>NZ_JBLZMU010000001.1:0-435000 GCF_053470045.1 Endozoicomonas sp. 2B-B
CTCCGGGGTCATGGCTGAAAAAAGCCGTTATTCAAAAAGAGACAGAACTCACCGCAGCCGGTTTCAGCCCCGACAGCCGAAATGTGATGACCGTCTGTAAAGATAACACGGTGAGAATCACTGAACTTCGGAAGAAGAATTGATAATCGAATGATGGGTATTAGTTCCACTGACCTCAATCTTTTTTGAACTTCCACTATAAAACCGACTCCAACCCAACACCTGTGCAGCATCAACTGGAGGAAGCACCAACGGGCGTCTTTCCTTCACCACACCTTTATCAACTAAAGGCCGCAATTAAGACAAAAGACGAGCAACAGCTCCGTGATTGGTTGCAGACGTTTGCAAATTCAGAAACTATCGAGTCACTCATAAAACAAAGAAAGAGTTCTTATTTTCCTGTTCAGTTACTTTTCAGCAACAGTAAACTGATGTCTGAATGTAAAAAATTCAAGTTAGCGGAAAAAGCCAAAATTACTCATTCCTTCAATTTAAGCACAGCCACCTTCAGCGTCGATGGCCTCGGTGTGTTGACTGCCAACGAGCTCAAGCGATCTGTTCTTCACACAAATACGCCCTGCGTACATTTCTCGGAAATTTTTTGTTAGCCATTATTACACATTTGTTAGCAATTATTTGGTACTAAAAAGATCTTTAGGGCTATGTTTTGCTAATGTGAGCATTTTAGATTCTTAACAGCCTAATAAGGGAAAAGGGAAAAGGACATGTATCAAGTAGTAAAACCAATTGTACCGCCAGGGGCAAATACTCTAACGCAGTCCAAAATGGAGCAAGAGAGTCCATCTGTAAAAAAGGATGATATAAAGTATCTTCCTTGCGCAGTAGAACACACAGGAAATTATTTTGGGACTAAGGATCTTTCATCAAGATGCATTTCTCCGGTTATGAACGAAAAAGACAATGATGATTTCTACGTCCACCTTGCGAAAAACATCGTCTTCACTCTCGACCGAACTTATTTTGATTCAATTGATGAATTATCCTGGAGAAATATCGCTGATAGCTTAAAGTTTTCAGGCATAGATACATTAGAGAAAGCTACTGCTATGGATTTGAAGGTATGTCCTCCATGTCCAGTATTTCATACATGGGCAGCGCTGCATGGCACCACCATATTTGATGGCAAAAATAATCCTGAAAGATTTAACGGATTGAATTATGTCCAAAGAATATTGAAAGAAGGAACCGAACTCAGTAAAAATGATATCCCACTGTTTATAGTATTTTCTGACAAGGCGCTTAAAGAATCCCAAATCAATGAGATGAAAGCCAGTTTCAAAGATCATGATAATATCTTATGTATCTCTCTTGAAACAGACCTGCAGTTAAAATTTCCCAAGGAATTAGATTGGCATACTGCATATATGGGTTTCATGTTTATGGATTGCATCAGAATTGTTGTATCTCAACACATTACCAAGACTATAAACTTTTGTATAGATAAGGCTAAATCTGAAAACAAAATTAATCTGGCTAATCGTTTTGAAAAACTCGGAACCAATTTTTTGTTTTATTCAGACATTGATAATCAATGGCTATCGAAACCACCTTATATAATAGCTAGCCATGGCATGTTTACTCAACCAACATTGTCAGAGACCCTGCCACTCTACGGTATAAAAGATTGCGATGCAGATAAATTATTTGATGATGATAAATCGATTTTAACCAGACACAGGTCATTTTTCTCTGACTTTCCTTACCATAATACAGGTAGAACAATAACATGGTCTTCAGACAAAGCGAAAAATCTATTTGACTATATTTTAAGTGGTGAAGCAGAATCTAATTTCAAACATCTATCAAACCAGATTGCACATATTTCATCTAAATTCAATTATCTATTACGCATTGACAAAGGAGTTTCCTGGAAAGGTGATAATAGTTGTTTTTTTGTAGCAGATCATTCTAAAGACGTTTTTTATAGGGGCGCCTCAAAGAGAGTCAGCATTATAGACCTCCATGAAAAGCCAGATGGTAAATGTGCTAATCCAGACCCATATTACAGAGAAGCACACAGTCTCGTTGGAATGCAGTTACTCAAGTATTATTCTCATGGACATGATTTCACTTGGTGGCATTAAGCATTCAAGCAGGAGACCTCCACCTGGTTGTTTTGATCAGATTTTAACGGATCGGCCCCGAAATTTTCTTTCCAAATTCGTGAAATCAGCTCTTTGATCTATTGGCGCTCTGCGGTAAAGATTTCGCTGTGACACTCCCAGCCCTGTCAGGCGAGGGTTTACGGCGATTTTGCTAACTTTGGGGTTTTGAATGAGTCAGGCGTGAACCCTCTGAACAACAATTACAACAATGAGGGTTCACTCCCGCCACCACCCAGGGGAGCTCGACTGGAGGAAGGCGCAACGGGCGTCTGTGCAAGCAGGGACGTCAATGTCTATAACCAATCGCCATTCCTCCGTTTACCCTACGAAACAAAATCGTTGATTATTCGCTATTTGGGTTTTCGAGAGATTACCCGTTTAGCAAAGGTATGCCGATATTTTCACGATCTTGTTAGACAAAATGCTGGCAGTGCAACATTTTTGTCTATGCTCGTATTCGTTTTTCTTATTAATGGCGAATTGAGATATGCATCGTTATTTAATTCATCCATTGAGATGGGTCTTTGTATCTGTTTTGTTATTCAGCGTGCAAGTGCTGGCTACCCCCTGCAAGCATTGCGGTAAAGAGAATGAGCCCGGTAAGGACGGGCAAACGTTCTGCCGAACCTGCGATTCCGGGAAGTCTGCCGGAGCAACCAACTCTGTGACGCCTTTTCCCGATGCTTATCCGCTCAACTATAGGGTCTTGTCGATGGTCAAGAATGAAAATGATGAGTGGATTAGTCGATATCAATTCAGAAGCTCGTTTATTGATACTATTGAGCGGGGAGATGGTGATGCAGCTGCCTGGGCATTGGCTGTGATCATTGCTCGTGAACTGGTAGAAAATGCCCGTCTCATGGGTTTGGCTTATCCGCTGGGATTTGAGTTCCAGGAGGAAGATCGTCTGCAAAAGCTACGGAAGATGGTAAAGCGAAAGCAAAAGCAGTTGCATTTTTTGCAAAAATTGCATTTAGCAGTACTCGATGCAGGAGCTGAACCGGCAATAATAATAAAGAATCCAATTCATGAAAGGGCAGAAGCTTTGACTCGTCAAAGAGCCGAGACAGTAGACCTGTCTCAATGGGCGGACCTGTCAGCTATGGGAATGCATCACCTGCTCACTGCTGAGTTTCACAACTCTGCAATGACGATGAATCTTACTCCTGTTTTTCAGGCTATTCGGGACGGGAATATGATACAGCTGATCGTTACTCAAACGGCGACAGATGAGGGCAATCAGGCTGCCGCTGCCACAGCCTCACCGGTAATGCTTGCCGCTATTATTCCAGCAGCCCTCACTACGTGTCCATACGAGCAGAAAGAGTCTACGGATATGCATCTGTTATTGGGAACCCTGCCACAGCCTATCAATCAACATCATTTAATGAATGCACTCACAGCCATTATGAATACAGTCGCTGAAAACGAGCAAAATGCCGATTTATCTTTACACTTTTTTATGACCCCCAATACGTATATTCAGCGTGACGACGATTTTCGATTATCCTGCTTGCATCACGCACATCGGGTTAATCGTAATCTTCCCGTCGGCGGATGGTCATCGATGCCGCAATAATAATCTCGTCTCCAATAAGTCACACAGCGAATCCAAATTCACAGTGCTCAAAAATTCCTGGGCAATTTTTGTCAACTCATCGGATGTGAGCACCAGAGCATTGCTGGCGTTGTTTGCCTGCTGCAACAAGCGGACATCCAACACGGGTTCCTGAAAACAGAAATAGCTCTTAATTTTACCCATAAAGCTCTGGAACGAGCCTGGTATCGTCGGTTTCCTTCAACGCATTTTCAGCAACTAAAAACCACCCTCACGACAAAAGATGAGCAACAACTCCGTGATTGGTTGCAGCCTTTTGCTAATAAGGGCACTGTCAAGTCGCTGATTGAACAACGAAAGAGTATTTATTTTCCTGTTCAGTTACTTTTCAACAACGGTAAACTGATGTCTCAAAGTAAAGAATTTGAGTTAGTGGAAAAACTCAAAATCACCCGTAATGATCTTATCTACCATGCCACTTTCAGTCCCGATGGCCAACATCTGGCAACCGCCAGTCGCGATAAAACAGCGAAAATCTACTTCCGGGAGACCAATGGATCATGGCAAAAAAAAGCCACCATTACCCATAATCGTCCTGCTTCTTCAGTCATTTTTAGCCCCGATGGCCGCTATCTGGTCACAGGCAGTTGGGATGGCAAGGCAAAAATCTGCGGTCTGGAAGACAATGAATCATGGGAAGAAAAAGCCTGCATTTCCCACGAGCATGAGATCGCTTCTGCCACCTTCAGTGCTGATAGCCTCCGTGTGGTGACCGTCGGCAGAAGTGATTCGGCGAAAATTATCCGTCGCGGGGACGATGGATTATGGAAGTGGAGGACACTATCCATGCATTTTTGATCAAATCGGCCAAGCTCAGCGCTGATGGCCGTCACCTGGCAATTTACAGTACTTTTCATGATGCTGTAAAAATCTATGGCCAGCAGGCCAATGGATCATGGCTGCAAAAAACAGCCGTTCGCAACAGAATACGATTCACCAAAGCCAGCTTCAGCGCCGATAGCCGACATGTGATGGCCATCTGTCACGAATACCCGCTGAGAATCAGTGAACTTCGGAAGAAAGATTGATGATCGAATGAGCGTATTTTTGCTTAGTCCAAGTGACTGCAATGTTTTGAACTTCCATTGTAAAACCGAGTCCAACGGATCAAATCCATTTTAAATGTCCCTTTTAACTGTGGATAAAGACTGACTTTGGAGCTAAGGAGCAATCAGGGATGAACCCAATTAACAGCCATTCCGGGATACAGGAACCACTCCCGCCAACACCCAGGCGAAATCGACTGAAGGAAGCTGCAACGGCTGTCTGTACTGGTAGGGACGTTACGCCTTATTACAACAATAACTCTCCGCTTTTAGATTTGCCGGAATTAACACAGTTAAAGATTATCCGCTGTCTGGGTTTACGAGAGATTACCCGTTTAGCAAAAGTATGCCGATATTTTCGCAATCTTGTTAAACAAAGTAACGCTTTGGGAAGAGCATGGAATCGCCGGTTTCCTTCACCACATCTAGATCAACTAAAGGCTGTCATTAAGACAAAAGATGAGCAACAGCTCCGTGATTGGTTGGCGCCTTTTGCTAATAAGGGCACCATCGAGTCGCTCATTGAACACCGAAAGAATATTCATTTCCCTGCTCAGTTACTTTTCACCAACAGTCAACTAATGTCTCTGTGCAGAGAATTTGAGTTAGTGGAAACGCTCGAAATCACCCATGGTGAGAAAGTCTATGAAGGCAGTTTCAGCCCCGATGGCCAGCATCTGGCAACCGCCAGTGGCGATCACACAGCGAAAATCTACCGCCGGGAGGCCAATGGATCATGGCAAGAAAAAGCCACCATTACCCATGATGGTTTGGTCTTATCAGCTAGCTTCAGCCCCAATGGCCGCTATCTGGCCACTACCTGTTACGATGGTACAACAAAAATCTACGGTCTGGAGGACCATCGATTCTGGGAAGAAAAGGCCTGTATTTCCCATAAGGATCCCATCATTTCAGCCACCTTCAGTGCTAATAGCCGCCGTGTGGTGGTCAACATTTTCTATGAGACAGTGAAAATCATTGGTCGAAGGGATAATGGGTCATGGGAAGTAGAGGACACTTTTCATAGAGATTGGATCACTTCGGCCAAGCTCAGCCCCGATGGCCGTCACATGATAATGCTTGGTACAAAGGATTACGATGTAGAAATTCATGGCCAGTTGGCTGCGGGAATATGGGTAGTAACATCCACCATTCAACTAAAGGACCCTGTCTTCCTGGCCAACTTCAGCGCCGATAGCTGCCATCTGGTCCTCAGCACTCATCGTAATCACGCGACAATAATCTATAACCTGCAGGCTGATAGATCATGGAAAGAAATGGACAGGATAGAACATGATGAGTTGATCGAATCAGCCAACTTCAGCGCCGACTGCCGCCATGTGGTGACCGCCTGTAAAGATGGTATGGCGAAAATCCATAGCCAGAATGCTGGATCATGGGAAGAAAAAGCCTGCATTGAACACTCTGGGAAGGTCACCTCAGCAAACTTCAGTGCCGATTGTCGACATGTGGTGACCACCAGTGATGCCATAGCGAAAATCAGCAGCCTGCAGACCGATGGATCATGGGTACCAAAAGCACGCATTGTCCATCAGGATGAGGTCGTCTCAGCCACCTTCAGTGCCGATGCTTGCCATGTGTTGACCGCCAGTGTCGATGGTGTAGTGAAAATTTATGGTCTTGAGACCAACGGGTCATGGCTGAAAAAAACCGTCATTCAAAAAGAGACAGAACTCACCGCAGCCAGTTTCAGCCCCGACAGCCGAAATGTGATGACCGTCTGTAAAGATAACACGGTGAGGATCACTGAACTTCGCAAGAAGAATTGATGATCGAATGATTGCTAAGTACCTGGCCAGTTGGTTTCGCATATTCTGGCGAGTGGATTTTTTCATCCTTCAAGGCGCAACGACGGGCGCGTAGCCATAGCTACGCAACCAGAGTTGGAACGCAGAAGGGTGGAAAAAGCCGCCGTCAAGAATATGCGAAACCAACTGGTTAGGTACTTATTTAGTTCCACTGACCTCAATCTTTTTTGAACTTCCACTATAAAACCGACTCCAACAGATTGAATGCTTTTTAAATAACCTTTCCAGGCGAGAATAAAGACCGACTTTGGAGCTACGGAGCAATCAGAGATGAACCCAATTAACAGCCATTCCGGGATACACGAATCACTCCCGCCAACACCTGTGCAGCATCAACTGGAGGAAGCACCAACGAGCGTCAGTGCAGGTAGGGACGTTACTCTATATCACAACAATAACTCTCCGATTTTAGCTTTGCCCGAATTAACACAGTTAAAGATTATTCGATGTCTGGATTTTCGAGAGATTACCCGTTTAGCCAAGGTATGCCGATATTTTCGCGATTTTGTTAAACAAAACAGAGCTCTGGAAAGTGCATGGGATCGCCGGTTTCCTTCACCACATCTTTATCAACTAAAGGCCGCAATTAAGACAAAAGACGAGCAACAGCTCCGTGATTGGTTGCAGACGTTTGCAAATTCAGAAACTATCGAGTCACTCATAAAACAAAGAAAGAGTTCTTATTTTCCTGTTCAGTCACTTTTCAGCAACAGTAAACTGATGTCTGAATGTAAAAAATTCAAGTTAGCGGAAAAAGCCGAAATTACTCATTCCTTCTATGTCAAAACAGCCACCTTCAGCGCCGATGGTTGCCATCTGGTCACCGTCGGTGGGGATAAAAGGGCGAAAATCTTCGGCCAGAAGACCGATGGATCATGGGAACCAAAAGGCATCATTTCCCACAGTGATTACCTCTACTCAGCCCGCTTCAGTCCCAATGGTCGTCATTTGGTGACCGCCGGTTGCGATGGCCAGGCGAAAATATATGGTCAGGAGGATGATGGATCATGGAAAGAGAAAGCCATCCTTTCCCATATTGGTCCGGCCTATTCAGCCACCTTCAGTGCTGATGGCCGCCGTGTGGTGACTGCCAGTGCTTACAGGACGAAAATCTTTATTCAGGGGGACGATGGATCATGGGCATTAGAGAGTACTATTGAACGTGGTAGTACGGTCTCTTCGACCGTAATCAGCTCCAATGGCCATCATCTGGCGCTCTGCAGTCAAGATTACTCTGTAAAAATCTATGCTCGGGGGCCCGCTGGATCATGGGTAGAAAAAGCCAGCATTCAGCACAGTTCCGGAATCAAATCCGCCAACTTCAGCGCCAATAGCCTCCATGTTGTGACCGTCAGTAGGGACAGTACGGCAAAAATCAGTGGCCTGCAGGCCGATGGATCATGGAAAACAGCAGCCACGATTTATCATAATCATCGGGTCTCAGCCACCTTCAGCGCCGATAGCTGCCATCTGGTGGCCGCCAGTCGGGGCGACAAGGCGAAAATCCACAGCAAGACGGCCGATTCATCATGGCAAGAAAAAGCCTGCATTTCCCACACCGGAGAGATCACCTCAGCCAACTTCAGTGCCGATTGCCGCCATCTGGTGACCAGCAGCAAGGATAACACGGTAAAAATCAGTACCCTGCAGGCTGATGGATCATGGCAAGAAGAGGCCATCATCATTATCCATCAGAACAGCGTCACCTCAGCTACCTTCAGTGCCGATGGCTGTCATATGGTAACTACCAGCCTGGATGGTACAGCGAAAATATGTGGCCAGGAGGCCGACGGGTCATGGCAGGAAAAAGCCACCATTCAACACGAAAGTCAGGTCAAGTCAGCCGCTTTCAGCGCCGATAGCCGACTTGTGGTGACGGTTACTCTTTACGCAGCAAAAATCACTGAACTATGCAAGGACGATGATGATCCAATGGGCCTGATCCAACCTCAGCCTGAGGTTAGTTGTCTCCTCTTTTGATGTAGGGGCGTATGCGCGGCAGGTAGTCCAGTTCCATAGTCTATGATGTCCTTTCAAGAAATGGAAAGGTGAAATCATTGAATAAAAATCAGCGTGATTGTTTGTCTAAGATGTGGTTTGATCTGGTCAAGGTGCCCTTAGCTCTGTGTATCCTGGGTCCTTTGGTATCAGAAAGTGACCTGTTTTGGGAAATAGAACTGTTCGGTGCTGCGCTGATTATTTTCTTTGTTTATGTTGGCTTTGTAACAGGAGAAAAGTTATGACACCCAGCGATATGTATCTGCTCATGACCCTTTTTGTGGTCATTATTGCCATACCGGTCATTATCTGGATCAAGCATGAAAACAAAAAGCATTAACCCTGAACCACATCCCCCTGAAGCTGCTGCCTGAAAATCAGGTCCACATTCCATTTCATTTGCAGGTCATTAGCGAACATTTTCAGATAGCTTTGTGCCTGCATCAGATTTTCTTCCGTTTCTCCGTCCGTAATGTAGGCACGGAACATCAAGTAATTGATTACCGGGTTCAGCCAGACGGTATCCAGTTCCATGTCGGTAGGATCGTTTCCAAAGTCGGTAATGGTGACCGGAACCGGTGTTCGGTTGATCATAATATTGATGATGTGATTGGCCGCTGGCACTGGGTAGACGTAAAACACGCCGAGGCTTTTCTCGTCGTAGATAAACCGTTCCACATCCGTTCCGGTGGTGACAGACCAGTTGGCTATTAATGAATCCAGTGACTCACGGGTAGTTTTAGTGACCAATCTGCCGGCATTTTCGTTGTCGATGATATCCATTAACCGTTAGGCTTCAATGGGTACACTCTGCCTTGACTTGGCCTGACAGTTAAAATTAGTCACCTGCGAATAGGTATCAGGGCGGTTCTGCACCACGGCCAGCTGAGCTAAAGCCGGTTGCCGTCCTTGTCGCAAGGGAACAAGTCTTTGTTCACTTGCTTGATCCATGACCTTGAAAAAATTTCACGGATCAGGGCTCTGTTTTTTCCTGGTTTCACTGACCCCAATATTTTGAACTTCCATTACAAAACCGACTCTAACAGATCAAATCAACTTTAGATGTCTTTTTAAGGCAAGGGTAAGTACTGACTTTTGAACTCAGGAGGGGCCAGACATGAACCCTTTGAACAACAATTCCGGCCATGACGATTTACTCCCGCCAGAACCCAAGCGACCTAGACTGGAGGAAACAGCAACGAGTGTCTGTGTCGGCAGAGACATTAATGTATATTACCAAAACCAATCGCCATTGCTTTGTTTACCCTACGAAACAAAATCGATGATTATTCGCTATTTGGGTCTTCGCGAGATTACCCGTTTGGCAAGGGTATGCAGGTACCTTCGCGATTTTGTTGAAACCGATAAAGCACTGGAAAGAGGGTGGTATCATCGGTTTCCTTCACCTCACCAAGATCAACTAAAGGCCACGATAACGAAAAAAAATGAGCAACAACTCCGTGCCTGGTTAAAGCCGTTTGTGGATAAGGACACTGTCGAGTCACTTTTAAAACAACGAGAAAGTACTTACTTTCCTGTTCAGCTCCTTTTCATCAACAGCAAACTGATGTCTCAATGTAAACTATTCAGCCCAGTGGAAAAACTCGAAATTGCCCATTCCAGCAATGTCTGCACCGCCACCTTCAGCACCGATGGCCGTCACCTGGTAACCGCCAGTTATGATGGAACAGCAAAAATCTTCGGCCTGGAGACCCATGGATCATGGGAATCAAAAGGCACCATCTCCCATAATAATTGGGTCACATCAGCCAGCTTCAGTCTCGATGGCCGTCATGTGGTGATTGCCAGTAAAGATCACACGGCGAAAATCTTTGCTCAGCAGGATGATGGATCATGGGAAGAAAAAGTCATTATTACCCATATTGATCAGATCAGTTCAGCCAGCTTCAGTACTGATGGGCGCCGCGTGGTGACTGCCAGTCTGGATCATACGGTGAAAATCTTTGCTCAGGGGAGCGATGGATCATGGCAACCGGAGGGCATTATTGACCATAGTAGTCAGGTCTGTTCGGCCATGCTCAGCGCCAATGGCCATCATCTGGTGATTTGCGATGCAGATTATGCTGTAAAAATCTACGCTCAGGGGGTCGCTGGATCATGGGTAGAAAAAGCCACCATTCAACACAAGAAAGCAATCTCCTCAGCAGACTTCAGCGCCGATAGCTGCTATCTGGTAACCGCCAGTTTTGATTGCACGGCAAGAATCTGTGGCCTGCAGGCCGATGGATCATGGAAAGAAATAACTGCGATCCATCATGGCGACGTGATCTGCTCAGCCAACTTCAGCGCCGATTGCCGTCATGTGGTGACCGCCAGTTGGGATGGTAGTGCAAAAATCTATAGCCAGAATGTCGATTCATCATGGCAAGAAAAAGCCTGCATTTCTCACACCAGGGAAGTCAACTCAGCCAACTTCAGCGCCGATTGCCTCCAAGTGGCGACCGCCAGTAATGACAACACGGCAAAAATCAATGGCCTGCAGGCCGATGGATCATGGCAGGAAGAAGCCTGCATCACCCATAGCGGGAGTGTCTTCTCAGCCGACTTCAGTGCCGATGGTTGTCATATGGTCACTGCCAGTTTGGATCGCACAGCGAAAATTTGTGGCCAGGAGGCCGACGGATCATGGCTGGAAAAAGCCACCATTCAACACGAGGATGCAGTTGCAGTCGGCTGGGCCACTTTCAGTGCCGATAGCCGACATGTGGTAACCGTCACCGAGTACACAGCGAAAATTACTGCGCTATGGAAGAATGATTGATGATCGAATGGGCATACTTTTGCTAAGAGCCGATCGCAATTTTCTTTTTCTTATTTCCACTGACCCCAATATTTTGAACTTTCATTACAAAATCGACTCCAAGGATCAAATCAATTTTAGATGTCTTTCCCGGGCAATGATAACCACTGACTTTCCAGCTATGGAGGAGCCGGACATGAATCCTTTGAACAACAATTCCGACAATGACGATTTACTACCGCCATCACCCAAGCGAACTCGACTGAAGGAAGCAGCAACGGGTATCTGTGCAGGCAGAGACATTAATGTATATTACCAAAACCAATCGCCATTGCTTTGTTTACCCTACGAAACAAAATCGATGATTATTCGCTATTTGGGTTTTCGCGAGATTACCCGTTTAGCGAAGGTATGCCGATATTTTCGCGATTTTGTCAAAGAAAATAACGCGTTGGGAAAAGCATGGAATCGCCGGTTTCCTTCACCTCACCTCTATCAGCTAAAGGCCGCAATTAAGAGAAAAGATAAGCAACAACTCCGTGATTGGTTGGCGCCTTTTGCTAATAAGGACACTACCGAGTCGCTCATTGAACACCGAAAGAATATTCATTTCCCTGTTGAGTTACTTTTCACCAACAGTCAATTGATGTCTCTATGTAAAAAATTCAGGTTAGTGGAAAAAATCAGGATTACTCATGCTGATCTTGTCTCCGAAGCCACTTTCAGTCCCGATGGCCACTTCCTGGCAACCGCCAGTTTTGATAACACAGCAAAAATCTACCGCCTGGAGGCCAATGGATTATGGGAAGAAAAAGCCACTATTACCCATAATCGTATGGTCTTGTCAGTCAGCTTCAGCCCCGATGGCCGTTATCTGGTCACTGCCTGTCACGATGGCACAGCGAAAATCTGTGGTCTGAAGGATGATGGATCATGGGAAGAAAAAGCCATTATTCACCATATTGATCATGTCAGTTCAGTCAGCTTCAGTGCTGATGGTCGCCGTGTGGTGACTGCCAGTTTGGGTCATACGGTGAAAATCTTTGGTCAGGGGGACGATGGATCATGGCAACCGGAGGGCATTATTGACCATAGTAGTCCGGTCTGTTCGGCCATGCTCAGCACCAATGGCCATCATCTGGTGATCTGCGATGAAGATTATGCTGTAAAAATCTACGCTCAGGGGGTCGCTGGATCATGGTTGGAAAAAGCCACTTTTCAACATAAGAAAGCAATCAGCTCAGCCAACTTCAGCGCCGATAGCTGCCATCTGGTAACCGCCAGTTTTGACTGCACGGCGAGAATCTGTGGCCTGCAGGCCGATGGATCATGGCAAGAAATAAAGGTGATTCATCATAGTGACGTGATCGGCTCAGCCACCTTCAGCGCCAATTGCCGTCATGTGGTCACTGCCAGTATGGATGGCAAGGCGAAAATCTATGGCCAGAAGGCCGCTGCATCATGGCAACAAAAAGCCTGCATTTCCCACAACGGAGGGATCAACTCAGCCAACTTCAGCAGCGATTGCCTCCATGTGGTGACCGCCGGTGATGACAACACGGCAAAAATCAGTGGCCTGCAGGCCGATGGATCATGGCAAGAAGAAGACAGCATTATCCATAAGGAGTGTGTCATCTCAGCCACTTTCAGTGCCGATGGTTGTCATATGGTCACTGCCAGTGCAGATGGTACAGCGAAAATTTGTGGCCAGGAGGCCGACGGATCATGGCTGGAAAAAGCCACCCTCCAACACGAGGATGAAGGTGCAGTCCACTGGGCCACTTTCAGTGCCGATAGCCGACATGTGGTAACCGTCACCAAGTACGCAGCGAAAATCACTGAGCTATTTTTCCCGGATCAGGGCGCTTCTTTTTCTTATTTCCACTGACCTCATTTGAACTTCCATTAAAAAACCGACTCTAACAGACCAAGTCAACTTTAGGTGTTTTTTCCAGACAAGGATAAGCACTGACTTTTGAACTCAGGAGGAGTCAGACATGAACCCTTTGAACAACAATTCCGGCAATGACGATTCACTCCCGCCAGCACCCAAGCAACCTCGACTGGAGGAAGCGGCAACGGGTGTCTGTGCAGGCAGAGACGTTAATGTATATCACCAAAATCAATCGCCTTTCCTCTGTTTACCCAACGAAACAAAGTCGATGATTATTCGCTGTTTGGGTTTTCGCGAAATTACCCGTTTAGCAAAGGTATGCAGGCATCTTCGCGATCTTGTTGAAAACGATAGAGCTCTGGAAAGAGCCTGGTATCGCCGGTTTCCTTCTCAACACCAATATCAACTAGAGGCCACGATAAAGAGAAAAGATGAGCAACAACTCCGTGGCTGGCTGGCACCGTTTGCGGATAAGGACATTGTCGAGTCACTTTTCAAACAACGAGAAAGTACTTACTTTCCTGTTCAGCTCCTTTTCACCAAAAGTAAACTGATGTCTCAATGTAAAAAGTTCAAGCTGGCAGAAAAAGCCGAAATTCCCCATGCTTCTTATGTCACCACAGCCACCTTCAGCGCCGACAGCCGCCGTGTGATGACCGCCAGTGCGGATCATAAGTTGAAAATCTACGGCCAGGAGAATGGTGGAACCTGGAAAGAAATAAACACTATTACCCATGATGGTTCAGTCAGTTCGGCCAGCTTTAGCTCTGACGGCCGTCATGTGTTAGCCACCGGTTATGATAAGACATTCATTATCTACAGTCAGGCCGACAATGGATCCTGGGAAGCAAAAGCCACCATTCCCCATGTTCCCACTGCCAAATCAGTCACCTTCACTGCTGATGGTCGCCGTTTGGTGACTGCCGGTACAGATCACACGGTAAAAATCTTTGGCCAGGGAAACAATGGATCATGGGAAATAGAGGACACCATTGACCATACCACTCCGATCGAATCGGCCAGGTTCAGCGCCGATGAGAGTCTTCTGGCGATCCACGATAGACATTTCGTTGTTACAATCTATGGCAAGGGGTCCGCTGGAAAATGGGTGGAGAAAGCCACCCTTCAAGGCACCCATATCGCAATTGCCGATATCAGCGCCGATAACTGTCACCTGTTAACCAAAGGTTCAGGTGACAAGGCAAATATCTTTAACCTGCAGACCGATGGATCATGGAAAAAAGCGGCCACGATTCCCCGTGATTATATGCTCGCCAGAGCCACCTTCAGCGCCGATAGCTGCCATGTGGTGACCGCCAGTTGGGATTACAAGCCGAAAATCTATAGCCGGATAGCCGATTCATCATGGCAAGAAAAAGCCTGCATTACCCACAAGGACAAAGTCATCTCAGCCACCTTCAGTGCCGATTCCCTTCATGTGGTGACCATCAGTGAGGATAATACGGCAAAAATTAGTGGCCTGCAGGCCGATGGATCATGGCGAAAACAAGCCAGCATTACCCATAAGAACAGAATCCTCTCAGCCACCTTCAGTGCCGATGGTCGTCTTGTGGTGACCGCCAGTGCAGATGGTACGGCGAAAGTTTTTGGTCTGCAGACTGAAGGGGCATGGCTGGAAAAAGCCACCATCCGACACGAGAAGGGAGTCCTCTCAGCCGACTTCAGTCCCGATGACCGATATGTGGTGACCATCAGTAATGATAACAGTGCGAGAATCACTGAACTGTGGAAGGACGATGATGATCGCCCGACCCAACGCCTGCCTGAGGTTAGTTGTCGCCTCTTTTAATCCGTGACCTTGAAAAAATTTCCCGGATCAGGGCTCTGTTTTCTCCTGGTTTCACTGACCTGAATATTGTGAACTTTCATCCTAAAACTGAGTCTAAGTCGTTGAATTCATTTTGAATGTCTTTTTCATACAAAAAAGATAAATACTCACTTTGTAGTTTTGAAGGAGCCAGAAATGGGCCCTGTTAACAGCAATTCGGGCATTGACTCGCCGACACCTGGACAACCTCAATTTGAGGAAGCATCAACAGTTGTCAGTGCAGGCAGGGAAGTTAGTGTATACCACCAAAATCAATCCCCATTCCTCTGTTTACCCTACGAAACAAAGTCGATGATTATTCGCTATTTGGGTTTTCGCGAGATTACCCGTTTAGCCAAGGTATGCAGACATCTTCGCGACCTTGTTGAAAACGATAAAGCTCTGGAAAGAGCCTGGTTTCGGCGGTTTCCTTCACGACACCAATATCAACTAAAGGCCATGATAACGAGAAAAGATGAGCAACAACTCCGCGACTGGTTGGCGCCGTTTGCAGATAAGGACACTGTCGAGCCACTTTTAAAACAACGAGAAAGTACTTACTTTCCTGCTCAGCTCCTTTTCACCAACAGTAAACTGATGTCTCAATGTAAAAAATTCAAGCTGGCAGAAAAAGCCAAAATTCCCCATGCTGACGTTATCATCACAGCCACCTTCAGCGCCGACAGCCGCCGTGTAGTGACCACCAGTTGGGATAATAATTTGAAAATCTATGGCCAGGAGAATGGTGGAACCTGGGAAGAAAAAAGCACTATTAGCCATAATCGTGCAGTGAGTTCGGCCAGCTTTAGCTCTGATGGCCTTCATGTGTTAGCCATCAGTTATGATAAGACAGTCACTATCTACAGTCAGGCGGACAATGGATCCTGGGAAGCAACAGCCAGCATTCCCAATGTTCGTAATATCAGTTCAGCCACCTTCACTGCTGATGGGCTTCGTTTAGTGACTGCCGGTCCAGATCACACGGTGAAATTCTTCGGTCAGGGGGACGATGGATCATGGGAATTAAAGGACATTATTTACCATACCAGTCCGGTCATTTCGGCCAGGTTCAGTGCCGATGAGAGTCTTCTGGCGATCCGCGATATAAATTCCGTTGTTACAATCTACGGCAAGGGGGCCGCCGGATCATGGCTGGAAAAAGCCACCCTTCAAGGCACCCAGGAAGCAATTAAAGATATCAGCGCCGATAACTGCCACCTGTTAACCAGAACAGGTTTCGAGATAAATATTTTTAACCTGCAGGCCGATGGATCATGGAAAAAAGCAGCCACGATTTCTCATGATCATACAGTCACATCAGCCACCTTCAGCGCCAATAGCTGCCATGTGGTCACCGCCAGTCGGGATTACAAGGCGAAAATCTATAGCCAGAGTGCTGATTCATCATGGCAAGAAAAAGCCTGCATTACTCACAATAACGAGCTCTCCTCAGCCAACTTCAGTGCCGATTGCCTCCATGTGGTGACCACCAGTTGTGATAACACGGCAAAAATCAATGGCCTGCAGGCCAATGGATCATGGCAAGAAGAAGCCACCATTAGCCATGAGCACGTCGTCCTCTCGGCCACCTTCAGTGCAGATGCTCGTATTGTGGTTACCGCCAGTTTGGATGGTACGGCGAAAGTTTTTGGTCTGCAGACCGATGGGTCATGGCTGGAAAAAGCCAGCATCCGGCACGAAAACGGAGTCATCTCAGCCGACTTCAGTCCCGATGACCGACATGTGGTGACCATCAGTTATGATCACAGTGCGGGAATCACTGAGCTGTGGAAGGACGATGATGATCGAATGAGTGTAACCTGACGCCTGCCTGATTAGTGGTCTCCTCTTTTGACCCATGACCTTGAAAAATTTTCCCGGATCAGGGCTCTGTTTTTCCTGGTTTCACTGACCTCAATAGTGTGAACTTTCATCCTAAAACTGAGTCAAATGCATTTTGAATGTCTTTTTCATACAAGGATAAATACCACCTTTGGAGTTTTGAAGGAGTAAGGCATGAGCCCTGTTAACAGCAATTCGGGTATTGACTCGCCAACACATGGACAACCTCAACTTGAGGAAGCATCAACAGCTTTCAGTGCAGGCAGGGAGGTTAGTATATACAACCAAAATCAATCGCCATTCCTCTGTTTACCCCACGAAACAAAGTCGATGATTATTCGCTATTTGGATTTTCGCGAGATTACCCGTTTAGCAAAGGTATGCAGACATCTTCGCGATCTTGTTGAAAACGATAAAGCTCTGGAAAGAGCCTGGTTTCGGCGGTTTCCTTCACAACACCAATATCAACTAAAGGCCATGATAACGAAAAAAGATGAGCAACAACTCCGTGACTGGTTGGCGCCGTTTGCGGATGAGGACACTGTCGAGTCACTTTTAAAACAACGAGAAAGTACTTACTTTCCTGCTCAACTCCTTTTCACCAACAGTAAACTGATGTCTCAATGTAAAAAATTCAAGCTGGTAGAAAAAGCCAAAATCCCCCTTGCATACGCTCTCAACACAGCCACCTTCAGCGCCGACAGCCTCCGCGTGGTGACCGCCAGTTTGGATCATAAGTTGAAAATCTATGGCCAAAAGAATGGTGGAACCTGGGAAGAAATAAACACTATTATCCATGATCGTCCAGCCAAGTCGGCCAGCTTTAGCTCTGATGGCCGTCATGTATTGGCTACCGGTTATGATAATACATTCACTATCTATGGTCAGGCAGACAATGGATCATGGGAAGCAAAAGCCACCATTCCCCATGTACTTAATGCCAGTTCAGCCACCTTCACCGCTGATGGCCGCCGCTTGGTGACTGGCGGTCCAGATCAGACGGTGAAATTCTTTGTTAAGAGAGACAACGGATCATGGGAATTAGAGGAGACTATTTACCATACCAGTGCGATCGATTCGGCCAGGTTCAACGACGATGAGAGTCTTCTGGCGATCCACGATATACATCTCGTTGTTACAATCTATGGCAAGGGGACCGCTGGATCATGGGTGGAAAAAGCCACCCTTCAAGGCCCCCAGACCAGAATCGCCAATTTCAGCGCCGATAGCTGCCATCTGTTAACCTTCAGTCCAGGTCACAAGGCAAATATCTTTAACCTGCAGGCCGATGGATCATGGAAAAAAGCAGCCTCAATTTATCATGATAATTTGATCATCACAGCCACCTTCAGCGCCGATAGCTGCCATGTGGTGACCGCCAGTTGGGATCACAAGGCGAAAATCTATAGCCGTAGGGCCGATTCATCATGGCAGGAAAAAGCCTGTATATCCCACGCTAGAAACGTCAGCTCAGCCACCTTCAGTGCCGATTGCCTCCATGTGGTGACCACCAGTCACGATAATACGGCAAAAATCAGTGGTCTTCAGGCCGATGGATCATGGCAGGAAGAAGCCAGCATTACCTATAAGCGCAATGTCATCTCAGCCTGCTTCAGCGCCGATGGTTGTCATGTGTTAACCGCCAGTGCGGATGGTACGGCGAAATTTTGTGGTCTGCAGGCCGATGGGTCATGGCTGGAAAAAGCCACCATCCAGCACGCAAAAGGAGTCACCTCAGCCAATTTAAGTCCCGATGATCGATACGTGCTGACCGTCAGTTTTGATTACAGTGCGAGAATCACTGAACTGTGGAAGGACGATGATGAACGAATGAGTGTAACCTAACGTCTGCCTGAGGTTAGTTGTCTCCTCTTTTGATCCGTGACCTTGAAAAATTTTCCCGGATCAGGGCTCTGTTTTTCCTGGTTTCACTGATCTCAATATTGTGAACTTTCAGCATAAAACTGAGTCGAATTCATTTTGAATGTCTTTTTCATACAAAGATAAATACCAACTTTGGCGTTTTGAAGGAGCCAGGCATGAGCCCTGTTAACAGCAATTCGGGTATTGACTCGCCAACACTTGGGCAACCTCAACTTGAGGAAGCATCAACGGTTGTCAGTGCAGGCAGAGAGGTCAGTGTATACATCCAAAATCAATCGCCATTGCTCTGTTTACCCTACGAAACAAAATCGATGATTATTCGCTATTTGGGTTTTCGCGAGATTACCCGTTTAGCCAAGGTATGCAGGCATCTTCGCGATCTTGTTGAAAACGATAAAGCTCTGGAAAGAGCCTGGTTTCGCCGGTTTCCTCCACGACACCAATATCAACTAAAGGCCATGATGACGGAAAAAGATGAGCAACAACTTCGTGAATGGTTGGCGCCGTTTGCAGATAAGGACACTGTCGAGTCACTTTTAAAACAACGAGAAAGTACTTACTTTCCTGCTCAGCTCCTTTTCACCCAGAGTAAACTGATGTCTCAATGTAAAAAATTCAAGCTGGTAGAAAAAGCCAAAATTCCCCATGCTGGCATCAGCGAAGACACCTTCAGTGGCGTCGGCCGCCGTGTGGTGGCCGCCAGTGAGGATCATAAGTTGAAAATCTATGGCCAGGAGAATGATGGAACCTGGGAAGAAAAAAACACTATTACCCACAATGGTGCAGTCGTGTTGGCCTGCTTTAGCTCTGATGGCCGTCATATTTTAGCCGCCGGTTATGATGCGACGGTCACTATCTACAGTCAGGCGGACAATGGATCCTGGGAAGCAACAGCCAGCATTCCCCATGTTCTCAATGTCAGATCATTCACCTTCATTGCTGATGGCCGACGTTTGATGACTTTCGGCCCGGATCACACGGTGAAATTCTTTGGTCAGGGGGACGATGGATCATGGGAATTAAAGGACATTATTTACCATACCAGTCCGGTCATTTCGGCCAGGTTCAGTGCCGATGAGAGTCTTCTGGCGACCCGCGATATAAATTCCGTTGTTACAATCTACGGCAAGGGGGCCGCTGGATCATGGGTGGAAAAAGCCACCCTTCAAGGCACCCAGAACGCAATTAAAGATATCAGCGCCGATAACTGCCACCTGTTAACCAGAACAGGTTTCGAGATAAATATTTTTAACCTGCAGGCCGATGGATCATGGAAAAAAGCGGCCACGATTTCTCATGATTATGAACCCATCTCAGCCACCTTCAGCGCCGATAGCTGCCACGTGGTAACCGCCAGTAAGTATTACAAGGCGAAAATCTATAGCCGGAGAGCCGGTTCATCATGGCAAGAAAAAGCCTGCATTACCCACAATGACCAACTCTTCTCAGCCACCTTCAGTGCCGATTGCCTCCATGTGGTGACCACCAGTGTTGATAAGACGGCAAAAATCCATGGCCTGCGGGCCAATGGATCATGGCGAGAAGAAGCCAACATTAGCCATAAAAACAGCGTCTCCTCAGCCACCTTCAGTGCAGATGGTTGTCATGTAATGACCACCAGTGTGGATGGTACGGCGAAAATTTATGGCCAGGAGGCCGATGGGTCATGGCTGGAAAAAGCCACCATCCGACACGAGAGACGAATCACCTTAGCCGAATTCAGTCCCGATGATCGATATGTGATGACCCTCGGTGTTGATTGCATTGCGAGAATCACTGAGCTGCGCAAGGACGATGATGATCGAATGAGCACAACCCGGCAACTGCCTGAGGTTAGTTGTCTCCTCTTTTGATCCGTGACCTTGAAAAATTTTCCCGGATCAGGGCTCTGTTTTTCCTGGTTTCACTGACCTCAATAGTGTGAACTTTCATCCTAAAACTGAGTCAAATGCATTTTGAATGTCTTTTTCATACAAGGATAAATACCACCTTTGGAGTTTTGAAGGAGTAAGGCATGAGCCCTGTTAACAGCAATTCGGGTATTGACTCGCCAACACATGGACAACCTCAACTTGAGGAAGCATCAACAGCTTTCAGTGCAGGCAGGGAGGTTAGTATATACAACCAAAATCAATCGCCATTCCTCTGTTTACCCCACGAAACAAAGTCAATGATTATTTGCTATTTGGGTTTTCGCGAGATTACCCGTTTAGCCAAGGTATGCAGGCATCTTCGCGATCTTGTTGAAAACGATAAAGCTCTGGAAAGAGCCTGGTTTCGGCGGTTTCCTTCACAACACCAATATCAACTAAAGGCCATGATAACGAAAAAAGATGAGCAACAACTCCGTGACTGGTTGGCGCCGTTTGCGGATGAGGACACTGTCGAGTCACTTTTAAAACAACGAGAAAGTACTTACTTTCCTGCTCAACTCCTTTTCACCAACAGTAAACTGATGTCTCAATGTAAAAAATTCAAGCTGGTAGAAAAAGCCAAAATC
Organism: Endozoicomonas sp. 2B-B; assembly: GCF_053470045.1. Taxonomy (NCBI): domain Bacteria; kingdom Pseudomonadati; phylum Pseudomonadota; class Gammaproteobacteria; order Oceanospirillales; family Endozoicomonadaceae; genus Endozoicomonas; species Endozoicomonas sp. 2B-B. The sequence goes on from NZ_JBLZMU010000001.1 coordinate 21,327, forward strand.
CCCCTTGCATACGCTCTCAACACAGCCACCTTCAGCGCCGACAGCCTCCGCGTGGTGACCGCCAGTTTGGATCATAAGTTGAAAATCTATGGCCAAAAGAATGGTGGAACCTGGGAAGAAATAAACACTATTATCCATGATCGTCCAGCCAAGTCGGCCAGCTTTAGCTCTGATGGCCGTCATGTATTGGCTACCGGTTATGATAATACAGTCACTATTTACAGTCAGGCGGACAATGGATCCTGGGAAGCAAAAATCCACCATTCCCCTTCTCACTGTCAGATCCATCACCTTCACTGCTGATGGCCGCCGTTTGATGACTGTCGCTCCAGATCACACGGTGAAATTCTTTGTTAAGAGAGACAACGGATCATGGGAATTAGAGGACATTATTTACCATACCAGTCCGGTCAATTCGGCCAGGTTCAGTGTCGATGAGAGTCTTCTGGCGATCCAGGATACACATTTCGTTGTTACAATCTATGGCAAGAGGGCCGATGGGTCATGGGTGGAAAAAGCCACCATTGAAGGCACCCACATAGCCGTTGTCAATATTAGCGCCGATAGCTGCCACCTGTTAACCTTCAGTTCAGATCGCACGGCAAATATCTATGACCTGCAGGCCGATGGATCATGGAAAAAAGCAGCCACGATTTATCATGATGATGCAATCGCCTCAGCCACCTTCAGCTCCGATAGCTGCCATGTGGTGACCAACGGTTGGGATTGCAAGGCGACAATCTATAGCCGGAAGGCTAATTCATCATGGCAAGAAACAGCCTGCATTACCCACAAGGGCATAGTCTTCTCAGCCACCTTCAGTGCCGATTGCCTTCATGTGGTGACCACCAGTACTGATAACACGTCAAAAATCCATGGCCTGCAGGCCAATGGATCATGGCGAGAAGAAGCCAACATTAGCCATAAGAGCATCCTCTACACAGCTACATTCAGCGCCGATGGTCGTCTTGTGGTTACCGCCAGTGAGGATCGTACGGCGAAGGTTTTTGGTCTGCAGACCGAAGGCGCATGGCTGGAAAAAGCCACCATCCGACACGAGAAAGGAGTCACCTTAGCCAAATTCAGTCCCGATGATCGATATGTGATGACCCTCGGTGTTGATCACACTGCGATAATCACTGAGCTGCGGAAGGACGATGATGATCGAATGAGCCTGACCCAACGCCTGCCTGAGGCTGGTTGTCTCCTCTTTTGACCCATGACCTTGAAAAATTTTCCCGGATCAGGGCTCTGTTTTTCCTGGTTTCACTGATCTCAATATTGTGAACTTTCAGCATAAAACCGAGTCAAATGCATTTTGAATGTCTTTTTCATACAAGGATAAATACCACCTTTGGCGTTTTGAAGGAGTAAGGCATGAGCCCTGTTAACAGCAATTCGGGTATTGACTCGCCAACACATGGACAACCTCAACTTGAGGAAGCATCAACAGCTTTCAGTGCAGGCAGGGAGGTTAGTATATACAACCAAAATCAATCGCCATTCCTCTGTTTACCCCACGAAACAAAGTCGATGATTATTCGCTATTTGGGTTTTCGCGAGATTACCCGTTTAGCAAAGGTATGCAGACATCTTCGCGATCTTGTTGAAAACGATAAAGCTCTGGAAAGAGCCTGGTTTCGGCGGTTTCCTTCACAACACCAATATCAACTAAAGGCCATGATAACGAAAAAAGATGAGCAACAACTCCGTGACTGGTTGGCGCCGTTTGCGGATAAAGACACTGTCGAGTCACTTTTAAAACAACGAGAAAGTACTTACTTTCCTGCTCAGCTCCTTTTCACCAACAGTAAACTGACGTCTCAATGTAAAAAATTCAAGCTGGCAGAAAAAGCCAGAATTCCCCATTCTGAAGTTATCAACACAGCCACCTTCAGCGCCGACAGCCGCCGTGTAGTGACCACCAGTTGGGATAATAATTTGAAAATCTATGGCCAGGAGAATGGTGGAACCTGGGAAGAAAAAAACACTATTAGCCATAATGGTGCAGTCATGTCGGCCAGCTTTAGCTCTGATGGCCGTCATGTGTCAGCCACCGGTTATGAAAACACAGTCACTATCTACAGTCAGGCAGACAATGGATCCTGGGAAGCAAAAGCCACCATTCCCAATGTTCGTAATATCAGTTCAGTCACATTCACTGCTGATGGGCTTCGTTTAGTGACCGCCGGCACAGATCACACGGTGAAAATCTTTGGCCAGGGAGACAATGGATCATGGGAATTAGAGGACACCATTTACCATACCACTCCGATCGAATCGGCCATGTTCAGCGTCGATGAGAGTCTTCTGGCGATCCACGATACACATTTCGTTATTACAATCTATGGTAGGGGGGCCGCTGGAAAATGGGTGGAGAAAGCCACCCTTCAAGGCACCCATATCGCAATTGCCGATATCAGCGCCGATAACTGTCATCTGTTAACCAAAGATTCCGGTTACAAGGCAAATATCTTTAACCTGCAGGCCGATGGATCATGGCGAAAACAAGCCAGCATTACCCATAAGAACAGAATCCTCTCAGCCACCTTCAGTGCCGATGGTCGTCTTGTGGTGACCGCCAGTGCAGATGGTACGGCAAAAGTTTTTGGTCTGCAGACCGATGGGGCATGGCTGGAAAAGGCCACCATCCGACACAAGGAAGCAGTCAACTCAGCCGACTTCAGTCCCGATGACCGATATGTGATGACCCTCGGTGTTGATCACACTGCGATAATCACTGAGCTGCGGAAGGACGATGATGATCGAATGAGCCTGACCCAACGCCTGCCTGAGGTTAGCTGTCTCCTCTTTTGACCCATGACCTTGAAAAATTTTCCCGGATCAGGGCTCTGTTTTTCCTGGTTTCACTGATCTCAATATTGTGAACTTTCAGCATAAAACCGAGTCCAACCTGTTGAATCCATTTTGAATGTCCTTTTCGTGCATTCAGTCTTCCAGCTGCTTAACAGTGATACCCAGAGCTTGCGCCACACGGGACAGGGTTCGTTCGGTTGGCGATTCCGTGTTCTCAATTTGGGCCATAGCCGACTGGCTGATACCGAGCCGGTCAGCCAGTTGTGTCTGGGTCAGTTTTTTATACTTGCGCCATGCAGTAATCAGGCTCAAACCCTGTAGCTGGAACCCCACCACTTCATGGGGGAAATAGGCTTCAGTGGCCTGACCAGTGAGCTGCAGCCATTGGTCATAAGGAACGACTGCAAAAGCCGGTTTACCGGAATGAGTAATGATCTGGACGTCAGTAGGTATGTTCATTTCTACGTTTAACCTCTTCTATGGTGACGATACGAACAGCACCGTCGAAGTTGAAAAAGACTCTGAAAGGTCCCACTCGTAAACGATATTCGTACTCATGGTTCGTCAGTTTCTTTATGTTCTGACAAGCCGGAAAGCACTCAAGAGCTAACACTTCTTCATGTATTTTTTTGGCTTCTTTATTAGGCAGTTTAAGAAGTTGCTTACGGGCTTTGTTGGACCAGCTTATAGTATTCATGACTTATATTATAAGTTAATTTATTAAAATTACAGTCTAACAACCACCATTTTTTCTGCCCCACGGAATGGCGGTTTTTTTATGCCTGAACTAAGCGAACATGCAAACGCTGGTACCATCAGGTGATTAACACCTGCCTGAGGCTGGTTGTCTCCTCTTTTGCTTTTGACCCACGACCTTAAAAAATTTTCACGGATCAGGGCTCTCTTTTTGCTGGTTTCACTGACCTCAATATTGTGAACTTTCAGCATAAAACCGAGTCGAATCCATTTTGAATGTCTTTTTCATACAAAGATAAATACCAACTTTGGAGTTTTGAAGGAGCCAGGCATGAGCCCTGTTAACAGCAATTCGGGTATTGACTCGCCAACTCATGGACAACCTCAACTTGAGGAAGCATCAACGGTTTTCAGTGCAGGCAGGGAGGTTAGTGTATACATGCAAAATCAATCGCCATTGCTCTGTTTACCCTTCGAAACAAAATCGATGATTATTCGCTATTTGGGTTTTCGCGAGATTACCCGTTTAGCAAAGGTATGCAGGCATCTTCGCGATCTTGTTGAAAACGATAAAGCTCTGGAAAGAGCCTGGTTTCGGCGGTTTCCTCCACGACACCAATATCAACTTAAGGCCATGATAACGAGAAAAGATGAGCAACAACTTCGTGACTGGCTGGCGCCGTTTGCGGATGAGGACACTGTCGAGTCACTTTTAAAACAACGAGAAAGTACTTACTTTCCTGCTCAGCTCCTTTTCACCAACAGTAAACTGATGTCTCAATGTAAAAAATTCAAGCTGGTAGAAAAAACCGAAATTCCCCATGCTGACTATATCAGGACAGCCACCTTCAGCGCCGACAGCCGCCGTGTGGTGACCGCCAGTTGGGATCATGAGTTGAAAATCTATGGCCAGGAGAATGATGGAACCTGGGAAGAAAAAAACACTATTACCCATAATGGTCCTGTCAGGTCGGCCTGCTTTAGCTCTGATGGCCGTCATGTGTTAGCCGCCGGTTATGAAAGGGCATTCACTATCTACAGTCAGGCGGACAATGGATCCTGGCAAGCAAAAGCCACCATTCCAGATGTTATTAATGTCAGATCAGCCACCTTCACTGCTGATGGCTGCCGTTTGGTGATTGTCGGTCGAGATCACACGGTGAAAATCTTTGCTCAGGGAGACAATGGATCATGGGAATTAGAGGAAACCATTTGCCATACCAGTCCAATCGAATCGGCCAGGCTCAGCGCCAATGAGAGTCTTCTGGTGATCCAGGATACAGAATTCGTTGTTTCAATCTACGGCAAGGAGGCCTCTGGATCATGGGTGGAAAAAGCCACCATTGAAGAAAACCCGATCGTAATTGTCAATATCAGCGCCGATAGCTGCCACCTGTTAACCAAAGATATAAATCACAAGGCAATTATCTTTAACCTGCAGGCCGATGGATCATGGAAAAAAGCAGCCACGATTTCCCATGATGATATAATCAACTTGGCCACCTTCAGCGCCGATAGCTGCCATGTGGTGACCACCGGTTGGGATCACAAGGCGAAAATCCACAGCCAGAGGGCTGATTCATCATGGCAGGAAAAAGGCTGCATCACCCACAATAACGAGATCACCTCAGCCACCTTCACTGCCGATTGCCTTCATGTGGTGACCACCAGTAGAGATAACACGGCAAAAATCAGTAGTCTTCAGGCCGATGGATCATGGCAAGAAAAAGCCTGCATTAGCCATAAGAACAGCGTCCACTCAGCCACCCTCAGTGCCGATGGTTGTCATATGGTAACCGCCAGTAGGGATGGTACGGCGAAAGTTTTTGGTCTGCAGACCGATGGGTCATGGCTGAAAAAAGCCATCATCCGACACGATAAAGGAGTCATCTCAGCCAACTTCAGTCCCGATGACCGACATGTGGTGACCGTCAGTTTTGATCCAAGTGCGAGAATCACTGAACTATCGAAGGCCGATGATGATCGAATGTGCGTAACCCACCTCCTGTCTCAGGCTGAATGCATCCTCTTTTGATCTATGACCTTGAAAAAAAATTTCCCGGACCAGGGCTCTGTTTTTTCCTGGCTTCACTGACCTCAATATTGTGAACTTTCATCCTGAAACCGAGTCCAACCTGTTGAATCCATTTTGAATGTCTTTTTAATACAAAAAGGATAAATACTCACTTTGGCGTTTTGAAGGAGCCAGGCATGAGCCCTGTTAACAGCAATTCGGGCATTGACTCGCCAACACCTGTACAACCTCAACTTGAGGAAGCATCAACGGTTGTCAGTGCAGGCAGGGAGGTCAGTGTATACCACCAAAATCAATCGCCATTCCTCTGTTTACCCCACGAAACAAAGTCAATGATTATTCGCTATTTGGGTTTTCGCGAGATTACCCGTTTAGCCAAGGTATGCAGGCATCTTCGCGATCTTGTTGAAAACGATAAAGCTCTGGAAAGAGCCTGGTTTCGCCGATTTCCCCGCTGTGTCAGGATAGTTGTCCCGCTCACTGATTAACCAATAAAAGCTAGACAGTGGGCGATGGACGTTGAATATGCCTCGTTTTTCAGAGGAACGTAAATCAGCTGTTTTGAAAAAACTGTTACCACCACACAATCGCTCTGTGCCGGATGTTGCCAGAGAGGAAGGTATCAGCGAACAAACCCTGTATAATTGGCGTAAAAAACTACGGGACAAAGGATTACCTGTGCCAGGGAACGAACAAAAATCAGAACAATGGTCTGCTGAAAGCAAGTTTGCCGTGGTCGTCGAAACCGCTGCTTTGTCAGAAACAGAGTTAAGTGAATACTGCCGTAAAAAAGGGCTTTATCCTCAACAAGTCAAGGAGTGGAAGCACGCTTGTATTTCAGGTGCTGTTCAGGCTTCTCAGCGTGCAGACCAGGAAAGCAAGCAATTAAAACAAGAGCGTAAGCGCAATCAGAGCCTTGAAAAAGAGCTTCGCCGTAAAGACAAGGCGTTGGCAGAAGCTGCAGCCCTGCTGGTGCTATCAAAAAAGCTCGATGCCTTCTACGGGATAGACAGCGAGGACAACTGACACCTGTCGATAAGCGCCGCCAACTGCTGACATGGTTTGATGAGGCTATAGCAAACGGCGCTTCTCGCTGGAAGGCTGCTGAACAATTGGAAATATCCCTGAAAACACTGAATCGCTGGCGCGATGACAATGGTGCAGTGTTAACGGACAAACGCCCGGATGCCTTGCGCCCGGTACCCTCTAACAAACTGACTGAGGAAGAGGAGCAACGTATTCTGACTATCAGTAATGAAGATGAGTATGCGAGCCTGCCACCATCGCAGATCGTGCCAGCCCTTGCAGACAAGGGAGTATACGTTGCTTCTGAATCTAGCTTTTACCGTGTGTTGAAAAAGTATGGTCAGTTGCACCACCGCGGTCGTTCAAGAAAGCGATCGAAAAGCAACAAGCCGACAACCTATGTTGCTACTGGCCCTAACCAGGTCTGGTGTTGGGACATCAGTTACATACCTTCCAGGGTACGCGGCCAGTTCTGGTACCTCTACCTGATACTGGACGTTTACAGTCGTAAGATTGTTGGTTGGGAGATTCATAGCCGTGAGTCTGGTGAGTTAGCCAGTGAACTGATTAACCGGACAATGGTGGCTGAAAAATGCACTAAAACACCGCTTGTACTGCACTCAGACAATGGGGCTCCAATGACGTCGAGTACCTTTAAGGCCAAGCTTGAGGAATTGGGCATTATTCCCTCTCATAGTCGCCCAAGGGTGAGTAACGATAACGCATTTGCAGAATCGATCTTTAAAACGGTGAAGTACTGTCCTCAGTGGCCATCTCAAGGTTTTCTGACGTTAGAACACAGTCGACAGTGGATGCTGAAGTTTGAGCGCTTTTATAACAATGAACACCGCCATAGCTCAATCCGCTTTGTGACACCTGCGCAACGGCATGAGAAAAGAGATCAGGAAATCCTGAATCACCGGAAACAGGTGTATACCAAAGCGCGAGAAGCTAATCCAACGCGCTGGTCAGGAGTTATCAGAAACTGGGAGCCTGTAGGTGCGGTTGCACTGAATCCTGAGCGGTTGTCTGAAGCAAGAATTAACGAGAAAAAGGCAGCCTAAAATTCAGTTTTCGGGACAACTATCTTGAAAAACTCCGTTTCCTTCACAACACCAATATCAACTAAAGGCCATGATAACGAGAAAAGATGAGCAACAACTTCGTGACTGGCTGGCGCCGTTTGCGGATGAGGACACTGTCGAGTCACTTTTAAAACAACGAGAAAGTACTTACTTTCCTGCTCAGCTCCTTTTCACCAACAGTAAACTGATGTCTCAATGTAAAAAATTCAGGCTGGTAGAAAAAGCTAAAATTCCCCATGCTAACTTTATCAACACAGCCACCTTCAGCGCCGACAGCCGCCGTGTAGTGACCGCCAGTTGGGATCATAAGTTGAAAATCTATGGCCAGGAGAATGGTGGAACCTGGGAAGAAAAAAACACTATTACCCACAGCGGTGCAGTCAGGTCGGCCAGCTTTAGCTCTGATGGCTTTCATGTGTTAGCCGCCGGTTATGAAAGGGCATTCACTATCTACAGTCAGGCGGACAATGGATCCTGGCAAGCAAAAGCCACCACTCCAGATGTTATTAATGTCAGATCAGCCACCTTCACTGCTGATGGCTGCCGTTTGGTGATTGTCGGTCGAGATCACACGGTGAAAATCTTTGCTCAGGGAGACAATGGATCATGGGAATTAGAGGAAACCATTTGCCATACCAGTCCGATCGAATCGGCCAGGCTCAGTGTCGATGAGAGTCTTCTGGCGATCCGCGATATAAATTCCGTTGTTACAATCTATGGCAAGCGGGCCGCTGGATCATGGGTGGAAAAAGCCACCATTCAACGCACCCAGTATGCAATTCTCGATATCAGCGCCAATAACTGCCACCTGTTAACCAGAGCAGGTTTCAAGGTAAATATTTTTAACCTGCAGGCCGACGGATCATGGAAAGAAGCAGACACGATTTCTCATAATTTTATAGTTAACACAGCCACCTTCAGCGCCGATAGCTGCCATGTGGTCACTGCCAGTAAGGATCATCAGGCGAAAATCTATAGCAAGAGGGCTGATTCATCATGGCAAGAAAAAGCCTGTATTACCCACAATGACGAGCTCACCTCAGCCAACTTCAGTGCCGATTGCCTCCATGTGGTGACCACCAGTAATGATAACACGGCAAAAATCTATGGCCTGCAGGCCAATGGATCATGGCGAGAAGAAGCCAACATTAGCCATAAGAACAGGGTACCCCCAGCCACCTTCAGTGCCGATGGTCGTCTTGTGGTTACCCCCAGTTGGGATGGTACGGCGAAAGTTTTTGGTCTGCAGACCGATGGGTTATGGCTGGAAAAAGCCACCGTCCGACACGATAAAGGAGTCATCTCAGCCAACTTCAGTCCCGATGACCGACATGTGGTGACCATCAGTTATGATCACAGTGCGAGAATCACTGAGCTGAGGGAGGACGATGATGATCGAATGAGCGCAATCCAGCACCTGCCTGAGGCTGGTTGTCTCCTCTTTTGACCCATGACCTTGAAAAACTTTCCCGGATAAGGGTTCTGTTTTTTCCTGGTTTCACTGACCTCAATATTGTGAACTTTCATTCTATAGCCGAGTCCAACCTGTTGAATCCATTTTGAATGCCTTTTTCATACAAAAGGATAAATACTAACTTTGGAGTTTTGAAGGAGTCAGGCATGAGCCCTGTTAACAGCAATTCGGGCATTGACTCGCCAACACCTGTACAACCTCAACTTGAGGAAGCATCAACGGTTGTCAGTGCAGGCAGGGAGGTCAGTGTATACATCCAAAATCAATCGCCATTGCTCTGTTTACCCTATGAAACAAAATCGATGATTATTCGCTATTTGGGCTTTCGCGAGATTACCCGTTTAGCCAAGGTATGCAGGCATCTTCGCGATCTTGTTGAAAACGATAAAGCTCTGGAAAGAGCTTGGTTTCGCCGGTTTCCTTCACGACACCAATATCAACTTAAGGCCATGATAACGAAAAAAGATGAGCAACAACTCCGTGACTGGCTGGCGCCGTTTGCGGATGAGGACACTGTCGAGTCACTTTTAAAACAACGAGAAAGTACTTACTTCCCTGCTCAACTCCTTTTCACCAACAGTAAACTGATGTCTCAATGTAAAACATTCAGCCTGGTGGAAAAAACCGAAATCAACCATTTTAACCGTATCAGCACAGCCACCTTCAGCGCCGACAGCCGCCATGTGGTGACCGCCAGTGTGGATCATAAGTTGAAAATCTATGGCCAGGAGAATGGCGGAACCTGGGAAGAAAAAAACACTATTACCCATAGTGGTGCAGTCAAGTCGGCCAGCTTTAGCTCTGATGGCCTTCATGTGTTAGCCACCGGTTATGATAAGAAAGTCACTATCTACAGTCAGGCGGACAATGGATCCTGGGAAGCAAAAGCCACCATTCCTAATGTTAATAATGTCAAGTCAGTCACCTTCATTGCTGATGGCTGCCGTTTGATGACTGTCGGTCCAGATCACACGGTAAAATTCTTTGGTCAGGGGGACAATGGATCATGGGAATTAGAGGATACTATTTACCATACCAGTCCGGTCAATTCGGCCAGGTTCAGTGTCGATGAGAGTCTTCTGGCAATCCACGATATAAATGCCGTTGTTACAATCTACGGCAAGGTGGCCAGTGGATCATGGGTGGAAAAAGCCACCCTTCAAGGCATCCAGATCGCAATTGCCGATATCAGCGCCGATAACTGCCATGTGGTGACCACCAGTTGGGATGGCAGTACAAAAATCTATAGCCAGAAGACCTCTGCATCATGGCAGGAAACAGCCTGTATATCCCACGCCAGATGGCTCACCTCAGCCAACTTTAGTGCCGATTGCCTCCATGTAGTGATCGCCAGTAATGATAACACGGCAAAAATCAATGGCCTGCAGGCCAATGGATCATGGCAAGAAGAAGCCAACATTAGCCATAAGAACAGCATCCTCTCAGCCACCTTCAGTGCCGATGGTCGTCTTGTGGTCACCGCCAGTGCGGATGGTAAGGCGAAAGTTTTTGGTCTGCAGACCGATGGCGCATGGCTGGAAAAAGCTACCATCCGACACAAGAAAGGAGTCCTCTCAGCCGACTTCAGTCCCGATGACCGATATGTGGTGACCATCAGTGATAATTACATTGCGAGAATCACTGAGCTGTGGAAGGACGATGATGATCGAATGAGTGTAACCCGACGCCCGCCTCAGGTTGGTTGTCTGCTCTTTTGATCCATGTCCTTGAAAAATTTTCCCGGATCAGGGCTCTGCTTTTTCCTGGTTTCACTGACCCCAATAGTGTGAACTTTCATACTAAAACCAGGTCCAACCTGTTGAATCCATTTTGAATGTCTTTTTCATACAAAAAGGATAAATACTAACTTTGGAGTTTTGAAGGAGCCAGGCATGGGCCCTGTTAACAGCAATTCGGGCATTGACTCGCCAACACCTGGACAACCTCAACTTGAGGAAGCATCAACGGTTGTCAGTGCAGGCAGGGAGGTCAGTGTATACATCCAAAATCAATCGCCATTGCTCTGTTTACCCTATGAAACAAAGTCAATGATTATTCGCTATTTGGGTTTTCGCGAGATTACCCGTTTAGCCAAGGTATGCAGGCATCTTCGCGATCTTGTTGAAAACGATAAAGCTCTGGAAAAAGCCTGGTTTCGCCGATTTCCTTCACAACATCAATATCAACTAAAGGCCATGATAACGAGAAAAGATGAGCAACAACTTCGTGACTGGCTGGCGCCGTTTGCGGATGAGGACACTGTCGAGTCACTTTTAAAACAACGAGAAAGTACTTACTTTCCTGCTCAACTCCTTTTCACCAACAGTAAACTGATGTCTCAATGTAAAACATTCAGTCTGGTGGAAAAAACCGAAATCAACCATTCTAACCGTATCAGCACAGCCACCTTCAGCGCCGACAGCCGCCATGTGTTGACCGCCAGTGTGGATCATAAGTTGAAAATCTATGGCCAGGAGAATGGTGGAACCTGGGAAGAAAAAAACACTATTACCCATAACGATGCAGTCATGTCGGCCAGCTTTAGCTCTGATGGCCGTCATGTGTTAGCCGTGATAGCCTACGGTTACCGTCATACATTCAATATCTACGGTCAGGCAGACAATGGATCCTGGGAAGCAAAAGCCTCCATTCCTCATGTTCTCAATGTCAATTCAGTCACCTTCAATGCTGATGGCCGCCGTTTGCTGACTGTCGGTCCAGATCACACGGTGAAATTCTTTGGTCAGGGGGACATCGGATCGTGGGAATTAGAAGAGACTGTTTATCATTCCAGTCTGATCCATTCGGTCAGGTTCAGTGTCGATGAGAGTCTTCTGGCGATCTTCGATATAAATTACGTTGTTACAATCTATGGCAAGGGGGCCGATGGATCATGGGTAGAAAAAGCCACCCTTCAAGGCATCGCAGAAATCGCCAATTTCAGCGCCGATAGCTGCCACCTGTTAGCCTACAGTTTAGGTCGCACGGCAAATATCTATGACCTGCAGGCCGATGGATCATGGAAAAAAGCAGCCTCAATTTATCATGATAATTTGATCATCACAGCCACCTTCAGCTCCGATAGCTGCCATGTGGTGACCGCCAGTTGGGACGGCAAGGCAAAAATCTATAGCCAGAAGGCCTCCGCATCATGGCAGGAAAAAGCCTGTATCTCCCACACTAATAGAGTCGTCTCAGCCACCTTCAGTGCCGATTGCCTCCATGTGGTGACCACCAGTGACGATAATACGGCAAAAATCAGTGGTCTCCAGGCCGACGGATCATGGCAGGAAGAAGCCAGCATTCCCCATAGGCACAGAGTCTTCTCAGCCAACTTCAGTGCCGATGGTCGTCTTGTGGTCACCGCCAGTTTGGATGGTACGGCGAAAGTTTTTGGTCTGCAGAACGACGGCGCATGGCTGGAAAAAGCCACCATCCGACACGAGAAAGGATTCATCTCAGCCGACTTCAGTCCCGATGACCGGCATGTGCTGACCGTCAGTAATGATTACAGTGCGAGAATCACTGAGCTGCGGAAGGACGATGATGATCGAATGAGCACAACCCAGCAACTGCCTGAGGCTAGTTGTCTCCTCTTTTGATCCATGACCTTGAAAAATTTTCCCGGATCAGAGCTCTGCTTTTTCCTGATTTCACTGACCCCAATATTTTGAACTTTCATCCTGAAACCGAGTCGAATCCATTTTGAATGTCTTTTTCATACAAAGATAAATACCAACTCTGGAGCTTAGAAGGAGACAGGCATGGGCCCTGTTAATAGAAATTCGGGTATTGACTCGCCAACACCTGGACAACCTCAACTTGAGGAAGCATCAACGGTTGTCAGTGCAGGCAGGGAAGTTAGTGTATACAAGCAAAATCAATCGCCATTGCTCTGTTTACCCTACGAAACAAAATCGATGATCATTCGCTATTTGGGTTTTCGCGAGGTTACCCGTTTAAAACTGGTATGCAAATTTCTTTGCACACTTGTTGAAGAGGATAAAGTTCTGGAAAGAGCGTGGATTCGCAAGTTTCCTTCGCCCTACCATTATCAACCAAAGACCATCGTCAGGACAAAAGATGAGCAACAGCTCCGTCATTGGTTGGAGGCGTTTGCGGATATGGGCACTGTCGAGTCACTCTTAGAACAACAAAAGAGTACTTATTTTCCTGCTCAGTTGCTTTTCATTAACAGTAAACTGATGTCTCAATGTGAAAAGTTCAAGTTAGTGGAAAAAATCGAAATGACCCATGATAAAAAAGTCAGAGCGGTCAATTTCAGCCCCGATAATCGCCATCTGGCATCCGTCAGTGAAGATAAAACAGTGAAAATCTGCAGCCAGAAGACCGATGGATCATGGGAACCAAAAGCCACCTTTTTCCATAATCACAGGGCTGTTTTAGCCAACTTCAGCCCCGACGGCCGCTATCTGGTAACTGCCAGTCACGATAATACAGCAAGAATCTATGTTCAGCAGGACGATGGATCATGGGAACCAACAGCCACCTTTACCCACGATAATTGGGTTGCATCAGCCACCTTCAGCCCAGATGGCCGCCATCTGCTAACCGCCAGTCATGATCACACAGCGAAAATCTACGGTCAGGGGGACGATGGATCATGGGAGGTAAAAGCCATCATTTTCCATAATCATATGATTCTTTCAGCCACCTTCAGCGCTGATAGTCAGCATATGATGAGCGTCGGCTTTGATCACACGGTGAGGATCCGTAGTCAGGGGGACGATGGATTATGGGAACTAGAGGACACTATTCATGAAAGTTATGTCTATTCAGCCAGACTCAGTCCCGATGACCGTCATCTGGCGATCATCTGCGTTGATTACGCTCTAAAAATTTATGGTCGGGGGGACGATGGATCATGGGTAAAAAAAGCCCCCCTTCAACACAGGAGCACAATCACATCTGCCAACTTCAGCGCCGATAGCTGTCATCTGGTAACCGTCAGTTTAGATGACACGGCAAAAATCTTTGACCTGCAAACCGATGGATCGTGGAAAGAAATAGCCACGATTCCTCATGATTGTAACGTTCGCTCAGCCGAATTCAGCGCCAATAGCCTCCATGTGGTGACTGCCAGTGATGATAAGACCGCAAAAATATACACCCGAAAGGCCCCTGGATTATGGGAAGAAACAGCCTGCATTACCCATAAGAAGGTGGTCAACTCAGCCAAATTCAGCGCCGATTGCCTTCATGTGGTGACCACCAGTGATGATAACACAGCGAAAGTCCTTGGCCTGCAGGCCGATGGATCATGGTTGGAAAAAGCCATCATCAGGCACAAGAAAGCAGTCACCTCAGCCAACTTCAGTACCGATGGCCGAAACCTGGTGACGGTCAGTAAAGATATCAGCGTAAGAATCACCGAACTACGCAAGAAGGATTGATGATCGAATAAGCGTATTTTTGCTTAGAACCGATTAAAAAACAGTGTCAGGTGTCTTTGTGCCAGTCTTTGCTATGCTGTTCCTCTTTGACATTTTATCAAGGAGTAACCCATGAGTGCGAAACCCAAACCTCAGTCGACAGAGATTGATCATATTCGTAACACTCTGGCTGACGTAGTTGACGGCCTTGGTCAAACCCGTGGTGAGATGCACCAGAGATTTGACCAGCAAGACAAGCGCCTTGACCAGCAAGATAAGCGCCTTGACCAGCAGAGCAAAGAAATCAGCGAACGGTTTGACCAGCAAGACAAGCGCCTTGACCAGCAGAGCAAAGAAATCAGCGAACGGTTTGACCAGCAAGACAAGCGCCTTGACCAGCAGGATAAGCGCCTTGACCAGCAGAGCAAAGAAATTAGCGAACGGTTTGACCAGCAAGACAAGCGCCTTGACCAGCAGAGCAAAGAAATCAGCAAACGGTTTGACCAGCAAGATAAGCGCCTTGACCAGCAAGATAAGCGCCTTGACCAGCAAGGTTCTGATATTGCTGCTATCAAAGAAATGCTCCAAGCCTTACTCTCCCGCTAATAACCACGCCACCTAACAATTCACTTGACGGGGAAAGCTACGCTGCCCTCAGTTCTGGGTTATATCGAGAGCACAATGGCAATTTTTGCACTTGGCTCTCAATGAAAAAATTTCTTTCCATTCTTTACCCGAATCAGGGCTCTTCTTTCTCTTAATTGTTTTGAACTTCCATTATAAAACCGAGTCTAAGAGATCGATTTAATTTCGAACGCGCTTTCCAAACGGAAATAAATAATACCAATCGTGCTTTGGAGGAACCCGCCCGATATGAACCCTTTGAACAACAATTCCAGCGATGACGGTACAGTCTCGCCAACACCCAAGCGACCTCGACTGGAAGCAGTGCCAACGGGTGTCACTGCAGGCAGAGACGTTACTCTGTATAACCAAAATCAATCTCCATTCCTCTGTTTGCCCGACGAACCAAAATCTGTGATTATTCGCTATCTGGGCCTGCGCGAGATTGCCCGTTTGGCAAGGGTATGCAAATATCTTGGCGATTTTGTTGAAAACTCTAAAGCCCTGGAAAGAGCATGGTATCGTCGATTTCCTTCACAACACAGAGATCAACTGAAGACCATCTTTAAGGCAAAAACGAATCAAGAACTCCGTGATTGGTTGAGGCCGTTTGCGAATAATGAAACTATCGAGTCACTTGTAGAACGACGAGATAGTGCTTATTTCCCTGCTCTGTTCCTATTCACCAATAGTAAATTGATGTCTCTATGTGAAAAATTTAACCTGGAGACAAAAACCGAAATCATCCATTCCAGCTGGATCCACAAAGCCACTTTAAGCCCCGATAGCCGCCACCTGGTGACCGCCTGTTTGGATAATATATTGAAAATCTCTAGCCGTGAGAACGATGGATCATGGAAAGTTAAAGCCAACATTTCCCATAACGTCACATCAGCCACCTTCAGTCCCGATAGCCGCCATCTGCTAACCGCCAGTCGCGTTAACGCGGTCATCTATGGTATGGAGGAAGATGGATCATGGAAACTAAAATTCACAATTTCCCATGAAGATGGGGTCTGCTCAGCCACCTTCTGTGCAGATGGCCATCATGTGTTGACCTCCGGTTTGGATAAAAAGTTGAAAATCTATAGACTGGAGAACGATGGATCATGGCAAGCAAAGACCACTATTAACCATAATACTCAAGCCGGTCTGGCCAGCTTCAGCATCGATGGCCGTCATTTGATGATCTACTCTACATACTCTGTGACAATCTACGGTAAGCAGGCCAATGACTCCTGGAACGAAAAAGGCACCATTAACCATAATGGTTGGGTGATGACGGCCCAATTCAGCGCCGATGGCAGCTATGTGGTAACTGCCAGCAGGGATGGCAAGGCAAAAATATATGGCCTGCAGGACGATGGATCATGGAAAAAAACAGACGAGATTCAGCATGATGGCAGTGTCTATTCAGCCAAGTTCAGCACCGATGGCACTCAGGTGGTGACCGCCAGTGAAGATAAAACGACGAAAATCTATGGTCTGCTGGCCGGATCATGGGTAAATAAAGCCATCATTCCTCACGAGAGCCCGGTCCACTCAGCCATCTTCAGCGCCGATAGTCGCCATTTGTTAACTACCATTACTAACAACACGGCAAAAATCTATCGTCTGGAGACCGATGGATCATGGGTAGAAAAAGCCACCATTTCTCACAAAGACAGGATCTATTCAGCCACCTTCAGTACCTATGGTTGTCTTGTAGTGACCGCCAGTAAGGACGCAACGGCGCAAATTTATGGTCTTGGGGCCGATGGATCATGGCTTCAAAAAGCTATTATTTCCCACAGGGGTGTTATCGGTCTCGGCTCAGCCGCCTTCGGTGTCGATGGCCGGCATGTGGTGACCTTCAGTGATTACTCGGCAAGAATCACTGAACTGCAGAAGGACGTTTGATGATCGAATGTTCGTCGTCGGTGCCGCTGGCAGCAATCACTTAATCGTTCAACCTCTCATCTGGAACTCGGCAACGCCTGTAACCTCTTAATCGCCTAAAGCATTGTCACTGTAGCTGTCATTTATGTCAGGGATTTATTTTTATTATTAATCCAAGTTAAAAGAGTGATGTTTCTGAAAAGGTTTGGATACATTTTTTGTTATGCCCTGCTAAGAAAAATACAAATATTGAGGAGCCAAGAAAAAACATGGATGTTACAGAGCTTAATTCAGAACTTTTTAGTAAAGACCTGACAAGGTTTTTAAATGAGCCTGAATCAAAAGGTAGCCCAAGCTTTAAGAACAGAACCATCAAAATTGTGGTTGCTACCCGGCAGTACATGAGCGATACCATTTTAGAGAGGGGGTATGGTGATATTGCATCTGGGGTAAGGGAGTTGGGTTATGTCAGGAAACTCTTTCCTGAAGCAACTTGCTCATTTGTCTTTGAACACCATGCCGCTGACATTGATGAGCTGAATCGATTAAGATCCATTGCCACCTTTGACGACGTTAAAACCTTCATTCTGGATGGTCGCCGTCGACAAATATACCGGCCACCTGAACAGCAGCAGTTAGCCAAAGTGCATCAGGAAGAGGAAGTTTACCAATTGCTGCATGAGGCCGATTTTATCTTGCATGGCCCGAGTGGTTTGATATCGCCGTTGGCAAACAGCCATGGTGAATTTGCCAGCAAAACTGTGGGTGTTAGTGAATATGAACTCAAAAGCGGAGAATATAGTAAAAAAGGCCGTCATGGAATAGAAGAGATTGATATGGGCTTTAGCTGTCAGCGTTTATACCTGATGGAAAATACATACCCTGACACTGTATTCAAGGACGATTTACTGCGTAAGTATTGTGCTAATCCACTGAGCAAAAGCAGTGATGGGAATGACCAGAGCGTATTTTATTTTGTCTATGGTCATGCTAAATATTTTCTTGCTCAGGCGCTGAGAATTCTGCTGCTGATGGAAGCAAACAACGACAGAGATGTGGTGTTAGTCAGCTCTCAGCAGCTTAATCCGGGCCACGTCAGCGAGTATTTCTCTGAACAGCGGCCGGACTTTTTTCCCTATAAGTCTGTTAAGGTATTTAAAATCAACAGTGATGACAAAAAAGATGTGATCATGACTTTTCAAAATCCCGATGGTGAGCAGGAAAAAAATATACACATTATTACCCCTGGTCGAATAGTAAATAGTGACTTTGATCTTTTACAACAAGGTTCTGTAATCAATTGGAGTTCCGGTGATATCAGCCTCTCCGATGTTCTTGCCAAAGGAAAAATCCCAATCGTTGAACCCTATAAAAAAGAGGATCTATTTTGGGGAATGTTGAATGCAGTGAAAAAGTTTTGTGCAATTCCGGGAAATGAGCAATATGGTTCTTTGATGGGCCCTTGGAGAACGGCTTGTGCGAGCTTAGCTTATAACCCCAGGAAAAGTTCTCTCACGAAAAGCCTGGCCAGCAGAGTCTCGTTGCAACAACTGCTTGGCTCGCAATGGCAAGCGTTCGAACGTGACTTCACGGATTGGTTAAAAAAGAACAATCAAACCGAATCATTTATCCGGGAAAAAGCAGAAGCGATTATCCGGAAAACCCTCTTTGCTGAAAACGATGACAATTCCAGCAATGACAGTTCACTCTCGCCAACAACTCAGCAACCTCAGCTGGAGAAAGCACCTGCGGGTTTCAGTGCAGGCAGGGAGTGACTGTCTATGAGAAAACTCACAAAGACAGGATCTATACAACCAGCTTCAGTGCCAATGGTTGTCTTGTAGTGACCGTCCAG
The DNA here is from genome assembly GCF_053470045.1 of Endozoicomonas sp. 2B-B. NCBI lineage: Bacteria > Pseudomonadati > Pseudomonadota > Gammaproteobacteria > Oceanospirillales > Endozoicomonadaceae > Endozoicomonas > Endozoicomonas sp. 2B-B. Next base: position 40,210 of record NZ_JBLZMU010000001.1, read on the forward strand.
AATATGCGAAACCAACTGGTTAGATACTTAAAACCCGGGGTTAACCTCTTAATCGCTTAAAGCATTGTCACTGTAGCTGTCATTTATGTCAGGGATTTATTTTTATTATTAACCCAAGTTAAAAGAGTGATGTTTCTGAAAAGGTTTGGATACATTTTTTATTATGCCCTGATAAGGAAGATACAAATATTTAGGAGCCAAGAAAAACATGAATATTACAGAGCTTAATTCTGAACTTTTTAGCAAAGACCTGACAAGATTTTTAAATGAGCCTGAATCAAAAGGTAGTCCAAGCTTTAAGAACAGAACCATTAAAATTGTGGTTGCTACCCGGCAGTTCATGAGCAATAGCATTTCAAAGAGGGGGTATGGTGATATTGCATCCGGGGTAAGGGTGTTAGGTTATGTCAGGAAACTCTTTCCTGAAGCAACTTGCTCATTTGTCTTTGAACACCATGCCGCTGACATTGATGAGCTGAATCGATTAAGATCCATTGCCACTTTTGACGACGTTAAAACCTTCATTCTGGATGGTCACCGTCGACAAATATTCCGGCCACCTGAACAGCAGCAGTTAGCCGCAATGCATCAGGAAGAGGAAGTTTATCAATTGCTGCATGAGGCCGATTTTATCTTGCATGGCCCGAGTGGTTTGATAGCGCCGTTGGCAAACAGCCATGGTGAATTTGCCAGAAAGACTTTGGGTGTTAGTGAATATGAAGTCAAAAGCGGAGAATACAGTAATACGGGCCGTCATGGAATAGAAGAGATTGATATGGGCATTAGCTGTCAGCGTTTATACCTGATGGAAAATACATACCCTGACACTGTATTCAAGGACGATTTACTGCGTAAGTATTGCGCTAATCCACTGAGCAAAAACAGTGATGGGAATGACCAGAGCGTATTTTATTTTGTCTATTGTCATAATGAATATTTTCTTGCTCATGCGCTAAGAGTTGTGGTGCTGATGGAAGGAGACAACGACAGAGATGTGGTGTTAGTCAGCTCTCGGCAGCTTAATCCGGGCCACGTCAGCGAGTATTTCCCTGAACAGAAGCCGGACTTTTTTCCCTATAAGTCTGTTAAGGTATTTAAAATCAACAGTGATGATAAAAAAGATGTGATCATGACTTTCCAAAATCCCGGTGGTCAGCAGGAAAAAAATGTACATATTATTACCCCTGGTCGAATAGTAAATAGTGACTTTGATCTTTTACAACAAGGTTCTGTAATCAATTGGAGTTCCGGTGATATCAGCCTCTCCGATGTTCTTGCCAAAGGAAAAATCCCAATCGTTGATAAATATAAAAAATGGACTCTATTTAAGGGAATGGTGAAGGCAATGAAAAAATTTTGTGCAATTCCGGGAAATGAGCAATATGAACCTTTGATGGAACCTTGGAAAACGGCTAGTGCTAACTTAGGTGATCACACCACAGGTTCTCTCACGCACAACCCGGAAAAGAGAGTCTCATTGCAACAACTGCTTGGCTCGCAATGGCAAGCGTTCGAACGTGACTTCACGAATTGGTTAAAAATGAACAATCAAACCGAATCATTTATCCGGGAAGAAGCAGAAGCGATTATGCGGAAAACCTTCTTTGCTGAAAAACGACGACGATTCCAGCAATGACAGTTCACTCTCGCCAACACCTCAGCAACCTCAGCGAAAGCACCTGCGGATTTCAGTGCAGGCAGGGAGTGACTGTCTATGAGAAAAGTAAATCTTCAATTGCTGGTTGCCGTGAGTTTACACTCAAAAATAAATCAGCAGATCCAGTCGATTCCGACCAACAGATGCTCTGTAAAACAGTTTGTTTTCTTCTAATAAAGCAACTGCTTTCAAGAATAATGCATTACCTTCTTCAACACCCTTTTCAAGATCCATATAGGCATCTATATACTGCTGTTTAATATTTCTGAGGTATTCAAGGGCATGACTATCCACATAGCTGATACGGGCATTATAGCCTTTAACATTCTGTTTTTTCTTAACTCGCATTTTCTCTTTCGCTGTATTGTAAATAACCTCTGCCAGATTAAGAACCACAGTATCATAGTCGTGCCTCAAGGTCAGTTTGAACTCCCCGGGTTCCTGATAGAGTGTATCCAGGTGCACGGAAGCTGACATCGGATTAATGCCTTTGGCTAGCAGATAATCATGATATCCTTCATACATTGTGTACCTTCTGATTGACTGCTCATCAGCGAAATCACGCAACCAACGGATATTATCACCTGTCAGAAAGCAGCTTCGATGATAGGAAGCGGTTTCCAGAATATCGTCCAAAGCCCAGGGAAAAGCTTCCACGACTTCGCGAACAATCTCTAATGCAGGGCGGCGACGGACGGGTAAAGTGTCATAGTAATGATCAAGGTCAATCAAAGCGACCTTGTATTGAGTATTGCCATTGTTATCCACTGTTTGAAAAGGAGGAATATTATCGTAACGAATACGCTCTCCTGTCAGCATTCCATTAATGGTAAAGTCAGGAATTTCCCTCATGCAGGCCAGCGCCGTCAGATCCTTAATAGCATCACCATAACCTTTGCGGTTCAGACTGAACTCCATATAGTGTGAAAAACTGTCTGTTGGTACATTGACCCGCTCTGTAAGCAACATCGCCTCACCACCTACGATCACTGGGAGCATTTGTGGAACAAACAGGTGTTTCAGGCCAAAAGCCTCAAAAAATGACCAGGCAGAGACCACTCGATCTAAATTTCCCCGGTCGATTTTCAGGATATAACCAGGGTACTCATCAATGGAGTAAATGGGGCCGCGCCCGCCAGTCAGACGCCTGACTTTTTGATAGTTAACAGCTTCTGGCCTTGAGTTTAATTCCGCAAGCACACCATAAATACTTGGTTCAGAACTGGCAATAGCACTTGAAACAAAGCAGAACAGCGAGCCGACCAGATATTTTCTTATACCGGTTGGTTTCGATGTCTTTTTCATTTTTTCTACCTCGAAGGTTGGATAATTTCAGGAGATAATTTCAGGACACGCAGATTAGACATGGCAGAAAAGAAAATGTTCCCGGGAATGTGCGGTATTTTTAATTTACCGGAACTGCATCCCGTTCATAAATACGGGCATTCAGGTAAAAAATATTAACAGGCGACTTGAAAGCCTGAGGGGATGCAAATATTTTTGCGATCTTAATGAAAAAATACCTTTCTATCATTTTCACGAATCAGGACTTATTGTCAGTTTCGCTGGCCTTAATGTTATGAACCTCTATTATAAAACCGACTCCAACTCCATCAGCATTGAACAAATTTTGATTACCCTTTCTGAGCAAGGATTAAAACTGACTCAGGAGCTTTGGAGGAGCCCGATATGAACCCTTTAAACATCAATGTCGGCAATGACAGATCAACACCTCAGCAACCTCAGCGGGAGGAAACAACTGCAGGTTTCAGTGTCGGCAGGGAAGTGACTGTCTATGAGAAAAGTAAATCTCCATTCTTTGATCTGCCCGATTTAGAAAAGTCCCTGATTTTTCGCTATTTGGGTCTTCGCGAGATTACCCGTTTAAAAAGGGTATGCAAATATTTTCACGATCTTGTTGAAAATAATAAAACACTGGAAAGAGCATGGATTCGCCAGTTTTCTTCACCCTTCCAATCGCAACTAAAGACCATCGTCAGGACAAAAGGTGAGCAACAACTTCGTAATTGGTTGCAGGTATTTGCGGATATGAGCACGGTCGAGTCACTCATAGAACAACAAAAGAATATTTATTTTCCTGCTCAGTTATTTTTCATCAACTGTAAACTGATGTCTCAATGTGAAACATTCAAGTTGGTGGAAAAAATCGAAATTACCCATGATGAAAAAGTCCAGACAGTCAACTTCAGCCACGATGAACGCCATCTGGCAACCGCCAGTGACGATAAAACAGCGAAAATCTACCACCAGAAAACCGATGGATCATGGGAACCAAAAGCCGTCATTTCCCATAAGGGTGTTGTCGCCTCAACCAAATTCAGCCCCGATGACCGCCATATGGTAACCGTCAGTTACGATAAAACAGCGAAAATCTATCGTCTGGGAGACGATGGATCCTGGCAACAAAAAACCACCGTTGGCCATTATGGCTGGAGCTATTCAGTCAACTTCAGTCCCGATGGCCAACATCTGGTAACCACCAGTGACGATAACACAGCGACAATCTATGGCCTGTACGAAGATGAACAATGGGAAGTAAAAAACACTATTTCCCATAAAGTAATGATCGTTTCAGCCACCTTCAGCGCTGATGGGTGCAATCTGGTGACCGTCAGTGTGGATAGCGTGAAAATCAGTAGTCAGTTGGACGATGGCTCATGGGCAGTAGAGGGCGCTATTCATGAAAGATATATCGCTTCGGCCAGGCTCAGCTGCGATGGCCGTCATCTGGTGATCTCCGGTTTAGATGCAGGTGTAAAAATCTATGGTCAGGGGGCCACTGGATCATGGGTAAAAAAAGCCACTTTTAGTCACAGGGGCCTGATCAACTCTACCAGCTTCAGCGCCGACAGCTGCCATCTGGTAACCGCCAGTACTGATCGCACGGCGAAAATCTGTCACCTGCAGGACGATGGATCATGGCAAGAAATAACCAGGATTCATCATGATAGTGAGGTCTTCGCAGCCAACTTCAGCGCCGATTGCCGCCATGTGGTGACCGCCAGTAAAGATAACACGGCGAAAATCTATAGCCTGCAGGACGATGGGTCATGGAAAGAGCAAGCCTGTATTACCCACAAAGGGGCGGTCAACTCAGCTAACTTCAGTGCCGATTGCCTCCATATGGTGACTGCCAGTGATGACAACATGGTGAAAATCAGTGGCCTGCAACTCGATGGATCATGGCGGGAAAAAGCCACCATTGAGCACAACAATAAAGTTACCTCAGCCAGTTTCAGCACCGATAGCCGAAATCTGGTGACCGTCACTAAAGATAACAAGGTGAGAATCACTGAACTGCGAAAGAAGGATTGATGATCGAATCATTCCACTGACCTCACTCTTTTGAACTTCCATTATAAAACCGGGTCAAACAGATCGAATCAATTTTAAATGCCCTTTCCAGGCAGAGATAAATAGCGACTCTGGAGCTTAAGAGAAATCAGGCATGGACCCAATAAACAGCAATGCCAGCATTGACAATCCACTCTCGCCAAAACCTGAGCAACCTCAGCTAGAGGAAGCAGCATCAGGTTTCAGTGCAGGTAAGGAAGTGACTGTCTACGAGGAAAGTCAAAGTTCATTCCTGAATTTACCGGAAATAACGCAGCGTATAATTATTCGCTATCTGGGCTTTCGCGAGATTACCCGTTTAAAACAGGTGTGCAAACATTTTCGCGATCTGGTTGAAAACGATAAAACTCAGGAAAGAGCCTGGTATCGCCAGTTTCCTTCACCCTACCAATATCAGCCAAAGACCATTATCAAGACAAAAGATGAGCGACAACTCCGTGATTGGTTGAAGCCGTTTGCGGATAGTGACACTGTTGAGTCACTCTTAAAACAACAAAAAAGTATTTACTTTCCTGCTCAGTTACTTTTTATCAACAGCAAGCTGATGTCTCAATGTGAAAGATTTGAGGTAGTGGAAAAAATCGAAATTATCCATTTAAGACAAGTCAGAATGGTCAATTTCAGCCCCGATGATCGCCACCTGGCAACCGCCAGTAACGATAAAAAAGCGAAAATTTATGCTCAGCAAGACAATGGATCATGGGAACAAGTAGCCACCATTTTCCATCGGGACAAGGTCCTTGCAGCCAAATTCAGCCCCGATGGCCGCCATCTGGTAACCATGAGTTACGATAACATAGCGGGAATCTTTTGCCTGCCCGACGACGGATCATGGGAAGAAAAAACCATCATTCCCCATTGTGGCTTTGGCAATACAGTCAACTTCAGTCCCGATGGCCGACATCTGATAACCATGAGTGATAGTGACACAGCAAAAATCTATGGTCTGAACGAAGACGGACAATGGGAAATAAAAAACACCATTTCCCATGATTGGATGATCTTTTCAGCCACCTTCAGCGCTGATGGATACAATCTGGTGACCTTCGATGGGGCTAGTGTAAAAATCTCCAGTCAGGTGGATGATGGCTCATGGGTAGTAAAAGACACTGTTTACGAAGGAAAAATCACTTCGGCCAAGCTCAGCTCCAATGGCCATCATCTGGTGATCTCTAATGTAGATGAAGTTGTGAAAATCTATGGTAAGGGGTCCGCTGGATCATGGGTAAAAAAAGGCACTCTCCGGCACAAGAGACTAGTCAACTTTGCCGACTTCAGCACCGACAGCTGCCATCTGGTAACCGTCGGTTTAGATCGCACGGTGAAAATCTGTCACCTGCAGGACGATGGATCATGGAAAGAAATAACCAGGATTTGTCATGACGGTCGGGTCTTCTCAGCCAACTTCAGCGCCGATTGCCACCATGTGGTGACCGCCAGTGAAGATAACACGGCCAAAATCTACAGCCTGCAGGACGATGGATCATGGAAAGAACGAGCCTGTATTACCCACAAGGGGGCGGTCAACTCAGCCAACTTCAGCGCCGATGACCTTCATGTGGTCACCGCCAGTGAAGATAACACGGCCAAAATCATTGGCCTGCAGGCCGGTGGATTCTGGCTGGAAAAAGTCATTATTCAACATGATTGTGCAGTCACCTCAGCCATCTTCAGCGCCGATAGCCGACATGTGGTGACCGTCACTGAAGATAACAAGGTGAGAATCACTGCACTGCGAAAGAAGGATTGATGACCGAATCATTCCACTGACCACACTCTTTTGAACTTCCATTATAAAACCGGGTCAAACAGCTCGAATCAATTTCGAATACCCTTTCCAGGCTGGGATAAGTAATGACTTCGGAGATAAAAAGAAATCAGGCATGAACCCATTGAACAGCAATGCCAGGATTGAAAATTCACTCTCGCCAACACCTGAGCAACCGCAGCAGCAGGAGGAAGCAGCAACAGGTTTCAGTGCAGCCAGGGAAGTGACTGTCTACGAGAAAAGTCAAAGTTCATTCCTGAATTTACCCGAATTAACACAGCGTATAATTATTCGCTATCTGGGCTTTCGCGAGATTACCCGTTTAAAAAAGGTATGCAAATATCTTCGCGATCTTGTTGAAAATGATAAGTCTCAGGAAAGAGCCTGGTATCGCCAGTTTCCTTCACCCTACCAATATCAGCCAAAGACCATCGTAAGGACAAAATATGAGCAACAACTCCGCAATTGGTTGAAGCCATTTGTGGACAGGGGCACTGTCGAGTCACTCCTGAAACAACAAAAAAGTATTTACTTTCCTGCTCAGTTACTTTTCATCAACAGTAAACTGATGTCTCAATGTAAAAAATTCAAGTTAGTGGATAAAGCCGAAATCCTCCACAGAGACAGAGTCAAAACGGCCACCTTCAGCCCCGATGGTCGCCATCTGATAACTGCCAGTTTTGATAAAACAGTGAAAATCTATGTTCAGAAGGACGATGGATCATGGCAACCGAAAGTCGCCATTTCCCATGATCATAGTGTCCTCTTCGCCAACGTCAGCCGCGATGGCCGCCATCTGGTGACCGCCAATGTCGATAGAACAGCAAGAATCTATGGTCTGGAGGACGATGGATCGTCGAAAATAAAAGCCACCATTACCCATGCTCGCCGAGTCAATTCAGCCAACTTCAGCGCCGACGGCCGTCATCTGGTCACCAACAGTCACGATAGAACAGCGAAAATCTATGGTCTGGAGGAGGATGGATCATGGGAAATAAAAACTACCGTTACCCATACTTGCTGGGTCCTTCCAGCCAACTTCACTGCTGATGGCCGCCATCTGGTGACCGTCAGCAGGGATCATAAGGTGAAAATCCTTAGTCAGGGGGACGATGGATCATGGGAAGTAGAGGACACTATTCGTGAAAGATCTATCATTTGGGCCAGGCTCAGCCCCGATGGCCGTCATCTGGTAATCTTCGTTAAACATTTTGTTCTAAAAATCTATGGTCAGGGGGCTGCTGGACCATGGGTAGAAAAAAACACCCTTCAATACGAGAACTTTGCCTCTGTCAAATTCAGTGCCGATAGCCGCCACCTGGCAACCGCCGGTTGGGACGGCAAAGTGAAAATCTGTAACCTGCAGGACGATGGATCATGGCAAGAAATAGCCACAATGGTTCATGACGATCCCGTCTATTTAGCCACTTTCAGCGCCGATGGCCGCCATCTGGTCACCGCAAGCGATGATAACACGGCGAAAATCTGTAACCTGCAGGCTGATGGATCATGGAAAGAAATGACCACAATTGTTCACGATGATTCTGTCCACTCAGCCACATTCAGCCCCGATAGTCTCCATGTGGTGACTGCCAGTGATGATAACACGGCCAAAATCATTGGCCTGCAAGCGGGTGGATCATGGCGGGTAAAAGCCATCATTCAACATAATAATCCAGTCACCTCAGCCATCTTCAGCGCCGATAGCCGACATGTGGTGACCGTCAGTGACGATCACAAGGTGAGAATCACTGAACTATGGAAGAACGATTGATGACCGAATCATTCCGCTGGCCTTGCTATTTTGAACTACCATCATGAAACCGGGTCAAACAGATCAAATCAATTTCGAATGTCCTTTCCAGACAGGGATAAGTGCTGACTTTGGAGCTTAGGAGAAATCAGGCATGGACCCAATAGACAGCAATGCCAGCATTGACAATTCATTCCTGCCAACACTTGGGCAACCTCAGCTGGAGCAAGCACCAACAGGTTTCAGTGCAGGTAAGGAAGTGACTGTCTACGAGGAAAGTCAAAGTTCGTTCCTGAATTTACCGGAAATAACGCAGCGTATAATTATTCGCTATCTGGGCTTTCGCGAGATTACCCGTTTAAAACAGGTGTGCAAACAGCTTCGCGATCTTGTTGAAAACGATAAATCTCAGGAAAGAGCCTGGTATCGCCAGATTCCTCCACCCTGGCAATTTCAACTAAAGGCCATCCTCAGGGCAAAAGACGAGCAGCAACTCCGTAATTGGTTGGAGCCGTTTGCGGACAGGGGCACTGTCGAGTCACTCATAAAACAACAAAAGAGTCTTTATTTTCCTGCTCAGTTACTTTTCATCAACAGTAAACTGATGTCTCAATGTGAGAGATTCAAGTTAGTGGATAAAGCCGAAATCTCCCATAGATTCCAACTCATGATGCCCACCTTCAGCCCCGATGGCCGCCATCTGGTGACTGCCAGTTATGATAGAACAGTGAAAATCTACGTTCAAAAAGACGATGGATCATGGCAACCCAAAGTCGCCATTTCCCATGATCACGGCTTCCTCTTGGCCAGGGTCAGCTCCGATGGCCGCCATCTGGTGACCGTCAATGTCGATAAAACTTTAACAATCTATGGTCTGGAGGACGATGGAACATCGAATGTAAAAGCCACCTTTACCAATACTCGCGAGATCAATACAGCCACCTTCAGTGCCGATGGCCGTCATCTGGTCACCGCCAGTAAGGATAAAACAGCGAAAATCTATGGTCTGGAGGAGGATGGATCATGGGAAATAAAAGCCACCATTCCCCATAAGTACTGGGTCCTTTCAGCCACCTTCAGTGCTGATGGCCGTCATCTGGTGGCCATCGGCTGGGATAATAAGATAAAGATCCTTAGTCAGGTTAACGATGGATCATGGGAACTAGAGGACACTATTCATGCAGGTCGTCCAAGTTATGCAATATCTATCATTACGGCCAAGCTCAGCCCCGATGGCCGTCATCTGATGATCTTATATGTAAAATTTGTTCTAAAAATCTATGGTCAGGGGGCTGCTGGATCATGGGTAGAAAAACTCAGCCTTCAACACGGATGTAGCATCACTTGTTCCATTTTCAGTGCCGATAGCTGTCACCTGGCAACCGCCAGTTCTGATCGCACAGTGAAAATCTGTAACCTGCAGGACGATGGATCATGGCAAGAAATAACCACATTGGTTCATGACGATTCTGTCCGCTCAGCCACATTCAGCGCCGATAGCCACCATCTGATCACCGCCAGCAATGATAATACGGCGAAAATCTGTAACCTGCAGGCCGATGGATCATGGAAAGAAACAGCCACAATTGTTCATGACGACTCTGTCCGCTCAGCCACATTCAGCAACGATGGTCTCCATCTGATCACCACCAGCGATGATAACACGGCGAAAATCAGTGGCCTGCAAGCAGGTGGATCATGGCGGGTAAAAGCCATCATTCCACATAATAATGCAGTCACCTCAGCCATCTTCAGCGCCGATAGCCGACATGTGGTGACCGTCAGTAACGATGGCAAAATAAGAATCACTGAACTATGTAAGAACGATTGATGACCGAATCATTCCGCTGACCTCACTCTTTTGAACTTCCATTACAAAACCGGGTCTAACAGATCAAATCAATTTCGAATGTCCTTTCCAGACAGGGATAAGTACTGACTTTGAAGCTTAGGAGAAATCAGGAATGGACCCAATAGACAGCAATGCCAGCATTGACAATTCACTCTTGCCAACACTTGGGCAACCTCAGCCGGAGGAAGCACCAACAGGTTTCAGTGCAGGTAAGGAAGTGACTGTCTGTGAGGAAAGTCAAAGTTCATTCCTGAATTTACCGGAAACAACGCAGCGTATAATTATTCGCTATCTGGGCTTTCGCGAGATTACCCGTTTAAAACAGGTGTGCAAACAGCTTCGCGATCTTGTTGAAAACGATAAAACTCAGGAAAGAGCCTGGTATCGCCAGATTCCTTCACCCTGGCAATTTCAACTAAAGGCCATCCTCAGGGCAAAAGACGAGCAGCAACTCCGTAATTGGTTGGAACCGTTTGCGGACAGAGGCACTGTCGAGTCACTCATAAAACAACAAAAGAGTCTTTATTTTCCTGCTCAGTTACTTTTCATCAACAGTAAACTGATGTCTCAATGTGAGAGATTCAAGTTAGTGGAAAAAGCCGAAATCTCCCATAGATCCCAAGTCATGATGCCCACCTTCAGCCCCGATGGCCGCCATCTGGTGACTGCCAGTTTCGATAAAACAGTGAAAATCTACGTTCAAAAAGACGATGGATCATGGCAACCCAAAGTCGCCATTTCCCATGATCACAGCTTCCTCTTGGCCAGGGTCAGCTCCGATGGCCGCCATCTGGTGACCGTCAATGTCGATAAAACTTTAACAATCTATGGTCTGGAGGACGATGGAACATCGAATGTAAAAGCCACCTTTACCAATACTCGCCAGATCAATACAGCCACCTTCAGTGCCGATGGCCGTCATCTGGTCACCGCCAGTAAGGACAAAACAGCGAAAATCTATGGTCTGGAGGAGGATGGATCATGGGCAATAAAAGCCACCATTCCTCATACTCACTATGTCCTTTCAGCCACCTTCAGTGCTGATGGCCGTCATCTGGTGGCCATCGGCTGGGATAATAAGATAAAGATCCTTAGTCAGGTTAACGATGGATCATGGGAAATAGAGGACACTATTCATGCAGGTCGTCCAAGTCATGCAATATCTACCATTACGGCCAAGCTCAGCCCCGATGGCCGTCATCTGATGATCTTATATGTAAATTTTGTTCTAAAAATCTATGGTCAGGGGGCTGCTGGATCATGGGTAGAAAAACTCAGCCTCAAACACAGATGTAGCATCACTTGTTCCATTTTCAGTGCCGATAGCTGTCACCTGGCAACCGCCAGTTTTGATCGCACAGTGAAAATCTGTAACCTGCAGGACGATGGATCATGGCAAGAAATAACCACATTGGTTCATGACGATTCTGTCCGCTCAGCCAGATTCAGCGCCGATAGCCACCATCTGATCACCGCCAGCAATGATAACACGGCGAAAATCTGTAACCTGCAGGCCGATGGATCATGGAAAGAAACAGCCACAATTGTTCATGACGACTCTGTCCGCTCAGCCACATTCAGCAACGATGGTCTCCATGTTGTGACCACCAGCTGTGATAAAACGGCAAAAATCAGTGGCCTGCAACGGGGTGGATCATGGCGGGTAAAGGCCATCATTCAACATAATATTGAAGTCATCTCAGCCATCTTCAGCGCCGATAGCCGACATGTGGTGACCGTCACTAACGATCGCAAAATGAGAATCACTGAACTATGGAAGAACGCGCGTAGCCTTAGCTACGCAACCAGAGTTGGAACGCAGAAGGATGGAAAAAGTCGCCGTCCAGAATATGCGAAACCAACTGGTTAGGTACTTATAGCTCACTCTTTTGAACTTCTATTATAAAACCGGGTCAAACAGATCGAATCAATTTCGAATGCCCTTTCCAGACAGGGATAAGTAGTGACTTTGGAGCTAAAGGGAAATCAGGCATGGACCCAGTAAACAGAAACGCCAGCATTGACAATGCACTCTCACCAACACCTGAGCAACCTCAGCTGGAGGAAGCACCAACAGGTTTCAGTGCAGGTAAGGAAGTGACTGTCTGTGAGGAAAATCAAAGTTCATTCCTGAATTTACCGGAAATAACACAGCGTATAATTATTCGCTATCTGGGCTTTCGCGAGATTACCCGTTTAAAGCAGGTGTGCAAACAGCTTCGCGATCTTGTTGAAGATGATAAAGCTCAGGAAAGAGCCTGGTATCGCCAGATTCCTTCGCCGTACCAATTTCAACTAAAGTCCATCCTCAGGGCAAAAGACGAGCAGCAACTCCGTAATTGGTTGGAACCGTTTGCGGACAGAGGCACTGTCGAGTCACTCATAAAACAACAAAAGAGTCTTTATTTTCCTGCTCAGTTACTTTTCATCAACAGTAAACTGATGTCTCAATGTAAAAAATTCAAGTTAGTGGATAAAGCCGAAATCCCCTATAGAGACAAAGTCAAGACGGCCACCTTCAGCCCCAATGACCACCATCTGGTGACCACCGGTCACGATCACTTCTACCAGATGGGCGACCGTCGCGATAGAACAGTGAAAATCTATGTTCAGAAAGACGATGGATCATGGGAACCAAAAGTCGCCATTTCCCATGATCCTGGTGTCCTCTCTGCCAACGTCAGCCGCGATTGCCGCCATCTGGTGACCGTCAATGTCGATAGAACAGCAAGAATCTATGGTCTGGAAGACGATGGAACATCGAAAATAACAGCCACCACTACCCACACTTGCAAGATCAATACAGCCACCTTCAGCGACGATGGCCGTCTTCTGGTCACCGCCAGTAACGATAAAACAGCGAAAATCTATGGTCTGGAGGAGGATGGATCATGGGAAATAAAAACCACCATTACCCATACTATCCCGGTCCTTTCAGCCTCCTTCAGTGCTGATAGCCGCCATGCGGTGACCACCGGAAGTGATGAGGTGAAAATCCTTAGCCAGGGGGACGATGGATCATGGGAAGTAGAGGACACTATTCATCAAAAATTTATCACATCGGCCAATCTCAGCCCCAATGGCCGTCATCTGGTGATCTTCGGTGAAGATACAGTTCAAAAAATCTATGTTCAGGGGGCTGCTGGATCATGGGTAGAAAAAAACACCCGTGTCTACAGTACCATCGCCTCTGCCAAATTCAGTGCCGACAGCTGCCACCTGGCGACCGCCGGCGGGGATGGCAGAGTAAAAATCTTTAGCCTCCAAGACGATGGATCATGGAAGAAAATAGTCACAATTGATCATGACCAATATGTTATCTCAGCCACCTTCAGCGCCGATAGCCGCCATCTGGTCACCGCCAGTCATGATAACACGGCGAAAATCTGTAACCTGCAGGCCGATGGATCATGGCAAGAAATAGCCACAATTGTTCATGACGATATTGTCAACTCAGCCACATTCAGCACCGATGGCCTCCACGTTGTGACCACCAGTGATGACGACACAGCGAAAATCAGTGGCCTGCAACCGGGTGGATCATGGCTGGAAAAAGCCATCATTCAACACGATTATGCAGTCACCTCAGCAAACTTCAGCGCCGATAGCCGACATTTGGTGACCGTCAGTGACGATGACAAGGTGAGAATCACTGAACTATGGAAGAACAATTGATGATCGAATGAGCCTATTGAACTTCCATTATAAAACCGGGTCAAACAGATCGAATCAATTTCGAATGCCCTTTCCAGGCAGGGATAAGTAGTGACTTTGGAGCTAAAGGGAAATCAGGCATGGACCCAGTAAACAGAAACGCCAGTATTGACTATTCACTCTTGCCAACACCTGAGCAACCTCAGCTGGAGCAAGCACCAACAGGTTTCAGTGCAGGTAAGGAAGTGACTGTCTACGAGAAAAGTCAAAGTTCATTCCTGAATTTACCCGAATTAACACAGCGTAAAATTATTCGCTACCTGACTTTTCGCGAGATTACCCGTTTAAAAAAGGTATGCAAATATCTTCGCGATCTTGTTGAAAACAATAAAGCTCTGGAAAGAGCCTGGTATCGCCAGTTCCCTTCACCCTACCAATATCAGCCAAAGACCATTGTCAGGACAAAAGATGAGCAGCAACTCCGTAATTGGTTGAAGCCGTTTGCCGACAGGGTCACTGTCGAGTCACTTTTAAAACAACGAAAGAGTATTTATTTTCCTGCTCAGTTAATTTTCACTAACAGTAAACGGATGTCTCAGTGTGAAAAATTTAAGTTCGTGGATAAAACCGAAATTAACCACGCAGGAAAAGTCAAGACGGCCACTTTCAGCCCTGATGACCGTCATCTGGTGACTGCCAGTGCCGATAAAACAGCGAAAATTTATGCTCAGCAAGACGATGGATCATGGCAATCAAAAACCACCATTACTCATGATAATTGGCTCATCTCAGCCAACTTCAGCGCCGATGGCCGCCACCTGATGACCGCCAGTGCCGATAAAACAGTGAAAGTGTATATTCAGGAGGACGATGGATCATGGGAATTAAAAACCACCATTACCCATAATAATTGGGTCATTTCAGCCAACTTCAGCGCCGATGGCCGCCATCTGCTAACCGCCAGTCACAATAAAACAGCAAAGATCTATGGTCTGGAGGACGATGGATCATGGAAAGTAAAAGCCACCATTTCCCATGATAAATTGATTCATTTGGCCAACTTCAGTGCTGAGGGCCGCCATGTGGTGACCGTCAGTGGCGATAGAACGGTGAAGACCCATAGTCAGTGGGACGATAGCTCATGGAAACTGGAGGACACTGTTCATGAACGTTATGTCACTTCGGCCAAGCTCAGTCCCGATGGCCGACATCTGGTGATCCTCGGTGTAGATTACACGCTAAAAATTTATGCCCGGGGGGCCGCTGGATCATGGGTAAAAAAAGCGCCCCTGCAACACAAGAGCACAATCACCTCTGTCAACTTCAGCACCGATAGCTGCCATCTGGTGACCACCAGTTTAGATCGCACGGCAAAAATCTGTGACCTGCAAGCCGATGGATCATGGCAAGAAATAACCAGGATTCATCATGATGGTGCGGTCTGGGCAGCCAACTTCAGCGCTGATGGCCGCCATCTGGTGACCGCCAGTGCTGATAACACGGCGAAAATCTATAGCCACAAGCTCAATGCATCATGGGAAGAAAAAGCCTGCATTCACCACAACGGGGCGGTCAACTCTGCCAACTTCAGCGCCGATTGCCTTCATGTAGTAACCACCAGCGATGATAACACGGCGAAAATCAGCGGCCTGCAGGTTGCTGGATCATGGCGGGAAAAAGCCATCATTCCTCACAACGGGGAGGTTGTCTCAGCCAGCTTCAGCGCCGATGCCCGAACTGTGATGACCGTTTCCAGAGATAACAAAGCAAGAATCACTGAACTACAGAAGAATGATTGGTGATTGATTGTTTCACTGACCTTAATGTTATGAACTTCCATTACAAAATCGACTCTAACTGCAACAGAATCTAATCAAGCTTGAATGCCTTCTTCAAGCGAGCATAAATACTGGCTGTGGAGCTTTGGAGTAACCCGATATGAACCCTTTGAAAAACAATTCCAGCAATGACGGTCCATTCTCGTCAATACCTGAGCGACCTCCAATGGAAGGAACGTCGACGGCTGTCAGTGCAGGCAGGGACGTTAGTGTCTATCACCAAAATGAATCTTTATTCTTCTGTTTGCCCGACGAACAAAAATCTATGATTGTTCGCTATTTGGGTTTTCGCGAGATTACCCGTTTAGCAAAGACATGCAAATACCTTCGCGATCTTGTTAAAGATGAAAAAGCTCTGGAAAGAGCATGGTACCGCCGGTTTCCTTCAGAATACCAAAATCCACTGAAGACCCTCGTCAAAACAAAAGATGAGCAGCAAGTCCGTGATTGGTTGATGCCGTTTGCGAATAAGGACACTATCAAGTCACTTTTAACACAAAAAGAAAGTACTTTTTTTCCTGCTCAACTCTTTTTCACCAGCAGTAAACTGATGTCTGAATCTAAAACATTCAACCCGGTGAAAAAAATCGAAATCCCCCATACCGGGGCTATCCAAAAAGCCTCCTTCAGCCCTGATAGCTGCCATGTGGTGACTGCCGCCTCTTTTGATGCAGTGAAAATAACTGGCCAGAAGACCGATGGATCATGGGAAGCAAAACTTGCCATTGCTAATGAAGGTTTTGTCTTCTCAACCAGCTTCAGCGCCGATGGTCATCAAATGGTGGCAGGTACCGACGACCAAGCGAAAATCTGTGTTCTGGAAGACGATGGATCGTGGAAAGTAAAAGCCACCATTCACCATGATTTTGTGGTCAGTTCAGCCAGCTTCAGCACTGATGACCGCTACTTATTGACCGCCAGTTTGGATAGAACGTTGAAAATCTGTGGCCAGAAAACCGATGGATCATGGGAAGCAAAATACACTATCTGGCATAATTCACCGGTCAAATGGGCCAACTTCAGCCCCGATAGCAGTCATTTGTCGGCCTCAGGTGGAGACAAGACTGTGACAATCTATGGTCAGGAGGACGATGGCTCATGGAAAGTAAAAACCACCATTCCTCATAACGAATCACTTGCAGTCGTGAGGGCCACCTTCAGCCCCGATGGCAGTCTTGTGGTGACCGCTGGTGTCGATTGCGAGGCAAAAATCTATGGCCTGCAGGCCAATGGATCATGGGACAAAATGGCCATCATTCCCCATGATAATTTGGTCGAATCCACCACCTTCAGCCCCGATGGCGGCCATGTTGTGACCATCAGTGGCAAGACGGTAAAAATCCACGGCCTGCAAACCGATGGTTCATGGAAAGAAGAATACACCTTTGCCCATAAGGCCCGGATCACATCGGCCAGCTTCAGCCCTGATAGCATCCATATGGTGACCACCAGTGAGGATAACACGGCAAAAATTCATAGCCTGCAGGCTGATGGATCATGGGATGTAAAAGCCACTGTTTACCACGATAAGGAGGTCAAATTAGCCAGCTTCAGTCCCGATAGCTGCCTGGTAGTGACCGCCAGTGATGACAAAACAGCGAAAATTTATGGTCTGGAACCCACAGGATCATGGGGGGAAAAAGCCATCATTTCTCACAGGGGTGCAGTCTACTTAGTCAGCTTCAGCCCCGATGGCCGAAATGTGTTGACCATAAGTAATGATCACACGGCGACAATCACTGAACTAATGGAAGAACGATTGATGATCGAATGAGCGTATTTTTGCTGAAAACCGATTAAAAAACAGCCTTATATTGAGAGCACGATGGCAATTTTTGCACTGGGCTCTCAATGAAACGTTTCTTTCTATCCTTTTCCCGGGTCAGAGCTCTTCTTTTTCTTAACTCAATATTTTGAACTTCCATTACAAAACCGACTCTATTTAGACCGAAGCCATTTTGAATGTCCTTTTCTATGTGAGGATAAATATTGACTCTGGAGGAGCTACTCATGGTCCCTTTGAACAACAATTCCAGCAATGACGGTTCACTCTCGTCAATACCTGAGCGACCTTCACTGGAAGGAACGCCGACGGCTGTCAGTACAGGCAGGGACGTTACTGTCTACAACCAAACGCAATCTTTATTCTTCTATTTGCCCGACGAACAAAAATCTATGATTGTTCGCTATTTGGGTTTTCGCGAGATTACCCGTTTAGCAAAGACATGCAAATACCTTCGCGATCTTATTAAAGATGAAAAAGCTCTGGAAAGAGCATGGTACCGCCGGTTTCCTTCAGAATACCAAAATCCACTGAAGACCCTCGTCAAAACAAAAGATGAGCAACAACTCCGTGAGTGGTTGATGCCGTTTGCGAATAAGGACACTATCGAGTCACTTTTAACACAAAAAGAAAGTACTTTTTTTCCTGCTCAACTCTTTTTCACCAGCAGTAAACTGATGTCTCAATGTGAAAAATTCAAGTTAGTGGAAAAAATCGAAATCACCCATGGTGCAATAGTCAACACGGTCACCTTCAGCACCGATGGTCGCCATATGGTGACCGGAAGTGATGATAATACCGCGAAAGTTTATGGTCAGGAGGACGATGGAACATGGAAACCAAAAACCACCATTTTCCATAATGATGAGGTTTCTTTAGCTAATTTCAGCCCCAATGGCCGCCATCTGGTAACCGCCAGTAAAGATCAAACAGCGAAAATCTACGCCCTGAAGGATGATGGATCATGGGAAGAAAAAACCACCATTACCCATAGGGAATGGCTCATTGCAGCCGCCTTCAGCCCCGATGGCCGCCATCTGTTAACCGCCAGTCTAAAACAAACAGCGACAATCCATGGTTTGGAGGACGATGGGTCATGGGAACTGAAGGCCTCCATTTTCCATGAAAAATCAATCATTTCAGCCGACTTCAGCGCTGATGGGCGCCATGTGTTCACCTTCGGCGATGGTGTGTTGGGGATCCATAGTCAGTCGGACGATGGATCATGGGAAATAGAGGGCACTATCGATGAGAGACTTATCGTTGTGACCAAGTTCAGCTCCGATGGCCGTCATCTGGCGGTTTGTATTATAGGAGACGGTCTGAAAATCTACAGTCTGGGGGCCGCCGGATCATGGGTAAAAAATGACCCTCCTCTACACATAGGCAGGGTCGAGTCTGCCAACTTCAGCGCCGATAGCTGCCACCTGGCAACTGCCAGTAGAGATTGCACGGCGAAAATCTATGGCCTGCAGGACGATGGATCATGGAAACAAACAGCCCTGATTAAGCATGATGTTGTGGTCTTCTCAGCCAACTTCAGCGCCGATAGCCGCCATGTGGTGACCATTGATGGTGATAATACGGCAAAAATCTATACCCGGAATGCCGCTGGAAAATGGTTAGAAAAAGGCAGCTTTACCTTCACACAGCCGATCGACTCGGCTAACTTCAGCGCCGATAGCCGACATCTGGCAATCATCAATCTGGATCACACTGCAAAAATCTATGGCCTGCAGGACGATGGTTCATGGGTAATAAAAGCCACCATTGCCCACGAAGGTTATATCCTGTCAGCCAACTTTAGTGCCGATGGTTGCCTTGTGGTGACCGCCAGTCATGACAAAAAGGCAAAAATTTATGGCCTGAAAAGGGATGGAACATGGGTAGAAAAAGCCACCATTCAACACAATGGAAGCCTCTTCTCAGCCACCTTCAGCGCCGATAGCCGACATCTATTGACCGCCAGTGAAGAAGATTACAAGGTGAAAATCACTGAACTACAGGGGAACAATTGAGGATTGTATGAGTACAAAGCCTGATAACGGCAGGCAACATTAGACGTGTTTTTGCAGAAATGACCGAGCAAAGCGAGTGGTGGTTTTTTGTGCGAACGGTTTCTCTTAATTCCACTGGTCTGAATATTTTGAACTTCCGTTATAAAACCGACTCTAAAAGGTTTAATCAATTTTGAATGCTTTTTCCAAGCAAGGATAAATACTGACTTTGGAGCTTTGGAGGAACCCGATATGACCCCTTTGAACAACCATTCCAGCGATGACGGTTCACTCTCGTTAATACCTGAGCAACCTCCACTGGAAGGAACGTCCATGGCTGTCAGTGCAGGCAGGGACGTTAGTGTCTACAACCAAAATCAATCTTTATTTTTCTGTTTGCCCGACGAACAAAAATCTATGATTGTTCGCTATTTGGCTTTTCGCGAGGTTACCCGTTTAGCAAAGACATGCAAATATCTTTACGATCTTGTTAACGAAGAAAAAGCTCTGGAAAAAGCATGGTACCGCCGGTTTCCTTCAGCATACCAAAATCCACTGGATACTCTCGTCAGAACAAAAGATGAACAACAACTCCGTGATTGGTTGAAGGCATTTGCGGATAAGGACACTATCGGGTCACTTCTAACACAAAAAGAAAGTACTTTTTTTCCTGCTCAGCTCTTTTTCACCAACAGTAAACTGATGTCTCAATGTGAAACATTCAGCCCGGTGGTAAAAATCGAAATTCCCAATGTCGAGACTAAAAATAAAGCTTCCTTCAGCCCCGATAGCAGCCATTTGGTGACTGTCGACCTTGATCAAACAGCGAAAATCACAGGCCAGAAGACCGATGGATCATGGGTAGTAAAAACCACCACCATTCCCCATGAGAGTCTTATCTTGTCACCCACTTTCAGTCCCGATGGTCATCTGATGGTGACCGACAGTCACGACTGCCATGCAAAAATCTGTGCTCAGGAGGACGATGGCTCGTGGAAAGTAAAAGACACCATTGCCCGTGAATTTGAGCTCACCATGTCCACCCCTCTCAGTTTTTCGGTCACATCAGCCACCTTCAGCACCGATGGTCGCTGCTTATTGACCAGCTGTATGGATGGGACGGTGAAAATCTACGACCAGGAGACCGATGGATCATGGAAAACAAAATACACTATCATGCAAAATCCTACGGTCCTAGGGGCCAGCTTCAGCGCCGATAGCAGTCATTTGTTGGTCTGTGGAGAAAACAATGTAACTATCTACGGCCAGAAGGACGATAGCTCATGGGAAGTAAAAGTCACTATTAACCATGATAATTCAGTCAGGTCCGCCAGCTTTAGCGCCGATGGCAGCTATGTGGCAACCGCCAGCGAAGATGGTACGGCAAAAATCTATGGCCTGCAGTCCGATGGATCATGGGAAAAAATCACCATCACTACCTATAATGCTCGGCTCTATTCAGCCACCTTCAGTCCCGATAGCCGCCATCTGTTGACCGTATATGAGGATAACACGGTAGAAATCCATGGCCCGCAAACCGATGGGCCATGGCAAGTAAAATACACCTTTAAGCATAACGACCGGATCAGGTCGGCCAGCTTCAGCCCTGATAGCAATCATATGGTGACCACCAGTATGGATAACACGGCAAAAATCCACTGCCTGCAGGCTGATGGATCATGGAAAGTAAAAGCCACTATTTGCCATAAAGATTATGTCCTGTCAGCCGCCTTCAGTCCCGATAGTTGTCATTTAGTAACCGCCAGTCTGGATTGTACAGCGAAAATTTATGGCCCGGGACCCAAAGGATCATGGGAGAAAAAAGCCATCATTTCTGACAGTTTTGGGATCCAATGGGCCATCTTCAGCCCCGATGGCCGAAATGTGTTGACCATAAGTAAAGATTGCACGGCGAAAATCATTGAACTTCAGAAGAACGACTGATGATCGAATGTTCCACTTGTGAACTTTCATCATAGAACCGAGTTAAAACGGTCTAATCAATTTTGAATGTCCTTTCCAGGCATCCTTTCCAGGCAAGGATAAATACTGAATCTGAATTTTTGAAGGATCCGAGATTGAACCCTCTTAACAACAATTCCGGCATTGACGGTGCACCCTCGACAACACCGAAGCAACCTCGGCTGGAAGCCGCGCCAACGGGTATCAGTGCGGGCAGGGACGTTACTGTCTATAACCAACATCAATCTTTCTTCTTCCGTTTGCCCGACGAAACAAAAACGATGATTATTCGTTATCTGGGCTTTCGAGAGATTACTCATTTAGTAAAGGTATGCAGATATCTTCGCGATCTTGTTAAAAATCATAAAGCTATGGAAAGTGCATGGTATCGCCGGTTTCCTTCATCACACCAATATCAATTAAAAGCTATGATTGCGACAAAAGATGAGCAACAACTCCGTGATTGGTTGCAACCGTTTGCGAATAAAGACACTGTCGAGTCACTTTTAAAACAGCAGGAAAGTCCTTATTTTCCTCTTCAGCTCCTTTTCATCAACAGTAAACTGATGTCTGAATGTAGAAAATTCAAGTTAGCGGAAAAAGCCAGAATTACTCATTCCTACAAAATCGAAACAGCCACCTTCAGTGCCGATAGCCGCCATCTGTTAACCGCCAGTTTGGACAGGACGCTGAAAATCTATAGCCAGCAGTCTGGTGGGACATGGCAAGAAACCGCCAACATTACCCATAACGGTTCAGTCAGGTCGGCCAGCTTCAGCTCCGATAGCCATCATGTGTTGGCCACCATTTATGATAAGACAGTGAATATCTATGGTCGGGAGGACGATGGATCATGGAAAGCAAATGCCATCATTCCCCATGTTGTCGGTGCCAAGTCAGCCAACTTCAGTGCAGATGGGCGCCGTGTGGTGATTGTCGTTGAAGATCATACGGCGAAAATCTTTGCTCAGGTGGACAATGCATCATGGGAATTGGAGGACACTATTCACCTCATTAGTCAGAACGTTTCGGCCAGTTTCAGCCCCGATGGCCGTCATCTGGCGATCTACGGTTTAAATTTCGCTCTGGAAATCTATTGTCAGTCAGACGCTGGATCATGGGTAGGAAAAGCCGTCATTCCACACGATAGCCCAATCCACTCAGCCAAATTCAGCACCGATAGCTGCCATCTGGTAACCACCAGTTTCGATTACACGGCGAATATCTTTAACCTGCAGGTCGATGGATCATGGAAAAAAACAGCCACGATTCAACATGGTAATTTTATCACCTCAGCCAACTTCAGCGCCGATTGCCTCCATCTGGTAACCACAAGCCGGGATTTCACGGCAAAAATCTATGGCCTGAAGTCCGATGGGTCATGGGAAAGAATAACCACCATTACCCATAATGATTGGGTCTGCTCTGCCATCTTCAGTGCCGATGGTTGCCATCTGGTAACCGCCAGTGACGATCGTACGGCGAAAATTTATGGTCTGCAGACCGATGGAACCTGGGCAAAAAAAACCAACATTACCCATGAGGGCCCTGTCCTTTCAGCCACCTTCAGTGCTGATGGCCATCATCTGGTAACCACCAGTCGGGACTGTAAAGCAAAAATTTGTGGTCTGGAGGCCGATGGGTCATGGCGGGTAAAAGCCATCATTGAACACAGACGAACAGTCAGCTCAGCTAACTTCAGCCCCGATATCCGAAATGTGGTCACCACCTGCTATGATGACACAGCGAGAATTACTGAACTTCAGAAGAACGAATAACAGCGTAGTACAGAGGGCACGATTGCAATTTTTATACTGGATTCTCAATAGAAAAATGTCTTCCTGTCATTTTCCCGAATCAGGGCTCTGTTTTTCCTGGTTTCACTGACCTCAATATTATGAACTTTCATCATAAAACCGAGTCTAATCGGTCTAATCAATTTTGAATGTCCTTTCCAGGCAAGGATAAATACTGAATCTGAATTTTTGAAGGATCCGAGAATGAATCCTCTTAACAACAATTCCGGCATTGACGGTCGACTCGCGCCAACGCCCAAGCGACCTCGACTGGAGGGAATCCCAACGGGTGTCAGCGCCGGCAGACAGGTTACCGTAAATGACCAAAAAACACCTTCATTCCTCGATTTGTCCGACCTGACACATTCCATGATTATACGCTGTTTAGGTTTTCGGGAGATTACCCGTTTAGCAAAGGTATGCAGATATTTTCACCATCTCATAAAAAAAGATAAGGCTCTGGAAAGAGCATGGTATCGCCGATTTTCTTCACCACACCAATATCAACTGAAAACAATCTTTGCAGCAAAAAATGATCAACAACTCAGCGATTGGTTGAAGCCGTTTGCGAATAAGGGCACTGTAAAGTCACTCGTAAAAAAACGGAATAATGCTTATTTTCCGGCGCTGTTCCTTTTCACCAACAGTAAACAAATGGCTCGATGTGAAACATTCAAGCCCGTGACAAAAACCAAAATTAAACACTTTGACGATGTCAACACGGCCAACTTTAGTGCTGATAGCCGACATTTCGCGACCGCAAGTCTCGATAATACGGTGCGAATCTGTGACCAGAAGACCAATGGATCATGGAAAAAAAAAGCCATCATTAACCATTATAATTGGGTCATATCAGCTACCTTCAGTGTCGATGGCCGTCACTTGGTGACCGCCAGTCGTGATCACACAGCGAAAATCTGTGGTCGGGCGGACGATGGGTCATGGGAAGTAAAAAAAACCATTTTCCATAATAGAAGGGTCAACTCAGCCACCTTCAGTGCTGATGGCCAACGCCTGGTAACCACCAGTGACGATTGCACGGCAAAAATCTGTGCTCAGGCAGACGATGGTTCATGGGAAGAAGAGGCCATTATTCACCATCATGCTGTGGCCGATTGGGCCAGCTTCAGCTCCGATGGCAGTCATTTGTTGGTCTGTGGAGATAACAATGTAGCAATCTACGGTCAGCAGGCCAATGGATTATGGGGAGTAAAAGCCACTATTACCCATAATCTCACGGTCTTCTCAGCTGCCTTTAGTGCAGATGGCCGCCATATGGTAACCGCCAGTGGAGATAAGACGGCAAAAATCCAGAGCCTGCGGACCAGTGGGTCATGGGAAGAAGTCGCCACCATTTCCCACGATGATGCGGTTTACTTAGCCAAATTCAGTGCCGATGGCCTTTATCTGGTAACCACCAGCCAGGATGAAACGGCAAAAATCCATGGCCTGCAGAGCGATGGATCATGGAAAGAAGAAATCACCATTCAACATGATAAGGCAGTCATCTCAGCCAATTTCAGCGCCGATTGCTGCCATGTGGTGACCGCCAGTGCTGACAATACGTCGAAAATTTATGGCCTCCGGGCCGATGGGTCATGGGTAGAAAAAGTGACCATCACCCACGACGATTGGGTCCTGTCAGCCACTTTCAGCGCCGATGCATGCCTCGTGGTGACCGCGAGTTGCGACAAAACGGCGAAAATTTATGGTCTGGGGAGCAGTGGGTCATGGGTAGAAAAAGCCACCATTAACCACAAGAGTGCAGTCACCTCAGCCAAATTCAGCATGGATAGCCGACATGTGGTGACCGCCAGTAAAGATAAAACGGCGAGAATCACTGAACTGGTGAAGAGGGATTGATGACCGAATGAACGTATTATTGCTCAGAAGCGATTAGCAGACAGCGTTATGTCAAAAGCCCGATGGCAATTTTTTGCACCAGGCTCTCAATAAAAAAATGTCTTTCTATCCTTTTCCCGGATCAGGGCTCTTCTTTTTCTTAATGCCAATGACCTCAATAGTTTGAACTTCCATGACAAAACCGGGTCAAACAGATCGAATCAGTTTTGGATGCCCTCTCTAACTCGTTGGATGTCCTCTCTAACTAGACAGGTATGGTTTCCCACGCTGGTGCATGGGAACCAGAGTTATCCATTTTGAATGTCCTTTTTTATGTGTTTTTTATGTGAGGATAAATATTGACTCTTTAGCTCTGGAGGAGCTGCTCATGACCCCGTTGAACAACAATTCCAGTAATGACGGTTCACTCTCGCCAACACCTGAGCAGCCTCGACTCGAGCAAGCGCCAACGGGCATGGTTGCAGGCAGGGATGTTACTGCATATAACCAAAATCAATCTTCATTCTTTTGTTTGCCCGACGAAACGAAAACCATGATTATTCGCTATCTGGGTTTTCGGGAGATTACCTGTTTAGCCAAGGTATGCAAATACCTTCGCGATCTTGTTGAAAACCATAAGTCTCTGG
Organism: Endozoicomonas sp. 2B-B; assembly: GCF_053470045.1. Lineage (NCBI taxonomy): Bacteria > Pseudomonadati > Pseudomonadota > Gammaproteobacteria > Oceanospirillales > Endozoicomonadaceae > Endozoicomonas > Endozoicomonas sp. 2B-B. The sequence continues at coordinate 66,134 of NZ_JBLZMU010000001.1, forward strand.
AAAGAGCCTGGTATCAACGGTTTACTTCACCACACCAGTATCAACTAAAGACCATCGTTACCACAAAAGATGAGCAACAACTCCGTGACTGGTTGAAACCGTTTACGAATATGGACGCTGTCGAGTCACTCGTAAAACAACAAAAGAGTATTTATTTTCCTGCTCTGCTCTTTTTCAACAACAGTAAACTGATGTCTCAATGTGAAGCATTTAAATTAGAGACAAAGACCGAAATTACCCATCCTGAAAAAATCTTAACAGCCACCTTAAGCGCCGATAGCCGCCACTTAGTGACTGCCAGTTTGGACGGTACAGTGAAGATCTGTAGCCAGGAGACCGATGGATCATGGAAAGTACAAGTCTCCACTCCCAATAATGGTTCGTTCAAAAAGGTCATTTTCAGCACCGATAACCGCCATGTGTTGGTCGACTTTCGTCTCTGGGCGGAAATCTATGGTATGAAGGAGGATGGATCATGGGAAGCAAAAGCCACCATTGCCCATAATCATTGGATCTGCTCAGCCACATTCAGTGCTGATGGTCGTCATGTATTCACCGTCAGCCTCGATAATACGCTGAAAATCTTCGGCCAGAATACCGATGGATCATGGGAAGCAAAATACACCATTAACTGTGATACTCCGGTCATTTTTGCCAGCTTCAGCGCCGATGGCCGTCATCTGCTGGTTGTCAATACATCTGACGTTGCGACAATCTATGATCTGAAAGACGATGGGTCATTAGAAGCAAAAGCCACCATTACAGATACGAGTGGTGCCAGTCAGGCCCGTCTCAGCTCCGATGGCCGTCATGCGCTGATCCGTATTGGTTATAACACTTTGAAAATCTGCGGTGAGCAGGCCATTGGGTCATGGGATGTAAAAGCGACCATTACCCATAATCATAATATCGGCTCAACCACTTTCAGCGAAGATTGCCGCCATCTTGCAACCGCCAGTTTCGATCATACAGCGAAAATATGTGACCTGCAGGACGATGGATCATGGAAAGAAATAACCACGATTTCTCATGATAGTTTTGTCTACTCAGTCGAGTTCAGCGCCGATGGCCGCCATTTAGTGACCGCCAGTGGTGATAATACGGCGAAAGTCTATGGTCAGGAGACCCCTGGAACATGGGTAATAGAAGCCATCATTGAACACAATGGGAGTATCACCGCAACCAGGTTCAGCGCCGATGGCTGTCATTTAGTGACCGCCAGTGGTGATAAAACGGCTCAAATCTATGGCCTTGAGGCCGGTGGATCGTGGGTAAAAAAAACCACCATTGTCCACGAAGGTTGGATCCGATCAGCCACTTTCAGTGCCGATGGATGCCTTGTGGCGACCGCCAGTGAGGATAACACGGCGCAAATTTATGGTCTGGGGAAGGACGGAACATGGGTAAAAAAAGCCACCGTTCTGCACAATAAAACCGTTATCACAGCCAGTTTCTGCACCGATAGCCGACATGTGGTGACCACCAGTGAAGATTACAAAGTGAGAATCACTGAACTATTGAAGAGCGATTTTTCTTGATGCCAATGGCCCCAATATTTTGAACTTCCATTACAAAATCGACTCTATGTAGATCGAATCCATTTTGAATGTCCTTTTCTATGCGGGGATAAATATTGACTCTGAAGCTCTGGAGGAGCTGCTCATGACCCCTTTGAACAATAATTCCAGTAATGACGGTTCAACACCTAAGCAGCCCCGACTCGAGCAAGTGCCAACAGGCATGGTTGCAGGCAGAGATGTTACTGCATATAACCAAAATCAATCTTCATTCTTCTGTTTGCCCGATGAAATAAAAACCAAGATTATTCGCTATCTGGGTTTTCGGGAGATTACCCGTTTAGCAAAGGTATGCAAACATCTTCGCGATCTTGTTGAAAACCATAAAGCTCTGGAAAGAGCTTGGTATCGCCAGTTGCCTTCACCACTCCAATATCAACTGAAGACCATCGCTACGACAAAAGATGAACAACAACTCCGTGACTGGTTGAAACCCTTTGCGAATAAGGACGCTGTTGAGTCACTCGTAAAACAACAAAAGAGTACTTATTTTCCTGCTCTGCTCTTTTTCAACAACAGTAAACTGATGTCTCAAAGTGAAACATTTAACTTAAAGACAAAAACCGAAATGACCCATCTTGACGAAATCTTGGTAGCCACCTTAAGCGCCGATAGCCGCCACTTAGTGACCGCCAGTTTGGATGATACAGTGAAGATCTGCAGCCAGGAGACCGATGGATCATGGAAAGTAAAAGCCTCCACTCCCGATAGTGTTTGGGTCAAAAAAGCCATTTTCAGTAGCGATAAACGCCATCTGTTGGTCATCAGTACTCTCTGGGCGGGAATTTATAGTATGAACGAGGATGGATCATGGGAAGCAAAAGCCACCATTTCCCATAATCGTTGGATCGTCTCAGCCACCTTCAGTGCTGATGGTCGCCATGTGTTGACCGCCAGTTTCGACAAGACTCTGAAAATCTTCGGCCAGAAGACCGATGGATCATGGACAGCAAAATACATTATTAACTGTGATGCTCCGATCAAGTCGGCCAGTTTCAGCGCCGATGCCCGTCATTTGTTGGTTGTCGATACATCTGACGTTGCGACAATCTATGGCCAGAAGGACGATGGACCATTGGAAGCAAAAGCCACCATTACTGATCCGAGTCGTGTCAACTGGGCCTGCCTCAGCTCCGATGGCCGTCATGCGTTGTTCTGCATTGGACGTAACACTTTGAAAATCTGCGCTCAAGAGGCTACTGGATCATGGGAAATCAAAGCCATCATTATCCATAATCGTGTTATCAACTCAGCCACTTTCAGCGAAGATTGCCAACATCTTGCAACCGCCAGTTACGATAATACAGCGAAAATATGTGACCTGCAGGACGATGGATCATGGAAAGAAATAGCCACGATTTATCACGATCGTTTTGTCTGCTCTGTCGATTTCAGTGCCGATGGTCGCCATCTGGTGAGTATAAGTGATGATAAAACGGCGAAAATCTTCAGTCAGGAAAGCCCTGGATCATGGGTAAAAAAAGCCACCATTGAACACAATGAGATTATCGCCACAGCCAGCTTCAGTGCTGATGGCCGCCATTTGGTGACCGCCAGTCATGATAAAACGGCACAAATCTATGGCCGTGAGGCCGCTGGATCATGGGTAAAAAAAGTCACCATAGCCCACACAGATAAGGTCCGATCCGCTACCTTCAGTGCCGATGGTTGCCTTGTGGTGACCGCCAGTATGGATAAAACGGCGCAAATTTACGGTCTGAAGAAGGATGGATCATGGGTAAAAAAAGCCACCGTTGTACACAACAGAGCAGTCATCTCAGCCACCTTCTGCGCCGATGGCCGACATGTGGTGACCGCCAGTGAAGATCACAAGGTGAGAATCACTGAGCTATGGAAGAACAGTAGTTTGAACTTCCATGACAAAATCGAGTCTATATAGATCGAATCAGTTTTGGATGTCCTCTCTAAGTCCTTTGGATGTCCTCTCTAAGTCCTAACAACTCGTTCCCACGCCGGAGAGAGTTTTGCGACACCCTCGCTCTGCGTGGGAATGCATACAACAACTGAAAAGCGAACTCTGAAGCTCTGGAGGAGCTGCTCATGACCCCTTTGAACAATAATACCAGCAATGACGGTTCACTCTCACCAACACCTGAGCAGCCCCGACTCGAGCAAGTGCCAACAGGCATGGTTGCAGGCAGGGATGTTACTGCATATAACCAAAATCAATCTTCATTCTTTTGTTTGCCCGACGAATCAAAAACCACGATTATCCGCTATCTGGGTTTTCGGGAGATTACCCGTTTAGTAAGGGTATGCAAATATTTTCGCGATCTTGTTGAAAACCATAACGCTCTGGAAAGAGCCTGGTGTCGCCGGTTTCCTTCACCACTCCAATATCAACTCAAGACCATCGCTACGACAAAAGATGAACAACAACTCCGTGACTGGTTGAAACCGTTTACGATTATGGATGCTGTCGAGTCACTCGTAAAACAACAAAAAAGTACTTATTTTCCTGCTCTGCTCTTTTTCAACAACAGCAAACTGATGTCTCAATGTGAAACATTTGACTTAGAGACAAAGACCGAAATTACCCGTTCTAATAATATCTTTGCAGTCACCTTAAGCGGCGATGGCCGCCACTTAGTGACCGTCAGTTTGAACAATACAGTGAAGATCTTTAGCCAGGAGACCGATGGATCATGGGAAGTAAAAGCCTCCACTTCCGTCAATGGTTGGGCCAAAGAAGCCATTTTCAGCGCCGATAATCGGCATGTGTTGGTCGTCAGTAGTTTCAGGGCGGGAATCTATAGTGTGAATGAGGATGGATCCTGGGAAGCAAAAGCCACCCTTTCCCATAATGGTTCGGTCATTTCACCCACATTCAGTGCTGATGGTCGCCATGTGTTGGCCGCCAGTTTCAATAATACGCTGAAAATCTACGGCCAGAAGACCGATGGATCATGGGAAGTAAAATACAATATCAACTGTGATCTTTCGATCTTGTCGGCCAGCTTCAGCGCCGATGGCCGTCGTCTGTTGGTCCTTACTTCATCTTACGCTCCTATAATCTATGGTCAGAAAGACGATGGGTCATGGGAAGTAAAAGCCAACCTTAATGGTGAGAGTGGTGTCAATTGGGCCTGCCTCAGCTCCGATGGCCGTCATGCGTTGATCCAGGTTGGACATTACACTTTGAAAATCTACGGTCAGGAAGCCATTGGATCATGGGAAGTCAAGGCCACCATTACCCATAATGATATTGTCAACTCAACCACCATTAGTGACGATTGCCGCCATCTTGCAACCGGCTGTTTCGATAATACAGCCAAAATATGTGACCTGCAGGACGATGGATCATGGAAAGAAATAGCCACAGTTTCTCATGACAGTTCTATCTACTCTGTCAGGTTCAGCGCCAATGGTCGCCATCTGATGGCCCGAAGTGATCGTATAACGGTGCAAGTCTATGGTCAGGAGACCCCTGGATCATGGGTAAAAAAAACCATCATTAAACACAATGGGTGGATCACCACAACCAGGTTCAGCGACGATGGCCGCCATTTAGTGACTGCCAGTTTTGATAAAACAGCGAAAATCTATGGCCGTGAGGCCGGTGGATTCTGGGTAAAAAAAGCCACCATAGTCCACACAGATAAGGTCCGATCCGCTACCTTCAGTGCCGATGGTTGCCTTGTGGTGACTGCCAGTAAGGATAAAACGGCGCAAATTTATGGTCTGGGGAAGGATGGATCATGGGTAAAAAAAGCCACCGTTGTACACAATGAAGCAGTTATCTCAGCCACCTTCTGCGCCGATGGCCGACATGTAGTTACTACCAGTGAAGATCACAGGGTAAGAATCACTGAACTATGGAAGAAGATTTTGATGATCGAATGAACGTATTTTCAATCTGAACCGATCAGCAAACAGCTTTTTATCAAAAGCCCGATGGCAATTTTTGCACTGGGCTCTCGGTTGATCCTCGGCACTGGCCAGAGGATCAATCAGCCCAGGTAGTTTGTTCATCCATGGTCTATGCTTCAGCCTCTTCCATCGGTTAACAGGAGCTGAATGTGACGGACACGCTGTTCAACGAACTGAAAAACATCGGCATCAGTGAGGAGCTGGCGGCAAAAGTCAGTGCCTCCCTCGACCCGGACCACAACGCCAGCAAGAAAGACGTGCTGATCATGCAAGAGGCCATCTTGCAGCATCAGGCACACTTCAGCCAAAAAATGGCCGACATGAATGACAAGTTTGATACCGAATTCAAACAACAGAAAGCTGAGTCAGACGCCCACTACGAAAAACAAAATGCCAAGTTTGATGCCCGCTACGAAAAACTTAAAGCCGAATCAGACGCCCACTTCAAAGAACTTAAAGCCGAGTCTGACGCCCACTTCAAAGAACTTAAAGCCCAGTCTGACGCCCGCTACTACGAAGTGAAAGCCGACTCTGACGCCCGCTACCACGAACTGAAAGTGGACAGCACCAAGGCATACGCCGAACTAAAAACCGAAATCCACACCACCATCAACCGACAATACCTTGTCACCTTTGGCAGCGCCCTGCTAACCATCGCTTCCGTACTGGCCGTAAACTGGTACTTTCATGTTTAACAGTGCCTGACTTTCGTTTTCTTAATGGCACTGACCTCAATAGTTTGAACTTCCATGAAAAAATCGACTCTATGTAGATCGAATCCATTTTGAATGTCCTTTTCTATGTGAGGATAAATATTGACTCTGAAGCTCTGGAGGAGCTGCTCATGAACCCTTTGAACAATAATTCCAGTAATGACGGTTCACTCTCACCAACGCCTAAGCAGCCTCGACTCGAGCCAACGCCAACGGGGATCGTTGCAGGCAGGGATGTTACTGCATATGACCAAAATCAATCTTTATTCTTCTGTTTGCCCGACGAATCAAAAACCATGATTATTCGCTATCTGGGTTTTCGGGAGATTACCCGTTTAACAAAGGTATGCAGATATCTTCGCGATCTTGTTGTAAACCATAAAGTTCTGGAAAGAGCCTGGTATCGCCGGTTTCCTTCACCACACCAATATCAACTCAAGACCATCGCTACGACAAAAGCTGAGCAACAACTCTGTGATTGGTTGAAACCGTTTGCGAATAAGGACGCTGTCGAGTCACTCGTAAAACAACAAAAGAGTATTTATTTTCCTGCTCTGCTCCTTTTCAACAACAGTAAACTGATGTCTCAATGTGAAACATTTAACTTAGAGACAAAGACCGAAATTACCCATCCTGATGATATCTTTGCAGTCACCTTAAGCGCCGATGGCCGCCACATAGTGACCGCCAGTTTGGATAATACAGTGAAGATCTGTAGCCAGAGGACCGATGGATCATGGAAAGTAAAAGCCTCCACTTCCAATAATGGTTGGTTCAAAGAAGCCATTTTCAGCGCCGATAGCCGCCATCTGTTGGTCGTCAGTCGTTTCGGGGTGGGAATCTATGGTATGAACGAGGACGGATCATGTGAAGTCAAAGCCACCATTACCGATAATAGTTCGGTCATTTCAGCCACCTGCAGTGCTGATGGTCGCCATGTGTTGATCGCCAGTTGCGATAATACGCTGAAAACCTATGGCCAGAAGACTGATAGATCATGGGAAGCAAAATATATTATTAACTGTGATGCTTCGATCAGGTCGGCCAGTTTCAGCGCCGATGGCCGTCATCTGTTGGTTGTCAATACATATGACGTTGCGACAATCTTCGGCCTGGAGGACGATGGATCATGGCAAGTAACAGCCACCATTACTGATCCGGGTGGTGTCAATTGGGCCTGCCTCAGCTCCGATGGCCGTCATGCGCTGATCCGCGTTATACCAAACACTTTGAAAATCTACGGTCAGGAGGCCATTGGTTCATGGGAAGTAAAAGCCACCACTAACCATAATAATTTTGCCAACTCATACTCCTTCAGCGACGATTGCCGCCATCTTGCAACCACCAGTTCAGATAATACAGTGAAAATACTTGACCTGCAGGATGATGGATCATGGAAAGAAATGACCAGGTTTTCTCATGATCGTTTTGTCTTCTCAGTCAAATTCAGCGCCGATGGTCGCCATCTGGTGACCAGAAGTGATGATAATACGGCGAAAGTCTGTGGTCAGGAGACCCCCGGATCATGGGTAGAAGAAACCACCATTAAACACAATGGGAGGATCATCTCAACTGAGTTCAGTGCCGATGGCCGCTATTTGGTGACCGCCAGTCATGATAAAACGGCGAAAATCTATGGCCGAGAGGCCGGTGGAGCCTGGGTAAAAAAAACTACCATTGTCCACAAAGGCTGGGTCCTATCGGCCACCTTCAGTGCCGATGGTTGCCTTGTGGTGACCGCCAGTAAGGATCACACGGCGCAAATTTATGGTCTGAGTGAGGATGGATCCTGGGTAAAAAAAACCACCATTCAACACAATGACAGAGTCATTTCAGCCGACCTCTGCGCCGATGGCCGACATGTGGTGACCATCAGTGAAGATCACAAGATGAGAATCACAGAACTATTGAAGAACGATTGATGATCGAATGAAGGTATTACCAAAAGGCCGTTGGCAATTTTTGCACTGGGCTCTCAATAAAAAAATGCCTTTCTATCCTTTTCCCGGATCAGGGCTCTTCTTTTTCTTAATGCCACTGACCTCAATAGTTTGAACTTTCATGACAAAATCGACTCTATTGTAGATCGAATCCATTTTGAATGTCCTTATTCTATGTTTCTGTGCGGGGACAAATATTGACTCTGAAGCTCAGGGAGGAGCTGCTCATGAACCCTTTGAACAACAATTCCAGCGATGACGGTTCACTCTTGCCAATCAGGCAACTTCGGCGAGAAGAAGCACCAACAGGTGTCAGTGCAGGCAGGGACGTTACTTTGTATAACCAAAAGCAATCTGCATTATTCTGTTTGCCCGATGAAACAAAAAACTTGATTATCTGCTATTTGGGTTTTCGGGAGATTACCTGTTTAACCAGGGTTTGCAAATACCTTCGCGATCTTGTTGAAAACAATGAGGCTCTGGAAAGAGCCTGGTATCAACGGTTTCCTTCACCACACCAATATCTACTAAAGACCATAGCTACCACAAAAGGTGAGCAACAACTCCGTGACTGGTTGAAGCCGTTTGCGAATATGGACACTGTCGAGTCACTCGTACAAAAACATGAGAGTACTTACTTTCCTGCTCTGCTCCTTTTCAACAACAGTAAGCTGATGTCTCAATGTGAAACATTTGACTTAAAGACAAAAATCGAAATTGCCCATCCTGAAAGAATCTTAAAAGCCACCTTAAGCGCCGATAGCCGCCACCTGGTGACCGCCTGTTCAAATGATACATTGAAGATCTGTAGCCAGGAGACCGATGGATCATGGAAAGTAAAAGCCTCCATTCCCAGGAATGGTTGGGTCAATGAAGCCTTTTTCAGCGCCGATAACCAGCATGTGCTGGTCGTCAGTCGCTTCACGGCGGAAATCTATAGTATGAACGAGGATGGATCCTGGGAAGCAAAAGACACCATTCCCAATAATCGTACGACCTTCTCAGCCACCTTCAGTGCTGATAGTCGCCATGTGTTGACCGCCGGTTTGAATAATGTGGATATTGTGGATAATACGCTGAAAATCTATGGCCAGAATAACGATAGATCATGGGAAGTAAAATACATTATTAACTGTGATACTCCGAACAGGTCGGCCAGCTTCAGCGACGATAACCGTCATCTGTTGGTTGTCAGCACATCTGGCGTTGCGACAATCTATGGTCAGGAGGACGATGGATCATGGGAATTAGAAGCCACCCTTCCTGATGAGGGTAGTAACAGCTGGGCCTGCCTCAGCTCCAATGGCCGTCATGCGTTGTTCTGCGATGGATGGATGACTTTAAAAATCTATAGTCAGGAGGACGGGTCATGGGAAACAAAAGCCACCATTACCCATAATAGTGGTCTCAGCTCAATCTCTCTTAGCGAAGATTGCCGCCATCTTGCAACCGGCAGTTACGATAATACAGCAATAATATGTGAACTGCAGGACGATGGATCATGGAAAGAAACAACCAGGATTTCTCATCACGACTTTGTTCTCTCTGCCAAGTTCAGCGTCGATGGCTGCCATCTGGTGACCAAAAGTTATGATAACAAGGCGAAAATCTGTAGTCAGGAGACACCTGGATCATGGGTAGAAGAAGCCACCATTGAACACAATGAGTATATCACCGCAGCCATGTTCAGCGCCGATGGCCGCCATTTAGTGACTGCCAGTCATGATAAAACGGCAAAAATCTATGGCCGTAAGGCCGATGGAACCTGGGTAAAAAAAGCCACCATAACCCACAAAGATAAGGTCCTATCCGCCACCTTCAGTGCCGATGGTTGCCTTGTGGTGACCGCCAGTGAGGATAATACCGCGCAAATTTATGGTCTAAGCAAGGATGGATCATGGCTAAAAAAAGCCACCGTTGTACACGATAAAGCCCTCATCTCAGCCACCTTCTGCGTCGATGGCCGACACCTGGTGACTGCCAGTGAAGATTACACGGTGAGAATCACTGAACTGGAAGAACGATTGATCTACGAATGAACGTCTTTTTGCTCAGAACCGATTAGCAAACAGTGTTATATCAATAGTTTGAACTTCTATGACAAAACCGAGTCAAACAGATCGAATCAATTTAACAACTCGTTCCCACGGCATGGGAACCAGAGTTATCGATTTTGTATGTCCTTTTCTATGTGAGGATAAATACTGACTCTGAAGCTCTGAAGGAGCTGCTCATGACCCCTTTGAACAATAATTCCGGTAATGACGGTTCAACACCTGAGCAGCCTCGACTCGAGCAGGTGCCAACGGGCATGGTTGCAGGCAGGGATGTTACTGCATATAACCAAAATCAATCTTCATTCTTTGGTTTGCCCGACGAATCAAAAACCATGATTATTCGCTATCTGGATTTTCGGGAGATTACCCATTTAGCAAAGGTATGCAAATACCTTCGCGATCTTGTTGAAAACCATAAAGCTCTGGAAAGAGCCTGGTATCGACGGTTTCCTTCACCACACCTGTATCAACTAAATCCCATCGCTACGACAAAAGATGAGCAACAACTCCGTGATTGGTTGAAGCCGTTTGCGAACAGGGACACTGTCGAGTCACTCGTAAAACAACAAAAGAGTACTTATTTTCCTGCTTTGCTCCTTTTCAACAACAGTAAACTGATGTCTCAATGTGAAACATTTAACTTAAAGACAAAAACCGAAATTACCCATCCTGACGAAATCTCAATAGCCACCTTAAGCGCCGATGGCCGCCACTTAGTAACCGCCAGTTTGGATAATACAGTGAAGATCTGCAGCCAGGAGACCGATAGATCATGGAAAGTAAAAGCCTTCACTCCCGATAATGGTTGGGTCCAAAAAGCCATTTTCAGTACCGATAACCGCCATGTGTTGGTCGTCAGTCGTCTTAGGGTGGGAATCTATGGTATGAATGAGGATGGATCATGGGAAGCAAAAGCCAACATTTCCCATAATCCCTGGCTCATCTCAGCCACATTCAGTGCTGATGGTCGTCATGTGGTGATCACCAGTTTGGATAATACGCTGAAAATCTATGGCCAGAAGATCGATGGATCATGGGAAGCAAAATACATTGTTAACTGTGATGCTTCGACCAGATTGGCCAGTTTCAGCGCCGATGGCCGACATCTGTTGGTTGTCAATACATCTGATGTTGCGACATTCTATGGTCTGGAGGACGATGGATCATTGGAAGCAAAAGTCACCATTGCTGATCCAAATGGTGTCAATTGGGCCTGCCTCAGCTCCAATGGCCGCCATGCGTTGATCCGCTTTAGACCTAACACTTTGAAAATCTACGGTCAGGAGGCCGGGTCATGGAAAGTAAAAACCACCATTAACCATAATAATTTTGCCAACTCACACTGCTTCAGCGACGATTGCCGCCATCTTGCAACCGCCAGTTCCAATAATACAGCGAAAATATTTGACCTGCAGGATGATGGATCATGGAAAGAAATAACCACGGTTTCTCATAATCATTTTTTCTACTCTCTCAAGTTCAGCGCTGATTGTCGCCGTCTGATGACCGGAAGTGATGATATTACTGTGAAAGTCTATGGTCAGGAGACCCCTGGATCATGGGTAGAAGAAGCCACCATTAAACACAATGAGAGGATCATCTCAACCGGGTTCAGCGCCGATAGCCGCCATTTGGTGACCGCCAGTTATGATAAAACAGCGAAAATCTATGGCCGTGAAGCCGGTGGATCCTGGGTAAAAAAAGCCACCATAGTCCACAAAGATTGGGTCCGATCAGCCACCTTCAGTGCCGATGGTTGCCTTGTGGTGACCGCCAGTAAGGATAACACCGCGCAAATTTATGGTCTGGGGAAGGACGGATCATGGGTAAAAAAAGCCACCGTTGTACACGATGAAGCCGTCATCTCAGCCACCTTCTGCGTCGATGGCCGACACCTGGTGACCGCCAGTGAAGATCACATGGTGAGAATCACTGAACTAATGTCTTTCTATCATTCTCCAAGTTGATCCTCGGCACTGGCCGGAGGGTCAATCAGGAAAGCCGAGTCAGACGCCCGCTACTACGAAGTGAAAATGGACAGCATCAGGGCATACGCCGAACTGAAAACCGAAATCCACACCACCATCAACCTGCAATACCTTGTCACCTTTGGCAGCGCCCTGCTGACCATTGCTTCCGTACTGGCGGTAAACTGGTACTTTCATGTTTAAGCCAACTCACTCACACTCTGCGCCGCTTGCAGTTGCCGCACCGGGCTGGTGCCTGCTACTTCAATCTGTACTCCACGACCCGCATAACCCGATGGCATCCTGAAAGGCTGGTTGTTCGTAACCGCCTGCCCATGGCGCATATTTTTGTTAACAGTGCCTGGCTTTCGTCTTCTTAATGCCAATGACCTCAATAGTTTGAACTTTCATGACAAAACCGAGTCTATAAAGATCGAATCCATTTTGAATGTCCTTTTCTATGGGGATAAATATTGACTCTGGAGCTCTGGAGGAGCTGCTCATGAACCCTTTGAACAACAATTCCAGCAATGACGGTTCACTCTCGCCAACACCTGTGCAGTTGCGACTCGAGCAAGCGCCAACGGGCATCGTTGCAGGCAGGGATGTTACTGCATATAACCAAAATCAATCTTCATTCTTCCGTTTGCCCGATGAAATAAAAACCAAGATTATTCACTATCTGGGTTTCCGGGAGATTACCCGTTTAGCAAAGGTATGCAAATATCTTTGCGACCTTTTAGAAAACCATAAAACTCTGGAAAGAGAATGGTATCGCCGGTTTCCTTCCCCACACCAACATCTACTAAAGACCATAGCTACTACAAAAGATGAGCAACAACTCCGTGACTGGTTGAAGCCGTTTGCGAATAAAGACACTGTCGAGTCACTCGTAAAACAGCAAAAGAGTACTTGTTTTCCTGCTCTGCTCCTTTTTAACAACAGTAAACTGATGTCTCAATGTGAAACATTTAACTTAGAGGCAAAAAACGAAGTTACCCATCACAGCAAAATCTTAGCAGTCACTTCAAGCGCCGATGGCTGCCACCTGGTGACCGCCAGTTTGGATAATACAGTGAAGATCTGTAGCCAGGAGAGCGATGGATCATGGAAAGTAAAAGCCTCCACTTCCGATAATGGTTGGGTCAAAAAAGCCGTTTTCAGCGCCGATAGCCGCCATCTGTTGGTCATCAGTCGTCGCAAGGCGGTGATCTATGGTATGAAGGAGGATGAATCATGGGAAGCAAAAGCCACCATTTCCCATAATCGTTGGGTCCTCTCAGCCGCACTCAGTGCTGATGGTCGCCATGCGTTGACCGCCAGTATGGATAATACGCTGAAAATCTATGGCCAGAATACCGATGGATCATGGGAAGCAAAATACATTATTAACTGTGATACTCCGATCAGGTTGGCCAACTTCACCGCCGATGGTCGTCATCTGTTGGTTGTCAATGCATCTGACGTTGCGACAATCTATGATCTGGAGGTCGATGGATCATTGCAAGCAAAAGCCACCATTACTGATCCGGATGGTGTCAATTGGGCCTGCCTCAGCTCTGATGGCCGTTATGCGCTGATCCGCATTGGACATGAAATTTTGAAAATCTGCAGTCAGGAAGCCACTGGGTCATGGGAAGTCAAAGCCACCATTAACCATAATAATTTTGCTCACTCACACTCCTTCAGCGACGATTGCCGCCATCTTGCAACCGCCAGTTTCGATAATACAGCGAAAATATGTGACCTGCAGGACGATGGATCATGGAAAGAAATAACCACGATTTATCACGATCGTTTTGTCCACTCTGTCAAGTTCAGCGCCGATGGTCGTCATCTGGTGACCATCGGTGATGATAAAACGGCGCAAGTCTATAGTCAGGAAACCCCTGGTTCATGGGTAAAAAAAGCCGCCATTGAACACAGTGATCATATCACGTCAGCCGGGTTCAGTGCCGATGGCCGCCATTTAGTGACCGCCAGTTATGATAAAACAGCGGAAATCTATGGCCATGAGGCCGATGGATCCTGGGTAAAAAAAGCCACCATAGTCCACAAAGATAAGGTCCGATCCGCCACTTTCAGCGCCGATGGTTGCCTTGTGGTGACCGCCAGTGAGGATAACACCGCGCAAATTTATGGTCTGGGGAAGGATGGATTATGGATAAAAAAAACCACCGTTGTACACGATAAAGCCGTCATCTCAGCCACCTTCTGCGTCGATGGCCGACACCTGGTGACTGCCAGTGAAGATCACAAGGTGAGAATCACTGAGCTATCGAAGAACGATTGATGATCGGATGAACGTATTTTTACTCTGAGCCGATTAGCAAACAGCGTTATATCAATAGATTGAACTTCCATGACAAAACCGAGTCAAACAGATCGAATCACTCATTCCCACACGGGGAACCGCTGGGCCTGAAAGCATGGAAACCAGAGTTATCCATTTCGAATGTCCTTTTCTACGCGCGGATAAATATTGACTCTGAAGCTCTGGAGGAGCTGCACATGACCCCTTTGAACAATAATTCCAGCAATGACGGTTCACTCTCACCAACACCCAAACAGCCTCGACTCGAGCAAGCGCCAACGGGCACCCTTGCAGGCAGCGATGTTACTGCATATAACCAAAATCAATCTTCATTCTTCTCTTTGCCCGACGAATCAAAAACCATGATTATTCGCTATCTGGGTTTTCGGGAGATTACCCGTTTAGCAAAGGTATGCAGATACCTTCGCGATCTTGTTGAAAACCATAACGCTCTGGAAAGAGCCTGGTATCGCCGGTTTCCTTCACCACACCAATATCAACTGGAGAACATCGCTACCGCAAAAAATGAGCAACAACTCTGTGACTGGTTGAAACCGTTTGCGAATAAGGACACTGTCGAATCACTCGTAAAACAACAAAAGAGTACTTCTTTTCCTGCTCTGCTCCTTTTCAATAACAGTAAACTGATGTCCCAATGTGAAACATTTAACTTACAGACAAAGATCGAAATTACCCATCATCCTGATGATATCTTTGTAGTCACCTTAAGCGCCAATAGCCGCCACTTAGTGACCACCAGTGAAGATGGTACAGTGAAGATCTGTAGTCAGGAGACCGATGGATCATGGAAAGTAAAAGCCTCCACTCCCATGAATGGTTGGATCTATGAAGCCTTTTTCAGCACCGATAACCGACATGTGTTGACCGTCAGTCGTTTCAGGGTGGAAATCTATGGTATGAAGGAGGATGGATCATGGGAAGCAAAAGCCACCATTGCCCATAATTTTCGGGTCTTCTCAGCCACCTTCAGTGCTGATGGTCACCATGCGTTGACCACCAGTTCCGATACGCTGAAAGTCTATGGCCAGAAGACCGATGGATCATGGGAAGCAAAACACATTATTAACTGTGATACTCCGATCAGATTGGCCAGCTTCAGCGCCAATGGCTGTCATCTGCTGGTTGTCAATACATCTGACGTTGCGACAATCTATGGTCTGGAGGACGATGGCTCATTGCAAGCAAAAGCCACCATTGCTGATCCGGGTAGTGTCGATTGGGCCTGCCTCAGCTCCGATGGTTGTCATGTTTTGATATGCGTTGGACACAGCACTATCAAAATCTACGGTCAGGAGACCATTGGGTCATGGGAAGTCAAAGCCACCATTAACCATAATAATTTTGTCCACTCATACATCTTCAGCGACGATTGCCGCCATCTTGCAACCGTCAGTTCCGATAATACAACGAAAATATGTGGCCTGCTGGACGATGGATCATGGAAAGAAATAACCACGATTTCTCATGATATTTTTTTCTACTCTGTCAAGTTCAGCGCCGATGGTTGCCATCTGGTGACCGGAAGAGATGATAATACGGCGCAAGTCTATAGTCAGGAGAACCCCGGATCATGGGCAAAAAAAGCCATCATTGAACACAATGATCATATCACGTCAGCCGGGTTCAGTGCCGATGGCCGCCATTTAGTGACCGCCAGTTTTGATAAAACAGCGAAAATCTATGGACTTGAGGCCGGTGGATCCTGGGTAAAAAAAGCCACCATAGCCCACAAAGATAGGGTCCGATCAGCCACCTTCAGTGCCGATGGTTGCCTTGTGGTGACCGCCTGTGACGATAACACCGCGCAAATTTATGGTCTGGGGAAGGATGGATCTTGGGTAAAAAAAGCCACCGTCGTACACGATAAAGCCGTCATCTCAGCCACCTTCTGCGTCGATGGCCGACATCTGGTGACCGCCAGTGGAGATCACAAGATGAGAATCACCGAACTATGGAAGAACGATTGATGATCGAATGAATGTATTTTTTCTCGGAACCTATCAGCAAACAGCGTTATATCAAAAGCTCGATGGCAATTTTTGCAGTGGGCTCTTAATGAAATGTTTCTTTCTATCATTTCCCGGGATCAGGACTCTGTTTTTTTGCATTGAGCTCAGGTTTTCTTAGTTTCACTGACCTCAATGTTATGAACTCCCGCTACAAAACCAACTCTAAATATCGAATCCATTTTGAAAATGTCCTTTTCTACGCAAGGATAAATAATGACTTTGGAACCAGGGAGGAATCGGGTATGGATCCCATGAACAGCCATTCCAGCATCGGCGTTTCAAACCCGCCAACACCCGGGCAACCTGTACCGGAGGAAGCACCAACGGGTGTCAGTGCAGGCAGGGACGTTACTGTATATGACCAAAACCAATCTTTATTCTTCTGTTTGCCCGACGAAAAAAAAACTATGATTATCAGCTACTTGGGCTTTCGAGAGATTACCCGCCTAAAAGAGGTATGCAGATATTTTTGCGATCTTGTTGAAAACCATAAACTTCTGGAAAAAGCCTGGTATCGCCGATTTTCTTCACCACATCAAAATCAACTAAAGACCATCGTTAAGTCAAAAGATGAGCAACAACTCCGTGATTGGTTGAGTCCTTTTGCACCTCAGGGCACTGTCGAATCAATGGTAAAACAACGACTGAGTACTTATTTTCCTGCTCTGCTTCTTTTTAACAACAGCAGTCTGATGTCTGAATGTGAAAAATTCAAGTTAGTGAAAAAAAACGAAATCACCCATTTTGACGAGGTTTACATAGCCAGCTTCAGCGCTAATGCCAGCTTTATCATGGCCAGTGACGACGATGGTTCGTTGACAATCTGTGACCGTAGGACCGATGGATCATGGGAAGCAGAAGACACTATTAACCCTGGTGGTCCACTCTTTGCGGCCAGCTTCAGCTCTGATACCTGTCATCTTCTGACTTCCGATGGAGATAACTCTGAGACTGCGAAAATCCATGTTAAGGAGAGCGATGGATCATGGAAAGTAAAAGCTACCATCCCCCAGGAGGGTAGTATCATTTCAGCCACCTTCAGCCCCGATGACCGCTATCTGTTGACCGTCAATCAGTATAATTTGGTGAAAATCCATGGTCAGGAGACCGATGGATTATGGAAAGAAAAAGCCGCTTTTAAACATGATAATAGGATCATGTCGTTCAGCTTCAGCTCAGATAGCCGTCATTTGTTGATCGCCAGTTCATATAACACTGTGACAATCTATGGTCTGCAGGACGATGCTTCCTGGGATGTAAAAGCCACTATTACCCATGAGGGTAAGATCTTCTCAGCCACCTTCAGCGCCGATAACCGCCGCCTGGTCACCACCGCTGATGATCGTACGGCGAAAATCTGTGACCTGCAGGACGATGGATCATGGAGAGAAACAGCCACAATTGTTCATCACGATACTGTCTTCGCAACCACATTCAGCCCCGATAGCTGCTATTTGGTGACCGTCACTCAAAGAAAAGTCAGAATTTTTCATGATGATGCGAATTACCCAGCCAGCTTCATCGCCGATAGCCGCCACCTGGTAAACGCCAGAGAAGATAACACGGCAAAAGCCGGTAACCAGAAGGCAGCCGGATCATGGGTGAAAAAAGCCACCATTTCTAACAAGAAGGACATCCACTCAGCCACCCTTAGCCCCGATGGCCAGCATCTGGCAATTAACGGCACTGATAACAAGGTAATAATCTATGGCCTGGAGGAAGATGGATCATGGAAGAAAGAAACCATCATTTACCACAAAGGTTATTTCTCAGAAGCCACCTTCAGTCCTGATGGTACCCATCTGGTGACCTGGGCCGATAATGACAAAATGGCAAAAATTTATGGTCTGGGTCCCAAGGGAACATGGGTAAAAAAAGCCATCATTTCTCACGAAGAGGGCATCTCCTCAGCTACCTTCAGCCCCGATGGCCGACATGTGTTGACCGTCAGTGATGATTACAAGGTAAGAATCACTGAACTGCGGAAACTTTGATGAGCTAATGAGTTTAAAACCCATTGACTGCAGACGGCTATCAGATAGAAATGCTTTTTGCAGAAATGAATTTTCCCGGACCAGGACTCTTCATTTTCTTAATTCCACTGACTTCAATATTTTGAACTTCCATTACAAAACCGACTCTAATAGAACTAATACATTTTAAGTGTACTTTTCTATGCAAGGAAAAATAATGACTTTGGAACCAGGGAGGAATCGGGCATGGACCCTATGAACAGCAATTCCAACATCGACGTTTCACACCCGCCAATACCCAAGCAACATCGACTGGAGGAAGGACCAACAGGTGTCAGTGCAGGCAGGGACGTTACCGCATGTGACCAAAATAAATCTTTATTCCTCTATTTGCCCAACGAAACAAAATCTATGATTATTCGCTATTTGGGTTTTCGCGAAATTACCCATTTAAAAAAGGTATGCAGATATTTTCGCGATCTTATTGAAAAAGATAAACTTCTGGAAAGAGCCTGGTATCGCCAATTTTCTTCACCACACCAATATCAACTAGAGACCATCGTTAAAGCAAAAGATGAGCAACAACTCCGTGACTGGTTGAGCCCTTTTGCACCTCAGGGCATTGTCGAGCCAATCATAAAACAACGGCTGAGTACTTATTTTCCTGCTCTGCTTCTTTTCAACAACAGTAAACTGATGTCTGAATGTGAACAATTTAAGTCGGTTAATAAAATCAAAACCACCCATTTCAGAAAGATCACCATAGCCAGCTTCAACGCCGATGGCCGCTTTATGATGACCGCCAGTTATGATTGTACGTTGAAAATCTGTGGCCAGAAGACCGATGGCTCCTGGGAAGCAAAAGACACTATTAACCTTAATGGTCTGGTCTTATCAGCCAGCTTCAGCTCCGATACCCGGCATTTTCTGATTTCCGATGGAAATAACCTTAAAGTTGCGAAAATCCATGTTCAGCAGGATGATGGATCATGGGAAGTAAAATCCACCATTTCCCATGAGGCTCCGATCTTAGCCACCTTCAGCCCCGATGGCCGCTATCTGTTGACTGCCAGTCATTATGAATCGGTGAAAATCCATGGTCAGGAGACCAGTGGAGCCTGGGAAGAAAAGGCCGCTTTTAAACATGAGGGTACGATCAAGTCATACAGCTTCAGCTCAGATAGCCGTCATTTGTTGATAGTGAGTTCAAATAACACGGTGACAATCTATGGCCAGGAGGAGGATGGATCCTGGGGCGTAAAAGCCACCATTAGCCATGAGGGCATGGTCTTCTCAGCCAGCTTCAGTGCCGATAGCCGCCGCCTGGTCACCACCGCTGAAGATCGTACGGCGAAAATCTGTGACCTGCAGGACGATGGATCATGGAGAGAAACAGCCACAATTGTTCATGACAATACTGTCTGCTCAGCCTCATTCAGCCCCGATAGCTGCTATTTGGTGACCGTCATCAGTGGCTATAAAGTCAGAATTTTTCATGATGATGCGATCCACTCAGCCAGCCTCATCGCCGATAGCCGCCATCTGGTAAGCGCCAGTGAAGATAACACGGCAAAAGCCCATAACCAGAAGGCCGCCGGATCATGGGTGAGAAAAGCCGGCATTTCTCGCAAGAAGCGCAAGAAGGGCATGCACTCAGCCACCTTCAGCCCCGATGGCCGCCATCTGGCGATTAATGGAACTGATAACAAGGTATTAATCTATGGCCTGCGGGAAGATGGATCATGGGAGAGAAAAACCATTATTTGCCAGAAAAAAGGTTATTTATCAGAAGCCATTTTCAGTGCTGATGGTTCCCATGTGTTGACGACTGCCTATGATGGCAAAAAAGTAAAAATTTATGGTCTGGGACCCAATGGAAAATGGGTAAAAAAAGCCATCATTTCTCACAAGGAGGGGATCTCCTTAGCTACCTTCAGCCCCGATGGCCGACATGTGTTGACCGTCAGTGATGATCACAAGGTAAGAATCACTGAACTGCGGAAATTTTGATGAGCTAATGAGTGTAAAGACTTCAATATTTTGAACTTCCATTACAAAGCCGACTCTAACAGACCTGATCCATTTTGAGCCTCCTTTTCTATGGGAGGATAAATATTGACTTTGAAGCCGTTGAGGAATCGGGCATGGACCCAATGAACAGCCATTTAAGCACCGACGTTTCAAACCCGCCAACACCCAGGCAGCCTGAACCGGAGGAAGCACCAATGGGTGTCAGTGCAGGAAGGGACATTACTGTATATGACCAAAATCAATCTTTATTCTTCTGTTTGCCCAACGAAACAAAATCTATGGTTATTCGCTATTTGGGTCTTCGAGAGATTACCCGTTTAGTAACGGTATGCAAATATCTTCGCGATCTTGTTGAAAACGATAAAGCTCTGGAAAGAGCATGGATTCGCCGATTTCCTTCACCATACCAATATCAACTAAAGACCCTCGTTACGGCAAAAGATGAGCAACAACTCCGTGACTGGCTTAAGCCGTCTGCGAATGAAGACACTGTCGAGTCACTCGTAAAACATCGAGATAGCGCTTATTTTCATGCTCTGGTCCTTTTTAACAAGAGTAAACTGATGTCTCAATGTAAAAAATTCCACCTGGTGAAAAAAGCAACCATTATCCATCGTCACGATGTGGAGACAGCTACTCTAAGCACCGATAACCGCCATCTAGTGACCGCCAGTTTGGATAGTACTGTGAAAATCTGTGCCCGGGAGGCCGATGGATCATGGAAAGAAAAAACGACCATTTCCCATAATCGTTGGGTCATATCAGCCACCTTTAGTGCCGATGGCCGTCATTTGGTGACCGCCAGCCGTGATCACACAGCGAAAATCTGTAGTGAAAGAGATGATGGCTCATGGGAAGTAGAAACCACCATTTCCCATAATAGTTGGATCAACACATCGAGCTTCAGTGCTGATGGCAGCCACGTGGTGACTGCCAGTCACGATCACACGGCAAAAATCTGTGGTCGGGACGACGATGGATCATGGTCAATAAAAGCCACCATTCAACATGATGGTCCGGTCAAATCAGCCAGCTTCAGCTGCGATGGCCGTCATGTCCTGACCGCAAGTATCGATCACATGGCAAAAATCTATGTCCGGAAAGCTAATGGGTCATGGGAAGAAAAGACCACCATCGCCCATGAGGATAAAGTCTTCTCAGCCAGTTTCAGCGCCGATGGCCGATATGTAGTGACTGCGGGTGAAGATCACACGGCAAAAATCTACGGCCTGCAGGACGATAGTTCATGGGAAGAAAAAGCCACCATTAGTCATGAGGGTGCAGTCTACTCAGCCTCCTTCAGCCTCGATGGCCTCCATGTAGTCACTGCCAGTAAAGATAACACGGCAAAAATCTATGGTCTGAAGGCCTCTGGATCATGGGAAAAAGAAGCCACCATTAACCACATCAGGGCAGCCACTTCAGCCAACTTCAGCGCCGATGGCCGCCATGTGGTGACCACCAGTGCTGACAATACGTCGAAAATCTATGGCCTCCGGGCCGATGGGTCATGGGTAGAAAAACTTACCATCACCCACGACGATTGGGTCCTGTCAGCCACCTTCAGCCCCGATGGGTGCCTCGTGGTGACCGCGAGTTGCGACAAAAAGGCGAAAATTTATGGTCTGGGACACAATGGATCATGGGTAATAAAAGCCATCATTTCTCACAAGAGGCCGATTACCTCAGCCACCTTCAGCGCCGATGGCCGATATATAGTGACCGCCAGTGAAGATTACACGGCTAGAATCACTGAACTACGTGGGAGCAATTGATTATCGAATCAGCCTGAAGGGGTCATTCTGCCGCTGCAAAGTTGCCCATTCTTTACCGTTAAGGAGAGTCTTATGTCGTTTTCAGTTAAAGATAAAGTCGTGTTGGTAACAGGTGCCAATCGAGGGATTGGAGAAGGTTTTGTAAAGATTTTATTGGCACAGGGCGCTAAAACCATTTACGCCGCTGCTCGTGATCTGGATAATTTGCCGTCAGTCATTGCCCTTGACCCCCGGGTGATTAAGCCCATCCAGTTGGATGTAACGAATAACGCGCATGTGACCAACGTGAGGGAATCCGTACCAGAGCTGGATATTCTTATTAACAATGCGGGGATTGCCACAGGAATCCACACCACCGAGCCCGGAGCCCTTGAGGTGGCACGCAAAGAAATGGAAGTAAATTTATTGGGTCCAATGGCGCTGACCCATGCTTTACTGCCGAAATTAAAAGCGTCTAATCAAGCGGCCATCATTAATATTTCGTCCATTGCGGCCATAAGTAATTTCCCATCTTTAGGGCCTTATTCAGCAACAAAAGCAGCATTGCATTCTTACACTCAGGGGTTGCGAGCAGATTTAAGCGGGTTTGGGATACGGGTTTTAGGGGTCTATCCCGGCCCAACGGACACTCGCCTGGCTGAAGGCATTGAGATGGATAAACCTGCTCCTGAAGAGGTGGCAATCAGGACATTCGAAAGTTTAGATGCCGGGGTTAGTGATGTATTTCCTGATGATTTTGCCAGTCAAATGTATTCTATCTTTTTAGATAAACCTCAAAAATTAGAAGCTTTTTTTGCTGAAATGACCGCGCAAAGTGAATAATAGTTTCTTGCACGGACTGTTTCTAAATGAACAGTAATTAAGCTTAATTTTGGTGAGAACCAATTAAAAAATAGCGTTATATCGAAAGCCCGGTGGCAATTTTTGCACCGGGCTCTTAATAAAAAAATTTCTTCCTGCCATTTTCCCGGATCAGGGCTGTTTTTTTCTTGGTTACACTGACCTCAGTATTTTGAACTTTCATTATAAAACCGACTCTAACTGATCGAATCCATTTTGAATGACCTTTTTAAGCAAGGATAAATACTGACATTGGAGCTCTGGAGAAGCCCGGCATGAACCCTTTGAACAACACGTCCAGCAATGACGGTTCACTCTCGCCAATACCCAAGAGACCTCGACTGGAGGGAGCACCGACAGGTGTCAGTGCCGACAGGGACGTTGCTGTATATAACCAAAATCAATCTTCATTCTTCCGTTTGCCCGACGAAACAAAATCTATGATCATTCGCTATTTGGGTCTTCGAGAGATTACCCGTTTAGTAAGGGTATGCAAATATCTTCGTGATCATGTTGAAAATAATAAGGCTCTGGAAAGAGCATGGATTCGCCGGTTTCCTTCAGCACACCAATATCAACTAAAGACCATCGTTACAGAAAAAGATAAGAAACAACTCAGTAATTGGTTGCAGCCATTAGCGAATAAAGGCACGATCAAGTCACTCATAAAACAAAGAAAGAGCAGTTATTTTGCTGCTCAGTTACTTTTCAGCAACAGTAAACTGATGTCTCAATGTGAAAAATTTCACAGGGTGACCAGAAAAAAAACTAGCCATAATTACCAGATCACCACAACCACCTTCAGTCCCGATGGTTGCCACTTGGTAACCGCCAGTATGGGTAAGGTGAGAATCTATGGCCGCAAGACCGATGGATCATGGAAAACAAAAGCCACCATTTCCCATGAGAATTGGGTCAGATCAGCCTCCTTCAGTCCAGATAGCAGGCATCTGGTGACCGCCAGTTATGATCGCACATCGAGAATCTGTGGTCTGGGGGACAATGGCTTATGGGAAGTAAAGACCATCATTTACCATCAAGCTTCGGTCAGGTCGGCCAACTTCAGTGCTGATGGCCGCCATCTGGTGACTGCCAGTATGGATGAGAAGGTGAAAATCTATGGTCTGAAGACCGATGGATCATGGGAAGAAAAAGCCACTATCAAACATAATGGCCCGGTTACCTCAGCCAGCTTGAGCGCCGATTGCCGTCATGTGTTGGTCGACGGTTTTGATAGAAATGCCACAGTCTATGGTCAGGAGGAAGATGGATCATGGAAAGTAAAAGGCACCATTACTCATGGGGGTATTGTCTACTCAGCCACCTTCAGCGCCGATGAACGTCATCTGGCAACCGCCAGTGAAGATTGTTCGGCCAAAATCTGTGCCCTGCAGGCCGATGGATCATGGCAAGAAATAGTCAAAATTTGTCATGATGATTTGGTCTACTCAGCCACCTTCAGCGCCGATGGCAGCTATCTGGTGACCGCCAGTGAAGATGGTACAGCAAAAATCTATGGTCAGGAGACCCCCGGGTCGTGGGTAAAAGAGGCCACCATTAAACACAAACAATCAGTCATCTCAGCTAACTTTAGTCCCGATGGCCGCCACCTGGTGACCACCAGTAAAGATCACAGGGCAAAAATCTATGGCCGGGAGACCTCCGGATCATGGAGAAAAAAAGCCACCATTGCCCACAAAGGCTGGGTTCGACCAGCCGCCTTTAGTGCTGATGGTTGCCATGTCGTTACGACCGCCATAGGTGATGCATATTCTGGCATCGCTTGAACACTGATTCTGCTAACTCTTGAACACCTATTCTGGCAGCACTTGAACACCCATTCTGTCAACTCTTGAACACTTTTTGGAGATTTCCAGAATTGCTGTTCAACTGCCCAGAATCCGTGTTCAAGCCTCCAGAATCTGAAACCTCTTCTTTCGGTAGATTATCTCTTACGCATTGATTTCCTTGAACTTTAGCCGCTGACCTTTCTAAACAGAAAGGACAGCAGTCATGCCAAATAACAGGATTTCCATGCGAAAACTTCAAGAAATACTTCGGATGCGCTTTGAGTGCCGCCTCAGCATCCGGCAAATAGCTCGCAGCACGCGGGTCAGTGTTGGCACTGTGTCCAACTACGTTCAGGCCTTTGAGCGGTCCCCACTCAGCTGGCCTCTGTCCTCCGATTGCTCTGAGGCTACCCTGGTGCAAACATTGTTCCCTGAGCCCCCACTGTCGAGCCGCCAGGGGCTGGTCGACCCGGACTGGGGCGTTATTCACCAGTCACTCAAGCGCAAGGAGGTGACCAAGCAAACACTCTGGGAGGAGTACTGCCAGGAGAGCACTCTCAATGCCTACAGCTACTCGCAGTTCTGTCACCGCTACAATCAGTGGCTGGGCTGCCAGAAACGTTCCATGCGACAGCATCACAAGGCGGGTGAAAAATTGTTTGTAGACTACGCCGGTCTTACGGTCCCTGTCGTTAATCCAAAGACCGGTGAGATCGCCCATAACGCCCAGATTTTCGTAGCGGTGATGGGAGCCTCTAACTACACCTACGCAGAAGCCACCCTATCCCAGAAGTCCGAAGACTGGCTGGGGTCTCATGTTCGGGCCTTTGAGTTCTTTGGAGGTATTCCAGCTGTCGTGGTACCAGACAACCTCAGGAGCGGTGTCAGTAAGACTTGCCGTTATGAACCGGACCTGAACCCGGCTTACCAACACCTGGCCAACCACTACCAGGTGGCGGTCATTCCAGCTCGGCCCTACAAGCCCAAGGACAAGGCGAAAGCCGAAGTGGGTGTGCAGTTGGTTGAACGCTGGATACTGGCCAGACTTCGTCATGAGACCTTCTTTACCCTGGCAGAACTGAACAGTCGTATACGGGAGCTGTTGACTGAACTCAACCTTAAGCCCTTTCAAAAACTGCCAGGTACACGACGAAGTACCTTTGAGCAACTGGACGAACCCGCTTTGCGACCTTTGCCCAAACAGGCCTTTGAGTACGCTGAGTTCAGCAAAGCCAGGGTGAACATTGACTATCACATTCACTGTAAAGGCCATTACTACTCAGTGCCTCATCAGCTGGTCAAGAAAGAGGTGGAAGTTCAGGCAACAGAACATACGGTCACTGTCTTCTGCAAAGGTGAAGTTGTGGCCTGTCACCCCCGTAAGTTCACAACCGGTTTTACCACTCAATCAGCCCATATGCCTGAACGACATAGCAAGCACCAGGAGTGGACACCGGAACGACTGCTGGAGTGGGCAAAACAGCTGGGCCCCGATGTTCACTGGATAACTCAGTATCTGTTGAACAGTCGTGAGCATCCGGAGCAGGCTTATCGGTCTTGCCTGGGGTTATTGAACCTCAAACGGGATTACGGAGCTGACCGGTTAAACAATGCTTGCGCCCATGCCCGGAAAATCAAAGGTTACCGACTCAAGAATATCCGGGCGATCCTGCAATCAGGTAAAGACAAACAGGCTCTTCAACCTGAGGTGAAACAAACGACACTACCTCTTCATGACAGCCACGAAAATGTTCGTGGTGCAGCCAGCTATCAGTAACCGGAGACGTATCATGATGAATCAAACTCTGAACCGTCTGCGGTCACTGCGCCTGACAGGCATGGCCGATGCCCTGGCTCAGCAACTGGAGCAGCCCGGCACCTACGACAGCCTGAGCTTTGTGGAGCGGCTGGCCCTCCTGACAGAACAGGAAGAGACCGAGCGCAATAACAAACGTCTTGCCCGGTTACTGAGGGCGGCCAGGTTTAAGCTGGCTGCACGGGTAGACGACATTGACTACGAACATCCCCGGGGGTTGAAGAAAGTCCAAATAGCCACACTGTCCAGCGAGGACTGGTTAAACAGGCACAGGAACCTGCTGATTACCGGACCTTGTGGCAGTGGTAAAAGTTACCTGGCTTGTGCACTGGGACACCGGGCCTGCATACAGGGTTACAGTGTCCGCTATTACCGACTCTCGCGCTTACTGGAAGAGCTGAGCCTTGCCCATGGTGATGGCAGCTACAGCAGGCAACTCAAGCAACTGGCGAAGGTGGATTTGTTGATACTGGATGACTGGGGGCTGGAACCTCTGACCCAGCAGCAACGCAACGATTTACTGGAAGTGATGGATGACCGTCACGAACAAAGTTCAACGTTGGTTACCAGCCAGCTACCGACCCGGCAATGGCATGGCAGCATCGGTGATGAGACTCTGGCAGACGCCATTCTGGATCGCCTGATGCACAACGCCCACAGGATTACGCTGAAAGGGGAATCCATGCGCAAGAAGCTGGGAAAACTGGAAACACTTGAACACTTGGACTAAAAATCAGACTGGGTGATGCGTAGGAGATCCAGGGTGTTCAAATGAACCAGAATGGGTGTTCAAGCTGACCAGAATACGCAGGTGACAAAAAAGCAAAAATTTATGGACCAGGGGCCAATGGATCATGGGTAAAAAAAGCCACTATTCGACACAAGGAGAAGCTCAGATTGGCCACCATCAGCGCCGATGGCCGACATGTGTTGACCGTCGATGAATATACCACGACGAAAATGACTGAACTAAGGAAGAAGGAATAAGCTGTTCAATATTTTGAACTTCCATAACCAAACCGACTCTAATAGATCGAATCAATTTCGAATGTCCTTTCCAGGCAAGGATGAATACCAACTATAGAGCTACGGAGAAATCAGGCATGGAGCCCATTGAAAGCCATTCCGGCATTGACGGATCACTCTCACCAACACCTGAACAGCTTTCACTGGAGGAAACACCAACAGGTGTCAGTGCCGGCAGGGGCGTTAGTGTATATAACCAAAATCAATCTTCATTCTTCTATTTGCCCAACGAAACAAGATCTTTGATTATTCGCTATCTGAGTTTTCGAGAGATTACCCGTTTAGCAAGAGTATGCAAATATCTTCGCGATTTTGTTGAAAGAGAGAAAGTTCTGGAAAGAGCCTGGTACCGCCGGTTTCCTTCACCACGCCAGGATCAACTAAAGACCATCGCATCGACGAAAGATGAACAACAGCTCCGTGATTGGTTGAAGCCGTTTGCCAATGAGGACACTGTCGAGTCACTCATAAAACATCAATATAAGGCTTATTTTCCTGCTCTGCTTCTTTTCAACAACAGTAGACTGATGTCTCAATGTGAAGAATTTGACCTGGTGAAAACAGCCGAAATGAGCAAATGTCACACTGTCATGTCGGCCACCTTCAGCGCTGATTGTCGCCATGCATTGATTGCCACTGTCGCTGAAGTGGTGGAAATCCATGGCCGGGAGAACGATGGATCATGGAAACTAAAAGCCACTATTAACCATAACAAAGCGGTCAGATCAGCCGCCTTCAGTTCCGATGGCCGTCATGTGGTGACCGCCAGTAAAGATTGCACAGTGAAAATCTATGGTCTGGAGGACGATGGATCATGGGAAATAAAAGCCAACATTCTCCATAAAATTTCAGTCAAGTGGGCGGCCTTCAGTGCTAATGGTCGCCATGTGGTGACTAACGGTTATGATGCCATAATGAAAATCTGTAGTCAGAAAGACGATGGATCATGGGAAGAAAAAGAATCTGTCAAGCATAATTGTCCAGCCAGGTCAACCAGTTTAAGCTACGATGGCCGTTATGTGTTGATTGTCGATACAAATAACAATGCGACAATCTACGGTCAGGGAGACGACGGATTCTGGGAAATAAAGTCTACCATTTCCCATAATTATTTTGTCACCTCAGCCACTTTCAGCGCCGATGGTCGCCATATGGCAACCACCAGTAAAGATGGTACGGCAAAAATCTGTGTCCTACAGGCCAATGGGTCATGGAAAGAAATAGTCAGGATTTCTGACTATGAGGAGGCCTACTCAGCCAACTTCAGCGCCGATGGCAGTCATATGGTGACCGCCAGCAGAGATGGTACGGCAGAGGTCTATGGCCAGAGGGCCCCTGGATTATGGGTAAGAGAGACCACCATTTTACACAATGAGTCAGTCAAGTCAGCCGACTTCAGCGCCGATGGACGCCACCTGGTGACCACCAGTGACGATCACACAGCAAAAATCTATGGTCTGGAGGCCACTGAATCCTGGGTAAAAAAAGCCACCATTCACCACAAAGGTCCGGTTCAACGAGCCGCCTTTAGTGGCGATGGATGCCATGTTATAACAACCGCCAGTGATGACAATATGGCGAACATTTATAGTCTTTGGCCCGATGGATCATGGGTAAAAAAAGCCACTGTTCAACATGAGATAGCGTCCAGATCAGCCAACATCAGCGCCGATGGCCGATATATATTGACCTTCAGTGACCTTAACCAAGTGGAAATCACTGAGCTTCGGAAGAAGGATTGATGATCGAATGAGCCTGACCTCACAGCCAGGCTCCTGCCACAACAAGATAGGTTCGCTGAGACTCGCCATTACTGATTAAAGGTGCGGGTGATTTCGCCATACAGCTTTTGTGGTTACCAGTCATCAGCTAATACAGCCATTATGCGTTTTTCTGCCACTTTTTTCTGACCATTACTGCTTTTAAAGTCTATATCTTCACATTGGTGAACCAACCCCTTCCTGTTAGTAAAGATAAAACCGCAATTTCTTTTATAACGATGTGTTTCTTTCGTACCTTCATCTGGCGAGTCAACAGCAAACTCAGGGCTTGAAGACTGGCCAATATTAAGCCCACCGCCTGAATATTCAATCTCACAATCGTTGTCATTCAACTGTACGACCAGAGTTGCCAGCCCTTTGTCGCGATGCCAGGGCATATCCACAACGTTCTGGGGTGTGAAGAAGAATCCTTCAAAACTGTCAGGATTGATTGAGGGATAGCGAATTATCCAAAACTTTATCTTTTCAACTTTTTTACCTGACCAATCTAATGAATCAGCCATATTTTCTAATGCCTGACAGCATAGCTCTTTAACAGCTTCTGAACGAGTATGAATAATATTTTTCTTGAACGCTTCTTTTTCTTTTATCTTGCCATTTTCATCAAAATGACTAATTAAGTTTTGGTTCCTCGAATGCAAAAGCGTTGAATGCCGTATGTTAGTGCCCTGATAGCTGACTAAGATACGATCAAAAATATCATTCTTTGGTATTTCAAATTCACAAGCGGTGGATTTATCAATCTCGCTTTTCAGAAAATCGGCATCAAACAATCGGCGATCTTTGTCTACTTCTTCGTTGACCATTTTTAAAAGATCTTCATCAAATAAATGGTTTACCATTATAAATTTATCACCATATTTTATATGTTTATTAACTGTCCTTTCCCCCAAAACCAGTGGAGTGGCGACATGGCTACCAGCGATTATGCCACTACCTACTCCAGCTTCTGAAACATCCTGCCTGTGCAGTCTGTTGCGCAGAGGCGATTTGCCTGCTTCTGCCATCTCTTTGAAATTATGTGTCAATGATCTAAAAAAAACAGGCACTGCCGAGCGTTTCGATAATTGTGTCGTCGACTCCCGAACATTTGACAGGCTGTTTTTAAAGGAGTTGCTCTGTTGAGGTGATGGGGTTGCGCCAAAGTTAGACGACCTTGCCAGATAGGTATTCGTGGAGTGATAGAACAAGTGCCCGGTTCCCATTTGGAGTAATAACATCAGGTCATTGATATGATCTTGCCTCCAGATTTTTTGCGACGAAATCCCCGTAGCCAGTCTATCTGATGTCGTACTGAGAGCCAGTGAAAACAGATTCTCTGAATGTTGACTTGAGTCAGTGAGCAATAAAAAGCCCGGATGATGTGTAAAAAGATCATGATCAGAGTAAACCAGTCGTGATACCGGGTTATTCTGGCTACTACTCAGGCCGATTACCGCAGCGCCTTTTTGACTTTTTAAAACATCGGTTAAAGGTGGGGAAAAAAGCTCCCGTTCAGCGGTATTGCCTGACAGTGCGTTTTCAATGGCCCGGTTAACAGCCTTTAAGGTTTGTCCATGAAAGAGGCTGTAAACCTTATCCTCTTGAAAGTGTGAGCAGAGGGTTGTGATTGTCTCTAAGTCCCATTGAACATCCGCTTCAGCGTCAATAAGCAGGTTTATTTCCTCAGAAACCTGATCGCCACTCATCATAAGTTTTAACAGGTTATTATTGATCCCCTGAATTTGGATAGTCAGTTTATCCATACGGTTGTCAGAAAGCGTTTGATATAAATTGACCCATTCCGGAATATCTTCAGGCGGATCAATTTCAGCACTGTTTCCCGTATCATTCAGAACATTGATTTCCAGGAAAGGCTTTTGATCTTCGGGGAATACAACCTGCTGATAATAATGACTGGCCAGCCAGGGGTGCTCAGGATAGACAGGCATAATGCCTTTGCGGGGAAGTTGTGCGTCACAGGCAAGGATTTTGTTTTCTCTATCCACATATTCAGATAGCGTACTGGTCAGATAGTTAAAATAAAATTTCAGGTTGATCAGTATAAAAAATGCCCTGATCTGAGACTCCAATGTCATTGCAGATACTGCGAAAAAATCGGTTATATAAGAGTGACTGCCTGCTGACGGCTGCCTGAGAACAACCTCGCCGACGGCGGCTATGTAGTAGGGTAAAAATGCGACCCCCACAAGTGACGCAGAAGTTCTCAGTGTGGCCAGTATCTGCTGTGCCATTGTGTAAGAATCCTGGTGTAGCAGAAGGTGGGTCTGAGCTTTTAATAAATGAGGTATTCTCTGACTCGAAAGAGTAGTACCTACCGGATTTTGATTGACTGTAATGAGTGTTTCAGTATTTCCACTTGCAGCGAATGGAAGTGCAGTCAAAATTAAAATTAATGTCGTACATCTGGCTAAATTATTCATTTTTTAAATGGCTCCGAATTTACTATTTATGTTTAGTCAAATTCAGCTAACAGCTAAAGAAAGTCCCTTC
Organism: Endozoicomonas sp. 2B-B; assembly: GCF_053470045.1. Taxonomy (NCBI): domain Bacteria; kingdom Pseudomonadati; phylum Pseudomonadota; class Gammaproteobacteria; order Oceanospirillales; family Endozoicomonadaceae; genus Endozoicomonas; species Endozoicomonas sp. 2B-B. Next base: position 98,148 of record NZ_JBLZMU010000001.1, read on the forward strand.
TTGATGTTTTAGACAGGTTGCAACGGATTAGCATTTGATTCGCTGCAATGTGCTAGCAATGCTTCACAAACCCAGCATTGAACTAAGGTCATGAATCAACACATAGCGATATAATACTGAACAACTGGTCAAGGAGATTTCTCAGAAATACGACGGAGTTTCGTACCAGTCTATGGGTTGTGTTTTTTATCTGTTTAAATTCTGCTGCTTTCAGATTTCTCTGAAGTTTATATGAGTTTCGAAGGTTAGCTGTAAAAAAGCAGAAGTGCTTAATTTTTTCATAAAAACGCTGCTGGATTCAATTCCAGGGAACTAAAAGCCATTGTAACTGTCAATACAATTATCCTGCTTTCTGACTACCGTAATGAGCATGTCAAGGAAGCGAACAGTAATAGCTGGTATTGCGAGGAGCACCAATGCCACGTTGGTACACAGATTGCCGACACAATAGCGTAGTTACAAGGCTCGATTGCTACATCTAGTTATTTTATACACAAGAAAAGGAGATAATTCTTATGGATACTATTAAATCAACCAATTCTCAGTTCGTCTCAGATGAAACTGCTCGAAAAAGGATGACAAATTCTACAGACGATCATTCAGAGAGCGGTAAAATCTCTAAAAAAATGCCAGAATCTAAAGTTTTACCCTTCAAAAATGAGCAGTTAGTTCCAAATACTAAACCAGAAGGTATGACTTCATCAAAGCCTTATGCAGAAACAGGCTTAGAAAGGAAGGTGGATATGCTGGACTTATCCTTGGCAGATACCCGACTGGCCAAGCTGCAAAGTTCAAGTGCTGCATGCATGCCTGCAGAAGAGATTGTTAAAATGCCGGCTACCGGGCTTGATTATAGACCCCATTCTGCAAGCAATAACACCGAAACAATAAGGCCTTGGTCTGATTGTTTCGGGCAAATCTATGAATCTTTGCAAGAAAATGACCATCTAACACTTGAGAAACAATTATATGCACTTAGAGAAGATCAGATCAAAAGCCTCTTGATGGCTGAAGCCCCTAGACCTTTTCTAACTAAACATTATACCCAGAATCACGCCAGTTTACTTTTGCAAGCAGCCAGGGAATCCGAGGCAAACATAGTTTTTTTCAAGTGTTTATTTGACCGGCTGAGTACGGAAGAATTGCGGATTATGCTTTTAATGTCTGTCGATAATGGTCTGACACTATTGCATTATGCCAGCTCCGTTATAGAAGAGTCACTATTCAAGCAGCTGGAGCAGAAATTAGGTAGGGAAACACTTCTGGAAATGGTAACCCTTAAGGTAAACAATCATGCTCCTCCTATTGCATATGCCTGCCTTTATAATCAAAGTACATATCTGTTTAAAACCGCTCTCACACAAAACAGGGAATTGATAGAAAAACTCCTGAAGGGTGGTCCTGATATTGATGAAAGTTTGTTACAGTTCATGTTTGTTAATTTTGGGAATTACGTGCTAGGAAAGGCTCTAAATAATGAGGAATACTGGGAGCGTTTAAATTATCTGTCAAATTTTCTGATTGGTCAAGAATTTTTGGATGCGGTCAGATTTGCTGGCAAAAAGAATGAGTCTGTTTTTCTGACGGCCTGTAAAAACGTAAACAGCTGGGAATTTTATAAATTAATTGCGGCAAAACTTAGTGATAACAAGCTTTTTGAGCTTTGTAAATGGGAAGTGGAAACGGGCAAATCACTGTTGCACAAGTGCTTTGAAATAAATCATTCAGTTACTGTTATGCGTATTGTCAATTTAATCCAATCTGCATTATTGAGATTTAAAGTATTGTCGTTGCCCAATGCAGAAGGCGATTCCGTATTTCAACGGCTGTTAGTCGAAAATAATTTTTTTTACAGTAATAATAATGTGAAAGACATATTACGTGATATGGATTCTAGCGAACGGAATCAACTGGTTATTGGTGATGCAAATATTTGGGAGCAATCTGCCGTGAGTAGCGATCGAGCACTCAGACAGCAAGAGCGAAATCCAATAGTAGTTGCCTTGAACAAAAAAGATATGATGTCTCTGGCTGAATATCTCTGGACGCAGATTACTGACCCGCAATTACGAATTAAACTCTTACTTTACAGGTCAAAACACCAAAAAAACCTCTTCCAGCACATTTTGGAAAAAGGAGTTAGTCTGCAATGGTTCAACAAAATGCTGACAGATACCGACAGCGGAACCGGACGGGATCTACTCGCGGCTGAATTATATAAGCTTGCATTAAAAGCTGATCGCATGAAAGATGCCTCTTATTACCTAAGCCAAATCAGGGATTCACAATTAATAAAGGATGAGTCTAAAGATCATTATAAATATTTTTTAGCTAACCTCTTCAAGCAGGGTAAGAAGCTTACAGAAGCTGCTTTCAGCAAAACAACCTCATCTCAATGTACAGACGCTATTACATATATATTTGAACATAGCTTCTATACAAAAGAATACCCCGGGAAAAATCATTTGCCGTTACTTATGGTACAGGAGAATAGGGGTGATAAAGATGCTTTTGTCAAGTGGGTTTTAAGTCCGTTGAACGGAAAGCAAAGCCCATTGATTCAGATCCTGGAACGGTTTACTACTGCTTGTCTTGCGATCAATAGCCCTGATAAAAGTTATCTCTGGGGGAAGCTTTTTTTAGAAAGTAAAAGTGCCAAAAAAGAAATCATGTTGAGTAGGCCGATATTTCAGAAGATCATTAAAATGATGACACTGGAGCAGATAAGAGAGTGGCTTTTGCCTGAACTGGGTGGGAGTAATAATTTATACTTGCTTGTTTATAAAGATATCCTTGAGCCAATCGTGGAAAGACCGGACGGTTCAGGCAAAGCCTTTCTTGAAAAAACAGATCCGAAGACTGGTGAAAATTTATTGCATATTATTTTCAGGAGCAATCTTATTAATGAAAATTACGTAGATAAGAAAAATATGATTGATACAGTTGAATGGCTGGATAAAATCTATGGATTATCCTCGTTTTTGCAAAGTCATTCGGAAAACGATGGCTCAACCCCTTTACATGTACTCTTGGATGCAGAAGGAGGAATACGTCGCTCGAGGGCTGGATCAACACAAAAAAATATTCTGCAGCGCCTATGCCGGACAAAAACAGATCGCATTGATCTGGTTGAGTTGCTCAAACTAAAAGACAACAATGGCTGCACACCTCTGCACAAATTATTTTCCTTTTATAGAATAAATTATGAAATCGTTGATCTGTTAATTGATGAACTTGGTCTTGGAACATTTCGTGAGTTAGTGAATATCAAAGACAATCAAGATGAACCTGCTATAGATGTTGTCAAGTTTGAAAAAAAATTGAACTCTGATCCAAAATACGCCGTTCTGTTTAAAAATTGAGACTCATCGTCAATTGTATCGGTGGCAGAAAAGTCAGCTAATACTAACCCACCGGCAGTAGAAGCCAGGTCAGGGCCGATAAACATAATCACCGGCCTGACCACCGCTGGTGTAGACAGCCGGTGAAGTATGCTGATCCATGAACAGCACACTCAATCCGATATAACAGCCTCTTTCTCAATACTCTCGGTTACTGAGAGTCATGAATCAAAAAAGGCGACATCTATCCTGACACGGGGGGATACAACAAGAGGACAATCCCATGAATAAATCAAACAAGTAGAGAAAAAACAAGATAGTCATTATTTCAGTTCAGCAACCAAAAAAGCAAAGCGATTGCAATTTCAAGCGCTTCTTGTCGGTTGATTCATGTTTCGCATCTCCTGCGTTGTTTGCAGGAGAAAGTCTGGCAGTCAGGTTGTGATTTTTGAAGACGCCCTCAAATGAGCGCTTACATAAAAATGCTGCTGGATTCAATTCCAGGGAACTAAAAGCCATTGTAACTGTCAAATACTATTATCCTGCTTTCTAATTGCCGTAATGAGCATGTCAAGGAAACGAACAGTAATAGCTGGTATTGCGAGGAGCACCAACGCCACGTTGGTACACAGATTGCCGAACAATAGCGTGGTTACAAGGCTCGATTGCTATATCCAGTTATTTTATACACAAGAAAAGGAGATAATTCTTATGGATACTATTAAATCAACCAATTCTCAGTTCGTCTTGGATGAAACTGCTCGAAAAAGGATGACAAATTCTACAGACGATCATTCACAGAGCGGTAAAATCTCTAAAAAAATGCCAGAATCTAAAGTTTTACCCTTCAAAAATGAGCAGTTAGTTCCAAATACTAAACCAGAAGGTATGACTTCATCAAAGCCTTATGCAGAAACAGGCTTAGAAAGGAAGGTGGATATGCTGGACTTATCCTTGGCAGATACCCGACTGGCCAAGCTGCAAAGTTCAAGTGCTGCATGCATGCCTGCAGAAGAGATTGTTAAAATACCGGCTACCGGGCTTGATTATAGACCCCATTCTGAAAGCAATAACACCGAAACAATAAGGCCTTGGTTTGATTGTTTCGGGCAAATCTATGAATCTTTGCAAAAAAATGACCATCCAACACTTGAGAAACAATTATATGCACTTAGAGAAGATGAGATCAAAAGCCTTTTGATGGCTGAGGCCCCTAGATCTTTTCTAACTAAACATTATACCCAGAATCACGCCAGTTTACTTTTGCAAGCAGCCAGGGAATCCGAGGCAAACAAAGTTTTTTTCAAGTGTTTATTTGACCGGCTGAGTACGGAAGAATTGCGGATTATGCTTTTAAAGTCTGTCGATAATGGTCTGACACTATTGCATTATGCCAGCTCCGTTATAGAAGAGTCACTATTCAAGCAGCTGGAGCAGAAATTAGGTAGGGAAACACTTCTGGAAATGGTAACCCTTAAGGTAAATAATCATGCTCCTCCTATTGCATATGCCTGCCTTTATAATCAAAGTACATATCTGTTTTATACCGCTCTCACACAAAACAGGGAATTGATAGAAAAACTCCTGAAGGGTGGTCCCGATATTGATGAAAGCTTGTTACAGTTCATGTTTGTTAATTTTGGGAATTACGTGCTAGGAAAGGCTCTAAGTAATAAGAAATACTGGGAGCGTTTAAATTATCTGTCAGATTTTCTGCGTGATCAAGATTTTTTGGATGCGCTCAGATTTGCCGGCAAAAACAATGAGTCTGTTTTTCTGACGGCCTGTAAAAACGTACACTGCTGGGAATTTTTAAAATTAATTGCGGCAAAACTTAGTGATAACAAGCTTTTTGAACTTTGTAAATGGGAAGTGGAAACGGGCAAGTCACTGTTGCACAAGTGCTTTGAAATAAATCATTCAGTTACTGTTATGCGTATTGTCAAGTTAATCCAATCTGCATTATTGAGATTTAAAGTATTGTCTTTGCCCAATGCAAAAGGCGATTCCGTATTTCAACAGCTGTTAGTCCACGATAAATTTTTTCACAGTAATGAGGTGAAAGACACATTACGTGATATGCATTCCAGCGAACGGAATCAACTGGTTATTGGTGATGCAAATATTTGGGAGCAATCTGCCGTGAGTAGCGATCGAGCGCTCAGACAGCAAGAGCGAAATCCAATAGTAGTTGCCTTGAACAAAAAAAATATGTCTCTGGCTGAATATCTCTGGACACAGATTACTGACCCGCAATTACGAATTAAACTCTTACTTTACAGGTCAAAACACCAAAAAAACCTGTTCCAGCACATTTTGGAAAAAGGAGTTAGTCTGCAATGGTTCAACAAAATGCTGACAGATACCGACAGCGGAACCGAACGGGATCTACTCGCGGCTGAATTATATAAGCTTGCATTAAAAGCTGATCGCATGAAAGATGCCTCTTATTACCAAAGCCAAATCAGCGATTCACAATTAACAAAGGATGTGTCTGAAGATCATTATAAATATTTTTTAGCTAACCTCTACAAGCAGGGTAAGAAGCTTACAGAAGCTGATTTCAGCAAAACAACCCCATCTCAATGTACAGACGCTATTACATATATATTTGAACATAGCTTCTATACAAAAAAATACCCCAGGGAAAATCATTTGCCGTTACTTATGGTACAGGAGAATAGGGGTGATAAAGATGCTTTTGTCAAGTGGGCTTTAAGTCCGTTGAACGGAAAGCAAAGCCCATTGATTCAGATCCTGGAACGGTTTACTACTGCTTGTCTTGCGATCAATAGCCCTGATAAAAGTTATCTTTGGGGGGAGCTTTTTTTAGAAAGTAAAAGTGCCAAAAAAGAAATCATGTTGAGTAGGCCGATATTTCAGAAGATCATTAAAATGATGACACTGGAGCAGATAAGAGAGTGGCTTTTGCCTGAACTGGGTGGGAGTAATAATTTATACTTGCTTGTTTATAAAGATATCCTTGAGCCAATCGTGGAAAGACCGGAAGGTTCAGGCAAAGCCTTTCTTGAAAAAACAGACCCGAAGACTGGTGAAAATTTATTGCATATTATTTTCAGGAGCAATCTTATTAGTGAAAATCACGTAGATAAGAAAAATATGATTGATACAGTTGAATGGCTGGATAAAATCTATGGATTAACCTCGTTTTTGCAAAGTCATTCGGAAAACGATGGCTCAACCCCTTTACATGTACTCTTGGATGCAGAAGGAGGAATACGTCGCTCGAGGGCTGGATCAACACAAAAAAATATTCTGCAGCACCTATGCCGGACAAAAACAGATCGCATTGATCTGGTTGAGTTGCTCAAACTAAAAGACAACAATGGCTGCACACCTCTGCACAAATTATTTTCCTTTTATAGAATAAATTATGAAATCGTTGATCTGTTAATTGATGAACTTGGTCTTGGAACATTTCGTGAGTTAGTGAATATCAAAGACAATCAAGATGAACCTGCTATAGATGTTGTCAAGTTTGAAAAAAAATTGAACTCTAATCCAAATTACGCCGTTCTGTTTAAAAATTGAGACTCATCGTCAATTGTATCGGTGGGAGAAAAGTCAGCTAATACTAACCCGCCGGCAGTAGAAGCCAGGTCAGGGCTGATATACATAATCACCGGCCTGACCACCGCTGGTGTAGACAGCCGGTGAAGTATGCTGATCCATGAACAGCACACTCAGTACGATATAACAGCCTCTTTCTCAATACTCTCGGTTACTGAGAGTCATGAATCAAAAGAGGCGACATCTATCCTGACACGGGGGGTATGTGATTTACCAAACTTTAATGTCCACCGACAACAACAAAACGGGCAACAACCCAGACTACTCCACCGTCACAGACTTGGCCAGGTTACGAGGCTGATCAACATCTGTTCCCTTGATAATGGCCACGTAGTAAGACAACAGTTGCAGAGGTACAGTGTAGAGAATGGGCGCAACGACTTCCGGTGCTGTCTCTAATGGCAATACCTTAATTCCGTCGCCTGCCACCAGACGGGCATGGCGGTCTGCAAAGACAAACAGCTGGCCACCTCTGGCGCGTACTTCTTCCATATTGGATTTCAGCTTTTCCAACAGGTCGTTGTTGGGTGCCACCACAATTACGGGCATATCGTTATCAATCAGAGCCAATGGACCGTGTTTCAATTCACCCGCCGCATAGGCTTCTGCATGGATGTAGGAGATTTCTTTCAGCTTCAGCGCACCTTCCATGGCAATCGGGTATTGAGTGCCGCGCCCCAGGAAAAGGCTGTGATGTTTGTCGGCAAAATCTTCAGCGACCGCTTCAATTTCACTGCTCATTTCCAGCGTACTGCTGATGATATGAGGCAATTCTCTCAGGGCTTTGACGACTTCAGCCTCCTGTTCTTCGGTCATTCCGGTGTGGCGACCAATGGCCGTTACCAGCATCAGTAGGGCGGCCAGCTGAGTCGTGAAGGCTTTGGTTGAGGCGACGCCGATCTCAGCTCCGGCCCGGGTCATCAAGGCCATATCAGATTCACGAACCATGGACGAACCCGGAACATTACAAATACTCAGGGAAGCCATGTAACCCATCTCTTTAGCCAGTTTCAGAGCTGCCAGAGTATCGGCCGTTTCTCCTGACTGGGAAAGTGTGACGAACAGACAGTCTTCAGGCACAAAGAATTTGCGATAGCGGAACTCTGAGGCAATTTCTACACGACAGGGGATTCCGGCCAGCTCCTCAAACCAGTAACGGGCTACCATGCCGGCATGGTAACTGGTGCCACAGGCAACAATCTGGATAGCTTTGGTTTTATTGAGGAGTTCGATACCGTTTTTACCCAGTATGTCGAGGTTCAACTTTGTCTCACCCAGTCGGCCTTCCAGTGTGTTGGCAATGGCATCGGGTTGCTCATGAATTTCTTTGAGCATGTAGTGCCGGTATGGCCCCTTGTCACCGGCATCGTGCTCAAGATTACTTTCTCTGGCGGCACGGGTAATGCTTTTGCCATCCGTATCAAAGACAGACACCTCTGTACGGGTCACTTCAGCCACATCACCTTCTTCCAGGAAAATAAAACGACGAGTCACCGGAAACAGCGCCAACTGATCGGAGGCAATGAAGTTTTCACCCAGTCCCAGGCCAATGACCAGTGGGCTGCCAGAACGGGCAACCACCAGCCGCTCCGGGTCTTTGCGATCCATAACGACCATGCCATAAGCACCTTCCAGCCGGGGCACAGCTGCCTGAACGGCGGCGATCAGGCTGTCAGTACTTTTCAGTTCGTGGCTGACCAGATGGGCAATAACTTCTGTGTCTGTGTCAGAGACAAAGGTGTAGCCCTCTTGCTCCAGATAGTTCCTCAGTAACTCGTGGTTCTCAATAATACCGTTATGAACCACAGCGATATCTTCGCCAGAGACATGGGGATGAGCGTTGCGCTCATTGGGCTCTCCATGGGTCGCCCAGCGTGTATGCGCAATACCTGTGCCACCAGGCACCTGAGACTCATTGATCGCTTCGCTCAATTCGGAGACCTTTCCGGTTCTGCGAAGTCGTTGAAGTTCACCACTGGCAGCGATGATGGCGACACCTGCAGAGTCATACCCGCGATATTCCAGACGACGTAAACCTTCTAACAGAATGGGCGCCACATCCCTCTGCGCTACAGCACCGACAATGCCACACATAATTTTCTACCTTTGATTTGTGTTCTGCCTGATATTCAGTTCTTTTTGGTGGGACGCTGCCAGCCGTCAATGTTTTTCTGACGACTCCGGGCTACCCCAAGCTGGTCTTCGTCCAGGTTCCGGGTAATCACTGAACCCGCCGCTGTAGTGGCACCTTTACCAACAGTAACCGGTGCAACCAGTGAACTGTTGGTACCGATGAAAGCATTATTTTCAATGACGGTTTTGTGTTTGTTAATCCCATCATAGTTACAGGTCACGGTACCCGCTCCGACGTTGACACCCGCACCTATTTCAGCGTCGCCTATATAGGTCAGATGATTGACCTTGCTGCCCTCACCGATGGATGCCTTTTTGATTTCGACAAAGTTGCCCACTTTGGCATTTTCTGCCAGTTGAGTACCCGGACGCAGTCGTGCAAAAGGACCTACTTCACAGTGAGCGGCTACCTCTGCATCCTCAAGAATCGAGTGCGCTTTGATGACAGCACCTTCACCAATTCTGGAATTGCGGATGATACAGCCAGCCTCAATGACTACGTTATCGGCAATCTCGACTTCTCCTTCCAGAATCACGTTGACATCCAGCAGGATATCCTTGCCGGTTTTGACATCACCACGAATATCCAGCCGGGCAGGATCAATAATGGTGACACCGCTGGTCATCATGGCGGTAGCCAGCTGTTGCTGGAAAGCCCGCTCCAGTTCTGTCAGCTGAACCCGGCTGTTGACTCCCTCGACTTCGGTAGCCTTTTGCGGTTGAACGTGCACCACGGGGGTCTCTTCAGACACGGCTTTAGACACGACATCCGTCAAATAATATTCCTGCTGGGCATTATTGTTATCCAGCCCCATGACCCACTCACCCAACTTGCTGCCGGGAATGGCCATGATACCGGTATTCACCTCGTTTATAGCCAGCTGTTCAGGCGTTGCGTCTTTATCTTCAACAATAGCCAGCACACTGCCAGCATCATCCCGGACAATACGACCATAGCCTGATGGGTTAGCCAGATTGATGGTCAGCAGACCCAGACGCTCACCGTTACTGGCGGCCAGCAGGGATTGCAGCGTAGAGGAATGTATCAGCGGCACATCACCATAGAGCACCAGCACGACATCAGCACCTTCGCAACCTGGTACAACCTGCTGAACAGCATGACCTGTCCCAAGCTGCTCTGTTTGCTCAACCCAATTCAGGTCATAGTGTCCCAGGGCACTTTTTACCTTGTCTGCACCGTGACCAATCACGACATGAATTTCACCCTTGCCAATCACTTGCTGGGTTTGCAGGGCACTGAGAATGACATGCTCCAGCATCGGTTTACCGGCAATGGGATGAAGAACCTTGGGAAGGTTAGATTTCATACGGCTGCCTTGACCAGCAGCAAGAATGACGATATCAGCTCTCATGATTAGCTCTTAACAATAGTCTCTTGATCATTCAGAGTTCTCTCTGCGTTACCTGCCGGGGAAAAAATAAAAAGCAAAAAACCATGGCAAAACGACATGGTTCACCGCCCCCGGAAAAATCTTTGAATCTCTTAGCCTGAGCTCATTACTTTTCAATGAACGCATGAAGACAGCAGTCAGGGCAAATAACAGCAGGAAACATCAGAAACAGGTGCCCTTTTCCTACAACCCATGTCATAAGAAAAAGTGACACTTTTCTGCGGTATTCAATTTAGCTTATCCTATACAGACTGAAACACAACTGTGTTTGTCATTGGAAAATTGACAATATGAACCTGGACACATTGAAACAGCTGGGGCTCGACCAGAAGGAAATCAAGCTTTATCTGGCCCTGTTGAAGCTGGGAACCGCCTCTATCCGTGATATTGCGGCCGAAGCGGATATTAATCGCGGCACCACTTATGAGACCCTGAAAGGCCTGGCGGGTAAGGGTATTGTCAGTTACTTCCCGAAAGGAAAAAGACGGGTTTTCTGTGCAGAGCCTCCTGAAAAGCTGCTGGATCTGGCAGAAGAGAAAAAGCAGTCTCTGGAACAGAGCATTGAAGAGATGAAACAAAAGCTGATCCCGCAACTGAATCAGCTTAAACCTGACTTCAATACCGGAAACGTCCGCTTTTATGAGGGAGACAGCGGTATCGAGTTCGTTCTAAAGGACATACTGAACACGGTCGCCAAAAAAAATGATAAAAACTACTCCATTTTCTCATCCAAACCGATCCGGCAGCATCTCTATCGCCCATTTCCAAACTATACCCAGCAGCGTATCCGCAAGGGTATTAATGTCCGGGTCATTGCCATTGGTGAAGGTGGCGAGGATGCCGAGCTTTCTGAGCGCAAATGGATCAATGCCACCGGTAAAATTGATGCCAGCTATATTGCTATTTACCCCCCAAAAGTCGCCATGATCTCCCTGGCCTCGATGGACTACCCCGTTGCTGTTGTGATCGACTCTATTGAGATCGCCAACACTCAGCAAATCATCTTTGATACGCTGTGGAACACTTTGTAAAGGTATGGAAAACATTAATATCTGGGCTTCTGTATGGCAGTTCCACTGCCTGTTAGTCTACCTGACAGCCCTGTCAGTGTAATTCTCCACCCCATCAGAATCCTTATGATGCTCACGAAACCCAGCTCACCAGCGGGGTCATATATCAAGGAGGAATGACTATGATAACATCGGGAGAAATTTTAAAAGGGATCTGTATTCTTACATCCAGACTCGCCGGTGTGCCCGGCAGAGTAATTGGCCATTTTGGTGGACGCGCTGTGGGTGCCGTGGGTGGTTCTGCTATCGTTGGCGGAGCCAAGCTCTCCAACACGTTGTTCAGAACAGCTTTTGAGCCCCAGTCTGTCAATCAATACTCTGAAGAATCGGCTGAGCGCGCCAGAGTATTGGGTGGTTTCGCCTCCAAGACAATCGTTGCCCTTTCTACGGGCCCGATGCTGGCTATACCCACTGCTCTGGGCATTGTTTTTGATCTGGAGAATACAATTAAGGCAATAACGCGTTGCAGCGAACATCAGGCTTTCCTGGCTGGCATACCAGCCGTAGGTGAGGATGTGCATCCATTGGCGACTTAAACCAGAGCCTGGATGAATTGTTAACAAACCATCAGTAGCCACACGGTTGCTGATGGTTTTTTATGGAACACGGACTGGAACAACGAGAATCAGTCTCCCAACAGCACAGAGTCCAGAGCCAACACAATCATTTCGTTCAAGGATATCTGCCTGTCCTCGGGAGACATGGCCTCACCCTTGCGAATGTGATCGCTGACAGTGCAGATAGCCAGACCTTTGGCACCGTACTCAGCACATACGCCATAAAGGCCTGCGGTTTCCATTTCAACACCCAGAATGCCGTGCTTTTCCATGATGTCGAATATATGTGTCTCCGGGCTGTAGAAAAGATCCGAAGTGAAAATGTTGCCTACTTTTACCGGCATTTTTTTGTCACGGGCACTCTTAACCGCATTCTCCAGCAGGCCAAAGTCTGCAATAGCTGCAAAGTCATGGTTATTAAAGCGGATACGGTTCACTTTGGAATCGGTGCACGCCCCCATACCAATCACTATGTCGCGCAGCTTCACATCGGCAGAGATAGCACCACAGGAACCAATACGAATCAGCTTGTCTACACCGTACTCAGTAATCAGTTCCTTGTAGTAGATGGAGGCCGAAGGAATGCCCATCCCGGAACCCATCACGGATACACGACGACCTTTATATGCTCCGGTGTAACCAAACATATTACGGACGTCGTTTACCAGTTCAGCACCTTCCAGAAAGTTCTCGGCAATATACCTGGCACGCAGTGGGTCACCGGGCATCAGGCAGACGTCGGCAAAAGCACCGGGTTTGGCATGAATATGAGGGGTCATTTTATTCCTCTTGAGGGCTTTTCAAAAAGCGGGCCATGGGGCAGCATGGTATCTGTTAACAGTCAGCTCTGTTTATGGCAGAAAGCTGGTCCCGTAATCCATGGACTCCAGATCAAAGAAACTGGCCAGACTCTGACCGATATCTGCGAAGGTTTCCCGTTCACCCAGAGAAACCGGTGGAACCTTTTTGCCATAGACCAGTACCGGTATGTGTTCCCTGGTATGGTCGGTACCGTGCCAGGTGGGATCGCAGCCATGGTCAGCACTGATGATCAGCACATCGTCTTTTTGCATGGCGTTGAGCAGTCTCGGTATCATAGCGTCCAGCTCCTCCAGGGCCCGGGCATAACCCGCCACATCACGACGATGGCCAAAGGATGAATCAAAATCGACGAAGTTGGTGAAGATCAGGGAGCGATCTCCGGCTGACTCCAGCGCCTGCATAGTGGTTTCAAACAAAGCAGGAATGCCGGTCGCTTTCAAGGTTCTGGTAATGCCCTGATGGGCGAAGATATCCGCTATCTTTCCGACACTGACCACTTCGCCACCGCTGCCCACCAGCTTATCCAGCAGCGTGGGAGCCGGGGGCAGAACCGAGTAGTCCCGACGATTTCCTGTTCTCTGGAAGTCACCGGCATCATCACCTGTGAAGGGACGGGCAATGACACGGCCAATATTGTAAGGGTCGAGCAGCTCACGGGCGATTTTGCAGACTTCATAGAGTCTTTCCAGACCAAAAGTCTCTTCATGGCAGGCAATCTGAAAAACGCTGTCAGTCGATGTATAAACAATAGGCTTGCCAGTGCGCATGTGTTCTTCACCAAGAATTTCCAGAATGGTAGTTCCTGAGGCGTGACAATTACCAATAACACCGGGCAGGCTGGCTTTCTCGACCAGTTGATCCAGCAGCGCCTGTGGAAAGCTGTTTTCCACGTCTTTGAAGTAACCCCAGTCAAACAACACCGGAGCGCCCATCATTTCCCAATGGCCACTGGGAGTATCCTTGCCACTGGAAATTTCCCTGGCGTAACCGTGGGCACCGATCAGCTTTACATTGGTGTTCATGCCAGCGGGAAAAGCTCCTGAGGAATCTTTAGCCGCGTGCAACAGACCAAGACTGGCCAGCATTGGCAATTCAAGTATACCCCGTCGACCAATGTCTGCCTCGCCCTGTGCGCAGGTCCTGGCGATGTGGCCAATCGTATTGGAGCCTGCATCACCAAACTGATCGGCATCAGCACTGGCGCCAATCCCGAACGAATCCATCACCAGGACAATTGCTCGTTTCATATGAGATACCTTACCAACTCCTTGCGAGTCCCCTAATTATTACTCAGAAAAATACAGAGCAGCACAGTGATTAGTACCTAATCCATTGAAGGTCAGGAAATTAACTGAGCTGTATGCACTTTCATACGCTACTGCAATTCGGGGACTACTCTATCAGGACATTCAGAAACTTCGGAAGGCACTGGAGCAAAACAACCGCAGTCATTTGACAATACCCCTCCTCGTGACTCACGCAGAAATGGGTGTCATGAGGAGCATCATGAGGAGCATCATGAGGAGCACGAAGCCCTGCGCTCCCGGTAACTTCCGGAAAACCGAGTTGGCTGGACGATCAGGCCGGGGCCGCCTGTCGGTTAAAATTGAGCACTGCTGCGATTCGTAGACTACTTTATCAGGGGCATCCATAAACTAAAGAAGGCAGATGTTGATGAGTAACTCCATTTCTCGATTTCCCGAAACAGGAAAACAATCGGTACATTTCCGTCCTGACAGGGCTAGTCAGTGGGTTGCTGCTGTCCTTGGCCTCATCACTATGGCCTGCCCATGTTCAAAACTGCTGGCAGACAGTCCTCTACCAACGCCGGGGGGGGAGATATCTGTTGGCCATAAAACGACAAAAGATTCCAGCTTGCTGGACAACTACATTAACCATTACTCAATTTTGGGGGAAGTCCCTCCAGCTGCTCTCAGCACGGATATGACCCATCTTGTCTTTGCCATGAACTATGAAAATGAGCAAGACGAAAAAAAAGATGAGAACTCATTAGAGCCGGAGGCAGCTGCAGCACCGCAACAGCAGTCATTAATCGAGATTGCACTCCCGCTAATGAGCCCTTCCCAAGTTTCCAACATTATTCAAGGTATGAATACAGGCCTTAATGTCAACACCGTGAACGTTATGCTGGAGGGCATCCCGGAGACCCCTCCCGTTCACGGCCAGACAATTGCGAACATGATTCAGCATTTGATAGAAACACTCAGTATAAATGTCAACGAAGTCCAGAATGGTTTGATTAGCGCTCTGTATGATATCCATGGCAGCGAATCTCCTGTTGATTTAACCAAACCACAACAGCAACAGAGCCTCGCGATGTTGATAGTGAGTTACTATACAGCCCTTAATTCAAATGGAACATCTCCTCAAACCACTCAGGCTTTTTTTAGCTCATTTTTGCTTCACGCTGTCGGCTTGTCCTGTATCGGGAGACTCCATGCCAAAAAAGAAGACCTTTTAGGTTCAAAAGAACCCATAGAGGATTCCGAAGTTTTAAAAGCAAATGTTAAAGAATCCGGCTCAGTCTTTTCTACCCTTAAATTATTGGAAGAAGCGCGCCGTGATTTTTTGCTACAACTCGATAATTACGCAGAGGTTGAAAAAACTGACGCACTTCTTGATCCAAAGCTCACAGCCGCTACCAGTCTACTCAACTATCGTGTTGATAAGAACGGGATACCGCTTTATAAACGTAATAAAAAATCACACGAGCGAATGTTGAAACTAATAGGGGTACATGGTGAAAGCAACCCTGAGCTGGTTGCCTGGAACAGTCAGTTTATGACTTTGATTCACACTATAAGCATGCTTCTTGATCCTTTCGTTATCCAATTCACAGGTTCGCATGTTGACAACCTGTCGCATTATTTTTCTGCACTAAATTGGGATCATCTTATTACTGACTCTGAAGGCAAAGAGCGGAGCATATTTGAAGTATTCAAAGAGGTAGTAGGCGACGCAAAAAATAACCCTGGAAATGAAAGGCCTGAATTATTTAAAAAATTACTTCACGCCCTGAGAGAATACATAGAAAAGCAATTACAAAAAACGTTCACTGAAAATGATTACAAAGTCGTAATGGTAACTCTCGGCACAGGATTTGCCGACCTTCTGGAACAATCAAATGATATGTTGGAAATATTTGATAAGCAGATTGATGGAGCCAAAGATGACAAGGCAGCAGAAGGACAAGAAGGACAGAAGCTCAGCGAAGTAGAGAAGAAGAGGAAACATTTGGGGCAAAGGATTAACTACTTGCAAGATTTCGTCATTTGGCTCAGATCTAACTATGATTTTGACATGACGTTGCCTTATGACTCTCACAGCAATAACTCCCATGTTGGAGACTCTGAGAGTAATGATGCTGACAGAAGTAGTAATGATGCCGACGGAAGCAGTAATGATGCTGACGGAAGCAGTAATGATGCTGATAAAAGTAGTAATGGTGATGAAAGAGCCAGTCTTGAAGGAAGTTAAGCTCTAATCCTCATACTGACCGAGTGCCACCAGGCTTCCCAGCGTTCTGCCAGCTCCGAAGTGGCTGCGGTTTCGGTCGGTAAATTTCTGCCATGCCAGTGGCAATGGCTTGTTGTTTTTCAGCATTTTTGCTAATCGCCTCACCCACGGAATTCGAGCCTGCGGCCTGGCCGCCTTGTCTTATGCAAAAGTCTTGATGAACAGCCATTGAATCACAAAGCCCTATGCAGCCTGTCGGACTTAAGCGTCCGTAGCGAGGATTGCAAGAAATTGAGGATAAAAATCTCTGTTTCTGAGGAGAATAGCGAGCTATTTGACGAAGAAACAGAGATTTTTAGACCAATTTATTGCAACCGCAGTAGGACAGTCTTAAGTCCGACAGGCTGCTATGTCTTCATAATTCCTTGTATCTGCAAAACGGAGCTGGCTGTTCAGTATTGGACTATCGTACCCTTGAAATTGTGCACTGCTGCTATCCGTGGACTATTTTGTCAGAGCATACATTATCTGAAGAAGAAAAATGTTGATGGTTAACTCGATTTCGCGATTACCTGAAACGGCAAAACAATCGACAATTTTCCGTCGTGACAAGGCTAATCAGTCGGTTGCTGCTTCCATTGGCCTCATCATTATGGTCTTCTCCTATTCAAAACTGATGGCAGAAAATACTTTATCAACGACAGTGGAGGAGAGATTTTTTGAAGATAAAAGCACAAAATCGTCTGGCTTTCTGGATCACCTGATTAACCATAATGCCTACATGGGAAGAATCACTCCCTTTGTTCTCAATCCAAATTCGACCCATCTTATCTTTGCCATGAACCATGAAAATGAACGAGACCAAAAAAAGGATGAGCATTCAGAAGAAGCCGGAGCACAGCAACCACAGCCTTTAATGCACATTCCGCTCCCGCTAATAAACCATGCACAAATTACTACTATGATTCAGGTCCTGAATTCAGACCTTGATGAAGACTCCCTGCCTCCCCTGAACACTATGTTGAGCTACGTACCGGTAACACTCCCCAATGAGAACCTGACCCTTGCAAGCATGATTCAAAAAATCACACAAACACTCAACATTTTGCCTAACTATAACCAGGATGAGGTAATAAATGCTCTATATTCTATCCAAAGCACCCAATCTCCTGTTGATATAACCAAACTACAACAACAACAGAGCCTCGCGATGTTGATGGTCGCTTACTATACGGCCATCAATTCAAGTGGAGCTAACCGTCAGGAAGCTCATGTTTTTTTTAACTCATTCCTGCTTCACGCTGCTTGCTTGTCTGGTATTGAGAGACTTTATACCAAAAAAGATGACCTTTTAGGCACAAAAAAACCCATAGAAGATCACGAAGTCTTAAACGGGAATATTAAAGAATCTGCTTCAGTCTTCACTGCTCTGAAATCACTGGAAAAAATGCGCCTTGCGTTTTCGCAAGAATTGGAGGATTCCTTAGAAGCTGATGAACCCGGGACATCAGTTAATCCACTGCTGATAGCCGCTTTCTCACTGCTCAATCATGCAGTTAATATAAATGAAATGTTTATCTGTGAGCGTAATATAAGATCGTATAAACGAATGTTAAGGCTGATAAGAGAATATGATAAAAAAAAACCTGAATTAATTACCTCGAATAATCAAATCCTGTGTTTCATTCATGCCATAAGCCTGACTCTTGATCCTTTCGATATACAATCTGCAAGTGAATATGTTGACAGCCTGACGAGTTTTCTCAGTAACTCTAATAGGAATCAAACCATTACTGAGTCTGCAAGCAAAGAAGGCAAAGAGCAGACATTGTTTAAAATATTCAAAAAGGTACTATCCGACGCAAAAGACAACCCGGGGAATGAAAACCCCGCATTATTTAAAGACTTGCTTCTGGTCGTAGCAGAATACATATCGCAACAATCACAAAATACCTTTATTGATCCAAATGATTACCAGGCCATGATGGTAACCCTCGGAACAGGATTTGAGGACCTGCTGGAACAATCACACAAGATGTTGCTATTTTTTGAGGCAACTATTGTCACCGATGCCAATGAACAGGCTAATGCAGCCAAATATAACGGGGCAGCAAAGGCACAAAAGGGAAATGAACTCTGCGAAGAAGAGAAGAAGTTAAAACACCTGAAAGAACGGATAAATTACTTGGATAATTTCGTTGATTGGTTCAGGCTTAACTATGATTTTATCATGAAGACCCCTTATAGCTCTGACAGTAGTGATACTGACAGTAGTGATACTGAAATTCTTGATACTGAAAGTAGTGATGCCGACAAAGCAAGTCTTGACGGCGTTTAATTTTTTATTCATCTTCCCTGCTTTCAGACCGAGTGCCACCATCAGGTTTCCCGGAGAATGTTCGACTCGGAAGCGGTATTGGTTTCAGGCGGTCATTCCATGCTCAGGCACAAACCTATATTGAAGACGGCGTGACCGGATCTGACCTGTTCGTAAAATTGAGTACTGCTGCAATCCATGGACTACTTTATCAGGGCACTTATAAAATAGAGAAGGCCGATGTTGATGAGTCACTCCGTTTCTCGATTACCTGAGACAGTAAAGCGATTGATACTTTTCCGTCGTGACAACACCAATCAGTGGGTTGCAGCTACCCTCAGCCTCGTCGCTATGGCTTGCCCCTGTTCAAAATTGCTGGCAGGAAATCCTTTTTCTACACCGGTGGAGGAGAAATTTATTATAGGAAAAATGACAAAAGAGTCTGGCTTCCTGGAGGATTTGATTAACCATAATACTTATATAGGGAAAAACCCTCCTTCTGCTCTCAGCCCGAATACGACTCATCTTATCTTCGCCATGAATCATGAAAATCAGCAAGGTGAAAAAATGGATGAGGATTCAGAAGCATCGGAGGGAGCTGGAGCACAACAACCGCAGCATTTAATGCAGATACCTCTCCCACCAATGACCCTTGCAGAAGTCGCTACTATTATCGAGGGCTTGAATACAGGCTTTAATCAAGCCACCCTAAACACTATGTTGAGCTATGTTCCGGCGACCCCTCCCAATGGGGACCTGACAATTCTAATTATGTTGCAGCAATTGATAAAAACTCTCAACATTACGGTTCAGGATAACCAGAATGTCATGGTAACTGTTCTATCTTCTATCCAGGGTACCACATCACCTGTCGATATCACCAAACCACAAGATCGACGGAGACTCGCGACGTTGATGCTGGCTTACTATACAGCTATCCATTCAAATGGAGCATCCCCACGAGCAGCTGATGTTTTTTTTAACTCATTCCTGCTTCACGCCACTCAGTTGTCTGGTATCGAAAGACTTGATGCCAAAAAAGGTGATCTATTAGGTACAGATGAGCCAATAGAAGCTCACGAAATTTTAAAAGCCAAACTCAAAGAGTCTGCTTCAATTTTCTCTGCACTGGTGGCACTGGAAGAGATGCGCTTTGATTTTTTGGAACAAATGGAGAACCCTCTGGAAGCTGATAGATTCGGAACATCAGCCGACGATTTACAGCTAATAGCTGCTTCCAGTCTACTCAACTATGACGTTAATGAGAACGAAGAATCACTTTATGAGTGCCATATAAATTCAGCAGAACGAATGTTGATGTTAATAAAGGAATATGGTGAAAATAAACCTGAACTGGTTGCCTTGAATAGTCAGTTCATTAATTTGCTTAATGCCATAAGACTGACTCTTGATCCTTTCACTTTACAATCTGCAACTGCACTTATTCACAATATATCGAGTTATCTTAGTAAATCAAAGTCGTATCAAACCTCTACTGAGGTTAGAGGCATAATGAGCAAAGAACAGAAATTATTTGAAATATTCAGAAATATATTAACCGACGCAAAAGACAATCCGGGCAATGAGAATCCTGAATTATTTAAAGAATTGTTTGTAGCCATAAAAAAATACATATCACATCAATTGAAAAACATGTTTGCTGATGAAAATGATTACCAAGTCATAATGGTAACCCTCGGCACAGGATTTGCGGACCTGCTGGGTCATGCACGCATGAAGCTGTCAATGCTTGAGCCAACTATTGACACCAATGCCAATGAACAGGCTGATGATGCCGTGCATAGAGGAGCAGCAAAGGGGAAAAAAGGCATAGAGCTCAACAAAGATGGGAAGACGAGAAAACACCTGAAAGAACGCATAGATTACTTTATTGATTTTGTCGATTGGTTCAGGTTTTACTACGACTTTGCCATGAAGAATCCTTATGATTCTGATACCAGTGACTCTGAAAAAAGTGACTCTCAAAGCGATGACTCTGAAATCAAGATTTTGAGAGTGGTAACGCCTCACTAAGTACCTGGCCGGGAGTAGCGCCCGTCTGAGCGACCCCGTCTGGGCGACCCCGTCTCGGCGACCCCGTCTTGGCAACCCCGTCTCGGCGACCCCTTAGCGAGGACGGCAGAAAATTGAGGATGAAGGTGCAGGAACCAGATCAACGCAGGAGCAGTTGCCACGTTCCGGGGAAGGTACTTAAAATTTGGCACAGAAGCGATCCTTAGACTACTTTTTCAAGTCATTAATAAACTGGTGAAATCAGATGTTGATGAGCAACTCAATTTCTCGATTACCTGGATCAGCAAAGCGATCGATATTTTTCCACCCAGACAAGACTAATCACTCAATTACCGCGTTCCTGGGCCTCATCATTATGACTTGCTCCTGTTCAAAACTGCTGGCAGAAAGTACATTATTAACGACAGTAGACGACAGATTTATCGAAGACAAAACAACAAAATCCTTTGGCTTCCTGGATGACTTGATTAACCATAATGCTTACATAGGAAAAATCCCTCCATCTGTTCTAAATCCGAATTCGACCCAGCTTATCTTTGCCATGAACTATGCAAATGAGCGAGCCGAAGGAATGGATGAGCATTCAGAAGAATTAGAGGGGGCTGTAGCGTCGCAGCCGCAGCCTTTAATGCATATTCCCCTTCCGCCCATGACCCATGCTCAAATTACTGCCATTATCGAAGGTTTAAATGAAGGCCTTGAAGAAGGCACTCTGAACACTATCTTGAGCTACGTCCCGACAACCCTCCCCAATGAGAGTCTGACCATTGTAAGCATGATTCGGCAAGTGATAAAAAGCCTCAATGTAATAATGACCGACGACCAGAATGTGATGATAAAAGTTCTGACTCACATCCTGGGTACCGAATCTTCTGTCGATATCACCAAACCAGAAGATCAAAAGAGTCTCGCGATGTTGTTGGTGAGTTACTATACTGCCATCCATTCAAATGGGGCATCTCCTCAGGCGGCTTATTTCTTCTTTTACTCATTCCTGCTTCACGCCGCTGGCTTGTCTGGTATAAGAAGTCTCCATGCCAGAATAGGTGACCTTTTAGGTGCAGAAAAACCAATACTGGGCCACAAAGCTTTACAAGAAAATGCTAAAGAATCTGCCAAGTTCCTGGTTGGCCTGGAGGTGCTGGATGAAATGCACCTTCAGTTTTTGCAACATATGAAGGATCTCTCAGAAGCTGAAATATCCTGGACATCAATCGATTCAGTGCTAATAGCCGCGTCCACTTTGCTGAACTATGACGTTAATAAGATCGAAATCCCCATTTATTGGCGTAATGTCAAATCAGCCAGACGCATGTACAGTCTGGTAAAAGAATATTACAAAAAAAGACCTGAATTAGTTGCCTCAAATAGCCAATTTGTGAGTCTCATTGATGCCATAAACCTGATTCTTGATCCTTTCCTTATACAATCCGCATATGAACATGTTGGCAAGATTTCGAGTTATTTTAGTCAATCAAACTGGGGGCAGACCATTACTGATTCCAGAGGCAAAGAACAGGAATTATTTCAAATATTCGAAAAAGTATTAGCCGACGCAAAAAACAACCCGGAAAATCAAAGTCCTGATTTATTTCAAGAATTGCTTCTGGCCATTGAAAAATACATGGCGCAACAATTACAAAAAACGTTCGTGGATCAAAATGATTACCTGGTTATATTGGCAACCCTCTGCACAGGATTTGAAGATCTACTGGAACAGTCAGACAAGATACTGGAATTTCTTGAGGCGACTATTGTCATCAATGCCAATCAGCAGACTAATGAAGCTAAGTATGACAAAGCACTAAAGAGACAAGAAGAACTCAGCAAACAAGAGTGGCAGAGAAAACACCTGAAAGAAAGGATATTATTCTTACAGGATTTCGTTGAGTTGCTCTGGTCTAAATATGAATCTGTTATCATTACTCCCAATGACTACGACAGCAGTGACTACGAAAATAATAACTATAGCAATATTGACTATGCCAGTATTGACTACGGCAGTAGTGACTCTGAAAGCAGTGATACTGAAAACAGTCACGCTGAAAATAGTGATACCGACATTGAGGCTTCTGAAAGAAATGATGCTGACAGTAGTGATGCTAACTTAGGTGATGATGAAAGTAGTGATGCTGACAGAAGCGGTCTTGAGAGACTTGACGGATTTTATTTTTAATTTTCTTCCTGTTCTTTAAAACCGATTGCTACCAGAAACCTTCCCAGCAAATTGCTGGCTCCCAGGTGCAGGTGGTATAGATCCGTTCCTGCCTCATAAGCTCAGTGGCAATCGTCAGGTGTCCTGCGGCGTCCCGGCCCGTGAGTTTAAATCCTACGCTCTCTTTGCCACTGTCACAAATCGCTTCCAGTATGATGCAGACAGATTAAGGTTTGACATTCACAGGCACTCAAATTGAGTACTGCTGCAATCCATAGACTACTTTATCAGGGCATTCATTACCCAAAGAAGGCAGAGGTTGATGAGTAACTCCACTTCTCGATTACCCAAAACAACAAAACAATCGATATTCTTCCATCGTGGCAGGGCCTATCGGTCGGTTGTTGCTTGCCTTGGCTTTATCTTTATGGTCTACCCCTATTCAAAACTGCTGGCAGTACATACTTTATTGACACCAGTGGATGAGAGATTTGTTAGAGAAAAAACGACAAAAGCGTCAAATTACCTGAACGATTTGATTAACCATAACGCTTATTTAGGAAGCACCACTCCTTTTTTTCTCAATCCGGATACCACCCAACTCATCTTTGCAATGAACCATGAAAATGAGCAAGTCGAAATAACGGATGAGCATTCAGAAGAATCGGAGGGAGCTGGAGCACTGCAGCCGCAGCCTTTAATGGAAATTCCGCTGCCACCAATGACCCATGCACAAATTACCGACATAATCCAAACGTTGAATACAAGCACTGAAGAACGCAGGCAAATCATGAACGCTATGTTGAGCTACCTACCGATAACACCTCCCAATGAGAGCCTGACCGTTGCAGACATGATTGAGCACGTGACAAAAGCTCTCGGTGTTGTGCCGGACCCTAACCAGGATGACATAATAGAAGTTCTATATTCTATCCAGGGCACTCAATCACCTGTCGATATTACCAAGCCAGTAGACAAATTCAGGCTCGCGATATTGTTGGTGACTTATTATACCGCCATCAATTCAAATGCAGTTTCCCCTAAAGTGGCTAACATTTTTTTTAACTCATTCCTGCTTCACGCTGCCGCCCTGTCCGGTATCGAGAAACTCGATGCCATAAAAGGTGATCTTTTAGGTATAAAAGAACCCATAAAAGATTACGAAGTTTTAAAAGCAAATGTTAAAGAGTCAGCTTCGATCTTCATTGGCAAGGGAGTGCTGGAAGGAATGCGCTTTGATTTTTTGCAACAATTGAAAGATAACTCAAAAATTGTAGAATTCGAGACACCAGCCAGTTACCTGCTATTAGTTGCTTCTACTCTGCTCAACTATGGCATGATTGATAACGGAATGCCGGTTTATCAGCGTAATATGATATCAGCTATCCGGATGTTAAGACTGATCGTAGAATATGGTGAAAAAAAACCCGAATTAGTTGCCTCTAATAGTCAGTTCATCAATTTTATTAATGCCATAAGCCTGATGCTTGATCCTTACGTTATACAATCTGCAAGTGAATGTATTAACAACATGACGGATTATTTCTACCAGTCAAACTGGGATCAAACCATTACCGACAATGAAGGCAAAGAACAACAATTATTTGAAATATTCAAAAAGATCCTAAGCGACGCTAAAGACAACCCGGGAAATGAAAATCCTGAATTATTTCAAGAATTGCTTCTGGCCATAGAAAAATACATAGAACAAAAATTACAAAAAACGTTTACTGATCAAAATGATTACCAGGTCATAATGGTAACGCTCTGCACAGGATTTGACCACCTTCTGGTACAATCAAACAGAATGGTGACATGCCTTGAGTGCAATATTTTCATCAATGCTAATCGGCATAATGATGAATGCAACCATGGCAAGGCAGCAACAGAACAAAAAGAGAGGCAAAAGAAACACCTGGAAGAGCGGATATCATACTTGCGAGATTTCGTCGATATGCTCAGGTCTAAGTATGATTTTGCTATGAAGACCCCTCTTAACTCTTACAGCAATGACTCTGACAGCAATGATTCTGGCAGCAATGATTCTGACAGTGATGACTCTGACAGTAATGATTCTCACATCAGTGAATCTGACAGAAGTGACTCTGGCAGAACTGACTCTGGCATAAGTGTCCCGGGTAGTAGCGACTCTGAAAGTTGTGATGCGGTCATGGATGACCCTGAAAGTAGTGATGCTGAGAGAGGTGCTCTTGAAAGTCTTGACGAAGTTTATTTTTAATCTTCTTCTCTGTTCTTTCAGACCAAGTGCTAATGGCCTTATGGACTGCAGCTTCCAGCATTATCCAGGTAGATTGAGGTGTAGCATTAAAAAGTGCTCAAGTTGGCCAATTCTGCATTCCGTGGACTACTTTATCAGGGAATTTATAAGTTAGAGAAAGCAGATGTTAACAAGTAACTTCATTTCTGAATTTCCTGAAACAGCAAAACAACCGATACTTTTCCATCGTGACAGGGCCAAACGGTCGGTTGCTGCTTGTCTTAGCTTTATCATTATGGTTAGCCCTTATTCAAAACTGATGGCAGCACATACTTTATTCACACCCGTGGATGAGAGATTTATTGAAGAAAAAACGACAAAAACCTCTAATTACCTGAACGATTTGATTAACCATAATGCTTATTTAGGAAAAACCTCTCCTTTTTTTCTCAACTCGAATACAACCGAACTCATCTTCGCAATGAACCATGAAAATGAGCAAGTCGAAAAAATGGCTGAGCATTCAGAAGAATCCGAGGGAGCTGGGGCACAGCAACCGCAGCCTTTGATGGAAATTCCGCTGCCACCAATGAACCATGCACAAATTACCGCCATTATCCATGAATTGAATACAGGCATTGATGAAGACATCTTAAACACTATGTTGAGCTACGTCCCATTAGCCCCCCCCAATGAAAGCCTCACAATCTTAAGCATGCTTCAGCAATTGATAAAAACTCACCACATTGTGGTTGACTTCGTACAGCTTGAAATGATGGCAATTCTAACCAAAATCCATAATACCGAATCATTTGTCGATATGACCAAACCAAAAGATCAACAGAGCTTAGCGGTGCTGATATTGAGTTACTATACAGCCATTAACTCCCCCCCTCCTGGGGGCCATTTCTTTTTTGGCTCATTCCTGCTTCATGCCATCGGCTTATCTGGTATAGAGGTCATAAAAGATGACATTTTAGGCGAAAAAGAACCCATAGAAAATCACGGTTGTTTAAAAGCAAATGTTAAAGAAGCTAATTCGGTCTTCTCTGGTCTGAAATTATTGGGAGAAATGCGTCTTAATTTTTTGCGGCAATTGAATCAACTCTCAAAAGCTGATCAATCCGAGGAACCAGTCAATTTATTGCTAATAGCCGCTACTACCCTACTCAACGATGGCATTAATCGTAACAAAATACCGTTTTATCGACGTAATATAAAATCAGCTAAACGAATATTAAACCTGACAAATGAATATGGTGAAAAAAAAACCGGATTAGTTGTCTCGAATGATCAGTCCATCAGTTTTATTCACTCCATAAGCCTGATTCTAGACTCTTTCGTTAAAAAATTCTCAGTTCTTGAGTATCTCGTTAGAGAATTCTCAAATGCAGATATTGATAGCATATCGATTTACTTTGGCAAACTAGACTTGGGTCGAACCATTACTGACTCTGAAGACAAAGAAGATAAAGAAGATAAAGAAGATAAAGAAGATAAAGAAGATAAAGAAGATAAAGAAGATAAAGAAGATAAAGAAGATAAAGAAGATAAAGAAGATAAAGAAGATAAAGAAGATAAAGAAGATAAAGAAGATAAAGAAGATAAAGAAGATAAATTATTTGAAATTTTCCAAAAAATATTAATCGGTGCAAAAGATAACCCAAAAAATGAAAACCCTGAATTATTTCAAGAATTGCTTCTAGCCTTAGAAAATTACATAGAACACCAATTACAAAAAAAATTAGTTAATCAAAATGATTATCGCGGCATTTTGATAAACCTCTACACAGAATTTAATAACCTGCTGAAACAATCACACAAGATGCTGGAATTTCTTTCAGCGAGCATTATCATCCATGCAAATCAGCAGGCTGATGTAGTCAAACATGACAAGGCAGCGAATGAACAAGAAGTAAAAGAGCTCAGCAATCACAAAAGGCAGAGAAAACTTCTGGAAGAACGCATATTATACCTGCAAGATTTCATCGATTTGCTCAGCTCTAAATATAATTTTGCTATGGAGACACCTATTAACTCTGACAGTAGTGACTCCGATAGCAGTGACTCTGACAGCAGTGTCTCCGATAGCAGTGACTCTGACAGCAGTGTCTCTGACAGCAGTGTCTCTGACAGCAGTGACTCTGGCAGAAGCGGCTCTGGCAGAAGCGGCTCTGGCAGAAGCGGCTCTGGCAGAAGTGACTCTGAAAGCAGTGACTCTGACAGTAATGGATTCTGGCAGTAGCGATGCTGATATAGGGTAGTCTTGGCGAAACTTATTTTTAGACTTATTCCTGTTCTTTCAGACCGAGGGTCACCAGCAGACTTCCAAGCAAACTGCTGGCTCCGAAGCGGTAATGGTTTCGGTCGATCCATTCCTTCCCCATAATGTCAACGGCAATAGCCAGGTGCTCTGCAGCGTCCTGTGCAGTTCGGATGCCGCCCGCAGGTTTAAACCCTACGTTCTGTTTGCCACTGTCACGAATGGCTTCCAGCATGATACGGGCAGATTCGGGTGTAGCATTGACAGGCACTTTGCCAGTAGAGGTTTTGATGAAATCAGCACCGGCTTCAATGCAGATCTCACTGCCTCGACGAATCAGGGCTGGGTCCTTCAGTTTGCCGCTCTCAATAATCACCTTGAGTATCACTTTGTCTGCACAAACTTCTTTGCAGCGGCGAACCAGCTCAGCTCCAATGGCTTCATCACCGTTCATAAAGGCGCTATAAGGGAAAACAACATCCACTTCATCCGCACCATAAGCGACAGCTGCCCTAGTTTCAGTGACTGCCAGTTCAATATCATCACTGCCTTCTGGAAAGTTGCTGACAGTGGCAACCGTTACATCGTTCAGACCCAGCTCTTTCAGCGTCTTTTTGGCGATGGGAACAAATCTTGGGTAAACACAGACTGCCGCAGTATTGCCTGCAGGTGTTTTAGCTGTGTGGCAAAGATCAATAATCACTTCCGGCGTATCGTTATCGTTCAGGGAAGTAAGATCCATCAATTGCAGAGCCTGACGACTGATAGCAGTGAGATCGGTCAAGGTTCGGTCCTCTGGCTAAAGAGTTTTGGAGGTGACAAAAAAGAATAGAAAAGTGCCTGAATGGAGCCTGTCGTCAGTCGTAGTTTATCTTCAATTCCCTTAAGAACACCACCGAACCATGTGGGAAAAACTGTCAAAAACAAAAAAACCCCTACACCAAAGACGCAGAGATTTTTTTGCTGATCATCCACCTGAGTTTGCAGCGTGGACTGCATACTCGACACTTCGTGCAAGAGTTTCTGTACTGCGGGAACAGGCAACAGTGCAGTACACGACTCCTCATAACCTGAGGTTGCTCGAAGTGAAAATTATTTTAGAGAATTCCTGCCAACAGATACAGCAAGTATTTTTGGACGAGCATTCGGCTTTTTTGAATGCTGATGTAGGTGAGTCCTGTCCTGAGAGTCATCTTATATCACTGGAGGCGAGAACATTACGATAAAAAACTCTTATTTAGACTCCCTTTCTGACAACCTTAGAGATACTCTATTAACATCTGAACGTCAGTAGATAGTAGTATTCTCCTCATGATCCCAACGGAATCCCTCGAAATTGTCAGGGCCGTGGCCCACTTCAGAAACTTTACTGCAGCGGCCAAGCACCTGCATAAAGTGCCTTCAGCCATCAGCTACACCGTCCGGAAGCTGGAAGAACGGCTGGATGTGCAACTTTTTCTCAGGGATAGCAAGCGGGTCGAGCTGACTCCGGCAGGTGAACACTTTATCCAGCAGACAGGCAAACTGCTGACTCAGCTGGAGGAGTTAGAAAAAACAACCCGCCAGATGGCTTCAGGCTGGGAACATGAAATCAGGATTGCCCTGGATAACGTTGTTAACCAGGGCATGGTTTACGATCTGATTCGCGATCTTCAGGCAGTTCGTCCCGAGACCAACCTGGTGATCAATACTGAAGTTCATAACGGCTCATGGGATGCTCTCTTCCACAACCGTTGCCAGCTGGTCATTGGTGCTCCCAAAACCATTCCAGACAATATTGCTACTAACGACCGCTTTGAATGGAAGTCTATGGGATCGCTGGCATGGGATCTGGTGATGTCTCCAGAGCACCCATTGGCCAATGTTTCCGATCCGATTAGTCAGGACATGCTGAAAACTTACAGTTCGATCTGCATTCAGGATACTTCCAGAGTCTTTCGACAGGGCTACAACCTGCTGCTTGAAGATCAGCAAATCCTCCTGGTTCCCAGTTTCCGTATGGCTATTGAGTGCCTGCTGAAAGGGTTGGGCATCACCATCATGCCCAGCCACTTTGTTCAGCCCTACATTGAACAAGAATTACTGGTTCGCAAGGATGTTCTGGATATTCCCATGAACGACAGCTGCTATCTTGCCTGGAATAAGGAAGCCATGGGCAATGGTATCCGCTGGGTTCTGGACTGGCTGGGTGAAGAAAATTGGCTGAACAAAGTCTGGCTTCAGTATGACATTATGAAGCCTATGGGCTATCACGTTCCCTGAGTCAGAAATGTCAGTCAACTCTGTACTTGAATGCCAGCACAAAATTCAATAATAAGCAGGTTTTCAAGAAGGATGGGGCCAGCATTTCATATGTGGTTCGCAGGCAAGCTCTTCTTCTATAGGACCAATGACTTCTATGTTGCCATAGCAACGATCAAAAATGTTTCTGCAACCCATTTGGGTGGAGTGACCGGCAATCTGGTCCAGCGCTTCCATGCTGCATCCATATACCACTTTTGGGATTCCGGCCCAATATATTGCTCCGGCACACATTGGGCAAGGCTCTGTGCTGCTGTAGAGTGTGCATTCACATAACTGTTCTCTCGGTATCTGTCTGCAGGCATGACTTACCAGGTTCAATTCTGCGTGCCGGGTCTGATCACTTTCTGCTTCGGTAGTACATTCAGACTCCAGAACGATTTTGCCGTTATGCACCAGCACCGCACCAAAAGGCGCTTCCCCTTTGTCCAGGGCCTGAGTGGATAACTCTATAGCTCTATAGATGAAAGGCTTGTGCTCACTCATGGGAAACCCCATAGATGTTGGAGAAAAGTATTCTTATGTTAGCAGGAAGTCTCGGTTCTGCGCCGGTCAAAGCGGTTGCCCATGGCCAGAAGATTCCCCAGCAAAATAATCCCTACGCCCAACACAGAAACCGGTTTCCATTGGTAACCCTCCAGAACGGTTGAGATCAAGAGGGCTATGATGGGATAGATAATATCGACATAAGCGGTTCGGTCAGAACCTATGCGCTGAATCAGGGCGATATAAGAGGTCATGGCCACAACCGAACCAAAAACCACCAGATAAACCAGGGAAACCAGATAACCCGGACTGAAGTCAAACGTGGGTGGTACGCCGCGGAGCAAGGCCAACCCACCCATTTCCAACCCACCATAAAACATGGCAAACACTGTCACAGGTGCGACTGACAAGCCGTCTTTCTCATTGACCTCACAGGAGACACTGCCCAAGGAAAACATCACTACTGCACCCAATGCCAATGCCAGGCCCTTAAGCTCCTCAGAGTTTGCGTCAATCTTTATGATATGGGGAAAAAACACCATGAACACACCGACACTACCCAATGCCCCGCCTACAAGAACAGAACGTTTAACGGTGTGCCCCAACCAGAACCGGGCAATGACCACATTTGAATAAAGAATCCCCGTACAAATCAATGCTGAAAGCCCGCTGCTGATGAACTTTTCACTTTCGTAGACCAGCCAGTAGGAAATACCGCAAAGGAAGGTTCCCTGGAAAAAGAACCTGAGATGCTGTTGGCGGGTAAAGCCTGAAAAGCCGCCCCTGAACCGGCAAATCAGCCATAACAACAGAGCGCCCAAGAGAAACCGGTAAGCCACTGACCACATGGAGTCTACGGTCCCTAGCTGCCAGCTAACGGCATACCAGGTCGAGCCCCACACCAGAGAGCAGATACAGAAAAGAGTGGCATTGGACACGTTCTGAAATTCCCGCATCAGAATGTTGACTGTATGACATTAGGCCAATTGGAACATTTCGCCAGAGCAGTGACCGTTTTATTTTCTGATATGAGGCAGCTAAACGTTTAGTGGAACGAAAACTTTCCTTCTACCGGGGGAAGACAATGTTCCTGTTCAGACAGAATATAGTGCATGCTCTGGCACTCCCGATACAACCAGCTCTTAGCCTCCAGGGTCATTGCCAGAAATTCGGAAAACTGACTGTAACAGACACCTTTGGAGGTCATCAGGACATCGGAAGCCACCAGCAAAAGATGGCCTGACTCCAGCATCTCCAGAAACAGTTTGAGCGTCGGTAAGCCGAGATTGAGACGCGTCATATCGGCCTGTATTAAAAATGCAGAGTCGGCTTTCAAATCCAGCTCAGTTGAAAAAAGAATACCAAATGGCTCGATAAACAAACGGCTATCAAGTACGCCATCCAGAGACTGAAGGGATGAGATATGCAAGCCGTCGCAACGATCGCACGCCCAGAATTCATGACCGGCCTGATCGAGCCAGATCTCTACCTGCTGCCGGTCTGGTATTACTAATTTCTGCATCAACGCTATCTCTGTTTTGCCAACCATTTTATGAACTCTCGTCAAGCTATGAAATGGTCAGTTTGACCAGACTCTGAGGCATTCCAACTTCACTGGATGAAAATGTGCAAGCATAACTAACCGCTCTGTCAGTCATTTTGGCAGCAAATCCCTGCATACTGAGCCTACAACATGAAATAACACCACAAGGAGTACAGATTATGCAGGGATCAGGAAGAATCAGTGCCGGTATCCAAACAGCCTTATACGCTTCTGCAAGCCCGATCACAGGCATTGCTGAGGCAGTTCAATTGCTGACCACCATGGTAACCACACCCGGTGCTGTCGCAGGCTATCTGATGGGAAAACTGGTCAGCAAAGCGGTTGAAGCAGGTTGTCACAGACTCAATAAAAACCGGACCATGAAGAGCACGATTGATACCCGGAAGTACGTTTGCCGAACCGTCAGGGGGTTTCAAACTGTCGGTGCCATTTCTGGCTCTCCCCTGGTGATCATGCTGGCACTCTCTCACCCTCTATTGATGGCCTTGTATACCGTTCCTTTACTGACAACAGCCATCAAACAAACCGTTAAGCACCTGATGGCCTGCACAACGGTTTACCGGGCGTTCAGAAGATACGGGACTTCAGGAACTCTGAAGAGTGCTGCAGAACAGATGATAAACTCTGGCTTGATGGCACAGCTATTTCAAAAGGCCAGATAAAAGAAGGCACGGAGGAACATTTCAGCTCCTCCGGCAAATTTCTTTTCCTCAATTCGCGTCAAACAGCCTCATTGGGCGGGGGTGGATGTCAATTGGCGCAACAAAACCCGAGCGTTATCTGTTAGACTGCCCGCCCAGACATCGATCAATGCTACATAAGGCTTTGCTATGCGTTTTCTGGATCAGGTTCAGGCGGCTGTGCGTAAGAACAACTCTCTACTCTGCGTAGGCCTGGACCCTCTACCCGAGAAGTTTCCCGCCCACATTCAGGCGCTTGAGCAACCTATTCTGGAATTTAACCGCTTTATTATTGATGCCACTGCCGACTTAGTGTGTGCTTACAAACCCCAGGCCGCCCATTATCATGCCCGTGGTGCAGAAGACGAACTGGCCCAGACCATCGAATACATCAAGGATAATTACCCGGATATCCCGGTCATTCTGGACTCAAAACGGGGCGATATTGGCAGCACGGCTGATCAGTATGCGGCAGAAGCCTTTGATCGCTACGGCGCAGATGCGATCACCGTCAACCCCTACATGGGCATCGACACCATTGCACCTTTCAGCCGATATGAAGACAAGGGCACCATCATCCTTTGTCGAACCTCTAACCCCGGAGCTGCGGCGATCCAGAACCTGAAGGTCGGTGATGACTTCCTTTACGAAGTGATTGCCCGTATGGCCAAAGAAGAGTGGAACAGCCATAACAACCTGCTGCTGGTTGTCGGTGCTACCAACCCTGAAGAACTCAAGCGTATCCGCGCCATTACCGGTGATATGACATTCCTGGTTCCGGGTCTGGGCGCCCAGGGTGGAGACGTAGAAGCCACCGTTAAAAATGGTCTCAACAGTCAGGGTGAGGGCATCATTGTAAACTCTTCCCGTGGCATCATTTACGCTGGCAGTGATGAAAACTTTGCCGAAGCAGCCAGAGCTGCTGCCATTGAACTCAGAGATCAGGTGAATCAGTACCGTTAAACAATGACTACCCGAAGATACCCTGAACGGATATCTTTCTTTAGTTTTCAAGAGCAAGCCCACCCAGGGCTGTGAAGACGGCCCACTGATCTTGCCGGTCGATGCAGGCAGCTCCCGGTATTGGTCTGACTGCCCGCCAATTCCGACTGAACCAGATCACGACGCAGGACAACGGCATCACCGGCGGCTCCGGTGCGTCCCGGCAATAGGTTCAGCGTTTCTCGCACCTGAGGTTAGCGCTGAAGTGCTGTGAAGGGAATGACATAACAATCCTTGTATAAGCTATCCTATACTGGCTGTGATTAACGGGGAATCATGTCATGGATAATGATCAGAAAACACTTTACCAGTCCGACTTCTATCACTGGAAAAAACAGCAAAAACAACATTTGCAAAACCGTGAGTTCGACCGGCTTGATCTTGATAACCTTATAGAAGAAGTAGACGAAATGGGCAGAAGCGAGCGCAATACACTGGAATCCCATCTGGTCATTCTGGTGCTGCATCTGCTCAAATATCAATACCAAACCTTTGTGATTAACCCCAACCTTTACGAACCCAAAGAGTTCAGAAGCTGGTACGAGAGTATTTCACAGTCACGTATGACAATCAGCCGGTTAATCCGTAAAAACCCGTCCCTGAAGCACGAACAGGATGATGCCTTAATAGACAGCTACCCTGATGCCAAACAGGCTGCCATTCGTGAAATGAATAAGTACCTGCGGGAAAATCATCAATTAGATAACACCAGCTTCCCCGACAGTTGCCCGTGGACATTCGATGACATCATGGTTGATGACTTTCTTCCCGACCATCCACAGCGCTAGGAGCCTTATATGGTCCGCCCCGTTTTGCAAGAGCCTGTTTTGTTAATTAGCAAACAAAGATAACTGCAATCATATATACGGCCTATTCATGAGGTCTAACCCTCTGGCCCTGATGGGTATCCGCGCAACCTGGCCTTATCAGTCCGACGGCCTCAAGGGTCAAGGCTCCTATCAGGTTTCAGGTTGCCGGTTTTTACCTGTTTGCCATCAACTGTACATGCTCATCGCAATCTGCGGGGGGGTCCCCTTTGATTAAGCTTATGCTTTACTTTGCCGCTGCCGCCTTTACTTCATTATGCAGCCTTGTAAACTTCATTTCGGGTCATGATGACCCAGACAATCCGAGCCATTTTATTAGCCAGACCAACGGCGGCAACGTTGTGATTGCTGCGCTCATTAAGTTGGCTAACCCATTTTTTACAGCGGTCATCCTTATTTTTGAGGCAGTGGAGTACCGAACGTGCGCCGTGTATCAATAATGTGCGCAGGTATTTATCACCCCGTTTACTGATGCCCAGCAGGACTGACTTACCGCCTGTGGAATGCTGTCTTGGAACTAATCCCATCCATGCGGCAAGGTGTCGACCAGATTTAAAATACGTCGCATCACCAATGGCTGCCTTCAATGCTGTGGCAGTGATGGCTCCGATACCCGGCATAGTCATCATTCGACGACATTCGTCGTCGTTTTTTGCTAGCTCCTGAATTTTCTGGTCATACTGTTGAATACGCTTGTCAAGACTGGCCAACTCTTCTGATAAACCATGTAGCAGCTCACGAGTCAGCGAATGGAGTCCATTTTCAGCATCTTCCAGAATTCGTGGAAGCTGTGCACGAACTTTACCAATACCCTGGGCAACTACAATACCTTCTTCCAATAGTGACCCCCGGATCTGGTTAACCAGGGCAGTTCTCTGATCAACCGCTTGTTGACGATAGCGGTGCAGAAGTTGCCAGGCCTGCTGCTCTGACGTTTTAACAGGTACAAAACGCATGCTGGGCCGTGAAGCTGCTTCTGCAATCGCTTCAGCATCGTTGTAGTCATTTTTGTTGGTCTTGACATAAGGCTTGACAAATTGAGGTGAAATCAGCTTGACAGTATGCTCATAGTTCTTGAATAACCGAGCCAAATAGTGAGCACCACCACAAGCTTCCATAGCGATAATGCATGGCTCCAGATTTGCCACGTACTCTAGAAGGTTCTTCCTGGACGACTTCTTTCTGATGACTTTGCTACCCTGCTCATCAACACCAAACAGGTGAAAGTTGTTCTTGCCAATATCGATACCAAGTACTGAAATAGTCATGGGTGGTTCGCTCCGGTTAATCCTGTTTAAATGGTTAACTCCATTTTGGCTCATTTGAAGCCGTTTAGGAGGGGCGGACCATCCCATTAGACCGAGCATAGCGCCCGTAGCGAGGACGGCAGAAAATTGAGGATGAAAATTCGGTTTTGTAAGGAGAATAGCGAGCTATTTGACGAACAAAAGCGGATTTTCAGACCAATTTGCTGCCGCAGCACGACTGCATGGATGCAGGAGCTAGAGCAACGCAGGAGCAGTTGCCGCGTAGGGCAGTCTATTCTCGGTCAGGCTCCTAAGAGCCCGACCGTTGCCTATTCAGCCGCTTGCCTTCACAGTAGCCTTAAAACAGCAGAGCTGTTGCGAGGAATTGCAACGGAGATGCAGCTGTTCGGTACGCCATTAAAACCCTACTGTTATTGGCTTCTATTTCTTCAGCTGTATACTTGTGCGTTATTTCTGATGAGGAAGCTTCCCATGCGCAGACTCAAGAAGCTGTTCGACCAAAACCGTGAATGGTCAGATGCTGTTCGGGAAAAGGAACCTGACTTTTTTGAACAACTTTCTCAGCAACAGGCCCCCAAATACCTGTGG
The DNA here is from genome assembly GCF_053470045.1 of Endozoicomonas sp. 2B-B. NCBI lineage: Bacteria > Pseudomonadati > Pseudomonadota > Gammaproteobacteria > Oceanospirillales > Endozoicomonadaceae > Endozoicomonas > Endozoicomonas sp. 2B-B. The sequence continues at coordinate 134,254 of NZ_JBLZMU010000001.1, forward strand.
ATAGGCTGCTCTGACAGCCGGGTGCCTGCCAATCAGATAACCGGTATGGTGCCTGGTGAGCTGTTTGTTCATCGAAATGTGGCCAATCAGGTCATTCACACCGATCTCAACTGTCTCTCTGTTATCCAGTTCGCCGTTGAGTACCTGAAGGTTGAGCACATTATAGTGACCGGCCATTACGGCTGCGGCGGCGTTCAGGCAGCGGTAAAGAACGGCAAACTCGGTCTGATTGATAACTGGCTGCGTCATATTCAGGATGTACAGCACAAACACCAGACTTTCCTGGACACTCTGGGCAGCCAGGAAGAAGTCTTTGAGCGCATGTATGAGCTGAATGTTGTAGAACAGGCTCTGAATGTTTGCCAGACCCCCATCGTCAGGGATGCCTGGCTGCGAGGACAGGACCTGACGGTTCATAGCTGGATCTATGGGCTGAAAGACGGTCTTCTGAGGGACCTGGGATTATGTGTCTCTGATCCTGAAAGCCTGCATGGACTTTACAGCGATGCCATCAGGCAGATCACCAGTGCAGCTGATGGATGATATAGATACCCTTTCATTTTCTAGATCTATCCTTCCTCTGTGAAAACCAAATCGGAAGGATAGAATCATCAGAAAGACGCTCTCTGCGGCACAACTGTTGCTGCTATCATTTTTTTCTGTCATCTCCCAGGCCAGAGTGCTTGCTCTGGCAGCAGGTGATGATGTTAAGGTGCCTTCAAAGAGAACGGAATCAGCGATTTAAACTTCGAACCGCTATCGGCTGCCCATCTGGATAGAATGACATATGACTATTTCTCGATAAAAATTCCAATATCACATCACGAGATGTTTGTACTTCCCTTTCCCCAAGACTGGCTCTGCAATATGGACAAGTTCTATTTTCCAATAACCAAGTCTCCAGGCAGTCTTCGTGAAACATATGGCTGCATGGTTCAAGAACTGTGACTGCCCTTCCGGCAAAAGGTGTGAGACAAACAGGGCAATTATCGGTCTCCTGTTGATAAGGTGCCTGATTATTTGGGCTGCCTGGTGGTGTGATTCCGTTCATATCTCTTACTCCTATCTACTGTTTTTCAAATGAATTGTGACCTTGGGTCATTGTCTATCCATTTAGTTCCCTGTGTTTGTTTATTTTTTTACGCCCGACATGGGCATGAGCTAATGGGGTGAAAGTCCCCTGTGGAAGAAGCTACATCTGACTGTCGGTAAAGATGCCCGTTGATGACAACCACCAGCTTAAGGCGAGTGGAGTCACGCGAGGATCTTTGCGCAGACAATCTGTGCGAAAAAACATAATTTGCCGGAACCAGGTGACAGGATCACCGTTTAAAGTAAGAATAAATGCATCCTTGTGGGTGAAGTTTATTCTTCACTCATAGCAGCCTTGAATAAGATAACGAACTCTAAGCCGCACGCGCTTTCCACTCCAGAGGATAAATCTATGACACCTGCAAAATATCCGTTACTGATGAGACTGCTTCACTGGCTGATGGCCATTACCATCCTGAGTATCATTGCCAGTGGCTGGTACATGGCAGGTCTATCCAAGGACGTCAGCTATAAATACGACATCTACCCTTGGCACAAGTCTTTCGGCATCCTGGTACTGCTGCTGGTTGCGATTCGTATTCTGATACGATTGTTCAGCAAAGTACCCGAGCTACCCAAAGGATTGCCCAACCGTGAGAAGGTATTGGCCAAAATCACCCATTATTCGCTCTATGCCCTGATGATTCTTGTACCTCTGAGCGGTCTTACCATGTCGGATGCAGGAGGGCGTGATGTTTTCTTCTTTGGCATCCAACTGCCCGAATTTATGGAAGACAACAAAGAGCTGGCAGGAACCCTTCATACAATCCATTCCTATATTCCCTATGCATTTCTGGCCATCATAGCCCTTCACGTGGTGGGGGCATTCAAACACCGGTTCATGGATAAGCCTGAACACGATGTGCTGGGCAGAATGTTGTAAATTTGCCAATAAGGGCTCGTTCGGGAGCCCTTTTCCAGACTCTATGCCACTCTTGATTAAATCCGCAACGAGCGCAACACTCGCTGTTATGGATAAGGTTCAAGCTACCTTGTAAAACACTTAAGAAAGACATTTCTGGCACCGTTGATATCACGATCAACGGGATTGTTGTAATTTTATTTGACTGTTAACTATTAGTGTCGTCAGATAGCCTTATTCGATAAAGCTTGAGGTTATAACCTGTTCTTAGAGTATGCATAAGAACCTGTAATGCTTCATTCCATTCACAAACCAAGCCACTGCATGCTTTCAACGAGGCTCGCTCTCCAAGACCGTCAGAAAAACACAACATTCTCAGTGTCATAATGGCACCATTAACCGAGATAAAAACAGCAAATGTTGATTCATTGGGCTCCTGAATCACCATGACAAAGGTGCCCTCTCCGATGGCATTGTCCATTATCATTTGAATTGAGTTGAACTCCTTAAGCTCATTAACCTCGAGGTCAATATTAAGGGCCATCATCGCTTGATCCATTTCCATTAAACTCAACAAGGGGTATAAATCCGGAAGCTGGGATTCGTCTAACTTCCGAGGTAACGGAATCTTTTGCAGACCTCCAGACATTTGATTCATGAAACATTGCCGAATAGCAACGTCATGCCCCGTTGAGTTATCAGAAACCAGCAACACTTCAACCTCATCGTCATCATCAAATGCCTGCAAGGCTTCCACAGCTTCTTTATCCAGGCAATTAAAAGCCTTAATGGCATTCTCCACCATGAGGTTGAACACATCATCATCAGGCAAGTGAACTTGATAAAGCTGGCCTCCTCTCGACTTATCCAGATAGCAGTTGATCGCAAAAACAAAGAGACTGTGTTTATTACTGGCATAGCCCACCACTTCACCATCCTGATTCAGAAGAAATACAAAAGCCAAACTCTGTTCAATAATAATAAGAGCGAAGGAATAGCCTCCCTGAGAATCAGGAAGCGTCAGAAAATATCCCCGATCTTTCAAAGCCTCGATTGTGCCAAGGGGTCGAGTGTATTCACTCATCCAACCAACAGAGATCAGCCCTGCAATTACATCCTGTTGGATGGCAGCCTTCACCTGAGTCAATAGCTGCTGAAATTTAAGTACCCCGCTATTTGAATTCTCGAGGACGATCTTATCCATGCCGGTCTCCAGATAACAGACATTGAAAGATGAAGCTGAGAAGGCTTTCTGCTGACAGAGAGTTTCATCGACAGGCAAAGTCTGCAACTGGATAACGCTAAAATCACACTGCCGGTTCATCCATTCACAATCAAGCTGATTTTTCTCATCAGATACAGGAGCAGGATCTGGAACATTAACAGCAACAAGAAGAGGCAGCATTTCGCTGGAAAAACCACTCAAGGACGGCTCTACCAGAGTCATCTGGCTGGTTGAAGGCCCATCAAAAGCAGCCATCCTTTCCCTGGGACCAAGCCTCGGAACAGAAGCTGACGCAGCCTCACGGACCAAAGGTCTTTCACACTGGCAAGTATTCTCAGTGGATAAATACACCTCTCTGGATTTAGGGTCTTTGCCTCTGGCACTCTTGGCATTAGACTGCCCTTTTTTTCTTATTGCGGCCTGGGCAATCAGCCTTTTTTCCCTGAACCGCTTGCCACACTGATAACATCGACAATCACAGGCACCAAGATTAAGGTCGCACTGCTTGCACCTTTGGCGACCTGATTTATCCGTTACTATTCTATCTTTCTTATAGTCATCGAATCCGTGACTGTAGAACGCTCCAAGCAACAACAATGCAAAAAAAAATATACTCAAACCCGCTCTGAGCATAAAGCCTCCTGAAACAAACCGTTCAGGCAGACTAGATAGTTAATTGACATTCGTCATGGGGAATCAGGAAATTCACTCAACTTTCCGACGAAGTGATCTGTTCCAACCAAAGCGAGTCATCAGATCAGAGAAGACAGCATCCAGCGAAGCAGACAAAAGCAGTCGTTCACGGGTAAGGGGATGAGTTAATTCAAGATCAGTACAGGCCAGTAGCAATCTACCCGCTGAAAAGTGTTTGGCAAAGTATCGATTATGAACGCCCTTCCCATGTTTGGCATCGCCAATGATCGGGTGGGCTATATGCTTCATATGCCGACGAATCTGGTGTTTCCTGCCCGTTTTAGGCCAGGCTCTTACCAGGGAGTAGCGACTGGTTGGGTATCTTTCTATGGCAAGAGGCAGCTCAACGGTCGCGAGTCTTTCATAAACAGTGACCGCCTCCTGAGCCGGTTTGTCCTGCCGGGCCTCGCGGTCTGTCATTTTATCCAGCTCTTCTTTCAGAGGATGATCAATCACGCCAGACTCTGGCGCATAACCCCTGACGACTGCCAGATAGGTTTTCTCGACCAGCCCTTCCTCAAATTGTTTTCCAACCTGCCGGGCAACCTCAGGCGACAGGGCAAACACTAAAACACCGGAAGTCGGTTTATCCAGACGATGCAGTGGGTAAACATGCTGACCCACCTGATTTCTGACGATCTGCAAAGCGAACCGGGTTTCATTCCGGTCAATCATGGAGCGATGCACCAGCAGACCCGACGGTTTATTTACCGCTACCAGCCAGTGATCCTGATAAATGATTTCCAGTGTTTCCTGGCTCTTTTCTGACATGCACGACATCCCAACAGCAAAGCTCAATATCAAAGGAGGCTACTTTCGTTCAGACAAGGTACTCTTCCTGAATATGTAAAGGTCGTCAGGCTCCCCGACAATAAACACCGTTCCCTGTCTGTCCATAGTAACCCCTTCTGGCTGCTCAATCGTATTCTTCAATCCATGCCAGCCCTTCTCAAGCACCATAACACTGACGGCCTCTCCATTTTCGTCCAGTTCTGTCAAAGAATCGGACTGATCACTGAGCACAACAAAATGCCTTGAAACCGTATCGAAGTGCATCCCTGACAGGTCCTGATTGAAAAACCTCAGGCTTTCTTCCATTTCTTCCTGCTCACGAATCACCAGCTTCCTATCTTTACCCTGCTCGGTGAAACCATCAATACGAAAAATCCGGATGGGGTCTCTCTCTTTGAGGACATAGATCGATTTTGTCTCCGGATCCCAGGCAATACCTTCAAAGCCTTTGTTGCCTCCTTCTCCTATGCCAAAGGTAAAAGTGGACGCACTGGAGAAATCGATCTCATTCGAATCCGGTTTAATGTCTACCAGCAACAATTCCTGCTGACGTTCGTTGACAACAATAAAACGATCGCCGTCAGCCCAGGCAATACCTTCTACATCAGCATTAAGATTGGATTTCAGCTTTCTCTTGAGGTTTCCATTTTGGTCGTACTCCAGGACATGGATCGAAGAACCTCCTCCGGATACAACATAAAGGGAATCGGTAACAGGACTCCACGTCACTCCGGATACCTGATCACCTGCATCAACGAGTTTCACAGGTCCGGCCACCAATTTATAATCACTCAACGCAATGGCATTTGCCCACTGTTCACTGGATACCGTATGGGACAGGTATTCATTGTAAAGTTTGTCATCGATATCGAAATATTTAATAGCAATCACGGCCACAATCAAAATGACAATGATTCCGAGGGAGAGTTTTCTGAAATTCTTCATAATGAGGGAATAGGTCAATTTCAGAGGGGGCTTTATGGAGACCGGCAGAGCGCCGTCACATCCCCCCAAGATCAGACAAGTCAGCTCTCATAAGGCCTTCGGTACCCAGATCAAAACCTGCTACTGAAACATGAACATCAAACCAGCTTTTCAGGGCGTTGGCATCTCTCTGACAGGGCCAGCGGCCCGGATCTTCTTCCCAGGCGGAGAGCTCATTTTCCATCATGTCCCGGGCGTGGTTGGCTACTGCTGCTTCCAGGCCCTCCTCTGTTTCCTGTTCATCCAGCAGGTAGGAGCCACCTTCCAGGCTCCAGTCTTCTGGCAATTCTGTCCCCAGCCCTTTCGCCCATTCAATAAAAGGCTGTCTGGGCTTCAGGGTTACAACACAACGATTGATAAACTTCATGACTTTTACCATAAAATGCAGCTTCATCGGATTCTGGAGCCATTTCGACAAGGTCAGCTGCAATTTCCGTCCAAGGAGAATGTCTTATGAGGCATTAACGTCAACAGTGCTTCACGGACGATGCATTATGCTCTTGGCGGATGGAGAAAATCAAACCATGTAAACTAAACATACTGCCCTGCACAATGACCTGAAGCCCAGGCCCATTGGAAGTTAAAGCCTCCCAGATGACCGGTAACATCCAGAACTTCACCGATAAAGAAAAGCCCCGGCTGGATACGGCTCTCAAATGTTTTCGAAGAGACTTTCGCAGTGTCCACACCACCCAGGGTGACTTCTGCTTTTTTATAACCTTCTGTTCCAGAGGGTTTCAATTCCCAGTTTTCCAGTGCATGGGTCAGGTCCTCAAGATCAGCCGCTGTGTAATGTGCCATCAGCTTTTGACCATTGTCGGTTAATAATCTCAGATGACCTTGACCGCATAGGACTTGAGACAACCTTTTAGTCATATGTTCAGACAAGATGGTTGCCGTCTGTGCCCTGGGTCTCTGCATGGCACAGGACTGAAGCCAACTATGAATATCTGCACCGGGAATCCAATTAATGGAAACCGTATCTCCCGGATTCCAATAGGATGAAATCTGTAAAATGGCCGGCCCGCTGACACCACGATGAGTGAACAGAATATTTTCCCGGAAAGACTGTCCATTGCAGCTGGCGATCACTTCTGAGCTAACGCCGGAAAGCTCTAGAAAGTGCTTAAGCCAGGCCTGGTTCATCGTAAAAGGCACCAGTGCAGGCTTTTGTTCAATCAGTTTATGGCCGAACTGTTCCGCTATCTGGTAACCAAACCCTGTGGCTCCCATTGTCGGAAATGATAAACCACCGGTTGCCACTACCAGTGACTGACAGGAGAGTTCGCCGATGTTGGTTGCCAACACGAAACCCGAAGCTTTATTGGACTTTATGGATTCAACACGGGCTTTGGCTCGAATGGTGACGCCTGCATCCTGACACTCGCTGACCAAAAGATCGACGATATCCTTTGAACGATTGTCACAGAAAAGCTGCCCCAGCGTTTTTTCATGCCAGGCCACCTGATACTTATCTACAAGCGCCTGAAAATCCCACTGGGTGTAGCGTGCCAGTGCTGACTTACAGAAGTGCGAGTTATGCGAAAGATAATGGGCAGGTTCGATATAGAGGTTGGTGAAATTACAACGTCCACCTCCTGAAATAATAATTTTCTTGCCAATTTTGTTGGCGTGATCCAATACAAGAACATTACGACCACGATAGCCAGCTGTGAGCGCACACATAAGACCCGATGCACCGGCACCGATAATAATGGCATCATAGTCAGACTGCAGAGCTCTGGTCAGGGGCATATTTATTAGATCCCAAAAACAGATAGGGGAAGCCTTTAGCGTTGCTCCTGCCGGGAGCTAAACAGGCCCGTAAGAAACCAGAGAGCATAAACCGACTGCCTGCAACGGTTTGCCCTTTCCTTCGTTTCTTTAATCCGGGCCTGAGACACAGCTTCAATGAGTTTTCAGAATGGCCAACACATTATTAAGAAACATTTTGGCTTCCTGGCTACTGACACTCTTACGCAACTCAGCAGGAATCATACGCTGGTACGCGCGGGTATTGACTGGACGAGTAGCCACCAGAGCATTCACCATAGCAGGCTTGAGCAAACGCTGGCTTGCAGGAGTACTTGGGTAGGCTTTACGGATAGATTGAACATCAAATTCAACCAGAGCTTCAGCCAACGGACTATCGGCCACTTCAACAACCACTTCTGGCTCTGATAACACCGGAGCCACTTTGACTTCAACCTTAACTGCCTCTTTGGTTCTTACAGACTCAACAGCAACTTCTGCATGAACGTCTTCAGAAGTGACAAAACCTTGAGCCACCAAAGCTTGAGACAGCTCTTCTCGCATAACCCATACAGCTTTGCCCGCTCCGTTTTCTTCATCCAGGGCAATAACGGAAGCACCAGAGCCAGCATCTACTTCCAGAAACCCGGCAATACGCTTGCCCAGGTTGTTAACGATCATGGACGCACGTTTGGCCCCCGTCAATGTAATCACCTGCTCAGCACTGGCAGCGCGTCCGGGCAGAGAAAACCATGCTGCCAGCAGTTCAATATCTTGAGGACGAACCGCTTTATTATTGTTAAGGGCCTTCAGGAACAAATCTTGGGTGATCAATTGTTTAACCTCTAGAAAAATCCGGCTATTTTTTCAGGAAATGACAAATTATCAATCCTTATATTTGCGGATCTTTATGCTTTTTCTTCTGAGCGCAGAGGTTAAGTACCGACTTCGCCTCTTACCCGCTCATTTCAACCTGAAAACAAGCAATATAAGAAGTCGCTGAGCATTACTTGAAATTACCCCATGCTGAGATGATAATGATTCTCAACTAAAAACCTAAAATCAGTTGAACAGTTATATGGCAAGATCTCCTGCAAGAGAGCTATCTGTAAAGAGTATTGAATCCCTGAGCCCTCATATGACGCGGGTTATCCTGACCGGAGAATCTCTTTCTGATTTTCCATCGGATCAAGCCAGCGCCTACGTAAAGCTGGTATTTGATAACCCTGCAATGCCCGAGAAGCCACTTCAGAGAAGTTACACCGTGGTTTCCTCTGATCAGCTTGCACGACATTTGACGATTGATTTCGCAGTGCATTCCCATGACCGCGATCAGGGGCCTGCCGCACGCTGGCTGGAGGGTGCCAATATTGGCGATCCAGTTTTAGTATCTGGACCGGGACCTACCAAACTGGTCGACCTCGAAGCGGACTGGTTTGTTATGACCGGAGACCTGACCGCACTTCCAGCCATTCGTGCAAACATAGAGATTCTACCTGCCGATGCAAAAGGCTTCGTCGTTGTGGAAATTCCTCACCAGGATGACCAGCAAGCCATGGCCCTTGAAGCATCGTCGATCCCTGAAGGCATGGAAATTATCTGGGTTATAAACCCTCATCCAGGCCAACAAAAGGAGCTTTTAAGAGACGCTCTGGCCAACCTGCCTCGCCTGCCAGGAAATCCCTATCTATGGGCTGCCAGTGAACTGAACTCTGTGCTGGAGATCAGAAACTGGGTGAATCGAGAATCCCTGGCCCCCCGCTCTTCACGTTATATCAGCAGTTACTGGCAGCTTGGCCTTCCAGATGAAGCTCATAAGGTACAAAAGAGAGAGAGACTGACTGAGTGACAAGGGCCTCCACGCCAGAGATCTGTCGTTCAGCCACTTTCTTTAATGGACAGTCTTTGATGGACAGGAAAGTCTGAATGCACTGGAAGACACTTCGCCCGAGAACTGTCAACACCTGTGCTCTTGCCGCTTTTTTGCCACAATACAAAAACCCCAGTCGATCTCTCAACCGGGGTTTTGCTTTATTCAATGCCTGGCGATGAACTACTCTCACATGGGTAAGCCCCAAACTATCATCGGTGGGGCCGCCTAGGTGGGGGCCGCCCAGGCATGTGTCGTTTCACTTCTGTTCTGCCACATTCCTTTGCCCACAAAACAAAAACCCCGGTCAATCTCTCAACCGGGGTTCTGCTTTATTCAATGCCTGGCGATGACCTACTCTCACATGGGGAAGCCCCACACTACCATCGGCGATGTGTCGTTTCACTTCCGAGTTCGGGATGGGATCGGGTGGTTCCAACACTCTATGGTCACCAGGCAAAACTGGTCGAGCCGTTGGCTCTCGAGCTGGAAGCTTTAAGCTGGAGGCTTGAAGCTGTTTCTCGAAAACTAAGGCTCTGGAATCCAAATCTCTTTTAAGCTGTGTCGTCTATTCTTGCTCAACACTCTCTTTCACTGTGTACGGCTTCCAGCTTCAGGCTTCCAGCTTTTGCTGGCAGCTTCGCTGCGCAAATCGCTTTGGCGTTATATGGTCAAGCCTCTCGAGTCATTAGTACGGGTTAGCTCAACGCCTCACAACGCTTACACACCCCGCCTATCAACGTCGTAGTCTTCAACGTCTCTTATGGGCCTTAAGGCCAGGGAAGTCTCATCTTGAAGGGGGCTTCCCGCTTAGATGCTTTCAGCGGTTATCCCGTCCGAACTTAGCTACCGGGCAATGCGTCTGGCGACACAACCCGAACACCAGTGGTTCGTCCACTCCGGTCCTCTCGTACTAGGAGCAGCTCTCCTCAAACTTCCAACGTCCACGGCAGATAGGGACCGAACTGTCTCACGACGTTCTAAACCCAGCTCGCGTACCACTTTAAATGGCGAACAGCCATACCCTTGGGACCGGCTTCAGCCCCAGGATGTGATGAGCCGACATCGAGGTGCCAAACACCGCCGTCGATGTGAACTCTTGGGCGGTATCAGCCTGTTATCCCCGGAGTACCTTTTATCCGTTGAGCGATGGCCCTTCCATTCAGAACCACCGGATCACTATGACCTACTTTCGTACCTGCTCGAGATGTTCCTCTCGCAGTCAAGCTGGCTTGTACCATTACACTAACCGCACGATGTCCGACCGTGCTTAGCCAACCTTCGTGCTCCTCCGTTACTCTTTGGGAGGAGACCGCCCCAGTCAAACTACCCACCACACAATGTCCCCGATCCTGCTAAAGGACCTGGGTTAGAACCTCAATATTGCCAGGGTGGTATTTCAAGGTTGGCTCCATGCAGACTGGCGTCCACACTTCAAAGCCTCCCACCTATCCTACACAAGCAACATCAAGATCCACTGTGAAGCTGTAGTAAAGGTTCACGGGGTCTTTCCGTCTAGCCGCGGATACACTGCATCTTAACAGCGATTTCAATTTCACTGAGTCCTGGGTGGAGACAGCGTGGCCATCGTTACGCCATTCGTGCAGGTCGGAACTTACCCGACAAGGAATTTCGCTACCTTAGGACCGTTATAGTTACGGCCGCCGTTTACCGGGGCTTCGATCAACCGCTTCTCTTGCGATAACAGCATCAATTAACCTTCCGGCACCGGGCAGGCGTCACACCGTATACGTCCACTTACGTGTTAGCACAGTGCTGTGTTTTTAATAAACAGTCGCAGCCACCTGGTATCTTCGACCACCGCCAGCTTACGGAGCAAGTCCGGTCACCGGCAGCGGCGCACCTTCTCCCGAAGTTACGGTGCCATTTTGCCTAGTTCCTTCACCCAGGTTCTCTCAAGCGCCTTGGTATTCTCTACCTGACCACCTGTGTCGGTTTCGGGTACGGTCCCTTTTGACCTGGTGCTTAGAAGGTTTTCCTGGAAGCCTGGCATCAACCACTTCCCCACCTTGGTGGGCTCGTCATCAGTTCTCGGCTTTGTGGACCCGGATTTGCCTGAGTCCACAGCCTACGACCTTAAACAGGGACAACCATCGCCCTGCCGGCCTAGCCTTCTCCGTCACTCCATCGCAGTCAAAAGGGGTACAGGAATATTAACCTGTTTCCCATCGATTACGTCTTTCGACCTCACCTTAGGGGCCGACTCACCCTGCGCCGATTAGCGTTGCGCAGGAACCCTTGGTCTTCCGGCGAGGGAGCCTCTCACTCCCTTTATCGTTACTCATGTCAGCATTCGCACTTCTGATACCTCCAGCCCACCTTCCGGTTGACCTTCGACGGCTTACAGAACGCTCCTCTACCGGTTGCAGTGGTCAGTTTTCAGTGGTCGGTTGTCAGTCTACTCATACTGACAACTGACCACTGAAAACTGACCACTGAACCCCGTAGCTTCGGTGAATAGTTTGAGCCCCGTTACATCTTCCGCGCGAGCCGACTCGACCAGTGAGCTATTACGCTTTCTTTAAAGGGTGGCTGCTTCTAAGCCAACCTCCTGGCTGTCTGGGCCTTCTCACATCGTTTCCCACTTAACTATTACTTTGGGACCTTAGCTGACGGTCTGGGTTGTTTCCCTTTCCACGACGGACGTTAGCACCCGCCGTGTGTCTCCCGTGATTGCACTCATCGGTATTCGGAGTTTGCATGGGGTTGGTAAGCCGGGATGGCCCCCTAGCCCAAACAGTGCTCTACCCCCGATGGTGAGACACGAGGCGCTACCTAAATAGCTTTCGAGGAGAACCAGCTATCTCCGGGCTTGATTAGCCTTTCACTCCTATCCACAAGTCATCCCCTGGCTTTTCAACGACAGTGGGTTCGGTCCTCCAATCAGTGTTACCTGATCTTCAACCTGCTCATGGATAGATCGCCCGGTTTCGGGTCTATTCACTGCGACTGGACGCCCTGTTAAGACTCGCTTTCGCTACGGCTTCCCTATACGGTTAACCTTGCCACAGAAAATAAGTCGCTGACCCATTATACAAAAGGTACGCAGTCATCAGTGGCCAGTTGTCAGTTGTCGGTGGTCAGTTTTGTTCAGCGTCAATTTCAACACCTCTGCAAATCTGCCCGTATTTTCCAACTTGACGACCTGGTAATCAGTCATCTGCTGTCGCTTGCCTACTGGCAACTGACAACTGACAACTGACCACTGACTCCCACTGCTTGTACGTACACGGTTTCAGGTTCTGTTTCACTCCCCTCAACGGGGTTCTTTTCGCCTTTCCCTCACGGTACTGGTTCACTATCGGTCAGTCAGGAGTATTTAGCCTTGGAGGATGGTCCCCCCATGTTCAGACAACATTTCACGTGTGCCGTCCTACTCGATTTCACAATCACTGGCTTTTCGCGTACGGGGCTATCACCCACTATGGCCACACTTTCCAGAGTGTTCCGCTAAACCAAAAATTGCTTAAGGGCTACTCCCCGTTCGCTCGCCGCTACTGGGGGAATCTCGGTTGATTTCTTTTCCTCCGGGTACTTAGATGTTTCAGTTCCCCGGGTTCGCCTCCTGAACCCTATGTATTCAGGTTAAGGATACTCACTTGTGTGAGTGGGTTTCCCCATTCGGACATTCCTGGATCAACGCCTGTTTATCGGCTCCCCAAGACTTTTCGCAGATTACCACGTCCTTCATCGCCTCTGACTGCCAAGGCATCCACCGTGTACGCTTAGTCACTTGACCATATAACCCAAAGCGATCTCTTCGAGATCTCAGTTGTCAGTTGTCGGTGACCAGTGGTCAGTCGATTCGTGGCAACTGATGGTTATAGGCAATAACTACCTTAACGATCTTCAGTTCATCACTGGCCACTGTTAACTGACCACTGACAACTGAACGCCATACACATTAGCTATTACCTTTCGGTAAATAACTTGAGAGTGTCTCAGCAAGAATTTCATTAAAAGACCAGCGTCTTTTAAATCAACTCAGCTTAATTTAAGTTTGGATTCCACATTGTTAAAGAACAAAACTAACAACTGACAACTGGTCACTGACCACTGTCAACTGATAATCAAACAATTCGTGTGAACGCTTATGGAAGGTCGGTCGTCGTTTAAGGAGGTGATCCAGCCCCAGGTTCCCCTAGGGCTACCTTGTTACGACTTCACCCCAGTCATGAATCACTCCGTGGTAACCGCTCTCCCGAAGGTTAAGCTAGCTACTTCTGGAGCAACCCACTCCCATGGTGTGACGGGCGGTGTGTACAAGGCCCGGGAACGTATTCACCGTGACATTCTGATTCACGATTACTAGCGATTCCGACTTCATGGAGTCGAGTTGCAGACTCCAATCCGGACTACGATGCACTTTCTCAGATTAGCTCCACCTCGCGGCTTGGCAACCGTCTGTATGCACCATTGTAGCACGTGTGTAGCCCTGGCCGTAAGGGCCATGATGACTTGACGTCGTCCCCACCTTCCTCCGGTTTGTCACCGGCAGTCTCCCCAGAGTGCCCACCCGAAGTGCTGGTAACTGAGGATAAGGGTTGCGCTCGTTGCGGGACTTAACCCAACATCTCACGACACGAGCTGACGACAGCCATGCAGCACCTGTCACTGCGTTCCCGAAGGCACCCCTCTATCTCTAAAAGGTTCGCAGGATGTCAAGGCCAGGTAAGGTTCTTCGCGTTGCTTCGAATTAAACCACATGCTCCACCGCTTGTGCGGGCCCCCGTCAATTCATTTGAGTTTTAACCTTGCGGCCGTACTCCCCAGGCGGTCTACTTATCGCGTTAGCTGCGTCACCAGAAATGCAAGATCCCCGACGACTAGTAGACATCGTTTACGGCGTGGACTACCAGGGTATCTAATCCTGTTTGCTCCCCACGCTTTCGTACCTCAGCGTCAGTGTCAGACCAGAGTGTCGCCTTCGCCACTGGTGTTCCTTCCTATATCTACGCATTTCACCGCTACACAGGAAATTCCACACTCCTCTTCCGCACTCTAGCTTGCCAGTTTTGGGTGCCGTTCCCAGGTTGAGCCCGGGGCTTTCACATCCAACTTAACAAGCCGCCTACGCACGCTTTACGCCCAGTAATTCCGATTAACGCTCGCACCCTCCGTATTACCGCGGCTGCTGGCACGGAGTTAGCCGGTGCTTCTTCTGCGAGTAACGTCACAGCTCAAGGGTATTAACCTTGAACCTTTCCTCCTCGCTGAAAGTGCTTTACAACCCTAGGGCCTTCTTCACACACGCGGCATGGCTGCATCAGGCTTGCGCCCATTGTGCAATATTCCCCACTGCTGCCTCCCGTAGGAGTCTGGGCCGTGTCTCAGTCCCAGTGTGGCTGATCATCCTCTCAGACCAGCTACGGATCGTCGCCTTGGTAGGCCTTTACCCCACCAACCAGCTAATCCGACGCAGGCTCATCCGATAGCGCAAGGTTCCGAAGAGTCCCCTGCTTTCCCCCTTAGGGCGTATGCGGTATTAATCCGGATTTCTCCGGGCTATCCCCCACTACCGGGCAGATTCCTACGTGTTACGCACCCGTCCGCCGCTCGTCAGCAACTAGCAAGCTAGTCCTGTTACCGCTCGACTTGCATGTGTTAGGCCTGCCGCCAGCGTTCAATCTGAGCCATGATCAAACTCTTCAGTTTAAATCGTTTTGCTTCCTGTCCGAAAACAGTCCGCTGCTCAATCATTTGCAATTAAACGTACATGAATTACAGGTATGTTCGCTTGCTTGATCAGCATTTAAATCATTTCAGAGCAAAGCTCTGTTGACCGATGCCATTCGCACAAGCGCCCACACGAATTGTCTGATAATTTGTTAAAGAACCGGATTAAAACAAGAAGGTTTTAATCGACTGAATCAGCTGCCAGCGCTGTTCAGTGAGGCGACTATACTACCTTGGCGCCGCTCGTTGTCAAGCGATTGTTTCAAGAAAGAGAAACAAAAGACTTAAAAACATCGCTAAACATTCCACTAGAGAGATGGAAACTCCGTTCAGCGAGTTGTGCATAACTGCACTCACCAGGATAACTGCCAACAACTACAATTTACTGCTCTTGAAATGACACTCTGGCTACCGAGTCGGTACATCTTCAGCCCCGACCGATAGACATAGCTTACTTCTTAAGCCGCCTTTTTCAAAAGATCGGATTACACCTAATTTTTTGCGAAGAATACATGCAGCCCTCGCTGCTGAAGGCTTTCAGAAACATAAGTGTTCATAATGATAATTAACTGGAGTGAGTCACTCTTCATAATTAGAGGTGTTTAATTAGTGCCTGTCAGAAAACCCAGAAAATTCACAGCGAATTCTAACTGACATCCATTCATAGCGACTGAACTTTACTGCTACGGCAAGCAAAGGCTATTTCTTATACTCATTTGTGTGAAATATAAACAAAAACACCCTTTCCAAATCGTGCAAAACCCTCATGCATAGCACGATAAAACAAAAACTGACCGGTAACAGGCTGGAAAGCTATTGACGATCTCTACTCAGAAGAATTTTACCTAATCGCTTTAGATTGCTGGCAACAACAGCCAGCACAACGTACCGCTTAAAGCCTACAATGCCTTTATCCGGGCATTTGTCCAGGCCATTGGCTTCCAGTGCATTGATGTCTGACTCCACGGCTGAGTGTTTTCTTTTTGCCCGGATAAATTCAGGATGGAATTCTCGTTTTTTGTCATTGGCTGACAGCCTGCCTTTCTTTGGCAGAACCGGACGCTCAAGGAAGACTTCCAACTTTTCAAGATTGTCCGGGCTCCAGAAGCCCTTGTCGTAGCTCACCTGGTTCAGTGCTGGGAATCGCTTTTTAGCACCTTCTGCCATAGGCACAGTAACCTGGTCGTCTGTTTGCCTTTGCATGACCAGATGATGCAGGGTAAAACCAAATTGATCCTGTAGCACGCACACTCGTAGCCCCAGTTCTACTGGCGTACCGGTTGCCTTTGCTGATCCATTCAGTGTGAGGTTCAAAAATCGAGAATATCTTCTCGCTGTGGGGAATCTGTTCGTGCTCAATTACTCGCCGATAAATCAGAGCTATCTGGTGCTTGCCGTGAGCGATGTGGTATTTGAGATTTTCCAGCCTTGGTTCATCGGGGTGTTTCTTCACCAGCAAAGATAAGGTCACTTCTGCTCTGTAAAGAACGGAGGTGCTGTACTTGATGTATTCTATATGAGCCATCTCAATGTCGTGCTGTCGCAGGCGCTTTTTCAGCTCACAGGAAGCACCGGAATGTTTCAGGTTTCGTGCTTTGTGGTAATGCTTACGGTGCTGATTCTTGAGATATTCACGCTGGCGCCACCCCGGAAGCTGGTACTGGTCAGCAAGGGCTGACGCAAACTCGATACTTTTACGGCAAGCGTCGCTCAATAGGTTGATGTCCGTAGGAAAATGAACATCGGTTTTGACTACGAAAGAATCGGCACGGCCATGTAACGGCTCGTCTTTTTTTTAACCAGTATGTGGCCTGCTGCCACGACGATTTGGTTCACCCGATCCAGTATTTCAGGGGTGAAGTGGCTGATATTATCCTGCAATGTCTGTATATGGTAAGAGTGCGTACAGTAAGGGCCGTGGCCAAGCATTTGTCTAAGGGTGCCATGTTCATTGGCAAGCTCTCTCAGTCGGTCGAAATCGCAGTTAGTGACCAGCCGGAGTGTACCCAGTACTAAGATTTTCCAGAACTCTATGCCAGAGCGACCATTGTTCTGGTCAGTGGTGGTCATGGTATCAAGTATTGAAAGACCTGATTGCGTAGTTCGATATTTGTCCATATGAGCTGTAAAGCCCGCAACAATCGTGGAATATCGTCCCTTGATTTAGCATCGAAGGTGATGGCAGAGATATCAACCTCTCCCAGCTGCATTTGTGGGTTGATGGTTTGGCGCATAAATGTGAAAACAGCCTGTTTTGGTAAATCTTCGAGAGCTATATGGGGCTGAAGGCTTCTGTATTCAAGTGCTTGAGGGTTTTCGGACAGGCACTAATTAATCTCTTCGGGTCTTATATCCCGCCACCTAGAGCGGGGTAGTTCATCGGTGTTACATTGCCAGAAACCATCATCAAAAGGGAGGTCAATATTTTGCCTGCAACCTCCTTTTAATTGGGCCCATCATTCCCTGACCAGGATTTCAAAGGTCTTTGAATCGACTAAAGCGTGGGAGTCTCGATTCGGTGTTGCAAAAGATGCTTTACAGACTTTGCCCTTCTTAAAATATTTGCCGTAGGTATTGAAACCATTGTTCATAAAACGACAAAAATATTGCGGCACTTTGCTGACTTCTTTGCCTGAACCAGAAAAACTATACCCGGCAATAATAGCCTTATCAGGCGGCTCAGCCTCAAAAGCCTGCCAGCGAATATTACCGTCAACCACAGGAGTCAGGTAATCGGAAGCGATGCTGCCATCTTGATTGGTAGCAACATAACCACTTTTTCCACTGGTACCAATGTATCTGCAATACTTATCAGGCCCCTCTCTTACCAGTGAGCCCAGTATAAATTCTTTATAAGGCTTTTTGGGGGAGCAAAAGTATTCCTGAACTTCGGTGTTGATTATGCCTTTACCTTCTTGTGACGGCACTTTCTGCCATATTACGGAAGATGGTCTGCTTTTATGAGCCTTCTGTCGTACAGGAATAAAGTGGGACACATCGCCTACTGAGTCAGCATCAGCCGTCAGGCCTGCGCACCCATGCCCACAGCTATGAGCACCATCGTTGTACCATTCAGTCCCGGGACTGGCACCGTCTTTACACAAGGTTTCGTGACGCCAACTTTTAGACAACAGTATTGTTGACGCAAAGGGTACCGGATGCCCCTGCGATTCCTGAAATTGGTAGGTGGTATTGCCGTAAATAACATTAATCTGGTAATACTTTTTGTCGGTAACCAGAATATCTCTGGGTAGCACAGTTTCGCTCCCCAAAGATGCCAGAAAATTGTCTCTTTTTCGACTTGATAACAGACATCCGCTGACATTATCAGGTGTATTAGCCAGCATACCAACCAATCTACCGATCCCGCCGATCTTAACACGACAGAATCCGGTCAAATGCTGGTCATTGCAGCGAAACTTTTTGGTTAAAGGTGCCGGCAATGGAGAAATACAAAACTCGTCTGCAGATCCGTAGGGATTAGCCGGATCATAGGTAGTGTTTAATGGAATTAGAGCTGGTTGGACGTCAC
This sequence comes from Endozoicomonas sp. 2B-B, assembly GCF_053470045.1. Taxonomy (NCBI): domain Bacteria; kingdom Pseudomonadati; phylum Pseudomonadota; class Gammaproteobacteria; order Oceanospirillales; family Endozoicomonadaceae; genus Endozoicomonas; species Endozoicomonas sp. 2B-B. The sequence goes on from NZ_JBLZMU010000001.1 coordinate 152,753, forward strand.
CTTCATTATGATGCAAGGGTTGGGCATCAAGAAAAGTCGCTCTTGCCCAAAGGTACTTCAACTTCTTATTTGAGTCGGTATAGTTATCTTCACTGAGATTAAAAGGAAGCAGGTTATATTGGTCGATAATGGTTTTCTGATAATGCTCAGTAGCCAGCGTGCTACGCATCGGCTCTCTGAAACCGGGACTGACATTACTCTGCGCCAATGGTGGATTATCGGGACTCTTTTTCTCAGCTTTGTCAGCTTTCTCAAGATCTAAAGCATATAGCGTAGAATAATGCCCAACCGAGAACCCCACCTCAAAAACGAACACAGATAAGCCCAATATAGCCAGTACCCTAAATAACTTTGAATCCTTTAATTGTTGTGAATACGAGTACGTAAGCAACTCACGGCCTTGCACTCCAACCACAGCGATAGCATTGTTAGTGACAGCAATAGATAACACCAGCACAGATAAAGCCCGTGAAACTCGCTTCATAGCAAAGCTCCTCCACAATAACTCTCAAAGAAGCCAAGAATGTAGTGTCTACTCCAACAGCAAATAGTATAGAAATGATTTGTAAAAACTGATCCTTATGAACAAAGTACCTGACCAGTTGGTTTCAAAGATTTTCAGGAATACACACTTCCCTTTCAACTGATTCCGTCATTCCCCGACCAGAATTTCAAAGGTCTTTGAATCAACTAGAGCGTGGGAGTCTCCACTCGGCGTTGCAAATGAAGCTTTACAGACTTTGCCCTCCTTAAAATACTTTCCGTAGGTATTGAAACCATTGTTCATAAAACGACAAAAATATTGCGGCACTTTGCTAACTTCTTTGCCTGAACTTGAATAGCTATATCCGGCAATAACAGCCTTATCAGGCAGCTCACCCTCAAAAGCCTGCCAGCGAATGTTAGCGTCAACCAAGGGAGTCAGGTAATCAGAAGCAGTACTGCCATTCTGATTGGTAGCAACGTAACCACTTTTTCCACTGGTACCAATGTATCTACAATATTTATCAGGTCCCTCTCCTGCCAAGGAGCCCAGTATAAATTCTTTGTAAGGCTTTCTGGGGGAACAAAAGTATTTCTGAACTTCGATGCTGACTGTCCCTTTGTCTTGTTGTGATGGCACTTTCTGCCATACCACAGGAGACGGTCTGCTTTTATCAGCTTTCTGTCGTACAGGGATGAAGTGGGATATCTTGCCTGCTGGCTCTGCCTCAGCTGCCAAGCCTTCGCATCGATTCTCGCTGCTATGAGCGCCATCGTTGTACCATTGGACTCCAGGACTGACTCCATCTTTGCACAGACTTTCATGACGCAAACTTCCAGATAACAGCACTGTTGATGCAAAGGGTGGTAGATTCAAGAGCCAATCCTGAAATCGATAGGAGACATTGTCATAAGTAACATTAATCTGATAATACTTTTTGTCGGTGACCAGAATATCTCTGGGTAACAGAGTTTCACCCCCCAACGACACCAGGAAATTATCTCTTTTTCGGCTGGATAAAAGGCATCCGCTGACATTATCGGGTGTGTTGGCCAACATACCAACCAGAGTACTGATCTTGCCATTGAGCATGAACTTGATTCGACAAAATCCGGTCAGTTGCTGATCATTGCAGCGGAATTTTTTGGTTAAAGGTTTCGGCAGTGGAGAGTTACAAAGCTCGGTTGCAGACCCGTAGGTATAAGCCAGATCGTATGCAGTGTTTAATGGAAACAGTGCTGGCTCGAGGTCACCTTTATTAAGGTCCTTGGGATAGACATCAAGGAAAGTAGCCCTTGCCCAGAGGTACTCCAGCTTTTTCTCTGGGTCAGCATAGTTATCATCACTAATATTAAATGGAACCAGATTGTACTGGTTGATAATTGTTTTCTGGTAATACTGAGTTGCTGGCATGGTCCGCATTACCGCATTTAAATTGCTGCTGACAGTAACAAGACTCAATGGGAAGTCCCTTGGATTTTTTTTCTCCGCGTTCTCGTCCGCTTCCGCTTCTTCAGCAGCACTGCGCCCTAGCATGAAACCTATTCCAAACATTAACCCACCAGACACCCCCATAAAACACAGCTCAGTAATAAACTTTTTATGGTTACTAAAATATGAATACGTGTACTCTAGAGAGCTTTGCACCCCAGCAAGAGCTATTCCATTGTAAATAACAGCAATGGATAACAACGTCACAGGAAAAGCCCTTAAAACTTGTTTCATATTTAAGCTCCTCGACGGCAACTGCAGTAAAGTCCAGAATCCAGAAATAAAAGGCCCCGTAATACTGGGGAAAGCTGAGAGTATAGCGTTTATTTCAGCGGCAAATTGTATATAAACGATTTATAAAAACTGATTCTTATGAAGTCTGTTGCATGGCATATGCGCTCAATGATTTTATAGTTTGATAAAGAAATAACCCTATATAGTCTCTGTCTGCTTCTCCCTTATTAAAATCAGCATTTATGCTCAATTCGCGTGAGACCCCACCGAACTAGAGGGTGTCAATTTAGGATTTACGTGCCAAACAATTTATTCCTGATTAGGGTGGTGGGCTTTATTTACGCAAAATTAGCAATACCGGCACTTTTATTAATTTCAACTATAATTGTCAGCCTTAAATAAAATCATAAACAGGATATAAGAAACTATGGATATTAAAAATCTGAGGGCAGCGTTAACAAAAACTTTATTAATAGCTGCTGTATTAAAAAAACCTCAATTTAAAGCACTTGTACTCGCTCTTTTGTATACAGCCTCTCCGGTTCAGGCAGAAAATGAAGAACAAAAGCACTATTATCAGCTGGTAAGAAAAAAACTGCTGGATATCTCTCTGCTGATTAAAAGCAGCCATTGTGCTGATTCAGCTAAAAAACTATTACCTGCAACCTATGGCTATGCCCATTGGTTGAAATGCAGAGACCATTTTAATTTTTACACCCATGTCAGGGAGGACCTGACATGGGTTGATTACAATAAAAAAACCTATCGTTACCTTGAAATGGAAAGGTCCACCGGACGCTTTACAACTCAGGCCTCTAACGTGATAAGCCTTCACGACCTGCTTGAATATGAGCCTGAAGATCCCAATGCCACGCCTTCTTTCTGGCAGTTTGTTAACCGTATAAACGTTGAAGATAAAACCGATATAACCGGGCTACTTTTTCAGTACTTCACTGAATACCCCGAAAAACTGATACAGCTTCTTAATTCAGACATTATCTATCCGCTTCCCGGTTTTTTTTCAAAACGAGACAATACATCAGAGCTTTATTCAATGGCTATGCAAATAAGGCTTATGCTCATTGACAATGGGGGCTCTGTAACAAAACCGAAAAACGACTTTCTCCTGGCCTATTCGGTAACACCAGTTAGTAATCCAATGCAGACAGATCCGGCAACAGGTAGCAATCAGGAATCAGAAGAAATATGGACACAGTTGACTGATCAGGAAAAAGAATTCGTTGGAAGGCTCAACGATGCACTTCATCTGGGTATGGTTTTCACTCTGGCTGATCTGTATGAAGCTTTATCACGGGCACTAAGCACCACTAACTTCGATAATATGACAACAGCTAAGCTGTTAGACATTATTGAGAACAAGCCAGTTAATGGCGAGAAAGAACTGGCTGCCTGGGAATTGCATAAATTATCCAGCTCGGTCATTCAACTAAAGGGGGCTGTGTATGAAACCATAAAATCAACTTACATGAGCTCAGTTCCCTGGCTGCGACAGAGAAAGACAATGAGGTTGATGCGGGACCCGGACCGGGAGCTGGAACAGCAACGGAAATTTGCACAGGAACAAGAGCAGGCCCTGAGATTGTTTGTCAACCGGCACATATCAAATATTAATGCTTTACTGCGATTGCTTCCGGATCAGAATAAGACTCAATTGCCCTTTAACCCCCAGGATTCTGTTACGCTCAGTGGAGTCAGCTACTCAGCTCTGAAAAACTCTGCGAACAAATATAAAAACGGGCAAACCCGACAACAATGGTTTAGTACAGAAAATCATGTCCCCTCTTTTACATCGACACCTGATTTCTCAGATCTCAATGCCGATCATCGCAGCAGGGATGACAAAGAGAAGCCCCGGGGGTTCTTTATGGTCAGCGCGGGTAATAATAGACTTCCAGAAGGAATCAAGGAGGTCGTTGTTAACTCTCCCATTACAGCACCTGAGTTGCTCAATGAAGGGATTGCCAAGCTTGACACTGACGACATTAGCATTTCGAAAATGCTGCAGGTGATGTTCAGCATCGGTTTTCTGCGCCCCGGTTACAGTGAGATTGATGCCATAAATTTCATTGCTGCTTATAGCTACTCTCCCCTGCACAGCGCACTATGGACATTGATTTTTCATGCGATCGGCGTTGGCGACGCAACGGTTCATCCCCATATGCATTACATAGGTGGTTATAAAAGAAAATTCATATTTAACCATCTGGCGCGTGAAGATATTGCGCAGCAGCTATCGACCATCTATCAAAAACTACAAACGAATACCACAGACGGGTCTGAATATGCCCGGCAACTCAATGAATTTCTCGAACAAAAACAGCTGGCACTGGGCGATACTCCCGGCGATGGACATTGCTTTACCCATGCGTTGGCACAGCAATTACCGGGTTACGACGAAGAAAGCATAAGACGTGCGTTACAAATCTTTCTTGCGTCCCCCTCAAACTACCAGGGTTATGTTCCCGAAAGCATTATGTCCTTAGCCCCTGAACTTCTAGCCCAGATATCATCAGACGGACCAGACGGCTGGGTTGACATATCCATGGCTGCCTTCGCTTCACTGGCATTCGGCAGGAGCGTTGTTGTAATACACCCGCAATTCAACCACAGCTCTGATTTGCAGGTGACTGTGTGGAACCAGGGCCAGCCGGAAGACATTGACCCTGCCGATGTACCTCAACATATCGATAATGCGTTGATCTTAGTATTCATCAATACAAACCACTGGACTTTTGCCTATCAGCAAGATCCGTTCCCCGGTCAACCCAATATCATTAACGTTGATGAATTACCCGATCTTCCTTCTTTGGAAAATAACCTAGGGAGCAACGGTTTCCGGTTTTTCATGCAGCAATAAAAAAGACAAAATACTTCTATCCCGTTGTACCCGCGCGGGTGATTTTTTACACGTATAAAAAAACCCGGAATAAACCGGGTTTTTTTATAAGACACAAGTTGCTTATTTACCAAGCTTCTTGCGAATGGCCTGCAGAGTACGCAGCTGAGCAGCGGCTTCAGCTAGCTGAGTGGCTGCACGGGAGTAATCAAACTCACCGCTCTGATTAGTCAGCTCCTGTTCAGCCAGTTTCTTGGCCTCTTCAGCAGCAAGCTCATCCATATCGTCTGCACGCAGAGCCGTGTCAGCCAGAACCTTAACCTGGTTAGGCTGCACTTCCAGAAATCCACCTGAGATGTAGAACACCTCTTCTGCGCCGCCCTGGGTGATCAGGCGGATTGGACCCGGATTCAGATCAGTCAGCAGAGGCGTGTGGCCAGGGGCAATACCCAGGTCACCAAGAGAACCGGTAGCAATAACCATCTCTACCAGTCCGGAGAAGATCTCCTCCTCGGCGCTAACGATGTCACAGTGAACCGTGATCGCCATTTGTGTCACCTCCTCTTATGTCCTCGCATGGACGGTAGACCGGAAATGATTGAACCATTCCCGGCACGGGGTGACGCTCCTCAAAAGCAGAGCGTCCCGGCCATTACATGGACTTGGCTTTCTCGATCGCTTCCTCGATGCCACCCACCATGTAGAACGCCTGCTCTGGCAGGTGATCGTATTCACCGGCCAGAATACCTTTAAAGGCACTGATGGTGTCTTTCAGGGAAACATACTTACCAGGTGCACCGGTGAAGACTTCCGCAACAAAGAATGGCTGAGACAGGAAACGCTCAATTTTACGGGCACGTGTTACTGTCTGCTTGTCTGTTTCAGACAGTTCGTCCATACCCAGAATTGCAATGATGTCTTTCAGCTCTTTGTAACGCTGCAGTACGGTCTGCACACCACGAGCCACGTCGTAGTGATCCTGGCCGATGACCAGAGGGTCCAGCTGACGGGAAGTAGAGTCCAGAGGGTCGATCGCAGGGTAGATACCCTTGGAAGCGATATCACGGCTCAGTACAACGGTCGCATCCAGGTGCGAGAAGGTGGTCGCCGGAGACGGGTCAGTCAAGTCATCCGCAGGTACGTACACGGCCTGGATAGAGGTGATAGAACCGGTCTTGGTGGAAGTAATACGCTCCTGCAGTACACCCATCTCTTCTGCCAGAGTCGGCTGGTAACCTACCGCAGATGGCATACGACCCAGCAGAGCAGATACTTCAGTACCCGCCAGGGTGTAACGATAGATGTTGTCGATGAACAGCAGTACATCACGACCTTCGTCACGGAATTTCTCAGCCATAGTCAGGCCTGTCAGAGCAACGCGCAGACGGTTTCCGGGTGGTTCATTCATCTGACCGTAGACCAGAGATACTTTGTCGATTACGTTGGAATCGGTCATCTCATGGTAGAAGTCGTTACCCTCACGAGTACGCTCGCCAACACCTGCGAAAACAGAGAAACCGGAGTGCTCGATAGCGATGTTACGGATCAGCTCCATCATGTTTACGGTTTTACCAACACCGGCACCACCGAAAAGACCGACCTTACCCCCTTTCGCAAAAGGGCAGACCAGATCGATAACCTTGATACCGGTTTCCAGCAATTCGTTGGAAGCGGATTGCTCTGCATAGGTGGGTGGTTTACGGTGGATGGACGCTCGCTCTTCTTCACCGATAGGGCCCTTCTCATCGATAGGGTTACCCAGAACGTCCATGATACGACCCAGAGTCTTGGTACCTACAGGTACCTGAATCGGTTCACCACTGTTAGCCACTGTGAGACCGCGGGATACACCTTCGGTGGAACCCATGGCGATAGTACGAACAATACCGTCACCCAGCTGTTGCTGAACTTCCAGTACCAGATCTTTGTCTTCGACGTTCAGAGAGTCGTAGACTTTGGGAACACTTTCCCTGGGGAATTCGACGTCAACGACGGCGCCGATGATTTGTAAGATACGACCACTACTCATAGCCTTTCCTCTACCCTTTAATCTTTTATACAGCCGCCTTAGTTACACCGCTGCAGCGCCACTGACGATTTCAGACAGTTCCTGTGTGATTGCAGCCTGACGAGCCTTGTTGTACACCAACTGAAGGTCATCAATCAGATTGCCGGCGTTATCTGTTGCGTTCTTCATGGCAATCATTCGCGCGGCCTGCTCACAGGCGTTATTTTCTACTACTGCCTGGAATACCTGGGATTCGATATACCTGATCAACAGGCCATCCAGCAATTGTTTGGCATCAGGTTCATAAATGTAATCCCAGGGTCTTTTCAGTGACTCATCTTCATCTGGAACCAGAGGCAACAACTGCAATACCTCAGGAGACTGTGTCATGGTGTTGACGAAGCGGTTGTGAACAACGTACAAACGGTCAATTTCACCGTTTTCGTACTTGTCCAGCATCACTTTTACACCACCAATCAGATCAGCAATGTTGGGTGAGTCACCAATATGTGTTGTGGCTGCTACGACGTTCCCGCCGTAACTACGGAAAAATCCAACAGCCTTGCTGCCGATCAGGCAAAGATCTATTTCAGCACCCTGATCTTTCCACTGAGTCATACTCTCAATGGTTTTCTTGAACAGGTTGATGTTAAGACCTCCACAGAGGCCCCGATCCGTGGAAACGATGATAAAACCGACACGCTTCACCTCACGTTCTGTCATGAAGGTGTGTTTGTACTCGGCATTGGCGTGAGCAACATGCCCTACAACCTGACGGATACGCTCGGCATAAGGGCGGCTGGTTTCTCTCCGCTCCTGAGCTTTACGCATCTTACTCGCCGCCACCATTTCCATGGCGCTGGTGATCTTCTGCGTACCTTTAATGGACGATATCTGCGTCCGGATCTCTTTTGCGCCTGCCATTATTCAGTTCCTCAAGCCAGGCTTTCGAGGCCAGCGGCCAGTAAGCCAGCTTTACTGACCACTGACCACTGACCACTGAAAACTGTTACCATGACTGGGTGGCCTTGAACTTCTCAATAGCCGCTTTGATACCCTCTTCAATTTCACCGTTGTAATCTCCAGATTCGTTGATGCGAGCCATCAGCTCACTGAATTCAGAGTTTACAAAGCTCAACAGGGCAGCTTCAAAGTCCAGGATCTTGTTTAACTCAACGCCTTCCAGGTAGCCTTTTTCAGCGGCGTAGATGACAACACCCATGTCAGCAACAGACATTGGCGCGTACTGTTTCTGCTTCATCAGTTCAGTAACACGCTGACCGTGTTCGAGCTGCTTGCGGGTAGCTTCATCAAGGTCAGAAGCAAACTGGGCAAACGCCTGCAGTTCACGATACTGAGCCAGAGCCAGACGGATACCACCACCCAGTTTCTTGATGATCTTGGTCTGGGCAGCACCACCTACACGGGATACGGAGATACCAGCGTTCATCGCAGGACGGATACCCGCATTGAACAGATCGGTTTCCAGGAAGATCTGACCATCGGTAATAGAGATTACGTTAGTCGGTACGAAGGCCGATACGTCACCTGCCTGGGTTTCGATGATGGGCAGGGCGGTCAGGGAACCGGTCTGGCCTTTCACTTTACCATCGGTCAGCTTTTCAACATGCTCGGCGTTTACACGAGAAGCACGCTCCAGCAGACGGGAGTGCAAGTAGAATACGTCACCCGGATAAGCTTCACGGCCCGGTGGACGGCGCAGCAACAGAGAGATCTGACGATAGGCCCAGGCCTGCTTGGTCAGATCATCATAAACAATCAGGGCATCTTCACCCAGATCGCGGAAGTATTCACCCATGGAGCAACCGGCAAATGGCGCCAGGAACTGCATGGATGCCGGATCAGAAGCTCCTGCGGCAACAACTATGGTGTGTTCCATTGCGCCATGCTCTTCGAGCTTGCGTACCACGTTGGCGATAGAAGACTGCTTCTGGCCAATCGCTACGTAAACGCACTTGATACCAGTACCTTTCTGGTTGATGATCGCGTCGATGGCCAGAGCGGTCTTACCCGTCTGACGGTCACCGATGATCAACTCACGCTGACCACGACCAACAGGAACCATGGCATCAACGGACTTGTAACCTGTCTGAATCGGCTCGTCTACAGACTGACGGGCAATAACGCCTGGCGCTACTTTTTCGATTGGCGAAGTTTCAGTGGCTTCAACGGGACCTTTGCCGTCGATGGGGTTACCCAGCGCGTCAACAACACGTCCCAGCAACTGCCTGCCAACAGGTACTTCAAGAATTCGACCGGTGCACTGAACAGTCTGGCCCTCAGCCAACTGACTATAGTCACCTAATACAACAGCGCCGACGGAGTCCTGCTCCAGGTTCAACGCCATACCGTATACACCGCCGGAGAACTTGATCATTTCCCCGTACATTACGTCTTGCAGACCGTGTATACGAACAATACCGTCAGTGACACTGACGATGGTGCCCTCATTGCGGGCTTCACTGGACACATCAAGCTGCTCTATGCGGCTCTTGATGATGTCACTGACCTCGGAAGGATTCAGTTGCATAGCTTACCTGCCAAACTTTTTACTTAAAAAAAAGTAATTATGAAATCATCGCATCGGCAAGCTTGGTCAACCGCGAGCGGACACTGCCGTCGATAACGAGGTCTCCAGCTTTCACGATGACGCCGCCGATCAGGTAGGTATCTACCTGTGTATGCATTCGTACTGATCGACCAAGTCGTTTTTCAACTTTCTTTGCGATTTTGTCCTGCTGTTCATCGGACAGCGGGAAAGCCGAAGTGACGACTATATCCTGATAACTCTGATCTTGTGCTTTCATCTGCTCAAAGATCGCGTCGATCTGGGGAAGCAGAAAAATCCGTTTTTTATTCGTAAGGATCCGAATGTAATTCTCGACTTCAACCGAAAGACTGCCTTTGCACAGTTCGATAAAGGCGTCTGCCTTCATGTCCCCTGTGGTGGACGGGTCTTTCAGCGTCCTGCCCACAGCCTCACGCCTGGATATACTCGCACATAAAGTTAGCATCTGAGACCATTCAAATAACTGGTCGTGCTCTTTTGCTATCTTGAATGCGGCCTTGGCGTAGGGACGGGCACATGTAGTCAATTCCATGGTCAATCCCCTTTAGAGTTCAGCAACCAGGTCATCAACCAGACGGCTGTTAGCTGACTCATCCAGATTTTCACCCAGAATACGCTCAGCACCGACTACAGCCAGGGCTGCAACCTGTGAACGCAGAGCTTCGCGGGCTCTGTTGGCTTCCTGCTCAATGTCAGCCTGCGCAGCCACCTTGATGCGATCAGCTTCTTCACGGGCCTGATCTTTAGCCTCGTCAAGGATCTGGGCAGAACGCTTGTTTGCCAGCTCGATGATTTCCTGAGCCTTTTCACGGGCTTCACGCAGTTCTTCGAGAACTTTTTTCTGAGCCAGTTCCAGCTCTTTCTGACCACGAGCTGCAGCGTCCAGTCCGTCAGCGATTTGTTTCTTACGGTCGTTGAGGGCCTGCATGATGGGTGGCCATACATACTTCATGCAGAACCAGACAAACACAGCAAAGGCGATCGTCTGACCGATGATAGTTGCATTGATATTCATGCGAACTCCAAATGCTCCAGTAAAATCTTAAAATCCTGCCTCAGATGAGCGTACTACTTCTATTTAGCAAAATAAGACGCTCCCAACAAAGTTGTTTAGATCAGCTTACCCAGCCTACGAGTACATCCAGGATCTTTATTCGGCTTTTCGTTTCGTTACGGCTCTCAGACCGGCCGTACTTCAACGCCAAGCCGGATCTTCACTGCAGCGATTACTGAACCAGAGCTACAAAAGGGTTAGCAAAGGTGAAGAACAGGGCTATACCCACAGCAATCATTGGCACAGCGTCAAGAAGACCCGCTACGATAAACATTTTGGTTTGCAGCATTGGTGCCGTTTCAGGCTGTCTGGCAACGCCTTCAAGGAATTTTCCACCCAGCAAACCAAAGCCGATAGCTGTAGCCAGAGCCGCAAGACCCAGCATGAAAGCAACACCGATTGCAGTCAGACCTACTACCAGTTCCATATTTCCTCCCGACCTATTGTGGTCTTTGTTAAATTGAAGTTTTAGGTTAGTTAACACACTACGTCAGTCAGCTGACGTACAATATCTATAATTAATGGTCTTCGCTTGCCATGCTTAGATAAACAATGGTCAAAATCATAAAGATGAATGCTTGCAGAGTGACCACAAGAATATGGAAAACAGCCCATCCAAAGTGCAAAGGTAGCTGCATGTAGCCGACCAGGGCAATCAGGATAAAGATCAGCTCACCTGCGTACATATTACCAAAAAGACGCAGAGCCAGAGAGATAGGCTTGGCAATCATGGTCACAGATTCCAGCAGGAAGTTGATTGGAATCAACAGAGCCTGCACAGCTTTGTTAGGGCTGCTGAACGGATGCAGGGTCAGCTCACCAATAAAACCACCTATACCTTTCACTTTGATCGAGTAAAAGATAATTAACATAAAGACAGAGAGGGACATACCCAGAGTAATATTCGGATCTGTACTCGGTACAATCTTCATATAAGGAATGCCCAAAGCAGAGGCCAGCCCCGGGATCCAGTCAACAGGGATCAGGTCCATCAGGTTCATAAAGAAAACCCAACAGAAAATAGTCAATGCAAGCGGGGCGATCAGGTTATTTCTGCCATGAAAAGAGTCTTTGACACTGCCATCCACAAACTCAACGACCATTTCAACCAGATTCTGCATGCCAGTAGGAACACCGGCAGATGCACGCCTGGCCACCATACGGAAGATCGAGATGAACACCACACCCAGCAGAACAGACCAGAACAGACTGTCTACGTGCAGCGCCCAGAAACCCATTTCTTTTGCTTCAGCAGCGGTTCTGGCAAAGGTCCAGGTGTCTTCCGACAGAACACCCAGCTCATTGCCATAATTGTCCACACGTTCAAAACCTGCAGGCAGCTTACCGAAGGTAAGATTCTGCAGGTGGTGGGCTATGTACTCAGTTGCAGTCGTCGCCATGAATTTTCCCGTACACCATCATCATTGTATAAATCTGTCGTCAGTAAACCTGCCTCAACTCTTAATAAGAAGAGGGGTCAGCCAGTTTACCGCCTGAATCAAAGCAAATGCACCGAACATCGTCAGGGGGTCGATTGACGGTATCCGTGTAAAAATCAGAACGAACGCCAGAACCGTTAAGGCAAACTTCCCCGCTTCACCCTGATAAAAAGACCTGACTATTTTCTGTGCCGCACTGGCTCCCCGGTATCGAAATGCTCTCCAGACCAGATAAGCATTGGGGACGCTGCATGCCAAACCACCTGACAGAGCGGATATAGCGAAAGACTTACCCAGCGGCAGCAAAAGCAATGTCAGAGATACTGTAGCCAACAGTTGAGCAACGACAACACGATAGATACGTGGCTGTTGCAGGTGCGGGTAACTGGCCCGACTGTCACTTCTAAACATCTCTTTACTTTTGACTCTCCACGTCGTCTTTACAGACACAGGCTCCTGCGCTTGACCTGAGTATCTTAACAGGTCTGATAAGTCTTGATCCGCCCCTCAGAAAATACCAGGGGTTTCAGCCTTTGCGATGTGTGAATACAGTTAAACATCAGATGGCAAAACTTCACACAACTGAAAATCTTAGAACTTTTTTTCACCCCTACGGCGCGCGAAAGTATACTAGTGACATGCACCTGCGTTCAACTAATATCTTAAAGGTTGACACTATACGACTTCGGAAGAATATTATCCCGTGAGTCCCAATGAATGACGTTCAATAGCTAATGGACCAAAAGCTCGTCATCCCATTGCAAAATAAACTCAGAGACTTTCTTGATCACGCCACTTCGATATTTTTTCCTGTTAAGTAACAGATAAAAATGACGATTCAGAGTCAGGTCAGACACGTTGATGGTCGATAGCAGACCGGCATTCCTGGCCCGCCATATAGCCAGGTTGGAAATACAACCAATACCCAACCCTTCCATAACAGCCTGCTTGACGGCTTCGGCCCGGTTAAGACTCATTATAACGTTAGGTGTACATAAACGTGTTGCCAAGACTTCATCAAACAGTTCCCGGGTTCCTGAGCCTGGCTCCCTGAGTATCCACTCTTCGTGTTTCAGGGACTGAAGATCCACGGTCTTCCCGGCCATGGGGTGGTCAGGATGACAAATAATAACAAGCTCATCTTCGCGCCAGGGGATCACTTCTATTTCCGGGTGCAGACAGCTGCCTTCAACGACGCCCAGATCAATCTCCATAGCCAATATTCTCTGCTGAATACTGCGGGTATTTTCAACCGCCAGTTCGGCCCTGATATGGGGAAATTCCTTGAAAAACCTCCCAAGAATACGAGGCATCAGGTTATTACCAATGGTAGAACTTGCATGTATCTTCAGCGTTCCCTCTTTATAGCAGCTGTCCTCTATAAACTGGGTTTCAATCTCGTTGGCCCGATCGATCAGCTCTGCTGCCATGGGTAATAATGATCGACCAGAGTCGTTTAATGCCATGGACGCACCAGCATGTCGGTCAAATAAGGGGCCTAAATGCTTTTCCAGTTCTGACAGTGCCATACTGGCAGCGGGCTGCGAAATAAACAGGGATTCTGCTGCTGCTGTAACTCTGCCGGACTGGGCGACCGCCTTAAAAATTTCAAGCTGCCTCAATGTGATACGCATTTACTGCTCCGATATCCATTGCCAGCTCAAAAAGGACGGTGAAATCCCGGGTGGCATAGATAAAATTAACACCTTAAATTTTAGGAGTTGTTATTAGTGAACAGGACACCAAAACCTGGGTTGGCCTAAAAAAATGACACCCGCAATGAAAGAGGTCCTTCGTTACACGCACATTATAAAATAGAGTACGTCATCCCTCGATAACCTTAACGACTTTTGTAATAAAACCGTCAAGATTTTTAAGTAGATTTAGGTTTTCCTCATTTGTCTATCAATTACTCACTCATAAGTGCTCATTATAAGACTCTCTTGATTTATTGATTATTCAGGGAATAAGCCTACTCCTTATAATGCAGCCACCCTCGCAGATCAATAATAACACTCATCTTAGAGTTGTTTTGAAACCGTACTCAGAAAGATTTTTATGATAATTGTCCAACAAGGAGTGGCTATGTACCAAGTATATAATGATCGAAATGTAAAGCATTGGGTTGATCTTAAAAAACAAACATCCGTTCTTGAAAAGATTGTGTACTGCAAAAAAAAGAGAAAGTATTCATCAACACTTGATAATCCTGGTGCTTTTTTCCGTGAAGCAGATAAACATTTGAAATGTTCAGGTCTTCGAAAAAGTTACCCGGTTTTGTCTGCTCCTGCGACTTATTGCAGGACAAAATTCGAACACTTTTTCAAGGCTAAATCTTGTCTGACCATGCATTGAGCTACTTTTTAATAACCGACAAACTTGCCAGTTTTCAGGAGCCCGGTAACAATAACACACAACCCATAAGTTTGACTTATATGCGCCTGTAATTTTATTGATTATCCAGAAAGACTTTCAGAACTCTATAATTCGTTCACCATCATCAAGCGCTATAAATAGCCGCTACCTTCAACCTCCGACATTGAAAGATAAGCAGCTATAAGAGGGATCAGAATAAAACACAACAAGATAAAATAAATGTACAAAATATCTATTATCAGCAGCTGGTAATGTATTAATCGATGCTGTGAAAATGGTGTCGGATTTTGTTTCTTTAAACCCGTGATCATCAGGACAAAATCCGATAGCTTTTTCCAAGCTGACCAGTGTACGACAAGGTATTAGGCTGCTTTATGCAGCCGTTTTTTTACCTGTAATAACTTCTCTTTTTTGCCGGGAGCCGTTTCAACTGTCACATTCAGGTCTATCTTGCTAGTGATGGGAGCAATGCCCCAATTATTGTTGGCACCGGGAACAGCCTGACCTTTTCCTTCGGCTAATACAATCTGCCAAAATCTGACGGTTTTCATCCGGGGAAGCGAAAGCAACAAACGCCTCTCCGGTACCTGCAATATTATCGCCACAAAACGGGCAGGTTAATTGACAATCACGCTGGTATCAGGGTTTTGCGAACAACCTGCCTAGTGTTTATTGGGTATCGGACACTTATTGAATATGCGCCAGAACCCCGTCCAGTTCATCCAGGCTATTGTAGGAAATCACCAGCTTTCCCTTGCCTTTGGCGTTATGAGTAATGGCAACCCTGGCTCCGACACGATCCGATAAGTCATCTTCCAGACGCTTGATGTCAGGATCTATTTTCATCGAGGTTTTTTTCTTGCCCTGTTCTTTTTCCTGCACCATGCGACGCACCAGAGCTTCTGTCTGGCGAACTGAGAGTCCTTTGGCCACAACCGTTCTTGCGGCTTCCAGCTGCTCCATATCAGACAGGGGCAACAGAGCCCGGGCGTGACCCATCTCCAGGTCACCGTATTCCAGCATTTTCTTCACGTCAGAACTCAAAGACATCAGACGTAAGATGTTGGCTACTGCTGCTCTGGATTTACCCACGGCCTCAGCCACTTCCTGCTGCGTCAGTTCAAACTCTTTCTGCAAGCGGGACAGCGCAATGGCTTCTTCAATGGGATTAAGATCTTCCCGCTGAATGTTCTCAATCAGAGACATCGCTATGGCTGCTTCGTCAGGAACATCCCGAACCAAGGCTGGTACCTCCGCCAGACCAGCCAGCTGTGCGGCTCTCCAGCGACGTTCTCCGGCAATGATTTCATAACGATTCCGGGACAGAGGACGAACCACAATAGGCTGCATGATGCCCTGGGCTTTGATACTTTCAGCCAGTTCTTCCAGCGCATCCGGATGCATATCCCGACGCGGCTGATATTTGCCACGCACCATAAACTCGACAGGAATCTCTTTAAGTTCCTTATTCTGAAGTGTTTCGCCTTCAGGCGTTTCTGTCGGGTTGGTTAGTTCATCGGAAACCGATGATGAGAGGTTAGCGCCTCCCATCAATGCACTTAAATTGGTGCCAAGACGTTTTTTAGCCATCAGGTCCCTGTCTTCCTTTCAGTCTTGAGCCCCTTGTTAAGAGCCTCTTGTCTGCGAACCAGCTCACCCGCCAGCGCCAGGTAAGCTACCGCCCCCCTGGAGGTTCGGTCATAAGCCAGCACTGGTTTGCCATGGCTCGGGGCCTCAGCCAGACGCACATTCCGTGGAATAACGGTACGATAAACCTGATCACCAAAATGACCAATCAGCTGTCTGGATACTTCGTTGGTCAAACCCATTCGGGGGTCGTACATAGTCCTGAGTAGCCCCTCAATATGGAGCTTCGGATTAATGGTCTGTCTGATACCGGTAATGGTTTCCATCAGGGCAGTTAAACCCTCCAGCGCATAATATTCGCACTGCATCGGGATAATAACGCCTTCTGCAGCCACCAGAGCATTCAGCGTCAGCATATTAAGCGACGGAGGGCAATCAATCAGAATATAGTCATAGCGTTCACTGACAGAAGCCAGAGCACTTCTCAGTCGGGTTTCTCTGGCTTCCATCGACATAAGCTCTACTTCAGCGGCAGTGAGGTCAGCGTTAGTGGGAACCACGTCGTAGCCCGCATCTTCAGCGTTCTCAATAGCCTGATCGATGGCGCATCGCCCGGTCAGAACCTGATAGGAGGAATACTCCAGGTCATGTTTATTGATACCACTTCCCGTCGTGGCATTTCCCTGAGGGTCCATATCAACCAGTAACACCTTTCGCTTGGTCGCTACCAGAGAGGCGGACAGGTTGATGCAGGAAGTGGTCTTTCCTACCCCACCTTTTTGGTTCGTTACCGCAAGAATTTTTCCCACTGCCAATTGCTACCGTATCGTCTTTATGTTTGTGAAAAGCTGTCTGTTTAAATTACACGTCAGCCTTCAGGATAACCAGATGCCTCTGTGCTTCACAACCCGGGACGTCAAGGGCATGGCTTTCCAGCAGGGAAATTTCTGGTCTTAGCTGCTTCAGATCGACCAGTTCCTGTTCCGGGAACAGGCCTTTCATTGCCAGAAACTTACCACCTGCCTTGATCAGATGGTGGCTGCCATTCACCATATCAGCCAGAGAACTGAATGCTCTGGACATAATAACGTCAAATGGCTGGATTGCCTCAAAGGATTCTACCCGGCAATTCGCCACTGTGATATTTTCAAGACCCAGCTCTGTTTTGGCCTGAGTCATAAAACGGGTTTTCTTACCATTACTGTCCAACAGGGTGTAGTGCTTTTCTGGATTAAGGATCGCCATAGGTATGCCTGGCAGACCGGGCCCGGAACCTACGTCCATCAGATGATCCCCTTCCATAAAGGGCGCAATACTCAGGCTGTCGTGTATGTGTCGTGACACCATTTCCAGCGGATCCCTGACGGCGGTCAGATTATAAGCTTTGTTCCATTTGGCAAGCAGCTCTACATAACCTGTCAGCAAGTCTGCCTGGCTGTCCGCCAGTATCAGAGATTGCGCAACTGCTCCCTCGCAGATGCGTTCACGTAAGGACAGAAAAGACATCAAGAAACAGTCCAGATAGGGTACATGGATTCACAGCCTCACGGCTTGATGGATAGTGTATTGCAAATAGCAGATTCAGTCGAATTCATAACCTTCTGATTGCACGTTAATTTTCATAGTCTTATTGATAAAAAAACAGTATCGAACCCGATTTGCGACTTTGCAGGCTGAAATTAAACCTTCTCGATGGTGAACAACCGGTTTGGCGGATAGGTTTAAAGAAAAGGTCGGAGTACAAATCGTCGATCAGACAAGAGATGGTGATGATAAACTCTTGGCTGTGCCTCTACTAATTTCTCTGCGAAGTCACACAATGCGTTATCAACAAACTTATGAAAAAAATAATCAAACGACTCTCACAGACTATTCTGAGCAGGCTTAAGTCAGCGGTTGATCTTTTCTCAGGTGATCCGTCAGAAACCAGATTGACTGTTAGAGAGCAGACTCAGTTAATCACTGACTTTTCACCATCGACTCTGAATATCAGGAAACCCACTCTGATCACTCAACCCGTCACGCCCTATTCGGTAAAAAAAGGACGAGTGGCTCCGCGTAATCCTCTAAAAACAAAGCGCCAGTCATACCGTGACTTGGCTCTGAAAAGAAGTAACCGATTCCCGAATCGAAGCAGGCTTGATTTCTCGACCAGAAAGTCAAGCCTGCGTCAGCGGGTCAAAATCAGGCAACCATCGAGCGTTTTTTAAGATGAATCAGTAGCAAGGAAACCGCTGCGGGCGTCATCCCCTGAATTCGGGAAGCCCGTCCCAGAGTTTCAGGCCTGTTATCATTAAGCTTCTGCTTCAGCTCATTAGACAACCCCTCGATCACACTGTAATCCAGAGCCTCAGGAATCTTTGTGCCCTCATAACGGCGCAGACGATCAATCTCTTCCGTCTGGCGATGGATATAACCTTCGTATTTGGTAGCAATTTCAACCTGCTCACAGACTTGGGGATTAGCTTCCGGTTCACCGGAGAGTGCGGCAACATCCGCATAAGTCAGCTCGGGACGACGCAGTAGTTCCTGCAGGCTGTATTCACGACTGATGGGCTTGGAGAGCTTATTGTCGATTTTTGCAGAAGCTTCGGTCTCTGGATGAATGAATGTGGTCCGAAGGCGTTCATGTTCCTTCTCAATTCGCTCTTTTTTGTCGCAGAATGCCGACCAGCGCTCATCGTCCACCAGACCCAGCTCACGACCTTTTTCTGTCAGACGCAAATCGGCATTATCTTCACGCAGAATCAGACGATATTCGGCACGGCTGGTAAACATTCTATAGGGTTCACTGGTGCCATTGGTAATCAGATCGTCCACCAGAACGCCAATGTAGGCTTCGTCCCTGCGAGGACACCAGCTCTCTTTACCCTGCGCTCTCAGTCCAGCATTTAAACCAGCCAACAGTCCCTGGGCCGCAGCTTCTTCATAGCCAGTAGTGCCATTAATTTGCCCGGCAAAGAACAAACCACCGATCGCTTTTGTTTCAAGAGAATATTTCAAACCTCTCGGGTCAAAATAATCGTATTCAATGGCATAACCCGGACGGGTAATATGCGCATTTTCCAGACCAGGGATGGAACGCACCAGATCGACCTGAACGTCGAAGGGAAGACTGGTAGAAATCCCATTGGGGTAGAGCTCATTGGTATTCAGACCTTCTGGCTCAAGGAATACCTGGTGTGAAGACTTGTCGGCAAAGCGGGTGATCTTGTCTTCAATAGAAGGACAGTATCTTGGGCCAATACCTTCAATCACCCCGGTAAACATAGGTGAACGGTCAAGACCACCACGAATGATCTCATGGGTCCGTTCGTTGGTGTGGGTAATATAACAAGACACCTGACGGGGATGCTGTTCGACAGAGCCCAGATAGGACATGACCGGAACCGGAGTATCACCCGGTTGCTCTGCCATCATCGAAAAATCAACAGAACGGGCGTCAATACGGGCAGGCGTCCCTGTTTTCAGACGCTCAACGGCCAGATCAAGATCTCTCAATCGATTGGCCAAGGCTATAGAGGGAGGGTCTCCAGCTCTGCCACCGCTGTGATTTTCCAGACCAATATGAATTCGTCCACCCAGAAAAGTTCCTGCAGTCAGGACCACACTGGTTGCAAGGAAACGAACCCCCATGTTGGTTACCACACCGGTAACCTGACTCTGTTCAACCATCAGGTCATCAGCGGATTGCTGGAATATCCACAGGTTGTCCTGGTTTTCCAGAATGTTTCGGATCGCTTCTTTATAAAGTGCCCGATCAGCCTGGGCACGGGTGGCTCTGACAGCTGGCCCCTTTCGTGCATTCAAAACCCGAAACTGAATACCCGCCAAATCCGTAGCCCGACCCATGGCACCACCCAGGGCATCCACTTCTTTCACCAGGTGACTTTTGCCAATACCACCGATGGCAGGATTGCAGGACATCATCCCCAGAGTTTCGATGTTATGGGTCAACAAGAGTGTTTTAACACCCATACGTGCAGAAGCAAGAGCAGCCTCTGTGCCCGCCTGGCCACCACCAATCACTATCACATCAAACCGGGTTGGAAAGTCCACTGCCAAGGTCACATCACCTTTGTTCGTTTATGGGTCTGGTAAAAAGGAGGCGGATTATACCTCAGCTCTTTTGTCCACAACATGCATCTTTCATGACAAATGCCTTTCCGCCTGTTTTTCCCGCTGAGGACTCGTTCAGTTAAAGGCTCTGTTCCTATTGGCGTAAAGCATAGTGCCTTATCAGCCAGGGGTTCAGTCGTAAAGCCCGAAATCTTGTATGTCGTCTTCCTACTGCTTTTAGAGGTCCTTACCTGTGAGTAACATCAAATACAATAGCCGTCTTTAACGTAGTGTTATTAGATATTTTTATTATAAATAGTGTGAGTATTTTCTGTGGATAAGCAAAAAAAGTATATATATATCAATATTTTAAAAAATGAATAAGTGTGTCAGTCTACTGTTGGAATCTTTCGGTTAAGGTGTAGTTTTCTTGTGGATAAAAGAGCCTTTTTCCACAATCGAAATTTATCAATATCTTATCCCGGTATCTATAAATAGTTTCTCTATGTAGCTTTCCACAAGGCATTTCTAACAGAACCACGCCAATGAAAGGTTGATAAAACCTGCGTTTGAAGCGTATTTAGACTTATAAAGCGGTATTTTTTATCCACAACAGGGTATGAGCGACTTCGAATAGTCGGAAGGTTTTTCGCAGACTGATAATTTCTGAAGGGATGGAGAAAAAGAAGATCAGATAAGACGCAGAGTGTTATGGAAGCTCAAGGACACCTCAACCATAAGGAAGGGCATTCGCTCAACCCAGAACCTGGTCCTGCTCTTTAGTTGGGTGGATTGACAACAATGTTTTGAACTTTCATTCCAAAAACTATTCCAAATCAATGAATGCTATTTGTGAAATATGGTATGCGAATAGAACAAAAAAGTTAGTACTTATGTTCATAAAAACTGGCGATAAGACGAAATTTCTGTAGAATGCGCGAATGATAATGTTTCCTATTTAGATTGATATTATAAAAATACGGTTGTCGTCCATGTTGAAAAATAAAGTCTCTTCAGCACTCTTAGCAGCAGGTCTTATGGCTGCATCTGCTATCTCCCTGGCCGCAGAAGTGGTTAATGTTTACTCCTATCGTCAGCCTTTTCTGGTTGAACCTCTGTTCGCAGAGTTCACCAAAGACACCGGTATTGAAGTCAACATGGTGTTTGCCAAAAAAGGTTTGAGTGAGCGCCTCGAACGTGAAGGCAAACTGAGCCCCGCTGACCTGGTATTGACGACAGACATCAGCCGACTGATGAATCTGGTTGAAAAGGATCTCAGCCAGCCCGTTGACAGCCAATCAATCAATAACGACATTCCTGCCCAGTATAGAGACCCTGAGGGTGAATGGTTTGCCCTGACCAAGCGTGTCAGAAATATCTACAGCACCAAACGTTCAGAGAAGCCGGAAGGCATCACTTACGACGATCTGGCCGATCCAAAGTACAAAGGCAAAATCTGCACACGCAGTGGTAAAAACGCCTATAACGTAGGTCTCGTTGCTGCTTATGTCGCTCACAATGGTGAGGAAGCGACTAAAGAATGGCTTGAAGGTTTCAAGGAAAACCTGGCCCGTCGCCCTCAGGGTAATGACCGTGCCCAGGTAAAAGCTATCACGGAAGGCGTTTGCGACCTCTCTATCGGTAACAGCTATTACTTCGGCAAGATGATGACCAATGAAGAACAGCGTCCATGGGCTGAGTCCGTTTACATCAACTTCCCTGATCAGAAAGGCAATGGCTCTCACGTCAACGTCAGTGGTATGGTTCTGACCAAATACGCTCCCAACAAAGACAATGCCGTTAAGTTAATGGAATTCCTGGCCAGTCAAAAAGCTCAGGCCACCTTCGCTGAAGTCAACATGGAATACCCTGTAAATCCTGATGTACCGGTTTCCAAAATGGTTGCTTCCTGGGGTGAGTTCAAATCCGACGATCTGCCTGTTTACAAGCTGGCAGAGAACTATGCGACCGCTCAGAAACTGTTAGACGAAGTCCGTTTTGATCTGTAATTAAAAGGCCTTTCGACCTTCCGGAGAGTCGGCGGCTGCTTGCTGGCTCTCTGCTTCTGACTCTGGTCTATGAGGCCTTGACGCCTTATCTTTCGATGTAAAAGCAATTCTGCTAGCAGCCTGTCGGACTTAAGCGTCCGTAGCGAGGATTGCAAGAAATTGAGGATAAAAATCTCTGTTTCTGAGGAGAATAGCGAGCTATTTGACGAAGAAACAGAGATTTTTAGACCAATTTATTGCAACCGCAGTAGGACAGTCTTAAGTCCGACAGGCTGCTAGAGTCCGGATTCCGAAAAGTCCCGGAACATATGCTTGAGTCGGTCATCAATACGGAGCCTGTAATTTTTAATATAGGAGTCACCCTCTAAATAATTCAGTACACTTTTTAACAATAATGAGCGGTCTTTGGTTTTAACCACCAGCTTTAAGCCTTCATCGTGTACTCTCTGAACAATATTTGTGAACTGCTCAATTTCAATTTTACCACCAGCAGCATCACACTCCATAAAAACAGCCTGATGCTGTGTTTTGGATAAATCGCTGAGAAAGTAATCTGAACTAAATTTTTGTGGGAGTCCGGGCAAAAGAGGGGAACCCACCTGGCGGATCTGATCTGCCGGAATACTGAGTATTCCGGCCACTTCGTCTATTGATACAGCGCGCTCAGTGATCACTGCTGCCGCCTTGCCACCGTGATACTGAGCCAGTTGCGATATTGCATCAGCAGCATGAACTTCAGTACTGCGCCACCATTGGGAACGGCGACTGGCATTCTGCAAATTGCTCAGGTAAAGAAAGTTATGAGCTTTCCTGGTTAAGGGATCAATAATGCCAGGGGTTGCATCTTTGGCAGGAATATGAACATTTGAACTGACCATGATGGCTTTGTTATGAGTCATCACATGTCTCATTGTTTTTGCCAGAAGTTTTTTGCTAAGTAAGCCGTTGGCATCATCGATGACCACCAATTCCTTTCCGGCAAGCTTTTCGTTGATCTTTTCAGCCCATAGCGTTTCATTACCCTCTGAGTCATTATACAGATTACCTGCTGTTAAATCGTCTATATAAAGGGTGTCAACACCATATTCGGCTGCTTTTTTGGCAACCGCTGTACATAGATGTGTTTTTCCTATTCCCGCTGATCCGCTCAGGAATAGTCCCATGGGTTTTTTATGCGAGGCTTCATACTGATTATTTATCACAGCGTGTGCGAACTTCAGGGCTGTATCTTTCATCAGTTTCTGCTGTTTTGAGTCGGCTTTGAATTGATCAAAATCAGAATCAAGATTTTCAATGGTGAACGGTGAAACCTGATGCACCGGCTTTGGTTCCATAGTCGGTGTGACAGGCAACACTGGTTGGCAATGCCAGACTTGATCGCACTGCGACAAAAAATATTCCCATCGCTCATTACTGAAGCGAAGCGCAAAAGTGATACCAGCAATAGGGTAGTCATGGGGCACGGTATGGTCTTTCAGCTGGGCATACTGCGTTTCCCCCTTTTCGATTGCACGGATTGTTTCAGGACCCTGTTGTTTATTGTAACCATCAATCAGTATTTTTTTGACTTGGTCGTAGGTTTTCGGTTCAACAAATTCATTCGGACCAAACCCCAGATAGAGATTCTGTCCGCTGCTGTTTTGCCCGGTGCATACCAGATTAAAACCTGTAGCATTACCGATTTTATGTTTCTTCGAGTAGCTTATAACACCCATAATGTAGATCAGATCGCCCTTTTTGATATCCCGTTCTAACAGTTCCCTGTCAGCTGAATAAGTGCCGGTTTCGTTAATGTGCATAAGATTGTCAAACAGATCATAGATAGGGTTGCTGACATCGATCGGTTTTAAATATCCGGCACTACTCGTGAAGTTAAAAGGGTTTTTGCTGGTGTGCGACATAATTGTGCGGGAAATTCTGAACTTTGCCACCGGTGCACCAAAGATCCGGTTGAATTCGTCGGTGCCAATGATGGATTCAATGGCTCGATACTGGCAGGCCAGCATGGTTGTCGCACAGTCTGCAATAGTGGGTCCATGAAAAAAAGCATTCAGACACTCACTGGGTGTATGCCCGTTATCCCTTGCTACAAAACTGGATCTATAACTCCTATCAAAATATTCTGGTAGTGAGTGCGGTACGAGGTTAATACCGTTTGACAGCCTGGGAAGTTCATAGTCCATATAATCCTCATCATAAAAAACACCCAGACGTTTTCTTGCTTCCTGCACTTCTGGCGAAGGAGAAGCAACGTGGGTTATCTTGACAAGGCCATTGCTCGAAAAAAGTGTGCTCATAAACGCAGCTCGATCATAAAAACTTGTCCTGACAAAGTTATTGCTCAATTGGGTAAAATCTGCGTTCATTGGCGGAACTGGATCATAAAAACTTGTCATGACTGAGCTCCGCTCTTCGTATGATGTGTTAAGTTGCTGGAGCCAATGAATCGTTTTATTGGCAAATTGTTCATCCATGGGCTTATTACTGTGACTTACCGGGAAGGGTTTGTAAGAGGGAGTTATCACGTCTAAAGATTTGAAATGAATTGCCATAATAGCATCATCAGCTCTTGAGACAGAGGCATTAGAGGAGGGACGATATTGTTTTGAACCTTGTGCAGATATAACAGTACTGCTTGCGGCAGTTTTAGACTCTTCAATGATTCTTTTCCTCAGGCTCTGCGTCTGCCCGCTTGAATCCACCCTTTCTTTCGGGTTGTCAGTGACGCTTATCTCACCACCATTTTTTACTGGCGAGGGCTTTACACTTCTTGAGGTGGAACCTGAAGTGGTGGAAGTGGGGCTATTTTCTGTTTTTCCTAATTGGAAAGGTACAGCGGGCTGATCGCCGGTAGAAGTAAAAGTTACACTATCCATAATTAATCGTCCTTTTAAGTTGTATCTACTGTTAATACCGTCCTTGTGGTTAGCTCATTTGCCTGGCAAGTTTAATTCTTTATGACAGTACTTCAGGCAATCTAAAAAGAAGGGGTAAATTATCCGAATCTTGTACTATCGCTCTATTTATTTAGACAGAAAGGAAATGATTTAGTTCACTGCTAAAGGGGGCTCAAATGAATTTGAACCCTAATATACTAAATTGTGTAATTAAAGCTGACTGGTCGTTTCATGGTGTGAGTTCAAATCCGACGATCTGCCTGGCTTCTTAATCTGCTAATGACTGACTTTGGTCGAGGCCTCGGCGTCTTAGCTTCCAATCTAAAAGCAATTCTGCGGGCCGAGCCCCGAGTCAACTCTAGCAGCCTGTCGGACTTAAGACTGTCCTACTGCGGTTGCAATAAATTGGTCTAAAAATCTCTGTTTCTTCGTCAAATAGCTCGCTATTCTCCTCAGAAACAGAGATTTTTATCCTCAATTTCTTGCAATCCTCGCTACGGACGCTTAAGTCCGACAGGCTGCTAGAGTCCGGATTCCTAAAAGTCCTGGAACATATGCTTGAGTCGGTCAGCAATACGGATCCTGTACTTTCGAATACTGAAATCTTTCTCTAAATAATTCAGTACATTTTTTAACAATAATGAGCGGTCTTCAGTTTTAACCACCAGCTTTAAGCCTTCATCGTGTACTCTCTGAACAATATTTATGAACTGCTCATTTTCAATTAAGCCACCAGCAGCATCACACTCCATAAAAACAGCCTGATGCTGTGTTTTGGATAAATCGCTTAGATCGTAATCAGGGCTTGTTTTTTGTGGGAGTCCGGGCAAGAGAGGGGGACCCACCTGGCGGATCTGTTCTGCCGGAATACTGAGTATTCTGGCCATTTCGTCTATCGATATAGCTTTCTCAGTGATGACTGCTGCCGCCCTGGGGCCTTGATACTGACCCAGTTGCGATATTGCATCAGCCGCCTGAACTTCAGGGCTGTGCCACCATTGGGAACGGTGACTGTCTCCCTGCAAATCGCTCAGGTAAAGAAAGTTATGAGCTTTCCTGGTTAAGGGATCAATAATGCCAGGGGTTGCATCTTTGGCAGGAATATGAACATTTGAACTGACCATGATGGCTTTGTTATGAGTCATCACATGTCTCATTGTTTTTGCCAGAAGTTTTTTGCTAATTATGCCGTTGGCATCATCGATGACCACCAATTCCTTTCCGGCAAGCTTTTCGTCGATCTTTTCAGCCCATAGCGTTTCATTACCCTCTAAGTCCTCGTACAGAGTAACTGCTGCAAAATCGTCTATATAAAGGGTGTCAACACCATATTCGGCTGCTTTTTTGGCAACCGCTGTACATAGATGTGTTTTTCCTATACCCGCTGATCCACTCAGGAATAGTCCCATGGGCTTTTTATGCGAGGCTTCACACTGATTATTTATCACAGTGTGTGCGAACTTCAGGGCCGTACCTTTCATCAGTTTCTGCTGTATTGAGTCGGCTTTGAATTGATCAAAATCAGAATCAAGATTTTCAGTGGTGAACGGTGAAACCTGATGCACCGGCTTTGGTTCCATAGTCGATGTGACAGGCAACAGTGGTTGGCAATGCCAGACTTGATCGCACTGCGACAAAAAATCTTCCCATCGCTCATTACTGAAGCGAAGCCCACGAGTGATACCAACAATAGGGAAGTCATAGGGCAGAATACTGTCTTTCAGATCTGCATAATGCGTTTTCCCCCTTTTAATTGCATGGATTGTTTCAGGACTCTGTGGTTTGTTGTAACCATCAATCAGTATTTTTTTGACTTGGTCGTAGGTTTTCGGTTCATCAAATTTATCCGGACCAAACCCCAGATAGAGATTCTGTCCACTGCTGTTTTGCCCGGTGCATATCAGATTAAAACCTATAGCAGTACCGCTTTTATGTTTCTCCGTATAGATCGCTACGCCCTGAATGTAGATGAGATCACCCTTTTTGATATCCAGTTCTGACAGTTCCCTGACAGTTGAATCAGGGCTGGTTTCGTCAATGCGGTTAAGATCGTGAAACAGATTATAGATAGGGTTGCTGAAGTCGATCGGTTCTAATTTTTCAGCAATATTCGCGAGGTTAGAAGAGTTTTTGCTGGTATGCGACATAATCGTGCGGGAAATTCTGAACTTTGAGACCGGTGCACCAAAGATTCGGTTGAATTCGTCGGTGCCAATGATCGATTCAATGGCTCGATACTGACAGGCCAGAATAGTTGTCGCACAGTCTGCAATGGTAGGACCATGAAAAAAAGCATTCAGACACTCACTGGGTGTACGCCCGTTATCCTTTGCTACAAAGCTGGATCTGCAAGTATGATCAAAATATTTTGGTAGTGAGAGCAATCCCAGGCCGCTGGCTTTTGACAGCTCGGGAAGTTCGTAGGCCTTATAATCCTCACCATAATAAACACCCAGACGTTTTCTTTCTTCCAGCAATTCTGGCACACGAGAAGAATCGTACGTAAAGGTTGCACTGGGTATACCACTGCTCGAATAGGTGTAAGTTATGACCAATGTATTAGGTATTTCACGAAATCTTGTCATGACTGAGCTCCGCTCTTCGTATGATGTGTTAAGTTGCTGGAGCCAATGAATCGTTTTATTGGCAAATTGTTCATCCATGGGCTTACTACTGTCACCTACCGGGAAGCGTTCGTAAGAGGGAGTTATCGGACGTAAAGATGCTAAATGATTTGCCACAATATTATCATCAGATCGGAAGTCAGGGTTATCAGAGCAGGGACGATTTTGTTCTGAGCCTGGTGCAGATATGACTGCACCGTCTGCAGCAGTTTTAGAATTTTCAATTTTCCTTTTCATCAGGCTCTGCGTCTGCCCGCTTGAATCCGTCATTTCTTTGGGGTGGTCAGCGACGCTCATCTCACCACCATTTTTTACTGGCGAGGGCTTTACAGCTCTTGAGGTGGGGGAGCTATTTTCAGCAGCTATTACACCGGGCAGATCCCTATAGCTATAGCCGTAGCCGGTAGCAAAAGTTTTTACATTATCCATAATTAATCGTCCTTTATTAAGTTGTAGCTGTTGTTAATACCGTCCTTGTGGTTAGCTCATTTGCCTTGCAAATTTAATGCTTCATGACAGTTCTAAAGGCAATCTCAAGAGAAGGGGTAAATTATCCGTAACTTGTACTATCGCCCTAGTATTTAGACAGAAAGGAAATGATTTAGTTCACTACTTTTATGCGAGAACCAAGCCAGGGCGGCTCCGCTTGTTCCCTGAGCAACGAACTGTGAAACAGGAACCTGCAGCGAAGGCGGGAATCCATCGCCAACGGTGGATCTCTGCCTTCTCGGGGATGACAAGGCCAGGGGGACACCGGGCAGTATGGTTCTGGTGGAGAGTCAGTGTGGATTCCCGCCTTCGCGGGAATGACGAGAATGAAGCCGGGAATGACGGATTACCCTCAAAGACCAATGATCTCACTGATATCCTCCTCACTTGGCTGATAGCCCTCACCCTGGCTATGTGTACTCTGTGAGTCTGCAATCTGCCGCATCAAGCTACTATTCTGCAGCACATAAAGGGTCTCTTGTTCCCGCTCCCAGTCATCAGCACTGAGCACTACAAAGTCTTCTCCACCGCGCCGAGTGACCTTAAGCTGAGTGCTGTTGCCCACAACCTTCTCTACAAAACTTTTCAGGTTATCCCTGAACTGATTAACGCTGACACTTTTCATAAATTACCTCTACCTTTGGTGTGCGGTATTAACGTACACAATTGAGAGCAGGCATTTAAAAGGCAAGTCTACGCCTAATTGCGTTGCTGTTTGAAAGAGAGATGCAAATTTTACTGATATTCATTCCGTTTTCTGTAAAATTGACCGCTTGGCAGAGCTCGGACAGATATTTAAACAGACTTTCATGAAACAGGTGCTTACCGCCTTAGAAACACAGGAAAATGACTTATCACCACTCTCTTTGCAGCGTGGTATTGATAAGTCATATTCAAGACAAGGCCTTTCGATTTTCTGGAGAGCTGGCAGCTGGTTGCTGGCTCTTCTGCTTTTTACTCCGTTTTTGGCTCTGGTCTATGAAGCCTCGGCGCCTAGCGGTGAGATTTTTGCTCATCTGCGAAATACTGTGCTGGGCACTTATATCCTCAACACCGTACTGTTGATCCTGGGTGTCGGTATTCTGGGTTTGATCCTTGCCCTTCCTGCAGCCTGGATCATGGCAAACTGTGAAATTCCCGGTAAACGTTATCTGCAATGGCTTCTGGTACTGCCTCTGGCCATGCCCTCTTACGTGGTCGCCTATATCTATACAGACCTGCTGGAATACGCAGGCCCTGTACAAAGACTGCTGAGGGATTTAACGGGTTGGCAGAGTGCTGCGGATTATTTTTTCCCGGATATTCGCAGTCTGGGTGGCGCAGTCATCATTCTGGCGCTAGTGCTTTATCCTTACCTTTATCTACTGGCCAGAACCGCATTTCTTGAACATTCCCAGAGTCAGATGCTTGCCAGCCGGTTGCTCGGATGCTCTCCTGTTTCCAGTTTTCTGAGGGTCTCAATCCCCATGGCCAGACCGGCTATTGTCACCGGCCTTGCCCTCATGGGTATCGAAACACTGGGTGATTTTGCCACGGTTGATTACTTTGCTGTACCGACTCTCACGACAGCTGTCTATGATACCTGGCTGGGTTATGGCAGTTTGAATGCCGCTGCCAAACTTTCAGCTATCATGCTGGTTGCAGTGATGCTGCTGATCTCACTGGAAAGCTTCAGTCGCAGGAGACAACAGCTGTACCAGAAAAGCACCGGGCAGGACCACAGGAAAGCCTCCGTTTTGAGGGGTTGGAAAAAGGCCCTGGCCTTGTTCTGGTGCTGGATGCTGGTCATATTGGGCTTTCTTCTACCTGCTGCTATTTTGCTGGATTACGTTTTCCGATATTTCAGTGATTCCTGGAACCAGGAATGGCTGACTTACAGCTTCAACAGTTTGAAGGTTTCATTAACCGCAGCCACATCTGCAACACTGGTCGCCTTATTTCTGGGACTGTATCAGCGCCTTCAGGGCAGTCGCTTTGCCAATATTCCTTCCCGGTTGGTTTCTAGCGGATATGCCTTTCCCGGAAATGTTCTGGCGATAGCGGTGTTAACCCCATTAACCCTGTCTGACCACGTTTTGAATGATTTGATTATGGCCTTTGAGTTACCGCCCGTTGGCCTTATTTTCAGTGGCTCGATATTTGCGCTTGTTTTCGCCTATACCGTTCGTTTCTCTGCCGTGGCCGTTGGCAGTGTTGAATCCAGCCTGGGAAGAGTTTCCCCGTCTCTGGATATGGCCAGCCGAACACTGGGATGCAAGCCTTCAGAAATGGTGAGACGCGTTCATATTCCCATGATTCGCAAAGGCTTGTTGACCGGATTTCTGCTGGTTTTTATCGAATCCATGAAAGAGCTGCCGGCGACTCTCCTTTTAAGACCTTTTGGCTTTGAGTCACTGGCTACCCGGGTTTTCCAGTTTGTTTCCGATGAAAGACTGGAAGAGGCTGCTCTGGCAGCATTGATAATGGTACTGGCCGGGCTGATACCACTGATACTTCTGAACCGTTCGCTGGAGGCAGAACAAAAATGACCGCCCTGACTATTGCTGGCCTGAGCTGCCGTTATGAACAGACAGAAGTACTCTCTAACCTGAGCCTTGAGGTAGAACAGGGAGAAATTGTTTGCCTGCTGGGTCGAAGCGGCTGCGGTAAAACCACACTTTTAAAAGCCATTTCAGGTCTTCTTCAGCCTTTTTCAGGGACCATTTCCCTGCACGGTCAGGTCGTCACTTCAGTCCATGGAACACTGCCCCCGGAACAGCGTGGAATGGGGATGATCTTTCAGGACTACGCTCTGTTCCCTCATCTGAACGTGTTTCAAAATATTGCTTTTGGTTTGAAAAACCTTTCCCGCAGAGATGCCCGTAAGCGTGTGGAAGCCATGCTGGAGCTGGTCAACCTTTCTGGCCTGGACAAGCGCTATCCACATGAACTTTCTGGCGGCCAGCAGCAACGTGTTGCCATTGCCAGAGCCCTGGCTAACAACCCTTCCTTGTTGTTGCTGGATGAACCTTTTTCCAATATTGACAGTCAGGTAAGACAGAAACTGGTGAGGGAGGTCAGGGATATTCTCAAGCAACAGAAAGTCACTGGACTGTTTGTCACCCATAATCGTGATGAAGGTTTTGCCTTTGCCGATTCCGTTGCCATTATGCACAACGGCAATATTCTGCAACGAGGTCACTCTTTCGACGTCTATAATCGCCCGGCATCTCGTTTTGTGGCAGAGTTTATGGGGTCTGGCAATCTCCTGCCCTGTGAAGTAATAAACAGTCGTACTGTTTCAACACCAGTCGGTGTCGTTGAGTCATCCACTGATATTTCAGCAGACCCCGGTCAGACTGCGGAGCTGTTTATCCGCCCACAAATGTTTTCGATTGAAAGGTGTCGGTGCGAAAAACCGGTGAATCCTGCCCAGATCAAAAGCCAGCAGTTTATGGGAACCCGATTAAGGACCGAGGTTAAGCTGAAAGAAAATGTTCTGGTTGTGGAAAACTCAACCCCGTTCCCGGAAAGCACACCTGTGGATATTTCGGTAAGACCTCACGACCTGCTTCTGTTTGATAAGAAAGGGGATTCAATCTGATGCTTCAGAGTTTATGTTTTACCCGCTGCAGCCAAGCCTGAGTATCCTGAAAACAAAATCAGGTTGTCAGGCTGATCCGAACTGCTTCTATGAACCATTCATGCCCGCTCTCTCTGTCAGGCCATTGTCGTCTTTGAAAATGTGACCAGATTTCCCACTATGTTTGTGGGTAGAGTTCCGTATAATGACCCACAACTGATACCACTTTCGCCGGGCTGCCGAGACAATTGTTTAAGCAGTATAAACGACGGATATAAATTGGTTTCTGTAAACCACAAAGATAATAAATGGCTCAAAGTCTATCAAAACTTATGAGCCAGATAAGAAACTGGCACAGCCGGGTGGGACAAGTGATTAGCTTTAAACTCAATGGACAAACAGTCAATGTAGACGCACCGGGCGATACACCCTTGCTTTGGGTGGTTCGCGAACATTTAAAAATGAAAGGTACAAAATTCGGTTGCGGTATGGGCTTATGTGGTGCCTGCAGCATGTTAATCGATGGTGTGAGTTCCCGAACCTGCATTATGCCCGTTCAGGCTGTGGCCAATAGAAATATAACCACCATTGAAGGCATTG
This sequence comes from Endozoicomonas sp. 2B-B, assembly GCF_053470045.1. Lineage (NCBI taxonomy): Bacteria > Pseudomonadati > Pseudomonadota > Gammaproteobacteria > Oceanospirillales > Endozoicomonadaceae > Endozoicomonas > Endozoicomonas sp. 2B-B. The sequence continues at coordinate 185,113 of NZ_JBLZMU010000001.1, forward strand.
GTAATCCAGAAATGATGTCCACTTTACAGAACGCCTGGGTAGAAGCCGGTGTTCCACAATGTGGCTATTGTCAGAGTGGGCAAATCATCAGTGCTACCGCATTACTAAGCCAGAATAAAAACCCCAGTGACAGTGACATCGACAACGCCATGAGCGGCAACCTATGCCGCTGCGGTACTTATCCTAATGTGAAAAAAGCCATCAAAAATGCAGCAGCAGATTTAAGAAATGGCAAAGGCCGTTTGCACGCCGTGCAACTGTTTGATCCAAGGGCAACTTCTTCACTGGAAACACAGGAAGTGCAATCATGAGTGTCACTGAACAAAACAAATTGCTAACGACAAACGATCAGACATTAGAAAACAGCTCCCGCCGTAGCTTTCTTAAAAAACTGGGCATTATTGGTGGCGGTCTGGTCGTTGGAATTCCCCTGGCTGCCTGTGCCAGCAATAAATCCCCGAATACTATGAACGGTGATCTGCAACCCAATGCTTTGCTGCAAATTACCGGCAATAATGAAATCTATTTTTATCTTCCCCGCTCGGAAATGGGACAGGGCGTATTCACAGGCCTGACCACAGTGCTGGCAGAAGAACTCGACGTTCATCCAGATAAAATCAAGGTTAAACAGGTTGGCGCCTGCGAAGAATATGCAAACCCGGAATATGGGCTGCAACTAACAGGTGGCAGCAACAGTATTCGTACTCATTTCATTCCGCTTCGCCAAATGGCGGCAAATGTTCGTATGGTTATTCGACAAGCTGCAGCAAAGGTACTTCATTTGTCAGTTGATCAAATTCAAACTGATAATGGAATGATTGTAGCCAAAGGTAAAAAGCTACCTTACGGTGCATTCAGCGAAGCGGCTTCTCAATTGAGCCTTCCTGAAGAAACACCCATCAAGAAAAGAGCAGACTTCAAATATATTGGTAAATACTCAAAACGTCTTGATGCTGTAGCAAAAAGCACAGGCTTGGCGGAATTTGGTTTGGATGTAGAATTTGAGGGCCTGCACCGGGCTGTGTTAAAGCGTTGCCCGGTATTTGGTGGCACTGTGAAAAGCTTTGATGACAGCAAAGTGAAAAGCATGCCCGGCGTAAAAGCTGTTGTCAGAATCTTCAACGGTGTAGCAGTGGTTGCTGATCATTACTATCAGGCAAAAGCGGCCTTACCTCTGTTAGACGTGCAGTGGGAATTACCTGAAACCCTTTCAAACTTTTCCAGCGCTGCCACTGAAGCAGGTAACGGTAAACAACTCTTTAAAGAAGCTTTGGATAGCGATGAAGCGGATAATGCACACGAAGAAGGAGAGGGTCGCAATGCCTTAAAAACTTCCGACACCGTTGTATCTGGAGAATACTGGGCCCCTTTCCTGGCTCATGCCACCATGGAACCCATGAATTGCACTGCGAAATTCACGGGTGACAAATTAGACATTTGGACAGGAAGCCAAAACCCCGGAATTGCCGCCAAACTGGGTGCTTTTTATGGTGATGTAGCAAAAGATGATGTCACGATTCATAGTACATTCCTCGGGGGAGGATTCGGACGTCGTATATCAAGCGACTTTGTTGCCGAAGCCGTTTCCATAGCCAAGGCATCAGGCCTGCCAGTGCAACTGATCTGGAGTCGCGAAGATGATACAAAACACGACTATTATCGCCCTGCGACTCTGGCTAAGTTTCAAGTTGGCTTAGATAAAGACGGTAATATTGACAGCTGGAACGTTAAGCGCTCTGGTGCAAACGTCATACCTTATACCATGGATGAACTGGCCGATGCCATGATGCCAGCATTCCTGCCTGACGGTATGGTCGACTGGATCAGTAAAGCCGGTTATGGCCTGTTTGATGGCTGGACGGTAGATCCTACTTCAGTAGAAGGCTTATTCGAAGACTATGATGCCGACCATAAATCCGTTGACCATGTCACGGTTGATCCGGGACTACCCATAGGTTTCTGGCGAAGTGTTGGTCACTCATTCAGTGGTTTCTTTAAAGAAAGCATGATGGATGAAATCGCCATTTTGCAAAAACAGGATCCTGTCGCCTATCGCCTTAAACACCTGAAAAATAATCCTCGATTGGCGAACACTCTAAAAATTGCTGCCGACAAAGCGGGCTGGGGAAAACCTTTACCAGAAGGTCATTATCATGGCGTAGCAGCTCATACTTCGTTCCTGTCATATGTGACAGAAATCGCACAGGTATCTGTGAACAACGGCCAGATCAAAGTTCACAAAGTGACTTGTGTGGTAGATTGCGGTCTGGCGGTTAACCCCGAAATAGTTATCCAACAAATGGAAAGTGGCATCTTATTTGGCTTAACCGCTGCTCTTTACGGAGAGATCACACTCAAAGACGGTGCAGTGGTTCAAAGTAACTTCCATGATTACCCGATACTGCGAATGCATGAATCACCAGAAATTGATGTGGTCATCGTTGACAGTGATGAAGCACCAAGCGGTGTAGGTGAACCAGGCCTGCCGCCAATTGCAGCGGCTGTAGGCAATGCCATCTTTGCAGCAACAGGTAATCGTTTAAGAAGCTTGCCTCTTAAACTCAGTTAATTTGTCGAGCTTGGTCCCTCAACATCACGAGGGACGGAATCCTGCCCGGAATGAATAAGCAAAGGTTCAATATGCAAGGTTCACAATTAGAGGTTCTGAAAGGTTGTTTATCTTGTCTTGAACAGGGTGATGAAATCTCCCTGGTCAGTGTCGCTAAAACCTGGGGCACCTCCCCCCGACCGGTAGGTTCCCTTTTAGCGGTAAGTTCTTCTGGTCGCTTTTTTGGAAGCGTCAGTGGCGGATGTGTTGAAGAAGATTTAATTGCACAGCTAGCCCAAAACCCTGTCAGATTCGTGCAAAAAATCATGTACGGAGAAACTGCTGAAGAACGTCACCGATTCGGATTACCTTGCGGAGGGACCCTGGAACTCATGGCAGAGCCTCTCAATGAAATGGCAGACGTTAAATTGCTTGTTGATCACATTGAAGCGAGAAAAACCTGCTTAAGAAAAGTGAGCCTTGAAACGGGTCAAGTCATTTATACGCCCTGGAAGCAACAGGAACCAGAGTTGTCACAAACCCACTGGCAAAACGTCTTTGGACCAACCTGGCGATTAATGGTGATTGGTGCCGGTGAAACCGGCCGATATCTGGCTGAATTTGCACAAGGCCTTGGATTTGAAGTTTTGGTTAGCGATCCAAGACCTGATTACCGAAGCAACTGGCCCTTAAAAGACTTGCCGTTATTAAAAGGCTTTCCCGATGATGTCATTCAGGATTTAAATGTCGATGTCCGCACTGCCATTGTCGCAGTAACCCACGACCCGAAAGTAGATGACATGGCCTTACTAACGGCATTAAAAAGCGATGCATTCTATGTTGGTGCTCTTGGCTCAAGACTCAACAATCAGGAGCGTCGCAGACGACTCAGGGAGCACTTTGATTTCAGTGATGCTGAGGTTAACCAGCTCCATGGCCCGGTTGGATTAAATATCGGTAGTAAATCCCCCGCAGAAATTGCACTTTCTATTCTTGCTGAAATCACTGCCATTAAAAATGGCATACAGCCTGGTAAGGCGCTGGAAAAGAAAGAAGATCAAATAAGTCAGACGACCGCCTGTGACATCAGCTAACATCGAAAAATTCAACCCTTGCGAGAAAATAACAGCGGTTATCTTAGCTGCAGGCAAAGGCTCGCGATTTAATGGCCATAAAATGATGCATGAGATTAACGGCATCCCAATGGCCATTCTTAGTGCGTTGAATGTCCAGCCCCATGTTAATCAGGTTTTAGTGATCGTCAGGCCTCAGGATGACATTCTTAAACATTCATTAGACAAATACGGTCTTGCTTACACTGAAAACCCTGACTTTGAAAGAGGTATGAGCTCATCCATTGTTATAGCTATTAACAATATTCCTGAAGATCAAAACATCCTTCTCTGCCTGGGAGATATGCCTTACATTGAATTTGACACCTACAGGCAGCTCATAAAAAGCTTTAAAAACAATGAGTACAAGAAAATCATCAGGCCAATCTATCAATCTGAAGATTCAGATCCCGTCCCTGCTCATCCCGTTTTATTTCCGGCTTTTCTGCAATCTGATTTAACATTGCTCAGTGGTGATGAAGGTGCTAAATCTATTCTCAAAATCCACAAACCGATTTTGCTGGAAACTTCTGACGAAGGTGTGATCAGGGATATTGATTATGCTTGAGGCCCTGAAATGAGCTTAGGGAGATTTAACACATACAGGGGCCTTTCAGGCTCCACTCAGATCCGTCATACTGACGCCCTGAAAACTGATTCGGAGAAAATCTGATGTTGGACTTCCTTTTCACAGCGATTGATGACCGGGTCATTGATTTTGAAACATTAAAACTGCACGAAAAGCCTAATCAATATCTGGTTTTGCCAGAAGGCAATTTTTTAGCAGAGCCCCATCAGATCAGCCCTGTTCTGAACGTCAGTGTCACAGAGCTGCAAGAGCGGTTTTCAGACCTTGCCCAAAGTCAGGATAAGTTAGAAGTGTTGCGCACCAGTGATGATGGTCAGCAAGTCGACTATGTCCAGAGAACCCCTTTCATGGGCTATCCGGATACCATTACCGTACGTTTTTATAGTCAGGGGGAAGATACCAGCACACTGGCCATTTACTCTCGCTCACATTATGGTTACTCCGATCTTGGCGCGAACAAGAAAAGAATTACGCTCTGGCTCGACAACCTGAAAGCCTCTCTTAAAGCGCCAAAAGAGCATTAATTTATTTGGCAACGTACCCAGACTAACCAAAGATCATTTTGCCAGATGTTAACCATTATTGACGAAAACAGGAGATGGGATTTCAAATGATTATTGACCATCCCGAATGGTTGCTGATGCTGCTGGCTCCGCTGTTTATCGGTTTAATGTTGGCAGAATATTTCATCGGCCAAAGGGGCGGAATACTACCGGAAAACTCCGCCTATAAACTGCCAGAAGTACTGTGTAATTTCTCATTAGCAGGTATGCATCAGCTGGCAGATATCGTTACAGGTCTGGTGATCGTCAAACTCTATTTCTGGCTTTTTGGCTGGAAGTTACTAGAGATTGAAATGAACGCTGCTACCTTTGTCGCTTTGCTGATCTTACAGGATTTCTGCTACTACTGGTTTCATCGCGCCAGCCACAGGATACGCTGGATGTGGGCAGCCCATGTCGCACATCATAGTTCGCAGAGAATGAATTTCAGCACCGCGTTTCGTCAAAGCCTGATGTACCCAATTGCCGGTATGTGGCTGTTTTGGGTTCCTTTGGTCATCATTGGTTTTGAGCCTAAATGGGTTATCTTTGCAGTGTTGCTTAACTTAGGGCTTCAGTTCTTTGTCCATACCCAGTGGGTTCGCAGTCTTGGCAAGTTCGAGCTTATTTTTAACACACCGTCCCATCATCGGGTTCACCACGGTATTAACTCTCATTACATTGATAAAAACTATGCCGGTGTTCTGATCGTCTGGGATAAGCTATTCGGTACCTTTGAACCAGAAGTAGAAACTGTGCGCTACGGGGTCAGTAAGCCTGTCAACAGCTATAACCCTCTGACTGTTACCTTTTCTGAATGGCGGGATATGTTCAGAGAAGCAAAAGGCAAACACCTGACACCAACACAGCGTCTGAAGATCTTTCTTGCTCCACCAGGTGATAAACCCGCAGAGGCAAAGCCTGAAACTTCAGAGCAAAGGTTAAAAAAGTAAACTGAACCTCTGCATTCACTTACTTGCCAATACAGAACGAGGAGAAAATCCTGCCCAGCAAGTCATCGCTGGAGAACTCGCCGGTGATCTCGCCCAAGGCCTTCTGGGCATGTCGCAAGTCTTCAGCCAGAAGTTCACCTGCCCCCATGTATACAAGCTGCTTCTGACCGTTATCCAGAAACTCCTCTGCTCTTCGCAGCGCATCCAGATGTCTGCGCCGGGCAGAAAAACCACCCTCCATGGCGCCCTCATAGCCCATACAGGCTTTCAGATGCTCTCTGAGAGCGTCCAGGCCGTGTTCTCTCATGGCACAGGCCCTGATCAGGGGGACCCCTTCAACGTCCTCTATGCCTGCCTGTTCGCCTGTCAGGTCAATCTTGTTACGGATCACAGTGAGCTTTTCTCTGGAAGGCAGTCGATCAACAAACTCAGGCCATATGTCGTGAGGATCGGTTGCGTCAGTGGTTGATCCGTCCACCATCAGGAGTACTCTATCAGCGTCTTCTATTTCCCTGAAGGCACGTTCTACACCAATCTGTTCGACTTTATCATCTGTCTCTCGCAGACCGGCGGTATCAATGACATGCAAGGGCATACCATCGATATTGATGTGTTCCCTGAGGACATCACGGGTGGTACCGGCAATGTCCGTTACAATAGCTGACTCCCGTCCTGATAACGCATTCAAAAGGCTGGATTTACCGGCATTGGGACGTCCGGCAATCACTACGGTCATACCTTCACGCTGAATGGCCCCCTGATCCGCTTCTCTCATGACCAGGGCAAGATGGCTGATGATGGTTTTGAGATCGCCTGCCACTTTGCCGTCGGCCAGGAAATCAATCTCTTCTTCTGGAAAGTCGATGGCGGCTTCAACGTAAATTCTCAGTTCAATCAGGGACTCGACCAGTTCGTTGACTCTCCTGGAGAAAGCGCCTTGCAGCGATCTTAATGCCGATCTGGCTGCCTGTTCTGAAGTACTGTCGATCAGATCTGCGATGGCCTCAGCCTGCGCCAGATCCATCTTGTCATTCAGAAAGGCTCTTTCGGAAAACTCTCCGGGATTGGCCAGCCTGACCCCAAGGGCATTAATTCTTTTCAACAGTAAGTCCAAAATGACAGGACCACCATGTCCCTGGAACTCTATGACATCCTCTCCAGTAAATGAATTTGGATTAGGAAAGTAAAGAGCCAGTCCTTCGTCCAGAACCTCATCCTGCTCATCGTAAAAAGGACCGTAATGAGCGTAACGAGGCTTGGGCTCCATTTTCAGAACCTCTCTGGCAACCCACAAAGCTTCAGGGCCTGAGACCCTGATAATCCCCACCCCACCTCTTCCGGGAGCGGTTGCCTGAGCGGCAATAGTGTCTTTATGGAGTGCACTGAGATCGGACATAGCAATTACTGGCTGAGAAATGAGAAAAATGATTAGTCTAATCTAAGGTGGCTGCTGGTGCCATGGCCGTCATGGATCTAAAAAAACGGACCATTGCGGTCCGTTTTTTTAGAGATTTTCAGACTCAGGAGCCTTCTTTCTCGATCTTTTTGGTAATGATGTATTGCTGAATAATCGACAGAATGTTGTTGGTTACCCAGTACAGTACCAGACCTGCCGGGAACCACAGGAAGAATATGGTAAAAATCAGCGGCATCAACTTCATCACTTTAGCCTGAACAGGGTCAGGAGGTGTCGGGTTCAGCATCTGCTGCGCGAACATGGAAGCACCCATGATCAACGGCAGGATGAAGTAAGGGTCCATCTGGGACAGATCCTGAATCCAGCCAAGCCAGGGTGCCTGACGCAGCTCTACAGCCTCCTGCAACACCCAGTAGAGGGCTATGAATACTGGCATCTGGACAAGAATCGGGAGACAGCCACCCATTGGATTGACCTTCTCTTTCTTGTACATCTCCATCATGGCCTGAGACATCTTCTGGCGATCGTCGCCGTATCTTTCTTTCAGCTCCTGCATTTTTGGCCCCAGCTTGCGCATTTTAGCCATAGAACGGAAGCTGGCCTGATTCAGTGGATAGAATACCGCTTTCACACAAACTGTCAGCAGGATAATTGCCCAACCCCAGTTGCCTACCAGAGAATGGATAAACTGCAGCAACATGAACAGTGGCTGAGCCAGGAACCACAGCATGCCGAAGTCCATGGTCAGCTGCAGACCATCCGCCAGATTCTTCAGGGCAGGCTGATCTTTAGGACCAGCATAAAGCGTTGCACCGGTGACCACTTTCTCACCAGGATTGACTACCAGAGGGTCGTTGTAGAAACCCACCCTATAGTATTCATTGTTACGGGATTCCTGAGTGTAATAATTGTGAGGCTTGTCCTGGGCGGGTACCCAGGCACTGACAAAGTAGTGCTGAAGAATGGCTGCATAACCACCCTCGACTCTTTCCTTGAAAGGCTCTTTTCGGAAATCATCGAAAGGCAGCTTTCTGTACGGCTCATCAATAGAACGAACAGCCGCCCCGAGGTAGGTATTCATGGGGGCACTGGAGTTTACTGAGCTTGGGTCTTCTGAACCATCCCGCTTCAGCTGAGCATAGAAGGTGTCACGCCATTCCTTGTCGCTGTTGTTGGCGATCTCGTAAGCCAATACGACTTCATAGGAGCCGGGCTTAAAAGTATAACTTTTGGTTACCTGAACTTCGCCAGTGCTGCGAGTCAGTTTAACCGTCAGCTGGTCCTGACCGGCTGGCAAGGTGTAACTGGTCTGTGCAGTGCTGTAGAGGGGTCTCTGATTCTGATCGTTGGTGGGACCATCAGTAGCAATCAGGCCGCTTTGGGCAGTGTAGACACAGGTCACTTCACCCGGTGTGCAGTTGGGCCTGTTAACCAGTAGCTGGAAAGGCGTAGCTTTCTCGCCTTCTTCAGGCAGCCAGGCTGGGTATTTGGGCAGGCTGAGTCCGACAATGTCACCACCGGCGGGGTCAATCTGAAGGTTCAGTGTGTCTGTTTTAACGTTGATCAGTTGAGCAGAAGTCTGAACCTCGTCATCCAGAATTTCCGGAGAGGAAGATGATGGTGAGATAGTGGGTAAATCAGAACCACTTTGAGAAGTGGAGACATTAGCCACAACAGCATCGCTGGCCGGCCGGGTCTGATTGTAATCTTCATTCCATTGCTGAAGTGTAAACACACCAACAACGGCTATAGCACCTATCAAGAGTGTTCTTTGCAGATCCATGATGTCCGAGCCAAAGAGTCTTGGTGATGAATATGATCGTCTGATGACCGGTGTTGCTTGTCCAAGGGAGCAGGCACCGGATCATAACCTCCTGGATGCCAGGGATGGCAACGCAGCAGTCGTTTCAAGGTCAGAAAACTGCCTTTCAGAAAACCATGATGTTGGAGAGCTTCCTGTGAATAGCTGGAACAGCTGGGGTAAAAGCGACAATGCCTGCCCATGATAGGGCTCAGGCAGAAACGGTACACCTTGATCAATCCCATGGCAGAGCGTCTGGGCAACAACACGAGAAAATTAATCACAGGTCTGGTCATGTCGACTTTACTCTGTCTGTGCCGAATAGACAGGAAACGCATCGGCTGATTTGAGTGGAGACAGTATGACTGGCTTTCTGAAGAGTGACTGGAGGTAGTTTCTACCCCCACTGTCACGCAGCCCCATAGAGTGCCTGTTTCAGGCAATGGTCTCCATTCAGGAAACCTTCTGCTCGTTCCGACGTCTGGCCAGTTTAAACCATTGGTGGGTGAGCAGTTTATTGATATCGCAGCTTTCCAGCTCACCCAGACCTCTTCTGGCCAGAACAACAATATCCAGATTTCCCAGTTCCCCCTTATGGAGGCGAAAGGTTTCCCGAATGTGTCGTTTGACTCGATTGCGGCCGGTAGCTTTACGGATATTTTTTTTGGCGATCACCAACCCCAGGCGGGGGTGGTCAAGCTCATTCTGGCAAGCCAGTATCAGTAAATGGCGACTACTGACCTTGATATCCGTACGGTCGAAAACCTGCTTAAAATCAGCTGCTGAGCAAAGTCGCAGATCGCGACCAAAAGCGAAGCTCACCTGTCAGTCCAAATCAGGCAGCCAGACGCTTGCGACCTTTGGCACGGCGACGGTTGATTACCGCACGACCGTTCTTGGTAGCCATGCGAGCACGGAAACCGTGAGTGCGCTTGCGCTTAAGATTACTGGGCTGAAATGTTCTTTTCATGACGTTACTCGTTTTATCAATTTACAAAAAGACGGGCATTCTAAGTAATTGAGGGATAAGCGTCAATTTGCATTTGTCAAGAGTTTGCCACCTGGGCTCAGGGCTCAATCCCTAGAGGGCAGCCAGCTCTTTGCGGATATTAAGTAGGGTTATCGTAAAAGTGCATTTTTATAGGGGAAATTACGTCCTTTATATATAGGGAAAAATAACACACCACTAATTTCAAATGATATTTATGAATTAAAAATCTTTTGAGAGTCATTCTGGAAAATTAAGTACATATAATTCATATGTACTTGAGTGATGGTGTTTTGTTTTTTTAATAAATATTAGGCAACACTTTTTATGTGGATAAGTCCTGTAAAGCCTTTTGTACACTGGGTTTGTTCGTGTGTGTGAATGTGTAGAAAATAAGCGACTATACTGTTCTCTGCCTGCTCACAGCCTGTGTATAATTTGGTACCTTATACACAGTACGTCGATGCATCATACTTATTCACAGCTCACTCATCCTTCATCAGCCTTTGTGAACACAGCCTTTTCCACATTATTTTTTCATCACTGATTGCCTCTTTTTTCGTCTCTTTTTGCTTATAGAGTGTTGATAATTAAGTAAAAAGATTATTTTCTGGCCATGCTTTCAACAAATTTAAGGTGTGGATAACTTTTCCCTGAAAGGATACAATTGAAGCTGTTTTTTGGCCTGTTCTTCTTGCGTATCTGCACTGTTCTGCTGTGGAGGAATAGGTGTTTCTGGACAGATTCTGTTTCCTGCCATTAGCGAAGTCGTCCAGCAGGCAGGCTGACCGGCTTCCATTTCACCCATTTTCAGGAGAGCGCCCGTGCCCTTAGAGCTCTGGCAAAAGTGTGTGGACTTGCTTCAAGATGAACTGTCCTCACAGCAGTTCAATACCTGGATTCGCCCATTGAAAGTCATGGGTGATGAACACGATCTTTGCCTGCTGGCTCCTAATCGTTTTGTCGCAGACTGGGTGAAAGAGAAGTTTCTGCCGCGCATCGAAGAGATACTTGATGAACTGACTGATGGACAGGCTCCGGCAGTGGCACTGGCCGTCTCGAACCGTCGCCCCCAGTCTCTCAGCCGAAGGAGTGCTTCGCCTGCCAGCAGTCCTGTACGCCCTGAACAACCCAAGCCTGTCGTAGAAGAAAAGAAGGCGGTGACCCGTGAGCTGGTGTCCAGCCTCAGTGAAGCATCGGGCCTTTCTACTAGTAAACCTGTGTCGTCTGAAAGTGTTGAGCCCCATGCCATACCCAAGAAAGTCAATCCTCTGAAAGCAAAAGAGGACACTGCCAGCAGTCATTCTGCCAGGAAAGAAGAACCTTCTTCCGGACGACAAATAGAAGTCGAGGGTTCAATAAAACATAACAGTTCCCTGAATGCCCACTTCACCTTTGATACCTTTGTTGAAGGTAAATCGAATCAGCTGGCACTTGCAGCAGCCCGTCAGGTGTCTGAAAACCCGGGAGCTGCATACAATCCACTGTTTTTATACGGCGGTGTAGGCCTGGGTAAAACTCACCTTATGCATGCCGTGGGTAATTCTCTGGTTCGTCAAAACCGTAATGCCAGAGTCGTATATTTACATTCCGAACGATTTGTTGCCGACATGGTCAAGGCGCTGCAATTAAATGCCATCAATGACTTTAAACGCTACTATCGCTCCGTTGATGCCCTGCTGATTGATGACATCCAGTTCTTTGCCGGTAAAGAGCGCTCACAGGAAGAATTTTTTCATACCTTCAATGCCCTGCTTGAGGGGGGGCAGCAAATGATTCTGACCTGTGATCGTTACCCCAAGGAAATCAGTGGTGTGGAGGAACGATTAAAGTCCCGATTTGGCTGGGGCCTGACGGTCGCAGTGGAGCCTCCCGAGCTTGAAACCCGAGTAGCCATATTAATGAAGAAGGCAGAGCAGCAAAAAGTTGATTTACCCCATGAAGCGGCTTTCTTTATTGCCCAGCGAATTCGATCCAATGTTCGTGAGCTGGAAGGCGCTCTGAAACGGGTGATTGCCAGTGCTCATTTTATGGGGCGCAAGATTGATATTGATCTCATCAGGGAGTCCCTGAAGGATCTGCTTGCCTTGCAGGATAAGCAGGTCAGTATCGATAATATTCAAAGAACGGTGGCTGAGTATTACAAGATCAAGGTAGCTGATATTCTATCTAAACGTCGTAGTCGTTCTGTGGCCCGGCCCAGACAGATTGCAATGGCTCTTTCCAAGGAGCTGACCAGTCACAGTCTGCCTGAAATTGGTGACGCCTACGGCGGACGAGATCATACCACTGTGCTTCATGCCTGCCGTAAAGTGAAAGAGCTGGTGGATGAAGACGGTGAAATCCGTGATGATTACAAAAATCTTTTGAGATCTCTGACTAGCTGATTTTGATTCAGCCAGCAGATATTTAATGAATTCAGGAAGAAGGTCATTGTGACTTACTTCCAGATAGCCAAGAGAAAGGAAAGCGATGAAATTTACCATTAATCGGGAAGCATTGCTCAAGCCACTTCAACTGGTGGCGGGTGTTGTTGAGCGCAGACAGACTCTACCTGTATTGTCCAACGTCCTGATGGTGGTGGACGGTGATCAACTCTCTCTGACAGGTACTGACCTGGAAGTAGAACTGGTCGGTAGAGTGACACTGGATGAGGTCTCTGAGGGCGGAGAAATTACCGTTCCAGCCAGGAAGCTGATGGATATCTGTAAGTCTCTTCCGGAAAACGCTTTGATTGAGTTTTCCCAGGATGATCAACGAGTCAAACTGAAAGCAGGCCGTTCTCGTTTTACTTTGTCGACTTTGCCCGCCAATGAATTCCCAAGTATTGACGAAGAACCGGGTTCAATGACCTTTACCATTGGTCAGAGCCGTTTGCGCCGATTGATTGATCGTTCTGGCTTTGCCATGGCGCAACAGGACGTTCGTTACTATCTGAATGGTATGCTGATAGAAGTCAGCCAGAATACGCTGCGTTTTGTTGCTACTGATGGCCATCGTCTGGCTATGTGTACCGTTGATGCTGATATTAATCAGCAAGACCGTCACCAGGTTATCGTCCCGCGTAAGGGGATTATGGAGATGGCCCGTCTTCTGACAGAAGGAGACGAGATGGTTCATATTACTTTGGGTGCCAACCATATCAGAGCGAAAACCGGAGACTTTATGTTCACCTCCAAGCTGGTGGATGGGAAGTTCCCGGATTATGACCGTGTTATTCCCCGTGGTGGTGACAAGATTATTATTGGAGATCGTCAGGAGCTTCGTCAGGCTTTCCAACGTGCTTCCATTCTTTCCAATGAAAAGTATCGTGGTATTCGCCTGATACTTTCTGATGGCTTGCTAAAGGTGATAGCAAATAACCCTGAGCAGGAAGAAGCGGAAGAAGAAATCAGTCTGGCATACCACGGTGAAACTCTGGAGATGGGCTTCAACGTCAGTTACTTGCTGGATGTGTTGTCTGTTATCTCAGGTGAATCCGTGAAGATTACCCTTTCTGATCCTAATAGCAGTGCCCTGCTGGAAGAGTCTGACGCCAGTGATTCCAGTTATGTTGTTATGCCTATGAGACTTTAATAAAGGTGTTTTTACCATCATTGAAGGCCTTTTTAGTGTTCTGGGTCTTTTCAGAAAAAAAGGTCCTCTTATCATTGAAAGCCGTTGTGAAAAGTCTCATCTCTGAGGTTTGTTCAAGCCGATGACGATTCACAAGCTGATGATTAAGGATGTCAGGAATCTGGCATCCGCTACCTTCTCCCCTTCCCCGGATATCAATATTCTCTACGGTCTTAATGGCAGTGGAAAAACCAGTATTCTCGAGTCTATCCATCTCTTGGGTTTGGCTCGATCTTTTCGAAGTGCCAGACTTAAGCCGGTCATTCGTCATAAAAAGGGTAAGTGCACGGTATTTGCGCAAATTCAATCCAATAATGACCGACTGATACCGGTTGGCGTTTCCCGAGATATGGAAGAAGAGAATTTTCAAATTCGGGTCGCGGGTGAAACGCTTAAGTCAACGTCCGAGTTGGCCAGACTTCTACCTTTACAAATTATTAATCCCGATACTTTCAAACTTTTGGAAGGTTCACCCAAGCAAAGAAGACAGTTTCTTGATTGGGGGGTGTTTCACGTGAAACACCATGAATTCTTACCTCTTTGGAAGCGAACTCAAAAAGTGCTTAAACAGCGGAACAGTTTGCTTCGGCATGGTAAAATAACGGGTTCATCCTACTCATCTCAGCTGTCTGTCTGGGATGAGGAACTGGTAAAAGCGGCTGAGGCTGTGGATCAACTCAGACAGCAATACTTTGATCAACTGACACCCGTTTTTCAGGATGTTCTAAACCAGCTGACCTCGCTGGGTGATATCAAGATAAGTTATTACCGGGGTTGGGACAGAGAACGACGTCTAGCTGAGGTGTTAAAAGAAAATACAGTTCGTGATTTTCAGACCGGATACACACAATCAGGGCCACAACGAGCAGATATAAGGGTGCGTCTGGAAGGAAGTAATGCTGTTGATATTCTTTCTCGTGGTCAGCTGAAATTAGTCGTTTGTGCGTTAAAGCTGGCACAAGGTTATCTCTTTTCAAAAATGACCCGTAGCCAGTGTGTTTTTCTTGTGGATGATTTACCTTCAGAGCTAGACGCTCCCCACAGAAAAGCTATGTGCAAGATATTACAGAATATGCAGAGTCAGGTATTTATTACCTGCGTAGAGCCGGGCGCACTGGTGGATTGCTGGGAGCCTGAAATCAATCTGAAAGTGTTTCACGTGAAACAGGGATCTGTGAACTTGGAATCTGGGCGTGAGATTCGCCAGACTGAATCGCTGGAGAAAGAGTATGAGTGAACAAAATTACGATGCGTCCAATATTAAAGTGCTGAAAGGTCTGGATGCAGTTCGTAAGCGCCCGGGCATGTACATTGGTGATACCGATGATGGTACCGGCCTTCACCACATGGTTTTTGAGGTGGTAGACAACTCGATCGATGAGGCCTTGGCAGGCTTCTGTGATGAAATTGCCGTCATTATCCATCCGGATGAATCCATTACCGTTCGTGATAACGGTCGGGGAATCCCTGTAGATATCCACGAAGAAGAAGGTGTCTCCGCCGCAGAAGTGATCATGACGGTACTCCATGCCGGCGGTAAGTTTGATGACAACACCTATAAGGTCTCTGGTGGTCTGCACGGTGTTGGTGTTTCAGTGGTAAACGCCCTTTCCAAAGAGCTCAAGTTAACCATTCGCAGGAATGGTCAGGTTCATCAGCAGGTCTATTCTCACGGTGTTCCACAGGAATCTATGAAGGTGATAGGAGAGACAGAAAAGAGCGGTACAGAGGTTCATTTTGTACCTTCTGAGGAGACTTTCTCCAATATTCAGTTCAGCTATGACATTCTGGCAAAAAGACTGAGAGAGCTCTCTTTCCTGAACTCTGGTGTTTTTATCCGCTTGATTGATGAGCGTACAGGTAAAGAAGATCAGTTCCGTTATGACGGTGGTCTGAGTGCATTCGTTGAATATCTGAATACCAATAAGACCAATATCAACAAGGTCTTTCACTTCACAAAAACAAGGGAAGATGGCATTGGTGTAGAGGTGGCATTGCAGTGGAATGATGGCTTTCAGGAAAACATTTTTTGCTTCACCAATAACATTCCTCAGCGTGATGGTGGTACCCACCTTGCCGGCTTCAGAGCCGCCCTGACCCGAAACCTGAACAGCTACATTGAGCGCGAAGGTTTTGCTAAAAACCAGAAAGTTTCCACTTCCGGTGATGATGCTCGTGAAGGTCTCACAGCGATTATTTCGGTCAAGGTTCCAGACCCCAAATTCTCATCCCAGACCAAGGACAAGCTGGTTTCTTCTGAAGTGAAAACAGCTGTTGAGCAGGAGATGAGCAGTTATCTTGCGGACTATCTGATGGAAAACCCACAAGAAGCCCGAGCGGTTGTAAACAAGATGCTGGATGCAGCCAGAGCCCGTGAAGCGGCCCGTAAGGCCCGTGAAATGACCCGCAGGAAAGGCGCTCTGGACATAGCTGGACTGCCCGGAAAGTTGGCTGACTGTCAGGAAAAAGACCCTGCTCTCTCCGAACTTTACATAGTGGAGGGTGACTCTGCGGGGGGCTCTGCCAAACAAGGTCGAAACCGGAAAACACAAGCCATCCTGCCACTGAAAGGTAAGATCCTGAACGTTGAAAAAGCACGCTTTGACAAAATGCTTTCCTCCCAGGAGGTTGGTACCCTGATTACCGCAATGGGGTGTGGCATTGGTCGTACAGAGTTCAATATTGAGAAACTGCGCTACCACAACATCATCATCATGACCGATGCTGATGTTGACGGCTCTCACATTCGAACCCTGCTATTGACATTCTTCTTCCGTCAGATGCCAGAATTGATTGAAAATGGCTATGTCTATATTGCTCAGCCGCCTCTCTATAAAGTGAAGAAAGGCAAACAGGAGCAATACCTGAAAGACGATATTGCACTGGATGACTATTTAACCCAGTCTGCACTGGAAAATGCCACACTGCATGTCAATGAAAATGCACCGGGTATTGGTGATGAAGCTCTGGAATCTCTGGTAAAAGAATACAGAAAAGTCATTGCAACCATTGAGCGTCTGTCTCGCATTTACCCTTCTGAAATCATGAAAGAGATGATTTATCTGGATGCAGTTTCCCAGGAAGACTTGAAAGACCAGACAAAAATGCAGTCCTTGCTGGATACCCTGAATACTCGCATTCAGGAGCTGAAGCTGGCTGGTCGTGAGATGAGCTTTGAGCTGTTTGAAGACCGTGAGCATCAGGTGTGGTTGCCCAAGGTCACTATCATTTCTCACGGTGTGCCAACTGAATATATCTGGAATGTCGACTTCTTTGGTTCCGGAGACTACGGCTCTATCAAAGCCCTGGGAGCCAAGCTACAAGGCTTGCTGGAAGAGACCGCATTCATCCAGAAAGGTGAGCGCAAAAAAGCGATAGAAAGCTTTGAGGAAGGTCTGGAATGGCTGATGACTGAATCGACCAAACGCCACAACATTCAGCGCTATAAGGGTCTGGGTGAGATGAATCCCGAACAGCTTTGGGAAACCACCATGGATCCGGAAGTAAGAAGAATGCTGAAGGTGACCATTGAAGATGCTATTGCAGCTGACCAGATCTTCAATACATTGATGGGTGATCAGGTTGAGCCTCGAAGAGACTTTATTGAGTCTAATGCGTTGAACGTGGCTAATCTCGACATTTAATACCTCATCCTCACAGGCTCAGGGGGCCATGAAAAGTGGCTCTGAGCCCAATCTATTAATCCTCTTCCGGGCAAATAAAGTTATGCTGCGCCGTTAATGTATCAGCAGTATACTTTAGGCCTCTGATTCGACAGTTGATAGCCATGAACCATTCAGTAATTCGTGCAGAACTCGAAGAAGCCCAGCAGGTTCTGGAGCGTTTTCTCAATGATGAAACCTGTATTGATGCCATAGACCGCGCAGCGAGCCTGTTGGCGGAATCCTTTAAGCAGGGTGGAAAGGTTATCTCCTGTGGTAACGGAGGCTCCCATTGCGATGCCATGCACTTTGCTGAAGAGTTGACTGGTCGCTATCGTGATAACCGCCCTGCCTACCCGGCCATTGCTATCTCTGATGTCAGTCACTTGTCCTGTGTCTCCAACGATTACGGTTATGACTATGTATTCTCACGTTATCTTGAAGGTGTAGGCTTTGAAGGTGATGTACTGTTCGGGCTCAGTACCAGTGGTAACTCTGGCAATATTTTAAAAGCGATTGAAGCAGCCCGAAAAAAAGGGATGAAAGTGATTCTTCTGACGGGTAAGGATGGTGGGAAAATGGACGGTCTGGCGGATATAGAAATCCGGGTGCCCCACTTTGGTTATGCAGACCGGATTCAGGAAATTCACATCAAAGTCATTCATATCATAATTCAATTGATTGAAAAACACATGGCTGCCTGATACTCATTTGATAAGGCTCTAAATCATTCATCACCTGTTACCCTATACCCGGTGATGAATGATGTTTTTGCTTAAACCTGTTTCGATTTCCCGTTCATGATGTCGAGTGTATTGGCAATCCAGTTCCGAGCCTCATTATTAATCTCCAGCGCCGTCCTGTCTGTGGTTTCTATGACCGTTCCTATATGAAGCTGAATGGTACCGGGCTTTTTCAGAAAGCTGTTCATAGGCCAGCAAGCAGCAGCATTATGGGCAATGGGTAGTACATTAACCCCGGCCTTTCTTGCCAGATTGACACCACCTCTTGAAAATTTGCCTAACTGACCATTAGGGTTACGGGTTCCTTCCGGAAAAATAAGAACCCAACGACCGTTGTGTAAGGCATCAGTACCCTGCTCTACTACATCATTTAATGCGGCCCTGGGGTCATCGCGATTAATAGCGATCGGTTTAATGAGTCTGATTGCCCAGCCAAAGAATGGAATCTTAAATAACTCTTTTTTAAGAACCGGAGCCTGAGGACTGAAAAGCATCTGCAGGAAAAAGGTTTCCCAGGTGCTCTGGTGATTACTGATCATGACACAGGGTGTATCAGGAATATTTTCCTTCCCGTGCACTTCATACTTTATCCCACAGATAAATCTGGCCAGTCCCATAGCCATCATCGCCCAGTACTTCACCAATAATTTGTGGCGTCCATTAACAGGAACAAAAGGAATAGCAAAAAACAGTAAAATGGACCAGAAAACGGTGAAGGTGGCCAGCAGAAAATAAAATAACGCTGTTCTTATATATTGAACGACGAATGTCATTTAAAACCTATCTTGTTTATCCTTGAATACTGACCTGTGACGGTTCGAGAATAAAGCGGGTAAATGCAGCCAGGTCTTCAAATACTGGTACATTATGGAGGCCTTCCCCTTTATTCATCGTTCTGACACCCTTGCCGGTTTTCACCAGAGCTACATTGCACCCCATTGCCTGCCCTGCCTGAAGGTCTCTGAGAGAATCCCCGACCACCCAGGCAGATGATGCGGGTATGTTCAGGGCTTCTTCGATCTGTTCAATCATGCCAGGCAAAGGCTTTCTGCAGCGACATTGATCGTCAGGGCCATGGGGGCAGTATCGAATACAATCTATCTTGCCTCCTTCCAAGGCTAACAGATCCAGCATTTTCTGATGCATGGCCTCAAGGGTTTCTTGAGTAAAGTAACCTCTGGCAAGGCCTGACTGGTTGGTTGCAATGGCAATGGAATACCCTGCCCTGCTCAGTCTGGCGATGGCTTCAATACTGCCTGGTAGAGGAATCCACTCAGCCACCGAACGAATGTAGTGATCGGAGTCTTTATTGATGACTCCGTCGCGGTCAAGAATGATCAGTTTACTCATAATTTCAGTCAGCAGGCTTCATACCTGAAAAACTTTTCCAAAAGATAGAAAAAGTGCGGCATAAATGCCGCACTCCACTTTATCAAGCTTTAGTCAGAATTTCTGCAACAAAGGCAGTCCCGAGTGCAACCTACAGTAATGAAATATCCGCAACGTGTAAGAAAAGGCTGCGTAATTGTTTCAAAAGAGCATAGCGGTTCAAACGAACCTGCTGATCTTCAGCATTGACCAATACTTCATCAAAGAAGCGGTCTACAGAGTCCTTCAGTGGCGCCAGACTTTCCATAGCGACTGTGTATTGTCTCTGTTCCAGAATCGGTGCAGCTTTTTCTTTACTGTCGGCGAGCGCTGTGGCCAGAGCCTTTTCTGCGGCTTCTGTCATCAGTGCAGGGTCAACGGAGTCAGGAATGACCAGATCTCCGGCTTTTGCCAGAATGTTGGAAACACGCTTGTTGGCTGCAGAAAGGGTTTCGGCTTCGACCATCTGACTAAAGCGATGCACTGCCTTGACACGTTGATCAAAGTCGAAGGGGCGTGATGGTTTCAGGGCCTTAACAGAAAGGAAGACTTCAACAGGAATCTGTTCGTCCTGATACCAGGAGCGGAAACGCTCCAGCATGAAATCCAGAACAGTTTCTGCCAGCTCTTCATTATTTGCTAAAGCTTTTCCGCTGGCTGCTGGCAGCTCAACCCCTTGTGATTGATAACCTTTGACAGACTGATTAATGAGATCACGCAGGTCCAGATCCAGCTTCTTCTCAACAATAATTCGCAGGACACCCAGGGTGGCCCTTCTCAGAGCAAACGGATCTTTATTGCCTGAAGGTGGCTGATTGATGCCAAAGATGCCGGTGATGGTATCGATTTTGTCAGCAATCGCTACGGCACAACCTGTCAGGCTAGAGGGTAGCTCATCACCTGCAAAGCGTGGCATGTACTGTTCGTTCAGAGCGAGGCATACCTCTTGTGGTTCACCATCGTTTGCACCGTAGTATTGCCCCATGATGCCCTGCAGCTCCGGGAATTCCAAAACCATTTCTGAAGTCAGATCTGATTTGCAGAGTTCTCCGGCTCGGACAGCCAGCTGTTCCTGCCCACCTTCCTGTTTAGCGATAAAACCCGCCAGTTTTGCAATGCGGTCGCTCTTATCGAACAGCGATCCCAGCTGTGCCTGGAAAACGATGGGTTTCAGGGTCTCCCTGCGTGCTTCAAGCGTGTTTTTTTTGTCTGTATCAAAGAAAAATTTGGCATCTGCGAGGCGAGGTCTTATTACCCGTTCGTTACCGGATACTACGTGTTCAGGCTTCAGGCTCTCGATATTTGCAATGGTTATAAAACGGGGAAGCAATGTTCCTTCCCGAGATGGCTCTTTTGACAGGACGTGGAAATACTTCTGATGCTCCTTCATGGAAGAAATCAGGGCTTCAGCAGGGACTTCCAGAAATTCTTCATCAAAACGACCGGACAGAGCAACAGGCCACTCATTCAAAGCGGTCACTTCATCCAGAAGGTCTTCATCGATAACCGCTTCGCCACCTAATCCGGCAGCCAGCTCCGTTACCTGTGTTTTAATGAGACTGCGTCTTTCTTCAAAGAGAGCCATCACCTTACCCTGCTCTTTCAGAAGGTTCTGATAATCGGCAGGCTGGTTAATGGTCAGAGGCTGGTTCCCATGGAATCGGTGGCCTCGAGTCTGGTTACCTGATTTCAGGCCCAGAATTTCGCAATTGACTACCTCTCCACCCATCAGCATGACTAACCAGTGGACAGGGCGAACAAATTCGGTGCGCTGCGCACCCCAGCGCATTCGCTTGGGAATAGGCAGTTCATTGAGAGACTGACTGACCATGTCTGGCAGCAGTTGAGTGGTGTCGGAACCTTGCTGAACCCCACGATAGACAAGCCAGGCACCTTTATCGGTTTCCAGCCTCTCCAACTGGTCGACAGACACTCCATTAGAACGGGCAAAACCCTCGGCTGCTTTAGTGGCCTTGCCTTCTGCGTTGAAGGCGGCTTTTATAGCAGGGCCGCGGCGCTCAAGCTGCTGATCAGGCTGAGCCGTTTCCAGCCCTTTTATCAGCAAAGCCAGACGACGAGGTGCGGCAAAGGCTTCATAACTGTCAAAAGACAGCTGAGCACTCTTCAGGCGATCAACAATGCCGCGAGTGAAAGCATTGGAAAGGCTTTTAAGCGCTTTTGGAGGCAGCTCTTCTGTTCCCAGCTCGACCAGGAAATCTTTCTGACTCATTACTTCTTCTCCTGTGTCTTGCTGTCTTTCAGACTGGCCAGAACTTCTGAACGGATATCCTCACTGGCCAGCGGGAAGCCGAGGTTATGGCGAGCGTCAAAGTAGGCTTTGGCTACAGCTCTGGCGAGCGTTCTGACTCGCAGAATAAAGCGTTGACGCTCTGTCACCGAGATGGCGTGGCGGGCGTCCAGAAGGTTGAATGTATGGGAAGCTTTCAAGACGTACTCATAGGCAGGCAGAGGCAGGCCAGCTTCGACCAGACGTCTTGATTCACCTTCATAAAAATCGAACTGATGGAACAGTTCCTGAGTGTCAGCATGTTCAAAGTTGAAAGTAGACATCTCTACTTCCTGCTGATGGAAGACGTCGCCATAAGATACTGTGCCCTGTGGGCCTTCAGTCCAAACCAGATCGTAGACGTTATCAACACCCTGAATGTACATGGCCAGACGCTCAAGACCGTAGGTGATCTCACCAGTCACCGGATAGCACTCAATACCACCCACTTGCTGGAAGTAGGTGAACTGTGTGACTTCCATGCCATTCATCCAAACCTCCCAGCCCAGACCCCAGGCGCCCAGTGTGGGGGATTCCCAGTTGTCCTCTACAAAGCGAAGGTCATGCACCAGTGGATCAATGCCCAGCTCTCTCAGGGAGTCCAGGTAAAGTTCCTGAATGTTATCCGGAGAAGGTTTCATTACCACCTGAAACTGATAGTAGTGCTGAAGACGGTTTGGGTTCTCACCATAACGACCATCTGTTGGACGACGGCTGGGCTGCACATAGGCAGAATTCCAGTTTTCCGGACCGATAGCGCGAAGGAACGTCGCTGGATGGAAGGTGCCTGCACCCACTTCCATGTCCAGCGGCTGCATAATGACACAGCCCTGGCGAGCCCAGAACTGCTGAAGGGCCAAAATAAGGCCCTGGAATGTCTTGATATCAGGCGTGCTTTGAGAAGTCACAGTACTACCTCATGGAGGCTCAAATTAGGCTTTAATTTTCTGGAAACAGCAGCGGATTATAACGTTTTGGCTCTGGAGCGGATACCGTTGTATCCCTCTGGAAATGAGGTCGTTGTGAATAAGAGGGCAATAATATCCGGAAAACTCCACGGGACAGGATCATGGAGTTCTGAAGAAAATGTGGATAAGCTGTTAGCTGTTGTGAATAACTTTTCCCGTCTCAGTATTTCCAGAATGTGGGTGTGAATAGTACCAGCAGTGTGAAGATTTCCAGACGACCCAGCAGCATGGCAAAACAGAGAATCCATTTCGCGGTATCAGGAAGCGTGCTGTAGTTTTCGGCGGCTTCTCCCAGGGCAGGGCCCAGGTTATTCATGCTGGAAGCGACGGTAGAAAAAGCGGTAGTCAAATCAACACCCGTTGCCATCACAGCCAGTATCATAACGGCAAACAGGAATACATAGGCGGCAAAGAACCCCCAGACCGCCTCACCGACTCGGCTGTGAACAGCCTTGCCACCGAGTTTGATGGAGTAAACGGCGTTAGGATGAACCAGACGACGAAGTTCTCTTACACCCTGTTTGAAGATCAGCAGTACACGAATCACCTTAATCCCTCCTGCCGTCGAGCCTGCACATCCCCCGATAAAACTGGTCATAAAGAGAAGAAGTGGCAGGAATGTTGGCCAGGCTGAGAAACCGCTGGTGGCATAACCGGTCGTCGTGGCAGCAGAAACCACCTCAAAAATACCGTAATCGAGGGAGTCTGCCAGATCATAAGTGGCAGAGAAGTAGAGGCCTGCCACTGTAATCAATGAAACCACCAGAAGGATCAGCAGGTAAGTGCGAAACTCAGGGTCTTTCCAGTAATGGTAAGTAGATTTATTGCGCCAGGCGAAAAAGTGGAGGGCAAAGTTAATACCGGCTACCAGCATAAAGAAAGTAGCCGTGGCATTAATCAGTGGTGATTCAAAATAGCCAATACTGGCATCGTGGGTTGAGAATCCACCAATGGCTATGGTCGAAAAGCTATGGCTCACAGCATCAAAAAGGTTCATACCTGCCAGCCAGTAACCCAGGGCACACACTGCCGTTAATGTCACGTAGAGCAGCCAGAGTGCTTTCGCGGTTTCTTTAATTCGGGGCGTCAGCTTGTTGTCCTTTATAGGTCCCGGCGTTTCTGTCCGATAAAGCTGCATCCCTCCGACGCCCAGCATAGGCATGATAGCGACAGCCAGAACAATGATCCCCATGCCTCCCAGCCACTGCAGTTGCTGGCGATAAAAGAGGATCGATTTGGGCAGGTGATCGATGCCCGTCAGTATCGTAGCGCCAGTGGTGGTCAGGCCCGACATGGACTCGAATAGGGCATCAGTGACGCTGAGTCCCGGGTCTGTCATTAATAAAAGTGGCAGGGAACCCATGCCTCCCAGGACCACCCAGAAAAGAACAGTGATAATAAAGCCGTCACGGGGGCGAAGGTCCGATTTAATTTTTCTGAAGGGAAACCAAAATAAGAAACCGATAAGAAAAGTCAGAAAAAAAGTATATAAAAACAGTGAAATTTCAGATTCCCCATAGATCATCGCCACTGCCAGAGGTGGAAGACTGGAGAAGCTGAATAGCATCAAGAGAATACCCAGGACGGGCAAAACGACAGAAAACTGCATAAGACCCTGTTTTTCTAGTTATACAGACAACGGCCATGCCGTCTGATTCAATTATCAATAAGTACACAAGACTGGTACCACCCCATCGGACCCCCCAGATGCGGTAATACCTCCTAGTCATGGGTGTCATTTTTCAAGTCTGGTAAAAAATAAACCGCTGACTCTAATGTCGAAATGTATCGTTTAAAAGAACCCCAGTCCAACCTGAAAGAGTTGTTCTACTTCGTGAATACGTTTCTTGTTGGTCAGGAACAGAATGATATGATCCCCGGACTCTATACGAGTAGTGTCGTGTGCAATCAACACTTCATCGTTTCTGACTATGGCTCCGATGGTTGTTCCGGGGGGCAGCACGACCTGTTGAACCGTTTTACCGACGACTCTGGATGAATTTTCATCGCCATGGGCAATGGCTTCAATGGCTTCTGCTGCACCACGACGAAGTGAGTGAACATTGACAACGTCCCCTCTTCGTACGTGTTTAAGAAGACTGCCGATGGTGGCCTGCTGTGGAGAAATCGCAATATCTATCTCGCCGCCCTGGACCAGATCAACGTAGGCAGGGTTATTGATCAGGGCCATGACTTTTCGGGCGCCCAGTCGTTTAGCCAGCATAGCGGCCATGACGTTGGCTTCATCATCGTTGGTCAGGGCACAAAAGACATCCGTCTCTTCGATGTTTTCAGAAATCAGCAGCTCTTTATCGGATGCATTGCCATTGAAAACCATGGCTTTGATCAGCGTCTCAGACAGGAACTGACAGCGCTCCATATTCTGCTCAATGATTTTTACCTTGAAATCATTTTCAGCCGACTGAGCAAGGCGCAAACCAATGTTACCGCCACCGGCAATGATGATGCGTTTGTAATCATCATCCAGCCTCTGCAGTTCACTCATGACAGCCCGGATATGACAGCGGTCGGCGATGAAGAATACTTCATCGTCGGCCTCGATCACTGTGGTCCCCTTGGGCATGATGGCCTTGCCACGGCGGAAAATTGCAGCCACACGGGTGTCAACGTTGGGCATATGTTCACGCAGGTAGCGCAACTCCTGCCCGACCAATGGACCGCCATAATAGGCTCTCATGGCCACCAGCTGGGCACGGCCATCGGCAAAGTCGAGAACCTGAAGGGCACCGGGACGTTCAAGAAGGCGTCGAATGTAGTTGGTCACCACCTGCTCGGGGCTGATCAATACGTCGATGGGCATAGCATCATCGCCAAACAGATTATCCCTGTTCAGATAAGCCGCCTGACGAATACGGGCAATCTTGGAAGGTGTGTGAAACAGGGTATAGGCAATCTGACAGGCCACCATGTTCACTTCATCGCTATTGGTTACCGCCACCAGCATGTCAGCATCATCAGCACCGGCCTGTTTGAGTACAGAGGGGAAGGAGGCCATACCCTGAATAGTCCGGATATCAATACGATCCTGCAACTCCCTGAGAAGCTCCCCGTTGGCATCCACTACCGTGATGTCGTTCTCTTCACTGGCCAGGTTTTCAGCCAGGGTTCCGCCTACTTGTCCGGCACCGAGAATGATGATTTTCATAGACTTTCCTGATGGCTTTTTATTGGCTGAAGGCTGTTTGTCTGCTCAGAGTGCTCAATGGTTTCGTCAGAATCATGGTCCACTTTTTTCAGCAGGCTGTAGAAAAAACCGTCACCTGAACCGGGCAGAATCTGTCGGCCAAAGCCGGTATCCAGTCCCCATTCTCCTGGAAAGGGTTGCAGTTCGGCGTCTTCCTGATGTTCGAGGAAGGCGGCAATCTGTTTGCTGTTTTCAGCAGGCATGATGGAACAGGTTGCGTAGAGCAGTGTGCCACCGGGCTTGAGCAACGACCACATGGTATTAAGAATCTTGCCTTGAAGCTCAGCCAATGCATCAATGTCTTCGGGTTTGCGAAGCAGTTTAATATCCGGATGGCGGCGGATGACACCGGTTGCCGAGCAGGGGGCGTCCAGCAGAATATGATCGTAACTCTGTCCATCCCACCACTGCTCGGGCTGAGTACCATCACCGGTCATGAGTCGGGCCTTCAGGCCAATACGATCAAGATTTTCCTGCACACGAGCCAGTCGCTTCTCATCTATATCCAGAGCATCGAGTTCAATGCCCGGGAACATTTCCAGCAGCTGGCAGGTTTTGCCTCCCGGAGCACAGCAGGCATCGAGAACCTTGTCACCTTTTTTAACAGGCAACAGGTTTCCGGAAAGCTGAGCAGATTCATCCTGAACACTGACCACACCGTCCGAAAAGCCGGGCAGCTGATCCACCGGGAGAGCCCGCGTCAGGGTTATTGCCTGGGGAGACACCCGAGAAGACGAAGCCTGAATGCAGTCATCCAGTAATTTTTTCAGGTATCGATCACGCTTTAAATGCCGCTCATTGACCCGCAAGGTCATAGGTGGAGACTGATTATTGGCCCGGGTGATATCCTGCCAGTGCCCGGGCCAGGCATTGCGGATTTTGCCGACCAGCCATTGGGGGTGAGCTGTAAGACAAATGTCGTTGGATTCAGCCAGTGCATTGAGCGCTTCTTCCTGACGCTGTGCAGAACGCAGAACACCATTCACAAGACCTCGGGCCCAGGCTTTACCCATCATGCGGGTGACCTGAACGGTCTCCCCAATAGCGGCGTGTGCCGGAATGCGGGTGTAGAACAACTGGTAGAGCCCCACCAGAATCAGACTGTGAATCGTCTGCTCTTTTGCTTTCAGCGGTTTGTCCATCAGGGTGCTGAGCCAGCTATCCAGTCGAAAATAGTAACGCAGTGTGCCGTAAGAGAGCTCTGCCAGAAGCGGTTGGTCTTTCTTGCGCAGGGCTTGCTGATATTCAGGTAATACCTGGCTCAGGGATTCACCGGAAACAACGCGGCTGATTACTTTGGCTGCTGCCAGTCGAACGGAAGATTGCTTGGCCATCAGTTGAATTTTTTCCCGGGTACAAACATATCCCTGCGGCTGTTGAGCAGGTCCTGCACTGGCATGGCACGGCTGCCAGATAACTGCACGTTAGTGAGACGCAGTATGCCTTCTTCAGTGGCAATATCCAGGCCAGATTTGTCAGCCTTGATCAGGGTGCCGGGTGCCAAATCATGGTTTCCTGTAACAGGCTTTGCCTCCCAGACCCGAATGGCATTACCTTCCAGCTCTGTTGTCGCCACTGGCCAGGGGTTGAATGCCCGTATCATACAATCAAGATCAGTTGCTGATCTGTTCCATTGAATACGGGCTTCCTCCTTGCTCATTTTATGGGCGTAACAAGCATTACCATCATCCTGCTTTTCTGCACGGATAGTGCCTTGAGCAATAGCATTGACGGCTTCAATCAGAGCCGGCTGCCCTACTTCGATCAGACGGTCATGCAAATCGGAAGATGTGTCTGTTGTGTGAATCGGACAGCGGGCTTTAACCAGCATATCGCCAGTATCCAGACCTTCATCCATCTGCATGATGGTGACACCGGACTCTTCATCACCCGCAGCAATAGCCCGTTGAATAGGAGCTGCTCCACGCCAGCGTGGCAGAATTGATCCATGCACATTGATGCAACCAAAGGTTGGAATCTCCAGAACACTTTTCGGAAGTATCAAACCATAGGCCACTACAATCATCAGATCAGGTTTGAGCGCAGCGAGTTGTTCCCGGGCGGCGTCATCTTTTTTCAGAGATTGTGGCTGAAACACCGGGATGTCATGTTGCAACGCCAGCGCTTTCACCGGGCTGGGCTTGAGTTTTCTGCCTCGTCCCGCCGGTCTGTCGGGCTGGGTGTATACGGCAATGACTTCATGCTGACTGTCCAGAACCGCCTGAATGTGGGCGCTGGCAAAATCCGGAGTACCGGCAAAGACAATACGAAGACTTTTCATTAGGTTTTCTAAAGGCTCGACAGAACGATTGGGATGGCGGCGATGATAGATAAAGTAAGGGCCTGAGTAAAATCTGAGTCTCCCGGAGCGGCTTTTCCTGCATTATCCGGGAGATCATCAGAGTCATTAAGCTGTGGCAAGGCGCTTGTTCTTCACCAGCTTTTTGCGAATACGTTCTTGCTTCAGTCGGGACAGATAGTCCACAAACAGTTTGCCATTCAGGTGATCCAGCTCATGCTGTACGCAGACAGCAGCCAGACCATCCAGGTCTTTTGAGTACTCGTTTCCGTCTCTGTCCAGTGCGGTCAGACGAATCTCAGCCGGACGATCCAGCAGCTCGAAAAATCCCGGGATGGACAGACAGCCTTCAGACAGATCCGTCAACTCTTCAGTTAGAGGTTCGAATGTTGGATTGATCAGAACCATTGGTTCGTTGCCATCATCGGAAAAGTCCATCACCACTATGCGCAGATGAATATCGACCTGAGTGGCTGCCAGACCAACGCCTTTGGATTGGTACATAGTTTCCAGCATGTCATCGACGATTTTACGAATATCGTCGTTTACCTCGGCCACGGGCTCAGCAATAGTGCGAAGTCTTTCGTCAGGGTATTGAAGGATTTCCAGAAGCGCCATGGGGATTCTCAAGCTGTTTCATTAAATTAAAAAGTAATTTTAAATTTCTTTTAGGTATATAGGTAGTTTTAAGTGCGAATGTTCCATTTTTTAAGTGCTTATTGACGGATAGGCGATGAACTTAAGGAGGAGCTATCTGTGTTTTGAGCGCCGTTATCAGGAGAAATGATTAGATGACTGCGGGCTTAGCAGGAGTGTGGCATCGGAGTGTGATTTCCATGACCGTGCCAGGAGGCTTGTAATCAGTCAGATATCGGCAAGCAAAGTTAAATTCCGGTGCTCAGGGCTTTTGCCACCAGGTGCTGAAGCTGGTGGTGTATTCCGGCAGTTGCTCAGGCCAGCCAAATTTGTCCCAGTGAGCCACCCTCATGTAAGTGGAGTGCCACTTAGGGATGCCGTAATAGTTCCATAGCAGCACCCGGTCCAGTGAGCGTGTCAGGGTTTGGAGTTCCTGTTGTGAATTCACTTCAGTCAGTTTCTGAAGGAGTTGATCTACGACCGGATGGTCAATGCCGGCAAAATTTCTGGAGCTGTTGTCATGGGCCCGGCTTGAATGGAAATAATCGAACAGTTCCAGGCCCGGCGAGAGTGTCTGCGGCAGTAATTGTGCAATCATATCAAAATCCCGGGATCGCATTCTGGCGTAATACTGGCTGGAGTCCATGACCGTGTATTTCATGGTGATTCCTATGGACTCGAGGTTTTTCTTGAAAGGCAAGAGATAGCGGTCAGTAGCGTGAGTGGTTTCAATAAACTCAAAAACAAAAGGTTGTTGAGTGATGTTGTTGATCAGCTGATTGTTTTTCAAGGTCCAGCCTGCCTCTTTCAATAAGGAAAGGGCTTTCCTCTTTTGTGTTCTTAGCTGTCCATCTCCTGACGTTATGGGAAGGAGAAATGCCTGACTGACAATCGGGTTCGGTAATGAGGGAGTTAATGACGCTAGTAGCTTCTGCTCTGCGGGGGTTGGCTTATCAATAGCTCCCAGAGAACTGTTGGGAAAGTAGCTGTGAGAACGACGGTAGGCATTATGAAAGATCACCCGGTTCGTCCATTCATAATCAAACATCAGGGTAATGGCCTGGCGAACCCGGACATCCCTGAATAATGGACGACGGGTATTGAAAAAGAAAAAGCTGCTGCCATAAGCCATCTGATGGGGAATGGTTCGTTTTTTTATACGTCCGTCGATGACAGCGGGGAAGTCGTAGGCGAATTGCCAGTTCTTGGCGACGACTTCAAGATGCAGATCGTGGCCACCGGATTTGAAAGCTTCCATGGCTACCTGAAAATCGCGGTAGAAGTGAATGGTCACCGTGTCGAAATTATATTTCCCCTTGTTAACGGGTAAGTCCCTGCCCCAGTAATCCTCGACCCTTGAAAACACAATCAGCTTGCCGGGTTCCACATGACTGACTCTGTAGGGGCCGCTGTTTAAAGGTGGAGTGAGGGTTGATTTATCGATGGCCCTGTTCTTCCAGAAGTGGGCTGGCAGAACGGGAAGCTCCGCTGCATGGAATAACTGTTGGCGGGAACCCGGCTGTTTAAAGTTAAAGCGGACTTTTCTCTGACCTAGTGCCTCCACAGAAGCAATGGAGTCCAGTTGCATTTTGTATTGGGGGCTTCCTTTTTCACTGAGGGCTTTGAATGAAAAAATTACATCTTCCGAAGTGATCTCATGCCCATCATGGAAACGAGCTTCGGAGCGAAGGTTGAAGATAATCCATTGATTATCATCAGGGTATTCAACGCTTTCAGCGATCAATCCGTAGGCCGATCTGGGTTCATCTCCCGAAGGCGCATACTGTCCTGATCCCACCATCAATGGCTCGTTCAACTCGGTAAAGCCATAACGCATGTAGGCAAATGAAGGCAGGCCGGAAAGTGTATTGCCCTGGGGAGCGTAAGGGTTCAATGAGTCAAAGGTACCATGGGCAAACAGGCTAACATTTCCTCCCTTGGGCGCTTGGGGATTCACATAGTCAAAGTGTTTGAAACTGGCCGGGTATTTAAGGTCGTGAAAACGCGACAGGCCATGGGACTTGTGAATGGTCACTTCCCCAAAGAGCAGTGAGCTAATCAGTAATAGCCAGCCTGTCAGAAACAGTCCTGTTGTGTTCATTTTTTTATTGAAAAACCTATGAAAGTCTAATCCCACCGCTCCATTATTAAAGGGTACCAAGCACCACCAACTCCACCAATAAGATGCAATCATGTGATTTTCAAATATATATCACATTCGAATTAATGGTTGGCACGACTTATTAACTTTTTGAAATCGGAATGTTATCGATGGAGTGGTGAAAATTGGGGCAAAAAAGGAACTTTTTCAATTTAAAGCTATCTAAATAAATATTAATTAAAGGGAATGTAATTATGGATCCATCAAGCCGTATTTCACAATATTTGTCGTGTTTGCCAATATCGTGTCTAAGTTCCAACTCCCTGACCAGTCGGGCAACCACAGCTGGACATCGCAATACTTTTTGGAAAGGAAGGAAAGTCGATAAAATGGTCCCATTGCCGGAGTGTGGTCATACATCCCTGTCTTTGAAAGCTATGGAACGTCAAAATGGTAGCAATTTCTTCATTCACACCATTTGGGATATAGCCAAAAGCGGCGACTATATTCGCATCTTCGAGGATGAGCCAACAAAATTAGAGCTCCTTGACTCTACTGAGAATAGAACAGAAATTGCCATGTCGGATACCGGCTTTTCAAAAGGCATTCATATTCTGGACATTGAATGGTTGAAATTATGGCGAGGCTCTCATTCGGTAATTGGGGTCGCACTGGCGGGTACCCCTGACCATGGAGAGGGATACACAAACCTTCTAGGTAGCACAGAGTCCTCATGGGGCTGGAATATAAAAAACAACAAACTGCTTCATAATGGCCAAACTATAGGCAATTACCCCAAAGACGAATCAAACAGTACATTTGCAGCGCCGAAAACGATAAGCTGCATAATAGATATGAATGCAGGGACCGTCGGCTTCAGAATCAACGGGAAGTATTTGGGAGATGCGTTTTCGGGGCTAAAGCATAAAACCGTTTTTCTGGCTGTGAGCGTTACTTGTATTGGCGCAAGGATCGCTATCAAATATATCAAAGGCTCAAATACCCCCCTTTCGCTACAAGAACTGTCAAAGTTGTCAGTCAGAAGTCGGGTTCAATTTGAAGAGCAGATTGCCCACCTTCCTACCGCTCCACCATTAAAGAGATTCATTGCTGATAAAGAAATGACAGACGACGTTGAAGGTTACGATAGCAATAGTAGCTAGCAAAGCATATAACCTTTGTTGGCTGTTTTAACAGGTATTTTCTTCACTTTATTCTTGATAGTTACCTGCCGACAGTTTCAAGCCCTGCTATTCCTCAGGCAACCAGCCATCTTTCATCACCTGCTCATAGGTCCATGAGCATTCTTTTGGAAAAGTCCTGGTGGGGAGGCCGGTTTGCTTAACCGCCAGTACAACCGCCCTTTTATAGGCCTTGCTGAAAAGTTCAGGTACTTTCGGCCCCAGACTTGGATTCTCCTCGAGCAGTTCTTCAACATCCTCCCTGTGGAGAATAATGGAGTCCTGCCAGCTTCTTGATCGACGCTCTGGTTGAAACTGCCATTTGAGGAGATGCATAAGT
Source organism: Endozoicomonas sp. 2B-B (assembly GCF_053470045.1). NCBI lineage: Bacteria > Pseudomonadati > Pseudomonadota > Gammaproteobacteria > Oceanospirillales > Endozoicomonadaceae > Endozoicomonas > Endozoicomonas sp. 2B-B. The sequence continues at coordinate 217,468 of NZ_JBLZMU010000001.1, forward strand.
AGTTGCTTCAGGTGGCTGGTGAGTGACCGGGGCTCATGCCTACCCATATCGTCAACTTCCTCAATGAGATGTTCCAGATCAAGCTGGTCAAACTGACGGTTTATCAAAAGTTCTTTTTGTTGTTTGACCCATTGGTAATAATCAGTTTTATAAAGGTTTTCCATATATCACCTCCCTAGCTGCCTTCCAGCCTTCCTAATGTAGGCAAAAATCACTGCTTTGGATAGTTTTCTGATTTGCTCTGAAGTACAGAAAGGCCGTTGCCGGTCGAGAACAATAGTGACTCAGACTTGTCCCTGAGCTGTTGTTTTATCGGCTATGGGTGCAGTGGAATAAAAAAGATAAGTCACAATTTTGTGGGCAGATTTTCTTCATATTGAAGGGTTTGATTGCCCGATGACAGGACCCGTTGATAAACTGCTGGAATAAAACCAACAACAAGTGCAAGGGATCGGTAACCAATGAGAAGCATAGTACTGGGCGTTCTTCTGCTCTGCCTGTCGTCATCAGGGATAGCTTACGAGAGTCCGATCAAGTCAGATTCTCCCCGGGATTACATGGTAAAAAAAGGGGATACGCTGTGGGAAATTTCCAACCGCTTTCTGAAAAGTCCCTGGCTATGGCCTGAAATCTGGCACGCAAACCCCCAGATTCATAACCCTCATCTTATCTTCCCCGGTGATCTGGTGAGCCTGGTTTACATCGATGGTCGTCCAAGGCTGACGATTGTCCGTCGTGGCGAGAGTGGCAGAACCATCAAGCTCAGCCCGAAAGTAAGAACACTGCCTGCTGAATCCGCAATTCCTGCTATCCCGCTCAGCGCAATCGATGCCTTTCTCAAGAGCAGCCGGGTATTTACCTCTAAACGGGCTTTAGAAAGTGCTCCTTATATATTTGCTTCCAGACAGGAACGAATTATAACCGGCGCGGGAGACAAGGTTTATGTCCGGGGACAAATAGGCTCTCTGGACAAGAGTCTCGACATTCTCCGAGCCGGAGACGTTCTGAAAGATCCTGACAGCGGTGAAGTACTGGGTATTATTGGCCATCAAGTGGCCGATGCTTCCCTGCAAAAAGTCGACAATGGCATTGCCAGTCTGAAGATCCAGACAAGCCAGCAGGAGGTTAGGCCTGGTGATAAAGTGTTGCCAGCAGACACCTTCAGCCTTCAAACTACCTTCTTCCCCAGAGCACCTGATGCACCGGTGGAAGGTAAAATCGTTTCTGTGGTTGATGGGGTGAAAAAAGTCGGTCAGTTCAACAGCGTTATTATCAATCGGGGTATCCGGGAAGGTTTGCGTCAGGGCGATATACTCAATGCCTACAAGAACCTGAAGGTTAAGGATCAGATCAGTGGTGAAATGGTCAATCTGCCTCCTGAAAGAGCCGGTATGATCATGATTTATCGTACTTTTGAAAAAGTGAGCTATGGTATTGTGCTGACTGCCTATGAAGAAATAGGTGTAGGAGACACTCTGAAAAGCCCCTGAGGTGCAATGACTCAGCAAATCCATGATTCCATCTGGCAGCCTTTACGCAAATGGCTGCTGCTTTCCTTTCAGCCCGGATTAGGTGCGGTTCGCTTCAATGGTCTGATCCGGGAGTTTGGTTCTGCAGACGCTATTCTGTCAGCCTCTTATCAGACATTGAGAATGGGGCTGCCGGAAAAACTGGCGGCGCAATTATCAGGGAATCCTGAGACCCCCGATATTCTTGAGCGTCTGAACCATTGTCGACTCTGGCTGGAATCCAGCCAGGCTCATCACATAATTACCCTGCAATCGCCTCAATACCCTGTTGCTCTCAAAGAGTTAAGTGACCCGCCTCCCCTGCTTTACGTGATCGGTAATATCGATCTCTTGAATGAGCCTCAGCTCGCCATTGTCGGCAGCCGCAGACCGACTCCCCAGGGGCGTCGACTCGCTCAGGAGCTGGCTAAGGAACTGTCTCGAAAAGGACTGGTTATTACCAGTGGTATGGCATTGGGGATAGATGCAGCTGCGCATCAGGGAGTGCTGGGCAGTTATGGCAGTACCATAGCGGTTCTGGGAACCGGGGTGGATGTGGTTTATCCAAGAAGCCATGGCGACCTGTATCAGGCTATAGCAATCCAGGGCGCTCTCGTGAGCGAATTTCCCCTGGGGACGACACCAAACCCCGGACATTTTCCAAGAAGAAACCGCATCATCAGTGGCTTGTCATCGGGTGTATTGGTGGTTGAGGCAGCACTGAACAGCGGATCCCTGATTTCAGCCAGACTGGCTGCCGAGCAGGGGCGCGAAGTCTTTGCTGTACCGGGTTCTGTGTTAAATCCTCTCAGCTGTGGCTGTCATAAGCTCATAAAGGAAGGGGCTGTTCTGGTTGAATCGGCTGAGGATATCCTGATTGAGTTGCAGAGCTATCTCCGGGCTTTTGTTGAACCCTCTCATAAACCTGAATCGGTCAGCTCTGACTTGTCAGGGTTACAAAGAGTCATTCTGGAAAGCATGAACGGTGAAGCCGTCAGTGTGGATCTGATCTGCCAGATATCAGGGCTCTCGTTTGACCAAATCTCTGTCATTCTGACTGAAATGGAGCTGGAAGGTTTTATTGAGTCGGTGCCTGGTGGTTATATCCGGACGGGGTAGCCACCTCACTTCCTCACTGGCTCTTGCCTCATACCGGTCAATAAGAGCCTCAACCTACATGGCCTCTGCGATATATCGTAAGTGCGTCAGGTCGCAAAGCGGAGTCATCCCCATGCGGGAAGCCCGCAAGCCATCGGGTTATAACTCGCCAGTCCAAGTCGCAAAAACGCTGATATTCACTGATAATTTAAATCTTTCACTTCTGGTACGATATATCACAAACATTAGTACCAGAAATGAAATATCTATGACTTTTGAAGATTATTATCAAAAGCTTCCCATCAAGAAGAAGTTAAGTAACGTAAAACAGATCATCCTGAAGCGTGTATGGGGAAAAAACAGTGCTCCTTTTCCTAAGCCTTGGGTATCTTCTGCTGAACTGCTTGAACTGACAAGACAGAAGTACTTTGATCGTCGAACCAGAGAGTTAAGAGATGCATTGGGTTGTGACCTAGAATCTGCTTATCAGGAAGAATTTGAAGGCCATGCCTGGCGTTTAAGATCAGACATTCTGACTGCTCCACAAGTGAGGGAATATCTTACGAAAGCGCAAAAAGATCTTCTTTTTTTTGAAGCTGAAAATACCTGTGCAACCTGTGGTACTCAGACCGAAGCGGGGGTTAGAGGTTTGCAAGCGGACCACAAAATACCTCTCTCCCGTGGAGGAACTAATGACTTAGAAAACTGGCAGCCTATATGTAACAACTGCAATGTCGAGAAAAGGAGGGCTTGCGAAGGATGCAATTTGAATTGTCAGACCTGCTCATGGGCTTTCCCTGATAAACATGGCGTACCTTCCATGTTGTATCTCAGTGAGCCTGTACTTAAGGTTATTGAGAGTATCAGCAAGACTGAATCCATCAGTCGGGAAGAAGCTATCAGAAAAGCTGTAGAAGCTTATCGAGAAGATATTCTGACCAGAAAGCATGCATAATTGGGAATTACCGCTCATGCAAATGCTTGTTAGTAATTAGCCTACTTGTGCAGCGAGATCTTGATCCTTAAACATATCCATTGTTTCAAAGGCTCGATGTGATGACACCAACTTACGAACCGGTGCTTTCTGAAGAAGCGCCTTCCTGATTTGTCTACCTAAAGCCGCAGCAACAGGAGCAGGAAATGCATTTCCGACTTGTCGATAAGCATGAGTCTTTCCACCAAAAAACTCCCAATAGTCAGGGAAACCCTGAATCCTTGCAGCCATTCGAATATTCAACAACGGCATTCCTTCGCAACCAGGCTGGATCGTTCCATCTCTTTTGAGAACGCCTATGAAACCTTCTCCCGGAATTTCATCGTCATTGGCAACTCGGTGAGCATTTACACCAAGCTCTTGCCACTGTCGTTTGGCTCTCGTAGGCCCCAGATCAGGTCCTCCATGTTTTTTGGATCCACCTACGAGTGTCGGAGCTATTTTATCAGCCTTCTTTTTCCATTTATCAGCGCCTTCCCAACCATTGGATGACATGAGATCACAAAGAGCTTCACCTACAGTTTTAGGTCGCTTATTTAGAGGTTGAGGCCAGTGAAAATGCTTAAAGTAATCCGGCTTCATTGCCACCAGTATAACTCTGGGCCTTAACTGAGGTACACCAAAGTCACTGGCTTGATGCAGCTTCCAATCAGAGAGATAACCCATCTCAAAAAGCTTACTAGATATTTCATCCCGGTAATCTTTGAACTTATCTTCCAGAAGACCCGGAACATTTTCCAGCATCACGGCCTTTGGTTGAACCTTCTGAATAATCTCTAGTGCTGTAGGGAAAAGATCACGTTCATCATTACTACCAAGCTGCATGCCGGCTTTACTGAATGGAGGGCATGGCACTCCCCCTGCAACCAGATCAATTTGCCCCCGGTAATCTTCAGCTTCATGTTTTGCAAAGTGCTTTAGGTCACCCTCAACGATATTGTCCCACCCCAAGCCGTGAGTCTGATTATTGAGGTGCAAGGTCTGACTGGCATGATGATCGATTTCAATGAGCGCCGCATGGGAAAAGCCTGCCTCATGCAAACCTATGGCTTGGCCGCCGGCACCGGCGCACATTTCAATCGTTTTCATCAAAAAGCCTGTCTTGTGCTCAAAATGATAATTATACCAACTTCGCCTGTATGAAAAAATCACTCCAACTCGAGATAATTTATCAGTGCCCTCATTCTACGCTTCCGCTGTCTTTCATCCTTGGTTCTGGACGACATACTTTTGCTGTAGGCTTCGACATTTTCATTATCAGAGTCTCGGGTGCGAAGTTTTGTATAGAATTCAGCAAGCTTTCCCTTAATATCGTCTGGCTTTATACCTTTTCTTTCACAAAAATCGGACAGGCACCAGATACCATAAAGATGTGAAACGCCGCCAACATTGAACTTTTTATACTCAATATCTAAAGATTTCATAAGGTGAGTAACTTGGGAAAATCTAGCTTCAATACCACTCCAGTCCAGGGTTGCTTTATTGTACTTTTCATAAAGCTCATCCAATATATCCTGGTTAGCGTGCAAAGGTCTTCCCTCAATTTGCTGGAACATTATTTCCGAGATAAATTCATAATGCTCCATCCTGGCAACGTCTGTTCCTTTCAGCCGATCTTTCCAAAATGGCATTTCAGACACCCTTTCAATAAGGTTAAGAAGCAGACTTCCATGGTACTTTGATCTTCTCAGCTCCTGCCCCTTCAATGGCTCTCCGTTACGGTTTAGTCTGTCAAATATATTGTCTATTACCTCTTTGTCTGAAGTATCTATGTACTCAATAGGAACAACATATCTCCAAAACCGTTTTTTATACTCAGTCAAATCCTTTTCATCTAAATCCCTGAAGTACACTCCGGCTATTTTTTCATCATAAAAAGGGGTGTTTTCAAACTCATCTGACGCCGGTATTTCATTTTTTAAAAACCGAACTATAGATGTCAAACGCTGTTTTCCGTCAATGACATCATATTTTGTTTTACCGGTATCATCGTCTATCTTTTGATGTAAAAAGATAGGCGGAATAGGGAAGTTTTTAAGTAAACTATCAATAAAAAATGACTGTTTTTCATCGCTCCAGACACTATCTCTTTGATAAGCAGGGTCGAAATTGTATTTCTTCAGCAGATAGCTCTCCCAGAAGTTAGCCACCGTGATCGTGTTAGTTTCTCGCATCAGGCTGACTGACATTTCATTTTCTCCTTGAGAGTTTCAGAACTGGAATATGTAACAAAATTGCTGAATATGCTTGTTAGTACTGCATTGATTGTTCTTTGAGGAGCAGGGTTTACCATAGTCACGTCGAGCAAGGGATCACACCCCATAAACAGTTCGTCAAGCTCAGACCTGTCTACATGCCAGTAGGATAAGCCACAAATAATCATTTCATCATCCTTGCCCAGCCGATCAGCCTTAAGCTTTGCTTCAGCTCTAATGGGGAAAGACCATGTGCGACGAAAACGCTCTGAGTCACCTGCTGGGGGAATCAGGGCTGTGATAAGGTGATTATCATCCAGGTCATCATAACCTACCGAAAATTCCTCAGTAGAACCATCCTGAAGCTCACGGTCGTACTTTATTCCATAAGAGTCCCTGGAAGACTTGCTCTCATGAAGAAAACTAATTGAGCCATGGGGCTTGAGTATTTTTATCCTCGCATTCTCTACTCTGTCGCCTATAAGCCCAACTTTATAGGGTATCTTGAAACGGTCCAGAAGGCGCTCTAGCCAAACATCGTAATTGTATGTAACAACCACTATTTCGCTATAGCTATCTGACTCACTGGCATGCCTTATAAACTCAAGCCAAGGCCAGCTCTGAGCTGAGTCCGGTATTACTGGCACTTGTTTGTTATAAAAAACAAACAAGTGCTTAATGTATTGGATCAATTCCTTGTAGGCGTGGATATAGATATCATTTGGTCGGCCACTCAGGCCAAACTCATCAGGCTTCTTCTTTGATGCATAGACATTTACGCAGGTGATGATATCCTCGATCAGATCCATCGCATCCTTGGCACTCATGTTTGGTCTTGCACCTAGGTTCCATAAGTTCGGACAGTGTTTAAACGACAGAAAACCGGGCATTCCTGTCGCAGGCCAAGGGACCTCGGTACCTCTTCGAAACAAATTGATTACGTCTATGTCATCAAACCGACCAATATGTTTCAGGAAATCTATGGTGAACCCGTTACCCAGAATCAAGAACAAATTCTTACTCAAAAAAAATCCTTGTATTCCTGTTGAATGAATTATGTTTGCAGGCAAAGACGATCTTGTTTGCGAGCATTTACATCTAAACTTCTAACCACTGCTTCAGTTTTGGCTCATCGAAAATGACCTGCTCAAACTCTTCTGGCGACTCTGCCTCAGACCGCACGTCCACAAACTCCTGATAATCATCATCTTGTGACGTTTTCATTTCCATAAGGCAGTAACGCAGGCTGTCGTCAATTTCCCGGTGTCGAGGATCTTCTGGAAGCACGCAGATTTTCAGAATTTTGTGACCCTGAACGTACACGAAGGAAGGGCCGGTATCGTTACGGTAAGACTGGTCTTTAAAGTAGACCGGGATACGGATGCCCAATGGGTAATCCTTGCCAAACTCCTGCTTGTACGTTTCCATTACTACCCCTGAATTAAATAGTCTTAAAGGCGCTTATTTTAAACCTTGCAGCGCACTGTGTTAAAAATATTTTTGTGTTCCAATTTTGCATTACAGACCAAACTTCAAAACAGACACAAAGATCAGAATCTTCACGGTCATTAACCAGAAAAGTGGAGTCTGTAAGTCGATCATTACCGACTAGACTGTGGACTGGCGAAGTCCGGAAACGCATCAAGGGCAGTTTTCCTGCAGCACAGCGAAATGAAACCATGAACAGGTTTCATGCCCATGGTATTAGTTTGTAGAACCCGATTCACATTGGGGGGGCTTATTCTCAATTAGTGTGGGCCTGGGTTTCAATCTGAACAAAAAACAATCATTTTCCCGACCATTGAGATTTTATTGCAAGATTTTCTAATGCTTATTCGCTCAAACGTACAAGTCTTCTTATAATCTACCCCGAATCATCCACCGACCATTACACGGCTTACAGGAGTTTGAGATGGAAGTCGGCATTATCATGGGGTCCAGGTCAGACTGGCCAACGATGAAACTGGCAGCAGAAATGCTGGATCGGTTTGGAGTCCGCTATGAAACCAGAGTGGTTTCAGCACACAGGACTCCCCAGCTGTTGGCTGATTACGCCACTGGTGCCAAAGAGCGCGGCCTCAAAGTCATCATCGCAGGCGCAGGCGGTGCGGCTCACCTGCCCGGTATGGCTGCAGCTTTCACCAGCCTGCCTGTTCTGGGTGTGCCAGTTCAGTCCAAAGCACTGAAGGGTATGGACTCATTACTGTCCATCGCCCAGATGCCCAAAGGGATTGCCGTAGGAACTCTGGCCATTGGCGAGGCAGGTGCAGCCAATGCCGGTATTCTGGCCGCTCAAATCATTGGTACCCACAACGAAGCGGTCATGGCTAAAGTAGAAGCTTTCCGTAAAGAACAAACGGACACGGTTCTGGCTAATCCCAATCCGGCTGAGGATTAATCTGATGCAGGTTTTAGTGCTGGGGGCCGGTCAGCTGGCGCGAATGATGTCATTGGCTGGCGCACCGCTGAACATTCAAATCAGTGCTTATGATGTAAGCAGCGAAACAGTGGTTCACCCACTGACTCAAATGACCACCGGTGATGACCTGGAATCGGCAATCAGGCAGGCTGATGTCGTTACCGCAGAATTTGAGCACATTCCCCTCGATATTCTGGCTATCTGCGAGAAAAGCGGTAAATTCCTGCCATCTACAGAAGCTATTGAGGCCGGTGGCGACCGCCGAATCGAGAAAAAACGGCTGGACGATGCAGGCGTTCAAAATGCCCGATACTTTGTCATTCAGTCATACGAAGACTTCCGGAAAGCCATTGAGCACGTGGGGCTGCCCATGGTGCTCAAGAGTGCTCTGGGCGGCTATGACGGTAAAGGGCAGTGGCGGTTAAAAGAGGCGGATCAGGCTGATGCCATCTGGACAGAAATGGCCGAATGTATTGCAGCTACAGAGCATCAGGCTATTGTTGCCGAAGAGTTTGTCCCTTTTGATCGTGAAGTCTCACTGGTCGGTGCCCGAAGCGCAGATGGAGCGGTTGCGGTCTACCCTCTGGCCGAGAATGTACATACCAACGGGGTGTTGAGTCTTTCTACTGCGATCACTGATCAGGCTTTGCAGGGACAGGCAAAGCAGATGTTCATTGCAGTAGCAGAGAGTCTGGACTACGTCGGAGTGCTGGCTTTGGAGTTCTTTGATGTCAATGGCTCCCTGCTGGTCAATGAAATAGCGCCAAGGGTTCACAACTCCGGGCACTGGACTCAGCAGGGAGCTGAAACCTGTCAGTTTGAAAATCATCTGCGCGCTATTTGTGCAATGCCCTTGGGCAGTACCCGTCTTATCCGTGAAACCACTATGATCAACATTTTGGGTGAAGACACGCTTCCCGATGCTGTGATAGCAATGGAGGGGGCTCATATTCACTGGTACGGCAAAGGAAAACGGCCTGGTCGCAAAATGGGCCACATCAATGTTTGTGGTGGGAGTACCGTCAGTGTGCAAAACAAGCTCTGTGAGCTGACGCAATGGCTCGATCAGGCAGCCTACCCTGCGCTGCATGAACGTGTCGGAAAGTCATTAACAGAAGCCTGAGTCAGTCCTGATCAGCTAGCGGCGTTTTTACAGCCTTGCTAAACTCCGCTACTCGCTGATCAAGTTGATGAAACGCTATGTCTAAAGTTCAGGCTGTTATCGAACAGGGGGGGGTCATAGCCTACCCTACGGAAGCGGTCTGGGGGCTCGGATGCGACCCCTGGAATCGGGAAGCTGTTTACAAGGTGCTGGCTATTAAGCATCGCCCTGTTGAAAAAGGGTTGATACTGGTTGCCTCATCTCAACAACAGATTGCTCCCCTGCTTTCCAACCTGACCGAAGCACAGCTTGAAACCTTATCAGCCAGTTGGCCGGGGCCTTATACCTGGCTACTGCCTGATACTGAGCGATGGACACCGGACTGGGTTCGTGGAAAGTTCGATACGGTCGCTGTCAGGGTCAGTGCTCACCCGGTGGTTAAAGAGCTCTGTGAACAGGCCGGGCAGCCACTGGTATCCACTTCTGCCAACCGGGCAGGAGAATCTCCTCTAATGACTGAGCAGCAGGTTCAGGAACAGATGGGAAACCTGGTATCTCTGATTGTTTCCGGTGAAACGGGCCCACAGACCGAACCTTCTGAAATTCGTGATCTTCAGACAGGACAACTGATTCGGGCCGGTTGATTCCGGCTCTGTTAAACTGCGTCTCTTTTTTATCCAGCCAGCCCAGGGAGTATTATGGTGACCGATGCCCAAACCGGAAAAGCCACAAGTCCGGAAAACAGCAGCGAGCCTCTAGACAGCCATGAACAGGTAGAGAGGGTCAGGCGATACCTGCTGTCATTGCAGGACGCTATCTGTAACGCCCTGGAAAAAGAAGACACTGGTACTGTTTTTCGTGAAGAAACCTGGGATTACCACGGTGGTGGTGGTGGCCGTGCCCGGGTTATTGAAGATGGTTCTCTGTTTGAAAAAGGTGGAGTGAACTTCTCCCACGTAAAAGGCGATAAACTGCCCCCTTCCGCCACCGCAAAAAGACCCGAGCTGGAAGGCCGGAGTTTTCAGGCCATGGGGGTCTCTCTGGTGATTCATCCCAGGAATCCGTTTGTGCCAACGTCTCATGCCAATGTTCGTCTGTTGATTGCCGAAAAAGAGGGGGCTGATCCGGTCTGGTGGTTCGGCGGTGGCTATGACCTGACACCCTATTACGGTTTCGAAGAAGACTGCATACACTGGCATCAGGTGGCCAGATCCGCATGCGAACCTTTTGGCGGAGAGGTCTATCCCCGCTTCAAAAAATGGTGTGACGAATACTTCTTCCTGAAGCATCGGGACGAGCCCCGTGGTGTCGGCGGTCTGTTCTACGATGATCTTAACGAGTGGCCATTTGAACGCTGCTTCGAGTTTATGCAGGCGGTAGGCAACAGTTATATCGACGCTTATCTGCCCATCGTTCAGAGGCGTAAGGACACTGAATACACAGAACAGAACCGTTATTTTCAAGAGTACCGGCGCGGGCGTTATGTTGAGTTTAATCTTGTATACGACCGTGGCACACTGTTTGGTCTGCAATCCGGTGGCCGCACCGAGTCTATCCTGATGTCTCTACCGCCTGTTGTGCGCTGGGATTACAACTGGCACCCTGAAGACGGGACAGAAGAGGCCCGTTTGTACAATGAATTTCTGAAACCCAGAGACTGGGTCTGATATTTAAAGTGACACTCCCCGAGAAATAACAATGGCCATACCTGTTGATCATTACGCTGTGATGGGAAACCCCATTGAGCACAGCAAGTCGCCCAGAATTCATGCCATGTTTGCAGAGTCTGTGGGGCACAGGCTGAGTTACAACGCCCAACTGGTTCCGGTTGATGGCTTTGAACAGGCCGTTAAACGCTTTTTTGATAACGGTGGTTACCTGGGGCTGAGTGTAACGGTTCCTTTCAAGGAGCAGGCCTGGCAGCTATCAACTGTGCGAACGGCGAGGGCTCAGAAAGCCGGGGCAGTTAATACCCTCTGGCTGGATGAACAAGGTGCTCTCAACGGAGACAATACCGATGGACTCGGTCTGGTTCAGGACCTGACGGTCAACAATGGTGTTTCAATCAAAGGAGCGCGGGTGCTGGTTCTTGGGGCTGGTGGTGCGGTAAGAGGTATCCTTGAGCCGATCCTTGCACAGGAGCTGTCCGAAGTGGTGATTGCCAACCGCACTGTCAGCAAGGCCGAGGCTCTGGCAGACCTGTTTCCGGAGCAACCCGTAAAAGCTTCCGGTTTTTCAGAACTGGAAGGTCATTTTGATATTATCATCAATGGAACCTCTGCCAGTTTGCATGGCGATCTGCCTCCGGTTCCACCATCAGTCATTGCTGCTTCGACCTGTTGTTATGACATGATGTATTCAGCTTCTTATACAGTATTCAACCGTTGGGCATTGGATCAGGGGGCGGGAACCGTGATTGATGGTCTGGGTATGTTGGTAGAACAGGCCGCAGAGCAGTTTGCTATCTGGAGAGGTGTCCGTCCGGAGGCCATTCCTGTTCTGGAAATGCTCAGAAATGAGCTCTCTGGGGGTTAAACGACTGAGCAGCCAAACTCCGAGGCTGGCGAGATCATGAAGGTTACAGGCGATCCGTAAGCTCGAAAGAAATGACCCCCCGACGATTTTGCTAACCGTTCTATGGAGCAAGAAGTAAGGGAATTACTGGAAACCCATTACCCGAAAAAGCTGGATACCCTTGAACGCATCAAAAAACCGCTGGAACCAGCTGCCGGAAACTCATCACGAAGAAACGAGCGAGTGGCGAAACGAAGGGCGTCCCTTAAAAACTAATTCACGATAAAAAGCTGCTAAAAAAATACCCTGCTATCGCCATAAAGCCAGAGATGAACATTCGTAGTGCCTGATTATAAGAACCTGCAAAGCATTGCAATTTTTAAGGCAGAATCCTGTGTAGGTTCTTCCACAAGGGGCTTTCAGCCCATAAGTTCATGTCCATGCCGGGCGTACCAAAAAAATAAGCACAGGGAACTAAATGGATAGAAAATGATCTAAGGCTACAGGTTATTTGAAAAACAGAGATAGGAGTAAGAGATATGAACGGAATCACACCACCCAACAGCCCAAATGATCAGTCAGCACGTTATCAAGAGCTGAGCGAAGATTGCCCTATTTGTTATGCACCTTTTGCCGGAAGTGAAGTCAAGGTTTTCGAACCATGCACCCATATGTTTCATGAAAGATGCCTGGCGACCTGGCTAGTGAATAATAGAACCTGTCCTATGTGCAGAAGTCTCGGGGAAAGGGAAGCACAACCAGTGCCCGCCACGCCATTCTCTCAATTTGGGGGCAATAACAATTTGTATGGGGATAGTGTACATGTGGTTACGCATTCAGTTGATGAACGGCAAAGGTTTCGCTTTTATGGTGGGCTTGAGACGTCTCATTTCTCTCCAGATGAGGGAGTTCTCCCCAGATAGGTCTGGCAGTATGTGGCTTGAAGTGCAATCTGGTCAAACATTGTGGATTAACAATGACTAAAAGAAGTCAGTTAGGTATTTCTATGGGGGCACCTGGCCAGGGTTGCTACTTTCTGGTGGATTGAGGTTTCACTGAAATAACATCACCACCCGACCAGTGCTGCTTATATTCAAGTTGCCACCTGAACTCATACCGTCCTTGATCAAGAATGGTATTGTTCAGACCCGATTTGGCCTTGACCTTGACACTAGGGTTTTCAGTCGTACCTTTCGCTGGCCTGGACATATAGGATACCTTTAAATCCTCAATGACAATCATTGCTTGATTCTTGCTGTGAATCCGGTTGATACCTGCTGGATATTTCCGGTTTTTTCGCCGAACAGCTGTTGTTTAAAAGAGGCCAGCTTTTTATCCCGCCTGTTGGGGATGAAGCACTTTGAGCATTTACGATCGTGGCGATATCGTCCGGGTGAATCTAAACCCAGTGTCGGGATCTGAAGTGCAGGGAGAGAGCCGACCTTGTCTTGTACTCTCCGTAAACGCATTTAATCGCTTGGGCTCTATGCTGGTTGCCCCAATTACCCAGGAAGGTAATTATTCCCGTGTGCAGGGTTTTACTGTTCCATTGATGGGAACGGGAACAGAGACTCAGGGAGTGGTGCTCATTAATGGTGTGAGGATGATTGATCTTGGGGCAAGGCAATCAAGGAAGGTTGAGAGCGCCCCTGAAACACTGGTTAATGAAGTCCTGGCAAAGCTTCAAACTGTTATTGAGTAGCGTCCTGTGACAAAACGAATCAGAAATAGAAGGACGGATCATCCAGGGAAATTGTAAGGTTCTGTGTTCTGGAGCTTATGAATCTTTCGGCGGCTGAGGCTGCAGAAAACCTGAATATTTCCAGAAATCTCTCATCAGGTTTCATGAGGATTTTGATAAATGACTGAGCAGCCAAACGCAATTTCCATTCCAGAACTGCAAAAAGGCGACCTTCTGTTTCAACTGCGCAAGGGAGGAGAGCTGGAGTGGGTTATCAGCAGACTGTTTGCCGGTTACAACGGCATGGCTCTGAATCATGTCGCCATTGCTATGGAAGGCGGGGAGCTGGTTGAAGCGGTCATGCCAAAGGTTCAGACAGTAAGTCTGAATCAGTTTATCGACAAATCCGTATGTGATGGACTGGGGCGGCCTTGCATTCTGATGGCTCGTCTCAAGTCTCCATGGCTTGCTTTAGTTGATGAAGCGTTGGCCTTTGCTGATGAGCAATTGCACTCGCCCTATAACAGAAACTTCTCTCCGGAGGGTCATGCTCAATCCGATATCAGTGACCGAGCCTGGTACTGCAGTGCTCTTGTTTTGGAAGCGTTCAGGTCTGCCAACAAGGGAGAGCCGGTATTTCCGGAAACCCCCATGGGGTTCCGTGATCTGGAAACCGGAGAAATATTCCCCTACTGGATAGACTTCTATCAGAAGATGGGACAGCCGATACCTGAAGGAGAGCCAGGCTCACACCCTGCCCTGCTGTCATGTTCCGATAAGCTTGAAGTGGTCAGAGTGGTAGGACAACTCCCTGCCAGGCAGAGCACCAACGGGCAGCTTGCCTGAGCCGGATGGTTGTCAGGTGGCTTTTGATTGGGCTGCCTGAAGATAAAGCATCTCGAGAGCAATCGTAGCACCAGCCAGAGCGGTAATATCGGCGTGATCGTAAGCCGGCGCGACTTCAACCACATCCATGCCCACAATATCCAGACCTTCAAGACCTCTGAGCAGCTGTAAAGCCCGGTCCGAGGTCAGGCCGCCACAAACCGGGGTTCCGGTTCCCGGAGCAAAAGCCGGGTCCAGGCAGTCGATATCAAAGGTCAGGTAAACACGGCGATTACCTGTTCTTTTACGTATATTGTCAATTATCTCTGCCACTGAGGTAATGTTGACGTAACTGGCATCCAGAATATTGAAGGGGGTGTTCTTGTGATCGTAATTGGTTCGAATACCCACCTGGGTCGAAGCCGAGGTATCAATCAACCCTTCAACCTGGGCATGATAAAACATGGTTCCGTGGTCGAACTTACCACCCTGGTCATAGTCGTCGGTATGAGCATCAAAGTGAATCAGTGCCAGAGGTCCATAATGTTTGGCGTGGGCTCTGAGCAAAGGCAGGGTAATAAAGTGATCGCCGCCAAACGTCAGCATACGTTTGCCAACAGACAATAACCGGTCGGCATGTTGGAACAGGGTATCGCTCATATCCTGTGCGTTGCCGCATTCAAAGACCAGATCACCGCAGTCAGCCACAGAAAGATGATCTTTCAGGCTGAAGAACCAGGGCCAGCGTTTGCCCTCCCAGGTCAGGTTGACTGAAGCCTTGCGAATAGCCTCAGGACCAAAGCGAGCGCCGCTGCGCCCTGTAGTCGCCAGATCAAACGGAACACCGGTAATGATCAGGTCTGTACCAGACTGAACAGGGTTGAAATCCATTGGCAGCCGCAGAAAGCCAAAGGCATTAGCGTAAAGGGAGTGGTCTTCCTTCTTTGTCAGCGTAGTCATGATCTTATCCCGTCAGCTCCACGGCCTGCAGTGAGCGCTGCTCTGTGTGCTGGTAATGATTAAAACTCATTTCATAGCCACAGGCCAAAGGCAGAAGGCATTCTGTCAGGCAGCTGAACTCGCCATTTTCCCGCAGGGGAGCTGGTGCATTAAAGCCAATCAGGTCCCAACTGCCCGGGCGCAGGGCTTCCAGCAGACTTTCCAGAATAGCAGCGTCTTCCATATTCAGGTTGGTCTCAAAACTGACATAGGAGCTGTCTTCCTGAGGTGTGATATGGAAAGTGGCGTAACGATCACCTCTGATGGCGTTGAGAGAATAACCAAAAGGTTCAAAAAGCCAGTCACTCAGATCAAAACCGGGCAATATTTCTTCCAGTCTGAGTAGTTTTCGGATACCTTCAATCGTTTGCCCTTCACCGCGCAGATATTGAGCGCTCTCACCTTTGATGTGATACATCAGTAACTCACTGGTCTGGTCATCGGCCCTGGGCTGGTAGGGACGATTCAGATGGAAGATATAGTTGTGATGACTGTCCAGACTGCCAATACGAAAAGCACTACCTTTCAAATCAGATTGAATCCGGTGAATATCCTCTTCAAAAGAGGTTTTCTGCAGATGTGAAAGGTACTCATTTTTGCGCTGAAAGCTGGCAAACAGAATGTGTTCGTCAGCCACATGTTCCAGAAAAAACAGGAAGGCATCGACCAGAGTTGTGGTTCCACAAGTCAGCATCAGGAAGCGGTCTTCCCAGACAAAGAGGCTGGATTCAGACAGCAGGTAAGCGTCGCAGTAGTCATTGCTCAGGGTCGTCAGAATGTCCGCCTGAGCCTTGGCTACCATATCGGACCAGAAGTTTTTGCCCAGCCCACGCAGCGAACCGGCTTCAGTCGCTATAATGACTTCTACTTTTTTTTCAGAGCCTTCGAAGAACATCACAGCTCAATTCCTCCCAGGTGTTCAAGGTAGGTGTAACCCTTCAAGCCCGCTTCCAGCTCTGCCAGCACAGAGGCCCGGCTGGATTCCGGCAGATACTCTTCCACCAGTTTCTTGTAGGTATGCAGGAAGCTTTCCGGCTTCAGATTGACGTACTTAAGAACATCTTCCACTGTGTCTCCGGTCTGGAAATCAAACATCTCGACTAATCCCAGTTCCGTGACACGAACAGATACCGTGTCGGTGTCGCCAAATAAGTTGTGCATATCACCCAGAATTTCCTGATAGGCGCCAATCAGGAAAATACCAATCATATAAGGCTTATCCGGGTGCCACTCAGGTACCGGCAGAGTGGTTTCAATGCCCTGACCATCAACGTACTGGTCGATGGTGCCATCGGAGTCACAGGTAATATCCAGCATAACGGCCCGCTTTTCCGGCGGACGGTTCAAGCCGGAAAGTGGCAGCACCGGGAAAACCTGATCAATCCCCCAGGCATCGGGTAGAGATTGAAACAGTGAAAAGTTGACATAGAATTTGTCAGCCAGTTTTTCACTCAGCTCATCAATCAGAGGTCTGTGAGAGCGGTTTTTATGAGACAGACGTCTGGACAGCTCATAACAAATTCTCAAATTAATACTTTCTGCCCAGGCTCTTTGCTCAAGATCCAGCAGACCGATTCCGAACTGTGTATGAACCTCTGAAAGGTCACTCTGAGTGTCGTGGAACAGCTCAACCAGTGCCCGTTGCTCAACACCTTTCACCAGATCTTGCCAGGAGCGCCACATGTTATGGAGAAGTTGTGGGGCCTCTTTGCCCGGTGCATCAGGTTCTTCCGGCTCGTAGCTTTCAACACCCACTACGTCGGTGATCAGGACGGCATGGTGAGCCGTCAGGTTTCTACCCGACTCGGATATAATCCTGGGTACAGGAATGGCCTGTTCGGCGCAAAGGTCTCCCAGGGTATAAACGATATTGTTCGCATATTCCTGGAGGCTGTAGTTCATGGAGCAGTTACTCTGGCTTCGGGTTCCTTCGTAGTCCACAGCCAGACCGCCACCCACGTCCAGACAATGGATCGGTGCACCCAGGCGATACAGTTCTGCATAAACTCTCGCGCATTCGCTGATGCCCTTGCGTATATCACGAATATTCGACATCTGGGAGCCCAGATGGAAATGCAGCAGCTGCAAAGAGTCCATGTTGCCACTGTCTTTTAGTCGCTTGATGACATTCAGTACCTGGCTGGCAGACAGACCAAACTTGGATTTCTCGCCACCACTGGCCTGCCATTTTCCCTTACCCTGGGAAGCAAGGCGAACACGAAGCCCCAGTCTTGGGGTGACACCGAGTTCTTTGGCTTCTTTCAGAACCATTTCCAGTTCGGTGATTTTTTCCAGAACGATATAGACCTGATGCCCCAGTTTTTCACCAATCAGTGCCAGACGAATGTATTCCCTGTCTTTGTAGCCATTGCAGACAATGACAGAGCTGGCACGCTTGGCCATGGCCAATACCGCCAGCAACTCAGGTTTACTGCCAGACTCAAGACCCAGTTGGCGATCCTGCCTGGCGGCCTGGCTTTCCAGAATCTCTTCAACCACGGCTCGCTGCTGATTCACCTTGATGGGGTAAACCGCAAGGTAATCATTGCGATAGCCATATTCTCCAATGGCCTGGTTAAAGGCGTCACACAGTGTGTTAACCCGATCGTGGAGAATCTCCGGGAAACGTACCAGGATCGGTAATGATGCACCTTTGCGGACCAGTTGGGCGGCAATATTATTGAGACTGACTGCCGGTCTGCCCCTGGGCAGATAAACGACTTCACCATCGTCGTTAATATCGAAGTATCCCTGGCTCCAATAGCGGGCGTTGTACGTGGAGCGTGAGGCTTCAACGCTCCATCCGCTTTCTCTGATCACCGCGTCAGGGTTGTTTATCGGGCCTTCCGGAAAGCCGGGCATCACTGGGTTAGTCATTGACCTTCTGTATCGCCTTTTCTACGTATCCGGGCAGAGCAAAAGCTGCCTTGTGGATAGCGGGAGTGTAATAATGTGTTTCGACACCGCAGGCTTCAAAACGTTCAGTCACCGTTGCCAGAGAAACGTGACGGGCTTCGGGATTGTCGGAGCCCCAGGCAAAGGTCATGATACCACCTACATAAGTGGGTACAGCGGCACTGTAGAAGTAGCAGTCCTTCATATAATGGCCCAGACGACGGCTGGTGGTCTCTACTTCATCCAGTTGCATAAAGCAGACGCCGTTCTGAGCGACAAAGATGCCACCTTCTTTTAGCAGACGTTTGCAGCCAGCATAAAACTCTGTAGAGAACAGCACTTCACCGGGACCGATGGGGTCTGTACAGTCAGAAATGATGACGTCAAAGCTGCCGTCAGGTGTTTTTTCACAGTCACTGACAAAGTTGATGCCATCGTCAATCACCAGTTGGGCCCGTGGGTCTTCGTAAGCGCCAGCGGAGTGATCAGGCAGCCATTTTTTACACATATCGACCACTGCGCCATCAATCTCAACCATAGTGACGTGTTCAATGCTTTTGTGCTTGAGCACTTCACGCAGGATACCACCGTCACCACCACCGATGATCAGAACACGACGGACGTTACCGTGAGTCAGGATCGGCACATGGGTCATCATTTCGTGATAGATAAACTCATCTTTTTCTGTAGTCTGGATAACACCGTCCAGTGCCATCATGCGACCAAACATCTTATTGTTGAATATGACCAGATGCTGGTGTTCGGTTTTTTGTTCGAACAACATCTCATCGACGGAAAAGCTCTGGCCGTAGCCATTATAGAGGGTCTCAAGGTATGTGTTGTCTTTTAGCATGATGCCTTTCCTTTTAAAACCAACCTTCAATAACGGGAAGGTCCAACCAGCCAGTCAGGACAGGGATAGAGAAACTGGAAATTAAGAACCAACAGTGAATGGGAAGCACTTATTAAGCGTTTCACTCTGCCGGAAGGCTCGATCGTTGATCAAGCTCAGGGCTGTTTAGAATGCGCGAATTAAACCCTTGAAATGCCCAGATGACAACCCCTGAAACATAATTAATCAGTACGCTTCAGGGGTGATGTCGGGTTTTCAACCATTCAGTCTGACCGGCTTGCGGAGCCATGGGCTTCGTCCCAAACCAGCTGACAGGCAATATGACTGAGTGATTTAAATTCATTATATCTTTATTGGAAATCCATTTTAGTCTTAACTAAAATCCATAATAGTCTTAAATGAAATCCATTTTAGTCTTAACTAAAATCCATAATAGTCGGGTTTAAAATCCATTTTGGTCGAAAATATGCCCTACATTACCAGAGCTCTTGAACGGTACCTTCAGGAATGTCTGACTGATACACCCGTAGTGGTGATAACCGGCCCAAGACAGTCTGGAAAGACTACTCTGAGCAAGCATCTTCTGGAGCTGCCCGAGCTAATAGAAAAGGGTAGTTATCTAACTTTGGATGACGAGAATATTCTATCCATTGCCCGTGATGATCCTATTGGCTTGCTGCGTCATCAATTACGCCCTGTCATTATTGATGAAGTTCAGAGGGCTCCTGAACTGGTACGTACTATCAAATTGTTAGTAGATGAAGATCGTCAGCCTGGTTCTTTTATTCTGACCGGCTCTGCTGATCTTATGACGCTGCCCACACTGGCAGATTCTCTGGCTGGTCGAGTTGAGTTCGTGACCCTGTATCCGTTCAGTCAACCTGAGCTGCAACAGTCTTTATTCAGCAGTGATGAAAACGATATTATTAAACAACTCTTGTCTCCAGATTTTGTTCCAAAGCCCTTGATTTCTTTTGGATACGATGACGTTATCCCGGCGATTGTCTGCGGCGGTTATCCTGAAGTTCAGCAACGTTCACCAGGACGGAGGGCTCGTTGGCATCTTTCCTATAGCGATGCCATTGTTCGGCGAGATATCAAAGAAGTGTTCCAGCTGCAAAAGCTGGATGAAATGGCTCAACTACTGAAACGGTTAGCCTCTATTTCATCAAATGCTTTGAACTATGCCAGTCTTGGAAAGGCTGTGCAGATGGATATTAAATCGGTACAGAAGTATGTTTCGGCATTGGAAAATCTTTATCTGGTGAAGCGAATTCCCGGTTGGCATCGCAATGAGCTGAAACGAAGTGTCAAGCAGGCCAAAATACATTTTGTGGACACTGGACTGCTTTGTGCGCTGAGAGGTATCAATGAAGATTCGCTTCAGGCTGATAAAAACCTGATGGGTCCAATGATGGAAACCTGGGTTTGCTCAGAATTGCTAAAAGCTATCGTTGTCAGTGATGAGGACTGTCAATTGTTCCATTACCGTGACAAAAACAAGCGAGAGGTGGATTTTATTTTGTCCGGACGTAGCGGACGAGCGACAGGTATTGAAGTGAAAGCAGGCTTAACGATTAAGAAGGAAATGTTTGCGGCTCAGGAAATGCTGATAAAAACAGGATGTATTCAACGAGGTGTTATCGTCTATAACGGAGACAGGGTACTACCCTTCTCGGATCAGCTAGTGGCTGTGCCAGTCAGTTACCTGTTTTGTTCTGCAGGTTTATGAGAAAGGGAGCCATATCTGCGTCAGCAGATATGGCAAGAAGTAAAGATTCAGGCCTTGGGACAGGCACCGCAGTCAGCAGCGCTTTAGTGTAAGGATGACGGGGGCGACATATATCGGCTCGGCTTTGGCGGTCTCTACTTCATTACCCAGGTACATCACCAGTACCCGGTCACTGATGTGCTTGACTACGCCCAGGTCATGGGCAATAAAGATCAGTGACAGCCCCATCTGTAGGAATCTTTCTTCAGTTCGCCTTTGCTCCCCTTTTTGTTTTTGCCTAAAGTGGAAGAGCAATGGAGGTAGCTTATGGAAAACCTGTACGAAACTGACTTTTATCGCTGGAAAGAGCAACAGAAAGATCACTTGATCAACCGGCGCTTTGATCAACTTGATCTGGAGAGAGTCATTGAGGAGTTTGATGATATGGGCAATGATCGAAACACCCTTCGATCCAGGCTAACGACTCTCTTGCTGCACTTGCTCAAATACCAGTACCAGACTCAAGTCATTAATCCGGTGCTTCCAGAGCCTTATAACTGCCGTAGCTGGAAAGGCACTATCCGGGAACAGAGGGAACAGCTGGTCATTCTGCTTCAGGACCGTTCCCACTTGAATCATAAAGTCTGTGAGGTATTTGACGACGCTTACGCCAGTGGTAAGAAACTGGCTATTCAGGCCATGAATGATTACGTCCAGCCCCATCAGAGACTGGATGAGAGCAGTTTTCCAGAGAGCTGTCCCTGGGATTTTGAGCAAATCATGACAGAGAATTGGTTGCCGGAAGGCTAACTGCTCACCTGTCTAATGGCAGGTGAGTCGTCTTGCCGTTCAGTTAATCAGGCTTTGGGACAGGCCGCAAAATGCTGGTTGCCAACATCCATCAGTTTTGGACGATGCTCGGCGCAGCTGGCTTCTGCTATCGGGCAGCGGGTCCTGAAGACACAGCCGCTGGGTGGGTTGATAGGCGATGGCAGTTCACCTTCCAACAGTTCAATCTCCTTCTCTTTTTCCATTTTCGGATCAGGGACAGGCACCGCCGACAACAAAGCTTTGGTGTAAGGATGACGGGGGGCATCATACATCGGCTCGGCCTTGGCGGTCTCTACCTCATTACCCAGGTACATCACCAGTACCCGATCACTGATGTGCTTGACTACGCTCAGGTCGTGGGCAATAAAGATCAGTGACAGTCCCATCTGTTGCTGAAGCTCTTTCAGCAGGTTAACCACCTGTGCCTGGATGGACACGTCCAAAGCACTTACCGGCTCATCACAAATCACCAGTTTCGGCTTGAGAATCAGTGCCCGGGCAATACCAATACGCTGACACTGACCACCAGAGAACTCGTGGGGATAACGGTTAATAACATTAGGCAGCAGGCCCACCCTGGTCATCATTTCACGAACCCGGGAAAGAATCTCATCTTTCGAGAGATCCGGGTAATAGTTGTGAAGAGGCTCGGCAATGATATCGCCTACGGTCATTCTCGGGTTCAGTGACGCCAGAGGGTCCTGAAAAATCATCTGGATATCCTTGCGGATACTTTTCATGGCTTTTTCCGGTAGCCCGGCAATATTGTCGTCCTGCCAGAGAATTTTACCCTCCGTAGCCTTCACCAGACCAATGATCGAGCGGGCCAGTGTTGATTTGCCGCAACCGGACTCACCTACGACACCGAGGGTTTCTCCTTCGAAGAGATCAAAACTGACACCATCAACGGCTTTGAGGACCGGGGATTTCTCCCAGGGCCAGTTTTTGGCTTTATGAATCGGGAAATGAACCTTAACATCCCGAACTTTCAAAATAGGCTGAGGGCTCTCTATAGCTTGCTGAGGGCTTTTTATAGCTGGCTGAAGGCTCATGCTGCCACCCCCCTGCCGGAAGTATTTACGGGGTTGTCGGGTGTCCAGAAACAGGCTTTTTGACGACCTTCGCCAAAGCTCTCCAGTGGCGGCGCTTCCTGCTGGCAACGTGGTATGACGTGGGGGCAACGCTCCTGGAAAGGACAGCCCTGTGGAAGGCTCAACAGGTTCGGAGGATTGCCCGGAATAGTGGGCAGAGTTTCACCCTCTGTATCCAGTCGTGGAATCGCACCCAGCAGGCCTCGGGAGTAAGGATGACGAGGATCATAGAAGACCTCGTTGGTGGTGCCATATTCCATGGTACGGCCGGCGTACATCACCAGTACCTTGTCACAGATGCCGGCCACAACCCCCAGGTCGTGAGTGATCATAATGATGGCGGTGTTAAACTCGGTCTTCAGCTCATTCAACAGCTCCATGATCTGGGCCTGAACGGTGACGTCCAGTGCGGTGGTCGGTTCGTCAGCAATCAACAGTTTGGGACGACACAGCAACGCCATGGCAATCATAACCCGCTGACGCATGCCGCCTGAAAATTCATGGGGATACATATTCATTCGCTTGCGAGCCTCAGGAATTTTTACCGCATCCAGCACTTTTACGGATTCTTCAAAGGCTTCTTTTTTGCTTATGCCTTCGTGAAGTTGTAAAACTTCCATTAATTGAGGCCCTACTTTCATGTAGGGATTCAGTGAGGTCATGGGGTCCTGGAAGATCATGGAGATCTTTTGGGCACGAATACGGTTCAGCTCTGTTTCACTCAGACCGAGAATGTTCTGGCCCTCAAATTTGGCAGAACCCTCAATAATGCCGTTTTTGGCGAGCAGTCCCATGAGGGCAAAAGCGGTCTGACTTTTACCTGACCCGGACTCTCCTACCAGACCCAGTGTTTCGCCGGCGTTCAGAGAAAAGGTCATATTGTTTACGGCTGTGACATCCCCGTCGGGTGTCGTAAATCGAACCCGCAGGTTATCGACATCTAATAGTTGCATATCAACGATCCTTCGGGTCCAGGGCATCACGAAGCCCGTCGCCAATAAAGTTGAAACAGAACAGGGTAATCACCAGAAAAGTGGTCGGGAAGGCCAGCTGCCAGACCGCCACTTCCATAGAGATGGCGCCTTCGTTGACCAGTGCGCCCCAGCTGGTCATGGGTTCCTGTACACCCAGTCCCAGGAAGCTCAGGAAGGATTCAAACAGAATCATTCCGGGCACCAGCAGGGAGGCGTAAACCACCACAATACCGAGCAGGTTAGGAATCAGGTGACGGAAAATAATCTGGCTGGAATTGGCGCCACTGATGATGGCTGCTTCGACAAACTCCTTGCTCTTCAGGCTCAGGGTCTGACCCCTGACGATACGCGCCATATCCAGCCAGGAGACGGCCCCTATGGCAATAAAGATGAGCAGTATGGAGCGTCCGAAGAAGGTGATCATCAGGATAACCAGAAACATAAACGGAAAAGACTGAAGAATTTCCAGGGCCCGCATCATCAGGTTATCAACACGGCCACCCAGGAAGCCCGCCATGGCACCGTAAATGGTTCCGATAATAACGGCCACCAGAGCCCCCAGTGCACCCACCATGAAGGAGATTCGTCCGCCTTCAAGGGTCCGTACGAAAAGGTCCCGGCCGAGGTGGTCGGTACCAAAGAAATGTCCGGTTTCCATAGAGGGTGGTGCAGCCATATTGGCCCAGTCAATTTCTTCATAAGTGAACTGACTGGCCGCAGGGCCAAAGATAATGAGCAAGGTGACCGCTGCCAGAACAATCATACTGGCGACAGCGGCCTTGTTACTCAGAAAGCGTCGGCGGGCATCGGCCCAGAGGCTGCGCCCTTCAATCTCCAACCGCTCGTTGACAAGCTGTTCGGAGAAGTTTTCCACAGCCTTGTGGCTCTCTTTTTTCACCATGTTATTCACAGTGCCGGTTTTCATGGAAATAGACGCCATGGTTTAACCCCCCACCCTGATTTTTGGATCGATCAGCCCATAGAGAATATCGACGATAGCGGTGAACAGGATGGTCAGTGAACCAATGATGATCGTCAGTCCCAATACCAGTGAGTAATCCCGATTCAGTGCTCCGTTGACAAAGTGCTGGCCCATGCCCGGCAGGCCAAACACGGTTTCAATCACCACTGAGCCGGTGATAATGCCGACGAAAGCCGGACCCAGATAAGAAACAACAGGCAGCAATGAGGGTTTCAGGGCATGTTTGAGAATAATGTGATGCTTTGGCAAACCCTTGGCCCTGGCAGTACGAATAAAGTTGCTGTTCAGGGTTTCAATCATGCTGGAACGCATGATTCGGGCTATTGCCGCTACATAAAGAATACCCATGGCGGCGACAGGAAGAATCATGTTCTGCCAGCTACCATCGTTCCAGCCACCCGCAGGCAACCACTTCAGGCTGATGGAGAAGATCAGTACCATCAGTGGCGCAATCACAAAAGAAGGAAGTACGACGCCCACCATGGAGAACGTCATAATGGTGTAGTCGATCCAGGAATTTTGCTTCAGGGATGCCAGAGTTCCCAGTCCAACCCCGACAATAACGGTGAATAAAAACGCCAGTGAGCCAATGGTCAGGGAAACCGGAAAGCTCTGGGCCACCAGTTCGTTAACAGTGTAATCCTTGTACTTGAAAGACGGTCCCAGGTCGCCCTGCAGAAGGTCTTTCAGGTAATAGGCAAACTGTTGCCAGAGCGGCTTGTCGAGGTGGTACTTGGCTTCAAGGTTGGCCAGGATCTCCGGTGGCATATTGAAATCGCCCGTGAAAGGGCTGCCCGGAGCCATCTGCATCAGAAGGAACGACAAAAGAACGAGAATGAACAGTGTCGGAATCGCAACGCCGATGCGTTTCAGAATAAATATAAACATAGGTACACTCTTTGTTAGTCTTAGACGACTATGTGTCCCTGACTGTATGTAAAACTTGTTTCCATGCAGGAGAGGCTGTTACCAAGCCTCCGGTTGACCGGCTTCAGTCCGGCAACCGGAGGTTTTGCGACATCCCTCAAGAGCGTGGGAACCAGGGGTTTTCCACGCCAGAGAGATTAATGCTTCTTGATATACAAATCTCTGGTGTAAACGTTGTCCTCAACATTGCTCATTGGGTAACCACCGACGTATGGCTTAACCAGTCGGCTGGTTACGTATTGGTAGATAGGAGCGACAGGCATCTCATCAGCCAGAACTTTCTCGGCTTCAGTGTAGAGATGGGAGCGCTCTTCGTCGCTGGTCACAACTCTGGATTCCGCCATCAGCTTGTCATACATCTCGTTAACAAACCTGGAGTCATTCTGACCGTGGGTGGAGGTATTCAGATCCAGCATGGTAGAGGCTTCATTGTAGTCGCCGATCCAGCCGCCACGGGCTACTTCGAACTTGCCGTCGTTTCGGGAGTCGAGGAATGTTTTCCACTCCTGATTAACCAATGTTGTTTTCACACCCAGTGGCTTCCACATCTGGGAAATGGCGATAGCGATTTTTTTGTGAGCTTCGTCAGTGTTGTACAGGATTTCCAGTTCCAGCGGCTTGTTTGGGCCGTATCCAGCTTCAGTCATCAGGCGTTTGGCTTCTGCATTACGCTCTGCCTGGGCCATTTTGCTGTATTCAGTGGTTGGTGGTACAAAGCCGCTGATGGTATCAGGGGTGAAGGTGTAAGCAGACTTCTCACCCTGACCTTTCACGTATTGGGTGATCGCATCACGATCGATGGCGTAGGACAGAGCCTTACGAACACGGGCATCGTCAAAAGGTTTACGTTCCGTGTTAAAGCTGTAGTAGTAGGTACCCAGGTATGGAGTTACCTTCACTTCACTGGGTGCCTGCTTTTTCAGGGACTTGAAGTGTTCAATAGGAATCACGTAAGTCATGTCCATTTCGCCGGCCTTGTAGCGGTTCAGCTCTGGAGTGTTCTGGAGAGGCAGGTATGTCACCTTGTTGATAACGGTTTCATTATTGTTCCAGTAGTTATTGTTACGCTCCAGAACGATTTTTTCGTTTACACGCCAGTCAGCCAGTTTGTATGCACCGTTGGATACCATGTTGCCCGGGCGGGTCCAGCTGTCTCCCAGCTTTTCAACAACTTTCTGGGGAACAGGGAAAGTGGTCTGGTGAGCCAACATTTTGATGAAGTAAGGAACAGGCTGTTCCAGAGTGACCTGAAAGGTTTTGTCGTCAATAGCTTTAACGCCCAGACTGTCTGCTGGCTTCTCGCCTTTGACAATAGCAGAAGCGTTAACGATGGTTGGGATTTCCATGAACCAGGCATAACGGGAGGCTGTTTCAGGATCAACCGCGCGCTGGAAAGCAAAGACAAAATCGCCCGCTGTTACCGGGTCACCATTGGACCATTTAGCGGTGTCACGAATTTTAAATGTAAATACTTTATTGTCTTTGGAAACAGTCCAGCTTTCAGCCTGTCCCGGGATAGTGTTGCCTTCAGCATCCTGAGTTACCAGGCCTTCAAACAGATCTTTGGTGATGTTAGAACCTGGAACACCTTCTACTTTCTGAGGATCGATAGAAGCAGGTTCTGAGCCGTTACCGCGGACCAGTTCCTGGGCCTGTGCCAGCTGTGTGCCTGCTGGAACGATAGCGGCGTTGGCACTGGTGACGGCCATGAGGCTGGCGGTCAGAGTCAAAGCCGGAATACCGGCAAGTGTCAGAGCCTTGAACGGCTTCTTCATATTGTTGTCCCCTTCATTCGATGACCGGTCTGATAACGGTCAACGCATAATTCTGATTGGAGTTATGGTAATGGGCGGGTGTTGTTGCTGCTGACGGATGTGTCAGAGCAAGACGAGTAACACACGATCCTGTGTATTGCCGTTTTATAACACCTTGTTCAATGTTCTCAACCTGAGTAAAGAGTCATCTACTGGTGGTTGTTTTTATTTGATGGACTACTGTCGTCAATTCCGCCGGGTGTAGCATTGATCCCGAAAAACAGATCACGGAAATCTTCCCCAGCCCTGGTCATCGTCTCTTCGGATTATGTGTTTTTAATACAGAAAAACCGAATCACAGTGGTCGGGTAACCGAATATAACTAAAAGTTGTAAAAAGGATCAAGAAGGTTTTTGAACGTAAGTGCGTAAAAATTGAATCGTTCAAAAAAGTTAGACTTGTTGAAATTTACAAAAATACAGATGAATAAACTTACTTTTCTTTGATCTATGGTTATAAGTTTTTTTCATAAAGGTAATGAAGTTTTTTTATGCTGGCGAAGTTACACTTTTTTTACAGCGCAGCAGGCGATAAGTATTTTGTATGGAAGATATAAATTAAGAATAATTTCACGGGTTCTGACGTTGGAGGCTGACATGTGACAGCCTCCAAGCGGTTGGGAATCATCCCAGATATTTGGCAATACCATCCATAAACATTTGCACAGAAAGCATCACCAGAATCATCCCCATCAATCGCTCAATAGCGAATACACCACGGTTGCCCAATACTCTCATAAATTGATTTGAGCACATCAGGATGGCTGCGGATGCAGCCCAGGCGATCAGCAATGCCGTCACCAGTTTAGCCTGTTCTCCCGGGTGCTGATTACCCAGCAGAATCAGGGTGGCCAGTATGGAAGGACCGGCAATCAAAGGGATGGCCAGAGGTACGATGAAAGGCTCGCCATCGGGGGTGTCACCCATGATGCCACCCCCTCGGCTGGGAGGGAAAATCATCTTGATGGCGATAATAAAGAGGATAATCGCCCCTGCAATACTGACCGCTTCCTGCCTGAGATGGAGTACCTGCAGCATGGCATCACCGACAAACAGGAAAATCACCAGAATCAACAGGGCGATCAGCATTTCCCGCATCAGAATTTTGACCCGGCGCCTGGGGGGCACAGCTTTTAGAACAGAGATAAAGATTGGCATATTGCCGAGCGGATCCATAATCAGGAACAGCAATATGGCTGTGGAGTAGATTTCCATCGGTTCAGCTTAAACTCAGAATTAGAATAAAAAAATTGAGCGGGCTTATAACATCTGGCCTTTAAAAAAACCAATCCTGATTTGTCGGTTTTACACGACAAAGCCCGGCCATTAAAATCTGGCGGGCTTTTTGTGGAGGGTAAGTTTTCGGAAGTGATTAGTTTTGTGTATTGGGAATTCTCTGACGAATGAGTAACTCGAGCCGATCAAAACGCTCATCGACCTTGTCGAAACGCTCATCGACCTTGTCGAAACGCTCATCGACCTTGTCAAAACGGCGATCGACTTCGTCAAAGCGCTTGTCATGTTCGTCAAAGCGCTTGTCATGTTCGTCAAAGCGCTTGTCATGTTCATCAAAGCGTTGGCGGGTTTCCCTGACGAACTCGTTGTGTTGTTCATCCGCCCTTTTGAACCCTGCGTGGGTAGCTTCTGTCAATGCGGCTATGCAGGCTTTCACACCAGCGAGATCCGTCTTCACCCCGGAAACATCTAACTTCAATCCGGCAATATCATGCTGATTAGTGAGTTCGATGTTTTTTATATCTGCACACACCCTGGCCAGACTGTGCACATCTGCGTCAAGGCTTCTATGCTGGATTTCAAGCTTTTCAAGTCTTACTTCTAGGGACATGAATTATGGAACCTGTTTACGTGAATGGAGCTGACAGCATAGCAGCCCCAGTCAATCTGCATAGGCTCAAATAACAAAATTCTTTTGGCTCAGCAACAATGCCAGTCTGGCCTGTTTATCTTTCATATATCCAGAATGCTGTTCAGCGGTTTGGGCGCTGAGGTTTTCATGAAATTTCTCAGCCTGCTTTTCAGCGTTGTAGATTTCCTGCTTGTCCAGTTGGCTGTCTGCGATCCAGTGGGACTGTTGAGTGGCTGCTGTGTTGATGGGCATGATGGCTTCGCTCATGGTGAATCTCCCCAAATCATGTATTGATATGGGAAGATTAGGTCTGGATAGTTCAAGCGTCTGTAATACTTTGGGCGAAAATAAATTTTAATTATATTAAATTTATTTTTAATAACCTTTAAAGGCCCAGGTATTCGTTTTTCAACTTCACATAGTTGTCCGCACCGTAAGAGAATAAGGCCTTCTCTTTTTCAGTGATCGGGCGAGCCTTCTGGGCTGGATTGCCTTTGTATACAAACCCGCTTTCCAGTCGCTTTCTCGGTGGCACCAGGCTGCCCGCAGCGACAATCACTTCCTCCTCGACCACAACGCCATCCATCACCACGGCCCCAATGCCAATCAGGCAACGATTGTGGATCGTACAGCCATGCAGGGTGACCTTGTGACCGACCGTCACTTCATCACCAATAATCAACGGATAACCATCAGGGTTAAAAGCGCTGGCATGGGTGATATGCAACACCGAACCGTCCTGAATACTGGTGCGTGAGCCGATGCGGATGCGATGCATATCTCCGCGCACCACCGCCATGGGCCAGACGGAGCTGTCTTCACCAATTTCTACGTCGCCCAGGATCAGAGCGGTTTCGTCAATAAATACCCGGTCACCCAGTGTTGGGGTATGACCTCTGAAGGTTCTGATGGATTGGCTTGTCATAGTGTTTGGCTTCTTTGCTTGCTCTTGGTCTGGGCTTTAAGAGGAAAACGGTCAGGAGATTCAATCATTGTTTCAGTAAGATCAACATCAATATCTGGCCAATAGAAGTGACCTTTTCTGAGTTCTTCAACGTTGATGATTGCGCTAACTGGCTGGTCCTTGAACCATGGAAAATCTTCGTAAGACATGAACAGCTCTTTGCCACTGGTCAATAGCCAGATGCCATGAGATGAGATATTTGTCACTTCAGTTCCGGAAGTGCATATTCCATGCGTTGATGATGGCATAGTGCTTCTCCTTGATCAGTTTCTCAATCTCTCAGAAAAAACGATACCCCTTCTTCTTGAATACAGTTGGACTCATCTCATGCCTCAATAGTTTCTCAGACAGGGAAAGTTAGAACAACAATTGCTCAAACTGAAAGAAAGTTATGCCTTTTAGACAACTATTGTCGCGAAGCAGAACGCTTTCAAGTATTGCATTGTCCTTGAAAACCGATAATCCTGCACCCATAGACATAAAAAGAACGATCAGTTTGGACAATAAACAGCGAGCATCTGAATTATGAGCAACCCACTGCTGGAAAACTGCGAACTGCCTCCTTTTGCCAAGATTAAACCAGAGCATATAAAACCGGCTGTAGAGACCATTATTGCCGAAAGTGAGCAAGCGGTAGACGCACTTCTGGCAGATAAAAATCAAACCTTCAGCTGGAAGACGCTTCAGGAACCCATGGACAGTCTGGGAGACAGGCTTAATCAGACCTGGTCACCGGTGGGTCATATGAATGCTGTCGTCAATACCGATGAGCTAAGAGATGCTTACAATGCCTGTCTTCCCCTGCTTTCCGAATATTCAACATGGCTGGGTCAGAATCAGGATCTCTATCAGGCCTATCTGACGCTGTCTGAGTCAGAGGGGTTCGAGAATCTGGATAAGGCTCAGAAAAAAGTCATTACCGATAATCTGCGGGATTTCAAACTGGCGGGTGTTGCCCTGCCGCAAGAGAAAAAAGCTCGTTATGGCGACATTCAAAAACGTCTTTCTGAACTGACCAGTAAGTTTTCTGACAATGTTCTGGATGCCACCATGGCCTGGTCCAAACTGATTACCGATGAATCAGAGCTGGCCGGCCTGCCTGAATCCGCATTGGCAGGCGCCAGACAGTTGGCTGAGTCCAAAGGTCACAGCGAAGGCTGGATGCTGAATCTGGATTTTCCGAGCTATTTTCCGGTGATCACCTACGCAGACAATCGTGAGTTGCGGGAAGAGGTTTATACAGCGTTCAGTACCCGGGCATCGGACCAGGGTCCGAATGCGGGTGAATTTGATAATTCAGGCAATATTAATGAAATCCTCAAGCTACGTCAGGAGCTGGCCGAACTGCTGGGGTTCAACAACTATGCGGAATACTCACTGGCGACCAAAATGGCTGACTCCACTGACAAGGTCGTTGCGTTTCTGGAAGATCTGGCCAGTAAGAGCAAGCCTCAGGCAGAAAAAGAACTGAATGAACTGAAAGCCTTTGCCAAAGCAGAACACGGTGCTGAAGATTTGCAGGCCTGGGACATTGGCTACTATGGCGAGAAGCTCAGACAGCAGCGCTACGCTATTTCTCAGGAAGAGTTGCGTCCCTGGTTTCCGTCAGAAAAAGTAGTGAATGGCATGTTCTCTGTCGTGGAACGCCTATTTGGAATTACCTTTGACAAGGTCACCGACGTTGAAACCTGGCACAAAGATGTTGGCTTTTTCAATGTTATTCGCGATGGCGAAGTGATTGGTCGTTTCTACCTCGACATCTATGCCCGTGAACACAAGCGCGGTGGTGCCTGGATGGGTGAGTGCCGGGTGCGTCGCAGGATTGGCGACAAAGTTCAGCTGCCAGTGGCTTACCTGACTTGTAACTTCACGCCACCCGTTGGTAATCAGCCAGCCCTGCTGACCCATGATGAAGTTGTGACCCTGTTCCATGAGTTTGGTCACGGTTTGCATCACATGCTGACCCGGGTCGATTATTCTACCGTATCCGGAATCAATGGCGTAGCCTGGGATGCAGTCGAGCTGCCCAGCCAGTTTCTTGAGAATTGGTGCTGGGAAGAAGATGGTCTGGCTTTGATCTCCGGCCATTTTGAAACGGGCGAGCCTCTGCCTGAAGATAAACTGGATAAATTACTGGCCGCTAAAAACTTCCAGTCCGCCATGATGATGGTGCGTCAGCTGGAGTTCTCATTGTTTGATTTCAAACTGCATAAAGACTTTTCAAAAAGCGTGAGTGAAGGGAAAACGGTTCAGGCGGTATTGGATGAAGTTCGCGGTCAGGTCTCTGTGGTTATGCCTCCGGCCTTCAATCGTTTCCAGCATGGCTTCAGCCATATCTTTGCTGGAGGATATGCGGCGGGCTACTACAGCTACAAATGGGCTGAGGTATTGTCTGCGGATGCTTTCTCCCGATTTGAAGAAGAGGGTATATTCAACCGCCAGACCGGTGAGTCTTTCCTGCATGAAATTCTGGAAAAAGGCGGTTCTGCGGAGCCCATGGAGCTGTTTGTAAATTTCCGGGGCCGGGAGCCAGAAGTGGATGCTCTGTTGCGCCATTCGGGTATCTCTGCCTGAAAAGAGAATTTTGAATGAAAGGCTCTGAGATCATGGGATCTCGGGGTCTTGGTATTTCTTTATGTGCTATAGGCATTTATGCGCTGTGGCACCTGTTTGCTGTAGGCCTCAGAGCTATGACAACGAAAAGATTTATTGCCGGAGCCGTCTGTCCATCCTGTGGTCAGCAGGATTCGGTGAGGATGTACACCGAGAACGGTGAAAACTATCGCGAGTGCGTGGAATGCCATTATTCGGATGTGATGGAAAAAGATCCTTCTCTTGCGGGGAAACCACCAGTGACGAGGGTCTCCCCAGAAGACAGGAAGTCGGATGATGATGCTAAAAAGGAAAGCGCTGTTCAGATCGTAAGAATACTGGATCAACAACCCTGAGTTCGAAATCAGATGTTATGATAAACCCTCACAGCTGTGCTGCTTTGCAAATGCGCCATGGCTATTGGAGTTTAACAAGCGATGTTCAAATACAGTCCTCTGCATTAACCTCTACTTCATCGTCAGTGCCCCGGATCAGGCTGCTGACGTAAACTTCAGTTCAATACCCATACGGCTGGACAGGCAATTCCATTTTGACCAGGCCGTTACCCACTGCTCCGGATTGCGGTTGTTGACGAAATCCTTGAACATGCGATCGTTATAAAGCTCCTGCGAACGAATCATGTGCCTGACCGTCTGCTCAACGATTTTGTCCAGCTCATTGCCAAACTCTTCACCCAGAATGGCATGAATGATCAGGTTGGCCCAGGTCATGTTCATCGGGATCAGGGGAGAGCCGATTCGAGATAGGTAACTGTCGTTTACTTCCTCAATCAGTCGATGCGTAAAGTAGGCTTTATCCAGCAGATCAAACAGCCCCACATTATTTTGGGACTGCAAAACCGGTGCCAGAAAGTTCTCTTCGGCAATGCTTAGAAAAGGGGAAATGAAAGCCTCAATGTCCAGTTCCTTTGAAGCCTGATCCAGCGCTTCAAGAAAGTCAGGTACATGATCAATGTATTCAACTGCAAACTTCAGCAGTGTCTCACTGGCCATGTCGTCGGGAAGTTCGATTGTGTGGTGCAACTGCTCCACCTGTTGACAGACAAGCGACTGAAGGTGGCTTGAGCCCTCTTCATGCTTTCGGGCACAATCGATCAGATTATTAATTGCCTCTACGTCCATGATTGTCTCCGTTGCGGTTGCTATTAATTTGGGTACTGCAACGTCACCGTGAAGGTGTTAAAAAGACCATAGTACCAATAAGAACTCAAGCTTTTTTAAATACCTCTTTTTCATAATACAAAGATCTTTTATTCATTAAATTAGAATTTAAAAAAGACTGTAAATTACGACAAAAATGAAAAAGTGCAAGCACTTGTGCAGTCAAAAAAATGACACACTACATATGCTTAAACAGGCTTTAAAAATGGGTTCTGACCTGCCCACTTCGAGGTGTAAAAAAATATATCGTTAAGAAGCTGAATGGATGTTTGTATCCGTAATAGGTGTCACAAAGTTGTGTCGACCCAGTAAGAGTGATCGAAGAAAGTCTAAATAGGTATTTTTTCCATTGAATTCACGTTACCTTATTTTAAACGACAAGTGGCAATTTTTTATTAAAGGTATTTTTTGACAAGACTCTTTTCATTTTGTGCAATCATGTTGTTTAATGAGGTTCTGGGACTATACTTGATGAGCGATCATTGTCAGGTTGAATGAATCACTCAATGCGTCTCACGGGTATTGTTATTTGCAGGGTGTTCCTGTGCAGTAGGTTTTGCAGGTCGGGTCCGAAGTAGTATGACGTTGTCGGTTACTTAGCGCTCTCTTGCGATTGAATATTGGCACTTTGACTTTCCGCAGATAGCCTGAACCGGGTTGTTTTTTTCTCCACAGCGAAAAAGAAATAACAGGTAGACGGTTGGCTGAAATCTCTGTAAATCAGCAGCTCTGGTAGTTAGCTCTGATAGTTAAAGTGTATTGCAGTTTTTCTGGCAAGATGCTGTGTGGCTCCTGTCCGGTAACGACAACTAGTCAAGTCAGTAAGCATTGCTCGGGGATGTCCGGATGCTTGCTGCCCCGTCGCCTCTGAAAGCAAGACTTGGGTCTGCTGAACAATAATAATAAGTCACCGCCTTGTCTGGGCGGACAGTCAGGGGATGTAAGGGAATGATGCAGCACGCACTAGCTCTCTTTCTTTTGATAAAAACTGCCATGAACGGGACGAAAAGCATGAGCGGTAAATATCGCCCATCCCGGATGGTGCCAGTGGCGGGGTTCCGGTATGGTGCCATTTTTCGAATAGTCCGGTCGTTATTGTCGCTCGGATTAGGAAAAGTTCTGGTTTCTTCCACTTGTTTAACTTCCAGAAAACGACCCTCTTCTATTGTTTCCGGGGGAGACGGTCAATACTTTCTGGTTTTTCTGACCACACTATCAGGTTTTATGATGCCCAGCCATCTGTTGGCTGATTGGAAAGTCAATATGACCGAGGGGGTTACGGCAGTCAGTCGTTCGGTTTACGACTTGCACATGACCATATTTATTATCTGTGTGGTCATTGGCATTGTGGTATTCGGTGTTATGTTTTACTCCATTTTCATGCACCGTAAATCAAGAGGCGTTAAGCCCCATCCCTTCCATGAAAGTACGATTGTAGAAATACTGTGGACGACCATCCCACTATTAATTCTGGTGGGCATGGCGATTCCGGCAACAAAGACACTGATTGATATTTACGATACGGATGAAGCTGAAATTGATATCAAAATTACCGGGTATCAATGGAAGTGGCAGTATGAGTATCTGGGAGAAGGAGTGTCCTTCTTCAGTAATCTCAAAACTACACCGGAACAGATTTATAACGTTCGCAGCAAAGACCCCAACTATCTTCTGGAGGTTGACGAACCACTGGTATTACCTGCGGGTAAAAAGATCCGTTTCCTGGTTACTGCCGCAGATGTTATTCATTCATGGTGGGTACCTTCATTCGCCGTTAAACGGGATGCTATTCCGGGTTTTATTAACGAAGCCTGGACCAACGTCGAACGTCCCGGAATTTATCGTGGTCAATGTGCAGAACTGTGTGGGAAGGATCATGGCTTTATGCCCATTGTAGTGGATGTCAGGTCACCGGATGACTATGAAGACTGGTTGTCAGAGAAGAAAACACTGGCCGCTAAAGAGCGTGAGTTAACCAGTAAAAACTGGACTATGGCCGAGCTGATGGAGCGCGGAAAAAACACCTACGAAAGAGTCTGTGCGGCCTGTCACCAGGTCAATGGTGAGGGTATGCCGCCCCTGTTTCCTGCTCTCAAAGGATCAAAAATGGCTGTTGAGAAAGATCAGGTCAAAGCGCATATCGATATTGTCGTGAACGGCAAGAAGGGTACCGCCATGCAGGCCTTTGCTGCCCAGTTGAGCGAAGTCGATCTGGCGGCAGTCATTACCTACGAAAGAAATGCCTGGGGTAATAATACCGGTGATCTGGTCACGCCGAAGCAGATTCTGGAATACAAAAATACCGGGGAGTACAAAGCGACGGATGCTGAAGCTTCAGGCGGGTCTGCTGCCGTCAGTAAGCCAGCGGTGAATGAGCCGAATACTAATACACATCAGGCTGGACTGTGAGGAATGCAACCATGACTGCTGTGACAGACACATGCGCAAATGACAAGCCAAGCGAGCATCATGACCAACACGGTCCTGCCAGGGGATTGATGCGCTGGGTGCTAACCACGAACCATAAAGATATTGGCACCATGTATCTCTGGTTCAGTTTTATTATGTTCCTGACCGGCGGTGCTATGGCGATGGTTATCCGGGCGGAACTGTTTCAACCAGGGATGCAGATCGTTGATCCCGGCTTCTTTAACCAGATGACCACCATGCACGGTCTCATCATGGTATTCGGTGCGGTCATGCCTGCCTTTGTCGGCCTGGCTAACTGGATGATTCCATTGATGATCGGTGCGCCAGACATGGCGCTGCCAAGAATGAATAACTGGAGCTTCTGGATTCTGCCTTTTGCAGCCGTGATGCTGATCAGCACACTGTTTATGGAAGGCGGCGGTCCAAACTTTGGCTGGACATTCTACGCACCGCTGTCAACCACCTATGGACCGCCGTCAACCACCTTCTTTATCTTTGCCATCCACATGCTGGGTATCTCGTCCATCATGGGGGCGATCAATATCATCGCCACCATTCTGAACCTGCGGGCACCCGGCATGACCATGATGAAGATGCCGCTGTTTGTATGGACCTGGTTGATTACTGCGTATCTGCTGATTGCTGTTATGCCGGTACTGGCCGGTGCTGTGACTATGATGCTGATGGACATCCACTTTGGCACCAGTTTCTTTAACGCCGGCGGTGGTGGCGACCCTGTTCTGTTCCAGCATATTTTCTGGTTCTTCGGACATCCGGAGGTGTACATCATGATCCTGCCTTCCTTCGGGATTGTGTCAGCCATTCTGCCAGCATTCGCCAGAAAACCCCTCTTTGGCTATACGTCAATGGTCTATGCCACCGCAAGTATTGCTTTTCTGTCGTTTATTGTCTGGGCGCACCATATGTTTACCGTAGGTATTCCGCTGGTGGGTGAACTGTTCTTTATGTACGCCACCATGTTGATTGCTGTGCCTACCGGAGTGAAGGTCTTTAACTGGGTTACCACTATGTTCAGGGGCGCCATGACCTTTGAAACCCCCATGCTGTTCAGTATTGCTTTTGTGGTGTTGTTTACCATTGGTGGTTTCTCTGGGCTGATGCTGTCTATTGCCCCTGCTGACTTCCAGTATCACGACACCTATTTTGTCGTGGCTCACTTCCACTACGTACTGGTACCCGGTGCAATTTTTGCCATCTTTGCTGCGGTCTATTACTGGTTGCCCAAATGGACAGGTCATATGTATGACGAGACGCTGGGCAAGACGCATTTCTGGCTGTCCTTTATCGGTATGAACCTGACCTTCTTTCCGATGCACTTTATCGGGCTGGCGGGTATGCCTCGCCGTATTCCGGATTATGCCCTGCAATTTGCCGACTTCAACATGATTGCCAGTATCGGTGGCTTTATGTTTGGAACCACGCAGCTGCTGTTCCTGTTTATCGTGATCAAATGCATCAGGGGCGGCGAGAAAGCCAAGGCTCAAAGCTGGGAAGGTGCAGAAGGTCTGGAATGGAGCCTGCCTTCGCCAGCACCTTACCATACCTTCACCACACCACCGGACGTGAAGTAATGAGTGAGAAGGATGATACCCCGGCCGACCTGTCGCGGAGAACTGTCATCAAGACTGGCTTGGTGGCTGGCGGTATGTTTGGTTTCGGCTTTGCCATGGTTCCCATATACGACGTGTTTTGTAAGGTAACGGGACTCAACGGCAAAACCGATCCGAATCCATACCGCTACAATGCCGAAACGGCTGAGGTGGATACCAGCCGGAAGGTGAAAGTGCAGTTTGTGGCAACCAACAATGCTGAGATGAGCTGGGACTTCAAACCCAGCGTCACAGAGGTGGTGGTTCACCCCGGGCAGGTTGGCGAGCTGGAGTTCTTTGCCCGCAACCCGACCAGCGAACGAATGATCGGTCAGGCCATTCCCAGTGTTTCACCGTTTCAGGCTACCAACTATCTGCACAAGGTAGAGTGTTTCTGCTTCACCACCCAGACATTGGAAGCAGGCGAAGAAAAAATCATGCCGCTTAGAATTATTGTGGATCAGGCATTACCCCGGCATATCACCAAACTAACGTTGTCGTACACCTTGTTTGATGTGACGACAATGGGAGAGAGGACACTGCCGTCCTGAGGAGATTCTGATGGCTCAAGAAGGTGAAGGTACCTATTATGTTCCGGCCCAGAGCAAGTGGCCGATCATTGCCTCGATAGGTCTTTTTACCATGCTGTTGGGTGCAGGCATGATGATGAACGACATGTCTGCCGGGGTAAAAGATTCGTTTGCACATTATGTGTTTTTCGGCGGCTCCCTGATCATGGCCTACATGATCTTTGGCTGGTTCAGTAATGTCATCGAAGAGTCCCGCAAAGGTCTTTACAGTGACCAGATGAACCGCAGCTTCCGCTGGAGTATGGGCTGGTTTATCTTCTCCGAAGTCATGTTCTTTGCGGCTTTCTTCGGAACGCTCTTTTATATCCGTTACTTTGCCGTTCCCTGGCTGGCCGGCGAGGGAGACGGTGCTTCCACTCATGAACACCTCTGGCCAGAGTTTGAAGCGGACTGGCCGCTGATGACCAACCCGGATAATGAAACATTCCCGGGAGCCCGTGGGGTCATCGATCCATTCCATCTTCCTCTGCTGAACACCCTGTTACTGGTCGCTTCCAGTATTACCCTGACGATTGCACACCATGCCCTCAGAAAGGCGGAGAGAACCAAGGTGAAGGTATGGATGATTCTCACCCTGATTCTGGGTTTTACTTTCCTTTACTTTCAGGCTGAAGAATACGCTGAAGCCTACAATGAGCTTGGGTTGACCCTGAGCGCGGGTATCTATGGCTCAACGTTCTTTATTTTGACGGGTTTTCACGGGGCACACGTCACCCTGGGTGCCATAATGTTGCTGATCATGCTGATTCGTATCTATAAAGGGCATTTTGAGCCGGATAACCATTTTGCTTTTGAGGCATCCAGCTGGTATTGGCACTTTGTTGATGTGGTCTGGCTCGGCCTGTTTATCTTTGTTTATCTGATATGAGGAGAGCCCGACATTTCCGGGAAGAGGTGGAAACTAACGACTTTCGTCGTTTAGCGGTACAGCCAGGGAGCGTTACTGTGAACATCTCCAAACAGCCAGGCCACCACAATGATCAACATGATCAGGGCGGTCAGGCCAACCCGGGCGGTGAGTGAATTTACCAGTTTGGCGGAACCGCCATCACCTTTAAGTAGAAAGTACATGCCTCTGCCCAGGCAGAAGAGTACGGCAAGAAAAAGAACAACAATAATAATTTTTAACCACATATTACGCTCCCTGCTGATGCCTGAGTTGATGAAAAACGGTTTGCTTAACCGATTGTTAAATCAATCTGTGTCGCACATGTTTTTTCTTACATTAAAGGCATTCAGATCAGAATAACAGCGGAGTTTGGTAGAGCACCCGATGTTGAAGTATAGCTATCGATCCCTTAAGAGCTATCGCGTTAAGTTGTCGCTATTGGTGTTGCTGCTTTTGCCCCTGCTGATCAAACTGGGGTTCTGGCAGATGTCCCGATACCAGGAGAAGCTTGAGCTTGAGCAGACCCTGGCAGAACGACAGACCATGCCCGCTCTCAGCCTGTCTGATATCAGCCGCTACTCTGATGCCATGTATCTGCCAATAAACGTCCGTGGTCGCTTTATTTTCGGTCGGGCTTTTTTTCTCGATAACCAGATTCACGAAGGTCGTGCCGGTTACGACCTGATCATGCCTTTTCTGGCCAATGATGGTCAGTACTTGTTGGTCAACAGAGGCTGGATACCTGCTCAATCCAGAGACAGTTTGCCGGAAATCAAGACACCTGATGGAGAACTTGAGTTAACGGGCAAACTCTATCGGTTATTGGGGAATCCGTTCACGCTGGGTGAAGATATCTGGCATGAAGAGTGGCCCAAACGTATTCAGGCCATCCACTTTGACCGAATGGGGGAAGCATTGGGGCAGACGCTACCTCTATATATTCTGAAGCTGGAACAGAATCAGCCCGGCGCTTATCTGATACGCCCCCTGACAATGAAAACTACCTCTCAGAAACATCTCGGCTACGCTATTCAATGGTTCCTGATGGCTCTGGTCCTGCTCTTTCTCTATCTCTGGCAGATGCTATGTTCAGGCTTGGGTCAAAGCCAACAAAAGCACCATAAAGAGGTGTCCGCAGCTGATGCAAAAGAGGATGATTCACTGTGATTAGCAGAATTTTTTGTTTATGTGGCCTGCTGTTTTTTATATTCCTTATTCCGGAAAATGGATTTGCAGAAATTCGCCACGCCTGTTTTATTGTTAATCCCACCAGTAATAATGGCCAGGGGGAAAAAGTCTGGGACAGTATTAAGGAAGCCCTCGACCATTACCAATACTATAAAGCAAGCGGCTCTATGGACCAGGCTGCTTCTCTGGTAGGGCCGACATATGAAGTGTCTTTTACGGAGCACCCTGGTCATGCAACGGAACTGGCACTTCGGGCATACCAGAACTGGCAGCAAGGGCAGCACGCTTATGGAGATCAGTTATTGATCGTTGCCGTTGGCGGGGATGGCACTGTCCATGAGGTGGTTCAAGGTTTAGAAAATCGTCAACAGCAAGTCGTTATAGGGGTTATACCGGCGGGTACGGGGAACGATATAGCAAGAACACTTCGTTTGGGTAATCCCATGCATGC
Source organism: Endozoicomonas sp. 2B-B (assembly GCF_053470045.1). Taxonomy (NCBI): domain Bacteria; kingdom Pseudomonadati; phylum Pseudomonadota; class Gammaproteobacteria; order Oceanospirillales; family Endozoicomonadaceae; genus Endozoicomonas; species Endozoicomonas sp. 2B-B. The sequence continues at coordinate 258,642 of NZ_JBLZMU010000001.1, forward strand.
CCTTCGGAGTCTGGTTTATGGAAGACCTACACCTTTTGGTGCCTACAAAATTGAAGGTTGTCAAAGAGGAACTTGCGAGAAGAAAACGGTTTTGGCAGTGGATGAGTTTGATCTGGGTGTGACGGCTCAGGCGACAAAAAAGAAAAACGAACACGACAGTGGCGAGCGACCAAGCCGACTGCTGAGATGCTCTCCCAGAAGAATGGTCTATACAATGTCAGCCCTCAGTTCAGCAATGAGATGGCATGCACCTACAGTCGATTGCAGTATTGATGGCGGTAGCAGCTTCAATATCCCCCTGAATCTGCTGGCAGCGGGAACTGGGCCAACGATTGGAGGTGGAGTGAGACTTTTTAATGGTATGCGTCCGAACAGTGACCAGGGACAGATGCTCTACAATCAGCGGAGGGCTCACCCGATTTCGACACTTTTTCAGATGACCATGCAGAGATTATTCAATCGGTCAGCTCTGCAACAGACTTGGTTTACTCAAATGGACATTGGGCACGGTCAGGCACCTCAGAATATTCAGGTTGACGGTGATATTTTGCTGCAAACCCCGGCACAAGTAACCTGGGTGCCAGAAGTATTCCAGTTTATGAGACCCCCTGAACCCGGTGATTTCGGTTATGAGGCAATGCGTCGTGAAGAAGAGCTGACTTTACTTGAATTTTTTAAACGTTAAGCAGGGCTTGAACATTACACGGAAAAACTTCGTCTAAGCTGTCTAATGGTTTTTAATGCTGGGTCCTATGGCAGATGGAGACATCAGTCTTCTGGAAGCTGGCAAAAACCACATAAAAAAAGTCCCGATACTTACAGAAAATAGGATGGCTCAACGTGACTGGCAGAATTTTTTATTTATATGGACTGCTGCTTTTTGTATTTCTTGTTCCGAAAAACGGATTTGCGGTGATTCCGGGAAACCCATATCCAGAGATTCCGAAAAGCATATTGGCAGATATCCGCCACGTCTGCTTTATCGTTAATCCAGCCAGTAATAATGGACAGGGTGCGAGAGTCTGGGAAAGTATTGAACAGGCTGTCAATCATTATTTCACAGCAGTAGGCTCACAGGACGAGGCTGCTGCTCAGGATCGAGTGACATTTGAAGTGTTTTTTACGGAATATGCAGGTCATGCAACGGATCTGGCAACGCAAGCTCATCAGAACTGGCAGCAGGAGCATCAGGAGCAGCGGGAGCAACAGGAGCAGGAGCTGCAGGGGGACGAGCATAAATTATTAAAGAAGAAGTTATTATATTATAAAGAAGCCGGGAGGAAGGCGTTGAAGTCCGCCTCGGCCAGGCAGTTATTAGAGAATCAGTTGTTAATTGTTGCAGTGGGTGGGGACGGCACTGTGCATGAGGTGGTTCAGGGTTTAGAAGCTCATCGACAACAAGTTATTATTGGGGTTATACCGGCGGGTACGGGAAACAATATAGCAAGATCACTTCAATTGCGTGACCCGATGCATGCCCTTCGGACACTGGTTTATGGAGCCGTTCAACCTTTAGGTGCGTATAAAATTGAAGCTTGTGAAAGAGGAAGTTGCCAGAAGAAAACGGTTCTGGCAGTCAATGAGTTTGATCTGGGAGTGACGAATCAGTTAACAAAAAGGAAAAATGATTACGGGAGCGGTGAACGATCGGGTCGACTGATGAGTTACTCACCCGGAAATATGATCTATCCACTCTCAGATCTCGCATCAGCAATGAGATGGAATACACCTATGGTCAAGTGCAGCATTAATGGGGGTAGCAGATTCCATATCCCTCTGAATATACTGGCCGGAGGGGTCACGGGGCCTATAATCGGAGGCGAATTTGGCCTTCAGGATGGTGTCAGAGCAGACAGTTCGCAGGGGGAGCTGCTTTATGGTGAGAAGTGGGATCCCCCCTTTTGGGCACTTGTTCAGGTGGCTATGCAGAGATTATTCAATTGGTCAGGCCTCAAACGGGCTCAGTTTAATCAACTGGACATTGAGCACGTGAAGGAACCACCTCCGGATATTCAGGTTGATGGTGATATTTTACTGCAAACACCGGCACGAATAACCTGGTTGCCGGGAGTGTTCCATTTTATGAGACCTCCCGTATATGGTGATTACGATTATTTTGACATGTACTTTGAAGAAGCCGAGGACGAAAGAGCGAAGAAAAAGCAGGATTCCATGTAAATTTTGAGTATTGCAGTGGGACTATTTCTCAGAAACACCTCGGCTACGTTATTCAATGGCTGGGTCTGTGTCTCCGGTAAATGCCTCTGTCGGGCCCGGACAGAGCCAACAAAAACAGTTACCCGTGACTGACAGAAAGGGGATGGTTTACTGTGAATAGTCGAGTTTATTATTCATATGTTCTGCTGCTTTTTGTATTTCTTATTCCTGTAAACGGATTTGCAGCGATTCGCCATGCCTGCTTTATCGTCAATCCTGCCAGTAATAATGGTAAAGGTTGGAGGGTTTGGGACAGAATTGAAGAAGCGGTCGACCAGCACTACACAGCAGTTGGCTCACAAGACCAGGCTGCAGCTGCGCTACAAGCGACATATAACGTTTTTTTTACAGAACATGCGGGTCATGCAACGGAACTGGCAATGCAGGCATATCTGGACTGGCAGCAGGGGCAACATGATCAGGAAGATCAGTTACTGATTGTTGCTGTTGGTGGCGATGGCACTGTCCATGAGGTGGTTCAGGGTCTTGAAGGTCAACCACAAGTTGTTATTGGTGTTATACCGGCGGGTAAGGGAAACGACATTGCGAAAACACTTCGTTTGGGTAAACCGATGCATGCCCTTCGGACATTGGTTTATGGCACTCCTATGCCTTTTGGTGCCTACAAAATTGAAGGTTGTGAAAGAGGCAGTTGCGAGAAGAAAACGGTTCTGGCAGTGAATGAGTTTGAGCTGGGTGTGATGACCCAGACGAAAAAAAAGAAAGATGAACACGACAGTGGTGAGCGACCAAGCCGACTGCTTAGATATTCACCAAGAAGTATGGCCTATCCAATGTTAGCCTTCAGTTCAGCAATGAGATGGAATACACCCAATGTCAGGTGTCGTTTTGATCGTGGAAGCTATCATGATATCCCCTTGAATTTTCTGGCAGCGGGGACAGGGCCGACGGTAGGAGGCGGACTTACCCTTTGTAACGATATGGGTCCGTCCAGATTCTTTGGAGAGCTGCTTTATAATCAGCACAGGACTCATCCTGTTTGGACACTTATTCAGATTAACATGGAGACAAGCACGCACCTCATTTGGAGACTTATCAAGATGACCATTGGGAGATTATTCCACTGGCCAGGTATGCAGCGGCTTTGCTTTACTCAACTGAATATTGAAAACGAGGTTGAGACACCTCTGTCTATTCAGGTCGATGGTGATATTTTACTGCAAACACCCGCACAAGTGACCTGGCTGAGGGGGTTGTTTCAGTTTATGAGACCTCCCGAACATGGAGAACTCGGTCATGCCCTGATGTATCTTGATGAAGTGGAGGATTAAAGAGCCAGGAAAAAGCAGGGTTCCATTTAAATTTTCAGTGTGGCTATCAGACTATTTCTCAGAAAAACCTCAGCTAAGCTATCCAATGGTTTTTAATGGCTGGGTTTGTATCTATGGCAATTGCCACCGCCAGGCCCGGATCAATGCCAACAAAAACAGGTATCCGTGACTGACAGAAAAGGGGATGGTTTACTGTGAGTAGTCGAGTTTTTTATTTATATGTCCTGCTGCTTTTTGTGTTTCTTATTCCTGTATATGGATTTGCAACGATTCGTCACGCCTGCTTTATCGTCAATCCTGCCAGTAATAATGGTAAAGGTTGGAGGGTCTGGGACAGAATTGAAGAAGCGGTCGACCAGCACTATACAGCAGTTGGCTCACAAGACCAGGCTGCAGCTGCGGTACAAGCGACATATAACGTTTTTTTTACAGAACATGCGGGTCATGCAACGGAACTGGCAATGCAGGCATATCTGGACTGGCAACAGGTGCAACACGATCAGGAAGATCAGTTATTGATTGTTGCTGTTGGTGGCGATGGCACTATCCATGAGGTGGTTCAGGGTCTTGAAGGTAAACCACAAGTTGTTATCGGTGTTATACCGGCGGGTAAGGGAAACGACATTGCGAATACACTCCGATTGCGTGACCCGATGCATGCCCTTCGGACATTGGTATATGGCGCTCCTATGCCCTTTGGTGCCTATAAAATTGAAGGTTGTGAAGGAGGCAGCTGCGAGAAGAAAACGGTTCTGGCAGTGAGCGAGTTTGATCTGGGTATGGCGACCCAGATGAAAAAAAAGAAAGACGATCACAACAGTGGTAAACGACCAAGCCGACTGCTCAGATACTCACCCGGAAGTATGGCCTCTGCAATGTTAGCCATCAGTTCAGCGATGAGATGGAATACACCCATAGTCAGGTGCACTACTGATAATGGCAGGTTCAATATTCCATTGAATTTTCTGGCCGCGAGTACAGGGCCAACGTTCGGAGGTGGAATTGCTCTTTTTAACTATATGCTCCCGATCTGTACGCGGGGAAAGCTGCTTTACAGTCATCAGAAGACGCATCCCATTTGGACACTTATTCAGATGACTATGGAGAGATTACTCAATTGGTCAGGTCTGACTCGGACGACTATGCAGAGATTACGCAATTGGTCAGGTCAACGGGAGCTTGTTTTTACTCAATTGGGCATTCAACATCAGGATGAGACACCGCTGTCTATTCAGGTCGATGGTGATATTTCACTGCAAACACCGGCACAAATAACCTGGTTGTCGTCAGCGTTCCGGTTTATGAGACCTCCCGAATATGGAGAACTCGGTTATGCCCTCATGGACCTTGACGGAGCCGGGGATGATCCGGATTCCTTTTATATTTTGAGTGCAGAAATGTGACTATCTAATCAACCGGGTATTATAAGAATGAAAAGAGTAAAGAAAGCAAAAAGTCGCTGGCAACTGGCTCTGGTTATTCTCATGCCTTCTCTGGCAATGGGTTTGGCTTGGTACTTTTATTTCTTTGGAACACAGTTTGTGCCGGATGGTCGTACGAACAAAGGTGAACTGTTGTTACCCCCTGCCAGCTTCCAGAGTATGACGCTTGAGAAAAATAATGAAATGTTTGATCTGCAGGGGCTGGAGGGACGTTGGGGGGTTCTGGTGTTTGGTGACGATGCCTGTTCTGATCAGGCCTGTCAGGAAGCGCTCTATCAAACCCGTCAGGCGCATCTGGCGCTGGGTAGAGACAGTGACCGGGTCGTTCGGGTGTTCATTTCTTCCTCATCGAATCCTGAATTAAACAAGCGTTTACTCAGCGAACACCCTGATCTGATCTGGTTAGGCAGTCGTAAAGAATCGGTGTTGAAGGCTCTGGGTAAAAACCCGGGTGAAAAAAGAGAATGGCCAACCAATGGCTTTTACATCGTTGACCCCCTGGGGAATATCATGATGAAGTATCAGCCAGGGCAGTACGGTGGAGATTTATTAAAAGACTTAAGGAAGTTGCTTAAAGCATCAAACATCGGCTGACATTGAAAGGTGTTCTATGACGACAGCGTCTATTAAAAAAACAAGAAGCCAGACAAAACGACAGAGAACGGGTTTTTATCTCTCCCTGTTTGCAACCTTGCTGGCCGCTGTGGTTGTCGGGTTAGGGGCTTATACACGACTGGTTCACGCAGGACTGGGTTGTCCTGACTGGCCAGGTTGTTATGGCTTCCTGACAGTACCTGAAACAGCGCAGGAAATAGCCATAGCGGAAACACTCTTTCCCCATGCCCCGGTAGAGGTCGACAAAGGCTGGGCTGAAATGGTGCATCGGTATGTCGCAGGCTCCCTGCTGCTGCTGGTTTTGATGATCGCCATTCAGGCCGTCCGGAACAGGAAAGAGCCGGGACAGCCATTAAAACTGCCTTTATTGATTCTGGGGCTGATTATTCTGCAGGCGGCTTTCGGCATGTGGACTGTGACATTAAAGCTCTGGCCCCAGGTGGTGACCGCTCATCTTCTGGGTGGCTTTGCTACCTTTAGTTTGTTGTTTTTACTGACCCTTCGTTTATCCGGATTGGTTTGGCCAAAACTCCCCTCCTCTGGCCAGAGAGATCGGCTGCGAGGCTTAGCCGCTGTCGGACTGCTGGTGTTGATTTTACAGATCACACTGGGAGGCTGGACCAGCTCCAACTACGCCGCCCTGGCCTGTCCTGATTTTCCTATGTGTCAGGGGCAATGGCTGCCTGAGGCTGATTTTGCCGACGGTTTGAATGTCAGCCAGTCTATTGGTCCGAATTATCTGGGTGGAAAAATGGACTCTGAAGCCCGGACTGCTATACATCTTTTACACCGATTAGGGGCACTGGTGACTACGGTGTTTCTGCTGTTCCTTTTTGTACAGGTACTTCGATATAGTAATACACAGTTGTCTAATAACCGAAACAGCCTGAGAGTGCTGGCCACTTTGATGCTTCTGGCTCTGCTGCTACAGGTCATTTTGGGGGTCAGTAACATCCTGGGCAGCCTGCCACTTTCAGTGGCAGTGGCCCATAATCTGGGAGGTGCTGTTTTGCTGTTGACACTGGTGGCTCTCAACTTCCGTATGAACATATCTGAAGGATTCAGTGAGGTTCAATCATGAGTAAGGTCATTCAAAAGAGCAGTAGTGCATCCCTGCAGGAATCCGCTCACTGGCGTGATTATCTTGAGCTGACCAAACCCAGGGTGGTCGCCCTGATGGTTCTGACGGTAGTGATTGGTATGTGCCTGGCAACGCCGGGCATGGTGCCCCTGGATATTCTGCTGTTTGGTAATCTGGGCATTGCTCTCTCGGCCGCTTCCGCTGCGGTGATCAATCATGTGGTCGATCGACAGATTGATGCGGTTATGGCCAGAACCCACAAGAGACCGGTAGCCACAGGGCGTGTTGAGCCACTTCAGGCTTTGTTGTTTGCCTTTACTCTGGGTGTGCTGGGCATAGGGATTCTGGTGTTTCTGGTCAACCCTTTGACCGCCTGGCTGACACTGGCCTCACTGATGGGTTATGCCGTGATTTACACTCTGATTTTAAAGCGTGCTACTCCACAGAATATTGTCATTGGCGGGATTGCCGGTGCCTCCCCTCCCCTGCTGGGATGGACGGCAGTGACCGGACACTTTGAAGGACACGCCCTGCTGCTGGTCTTGATTATTTTCGCCTGGACGCCTCCTCACTTCTGGGCTTTGGCTATTCATCGCAAAGCTGAATATGCCAGGGCGGACATTCCCATGTTGCCGGTGACTCATGGAGAGGCATACACCAAACTGCATATTTTGCTGTATACAGTGATCATGATTCTGGTCAGTGTTCTGCCTTTCCTGACCGGCATGAGTGGTACTGTTTATCTGGCGGGTGCATTGATTCTCGGGGGGCGCTTTCTTTACTGGGCTATTGCTCTGTTGCGAGAAAGCAGGCCCCATGCCGCCATCAAGACGTTCAAGTATTCCATTACCTATTTGATGTTGCTCTTCGTGGTATTGCTGGTGGATCATTACACGTTCTATTTGTGGCTTTAACAGGCATAGGCTTGAAAGCAGCCACAGTTTTTTTCGAGCTGTATACGAGCCGAGGGCTTTTTTTATGAGCTCAGGGCTCCAGAGGATTGTCCATGGAATCTGGGATCAGAAACAACGTGAATAAAACAGTATTGATTCTGGTGGCCATTGTTGCGGTCATTATGGGTCTGACGTTCTACAAGTACACAAACAAGCCATCGTTGACACTGGAAGAGTTACAGCGAATGGGTACAGTGGTTTTCGACAAGCCACGCACCTTTGAAATGAAGGGTATGGTGGATAACAAGGGGCAACCTTTTACCCAAGCCAATCTCGAAGGCAAATGGTCCCTGGTGTACTTTGGTTACACCTTCTGTCCGGACATCTGCCCTACTACGCTGGGTCAGTTGAACCAGATGGATAAGCTGTTGAAGAACGATAACCCTGAAATGGCAAAGAAAATGCATTATTTCATGGTGACAGTAGATCCACGCAGGGACACAGTAGAGAAGCTTAATGGCTATGTCCCACATTTTAACCCTGATTTTGTGGGTGTGACGGGCTCCCAGAAAGCTATCCATAACCTGGCCGTGCAAATGAACATCCCCTACACACCGGTCATCGATCCGGAAGATGAATACTATCTGGTGGATCATGGCGCTAACCTGGTCATCATCAATCCAAAGGGGGACTACCACGGCTTTATCCGCCCGCCTCTGGATTCAGAAAAACTGACACGGGTAATGGTGGGTGTTGATGAGCTGTACCAGGAATAACTCTGTTATCGGTTATCAAGCTTCCGGGCCAGGAGGACTGGCCCATCGGTCAGCTGCGTTTGAAACTCAGACCCAAAACAAAAATCAGGAAGCTACAGACGACAACGGAAGGTCCTGACGGTGTATCCAGTTGCCAGGATGCAGTCAGTCCTCCTGCCACGCTCAGCAAGCCTATGATGCCAGCAATAATAGCCATCTGTTCCGGTGTTCGGGAAAACCTCTGGGCTGTTGCGGCCGGGATAATCATCAGTGAAGTGATCAAAAGCACACCAACAATTTTCATGGCCACAGCAATCACAAGGGCCATCAGTAAGGTCAGAATCAGTTTGGTTCTTCGCACCGGAAAACCTTCAACCTGGGCCAACTCTGCATGAATAGTCATGGCCAGAAGAGGTCGCCACAGCAGGGCCAGAGTGATGAGAACCAGTGCGCCGCCGCCGTATATCCAGAACAGGTCTGTGGGTGAGGTCGCCAGAATGTCTCCAAACAGGTAGGACATCATGTCGATCCGGACGTTCTCGGAAAAACTGATCGCAACAAGACCCAGAGAAAGGCTGCTATGGGCAAGAATCCCCAGGAGTGTATCGGACGCCATTTTTTGTTGTTCCTGCAGCGAGACCAGGAGAACCGCAAGAAACAGCGAGCACACTACAATGGCCAGATTAAGATCAACATCGAGCAGCAGCCCCAGGGCTACGCCCAGAAGTGCCGAATGAGAGAGGGTATCGCCAAAGTAGGCCATCTTTCTCCAGACGACAAAACAACCCAGAGGCCCTGCCACTATAGCAACCCCTGATCCTGCCAGCAGTGCGGTAAGGAGCAGTTCAGACATGAGTGCTCCCGGTGTTTTTCTTGTGAATGATATGACCATCAACAGTATGTTCGTGGTCATGGTGGTGGGCGTAAACAGCCAGTTCCTCGGACTCTCCACCAAAAAGTTTCAGATAGGCCGGGTGTTGACGAACCTGATGAGGGTGACCTGAGCAACAGAGGTGCTGGTTAAGGCAAATGACCCGATCTGTTGAGGCCATCACAAGATGAAGGTCATGGGAGACCATTAAGACAGAGCAGCCGTCTTTCAGCTCAGGGTTATTGCCATTTCTGAGTTCGGTGATCAGGTGATAAAGCTCTTTCTGACCATTGACGTCTACTCCCTGAACCGGCTCATCGAGCACCAGAAGATGAGGTTTGTTGAGCAGTGCCCGGGCTAACAATGTTCTCTGAAGCTCTCCGCCTGAAAGCGAATGAACCGGTGAGTTGATGACGTGGGTTACTCCGGTTCTTGCCAGTGCCGAACGAATCTGTTTTCCTGATTGTCCGGTCAGAGAAAGAAAGCGTTTAACGCTCAGGGGCATGCTTTCGTCAACATGTAATTTTTGTGGCATATAGCCGATACGCAGGCCTTCTTTCATGGTCCGGCTACCGGAATCAGGTGTCTGCAGGCCCAGAACAACTCTGACCAGTGTCGTTTTACCGGCCCCGTTCGGTCCTATCAGGGTCACGATTTCACCCGCTTTTACGTCCAGAGAAATATCGGAAACGACTTCTCGTTCCCGAAACGCAACATGGATGTTGTTCAATCTGATTAACGTCTCTTCAGACATAGGTGTATTCAGATCCTTTGTGGTTACTGTTTTATGGCCAGACGTTTTTTTACAGGCAGAGGCTTGGTCTGAACTCATAATGACTCTTGGAATTTCTGGCAGCTTGAGCACAAACCTGTGAGTTCAATCGCAGTGTCAACGATCTTGAATCCCTGATCAGAGGCACAGGAGCTAATCGACTGGTTAATGGCCTGATGATCGATTTCCTGTGTCACGCGGCACTTCTCGCAGATAAGAAAACAGCTGTTATGTTTTATGCCGGGATGCGGGCAGCCAATAAAAGCGTTAAGAGAGGAGAGACGGTGAACCAGGCCCTGCTCCAACAAGAAGTCCAGGGCGCGATAAACCGTGGGGGGTTGAGCTACCCGCTCTTCCTGCTTCGTCAGTTGGGCAAGAATCTCATAGGCTCCAACGGGTTGATGGCTCTGCCAGACCAGTTCCAGTACTTTCTCACGGAGATGGGTCAGCCTGACTCCCCTCTGTTGACAGAGTATACGAGCCTCCTGCAAGGCTTCTGATATACACACATGATGGTCGTGATGCTGGTGGACACTGATCATGATAATGAAAGGTAGCTGGTGAACGATGTTATATTATAACCAAACTTCTATCCATAATCGAAAGAGTATTCATTTCGAACCGGGCGGGAGGTCAATTTCGTCAGAGCTGACGGGCTGATTCTGATTTTCAATTCTCTGGCGTTTGCGTTTTGGCTCCTCGCTATGCATCCTGCGACCGTGGGCATTAAGGCTGGCAGAAGAAGCAAACCGGCGATTACAGTCTGGTTTGTCACAGGCATAGGGCTTTTCCATAGTATGTTTACTGCGAGTGTGGGTATCACGCTCGGTTGCAGTAACGAACTGGCGATCACAGTCTTGCTCGCTACAGGCATAAGGCTTTTCACTGGCATGCACCCTGAAAATGTGGGCATCACGGTCGCAAATAAAAGCGAATCGACGATCACAGCCTGGATCGATGCAGGCATGGGGCTTTTCCCTATTATGCATTCTGCGAAAGTGCATGTTGCAGTCGGAATTGGAAATGAACCGGCGATCACAGTTTGGATTGCTGCAGGCATAGGGTTTTTCCATAGTATGCATCCTGCGAATATGTCTATCACGCTCCGTTGCAGAAGCGAACCGGTGATTACAGTCTGGATAGGTGCAGAGATGAGGCTTTTCCCTGGCATGTATCCTACGAATGTGGGCATTGCGGTCGGAAATAACAGCGAACCGGCGATTACAGTAAGGATCGGTGCAGGCATGAGGCTTTTCCCTGCCATGTATCCTGCGAGCGTGGGCATTTCGGTTGGAAACAGAAGTGAACCGGCGATTGCAGTCTGGAGCGATGCAGGTATGGGGCTTTGCTGTTTCTGAGGCGGCTTCGGGGAAATTGGCTTTTGTAGGGGTATCAAAGTAGAATTCGGGGTGCTCACAAAATGATTCACCACAAGTACGGCAAGGCTCGATATTTTCATGATGGTTTTCTTCTGTCTCCGCGTTTTCTGATGTGTCTTCGCTCGTGCCTTCATCCTCATTTTCCTGATTCTTGGTATTCTCAGGACTTGATTGGCCTTCATTGCCTGTCGCTCCTTCACTGTTTCCATCACCGGGCGAGGCTCTGCTTATTTGGCTTTGATCATCGGAACAGCGCGGCAGGCAGTAGCGGGTATCAGGCTTTAAGGGTGTCTCCTCGTGAGCTGGCTCTTCATATCGAATATTTGCATCATTGGAGTCATCAGGCTCATTCCCACTCTCTTCAAAGACATACCACTCGATAGTTTCATCCTCTCCGTCCTGTTTACCCTCACGTACCTGCCCATCTGTGCATTCCCAATAGCTGCGAAATAACTTCGGCCATCTGCCCTGTTTGTAAGCTTCAGTCCCCGAGTCAAACTCAGGGAATACACTCTGCCCGGCAAGGGACACTGAAGTTGATGATGGGAGTGATGCGTTGAATTTCAGTTGTGAAATACTCTGGGGAGATAGTCCGAGCTTGATGCTTTTGGTGGGCTGGAGCCGGACACGGGCTGGATCCTTGTTCCCGAAACACAGCTGTTCTCCCTGGATTTTCGTAGTTATGCAATGTGTGTCAGGGAATGGAAGGACATTCGCTTCTTTGAGGTATATTGCTTGCGTGGATGTGACCTCAACAAAAAGTTGTTGGGTGGTCAAAAGTGTTCTGCCGTGCGCCATAAAAAAGGCAAGATATTCGTCCATGCTGTAGCAATTTGAGCTGACTTTGCTGAAGGCCGCGATCCAAATCAGCAAGAATTTTTTTACAGCTTGCAATGTTCGAGTTTTCCTTTGAATGTAAGTTGAAAACTCAGGTTAGACAATCTTGGTGATAGTGAGGCGTTTTAAGCAGAAATCATTGCAAAATCGTGAACAGGTAGCAGCCTGACGGGAATCCCGCACCCACTGAGAGTAAAGGCTTAGCCATCTACTCCCATTTAAAAATAGTCCAGGATGGAATCAGCATTTCGGGTTTGGTGGGATCTATAAAGTTACCCATATGATCCGCTGCGACCAGATAGTAAGGTTCGCCAAACTCGGGGGTGACATGGATCCCGTAAAGAAAGCCATTAATTCGGTATTCCTTTATGATTCCTTGGCTGCCGGGACGAATGACTACGGTAGTGTCATCCCTTTGCTCAAGATCTTCCGGACGCAGGTTTTTAGGAATTTTTTCAAAATCTTCCTTGCTGATCGTTGTCGATTCAGGTTGAACGACTTTGGGAGGCTTTTCCAGAGCAGCTTCTGTCGGGTTGGATGACGGTGGAGAGTTGGCGCAGCCGAGAAGAAATAAAGACATGATTGCAGCAAAAGCCATTGAACCTGTTACTGATTTCATAGCATGCCCCAAGTAATAACCATGTGTCCGTTTGCAAAAAGAGATTAAAATAGCAGTCTACTCCAATATTTGGGAGGCTGTAGCCGATGGTGTTCAGTTATATAAATGTCTGAATGCTACTTTTGCGACAGTCTCTTTAACCAGAGATCAATTCAGCAATGTCAGACCAAGCCAATCCGCCCCTTGTGCTCGTAGATGGATCTTCTTACCTCTATCGGGCTTTCCATGCTTCAGAACGAGCGAACCTGAGAACATCAGACGGTCGTCCAACAGGTGCTATCCGTGTGATGACGAACATGCTGAAGAGTCTGCTTAAGGAGTATCCGGGCAGTCCTGTAGCGGTCGTCTTTGATGCCAAGGGGAAAAACTTCCGGCATGATCTGTACGAGGAGTACAAGGCAACCCGCAAGCCTATGCCGGACGATCTGCGCTCACAGGTCCAACCGATTCACGAAATGGTTCGAGCCCTGGGTATGCCGTTGTTGATGATTGAGGGTGTGGAAGCAGACGATGTCATTGGCACTCTGGCAAGAGAAGCCACTGAGAAAAAAATTGCTACCGTCATCTCAACCGGTGACAAGGATATTGCGCAATTGGTTTCTGAGCATGTCACTTTGATCGACACCATGAACGATACCCGTACTGATCTGGATGGCGTTGTGGACAAGTTTGGTATTCCAGCGCACCTGATTATTGATTATCTCGCCCTGATGGGAGACTCCAGTGACAATATTCCCGGCATGCCAGGGGTTGGTCAGAAAACCGCTTTGGCTCTGTTACAGGGGATTGGCAGTATTGACGAGATTGCCAAACGTCTGGATGAAGTCCCTGCCCTGGGCTTCAGGGGCAGCAAAAATTTTGCTCCCAAGTTTGAAGAGCACCAGGATATTGTGCGGCTTTCCCGGGATCTGGCCACTATCAAAACCGATGTCCAGCTGCCTGTTGCAATTGAGGACCTGAAAGCGGAACCGGTAGATAAAAATGCTTTGCTGACTCTCTATAAAGAGTATGAATTCCGTTCCATGATCGCTGAACTGGAAAAAGACATGGACGGAGGCGTAGAAACTGGGTCGGCCAAGCCAGCTGTACACGCTGAATATGAGACGGTTCTCGATCAAGAGACTTTTGGCCGCTGGCAGAAAATATTGAATGACTCGGAGCTGTTTTCTTTTGATACCGAAACCACCAGTCTGAATTATATGGAAGCAGAACTGGTTGGACTCTCTTTTGCTGTAGAAGCGGGTAAGGCCGCCTACGTTCCGGTGGCCCACGACTATGTTGGCGCACCCGGTCAGCTGGATAGAAACTGGGTGCTGGAGCAGCTAAAACCGCTACTGGAGAATCCTGAAAAGAAAAAAGTAGGCCAGAACCTGAAATACGATAAAAGTGTGCTGGCTAACTATGATATCAGTCTGGAAGGTATCCATTGGGATACCATGCTTGAGTCCTATGTGCTGAACTCAACCGCTACCCGCCATGATATGGATAGCCTGGCTCAGAAGTACCTCGACCATCAATGCATCTCTTTTGAAGAGATTGCAGGCAAAGGTAAAAAGCAGCTCACTTTCAACCAGATTGATCTTGAAATAGCGGCGCCCTACGCGGCGGAAGATGCCGACATTACCCTGAGACTGCATGAAACGATTGCCCCTCAACTGGAGCATGAGCCGTCTCTGTACTCTGTATTTCGTGATATAGAAATGCCCCTGGTAGCTGTTATGTCGCGGATGGAAAGGCAGGGAGCCCGAGTTAATGGCCACCTGCTGGCGCAGCAGAGTATGGAGATTGGCGAGCGTCTACATGAGCTTGAAAAGCAGGCTCATGATGCAGCGGGAGAGCCTTTCAACCTGGCGTCTCCCAAACAATTGCAGGCGATTCTGTTTGAGAAGCTGGGTCTGCCGGTCATCAAGAAAACACCGAAGGGGCAAGCTTCCACCGCTGAAGAAGTGCTTCAGGAGCTGGCACTGGATTATCCCCTGCCAAAACTTCTGATTGAACATCGTGGCCTTAGCAAGTTGAAGTCGACTTACACCGACAAGCTGCCCCAGATGATCAATCCGGCCACTGGGCGAATTCATACTTCTTATCATCAGGCGGTGACAGCAACCGGTCGTTTGTCCTCCTCTGATCCTAACCTTCAGAACATTCCTATTCGTACCGAGGAAGGACGCAAGGTTCGCCAGGCCTTTGTCGCTCCTGAAGGCTATCAATTGATTGCTGCTGACTACTCACAGATAGAGCTGAGAATCATGGCTCATCTTTCTGATGACGCCGGTTTGTTGGAAGCCTTTGCGCAGGGTCTGGATATTCACAAAGCCACAGCTGCGGAAGTCTTCGGCGTTGCGCTGGATGAGGTCACTTCAGAGCAGCGCAGAAGTGCCAAGGCGATTAATTTTGGTCTAATCTACGGAATGTCTTCTTTCGGACTGGCCAAACAGTTGGGTATTTCCAGAAAGTCAGCACAAGAGTACATCAACCTTTATTTCGATCGTTACCCTGGTGTGCTTCATTACATGGACCGAACCAGAGAGTCTGCCAAAGAAAAAGGGTATGTTGAGACCTTGTTTGGACGCAGGCTCTACCTTCCCGAAATCAATGCTCGCAATGGTATGCGTCGTCAGGCAGCGGAGCGGACTGCGATCAACGCCCCCATGCAGGGAACAGCGGCAGATATCATAAAAAGAGCGATGGCTCATGTGGATCAGTGGCTTTCAGAGAGTGAATTGGATGCCAGAATGGTTATGCAAGTCCACGATGAGCTGGTGCTGGAAGTAGCAGAGGATCAGCTGGAGATCGTAAAAGCCGGTGTTGTGGAAAAAATGTCCCAGGCTGCAGACCTGAAGGTTCCCCTGGTGGTAGAAGCGGGCTCCGGATACAACTGGGATGAAGCTCACTGATGCATCAATGAGGGTAATGTTTCCACGAAAGATTTGAAGATGTGAAAAAAATATTATTTTTTTTCACATCTTCGGGAACTTTTTTGAATTTTGATTGTCTCAGTATATGTAGGGAGGCGAAAAGCCTTTCTGCAAACTCCTTGTGTGTTTAGTGTTGGCAATAAAAGCAACGCTGTGTTTCCCGACACAGTCTGCGAGGAACCGGTTACCTCCCCCCTTGGTAGCCGGTTTTTTTTTCCTGATGACCTGTCAGAAAAAAAATCAAAAATATTTTCATCTATCGGGAACTTTTTAAAAATTCAGTTGTCAAAAGTTGTATAGCGAGGCAAAACCTTGTTACCAAGTCCTTGTGTGTATGTTGTGTGTATGTTGTGTGTGTGTTGTGTGTGTTGTGTGTGTTGTGTGTGTTGTGTGTGTTGTGTGTGTTGTGTGTGTTGTGTGTGTTGTGTGTGTTGTGTGTGTTGTGTGTATGTTGTGTATGTTGTGTGTGTTGTGTGTATGTTGTGTATGTTGTGTGTGTTTAGTGTTGGTATTTAAAGCAGTGCTGTGTTCCCCGACTAAGCCTGCAATGAACCAGTTACCGCCCCCCCCTTTGGTAACTGGTTTTTTTTTGCCTCGAAGAGCGTCAGGCATTGGACGAGTCTCGTTTGGAAGCTGGATTTACAACTGTAAGGTTTCTGTTCGGGTCGATAGTCCGATGTGAGAGAAATTCCCCTCCCTTTTCTCTCACTGCAATCTGTGTGTTTGATCTCTCCTTGTCAAGGAGCTTGGCGCTCCAGCCATCTTCCCCCGTTGGCTGGAGCTTTTTTTATTCCAGCGCTTCGTCATCCAACAGCAACCAGGTATCCAGACGTTGTGCCAGTTGATCAACACCGGTTTTCTTAAGGGCAGAAAAAAGTTGTATCGAAATTTGCGGATATTCCGAGAGTTCTCTTTTCAGGTTGTTCAGGGCCTGTTTTGCGACACCGGACTTCAATTTGTCACTTTTGGTTAAAAGAATATGCAGTGGCATTCTGGATTCAATGCTCCACTGGAGCATCATTCGGTCAAATTCCTTCAGAGAGTGGCGGATATCAACCAACAGTACGAGACCCACCAGAGATTCCCGGTTGGTTAAATAATCATCAAGATGTTTTTGCCATTCGATTTTCACAGCTTCCGGTACTTTGGCGTAGCCGTAACCGGGAAGATCAACCAGATGGATGCTCTCTTCGATATTGAAGTAGTTGATCAGTTGGGTGCGCCCGGGAGTTTTACTGGTACGGGCAATTTTTGAGCCCGTCAGGGTATTCAGCGCACTGGATTTACCTGCATTGGAGCGACCAGCAAAGGCAACTTCCCTGCCATTGTCGGGCGGGCACAGTTTCAGCTTGGGAGCGCTGGTCAGAAATTTGGCCTTGCGATAATTTAAACCGGTTCTGGTTTCACTCATGTGTCAGACCTGTCAGGTAGCTCCCCAGGAGCCTGACCGAGAATAGACTGCCCTACTGCGGCGGCAGCAAATTGGTCTGAAAATCCGCTTTTGTTCGTCAAATAGCTCGCTATTCTCCTCACAAAACCGAATTTTCATCCTCAATTTTCTGCCGTCCTCGCTACGGGCGCTAGTCTCGGTCAGGCTCCTGGTCCGGGAGTTTCGCTATAGAAATGAAAAGTTGGCGCAATTTTGCTTGACTTGTGGGGCAAATGGAATAGCCGCGAAGTATTTGCCGACAATTGGCAACCGCTGGTCGCAGGCTAAATGCCCCCAAAAAAAACAGTTTGTCTGAACACTGGCGAATTTACTGGGCTCAACGACCTATCGGAAAATAGCATTAAGGTATATAATGGCCATCGTTTTGAGGCATATGCAGCCATTTTAATCCAGCTTTTTCAGAATAGAGGCCGAGCACAGGTCGAAAAAAGTAGCTGAATAAAGAGGATGTTTGTAAAGACAGAGGGGTCTCCGCCTTTACAATCAGACGCTGAGCAGCTGACTGGAAGGGTTGGGATAATAACAGTCACTCATGGCAAGTGCCGTAGCTGGGTCAGGTTAATGAAAAAAGTTATTTTCGGTCTGGTAGTGTCCTTGGGGGTATCAGGTGTGGCATTTGCGAAGGGGGATGCAAATGCTGGAAAAGCCAAAGTGGCAACCTGTACCGCCTGCCATGGAGCAACAGGTGTAAGCCTGGCGCCCAATTTCCCCAATCTGGCAGGACAGGGCGAACGCTATCTGGTTAAACAGATTTCAGACATTAAAGCCGGTAACCGGAATGTTCCGGAAATGGCGCCTTTTGTAGGGCAGCTTACAGAACAGGATATCGAAGATATTGCTGCTTTCTATGCGAGCCAGCCTGCGCCAAAGGGGATAGCCGATCCTCAACAGGTGGGGCTGGGTGAACAGCTGTACCGCTTTGGTGATCAGAAGAAAGGCATTCCTGCTTGTGCAGCCTGTCATTCTCCAACGGGTCAGGGTAATTCCCTGGCAGGCTTCCCGAAAATCAGTGGTCAACACGCTCAATACACCGCCAAGCAGTTGCGTGATTTCCGAGAAGGTGAGCGTGTTAATGACGGTGATACCAAAGTGATGAGAAGCATCGCTGAAAAACTGAGCAACAAAGAAGTAGACGCTCTGTCGAGTTACATCAGTGGTCTGCGGCAATAGCGGCGGCTGGTTGAGCAGAACTGATGTCTGGCGATTCAGCCGTAAGCACAAAAAACGGTTTGCAATGATAAGTTGTAAACCGTTTTTTTATGATTGGAAGAAAGGTAGAAAAATTTTTCTTTGTATGGGCTTTTTAACGTAAAAAATTTTTTATCAATAGTCCGACATTCAACAAGAATTTGCCTTGAAAATACCTTATCTTTCCTGATCGATACGATAGGATAACAGAGAGGGTTACCTCTGCTTGGACTCACTGCCCAGACTTCTGTTAACTTGTCACTCTGATAGATCATTATAAAAGCCTTGGAGTGTTTTTAGATGCCAAAACAACTGAAATTTTTATGGTTGGCTCTGGTTTTGCCATTAATGGCGCAGGCTGCTGTGCAAGACAAATATAAGGAAGGTCAGGACTATCGGGTACTGCCTGATCCGGTTCAGACTTCAGTGAAGAAAGGCCAGATCGAAGTGGCTGAAGTCTTCTGGTATGGCTGCCCACACTGCTACACTCTGGAACCCATTGTTGAGCGTTGGAAGCCTTCTCTGGAAAAAGACACCCGCGTTCTTCGTACGCCCGGTTTCTTTGGTCCAAACATCTGGAAAACCCATGCCCAGCTTTACTACACCTTGGAAACCATGATACCTGAAGAGAAAAAACTGAACGAGATACACAAAAGTATTTTTGTTGAAATCCAGAATAGAAATAATCGTCTTGGCGACGTAAAAACTATGGGTAATTTTCTTCAGGAGCGCTACGGCATTAATTCCAAGCAGTTTGCAAGCTTCTATAATTCCTTCGGAGTTCTGAACCTGATGAATCAGGGGGGGGCAAAAATCAGAGGTTATCATCTCAATGGTGTTCCAGCTTTGGTAGTCGATGGCCGATATGTAATTGAGCCCAGAGTTGGGTTGGAAAACATGCCCGTTATTGCTGACTTCCTGATCAAGAAAGTGCGTGATGAGCGTGCAGCCCAGCTGAAGCCTAAGGTTAAGGAAGAGTCAAAGGCAAAAAGCTGAACATTTTGACCTCTTCGACAAAATGGATGCCGGGCTGACCAGCATCCAGAATTCAGGTTTAACTGATGCCGATTAGAGCTTTCAAGGGGGCCTTGTCTTCTCGCTTGAAGAGGGACAGAGCTCCGGGATCTGTTCACTGCAGTGAGCTGGTCTATAACCCCCGATCACAAAAGCCCGGACACATTCGTCTACTGAGTTTTAATATCCAGGTAGGCATCAACACCCAGCAATTTCGTCACTATCTGACTCGCAGCTGGCAACATCTGTTGCCTCATTCCAGACGCGCAAGAACACTGGATCAGATTGCTGCCGCCCTCCCTGATTTTGATCTGGTAGCTCTTCAGGAAGCCGATGGTGGCAGCCTCAGAAGTGGCTTTATCAATCAAACCGAATACCTTGCCCTGAAATGCCAGTTTCCCTATTGGTATCACCAGTTGAATCGGAATCTCGGAAAACTGGCGCAGCACAGTAACGGATTGCTGAGCCGATACAAACCCATCATTCTTGAGGATCATAAACTGCCAGGATTGATTCCCGGACGGGGAGCTATCGTTGCCCAGTTTGGTGACCAGGGGGATCCTTTAGTTGTGGCGATGATGCATCTGGCTCTCAGCCAGAGGGCCAGAAATAATCAGCTTTCTTATATCAGGGATCTGGTCAGAACTTACAATCATGTGATCCTGATGGGCGATATGAATACCCACGCTGAACAACTGCTAAACAACTCACCCCTGAAAGATACTGACTTGCAGGCTGTTCACTCAGAACTGAACACTTTTCCCAGCTGGCGTCCCAGTCGTTCACTGGATCATATTCTGGTCAGTCCTTCCCTGACAGTGCATCAGGTCGGTGTACTGAATCTGCCAATTTCAGATCATCTGCCCATCGCAGTCGAAGTGGAAGTACCGAAGAGTGTCATTTTGGAAACAACATCATGACCGCCAGGAAAATAGGAGTTTTGGGTTCTGCTTTTAATCCGCCGACGTTGGGGCATCTGGATGTATTGGAACAGGCCCGACAGCAGTTTGACCTGATATTGCTGGTGCCCAATGCTGCCCACGCTTTTTCCAAGTCGATGTTACCGTTTCATCATCGGGTGGCCATGTGCCAGCAGCTGGTGAATGCGGTACAACTGCCTCAATGTCAGATAGAAGTCTCAGACATTGAGCAGAAAATGCTGGCAGATAATCCCGAAAAACCGGTATATACCTTTGATTTGTTGGAACTCCTGGAGCAGAAATACCCCGGGGATCAGCTGGGTTTTATCAGAGGGCCCGATAATGCCGATCCCCGGATCTGGAAACGCTTCTATCGGTCTGAAGAGATTGAACAACGCTGGCAGGTCTTTACTGCACTGGAACGACAGAATATTCGAAGCACTCAGGTAAGAGAGCTGTTAGTTTCAGGAAGTTCTGACGATAACAACAAGGAAGCCGTGGCTGCTTTGCTCTTGCCTTCGGTTCATGATTACATTCTTCAGCATCATTTATATCAATAAGGTGTGCCATGAAATTATCTGGTCTGGGAGTCGAAGACGCTCATGTTGAAAGTGAAGAGCGAGTCTGGTCTGGATTTCTGAAGCTATGCCGATATAAAGTCAGGCATGCCCTTTTTCAGGGGGGGTGGAGTAAGACTCTGGTTCGGGAAGCGGTTTTGCGAGTGCCATCTGTGGGTGTACTTCTCTATGACCCTTTTCTGGAAAAAGTCGTACTGGTCGAACAGTTTCGCATAGGCCCTCTGATGAGCGATGATGACCCCTGGTTGCTGGAAATTGTTGCGGGCATATCCGAGCCGGGTGAATCTCTGGAATCGGTTGCCATTCGTGAAGTGAAAGAAGAAGCCGATTGTGAAGTGAAGCATCTTTTACCGGTATCCAATTTTTACGTCAGCCCCGGCGCAACCAATGAACGTTTCATGCTCTATTGCGGCATTGTTGATGCCTCATCGGCAGGTGGGGTTTACGGACTGCCGGAAGAAGGCGAAGATATCAGAGTGCATGTGTTGGCAGTAGAAGAAGCCTGGCAGATGGTTGAAGATGGTCGTATTTCCAACGCTCCGGCTATCGTTGCCCTGCAATGGTTAAGGTTGAACCATGGAGAACTTAAAGATTATGTTCAATGAAGCCAGGCCCGGATTTTTAATACTGATTCTAACTGCAGTGCTGGCCCTGACAGGCTGTCAGTATGCAGGTTTTAATGACTCAGGTGGTCTGGGTGGTACGGCCGCTTCTTCAGGTCTGTATCGTGAAGGTCTGCCAGGTACCGCTAATTGGGCCGTCCTGCCTTTTATCAATCACAGCGAAGCCTCCAGTATCACTACTCAGGTAGAAAGAATACTGATGGTTAATTTGCCTTCACGGGGTATTGAAGAAGCCCGCTTGTATCCTGAGTCAGAAGTGACGACTGCCTCAAAATCGCTGGAAGCGGCTCATCGCTATCAGAATGGCAAACAGTGGGCTATGCAAAATGATATCAGCTTTGCAATTGCCGGTGAGATTTTCGAGTGGTACTACGATGACAGTGGCAGGCCCAATGTTTCTATGGGACTGACGGTTATTGATATCCGCAGTGGTGAAGTGATCTGGGATATAAACGGTGCCAGTGAAGGCTTGCAGGGTGACGATCTGTTTGATATCAGCCGGGGTTTGATATCCGATTTGCTAGAGTCTTTACCTATCAACCGGCGTATTTAGGAGCAGCAGGATGCTATACGCACTCAAAGATGAGAAAGGTGAAATTCAGGCGGTTGCTGACCAGCCGCTGACTGACGATTGGGAAATCGTCAATCTTGAAGATGAAGCCGTCCATAACTTCCTGCAACGAAACCCGACCATCGGTGGCAAGGTCATGCAGGCGGCGGATGCCGACTTTATCCGGGTACTTGAAGATTTGATTGACCTGCTCATTGATAAGCAGATCATTCAGTTTACCGAGCTGCCAGATCCGGTTCAGAAGAAGTTATTGAA
Source organism: Endozoicomonas sp. 2B-B (assembly GCF_053470045.1). NCBI lineage: Bacteria > Pseudomonadati > Pseudomonadota > Gammaproteobacteria > Oceanospirillales > Endozoicomonadaceae > Endozoicomonas > Endozoicomonas sp. 2B-B. Next base: position 280,932 of record NZ_JBLZMU010000001.1, read on the forward strand.
CCGTCGCCGGTATCGTGAAGAGTTACGTGATCAGGATGATACGACCCATCTGATTGATGGCGGCGATGAGATCTTCTAGTTTTATCAGCACCTATTAGAAATCTGGCCGCGCGTCGTCTTGCGGGCATTTTCTGTTGGCCAGCCTTCTGCCCATTCTTCCTGATACTCAATCGACTGATTGGGAATTATCAGACTTTTATCTTCCACCCTCACAGGGAAAAGCTTCCCGTTAAGGTGATCCAGTTCATGCTGCATTATCCGGGCAGTAAAGCCTGAAAGGTTGCTTTCCTGCCGCTCTCCGTGTTCGTTATATCCAACCACTGTGATGCTTTCAGGGCGCTCAATCCAGGCTCTCATGCCCGGAACTGAAAGGCAGCCTTCCCAGGTCCAGCAGGTATTTTTACTGAAATCGGTGATTTGTGGATTGATCCAGAATGCAAAAGGGATGTCCGGAGCCTGTGGATATCTGAACCGGTTAAGTTCTGAAATACCAACACTGAGAACACGGGCGGGCCAACCTATCTGGGGGGCGGCAAGTCCTACTCCAAGGGTACTTAATTGCTTCAGCTTGAGAATCTCAAGGTTGTGCTGAAAGTCATCTGAAGTTATTTCTCTGACGTCGACCTGGGGTTGTTCCTGAAACAGCAGAGGGTGGCCCATGAGTAATACATTTGGATCTTGATTCAGTCTCATCACAATAGATTCCGTAATAAAAATACGCTGTCTGTTTTATAGCCTAATATTGATTCAGCAAAATAGCCCGAGGAGCTGTGTGTCTATGTCAGGAACCTATATACGCGCCAAACATTCATCATCCCCGAAGTCATCTGCGAGGGTTCTCTGACAACAACTTATGCAACATTTCTACATAGGCGTCGATGTCGGCTCCGGCAGTGCCCGGGCGGGATTGTTCAATGCAAAGGGAGAGAAAATTGCCCTGGCCGTCAGTCCAATCAGGCAGTTTCGCCCTGCCGCAGACTTTGTTGAACAATCGTCGTCTGATATCTGGGAACAGGTCTGCAAGGTTGTAAGCACCGTTTTGAAGGATTCAGCTATCAATCCGGAACAGGTAAAGGGCATCGGGTTTGACGCAACCTGTTCCCTGGTCTCTGTTGATGCAAATAATAACCCTGTGACCGTTTCGCCCACAGAACGGGATGATCAGAATATCATCATGTGGATGGATCACCGGGCATTAACCGAGGCAGCCGAAATCAATGCCACCAACAGTGAGGTTCTGAAGTTTGTCGGTGGCGAAGTCAGCCCCGAAATGGGACTGCCTAAACTGAAATGGTTAAAACGTCACCTGCCGAAGCATTATGAACGCACTGCACGTTTTTTCGACCTGTCGGATTACCTGGTTTACCGCTCCAGTGGCAAGGACCTTCGGAGCACTTGTACCAAGGTGTGCAAATGGACTTATCTTGCCCACGACCAACGTTGGGATACCTCTCTGTTTCAGCAGCTGGATCTGGAAGACCTGATTGTCGATGAAAAAATCGGTCAGACAATCATTGATCCCGGTTCGCCTGCTGGACAGCTGACTGATGAAGCAGCAAAAGAGCTGGGGCTGACAACCAGTACCATCGTTTCAGTTGGCATGATTGATGCCCATGCAGGAGGGCTTGGCATTATTGGCGACCAGCCTGAATCAACACTGGCCATTATTGGCGGAACTTCTTCCTGTCATATGGCCGTTAGCAGCAAACCTGTCTTTGTTGATGGTGTCTGGGGACCATATTGGGGTGCTATGGTGCCGGGCCTGTGGCTGAATGAAGGAGGACAGTCGGCCGTCGGCTCTCTGATCGACCACGTTATCCGCGACCATGCTTTTTATCCTGAACTCATGAAACTGGCTGAGCAGCAAAAGCGCAGTACATATGAGATTCTGAACCAAGAGGTGGCCCGCCTTGAGTCTGAAAATCCCCATTTTACCGCCCATTTCCATCTGCTGGGCTACCATCATGGCAACCGTTCACCTCGGGCTAACCCTTATTTAAAAGGCATGGTTTCAGGCTTGTCATTAAATGAGGACCTGACCGAACTGGCTAAAATTTACATGGCTGCTATCCAATCAGTGTCCTACGGCACACGTCATATCATTGAGACAATGAACAATGCCGGGCATCAAATAAATCGCATACATATGTGTGGCGGAGTTACAAAAAATCCCTTGTGGCTTCGTGAACACGCTAATGCGACGGGTTGCGAAATCATCCTGAGTAAAGAGGACGAAGCGGTGATCCTTGGTTCTGCCATGCTGGCGGCAACGGCCTGCGGTGATTTTGCCGGGTTAAAGGATGCCATGTCCGCTATGTCATCCACAGGCAAGGTTATCAAACCCCAAACATCAACCCGGGCTTTTCATGATGCCAAGTACAAGGTTTTTCAAGAAATGTTCGAAGACCAGATGAAGTACAAAAACATTATGAGTGAATTTTAATCAGACAAAGACGGCCTAAGGAGGTTTAAATTGTGACTGCTTTAACCCTGACCCTGCCTGAGAAAAGACAACCTGTTGCCCTGCAAAATAAAGAAGTCTTTGTTATTGCAAATGGCGATCTCAGGGATACTGCGAATCAGACATGCTGGGATGTTCAGCAGTCTTTTGAGAGAAAACTGGAGGCGGTCTTGAAAGAGAAGTTTGATTTCAGTGCCCGCCGCGCCCATCCCGTAAAAGAGGAACAGGGACACGGATTCATCAGCAACCAGCGTGAAGGCTCTGATGTTCTGGCCTCGATTAACCCTGAGGCTCCGGTTATTGTGCTGATGACCGCGTGGCAATACTCGCATCACATAGCACCCTCTCTGGTTCATCACAGGGGCCCTATCCTGTTGCTGGCTAACTTCGATGGCACATGGCCCGGTCTGGTGGGGGCATTGTGTATGGCTGGCACCCTGACCAGTCTTGGCAAAGATTACAGCCGCCTGTGGTCCGAAAACTTTGATGATGATTTCTTTTACATGGGTCTGCAAGCCTGGCTGGAAAGCGGACAGATTGAACACGATACCTCCTACCTGAAAGAGATCACCAAAGAACACCCTGTGACTGGCACTGAAGCCGGTAAAATAGGTCAGCAGGTGGGAGAATACATTCTCGAAAACAAGGAGATTATGGGACTTTACGACATGTTCTGCATGGGCATGATGAACGGCGTATTCCCACAGGAATGCCTGGTCAGGATTGGTATGCCCATTGAGGCATTATCCCAGTCCGCGCTTTTGCACGACATGAGTCTTGTTTCAGAAGAGCTGCGTGAGGAGTGTTTGCAATGGTATGTCGATCGCGGTATGGCCTTCAAATTTGGTAGCGATGCTGCCACCGAGCTGACCCGCGAGCAGGTAAAAGAGCAGTGCGCCATGATGATTGCCATGGCTCGTGCGACCAAACGTTTTGGCCTGACAAGCGTTGGGGTTCAGTATCAACAGGGTTTGAAAGACAGTTGTGCTGCCTCGGACTTTGCAGAAGGTGCCATCGGCTCAACCGCCCGCTTTCCGATTAAAGACGACAATGGAGACGTGATTTCCGAAGGCAAGCCCATTCCCTGCATTAACGAGGTAGACATGGGGACCGCTATTCCACAAACCATGCTGTTTCGCCTGCTCGACAGTCTGGGTCTGCCATCGGAGACAACGCTGCACGATATTCGCTGGGGCAGTGAGTTTGAAGGTACATTTTATTGGGATTTCGAAATTTCCGGCTCTGTACCTTTCGAACACATCAAGGGGGGAATCGGCGGTGCTATCGGTCACCGACAGCCTGCCATGTACTTCCCCTTAGGCGGCTCTACGGTGAGCGGCCAGAGTAAAGCAGGCAGGTTTGTGTGGGCTCGAGCGCACTATGAGGGTACAGACGTTCACATGCATATCGGTACCGGTACGGCCTTCGAACTGCCTCAGGAAGAGTTTCAGCGTCGTCTTAATGCAACCTGCAAAGAGTGGCCTTTGATGAACTGTGTACTGGACGGAGTGGGTCGTGACGACCTGATGGCGGGTCACCAGAGCAACCATATTTCTATTGCCTATGTGCCGCAAGAAAATCTGAAACAAGTGATTCAGGCATTTGCCACACAAGCCCTGACTCAAAACATACGTGTTCATTTAGCTGGCGATATTGCCATTTGAAACTCTGGCAGAGGTGTGACATTAGGGCCAGCTAATGAATAAGATAATCCTTGAGTAAAGGTTTTATCTGTGGATAACCTGTTAAAAGATGTGGAAAAAACTGTCATTGATGTGTGCATAAATGCAAGGAGGCGTTATGAAACTGGAAAAGTGTCCCTGTTGTCTGGGCGAAGCAGAGTTGGCCAGCATGATGGTTGGGGACACTGAAATGTGGCAGGTGACCTGTTCAAGCTGCGGGTTATCCACAGAGCTGGATGATGACCAGACCTTTTCGGAAGAACGATGGAATCTGCGTCTGGAGCGTTCAAAGTTGAAAATGTGGGTAACCCTGCTGGCTTCCCTGCTGCCTTTTCTGGCAGTAGCCGCGTTTCTTGGTGGCAGTTTTATGGGGCTCAGGCTTCAGTAAATACCCCGATCACCTGTCAATTGCAGGTTCACGGGGCTCTTTTTAACGGGGCTCTTGTTAAATTGTAATTACTGCTTCAGGCAGCTGACGATGGTGTTGGTCAAACTGTCCATAAACTCGATATAACCATCAGGGCCGACAGCGACATCTGTGGCCAGAGGGTCGAGCACAGCAACATGGGCGTTGGTGTCTTCAATGATCCTGTCAATATAAGCAGGCTGGAACTGCGGTTCACGGAAAACGCAGCTATTACCGGCTTTTTTAAGCTTCTCTTGCAGATGAGTCAGATGTTTCGCACCCGGCTGCTGTTCCGGGTTTGCAGTGAAATGATCGACAATATTCAGCTCGTAATGCTTCTGAAGGTAACCATAAGCATCATGGAAAACGAACATGGGCTGATTATGGTAGTCAGTCAGTTTGCTGATGTTGCGCTTATCTGCTGCCTGTACCGCTTTTTTGAATGCGTTGTAATTATCTGTGTATTGCTTTTTATGCCCAGGGTCCAGCTCACTCAGCTTCTCTGACAGGGTTTTGGCTATCGCTATGGCGTTATCGGGGCTTAGCCAGATGTGGACGTCATACTCGCCGTGGTGATGATGGCTTTCCCCGGCATGGTCATCATGGTTCTCATGATCATCATGATCTTCTCCGGCATGATCATCGTGGTTTTCTCCACCATGATTATCATGGTTCTCTTCTTCGCCTTCATTAATTTTCAGAAGCTTTAACTCACTTTCCTGCATTAAAGGCACGGAGGTCGCTTTTATTGAACCTGACAGGGTTTTATCCAGAAAGACTTCCATATCGGGTCCGACCCAGAAAACAAAATCGGCTTCATAAAGCTTTCTGGCGTCTGAAGGCTTCAGGCTGTAACTGTGGGGAGAAGCACCAGCAGGAAGTAACACGTCAGCAGAAGTAACACCTTCGGTGATGGAAGCCGCAATCAGTTGTAAAGGTTTAATAGAGGTCAGTACTTTGGGCGGTTCATTGCTCCAGACCGACAAAGAGAGAAAAAGGCCAGCCAGCCAGAGTATTATCTTTGGTTTTCTTGAGGAAATCATAGGGAGGCAACTGTATCAGTATCTAAAACAAACGTTATACTATAACACTTCTGGTAGTAAATGCCCGTGTTTTTCTAACAAATCGATTTGTTGTTTGTTTTCTAGCTCGCAAATAAGATGGTTAATGGCTGCTAAACAGACAACGGCAAGAGAGTCAGATTATATCAGGATTGCGATAGAGAAAGCGGTGGGAAAGTAAAATCTGGAATGGTCAGCAAAATCTCAGCCCCTTGATAAGGGGCTGAAAAAATGAATGGTCAAACATCACCCCAGTAGCTGTCGCCGAAGAACGAGCTGAGTTTTTTGGTTTCTTTTCTGTCTTCCAGGGCCCTTCGAATCTGCAGTGCGCGCTTTGAACCTTTATTAGGTAAATCGTCTCGAACAATTTCTTCTTCCTGAAGATAATCTTTCTTAAGCTGTATATCTTTGTTAGCCATGGCGGCACCTCTTTGTTCTTTTTGATTTTTATTGTTTTTATGATGCTTTCTGACAGTTACGAAATTATGAAAAATGTTTGAGAAGAACAAGAGAAAAATACGACAAAGTGTGTGAGATATGTCTCACGTTAGTGATTTTTAGCAGAATTGTCTTAAACCTTCGTCCAAACGAGAGTTTACGACGATGTTGCTAAAACCTTGTACAATTCCTTAACGGCTCTGGTTGCGCATTGAGCAGCCGGACTGCATGGTTTTTATCTAGCTGGAAAGAATGCTGTCTATGGACGTAACCCCTATCATTGACTCCCTGAACGATGCCCAGCGACAGGCGGTCACAAGTCCTCCGGGTTCACTGCTGGTTCTGGCAGGAGCTGGCAGTGGTAAAACCCGGGTACTGGTGCATCGTATTGCCTGGCTGATTCAGGCTGAAGGCATGTCGCCCTACTCCATTATGGCAGTGACTTTTACCAACAAGGCAGCGGCAGAGATGCGAAGCCGTATCGAAGAACTGCTCGGGATTCCACCTCGTGGCATGTGGGTTGGAACTTTCCACGGGCTGGCTCACCGGTTGTTGAGGGCTCACTTTAAGGATGCAGGCTTGCCTGAGAACTTTCAGATACTCGACAGCGATGATCAGCTGAGGGTGATCAAACGTCTGATGAAGGCCATGAACCTTGATGAACAGAAGTGGCCTCCCCGTCAGGCCCAATGGTACATTAACAGCAAGAAAGATGAAGGGCTCAGACCTGACTATATCGATCCGGGTTATGATCCTTTTGAAAGAACCATGCTGGATGTTTACCGGGCTTATCATGACTATTGCAACCAAACAGGTGTTGTTGATTTTGGTGAGCTGCTGCTACGTTCACATGAGCTCTGGCTGAAAAGACCGGATATTCTTCAGCACTATCAAGAGCGATTCCGTTACCTGCTGGTGGACGAATTTCAAGATACTAACGCCATTCAGTATGCCTGGTTGAGGATCTTGACCGGTGATCAGGACAAAATGATGATCGTCGGTGATGACGATCAGTCGATCTATGGCTGGCGTGGTGCCCGTATTGAAAACATACGACAATTCTCAAAAGACTTTCCGAAAGCCCAAACCATTCGTCTTGAGCAAAATTATCGCTCTACCAGTAACATCTTGCGTGCAGCCAATGCAGTGATTGCCAATAACCCGGACAGGCTGGGTAAAGAGCTCTGGACCAGCGGTTATGAAGGAGAGCCCATCCAGCTTTATGCCGGTTTTAACGAAATGGATGAAGCCCGATTTATCACCGATCGTATTCGTGAGGCTTCTGAACAGGGCATGGCTCGCAGTGGTATAGCGATACTTTATCGCTCCAATGCCCAGTCCCGTATTCTCGAAGAAGCCATGCTCAGGGCTTCCATTCCCTACCGAATTTATGGTGGTCAGCGGTTTTTTGAACGGGCGGAAATCAAGAATGCTCTGGCCTATCTGAGACTGGTCAGCTCACCTGATGACGACACTTCCCTCGAAAGGGTTATCAATATTCCTACTCGTGGCATTGGTGAAAAAACCGTTGAAAAACTCCGTGAAACAGCCCGTTCACAGGGCCTGAGTTTATGGGGTGCCGTCAAAACTGTTGTTGCCGCCAGTGCCATTGGTGGCAAAGCCGGTCGTTCTCTGGGTGAATTTGTTGACTTGATAGAAAGCCTGAGTGCTTCAGGTGATGAGCTGAATCTGGGGGAGTTGGCCGACCATGTAATATCCGTCTCTGGTTTGATTGATCATCATGAGAAAGAGAAAGGGGAAAAAGGTCGTGCCAGGGTAGAAAACCTGGAGGAACTGGTCACCGCCTGCAGCGAATTTGATATTGAAGACTTCGATCAGGATGAAGAGACAGAGCCCATGTCTCCGCTGGCAGCATTTCTGGCCCACGCGGCTCTGGAAGCCGGAGACAATCAAGCTGACCCATTTACAGACAGCGTTCAGATGATGACCCTTCATTCAGCTAAGGGTTTGGAGTTTCCGCTGGTTTTTCTTGCCGGTCTGGAAGAAGGTCTGTTCCCCCATAAGATGTCTCTGGAAGAAGGTAACCTGGAAGAAGAAAGACGACTCTGTTACGTCGGGATTACCCGGGCTATGGAAAAGCTCTATCTTACCTATGCAGAGAATCGCAGACTCTACGGGAGTGACACCATGAATCGCCCTTCCCGCTTTATTCGGGAAATTCCCGGCGAGCTGATGCAGGAAGTGCGTCTGGGTGGATCAATTACTCGTCCGGTTTCTGTTCAAACATCTGACCATGGATTGGCTTTAGGCCAGCGTGTTCATCATGATGTCTTTGGTGAAGGGGTGGTCCTGAATTATGAGGGTGAAGGCGGCCAGGCCCGGGTTCAGGTCAACTTTGATTCGGAAGGTTCAAAATGGTTGATGATGGCTTACGCTAACCTGAGTCCGTTGTAGGTATAAGCATCTGGTCAGCGACCTGGATCTTCCCCCGTCTAAAGAGGGTGTCGCAAAACCCTGGTTCCCAAGTTTTCAGACCCTGTGGGTCCCTGCATGGAAACGAGAGCTTTGCGACAGCCTTAATTCAGGTGAGGAGTGCCGCAATTGATTTTGTAGCGTGATTCACAGTGCGTCGTAGTAATCCCCCCACTTTTGTCTGAAAAACACGTTACAGTACTGTAACTCCAATTCTAATGGCGATTCGTTGGTGACATTGACATAAGGGTTAAGTTCCAATGTGACTACTACTGACTCTCCCGCCAGCAGCTTATCGTACAGTGCTCGTTTTCGCCCTTCATTCTCTGAAGCTGGCATTCGTATAATGATATTTTTTTTGCAGTTTGGTGCAGGTATAGGAAAGTATTTTTTGGGCACCAATATTTCAAATTGACCACCCTGGTTAAAACCATAGTGCTCGTTAATCCTGTACTCGCCAGACTTCAGTTCATATTGCATATGATAATAGTCAGAGTATTTGCCCGGGTTTACTTTTACCCATTCTGCATAAGTTATTGCAGTGAATAGCAGCATGAATAGGGTTAAAATTCTGTTCATAAGTATCTGGCCAGTTACTTAATGATCATTTGGTGTCAAGCATAATTACATCATAACCAGGAATAAACTCGCCCTCAATAAGATGATGGTGATGGTTTTTTCGCAAATTGCGAACATAATAGATAATACCAGCAGCTATAGTAGTTAAAACGAACCCCACGGGGATTCCAACGGCGATTCCTGTCTCTATTCCCTTACTGTAATCTCGTGATAATTTTTTCCAGTCGGGGTTGGGATAAAGACACTCCTGTTGAGGCGGTTCTTGAGATATTGGCTGATGTATAGCTATGGGTGAGTTGAGTCTATTGGCAAGATCTGCTTTTTGGGTTCTGGTATCTCCGGGATAGAAAGTATGCGTTTGCGAAAATGGGCTTTGGGTGGATGCTTCTACCACCTCAGGGTCGGAGAGATTTGCTTTGACAACCAGGTCTGTGGTTAGCGTGTGGAAAGTTTTTAGAGAGCGTGTCACTTCTATATCACAAAGATAACGACCAGCATCAGTTAAATTGACTCCGTGCATAGTCACAGCGAAGGTGTAGTTTCCAAGATTGGAAAGATCCAGTGAAATATTTTTCAGATTGGAAAAACTCAGCGATGTGTTTCCCGGACTGGAAAAATTCATCGGTACTTGTCTTTCGGCATTTTCATAGGAAATACTTTCTGCCTTGTCTTTCTGCCAATAAAGGTAGGTTTCGATACTGCCATTTTTTTGCTGGGGGCCAAAGCGAACCGAATCCAGTGATGGTATCTCATTATCAACAGTGGGGTTGAACCTATACTGGAATCTGGCTTCATTGCCCTCAAGAACAGCAATGTTTGGATTCACTGGCCCATGATGAATGTGTCTTAGTTCAAGATCGCAGCTGAACATAACTGGTGGGAAGGAGTCATAACGGATGCGTGCGCCATAAAATCCGGCCTCTTCTGGCTGTACATCCTTAAAAAAGATTTTCAGATTAGCGCCTGCCGCATCTCCTTTGTAAGAATAAGAAAACCGTCCTTCGTAACCTTTTCTTGTATCCAATGTATGATTTTCTAACTTCATCATAAAAAAATCGACCCACTTATATTGACGATTCCAGAGCCCAAACCAAATCTCCTCTTTTTCATCAAAATTCCCTGTCGGGCAAGGGCCATGATCAATCCTGACAAAAAGAACAACTGTGCCTTTAAAATATTCATGCAACTGTGGCTCAAACTGACAGCTACCTTCGCAAGTTTTAAGATTTTTGGCATCTGCAAAGCCGCTATTTTGATTGTCAGGACGGTTAATAGCGGAGTGGAGAACAAACATGGTTGCCAGAGATTGTAGCCAGGAATTAGAGTTTAAATATGGAGAAGAACGGGCATAAGGTGAAACAAGTGGCAGCATGATGAGCATCAACACCAGACTGTAATTTGAATATCTTAATTTTTGAATAAACATAACATCGCCTTTCAGGTATCAAATGGATTGAAAACTGCTGATTGGTTTTTGACAGATAATGAACTCATGGCATTGAGCGTAGACGAGAATCCGGATCACAGCAGGCAGGCAAAACAGACCCATGTATCCTTTGATGCATGCCACTGAGTATTACAACATTTCTGAGAACTTTGATTGTCAGCCTGACGGGGTAATCCCGGTCAGGCAGTCCAGACAGGTTATTTCCGAAAAATTCATGGCTTCCAGGGCAGGCAGCAATGATGTGACTGATTTGTTTGAGCCCGTATAAAGGAAGCGATGTTCAACAGGCCCTTCATGATGGGAATAATGCACCTCCAGCAAAGAGGCCACTCTGCGGGCGATAGCTTCACCGGAATCAATCCAGGTAACGGGGGCGGGTACGACAGAATCCAGAAGTTCCTGAACCAATGGAAAATGGGTGCAACCCAAAACGATACAGTCTGGCCAGTTAGTGCCATTGAACAGCGGTTCAATAATCTTTTTCAGATCATCAGGGTTTATTTTTTCACCGCGCAGATGTTGTTCAGCAAGGTGCACCAGTTCACTACTGCCTACCCGAATCACCTCACAGTCTCCTGCGAATTCATGGATCAGCTGACTGGTATATTCTCTTCCAACGGTTCCCGGCGTGGCCAGAAGGCCAATGCAGCGTTTTTTTGAAGTCTGGCTGGCAGGTTTGATGGCTGGCACAACGCCAACAACAGGAATTTCGAGCAGCTGGCGGGCCCTGGGCAGAGAAACTGTGCTGGCTGTATTGCAGGCGATGATGGCCAGGGAGGGGTGAAAGTTATTAACCAGCCGTGACAGGCAATGAAGAGTTCGGTCAACCACATCATTTTCAGACTTTGGGCCATAGGGAAAACCTTCACTGTCAGAGCAGTAAATCACGGACAGAGACGGCAGTTTCTCCCTGACTTTCTGGTAGATGCTGAGACCTCCGACTCCGGAGTCAAAAATGACGATAGGCTTCTGTTGCATAAGATGACAGAGGTACCGGTTCAATGAAAATAAACAGCATAGACTAGAGCCTTTGTTTCTCTTTGAAAATAGTTGCTTAAACTTAGTTTCTGCATCCCCATCATTTGTTTTCGATACTGACGGTTCTCCTTGGCATCAATGGCCGAATTGACCAGTCCAAAACCACGGGCAAAGCCCCCGGCAAAGGCATCTGTGCTTTGGTAATTCATTTTGATTCCCTTCTGCTATTTGCCTACAGTGGAAGGGCAATGGAGGTGATTTATGGAAAACCTATACAAAACCGATTACACCCAATGGCTCAGCAAGCAACGGGAGTTACTGGCTCAGCGGCAATTTGACCAGCTCGACATAGACAATCTTCTGGAGGCGATGGAGTACGAGATGGGCAACAGTATCAAGGCTTTTGAGTCTCATTTAACTATCTTGTTGCTGCATCTACTCAAATACGATTATCAGAAACGAGTGTTAAAAGACCCTTGGGTGGAAAGTATGGTAGCCCATTTATGGGTCACTAGTATTGGGCAATCAAGAGTTCAGATCAATCGCCATTTAAAGGGTGACCGCTGTCTGGAATCCAAGGCTGATGAGCTGATAACCGACGTTTATCAAGATAGCAAAAAGCTTGCAGTTAAGGAGATGAATCAACACGCCCGTAGTGAAAGCCAGAAACTTGATAGAAGCAGCTTCCCAGACCAATGCCCGTGGACCTTTGAACAGATCATGACAGAAGACTGGCTACCGGAGACAGACAATGACTGATTTATACAGAACTGACTACCACAAGTGGCTAGGACAGCAACGGGATTTGCTAGCCCAGCGACAATTTGACCAGCTTGACATCGACAATTTGTTGGAGGCTATGGAGCTACGAATGGGGGATTATGCCGATAATCTGGAATCTCATCTTGTTACTCTGGTATTGCACTTACTCAAGTATCATTACCAAACCTTTGTTATTAACCCAAACCTGTATGAACCCAAGACTTTTAGAAGCTGGTTTATCAGTATTTCCAATGCACGTAACGACATTAGTGATTTAATTAAAAAACACCCACACCTACAACCCCGGCAGGACGAGTCTTTATCAAACAGTTACCCTAAAGCTAAAAAAAGAGCTATCGAGCAGATGAACCTATTCATAACCAACAAACGTTATCTTGTGAACAACAACAGCTTTCCAGACCAATGCCCATGGACGTTTGACCAGATTATGACAGAAGACTGGCTCCCCGACGACTAAAACAGCGCAGCAGCCCCAATCCCCGCCACCGTCCCAATGGTGCCAAAGAACCCACCCTGGTTCAGGGCACTTTGCTGATCCGCCACCACCTCCAAAACACATAATCAGTTCTCCTTGCCAAAGTATCCGTCACAAGTGATGCAAGTCACTAATGCTGATCAACTAAGTCCAATTCTTTGTCTGGACTATCTTCCTGGAGCGTTCCTATGTTTGAAGAATCTGGATCGACGTCGGACTGTTCTTGATCGTTCGTCAGCAAGGAGGCCGTGTCAACATCTGTGACAGTTGTTTCTGTTTCAGAAGATCCCTGAGCAGAAGGGACAGGTGCTTCTGTCAAAGCTTTCCCTGAGCCATCTGACATGCTGGTATGGGAATCATCTGGCTGCATCTTTACGTCTTCTAAAATATAACCGCGACCGTACAGCTCGCCATAAGATTTCAGGAACATCCAGTGACGGTAGCCACCACCTGCATCACTTGTAGCCCCGGAGTCCGTGTCAGGAGTGGTGACGGTTGTTTCTGTTTCAGAAGATCCCTGAGCAGAAGGGACAGGTGCTTCTGGCGAAGCTTTCCCTGAGCCATCTGACATGCTGGTGTGGGAATCATCTGGCTGCATCTTTACGTCTTCAAAAATATAACCGCAGCCGTACAGCGTGCCATAAGATTTCAGGAACATCCAGTGACGGTAGCCACCACTTGCATCATTTGTAGCCCCGGCGTCCGTGTCAGGAGTGGTGACGGTTGTTTCTGTTTCAGAAGATCCCTGAGCAGAAGTAACAGGTGCTTCTGTCGAAGCTTCTCTTGAATCATCGGATTTGCCAATGAGGTTTTTCAGCTTCTGTATAAGATGTCTTATGCCTATAACTTTAAATTTATCACCAATAGCATCCTGGGCGAGCACTAAAGCGTATCGCAGCTTCTCGAGTTCTTCCTGTGGCATATCTTTCGGAATCTCTGCTCCAGAGTATGCCTCAAAAGAAAATGCATTAAATCTTACGCCTTCAGGTGCATAAATTACTGTAGCTTTTTCCCTGTCAGAGAAGGTCCAGCCTTGTCGCTCGTAGACTTCACTAACCTTGTCTAAAAGCAAAGAGATGTCATTCATTAAAGAGATATAAACATAATCAGACTCGTTTCTGTCTTCTGGAGGAGTACGGGAATAATCGGTTGCTCTTTCCGGTGGATCATTGTCTTCACCGCCTGAGCCAGCCCCAATACCTCCACCACTGCCGATATTACCTGTTCGAAAGTCAGTGAACCCGCCAAGAAGAGGTGCATAGGCAGGCTTTTTCACTTCACCTCCCTCACCTTCTTTTCCAGTATCTGCGTCCATAGGCTCTTCGGAGGAATAAGGATCGCTGATAATGGTTGCTTTACCATGCCCTGAATAGACCAGCCAGGCATATTGGCTCAGGGGAACACAGTAACTGCTGCCCCTGCAGAAGCTTGTGTTGGGATAAGTGGGAAAAAGAGTCATGTCGGGAAAAATAAAATACTCATTTACTTCAGCCTGTTTCAGCACTCCCCCAGGGAAAGCTTCTTTTCCTTCCAAGCCGTCAGGATGTTCATTCAGGTGCTGGATCAGGTTGACAATCAGTTGAAGAACTTCCGGCATTAATAAGATAGCCGGGACCAGGAATGAGTGATAGGGTTCGGAAATCTCAGAATTGCTGAATTCAGAAATAATGAACGTTTTTCCATGAAAAGAAAATCTCATGGTGTTGAACTGAGAATCAAACACCAGCCTTATCTTGTTCAGTCTGAGAATATCCAAATGATTCAGATAGACCTGCTCTAATGCAGATGTTGTTTTGGAAGTTCTATCTGCGACTTTAAATGCAGTGACGAAAACACCTTCATCGGCTTCAGATATCTCAATAGAGGAGGAGCCGAAAGTGGCAACATTTAATGGAAGAAATGTTTTTGTTTTACTCAGAGGGGACGCTTCAGGTTGATAAAAAAAAGTATCAGTCCATTGTGCTTCAGGAAGCTTCAATACTTCTATAGGTGATAGGTATAAGTCCGTTGTTTTGGGTTGGTAGTTATAAGAAATCGAATGATGGACCAGGTCAGACCATTGTCCTGCTTCACTGTAAAATGACACAAGGAGAGGGACTATCGGAAGCAACCGATACTGCATTTGTATACTCCACTTTAGTACCTAACCAGTTGGTTTCGCATATTCTGGACGGCGGCTTTTTCCATCCTTCTGCGTTCCAACTCTGGTTGCGTAGCTATGGCTACGCGCCCGTCGTTGCGCTTTGAAGGATGAAAAAATCCACTCGCCAGAATATGCGAAACCAACTGGCCAGGTACTTAATCAACATTATTTATGCAAAGGTTATTTTTAGCAGTAGTTGATCGATATGCAAAAAAATTGTTTTTTATTTGTCTTCCAGCCATTTGGCAGAACTGCTTTCAAGGTTTGTGACGATTTAGCTGATTACGCTTGGAGGTAAAGATTTTTCAGGATACACTCATTCAATAGGTCAGCAAGGAAGCGCAACTGATGAAAATCAATCCGTCTTCTACTTCCACTGCACTGGACTATGGTGAAAACCCAGACAAAAGCTCAGGCGATCAGGGTGAAGGTTCTCATCAGGCGGGCGATGAGTATCAGCCAAAAGTCCCTCAAAAGGAGCGGGGGCTCAACTCTGCCCGAAATCTGCGATCCCGAAAAGCTTCAAAAAAACGCAATAAGAAGCGTGGGGCCCGAAAACTTTCTGAGCGTCGGGCCCGTCAAAAAGACAAAGACGAGTATCAAAATGACAGCGAGTCTGATGTCTAAATCTCATCAATGTTGATGAGTAACCTCCTTTCTTTGGATGACATACCTTTGCGCAGCTCTCTGTTTTTTGAAGGGCCAGAACTGACTACGGACTCTTCTTCATCCTTCGCTACCAGCAATGGAGCTGTGTCAGGAGGCATGACTGTTGTCTCTGTTTCAGCTGATTCCTGATCAGAAGTTGCAGGTGCTTCAGGTGGTGGTGTGGATGGTTTCTGCGACGCTTCCTTTGATTCATCGAATTGAACGCTTTGGTCATCCGTCAGCTTCTTCCAGCTTCTTTTACCATGATTTATACGATAAAAACGGCCTCTGAAATTTGCGAATTTTTCTATCTGGACAGTTTCGATGCGTCTGCCTTTTTCTGCATTACGATTCAGTCTGGCAATTGTAGATCTTTCCAGATCAGACCTTGATTGAGCATCTCGCTCGTCAGCTTCATCATCTTCAGGTAGCAGGAAAGAAGTTTCGTCATCTTCAAATTCGTTTCTGTCTTCTGGAGGTGTTCTGGAATAATCTGTTGCTCTTTCAGGTGGATCATTTTCTTCACCGCCTGAGCCAAGCCCGACGTATCCATTTCGGACATTACCGACCCGGAAGTTAGTCAATCCGGCAGGTGCTGGTCTATAGACCGTTTTTTTCCCTCTATCGCCATTACCTCTTTTTCCTTTTTTTCCATCCATAGGCTCATCGGAGGAATAAGGATCACTGATAATCGCTGCTTTCCCATGCCCTGAATAGACCAGCCAGGCATATTGACTCAGGGGAACACAGTGACTGCTGCCCCTGCAGAAGCCTGTGTTGGGCTGAGTGGGAAACAGAGTCATGTCGGGAAAAATGAAATACTCATTCTCGTCAGCCTGTTCGAGCATTCCCCCGGGGAAAGCTTCTTCTCCCTCTATACCATAAGGGTGTTCATTCAGGTGCTGGACCAGATTGACAACCAGTTGCAGGACTTCGGGCATTAACAAGATAGCCGGGACCAGGTATGAGTGATAGGGTTCGAAAATTTCAGAATCGCTGAATTCGGAAATAATGAAGGTTTTTCCATGAAAAGAAAATTTCATGGTGTTGACCTGAGAGTCAAAAATAAGACTGATTCTGTTCAGTCTGAGAATATCCAGTTGATTCAGATAGACCTGCTCTAATGCAGGTGTTGTTTTGGAAGTTCCTTCTGCGTCTTTAAATGCACTGACGAAAACACCGCCATCGGCTTCAGAAATCTCAACACAGGAAGCACCAGCTGTAGCAATATTCAATTGAAAAAGTGTTTTTGTTCCACTCAGGGGGGGTGTTTCGGGATGATAAAATAATTCATCGGTCCATGGTACTTTGGGAGCTTCCGACAATTGAAGTAAATGTGGAAGATTCCGGTCCATTATTATTTTGGGTTGGTTGTAATAATAAGAAGTTGAATACTGGGCTAAGTTAGGCCATTGTCCTGCTTCACTGTAAAATGACACAAGGAGTGGGACTATCGGAAGAAACCGATACTGCATTTGAATACTCACTTAATAAATTTTATTTATGATGACAATGTATTTAGCAGCAGTTGATTGATATGCAAGAAAATTGGTTTTTATTTGTTAGATGCTGCGACATCCTTCCTGATTCGGGTAGTTGAGCATTCAGCGGCCCTGTGGTCATATGGGCCGGTTATCTGCACAGTTTGGGTTAATGGGAAGTGAGGCTATGGTGAAATCAGAAAACTACGATGTACTGGTGGTTGGCGCAGGTATGGTGGGTGCCGCAATTGCTTGTGCTCTGGGTCTCAAAGGTATTCGTATTGCAGTTTTTGACCGGGCCTTACCGTCAGCATTCAAACCTGATCAGTTGCCGGACCTGAGAGTGTCGGCACTGAGCTATGCATCAGAGCAGATTCTGAAAAACCTGGGAGTCTGGCCATACCTGCAAACCATGAGAATGTGCCCATACCGACGCATGGCTGTATGGGAGAAATTGCACTTTCCGCCCGGCAGTGAAACGGATAAGCGTCCTAATCAAACCGTATTCAACGCAGCAGATATCAGGCACGACCAGCTGGGTTTTATTGTCGAGAATCGCATCACTCAGCTGGGTCTTTTAAAAAGGCTCAAAGATATAGAGTCGGTATCCTTGTTCGCCCCGGCAACTATTGAAAGTATGAATCTAAAGGGTGAAAAGCCTGAAATCATGCTGCAGGATGGAAGTGTATTTAAAGCGGATCTGCTTATCGGGGCTGACGGTGCCCAGTCCAGAGTCAGGGAGCAAGCCAATATTCGTCTTGACACTCGTGAATATGAGCAACAGTGTCTGGTGGCTACTGTAGAGATTGAAGGCGGCTTGCAGGACATTACCTGGCAGGCTTTCACGCCTACCGGACCGGAAGCCTTTCTGCCACTGCCCGATATCGACAGCAAAAGTTATGCGTCTATTGTCTGGTATAACTTGCCTGAGAATGTCCAGAAACTCATGAAACTTTCGGACACTGACTTTCTGGAAGAGCTGTCATCGACTTTTCCCAAAGAGTTACCACCGTTGCTTAAGCTGCACGGGAGAGGCTCGTTCCCGCTGGCCCGTCGTCATGCCATGAACTATTTCACTAATGGAGTGGTGTTGGCAGGCGATGCCGCACACACCATCAACCCTCTTGCGGGTCAGGGGGTCAATCTGGGCTTTCAGGATGTTGCCTGGCTGGCAGAAGTACTGACTGATGCCTTTCAAGCGGGTGAGTCGCTGGGTAGCCAGAAAGTACTGTCGCGATACGAAAAAGCTCGTCGCAGAGACAATCAATTGATGATGAGTACTATGGATGCTTTCTACCTTGCTTTCAGCAACAACAGTTTGCCCCTGAAGGTTTTGAGAAACGTTGCATTGAGTCTTGCCGCTAAATCAAAGCCTGCCGTGAAGGAAGTCATGAAATACGCCATGGGCATTTCCGGGCGACAGGCTGAATTAGCAAAATCGTCGTAAATTTTTGACAGGGTAGGAAGTGTCAGAAAAAAGGCCTGAAAAAACAGGCCTTCATTTATTAGTGCACTTTAGTCCATTATGTCACTGCTTCAGACAACGTCTTTTGGAGAGCTCTGCCGCCGGACTGGAGGCCAGTGTAGCCACCAGATCTTTGGCAAAGTACTCTCTGACCTCACCAGTGTCCATCAGTACCTTGATCCGACCATTTCGCAGGCATTGATATAATCGCCCCTGCTCGCAGGTGATTCGATCTTTAACTATCAGATTTCCGGCCATCTTCCTAACCTTGTTACTCAACCATCTGAACGAAGTTCCCTGTTATGAAACTTGCCGTCACAGCTCTTTGAATGTTTCTCATCTCTGTCATCTTTACCCGCGAGGCTATTCCATACTGCTGATCAGGCATTAGAATCTCGGGAACCCATATTATCGGGCCTCAGTCCTGACTCTTTAGTGACAGTTTTGCTACAGATAAATTAATTGAAAAGTCCGAACCAACGCGCCGATAAGGACGGTAATGAAGTCAGCGTTCGGAATGTTTATGAGCTTTCAATCAGGCATGTTAAGCCGACTTTTTTTACCTTCTATCATTGTAATGCTGATCTATGGTTTCTGGGTCAGCCCCGAATTTCGCGAGATAGCGGCTGGTGTTGCTATTTTTTTGTTTGGCATGGTTTATCTGGAGCAGGGCTTCAAGGTCTATACCGGAGGGCTTCTTGAAGCTCTGCTCAAGAAAACTACCGATAAGGTCTGGAAAAGCCTGTCCTTTGGTGTGATTTCCACCGCTTTTTTGCAATCCAGCTCTTTGGTTTCGGTTATCGTCATTTCCTTTCTCAGTGCCGGACTGATAGGCCTGACGGCAGGAATCGGGATTATTTTTGGTGCAAATCTTGGCAGTACAGCCGGTGCCTGGCTGGTGGCTGTTTTTGGCTTGAAGGTTAAATTGTCAACCTATGCCATGCCCCTTTTAGTGATAGGAGTGCTCCTGAAATCCAACAAGTACAAGAATATTAATGGATTAGGTTACATCCTTCTTGGTATAGGCTTTCTGTTCCTCGGTATCCACTACATGAAGGTGGGCTTTGATGCCTTCAAAAGCTCCATTGACCTGGCTGAATTTGCCATGCAGGGCTTTTCGGGGGTGCTGGTGTATACCGGGTTAGGTATGCTGGCCACCATCATTATGCAGTCAACCAACGCAACAATGGTTTTGACATTCTCGGCTCTTGCTGCAGGTCAGCTCAGCTATGAGAATGCCCTGGCCCTGGCCATCGGCTCAAATATTGGCACCACGATTACAGCCATCCTTGGAGCCATCAGTGCCAACGCAGAAGGTAAAAGGCTGGCTGTTGCCCACCTTGCTTTTAATGTCGTCACGGCCACCATTGCTATTGCTGCTCTCAAACCTCTGATGGGGGCAGTGGACTATCTGGCTTCTGTTTATGGTATTGCCGCGAATAATTACACCTTGAAGCTGGCCATCTTTCATAGCCTGTTCAACATCATTGGTATCGTGACCCTTTTGCCCTTCCTCAATAAAATGGTGCATTGGCTACAGATGCTCTTTACCGAGAGCACTCCGCAGGTTCCATTAAATCTTGCGGGGGATGAATCTTTGAAGGTTGAAAGAGCTATTTACCTGAACCCGGTCACTCTCAGTTATCCCGATACCGCATTGAGAGCCATTACCAAGGAGTGTGGACATCTCTATCGCAATACTCTTGAGTTGATCTGTTATGGCATTTATCTCAGCGGTGAAAAGCTTCGTGAGTCTGACAACCTCGAAGAGTTGGTTCAGAGCTGGCGCAGGGATGACCAGCCCTGGACGATCAAGGAACTTTATATTCGCCACATAAAGGGTATCTATGCGGATATTGTCCAGTATTCTGGTGCCCTGGAAGGTAAACTCCCCAGGCAGCAAGCTCAGGAGCTGTTTGCCCTGAAGGTGGCCTGTCGTGATTTTGTTCAGGCCATCAAGCACGTCAAGCATATTTACAAGAACATGGGCAAATACACCCAGTCGGAAAATGAGCAGATTCGGGAACAGTACAATCAATTGAGGCTCTGTCTGGCTTCCGTTCTAAAGCTGGTTGACATTTTGGGCGTTCGTCGCAGTTACAGCCATATCCGTGAACATGCGGAACAACTGAAGAAAGAACTCAGGGAAAGAGACGGGCAAACCAACGAGACTCTGAACGAACTGATTCGCTCCGGACAGGTCGACCCATTTATTGCAAGCTCACTATTGAACGACAGCGCTCATGTTCACGATGCCTGCACAAACCTGATTGACGGTGCCGTCATCATGCTCACAAGGGACAGGGAAGAGTATCAGGAATTTGATATGTCTTCCGAACAGCCCCCCGATCCATCAGTTCACAGTTAATTTGAAGCCGACCTTATTCAGATACATTTTTTCTCGTTCAAAGTCGGCTGCTGTCAGGGGGTGATCTCCTAACCAACCTGATTCAAAGCTAACATTCAGAGTACGGTGACCCGCTTTTAAATCATAATGGGAGAAAGCCCCGTCCCGTATATGATTGAGCACAATCCCCAGACGCAGGAGCACAGTCAGCTTTAACAGCAGGTTGCTGTCTGAATGTTCAAGCAAGCCTTTCGGAATGGCTCTGCGATGCCCATGCACCAGCAGAGCCAGCTTTCTCTGCTGCTCTTTATTGAACCCCATCAGATCCGAGTGCTGGATCAGATAAGCGCCATGACGGTTGTATTGTGCATGTGAAATATCCAGGCCTACCTCGCACACCAGTGAAGCCCAGTTCAATAACTCCCGATCAGAAGCCACCAGTCCCCAGCTCTTTCTGACCTGATCAAAACAGGCCTGTGAGTAACGGTTAATCCCTTCTGCATTGGTCAGGTCAACATGATAGCGTTTCATCAATGCCGACAGGGTCCGGCCCCTGACATCCTCATGACGGTCCCGACCCAGCATGTCGTAAAGAACGCCCTCCCGAAGAGCACCCTCTGAGTATTGCATCCTTTCTATCTCGAAAGCGTCAAAACAGGCCATCAAAATGGCCAGCCCGGCAGGGAAGATAGCCTGCCGATCCGGTTTCAGGCCAGGGAAACGGACTCTGCCAGTGTGACTGAATTCCAGAACCTGACTTTTGAGCATGTCCATTTTTTCATGGGTAATAATTTCACCATGGCCCATGGCTGAGAGAATCGAACTCACTGCCCGAATAGAGCCAGAGGAGCCCACCGCATCCACCCAACCAAGATTTTTGTAGGCTTGTTCAATATTCAGGAGTTCCAGGCGCGCCGCATAATAAGCCGACTGAAAGCGCTCGGGGGACAGCTCTGCGCCGGGAAAAAACCGGTCGGTATAGGCCACACAACCCATATGAAGACTCTCGAGCAGTCTGGGTTCGAAGCGCTCACCTACAATCAGCTCGGTGCTGCCACCACCAATATCGACCACAACTCGACGATCATTGTCGTCTGATTGAGTCTGGGCTACGCCCAAATAGATCAGACGGGCCTCTTCCCGACCGGCAATAATTTCAATAGGATGATTGAGGATTTTTTCAGCTTTTTCGACAAAATCGCTGCTGTTCTTCGCTTTTCTAAGGGCATTGGTGCCAACGACCCTAAGTGCCTGAAAGTGCCTTCCGGACATATACTGGGCAAACTGTGCCAGGCAATTCAGTCCTCTTTTCATGGCCTGCTCAGAAAGACAATCATCCTCACTCAGACCGGCAGCCAACTGTACTTTTTCTCCAAGTCGTTCAATCGGCCTGATTTCCCCCTGTTCCACTCTGGCGACAATCATGTGAAAACTGTTGGAACCCAGATCAATAGCTGCCACGAGAGGCTGGCTGTTGGACTCAATACGACCCTGGTCTGTCATAATGTTCTTCTTCGACACTCCCGCAGCAATCAGTCCGGTTTTTTTCACCCGGGGCCCGTTGAGCTGACGGTTGGTTGAATAATCAGGCCATGACCAGACAATCAGTTTTTGTCATGCAAATCATGGTGCTGGCTAACATAAACCAGCAATATAACAGAAGGCTCTGGTTACAGCACATTTACTGTCAGCCGCACATTGTTGTATACCGGGCTGCTTGCGCTTAAAGCTTCTGTTTACAGGTTTTGGCAGAGATTTCGTGAAAGGAAAAAAGCCATACTTTCAAGTTTCTGATGATGAAAAATAAACATCCCATGAGTCATCAATTACAGGCTGCAAAATCTGATTCATGCTGACAGCCGTATACAAATAATCATAACTCTGTAAACTACCACCCACAATAAAATCAGAGTGATCGAATTTGTTTCCGGGATCATCCCTTTGCTATGATTCGGGCTCTGACATTAAGCAAAATGGCTAGGAGATCCATTCCATGAGCGAAATTGTCAATGTGACAGACGCTACCTTCGAAGAGGACGTGCTGAAGGCAGAATGTCCTGTACTGGTCGACTATTGGGCTGAATGGTGTGGTCCCTGCAAAATGATCGCGCCCGTACTGGACGAAATCGCACTGGACTACGACGGCAAACTGAAAATCTGTAAACTGAACATTGATGACAACGAAGCCACACCTCCAAAGTATGGCGTTCGAGGCATTCCAACACTGATGCTGTTCAAGGGTGGCAATGTTGAAGCGACCAAGGTTGGAGCCCTGTCCAAGTCTCAGCTGACAGCATTTCTTGATAGCAACCTGTAACAGAATCAATCTTACGGCTTTAGAGATTTCAGAAGCTTTCTGATACTCCCGGCCAAGAGATTTCTGGAAAAAATCAGCCGGATGAAGTCGAATCATCCAGCTGGTTTCACAGCATTGTGTGATATCACAAAGCAATGAGTCAGGATAGTCCGGCGCCCATCCATCATCGTCAGAATGAGGCTGATGAAAATCAAAAACACAGATACGAAATAGCTGTTTTCATGCTTGCTCCGAAGGGAAATATTTCTCAACAAAAAGTTTCTGAAAAGTTGACGTAGCAGGAGTTCTTGATTATTTTCCAGAAAAGGATATAGACTGTTAATTCGGGAGTTATTAGATCTGCTTGTTTCAGGTAAGCCTGTTGAATGCTTTTCTGGAGCTTTGAAGGTCCTTCTGAACAGCAGTAGTGGATACTCCGGCCACGTTTGTTTCGAGCTAGCCTTTACGATGTGGTTACAGCTTGAAAGCCGTTTTTATGAGCTTAGGCAGGCATCGATATTAAACGATGCTGAAAATAATAATCTCAATAATATCTGATCTTCCTGCAACTACGACGGCCATTACCTTTCAATTTAACGTTCGCGAACTCTTATGCATCTTACCGAACTGAAAAAAAAATCTGTTCCTGAACTTCTGGCGATCGCTAATGAAATGGGCCTTGAAAATCTGGCCCGTTCCCGGAAGCAGGACGTAATTTTCTCAATCCTGAAGCGCCACGCCCGCAGCGGGGAAGACATCTATGGCGATGGTGTTCTTGAGATCCTGCAGGATGGCTTCGGCTTCCTGCGCTCTTCCGACAGTTCTTATCTGGCGGGTCCTGATGATATTTATGTTTCACCCAGTCAGATTCGTCGATTCAATCTGAGAACCGGTGATAGCATTGCGGGTAAAATTCGACCACCTAAAGAGGGTGAACGCTATTTCGCACTGCTAAAAGTCAATGAAATTAACTTTGACCAGCCAGAAAACGCCCGTAATAAAATTCTATTTGAAAACCTGACCCCGTTGTTTCCACAGGATCGTCTGGTCATGGAGATGGGTAACGGCTCCACCGAGGATTTAACAGGACGAATTATCGACCTGGTGGCTCCAATCGGTAAAGGTCAGCGTGGTCTGATCGTGTCCCCCCCTAAGGCTGGTAAGACCCTGATGCTGCAGAATATTGCAGCTAATATCACCCGTAACAACCCCGAATGCCACCTGATCGTTCTGTTGATTGATGAGCGTCCGGAGGAAGTGACCGAAATGGCCCGTTCCGTGCGTGGTGAAGTGGTGGCCTCGACCTTTGACGAGCCTCCATCGCGACACGTGCAAGTGGCTGAAATGGTTTTGGAAAAAGCCAAGCGACTGGTTGAGCATAAGAAAGACGTGGTGATCCTGCTGGACTCCATTACCCGCCTGGCTCGTGCCTACAACACAGTTATTCCTTCTTCCGGTAAAGTTCTGACCGGTGGTGTTGATGCCCACGCTCTGGAGCGTCCCAAACGTTTCTTTGGTGCTGCCCGTAACATTGAGGAAGGTGGCAGTCTGACCATTATGGCTACCGCCCTGGTGGACACTGGCTCGAAAATGGACGAAGTGATCTTCGAGGAATTCAAAGGTACTGGTAACATGGAACTGAACCTCGACCGTCGCATCGCTGAAAAGCGTGTTTTCCCTGCCATTAACTTCAACAAGTCCGGTACTCGTCGTGAAGACTACCTGACCACAGAAGAAGAATTGCAGCGCATGTGGATTCTGCGCAAGATCCTGCACCCAATGGACGAAATCGGCGCCATTGAATTCCTGCTGGACCGCATGAAGCACACCAAGACCAATGAAGAATTCTTCCAGTCTATGAAGCGGAAGTAATCCATCATTATCCGGGGACAGGTCAGCCTGTCCCCATCTTCTCTCAGCCTCAGCTTTAACTTCCAATGAAATACAGGGACCTACGGGACTTCATCAAGCTGCTGGAAAAGCAGGGTGAACTCGTCAGAATCAAGACCGAAGTCGATCCGTATCTGGAAATGACCGAAATCAGCGACCGAACGCTTCGCAAGAAAGGGCCGGCACTGCTGTTCGAAAATCCAAAAGGTTATGACATGCCGGTACTGGCCAATCTGTTTGGCACAGAGCGCCGGGTGGCTCTGGGTATGGGGCAGGATAATGTCAGTGCGCTGAAGGAGATAGGTCAGCTCCTGGCATATCTTAAGGAACCCGATCCACCCAAGGGCTTCCGTGATGCTTTGACAAAGCTGCCTGTCTTCAGACAAGTGTTGAACATGGGGCCCAAAGTGGTCAGTAAAGCCCTCTGTCAGGAAGTCGTGCTCAAAGGTGATGAGATAGATCTGAACCGGATTCCTGTTCAAACCTGCTGGCCCGGCGATGCGGGCCCTCTGGTCACCTGGCCTCTGGTCATCACCAAAGGCCCTGGAAAGGATCGACAGAACCTCGGAATTTATCGGCAACAGCTGATTGGTAAAAACAAACTGATCATGCGCTGGCTCTCTCATCGTGGCGGTGCTCTGGACTTCAGGGATTGGCATCAGCAATACCCTGACAAGCCTTTCCCCGTAACGGTAGCTCTGGGTGCTGATCCAGCTACTATCCTGGGGGCAGTAACCCCAGTGCCTGACAGTCTTTCAGAGTATGCCTTTGCAGGCCTGTTAAGAGGCAGTAAAACCGAACTGGTTAAAAGCATCACCAACGATCTTCAGGTACCTGCCAGTGCCGAGATTGTTCTGGAAGGGCATATCTATCCGGGAGAGATGGCAGACGAAGGCCCGTTCGGTGATCACACCGGTTACTACAACGAAGTGGAACGTTTTCCGGTCTTTACCGTAGAGTGTATTACTCACAGAAGAGATCCCATCTATCACAGCACCTACACAGGCAGGCCTCCCGATGAGCCCGCTATCCTGGGAGTGGCCCTGAATGAGGTATTTGTCCCCATTCTGAAAAAGCAGTTTCCGGAAATCGTGGACTTTTATCTGCCTCCGGAAGGCTGTTCTTACCGAATGGCGGTGGTGACCCTGCGTAAGGAATACCCGGGTCATGCCAAGCGAGTCATGCTCGGTGTATGGTCATTCCTCAGACAATTTATGTATACCAAGTTCGTTGTTGTCACCGACGATGATGTCAATGCCAGAGACTGGAACGATGTCATCTGGGCCATGACGACTCGAATGGATCCCAAGCGGGACTGCGTCTTTGTTGAAAACACTCCCATTGATTATCTGGATTTCGCTTCACCCGTTGCAGGTCTTGGTTCCAAGGTGGGTTTTGATGCTACGAATAAATGGCCCGGAGAAACCGATCGGGAATGGGGGCAAACCATAACCATGACGCAGGAAGTCAAGGAACGGGTTGATGCACTCTGGGGTGATTTGGGTATAGACTGAAACAATTACAGCTCTTGATTATCACTCGGTTACCCGAGCTAGCAGCCTGTCGGACTCAAGCGCCCGTAGCGAGGATTGCGAGAAATTGGTCTAAAAATTTCTGCTTCTGAGGAGAACAGGGGGCTATTTGACGAAGAGGCAGGAATTTTTAGACCAATTTATCGCAACCGCACGGATGCAGGAGCTAGAGCAACGCAGGAGCAGTTGCCGAGTAGGGCAGACTTAAGTCCGACAGGCTGCTAGGAGGCTGACCGAGAATAGCGCCCGTAGCGAGGACGGCAGAAAATTGAGGATGAAAATTCGGTTTTGTGAGGAGAATAGCCAGCTATTTGACGAACAAAAGCGGATTTTCAGACCAATTTGCTGCCGCCACAGTAGGGCAGACTATTCTCGGTCAGCCTCCTAGAGAGTTACTTCTTAATACGGTCATCAGGGAAACCCCGGGCATTCCTGCTGGCTGTGATATTCGGGAGGGAGGTATTGTGCAGATAAGCGAGTCTTCCAGGCTGCGGTGCTCAGTTGCCGATACTCAGCTTCTCAGTTCCGACATTTACCGTATCAAACTGACTGCTGAGTCAGACTGCTTTCCTGGCTATTATCCGGGTCAGTATCTTGTTGTTCACCTTCAGAATAATGAAAACAATTGTTTTTCTATTGCTTCAGCGCCGCAAAAAAACCAGCAGCATCTGGAGCTGCATATTCAACAGCTGAAAGGCAGTCCAAACTCTCAACAGCTCTTTCGGGAAATAAAAGAAGGTGTGCTGAACGTCAGTTTGCCTCTAGGGAATTGCCATCTCCCTGACTCAATCGACAAACAGCAGCCCCTGCTTTTCGTTGCCGCCGGCACCGGCTTCTCCCAAATGAAAAGCATGATTGAGTATTGCCTGCGTCACCATCATCACGGTGAGATGCATCTTTACTGGGGAGCCAGAACACCTGCAGACTTCTATCTGCCCAACCTCCCTGTGCAATGGTCTGGCCAGGGCGTTCATTATCATCCGGTAGTTAGTGAAACCCATCATGAAGATGACTGGTGTGGGCGCCATGGGCTGCTGTATGAAGCGATTCTGGTCGATCGCGAAAAGCTGCTCGATTGTCAGACCTATATCAGTGGCTCACCACAAATGGTTTATGCGACATATGACGTAATGATTGGAGACGGATTCCCGGAAAAAAACCTGCACTCTGACGTTTTTGACTACGCACCAAGAAAATAATATCGTCACAAATCTTGCTACCCTTCTGAATTGCAAATATAAACCCTGACCCATTAGCACAGTAATAAAAAACACTGCCGTAATTTATTTGCAACGAATGGTAATTGCGCAACTCTTGTCTATATTCATAGTCGATCGTCATAACACCCAATCAATATACGGAGATTTTATGCAATCTTCCGCTGCCAAAGTTCAGCAGACGGCTGTGAGAAGCAGTCGTGTGCGCCAGAAAAATATTAAGGTCATATTGCAAGCTGCAGAGGACGAATTCGTTCTTAGTGGCTTCAAAGGAGCTTCAATCAGGGATATTGCAACCAGAGCCGGGTTGCCAAAAGCCAATATTCATTATTACTTCAACAGCAAGGTCGATCTGTATGGTGCTGTTCTTGGCCATATTATGGAACTCTGGGAAGCGGTTTTTTCCGGCTTGAACATAGAGGATGATCCGGCTTCAGCCTTTCGTCAGTACATACAGGCAAAAATGCAATACTGTCTGGCTCACGCCAACGCTTCCCGTATATTCAGCAGTGAGATCATTCATGGTGGGCAACATCTTAAAGAACATTTTGAGTACTTCAAGTCATGGATCAAAGAGAAATCACGAGTTATTGAATCTTGGATAGAGCGAGGCAAAATGGACCCTGTCGACCCTTTGCACCTGTTATTTACCATCTGGGCTACCACCCAATATTATGTGGATTACAGCCCACAGGTAGCCTGTGTTATTGGTAAGGAGGCTCTGTCCGATGAGGATTTAGAGGCTGCGACAGAGCATCTTTGCAACCTCATCATCAAGGGGTGTGGGATCAGAAGTTGCTGATCGCAGTCACTGGGTGCAAAGACCGTCATGGGTTTTTAACGGTCGTCAGCGACGGCTGTAAAAACCTGTGACCGGATGACTCAGGCATCGAGCTTAACAATCCTCCTCCTCCTTCTTGTTCGCCCGAATAACCTCAACACTGTCCACTTTCTGGAAGCCTCGGGGCAGCTTATTGCCTCTGCGACCTCTCTCTCCGTGGTAATGCTCAATATCTGCCGGTTTCAGAGTCACATGCCGTTTGCCGGCGTAGAGAACCAGAGCATCGCTCGAGTTCATCACCGCCAGATGAACCATCAATTCGATTCGATCCGATGCCCGTGCCGCAGGAATATTAATGATCTTGTTACCTTTGCCTCTTGCCAGCTTGGGTAATTCAGATAGCGGGAAGATCAGCATACGCCCTTCGTTGGTAATGGCAGCCAGCACCTGGTCTTCGCCCGTTACCGGTATAGGTGACATGACCCGGGAATACTTGGGCAAAGTCAGCAGAGCCTTACCGGCTTTGTTCTTGCTGACCATATCAAAATGCTGAACGACAAAGCCATAACCAGCATCGCTCGCCAGCAAATAACAGTCATCATTGTCACCGACACACAGCCCTTCAAAGGTCGCCCCGGAAGGTGGATTGACACGCCCGGACAGCGGCTCACCCTGGCCTCGCGCAGAGGGAAGAGTATGAGTTAGAATAGAATATGCACGACCAGTAGAGTCTATAAATACCGAAGACTGGTTACTCTTGCCCTTGGCAGACAGTCGATATCTATCCCCTGCCTTGTAGTTGAGACTGGCGGGGTCAACCTCATGTCCTTTGGCACACCGCACCCAGCCTTTTTCAGACAGCACGACAGTCACTGGATCAGATGTCATCAGGTCAGTTTCCGAGAGAGCCTGGGCTTCCTGTCGAACCTTCAAGGGTGAACGACGATCATCACCAAACTCTTCGGCATCGGCCTTGATCTCTTTTTTGACCAGGGTTTTCAGTCGACGCTCGGAACTGAGGGTCAGCTCAAGATTTTTGCGTTCGTTTTCCAGCTCTTCCTGTTCAGCACGAATCTTGATCTCTTCCAGTTTGGCTAACTGGCGCAGCTTGATTTCCAGAATGGCATCCGCCTGAAGCTCAGAGAGGCCAAATCGAGTCATTATGACTTCCCTGGGTTTGTCCTCATTGCGGATAATTTCGATGACTTCATCAATATTCAGGAAGGCTGCCAGTAAACCTTCAAGAATATGAAGTCTGGCCAGTACTTTATCCAGACGGTGCTGCAGGCGACGTCTGACGGTATCGGTTCTCCAGACCAGCCACTCCTTCAGCAGGGTATCCAGAGCCTTGACCTGAGGCTTGCCATCGACACCGATCATGTTCATATTGACCCGGTAGGTCTTCTCAAGATCGGTTGTGGCAAACAGATGGTTCATCAAACCATCGACATCAATACGGTTGGAGCGGGGAACAATCACCAGCCGAGTAGGATTCTCATGGTCTGATTCGTCCCTCAGGTCTGCGACCATTGGCAACTTCTTGGCCTGCATCTGAGCGGCTACCTGCTCCAGAATTTTGGCTCCGGAAGCTTGATAGGGCAGCGCTGTAACAATGATTTCTCCGCCTTCCTGCTGATAGACGGCTCTCATTCTCAGAGAACCTCGTCCCTGCCCGTAAATCTTCAGAATTTCTTCGCGGGGTGTGATGATTTCAGCTTCGGTGGGGAAGTCCGGTCCCTGAACATGCTCAACAAGCTCGGCAGTGGTTGCCCCCGGATGATCCAGCAGATGAATACAGGCGTTTGCCACTTCTCTCAGGTTGTGAGGAGGAATGTCGGTCGCCATACCCACTGCGATACCGGTGGTACCGTTCAACAGCAGATTGGGCAATCTGGCAGGCAAGATGGATGGCTCTTCCAGTGTTCCGTCAAAGTTAGGCACCCAGTCTACCGTGCCCTGTGCCAGCTCACCGAGCAGTACGTCAGAATAACGAGTCAGTCTGGACTCGGTATATCGCATGGCAGCAAAAGACTTGGGGTCATCCGGCGACCCCCAGTTACCCTGACCATCTACCAGCGGATAGCGGTATGAGAAGGGCTGCGCCATCAATACCATGGCTTCGTAACAGGCAGAGTCGCCATGAGGATGAAATTTACCCAGAACATCACCCACAGTACGGGCTGACTTTTTAAACTTGGCGGTATTTTTCAGTCCCAGCTCACTCATCGCATAAACAATACGACGTTGTACTGGCTTCAGGCCGTCGCCAATGTGGGGCAGAGCGCGATCCAGAATGACATACATGGAGTAATTCAGGTATGCGCTTTCTGTATAGGCCCTCAGTGACTGACGTTCTATTCCATCGTCACCTATGAAGGTCTGTTCCATTCTCTATAAACCTTGGGAGCTTTAAAAATGTGCTAATCGGAATATGATAATACCCTGATCGCAGATAGGACAGTGGAATGGGCTCATTCATCCCTCTGAATATCTTGAAACGTATGGATTCTCCCAGCCCTGAACCTCGGCAATACGAGCATTACGCTCAATTTCCCAGTCGGCTGCCGGATAGAGCCGGTCCCAGGCCTCATAGAGCTTTTTCTGACTTTTACTGATTCTGAAGGCGTAACGGCCTGCCATATACAGATAGATACGGGCAATCTGGCCCCGTTGTGTTATCGGTGGTTGTGCTTTTCGCTGCTTGAAATTGACTTTAAAGTCACACTGGCCATACATGTTGGGCGTATCTTGCAGAAAGCCGAAGCGGTAGTTGGATCGATCGCCATTCACCTCTCCTACGGCGGGCACCATATTGTGGAGATCCGATTCCATTTTGCGAAAATCGGGATTCTCGCCACAGCGCTTACGACCCCCTTCCTGCCAGCACTGGAGCTGATGACCAAATTCCCAGGCCGGTACAACATGTTCCCACTCAATCCTTGAAGCACGGTTTGGTTGTTTTCGTACCTCGTAGCCGCAGGATTGCAGGTCAGGCACCAGTTTCTTGCCGCGGACGGTTATATCACAACCGCAATAAAAACTGGTGAGGTGATCGGAATAGATTTTCACCGCTTCCCGCTTGGCCTGAGAAAAACTGGAGGGTGCAGACCAGGCAGAAAAAGGAAGCTGAGCAACGGAAAATACAATCAATAAACGAGAAGCAATGGACACGAATCAGACTCGGACATAAAAGACACAGGTCTTATTTTATTAAAAATTAGCCCTATGATTCCATATATGTTTCAGAATAGCCCTGACGTCTACTAAGTACCTGGCCAGTTGGTTTCGCATATTCTGGCGAGTGGATTTTTTCATCCTTCAAGGCGCAACGACGGGCGCGTAGCCATAGCTACGCAACCAGAGTTGGAACGCAGAAGGATGGAAAAAGCCGCCGTCCAGAATATGCGAAACCAACTGGTTAGGTACTTACGTATTGCGGCATCATAAAGACTGGTTGACACGGAAGAGTAGAAACCGATGAAAATTGTCATTGCCCCCGATTCCTTTAAAGAGTGTCTAACGGCTGCCCAGGTAGCCTCTGCGATCGAAACCGGCTTTAAGGAAATTCTTCCTGATGCGCAGTACGTCAAAGTACCTGTTGCTGACGGTGGCGAAGGAACACTTCAGTCACTGGTTGATGCCACGGGTGGACATTTTATAGAAGTGCCCGTCACAGGCCCTCTGGGTCATCAGATTCAGGCTGAGTTTGGCATACTGGGTGATGGCACAACCGCTGTCATTGAAATGGCCAGGGCGTCCGGACTGGAGTTGGTAAGTCCTGATCAGCGTGACCCGATGATTGCGACCACACAGGGTACCGGTGAGCTGATCCTCAGTGCGCTGGACAGGGGCGTCGACAAAATAATTGTCGGGATCGGTGGCAGTGCAACCAATGATGGTGGTGCCGGTATGGTGCAAGCTCTGGGGGTTCGTTTATTGAACGACCAGGGCAAGGAGTTGCAACGCGGTGGTGGTCAGTTATCAAGCCTGAGCAAGATCGATGCCTCTAACCTGGATCAGCGCCTGCAATCAGTAGAGATTATTGCTGCCTGCGATGTTGATAATCCGCTGACCGGTGACAATGGAGCTTCCGCTATTTTTGGTCCGCAAAAGGGAGCAACACCCGATATGGTCAAAGTTCTGGATCAGTCCCTTGGTCATTATGGCCTGATTATGGAACGCGACCTGGGTGTCTCTGTCTGTGACAGGCCGGGTGCCGGAGCAGCGGGTGGCATGGGGACGGCATTACTGGGTTTTCTCAATGCCCGGCTGGAGCCGGGTATTGAAATCGTCATGGCTGCTGTTGACCTGGCTGAAAAAGTCAAAGGGGCCAATCTGGTCATTACAGGTGAAGGCCGCATTGATGGTCAGACTGCTCAGGGAAAAACCCCAGTGGGTGTGGCCCGTGTTGCCAAATCATTGGATCTTCCGGTAGTGGCATTGGCCGGTTCAGTTGGGCAAGGGGCAGAGGCCGTTTATGCTCAGGGGATCGATGCCTTGTTTCCTGTAGTTCACGGAGCGGTGACTCTTGAGCAGGCACTGATGAAAGGAGAAGAAAACCTGATCAGGGCTGCCAGAAATCTGGCTGTAGCTTTGACAATGAAGCTCTAGAACGCTCAAGAGTGTGGGAGCGAATTGTTAGAGTTTTTTGACAGTCTCATAGTTTAAAACTGTGATTTACAAGACTAGCAGCCTGTCGGACTTGAGCGTCCGTAGCGAGGATTGCGAGAAATTGAGGATAAAAATTTCTGATTCCGAGGAGAATAGCGAGCTATTTGACGAGGGAGCAGGAATTTTTAGACCAATTTATCGCAACCGCAGTAGGACAGTCTTAAGTCCGACAGGCTGCTAGCGCGAGAGTTGCAATCAGGCATCAGGGTTTAACGCGGTCTTTGATTTTTTAATCCTTCAGTCCCTGGCAATAGCGGTAGAAAAATCTGAAATTTTGGAAATTGAATTCACAAACAAATAATTTGATCTATTTTTACCAATTGGCCTGAGTAAGTCGTAAGCTGATCTATTTCTCAGGCGTTCCGGAAATCCGACAGCTTGATCGGAATCAGGCCGGTAAAGAACAATAAGAGTTATACCAATCGTATTTTCTAACTCCCGTGATGAGCGTGGAGATTTTAGCCTTAAGACAAGGCGACGATCGCCAACGCAGGATTAAGGCTAAAATCTTCAGCGCAATAGGGAGTTAGACAGTTCGATTGGTATTAAAAGAAAAATACTCTGCAACGAATTGCCTATTGCTGAACACTTTTAAGAATGAAGTCTAAAAATATCATTAAGGTAGGTCTGCTGCTCACCTTATTCCTGAGTCCGACACTCCGGGCATTGACGCCTTCAGTTGTGATCGTAGGTGGTGGGCCTGCAGCCATGACGGCCGCCCAGACGATTGCCAGATACAACCCAATGGTCAGGATACGGGTGATAAAAAGTCATAAGAGTCAGGGGCAGCTTGAAGGGGCGGGTACTATTGAGAACTGGCCAGGTAGCCTGACAATCACGGGGAGAGGCCTGCAACAGTTGATGGAAAACAAGGCAAGGAGCAGTCCTAATGTCCAAATCATTGAAGATCATATCGTTGCCACTCAACTGAAGGGAAAAATGAAGATTTTACAGGGGGAGCGCTCCGTCTATTATGCGCCCCTTGTTATATTGGCATCGGGGGCAAAACCGAACCTGCCGACGATTCTGGAGCCCTACAAAGGCAACGGAGTATTTACCTGTACCGATTGTGATGGTCCCAGGTTTGCGGAAAAAGATGTTCTGGTGGTGGGTGGAGGAGCCTCAGCCATTGAACAGGCCATCAGCCTGCTCAGCCTCAATGCCAAAAAGGTGCATCTGGCCGTTCAAGGCAGTAGCTTCAAGGCAGAAAGCATCTTGATTGATCTTCTCTACAATGCACTGGAGAGAAGGAAGAAGGCTCTTTTTCTCTATTTCGAACATAATCTGGAGTCTGTTTACATCAATCAGGATGGCTTGTTAAATGCCACTACATTGAGTTTTGAGGGTGGCAGGCGCAAGCTGAGTCTTCCCATTTCTGGCGTGTTCTCAGCCATCGGACAGAAACCTCAATCCAGTATGTATCCTGATATTTGTCTGAATAACAAGGACTATATCCAACGCTATGATCTCAACCAAACCCCATGGTCCCAGCCCTTGATGAAGAGCAGCATACTGACACTGGGTTCTGTTGATAGCCCCTTTGTTACTCTCCTGATGGCTGCTGCCAGGGGAACCACCACTGCCCAGTGGCTGAATAAAACGGTGACAAAAAGTATCTGGCCGAAAAGGAGGGTCGCTATTCTTGGCGCAGGAATTGGCGGAAAAACCGCTGCTTTATATGCCAGTCGATCGGGATTTGATGTTGTTCTCATTGATACCCGAAACAGAAAGCCATTGAAAGGCTTCTGGCCAGTCCCCGACAATGAATCCAGCCTGCTCACAAGTCTGGATAAGCAGCTTCTCAAGTTATCCGTTTCTGCAACAACCGTAGATACCATTACCTTGACGCCTTTAGAAAATCTCTACCATGTTCAGGCTGACAGCCGTTCCATCGTGGTGGATGGCATCATTGCAAACACACTGGAATACGCGCCGGAGAGCCTGGGAATTGGCTCAACAGCGCCCGAGAGTCTGGATAACGAATACCGTTGGAGCCATACCTGTCAGAGCGGCGTGCTGACTGCCGGGGATGTTGCTGTCCAGCACGACCTGCCCAGACAAGCAATAACGGCCTCTTATTCTGGCTACCTTGTCGGCTTGCGGGCACTGGAAGAAATCCTGATGATGGAAGCGCAAGAAGCACTTCTCGATAGACCCTGAGCAACAACCGTCCAGCCTGTTCATTATTTGTTGTGGGGAAAGACAAAGAAAATGCATGGGCCGGTGGCATTTTTGTTAGTTGTTCTTAACAAGAAGTTCTTAACTTTTACTCTAAAGCCGACTTTACTTCACAGCGTTAATTTTGAATATTTTCTAATCGAGGACAAATACTCACTTCGAAGACTCCGAGTATGAATAGAACAGATAATAACAACACCGTTGGCGGTTCAGTTCCCCAGAGACCTTTTCAATCTACATTGGCGCAAGCACCAACTGGGGTCAGTGAGGGCAGAAATGTCACTCTATCTGACGAGAGTAAATCTTCACTGCTCAATTTGTCCGTCGACACACATTTGCAAATTATTGGCTGTTTGAGGCTTAGGGATATTGCTCGTTTAAAACAGGTATCTACCTACTTTCGAGAAGTGATTCAAGAAGATAATTCGCTGGCAAAGGCGTGGTATCGGCGTTTTTCTTCAAGGCACCACTTTCTACTTAGCACGATCGTCACTTCAAAAGACGATGATCAGCTCCGTTGTTGGATGGAGCGGTTTATAAACGATAAAGATTTAATCGAATCACTCATACAACGCCGAAGCAGTCCTCATTTACCTGCTCTGCTTCATTTCACTAATGCTGAACGAAAATCTCAATTTAGAACCTTTAAGTTAGCGACAAAAACCACTATTTCAGATGATGGCCTTGTCAACTCGGCCTGTTTCAGCGCTGATGTTCGCCATATGGTGACTGCCAGTTATAACGGCACGGCGAGAATCTTTGGCCTGGAGTCCGATGGATCATGGAAACCAAAAGTCCTCATTCTTAACTTCCATTCATCATGTTCAGCCAGCTTCAGCGCCCATGGCCGCCATGTAGTAGTCTCCAGTGACAACGGCACAGCACGTATCTATAGTCAAGAGGTCGATGGTTCATGGGAACGAAAAGCCGTTATTGTTCATGAGGACGCTGTCTATTCAGCCACCTTCAGTCCCGATGGTCGCTATTTGGTATCCATCAGTGCAGATGGTGAGGCGAGAATCTACGGTCTGGAAGCTGATGGTGCATGGGTAAAAAAAACCGTCATTTTTCATCAGGATCACTTTGTATCAGCAACCTTTAGCGCCGACGGTCGCTATGTGACGACCGTCGGTAGAGATCACACAGCGCAAATTTTCGGCCTGGAGGACGATGAATCATGGCAACCAAAAGCCATCATTCGGCATAATACTTCAGTCAGGTCAGCCAGCTTTAGCGCCGATAGCCGTCTTGTGGTGACTGTCAGTCGCGATCGCAATGCCAAAGTCCATTGTCGGGAGATAGACGGATTATGGCAAGAACAAGCCACTTTACCCAATGATCTCTCGGTCGCATCAGCCCGCTTCAGCCCCGATAGCCGCCACGTGGTGACTGTCGGTGACGATAACCTTGCGAAAATCTATAGCCAGAAGGATGGTGGATTGTGGGAAGAAAAAAGCATCATTTCCCATAATGGTTCGATTCAATCACTTAACTTCAGTGCTGATAGCTGCCATGTGGTGACTGCCAGTGCTGATGAAACGGCGAAAATCTATAGCCTGAAAGCCGATGGGTCATGGGAGGAAAAACAGACCGTTTTCCATGAAGATTGGGTTAGATTGGCGACCTTTAGCCCTGATAGCTGCCATCTGGTGACTGCCAGTGACGATGGTATGGCGAAGATCTACGGCCTGAAGGACGATGGGTCATGGGAGGAGAAAGCGACCATTCCTCATAGTGGGTGGGTCTATTCAGCGGCCTTCAGTACTGATGGCCGACATGTGGTAACTGCCGGTGACGACGGCGCGGCAAAAATCTGCGGTCAGATGCTCGATGGAACCTGGTTAGTGAAAGCGACCATTTCCCATGATGGTTATGTCCGATCAGCCACCTTCAGCGGCGATGGCGGCTATGTAGTGACCGTCGCTGACAATAATTGGGACCATGATGGTCGTCGAACCATGAAAATTACCGAACTTTGGGTGGAAGATGAACCCCTGTGTGAGGATATATGTCGCCTCTTTTGATTCATGACACTCCTCAATAGACCCTGAGCAACATCCATCCGTTCTGTTTAAGTAACTGTTAGGTACTTATCATTGGTTGCGGAGAAAAACACTGAAAATGCATGGCAGCATTTTTGTTAGTTGTTCTTACCAACATGTTGTGAACTTTTATCCTTAGACCGACTCTACATTGCCTCATTAATTTTGAATTTTCTTTCTAATCGAGAACAAATACTCACTTCGAAGATTCCGAACATGAATAGAGTAAATAATAACGGCACCGTTGGCAGTCCAGCTCCCCTGAGACCTCATCAATCTATATCGGCGCGAGCACCAGAGGGGCTCAGTGAGGGCAGAAATATCACTGTATCTGACGAGAGTAAACCTTCACTACTCAATTTATCCGTTGACACACATTTGAAAATTATTGGCTGTCTGAGGCTTAGAGATATTGCCCGTTTAAAACAGGCATCTAGCTACTTTCGGGAAGTTATTCAAGAAGATAATGCGCTGGCAAAGGCGTGGTATCGCCGTTTTCCTTCATCACACCAGCTTCTGCTTAACACAATCGTCACTTCAAAAGATGATAATCAGCTCCGTTGTTGGATGGAGCGGTTTATAAACGATAAAGATTTAATCGAATCACTCATACAACGCCGAAGCAGTCCTCATTTACCTGCTCTGCTTCATTTCACTAACACCGAACGAAAGACAAAATTTAGAATATTTAACTTATCTACAAAAGCCACTATTTCACACGATAGGCCTGTCAACTCAGCAAGTTTCAGCGCGGATGCCAGCCACATGGTGACAGCCGGTCGAGACGGCGCGGCGAGAATCTTTGGCCTGGAGGCCGATGGATCGTGGATACCAAAGGTCCTCACTCTTCAACGCTATTCAGTATGTTCATCCAATTTCAGCGCCAATGGCCGCCATGTGATAATCTTCAGTTTCAACGACGGCACAGCGCGTATATACGCACAAGAGGCCGATGGTTCATGGGAACGAAAAGCCGTTATTGTTGAAGCTGTCCATTCAGTCACCTTCAGTCCTGATGGTTGTTATTTGGTAACAGGCTCTTGGTGTGGCAGGGCGGTAATCTATGGTCTGGAGGCCGATGGTACATGGAAAATAAAAGCCAGTATTTCCGATTGGGAATGCTTACCGACCTTTAGCTCCGACGGTCGCTATCTGGCGATCGTCGGTAACGATCAGACAGCGCGAATCTTCGGCTTGGAAGACGATGGATCATGGCAACCAAAAGTCATCATTCGGCATAATAGTCCAGTCATCTTAGCTTGCTTCAGTCCCGATGGCCGCCTTGTGGTGACTGTCAGTGGCGATCGTAATGTGAAAGTCCATGGCCAGGAGATAGACGGATCATGGCAAGAACAGGCCACCTTACACCATAATCTCCCCGTTGCATCAGCCCGCTTCAGCCCCGATAGTCAGCACGTGGTGATCAGTGGCTATAGGTTTGCGAAAATCTATTGTCAAAAGGACGATGGATTATGGGAAGAAAAAAGCACCATTCCCCATAATGGTTCGCAATCACTTACCTTCAGTGCTGATAGCCGTCATGTGGTGGCTGCCTGCGCTGATAAGACGGCGAAAATCTATGGATTGAAAGC
The DNA here is from genome assembly GCF_053470045.1 of Endozoicomonas sp. 2B-B. Taxonomy (NCBI): domain Bacteria; kingdom Pseudomonadati; phylum Pseudomonadota; class Gammaproteobacteria; order Oceanospirillales; family Endozoicomonadaceae; genus Endozoicomonas; species Endozoicomonas sp. 2B-B. The sequence continues at coordinate 319,958 of NZ_JBLZMU010000001.1, forward strand.
CGATGGGTTATGGAAAAAAAAAGAGACCGTTTTCCATGGATGTTGGGTTAGTTTGGCGACCTTCAGCCCTGATGGCTGCCACTTGGTGACTGCCAGTGACGATGGCAAGGCGAAGATCTACGGCCTGAAGGACGATGGCTCATGGAAGGAGAAAGTGACCATTTCTCATAGTGGCAGGGTCAATTCAGCGACCTTCAGCACTGATGGCCGACATGTGGTGACTGCCAGTGATGACGGCACGGCGAAAATCTGTGGTCAGATGCTCAATGGATCCTGGTTAGTGAAAGCGACCATTTCCCATAATGGTCGCGTCAGATCAGCCACCTTCAGCGCCGATGGCGAGTATGTGATGACCGTCGCTGAAAATGATTGGGACGAAAATGGTAGTCAAACCGTGAAAATCACCGAACTTTCGGTGAAAGATGACATCCTTGAGGATATATGTCGTCTCCTTTGATCTATGACTCTTCAGTTTCCGTGCCGTGCACGGTTATCCATAACTCTGTTCAGGGTAATTGAACAAAAAAATGTCTTCAGTATCTATCATCCGGTCTGTTCATTATTTGTTGCGGAGAAAGGCAAAGAAAATGCATGGGCTGGCGGTATTTTTGTTAGTTGTTCTTACCAACATGTTATGAACTTTTATCCATAAACCGACTCCACATAACCGCATTAATTTTGAATTTTCTTTCTCATCGAGAACAAATACTCACTTCGAAGATTCCGAACATGAATAGACTGGAAAATAACGGCACCGTCGGCGGTTCACCTCCACCAGAATCCTATCAGACTATATTGGCGCAAGCTCCAAAGGGAGTCAGTAAGGGCAGAAACATCAATGTATCTGACGAGAGTAAACCTTCACTACTCAATTTGTCCGTCGACACGCATTTGAAAATTATTGGCTGTCTGAGGCTTAGAGATATTGCCCGTTTAAAACAGGCATGTAGCTACTTTCGAGAAGTCATTCAAGAAGATAATGCGCTGGCAAAGGCGTGGTATCGCCGTTTTCCTTCATCACATCAGTTGCTACTCAGGACAATCGTCACTTCAAAAGATGATGATCAGCTCCGTTGTTGGATGGAGCGGTTTATAAATGATAAGGATTTAATCGATTCACTCATAGGACGCCGAGGCAGTCCTCATTTACCTGCTGTGCTTCATTTCACTAATACCGAACGAAAGTCTAAATTTTGGACATTTGAATTAGCTACAAAAGCCACTATTTCACATAATAGGCCTGTCAACTCAGCCAGTTTCAGTGCTGATGCCAGCCACGTGGTGACTGCCGGTCAAGGCGGCGTGGCGAGAGTCTTTGGCCAGGAGGCCGATGGATCGTGGATACCAAAAGTCCTCACTCATCAAAGCGATTTTGGCTGTTCAGCCAGTTTCAGCGCCAATGGCCGCCATCTGGTAATCTTCGGCTACGACGGCACTGCGCATATCTATGGTCAAGAGGCCGATGGTTCATGGGAACGAAAAGTCATTATCGTTCATGAGGGCGTTGTCTTTTCAGCTACCTTCAGTCCCAATGGTTGTTATTTGGTAACCAGTAGTTTGGATGGAACGGCGATAATCTCCGGTCTGGAGAGTAATGGTTTATGGGTAAAAAAACTCATTATTCTCCGTCATGATCCAGATGCTTTGGTGAATTTCAGTGCCGATGGTCGCTATTTGGCGATCATCGGTGAAGATAACACGGCGCACATCTTCGGTCTGGAGGACGATGGATCATGGCAATGGAAAGCAATTATTTGCCATAATAGTGCAGTCAGGTCAGCCTGCTTTAGCGCCGATTGCCGTCATGTCGTGACTGTCAGTAGAGAGCACAATGCGAAAGTCCATGGCCAGGAGATAGGTGGGCCATGGCAAGGAGAAGCTATTCTACCCCATGCTCCCCCAGTCAAATCAGCCCGCTTCAGCCCCGATAGCCGCCACGTAGTGACTGTCGGTGACGATAATTTTGTGAAAATATTTAGTCTGAAGGAGGGTGGATTATGGGAAGAAAAAGGCATCATTTCCCACAATGGTTCGATTCGATCACTTAACTTCAGCGCTGATAGTTGCCATGTGGTGACTGCCAGTGCTGATAAAACGGCGAAAATCTGTGGCCTGAATGACGATGGGTCATGGGAGGAGGAAGTAACCATTTCTCATAGGAATTGGGTCATTTCAGCGATTTTCAGCCCCGATGGCTGCCATGTGGTGACTGCCAGTGTTGATGGTATGGCCAAGATCTATGGCCTGAATGCCGAAGGGTCATGGGAGGAGAAAGTGACCATTTCTCATAGGATGTGGCTCAGTTCAGCGACCTTCAGCACTGATGGCCGACATGTGGTGACTGCTAGTCGTGACGGTACGGCGAAAATTTGTGGTCAGGTGCTTGATGGAACCTGGTTAGTAAAAGCGACCATTTACCATGCTGGTTGCGTCAGATCAGCCACTTTCAGCGCCGATGGCGACTATGTGATGACCGTCGCTGACAATGATTGGGACGATACTCGTGGTCAAACCGTGAAAATCACCGAACTTTGGGTGGAAGATGATCCCTTTGAGGATATATGTCGCCTCTTATGATCCATGACACTTCTCAATAGACCCTGAGTAACATCCATTCGTTCTGTTTATCATTGGTTGCGGAGAAAAACACTGAAAATGCATGGGCTGGCGGTATTTTTGTTAGTTGCTCTTAACAGCATGTTATGAACTTTCATCCTTAAACCGACTCTACATAACCGCATTAATTTTGAATTTTCTTTCTCATCAAGAACAAATACTCACTTCGAAGATACCCAGCATGAATAGTGTAAATAATAACGGCTCCGTTGGCAGTCCAGTTCCCCTGAGACCTCATGAATCTACATCGGCGCGAGCACCAAAGGGAGTCAGTGAGGGCAGAAATATCAGTGTATCTGACGAGAGTAAACCTGCACTACTCAGTTTGTCCGTCGAGACACATTTGAAAATTATTGGCTGTTTGAGGCTTAGAGATATTGCCCGTTTAAAACAGGTATCTAGCTACTTTCGAGAATTCATTCAAGAAGATAATGCGCTGGCAAAGGCGTGGTATCGTCGTTTTCCTTCACCACACCAGTTTCTACTTAACACAATCGTCACTTCAAAAGATGATGATCAGCTCCGTTGTTGGATGGAGCGGTTTATAAATGATAAGGATTCAATCGATTCACTTATAGAGCGCCGAAGCAGTCCTTATTTACCTGCTTTGCTCTATTTCACTAATACCGAACGAAAGTCTCAATTTAGAAAATTTAAATTAGCTGCAAAAGCCACTATTTCACATGATGGCTCTGTCAACTCGGCCAGTTTCAGCGCTGATGCCCGCCATATAGTGACTGCTGGTCAGGATGGCAGGGCGAGAATCTTTGGCCTGGAGGCCGATGGATCATGGACACCAAAAGTCGTCATTCACCAGAGGTACATAGCATATTCAGCCAGCTTCAGCGCCGATGGTCGCCGTGCAGTGATTTTCGGTTACGACGGCACAGCGAGTGTCTATGGTCAAGAGGCCGATGGTTCATGGGAACGAAAAGTCATTATTGTTCATGAGAAATCTGTCTATTCAGCCACCTTCAGTCCCGATGGTGGCTATTTGGTGACCTTCAGTGGAGATGGCACGGCAACAATCTGCGGTCTGTACAATGGTGCATGGATAAAAAAAGCCATCATTTGCAATCAGAGTTGCTTTGGTCCAGCGACCTTTAGCGGCGATGGTCGCTATATGGTGACCATCGGTGGCGATCAGACAGCGGATGTCTTCGGCCTGGAGGACGATGGATCATGGCAACCAAAAGCCATCATTCACCACGATACTTCAGTCAGGTCGGCCAGCTTTAGCGCCGATGGTCGCCTTGCAGTGACTGTCAGTGGCGATTGCATTGTGGACGTTCATGGTCTGGAGATTGACGGATCATGGCAACCAAAAGCCAGCATTCGCCACAATAGGTCAGTCAATTTAGCCAGCTTCAGCCCCGATAGCCGACACCTGGTCACTGCTGACGATTTTTTTGCGAAAATCTCTAGTCAGAATGACGATGGATTTTGGGAAGAAAAAGGCATCATTTCCCATGATCCGATTCTATCACTCATCATCAGCACTGATAGCCGCCATGTGTTGACTGCCGGCCATGATATAGCGAGGATCTATGGCCTGAGGGACGATGGATCATGGCAGGAGAAAGTGGCCATTCCTCACAAGTGCAGGGTCTATTCAGCGATCTTCAGTACTGATGGCCGACATGTGGCGACTGCCAGCGCTGACGGCACGGCGAAAATCTATGGCCTGAAGGACGATGGATCATGGCTGAAGAAAGTGACCATTTCTCATAAGAGCAGGGTCTATTCAGTGAACTTCAGTACTGATGGCCGTCATGTGGTGACTGCCAGTGATGACGGCACGGCGGAAATCTGTGGTCAGATGCTTGATGGATCCTGGTTAGCAAAAGCAACCATTTCCCATGGCGGTCCCGTCAGATCAGCCACTTTCAGCGCCGATGGCGACTATGTGATGACCGTCGCTGACAATGATCATAGTAATAATTGTGGTCAAACCGTGAAAATCACCGAACTTTGGGTGGAAGATGAACCCCTGCGTGAGGGCATATGTCGCCTCTTTTGATCTATGACACTCTGGCTTCCACGCTGTGCACGGTGGTCCTTCGACCCTGAGCAACATTTATCCGTTCTGTTTATCACTTGTTGCGGAGAAAACACTGAAAATGCATGGCGGCATTTTTGTTAGTTATTCTTAACAACATGTTATGAACTTTCATCCTTAAACCGACTCCACATTACCGCATTAATTTTGAGTTTTTTTTCTAATCGAGAACAAATAATCACTTCGAAGATTCCGAACATGAATAGAGTAAATAATAACGGCACCGTTGGCAGTCCAGCTCCCCTGAGACCTCATGAATCTATATCGGCGCGAGCACCGAAGAGAGTCAGAAAGGGCAGAAACATCAATGTATCTGACGAGAGTAAACCTTCACTACTCAATTTGTCGGTCGACACGCATTTGAAAATTATTGGCTGTCTGAGGCTTAGAGATATTGCCCGTTTAAAACAGGTATCTAGCTACTTTCGAGAAGTCATTCAAGAAGATAATGCGCTGGCAAAGGCATGGTATCGCCGTTTTCCTACATCACACCAGCTTCTGCTTAACACAATCGTCACTTCAAAAGATGATAATCAGCTCCGTTGTTGGATGAAGCGGTTTATAAACGATAAAGATTTAATCGAATCACTCATACAACGCCGAAGCAGTCCTCATTTACCTGCTCTGCTTCATTTCACTAATACCGAACGAAAGTCAAAATTTTGGAGATTTAACTTAGCTACAAAAACCACTATTTCACACGATAGGCCTGTCAACTCAGCCAGTTTCAGTGCTGATGCCAGCCACATGGTGACTGCCGGTCAAGACGGCGTGGCGAGAGTCTTTGGCCTGGAGGCCGATGGATCGTGGATACCAAAAGTCCTCAGTCATCAAAGCCATCTAAGATGTTCAGCCAGATTCAGCGCCAATGGCCGCCGTGTGGCAGTCTCCGGTTACGACCGCACAGTGCGTATCTATGGTCAAGAGGCCGATGGTTCATGGGAACGAAAAGCCGTTCTTGTTCATGAGGACGTTGTCTATTCAGCTACCTTCAGTCCCGATGGTTGTTATTTGGTAACCAGCTCTAGGAGTGGGGCAAGAATCTATGGCCTGGAGGCCGATGGTAAATGGAAAATAAAAGCCAGCATTCCCGATCAGCAAGGTTTGTATTCACCGATCATTAGCTCCGACGGTCGCAATGTGGCGATCATTAGCAACGATCAGACAGCGCGAATCTACGGTCTGGAGGACGATGGATCGTGGGAACCAAAAGCCATCATTCGGCACAATAGTTTAGTCGTGTCAACTAGCTTTAGCCCCAATGGCCGCCTTGTGTTGACTGTCAGTGGCGATCGCAATGCGAAAGTCCATGGCCAGGAGATAGACGGATCATGGCAAGAACAAGCCACCCTATACCATGATCTTTCGTATTCATCAATCCACTTCAGCCCCTTTGGCCGCTTCAGCCCCGATAGCCGCCACCTGGTCACTGCCAGACATAATTTTGCAAAAATCTATAGTCTGAAGGACGATGGATGGGAAGAAAAAGCCACCATTCCTCGTAAAAGTTTTCTATCAGTTATCTTCAGCGCTGATAGCCGCCATCTGGTGAGTGCCAGTGACGATGGTGTGGCGAAAATCTATGGCCTGAAGGCCGATGGGTCATGGGAGAAAAAGGATACTATTTTCCATGAAGATACGATCATATCGGCTACCTTCAGTTCTGATAGCTGCTATTTGATGACTTTCGGTGGCGATAAGGCGAAGATCTATGGCCTGAAGGGCGATGGATCGTGGCAGGAGAAAGTGACCATTTCTCATAAGGGGAGGGTCAATTCAGCGTCCATCAGCACTGATGGCCGACATGTGGTGACTGCCAGTAAAGACGGCACGGCAAAAATCTGTGGTCAGATGCTCGATGGATCCTGGTTCGTAAAAGCGACCATTTCCCATGCTGGTCGCGTCAGATCAGCCACCTTCAGCGCCGATGGCGAGTATGTGATGACCGTCGCTGACAATGATTGGGACAATCGTAATAGTCAAACCGTGAAAATCACCAAACTTTCTATGGAAGATGACATTCTTGAGGATATATGTCGCCTCTTTTGATCTATGACTCTACGTTTCCCGCGCTGTGCACGGTTATCCCATACCTCTGTTCAGGGTAATTGAACAAAAAATGTCTTCAGTATGTGTCATCCAGTCTGTTAATCATTTGTTGTGGAGAAAGACAAGGAAAATCCATGGGTTGGTAGCATTTTTGTTAGTTGTTCTTACTAACATGTTATGAACTTTCATCCTTAAACCGACTCTACATTCCTTCATTAATTTTGAATTTTCTTTCTAATCGAGAACAAATACTCACTTTGAAGATTCCAAGCATGAATAGAGTAGATAATAACAGCACCGTTGGCGGCTCAGTTCCCCAGAGACCACATCAATCTATATCGGCGCGAGCACCAGAGGGGGTCAGTGAGGGCAGAAATATCAATGTATCTGACGAGAGTGAACCTTCACTACTCAATTTGTCCGTTGACACACATTTGAAAATTATTGGCTGTTTGAGGCTTAGAGATATTGCCCGTTTAAAACAGGTATCTAGTGTAGTGCGACCTAATTAACAGTACATAAAGACTCCTAACGGTCTACTATGGATGTTATTCCAACCACTGCCTGTTTTTACTATGCGAGTTGCCACAGAGATAATACTTGATGCTTCTGAAGAAATACGACTCAGAAAGATTACTTCATCAAATACTTGCCCTCTTCGCTTGGCCCGCCGTGCCCAGATTGTTCTTCTCTCTGCAGAAGGAAAAAGCAATCTTGAGATTGCGCAAATACTGAAGATCGGTCGTCATCAGGTCAGCCGCTGGCGTGACCGATATGCTCAGGAAGGCTTCTCCGGGATTGAACAGGATCGAGCTCGCAGTGGCCGTAAAAAGAAGATTGATGCTGCTGAGATTGTGAGTCTGACCACAAACACCCTTCCGGAAAATGCCACTCACTGGAGCACCCGAACTATGGCTGCTGTTAGCGGTATCAGTGAGAGAAGTGTTCGCCGGATATGGCATGCATATGGCCTCAAGCCTCACCTGGAAAAGACATTCAAGGTGTCCCGAGACCCGAAATTTGTGGAGAAGCTTGAAGATATTGTCGGACTCTATCTGTCTCCTCCTGAACATGCGTTGGTGCTGTGCTGTGATGAAAAAAGTCAGGTTCAGGCACTCGATCGAACACAGCCTGGCTTACCGTTGAAGAAAGGGCGTGCCGCAACAATGACTCATGATTATAAACGACATGGTACAACCACTCTCTTTGCAGCACTGAATGTACTTGATGGTGCTGTCATCGGTCAGTGCCAGCAGCGTCATACCCATGTGGAATGGTTGAAGTTTCTTAAACAGATAAATAGGGAAACGGCAAAAGACAAAGAGCTGCACCTGATTTGCGACAACTATGCGACTCACAAACACCCGAAGGTGCGAGAATGGCTGGAAAAACATCCTCGTTTTCATATGCACTTTACGCCAACGTCAGCATCATGGTTAAACATGGTTGAGAGATTTTTTCGGGATCTCACGAGTCAGCGTTTACGCCGTGGTGTGTTTGTCAGTGTGCCACAGCTAGTCAGTGCGATTGATGAATATATTGAAAAGCATAATCAAAATCCAAAGCCGTTTATCTGGACTGCTAAGGCAAATGATATCTTAGAAAAAGTCGTTCGGGCTAATCGCCGGTTAAGTTGCAAAAAGAACGACGCACTACACTAGCTACTTTCGAGAAGTCATTCAAGAAGATAATGCGCTGGCAAAGGCATGGTATCGCAGTTTTCCTTCATCACACCAGTTTCTGCTTAACACAACCATCACTTCAAAAGATGACGATCAGCTCCGTTGTTGGATGGAGCGGTTTATAAACGATAAAGATTTAATCGAATCACTCATACAACACCGAAGCAGTCCTCATTTACCTGCTCTGCTTCATTTCACTAATACCGAACGAAAGTCTCAATCTAGAACCTTCAAATTAGCTACAAAAGCTACTATTTCACATGATAGCCGCGTCAACTCGGCCAGTTTCACCGCTGATGCTCGCCATATTGTGACTGCCAGTCAAGATGGCACGGCGGGAATCTTTGGCCTGGAGGCCGATGGATCATGGAAACCAAAAGTCGTCATTAATCAGGAGGATACATCATATGATGTCAGCTTGAGCGCCGATGGCCGCCGTGTGGTTATTTTCGATTACGACGGCACAGCACAAATCTATGGTCAAAAGGCCGATGGTTCATGGGAACGAGAAGTCATTATTGTTCATGAGGACGCTGTCCATTCAGCCGCCTTCAGTCCTGATGGTTGCTATTTGGTAACCAACAGTCAAGATGGCATGGCGATAGTCAGCGGTCTGGAAGCCGATGGTACATGGGTAAAAAAAACCATGATTCCCAATCAGAATTTCTTTCATCCAGCGACCTTTAGCGCCCAGGGTCGCCATATGGTGACCATCGGTGGCGATCGTAATCAGACAGCGCAAATCTCCGGCCTGGAGGACGATGGCTCATGGCAACCAAAAGCCATCATTCGGCACAATTATTCAATCAGGTCGGCCAGCTTCAGCGCCGATAGCCGCCTTCTAGTGACTGTCAGTAACGATCCCAATGCGAAAGTCCATGGTCTGGAGATTGACGGATCATGGCAACCACAAGCCTGCATCCGCCACAGGAGGTCAGTCAAGTTAGCCAGCTTCAGCCCCGATGGCCGCCACCTGGTCACTGCTGACGATTTATTTGCGAAAATCTCTAGTCAGAATGACGATGGATTATGGGAAGAAAAAGGCAACATTTCCTATCATGGGATTCAATCACTCATCATCAGCACTGATAGCCGCCATGTGTTGACTGCCAGTCAAGATGGTATGGTGAAGATCTATGGCCTGAAGGACGATGGATCATGGCAGGAGAAAGTGACTATTTCTCATAAGAGTAAGGTCTATTCAGCGACTTTCAGCACTGATGGCCGACATGTGGCGACTGCCAGTGATGACGGCACGGCGAAAATCTATGGCCAGAAGGACGATGGAACATGGCAGGAGAAAATGACCATCTCTCATAAGAGCAGGGTCTATTCAGCGACCTTCAGCACTGATGGCCGACATGTGGTGACTGCCAGTGATGACGGCACGGCGAAAATCTGTGGTCAGATGCTCGATGGATCCTGGTTAGTAAAAGCGATCATTTCCCATCACGGTCAAGTCTTGTCAGCCAGCTTCAGCGCTGATGGCGACTATGTGATTACCGTCTCTGATAATGATCAGGATGTTGGTGGTCAAACCGTGAAAATCACCGAACTTTGGGTGGAAGATGAACCCCTGCGTGAGAATATATGTCGCCTCTTTTGATCCATGACACTCTGGCCTCCACACTGTGCACGGTGGTCCTACGACCCTGAGCAACATCCATCCGTTCTGTTTGTCATTTGTTGTGGAGAAAACACTGAAAATGCATGGCGGCATTTTTGTTAGTTGTTCTTAACAAGATGTTATGAACTTTCATCCTTAAACCGACTCTACGTTACCACATTAATTTTGAGTTTTATTTCTCATCAAGAATAAATACTGACTTTGAGGATTCCGAACATGAATGGACTAGAAAATAACGGCACCACCAGTGGTTCACCTCCACCAGAACTCTATCAGTCTATATTGGCGCAAGCTCCAACGGGTGTCAGTGAGGGCAGAAATATCAGTGTATCTGACGAGAGTGAACCTTCACTACTCAATTTGTCCGTTGACACACATTTGAAAATTATTGGCTGTTTGAGGCTTAGAGATATTGCCCGTTTAAAACAGGTATCCAGCTACTTTCGAGAAGTCATTCAAGAAGATAATGCGCTGGCAAAGGCATGGTATCGCAGTTTTCCTTCATCACACCAGCTTCTACTTAACACAATCATCACTTCAAAAGATGACGATCAGCTCCGTTGTTGGATGGAGCGGTTTATAAACGATAAAGATTTAATCGAATCACTGATACAACACCGGAGCGATCCTCATTTACCTCCTCTGCTTCATTTCACTAATACCGAACGAAAGTCTCAAACTAGAACCTTCAAATTAGCTACAAAAGCCACTATTTCACATGATAGCCGCGTCAACTCGGCCAGTTTCACCGCTGATGCCAGCCACGCGGTGACTGCCAGTCAGGATGGCACGGCGAGAATCTTTGGCCTGGAGGCCGATGGATCATGGAAACCAAAAGTCGTCATTAATCAGGAGGATACATCATTTGATGCCAGCTTGAGCGCCGATGGCCGCCGTGTGGTTATTTTCGATTACGACGGCAGAGCGCAAATCTATGGTCAAAAGGCCGATGGTTCATGGGAACGAGAAGTCATTACTGTTCATGAGGACGCTGTCCATTCAGCCGCCTTCAGTCCTGATGGTTGCTATTTGGTAACCAACAGTCAAGATGGCATGGCGATAGTCAGCGGTCTGGAAGCCGATGGTACATGGGTAAAAAAAACCATGATTCCCAATCAGAATTTCTTTCATTCAGCGACCTTTAGCGCCCAGGGTCGCCATATGGTGACCATCGGTGGCGATCGTAATCAGACAGCGCAAATCTCCGGCCTGGAGGACGATGGCTCATGGCAACCAAAAGCCATCATTCGGCACAATTATTCAATCAGTTCGGCCAGCTTCAGCGCCGATAGCCGCCTTGTGGTGACTGCCAGTAAAGATCAAAATGTGAAAGTCCATGGCCTGGAGATTGACGGATCATGGCAACCAAAAGCCAGCATCCGCCACAGGAGGTCAGACAAGTTAGCCAGCTTCAGCCCCGATAGCCGCCACCTGGTCACTGCTGTCGATAATTTTGCGAAAATCTCTAGTCAGAATGACGATGGGTTATGGGAAGAAAAAGGCACCATTTCCCATGTTCACTCGATTCTATCACTTATCATCAGCACTGATAGCGGCCATGTGTTGACTGCCGGTTATGATGGTATGGCGAAGATCTATGGCCTGAAGGACGATGGAGCATGGCAGGAGAAAATGACCATTTCTCATAAGAGCAGGGTCTATTCAGCGACCTTCAGCGCTGATGGTCGGCATGTGGCGACTGCCAGTGGTGATGGCACGGCGAAAATCTATGGCTTGAAGGACGACGGAACATGGCAGGAGAAATTGACCGTTTCTCATAAGAGCAGGGTCTATTCAGCGACCTTCAGCACTGATGGTCGACATGTGGTGACTGCCAGTGATGACGGCACGGCGAAAATCTGTGGTCAGATGCCCGATGGAACCTGGTTAGTAAAAGCGATCATTTCCCATCACGGTCAAGTCTTGTCAGCCAGCTTCAGCGCTGATGGCGACTATGTGATGACCGTCTCTGATAATGAACAGGATGATGTTGTAGATGTGAAAATCACCGAACTTAGGGTGGAAGATGAACCCCTGCGTGAGGGTATATCCCGCCTCTTTTGATCCGTGGTTCTGGCCCCCACGTTGTGCATGGGTATCCATTCTCCTGTTCAGGCCATTTGAATAAAAATGTCTTTTATTGGACTCCTCAACAAGGCCTGCTGCAGGTCTTCGATCGATGATTGGCCTTGAATCAATAAATGACAAACCTGTTGGTAATGCCTGAACTCCCGAAAGGCACCCTGATGGAAATAGATGATGATGGTCATTATTTCAGTGAGCGACAGTTTTGATATATCACTTTTGCTCTATTGGCGTCGCAGACGAGTTGCTTATGCTGCCCGGTTGCAAAACTCAGGCAGAAATCATCGACATTACAGAATACATTGGCCATAGACACGAAGCCTTTGGTAGTTGTCTATGGTTTGGTATCTTGACGTTAGCTAAGATGTCTGGAGGTTTTCTGCGTTGAACTCATCTTAACTCATGGATATAAGAAAAAAGCATTTCTCAATTGACGCGTTTGCTATTTAACTGATGATTACGACTGGATTCAGGTATCCACATTATGAATTCACCTTACTCTGTAGATAACTATCAAAGGCCTGTCCTGAAGTCTCCCAACGGCTCAAGGAGAATTTTATTGCATTCTTGTTGTGCACCTTGCGCCTGCGAAATCATTAGTGCCATTAAAGCCTCTGGTTTTGAGCAGACGGTATATTTTTATAATCCTAACATTCATCCTCTGGAAGAATATGAGTTAAGGAAAAAAGAGAACAAGCGTTACTGTGAAAAAAATGACATCAACTTTATTGATGCCGACTATGATACTGAAAACTGGTTTGATCGTGTCAAGGGTTACGAGGACGAGCCGGAGCGTGGAGAAAGATGTTCAATATGCTTTTCGATGCGTTTTGAGAGAACAGCGTTGTATGCTTTTGAACATGGGTTTAATCTCATCTCCAGTACATTGGGTATTTCTCGCTGGAAGAACCTTGAGCAAATCAATCGCTGCGGCGTTGAAGCTGCCGGTCGGTATCCGGACCTGACGTACTGGACTGTTAATTGGCGCAAACAGGGTGGCGCTTCAAGAATGATTGAAATTTCCAAAGATGAGCATTTCTATCAACAGGAGTATTGTGGCTGTGTGTATAGCCTGAGAGATACTAATCGTTGGCGAATGAGTCGGGGTCGCCCTAGAATTAAACGACTTATCACGTTTTATGGTGAACGCTGAATGGTGCCTTCACAAGCTGACGGCATTTGTTTGATACACTGAGGTCTGATGATGAATATATTTGATGAACTTCTGCATCGTCTGGGTAGTAAAACCAGAATCCGTTCTCTCTTCAAGGATATGGGTATGGATGAGATGGAGCGCATCATTAACCGGTTGAATGAGGTGCTGGAAGAAAAAAATCAGGAAAAAGAAGCCGCTGATATAAAAAGAAAACAAAAGCTTCAGAGCGTAGAAGAGATCAAGAAAGTCATGGAGGCCAAAGGTCTTTCGATGTCTGATCTGAATCTTTTGCAAGAGGTAGGCAAGGAAGGCAAGCGTAAGAGAAACGTCTCCAAACATAACTTTGAGTTTCAGACAAACTCCGGAGACACGGTGCGTTGGTTCGGTTCAACAACAGGGCGCCTGCCCAAAGATTTTCAGGACTATCTGGATCGTACCGGTAAAAAGCGGATTGAATGTGTTATTGAAAGTGAGTAGTTGTTGATGATGGTAATAGTATCTGCCAGTGGGTTTTATCAGGCTTGCAGATGAGTTATCAGAGAACGCATCCATAAAGACAGATCACTGATGTCGTCCAGAATCAGAAACAGCAGGGCGACATCCACAGGATCTATTTCGCTTTCCGTCAGACAGGTTTGTTCACGAATTTCGTGACAGGCCTTTCTGAGCTCATCGACATCACAGGCCAGACTTTTCCTGTAGCAACCTTGAGATTTGTTGTGCTGCTTTCTGAATCCGCTCTTGCTGAGTTCATTTGATTTGATGGCGGCCTGCTTTAATTGATTCGCCGTCTTACCAAAGTGCCCGGTCAGGTTATTCAGCGGAATAATCATTTCGGCTGGCAATCGAAGGGGGCGGTAGCTTAGTCGTTCTGAAAGTCGAAAGATCTGATGGGCGAGCTGGCTCTGTGCCTGCAGTGTATCTGCGATTACTTCCCTGGGTTGAGCCGTCAGCGATGGTTTTTGCAACCGGGACAGCACCTCTTGCTCCATGGCTTTAAGCTGATGTGGGAGTTCTTTGATCCAGGGCTTGCTGGAAGGGATCGGCGTGTTTTCATACACAAAACCTTGAAGTTCTCGGTTGAGGTGCAAAAGTGCATTCAACACGGCATTACGATGTCGTAACAAGGGTTTGAACGGTGAGCCTGAGAAGAGGCTGGCAAAGGTTTCAAGATCCATAAGGCCGTTATCGGCCAAGAGTCTGACGAACTTAAGTGTCCCCGTTGCGGGCGCTATTCCCGGTTTGGCTCGATTACCGAAGTACATTGAGTTGATATGGCGGTTAGCACCGCCGTCGGGGCAGTGCTCTCTGACATCAGGACAGGTAACGAACCAGCAAAGACATCAAGCTTTCCCTGGCTTGAAAGAGTGCCAACAGGACCTATAGCAAGCAGTTTGGGGAGTTTCGATAAATTTTCCAGAAGAGTCAGACGACTGTGCCCTGTCTCACTATCACGATGACTTATCGTGATAAAAGGCGTCATTTCCGGTCCCAGGCTATCCAATAGTGCTGGATTGTGTGTGGTCACCAGGATATCGATATGACGTTGTTCCCCAATAGACCTCAAAACGCTCAAAAGGACATTGGATCTTGAAGGATGAAGACCATTATCAATTTCTTCTACTACCAGAAGGCTGTGCTCGGGGCGGGTGAGTAAGGCAACCAGTATGGCCAAAAACCTCAATGTACCATCTGACATACCTCTGGCATCAACGGAAACCTTCTTGTCGCCCCAGAACTCATCACAATATAACATGGCATCGGATTTGAAACGGCCAACAGTTTCAGAGTATATCCGACCAATGTCCTTTTCTGGCAATAAACTGACATGCTTCGTCAATGTCTCTTCAATGTACTGTTTTTGTTGCACATCAAGAGCCGCAATGATTCCGGCCATGTTGGCTGCATCGCTATCCAGATCTTTTGACAAGGGGGCATAATTCCTCATGTGAGATGGGATAGGGTCAAGAATAAAAATACTTGTTAGTGCCCCGATAACGGCTTCAACCCCATCGGTAATATCTTTACTCAGATTTTGAGAGAATGCTTCCGGGTGTAGCTGACTCAAAATAGTGGATTGTCGTGTCGAGGGTCTGGGTTTACCTTGTTTTCTGTTGTAGAGACGGGCTGTAATAGCAGGTGCATCAAGTCCGCAATCATCAGTTCTGAATAAAAATATATCTGAGGAGATGGCTTGGGCTCGTGGTCTGTACTTCACTCGTCTCAAGCTTTCTGAGGCAATTTGTGGTAAGCCCTCAATATTGACTTCGAGCCTGTAAATATAATCAATGAGTTCATTGCTTCCAGAGGCTTTTACTTCCAAGGCAAACTGTTTTGTACCCGAACGACATACCCAGTCTACGCTGCCACGCAATCCCGGGAAATTACTGTCTCCCTGAAGAATAACATTCAAAGGCACACTTGATGCACTGAGGTTCAGAAATAGTAAGGCGTCCAGTACATTGGACTTACCACTGGCATTGGTGCCGATGAGAACTGTGAGAGGGTCTATGTAAAGGGTCGAGCTTTCGAAGCTTTTCCAGTCTTCTACTCGGATTTCTTTTATCATAAAGCTACCGTTTGCTTGATCTGCTGGGAGAAAGGCTTTCTTGTCTTTTTCTTTTGACACTACTCCAGATAGTAAGTATTGGAACGTTTGGAATGTATGGTGGATTGAGGGTTGACCAAACTGGTCCAAAATAGACAACTCGGTTACAGAGTAGTTGCAGGTTATATTAAATCGTAATGTATTTGAACGTAAGAAGAAGCTGTGGAGGAAAAATGGGCCCGACAGAGCATCGGGCCGGAAAGAGCTCAGGATCTTACTTGATCTTGTACTCTTTATATTCAACGTGCTTGCGTACAACAGGGTCGTACTTTTTGAACACCAGCTTGTCTGGAGTGTTACGCTTGTTTTTGGTCGTGGTGTAGTAGTGACCTGTGCCAGCTGATGAAACCAGCTTGATTTTTTCACGAATACCTTTAGCCATGACTTATTGCTCCCGCTATCTTAAACTTTTTGACCGTTAGCACGCATTTCGGACAGAACGGTGTCGATACCTTTCTTGTCGATGATGCGCATGCCTTTAGCGGATATACGCAGGCGAACGAAACGCTTCTCGCTCTCTACCCAGAAACGCTTGTGGTGCAGGTTTGGCACGAAACGACGCTTGGTCTTGTTGTGCGCGTGGGAAACGTTGTTTCCGGTAACCGGGCGCTTGCCGGTAACCTGACAAACTTTGGACATAGTAGTGGCCTCTCAAACCAAAAAAACCCAGCCATGAGGCCGGAGGATTCCGTTATTCTTTTTCGGGCAGGTCTGCCCAATGTTAAGAGTCAGAACTCTCAGCAGCTACCCATATACAAAGACCGCGCTTTATACCAAAGTCAAGGCTTTGGTGCAAGTTGGGCGCTATAGGCGTTTTCCGCCTGTTGGCTCGAAAGCCTTCTCCTTACTGGCTCCTGAAAAACTGAAAGAGTCAGTTCTTCAAGGGGCGCGGTCTGAATTATCCACAGATTTGAACAGAATCTGTAGTGGTAAAAATCGATATTTGCGGTGTCAGGGTATCTGATTATCACGTATCTGTGTTGCAGGAAGTCTATTGGATCTCTTCAGCATTATACCCATCATTATACCCATCGCTTGCCAGATTCACATAAGGCCTTGCTCGGCCAGAGAAGCCGACACACCTTTGCCAATAATAATGTGGTCCAGTAGCCTGATATCCACCAGGGCCAGTGCTTTCTTGAGGGCTTCGGTAATTCTTATATCAGCCTGGCTGGGCTGCGGATCACCTGATGGGTGATTGTGGCTGGCTATAACCGCCGCCGCGTTGAGTTCAAGGGCTCTTTTTACCACCTCTCTGGGGTAGACAGGCGCTGCATCGAGTGTGCCCTGAAAGAGGGTTTCCAAAGCCAGAACCCGGTGACGGGTGTCCAGAAACAGGCAGGCAAACTCTTCTCTCTGACAGCCCCTGAAATGGAGCTGAAGGTATTGACGGGTGGCATCCGGGCAGTTGATCGTGCTCTGCTCAGACATTTTTTCTGAGAGTACTCTCTGGCAGATTTCGAGAATGGCACTGAGTTCAGTCGCCTTCGCTTTCCCAAGTCCTTTTAAAGCTTGTAATTGCGCAGGTGTTGCACAAAGCAAACCATCTAACGACTGAAAGCGCTGAATCAGCTGGTTAGCAAGAGTCAGCACATGAGTGCCTTTGTAGCCGGTACGTAGCAGAATGGCCAGTAGCTCGGCATCACTCAATACGGCAGGCCCCCGGGAGATCAACTTTTCCCTGGGGCGTTCCTCTACCGGAAGTGCTTTAATGGCTGTGTCCTGAGGTTGATGAGTCATAAGGTCAGAAGTATCGACTGTTAAGTTGGTGTTATTTCAGACACAATAAAATCCGAAAAATTCCCTGATTTATCCCGTGATAGCCTCTATCGTTAGCTAAGTGAAGAAGGTAATCCAAATCTAAAAACCCTTTTGGCTGTGTTTAAGGCTCTGGGAGTTTCTATGAATATCGGAAAGCCTTTGCAGATGTAAGCTTATCTCGTTCCCACACTTGGACCCACAGGGCCTAAAAGTATGGGAACGAGCCATTTCCGTTACCGTATCTCTGAAACCAGAGGGCTTTGTGGTCATTGGCTCACTCGCCCGCAAGATCCCACTTGACGGGGACAGCCGCTGCCGGTCAGTTCTGCGGTTATGCATTCAGCGCCATAAAATAATTATTTTTCCAGCTTTAAAGTTCCGTCACCTAATAAAATTCTACCGTTGTAGTACGGAAGAGCATGGTTTGCCCAAGAATAATTTTTTATGAAACTTTCACCTATGACCATATTCATTGAGTTCACATAATGTGCATGTACTTGACTAATTGCGCTTGCAAGATGAGACCTTGCTGAAACAGCCAACACTCTACTATATGGGGAAAAAAGAAATGCAGATGCAATATTGTTCTTATCTGGAAATCCGCCGTGGCAAGAATAAAGATCAATAAAGCTGCTTTTTGAATGGGAATTGTAAAGGATATCTAGAGCTTTAATATGCTGATTATTTACAGAAATTAAATCCCTATTACCATGAACGTTAATTTCAGTTATGGTTGCGTTAGATGCATTCACAGCTTTCCAAAAATCATCCGTACTATAAACAACATTGGGTAAATAACTTCCCAAGGAATATAAAGCATGTGCATAGTAATCAAGTGTATCAAGGTAAGACTCAATTGATGATATTACATTGATATGGTTATTCCAATAATAGTTGCTTTTTCGATATTCATGGTTCCGCTTAAAGTAATTCTTAAGCAGCGCTACGTTATCTAGATTTGTTACCAGGCTAGGATCGATACGGCTCACCCAAAAATCTGGTTTTATCGAGAAAAAAAATGAATTAGCAAAAGTGCACTCACTACAACTGATTAAATGATCATCTTCATATGGGAAATTGCCAATTAAGACTACACCTTTCATTTTTTGCATTGAATGTTGTAAGACTAATTCTTTATGGAATTCGCTATATGAATAATATCTTTTATCTTTAAAAAGAAAATTAACATTCCAACCTTCTGATTCAAGGTCATTTTTGTAAACCTCTAGCTCTTTTTCAAGTGAAGATGCATAACTAGTATCAGTAATAACTAAAACCATATCATTTTGGGCTAATGCAGAGTTCATCGTAATAAAAGTGATGAACAAAAAAAACAAACTTTTCATAATCAAACTATCCATAGTAATTTCCATATAAATACTTAGAGCTTCTTATGTGGAATAAGTTTCTATGATTTGTTAGTCAAGAAAACAGTATTGAAAGAATGCATAACAAAAAATTCCAGCAGATGTCTTCGGTGCTGCTGAATCGAGTCTGGTCAGTCTTCCGTGCAAGTGAGCAGGGTTATTAAATTTCTGTCCCCAAAAAGATCTGGGCTCATCCTTCATCCTGCCCAATTTCATGTAAAAAAACGGGTTCCCATTTATATGTTTATCTAAGAATTCCAGTAACACTCTGCCAGTGTACGTCTCTATGCACATCGCTTTTAACTCAGTGCGAATGCAACATAATAACAGCATTGTCTGGGACTCGCTGACGCTCACCCGACACCACCTTTGACGGCTCGACTTAATCAGGCAGCATACTCTCAATAAAACCAGCTGTTATTGTGTTTCCGTCTTTGGCTCTATCTGAGTCTCTGTTGGCTCATTTAGAAAATCCGTGAGCTCTTCAAGACCTTTTTCAAATTTCGAATGATCGTCTTCGCTTAACTCAGATAAACGCTGAAAAAACAAAGTAGATAATTTTTGGTATAATACTCTGCTGATATCGTCTCTTGCTGGGTAATGTTCTTGTGATTTTACGAATGGAGCTGCAAAAACTAAAAATTTTGGACTTGCCGGACCCCTTTGTAGTGCAACAATCATTGATGCCTGAGACTCTGGTCTGGTAAGTGCCTGTGACAGAGGTTCTTGCTCAATACAAGTTTTATGATCTGCTGAACTTGCACCATGATGTACTCGTGCTCGCCGCCTACAAACCGGGCATAATAGATCCTGATGAGTTGATCGTAATGTATCTATACAATCCTTATGAAAATCATGTCCGCAGCAAAGGCTGGTACTTTGCTGACTACTGTTAATTTCATGCAGACAAATTGGACATACGTCAGCGTATCCTGTGCTGATTGTCAAACTTAAGTTGAAAACTAAAAAAATAAACAAGCGCATAAAGAGCTACACCATTTTGATTTGAATCAAGAGAACAAGCATTAAAAAATTTCTTAAGGAATGCATCTACTTCACAGTCTCTGAAATTATTAAGTGCTACTTTCAGATTTGTGCACTACTTATAGTGGCCAGTGTCATGTTCGTCCAGATCAAGTTTCATAAATGCTGAATCTTATGCTACTTCGGATAGGGCATACCTTTAATGTTCTGGAATTGATTCTGTTGTCGCCCAGAGCTTCAGCTCCCAAACGTTTTTTTCCACTGGCAGCAAAGCATAAGCGGGTCATGGTTCTCATGGGCCCACTTGAGAAACTGACTGGTGCTGTCTACCTGGTCGTCGTTAGGCGACAGAGGGAAGATGGTCAGCTTGATCGCATAGTTCGATAACCAGGGAGTCACTTCCGGTAAAAAAGCATGCCTACTTCAAACAGGCTTGAAAGTTACCGCTGGCGACTCAGCTTGGCCACAAGAACACAAAAATGATCAATGAAGTTTACGCAAAATGGACGCCTTCAAAGTCTAAAGATGAGTCCAGAAGAATCTGGCAGACAATGACTGATCAAGGTCATCTATCTAATGCCTGCCTTATAAATTAAAATAGCCCGAAAATAGACCCAAAGGTTTAAAGGAATTGAGAAATCCCCTTTATTTATCGAACATAGGCCTACTATGCAACGTTTAAGAAATAAACGGATCTTGCTCGGTGTAACAGGTGGCATTGCTGCCTATAAGAGTGCCGAGCTGATTCGCATGCTTCGCAAATGGGATGCGGATGTCCGGGTGGTCATGACCAAAGCTGCCTGTGAATTCATCACGCCTCTGACGCTTCAGGCCCTTTCCCTCAATCCGGTCCACCTGGATCTGCTGGATGCCAGAGCTGAAGCCGGAATGGGCCATATTGAACTGGCCCGCTGGGCTGACGTGGTGCTGGTGGCTCCGGCCACAGCCGACTTCATTGCCCGACTCACAAGCGGTCAGGCCGATGACCTGTTGACCACACTCTGTCTGGCGACCAGCGCTCCTATTTGTCTGGCCCCTGCCATGAATCAGGGCATGTGGCGTGACCAGAGCACACAGCAGAATATAGAACTGTTAAAAGAGCGCAGCGTTAGCATCTTCGGGCCTGACGATGGCAGTCAGGCCTGTGGTGATATTGGTCCGGGCCGAATGCTGGACCCTGAACTGATTGCCCGGCATACCGCTGAAATGTTTCAACATGATGTATTGAGTGGCCTGAATGTTCTGATTACCGCCGGACCTACCCGGGAAGCTCTGGACCCGGTGCGGTTTATTTCCAACTACAGCTCTGGAAAAATGGCATACTCTCTGGCGGTCGCGGCCGTGGAAGCCGGTGCATCGGTCAAACTGGTCAGTGGCCCGGTTGCCCTGGAAACACCCGACCGGGTTGAGCGCATTGATGTCATCAGTGCCAGAGATATGCAACAGGTTGTTCTGGATAACATCGAAGGGGTTGATATCTTTATTGGCTGTGCAGCGGTCTGTGATTATCGTCCAGTTGAAATCGAGAAAGACAAGATCAAGAAGAACCCTGACGATCCTTCTGAAACGCTGGAGATCAGGTTAGTCAAGAATCCGGATATCGTTGCATCGGTGGCCGATCTGGAAGAACCTCCTTTCGTTATCGGGTTTGCGGCAGAAACCCGAAATGTTCTGGGTTATGCAATAGACAAACTGCGTCGCAAGAAACTGAACCTGATTGTTGCCAACGACGTGTCAGATGATGAAATAGGTTTCAGTAGTGACAATAATGAAGTGACTATTCTGGGTGAAGATTTTGAAGAGCCCATACCAAGAGCTTCCAAGACCGTTCTGTCCAGAAAGATTCTGAAAATTGTCGCGCGTCGTTTTGGCAAATGGGAAAGAGAATACAAAAACACGTCAGGTGACCAATGAAAGCACTGAAAACCCGAATTCTTGATACACGACTGGGTTCTGAATTCCCTTTGCCAGCCTATGCAACGGATGGCTCTGCAGGGATTGATCTCAGAGCTATGCTGGAAAAGCCGTTAACACTGGAGCCGGGGCAGACCGAGCTGCTGCCTACCGGTATGGCCATTCATATTGAAGACGCTGCTCTGGCTGCCATGATCCTGCCTCGTTCCGGGCTGGGACATAAGCACGGTATTGTCCTGGGTAATCTGGTGGGCTTGATTGACTCTGATTATCAGGGGCAGCTGATGGTTTCCTGTTGGAACCGGAGTCGTTCGACTTTCACCATCGAGCCCGGTGAGCGCATTGCTCAGCTGGTGCTGGTGCCGGTGGTTCAGGCCAAACTGGATATTGTTGACAGCTTTGATGAAACTGATCGCGGTGTCGGTGGCTTTGGTCATTCTGGAACTCGATAAATCAGTATCGGCAATGCGAGCCAGTGCCTGAGCCGAAAGTGTCATAAAGAGTCGAACTTTTGCTCTGGTATTTTTTCGGCTGATTGTGTTTTGTGAGGAGTATTGATGGATAAAGCAACCCAACTGCCATTGCATGATCGGGCCCGGGTGCTCACAGAGGCTCTGCCTTATTTACAGCGTTTTGCAGGTAAAACCATAGTCATCAAGTACGGTGGCAATGCTATGGAGAGTGAAGAGCTTAAAAATGCCTTCGCCCAGGGTGTCGTCATGCTGAAAGCTGTGGGCATCAATCCTGTTGTTGTTCATGGGGGCGGCCCTCAGATCGGGTCCATGCTGAAACGCCTGAATCTGGAAACCCGCTTCGTGCAGGGAATGAGGGTGACAGACTCCAGTACCATGGATGTTGTCCAGATGGTGCTCGGTGGTTTGGTCAACAAGGAAATAGTCACGCTGATAAATAACAACGGTGGTCGTGCAGTGGGTGTCACCGGTAAGGATGGTCGCTTCATCCGGGCACGTCGTCTGCAAGTGACTCATAAGACACCGGAAATGTCTGCACCGGAAATCATAGATATTGGCCATGTGGGTGAAGTGGAGTCCATCGATACCGGTATTGTTGAGATGCTACAGAACTCGGACTTCATTCCTGTAGTTGCACCTATCGGTGGTGATGATTCGGGTCTGTCTTATAATATCAATGCCGATCTGGTAGCGGGTCATCTTGCAGAAGCTCTGAATGCGGAAAAGCTGTTACTGCTGACTAACACTCCGGGGCTACTCAGTAAAGACGGTGAATTGTTGACCGGACTGGATTCCGTGCAAGTTGAGAAGCTGATTGCTGATGGCACGATTTATGGCGGTATGCTACCAAAAATCCAGTGTGCCCTGAGTGCAGTCAGTAATGGGGTAAACCGGGCTCATATCATTGATGGAAGAGTTCCCCATGCCCTGCTACTGGAACTTCTGACCGATCAGGGTGTGGGTACCCTGATTACTGGCGGTCATGCGTGAACAGCCTCTGAGAAAAGAGACAGTGATCTTTACAGTCAGAGGTCAGCGGCATTTTCGGCTCAAGGCTGTTTGGAGGCTGAAAATTTTTTCACGGACTTAGTAAGAGTGTGTCGAGAAGTAATGGATAAAACCAGAAAGTTTTCCCGAAAGGATCAAATTCTGCAGGCACTGGCTCATATGCTGGAAAATGCCCCCGGGGAGAGGATTACTACCTCGTCTCTGGCCAGAGAAGTGGGGGTGTCTGAAGCAGCGCTTTACCGCCACTTTCCCAGCAAGGCCAAGATGTTTGAAGGACTGATAGAGTTCATAGAAGATACTCTGTTCTCAAGGGTTAATTTGATAATGGAAGAAGAGCAACAGGCTTTGCGACGCTGCGGCATGATGCTGCAACTTCTGCTGGGTTTCTGTGAGAAAAACCCTGGTTTGACTCGTATTCTCACAGGTGATGCTCTGGCTGGAGAGCCTGATCGCCTGAGACAGAGAGTCTTCAAACTGTTTGACCGGTTGGAAACCCAGATCAAGCAGGTCCTGAGAGGTGCTGAATTAAGTGAGGGGCTGAGACCTCAAGCTACTCCGGGTGCTATGGCTAATATGTTGCTCTCCATTGCTGAAGGACGTATTTGCCAGTACGTGCGCAGTGAGTTCAAACGGAAGCCAACTGAGCAGTGGCTCGCACAATGGGAAGTGCTTGCAACCGTCGTCTTCAGATAAGCACGATGTGTCAGTGGGCGACTCAGTGATCGCCCTTGCTGCTTTGACAGCCGTCTGCGTTTAGACTGGCGCAAGAGACTGTCAAAGCAGCGAAACAGGCCGGCATGATCGAAGAGAGCCGCTTATTTCTGATGCCAGAGATTGTTATGAGACTCCGTAACGTTCCCTGTATTCCCTGATGGCAGGGGCATACATCTTTATATCTTTATTCTCTTCGGCATACGACAAAAGGTCATTCAGTGTGACAATGCTGACCACAGGGATGGAAAAATCTCTCTCAACTTCCTGGATGGCTGACAGTTCGCCCTTGCCTTTTTCCTGACGGTCCAGAGCAACCATGACTCCCGCCGGACTGGCAGGGCTCTGATCAATAATTTCCATAACTTCACGAACAGCAGTACCCGCTGTGATCACGTCATCCACAATAATGACACGACCTTCAAGGGGGGCTCCGACGATATTGCCTCCCTCGCCGTGTTCTTTAACTTCCTTGCGGTTGAAACACAGGGGCGTATTGAGGTTGTGATGCTCAGATAATGCTACTGCAGTGGTAGTGGCCAGAGGGATGCCCTTGTAGGCCGGACCAAAAAGAATATCGTACTCAATACCAGAATTGACCAGGGCGTGAGCATAGAACTGCCCCATTTTACTGATGGCTTCGCCAGTGTTGAAAAGGCCGGCATTAAAGAAGTAGGGCGATTTTCTGCCAGATTTGAGGGTAAACTCACCGAAGCGAATCACCTGTTCTTGCAGGGCGAAGTCTAGAAATTCTCTCTGATAATCGAGCATGATCTATCAAGTGCTTATTCGAAAAAAGGTAGCTTTATTTTACCGCGAAAATTCTTCTCATGCAGGCTCTGAAGCGATTTACATGATTCCGGTCAAATAAAGTTTGGGTCACTGGCGCCGCTTGCAGCAGGACGAACCGTCAACCTGTAGGAGGCTTTTATAAAACCCCATAAAATGGATCGGAAATGCTGAACGCTATTCTTACGACAGTGAGTTTGTAATTCTGTGTTTAGCCTTAAGTAAGAAGGTCAGTAAACTGTATGGGAACCCTCAATTTTGAAAATACCTTTGCCAACTATCCATGGGTGCAGCTATTCTCGAAAGTAGTGTCTTTAAATGAAAAAAAGCCAAAGTGATGTTTTGATGCCTGACGACAGTGCACTGCTCTGATATTTTGAGAAGCTGTTGCAGCATTTATGCGGATAAACATATCGGCGACAACCCTGTATCATTCTTCAGTTAAAATTCCCTCTTTTCCTGTACTCTGTGTAGTTGAACTTTTACCTTGGAAATGCAGCACTTTTAACTATTAAGTCATTTCCAGGGTTTAATCAGGGCTGTATAAGGCTGGTCCCGGATCCGGGAAGCAATGCTCTGGTTATGGAGAGAGACCTGTGACTATTCAGGTTATGAGTCGATTCCCAAGTCATTGGAGGCCGTCGCAAAAGTGCTGTGCCTGGCTGATACTGCGTTAAAAGGTGATTCAAAATGCTCATTTACTCCTTGTAAACTTCGCTTTTTGCCACTTTTTTTCCCTGTCTCGGCTTTGTCGCTACTTTTGCAACACCCTCATTGGCGTGAGGCAGATGCAGGATTAAGCCTGTTTTAATGACTGTTGACTCAGGTCGACAGTTCAATCAGGTAGTTTGCTTTATGCCGGGCCAGGTCTGGTTCAGGTAAGGTGTAGTCAATAATGAGAGTTATCAGCTTTAATTGCGAAGGCATAAAAAACGCGCGTGAAAAAGGTCTGTTTGGCTGGTTGATGGACCAGGATGCCGATGTCATCTGTTTGCAGGACATTCGTGAGGATGAGTTTGCAATGGAAGAAGACCAGTATCAGCTCAAAGGACATTTCTGTTATGCATACGGTGGTTATGACAGGAAAGATTGTGGCGGTGTAGCCATTTATACACGTCAGGCGCCCAAAGCTATTATCAGCGGGCTTGGTTTTTCCGAGGCGGACGAAACAGGGCGTTATATTCAGGCTGACTTTGACAAGATCAGTATTGCCAGCATGCATGTGCCTGAAGGTCATGATGCTGCCAGCCAGAACTTCAAGTATCGCTTTCTGGACAATTACTCCCATCATCTGAACAAACAGCGTCGCAAGCGCCGTGAATTCATTATGGCGGGTACCTGGAACATTGCTCATCGCAAGATTGATGTGGCCAACTGGCGCGATTCTGAAGAAGTTTCCGGTTTTCAGCCTGCTGAACGTGGCTGGATGGAAGGTCTGCTGGGTGATATGGGCTTCTTTGATGCTTATCGTGAAGTGGATCGTGAGTCTGGCAAATACAGCTGGTGGCAGGATGAGTTTCTGCGTCATGATAATCTGGGCATGCGTATTGATTATCAGATCATCACGGCCGGGATGCGTCACAGTGTCTTGAATGGTGGTATCTACAAAAACCAGATTTTCTCCAGTCACGCGCCGGTCATCATCGATTTTGACTGGGAGCTGGAGAGCTGATCTGCACCTTCTTTGTAGCTGTTTGTGTCGATAATGTCAGACGGGTTGCCTGACAATGTTTGTCGGCCAGGCTTTATCAAAAAGTTCTGATTTGAAAAATCTGCATTCTGTTCAAGCTCGATAACGAAACGTCTTGTCAAAGGTTTAGACTGGCAGACGACAGACAACGACAGTAACAGCAGTGTCGCAAAGAGTGAGTGTTTAATAATTCTATCCTTGCCTCCTGATCTACAGAGAGGAAGGATAGATCAAGAAAATAAGTGTGTTTTTTTTGTCTTTCCCATTAAAGGGCGGGTATCAGTTCAAGGGATGAGGTCATTATCCTGGTTCACATCAACAGGCTTGCGTTTTCGATGAATTCTTTTGTGATTCGAAAGGGCTTTAGCATTCTGACTGACCCACCCGCATGGCCGTGGCTGGCGATCCATCCCGAATACTGTCAGGTTACAGGTTTTTTGTCCGGTGTGGATTCTTTTGTGATTCCACAGAGCTTGTGCATTCGGAAAGACCATTCCGCACGGTCTTGACGGCCCATCCTCGCTGACTAACATTATGTCACAGGTTTTTTGCCCGGTGTGGTATTTGGTTTTGTGATTCGACAGGGCTAGCGCATGCTTGTTGATCTTCCCGCACAGTCGCTGCTGGCCATCTTCCCCGGTAACGGTTGCATCGCAGATTTGTTGACTGCTGTGGACGCAACTTTTGTGATTCGACAGAGCTTTAGCATTCTTGCAGATCATTCCACATGGCAGCGGCTGGTCATCCTCCCCGACGACTATTACGTCACAGGTTTTTTGCCCGCTGTGATACCGGTTTTTGTGATTCGCCATGGATGGAGCATTCTTGCACACCTTCCCGCATGGGTACAGTTGGCCATTCTCTCCGGCCACGGTCGTGTAACAGGTCTGTTGCCCGCTGTGAACTCTGAATTTGTGAGATGCCAATTTTTTGGCATTATTGCAGACCATTTTGCATGGCCGCAGCTGACCATCTTCCCCGATGACTCTTACGTCACAGGTTTTTTGCCCGGTGTGATATTGGTTTTTGTGATTCGCCATGGCTTGAGCATTTTTGCACACCTTCCCGCATGGGTAAAGCTGGCCATCCTCTCCAACCAGGTTGACATAACAGGTTTGTTGCCCAGTGTGGACGTACCTTTTGTGATTCGACAGGACTTGTGCATTCTGGCAGACCATTCCGCATGGCCGCAGCTGGCCAGCTTCCCCGACGACTCTTACGTCACAGGTTTTTTGCCCGGTGTGATATTGGTTTTTGTGATTCGACAGGACTTGAGCATTCTTGCACACCTTCCCGCATGGGTAAGGCCGACCATCCTCTCCAAACACGTTGACATAACAGGTTTGTTGCCTGGTGTGGACGTACCTTTTGTGACTCGACAGGGCTTTAGCATTCTGGCAGACCATTCCGCATGGCTCAAGCTGACCATCCTCCCCGACTAAAGTTAAGTCGCAGGTTTTTTGCCCGGTGTGGTATTTGCTTTTGTGAGAAAGAAGTGATTTTTTATTCTTGGAAACCCTCCCGCATTGTCGCAGCTGGCCGTCATCTCCTATCAGAATCACGTTGCAGGTTGCTTGTCCGACAGGGGGAGTTGTATCGGCTGCCTCTGAAACCATTGAGTTTGAGGCAACCCCATCTGAGGCGACCCCGTTTACGCTATTGGATGGGTCGGAAGATTGTCGGAATCGACAAACATCGTCACAGGGATAGACAAAACAATTTAAACCCAAGGTATGGAAGGATTGTCCAGGGTCTTCATTACCGCCGCCAGTGTCAGAATACAGTAGGCCGCTGTAATAGCCTGTAATATGAGTAGTGGCCTGTGAGGTATTCTGGCCCGGTGATTGTGATGACTGATATTGTGGTTGGTCCTGTTCAGTGCCAGGCATCATAGTGGTGATCGCAAACGGGGGATTTTGACCCGTCTCCTGTCCTTCAATTGGGTTAAACAGCGATGAGTCGGGGTTCCAATAGTTTTTTAAAAGCCAGCCGACAGTGATAACCGCTTCTAGAAGCAGCCATGAATAAGGGGTTGGGCACTGAGAGGTTTTTTTTATCCAGTAACTGTCAGGTTTGTGTCGTTTTTTATCAGTCTGTGAATCGGGTTCTGTATAGCCGTTTGTGTCGGCAATCTCAGACGGGTTGCCTGACAATGTTCGTCGGTCAAGCTTTATCAAAAAGTTCTGGTTTGAAAAATCTGCATTCCGTTCAAGCTCGATAACAAAATGTTTTGTCAAGGGTTTAGCCTGGCAGATGACAGACAACGTCAGTAACAGCAGTGCCAAAAAGAGTAAGTGTTTAATAATTCTATCCTTACCTTCTGGTTAACAGAGAGGAAGGATAGATCAAGAAAATAAGTGTGTTTTTTGTGTCTTCACTCATGAAAGGGCAGATGTCAGTCGCAGGGCTTGGGAAATCATCCCGGTTCACATCAAAAGGTCTTGCCCTTTCGATGTGCTCTTTTGTGATTCGACAGGATTTTTGCATTCTCGCAGACTGTCTCGCATTTAACAGATAGCTGCCAGGCTGTCGGTTATCAATATCCTTTCGTCCCATCGGGTTGTGCCAGACCGGCAGGCGGTCTGGATCAAGCGGTTTATTCTGCCAGAGCCTCTTTCTGCAGGTTAACCAGGTCATTAATGCCTGCTTTAGCCAGAGCTAACATGGCTGTCATCTCGTTTTGACTGAACGGTGCTGCTTCAGCGGTACCCTGAATTTCAATGAAACCACCCTCTTCTGTCATGACAACGTTCATATCGGTTTCAGCGTTGGAGTCTTCCGGATAATCCAGATCAAGAACCGGGCTGCCTTTGTAAATACCTACAGAAACAGAAGCAATCAACTGAAGGAATGGATCATTCTTGATGATCTTTTTCCTTTGCATATGGCGGATCGCATCAACAAGAGCCACGCAGGCACCGGTAATAGAGGCTGTACGGGTACCACCGTCTGCCTGGATAACATCACAGTCGATGGTGATGGAATTCTCGCCCAGTTTTTTCAGGTCAACAGCAGCACGCAGTGAGCGGCCAATGAGACGCTGAATTTCCAGAGTGCGGCCACCCTGCTTGCCTCTGGCGGCTTCGCGGCCCATGCGATCTGTGGTTGATCGGGGCAGCATACCGTATTCGGCGGTCACCCAGCCTTGTCCGGAACCTTTAAGAAATCGGGGGACTGACCTGTCGACAGACGCTGTGCAGATCACTTTGGTGTTGCCAAACTCAACCAGCACTGATCCTTCAGCGTGCATGGTGTACTCACGAGTGATTTTGATGTTGCGTAACTGATCCGCAGTTCTTCCACTAGGACGCCGCATTGTCTTACCTTCTACCGCCGGGAATATTAAAAGCGGAATTATAACCAACGCCGACGTTGGGCTCTATGTTTGCCATAAAATAACCATTAATGGCCGGAAGTTGATCGAGGCTTGATACTGCTTGCTGTTGATGTATCCTGCAACACCGGACCACAAACTTTCGCTCTGAAAAAATACCGGGTGGTTCCCGTTCTGCTTCCTGATCCGGGTTGATCAGGATTCCGACATCTTCAAAGGCGGCACTCGGGGCGGTTGCTTTTCAGTGCAGTAATTTATGCTCAGCCGATGTGGCTGACGGTTCTTTTTACAGGGATACTTATGACTTCCAGTATGACGGCATTTGCCCGCACTCAGGTCCAGGAGGGCTGGGGCAGTCTGGTGTGGGAAATTCGTTCAGTCAATCATCGCTACCTGGAGCCTCATTTTCGTCTGCCAGAAGCTGTCAGGGAACTAGAACCTGCATTGCGAGAAGCATTGAGAAAGCATCTGCACAGGGGTAAGGTCGAATGTTCATTAAAGCTGCAACTGGCAGAAGGTCAGCAGCAGATGAACGTCAATGAATCGGCCCTGGAAGCTCTGCAGTCAGTGGTCAACAAAGTTGAAACCTACTTCATCAATGCTTCCGGCGTAAATCCTCTGGAGGTCTTGCAATGGCCCGGCATTATGGACAATGAAGAGACCAATATGGCTTCGGTTCATGCGGCGGTTATCAAAGCCTTTGAAGAGGCTCTGATACAGCTGTCGGATTTCCGTCGCAGAGAAGGGGGCGAGTTGGAGAAGTTCATCCGTTTAAGGCTGCAAGGCGTGACCGAAGAAGTAGAGAGCGTGCGTTCTGTTCTCCCTGATTTGTTGGAGTCCCAAAGACAAAAAATCATGGATCGTCTGAAAGAAGCCAAGGCTGAACTGGACCCGGATCGACTGGAACAGGAATTAGTGTTTCTGGCTCAGAAAATGGATGTCGATGAAGAGCTGGATCGTTTGTCGACCCATGTTTCTGAAGTTAAACACACCCTGGGCAAGAAAGGAGCTATCGGGCGCCGACTTGACTTCCTGATGCAGGAACTCAACCGGGAAGCCAATACGCTGTCCTCAAAATCCATCAACGCAGGTCTGACACAAAGTGCCGTTAATCTTAAGGTGTTGATTGAGCAGATGCGGGAACAGGTTCAGAATATCGAGTGAATTGTTCTGGTATCAGTTTTGAACATCGTTAAGTGCTAACCATGGCGCCTCCTGCGTTCTGGCGACGGTGGAAGTGTCACTCAGACGACATCTTTTTAATTTTATCCATCGATATCGATTGCCAGTACGGGCAACCGGTGTATCGCCAGTTTTGAATGACGCCTTTGGAAGAAGTAGTAAACGACTGTCGACAAGTGCTCATCAGGTAGGCTGAGCCCCAGTTAGAGACCCAGCTATAAACTTTATTACCATTCTTCAGTTCCAGCATGGAACTGGGGGCTCCCCAATTACTGATGGCTTCTTCTACGTGGTGGCCGTGCCAGGAATCCATGACCTCCTGAGTGGTGCTACAGCCTGTCAGAAGGAAGATGAATGGTAGTACATATTGCAAAGAATGGTTGCTGAACACTTTATTGCCCCTGCTTCGATCTTCAGGGTTGAATCGAAAAAAGTATAGAAGCGATCAGTACTGATCTTCCAGCAGCCGAAATTTGAACTGTCTATAGCCTGGTGAACTGGAGATGCATTCCAGCAGTTGTCCTTTTCGGATTTTGTCTCCCTGAAGCAGAGTGAATTTCAGTCCACTTTTGAATGAGACCCTGGGCGTTATCAGGGTGGGCATATCATTCACGGCTGGCATGACCGGTAGAAGGAAAGCTCTCTGATAGTGACTGGTGTCCATGTTTTTTTTCAGAGGCGTAAGCGCACAGGGTTTTGTTGAGGCAGACAGAAGTTCCAAACCTATGAGCAGATCTTTTTGATTATTCACCTGAACCCAACGGACTGCGGCCAGTAACCAGTTTTGCTGGCCGGTTTCCCTGACGGCCAGAAGCTCCCCGGTTCGCAGTTGGCGTTCAAGATCACCACTGGTGCTCAGGCAGTAACCCCCTGCGCAGGTATTGATGATCGAGCAATCATAGACGGGATAGAGAGAGCCCTGATTGCCTGAGCGGGTAAATTGAATGGGTGAAGTGCTCGTGGACATCTTTGTATCTTCATCCGTATGGGTGTCATGGGCTTCGGACCAGGCATCACTACTGTCATTGGAAGAGAAGCTACTCATACCGGATTGGTTATGGGCGATATGTCCGGAAACCATTTCATCAAACGACTGCTGGCCGTGCAGGAAATAATGAACAGCGCTGAAGCCAAAGCAGATTTCACAGCTGTCTGAGCTTGTCTGACGTTGGTGTTTTCGTTGCCCGGGAAGGCTCCATGCAGCTGCCAGATGATCAATGACCCGTTTTGTCAGAGCTCCGGGTTTTTCTTCCGAGACCGATTCGCTCAGCTTTTTGAGGTGCGCGGTCAGCAGCCTGGAATCCAGAGCCATAAGGTGATCATTTTTTTCTCCTTCCAATAGAGAGCTGAAGAGCAGCCCTTCATCGGAATCCAGATTGACCACAAAGTGCGACCGGCTATTTTCAACCGGCTCGAGTTTGCTGTGCGGTGCCCAGAGACAGAGGGCCTTGAAAATCTGTCGGATTTCCTGAGGTCTCAGCTGGTTGGATCGGGAGCGACTGAGTAGCAATGCACGCTTATACAGATCTGAAAGAGACAGTTTTCTGGCCTTGGTAGTGATGGCATCCTCTAGGCTGAAAGTGTCCAGATTTTGTGTGCGGGCAGTAAAGTACAGGGTGTGCATTTCCAGCCACACCCGCTCGGGAGCAGGTCGATAATACTCACAGGTAAAGAGCAGAATGGAGGCACTTTCAGTCAGTGAGCGGTGCAATGCGGCGCCCAGAGGGCTGGAAGCATCCTCCTGGTTCTGGCTGCTGCGCACAATCACTTTGTAGACTCTCAGCAGTCTGAGCAGCAGTTTCAGACAATTATCGTATTCTACCTGCTGAGCATCGTTAAAAGTGATGATATCTTTCAGAACCTGATTCTGACTCTGATGAACCAGAAAATAAACGACGGGTCTGAATTGCTCAACCAGAGACCACTGAAGAGAAGGCTGTACTTTGAGGCGAGCCAGCTCTTCCAGTGCCTGCCCTATTGATTTAAACGACAAAGATCTATCAATTTTAGGCAGCTCACTGAGCCATTGATGAACTCCGTGCACATCGGTCTGGCTGAACGATAAAGTGTTCAGGCTCTGAGACGGGAGCTGCAGCGGAATCCTTTCGTTCTGCGCGTCCATGAAATCATCCTGATTGTCTGCCTGTTAAAAATCCTTTAGGACCATTTCTTATATTAAGATCACGGGCTTAAAGAATCCAGCGTGACAGACAGGCTAATTAACCGGTATGGGGGTTTTGCTGGCTTCTCCTGCTACTTCTTTGACCAGCCTGGGGACCAGGTAACCCGGACATTTCTGCATCAGCTCGTTAACGAGCACTTTGGCTCTTTCTTCCGTTACGTCAAAGTGGGCGGCACCCTGAACCCGGTCCAGAAGATGCAGGTAATAGGGTAGAACTCCGGCATTGAACAGGGTGTGACTCAGATCGGCCAGTGATCCGGAGTCATCATTGATGCCTTTAAGCAGCACCGTCTGGTTCAATACTGTTGCACCCGCTTGTCTCAGCTTTTGCAGCGCTCGTTCAACCTGTTCATCGATCTCATTGGCGTGGTTGCAGTGAATCACCATAACGGGTTTCAGCCTTCCGCCACAAAACCAATGAAGCATTTCTTTGGTGACTCTCTGGGGAATAACAATAGGCAGTCGGGTATGAATTCGAAGCGTTTTCACATGGGGTATATCGGACAGTGTCTCTACCATACGAGCAAGGCGACTATCCGTGGTAGCCAGTGGATCTCCGCCACTTAATATGACCTCATGAATACTGTTCTGAGTGCGAATGTATTCTATCGCCTGCATCCAGTTGTCTCCGCCCAGCCGGTTGTCCTCATAAGGGAAATGTCGCCGAAAGCAGAAGCGGCAGTTTATGGCACAGGCTCCGCTGATAATCAGAAGCAGTCTTCCCTGATATTTATGAATAATGCCCTCGGTCGGGTTCTGAGACTGTTCTGCGAGAGGGTCGAGACTGAACCCACTGACTTCCTCACACTCTTCACCCAGAGGCAGAACCTGTCTGAGCAAAGGATCGTACTGGTCACCCCGGGTCATCCGATCTATAAAAGGACGTGGAATCCGCATACGAAAAGACTTGTCGCTTTTGATGGCCCCCGGCAACAAAGTGTCTGGAAGATTCAGAATGTTGAGCAATACTTCAGGGTCGGTGACTGAATCAGCCAGCACTTTTTTCCAGTTGTCTGGTTGCTCTTCAGGAAGCATAAAACGGGTTGATAGCTTGTCAGTATGCACACCGTCCTCGTAACGGGTTATCATAGGGGTTTTCATTTTGCTGGTAGTGTCCGATGGCTAGTTATAGTACCAACGAATTTCGTTCAGGTCTCAAAGTGATGCTGGAAGGTGATCCCTGCGTCATCATTGAAAACGAGTTTGTAAAACCGGGTAAAGGTCAGGCCTTTAACCGCGTCAAGTTCCGCAACCTGATGAGCAACCGTGTCTGGGAGCGTACCTTCAAGTCTGGTGAAAGCATCGAAGCGGCAGACGTGATGGACTATGACATGGAGTACCTCTACACCGACGGTGAATTCTGGCACTTCATGATGACTGACGGTTCTTTCGAGCAGCACGCTGCCAGCAAGGAAGCCGTGGGGGATACTCTCGATTGGCTCAAGGAGCAGGAAGTATACACCGTAACCCTTTACAACGGATCTCCTCTTTCTGTGAGCGCACCTAATTTCGTAGAACTGGAAGTCATTGAAACCGATCCGGGCCTGAAAGGTGATACTGCCCAGGGCGGCTCCAAGCCAGCCAAGCTAAGTACTGGCGCTTCCGTGAAGGTGCCTTTGTTTATCACTGAAGGTGAAGTTCTGAAAATCGATACCCGAACTGGTGAGTATGTGGGTCGTGTGAAGTAATTGACCGTTACCTCCAGCCTTTGGCTGGAGGGCTTCTGCATCGTGCGCCGCTGTAATTGTTTGTGTCCCTCTGACAGCTAGCATGTGACTCATTTCGACCAATGGAGTATGACTTGCATGTCATCCGATAACTGGAAGCCCTCTGCCTCAATCTCGACACTGCAAGAAAGAGCCCGGCTGTTCACCAGAATTCGGCAATACTTCGACGAGCAGCAAGTCATGGAAGTGGATACGCCCATGCTTTCTGCCAGCGCGACTGTGGATCTTCATATCGACAGTTTTGTCACTACCTTTTTACCTATCGGTGAGGGGGGGGAGCAAACCTGCTACCTGCATACATCACCCGAGTTTCCAATGAAAAGGCTTTTGGCTGCGGGAAGTGGTGATATTTATTCTCTGGGTCGAGTGTTTCGTAATGGAGAGGCAGGCGGGCGCCATAATCCTGAATTCACGATGCTTGAATATTACCGACTCGGAATGGATTCGCACCAGTTAATGGATGATATGACCTCACTCCTGTCTTCAGTGACAGCTTTTAAAGAGATAGAGAGAGTCAGTTATGGGGGCATTTTTCACGAAAAACTGGGACTGAATCCTCATGGGGCAACAGATGAGGCGCTTTCTGATCTGGTTAAAAAGCATGTCGATGAGGCACTCTCAGGCCTGGAAAGAAATGATTGTCTTGATCTGTTGTTTTCAAAGAAGATTGAACCGGAGCTCGGTGTCGGTGAGGCCGGTGAGCTTAATGGCGTTTACGTCTACGACTACCCAGCCAGTATGGCTGCTCTGGCGAAGCTTCATACAAATGATCAAGGGGACCGGGTGGCAGCACGATTCGAGCTTTTTGTTAACGGTGTTGAACTGGCCAATGGTTACCACGAACTGACCCATGCTGAAGAGCAGCAGATGCGTTTCAAAACGGAGCAGGCTAATCGTAGAGAACTGCGCAGACCAGTTTACCCTTACGATCATCATCTTGTTGAAGGCTTGAGGTCAGGTATGCCCGATTGCGCTGGTGTCGCTATGGGGCTTGATCGCCTCCTGATGTTAATGCTGAACAAAAAGAAAATTGCAGATGTCGTTGCGTTCGATTTCTTCAGGGCCTGAGCAAACAGATCGTCAAGCCGGTTTTCAAGCGACATTTGTCGTTGGAATGATTGGGTGCCTGAATAGCACTATTGAGTATTAGGTATTAATCCTCTGTTGCCATAGTCGGTTTCAGACGTATAATTCATTCTACTTATCAGGCGCAATATTCCATTACTGGCAGACGGCATTGCAATCAATAAAATATTGGTTGACAGTCTGGTTTGGCGGTGTAGAATGCGCCGCCGCTGAACAGGAAAAACAACACTGATTAATCATAAGTGTTTGTCAGTTTAGCGGTTTGGAAAGCCACTTTGACTCCTTGGCAAAGACAAGGCTTGACAACAAAAACGGTCGCGGTAAGATAGCGGCCTCGCTGAACAGCGCTGACCGCTGAATCAGCCGGTTAAAACCTTCTTGTTTTAATCCAGTTCTTTAACAAATTATCAGACAATTCGTGTGGGCGCTTGTGCGAATGGCATCGGTCAGCAGAGCTTTGCTCTGAAATGATTTAAATGCTGATCAAGCAAGCGAACATACCTGTAATTCATGTACGTTTAATTGCAAATGATTGAGCAGCGGACTGTTTTCGGACAGGAAGCAAAACGATTTAAACTGAAGAGTTTGATCATGGCTCAGATTGAACGCTGGCGGCAGGCCTAACACATGCAAGTCGAGCGGTAACAGAACTAGCTTGCTAGTTGCTGACGAGCGGCGGACGGGTGCGTAACACGTAGGAATCTGCCCGGTAGTGGGGGATAGCCCGGAGAAATCCGGATTAATACCGCATACGCCCTAAGGGGGAAAGCAGGGGCCCCGTTCTTTTTTAAAGAGCGGACCTTGCGCTATCGGATGAGCCTGCGTCGGATTAGCTGGTTGGTGGGGTAAAGGCCTACCAAGGCGACGATCCGTAGCTGGTCTGAGAGGATGATCAGCCACACTGGGACTGAGACACGGCCCAGACTCCTACGGGAGGCAGCAGTGGGGAATATTGCACAATGGGCGCAAGCCTGATGCAGCCATGCCGCGTGTGTGAAGAAGGCCCTAGGGTTGTAAAGCACTTTCAGCGAAGAGGAAAGGTTCAAGGTTAATACCCTTGAGCTGTGACGTTACTCGCAGAAGAAGCACCGGCTAACTCCGTGCCAGCAGCCGCGGTAATACGGAGGGTGCGAGCGTTAATCGGAATTACTGGGCGTAAAGCGTGCGTAGGCGGCTTGTTAAGTTGGATGTGAAAGCCCCGGGCTCAACCTGGGAACGGCACCCAAAACTGGCAAGCTAGAGTGCGGAAGAGGAGTGTGGAATTTCCTGTGTAGCGGTGAAATGCGTAGATATAGGAAGGAACACCAGTGGCGAAGGCGACACTCTGGTCTGACACTGACGCTGAGGTACGAAAGCGTGGGGAGCAAACAGGATTAGATACCCTGGTAGTCCACGCCGTAAACGATGTCTACTAGTCGTCGGGGATCTTGCATTTCTGGTGACGCAGCTAACGCGATAAGTAGACCGCCTGGGGAGTACGGCCGCAAGGTTAAAACTCAAATGAATTGACGGGGGCCCGCACAAGCGGTGGAGCATGTGGTTTAATTCGAAGCAACGCGAAGAACCTTACCTGGCCTTGACATCCTGCGAACCTTTTAGAGATAGAGGGGTGCCTTCGGGAACGCAGTGACAGGTGCTGCATGGCTGTCGTCAGCTCGTGTCGTGAGATGTTGGGTTAAGTCCCGCAACGAGCGCAACCCTTATCCTCAGTTACCAGCACTTCGGGTGGGCACTCTGGGGAGACTGCCGGTGACAAACCGGAGGAAGGTGGGGACGACGTCAAGTCATCATGGCCCTTACGGCCAGGGCTACACACGTGCTACAATGGTGCATACAGACGGTTGCCAAGCCGCGAGGTGGAGCTAATCTGAGAAAGTGCATCGTAGTCCGGATTGGAGTCTGCAACTCGACTCCATGAAGTCGGAATCGCTAGTAATCGTGAATCAGAATGTCACGGTGAATACGTTCCCGGGCCTTGTACACACCGCCCGTCACACCATGGGAGTGGGTTGCTCCAGAAGTAGCTAGCTTAACCTTCGGGAGAGCGGTTACCACGGAGTGATTCATGACTGGGGTGAAGTCGTAACAAGGTAGCCCTAGGGGAACCTGGGGCTGGATCACCTCCTTAAACGACGACCGACCTTCCATAAGCGTTCACACGAATTGTTTGATAACACCAACGACGAAAGTCGTCTGGTGTTGTTTTGTTCTTTAAAAAAGTGTGTTTAATGAATCGGTTGTTTTAGCATTGCGCTGAACCAGCAGGATTGGGTCTGTAGCTCAGTTGGTTAGAGCGCACCCCTGATAAGGGTGAGGTCGGCAGTTCGAGTCTGCCCAGACCCACCAATCATGATTCGGAATATGGGGCTATAGCTCAGCTGGGAGAGCGCCTGCTTTGCACGCAGGAGGTCAGCGGTTCGATCCCGCTTAGCTCCACCATTAATCCGAACGACTCATTCATTAAGCGTATTTTGCTTCATTGTCCCCTTCTTTAACAGAAAGCGGACAATGCGATCTTTAACAATGTGGAATCCAAACTTAAATTAAGCTGAGTTGATTTAAAAGACGTGAGTCTTTTAATGAAATTCTTGCTGAGACACTCTCAAGTGTAGGGCGTTCAGTTGTCAGTGGTCAGTTAACAGTGGCCAGTGATGAACTGAAGATCGTTAAGGTAGTTATTGCCTATAACCATCAGTTGCCACGAATCGACTGACCACTGGTCACCGACAACTGACAACTGAGATCTCGAAGAGATCGCTTTGGGTTATATGGTCAAGTGACTAAGCGTACACGGTGGATGCCTTGGCAGTCAGAGGCGATGAAGGACGTGGTAATCTGCGAAAAGTCTTGGGGAGCCGATAAACAGGCGTTGATCCAGGAATGTCCGAATGGGGAAACCCACTCACACAAGTGAGTATCCTTAACCTGAATACATAGGGTTCAGGAGGCGAACCCGGGGAACTGAAACATCTAAGTACCCGGAGGAAAAGAAATCAACCGAGATTCCCCCAGTAGCGGCGAGCGAACGGGGAGTAGCCCTTAAGCAATTTTTGGTTTAGCGGAACACTCTGGAAAGTGTGGCCATAGTGGGTGATAGCCCCGTACGCGAAAAGCCAGTGATTGTGAAATCGAGTAGGACGGCACACGTGAAATGTTGTCTGAACATGGGGGGACCATCCTCCAAGGCTAAATACTCCTGACTGACCGATAGTGAACCAGTACCGTGAGGGAAAGGCGAAAAGAACCCCGTTGAGGGGAGTGAAACAGAACCTGAAACCGTGTACGTACAAGCAGTGGGAGTCAGTGGTCAGTTGTCAGTTGTCAGTTGCCAGTAGGCAAGCGACAGCAGATGACTGATTACCAGGTCGTCAAGTTGGAAAATACGGGCAGATTTGCAGAGGTGTTGAAATTGACGCTGAACAAAACTGACCACCGACAACTGACAACTGGCCACTGATGACTGCGTACCTTTTGTATAATGGGTCAGCGACTTATTTTCTGTGGCAAGGTTAACCGTATAGGGAAGCCGTAGCGAAAGCGAGTCTTAACAGGGCGTCCAGTCGCAGTGAATAGACCCGAAACCGGGCGATCTATCCATGAGCAGGTTGAAGATCAGGTAACACTGATTGGAGGACCGAACCCACTGTCGTTGAAAAGCCAGGGGATGACTTGTGGATAGGAGTGAAAGGCTAATCAAGCCCGGAGATAGCTGGTTCTCCTCGAAAGCTATTTAGGTAGCGCCTCGTGTCTCACCATCGGGGGTAGAGCACTGTTTGGGCTAGGGGGCCATCCCGGCTTACCAACCCCATGCAAACTCCGAATACCGATGAGTGCAATCACGGGAGACACACGGCGGGTGCTAACGTCCGTCGTGGAAAGGGAAACAACCCAGACCGTCAGCTAAGGTCCCAAAGTAATAGTTAAGTGGGAAACGATGTGAGAAGGCCCAGACAGCCAGGAGGTTGGCTTAGAAGCAGCCACCCTTTAAAGAAAGCGTAATAGCTCACTGGTCGAGTCGGCTCGCGCGGAAGATGTAACGGGGCTCAAACTATTCACCGAAGCTACGGGGTTCAGTGGTCAGTTTTCAGTGGTCAGTTGTCAGTATGAGTAGACTGACAACCGACCACTGAAAACTGACCACTGCAACCGGTAGAGGAGCGTTCTGTAAGCCGTCGAAGGTCAACCGGAAGGTGGGCTGGAGGTATCAGAAGTGCGAATGCTGACATGAGTAACGATAAAGGGAGTGAGAGGCTCCCTCGCCGGAAGACCAAGGGTTCCTGCGCAACGCTAATCGGCGCAGGGTGAGTCGGCCCCTAAGGTGAGGTCGAAAGACGTAATCGATGGGAAACAGGTTAATATTCCTGTACCCCTTTTGACTGCGATGGAGTGACGGAGAAGGCTAGGCCGGCAGGGCGATGGTTGTCCCTGTTTAAGGTCGTAGGCTGTGGACTCAGGCAAATCCGGGTCCACAAAGCCGAGAACTGATGACGAGCCCACCAAGGTGGGGAAGTGGTTGATGCCAGGCTTCCAGGAAAACCTTCTAAGCACCAGGTCAAAAGGGACCGTACCCGAAACCGACACAGGTGGTCAGGTAGAGAATACCAAGGCGCTTGAGAGAACCTGGGTGAAGGAACTAGGCAAAATGGCACCGTAACTTCGGGAGAAGGTGCGCCGCTGCCGGTGACCGGACTTGCTCCGTAAGCTGGCGGTGGTCGAAGATACCAGGTGGCTGCGACTGTTTATTAAAAACACAGCACTGTGCTAACACGTAAGTGGACGTATACGGTGTGACGCCTGCCCGGTGCCGGAAGGTTAATTGATGCTGTTATCGCAAGAGAAGCGGTTGATCGAAGCCCCGGTAAACGGCGGCCGTAACTATAACGGTCCTAAGGTAGCGAAATTCCTTGTCGGGTAAGTTCCGACCTGCACGAATGGCGTAACGATGGCCACGCTGTCTCCACCCAGGACTCAGTGAAATTGAAATCGCTGTTAAGATGCAGTGTATCCGCGGCTAGACGGAAAGACCCCGTGAACCTTTACTACAGCTTCACAGTGGATCTTGATGTTGCTTGTGTAGGATAGGTGGGAGGCTTTGAAGTGTGGACGCCAGTCTGCATGGAGCCAACCTTGAAATACCACCCTGGCAATATTGAGGTTCTAACCCAGGTCCTTTAGCAGGATCGGGGACATTGTGTGGTGGGTAGTTTGACTGGGGCGGTCTCCTCCCAAAGAGTAACGGAGGAGCACGAAGGTTGGCTAAGCACGGTCGGACATCGTGCGGTTAGTGTAATGGTACAAGCCAGCTTGACTGCGAGAGGAACATCTCGAGCAGGTACGAAAGTAGGTCATAGTGATCCGGTGGTTCTGAATGGAAGGGCCATCGCTCAACGGATAAAAGGTACTCCGGGGATAACAGGCTGATACCGCCCAAGAGTTCACATCGACGGCGGTGTTTGGCACCTCGATGTCGGCTCATCACATCCTGGGGCTGAAGCCGGTCCCAAGGGTATGGCTGTTCGCCATTTAAAGTGGTACGCGAGCTGGGTTTAGAACGTCGTGAGACAGTTCGGTCCCTATCTGCCGTGGACGTTGGAAGTTTGAGGAGAGCTGCTCCTAGTACGAGAGGACCGGAGTGGACGAACCACTGGTGTTCGGGTTGTGTCGCCAGACGCATTGCCCGGTAGCTAAGTTCG
The DNA here is from genome assembly GCF_053470045.1 of Endozoicomonas sp. 2B-B. NCBI lineage: Bacteria > Pseudomonadati > Pseudomonadota > Gammaproteobacteria > Oceanospirillales > Endozoicomonadaceae > Endozoicomonas > Endozoicomonas sp. 2B-B. Next base: position 361,741 of record NZ_JBLZMU010000001.1, read on the forward strand.
GACGGGATAACCGCTGAAAGCATCTAAGCGGGAAGCCCCCTTCAAGATGAGACTTCCCTGGCCGCAAGGCCCATAAGAGACGTTGAAGACTACGACGTTGATAGGCGGGGTGTGTAAGCGTTGTGAGGCGTTGAGCTAACCCGTACTAATGACTCGAGAGGCTTGACCATATAACGCCAAAGCGATTTGCGCAGCGAAGCTGCCAGCAAAAGCTGGAAGCTTGAAGCCGTACACAGTGAACGAGAGTGTTGAGCAAGAATAGGCGACACAGCTTAAAAGAGATTTGGATTCCAGAGCCTTAGTTTTCGAGAAACAGCTTCAAGCCTCCAGCTTAAAGCTTCCAGCTCGAGAGCCAACGGCTCGACCAGTTTTGCCTGGTGACCATAGAGTGTTGGAACCACCCGATCCCATCCCGAACTCGGAAGTGAAACGACACATCGCCGATGGTAGTGTGGGGCTTCCCCATGTGAGAGTAGGTCATCGCCAGGCATTGAATAAAGCAGAACCCCGGTTGAGAGATTGACCGGGGTTTTTGTTTAATCGTATCCCATTACTCTCAAAACTTTTTCCTTCTTTGGTGCATGTTCACACAAAATGCACCGATTCACTTCTTTCCCATCAACTATTTTCTTCAGGTACTTGCCATCCTGTAAATAGTTAACTTATTAAAAATCAAATTGTTAAGTGATAAATCAAAAGACAGGCATCTTTTTTGCTGTGCAGGACTCGACGAATAATAAAATTAGCGAGATGGAATTATATGGCTTATATCGAACCCGATCAGTTTGTCAAAAAAATGGTGGACTCCGGTGAGTCAAAGATCTTTATGTCAACCAAAGATACTTTTATTCGAGCCTTCATGGCAGGAGCTATTCTGGGATTGGCGGCTATCTTTGCCATTACAGTGACTATCAATACTGGCTCACCGCTGATCGGAGCTCTGTTGTTCCCGATTGGTTTTATCATGTTGTATCTCATGAAATTTGACTTGTTGACCGGCGTCTTCACCCTGGTTCCTCTGGCGTTAATTGATAAACGACCCGGTGTGGATATGCGAGGGCTTCTCAGGAATTGGGGTCTGGTATTTCTAGGGAATTTTGCCGGAGCACTGACTACTGCTTTCTTTGTGTCGTTTATTTTGACCTATGGCTACAGCATTGATGGTGGAGCCATAGCTGCGAAAGTCTCCGCCATTGGTGAGTCGAGAACATTGGGCTATCAGGAGCATGGTCTTGCAGGTTGGTTAACGATTTTTGTTCGGGGAATGCTCTGTAACTGGATGGTATCAATGGGGGTTGTCGGCGCCATGATCTCAACGTCTGCAGGTGCAAAGATGGTGGCCATGTGGATGCCTATTATGCTGTTTTTCTTCATGGGCTTCGAGCACTCTATTGTCAATATGTTCCTTTTTCCCTTCTCAATGATCATGGGTGGTGAGTTTACTGTGATGGATTACCTGATCTGGAATGAACTGCCTACCGCTCTGGGGAATCTGGTAGGAGGTTTCCTTTTGGTTGGCCTGCCACTTTATTTGACCCATGTAAGAACCAGCCCGGAGCGAGGACTGGCTTAACGTATCAGAGTGACTGCCTCTCTTACATAAAGAGGTAGTCACAAAAGTTGTCTTGAGAAAAAAGAAAAGAACGGAAGGAATTTTACGTGGTGGCTCAGGTTTATTGCCGGGGCTCTGTAACCGCAACGCTCTCAAGAAAATCCATGATAGTCTGAACATCCTCCAGTTCACCCTCCTCATTCCAGAGCACTGCGATGGAACCTGCCCGGAAGCTCACCCTGACAGCGGAAGCAGGTAATTTGGAGAGCTTTTCAGAGTCGACTCTGGTGTTTTCAGACCAGCGTCCATCGGCTTTTTCCAGAACGATAAGGGGATCATTATCTTCAGTCAAAGACACAGTGGAATACTCAAGCCATGGGCTCTGCTCGATAATGGCAGATTCAGGTAAAAGGTCTTTGTCTTTGATTTCCCGACAGGTAAAGCCAGACAAGATGGCTTTGTTTCTAAGCTTCATACGACGCCTGTCTGACTTAGAAGGCAGGAGCCACATGAAGTTACCAATAATAACCAGAGCAATGAGTGCGATTATCCAGATCATGTCATTATTCTACTGTAGCGTTTTTCTTCTAGTTGCCATGAAAAGCATTTGGATTTTTCGGTTACAGGTTTGATAACCCAATACTAATGCCCATAGCAAATGTCTATGGGCAGGGATAGTACCATAAGGAATTAAAATAAGTTACTGACCAGCAGCAGGACTGATTTGTACCTACGTTCAGTAAGTCCCACCTGTGTTCTGTATCACTGACAGAGTCGATTAAATCAGATTCAGGAGCGTGATAATAGATTGATTTCTCTACGATTACTCCAGCTGTGAGCCCTATCAGCGGATCTGATTCATTATCCGGATTAAAGTAAAAAAAGTAAGGATACCGTTGAACTTTATAAAAAAATAATAATCCAGGGGTTATATGAAATTAAAAAATGGAGAAGACAGATGATAGCCACTGGAGAAGCACCCAATAGCAATATTCTTGAGAATCACAGCCTGCTTGGTAGAAGCAATTCAGCTCAAGGACAACAGAACAGTGAGACACGGACCTGTTCCTGGGCTCAGCATAAAGTTAACAAATTGCATCTGAAATTAAGAGGACCAGGTTCAGCATTAATGAAAGCAGCCAAACACAACGATACTAAGCTGATCAGCTATATCATTGACAGGCACCCGACCTCTTTACAACTTTGCTTGAAGCAAAAAAATCGAAATCCGGCCATTCAGGCGGCAGTCCATGGTAATACGGAAGCATTCCAATTGTTAATTAACTATGGAGCATCACCGGATACAGTATTGGCGAGTGAGAGCTATGAAAAAGGAGAAGGTAACCTCCCCCGACTATTTGTTCGCAGTGGCAGGCACTCTAGTTATTCGCCTGCTGATTTCACATCAAAAATAATGAAGGTGTTACTGGAAAACAATCAAATCAACGTTAATAGCGTCAATTGTATTCAAGATTTTACTGGAGGTATGTCCATGACACCAATGGAATTAGTAAACAGCCAGGTAGGAGCAAAAAACAGAGGCGTAATCAGTGAATTACTTGCCAGCGATCCCAGAACCCGGGTAAATACAAAATTAGCATTTGAGTACTTAGGGCCTTTTAAATCTTCCTTTCATATTGAATTTCCTCCTGAACTTTCATTTTATATAACGCGTGAAAGAAAGATCTCTGTTAGCCTTATCGGTCAGGCCATATTGTTAAATAACCCTCATTTAGCACTTACACTACTTGACCGCCCGGATCTGGATCCCGGTAAACCCGATGGAACAGTCGAAAACCTGCTGATTATTTTCTTTAATAAATTAGCAAAGGGCTTGTTTTATAATCTGGGAGATCCTCTGAGAAAAAAAATGATTGCATCCGAAGAATTTCGCAGGCAGATCCTGAACTGTGACTCATTGTTAGCCAAGAGACGATTCATCTTACTCTTATCTATGGATTTCAAAAGCAGGAATATCCAACACATCGAAGAACTTAGTCGGCTTAATCGCGATGAATTAAACACGCGCATCAGACATGAACTCTCTCAATATGACATAAGAGAATCTGTCGAAAGAGAGGTTTAGTCTGATTATTGCTGTCATAAATGTCTGGCTTCAGGCACCTTCATAATAGTTTTAGAGTATGAGGTGGCGGGTTACTCGGCCTCATAAGCCTTTCGGTAATGGCCCTCATAATCAAAGAGCTTATCAACGACCGACCAGTAGTGTTTCTCTTTTCTGGCAATCACGAAGTCTGGTTTGCGGAATTTCTTTTGTTGACTGATGACGGAGTCGACTGACTTTGCCCTAAAGGGCTCAGCACGATTAATCAGGGCATGTTTGCCAAAGTGATGATAAAAAGCACCTTGTTGTGCAGCGGTGTCCAGACGGAAATACTCGCTGACTTCAGCTCCGTCTTCATCGTAGTAGGTGATTTTGATTCTGGGGTGATTTCCTCCGGAGTCAGATTCCATCGTCATACCGGAGCAACGAAGGACCATACAGTCTTTCAGGTTAAGGGCATCTCGCAGTTTTTGATCCGGATCAACCAGTGTTTTTCTGCATTGATGACATTTTCTCGCGGCAATGTCGTTTTCTGCACCGCATTCTTGACACTCCTTGAAACGATAGCGGAAATCGCATCGAACGATTTGACCTTCAAACGTTTCAACGCCCTGGCAACGGCGACCATAGTGCTCGATCAGATCACCGTCATCATCGACAATGCCCCAGAAGCTGTTCTCATGGCCACAGGCAGGGCAGGGAACTGTCACCGGAACGGATTGGGAGTCTGGCTTTGGACTACCTACTTCAGGGCTGAACAGATCATAGCGATTGCCGGCAAAATCTATAACCAGACAATCTTTCTTGCCTCTTGCCAAACGTAGCCCACGGCCCACAATCTGTTGATAAAGGCTGACAGACTCGGTGGGGCGAAGAATAGCGATCAGATCAACATGGAGGGCGTCGAAGCCGGTAGTTAAGACCGAGACGTTGACCAGATATTTGATCTTCTGAGCCTTGAAAGCCTGAATCAGGTTATCGCGTTCCTGAGTAGCCGTGTCACCAATGATCAAAGCGGATTCAGATTCTGGCAGATAGCCCATTATTTCCCGGGCATGGTCCACGGTAGAAGCGAAGATCATGATACCTTTTCTGTTTTCCGACGCTTTCAGAACCTGATTGATGATCTGTTGTGTCGCCCGCCCTTTGCCTTTGAGCAGCGTGTTCAGATCAGCTTCGCTATAGCGACCAAAACGGTCCCTTGATAAAAGACTGAAGTCGTAAAAAACAACAGGAGCATCAATCAAGGTTGCCGGTGTCAGATAGTTGTTTTTGATCATGTACGACAACGGAAGTTCATAAATGCAGCTTTTGAAAAATCGCTTTTCTGCCGTTCGCAGGGTGCCTTTTTGGTTTCCGGGCAGGTAATGCTGATAAATCCAACCCATGCCAAGCCGGTAGGGCGTTGCCGTTAATCCCAGTATTTTCAGCTTTGGATTGAGCTTTTGAAGGTACTCGATAATCTTGTGATAACTGGAGGTTTTCTCCAGAGAAACCCGATGACACTCATCTATGACCAGCAACGTGAAGTCCTCGTCATTAAACTGATCCAGGTTTCTAACGACAGACTGAACACTGCCAAACACAACCTGCTCAGTAGCCTCTTTCCTGCCCAGCCCGGCACTGAATATGGAAGCTTTCAGCTCATAGCTTTCGTATTTGACATGATTCTGTTCAACCAGCTCTTTGACATGAGCCAGAACCAGGACCCGGCCACGGGCAATGCGTCCCAGCTCACTGATGACCAGGCTCTTGCCAGCACCTGTAGGGAGTACCACAAGGGCAGGGTCGTCACTGTTGCGAAAGTGCTGTATCACTCTGGAAACAGCGTCTTGTTGATAAGGGCGTAGCTGGAAAGTCATTGGCTGATTATATCGGTCCTTTGGTGACACTCCCCGCCTTGTCAGGCGAAGCTTCTGACTTCACAGGCTACAGCCAGTCTATAGCGACTGGACTTACACAGAAGCCTCCATCAGCAGTAACCGGGTGCCCCTCGGTTATTTATTGGTCTTTTGTTTGATTTGCCGCAGCCTTAACGGGTCACTCAGGTATGGGCTCGTCTGGTTCTTCAAGGGCGGTTGGGCAGTTTTCTCTGCCTTAATTTTTTGTTAACAGTGCTTGGTTTTCGTCACCGTGAGTCTCTGCATAGAGACAGACCGATGGAAAATATAACCAACCACGAACAAATACTCAACCGGAACGCTCTGCGTTCCCGTCTTATATCCCCGCCCGATTGAGGGTGTCGCGAAAGGTTAATTAAAACGCTTCAAGCTTCAAACCGTCATCTCCGCGAAGGCGGGAACGACGATCTTGATATATCCTGCTGACCATACCCTTTTACGACACCCTCTTCAGGGCGGGGAGGATGTCAACTGTGTACGTTTAATCAGATCTGCTGTTGTATAATTGCCCTTTTATTCTTATTCCAGGACAAAACAGAGTATGGCAAACGCTTTCGCGCGTCGATTCCAGTTGATAGTTGATCGTCTGGCAAAGGGAAACAAAAAGCAGTTTGCCGAAATGACAGGCAAATCCGCCTCTCACATCTATAAAATCTGTCGGGGTACAAGCCGCCCTTCCATGGCCTATCTGGAAAGTCTCTATGATGAGTTTCGGGTCGACCTGAACTGGTTGCTGACTGGCAATCAAAACGACAGTGGACAAATATCTGATACTAAAGAAAGTAAAGAAATTGTCTTCGCTCCTATGTTTGATGTACAGGCCAGTGCAGGAATGGGTTCAGCTGTTCAGGGTGAAGAAGTCAGCGATTATTTTGCTTTCAATAAAACCTTTCTGAGCCGACAATTGGGCGTTTCCGGTGAAAGTCTGGCATTTGTCACCATCAGCGGTGACAGTATGCTGCCCACCTTTCAGGACGGAGATCAGGTGTTGGTGGATCTGTCCCGGAGATCAGTCCATAGTGAAGCTGTCTACCTTATTCAAACCGAAGATGGTTTGATGGCCAAGCGGGTAAAACAGGTGCAGCATGAACTGAAAATAACCAGTGATAACCCTGAATATCCCCGTTGGAATATGGATCTGAAAAAGGTGGAAGAGAATCCAGTTGTGGGCAAGGTCATCTGGTGTGCCAGGGCGGTCTGAGTAGCGCTTCAGAGGTACACTATTAATCTGTAAATTTTTTCGGCGCACAAAAAAAGGGTTACAATTACTCGTAACCCTTTTATATATGGTGCCTAGGGGCGGAATCGAACCACCGACACGCGGATTTTCAATCCGCTGCTCTACCAACTGAGCTACCCAGGCCAGACTGCTTTTCGACTTAATAGCACCATCGTGAAGATCGATGGTGCCTAGGGGCGGAATCGAACCACCGACACGCGGATTTTCAATCCGCTGCTCTACCAACTGAGCTACCCAGGCGTTTCATGCAATCATGTGCGAGGCGTATTAAACGGATTTCACCCCTCTGAGTCAAGTCGGCTACAACGATTTTCCGTCTTTTGAACAAAAAAATTGGGTTGGATCAATAGATTAGAGATGTAACGCAGCAGACAGAGCTTGCTTTGTCATTGAAAAACGACATAGTCTGCCAATTCTTCCAGAGATTCCAGTTCCGCTATTTCTTCAATCGGTGCCTGCCCTTTTTCTTCCTTGTAAGTCTGATAGGCCCGGGTATCTACAACAATGTCGCCATTTTCTTCCTGAAAGAGGACGGAGTGGTCGCTGATAGCAGAGAGGATCTGCTTCTTTTTGTTGTTAGAGATGGAAATGTCTTTGATGTTCATGGTAGAGGCTCCTAATCAGTTTACTTCTGCTCAGGCACAAAACCATCGGCGGTATCATAATCTTCACCGGCGAAAAACTTATCCATCTGTTCGGTCAGGTATTTGCGGGTTTCAGGGTCCAGCAAGTTGAGGTGTTTCTCGTTAATCAGGCGAGTCTGGTGGGCTTGCCATTCGCTCCAGGCTGTCTGGGAAACGTTCTCATAAACCCACTGGCCTTTGGGTCCGGGCAGAGGTGGTACAGCAAGACCTTCGGCTTCTTTTTTGAGTTTTACACAATGTACGGTACGAGCCATGGGTATCCTCATTTTCTTAATCAGTAACAGGTTGGAATGGTATAGCAAACTATCCGTCAGGACGAGCAGCTGACTTCCAGCTTTTTACCCCACTCAGGGGGCTTTTGAGCATAATGTTCCAGATCAGGGTGCTCATCATAGGGGGACTGCAACACTGTCATCAGTTGTTCAATCTCGCCGTAATCCCCTTGTTCTGCCTTCTCGATAGCAGCCTGGGCGAGATAGTTTCGCAGAATGTATTTGGGGTTAATTTGCTTCATACGTTGGTGGCGCAGCTGCTCTGGCTCGGAGTTTTGAGAAACTCTTTCATCATAGCGTTGCAGCCATTGTCCGAGCGGCTCAGATTCGCTGCATAAAGCAACGAATGCGGATACTCCCTGACCCACATGGTAATCAGACAAGGTTCGGAAAAACAGGGTGTAGTCCACATGTTGTTCATGGAGCAACTGCAGAAGATCCTTGATCAGATCTGAGTCTTTGGGGTCTTCTTCCAGGAGTCCCAGCTTTTCACTCATCAATGACAGGTATCTGTCAGAGTAAAGTGCAGGATAGGTGTCCAGTATTTTTTGCAGAGCGGATACATCGTCGAGCAGAGGCACCAGGGCCTGTGCCAGTCGGCCACAGTTCCAGTAACCGATATCAGGTTGCTGGCTGAAGGCGTAGCGACCGGAGTGATCAGAGTGGTTACAGATGAAGTGCCAGTTGAAATCATCCTGAAAGCCGAAAGGTCCGTAATCAAAAGTTTCGCCGAGGATACTCATGTTGTCGGTGTTCATCACCCCGTGCGCAAAACCGTTAGCCTGCCAAAGGGCAATCATTTCAATGGTTTTTTCTACCACCGTTTTGAAAAATAAACTGTATTTGTCGTTTTTATCGGAACACTCGGGAAAGTAGTTCTCAATGGTAAATTCGGCCAGAGTTTCAAGGGCATCGTATTGTTTGCTGTAGTAGAAATACTCAAAGTGACCGAAACGGATATGAGTTTTTGCCATTCGCAGCAGGGTAGATCCGCGTTCCTCAGTTTCACGGTAAACCGGAGTGTCGCTGGTCACCACACAAAGGGCGCGGGTGGTCGGGATGCCCAGGTGAAACAGAGCCTCAGAGGCCAGGTATTCTCGAATGCAGGAACGTAGAACGGCCCGACCATCTCCAAATCGGGAATAGGGCGTCATACCTGCCCCTTTCAAGTGGAGATCCCAGCTTTCACCCTGTTTGTTGGTCACTTCCCCGAGAAGCAAGCCTCGTCCGTCACCCAGCTGTGGATTGTAGCTGCCAAACTGATGTCCGGAGTAGATCATTGCCAGAGGATCGGAACCTTTCAGAGTTTTTAAGCCTCCAGCCACCTGGGTCAACTGTTCTTTGCAGGTGTCACTCAGCTCAAGATCTAACAGATCAGCGGCTCGCTGACTGACGGCTACTAACTTTGGATTATCCAGAGGCGTGGCCTGAAGACGGGTGTAGAACACGTCAGGCAGCTGGCCAAAGCGGTTGTTAAAGTTGAGCTGATCCAGGCTTGTTCTCATTCAGGATTTTCCATACATCAGAGGACGGAAATGCCACCACTCCCTTCGACGGCATTGCTACAAATACTCTAGTATTTTACTAGGAAATCGCCTTGTAGGGGAGAGCTGTTCAGGAATGCTTATATAAAAAACGTCGGCTCCAGAGACGAGACACCAGAAAGAGCGGGAAGCATTTGTTAGATGGCGGTCGGCATATAAAGTTTGAACTTTCTTCAAAAAAAACAGTCTAAACATTATTAATCAAATTTTTTGTATTAACATGAAAACCACAATAAAAATTTTAATGACCTGCCTCTTGGTTGAGCTTATGTCATTGTCTTCAACTGCTAAGGCATATGAAAGGGTATCCTGTAACTCCAGAAGTATTCGGGACTGCGTATTTGATATTTCAAATTCTCTCGGTATTGAGAATTATGAAGCATGTCAGTTGGAAAGCCTTAATTTTGATAAAGGCTCTGTCACTAAAGACGCTTTCTATTCTTTAATATGCCCGTCGGATAGATTTTTTATAAAAGAGTCACGAAATAGCAATTATCAAGAAAATACACTTATCAATGACTACTTATCTACAAACTGCATATCTGAATTTTGCTCAATGTTAGTAAAACCAGTGAGAGAAGTTTCCCTTTTAAGTGATTCAATACCCTTTTATTACTCTGTCTTTCCTTATATTGAAGGAAAAACATTAAGTACAATAAAAGAAAAAATGTATTCAAATCGTTTAAATCAAAAAAAACTAAATATATTGTATAGAAAAATTGGAATGACTCTCGGTACTCTGCATAGCTCAGGGATAATCAATAAATATGTTGAAAACAATTTTATTTTATTGAAATCCCGCTTAGTACATGGGTATTTGCATAGCTCAAATATAATCGTCAAATCTGATAATTCTGTGTTCTTTGTAGATACAGATGGTTTATACAAATCAGTAAAATCACCACAGCAGATAACTACTGATATTAACACAGTGATTCTTCAAGTTTTACCGGGGTCGGTGTTGCTACTTGATGACCCTGCTTTATCTGATTGGATGAGTGCTTTTCCAGACTTCGTTACTAATTTTATAGATGGCTACTGTAGTTTATTTACTGAAATCCAATATAACGAGTGTGATTCAAAAATAAGAGTGCAAATGGTTTCGTTATTGAGAACTGTATATCAGTCACTTTTGACAAAGGATGATTCTGAATCAGAGGATGAGTCAGAAACTGTTGCTTACATAAATTCATACGTTCTGGAAAATAGACTTGGAAAGTTCCTTTCGTCACATATTGAATCTGTAGAAAAAAAAGATAATTGATCTTGAAGCTTCAAAACTAGCAAATTTTTTCGCTTCTCTTCGGTCTATTTTCTTCGAATTCCATCAAATCATCTCTTTATTGAAAGCAAGCGTAGAGTCGAAGCCAAAAAGAATTTTTTGGCTTCGGAGTCAGGGGGAAGGCTGGATTATACGACTTTGTTTTAGTTTTTTTTACCAGGTTCAATGATTGTCATTTAACACCACCTTCCTGACGCTGACTCATTTCCATCATGAGATGATCTTTCTCTACCCAGAGCTGATTGACCCATGCCTGAAAGTCATTTCGAAATTCAGCATCCTGCTGGTAGCTTCGACCTATGAATGATTCCGGGATCGTTTGTTGTTCAAAATGGATACTGACGCTTTTAATTCGACCACACAGGAAGTCCCAGAAGCCCAGCTGGTCTTTTTGATGATAAACAATGGTGATATTCAAAAGGGTTCTCACCTGCTCACCCAGTGCTCCGATCACGTAGCTGATACCGCCAGCACGGGGGTTCAGTAAATGTTTGAAAGGTGATGACTGCTTTTGGTGCTTTGCTTTGCTAAAACGGGTGCCTTCAAGGTAATTGACGATGGATACCGGCATGGTTTTGAATTTTTCGCAGGCTTTAAGGGTATTTTCCAGATCTTTACCACGCTTTTCCGGGTGCTTTTCAAGATAGGCTTTGCTGTAACGCTTCATAAACGGGAAGTCGAGAGCCCACCAACAGAGACCTATGACCGGAACGAAGATCAGCTCCTGTTTGAGAAAAAACTTCATCAAGGGGATTTTTTTGTTGAGCAGATGTTGCATCAGCAAAATATCAGCCCAGCTTTGATGGTTGGCAGTGACCAGATAATAGCCATTGGGGTTCAGATCTTTCAGGCCGCTGATATTCAGACGGGTTCCTGATAGCGCTCTGATCCAGAGAGAGTTGATGCTGATCCACAGCTCCGCCACAGAGTGGGCTATGCGTCCCATAAGGCGACGAAAGCTTTTTAGAGGGACGACGAGTTTTAAGAGAGAAAAACAGAGCAGCGGCAGGCTGAGAAAAAGGGTGTTGATGATCAAAAGGGAGACAGATAAACACCCTGTGACGTATTCTTTAAATCTACGGATCATGTTGGACTTGGCATTGTTTCATTGGGGTTGCGTAGTTTAACTCGAAATTTTTTTCAACTCTAACCCGGTAATTTCATATTGCTTATCGCCTTTACAGGCTCATCCTGATTTTACTTAACAGCTTGCTGACCGGAGCAGCCAGCCCCAGCTCGGACGGCTGATCAGGTTGAAACCAGTGCCATCGATCGCCATCCGCTACTGCAGAGGCTTTATCAGTAAAAGATTTGATGGGGGTGATATCCAGGTGATAATGGCTGAATGTGTGTCGAAATGACGGCCACTCTTCAAAATCTTGCAGACTCAATCCGGTCATTTTTTGAGCAGCTTCAGACAGCACCTCCTCGATCTGGATTTCCGGAAACCCCCAAAGTCCTCCCCAAATACCCGTAGGGGGTCTTTTTTCCAACAGAACCTCTCCAAACTCGTTAATTACCATTAACATTCTTACCGATCGTTCCGGCTTGTCTTTTTTAGGTTTGGGCTCTGGGTAGCGGGTTTCTTCCCCGGCTTTATGGGCCAGACAATTTTGCTCTAACGGGCAAATCAGACAGGAAGGTTTGGTTCGGGTACAAATCATAGCGCCCAGATCCATCATCGCCTGAGTGTAATCAGCATTGCGATGATGTGGAGTATACTCTTCAGCAATACTCCAGAGTTGTTTTGCGACAGCGGACTGTCCGGACCAGCCAGGAATGGCCTGATAACGGGCCAGAACCCTTTTGACATTGCCGTCCAAAATCGGAGCACGAATACCCATACTGATAGACGCTATCGCTCCGGCAGTGGATAAACCAATCCCTGGTAACTGAGTTAATTCAGCAACAGAACGTGGAAACTCACCGGCAAAAGTGTCCATGACCATTTTGGCCGCCTTATGCAGGTTTCTGGCTCTGCTGTAATACCCCAGCCCACTCCACAAATGGAGTACGTCATCGATCTCCGCTGAAGCCAGGTCTGCAACCTCGGGAAATCGCGCCATAAAGTTTTCAAAGTACGGAATAACGGTAGCGACCTGGGTTTGTTGCAGCATGACTTCGCTGATCCAGACCCGGTAGGGGTTGATGTTTTTCTGCCATGGCAGGTTCTTGCGGCCATGACCATCAAACCATTGGAGTATTTGCAGGCTGAAGGCTTCATTATTGCTATCTGGCGACATATCAAGGAGTCTGGGTTTGAAAATTGAGTCGTGCATTCTACTATGAAAAGTGCAATGAAATGCCGCTCAATCTGACTTCAAAGAGTTTTTGTATCTGCTTGCACTGCGAAGAGGGAAACATGATCTTCTGCACTCTAACCTAATCATTTTTCTGACGCAGGCTGTTTTTATCGGAAGTATATGGCCTTCTTAAGTATAAGGCTTACTGATCTTAATTATTTAAAAGTTTGAATTTTCTTATTCACCAAACAGGTTATTTTATACACATGCCTTTTAAAAGCTGCTCAAACAGCCATGTGCGATGACAGACACTCTCGGTAATAAGCAAGATGAATAAGACTGCAAATCCAGGCCGCACGGCTGGTCTGGTAACAAGACTAAGCCGTGTACCCACTCCTCTTGGAGGCTTGGCTCTAGGCATTGCCAGCCTCGGTGCTGCCTGGTCTCTGGTCATGCCCGACCAGTCCCAGGGGCTGAAGCTGACCGCTGCGGTTATCGCCGCTATTCTGGTCTTCAAGGTGATGCTGAAGTTTATTTTGCACCCGCATTTGATTCGTGAAGATCTTTCACATCCCGTCATCAGCAGTGTTATGCCAACCTGCGCCATGGCGACTATGGTGATCGCCTCTGCACTCATGCCCGTTTCCGAATTTGCGGCACGCTTGCTTTGGGTGGCAGCCGTGCTGACACATCTGATATTACTGGCAGGTTTTGTGACTCACAGGATTCGGGACTTTGATATTGAGCATATGGTGCCCAGTTGGTTTGTACCACCCGTTGGTATCATAGTGGCTGCGGTCACCAGTACGGGTATGGGTTTTGAGTCGCTGGTCAGGCTGCTGTTTATCTTTGGAATGTTCTGCTATTTCGTAAAGCTGCCCTTCATGTTCTATCGCCTGATCTTCAAGAACGCTATTCCTGATGCGGCGCTGCCTACTTTTGCCATTATGGGGGCACCTGCCAGTCTGTCTCTGGCGGGATACCTGACCATCACTGATAACCCCAGCCTGATTATGATCAGTATTCTGACGCCACTGGCTATTTTTATGACGGCAATGGTGTATATGGCTTTTATCAAGCTGCTGAGATTGCCATTTTCACCGGGCTATGCAGCCTTCACCTTCCCAATGGTGATTGGTGCCACAGCGCTGCTTAAGCTGGAAGGCAGGGTAAATGGTGTCTTTGCTGATCTCTTTTTTCAGTTGGGGCTCATGGAACTCTGGGTGGCTACTGCCATTGTGGCTTATGTTGTTATTCGCTATATCCTGTTTTACCTGAAGCCCAGGCCGCAAATGGCATAACCTGAACAGTAAATGACTGGCTTGATTCTAGTGTTCTGCCAGTCTTTTTTCAGGAGTATGATCCTCTTTCAACGGCCAATTCCGGAGTGTATTCAGGTTTGGCTGTTAATCCCCGAAGACCGTTATCAAACACGAAATCTGTCATTATTGGCAGGGTTGTGGAATTTTTTTGGAAACTAATAGTCTAAAACGCATAGCTAAGAAAATTAAATACGGTCAATGGAGTGATCAATGAATATAAATTCTAACAGAACAGATGCATATGGACTTTATGCAAGCAGTTTTGCTAAAAAAAATGTTGATGAGAGTTATGATTCAGAGCAGAGAGAAGTCAAGAGCTTTTCAAGAAAGCGATGGGTTCAAGATAAATCTTCTGCATTGATAAAGCAGATGCGCGTACTTGCTTGTAATCAGCCACATTTTTGTGATCGAGAGACTAGTCGGACTTCTTCCGATAGAAAAGTTTCCCATTGGGTTACTACTGATGGTTTTAAGGCCTTAGACGAAGCAAGAAGCAGAGTGAGCAAGACGTTTACCGCAGAGGAAGTGGCTGAACGTTTTCGAAATACCATTGAAAACCTCATACATAAGCTGCGATACGAGAAAATCGCAACGGGATATTATGAAGTTGATCAAAGAGAAGAAATAACAGCAATTTTTATTGACTTTATTTTATGCCAGGAAGGCCTGGTTCATGATCGCTGTTTTACCATTGAAAGCAGTCCCGATAAATACTTGGCAGGTAAAACCATAAGCCAAGGGAGGGCTGAAGAAATACAGTCTTTCCTGGATGCTATTTTTAGCGAACGGGCAGCAGAGGAATCAGAATTTTATGAACTTCGAATGTATTATAGTTTTGGGGATATGGTGGTTGATTATCTTAACAAAAAAGAAAGCGTATCGGATGATGTTATCCCAAAGACTGACTGTAAAAATGACTTTTACCTCATTGAATTTACTTACGGGAAATTGCTGAAAGCTATATTTCCATTTTTTCAAACCCTTCTTGCTGGAAATGGCTTTTTTTCTGAGCTGGTTGTGATCTTTGATTTTGTCAAAAAATTCAGACAGGAAATCATTGATAGTGCGTGTAAACCGTGTCAAACCAATAATGTTATAACCATTGCTCTACGCCTCAATGGTAATGATATAAGAGAGCATTTTAATCAAGATGTTATGGATGTTATTTTTTCCAGGCGCTGCGATGGTATAGTCAATGCCATGTTTGATAACTGCGCTTTTGGGACTGACAATGAAGTGAGACCGGCAAGCAGATTAAATCTTAAATTCGGTGAAGAGCTTGAATATGATATAAAAAATCAACCTTCTGGCTCAAAGTGTCGGCCTGTTGCTACTTTTACATGTCGACTCCAAAAAAAAGGTATGATTTATCACGATGCTAATGCTTGCGGACCTGATGCATCTTATGGTTATGGTTTTGATAATAGCTTTGCCGTATACCCTTTTTACGACTCAATGAGATGGTTTGAAATAAACTGCACGCCTTACCATTCTGATGATCAACTCGCAGAATTATCTTTTGAGAAGGTGATTGAAGTGACTGATTCAATGCTCATCGACGGGTTGATTGATTATAGTTCCGGGCATAAACACGTCGATGCCTTGAGTGCTACCCAGGGTGATACCGGTGTACTTCTGGCGATGGAGTCTGAGGTCCAGCGAAACCCTTTTTTGCTGAGGGCATTTGGAAATAATGATCGTATCCTGCAGAACGATGAAGCTAAATGGTATAAAACATTTTCTGATTACGATCCAGACATAAAACCATTTGCCTTAAAGCGGTTAAATAAGATGATTGACCGATACAATAAAAAAATAGAAGAAAACGATACTGTAAAGGCAAGCCATAAGGAGAGCACTGATTCGGAAAAAAAAGAGAGGCTTGAGCAATTTGCAACTTTTTATAGCCAGTTTGTTCATATGACGACTATACAAAAGGGGTTAGGTTATATTGATGACGATGCCAGCGAAAAGTTTATGGCTATGTCTTTACTGCACATTACCGGAGCAAGAGGAGTCAAAAAATTATCAACGCTGGAATTTCGTTTTTTTCGTTGTCCGAAAACGGTACAGGAAATCAAGTCGATTAACCAATTTTTGCAAGTCTGGTTTCAATACCTTCATCAGTGCAGAAAGGATAAGACCCCTTTGCAGCCTGTTCCTGAAAATATCCGATCCTGCATAGATTATACGGCAGCGGAAGTTCAAGCTAAAACCATTGATTACCTCACTAAATTAGGGCTGAATCCGGAGTATTATCGCTGTTTTTGGGGCGAAGTAAGAGATATTCCGTCAGCGACCGACTGAATGTAAAACTCAGGTTATGAACTATAGTCTTAGTTTTTAATGCTGGCGCTGGGGTGATTGGCCCCCAACCTCCTGATTTACTTCACTTCTTCTGAATCATTCCATCCCGATCATCAGCCTCATGCAGCAGGCCAGCACTGAGTAATATGAATCATCGTTCTGGAATTTTTTTACAAATTTATAGTCTAAAGCACTAGAGCTTTAAAGAATTAAATGTGTTCATTAGAGGGATTTATGAATATAAATAGAACGAAAACAGATAGTTACAGGTTTCATAAAAATGGCCTTGCTGAAAAGACTGATGAAAGTTTTGATTCAGAACAGTCAGTTTTCAAAAGTTTTTCAATAAAGCTACAGGTTGAGGATACATCCTCCGCACCGGTAGAGAAGTTGCGAGGAATCGGTACTATAGCACCAGCATTCAGCCATCAGATTGCCAATCAGACTATTCCCGAGCGAAAAGTGTCCCATTGGGTTGCTTTTGATGATTGTGAGTCCATAAATGCAGCCGAAGTCAGCGAGACGTATACCCCTGAGGAAGTGGCTGGGCATTTCCGAGCTATCATTGAAAACCTCAGGCATTCACTGATAAACGAAAAAATCGCAAGGGAAAGCTATGAATTTGATCAAACAAACGAATTAATAGAGATTTTTATCGATTTTATTTTATGTGAGGAAGGTCTGGTCCATGATCGGTGTTTTACTGTTGAACGCAGCCCTGATAAATACGTGGCGGGTAAAACCATGAGTCAGGGGCGGATTGAAGAGATAAAGTCTTTCCTGAATGCTATTTTTAGCGAATGGGAAGCAGAGGGATCGAAAACTTATTGGCCTAGAGTAGATTATGGTTTGGAGAACATGCTGGTTGATTATCTTAAAAAAAAGGAAAACGTACAGGATGATGTTGCTCCAAAGATTGTGTCCTCTGGTAATTTTTGGCATAAAATCAGGTTCGAGAAATTACTGAAGGAGATATATCCATTTTTTCAAACCCTTCTTGATGGCAGAGGCTTTTTTTCTGAGTTCGGTGTTGTCTTTAATTTTTTCGTAAAATTCAAGCAAGAACTGGTTGATAGTGCGCGTGAACCTTGTAGAACCAACAAATTAAACATTGGTCTGCGCGAGAACAGAAGTCATATGAGAGAGTATTTTAATCGACATGTTCTGGATGTTATTTTTTCCAGACGCTGTGATGGCATTGTTAATGCCATGTTTGGTGACTCCTCTTTTGAGACTGACACTGAAGCGAAGCCGTCAAAAAGATCAAACCTTAAATTAGGTGAAGAGCTTGAATATGATGTTAAAAATGATTTTTCCCGTACACGGGGTCGGCTTTGTAATATTTTCTCATCTCTACTAATAGAAAAAGGGATGAGTAATCAGGCTATCACCGACCAACGTGGTGTGCATTATGGTTTTGATGATTGTTTTACCGTAGTCTCTTTTTATGACTCGACGGCGTGGTTTGAAATAAATTGTACACCTTACCATCCTGATGATGAACGCGCCAAATTATCTTTTGAGAAGGTGATTGAAGTTATTGATACAATGCGTAACAAAGGATTGATTGATTATAGCTCCGGGCATAAACACGTCGATGCCTTGAGTGCTACTCAGGGTGATGCCGGTGTGCTTCTGGCGATAGAGTCTGAGATCCAGCGAAATCCTTTTTTGCTGAGGGCGTTTGGAAATAATGATCGTATACTGCAAAAGAATGAAGCCAGATGGTACAAAACATTTGCTGATTACAATCCGGACACAAAACCATTTGCCGTAAAGCGCTTAAATAGAATTATTGACCGATACAATAAAAAAATAAAAGAAAATCATACTGGAAAGCCAAGCCTTAAAGGGAGCACTGATTGGGAAAAAAAAGAGAAACTTGAGGAATTTGCCCATTTCTACAGCCAGCTTGTTCATATGACGACTATACAGAAGGGGCTTGGTTATATTGATGGCGATATCATGGAAAAGTATATGGCTATGTCTTTGTTGCATATCACCGGTGCTAACAGAGTCAACAAATTATCTACGCTGGAGTTTCGTTTTTTCCGTTGCCCGAAAACGGTACAGGAAATTGAATTGATTAACCAATTTTTACAAGCCTGGTTTCAATACATTCATCAGTGCAGAAAGGATAAAATTCCTTTGCAGCCTGTCCCTGAGGATATTAAATCCTGCAAAGACTATACGGCAGCTGAAGTTCAGCTTAAAACCATAGAATACCTCAGTAAATTAGGGCTGAATCCGGAGGAGTATCGCTGCTTTTGGGGTGAAGTAAGGGATATTTCGTCAGCGACCGATTGAATGTAAAGCACAGGTTATGAACTTTAAAGTCAGTTTTAACGTTGGCGTGGGGTTATTGGCTCCCAACCCCTTCATTTATTTCACCTCTGCTGAATCATTCCATCTCGATCAACAGCCTCACGTAGCGGGTCAGCGAGTAATATTCATCATCGTTCCGGAATTTTTTCAGTAATTAATAGTCTAATGCACTCAAGCTTTAAAGGATTAAATGTGTTCAATAGAGGAATTTATGAATATAGACACTACCAAAGCAGATACTTACGGATTTCATAAAAGCAGTCCTGCTGAAAAGACTGATGAAAGTTTTGATTCTGAACAAAAAGTATTCAAAAGTTTTTCAAGAAAGCTAAAGGTTGAGGATACATCCTCCGCACCGGTTGATAAGATAAGAAGGCTCGGCTCTACTGCGCCAGGCTGCAGCCATCCGATTGCCAAACAGACTATTCCCGAGCGAAAAGTTTCCCACTGGGTTACTTCTGATGATTGTAAAGCCATAAATGTAGCCGAAGTCAGCGAGACGTTTACCGCTGAGGAAGTGGCTGAGCGTTTCCGGACTAGCATTGAAAACCTTATACATTCAGTGATATACAAAAAAATCACAAGTGAAGGCTATGCATACTTTCAAGTAGACGAATTAACAGAGATTTTTATCGACTTTATTTTATTTCAGGAAGGTCTGGTCCATGATCGGTGTTTTAATGATGAAAGCAGTCTCGATAAATACTTGGCGGCTAAAACCATGAGCCAGGATAGGGCTGAAGAGATAGAGTCTTACCTGAATGCTATTTTTACCGAATGGGCAACAGAGGAATCAAAAGCTTATTGGCCTAGAACGCTTTATAGTCTGGAGGACTTGCTGGTTGATTATCTTAAAAAAAAGGAAAACGAACTGGATGATGTTAACCCAAAGATTGTGTCTTTTGATAACTCTTGGCATAAAATCAGGTTCGAGAAATTGCTTAAGCAGATATACCCATTTTTTCAAAACCTTCTTAATGGAACAGGCTTTTTTTCTGAGTTCTGTATTGTCTTTCAATTTTTCGTGAAATTCAGGCAGGAACTGGTTGATAGTGCGCGTGAACCTAGCAGAACTAACAACTTAACCATTGGTCTGCGCGAGAACAGAAGTCATATGAGAGAGTATTTTAATCGACATGTTATGGATGTTATTTTTTCCCGGCGCTGTGATGCTATTGTCAATGCCATGTTTGATGACTCCTGTTTTGTGACTGACAATGAAGCGAAGCCGTCAAAAAAATTAAACCTTAAATTGGGTGAAGAGCTTGAATATGACGTTAAAAATGAAGATACCGATACAGAGGGTCGGCTTTGTCGTATTTTTTCATTTCTACTAAAAGAAACAGGGATGAGTAGTCGCACTATCACTGACAGACGTGGTGTACGCCATGGTTTTGATGATCGCTTTACCGTAGTCTCTTTTTATGACACGTCGGCGTGGTTTGAAATAAATTGCACGCCTTACCATCCTGATGATGAACGCGCGAAATTATCTTTTGAGAAGGTGATTGAAGTGATTGATACAATGCGTAACTCAGGATTGATTGACTATAGCTCCGGGCATAAACACGTCGATGCCTTGAGTGCTACTCAGGGTGATACTGGTGTACTTCTGGCGATGGAGTCTGAGGTCCAGCGAAATCCTTTTTTGTTGAGGGCGTTTGGAAATAATGATCGTATCCTGCAGAGAAATGAAGCTAAATGGTACAAAACATTTGCTGATTACAATCCAGACATGAAACCATTTGCCGTAGAGCGGTTAAACAGGATCATTGAACGATACAATAAAAAAATAGAAGAAAATTATACTGAAAAGCCAAACCATAAAGGGGGCACTCATTTGGAAAAAAAAGAGAGGCTTGAGGAATTTGCACGTTTTTATAGCCAGCTTGTTCATATGACGACTATTGATCCCGAAATAATGGGAAAGTACACGGCTATGTCTTTGTTGCATATTACCGGAGCACGCGGAGTCAACAGGTTATCAACGCTGGAGTTTCGTTTTTTCCGTTGTCCGAAAACGGTACAGGAAATTGAGTTGATTAATCAATTTTTACAAGCCTGGTTTCAATACATTCATCAGTGCCGACAGGATAAAATTCCTTTGCAGCCTGTCCCTGAGGATATTAAATCCTGCAAAGACTATACGGCAGAGGAAGTTCAGATTAAAACCATTAAATACCTTAGTAAATTAGGGCTGAATGCGGAGGAGTATCGCTGCTTTTGGGGTGAAGTAAGGGATATTCCGTCAGCGACCGATTGAATGTAAAGCACAGGTTATGAACTTTAAAGTCAGTTTTAAGCTGGCGTGGGGGGTATTGGCTCCCAACTCCTTCATTTTATTTCATCTCTGCTGAATCATTCCATCTCGATCAACAGCCTCACGTAGTGGGTCAGCGATTAAATTGATAGTGGTGATGCATCGTATAAAATCAGCAATTTGTTAACTACAGCTTTGCGTACCAACAGGCGACCCCGTAGCGAAGACGGCAGCAAATTGAAGATGAAAACTCGGTTTTGTGAGGATAGCGAGTTCAAACCAATTTGCTGCCGACGACGACTGCACGGATGCAGGAGCTAGAGCAACGCAGGAGCAGTTGCCGACGACTGCACGGATGCAGGAGCTAGAGCAACGCAGGAGCAGTTGCCGACGACTGCACGGATGCAGGAGCTAGAGCAACGCAGGAGCAGTTGCCGACGACTGCACGGATGCAGGAGCTAGAGCAACGCAGGAGCAGTTGCCGACGACTGCATGGATGCAGGAGCTAGAGCAACGCAGGAGCAGTTGCCACGCAGGGCAAGTCTATTCTCAGTCAGTCTTCTTGCGATCATAACTGACCCAGACTTTAATTTTGTTGCTATCGGTATTGTCAATCCAAACTAATCCGTCTGGATCTGCACCTTCGTCTACCCTTGCACGGGGATCCTTGCCAATCTCTTTCTCCCACCAAAGTCGAGCCGATCTTCCGGAATGATCTTCGCTTTTCACTTCGAACAGCTGAGCAGCGCCCGACAATTCGCTACAGTAACTCGTATCCAGGTAATGAATATTCATAGTTTGTCCGTTCTCATAGCCCGGAATCGTCTGAATATGCTGCGGCAAGACATAGTCAACGCACATCCCCGATGAATCCCACTTTGCCGTAACTACATAGGGATCCTTATCAGTACCGATTTTCTGTAAGAATTCTATTTGCCTGATACCATCGGAGAAAGCATCCAGGGGAAATAGTAAGAACACAACCATCAACAACGCTGGCATAAAGCTTTGGCTTGTCTTTTGCGTCAACATAATCGAACCTACTGCCGTGTAACGACAATAGTTATACTAGGACACTCTGGTGTTTTTGCTAGGAGCCTGACCGGAAAGACACCTGAAAGTGATCTAGAGTATGGTATTTAGCTTTGCTATGACTCGCACAGTAGTCAAAGATGAACAATGGGATCGGATCAAAGATACGCTGTCGTGTAAGGTCTTCGACCCCGGACCAACAGCTGACAACAGGTTATTCATTGAGTCGATTCTCTGGCTTGCTGGTACCGGAGCACCTTGGTAGACATGCCTGAAGAGTTCGGTGATTGGCACAATATATAACCGATTCAGTCGCTGTAGCTTGAAAGGAATATGGAATCAAGTTTTTGAAGAACTGACTCATGGTTGCGTACATGGAACATGTACCTTTTAAACCGTCTTTTAGACACTGTGTTCAAAGGGATGTCGACAGGTTGCCATTCTCTTGCAGTAATAAATGGCGCACGCATCATGCGACTGAAGTAAGGCAGTGCGACGATTCTGTTCAATCGGGGGCTGTTAATGCGGCTTTTGTTGAGAGGCACAGGGGGCGGTGGTGCTGGCTTCGGCTACTAATCGTCTGATACAGTCCTTAACTGCCAGTAGTCAGCAAACTAATTCTGAACTTGAACTCGTTAGAAATGAGTTGCGACAGCATAAAACTCAGCTTGATAACTTAACAATCGCTCTCTGTTCAATGTTTATTTTTGGGCTTGCTGTATTATATTGTGTTCGGAGATGAAGGGTGGCGCCTGCAATTATATGGGAATGCTTTAGATAGCAGCATCATGATCTGGTTAGCATGACAACATCAGTAAATTGATTTTCTGGTTAGATAAGAACGCTCCCTGGTTTTGGGGTGAAGTAGCTCATCAGCCTCATGCTGCGGATCAGCATTGAGTAATATGAATTATCGTTCTGGAACTTTTTCAAGAATTAATAGTCTAAATCTACATAGCTAAAGAAATCAAATACGTTCAATGGAGTGAACAATGAATATAAATTCTAACAGAACAGATGCTTGCGGACTTTATGAAAGCAGTCCTGATGAAAAGAATGATGATTGTTTTGATTCAGAACAGAAAGTATTCAAAAGTTTTTCAAGAAAGCTGCAGTTTGATGATAAATCCTTTGCACCGATAAATAAGATAGGCAGGCTTGGCTCTATTGCGCCAGGTTGCAGTCACCAGATCGTCAATCAGACTATTCCCGAGCGAAAAGTTTCCCATTGCGTTACTACGGATAGTGCTGAGGTAATGAATGTAGCCAGAGTCAGCGAGAAGTTTACAGCTGAGGCAGTGGCTGGGCATTTTAGAAATACTATTGAAAACCTCATACATACACTGAGATACAACGTAATCGAAAAAGAAAGCTGTAGAGGTGATCAAAGAGACGAATTAATAGGGATTTTTATCGATTTTATTTTATACCAGGAGGGGCTTGTCCATGATCGATGTTTTACTGTTGAAAGCAGCCCTGATAAATACGTGGCGGGTAAAACCATTAGCCTGGGGCGGGTTGAGGAGATAGAGTCTTTCCTGACTACTATTTTTACCGAAGGGGCAGCAGCGGAATCAAAAAGAGATTTGCGTGGATTATGTTATAGTCTGGTGGACATGTTAGTTGATTATCTCAACAAAAAAGAGAATCTATCGGACGATGTGACTCCATATATTGGGTATTGCAATCATAAATTTACCTACCAGCAATTAATGAAGGATATATTTCCATTTTTCGAAACCCTTTTTGCTTCAAGAGGTCTTTTTTCTGAGCTGGGTATTATCTTTGATTTTGCTGTGAAATTCAGGCAGACAATTATTGATAGTGGTGATAATGATTATAGAGACAGAAACTTGTTAACCATTGCTTTGCGAGAAAACAAAAGTGATTTGAGAGAGTTTTTTAATCGAGATGTTATGGATGTTATTTTTTTGCGGCGCTGTGATGGCATTGTCGATACCCTGTTTGATAACTGCTCTTTACCGAATGACAATGGAGTGGATTTGGCAAACAGACCAAACCTTAAATTTGGTGAAGAGCTTGAATATGATCTTAAAGATGATTGTTCTCTTCGTTATGGTGATCATCGTAAGATTTTTTTATCTCGATTATCAGAAAAAAAGTTAACTGATCAAGGTACTGACGAACAACGTCGTGTACGCTATGGATTTAACAGTAAATTTACAGTGATCCCTTTTTATGACTCACGGCGGTGGTTTGAAATAAACTGCACGCCTTATCATTCTGATGATCAACTCGCGGAGTTATCTTTTGAGAAGGTGATTGAAGTAACTGATTCAATGCGAAACGAAGGATTCATTGATTATAGCTCCGGACATAAACACGTCGATGTGATGAGTGCTACTCAGGGTGACACTGGTGTGCTTCTGGCGATGGAATCTGAGATCCAACAAAATCCTTTTCTGTTGAGGGCGTTTGGAAATAATGATCGAATCGTACAGCAGGATGAAGCTAAATGGTATAAAACATTTGCTGATTATAATCCAGACACAAAACCATTTGCCGTAAAGCGGTTAAATAGAATTATTGATCGTTACAATAAAAGAATAGAAGAAAATCATACTGAAAAAGCAAGCCATAAAGCGAGCACTGATTCAGAAAAAAAAGACAGGCTTGATCAATTTGCCCATTTTTATAGTCAACTTGTTCATATGACGAGCATACAAATGGGGCTAGGTTCAATTGGTAACTATTGTATGGAAAAGTATATGGCTATGTCTTTATTGCATATTACCGGAGCAGAAAAAGTCGAGAAGTTATCAACACTGGAATTTCGGTTTTTCCGTTGCCCGAAAACGGTACAGGAAATTAAGTTGATTAACCAATTTTTACAGGCCTGGTTTGGCTACCTTAATCAGTGTAGAAAGGATAAAATTCCTTTGCAGTCTGTGCCTGAAGATATTAAGTCCTCCAAAGACTATACGGCAGCTGAAGTTCAGCTTAAAACCATAGATTACCTCAGGAAATTAGAGCTGAATCCTGAGGACTATCGCTGTTTTTGGGGCGAAGTAAGGGACATTCCGTCAGGGGCCTTTTGAGTGGGTCATAGATGGTGACTGGTTGCCAGAAGCTCATGCCCTTCTGGCTCTCTTCATTAGTTATCAGCGCCTGTTTAATACTCTGAATAGGACACAAACGGCAGTCAAGCTGACGACAATTGTCGCACCACCAGGAAAGTCATAAAGACTGGACAGCGCCAATCCCAGAATCACACCTGCTAATCCTGCCAGATAGCCGAAAGCAAGAGCTTTCTTTCCAGACAACTGATTGACAGCCAGAGCGGGCATAATCAAGGCGCTGAATACCAGATAGACACCCACCATTTTGACGCTCAGTGTGACCATCAGGGCAAAGAGCGGGTAAAAAAGTCTGCCATCAAGGATTTCTGGTCTCATGATTGTCACTGCAAGAAAAGCCAAACTTGCCAATCCCGGAACCACCATGTCCTGCCAGCCAAGCCAGAGGATATGACCGTTCAGGGCTCTGGAAATATGCTCCGCGCCTTGGGGATCACTGGACATAAGAAGAGTGATAGAAGCAGCAGAGACCACATAAATGCAGCCAATAATCGCTTCCAGCTCTTTCTCTGAGTATTTGGCCAGCCATGCAATCAGGCCAGCACCACCAATGGAAAAGGCAAAGGGCATTAAAGCTCCTAATCCTGCGGAGCCATCGTGGGGAACATGACGGTGAGCCTGTGTCATCGTCAGGATATGAGCGACGATGGCACCCATAGCCGCGACCTGGGCAATAGCCAGATCCATGAAGACAATACCACGCTTCAGAACCTGTCTTCCCAGGACCAGGTGTGTACTGAAAACAATGATGCCTGCCACCAGGGCAGGCATCATGATTGCAAGAAGAGCCCATTCCATTATGAATCTTCCGGTTTGCCTGTCACTTTCAGCAGCTTTTGAATGAGATCGTCATACAAGCTGATCAGGTCTTTACTCTGTTTGCTGCCACCGACCGTCATCGGCAACTCTGTGGCGGGCACACCGGCTTTCTGACTTAACCAGTCCGCACCTTTTTTGTCCTGATAGGAGGCGTACACGACGGCATCGATAGACGTCTTTTTAGAAAGCTCCAACAAGGATGCCAGGTGTCTGGTTGAAGGTGGCAGACCGGGTTTGGGTTCCAGGTCACCAACAACATTCACACCCAGCCACTCCAGCAGATAGTCAAAGTTGCTGTGATAGGTCACCAGGTTTTTACCTTTCAGTGGAGCGGCTTCCTTTTCCCAGCGCTTGATATTGGTCTCCCAGACTTCTGAGAACTTTTTGGCGTTTGCCAGATATTCATCCTTGTTCCCCGGGTCAAGCTCTGCCATGCGTTCTGCCAGGGCCAGGGCGATTTTCTGCAGTCGATAAGGATCAAGATGCAGGTGAGGGTTTCCTTCCGGATGAACATCGCCCATGGTTGGATCTACTTTTTCAAGCTTACCGATGGTCTCTACCTGATCAGCAGCAAAGAACAGCCCTTTGTCTCCGGTCTGAATTTTTGGGTTGGCTGACTTCATTTGCAGAACCGGCAGCCAGCCGGTTTCCAGCTCAGCACCTGAGCAAACGACTATGTCTGCCTTTCTTATTTTCGAGATCAGTCCCGGACGAGCCTGAATGTGGTGAGGGTCCTGTCGGGCCGTTGTTGCCGTGTAAACCTTTGTATCAGTAGCGAGCTCTTCAGACAATGCAGCCCACTCAGGCTCACAGGCAAATACGGTCAATGCTCCGTGACTGGATGCTGGAAAGGCCAGAGCGGATGCCAGCAACAGTTTAGAAAGTGTGCGCATCATGAGCTCCAAGGGACATAACATACTGAAGGGTTACGATGTTGTTGGTGTTTTCGAAACCGTCACCTGTCTGATGAGTGTACTGCAGTCTGACTGTGGAGAAGTGTGAGTGACTCCAGGACACCATAAGTTCAGTTTCTTGCAGCTTCTTCTCGTCGAAATGGTCCTCGTGGGCTTCGTAGCCCTTGAACTCCCCGTAACGAGCACCCACTGCCCACTGAGGCGTCATCTTATAAACGCCGCTCAGGTAAAAGCCTTTATTCTTTTCATTACCCTCAAAGTTGTCGCTGAGATCCTGTGTTTGCAGATATTCTCCTGTCAGGGTCAGGCTGCGGTACTTGAAGTTACCATCAGGAGCCCACTTCCATACGGCATCGGCAATATAGGTGTTCTTGCCAGTAAATTGGGCGTTATGAGAGTGGCTGTGGCCCTCATCTTCTTCATGTCCGTGATCTTCATCGTCTTCGTGCTCATGGTCATGATTGCTGATGCTGGCACCGTTGTCATTTCTGAGATAGCTCAGACCCAGCTGCCAGCTGTGCTCTTCATTAAAATCACCACCAACTTTGGTGAAGGCGGTGTAGACTCCCACTGATTTTGGATCGGTTAAATCTGCAGCCTGCAGCTTTTTACCACTAAAAGCTTCGGTACCGATCGTCCAGAACGTATCGGTAGGCATTACATAACTCAGGCGTACACCGTCGTCATAGTAGTGTGACCCCAGCATTGCCCGGTAAGCGGCAGGCCTTTCAACAAATGAATCCGTGTGAGCGTGCTGACCATTCAGGTAGCCGATATCAGACAGAAATCGACCAGCGCGAACACTAAAACCGCCAGGCAGAGCCAGAGTCTGGATAAATGCCTCTTCTGTTTCGAACTTGGTTTCGCCGTCGTGATCATGCACAACACCGGTGAACTTGCCGTAGAAAAGATCATCAACAGCCGCACTGACACCCAGTTCAATATGACCCAGACCAAAGCCCTTTTCATATTCGCTGAGAGCGCTGTCAGCTGACTTGTAATGGCCGTCCAGAATAAGGCTGAAATTTGGACTGAATCCTTCAGCATGAACAGTTGCGGTGGCTGACGCTGCCAGCAGAATCAGCGCTTTTGCCATTCGGCTGTAAGCTGATCTTTTGCGGATAGCTCCTTTAAAGGGAGTAACTTTGGCTGCTGGAGAGTGGAAGTCAGTAGAAATAACCGGCGGGTTGACTGCAGGCACAGAAGGCTCCTAGTGTGAAAATGCTCAATGCGTTGGGTGATATAAAGCTAGTCAATGCTTGTTATTTTGTAAATGTTATAACATAACGATTTGTATTCTCAAGTTCTATTACTTCTGTGAATCCACCTTCGGCTGACAGCTTCTCGCATTCCCCCCCACTGATACCGACACGGATGAGCGGGGGGCGATAGAGCAGGAAGCATTGGAAAAACGGTTTTTTATTTGAAAAGGCCTTTCAGGGCATCTTTCAGGTGTCCGGCTTTTTTCTCAATCTCTTTTTCCACACGCTTTTTCACTTCTTGTCTGGCCAGTGAAGCAATGGTGTCGGCCAGACGTTTGGTATCAATACCACACTCCTGCTGTCCCAGCTTGCCTTGACAACGAACCGGCCAGGTGACATTGACGTAGTCTTCGTTGACCTCGCAGGCTGGGTCACTATCAGGAGCACGGTCGCCACTGATGTTCAGGCCCACATGAAAATCCATAGTCTGTTTGACCAGATTGATATCGCCGTCACCTTTGAGATTCAGGTTGGTCAGAGCAGCAGTCAGATCCTTATTGCTGGCTACCCCGTTGTTGATGGTGAAACTGCCTCCGAGCTGGGTGAACCGGGTGGTATGACCCCAGTCTTTTTTCTGCAGATCTTTCTTGCGTATTCTGGCAATTCCCTCACACACCATCTTGTCAAAGTTGGCCTCCGTAAAGGCTCCCTTATCGACATTGAAGTCAACCTTTCCGTTCAGGTTACTGATCAGGACACTCTGAAGCTGGCCATGGGTTGTCAGGTTCATGTCTGCATTGACCTTACCTTCAATGGATTTCAAAGCCGGTATGGGCTGAGCCAGAGCCTGCAGATTTATAGCGTTCAGATCTGCTGTTGTCTGAATTTCAGGATTACCCTGTTTGCGAACATCCAGCTTGCCGTCCAGATCAATGGTGCCCTCGTAGAAGCCGGAAGCCAGCTTGATATCTTGTTGTCCGTTCAGGGCTGTAAGCTGGACTGAAGGCTTGTTAAAAGTGAGTTTTGCCACGGTCAGGGAAGCCAGTTCCAGAGAGCCTTTGACGTTCAGAGGACGCAGGGCGTCTTCCGGAATCAGTGGCAGCGCCTGGTTGGGCTGAAGCTCTTTCACAGTACCTGACGCAAAGGTCGGAGGCTCTGTGCTCTGCACACCTTCAGACTTGCCTTTTGATTCTTCTTTGGTCTCTGTCTGTTCGGAGGCAGGTGGCAGGTAGCGATCCAGGTTCAGGTCACCGCCCTTGAACTGAAAAGTCATGTCCTGTTGTTGCAGGTTTCCGATTTTGAAGAAACCATCCAGATTGAAACCATCAAGCGTCAGATCCAGTTTGCCTGCAGAGAAGCTTTTACCATCGGTGTTAAAGCTGCTCTTGAAAGCCAGCTGGGTCATTGCCCCGGGATCTGCCATGGGGGGAAGCAGGATCTTGATCTCTTTCAGAAACTTGCCTGGATTGAACTGTGTGACATCCAGGTGGCCTTTCACCATCAACGGTTGTTGCTGAACGTTCAGGGCGCCGACAATTTGCAGGGTTTCGGTGCTTGTCCCGACAAGATTATCTGCTGCCGGGTTGGCTGATATTTTGAGATCCTGCAGATCATAGGTGCCCTCTTTGAGGCTGAACTTCAGAACACCCGTGATGCCAGTCATCAGTGTCAGATCGGGTTCACTGCTCTTGATACGAGCTTTCAGATTAAAGTCAAAAGGCTCATTGTTGCGAATTGCCCCGGTTTCCAACCCGGCCTGATCAACCAGGTAGGTTTTACCTGTGCTCTCGTCGTCATAACGGATCACCAGTCCTTCAACACTGACATTGGCAATATCCAATTCCAGAGGTGTAGATTCGGTGGTACCTTCGGGCGTTACAACTGTTGTGGTCTCTGTTGCAACAGGCTCGCTACCTGTTTTTCTGGAAACCTCCCAGTTGCCCTGGCCGGACTCGTTCCTGACCAGATTAAGATCCAGCCCTATCAGCCTGGCTGTTTGCATTTCTACTTTTTTGCTTAACAAAGGTAGCAGCTTAACACTGACTTCCGCTGTCCCCAGTCTGGCCAGCTCGGAGTTGTCTGCCCCTTTAACATTCACCTGTTCAAGGGAAAGTCCCAGCCAGGGAAAGACCGACCAGCCAATAGGGCCGTCAATCGTGAGCGTCAAACCAGTATTGTCGTAAACCATTTTGGAAATGTCATCCCGGTAATTGTTGGGATCTATCACTTTCGGAAGAATCAGGGCAGCAGCAACAACAAGAATTATGATGCCAGCCACCAAAAAGGCGATGAGTTTAATTGCACGGTTCATTGGAGACCTCGGGATCTCTGGGTACAGAATATTGTTATTCCTTGGTCAGGATAGTGTACCGCAAGTGTTTGAGGAGTTGGTAAGGGGGATGAAAATATTGTCCCCCCCCCCCTAACTTTCCCGGGCCTGTAGTTTCTTGAGGGATTTTACCGAGCGGGTCCAGGGGTAGAGGACCTGGACAGCGTCTTTCAGTTGAGGTGAATTGAGAACAGCCAGAGCTTCTTTACTGCTGGTGAACTGACCTTGCAAAAGGACATACCAGTCTTTCTGGTTTTTTCGGTATCGCGCCGTAACTGCAGACTTCAATTCCGGGAATCGTTTTTTCAGCTTCTCAATGGCTTCTGGCTTGTTGGCAGAAAACCACTGAATGGTATAGCTGTTTCCCGGCCCACTGAAGATTGTCCCTTGCGGTTGAGTAACCTTTCGGGAGGTTATCTGCTGAGTCTTTTCTGACTTCCCTGTAATGAGACTTTGTAGTTCATTAACCGATCGGACTCTGGGGGAGAGGCGTATAGAAATACGGGCCAGCTCCGGGCTGGAAAGTGCTCTGTTAGCCTGATCTTTGCTGGTATAGGGAGGACCCACGAGTAAAAACCAGTCTTGATATCCTTTCCGATAGTGGATGATCTGGGTGTCACTCAACTGTGCATACCGCCTGCGGACTCTTTCGAGCGTATCTCTTCGGGTTCCAGTCAGCCACTGGATAGCGTAACTGTGCCGGGAAGCTTTGAGAATGTCATGTCTGGCCGGTTGCTGGTACTCTCTGGCTTCTTTTGGACGACGATATTCGTTGGTCTTTTCCTGGACCGAATACGTTGAATAACCCTCATTCAGGTAGCTCTGCTGGTAGTGCAGTTTTGTCTGAAAGTCCTCCTTTTCAGGAGTCGTCCGGGTATAACGCTGCGAACGAGGAGCACTGTAGTTCAAATCCATTGGTTCTTTATAAGGCTCGGACTGATAGGAAGAGTGAAATGGTGGCTCAGATGTCTGCTGAGAATCGACGTTGTAATCCCGATGGGTTTCTTGTTGCTGCAATTTTGGATAGGCGGGAGCGATACTGGCAAACAATCGATTATTGTCCGGCTTTACAGGATTATTGTAGGCATAACGCTGTTCGTTCAGTGGCTGTGAGGGGTCACCGGGATCTCTGAGTTCACCTGGCATAATCAGGTTGAGCTTCTGAATGCTGGCCAGAGATCGTGTCCAGGGATAGAGTTTGTCGGTCAGCAACAACCGGGGAGGACTGTTGAGGGCTGTCATTGCTGACTGGCTATCTTTGAATGGTCCGTCCAGCAATAAAAACCAATCTTTGTTTTTGCGCTGATAGCGGACAATCGTCGCTTGCTGCAGGACCGGGAAACGACGCTGCAGATCCCTTAATGGTTCTTCGGTATGGGTTGCGAGCCACTGGATAACAAAACTCCCATGTTCCGAGCCCATTAGTTCGTTGACTCTCTGCCGGAGTTGTTGTTCTGGAGTCGTCTGTTGATAGGTGTAGGAGTAGTTGTTACCCTGCCGAGGATAGTCCGGCTGCACAAACTCCTGTTTGAACTGGTTGTCTGGCTCCGCTTTGACAGGCTCATAGTGCTGCTGAGAAATAGTTTCCGGGTACCCGTTATTTCTATTTGAAGCAGAATAAGCAGCGGTTTCCAGAGATTGTTCGTAACGATCTGTCTGGCTGCTTCGGCATAGCCAGTCGCTGTTCTGATCGGAGCGACAATCCCATGATGAACTCAGTGTCAAGGGTTTTGGAGGCAATAAAAGGGCATCCGCTGAAAAAGCGGTGAGTGTTGCCAGGGTAGCAACAACTCCGAGCCTGATGTTTTTTTCCATAAACAGCACTCGAGCTGACATGAATCAGATCCTTCTGATCATTGCTTTTAACAAATCAGGTTTGAAAAATAATTGCAAGTCTTGTGTTGAATTAATTTTTCAGTCGCCAAGTGTTGTCTGGCTCATCGAACAGCAAGCAATGACCCCGGGAAATGTTCAACCCTCGCTATGGTGCGGCAGTTCAGCGACTAATATGGTGGTGAGGTTGTTTGCGTGACTCTGCCTGGGGAAAATCGGCCTCTGCCGCCTGAATACGTTGGGAACGGGTTATGGAGACAATGGACGCTTTTGGGATAATGTCAGTCAAACGTTGGCTGGCAACAATGTTCTGCCTGGCTTTGCCCGTCTCTTCATGGGCTTTGGACCTGGCGTGTTTCCCGAGGGTTGATACCACTCAAAATCAATACCTTGTTGCTTCAGACATGCTGATGCTGGAAGCAGCCAGGGAGAAGAAGCTCAACAAAGACAAGGCTGAGTTCCCTGTCTGGGTCAGCGGTTATCAGCGGGGCTGGTTTGCCAGAGTCGTTGAAAAATCACCGACAAAGACCGTTCCGGGTGTTACCCCAAAAGAAGGGAAGTTATTCAATGGCTTGTTGTTGGCATCATCCGGTCATCAGATCAGCAGCCTGGATCGCAATGAAACTCTGAACTGCAGAACCCTCATCAGTGTCAGACAACTCAAGACAATGGCTGGTGGCCAGCTACCCGGGAAGGGGCAAATCTGGATCTATGTCCTCAAGCCCGGGAGTATGAAGAGGGCGGCTGGCAAATACCCAATCCAGCAGTCGGATGTCGATAATTTCCTTACCGGGTGTGTGGAACAGTCCAGGACATTTTCACTGCCTCAGTTTGCTGAACAATGTGTGGATTTTACTGTAGGCTGGTCGCAGAACTGGGCCAATGACCGTGAAAGGCCTTCCGGTGGCAGGCTGGTACAGAACAAACGAAAGGAGATAGACAGATTGCTTGAGAGGCTGGAAGCAGAACTTTTCGAAAAAGTACGAGATGAATAGCTCGCCTGCTTGATAGCTGCTCCGTATAATGGCCGGATTGAGGTCCGGGAGTCAGCAAGCATTCAGGTTTGAATGGTCTTTATTTGAGTCTGGTGTTAATAACAGGTCAGACTCCATGTACAGAATAGATATAATTGGAGATTATCATGGCTGAGCGCAAGGCCAGTGTTGAAAGAAATACGCTGGAAACCCAGATCAGGGTTGATATCAATCTGGATGGCAGTGGCAAAGGCCAGTTCGACACTGGTGTGCCATTTCTTGATCATATGATGGACCAGATTGCCCGTCATGGCATGATGGATCTGGATATCAAGGCTGTGGGTGACAACGAAATCGATGACCACCATACCGTAGAAGATATCGGTATTACCCTGGGGCAGGCGTTCACCAAAGCCATTGGTGACAAGAAAGGTCTGACCCGATACGGGCACTCCTATGTACCGCTGGACGAGGCGCTTTCCAGAGTCGTCATCGATTTTTCCGGACGTCCCGGCCTTGAGTTTAATGTCGATTTTACCCGGGCCATGATTGGCAAGTTTGATGTCGACCTGTTCTACGAGTTCTTCCAGGGCTTTGTTAATCATGCCAATGTGACGTTGCACATTGATAACCTGCGCGGTCGCAATGCTCACCATCAGATAGAAACGGTCTTCAAGGCCTTCGGCCGGGCATTGAGAATGGCCCTGGAACTGGATCCTCGTATGGCTGGTCAGATGCCATCCACCAAAGGATCGCTGTAATCATCAGCCATGAGCAAAAAACAGCCATGAGCGAAAAAAAGCTTTGAGTCCACTTCAAACAGACAGGGTGATGCAGTCGGTATGTTTTTCATTAAGCTGTCAGGTGAGTTAAAAAAATGAAGACAGTTGCAGTCATCGATTATGGGATGGGTAACCTTCACTCTGCCAGTAAAGCTCTGGAACACGTGGCCAGCAGCGATACCCGTGTCAAGGTGACTTCTGACCCGAACATTATTCAGCAGGCCGATCATGTGGTGCTTCCCGGTGTCGGGGCTATCCGTGATTGTATGGCAGAAATTCGTGCCAAAGGCGTAGATGATGTGGTGCGGGAAGTGGTCGAAAGCCAGCGCCCGCTTCTGGGTATTTGCGTTGGTATGCAAGTCATGTTGAATCACAGCGAAGAGAATGGTGGCGTTGATTGTCTGGGTCTGATGCCCGGGCAAGTAAAATTTTTTGGCAAGGGGCTGGTGGATGAGGCCGGTGAAAAACTGAAAGTTCCTCACATGGGCTGGAGCCCGGTTCAGCAACATCGTGATCACCCTTTGTGGAAAGGCATCGAAGATAATGCCCGCTTCTATTTTGTCCACAGCTATCATGCTCATGCAAATGACGATGGGATGGCTGTTGGTCGTTGTCACTACAGCGTTGATTTTGATGTGGCTTTAGCACGGGACAATATCTTTGCGGTGCAGTTTCACCCTGAGAAAAGCGCTGACAGCGGCTTGAAACTGCTTGAGAACTTTTTGAACTGGAATCCTTAGAGGGGGCTCGACACTTAAAATACGTTCGAGCTTAAAAAAATGGACATAGACGCTTTGCAACCATTTATGAAAAAGCCCGATTCCAATGAGAAGAATTGGGCTGTTTTCTCCCATATTCTGACCTTGTTTGGCTGTGTCCTGCCAGGCACGAACCTGTTGATCCCTTTTCTGATCTGGTATCAGAAAAAAGATCAGTCTATGTTTATTGCCCATCATGCCAAAGAGTCTTTGAATTTCCAGATCACCGTGACTCTGGTGATTGCCATCTGGGGATTACTGAATGCTGTTCTGATCGGGCTGCTCTTTCTTCCCCTGATTCCGTTTGCGGTGGTTTTTGCCCTGATTTTTGTGATCCGGGCCAGCATGAAAGCCAGTCGGGGAGATGAGTACCGATATCCGGTATGCCTGCGTCTGGTCAACTGAGTCTTTAATCGGTTTATTGCAAAAAATAGAGAGGCCGTTCAATGGGCTTAGCGAAAAGAATTATTCCCTGTCTGGATGTTGACAATGGCAGAGTAGTGAAAGGCGTCCAGTTTCTTGATATCCGTGATGCCGGTGACCCCGTTGAAGTGGCTCGCCGCTATAACGAAGAGGGTGCAGATGAGATCACCTTTCTGGATATTACCGCCAGCCATGAAGACCGCGACACCATGGTTCATACCGTTGAGCGTATGGCCAGCGAAGTGTTCATCCCTCTGACGGTAGGTGGCGGCATTCGCAAGGTGGAAGATATTCGTACCATGCTCAATGCCGGTGCCGACAAAGTCAGTATTAATACGGCTGCTGTCTTTAATCCTGAATTTGTTCAGGAAGCTGCCGATCGTTTTGGCTCCCAATGTATTGTTGTTGCCATCGATGCCAAGAAGGTCAGCCTGTCAGGTGAGCCTGAACGCTGGGAGATCTTTACCCATGGCGGCCGAAAACCAACCGGACTGGATGCGATTGAGTGGGCCAGGAAAATGGAACAGTTGGGAGCTGGCGAAATTCTTCTGACCAGTATGGATCAGGATGGAGTAAAGAACGGTTACGACATTGGCATAACCCGAGCCATATCCAATGCTCTGGACATTCCTGTTATTGCCTCGGGTGGTGCCGGAAATCTGGACCATCTGGTTGAAGCTGTGAAGGAAGGTAAGGCCGATGCTGTTCTGGCTGCGAGTATTTTTCACTTTGCTGAATACTCTATTCCCCAGGCCAAAGCTTACATGGCCAGGCATGGCATTGAGATGAGAGTCTGAAATAGTAAGAAGGAAAGAAATTAAACTTTTTCCTTCCCGCATTTTTACAGTCAGTACAGCATCACTTTTCCAAAAATGATCATTACAGCGACCAGCAGCACGACTGACGTTTGTTCTGCTTTTGTCGCAGAATCATGGGCTTCTGTGCTGACCACTGTTGACTCATCAGCACCCATTTTTATCTCGAAATGGGCCGAGTTGTACTGACCGTCTGGTAATACACTGGGCAGTGAATAGGCCTGATTAGTCAGGATTTTGTAAACATCAGGGTCACCTGATTGTACTTTAGCTCTGGTGTTTAATGTCCATTCATTTTGGATTTTTTCCAATCGACCGGGAAACTCTTGACCGCCGAGCATCGAAGTCAGTGCAAAATAAGTATATTCAGTGATCATGCAACTGTAGTTACAGCTTTCATCCTCATAAGTGAACCAGGCGTGTTTAGGGTAACTGTCCGGGATTGTATCAAACCGACCACCACGAGCTTTGTCCATGGCATCGGCAATCAATGAACCATGTCGCTCGCCAAGCGCTTCAGGATAAACTTTGCTGTAGCCAAGACGGGTGATCAAATGCAGTACTTCTTCGAGGGCGCCATCAAATACACCTCTGGCCGCGCCATTTGGGTGAGTTTCGCTTGCTTTCAGGTCTTGCAGATTGGGTAGTTTCTTCTTATTTCCGACTTTATCCCTCACAGGTTGTAGTTCGGAATCGTCAGCTATCATTGCCAAAGTGGCTTCTTGTGCAACCAACATATCTACCACTTGCTGATTGTCGATAAGGCCATTATCATCGTTATCGAGATATTCAGCCATGATTTTCGCAGCATGAAGCAGTTTCTCATCGGGCACTTTTTCTGTGCCCCGAACCTTAATACCAAACACAGTCGTGTATTTTGGAAATACCATAGCCAGAGTTTGTTGGGTTTCAGATATAGGAGTTGGAGCAAGCGTTGTCGTCTGTGTCGTGTTTTGTGAGTAATTACCGCTGCCGTGGGCGTAAAAACTCAAACTAATAGTTATCGCTATCGCTGTTTTAACTATGGTTAGATTGGACTTCATAATCTCTCCGATACAGCAATGTCACTCATCAGCCTCCAACAAATGATGATCGCAGTAATTTTTCATAGCTATAAAAAGAGCTTTAAAAACATTCTGCCTCTGCTTTATCTTGCCATTCCTGATGTCTTGGTCACTACCATTGGTGAATAATCTACCACCCATGCCAAAACCTACATGGCCAGACAGGGTATTGAGATGAGAATCCGAGGAAGAGAGTTTACTCTTCCTTCAACAAACGACAGATTTATTGCTCCAGCTCCCGGCTGATGGAATAAGCCTCCTGCGCAATGGCTTGCTGCTGTTCTGCAGGTAAACCGGTGACCTCCACAATATCTTCGCCCTGTTCACTGAGTTTTATTTCGGGCTCTCCGGCTGGCAGCCAGTTGAGCTGATCACGAAACATGTGAATACCTTCCGAGTCAGGAAGACTCGCCAGCATCAACGCATGACTGGCGGCATTGTCGGATTGTGAGGGATGCTCGCTACCGGGGAAATCACAGATACCGTCACTGATACAGATACCCAATCCCATCTCCAGCGAAGCGATGTTCTGCTCGCCAACCACCCTGTTAAGACTTTGTATTAACAGGGCACAACTCAGGGCATCCATGGCAAAAGAAGCACTTTCCAGACTGGAAAAGTGAATATACCCGGTGCCATCTGGTGTGTAACTTAACTCGCCCTGGTAATGTTGAGTGGCACACCTGAGCGCTTCGCTCTGAGTCTCAATAATGTTCATCAGATCGTGGGGGGCCAGCAGTTGCCGCAATCGGGACAGGTTTTTATTGCGGACACTGATAATGGCCGAGATTTCCTCTTTTTCCTCTTCCTCGGGTTCCGGCTCAATGGAGTCCATCAGTTTTTCAGTCAGTTGTTTTTCCACAAAACCAGAGAGTCGAAGTACTTCATTTCTAAAGGAGACCGGATTGGCCGGGGATTGCAGAATAGAATGCAACTGCCTTTCAATAAGCTTAAGTCGGGAAGTGATATTGGAGGCGAAAAAGGAGAGCAACAACAATCCACTGATCAGAAGAATGATGCTGATCGTAATGATCAGTGTCAGAGCATCGCCGGAATTTCGGGTCAGTAACTCACTGTCCAGTTGCAGGCGGACATAGCCTGCAATTACGTCCTGATAGTGTATCGGTGACGAATAAGTTTCACCCTTCTCACCGACCTCATCGCTCTCTGAAGAGGCTATTTCACGATTATCAATGCTGTATATGGCGGCCTTGGCCACGTAGGGGTTTTGCACCAGCTGTCCCAGCAATACGTTGAGACTGAGCCTGTCTCCTGTGACCAGCATATCGGTGGCCGCACTGGCTGTCTGGGCACTCAGCAGGCTTCCGATGGAGTCAGCCTGATGACGGCTGGCAGACTCCAGCTCGCTGCTGACCAGAAAGCCGGTAGACAGAGTCAGGGCCGTGAAAAGCACGCCAAACAGCAACAATAGTTGCTGGCGAAGGGACAGAGCTTCTGATTGTCTGGCAAACAGGGTGATGATTTTTTTCGGCAATGACAAGGCCGAACCTCCTAAGGTGTTATGTCAGGCGCTTCCATTGAACTGTTCTGCCAGAGTGCCGATCACGCGGAGCTTTGTGCATTGAAGTACGCATTGGGTGCCAATAGGCACGATTCTAACAGAGAATGTGGTTAAAACCTGACTTTCAAACACGCACGTTTGTTTAAATAAGGTCATTAGTGCCCATCAGCGGTTGGTCGGCATCGGCTTTTAAAGCGATGATTTCCGCTGCCGTATGACCGGTAATAGCAAAATGAAATTTGTCTTGCACATGGGCATAAAACAAACGAGTGGTGTCTGATTTGGGATGATAGTCGATACTGCACTCGGCAAAGATATCGGTAATCTGCTGGTAAATACGCCGCTCACTGGCATGGATGGAACGCACCCGCCCCAGCAGCTCTTTAAAGTAATCCTTACCAAAATACCGGCCATTTTTTAAACGTTCATCATCCATGGCAAAGTCCTTGATGATGTATTCCTTGATTAAGGCTATCGCCCAAATGCGGAACTGTGTGGCTTGGGTTAGCCTACGGAAATGACGGCATCCAGGTTGTAGTACTCGAGCTTGCGTTTTACCTCCCGCTTACCCTCCTGTTGAACTGTTTCCAAAATGGAAATAGTTGCTTTTTGATCCAATTCGCCACTGGAGTAGATATTCTCCAGATGCCTGGAAATAGCTGGAACACCCACGCCCAACAGTTCAGCCATACGCTTCTGGGTTAGCCATAGGGTCTCATTGTTCAGCAGGACCTCTCTGCCTTTACATCTCCACCGGGAGCGGTATAAAGCAGGAATTTGGTGGTTTGGTCTTGCAGGCTCAGGTTTTTATGGCTCATGTCAGGCTGCCCTCTCTTCTGGCTTTGGGAAGCTTAGCAGCTGGTCACGGTAGTATTCGTACTGCTTTTGGCGCAGCTCAATTTCTCGGGGTAAGCCTTCGGTGATGGAGTGGGTCAGGATGTCGAATTTATCCATTGATATCACCAGAATCCAAGAGCTGTTTGGCTTTTTGCTTGCTGAGCTTTTCTTCTGCTTTGGCCAGTTCTATTTGGTCGGTGATGTTTAATTGATTGGCCGGAATCATGGCTTGCCTCCATTTTTTTTTGGGAGGCTTCTATTTTTTTATCTCTTTGTCGAAGTCACTTTCAAACAGACGGTCTTGAACAATGCGGTACTTTTCAAATTCACTTTCTGCCCAGTCCTTTGCATACTGTTCCAGAGTTGTGCAGGATCTCACGGTCATCGAATTCGAGGAACTGGTCCAGTCTTTTGGCCCAGTCCTCCATGGTCATGGGCATCTTTCTCAGGGCACGTGCTTCCGCCAGTTCAAGGTAGGCGTTGACGATTCGGCTCAATCCATCCATCTCCTCTTTACTAAGATAGTTTTTCGCAACAGAGACATCAGTTTTCAGGACTTTGCCATCGGGTGAGTTTTTCCAGCTGGTTAACCCCATATTTGCTTTTTCGCTATTTGCGCGTTCTTTGATCAGTTCAGCTGCAGTGTGGCCATGAATTGCGTAATGAAGTTTATTCTGAACCTTTGAAAAAAATTCTCGGGTGATAGGAGCATCCTTGTTGTAATCGATGCTGGTCGAGTAAATATCAGTTATTTTCTGATAAAATCTGCGTTCGCTGAGGCGGATCTCGCGGATTTCTTCCAGCAGTCTCTCAAAGTAGTCTTCCCCGAGAAAGGAGCCATTTTCCATACGCTCTTTATCGATGACATAACCCCTGATGGCAAAGTCTCTCAGGGCTTGGGTAGCCCATTGGCGAAACTGAGAAGCACGCACAGAGTTCACCCGTTAGCTCACAGAAATGATCGTGTCCAGATTGTAGTATCTTCATAACGAGCTTCAATGCTCTGCGTTTCGGACTGGGCTGTAAAAATCAGAAACTCCGCAGTGGAGTTGCGAACGAATTTTTTGTTGTCTTTTCTCATGCCTTAACCTCTGTACCCTCTAACTCAGCCAAAATGGCATCAATCTCCGAGCGTAGCTGATCTATCCTGCCAACCGTGGTTTTCAGCTCAGCATTCAACTGAGTAATATCAACCTTCTCCCGGGTATCCCTGGCTTCCACATAACTGCTGACCGACAGGTTGTAGTCATTGTCAGCGATCGTCTCAAGGCTGACCGACTTTGCGACATGCTCCACATCGTCCTTGCTGTCGAAGAACGCCATAATCTGCTGGATATGTTGATCCGTCAGCACATTGTTATTGGTCTCTTTTTTAAAATCACAGCCAACTACTGAGCCACGAACGTCGTTGGACACTGGTCATTGAGGCACTCCTGAAAATAAGGTTCTTCTGACAGCACGCTACCGCTCAGAGATTTGGCTACTGCAATCAGCAACAGGCGGAGCATGGGTCTCGATAGCTCTGTCAGTAAAAAAGAGTTCAGTTTATCACTTTCGCTGAAAAGCCTCGCCCAGAAGTGGGCCGGGAGCGTCAAAATACTACAAAATGACAAGCAACAGTCTGAAAAGTGGGCTTATTTACCGTAAATATAAAATCATCGAACAGATCAGCCCTTATTCACAGCTTTGTTAATTGCACTGACTTCAATGTTATGAACCTTCGTTCCAAAACCAACTCTAAACTATTGAATCAGTTTTAAATGTTTTTGCTAAGTGGGAATGAAGCTAACTAAAGAGGTATTAAATATGAATAAAGCAGATAATAATTCCGGAATTGTTGGTTTATTTTCACTAAAGCCTAAGGAGGAAACACCAAAGGGTGTCAGCTTCGGCAGAACCACAATGGCAGCTGACAAAGTTGATTCTTCATTGAGCCATTTTGTAAACGGAAGTGATACTGGTCACTCAAGCCAGAGGTTGGGAACTCTTGCCAGCACCAGCACGTTGCTAGAACAGAGAGTAGTATCTAACCAGGTGAGCACCGAAATAGACGCAGCAAAAAAAAGACCCCAGATGGCTGTGTCAAAAATTATAAATCACTTAGATAATTTTAAAACAAAAATAATTGCCGAGGATGAATATTGTAGAAATACAGCCCATACTCCGGATATCCAAGTATTAGAGAATATCATCCAATTACTTCAGCATCTTGAACCTTGCAAGATTTCAGTAGCTGTAAGATTTAATGTTGGGGCAGGTTCTGTTAAACTCGGTGATGATTTTTTTAGTACTGTTGATTTTAATGTTTATTATAGGGATCAGATGTTATTCTCTTTATTGCAGAATACTGTCAGTCCTGGTGATACACGTAATCCTGTGAAGCTGGGAGCTAGAGTTGTTGAAACCAGCGCCTTATTTGATGAACTCTATTTTGCTCCTGGTGGCCCCGGTTATCAAGCTGCAAAATGTGAATTTGAGGTATTGCAGATCAAATCGTTACTTGATGGTCTTAAAGGTTTACCTGTCCACGAATAACCTGAGCGAAAAGGCAGTTTATAGTGAGCTACAGCTTACTCGTTTTGTTTGATATGGTTTGCACAGTACTCAAAGTTGAACAGGGTGAGTGAATCAAAGACAGCTGCGGGGTAAAATCAATGACCCTGCAATAACAGCTAAAACAGTTTGTTGGGGCTCTGGTCATTGAGGCATTCCTGAAAATGATGTTCTTCTAACAATACGCTGCCACTCAGAGATTTGGCTATTGCAATCAGCAATAGGCGGAGCAAGGATCTCGATAGCTCTGTCAGTAAAAAAGGGACAGTCTACCTTCGCCGAAAGCCTCACCCAGAAGAGGGCTGGGAGACTCAAAATACTACAAAATGACAAGGAAGTACCTGAAAAGTCGCCTTACCGTAAATATAAAATCATCGAACAGATCAGCCCTTATTCACAGCTTTGTTAATTGCACTGACTTCAATGTTATGAACCTTCGTTCCAAAACCAACTCTAAACTATTGAATCAATTTTAAATGTTTTTGCTAAGTGAGAACGGAACTAACTAAAGAGGTATTAAATATGAATAGCGTCGATAATAATTCCGGAATTGTTGGTTTATTTTCGCAAAAGCCTAAGGAAGAAATACCAAAGGGTGTCAGCTTCGGCAGAACCACAATGGCAGCTGACAAAGTTGATTTTTCATTGAGCCATGTTGTAAACGGAAATGACACCGATCACTCAAGCCAGAGCTTGGAAACTATTGCCAGCACCAGCACGTCACTTGGACAAAGAGTAGTGTCTAACCAGACGAACACCGAAATAGACGCAGCAAAAACAAAAGCTCAGGAGAATGTGACGGCAATCATAGATCACTTGGATGGTATGAAAGAAAGACTAATTGCCGAGGATAAATATTGTAGAAATACAGCTCATAACCCAGATATCCAAGTATTTGAGAATTTAATCCAATTACTTGAGCATCTTGAACCTGGCAATATTTCACAATCTGCAGAATGCTGTGATTCCACATGCTTTGTTGAAATCGGTGATCATTCTTTTTGTACTACTGATTTTAATTTTTATTATGGGTCTGAGGTATTATTCTCTTTACACCATAATGTTTTCATGACTTGTGGTAAAGGTTATTCTTTAAAGGAGGGAGCTGAAGTTATTGAAACCAGCGCCTTATTTGATGAACTCTATTTTGCTCCTGGTGGCCCCGGTTATCAAGCTGCAAAATGTGAATTTGAGGTATTGCAGATCAAATCGTTACTTGATGGTCTTAAAGGTTTACCTGTCCACGAATAACCTGAGCGAAAAGGCAGTTTATAGTGAGCTACAGCTTACTCGTTTTGTTTGATATGGTTTGCACAGTACTCAAAGTTGAACAGGGTGAGTGAATCAAAGACAGCTGCGGGGTAAAATCAATGACCCTGCAATAACAGCTAAAACAGTTTGTTGGGGCTCTGGTCATTGAGGCATTCCTGAAAATGATGTTCTTCTAACAATACGCTGCCACTCAGAGATTTGGCTATTGCAATCAGCAATAGGCGGAGCAAGGATCTCGATAGCTCTGTCAGTAAAAAAGGGACAGTCTACCTTCGCCGAAAGCCTCGCCCGGAAGAGGTCTGGGAGCGCCAAAATACTACAAAATGACAAGTAACTGTCTGAAAGTGGCCTGACTTACCGTAAATATAAAATCATCGAATAGATCATGCCTTATTCGCAGGTTTGTTAATTGCACTGACTTCAATGTTATGAACCTTTGTTCCAAAATTAACTCAAAACTATTAAGTCATTTTTTTAATGCTCTTGCTAAGTGAGAACGAAGCTAGCTAAAAAAGGCAGTAAATATGAATAATGTAGATAACAATTCCGGCATTGTTGGTTTATTTTCGCTAAAGCCTAAGAAGGAAACACCAGAGGGTGTCAGTTTTGGCAGAACTACAACGGTAGCTGATAATCTTGATTCTTCATTGAGTCATGCTGTAAACAGGATTGATCCCGATCGCTCATCTCAGAGGTTGGGAGCCGTTGCCAGCACCAGCACGTCACTTGAACAGAGAGTAGTGTCTAACCAGACAAGCATTGAAATAGACGCAGCAAACAAAAAAGCTCAGGAAACTTTGTCAAGAATCATAATGCGCTTGGATTCAGTTAAAAAAAGTCTAATTGCCATCGA
Source organism: Endozoicomonas sp. 2B-B (assembly GCF_053470045.1). Lineage (NCBI taxonomy): Bacteria > Pseudomonadati > Pseudomonadota > Gammaproteobacteria > Oceanospirillales > Endozoicomonadaceae > Endozoicomonas > Endozoicomonas sp. 2B-B. The sequence continues at coordinate 405,778 of NZ_JBLZMU010000001.1, forward strand.
TAAACTTTTTGAAAAGACAGATTCTAGCCAGTATATTCAAGTATTTGAGAAGGTCATCCAATTACTCGGGTATCTTGAACCTTGCAATATTTCAGAAGTTATGGAACATAAATCCGGTGATGGTTTTAGTGCTATTTATAAGCACTTTTATTATGGGGAGGAGGTGTTATTCTCTTTATTCCATAATAGTGCTATTAAAAGTGCACTCGAATGTGGTCATATGAATGGGTTACCAGCTATTCAAACCAGCGTCAAATTTGAAGAACTCCTTTTTGCTCCTGGCGGCCCCGTCTATCAAGCTGCAAAATGTGAATTTGAGGTATTACAGATCAAATCGTTACTTGATGGTCTTAAAGGCTTGTCTGTTGGCTAATAACCTGACGAAAATACAGCTTATAGTGAAAAGGTTTACTTATAGAGACTTACCTGGCGGCGTAGTTTGAGATCAGAAACTCATAGGTATCACCAAACAGGTCAATTGGGTTTGCCACCATATTTTTCTTCATACCATCTTTCAAAATCACTGTTTTCGCTTGTGCTCGAGCTCGAGGTTTCATCTTCATCTGACTCTTCTGTACCTGCTCTAGCTGCTCTTTCTCTGGCAAGTCGCGCAATAAACATTGCAACATATGTTGCTAGTATTGAATCTTCCAGAAGCGCTGTTTCATCTTGTCCATCTTCTAGTAGTGCTGCTTCATCTTGAGGAAGCCTTGAAAACGTTTCTTCCGAAGTAACCGCTGGTCCAAGCAATTGTTCCAGAATAGAATTGATCTTTTCATCTGTATTTCTTGGGAACATTGTTCTAATCCGTCTGGCAATCGCATAACCCACTGCTGTCAGTGCGCTTTCAGACTCCGGCAATGCTGCCGAAGCGCCCCCGGTTGAACCTTCAACGGCTTGGGACGCATTGTCTATTTCGCTTTGTTTTCTGGATATCAAAAAATGATAAAGACTTTCCAGGTTCAGCGGTTGGTCCTGGTTTTCCATCCTGAATCTTTCCTTAAATTCTTCTTCGCCAAAAAATTCTGCAGGAAAAAAAGCTGTCATTAGAAAACAATAAAGCAATTCAACTGTTCTCAAGTTCTCCACCAGGAACCTCAGCAGAATCATAGTGTCATTAACGTTTTCAGTATCTGCGTAGTTTTCATAATTCATAAAGGCCGTCACTTCTACAAAAGTTGGTGTTATCGGATAATCCAGAAAGTTAGAGAGTATTGATTTGTCGTCGTTTATTCCCAGAAGTCCATGACTTGTTGACAAGGGAGAGTTTCCCTTGCTGCCAAGACCTGCAAGAGAAAAAATAGTCTGATCTGGAGTCAGGCTGCCTGAATATTGTTCTCGCTGACTGCTCTTTCGATAATCGCTGCTTTGTAAAAAAACACTCGTCGGCAAGCCGTTTAAACCAGTTGGCAATGTTTTTGCCTTTATAGTGATGCCCGAAAAAAACTGTCCTGTTTTTTCAGTCTGAATTGAAGCATCAACAGGCACAAAAGCAGCCTTCTTCTCTAACAGAGCCTGCAAATCAATGTGGATCAGATGACCTGAACGATCAGTCACAACCAGAGACTGGCCACCATCTGCCCGAAGTCTGATGGTATCTTTTTCGTTAATGTCTGAAATCAGCAGTACTGAGCCTTTTTGGGAATCAAAAAACGGAGTAAAACCATGGATGGATAAAATTATATCGCCCACAACAATAATGGAACCATCGCCTAGCACTATAGATAATGGCTCAGGCGAAGGGGTTGGGGGAGAATCTCCTTTAACTGTTCCTACTGCAATCAAAGTAAAAAATAACAATGTTTGCCGTAAGCTGTTTCGCATTGAAAAACCCCACTTAGCAGAAAATAAATTGGAAACACCTAATGCTTGAACGGTGCCGACTATTGATCACTCCGACCTGCAATGCTACACAAACCCTGATTGTCGTGTGTTGAGTGGGGATATTGATGCAGAGCAGGTAAATACCCATTGCCTTTGATGGATTACTGCAACAAATCGACAGTGTAGCTTGTTTTCCAATTCCCAGATTTTTCTGACTCATAAAGTGTTTTATTTGAGCTGTCCATGACGTGATTCCCCCTTTTAACCAGATCAGAATATAGGACAAAAAGCGTCAGGGCTCCTCACTGCCTGACGGCAATGAGCTCTATGAGTTACAATGCACTACCTAACCGCCATGAGCGATAGAAAAAGGCCGGTTACCGCCGTTTTTCATTCAAAACGATAAGAAGTCAGGTGAACTGTGAGAGAGATTCTGCTGATCAACGTGACAGGGCAAGATAAACCCGGTCTGATGGCCACCATAACGACCATCATGGCTACCTGTGCTTATCAGAACAGGGGGCTGGAAATGCTTGATACTCGCCAGTCAATTATCCGTGACACCCTGACCGGGGGGGCTCTTTCATGGCAGATCATCCTTCGATTGCCAGAAGGTTTGGAAGCCTCTCCCGTGGTGAAAGATCTGCGTTTTCACTTTGATGAGCTTGAACTTGAGTTTAATTATCAGACCCTTTCTGATGAAGACTATGAACAGTGGGTATCCGGTCAGGGCAACAATCGTTACATCCTGACCCTGCTTTCCAGAAATATAACGGCAGAACAAATCGCCGGTGTTGCCAATATCACGGCTGAACATGGGCTGAATATCGATCAGATTACCCGACTGTCTGGCCGTTGTCTGGAGTTCTCGGTCGGGGGTGTTTCTCCCGATCTGGATAAATTGAGAGCGGACTTTTTACACATCTCCCCGGAGATGGATATGGATGTGGCCTTTCAGGAAGACGACATCTATCGTCAAAATCGCAGACTGGCGGTGTTTGATATGGACTCTACCCTGATTGAAGCCGAGGTTATTGATCGGCTGGCTGAAGCGGCGGGTGTGGGTGACAGGGTGGCAGAAATCACTGAAAGGGCCATGCAGGGCGAACTGGATTTTAATGAGAGTTTCCGCGAGAGACTGGCCATGCTGAAAGGTCTGGATGAGTCGGTTCTGGCAGGCATAGCCGAAAAGCTTCCTATAACAGAAGGGGCTGAGAAGCTGTTTCAGAGCCTGAATGCCCTGGGCTATAAAACAGCCATTCTGTCTGGTGGTTTTACTTACTTTGCTCGCTTCCTTCAGGAGCGATTAGGGGTCGACTATATCTTTGCCAATGAACTGGAAATAGTTGATGGCAAAGTGACTGGTGCAGTCAAAGGTGAAATCGTTAATGGCGAGCGCAAGGCGACCCTGCTCCAACAGATCGCCCGGAGAGAGGGGATTTCTCTGGAGCAAACCATTGCCGTAGGCGATGGAGCTAACGACCTGCCCATGCTGGGAGTGGCCGGGCTGGGTGTTGCGTTCAGGGCCAAGCCCCTGGTCAGACAGAGCGCCAGACAGTCTGTCTCAATATTGGGTCTGGATAGCATACTTTACCTGTTAGGCTTCGGTGACAAAGGCCTGCAAATGTTGAGTCAGGATAACAGCTAAGCGAGGTTCTGGCGTTCAATGATCAGAAGACAGTTTTTATTTATTCAAGTAATGAACCCTGAACCGTCTCACTGCACTGATCAGCCCTCTCACCATCAATCAACAGTTCCCCTTCCTGGTCACCCTGCCCATCCAGAACCCGGTAGAGTAGTGAATAAGCGACCCGCCACCGCCCTTCTGCTACCCTCAGGGTGACCGATTTAGTATTCAGACGGAGGACATGCCCAAAATGTTCCTCTCCCCGCTTATCTTTAAAACCCAGCAGATCTCCAACAGCAATGGCATGGCGACTCAGCCCCTGCCGGGTTTCATGATTAACACGGGCATCGGCTCCTTCAAGATTGAGCATGTAGTAAGGCACTGACCAGCGTTTACCATCAGTAAAATCCAGTACCAGTGCCCGCTTTTGCCTAAGCTGCAAGACCTCACAGTCACGAAGCGAATTGCTATTGCTGTCAAAATAGCTCAGCTTCTGTCCTATGGTCAGCGTCGCCTTGATCCGCCCTATGCGCTCTGACGACTCCAGCTCCAGGTCGATCATGGCGTTAAGCCGGAACAGATCGAAGGTGCTGGCTCGGTTCAGAGCCTCCAGCAATTGAGCATAATCCATAGACGGCTTGACTGGTGGGTTAGTGTTATGCATATGTCATCATTACTCCAGAAAAAAACATTCGACCGTCATCACATTCTGAACTCGGGAGGCTTACTTTTACCATAAAGCGCTCCCTTCAATCCGCTAAACAGTTGGTTCAACGTCCCTGATAAATAGCTTGAAAATTTTTCCTTACCCAGTGTGCGTTCATAGACGTCAGAAGGTATAAATCGCCGCATTTCCGTTTTCATACGATCATCGGATACCATCTCAGGGATATTCCGAATCAATTGATCCAGCCGTTGTTCAAAAGAACCAAAGTCATCAAGCCGGTAATCGTCCACTTTCTTTTTCACCAGCTCAACATTCATTTCGGCGCCACGTTGCAGAAGCCAGGGCAGATCCCATATATCACGGTAGCGAATGTATTTTTGTGTCGCAGGTAATGCAATCAGCTTGTCTGCAAGCACTTCGTCAAGGGTTTCAGTGAATACCAGTGTGTCTCCATAGCCATCGGGAAGAAACGGATAATTCACTCTCAGTGGCAATGCTTTTTTGGTGTATGCAGGCACGTTAGCGACCTCAATCTTGATTTTTTGCCGAGGAATATCTTTACGGCCTGGAGAAGTTGTTATTGAGATTTGCCATTTGTCAATGTTCATTTGTGCATAACAAGGCTCTTTTCTGAGTGTCGCCGGTTCTTTAACCGATACCACCAAACCATATCTGGCACCAATATAGTCCTCAATACACTTCTTTATATTGGCAAGAGACGCTGATGAAAAGTCCACTCCGCCGGCAAAGTTCAGATCCTCACTGAACCGGTTACCACCATGACACAAACGAAGCGACGTACCGCCCTGAAACACCAGATGATCCAACAGGCCTTCCTGATCAAGACAGAACAGAATGTCGTAATGAAGTAGCTCTTTCTCAACGACTGGTCGCATCAGGGCAAGGTTATTATTTTGCATAATCCGTTCAACCAGCTGTGAGAAATCTTCAGTGGTCATTTTCATAACTCTGTGCCTCCTTCACCAGATGAATATTCCTTCCTACACGTCTTAAATCTCGCATGGCCGCCTCAGGCGTGGCGATTTTTAACGGTCTGTCACGATCAACGGCACTGTCCAGAATATCGGCGACTGAACGGCGGGTGTGGGTAAATTCAAGAACCCCAAAAGGGGTTTTATACTCTCCCTTCCGCCCCGTAGTCATGATGGTCAGCCGATCGACTGGAATCTGGGAAATAGCACCATATTCCGATAGCGCGGATTCCAGACTGATGTAGTTGTACTCCCCCCTTCGCAAGGCTATGGCAATGCGCTCCAGAAGATCGCTGGCAGAGGTGCTTGACAGGGGGAGTGTATAAATTCCTTTCATCATCCGACGGAGAATATCTTTCTTAACCAGTCGGACCAGTCCAGCCTGTAATGCCCGCGGGGAATCTTCAATAAAGATTTTGCCCAAATCCCGGGTTGTAAAAACTGAATGTCCCATCCGGTCAAAAGCCGATAGCCGACGGATTGCTGTGGCCTGATCCATGGTCCCTCACTCCATTATATAGACGGTTTAACCACTTAAATGGTGTATATCTGTCTATATAATAGAGAAATTCACAACATGCAAACACTAACAACATCAAAAAATGGTGTTAGCGTCTACTTGTTTACTGGTGTTTTCTGTCGACTGTACATTTTTAAAGCAAACCGCACCTTTCAAAACCAATCAATGATTGCTGGGGCTCAGGGCAGTCTGTGATAACTAATTGATTAATAGGCAGCGGTCGTTTACCGGTGCCTTAACCCCAGCCAGTGGCTGGTTTTCTTGGCATAGCGTTGTTTTAGCTCTGCCAGCTTTTGATCATAGGCTGTTTGTCTGTCGAGCATTTTGGCCATGAGTTGAAGATCACCAAGCTCTGCAGACAGTTCAGAATACACCGTAGAAGAACCCCTTTTCTCAAGCAGTTCTTCCACCCGGCGCCAGCAGGCATCTTCATTGGCGGCTACGGTTGCGGCCTTTTCCTGTTGTTGCCGCAGCTTCTGTTCCATGGCCTTTTCATGGGCCTTTTTCCGCAACTCCCCGGCGGAAGCCAGCAGTTGGCCAACCGTGACCGAACTGCTGGAGGGCACCTCCTGAGCCTGATCAACCAGGGTGGCAAACTGTTCTCTTCGTACAGTACCGGTCTCGTCTAACAACAATGCCTTCAGCTGAGTTTTGGCCGTTTCTTCGGAAAGTAGCGCTACATATCGATCAACCAGTGCTTCCGGCTGAACACTGACATAATCCGGTTTGACCCGGGCCGACGCCACAACCCGCTGAGCATCCAGTTTCAGGAAATCGCACAACGCATTCTGGCTGGCAGAAAGATCATCAATGCCGGGTGGGATGGCGGGAGACAGGGAATCTTGCTCCAGCCAGTCCAACTGAGATAACCAGGACAGATACAGTGAACGGTAGTCACCGTGCATCAGCTCATTGCGAATGTTCAACAGGCTGCCCATCCAGCCATCACCTTCATCCCAATCGTCGTCGTAGCCTTCTTCATTTTCATAAGCAAACTCAATGATCCAGTGACCAGCCACCCCTGTGTAACTGCTGGTATCATTCACCAGATAACGAAGCAACAGAGACTCATCGATAAGATTTCGAGGCACCTTGATGGTAAAAACCTTGTAGTCAAAATTGGAAACATAAACATAAGCATCAAAGAATCTGCTCAGCAACTGCCTCGGGTCGGCTTTTAAATCACCGTAGTTGTAAGTGTTACAAAACCGGGTAGACGATATCTGTGCCCGGCTGGAAATCCCCCGGAGATAGCCCATCTCCTCTTTGGACAACTGTCGGTCAACGGCCACCAACTCATAATACTGGTACTCACTCATACTTTTTGTGCCTATTACACCTTCTTACGCCTACGTATCTCATCAAGGCTGACCACATTATCTGGTAAAGCCAATGATGCCTCCTGCCCGGTAAGAGTAGTTGCTTTAGCAGGAAAAGGGTTCGGAAAGTCCCCGAACGGCGTTTCCGGATATACCCACTCAGACAGACCTCTGGCAAATCGGAACAGCCAGTCATCCACCATCCTCGACATGGGAATAAACGACTCCATATGTTTCGCTCCGGGAAACGCCCTGGCTTTTTTGCGGACGCAGTTGATGCGCTGCATTCCCAACCCGATTTCTTCACTCTCCTTCAGTTGTTCCAACCCATAACGTTCATAGGACTGGTTCAGCCAATGCTCAGCATCCGTAACATGTCCATTGACGCTGAGGTCGGTATTTCTGACAAACCGGATGACCTTATCCCTATCCAGAAACTGGTCATACATGGTCTGAGCGTCATCTTCTGTGGTAGCGCCACTCTCTATGGTCATATGGATACACTCTCTCGCCCAGCGCCTGGTAAATCGCTCAGCAAAATCGTTTAAATCAGAAAACGTCGGGTTAGAAAACAGAATGGCATAGCGGCTGCGGGCTTCTACTGCAATAACATCCGTGTACTCCTTTCTATTCCGGTAGCCCTGAACCGCATGCACCTGCCAGGCAATGACATGATCGCCAGAAGCGATGGGCTGGGTCCCAATACGCTTTCCGTCCGGGCTGGGTAACCGATCCAGATCAGCCTTCATGTACTTGCAAAAGGCATTGGTAGCAGAAATTAATACTTCAAGCATTGACGGTATCTCTTGATTGTTCTCTTGCAGGATGGCTTGTTGGCTGAAATGCCTACCAGCTCAATAAACTGCCATCCCGTAAAACAACCGAAAAAACCGAACCAGCTTTAGTTGTCGGTTTTTTCGGGTGCTATCTCTCCAATAACGTTAACAGGCACTCTGTAATAAAAAATCAGCTTATACCAGCCCAAAAGCACTACAAGTTCAACCCAACAAAGAAAGGGCAGCAGAACCTAAGCATGTGCTACTCATTAATGCCGACCGGTAATACCGTGAAGGCAAAGCCCAGAACCATCTGCGCCCGGAAGATATTGATAATTTACCGAATTAAAAGTCGCCAGATTCGTCACCATGCTGATGGAGGCTTCTGCGTGAGTCCGGTCGTTATAGGCTGGCCGAAGCCTTTGAAGTCAGAAGCCTGGCCCGACAATGCGGGAGCTGTCACGCAGGCCAATAAGCCCGGATAAGCACTCTGGTAAATGCACAACTCCCTATTTACGAGTTGCGAATGTTTTTGATGGCTTTATTGACTACTCAGATGATATGGAAATGGATTTCATACCGAAATAAAGAAAAGTATTTTCCGTGAGAGACAAGGATATTTTATCGAATGATGGACAAAGCCCTGAACTAGTTGGAAGATCATCATTATATAGAGGGGAAGACGATATTTACTGCTTTCAGAACACCCTCATCAGATTTAGGTATACTGTGAACCACCACCCGGAGTTTTACGAGCATTTATTCAAGTTATATTTGGATACAGGCAGGTTCATTCAAGTTGCAAAACAAACAACCTCTGTTGCGCACCTTGGGGCCGATCGCTTTGCAGAAATGCAGTGCCCTTCAATCTCCTTCAGGGAGTAATAACAGATAGTTTAGAATTTAAGTTATGATGGAAGACACCCTGCTTAATAAACTTAAGCATCAAAAACTCGGCCTGATGCAAGACCTCCTTGCCGGTAAAGTCCTTGTTTCTGTTTAGGAACCTGAAGCTGTCAATGGTTAAAGGCTTTGACAAACTGAACCCGGAAAAAGCCCTGATCTGGCGTATTGTCCAACGCCATAACCTGCCTTGGATTCTGGATAATGGGCTGCACAGCGGCAATAGTGGGTTTCATTCACCACAATGGATCTCTATTGGCAACCCGGAATGACGGACAGATGTACCCGCTACGAAGTGCCTATCGCACCAGGTGGGGTTCTGAATGACTATGTACCGTTTTATTTCACTGCTCGTTCAGTCATGATGATGAATATCGTCACTGGGCGCGGCGTTAAACAACGTCAGCGGGAGGAGATAATTATTCTGGTGTCCAGTATGCATCAACTGCAAGGTAAGGGTTTACCGTTTGTTTTTACCAGTAGTTTCAAGCCTTGCTCCACCACTTCTTTTTTGGTTTCCAGTCCAGTAGCGTTCAATGCCTGTGCCATTAAGTCATCATCAATTACTATGTTCGAGCGCATGATTCACCAATGTGTATATTATTTGTATATTTACACATATTAGTGACGATAGAGTATTACAGCAAACACCTTGGCCTGAACCTCTCCTCCTTACAGGAATGCCCAACCTCTTTTTGTATACAGCTTATCCACAGTATGCCAGGCGTTGAAATCCTCTGTATAACCCAGCTGGAAACTCTGGCTCGGCGCAACGGCGGCAACATCCTTTGCTACTCTGTTCCAGTGTTTGAGGCAGATGCCCTTAGGCTGCTGTTCGATGGCAGCCCCAAGCGCCTGCTCATTGGTTTGGCTGACCATCATTATCTCTCAATTGGCACTGGAATCTTTGAGGTTACACTTTGGCTATGATAATCAGTTTTCTGTATAAGGGGTTGGAGCGGTTCTATCGTACCGGTAAAACCTCGGGAATACAGGCACAACATGCCAAAAAACTGGGGCGGATTCTCTTCTTGTTAAACCGGGCCACAACCCCATCCGACATGGATCTACCAGGGTTTCGGCTCCACCCTCAGAAAGGCGAGCGGCAGGGTGTCTGGTCAGTCACCGTTAGCGTTAACTGGCGCGTTACTTTCCGACTCACTGAATCAGGCATTGAAATTGTAAACTATGAGGATTACCACTGATGGGCATGCACAACCCACCGCACCCCGGTGAAATACTGGGAGAAGAAATTCTCAAGTCTTTGGGTGTCAGCATCACCAAAGCCGCAAAGCTGTTGAACGTCAGCCACAAAACCCTATCCAAGGTGGTTAATGGTCGAGGAGCCATCACCTCAGATATGGCGCTCCGGCTGGAAAAGGTATTTCATAACCCCTCTGCCTGGGTCTGGCTGGCGATGCAAAACGACTACGACCTGTGGCACCTGAAGCAGAAAGAGCTGGACGTTACCCCCTACCAGCCGGATGCTGCCTGATGCCCTGAGGCTACCTTGATTTTGCCAGTTACGGCGCTATTGATCAGGGTGGCTTTGAACTCTTTCAGACCAATTTGCTGCCGCCGCAGTAGGACAGTCTTAAGTCCGACAGGCTGCTAGCTGCCGAAGTCGTAGGTCATGGATTCAAGAGGCGGTTGCAGATAATGACCCTGCATATAATCAACACCCAGCTGCCAGATGCTGGTCAGTGTCTGGGCATTTTCTACCCCGGGCATGATAATGACTTTATTGAGGCTCTTGAGATTTTTCGTGGCTTTCCTGAGATGAGCATCGTCATTACGATCAAGCTTTTCCGTGAACAGATAATCCAGTTTCACAAACACCAGATCCAGGTGTTCCATGATTCTCATGGAGCGTGACTCGCCCGAGAACTGGGTCATGGCAAACTGACAGCCAACAGGCTGCAAACGTTCCGCCAAAGACTTAACCTGATTGAGATGCTGGTGAATCAGTCTTTCGGCCATTTGCAGGATAATCATATGGCCTGGAACATCTGCAGCTTGCAGTAGGCGAGACAGACGCTCAGTAAATTCTTCGTCATCCAGACTGGCCTGACTGATGTGAATCATCAGTCGAGTATCTTCACCGTTCCTGAGCTTTCTGGACAGCAGCTTCACGGACTGACGGATAACCCATCGGTCAATAAATGGCATCAGGTCACTGTCTTCTGCGGCATTGATAAACTCGCCGGCAGGGACTTCTCTGCCCTTCTGGTCAAGAAGACGCAACAGAACTTCATAATAGCCAGGACCATCTCCGGCTACGCTGATCACAGGTTGGAACAACAAACGAAAACTGTCGTTTTCAAGAGCCTGACGAATTATGGCAACGGTATCACCATTACAGGCTTTCTGATTATCGATAGCGCTTTGGGAAAAGAATTCGAGCTTATTACCTCCGCTGCTGGCTGCCAGATGACAGGCCAGACGGGCGCGCTCCAGCATGGCTTGTCCATCACATTCCTGACCACTCTCAGCCAGGCCAATACTGGCTGTGGTGAAGAGAGTTTGCTGCCCTGCAGAGATCAGTTCATTTTCCAGAGCCTTTCTTAAAGGCTCCAGATCGGTAATATTCTTTTCATGGACATTGATCAGGTATACTTCGTCACCATAGTGTGTGGCCGTGCTCTCGGGTACATGTTCGCAGAGAAGCCGACTGATTGTTTCCTGAACCGCTATGCTGCCGTCAATGCCTATATTTTCCCGAATCGAGTCATAGTTATCGAGCCTCAGATAAGCCAGGGTTTCCGGCTCCTGTTCAGAGTTGAGCACCGGGGTAAAGTGTTTTCGCGGAATCAGAATAGAATCGTCTTCCTGATGAACGACCGTCGTTGTTGCTGATGCGAGAGCACTGGCTTTGACTATGACCTGAATGCACGGCTCGTCATCAAACACTGCATCAGATAACAGGACTGTTGCCGAAAACGTCTGGTCTTCAGCATTTATTAGCTGGCACTCAACAGCGGGCTGTTCATCGCCCGGTTTGAAATGCTTGATCAGATTTTTAAACAGAGGCTGGTCTTGGGAAGCGATCATATCAATCAGAGGCATACCCGCGAGATCATCCGGGTCTTCATAACCAAACAGTTTGATGTAAGAAGGGTTGGTATCGATGTGCATGCCTTCGTGAACATAGGCAATGGCCTGTGAAGTATTGTCCATCAACAGTTGACAACGCTGCTTAAGGTCGTTCAGCTCTTTTTGCAGCTTTTGCAATTGTTGTCGGCGTTCCTGACTCGCTTTTTCTCTGAGAATGGCGTGCAACATGAGTTCTTCGTGACAGTGATGGATGGCATCACCTGCTCCTTTCTCCAGCCAGTGCTTAATCATGTCGGGTTTATTATCATGAACAGATACAATGACTGGAATATCGAGCTTTAATCTCCTGATGCTGGACAAAACCTGCTCGGCATTGAGCATGGGCGTTTCTTCAACCGTGAGCAATAAATCCCAAAGGCCAGTGTTCAGCGCCTCTTCAAGCTCATCCAGAGTTTCCAGATGTTGTACGCGGGCCGGAAGGCCGGAGTTGCGGAAAAGTTTAACCCAACGCTCTGCCTCGTTTCTGGAAGTCTCAAGCGTCAACAGGCGTACCGGCTGTTTGTTATTATTCATGGTGGCCTCGTTGCAACCCCTGCAAAAACTTATTCTACTAAAGAAGACTTATTAGCTTCTGTTAAACTGCATTCTAATCATTCTCCGCAATGTTCAAAAGACTTAGTGTGCATCGGAAGTGTTTCATTTAAATCCCCGGCAGTCTTACTGCTGTCGTTTGGAGATATCATGGTAAACAAAGGTAAACTCTATATCATCGCAGCCCCCTCGGGAGCCGGCAAGACCAGTCTGGTCAAGGCTATGGTTCAGTCGACTCCCCATGTGAAGGTATCGGTTTCCCACACAACCCGTCCGATTCGACCCGGCGAAACAGACGGAATGAACTATCACTTCACCAGCAAGGACGTTTTTCTGGAGCTGATGAACCAGGACCGGTTCCTGGAACACGCAGAAGTCTTCGGGAATTACTATGGCACCTCTGAAGCCTGGGTACGGGAACAGCTGGATACCGGCGAAGACGTTATTCTTGAAATTGACTGGCAGGGTGCCGAGCAGGTGCGCAAGCTGATGCCAGAAGCCGTCAGCATCTTTATTCTGCCTCCTTCCAAGGAAGCGCTTCGTGAGCGTTTGATCGGTCGAGGCACCGATGACTTAGAGGTGATTGAACGTCGTATGAATCAGGCTGTGAATGAGATGTCTCACTATGCAGAGTTTGATTACCTGGTTATCAATGATGAGTTTGATCTGGCTTTGCGTGACCTGCAAACGATCATCAGGAGCCGTCGCTTGTCTATTGGCTGGATGCAGCACTACAAGTCCGGCCTGATTGAGGGTTTGTTGAACTGAACAGTAAGGAATAAAACGACAGCCATCGGGCTGCCGTTTTATTCTATAGTTGCCTCTGATCAGACTGATTCCGTGGCGTTGGTCAGCCACTTCAGATCTTCCCCTTCCAAAAGTGGAGACAGTTCACGCCTCACTCTGGCGTGATAGTTGTTCAGCCACTCAATCTCCCCATTGTTGAGCGTATCGAGCAACAGTGGACGGGTATCAATCGGTGCCAGAGTCAGGTCTGTCAGTTTGTAGAAATCGCCGAATTCGGTTTTGATATCTTCTTCAACCAGCATGATATTTTCGATCCGGATACCGTGCTTGCCATTACGATACATACCTGGCTCATTGGTAATCAGCATACCCGGCTTCAGAGCCACATCCAGGAAGTATTGGCTGACACTGTGCGGGCCTTCATGAACATTCAGGAAATATCCTACACCATGACCGGTACCGTGATTGTAATTCTGACCTTCAGCCCATGCCGGTTGCCTTGCCAGCATGTCCAGCTGGATGCCACGGGTACCTCGCAGGAAACGTGCCCGTGCCAGGTTAATATGACACCTGAGCACCAGAGTGTAGTCTTTCTTCTCCTCTTCGGTCATTTCACCGCAGGCAAAGGTGCGGGTAATGTCTGTGGTGCCATCCGGGTATTGGCCTCCCGAATCAACCAGCAGAAGCCCCTTTGGCTGAACTGTAAGGCAGGTGTCTTTTTCAGCCCGATAGTGAATGACCGCACCATTAGGCCCATATCCGGCAATGGTCGAAAAGCTTGGTCCCTTAAATTCAGGAGCCATTGCCCGAAATGCCTGAAGGTTTTCATCCAGGGTAACTTCGGTCAGGGTTCCCGTGGAAATCTGGCCTTCAAGCCAGCGCATAAAGCGCACCATGGCGACACCATCACGACGATGGCAGTCATTCATGCGTTTGATTTCAACGGGATTCTTAATCGCTTTGAGGTTTCTGGCCGGGCTGGTGGTCTCAATAACATCGACGCTGTCTGCAATAGCCTCAAACAGCGACTGAGAGGTAGTCGCGGGATCAATCAACAGTGCAACATTGTCGAGTGACAACAGACTGTCTGCAATCGCTGAATAAGCTCTCAACTCTACAGATGAGGCTTTCAGTGCTCCCAGAGCGTTTTTATCTATACGACTCTCGTCAATAAAGAGCTGTGCCGAGTTTTTGGTAATATGAGCATAAGCAAGAAAAACCGGGTTGCATTCAACGTCAGAACCACGCAGGTTGAACAGCCAGGCGGTGTCGTCCAGGGCTGTGAGCAGAACATGATCGGCTCCGGCTGCTGTCATTTCTTTCCGTACTTCAGCCAGCTTTTCTTCACGAGTTTTTCCTGCCATCTCATTGCTGTGGAGGAAAACGGACTCAGCAGGCATGGCTGGGCGGTCTTTCCAGATATCACTCAGCAGGTCAAGATCGGTTTTAAGGGAGAGGCTTTTGCCATCAAACGACCCTTTGAGATTTCTGACGAACCTGAGGCTGACAACCTTGCCATCAAAGCCAACGACCTGACCTTCTTCAAGGTTATCTGCTATCCATCTGTTGATTGGCGGCACATCAGTCTGCCCCTGTTTCATCAGTTCAATGCCGCTGCCCGCCAGTTGTTCTTCAGCCTGAAGGAAATAACGGCCATCGGTCCATAAGGCCGCCCGCTCCTGAAGTACCACAAGGGTACCTGCTGAGCCATCAAACCCGGACAGCCAGGCACGACCATTCCAGCGATCGGCCACGTATTCGCTCTGGTGTGGATCGGAGCTTGGAATAATCCACGCGTGAATGTTCTGGCTTTTCATTACTGATTGCAATGCTGCCAGCTTTTCCGGAGTCGTCAGCTGATTAACCGTGATTGTCATAAGTTTTGTTCTGATTTGTTGGTGGCAAAATAATAATGTCAGGTGACGGCGATACTATATAAATAACTGCATAACTACCTTTAAGGGAAGTCCGAAAGGTAGAAAATCTCTACTTCTTTAGCCTTTGTCATAGTCTCGTGGCTGTCCAGTAAAAAGAGCGGATGTGTCATTATAAGGATGTGCTTCGGAAAGACCTATTGATCTGACGCAATCAAATCAGTTGCCGATAAATAACCAATGACTGATGAACTGACCTTCCGTAGTATGGCTGCTGACCCGTCACGGGCTTGTTTGGACTCTGGTCGTAAAGTAAACTGTAAGGTCGGAAAACAGGCTGTTTCAGCCATGGAACAAAAGTGCTCTTTCCAGGGAGTCTGACCGAAAAGAGGCAGAACATTAACCCCGGTCGGGCGAATAGGAAAGGGCATTTCCACAGTGATCAAATTTGAGAGGTGAGCAGTGGCTCGAGTAACCGTAGAAGACTGTCTGGACAATGTTGATAATCGCTTTGAGCTGGTTATGGTCGCTTCCAAGCGTGCCCGTCAGCTGGCGATTGGTGGTAAGGACCCCAAATTGGAGTGGGAAAACGACAAGCCCACCGTTATGGCGCTACGCGAAATTGCAGAAGGTCTGGTAACCCCTTTGTCTGTTGAAGAAAAAGTGGTAGACGAAGACGAAGCAGCCATGTTTCTGGCTGGCGTTGAGGGTTAATACCTCCAGATCTCTCCCGGAGATGTTCTGGATGGCTGGATGGCTGCACAGGAGGAGCGGGCTTTGCTGACTATTGAAGAGTTTGCCGGCCGCTTGAAGTCCTACCTGAATCCCGAACAGGTGAATCTTGTTCGTAGGGCTTACTATTACGCTGAACAGGCTCACGACGGTCAGACCCGGCGTAGTGGTGAGCCTTATATTACCCACCCCCTCGAAGTAGCTGCGATTCTTGCAGACATGCACATGGACCATCATAGTCTGATGGCCGCCATGCTGCATGATGTTATCGAAGATACCGGAATTGAAAAATCTGCCATTCACGAACAGTTCGGTGAAGTGGTAGCCGATCTGGTTGACGGAGTCAGCAAACTGACGCACATGCAGTTTGAAAACAAGACTCTGGCCCAGGCCGAAAACTTCCAGAAAATGGCTCTGGCCATGGCACGGGACATCCGGGTCATTCTGGTCAAGCTGTCAGACCGACTTCACAATATGCGTACTCTGGGTGTTCTCAGACCCGACAAGCGTCGTCGGATTGCCAGAGAAACCCTCGACATTTACGTGCCGATTGCCAACCGGTTGGGTATGCACAATCTGCGGATTGAACTTGAAGATCTCGGCTTTCAAGCCATGTATCCCATGAGATCCCGAATGATACGTCAGGCAGTAAAAGAGGCTCGGGGTAATCGCAAGGATCTTGTCGGTCAGGTTCAGAGAGCCATTGCTGCCCGCCTTGAAGAAGTCGGCCTGATGGGCCGGGTGGTAGGACGGGAAAAGCACCTTTACAGTATCTATCGAAAGATGCGTAACCAGAGCAAGTCCTTTGCCGAAATCATGGACATGTTCGCATTCCGTATCATAGTTGAGAGTGCCGACTCCTGTTACCGTGCGTTAGGCATGGTTCATAATCTATACAAGCCTATTCCGGGGCGTTTCAAAGACTACATTGCTATCCCCAAGGCCAACGGCTATCAGTCACTTCATACCAGTCTTTTTGGTATGCATGGCGTTCCCATCGAGATCCAGATCCGTACCCAGGAAATGGAGGATATGGCCAATAATGGCATTGCTGCTCATTGGCTCTATAAATCCGGAGATGAAGCGCTGTCCGGCAGTCATGCCCGTACACGTCAGTGGCTTAAAGGTGTTCTGGAACTGCAAAAGAATGCCGGTGATTCACTGGAGTTTATTGAGAACGTTAAGATCGACCTGTTCCCGGACGAAGTTTACGTCTTTACACCCAAGGGGCATATTCTTGAATTACCCAAGGGTGCCACTCCTGTTGATTTTGCCTACACCGTGCATACTGATGTGGGTAACACTTGTGTAGCCTGTCGCATTGACCGTCGTCTGGCTTCCCTGAGTCAACCATTGCAGAGTGGGCAGACGGTAGAAGTGGTCACAGCGCCCGGTGCAAGACCTAATGTCGCCTGGTTGAATTTTGTTGTGACCGGAAAAGCCCGATCCAATATACGTCACTTCCTCAAGAATCAGCGGCGCAATGAATCCATTGCCCTTGGTCGTCGACTGTTGAACAAGGCTCTGGTCAGCTTCGAGAGTCATCTTGATGATATGGACGACCAGGTTCTGAAAGGTCAGATTGAAGCGCTGAAATTCGATACTGTGGATGACCTTCTGGAAGATATAGGCTTAGGCAACCGCATGGCATACGTCGTTGCACGTATGCTGATGGAGCCTGGCAGTGTGGAAGCAGAAAAAAACCAGATCGATACTTCTGACTCAGAGAAACCACTGTCGATCCGGGGCACGGAAGGCATGGTGATCAGCTTTGCCAGGTGCTGCTACCCGATTCCGGGTGACCCGGTTGTCGGGCACGTCAGCTCAGGCCGTGGCATCGTGATTCATACCGAAAGCTGTAAAAACATTGCTGATATTCGTCATAGCCCTGAAAAAGTACTGGAGGTGGATTGGGACAAAGATGTTTCCGGCGAATTCACAGTCGAGTTGTTGGTAGAGCTGGAGCACCACCGAGGCATGATTGCTTCTTTGGCAACCAGTGTCACTGCAGTGGAGGGCAACATCGAAAAAATCAGCATGGAAGAGCGTGATGCCAGCTTCTGCATGGTTCAGCTGGTGATCAAGGTAAGGGATCGTCTCCATCTGGCCCGAATCATTAAACGCCTTCGTGTGATCAAGGGCGTTCACTCCATTAACCGTCGCAGAGAAGCCTAGGAGCCTCGTTTATGGGCGAAAACTTCAGAGGGACTTGAAAAATACGTGTTGTCCCTTACTATTTGGCTCTTTTCTGTTTAGAAGCGAGCGCATAATGAGTAACAGACAGACCATAAACACTGAGAATGCGCCTCAGGCCATTGGGACCTATTCTCAGGCGGTTAAGGCGGGAACGACCGTTTATGTTTCCGGCCAGATTCCTCTGATTCCGGAGACCATGGAACTGGAGCAGGGAGACTTCAAGGCGCAGACCCGACGTTGCTTTGAAAATCTGAAAGCCATTGCCGAAGCTGCTGGTGGGGAACTTCAGGATGCGGCAAAAGTGGGCATTTTCCTTACCGACCTCAGCAATTTTAATGCGGTCAATGAGGTTATGGCCGAGTATTTCACTCAGCCCTACCCTGCCCGTGCTGCTATTGGCGTCAAAGAGTTACCCAAAGGTGTTCCGGTCGAGATTGATGCCATTCTGGAGTTGAGGTGATTTTTTAATAGCTATCCGGGGGGATTATACTCAGGGAATCTCTCCATCGAGTATTGAGGTATTTTTTTCTGTGCAGGCTTTTTTCGCTCGCAGTTAAAAATATCTCAGCCACAGGCGGAAGGATGTTTGTCAGATAAACCCATTTTCCTGGCTGCATGGTTGTTATATTTCTTCTTGTTCCAAGTCTGTCCTTTGAGCGCAGCGCTCTATCCGATAAGCGATTTTTTTCATATTCCTTTAACAAGAATTACTCAGAAGACATTGAGCTTAAAAGCTCTGAGTAGCCAGCTTTATAGTTTGGGAACCTGAAAGTGTAACCTGCATCAACAATTCTTTGATTGCTGCAACGTTTGCTGCCTCTCTGGGGCTGGGGAGCAGGATGGTTGTCATCCAGCGCTATATCGAGTTGATCCGCCAGCCAGTGCAGTACTTCGTATAATGGTGCGGGTTCGTGGTCAACGCCCAGGTACAGGGAGTCAACGAGAAGTTTCTGTTCATCACTTTGAATCAGGTGAGCCAGAATACCGGCGCAGTCATCACGGTGTATACGGTTGCCGTAGATGACAGGCTCTGCTTTGCAACCTTCACCGGCTCTTACCCGGTTGATCATGCGATGTCTTCCGGGACCATAAATACCGCCAAAGCGAACGGCTGTTGCAGGAAATGGACTGTTGATCAAAATGGCTTCTGCTTCCAGCATGATCTTCCCGGAATAACGACCAGGATTCGTGGGTGAGGTTTCATCCACCCACTGACCATCATTCTGGTGGTAACAGCTGGTACTGGAGGTAAAGAGCACTCGTTCTGGCCGATGGCCGTCTGCCTGAAGGCGGGAAAGAACGTTGGAAAGACCTCTTAAATAGGCTTTATGATAATTGTCTTGACCGGGTCCATCGGCAGCGGCCGCATAGACGACATAGTCAATTTTGTTGGGCCATTCGCCCAGCTGCTCCGGATTCGAGAGGTCGCCCTTTACAGGATGAATGCCCCCGGGTAAACGGTCGATGCTCCGGCGTAATCCCCAGACGAAGTAATTACCTGTGTCCAGAAGCTGCTGTGCCAACTCGCAACCGACATCACCACAACCGGCGATCAATACATTTTTATTCATAGCGGCCCCGTCATTTTTTAAAAAAAGGACACCCGTGAGTGTCCTTTATCTTCAGGGAAATGCAAGTAACCTTACTTAAATTGGACGTTTCTCTCTGTGGCTCTGGTAATACACCCTCTGCTTTTGACAGAAAGCCAAAGGAATAGTTTGAAAAAAAAACTGTTTAAATTTACAGTGTTCTGGTATTTTCCTGGCAGGCGCCTATCATTATGACTCTCACAGAATTGCGCTATATTGTGACTCTTGCTCAGGAGCAGCACTTTGGGCGTGCTGCTGCCAAATGCCATGTCAGCCAGCCTACGCTCAGTGTGGGGGTGAAAAAGCTGGAAGATGAACTCGGGCTGGCACTTTTCGAACGATCGCGAAATTCGGTACGGGTGACCCCGATGGGGGAAAAGGTGATCAGTCAGGCCCGGAAAGTTCTGGAAGAAGTGTCGGGCATCAAACAGATTGCCAAAGCCGGGCGCGATCAGTTGAGCACTCCCCTGAGGGTGGGGGCTATATACACCATCGGGCCTTATCTGTTTCCACACCTTGTGCCTCAGTTGGCACAGGTGGCGCCTAAAATGCCTCTGTATATAGAAGAAAATTTTACTGCGGTGTTGCGAAAAAAACTGAGGATGGGCGAGTTGGACGCCATTATCATCGCCTTGCCGTTTACCGAGCCTGATGTATTGACCCTGCCTTTGTATGACGATCCTTTCAGGGTTTTATTGCCAGCCGGGCATCCCTGGCTGTCGAAGCAGGATATAGATCCCGCAGAGCTGGTGAACGAAGAGTTACTGCTCCTGGGTGAAGGCCACTGTTTCCGGGATCAGGTTATGGAGGCCTGTCCGCTACTGGCTCAGAAAAACGATGCCGGTGATGATGGAAGCGGCATCGAGGCCTCTTCTCTGGAAACCATCCGCCATATGGTGGCTTCCGGAATGGGCATTAGTGTGCTGCCTGAATCGGCCCTGGTCGGTAGCCACTATGCGCCCGATGTATTGTCGTCAAAGCCTTTTCGCTCGCCATCACCCAGTCGGACAGTTGCTTTGGCCTGGCGTGCCAGTTTTCCGAGACCCAAGGCAATAGATGCATTGTCCAGTGCTCTCAGGCTATGCTCTGTAACGGAAGCGAAATGAATAAAAAGTAATAGCAGTTTATTGAGGTGATATGGTGAAGCCCCTGCATGAGATTCCTGTGACAGCGCTGAAAGGTGTTGGGGCTGCACTTGCCGACAAGCTGGCAAAAATCCATATTCACAACCTGCAGGATCTGCTTTTTCACCTGCCCCTGAGGTACGAGGATCGTACCCGCATTACACCTATTGCCGCTATTCATCCGGAAGGGGATTATGTCATTCAGGGCTCTGTTGTAGCGTCTGATGTTTTGATGGGGAAGCGCCAGAGTCTGCTTTGCCGCATCAGTGATGGCACCGGTTCTGTGGGATTGCGGTTCTATCATTTCTCCAGCGCACAGAAGAATAGCCTCAAACCCGGTACTGAGGTTCGTTGTTTTGGTCAGCCCCGAAGAGGAGCCAGCGGTCTTGAGATTTATCACCCTGAATACCGGGTCATCAAACCGGATAATGATCTGGATGTTGAGGAAACCCTGACGCCTGTCTATCCGGCAACTGAAGGGCTTAACCAGCAGAGAATTCGGAGCCTTTGTGTACAGGCGCTGGAAAAACTCGATCATCCTGATGCACTTCAGGAGTGGCTGCCTGAAAATGTCAGATGGCAGTACCAGCTTGGCGCGCTGGTGGATGCGGTGGAGTTCCTGCACTCGCCTCCCCCCGATGTTTCTGTTGAACTGCTTTCTGAAGGTTGCCATCCGGCGCAAATACGACTGGCTTTTGAAGAACTTCTGGCTCACAACCTGAGTATGCAGAAGCTGCGTAGCCTGATCCGAACAGTAAAAAGTTATGCAATGTCACCCAGGCAGACGCTAACCCGTGATTTTCGTGAGCAGCTGCCATTTTCCCTGACGGGAGCTCAGGAAAAAGTACTGGCGGAAATCAGTGAGGATATGATGAAGCCTGATCCCATGTTGAGACTGGTTCAGGGCGACGTGGGTTCGGGTAAAACAGTGGTGGCTGCCCTGGCGGCACTTCAGGCGGTCGAGAACGATTATCAGGCTGCTGTTATGGCTCCCACGGAAATACTCGCTGAGCAGCACGAAAAAAACTTTAAAGAGTGGCTGAAACCTCTGGGGGTTTCTGTCGCCTATTTGTCAGGAAAAACCAAAGGGAAGAAACGTCAGCAGGTTCTGGAAGAGATTGCCCGGGGCGATGCGGCTGTGGTTGTGGGCACTCATGCCCTCTTTCAGGAAGACGTGCAATTCAAGAAGCTGGGTCTGGCCATTATCGATGAGCAACATCGTTTTGGTGTGCATCAGAGAATGGCGCTGCGAAAAAAGGGTGAGTTAAAAGGTGGGCAACCTCATCAGCTGATTATGACCGCAACGCCTATTCCCCGAACGCTGGCTATGAGTGCCTACGCTGATCTGGATTGTTCCGTTATCGATGAATTACCTCCGGGCAGAACACCGGTTAATACGGTCGTGATTGGCGATGACCGCCGTGATCAGGTGATAGAGCGACTGCGCTCAGCCTGTTTGGAGGGGCGTCAGGCCTATTGGGTCTGCACCTTGATTGAAGAATCAGAAGTCTTGCAGTGCCAGGCAGCTGAGGTGACGGCTGAACAGTTACGTGAGGCATTGCCTGAGCTTTCTATAGGACTGGTTCATGGTCGAATGAAAGCGGCTGAAAAGCTTGAAGTGATGGATGCTTTCAAATCCGGACACATGCATCTGTTGGTGGCCACTACAGTTATCGAAGTAGGAGTAGATGTACCCAATGCCAGCCTGATGATTATTGAAAACCCGGAGCGTCTGGGTCTGGCTCAATTGCATCAGCTAAGAGGTCGTGTCGGACGGGGCAGCATAGCGAGCCACTGTCTTCTGATGTATCACGCCCCGCTTTCGCAGCAAAGTAGAGAGCGTTTGCAAGTCATGCGTGACTCGAGCGATGGTTTTGTCATTGCTGAAAAAGACCTGGAATTACGTGGACCGGGTGAAGTACTCGGTACCCGACAGACCGGGCTTGCCCAGTTCAAGGTAGCCGATCTTGAACGGGATGCCATTTTGCTGGATCAGGTCAGGGATGCAGCCCAGAGTGTCTTGAAAGAAGCACCACAAAACGCAGAGCCATTGATCCTGCGCTGGCTGGGTCATGCTGAGAAGTACGCCAATGTCTGAAGCCAAGTGAAATCGGTGCTTATCATTTATAAAAAAAATTATGGTTTCACATTCCTTTCTTTGAATTTCTCGTGTGACTAATTTGCATTCAGGCAGAGATCGACTAGTCTCAGCCAGTGGCATTGACCTCAAGAGTATGTAATTAACTGTGAGGATTCTAGTCATGAATCTGTTAAGAGTCTCCTGCCTGAGCTTGGCTCTGGCCTTTTCTGTTCCCGCCGCCCTGGCCTCTCCTTTAGCGGCTCCTCTTGATCACGAGATTCCTCCTGATGCCAAGGTTCCTCCTGACGCCAAGGTTCCTCCTGATGCCAAGGTTCCTCCTGATGCCAAGGTTCCTCCTGATGCCAAGGTTCCTCCTGATGCCAAGGTTCCTCCTGATGCCAAGGCTCCTCCGGATTCGAAGGTTACGAAAGAGTCGAGATACCAGTTTTCTTGTGGGGAGTCGAAAGGTATTTGCGGCGAGGAGTATTGTTTAAGTGATACGCCGTCACCTTTTGCACTCAAAATTGTCACACCGTTTAAAAAGATGTCTAGCACTGACAGTCACGAGTATGACTACAATTTGGCCAGTATGCTGCTGCGAGGCGATCAAGATGGTGAACTTGAACGCTTTTGCGTCGATGAGTCGCTGTTGAATAACCCCGAGGCGGGCTTCGGCATTGATCAGCTGGATGGAGAAAGCTTTTGGGGTATTATCAAACTGGAGCAACTGGCAACAGGACAGCTTTTCTACGTGCCGCTCGAAACATGGGATTTGGTCCTAACCGATAAGAGTGATGATAAGGCAGCTGTGAAGGAAGTGCGGTACAAGCTGGAGATAACAAATGCTGGACCCTATCTCCAAGATTCTTATGTCGAAACTCAGTATGGTCTTGCTGTCATGAACTGGATGCTGCTGAGTCGGCAGTTTAGCCAATACACTCAGGATTCCTTATTCTTTCGAACTGAATTGGATCATACCCTCCCTTCACTGGACCCCTATTTTTTGTCGAATGGCCCTGCGCTCGAACTTAATTTGACCTCCGACAATCGTTATGGGGTGGGTGTTGTCTACAATGCCGAGATTGTTGGTTTACTTGCTTTGCCTAATGGGGATGTAGTGGAGGATCTGAGATTAGAATCAAAAGCGATCCGCTTTCCCAGGTACGGGTTTAATAACTTCAGGATGAACAAGCGTGATCCTAGAGGCGTCAGTTTCGTTCCCTCTCCTGGTTCTCAATTAAAGGGGCGCTCAGGTCACTTTAAGGTGGTAGATCTTACGTTGATGCCGAAAAGGTGAAACAGTTTGTATGAATCGGGCTTGTGACGATTTCTGATGAGTAGCATGGCTATAAATGGGGAGACTCCCGTTTTGTGAGCTGGATTCAAGATCTCGTTTCTGATGATCGTTACTTTGCCCCTGCCTACCCAACGGCTGATGGCAATTGGCTGATGATTGAAAATTCAGGGCAGCCTCAGTGCCGGGAGATATCATGATCAAATGGTTTTTTCCGGCGCTGGTTGTCTTTTTGGCATTACAGGACTTCTGCACCGGACAAAAAGATTGTCATTGTGAAAATTGTTGCTGAAAATACCGGCATTGCTTTGGGTCTATTATTATTCGCTGTCTGATCCACTTCATCTCAATCTTTCTCCTGTTTTTGATTTTTTCTGGGTTGCAGTGGTGATGCCATTTTACTGGATCGGGTCAGGGAAGCGCCGGAGTGTATTGAAAGAAGCACCACAAATGCAGAGTCATTGATCCTGCGCTGCTGGATAATGCTGAAAGATACGCTGATGTCTGAAGCCTGGTCGTCACTGGTGATGGAGTTCAGCTAATATTCCAGACTCTGCCGTAACGATCTGGCTCATATGTTAACACTGAACTTGTCCAATATTTTCCTGAATCAGTCTGCTGAAAATAAGCTGGAGGTAATAGAGCTAGTCGGCCAGAAAATGGTTGAGGCCGGATATACCACTGAAGCTTACACGGTTGGTTTAAAAATGCGTGAAGCCATTTCCTCCACGTTCCTTGGAAATGGTATTGCTGTCCCCCATGGTACGCCGAACACTCGTGATGCTGTCATCAAAACCGGCGTGGTCATTCTCCAGTTTCCTCGCGGCGTTGACTGGGGTGACGGTGAAAAGGTCTTCATGGCTGTTGGCATAGCAGCCTGCTCCAATGAACATCTGCAGATTTTGAGAGGGCTGACACGAATGCTCGGTAACGACGAGCTATGCAGCACTCTGGCAAAAACAGAAAAACCCCAGGACGTTATTGATGCTATTAATTCTCCGCCCAGAGTGCCTGAGCTGATTTCTGAAGAACGGGTTCGTAGACGTGTTGATTCTAACTCTCCATTTGCATTGAAAGCTATGGCGTCAAGAGGGAGTGTCTGGCCTGCACCGGAAAAGGAAGTGCTTAGCCGGGCGTTCACTATTTTTAATCCGAATGGAATGCATGCCCGTCCTGGTAAGGTCTTTGTATCCACTATCAAGCCTTTTGAGTGCCGGATAGACGTAAGAAACCCTGATAAAAGTGGCGCATTTATTAACGGCAAAAGCCTGATGAAACTATTGAGTCTCGGGATTACCAGAGGCACCACCATAGAAGTCAAAGCCTCTGGTCCGGATGCTCAGGAAGCCATGGATGCACTGGAGCAGGCGATCAACGAAGGGCTGGCAGAATAATCGTGACCGTGGGCGCCTTGTATTTTTCAAAAAAACAAAAATTAACTTGCAAAAGGGCAGGTTAGGTATAGAATGAGAATCATTCTCATTGACAAGAAGAAAGGAGTCGCCTATCGAAACTAGACTTTTTGACCTGATTAACTGGTAAACAGCTACCAGTGACTCGCATATCCTCATCGTTTTGGCGGCTCGTCCCAAGCCGCCTTTTTTTATTCCCGTTCCGTGACTCTATCTGATACTAAAGCCCTGCTAATTTTATTTTTTTCATCCAATTTGGAAAAAATGAGGTATAACCTTCCTAAACCAGATAAGGATAGACTTAATGGATGTTCTGAGATACGAAATGCCACTGTTAAACGGAGATATTCAGTCTCTGGCTGAATATAAAGGCAAGGTAGTGTTGATTGTTAATACTGCAAGTCAGTGTGGTTTTACTCCTCAGTTCAAAGGATTGGAAGAACTGCACAAGAAGTATCAAGGGCAGGGGCTGGTGGTGTTGGGTTTTCCCTGTAACCAGTTTGGCAAACAGGAGCCCGGTGACAGTAGTGAAATCGGTGCTTTTTGTGAAAAAAATTATGGCGTCACATTTCCTGTCTTTGAAAAAGTAGAAGTGAATGGCGACGGTGCTGCTAATCTCTACAAGGATCTGAAGCAAGTAGCGCCCGGTTTAATGGGGACTAAAAATATTAAGTGGAACTTCACCAAGTTTCTTTTGAATCGTCAGGGTGAAGTGGTTGCGCGATATGCACCCACAACCAAGCCTCAGGAACTGGAGTCATCCATTAAAGATCTGCTTTCACAGGGTTGAGATAGCATTCGGAAGGTTCCGCAGTCCTTCCGGCAGACTAAGAATTTGACTGGGTTTGCCGACTCTACCGCTAATGACAGATGACTGTAAACCAGGAGACTGATAATGTCTGAGCTCGATTTAAATCCTCAAAGATCAGACAACTTTGAATATGCTGGATTTCTCGACCGATTCTGGGCAACGTTGATCGATACACTGGTTCTGATCATCATTACTCTACCGCTTGCCATGATGATTGACGGTAACCAGATGACAATGAAAGATTCAAAGCAGCTCCTGGATCCGGTCGATATCATGATCAACTGGTTATTTCCGGCGATGGCGGTTGTCTTGTTCTGGCATTACAAGAGCGCTACACCGGGCAAAATGCTTATTACCATGAAAGTCGTTGATGAAAAGACCGGCCTTGCTCCAAGCCTGTCTCAGTCTATCATTCGCTACCTGGCTTACTTTATCTCAATTTTACCCCTGTTTTTGGGTTTTTTCTGGATCGTAGTGGATAAAAAAAGGCAAGGATGGCATGACAAAATTGCCGGCACTGTTGTCATAAAATTCAGGAAATAAACCATTGCATTCAGAAAGCCTGTAGCTGATGCTTCTGAGCGAGTTAAGAGAATGAACGACAGGATTCTGATTCTATCATTGACAACAATCGAACGGGTCAGGAACCGTCATTTTCAAGACTATCTGGTCGTTGTCTTCTGCCAGTCTCTTCTTTAGAATTCACGTAATGTTTCTCCCTGAAAATTAACTCTTTGCCTCTGTTTATCAAACAGAGCAGTGTTCCTTTTATTGGGCATAGAGCTATTTAAAACGGTTTTCTATCCGACAAACCCATTTCGGCTCGTATAATTAAAAACTAATCTTTCGCCACCCACCTGCCTGTTTGAATCGGAGGCAATGTTGTTCGATCTTAAAGCTAGTAAGGTAGCTACCATGAAAAATGACCTGTTGTCAGGTCTGACGGTAGCACTGGCATTGGTGCCCGAAGCGGTAGCTTTTGCATTTGTTGCGGGTGTTGAACCACTAGTGGGTCTCTACGCTGCGTTTATGGTAGGTCTTATCACAGCTGCAATCGGTGGTCGTCCGGGCATGATTTCTGGTGCTACTGGTGCACTGGCTGTGGTTATGGTCAGTCTGGTGGCCGACCACGGTGTTCAGTATCTCTTTGCAACCGTTGTACTGATGGGGATTATTCAGGTTCTGGCAGGGGCGTTGAAGCTGGGTAAATTTATTCGCATGGTGCCCCACCCGGTGATGCTGGGCTTTGTTAACGGCCTGGCGATCGTTATTTTCCTGGCTCAGCTGGGTCAATTTGGTGTAGAGGGTGCGACAGGCTGGTTGTCTGGAACCTTCATGGAAGGCAGTGTTATCGATATAGCCTGGATGCAGGGAAGTGAGCTCGGCATGATGCTGGGACTGGTGGCTTTGACCATGGCCATTATTCACTTTTTGCCTAAACTGACGACGGCGATTCCTTCTTCTCTGGCAGCCATTCTTGTGGTTTCGCTGCTGGTCATTGGCCTTGATCTTGATACCCGAACCGTAGGTGATGTAGCAGGCATTGCCGGTGGATTACCTGAATTCAGTATTCCCATGGTGCCATTGAGCATGGAGACTTTTCTGATTATTCTGCCCTACTCTCTGATCCTGGCGGCCATTGGTTTGATTGAATCTCTCTTAACCCTGCGTATGGTGGACGAGATTACTGAAACTCATGGCAGCTCGAACCGTGAATGCATGGGTCAGGGCGCAGCCAATATTGTGACCGGCTTTTTTGGCGGTATGGGCGGCTGTGCCATGATTGGCCAGAGTATGATCAATGTTAACTCCGGGGGGCGTGGACGCTTGTCGGGTATTTCTGCAGCGTTGTTCCTGCTGGCATTCATACTGGTGGCTTCCTCTCTGATTGAGCGAATCCCTGTTGCAGCCCTGATCGGTGTCATGTTCATTGTAGTGATTGGCACGTTTGAATGGAGTAGCTTTCGCATCATGCGCAAGGTGCCCGGCGGCGATGCCTTTGTTCTGGTGCTGGTATCGGTCGTGACGGTTCTGACCGATTTGGCTGTCGCAGTCATTATCGGTGTCATTGTTTCTGCCCTGATCTTCGCCTGGGAACACGCCAAGCACATTCGGATTGAGAAGAAAGAAGACCGTGAAGGCTCCAGTGTTTACAAAGTGCATGGACCTTTGTTCTTTGGCTCCACCACTCACTTTCTGGAACAGTTCTCACCAAAAGTCGACAACAATGATGTAGTGATCGATTTTGCCGATTCCCGAGTGTGCGATCACTCCGGACTGGAAGCCATTGATACCCTCGCAGAGCGTTATACCAAGGCAGGCAGAACTCTGCACCTGCTGCACCTGAGTCAGGATTGTCAGAAACTTCTGAAGAAAGCAGGCAACATGGTAGAAGTGAATGTCATTGAAGATCCAAAGTATTTTGTGGCCACCAATGCGTGATTGTTAAGCTGGTTTTTGATTCATCCTGAGAAAGTCGGCCCAGTTGCCGGTTTCTTACCTCTGGCAGAAGGGTAAAATAGCTGCGGCAAAAATAATCTTCTTAAGCATTAAGGGATAATACGTGAGTGCTTTGTCGCATGTTGAACCCCACATAAAATTCTGTATAGTTCGCCTCCTCGAACGGAGCAGGTCGCCACAGCAGCAGAACTGAATCGCCTGATAAAAAGTCAGGTTGACAACATCGGCTGACACGGTAGAATGCGCCGCCGCTGAGCAGGAAAAACAACACTGATTAATCATAAGTGTTTGTCAGTTTAGCGGGTTGGAAAGCCGCTTTGACTTCTTGGCAAAGACAAGGCTTGACAACAAAAACGGTCGCGGTAAGATAGCGGCCTCGCTGAACAGCGCTGACCGCTGAATCAGCCGGTTAAAACCTTCTTGTTTTAATCCAGTTCTTTAACAAATTATCAGACAATTCGTGTGGGCGCTTGTGCGAATAGCATCGGTCAACAGAGCTTTGCTCTGAAATGATTTAAATGCTGATCAAGCAAGCGAACATACCTGTAATTCATGTACGTTTAATTGCAAATGATTGAGCAGCGGACTGTTTTCGGACAGGAAGCAAAACGATTTAAACTGAAGAGTTTGA
>NZ_JBLZMU010000001.1:437500-1277500 GCF_053470045.1 Endozoicomonas sp. 2B-B
GGGCAGATTTGCAGAGGTGTTGAAATTGACGCTGAACAAAACTGACCACCGACAACTGACAACTGGCCACTGATGACTGCGTACCTTTTGTATAATGGGTCAGCGACTTATTTTCTGTGGCAAGGTTAACCGTATAGGGAAGCCGTAGCGAAAGCGAGTCTTAACAGGGCGTCCAGTCGCAGTGAATAGACCCGAAACCGGGCGATCTATCCATGAGCAGGTTGAAGATCAGGTAACACTGATTGGAGGACCGAACCCACTGTCGTTGAAAAGCCAGGGGATGACTTGTGGATAGGAGTGAAAGGCTAATCAAGCCCGGAGATAGCTGGTTCTCCTCGAAAGCTATTTAGGTAGCGCCTCGTGTCTCACCATCGGGGGTAGAGCACTGTTTGGGCTAGGGGGCCATCCCGGCTTACCAAC
Source organism: Endozoicomonas sp. 2B-B (assembly GCF_053470045.1). Classification (NCBI taxonomy): domain Bacteria; kingdom Pseudomonadati; phylum Pseudomonadota; class Gammaproteobacteria; order Oceanospirillales; family Endozoicomonadaceae; genus Endozoicomonas; species Endozoicomonas sp. 2B-B. Next base: position 437,921 of record NZ_JBLZMU010000001.1, read on the forward strand.
CCCATGCAAACTCCGAATACCGATGAGTGCAATCACGGGAGACACACGGCGGGTGCTAACGTCCGTCGTGGAAAGGGAAACAACCCAGACCGTCAGCTAAGGTCCCAAAGTAATAGTTAAGTGGGAAACGATGTGAGAAGGCCCAGACAGCCAGGAGGTTGGCTTAGAAGCAGCCACCCTTTAAAGAAAGCGTAATAGCTCACTGGTCGAGTCGGCTCGCGCGGAAGATGTAACGGGGCTCAAACTATTCACCGAAGCTACGGGGTTCAGTGGTCAGTTTTCAGTGGTCAGTTGTCAGTATGAGAAGACTGATGACCGACCACTGAAAACTGACCACTGCAACCGGTAGAGGAGCGTTCTGTAAGCCGTCGAAGGTCAACCGGAAGGTTGGCTGGAGGTATCAGAAGTGCGAATGCTGACATGAGTAACGATAAAGGGAGTGAGAGGCTCCCTCGCCGGAAGACCAAGGGTTCCTGCGCAACGCTAATCGGCGCAGGGTGAGTCGGCCCCTAAGGTGAGGTCGAAAGACGTAATCGATGGGAAACAGGTTAATATTCCTGTACCCCTTTTGACTGCGATGGAGTGACGGAGAAGGCTAGGCCGGCAGGGCGATGGTTGTCCCTGTTTAAGGTCGTAGGCTGTGGACTCAGGCAAATCCGGGTCCACAAAGCCGAGAACTGATGACGAGCCCACCAAGGTGGGGAAGTGGTTGATGCCAGGCTTCCAGGAAAACCTTCTAAGCACCAGGTCAAAAGGGACCGTACCCGAAACCGACACAGGTGGTCAGGTAGAGAATACCAAGGCGCTTGAGAGAACCTGGGTGAAGGAACTAGGCAAAATGGCACCGTAACTTCGGGAGAAGGTGCGCCGCTGCCGGTGACCGGACTTGCTCCGTAAGCTGGCGGTGGTCGAAGATACCAGGTGGCTGCGACTGTTTATTAAAAACACAGCACTGTGCTAACACGTAAGTGGACGTATACGGTGTGACGCCTGCCCGGTGCCGGAAGGTTAATTGATGCTGTTATCGCAAGAGAAGCGGTTGATCGAAGCCCCGGTAAACGGCGGCCGTAACTATAACGGTCCTAAGGTAGCGAAATTCCTTGTCGGGTAAGTTCCGACCTGCACGAATGGCGTAACGATGGCCACGCTGTCTCCACCCAGGACTCAGTGAAATTGAAATCGCTGTTAAGATGCAGTGTATCCGCGGCTAGACGGAAAGACCCCGTGAACCTTTACTACAGCTTCACAGTGGATCTTGATGTTGCTTGTGTAGGATAGGTGGGAGGCTTTGAAGTGTGGACGCCAGTCTGCATGGAGCCAACCTTGAAATACCACCCTGGCAATATTGAGGTTCTAACCCAGGTCCTTTAGCAGGATCGGGGACATTGTGTGGTGGGTAGTTTGACTGGGGCGGTCTCCTCCCAAAGAGTAACGGAGGAGCACGAAGGTTGGCTAAGCACGGTCGGACATCGTGCGGTTAGTGTAATGGTACAAGCCAGCTTGACTGCGAGAGGAACATCTCGAGCAGGTACGAAAGTAGGTCATAGTGATCCGGTGGTTCTGAATGGAAGGGCCATCGCTCAACGGATAAAAGGTACTCCGGGGATAACAGGCTGATACCGCCCAAGAGTTCACATCGACGGCGGTGTTTGGCACCTCGATGTCGGCTCATCACATCCTGGGGCTGAAGCCGGTCCCAAGGGTATGGCTGTTCGCCATTTAAAGTGGTACGCGAGCTGGGTTTAGAACGTCGTGAGACAGTTCGGTCCCTATCTGCCGTGGACGTTGGAAGTTTGAGGAGAGCTGCTCCTAGTACGAGAGGACCGGAGTGGACGAACCACTGGTGTTCGGGTTGTGTCGCCAGACGCATTGCCCGGTAGCTAAGTTCGGACGGGATAACCGCTGAAAGCATCTAAGCGGGAAGCCCCCTTCAAGATGAGACTTCCCTGGCCTTAAGGCCCATAAGAGACGTTGAAGACTACGACGTTGATAGGCGGGGTGTGTAAGCGTTGTGAGGCGTTGAGCTAACCCGTACTAATGACTCGAGAGGCTTGACCATATAACGCCAAAGCGATTTGCGCAGCGAAGCTGCCAGCAAAAGCTGGAAGCCTGAAGCTGGAAGCCGTACACAGTGAAAGAGAGTGTTGAGCAAGAATAGACGACACAGCTTAAAAGAGATTTGGATTCCAGAGCCTTAGTTTTCGAGAAACAGCTTCAAGCCTCCAGCTTAAAGCTTCCAGCTCGAGAGCCAACGGCTCGACCAGTTTTGCCTGGTGACCATAGAGTGTTGGAACCACCCGATCCCATCCCGAACTCGGAAGTGAAACGACACATCGCCGATGGTAGTGTGGGGCTTCCCCATGTGAGAGTAGGTCATCGCCAGGCATTGAATAAAGCAGAACCCCGGTTGAGAGATTGACCGGGGTTTTTGTTTTGTGGGCAAAGGAATGTGGCAGAACAGAAGTGAAACGAAACATGCCTGGGCGGCCCCACCTGGGCGGCCCCACCTGGGCGGCCCCCACCGATGGTGAGGCTGTCGCAAAACTCTGGTTCCCATGCTCCAGCGTGAGAACCCATACCCATCTCGCGCTGCAGAGTCCGCTTTTCAGGGGAGGTATGCATTCCCACGCAGAGCGTGGGAACGAGTTGTTAGAGTTTTGCGACAGCCTCTGGTAGTGTGGGGCTTCCACATGTGAGAGTTGATTATCGCCAGGCATTGAATAAAGCAAAACCCCAGTTGAGAGATCAGCTGGGGTTTTTGTATTTTGGTAACCGAACTCGCAATTGACAGGATCATCCAGAACGACTTTGTAGAGTTGCAGCATTCTATCAAGAATTTATTAATGCTCGAATCTGCAAATTGTTATTTCTTTTGGTTAGAAGGTGCAAGACAGACTCTGTCTCCGTAATAGTCATCGTTGAAATTGCAATCGTTTTGCTTTTTGGATTGCTTAACTGAAACATCGAAACTATCTTGTTTATTTTCTAACTGTTTGGATACATTCATGGAATTGTCCTCTTGTTGTATAAAATAAAAGTTAGAGGCAAGCAGATGAAATTGGAAATTGGCAATGACTATCACAATGATAGAAAAGCTGTATTCAAATTATTGCAGTGCAGGACATTAACTGTTCTTAATCAATATCTGTTAATAAGGCCGCATTATCCATCCCAGTGGTCAGGCTTTTTCTGGTCGCGACTCAGGGCGTTATTTTTAATTATTAGTTCATGATCTACCAAGGAGTTAAGGTTGATGAAAATCATTGTGTATAACAAGAAAAATAGTGAACTTTGGACTTCAGCCGTCAGGAACGCTTTTCCTGATGCAGACGTACGTCATTGGGTTGAAGAAGCGTGTCACGACTGGCTGGCGGATTATGCAGTGATCTGGCAACCTCCGGCCGAATTCTTTCAACAACAGACCCAATTAAAAGCAGTATTTAACCAAGGTGTCGGTGTTGATGGACTGGTAAATCTTGAGAGCCTTCCTGCTGATCTTCCAGTCTTCAAGTTAAGAGGAGTCGGCATGGAGGAATACATGTCGGATTATGTGATATATGGTCTGCTGCATTTCTATCGAGATTTTGATTATTACAGGCAGCAACAGCCAGATAGTCATTGGCAGCCCCATAAAATAAGCAAAAAGTCAGAATGGACGGTAGGCATTCTCGGTCTTGGTGTTATTGGTAAAGCAGTGGCAAAGGCAGTCAGCGATTCAGGATTCCCGGTCATTGGCTGGAGTCGAACTGAAAAGCAGGTCGACGGTGTTAATGCTGTATCAGGCGATGCAGGATTGGACTACCTTCTGAAACACTCCAGAGTGCTGGTCAATCTCTTGCCCTCAACACCTTCTACCCAAAAGTTGTTGAATCAGAAGGCTTTGGAAAAGCTGCCTGAAGACAGTGTTCTTATTAATGGAGGACGGGGCGATGTTATCGAGATAGAGGCTTTGCAAAATCTTCTGGAAACAGGCCGCATGAGGGGCGCCGTGCTGGATGTGTTTGAAGTTGAGCCACTGGACAACAAGCATCCCCTTTGGCAGAACAGACGGGTTATTGTTACGCCTCATGTTGCAGCTCCTACTCCGATTGAGCGGGCGATGGAACAGATTGTTGCAGACGTAGCGCTTATTGAGCAGGGAGAAATGCCGCCAGCAATAGATAAAAGCCTGGGTTACTAGATTGCTCCGGAGCATATAGAATACCGGCCTTCAGTATACAAAGGTGTTGTTATGGCAATTAACTGGTTTCCCGGGCATATGCACAAGGCTCGAAAGGAGATCAAGAAAGTGGTTCCGGAAGTCGATCTGATCATCGAAGTTCTGGATGCCCGTATTCCTTTTAGTAGCGGAAACCCTCTGGTGCCTTCCCTGCGTGGTAAAACGCCCTACATTAAGGTCTTGAACAAGAGTGATCTGGCTGATCCTGCTGTCACTGAGCGGTGGATCAGGGAGATGGAAAAAGAAGAAGGGGTTAAGGCCATTGCCCTGACCCAAAGTCAGCCGGAAAAAGTGCGCGGTGTTCTGAGGCTGGCCGAGAGCATGGTAGAACGCAAACTCGACATCAAAGGCATGAGAGCCATGATCCTGGGGATTCCCAATGTCGGCAAATCCACCATGATCAACACGCTTGCCAACCGTATTATTGCCGAAACCGGAAATGTCCCCGCAGTGACCAAACAGCAGCAGCGCATCAAGTTGCCCAATGGCATGATGCTTTTGGATACGCCCGGATTCCTCTGGCCCAAGCTGGAGCCGGAAGCCTGTGGATATCGACTGGCCATTTCCGGAGCGATTAAAGATGCGGTTCTGGAATACGAAGACATCGCCCTGTTTGCCGCTGAATATTTTCTGAAAGCATACCCGGAAGCTCTCAGGCAGCGTTTTCAGATCAATGAGTTGCCTTCCAGTGATATCGAACTGATGGATGTGATTGCTGCCCGCAGAAACTGCATGAGAAGAGGCGGTATAGCTGATCTTCATAAGGTCTCTGAGATTCTCCTGAATGAATTCCGCAGCGGTGGCCTGGGACGGATCAGTCTGGAAACACCGGAGATGGTTGATCAGGAAAAACCTGAGCCAAAAGAAGCAGAGTAATCAAGTACCGGAGCATAAAAAAGCCCGCTGAGCGGGCTTCTAAGGAATTTGATTGAGCGATTACTGGGTGGCAATTAGTGATTCCCTGGGTGAGTAAGTTTTGTGGACGTACTCTTCAATCATTTCCTTGTACTCTTCAGTGATATTGTCACCCTTGAGCGTAGTTACTTTTTGACCGTCGATAAACACAGGTGCCGAAGGTGCTTCACCGGTTCCGGGCAGACTGATGCCGATGTTGGCATGTTTACTCTCACCGGGACCGTTAACAACACAACCCATAACCGCTACTTTCATTTCTTCCACACCCACAAATTTGTGACGCCAGGTCACCATTTTGGTACGCAGAAAGGCGTCGACTTCATCCGTCAGAACCCTGAAGAAAGTACTGGTGGTTCGACCGCAGCCGGGGCAGGCGGTCACCTCAGGAGAAAAGCTACGGACATCCAGTGCCTGTAATATCTGTTGGGAAACAATCACCTCTCGATCACGGCTGCCATTGGGCTCTGGAGTCAGGGAGGTACGAATGGTGTTGCCAATGCCCTGCTGAAGCAATACGCCCATGGCAACACTGGACGAAACAATCCCCTTGCTGCCCATACCCGCTTCGGTCAGACCCAGGTGGAGTGCATATTCACAACGCTCTGAGAGCATTTCGTAGACACTGATCAGGTCCTGTACCCGGGAGACCTTGCAGGAGATAACAATTTTGTTGGCCCCCAGCCCTCTTGCTACGGCTGCATCGGCACTGGTCAACGCAGAGAGTACCAGAGCTTCGTGCAGAACTTCCTGAGAGGATTTAGGGTTTTCAGAACGTGCGTTTTCATCCATTAAACGAGTCGACAGCTCTTTATCCAGACTGCCCCAGTTCACCCCGATACGAATCGGTTTGTCGTACTTTATGGCTACGTCAATCATGGCGTTGAAGCGATCGTCTTTCTTGTTGCCAAAGCCAACATTGCCCGGATTAATGCGATATTTGTGCAGCAGGCGGGCGGTATCATCGTACTTGGTCAGCAAAATATGACCATTGTAGTGAAAGTCGCCGACAATAGGGACGTTATAGCCCTGCTGGTTCAGCTTCTCATAGATGGCCGGAACTGCAGCAGCCGCTTCTTCGGTATTGACCGTCACCCGGACAATCTCAGAGCCAGCGTCCGCCAGAAGCTTTATTTGCTCAACCGTACGCTCGACATCAGCAGTATCCGTATCCGTCATGGATTGGACGACCACAGGCGCATCGCCACCGATGGTAATGTGTCCAACCTGAACAGCGTGGGTTTTATGGCGTCGGCCCATTAAATTGATTCCTCCGGAATAGGTTATCGAGTTGCTTCGACAAAAAAACTGGCAAGTGCCCTAGGTGAGGTAAAAGTGCTCACAACGAATGTGCAGGCAGCCAAACAATCTAGATAGTTTAACACTTATCGGGAAAAGCGTAGCAGGAACAACGCATCCGTTGGTCGTCTGTTTCATGTACCATACAGGAAATCATGAATTCCAGTCAGAAATATGTCACGGGAGATACCACTATGGCTAAAGAAACCACCGTCAGAGCGCGTATCGACGAAGCGTTAAAGGAAGAAGCGGAACAAGTGCTGCGTAAACTGGGACTAACGACCTCCCAGGCTATTAATCTCTATTTCAGCCAGATTGCCCTGAGAAAGGGGCTGCCGTTTGATGTGGTGATTCCTGACAAAAAGAAAACGTAAACTATACTCTCGGGCCTAAGCCGGATTGGAGACAATCTCATGAAAAACCTATATGAGAGTGATTTTTATCGCTGGGTTGAGCAGCAGAAAGAGTATCTGACCAATCGTCAATTTGACCAGCTTGATGTAGATAACCTGATTGGGGAAATCCATGATATGAGCAGTGAGTTGGATACCCTGGAATCTCGTTTGACGACACTCCTGCTCCACTTACTGAAATATGATTATCAGATTCGAGTTTTGAATCCTGTAATGCCTGAGCCTTATAACTGTAGAGACTGGAAAGGAACGATTGATAGAACAAGGCTAGCGATTAATAAGCTTATAAAGAGACGGCCTCATCTTCAGAGTGAGGTGAAAAGCCTTTTCGATGAAGCTTATGTTGATGGCAAGGTCTTGGCTATCAAAGCAATGAATGACTACGTTCAGCCTCATCAGCAGCTTGATGAACACAGCTTTCCTGAGATTTGTCCATGGACGTTTGATCAGATTATGGAAGAAGACTGGCTGCCCTAAGCCGTTGATTCATTAAAGGCCATCGGCAACTTTGCCAGGGATTTTCCAGAAGGGATTTTCCAGACACCCACCTTAAGGATTGTGGTCTGACCGTTTCTGCTTTCGCCTGATGGTGTAATATGCCAGTCCCATTCATGCACAGGTTTACAGGGCCAAAGGGGCGGCGCAACGGTCGTGGTAACCTCAATGCCACCGTCTTTATTCTCATGACGCTCATGATCAGAAATTAAGAGAACGTTGAAGGCCATCGCCTTTAAGGTCATGATGTGGGCTTTCTGGATAGCCGTCATCATGCGTATTTCCGCGTCGCCTTCCGGTGGGCTGTTGGAGAATGATAACGGAATCTGTGAAAGCATATTCACACTAATTGCCAGGCTGAAACCCTTGAGCGGCAGCGGTGCAGAAGTGGGCAGGCTAATCTTCTTGCTGCTGAAGTTGCTACAAAGTTCCTCGAGAAGGCCGGTGACATCCCTTAGTTCAAATTTAATATTTGGATACTGTTTCAGCTTGGCAGCAAGCTGCGGCGGCTTTACGGCGTCGAACAAAAGGGCACCGGTCGGATGATCGTTGAGTGCTTGCAGCGGAAGATCGAGACCCAGTCCTGAGCCCAGAATCAGAATGGGTTCAGCAGGATCAGCTTCCTTTATGGCGGCATTAATGGCAGCGCGGGTTTGCTCCAAATGGGGTTGCCAGGCTTTTTTGTTACGTTGGTACTTCCCTGCAATCGCAGCAACCTCTTGCACAAGTCCTGCCTGTCGTGCGCCTTTTACTGCCCTTGAGAAGGCCCATGTGAACGCCTCGATAATCATTTGAATATTTTTCCGGGGTTCATGATTCCATCCGGGTCTGGGGGCTGTCGGATTTAATGCTTTCTTACTGCGGTAATGGGTTTGCCATGGCCTATGTCTGTTCGCCGGTGCAGACAGAACTCGTCACTCAAGTGTCTCGGAACTCTGAAAAAAAGGCCAGCCTTTTTCGAGTCAGCAAAAGAGATGACCTTGCTCAAGAAGGGTGCACAATCTGTTATACACTTTTTATGCACAGGTTTTTTCCCGTGAGCTTAAAGAAAGCGACAAAAAAACATCACATAAATAAAGGCCTCTGGACGACTATGGAATTTGTCTATTTAAACTGATCGCTGCTGACAACTGTATTTATCCACAGCTTCCATAGAGAGTTTTCCACAGAACCCCGTTGAGTCTCCCTCTTGTCAGACTCTTTCTGCCTATTGGGAACTTTAACGGGAAAAGCGACTGAGCCGTTTCTCTTTCAGATACTCTGCTGAGTTGGTTTGGGACCGACCCCCTGTGAGTCATTTAGCAAAGTAATACGATGGCTGCTGTAAGGGATTGTGATCTACAGGTTGTCTCCCGATGAAACACTTATTCCTGATAGCAATATATTGCCTCCAGCAGGCCCAAAAGTTTTCTGGCAGGCTGTGGATGCACTGGTTCGGTTTGAGCAAGCCAGCAAGGTGAGAACCAGGATCAGGGCATGAGTCTTCAATAAAATCGACAAACCGTTGAAAGATAAATAATTTAGCTAAACGATGGCTCGGAAATAATAGTAGGTAAATGAGTGCATTGCCTCTTTTTCCACAGAAACTGCCTACACTGAATCCGTTGCGAAGTCTAAACAGTGTACTGGCATGATGACCAAACAAGAGAAGCACAACGCACCGGGAGTTCAGTGGGTGACACTGGATAACGGTTATCGGGTCTGGACTCAGCGGGTGGGCTCTGGGCCATTAAGGTTACTGACACTGCACGGTGGGCCGGGGTGTTCCCATGAGTACCTGGAATGTCTGGAAGATTTTCTTGCTCCTCAAGGAGTGGAGGTCATTTTTTATGATCAACTGGGTTCATGGTGCTCAGATCAGCCTGAAGATGGATCACTTTGGCAATTGGAACGATTCATTGATGAGATTGAACAGGTTCGGACGGCGTTGGGCCTGGAGGATTTTTACCTCTTTGGCCACGGCTGTGGTGGCTTGTGGGCAATTGAATATGCACTTAGGTACCAAAAATATCTGAAAGGACTGATTCTCGGCAGCATCACCGGCAGTATTCATTCCTATATGGCTCATACCAAGCACCTTCGGGAGCAGTTGCCACCGGAAGTGGTCGATCAAATACAACCATTCGAAGCAGCGAACGATCTGGACAATAAAGAGCACCCTTCTCTTTTGATGGAACATCTCTATCGCAAGTACATTTGCAGATTGCCGAGCTGGCCTGAAGCCCTGAACAGGGCCTTTGATCACAGGAATCTGAGTGTTTACAACACTATGCAGGGTAATAATGAGTTTGTTTTTACCGGCAATCTGCTGGGCTGGGATCGTTGGAATGATCTGGCCGGGATCCGTGTTGCAACACTGCTACTGGCTGGACGCTACGACACTTCGGCGCCGGACGATCAGAAGCAGATGGCTTCCATTCTGCCTCACAGCAGGCTGGTGCTCTGTGATAACGGCAGTCATTGCTCTATGTGGGATGATCCGGAAAATTACCGGCAAGCGCTCGTGGATTTTTTGAAAGATGTAGAAAGCGGAAGAATATAACTGCTGCATGGAATGGGCTTCAGTGATTCTTACTAAGACATTGTCTGAATGATCCGATGACAATAGCAGATATCAGAAAAAGTCCGGAGGTTGACCGAGAACAGGCAACCTCCTGCCTACATTAATGGCTTGAATCAGCACTGAGAACAGGGAAGGCACAAGGATTGTGAAAATTTCGCGCAATTATTTTTTACCCGTTGCGGCTTTAGCCACGGTAGTGGCTTCTGCCCAGGCTAATGAAATTCAACCGGAGGCTTCGGCCGCAGTTCAAAAAACAGGGCTGACTCTGACCAATAACGTTCACAATATCATTTTCAGTCGTAATCAAGGCATTCGTCGTGGTTTTAGTTATGGCGACCAGTTTGTCGATGGTGCAGCCTGGGGTCAGCTTCTTTATACCGAGGGTGAACAGGAGGTTGTTGCTCAGGAAATGGGCTTCAAGAATCAGGTGGGAGGCATGACGCTGGGAGTGGACGGTGAGCTGGAAGGTAATATCAGATTCGGGTTTGCCATGACCTTATCCAAAGCCTCTATTGATATGGATGATGGCGCCAGTACCCGTCAACAAAGTTATCTGACCTCGCTCTATGGCAGCTGGAATTACCGAAGACTGTCCATGAATGCCATGGCATCTGTGGGAAGTGGTTCCAACGACAGTAAAAAAACAGTTAATGGCCAAAGAGTGAAAGGCGACTTCAAGGCTGACCAGTGGGGCCTCAGAGTCACTGGTAGCACCGCCTGGCAGCTGGGTAGCTGGAGTCTGGTGCCTCGGGCTTTGTTCAGTTATGGTCAGCTTCGGATCCAGGATTATTCTGAAAAGGGAAACTCCGGGCTCGAGCGAAAAATTGAAAATGATGACTACCTCACAGCTGAGCTGGGTGCTGGATTCAAGTTTAACGGAGCCATTTGGGGACGTCAGACCGTCTTTAAACCTGAGCTGACACTGATGGGCTTTTACGACTTTATTTCATCCGGAAGCGAAGTCAAAGCGACCTACCTGGCTGACGGCTCAACTCTCAAAGTGACTGGGCAGGACAGGGACCCCTATCGTCTCACTGCAGGTCTTGCTTTTGCCGTCAAAAGTGGTCATCACTGGACACTCAGAGCAGGATATGACCATAACTGGAGTCAGCACTACACCACCGACAGTTTTTCAGCCAGAGTGCGCTATGAGTTTTAAATCAGCTCGATTATTATGGGTCGATACTGCTCTTTCAGGCTTCGTATCTCCCTTGATGATGCGCAGTGAGCGCCATTGTCGGCTCATGGCTGTTTGAAGAATCTATTTTCTGAGCAGCCATCAAACTCAGGAACTGGAAACTTGTTGGAACTCTGCGCTGTTGATGATCTTGAAAACCCGGGAAGTAAAGGTTTCGAAACCGAAAAAGGCTCTATTTTCGTTGTCCGTCGAGATGAAGAGGTCTTCGTCTACGAAAACAGTTGCCCACACCTCGGTATTAATCTGGAATGGCAGCAAGACCGCTTTCTGGACAGAGAAAAGCGACTGATCCAGTGCGCTACTCATGGGGCTCTGTTTCTCATTGAGTCAGGAGAGTGTGTGGCAGGCCCATGCCTTGGTGACAAACTGACCCTGGTTCTCTCAAAGGTGGAAAAAGGTATTGTTTATCTGATCTGACATTAATCGGCCAGGTTGGATTTCTGCCTGAGAATATCCCTTCTCTGTTTTTTATCCGGACGGCGATCCGGTCGGGGAGCCATGGCACCGCGCATTGCCTTGCGTTGTTCTGCTGCCACCTCACGAGACTGGATGCTGGCTGCAGTCTCTTCGTAGAGTTGTTGTGCCAACTCGGCTTTCTGACGTTTGTCAGAGAGTTCCCGAACAATCACTACTCTTTCATCCCAGCCGGTACGCAGTTTCAGCTGGTCACCTACTTTGGGCTCTTTACCGGGTTTGCAGCGCTGGCCATTCAGGTGCACCTTGCCACCTTCAATGGCTTCTTTGGCGATATTTCGGGTCTTGTAAAAGCGGGCAGCCCAGAGCCACTTGTCCAGGCGTACTTTGTCCGACTGTTTGTTGTGAACACTACTTTGCTTGGCCATTCATTACTCTCAAAAGTCATTAAACTGGTTTTCAAAGCCTAATCAAAGATGAATAAGCTCGTGAAAATCTTCAACAACCTGATATTCACCAGTATCTTTAGCACCCTGTTTGCTGTCTGGGTAACGGATAGCCAGTAAATGGGCGATGCCATAGGTTTTGGCAGAATCCAGGACCGGCAGGCTGTCATCAATAAACAGGGCTCGTTCCTTGTCCGTTCCTATATCGGCTTCAAGGTTGTGCCAGAATGCCTGGGTTTCCTTGGGGTAGCCGTAATCATGGGAGCTGATCAATCTGTCAAAGTAGTGGGCCATGGAGAGTCTTTCCAACTTCAGCGACAGGCTGTCCCGATGAGCATTGGTGATCATGATCACTTTCTTGCCCCGGTCGCGGATATTTTGCAGGAAACGGTCGGCACCGGGTCTAAAGCTGATCAAATGAACCAGCTCCTGCTTCAGAGCGATGATATCCAGGTCCAGCTCTCTGGCCCAGTAATCCAGGCAGTACCATTCCAACTTGCCGTAAGTCTGGGCTACCCTCGGATGCAACTCTTCTTTCGACTGCTGCAGAGTAATGCTGTGTTTTTCGGCATATTTCTGAGGCACATATTCCATCCAGAAGTAGTTATCAAAATGGAGATCCAACAGTGTGCCATCCATATCGAGGAGAACCGTATCTATGGTATTCCAGTTAATCATAATCACCTCGATATTCTTCTGTTGTCATAATGGCGTATCCAGACCCTGAACGGCAATCTTGCTGTATTATTGGCGCAAGGCTAAGTGAATTAAGTGTCCATCGACGTATGTAAGCAATGGCTTAGACACATATAATAACGGCTGAACAAGAGGCAGGGAATCATGTCAGAAAAACCGGTCATCAAAGCATGTCGTGAAATTGCACGCACTCGTCTGTTCAGAGTAGAAGAACTGGATCTCAAATTCTCCAATGGTGTTGAAAGAACCTATGAACGATTGGGTTCTTTTGGAACAGGGCATCAGGCGGTCATGGTGGTGCCGCTGCTGGATAATCATCGTTTTCTGATGATCCGCGAGTATGCCGGTGGTACCGAAGACTATCAGTTGACTCTGCCCAAGGGGTTGGTTGAGCCGGAAGAAAGTCTGCAACAAGGCGGTAACCGCGAGCTAAAGGAAGAAGTCGGTTATGGAGCCCGGCAATGGAAGTACCTGAGTTCATTTACCCAGTCACCCAACTACATGAAAAGCAGAATACACTCAATGGTGGCCTGGGATCTTTATGAAGAAAAGCTCGAAGGGGATGAGCCAGAGCCCCTGGAAGTGGTTGAGTGGTCCTTTGACCGCTTGCTGGAACTGAACGAAAGGCCGGACTTTTCCGAAGCAAGGGCGTTGGCTGCCCTGTTTCTGGTCAGAGAGAAAATTCAGGCCGGATGGCTGGAGAATCCTGATGTTTGACAACAAGCTGATTGAGTCCGTAAAGCAGATTGCCCGAGAGGCCGGAGAGGCCATCCTGACCCTTTACCATCAGCAAGATCTGGGTGTTCAGCATAAATCTGACAAAACGCCGGTTACTGTGGCAGATCTCAAAGCCAACGAAGTGATTGAGCGGGGCCTGAAGGCTCTGGACGTTCAATACCCGATTTTATCAGAAGAGTCGGAGCATACCGCTTTTACCGAACGCTGCCAGTGGGAACGCTATTGGCTGGTGGACCCCCTGGATGGCACCCAGGAGTTTATCAATGGAAATGGCCAGTTCACTGTGAATATCGCCTTGATGGAAAAGTCAGAAGATGGTCGAAGCTACCCGGTATTGGGTGTGGTTCACGTCCCTGATGAGAATACTATTTATTGGGGTGGCAGTGACCTGGGGGCTTTCAAGCAAACTGAGGACCAGCCTGCGGTCAGTATTACTCCAAGAAGTTTTCAGCCAGGAAAGGAAACTGTGGCACTGGGCAGTCGCAGTTATGGCACCGAAAGAGCTGCTGTATTTATTGAAAAACTCAGAGCGCTCTATCCCAATCTGGAGGTAAGGCCTGTCGGCAGTGCCCTCAAGAGTTGCCATGTCGCAGAAGGGCTGGCAGACGTCTACCCAAGGCTGGGGCCGACATCCGAGTGGGATACCGCAGCAGCTCAGGCGATACTGGAAGGTGCCGGAGGCTTACTGCTGGACCCTCACGGCAAGCGGTTTTCCTACAACTTCAAAGAGAGTCTGTTGAATTCCGATTTTCTGGTGGTGGGAGATCGAACTCAGGACTGGTCGAAGATCTGGAATGCACGGTTATTAATTGGTCTTTAGGAGTCTGAATAAGCCAAACCTCCCTGCCAGAGCAATATTCCCAGGAGGAGCGTGCTACTGGAAGGCAGGTTTGGATAATGTAATGGAAGCCCCGTCTGGAAACTGCGTGGACTTTGCTGGTTGACGCTCTTAATCTGTTAGGAAAGATAAAGTGGCCGAGTGATTTGTATTTTTTGTATTAAAAATCAATTAATTTAATACAAAATCTGATTTGTGTATCAGGTTCAGTACGCTACCGTTATTGTGTATTAAATATTGCAATTTTTAATAAAAAATTTTGTGTTGGATACGACGGACACAAAAGGATTTATATATTAAATATTCTTTTTTTTAATACATAAGGTTTTGGCATGACCCCGTATATACCTGATACGCTTCCCCTTCAAGGTCTTGATTTCAGCCGTCTCATCACGCTGGTTGGTGAAGCTAATGCGGCACTCGCTGAATACAGTGGTTTGCTGCAGGGAATCATTAATCCTGCGGTCATGCTATCGCCCCTGATGAATCAGGAAGCGGTGTTATCATCGAGGATTGAAGGGACCCAGGCCACGGTTGAAGAGGTGCTTGAGCATGAAGCAGGTGCTCAATTTGACGAGAGAAAAAATACAGACATTCAGGAAATACTGAACTATCGAACAGCATTGATGCTGGCTCAGGAGTACCTGGCTGAAGGGCGAACTATCTCTTTAAACCTCTTGCTACAGTTACATCAGCTACTACTGGACAGTGTAAGAGGGCAAGGCAAAGCACCGGGTGCTTTTCGAAAGGATCAGAATTGGATTGGTCGAGCTGGATGTACCCTGGAGACCGCAACCTTTGTTCCCCCGGACCCCATAAAGCTGATGGATCATCTTGAAGCCTGGAATCATTATCTGGGCGAGAGTGATTTTGATGTATTGGCTCAGACCGCCATTGTTCATGCTCAATTTGAACTGATACACCCATTCAAGGATGGCAATGGTCGTATTGGTCGTTTGGTTATACCGCTGTTTTTATTCAGTAAACAGAGACTCTCCAGTCCTATGTTTTATCTTTCAGGTTATCTGGAAGCACACCGGGATGAATATTACGAACGGCTGAAGAGGATTTACCAGGAAGGCGACTGGACAGGATGGATTGAATTTTTTCTCAAAGCCATACTGATTCAGGCTAAAGAGAACGTTCAGAAAGTAAAAACGATCATGTCGTTATATGAGAAGACTAAAGTCAGTGTTCAACAAACGACAGGCTCAAAGTTCACTATGCAACTGGTAGATACACTCTTTGACAGACCTATCTTTCAAGTGAACGATTTTGCTAAACGGTCTGGTATCAGTAAGCCTACTCTGCACGGTCTTTTGCGCCAGTTGCATGTGCCGGATGGTCCCATTGTGACGCTCAGGGAAGGATCTGGCCGCCGACCTGCAATTTATGCATTCCCGGAACTGCTCCATATCTGTGAGGGTAAAAACTAAATACTGCCATAAAAAACTAAATTTACCCGGAAAAAATGCCTGAAAAATAAATATTGGTCATGCTGTGTCTATCCAAAATATAACGCTGGAGGGCGTCGGAGATTTACTGCTCAACTCCGACTTCCTGGTGGTCGGTGACCGCACTCAGAAATGGTCGGTGATCTGGAACACATGGGGGCGGATTAGCCTTCAGAACACATAAAGAATCTTGTCAGCTTCCACCACAACGGGCTTGCTTGGGTCTTTCGTGATCTCACCTTTGATAATGGTAGGGGAGCCGAAGAGCAGACCCTTTTTGGGTATGTCGTCATTCTTGATATGAATCTGTATTTCTCCGGTTTTATCCCGAAACAGGTAAATCGAACATTTTAGCTTCTTGATGATTTGGCCGGAAAGTCTCACCAGTTCCTCATCATCGCCGCTCTCAACCACCTGATCGATGCTCTGCTTTTTATAATGATGAGCTTCTGCGGTAGCGGACGGTGATGGCAGAGGCAAGTCGTTTTCTGAAAAGGCGGGCAAGGACAACAGGCAGAGGCCGCTGAAAATGAGTCCTTTCATAAGAATTATCCTTTGGCTGTCTATTGTTTAGGATAGCTCAGCTGGATAGCTATTTTCGTCTGATATAAACTTCTTTTTTTATCGTATAACTTGAGTTTATTTACTGTGCAAAAAATACTGGTGAGTGCCTGTCTTCTAGGTGCTCCGGTTCGTTATAACGGAAAGGCCAAAACAGCGGATCACTGTTTGTTGAAAATGTGGCAAGAAGAGGGTCGTATTATTTCTGTCTGTCCTGAGCTGGAGGGTGGTTTACCAGTACCCAGACTGCCGGCTGAAATAGTAAAAGGTTTGGCTGACTGTGTTATAGATGGCTCTGCCGAAGTAGAAACGGAATGTGGCCAGAATGTCACCAAGCCATTTCTGGCAGGAGCGAAAAAGGCTTATGAGGTGTGTCAAAGGTACGGCATCAAGGTTGCGATTTTGACTGAGGGCAGTCCTTCTTGTGGCAGCACCAATGTCTATGATGGTTCATTCTCGGGTCGCAAGATTTCAGGTCAGGGCATTACTTCAGCTCTTCTGGAAAGGCATGGCATCAGAGTTTTCAATCAGTTCCAGTGCGAGGAAGTACACCAATATGTGAATATACTTGAAAAAGCGACTTGACTGTTACTGGATAAAAGCTTTTTCCCTTCATAAATATTGAACTGCCAGTTGTTGGTCATGATGACCTTTTATTATCCCCGGATTCTGATAATTGAATTTCATAGTGAGGTGCTTTTGTATCAAGCACATCTATGACCATGCACGAATCTACACTGACTGCAGACATATCAGAGATCCGACCGGCTATCATCTATAAGCTGATTGAATTCTTCCCGGCTCATATCCATCGAATATTCATTGTGTAAATCACGAATATCCACTTTCTGGCTTTTGGCCGGTGTGAGAATGATTTCTCCATGATCATTGAGATCAACGCTTATTTCAGTTTTTTGATTAATACCCTGCTTGGCTCGAATATCTGCGGGAATGGTAACCTGACCATGCTGATTAGTTCGTACGATCCTCACAATTTTGTACCTATTTAGAATCTATTGAAATGTATTAGATCACTTTTACAGTGTGTGACAGTCTTTGAAAGTCGATGTCTCTGATTTGAAAGCGGACATTGTGGAAATCAAAGACACCTTAAAGATCATCCTGTCCAGATTACCCAGAAACTAATACTCTACGTAATAATAAAATGCAGTGGATTGTCCGTCGTCAACCAGTGATTTTAAAGGTCAGCCGATGCCTGTGAACAGGCGGTCTATGGCAGAAATAATATTACTACGCTGTTCCTGCATACTGGCCACTTTTTTGCCGATGAAGTGATTGGGAATAGCTGCCAGCTGCGGAATAACCAGCATCCATTCTTCATCGTCCACAACAGTTTGGGGGCATACCTGCAATGCTTTTTTGTAACGGTTACTGCGGCTTAGAGGGGCAACAACCGATTGGTCGTCGAACTGAATTAAACTCGACTGAAGCACTACAATGTAAGGGTACTTGTCTGCATTATCGGCGGTGTTCAAACACACATCGAACTGTGACATTTAGAAAGTCCTCATGCCATCACTGAACAAACCATCTTCTTTAATGACTTGTTCAATTTCTTCCATAGCTTCCTTATAGAGCTTCTTCAAACGCTCTTCTTCCAGACTCTTGACTTCTGCCATTACGCCTTGCTCCGCTGCGGATGATATATTGATTTTCAACTCACGAGCCTGCTCCAACAGCTCGTCATCAATGGTCACTGTGGTTTTACTTTTGCTCATACTAATACCTACTTATTCAGTGTTTTGGTTAGTATAGCAGGTATATATCAGAACTGTTTCCCCATACTTCCCAACCGCTTCAGCAGACAGCTTACTCATTTGCCGGTTCAGCCGGTCAATCTTTTGCCGTTTCACCTTAGCACTCATAATGCGGTTGTCCATGACCTTGCGTTCAGCACGAGAGGATGTTTCTTTTCCGGACGAAACCAGGTGTTGGGTGGGTTGAGTTCATGAATAGTCTGAAATGTTAGCAATACTATCCTCCATGTTAGTTTTTTTCTGGAACATTTAAGAGGACATGTCATCTGACTCTATATGTTGTATTGATGAACCCTTCAAACTCGGAGATAACTATGGCACCAATCGAGATCAAATCGACTCAACCGACTCAACAGAGTCAACCGGCTTCACAACAAACGGTAAGACACATATACCGACTTGAAAGCAAAAAACCGCAATGTTACATGGCAGCCTTTGGCTTCACTGTTGGTGCCTTTTTGGGGCGCCCTTGTGATGGTTGCATTCTTGGCTTAATAGCTGGCTGTCTTTTCAAACACTCCTTAACATCCTTCAACATTTATGAACGAGATGTTGAGGTGCAAAATATCGAAGCGAAAGATATTGAAGTGAAAGTTATTGGCGCGGATAAGATTGCCAGAGATTGAGACTGTAGAGAACTTTTGCATGAAGTTCAGCGAGTTATATGCCAGTTTGAGCGAGTTGGGGGCGTAGCAGGTAAGCTCGCTGCCAAACCATGGTAGCACCGGCAGAGATTAGTTTGACTGATAAGGCTCAACACCGTTGCCCAGGTAGCGATTATTTTCTTCACGTATTCTGGCTGCCGCATCATCGTAAAGAAATGGCAGGGTGACATAGCGGGTGCCACTGGTTACCGGTGTTGCTGCATGCATAAGAGAACAGGAAAAGACAATGGCGCCACCTGTGGGGGGCTTATAGCGACGGTTGCCGTATTCTGGAAACCACAATTCTCCCCCTTCGTATTCGTCACTATTCAGGTTGATGCTGATAGCGAATCGCCGGTGTGCGGTGCCCTTCGTAGTGTTATCCCGGTGTTCTTTGAAGAAGCCCGCATTGCTGCTGTCGTAGCAGGCAACAATATAGCGCTCAATGCGTGTGGCCTGAAACTGAAAAGCTTTGGCTATTTCGGGAGTGAGGCGGGTTCTTATTCGATGTTTTAACGCCGCCTGCAAGTTTTTATCGTCAATACTGAGGTCGGTTCGACGTTTGACATGGTTATCCTGAAGTTCCAGTGTCTTGCCGCCAACGGTTCGCATAAAGCCCGAAGGCTCCGGCTGCCCTTTCTGATAATAACGAACAAGGGTTTCGCAAAAGTCGCTTTCCAGCACCCTGGGCACCAGCAAAACCGGAGCCCAGGGTTCTATATCTGGAGATGAGTGATACACAGGGTCAGGCAGCTTCTGCATAGTTGTTATAAAAATATCAGGCTCTTCAAGGTTGCCTTTGGCATAGACACGAAGCGTTGGGTCCAGAATTAACCAATAAGGATAGAAAATTTCTTGCTGTTCTGAGCGTTTGTCCATGGCTCCATATTGCCTGCAAACAGTTCCTCCTTCATCGTAAAAAATACGTTGATTTGGGAATGCTTTCAGTGCCTGGGGGTTGTGCAGGTCTCTTTGATTCAGGGTGACTGCGAAACGGACGCTTTTGTCGTCACGAGTCATTAAGTTTGATTGAATGACTGCTTCCAGAAACTTGATGACCGGTTTTGCGGAGCAGTCTCCGAGAAAGACCAGTCCGACAAAACGTCCGCCGAGACTGGAAAAAGCAAATTGAGGGTTGTTGGTTGTGTGAGCGTGGAACCAGGGGGCAGGTTCTCCCCATGAAGGTGATTTATTGTTCATTTATATATGCGTTCTAATTTATTGAGAATTTTTTTATTTCAAACCTCATTAATTATCGACCAGTTTCTGTTAAAAAATACTTTGCACAGCTTTTTGAGGACTTAACATGGATGAACTGGGGCTTGTGCCACAAGGGCTCGAATTTAATGGCAATTCTGGTGTCCCAGCGAGTTGCCTTAAATTGCCATGAGAGCTCAACCGATTGATATCAATGGGTTAAAACTGTCCGAAGCATTGTTGCTGACGAGGCAAAAAATTAAAATACAAAACCTTCATCCTCCCAAACTTCTGCTACTATCACTGGGTCAATATTGATCAAAAAAACGAGCGCTTTATCAGGTTTCAGTGGCGGGTGTTTCAACCCCGAAAAACAGGGTGTGACTGTAATGTCGTCAGGAAAGTTAGCGAGTATTTTCGCAATTTTGTGCTCAGTAGTAACGGCAGTTTATGGTTCTGATCCGGAAAAGAAAACTGCAGTAGTCAATGCGGGCAGTACCGGTTCAAGACTCTATATCTATGAACATTCCTCAGACCCTGCCAACGGAATTCCTGTTATCAAGAAAAAAACGTCAAGCAAAATAAAAGGAGGCGTTCACGAGGAAAGTGTAGATAGTGTGAATGGCTATCTTGATCGGCTATTCGCTTCAGTCAGCAAAGAAAATATTAATAGTATTTACTTTTATTCAACCGCCGGAATGCGGGTAATCAGACCTCAGAAAAGAGCAGCTCTGAATGATAAAATTGAAAAATGGTTAAAAGAAAACTTTCTTTCAGCCACTATTGAAGTGGCGACAATAACAGGCAGAAAAGAGGGGCTCTATGCCTGGCTGGCGCTGAATTATGACAACCCGCGCATAAAATTACAGGGAGACACAGTAGGTGTTCTTGACCTGGGCGGTGCTTCTACACAGATTGCTTATGAGGTAGATAAGGATGAGGATTTCACCGTTAAGATAAACGACAATACTTACAAGCTTAAGTCAGAAAGTTTTTTGGGTTTAGGGCTGGATCAGGCAATAAGCCAATATTTAAACCGGGCGTCATGTTTCCCTATAGGCTATCCTTTGCCAGATGGCAGAAACGGAACTGGTGATTTTATTACCTGCACTGCGAAAGTTAAGCCGTTGATTACAAGAGTACAAGAAATCAACAACTATATTGGATTTCACCCTCCCCGAAATACGCACAGTTTTCTCGCTACTGCAGGATTTTACTATACCGCAGAAGAGTTAGGTATTAGTAAGGATTTTTCCATTGCCAGTCTGGATGAGAAGGGTAAGACGTTTTGCGATAGTGCCTGGAATGACCTGAAGAGTGGAAAAACTCCTTATCCGGTCAATCCTTTCCTATGGCATTATTGTTTCGATGCAGCCTATGAGAAGGACTTGTTAACATTTGGGTATAGGTTAAACACCAGAAATACCCCTATTAAAATGGCTTCCAGTATTGGCTATAAATCTGACTGGACCATAGGCGTTTTGTTTAACTCTTTTATCACCTCGGTTAATAAAAAGGAACGACAGTATCATACTGAATTCTTCAAATCAGAGAATTGCATGCACAATAGTGCAGCTTCTTCCATGTCGTTTTTTTAGGCCACTGCACCTGCTCTTAAATGGCAACATCAGAGAGTCAATGATTCGGACGATTTTTACTCAGTGGTGCCTGGGGATTGGTGATCAGGGCGCTTTCAGGCAGCTCGGAGAGACGGCAGATTTGCGATGACATCCGAACCCTTGTCACAAGCATCGGCACATCAATGTTAAGTACCTAACCAGTTGGTTTTGCATATTCTGGCGAGTGGGTTTTTCCATCCTTCTGCGTTCCAGCTCTGGTTGCGTAGCTCTGGCTACGCACCCGTCGTTGCACCTTGAAGGATGAAAAAACCCACTCGCCAGAATATGCAAAACCAACTGGCCAGGTACTTAAGTCGTCAAAAAAACTGTTCAAAGTATTGGTTAAATAGACTGTCTTTTATTTTTTGAATTAATAAAGTTAGCTATCTATACCTACTTAATAGGGGTTGTATTTTAGATAGATCGCTTGTTTGTTTGTGACGATAAATATTTATCAAGATTTATAATTTTTAACATCATTACACAAGGGTGCAATCATGGCTGATGATAGCAGTGCCAGTAGTGAGCAGCAGTCGCAGACCTCTAGTGATTCCGAATTAAATTCAGACGTCGGCACAAATCTTGAAAAAGTTCGATTTGAAAAACCATCAAAATCAGTCGTCAAATCAGTGTCAGCTGATACCCAGTATCTCTTAGACTTTAATTCCGACGACGTAAAACTGGAAGTCAGGGGGCCTGACTTTGTCCTTGTCTTCCCAGATGGTGTTGAAATCACCTTGTTACTTGCGGGGGTGATGGCTGCAACAGAGCAAACACTTCAATTTAAATTCGCCGATGGCTCAGTTATCAGTGGTGATGAATTCATTTCCAAATCCAGTTTTGTTGAATCGGAAGATGTACCTGTTTCTACTCTGAAGGGGCAGGAGAGTGAATCTGAAGGGGAAGAAACGCCATCAGGCAAGGAAACGGAAGAAACATCATACAGTGAAACGACTGATTCAAAGACTCAATCAAAAGCCAGCAAGGAAATAAAAAAGAATGATGAGGCGTTTAAGAAAAAACCTGTAGAAGAGGTAGAACCCCGGGATGATGATTTTACCGACACGGCGCAGGCAACCAGCACCAGTTCGTCTTCTTCGCCTCCGGTTGAAGAAGTTACTCCAACAGAAACTGCTTCAACAACGGAAGGTACCAGTAATCTTACATTCTCGGTTTCGGTGACCAATGTCGGTTCAAGTTCTGCAGGTCAGCTCATTATTGGTGGTGGCGGCAACAACTCTTCGACCAGCCAAAGCGATCCTGAGCAGCATCTTGAGGTTGAGCGCTTTGGTAGCAGCCTGGACGGAGACTCTGATGTTCAGCTCAATTACAACAGTGGCCTGGAAATTTACGGTGAAGATCCCTTACTTTTTACTGACTCATTAAACAGTAAGAATCTGGTTCTGCAGAATGATGCAAATATTAATGATATTGCAGCTATTTATGTTGAAAATATGCCCGATGGCTGGGGAGTTGCCGGTGGCGCGACTGAGGGTGACGGAAGCTGGCTGCTGCCGAGTCTGACCAATTTTATTCTGACCTACCCTACTGAAACTGACAGTCAGGTGGTGGATCTTTCCTTTAAACTGGTTCTCAAAGACGGTTCAGAAAATGAATACGTCATCCCTGTTATCCGCCGAGATGCCTCCGATCCGGGTGAACTCACTCTTTCCTCATCGGAACTTTCCCCCCTGGTACTGGATACCAGCCCAACCAGCGACAATATAACAACAGGCGACAATGACGACATCATTCACGCAGGCGTTGGTGATGACATTGTTGATGCGGCAGGTGGTGATGATTTTGTTTCCGGCGGTATGGGTGATGATCAGCTCGATGGCGGGGCGGGTTCTGACACTATTCAGTTCAGCTATGAATATGGCGCCAATACGATAGGGCCTGAAAGCGGTGTCAAAATAGACCTGGGCTCCGGGTCGGTGACTGATGACGGCTATGGCACTTCTGATGCCATTAGTAATTTTGAGAATGCCATCGGCACAATCCATGACGATACCATCACCGGTAGCGAATACATTGACGCCGACAACAATGGTGATAATACGCTTAGCGGCCTTGCCGGCGATGATGTTATTAGCGGTTTGAGTGGCGATGACTTTCTGATAGGTGGTGTCGGCACAGATACTCTCTTCGGCGGTGCCGGAAGTGACGTACTGGACGGTGGGGCTGATGATGACAATCTATCGGGCGGTGCGGGTACCGATATCCTGAAAGGTGGCGTCGGCGCAGACAGCCTGGATGGTGGCGCAGGTTCGGATACGGTGGATTACAGTGATGAAACCGGTTCTGTCACGGTTGATCTGGCAGGGTCGACCGCCACCGACGGCAATGGTGATACAGACACCCTGACCAATATTGAGAACATTACCGGTAGTTCCGGGGATGACCAGATTTTTGGTGATTTTGGGGCAAACGTTCTCAACGGAATGGATGGCAACGACACTGTCTCTGGTGGTGACGGAATGGACACCATTAATGGCGGTAGCGGTAACGACTACATAAACGGTAATCAGGGTGACGACCTTATTGATGGCGGTGCCAATGATGACACCATCCATGGTGGTTTTGGTAACGATACCCTCAATGGTGGTGAAGGCATTGATACGCTGGATATGGTGGGGACGGTAACCAGCCTTTTCGATACACCGGATGATATCACGATTGACCTGAGTACCTCACCGGATGGAACCGGTTCCGTTACGGTCAACAAGAGTTATGGGAGTGGCCTGTTCACTGGTGTTGATACCATCACCGGGTTTGAGAACATCACCACGGACCATGGTAATGACACTCTCACGGGGAATGATCTCGATAATGTGCTGAGCAGTGGTCGCGGCATTGACAGGCTTGATGGAGGGAATGGTCGGGATACCCTTCAGGGCGGTGCTGATGATGACACGCTAATCGGGGGCGCCGGTAATGACATTCTTGAAGGCGGTGACGGGAACGATGTCCTGGATGGTGGTTCCGGAAACGATGATCTTCGAGGTGGTGATGGCGTTGATACGGTCAGTTTTGCTGCTCTTTCCAGTGCCGTCAGTGTTGACCTCGGCGATGGCCGCATTTCCGATGATGGCCTGGGTGGCACAGATACCATTCAATCTATTGAAAATATTGAAGGTACCAATCTGACGGGGCAGGGCGACACACTGCTCGGTGATACCGGGGATAATGAAATATTCGGTCTGGACGGGGATGATACCCTGGGAGGTGGTGGAGGTACCAACAGGCTGGATGGTGGTGCCGGGAGTGATACTGTCAGTTATGGCAACGAGACCAGCGGCGTTACCGTAGACCTGGATGACACCCTGAACCCCGTTGTAACAGCGTCGGGACAGGACACGTTGATTTCCATTGAGAACCTTTCCGGTGGTTCCGGAAACGATTTTTTGAAAGGAACTTCAACTGAAAATACCCTCAGTGGCGGCAGTGGGGACGATACGCTGATGGGCCGGGGTGGTAATGATACGCTGGATGGTGGTCTTAATGACCAGACGGGTGACTGGGTCGATTACAGTGAAGCTTCGTCAGCGGTGACAGTGAACCTTTCCGGCACAGATCACACGGCTTCATACGGCATTGGCGCCAATGCTGCTATCGACGGTGACGGCGGAACCGATGCCCTGAAAAACATTGAAAATGTCACAGGCTCTGCAGGAAATGATGTTCTGATCGGCGATGAGCTGAATAACCACCTTCAGGGTGGCGACGGTAACGATACCTTCGTGGGCGGAAATGGCAGTGATATCTTCGATGGTGGCAGTGGTTCGGAGAGCGATACGGCTGACTATACGACAGTCACCGGAAATATTGTTGTTGACCTGGAAAATGATACGGCCAGCAATGATGGTTTCAATAACACTGATACCCTGACCAGTATTGAGAATGTGCTGGGAGGCTCTGGTGACGATGTTATTAGCGCCGGTACGAGTAATGAAAGTAATGTGCTCCGGGGCAATGCTGGCGAGGATCAACTTTCTGGCGGTGCAGGCACAGATATACTCGACGGCGGTGATGGTGATGACAGACTGATTGGTGGCTCCGGAGCAGATCAGCTGATCGGTGGGGATGGCAATGAAACCCATGGCGATACGGTTGACTACAGTGCCGCTGCCATTGGCCTTCAGGTTGATCTGGCCAGCGGGGTCGTGGCTGATGATGGTACTGGCAGCCAGGACACTATTTCAGGCATAGAAAATGTCATAGGTGGTTCCGGTGATGACCAGCTAACCGGCAACAGTGATACTAATACGCTGACTGGCAATGCCGGTGATGATGTCCTCAATGGCGGCGGGGGCGAAGACACCCTGCTGGGAGGGGATGGTGACGACCGGCTGACCGGCGGCAGTGGCAATGACACTCTCAATGGTGGCATCCAGACAGCCAATGGTGATACAGCCGATTACAGTGCTGACTCAACCGATCTGAATGCGGATCTGGATACCGGTATTGCCAGCAGCACGCTCAGTGGTAGTGACACATTGGTTGGTATTGAAAATATCACTGGCGGCAGCGGTGATGACCGCCTGCTGGGGGACAGTTCCGATAACCAGCTGTCTGGCGGTGCCGGGGACGATGTGCTCACTGGCAGGGGAGGCAGCAACACACTGGATGGTGGCACCGGGAGTGATACCGCTGACTATTCTGCAAGCACCGGTATTGTTACTGTTGCTCTGGATGGCTCATTAACCAATACCAACGGCATTGATGCTGGCACCGATACCCTGATTGATATTGAGAATGTTACTGGCGGCAGCAACAACGACAGGCTGGTGGGCAGTAGCGATAACAACCTGCTTAGCGGCAATGCCGGTGACGACCTGCTCCGTGGTGGTGCCGGTAATGACACTTTCTATGGAGAGACAGAAGCTGCGGGAGTTAATCCTGGCAGTCAGGACACAGATACCGTCAGCTATTCACTGGCAGCGGCAGGGGTCAGTGTTGATCTCGCTGCCAATTCAGCCAGCGATGATGGCGACGGTGGCAGCGATCAGTTGTATGGCATTGAGAATATAACGGGCAGTAATGCTCAGGATAATATCAGTGGTGATGCCGGGGACAATGAGCTTAAAGGTGAAGGAGGCGATGATATCCTTGCCGGTGGTGGCGGTGATGACGTTCTTGATGGCGGCAGTGGAACGGCTGACCAAGCGAATTACAGCAATGCAGCCAATAGCATCAGTGTAGATCTGGCTGCTGGCCAGGCTCTGGATGATGGGGATAGCGGTACCGATACCCTGATCGCCATCGAAAATGTCACTGGCAGTGATCACAATGACGATATCCGGGGCTCTTCAGATGCCAATACCCTGAGCGGGGGGGATGGTGACGACCTGCTCTTCGGTGGTGCCGGTAATGACGTTCTTGATGGAGAAAGCGGCGCTGATACCGTGACCTATGACGACTACGGTCGTTCGGTTATCGCAACGCTTGCAGATGCTGGTGATGGCCAGGCAACGGATGCCGGTGGAACGGAAACCGATACCCTCCGCAACATCGAAAACATAACAGGTAGCAGCAGTTATGGCGATACGCTGATCGGTAACAGCAGTGACAATGTTCTGTCCGGCAATGGTGGCGATGACATTCTCAGTGGCGGTGCAGGTGCCGACACGCTAAAGGGCGATGACGGCAATGACACGCTTTCTGGTGGTATCGGGGCGGATAATTTCGATGGTGGTGCGGACGTGGATACGGTCACTTATGCCGGAGTCTCCGTTGGCGTCACCGCTAACCTTCGGACTGGCCTCGGTAACGACGGTAGCGGTGGTAGTGAAACCTACAGCAATATCGAGAACCTGATCGGGGGCAGCAGTGACGATACCCTGACCGGAACTGACAGCTCCTCCCAGGGCAACGAACTCTCTGGCGGAGCCGGTGACGACGCTCTGACTGGCGGTGCGGGTAACGACATTCTGGATGGTGGCAGTCATGGTGTAGCCGGCGACACGGTTGTCTTCAGTGATGGCAGTAGTGGTGTCACGGCCAGTCTGGTTGATGGCCAGGCCACTGATAGCGAGGGCGGCCAGGACGTTCTGCAGAACATTGAAAATTTAACCGGTACCAGCAGCGATGACAGTCTGACCGGTGACGCATTAGACAACGTGCTTAGTGGTAATGCCGGTACAGATACATTGCTCGGTAATGGCGGTGATGACACCCTCAATGGTGGTAATGACAACGATATCCTGGTGGGTGGGGCCGGTGCAGATACCCTCAATGGCGGAGCGGGCAGTGACACGGCGGATTACAGTGACAACACCAGCATTGTTACGGTTGACCTGTCACAGGCGAGTAACAAGGTGACTGAAGGCGGGTTCATTACCGATATCCTGAACGACATCGAAAATGTTACCGGCGGCTCCAACAATGACACCCTGAGAGGTGATGATGATGCCAATGTCTTGACCGGCGGGGACGGTGACGACCTGCTGGTGGGTGGCCGTGATGACGATGAGCTGGTCGGCGGTGATGGTATTGACACGGTGGACTACGGTACCAGTAATCAGGCTGTCACCGTGAACCTGAACCTTGGCACTGCGTCTGATGGCTTTGGTTCCTCGGATACATTGAGTGGCATTGAAAAAGTTATTGGCAGCGACCATGACGATAGCCTGACCGGAAATAACGATGATAATGAGCTGTCTGGTGGTCTGGGCAGTGACAGCCTCGTGGGTGGGGGCGGCAATGATATCTTCCGTGGCGGCAGTGATGGTGCCAGTGAGAACACTGTTGATTATACCGATGCGGCAGCCGCTGTAACCGCGAGCCTGACGGACGGTACAGCGACAGACGATGGTGATGGTGGCCAGGATACCTTCCACGATATCGATAATATTCGGGGTAGCAGCCACGACGATGTGATCATCGGCGACGCTAACGTCAATGATCTTTATGGGGGAGCAGGGGATGACACCCTGACAGGACGGGCAGGCAATGACCGTCTGGAAGGTGGGGACAACACGGCGGTGGGCGATACCGCCGACTACTCTCTGGCGGCCAGTGCAGTCACTGTCGATTTGTCTATCGGCAAGGCGACGGATGACGGTGATGGTGGTGGTCAGGATGACCTGATCGGGATAGAGAATGTTACCGGCAGCGACGGTAATGATGTGCTGACAGGTGACACGGCTGCCAACAGGCTGCAGGGTGGCGACGGTGACGACAGTCTGAAAGGCGGACAGGGTGATGATTCCCTTGAGGGCGGTGACGGCTCCGATACGCTGGTAGGAGGAGAGGGAGTTGACACCATCGACGGTGGCACGGGTGTGGACACGCTCAGTTACGCTTCTGATCAGGACACCAACAGCGACGGTATGGGTGTGGTAGTCGATCTCTCTGCTGACCAAGCCACCGATGGCAGTGGTGCTACTGATAGCGTCACTAATATTGAAAATGTCACCGGCAGTGACTTTAAGGACACCCTGACCGGTGATGCCAATGCTAATACCCTGGCTGGCGGCCTTGGCGATGATACTCTGGCCGGTGGTGCCGGAGCAGATACACTGGATGGCGGAACTGAGGGTAGCGACGGCGATACAGCGGATTACACCGATGCATTGGGGGTTGTTACAGCAGACCTGTCAGGCGCAAACGATACGGCCATTGTTGATGGCGATGCCACTGATACCCTGATCAGTATTGAAAATATCACCGGCAGCCAGTTTGCCGACACGCTGACCGGTGATAACAATGCTAATACCCTGCTGGGCAATGGTGGTGATGACACCCTGATGGGGGGGCAGGGTGAGGACATACTGGCCGGTGGTGCCGACAACGACACACTGGACGGGGGATTGGATGCTGACACCCTCAGGGGAGAAGCGGGCGAGGATACCCTGGTCGGTGGTGAGGGTGACGATATCCTGGAAGGCGGTGACGATGCAGACCGCCTTGAAGGCGGCACAGGTGCCGACCAGTTGCGAGGCGGCGCTGGCATTGATACCGCCGTATACAGCAATGATGCCAGCGGTATTACTGTGAACCTTGCTGATGCCGCGCCCAATGCCACCGACGGTTCAGGAGCTACGGATACCCTGGACAGCATCGAGAATATTGTCGGCAGTGCCAGTGCTGACAGCATTACCGGTGACAGCCAGGTCAACCTGCTTCAGGGGGGCAGTGGTGACGATACGCTGCGTGGTGGCGATGGCGACGATACCCTTCAGGGGGAAAATGATGCCGACACGCTCTATGGTGATGCGGGCGATGACACTCTGGAAGGCGGTGGTGGCGACGATACCCTTGATGGCGGCCTCGGCAGTGACAGCCTCGACGGCGGTAGTGGTAATGACACTGTTGATTACAGTCTGATGTCCGCCAGTGTGGTGGCGGATATTTCCGGTAGTGTTGATACGGTCACCATTGGCAGCGACACCGATACCCTGACCAGCATTGAGAATATTAACGGCAGTGATCACCACGATACGCTGACGGGTGACGGCGGTGTCAATATCCTGCAGGGCAATGATGGTAACGATACCCTGAGCGGCAATGACGGTGCCGACCAGCTATTCGGTAACGAGGGTGATGACACCCTGCGAGGCGGCAGTGGCAGTGATACTCTCAATGGCGGTGCTAACGGGGAAACCAACGGTGATACGGTTGACTACAGCAGTCATAGTCGTGCAGTAACGGTTGATCTTGACAGCGGTACTGCCACCGATGGAACTGCCGATACTGACACCCTTGTCGATATTGAAAACATCACAGGCAGCGGGCTGGGTGATACCCTGACCGGCGATATTCACGACAACCTCATAGCAGGCAGCGGTGGTAACGATACCATCGACGGCAATAGCGGTGATGACCACCTTCAGGGGGGCAGTGGCAATGACGTTCTCATTGGTGGCCTCGGCAGCGATACCCTTGATGGTGGCACCGAAACGGACACGGTGGACTACAGCGCGGCTATTGGTTCGGTCAATGCCAACCTGTCTTCCGGCACTCCTCAGGCGTCGGTGAGTGGCGATGCCACGGACACACTGATCAGCATTGAAAATCTGCGTGGCAGTAATCAGGCCGATACCTTAACCGGCGATAACAACGCCAATGATCTTCATGGCGGTCAGGACAACGATACCCTGACTGGCAACGGTGGCGTTGATCGGCTCTATGGTGAAAGTGGTGATGACACCTTGGTCGGTGGCGATGGTGCGGATACTCTCGATGGTGGCAGTGGTGGTGAATCGGCAGGGGATACGGCAGATTACAGCGCCCGAAATACGGCGGTGACCATCAATCTTCAGAACCAGTCCCTGAACGATGACGGTAGTGGTGCTCAGGACACTCTGGTGGATATAGAGAACGTCACCGGTGGCAGTGCCGACGATACGCTCACGGGGGATGCCGCAGACAATGTGCTGACCGGGGGCGGCGGCGATGACATTCTGGTAGGCGGTGGCGGTCAGGATCGGCTGGTAGGCAGCGGCGGTTCTGATGTGGATACGGTGGATTACAGTGGTGCTGCCGGTGCCGTGGTAGCTGACCTGTCCAACTCGCAAGCTAGTGATGATGGTGATGGCAGTTCTGATGATTTGATTGATATTGAGAACCTGATCGGTACTACCAACGGAGACTCCCTGACCGGTGACGCTGAGGCCAACAAGCTTGAAGGGGGTGTCGGTGACGACACGCTGAAGGGCATGGGTGGCAACGATGTTCTGGAAGGGGGGGCGGATAACGACACCCTCAGTGGTGGGGCTGGCACTGACAATCTCATAGGTGGTACAGGTACCGATACGGCAGATTACAGCGATGCCCAGTCCGGAGTGACGGTTGATCTTTCCGCAGCCTCGAACCAGACTTCTGACGACGGTGATTCCTCCAGCGATACCCTGGACAGCATTGAGAATGTTACAGGCAGCCTGAATAACGACACACTGACGGGAGATAACCAGAATAATACTCTGAGCGGGCTGGATGGCAGCGACATCCTGTCTGGCGGAGGCGGGGCGGATACTCTCGAAGGCGGCGATAACGACGATACCCTGCGTGGTGATAGCGGTAACGACGCGCTGAAAGGGGGCAACGGGAGCGATACCGCTGATTACAGCGGAGTCACCGGCAGCGTCACTGCCAGTCTGTTAAATAAGCAGGTCTCCGGCGATGGCGATGGTGGTCAGGATACTCTGGACAGTATTGAGAACCTTATTGGTGGTACGCTCGGCGATACCCTGGCGGGTGATAACCAGAATAATCGGCTGGAAGGTCGTGAAGGAAGCGATGTTCTCAAGGGCGGCCTTGGTGATGATGTATTGATTGGTGGCGACGATGCTGGTACGACTGACCGGGCGGATTACGATGATGCCTCGGCTGGTGTCACCGTTAACCTGACCACAGGCGTTGCATCGGGCGCCAATGGTAATGACACTCTGAATGGCATTGAGGACATCAAGGGCAGCAACCACGATGACACTCTGACCGGAGACAGTGCAGCCAATGTGATAGAGGGGCTGGACGGCATCGACATCCTCTATGGTGAAGGTGCAGACGATACGCTCTATGGTGGTAACCAGAACGACACTATTTTCGGCGGTGACGGTAGCGACACCATTCGTGGCGAGGATGACAATGACACGATCAGCGGGGGTGCCGGAAACGATGATCTGGATGGTGGCGATGATTTTGACACTCTGGATTACACTGACCACACCAATAACCTGATCGTAGACCTGAACAACTCCACGGTTAACGCCGGCTCCAACAATACCGATACCATCAGCAATTTTGAAGCGGTCATTACTGGCAGCGGTGACGATACACTGACCGGGACAGCGGATGCCAATACCCTCAGGGGGAATGTCGGCAATGATACTTTGACCGGTGGCGATGGTGCCGATTCTCTCGAAGGCGGAACCGGCAATGACGTGTTTATTGAGGGGGGTGGCAGCGACATTATCGATGGCGGCGATGATATTGATACTGTGGATTACAGCCAGCTGGGTTCACAGTCAGTTCAGGCAACACTGGTTCTGGGAGGTGACGGCTCGGCTGTGTCGGGATCTGACACCGATACGCTTCGTAATATTGAGAACATCATTGGTTCTGACGCGGCGGATACCCTGACAGGGAGTAGCGCAGATAACCAGCTATCCGGTGGTTTGGGGAACGATACGCTGACCGGTGCTGCAGGCGATGACACACTTGATGGCGGTGATGATACCGACACCGTTGATTATTCCGCAAATACCAATGCCCAGGCCGTTGTTATTGATCTGGCCAACCAGGCTATTAACGATGATGGTCTGGGAGGCAGTGATACCCTGAGCAATATCGAGATTATCCAGCTTGGTGCAGGGAATGATCTCGCTACAGGCGATAGTGATAACAATGAATTTTACGGCAATGACGGTACCGATACCCTCAGTGGGGCCGATGGTGATGACCAGCTCTACGGTGGTAATCAGGATGACATCCTGCAGGGTGGTGCAGGAACCGACTTACTGGATGGCGGTTTGGGTACTGACACAGTGGATTACACCGATGCCACCGCAGCCGTTGAAGTGGACCTCTCCGCAAACCGAGCCAAAGAGCAGGGTATCCTCACAGACACGTTTAATGATATCGAAAATATCTTGTCCGGTGATCACAATGACACTCTTATCGGCGATGGCGACGTCAACCGCATAGAAGGTGGAGCGGGTGATGACAGTATTACCGGCAATGCCGGTAATGACCAGCTGTTTGGTGATGACGGCGCAGATACCTTCTACGAAGGTGCAGGCAGCGATACCATCGATGGTGGCTTGGGTATTGATACGGTGGATTACAGCTCGGTATCAGGTGTTGAGCTGACGGTTGATCTTGATGGTGGCTCAGGTTCGGGGTCTGCCGTATTCAGTGGCGGCAATTCAGATGTTGATACCCTGGTTGATATTGAAAATATCGTCGGAACTGACAATAACGATACCATTACCGGAAGCAGCGAAGTTAATGAACTGGATGGTGGCGATGGTGATGACTGGCTGGTGGGTGAAGCTGGCAATGATACCCTCAGAGGCGGTGGTGGCGCGGATACCGCCGACTACAGCTACCAGACCAATAACGTCCTGATTAATCTGGCAGACGATACCAATAATAATGATGGTCATGGTGATCGGGACAGTCTTGTTGATGTTGAGAATATTGTCAGTGGCTCCGGTAACGACACTCTGACCGGTGATTCTGCCAACAATACGCTTGATGGCGGGGCAGGCGATGATACTCTGTCTGGCGGCTCTGGCAACGACACCCTTACCGGTAATCTTGGCAGTGACACGGCGGATTATCAGGACGCTGTATCCAGCCTGACGATTGATCTTTCTGCTGGCGCTCCGATCAATGATACTCTGGGTGGTCAGGATACTCTCCAGTCCATTGAAAACCTGATGGGCGGTGACCATGCCGATTCGCTGACCGGCGACAGCATCAGTAATGTTCTCTGGGGGGGAGATGATAACGACACCCTGAATGGACTGGGAGGCGCCGATACTCTGGAAGGGCAGGAGGGTAATGATACCCTCGATGGGGGAGATCTTGACGACACCCTCAGAGGCGGTAATGGCGACGATACGCTGATCGGTGGTTCAGGTAATGACAATCTGCAGGGTGATGCCGGGACTGATACCGCAGATTACAGTGCTCAGACTCAGTCTGTCACCATCAACCTTCTCGATCAGTCACAAAACAACGATGGCCAAAGTGGCCAGGATACCCTCTCCGATATTGAAAACCTTTCTGGCGGCAGTAACGACGACACGCTGACCGGCGATAATGCCGACAATACGATTCGTGGCAATGCCGGTAACGATACCCTCAGTGGCAGTGGCGGTGCTGATCAGCTCATAGGTGATGCGGGTGATGATACCCTGCGAGGCGGTGCTGGCAACGACACCCTTGATGGTGGTCAGGGTGCCGGAGATACGGCAGATTACACAGGGCATGGCAGTGCTGTCACGGTAACACTGACCAGTGGCGGTGCCGGCAGCGGTACAGCCACTGATGCCGCCACCAGTGACATCGATACTCTGGCGGGTATCGAAAACCTCACCGGCAGCAGTAATGATGACACGTTAACCGGTAATGACCTTGCCAACACTCTTCATGGCGGTGACGGTGCGGATACCCTGATCGGTGGAGACGGCGCAGATACCCTGCGTGGCGGCGATGAGACAACCGATAACAGCCTGAATGATACTGCCGATTACAGCGGCGCCTCCGGAGCCCTGACCATTGACCTGGCCAATGAAGAAGCCACCGATGATGGCTACGGCAACCGTGATGCAGTGATCGATATCGAAAGAGTGGTTGGCACTGCTTATGATGATTCGATTCGGGGGGATGCTGAAAGTAACCAACTCACCGGCGGTAACGGCAACGATACGTTTTATGGTGCTGGAGGGGTTGATACGTTTATCGGCGACGCTGGCACTGATACTGCCGATTACAGCGATGCCGGTAGTGCTGTCAATGTGAACCTGCTTAATGGAGTAGCTACTGACGATGGTGATGGTGCCAATGACGTACTCACAGGCATTGAGAATGTTATTGGCTCTGCCAACGCTGACACCATAGAGGGTGATACTCAGGCGAACCAACTGGAAGGTGGCGATGGCGCCGATACTCTGACCGGTGGTGATGGCGATGACGTGTTGCTGGGTCAGGACGGTGACGACATTCTTGAAGGGGGCCTTGGTGCTGACACACTTGATGGTGGGCTGGGTAATGACCGGGTGGATTACAGCGCCTTCGCCGGAGCACTGACTATTGACCGCTCAGGAGGCGGAAATAGTTTTCAGGTCGATCTCGGTGGTGGCAATGTTGATACCCTGACCAGCATTGAAGACCTGGTGCTGGGTGCGGGTGATGACCATATCATTGGTGATAGTGGAGACAACCGTTATGACGGTGGAATAGGTAATGACAAACTGGAAGGCAGGGGTGGAAACGATACCCTCAACGGCGATGAAGGCGATGACACCATCAGCGGAGGCAGTGGCAGTGACACTCTCGATGGCGGTGAAAGCGCCAGCGATAACGATACCCTGGATTATTCTGACAATACCACAGGCCTGACGGTTGACCTGGGTTCGTCTTCGGTGGTGGACGGGGCCGATACTGACACCATTGCCAATTTTGAATCTGTGCTGGGTGGTTCCGGTGATGACATCCTGACAGGTACCGCAGAAGTCAATATTCTGGATGGTCAGGACGGTGATGACATTCTTTATGGCAAGGCCGGTGCCGATACCCTGAGGGGCGGAAACCACAGCAGTAACGGTGATACCGCTGATTACAGTACCCATGGCAGCGCAGTCATGGCTACGCTGACTGCCAACGGTAACGGAACAGCTAACGATGGTACCGATACCGACAATCTGGAAGGTATAGAGAACATCAGCGGTAGTGCTTATGGCGATACCCTGACCGGTGATAACAATGCCAATACCCTCAATGGTAATGCTGGTATTGATACCATTAATGCCGGTGGTGCAGCAGATACAGTCAATGGTGGTGATGGTGCGGACATAATTGATGGTGGTGCCGGTGCGGACACACTTCATGGGGACGCTGATGGTGACACTGTCAGTGGTGGCGATGACAACGATACCCTCTTCGGCGATGCTGGCAATGACACTCTGAATGGCGATGCCGGGGATGACACTCTTTATGGTGGAACCGGTGACGATACCTTGGATGGAGGCAGTCATTCCAGCAATGGTGATACCGCCGATTACAGCGGCAAGTCGGCAATCACTGTTGATATGAACCTGGGCAGTAACCAGGTCAGTAATGACGGTGAAGGTGGTCAGGACACGCTGCTTAATATTGAAACTATTATCGGTACTTCCAACAACGACAGCATGACCGGCAATGCTGACAGCCACCGGTTTGAAGGGGGCAGCGGCGATGACAGCCTCTCAGGTGGCGGTGGCGATGATGAGCTGGTTGGCGGTGATGGCAACGATACCATTGACGGTGATGCGGATAACGATGATATCGAGGGTAATGCCGATAACGACATCCTGACAGGGGGTCAGGGTGAAGATTTCCTCAAGGGTGGCACAGGTCAGGATACTCTTTCAGGTGGAACCGAGAATGACACGCTCTGGGGTGAAGACGGTGATGACACTCTTGATGGGGGCGGCGGTGATGACTCCATCAACGGTGGGGCAGGAACCGATACCCTGTTATTAACCGGGGCAACACAAGCGGTCAATATTGATCTTCAGGCCGGTACGGCAACCAACGATGGCTATGGTACCAGCGACTCCAGTATTACCAATATTGAGAATGTTACGCTTGGCGCTAACGGTGGCGTCGTCACGGGTAGTGCCGATGATAATGTGCTGACCGGAAGCACTGGAGTCGATCAGTTCCATGGCGGTAGCGGCAATGACAGGCTGGAGGGCCATGACAACGATGACCTGCTGTACGGGGATGCCGGTCAGGACACGCTGTATGGTGGTGCCGGAGCAGATACCCTTGAAGGGGGTACGGAAAATGACACCCTCTATGGCGAGGCAGACAATGATACGTTGCGTGGCGATGCCGGTCAGGATCAGCTCTTTGGCGGTGTCGGCAATGATACCCTGGAGGGGGGGAATGACGACGATACCCTCGAAGGTGGCGCCGATGACGATACCCTCCACGGTGGTGACAACAATGACACGCTGCGTGGAGAGGCCGGTGCCGATCAGCTCAACGGTGACGCTGGTGATGATGTGCTTGAAGGAGGGGATGGCATTGATACCCTTAACGGCGGTGATAATGACGATACCCTGCGAGGAGGAGCGGGAGGCGACACGCTGAACGGGGATTCCGGTGATGACACCCTGGTTGGCGGAGCTGGTAATGACAGTCTCGACGGTGGTGTCGGCACAGCGGACTGGGCCGATTACAGCGACGCTATCGGTGATGTTACCGCTGATCTCAGCGACCTGGTTGGCACCAATGCCGAAGATGGCCAGGGTTTCAGCGATACTCTCGTAAATATTGAAAATATCCGTGGTGGTGCCCATTCTGACGACCTGACAGGGGACGCCAACGCCAATCACCTGGTGGGTAATGGCGATAATGATACCTTGTCCGGTGGTGATGGTGCGGATCATCTGGAAGGCGGTGACGGCAATGATTATCTGACGGGCGGTGCCGGTGCCGATACGCTGGATGGCGGTGAAGAGGTCGGAGACAATGATACCGTTGACTATGCCAGTGAAAGCTCGGCAGTCACCGTAGATCTGTCCAGTGTTTTACAGACGGCAACCGTCAGCGCGGTGACAGACACCCTGTCCGGTATTGAAAGTGTGGTCGGAGGCAGTGGTGACGACATTCTCACCGGTAACGGCGACACCAATGTATTGCAAGGCAATGCGGGTCAGGACACGATTGAGGGTGGTGCCGGTGATGATACGCTGCAAGGTGGTGCTGATAATGACACCATCAATGGTGGTCTGGGCGATGACACTATTGACGGTGGCAGTGGTAATAATGACCTGCTTGACCTGAGCATGGCAACCCACACCATTAGCCTTAACCTAGGTAATGGAAGCGCCACTCAGGATGGTTATGGCTCATCCGATAGTAGTATCACCGGGATTGAAGACGTTACCGGAGGTGGTCAGGCCGATGATATTACCGGTAATGCTTTGGCCAATATTCTGCGTGGAGGGGGGGATGCTGATCTTCTGAAAGGTGGTTTTGGCAACGATACTCTCTATGGTGACAGTGGTGCAGACACGCTGCAAGGCAACGCCGGTGACGATGACATATATGGGGGTACCGGTAATGATACGGTCAGCTACGCTGACGGTGGTGCGGTTAATGTCAATCTGAGCACTGGCATAGCCACCGGCAATGGCACCGATAATCTTTACGAGATCGAAAATATTACCGGCAGTTTCTCCGACGATACGCTGACAGGTGACAGTGGCGATAATACCCTCGATGGCAGCTCGGGAGACGACATACTGATCGGTGGTGCTGGTAATGATGTGCTGGAGGGAGGAACTCACAGCAGTCTGGGTGATACGGTTGATTACAGTGGCGCTACCAGCGGCGTGACCGCTAATCTGACCAGTGAGACAGGCAGTAGCGTTGATCAGGGCACCGATACCTTGAAGAATATTGAAAATATTATTGGCAGTAGTCAAAACGACGCACTGACCGGCAGCAGTGTCAGCAATTCGATCAATGCGGGTACCGGCGCAGACACCATTTATGGCGGTGATGGTAACGATACTCTTGATGGTGGTGGCGACAGTGACACGGTGGATTACAACACATCCCATTTCAACAACTCTGGTAGTGGTTTAACCATCACCCTCAACGGTTCTGCCAACGGCACTGCTGTTCATGGTAGTGATACTGACACGCTCAAAAATATTGAGAATGCCGCTGGCTCCGGTAACGCCGATACCCTGATCGGAGACAGTGGCAATAATACCCTCAATGGTATGGCTGGCGACGATATTCTGGAAGCAGGCACCGGGACAGACACTCTCGATGGTGGCACAGGTTCTGATACTGCGGATTACAGTGGCCATGCTAATTCCGGTATCACGGTTGTGCTCAATGGCAGCGCTAACGGTACCGTCAATGATGGCACTGATACAGACACTCTTCGCAACATCGAAAATATTATTGCCACAGATGGCGCCGATACCATCACGGGTGATGATGAGGACAATACCATTAACGCCGGTGATCAGAATGACACGATCCACTCAAGTAATGGTACCGACATTCTGGATGGTGGCAGCGGCACGGATACTATCAACTACAGTACTAACAGCAGTGGTGTGACCGTCACTCTGGCTGGCGCATCTGATGGCTCAGTAGCCAAGGGTGGTAATACCGATACTGTCCGTAATGTGGAAAATGTCGTTGGTACTGCTTTTATCGATACCATGACCGGTGACAGCAACAGCAATAGTCTCATTGGTGCGGGTGGCAACGACACATTCCATGGCAGCGGTGGCAACGATATTCTGGATGGCGGGACAGATACCGACACTGTGGATTACTCTGCGTACACTGCCACTGTCACTGTCACTCTGGCCGAAACCGGCAACGACGGTACAGCCACCACTTCTGCGGGCACGGACACCCTTCGCGAGATCGAAAATATTATTGGCGGTAGCGGGGACGATTTGCTCATCGGTAACACTGCCAGCAACGACCTTGATGGTGGTGCCGGTGATGACACGCTTCGCGGTGGTGCTGGTGCTGATATGCTTGATGGCGGTGATGACATTGATACTGTTGATTACAGTCAGGATTCAGGAGCAGTTTTTGTTAATTTAACAGGAGGAAATGCCACAGATGGTAGCGGTGGCATCGATACGTTGACAGATATCGAAAACATTACTGGCTCCGACAATGCATTAGGCGACCAGCTGTATGGTGATGCGTCAGCCAACACCATCAACGGGGGAGATGGAGGAGATACTATTTTCGGTGGTGCGGGTGCTGACACCATTAACGGGGGAGACGGCGACGACAACATTAACGGTAATCAGGACGATGATACCATTACGGGTGGCGCTGGCGATGACATCATCCACGGTGGCTTCGGAAACGATAAATTAGATGGCGGAGCTAATACTGCGGCGGGCGATACGCTGGATATGGTGGGTAACGTCACCGGACCTGGTGACACACCGGATGATATTACCGTCGACCTCTCTGCCACTGCAGATGCTGATGGTTACATCACAGTCAACAAAAGTTATGGTGGCGGAGCCTCTACCGGTAATGACAAGGTCAAGGGTTTTGAGAATGTCACTACCGACCACGGCAACGATACCCTGATTGGTGACAGCGCCAACAATATTCTGAACAGTGGTAGCGGTAATGACACACTCCGGGGTGGAAACGGAAGCGATACTCTCATTGCCGGTTCCGGCAACGATATTCTGGAGGGTGGTGCCGGGGCCGACATACTGAACGGCGGGGACGATGAGGATACTGTTGATTACAGCAGTGAATCCAGCGGCGTCACGGTTAACCTGGACACTGGCCTGGCCACCGACGGTGGCGGCAGTAACGACACCCTGACCAGTATCGAGAAGGTGCTGGGCTCCAGCAGTGGGGATAATCTCACCGCCTCCAGCACCATAGCTAACGTACTGGAAGGTAATGCCGGTAACGACACCCTAACGGGCTTTGCTGCTGATCAGCTTATTGGCGGAGCCGGTGACGACACTCTCAATATTGATCTGGCAGCCCTGCAAAACAGCGCCACACAGGTAGATGGTGGAGCTGACAGCGACACGCTCAGTCTTAATAACGGTGGCAGTTGGGACCTGGGTAATTACACCAGCCTTATCGATAATGTTGAAAAAATTGATTTCAACGGAGGAAGTGCCGATACCATCACTATCTCAATGGATGATGTCGGTGCACTTTCCGGAAGTAACAGCCTGACCATTGATGTTGATAGCAGTGATGGTATTACTGTGAATGATTCGACCAGCAGTGATACCAGTGATGCCAGTCAGCACATTTACCATGACAACAGTGGCAATACCATAACAGTCAACTTCCTCTGATGGATTCAGGCCAGTAGGTTCAGAGGGCGCCAGGATAAATAAAAGAGCGCCTCGTATGCTTAAATTTCACCTCAAAGATTGTTTCCTCAGCGTTTGCCATTATATGGGTGCCGATGTTGTCAGTGAGGATTTAGAGGCGCTCACACGGGAAGGTCAGGAGTTTGATCATTGGCGTCTTAAACAGGCCGCCGCCTACTGTGGCCTGGACATGAGGAAAAAACACAGCGAACTCATTGATATTACAGAAGATGACTTACCCTGCATTATTCAGTTAAAGAAAAAAAAATTCATGACTATCACCGAAATTCGCAACGGTGAGTATTTTGTGGCGTCACGAAAGTACCCTCTGGGGTTATGGCTGTCTTTGTCGCGATTGTCATCGGTTTATACCGGCACGATTTTCTGTTTCAGTGAACACAAGGAAAAAGCCACTGCCAGCAAGCTATTGATGCCTTCCTGGTTTCGCACACAGATGAACGAACTCCGACCTCACTACGCCCAGGTATTGCTGGCGACCGTGATGGTCAATCTGCTGACTCTGGCGCTACCGTTATTCACCAACATGGTGTTCGATAAACTCATCCCAACCTTTGCTACAGATACGCTCCTGGTTCTGGGGATGGGTATGCTGGTAGTGGTTATCTTTGATTTTGTCTTGCGCTGGCTTCGCACTTATTTTGTCGATGACGCCTGCCGGATTATTGAAAAACGCAGCGAACAGTTCATCATGGGGCGTCTTCTTCAGTTGAAACAAAGTGAACTGCCGGACTCTGCGGGTCGCATTACCCATGCCGTGGAAAATTTTGCCCGGGTTAAGGAATTTCTGTCCGGAACGATAATGTTATCACTACTGGATGCGCCATTTTTTATTCTGTTTACACTGGTAATAGGATTGATCAGTGGCGTCATGGCACTCATTCCTCTTGGCAT
The DNA here is from genome assembly GCF_053470045.1 of Endozoicomonas sp. 2B-B. NCBI lineage: Bacteria > Pseudomonadati > Pseudomonadota > Gammaproteobacteria > Oceanospirillales > Endozoicomonadaceae > Endozoicomonas > Endozoicomonas sp. 2B-B. The sequence continues at coordinate 479,885 of NZ_JBLZMU010000001.1, forward strand.
TGCGGCCTGTCTGATACCGATTGCGATATACAGTTATCGAAGTACACGACATCGTGCCAGTCAGCTGACCCGGGCCAATAATGCCAAAAGTGCTTTTCTCTATGAAGTCAGCTCAGAGCTGGAAGCGATTAAAACACTCGGTGCAACACGCAAGACTCAGGCGCGCTGGCGAAGTCTGGTAACCCTTTCTGCCTGGGCATCGCAGGCCAGTAAACAGTCTAATGTTTTGCTAAACACGCTGGTGGCAAGTGCCAGCCAGAGTGTGGTCATCGGTATGCTTATTGTGGGTGTATTCCAGATACACAGTGGTAACCTTTCTTCTGGCTCCCTGTTTGCCTGCATTATTCTTGGAAGCAGGGCTGTTGCGCCATTGATGAGTCTGGCCATGGCAGTGAATCGCCTGAGCTTCTCCATCAAGGCGCTAAAAGAGATTAACGAACTGTTAGGTCTGGCAGGAGAGGATGACCTCAACGATAAACTCAATGTTCCAACCCTGAAAGGACGGATTGAATTCGATAAAGTGTCCTATCGATATAAAGCCACAGAACCAGAGATTTTGAAAAATATCAGTCTGAAGATCGAGCCGGGGGAACGAGTCGCGATACTGGGGGCTTCCGGCTCAGGGAAGAGTACGCTCATCCGCATGATTCAGGGACTGGTGGAGCCGACTGAAGGCAATGTTATGATTGACGGTCGCAATCTGCAGCATCTTAACCTGGATCATTACCGCAGCCATTATGCTGTGGCACCGCAGAAGCCTAGTGTGTTCGCCGGAACACTGAAAAGTAACCTGATGCTCGGACAGCGTGCAGCATCTACTAAAAAGCTGGACGAAGCCTGTCATGGGGCTTGCCTGGATGGATTTGTTCAGAAGTGCTCCCGGGGCTACGCCCATGAAATCATGGAACGGGGCGAGAATCTCTCCGGTGGTCAACGACAGGCGCTTTGCCTGGCTCGTGCGCTAGTGCGTCAGAGTCGTTTACTGATCCTTGATGAACCAACCAGTGCCTATGACAATTATAACGAAACACTATTCTGTCAGCGTCTTCCGGGCATCCTGAAGGACGACCAGACACTGATTCTTATCACGCACCGGCAAAACCTGCTGCAATTGGTGGACCGGATTATTGTGATATCCGAAGGTCGTATTATCGGTGACGACAGTCGCAGTCGAGTGCTGAAAGAGCTGAATTATCAGCGGTCAGCAACATCATCAACACCGACTGCATAATCAAAAGCCCTTTTAATGGGAGGGAGCGAGGTGCGTTTCAGTCTGACTTTTCCCTGCCAGCGACCCGCTTGACCTGGTTGAATAGCCGGATTATTAATGCCGATGTAATAAAATTGCTGTGCCTTGTCTGATTTCAGCTTCGGGAAGGTATGCTGCCTGGTCAGTTCGCCATTAGGTGCAACGAAACTCAATGTTACCTGATCACCCATTGACAGCCCGATGAATCGAACCCAAAAAAACAGGCGCGGGTTTTTGTCACCCGAACCGTTATTAAAATTTCCGGTTTCAATCGCCTGGTAGCTGTCCGGGGGGGTATCACTGAAACCATGATCCAACAGCCAACCCGGGAAGTAGGCTATCTTGTTGCCTGCGATCCCGAGCCACTGACTGTTGAGGGTATCCCCACATTTGCCTCTGTCCGGTTTTCCTACGAACGGGTCGATCGTCTTATTGTGAAGTGTCACCTGAAAATGAACATGGGGAAATTCGGTTAATCCGGACAGGCCGATTTCACCCAGTGGCTGTCCCTGGATAACCCGGTCACCTTTTTTGATGGTCAGACTGTCTTTTTTCAGGTGGCCATAAATTGTGCGCCAGCCGTCCCGATGCTGGATAACAACGGCATTACCCAGACCGATCTGTTTTATTTCCTCACGTCTTGCCGGGTCCAGATAAGTATCTGTAATGCCATCTCGTGTCGCGACAACCTTGCCATTGGCTGCTGCCAGCACAGGAACGCCCTTATCCATTTGAGGCAGGTTGACCAGCCTGATGTCGGTACCAGAGTGGCCGTCATAGGTTTGCTGACGGCAATGATAGTCGCTGAAGCCAGCAGTGGGGTCATGATCAACATAGTTCTGGATAAAGCAATCAACACCATATCGACAAGCCACCGGGAAAATAAAATCCGGACTCTCGTCAGCCGAAGCGGCCAGACTCCAGACCAGAGCAATGATATGCCGATGAGCTCTCATTGCTCATTTGCCTTTAATTCTGGCTCTTACATCCTTAATTGCTCTGGACATGGAGATGAACATCTTTTCCATTCGTGATTGTCTGATTTGGCTGTCCTGATTATCTTCCTGAACCTTATCGGAAAGTGCCTGTAACTGCTGAGAGACGCCTTTAAGTTCGGTAGCAGAGGCGTCTGTTTTCTGCGAGATGAACGCTTTTAGCTCGGAGACCTGCTCAGTGGTTTTCACATGACTGCGCCCCAGCGCTCTCTGCTCATCCAGCAGGGCGTTGACAATCTGAACCAGCCGATGCTTGCTCTCCTGGACGGCCCCCAGTGCTTCTGTGCTGGCATCGGTCTGAGTCGTGAACAACTGTCGTAGTTTTTCTGATTCCTGTAGTTGCAATTGCGTCTGGGCTAACTGATTCGATTGAAGCTCGGCAGAAGTTTCAATATGTTGTTCTGCTCGCAGTAAGGATTCAGACAGCTGAGAGGTCTCAGTCTTCAGCTCAAGGTGGTTATTTTTGAGTAAAGCGATCAGGCTTTGCCACTGTCTGTCATTTGCAGACTGAATGCTGATTTTCTTCAGAGTATTGGCGATGGTGCCGAGTTGGGTGGTAATCTGCTCAAGTTGCCCGTTGCCCGGGGCTGGAGTGGCGGTTGTCGCAGCCGCTCCAGTACTAGAATTTCTCTCAACTGTGTGCTCGGCCAGCCAGTTTTCCATGGCAGAAGTGAAGTAATGGCCAGCCTTGTCGAGACTGAGCAGAAAAATACCCAGTACCAACGAAGTGCTCAGTCCCATAAGGGAAGAACCGAAGGCGGTGCTCATTCCGCCAAGAGGTCCTTCCAGACCCCTGATCAGCTTGATCAGGGTTTCCATAATATCTCCGCCATCTAGCCCACCCGCCAGATCAGACAGGATGCCCCCGATGGAGCCAATGGTGATGGTCAGACCGAGGAAAGTTCCAAGTAGCCCGATAAAAACCAGAAGATCGGTGAAGTAGCGAATGAAGGCGGACTTTTCACTCATACTGTCTTGCAGGGAGTCTATCAGGGCCCGTGTTGCAGGGGCCGAGAGTCGGATAACACCCAGAGATGCCACGTTGTTTTTGAGCAGGGTGACGGTTGGCCCCATCAGGTGCATCTTCAAGGGTACGGGTTCATTCTGCTCTTGCTTGTTGTTATCTCTTTGGTCGTTCTTATTGTCCAGATCGTCTTTGCTTTGAAACAGGATCTCATCCAGTTTGGCAACCACCAGAACATCATCTTTGAGTTGAAACACATAAAGGAAACAGAGCACCGAACCGATTATGAACACCGATAAAATCGTACCGTTCAGGGGCAGGTTCGACATAAGTGCCGTGATAAAAAAATCCCTGGAAAAATACACCAGAATCAGACTGGCTACGACGACAAACTGCATTCGCCTTATGAAGCTCACTATTCTTTTCGGGTCGGCAATATGCAGCTCAGACATGTCCTTATTATCCTGTTTTGTCCGTGTTGCCCGTTGTTTTCTCGCTTTTCTTCTGAAGCATCATTCCGATTCGTCTGCCAGACTTCGTACAGTATTGATGACATCGTTCAGGTAATAACGGATTCTCAGCGTGCTTTTGTAATACTCAAACCGGAACACGGCACTCTGGACTCTGCTGTTGTGGTAATCCCCCTGGGCTGTGGTGATGTCCAGCAGGGTCTTTTCACCCAATTCAAATTCTTTGTAATAGAGATCGACAATTTCACGGTTGGTTTCCAGTGCTTCTTTATTGACGGCCTTCTCATCTTTTAACTTCAACATCGCGCTGTAAGCTTCCTCTGCCTCTTTTTCCAGTGCCAGTGTAGCCTCTCGTAACTGATGATTAGCCCGCATCACTTTGGCATTGTTTTCATCAACATTGCTTCGGGCCTTGAAGCCGTCCCAGATGTCATAACTCATTGTGATACCGGCAGCCTGTGTGGTTGACCATTTCCCGTTGGTATCCAGAGAATTTTCCCTGTTGGTTTCAATTTTCAGGTTAAATTTGGGATAAAGATCGGAACGGGCTTTGTCTCGATTTTCTTTGGCGAACTCAATGTTTTTTTTGAGAGACTGGATCTGATAACTCCGGGTTGTTGCAAATTCGACCAGTTCCTTCGGGGTTTGCTTGATAACCAGTCCATCCAGTGAAGGAATTGTCAGGTTTTCTGGCTCAATGTTCGTCAGGCTTTTAAAGGTTTTACGGGCAAACGTCAGGTCCGTCTGATACTGGATCAACTCAAGCTGGGCATTCTGGCTCAGACTGGTCAGACGCTGAACATCAGATTTGCTGGACGCGCCTGTCTGATTTCGAGTTTCAAGGATGCCGAGAAAACGGTCGTAAAAGGCAATATTCTCTTTGATATAGCCGATCACCTCCTCGAGTTTCAGTATCTCCAGAAAGGTGTTTGAGGTGAGCAGGACGAGCTGCTCACGCCCGTTATCAAGATCCTGTTGGTAGGAATTCAGCTTGTATTTTCTGGCGCTGATCTGGTTGGAAATCCGGCCAAAGTCGTATACAACCTGATTAAGTGTTACGGATGATTTGCGTTTTTGCTGCCAGTTACTGTCTGAATTGTTGCTCTTGCCACTTTCTAACTGAAGGGTAATCTTCGGGTGGTAGTCGGCATAACTCTTGTCCAGTTGCGCCTTTCCAACCTCAACCGTAGACTCCAGAGACTTCAGGGTCGGGTTAATCGCCAGTGCTTTGTTAACCGCTTCAGGTAACGATAAAGCACTCACCGGGGAGAGAAACAGTAATGAACTCACCCCAAGCAGACTTTTTAGTGTCATAAAATTTGATCCTGCCTGTCCTGTTTTTTTTGCTGCTTACCCGCGTTTTCAAAATGACTCTACACGTCTCAGAGTCTTATTCGGCTCACAAGACGAAAACTGCAAAGGATGGTTCCTTTTAGCATTCAGCTCTGGGTTGACGGTTATTAAGAAACAGATCAGACAGGCGATAGATAATCAGACAATATCCTTCCCGCACACCTGCTACTGGAGCACCATGGCTAAAAAAGTTGAAAGCAACCCATGGCCCGGATTTGTGGATGCTCTGTCGACCACTCTGCTGGTCTTTGTTTTCCTGGTTGTTGTGTTGGTTATGGTCGTTTCTGCGCTGAGTGTTCAGGTGGGGTTTGATATTGCGCAATCATCAATTGAAGCTGAACACGCGGCAGCCGGTTCAACCGAAGGGCAGGAAGCGGGTCAGCAGGCTTCGGTGGAAGCGGATATTGAGAAAGAAATCGTTTCTGAAGCCCTGAGTGTTAATTTGGAGAGCCAGGTATCCACAGAGATAAAAAATAAACTCATTCGTATAAAGTACGAGGATTTCAATTCACGGCTTTCTGAAGCCGCAAACAAAGAGCTGCAAGACTGGGTTCAGGCAAACATGGATGATTTTCAGGGTAAAACGATCCATGTTATCAGTTTGCTCAATAGCAGAAGTCTGGCAAAAACGGTTTCTTACGAAATTGCCTTCAATCGAATCTCTCAAGTTCGAAAAATTCTTCTTGATGCAGGTATGTCCGCTGAATTTATCAAGATCAGACTTGACGAATCCGGTACAGAGCAAAGAAACCAGGTGGTTATCAGGGTGTTGGAGAGCGAATAATGATGAAGCCGCTGTTAACCCGAATGCGGTTTCGTTCGATTTCCCGCTATTCCGTTATTTTCACCATCACTTTTATTGTCCTGTGTTTTCTGGTTTGGTCAGCTATTGTCGAAATAGACGTGGTTGTCAAAAGTCATGGTCGGGTGACTACTTTCAGCAATAACCGTGTAGTTGAGCATCTCGAAGGCGGTATTCTCACCGAATTGCACGTGACAGAAGGGCAACGGATTCATAAAGACATGGTGTTGTTTTCGGTGATGAATCCTTCTCTGACCGAAAATATCAGCATTTTGAACCAGAGACTCATAGGGCTGACCGCAAAAGCGCAACGATTGTATGCGGAAATGACGGGTAAAGAACTGATCACTGCCAGTAAAAAAACGGCTCGAAATAACGAGCACTACCTTAACGAACACGAGTTGTATAAAAAACGTGCCAGAAAGCTCAGCGAACAAATCTCCATTGTTCGGCAACAGATTAGCAAAGAGGAAGCCCAGCTATCTGAGCTTGACCAGGTCATCAAGGATATGAAAAACGAGCGGGCAGTCGCTCAGAAGCAGTTAGATATATTGACGACGCTTCTCAGAGAGGGGGCTGGTTCGATTCATAATCAACTGGAAAAAAAGATGGTGTTGCTGAAAATCGAGACCAGAATCAACCAGTCAACGAAGCAGATTCCGGTCATTAATGCCAACCTGTCTGAGCTGCGCTTAAAGAAAACCAAGCTGATGACGGATTTTCGTGAAGAGGCACAGCACAATTACAACAAGGTCCGATTAGAAATTACCCAGATTCAGGCACAGATTCGTTCTTCCAGTGAACGGGAGATCCGTAAAAAAGTGGCAGCACCGGTTACGGGTACCTTGCATACCCTGCATGTCAATACTATCGGCGAGGTCGTCTCACCGGGTTCGATATTGGCGGAGATAGTCCCGGATGGCGTTCCCCTGATGGTCGAAGCCATGGTGGCCCCACATGACAGAGCCAGAGTCTGGCCCGGTCAGTCGGTAAATGTTCGGGTTTCTGCTTACGATTACACGACTTATGGTTCTCTAAAGGGCAAGGTTCTGGAGGTGAGTGCTGACACCTATTTAGATAGTGTCACGGCCAAGCATTACTATAAAGCGATGATTGAGACGGAAAGCTCAGGGTTTGGTGAAAATAATCAGTTGATTCCCGGCATGACCGTTGAACTAAATATTCTGGCAGGCAAACGCACGCTGCTCGGTTATTTACTGGGGCCCTTGTCTGAATCCATTGAATTTACTGCGACATTGTAATTCAAATTGTGTAAATACTCGTGGCTGTCATCAGGATATCATTAGACCACTTCACTCCTCTACTTCTTATTCTGAGTAAAGTAAAGGCTAGGCTTTGTTTTACACTAAGTCCAATTGAGCAGAAATAAGTTAATTGGACACGATAGATCAGTGACTTAGCGTCGTGCTGTGGTCTGTCCGGAAAGTACACTTAACTTGACACAAGCCGGTTCAACCATCCTTTGTCTATAATATTTGCACGCTCTGTTGCAGGCTATAATGCTACAACGTCCCAACGGAGGTGTGACGGGGCAATTAGCATCAGAAATACCGGCAGAGCTTCACACCTTCAACCCAATAAAACTCTTGCTTTTGGTGGTAATTGGGCTGATGTACAACATCTGGTATTTTTGAATGAGTATTGAAAGAAATTTAACATTTTGAATGATTTTAAGTTGACTTACCCACCTGATGAGCTAGTATTTCGGGTAACACGGCCTCCGCCTCTTCGTTGCTTGCAACCTACGCGGGGGTTCTTGTTTTTACCTTCCTATAAGTGCTTTCCACCCATACTGTAGCCCGATATCGTTTATTGACACCTTCCTGTCGGACTTGATTTCAGGGAATTCATCCAACTGCTGTATAAGTCGGTCGTGCCATTTCGTGGCAGGGCAAATAATACTCATCAGGTGAGCAACAATGTTGATCAGCAGAAAGGGTTTGGATATCAGATCATTCTTTCCAAGGTAATGGTCACACCAGCTAATCTCACCCGGAGCGGGTAATTTCGGCTGATCAATCACATTGCGGTTCCAAAGGCGGCTGTGGTGAGCGCAGAGATTACGAAGGTAGTTCAACGAGCGTAACCAACTGGAAAATACCTTGAAGTCTGTCACCCCATATTTTGAGGAAATTTTCCTTTGATCAGGCACTTTCATCATCGAAAACAGTTGCGACATGGCCCCGAAGTCCCAGACCTCTATAGCAACCCAAATGGGTAGGTCTGCTCCATGAGTGTGACGATAATGCTTAACGAAATCTTCCTTTGATCGTTTCAGCAGATTTTCATATTTTGCCAGCCATTCGGCATGTCTTCCTTTTTTTACAGCAAACGTGGGATGGAACTGGTCAATATTCTTGTAAGCGAAGGTATCTCGCTCACCAAGCAAATAAGCGATATCGACCCTCAAAGCCACTTCAACCCGTTCAAGCGCATCCAGCATTAATTGCCGTAAGTTCTTATCAAAAATATAGAGATTAACGGCATCAGAAAAGTGTGTGTTTGCAACAAACTCGTTTTCTTTAACCACTTGGAAATTTGGCTGAATGCGAAAGACCCGGAAAGGATAGAGGTAGGCACTCAGACGATAATAACCAATGCGTTGGAGATGATTAAGCGCAGCAGCTTTGTCTGAAACCACCAGATTACGGGAGACCAACAAATCCAGTTGTTGCTGGAAAGTTTTCCAGGGACGTTCGTAAACCATTGAACCTCAGTATTTATGCCTGATTTTTTATTTGGCAACCTGCCAGCGTGTTATTCACTAACAGGATACTATAGTGACCTGCTAGATCCTGCACCAACATAAAAATATCAATATCGAGTGACTTTAATCCCTTACATCCCAAACCCGTTTGAGCCCTGAAGAACGATCAGCAAGCAGTCGGGGTTCAGAATGGATATATCTTGAAATACCTGCTCTTCAAGCTGGTTTTCGTTATCCAATGGGGCAGTGGGCAGGTTTTGCCCATTTTCCAGATGCCTTGTTGTATTGCCATACTGAGTTCCTTGCCTCACTGTCAGGCGACTGCTTGTTCGACCATTGCATTGGCCAGTTGTAACTGGGTGGTTTGAGTTTGGTGGATTTGGGATTTTAGGGTGTTGCGAAACCCCATCAACTCATTAACTTTTGAAACGATGCGACTTTTCTCTTTCGCAGGTGGTATTGCAACTAAACACCCTCTGAGTTGTGTTTTGTTGATGGATGCTAGGTTGGTAGTTTGTTTACTGGAACCTGCAAAATAAGCCCTTGCGAACGGAGCATTAAGATACATTTCAATCCAGTCTTCGCTCTGTTCCTTGAGGAAGATTCGGGCTTTGAAGACATGGTTCTGATGAGCGACATAAGGTAGCTCTCCAGACCAAACCGATGTACGACCTACTTTGTCCCAATCACCACCTTCAGTAATGAGCAAGTCTCTGGGGATAACTTCGTATTTTTCCTTTTCCTCGATTGGAATTTCAACTTCCTTTATCACAGTTAGATCAAGCGCACTACGCTGCACATTAGCAACTCGCAAATACGGAACAGAAATCAGGCTTCTTCCAGCTAGCTTGCGACCCTTGGTGATACCACTTTGAATATCCACGATATCCTCAAGCTGAGCAAACACCCAACCAGCGGGCAGATTAAAGGGCTTTTCTTCATCGGTAATCACTGGCAACGGTTTCTGCTTCTTAATCTTCTTGTCTTTCACTAACCTTCACATTATTGGCACGCTCCCGTCGAGTGAGGGCTGGCCGGTCAAATGCAATGTGACAGATCAAGTCAAACGGGTCCAATTCTGTTCCCAGTTTCTCGCCGACATTATCTTGTAACTCCTGCCAGAAAACACCCAGTTCTGTCAGTTCATCAATTATGGCTTTTTTCTTGTCGGCAGCGGACCACTTGCGGAGGAAATCATCCATGCTGGCATACTGCTTTACGACACACTGTTTGGTGTAATCGTGCATGGATTCGGTGACCAGTTTGCCGCTGGCATCCAGATGCTGAACTCGATATTTGGTGACTTTAAACGCCTGCCCTTTGACATGGTACTTGATGCGGGGTGGCTCCGGCGGTGGTTCAGGGTCGCCTTCATCGCTCCCTCCGGGTGGTATGGGTTCTGGCTCAGGTTCCGGTGTTATTTCGCTGGGTGGATCAGTGATGATCGGCGGATCTTCCTCTATTCCTCCTCCGCCACCTTCTCCTTCGGGATTTTCAGGTTCATCCTCTGGCGGGATAATGGGCTCACCTGGCTTAGGCTTGAATATCTGTACCGGCTCGCCATCGAAGTCTTTGTCGGCAAAACGTTCAGTGGCTTTTTTAAAGTCCATGATAGTGAACCAGTGTTTGCCGTGATCTTCATCAATACGGGTGCCACGACCAATGATTTGCTTGAATTCAGTCATGGATTGGATGCTCTGATCGAGAACAATCAGCTTGCATGTTTTGGCATCCACACCGGTCGTCATCAACTTGCTTGTCGTGGTGATGACCGGATAAGTGGATTCGGGGTCAATGAAGTTATCCAGCTCATCCTTGCCTTCTTCGTTATCACCGGTAATCCGCATCACATACTTGCGGTTCTCTTTCACCCGATCCGGGTTCAAATTCACCAGTGCTTCCCGCATGCGTTCAGCATGATCGATGTCGTCACAGAAAACGATGGTCTTCTGAAACTCATCGGTTTTCTGCAAATACTCAGTAACCTTCAGCGCTACCAGTTGGGTTCGCTCGTCAAAGACAATGTTTCTGTCCATATCCCGCTGGTTGAATATGCGGTCTTCAATCAGGTTGCCATACTTATCGATCTGTCCTTTTTGTGGTCGCCAGCCTTCAAGATCAATATCGAAATCAAATCGGATGACTTTGTATGGTGCCAGGAAGCCATCTTCAATCCCTTGTTTTAGAGAATAGGTATAAACAGGTTCACCAAAGTAATGGATATTGGAGACTTCCTTCGTCTCTTTTGGGGTGGCGGTTAAACCAACGTGTGTTGCAGAGGAAAAGTATTCCAGAATTTCTCGCCATGCAGAGTCTTCACGGGCGCTACCACGATGGCATTCGTCTATGACAATCAGGTCAAAGAAATCAGGATCAAACTGTTTATAGATGTTTTTTTCTTCTTCATTGCCTGAAACGGCCTGATAGAGCGACAGATATATCTCAAACGCTTTGTTGACCTGGCGCTTTTCAATTTTGGTCATCGCTGGGCCAAAGGGTTTGAAGTCGTTGGACTTGGTTTGGTCCACAAGAATATTGCGGTCGGCAAGAAACAGAATGCGCTTCTTCTTTTCAGATTTCCAGAGCCGCCAGATGATCTGGAAAGCGGTATAGGTCTTCCCGGTTCCAGTTGCCATGACCAGTAGAACTCGATTCTGGCCTTTGGCAATGGCTTCAATAGTGCGGTTAATAGCGTTTGCCTGGTAGTAGCGCGGAGTGCGCCCGGAACCATCATCGAAATAAGGGTAATTGACGGTTTTTTGAGCTGGCTCGTCTAATTCTTTTGCCTGGCAGTAGCGACTCCATAGCTCACCAGGCGAAGGGAATTCATTAAGGGACAACTCTGTTTGGGTTTGATCTGCATTACCCGTGCGGTCGTAAAATTTGAAGCCATCTCCATTACTGGAGAACACAAAGGGAATATCAAGTGCTTCTGCATAGCTCAGGGCTTGCTGCATTCCGGAGCCCATGCTGTGCTTGTTATCTTAGGCCTCGATGACCGCTATGGGTTGGTTTTTCTGATGATAGAGGATGTAGTCTGCCCGACGTTTTTTACCTCGGGCATGGAGCTTACCGCGAACGATGATGCGGCCTGCGGTAAAGGTTACTTCCTCTCTTACTTGAGTTTGGATATCCCATCCGGCCTTTTCGATGGCTGGGGTGATGTATTTGGTACATATATCACGTTCGGATAGTTCTTTTTTGTTCATCTCTCAGATCCTGTCACGTCAAGACCTCCCAAACTGCAATGAATCGCCACGAAAATAAGCCTGAATATGAGCGAAAAGCTTGAATAGTGGGATCATTGTACAAGTGATAATAAAGAGAATGGGAGTGGCAAAGTTTGATAAAAAATGAACTGTATGTACGTCGACTTCTTGGTGTTTGGTGCTGGCATCTAGTGTTGAGATCGGGCTGGATGCAGGTTCGCTTTCCAGACTGGAGCAACCTGAATAATCTCAAATCAGTTCTGGGGGTTCAGCTGATCATGCTGCTTCAAAAAAATAGCTATCCTCCGGTTGTTTTTAATGAAGTGTATCAGGGTGTGTTTGAGCAGTTAAGGCATTTTAAGACGTATAGAGTGGGTTGGGTATATGTGATAGAAGGCACTGGATAACCTTCCCCTAATCTAGTGTTGACCTATTCCGACGGAAAGAGGGCGCATTAGCAGGCGCAAAAGCTCAGAAAGCAAAAAGCCCGTAGTGTTCACTAACGCTACGGGCTTTGCTATATATGGTGCCGGCACCAAGAGTCGAACTCGGGACCCACTGATTACAAGCTCGATGCGCATATACAGAAAACCTTTAAAAACAATGAGTTATATATAGTTTGAATGCACCTGAATACACTAAGTTTGCTCTGTTATGTCATCTGTGTGTCATTTAAACCGCCTGCTAGACCTAATCTACCATTATTTTCAGGTGCATTCATAGCAACCTTTTTCCACCCAGAAAAGCAAAAGGCCGATCAGTGATCAGCCTTCGAGTAGGTTGCTAATTAGTACGGTTGTTAATGATAATATACCGCGCACGCGGTATATCCCCTGTGTTATACGGCAGTCATATCCCTGAAGTCATACAACCTACTGACCTCTATCAGATCGCCATTTGTCCAGACTTGGGGAGAAATCATCTCCTCTATAAATCCAGAAAATTTCTCGTTCATTGGGTCGTGTTCAAAACCTTCTGGTATTGTTTTGGAGTTGACTCTAATTGCACACTGGACAGTTCTTTGTTGATGTTCGATCCAGTATTTGAATAAGTAGCTTTTTGTTTTCATAAATCGTTCTCTATGTTAGTAGCCGCATAACAATTCGTTCAAAGCGACAGCCTTCGGCTGCGCCTTAACTCAAGGGTTATACGGCTTCTGCATATCCGTACTCTGCCGCTACCCTTTTTTCGTCTGGTGTCAGCTCACGACCTTTTTTGATTTTGTGCTCTATGTAACCGGGGAGAAAATCTTCAACTCCTGAACCGTCGCAGGAAAAGCAATCGCCTTCTTGATAGATCGATCCGTGACCGTTGCACTCTTCGCACTTTTCTTCACCTGTTAGCCAAGAATCACTGCACCCATCACAAACGTCACCCCCTTGCCGATCCATCAGCCTGATACTTTCGTTGAGAGATTCTTCAACACCGCAAACAACACACTTTCCATATACGCTCATAGCTAAACCTGTATTAAATTATGGAGTCGCCGCCGCATCACATCACCACGTTAAAGAAACAAGTCACAGCAACACCGGCTGCATACCAATACGGGTACGGCACTTTGAACCCTGCCAGCAGAAGCAAAGCTGCTGTTGATGTAATTCCAAAAAGTATGGCTTCTATCGCAAGTTCCATTCTGCTAGTTCCTCATTCACCGGCAGCTTCTGCGCTGGAGCTACCATGCTCTAATGCCATACTGGCCAGGGCGTAAGCTGACTTGCCCCGATCTGACGTGTCTAATATGGATGAGCGCTTGGCTTGCGCTTCTTTTATGTATTGTTCCAGTGTGATTGTTTCCATTGTTATCTCCTTTTATTAACCCAACCACTTCTGGCCGTTACAAGTTGAGCAGGTTCGAGTACCTATTAATTCGTCGGTGTTGTCGTCCCAGACTTCCTGCTCTCCTGATGCATAGCAGTCTCGGCAATCGCGCTTGTAACGGTTGTCAATGCGGTAGCGCTTCCAGCGTTCAGCTATGGATTGGAATATCTTGTCGCCGTTTTCGATCATGTACTGTGGTTCTTCCCAAACTGAGCGACGCAGGCTAAGAACATTCATCGCATAGATCATGTTCTGGTTATCCAGTTCGCAAAGGTCGGTTACATCAAGTTGCCAGTCCTGGCCGTTGTAAGCAGAGAGAAGCACTTGGGCGGCACAGCGTGCATAACCACCACCGTGATTCAGAGCCAGATCGGCCAGCGCCTTGACAGAGGTTGCGTACTTTACTTTCGGTGTCATGGCTTTTTGAGCGGTCATGCTTTCTCTCCCTGCTTTTTAAGATGATCTTTCCAGACAATGTTTTTCTTTGAGATCTGGTTTTCATTAGAGGCCGTAACCCCGGAGGGGATTTCCTCAATGCTGCCACCCCTGGCCTGGAACTCCTGAATCTGCGCTTCAATCAACTTGCGAAGGGATGCCTTGTAATTAGGGGAGCGTTCTTCCGGCGATGTATTTCTTTCGTCCAGAAGAATGCAGGCTGCCTTAATGGGGTCTGTTTGTTTCTTACTGCCTCTTGTTTTTGTTACCGCTTCCATAAGGGTCTCCTTCAGGCAATGCCCTGGGTGGGGCGTTTGTCGGGGTTGTTCAGGTAGTAGTAGAGCGTGCGCCTTGGAATACAGAGTTTTTCGCTGATCGTCGTTACCGGGACCTGTTCTTTCGCCAGGGCACGGGCCAGGGCAATATCGTGGTCAGAATGCCGCGACCATTTATGTTCTTCTCCTGTCACATGCTCGGTAATGCCCATAGACAGCGCCTTGTTAAAAACACTGTTCCGGGTTCTGTCCAGAGCACAGGCGGTCTCATCCAGTGAACACTTCTTGTAGTTGGCTTCGAGGTACTGTTCTTCTTCTTTTGTCCAGCGTCGCATGACCGTTACCCCAGTTCGTCCAGATCGAATATGGAACGTTGGCAGCGACTACCTTCAGGCAATTTAAAAGCTGCGATCCGCACCTGTTGCTCAACCATGGGGACGTGGATAACCTCGCCCTGTTCAACCAGTGTTTCCAGATCCCTGGTTCGCTGCCTTCTCTCCGACAGTGGAAAGTGAATCAGGATTTCCGGGCCTGTCATGGGTCTTGAGTCAGACAGCAGGGCAATGATTGGATTAGGCATTGTCGTCACCTTTTGAAGGAAGGTTCTGATTGCTTGCCTGGCCAACTCTGTTCATCCTCTCCAGTCGATCCTGCAAGCGTGTATGGCTGTAGCGATCCACCATGCGGCGATCTTTCCAGCCCTGTTCGTCCATCATGGTTCTGTCATCCACTCCGGCGTTCAGTGCTTCCGTTGCCCAGGTATGACGGAGGTCGTGCCAGCGGAAACGCTCTGGTATGCCTAATATTTCTTTCAACTTGTCCCACTTCTTTCGAAAGTCCCCCCAACGTCGCCCGTTCCCTTTGTGAAAGACGACATCAGAGTGGGGGTGCTTATGCATCTGGCATTCACGCAATAGCAACTCAACCCGGCGGGTCATTGTGGTAATCAGTGCGTCTTTGTTTTTAGTGCGAGTTTCTCTCTGTGAACGGTCGAAAGGGTCAATCTCCTGCTCTTCGGCACTGTGAACCATGAGATAGCCAGGCCGTATCTCTTCTTTGCCTGTGATGGGATCTATGACTTTTTCTGGCCAGAATACCCGGTCCCAGGTCAGGCCAATCAGGTTACTGCGTCGCCAGCCGATCCATGCACCACCTTTGATCAGTCGAACCATTTCACAGCCATAAAGCTCCTCTGCTTTCTCAATCAGGCAGATAAACTGTTCAGAGGTCAGGTAATCAATGCGCGATTTTCCCGGTTCGATGCGATCTATGAAGTCGGCCAGATTCATATCAATCCATCGCAGCTTGCGATAGACGTAGGAAAGGATGGTTGACGCCAGAGTCTGTCGGAGTCGCAGAGTGTCTTTTCTGACCGGCCCCCTGCCTTTTGCCTGATTCAGTCTTTTCAGGAGAGCAGGGTCTGTGACTGGGTATCGTGGCTGTGGTATCTCTTCGCTTGCCGGGTGTGGCTGGTGATACCAGATCAAACCACCTCTCTCTTTGCGAAGCTGATAAAGCTCTTTGTTCAGGTAGGATCGTTTTGTAATCTTCAGCTGATCTTTGAAATAGAGCTCCAGTCCAACCACAATGCCTGTCTCAGAGTCATTAAGAGCCAGGTCTTCCAGTCGCCAGAATTTGTTCCGGAACTCAAAAGGAATGCGAAGCATGGCGGCATTACTTAAATCGTCAAGGTGGCTGGTTTTGCCCGGTGACTCCAGCGTCAGATACTCCATCATAGCTTCACCGAAGAACCGTTCTGGCTTCTCTCCCCTGGAGAGCTTGCGGGCGTTGTTAATCAGCCTTTCGTGGAAGTCTTCTGCTTCTTCGTTTGTGTTAAAAGTTTCCCGAGTCCTCGGGATACCGAGCCGCTGGTCTTTGTAGTCGTATTTAATCCGCCATCCGGCGTCTGTCTTGACCCGCTTCCACGGTTTTGTACGGCGTCTGCCCATGCTGAATTCCTCTTCCTGCGACGGCTATCAAAGTAGTCCGCCAACTGCCTTTCACTGAATTTGATCCACCTTCTGCTATTACCGAAGTCGTAGTACTCAATGTTTCCCCGCTCGACTTCGCCATAGATAAAGGACGTGCTCTGGCCTGTACGGTGTGCCACATCGACCACTGACAGAGTCGGATCATCCTGAGTGTCCAGAATGTTTTGCGCTTCCATCTGCCTTGCTCTTTTTTATTTTCAATGTTGCATCTATTGCACCATTTGAGCTAAGGTTAGCTTAAAGAGATTGTTGCAGTCAATGCACCAAGCGAAAAAATAAAAGCCCCGGAATCGGAGCTTTAGAAAGAAGAGGGAGTTATGAAAGCAACAAAAGAGGAAGGATTAGCTGTTTGCTGCCTGTCTGCGTTCGGCGGAGAGAGACAGAGCCTGAACCATATTGGAGATCTGGGCGCGGTCGGATTCATCCAGCTTTTCGAATCCAGCCAACTCTACAGGAAGAAAGAGGTCCTCGTGACTTTTGAGACCCAATGCCTTGGCAACACGCTCAAGAGTGGCGCGGGTATAACCCTTGTCTTTCTCAAGGCGCATGATCGTTGTGTGGTCCATTGTCTTTTCTTCAGTGACACAGCGCTCTGCCAGTTCTCGCATGGACCAGCCTTTTTCGAGTCTCAGTCTGCGTACATTGTCTCCGGGAATTGCCATGGTTATTGGGCCTGTATCAACTGGTTCATTCACTACACCAGTCTCCCGTATTGGTTGAAATCTGTATACGGCAGCTATTTCACCACTTTCCATCTTTGGCTTTCTGCTTTTCTGTGCATTCAATACACCAGAATAGTCGATAATATTCCCGCTGTGGGCACTGTAAGCGCTTGAGGCCATTTATGATCACTCCTTTTCAGAATCTCCTTAAACAAAAACCGCGCCCTCCGGTGGTCTCTGTGCTCCGTGACCGTCTGAACGTGGACCGCTCTACTCTATACCGATGGTCAAAAGGTGAGTCATATCCCCCTTACACAGTGGCCGCTGAAATTATCAATATCCTGGCAGAGCACGGTGTCGCTATGGATTTCAACGGGATATACAAACCCAGCCTGCCAGAGGACGAACAATGAGTTGGCCAAGGACACCGGACGAACTGAGAGACCTGGCAGGGCATCTGCTTGAGCTTGTTGGAGGCAGGAGAGATATAGCGCCTCGTTTTTTCCACTTCACCCCGAAAGGAGAGGATAAGCCGATCAAAGGCTGGTCTCCCTGGCGTGGGCGAGCGCTTCCGTCTGACTATGAACTCAAAGAAGGCGAATTGGATACCTTTAAGGATGATCGTCGCTTTCTGCTCAAACCTTTGAATACCGATACGGTTTCATTACACCTGCGAAGTAAAGAGCGCCTGGGTGTTTATCCTATTGATAGCAATGAACAGGTGAAATTCCTCGCTGCTGACTTCGATGATCACGACGGAACCCTGAACCCTAAAGCCGTCTGGAACGAGGTTAAAAACTTCTGGGAGATCTGCGAAGGCCAGGAGCTAAGCGCCCATATTGAACGGTCGAAGAGTGGCACGGGCTATCACGTCTGGATCTTCTTTGATGCTCCGATCCCGGCGGCAAAAGCCAGGGCCATGGGTCGTTATCTCATGCAAGAGTCCGGGGCGATCAGTGAAGATGAAGACTTCTCTACCTTTGACCGGTTCTTTCCTTCTCAGAGCTACCTGACCGGCAAAGGGTTTGGAAACCTGATCGGTCTCCCCATGTGCGGTGAACAGAATTACGAACAGGGTCTGAATGCCTGGGTTGATCCTGCCACGGGCGACACGATCCCCGACGGGCCTGCTTATATTCTGGATATTCTGGAGCGTGGTCGTGTAGCTGCAACAGAGGTTGATGTAGCTCTGGACGACTGGGGGATTGCTGACAAACTGGAAAGTCGTTCCGATGTGGTTGAGCACCGGGAGCGCTCCTCCGATGAACAGCTAGGTACTGAGAAAGAGCTGGAAGAAGTCATCAATCGTTGCCAGTTCATGAAGTGGACTATGGCTTCTGAGAATCAGCCAGACGTTACAGAGCCTTTATGGTTTGCCATGCTCTCCAATGGTGCCCGCTTTGATGCCGATGAGAAGCTGCACGAAGGCAGCCAGCAGCATGGCAAGTACAGTTATGCTGAATGCCAGCAGAAGATCGACCATGTTCGCAAGAATTCGCCCGTTGGCTGCACTGTAATTCAGCGTGACTTTGACCAGTGTCCTCCAGGAGGTTGTAAGCGCCCCAATGGCGATACGGTTAAAAGCCCGGCGGGTTTGTCTTCCTGGCTTAACAAGCGCATACCGGTTCCACCTATTGAAGCCTATGAAGATCAGACCATAGCCACCTCTGAAAAACCTTTATCAATTCCCGCTCCTGGAGAAGAAAGCGAAGAGGAAGAGTCATCACCCTGGCAGAAAGACATTCCTCTTTATGAGTGCTCCGGGATGCCCTGGCCTTATGTAGAGGGTGGCTGGGATGTCAGCAACGACGGTCTGAGGTTGCCAGCTCGGCCCATCAAAAACAATAAGGGTGAGATAGTGGGCATGAGTGATGGGGATCTGATCGCCCTGCGCCCTATTTGGGTTCATGCCATTACCAAGGATTCCTTTAACAGCAGGGGCGCGGTGATCAAGTTCTTTGATTACGACTGGCAGTTGGAAACGGCATTTATCCCCCTGAAGATTCTCAGTGAATCCGGCGGCAAGTTCGGGATGCTTATTCGTGAACAGGGCATGCCTATGGTTGCTGGTAAAGAGAAGTGGGTTTGTCGTTATCTGGATGACTCAGCAGTCAACTGCACAAAACGAGCACTGACCGCTAATAAGCTGGGTTGGTTCGATGCACAAAAGAAACCGGTGTTTGTTCTGCCCAAGTCGATCATCGGTGGCAATGAAATTGATTCGGTATTCTTCCAGACCAACCATATGCAGGACACCAGTTGTCTTTCAGTAGGTGGCACGCTTCAGGACTGGCAGAAGCGGGTAGCCGATCCTTGCAAGGGCAATCCATTGCTAATGTTCGCTGCCATGTGTGCTCTGGCCGGACCTCTACTCAAACTCTGCCGGGGCGAATCTGCCGGGTTTCATTTCTATGGAGCCACTTCCGGCGGTAAAACGACATTACTGCAAGTAGCCGCCAGTGTCTGGGGCGATGGCACCGATCCGCAGGAAGGCGCTGACCATACTTCTATCCGTAAATGGCACTCAACCGGTAATGCTCTGGAAGCCACAGCTCAGATGCATAACGACATGACTTTGTGTCTGGATGAAGTGGGTCAAGTCGAGCCGGGAGAGTTAGGCAACATCATTTATATGCTCTCGGGGGGGCAACCCAAAGGACGAAGCCAGATCGAGGGCGGTCTCAAGAAACAGGTCACCTGGCGTCTCTTATTCCTTAGCAACGGTGAAATGACCGTTGGCCAGATCCTGGCACAGGCTGGGCAGGCCGAGAAAGGTGGTCAGCGTCATCGTCTTCCTGATATTCCCTGCGACAACCCTAATGGCGATGGCTCTGGCGTAGTCCTTAAAACTCACGGTCAAGAGATAAAGCCTTTTGTAGATGACATCAAGGAAGCCTGTGGTGAATGTTTTGGTCATGCTGGACCTGTGCTTGTGGCCTGGTTGATAGCTCAGGTTGAGGAGAACGGGTTTCACTCGTACACGGGCTATCTGAGAGAGCAGGCCAGAAAGCTGGAAGACTACTACCGGTCTGACATCACACTGCCTAATGATGGCGGCCGAGTGGTCCGACGTATGGCCATTATTGCCCTGGCCGGTGAGTTGGCCAGACAGGCAGGGATTGTTAGCTGGGAGTCCAGCGAGATTTTTAAATCAGTGATTCATGTTCGTAATCTCTGGTTGAAAGAAATGGGCGAAGAGCTGAGCGAGGAAGACAGAGCCTTGGCATTCTTCCGAGCGCAGTTGCTCCAGAACCTTGCACTGTTCCGGGACATTGAGCATCAGGGCGAAATCAAAGATGCCATTGGTCTGCGCGGCAAAGGTCACATCATGCCTTACACCCACGCCATGAAGCAGCTATCGGGTCCATTTGATCAGAACATGATTCTTAAAGCTTTACTCCGGGATGAACTGCTTTGGGCTGAGACCGGACGACTGGCCAGAAAGTCCCCTCGTATTAAAAATCGTCAGGACAGACCCAGAGTGTATGCCATTAAAAATAAGTTTTTGGGCGAGGATGTCAGTCAGCTGCATGACGATTGGGAAAAAGTAGGAGAAGAAGGGCAGGGAGCGGATTTCCATGACTAAGACACTTCAAAAACAGGCGGTGGTTCTGACTGTCGTGATGAAAACCCTTTCAGTCATCTGTACTGGCTGGCTGTTCTTCAGCATGGCAGGCAACCCCTGGATAGGGGGGCTGACTGCCGCCGGTGGGGTAGTGGTTCAGTGGTTGGCTTTTCTGATCACACCGTTTGGTTTGCTTTGGATATTGGAAAGGCAATGGCTGCGTGGGGTTATGGCCCTGCTTTATGGGTTGGTGGTCTTCACGGTCTCTACCCTGGCAGCGGTGGCCTTCCTGGAACAAGGAGAGCAGAGCTACCGGAAAGACTCAGAACGCTATACATCCATCACTTCTGTCATTGCGCTGAGAGCCGAAGCAGCCCGAAAGGATATTGATAGCGGTTATAGGGATCGCGCCTTGAATACCCTGGACAAGATCGAAGTACAGGATCAGAAACGATCCACCCTGACCAGTGATTCCCCTTTTGCCAAAACAGCAGAACTCTATGGGGTAGACAGTGAGCAGGCCCGTCGTTTTACGTTCCTGATCTTTGCCTTGCTTCTGGATGGCGGCGCGGTTCTGGCTAGCTGCCTGATCGCTCTGGAACGCAGGCAGGAACAGGAACGAGAACACCCGGAACCGAGAACAGAAACGCAGGAGGAACAGGAGCAGGAACAATATTCAGAAACGATAGAGCAGGAACCAGCAGAAACAGAAGCCAGTAAACTGGACGAAGCCAGACAGCTGATAGGAGAACAGATGCAGGGAGACATGATCTCTGTGCGTTTTGTCAAAGACCGCCTGAAGGTTGGGTACCCGAAGGCCAAACACATCATAAAACAACTGGAACAAATGGGACTGATTGCAGCTAGCGGGAAGTCCTTTATTGTCAATGGAGAATAATAATGAAACATCTAATGGTCGATCTGGAAACCATGGGCAACAGCAATCAGGCTGCCATTATTGGCATCGGGGCTTGTTTCTTTAACCCGGCTACGGGTGATATCGGGGAAACATTCTCCCGAAATGTAACCTTGCAGTCCTCAGCGGATGAAGGGCTGAAGATGGACGTATCTACTATCGAATGGTGGATGAAGCAGGACGATGACGCACGAGCCATTTTTCAGCGTTCGGGATCTCCATTACCAGAAGCACTTCTGGAATTCTTTGACTTCATTCCAGAGAGGCTAAGACGATCCGTTCAACTCTGGGGGAATGGAGCTACTTTCGATAATGTGATTCTGGAAAATGCTCTTATGGCCTGTGATATGACCACCCCCTGGGAATTCTGGAATCATAGAGATGTGAGAACCATTGTTGAACTGGGGCGGACGATCTTGGGCATTGACCCCAAGCGGGACTTTCCTTTCGAGGGGGTTAAGCATGATGCTCTGAGCGATGCCATTCACCAGGCGAAGTATGTTTCTGCGATCTGGGGTGAGTTACAGGGAGCGGTGGATCTGGCCCGAACTGTTCAGGGTGGGAAGGCTGAGAAGGATTTGGCTTTGCATTTTAGGGAGTGATAACACTCCATTGATCCTGAATGACAAACCCCGCTTTTTAGCGGGGTTTGTTGTATCTGGACGACCCGGTGGCTTCAAGGAACAGGCGTTCCCGGAGTATTTCGCCGTGGTTATTTCCTCCCCACCGGTTCTTGATATGATACGGAAACGATAACAACAAGCAATATTCCCTTTGTTATGTTCTGGATTCGATTTTTTGGGAAACCTTTTCTTAAAGCCTTTGCTCTTCTGTTTGGTCTGCTATTTATGGCTGCCCTGATTCAGCTGTTATATCTTCATATAGCCTGGGCATATAATCACTATGAAGCGGATCTGGCCATGGCACTGGCTGCAGCGGATGGAAGAATAGGGTTGAATGCCTT
Organism: Endozoicomonas sp. 2B-B; assembly: GCF_053470045.1. NCBI lineage: Bacteria > Pseudomonadati > Pseudomonadota > Gammaproteobacteria > Oceanospirillales > Endozoicomonadaceae > Endozoicomonas > Endozoicomonas sp. 2B-B. Next base: position 502,284 of record NZ_JBLZMU010000001.1, read on the forward strand.
GATCAATGACTGGCCTTTTATCATAGGTTTTGTAGCAGGGCTGGCAGCAATATACAGTGTTATGGCTGCAATGCCCGGTGGTGAGTAAAAGGCATTTACTCTCGACGCCAACATGTAAATTTAATACTGTCCCCAATGCTTCAGTCGGTGATAGGCCAACAGGCGTAGGACTGATCGGGGACAACGGCTCCGGCCCTGGCTCCAGTTCTTTATAGTTCCGTATGGTTCGCGGGTCAGTCGTTCAATATCTTTCAGAGTTAGGCTCAAGCGGCGAGCGCGAATGGCCAAGGGGCTTGCCTGCTCCCTGTTTCTGGATTGTTTCATGGTTACTCCCTTAAATGATCAGCGCCCATTGTAGGGCGCTTGAGTAGTTTTATCATCTTTGAACACTGCGCCAGGCTTTTGTGAGCTTTGTTCTGTGCTTTGGCCAGTCCGGGTGAGTTACTGCATGTTGCCGCATATTAATGCGTCGGTGTATGTTCATGCGGGCAATTTGATTAACTTGCTCATCATACCTTTCAATGTATTTGCAGAGCTTTACTCCGAATTTCCTTACCCACTGGATATCAAGAGTGATTCGTTTCTCTGGATTTGATTGACTCCATTGGCGATAGAGCTGCATAAAGGTCTGGTTTCTTTTAGTCTTCATTGTTTGTCTCCTTACATCTCAGCCTGTGCTTTGCGTCCAAACTCCAGTGACCTTAGCGGCCTGTATCGATAACGTTCTGCGAATGATTGCCGGGACTGTATCGCCAGGCGGGCAGGTAGCCAGGTGCCTGAGCTGTCCCCCGGCTTGCTGACCAGATACATCAGCTCGCCGTCTTCCATCTTGCAGCCGTTAATAACGCCCTGGGTGGTGAGTGTTCCTATCATGCTTATTCCCTTTTCCCGTCCCTTTTCTTTTGAAGGCAGATGGCCGCCAATGGCGGCGCGGCAGTTCTTAGATGGGATTGACGACAGGCCACTGGCTAACGTCTGCTGTGTCGGCTACGACCAGAGCGGCAGCTTTTCCACCTACTGGGCAGTAGGGCACTTGGCTATTATTCAGATGGCTTGCAAGGTATCCGCCACGGGTTGTGTCGTAGACGGCAAAGCCGCGAATAGATACGGTCTGACCGTCTAACATCCAGCGAAGTTTGGTTATGTTTTTAACTTTAAGCATGGTGATTTCCTTTCAAATGAGTAAAAGCCTGAGGGGCCGCTTAAGCAGCGGCTCTTTCGGTTTCTTCTTCCAGTGAATAAGCGTTCAAGTGTTCGGCGGCTTTGCTCGCTTTGCTGGCAGCGGTGAAGATGGCTTTCTTATCGTTCTTAAGCACCTTTAACCAACTCTGCAGGTAGCTGGCGTGTCGGAGTTCAGAACAAATCCCAAACTGGGCACAGATAAACGCGGCTCCCAGTTCTGCTATGAGCTCCTCGGCTGCGTAAGCTTCGCTACCAAACCTGTTACCGAGTTGTCTGTCTAACCGTGACTTGTGGCCTGTCCAGTGGGTCAGCTCGTGAAAGAGAGTGGCGTAATATGCTTCAGGGCTGGTGAAGTCTTCAGGGCGTGGCATACGAATCAAATTAAGGACTGAGCTGTAACAGGCTTTACCTCCTCCATGACGGATCTGGGCAGAAGTTGCCCTGACAAAGCTGTCTATGTGGTCATAACCTTCGGGCATTTCCAACGGCTTGAGTTCTTCCAAGTTCAGGCCGTCGCACTGCTCGATATTGAACACGGTGTAAGACTTGAGAAAAGGAATCTTTACTTCGAGTTCTTCGCCGGTTTCTACATCATCAACCGTGCGTTTCATGGTGTTGTAATAAACAACAGTGCATCCCTTTTCTCCCTTACGGACGTTGCCGCCTAGTGCTTGTGCCTGCTTATAAGTAACCCACCCGTTAGCGTTATAGCCTTGCTCTTCTGCCTCAATGAACAAAAGCAGAGTGTTCACACCTGAATAGTTCTTTTTGGAACTGGCGTTGTATGGAAGCATTGAGCAGGCTTCTCCAGCTTTCCACTCTTTGACCCAAGGCAGGTTTCCGCTCTCCATAGCCTTGATGATCCGATCAGTAACTTCCTGGTGAATGTCGCGTCTCTGCTTAGTCATTATTCTTATCCTGTTTTTGAAGTGGTGCTATAAATGCACCTTGATTTATAAGTTAGGCGCATATTGCGCCCTTGTAAACCCCTAAAACCGAAAAAGTTCAAAATGCCCCGTTAAATCTTTCCTTTGACCCACTCTTTTGACCCGATCTAAAAGTTATTAACTAATTGTTTTAAAAGGATTAATTAGCTGTGACCCGATGGTCCCGCGCAATCTGCCTATCTATAGAAAAAAGTTAACCGCAGTTCATACCGAAACCAGATTCAGGAAGGTTCGTGCAACCCCATTACCTGATACCGGGACCAGCGGGGACATCGGGACCGTGCCCGATCTTATAATCATCAAATAGGGTCATTAACCCCTTATTTATCAGTACTTATCTCAAGTCAGGATCAAGCTCTAGCCTGAACCTGAGCACAGAACTACACCGGGACAAACAGAGGGACAGGGCGGAAAAAAGAGGGACACACAGAAAACAGCTCACATAGGCTTATTTAAAGATTTTGTGTTGTTATGAGTGCACCTAATCAGTATCTTGCAAGAATAAGGAGGTAAGAAGTTCTCCCCACGGACGTTATCAAGAGGATTCAAGAGCATGGCAGGACACGGCGGCGCAAGAGCAGGAGCTGGCAGACACAAAGGCGGAGTCTCCCAGCTGAACCAGATCATGCGTGCCGCGATCACTAAAGGGCTTGCCCATGCTGGCCGGGAGAAGTACGGCGAAGTTGTGACAGGTGATGATCAGGAAGCCGCCGCGATCACAGGCGCGATGATCATTAGTGACATGATCCACTCAGGCCAAGGAGCTGATGTTCTTAAACTGGCGGCAGTCATCCAGACCAAAGACACTGGGTCGGACAGCCAGGGCAGCACCCTGGAAGACTCCCTAAAACGACTCCCGGCGCTCTCCCGTGACACCTTTATGCCATCTGAAGGCGACGACACAGAACAAAAGCCAACAATAACAACGAATTACAATCAGAGCCCAACTGACACAGAATCAGAGGTGCCGGTTTTAGCGCCTGAATCCGGGACATTCTTCGCGCCACAGCAAAGCCTGCTGATGGATGCAAACCCCAGCCCGGCAGCCGAACGGCAGGCACCCCCCACCCCCCCCGGTGCCCCAGCCCATACATCTATAGACCTTGACTCCAAAAATTTTGAAAAATCCGAAGTTGTCCCAGACCCGGTATTCGAGCTGCCTTCTGATGACCATGCGAGGTCCCGGTAATGGCTTGGACTCCAGAACGGCACGACATGTGCCGCCCGATGCTGGAGGAGGAGGCTCGCGCCTGGTGGTGGCATGTAGGTGCGGGCAAGATGATAGAGAGCCTTCCCGAAGTTGAACGACCCGCCGCTCAGCTGACCTGGTTGCTGATCCGGTGGCGGGTAGACCCTGTTTGCTTCGCGGTCGAAGCCCTGCGCATTGTTCTGCATAAGTATCAGATAGCCATTCTTCTGGATCTGGCCGACGCTCCGGTTGAGCTCTACAAGTTCTATGGCGTTAACCCAAATCAACCGAAACGGCAGGTACTTATCCCTGCAGGTCATGGTGTCGGTAAAACCCGTGTTTTGGCTGTTGCCATCTGGTGGCACAAGCTTACGACCATGTATTCATACAACCTGTGTACAGCTCCAACAGCGCCCCAGCTGACTGGGCGCTTATGGGATGAGCTGCGCAAGATGTATCGTCGCCTGAAAGAGCGTTGGCCCGATCTTGCCAATCGTTGGGAGATCCAGAGAGACCGAATCACCCATATTGATTCTGAAAACGCAGACTGGACGACCGTGGCCAGAACAGCCAGGGCAGACAAGCCAGAAGGTTTGCAAGGTGCTCACGCTCTGGACGCAGACGACGAGTTTGGTCAATTAGCCGATCTGTTCGGCGAGGATCGCAAGACAACCAGCACTGGCGGCATCATGGTTGTCATCGACGAAGCCTCGGGTGTGGACGACAGTATTCGTAAAGTACTTCGCGGTGCTTTGTCAGAATCAGGTGCCAGACTGATTGCGCCTGGAAACCCAACCCGTCCCGATGGCTGGTTCGCCGATGACACCGATAAAAAAGATCGCTACTCAGTTCACCATCTTGATTGTCGCGAGTCCGATCTGACCCGTGTTTATGAGATTCCATACCGTGATACCAGCGGCAATATTCAGCAACTCAAGCTAAGAGGCTTCGTTGATCCCAGTTACTGGAATGACCTTTATGAAGACTGTGACAAAGACGAAGATCACGACGAATTCCGCATCCGTGTTCGAGGCGTAAAACCTCGCAGTGCCTACAGTCAGGTGAATAAGACCTATCACATCGAAGCTGCCATTGAGAGAGCCGACGATCCTGATAGCAAACATGAGCAGGCCATTATTGGTCTGGACTTCGGTCTTACCAGCGACAAGCACGCTCTGGCCGTTCGCCAGGGGTTCAATATGCTGGAAGGCGAGGAGTGGCTACCCAAGGATAACCCCGACGAAATTACCCTGGATGCAGCGGATCGAGCTATCGCAGCTCAGAAAACCTTCGGGGCCAGAATCATTATCGGAGATTCAAACGGTGTTGGCCGAGGGGCAATGGAATACCTGTCACGGTATTACCGCGAGCACCCGGAGCTAAAAGTTCGAGTGATCCACTTTAATTCTGGTTTAGGCGCTGTTGATAAAACCCGTTACCACCGTCGCAGGGATGAGATGTGGCATAAGAAAGGCCGCCCTCATTTTGCTAATCCCCGTTGTTCACTTCTGGATATTCCTGGACTGAAAAGCCAGTTGACCGCGCCTGGTTATCGGGAAGGCGCTGATAGAAAAATCCGAGTGGAAACAAAAGACGAAATGAAAAAGCGGGGCGTTGAGTCTGGAAACATCGCCGACGCCTACCAGCATACCCTCATGGTCACACCTCGCGAAAAAGAAGAACGCAAGGAAGAAGAACCTAAACACCCGCCAGCTTTTCAAGCGCATTTTAAAAAGCTTGCCCAGCAGCGACAGCAAAGGAGATACATCCGGTGAATAAAGAGATCGAGGAAACCGCCGCCAATTACGCGCAGATATTTGATCTGCCCCTGGTTCTGATTCTGGCCATTATCAAAGTGGAATCAGCTGGCAATATTTTTGCCATGAGAATGGAACCACCCTATCGCTATCTAGTCGATGTTCGCAACAACGCCCCTTTCCGTGAGCTGACCCGAGAAGAGAACCGGCAAGACAAAGCTCCCGGTGATTTCCCTTATATCCGGGGAGTCTGTTCCCGTGATTCTGAATGGATGGGCCAGCAGTGCTCCTGGGGCCCTATGCAGGTCATGGGCGCGGTAGCTCGTGAGCATGGCTTTCGGGGACACTTTCCTCAGCTTTGCACCGTTTCCGATGGTGTCTTTTACGGCTGCAAACACCTGGCCCGCTATCGCAAGGTTTACTTTGAACGTTATGGCTGGAAAGGCGTGGCCGCCGCTTATAACGCTGGCTCTGTGCGTTTCGGCAGTGACTGTCAGCTGGTCAACCAGAACTACGTAGATAAGGTGGCTGATTATGGAGCCGCTGAGCTTTTCAATGAAACGCTTAAGGAGACAGAGGAGGTTTCTGCATGAGCTGGTTGGACAAACTGAAAGAATATGCCCCTTCCATCGCCATGACATTGGCCACAGGTGGTACAGCTGCACTACCGGCGGCATTGATTGGCATTTTGGGTAAAGAGCTTTCTGGCAATGACAAAGCCAGCCCTGTTCAGGTCGAAGAAAAGCTTCAGGCGTTTACCCGACAAGCGGCGCTTGATCCGGAAATAGCCAGGCAGCTGCACAAGGCAGATATGGCCTTCAGAGAAAAACAGCTGGAACTGGAATACAAAGACCGGGCCGACGCCCGAAAACGAGACATAGCTATCCAGAGCAAGCGTGGCAGAAATGAGCGAGCAGACTGGATGCTGGTTATGGCATTCGTGGGTTTCCTTTGCTGTCTGTTCTCACTGATCTGGCTTTTTCTGGAGGGCAGTCCCGATGCCGGTCTGGTTGGCATTGTTGCCACGTTCGGCACCAAGTTTCTGGGTATGTGTGATCTTGGTTTTGCTTTTGAGTTTGGTGGCAGCGCAGACGGTAGCAAGGCGAATCGGAACATTGCGGCAATTCTGGGTCAGAAAGTAAAGGGGCAAGGGAATGCCTGAAGCTATCACTATCTCCTTTCCGGCATTGCTGGGCCTGATAGTGCTTCTGATCAATCTGGTTGTTATTGGCCCGGTGGGCTGGATTCTACGCCAGCACATTCTGGATCACAGAGAACTCAAGAAGACTATCTACGTCAAGCTGGATGAGCTGGAAGAAAAGCACAACAACCTTCGTCAGGAGCTTCCGGACAAGTACGTCAGCATCAAGCGGTATCTGAAAGAGATGGATGAGTTCCGTCAGTTGCTTCACAGGATTCTGGAAAAACTGGATAACAAGGCGGACAAATGAAAAACAGTACTGACATCTGGCATCAACGGATCAGTGCCAGCCGAAGGAAGCGGGAGCCCTGGGAAACTGTCTGGCAGTATTACTCAAGACTGCACACCGAAGGCAAGGACGCCGTTGCTGGTTTGGTCGACGACCATGTTCTGGAAACAGCGACAGGAGACCGGGTAAAAGTCAGCCTGGTCTATCGCAACCTTGAACAGACCATGGCTTTTCTGGAAACTCCGGATATTGGTATCACTGCCCGAGCCACTTCGGCCACTCGCGAGCTGGATAATGTAGATACCCATAGAGAAGCTGTGGTTGAGCAGGCGCTTTCGGACAGTATGAAACGTTCCGGTTTGATCACAGGCCCGGAACGTCTGGACCAGATGAAACTGGATGGTTTGATTTGTGGTCATGCGATCAGCTATTCCTGGTGGAAAGTGATCGAGGAAGAAATAGAAGTGGCTACTGTCCCCGTTCTGGTAGAAAGCGATGGGATGCTCAAGTCCAAGATCGACGCCAAAACCGGCAGACAGAAATATGAAATGGAGACTCAGACGATCACTGTCTTCGAGCATGTCGAAGATATGAGAGTGAGCCCCATGCAGTTTCTGTTTGCCAGTGGTGTGAATCAGATTTATGAAAGCCCCTGGTATGGTTTTGAGTCAGTAGTTCGCCTATCTGTTCTCAAGGATGATAGCCGTTATGATATTCCCGACACCATCGAGCCTTCGTCGTTCAAGATCAAGAATATGACCGGAGAGCATGAACCTGGCGACGATTTTCTTCAGGAAGATTCGGTCAAGCTGATCATCGTTTGGGATAAAGACACCCGAGAACTGATCCACTTTATTGAAACATCGGCTCAGGAAGCGTTACAGAAACAGAAGGGTAAGCAGAACGACACACATCTAGTCGAGATCTACCGAGTTAAGCACCCTGTTCGCTTTGATAATCCGGAAGACAGTCCTTTTAACTTTTTTGTGCCACAGCCTGCCAGTGACACGCCTTTTGGTATTAGTCATATCGAGCATATCCGAAACCCTGCTATCGAAGCGGATACCATGCGCTCCCGTCGAGCGGATATTGCAGCGGGGCAAAAGAAGCTCTGGGCCTATAACAAAAACATGATTGACCCGGATCAGATGGAAGCTGTGCTTTCTAATGATAAGAAGTTGGATGCGGTAGGCGTTGATATAGACAGCGACAATGATCGTGCCAATCTGGATAACGCCGTTAAGGAAATCCAGACAGCCGGTGTGCCCGATGAGCTTTTGCGTTACCAACCTTTCGCCGAAGACGATGTACGCAAGAACAGTGGTATTGCAGAAACACCTTTCGGTGGGGCTGAGACTGCTACCGAGTCTGAGAATCAACAGATGATCGGTCAGGCTCGAACCAACCGCAAACGCAACAAACTGTTCAAATTCCTGACTGATATTTCCCGTACCCATCATGCGTTTCTTCGGGAGTTCCTGCCTACTGGTCAGTCATTGCGAATGTCACTCCCTGATGGCAGGGAAGAGATCCTGCAGTATGGCCGGGAAGCTCTGGATGGAACCTTTGATATCAAGGTGACTCCCAGTGGCGGACCTTCTGCCCTGAGCCCGGTTCGGCAAAAAATGCTGATTGATGCCATAGGACTTGTTCAGAACCTGGGACCCGAAGCTATGTTGCTGTATTCAGGGGAAGCTTTGAGACAGATGGATATTCGCGAGTCCAATGCAATATTGGCTGCAGCACGTCGACATCTCATGGGAATGAATGCACCAATGTTGCCAGGTAGTGAGAATCCCGATACCAATCCCAATGCAATCAATGACGCCACGGTATTGGGATCAGCAGTGAATACATTCGGATAATTCAGGGGTTTACTTTTCATTCTTTAAGGGTATCTTCTGGTGTTATAGATGCACCAAGCAAGGAAGAGACCCCTAAATTATGACTACCGAGACTGATTCCCAAACTTCGACCCCCGGCGCTTCCCCGGACTCTCCGGCAACAACCTCTCTTCCTGCAGCTGGAGAGTCCGGGTCTTTTTCAACCGATTCCAATAACCCCGCCGAAGCAGCCATGGCTAGAGCCCTGGCCAGTCGTGAATCAGACTCCCACGAAGATGACCCATCTCAGACCGTTGATAGTGAAACTTCCGATGGCCAAGCGCCCGACCCTGCCAAGGCCGGGGCCAGCAGTCAGGAGGAAGCGAACGAAGACGGCGCAACCGAGGCTGATCCAAACGGTTCCGATCCTGAACAGGAAGAGGGCGACAGTCGATCACCAGAGCCATTGGCAGCACCTGAGTCCTGGGCAACTGACCGTAAGGACGAGTTCGGCAAGCTCGACCCCAACAGTCAGAAGCTGGTCCTCGATTTTTATGAGGACATGAACGGTGGCCTGAACAAGGCCATGCAAAAACTGGCCGACGCACGTAAGGAAACCCAGAGTAACTTCGGGGTAGAAGCCACAACCGTTAAGGAACTGGTTGACCTTGGTCGTGAGTTTGAGACTGATCCTGTCAAGGTGATCTCTCAGCTTGCGGAACAGGCTGGCTTGCCCGTCTTTTTTTCTCCTCAATCCGATGATCAGATCCCGGAGTTTGAGTCTACTGAACAGCAGACTAAATGGATCAGGGACACCCTGAGTAATCAGACGAAGGCCGACGTAGCGGCAGATCGGAACAGAGCGGACGCAGAAAGGGAAACCAACGAACGAATTCGAACCGAACTCGCTGAAGCCCTCACTGCCCACCCCGATCTGTCCGAGCACAGGGACGCCGTTCTCAGCCTTATGGCAGAGAAAGGTGTTACTGCGACAGAAGCCTACCGTCTGAGTACCTGGGATAAGGTCTCAGAGATGGCCATGGAGTCAAAGACTCTAAAGGCTGATCTGGAAAAACTGCAAGCGGAAAACGAGAAGCTGAAAAAGACGAGCACCAAGCCACCTGCCAAGGAAATCGGCGATGCGCAACGTGAACAGGAGGAAGCCAAGTTGTCTCCTCATGAACGCGCCCTGCGCAGGGCTCAGCGTGCGCTTGCGCAAAGATAAAGGACTGATCAATGGCAACCTACAGACATAATTTGCCCCTGTTCGCAGGGACCCAGAAAACAGAAGACCTGTTCTTGCATACTCTGCATGAGCTGGATAAAGAAGTCGTGAATGAGCTTGAGATAGAACATGCACTGTATGCCTATCTCAAGATGAACAACCTGATCAAATATCAGGGTGACATCAGTACAGAAATCACCATCCCACTTCTGGATAAGCCTAACAGCACAGTTAAGGACTTCACCGGATACGACGACGCTGACCTGACTCCGCAAGATGCCACCAGTTACGCCAAGTTCCTCTGGGGTCATATCGCGGGTACCCAGATGTACAACCGGGAAGAAATGGTTAAAAACTCAGGTGAGTACAAGCTACTTGATCTGATTGAGACCAAAACAACCCAGCTGAAAGAATCCATGAACAACCATTTTGCCAGTCGTCTGATTGGTAATCAGGATTCTGATGGTCGCTCCATCCTGGGCCTGGGCCGAATCATGACACCGGGCGCTATAGTGGGTGGCATCGACCCCTCTGCCAGTGGCTATGCGTATTGGGATGTTCACAACATCACCAAAAGCGGAGTCACCAAGTACAGTCTTGCCGACGATGATGAGTACAGGGCTGGAATGCGTAAGACTCGCAGAGCCTGCACCTTGAACCAGAAGTCCCCCGACGTAATTTTCTGCGGAGAGGATGTCTGGGATAAACACTGCGCAATGGTTGAAAACAAGATGCAGTTCTCTCCAGCCGAAGCGGACGCCTTCAAAGGTTTCGAAGCCATGAAGGACAACGGCAAGATCTATATCTACGAAGAGAACCTGCCTGCAAAACGTTCCTGGTTCATGAACTTCAAGCATGGCATTGAGGTTCGTGTCCATAAGGGAACAAATTTCCAGATGACTGACTGGGAAAATACGCCCAACAAAGTTCAGACCAAGCATCGTCAGTGTCTTCTGTACGCATCCACTGTGTGCAAGAAGCGCAATCTGAACGGTGTCATTGATTTTGAATAAAAGCGTCTGAACGCTGTTTCCTTGTAATTTTGGGCGCATTCACCTTCTCCGGTAATGCGCCTGTTTTTTAACAGGCTGGCCATGATAGATCCACAGTACCCCAGACCCGACAGTGACCGAGAGGCCCGGATCGTGACCGACGTGATTGGCCTGCTCAAGATTCGAGACGACGAAGACACCCAGAAGAAAGTAAAGCGCTGGTTGCATCACACGTTGGTCAAAGCACAAAAGAAACCGAAAAAGCCCTGGTGGTTCACCAAGCGGCTTTTCTCATTCGTCGCTTACCCTGGCCAGGATGTATTTGACCTTAAAGGCAGCATTGATTCGCTGATCTCTCTTCACGGAGAGCAAAAGCTGGTTAAGGCCACCATGAACAAGATTCTCAACTACCGAAGCCAGGCTTTTAACAACAGTAACGCCAGCAGGGGTAAACCTCGTATTTATGCAGAGTACGGTGGTCGTCTGCACATCTGGCCTGCTCCAGACAAACAGATGATGTTAAACCTGTGCTTTACCCTCCCTATGACTGCGAACACCGTTCCCGATGAGTGGGAAACATTTCTGGTTGATGGCGTGATTGGTTTATACGGTGCCCATTTCGATAAGAGTGGAATGGTCGGTGAGCCACGTGAGTTTGCAAACCGATTCTGGGAGTCGCTAGAGAGTGCCAACAGCAACAACCACGATATAGAGCTGCATGAGCGCAACACATACTACGGCGCGTCTGTTCCCGGTGAGAACCTGTCTACTGCTCTGGCTGAGGTGAATAGCGGTAATTATCTCGACAACCAGGACACTATCGTCACACCGGCGTATCAGGGAGAGCCAGGACAAGCCCAGATTCTCTCTGATACTGGCAATGGGAATACCCATGGTGAGCCTTTTGTCCAGATTCCGGGAGATGAGCAGCCATGAGCGGAGATAAAAAGCCGTGAGCGGAGATAAAAAGCCATGAGCAACCTTACCCCTCGTGAACAGATGTTAGCCCAGTTTAGCGCTGGAAAATTCCCGCCTGAATCAGAGTGGCACAAGATGATTAACGGTATGTTTGATACCGCTGATCATGCTGCCGTTGTAGGTGAAAAACGAGCAGAAGTAGAACAGTTTGCTAACCAGGTGGATCTGGCTCAGCAAGATGTGACTGACAAGCAGATTCAGACCACCGCCGATGCTCAGCAGACTTCAGAAGATCGAACCGCTACAGGTCAGGATCGACAAGTAGCAGAAGAGAAAGCCTCCCTGGCAACTTCAGAAGCGAATCGGTCCAAGCAGGAAGCAGACCGTTCAGCAGAACAAGTCAGCCTGACTCAGCAGGAAGGGTCGACCCAGATAGCCGCAGTAAAGGCAGAAGGTACTACCCAGAAAGATGCTGTAACCAGCCAGGGAAACCAACAGGTCAACCGGGTAACGACTGAAGGTAATGACCAGATTAACCGGGTGGTCCAGACAGGCAACCAACAAGTCAGCAGGGTTGAAACAGCAGGCGATGAAAAAATAGCCGAGGCAACCAGCCAGGCGAATACAGCCACATCCGCAGCCAATGCCGCTCAGGAAAGTAAAAACGGTACTGCTCAGGATAAGACGGATACGGCCAATAGCCTGTCACTGGCCCAGACTGCTCAGCAGGAAACAGAAGCTGCCAGAGATACCACACTGGAGCACCTGAACGAGTCCAAACAGGTCAACACCACAACCGGCACTCTGAAAGACGATGTTCAGCAACTGATTCAGGACGCAGGCGCAATCCGTACAGAGGTAGAGCAGAAAGAAACAAATGTAGCGGATCTGGCTGCCCAGGCGAAAGCGTCAGCCGATCGGGCTAATGAGGTTGTGACTGGGCCTTACACCTTTTTAGCAACGTCGCAGGTGGTTCAGGCAGCGGCTCTGGTTTCTATGCAGTCTGCCTTTATCGAACAACACGCTTTCAAGTAATCAAAATCATAACTGGTAAAAGGAGCAACCCAGCATGAGCACACAAGAGTTGGTCGAGTCGGTTGATAACCTGACCAAAAATACAACAGAGATACTGAATGTCGTCAAGGAGCGAAAGCAGGTTCTAGAAGACAGCGCAACCAGCGCCGAACAGTCTGCAAGAAGTGCCGCTGCCGATGCGAGTGAAGCAAAGCAGAACCGTGACCAAAGTTACAACTATTCCCAGCAAGCGCTGGATCAGGCTAATCGAGCAAAGCAGATAGCTGAGCTGGATCGGGTAGAAGATGCCTTGCGCTTGGCGGCTATCCCTGCACCTGATTTTCATCTGCCACTGATTTCTGACTTGAGGATTCAGGAAGGTTTTGGGCCAGCGGATCAGATTGATGTTTCTGCTGCTCAGGATGGCAGTAAGATGGTTGATATGCCTACTAAATCAGCAAAACTAACCCGATCAAGCTCAGCGACTTATATTAATAAGTCTGGAGTTCTAGTTAGCGCCGATGTTAATGAACCTCGAGTGCAGAAAGAGGGTATTTTTCTTGAAGGGAGCAGTACAAATATATTATTGAATTCTGAAGATAGAGTTGAACCTAATTCAGATGGAACTAGAGAAGTTTATTATTCGGATATTAGCAGCACAATTAAGACGACTAAGATGAAGGCTGGGACAGGAAGTAATTATGCGTGGTTTCGTGGAACAGCACGTATTACGAACGGTAATAAAATTACAGTTTCTGCTTGGGTTCGACCGTTAGTAGAAATAACTAGAATACGCTGTCAGATTAACGAAATGGATATACAGTCCCATAACTTCGATAAAGATGATTGGGGAGAGCCAGTTAATGGTTTTTATCGAATATGGGCTAGTGGCACTGCCAATGCCGACAAAACAGTAACTCCATTTTGTTGGCCTTCGGTAACTAATGCATTAAACAGCGGCGAAGCATATATGGAGATAGCAGGAGCCCAGGTGGAAGAGCAGTCACACTTGTCATCCTATATACCTACAGGAGAGACGCCTGTAACTAGGTCAGGTGATCTTTTGGAAAATATCGATGCAAATAACTTTACAGACAAAGGGATGACTGTTTCTTTTTCATGCAGCACAGATTCTGATATAGACGGTTTGAGAATATTTGAATTTTATTACGGTTCTTCCACAAGAACATTGTTTGCAGATTGGAAGGCAAACAAGTCTGTTAACTTTGGTCTGAGTGGAGTCAGTAGCAAAATAACAAGAACAAACTCAGAGCTTATTAATTCAAGAAATAAAAAGGTAAATGTGTGCCTACAGTTTCTGCCTAATGCTGTGAAGGGCTATATCAATGGCGGGGTCCCTGTTGAACTGAGTGATGCAACACCGCTACCAAGAAGTACGAAGATGATAATTGGATCAAATAATCAAGGCTTCTTCTCAATTAATGGGCACATCAGAGACTTTCGTATCTGGCATAAATCTTTAACAGATGAGCAGGTTTCAGCATTAGGGAGGGTGTTCTAATGAAGTATTTGATTCTGCCTCTAATAATCTTTCTTGTTGGCTGTGCTGGACAGTTTACAGGTTATGCTGGAATCGACATGCACGCCACCCAGTTTGATTACGACCCCTACGATATGAAAAACCCAATCGGGCGTTTCGGAGTTCGTTATCAACCCGAAGGGCAACCGGTTGAAGTGCACTGCGAACATTTATCTTCTATTCCTGATACCCAAGACGGGAAAGGATTAAATAAGTGTGGCGTAGCGGTTTTGGTTGATTTGTTTTAATTCAGGAAGTACTTAATGAGTGCAAAATTTATGGATCTATTAACGTATACCTCGAACCTTCCTGCATTAAGACAGGAGCTTGTAGAAAAAGGCGATGTCGATGAATCAGGCAATCCTTTTCTGAATATCTGTATGACACCTGTTCAACATAACGGTGAATTTCACAGTGTTACGCTTTGCCGTACCAGTTCAGATGAAGAGAGAGAAAAGCTGAATAGTTATATTCATCTGGAAGTGTTGGGTACTAAAGAAGAAGTGGACGCTGATCCTGAAAAGACAACCAAGTATGAAGCGGCATACAGTCGTGAACCGGTAACGATGACTGATCCCGATACGGGAGAACAGATCACCTACACCCCACCCCATTGGCACGGTGAGTTTGCCTGATGCTCAGTCTTCGTTACCAACCGGGAGCCATCCGGATTGCCCAGAACTTAATCCCTCTGGGTGGTAACCGGTTGGAAGCCCGGCCAGGGGCCAGACAGCTGATTACCGGAAACATTAACCGGGCTATTGGTTGGGGCAACAGAATAGCCTTTGAGCGGTATGGTCATCTGTTTGTATGGAATGCAGTAGAAACTAACCTCTCTCCCCGTGTGGCAAACCTTCAGATGTGCGGTGCTACTTTCCAGAGTTTGATTAATTACGGAGACCGGGAAGAGCGGTTATATATTGGCTCGGGCGAGGATATTTTCTATCTTCGCCGTCGAGCGAATACCGATGAAAGTCCAGATCTTTATGAATCTGTTTCCATCACGAATGAAGTGAAAGACAGTGAAGATAGCCCATATGCTCTGCCTAAAACCCGAACCATCGCCAGCTGGCGAAACCGGATCTGGGCAGGCGATGGCACTCATACTATTTATCACACTGAGCATGATAAGCCGCATTTATGGGACCCACTTAATGCCATTGAATTTCAGAGTGGTACCCAGAACGATGTAACGGCATTGTGTGCTTTTGGTAATCGTTTGATCGTTGCTACGCCTTCCAGTCTTTGGGCCGTAACCGGTGACAGTAAATACAATTTCCAGAGAGATAAAATCGTTAACGGTAATGGAGCCGTGAACCACCGGTGTATCACTACCGACGGGCAAAGGCTTTATCACCTGGATAGAAGCGGCGTATACGAACTGGGCCGGGATGAGCCACTCAGTAGCGACATCGAAGATTTGTTCAGAGCGCCTGATAACGACGCTGAACTGATGCTCGACCCACAAGGTACTTTCCTTTATCTGCTCTACGATAACCGGGTTTATGTATACAACACGGTCGAAGGTGGATGGGGTCAATTAGATATCGAAGCCAAAGGGCTTATACGCGCAGGTGATCGAATGGGTTGGTATGGTCAGAATGGACTTTGGCTGATGGGCTCGCGTTTTTCTCCTGATGTTTTGAACGATGGCACTGAACAACCTGTTCGCAGTCAATTTAGAACCTGGCCCGATCAACCCAATCCCTACGGCATGACCAGCCTCAACAGAGTGTTTTTTTCCATTCTGGGTACTCATGACCACCAAGGGACTTACTCAGTTTATCCCGATGAAGATGAGCCAGCGATTGTCAGTGACTCATTTGATCTTTACCGGAGAGAACCTGACTTTCTTCAGATCGGAGCATTAAAGCTCTACAAGGAAAAAGCCCAGCGGGTTTACGCAGAAATTCCAGTCAACACTGCCAACGAGCAATTTGAGCATGAGCTGATCACAGAAGGGTATGTCCAGCTGATCAGCTTTGAACCCAGTTACACGCATTCAGGAAGCTAATAGCCTGAGCAAGGAGGATAGAAAATGAGCGGTGTGATTCTTGACCCGATCACTTCTCAAGAAGCCATCATGGCAAATTTTCAGCGTTTGAACGAGGCGATCACAGCTATGCAGGGTGGTTCTATCGCTCTTAGTCAGATTACTGGCTATGAAGATCTTGTCACTACCACAGCTCTTAATAGTCAGGTAGAAGCACTTCAGGCAGAGAATGACAAACTGAAATACCGGGTGGGCGATATTCATATCAGCACCACATCAACCAATCCCAAGGACTATTTTGGCTATGGCACCTGGGAACTGACCGGAGGCGGTCGCACACTCGTAGGCCACGGTACGACCACAGATAGCAGGGGCGAGGAGTTAACGTTCAGCGCAGGTCAAACGGGCGGTGAGTTTAAGCATAAGCAAACTGAATCGGAAATGGTTGCACACAAACACTCCTCAGTAGACGGCGAGCTTTTTGGCAAGTGGGCTGCAGATGGAGGCAGAGGCCAGAACAACTGGAGCTATCAATCCGATTTGCCTGACCCTAAAAGGCATGGAGGATACAAGACAGGTACGACTGGAGGTGGTCAGCCCTTCAATGTAATGCAGCCCTACGTCGTTATGTACTTCTGGAAGCGTACAGCATGAGTACGCTTCTGCCTTCCGTTCAGACCCGGCCTATTACCCTCAGTGTTTCAGCCAATCAGGCTTTTACCATTGAGCATGGGTTGGGCCGACCCGTAGCAGGCTGGCAGATCGTCGATATTGATAAACCTGCCAGGGTATGGCGAAGCGGTGAAAACGGATCAGACAGGCTGATTCTGACCTGTGATCAGAGTTGTAACTTAGTTGTTGTGTTGCTATGAGTGCACCGTAGGCGTATCTTCGAAGTGGGATGAAAGAGTTTTGTCAGAACCATTCACCCACGCAGGAAATTGATATGCCAACCGCGAATAAAGACACGGACGTCACCCAACCAAAACCGGAAGATACAGCCGGACAGAATAACGCTCCAGAAGAGAAGCCTGCAGAGAAGCCTGCAGAGAAGCCTGCAGAGAAGCCAGAGCATCCTCGTAAAGATCTTACCCGTTTAGTTCATCCTAATTGGCCTTCAAACCGTGTGGTACGTTCTGTGTGTCATGTGGATGTCCGTGAACTGGGGTTATTAAAGCACCAGGAAGCTGACTTTATCTCACTACCTGAGTCCTTTGTTTTCGAAGGGATTGACGTGATTCCGGTTAAGCCTTTGGGAGAAGACGTTAGTCTTGCCGTTGAACTGGAAGATGGGCGTCTCTTGGGAGCCTTTGCATTTTCAGGTGAACACATGCTTAGGGCCCCTTCCGAAGAGTCGGATGTTAAAGAAGGTACTTTGATCAAGTTCGGCAGTCTGGTTCTTCGCAACCTCGGCGAAGACATCGACTCAGACGATCCAGAAGTGGGTCGCCTGGCTTTTGTGATCAAGGGCTACACCCTGGAACACTGGCGTTAAGGTCGGCGATATGGACAACCCCGTTGCTACGATTGTTCACCATATGAAAGATCGACCCGGCTCCACCTATGTCGGAGTCGATACCGATGTTTTGACTGCTATCGTTGAGCAGGAATGGCAACTGGGTAACTGGGTTATGTTGACCGGAAAAAATCCGGATGATTTTTGGGGCTGGCTCAGTTATTACCCAATGGACAAAGTAAGTCTCGCCGTTGTTCGTAAATTTGGTCTGGAAGAGTGCATCAAGAGACGCTTTCCGATCCGTCCGGGAAAACACGTTTATCTCTGCAATTGCGTAATTGCTCAAGATGCTTCTCCCATGACCTACCGACGTTTGTATTCCCTGGCTGTTATGCGCAACTCCCAAGCTAAAACCATTAATGCCCACCTGATCTCCCGCCGGGGAATACGGTGGTTTACCAGAGAGGGCTTAAACCATGGGATTTAATCTAGGTTCCAGCAAAAGCAAGAATAAAAGCCAGCAGAGCAGTGAATCCAACCCTTTAACGCCAGATGAGGTTAAAGGTTATTACGACATGCTCAATGGAATTACCGACGGTCGCATGGACACTTTTGCTACTCAAGGCACGCCAACGGTGAACTACCAAGCTCTTACGCCTGAGCAATTGGCAGGTATTGGCGGAGCCGGAGAGACACGTCGAAATGCTCTTAATACCAGCCTGAAAGAACAGAAATCCCAGATTAATAACGACAGTAGCCTGACAGTCGCTCAACGCAGTAGAGCGAATCAGACAGCGACTGACAGCTACAACGGGAGCATGGACGCTATTAACAAGGAAGTTGAATCGTTAATGACGGCCTTGGCCAGCCAGGAAAATCAAAGCAGCTATAACGCTGCTGTGCGCAATGCAAACCTGACCCGAGAAGACCTGAGCACCATCGCCAATATTTTCTTTGGTGGTAAAGGACAGAAGAGCAAGAGCGAAGGTTCCAGCAAAGGCAGCAGTAGTAGTTGGGGCTTTGGCGCTCAGATCGCATAGGGGTTGAATATGGACTTTCTGAGAGATTTGACCAACTTCGCGGGAGAGCTTAAGGCTAATGTCCGGCGTCCGCTCATAGAGCTGGAAAACGAGTTCCGTAAGCAGCGTATGGCTGATGCCTTGAACAATGTTATTGAACTGGATGCGAGAAGACAGCAGGCGGGTGATCTTTCCAGTCGGCAGGTTCCGCTACGTCCTGTTACCTTTGATCGCGGCGATGAGCTGAGAATGGCTCAGCAAATGAAACTGGCGGGTATTGACCCCGGCGCTATTGCTCAGGACAAGATGGCAGCAGAACGTTTGTCTCTCATGCAGAGAGCCGGGAGCGAGATCGACAATCCTTATGCCCTAGCCAACATTGCCAACAAGCTGGATGCTTCCCCCGTTCGACATAGCGGTGGAATTACCTATGATCGATTTAACGCTGAAAAGCCTATTCTGAGTATGACAGATGCTGTGTTATACGACGGGCAGAGCAAGCGTCATCAAGCTCTCATGGATGAAATGCGTTATAAGCAGCTCGCCAAAATATGGGCTGATCCTGATACGCCAGAGTTTGTTAAAACCGATGCTCTCAACAATAAATCCATAACAAAAACAGATCGAGTCAAAGTAGTAGGCAAAGATGGCAAGGAACAATATTCCGATGCCATTCTTACCCCTTCTGGCTGGCGCTATGCCCCTGCTACGGATAGCACTAATCAACCCTTACAAGTGCCTGCTTCTGGCGAAGCCACAACGCTTTCAAAAAATCTGCAACTGGTTGCCAAAACCTGGGATCTGCCAGCAGAAGAAGCCCTGGGCTATCTCCTGCTTTCCAAGACCAAAAGCCAGGCTCAAGTACGAAATGATCTGTATATGAAAGCGGCGAACAATCCCACCATGGCAGGAGACATGGAAGAAACCAGCCGTTTTGTTGAAGACATGATGCAAGCCATGTATCCAGAGGAAAAAGAAGGTTCGCCATCTCCCAAACCCGGAAGCAAAGCGCCCCCCAAACAGCTTATTGTTCAGGCAGCAGAGGCCATTAACAAAGGGGCTGATCGTCAGGACGTACTTGATCGCATCGCCAAGCAAGGCTATTCAATACAAGGAGTCGACTTGTGAGCAACCCCTTCGCTGACCTTATTCCCCAGAAACAACAGCCCGCCAGTGATAGCGGGCTTTTCGATGATTTAATCCCTGAAAAAACTCCTGCTACAGACAATGCCTTTGCTGATTTGATTCCTCATCAGGCTGCTGCTCCAAAGCTTTTTGATTCTCGATATAACGAGTTACTGGCAGAAGAAGAACAGCATCAGGCGGCTATGACCGACTATGATCAGCAGCTGAGTCAGTTTCAGGAACAACAGGCGCTCTCAACATCCATCATGGGTCAGCCTCCACTCAATGAACCTATTAGGCCAGAAATGCCGGGCAGGGATCTGGCCACTCTCCAGAGCGATTATGAAACGGGCTTGCACTACATTCGCGAAAATGAGTTCTCCACTCTGGTTAATGATCTGGAGCAGGGGCTTTATCCTGGGTACGAAGGACGAGCCTTGGTAGAACAAATTGTACAAGGTCTTAATCCGGAAGCAGGCAAGGTGTTAAAGCTTGCTCAGATTACGGGTGATGAACTGAATCGGCAGAGAGATATTACCCGCCATCTGACCTCTAATGAAGCGCGCAAGCAGGATGTATTTCGTCGTTCATTTTACGATGGTGTCACTCTGGGGTATGCCAATGCACCGGACGAAGACAAGTTGAATAGCCAGGATCTGAAGGTAGCTGCATGGGAGCGAGCACAGCAGCTACTTCGCAATGAAGAAACGGCTAATCAACCTCTCCAGAATTTACTGGGCCAAGGCGCAGGCATGTTATTGCCTTTCGGCGCTGGAGTCGCTGGGTTGCGTGCACTCAGAGCTGCACGGGGGATTGCTCCGGTAGGAGAAGGCATAAAGGGGGCCGTGGTAGAGAGTGCCACAGTCGGTGGACCTCTGGGCTTTGCTTATCGACCAGAAGGCGCTGAAAACATGACAGTCGGGGAGAACCTGACAGCCCGTCTCCAGAATGCAGCCATGGAAGTAGGAGTAGGAGCTTTGTTCGATGCTGGCATGGTCAAAGCAGGGCAATGGCTGCAGGCACTGCCTGGGCTGGTTAAAGACAAACAGGTTCAGCGACTGGCCAAGCAGGCCGGTTATGACAATGTTCAGGATTTCCTGGGCAAGCTCGGTCGAGTGGAAACACTTGATGATGGAAGTGAGTATTTTGTTCTTAATAAGGAGATAGCCGATGAACTGCCAGACCCCGATGCCGCAGGAGCATTTTCAGGAATACCGGAAAGTCATTCAGCAAACCAACAAGGAAATCCGCAAGTTAATTCAGGTGCGCCAGAAGCTGCGCCAGTTGATCCCGGTATCCATTCCTCTGAGTTAGACCCAGCGATCAAGCCAGCCAGTCAGCCTGCTTCAGGATCGGTTCCTTTCTCTCGTGTGACGACCATTCGAGGAACAGGAATTGATGTGGATTATGCCGTAATAGAAGCTGACGAGTTGATCACTTCTAATGGACCTAATGGCGTCGCGAATCCCGACTACCCAGAGCAACTACAGCCCAGAGATCGTAGCCGGGGTTCTTCAGAGGCTCAGATCCGTAACATGGCCGCTAATCTCAGACCTGAATGGATGGGAGCCAGCCCCAAGGCCAGCGACGGGGCTCCGATCATTGGCCCGGATAGAGTGGTTGAATCGGGCAATGGGCGAGTATCTGCCCTTCGTTATGATTATGAAGCCGGAGATCCAGCCGGGTATAAACAGTGGCTAAATGATAATGCCCAGTCTTATGGGTTGGACGCCGATCAGATTGCAGGTATGGAAAAGCCTGTCATGGTCCGTGTTCGCAAAACGCCCCTGGATAATGACAATCGTGCCTTCTTTGCCAGGGAAGCCAATCAGAGTGATATAGCCCGCATGAGCCCAACGGAACAAGCGCGGGCCGACGGTGATCTTCTGACAGACGATGACATTCTTATGTATGCACCGGACGAAAACGGTGGCATCGCCAACGAGGAAAATCTGCCCTTTATCCGACGGTTTGTGAATCGGCTTGGAACGCTGGACGGAGGTTCGCTGGTTGATGCTCACGGCAAGCCTAATGCCGATGCGGTTAAAAGAATTCAGGCAGCGGTGTTTACCAAGGCTTACGACGATGAGCGGCTTTTGACTATGTTTGCAGAAGAGGCTGACCCGGATCTTCGCAATCTGCTCAACAGTTTGAACTCTGCCGCACCTTCTTTTGCCAGAGCCAGATCGTTCGATCCAGAACTCGGCGGAGAGTCGAACATTGTTCCTAATCTTATGGATGCAGTGGATATTGTCAGAAGCAGCCGCAGGGATCGTCAGGCTGTCAGCGAGATTCTGAATCAGCAGTCTCTATTGGGTGAGACCGACGAGATTACTGCACAGCTGGCTCAATATATAGACCGCAATATGCGATCACCCAAGCGTATGGGCGAGACTCTGAAAGAGATCGGCGTTCAGCTGGAAACAGAGGTTAGCAAGGGTGGGGATGATCTGTTTGGGTCAGCCCCGGCCAGCCGCCAGGATTTTATCAACACAACCGACAGAACCCTGAAAGGACGATACGGCGATGAAGCACAAACCATCCAGACCGACATCGAAGGGGCGGGTCGTTCCGCTGAAACCGAAAGACCGCAGAAAGAATCAGCTGTTTCTCAAGATGATGCAACAGGCTACCGAGAAGGCGAACCGTCTGGAAGTGGACGAGCCACCGCTAGAGTGGCCGAGTCCGACGCAGAGCCCAGAGGACGAGGCGATGTTTTCCTCAGAGCAGGAGACAACAAAGACGACGCCTTAACGGTGATGGGCAGAACCGTTCGGCATGTTAAGACTGCCACCCTGCCTACCGGTATTCGTTCTATCCGTTCTCCTGACGATCTGGCTCATGTGGTGGCTCCCTATCGAAAAGATGCTCAAGAATCTTTTTTCACTGTTGTCACTGATGAGAATGGGGAAGTACTCAGGGTGGCTCGTATGTTTACCGGAGGTAAAGGCGATGCTCCGGTATACCCCGGAACAGTTGCGGGTGTAGTCGCCAATACACCGGGCGCAAAGAAAGCCTGGTTTGTTCACAATCACCCTTCTGGAGGTGTTATCCAGAGTACTGCAGATAAAGAGCTAACCAGCCGACTGCATAACCTCATGGAAGGCTCAGGAGTAGAGTCTCAGGGATCGGTCGTTATCGGCCCTTCAGGCAAGTACAGCTATAACCATCCCACTAATAAGTGGGGAGAGCTGAACAATGACATGGCTGCCGATCAGTTAGACGTAGAAGGCAGTGTGGAGTTACCAATTCCGCCAAAAGCCCGTCAAGACTCTGTGCCAGTTACTGAGCGTCGTCTGACAGGCAGAGATACCCAGCAACCTGCAATCAGCAGCGCATCCGATCTGGAAGAGTATTTCACCGTCAACCAACAACAGAAAGAAGGCATCCTGCTACTGGATAACCAGCGTAAGCCGGTTGGCTTTCTCTCAATGAGCCGGGAAGACATGCGCTTTCTGAGAACTGGAGAAGGCGGAGGCAGCCAGAAGTTATTGCAAGCTGTTGATCAGAGCAATGCATCGTATATAGCCGGGAAGCTGGATTCTGACAGCATGGCTGAAGTTCAGCAGGTAGCTGGTAATCTGAATGGTTTTGCCCGGCAAGCTGATCTGGATATGGTCGATGTGATCGACGGCCAAGGACGTGCTTTCGGCGAGCGTTACGACATCCCGCAGCAATCAACGTTCTACGCCAACCCGTTACCCGTAGCAGTCCGTACTATTGCGAGAGAATGGGCTAAGGACAACACCATCGGTGCTATGGGCGGCGGTGTTTATGGAGGTGTCAGCTCTGAGCATGAGCCAGGTTCTGCTCAATGGTGGTTGGATGTGGCCAAGGGGGCCACAGTAGGTGGAATGGCAAGTTATGGTGTCAGGGCTGCCAATCTGCTTGGTGAGGGATCTATAGCGTCTAATGCTGTCGCTAAACTGGGAAATGCTATCGAGCACCTGCCCCTGATTGGTCGGGGTGGGAAAGAGATCAGAGAGATTAAAGCCCGGCAGCAACTCATGCGCCAGATGATCGATCGGCAGGTGGAAAAGGCCGGTGATTTCCTGCTTAAGAAGTTCACTCCCAGCGAGAGGGCCCAGATGGCCGATCTGATTGAACAGAGAGGTATCGTCAGGGACTTTAACCTGATTCATCGTCAGGCTGCAGAGCTGGACGAATTTATTTCCCATGCCGCAGAGAACATGAAATCCCTGGGAATGCTTGATCCTGAGTTGGAAACGGGTGGCTATCTCCATCGTTATTACGCCAAGCATTTGAAACTGGATAAGGACTTTATCAAAGCCAAAGGACAGAGCCTTTCTGGAAGCTACTCCATTGCGCGAGGCACAGATGACAGCTTTGACGTAGAGTATCTTTCTGATCTGGCTCGTTCTGATCTCAAGAAACATCAGCAACTGAGTGCCAAACTGGATCAACTGGAAAAGAAAAAGGATGGCCTGTTTGAGTCTGATACCGCCGCAGAAATGGCCGAGATTCGAGCCGAGCTGAGAGATATTAGCCAGCACAACTATCGGGAATATACCGGTATTCAAAATGGCAAGCTGCGCTCGTTTATCCTGCTCGACGACGAACTGCCCACAGTACCTAATGTTGAGTTGGCAGCCGCTGACAGAACTTGGACGTTAAAAGGCGAAGTTAAGGGAAAGGCTGTTTTTCATCGTGACTGGACGAAAGCTGAGCGACAGGCCTGGGGTGAGATCGAAGACGCAGGTTATCGGTTTGTTCGAGGTATGGCAGAAGTCAGCCACGATCTTTCTCTGGCTACCATGTTCAAGACCATTCGGGATAACAGCGAGTGGGTCAGTGACTCGCCTCAAGTGACCAATGGTAAGGAATGGGTCAAGGTTTCCAATATTGGCATTGGCAAGAAGTCGCCTCTTAAAAAATACGGTGCCTTGGCTGATCAGTATGTTCGCCCTGATATTTGGAATGCCATCCGACACCATGGCCGATCACCACTGGGCACAAGCGCAGCAGCGAATACCTATAGAGGCATTTTGAATCGCTGGAAGCTCTACAAAACGGTTTATAACCCAGTCACTCACTTTAATAACACCTGGTCAAATACTGAGATGTATTCCATGGCCGGGCACTCTCCCAAGTACCTGGGTAAAAGTGCTTCTCTGATTTTTGGGCGTAACCCGGAAGCTGATCCGGTGTTTAGGGAAGCTCTGGATTCTGGTCTTTTTGGAAGTGACTGGTCTGCCTCCATTATTAAAGGCGACGGCGGGGCCAGCTCTGTTCTGGAAGACCTGGCCGAGAAACTGCGCACTCAGCCGGAAGTAGAAGAAGGGAAGGTTATTGAGTCGCTGGATACCTTAATGCGTATCAAGGAGTGGTGGATATCCAGCAAGAATGCCGTTAAAGAAGCGGACACTAAATTGAAAACCGGCCTTGCGGTTGCCAAGGCGATTGTGGAACCCCCTTCTCGTTTGATCAAGAAGCCTATCAAAGCAGCTGCCCAAACTGCCCAAACGCTCTACCGAAAAGAAGATGAACTGTTCAAGATGGCAGTTTATATGTCAGAGCGCGAAGCGGGTAAGACTCCCAGAGAAGCTGTCCAGTCAGCGAATCAGTTCTTCTTTGATTACAACGATCTGCCCACCGCTATCAAGGCAATCCGGGACTTTCCCATTGGAAGCCCTTTCATCTCTTACACCTATCTGGCTATTCCTGCCATTGTGAAAAATGCAGTGGAAAGACCAGAGCGTCTTATTGCTTTGGCAGCCGCTTACGAAGCGGTGAATTATACGGGCTTGCTGGTCAATGGAGAAATGGAGCCAGGCGGTTATTGGGATCGAGTACAGGCTGAGAAAACAGTTAGCCCGAAATGGGAACGCGGTCGTGCGTTATGGGGTGGCCTGAATACATTTCATGTACCTGGTCTGGAAGGTTATCGGCTATCAATGGCTAACGCTCATGCCCTTGGTAATCCCTTTGCCGGGGAAGCTGGTGATAGAAAGTTGGCCTTGCCTGAGCAGATGGCCCCCTTTGCCAGCTTCTGGGGAAGTGATGCACTGGGTTCAAATCCATTCCGATCATTGATTGATGTTGCCGTGCTTAATGAGGACTGGAAAGGCAAAGAGATTTATAACAGACATGCCCCACTGTCAGAGAAGATCAGCAAGAGTATTAATTATCTCTATCAGGCCTGGGCTCCATCCAACCCGTTAACCCCTGGCAGTTACCACCAACAGAAAATCATTGAAGGTCTGGCTAATGATGTCGCTCAAGATCGACAGGTCGCAGAACAGCCTAACGTTCTAGCTGAAGGGGTTGTGAATGCTGCCAATGGCTTGAGCGAAGCTCTTGGTGGTCAGCAGTTCACCGGTTTGGACGGTATGAAAAATCCGATTCTGACATGGGATTCTGTTCTGGCTTCACTGGGTTTCAAGCTTCGGCCTTTCAGGCCAGAAGATAGCTTCAAATTCAAGGCAATGGAATTGGCAGACAAGATTGATGAGCACCGGAAAGCCATCAACCAGCAAGGCTGGCTAAAAACCAAAAAGAGAATCACTCCTGAACAGTTTGAGAAGAAAAGAAATTATTACCGACAGGAGATCAAGAAAGTTCAGGAGGAGTTAAAAGAGCTGAGAAAAGCAAAACGGGAAGTAGTCCGCTAACGGAGATTACGGGAAAAAGTTTCAAGCCAGTCAATGACCTTGTGTCGAACTCTTTCAGGATAACGGCGGAAGTAGCGCAACAGTTCTACTTCCTCTTTACTGAGCAGGGTTTCTGGATTGAACGATTCACCCATAATCAGAATGTCAGGAGTTATATCGAGCAAGGTGCAGAGAGAAGCCAAATGAGTTGCTGGAATAGCTGAATCACCTCTTTTCCAGTTTCCTATAGTCGAACGGGATACCCCAAGAGATCTGGCTAAATCTGTTTCTGATTTGTGTTGTAGCTCCATCGCTCTACCCAAGCGCATACCTATCCCTCTATTACGCTCTTTCCAACTCTCAGCCATCACCTGCCAGATAGTTGGCAAATGTCTTTTTTCTGCCAGTAATTTGGCCAAAATAGGTTGAGACTGTTGTCTGATTAAAGGTTGAATGAAACCGCTCAACCTCGTGCAAGAGTGGGAATTGGTGCCGGGCGCTGAAAAGTGCCATAGAAACACCCCTGCTATTTCCGCAGAACGGTTTTTTATTCACAGGACACCCGGCCAAGAATACCGAGGCTCCTGATAGGTCGGTCCCCATCCTATGACTGTTTTCAGCAGCTCAGGATGATGGGGACCGAGTCTGACACAGCATCAGACAAGGGTCAAAGATATACCTTCCTTGCAGCTATTTCTTGCGCACATGGAAAGCAAATTATGATACTGTTTATATATACAGTATTTGGAGTAACCAGGGAGATAATAAGAATGAGTAAGCAGACCAACTTCGACAGCATTTTTTCAAACAGTGAAGCTGTCGGCGCAGTGAGGATGGTCGCATTGGCCCTGACTAATGGAGAGTTAAATATGGATGAGCAGAAAGCTGCTGGCAAAATCCTGAAGGAAGCGCATTTCACCCTGGAACTGGAACAGATAGAGAGAGACGAGAGCGGTGGAATGGAAGCACCGGTATTAACAAAATCTATTAAAGACGACGATGTAATTTAGGGAACTCATGTCGCGTACATGTCACTTGAACTTAAAAACAAAAAAGCCTCGAACTATGTCGAGGCTTCTAAGTGCCTGAATGAACAGGGCTTTTGTATGGTGCCGGCACCAAGAGTCGAACTCGGGACCCACTGATTACAAGTCAGTTGCTCTACCAACTGAGCTATACCGGCAAAGAACGAGGTGCATAATATGTATGAGCAGGTTCTTTGTCAATAACACCGGGTACAAAAAACAGACCCTGCGGTCTGCTTTTTGTACGATCCTTGTGAAACCTCTTCCTGCTCTGAAACGAGCATCCTGCTATCCTGGTCTTTCCTGACCACTTCAGGCGTCCTGCCTCAATTTACTTCCCATCTGAATGCTGACTTCAAAGCTTCCTGCTTTGTCCGCTTCCTGCGGTATTCAAGTCTTCCTGAGTATCCCGAGGCGTCCTGCCTGAAATAATCCTTGTCAGCTAAAGTCTTCCTGACTTTACGAACGTCCTGTTCCCTGCTGACGATTCCTATTATCCATGGCTAGGTATTTTCCGAAACCAGAGGTTTCCTCTTCCTTTTGTGAGACATTGACCATAGTGCGTTGGAACAGTTATCGCTGACTGGCAGCCAGAAGCCCGCCGCAGGTTATAAACATTGAGCCAAACAATCGGTTTTGCAGCTTCCCGTATTTTTTCAGAAATGGCATCAGCTTTAGGGCGAAGCTGGCGTAACCCAGCATGACCAGGCTATCAACCAGGATCATAGTGATTCCCATAATCAGGTATTGGGGCCAGAGTGTCAGCGCAGGATCAATAAACTGCGGCAGGAAAGCCGCCTGAAAAACAATGGCCTTGGGGTTAGTCAGATTCACCAGAATGGCACTGGCAAAGGATTTTTTCTTGCTGGTGCGGATTTGGCTTTCGACCGAAAACTCATTGGGTGCTTCACGCCATTTCATGATGCCCAGGAAAATCAGGTAAAGAGCACCTGTCCACTTGATCAGGGTAAACAGTGTCTCTGAGGCTGCAAGGATGGCCCCAAGACCTGCAGCGACGACAATCAGAAATATAATCAGAGCGACCTGGAGTCCCATGATGGATGGCAGGGTCCGGATCAGCCCTGAGCGAATGGCGTTGGCCATGGTATTAACCGCACCGGCTCCCGGCGTTAAGCTGATAATGATGGTTGCGGCCAGAAAAGTCAGCCAGGTATTAAGTTCCATTGAGGTTCCAGGTCAGAAAAAACAAGTCTTTTAACTGTAGATCAGACTGTTTTTTAATCGATGAATCGAGTGTGCGCAACACAAATTAAAAGAAGAGAAAAAAATCGAGATCTGAATACTAAAAAAGCCGATCAAAGATCTGCTTTTTAAAGTCTGTGATATGGTGCCCAAGAGAAGAAACAATAGCAGGTTTCACCATGCCCCAGCTGAACCAACCTTGCAGCAAACACTTCACCTACCGGCAGCTGGTTGAGTGCGGTGAAACCTGGCAATCGTCGTCTATTGATAACCTGCCGCTAAATGACCAAAGCTGGCAGGCTCTTGCTGATTTGGCGATCTATATACTCGATCCGGTTTATGAGCAGTTTGGTGCCTTGGAAATCACCTACGGCTTTTGCTCCCCCCCATTGGCGACGGCAAGAAAAAAACTGGCCAAAGAACAGGGCGTGCTGCCTTCTATCTACCCCACACTGGATCAGCACAGCTGCTTTGAAAAAAATAGGAAGGGAGACATCATCTGCTCCCGGGGAGGAGCTGCCTGCGATTTTCATGTGCCGGACACCTCATCATTGGAGATAACCACATGGATCGTTAAACAGCTCCCCTTTGACAGGCTCTACTTTTATGGGCATGACAAGCCCATTCACGTTAGTTACAACAGCGACTCCCGAAATGCAGCCGTATGTATAATGACACCAAAAACCAATGGTCAGGGTTATATTCCCCGGAATCTCTCCCCAGAGCGCTTTCTTGAAGAATTTCAGCTATAAATAAAGGCCATGAATGAACAAGAATGGTATGAAACCGTTGCACAACTGGAGCTCGGCAAAAAACTGCCTAGAGCACTCTATCTCCACCGTTCGGCACTGAGTGAAACCGCACCGGATTTTTTCTCTTGGATTTATCAGAAAGCAACGAATTCAGGCATACCGGAACAACACTGGGATATCCTTCGCCTCCATAAAGACTCTTTCAAAGTCACCCTGCTCTACTATCTGGATTTCTACGACGAAGCCTATCCATCACTGCACTTCAGTTATGGCTTAGACTTCGCCAGCGAGAAAATAAAAGCCACTGACTTTACCAGCTTCACCAACCCGCCAATCCTCCATCGCAAAGAGCACATGATCCTCCCCTCAGACCCTAACCACGCGGACTTTTGTGAGATTACCCGGGAAGGCGAAGCGGCAGGGCTGTATGAAAACACACGCATCATTGGGTTCCGTAACAGCTGGGAAACCCTGATCAAAGAAAAAGGCTACGAACTACTGGATGGACGTCTATTCCGGAGGGCCGCCATCAGCACAACAGCAATGAATGCCACCCTGCTCTGGGCATCAACCGATGCCTGTGAACAGGCGGTCAATAATTTTGCCAAGTGCCTTTGTGACACTCTCGATTGTCTACTAAGCTCATCGCTCACACAACAAACTGTAAAGGTAAATGTATGAGCCTTGAGGCAAGAGTTGAAAGACTTGAGGAGCAACATAGACAGATGGACGCTAACATGCACAGTCTGGTGAAGGTTTGCGCAGACACACAGAGCATTGCTATGACTAACCAGCATGACATTGCAGACTTAAAGTTGGATATTGCAGGGGTCAAATCTGAGGTTATCAGGGTTAAATCTGATCTTTCGGCACTGACACAAGCAACACTTGCAGGCTTTAAGAGAGTTGATGAACGTTTTGACGAACAAGATAAGCGTTTTGACGAACACGATAAGCGTTTTGACGAACACGATAAGCGTTTTGACAAGATTGATAAACGACTCGACGCACACGATAAGCGCTTTGACGAACATGATAGGCGCTTTGACAGGATTGATGAACGCTTCGACGAGCACGATAAGCGCTTTGACAAGATTGAAGAAACACTCGCCATCATCGTGAATCATCTCAAAAAATAACCACGTCATTTAATAGCAAAATCCAGCGGCTTGTCTACGACAGCCGCTGATTTGCTGGGGTAGAGCAGGTATATATCAGAACTGTTTGTAGAAAGGTGGCACTTCCACGATCTGAAAGCCAAATGCGTGTCTGACAATGAAGGATTGGTATCCGGCCACAAAATACTGGAAGTGAATGAGACTCATATCCGGAAAAAACAGTAAATAAAAGATGAGAGAGAATAAAAAGGAAGAGAGATGAGAGAGCCGGGAATTTACCGGTTTTCTTGCCATGAATCACACGACAAGATCTTGAGGATTGGTGCCCAGGAGAAGACTCGAACTTCCACGCCCTTTCGGACACTAGCACCTGAAGCTAGCGCGTCTACCAATTCCGCCACCTGGGCCTGTCACTTAAATTGTATGGACTTTGCGTCCTGCCCAATCATTGTTAATGATTGGTGCCCAGGAGAAGACTCGAACTTCCACGCCCTTTCGGACACTAGCACCTGAAGCTAGCGCGTCTACCAATTCCGCCACCTGGGCCCTGTGATCAGCAATAGGCTGCTCAACAAGTGCGGCGAATATTAGGGATTTAAGGCGAAAGTGTCAACACCCCGCTCGAAAAATAGGGGTTCGGAATGTACGCTATAAGCATTTGAAAATGAAAGGCTTACCCGGATTCCGGCGGATGTTTGCCAGGTTGTCCGGACTCATTGAACGATGATGAAGGTCTGGCGGGCTTTTGATGCAAGGGGCTGATAGAGGCTTCTCACTATGATCTGTGAAAAGACAGGCTCTGGTTCCTGAAGACACCTTAGGAGGACATCATGAAAGTGAATGAAAAACAGCACCGATTTCTGCAAGCAACACTGGATAACTGGTCCCGGGATGGTCTTCTGGATGAAGTTAAAAAGGAAGCCCTGCTGGACTCTCTGGACGTGCACTCCTTTCAGTGGCGAATGTTGGCTCAATACGCTTTTTGGGCTGCATTGTCTTCCATGGTGCTATCCCTGTTAGCAGTGGTTATGGATGAGGCTCTGATGGCATGGCTGGAGCGTTTATTGACTCTTCAGGACGGCACCCGAAGTTTGTTTTTTGCTGCGTTGTCAGTTGGTTTTTATCTGTTTGGCGGTTGGTTCAAGTCCCGTCAGACAGGCCGTGTCTTTAGTCAGGAGCTTGTTTTTTTTCTGGGCGCTGCATCCACAGCGGCTTCCATTTACTACCTGGGTCGGGCCGTTTATACAGGAAGTGGCCACTATTCGCTGCTATTACTTCTTGGTGCCGTGATCTATCTGGTGCTGGCATTACTGCTGGAATCTCTGTTGCTCTGGGTTTTGTGTCTAGGAGCATTGGCTTTCTGGTTTTTTGCTGAAACGACTTACTGGGCTGGTGGTTACTATCAGCCGTTTTTCGGGATGAGCTATCCCTTGCGATTTCTTTTCTTCAGTTTGGTGGTTCTTCTGTTGGGCTATGGCCTGCCCTTTTTTAAACGAACCAGAGCCTTTTTTGATATGACTCAGTTTATTTCCTTAATGATGCTTTTCGTGTGCTTGTGGATTTTGTCCATGACGAGTAATTACAACTACGGGCTTAAAGCCCTTGAGGCATCAGAAATGCAGCTTTGGTTATGGCGACTGGCCATGGCGGCAGCGTCAGGTTTGGCGATGTTTATCGGTTTTTGCAGAGATGACTCTATTCTGAGAATCAGCGGAATCTCCTTTTTGTTGCTGAATCTGTATACCCGGTTCTTTGAGTACGCTTGGGAAGAGATAAATACAGCACTGTTTTTTGCATTGCTGGCGCTCAGTTTCTGGCTGCTGGGAAGATACTCAGAGAGGCTCTGGCTGTCTGGAAAAAGAAAGGTTTCAATAAATGAGGTTGTTCTGTAAGCAGAGCAACCTCGGGTATTATTGGGCTCAGCCGGTATCAGCCGTTAACTGCGTCTTTCAATGATTTACCTGGTTTGAAGGCGACCGTATTGCTGGCAGCAATCTGAATCGGCTCTCCTGTTTGCGGGTTTTTACCTGTGCGTGCGGCTCTGCTGCGTTGCAGGAATGTACCAAAGCCTACAAGGCTGACAGTGTCTTCTTGTTTCAGAGCGGAGGTTATGACTTCAATCATGGCGTTGAGTGCCTGATTGGCTTGTTCTTTTGTCAGATCTGCCTGATCGGCAATGGCGTTAACGAGTTCTGGTTTACGCATGGTTTCATGCACTCCTTCTTGTTTTTCTTTCTTCCGATGGATAAGCAGTCATGAACAGACTAAAACACTGTAATGGTTAGAGCAATAGGCTTTCTCGTGAAAAACACGGGAATCGGATTATTTCGACCAAATTAGCCAATTTTGACCATTTCAAAGTCTTCTTTGCCGACACCACAGTCAGGACAGTGCCAGTCTTCAGGAACATCCTCCCAGCGAGTACCCGGCTCAACCCCCTCATCAGGCCAGCCCTGTTCTTCGTCATAGATAAAACCGCAAACAACACACTGCCATTTCTTCATGTCTGTCTCCATTAATAGCCGTTTAAAAGTCAGTGACGACTGTCTCAATCTTATACAATGAAAGCTGCTCGGGGGTGAAAAAAAGGGCAAGGAAAAAGCATTGGAATAACAATAACACCCCGGGCTCTGTTTTTGACAGAGCCCGGGGTGATGAAAACTGTGACCTTGTTCTCCTATTCAGATTTCAGCTGCTGATACCACCGCCCCAGAAGCTGGCGTTCTTCTTCCGTCATCTCTGTACGGTTTGCCAGTGGCATGATCTGTGTCTGAACGGACTGACTGTAGATTTTGTCCGCTTTGCTGGCGATGGATTCATAATCGTCAAAGATCAGGCCACCTGGCGCTGTCTGGAAGAGAGGGTCAGTTGGCTTGGCCCCATGACAGGTAGAACAGCGGCTGGTGACAATCTCGACAATTTCCTGTTTGTCAAAAGCGGGTGCTTTTGCAACCTCGGATATTGGGGCCATTTGTGGTCGTATAACAAACGCCAGACTCAACATGACAACGGCAGCGGCAGGCCAGAGCCAGG
The DNA here is from genome assembly GCF_053470045.1 of Endozoicomonas sp. 2B-B. NCBI lineage: Bacteria > Pseudomonadati > Pseudomonadota > Gammaproteobacteria > Oceanospirillales > Endozoicomonadaceae > Endozoicomonas > Endozoicomonas sp. 2B-B. The sequence continues at coordinate 535,636 of NZ_JBLZMU010000001.1, forward strand.
TTAATACAGCACCCTGGTTACGACGGTTAAAGAAGTGTCGGATCAGAATCGCAGCCAGCGACAGGGCAGCAAGAATCGCCCAGTTCCAGTCATGACCATAAGTCATTGGGTAATGGCCGCTGATCATGATAAACAACAGCGGCAAGGTGAAGTAGTTGTTGTGCCTGGAGCGAAGCAGTGCATGTTGGGCAATGGCCGGATCAAAGCTGGTATCACCTCTTTGTGCTGCGTCAACCAGCTTCCTCTGGGACGGGATGATAATCCGGAAGACATTACCCACCATCAGGGTTCCGATCAGGGCACCAACGTGGATATAAGCTGCTCTGTCGCTGAATAGTTGCGCATATCCCCAGGCGGCAAAAACAATCAGCCCAAAGAGTACCGCGCTGAACAGTCTTTCATTTTTAAACAATGGCGTTCGGCAAAGAAAGTCATAAGCCAGCCAGCTCACGAACAGGCTGAATAGGCTGACCGCAATAGCTGAGGCCGGGGACAGTGAAGAGTCTGACGACAGCAGATAACTTTCTGCTCCCCAGTAGTAGATGATGGCAAGCAGGCCAAAGCCACTGAGCCAGGTAACATAAGCTTCCCATTTGAACCAGTGCAGGGTTTCCGGCATTTTCTCCGGTGCCAGATGGTATTTGTTTACTTCATAGAAGCCACCACCGTGCACAGCCCATAATTCCCCTTTAATACCTTTTTTCTGTTTTGCCTGAGGAGCTTTTTCCAACCGGCCTTCCAGCCAGTTGAAGTAAAAGGAGGCACCAATCCAGGCAATACCTGCTGTGACGTGCAACCATCGAAAAATCAGGTTCAACCAGTCTTGTATATAGGATTCCATACTCAGCTTCTTCCTCGAGTTTCCTGGCCCATGATAATGGCTTTTTCAATGACCCGGTCGTCACCCATTACCATCAGTACACCCAGCAACTCTTCAAGTGTTTGTGTTTTCTCTGTTCTGAATTTCAACAAAGGTGTGGCTTCGGGATTAAGCACCAGAAAGTCTGCCTCGTTACCGACCCGGAAACTGCCAATGCGGTCATCGAGATGCAGGGCTCTGGCCCCACCCAGAGTGGCCAGGTAGAAAGCTTGAAGAGGAGATATCGTATTCTCACCCAACTGAGATACCTGATAAGCGTCTTTCATCGTGTTCAACAGACAAAGACTGGTGCCACCACCCACGTCTGTGCCCAGCCCGACACGAATATTTTTGTTTTTAGCATTAGAAAAACGGAATAAACCGCTGCCCAGGAACAGGTTGGAACCCGGACAGCAGGCAATGGATGAATCACTTTCAGCCATTCGCTCCCAACTCTCGTCGCACAGATGGATGGAGTGGGCAAAGATCGAGCGGGGACCCAGCAGACCATGCTGGTCATAAACATCCAGATAATTTTTACTGTCAGGAAACAGTTCCTGAACCCACTCTATTTCTTTGGGGTTTTCAGACAGGTGGGTATGCAGGTAGAGACCGTTATGTTCTCTGAGCAGTCTTCCAGCCAGGGTGAGCTGCTCGGAAGAAGAGGTTGGAGCAAAGCGGGGAGTGACGGCATAAGACAATCGACCCTTGTTGTGCCAGCGATCAATCAGTTGCTTTGACTCTTCATAGCTGCTTTCCGGGGTGTCGAGCAGGTAGTCTGGCGCATTGCGATCCATCATGACCTTGCCGGCAATCATACGCATCTTGCGCTTTTGCGCAGCTTCAAAGAAAGCATCAACTGATTGGGGAGAGACTGTGCCAAAAACCAGTGCGGTAGTCGTTCCACTGTTCAGGCACTGATCCAGAAACAACTCTGCAATGTCCCGGGCATATTCAGGATCTGAAAAGCGGGCTTCAGCAGGAAAAGTATACTGTTCCAGCCAGTCCAGCAGTTGCACTCCGCAACCTGCCATGACTTCCAGCTGGGGATAGTGCACATGAGTATCGATAAATCCCGGTATGATCAGCCTGCCTGAAAGGTCTCTGATTTCACAGTCTTCCGGCAGTTCTTGCAATAAGTTCTTGGCAGGGCCGCAGGCTTTGATACAACCCGACTCAACCAATAGTCCACCGTCGTCAAAGTATTCCCAGCTTTGTTCTCCCTTATCGGGATCGTCCAGAAAGTGGAGTACAGAAGCACGCCAGAAAACAGGGGTAGTTGCAGTGCTCGTCATAAGGGTGCTCCCACGGTCAGGGAAAGGTGGGCAGGGATTAAAACTTCGTCACAGTTGTGTCCTGGCCCGGCCCGGTCAATCACCAGATAGGAGATTCCGTCACCGGCAGAGAGTAGCGGATGATGCCAGGTGCCCGGATGGTAATTAATGCCCTGGGAACCATCAGTGATGAAACAGCGAATATGATTAAAGTCCGGCTCCGAGTGGTTATCAGGAGCAACAACAATCAAAAACGGCTGCTGCTCCAGAGGCATAAAGGTCTGGCTGCCCAGAGGGTGGCGTTCCAGCAAATCCAGTTGGTAGGGCTGTTTGATGGCTTGAGTGTGGTAAATATGAATAGCCACTTCCCCCACGGCATCGGTTTGAATTCGGGTGAGATCGTTAAACTTACGACAGCGGCCCTGATTGATGATCATGGCGTCACCACAGGCTTCGATCACATCGCCGAAGGGTTTGAAAGCTTCGGCAGACAAGGGCTCTACAGGGAGAGCCCGGGTGGTTAACGTGGTTGGCATGGAATGCCTCTTTATATTTATTTTCTGTTAGCTCAGGGCTTTTTGGGGCTAAGGGCTTTTCGCTAAGCACTTTGCAACGCTGTTCATGTTTGACTTACAGACCTTATGAACAATGGAAATCAGCTACCTCTGTAAGTCGAATACCCAAAGGGAGATATCAGCAATGGCACATGGTGGTGGCGATCGTCGCTGACTTCAAAAATGACCGGGACTTCCGGATAAAAGCATTTTTGTTCCAGCCGGTTAAAGTAATCCTGAATCGCAAAGTCCAGCTTATAAATGCCTTCCGGAAGGTTTACTTCGTCCGTAGTCAGACTGTTTACTCTTCCGTCGGCGTTTGTTATGCCCCGTCCAACCTCTACCCAGCTGTCTTCAGCCTGTTTGTATAGAGTGACAGGAACCTGGTCGGCAGGATGGCCACGAGCTGTGTCGAGGATATGAGTACTGATCCCGGTCATTAAATTACTCCTTCTTTGGCCAAAGAGGTGTTCTTGAGCATTTTGCACAGGCGAATACTGGTTATTTTATGCTGTTCAGCCGCTGCAATGGAGAGTTCTTCCTCTGGCTCGTTACTCAAACGTTCCTCCAGCAGCGTCAGCATCTCGCTGGCACTTTTGCCGGTAGCGCAGACAATGAAGATATAGCCAAACTGCCGTTCGTACTGTTCGTTGCCTTCAGCCAGTGCCTGGAGGGTTTTTTCATTGGCCTCATCGACGCCGGACTGCTCATGGCCTGCCATGGTTTGAGTATTCCTGTATTTTTCTTTCAGGCTGTTGATGTCACCGATTTTCGGGTGGGCATCAAACGCTTCCAGGTAGTCGGGCTTCTGGCAGTGAGACCAAACGGCATTAGCAGCAATCAGCAGGCTTTCAATATTAGCAAAGGGTCTTGCTACTACCATGGACTCAACCCACTGACCGCTGGCACAACACTGACGAAAAGTTTCTGATGCCTGCTCTTCGCTCAGGGTATTCAGTTCGTTCAATGTCATTTTGTGGGCTCCGGCTGACCGACAACTCTCAATCTTGATACGCCACCATCGGGGAAAATATTCAGGCGAACATGGGTGTATATTTCCTGAGTATTTTCCAGATTCTCTACAAAAGAGTGATTACGGTGAGCATGAAGTTTCTGTTCGCTCAGGATCGGGCGCCATTGTGCCGTGTCATCAGGCACTTCTCCCTCAAAATAACAGCCTTCCAGGCTTCCTCTGTCAGGATAGTTTCCTTTGAAGTGCAGGGTATCAATCTCAACCCGACCAATTTTACCAGGTGTCGCCAGCCTGATGATCATCCAGTCGTGACCGCCATTGCGTCTTCTGCGGGTTTCCCAGCCATCATGCATATCGGCACCGCGACCCGGACGAAGCAGGTTTTGCATCGGACTGAAGAAAGCGTCTGAACAGCTGACAGGGCGGGCTCCATTCATCAGAGCCGATAGATCAACGGGTTCGTTGGGAAGAAGGTGTTGAGTGTTAAAGAGGATTTTTCCATAAACTCTCAGGCGGGCAATACCGCCATCGGGGAAAATGGTCAGACGAATATGAGTGGCTTCGACAGGTTGGTCCAGACAGATCAGATTTCGGTGGTCGGCATCAACCGCCATTCTTGCAGTCATAGGCTGCCATTGGCTTTGTTCACTGGGGTCAGATTCGCTGGCGATGTATTCCAGCTGAACGGCGCCCGGTGCATTACCTTTGAAGTGGCGGGTATCGACTTCTACCCCTTCCACCATTCCCGGGGTCGCAAGTCTGACGATGACCCAGTCATGATCGCCGCTGCGGCGTCGGCGGGACTCCCAGCCGTCCATCCATTTGCCGTAAGCCGTGTATTTTTCCGGAAGAAAAACCGGCTCGGAGTCCAGCAAAAGGTTGTCTTTTTCAGCAAAGAAGTCATCGCTTGCAGACAGTACATCTCCACCCAGGGCACGGGCGGCCAGATCGACTTTTGTCTGTCGCCATAGCAGGGCTTCGTCAGAGCCGTCAGTGGTTGTTGAGCCATCAGTCATTGTATTCATCGCATATCCTGATTTTTGTTGGTTTTTTATTGGAGTATTATTGTCCCCAGCTAAAAGGGCATATCTTTCTGTGTTCTGGCAAAATGGATGTTGTAAATTATAAGCAAAATGTTGACCAAATGGTCAGACTTTGGGAGTTTATGCCATAGATACTACAGGTCAATCAATATATTGATTTAAACAAAAAAAATAAGTCGGAGTTTGCCATGAATCTCAGTGATAACCACTACCCCAGAGACTTAACAGGGTATGGAAATACCCCACCTCATCCGCAATGGCCGGGGCAGTCGCGGATTGCCGTTCAGTTTGTCATAAATTACGAGGAAGGTGGTGAAAACTCTGTACTTCATGGTGACAGGGGTTCAGAAGCTTTCCTTTCCGAAATTATTGGTGCCCAGTCGTATGAGGGGATGCGCCATATCAGTATGGAATCTATCTACGATTATGGGGCCAGGGCTGGTTTCTGGCGGCTGCACCGTATCTTCACCCAGAGAAACATTCCTGTGACGGTGTATGCCGTAGCCATGGCCATGCAGCGGAACCCTCAGGCGGTTGAGGCCATGCTGAAGGCTGACTGGGAGATAGCCAGCCACGGCTATCGCTGGATTGATTACCAGTTTCACGATCCTGATGAAGAGCGTGAGCATATGCAAAAGGCCATTCAAATTCACACAGAAATGACCGGCCAGAAACCTTCGGGTTGGTATACAGGTCGCTGCAGCCCCCAAACAGAGCAGCTGGTGGCAGAAGAGGGAAGTTTCCTCTACCACGCAGACAGTTATGCAGACGATCTGCCTTATTGGGATACCCGATTTGATCAGCCGCAGTTAGTCGTGCCTTATACGCTGGACTGCAATGATATGCGTTTTGCAACCGCTCAGGGTTTTAATTCTGGCGATCAGTTTTTCAGTTATCTGAAAGATGCGTTTGATGTGCTCTATGATGAGGGTGCTGATCAGCCAAAGATGATGTCAGTAGGGTTGCATTGTCGTTTGGTAGGCAGGCCGGGCCGTGCCGCTGCGCTGATGCGTTTTCTGGATTATGTGCAGTCGAAGGAAAAAGTATGGCTATGCACCCGTGAGCAAATCGCCCGCCACTGGCATGAGCATCATCCCTGCAACGAGACGGGTGCCCGATAGATTAATCTCGCTGAGCCCGTTTGAACCGTATCAATGGTCAGCGCAGATGGTGGCCATTGTGGAAATCATAGATTCGTTGAACTGTCTATGGCGGCGCCTCTCGTTTGGGAAGCCTGTCAATCACCTGCCAGCAAGCGGCCAAAAGCTTTCAGCTGATCAGGGTCTGAACTTCTGGTGGCTGAGGCCAGGTTAAGATGCCGATTGGCCTTTGCCAACTCCAGCAACGAATCATCAATCTCGTACTGTTTATTTTCTCTCAGCCAGGTCAGCAAGGTTTCAAGAGGCCAGAGTGCCTGTTTGCCCTCGTGAACCGGGGCGGGAAAACTCTCTGGATTACTGGTCATCAGTTTTCGCATATTCTGTCTTGAGAAACCCAGTAGCTCCGCTGTGTCCGTCAGCCCAACGAGGTCCGGTGAAGCTTCAAGAAGCCTGATATCAGGAATCACTGCTTTCACGTCCCGTATTGCGCTGCCAACGGCATCAGCAGCACTGGTGCCATCCCGGTCGAACATCATGGCCATTCGCCCTGCCTGACCAATACCAATCAACATGTCATTGCAACCCGCCTCGCCCAGCGCTTCGATAATATCATCAACGTCCTGAGCGCACTCTTTGATGCTGAAACGAAGGATAAATTCATAGGATTTCATAATCGCTCCTGGTGCATTGGTATGGTCAGAATGCAGTGATCTACGATCCTGCGAATTTGGCGCGCATGTTTCGTCGTATCTCTGGGTGTACTGTAAATACTGGAAATGCAGAATTCACCAAGCCGACACTCGGCATTATTAAACGGACAGTAGAGCCTGCCCCAAGCATGCGAGCAACCAACTTCAATACGCCAGCCTTTGCTTTCTGCATATTTCAATGCTGCTTCAATTTCTTTGTTCGGATGCTTTTTTCTTGGCATGGTTTGATCCTGATAAACTTAGCGATGATTCTTCAGGTTGTCAATTGACAACCTGAAAGTATTTGTTCAGAGGCAAACCGAACAGTCTGGTATAAAATCTCACTTTCGCCATTCAAGGGAGTGAATGTTATTTATCTGCTCTGTCATTGCTTTGAGTTTTTTCTACAGGCTCAACACCTGCTTTCACGTCAAAAAAGTCTGTAACGACACTTTAACAGGCAGTTTCTGAAACTTTTCGCTCCCATTGTTGTCAAACTTGCAAAGTGTAAATATTTAAGGAGAATTATTATGCAGGCTATCAGCGGTACATCATGGAAGGCTACGACTTCATCGTCTGACACGGCCGACATAAGCAATGACGATAAAAGCGTATGTGTCATCTGTCAGGTGGAATTCGATAAGAAAATCGTTGTAGATAGCTACGGGTATGCATTTAATTCTGATCAGCGTCAATGTGATAAGTGCATTGGAGTTCGGAAAATTACCTCTGCCACCCAGGTGACACTGGAGGCAGCAATTCGCGACGGGGACTTCTCTCTGGCACATCGGCTGGTCAATGACCATGGCGCTATTCTGACCGCAGATATTCTGAAAGTGGGCCTGGAAAGTGCCGCAAAAACCCTCAATGTCCAACAGGCCAGGAGCTTATTTGAACTTTCATCGTCCGAACCGGCCACTCAGGCGGTTGCCCGAACGGTATTGGATGGTGTACTGCAAAAAGCTCTAGCAAGTGCCAAGGCTACTACAAGTCTTCACATGCACCGCAATACCGTGGAATTTACCCGGCTTTTTTTCAACCATGACATCGTTAACAATGAGCTGGCGAATATTGCCCTGTATATCTGTGTTCTCAAAGATGATCTTGAGTCTGCACAAGAATTCAAAACAAAGTACCGGGCACAACTTGAGGCTACCCATTTCCAGACAGTTCTGAGGCAAATAGTCCAAGAATTGGAAGAGGGGATTTGTCTACAAAAAGGAAAAACCGATATTCTATTGGATCTGGTAACGCCTGATGCAGCCACTCAAACCATTGCCCAGGATATCCTGACGCATTTTCTGCAAAACGCGCTGCCGCAAGCCGTTAATATGAGCTGGCTCAAGTACAGCGGAATCAAGGAATTTACCGATCTTATTCTTAGTCATCACTTGGGTAATATTGAGCTGGCGAATATGGCCCTGGAGATCTGTGTTCTCAGAGGTGAACTTGAGTCTGCACTAAAATTCAAAACTGAGCACAGGGCACAACTAGGGGTTACTACTTTCCAGAAAGTTCTGCAGCAGATGGATTTGAAATCGGATACTAACCGGATCGATATCCTATTGAGTCTGGTAATGCCTGACGAAGCTGCTCAAACTATTGTCCTTGATATGCTGACGGGGCTGCTGCAAAACGCGCTGACTGAGTTTGAGAATATGTCCGATCCCGTATACCGCGATATCATGGCCTTTACACATATTGTTTTCCGCCATGAAATTATCAACTCGGCCCTGGTCAACACAGCACTGAGAATATGTATACTCAGGGAAGAGACTGAACAGGCACAAAAGATAAAAGCACTTTATGGTGCATTTGTTTTTGAAAAAGAATACGGAATGCACACAATTGAAAGTTTTGCTGAAAAAATTGGTTACAAGCTGACAACAGATCGGGCTAAAGACTATAGAAATATGGCGAGAATGATTCACCCTGATAAGCAGCAAAGTTCTGACGAACTAATGAAAGAATTAAACAGGCTCTACGATAAATAAACATTCAGTGAGGCGTTACTGTTTGGAGATAATCACCTAAAAAGATTACCCTCCTGCTGTGAGGGCCAATGTCTTTTCATTTCGTAAGGTGCTTCGTTATCCTGCAAGATGGCCCATTGCCTCTTCCAGGCCATTAAGAGCGTGTTGCAAAACTCTCTCCAGCGTGGGAACGAGTTGTTGGAGTTTTGCGACACCCTCCTATACTATCGATCCAGCACATAGCATTTAAAACTGAATATTGAAATGATTACTAAACTTGCAGCTCTATTACTTCTGGCGGTTACCTCTAAAATTTTTGCTCAACCCGATGGCTGTCTTGAACAAAACGCTTCAGCTTTACAAAAAACTGAGGCAAGGTGTCATCAGATGTCCGTCGAAACTGAAGAGGCGTTAGTATGTATAAATATTGATAGATCTAAAAAAAGAGACGAGACTTTTACTGGTTTGCTTCAAGACGGTTTGGAGAAGAGAACAGTATTAAAGTACCTTCCATTTGAAATAGAATATGAACTTTTTAACTGCATCAACGGGAATGAAAGGGATAATGATTTAGCACAGAAAATTGGTGACAATACGCCGGGAAAGGTTATATCTTTTAACATTAAAACAGATGATGGCAATCGCAACTACAAGCCTTCAAATTCATGGCAGGAACGATTCATAAAATGTATAAATCAAGGCTTACAAAATATTTTTGATGATTTCCCCCCAGAGTTTGGAAATCGTTTACCAGGAAATAAAACTTTTAGCGATTTTTATAAAGGTGGAAAAACGCCAACAACCTGCTTTCAGTTTGTGAACTTAATGGAGGTTAATTCACAATCATACCATGACGAACTTTACCTTCAACTTACAGCTTTAGAAAACTCAGACATAGAGGATCATTTCATTGCTCTTGCAATTTTAAACAATAACAAACTTGTTCATACATTCATTCATATTGGAGATAATGTTTGTGTAGGTAAAATGGGAGGTAGTGGTATTTATTTTCATACTGTTGAAGATATATTAAGTCATTACCAGGAGTATTATGAAACTCCTTTGAGTTTAGCGATTGCAAATATAAAAACTTTACAGTAGCCGTATGGTAAATAGAGCCTGCCCGAAAACCCATAAATAATCCGGTTCAGCAGGCAACAGTCAAAATTTTTTGATTAAAATTCAGCCCACGCATTTGTGGGTGCTACTTTTTGGTTGATTTCTGATCATTCATAGTGGGTAAAATTCATTTCTATCATTTAAATTTTTGCATTCTTCATCCATGATTACAGGCGACCCCTTTCCATACCTGCTAACTGATTGAATAGAAGAGCAATGTCATGTCCAGAACAACTCTGACCATAACACCTACAATTGCCACTTATCTCACTCATGCAGGCATGCGCGATCATCCTGTATTGAGTGAGCTGCGAGCCCGGATGGCAGACTTTCCTGAGGGCTACATGCAGGTTTCGCCGGAGCAGGGGGCTTTCATGCAAATGCTGGTGAAGATGAGTGGTGCAAGAAAGGGAATAGAGATCGGCACATTCACTGGCTACAGTGCTTTGGCAACCGTATTGGCCATGCCAGAAGATGGACACCTGACTTGCCTGGATGTTTCCGAGGAATGGACGAACATTGCCATAGAGCACTGGCAGAAAGCGGGGGTGTCGGAGAAAATAACCCTGAAAATTCAGCCTGCTCTGGACAGCCTGGCTCAAATGCAAGGTCAGGAGGGTTTGTTCGACTGGGTGTTCATCGATGCCGATAAAGAGAATTATCTGAATTACTACCGGCGCGGTGTTGAGTTAGTGAAGCCCGGCGGACTGGTGTTAGTGGACAACAGTCTCTGGGGTGGCTCGGTGGTGAATCCTCAGGATGCAGAAACCAGAGCCATTGACGAATGCAACCGCTTTATTCAACAGGATGACAGGGTTGATATGGTATTACTGCCGGTAAGCGACGGATTGATGATCGCTCGCAAGCGCTAGCCGTTCAGGGTGATGACGCCTTTCTGGCAATAATGAGAAACTCCCGGTTTCCATCACCCCCTTTGATCGGACTGTCAAAACAATCGTTGGTTTTCAGACCCTGCTCTTCGAGACAGCTTCGAATGGATGATTCTACTTCAGGATAGATAGTCTGCCAGTTGCAGGAATGCAACACTTGCACCTTTCCTTTAGCAATACTTCTGTGTCTGGGTGCCTGAGGCAGCAAGGCCGTTGTCTACCAGCAGACGATCCGCTCTTTCCATTCTGTATGCTCACCATGGGAGTTAGAAAACACGATGGGTATTAATCATCAACTACTACCACTATGATGCGTTTTTCTTCCAGATCATCATCATTTTCGCTGAGGTATACGATATTCCCAGCCCGATGAATCAGGGAATGTTCATTGGAAAATATAAGCCCGTTATTTTGGCCATCATATGAAAATGACTCCTCAGTGCCTTTATCAAGGAATATTTCTGCTGAATTAATACGCGATGAATTTTTGCCAATATCAAGCCCGCCTCCTGAATACTTTACACCCGTTCCAGTTGCGTTGGTATTGTCATTCAATTGGACGACCATGCTTTTTTTGCCGGGATCCTTATGCCAGGGCAAATCTTTAATTCCCCTTGAGGGAATTAATGGGTAACGAATCAGGACAAGATTAGAAACTTCTACCGAACGATCCCGCCATTGAAATTCATCGGCCATTTTTTCCAATGCCTCTGAGCATAGAGCCCGGATTTCATCCGATGAAGTAGCCAAGCAGTCCTTTCGGAAAGACTCTTTAATCAAATGACCATTTTTATCAAACTGAATTCGCTCTTCATAGCATAATTCGGCCATGAAAACGGGATTTTCATGATTTAACCCAAATTTCAGATCGTCAAATATTGTGCTTGATTCTATAACTTTTCCTACCATTCTTTCATTCAGCAGATGTTTGACAAAAGCCGAATTGAAATAACTTTTGTCGTCATCTATTTTGCGATTGGCCTCTTTTAAAACACTTTCAGAAAACACTGAGGAGACTCTTCTGAATGTATCGCCAAATTTTATGCCTTTGGCCTGCGTTTCAACAGAATATGCCGAGGTGGCATCTGAAAAAACCTGCATCGTTGGGCGGGAAGAAATATTATTAGACAACATCATTATCACTCCTTTGATCTATTAATTATTCAATTACAGGACTAACCAAACATCATTCAACGATTCTGGAGTGTCCAAAGCAGAATAGTTCAGCAAAAAAAGCGTATAAACTGGTAATTTCAACCATCCCCGATGATGAAACATGAGATGGTTGCCTTACTGACAAGAGATTACAGGGTAATCCCTCAGAAATTTGCTTTATCGCCCATACCTGCTTTTTACTTTGCTGGAAGCTGACTGAGTGTTGGTATCCTGTAAAGTCTGGACGTAATAAATTTAGGGCATTTTTTGTAAACATGACAGGCAGAAACACTGACGTTCTGGTCAGGAATTCTAACCTTGGCGGGTCCCTGTCAGGTCTGAAGTCTCCGGGACGGCTCAGTGGTAAATTCTCAGGGTGATGACGCCTTTCTGGCAATAATGAGAAACTCCCGGTTTCCATCACCCCCTTTGATCGGACTGTCAAAATAATCGGTGGTTTTCAGACCCTGCTCTTCGAGACAGCTTCGAATGGATGATTCTACTTCAGGATAGAGACCCTCATCCCGAACAATACCTCCTTTGCCCAGACCTGCTTTTCCCACTTCAAATTGCGGTTTGACCAGGCTGACCAGAAAACCTCCCTTTTTAATCAGCGGTGCCAGCGAAGGTATAATTTTGGTCTGGGAAATAAAAGAAACATCCATCACCGCCAGATCAAACCCGGCTCCGTTTTCAGTATGCTCTAACAGCTCCGGGCCAAGCTCACGTGCATTAATACCTTCCAGACAAACTACCCGCTGATCTTGCCGCAGTTTCTCTACCAGTTGCTCATGCCCTACTTCAATACCGACTACTTTCGTCGCGCCTGACTGCAGGGCACAGTCAGTAAAACCGCCCGTTGACTGACCCACATCAATCACGGTCATTCCCGTAATATCCAGGCCGGCTTTCTCCAGAGCACTTGCCAGCTTGAGTCCGCCACGGGAAACAAATCTATCCGACTCATCCAGAGTGACTTTCAGCTCTGCCTCTCCGGTCAGTTTCTCGCTGGGCTTTTTTACGGTTTGCCATTTGCAGGAATGCAACACTTGCACCTTTCTTTCAGCAATAAACTTCTGTGCCTGGGTGCGGGAGGCAGCAAGGCCGTTGTCTACCAGCAGACGATCCACTCTTTCCATTCTAATAACCGTATTGGGAAACAGATTATACCAATCGAACTTTCTAACTCCTTGTTGCGCTGAAGATTTGAGGGTGTCGCAAAACTCCAACAACTCGTTCCCACGCTGGGACCCAAAGAGCCTGAAAGCATGGGAACCAGAGTTTTGCGACACGCTTCATCACTGGAGTTAGAAAGCAAGACTGGCATAAAGTATAAGTACCTGTTCGTACAAAATCATATTTTCTTACTCATTCTGTGCTGACCTTTTAAAGGGTCAGGGGAACCATTTCCTGAGTTGAATGTCCAAATTAAGAGAAGGCAACCATCTGACAACGGAAGTCAGTCAATCAATGAACAGGAGTTTCTTATGAATATAAAGCCCATCCCCTCACCGCCGCCGAGTTTCACTGATTTCGCTAACATTGAGGCTTCAGCGAATGATCCTGCTCAAAAGCAGGATGATCTGTCTAAACAGATTGCAACTCTCGCTACACCTGAAGTTGCCAAGCAGATTCCTTTAACGGAAGGTAACCTGAGTCAGTTTAAAAAAGCGTTGGAAGAGCACAGCGTAACCGCCGCAGATGCAATGCATCACCCTCTGGCCTCTATTGTTGGCACCATGGATGGTTGTGTATCCGCTCTGAGTAAGGCGATTTTGAACCCAATACCCTTTACCTCACGGCGTCTTCCTGTTCTTCCTTTGCTTTCTTTCAAATACCTGGGCCTGAAAAAAACCTTGGCACTCTATATTGCTATTGGCGCAGCCGGAGGCTTTTACGGCAGGCTTAAGGCTGCTTCTGAAATCTACCAGAAGACACCTGAAGATAATCTGACAGAAACAATAACACGCCTCGAGAAGGAGTGTTCCGAGTTAAAGGAGCAAATGCTGGAAGCACGGCTTGAGCGGTTGAATGCGTTGAATAATTGTCGTCGACTGGCACCTTTGAAGATTTTTATAAATGATGCAAGTGTGCGTAATTTTTTCGAACGTACATTGAATGAATGTGTTGAATTGACGATGCCGACGGATATCCAGTTTTATGAGAAGGTACTGCAAAAACAGGCCTCAGACATTCAGGCTCTTAAAGTAAAGCTTCACAGTTTAGAAGAGAAAATGACCGAAGGTAGGGATGTTAAGCTGAAATTTCTGCGAACAGCTCTTGTTCTGGACGCCGAAGAGGCGGCGTTCGATCGCGTACAGGCATTACTGGACAGCGCAAAGGCCAACCCGGTAGTTCAGGATTTAGCTGGGCATGCCCGGCAGTTGGATGAGTTAGCAAATAGTTTGTCTGAGAATTCCAAGCTTCAGATGACATTTGAAGCTCAAAAAAAATATCTCGCAGCTAATAGCAATTTCAGTAAATTGCAGCATGACTTTATAGAAAAACAGGTGGAACTTATTAAAGCTCTTGTCAGCAAGCAACGGATTTTTATGGCTCGGGGCGAGGGCATGACGACGAAAAAGGAAGATAGAGAGGCATCTCGTGCAGGTGTTTCCGCTAGTGCAGATAGCCAATCTCAGACCTCTGGGGCGGCTGGTTCAAGCGCGGTATAAACCCACTTCCAAGCCTTCAGGCTTGGTGGTGGTCGTTTATTAATTTCTTGAGTGTCTGCCAGGGAATACCCTCCCTTTTTCGGACAAGGCTGTCACGAGAGCCATTTCTGACAGCCAGTATCTCTGCAGCAATGGCAATGGCGATCTCTGCGGGCTCTCTGCCTCCCACTTCATTGAGTCCGACCGGACATCTCATCTGCTCAATCCGTTTCGGGTTGAAGCCCTTATGCTCAAGACGCTTATGGAATCTGCTGGCTTTAGTCTCGGAGCCTATGACGCCCAACCAGCCAGTGTCTGATCGTTTTAATGCCTGTTCAGCAATCGCATAATCCAGCTGGTGATTGTGGGTGACCACCAGAATAAAGGCGTTTTCGGGCAGATCTGCCACTTCTTCATCAGGCTGTTCACTGAGAATACAGGTGACATTTTCAGGGGTATTCCGGGGGAAAAGTTCTGCCCGATTATCAATCCAGGTAATACGGCAATTCAGAGGCGTAAGAACATGAATAAGCGCTTTGCCAATATGCCCGGCCCCAAACAGAGCGATATGGAAGTGACAGCCTGCAATGGGCTCCAGCATCACGCTGACACTGCCACCGCAGCACTGACCTAACCGGGGACCCAGTGGGAAGTGCTCCATAACAGGCTCATGCTGATCTGAAGCCATCAGCTCCCTGGCTCTCTCAATCAGGAGAAACTCAAGATGCCCGCCACCCACAGTGTCAAAGCTTTTTTCTTCTGTGACCAGCATTTTACTGCCTGATTTTCTGGGCGCAGAACCGGCTGATCCCAAGATGGTCACCAGAACGCCAGGCAGACCAGAACGCTTGAGCTTTGACAGTGCGTCAATCCACTCCATAGGCGGCCTCCTCTTTTTTTAGAGGTTCTGTGTGGGGCCGCTCTTTAATTTTCGAGATGGCTTTCAGCACTCTTTCCGGAGTCGCGGGAACATCAATGTCCGGGCTGACGGTGTAGTCTGAAAGGCTCGAAACGGCATCACGTATTGCCGACCACACCGAGATGCTGAGCATCAGGGGAGGTTCGCCGGTGGCTTTGGAATGATAAATCGTATGCTCCGGATTATCCTGCTCGAACAACTCAACGTTAAAGATAGCCGGTAGATCTTCAATCGTAGGAATCTTGTAAGTCGCCGGGTTGTTACTAAGCAATCTTCCCTGCTCATCCCAGACCACTTCTTCAGTGGTCATCCAGCCCATACCCTGGATAAACCCTCCTTCAATTTGGCCACGGTCAATGGCGGGGTTCAGTGATCTGCCAACGTCGTGCAATATATCAACCCGCTCCACCCGGTATTCACCGGTCAGGGTATCCACCACCACTTCGGATACCGAAGCACCGCAGGCGAAATAATAAAAAGGGCGGCCACTGGCTGTTTCCCGGTCATAGTGAATCTCGGGAGTGCTGTAAAAGCCTGAGCTGGAGAGTGAAACCCGATTGAAGTAAGCGGCCTGAATCAGTTCAACAAAAGGAATGGTCCGCTCTTTCATGTGGACATGACCATCAGCGAACTGAATATCTTCAGGTTGTTCCTGATAATGTTCGGCAGCGAATGTTATCAGGCGATCACGAATTTTTTGACAGGCATCCTGTGCGGCCTTGCCGTTCAGGTCACTGCCGCTGGAAGCCGCCGTCGGAGAGGTGTTGGGTACCTTGTCGGTTCGGGTGGAGGTCACTTGTACCTGATCCAGGCCAACCCCAAATTCATGAGCAACCACCTGGGCCACTTTAACGTAAAGCCCCTGTCCCATCTCGGTACCGCCATGATTTACCTGAATACTGCCGTCTGTGTAGACATGGACCAGAGCGCCAGCCTGATTGAGATGTTTGGCCGTGAAAGAGATACCAAACTTCAGCGGGGTCATGGACAAGCCTTTCTTTAATACCGGGCTGTTCCGGTTGAACGCTGTAATCTCCTGCCTGCGCTTTCGGTATTCAGAACTCTCTTCCAGTTTTGCCATCAGCTCCGGCAGAACATTGTGTTCAAAGGTCTGGTGGTAATGAGTGACATTTCGTTCGCCAATGCCGTACAGGTTATTCAGGCGAACATCCAGTGGGTCAAGACCGGTAGCACGAGCAATGTCGTCCATTGCCCGCTCTATTATCAACATGCCCTGAGGCCCGCCAAAGCCTCTGAATGCGGTGTTGGAAGCAATGTTGGTTTTGCAGCGGTGACCAGTGACTATGGCATTATCGAGATAGTAAGCATTGTCGGAATGAAACATGGCCCTGTCGACAATAGCGTCTGTCAGGTCGGGGGAATAACCGCCATCACCTGCGACCTCTATATCTATCCCCTTGATAACTCCTTTACTGTCAAAGCCTGCCCGATAACGGTGTCTGAAAGGGTGGCGCTTGCCGGTGGACATCATGTCCTGTGAGCGGTCGACCCGAAATTTTACGGGTTGTCCGGTTTTACTGGCCAGAAGTGCTGCAATACAGGCCGGACCAGCAGCCTGGGTTTCTTTACCGCCAAAGCCTCCCCCCATGCGTCGAACGTCCGCCACGACTTTGTGCAAAGGAATGCCCAGAACTTCTGCAACCAGCTTCTGCACTTCAGAAGGGTGCTGGCTGGAGGTGTAAATATGGTATTGGTTATCTTCCAGAGGGACGACGCTGGCAATCTGTCCTTCCAGATAAAAGTGTTCCTGGGCACCGTTGCTCATGGCACCTTCGAGTCGTCTGGGTGCTTCGGCAATGGCACGATGGGCGTCGCCTTTATGCATCACATGTTCAGGTCTGAGAAAGGATTCTTCCTGCATGGCCTGATCAATGCCCAGCACAGGCTCTAACGCCTTATATTCAATGTTTGCTTTTCTGGCCGCTTTTTTGGCAGCCAGATGAGACCTGGCCGCTACCGCAAAGACCGGCTGACCGATATAGTCGACCTTGCCATCAGCCAGCAACATATCACCAGGGTAAACCGGGCCAATGTCTTTGTGTCCGGGAATGTCGTCAGCGGTGACGACCATGACCACACCGGGACTGTTTTTGACTGCCTCCAGATCCATGCTGATGATTTCAGCATGGGCCTGGGTAGACAGGCCAAATCCGGCGTGTAACTGACCTGCCATTTCGGGTCGATCATCGATATAGGTGGCTTTGCCGCTGACATGCAGATGGGCACTGTCGTGTTTGGCTGTCTTCGGGGAAGACCGGGTTTTGCTGATATCCGGTAACTTACGCATGAGCAATGATCCTTGCAGTTTGTCCGGACATTTCCAGAAAGTATCTTTCCAGCAGGTTGCAGGCTGCCTGCAATCGATAGTCGCTGCTGCCCCTGACATCGGACAGTGGTGTGAATTCTGAACGAATGGCTTTCTGGGCCTCCTGCAGAGTAGTGGCGCTGGCCTCTTTTCCTGTCAGGGCTTTTTCGCAGGCCAAAGCCCGTTTGGGTATAGCTGCCATACCTCCAAATGCGACTCTGGCACGGGTAATGATTCCGTTGTCGTTCAATTCCAGATTGATGGCGGCCAGAACGGCAGATATATCATCACCATAACGTTTGCTCAGCTTGTAAACCCTGAGTTGATGCGGCTTGAGTGGAATGCGAATGCGGGCAATAAATTCACTTTCTTCGAGCAGCGTCTTTTTGTAGCCCAGGAAAAAATCTTCCAGAGGCAGGGATCTGATGGTGTTGCCTTTACGCAGCTCAACCTTTGCATCCAGTGCCAGTAACACAGGAGGCGTGTCGCCTATGGGCGAGGCATTACCGATATTGCCGCCCAGAGTGCCCACATTTCGAATCTGTTGTGAGCCCAGACGTGAAAGCATTTCTGCAAACTCAGGAAAGTGTCTGGCCAGCAGAGGTTCCAGCTGACGGAAGCTGGCCGCAGAGCCAATGATCATTTCCCGGTCGCTACAGCTGATCTCTTTTAACTCATTGACTGAGGTCAGAGTGACCAGCGACGGTAAATCCTTCATCTGTTGAGTCACTTCCAGCCCAAGGTCGGTGCCACCGGCCAGTAATCTGGCTTGTGGATGTTGCAACAGATAATCAGCCAGCGCCTGCTCGGAATCGGGCATGAACACACCATTGGCGGTGTTATCGAGCCGGGCTTGCAGTGCGTTGAGTTTCTCAACGATCTCCTGTTCCTGATGCTTGAAGCGGTCAGAAGGTGTCAAGCTGGCGATTTCATCAGCAGCATCAACGATAGATTGGTAGCCGGTACAACGGCAAAGGTTGCCACCCAGAGCTTCAGTAATGTCAGGTCTGTTAGCGGGGGCTTCATGATGGAAGGCAAACAGGGACATGATAATGCCGGGCGTACAGAAACCGCACTGAGAGCCATGGTGATCCACCATGGCCTGTTGAACAGGGTGCAGTTTTTCACCTTCAGCAAGATCTTCAACGGTGATCAGTTGCTTGCCGTTAAGTGCCGGTAGCAAAGCAATACAGGCGTTGATGGTCTGATAGTTCAGACGGTCGTTCTCCGGCTCCGCAACCACCACAGTGCAGGCACCGCAGTCGCCTGAACAACAGCCCTCCTTGGTGCCGGTTTTTCTATCCGGATTGTGGCTGTGATTACCCCGGAGGTAGTCCAGTACGGTGGTATCGGAGGGAGTGTCTCTAAGTTCAACCAGAGTCTCGTTGAGCAGAAATCGAATCACGACGACTGACTCCTTTATTCTAATTCTCTATAGGGAAAAATATTCTGCATGGTCGTTTTTTTGTTTTTGATTTACGTAGAATATTTTTCTTAGCTCATATCTGCGACTTGTAATTTGACTATTTGGTCGGGAAAATAGCAAGCGAAATCAGCAAAATGCTGGTATTAAAAACAGGCTGGTATTAAAGAGGCAGGCAGCAGACTCAGCTGTCCTGGAACGAATAATGCCATCAAAAAAGCCTCGTATACCTTTGGATCGTTTTTTATTGACCCGGGGTAAATTCAGTATTATCAGTTTTGATCAGTTGCTTGGATCATTGCATCGATAAGAACAACAATTATATGGAGTCTGGAATGGATAACGCTGAAATGTCACCCGTTATGGGTGGGGATAAGAGTGCACCACTGCTCGATCGTCTCTTCAAACTCAGTGCCAAAAACACGACAGTAAAAACTGAAGTGATGGCAGGTCTGACGACCTTTATTACCATGTGTTATGTGGTGTTTGTCATTCCGGGCATGCTCGGTGATGCCGGGATGGATAAGGGAGCCCTGTTCACTGCCACCTGCCTGGTTGCGGGTCTCAGTACCATTGCTATAGGTCTTTTCGCTAATTGGCCTGTGGGACTGGCTCCGGGTATGGGGTTGAACGCCTTCTTTGCCTACGCGGTGGTGCTGGGCATGGGTTACACCTGGCAAGAAGCCATGGGTGCTGTATTTTGGGGCGGCGTAGGCTTTATGTTGTTGAGCCTGTTCAAAGTCAGGGCATGGATTGTAGACAGCATTCCTGTGGGTCTCAGAGTCGGAATCACCAGCGGTATTGGCCTCTTCCTGGCACTGATTGGTCTCAAAAATGCCGGCATTGTGGTGGCCAGCCCGGGCACCATAGTGACGTTGGGGGACATCACCCAGTTTGGCCCCATGATGGCCTGTCTCAGTTTGTTTCTTATTCTGGGTCTGGCATTCCGTGGCCTTAAAGCCGCTGTGCTGATCGCTATTGCCGTTGTTACCTCTATTGCCCTGTTGGCCGGTGACGTTACCTTTAGTGGTGTGGCTTCAGCACCACCCAGCATGATGCCTATCGTTGGTGGACTGGACATTATGGGCGCTCTCAACCCTGAAATGCTGGGTGTCATTATTGCCTTCATGTTCGTCAATCTGTTTGATACGACAGGTACCCTGATTGCTGTGGGCGACAAGGCCGGTCTGGCTGACAAAGACGGCAAAATGCACAACATGAACAGAGCCATGATCACTGACGGTACAGCTTCATGGGCGGGTGCACTGGTGGGTACACCGACGGTCACTTCCTACGTTGAAAGTGCTTCAGGTGTGGCCGCAGGAGGTCGCACCGGTCTGACAGCGGTTACCATTGGTTTGCTGTTTTTGCTCTGTGCTTTCTTCTCTCCCCTGGCCGGGATGGTACCTGCTTATGCAACTGCGGGAGCGCTGATTTATGTTGCCGTTCTGATGGTGGGCAGCCTTGCTAATATCGACTGGAACGATCTGACTGAAGCCGGACCGGTCATGATGACCGCTATCATGATGCCACTGAGCTTCTCTATTGCTAATGGTATTGCTCTGGGATTCATCGCTTATCCGGTGATTAAAGTTCTGGCCGGACGTTCCAGCGATGTCAGTATCAGTGTCTGGGTATTGGCTGTGCTCTTTGTCCTCAAGTTTGTGTTCTTTGGCGTTTAAGCTTCTCTGGCTTGCTCATTTCTGGTGAGCAAGCCTGTTCACTTTCAATCTGTGTAGATTATGGCTTCAGCTCTGTGATCGTCGCTGAGTTCATTGCTTTTATCAAACCGGGCTTTACGACAGTCATCAGATATAAAACATCGGCGTTTCAGTAAAATTCCATAACCTTTGTCATGGGTGAGAGAATCCAGGAACCACTATGTTTTAGTTTCGTGCCCCTCATCTTCTCGTCTATCCTCACCGCTCCTATCCCTGGAAAACAAAGGATAGAACCATTAACAGCCTACTCTCCCACATATTGGTCTTTTTGCCTTTCGTCTGCCCGGTTGAGCCACAGACTTATTGTTTTATCGTTGAGGTTGATCAGAATGAGGCTTCGACAAGCCAGAGTTTTTCTATAAAAACTGAGCCGGACCTATTAACTGCAATGCCAATGACCGATTGGAGGCTAATGCAAAACGAACCATCACACATGACCAGCACAGACGGATATTCAGGGTCAGGCATGCTACCCGATGACAAACCCAGTCGGCGAAACCAACTTCAGATCATCACCTTGATGTACGGAACGGGCGGCGGTAACTATTCCCGGACAACGGGGTCAGAGGATCATGGACAGTCATTCAGTAGACATTCAGAAAAATCACATTATTTATACGACAACGACAACGACAACGACAACAATGATGAAAATTCGGGTCAGCCCACCGACTCCCGACATAGCCTTGACAAAAATTGCCATGAACAGCCCTGTTGTAATCAACAAGGAGTCTGTATCTTCGCTCCTTACAAAAGTACCCACTGTCGTTCAACCTCAGATGACTCTTTCGCTAGCACAACAGATGTCTATTTGCAGACAGGAGATCAGGAATCTGACCCGGTAAGCCATCCTGCCAAAGCACCGAGAGTTGTCTCAGGAGCTGACAGCACGACCGGTTCATCATTAAAACTAAATCCACCTCCTGCGAAAAAACAAAAGAAGACGGACTCCAAAAAATACCGATGTGATCACCCCGGCTGTGACAAATTACTTGGCTCACAAGCCTCATTGCGCAATCACAAAAGTCAATATCATTCCGGAGAACGGACCTGCCCTGAGTGCCAGAAGACCCTGCCAAACGCTCAAACCCTTTCGACTCACATAAGAAAAGATCACAGCGGAGAGCAAACCTGCCCTGAGTGCCAGAAGATCCTACCAAGCGCTCAAGACCTGTCGAATCACAAAAGTAAATATCACAGCGGAGAGCAAACCTGCCCTGAGTGCCAGAAGACCCTGCCAAACACGAAAGTCCTGTCGGATCACAAAAGAAAATATCACACGGGAGAGCAAACCTGCTCTGAGTGCCAGAAGCCCATGCCAAACGCTCAAGTCCTGTCGGTTCATAAAAGTTTATATCACAGAGGAAAGCAAACCTGCCTTGAGTGCCGGACGACCATGCCAAACGCTCAAGCCCTGTTGGCTCACAAAAGAAAAGTTCACAGCGGAAAGCAAACCTGCACTGAGTGCCAGAGAACCTTGGCAAACGCTCAGTCCCTGTCGGCTCACAAAAGTCGATATCACAGCGGAGAGCAAACCTGCCCAGAATGCCAGCAGACCCTGCCAAACGCTCAAGCCCTGTCGACTCACAGAAGAAAAGATCACACCGGAGAACAAACCTGCCCTGAGTGCCAGCAGACCTTGCCAAACGCTCAAGCCCTGTCGACTCATAGAAGAAAAGATCACACCGGAGAGCAAAGCTGCCCTGAGTGCCAGCAGACCCTACCAAATGCTCAAGCTCTGTCGGCTCACAAAACTCGATATCATACCGGAGAGAAAACCTGCCCTGAGTGCCAGAAGATCCTGCCAAATGCGAATGCCTTGTCGGCTCACAAAAGTCGATATCACAGCGGAGAGCAAACCTGCCCTGAGTGCCAGAAGATCCTGTCAAACGCTCAAGCCCTGTCGGATCACAAAAGACACTATCACAGCGGAGAGCAAACCTGCCCAGAGTGCCTGAAGACCCTGCCAAACGCTAAAGCCCTGTCGGTTCATAAAAGTCGATATCACACTGGAGAGAAAACCTGCCCAGAGTGCCGGAAGACCCTGCCAAACGCGAAAGTCCTGTCGAATCACAGAAGAAAACACCGGAAACGAAAGCTCGATGATGTAGAGTCAAGTCATTGATTTCTGCTTGTCACAGGCCCGGGAGGGAAAGGCACTGCACACGTTTGGGCATGATCTGAAGTGCAATGCTCACTATCGTCTATCCTCACTGCTCCTATCCCAAGAAAACAAAGGATAGAATTATTAAAAGTCTACTCTCGTACGTATTGGTCTTTGTGTCTTTCGTTTGCCCGGTTGAGCCGCAGACTTATCGTTTTATCGTCGAGGTTAATCAGAATGAGGCTTCGACAAGCCAGAGTTTTTCTATAAAAACTGAGCCGGATGTATTAACTGCAATGCCAATGACCGATTGGAGGCTAATGCAAAACGAACCATCACACACGATCAGCACAAACGGATATTCAGGGTCAGGCATGCTACCCGATCACAAACCCTCCAGGCGAAATAAACTTCAGATCATCACTTTGATGTACGGAACGGGCGGCGGTAACGATGCCGGGACAACAGGGTCAGAGGATCATGATCAGTCATTCAATAGACATTCAGAAAAATCGCATTATTTATACGACAACGACCATAATGATGAAAATTCGGGCCGACCCACCGACTCCCAACATAGCCTTGACAAAAATTGTCATGAACAGCCCTGTTGTAATCAACAAGGAGTATGTATTCTCGCTCCTTCGGCAAGTACCCGGTGTCGTTCAACCTCAGATGACAGTTCCTTTTGCACAACAGATGTCTATCGGCAAATAGGCGATCAGGAATCTGGCCCGGTAAGTCATCCTGCTGAAGGTCCTACAGTTGTCTCAGAAGCTGGAAGTACAACCGATCCATCATTAAAATTAAATCCACCTCCTGCGAAAAAACAAAGGAAAGCAGGCTCCAAAAAGTACCGATGTGATCACCCCGGCTGTGAAAAATCACTTAGCTCTCAAACCTCGTTACACACTCACAAAAGTCTATATCACACCGGAGAACGAACTTGCCCTGAGTGCCAGAAGCCCCTGCCAAACGCTCAAGCCCTGGCGTTTCACAAAAGAAATGCTCACACCGGAAAGCAAACCTGCCCTGAGTGCCAGAAGACCCTGCCAAATGCGAATGCCCTGTCGGCTCACAAAAGTCGATATCACACCGGAGAGCAAACCTGCCCTGAGTGCCAGACGACCCTGTCACACACTCAAGCCCTGTCAGATCACAAAAATCGATATCACACCGGAGAGCAAACCTGCCCTGAGTGCCAGAAGACCCTGCCAAACGCTGAAGCCCTGTGGACTCACAAAAGAAAAGAACACACCGGAGAGCAAACCTGCCCTGAGTGCCAGAAGATCCTGCCAAATGCGAATGCCTTGTCGGCTCACAAAAGTCGATATCACAGAGGAGAGCAAACCTGTCCTGAGTGCCAGACGACCCTGTCACACAATCAAGCCCTGTCAGATCACAAAAAACGATATCACACCGGAGAGCGAACCTGCCCAGAGTGCCTGAAGACCTTGCCAAACGCTCAAGCCCTGTCGGTTCATAAAAGTCGATATCACGCTAGAGAGAAAACCTGCCCAGAGTGCCAGAAGCCCCTGCCAAACGCGAAAGCCCTGTGGGCTCACAAAAAAAAATATCACACCGGAGAACAAACCTGCCCAGAGTGCCAGAAAACCCTGCCGAACTATCAAACCCTGGCGTATCACAAAAGAAAAGAGCACACCGGAGAGCAAGTCTGCCCTGATTGCAAGGAGCCCCTGCGAAACGCTCAAGCCCTGTCGACTCACAAAAAAAAATATCACACCGGAGAACAAACCTGCCCTGAGTGTCAGAAGGCCCTACCAAGCACTCAAGCCCTATCGGCTCACAAAATTCGTTATCACTGCGGAGAGCAAACCTGCCCTGAGTGCCAGAAGACCCTGCCAAACCCTCCAGCCCTCTGGGCTCACAGAAGAAAAGAACACAGCGGAGAGCAAACCTGCCCTGATTGCCAGAAGGCCCTTCCAAACGCGAAAGCCCTGTCGACTCACAAAAGTCAATATCACACCGGAGAGCAAACCTGCCCAGAGTGCCAGAAGACCCTGCCAAACGCTCAAGCCCTGTGGGATCACAAAAGAAAAGAACACAGCGCAGAGCAAACCTGCCCAGAGTGCCGGAAGACCCTGCCAAACGCGAAAGCCCTGTCGAATCACAGAAGAAAATATCACACCGGAGAACAAACCTGCCCTGAGTGCCAGAAGGCCCTACCAAGCACTCAAGCCCTATCGGCTCACAAAATTCGTTATCACTGCGGAGAGCAAACCTGCCCTGAGTGCCAGAAGACCCTGCCAAACCCTCCAGCCCTGTGGGCTCACAGAAGAAAAGAACACAGCGGAGAGCAAACCTGCCCTGATTGCCAGAAGGCCCTTCCAAACGCGAAAGCCCTGTCGACTCACAAAAGTCAATATCACACCGGAGAGCAAACCTGCCCAGAGTGCCAGAAGACCCTGCCAAACGCTCAAGCCCTGTGGGATCACAAAAGAAAAGAACACAGCGGAGAGCAAACCTGCCCAGAGTGCCGGAAGACCCTGCCAAACGCGAAAGCCCTGTCGAATCACAGAAGAAAACACCGGAAACGAAAGCTTGATGATGTAGAGTCAAGTCATTGATTTCTGCTTGTCACAGGCCCAGGAGGGAAAGGCACTGCACACGTTTGGGCATGATCTGAAGTGCAATGCTCACTATCGTCTATCCTCACTGCTCCTATCCCAAGAAAACAAAGGATAGAATTATTAAAAGTCTACTCTCGCACGTATTGGTCTTTTTGCCTTTCGTTTGCCCGGTTGAGCCGCAGACTTATGGTTCTATCGTTGAGGTTGATCAGAATAGGGCCTCGACAAGCCAGAGTTTTTCTATAAAAACTGAGCCGGGCATATTACCTGCAATGCTAATGACCGATTGGAGGCCGAGGCAAAACGAACCACCACAGATTAGCAGCACAAACGAATATTCCCGGTCAGGCATACCAATCGATGACAAACCCTGTCGGCGAAACAAACTTCAGATCATCACTTTGATGTACGGAACGGGCGGCGGTAACTATTCCCGGACAACGGGGCCAGAGGATCATGGTCGGTCATTCAATAGACATTCAGAAAAATCGCATTATCTCTACGACAAAGACCATAATGATGAAAATTCGGGTCGGCCCACTGACTCCCGACATAGCCTTGACAAAAATTGCCATGAACAGCCCTGTTGCAATCAACAAGGGGTTTGTATCTTCGCTCCTTCCACAAGTACCCAGTGTCGTTCAACTTCAGATGACTCTTTCGCTTGCATAACAGATGTCTATCTGCAGACAGGCGATCAGGAATCTGGCCCGGTAAGCTATCCTGCCAAAGCACCGAGAGTTGTCTCAGGAGCTGACAGCACGACCGGTTCATCATTAAAACTAAATCCACCTACTGCGAAAAAACAAAAGAAGGCGGACTCCAAAAAATACCGATGTGATCACCCCGGCTGTGAAAAATCATTTAGCTCTCAAGCCTCAATGTACAATCACAAAAGTCAATATCACACCGGAGAACGAACCTGCCTCGAGTGCCGGAAGCCCTTGCCAAACGCTTATGCCCTGACGGTTCACAAAAGAAAAGATCACACCGGAGAGCAAACTTGCCCTGATTGCCAGAAGAGCGTGCCAAATGCGAAAGCCCTGTCGGATCATAAAAGAAAATATCACACGGGAGAGCAAACCTGCCCTGAGTGCCAGAAGCCCCTACCAAGCGCTCAATGCCTGTCGGCACACAAAAGAAAAGATCACACAGGAAAGCAAACCTGCCCTGAGTGCAAGAAGATCGTGCCAAACGCTCAAGCCCTGTCGGATCACAAAAGAAAAAAACACAGCGGAGAGCAAACCTGCCCTGAGTGCCAGAAGTCCCTGTCAAACGCTCAAGCCCTGTCAGACCACAAAAGAAACTATCACACGGGAGAGCATACCTGCCCTGAGTGCCAGAAGCCCCTGCCGAACGCGAAAGCCCTGTCGTATCATAAAAGAAAACATCACACGGGAGAGCAAACCTGCCCTGAGTGCCAGAAGAACCTGCCGAACACTTTAGCCCTGTGGGCTCACAAAAGAAAAGATCACAGCGAAGAGCAAAACTGCCCTGATTGCCAGACGACCCTGCCGAACGCGATAGACCTGTCGTATCATAAAAGAAAATATCACACGGGAAAGCAAACCTGCCCTGAGTGCCAGAGAACCCTGGCAAACGCTCAGTCCCTGTCGGCTCACAAAAGTCAATATCACTCCGGAGAGCAAGCCTGCCCTGAATGCCAGCAGACTCTGCCAAGCGCTCAAGCCCTGTTGAATCACAAAAGAAAATATCACACAGGAGAGCAAACCTGCCCTGAGTGCCAGAAGACCCTGCCGAACAACCAAGCCCTGTGGGCTCACAAAAGAAAATATCACACAGGAGAGCAAACCTGCCCAGAGTGCCAGACGACCCTGCCAAATGCTCAGGCTCTGTCGGCTCACAAAACTCGACATCACAGCGGAGAGCAAACTTGCCCTGAGTGCCAGAAGACCCTGTCAAACACGAAAGCCCTGTCGGATCACAGAAGGCAACACCGAAAACGAAAGCTTGGTGATGTAAAGTCAAGTGATTGACTTCTGCTTGTTACAGGCTCAGGAGGGAAAGCACTGCACACGTTTGCGCATGATCTGAAGTGCAATGCTCACTTCCATCTGTCTATCACCTGCGGGGGTATCGTCTATCCTCACTGCTCCTATCCCGGGAAAACAAAGGATAGAGCCATTAACAGTCTACTCTCGCACGTATTGGTCTTTTTGCCTTTCGTCTGCCCGGTTGAGCCGCAGACTTATGGTTTTATCGTTGAGGTTGGTCAGAATGGGGCTTCGACAAGCCAGAGTTTGTCTATAAAAACTGAGCCGGGCCTATTAACTGCAATGCCAATGACTGATTGGAGGCTGATGCAAAACGAACCATCACACATGATCATCACTTTGATGTACGGAACGGGCGGTGGTAACTATTCACGGATAACAGAGTCAGAGGATCATGGTCAGTCGCTCAATAGACATTCAGAAAAATCACATTATTTATACGACAACGACAACAATGATGAAAATTCGGGTCAGCCCACCGACTCCCGACATAGCCTTGACAAAAATTGCCATGAACAGCCCTGTTGTAATCAACAAGGAGTCTGTATCCTCGCTCCTTCCACAAGTACCCGGTGTCGTTCAACCTCAGATGACTCTTTCGCTTGCGATGTCTATTGGCAAACAGGCGACCGGGAATCTGGCCCGGTAAGCCATCCTGCTGAAGGTACAAAAGTTGTCTCAGAAGATGACAGCACAACCGGTGCATCATTAAAATTAAATCCACCACCTGCGAAAAAACAAAGGAAGGCAGGCTCCAACAAATACCGATGTCATCACCCCGGCTGTGAAAAATTACTTAGCTCTCAAAACTCATTGTACAATCACAAAAGTCAATATCACACCGGAGAACGAACCTGTCCTGAGTGCCAGAAGCCCCTGCCAAACGCTTATGCCCTGTCGGTTCACAAAAGAAAATATCACACCGGAGAGCAAACCTGCCCCGAGTGCCGGAAGAGCCTGGCAAACGCTCGAGCCCTGTCGGATCACAAAAGAAAATGCCATACCGGAGAGCAAACCTGCCCTGACTGCCAGAAGTCCGTGCCAAACGCGCAAGCCCTGTCGGTTCACAAAAGTCGATATCACACCGGAGAGCAAACCTGCCCTGAGTGCCAGACGACACTGCCACACGCGCAAGCCCTGTCGGATCACAAAAGAAAATGTCACACCGGAGAAAAAACCTGCCCTGAGTGCCAGACGACACTGCCACACGCGCAAGCCCTGTCGGATCACAAAAGAAAATGTCACACCGGAGAACAAACCTGCCCTGAGTGCCAGAAACCCCTGCCAAACGCGCAAGCCCTGTCGGCTCACAAAAGTCAATATCACAGTGGAGAGCAAACCTGCCCTGAGTGCCAGAAGACCCTGTCAAACGCTCAAGCCCTGTGGACTCACAAAAGAAAAGAACACACTGGAGAGCAACACTGCCCTGAGTGCCAGACGACCCTGCCAAACGCTCACGCCCTGTCGGATCACAAAAGTCATTATCACAGAGGAGAGCAAACCTGCCCTGAGTGCCAGAAAACCCTGCGAAACATTCATGCCCTGTCGAATCACAAAAGAAAAGAACACACCGGAGAGCAAACCTGCCCTGAGTGCCAGAAGATCCTACCAAGCGCTCAAGACCTGTCGAATCACAAAAGTAAATATCACAGCGGAGAGCAAACCTGCCCTGAGTGCCAGAAGACCCTGTCAAACGCTCTAGCCCTGTGGAATCACAAAAGAAAAGAACACAGCGGAGAGCAAACCTGCCCTGAGTGCCAGAAGACCCTGTCAAACGCTTTAGCCCTGTGGAATCACAAAAGAAAAGAACACACCGGAGAGCAAACCTGCCCTGAGTGCCAGAAGACCTTGGCAAACAGTCAGGCCCTGTCGGCTCACAAAAGCCAATATCACACCGGAGAACGAACCTGTCTCAACTGCCAGAAGCCCCTGCCAAACGCTCTAGCCCTTTCGAATCACAAAAGGCAATATCACACCGGTGAGCAAACCTGCCCTGAGTGCCAGAAGCCCCTGCCAAACGCCCTAGCCCTGTCGAATCACAAAAGGAAACACCGGAAACGAAAGCTTGGTGAAGCAAAGTCAAGTGATTGATTTTATTGCGCTGAAGATTTAAGTCTTTAGAGCTTGCCAATATTGAAAACCTTCCAAACTTTCTATCGTCTATCCTCACTGCTCCTATCTCTGGAAAACAAAGGATAGAACCATTAAAAGTCTACTCTCGCACATATTGCTCTTTGTGCCTTTCGTCTGCCCGTTTGAGCCTCAGACTTGCCGTTTTATCGTTGAGGTTAATCAGAATGGAGCTTCGATAAGCCAGAGTTTTTCTATAAAAACTGAGCCGGGCATATTAACTGTAATGCCAATGACCGACTGGAGGCTGATGCAAAACGAAGCATCACACATGACCAGCACAAACGGATATTCAGGGTCAGGCATGCTACCCGATGGCAAATCCTGTCGGCGAAACAAACTTCAGATCATCACTTTGATGTATGGAACGGGCGGCGGTAACTATTCCCAGACAACAGCGTCAGAGGATCATGGTCAGTCATTCAATAGACATTCAGAAAAATCGCATTATCTCTACGACAACGACCATAATGATGAAAGTTCGGGCCGACCCACTGACTCCCGACATAGCCTTGACAAAAATTGCCATGAACAGCCCTGTTGTAATCAACAAAGAGTCTGTATCTTCGCTCCTTCCACAAGTACCCGGTGTCCTTCAGCCTCAGATGACTCTTTCGCTTACACAACAGATGTCTATTTGCAAACAGGCGGTCAGGAATCTGGCCCGGTACACCATCCTGCTGAAAGTTCGACAGTTATCTCAGAAGCTGAAAGCACAACCGGTTCATCATTAAAATTAAATCCACCTCCTGTGAAAAAACAAAAGAAGGCAGGCACCAAAAAATACCGATGTGATCACCTCGGCTGTGAAAAATCACTTAGCTCTCAAACCTCGTTTTACAATCACAAAAGTCAATATCACACCGGAGAACGAACCTGTCTCAAGTGCCAGAAGCCCCTGCCAAACGCTCATGCTCTGGCAGTTCACAAAAGAAAAGATCACTCCGGAGCGCAAACCTGCCCCGAGTGCCAGAAAACTTTGCCAAACAAAAAGGCCCTGTCGACTCACAAAACTCAATATCACACCGGAGAGAAAACCTGCCCTGATTGCGAGAAGACCGTGCCAAACGCGCAAGTCCTGTGGGATCACAAAAGAAAATATCACACCGGAGAACAAACCTGCCCTGAGTGCCAGAAGATCCTGCCGGACGCACAAGCCCTGTCGACTCACAAAAGAAAAGATCACACCGGAGAGCAAACCTGTCTTGAGTGCCAGAGGACCTTTGCAAACCTTCAAGCCCTGTCGGCTCACAAAAGTCAATATCACAGCGGAGAGCAAACCTGCCCTAAGTGCCAGAAGACCCTGTCAAACGCTCAAGCCCTGTGGATTCACAAAAGAAAAGAACACACCGGAGAGCAAACCTGCCCTGAGTGCCAGAAGACCCTACCAAACGCTCAAACGCTCTCTGTTCACAAAAGTCAATATCACACCGGAGAAAGAACCTGTCCTGAGTGCCAAAAGACCTTTCTAAACGCCCAAGCCCTGTCGAATCACAAAAGGCAACACCGTAAACGAAAGCTTGATGATGCAAAGTCAAGTGATTGATTTCTGCTTGTCACAGGCCGAGGAGGGAAAGGCACTGCACAGTTTGAGGTATGATCTGAAGTGCAATGCTCACGTCTATCTGTCTATCACCTGCGGGGGTATCGTCTATCCTCACTGCTCCTATCCCCGGAAAACAAAGGATAGAGTCATTAAAAGTCTACTATCGCATGTATTGGTCTTTTTGCCTTTCGTCTGCCCGGTTGAGCCGCAGACTTGTGGTTTTATCGTAGAGGTTGATCAGAATGGGGCTTTGACAGGCCAGAGTTTTTCTATAAAAACTGAGCCGGGCCTATTAACTGCAACGCCAATGACTGATGGGAGGCTGATGCAAAACGAACCATCACATATGGTCAGCACAAAAGGATATTCAGGGTCAAGCATGCTACCCGATGACAAACCCTCCAGGAGAAACAAACTTCAGATCATCACTTTGATATACGGAACGGGCGGCGGTAACTATTCCCGGACAACAGAGTCAGAGGATCATGGTCAGTCATTCAATAGACATAGAGAAAAATCACATTATTTATACGACAACGACCATAATGATGAAAATTCGGGTCGGCCCACTGACTCACGACATAGCTTTGACAAGAATTGCCATGAACAGCCCTGTTGTAATCAACAGAGAGTCTGTATCTACGCTCCTTCCAAAAGTACCCGGTGTCGTTCAACCTCAGATGACTCTTTCGCTTGCGATGTCTATTTGCAAACAGGCGATCAGGAATCTGGCCCGATAAGCCATCCTGCTGAAGGTTCTATAGTTGTCTCAGGAGCTGACAGCACAACCGGTGCGTCATTAAAACTAAATCCACCACCTGCGAAAAAACAAAAGAAGGCAGGCTTCAAAAAATACCTATGTGATCAACCCGGCTGTGAAAAATCACTTGGCTCTCAAGCCTCATTGAACACTCACAAAAGGCAATATCACACTGGAAAGCAAAGCTGCCCTCGGTGCCAGAAAATCCTGCGAAACGCGAAAGTGCTGTCGGTTCACAAAAGAAAAGAACATACTGGAGAGCAAAACTGCCCTGAGTGCCAGAAGACCCTGCCAAACGCTCAAGCCCTGTCGGATCATAAAAGAAATTATCACACGGTAGAGCGAACCTGCCCTGAGTGTCAGAAGACCCTGCCAAGCGCTCAAGCCCTGTCGGCTCACAAAAGAAAAGAACACACCGGAGAGCAAACTTGCCCTGAGTGCCATAAGACCCTGCCAAACGGTCCAGCCCTTTCGGATCACAAAAGAAAAGATCACAGCGGAGAGAAAACCTGCCCTGAGTGCCAGAAGACCTTGCCAAACGCAAAAGCCCTGTCAGTTCACAAAAGTCGATATCACACGGGAGAGCAAACCTGTCCTGAGTGCCAGAAGACCTTTGCAAACCTTCAGGCCCTGTCAGTTCACAAAAGAAAAGATCACACCGGAGAGCAAACCTGCTCTGAGTGCCAGAAGCCCCTGCCAAACGCTCAAGCCCTGTCAGCTCACAAAAGTCAATATCACACCGGAGAGCGAACCTGCCCTGAGTGCCAGAACATCCTGCGAAATGCGAAAGCGCTGTCGGTTCACAAAAGGAAAGAACACACCGGAGAGCAAACCTGCCCTGAGTGCCAGAAGCACCTGCCAAACGTCCAAGCCCTGTCGAATCACAAAAGACAACACCGAAAACGAAAACTTGATGATGCAAAGTCAAGTGAATGATTTCGACTTGTCACAGGCTCAGGACGCAAGGGCACTGAGCACGTTTGAGCATGATCTTAAGTGCAATGTTCACGTCCATCGCGGGTTGACTGATAACAAAAAGACATGGGAAGAAATTTTCTTCACCAAGCAGTACTTAAACCTTATTTTTTGACATCCTCCCCGCCGTGAACGACGGGGATTCCTACTGCTAGACGGTCATGCCCGACCGCAGTGTATACCTTACCCAGTAGCGGCATACACCTTATTCGATAATCTGCTCTACCTTTCGGATTGTCTAGGCGACCCCGTTAACAAACACGGGCAGAAAGCGGAAGGTATTTTACTTTTCCTGTCAGGTAGCGTAACCGCAAAAAACACCTGACGGATAGCAAAGTAGCACAAGGGGCTTGCTTTGCAAGCCGAGCTTACATCCCCGTCCTCAAAGTACGGGGTTTTAAGCTAATTCGATAAGCCAGTTGGTTATCTATCTACGCTTTGTAACTCCTATAGAGCTTGCAAGCACTGAAAAACTGCCAAACTTCTTCTCGTCTATCCTCACTGCTCCTATCCATAGAAATCAGAGGATAGAACCATTAAAAGTCTACTCTCGCCCGTATTGCTCTTTGTACCTTTCGTCTGCCTGTTTGAGTCGCAGACTTACCGTTTAGTCGTTGAGGTTAATCAGAATGGGGCTTCGACAGGCCAGAGTTTTTCTATAAAAACTGAGCCGGGCCTATTAACTGCAATGCCAATGATTGATGGGAGGCTGATGCAAAACGAACCATCACACATGATCAGTACAAACGGATATTCGGGGCCGGGCATGCTACCGGATGACAAACCCTCAAGGCGAAACAAACTTCAGATCATCACTTTGATGTACGGAACAGGCGGCGGTAACTATTCGCGGAAAACGGGGTCAGAGGATCATGGTCAGTCAGTCAATAGACATTCAGAAAAATCGCACTATCTATACGATAACAACCATAATGATGAAAGTTCGGGCCGACCCACAGACTCCCGACATAGCTTTGACAAAAATTGCCATGAGCAGCCTTGTTGTAATCAACAAAGAGTCTGTATCTTCGCTCCTTCAACAAGTACCCGATGTCGTTTAAACTCAGATGACTCTTTCGCTTGCACAACAGATGTCTATTTGCAAACAGGCGATCAGGAATCTGGCCCGGTGAGCCATCCTGCTGAAGGTCCGACAGTTGTCTCAGGAGCTGAAAGCACAATCGATTCATCATTAAAATTTAATCCACCATCTGCGAAGAAACAAAGGAAGGCGGGTGCCAAAAAATACCTATGTGATCAACCCGGCTGTGAAAAATCACTTGGTTCTCAAGCCTCATTGAACACTCACAAAAGGCAATATCACACTGGAAAGCAAAGCTGCCCTTCGTGCCAGAAGTCTCTACCAAGCGCACAAGCCCTGTCGGCTCACAAAAGAAAAGATCACACCGGAGTGCAAATCTGTCCAGAGTGCCATAAGACCTTGCCAAACGCTCAAACCCTGTCTGTTCACAAAAGTCTGTATCACACCGGAGAGAAAACCTGTCCTGAGTGCCAAAAACCCCTGCCAAACGCTCATGCCCTGGCGGTTCACAAAAGAAAAGATCACGCCGGAGAGCAAACCTGCCGTGAGTGCCAGAAGACCCTGTCAAATGCGAATGCCCTGTCGGTTCACAAAAGTCAATATCACACCGGAGAGCAAACCTGCTCTGAGTGCCAGAAGACCTTGCCAAACGCAAAAGCCCTTTCGGCTCACAGAAGAAAAGATCACACCGGAGAGCAAACCTGCCCTGAGTGCCAGAAGCCCCTGCCAAACCCTCAAGCCCTGGCGAATCACAAAAGAAAAGATCACACCGGAAAGCAAACCTGCCCTGAGTGCCTGGAGACTCTGCCAAACGCTCAAGCCCTTGTGATTCACAAAAGAAATGCTCACACCGGAAAGCAAACCTGCCCTGAGTGCCAGAAGACCTTGGCAAACGTTCAAGCCCTGTGGGTTCACAAAAGAAAAGATCACACCGGAAAGCAAACCTGCCCTGAGTGCCAGAAAACCCTGCCACACGTTCAAGCCCTGTCGGTTCACAAAAGCCAATATCACACCGGAGAGAAAACCTGCCCTGAGTGCCAGACGACCCTGCCATATGCTCAAGCCCTGTCGGTTCACAAAAGTCAATATCACACCGGAGAGAAAACCTGCCCTGAGTGCCAGAAGACCCTGCCACACGTTCAAGCCCTGTCGGTTCACAAGAGCCAATATCACACCGGAGAGAAAACCTGCCCAGAGTGCCAGACGACAGTGCCACACGCTCAAGCCCTATCGAATCACAGAAGGCAACACCGGAAACGAAAGCTTGATGATGCAAAGCCAAGTGATTGATTTCTGCTTGTTTCAGGGTCAGGAGGTAAAGGCACTGCAAACGTTTGGGCATGATTTGAAGTGCAATACTCACGTCTATCGTCTATCACCAGCGGCGGTTAACCGATGACAAAAAGACAGGAAGGCAATAGAGCTTGCCAACATTGAAAAGCTTCCAAACTTCCTATCGTCTATCCTCACTGCTCCTATCCCCGGAAAAAAAGGATAGAAACATTAAAAGTCTACTCTCATACGTATTGGTCTTTTTGCCTTTCGTCTGCCCGGTTGATCCACAGACTTATGGTTTTATCGTTGAGGTTGATCAGAATGAGGCTTCGACAAGCCAGAGTTTTTCTATAGAAACTGAGCCGGGCCTATTAACTGCAATGCCAATGACTGATGGGAGGCTGATGCAAAACGAACCATCACTCATGATCAGCACAAACGGATATTCGGGGTCAGGTATGCTACCCGATGACAAACCCTGTCGGCGAAACAAACTTCAGATCATCACTTTGATGTACGGAACGGGCGGCGGTAACTATTCCCGGAAAACGGGGCCAGAGGATCATGGTCAGTCATCCAATAGACATTCAGAAAAACCGCATTATCTATACGACAACGACCATAATGATGAAAATTCGGGTCGGCCCACCGACTCCCGGCATAGCCTTGACAAAAATTGCCATGAACAGCCCTGTTGTAATCAACAAGGAGTCTGTATCTTCGCTCCTTCCACAATTACCCGATGTCGTTCAGCCTCAGATGACTCTTTCACTTGCACAACAGATGTCTATTTGCGAACAGGCGATCAGGAATCTGGCCCGGTAAGCCATCCTGCTGAAGGTCTGACAGTTGTCTCAGGAGCTGACAGCATAACCGGTTCATTATTAAAATTAAATCCACCACCTGCGAAAAAACAAAGGAAGGCAGGCTCCAAAAAATACCGATGTGATTACCCCGGCTGTGAAAAATCACTTGGCTCTCGAACCTCGTTGTACAATCACAAAAGTCAATATCACACCGGAAAACGAACCTGTCCAGAGTGCCAGAAACCCCTGCCAAACGCTCAAGCCCTGGTGGTCCACAAAAGAAAAGATCACACCGGAGAGCAAACCTGCCCTGAGTGCCAGAAGACCTTTGCAAACATTCAATCCCTGTTGACTCACAAAAGTCAATATCACACCGGAGAGAAAACCTGTCCTGAGTGCCAGAAGCCCCAGCGAAACGCTCAAGCGCTGGCGTTTCACAAAAGAAAAGATCACACCGGAGAGAAAACCTGCCCTGTGTGCCAGAAGACCCTGCCAAATGCGAATGCCCTGTCGGCTCACAAAAGTCGATATCACACTGGCGAGCAAACCTGCCCTGAGTGCCAGACGAGCCTGCTACACGCTCAAGCCCTGTCGGATCACAAAAGTCGATATCACACCGGAGAACAAACCTGCCCTGAGTGCCAGGCGACCCTGGCACACGCTCATGCTCTGTCGGTTCACAAAAGTCAATATCACACAGGAGAGAAAACCTGCCCTGAGTGCCAGACGACCCTGGCACACGCTCAAGCCCTGTCGGCTCACAAAAGAAAAGATCACAGCGGGGGGCAAACCTGCCCTGAGTGCCAGATGACCCTGGCACACGCTCATGCCCTGTCGGTTCACAAAAGTCAATATCACACCGGAGAGAAAACCTGCCCTGAGTGCCTGAAGACCCTGCCACACGCTCAAGCCCTGTCGGCTCACAAAAGAAAAGATCACAGCGGGGGGCAAACCTGCCCTGAGTGCCAGACGACCCTGGCACACGCTCATGCCCTGTCGGTTCACAAAAGTCAATATCACACCGGAGAGAAAACCTGCCCTGAGTGCCTGAAGACCCTGCCACACGCTCAAGCCCTATTGAATCACAGAAGGCTACACCGGAAACGAAAGCTTGATGGTACAGAGTCAAGTGATTGATTTCTGCTTGTCACAGTCTCAGGAGGGAAGAGCACTGCACACGTTTGGGCATGATCTGAAGTACAATGCTCAGGTCTATCTGTCTATCAGCAGCGGCGGTTAACCGACGACATAAAGACATGAAAGGCAATAGAGCTTGCCAACATTGAAAAACTCCCAAACTTCCTATCGTCTATCCTCACTGCTCCTATCCCCGGTAAAAAAAGGATAGAACCATTAAAAGTCTCCTCTCGCATGTATTGGTCTTTTTGCCTTTCGTCTGCCCGGGTGAGCCACAGACTTATCGCTTTATCGTTGAGGTTGATCAGAATGAGGCTTTGACAAGCCAGAGTTTTTCTATAAAAACTGAGCCGGGCCTATTAACTGCAATGCCAATAACTGATGGAAGGCTGATGCAAAACGAACCATCACACATGATCAGCACAAACGGATATTCGGGGTTAGGCATGCTACCCGATGACAAGCCTTCCAGGCGAAATAAACTTCAGATCATCACTTTGATGTACGGAACGGGCAGCGGTAACTATTCCGGGACAACAGGGTCAGAGGATCATGGTCAGTCATTCAATAGACATTCAGAAAAATTACATTATTTATACGACAACGACCATAATGATGAAAATTCGGGTCAGCCCACTGACTCCCGACATAGCTTTGACAAAAATTGTCATGAACAGCCCTGTTGTAATCAACAAGGAGTCTGTATCTTCGCTCCTTCCACGATTACCCGGTGTCGTTCAACCTCAGATGACTCTTTCGCTTGCGATGTCTATTTGCAAAAAGGCGATCAGGAATCCGGTCCGGTCAGCCATCTTGCTGAAGGTCCGACAGTTGTCTCAGGAGCTGACAGCACCACCGGTGCGTCATTAAAATTAAATCCACCACCTGCGAAAAAACAAAGGGAGGCAGACTCCAAAAAATACCGATGTGAGCGCCCCGGCTGTGAAAAATCACTTGGCTCTCAAACCTCATTGTACAATCACAAAAGTCAATATCACACCGGAGAACGAACCTGTCCTGAGTGCCAGAAGCCCCTGCCAAACGCTTATGCCCTGAGGGCTCACAAAAGAAAAGATCACACCGGAGAGCAAACCTGCCCTGAGTGCCAGAAGACCCTGCCAAACGCTCAAGCCCTGTCGAATCACAAAAGTCAATATCACACCGGAGAGAAAACCTGCACTGAATGCCAGAGGCCTCTGCCAAACGCTCAAGCCCTGTGGGTTCACAAAAAAAAAGATCACACCGGAAAGCAAACCTGCCCTGAATGCCTGGAGACTCTGCCAAACGCTCAAGCCCTGTGGGTTCACAAAAGAAAAGATCACACCGGAAAGCAAACCTGCCCTGGGTGCCAGAAGACCCTGCCAAACGCTCAAGCCCTATCGGTTCACAGAAGTCTATATCACACCGGAGAACAAACCTGCCTTGACTGCCAGAAGACCCTGCCAAACGCGAAAGTTCTGTCGGCTCACAAAAGAAAAGAACACATCGGAGGGCAAACTTGCCCTGAGTGCCAGAGGCTCCTGCCAGACCCTCAAGCTCTGTCGGAGCACAAAAGAAAAGAACACACCGGAGAGCAAACTTGCCCTGAGTGCCAGAAGACCCTGTCAAATGCCAATTCCCTGTCGGTTCACAAAAGTCAATATCACACCGGAGAACAAACCTGCCTTGAGTGTCAGAAGACTCTGCCAAACGCGAAAGCCCTTTCGGGTCACAGGAGAAAAGATCACACTGGAGAGCAAACCTGCCCTGAGTGCCAGAAGACCCTGCCAAACGCTCTAGCCCTGTCGAATCACAAAAGGCAACACCGGAAACGAAAGCTTGATGGAGCAAAGTCAAGTGATTGATTTCTGCTTGTCACAGTCTCAGGAGGGAAGGGCACTGCACACGTTTGGGTATGATCTGAAGTGCAATGCGCAGGTCTACCTGTCTATCACCAGCGGTGGTTAACCAACGACAAAAAGACATGGAAGGCACTAGAGCTTGCCAACATTGAAAAGCTCCCAAACTTCTATCGTCTATCCTCACTGCTCCTATCCCCGGAAAAAAAAGGATAGAACCATTAACAGTCTACTCTCGCACGTATTGGTCTTTTTGCCTTTCGTCTGCCCGGTTGTGCCACAGACTTATCGTTTTATCGTTGAGGTTGATCAGAATCAGGCTTCGACAAGCCAGAGTTTTTCTATAAAAACTGAGCCAGGCCTATTCACTGCAATGCCAATGGCTGATGAGAGGCTGATGCAAAACGAACCATCACACATGATCATCACTTTGATGAAAGGAACGGGCGGGGGTAACTACTCCCGGACAACAGAGTCAGAGGATCATGGTCAGTCATTCAATAGACATTCAGAAAAATCACACTATTTATACGACAACGACAATAATGATGAAAATTCGGGTCGGCCCACTGACTCCCGACATAGCTTTGACAAGAATTGCCATGAACAGCCCTGTTGTAATCAACAGAGAGTCTGTATCTATGCTCCTTCCAAAAGTACCCGGTGTCGTTCAACCTCAGATGACTCTTTCGCTTGCGGTGTCTATTTGCAAACAGGCGATCAGGAATCTGGCCCGGTAAGCCATCCTGCTGAAGCACCGATAGTTGTCTCAGGAGCTGACAGCACAACCGGTGCGTCATTAAAATTAAAACCACCACCTGCGAAAAAACAAAAGAAGGCAGGCTTCAAACAATACCGATGTGATCACCCCGGCTGTGAAAAATCATTTAGCTCTCAAGCCTCGTTGAACAATCACAAAAGTCAATATCACACCGGAGAACGAACCTGCCCTGATTGCCAGAAGCCCCTGCCAAACGCTTATGCCCTGACGGTTCACAAAAGAAAAGATCACAGCGGAGAGCAAACCTGCCCTGAGTGCCAGAAGCCCCTGCCAAACGCTCAAGCCCTGTCGGCTCACATGAGTCAATATCACACCGGAGAGAAAACCTGCCCTGAATGCCAGAAGACCCTGCCAAGCGCTCAAGCTCTGTCAACTCACAAAAGAAAAGAACACACCGGAGAACAAACCTGCCCTGAGTGCCAGGAGACCCTGCCAAACACTCTAGCCCTGTCGAATCACAAAAGAAAAGAACACACCGGAGAGAAAACCTGCCCTGAGTGCCAGAAGACCCTGGCAAGCGCTCAAGCCCTGTCGAATCATAGAAGAAAAGATCACACCGGGGAGCAAACCTGCCCTAGGTGCCAGAAGACCCTGCCAAACGCTCAGGCTCTGTCGTCTCACAAGAGTCAATATCACACCGGAGAGCAAACTTGCCCTGAGTGCCAGAAAACCCTGGCAAGCGCTCAAGCCCTGTCGAATCACAAAAGAAAAGAACATACCGGAGAGCAAACCTGCCCTGAGTGCCAGAAGACCCTGGCAAGCGCTCAAGCCCTGTGGGTTCACAAAAATCAATATCACACCGGGGTGCAAACTTGTCCCGAGTGCCAGAAGTCTCTGCCAAGCGCTCAAGCCCTGTCGGGCCACAAAAGTCAATTTCACAGAGGAGAGCAAACCTGCCTTGAGTGCCAAAAAATCCTGCCAAACCCCGGCGCTCTGTCAAATCACAAAAGACAACACCGGAAGCGAAAGCTTGAAGATGCAAAGTCAAGTGATTGATTTCTGCTTGTCTCAGGGCCAGGAGGGAAAGGAACTGCACACGTTTGAGTATGATCTGAAGTGCAATGCTCACGTCTATCTGTCTATCACCTGCGGGGCTTAAACGATGACAAAAAGACATGGAGGGCAATAGAGCTTGCCAAGATTGAAAAGCTCCCAAACTTCTATCGTCTATCCTCACTGCTCCTATCCCCGGAAAACAAAGGATAGAACCATTAACAGTCTACTCTCATACGTGTTGGTCTTTTTGCCTTTCGTCTGCCCGGTTGTGTCACAGACTTATCGTTTTATCATTGAGGTTGATCAGAATCAGGCTTTGACAAACCAGAGTTTTTCTATAAAAACTGAGCCGGGCCTATTAACTGCAATGCCAATGACTGATGGGAGGCTGATACAAAACGAACCATCACACATGGTCAGCACAAACGGATATTCTGGGTCAGGTATGCTACCCGATGTCAAACCTTGTCGGCGAAACAAACTTCAGATCATCACTTTGATGTACGGAACGGGCGGCACTGACTATACCCGAACAACAGAGTCAGAGGATCATGATCGGTCATTCAATAGACATTCAGAAAAATCAAATTATTTATACGACAATGACCATAATGATGAAAATTCAGGTTGGCCCAACGAATCCCGACATAGCCTTGACAAAAATTGCCATGAACAGCCCTGTTGTAATCAACAAAGAGTCTGTATCTTCGCTCCTTCCACAAGTACCCGGTGTCGTTCAGCCTCAGATGACTCTTTCACTTGCAATGTCTATTTGCAAACAGGCGATCAGGAATCTGGCTCGGAAAGCCATTCTGCTGAAAGTTTGACAGTCGTCTCAGGAGCTAACAGCACAACCGGTGCGTCATTAAAATTAAATCCACCACCTGCGAAAAAACAAAGGAAAGCAGGCCCCAAAAAATACCGATGTGATTACCCAGGCTGTGAAAAATCACTTGGCTCTAAAACCTCGTTCCACAATCACAAAAGTCAATATCACACCGGAGAACGAACCTGTCCTGAGTGCCAGAAGACCCTGCCAAACGCTCAAGCCCTGTCGGTTCACAAAAGAAAAGATCACACCGGAGAGCAAACCTGTCCTGAGTGCCAGAAGACCCTGCCAAACGCTCAGGCCCTGTCGGTTCACAAAAGAAAAGATCACACCGGAGAGAAAACCTGTCCTGAGTGCCAGAAGACCCTGCCAAACGCTCAGGTCCTGTCGTTTCACAAAAGAAAGGAACACACCGGAAGGCAAACCTGCCCTGAATGCCAGAAGACCCTGTCAAACTTGACAGCCCTGTCGACTCACAAAAGTCGATATCACAGCGGAGAGCAAACCTGCCCTGAGTGCCAGAAGCTCCTGCCAAACGCTCAAGCCCTGTCGGATCACAAAAGTCGATATCACAGCGCAGAGCAAACCTGCCCTGAGTGCCAGAAGCCCTTGCCAAACGTGAAAGCCCTGATGGTTCACAAAAGAAAAGAACACAGCGCAGAGCAAACCTGTCCTGAGTGCCAGAAGACCTTGGCAAACAGTCAGGCCCTGTCGGCTCACAAAAGTCGATATCACACCGGAGAGAAAACCTGCCCTGAATGCCAGAAGACCCTGCCAAACACTCAAGCCCTGTGGGATCATAAAAGAAAATACCACACCGGAGAACAAACCTGCTCTGAGTGCCAGAAGCCCCTGCCAAACGCTCAAGCTCTGTTGATTCACAGAAGAAAAGATCACAGCGGAGAGCAAACTTGCCCTGAGTGCCAGGAAACCCTGCCAAACACTCTAGCCCTGTCGAATCACAAAAGAAAAGAACACACCGGAGAGCAAACCTGCCCTGAGTGCCAGAAAACCCTGGCAAGCGCTCAAGCCCTGTCGACTCACAAAAGCCGATATCACAGCGGAGAGCAAACCTGCCCTGAATGCCAGACGACCCTGCCGCACGCCTATGCCCTGTCGACTCACAAAAGCCGATATCACAGCGGAGAGCAAACCTGCCCTGAGTGCCAGAAGACCCTGCCAAACGCTCAGGCCCTGTTGGTACACAAAAGAAAAGATCACACCAGAGGGCAAACTTGCTTTGAGTGCCAGAAGCTCCTGCGAAACCATCAAGCTCTGTCGGAGCACAAAAGTCGATATCACAGTGGAGAGCAAACCTGCCCTGAGTGCCAGAAGACCCTGCCACACGCCCAAGCCCTGTCGGTTCACAAAAGTCAATATCACAGCGGAGAGCAAACCTGCCCTGAGTGCCAGAAGCCCCTGCCACACGCTCGAGCCCTGTCGGTTCACAAAAGTCAATATCACAGCGGAGAGCAAACCTGCCCTGAGTGCCAGAAGACTCTGCCGAACGCTCAACTCCTGTCGACTCACAAAAGAAAAGAACACACCAGGGAGCAAACCTGCTCTGATTGCCAGAAGATCCTGCCAAACGTTCAAGCTC
The DNA here is from genome assembly GCF_053470045.1 of Endozoicomonas sp. 2B-B. Taxonomy (NCBI): domain Bacteria; kingdom Pseudomonadati; phylum Pseudomonadota; class Gammaproteobacteria; order Oceanospirillales; family Endozoicomonadaceae; genus Endozoicomonas; species Endozoicomonas sp. 2B-B. The sequence goes on from NZ_JBLZMU010000001.1 coordinate 578,733, forward strand.
TGGTAAATCACAAAAGACAACACCGGAAACGAAAGCTTGAAGATGCAAAGTCAAGTGATTGATTTCTGCTTGTCACAGGCTCAGGAGGGAAGGGCACTGCACACGTTTGGGTATGATCTGAAGTGCAATGCGCAGGTCTATCTGTCTATCACCAGAGGCGGTTAACCGATGACAAAAAGACATGGAAGGCAATAGAGCTTGCCAACATTGAAAAACTCCCAAACTTCCTATCGTCTATCCTCACTGCTCCTATCCCCTGAAAAAAAGGATAGAACCATTAAAAGTCTACTCTCGCACGTATTGGTCTTTTTGCCTTTCGTCTGCCCGGTTGAGCCACAGACTTATGGTTTTATCGTTGAGGTTGATCAGAATGAGGCTTCAACAAGCCAGAGTTTTTCTATAAAAACTGAGCCGGGCCTATTATCTGCATTGCCAATGACTGATGGAACGCTGATGCAAAACGAACCATCACACATGATCATCACTTTGATGTACGGAACGGGCGGCAATAACTATTCCCGGGTAACAGAGTCAGAGGATCATGGTCAGTCATTCAATAGACATTCAGAAAAATCACATTATTTATACGACAACGACCATAATGATGAAAATTCGGGTCGGCCCACTGACTCCCGACATAGCTTTGACAAGAATTGCCATGAACAGCCCTGTTGTAATCAACAGAGAGTCTGTATCTACGCTCCTTCAAAAAGTACCCGGTGTCGTTCAACCACAGATGACTCTTTCGCTTGCGATGTCTATTTGCAAGCAGGCGATCAGGAATCTGGCCCGGTAAGCCATCCTGCTGAAGCACCGACAGTTGTCTCAGAAGCTTACAGCACAACCGGTGCGTCATTAAAATTAAAACCACCACCTGCGAAAAAACAAAGGAACGCAGGCTCCAAAAAATACCGATGTGATCACCCCGGCTGTGAAAAATCACTTAGCTCTCAAAACTCGTTGTGCAATCACAAAAGTCAATATCACACCGGAGAACGAACCTGCACTGATTGCCAGAAGTCCCTGCCAAACGCTTATGCCCTGACGGTTCACAAAAGAAAAGATCACACCGGAGAGAAAACCTGCCCTGAGTGCCAGAAGACCCTGCCACACGCTCAAGCCCTGTCAAATCACAAAAGAAAAGAACACACCGGAGAGCAAACCTGCCCTGAGTGCCAGAAGACCCTGGCAAGCGCTCAAGCCCTGTCAAATCACAAAAGCCGATATCACAGCGGAGAGCAAACCTGCCCTGAGTGCCAGATGACCTTGGCACATGCTCGAGCCCTGTCGGTTCACAAAAGTCAATATCACACAGGAGAACAAACCTGCCTTGAGTGCCAGAAGACTCTGCCAAACGCGAAAGCCCTTTCGGCTCACAGAAGAAAAGATCACACCGGAGAGAAAGCCTGCCCTGAGTGCCAGAAGCACTTGCCAAACCCTCAAGCCCTGTCGAATCACAAAAGAAAAGAGCACACAGGAAAGCAAACCTGCCCTGAGTGCCAGAAGACTCTGCCAAACGCGAAAGCCCTGTCGAATCACAAAAGAAAAGCACACACTGGAGAGCAAACCTGCCCTGAATGCCAGGAGACCTTGCCAAGTAGTCTAGCCCTGTCGAATCACAAAAGAAAAGATCACACCGGAAAGCAAACCTGCCCTGAGTGCCAGAAGACCCTGCCAAACGCTCAAGCCCTGTCGGTTCACAAAAGTCAATATCACACCGGAGAACAAACTTGCCCTGAGTGCCAGAAGACTCTGCCAAACGCGAAAGCCCTTTCGGCTCACAGAAGAAAAGATCACACCGGAGAGCAAACCTGCCCTGATTGCCAGAAGCCCCTGCCAAACGTGAAAGTCCTGTTGGCTCACAAAAGAAAAGATCACAGCGGAGAGCAAACCTGCCTTGAGTGCCAGAAGACCCTGCCAAACGTTCAAGCTCTGTCGGAGCACAAAAGTCGATATCACAGAGGAGAGCAAACCTGCCATGAGTGTCAGAAGACCCTGCCACACCCTCAAGCCCTGTCGGTTCACAAAAGAAAAAAGCACAGCGCAGAGCAAACCTGCTTTGATTGCCAGAAGATCCTGCCAAACGTTCAAGCTCTGGTAAATCACAAAAGACAACACCGGAAACGAAAGCTTGAAGATGCAAAGTCAAGTGATTGATTTCTGCTTGTCACAGGCTCAGGAGGGAAGGGCACTGCACACGTTTGGGTATGATCTGAAGTGCAATGCGCAGGTCTATCTGTCTATCACCAGAGGCGGTTAACCGATGACAAAAAGACATGGAAGGCAATAGAGCTTGCCAACATTGAAAAACTCCCAAACTTCCTATCGTCTATCCTCACTGCTCCTATCCCCTGAAAAAAAGGATAGAACCATTAAAAGTCTACTCTCGCACGTATTGGTCTTTTTGCCTTTCGTCTGCCCGGTTGAGCCACAGACTTATGGTTTTATCATTGAGGTTGATCAGAATGAGGCTTCAACAAGCCAGAGTTTTTCTATAAAAACTGAGCCGGGCCTATTAACTGCAATGCCAATGACTGATGGGAGGCTGATGCAAAACGAACCATCACACATGATCATCACTTTGATGTACGGAACGGGCGGCGATAACTATTCCCGGATAACAGAGTCAGAGGATCATGGTCAGTCATTCAATAGACATTCAGAAAAATCACATTATTTATACGACAACGACCATAATGATGAAAATTCGGGTCGGCCCACTGACTCCCGACATAGCTTTGACAAGAATTGCCATGAACAGCCCTGTTGTAATCAACAGAGAGTCTGTATCTACGCTCCTTCAAAAAGTACCCGGTGTCGTTCAACCACAGATGACTCTTTCGCTTGCGATGTCTATTTGCAAGCAGGCGATCAGGAATCTGGCCCGGTAAGCCATCCTGCTGAAGCACCGACAGTTGTCTCAGAAGCTTACAGCACAACCGGTGCGTCATTAAAATTAAAACCACCACCTGCGAAAAAACAAAGGAACGCAGGCTCCAAAAAATACCGATGTGATCACCCCGGCTGTGAAAAATCACTTAGCTCTCAAAACTCGTTGTGCAATCACAAAAGTCAATATCACACCGGAGAACGAACCTGCACTGATTGCCAGAAGTCCCTGCCAAACGCTTATGCCCTGACGGTTCACAAAAGAAAAGATCACACCGGAGAGAAAACCTGCCCTGAGTGCCAGAAGACCCTGCCAAACGCAAAAGCCCTGTCGGATCACAAAACTCGATATCACACCGGAAAGCAAACCTGCCCTGAGTGCCAGAAGACCCTGCCAAACGCAAGAGTCCTGTTGGCTCACAAAAGAAAAGATCACACCGGAGAGCAAACCTGCCTTGAGTGCCAGAAGACCCTGCCAAACGTTCAAGCTCTGTCGGAGCACAAAAGTCGATATCACAGAGGAGAGCAAACCTGCCATGAGTGTCAGAAGACTCTGCCAAACCCTCAAGTCCTTTCGGCTCACAAAAGAAAAGAACACACAGGAGAGCAAACTTGCCCTGAGTGCCAGAAGCTACTGCCAAACTCTCAAGCTCTGGTAAATCACAAAAGTCAATATCACAGTGGCGAGCAAACCTGCCCTGAGTGCCGGAAGACCCTGCCACACGCTCAAGCCCTGTCGACTCACAAAAGAAAAGAACACAGCGGAGAGCAAACCTGCCCTGAGTGCAAGAAGACCCTGGCAAGCGCTCAAGCCCTGTCGAATCACAAAAGTCGATATCACACCGGAGAGCAAACCTGCCCTGAGTGCCAGGCGCTACTGCCAAACAATCAGGCTCTGTCGAATCACAGAAGACAACACCGGAAACGAAAGCTTGAAGATGCAAAGTCAAGTGATTGATTTCTGCTTGTCACAGGCTCAGGAGGGAAAGGCACTGTACACGTTTGGGTATGATCTGAAGTGCAATGCTCACGTCTATCTGTCTACCACCAGCGGCGGTTAACTGATGAAAAAAAGACATGGAGGGCAATAGAGCTTGCCAACATTGTAAAGCCCTCAAACTTCTATCGTCTATCCTCACTGCTCCTATCCCCAGAGAACAAAGGATAGAACCATTAACAGTCTACTCTCGTACGTATTGGTCTTTTTGCCTTTCGTCTGCCCGGTTGTGCCACAGACTTATCGTTATATCGTTGAGGTTGATCAGAATCAGGCTTCGACAAGCCAGAGTTTTTCTGTAAAAACTGAGCCGGGCCTATTATCTGCAATGCCAATGACTGATGGGAGGCTGATGCAAAACGAACCTTCACACATGATCATCACTTTGATGTACGGAACGGGCGGCGGTAACTATTCCCGGGTAACAGAGTCAGAGGATCATGGCCAGTCATTCAATAGACATAGAGAAAAATCACATTATTTATACGACAACGACCATAATAATGAAAATTCGGGTCGGCCCACTGACTCCCGACATAGCTTTGACAAGAATTGCCATCAACAGCCCTGTTGTAATCAACAGAGAGTCTGTATCTACGCTCCTTCTAAAAGTACCCGGTGTCGTTCAACCTCAGATGACTCTTTCGCTTGCGATGTCTATTTGCAAACAGGCGATCAGGAATCTGGCCCGGTAAGCCATCCTGCTGAAGCACCGACAGTTGTCTCAGGAGCTGACAGCACAACCGATTCATCATTAAAATTAAATCCACCACCTGCGAAAAAACAAAAGAAGGCAGGCTTCAAAAAATACCGATGTGATCACCCCGGCTGTGAAAAATCACTTAGCTCACAAAACTCGTTGTGCAATCACAAAAGCCAATATCACACCGGAGAACGAACCTGCCTCAAGTGCCAGACGACCCTGCCAAACGCTCAAACCCTTTCGGATCATAGAAGAAAATATCACACCGGGGAACAAACCTGCCCTGAGTGCCAGAAGACCCTTCCAAGCGCTCAAGCCCTGTCGTATCACAAAAGCCGATATCACAGCGGAGAGCAAACCTGCCCTGAGTGCCAGAAGAACTTGTCACATGCTCGAGCCCTGACGGTTCACAAAAGTCAATATCACACCGGAGAACAAACCTGCCTTGAGTGCCAGAAGACTCTGCCAAACGCGAAAGCCCTTTCGGCTCACAGAACAAAATATCACACCAGAGAGCAAACCTGCCCTGAGTGCCAGAAGACCCTGGCAAGCGCTCAAGCCCTTTGGGTTCACAAAAGAAAAGATCACACCGGAGAGAAAACCTGCCCTGAGTGCCAGAAGACCCTGCCAAACGCTCAAGCCCTGTCGACTCACAAAAGAAAAGAACACACCGGGGAGCAAACCTGCTCTGATTGCCAGAAGACCCTGCCAAACACTCAAGCCCTGTGGGGTCATAAAAGAAAATACCACACCGGAGAACAAACCTGCCCTGAGTGCCAGAAGCTCCTGCCAAACTATCAAGCTCTGTCGGAGCACAAAAGTCGATATCACACCGGAGAGCAAACCTGCTCTGATTGCCAGAAGATCCTGCCAAACGTTCAAGCTCTGGTAAATCACAAAAGACAACACCGGAAACGAAAACTTGAAGATGCAAAGTCAAGTGATTGATTTCTGCTTGTCTCAGGGTTAAGGGAGAAAGGCACTGCACACGTTTGGGTATGATCTGAAGTGCAATGATCACGTCTATCTGTCTACCACCAGCGGCGGTTAACCGATGACAAAAAGACATGAAAGGCAATAGAACTTGCCAACATTGAAAAACTCCCAAACTTCCTATCGTCTATCCTCAGTGCTCCTATCCCCGGAAAAAAAGGATAGAACCATTAAAAGTCTACTCTCGCACGTATTGGTCTTTTTGCCTTTCGTCTGCCCGGTTGAGCCACAGACTTACGGTTTTATCGTTGAGGTTGATCAGAATGAGGCTTCGACAAGCCAGAGTTTTTCTATAAAAACTGAGCCGGGCTTATTAACTGCAATGCCAATGACTGATGGGAGGCTGATGCAAAACGAACCATCACACATGATCATCACTTTGATGTACGGAACGGGCGGCGGTAACTATTCACGGATAACAGAGTCAGAGGATCATGGTCAGTCGTTCAATAGACATTCAGAAAAATCACATTATTTATACGACAACGACCATAATGATGAAAATTCGGGTCGGCCCACTGACTCACGACATAGCTTTGACAAGAATTGCCATGAACAGCCCTGTTGTAATCAACAGAGAGTCTGTATCTACGCTCCTTCCAAAAGTACCCGGTGTCGTTCAACCTCAGATGACTCTTTCGCTTGCGATGTCTATTTGCAAACAGGCGATCAGGAATCTGGCTCGGAAAGCCATTCTGCTGAAAGTTTGACAGTCGTCTCAGGAGCTGACAGCACAACCTGTGCGTCATTAAAATTAAAATTAAAACCACCACCTGCGAAAAAACAAAGGAAGGCAGGCTCCAAAAAATACCGATGTGATCACCCCGGCTGTGAAAAATCACTTAGCTCTCAAAATTCGTTGTGCAATCACAAAAGCCAATATCACACCGGAGAACGAACCTGCCCTGATTGCCAAAAGCCCCTGCCAAACGCTCAAGCCCTGATGGTTCACAAAAGAAAAGATCACACCGGAGAGAAAACCTGCCCTGAGTGCCAGAAGACTCTGCCAAACGCTCAAGCCCTGGCGGTTCATAAAAGAAAAGAACACACCGGAGAGCAAAACTGCCCTGAGTGCCAGAAGACCTTGGCAAACAGTCTTGCCCTGTCGGCTCACAAAAGTCAATATCACACCGGAGAGAAAACCTGCCCTGAATGCCAGAAGACCCTGCCAAACACTCAAGCCCTGTGGGTTCACAAAAGAAAAGAACACACCGGAAAGCAAACCTGCCCTGGGTGCCAGAAGACCCTGCCAAACGCTCAAGCCCTGGCGGTTCACAAAAGAAGAGAACACACCGGAGAGCAAAACTGCCCTGAGTGCCAGAAGACCTTGGCAAACAGTCAGGCCCTGTCGGCTCACAAAAGTCAATATCACAGCGGAGAGAAAACCTGCCCTGAATGCCAGAAGACCCTACCAAACACTCAAGCCCTGTGGGATCATAAAAGAAAGTACCACACCGGAAAACAAACCTGCCCTGAGTGCCAGAAGATCTTGGCAAACAGTCAGGCTCTTTCGACTCACAAAAGTCAGTATCACACTGGAGAGAAAACCTGCCCTGAATGCCAGAAGGCCCTGCCAAACACTCAAGCCCTGTGGGATCATAAAAGAAAATACCACACAGGAGAACAAACCTGCCGTGAGTGCCAGAAGCCCCTGCCAAACGCTCAAGCTCTGTTGATTCACAGAAGAAAAGATCACAGCGGAGAGCGAACTTGCCCTGAGTGCCAGAAGACTCTGGCAAACACTCTAGCCCTCTCGAGTCACAAAAGAAAAGAACACACCGGAGAGCAAACCTGCCCTGAATGCCAGACGAGACTGCCACACGCTCAAGCCCTGTCGACTCACAAAAGAAAATATCACACCGTAGGGCGAACTTGCTCTGAGTGCCAGAAGCTCCTGCCAAACCATCAAGCTCTGTCGGAGCACAAAAGTCGATATCACAGTGGAGAGCAAACCTGCCATGAGTGTCAGAAGACTCTGCCAAACAATCAAGCCCTTTCGGTTCACAAAAGAAAAGAACACACCGGAGAGCAAACCTGCCCTGAGTGCCAGACGACCCTGCCACACGCCCAAGCCCTGTCGAATCATAGAAGAAAAGAACACAGCGGAGAGCAAACCTGTCTTGGATGCCAGAAGACCCTGCCAAACGTTCAAGCTCTGTCGGAGCACAAAAGTCGATATCACAGAGGAGAGCAAACCTGCCCTGAATGCCAGAAGACCCTGCCAAACGCTCAAGCCCTGTCGGATCACAAAAGAAAATATCACACCGGAGAGCAAACCTGCCCTGAGTGCCAGGCGCTACTGCCAAACAATCAGGCTCTGTCGAATCACAGAAGGCAACACCGGAAACGAAAGCTTGAGGATGCAAAGTCAAGTGATTGATTTCTGCTTGTCTCAGGGTTAAGAGGGAAAGGCACTGTACACGTTTGGGTATGATCTGAAGTGCAATGCTCACGTCTATCTGTCTATCACCAGCGGCGGTTAACCGATGACAAAAAGACATGGAAGGCCATAGAGCTTGCCAACATTGTAAAACTCCCAAAGTTCCTATCGTCTATCCTCACTGCTCCTATCCCCGGAAAAAAGGATAGAACCATTAAAAGTCTACTATCGCACGTATTGGCCTTTTTGCCTTTCGTCTGCCCGGTTGAGCCACAGACTTATGGTTTTATCGTTGAGGTTGATCAGAATGAGGCTTCGACAAGCCAGAGTTTTTCTATAAAAACTGAGCCGGGCCTATTAACTGCAATGCCAATGACTGATGGGAGGCTGATGCAAAACGAACCATCACACATGATCATCACTTTGATGTACGGAACGGGCGGCGGTAACTATTCCCGGGTAACAGAGTCAGAGGATCATGGTCAGTCATTCAATAGACATAGAGAAAAATCACATTATTTATACGACAACGACAATAATGATGAAAATTCGGGTCGGCCCACTGACTCACGACATAGCTTTGACAAGAATTGCCATGAACAGCCCTGTTGTAATCAACAGAGAGTCTGTATCTACGCTCCTTCCAAAAGTACCCGGTGTCGTTCAACCACAGATGATTCTTTCGCTTGCGATGTCTATTTGCAAGCAGGCGATCAGGAATCTGGCCCGGTAAGCCATCCTGCTGAAGCACCGACAGTTGTCTCAGAAGCTGACAGCACAACCGGTGCGTCATTAAAATTAAAACCACCACCTGCGAAAAAACAAAGGAAGGCAGGCTCCAAAAAATACCGATGTGATCACCCCGGCTGTGAAAAATCACTTAGCTCTCAAAACTCGTTGTGCAATCACAAAAGTCAATATCACACCGGAGAACGAACCTGCACTGATTGCCAGAAGTCCCTGCCAAACGCTTATGCCCTGACGGTTCACAAAAGAAAAGATCACACCGGAGAGAAAACCTGCCCTGAGTGCCAGAAGCCCCTGCCAAACGCTCAAGCCCTGGCGGTTCACAAAAGAAAAGAACACACCGGAGAGCAAAACTGCCCTGAGTGCCAGAAGACCCTGCCAAACGCTCAAGCCCTGTCGTATCACAAAAGTCGATATCACAGCGGAGAGAAAACCTGCCCTGAATGCCAGAAGACCCTGCCAAACACTCAAGCCCTGTGGGTTCACAAAAGAAAAGATCACACCGGAAAGCAAACCTGCCCTGGGTGCCAGAAGACCCTGCCAAACGCTCAAGCCCTGGCGGTTCACAAAAGAAAAGAACACACCGGAGAGCAAAACTGCCCTGAGTGCCAGAAGACCTTGGCAAACAGTCATGCCCTGTCGGCTCACAAAAGTCAATATCACAGCGGAGAGAAAACCTGCCCTGAATGCCAGAAGACCCTGCCAAACGCTCAAGCCCTGTGGGATCACAAAAGAAAAGATCACACCGGAAAGCAAACCTGCCCTGGGTGCCAGAAGACCCTGCCAAACGCTCAAGCCCTGGCGGCTCACAAAAGAAAAGATCACAGCGGAGAGAAAACATGCCCTGAGTGCCAGAAGACCTTGCCAAACGCGAAAGCCCTGTCAGTTCACAAAAGTCGATATCACACGGGAGAGCAAACCTGTCCTGAGTGCCAGAAGACCTTTGCAAACCTTCAGGCCCTGTCAGTTCACAAAAGAAAAGATCACACCGGAGAGCAAACCTGCTCTGAGTGCCAGAAGCCCCTGCCAAACGCTCAAGCCCTGTCGGCTCACAAAAGTCAATATCACACCGGAGAGCTAACCTGCCCTGAGTGCCAGAAGATCCTGCGAAATGCGAAAGCGCTGTCGGTTCACAAAAGGAAAGAACACACCGGAGAGCAAACCTGCCCTGAGTGCCAGAAGCCCCTGCCAAATGTCCAAGCCCTGTCGAATCACAAAAGAAAAGAACACACCGGAGAGCGAACCTGCCCTGAATGTCAGGAGACCTTGCCAAATACTCTAGCCCTGTCGAATCACAAAAGAAAAGATCACACCGGAAAGCAAACCTGCCCTGAGTGCCAGAAGACCCTGCCAAACGCTCAAGCCCTGTCGGTTCACAAAAGTCAATATCACACCGGAGAACAAACTTGCCTTGAGTGCCAGAAGACTCTGCCAAACGCGAAAGCCCTTTCGGCTCACAGAAGAAAATATCGCACCGGAGAACAAACCTGCCCTGATTGCCAGGCGCTACTGCCAAACAATCAGGCTCTGTCGAATCACAGAAGGCAACACCGGAAACGAAAGCTTGAAGATGCAAAGTCAAGTGATTGATTTCTGCTTGTCTCAGGGTTAAGAGGGAAAGGCACTGTACACGTTTGGGTATGATCTGAAGTGCAATGCTCACGTCTATCTGTCTACCACCAGCGGCGGTTAACCGATGACAAAAAGACATGGAAGGCCATAGAGCTTGCCAACATTGTAAAACTCCCAAAGTTCCTATCGTCTATCCTCACTGCTCCTATCACCGGAAAAAAGGATAGAACCATTAAAAGTCTACTCTCGCACGTATTGGCCTTTTTGCCTTTCGTCTGCCCGGTTGAGCCACAGACTTATGGTTTTATCGTTGAGGTTGATCAGAATGAGGCTTCAACAAGCCAGAGTTTTTCTATAAAAACTGAGCCGGGCTTATTAACTGCAATGCCAATGACTGATGGGAGGCTGATGCAAAACGAACCATCACACATGATCATCACTTTGATGTACGGAACGGGCGGCGGTAACTATTCCCGGATAACAGAGTCAGAGGATCATGGTCAGTCATTCAATAGACATAGAGAAAAATCACATTATTTATACGACAACAACAATAATGATGAAAATTCGGGTCGGCCCACTGACTCCCGACATAGCTTTGACAAGAATTGCCATGAACAGCCCTGTTGTAATCAACAGAGAGTCTGTATCTACGCTCCTTCCAAAAGTACCCGGTGTCGTTCAACCACAGATGATTCTTTCGCTTGCGATGTCTATTTGCAAGCAGGCGATCAGGAATCTGGCCCGGTAAGCCATCCTGCTGAAGGCCCGACAGTTGTTTCAGGAGCTGACAGCGCAACCGGTGCGTCATTAAAATTAAAACCATCACCTGCGAAAAAACAAAGGAAGGCAGGCTCCAAAAAATACCGATGTGATCACCCCGGCTGTGAAAAATCACTTAGCTCTCAAGCCTCGTTGAACAATCACAAAAGCCAATATCACACCGGAGAACGAACCTGCCCTGGTTGCCAGAAGCCCCTGCCAAACGCTTATGCCCTGACGGTTCACAAAAGAAAAGATCACACCGGAGAGAAAACCTGCCCTGATTGCCAGAAGCCCCTGCCAAACGCTTATGCCCTGACGGTTCACAAAAGAAAAGATCACACCGGAGAGAAAACCTGCACTGATTGCCAGAAGACCCTGGCAAACGCTCAAGCCCTGAGGGATCACAAAAGAAAAGTTCACACCGGAGAGCGAACCTGCCCTGAGTGCCAGAAAACCCTGTCAAACGCTCAAGCCCTGTTGGTTCACAAAAGAAAAGATCACACCGGAGAGCAAACCTGCCCTGAGTGCCAGAAGCCCCTGCCAAACGCTCAAGCCCTGGCGGTTCACAAAAGAAAAGAACACACCGGAGAGCAAAACTGCCCTGAGTGCCAGAAGACCTTGGCAAACAGTCAGGCCCTTTCGGCTCACAAAAGTCAATATCACACCGGAGAGAAAACCTGCCCTGAATGCCAGAAGACCCTGCCAAACACTCAAGCCCTGTGGGATCACAAAAGAAAAGAACACACCGGAGAGCGAACCTGCCCTGAATGTCAGGAGACCTTGCCAAATACTCTAGCCCTGTCGAATCACAAAAGAAAAGATCACAGCGGGGAGCAAACCTGCCCTGAGTGCCAGAGGACCCTGCCACATGCTCAAGCCCTGTCGGTTCACAAAAGTCGGTATCACAGCGGAGAACAAACCTGCTCTGAGTGCCAGACGACCTTCGCAAACATTCAGGTCCTGTCGGTTCACAAAAGCAAAGAGCACAGTGGAGAGAAAACCTGCCCTGAATGCCAGAAGACCTTACCAAACACTCAAGCCCTGTCGACTCACAAAAGAAAAGAACACACCGGAGAGCAAGTCTGCCCTGATTGCAAGAAGCCCCTGCCACACACTCAAGCCCTGTCGGATCACAAAAGAAAATATCACACCGGAGAACAAACCTGCTCTGAGTGCCACAAGACCCTGCCACACGCTCAAGCCCTGTCGGTTCACAAAAGTCAATATCACACCGGAGAGAAAACCTGCCCTGAGTGCCAGAAGACCCTGCCACACGCTCAAGCCCTGTCGGTTCACAAAAGAAAAAAGCACAGCGGAGAGCAAACCTGCCCTGAGTGCCAGAAGACTCTGCCGAACGCTCAACTCCTGTCGACTCACAAAAGAAAAGAACACACCAGGGAGCAAACCTGCTCTGATTGCCAGAAGATCCTGCCAAACGTTCAAGCTCTGGTAAATCACAAAAGACAACACCGGAAACGAAAGCTTGAAGATGCAAAGTCAAGTGATTGATTTCTGCTTGTCTCAGGGTTAAGAGGGAAAGGCACTGTACACGTTTGGGTATGATCTGAAGTGCAATGCGCAGGTCTATCTGTCTATCACCAGCGGCGGTTAACCGATGACAAAAAGACATGGAAGGCAATAGAGCCTGCCAACATTGAAAAACTCCCAAAGTTCCTATCGTCTATCCTCAGTGCTCCTATCCCCGGAAAAAAAGGATAGAACCATTAAAAGTCTACTCTCGCACGTATTTGCCTTTTTGCCTTTCGTCTGCCCGGTTGAGCCACAGACTTATGGTTTTATCGTTGAGGTTGATCAGAATGAGGCTTCGACAAGCCAGAGTTTTTCTATAAAAACTGAGCCGGGCCTATTAACTGCAATGCCAATGACTGATGGGAGGCTGATGCAAAACGAACCATCACACATGATCATCACTTTGATGTACGGAACGGGCGGCGATAACTATTCCCGGATAACAGAGTCAGAGGATCATGGTCAGTCATTCAATAGACATAGAGAAAAATCACATTATTTATACGACAACGACAATAATGATGGAAATTCGGGTCGGCCCACTGACTCCCGACATAGCTTTGACAAGAATTGCCATGAACAGCCCTGTTGTAATCAACAGAGAGTCTGTATCTACGCTTCTTCCACAAGTACCCGGTGTCGTTCAACCACAGATGACTCTTTCGCTTGCGATGTCTATTTGCAAGCAGGCGATCAGGAATCTGGCCCGGTAAGCCATCCTGCTGAAGCACCGACAGTTGTCTCAGGAGCTGACAGCACAACCGGTGCCTCATTAAAATTAAAACCACCACCTGCGAAAAAACAAAGGAAGGCAGGCTCCAAAAAATACCGATGTGATCACCCCGGCTGTGAAAAATCACTTAGCTCTCAAACCTCGTTGTACAATCACAAAAGCCAATATCACACCGGAGAACGAACCTGCCCTGATTGCCATAAGCCCCTGCCAAACGCTCAAGCCCTGACGGTTCACAAAAGAAAAGATCACACCGGAGAGAAAACCTGCCCTGAGTGCCAGAAGACCCTGTCAAATGCTCTAGCCTTGTCGGTTCACAAAAGTCAATATCACAGCGGAGAGAAAACTTGCCCTGAATGCCAGAAGACCCTGCCAAACACTCAAGCTCTGTGGGTTCACAAAAGAAAAGATCACACCGGAGAACGAACCTGCCCTGAGTGCCAGACGACCTTGCCACACGCTCAAGCCCTGTCGGTTCACAAAAGTCAATATCACACCGGAGAGAAAACCTGCCCTGAGTGCCAGAAGACCCTGCCAAACGCTCTAGCCCTGTCGAATCACAAAAGCCGATATCACAGCGGAGAGCAAACCTGCCCTGAATGCCAGAAGCCCCTGCCAAACGCTCTAGCCCTGTCGAATCACAAAAGCCGATATCACAGCGGAGGGCAAACCTGCCCTGAATGCCAGAAGCCCCTGCCAAACGCTCAAGCCTTGGCGGTTCACAAAAGAAAAGAACACACCGGAGAGCAAAACTGCCCTGAGTGCGAGAAGACCCTGCCACACGCCCAAGCCCTGTTGGCACACAAAAGAAAATATCACACCGGAGAACAAGCCTGCCCTGAATGCCAGGCGCTACTGCCAAACAATCAGGCTCTGTCGAATCACAGAAGGCTACACCGGAAACGAAAGCTTGAAGATGCAAAGTCAAGTGATTGATTTCTGCTTGTCACAGGCTCAGGAGGGAAGGGCACTGCACACGTTTGGGTATGATCTGAAGTGCAATGATCACGTCTATCTGTCTATCACCAGCGGCGGTTAACCGATGACAAAAAGACATGGGAGGCAATAGAGCTTGCCAACATTGAAAAGCTCCCAAAGTTCCTATCGTCTATCCTCACTGCTCCTATCCCCGGAAAAAAGGATAGAACCATTAAAAGTCTACTCTCGCACGTATTGGTCTTTTTGCCTTTCGTCTCCCCGGTTGAGCCACAGACTTATGGTTTTATCGTTGAGGTTGATCAGAATGGGGCTTCGACAAGCCAGAGTTTTTCTATAAAAACTGAGCCGGGCATATCAACTGGAATGCCAATGACTGGTTGGAGGCTGATGCAAAAACAGCCATCACATATGCTCAGCACAAACGGATATTCGGGGTCAGGCATGCTGCCCGATGACAAACCCTGTCGGCGAAACAAACTTCAGATTATCACTTTGATGGACGGGGCGGGCGGCGGTAACAATTCCCGGGCAATGGGGTCAGAGGATCATGCTCAGTCATTCAATAGACATTCAGAAAAACCGCATTATCTATACGACAACGACCATAATGATGAAAATTCGGGGCAGCCCACAGACTCCCGACATAGCCTTGACGAAAATTGCCATGAACAGCCCTGTTGTAATCAACAGGGAGTCTGTATCTTTGCTCCTTCCACAAGTACCCGGTGTCGTTCAATCTCAGATGACTCTTTCGCTTGCGATGTCTATTTGCAAACAGGCGATCAGGAATCTGGCCCGGTTAGCCATCCTGCTGAAGCATCGACAGTTGTCTCAGAAGCTGACAGCAGAACTGGTTCATCATTAAAATTAAATCCACCACCTGCGGAAAAACAAAGGAAGGCAGGCTCCAAAAAATACCGATGTGATCACCCTGGCTGTGAGAAATCATTTAGCTCTCAAGCCTCATTGCGCACTCACAAAAGTCAATATCACACCGGAGAGCGAAGCTGCCTTGAGTGCCAGAAGTCCTTGCCAAATGCTCAAGCCCTGTCGCATCACAAAAGAAAATATCACACCGGAGAACAAACCTGCCCTGAGTGCCAGAAGATCCTGGCAAACGCTCAAGCCCTGTCGTCTCACAGAAGAAGAGATCACACCGGAGAGAAAACCTGCCCTGAGTGCCAGAAGCCCCTTCCAAACGCTTATGCCCTGGCGGTTCACAAAAGAAAACATCACACGGGAAAGCAAACCTGCCCTGAGTGCCAGAAGCCCCTTCCAAACGCTTATGCCCTGGCGGCTCACAAAAGTCAATATCACACGGGAAAGCAAACCTGCCCTGAGTGCCAGAAGACTTTTGCAAACGGTAAGGCCCTGTCGGCTCACAAAAGTCAATATCACACTGGAGAGAAAACCTGCCCTGAATGCAAGAAGCCCCTGCCAAACGCTCAAGCCCTGGCGTTTCACAAAAAAAAAGATCACACTGGAGAGCAAACCTGCCCTGAGTGCCTGGAGACTCTGCCAAACGCTCAAGCCCTGTGGGTTCACAAAAGAAAAGATCACACCGGAAAGCAAACCTGCCCTGGGTGCCAGAAGACCCTGGCAAACGCCCAAGCCCTGTCGGTTCACAAAAGTCTATATCACAGCGGAGAACAAACCTGCCCTGAGTGCCAGAAGATCCTGCCAAACGCGAAAGTCTTGTCGGTTCACAAAAGGAAAGATCACACCAGAGTGCAAACTTGCCCTGAGTGCCAGAAGCTCCTGCCAAACCCTCAAGCTCTGTCGAATCACAAAAGACAACACCGGAAACGAAAGCTTGATGATGCAAAGTCAAGTGAT
Organism: Endozoicomonas sp. 2B-B; assembly: GCF_053470045.1. NCBI lineage: Bacteria > Pseudomonadati > Pseudomonadota > Gammaproteobacteria > Oceanospirillales > Endozoicomonadaceae > Endozoicomonas > Endozoicomonas sp. 2B-B. The sequence goes on from NZ_JBLZMU010000001.1 coordinate 594,817, forward strand.
TGATTTCTGCTTGTCACAGGCCCAGGTGGGAAAGGCTAGCACCTGGCAGGCTGGTTGCGCTGGTATAGTACCCCAAAAAAAATTGAATAATTGGTCAAGGAATTGCAGTACTCACTCTGTATAAAAAAAATAGACGGCAGGAGTATGCATGAATAGCCAGACTCATAATCCCGACCTCATCCACCAATTAAACGACAAACCACCATTATTTCGAGCTTTTTTCAGTGCCCTGCAGCATATGATAGCCAGCTTTGTGGGGGTTGTGACACCGACCCTGGTCATCGGTGGGGTGTTGGGTTTGGGAGAGCATATTCCTTACCTGATCAGTATGGCGCTGATCGCCTCAGGGATAGGTACCTTTATCCAGGCCAGACGGTTTGGTCCCCTGGGGTCTGGTTTGTTGAGTATTCAGGGAACCAGTTTTGCGTTTTTGAGCTCCCTTATTGCTGCCGGTTTTGTGGTTAAGAGTCGGGGAGGCAGCAGTGAAGAGATTATTGCACTGATGACGGGTCTTTGTTTTTTCGGGGCATTTATCGAGATTGTCCTGAGCCGCTTTTTCCATAAGCTGCGCAAGATTATTACGCCAACCATTACCGGAATTGTTATTTCACTGATTGGTCTCAGCCTGATTAAGGTAGCTGTGACCGATATGGCCGGTGGCTTCAATGCGCCTGATTTTGGTGCGCTGAGCAACCTTGCAGTGAGCATCACCGTGTTAGCGACTGTGATCTTTTTTAATCGCAGTTCTCGTCCCATGGTGCGTCTCTCGGCGATCTTCCTTGGCTTGCTGGTGGGCAGCCTGATAACACTTTATACCGGTAAAATGACTCTGCAGGGATTGTCGGACTCGGTTTTATTTACTGCTCCGGTGCCTTTTAAATATGGAATGACCTTCGATTGGGAGCTATTCATTCCGATTGCTCTCATTTATGTCATAACGACCATTGAATCTACCGGTGACCTGACTGCGACAGCAAAACTTTCGGGTGAACCTATTGAGGGTGATGGATACGTTGAGCGTATTCGTGGCGGTATTTTGGCTGATGGCGTGAACTCTCTGACCGCAGCTTGCCTGAACAGCTTTCCAACGACGACGTTTAGCCAGAACAATGGTGTGATTCAAATGACCGGTGTCGCCAGCCGGTTTGTTGGCTATATCATTGCCGGTTTGTTTTTAGTGATGGGACTTTTCCCGATACTCGGGGCCATCCTGATGCTGGTTCCCAAGCCTGTGCTGGGTGGGGCTACATTGGTTATGTTTGGCACGGTGGCCGCTTCAGGTATTCGCATCCTGGCTTCAGGATCACTTGATCGTCGACAGGTAATGATCATTGCTGTGTCCATGGGTATGGGGCTGGGCGTCACTATTGTGCCCGGGGTGCTGAGCCAGATGCCGGAACTGGTCAAAAACATTTTCAGCTCGGCGATTACCACCGGAGGTCTGACCGCTATTTTGCTGACACTGGTTTTGCCTGAAGATTCCGGGCCTGAATCCAGCGATCAGAGAAAAGTGGTGAAAAATATTAATGCATCTTCGGGAGCCATCAAAGAAGAAACCACTTCCTGATTATTTCCGTCATACCCTACAACTCGTTCCCCGTCATAAATCTCTGGAGCATAGGAACCAGAGATTTACGACGGCCTCTCAAGACACCAGCTTTCTGGCAGAAAGCTGGTGTGCAGCCATGATGGCCTCTTGATCAAGATGAAGTAGTGTTTCATCTTTAATCAGCCACTTTCCTGCACACATAACGGCAGCTGCTTTATGGCCTCCACAAAGAACCAGTGCTGCCAGTGGGTCATGGCTGCCACTGAAACGCAACTCATCCAGGCTGAAAAGAGCAAGGTCGGCTTGCTTTCCTTCTGCCAGTTCTCCAATATCGCCCCTGCCAAGCACTTTGGCTGAGCCTTTTGTTGCCCAGTACAGAGCATCGAGATGAGTGACTTCATCTGCGGCGTAACGCAGACGATTGATCAGCAAAGCCTGACGGACTTCCTGCATCATATTGGAGCCGTCGTTTGAAGCGGAGCCATCCACACCCAGTCCGACGTGCACGCCTGCAGACGCCAGTTCTTTGGTGCGGCAGATGCCCGATGCCAGCAGCATATTCGAGGTAGGGCAGTGACAGACGCCCATGCCCGCCTGTCCCATTCTTTTGATTTCATCGTCATTGAAATGAATACCATGGGCCAGCCAGACATCGTCAGCCAGCCAATCCACAGATTCCAGGTAATCCAGTGGCCGTAAACCGAACCGCTCGATGCAGAAGTTGTCTTCATCATCGGTTTCAGCCAGATGGGTATGTAATCGAACATTGTGTTTACGGGCCAGCCCAGCGGTCTCTTTCATCAACATTGTGCTGACTGAAAAAGGTGAGCAAGGTGCCAGGGCAATCTGAACCTTTGCCCCCTCGTCTGACTCATGATAACGATGAATCAGACGTTCGGAGTCGTCGAGTATCTCAGCTTCTGTTTGCACGGTAGACTGGGGAGGAAGGCCTCCATCCTTCTCTCCAAGGCTCATGGAACCCCGAGTCAGTATAACCCTGCTGCCAATACTGTCAGCGGCTTTCACCTGAATATCAATGGCTTCTGTGAGTGCTTCCGGGAATAGGTAGTGATGATCTGCCACTGTTGTACAACCGGACTGCTGCAGTTCTGTCAGTCCCAGCTGAGTGGCGTTAAACAGCATCTCTGGCTTCAGTCTGGCCCAGACAGGATAAAGCGTTTGCAGCCAGGGAAAGAGTTTTTTATTCAGTGCCGGAGGGAAGGCGCGGGTCAGGGTCTGATAAAGATGGTGATGAGTATTGATCAGACCGGGAAGGAGAACCTGTCCGGAAGCGTCATAGCTTTGATCACAGGAGACTTTCGGAGACTGTCCCGAGGGAACCAGCTCTGTGATCTTGCCGGAGCTTTCATCAATCACCACGCCGTTACCGGCGTCCTGACTGTTTGCGGTGAAAATAGCCAGGGGATGTTTTATCCAGACTCTCATCATCTGCCTCTTGTTATGAGCAGGACGGTCTGGATAGTGCAACAAGCTGCCGTATACCATAGACCGCCAATACAGCAGTTTATGGCAGTGACTTGCGTGTTAATCTGCCCGGTTCATTTTTACCTTGTGACTCTACAAGATTTTTATCGTTACTCAAACCTTCAGACCGCAACCACGAAGAACAATGTCGCAGATAGTGTCAGCGGCTTGATCGTAGGTTGAGGCAGGCAGTTTCTTTTTGTTCATGATAAGGCAGATCTGTTTTTCATAATCAGCGTAATGCTGAGTCGATCCCCAGATCATAAAAATCAGGTGCATGGGCTCTACCCGGGCCATTTTACCCTCATCCATCCAGTGCTGAAAAATCTCTGTTTTGTTTTTAAACCACTGCTGGGTAGAGTCCTTCATGGACGGAGACAGCTGCTGGCAGCCATGAATGATTTCACTGGCAAAAATTCGGCTGGCTGTGGGGTATCTTCTGGAGACTTCTATTTTTGAGCGGATATACCGTTCAAGTGACTCTGCAGGGTCATCTTTCGGATGAAAGCTGTTCAGTTTGTCATTCCAGAGATACAAAATATTGTTAAGAACTTCGTCATAAATTTCCTGCTTGTTACTGAAGTAATACAAGACAGTCGGTTTTGGTAAATCGGCCAGGTCAGCTATACGCTGGATTGTGGCTCCCCCGAATCCATGCCGGGCAAACTCCTGTTCGGCAGCTTTCAAAATCAGCCGAACCCTCTCGGTTCTTATACGACCGGTCTTTTGGGGCGTACGTTTTACGACAGCCATGCGCGGATCCTGATTTATAGTTTTCGATCATCCCTTGGGGATGATTTATACCATTGGCAGGAAGCATAGAAAAGAATTCGGTCGTGTCCATTAAAGTCAGGCAGAAAGAAATTGAGGAAACCGTGACACTCCCCGCCTTGGAGGGTGTCGCAAAAACTCTGGTTGCCATGCTTTTAGGCCCTGTGGGTCCCAGCGTGGGAACGAGTTGTTGGAGTTTTGCGACACCCTCAATCGGGCGGAGGGAGATATAAGTCGGGAAGGTCGGGCCGCGTAGGTCGGGCCGCGTAGGTCGGGCCGCGTAGGTCGGGCCGCGTAGGTCGGGCCGCGTAGGTCGGGCCGCGCAGGTGAAGAGCCTTATGCTTGCGTGTTTGTGCATAGTTGGCTAAATTCACTGTCGGTCTGTCTCTATGCAGAAACTCACGATGATGAAAACCAAGCACTGTTAACAAAAAATTAAGGCAGAGCCAACTGCCCAACCGCCCTTGAAGAACCAGATGAACCCATACCTGAGTGACCCGTTAAGGCAGCGGCAAATCAAACAAAAGACCAATAAATAACCGAGGGGCACCCGGTTGCTGCTGATGGAGGCTTCTGCGTAAGTCCGGTCGTTATAGGCTGGCTGTAGCTTATGAAGTCAGAAGCCTCGCCTGACAAGGCGGGGAGTGTCAAGGTGAGCTGCCTTGTTTCCTCCCGGGGCAGTTCTGGAAAATTGGATTTGTGCAGCAGGAGTGATGGTGCCTTTTATTGATTTTTCAGGCTTATCCTGGAAGCCGAGACATTATTTGAAACAGCAGATTCCAGAGCCCTGGAGAGACTGGCTGCTGGACAGAGGTTCCCTGACTCAGCGTTTGAAACATGAGTTTGACGGCGACTTCAGGGTTCAGGTTATTCGTCACGGGACCTTTATGCCGACCTGTTCGGAGCTAAAGTTTCTCAATAACTATGAACAGTCAAAGGCTACGTCCACGTCTGGTGAGTTGGCAGGATCATTCGAAAACAGACATTGCAGCAAAATGGCTTCTATCAGGGAGGTTCTGCTGATCTGTGGTGGCCGACCCAGAGTGTTTGCACGAAGTGTATTGCCTCACAGCAGTCTTATTGGCACGAACAGAGAGCTGCTGCAACTGGGCACTAAGCCCCTGGGGGAGTTTTTATTTAATCATCCCGGTATGCGTCGGGGACCATTTGAGGTAGCGGAACTGCCGGCTCGTCAGTTTAATCCTCATCTGGTTGAAAAATACTCTGATGAAACAGCCTGGGGAAGGCGGTCGTTATTTTATTTGCACGAAAAGTCTATATCTGTTTGTGAAATCTTTTTGCCGGACCTGTCTGAACAGACAGAGAAGCACTCCAGAGTCATGTCGAAGCATCCTGAACCCTGAAGCTCTACAAGAATGATTGTTTGTCGAAGCACTTACCTCGTGAAATATAGAGATTTCCGCAGTCGGTCTGGTCATGGCCTGATTGAGAACCTGGCCTGACCTGATAAACTGGCGATGCGGGTCATGATTCAGGGCGATGAGCAATAAGAATCTCAGCGATGATAATAAAGATGCAGATAAGCAGCTAAATATTATGATGCAATTCAGAAAACCAATGGCGGTATTGGCAGGCACTGAAGTAGTTCTGCAACGATTTCCCCGTTTAAAAGATTTCTTACGGCTGGCCCGGCTGGACCGGCCTATTGGTATTTATCTGTTGTTCTGGCCTACTATGTGGGCACTCTGGGTGGCGGCAGAAGGTGTACCGAGTCTGAAGAATCTGGTGATTTTTTCGGTCGGCGTGGTTTTGATGCGCAGTGCAGGCTGCGTTATTAATGACTTTGCTGACAGGAAAGTGGACGGCCATGTTAAGAGAACACAGCATCGACCGCTGGTAACGGGTAAAATTCAGGAAAAAGAAGCGCTGATCTATTTCTCCGGTATGGTGCTTTTGTCTTTCATTCTTGTACTCTTTACCAATACTCTTACCGTCCAGCTCTCTTTTGCCGGATTATTGCTGGCCTCGGCTTACCCTTTTGCCAAAAGACACACTCATCTGCCTCAGGTGGTTTTGGGGGCTGCTTTTGGCTGGTCGATACCCATGGCTTTTGCGGCTCAGAGTGGCTCGTTGGGAAACATCGTCTGGCTGATGTTTCTGGCCAATCTCTTCTGGACAGTAGCTTACGATACTCAATACGCCATGGTGGATCGTGACGATGATCTGAAAGTAGGTATCAAGTCCACAGCCATTCTATTTGGCGAGATGGATAACCTGATTGTTGGTTGCCTGCAGGTACTTACCCTGATGACACTGGCCATGGCAGGCCATCAACTGGAGTTAGGTGCTCTCTATTATCTCTCATTGTTGGCTGTCGCAGCCCTTTTCGTTTACCAGCAATGGTTAACCCGTCGTCGTGAGCGTGAAGCCTGCTTCAAGGCGTTTCTCAGTAACCACTGGGCCGGAGCCATTGTATTTGCAGGTTTCGTGTTGAGTTATCTTTGATCTTCAATCCGGCTTAGAGCCTGGTAAGTATTGCTACTTATGGTGGCTGTAGGGATAAATGGCGAAAAGCCTTACCCTGTAAACCCTGAGGGATCTTTTTATTTTTAAGCTGCAATATCAGCCTTTAGTGTGTCATCTGCCTGTAACATTTCAAAGGTGTAATGTCCGGTGTATAGTGCGGTTGATCAAAGTAGTGAGAAACAGCCTGAGCGATAGGAAAGGTGCTGTCCTGAGACACTACCATCCTGGTATAGCCCCAATGAGCTTCAGCTGATAGATGCCAGAACGTCACCGCCGAAATCGAATCGACAGATAACAGGTAGAGATTAATGCCAGGAAAGACCATTCTGATCGTAGATGACGAAGCACCGATTCGCGAAATGGTGACCGTTGCTCTGGAAATGGCAGGGTATGACTGTCTTGAGGCAGCAGATGCCAGAGAAGCGCACTCTCTGATTGTGGATAACAAACCCGATCTGATCTTGTTGGACTGGATGTTACCAGATGTCTCTGGAATTGAACTGGCCCGTCGTCTGAAGCGCAATGAGCTGACCTCTGAAATACCCATTGTTATGTTGACGGCCAAAGGTGAAGAAGACCACAAAATCCAGGGACTTGAAACCGGTGCCGATGACTACATCACCAAGCCTTTTTCTCCCCGCGAGCTGGCTGCTCGTTTAAAAGCGGTTCTCCGTCGTACAGGCGGATTTGATAACCAGTCTCCCATTGTCATCAAGGGATTGGAGCTGGACCCTGTCAGCCACAGAGTCTCTATTGATGGCTCACCTGCTGAAATAGGACCTACCGAGTACCGTTTGCTGCAGTTTTTCCTGACGCACCAGGAGCGTGCCTATACCCGTGGGCAGTTACTGGATCAGGTCTGGGGTGGCAACGTTTATGTGGAAGAGCGAACCGTTGATGTACACATTCGACGCTTGCGTAAGGCCTTAGGTGATAACTACGAAGCCTTTGTGCAAACGGTTCGTGGTACTGGATATCGTTTCTCAACGAGGGTGTAAACCTTTTATGCTCAGTGCTCAGCAGTTATCTGGCCGGGAGTAATATGACAACAATTTCAAAAACCCATTTGCTGAGCCGCATGATCGCCTACGTGATTGTCGGGTTTTCCCTGGGCTGGTTGTTTGGAGAGCCTTTTTTAGGACTCTGTGTGGTCATGGGAGGTTATTTTGTCTGGAGCTTCCGTCAGCTTTTCAAGCTGCTGGACTGGCTGAATGACCCCAAGGCCAGGAGCAAAGAGCCTCCTGAGAGTAAAGGGTTCTGGGGGCAAATTTTTGATGGTATCTATCGATTGCAAAAACAGCACAGTCGTTCCCGGCAAAAGCTGGCCGGAGTGATTGAACGTGTTCAGGAATCAACTGCTGCGCTGAACGACGGTGTTGTAATGATAGATAATCAGAGCAACCTGGAATGGTGGAATCCCGCCGCTGGAACTTTGATAGGGCTTAAGACGCCTGACGATCAGGGGCAGTTGATTACCAATCTGCTACGTGATCCAAGGTTTGCCGACTACTTTGAGCAGGGTGGTTATCAAAAAGCTCTTGAGATCCCCTCGCCAATCAACCCGGATCATCAACTGCAATTTAATATAACGGTTTATGGCAAAGGCAATCGTCTCATGACCGTTAGAGATGTCACGCGCTTGAATCAGCTGGAAGTCATGAGAAAAGACTTTGTTGCCAATGTCTCCCATGAACTGAGAACACCACTGACGGTTGTGTCTGGATACATCGAAACCATGCTGGACAGTCTGGGCCCGGATTCAGGTCTGCCCCCTGTTTGGGAAAAAGCTCTGAACAGGATGCAGGAGCAGTCGCTGAGAATGCAGAATCTGGTGGCAGACCTGCTGTTGCTGTCCAAACTGGAGTCGGCTGAAGCTCAGGCAGACGAGAATGGGGTTCATGTTAAAACCCTGCTCAGCAGTATCGTTGAAGACGGATGTGCACTCAGTGGTGAAAGCCAGCATCAGATTTCTCTGGATTGTCCTGAAGATGTCTTTTTGGCAGGCAGCAGTAATGAGTTGCGCAGTGCCTTCTCGAATCTGGTCTTTAATGCCGTGCGCTATACACCCGAGGGTGGGAAAATACTTGTGCGCTGGTGGCAGGACGGGGAAGGCGGACATATGATGGTAGAAGACAATGGTGTCGGTATTGATCCAATGCATATTCCGAGGTTGACTGAGCGCTTTTACCGGATTGATAAAAGTCGTAGCCAGAATACCGGGGGAACGGGGCTTGGCCTGGCTATCGTCAAGCACGTCATGCTGAGACACGGAGGCAAACTCACGATCAGCAGTCACCCTGGAAAAGGCAGCCGCTTTATTTGCTACTTTCCGGAAAAATGCCTTGAGTTGGAACACTCATGAAAGCAGAAAAGGGCCGGTGGCACCTTTTCTGCTTTTAGGACTACCATCAAAAAATGAATAATCTTTTCATGGTTTCATCATTCGCGAACAGTCTGTTGTACAGACTGATCCTGACTATCTTTACTCTGAAACGCTAATCCCCGGGAGTTGGCAGGGTGGTGGATTTTAACCATCCTGCAAAGACCGGGCTTGCGTATTTGTATTTTCTTTACTAGTTTGTATCTGTCTCTTGAACACCTGCTGTGGGGTGCACTGCGGGCTGTTGGTCAGAGTGTTGATGAGAGTGGTCCCACCTGAGCACTCTGTAATGGGATCCCCAACTGATTACTTCGAGTCAGAGGGGGAGGTTTTTCAAAGAATGATACTTTGATCCATTGGTGTCTTTATTCAAGAAGTTGCAGACCGGGCATGAACCCGAAATACTGACGAAGGTAGACTTACTCTTCGCCAACGACGCATTCCAGACGTTTTTTGCCGGTGCGGTCCAGGTAGCTTTGGAAGTCACGCGGCAAGCGCCCTGTGGTAGAACCATCCCATTGGACAGTGTCGCCGGCTTCTGTCTGGTACTCAAAAGTAAACCTTTGGACATTACGACGACGTTTTTGAGTCGCTATTTCCAGATGGTCCAAGTCTTCCATTGAAATGCCGCGTTCGGCCATGATCTGCTTAACGGCTTCAATGTTTTCGAGTTTGGCTTGACGCTCTTCGTCAATCTTATTGCGGGCTTCAACTTTCTCCTGCATTACGTCCTGCATTCTGGAGATGATACGCTCAAGATCTTCGACATGAACATCTTTAAACAAAGAGCGGATACGAGTTTTACTGCTCAGGCGGTGATGAATTTCTTCAAAAACGTTCATTCAGGAACTCCCAATTCAGACTAATTCGACCGGGTATTAATGGTTATCAATGACGGAGGTAACTATTTATACAGGAAGCTTTAAATTGATGGAAGCATTTAATGTGCTTTTATGGACTATTTAAATAGATTTAATAACGCTTTATGTGATGGTAGGAATAATTTTGTGCAATACATAAACGGTTATGAGTCATCAAGACATGCATATGAATTGAATTGCTTTGAGTGGGTATTGCTTGTTTTTAAAAAAACAGCCATTCAGCCGTGCATCTGACTCTTTGAAAATATCGTTAATAGGCATCAAGCTTCTGGTTATCACCGTAGTCAGTATTTTTTGCATTGAACGAAAGGGCTGGTTCTTTCTGTCGTGGCAGCGGGGATTCGGTTTTAAGTGGATAGGATATGTGGGGCCAGAAGCCTGCCGGACTTAAGGCCGTCCCAAGCAGCTACTGCTCCTGCATCCATGCAGTCGTGAGGTTGCAATAGCAACCCTTGCTGCGGGGTGACCCGGACGGAGGCTTAAGTCCGGGAGATTCTCGGATGGCTTTTTAATTCTTATTAGTTTTCAATATAAAAAGACCCTCGTCTTTCAATCAGATCTTTTTAGTGAGACTTCCCGGAATCTTTTTTATCCGGGCACTGATAGCTTTTGCTTACCTTGTTATCAATGGTCACCGACTCCAGTTTGACATCAAATTGCCAGAGCCGGTGTACGTGCCTGAGTAATTCCTCTGTACTTTTATCCAGTGGACGTCCCTGGTGCTGGTAATGTCTGAGAGTCAGGGTTCGATCGCCACGCACATCCACATCAAAGACCTGGATATTGGGCTCCCGGTTGCCAAGATTGTATTGAGCAGCCAGCGACTCCCTTACTTCTTTGTATCCGGTGCTGTTATGAATCGCATCGACTTCCAGGTAGGACTTGCTTTCGTCATCCAGAACCGAGAAGAGTCTGAGTTCTCTCATCACCTTGGGAGACAGGAATTGCAGAATAAAGCTTTCATCCTTGAAGTTTTTCATCGCAAAATGCACGGTTTCCAGCCAGTCACTGTCGGCAATGTCCGGGAACCAGTGTCTGTCTTCATCGGTAGGATTTTCACAGATTCTGCGAATATCCTGAAACATGCTGAAGCCCAGTGTGTAGGGGTTGATGCCGCTGTAGTGCGGGCTGTCAAAGGGAGGCTGGTATACGACACTTGAGTGAGAGTGCAGAAATTCCAGCATAAAGCCATCGGTGACTTTTCCTTCATCATAAAGCTCATGGAGAAGATGGTAGTGCCAGAAGCAGGCCCAGCCTTCGTTCATCACCTGGGTTTGACGTTGAGGGTAATAGTATTGGGATACTTTCCTGACTATTCGCAGCAGTTCACGCTGCCAGGTTTCCAGCAGTGGCGCATTCTTTTCCAGAAAGTAGAGAATATTCTCTTCCGGGTCTTTAGGAAAGCGTTCAACTTTTTTCTCTTCTTTGTCTTCCGTCTTTGGAATAGTGCTCCAGATGTCGTTCAGGGTTCTCTGAATATACTCTGCTCTTTCCTGCTGGCGCTCTTTTTCCTGTTCTGCTGAAAGTGGTCTCGGGCGCTTGTAACGATTAACACCCTGGTTCATCAGGGCATGGGCAGCGTCCAGAACCTCTTCAACCGCTTCAACGCCATATTTTTCTTCGCACTCAGCAACATAACGCTTGGCAAACATCAGGTAGTCAATAATGGATTCGGCATCTGTCCAGGTCTGGAACAGATAGTTACCTTTAAAGAATGAGTTATGACCATAACTGGCATGGGCCAGTACCAGAGCCTGCATGGTCATGGTGTTTTCTTCCATGAGATAAGCAATGCAGGGGTTGGAGTTGATCACAATTTCATAAGCCAGCCCCATGCGGCCGCGCTGATAATTCTGTTGGGTATGGAGAAACTGTTTGCCAAAGCTCCAGTGACTGTACATTAATGGCATGCCTGTAGAAGAGTAGGCATCCATCATCTGTTCGGCACTGATGACCTCAATCTGGTTCGGGTAAGTGTCGAGCCGGAACTTGTCTGCCAGCCGCGCCAACTCACGGTCGTATTCCTGAATGAGATCAAAGGTCCATTCTGAACCCGTGGAGATGGGTTCTCTCTCTTTAATATCTGTAACCTCACTCATGGCGGATGCCTCACTTATACGGTTTCTTTTTTCTCAAACAGACGACGGAACACCGGATAAATGTCATTCGGTGTTTTGATCTGTTGCATGGCAAACTGATCGGCGAACTGTTCAGCTATGTTTTCGTATTCACGCCACAGGTTCTGGTGAGCCCGGTCGGTGATTTCAACGTAGGAAAAGTATTGAACCTTAGACATGATCTGCTCGGTCAGAATTTTGGAACAGACGCTGGAATCTCCTTCCCAGTTATCACCATCGGAAGCCTGGGCGACGTAAATGTTCCAGTCCACCGGGCTGTAGCGTTTGTTGATGATGTCACTGGTCATTTCCAGAGCACTGGAGACAATGGTTCCGCCGGTTTCTCTGGAATAAAAGAAATCATCCTCATCAACTTCTTTTGCGGCAGTGTGGTGCCGAATGAAGACCACTTCGATCTGTTTGTAATTACGTTGCAGGAACAAATAAAGCAGGATGAAAAAGCGCTTGGCCATGTCTTTGATTTCCTGTGTCATGGAACCGGAGACATCCATGACACAAAACATTACGGCCTTGTTACTGGGGCTGGGAACTTTAATCAGGTTGTTGTACTTGAGATCAAAGTCATCAATAAAGGGCAGCTTTTTCAACTTGCCATTGAGCTCTTTAATCTTCTCGCGAAGTTCTTCTACAAGTTGAGAATCGGTTTCCTCCGGACTGACTTCCAGCTCACGAAGCTGCCGTCTTAATGCCCTTACTTCCTTTCGGGCACCGCCACCGAGGGCAATTCTTCGAGCGTGGGCTGATCTCAGGGAGCGAACAATGTTCAATCGATCAGGAGAGCCTTCGCTGGTGTAACCGGCGTGCTTCATTTTGAATTCAGTGGCATCCTGAAGCTGCTTTCGAACCAGGTTTGGCAGCTCAAGGTCATCAAACATGTGATTCAGAAATTCTTCATGGTTGATCTGGAAGCTGAACTCGTCCATGCCTTCGCCGGAGTTACCGGCTTTGCCCCGGCCTGAACCCTGCCCGGAACCACCGGATGGTCGTTTAATTCTGTCGCCGGAAACAAACTCTTTATTACCAGGATGAACCTGTTTGTAGCGGCCACCCTGACCATGCTGAAAGTGGGGTTCAGAGAGATCTTTAGTGGGAATGGTAACCTGACTGCCAGATTCCACATCCGTAATGGAGCGTTTGTTAACCGCTTCAGAAACCGCTTTTTTAATGTGCTTTCGGTATCTGTCCAGAAAACGCTGCCGATTGACAGTACTCTTGTTTTTCCCGTTCAGACGTCGATCAATAATAATGCTCATCAGCACGCTCCCTGTCTGTTATGACACAGAACATTTCATGATTTCCATGTCGCCAGTTTTGAACTGCCTGTTCAAAACCTTGTTATTCCAATCCCTGCTTGCCATGATTTTTTTCGCTTACCGCTTTTTTTGCTCATGGTTTTAGTAGTTATCGGAATAGGGTGACATCTTTCCACCGTTTTTGTGTATTTTGGCTCCGAAAGCTATTTTCTGACGTTCGTCAGTCACTTTCGAAGCGGTCTCGAAATTATTTTTTGATCACTTTTTCACCTGCCCATGGTCGTTGGTCGGACCTGTAAATGATCAAAGAATAATTCCATTAAGTACCTGGTTAGGTACTTAAAAAGGGCCTGCGACGCTGTCGCAGGCCTCAGCTCTTACTGTGACTTTCTGACCCTGATGTACCATTCAGCCAGCAGTCTCACCTGTTTCTCGGTATAGCCTCTCTCGACCATGCGCTTCACAAACTCGTTGTGTTTGCGCTGGTCTTCATTGCTGCTTTTGGCATTGAATGAAATGACCGGCAGAAGGTCTTCAGTATTGGAGAACATTTTCTTCTCAATCACGGTGCGCATTTTCTCGTAGCTGGACCAGCTTGGGTTTTTACCCTGATTGTTGGCCCTGGCTCTGAGTACAAAGTTCACCACTTCATTACGGAAGTCTTTCGGATTGGCGATACTGGCGGCCTTCTCAATCTTCTCCAGCTCTTCATTGATTGAAGCCCGGTCGAGTATGTCTCCGGTTTCCGGATCACGGTATTCCTGATCCTGAATCCAGAAGTCAGCGTAGGTGATGTAACGGTCGAAGATATTCTGTCCGTACTCAGAGTATGATTCGAGGTAAGCAGTCTGGATTTCCTTGCCCAGAAACTCAATGTACTTCGGCGCCAGAAATTCCTTCACATAACGCAGGTAGCGTTCATGGATTTCTTTCGGGAATTGCTGCTGTTCTATTTGCTGCTCCAATACGTACAGCATATGAACCGGGTTTGCCGCCACTTCGGTGGGATCGAAGTTGAAGACCTTGGAAAGAATCTTGAAAGCAAAACGGGTTGAAAGCCCTTCCATACCTTCATCCACTCCTGCAGCATCTTTGTACTCCTGCAGCGGCTTGGCATTAGGGTCGGTGTCTTTCAGGTTTTCACCGTCGTAGACTCGCATCTTCGAGTAAACGTTGGAGTTTTCAGGTTCTTTAACTCGAGACAGAACCGAGAACTGGGCCAGCATCTTCAGGGTATCGGGTGCGCAGGGCGCTTCTCTCAGAGAGCTGCTGGAGAGCAGTTTCTCATAAATCAGAATCTCTTCTTTCACCCTTGTGCAGTAGGGCACTTTGACAATATTAACCCGGTCAATAAAGGCTTCGTTGGTTTTATTGTTCTTGAAGGTTTGCCATTCTGATTCGTTGGAGTGAGCCAGGATCACACCATTGAAAGGAATCGCGCCCATCCCTTCGGTACTGTTGTAATTACCCTCTTGAGTGGCAGTCAACAATGGGTGGAGAACTTTGATAGGAGCCTTGAACATCTCCACAAATTCCATCAGACCCTGGTTGGCGCGGCAGAGTGCTCCGGAGAAGCTGTAAGCATCCGGATCATCCTGAGAGTATTCTTCCAGCTGACGGATATCCACTTTACCCACCAGACTGGAAATGTCCTGGTTGTTTTCATCACCGGGTTCGGTCTTGGCGATGGCCACCTGGTTAAGAATGCTGGGGCAGAGTTTTACAATCTTGAACTTGGTGATGTCACCACCAAACTCGTTAAGACGCTTCACTGCCCAGGGTGACATGATGCCGCCCAGATAACGTCTGGGAATGCCGTATTCCTGAGTCAGAATGTCACCATCTTCATCGGCATTGAACAGATTCAGTGGTGATTCAAAAACCGGCGACCCCTTAATGGCGTAGAAAGGTTGCTTTTGCATCAGGGCTTTCAGTTTTTCCGCCAGAGAAGATTTACCGCCACCCACCGGACCCAGCAAATAAAGGATCTGTTTCTTTTCTTCCAGTCCCTGGGCAGCGTGCTTGAAGTAAGAAACAATCTGTTCAATGGCTTCTTCCATACCATAGAACTCTTCAAAGGCGGGGTAACGTTTGATCAGTTTGTTGGAAAAAATACGACTCAGGCGAGAATCCCGGGAGGTGTCTGTCATCTCCGGTTCGCCAATGGCCATCAGCATTCTTTCTGCTGCATTGGCATAGACCCCGGGATCATCTTTACAGAGGTCGAGATATTCCTGAATGGTAAGCTCTTCCTGCTGCGTGGACTGGAATCGCTCCTGGTAGTGGTTAAATATATCCATATTGTGCCCTGCCCTGTCTGATGTTCGGATTCGACAGCCGTATCGGGGGGGCGCCCCCTTTATTCACGACTATCTCAAGATCAGTACATTGGCCACTCTTATGATTGAAGAGAGTCAGTATAGAAAGTGGCCCGGGCTGGCAGCCGTCCATTGGCTGACATCATGGAAAGCTCAACTAAAACCTGGAAGCCTGATCAAGAATTTTTTTATTCCCGGTCAGTCTCCTGTTCGTTGACTCAAACACAATGGCAGGAAAAGTCCAACCCATTAGATTTTATAATGTGGAGTTTTTAATCAATCTGCAATAGCTGTCGTCGGGTTTAGTGCAGAAAATAGCGATTTTTTTTCTGCACTCAAAAAAAATGCACTGAGCTTTTGGGGTTTGTGACAGTTTTGCCATCTTTGCATAAATTAAGATTATACGACTAAGTTAATGTAAAAGATTTGCAGCCAAATACTTCTGAATCAGGGGCTGATAGCTGCCTTATTTGCACCGCACTCTGTAGCTAAGGAAATTTCATTCATAGCTTCGCCGAGGGGCTATATTTCCTGTTCAGTCAGTTTTTCCGGGAAATTATCATGAAAAAGTTATTCAACCCTTTTCCGTTACTTTTGTGTTTGTTTTATTCGGCGGCACAGGCCAGCCTCCCCTCAAAAAATGATTTTGATTTTCTTGAGCCTTTTAATGACAACGCACTGGTTGCAAACGGGCTTGAGTTAACGAAAAGCATTGCCGGGCTCTCTGTGTCTACCCTGCTGAACCTGGGTATCTGGTGGGGTGTCTGTAAAACAGCGGGAATGGTCACAGGGCTTTCAAGCACACATAATCTGACTGAAACGGATACAAAGGAGCTGGAGAATTCGCAAACGGATTTCTGTCTGCAGCTGGCGTCCGTGATGACTTCTGCCGAAGTGGCGCTGGCCGGGCATGTGTCTCCCTGGCCCATGGAGTGCCGGTGGAAACCTCTATATTATGCCGGTGCAGGAATGGCAGCTTATGCCGCTATTGCTCAAACAAGGAAGTTCGTGCCTGCCGCAGTCTTGACCTACCTTGCGTCTGAAGCGGTATCAAGAACTATAGCCAGCACTATGGCGGTGTTAATTCTAAGAAAAATGAGCATGAGGGATATTACAACTGAATGGTATGTGGCTAGGAAATACGTATTATCTGCGCTTAGTATGGTTATTGCAGGCAGTGTCGCCTACGAAGCTAAGGTCCATAAAGGCTTCAATCCAACAAAAGGGATTCTTGCTACTGCTGTCAGCGTAGCGATTTTAGGTACTCTCTCGAGAATTATTTCAGGGGCAATAATTGATGTAGACGGACAGACAAATACCAGAGCCCTGGCCCGAGTCGCAGTCGAAACCATATATTTAGCCGCAGTCACAGCCGTGGTCTCAGCCGGAGCCACAGCCGTAAACATAATTGAAGATGAAACCGGAGCTCCATCTCTATCCGGATCCGCAGCTTTAGTCGGAGCTTTAGTCGGATCCTTAGCCGGAGTCGGAGTCGGAGTCGGAGCCGAAGTCAAAGCCGAATCCCAACCCGGAATGGAAGTCGGAGTTGTAGCCACAGCCCTGGGTGAAGTCGGAACCTTGCTTACGTTGGGACGCTCGCAGATAATCTCAAACAACCCGGTTATCCAGGCCGGTGTCACTTTGGCGCCTGCGTTGGCTTTCGCTGTTATCAACAGTCTTTCAAACTACGCCGTTTATGGCTATCCACTGGAACAAGGCATTTCAGAGACCAGCTGGACTCAGTGGAAAAAGTTCTATGCGCCCCTGGATTATTTCTCGACTCTGTTTAAATGACAGACCTGACTGTCAGCCACTGAATCGGCGGTGAACTCTGGCAGCTAACGGCTGTTTAAGTCGCTGTACCCAAGACACTGCCTATTGGCAGCATTTAATAGCTGCCTTATTTGTACCGCTGCTTGTCGTTAAGGGAATTGTCATCCATAGCTCCGTTCAGGGTCTATATTTCCCGTTCAGTCAATGTATCTGGGAAATCACCATGAAAAAGTTATTCAACCTGTTTCCGTTACTTTTGTGTTTGTTTTGTTCGACGACAGAGGCCAGGCCCCCTTCACAAAATGATTTTGATTTTATTAAGCCTCTAAATGACACCACACTGGTGGCAAACGGGTTTGAGTTAAGAGAAAGCATTGCCGGACTGTCTTTGTCTACCCTGCTCAACATGGGTATATGGTGGGGCGTCTGTAAAACAGCGGGAATAGTCTCCGGGCTTTCAAGCACACATAATCTGGCTGAAACGAATACAAAGGAGCGGGAGAAATTGCAAACGGATTTCTGTCTGCAACTGGCTCCTGCGATAACTATCACCGAAGTGGCGCTGGCCGGGCATGTGTCTCCCTGGCCCCTGGAGCAGCGCTGGTGGAGACCCCTGTATTTTTCCGGTGCAGGAATGACAGCATACACCGCCAATACGAAAACAAGGGAGCTTATACCTGTCGCAGTCTTGACCTACCTGGCGTCCGAGGCGGTATCAAGAACTGGAGCCAGTGCTATGTCGGCGTTAATTCTTAGAAAAATGAACGTAAGGGATATAGAAACTGAATCGTATGCGGCTGGGGAATACACAATATTGTCTATGGTTAACGGGATTATGTCAGGGGCTGTCGTCTATGAATCCATGATTCATAAAGGCTTGAATCCAGCAAAAGCGACTCTTGCTTCTGTTGTCTGCGCAGCGATTGTGGGTACCCTTTCGGGAATTATTTCAGTGCTAACAATTGATTTGGATGGAGAGACACAAGCTGAAGCTGGAGCCGCAGCCGCAGCCGGAGCCGGAGCCGGAGCCGTAGCCGGAGCCGGAGCCGGATTCATTGTCTCAGGCTTGGCCTCGGTCGCAACGGAAGCAGCAGCCGTGACCCTCGGAGTCGGAGACGGAGTCATAGCCGGAGCCGCAGTCGGAGTTATAGCCGGAGCCTTGGCTGGAGCCTTGGCTGGAGTCGGAGTCGGAGTCGGAGTCGGAGCCAACATCGGAGTCGGAGCGAGCATCGGAGCCGGAGCCGGAGTCGAAGTTGCAGGCGCAGCCCTGGGCGGAGTCGTAGTCTTGCTTGTTTTGGGCAGTTCGAAGATAACCTCAAACAGCCCGTTTATCAAAGCCGGTGTCACTCTGGTGCCTGCGCTGGCTTTCGCTGTTATCAATAGTCTTTCAAACTACGCTATTTATGGCTATCCGCTGGAACAAAGCCTTTCAGAGACTGGCTGGACTCAGTGGAAAAAGTTCTATGCGCCCCCGGATTATCTCTCGACTCTGTTTAACTGACAGCCACTGAATCAGCGGTGAACTCTGGCAGCTAACGGCTTTTTCAGTCGCTGTGCCCAAGGCACTGCCTATTGGCAGCATTTAATAGCTGCCTTATTTGTACCGCTGCTTGTCGTTAAGGGAATTGTCATCCATAGCTCCGTTCAGGGTCTATATTTCCCGTTCAGTCAATGTATCTGGGAAATCACCATGAAAAAGTTATTCAACCTGTTTCCGTTACTTTTGTGTTTGTTTTATTCGACGACAGAGGCCAGTCCCCCTTCACAAAATGATTTTGATTTTATTAAGCCTCTAAATGACACCACACTGGTGGCAAACGGGCTTGAGTTAGCGGGAAGCATTGCCGGGCTCTCTTTGTCTACCCTGCTCAACCTGGGTATATGGTGGGGTGTCTGTGAAACAGCGGGAATAGTCACCGGGCTTTCAGACACCTATAATCTGGCTGCATCGGATACAAAGGAGCTGGAAGAGTTGAAAACGGATTTCTGTTTGCAACTGGCTCCTGTGATAACTACCGCCGAAGTGGCGCTGGCCGGGCATGTGTCTTCCTGGCCCCTGGAACAGCATTGGTGGAAACTCCTTTATTTTGCCGGTGCAGGAATGAACATTTATGCCTCTATGACGAAAACGAGGCGGCATATACCTGTCAGAGTCTTGACTTACCTTGCTTCAGAAGCGTTATCAAGAACCATAGTCAGCGCTATTTCGGTGCAAATTCTAAGACACATGAGGTTCGTAAGAGATATTACAACTAAAAGGTATGTGGCTGGGGAATACGCGATATTGTCTTCAATTAATGGGGTAATGGTTGGTGCTGTCACTTATGAAGCCCTGATCCATAAAGGCTTCAGGCCAGCAAGAGCAAGTCTTGCTGCTGTTGTCAGCGCAGCGATTGTGGGAGTCCTCTCGGGAATTGGTTCAGAGTTAATAGCGGATGTGGAAGAACAGACAAAGGCCGGAGTCGGAGCTGGAGTTGGAATCGGGGTCGTAGCCGGAGCCCTGGCTGGAAGCCTGGCAGGAGCCACAGCCGGATCTGTATCTGGAGCCGGATTCGGAACCGGAATCGGAGCCGGAGCCGGACCCGGAGTTCTGTCTGGAATCTTAGCCGGAGTTGTATCCGGATCCGTAGTTGGAGCCGGAGTTGTAGCCGCAGTCGGAGTCGGGCTTGGAGGCGTAACCGGAGCCCTGACCGTAGCAGAAATCGGACCAAGAGTCGGATCAGGAGTCGGATCAGAAGCAGGATTTGGAGCAGGATTTGGAGCTTTTGTCGTAGCCCTGTCCGGAGCCTTAGCCGGAGCTGGAATCGGAATCGGAAATGGAATCGGAAATGGAATCGTAGACGGATTCGGAATCACATTGGGAGTAGGATCCACAGCCGCAGCCCTGTTCGGAGTCGGAACCTTGCTTATGTTGGTCAGTTCGAAGGCAACCTCAGACAACGTGTGTATCATGAACGGTATCACTTTGGTACCTGTGTTGACTTTCGCTGTTATCAATAGTCTTTCAAACTACGCTGTTTATGGCCATCCTCTGGAACAAAGCCTTTCAGAGACCGTCTGGACTCAGTGGAAAAAGTTCAATGCGCCCCTGGATTATCTCTCGACTCTGTTTAACTGACAGACCCAACTGTCAGCCACTGAATCAGCGGTGAACTCTGGCAGCTATCGGCTGTTTCAGTGGCTGTGCCGAAGGCGCAGCTTATTGGAAGCATTTGATAGCTCCCTTATTTGCACCGCACCTTGTAGTTAAGGATATTGTCATTCATAGCTCCGTTTAGAATCTATATTTCCAGTTCAGTCACTGTATCTGGAAAATTATCGTGAAAAAGTCATTCAACCTGTTTCCGTTACTTTTGTGTTTGCTTTATTCGATGGCAAAAGCCAGCCCCCCCTCAAAAAATGATTTTGATTTTCTTGAGCCTTTTAATGACACCGCACTGGTGGCAAACGGGTTTGAGTTAAGAGAAAGCATTGCTGGACTGTCTTTGTCTACCCTGCTCAACATGGGTATCTGGTGGGGTGTCTGTAAAACAGTGGGAAGAGTCTCCGGGCTTTCAAGAACATATGATCTGGCTGAAACGGATACAAAGGAGCTGGAGGAGTTGAAAACAGATTTCTGTTTGCAACTGGCTCCCGTGATAACTACCGCCGAAGTCGCGCTGGCCGGGCATGTGTCTCCCTGGCCCCTGGAACAGCGCTGGTGGAAACCCCTGTATTTTGCCGGTGCAGTAATGGCAGCTTATGCCGCCAATAAGAAAACGAGGGAGCTCATACCTGTCGCAGTTTTGACCTACCTGGCGTCCGAAGCGGTATCAAGAACTGGAGCCAGTGCTATTTCGGCGTTAATTCTAAGAAAAATGAGCGTAAGGGATATTGCAGCTGAACGGTATGCGGCTGGGGAGTACGCAATGTTGTCTTTGATTAACGGGATTATTGTAGGGGCTGTCGTCTATGAATCGATGATTCATAAAGGCTTGAGTCCAGCAAAAGCGACTTTTGCTTCTGTTGTCAGCGCAGCGATTGCGGGTACCCTCTCGGGAATTATTTCAATGCTAACAATTGATTTGGGTGAACAGACACAGGCTGGAGTCGTAGCCAAAGTCATAATGGGAGTCGTAATGGGAGTCGTAGTCGGAGCCGGAGCCGGAGTCGTAGAATTAGGCTTAGCCTCAGTTGGAGCGGAAGCCGGAGCCGTAGCCTTAGTCGGAAACGCCGGAACCATTGTCGGAGTAATAGCTGGAGCCTTAGTTGGAACCGGGGCCGGAGCCGGAGCCTTAGTTGGGGCCGGAGCCGGACCCAGAATCAAAGTGGGAGCCGGAGTCGGAGCCGGAGCCACAACTGGAGCCTCAGCCCTGAGCGGAGCGGTAGCCTTGCTTATGTTGTGCAGTTCAAAGATAACCTCAAACAACCCCTTTATCAAAGCCAGTGTCAC
Organism: Endozoicomonas sp. 2B-B; assembly: GCF_053470045.1. Lineage (NCBI taxonomy): Bacteria > Pseudomonadati > Pseudomonadota > Gammaproteobacteria > Oceanospirillales > Endozoicomonadaceae > Endozoicomonas > Endozoicomonas sp. 2B-B. The sequence goes on from NZ_JBLZMU010000001.1 coordinate 616,284, forward strand.
TTTGGCGCCTGCGCTGGCCTTCGCTGTTGTCAATAGTCTTTCAAACTACGCTATTTATGGCTATCCACTGGAACAAGGCCTTTCAGAGACCAGCTGGACTCAGTGGAAAAAGTTCTATGCGCCCCTGGATTATCTCTCGACTCTGTTTAACTGACAGACCCAACTGTCAGCCACTGAATCAGCGGTGAACTCTGGCAGCTATCGGCTGCATCAGTCGCTGTGCCGAAAGCGCAGCCTATTGGAAGTATTTGATAGCTGCCTTATAGGCACTGCACCTTGTAGCTAAGGATATTGTCATTCATAGCTCCGTTTAGAATCTATATTTCCAGTTCAGTCACTGTATTTGGAAATCATCATGAAAAAGTCATTCAACCTGTTTCCGTTACTTTTGTGTTTGCTTTATTCGATGGCAAAGGCCAGCCCCCCCTCAAAAAATGATTTTGATTTTCTTCAGCCTTTTAATGACTCCGCACTGGTGGCAAACGGGCTTGAGTTAACAGAAAGCATTGCCGGGCTCTCTTTGTCTACCTTGCTCAACCTGGGTATTTGGTGGGGGGTATGTAAAATAGCCGGAACAGTTTCCGGACTTTCAAAAACATATGATCTGGCTGCATCGGATACAAAGGAGCTGGAAGAGTTGAAAACGGGTTTCTGTTTGCAACTGGCTCCTGTGATAACTACCGCCGAAGTGGTGCTGGCCGGGCATGTGTCTTCCTGGCCCCTGGAGCAGCGCTGGTGGAAACCCCTGTATTTTGCCGGTGCAGGAATGGCAGCTTATACCGCCAATAAGAAAACGAGGCAGCGCATACCTGCCGGAGTCTTGTATTACCTTGCTTCAGAAGCGCTATTTAGAACCGGAGCCAGTGCTATTTCGGTGTCAATGCTGAGAAAAACGAGGTTCGTAAGAGAGATTACAACTAAAAGGTATGTGACTGCTGAATACGCAATATTGTCTGCGATTAATGGGGTTATGGTTGGTACTGTTACTTATGAAGCCTTGATCCATAAAGGCATCAGGCCAGCAAAAGCGAATCTTGCTGCTGTTGTCAGCGCAGCGATTGTGGGAGCCCTCTCGGGAATTAGTTCAGGGTTAACAGCGGATGTGGACGAACCGATAAAGACCGGATTTATAGCCGGAGTCAAAGCCGCAGTCATAGTCCGATTAGGAGTCGGATCAGCCCAATCAGGAGCAGGATTGGGAGTTCTTGTCGGATTATCCGGAGCCTTGGCCGGAGCCTCAGCCGGACTCGGAGACGTAGTCGGAATCTTCAAAGTGGTAGTCGGATCCACAGCCGCATTCATCGGAGCAGGAACCTTGGTTTCGTTGGCCAGTTTGAAGACAGACAACTTGTGTATCAAAGCCGGTGTCACTTTGGTACCTGCGTTGACTTTCGCTGTTATCAATAGCCTTTCAAACTACGCTGTTTATGGCTATCCTCTGGAACAAAGCCTTTCAGAGACCGCCTGGACTCAGTGGAAAAAGTTCTATGCGCCCCTGGATTATCTCTCGACTCTGTTTAAATGAAGACCCAACTGTCAGCCACTGAATCAGCAGTGAACTCTGGCAGCCAGCTGTTTCAGTGGCTTTGCCGAAGGCGCAGCTTATTGGAAGCATTTGATAGCTGCCTTATTTGCACCGCGCCTTGTAGTTAAGGATTTTTTCATTCATAGCTCCGTTTAGAATCTATATTTCCAGTTCAGTCACTGTATCTGGAAATCATCATGAAAAAGTCATTCAACCTGTTTCCGTTACTTTTGTGTTTGTTTTGTTCGACGCCACAGGCCAGCCCTCCTTCACAAAATGATTTTGATTTTCTTAAGCCTTTTAATGACACCGCACTGGTGGCAAACGGGCTTGAGTTAACGGGAAGTATTGCCGGAGTCTCTGTGTCTACCCTGCTCAACCTGGGCATATGGTGGGCTGTCTGTGAAACAGCGGGAATAGTCACCGGTCTTTCAGACACCTATGATCTGGCGGCATCGGATACAAAGGAGCTGGAAGAGTTGAAAACGGATTTCTGTTGGCAACTGGCTCCCATGATAACGACCGCCGAAGTGGCGCTGGCTGGGCATGTGTCTTCCTGGCCCCTGGAACAGCACTGGTGGAAACTCCTTTATTTGGCCGGTGCAGGAATGGACATTTATGCCTCTATGACGGAAACGAGGCAGCGCATACCTGCCGGAGTCATGTATTACCTTGCTTCAGAAGCGCTATTTAGAACCGGAGCCAGTGCTATTTCGGTGTCAATGCTGAGAAAAACGAGGTTCGTAAGAGAGATTACAACTAAAAGGTATGTGACTGCTGAATACGCAATATTGTCTGCGATTAATGGGGTTATGGTTGGTGCTGTCACTTATGAAGCCTTGATCCATAAAGGCATCAGGCCAACAAAAGCGAATCTTGCTGCTGTTGTCAGCGCAGCGATTGTGGGAGCCCTCTCGGGAATTAGTTCAGAGTTAATAGCGGATGTGGACGAACAGACAAAGGCCGGAGTTAGAGCCGGAATCGCAATCGGAGGCGGAGCCGGAATCATGGCTGGAGCACTGACTGGAGCCGTAGCCGGATCTGCATCTGGAGCCCTGACTGGAGCCGCAGCCGGAACTCTGGCTGGAATCTTAGCCGGAGTTGTATCCGGATCCGTAGTTGGAGCCGGAGTCGTAGCCGCAGTCGGATTTGGACTTGGAGGCGTAACCGGAGCCCTGGTCGGAGCAGAAATCGGATCAGGAGTCGGATCAGGAGTCGGATCAGGAGTCGGATCAGGAGCAGGATTAGGATCTTTTGTCGGAATCCATTCCGGAGCCTTGGCAGGAGCTGGAGCCGGAATCGGAGCCGGACTCGGAGACGGAGTCGAAAATGGAATCGCAATCACACTGGGAGTCGGATCTACAGCCGTAGCCCTGATCGGAGTAGGAACCTTGCTTATGTTGGCCAGTTCGAAGACAACCTCAGACAATCTGTGTATCAAAGCCGGTGCCACTTTGGCGCCTGCGCTGGCTTTCGCTGTTATCAATAGCCTTTCAAACTACGCTGTATATGGCTATCCACTGGAACAAAGCCTTTCAGAGACCGCCTGGACTCAGTGGAAAAAGTTCTATGCGCCTCTGGATTATCTCTCGACTCTGTTTAAATGAAGACCCAACTGTCAGCCACTGAATCAGCGGTGAACTCTGGCAGCCAGGTTTCAGTGACTGTGCCGAAGGAAGGCGCAGCTTATTGGAAGCATTTGATAGCTGCTTTATTTGCTCCGCTCCTTGTAGTTGAGGATATTGTCATTCATAGCTCCATTTAGAATCTATATTTCCAGTTCAGTCACTGTATCTGGAAATCGTCATGAAAAAGTCATTCAACCTGTTTCCGTTACTTTTGTGTTTGCTTTATTCGATGGCAAAGGCCGTCAGCCTCCCCGCAAAAAATGATTTTGATTTTCTTAAGCATTTTAATGGCACCGCACTGGTTGAAAACGGGCTCGAGTTAAAGCAAAGCATTACCGGAGTCTCTTTGTCTACCCTACTCAACCTGGGTATATGGTGGGGTGTCTGTAAAACAGCGCAAATAGTTTCCGGGCCTTCAGGCAAATATGATCTGGCTGCATTGGATACAGAGGAGCTGGAGAAGTTGAAAACGGATTTTTGTTTGCAACTGGCACCCGTGATAACGACTGCCGAAGTGGCGCTGGCCGGGCATGTGTCTCCCTGGCCGCTGGAGCAGCGCTGGTGGAAACCGCAGTATTTTGCCGGTGCAGGAGTGACAGCTTGTGCCTCTATGACGAAAGGGAGGGAATTCGTACCTTTCGCAGTCTTGACCTACCTTGCATCAGAAGCGGCATCAAGAACCGGAGCCAGCGCTGTGTCGGTGTTAATGCTAAGAAAAATGAGCGTAAGGAATATTACAACTGAATGGTATGCGGCTGGGGAATACGCAGTATTGTCTCTGATTAATGGGGTTATGGCAGGGTACGCCGTTTGTGTAGCCATTATTCATAAAGGCTTCAGTCCAAAAACAGCGCTACTTGCTTCTCTTGTTAGCATAGGGATTGTAATTATTTCAGAGTTTGTAATGAATGTGGACGGACTGGCAAAGGCCGCAGCCGAAGCCGAAACCAGAGCCGCAGCCGAAACCAGAGTCGAAGCCGAAAAAAGAGTTGCAGCCGAAACCAGATCCATAGCCTTAGCCTTACTCGGAGCTATAGGCGTAGCAGAACTCGGAGTCATCGCCGTAGCTGAACCCTTAGTTGTAGGAGCTGCAACCGGAGCTTTATCCGGAACCCTGGCAGGAGCTGTAGTTGGAGCCGTAGTCGGAGTCGGGGCTGGAGCCGGAATCGGAGCTGGAGTCGGAGCCTCAGCCCTGGGCGGAGTCGGAACCTTGCTTATGTTCGGCAGTTCGAAGATAACCTCAAACAACCCGTTTATCATAGCCGGTGTCACTCTGGTGCCTGCGTTGACTTTCGCTGTTATCAATAGTCTTTCAAACTACGCTGTTTATGGTTATCCACTGGAACAAGGCCTTACAGAGACCGACCGGAATCTGTGGAAAAAGTTTTATGCGCCTCTGGATTATCTCTCGACTCTGTTTAACTGACAGACTCAACTGTCAGCCACTGAATCAGCGGTAAACTCTGGCAGCTAACGCCTGCTTCAGTTGCTGTGCCGAAGGCGCAGCCTATTGGAAGCATTAGATAGCTGCTTTATTTGCACTGCATCTTGTAGTTAAGGATATTGTCATTCATAGCTCCGTTTAGAATCTATATTTCCAGTTCAGTCACTGTATCTGGAGAATCATCATGAAAAAGTCATTCAACCTGCTTCCGTTACTTTTGTGTTTGCTTTATTCGATGGCAAAGGCCAGCCCTCCCTCACAAAATGATTTTGATTTTCTTAAGCCTTTTAATGACACCGCATTGGTTGAAAATGGACTCGAGTTAACGCAAAGCATTGCCGGAGTCTCTTTGTCTACCCTGCTCAACCTGGGTATATGGTGGGGTGTCTGTAAAACAGCGGAAATAGTCTCCGGAACTTCAGGCGAATATGATCTGGCTGCATTGGATACAAGGGAGCTGGAGAAGTTGAAAACGGATTTCTGTTTGCAACTGGCGCCCGTGGTGACTACCGCCGAAGTAGCGCTGGCCGGGCATGCGTCTCCCTGGCCCCTGGAGCAGCGCTGGTGGAAACCCCTGTATTTTGCCGGTGCAGGAATGGCAGCTTATATCGCCAATACGAAAACAAAGGAGCTCATATCTGTAGCAGTTTTGACCTACCTTGCGTCCGAAGCGGTATCAAGAACTGGAGCCAGTGCTATTACGGCGTTAATTCTTAGAAAAATGAGCTTAAGGGATATTGCAACCGAATGGTATGCGACAGGGGAATACACAATATTGTCCATGACTAACGGAATTATGGCAGGGGCTGTCGTCTATGAATCCATGATTCATAAGGGCTTGAGTCCAGCAAAAGCGACTCTTGCTTCTGTTGTCAGCGCAGCGATTGTCGGCACCCTCTCGGGAATTATTTCACTGCTAACAATTGATTTACAGGCACAGGCTGGACCCGGAGTTGTAGCCGGAGTCGGAGCCGGAGTCGTAGCCTCAGGCTTAGCCACAGTCAGATTGGAAGCCGGAGCCAGATCCGGAGTCTTAGCCGGAGCCGGTGTCGGACTCGTAGCCGGAGCCTTAGTTGGAGCCGGAGCCGGAGTTGGAGCCACAGTCGGAGTCGGAGTGGGAACCGGAGTCGGAGCCGGAGCCATAGCTGGAGCCACAGTCCTGGGCGGAGCGGGAGCCTTGCTTATGTTTGGCAGTTCGAAGATAACCTCAAACAATCCGTTTATCAAAGCCGGTGTCACTTTGGTGCCTGCGTTGACTTTCGCTGTTATCAATAGTCTTTCAAACTACGCTGTTTATGGTTATCCACTGGAACAAGGTCTTTCAGAGACCGGCTGGACTCAGTGGAAAAAGTTCTATGCGCCTCTGGATTATCTCTCGACTCTGTTTAACTGACAGATCCAACTTTCATGACAATCGGCTTCTACCCACTGGTAAAAGCCGATATAAAATTATTCGGACAACTTCTGAAGCATGCAATGCAAGAAACGAGAGGCTTCTCCACCAGTAACTGCGCGATGATCAAAGGTCAGAGAGATAGGAAGAATCCGGTGATTCTGAATCTCATCATTTTCGCTTACTACACGACTTCTCAGTCGGCCAACACCAATGATGCACACCATGGGCGGCACAACAACAGGGGTAGCGAACTGACCCGCAAAAACACCAAAGTTGCTGAGAGTTATGGTGGCACCCTGCATTTCTGATGGCGGAAGGCTGCGTTCCTCAACCGCTTTTCTAAAATTGTTAATGCTGTCTCTCAAAGCAGTGGCATCCAGTTTTTCTGCGTCTCTGATAACAGGCACAAACAGACCTTCTTCACTGTCAACAGCCAGTCCCAGGTGAACGGAAGTAAAGACTTCACGACTCATCACCGTTTCATCAAACCAGGCATTGAGTGTCGGTTCTTCCTTGCAGGCTGCGGTAATGGCCTGAATCAGCCGAACGCTAATGTCTGTGCCTTTTGGCCAGTGCTCAATATCCACATCATCAAACAGAGTGACAGGTACCACTTCGGCATGAGACTGTGCCATGGTTCGAGCCATGTGTTTTCTGACGCCTTTGACAGGCTCGGGGTTTGCCAGGGGATAGCTCTGACGAATAGAGTTTTTGCCATCACTTTTCGGATCGATAGAGACACCCAGTTTGGCGGCCAGTGCAGTGACGTCACCTCTGCTTTCAGCAGCAGGGGCTTTTCCGGACTCAGGTGGTGTACCGATAAAAAAATGGTCATCGGTGCTGTCATCATCAGAGTCTGTTGCTAGCTCGCCGACCACCGTGCCGGCATCTTCCTGATCACTGACAAACTCCAGCAGAGGCGCTCCGGTCATAATGGTGTCGCCGGGTTTGCCACAGAGTTTTGCGACAACACCGCTGATAGGTGAAGGAACGTCGACAATAGCCTTGGCGGTTTCGACTGAGACAATGATCTGGTCTTCTGCGACGGAGTCACCTTCCTTGATATGCCATTCAATAATATCGGCTTCGGGAATGCCTTCACCCAGGTCGGGCAGGTTGAAAAATTTCATATTCTTGTCCTTGTTACTGAAAGCCCTTTTGCTGAAGGCTCTGCGGATATCATTGATACGCCAGTGTTTTCAGGGATGCCCTAATGATGTCATCAGGTTGGGGAAGGTAATGATTTTCCATCCGATAATAGGGCATGGTCGTGTCATATCCTGTCACCCGTTCGATCGGTGCTTTCAGATCCATGAGCGCTTCCGAGGCCAGCCCGGCAGCTATTTCAGCACCTACGCCAAAGCTTCGGCAGGCTTCGTGAATAATCACACAACGACCTGTTTTGCGAACCGAAGTCAGGATCGTCTCCATATCAAGGGGCTTAATCGTGGCGACATCAATCACTGCCACGGAAACGCCGTGTTGTTCCAGAGTTTTGGCGGCCTGAAGGGTTTCGCTGATGGAAGCTCCCCAGCTGATCAGAGTCAGGTCGGAGCCTTGCTTGAGAGTAAAGCACTTGTCGAGTGGGAGCAGTGGAGTCTCTTCAGAAACGTCCTGCTTGACCGCGCGATAGATGCGTTTGGGCTCCAGAAACAGAACCGGATCAGGATCATTAATCGCAGAGCGCAGCAGTCCGTAGGCTCTGACGGGCGATGACGGAATGACCACTCTGATGCCGGGAATATGGGCAAAAAGAGCTTCAGTACTTTCAGAATGATGTTCGGGAGCGCGGATACCACCCCCGAAAGGCGCTCTGACAACCATTGGGCAGCTGAGGCGTCCACGGGTACGGTTTCGCATTCGGGCAGCATGACATATCAACTGTTCCATGGCCGGGAAGATGAACCCCATGAACTGGATTTCCGCAACAGGCTTCAGACCCTGAGTGGCCATACCAACACTGATACCGGCGATCAGGGCTTCAGCCAGGGGTGTATCCATGACCCTTTTCAGGCCATACTTTTCTCTCAGACCCTGAGTCGCGCGGAAAACACCGCCATTAACACCAATGTCTTCACCCAGCAGTACCACCTCAGGGTCTTGTTTCATGGTGTGGTCCAAAGCCAGATTGATGGCTTCCACCATGGTGATTTTATTTGTGCTGCTGTCGACAGTCGATCGGATCAGGTTTTCAGATACTGAACTATTCATCAATGAGTTCCTCCGTCGGCTTTAAACATAGCGGCTTGTTTTTGCAGTTCCAGTTGCGGGGGCATATTTGCATAGGTGTGATCGAAGAGGTCGCTGATAGAAGGAAGTGGCGTTTCCAGATAGGTTTTGACTTCTTTCTCAACCAGGGCGGCAGCTTCCTGTTTCAGCGCCTGCTCTTTCTGCTCATTCCACAGGCCACGGTGATGCAGGAAGTTTCTGAGTCGTTTTACCGGCTCTTTGTTCCAGGCATCCTGTAGCTCTTCACTGTTACGATAGCGACTGGCGTCGTCTGCCGTAGTGTGATCGCTCAGGCGATAGCTGATGGCTTCAATCACTGTAGCGCCTTTGCCGCCTCTGGCGCGTATCATGGCTTCATTGATGACTTCGTGCAGCGCCACAACATCGTTACCATCCACTTGTGCGCAAGGCAGCCCGGCAGCAACGCCTTTTTGAGCCAGTGTCGGGGCTCCGGACTGAATGTTACGAGGAACAGAAATAGCCCATTGGTTGTTATTGATGATAAATACCAGAGGCAACTGCCAGACCCCTGCAAGGTTCAGGGCTTCAGTAAAGTCACCTTTGGAAGTAGCGCCATCGCCCAGTGACACCACCGCCACCTGAGGTTGGTGTCGAATTTTGATCGCGGTGGCCACCCCGGCAGCATGATCTGCCTGGGTAGCAATAGGAACGCAGTTCGGAAAGTCATGACCCCAGGCCGGACCGGAACTGCCTCGCTCATCTCCACCCCAATAGAGCATGATATCGGAGAGGGGAACCCCTCGTAACATCAATCCGGGAAGGTCTCGATAGTAAGGAATCAGGACGTCTTTTTTCTCCATCAGTGAACCAAAAACAGTGCTGATAGCCTCCTGTCCGAGACAGGATGGGTAGGTCCCCATCTGACCGGTTCTCTGCAGGGCAACGGCTTTGGCATCACCTGCTCTGGCTATGACCATGGTGCGGTAATATTGAATCAGGGTGTCTTTATCTTCAGTCCATTCTGGCAAAGGTTGGAGGACTTCTCCCTCCTCACTGAGGTACTGATAGAACGGAATCTGACAGGCATCGTTGGTTTTCATAAGGTGCGCTCCTGTGTTTTTTACTACGGGACTCTGTTTGACCACCGGGATAAAAAGAAATGCGCATACCCATGGTTGTGACAAGTAATGACTGTGAGAAGTCAGTCAGGCCATCAGTTGTCAGGATTGCTATTCGAATAGCAGAGCTTCTGCCATATGATCGGCAATCACACTGCTGGGAGTCTTCCGCTGCTGTTCATAGCGAAAGACCTGCAACAAAGTCTCTTCTATGGCGTTGATGCGATCATTTATTTCGCTCTGTGGTTTACCCTGGTGTGTCATTGCTACGAAGATCAGTCCACCGGCATTGATCAGGTAGTCCGGCGCATAGAGAATGCCTCTGTCAAACAGCAACTGGCCACATTCGGGAGCCAGCAGTTGATTGTTTGCAGAGCCTGCTACAGCAGTGCATTGCAATTGACTGATGGTGTCTTTATTGAGAATGCCTCCCAGACCGCAAGGACTGAAAATGTCACAGGGAACCGAATAGATTTCTTCAGTACTGACGGCGGTTGCCCCCAACTCATCAATGCACTGCTGAAGTTTCTGTTCATTGATATCAGTGACAATCAGTTTGGCGCCACCCTGATGCAGTAACTGGCAAAGGGCAAAGCCGACATTACCAAGTCCCTGAACAGCGACTCTGATACCTTTTAGTGAAGAACCAAATTCCGGATGAGCTTTCAGGGTAGCCAGAATGCCCTTGTAAACACCGAGGGCGGTGGAAGGTGCGGGATTACCACTCGAAGAGGTACAAGAAACGTGTTGAGTTTGAGAGGCGATGGCATCCATATCAGATACTCTTGAGCCGCTATCCATTGCAGTAATATAGCGGCCTCCCAGTTCTTCAATAAACTGGCCAAAAGCTCTGAACAGTTGTTCCCGATCGTAGGGGGCTGTCGGCTCCATGATGACGGATTTGCCGCCACCGAGATCCAGTCCGGCAAGCGCCGCCTTATAGCTCATACCTTTGGCAAGACGGATAGCATCGGTAACTGCATCTTCAGTTGAGGTGTAGGGAATTATACGACAACCGCCGAGGGCTGGTCCTCTTCGGGTGTTATGGATTGCAATGATTGCTCTGAGACCTGAGGCTTCATCGTATTTCAGATGGATGTCATTAAGCCGGGCCTCTTTTATCTGTCTGAACATAACGGGATCTCCGTATGTGTCAGAGCCGATAATGCTCTGTTTTGCTTATAGTTATTTTTTTTGTAGCCAAGGGTCAGGATGACTGCCCAAAACAGCGATGATCAGGGCTTTTAGCCCTTCAACGATTACAATACGTCAGCAGGTGTATTGTCAACCGGAGAATTGCGATACAGGTTGTTCCTTTGCCCGCATGGCGGCAAAATAAGTGCCATCCTCAGATGGCACTTATGAGCGACTAGCCTAAAACTTCTTCAGTATCCGAATCGAACAAGTGGCATTGAGAGACTGTGAATTTCAACAACGCAGAGTCACCACTGGCTAACACTTTGTCTGCGTCGAAGGGTATCCTTGATATCATCTTGTCACCTCCCAACTGAAAATAGAGGTAAAGCTCATTACCCATTGACTCCACTACATCAATTTTGTGGCGTTGGGTGTTGACGTCTGAGGTGTTTGTAGCATCGTTGGCTAACTGAATATGCTCAGGGCGAATACCAAACCAGACCCACTTACCTGCTCTCTGTCTGGCCAGGCTCTGCTTATGTTGCGGCAACTCCCAGCGATGTCCACTCTCTGTAACCACACTCATTACGTCATCGACTTCATCAATAAGCACCTTAATGATATTCATCGCCGGAGAACCAATAAAGCCAGCAACAAACTTATTAGCAGGGTATTGATAGAGGTTCATCGGCGTATCGACCTGCATGATCTGGCCCTGGTTAAGTACACAGATTCTGTCGCCCAGTGTCATGGCTTCCACCTGATCATGGGTAACATAAATCATGGTTGCATTTTGCCCTTCCGCTTTAAGATCATTATGCAGCCGAGCAATACTGACCCGGGTTGAGACTCTGAGTTTGGCATCCAGATTTGAAAGCGGTTCATCAAAGAGAAAAACATCCGGTTTGCGAACCATGGCACGTCCCAATGCAACGCGCTGTCTCTGTCCACCGGACATTTCACCGGGTTTATTTTGCAGTAGATGCTCAATTTCGAGTGTCTTTGCCGCTTCTGCAATACGCTTTTCTATTTCGGCTTTTGCCAGCTTTTGCTGCTTCAACCCAAAGGCCATATTTTCATACACGGTCATGTGAGGATAAAGAGCGTAGTTTTGGAAAACCATCGAGATACCGCGATCTTTTGGAGGCAAATCATTCACTCGCCTATCACCAATGTACACATCGCCCTCAGAGATATCTTCCAGGCCCGCAATCATTCTCAGCGTGGTTGATTTTGCGCAGCCAGAGGGGCCCACAAACACCATGAACTCACCTTCACGAATGTTGAGGTCGACACCATGTACCGCTTTAAAACCATTCGGATAGGTTTTTTCTACCCCTTTCAGTGTGACTTCAGCCATTTCTCATCCTCAAGTCAATTCATTAAATGCGTATGGGTCAAACTGAGCCACCGATGGAATAACAAGATCCGCCACAGGTTCCAACTCGCTCGCTGAAGCAGTCCCTGTCAGGACACCAATTTTCTTTGCCCCGGCATTGGTAGCGAATTCCATATCTGACACCGTATCACCGAACATGATGACCTCGTGGGGTTCAACTCCACATTGCTGACAAAACGCATTCAGAAGTGCGGGAGCTGGTTTGGGCTCTATATCCCCGTCACTGTAGCCAATATAATCAAACAACTCCTTCAGGCCTGAATGTTCCAGCGTATAGAGCGTCGAATCTTTGGTGTCCGCTGTTGCAATGCCTAAAATCATCCCTTGTTGCCTGAGAGAAGTGAGCCTGTCTGCCACTCCGGGTAAGGCTTCGATCCATTCAGGATTTTCTGCAACCTCCTGGTTAAAAGCGCTTTTCGTCACTCTGGTGAATTCTGTCAGTGTTACCTGAGGGTTGAGCATTTCAAACCATGCAGCAGCGGTGTCTTCAACAGGGTTAGAAGCGAGCAGGCCATGATTGTCGACTTTGTCTCCCTCAACGCCTATCGCCGAGAGTAACCCGGTCTCAGTGACATTTTGATGACCTTGTCTCTCGTCGCTATATTTTTTTACTCGATGACAGGCGCTGCATGAAACCTTTAGCCACATATTGTGGAATTCCAATAGTGTGCCATCTTTATCAAACAGTAGTGCTTTATACTTCATCACTATTTAATCGCTCTATCAGCTCTCCCCAACTATGCACTTTCGGGGTTTTAAAAGTAGGTTTGGTACCGTTATAAACAGCGTTGATACAGCCTTCGAATTCCCGGGTCCGGGCTCTGCGAATATCAACTCGACACCAGTGATAATCGGAATCGACCTTAATCGTTTTTGGTTCTGTACCCAGCATGACAGTGGCAACCAACTCGCCATCGACAATGCACTCAGCGAGATAACTCAACTGAGTATCTTGTACAGCTATTCGGTAGCTCAAAGGCTCGCCCGAGCTGTCAGCCCCCGGCAAGAGTTGATGGTTGTTGATATCAAACGAAAGGCCGCATCGTCGCTCTATGTAGACCTGACCGTTGTGCAAACCGGACAAGATGCCTTCACCACTCAAACCCTGGCTGAAGACAAAGGTAGAAGGGTCGCCATATATCGACGGCTCTGTCGCTTTGGGGTTGCGCTCATGTGGCTCCAAATGTGAGTCACTTCCACCTATGGCAGCCACCCGATGACCGCAATTCCACATTTCATTCATCACCCTCAGTGCAGACTCTGTGGCTTGTGGCGATGTCGGCCAGGTGGGGTCGCAACAGACTTCAAAGGTTGAGATCTTCTCAAGTAAAAGCGGCGAATATTGCCAATGCCATGGCTTCATCATCGGGTGATTAATGCTGATTGAGCTCTGGCCCTCGCGGGCGAGTTGCAAACCTGCTTCGATTACCTTTTGGCTGCTAAGCTCGATACTTCGAAGATCCAATATGGATTGAGGCCCGTGAACATTAAAGTGCCCCAGGTCGGTGGTTACCTCGATGCCGGGTAAGAAAAGACATGAGTTTGAGACAGGCAGTCTTGGCTGGCAAATGTTGTGTTTTGGCTGGCAAATGTTGTGTTCGGTAAAGAAAAAGAAATCGAGCTGTTGTGACTCCACAATCTGCTTTGCCGCAGAGAGACTGTTATGACCATCAGAAAGTCTGGTGTGAGCATGAAGATCACCACGATACCAGCGTGATTCAGATTTAATCAGTCTGCTGTAATCAAAGTGGATATCGTGGTCAGTCGCGACAACATCGTCGGTGAGAAGGTCTTGATGTTTTTGCTCCTGATTGAAGTCAACCCGAATACAATATTGTATGGCACGCTTGGGTTTAAACTCAGCATCCAGATTGTATAAATCGAGATACCATTCCCCTTCCATAACATCGCCATCAATCGCACCAAATCCGGAGCGTTCTGGTTTGACACACAATGACTTGTCAGGTTTCTCAAACAGTATTTTGCCACGATATTGGTCCTTTGCATCGTAGACAGCGGCATACAAAAACCTTTTAGTAACCGTTGAACCGGTGATATTTACCGATAAGGTTCCGTTCGGTACCTTAAATGGCAGACGAGTTCGGCCAAAGGTCAGCTCACCCTGAAATTCAGTCATAGCGTCCGGTGATTAATCCGTTTCTTTAGAAATGAGAGCCCGTTTGAAACGGGCTCGAAAGGCATTAAGAGCGGTTCACTCTATCTAACGCCCGCTGCGCTTTTTTTGCTGCCTGTTTAAGTGCTTTCTCAGCAGGAACGTTTTGGATTTGAATTTGGTCAGCAGCCACTCTCAGCGCATCCATAATCTTGCCGTTGGTTGGATCAAGAAAGTCAGGGCTTGCTGAGCTGGCTTGCTTCAACGGAATCAGAGCTTGTGGATTCTTCTCTGTAAACAACTTGTACTCAGCGACATCCGCTGCACTCATGCGAACCGGGATGTAGCCTGTGAACATTGACCAGGCGGCGGTTTTTTCGGCACTTGTGTAAAACTCCATAAATTCAAACGCCCCTTGAGCCGCTTTTTCATCGGTTCCTTCAGGCATCACGTAAATAAGTGCACCCGCCTGAGGAGCCGGAGGATGCGACCCCCAGCCAGGCTGAGTGGTCGCTGCCAATTTAGTGAAATCCAGATCACCCTGATCACCTGAAGAACCGGTATAGCCCAGCGCTTGGTCTTTCATCACGTCGTCAATGGTCTTATACCAGTATTCCCAGCCCTGACCACCGTAGTGAATACGCATGATTTCATCATCATGAATCCACGTGCGGAAACTATCCCAAACCTCAACCCACTCCTGTGAATCGATCAGCACCTTTTTGCCATCATTACTGATCACCCGGGCGCCGTTAGAAAAAGCGGCATCGATCAAATTATCAGCGCCCCACATCGGTTCCCAGCCGTAAAACACTGTGTTGCCTTTCTCGTCACGCTTAGTCACTTTTTCTGCAACTTTTGCAACGCCTTGCCAGGTGTTTAAATCCTCTTCTTTAAAGCCATTCTCTGCCAACACTTGTTTGTTGTAATAGAAAACCTGTGTGGTGCCGTAAGCGGGTAAGCCAAATACTTGCCCATCTTCTGCCGTTACCTGGTCTCTAAAGGCAGTGACAAAGTCATCAAAGTTGAATTGTGCATCCATGTAAGTATTCAAGTCACGGCTTAAACCACGCTGTCGCATGGCATCAGCGTAAACCGGGTCCAAAAGTACTAACTCTGGCGCAGTTTTTGACGCTAAACCTGCCTGAAGTTTCTGGTAAGTCTCGGTGTAATTTCCCTGCAGAGCAGGTTTAATCACATATTCATCCTGACTCGCGTTGAACTCTGTAATAAGTTCAGTCATCATTTTCTGAGGCTTTGTACCGCCTGAATACCAGAAGTCCACTTCGGTTTTTGCCAGTACGCTGCCTGAGAATAAAGACGCACTCACTGCGCCGGTAAGCATAAGTGCGAGACTGTTCAGTTTCATGTCCGTTTACTCTTTTACGCCGTTATCGGCGATGCCTGAAAGAATCGTCTTTTGACACACGACGAATAGAATCAATAAAGGCAACACAGCAATTGTGCTCGCAGCCATAATCTGCGACCAATTCAAGCCGTAGTTACCTTCAGCGATAAAATATTGGCGAATACCCGTTGCGATCAGGTTCAACTCTTGTGAAGTAATCACCAGGCTTGGCCACATGTAACTGTTGTAGTTAGTGATGAACGTAATAAGGAACAATGTGGCAACCGCAGCCCGACACTGGGGAAGCATAATGGCCCACAAAATCCTGAATTCTCCAGCTCCGTCAATGCGTGCCGCTTCGATCAGTGAAGGGTGTATTTTTATAAACACCTGACGAAGGTAGAAAACACCAAAAACAGAGGCCGCATTAGAGATAACCAAACCAGTGTGAGAGTCGAGCAAACCCAGTCTGGCCAGCGTGATGTAGGAGGGAATATAGGTCACCGCACCGGGCAACATGTAGCAACCCATCACAACGAAGTAGAGCACAGTTTTGGAGCGGAATCTCAGTTGAGTCAGTGCATAGGCAAACATGGCTGAGTTGATGATCACCAGCAGAGTTGTCAATAACGCCACACTAAAACTGTTAAAGATGTACAAACCAAATGGCGCACTGTGGAATGTTTCAACAAATGTTTCCCAACGGAATGTCTCCGGGATTAAATTAAGTGGGCTGGAAAAAATTTCATCATTCGACTTCAAAGAGCCCGATATCATCCATAAGAATGGAAACACCATCATGGTTCCGCAGGCCATCAGAAAAATATGCTTAGCCAGCGCAAGAAAAGCCTGTCTTGCCACTAAACGTTCTTTAATGGCAATTCTCTTACGGCTAACGGCTTTTATCTGACCTAACGTGATTGAACTATCAATAGCTTGTGTCGTCATAACCCTGTCCTTAGTAGTAAACCCAGCGCTTACCGATGCAGGTATTGATCAGGGCAAGCAAACCTGTGATCGCTAAAATGACCAGCGAGGTTGCTGCTGCCGGGCCCATTTCATACCGCTCAAATGCCTGTTGATAGAAAAGATACAACAAGGTCCGTGTTTCCCCGCCGGGGCCACCCTGAGTCAGAATCTGAAACTGATCGAATGCCTGCACAGCCGTGATGATATTGACCACCACCAGAAAAAATGTGGTCGGTGAAACCAGTGGTAGTGTTATCCTCAGAAAACGGGTCAGACGACTGCATCCGTCAATTAAAGAGGCTTCATATAAAGATTCGGGAATCTTATTTAAGGCGCTGATGTAAAACAGCATTGTCCAGCCAATAGCTTGCCAGATAGTCACGATGACCACGGCCACCATAGCGGTATCCCCTTGTTCCAGCCACGGGATTTTGTCAAAGCCCATAGACATTAACAGTTGATTCGCAAGACCCGATTTAGACTCAAAGACCCAGGACCAGACGATGGAGACAGCAACCGTCGGGGTAATCCACGGAGAAAAGATCACCGCTCGATAAAACTGACTGCCGGCAAAATTGCTGTGTAACAGCAAAGCAAACACAAGACCAAGCACAACGGTAGGAATGACCACTGCGAGCGAGAACCAAAAGGTATTGAGTAGAGCTTGAGTGAACTCAAAGTCCTCTACCATATACTGGTAATTCTCCAGACCAACGAAATTGTATTCTGGCGAAATGTAGTCCCAATCGGTAAAGCTGATATAGACGGAGTAACCAAATGGCACCAACCAGAACGTTACGAGCGGTATCAGTAAAGGTGCAGTAAAAAACAGCACCTTTAACCGGTTCGAAAAATGTTGAGAGAAGGTACGCATGGCTTAACCCTGGCACTTTTAATAATTGTCGATAATTTAAACGGGATATATGACAATTATGTTGAAAAGCACCTCATTTTTTTATGGGTGCACACAAGAAAATCTTTTAATAGATATGAAAAGCAGTTTTCGGACAGGACGAATTTCCAACCAAAAAGAGGTATCATCATCCTGTCTGTGGTCGATTTTTCAGCAAGGAACCACTGGCGTTATCTGTTACTGTTTTTTCCCAGTTGATTCCCTTTGGCAGCAGACAGAACTATAAGCTGCTCATTCGGCATGCGGGTTTGGCCGATGAGAAAACGGGTGACGAGTAAACGGTTAAAGTATATTCCAGTGAGAAGGCCGACACCGAAGATGACCGTTGGCAACACAGCCGTATCACTCTGAAACCACTGAATCCTGATTATCAGCCTATAGTACTTGAAGCCGGATGAAGAGGGGAAAATTCAAGCAATTGCCGAGTTTGTTTGTGTTGTCAATCCGACTAAATCCATTTAATCAGAGCGAGCTATCAGAGATCAGGTAATGCTGAAATCGTTAACCTTAACCAATGTCGGGCCAGCAGAAGGAAACCAAGCCATCCTTTTTGCTCCCCGACTTAATCTGATTACCGGCGATAACGGTCTGGGTAAAAGTTTCCTGCTGGATATTGCTTGGTGGGCACTGACCAGAAAGTGGCCTCAGGAAGTGAACTATAACTTAACATCGGGCTATATGGCACGACCGGTGAATCCGGAAAAACCAGCCAGTATTGGCTTTGAGTCAAAGGGGAAGTCTCGGTTTGTTGAGGTTAACGTCCCATTTCGTCGGACAGAACAGCAATGGGTCTTTCCGAGATCCAAACCGGCACTGGCAGGTCTGGTTCTTTATGCCTTGCCTAATGGTGGGTTTGCAGTATGGGATCCGGCCAGAAACTATTCAGATGCCAAAACCGGAGCAGCCCACGAGAGACGTGCAGCTTATGTTTTTACTCCAGAAAATGTTTGGGACGGCCTTGAAGGTGGAGACGGCAAGCCCCTCTGCAATGGTCTGATACAGGACTGGGCGGGCTGGCAGAAAGAAAAGGGTGAGACATTTGCACTACTGCAAAAAGTACTCGCTGCTTTGTCCCCCTCCCCGGAAGAGCCTATTGAGGCGGGTCAACTGGCGCGGATTAGCCTGAATGACTCGAGAGATATCCCTACCCTGAAAATGCCCTATGGGCATGAAGTGCCTGTGATTCATGCTTCTTCAGGCATGAAGCGGATTATTGCCCTGGCCTATTTGCTGGTATGGGCCTGGCGGGAACATTTGGCAGCCTGCAAGTTACTGGGACAGACACCGACCCAACAGATCATATTCCTGATTGATGAAATTGAAGCGCATCTTCACCCCAAATGGCAGCGCAGTATTATCGTGTCGCTGCTGGAAGTAGTGAAATTGCTGGTGGCAAAGCGTACAAATGTGCAACTCATCACGGCCACGCACTCCCCTCTGGTGATGGCGTCGGTAGAGCCTTTCTTTGATGCTAAGAAAGATGGCTGGCTGGACCTGAACTTTGAAATAGATAAAAAAGGGAGGGGTTGCGCTGTTATTTCAGAGACACGTTTTGTTCGACAGGGTAACGCAAATAACTGGCTTTCCAGTGAAGCTTTCGACTTGAAAAGCTCGTATTCACAAGAAGCAGAAGCAATAATGGAAGAGGCCGGTAAGGTTTTAAGTAGTGATTCTGTGACATCGGAACAGGTTGGGTATATAGATAAAAAACTGCGAACTGTTTTGAGCGATACTGATCCTTTCTGGATGCGCTGGCGCTCCTTTGCTGAGAAAAAGGGGTGGCTGGGTGATTAAGGTGAAACCTCAGCCGGAACCAGTGGATTTTGATGTAAAGGTACGCCAGAAGGGTGTTCGACATCTTGAGGAAAAAGGCATTAATCTACACAAGCCTTTGCCTGAAGGCATGAAAATCTCTCCCTATTGGCGCGATTGTATGGATGAGTTATATCAGGCTTATTCAGGTGTTTGCGGCTACCTGGCAGTACACTTTGAACGCACCACCGGTGGTGCGACGGTGGAACATTTTGCAGCTAAATCCCGTCGTGCAGACCTGGCTTATGAATGGAGCAACTACAGGTTAGCCAGTTCTATCGTCAACAGCCGCAAGAACGATTATGAAGATGTGTTGGATCCCTTTGAAGTAGAGAATGGCTGGTTTCATGTGGAATTAGTGAGTGGACGTATTTTTCCAGCTCCGGAACTGCCAGAGAATATTTTCCAAAAGGTTGACGAGACCATTAGACGTTTGAAGCTGGATGACGGGAATAACCGTGAAATGCGTGCTCGGCATTATTATGAATACAGTCAGGGGGAGTATACAGAGAGCTTCCTGATGAAGCGTTCTCCGTTGGTATGGGCTGAGGCTCGTCGACAGGGTATGTTGCTTTAGTAACCTGAGAGGTCTCGTCAGCTCGTTCCCACGCTGAGCATGGGAACCAGACTTTTGCTGCAGCCTCTCCAGGGCGGGGAGGATCTCAAGCAAGCTACTTCAGGCAGGTTACAAGATTTCGACACCCAGATGACAGATTAATGACTCAAAGAAGATGAGAAGAGATTAATGATAACGGTTCCGGTTAGAATAAAGCCAATACCAATCAATGCATAAATGTCCAGCTTTTGCCCATATATCAGCCATGACAAAGCTGCGACCAAGACAATACCTGCACCACACCAGATCGCATAAACCACACCCAGTGACATGGTTTGAACCGTAATCGACAACAGGTAAAATGCCAGACCATAGGCTATCAATACCGCTGTTGTCGGTATGGGGGCGGTAAATTGATGGGTTCTGGGCAACCAGGACGTTGCAAAGACCTCTAATACAATCGCTAAGGTCAAAGTCAGAGCAGGCGTATTGGATAGCAACATATCAAGCCGTATTTAAACTTTCAAATTCCCGAATTCTGCGAGCCTTGTAAAATTGCAGTTATCTTTGTTTGCAAATTAACGAAACAGGCTCTTGTAAAACGGGGCGGACCATATAGGACTCCCTGGGTAATAAGATGTCAGCAATATTCCCCATCTGGAGCTTATTAAAATTGATAGATTGACTCTACTGGTCCATCTGAGTCGGTCTGATACACAGCGTCCCGGCAGATGGATATAAGCACTCAACCATACGAAATCGTATTTTCTGACTTATTGTTCAGGCACTCTGACTGCGTTGCAACTCTGGTCAAATAGCTTGCTATGTTCCCGTCGTTTCGCCTTGCAGAGCACCTGCCCAATAAGCCAGACATATTCGATTTCGTATGGCAGAGTACTAAAGGTAACTTATAACAGAATTGGGTTGCCAAATGCAGCAGAATTTTGTCATCTTGCTAAAAAGTCGGTATCTTGAAATTTCGCTTTATGAAAGAGAGGAGTTGTTATGACGGATACTGTACTTGAGAAGCGGCGCTATCCACGCAAGGTTCTGGCTGAGCCCGCCCAGGTCGTGGACAATGACAGTGGTCAACTACTGGGGGTTCTGGAAGATGTATCCAGAGGAGGGTTCAGTATTACTACGGATCAACCCATTCGGTTGGAAGACGTCAGGAATGTTACCATGGTACTGCCTGGTCTTAATGACACAGCGCACCACGTAACACTGGTGGCCAAATGCGTCTGGTGTCAGTCTGGTAATAAACAGGGCGATCACAGCATGGACTTTGCCGCTGGATTCCAGCTTCATGATATTGAAGAGCAGGATGCAGTCGCCCTGAATTATTTTATCAGGGATTACTGATTAGTCAGGAATTGGGAGATTCAGTGTTTCTTTCAGTTCTTCCATGACAATGTAGCTTTTGGATTCCCTCACTCCCGGAAGCTTCAGTAATATGTCGCCCAGCAACTCCCGGTAAGAAGCCATTTCTGAAATACGGGCCTTGATCAGGTAGTCAAAGTTACCGGAAACCAGGTGGCATTCCAGCACGTTTGGAAGAGCGACAACTGCCCGTCGAAACTCGTCAAAGATATCGGCCGATTTGGTATAGAGGCTGATTTCAACATACACCAGCAAGCCTGCTTGAAGGTACTGGGGTTTTAACCGGGCACTATAGCCCTGAATGATGCCTTCCCGCTCAAGGCGTTTGACCCTTTCCATGCAGGGTGTGGTACTCAAGCCCACCCGATCTGCCAGATCCACATAGGAAATTCGACCGTTTTCCTGGAGTGTGCGAAGAATATTACGATCGATCCTGTCCAGTTGCCGGACGACTTCTTTTCGACTTCTCATTTCAGCAATCGTCTGATTCAGGTAGTTTTGGGCATGGTGTAAATTACCGCATTGCTCCAGGTGTCGATGTACACCAGGACGCCTTTTTCCCCGTGGCTCCTGACCGTCATAAGAAGGCTTCAGTCACGGACTGAGAAGAGTATGGCACGTGCAGAGAATATACAAGTGCTGAAACGGTTCTGCAATGTAAAGGATTTGACAGATGCGCTGGTTATTAAAGCGTTCCCGGCAATCGGACAATTTTTCAGGTGGATTCATACTCTCTCTTTGCAGGTAACTTGCTGAGAGTACGAAATAGGAAACCGGTTTATATTACACAACAGCTGATAGGGAATTGTGCCCGCATGTCGTGCTACTTCATTCACCGACAAGTCTTTACCCCAGAGTAAAGCAGGATCTCCCACGTTCACATCACCTATTTCTGACAAATCAACCGTTAACATATCCATGGAGACCCGACCTGTCAGTGGTACTGGCTGACCATTGACGAGTACCGGCGTACCATTGGGAGCCAGGGGATAGCCATCGGCATAACCCATGGCGATGACGCCTAAACGCGTCGTCTTGTTGGTCACTGCGGTACCGGAATAGCCTACCGGGCTGCCAGCAGGGATTTCCTTGATATTGATAATGGCTGAGTGGAGCTCCATGACAGGCTTGAGCCTGGATTCAATGTTATGAGCCTGATCAAAAGGAGAGGCTCCGTAAAGCATAAGACCGGGGCGGCTCCAGTCTGCCCTGGCAGCGGCACAATGAATGAGACCGGCCGAATTGGCAATGCTTCTTTTACCCGGCAATCCAAGGGTATGTTGCTCAAAGACTTCAAGCTGCTGCAGGGTGTAGCCATTGTCAGTTTCGTCGGCACAGGCAAGGTGAGTCATCATGAGAATCTCGTCGATCCAGGGCAGTTGCTCAAGCCTTGCCCAGGCATCGCGATAATCGCCGGGAAGAATACCCACTCTGTGCATGCCGGAGTCCATTTTCAGCCAGACCCTGACAGGCTTCTCCAGTGGGGTTTGTTCAAGCTGTCTTACCTGTTCCGGACTTTGTACGACAATGTCAATATTTTCTGAGGCAATATTGGTGAGTTCGGAATGTTCAAAGAATCCTTCGAGAATAAGCAGACGGTTTCTGATACCGGCTGCCCTGAGCTCCAGGGCTTCTTCAATACAGGCCACTGCAAACCCGTCGGCTTCCTCTGACAGGGAGTGGGCACATCTGATGGCACCATGGCCATAAGCGTCGGCTTTTACAACGGCCAGAACATTGCCCCCGCCCGCCAGTGATTTAGCCAATCGATAGTTATGCTTTAGAGCGTCAAGATGAATGACGGCCCTGGCCGGACGACTCATAGTAGTCGCATTTCCCCCGAGTCAAATCAAACAGCCATGAGCCGAAAATACAGCTCAGGCTGAAGTCTGAAAATGGCAGCAGAGTCTGATAGCGCTGCATTTTCAAAGTTATCTGGATGCTATCAGTTAATAAGTTATTGCTCTTTAAGTGTTTTTATTAATTCTATTAGTAACTAAATAATACCCTTTATAGCTAATTCTCCCTATATTTTGTTTCTTATTGTTCTAAACAGTTGGTCGTCATCTGTATCTAAACTGTCTCTCCAAATGAACATTCACCTGCGATGGCAGCTATTTTTTCATTAGACCGTCAGAGGTAGCGTTTTTTCGGTCACACTCAAGAGGGGCAGTATGATTTTTGTTGATGGGCTGGAGTATCCAGTGTCCGCTTTGATATTAAACGACGGAAGTTTAGTTGTTTCAGAAGTCGGTCAGGAGAGAGGTCGTCTGACCCGGGTTTCAGCCTCAGGAAAGCACCGCCATGTTTTTGCGCAGGTCGACAGGCCCAATGGTATTTTACAGGACAACCATGATGGCAGTATCTGGGTTGCCGAAACCCGTGAGCCATCTCTGCTCAGGCTCAACCCCGATGGCTCGCTGGCGGAGAGACTTTACGGAGACGGTGAGAACCCCTTTCTTTGGCCCAATGATATGACTCTGGGGCCTGAAGGGGCCATTTACCTGACAGATTCTGGTATCCGCGTCGCTGACCTGATCACTCGGGAAGGGCCTGATCCGGAAGTCTGGGAGGGGCCAATGCAGGGAAAATTGTTTCGCATTGATCCCGTCAGTAAACAGGTGGATTGCCTTGATGACGGGTTTCGTTTCGCCAATGGTATTGCCTTTGCTCCTGATGGGAAGCTCTATCTCAGTGAGTCGGCAACAGGGAATATCTATCGTTATCCGTTTACAGACAGACTGGAGGTTAGCAGCCGTGAACAGTTTGTGTCGGTCACCGATACTGCCGGCCCATGCCGGGTTGTGGGGCCCGATGGAATCTCTTTTGACAAAGAGGGTAACCTTTATGTGGCCATGTTTGGTCAGGGGCATGTGGCCACTGTCACTCCCGATGGCGAGATTCATCGAACCATTGTGACCAGAGGCTCATGCCCCACCGATGTTGTTTTCGGTGGCAAAGGTAGCAAAAGACTTTACATCACCGAATATCAGCGGGGTAGAGTTGAAATCACCGAAGTACCTGACGAGGGTTTTACTTTTCAATTTTTGTGATTTTGGAACCTTCCAGAGTCAGGTTATACATCAATCCCTTGTTATTGCTGATAAAGCCAATGATGGGAGCTCTAGCGGTTTTAGTGTCTATACCTTCTCCGGCACCAAACTCAGCAATAGCAATACTACCATCGATACCCGCTTCCCAACCTTCGCTGTTCACGAAGTTGTTCAGAGCCTCGCTGGTCATGAACATGACAATCTGGGAGCGAGCCTGTGCGCCCAGCTGGAAACCGATAGAGGCCGATACGGTATTGTAATAGTCCTGTATTGCTCCATTCTTTAAAAGTGCGCCTTCACCGTATTCACCACCCACAACCAGCCCGCCTTTCAGAACCTTGGGGAAGACCAGGATTCCTTTCGCTCTGCTGCCCAGAGATTTTGCAGCACTGCTCTGTGCATAAAGATTTTTCAACGCTTCATGGACGGTAGCATTGAGTTCAGTGCTGGAAGCAGCATGGGCAGAAAGTGACAAGAAAAGGATAAAAGCCGTTACCAGGAGGTGTCTGAGAGAAGCCATATCGGTGCGATTCCGGTAAATAGTGTTGGTCAATGTGGGATCTTGCAGGGTATGTAAAACGAGAGTACCTGCTTTTCCGGGCGAATAGTACCAGATAAATGAGTGGGTTGAAGGCTTTAATACCGGGAGGGAGGGAGAGAGGGAAAACGAGAGTACAACACCCTGAAACAGAGTCCTCTCGAAAGCGTCAAAGTTAGAAGTCGTACTTCATTCTCAGGTAGTAGTTCTGAGCTTTGTAATCTGAACTCTGGTTCAGTTCATAACCCACAACGAAGCTCATGTTATCGTTGCGACGGTAGGTCACACTGGCTGAAGCCTGATAGCTGTTCTTGACAGCGTCGGCCCCTTTTGAGGTGAACTCGGGTCCACCGAGCACGTAACGTGTGGTGGTTTCTACGACATCACCCTTAAAGTCATGCCAGGCCATCAGTTTCAGAGAAGGTTCGAGTTCACCCTGGTCGACTTTGAAAGCCTGACTGATTTCAACGCCAGCACCCAGCTCGACCTTTTGATATTTCTGGCTGTCCACATTCAGGGCAAAACCGGTCGCATACTTGTCATCTTCCTTAAAGGCTTTACTTTTGACCATGGTGTAGTTGAAACCGACCATTGGCACTATCTTCATCTCACCAAAGCTCTGGTTCATGCCCAGCATGGTGGTCAGGCCGTACTGATGACTGATATAGTCCGAAGTAATCGGCGCATCGACAAAGCCATCGATATAACGGCTACGCTCGTTGTTACTGCGACCGATGTTAATGACGCCATCCAGGAACCAGTTATCTTGCTCCCAGGAGCCGTAGAGGCTGACCTGGTAGTTCTTGATGGTAGAGTTGTCATTAGAATCGTGTTTGTCTATTTCGGCATTGGCTACAGTGAATGCAGCTCCTACCAGGTAGTCATCGTTGATGGTGGTTTCTGCGCCCAGTGTCAGACCACTCAGATCGGCATCGAAACCGAAAAGTCTGTCTCCACCATCGTTTCTGCGATCATCCTGAGTGACGTCCGAGCCAAGAACCTGCAACCAGAAACCCTGATTGGTGTAACTGCCACCGTATGACAGCCCAGTGTCAGACAGGTCATCTTCCTGAACCGCCCTGACGTGGGCCAGAACGTTGGTCTTAACCTTGGTTTCTGCCGTTACGTTGGTCATCTGGACGGCGTCAGAGTTGTTGAATTTACTCTCCCTGGCGAACTCAGCCAGTTTCTTTACATCAGTAATGTTGGAAACAGTCTTGTAAAAGTTATTGAAACTCGTGGAGTTGATGGGGTCCCGGGTGATCACTGTCATCGTAGCCGCCAGAGCTTCTTCAGTGGTGGCCCCGGCACCTTCCTGTGCAATCAGATTCTTAAGTGCTTCGAGGGTTCTTGGTGTCAGATCTGTGGTCAGAGCATTGCCGTTCTGTGTGACCTCGGTAGTATCAATCAACACAGAGTGCTCAATTGTCAGATCGGAAGCATTCAGGTTAGTGTTGGCTTCAATAATTTTTGCATCTTCTACGGTGTTGCCAGATTCTACGACTTCCAGGGAAGGAACAATTTTCAGCGTTGAACCTGGGTTAATATTGGCAGTACCGGTGACAATCAGAGCTGCATTGGTGGCGGAGTCGGTATCCATCTCTGTTGTAATGACCCCTGTTGAATAAACAGTCAGATCACCATCAATGGTCTGTGCTCCGGGTTTGTCAAAGCTGGCAATACCATAGATTTTGACGTCTGTTGTACCGGAATTCTTCTTGATATCACCTCGGAAACTGGCTACGTATGAATCTGACCTTACGACTGTGATGCTTTCAACATCCTCAATATCGCCACCAAATGTCGAGTTACCACCTATCGTCAGAATATCACCGGGTCCGGTATAACCCAGCACTTTGCCCTCTACCGTACCGTCAACGACTCCCATAACAAGGGCTCCACCGGCATCGCTGAAGTCAATAGAAGTATCTCCGTTTGTTTTCAGTACACCGCCATTAACTAAGATCGTAGCATTTGTTCCGAGCTTCCCACCTTCGGCTGCTGTGATGGCTCTGTTACCTTGCAGTGTCCCGGTTATGGTGACGATGCCCGACAGCTCTTCTTCAATTCTGAAAGCATCTCCGTCTTCTACCTGAATAGTGCCGCCCAGATTGGTTTCTCCAACATTGATTTGAATGACGCTGGCTTCGCCGTTACTCAACAGGATACCGTGGGCTGTACCTTTACCATACAGGCCGCTGAGCGAAGGCATATTCACGGCGTAGCTGGTATTAGCCTGGCGATAGAGCAGAATGGCTTCGCCATTCGGGTTATCGAGATTGATATTGACTGGCTGAAGTAACGAGCCCTGGACGTAGAAAGTACCGTTGTCAGCATCCAGAATGAATGCATAGGTGTCGGTTGCTTCAGCATTAACATTGCGTGTCACTGCACCGAATAGCCCGCTGGCGGCGTAACTATCGCCGTCACTGGTGATTTCTGTCACTGCGCTGGACTGGGTGGCGGCAAATGGAATTGTTGCAGCAATCACTGCAGCGAGAGTCTTCTTCCTGAACAGGCTCTTGTTCATCCTTTCTTCCTTGCATTAGATGACTGCGATTTTTTCAAATTTGAAATCCGGCTGAATCCACTATCGGCACACGGCTGGGAATACTTCAGGGCTGAAGAGAAAAAAACCGGACTTTGGTCAATTGACAGGTCAGGAGGTCGATATTTCTCTGGTCCTTTACCCATGAATGGAATCAGACCGGATGAATCAAGACAGGAAGGGTGAGGTATTTTCGGGGCTAAGTGTCTGCAAAAAACGCCTGGCAACGGCCATATCGGCGGTGATGGCTCTGACCTGTGAAATAGCCTATTCCAGACAGATTGTGACCAGCAGCGAAACCATTGAGCCTAACCAGATCATTCAGGCCTTGCCTGAAGATGAAACCGCTATTGAAATTCGCAATCCTTCTGGCAAAAGCGTGCTTCTGATTGAGGGACTGGTTTTGAATCCGGATACCGATGGCAATGCACAGTCTGCTGTTCGATACATTGGCTCGAGTTCCGGTCTTCTGCTGTGGCTGGGCCCAAAAGGCGAGATAAGAGGGGAAGGACAGTCAGACGGCATTCTGATTGACGCGGGTCAGGAGCCCGACTCTGAAAATCCTCATTGGACTGAGAGGAGGAGCAGTCAGTGATATCTCGGGAGTAGAGCAGATCATTGTTTATGATCATGGCAGAGACGTGGATGATGCACCTGTTCTGAAAGGCAATATCCTGCAAGGCTCCAGTATCGAGCGTCCCGATTTGTTCATAGAAGGGCCGTTGAAGATTGTTAATGATGCCACCACTGCACAGACGCTGGATGTGGATATTCAGCAATCAGGCAATGGACGTTTGATTATTTCTTTACCTGAAAATGCAGAGACAAGCACCCCTGTTGTGGTCACCGGGCAGGTTGATTTTGGTAGTTCGCCCGCTATTCAGGTTGTTCCCACTGGTGAAACCTTTGTCAGATAACGGATTGCCACTGCGATGGCCTCGGCCATACTGATGGCAGAAGCAACGCCTTTCCCGGCAATGTCGTAGGCAGTGCCATGATCTACTGAAGTTCTCAGGAAGGGTAAGCCGCAGGTGATTGAAATGGTTTTATGGAAGTCCACCATTTTGGTCGCAATGTGTCCCTGATCATGATAGAGCGAGATGACAGCATCAAACTTTCCATTCAGAGCCTGATAAAACACCGAGTCAGCAGGCAGGGGGCCGGACACGTTCAACCCAAGCTGCTGTAGTTCAAGAACAGCAGGCCTGATTTCTTCCTGCTCTTCATGTCCAAACAGTCCGTTATCTCCACAATGAGGATTTAACCCGGCTATAGCCAGATGGGGGGTCTCAATACCCAGAGATTTCATGGCATCAACCGCTTTTTGAGCACATTGAATCAGGTGATGTCGGGTGACGTAGTCACAGGCCAGCTTGAGAGACAGATGTCGTGAAAGAAAAAAGACTTTCAAGCCCGCAACCTCAAATAAAGTGAGTGGGTTCTTGCTGTTTGTCAGCTCGGCAAGAATCTCGGTGTGTCCTGCCTGTCTGATATTAGCCGCGTCCAGGGACATCTTATTAACAGGGGGCGTTACCAGAGCCTGGGCCTGCCTCTCCAGAGCCAGTTGTGTTGCCAGTTGAATACAGTCGTAGGCCATCTTTCCTGCGGCTGGGGAAACTCTGCCCGGCTCGACACTTTGAGGAGGGGCAGGTGGCTCAAGGACATTGAGAATACCTGTCCGTGGATCAATATCCGAACAGGCCTCAACAGAGTTGATAGTAAGAGGCGAAGCGCTGATCGAAATGGCTTGCTGAAGAATCTCCACGTAGCCGACGACCAGCAATCGACAGGTATTGGAGAAGTCATTGGTTAAAAGTGCCTTTATCAGGATTTCCGGGCCAATTCCGGCCGGGTCACCCATTGGAATACAGATAAGGGGTTTCATCACTCACAGCAACGTCTGGCTGGACTCAGTCTGATTGATAGCTGTGAGTTTAGTCCATGCAATCAGGAAGAACATGCCATCCTATTCAAAGTATAATTGCATTGCCGTACAGTCAGGAGCGGATGATATTACCACCTGCCTCGCTGATGGCCGCCAGGCTCTCATCATCGAAACGGCTGTCTGTGATAATGGTATCCAGCTCATTCAGCTGACAGATGGTTTTCATGCTGGAAGCGCCAAACTTGCTGGAGTCTGCCAGCAGTACACTGCGGGCTGCACGTTCCAGCATCTTGCGACGAATAAAGTAATGGTCGGTAGACGCAGTAGTCATACCGTGTTGCAGACTCCAGCTGTTGGTTGCCAGAAAGGCAACGTCAGCATTAATGCTGTCCAGGAAGGACAGGGCAGTTGTGTCACAGTGAGCCTTGGTAATGGCACTGACCAGTCCCCCCGTCGTGTAGACCTTGGCGGTTGAAGAGTCTGACAATTGCAGAGCAATTTTCAGGTCGGGCGTAATAATAGTGACCTTCATGCGCATCAACAGCTTGGCCAGGGCCATGGTGCTTGTGCCAGCATCCAGCAGAATGATCTGCCCTTCCTTGACCAGATTGAGGGCCTCGTGAGCAATGGACTTTTTCTCTTCAATGTTGACGGCGTTCTTCTTTTCGTAGGGGATATCTTCCATCAGGAAGCTTTTAGATACCGCACCGCCATAGGTGACGCGCAATTTGTCTTCCTGCTCCAGAGTTCGTATGTCGCGACGAATAGTCATCTGGGAAACATCGAATTTCTCCGCCATCTCTTCGATGTTGGCACAGCCTTTCTCTTCAACATAAGACAAAATGTGCTCTCGACGCTCAACGGGAAGCATACCTGGACCTCTTGAATCATTGTGTATCTGTTATTAACGCCTCTCAGGGAGCTCTGGGGCGTAGTACTGGTTCGTGCTGCCGATATAGAGACAAGGCAATCAGAACAGCTAAAATTCACTGGCAGATTATATGGCAGAATTTGTTCAGTTTCTTCCCCAGATATACCTATATGGTTAAAAAAGAGACGAGTTTTGATTCAGGCATCAGGCTTTGTCCTGACTGTGATCTGATGATAAATACACCGGTCTTCAATCATGACCCGGCCTGTCGGCAGCAGGCTGTATGCCCCCGATGTGGCTGTGTGCTGGAGTCTCATCGCCCTGCAGGCATTCAGAGTAGTCTGGCTCTGGTTGTGACTGGCTTAATTCTGTTTATACCGGCCAATTATTACCCTGTTCTATCCATGGATATTCTGGGAAATGAGCAGCAAAGCACGATTTGCGGAGGTGTTGCTGCTCTCTATCAAGGGGATTATGGTGCTATAGCTTTGCTGGTGCTCCTGTCTGCCATACTGATCCCTCTTTTTCGCCTTTTGATTCTGCTTAAAATCATTGTATCTGCCATCACTAGCCGGGGGCGCAGAATATCCAGAAGTTTGCTGAGACTTTATACCCGCCTGGAAGAGTGGGGCATGACGGAAATCTATTTTCTGGGTGCGCTGGTCGCGGTCATCAAACTGGCAGATATGGCCAGCGTGCAGATAGGTACAGGGTTATATTGCTTTGCCGGACTGATGCTCTGCGAACTGATTATTGCCCAGAACCTGAACGAGCATGAGATCTGGACAATGCTGGGAGAGGATGAATGACTGCATCGGATTCGGAGCAACCCGGCCCGATGTCCAGCGGTGCTGATTGTGGGATAAAACTCTGTCTGGATTGCCACAGGGTTTGTCAGGCAGAAGATGTCCGGTGTCCCCGTTGTGGCAGTAAAGTGCGATCCAGAAAAAAAGACAGCCTGTCCCGTTGTTGGGCTCTAACCTTCACCGCCGCGCTGCTCTACATACCTGCAAACATGCTGCCGATAATGATCGTAAGTCGTTTTGGGCGCAGCAGGCCGGATACGATCATGTCTGGGGTTATGGAGCTGATACATCATGGTATGGCACCCATTGCGCTGCTGGTTTTTACAGCGAGTATCCTGGTCCCTTTGATGAAACTTTTGGGCATGGTATGGCTGCTGGTTTGTGTGCATACAAGAAGGATCAACCCGGGTCGTCAGACTGCCTTGTATCGATTGATTGTCTGGATTGGCCGCTGGTCCATGCTGGATATTTTTATTATTTCCCTTCTCGTCGCACTGGTGCAGTTCGGGCATCTGGGCACTGTCACGGCGGGTCCTGCGGCTTTTGCGTTTGCCGCGGTGGTGGTGTTGACCATGTGCGCGGCAATGAGCTTTGACCCCAGATTACTTTGGGACCGGTCAAGGCCGTTCAGTCTGAAAGGAGATCAACAATGAGCGATGAAAAGATCGCTGTGAAGGCTGATCTGAAAGAGCGTCGTCGTGTTCCGGCTATCTGGCTGCTGCCCCTTATTGCTCTGATGATTGTTGCCTTTCTTATCTGGAGAACACTGTATCAACACGGGCTCGAAGTTCACGTTCATTTTGACAGTGCCAAAGGCATGCAAGTAGGCAAAACAGAAGTCAGGTACAACGGTCTGGCGGTAGGTAAAGTCGCTCGAATGACCATGACGAAAGACCTTGAAGGTGTCGATGTCGAGCTGGAAATGGATCGGCAGATGCAGAAGTATCTCAGAGATAACAGTCAGTTCTGGCTGGTTCAGCCCCAACTTTCTGTAGCGGGCGTGTCCGGTCTGGATACTCTGGTCTCTGGCAACTACATCGCTTTTAAGCCCTCTGAGAAGGGGGTAAGACAGCTATCCTTTTCGGCGCTGAAGTCGCCTCCTGCGCCGGGCATAGAAGACGGTGGGCTGAGCCTGATACTTCAGGCTGAAGAGTTGTCCTCTGTGCAGGAGGGAAGCCCGGTCTATTATCGCCGTCTGAAGATTGGCGAAGTGACTCGCTACGCTCTCTCATCGGATAACGAAAGAGTTGATGTCCATGTTTACATCAAACCGATGTTCACTCATCTGGTAAGAAAAAATACCCGTTTCTGGAATGCGGGAGGGGTGGATATTTCCGGAGGTCTGACGCACCTGAAGGTCAGAACCCAGTCGTTGATTTCCATTATCCAGGGCGGGGTCGCTCTTTACACTCCGGAATGGGAGGAAAAAGAACCGAAAGCATCCGATGGCACCCGCTTTCCTTTGTACGACGATTATGACGCAGCGGAAGCGGGAATTCGTATTTCTATTAAGTTCCCTCTGGATGTCGCTCTTGGCCAGGAAAAATCAAAAATACTGTTTCATGGTATGGAAGTGGGCGTTATCAAGAATACGTCGTTTAATGAGGATTACTCAGCCATTATTGCCGAGGCCGTTATTCGTCCTGAAGCCAGGAACATTTTGGTAAAAGGTGCCCGTTTCTGGATGGTGGCACCACAAATAAACCTCAAAGGCATCACCGGCCTGGAGACCTTATTGGCTGGCCGCTATATCGCTATGGATGTCAGTCAGGTTGATATGAAAAATGCCGAACCGGAAACAGATTTTATGGGTCTGGCCACCAAGCCTCCGGCTTCACCATCTTCTCCGGGCTTACACCTTGAGCTCAGGGCTGACTCCCTTGAAGGTCTGAATCAGGGTAGCCCTGTCCTCTACAGAAAAATGCCTGTTGGTGAAGTGGAGTCCTACACGCTGGGAAAACAGGAAGTGGTGATCAAAATATTGATCAAGCCCAAATATCAACATCTCGTGAATAAAAGCACGCTTTTCTGGAATATCAGCGGTGTAACTCTGGAAGGTGGGTTGCAGGGATTCAAAGTCAGGACAGGAACACTCAACTCTATGATTTCAGGAGGCATTGCATTTAAAACCCCAAACCCTGATGCAGCCAAAGTTGCCAATAAAACCCGGTTTGTTTTGTATGATGATATTAACCGGGCAAGTGAAACCGGCAAGGTGATACATATTCAATTTGAATCGGCGGATGGCCTTCAGGTAGGTACACGACTGAAGTACAAAGGTCTGGAGATGGGAAAGGTGACAGAACTTAATCTGGATGATGCCAAAAAAGCCATAAAAGCCAGCGTCTTACTCAATGGAGGCGCTGATTGGCTGGCTCGCAAAGGTTCCAGGTTCTGGCTGGTTAAACCTAAACTGGGTCTTACCAACACAGCTCACCTGGAAACCTT
This sequence comes from Endozoicomonas sp. 2B-B, assembly GCF_053470045.1. Taxonomy (NCBI): domain Bacteria; kingdom Pseudomonadati; phylum Pseudomonadota; class Gammaproteobacteria; order Oceanospirillales; family Endozoicomonadaceae; genus Endozoicomonas; species Endozoicomonas sp. 2B-B. The sequence continues at coordinate 649,361 of NZ_JBLZMU010000001.1, forward strand.
GTTGACAGGTCTTTATATCGACGTATCGCCAGCACGCTCCCAGGCTGCTGCCAAGCGTGATGTTTTTGTTGCAGACCCAAGAGCGCCTGATGATCAGCCTCGTTCTGGTGGTCTGCGTATTCGCTTGGTCAGTGCTCAGCTGGGTTCCATTAAACCGGGTAATCCCGTTTATTACCGGGAGATTCCGGTAGGCGTGGTTACCGGATTCAAGTTGGGTAACCCTGCCAACAAAGTCATTATTTTTCTCAACATCGAAGATCGCTACGCGCCGCTGGTAACCCATAAAAGCCGATTCTGGAATGCCAGTGGCGTGGATTTCAATTTTGGTTTGTTCAGTGGTGCCAGGCTTCGAACGGAATCCCTCGAAGCGGTTCTGGCGGGTGGCGTTGCCTTTGCGACGCCGGAGCAGGGACACAGGGTTGCTCCTGAAACTTCGTTCGAGCTGGCGGATGAACCGCAAGCTGAATGGCTGAAATGGGCTCCTGCCATCGTCTACCCTGAATAGTTAGACATGCTAAACGACTATTTGCATCTTTTTCTCATGCAGGCATCATAGGAACCTGTTTAAACAACAATACTGACAGCAGGAAGCCATTGCAGTCTATTTGAAGCCAGGTTTCCAATAAACGTTCTGGCGGCACGAGGCAAGGCGGTGGTGATTCATTATGATTTTGCAGCCGGAAAAGCGACTTCCATTCCTGAAGATATCCGGCAAGCGTTGTTAGAGCACGTTCAGTAATGACTGATGTCCTTGAAATCAGGGCCGGTTCCACAGCTCTGGAAAAAATACGAGATGAAGGTCTTCCCCAGTCCGGTATTGATATCATGCTGGGGGCTTCAGGCGGTCCCAAATGGTTCGTGTTAACAGGTCTGGACAAGTGTCTGATCGGTGAATATTTTAAAGACAGACAGCAGCCCCTGAACCTCTTAGGTACGTCTGCGGGAGCATGGCGCCTCAGTTGTTATGCTCAGGAAAATGCCCTCGAAGCTCACCACCGGCTTGAACAGGGTTACTTGCTGACAGAGTATTCAATAGAGCCAGATGCTGCGGAGGTCAGCCGAAAGTGCCGGGTTCTGGCCCGGGACATGTTGGGTGAGAATGGAGCAAACGAGATTCTTGCCAATGGGGTCATAAGATTTAACCTGATCGCAGCCAAGAGCCGGGGGCTTATCAAAAGCGATGTGAACCTGAAACAGCTCTCGGGACTCAGCCTTGCAGCAATCGGCAATACATTCAGCCGCAAAACACTGGGGGCTTTTTTTACCAGAACGCTTTTCCATCATCCTGATGCCAATGCTCCGTTCTACAAAATGGACAACCTGCCAACAGAGAGGGTTTCTTTATCCGAAGAGAATATGCTGGATGCCATTATGGCCTCCGGATCAATTCCTCTGGCGATGGAAGGGGTGCGGAATATTGCCGGTGCCCCGAAAGGTGTGTATCGGGATGGCGGCATCACAGACTACCATTTTGACATGGCATTTCCGAAGGGAGAGGGCCTGATTCTTTACCCTCACTTCTATCAACGAATCGTGCCTGGCTGGTTTGATAAAAGCCTGAAGTGGCGAACACCGGCCATTGAACACTGTGACAAGCTGGTTTTGGTGTACCCTTCTGAATCCTTTGTCAGCAAACTTCCCTATGGCAAAATTCCGGACAGAACCGATTTTAAAACCTTTTCTTTTGATGAAAGGGTTAAGTACTGGCAAAAAGTCATTAAAGAGAGTGACAGATTGGGAGGCGCTTTTCTGGAAGCTATCGAAACAGGAAAGATTCGACAGGAAGTAAAACCTCTTTAAGAAGAGAGGTCAGAATGGCACCGAAAGTCATAGTTTAGCATTCAAAGGAATCAGCAGAACAAACGTCTTCTGGCTCTCGAACCTGTGATGATTGCGCTTATTGTTTTATTCCACTGTCAACGGCAACTTCACTGACGGGAAGACCAAGATAAAGCGAAGGGTTGTGATAGATTTCACACGATACAGGACGATCTTCGTCATTCTGAATATACGATTGAGGGCTCATAAAAAAGTGTAAAGATAAATCTGCATTGTGCTCGTATTCACTGACCACATTCATAATGGCTGTGAGTGCATTCATTAAATTACTATGTTGATTATTAAAATGCAGTGGCAGAGGCAGGTGTAGATCATTAAAAAGCATCGCTGGGGTTCCCCATACCAGATGAACATTTGTAGACTCTGAACAGCTGCTGCAAGGATTGAAGGCTTCTGGAATAATAGCTGCAAGCATCACCGGCGTGACTGTGCCAGCGGCAGCCTGATTACCCGCATCGGCCACCGTCATTCGAGTAACGATCAGCTGTAACATATTTCCTTCCTGAATAGCTTGAAAAACAGCAGTAAGATCGATCATCAGTGAGGCGTTCTGAAACTCAGCAGTGAGCAGGTGAGTCATTCCCATATATGACAGGTCCGGCCATTGAGATGGGTCTATTTTCGCCGCTCTTTCACGAGACAGAGCCTCTACCCTGGAATGGATTGGCAACGTTAACAGTACTGTCTGTCCGGCTCCTGCACTACGCGCTGCCAGAGACATTTTTTCCAGGAACTCCATCTGCTTTTGCTTTTGCTCCACCATCTCAAATAGCTTTGGCAGACGTTCCTGATCCCCCTCCTCCAACTTAAAATTTACATGATCTATCCCGCTGAGATGACCCATATCTACAAGACTATAAGCAATTCGCTCAGCCAATGCCTTGGCATATGCATCGCCATCTTCTTCTGCTTCTGCCCGCGCGATAGCATCAAAAGCCCAGTCTTTGACTTTAACCTGAACAATCAACGTATCATCATTTTCACCCTTCTTTACCGACAAGAATTTATAGGGTATTGGATCAAACGCCCCGGGATCAGGTATCTCAAAGTTCGTTGCTCCGGTGGTGTTTTTAGCTGCAGAGCTTTTCATATCTTCATCAGCGGAGGATGACGGACCGGAAGGTGGAGAAGTAGAGTTCCCGGAATCACAGGTTCGGCAGAACACCTCTTTGCCGCACCTCTTACAGGTACCGGGTGCAGCCAGCACTTGCACGCTAAGTAACAAAACAAATAAAGAAAGCCATCTCGATTGATGAATAAAATAATGATGCATATCCCAATTCGCCCTTAATAAAAAAACGAATATGAGCATAGACTAAAATTTTGCACTGCAAGCCAGGGAATTTCTTAAAGAAAGGCAAGCTCAGCCCAAACCGATAATATGACAGCTCGCCCAGGATCAGAGGTCAGTTTATGATGCGGTCAAACCGCACTGGCATAATCAGCAGAACAAACGTCTTCTGACGCCTGAGTCTGTGATGATTGCATTTATAGTCTTGTTACATCTTCGCTGAAAATGCACTATCGGGAAGATTTCGATTAATCGAATGTTCGATATCGGGGATTGATGATAGAGGATCTTCGTTATTCTGAATATACGTTTGAGGAGCCGCAAAAAAGTGTAAAGATAAATCAGCATTTTGCTCGTATTCACTGGCCACATTCATAATCGCTGTGAGTGCATCCATTAAATCATGTTGATTAAAACGCAGTGGCGGGGGCAGGTTCTCATCATGATAAATCATTGGCACGGCTCCCCATACCAGATGAACATTCGGAGACTCTGCTTGATCACGGCGCTGAGTGGGGTCTTCAATAAGAGCTGCAAGCATCACGGGCGTGACTGTGCCAGCGGCAGCCTGATTGCCCTCATCTGCAGCCGCCATTCGGGTAATGATCAGCTGTATCATATTTCCCTCCTGAATAGCCTGAAAAACAGCAGTAAGGTCGAACATCAGTGAGGCGTTCTGAAACTCAGCAGTGAGCAGGTGAGTCATTCCCATATACGACAGGTCCGGCCATTGAGATGGGTCTATATTCGCGGCTCTTTCACGAGTCAGAGCATCTACTCTTTCATGGATTGTCCACCTTCTAAACGTTATTGCTCGTTCGTCTTCTGCACCAAGCGCTGCCAGATACATTTTTTGCAAGAACTCGATCTGCTTTTGCTTTTGCTCCACCATCTTAAATAGCTTTGGCAGACGTTCCTGATCCCCCTCCTCCAACTCAAAATTGACATAATTTATCCCTTTGATGATATTGCGCATATCTACAAGATTAGAAGCCATTTGCTCAGCAAATGCCATGGCACATGCATCGCCATCTTCTTCTGTTTCCGCCCTTTCGATATCATCAATAGCCCAGTCTCTGATTTTAAATTGAACTATCAACGTGTCATCATTTTCCCTCTTTACCGACAAGAATCTATAGGGTTTCAGATATAACTCCACGGAATTAGGTGTCTCAGAGTTCGTTGCTCCGGTGGTTTTAGCTGCAGAGCTTTTCATGTCCTCATCAGCAGAGGATGACGGACCAGAAGGTGAAGAAGTAGAGTTCCCGGAATCACAGGTTCGGCAGAACACCTCTTTGCCGCACCTCTTACAGGTACCGGGTGCAGCCAGCACTTGCACGCTAAGTAACAAAACAAATAAATAAAGCCATCTCGATTGATGAATAAAATAATGATGCATATCTCAATTCGCCCTTAATAAAAAAACGAATATGAGCATAGACTAAAATTTTGCACTGCAAGCCAGGGAATTTCTTAAAGAAAGGCAAGCTCAGACCAAACCGATAATATGACAGCTCGCCCAGGATCAGAGGTCAGTTTATGATGCGGTCAAACCGCACTGTCAGAATCAGCAGAACAAACGTCTTCTGACGCCTGAGTCTGTGATGATTGCATTTATAGTCTTGTTACATCTTCGCTGAAAATGCACTATCGGGAAGATTACGATTAATCGAATGTTCGATATTGAGGATTGTTAATAGAGGATCTTCGTTATTCTGAATATACGTTTGAGGAGCCACAAAAAAGTGTAAAGATAAATCAGCATTTTGCTCGTATTCACTGACCACATTCATAATGGCTGTGAGTGCATTCATTAAATTACTATGTTGATTATTAAAATGCAGTGGCAGAGGCAGGTGTATATCATTAAAAAGCATTGCTGGGGTTCCCCATACCAGATGAATATTCGTGGACTCTGAACAGCTGCTGTAACGATTGAAGGCTTCTGGAATAATAGCTGCAAGCATCACCGGCGTGACTGTGCCAGCGGCAGCCTGATTGCCCTCATCTGCTGCAACCGTTTGAGTAATGATCAGCTGTATCATATTTCCTTCCTGAATAGCTTGAAAAACAGCAGTAAGATCGATCGTCAGTGAGGCGTTCTGAAACTCAGCAGTGAGCAGGTGAGTCATTCCCATATATGACAGGTCTGGCCATTGAGATGGGTCTATTTTCGCCGCTCTTTCACGAGACAGAGCCTCTACCCTAAAATGGATTGGCGTCTTTAACATTAGTGTCTGTCCGGCTCCCGCACTGCACGCTGCCAGATACATTTTTTCCAGGAACTCCATCTGCTTTTGCTTTTGCTCCACCATCTCAAATAGCTTTGGCAGACGTTCCTGATCCCCCTCATCTAACTTAAAATTGACATGATCTATCCCTCTGATATTGCTCATATCTACAAGATTAGAAGCAATTAGCTCAGCCAATCCCTTGGAAGATGCATCGCCATCTTCTTGTGTTTCTGCACGCTGGATAGCATCAATAACCCTACTTTGGACTTTAACCTGGACAATCAACGAATCACCATTTTCACCCTTCTCTACCGCCGAGAATCTATAGGGTATCGGATCAAACGCCTCGGGATCAGGTATCTCAGAGTTCGTTGCTCCGGTGGTGTTCTTAGCTGCAGAGCTTTTCATATCTTCATCAGCAGAGGATGACGGACCAGAAGGTGAAGTAGAGTTCCCGGAATCACAGGTTCGGCAGAAAAGCTCTTTGCCGCACCTCTCACAGGTACAGGGGGAAGCCAGCACTTGCACGCTAAGTAACAAAACAAATAAAGAAAGCCATCTCGATTGATGAATAAAATAAAGATGCATATACCAATGCGCCCTTAATAAAAAAACGAATATGAGCATAGACTAAAATTTTGCACTGCAAGCCAGGGCATTTCATAAAGAAAGGCAAGCTCAGCCCGAACCGATAATACGACAGCTCGCCCAGGATCAGAGGTTAGTATGCGGTCAAACCGCACTGTCAGACTCAGCAGAACAAACGTTTCATGACTGCTGAGTCTGTGAGGATTGCACTTATAGTCTTGTTACATCTTCGCTGAAAATGCGCTATCGGGAAGATTACGATTAATCGAATGTTCGATATTGGGGATTGATAATAGAGGATCTTCGTTATTCTCAATATACGTTTGAGGCGTCGTAAAAAAGTGTAAAGATAAATCAGCATTTTGCTCGTTTTCACTGACCACATTCATAATGGCTGTGAGTGCATCCATTAAATCATCTTGATTAAAACGCAGTGGCGGGGGCAGGTTCATATCATTATAAATCATTGGCGGGGTTCCCCATACCAGATGAATATTCGAAGACTCTGTTTGTTCACGGCGCCATAAGAGGGTTTCTGGAATAAGAGCTGCAAGCATCACCGGCGTGACTGTGCCAGCGGCAGCCTGATTGCCCTCATCTGCTGCAAGCGTTTGAGTGATGATCAGCTGTATCATATTTCCTTCCTGAATAGCCTGAAAAACAGCAGTAAGATCGAACATCAGTGAGGCGTTCTGAAACCCAGCAGTGAGCAGGTGAGTCATTCCCATATACGACAGGTTTGGCCATTGAGATGGGTCTATATTCGCGGCTCTTTCACGAGTCAGAACCTCTGCTCTTTCATGGATTATACTCCTTGCCATTATTGTCCGTTCGACTTTTGCACCACGCGCTGCCAGAAACATTTTTTTCAAGAACTCGATCTGCTTTTGCTTTTGCTCCACCATCTCAAATAGCTTTGGCAGACGTTCCTGATCCCCCTCATCCAACTTGAAATTTGCATGATCTAACCCGCTGAGATTGCCCATATCTACAAGATTAGAAGCAATTTGCTCAGCCACTGCCTTGGCAATTGCATCGCCATCTTTTTCTGTTTCTGCACGCTGGATAGCATCAATAACCCTACTTTGGACTTTAACCTGGACAATCAACGAATCACCATTTTCACCCTTCTCTACCGCCGAGAATCTATAGGGTATCGGATCAAACGCCTCGGGATCAGGTATCTCAGAGTTCGTTGCTCTGGTGGTGTTTTTAGCTGCAGAGCTTTTCATATCTTCATCAGCAGAGGATGACGGACCAGAAGGTGAAGTAGAGTTCCCGGAATCACAGGTTCGGCAGAAAAGCTCTTTGCCGCACCTCTCACAGGTACAGGGGGAAGCCAGCACTTGCGCGCTAAGTAACAAAACAAATAAAGAAAGCCATCTCGATTGATGAATAAAATAATGATGCATATCCCAACTCGCCCTTAATAAAAAAAACGAATATGAGCATAGACTAAAATTTTGCACTGCAAGCCAGGGCATTTCATAAAGAAAGGCAAGCTCAGCCCGAACCGATAATACGACAGCTCGCCCAGGATCAGAGGTTAGTATGCGGTCAAACCGCACTGTCAGACTCAGCAGAACAAACGTCTCCTGACTCCTGAGTCTGTAATGATTGCATAGTCTTGTTAGATCTTCGTTGAAAATGCGCTATCGGGAAGATTACGATTAATCGAATGTTCGATATTGGGGATTGATAATAGAGGATCTTCGTTATTCTGAATATACGTTTGAGGCGTCGTAAAAAAGTGTAAAGATAAATCAGCATTTTGCTCGTTTTCACTGACCACATTCATAATGGCTGTGAGTGCATCCATTAAATCATGTTGATTAAAACGCAGTGGCGGGGGCAAGTTCATATCATTATAAATCATTGGCGGGGTTCCCCATACCAGATGAATATTCGGAGACTCTGCTTGATCACGGCGCTGAGTGGGGCCTTCAATAAGAGCTGCAAGCATCACCGGCGTGACTGTGCCAGCGGCAGCCTGATTGCCCTCATCTGCAGCCGCCATTCGGGTAATGATCAGCTGTATCATATTTCCTTCCTGAATAGCTTGAAAAGCAGCAGTAAGATCGAACATCAGTGAGGCGTTCTGAAACTCAGCAGTGAGCAGGTGAGTCATTCCCATATACGACAGGTTTGGCCATTGAGATGGGTCTATATTCGCGGCTCTTTCACGAGTCAGAGCCTCTAATCTTTTATGGATTGTACTCCTTCGCATTATTGTCCGTTCGACTTCTGAACCACGCGCTGCCATAAACATTTTTTTCGAGAACTCGATCTGCTTTTGCTTTTGCCCCACCATCTCAAATAGCTTTGGCAGACGTTCCTGATCCCCCTCATCCAACTTAAAATTCACATGATCTATCTTGCTGTGATTGCCAATAGCTACAAGCTTAGAAGCAATTAGCTCAGCCAATGACTTGGTACATGCATCGCCTTCTTTCTCTACTGCTGCCCGCTCGATAGCATCAATAACACTCTCTCGGACTTTAACTTGAACAATCAACGAATCACCATTTTCACCTTTCTCTACCGACGAGAATCTGTAGGCTGGCAGATAAAACTCTTCGAGATCAGGTCTCTCAGAGTTCGTTGCTCCGCTGGTGTTTTTAGCTGCAGAGCTTTTCATATCTTTATAAGCACAGGATGACGGACCAGAAGGTGTAGAAGTAGAGTTCCCGGAATCACAGGTTCGGCAGAAAAACTCTTTGCCGCACCTCTCACAGGTAAAAGGTGCAGCCAGCACCTGCGCGCTAAGTAACAAAACAAATAAAGAAAGCCATCTCGATTGATGAATAAAATAATGATGCATACACTAATTCGCCTTTAATAAAAAAACGAATTTGAGCATAGACTAAAATTTTGCACTGCAAGCCAGGGAATGTCTTAAAGAAAGGCAAGCTCAGCCCAAACCGATAATATGACAGCTCGCCCGGGATCAGAGATCAGTTTATGATGCGGTCAAACCGCACTGTCAGAATCAGCAGAACAAACATCTTCTGACTCCTGAGTCTGTGATGGTTGCAGTTATTGTCTTATTCCAGCGTCACAACTGATCAGTGGCAGATCCGCTATCGGGAAGATTACGATTGATCCAATCTTCGATATTGGAGGATGGCAGTAGAGGATCTTCGTCGGGCGGAATAGACGTTTGTGGGATCAAATGAAAGTGTAGAGATGCATCATTATTGTGCGAGTTTTCAGCAACTACCTCCATGGTGGCTGTGAGTACGCTCATTAGGTTTTGTTGATTTACACGCAGCGGCTGCTGGGTTCCGATGAACAGGTGCATATCTGTAGACTCTGCATCACCCTCCGTAGCAGGGTCTGGAATAATAGCTCCATGAATCTCCAGCAGCCTGGTTGTGGCGGCTGCGGCAACCTGATTGCCCGCATCTGCTTCCACCATTTGAGCAGAAATGCTCAGTTGTATCATATCTCCTCTCTGAATAACCTGAAAAACAGAAGCAGGATCCATCGCCAGTTGTGAATTCTGAAACCCGACACTGAGCAGATAAACCTTTTTCATATATGACATGTTCGACGATTTAAATCGGTTTTCTTTCGAGTGTCTCTTACGGATCAAAGCTCTTGCCTTTTCATGGATTGGCATCCTTTCTGTCTCTGTAGCTCCTGCACTAAGTTCTGCCTGATGCAGCCTTTGCATCATCTCCGGCTGTGCTTGCAGCGGAGCCCACGAGTCCATCAACTCTTTCCACAGCTCCCTGAACTCTAAAATGTTCGTCTTGTCCTGAGCAGGTATCTCATCGTTTGTTGCTTCGGTGGCCTTCTTTTCGGCGGCAGAGCTTTTCAAACCTTCATCAGAGAAGGATGGCGGATCATGGGGTGGAGAAGCAGACTTTCCGGAATCACAGGTTTGGCAGAACATTTGCCCATCTTTACCGGGCTCGCTCTCTTTGCCGCAAAGCTTACAGTGGGTAGCCGACACTTGCAGGCTAAATAACAAAACAGATAAAAAGAGCCATCGCGATTGATGAATAAAATCATGATGCATATCTCAATCCGCCTTTAATAGAAAAACGAATCTGAGCTTAGACTAAAAATTTTCCTTTACAGCCGGAAAATTTCTTAAAGAAAGGCTCGTCCCGTCCGGCCCGATGATTTGAGGGGCTCTTCCGGGAGCGGAGGTTAATTCATGATGTGGTCAAATCACGTCATCAGAACAAACGTCTTCTGATTCCTGAGTCTGTGATGATTGCACTTATTGTCTTCTCACAGCTTCGGTGACAATGCGCTATCAGGAAGATTACGATTAATCGAATGTTCGATATCGGGGATTGATGATAGAGGATCTTCGTTAATCTGAATATTGATTTGAGGGCTTAGAAAAAAGTATAAAGATAAATCGGCACCGTGCTCGTATTCACCAGCCACCTCCTTAGCGGCTATGAGTATGTTCATTAAATTTTGTTGATTAACATGCAGTGGCTGCTGGGTCCCGATTAACACGTGCATATCCATAGACACTGTATCATCGTCTGTAGCAGGAGCTGGCATAATTGCGCCAAGCATGAACAGCCTGGTTGTGCCTGCGGCAGCCTGATTACCCTCATCTGCTGCCACCCTTTGAGTAACGATAAGCTGTATCATATTTCCTTCCTGGATAGCCCGAAAAACAGAAGTAAGATCCATCATCAGCAGGTCATTCTGATACTTAATACTGAGCAGGAGAGTCATTCCCGCATCTGACAGGTCTGGCCATTGAGATGGGGCTATTTTCGTGGCTCTCTCGCGAGTCAAAGCTATTGCCTTTTCATGGATTGGCATCTTTTCTTTCTCTACAGCGCCTGAACCAAGCGCTGCCTGATGCAGTTTTTGCATCATCTCCTGCTGCTCTTGCAGCTGATCCCGCACCTCCATCTGCTTGAAGTCACGTATAAAAAATGCCAGGGAGTTATGCAGTTCTTGATGATCCTGCATCTCTAACTGCTTTTGAAAGTGACGTATAAAAAATGCCAGGGACTTATGCAGATGTTGATGATCTCGCCTCTCCTTTTTCTGATGACAGTGATGCTCCTCCTTGAAACTGATGTCCAGCTGATTCACCTTCAGGTTTCTGGCAATCTTTGCCATATTCTGAGCAAGTACTTTAGCAAGTGACTTGGCATATGCATTGCCATCTTTTCGCTCAAAAGCATCTACAGTCCTGTCACTGACTTCAACTTGAACATTCAACAGATCTTCATTTTCATCACTCATTACCCAGATCCCGAAGGGTGACGAATCTGACTCTGAGTGATCAGATAACTCATCGTCCGTCGCCTCAGTGGCATTCATTCTGGCTGCGGATCTTTTCAAACCTTTATCAATAGTGGATGACGGACTGGGAGGTGGAGAAGTAAGTTTCCCGGAATCACAGGTTCGGCAGAACATTTGCCCATCCTTACCGGGTTCACTCTCTTTGCCGCAATTCCTGCAGGGGGTAGCCAGCACTTGCAGGCTAAATAATAAAACAGATAAAAAGAGCCATCTCGATTGATGAATAAAATAAGGATGCATATCTCAATCAGCCCTTAATAAGAAACGAATGTGAGCATAGACTAAGTACTCAACCATACGAAATCATATTTTCTGACTTATAGTTCAGTCACTCTGACTGCGTTACAACTCTGGCCACATAGCTTGCTATGTTCCCGTCGTTGCGCCTTGCAGAGCACCTGCCCAATAAGCCAGAAATATTCGATTCCGTATAGCTGAGTACTTAAAATTTTGTTTTTCCAGCCAGAAAACTTCTTAAAGAAAGGCCAGTCCGGCCCAACCATCCCGTCAGCATAGAACAGAGTCATCAGAACAAACGTCTTCTGACTCCTGAGTCTGTGATGATTGCACTGATAGTCTTGTTACAGCTTCGGTGACAATGCGCTATCGGGAAGATTACGATTAATCGAATGTTCGATATCGGGGATTGATAATAGAAGATCTTCGTTATCCTGAATATACGCTTGGGGGGGCAGAAAAAAGTGTAAGGATAAATTGTGCTCGTTTTCAGCGAGTATCTTCATAATGGCTGTAAGTGTGTTTATTAAATTATCTTGATTAACATGCAGTGGAAGGGTTCCCAATAACAGATGCATATTTATAGGCACTGTTTGAGCGTTCATAATAGGGTTTGGAATAATAGCGCCATGTATCAAAGGCCTCACTGTGCCTGCTTCAGCCTGATTACCTTCATCTGCTACCGCCGTTTGAGTAACGATCAGCTGTACCATATTTCCTTGCTGAATAGCGTTAAAAACAGAAGTAAGATCGATCGTCAGTGGTGAATTCTGAAACTCAGCACTGAGCAGGTGAGCCATTCCCATATCTGACAAGTCCGGCCATTGAGATGGGTCTATTTCCGCAGCTATTTTACGACTCAGAGATTCTGCCTTTTCATGGATTGGTGTCTTTATTAGTCTCACTGAAACAGTATCTTCACTAAGCAACGCCTGATGCAGTTTTAACAAGAACTTCAACTGCGTTTGCCTCAGCTTCAACCTCCCCAGTTGCTTTTGCCCTTGCCCCGCTACCTCCAATAGCTTTTGTACTTGCTCCACTATTCCCAACAGGTTTTGCAGGCGGTCCCTATCCTCCCGCTTATCCAATAGCGTTGGGGAGCCTCCCTCTTCCCGCTCAACTTTCAGAACATCCAACTTAATGAGATCGTAAAGATCTGTGAGATTCAGAGCAATTAGATCTGCCAATGTGGCATACACATCGTAATCGTCATCTTCCCGCTCAAATTTCAGAATATCCAACTTAATGAGATCGTAAAGATTTATGAGATCCAGAGCAATTAGCTCAGCTAATGTGGCATGCAAATCGCTATCTTCCCGCTCAGCGGCATAAACAAGCATGCTACCGATTTGAACTCGGGCAATTAACTCATCATTGTCGTCCTTCTCTAAGAACAGGAAATTATAGTTTACCGGATATAACTCGGGAGCAGGTATCTCAGAGTTCGTTGCTCCGCTGGTATTTTGAGCTGCAGAGCTTTTCAGACCTTCATCAGCGGAGGATGACGGATCAGGTGGTGGAAAAGCAGACTTCCAGGAATCACAGGTTTGGCAGAACATTTGCCCATCCTTACCGGGCTCACTTTCTTTGCCGCAATTCCTGCAGGGGGTAGCCAGCACTTGCAGGCTAAATAATAAAACAGATAAAAAGAGCCATCTCGATTGATGAATAAAATAAGGATGCATATCCCAATCAGTCCTTAATAAGAAACGAATGTGAGCATAGACTAAAATTTCGCCTTTCCAGCCAGAAAATCGCTTAAAGAAAGGCCAGTCCCGCCCAACCATCCCGTCAGTATAGGACAGAGTCATCAGAACAAACGTCTTCTGACTCCTAAATGTGTGATGATGGCAGTTATTGTCTTATTCCGACGTCAAAAGGCCTTACTTAGTGGCAAATCCGCTAACAGGAAAATTAGGATTAATAGAATTCTCAATATTGGGGATTGATGACAGTGGATCTCCGTTATCCTGAATGTTGATTTGAGGGCTAAGAAAAAAGTGTAAAGATAAATCAGCATTGTGCTCGTGTTCACTGACTACATTCATAACGGCTGTGAGTGCGTTCATTAAATTATCTTGATTAACATGCAGTGGCGGGCTTCCCAATAACAGATGCATATCTGCAGACTTTGTTTGACCTGCCATAAAAGGGTTTGGAATAATAGCGGCGAATATCAGAGGCGTAACTGTGCCTTCGGCAGTCTTATTGCCCTCATCTGCTACCGCCATTCGAGTAATGATCAGCTGTATCATGTTTCCTTGCTGAATAGCTTGAAAAACAGAAGTAAGATCCATCATCAGTGGGGAATTCTGAAACTCAGCAGTGAGCAGGTGGACCATTCCCATATCTGACAGGTCCGGCCATTGAGATGGGTCTATTTTCGCGGCTCTTTCACTAGTCAGATCTTCTACCCTTTCATGGATTGGCATCTTTACTATTTTTGTTCCTTCAGCAGCTCCTGCACTGAGCACTGCCTGGTGAATTTTTTGCGAGAACTTCAACTGCTTTTGCTTTTGCTCCACCATCTCCGATAGCTGTTGCAGTCGATACCCCTCCATAAACTTGATTTTCAGATGATCCACCTTCATAAGGCCAGCAAGATTTATCAGCCTTTGAGCAATATACTCAGCCAGTGCATCGCCATTTCCACGCTCAAAAGCATCGATAGCCAAGCCACTCAATCGAGCTTGAGCAACAAGCACATCATCATTTTCATCTGCGTCAAACGACAAGATCCTGAAAGGGAACACATAAAACTTGGGAAAAGGATTCTCAGAGTTCGTTGCTCCGGTGGCGTTTTTAGCTGCAGAGCTTTTCAAACTTTGATCAGCGGAGGACGACGGATCAAGAGGCGGAGAAGCAGACTTGCCGGAATCACAGGTTCGACAGAACATTTGTTCGTCCTTCCCGTGCTCAATTTCTTTGCCGCAATTTTTACAGGGTGTAGCCAGCACTTGCAGGCTGGATAACAAAACGAATAAAGAAAGCCATCTCGATTGATGAATAAAATAATAATGCATATCTCAATTCGCTCTTAATGAAAGACCGAACTTGAGCTTAGATTAAAATTTTGCACTGCCAGCCAAAAAGTCTCCTCCAATATGAAATGAGCTTGGAGGTGAACCCGGTTTCCAATTTGAAAAAGCAGGAAACTTCCGCAGAAACCATTACCGGCGAACGGCGAAAAAAAATTGCTTTGAAGACTCTGTAACTGACCAGAGGTTGCGCGTCAGTCTGGCAGACGGTTTAATCGCTGTCAGCGTAGAGAAGAGTCAGCAGAACAAACGTCTTTTGACTTCTAAGTGTCTGATGATTGCCGTTATTGTCTTATTCCGACGTCAAAAGGCTTTACTTGGTGGTAAATCCGCTAACGGGAAGATTAGGATTAATCGAATTCTCGATGTTGGGGATTGATGATAGAGGATCTTCGTTAACCTGAATATTGATTTGAGGGCTCTGAAAAAAGTGTAAAGATAAATCAGCATTTTGCTCGTTTTGACCCGCTATCTCTATTGTGGCTACGAGTACGTTCATTAAATTTTGTTGATTAACAAGCAGTGGCTGCTGGGTTCCGATTAACAGGTGCATATCCGCAGACTCTGTATCAACGTTCATAGCAGGGTCGGGAATAATAGCGCCAAGCATCAACCAGGTAGGTATGACTGCGGCAGCCTGATTGCCCTCATCTGCTGCCACGTTTTGAGTAATAATCAGCTGTATCATATTTCCTTCCTGAATAGCCTGAAAAACAGAACTGAGATCCATCATCAGTTGGTCGTTCTGAAACTCAGTACTAAGCAAGAGAGTCAATCCCATAGCTGACAGGTCAGGCCATTGAGGTGGTTCTATTTTCATGACGCTCTCACGAGTCAAAGCTCTTGCCTTTTCATGGATTGGTCTCTTTTCTGTCTCTGCAGCTCCTGCACCAAGCGCTGCCTGATGCAGCTTTTGCATCATCCCTGTTTGCTCTTCCTCACCCCGACGCTTCATTTGCTTTTCACATTGATAGATAAAATATGCCAGGGACTTATGCCAGTGTCGATGATCCCACTGCTCCTTTCTCTTATGACCGTGATGCTCATCCTCGAAACTCATGTCCAGTTGATCCACCTTCATGTTTCTGGCAATCTTGTCCATAATCATAGCGAGCAACTTGGCAAGAGCCTTAGTATATGCTTTGCCATCTTTCCGCTCAAAAGCGTCCATAGTCTTATCAGTGACTTGAACTCGAGCCATCAACACGTCTTCATTTTCATCTTTCGCTAACAAGATCCTGAAGGGTAACGGATCTAAACATGAGGGGGCAGGTATCTCATCGTTCGTTGTCATGGTGGCGCTCTTTTTAGCTGCGGAGCGTTTCAAACGTTTATTAGTGTGGGATGACCGACTGAGGGCTGGATAAGTAAGTTTTCCGGAATCACAGGTTTGGCAAAACATTTGCCCATCCTTACCGGGCTCGCTTTCTTCGCCACAATTTTTACAGGGGTTAGCCAGCACTTGTATGCTAAATAACAAAATAAATGAAAGAAGCCATCTCAATTGATGAATAAAATAAGGATGCACATCTAAATCCTTCCTTAATAAAGAAACGAATGTGAGCATAGACTAAAATTTTGAACTGCCAGCCCGAAAATTTGTTCAAATAAAGTTGAGTCCCGTCCGACCCGATGATGTGAGGGACTCTTCTAAAGGCCTTGCTTGGTGGCAAATCCGCTAACGGGAAGATTAGGATTAATCGAATTCTCGATATTGGGGATTGATGATAGAGGATCTTCGTTATCCTGAATATTCATTTGAGGGCTCTGAAAAAAGTGTAAAGATAAATCAGCATTGTGCTCGTTTTGACCCACTATCTCTATTGTAGCTATGAGTACGTTCATTAAATTTTGTTGATTAACATGCAGTGGCTGCTGGGTTCCGATTAACAGGTGCATGTCCGCAGACTCTGTATCACCGTTCATAGCAGGGTCGGGAATAATAGCACCAAGCATCAACCAGGTAGGTATGCCTGCGGCAGCCTGATTACCGCCATCTGCTGCCACCGTTAGAGTAATAATCAGCTGTATCATATTTCCTTCCTGAATAGCCTGAAAAACAGAAGTAAGATCCATCATCAGTTGCTCGTTCTGAAATTCAGTACTGAGCAGGAGAGTCATTCCCATACCTGACAGGTCAGGCCATTCAGGTGGTTCTATTTTCGTGGCGCTCTCACGAGTCAAAGCTCTTGCCTTTTCATGGATTGGCCTCTTTTCTGTTTCTGCAGCTCCTGCACCAAGCGCTGCCTGATGCATTTTTTGCATCATCCCCGTTTGCTCTTCCTTAAACCGCCCCCTCATTTGCTTATGAACGTGACGGATGAAAAATACCAGACAATCATGCCGGTGTTGATAATCCGGCCCCTCCTTTTTCTTACGACTGTGATGCTCTTCCTGGAAAGTCATTTCCAGTTCATTCAGATTCATTTTCCCGGCAATCTTTGTCAGATACCGAGCAAGCAATTTGGAAAGTGTTGTATATGCATTGTCATCTTTGTGATCAAAAGCATCGAAAGTCTCGTCGCTGAGTTGAATCCGGGCATTCAACACATCTTCATTTTCATCATTCATCAACAAAATCCTGAAGGGTGATGACGGACTGGGAGGAGGAGCAGTAAGTTTTCCGGAGTCACAGGTTTGGCACAACATTTGCCCTTCCTTACCGGGCTCGCTCTCTTTGCCGCAATTTTTACAGGGTGCAGCCAGCACTTGCAGGCTAAATAACAAAACCAATGAAAGAAGCCATCTCGATTGATGAATAAAATAACGACACATGTCTGAATCCGTCTTTAATAAAAAAACGAATGTGAGCATAGACTAAAAATTTCAACTGTCAGCCCGGAAATTTGTTCAAATAAAGTTAAGTCCCGCCCAACCCGATGATATGAAGAGCTCGTCCAGGATCGGAGTTTGCCGACGTCAGCTTTTTCCCAGGCCTGCTGGCAGACGATCGGGCGATTCAATTTTACTCCAGGAGTGGCTGGAGACCAGTCCAGACATTTTCGAGCAGTTTTGGCTGTGCTTCGGCAGTTGGGTGAATGCCATCGGGCTGATTCAAGTCACTGTTACCCGCTACTCCTGCCAGAAAGAAAGGCACAACAGTCAGATTATAGGTTTTGCCCAGTTCCTGAAAAATATTTGTAAATTTACGGGTGTAGAGCGGACCATAATTGGGAGGGATCTGCATCTCAAACAGAACTGTTCTGACTTTGTTGGCCTGAGCCATTGCAATCATTTTTTCGAGATTCTGTTTCGTACTCTTTAGAGAAGTACCCCGCAGTCCGTCGTTTGCCCCTAATTCCAATAGCATGAGGTCAGGCTTATATTTATCCAGTGTCGTTTTTAGTCGGCTCAAGCCTCCTGCTGTTGTCTCACCACTGATACTGACATTGACCACTTTCCAGTTGGGGTTGGTTTGTTGCATTTTTTGCTGTAATAAATAAACCCAGCCTTGATTAATTTCAATACCGTAAGCCGCACTGAGACTGTCGCCGTAGACCAGCAGGGTTTTCTCAGCAGCAGCCGCTGCACCAGAGCCTAGTGCGAAACATCCGATAAGCAACCATGAACGTATTAAAAAGCATAAGCGAAGAAAACTATTTTGTGTCATCTTCGAATATGAACGCGGGCAACGAAAACTATTTTTCACGGAACACAACCGCCCAATAACAATTAATTTAAACATCGGCAAACAACTGCGTATGACCATTAGCACAGAATCCTTCATTGCCGTTTCGGCACAATCCCTGAGTAAAACAGTGACAGCCCAGAGTGGTTCGCTCACCATCTTGTCCGGACTCGATCTCAAGATCAAGTCCGGAGAGTCTGTCGCCATCATCGGGACTTCAGGGTCCGGAAAATCCACTCTGTTGGGCATTCTTGCCGGTCTTGATCTGCCTACTGAAGGCGAGGTGGCTCTGGCTGGTAACCGGATTGATCATCTCGATGAAGACGGCAGAGCCCGGGTCAGGGCCGATCATACCGGTTTTGTTTTTCAGTCTTTCCATCTTCTGCCTAATCTGACGGCTCTGGAAAACGTCATGTTACCCCTGGAACTGGCAGGAAAAGAGAACGCAGAGGCAGATGCCAGAACGTTACTCGACAGGGTGGGTTTATCTGAAAGGCTGAGCCACTACCCAAAACAGCTATCCGGCGGAGAGCAGCAGCGGGTTGCCATTGCCAGAGCTTTTGCCGGGCAGCCGGAGATATTGTTTGCTGACGAACCGACGGGCAACTTGGATGAGAAAACCGGGGAAAGCATTATCGACTTGCTCTTCGAGGTGAACCGTGAGAACAAAACGACACTGGTTCTGGTGACTCACGATTTGCAGTTGGCCCACCGCTGTCAACGAGTTTTAAAGTTGACCCGGGGGCATCTGGAAGAAGAGATAGCCAAAGCGAAGGCTGAAGAAAAGCAAGTTGAACATCCCGGAGCACTGAAATGAGTCAAAGTCTTTTGCTTTCGTGGCGTTTTCTGCTGAGGGACTGGCGATCCGGTGAACTCTGGCTGTTGATGTTATCCCTTCTGATGGCCGTGAGCGTCAGCACCTCTATTGCGATTTTCAGTGACAGGCTTCAGCTTTCATTGGGTCGACAGGTAGCCGAAGTGATGGGTGCGGATCTGGTCATCAGCAGTTCCAAAAAGCTGTCTGAACAGGTCAGTCAGGCCATAGAGAACGAACCTGTTGAACAAGCCACTGTTCTGGAATTTCCGTCGGTGGTTATGGCTGGAGACCAGATGCAGCTGGTGTCAGCAAAAGCAGTCACCCTTAATTATCCTCTGCGTGGACACATGCGAACGGCTGATCAGCCTTTTGTAGCGGATGAAGTGACTGAGGATACGCCCGGAGAAGGAGAAGTCTGGTTGGAACCCAGACTGTTTCCACTATTGGAAGTGGAAGTGGGCGACACCCTTCTGCTAGGGGAAGCAGAGTTCAAAGTCGCGCGAGCGATCACTCTGGAAACCGATCGTGGCAGTGGCTTTTACAGTCTGTCACCCCGTCTGATGTTTAACATTAACGATCTGGATGCGACTGGAATTATCCAGCCGGGAAGTCGGGTTCACTGGAAAACATTGATTGCAGGTGAAGCAGAACAGCTGGCCATATTTAAAAGTAAGGTTGAGCCCCTTTTATCCGACAGCGAAAAACTGAATCTGGCAGAAGACGATCGTGAAGACCTGCGCGGTTCTGTCGTCCTGTTAAAGCAGTTTCTGGGACTGGGCAGTATTGCGGCCATGCTTCTGGCCGGTATTGCGGTTGCTATGTCCAGCCGTCGATTTGCTGAACGACGCTTTGATGGTATCGCAGTGATGCGGTGCATGGGCGCACAGCAGAATCAGCTTATGCAGATTTTTGTCGGAGAACTGCTCTGGATGGCTGTTCTGGTTTCAATACCCGGTGTCATCATTGGCTGGCTGCTACAGGCTGGGGTGGTCAAACTGCTGGCGAATGTTTTGCCCCCATGGCTCCCTGAGGCCGGTCCTGTGCCCATGATAGTGGGTGGTTTGACCGGCATTATTACACTGGTCGGATTTGGCCTGGCGCCATTACTGAGACTGAGGGACGTTACGCCACTGAGGGTACTCAGGCGTGAGCTGACACCAGCCGCCGCAAGCGTCTGGTCGGTGTATGGGTTGTCTCTGATTACCATGCTGATGCTGCTCTGGTATCACACAGGCCAGTTGTTGATGACAGTGGGAATGATTCTTGGAGTCAGCGCCGTCATATTACTCATCACGCTGGCGATCAAAGCCGGACTAACAAGCGTTCATCGTCGCTTGTCTGGGCAACCCGTACCCATGCCCTGGCGGCTTGGTCTGAAACGTCTGCTTCAGGAACAGGGACAAACGTCTGCCCAGTTAACAGCTTTCACCCTGACGTTCATGGCTATGGCTCTGGTGCTTTTGGTAAGAACGGATTTGCTGGAACGCTGGCAACAACAATTACCTGAGAAAACCCCCAACTACTTTGCGATCAATATTCAGCCAGCAGAAGTGAAATCCTTTCAGAACTTCTTGCAGAGCAATGATATAAACGGAACCACTCTCTATCCTATGGTTCGGGGTCGACTGATTGAAATCAATGGACTCTCGGCCAAAGAGGCTGTTTCAGAAGAGCAGAGGAATCATAACTCCCTGCATCGTGAGCTGAACATGACCTGGTCAGACCAGCCCTCATCTGAAGTCGAGGTAGTGGCAGGGGAGTGGTGGCAACCGGGTGATACCGGTGAGATTTCCATTGAGAGGTCTATTGTTGAGCATCTGGGGGTTGGGTTGGGTGATGAACTGACGTTTATGATTGCAGGTACTAAAGTGACTGCCAAAGTCACCAGTGTCAGGGAAGTTCAGTGGGAGTCTTTCCAACCCAACTTTTACATGATTTTGCCAGAAGCCGCGCTGAAAGGTTTGCCAGCGACCTGGCTGAGCAGTTTTTATCTGCCACAGCAGGATCGGCTGGTGTTGAATGAACTGGTTCGACAGTTTCCAACCATCAGTCTGCTGGATATGGACGCTGTTATCAGTCAGGTGCAGGTGATGCTTGAGCAATCCATTCTTGCGGTGGAAGCCATGCTTCTGGCGCTATTACTGGCGGGTTTACTGGTTCTGGCATCGGCCATAGAAGCCAGTCTTGATACCCGACTGCGTGAAGGGGCTCTGATTCGATCTCTGGGTGGCAGCAGAAAGCAACTTGTGATCATGCAGGTAGGCGAGTTTTTCATTCTGGGGGCATTCTCCGGCATGATGGCTGTGGTGGGCACAGAAATCTGTAGCGGGTGGTTGAATGTGCAGGTCTTTGAGCTATCCTGGCAGCCAGCTATCTGGCTCTGGTTTACGCTTCCCATTGTCAGTGCCTTGCTGATTGGCCTATCGGGCTGGCTTGGCATCAGACGTGTGCTAAGGCAGTCGCCTGGCGTTGTTCTCAAGTAGTTTTATGTTGCAAAACTTCAACAGCTCGTTCCCACGGCGAAGAGAGTTTCGCGACACCCTCAGAGCGTGAGAACGAGTTGTTAGAGTTTTGCGACACCCACTGGTTGGCAGGGAGTGATTCATTGATGAGCTGGTTGTTTTTTGATCAGTTCTTCAATGAAGCCAGATTCAGAGGCAGTTTCTCACTTATCCACAGTTCATTCAGGGGTTTGATCAGGGTTTTTGTGGAAAAGTGGATAACTTTTTTGAAGCAGTGGTTTTTCCGGTCATCTGTGCCTTCTGTTCAGATGCTGGAAAACGGGTCGATTTTCTCTATGGGCATTTATGATGTCCATGTTACAGTGATTTTACGGATCACTTTCTGAACGCTGTCGAAGTGATCTTCATCCGCAGTATTGCTCAAGCCTGAAGACAGCCGTAAGTCTTCTGATAACGAGTTCCGGGTGTTCTATATGGACTGAGGAGACACTCCATGACTGATCAGGAAGAAGCTTATCTATCCCTTTTGTGTCTGCGCAACAGCACTTTTCGGATTGCTCAGTTGTATTGGACCTATATCAAGCTTCGTTCCCTGACGGGGCAGGCTCCTCCCATTCTTATCATTATGCTGAGTGTCCTCTGGGAAAAGCAGCAGGGACTCCATAACAGACTGCTGGCGGCTTACCCGGAAGATATGGCCGTTGAAAAATGGCATGGACAGGATGAAATGAATGATCGATTGGGTGATATGAGCCGGGAGACCCAGGAAGATCTTCAGAGAATTTGCCAGACAGAAATGCAGATGCTGCAACTGGTCGGCATGATGATGAAGCAATAGCGATCCAGTGGAATTGATATTTTTCCCACCTTTAAGAGCGTTTCGCAAAGCTCCTGCAACTCGTTCCCGCCAGGCGTGGGAACGCATCCCCCCGAAAACCGGCCTCTAGAGTTTGAGATAGCGGATGGGTACCAGAGTTTTACCTGCAACCTGTGGATAACTTGTTGGATAACTGTGTCTTTGTTGTGGTTTTTTATGGTAGTTTTCCCCAATTGACTGTCCCATGGGCTTTGTCTGATCTGAGAGCTAGCTATACTCCGCTCTTCTGAACGGATAGGGAATTTTATGAACCGGTTTACTTTTTCTTCCGGCAGTCTTTTTTTGATACTTCTCTTTTTGGCAACCTGGGTCAATGCTTCCTATTGGGTCGGGGTCAGTAAAGCAGACATCACAGGCTCGGCAGTAGGCAGTGGCATGATGGGATATGCCGACAGCAGCCAGATAAGTGCTGGAATCAATGATCGGCAGTGGGCCAGAGCCTTTATAGTGAGTCAGGGAAGAGAGAGCCATCGTCTTGCTATTGTGGTCATTGATGCGGGAGCGGTTTTTGCCAGTGTTTATCAGGCGGTTCTAACTCGGTTGGAACAAGAGTTTGGTTCTCTTTATAACCGCCACAACGTCATCCTGTCAGCGACTCATACCCACAGTGCCGCAGCCGGTCAGTCTCACCATTTTCTATACAATATGCCCTATGGCGTATTCGATGACCGGGCTTTTGAAAAGATGGTGTCGGGCATTATCCAGGCCATCAGGATGGCCCATGAAGACCTTGCTCCTTCTGAGATCCGGATGAAAACGGGGTTATTGGACAATGCCAGCCGCAATCGGTCCCTGTCTGCCTATGAAAACAATGTAGATGCCAGCCGGCGAGGTTCTATTGACCGGTTTGTTCAGCAACTCAGGTTTGCCCGGGGCGGTAGGCCATTAGGTGCTATCACCTGGTTTGCAACCCATGCAGTCTCCTATCCCCGCAGTAATCTCCTGTTGAGCAGTGACAACAAAGGCTATGCCAGCTGGGCTTTTGAACGCTATGCAAAGTACAACTGGGGAGTGGATTCTTTCATTGCAGCCTTTCCACAAACCAATGCCGGGGACATGACACCTAACCTGAATCTTGATGGCACCGGGCCCGGCAAAACGCCCGAAGAAAATGTCAGGGAGATTGGTCAAAGACAGTTTAAAAAAGCCCTGGAACTTTTTAATGCCAGAGGCAACAGAGTTTATGGACCCATTGAGTCGGTGCATAACTGGGTGGACTTTTCCAACTACGAAGTCTGGCAAGAATATTCAGGGCAGCAGAAGCAAGTAACAACCTGCAATCCAGCTATGGGATACAGTTTTGCCGCAGGCACGGAAGATGGTCGGCCGCCCTATTTTGTGAGGTTGTTACTTGGGGCCTATGAAGGCCGCAAGAATGAGCAATGGTGGATCAGAATGGTGACCGATTTTCTGACCTCGCCGTCCGAACAAGAACTGATATGTCAGAAGCCCAAGCCGGTCATGCTGTCATTGGGAAGTCGGAAAAACTTTCACTATTTCAATGATGTGTTTCCCTCAGGCAATATGCACCGGGAAGTCATTAACCAGCCCTGGGTCCCCGAAGTCCTGCCCTTGATGCTGGCTCGGCTGGGCAATTTTCAGATTGCTGCCTTGCCTGTTGAGCCGACAGTTATGGCTGGAAGACGGCTTCGAAAAAGATTGTCAAAACTTTCAGGGATTCCTGACAGGCATATTGTCATCGCCGGGTATTCCAACGATTATGCCAGCTATCTGACCACAGCAGAGGAGTTCTACAAACAGCACTATGAGGGAGCATCCACCTTATACGGTCCATGGGAGCTCAGTGCCATGATTCAGGCTTTTTCAAGTCTTTCCAGGCAATTGAGTAAAGAGGAGCAGCCTCCTTCGGATGAACCTATGCCGTTGGATTTGAGTTATCTGTACGACGATGTTCGTATGGATAACATCCCGGAAAAAGAACATAGCCAATATGGAAGTATAATAACTGACAGTCAGGATAATATTCACTCAGGCCAGTCAGTGAAGCTTCAATATATTGCATCACACCCAAGATCAGGCATGGATCTCGATAGTTTTTTTTATGTGCAGAGGAAGAATGACTGTACAGGATCATGGGATACGGTTGCCACAGATGATGACTGGACTACCCGGTTCCAATGGCAGGCGGGGGTGGCTACCGTCGAGTGGACACCCGATATGTACGACAAAGAAGGTTTATATCGCATTGTCATTCGCGGTGAATATTACACGGTCATTCCCAGAGGGCGTTTACTGAAAAAACACTATGAGTCGATATCAGGGGAATTCTATTATTCTGCTCATGATCCTGACGCCCACTCGAGATCTTTACTCAATACTTTTTCAGGATTGGAAAGAGGTCGTTCCTGTGAAAGATAAAATGAGCAGGAAAAAGGTAGCGGCTTACTTTGAGTTTCCACCTTTTAGCAGGTTTTTGAACTGAACGGCAAAATCCTGCTGGTTTTGCCTGTTATCAGGCGGCAGGGGGGATTCATCAAACCTGTGAATCAAATTGACTTGCTGGTTGGTGACTCCCAGCAATATATCTTTTTCGCCTATACGAATCAGACAGACCCTGGCCTGGCTGGAAACCGGAACGCTTGAGACTACTTTTATTCCCTGGCCAACGGCGGGTGTGCCTATGTTCAATTTCTTTACGATCCAGGCCAGGGCAAATATCAGCACAATGACAAAAAACAGAGGCGCAATAACCTGAGTGAGACTCAGGTCGGCTGGCTTGTCTGTTGTTACTTCTGCAAAAGCAATCGCTGAAAAACCGGACAGTAAAAGCAGATTGAGCCCATAAGGATATTTTTTAAATCCTGAGAGCAAAGAAAGACTTTTCAGATAAAAAAACAGTTTTTTCACGCAGCCTCCTGCTCGCGCTTGAATGGTCCACGCACCTTCATTCCATTCTTATCATATTCACGGGAAAGCATGAAGCGAAAATTCCAGGAGAGAGCCTGCTTAATCCAAAGCAGTACAGCTTTGTGTTCAGGCACATCATTGAAGGGTAATGCTGTCATGTCTACTGTATTAAGTCTTGTTGACCAATAATCTGCCGAAGATAAACAATAGTAATAACTCAACGATATAAATGGGAGTGATCATCGTTCTGGATAATCCACATGACAGATGGCGTTAGCATGACTGTCTACACTCAAGTTCAGGCTGGCATCGCTGATGGTAAAGAGGTTACCGATGAAAAAACCTGACATTATCAAAGGGAAACTCCGGGAGTCCATTTTTAATCTCGGGGAGGCTATCCGTAACCGGGACTGGACAACGCTGGAAGCTCTGGATACTGAAGCCCGTCAGGTAATTGAAGAAGCTCTGGAAAGTGGCTCAGCCCCCTCCGAAGAGGTGAAGGCGCTTCTCAAAGAGCTCCAAGCGCTCTACCGGGAAATGATATTGGCCTGCCAGCTGGAACGAGATCGTGTACAGGAACAGCTGGCGGTCAGCAAACGTCGTCAGGAAGCCATTGAGGGCTA
Organism: Endozoicomonas sp. 2B-B; assembly: GCF_053470045.1. Lineage (NCBI taxonomy): Bacteria > Pseudomonadati > Pseudomonadota > Gammaproteobacteria > Oceanospirillales > Endozoicomonadaceae > Endozoicomonas > Endozoicomonas sp. 2B-B. The sequence continues at coordinate 675,152 of NZ_JBLZMU010000001.1, forward strand.
TCAGAAAAGTAACAAGAGATGAAGTTGATCGGTTCTGAATCCTTCAAACATTCATTTGAAAAACTAGCCATGGCTCAATTAAAATGCGCCCTTGATCTCAGAGCAGTGGGCTGGTTAGTCTATAAATTCAACGGACTCCAGGTTTTTTACAGGCAAATTAATGGTTCTAAGTTTCACTTCACATCCCAGCCCTAACTTTGATGACCGGGAAATTCCAGTAGAGTTTCTGGTCTTGCATTATACGGCTGTGGATCTCCAGGGTACGCTGGACATCGTCTCGAGTAAGGGGTGTGAGGTTTCAGCTCACCTGGTAATTGATCTGGACGGTACCGTCTACGAGCTGGTCAGTTGCCTGAATGGTACGGCTCACAGAGCCTGGCATGCAGGCGTCAGCCGCTGGCAGGAAAAAGAAACATTCAACGATTTTGCCATTGGAATAGAGTTGGTTAACTTCAATGGGAATGTTTTCCCTTTCACCGATGCACAATATTCTGCTCTGAAAGATGTGATTCAACACTTGCAGAAGCACTACCCGAGTTTGAATGATCCACAACGGATTCTTGGCCATGAACAGATAGCCGGTTTCAGGGGAAAGGCTGATCCGGGTTGTTACTTTGATTGGGATCGTTTTTTTAGCGATAGCTATCCTGACCAACCCCGACCCGTTCGCGAATCAGTTTGCCCGAAGGAGCTTCAGGCTTCGCTTAAAAAACTTCAGCCACTGGAACCTGACGATAGAGAGCAGCGAGTGCTCTTCTGGCAAAGTATTAACGAGTTAACAGAAACGTCGGTCAGACTGATTCAGAAGGAGACCGGGTCTCGTTCACAATCGCAATAGAAGCTCATCGGGAGTGAATACGGGTATATCAGAATGAGTAAAGTCTCTGGCATTACGAGTGATAATAGCTTCTGCGCCAGCCTGAATTGCAGAAGCATGAAGCACACTGTCTTCGTAATCTCTAAAAGAGCTGGCTAAAGCAAACATAAGTATCTTTTGATTGACAGGAGCGATCTGGTATATCTGCAATAATTTGTTGATAGCTTCGTGGCCCCGTTTTTTGCCGATCGACTTGCAGGCCAGGTAATGAATAGTCGTAACAGTTGTTGCACACAGCAAACCGCTGACAGTCCCGCTTTCCACCCTACCCATAATTTCTGAAGAGCTGGCTACAAAGGGAGAGCGTTCAAGAAGTACGTCCAGGATAACATTGGTGTCGACAAGAATGTTCACAGATACTTATCCTCAAGGTATTTTTTGTAATCCTCCACGTTCGATACTTCAGAATCCGCCATGACACCCCTGAGACTTTGTGTCAGGGGGGGCAGTTTTTTGGTGGCATCAGATTCTGCGAGTAGTGCATTAAAATAATCAGCTACCAGTTGAGACAAAGACTTGCCATGCTTGGCAGCATATTCTTTAGCCTGCTCAACAAGCTCGGCTTCCATTCGTAAGGTAAGTTTATGCATAATGATTGTTTGACGTACTGTTTCAAAAAAGTATACGTCATTTTGAGAGGCTGACAAACTCTGTCAAAATACTCCATGCTCTACACACGCAGTTTTTTGAATTGCGCTATAACCCTCCTTCAACAAGCCCGGGAGAGGACTTGGCGACTGTCCGGCAGACTCCTGATTCAAAGAAGAAACGACCTTCTAAGTTGGCCAGTCCATCACAGGCCCAGGCAGAGGAGTTAATGGCCGTTCAGGTGTTCAGAATCTGACTGATGGAATAGGGAACGGGTGTTGGCATGAAAACGGGTGAGATTGCCGATCAAAACTAGCCTTTGGCAAATTTTTCTATTGCTGTCTCATTGCTGGCATCAGCAATATCACCAAAATCTTTTAACCTGTTTTGAACCATTGTCCAGGCTTATTGAACATCGCCTTTATGCACGGGCTTTTCTACAGGAATCAGAATATCTTCCGGCAGCTCATTAAGCTCTTGTAAAGTGCTCAGTTTGCCAATCCAGAGGTTTCCGTGCTCAATAATTTTTTCTGGCTCAGTACGGTCAAAATGCAGAGGCTGAATCGCTCTTAAACGATTCTCTTCCATATTACAAACGCATTGGGGTTATCCCAACCTTCCCGCAGGGCAGAGTGGGAGAAGATAAAACGGGTAGGTTCCTCAAAGGAGAGCATCTTCTCCTTAAGTACCTGGCCAGTTGGTTTCGCATATTCTGGCGAGTGGATTTTTTCATCCTTCAAGGCGCAACGACGGGCGCGTAGCCATAGCTACGCAACCAGAGTTGGAACGCAGAAGGATGGAAAAAGCCGCCGTCCAGAATATGCGAAACCAACTGGTTAGGTACTTATAGCCTTCATCCAGCAGCGTATCGCTGAGGTATTCTTTTTTAAGGTGCTGGTTGACTCCGATAGCTGCATTAGCATCCTCGGTTTCCATTTCCCCATAGTTTCTTAAGACAGGGGAAATGTTGGAGGTGTTTGCGAAACAACGGATTGAACCCGTTTCATTTTTTGGTTGATATGAGCTAACAGCAGTGCTGTAAGAATTGTTGCTTCCTTTTCGCCATATTCAGTATCACTGTCCACCAGATCCACTATGGCTTTATAAGTACGCAGATCGACAGGCTCGTCACTCTGACTGAACATGGCGGCGTAAGTGGCGTGCATAACCGCTTTATCAAACTCTACGCCCAGAATTCTGGTGTAGTTTCTGGCGTGCTTCTCGCACTCTTTGCCTTTCATGGTGTTGATGGCCTGAGCCAGTTTGAGGTCTGGGAGTTTGAGCAGGTCGCGGGTTTTCATGGTTGGTAAAGTACTTTTTATACAGTAATTTAAGGCCGATGCGGGAGTTTATTCGATGGTTGAGGGAAAACCAAGGTGTACCAAAGAGATACTTGCTAAAAAGCATACGTCATTTCGAGATGCTGAAGAATTCTATGGAAATACTCCCTGTCCTACGCACGCAGTTTTTTTAAGTGCGCTGTCACCTTGCCTTTAACAAGCTTGGGACGAGCCAAGTTTGTTTTATATCAGAGCCTCATCCAATTATAGAGCCAGCAATATGGCCAGAATGGTTATAAAACCTAAACCCCAAGTCATTCTTTTTGAATCCGCTGATGAAGTGGTGGCCAAGCTGCCAGATGAAGTGGAGGTCAAGCTGTTATTAGATATCGTGTTGCTTCTAAAAGCCCTATCGGTAATAAAAGCAGAGGTCGTAGCGACTGTCGGGCAGACTGCTGATTCAAAGAAGAAACGACCTTCGAAGTTGGTCAGTCCGTCACAGGCCGTGGCAGACGAGTTAATGGCCGTCCAGGTATTTAGAATCTGGCTGATGGTATAGGGAATGGTTGTTGGCACGGAAACGCTTGAGCCAGCCGATGGCATGGCAACCGTTGAACCTGGCGTTGGCATGTTAATGGATGGAGTTGCTGGTTTTTTGCACTTACTTCCCAGTCGTCGTGGATCATCAGCTTTCAGGCTGAAGTGTTGCTGCAGTTGTTGCCATGGACTGGTGGCTTGCAGTTGGTTACAGGCCAGGGCCAGCTTAAGAGGGGGGCTGACGTTTATAGCGGGCGCAGTTACCCGGATGTGATTGCCTGCCAGGCTAAAGAGAGGAGGCTCTGCACTGGCATCGGTATGACCTATAAGAGTAAAGCCTCCCACCCGGGGTGATCGTTGGGCTCGAGCGTCGCGAAGTGTATTAGTAAAGCCATCATTGGTAATGTCTACGGTATTTCTGAAGATATCCAGATGGGTTCCGGACCCGAGAGTAAATTCACCCGCCTCTGCCATTCTGCTCAGGAATGTATTATCAGTAACAGTGATTCTCTGTGACTGGTTCCTGATAGCAGGAAGATTTATAAATACCCCATCTTCGGGCATATAGTTCAGGTACCAGGTCTTGATGATGCGACCCCTGACCGTGTTATTGGCAAACTGCAGGCCCGGGCCAGGGCGACTACTATCGGCCGTTGCATCCAGCGATTCTTTGCACTCAAGATTAATTGCGGACCGGTTGGGAAGATGGAATATGTTGTCTTTTACAATCAGTCTACGGTTATAACATGCTGCGTGAATAATATCGTTAATTGGGTGGTAGTTAATGTCTTTAATTGGTCGGCCAGTGTTTAGAATTGGCTGGAAAGTAAGGTGACTTATATGACTGTCTTCTATTTCTCTAAACCGAAAGTTCTTAGTGGTTCCTACCTCGACCATATACTCGCGGCTACTGCGATACTCTGAGTCGGCTATGATCATGATTTCAAAACCTTCGTCAGCGGCTCCAATAATGCTCTGACCATTCTTCAAAACTATTCCGCTTTTTATCTTGTAGTGAACTGTCGCATGAACAAAGTCGGAAGAGAGCAGTATCACCGTATTTTCAGGAACCTGAGGGATCAATTCATCTAAATATTCTTTCGGGTTGGCATTGAGAACAAGACACTGTCGTCCGCGAACAAGCTCTCTATATTGTTTTAGCCGCCGCTGAACCCCAAGCGTTTGTCCTTTGAGGGAGTCGCACGATACCGGGGCAGGTTGAGCCGCCGACTGAGCCTGTAAACACAGAGCGTGCAACAAGAATAGCGGGGCGACAAACAGGGTCAGATAAAGCTGCAGGCTACTCACATTCTGGATTCCATAGAAAAGTGAATAAGAAGCCTAGCAGCCTGTCGGACTTAAGCGTCCGTAGCGAGGATTGCAAGAAATTGAGGATAAAAATCTCTGTTTCTGAGGAGAATAGCGAGCTATTTGACGAAGAAACAGGGATTTTTAGACCAATTTATTGCAACCGCAGTAGGACAGTCTTAAGTCCGACAGGCTGCTAGACCTTGCGTTTATGCTTAGCCACCTGAAAGCCGGGTCGTTCAGAGGGTGTCAGTTATATTCCTCCAGCCCCAACAGTTTTTTACCCAGCTCAGTGAGCCGGGCGGGCTCTCCCGGTTCCGGATCTTGTTGATAGTTTAGGCCCCGCCACTTTTCTGGTGCTCTTTTTTCCTGCCAGAGTTGTATGCGCTCTTCAGCCGTTTCTTCCAGGCCTGCCGGAAACATAGAGATGTAGACGGCCAGTCTGGGTCTGTCCGAAACATTCAGCATGCCAGAATGGGGGAGTCCTGAGTCCCAGATAATCAGTGAACCGGCCTCGCCTTCTATAGGTTCTATCGGATATTGACTCAGTTCCTCTTCAGAGAACCAGAGACTTTCACGGTGCTTAAGAACCTCATCTTTTTTGAAAAGGCTGGGCACACAGCAGAATGCCCCCTGGTCTTTTTTGGTGTCGGTCAGATAGAGAATGCCCTGCAAGCGCAACGATGTCAGTTTTTCAGCCGGAAAGTCGAGATGGATGTGACGTTTTAGCTGATCTGCTTCGGGCTCAAGAGAGGGGGGCTTGAAAGACAGTCTATCCATTCGAACCCAGAGTTTTTCAGTGCCGAGGAACTGCGAGAAGAGTGTGTGAATATTGGGATGTTGTCTTATATTCCAGAGGCTCTGGTGCTGATGAACGGGAACAAGTCCGTTGTAACCCAGGTCTTTTTTGTACCAGCTTTCCGGTTCGCCTAGGTCAATATCAAGAAATTGTGTGATCAAATCAATTGCGTCATCACACAGGGCCAGGGGGATGGCATCAGGAATGACTGTATAACCGTTCTCGCTGAGTTGCCGCCTGTTTTCCTTTGACAGAGTCAACATGCTTATGCCTCACTGATTCAGTTCAGGTATTCTTTTCTTTCAGAATAAACAGTCCTGAACTGAATAAACAGCCCTGAGCCAGATAAACAGCCCTGAGCTGAATAAGCAGCCCTGAGCTGAATAAGCAGCCTTTGAGACTCTTTTCAGTGGATTGTTTCGTCGGCTTCTCTTTCTTCCAAACCTTCCAGCAGGGATTCTAGAACGATCTTGAGGGTATCGGTTTCTTTGTTGAGTTCATAATGGCGAACCATGGCCACCATGGCCTGCGCCATCGGATAGAGACGAAGGAAGTTTTTCAAATCGTGTGGTTGAATAGCCTGGCCGGCATTCTCGACAAAGTGATTGGCACCGGAGGCTGACCCTTTATTGGCAGATTCTACCAGAGACATAATCTGCTCAAGATCTTCCAGGTCATTAAATCCCAGAAGCATTTCAGCCAGACTCTCTTGAAGACGCGCTCTCATAGTCATTACTCCTAAAGGAGTCCGCCGGACTTATGACCCGTCAGGCTCCAGGCAAGTTAATAACTTGCAGAGTAAAGACGGATTATCTTGTAACCAATTCGTATGTCTGTCGATTTTTTGCGACTTACCAGAATGTTGGTTAGCTTTTTAGTGTTTTTTCAGGGAAAAACACTTAACGAGAGCCTCTTTTTTTCAGGTGTCGAAAAGCACTGGTAGGTCAATCACTGATAAGGGTCAGCACAGAGTGATAAACATCCCGGCATGACCGAAGCGCCCTGAACCCTTATAATGGCTCTTTTCCTGTTTCCTCCTTGCCGCTCTGGTAGTAACTCCATGACGTTAAAAACTCTCCGCCTGAAGAATCGAGCTGATCGTCGATTGAAAGCTGGCCACCTCTGGATCTACAGCAACGAAGTCGATACCCGGACTTCTCCCCTGAGAGATTTCAAAACAGGGGAATTGATCAATATCGAAAGTGCTGAAGGTAAACCTCTGGGGACAGGTTATATCAACCCGAATAGTCTGATCTGTGCCCGGCTGGTCAGTCGAGACAGCAAATATGTCCTGGATCGTTCACTGCTGGTGCATCGTATTCAGGTAGCCTTGAGTCTCAGGGAGAGAGTATTCGACAAACCTTTCTACCGTCTGGTCTTTGGCGACAGCGATGGTTTGCCGGGACTGGTGGTTGATCGTTTTGGCGATATTGTTGTTGCTCAGATGTCCACTGCCGGTATGGAAGCGGTCAAGGATGACATTGTTGATGCTCTGGTCAAGGTGATCAGGCCTTCAGGCATTCTTTTGAAAAATGATGGAACTGGCCGCCAGCTGGAAAAGCTGCCTGAGTATGTAGAAGTCGCTTATGGCGAAGTGCCGGAAAAAGTGGAGCTGGAAGAGAACGGTGTAACCTTCAGGGCGCCGGTCATTAAAGGCCAGAAAACAGGCTGGTTCTACGATCATCGCCTGAACCGCGAGCGTCTGCGTCACTACGTCAGCGGTAAGAAAGTACTGGATGTTTTCAGTTATGTCGGTGGCTGGGGCGTTCAATGCGCGGCCTTTGGTGCGAGTCAGGTGACTTGTGTTGATGCTTCTGAGCAGGCGGTGGAGCTGGTCCATGAAAATGCCGGGCTTAACGGCCTTGGGGATCGTGTTGAGTCTATCCGGGGGGATGCTTTCACAGTCCTGAAAGCTCTCAGGAATGAAGGTGAAAAGTTCGATGTTGTGATTGTTGATCCACCGGCCTTTATCAAGAAACGCAAGGACACCAAAGCGGGTGAACAGGCCTATCGCCGGATTAATGAGCTGGCCATGAGGTTGCTGGAAAAGGATGGCATTCTGGTGTCCTGTTCCTGCTCCATGCATCTTCAGAAAGATTCACTGTTCGATGCCCTGAGAGCGGGCAGCCGCCATATTGACCGTAATTTGCAAATTATCGAGCAGGGTCATCAGGGCCCCGATCATCCCGTTCTGCCTGCCATACCGGAGACAGAATACATCAAGGCCATTATTGTCCGAGTGACCCGGGCCTGATCAGAGCCGGTTAATGACCTGAACCAGTTGGTCTGCGTCTTCTTCCGTATTATAAATATGAGGTGAAAAACGCAGACCTTCGGATCTTTGATCGCAGAATATGCCAGCATGATCCATGGCTTGCATCGCTTTCTGGTTATCCTTGAATGAGATGGCCAGAGTGCCTCCTCGACAGTTTTCCTGTATTGGTGAACGAATCTCTCCCTGATTAATCTGAGCAATAATATGATTAATCAACTTCTGGTTATGCTGAAAAATATTCTCCGTACCGATACGATCCAGAGTCCGGATACTCTCTGCGGAGACAGTAAAAGGCATAATGGAAGGGGTTCCTCCCATAAAACGCCCTGCGTCAGCCGCATAGTCAAAGTGATGAATATCAAACGCCATGGGGTTCTGATGAGAGAACCAGCCGACATCCATGGGCTGACAGTATTCGATGATGTCATCACTGGCCCAGAGATAGCCGCTGCCAGGACCGCCACACAACCATTTAACACTGGAACCGATGACGAAATCGGCTTGCCAGGTATTAAGGTCAATGGGGACAACTCCGGCTGACTGGGCGATATCCACGACAGAAATAATCGACTTCTTTTTGCTCAGTTCTGTGATCTCGGTTACAGGCAAGCGCAGACTGTCATTGGACTGAACGTGAGTGATAAAAGCCAGCCAGACATCGTCGGACAGCATGCCATCCCAGCGGTTCAGGTCTGTAAGGTCGGTTTCATGGGGTATGAAACGGGGCTTCAGTCCAAAACGTTTACACAGGGTCTGGATCACAAACCCCATGGAAGGAAAGTCTCGTTCTGACATCAGAATATGCTGGCCAGCAGGAGCCGGTGGCAGCGAACCCACTATTTTGGTCAGTGCACTGGACAGGTTGGTCTGCGGGCAGAACTGTTGGGTTTTACCGTTCAGCAGACTGCCCAGCGCAGCATTGAACCGGGTCAGGTTTTCGAGCCATTGTCTCCATGCGTGGCTGCCCTGCTGCTTCCAGGGTTCCAGGAAATGACTCTGAAAGGCATCGCTGGCGGAACCGGGCAGGCAGCCAACCGAGTGATTCAGAAGATAGACACCTTGTTCGGGCCGATGGAAAAGCGCTTGAATATCAGTTGTCATTTGCGGCATTTTTCTTGTTGCCCAGGGCGTCTCTTTTTACGCCGTATTCTCCGCCCCAGGCATCGGTCATTGCGCCACGGATATCCCAGAGCTCGGGGAAAAAACGCTGTTGAATGCCTTTTTGCAGAAGTTCGACAGAGCGGCCTTTTAAAGATTTCGCACCTATGCCTATGGTTCTGTAAATCAGCTTAAGATGATGAATACGGAAAGCCTGAAACTGTTCATCAAATTCGGTGAGGGCTTCTGCCACAACATAGGATTCGCAGTGACTGTATTGTGAGTTATAGATTTTTTCTACCGTCAGCCCTTTCTGTTCGAGGTAATGTTTTTGATAACTCGCCCAGAGGAAGGGGGGCATTTTCAGCAAGGTTCTGAATCCGGGGGATTCCTGCCCGCTGCCATTACCCAGTTGCAACCGGATTTCCTGATATTCTTTTGGCGACATGCTTTCCAGCAGACGCAGCTGGCTGGTCATCAGGGTAAGTGTTTGCTGTACTCTCTGGAACAGGCTGATGATTCGGTGAGTATTGGTTTCTTGAATGTAATCATCGATGTCCAGAAGTGAGTAACCGATCAGTTTCATCCAGAGTTCTTCGATCTGGTGAACGACCTGAAACATCAGTTCATCTTTATTACAAAGATCAGCCATGGGCTTCTGGGCTTTCAGAATCTGTGAGGTATTGAGATAGACCTCGTAGTCCAGCTTACCTTCACCTTCCATTAATGCGTAGAAGTGGGATCTGTCCATTGTTTCTCCGCTTTTTTGATGATTGTGAGCAGAGGTCCGGGTAAGGCCAATCTGCTGCAATGGAGGTGCCAGCAATGAATAGAGAATTCGCTGGTACCTCATAAATAAAGCACAGAAACGGACGGTTCTTAAAGAGTAAAACAGATTTATCTGAGGCTGATGACGGGCCATCCTTTCTCATGAGCAACTGTGGTCAATTCAGGGTCAGGATCAACCGCGAACGGGTGATCTACCTGACCCAGCAAGGGCAGGTCATTTTTTGAATCACTGTAGAAGTAACTGCCTTCCAGAGAATATGCCGGATTTTCCTGCAACCATTGCTTAAGGCGGATCACCTTTCCCTCCTGAAAAGTCGGTGTGCCGACCACTTTGCCTGTATAGCGGTTATCTGTAATCTCAAGCTCAATGGCCAGTAGCGTATCGACATCAAAGGCTTTGGCAATGGGCTCGGTAACAAATCGGCTGGTGGCGGTTATGATCATCAGGTGATCACCCTGTTGGCGGTGTTTTTTCAGGAGGTTCGCAGCTTTTTCCAGCATGATGGGGCGAATGGTCTGTTCCATGAACTGGTCATGTCGGACTTTAAGTTCGTCCAGAGTGTAACGGGTCAGTGGTTCAAGGCAAAAATCGAGGTATTCGCTAAGTACCAACGTACCCGCTTCATACTGACGATAGAAATATTCATTGCCATCATGAAAGCTGGCTGCATCCACCATGCCTTCATGGGACATGAATTGTCCCCAGAGATAGTCACTGTCACCGGCTATCAGGGTGTTATCAAGATCAAAGATTGCCAGAGCCACAAATCCTCCTGCCAGACTGCGCTGCTATAAATGTTTGCTGATTGTACTATGAAAATCTTCTGAGAGGCTGTTCATGATTTCTTAGGAAAGCGAAAACGGCGAGAAATTGTTTCTCATGTTAATACTCTTGTCACAGTTTTGAAGAGTAATAATTGATTAATTATCAAAAGTGGCATCCTGATTGCAAAGATCTTGATTGCCGTTGTGCAGCGGTTTATGAAACAATGCAAAGCAATAGATAGTTTAAGGTAGTCGCTTACGTGATTGACACAGATGGATTCAGGCCCAATGTGGGCATAATCCTCGCTAATCATCACGGACAGGTCCTGTGGGCCAGGCGAATCAGACAGGAAGCATGGCAGTTTCCCCAGGGGGGCATAAACGATGATGAAACCCCCGAAGATGCCATGTATCGCGAGCTGTATGAAGAAATTGGGCTTCAGCCGGACGACGTAAACGTTCTGGCGTGCACTCGTGGCTGGCTGCGTTATCGCCTGCCCAGAAGACTGGTTCGAAGGGATCAGCATCCGCTTTGCATTGGGCAGAAACAGAAATGGTTTTTGCTGGAGCTGCTAAGCAGTGATGACCGGGTTAGTGTGGATCATACGGGATCACCGGAGTTTGATGGCTGGCGATGGGTCAGCTACTGGTATCCCCTGGGGCAGGTCGTTTCATTTAAAAGGGAGGTCTATCGCCGTGCTTTGCGCGAGCTGGTTCCCCGAATAGGACGCCTGCAAGCTAATCAAGCTAACAATGTGTAATTGTCATGACTTTTGACACTGAGACTGTTGCCAATGCTGACATCAGCCTGAAAGGCACAGATAATATTCACTGAGGTGCTATCCTTGCACTTGCGTGATGAAAGCCTGTTTCTGACAGTCATCACACAGAAACCATTTCATGGTAAACAACAGAGACGGGCGTCTGTTATTTTTAGATAGCAGACACAGGAGACAGATAAGCAGACTGGACTAAGTCACCATGCTGAACACCCTGCGTACGATTGTACAGGAAGTCAGTGCCGCCTCGGATTTGCAGGCTGCGCTAAATATTATCGTGCGGCGGGTTCGGGATGCGATGAATACCGAAGTCTGCTCAGTCTATCTCTACGATGCTGAACAGGCTACCTATACGCTTATGGCGACAGAGGGCCTCAATAAAAAGGCTGTCGGTGTCGCTCGTTTATTCCAGTCTGAAGGTCTTATCGGTCAGGTCGGTCTCAGAGAAGAGCCCATTAATCTGAAAGCAGCTTCCTCTCATCCTAAATATCGTTACATTAAAGAAACCGGTGAAGAAAAGTTTCATGCTTTTCTTGGGGTTCCCATCATTCATCATCGGATGATTCTGGGTGTGCTGGTGGTTCAACAAAAAGAACAACGCCGGTTTGACGAGCATGAAGAGGCTTTTCTGGTCACCATGTCTGCCCAGCTTGCAGGTGTCATTGCCCATGCTGAGGCCACAGGTTCCCTGCATGTTACGGTCAATACCCGCAAGACAGCTCGCTTTCAGGGGACGCCTGGCGCGAGCGGTGTTTCCATTGGTGAAGCCGTTGTCGCTTCTCCGGTGGCGGATTTGGGGGCCGTTCCTGATCGTACCTGTCACGACATCAAAAGAGAACTGGACTCTCTGGATCTGGCTCTGGAGTCGGTTCGTTCGGAAATGAAGGCCACAGCCGAAAAACTTTCTGGCCATCTGCCGGCAGAAGAGCAAGCATTATTTGATGTCTATCTTCGGATGCTGGACGACAATGCTCTGGGGTTGGAAATCAGGAACCGGGTGAAGCAGGGTAACTGGGCACCGGGAGCGCTCAGGCAGGTAATAGACGAGCACGTACGTACTTTTGAAATGATGGACGATCCATACATGCGTGAGCGTGCGGTTGATGTAAAAGACTTGGGTCGTCGGGTTCTTGCCAGTATCCAGCAACACGATCATGAATGCATAACCTACCCCGATCAAACCATACTGATTAGTGAAGAACTGACGGCCAGTATGCTGGCAGATGTTCCCCAGGAGAAGCTCGCGGGTCTTGTCTCTATACGGGGTTCGAGCAATTCCCACGCGGCTATTCTGGCCAGGGCTCTGGGCATTCCCACTGTAATGGGGGCAGTCGATCTGCCCTATCACAAGATGTCCAGCAAGCAACTGATTGTCGATGGCAACCTTGGGCTGGTTTATGCCTCGCCTTCCAGAGAACTGCTGGAACACTATCAGGCCGTTGTCGAAGAAGAAAAAGAATTCAGCGAAGGGCTTGAAGCAATCAGTGACCTGCCCTGTGTTACCCCGGACAATCACCGTTTACCACTGTGGGTTAATACCGGTCTTATGACTGACACGGTTCGTTCACTGGATCGTGGAGCAGAAGGTGTGGGTCTTTATCGTACCGAAGTTCCTTTTATGCTCAAGGAACGATTCCCCAGTGAAGCAGAGCAGGAAAAAATTTATCGTCAGCAGCTTGAAGCCTTTGCCCCCAGACCAGTCACCATGCGTACGCTGGATGTGGGCGGGGACAAGGCTCTGTCTTACTTTCCCATTCAGGAAGACAACCCCTTCCTGGGGTGGCGAGGTATCCGTGTAACCCTGGATCATCCGGAAATATTTCTGGTTCAAATCCGGGCGATGCTTAAAGCCAGTGTTGGACTGGATAATCTTCGAATCATGTTGCCAATGGTGACCAGTGTTTATGAAGTAGAAGATGCACTGCATCTTATCCACAGAGCGCATGGCGAAGTGTCAGCTGAAGGTTTATCGGTTGTGATGCCTCCCGTCGGAGTTATGATTGAGGTTCCTGCTGCGGTCTATCAGGTCCGTGAACTGGCGCAGAGTGTAGACTTCATGTCGATCGGTTCTAATGATCTCACGCAATATCTTCTGGCAGTGGATCGAAATAATCCCAGGGTGGCTGACTTATATCACTCTTTCCATCCGGCTGTTTTGCAGGCGCTTCGAAAAGTGGTCGAAGATTGTCATAAAGAAGGCCGAACCGTCGGTATTTGTGGTGAAATGGCCGGTGATCCAGTCGCTTCTGTTCTTCTTATGGCCATGGGGTTTGACATGCTTTCCATGAGTGCCACCAACTTGCTCAAGGTGAAATGGGCGCTCAGGAAAATCACTCTGGAAAGAGCCAGAGAGATTCTTGATGACGTGATGATGCTGGACAATTCTCATTTGATCAGGAGTTCGCTGGAGTTGGCTCTTTGTCGTGAGGGACTTGGTAAAGTCATGGGTATCAAAAGCAAGCGCTTCTCCAGCTAGGAGCCTGACCGAGAATAGCGCCCGTCTAGGCGACCCCGTAGCGAGGACGGCAGAAAATTGAGGATGAAAATTCGGTTTTGTAAGGAGAATAGCGAGCTATTTGACGAACAAAAGCGGATTTTCAGACCAATTTGCTGCCGCCGCACGACTGCATGGATGCAGGAGCTAGAGCAACGCAGGAGCAGTTGCCGCGTAGGGCAGTCTATTCTCGGTCAGGCTCCTAGTAGTGCAGACCTTCCATGGTCTGAGTCGCTGACAGTAGATCCTGAGCTTTGAAAAGGATAACACGACAGAAACTTTGTATCAGAGCTAGGATTTCTTCTCGGAAGTGTCAGCTTTGATTCCATAGACCACCACATTGGATGAGTGATCGAGGGGAGCCTGAATATAAAGTACAATTTTTTTAATAGAGCGGCCATGGTCAGGAATCGGGAATCCGCGTGTTTCCAGTCCTGGCAGCACTAACTTCTGGACACTCAGGTCAATCACTTGTCCGTCACTCATGTGCACCTTGGCAGAACGAATCTTCAAGCTGCCCTGAGTGATATGAAATTTGATGGTTTTGTAGGAAGTATCTTCGTCTGCAGAAGATATTTTGATGGTTGCCGTGTCTTGAGAAGGGATTATATGCTTTTCGCCAATTTGCTGCCAACCTCCAGCGGCTTGCAGGGTCATGGAGAACAACAGCACCAGCGCGGCCAGCAGGGACTGATAAAGTCGGATCAGAGCTTGTGATCTCATCGTTTTACCTCAACAGGATACCCCGTATTTCTAGTGCGGGGTTCAGTGACTTCGTATTGACTGCGAAAACGTGCACTTTTCGGAAGATGCTGAAAGCGATGTTTCAGACCTTCTAATAGGAATAGAGACAAACTACATGCTATGAAAGTTAGCTGCTTTTGGCTGCTTTGTGGTCTTTTTTTAGGTCGACCAATCAGGTGGCTGGCTACCATGACACTGGAAATGACATTGAGAACCGGAGTTTTTTTCCAGTTTCTCCGTAGGGCAGATAGATTTGCTCGGTCCAGCTGAGAGAACCCTGTTTGTCGAGAATCAGGACACTGGTGTTTCGGGTTCCATAATGTTCACTGGCCATAAAGCAGCTGGATAGAAACTTTTCCTGCTCCTGGCTTACACCGGTATCGGGAAGTTGGTCATCGGGCGCTTTTGAACTGTCGTGCATCATAAAAATCAAGCCTTCAGGTTCGGGTTTCTGGTGATGCTTGACATGCAGCGCCAGTCCCTGCCTGACTTTCTCCAGCTTGGGCCAGGGGCTGTTCAAGAGGTGATTGCTAAGTGCATGGAAGCCAGGCTTCAGTGAAACAACACGACCCATACGATTGGAGTAGTAGTAAAGACCGCTGGAATCACCGGCCAACAGGTTAAAGCCGGAGTAATGATCCGCTTTAAGATGAATCTGGTTCAGGAATTCTTTGGGTGACAGATCACTATTTAAAAAATCACTTACCAGGTGACCACGGGACAAGGTTCCCGGGTAAACAGGCGATTCCCGATAGTTGGTGACTGCGGCCATTCTGCCTTTGCGACTCAGGGCCAGCCAGCTGCCTCCGGCTTCTAAATCCCGGCCACCAAAAATCTCCGGATTGTCTTCCCAGAAGTGAATGGTTCTTGCCGGCCGCTCATAGAACTCATCGCGGTTGGCGGCCAGAATCAGCGGGTACTGAGCCTCTGGTTGCCAGTGCAGGGTAATCAGACACATAGATTGAGATCATCTCTTTTTTTATAAACATTGCTGAAATTCAACAAACCGCTGCGAGTCGGGATGTTGTCTGACGATAACAATAAACGAGATTCGGTTAACAAGTAACAACATTATCTAAAGTAAACTTTGCTCAATCTGATCTGAATGCTGGTGTAAATCGGCTTCTTGAGAGACGGGTCTAATACCAATTGTGCTCTTTAACTCCCGTGATGAGCATGGAGATTTGCGCCTTGGCTATGGCGACGGTCGCCAACGCAGGATTAAGGCTCAAATCTTCAGCGCAATAGCGAGTTAGAAAGTTCGATTGGTATTATCAGATCTATTAAACTGGAGAGGTTAACCTATGGCAGAGGGGAAAGCCTATGAGTAAAGCGGTAACCGCTGCTGTGGTCCAGATGTGTTCCGGACCTGATGTTCAAGCCAATCTTAAGCAGGCAGAAGATCTTTTTTCAAGCATGGAGTCTTCAGCTGACATAATTGTGCTGCCTGAATGTTTTGCTCAGTTGGGGGGGGATATTCCCGCTCTGGGCAACAATACCAGCGTGGTCAGAAACTGGATGTCCCGCATTGCCCGACAATTCGGGGCCTGGCTGGTAGGGGGGTCTATACCCTGTGTCGTCAATGAAGGAGAGAACAGCAGGGCGTCCTGCTTTGTTTATGACCCCAAGGGTAATGAAGTCACCCGCTACGACAAGATCCATCTCTTTAATGCCGATATATCGGACGGCACTCGCCGTTACAGGGAATCCGATGACTATTCGCCGGGGAATGATCTGAATGTAGTGGATATGGAATTTGCCAGAACAGGCCTGACCATCTGCTATGACGTTCGTTTTCCAGAGCTCTATCGAGAACTGAGAGTCAGGGAGTCAGAAATCATTACTGTACCTTCCGCATTTACCAGGGTGACTGGTCAGGCCCACTGGGAGCCGTTATTAAGAGCCCGCGCTATCGAGAACCATTGCTATGTTCTGGCGGCTAACCAGGGCGGGACTCATCCCAACAAGAGAGAAACCTGGGGACACAGCATGATTGTTTCGCCCTGGGGTGAAGTGCTTGCAGAGGCCGATAACACTCCCTGTGTACTGACCACCGAGCTGAACATAAAAGCACTGCAGGAGATCAGAAAGCAAATGCCTTGTTTTGAACATCGCGTACTGTGAAAGAACTGTTCCTGTAATTGTGCGGTCGATGGATTCAGGCAAAAAATCAACTTTGTCCTGAATCCCTCTCTGCAAATCAGTGAGTGTAGTTTGCAAGTGTTTCCAGCAACCTTCTCTGGGCATTCCTGCGACGATGGCCCCGTGATGGCTTGTTCTGCAGATACTGACCATCACTTTGTAGTTGCCAGCTAAGGGTATTATCTGACAGATACAGTTCCAGCTCTTTCTTCACTCGTGCAGCCAGCTTCGGCTCTTCAATGGGAAAGCAGGTCTCAACGCGCATATCCAGATTACGAACCATACCATCAGCACTGGAGCAGTAGACTCTGAATTTCCCATCGTTCTCAAAGTAGAAAACCCGGGTGTGTTCAAGAAAACGGCCGACAATAGAGCGCACCTGAATATTTTCTGACAATCCGGCAATACCGGGCCTCAGGCAGCAAATACCCCGAATGATCAGGTGAATCTCGACACCGGCCTGTGAAGCCCGGAAAAGAGCCTTTATCAAATGGCTTTCAGTCAGTGAGTTTACCTTGATGATCACACGAGCCGGTTTACCTTCTCTGGCATTAACGGCTTCCTGATTGATCAGTTCGATCAGGCTTTTCTTGAGTGTGAAGGGCGCATGGAAAAGCTTACGCACGCGCACCGCTTTACCCATCCCCGTCAGCTGTTGAAAGATTTTGCGAACATCGTTGGTGATATCCTTGTCGCAGGTCAGCAAGCTATAGTCGGTATAGAGTCGTGCGTTACCCGCGTGATAGTTTCCGGTACCCAGGTGTGCGTAACGCTGAATCTTTTTTCCTTCCCGACGAACAATCAGAATCAGTTTGGCGTGGGTTTTGTAGGCAACCACTCCATACACGACAACCGCTCCGGCTTCCTGAAGTCTTCTTGCCAGTGCCAGATTTTCTTCTTCGTCAAAACGTGCCCGGATTTCCACGATAACCGTGACTTCTTTACCTTTCCTGGCCGCTTCCACAAGAGCATCGACCATCTCGGAGCGAGCTCCGGTACGATATAACGTCTGACGTATTGCCAGAACATTAGGATCAGTAGCCGCCTGGCGCAGCATATCTACAACCGGAGTGAAGGACTCGAAGGGATGATGCAGCAGAATATCGGACTTGCGAATGGCATCCAGCATATTAACAGACCGTGAGCTTCGGGCTTGCAACGCCTTGGGGTAACTGGGTGTAAAGCTGGGGAAGGTCATGTGCTCAAACTCGGGTGATGCCTCGTTGCATACCGACATCATTCGGATCAGGTTCACCGGACCATTGACCCGGTAGAGCTCATCCTCCGTCAGGCCAAATTCTTTCAGCAGGAAGTCAACCAGTGGCTCTGGGCAGTTATCGACCACTTCAAGGCGCACTGCCTCTCCGTAGCGGCGGGAGAGCAACTCACCCTGCAGGGCCTTGGCCAGATCTTCTACTTCGTCTTCAAGGTCCAGATCACTGTTTCGGGTCAATCGGAACTGGTAACACCCTTTGATGGTCATACCCGGGAACAGGTCCTGCATATGCAAGTGGATGATAGATGACAGAAAGACATAATTTCTACCGCCCTTGTCACAGACGTCATCGGGCAGTTCAACGACCCGAGGTAACGATCTTGGCGCAGGAATAACAGCCATACCCGTTTCACGGCCAAATGCGTCTTTGCCTTCCATTGCCACAATAAAGCAGAGCAGTTTGTTGGCCAGTCTCGGGAAGGGGTGAGCCGGATCCAGTCCAATGGGACTGATGATGGGCATGACTTCGTTATAGAAGAAGCGCTTGATCCAGGCTTTCTGTTTGTCGTTCAGCTGATGACGCCGAATAAATCGAATGCCTTGCCTGGCCAGACGAGGCAGCAGTTTGTCGTTCAGGATTTCGTATTGAAGCTGAACATTTTGCTTGGCCTGATGGCTGATCTCTTTCAGCACCGCCTGAGGACCCAGGCCATCCAAACCCACTTGTTCACGGGCAAACTCTACTTGCTGCATCAGGCCGGCAACTCGGATTTCAAAAAACTCATCCATGTTTGAGCTATAAATCAACAGAAACCGCAGACGTTCAATCAGGGGGTGGTCGTCGTTCATCGCCTGCTCAAGCACACGGCGGTTGAACTGTAAATGGCTCAGCTCCCTGTTGATGTAGTAGTCCGGGTTGCTAAGGTCTGTAATACGAGGCGTTGGAGCAACAGGCTCCTGGCTCTCTTTTGTGCTGACTCCGGGTTCAGGGAGTTCCCGGTCTTTTGAATTATCCATGGGACCTCTTACAGCATCGGTAGTGGCAGTATACGAATTCATGTATAAGCCGGACTGACAATGGGCTCTTGTTATAACGTAATTGTACGACGTTTTGATGACTGAGTTGAGTGCTAAGGCGTTATTGCCTGATCAGGCGAGCCGCTTCTCTGGCATAGTAGGTCAGAATGGCATCGGCTCCGGCTCGTTTGAAACAGAGCAGAGACTCCATCATGATGGCATTTCGGTCCAGCCAGCCGTTGGCAATGGCCGCCTGATGCATGGCGTACTCGCCACTGACCTGGTAAACAAAGGTGGGTGCCTTGAATTCATCCTTGGCTCTTCTGACAACATCCAGATAAGGCATACCGGGTTTAACCATAATCATGTCGGCTCCTTCATTGAGGTCAGCTGCGATCTCATGCAGAGCTTCATCAATATTGGCTACATCCATCTGGAAGTTATGCTTGTTGCTTTTGCCCAGATTGCCCGCAGAGCCCACAGCATCGCGAAATGGGCCGTAGTAGCTGGATGCGTATTTGGCAGAGTAGGCGAGAATCCGGGTGTTCAGGTGACCGGTCTCTTCGAGTCGGGTGCGAATGGCAGAAATTCGGCCATCCATCATGTCGGAGGGTGCGACAATATCAGCTCCTGCTTCGGCATGAGACAGAGCTTGTTTAACCAGGACATCAACGGTCGGGTCGTTTACGACATAACCTGATTCATCAATCAGACCGTCCAGTCCATGACTGGTGAATGGGTCCAGGGCCACATCAGTAATAATGCCCAGCTCCGGCAGTTTTTGTTTTAACTCACGAACGGCCCGCTGAACCAGGCCTTCCGGATTCCAGGCTTCGGCGGCATCATCAGACTTTTTCTCAGCCGGTGTGACTGGAAACAGGGCAATGGCCGGAATACCCAGCTCCAGAAGCTCTTCACCTTCACGAATCAGCTCATCGACCGTCATTCGTTCTATGCCCGGCATTGAAGGAATAGCTTCCCGGTGACGAGAGCCTTCAAGAATGAATACCGGGTAGATCAGATCATCCGCAGTGAGGCGGTTTTCTCTCATCAGACGGCGGGAAAAATCGTCAAAACGCATGCGTCTGGGACGGCTTGCCGGGAAGGGTCGCTGGATCATAATTACACTCTGAAGAGGGTGGTTAAAAGTATTTGTTTCGCTCGTCAACCCTGTTCGTTATGAGGGGATAGAGCGAAATGTCCGGTTCATGACGTGTGAAACCTTATGGGTGTAGCTAACGTATAGTCTGACAGGCATTATACGAAAAAGATGCGTTATGCGCTTTCCCGACAGGATGTTGCAACCGTTCCGCAGGAAGATTCCTTGTATGAATAAAAGTAAAATCATTCTACTGGTGGCTGTTATGGCAGCCATTACTGCATTTTTTGCACTGGATGCACAACAATATCTGACTCGTGATTATTTTCAGTCGCTTTACAGCGATAATCCTGCACTTACCATTGCCGTATTCTTTGCCATTTATGTGGCTGTAACGGCGCTTTCGCTTCCGGGCGCTGTTATTCTTACTCTGGTTGGTGGTGCTATTTTCGGGTTTACGACGGGCCTGATAGTGATCTCTTTTGCCAGCACGATAGGGGCCACCCTGGCTTTCCTCATTTCCAGAACGCTGTTGCGGGAATGGGTCCAGGGTAAGTTTGGCCAATATCTGGCAACCATTAACAAGGGTATTGAGAAAGACGGTCTGTTTTATCTTCTGACCTTGAGATTGATTCCTGCAGTTCCTTTCTTTGTGATTAACCTGGTTATGGGACTGACGCCCATGAAAGCCAGAACGTTTTACTGGGTCAGTCAGCTTGGCATGCTGCCGGGAACGGCTGTGTATGTGAATGCCGGTGCTCAGCTGGGACAGGTTCAGGAATTATCCGTCAGTGGTATTTTAACACCGGGGCTTATTGGTTCCTTTGTATTATTGGGGATTTTCCCATGGCTGGCACGTAAAGCTATCAGCCTGATCAAAAAGCCTTCAATCAGTGAAGAAAATAAGGAGGAGTAAGCATGTTGGGTCATTCCGGTGTTTACAAGGGCTTCAGAAAACCCCGCAGGTTCGATAATAACCTGACTGTGATAGGAGCGGGTTCTGCCGGACTGGTAAGCAGCTACATTGCAGCGGCCGTGAAAGCCAGAGTCACTTTGATTGAAAAGCATAGAATGGGTGGCGATTGTCTTAATACCGGCTGTGTTCCCAGCAAGGCTTTGATTCGATCTGCCAAGATGGCCCATTACATGAAGCGAGCCGACGAATTTGGCCTGGAGAATGTGCAGGCTGATGTCAATTTCACCGCTGTAATGGAACGAGTGCAATCGGTCATTAAGCAGGTTGAGCCCCATGATTCGGTCGAACGTTATACCGGTCTGGGCGTAAACTGCGTTACGGGTGAAGCCAGGCTGGTCAGTCCCTGGGAAATTGAGGTGGACGGTCAGCGGATTTCCAGCCGAAATATTATTATCGCCAGTGGCGGCAGACCCTTTGTGCCGCCTTTGCCCGGTGTTGATCAGATTACCCATTACACATCAGATACTCTCTGGGATATTCGTGAAAAACCACAAAAGCTGCTGGTCGTCGGCGGCGGACCGATCGGTTGTGAATTGACTCAGGCTTTTACCCGACTGGGTGTCAATGTGACTCTGCTCGATCATGGTCCCCGCCTGCTGCACCGAGAAGATCCGGATGTTTCTTTGGAGGTGATGTCTCAGTTTCGCAAAGACGGGGTTGATCTTAAGCTGAAGCACGAAACCCGATCCTTTCACAAAGAAGGTGATAAACAATGGCTGGTAGCTGAGCATGAAGGCCAAACCGTTGACATTGATTTCGATGCTGTCCTGTTTGCCACAGGTCGCAAAGCCAACACCGGCAGCCTGGGGCTGGAAGCACTCGGGATAGAAACCACAGAGCGTGGAACCATTGCTGTGAACGAATATTTGCAGACACGATTCCCGAATATCTACGCCTGCGGTGATGTGGCGGGACCTTATCAATTCACACATGCAGCAGCGCACCAGGCCTGGTATGCCTCTGTGAACGCACTCTTCGGACGCTTCAGGAAGTTCAAAGTGGATTACTCGGTCATGCCCTGGTGTACGTTTACTGATCCGGAAGTGGCCAGAGTAGGCCTTAATGAAACGGAAGCCAAAGAACAGGGAGTTCCCTACGAAATCACCCGCTACGGTATTGATGATCTGGACAGGGCTATTGCCGATGAGGAAGCCAGAGGGTTTATCAAGGTTCTGACCAGACCGGGCAGTGACAAGATTCTGGGGTGCACTATCGTGGGTTACCATGCCGGTGAACTGATCACCGAATACATCACCGCCATGAAACACGGTCTGGGAATGAACAAGATTCTTGGCACTATTCACATTTACCCTACGCTCAGCGAATCCAACAAATTTGCTGCAGGTGAGTGGAAACGGGCCCATGCGCCGGAAGGTTTGTTGAAGTGGGTCAAGAAGTATCATGACTGGATGAGACGCTGACTCAGATCCTGGCTGCTAGATTAAAAATAAAGGGTCTCTTCTCCGAGGCCTGTTTACAAAATGGTCAGGAACCCGATGTCTCAATCCAGCATTTCACAGGCAGGGATATCCCCAACCCTCCCCAAAACCTCAGGAACAGATTCTGCGCTTCTCATCCGGCAAGAAGCTGAAAATCCTGCTCGTCTCAATCGCGACTCTATCATCAGGGTTGATCTGAGCGTCAGTCTGAATAATGGCAGCCTTGAGCCTTCCGGACTGTCTGGCAAAAGCCTGTCAGAATTCGATATTCAGGCGGCTTCGCCCGATGATGTGAAGAAGAAATTGCCTTCAGGACCTTCCCGCGAAGAGCAACTTTTATCCAAAGTCAGTAATGTTCGGGAAAAAATTTCTTGGGAAGGCTCGAAAGCAAGACCCAAAGTCGACAGAAGCAGCAAAGATGCCCTGACAGCGGCTCTGAAAGACGCCAATGCTTCATTGAAAGAAGCCAGGAAGCTTAAGTCCGAGGCTCACAGTCTCGCCAAACAGGGAGTAATGGAGGAGAACTTGCTGGAATTGGGACTGGGCGGTAAGAGAATGACCAGAGCTGAAAGCGAGGCATTTCGTGCAGCCCGGGACTCTGACCAGTTGCTGAGTACACGAAAGCAGGAAGTGAAGGATCTGGAGCGGGCTCAGAAGGATCTGAAAGCAAAGCAAAAGAAGGCCGCAAAGGCTGAAAAGAAAGCGCATCAGGCACTTGAAAGGTTGCAAAAAGAGTCATTGTCTCTGGGTAAGTCGGTACTTAAAATTCGCAGTAAGGTGATAGCAGCCAAAGATCAGTCCAGCAAAAGATTGGGAGAACAGCTCAAGTCTTTGCAGAGGGCTCAGAAGAAAGCGAACGCTCTGGCGGCCCATGGTGAGAAGTTACTGGCCAAAGCCGATGAAAAGCAGGTCAGGCATGGCATTGATACAGAGGCCGTAAAAACCTTGATCAAGCAACACATTTCGGACGCCAGGGCTGAAGCAAAACAGTTGCAGCTCGAAGTGGCCTCGTTAAAAGAAAAAGTGAAGTCAGCGCGAGAATCCGAAAAAGCAAAGAAGCAAGAGCAAAGAGCAATCGATAGAGGTCTCAGGCAACAGAAGAAAGCAGAAAAACAAGCTTCCAGGAAGAAAACCGGACCGCCAGAGAAAACGCAAAGTCAAGAACAGCCACTAAAGAAGGATGAAGCATCAAAAGTTGCAGAGCCAATAATTGGAGAGCAGAAGCAAACGGTTACCAGAATACTGTCCGACAAGGTCAGTTTCAAGTCGTCAGAACAACCTCCTTTGAAGCCTTCCGGAACCCAGATGAGAGCTTTTCTCAAAGGTATAACGCCTCACAAAGCAATGAGTATCCAGGCATTGGAGAAGTCCATGGATAACCTGCGCAACCCCAGTGATTATCGACAGGTGTTGGCCGATATTTTGGCTTCAGGACTGGTTTTTGGTGAAAAAGTCAGGCTCAGGTCCAATCTCAGCGCTTGCCTGTTGGGAGCCATGAAAGATCCCGAAAAATTCAAGCTCTTTAATAGGGAGTTTATTGAACATATTATGTTTGGCGATAGTATGGATGAAATCCAGCAGCAATATCCTGTGTCAATGAAAAAAGACCTGGAAAGAATTGATAAAGAAGCAGCGAGGAAATAACAGCATTCATGGAATCTGAACATCTTCAGCAGCTCCAGCAGCGAGTCAGTGATGCAGAAGCCTTTGAAACTTCTATTTTGAAAAATCTTGAAGAGACCCAGCACCGGGTTGGAGAGTGCTCCGAAAAACTGACCCGGCTTAATGGCCAGATGGCTTTGCTGGAAGCCAGTCATGAAGCCGATGAAGAGCTGGCGAAGAAAATGGATGTGCTCAAATCCGAGCTGGATGACGCCGAGGCAGCCTATCGTGAACAGACTGCCCAGGAGTCAAGATTAAAGAAAATGGGGCTGGACGCTATCAGCCATCTCAAGGTGGCCAGAAACGAGCTGAAAATTGCCCAGCTCAAGTCCGGCTCATGAAGATACCATTACAGCTCTGCAGGTGGCTTTTTGTCGGGTTGATCGGGGTGTGCGGGGTGAGCATGTTGAAGGTCGTCCTGAAACCGTACATTAGTTATGTTAACAGCGGCGTCACTGCAGTCCCAGGTCCACGCTATGCTATCATTGAGCTGCACTCTTGCTTCCATAGCCTTTCCCTTGGTAAACCTGAACTCTCTGATTACCCAACCCGGCTTGTTGCCGGTGTCTGACGCGATTATGAGGTCTTCAGAGCGTACCAGATAGGTAGGATCTTGCATGTCATCAAATGTTGCTTTTACAAGGTGAGATCTATTGAGGCTGATACCCACATCCCTGATACTGCCCGGATGATTAAAAATGGCTTGTGCTGGATTTTTGGTTTCTGCCTGACTGTCGGGATTAACTCGCATTACGCATTTGCCGAGATCAACGTTTCCATTCAAGCCGATGCCCTCATTATAAACAGCTTCGACCTGTTTCGTTGCATCGTCTGCGAACTCCGCATGGCTGAGAGGAGTGAAGCCGATGAACAGGCCTGATAATGCAACAAGAGAAGCTCTGCGACATAAGCCGTCTGGTTGTAGCAGATTCATAATAGATATTCTCAATGAAAATGAAAATGAAAATAGAGATGCTGAGGTGTTGCGAAAGCAACAGAAAAATTATAGGCAGTGTTCAGGTATCTTCCCATTGATTTGATAGCTCGATCCATTATGAAAGAGCCGTTATTTAGTTTTAAAAATAATTTATCCTTAATTTGCTTAAGAAGCCCCCATCGAACTGGGGGTCTTGATGAGCAATCAGAAAGATGACCTGATTAGATTGATTAATCTTCAGACAGTTTCAGGCTGAGGCTTTTTTCCTGGGAATACCCAGTCGTTGTCGCCTTTCCCAAAGTGTTTTACGACTAATGCCGAGTTTCTGAGCCAGTTCGGTTTCGGTCATTTGATTCTGGTGTTCAAGCACGAAGCGCTGGAAGTAATCTTCCAGTGACAAACCATCCTGAGTCTCAACCACATTGTTACTGCCAGCATTGCCGGTGTCAGTCCTGAAGAAAGTCGATTTGACGTGAACATCCAGATCCAGAGTCTCGGGCGTAATGATGTCATCGTCACAGAGAATGACAGCCCTCTCGATGGCATGTTCCAGCTCTCGCACATTCCCCGGCCACTGATGTTGACAGATAGCTGCCATGGCTTCAGGAGAGTAGGAATACACTTCCAGCTCCATCTTGCTGCAGACTTTTTCCAGCAGCTTCTCTGCAAGCATCAGGACATCGTTGCCTCGCTCACGCAGAGCCGGAATTCTCAGTTCTACCACTTTCAATCGATAATAGAGATCTTCACGGAAGTCACCACTTGCAGAGAGCTGGCGCAGATTTCTGTGGGTAGCAGCAATCAGTCGTACATCGACTTTCTGGGATTGCACGGAGCCCACTCTTCTGATTTCTCCTTCCTGCAGAACCCGAAGCAATCGAGCCTGGGCCTCCAGGGGAAGTTCACCGATTTCATCAAGGAAAAGGGTGCCGGTATTGGCTGCTTCAATCAGGCCCGTCCGGGCAGCAGTGGCTCCGGTAAAGGAACCTTTCTCGTGACCAAAAAGTTCTGATTCAATGAGGGTCTCCGGAATGGCGGCACAATTAACCGAGATCATTGGGCCATTGGCACGGCGGCTGTTCTCATGGAGGGCTCTGGCAACCAGTTCTTTACCTGTACCTGACTCACCCTGAATCAGGACAGTGGCATCGGTCGGGGCCACTTTCCGGATGCGTTTGAAGAGCAGCTTCATGGCGTCACAATGCCCCAGAATACCGCTGTATCCTGTGTGTGTGTCATTAAGCACGTCTTCAGTTGATTTGTCAGCTAATGCCGGTTTGCTCGCCATAATAGCGGCAACACGTTCCAGCATTTCAGAGTGATCAAAGGGTTTGGCAATATAGTCAACAGCGCCCATTTTCATGGTGCTCACGGCTGAGTTCAGGCTGGCATAGCTGGTCATAATCAGGACCGGTACGTCCTCAGCAAGGTTGATCATCTCGGTACCGGGTGAGTCAGGCAGGCGCAAATCGCTGATGATCAGGTCAAAGTCTTTTAATGTATAGGACAACTCAGCTTCGTGGACAGAACCTGCTTCACTGACGTTGTAGTCGTTTCTTTCCAACAGTCTTCTCAGGGAGGCACGAATAATCTCTTCGTCCTCAACAATGAGAATATTACCCGGGTTCATACGGTTTCCCCCTCCTGCTCCCATGAATCATGGGACCGATAAGTCATATAACCATGCTGCTGCCTGATGCTCTGCGGCTCATGACGCGGCAGGGAAATTTCAAAACGTGTACCTTTATCCAGATTTTTATCGGTTGGGCTGATGACTCTGATGGTACCAAAGTGCTCTTCAATGATATTCCAGGTCAGTGCCAGACCGAGGCCGGTACCTTTACCCGTCTCTTTGGTGGTGAAGAAGGGTTCAAACAGACGCTCCTGAATGCTGGCAGGAATGCCATGACCCTGGTCTTCGACTTCGATTTTGATGGTATGGACAGAGGCCGATGTTCGTATAGTGATTGTGCTTTTCTCATCGGAAGCATCCACAGCATTATTCAGCAGGTTGATGAAAACCTGTTGCAGTTTCTGTGGGTCACCCGTCACCCTGTGATCTGGATCACATAAGTTAAGAAAGCTGATATTGCTGCTCTTTCGTCCAAGTTGCAACAGGCTGATAGACTCCTGAACGCTGGTAAAAAGATCGACGGGTTCATGAGTGCTCGTTTCTGATCGATTCTTACCGTTATGGGAGTAGCTCATGAGCATTTGCACAATTCTGGAAACTCTTTTGGTTTGTTCCAGTACCTGACCCGCCACTTGCCGGGTATCGTCTTCTTCTGAAAGGGCTTTCAGCTCCTGGGCCAGACAATCAATAGCCGTGACCGGGTTGCCAATCTCGTGGGCGACACCAGCCGCCAGCTGTCCAATGGAAGCCAGTCGTTCACTATGAAACAGTTGATCTTCCAGCATCTGGTTTTCAGTATGATCTTCCAGCAGCATCACTTTGTTGCCACTGACACCGGATAATGGTGCTTCAAGGTTAGCCTTATGAAGATTGATATAACGCAACTGCCCATTAATTTCTACACCATGTTTAGGAAGGTGGTGACTGTCTATCCGGGCAAAGTTGCTGAGAATCTTATTCCAGGGCTCTGGAATCCGGTTCAGGGGGCTGCCCAGGACATCCGAGGCGGGAATATCGGTCATATGACTCATAGCCTGATTCCAGAGCATAATTTCTCCCGCCGCATCCACGGAACACAGAGCCATGGGAAGATTATTCAGGGTGTCCCGATGATATCGCCTCAGATCGTCAAGCTCTCCGGCCAGTCCGCTCAATCGGCTGTGATAGGCCTCCAGTCGGGATTCCATGAAATGAATGTCCCGGGTAACGTAACCCTTGTTTTCATCCCAGGGCAAGAAAGTGTCAACGATATCGTGGGCCACAGTCGGTCCCATCAGGCCCGAAAGGTTTTTCTCGATCCGCTCCCTTAGCCGACGAAGCGCATGGGGGCGATTTTCGTCTTCGCTCATGTTGAGATCGCTGAGTGCTCTGGATACTTCCTTTTGGGCTACCAGTTCCCCCAGAGGTTTGCTCAGCATTTCATGGAAATCATGGGCGGACTTGGCTTCAGGTACTTTCTGCTCGTTTCGGCTATTGCTTTCCACCAGGCAGGCACTGGCGGCTGAACGCTCTTCGGGGGACATACGGGTAAACTTCGAGACCAGATAGATAAGTACTGCATTGACCGACAAGGCAGTCATACCCAACAGATGCCACTGTTGGTAAAGATAGGTCGAAACTTCATTCATGGTCGAACTGAAGAGGCTGAAATCGACCATCTGGGGCAACATCATAGTGAAGAACCAGAAGGTGGTACCGCCGATCAGGCCGACAATAAATCCTTTATGATTGGCTTTGGGCCAATAGAGTACGCAGAGCGCTCCCGGCAGAAGTTGCAGGGCGCCTACGTAGGCAATAACCCCCAGATTATAGAGTGCGCGCTCGGCTTCGAGCATGCGATAGAAGCCGTAGGAACTGACAATCAGTGCCACAATAATGCATCGCTTGAACCAGATCAGCCAGCGATAGATGTTCACCTCAATCTGAAGGCGAGGCGGGTGATAGGGTAACACTATATGGTTCATGATCATTGAAGACAGGGCCAGTATTGTGACAATCGTCAAGCCACTGGCAGCTGCCAGCCCTCCTATGTAGGCGACAATGGTTAGCCATGGCATATCCAGAGCCTGACCAATGAACAGCGTGAAGTAGTCAGCCGCTACCGGGCTGTCCAGCTTGATACCGGCCCAGAGAATCAGCAGTGTGGGCAGACTCAGTATCAGCAGAAAAAGGGGAAGTGCCCAACTGGCAATATGAAGAGAACGCTGGCTACGATTCTCGGCAAAAGTCATATGGAACATATGTGGCATGACAATCGCTGAAGCAAAAAACATCAGCAGCATGCTGCGCCAGGGACCGTCCTCAAGCGGCGTTTGCATTTCTATCAGTGAATCCTGATGGACAGCAAGCCAGACTTCCACGCCATCAAGACCATGAAAAACTTCAAACAAAATTACCAGGCCCAGGGTTGCCATAACCACCAGTTTGACCACTGACTCAACCGCTATTGCCATGACCAGACCCTGATGTCTGTCACGGGTTGAGGGATTACGAGTCCCGAACAGAGCCGCAAACAGGGCTACCATGACACAGAAAACGATGGCCAGTCGTTCCGGAGAGTACTCCTTGCTGATCAGGTGAATACTGTCGGATACCGCCTGAATTTGCAGTGATAGCAGAGGCATGGTTGCGGTCAGCATCAATACAGTGGCCAGGGTTCCGGCGACAGGGCTACGGAACCGGAACGCAAAAAGGTCTGCCAGTGAGCTGAGCTGGTAGGTTCGGGTAATCTTAAGAATCGGATGGAGCAAAACCGGAGACAGCAGGAAAGCACCACTCACACCCAGATAGAAGGCTAGAAAAACATAACCGTGCTCATTCGCGAAGCCCAGGCTGCCGAAATAGGCCCAGCTGGAGGCGTAGACTCCCAGAGACAGAACATAGACAGCAGGGTGGCGGGTGATTTTTCGGGAATCAGACCTTTCTCGGTCGCCCAGGCACAAAAGAATAAGGCCAGCAAATAGGCGACACTGACCAGCAGGAGTTCTTCGAGCTCAAAACTCATCAGACTTCCCTCTCGGCTGGAGCAGGAAGCCTGCCAGAATCACGAAAAACCAGAGAATCCAGGGTTGGTACCAGCTATCGCCAGTCGTAATCCACCATCCCATGATGGCGGGAGAGAAAAGGTAGATACTGATAACCAGAAGCAAAACCAGACGATAGATGTACATGAAACTTCAGTACGAGCTTTAAATCGGACTGTCCATGTTAACCAGTGTTGAGATAAACCGCAAAAGAGGGTGAATTTATCTCGGGAGGTGCAGAGGTTTGTATTGTCCACATCAAACACCCGGTGGATCGTAGGTCACCCAGTAAACCATATTGCCCGGGCAGTCGTCGCCCAGTACGTCGCTCATTAGTTCGTTGGCTTTCAGGTCAGCCATTTTCCTGATCCAGTCGGTGTCGTCCAGTTTTTCTTCCAGAAACCAGCTGGGCAGGGCGTTGATGTGCTTATCGTAATAAGCCAGAGGGAATTTGAGGTCTCTTGGCAGGCGAGAGCGTTTGATACTCAACGCGGCATCGCAACGAACCACCAGACTCTCTGCCACCTGTCTTCTTTTGCTGAGGTAGTTTCCTGCTTCCCTGCGATACTTATCTTCGTAAGGGCCCATCAGCTCTTCATAGCGGTCCTCCAGGCAGTGATCGTAAGCCCGGCTGACATCGTCGTTCTGGTAGCCCATAATCTTGCAGGCTTCTTTCACCCGTTCACGAAACTCACGGCTGATCTGCAAATACCAGGGAGCGTGAGGACCAAGGATGTTCTGTGCTTCCTGGTTAGCAACGAAAAACAGGTTTTCATCCGGGGTAAAGCAGAGTGCAGCATCCTGTGCGGTGACCACCTCAATTTTCGAAAGATCCGGTTCTTTGCCAACAGCCTTTTCGCGTTCAAAACGAGCTTTTTGACAGAACTCAGAGTCGGTAACATCGAATGTAGCTCCCGGGACGGGCTCGATTTCCTGAGAGGTAAACGCCAGAGAATGGGGGATAACAAGCAATGTGGCAGCAGGCAGCCAACGACGTACAATTTTTTTAATAACGGTGTTGATGACGGACATATCCACTCCTTAGACACATCTTTCTCGACAAGGTTAATGCCCTATATATAACATTCGTCGTGAACGATTGGAAATATCAAAACAGACTTTGAATCAACAAAAAGTTTATTGCTGCTTTGGAATCCCAGGTGATGTTGCAGGCGTTTTCGCTGGCAGAGGCTTTGCTTTTGACCTGTTCGCCAGCATGTTTGTCCAGCTGTCAATCATGCCATTCAGGCTATTATGGGCCGCTATTTTTTCCCCGTCCTCTCCCGGTTCATTATCTATAAGATCCGTTAGCTTTTTGGTAAAGAGTTTTCGCTCATGAACGGCTGTGGCTTTCGAAACACCCAGCCCTATGCCAAGAACACCAGCAGCCACTCCGAGCATAGGGAGGAAAAAAATACCGCTGAATGCTCCGATCAGTGCCAATTTGAGAGTGCCAGACCGCCCTTCCGCAAAGGTGTCGTTATGGGCAAAGTCCCCAACCCGTTTGATGGCGTACTGTTTCAGTAGTGCTCTTAGTGCCTTGGGATCTTTTCGAACCTCTGCGATGTTTTGTCTGGTTTTTTGTTTTTTGGCGAATGCTGTGAGGTCTTTCAACCATTCTTTTTCAGCAAAGCCACGTAAATAGAATTCCAGTTTTGTTTCGTTGCCCGGCAGTGAAAATGCAAATGAAATCTCTTTGTTGGTGCAGCCCGGCTTCAGGCCCAAGTCTTTGATCACTTTCGTCCGGTTTTTTTTAAGGAATCGTTGAAAGGCCGTATCGCCAAACAAGCCCAGTTTTCTCTTCTGTTTTCTGCCGTAGTCCGGGCGCAGGACTTCTGAGGTAGTCTGGGGAAGGCTCTTTAATTTGCTGTGACGATGGCGGAAGTTCAAGGCCGCTGATAGTGCTACAAGCACCCCGGTAATGGTGGCTCCAACCCCCATTGCTGCCGTGCCCAGGGCTGGCATTCCGTACTTGCTCATGCCACTGGCTCGTGCAACAAGACTGGTACTGAGCATCACGGTGCTGGCTTTCAGCAAGCGTTCACCTTTCTCACGGTCAGAAACCATACTGGACAAAAGCTCATCGACATGACCACTGCTGTTGGCGCATTGTTCAATTTCAAGGTTCATAGCATCGACCCGCTCTTGCAGCGCCTTAAGAACTCCCGGATTCTTAAAGGCTTCGTCAATAGCCTTGCCCAGCCGCTTTCGGTTACCAACGGTCGCCATTATGGTAGCAATCGTGCCCGTGCCAGCAACACCGACAGACACCCCACCAAATGCAGGCATCAAGGGCGGGAACAGCATTCCCAGGGCCAGTGCCGATCCGGTCAGGCTGACGGTAGCACTGGCTCCGGCCATGATGGTGTCCTTGGTTATGGCTTTCAGCTGATTTTGCTTGTAGAGATTTTTAACCTCTTCCAGGGTTACTTTTTTCCCTAACGGTTTACCCGCATGTTTCTTGCTGTTTTTTCGCTTTTGCAGAATGGCCGTCAGCTCCATGGCCTTGAGGTGTTCTGGCGTCAGCTTATCCTGGTTTCGAATCTTCTTTTCATTCAGGAATCCCTGATAAGCCCCACCTGCGAGCGCAAGGGAAGCCGTTGCCCCTGCGGTGGTGGTACCAAACCCCAACAAAGCGGACTGAAAATCCTCATTACTCTCATAAAAGAGGCCCATTAATTTCAGGTCCGGTTTTAATGCCAGTTCGTCACGGTCTTCCGGTTTGAAAAAACGGGAATCATCAGGTGACACCTGATCCAGACTGACCCATTTTCCATCCGGGGAGTCCATGATTTCATCAATGCGGTCAGTGGTAATATGAGGTGCGATTTCACTCGTTTTAAAATCACCTGCCTGAGCATCCATATCAATAGCGTTTTCCATCAGTGTCCGGTCTTCCCAGGTAGCCTCAAAGCGCATATCCCTGAATCCGGTTTCGCCACTGCCCGCTTTGAAGTATCGGTTATAGTCAAAATCGACGACCTTGAAACCTGCACCACGAATCTCTTCAATTGTTGGAGCACGCCCCAGCCCGGACCACATATTCCAGTATTCACGAGAGTCGAGAACGGCATCATGGCCAAAGGCATCTGCCAGCGCACCCGAAGGCAGGTTGTCACGGTTTTCAAAATTCAGGAACAGCACCTCATCCTGATTACCTGGCTGATCGAGCCAGTTATCCATGGTTTTGAGTACGTTATCCAGTTTAGGGATATTGTCACTGCTGACCGTAGCATCGAATAAACCACCATGGTTGATGACGATGTCACCATTGTGTTCATGTAGGTCGAGGTCAAACCCCCGAATTGGGGTTTTGTCCAGCATATCCTTCAGATGCATATTTTGATTGGTGGCCAGCAATGGCAACGTACCCTGGCCGGCAAGCGCCTCGGTATTGTGTGAAGCGAATATTGTTATTTCATTGATCGGTACATCTTTAGGTGAAATGTGATCAAACTTGCCGGGATCATGGGGGGCTTGCAGTGCGCTGGCAGTAGCAACACCGGCACCTGACGCTATAGCACCTGCTGTCGCGCCTGCCAGTAATGCTTTTTCGAGTTTCTGATTCGCTGCTGGCTCTTTGAATGGTTTTGCTGCGCGGGTGCCCCGGAGACAATGGCCAGAGATTTCAGCCAATCGGTCCTTAATATCTTCTGAGTGATAGATGGGCAGCTCAAGCAGAGAAGTTTGAGAAAATAATTTATCGACACTGCCTGCATTCTTCCCTTGCCCAAGAGAACGGTGTTTTGCCTGATTTAATGGATAGTAATCTTCCAGTGTCACTGGCCGATTCTCGCGAATGGCGATTGCTTTTAGTTCCCGAACCATGGCATCTGTCCAGAACAGCGGCTCGCCATCAGGGCTCTCGTCATCAATAAATGATTCATTGATGAAAGCTTCTGCGTTATCGCAGTAATTGTGAACAAAAGTCTCATCGTCAGACAGAGCACTGTCAAAAGAGTTTTCTGATGTGATGGATGCCGTGTCAAAGAACTCATCATCCGGTGATATTGAGCTGGAGTCGGTTTCGTAGCCTTCGTCACTTAATGAGGAAATACTCCGTTCTGAGAGTTTGCTGCCTGAAAGTTGACCTGCACCGTCTCTTGTCTGGTAAGGTGTACCAGCTTCATGTTGTGCTATTTTTTTCCCGTTTTTATAGACTGCCGGGGCTGTTTTTTCCCGTTCAAGCTCAGCTGGCAGACGCTGGATTCCTTTTCCTGGCCCAATCTTCACGGTAAACCTCCCCTGCCTCTGATGAATCTATATTTCGGCTGTCACAGAAGTGTATTTATGCTATTTGCCACATACTGAGTCCGAAGTATCGAGGGTGGTTGAATGCTTGTAGATTTACGTCGTATGGGAAAGAGCGAGCAGGGCAACAGAAGGCTGTTTTGCGACCTTTTCTATCTGCCAGTGCTCTATACCCCATTGCAGAATCTCGGAAACACTGCTGCCATCCAGTTCGGCATCCGGATTCTGTCCCAATGCCCTCAGCGCTTTAATTAACTGTTGTTCAGGTCGATCAAGAGGAATCCCGGGAGCATGGTTCTGCTTGCTGAGCTTGTCGCCGTTTGCAAGGGTGATAACAGGAACGTGAGCATAAACAGGCGCAGCAGTCTTAAGCAGAGACAACAGATGGATCTGCCAGGGCGTGGCATTGAGAAGATCATGACCCCTGACGATGTGTGTGATTCCCTGGTAAGCGTCGTCTGCACAGACGGCCAGTTGATAGGCAAAGAGACCATCCTTGCGTTGAATGATAAAGTCACCCAGATCTGGCAGCGCATATTCGATCGATCCCTGGATCTGATCCTGAAACGCAATGATTGTATCAGGGCATCTGACCCTCAGGGAGTGTGGGGATTTTGTGTTGACTGTTTTGTCTCGACAGATACCCGGATAGACGCCTCCTGTTCCATGAAGATCTTTGCGTGTACAGGTGCAGGGGTATACGAAACCTCTGACCTTCAGGTCACTGATGATGTCCTGGTACGCCTCGTAACGCTCGCTTTGGTAGAGCACCTGGTCATCCCAGAGCAAGCCATAGACTTCCAGCGACTTCAGAATCTGATGGGCTGCGCCAGGTTGTTCTCTGGGAGGATCAATATCTTCCATGCGGACCCGCCAGATTCCGTTTTGCGAGCGGGCATCAAGAAAACTGGCCAGCGCGGCGACCAGTGAGCCAAAGTGTAATGGACCGGAAGGAGAAGGTGCGAAGCGGCCAATGTAGTTTGACTTTTCTTGACTGAGAGCAGGTTTTTTTGCTGTCGGCATGTTCAGGCTCATCAGACCATAAGCAGATGAAAGGGAGTATTGTCGATGCTTCGGCAATACAGTTTGATAAACGCAAAAACAGCAAAGCCGCGATATGATTCGCGGCTTTGTGTGAAGTCAGCAATGACCGGGTATTATTGACCCAGCTGCTTCTCCTTGATTTCAGCCAGGGTTTTGCAGTCGATGCAAAGAGTGGCTGTAGGTCGAGCTTCCAGACGGCGCACACCAATCTCGACACCGCAAGAGTCGCAGAAACCGTAATCTTCTTCCTCAATACGAGTCAGAGTTTTATCGATTTTTCTGATCAGTTTGCGCTCGCGATCCCGGGTGCGTAGCTCCAGGCTGAACTCTTCTTCCTGACTGGCACGGTCAGCCGGGTCAGGGAAGTTAGCTGCTTCATCCTGCATATGGTTTACGGTGCGATCCACTTCTTCCATCAACTCCTGCTTCCATTGCCTTAGGATGTTGGTGAAATGTTCGACCTGCTTTTCATTCATGTATTCTTCGCCTTCTTTCTCCACATACGGAGTGAAAGAGCGAAGCAAATTACCTTGATCGGCTTTTTTCTGTGCTGACATGATTACAGCCTCATCACCTTCTCATTAAGTAGCTCGACATACTTCTTGCCAAGCTTTCCATCCGAACGCCGGATAAGACCGGCTTCCTTGAAAGCTGAGGTCAACACTACGGGTTGCCAGAATCAGCTGCTAAATCTGGCCCCTATGCCTCTTGCCTTCCTCACAGAAGCGATGAAACTACCAAAACCTATGGCAATGCGCCATAAAAAAATGCTTCTGCCGCTGTCGACAAGTGATCATCCACATATTACATAGTAATCACAAAATACTGTCGGAGGAAACCGTCAACTGAGTATCATAGAATTCAGATTTAGAATATTAACGTCCGATTTAATAAAATATTGATATGAAATTTGAAAAAAATCTTCAGTCAGCCCGCCTGCTTCGTCGCTATAAACGGTTCATGGCAGATGTTGAGCTGGAGGATGGCAGTATCATTACCCTTCACTGTCCGAATACCGGTTCCATGAAAAATTGTCTCTATCCGGGTAAACAGGTCTGGTATCTCGATTCCGGCAATCCCAAGCGCAAGTATCCCTGCACCTGGGAGTTGGCCGAGATCCCCGTTATGTTCGGGTCAGAGGAGAAAAGCACCCTGGCCGGATTGAATACTGGCAGAGCCAACAAGCTGGTGGCAGAAGCGCTGAACCTGAAACAGATTTCCGGGCTGACAGAATACGATAAGGTTCGCAGAGAGGTACCTTACGGTGAAGAAAAAAGCCGTATCGACTTTTTGCTGCAGCAGGAAGGTTTGCCAGATTGTTATGTTGAAGTGAAAAGTGTCACTCTGGCAGTGGGTGATGGTCTGGGCTTGTTTCCTGATGCTGTCACCACACGAGGGACAAAGCATCTCAGGGAGTTGATGGCCGTGGTTGAGTCAGGCTACAGGGCGGTGCTGCTGTTTTGTGTTCAACACACGGGAATTGAACGTGTCGCTCCGGCTCATGATATTGATCCGGAATACGGTCGGGCCATTAAAGAAGCTGCAGCAGCAGGGGTTGAAATTATGGCTCTGGGCGCTGATATATCGACGCAGGAAATTACTCTGACCCGGACATTGCCCGTTTTTGATATTCAATAATCGGCTGATTCAACAACCATTGATAAGTCGCCTGCCCTGATTTCCAGATCCAGTGGCTATATTTCATTCCTCTTTTTGCATGATGGTTCGTGTAGCCTGCGAAATTACGTCTATTTTTAAGGGCGTGACATCATTACGTTATGGAACCTTTTAATGCTCAGAACCGCAGTAGTCGGGACGGGATATCTGGGAAAGTTTCACGCCCATAAGTACGCCATGTTACCTGGGTCTCAGCTGGTCGGGGTGGCAGACATTGATGAAGACAGTGGTCGTCTTGTTGCCAGGGACTGTGCTACAGAGTTCTTCGCTGATTACCAACAACTGTTAGATAAGGTGGATGCTGTCAGTATTGCGGTGCCTACGTTGCTTCATCATAAGATTTCCAGGGATTTTCTCAGGGCTGGTGTGCATGTACTGGTCGAAAAGCCCATAACCTCCAGCCTGAATGAGGCCCATGAGCTGGTTCAGATAGCCAGAAACCAGAAGCTGGTTCTGCAGGTAGGTTGCCTGGAGCGCTTTAACGAAGCACTTTCCGGGGTAGGCCCGCTGTTGAACAGACCCCGCTTTATTGAGTCCCACCGGCTGGCCGGATTCAAGCCACGTTCCATGGATATCAATGTGGTTATGGATCTTATGATCCATGACCTGGATATTATTCTCAGCATGGTCAACCAACCACTGGTGGATGTCGCTGCCAACGGTACCGCTGTTCTGTCTGACTCGGTGGATATTGCCCAGGCACGGCTGACATTCAGCGGTGGCTGCGTAGCCAATGTGACCGCAAGCCGGATCAGTCAGAAAGCCAAGCGAAAAATGCACATCTTTCAGGAAAAGTCGTGCATTTGTATCGACTTTCAGTCTCTGAATCTGTCGCACTTTTACAAAGGCAAAGGTGAGATGTTTCCCGGCATTCCAAATATTGAGTGTGATGCACTGAATTATAAAGACAGCGACTCCCTGCGCAGGGAAATAGAAGATTTCCTCAACTGTGTTCGTCACTCAAAAGCACCCAGGGTCAGCGGTGAAGATGGCCAGCGTGCCCTGGAGTTAGCTACCCGGATTTCCGACATCATTGAAGGAGGCATCCAGTGAGCTCGGAACCACTGATCCCGATGGTGGATACACTCGCCTGGCACAAGCCTGTTCAGCAGGAACTCAGGTCGGCGGCCACACGGGTACTCGACTCAGGTCGTTTTCTGATGGGAGAGGAGGTG
This sequence comes from Endozoicomonas sp. 2B-B, assembly GCF_053470045.1. Taxonomy (NCBI): domain Bacteria; kingdom Pseudomonadati; phylum Pseudomonadota; class Gammaproteobacteria; order Oceanospirillales; family Endozoicomonadaceae; genus Endozoicomonas; species Endozoicomonas sp. 2B-B. Next base: position 712,776 of record NZ_JBLZMU010000001.1, read on the forward strand.
ATGGCTTTTGAGCAGGAAGTCGGAACCTTTCTCCAGGCTAATCATACAGTCAGCTGCGCTAATGGCACCGATGCCCTGGTGCTTGCACTCTCAGCAGCGGGTCTGGGGCCTGGTGACGAAGTCATCACGACGCCCTTTACTTTTTTTGCCACCGCTGAGGCCATCGTTCGGGTGGGAGCAACACCTGTGTTTGCGGATATAGAACCAGAGACGTTTAATATTGATCCACTTCGAATACAGGCGGCGATTACTGACCATACTCGTGCAGTGCTGGTGGTTCATCTGTTTGGTTTGCCTGCCCGTATTCAGGAAATTCAGAGGCTCTGTGAGGAGCGATCTCTGCTGCTGATTGAGGATTGCGCTCAGTCTTTTGGTGCTTCAGTCAACGGCAGAATGATGGGAACCTGGGGTGACCTTGGTTGTTTCAGTTTTTTCCCCAGCAAGAACCTCGGTGGTTTTGGTGATGGCGGTCTAATCACCGCAAAGACGGAGTCTGTGGCGGAGCAGCTTAAGCTATTGAGAAACCACGGCAGTAGCGCCCAATACCGACATGAACGCATGGGTTTCAACAGTCGATTGGATGAAATGCAGGCGGCGCTGCTCAGGGTCAAGCTAAAGCATATTGCACGTTATAACGAAGAGCGAAAAAAAATAGCAGAAGACTACCGCTCCTGTCTGCAGGGGATGGATGTTCTGTTGCCGACAGGACAGGAGCATGTTTACCACCAGTTTACGGTATTGACCGATCAGCGAGATCAACTGAGGGAGCATTTGGCCGGTCAGGGCGTTGCATCAGCCCTGTATTATCCGATGCCACTGCATCAGCAGCCGGTGTTTGAGGGTTTGCCAATGACACAGGATCTTTTTGTTGCCGAGCAGGTGTCCCGGCGTTGTCTTTCCCTGCCTGTTTTTCCGGGGATGACGGAGACACAGGTGAATCGGGTCGCTGAGTCGGTTTCTGTTTTCTTGTCGGAAAACAGTGCAGAATTTGCCTTCTGGTTTGAGGGAGTCGCACCCTGAATAACTTGCACTGCGTGGTATTGGTAATGGCCCTTTTTGCCTCTCAAGTGGTCCATTCAGCCCCGTTTTATGATCAGCTTGAGGCGGTTCAGCTGGACGATGCCCACTTTGATGCTCAGGGGCGAGTGGTGATGATCGGCAATATTGATCGCAAGGTTGTCTGTCTTCGCCCTATGCGAAAAGGGTTGCCAGAGATTAGTGCCGAGAGTCTGGGTGAACAGGTAAGAGTCCATTTATACGGTCATGGAGGCAGTGGCTGGACGCTTCTCTGGGGGAGTGTCGACAAGGCTATGGCCCTGTTTGAGAAGAAGGCCAGAGAGCATAAATTCAACGACCAGGTCCCCATTACGGTCATTGGCGCGGGCTGTATGGGAAAAGCCTTGGCTTTATCACTCCATCATGCAGGCTACCGGAGCATTCGTATTGTCGCCGAGCAAGACAACCGTATTGCTTCTCTGAACTCAACCGGCTATCTGGCCATGGTGTCTCTGGCAACAGAAAATGAAACAGAGAAAAAAGAGGCTGAACAGCTGGCCATTGAGACGCTCAAGGGTTATCAAAGGGTAGACAGCGGAACCCATCCCATCATCAATGAAGGGGTTCATATTATTGATGTTTACAGTGGTCTGGGCAAAGAAGACGAGGAAGGTCCCCTGGAAACTTATACCGGTATTGAGCCCTTTGCCGAGGCAGGATTGTTACCCAAACCAGAGAAAGGCGTGGTTGAGTTTTCGACCGGTGTGAGTTACCCGATGCAAAAATTCCGGACTTACTTTATGGATACTGCTGTCATTATGGCAGCCTTTGATCGTGAACTCAGAACCAGAAAGATTCCCGTGATCCATAAGACAGTGGACAGTCTGGATGATATTAAAACCGATGTTGTTTTTAACTGTTCCGGGCTCGGGGCCGGCAAACTGAATCACGATGACAGGGTCTACCCAAACATGGGATTGTTGCTGGATCTGGCTCATCAACCCCTGAAAAAGCTCGACTACATTATTTACACTCGCTACCAGCCGCCGGGAGCACCGAAACGAACCAGCCCTGCGGATAAAGCGGACATCTATTTTATGCCCAGAGGGGGAGGGTTACTGGGAGCCACTTTTGTCGACCACAATGACGGCTCGGATAAGGCTCTGAATGAAGCCTTATTTACAAAAATACTAAGGGAAAACAAGCAGTTTTTTGGCTATCCAATTAATCCTCATTGAGACGCTGAGCAGGTATCAAAGAACGGACAGATGAACCCGTCGTAGTCGGCGAAAAGCAGCCATAGTTCGGGTGCTCCAGTGAGTGGCATTTTCCGGAAGGGTGTTTGTGCTCAGGCTCACAATCTCAGCAGCATCAATCTGGTTTTTACGGCCACTGCGAGCTCGATCCTGTTCAATCCCGGAGAAGCCTTCCTGAGCATATCGGTCACGCCAGCGGCTGACCTGTTGACGACCGATATTCAGTATTTGCGCAATCTCAAGATTGCTTTTTCCTTCTGCAGAGAGAAGAACAATCTGGGCACGGCGGGCCAAGCGAACAGGGCAAGAATTTGATGAAGTAATCTTTCTGAGTCGTATTTCTTCAGAAGCATCAAGTGTTATCTCTGTAGCAACTCGCATAGTAAAAACAGGCAGTGGTTGGAATAACATCCGTAGTAGACCGTTAGGAGTTTTTATGTACTGTTAATTAGGTCGCACTACACTAGCTCCTGCATCCATGCAGTCGTTCGGCGACAGCAAATAACCGCCTTGGCCAGATTCTTGAACTCACCGGCTCTCGGATGCTCAAACATAAAAACCACCAGTTCCGGTCCCGAAAAAGTGACATAAGGGTCTTTCGGATCACTGGTACGTTTTTGTGATAAATAAGCAGGTTGCTGGTAACCGTCTGCATCAAGTTTGATGGCAACTCTGGGTTCCTGCCCTTCCTGTGCAGGCACCATCTGGAACCCGGCGAACCGTTTGCCCTCGCCGAGCAAGTCACCAAAAGTGCCGTTTCCGGCTTGGTCAATAAAATCCTGAGCCATTTGCCGTACTGCCGGATTGTCGCTTGTGCTCAAAAACTGTAAAGCTTGAAACACATAGGCTCTATCCTGCATCTCCTCTTTCCGGATCTTTCGATCATGTAAATCTTTCTGCATCCCCATCATTTGTTTGCGATATTGACGGTTCTCTTTGGCATCAATGGCCGAATTGACCAGCCCAAAACCACGGGCACCCCCCCCCCCGGCAAAGACATCTGTGCTTTGGTAATTCATTTTGCTTCCCTTCTGTTATTTGCATACAGTGGTAGGTCAATGGAGGTATTTTTATGAATAGCTTATATAACACTGATTATCATCAATGGCTGAGTCAGCAAGTAACCCTGTTGAAAACTCAAAACTTTAATCAGTTGGATTTAGAAAACCTGATTGAGGATTTAGAGTTGAGCCTTAAGCAAGACCTTCGCGAGTTGGAGAATCGTTTAACTACGCTTGTAAGCCACTTACTTAAATTTGACTATCAGACCAGTCTATTAAAAGACAGCACAGCTGTCGACAGGGTGCTTAAAGGCTGGATGGAAATGATAGATAGGTCAAGAAATAGGATTAATAAACTTATTGGAAAGAATCCTTGCTTAAAAGCACAAGTTGAACGCGTATTAAAAGAAGCGTATACAGATGCCAAGAAAGAAGCGATTAAGGCGATGAATCTTTATGTGAACGCTAACCAAAAACTGGACAACAATAGCTTTCCTGACGAATGTCCCTGGAGCTATAAGCAAATAATGACTGAAGACTGGTATCCACTGAACGGTGTGAATTTTTGAAGAACTCATCAATAAGCTTCATTTTGCTTCCCTTCTGTTATTTGCCTACAGTGGTAGGGCAATGGACAACCCCGCCAGGGGGCGGAGTATCCTTGGTGCAAACTCAAAACATTGCAAGCTGATGATCTGAGTGAAGTTTGTCGTACTCATTTCCCTGATTCTTCACATAATTCGCTATCATCTGCTCATCACCATGCTTTCCGACAGGCTGCTAGCCGTGAGGCTTTTGATTATAGTTACGAGCTTTGTCACCGAGTACGTCGGAACAGACTGAATAAAGAAGTGCACATGATCCTTATCCGTTCCTATCTCCAGGAATTTGATCTGGTATCTGGCCTCGATCTGCAGACACACAGCTTTCAGCTCCTTATCTACAGATAAACCAGCCAAAGAATTGGCAACCGTTCCGAGCCCGGAAATTTCTCTAAACGGTAAACCCAACTTTCAACTTCGTCACCTGAACGATTACCAGAGAGATGAACGCACAGCAGCCAGCCTGACGGCATCGAGCGCCATATTCGTGAGTAATCCGGAGGCAATGTCTGCCCCATCCCTGGCTCTGAAAACGTAAGGCACTGCGCTGTCAAACAGGTCGTCGTCTGATGAACTGGACGAAGAACTATCATCAGAATCGGACTGAACAGCCGCCCTCCCTGGCTGAGACTGAACAGGGTTGCAAGAGCCATAACTATTTCCTGTGTCTGATGAAGACACTGTCAATAGTCGCTCCTGAGACGGTTGCAGCGCATTGGAAAAGGTGTCCATCCTGATAGAGTTGGTGATCTCTCGCTCCCGAATATCAGTGCCCCTGAAGTTATTGCCAGCAACACAAAGGCTGCTAATACCAGCGCCAACAATAGCGCCAACAGGACCGCCGAGGTAGGCACCAACGGGCTTGAAACCGGCTACACAATAAAAACCCAGAGCTGAGACAGCACCACTCATCACGGTAGCGCCGCCAACCGGTAAAACCCATTTTGAAACAACGCCATCCGGACACTTAAAAGTAGAATCCGATGCTCTGTCAGCCGACGGTTGTGGCTGTCTTGTCACCGGTGGTAACGCAGAATTTGCTCCATTCATATTTCATTTCTCCTCAGAAAATAAATTATTTACACCCCGGGATTTTCCATTGCATTAATGCTGACTGTACCCGGTGGATTAAATTCTAAGACCGAATCATGCTGCAAAAGTTCCTCCGGAGTTGCGCCGGGAGTAGCGCTTCTACGGATAGATCTTTAAGTCAACAGATAAGGAAGGAGCACCCGCATTTGGCTGATAACGAACAGCAGCTCCTATCCGGGGACAGCCAGCAGCAGTTGGCTGGGACCGAACAGGACCGGTACTGCCAGAACTATTGCCTGCGGCCAATGAAGTCAATGCCGATGGTAGCCCCTGACACTGTTGCTGCTCACCGGTGAGGGTGTTCGTCATCGTAGATCCTGTGATTGCTCGTTCCTTAAGCCCGGTGCGGCAGGGGCATTTGTAGGCAGCATAAGTACCACAAGCGGCTCCAACAACAGTGCAAGTAGACAAACAGCAGACAGTAGATGTAAGAAAAGCAGTGCTACCTTGGGCAACTACGGGGTTGCAGTAGTAGAAAGCAGCACCACACACAGTACCGACAATGGCACCGATAAAGGAACCGCCGCCAACCCCTACAACATAATTTGAAGCAACGTCATCCGGACACTTACTGTTATTATCCGGTGCTTTCTGAACCGTCAGTTGCGGCTGTATTATCACCGGTGGGAACTTAGAATCTGATACATTCATATTACTTCTCTCCTTAGAAAATAAGTTTTTTACACCTCAGGATTTTCCATTGCACTAATGCTGGCTGTAACCGTTGGCATTAAACATTTAGACCGAATTATGCCGCACAAGTTCCTCCAGAATTGCCACAATTCAGGCTAAAGGCTCTTGGAACGGCAAATGAGGATGTTATTAAGAAGCCTTCGCAAGATGGGTAAAACCCATTAATGGTGAAGTAATGAATTGGCTGCGCTGGAAAAACTTCGAGGTCTTAAAGGGCAAACTTGAACTTTAATGTCTGTTGCCTGTCCAAGGATTTAGGTTAACGTGAACTTTAATGTCCGTTGCCTGTCCAAGGATTAAGGTTAACGTGAACTTTAATGTCCGTTGCCTTTTCTTAACTTTTAATTCCCATGGAGGAAATATTATGACTTATGGAGTAACCACAACAACCAGCCCTGCAACTAGTGCAGTATCTCAATCGTCGCAGAATAGCGCACCAGAGTCCAAGGCCAAAACGGGCACTGTACAGTCTGTTCCTCATGCAGTCTTTAGCAATGCTGGATTCGTGCATGATGTTGACACTGTATCGTTAATTCCACGTGCAGAACATTCGAAAACAGTCACAAGCCTGTCAGACCGAAAGGCTGAAGCTTTTTTGCTGAATCTTCAAAGCAATAAAACCAAAGTCGATAAGGATGGAAACACTGCCGTGGCGCAATGCTACCAGCGGATGGTCAATGAAGCGATGACTGAAAATCAAAAATTGGTTGGGCCATTTCATGAGCTTATGCTAAACGTTCATGGCATATACACTTACAGCGATTCCGAAATCTCTAAGGATGACGAGGCTATTGCACAAGCTGTTTGGAATGCAGCGAAGGAGCTTGATAGAGAGGTTAAGTCGAAGCTTGAGCGTCTGAAAGACAAATAGGCATTTTAGTGGTAAACCACCGTCTCTGACGGTGCGACTCAAAAGAACTCTGACGAAACCATCGTACAGGGTGCAGATATGGCCTCCTCTGAACCACAAGTTCTTTGAAGGAGGCCGTTATCGAGACTGGCAAAGCAAATCCGGATTGATTCAGCGAGTAATATTCTGACTGACATCTCAATGCACTCACCTGCGCTTTCACCAGGCAACCTGCCTCCTGGTTTCGCCTTACACTGCTTTAAGATTGGTTCTTAAAAAACTCGCACCGAAATTCCTCGGTCTCATCGACAACGCGAAATATGAACTTTTATACCCCTTTGCCTGTCCCTGTCTAAGTATTTTAGGTGGACAAGAATTTTAATGTCCATTGCCCATTCTTAACTATTCATGGAGGATGCATCATGACTTACGGAGTAACCACAACAACCAGTCCTGCAGCTAGTACGGTATTTCAACCGTCGCAGAATAGCGCACCAGAGTCCAAGACCAAAACGGACACTGTTGTAACCTCTATTCAACGTGCAGATCATTCGGAAACGGGCAAAAGCCTCAAAGCAGACCGGGCAGCCTCTCTCTTCGAGGCTGACACTATGCTGCAGGAGATATGCTTAACAATGGAAGTCAGTCAGGATGATGCAACTCTGGTGCAAAGTCTTATTGATCCAGGTAGTCATGTGGAAAATGATGTCGTGACTAATGCTCATTCGCGCTCTACGCAAAGCAATAGGCCGATCGGGCTATAGCCCGAGTTTACCAACAGGCAGACATAGACAAGGAGCTTACAAGAATGGTTGGGCTCGCTACTAAGGCTACTCAAAGAACCAAACCCTGGTAAACCCGCCTCTGGCGATGCGACTCGAAAGAACTCTGGCGAAACCATCGTGCAGGGTAAAAAATGGCCTCCCCTGAACCACAAGTTCTCTAAGGAGGCCATATTCGAGACTGGCAAAGCCAACCCCGGATTGATTCAGCCAGAGATATTGGATTGCATCAGACATCTCAGTGCACTCACCTGTGCTCTTACCAGGTAGCCTGCCTCCGGGTTTCCTCTGACACTGCTTTAAAATTGGTTCTTGACGGGCCTCGGGATTCTCCAGTCTCATCGACAACGTGAAATATGAACTTTTATGTCCGTTGCCGGTTCTAAATTATTAATTTTCATGGAGGATAGATTATGACTTATGGAGAAAGCCAAACAACCAGCACTGCAGCTGCTACGGTATTTCAACCGCCGCAGGGTGGCGCACAGGACTCCGATACCAAAATGGTTGCAGTGCCTTCTATTCCACGTGTTGGTCAACTTTCGCAAGCAGGTACAAGTCTTGCGGCCCGAAAAGCAATTTTAAGCGAGGCTGAAACTGGAGTGTACTCTTCGGCATGCACTGAAGAGGCCATTGCCTCTGGCGAGAGCCTCAGCGAAGCCTGTTTCGCAAGAACAACGGACAGTGACAGAAGCCTGCCCGCTGCCTTTTCTTATTTATCGTTAGCCAGAGCCGTCCCATCACGGGAGGATTTTCTCCCCCCTGAAGGCACATTCGATCAGGTCGACAGCGGTTTTCAGTGGCTCAGGGATCAAAACGCCCGACTGCAAGCAGTTTTTGACTCCGGTGGCGGACTGGATTGTCTTGCAGACCCGGAAAAACTGGGCATGACACCGGAAGGATTAAAATTACTGGCAGAGACCATTAACAACGTGAATCGGCTGCTTCATGGGGCTGATGCAATGTTTTATGGGTACAAATTATTCTTGTTGTCGGCTGGAAACAACGGTTCAGACGTGGTCAATTCATTGCTGGCAGAATTGCCACAATTGGTCAGTCGGTTCGCGACACTGAAACAGACCATCGAATCAGGGTTAGAGAGTGTCAGTCAACCTCTGCATGACGGTGGAGAAGAGCGGGTGTCGTTTCGTGACTGGGTGGACGCTTGTCATCAGCTTCACTTCTGTCTTCAATCAATCAACCCCATGGAGCCTGAGCAGGTTCAGAGTGTCCGTGAACTGATTTTTGTCTTGCAACTGTGCTCCATAAAGATAAAGGTATTGTAACCGTTTACCCTGCACTCGGGTCAGAGCGGTGATTCTTTGGCTGTTCTGTAATTGTGTTGGCTGTCCTGTAATTGTGAGTAATTGTCGAATTGTCGATTGGCCAGCAGTTCACGCTGCTGGCTCAGCCATTGGTGGTAATCGGTATTGTATAAACTACTCATTTTCCAACCTCCGGTAGCCAGTCGTCATCCATGATCTTTTCAAACGTCCATGGACAATACTCGGGGAAGCTGCTTTTGTTCAGGCGCTTGCTTTCGATCTTGATGTATTTGTTCATTTGTTTGACGGCTTCTTTTTTAGCCTGAGAGTAGGCTTCTGCAAGTACTTCGTCTATCTTTGGCTGAAGACAGGGGTTTTCTTTTATATGGTCTTTAATATCTACTCTCGGGTTGTTGATACTGGGTATCCAAGTGTAGAGAACTTTGTCTTCTACCCACGAATCTTTCAATACTCGCTTTTGGTAAGCGTATTTCAAAAGATGTATGAGCAATGTTCTTAGATAAGACCTTAATTCTTTTTTCGTATCGCCCTTACGTTGTTCCATCGCCTCCAACAGATTGTCGATGTCGAGTTTGTCAAATTGGCGCTGGGCCAGCAGTTCACGCTGTTGGGTCAACCATTGGGTGTAATCGGTTTTGTATAAACTACTCATAAAGGCTTACTCCGTTCAGTGGATACCAGTCTTCAGATATCATTTGGTCAAAAGACCAAGGGCAGGTGTCGGGAAAGCTGCTGTTATCCAGTTTTGGGCATTTTGGCGGCATGTGACGATTCATTTCCCGAATGGCTCCTTTTTTCCCGGCAGGATAAGACTCACTTAAAACATCTGCCACCCGTTGTTTCAGGCTATGATTTTTTATGATTAATCGACTAATCGCATCCCTGGCGTTATCGATAGTATCCATCCAACCTTTAATGACTCTTTCAGAGGCTACCGAATCCCTCAAAACGGATGTTTGATAATCCATTTTAAGTAAATGAAGTATGAGATTAATCAGATAGTTCTCTAACTGTCGAACATCTTGCTTAATACCCAACTCCAAATCCTCCAACAGATTCTCAAGGTCTAATTGTTCAAAGTTATGATTTCTCAGCAGAGTGACTTGCTGAGTCAGCCATTGATGATAATCAGTGTGATATAAGCTATTCATCTTTTTACCTTAACTGGATACCTTTAAAAAAATACCTCCGTTGCCCTACCACTGTAGGCAAATAACAAAAGGGAATCAAAATGAATTACCAAAGCACAGATGCCTTTGCCGGGGGCTCTGCCCGTGGTTTTGGGCTGGTCAATTCGGCCATTGATGCCAAAGAGAACCGTCAGTATCGCAAACAAATGATGGGGATGCAGAAAGATTTGCATGACCGCAGGATTCGGAAAGAGGACATGATTCTTTGGCTGTCCTGTAATTGTGTGATAAAAGGAGGTGATTCTTTGGCTGTCCTGTAATTGCCGTAATTGTTCCGGAATTCTTTGGTCTCATCGACAACGCAAAACAGGAACTTTTAAGTCCGTTGCCTGTCCAAATACATAGGAGGACGAGAACTTTAATGTCCGTTGCCTAATCAAACTTTTAAATTATCAAGGAGGATATATTATGAATTACGGAGCAAGCCCAACAGGCAGCACTGTGACAGGTACGCTATTTCAACCGCCGCAGAGTGGCACAAAGGAGTTCGATACCAAAACGGTTGCAGTAACGTCTATCCCAAGCGCTGGTAAATCTTCGGAGAAAGATACAAGCCTGTCAGCCCGAAAAGCAATTTTAAGTGAAGCTGAAACTGTGATGCCGGTTTTGTCAGACAAAAAGCCAAATGCCGACGAGACGAGTGTGAGGGGAATGACGATGGCAAACATGCCTCACGATGAACAAAGGCTCGCTTTAGAAGGGATTCGGAGACAGTATGAGATACAGCAGCTTCAGAGAGAACAGCTTCAGAGACAGTCAGAGGATCGACAGCTTCAGAGACATATTGATAGACAACGGCTTCAGAGACAGGCTATGAATATGGCCGATACAGAGGATTACTATTACTAACGCTGTTCAGGCTCTGACGATGCGACTCGATAGAGCCCTGTCGAAATTATCGTACAGGGTAGAAAAATAGTCTCCCCTGAACCACAAGTTCTTTAAGGAGGCTATTTTCGAGACTGGCAAAGCCAGACCCGGGTTGATTCAGCCAGTGATATTCTGACGGCATCAAACATCTATACGACATCAGACGACTTGGCTCAGGGTCTCGCCTGACACTTCTATCCATGCCGGGCGTACCAAAAACATAAGCACAGGGAACTCAATGGATAGACATTGGTCCAATAACGTAAGTTATTTGAAAAACAGAGAGAAGAGTAAGAGATATGAACGGAATCAAACCGCCCAGCAGCCCAGATAGCCAGTCAGCACTTTATCAAAAGCCGAGCGACAATTGCCCTGTTTGTCTCGATACTTTTGCCGGAAGGGAAGTCATGGTTCTCAAACAATGCAAACATATGTTTCACAAAGACTGCCTGGAACCCTGGCTATCGAAAAATTCAACCTGTCCATCTTGCAGAACCTTTTTAGTGTCCAGGGAAGTAGAACTATTGCGAGCCTTAAGACCCAGTGATCAATCCCGAGCCCTAGCCTTGGCCATGTTATCGAGACGTTCTGCTTCGACCCGTGAGAATGGAAACTCCTCTACAGACAGGCAGAGTTTGGACCGGCAGGCTGAAGCCTTAGCATCGAGCTATATGGCTATGCGGGGTGAGACAGACAGGCAGCAGCCAACGAGTTCAGATTTAAGTAATATAATGCTCTGATTCAGTTGCCTTTGCAGGCACTTTAACATCATTACCTGCTGCCAGAGCAAGCGTTCTGCCCAGTGAGTTGGTCAGTTTCGTCACAACCGATTCAAAGAAGCCAGCGAGGGATTCCCATTAGAATGCACGTCTGTGGCCGGATGATTTGTTGTAAAAAAACAAGAACATCGTCCCAATAACAGGATTCAAGCTCAGTGATCTTTTGGTCCGTTCAGATGTTTGATTCGACTGACCGTCATAAACCGATCAGAAAAACAAACATGATTTGACCACTAAATATCTGACCTGTAGTATCCTCTGCCCTCTCGCCTGAAATTGTTTAATGCCGAGGTAGTCTCGGCGCCTTCACTTAAACAACTTCACCTGAAGAGCTTCAGTCAATCAACCTGACTTTGGGAGCCACTCGTCTTTATGTCTGATCTTTCAGAATCACGTCACAGTCTTAACTTGCCCGTCTTTGTCGGTGCAGCCAGTATCATTCTTCTGATAGTAGTCTCTACGGCTCTGTTTCCGAAGCAGGCCGAGCTTTATTCCACCTTCTTGCAAACGGCCATAATGACCAACGCCAGCTGGTTTTATGTGACGGCAGTCGCCATTATCCTTATCGGCGTCGCTATTGTCGGCCTCTCCCGTTATGGCGATATTAAGTTAGGCCCTGACCATTCCGAGCCGGACTTCAGCTTCGGCTCCTGGTTTGCCATGCTGTTTTCAGCCGGTATGGGGATTGGCCTGATGTTCTTTGGCGTGGCGGAACCCGTTATGCACTTTCTCACTCCCCCTGTGGGCGATCCTGCATCCATCGAGTCCGCCCGGGAGTCCATGAGAATTACCTTTTTTCACTGGGGGTTTCATGCCTGGGCCATCTACGCCATTGTGGCTCTGATTCTGGCGTTCTTTGGCTATCGTCATAATCTGCCGTTAACCCTCCGTTCAGCGCTTTTCCCGATTGTGGGTGATCGTATTCACGGTGTTATTGGTCATATTATTGATATCTTTGCCATTCTGGGTACGACCTTTGGTGTGGCTACAGCTTTGGGTTACGGCGTGCTTCAGGTCAACTCGGGCCTGAATTACCTGTTTGATGTTGATGTAAGCACCCATGTTCAGGTGGTTTTGATCGTAGTGATTACCGCTCTGGCCACGCTCTCTGTTGCTTCAGGGCTTGATAAGGGAATTCGTCGTTTATCCGAGATCAATCTGCTGCTGGCACTGTTGCTGATGGCCATGGTCATTATTCTCGGGCCTACTATCCTGCTGTTGCAGATACTGGTGCAGAATATTGGCAGTTATCTGTCCGATATCGTCGACAAAACATTTAATCTCTATGCCTATGAACCGACCGACTGGATGGGTGGCTGGACTCTGTTTTACTGGGCATGGTGGTTGTCCTGGTCGCCTTTTGTCGGCATGTTTATTGCCCGTATCTCCAGAGGCAGAACCATTCGCGAGTTTATCTGTGGTGTGCTGTTTGTACCGGCCTGTCTGACCTTTATCTGGATGACCGTATTCGGAAACACTTCCATTGATCTGATTATGAATCATGGTGCGGAAGATCTCGCTGACATTGTTCAGGTCGATGTTTCACTGGCGCTCTTCAAGTTTCTGGAGTATTTCCCGGCCACTGAGTTCCTGTCAGGAATCGCCATTATCATGGTCGTGGTGTTCTTTGTAACCTCTTCCGATTCCAGTGCCATGGTGATTGATATGCTGGCTTCTAAGGGTGAAGGGAAAACGCCGGTCTGGCAGCGGGTATTCTGGTCTACCCTGATTGGTCTGGTTGCCCTGGTACTGATGCTTGCCGGAGGTCTCAAGGCGCTTCAGACAGCCACTATTGCAACGGCTTTGCCATTCTCTGTGGTGTTGCTGGTTTCCGGTTATGGGTTGTTAAAAGCGCTGGCACTGGATGCTGCCAAGAAAGAAAGTCTGACCCAAACCACCCTGGCTCCAAGCCATGCCAATGTTTCAATTCCATGGCAGAGTCGATTGCAGAATATTACCCACTTCCCGGCGCGCAAAAGTGTCAGGGTCTTCATGAGAAGTGTCGTGTTACCGGCAATGAAGTCCCTGTCCAGAGAGCTGGAAGAGCAGGGAGTGGAAACCGGAATTGATTTTGATCGCAACAAAAGTATTGCCTCTCTCAATGTTTTTCATGGTGAGGAACAGGACTTTCTCTACAGGGTCAGCCCTCGTTCCTATGTTCAACCCAGTTTTGTCATTGATGACGAAGAAGAGAGCAAGTATTACCGGGCAGAAGTCTTCCTGAGGGAGGGTGGTCAGGATTACGACATTATGGGCTGGACCCGGGAACAGGTCATTGGCGATATTATTGATCAGTACGAGAAACATATGCACTTCCTGCATATGGTTCGCTGAATCAACGGCGCTCTGCTGGAAAGTTGTCGTTTTGCAGGCTTTCGGGCTTAAGGTTTATCGGGTTTTGCGACAGCCTCTTTAGAGGTTGTCGCAAAACTCTGGTTCCCATGCTCTTAGGCCCTGTGGGTCCCAGCGTGGGAACGAGCGACACCCTCTAGCACTTAGCCTTTTGCATCTCTTCTTGGTTGTTGTACCGGTTATTATCGTTTTACCTCGTATCGTACCGCCGCGATAGTCAAACCCGACTATACTCAGCCCACCCAAACAATAACCTACGGTAAAAATAATGCTTCACCAACCTTTGTATACCGCTTTGCTGGAAGCCGGTGTATCCGATGAAACCGCCAAAGCAGGAGCGCAAATAGAATGGCACGTTACAGAGAGCCGACTGGACAGAATAGAAAAAAATCTGTCAATCGTCGGCAGCGACACTGCCGCACTGAAAGACGGGCAGAAAAAACTGGACTCCAGAATGGACAAGCTGGAAACCAAAGTAGACAAGCTGGAAACCAAAGTAGACAAGTTGGAAACCAAAGTAGACAGGCTGGAAGACGGGCAGAAAAAACTGGACTCCAGAATGGACAAACTGGAATGCAGTCAGGAAATACTGGTCAGTGACCATAAAAAAATAGTAACCAAGCTGGAGGAACACGACGTAAAACTGGAACTAATACTCGACTGCGTAAAAAACATCATGGACAACACTTAACAGAGCAATGGATGGAACTAATTATTGGATTAACAGTCAAATGTTAATGTGATTCGTCTTTATTCAGTCAGATTGGTACTGCAAGGACAGGAATGAGAAAATCAGCTTCAGGGTTTTTCTTTGTATTAAAGATCTGAATGCTGATTTTCCAGAACTTATGGTATTTGGTTGTCCTGTAATGGTTCCAACATACGCCCGCAATGGAGTTAGGCAAAATGGATTTTTATCAGTTAAAAGGTTTGACTCAACAGCTGCATGAATTGAAGGTGGTGCAACCCAATGGCTTTTCAACAGAAGCAGAAGATGGCTCCACCCAGTTCCTCGGCAGGCAGGTAAAGCGACAGGATGGCACCACCGCACAGACTGAGAAAACTGCTCAAAAAAGACCGGCAAATGCAACAGACGACCCTTTACTGCCCGGTAAACTTCGTAAAATAATGCCAGAAACTGAACTTTTACCTATGAAAAATGAGCAGTTAATGTCAGAGGGATTATTCATTACTGCTGGAAGTATACCGCTATCTGAACGGCAGGTTAATCTTGAGACACAACCCTTTGATTCAAGAGCTGAAGCTATACAGATGGCCGCCAGGAATCTGGTGAGTCAATTTCAACTTGAGGCAATAGAAAAGTCACCAACCAATGAAGTGCAATGTGCCGTTTTCCTTGAGTGCCTGAAACTTGATGTAGATAATACGCTGATAAGGCTAAACACAACAACATCTTTAAATGGGGCTCAAAAGCTCCTGATTTTGTTAGCAGCTGAAGAAGAGCAGAAACAACAGAATAAATGTCCACTTCCTGAGGGCTACTGGATACTTGCGAGGATTCCGTTATCCATCGGTTTTGAGAAGGCAAAGAACCTGTTTCAGCGCCTACCTGATACGCCTTCTCTGCCAGAGGTGGACAATGTCATTAATGAGCAGTTGACAGCATTAAGAACTGATAAAATGCTCAGGGACAGGCTTTTGGAGGTCAGACAACCCCTTAAATCGGAAAACAACGAACTTTCCAGACAGCTGTTGTGTGAAGTTGACAATATTGAAAAAAAATTTATCCCAAAAGTTGGATGGAACGGCCGTTTATCAGACGCTGAGGATTATAGAAATTTCAAGGTCTATACAAGAAGATTGTTGTATCTCTATGCATCCTGTTCCGGTTTTTCACAGCAGGCTGATATTGCTGAGTTAACGTCGTACATTAGATCCGTTCTTTACATCATCGAGCCAAATAACCGTATACCAGATAACATCTGGCATATTGCTAAAGAGCTGGCCTATTTGTCGAAACAACCCGGCTCCATCGATTATTGCCACTATATTAGTACCCTGGCCCATTGTTTGAAAACACCGGCACCTGTCGCCTTACAGTTTAAAAATCTCAAACAGCTCAGTGATATCAAAGGGTTCGCTTTACTTGAAAGCAAACCGCTGGACAAGTATCTAACCGTACTCAGAGCAAACATTGATAAGATAGCCCCGGAATATTCGCGGGTATTGCTCGATGCAGTTGACGTTCTGGAAAAAGAATGCGCCGGTATATCACTACCTGAAGGCAAGTCTGATATCAAAGCGAAAGTGCATCGACTTTTAATGATTATTGCCGCCTGCAAATCATCCAAAGAAATAATGGATACTTCAGTATTGGTTCATTTTGTCACGGCCATCATGAAACATGGCAATAAAAAAAATATACCTTATCTAATCGCTGGGCTGGCCCGTCTGGTTCAGAGTACCCCGAAAATACAGAAAATACTGGGTGCCCCCGGAATCAGTGGCGGACCGCATTTGCGAATGGCGCCGCTGCAATGGCTGGCATTTGTACCCGATAGACTCTCAGAAGATGACATCGAGGAACTCTGTCAATCTTTGCAAGCTCCCAGCGCCAGCAAGAGCAGGCGACGGATGAAAGATGGCAAGATTTTCCACCAATGGCTGTCTACCCTTGAGCAGATGTTGGCCAGCGAGGTTATGAATAAGGCCATGGTAATGCCGATCCTGAAAAAGCTTACCCAAAGTCTGACTTATGAAAAACTGGGCTGGCTTTATATGTTATTCAACATGGGATACAGGTTTACTGCATTTCTGGACAGAATGGGCTTGAGCTGTCAGAAGGAAGGATTACCATTGATGATCGCTGAAAAAGGGGCTGACGCTTTGGTGGGAGTGAATAAAAAGTTCTCAAAATGGCTAATGAAACAACGACATCACCATCTCCTGCCTTTTTACATGGCATCAATGATAGAACAGGGGAATGCAGAAGTTGTAGACCTTACCCATCAGTTTATAGAGACCAGTGTTAACAACACTTTTGTTCAGAGCAGGCAGTCACCGCTGCACAATCCACACCTGCAAGCCATTTACAAGAAATATCCCCGATTGGAAGCAGGTTGGGGAGCGAACTTCAGTGGTTTCAGCGAGGAAAACCGAAACAAGCTCTTGTCCCAGGGGGAAACCCTGAAGCTGACAGAGGACCCCTGGGATCTTTTTATCAGTGGGCTTGAAGTTAAAAGCTGTCTATCGCCTGACGCCCGGAGTTTTAAAATTGGACTGATGAGTTATGTGATGGATGGACGCAATGCCATGATTGTCATAAAGAACCAAAAAGGAAATATCCTCAGCAGAAGTGTGATTCGCATGGTGCTGGATCAGGATGATTGCCCTGTGTTATTGCTTGAAAAAGGCTATCCCGATAAGCGTAATTTATTGTTCATTGATGCCGCACGGGACATTGCTGACGAGATGGGCCTGCCCCTTTACCACTACCTGGATGCTAAAACAGGTACAAAAGGTATGATAAAACTTCTGGAAGGGAGAGCACCTCTCGATTATTTTGACGCTTTTCCTTTATTAAAGGAGAGACAGAAACTTACGATTACCGACGTACAACGTGATGTAAGGTAGTCATAACGGATGCTTGCAGGCTCCTCAGGTTCTCCTGTTTCACAGCGAGGTATTTTCATAATCTCCTGATTTTTCTGGCTTCGGGGAGTGCGCCAATACTTAAACTGAGCACAGCCTGATAATGGATGGAACTAATTATTAGCTAAAATGTCTGAATTATTATGAGTCTCGACTCAATCGTCTTATATCTCCGCCTGCCCGGCTCGATTGGGCAATGCTTCCAAAGTCTGACTTACGAAAAATTATTTTTTGCACAGCATGGGCTTCAGCTGTCAGAAGGAAGGATTACCATTGTTGATCGCCGAAAAAGGGGGGGAGTGTTCTGGAGGGAGAAAATAAAGCGCTCTCACTTTGACTCGATCAAAGGAGAGACAGGCAGTGACGTTTACCAATGTAAAACGTGATGTAAGGTAGCCAGATGCTTGTCCAGTGAATAAGTACTCAACCATACGAAATCATATTTTCTGACTTATTGTTCAGGCACTCGCGGCAACTGCTCCTGCGTTGCTCTAGCTCCTGCATCCATGCAGTCGTGATGCGTTGCAACTCTGGTCACATAGCTTGCTATGTTCCCGTTGTTGCGCCTTGCAGAGCAGCTGCCTAATAAGCCAGAAATATTCGATTCCGTATGGCTGAGTACTTATGCCTACCTTACCGCTGAGGTAAAATGAATTTTTATCGTTTAAATGGTCTGACACTACAGCAGCTGCATGCATTAATCATGGAGTCATCCATTGGCTTTTCAGCAGAAGGTGACTCCGTTCAGTATCTTGGCTGGCAGGTACAGCTGCATGATGGCATTACCTTACTGTCTGAACAAACCCTCAATACCGATGGCAGTAAACAGCTGTTTGAACGGCTGGTTAATCTTCACCCTGATCTTGTCAATCAATTACCCGGTTCAAAAGTAGAAGCTATAAAAAGAGCTGCCAGCAATCTGGTGGAAAAATTTCATGATGGGGCAATAGAAAAGTCTCCAACCAAAGAGGTGCAACGGGCTGTTATTAATAAGTGCATGAGATTGGATGCTTCGAAGACGGTAAAAAAGTTATTCGAAAAAAAATTTTTAAGCGCGGCTGAAAAACTCCGGATTATGTTGGCTGCTGAAGAAAAGTTTGAATTGCCAGTGGAAATGGTCGCCCGGTACCTTGAGAGAATTCCTTTGTCCATCCGATTAGAAGAGGCAAAGAACCTGTTTCAAGGTCTTCCTGATAAGCCTTCTCTGGCAAGGGAGGACAATGAAATCAATGAAAAGCTGACAGCACTAAACCCTGTAGAGGATGACAAACTGGTCAAGGACGGACTTCTGCAGATAAGGCAAATCCTTGAATCGGAAAATAACGAACTTTCCAGACAGTTGCTGAGTGAAGTTGACAATATTGAAAAAGAATTTCTTCCAAGAGTTGATGCGGATGGCTATTTACCAAGCATTTTTGTTGATGATGATTTCAAATTCTACACAAGAAGATTGTTGTATCTGTATGCAGCCTGCTCCGGTTTTTCAAAAGAGGCTGATATTACTGAGTTAACGTCGTACATTAGATCGGTTTTGTATACCGCTGATTCAAATAGCATCTGGCATATTGCTAAAGAGCTGGCCTATTTGTCGAAACAACCTGATTCCATTGATTATCACCACTATATTGATACTGTGGCAAATATCTTGAAAGCACCTGCTCCTGTTGCCTTACAGTTTGAAGAACTCAAACAACTCAGTGATATCAATGGGTTTGTTCTACTTGAAGGCAAACCGCTGGCCAGTTATCTGAGGGTACTCAGAACAAATATTGATAAAACGACCCCGGACTATTCACAGGTATTGCTCCGTGCAGTTGACGATCTGGAAAGCAGATTGGCTGCTCTATCATTGCCTGAAGGCAAACCCGATATCAAAGCGAAAGTGCATCGACTTTTAATGATCATTGCCGCCTGCAAATCATCCAAAGAAATAATGGCTGCTTCAGTATTGGATCATTTTGTCAGGGCCATTATGAAACATGGCAATAAAAAAAATATTCCCTATCTCATCGGTGGGTTGGCGCGTCTGGTTCAGAGTACCCCGAAAATACAGCAAATACTGGGTGAGCCCGGAATCAAAGGTGGCGATCATTTGCGCATGGCCCCGCTGCAATGGCTGGCATTTGTGCCCGATATCCTCTCAGAAGATGACATTGAGGAACTCTGTGAATCTTTGCAGGCTCCCAGCGCCAGCAGGAGCAGGCGACAGATGAAAGATGGCAAGGTTTTCCATCAGTGGCTGGTTACTCTGGAACGGGTATTGGCCAGCAATGATATGAATAAGGCAATGGTAATACAGACCCTGAAAAAACTCACCCAAAGCCTGACGTATGAAAAACTGGGTTTGCTCTACATGATATTCAACATGGGAGACAGGTTTAATCAATTTCTGGACAGCATGGGCTTAAGCTGTCAGAAAGAAGGATTGCCATTGTTGATCGCCGAAAAAGGGGCTGACGCTTTAGTGGGAAAAAGTAAGGAGGTCTCACAATGGCTATGGAAACAACGACATTATCATCTCCTGCCTTTTTACATGGCAGCAATGGAAGAATATGGAAATAGAGAAGTTACAGATCTTATCCATCAGTTTATAGAGGCCAGTGCTAGCAATACTTTTACTGTGAGCAGGCAGTCACCGCTGAACAATCCACACTTGCAGGCCGTTTACCGGAAATACCCACAATTTAAAGCAGGTTGGGGCGCGAACTTCAGTGACTTCAGTGTGGAAACCCGAAACAAGCTGCTGTCCCCGGGAGAAACCCTGAGGCTGACGGAAGACCCCTGGGATCTTTTTATCAGTGGGCTTGAAGTTCGCACTTGCCTGACACCGGACGGCGCTCAGGATTACAGCAGAGGACTAATGAGCTACGTGATGGATGGACGCAATGCCATGATTGTCAGAAAGAGCGCCAAAGGAGATATCCTCAGCAGAAGCGTTATTCGCCTGGTGTTTGATCGGGATGATCGCCCTGCGTTATTTCTTGAGAAGGCCTACCCCGATAAGAGTGATTTATTATTCATTGATGCCGCACGGGACATTGCCGACGAGATGGAGCTACCGCTTTATCACCGCGCGGATCCTAAAAAAGGTGAAACAGGTGAAGAAGTGAAACTTCTGGAAGGAAGGGCACCTTTTGATTATTTTGACGCATTCATGGTATCGAAGGAGAGACAGGAAGTTACGATTACCAATGTACAATATGATGTAAGGTAGCCATAACGGATGCCTGTCCAAAAATGGTTGCTTACAGTACTTATGCAAAGTATGTCGACTTATAAAAGTTATCGTTATTAATCAATTCGCATAATTCAGCCAGATGGGGACCATAAGCTGAACCTTTTGTTTTTTTGCACTCAAAATACCTTTGTATTGCAAGAGTTACATCTTCATCATATTGGGAAGAAAATTTTTCAGCAATTTCAGAGCAATCATGATCATCACAAGTGAATAAATGATAAATTTCTTTTCTTATTTTGGCCAGGTTCTCATTTTCGAAAAACACTCCGCCCCATACGCCGATCATTATGTTAATTATCTGATGATAAACAGGGATTTCCCAACTAATCATATGGCTTTTAGAGGATAGAAACTCATCAACTTTTTGCTCAAAGTATACTGTTGATAAATTATTCCTTATTAGATTTGCTGCAGTCCCTGCTTCAACCGGAGTAAGTGTTTCCAGACTTTTATACCAGGTTTTATAGGCTTTTTTGGTAACCAGTGCCAAGTCTTTAACTTTTGCTCTTTGAGAGATTTCGGGTGACTCATTCAATGAACTTTGGATAGAGTCAAACAATTCGGGCATTTTTTGAGTTGAAAATCGGTAATATAATTTATTCAGCTCCTCATTAGCATACAAAGCATTGCACGATAATATGGTCCATGCACATAACATTTGAGTCAGTGTTTTTAACATTTCTGAATACTCCTTAAAGTTGATTGCCTTTAAGGATATGCATGATTTGCCAGTTTTCAACCTAAGGCCAGATTCTCCTGAAAATTTTCTATTGATGCATTATTTTTCGTAAATGTAATCTTAACAATTTTCAAATAATGAGATGTGTCATGGCAAATCTGCAACACAGGTCGCGGCTAAACTAAACCGATAAATTTTGAAAAAAATTCTTTAATCTCTATCTGGGCTTTATTGTGCCCGAGGATATAAAAAGTCAGTAAATTAGCCCTGATAATGGCTGAAACTAATTATTGGATAAACTGTCTAAATCAATAATGGATTCGGTTTGACTCCAAAAGTTCAGAATTACAAGGACAGTAGTGAGGGCTAAAAAAATGGATTTGCTCCCTATCAACGCAGGAAAAGTACGGGCGCCTTTTAACGACTCAAGGTTATCTGAAAATATTGATAAGACAGGCAGCGCTTTTGCCAGAAAAGTGAGTATAAGTGAAGAGTTAATGCCCACAGATGTGGCTTCTGCAAAGTGGGTTGACGCGGACAATAATGATTTCTCGCACAAGACCGGGCACAAACGGGCCGCTACTGATATTCTCCCGAAAATAATAGAGACAGGGCTGGAAACGCTGACCATTGAACCGGTAAAACGTCCGAAAATAGCTGCAACCGAAACAGCCCATTGGCCGGTCATTGATCCATCGTTGATTGAATCTACTCAGGTAGCGAAAACGGCCTTGCTTCAACCTTATTGTCCTAACAGTATCGCGCCTCACGCACAGGCAATTGCCCGCGAGGTTCATGGTGTCCAGCACAGTTGCCGGACGGCAATCTGGGCAGTAGCCCTGTTGCAACAGCGTAAACTGCACGGCGATCGCCTGGCGTGGGAATTTCCCGACCAAATGATACCTCTGCTGATCAAAACCTGCCTGTTTCACGACACGGGTCGTGAAGGCGACGAAGAAGATACGGACGAATGGGAGCGGGCCAGTGCTGACAACCTGAGGGAACACCTGCGCAACTTCGGCGTGGATCAGTCCCTGGCCTGGCAGTGTGGTGAAGCCATTTGCCACAAGGATAACCCTAAGGGCTGCGAGCATCTGCCCGAGGCGATACAGACCCTGCGCAGTCTGCTCCACGATGCAGATACGCTGGATGTTATGCGGGTCAGAGAAAGTTTTTACATGGATCGGCTGGAGTGTTTTGCTACTTGTAAGGATGATCAGCAGAGGCAAGAATGGCGCCTGCTGGCCGAAGAGGTCTGTCAGGTGATTGCCAGGCAGGGCGACCTCTGGTACCCGATCAAGTTGCAGGACAGCAATACAGACCTCGAACATTTCTTCAGCATCGGTGACCCCAGCTTGTGTGAAAACACCAAAAAGCAATGGGAGCACCACCCTTCACCCTTTAGTTACCAGTTGTTTAGCATAGGTGAGCAGTCCGGTGTTGTCCGGGAGTTGATTACGCCTTATACGGGGCAGCTGGCAGAACCACAGGAATCGTCCTTCTCTCTGGCAAAACTGACCCAGCAAAGTGTGGCCATGGAAGAATGCCAGAGCAGCACCTGGCCAGCAGGGCTTTACAGCGATCCCGTTAGCCAACAGGTTTATTCCATCAAACTGGCGAGCTGTGAGCTAAGCGCCCGCAACCAGCTACTTATGGCCAACCTCGCCGGGCTGCTGGGCATCACAGTTCCGCAAAGCTTTGTCCATCAGGAAGAGGGTCATTTTTATGTAGTCAGTCCTGTTCCCGAACAATGGCAGGGCAAGCTCAAAGGCGGGGAGGCAACGCTGCGCTCTCTGTCTCCAGAGCAGTGGGCCAGATTATTGCTGGTCAATGTGATTGTCGGTAACGAAAATATGGTCAACAGTGCCTGGGAGGGCATCGAACTGACCCCGGAAGGGGAGCCGGTCATGTTCCACTGGGATTATGCCGGGATGGCGACCCGCTACCCTTGCCCGGAGAAACAGAGCCTGAACCTAAACCGGATGACTTTTCTTCCATGCCCTTGCTGTTGCAAAAACTGAGAAACCCCCAGGCACCTCCCATGAACTCTTTGCCAATCTACAACCCTTGCGTCGATATTCTTGCACAATTAGAGGATGACTTACTGGGCCATGCCTTGAAGGATATCTTGCGGCAGGTTGACTGGCAGGCCCTGGACCGGCAGATCGAACACAGCGGCTTTCTGCCCGGTGACCGCAGCTGGTTACGGCAGACTATTCATGATCGTATTGCCTGGCTGACCACCCGCTTTCCCAACAGCCTGGAAGCGGGTGAGCGGGTATCCATGGCGGAATACAAGGCGATAGAGGCGGCGGGTATCCGTGGCGGTTGGCTGCCAGTCAAAGGCCGGGATGTCCGGGGCGGGCAGATCGGTATCAGCCAGTTACTGGATGCCAATGGCCAACCCATCACCCGGATGACCCTCAAGTTGTCCCGGGAAGCGGGCAATAAACTGGCTGACAACCTGGCCCTGGAACGGGGATTACACCGTCTGGCCAGCCGGGTTGGATATACCAACTCTGCCCTGAACAGACGTTACCGAGACTGGCGCAGTGACCTGACCAGCCTGGCCAATGACTGTGACGGCATGGCGGAGCAGTTAACCGGAGATAAAACACGATGGCACGAAAAGGATCAGGATAGCATTGCTAATACCGTGACGATTCTGCAGGACATTGCTAACAAATGCCGGGCGTCGTTAGCTGCCGATCGGCCGTCCATTGCAAAACTGCCAATCCTCGAAACGCCTCTGCCCGTCCCGGCCTTACCGGCACGAGTCAGTTCAAGAATTGGCGAAGAGGTTGAAGCAAAAGTAGAGCTGGCTGAATTCAGCCACGGTTTTGCCAAATTGACAGGCCAGAAGGTCAGTTATTTGAGTCCGGAACAACTGAAGGTTACCCACCTGAGTGCCTCACCGGTACGAGCCGTTGAGCTCGAATCGGTCGTCTGTGAAGGCGGCAGTATTCTGTTTTCTGCTCCGAACCTGCCTGAGGCCATGAGCTTTGAAAATCAGCTGACCCTCACCTTTAGGGGACACAGCAAAGCAGTGGTTGAAGCAATGTTCAGGGAACTGGCAGAGCTGGGTATTGGTGGAGAGCGGCCGGATATCAACGACTTGGAAGAAAAATGGCTGGACGCCCTGGCCGATTACCACGGCTGCCTTGGTGATATGAACCTTGATGTGGCAGTGGATATCAATACCCCGGTAAAAACCCGCAAAAAAGCCTTTCTTAAAGAATTACTGAACTTCAGTGATGAAGAATTGCTCAATTGGGAAATCCACTGTCGTATTCGTGCAGGGCGTCTGGTGTTCTACCGCCCAGGGTTGCCCCATGGCATTGAGACAAACCCTGCCGGGAAGTTCTGCTCCGTACACGATACAAACTTTCATGCGCAGCGGCAAAGGAACAGTGAAGAGGTTGTGGCCGGTAGCCTGGAGAATGATGCCACCCTGAGCTCCTTTGAACGACGTACCCAGATTGGGATGGAACCGCTTGGGCATGAAAGTGCCGTGGCTTCGGCACGCAGGATGAAATGCAACACCGAATACACATTTTCCCGAGTCATGGCGGTGCTGGTGGATAATTCCGGGTACCGTTGTGGTGGGGTTACGTGTTTGCTCCTGACTTCTGCAACACTCGGCCGTATGGATGCACAAATTTATGCCGATCAAAGCCAATACCTGGCGGATTTCTCTGGTTTGGAGGCCTTCGCCCGTAACGAGAAGATTATCGCTCAGTCAACCGATGACTACAGACGTGTGATTCAGGACGATGAGACACAGGAAACCCGTTTTGCCAATCCTCTCTCCTTGCTTGACGAGTTGCACAAACTTGAGATTAGTTCTCCTGAAAGACACCGGCAATTGCTGGGTACACTAAAGAAACGCTTTAGCCACTGGGCCGACGGGCGCCGACTGGAACAGATTTTTCCGCAATCCTGGTCAGCCTTTTATCATGAGATAACCCGTAAAGGCAGCCAGTTTGACGAAGGCATCAAAAGTCTCGTCAAGGCTTGCGGCGAAGAGCGCATACAGTTGTTGTTTGAGCAAAACCCACAACTGTTGAAGGGCAGGCTGGATTCCCTGGATGGCTTTAATCTGAATGGGTGGATGTGTGCTCTTGAAGGGTTTGATTGCAGCGGCTGTTCAATGAATGGCACAGTGTTGCAATCCTTTCTTTTTTGTGAATGTAAATTCAATACAGAGCTGTTAAACAGAGCCATTGTTAAAGGTTGCTTTTTCACCGAATGCTCTTTTGAGGGTAAGCGGTTTTCATCATCGATATTAGACAATGTCCGTTTTAACCCTGAATCTGGGAAGGATGACCTGGCGTGTGAAAGAACACGCCAGCTTTCCCGGATCTTATATCAGTCGTGTGTTAATCAGCACAATAAGTTTAATCTGGAACAATGGCTGAAGGTGATGCTTAAAAGTAGTTTTCTACAATCCTGTTCTGCACCACTGGATGATTTAACCCAGGATATTCTGTCCCAACATATGGATGAAATTTCCAGAATCTATCCAAAGCAACTTTGTGAAATTATTTATGAACTTTGTTTCATTAATTTTCAAAATACTGCCAATGCGATAAATTTTGTCTGGAATAATCCTGGATTCTATGATCACAAAATCAAAGATCTCAAAGATTTTTATTTTGATTTCAGAAGCATCTTCCTGAAAGAAGGAAATTCTAAAATAGGGTTATCAGGTGATCCATTTGGAAGATTTTTTAGGTCCGATTATGGACCAAACAAAAGTTATTCCCGGGAAGCGCTTTTGGCGCTTATGTTAAATGTTATTAACCTTGTTCTGTTTCCTGAATCCAATGATAAATACATAGACTTTGACGTCAATGCCAACAGTGCGGATGAGCATGACGGTTGCTTGAAGGCCATTCCTGAGGTAGGTAGCGAAGGTACACAAAGCAACACAGATGGCCTGCCTCTGGTTGAAATGCAACGTTATAAAGCTCTTCTCTGTAAATCTCAGCTTAAAGAATACCGGAACCGTATTCATCGGTTCTGGAAAGAATGCTCAGAAAAGAGTCAATTAAAAATAGCCAAACACTGTTTGCTTCATCAAAATGTTGTCGTTAGCCCCAAAACAACCAAGCAATTTAGAGATTTGTTGTCTCAAGACCACGACGAGCAATATTGGCAGGAAATCTATCGCGCTAACATGGATAAACATAAAAAAAATGAGGATGAATTGAATCGCTTGCTTTTGGAAAATTTTGGAGAGCAGGACCAAACCAACTGGTTAGGTACTTATTGAGCTTGAATTGCCTGCCTTCCTCAATGTGGCATTTTTAACAATAGGCAAGGTGATGTTGCGATTCGGCAGGTGTGGAGCCAATCTCACAGTTTTGCCCAGTCTTCACAGAATGGATGGAACTAACTGACTGGATAAACTGTCTAAATCAATAATGGATTCGGTTTGACTCCAAATGTTCAGAATTACAAGGACAGTAGTGAGGGCTAAAAAAATGGATTTGCTCCCTATCAACGCAGGAAAAGTACAGGCGCCTTTTAACGACTCAAGGTTATCTGAAAATATTGATAAGACAGGCAGCGCTTTTGCCAGAAAAGTGAGTATAAGTGAAGAGTTAATGCCCACAGATGTGGCTTCTGCAAAGTGGGTTGACGCGGACAATAATGATTTCTCGCACAAGACCGGGCACAAACGGGCCGCTACCGATATTCTCCCGAAAATAATAGAGACAGGGCTGGAAACGCTGACCATTGAACCGGTAAAACGTCCGAAAATAGCTGCAACCGAAACAGCCCATTGGCCGGTCATTGATCAATCGTTGATTGAATCTACTCAGGTAGCGAAAACGGCCTTGCTTCAGCCTTATTCTCCTGACAGCATCGCGCCTCCTGCACAGGCAATTGCCCGCGAGGTTCATGGTGTCCAGCACAGTTGCCGGACGGCAATCTGGGCAGTAGCCCTGTTGCAACAGCGTAAACTGCACGGCGATCGCCTGGCGCGGGAATTTCCCGACCAAATGATACCCCTGCTAATCAAAACCTGCCTGTTTCACGACACGGGCCGTGAAGGCGATGGGTTCGATACGTTGGAGTGGGAGCGGGCCAGTGCTGACAACCTGAGGGAACACCTGCGCAACTTCGGCGTGGATCAGTCCCTGGCCTGGCAGTGTGGTGAGGCCATTTGCCACAAGGATAATCCGAAGGGCTGCGAGCATCTGCCCGAGGCGATACAGACCCTGCGCAGTCTGCTCCACGATGCAGATACGCTGGATGTTATGCGGGTCAGAGAAAGTTTTTACATGGATCGGCTGGAGTGTTTTGCTGACTGCCAGGATGATCAGCAGAGGCAAGAATGGCGCCTGCTGGCCGAAGAGGTCTGCCGGGTGATTGCCAAACAGGGTGACCTCTGGTACCCGATCAAGTTGCAGGACAGCAATACAGACCTCGAACATTTCTTCAGCATCGGTGACCCCAGCTTGTGTGAAAACACCAAAAAGCAATGGGAGCACCACCCTTCACCCTTTAGTTACCAGTTGTTTAGCGTAGGTGAGCAGTCCGGTGTTGTCCGGGAGTTGATTACGCCTTATACCGGACAGCTGACAGAACCACAGGAATCGTCCTTCTCTCTGGCAAAACTGACCCAGCAAAGTGTGGCCATGGAAGAATGCCAGAGCAGCACCTGGCCAGCAGGGCTTTACAGCGATCCCGTTAGCCAACAGGTTTATTCCATCAAACCGGCGAGCTGTGAGCTAAGTGCCCGCAACCAGCTGCTGATGGCTAACCTTGCCGGGCTGCTGGGCATCACAGTTCCGCAAAGCTTTGTCCATCAGGAAGAGGGTCATTTTTATGTAGTCAGTCCTGTTCCCGAACAATGGCAGGGCAAGCTCAAAGGCGGGGAGGCAACTCTGCGCTCTCTGTCTCCAGAGCAGTGGGCCAGATTATTGCTGGTCAATGTGATTGTCGGTAACGAAAATATGGTCAACAGTGCCTGGGAAGGCATTGAACTGACCCCGGAAGGGGAGCCGGTCATGTTCCACTGGGATTATGCCGGGATGGCGACACGCTACCCGTGTCCTGAAAAACCAGAGCCAGCCTCGAAAACAGATGACTTTTCCTCCATGCCCTTGCTGCTGAATAAACTGCGGAACCCTCAGGCACCCCCCATGAACTCGTTGCCAATCGACAACCCCTGCGTCGATATTCTTGCACAATTAGAGGATGACTTACTGGGCCATACCCTGAAAGATATCTTGCGGCAGGTTGACTGGCAGGCCCTGGACCGGCAGATCGAAAACAGTGGTTTTCTGCCCGGTGACCGCAGCTGGTTACGGCAGACTATTCATGATCGTATTGCCTGGCTGACCACCCGCTTTCCCAACAGCCTGGAAGCGGGTGAGCGGGTATCCATGGCGGAATACAAGGCGATAGAGGCGGCGGGTATCCGTGGCGGTTGGTTGCCAGTCAAAGGCCGGGATGTCCGGGGCGGGCAGATCGGTATCAGCCAGTTACTGGATGCCAATGGCCAACCCATCACCCGGATGACCCTCAAGTTGTCCCGGGAAGCGGGCAATAAACTGGCTGATAACCTGGCCCTGGAACGGGGATTACACCGTCTGGCCAGCCGGGTTGAATATACCAACTCTGCCCTGAACAGATTTTACCGCGACTGGCGCAGTGATCTGACCAGCCTGGCCAAAGACTGTGACGGCATGGCGGAGCAGTTAACCGGAGATAAAACACGATGGCACGAAAAGGATCAGGATACTATTGATAATACCGTGACGATTCTGCAGGACATTGCAAACAAGTGTCGGGCGTCGTTAGCCGCCGACCTGCCGTCCATTGCAAAACTGCCAACCATCGAAACGCCTCTGCCTTTCCCGGCCTTACCGGCACGAGTCAGTTCAAGAATCGGCGAAGAAGTTGAAGCAAAAGTAGAGCTGGCTGAATTCAGCCACGGTTTTGCCAAATTGACAGGCCAGAAGGTCAGTTATTTGAGTCCGGAACAAATGAAGGTTACTCGCCTGAGTGCCTCACCGGTACGAGCCGTTGAGCTCGAATCGGTCGTCTGT
Organism: Endozoicomonas sp. 2B-B; assembly: GCF_053470045.1. Taxonomy (NCBI): domain Bacteria; kingdom Pseudomonadati; phylum Pseudomonadota; class Gammaproteobacteria; order Oceanospirillales; family Endozoicomonadaceae; genus Endozoicomonas; species Endozoicomonas sp. 2B-B. Next base: position 742,117 of record NZ_JBLZMU010000001.1, read on the forward strand.
GAAGGCGGCAGTATTCTGTTTTCTGCTCCGAACCTGCCAGAAGCCCTGAGCTTTGAAAATCAACTGACCCTCACCTTTGGGGGACACAGTAAATCGGTGGTTGAAGCATTGTTCAGGGAACTGGCAGGGCTGGGCCTTGGTGCGGAGCGACCGGATACCACCGACCTGGAGGAGCAATGGCTGGACGCCCTGGCTGACTACCATGGCTGCCTTGGTGATATGAACCTTGCCGTGGCAGCCGATCTCAATGCGCCGGTAAACATCGGCAAAAAAGCGTTTCTTAAAGAATTGCTGAACTTCAGTGACGAAGAACTGCTTGATTGGGAAATCCATTCTCGTATTCGCGCGGGACGTTGGGTGCAATTGCGTCCGGGGTTTCTCCATGGCATTTCGGCGACCCCCGCCAGAAAGTTCTGCCCCGCGCACGATACAAAATTTTGTGCAGATCGGGAAGGAAAAGAAGAACGATTTGTGACCGATAGCCTGAAAAATGACGCTACCCTGAGTTCCTTTGAACGACGTACTCAGATCGGGATAGAACCCACTTGGCATATCCATCCCAGCGCTTCGTTGGCCAGGATGAAATGCGACACCGGTTATGCATTTACCCGAATCATCGAGGACGGCGAGCTGGCGGATTATTCAGAGCGGATTCATGAAGATGGGATCATGTGTATGAAATTGACTTCTGAAACACTCGGCCGTATGGATGCAGAAGTTTATGATAATCAATGCCAGTTTAATAAGGCTCTTGGTTTGGACGCCTTTGCTCGTAATGAGAAAATCATCAAGCAGTCAAACTGTGACTACCAGAGTTTGATTCAGCTCAATAATCCAGCTAATCCACAGGAGACTCGTTTTTCCAACCCTCTGTCCTTGTTTGACGAGTTGAATCTGCTTGATATCAGCTCTAGCGAAAGTAGACGGCAATTGTTGTCTATTTTGAAGAAACGCTTTAGCCACTGGCCTGATGGGCGTCCGCTGGAAAAGCTTATTCGGAAATCCTGGTCAGCCCACTACCATGAGTTAATCTCCGAAGACAGTTCGGTTGACGAAAACATTAAAAATCTCATCAAGGTCTTTGGTGAAAAGGGTATTCAGTCGCTGCTTGAGCAAAACCCAAAACTGTTGGAGGGAAGATTGGATTCCCTGGATGGTATAGAGCCGAAAGGGAGCCTGCATAAGGGATGGATCAAGCGTGAATTAACCGGGATTGATTTCAGCCGCTGTTCAATGAACGGCACGGTGTTGAAATCCGTTTCATTTGACGAGTGTAAATTCAATACAGAGCTGTTAAACAGTGCCATTATTGAAGATGGTACTTTCACCAACTGTTCTTTTGAAGGTAAGCGGTTTTTATCATCGATATTAGACAATGCCCGTTTTGACGTTGAAAGTAATAAGGATGGCCGGGTATGTGAAAGTACACACCGGCTTTCCCAAATCCTGTATCAATCGTGTGTTAATGATGACAATAAGTTCAATCTGAAACAATGGCTGGAAGTGATGGGGAAAAGTCATTGTCTGCGCTGCGGTCCAACACCATTGGACGATTTGAGTCGGGATATTCTATCCCAACATATTGAAGAAATTAAAAAAAGTTATCCACAGCAACTTTCTGATATTATTTATGGAGTTTTTTCCATTAGTTTTGAAAATACTGCCAATGCAATAAGTTTTGTTGAAAATAACCCGAAATTCTATGATCGCAAAATCAAAGATCTTAAAGACTTGTATTTTGAGTTCAGAACCATCTTCCTGAAAGAAGGAGAATATTGTAGTCAAGGTAGTCCATTTGCAAACTTATTTCGCCTCCATAATGTTAAACGCGATGATTATTCCCGGGAAGCGGTTTTGGCGTTGATGTTAAATGTTATTAACCTTGTTCTATTTCCTGAAGCCAATGATAAATACATAGACTTTGGCATCGATGGCAACAGCGCGGATGACCATTGCTTGAAGGCTATTCCAGAGGTAAGTGGCGGAAGTACACAAAGTACACAAAGCTACTCAATCTCATGCCCGGAAACAGATGATGAGTCTCTGGTTAGAATGAAACGTTACAAAGCCCATCTTTGTATGTATAGCCTTACAGAGTATCGGGAATATATTCATCAATTCTGGGAAGAATGCTCTGAAAAGAGTCAAGTAACAATAGCCAAACACTGTTTGCTTCATCAAAATGTTGTCGTTAGCCCCTTAACAACCAGGGCATTTTTTAAGTTGTTGTCTAAAGAACACTGCGAGAAAAATTGGCGCGACATCTATCTCGCTAACATGAGTAAGCATATAGGAATTGAGCATAAGTGGCGTATGTTGCTTGTGGATAAAATTGGGAAATGGGCCAAAACCACCAAATTTTATTAAGTTCGAATGGCCTGCCCACCTCAACACCTCCTGCCATTCGGCAGGTATGGAGCCAATCTTATAGTTTTCCCCAGTCTTCACAGAATGGATGGAACTAACTGACTGGATAAACTGTCAAAACTGTAATGGATTCGGTTTGACTCCAAAAGTTCAGAATTACAAGGACAGTAGTGAGGGCTAAAAAAATGGATTTGCTCCCTATCAACGCAGGAAAAGTACGGGCGCCTTTTGAAGACTCAAGGTTATCTGAAAATATTGATAAGACAGGCAGCGCTTTTGCCAGAAAAGTGAGTATAAGTGAAGAGTTAATGCCCACAGATGTGGCTTCTGCAAAGTGGGTTGACGCGGACAATAATGATTTCTCGCACAAGATCGGGCACAAACGGGCCGCTACTGATATTCTCCCGAAAACAATAGAGACAGGGCTGGAAACGCTGACCATTGAACCGGTAAAACGTCCGAAAATAGCTGCAACTGAAACAGCCCATTTGCCGGTCATTGATCCATCGTTGATCGAATCCACTCAGGTAGCGAAAACGGCCTTGCTTCAGCATTATTGTCCTAACATTATCGTGCCTCATGCACAGGCTATTGCCCGCCCCGTTCATGGTGTCCAGCACAGTTGCCGGACGGCAATCTGGGCAGTAGCCCTGTTGCAACAGCGTAAATTGCACGGCGATCGCCTGGCGCGGGCATTTCCCGACCACATGGTCCCCCTGCTGATTAAAGCCTGCCTGTTTCACGACACTGGTCGTGAAGGCGATGGGCGCGATACGCTGGAGTGGGAGCGGGCCAGTGCTGACAACCTGAGGGAACACCTGCGCAACTGTGGCATGGAACAGTCCCTGGCCTGGCAATGTGGTGAAGCGATTTGCCACAAGGATAACCCGAAGGGCTGCAAACATCTGCCAGAAGCAATACAGACCCTGCGCAGCCTGCTCCATGATGCGGATACGCTCGATGTTATGCGGGTCAGAGGATGCTTTTACATGGACCGGCTGGAGTGTTTTGCTACCTGCCAGGATGATCACCAGAGGGAAGAGTGGCGCTCGCTGGCCAAAGAGGTCTGTAAGGTGATTGCCGGGCAGGGTGACCTCTTTTATCCGATAACCTTGCATGACAGTCCTGCAAACCGCGAACATTTCTTCTTCATCGGTGCCGACAGCCAGTGCGAGAGCACCAAAAAGCAGTGGGAGCACCATCCTTCGCCCTTCAGTTATCAGCTCTTTAGCATAGCTAAGCAGTCCAATGTTGTCCGGGGGCTGATTACGCCTTATACCGGACAGCTGGCAGAACCATCGGCATCGTCTTTCTCACTGGCACAACTGAACCCCCAAACTACTGCCATGAAAGACTGCTCGGGTAGCTGGCCAACGGGGCTGTACAACGATCCCATTAACCAACAGGTTTACTCCATCAAACCGACGAGCTGTGAGCTAAGTGCCCGCAACCAGTTACTGATGGCCAACCTCGCCGGACTGCTGGGCATCACAGTACCTCAGAGCTTTGTCCATCAGGAAGAGGGTCATTTTTATGTGGTCAGTCGTGTCCCCGGGGAATGGCAGGGTAAGCTCAAAGGTGGGGAGGAGACCCTGCGCTCTTTGTCTCCAGAGCAGTGGGCCAGATTATTGCTGATTAATGTGATTGTTGGTAATGAAAATATGGTTAACAGTGCCTGGGAGGGCATTGAACTGACCCCGGAAGGGGAGCCGGTGATGTTCCACTGGGACTTTGCCGGGCTCGCGACTCGCTACCCCTGTCCCGAGAAGCCAGAACCTGCCTCCAAAACGGATGACTTTTCCTCCATGCCGGTGCTGCTGAATAAACTGCGGGACCCCAAGGCTCCCCCCATGAACTCGTTCCCGATCCACAACCCCTGCGTCGATATTCTCGCGCAATTGGATGATGACTTGCTGGGCCATACCCTGAAAGATATCTTGCGCCAGGTTGACTGGCAGGCCCTGGACCGGCTGATCGAACACAGCGGTTTTCTGCCCGGTGACCGCAGCTGGTTACGGCGGACTATTCACGATCGTATTGCCTGGCTGACCACTCGCTTTCCCAACAGCCTTGAGACGGGTGAGCGGGTATCCATGGCGGAATACAAGGCGATAGAGGCGGCGGGTATCCGTGGCGGTTGGCTGCCGGTTAAAGGCCGTGATGTCCGGGGCGGGCAGATCGGTATTAGCCAGTTACTGGATGCCAATGACCAACCCATCACCCGGATGTTCCTCAAGTTGTCCCGGGAAGCGGGCAATAAACTGGCAGATAACCTGGCTCTGGAAAGGGGATTGCACCGTCTGGCCATCCGGGTTGAATATGCCAACTTTGCCTTGAATAATTCCAAAAACCTCCCGAACCACGATTACCGTGACTGGCGCAGTGACCTGGCCAGCCTGGCCAACGACTGTGAGGGAATGGCCGAGCAGTTAACCAAAGATAAAACACGATGGTACGAAAAGGATCACTATGCCATTGATAATACCGTGATGATTTTGCGGGACATTGTTAAAAAGTGCCGGGCATCGTTAGCTGCCGACATGCCCTCCATTGCAAGACTGCCAACCATCGACACTCCACTGCCTTTCACGTCCTTGCCTGCACGAATCAGTTCAAGAACCGGCAAAAACGATGTAGCGAAAGTACAGCTGGCTGAATTCAGCCGCGGTTTTGCCAAACTGACAGGCCAGAGCGTCAGTTATTTGAGTCAGAAACAAATGGATCATGCCAACCTGATCGCCCCACCGGTTCGGTCAGTTGAACTCGAATCGGCCGTCTGTGAAGGCGGCAGTATTCTGTTTTTTCCTCCGAACCTGCCTGAAGCCCTGAGCTTTGAAAATCAATTGATCCTCACTTTTCCGGGACACACTAAAGCGGTGGTTGAAGCATTGTTCAGGGAACTGGCAGAGCTGGGCATTGGTGGGGAGCGACCAGATATCCCTGACCTGGAAGAGCAATGGCTGGACGCACTGGCCGACTACCACGGCTGCCTTGGTGATATGAACCTTGACGTGGCAGCGAAGATCAATACTCCGGTAAACACCCGCAAAAAGAAATTTCTTAAAGAGCTTCTGAACCTCAGTGACGAAGAACTGGTTTGGGAAATCCATTGTCGTATTCGCGCAGGACGTCTGGTGCATTATCGCCCGGGGTTGCCCCATGGTATCGAGGCAAACCCCGCCAGGAAGTTCTGCCCCGCGCACGATCTAAACTATTCTGCATTGCAGCAAAGCAGCAGTGGAAAGTTTGTGGTCGAGAGTCTGGAAAATGAAGCGACCCTGAATTCCTTTGAACGACGTACTCAGATCGGGATAGATCCAACCGGGAATGTTTCGGCACTCAGGATGAAATGCGATGCCGAATATGCATTTGCCCGAGTCATGGATGAGGAGCTGGCGGCTAATTCCAGGCAAAATAGAGGTGGGTTTATGTGTATGCGCCTGGATTCTGCAACATTTGGCCGTCTGGATGCACAGATTTATAACAACCAAAGCCAAATTGCGTTGGGATTCTTTGGTTCGGACGCCTTCGCCCGTAATGATAAAATCATTACGCAGTCAGCAGGTGACTACCAAAGTGTGATTCAGCACAGTGATTTACAAGAGACCCGTTTTTCCAATCCTGTGTCCTTGTCTGACGAGTTGAAACTGCTTGAGATGGGTTCTCCCGAAGGTCAGGCATTGTTGCGCAGGCTAAAGAAACGCTTTAGCCACTGGCCCGACGGGCGCCCACTGGAACAGCTTTTTCCGCAATCCTGGTCAATCCTTTACCTTGAGATAACCTGTAAAGGCAGCCAGTTTGACAAAGGCATCAAAAGTCTCGTCAAGGTTTGTGGTGAAGAGGGCATACAGTTGCTGTTTGAGCAAAACCCACAATTGTTGGAGGGCAAGCTGGATTCCCTGGATGGTCTTAAGCTGAATGGTAGGGCTAGTATAAAAAGGATTGATTTCAGGGGCTGTTCAATGAACGGCACAGTGTTGCAATCCGTTTCATTTGAGGGGTGTAAATTCAATATAGAGTTGTTAAGCAGTGCTACTGTTGAAAAAGGTTCTTTCAAGGGATGTTTTTTTGAAGGTCAGCGGTTTACATCATCGCTATTAGACAATGCCCATTTTCACTCTGAAGGTTATGAGGATGGCGTGATCTATGAAAGTACACGTCATCTTTCCCAAATCCTGTATCAGTCGTGCATTAATGAGAACAATGAGTTTAATCTGGAACAATGGCTGGAGGTGATGGGAAAAAGTGATTTTCTACGCTTCGGCTCAACACCGCTGGATGATCTAAGCCGGGATATTCTGTCCCAACACATTGAAGAAATTAAAAACACTTATCCAAAGCAACTTTGTAAAATTATTCATGGACTTTTTTCCATTGAATTTAAAAGTACTGCCAATGCAATAAATTTTGCCAGTAATAATCCGAAATTCTATGATCTCAAAATCAAAGATCTCAAAGACTTGTATTTTGAGTTCAGAACCAACTTCCTGAAAGAAGGAAAATATCTGCATGAATCAGGGACTCCATTTGATAAATTATTTAAACTCTATCGCGTCAAACGCAGTGATTATTCCCGTGAAGCGGTTTTGGCGTTGATGTTAAATGTTATTAACCTTGTTCTGTTTCCTGAATCCAATGATCAGTACATAGACTTTGGCGTCAATGCCAATAGCGCGGATGTGCATGGCTATTGCCTGAAGGCCATTCCAGAAGTAAGTAGCACAAGTACACAAAGTAACACAGATGACCTGCCTCTGGTTGAAATGGAACGTTACAAAGTTCGTCTTTGCAGGTTTCGCCTTCAAGAGTACCGGAACTATATTCATCAATTCTGGGAAGAGTGCTCAGAGGAGAGTCAATTAACAATAGCCAAACACTGCTTGCGTCATCAAAATGTTGCCGTTAGCCCCAAAACAACCGAAGCATTTTTTAATTTGTTATCTAAAGAACACGGCGAGGAAAATTGGCGCAACATCCATTTCGCTAACATCGGAAAACATATAGAAATTCAGAGTGAGTTGATTCCGTTGCTTGTTGACGAATTTGGCGAATGGGCCAGATCCACCGAATTTTATTAAGTTCGAGTTGCCTGCCCTCCTCAGTGAGGCACTTTTAACAATAGACAAGGTGATGTTGTGATTCGGCAGGTATGGAGCCAATCTCACAGTTTGGTCCAGTCTTCACAGAATGGATGGAACTAACTGACTGGATAAACTGTCTAAGTTTCAATGGATTCGGTTTGACTCAAGAAGGTCAACATTACAAGGACAGTAGTGAGGGCTAAAAAAATGGATTCGCTCCTCAGTAAAACAGTAGGTGGAACAAGAGAAGAGGCGCCTTTTGTCGGCTCAAGTTTATCTGAAAATATTGATAAGACAGGCACCGCTTTTGCCAGAAAAGTGAGTATAAGTAGAGAGTTAATGCCCACGGATGTTGCTTCTGCAAAGCGGGATGAGGCAGCCAATATTCATTACATGCGAAATAACGAGCAGAAAGTAGCCTTCACTGATATTGCCCCAAAAATCATTGAGACAGGGCTGGAAACGCTGACCATTGAACTGGTAAAAAAGCGTCCGAAAATAGCTGCAACCGAAACAGCCCATTGGCCGGTCATTGATCCATCGTTGATTGAATCCACTCAGGTAGCGAAAACGGCCTTGCTTCAGCCTTATCGTCCTTGCAGCATCGCGCCTCCTGCACAGGCTATTGCCCGCCAGGTTCATGGTCTCCAGCACAGTTGCCGGACGGCAATCTGGGCAGTAGCCCTGTTGCAACAGCGTAAACTGCACGGCGATCGTCTGGCGCGGGAATTTCCTGACCAGATGATACCGCTGCTGATCAAAACCTGCCTTTTTCACGATACGGGTCGTGAAGGCGATGGGAACGATACGCCGGATTGGGAGCGAGCCAGTGCTGACAACCTGAGGGAACACCTGCGTAACTTCGGCGTGGATCAGTCCCTGGCCTGGCAGTGTGGTGAGGCCATTTGCCACAAGGATAACCCCAAGGGCTGCGAGCATCTGCCCGAGGCGATACAGACCCTGCGCAGTCTGCTCCATGACGCGGATACGCTGGATGTTATGCGGGTCAGAGAAAGCTTTTACATGGATCGGCTGGAGTGTTTTGCTACTTGTAAGGATGATCAGCAGAGGCAAGACTGGCGCCTGCTGGCCGAAGAGGTCTGCCAGGTGATCGCCAGGCAGGGTGACCTCTGGTACCCGATCAAGTTGCAGGACAGCAATACAAACCTCGAACATTTCTTCAGCATCGGTGACCCCAGTTTGTGTGAAAACACCAAAAAGCAATGGGAGCACCACCCTTCACCCTTTAGTTACCAGTTGTTTAGCATAGGTGAGCAGTCCGGTGTTGTCCGGGAGTTGATTACGCCTTATACCGGACAGCTGACAGAACCACAGGAATCGTCCTTCTCTCTGGCAAAACTGACCCAGCAAAGTGTGGCCATGGAAGAATGCCAGAGCAGCACCTGGCCAGCAGGGCTTTACAGCGATCCCGTTAGCCAACAGGTTTATTCCATCAAACTGGCGAGCTGTGAGCTAAGCGCCCGCAACCAGCTACTTATGGCCAACCTCGCCGGGCTGCTGGGCATCACAGTTCCGCAAAGCTTTGTCCATCAGGAAGAGGGTCATTTTTATGTAGTCAGTCCTGTTCCCGAACAATGGCAGGGCAAGCTCAAAGGCGGGGAGGCAACTCTGCGCTCTCTGTCTCCAGAGCAGTGGGCCAGATTATTGCTGGTCAATGTGATTGTCGGTAACGAAAATATGGTCAACAGTGCCTGGGAGGGCATCGAACTGACCCCGGAAGGGGAGCCGGTCATGTTCCACTGGGATTATGCCGGGATGGCGACCCGCTACCCATGTCCTGAAAAACCAGAGCCCGCCTCGAAAACGGATGATTTTTCCTCCATGCCCTTGTTGCTGCAAAAACTGAGGAACCCTCAGGCGCCCCCCATGAACTCGTTGCCGATTTATAACCCCTGCGTCGATATTCTTTCAGAATTAGAGGATGACTTACTGGGCCATACCTTGAAGGATATCTTGCGGCAGATTGACTGGCAGGCCCTGGACCGGCAGATCGAACACAGCGGCTTTCTGCCCGGTGACCGCAGCTGGTTACGGCAGACTATTCATGATCGTATTGCCTGGCTGACCACCCGCTTTCCCAACAGCCTGGAAGCGGGTGAGCGGGTATCCATGGCGGAATACAAGGCGATCGAGGCGGCGGGTATCCGTGGCGGTTGGCTGCCAGTCAAAGGCCGGGATATACGGGGCGGGCAGATCGGTATCAGCCAGTTACTGGATGCCAATGGCCAACCCATCACCCGAATGACCCTCAAGTTGTCCCGGGAAGCGGGCAATAAACTGGCTGACAACCTGGCCCTGGAACGGGGATTGCACCGTCTGGCCAGCCGGGTTAAATATACCAACTCTGCCCTGAACAGACGTTACCGCGACTGGCGCAGTGACCTGACCAGCCTGGCCAAAGACTGTGACGGCATGGCGGAGCAGTTAATCGGAGATAAAACACGATGGCACGAAAAGGATCAGGATAGCATTGCTAATACCGTGACGATTCTGCAGGACATTGCTAGCAAGTGCCGGGCGTCGTTAGCCGCCGATCTGCCGTCCATTGCAAAACTGCCAGTCATTAAAATGCCATTGCCCGCCCCTGTCTTTCCTGCACGAGTCAGTTCAAGAATCGGCGAAGAAGTTGAAGCAAAAGTAGAACTGGCTGAATTCAGCCATGGTTTTGCCAAATTGACAGGCCAGAAGGTCAGTTATTTGAGTCCGGAACAACTGAAGGTTACTCGCCTGAGTGCCTCACCGGTACGAGCCGTTGAGCTCGAATCGGTCGTCTGTGAAGGCGGCAGTATTTTGTTTTCTGCTCCGAACCTGCCTGAGGCCATGAGCTTTGAAAATCAGCTGACCCTCACCTTTAGGGGACACAGCAAAGCAGTGGTTGAAGCAATGTTCAGGGAACTGGCAGGGCTGGGCATTGATGAGGAGCGGCCGGATACCACCGACCTGGAGGAGCAATGGCTGGACGCCCTGGCTGACTGCCATGGCTGCCTTGGTGATATGAACCTTGCCGTGGCAGCCGATCTAAATACGCCGGTAAACATCGGCAAAAAAGCCTTTCTTAAAGAAGTGCTGAACTTCATTGACGAAGAATTGCTTGACTGGGAAATCCATTCTCGTATTCGCGCAGGACGTTGGGTGCAACTACGTCCGGGCTCGCCCCAAGGCATTTCGGCAACCCCCGACAGAAAGTTCTGCCCCGCGCACGATATACAATTTTGTGCAGATCGGGAAGGGAGCGAAGAACGATTTATGATCGATAGCCTGAGTAATGACGCTACCCTGAGCTCCTTTGAACGACGTACTCAGATCGGGATGGAACCTACCTGGCATATCAATCCCAGGGCTTCGTTGCGCAGGATGAAATGCGACACCGGATATGCATTTACCCGAATCATCGAGGACGCGGAGCTGGCGGATTATTCAGGGCGGGTTTATGAAAATGGGATCATGTGTATGAAATTGACTTCTGAAACACTCGGCCGTATGGATGCAGAAATTTATGATAATCAATGTCAGTTTAATAAGGCCCTTGGTTTGGACGCCTTTGCTCGTAATGAGAAAATCATTAAGCAGTCAACCTGTGACTACCAGAGTTTGATTCAGCACAATAATTCGGCTAATCCACAGGAGACTCGTTTTTCCAACCCTCTGTCCTTGTTTGACGAGTTGAACCTGCTTGATATCAGCTCTAGCGAAAGTCAGCGGCAATTGTTGTCTATTTTGAAGAGACGCTTTAGCCACTGGCCTGATGGGCGCCCGCTGGAACAGCTTTTTCGGCAATCCTGGTCAGTCCTTTACCATGAGATAACCTGTGAAGGCAGCCAGTTTGACAAAAGCATCAAAAGTCTCGTCAAGGTTTGTGGTGAAAAGGGCATTCAGTCGCTGATTGAGCAAAACCCACAACTGTTGAAGGGCAAGCTGGATTCCCTGGATGGTCTTAAGCTGAAGGGTGGGTTTAATATAAAAGGGATTGATTTCAGAGGCTGTTCAATGAATGGCACAGTGTTGCAATCCGTTTCATTTGAGGAGTGTAAATTCAAGACAGAGCTGTTAAATAATGCCACCATTGAGAACGGCTTTTTCGCCAAATGTTCTTTTGAAGGCAAGCGGTTTTCATCATCGATATTAGACAATTCCCGTTTTCACGTTGAAAATGATCAGGATGGCTTGGTATATGAAAGCACACACCAGCTTTCCCGAATCCTGTATCAGTCGTGTGTTAATGAGCACAATGAGTTCAATCTGCAACAATGGCTGGAACTGATGGGCAAAAGCTATTGTCTACGCGGGGACTCAGCACTGCTGGATGATTTGAGTCGTGATATTCTGTCCCAAAATGTTGATGAAATTAACACAAAGTATCCACAGCAACTTTGTCGTATTCTTTACGGGCTTTTTTCCATCGAATTTAAAAACACTGCCAATGCAATAAATTTTGTCAGGAGTAATCGGGAATTTTATGATCGCAAAATCAAAGATCTCAAAGATTTGTATTTTGAGTTCAGAACCCTATTCCTGGAAAAAGGAGATTATAATGAGACGCAAGGTGATCCATTTGAAGAATTATTCAAACTCTACAGCGTCAAACCCAACGACTTTTCCCGGGAAGCGGTTTTGGCGTTGATGTTAAATGTTATTAACCTCGTTCTATTCCCGGAATCCAATGATCAATATATAGACTTTGTCGTCAATGCCAACAGCGCGGATGAGCATGACTATTGCTTGAAGGCCATTCCTGAGGTAAGTAGCGAAACTACACAAAACAACTCAATCTCATCCCTGAAAAAAGATGCCCTGCCTCTGGTTGAAATGCGACATTACAAGGCTTGGCTATGTGACAGTTACCTTAAAGAGTACCGAGACTATATTCATCAATTCTGGGAAGAATGCTCAGAAAAGAGTCAATTAACAATAGCCAAACACTGTTTGCGTCATCAAAATGTTGCCGTTAGCCCTTCAACAACCCGGGAATTTATAACATTGTTGTGTAAAGGTCAGGATGTGGAAAATTGGCTGAAGCTCTATAGAGCTAACATGGAAAAACATATAAAAATTCATAAAGAGTGGGCTTCGCTGCTTGTGGACGAATTTGGGGAATGGGCCACCACCCCCGAATTTTATTAAGTTCGAATTGCCTGCCCCCCTCAACACCTCTTGCCATTCGGCAGGCTTGGAGCCGAAGTTATCTGATTGTCATCTCGGGCAGCAGCCAGCCTGCAATGCGGTGTTTCAAACTCATTCAGTCCTTCCAGAATGACCAGATGACCAGGACACCCACACCTTTCTCAGCCTGCCTGCGAGCATATTACGCATCGTCTGGATTTTTAGCCCTGACAATGGAGGGAACTAATTGTTGGATAAAAAGTCGAAAATCACATTCGATCAGGTTCGTCTTAATCAGATTGGTGTAACAAGGGCAGATGCGAGGACTAAAAAATGGATCCGCTTCCTATTAAAACAACAGAACAGCCAGCTTTTGCTGGTTGTATCCGTTCCTCTGGCAATAGTGCTAAGACAGGCGTCGCTTTTGCCAAAAAAGTAAGTATAAGTGAAAAGCTAATGCGCCCGGATGTTGCTTCTGAAAAGTGGAATCAGGCAATCAAAATTGATTGTCAGGCCGGGCATAAACGTAATGTAACCGTTGCTGAGATTACCTCGAAAATCAGTGGCACATCACTGGCAGCGCTGACCATTGAACCGTTAAAAAAGCGTCCAAAAATAGCTGCAACCGAAACAGCCCATTGGCCGGTCATTGATCCATCGTTGATTGAATCTACTCAGGTAGCGAAAACAGCCTTGCTTCAGCCTTATCGCCCATCACACATCTCACCTCCTGCCGGGACCATTGCCCGTGAGGTACATGGTCTCCAGCACAGTTGCCGGGCGGCGATCTGGGCAGTAGCCCTGTTGCAACAGCGTAAACTGCACGGCGATCGCCTGGCGCGGGAATTTCCCGACCAAATGATACCCCTGCTGATCAAAACCTGTCTGTTTCACGACACGGGTCGTGAAGGCGATGGGAACGACACGCCGGAGTGGGAGCGGGCCAGTGCTGACAACCTGAGGGAACACTTGCGCAACTTCGGCGTGGATCAGTCCCTGGCCTGGCAGTGTGGTGAGGCCATTTGCCACAAGGATAATCCGAAGGGCTGCGAGCGTCTGCCCGAGGCGATACAGACCCTGCGCAGCCTGCTCCATGACGCAGATACGCTGGATGTTATGCGGGTCAGAGGATGCTTTTACATGGATCGGCTGGAGTGTTTCGCTGCCTGTCAGGATGATCGGCAGAGGCAAGACTGGCGCCTGCTGGCCGAAGAGGTCTGCCAGGTGATTACCAGGCAGGGTGACCTCTGGTCTCCGATCAAGTTGCAGGACAGTGACGCAAACTGCGAATATTTCTTCAGTATCGGTACCGGCAGCCTGTGTCAAAACACTAAGAAGCATTGGGAGCACCACCCTTCGCCCTTCAGTTATCAGCTATTTAGCATAGGTGAGCAGTCCGGTGTTGTCCGGGAGTTGATTACGCCCTATACCGGACAGCTGACAGAACCACCGGCATCGTCTTTCTCCCTGGCAAAACTGACCCCGCAAGCTGCTGCCATGGAAGAATGCCAAAGCTGCACCTTGTCAGCGGGGCTTTACACCGACCCCATCAGCCAACAAGTATATTCCGTCAAAGCGGCGAGCTGTGAGCTAAGCGCCCGCAACCAGCTGCTAATGGCTAACCTTGCCGGGCTGCTGGGCATCACAGTACCTCAAAGTTTTGTTCATGAGGAGCAGGATCGTTTTTATGTGGTCAGTCCTGTCCCCAAACAATGGCAGGGCAAGCTCAAAGGCGGCGAGGCGACGCTGCGCTCTTTGTCTCCAGAGCAGTGGGCCAGATTATTGCTGATTAATGTAATTGTCGGTAACGAAAGTATGGTAAACAGTGCCTGGGAGGGCATTGAACTGACCCCGGAAGGGGAGCCGGTCATGTTTCACTGGGATTATGCCGGGATGGCAACTCGCTACCCGTGTCCTGAAAAACCAGAGCCCGCCCCCAAAACGGATGACTTTTCCTCCATGCCCGTGCTGCTGCAAAAACTGCGGGACCCTCAGGCGCCCTCCATGAACTCGTTGCCGATCTATAACCCCTGCGTCGATATTCTCGTGCAATTAGAGGATGACTTGCTGGGCCATACCCTGAAAGATATCTTGCGCCAGGTTGACTGGCAGGCCCTGGACCGGCTCATCGAACACAGCGGTTTTCTGCCCGGTGACCGCAGCTGGTTACGACAGACTATTCATGATCGCATTGCCTGGCTGACCACTCGCTTTCCCAACAGTCTGGAGGCAGGTGAGCGGGTATCCATGGCGGAATACAAGGCGATAGAGGCGGCGGGTATCCGTGGTGGTTGGCTGCCGGTCAAAGGCCGGGATATCAGCGGCGGGCAGATCGGTATCAGCCAGTTACTGGATGCCAATGGCCAACCCATTACCCGGATGACCCTGAAGTTGTCCCGGGAAGCGGGCAATAAACTGGCTGATAATCTGGCCCTGGATCGGGGGTTGCACCGTCTGGCGCGCCGGGTTCAATATACCAACTTTGCCCTGAATGGCAGTTACCGCGATTGGCGCAGTGACCTGGCCAGCCTGGCCAATGATTGTGAGAGAATGGCCAGACAGTTAGCTAAAGATAAAACACGATGGCACGCAAAGGATCACGATACCATTGATATGACCGTGAAGGTTTTGTGGGACATTGTTAGCAAGTGCCGGGCATCGTTAAGCGACGACGTACCCTATATTGCAGAACTGCCAGCCATCAAAACACCACTGCCCGTCCCTGTCTTTCCTGCACGAGTCAGTTCAAGAATTGGCGAAGAGGTTGAAGCGACAGTAGAACTGGCTGAATTCAGCCATGGTTTTGCCAAACTGACAGGCCAGAGCGTCAGTTATTTGAGTCCGGAACAACTGAAGGAAGCCCGGTTGACCACCCCACCGGTTCGGGCTGTATTACTTGAATCGACCGTCTGTGAAGGTGGCAGTATCCTGTTTTCACCTCCGAACCTGCCTGATGCCCTGAGTTATGAAAATCAACTGACCCTCACCTTTGAGGGACACAGTAAAACCGTGGTTGAAGCATTGTTCAGGGAGCTGGCAGAGCTGGGCATTGACGGGGAGCGGCCGGATACCAACGATCTGGAGGCGATATGGCTGGACGCCCTGGCCGACTACCACGGCTGCCTTGGTAATATGAACCGTGCTGTGGCAGCGGATATCAATACCCCGGTAAACACCAGCAAAAAAGCGTTTCTTAAACGGTTGCTGAATCTCAGTGAACTGAAATGGGACACCCACTCTCGTATTCGCGCAGGACGTTGGGTGCAATTCCGTCCGGGATTTCCCCATGGCATTTCGGTAAACCCCGCCAGGAACTTCTGCCTTGGGCACAATTTAAACTTTCATGCAAAGGAGGAGCGGAACAGTGAACAGTTTTTGCTCAGCCTGGAAAATGAAGCTGCCCTGAACTCTTTTGAAAGACGTAGTCAGATCGGTATGGAACCCCATGATATCGGTGCGATGCATACGGTAACAAGGATGAATTGCGACACAAAATACATATTTTTCCGAGTCATGGAGGGGCTGGAGGATAATTCCAGATACAGACCTGGTGGGGCCATGTCTTTGCGCCTGACTTCTGAAACACTCGGTCGTATGGATGCAGAAATTTATAGGAATGAAAAGCATTATGGGAAGGAATTTTCTGGTTTGGAAGCCTTCACACGTAATGAGAAAATCATTACGCGATCGACCTATGACTACCGAAGTGTGATTGAGCACAGTAGTTTACAAGAGACTCGTTTTTCCAATCCCGTGTCCCTGCTTGACGAGTTATACAAGCTTGAGATGAGTTCTCTCGAAGGACAGCGGCAATTGTTGGGTACACTAAAGAAACGCTTTAGCCATTGGCCCGACGGACGTCCGCTGGAACAGCTTTTCCGGGAATCCTGGTCAATCTATTACCACGAGTTAATCTCTGAAGGCAGCGAGTATCACGAAGGCATCAAAGGACTCGTCAAGTGTTGTGGCGAAGAGCAAATACAGTTGCTGTTTGAGCAAAACCCACAACTGTTGGAGGGCAAGCTGGATTCCCTGGATGGCCTTAAGTTAAATAGTGAGGGTCGCATAGAAAGGATTGATTTCAGCGGCTGTTCAATGGAGGGAACAAGACTGCAATCCACTCATTTTAGCGAATGTAAATTTAATACAGAGCTGTTAAACAGTGCCATTGTTGACTATAGCTTTTTCAGCGAATGTTCTTTTGAAGGTAAGCGGTTTTCATCATTGCAATTAGAAAAGGTTCGTTTTTACGCTCCAGCGGGTAATGATGGCCTGGTACTTGAAAGAACACGCCAACTTTCCCGAATCATATATCAGTCGTGTATTAATCAGAATAATGAGTTCAATCTGGGACAATGGCTGGATGTGATGATAAAAAGTGATTTTCTACACTACGACTCAACACCGCTGGAGAATTTAATCAGTGATGTTCTGTCCCAAAATATTAATGAAATTAAAAGCACTTATCCAAAAAAACTTTGTCAAATTACTGATGTACTTTTTTTCTTTGAATTTGAAAATACTGCCAATGCAGTAAGTTTTATCGAAAATAATCCGGAATTCTGTGATTGCAAAATCAAAGATCTCAAAGATTGGTATTTTGATTTAAGAGCGACCTTCCTGAAAGAAGTACGTTGTGTCAACATGCGATTAAGTCCATTGGAAAGATTATTTGCCAAGGATCGCCTGAAACACAATGATGCTTCCCGGCAAGCGGTTTTGGCATTGATATTAAATGTTATTAATCTTGTTCTGTTCCCTGAATACAATGATAAATACATAGACTTTAGCGGTAATACCAACAGCGCGGATGAGCATGACGATTGCTTGAAGGATATTCCTGAGGTCAATAGCGAAAGTACAGAAAACAACTCCATTTTATCCCTGAAAACAGACGGCTTGCCTCTGGTTAAAATGCAAGAGTTCAAAGCTCATTTTTGTAAATTACACCTTAGTGAGTGCCGGGAATATTTTCATCGACTCTGGAAAGAATGCTCAGAAGAGATTCAATTAACAATTGCAAAACACTGTTTGCGTCATCAAAATATTGCCGTTAGCCCTATAACAACCAAGGAATTTATGGATTTGTTGTCTAAAGACCAGGACGAGCAATATTGGCTGGAAATCTATCTTGCTAACATGGGTAAACATACAAAAAATGAGGATGAGTGGAACCGCTTGATGCCGGAATATTTTGGAAAGTGGGGTGAAGACAACAGATATTATTGAGTTCGAATAACAGAATGACCAGAATGACCAGGACACCCACACCTTTTTCAGCCTGCCTGCGAGCATATTACGCATCGTCTGGATTTTTAGCCCTGACAATGGAGGAAACCAACTGGTTAGGTACTTATTACAAGGACAGCAGTGAGGGCTAAAAAAATGGATTCGCTCCCCAGGAAAACAGTAGGTGGAACAACAGAACAGCTATCTTTTGCCGGTTGTATCCCTTCATCTGACAATAGTGTTAACACAGGCGTCGCCTTTGCCACCAGGAAAGTGAGTGAACTTGAAGAGGTCATGCTCCCCGGTGCTGCTTCTGAAAAGTGGAATCAGGCAATCAAAATTGATTGTCAGGCCGGGCATAAACGTAATGTAACCGTTGCTGATATTACCTCGAAAATCAGTAGTACATCGCTGGCAACGCTGATCAGTGAACCGGTAGAAAAGTGTCCGAAAACAGGCGAAACCGAAACAGCCCATTGGCCGGTCATTGATCCATCGTTGATTGAATCCACTCAGGTAGCAAAAACAGCCTTGCTTCAGCCTTATCGTCCATCACACATCTCACCTCCTGCCGGGACCATTGCCCGCAAGGTTCACGGTCTCCAGCACAGTTGCCGGGCGGCGATCTGGGCAGTAGCCCTGTTGCAACAGCGTAAACTGCACGGCGATCGCCTGGCGTGGGAATTTCCCGACCAAATGATACCCTTGCTGATCAAAACCTGCCTGTTTCACGATACTGGCCGTGAAGGCGATGGTTTCGATACGTTGGAGTGGGAGCGGGCCAGTGCTGACAATCTGAGGGAACATCTGCGCAACATCGGCGTGGATCAGTCCCTGGCCTGGCAGTGTGGTGAAGCCATTTGCCACAAGGATAATCCGAAGGGCTGCGAGCATCTGCCCGAGGCGATACAAACCCTGCGCAGTCTGCTCCACGATGCAGATACGCTGGAAGTCATGCGGGTCAGAAGATGCTTTTACATGGATCGGCTGGAGTGTTTTGCTGACTGTCAGGATGATCTCAAGAGGCAAGACTGGCGCCTGCTGGCCGAAGAGGTCTGCCGGGTGATTGCCAGGCAGGGTGACCTCTGGTGTCCGATCAAGTTGCAGGACAGTGAAGCAAACCACAAACATTTCTTCAGCATCGGTGCCGCCACCCGCTGTGAAAACACTAAGAAGCAGTGGGAGCACCATCCTTCGCCCTTTAGTTATCAGCTGTTTAGCATAGGTGAACAGTCCGGTGTTGTTCGGGGGTTGATTACGCCCTATACCGGACAGCTGACAGAACCACCGGCATCGTCCTTCTCTCTGGCAAAACTGACTCCGCAAGCTGGTGCCATGAAAAGTGCTGCCATGGAAGAATGTCATAGCACCTGGCCAGCGGCGCTTTACAACGACCCCGTTAGCCAACAAGTATATTCCGTCAAACCGGCGAGCTGTGAGCTAAGCGCCCGCAACCAGCTGCTAATGGCTAACCTTGCCGGGCTGCTGGGCATCACAGTCCCTCAGAGTTTTGTTCATGAGGAGCAGGGTCATTTTTATGTGGTCAGTCCCGTTCCCGAACAATGGCAGGGCAAGCTCAAAGGCGGCGAGGCGACGCTGCGCTCTCTTTCTTCAGAGCAGTGGGCCAGATTATTGCTGATTAATGTGATTGTCGGTAACGAAAGCATGGTGAACAGTGCCTGGGAGGGCATTGAACTAACCCCGGAAGGGGAGCCGGTCATGTTCCACTGGGATTATGCCGGGATGGCAACTCGCTACCCGTGTCCTGAAAAACCAGAGCCCGCCTCGAAAACGGATGACTTTTCCTCCATGCCCTTGCTGCTGAATAAACTGCGGAACCCTCAGGCACCCCCCATGAACTCGTTGCCAATCGACAACCCTTGCGTCGATATTCTTGAGCAATTAGAGGATGACTTACTGGGCCATACCCTGAAAGATATCTTGCGGCAGGTTGACTGGCAGGCCCTGGACCAGCTCATCGAACACAGCGGTTTTCTGCCCGGTGACCGCAGCTGGCTACGACAGACTATCCATGATCGCATTGCCTGGCTGACCACCCGCTTTCCCAAAAGCCTGGAGGCAGGTGAGAGGGTATCCATGGCGGAATACAGGGCTGTAGAGGCGGCGGGTATCCGAGGCGGTTGGCTGCCGGTTAAAGGCCGGGATATTCGCGGCGGGCAGATCGGTATCAGCCAGTTACTGGATGCCGATGGCCAACCCATTACCCGGATGACCCTGAAGTTGTCCCGGGAAGCGGGCAATAAACTGGCTGATAATCTGGCCCTGGATCGGGGATTGCACCGTCTGGCGAGCCGGGTTAAATATGCCAACTTTGCCCTGAATGATCCCAAGCATGCCCTGAAAGAGCGTTACCGCGACTGGCGCAGTGACCTGACCAGCCTGGTCAATGATTGTGAAGGCATGGCCGTGCAGTTAGCCAAAGATAAATCACGATGGCAGGCAAAGGATCACAATACCATTGATAACACAGTGACGATTCTGCAGGACATTGCTAACAAGTGCCGGGCATCATTAAACGCCGACGTGCCGTTTATTGCAAAACTGCCAGCCATCAAAACGCCCCTGCCTGTCTCTGCCTTACCTGCAAGGGTCAGCTCAAGAACCGGCACAGACGTTGAAGTAAAAGTACAACTGGCTGAATTCAGCCACGGTTTTGCCAAACTGACAGGCCAGAGCGTTAGTTATTTGACTACGGAACAACTGGATGCCGCCCACCTCAGCGCCTCACCGGTTCGGGCAGTAGAACTCGAATCGGCCGTCTGTGAAGGCGGCAGTATTCTGTTTTCTCCCCCGAGCCTGCCTGAAGCCCTGAGCTTTGAAAATCAACTGACCCTCACCTTTCCCGGACACAGTAAAGCGGTGGTTGAAGCATTGTTCAGGGAACTGGCAGAGTTGGGTATTGGTGGGGAGCGACCAGATATCAACGACCTGGAAGAGCAATGGCTGGACGCCCTGGCCGACTATCACGGTTGCCTGGGTGATATGAACCTTGTTGTGGCAGCGGATATCGATACTCCGGTAAACACCGGCAAAAAAGCCTTTCTTAAAGAATTGCTGAACTTCAGTGACGAAGAATGGCTCAATTGGGAAATCCATTGTCGTATTCGTGCAGGACGTCTTGTGCATTACCGTCCGGGTCTGCCCCACGGCATTTCGGCAAACCCCGCCAGACAGTTCTGCCTCGGGCATACGTTAGGCTTTTGGTCGCGTGGGGAACGGGACAATGGACAGGTTTTGATCAGTCTGGAAAATGAAGCTGTCCTGAGCTCCTTTGAACGACGTCATCAGATCGGGATGAAACCGCATCATTTCAGTGCGGGGCATATAGCTCACAGGATCAAAAGCAACACCGAATACACATTTACCCGGGTCATGGAGCAGCTGGCAGATAATTCCAGGTACAGACCTGGTGGGGCCATGTCTTTGCGCCTGACTTCTGAAACACTCGGCCGTATGGATGCAAAAATTTATAAAGAACCAATCCCATATTCAGGTGGATTCCCTGGTTTGGAGGCCCTCGCCCGTAATGAGAAAATCATTACTCAGTCAACCAGTGACTACCAGAGTGTGATTAAGCACACTCTGGCACAAGAGACCTGTTTTTCCAATCCTGTGTCTTTGCTTGACGAGTGGAGCAAACTAGAGATGAGTTCTCTCGAAGGACAGCGGCAATTGTTGGGTACACTAAAAAAACGCTTCAGCCACTGGCCCGACGGGCGTCCGCTGGAACAGCTTTTTCGGGAATCCTGGTCAGTCCTCTACCGTGAGTTAACCTCTGAAGACAGTAAGCATCACCCGGGCATCAAAGGTATCGTCAGCTCTTGTGGCGAAGAGCGCATACAGTTGCTGTTTGAGCAAAACCCACAACTGTTGGAGGGCAAGCTGGATTCCCTGGATGGTTTTGAGCTGAAGGATTTGAGTACTATAAAAAGCATTGATTTCAGCGGCTGTTCAATGAGGGGTACAATACTGCCATCCATTACATTTCAGCAATGTAAATTCAATACAGAGCGGTTAAACAGTGCCATTGTTGACAGTTGCTTTTTCTCACAATGTTCTTTTGAAGGTGAGCGGTTTTCATCATCGGTATTAGACAATGTTCGGTTTTTCACTCCAGGTGGTAAGGATGGCGAGGTACTTGAAAGTACATCCCAGATTTCCCGAATCCTGTATCAGTCCTGTGTTAATGAGAACAATGAGTTCAATCTGGAAAATTGGCTGGAGGTGATGGGGAAGAGTGATTATTTATGCTATTTCTCAACATCGCTGGATGATTTAAGCCGGGATATTCTGTCCGAACATATTGATGAAATTATCAAAACTTATCCACAGCAACTTCATAAAATCATTTATGGACTTTTCGCCATTGAATTTAAAAGTACGGCCAATGCAATAAATTTTGTCCGGAATAATCGGGAGTTCTATCATAGTCAAATCAAAGATCTCAAAGATGTGTATTTTGAGTTCAGAACCACCTTCCTGAAAGAAGGAGATTATAATAGTACGACTGGAAATCCACTTGAAGAATTATGCCCCCTCAATAGCCTCAAAGACAATGACTTTTCCCGGGAATCAGTTTTGTCGTTGATGTTAAATGTTATGAACCTTGTTCTGTTCCCTGAATCCAATGACAAATACATAGACTTTGGCGTCAATGCCAAAAGTACGGATGAGCATGATGATTGCCTGAAGGACATTCCTGAGGACAGTAGCGAAAGTATACAAAACAACTCAATCTCATCCCTGCAAACAGATGGCCTGCCTCTGGCTGAAATGGAAGCTTACAAAGCTCATTTTTGTAATTATTACCTCAAAGTGTATCGGGAATATTTTCATCAATTTTGGAAAGAATGCTCAGAAGAGAGTCAATTAAGAATAGCCAAACACTGTCTGCTTCATCAAAACATTGCCGTTAGCCCCTTAACAACCATTGAATTTTTTAATTCGTTGCCTGAAGGCCATGACGAGCAATACTGGCTGGAAATCAATCTCGCTAACATGAGTAAACATACAAAAAATCAGGATGAGTGGGACCAGTTGCTATCGGAATATTTTGGAAATTGGGGTGAAGACAACAGATATTATTGAGTTCGAATTGGCTGTTATGGTGCGCCTGTTTTTTGAATCTGTACGTTTATTTTTAGTTGCGTAGGTATAAAATTAAAGGAACCAATTTCTCATCCTGGCGTTCGAGGGGGATGAGAAATTGTGAAATGGTCTCAACAGAGATTAATTATTGATAACCAAAGGACAGCCATGAGCTGGATGCTCCGAAATCGTAACATCCACATCAAACACAGCCTGTAATGTTTCGGCGGTCAACACTTCATGGGGTGTTCCCTGGGCTGCTATAGCCCCTTCTTTTAGAATCACCAGACGGTCTGAGTAACGGGCTGCCAGATTAAGATCGTGCAGAATAACCATTACACCTACACCTTTCTCAGCCTGCTTGCGGGCCATTTTCAGAGTCAGTTGCTGATGAGCCGGATCCAGTGCTGAAGTGGGTTCGTCCAGCAACAGGTAGCGTTTGCCAAAATCCGGTTCGTCCCAGATCTGGGCCAACACTCTGGCCATATGAACCCTCTGTCGTTCACCACCGGAAAGGGTGGTGTACCGACGATCTCTCAGATGCAGACCATCGACTTCTGTCAGTGCCGCCTCAACGATGGCCAGATTTTCTGTCCGGTCTGTAGCACAGGGAATGCGTCCCAGAATAACCACTTCTGCAACCGTGAAAGGAAAGCTCAGTGAGGAAGACTGAGGTAACACGCCCAGCATAAGAGCTTGTTGTTGCAGTCCCCAATCAGTTCTGTCATTTAACAGTACCTTTCCTGAAGAAGGCTTTTGCTCTCCACTGATGACTTTCATCAGGGTGCTTTTACCAGCCCCGTTAGGGCCCAGAACTGTGACTATTTCACCGGGAGCGACTGAAAGACTGACAGCATCAAGCAGTCTCTTTTCAGCAATCTGCACTGTGGCATTTTCAACCTTGAGACAACTCATCAGGCGATCCTTTTGCGTTGCTGCCATAGCAGGGACATGAAGAATGGAGCACCCATCAGGGCGGTGACAATACCAATGGGCAGTTCAGCGGGGGCGACAGCGGTTCTGGCGATCATATCGGCTGCCAGCAACAGGATACCCCCCAGCATGGCTGAGGCAGGTAACAGTGTTTTGTGATCAGGTCCTGCCAGCAAACGAATCAGATGGGGGACTACCAGTCCGACAAAGCCAATGATACCGGCGACCGATACAGAGACACCGACCGCCATGGCCGTCACCAGGATCAATTTAAGCTTGGTTTTCTGAACATCAATGCCCAGATGTCGGGCTTCGGATTCGCCTAGCAACATAGCATTGAGAACCAGTCCGTAACGACACAGCAAGAAAATAACTGGACCTAAAAGGGTGAAACAGAGCAGGACCAAGTTCCAGTTGGCACCACCTATGCTGCCCATTTGCCAGAAGGTCAGGCTTCTGAGAGTAGCATCGTCAGCAATGTAATTCAGGATTCCCATACCTGCGCCTGCCAGTGCAGAGATCGCCACACCGGCCAGCAGCATGGTAGCAACAGAGGTGCCGTTGCTGGTGGTACCCATTTTATAAACGATCCAGGTCGTAAGAACGCCGCCGCCAAAAGCCAGCAGTGAAACGCTGTAATCCATAAGCAGTGGGCTGGAGAATCCTGCGAAAAACGCCGATCCTAAAACAATACCGATACCCGCTCCAAGGGCCGCGCCGCTGGATACACCGATGATACTGGGATCAGCCAGCGGGTTTCTGAACAAGCCCTGCATGGCAGCACCGGCAATGGACAGAGAGCCGCCAATCATGATACCCATCAGTGTTCTTGGCAGGCGGATGGATTCTACGATCAGACGTGTCTGGTCGGATACCTGACTGTCAGTGATGCCCAGTCTATCCAGGAAAATGCAGATAATATCCAGAGGGGCAATGGCCACCGGACCGGTGCCCACGGACAGCACCATGACAGTTGGCAGGGCCAAGGCCAGCATTATCAGCAACAGTGCCGATTTACGACTAGGGTTCATTGTTGTTCTCAGTGACGGTGATCAGGATTCCGGATAAAAGGCCTTGGCCAGACTCAAAGCTGTTTCTCCGGTTCTGGGACCCAGACCTCCCAGTAGTAATCGACCGTCTACGGGAATAACACGGGCATTTTTACCCGCAGGCGTCTGTTTCAAAACAGGCTGGCTGTCGAACAACTGTTCCATGGTGAGGCCACGACCACGATCCGAATAGATAATCACATCAGGAGCGAGGGTCAACAGCGATTCATTGGACAGAGGTTTATAGCTGTTGAACTGAGCTTCTGCAGGATTAAAACCACCGGCCAGCTTGATCAGGGCATTGGCTTCGGTACCGGCACCGGAAACGGAGGGGGTTCTGCCTTCCATGGCCAGCAGGAACAGGACTCTGGGTTTATCTTTGCCTTTGGCCAGCTGCTGTGAGGCTTTCAGGTCGTTCTCAATGGATTGCCAGAGAGCGTCGCCTTCTTTCTCTTTATCCAGCAATTTCGCCAACGAATGTATTCGCTTGTGAATGCTTTCGGCAGAGTTGTCGGTGGCGTAGGATTCAACTTCCAGACCCGCCATTTCCAGTTGAGTGATGGTGGTTTTTGGACCCATGTCGTCTGTGCCAATGAGCATGTCAGGCTTCAGTGCCAGAATACCTTCGGCAGAGAGCTGCTTGTGATAGCCGAGTTTGGGCAGTTTGTTAACCTGAGGAGGGTAGTTACTGGTGAGATCCACTGCTACCAGCTGGTCACCAGCACCCAGTGCGTAAATGATTTCAGTAATACCACTGCCGGCAGAAACAATACGTTTCTCCTCTGCTGAACGGTTGTTCTGGGTGTTGGTCACTGCTGCCGTTGTGAAGAGAGACACTGGCAGCAGGAAAGCCATTGCCAGAGAGACCAGAAGCTTCTTTCCGGGCACTGTGTTCATGGACTTTTCTCCTCCATAAGGACTTGTGCGGCAGTAATTTCGTGCTCACTTAAAAACATCATTAGCTCAACCAGGTTTCCCAGAGGTGCTTCCTGATCACCCGCGATCAGGACCGTGGTGTCAGGCGCTTGCTTGACGCGGGCCAGCAGCGCCTGACTAAACACTTTAAAACTGTCGTATTTATTCTCTGCCAGTGCCCAGGGCTGACCATTTGCCAGAATACTTACGGTCAGTGTTTCAGGCTCCTCAGTCAGGGCAGCTTCTTCACGGCTGGCTTCGGGCAGATTCACAGGCAGACTCAGGGTTTGCACATTGGCTGTGAACAGAAGGAAAACCATGACAATAAAGACAACATCCAGCAGCGGTGTCAGATCCGCTGCGGAAAAAGAGGCGTTTGTTTCGTCACTATCGGAAATACGAATCATGCTGGAACGGCCTCAGGACAGGTGCCGGTTTCCTGATTAAGGGCAATGCCATCGTCGTTCATTTTCAGGCCTTCCAGCAGCAGGTTGGCATGGTTCAGGGCAAACTCCAGTTTGGACACATAGTGATTGGCCCAGATGCCAAAACCGTGAGCGGCTGCCAGGGATGGAATGGCCACCATCAGACCAAAGGCGGTGGTGAACATCGCTTCCCAGAGGCCGCCAGCCAGAATATCCGGTGTTACCGGGCCCTGTACTTCAGAAATTCCCTGGAACATACCAATAAGGCCAAGAACGGTGCCCAGTAGTCCCAACATAGGTGCCAGAATACCAATCAGCATCAGTGGTTTCAGCCAGGCATGAAGGGTGTTTTTTTGTTTCAGGAGCCAGAGGCCTGCTACTTCTTCACGCATCTCTTTTTCGCAGTCATTGTGGCTCAACAGAATAGCGATACCCTTGCGAACACCTTTTCCGGCAACAAGGTTTTTGCAGAGTTTGTTCTGGCTGTTATTGCAGTGGGAGCAGCCGCGAACTTCATTGAGCAGGGTATTCATGCTTTTTTTATTGAGGCTGGGCAGCAGCGTAAAAGTGATCAGTCTTTCCAGGATAAGAGCCAGACTGATGCAGGAGATAATGACCAGGGGCCAGCCCATGAGTCCCAGGGAGGAGATCTGTTCCAGTAACATCAATTAATACCTGTTTTTTATCTTCAAAATCTTCTATTTTGGGTGAGCCAGAGGCTGTTAATTCAGTTGGAATGCCACGGGAATATGGACCCGGGAAGCCACCAGCCGGTTGTTACGCTTCTGGGGTTCGAACTCCCAGTCTTCAACCGCTGCAATAGCCGACCGGTCGAGTAGCCTGAAACCGGACGACTCCAGCACTTTTATGCTCATTGCATGGCCTTCAATATCTATCAGGACTTCCAGCATAACGACGCCCTGCTGGTTTCTTCGTTGCGCAGTGCGCGGGTATTTGGGAGGGACGGACTTGCGAATAGCAGGTCTGGAGACGAAAACAGGCTCGTTGCTGAGACCTTCTGCTTCACTCTTTTCTGTGGCGGTTTTGACTACCTGAGTCTCTGCTTCTTTTTTGGGCGGTTTCGGTTTTTTCTCGACCACCTTTTCAGGCTCAGGTTCTTTTTTAACTTCGGGCTTTTCAGGTTGTGGCTCTGGTTCCGCTATCTTGACGACGTTTTTCTTTGGCTCTGGTTTCTTGATGGGCGTTGGTTTTTTCTCGACAGGTTTGGAGGTATCCCTGACAGGCTCCTGGGGAGCAGCCTGCTGCACTGAAGAAAAGGTCATTCTGATGGGAGCCCTGATGCTGCCCTGAGCCACTTTAGTCTGCTGAACTTCCTGCTGACCATGGTAGATAGCCGCTGCCATATGTACGGAAATGGAAATGATCAATGTGAGTAGCAGCGTTCGAGACATAATCGGTTTACTTGTGCATTGGCGAGTGAAGATTACTGCAACTTTAGGACGTATTCAATAAATCAAATGACAATAATTCGCATTTACTGAGTGCGCTGCAGTAACCGTCACAGGGTTAAAAGTCAGAACATATAGCGCACGTTCAGCTTGATATTGCGACCCGGCTCGTAGAGTGTTTCCCAGGCAGAAATGTAGTACTCGTTCATCAGGTTGTTGACTGTCAGATCGGTCTTGATGCCTTTCAGAGCGCCGGTAGTTGGCTCATAGCTAGCGTAAAGGTCGACCAGATCGTAGCTGTCGTATGAGGACTGGCCGTCGTAATCGGAACGAATATCTTCCTGAGCACTGACATAGGTGTACCGTGAACCAATTTTCAGGTCACCCTGCAGCATCAGGTAGGCAGCATCTGCAACCACTTTGTCGGCCGGTATGTTATCCAGATATTCACCCGTCTTTTTATCTTCGCCACGGGTCTGGCCGTAGGACAGGCCGAGCTGGATAGCCTGGTAACGATACTGGCCGACCAACTCAAAGCCCTTCAATTGAGCTTCATCAACATTCTTCCAGGTTGTTTTGGTTGGAACACCAAAGATGTTTGGATCGTAAACGAACTGGGTAATGAAGTTATCTACATCGTTCTGGAAGACGTTGGCTGTAATGGTCAGTTCATCATCACTCAGAAGGCCAGCAAAATTCATCCGGGCTGAAATTTCCTTATTCTTCGCTTCTTCAGGTTTGAGGTTCGGGTTGGGTACGAACCTGTTGGTGCCAACTGGCGTTGCAAAGTGAGTTCCTGTAGAGAACATTTCTTCCATATTCGGTGCGCGGAAGGCTTCATTGTAACTGGCAGTCAGAGTCAGCCAATCAGTGGTGTCCCAGATCAGGGCAACAGAAGGGGAGACTGCGTTGTCAGACTGTTTCTTCTCTTCAATGTCGGAGTCAGAACGGTTGTCCTTGGCCTCAAAGCGGTCATATCGAACCCCGGTTTGCAAAGTCCATGCCTCTGCCAAAGGAACATCTGCCTGAACAAAAGCACCTGCAGTGGTGGACTCGCCATCGAGATTTTCCGGGCGATTACCTTCATTTCCGAAGTCATCACGAACTGTTTCAATGGTGTTTTTGTAGGCATCAAGACCATAGGTTAAATCTAAATGAGTCAGCTTTGATACGTTGGTAAACGCTGCACCCAATGTCTTGTATCGGGTATTATCAGTCTGCTCGTCTTCAATACGATACTCATCAAATTCAGTATCGGTGTAAAACAGCTGGAACTTGCTGTCCACCAAAACGTTGTCAGGATTAAAAAGATAAGCAGCAGACAGGTTGGTGTTGGTGGACTCTTGAATAATCAATGGGGAGTCCGTATCCACAGCCGTTGCGGGATTGCTGGGAACTTTGGCATTGGTTTGAGCCTGCTGAGCTTTAAACTCAAGACGACTGTCGTCATTCAGCTGCCAGCCCAGTTTGGCCATACCACCCTGTTCGCGGGAGCCGGAGTTCTCAACCTCGTCTCCATTCCCTTCGCCGCTGGTCCCTGTTTCATAGTTACCACCGTCGTTATAGTAGCCATTGAGCAACCAGTCGAAGTTGTCATTCACACCATAAAGCGAGCCACTGGTGCGGGATTCATTATTGTTACTGTGGAAGCCCTGGGATACATAGCCACCCAAAGTTTCACCGGGTTCCAGCATTTCTTCTGCGGTTTTGGTGTTTTGCACAACGACACCGCCGATAGCACCTGAACCCCACAGGTTACTGGATGGACCCTTAACCACCTCAATAGATTTCAGCAGTTCCGGGTCTGTGAAATAACTACCACGGTGGCCGTTGGAGAAGTTTTGGCGGGCACCATCGGTGATCTGAAGAACACGAGTGCCTTCCAGACCGCGAATATTAATGTTCTGGGAGCTAGTGCGCGGGCCACCACTGACGGATACGTTTGGCAGAGACTGGACGGCTTGAGCCACAGACTCAGGTTGTTCCTGCTGGATCTGATACTGGTCTACGACTTCAATCGTCTGGGCTACATCGGTGATGTCTTTTTCAGATCGGGTGGCAGTGACTGTCACCTGATTGAGAAGGGTTGCATTGGTCTGAGGTGTGCTGTCTGCGTAAACAAAACCGGAAGACACTGCCATGACAGCAATTGCCAGTCTACTTTTGGTAAACGTCATTGTTGGCCTACGTGTACTGCTATTGGAGGATTCTTTATAGGGATCAATCACACAAGCGCAGTGTTCTGAATACCCCGAAGCGCTTGTGATGATGTTGCAGGATAATATGCAAAACACAACCTAAACGCAAATCATTATCATTTATATAAAGAAATTGGTTTTTGCGATTGTGATATTTTTGGTTGCTCTGTAGGTTTTTTTTTACAGGTTTGTAATTTTCATTCTGCTTTGCTTCCTGCCGGGAGTCTGTCGGACTTAAGCGTCCGTCTGGGCGACCCCGTCTGGGCGACCCCGTCCAGGTGGACGCTTAAGTCCGACAGGCTGCTGGTTTTCGGTTGCCTTATTCTGTCTTGCATCTAAAGTGGTAGCTTATGCACTGTGCAAATCTCGCAAAGGTCTCGGTATGTTTGTAACTCTCGTTCCGCCAGTGTTTGGAGTTGTTGTACGAGCAACATATTTCAGTCCTTCCTATCTGGTCTGGGGCAATTATCCAATACATCATCAGCAGCAAATAAATTTTTGTAACAGGTTTGATTGGCTGGATCGGCCCACTGGAATTTTTATCCACGGGATTAGATTTTCAACGAACACGGGTGATGTTTTCTGGGGGTTTGATACATATTTTTTCCGTGAGCAGGTACTACTGGACTGGCTAGTGAATTTTATTCCACTAGCGTCCTTTTCTAATGGGTTCTAAAGTCAAATGAGGCCTGTTCCAACATGATTTTCGCTTGGCGAATAGTCTTTAGTGACACTCCTTGCCTTGTCAAAGAGGTGTGAAATGAAAAAGACACTACTGGCGCTAACTGGTGTGGTGATCATCACAGTAGGCTGTCAGGATGAGAAACCGCCGGAGACAAGTGCGGTTGACGGTCCTCAGGCAGCACATCAGAAAAACGCAATTGATGTAGCTCCAATCGAAGAAGAGCAGCTGACCAACACCGATACTTTTGTCGATTCTGGTCAAAACGCGCAAAACGCTCTGAATTGGAGTGGCATTTACGAAGGTAAACTTCCCTGTGCAGATTGTGCAAGCATCGACACAACGCTGACACTCAATGAAGACGGCACCTACTCACTGGTTGAGTTGTATGAAGGCAAAGAAGGCGACCCAATCAAATCTGGAGGTAAATTCACCTGGAACAAATCGGGCAATGTTGTCACCTTGGTTGACGAGTCAGGTCCAAACCAATACTTCGTTGGTGAAAACATGCTAATGAAACTGGATGTGAACGGCGAGAAGGCAACGGGTGATTTAGCTTCACGCTACAATCTGAAAAAGATGCCCTGATGGTGACACTTGGCAAAGGAGAGTTCGAATGAACTCTCCTCGCCAGAACTACTGCTCGATCTTATGCTTCAGAGTGGCTTCAACCCGGCGGTTGGCGGCACGTCCTTCAGCTGTTTCATTGCTGGCAACAGGCAGATCTTCGCCGTAACCAACGGCTCTGATGCTGTCGCCTGCAATACCATAATCATTGATGAGAATGTTGCGAACTGCATCTGCACGACGCTGTGACAAGTTTCTGTTGTATTCCTCAGCACCTCTGTTGTCGGTGTAACCTCCGATCTCCACAGGTACTTCAGGGTAGGCTTTCAGGAACTGAACCACTTCGTCGACGTTATCAATCTCGCCGGTTACCACGGCAGAGTTGGTAGCAAAATTGACGCTGAGCTTCATGCTGATGTCTTTTATCAGTGCGATTTTGCAGCCATTGTCGTCGACTTTGCGACCTTCGGGAGTATTCGGGCACTGATCCATATAGTCCGGAACACCGTCTTTATCGCTGTCCAGTGCACAGCCACTGGCATCAACCGTCGCACCGGCTGGTGTATTTGGGCAATTGTCACGACTGTCAGGTACACCGTCCTGGTCGCTATCTGTTTCAACAGGCGCCGGGGCAGGAGCTGAACTTCCACCGAAGGCATAACTGATTCCGACATTGACCAGACTGTCCCAGGTGCTGTCGTCGGCTCCGTGGATGCCACGAACATCCCCGCGCAGTGACCAGTTTTCGTTAATGGCATAGCGAACACCAACGCCGGCATTGGCCTGTGTTTCCTGAGAGTCATTGAGCTTGCCTTCAAATTCCCCGTGGCCCACACCCAGAATGGCAAAAGGTTGCCACCTGGCTGTCATGGGTTTGAAGTAGTAGATAGCATCCAGGTAATACTGGTTGACATCGGTATCCCCAATTCTGCTGTCAGCATTGCTGTCGAGAAATCTCAGTTCTGTGGCCCATTGGTCGTTAAAGCGATATTCACCCCCCAGAGTCAGTGTGGTGGCATCGTCCAGATTGCGATCAGAATCAAAATTCTGAAGACCAATCGCAGGGTTGATATACCAGCGTCCTTCGTCAGCATAAACCGAAGCGGCCAATCCGGTGGAAATTACAAAAGCCAGTAACTGTCGTTTTTTATACACGGCTACATTCCTTGGTGTCGTTGGGATGTAGGCGAAGTGTACCTATTTAATGTGCATCTGTTAAATGTCTTTGTGGCGTTAAATGAGATTTCTATCCATATTAGACGACATAGACTTTGTAATATTGTAATGCCTTTATCCAAAAGCAGGTCGTTCAACCTGTACTGAAGTTCTGTATAAACGCGATAGTCAAAAAGAAATTGTAAGAGCCGCAGAAAACTGCGGTCTATACTGGGTATCCATGGTCGGCAATGAGAGGCTGGTTGAGAGCAGACTCTGGCCGATCTGACGTTTATCCAGTCAGGGTGGAACTATGCCTTCAGATTCGAAGACCTCTTCTTTTCATTCGTGGTTATTGTTGATCACTGTGTTACTCAAGCTGGGGCTGGCAGCCGGTTCTGCTTTTGCCAAACCCTCTGTTCAATGCACCGGAACACCGGAAAAGCTTGAAGCCGGTCAATCCATTAAAGTGATGACCTGGAATGTGCAGTTTATGGCCGGAGGCATCTATGAACTATGGAAGCCCCCGCAGCAACTCGAAGCTCTGGCTCTTGACAAGCAATTGTCTGTTTTTCATCAGGTAGCAGACCTGATTGAAGAAGAGAACCCTGATATCCTTCTGCTTCAGGAAGTCGACGTAGACCCCAGAGTCAGGATGAGCCAGATCCAGTGGTTGAAAGACGCCCTGCCTGCAAGGTTTCATTGCAGTGCCTTCACCGCTTATAGTTATTTGAACGAACGGGCCTCACCGAATGTCCGGAAAGAGCCGGGTGGAGTGAACCTGCTGACCTTATCCCGGTTTGCTATTGACAGTGTCGTCAGGCATGACCTTCCTGCCATACCTGATCAGTCTCTTTATCCTGCGACCACTCAACGGGCCCTGCTGGAGACCGAAATCAACCTGGGAGCCGGGTCACTGACGGTGATTAACACGCATCTGGATGCTTTTGCCCAAGGGCTGGATATTATGCAAAGGCAGGTAAAGCAATTGGCTGAGCGGCTGGACCGGATGGGGGCCGACTCCCTGTGGATTACCGGAGGGGATTTCAATTTGATTCCGCAGGGACAGTATGAGCACCTCGATGACTCCGAGCAGTTCTGGTATCAGAAAGACTCCGAGTTATCCGTACTGACCGACAGGTTTCCGGTTGTTCCAACGCCTCAACAGGCTTCTGGAGAGGAAAGGCAACGGTGGTTCACTAGTCGAACCCGTCAGGATCTGGGTCTGGATCGGACGCTGGATTATCTCTTTTACTCAGCAAAGCTGGATCTGGTGAAGGCCAGAGTGGTCCAAAAAGCTGAAATGCTCTCGGATCATGTGCCTTTAGTGGCGGAGTTCAGATTGCAGAAGAACTGATTTATTTTCAGGATTAACCTGACTGATCTCTCAATTATCAGTCCTGTTCGTCATACTCGGTCACTGACTCGGGAGACGCTGTAACAATCGCATTGACGCCCGAACTTCAGGAATTGCTGTTAAACAATGAGCCTACCTGCGATTCAAAAAACACATCTGGCCCTGGCCGTCATGGCAGTAGCAAATGTCACAGTCAAGGCTGAAGAAGCTTTGCCGTCTATACAACCCACTCTGCTGGACCAGGTGACTGTATCAGCGACACTGACTGAACAGAATCTCGATTCGGTGGCCAGCAGCGTAGATGTCACCACGGCGGATGACATTGAAAAGAGAATGGTCAATGACATTGATGACCTGGTTCGTTACGAGCCGGGGGTCAGGGTCACAAATGATGGCAGAACCGGTGCAGGCAGCTTCAATATTCGTGGGATGGATGCCAACCGGGTCAAGATTACTGTAGACGGAGTGGATCAGGCCAAAGCCTTTGATTCCACCAAAATGTTTTTGCGTTCCCAGCGAAATTTTATTGACCTCGAAACCATCAAGGTCGTTGAAGTCTTAAAAGGTCCGGCATCGACCGTACATGGTAGCGATGCTATCGGCGGTGTTGTTGCTTTTGTCACCAAAGACCCGGCAGACTTTCTTCATCCCGAAGGTAATGACGCCTACGCATCACTGAAGGGGGGATACTCCTCTGCTGACAGTGCCTTTACTGAAACAGCAACGTTTGCTAATCGCAGTGATGATCTGGAAAGCCTGCTGATTTATACCCGTCGCGATGCCAAAGAAACCCGGACCCATGGTGGTGCCGATGTGAAGGGTGAGGCCAGGGAAGAAGCCGACCCCAAGGATATTGGTGTCAATAACGTACTGGGCAAGTTACAGTACCAATTGAACGACGATCATCGTATGGGGCTGACAGTTGAGTGGCGGGAGCTTCACTCTGACACTGATTTATTGTCAATGGTCGGTGTACAGCCCACTGGAAACCCTTCTCCTTACAGCAAATTTGAAGCAGAGGACTCAACAAAACGTCAACGCCTTGGCGTGTTTCATGAGTGGGAAGCGTTCATACCGGTTTTCGATACGCTTAAGTGGACCCTGAACTGGCAGGAAACCGAGACTAATCAGATTACCTACGATGAAATGCTGGTCGAGGTCCCGGACCCTTCGAAATGGAAAACCCAGGCGAGAAACAAGGATTACATCTACAGGGAAACCAGCTGGCAGCTGGATCTGAAGATGACCAAATGGCTTGACTTCAAATCCTCCGATCACCTTATCAGCTATGGACTGGAGCTGGGAAGAAAAGAGCAGAATAACCTGAACAAGACCACATACGTCAAAAATCCAGCTGGTGAAGAGAATGACATTAGTCGTTATGCGCCGCTGGCGACCGTTGAATCTTCGGGTATCTATCTTCAGGATGAAATAACCCTGCTGGACGATCGTCTGACCGTGACACCAGGCATTCGTTATGACAGTTTTTCACCAGAAACTGAAACGGATCAATATTATAAAAAAGCATATAAAGACAAATCATACGACAGTTGGTCTGGAAAACTGGGCGCTGTTTACAAGTTCACAGACGTATTTTCAGGGTTTGTACAATACAGCCAGGGCTTTGGCACACCTGATTTATTTGCGATGTACTTTGAAGAAATCGTACCTGTCGGTTCAATGAATATTCATGTCATGCCTAATCCCGATCTGGAGCCCGAGAAAAGTGACTCTATTGAAGTAGGATTGAGAGCGAACGGGCGACTTGGAAGTGCAGAAATCACTGCATTTTATAATCGGTATGACGACTTTATTGAAATGGTTCCCCTTGGAACAGTTGGGAGAGATGTTCAGTACCAGTATCAGAATCTGGATGACACAACCATCAAGGGTCTTGAGTTCAAGGGCCAGCTCTGGCTGGATGAAGCCATAGGGGCGCCCATTGGAACAAGTTTTAAGACAGCGGTTGCCTGGAGTAAAGGTCAGGGTACTTTCTCCAATGATAAGGGAGAATTATTTAAAGACGATCCTTTAAACAGTATTGCTCCGCTCACCGCTGTTATTGGACTGGCCTATGATTCACCCGATGACAACTGGGGCGGGGAAATGATGTGGACTCTGGTCGCCGCGAAAGATAAAGACGATATCTCTAATAGCGATATTGCTTCAGACGAGAGTGAAGCAGGGGGCGAACAGTTTGCAACACCTGGCTATGGTCTTGTAGATATGACCACTTATTGTAAGCCCATTAAAGACGTGATTCTCACTGCCGGTATTTTCAACATTACTGACAAGAAATACTGGAAGTGGGATGATGTACGCGGTCTTTCTGACACTTATAAGGGCCTTAACCGTTATACCCAGACCGGCAGGAACTTTTCTGTCAGTATGAAGTGGGAGATATGACCAGGCTGTGTCACAACTCTGGTTCCCTTGGGAACCCATTCCTTGCCTCAACCTGAAAACTTCCTTTAAAACACACCATTATCGTTGCGAATGTTGCCGCCACTCATCATTGAATAGAAGCGCATAAAACCGTCCAACGCTTGAATGGAATCCCGGTGTTCAATAATACGACCATTCTCCAAACGCCAGGTATCAATGATATTCATACCCTTTTCATCGTTACTACGATCATCTTTATTCAATGTGGCGTGGGAATGAAAGATCACCCTGGTTCACATCAACAGGCTTGCGTTTTCGATGTATTCTTTTGTGATTCGACAGGTCTTGCGCGTTTTTGCAGACCTTCCCACAAGCTCGCTGCTGGCCATCTTCTTGGACCACGGTTTCGCTACAGGTTTTTTGCCCGGAGTGGTCTCTCATTTTGTGATTCGCCAGGGCTATGATATGCCTGCAAACTCTTCCGCATGGTCGTTGCTGTCCATCTTCTCCAACCACGATCACTTCACAGGTTTTTTGCCCACTGTGGATTTTGCTTTTGTGATCCAGCATTGCTCGAGCGTTCTTAAGGACTCTCCTGCATGGTCGCAGTTGGCCATCCTGTCCGAGCGTGGTCAAGTTACAGGTTTGTTGCACGGAGTGAGCTCTTCTTTTGTGATCCGACAGGGCTTGAAAATTCTTAAAGACCTTCCCGCATGGCCGCAGCTGACCATCCCCCCCGGGCACGGTCAAGGAACAGGTTTTTTGCCCGGTGTGGAAGCTGGTTTTATGAGACGACAATGATCGTTTATTTTTTAAAATCTTTCCGCATGGTCGCAGCTGTTTATCTTTCCCGAGCACGGTCAGGTCACATGTTTGTTGTCCAGTGTGAGCCTCTCTTTTGTGAGCCGAAAGGATTTGAGCATTCTTAAAGGTTTTCCCACATGGCCACAGCTGGCCACTCTCCCCGGGCACGGTCAAGTCACAGGTTTTTTGCCCGGTGTGGATGCTGCTTTTGTGAGACGACAGGGCTCTGACATTTTTACAGACCGATCCGCATTGACGAAGATGGCCATCCTCCCCTAACACTAACACGTTGCAAGTTACTTTCCTGGCAAGGCTGGTTGCATCGGCTTCCCCTGAAACTACTGAGTTCAGGGCAGCACCATCGGAAGAGTTGCAACTATCACACTGTGTATTGGCCAAATGGGGGCATGAAATTTGTCCGGGTGTTTCTTCTGTGTTGTTTGTTGAACTTTCTTCACAAACCAACGCTCCACTCTCGGATGAATTGGAAGATTGTCGGAATCGACAAACACCATTACAGGGGTAGAGATAACAATTTAAACCCAAAGTATGCAGGTATTGTTCAGGGCCTTCGTTGTTATTGCCAGAGTCAGAATTCAGGAGCCTGGTGAAATAGCCTGTAATGTAAGTGGTAGCCTGTGGGATTTGCTGGTCGGATGATGTTGATGGCTGGCCTTGTTGTGGGGCATGTTCAGAGCCAGGCATCATAGTGGTGATTACGAACAGATGATTTTGATACGCTTCTTTTTGTTCAATCGAATTAAACACTGGTGAGTCGGGGTTGAAATAGCTTTTTAAAAGCCAACCGACAGCGATAGCTGTTGCCAGAGGCGGCCATGAACAAGGGAGTGAGTCCAGAGGGGAGTTTTGGATGGTCAGAAATAGTTCACAAGCAACCAGCAGATTCGTAGCACAAAGCCACTGCCACGAAATTGACTCAATGAGGATCGTTTTCACCCTGTAGCTGTATGGTTTGTGTCGTTTGTCATCAGGTGACGAGCCGGGTTCTGCATAGCCGTCTGAGTCGATATTGTCTGTAGGGTTGCCCGACAACATGCGGCGATCAAGCTTTATAGAAAAGTCCCGGTTTGGAAAATCTGCACTCTGCTCGAGCTCGACAACAAAATGTCTTGTCAACGGTTTAGATTGGCTGATGACAGACAATGACATTAAGAGCAGTGCTGAAAAGAGTAAGTGTTTAATAATTCTATCCCTGCCTTCTGGTTTACAGGGAGGAAGGATAGATCAAGATAATAAGTGTGCTTTTGCGTCTTCCACGTGAAAGGGCTGGGCGCTTGCGCAGACCTTCCCGCACTGTTGCTGCTTGTTCTTTCCGGAAGCCGGCCTTCCGGGACTTGAGCCCGGGACCTGCCGAGTATGTGTCTTTCAATTTGTGCTTTCGTATCATTCCA
Source organism: Endozoicomonas sp. 2B-B (assembly GCF_053470045.1). Taxonomy (NCBI): domain Bacteria; kingdom Pseudomonadati; phylum Pseudomonadota; class Gammaproteobacteria; order Oceanospirillales; family Endozoicomonadaceae; genus Endozoicomonas; species Endozoicomonas sp. 2B-B. The sequence goes on from NZ_JBLZMU010000001.1 coordinate 780,315, forward strand.
AATGATCCCTTATCTTGCTTATAACCTCTTGTTTACTGGACTTATTATTTCCATAAGCTTCCAAGCTCTTGATTAAAACCGCAACGAGCGCAACACTCGCTGTTATGGCTAAGGTTCAAGCTACCTTGTCAAACACTTAAGAAAGACATTTCTGGCACCGTTGATATCACGATCAACGGTGAAGCCCTCACCCTTAATAACCTTGGAAGAACCTAATTTTTCGTCAATGGTCCCGTTCCATGATCGAGTCTTGGATGTATAGGCTTCGTTGCAATAAACTACATGCTTTCCATACTTTTTTGCGTACCACTTAAGCCGAATTTTGAATTGGTAGTGATTGAGGTCAAGCATCTGGCGGCAGGTGTTACGGCGAATGGTGCGAACCTTCTTATCTTTGCGTGTGACCATACCTCTTGTCTCAAAGGTTGGCAAAAATACAACGTCGTAGTTCGACACCAACTCGAACGCCAGCCGGTTATGCAGATCAAGAACAATGTCATCCTTTTTGCATTTCAGCCGGTCAATTTCCCTGTTGAAATGAATAATCCGATCTCTTGCCCACTGGGGCATATCGGGGAACTCAACGCCCTTCTGCGTGTTCAGGATTTTTTGCTTTTGACTGATCAAGCTGTCCACTTGCTTCATCAGTGGGAACAGCTTTGTTTTTGCAACGTTATTACCCGCTATCAACGCCTCTTTTTCGCTGTAGCAAGTGGCAAAGGTGCGAACTCCGGGGTCAACTCCAACGCATCTAACCTTCCCTTGGATTTCGGGATTTAGCTCAATATGTTGTTGAACCTGAATGAACCAGCGACCTTTGTCGTAGGTTATGACACAAGACTTGCCAATCGCTTCTGCTGGCACATCTTCTGTCAGGTGAATCTTGCCAAGAGCCTGTATGCAGGGATTTAATCCCTTTGGGAAACGATCAATAGAGAATGAGTGCCTGCTACCTTTGCGGCTTTTGAAACTGATTTCTGCAAAGCCCTCTTTAGTTCCCTTGAGCTTCTTGTTGTGCTTGCAGATCGCTTTGAATGTAACCGCTGCCGCCAGTGTTCCATTATCAGAAACAAGCGAGTTATAAGCCCTGCCACTTTCTTTTTGCTCCTGCTCCACTTGAGCTTTAATGGCGGGTCGCATGTTGATGAATTTTCCGCTGGCATCTTTATAGTCATCGTTACGGAAACGCTCAACAGCAAGGTTGTACGACCTGCGATAGAGTATCAGGGCATCGTGATAGGCTTGCTTATTCTCTGGGTAAAACCTGATCTTTTTTGACGCTACTCTCTTTGCGTCCTTTGCGTCTTTTAGCAGATTGCTTCCCGTAGTGGTTATTGCAGAATGAGGTAATGAAACCGATAAGCTCTTGGGTGTCGAATGACTCACTGGCGTTATCCGGGTCATCCAAAACCTCGATGTGTCCTCCCGATAATTCAACAAGCCATTTGATGAGTCCAAACCCTGATCGGGCAAGGCGATCTTTTGTGGCAACCACAATATGGGTTGGATTTCCGCGCACCGCTGATTCCAGAATGGTTTGCAGTCCTTTTCGCTTAAAGTTGAAAGCACTGGCAATGTCGCTGATAAATTCTGCATCAGGGTGCTCTTTGAGTAAGATACGCTTTTGCGTGTCGATGCTGGATTTTTGCTTTCCAGAACTCACTCTTGTATAGCATATCTTCCTCTGCCGGTTAATGAATATGCGGAAGTGACCACCACTGGTTTGCTTCACTTTTTCGTAGTGACCGCTTTCGATCTTGCGCCTCATAGTTTGGCTGGTTACGCCTTCAATCATGGCTAGCTTTGTAGTTGAACCCCACAAGATAAATTCACCTTTTGACGATTTATCTTGTGTCTGGCGTAATTGATTTTGCGATTGTTGCAATTTTATTTGACTGTACTATTGTTTTCCGCTCAAGTCCGACAGAAAGGGGGGTAATAGAAGGTGCAAAGAGGGCGCAACATCCAAAGATGGTTTTAATGGCAAAACTAGTGTAGTGCGTCGTTCTTTTTGCAACTTAACCGGCGATTAGCCCGAACGACTTTTTCTAAGATATCATTTGCCTTAGCAGTCCAGATAAACGGCTTTGGATTTTGATTATGCTTTTCAATATATTCATCAATCGCACTGACTAGCTGTGGCACACTGACAAACACACCACGGCGTAAACGCTGACTCGTGAGATCCCGAAAAAATCTCTCAACCATGTTTAACCATGATGCTGACGTTGGCGTAAAGTGCATATGAAAACGAGGATGTTTTTCCAGCCATTCTCGCACCTTCGGGTGTTTGTGAGTCGCATAGTTGTCGCAAATCAGGTGCAGCTCTTTGTCTTTTGCCGTTTCCCTATTTATCTGTTTAAGAAACTTCAACCATTCCACATGGGTATGACGCTGCTGGCACTGACCGATGACAGCACCATCAAGTACATTCAGTGCTGCAAAGAGAGTGGTTGTACCATGTCGTTTATAATCATGAGTCATTGTTGCGGCACGCCCTTTCTTCAACGGTAAGCCAGGCTGTGTTCGATCGAGTGCCTGAACCTGACTTTTTTCATCACAGCACAGCACCAACGCATGTTCAGGAGGAGACAGATAGAGTCCGACAATATCTTCAAGCTTCTCCACAAATTTCGGGTCTCGGGACACCTTGAATGTCTTTTCCAGGTGAGGCTTGAGGCCATATGCATGCCATATCCGGCGAACACTTCTCTCACTGATACCGCTAACAGCAGCCATAGTTCGGGTGCTCCAGTGAGTGGCATTTTCCGGAAGGGTGTTTGTGGTCAGACTCACAATCTCAGCAGCATCAATCTTCTTTTTACGGCCACTGCGAGCTCGATCCTGTTCAATCCCGGAGAAGCCTTCCTGAGCATATCGGTCACGCCAGCGGCTGACCTGATGACGACCGATCTTCAGTATTTGCGCAATCTCAAGATTGCTTTTTCCTTCTGCAGAGAGAAGAACAATCTGGGCACGGCGGGCCAAGCGAAGAGGGCAAGTATTTGATGAAGTAATCTTTCTGAGTCGTATTTCTTCAGAAGCATCAAGTATTATCTCTGTGGCAACTCGCATAGTAAAAACAGGCAGTGGTTGGAATAACATCCATAGTAGACCGTTAGGAGTCTTTATGTACTGTTAATTAGGTCGCACTACACTAGCCCCAACTCAAGTGAAGAGCATTAAATACCGGCTTAGTGAACAGGTATGGAGTCGCGATGATGGAGTTTTGCTATTTGAGAAAAGGAATAGCGGTATTGTTGAGGCTTACCGACAGGCCAACAGCAGTACTTAAAAATAGGAAATACGTAAAAAAGGTAGGTCTAAATCGGAAATAAAACCATGCCAGCACAACAAAAGCCGCAATACATAACCGATGACGAGGGAAACCGGGTATCAGTCGTTTTGCCTGTGGATCAATATCAGGAGCTGTTAGAAGACCTTGAAGATCTTGCGACAGTGGCAGAGCACCGGTGCGAGGAAACCGTATCCCATGATGAGCTTATCAAGTCACTGAAGGCAGACGGCAAGCTATGAGTCGGGAAGAGCGGGAGGCGTTGTTGGTTAAGGTGGAGTAAGCAAATGAAAAGGACATCCAGAGATTGATAAACCAGTTCACACTTTTCACTGTGCAATACCTTGGCGGCCCTCTCACAATGCCTGCTATTCTGACTGCTTCTACAGCAAATGATAAGGGTACGCAGTGTGTCACTGGAACATCGTGTAGAGAGACTTGAATCCCATTTTGAATCACTGGATAACGCTGTACACCGCTTCGTCCAGATTACCGGGGAAACACAGAAGATTGTGCTGGAAAATCATCGAAAGAACCGGCTCATGTTCGCTCAGGTAGAAAAACGTTTTGATCAGCAAGACCACAAGATCGAGGCTTACCAGTCTGAGAACTGCAAACATTTTGACAAAATATAAGAAACTCTCGCCATCATCGCAAACCACCTTCGGAAATAGCCACGCCGCCTGGCAACTCGCTTGACGGAGACAGCTACGCTGCCCGTCAGCTCTTCGGGTTATATGTCTACTTTGTCATACTCTCCATCAGGTCATCAGTAGAACCGTTAATATCAATATTCGGCATGATACTTTGTGGCTTCCAGATGATTCGGTTGTGATAAACACTCACACCAACACCGTCCATCTGTTCAGCAAAGTATGTGACATTATCGGACAACCCCAAGAAGTGCTTTTTAAATTCATTGGGACCCGTCTTACTAGGCACAATAAACGAGACACAAAAAAGCCCGTAGTGTTCACTGACGCTACGGGCTTTGCTGTATCTGGTGGGCCTTCCGGGACTCGAACCCAGGACCTGCCGATTATGAGTCGGATGCTCTAACCAACTGAGCTAAAGGCCCCATTTTGACACCAACCCCGTAATCTTTCCTGTTGGTAGCGTATAACGCACAAGACTTCAGGGCTTGGTTCTTAGTGGAGGTGAATTATAAGCATATCAGGGCGCTCTCGCCAACCCTCTGATTTTAATAAAGCTTTTATCGATCAAAAAAGGTTCTTTAACAGGTCTTGAAGTGTAAAAGAAGCATCGTTGGCACCTGCTTTTTTGTCAGCGCCTGCTGTGTCTTGTCGAAATAAAAGCCGTGCCTCTGTTGGATGGAAGTCCGGCAGGTCATGAAGGATTGTGGCAGGGGCATTTTCCCGCCCTATCAGCAAAGCGCAGCAATTTTGCGATAGCCTCGTATTGGGCGAGGGCTCACGGCGTTTTGCCAAGCGGTCATTCACATAGTGCAATGACTGCGTCTTTAATACCCGCCCTGAATAGAGGATAATGAACAGGATTCAGATTGGAGCAATGAGGAATCTATGGCTCTGGAAAAGATAAAAGAGCGTCTGTCTTCAGTAACTGAGGGTCTCACGAGCACCCTGAGTGGTGGTATACCTGGGGCCAAAATGATTGCTGTTGCTGTTGGTGTCCTGATAATTGGCCTGACTGCTTTAGGTATTTACTGGAGTATTGAACCGGATAGTTTTTCAGTAAAAGCCAATACTGAGCAGATGGCACAGGCCAATGACCAGGAAGTTGTGGTGGGTTACACGACTACGGCTACGCTTTATCGTATTGCTGACACGCTGCTGAGCAAATCCGGTGGCTATATCCGAAATGATATCGGTCCTCCCGGTGTGTTTATGGATAATATGCCAAGCTGGGAGCTGGGTGTGTTGGTTCAGGTGCGTGATATGGCGCGCTCTCTTCGTAAAGATATGAGTCGTTCGCAGTCCCAGTCTCAGGAAGATCGCGATCTTGCCATTGCCGAGCCTCAGTTTAACTTTGATTCCAGGAGTTGGATTCTTCCTTCCAGTGAAAAAGAATACCAGCGTGGTATCGATAAGCTGGGCAATTATATGCGTCGACTGCCCGATAAGCAGGATCCCGCCCAGTTCTACGCCCGTGCCGATAACCTGACCCGCTGGCTGACCGATGTTGAAACCCGTCTGGGCAGTCTTTCTCAAAGACTCAGTGCCAGTGTCGGCAAACCGCGTATTAATACTGATCTGGCAGGGGATGCGGAAGCTTCCCAGTCCACAGAAGCAGAGACGCTGGTGGAAGTGAAAACGCCCTGGACCAAAATCGATGATGTTTTCTACGAAGCCCGTGGTTCTTCCTGGGCACTGATTCATCTAATGAAGGCGATAGAGGTCGACTTTGCCGATGTACTGGAAAAAAAGAACGCTACGATCAGCCTGAAGCAAATTATTCGGGAACTGGAAGCTACTCAGGAAACAGTCTGGAGTCCATTCATTCTTAACGGTAGCGGATTTGGCATATTGGCCAACCATTCACTGGTCATGGCCAATTATATCTCTCGCGCCAATGCCGGCATTATCGATTTGCGCCGACTGCTTGAGCAGGGGTAGATGCACTGTGAATTGTTAGTTCTGTTTTTTAACTTTTCCTGAAGCCGCAAAGCGGCTAAAAATGCTACCTACGCTTGAAAGAGTGCTCCCGCCGAGCTAGGCGGGAGGTGAATTTCATTCAGCCCCTTAGGGCTGATTCTGGTTCTCTATGTATTGTTTAATTACCTCCAGAGGGCCTCCGCCGCAGCCCCCAGCAAAGTACGATCTTGACCACAAAACCGGCTTTCGGTACGCACCTGCAATATCACAAAACTCCTGCCTTAATCGTCTGGATGAAACAGCTTTCAGACTGTTTATTAGTTTCGCAATGGCTGGCGTGTTGGGTGAATAAAACAATGTGGCAGTGCAAAGTATAAGCACTGTGTCGGCCTTTCTTTATTTCTTGCATACTAATGCTTGATATTCCATTTTATGCCCTCTAATTTAAGCATTAAAGATTAATGCACTGATTGCATCAATGAAGATTCTCAAGGCATATAAATTCAGACTGGAGGCAACACCAGAGCAGCATGTAAGACTCATGCAGCTTTGTGGCACAGCTCGCTTTGTCTGGAATAAAGCATTGAGCATCTGCAATGAAAAGTGGAAGTCTGGCGAAAAAATTCCGTCATCTTATACCATGCACAAGTGGCTTCCAGTATGGAAAAAAGATGAAGAAACGAGCTTTCTTACTCAGGGAAATGCCGTTGCCTTGCAGCAAAAAGTGAATGATCTTGGTGCGGCATGGAAACGTCACTTTGACGATCTGGCAAAACTCAAAGCCGGGAAAATCAAGGAAGTCCAGTTTGAAAAGCCATGCTTCATGAAGTCGGCATGGTATATGAGGCACCCGCCAAACTGGAGTGGATCGAGAATTGTTTTTCATTGTTGAGTAATATTCTTGGTGAAGGCTGTGTAGCCTATTTGACGGGTGCAAAGGCGCTGAACACACAAAGCGAGAAATCGGTGTTATCGACTAATCTAGGCTTTACGTCGATACTGACAAAGTCTTCACCCGACAAGCCTGAAGAGGACCTGCATATCTTTGGCCTGGTTAATCAGTTTACGGGTTACTTTGATGGCTACAGTGAGGCAGGACTTCAACCAAAACGATTCATCTGACACCCTCGCTGTCCTTTCGAGGGTGTCGCAAAACTGCAACCGCTCTTTCCTTCATTCCGCGTGGGAATTTTATCATCCTGAAAACCGGGCTCTGCAACTTGAGATAGCCTATGGTTTTTTGCGCTGGGACCGACAGAGCCGAAAAGCATGGCAGCTATATTTTTGCGACAGCCTCTGAAAGTGATGGGCTTTTTGCTCTTTCTGGTGAGATTGAGCAAGTCACGGAAAAAGGCTGGCTGAAAAGAGATTGAGGTGAAGAATGAGCAGCAAACTGGTTTATTCGACCGATAAGGGTCGCATCAAGGAAGAAAAACCCAAGGAAGAAGTGGGTGATGGCAACGTCCGTGTCCGCCCTGAAAAGAAAGGTCGTGGCGGTAAAGTGGTCACTGTGATCAGTGGCTTGCCTCTTGCGGGTAATGACCTCAAGGCTTACGCCAAAACATTGAAAAAGCGCTGTGGCGGTGGTGGTTCTGTAAAAGACGGCAATATCGAGCTGCAGGGAGATCATGTGGATGTCATGGTCGATGTGCTCAAGAAAGCTGGCTACGATGCCAAGCGATCTGGCGGTTAACTTCGACAAAAACTTCACGGAAAAAAACGCTCTTTTTTTTCCTGAAAGCGCCTTTTTTTGGAGAATTAAAAAATAATTCTCTCAATCTGTTTGTTTTGTATACACTGGATAAATGTTTTCTTTGAGATATAGACTCGGTCTTCGGGCTTTATGTTGTACATGTGTACTAAGTTCATGCAGTGCTCCGGGGAGATACAACGAATAAGGAAGTTTTTGTAAGGAAAATTTTTCATCCCGGATGGATGAGATTTTCTCGGTACAAATAGCCATGAGTGAAGGACATTATTTTTCATGGCATAAAAAGGTACACTTGAATGGACCATGAAAACACTGCGTACGAACAGACTCCGGAGAATGCTCCACAGTTTACATCCAGACTGGGTTTCTATCTTGCGGCTGTGGGCTCCGCTGTAGGTATAGGCAATATTTGGGGATTCCCTGCCCAGACTGCCGACAATGGTGGTGCAGCCTTCGTTCTAATCTACCTTTGTTTCTCTTTCCTCCTTGCCTGGCCGATGCTGGTAGCTGAACTGGTAATTGGCCGTTATGGTCGCTCAGACCCGGTTAGTACCCTCGCAAGTGTCAGCAACAGATCTTTTTTCAAGCTTCTGGGTAAGCTGACTGGCTGGGTTTCAACAGTCACAGTCCTGCTGATCTATACCTTTTACGCCATCATTTCCGGCTGGATCATCTGTTTTGGTCTGGCTCCCATAGCGGTGGCTCTGGGTCTGGACAGTCTGGCCACTTCACTGACTTCATTTAATCCTTTGCCCACCATGATAGCGGCCGGTGCATTCATGGTCATAGTAGCGGCCATTGTCTCCGGCGGTGTTGCTGATGGCATTGAGAAATGGTGTAGCCGTCTGATGCCAATGCTGGTGCTGCTGATTCTGCTACTGATCGGCTTTACCATGACACAGGAAGGAGCCCTGAAAGGTCTTCGGTATTTTGTGCTGCCTGATTTTTCCAAATTGCTGAATAAGGATCTTCTGATCAGTGCCCTGGGTCAGTCATTTTTCTCCATGTCTCTGGGGGTAGGCATCATGGTGGTTTATGGTGCCTACCTGACCCGCGATTGTAATATTCCGGTGATGGCTGCCAGTGTTGCCGTCACTGATACGCTGGTCGCAGTGATGGCCGGTTTGCTGATTATTCCGGGTATGTTTGTTGCGCTGAATCACGGAATTGATATCTACACCGCAGAGGGTGCTCTGAAAAGCGCCGACAAGCTGGTGTTTGATGTTTTGCCACAGCTCTTTCTTCAGTTTGGTTCACCGGGTATTTTGCTTTCCCTGGCCTTCTTTCTTTTATTAACCATTACCGCTTTGACCTCAGCAGTTTCGATTCTGGAAGTACCGGTAGCGGTTTTTCAGAGACGACTTCATGTCCGCAGGACTGCCAGCTCCTGGCTGATCTCGCTGATTACTTTCGGGGTTAGTGTCTGCGTGATGATCTGGTTTGATGTGCTCTTTGACTTTGTGGTCAACCTGACAACCCGCTATGCTATGCCTCTGTTAAGCCTGGTCGTCTGTATCTATGCGGCCTGGATATGGTCCAGAGATCAAAAACTGAAAGAACTGCAGAAAGGATATCCGGATATTGAGCACAGTCTTTTCTGGAAGATCTGGCCCTGGTACATCCGGTTTTTCTGCCCGTTCATGGTGATGGTCCTGATCTTTTTTACTTTTTGATGATAACCGGAATTCAGACCGAAATGGTATTAAGTACAGGTTCCTGATTTCCGGGTTAAGAGCTTTCTCACAGAATGAAAATTTGGGTTGATGCCGATGCCTGCCCGGTGGTGATCAAGGAAATACTATTCAGAGCCGCCGACCGAACCGAAACCCCACTGACTCTGGTGGCCAACCAGCCACTCAGGGTTCCGGGGTCACGCTTTATAAAATCCCTGCAGGTCGCCTCCGGCTTTGATGTGGCAGACAATGAGATTGTTAAAAGAGCCGAGTCCGGAGACCTGGTTATCACCAGCGATATTCCTCTGGCCGCCGAAGTGATTGAAAAAGGTGCTGCTGCGTTGAGTCCTCGCGGTGAACTGTTCACAGAAGACAATATTCGGGCAAGGCTGAACATGCGTGACTTCATGGATACACTTCGCGCCAGTGGTATTGAATCCGGCGGGCCTCCGGCACTGAGCCAGAGTGATCGCCAGCAGTTTGCCAACCAGCTGGATAAGTGGCTGGCAAAGGTTCAGCGCTGAGCGTTCATCATAAATTTGCTCGAAGGCATTTGACAAAATTCTGGAAGCTGGGAGATTGATTTTTATCAATATCCATATGCGGTGGGATCTTTTTGGACCATTCTTTCTTTCTTATCCAGAGAGAGTGGTCCTCTTTTCTTCTGGCTCAGGACGGAAGGTTCATCGGCCCTTGCAAGCATTTCCCACGTGCCACAAATACTATCCTGGACGTACTGTTCTAAAACAGATTTGCGTATGTTTGAATTAAAAGCCAATAATGCTTGGCGGTCACCGAGGTACCAGGCTTCCAGTTCCTCAACTGCAAATTCAAAGTCAGCAGTGAAGTTATTTTCACACCAGGCCAGTAAGCTGTTCAATTCTTCAGAAATAGCTGCTTGATTTTTGTCATCAAGATCCAGAAGAACAACTACAGCTCTATCTTCATTGGGTGCTTTGGAATATGCCCGTAGTTTTGCGGGCAGTTGGTGTAACAGTGTTGTATTTCTCGGGTCTGGACGCTGGAGTCGGTTTTCAGGGAGTTTTCCAATACCCCTGTGCTTATGAATTCTCCAAGTATTTGGTTGTTCATACTTTCCGACAATTTTAGGCATAAGAATCGACAAGGCTGTTAGCTCAGCTTGACCTTCAACCAGAATTTCAAAATGCATGCTTGGCTTCCTTATGCATATTCTGGCATCGCTTGAACACTGATTCTGCTAACTCTTGAACACCTATTCTGGCAGCACTTGAACACCCATTCTGTCAACTCTTGAACACTTTTTGGAGATTTCCAGAATTGCTGTTCAACTGCCCAGAATCCGTGTTCAAGCCTCCAGAATCTGAAACCTCTTCTTTCGGTAGATTATCTCTTACGCATTGATTTCCTTGAACTTTAGCCGCTGACCTTTCTAAACAGAAAGGACAGCAGCCATGCCAAATAACAGGATTTCCATGCGAAAACTTCAAGAAATACTTCGGATGCGCTTTGAGTGCCGCCTCAGCATCCGGCAAATAGCTCGCAGCACGCGGGTCAGTGTTGGCACTGTGTCCAACTACGTTCAGGCCTTTGAGCGGTCCCCACTCAGCTGGCCTCTGTCCTCCGATTGCTCTGAGGCTACCCTGGTGCAAACATTGTTCCCTGAGCCCCCACTGTCGAGCCGCCAGGGGCTGGTCGACCCGGACTGGGGCGTTATTCACCAGTCACTCAAGCGCAAGGAGGTGACCAAGCAAACACTCTGGGAGGAGTACTGCCAGGAGAGCACTCTCAATGCCTACAGCTACTCGCAGTTCTGTCACCGCTACAATCAGTGGCTGGGCTGCCAGAAACGTTCCATGCGACAGCATCACAAGGCGGGTGAAAAATTGTTTGTAGACTACGCCGGTCTTACGGTCCCTGTCGTTAATCCAAAGACCGGTGAGATCGCCCATAACGCCCAGATTTTCGTAGCGGTGATGGGAGCCTCTAACTACACCTACGCAGAAGCCACCCTATCCCAGAAGTCCGAAGACTGGCTGGGGTCTCATGTTCGGGCCTTTGAGTTCTTTGGAGGTATTCCAGCTGTCGTGGTACCAGACAACCTCAGGAGCGGTGTCAGTAAGACTTGCCGTTATGAACCGGACCTGAACCCGGCTTACCAACACCTGGCCAACCACTACCAGGTGGCGGTCATTCCAGCTCGGCCCTACAAGCCCAAGGACAAGGCGAAAGCCGAAGTGGGTGTGCAGTTGGTTGAACGCTGGATACTGGCCAGACTTCGTCATGAGACCTTCTTTACCCTGGCAGAACTGAACAGTCGTATACGGGAGCTGTTGACTGAACTCAACCTTAAGCCCTTTCAAAAACTGCCAGGTACACGACGAAGTACCTTTGAGCAACTGGACGAACCCGCTTTGCGACCTTTGCCCAAACAGGCCTTTGAGTACGCTGAGTTCAGCAAAGCCAGGGTGAACATTGACTATCACATTCACTGTAAAGGCCATTACTACTCAGTGCCTCATCAGCTGGTCAAGAAAGAGGTGGAAGTTCAGGCAACAGAACATACGGTCACTGTCTTCTGCAAAGGTGAAGTTGTGGCCTGTCACCCCCGTAAGTTCACAACCGGTTTTACCACTCAATCAGCCCATATGCCTGAACGACATAGCAAGCACCAGGAGTGGACACCGGAACGACTGCTGGAGTGGGCAAAACAGCTGGGCCCCGATGTTCACTGGATAACTCAGTATCTGTTGAACAGTCGTGAGCATCCGGAGCAGGCTTATCGGTCTTGCCTGGGGTTATTGAACCTCAAACGGGATTACGGAGCTGACCGGTTAAACAATGCTTGCGCCCATGCCCGGAAAATCAAAGGTTACCGACTCAAGAATATCCGGGCGATCCTGCAATCAGGTAAAGACAAACAGGCTCTTCAACCTGAGGTGAAACAAACGACACTACCTCTTCATGACAGCCACGAAAATGTTCGTGGTGCAGCCAGCTATCAGTAACCGGAGACGTATCATGATGAATCAAACTCTGAACCGTCTGCGGTCACTGCGCCTGACAGGCATGGCCGATGCCCTGGCTCAGCAACTGGAGCAGCCCGGCACCTACGACAGCCTGAGCTTTGTGGAGCGGCTGGCCCTCCTGACAGAACAGGAAGAGACCGAGCGCAATAACAAACGTCTTGCCCGGTTACTGAGGGCGGCCAGGTTTAAGCTGGCTGCACGGGTAGACGACATTGACTACGAACATCCCCGGGGGTTGAAGAAAGTCCAAATAGCCACACTGTCCAGCGAGGACTGGTTAAACAGGCACAGGAACCTGCTGATTACCGGACCTTGTGGCAGTGGTAAAAGTTACCTGGCTTGTGCACTGGGACACCGGGCCTGCATACAGGGTTACAGTGTCCGCTATTACCGACTCTCGCGCTTACTGGAAGAGCTGAGCCTTGCCCATGGTGATGGCAGCTACAGCAGGCAACTCAAGCAACTGGCGAAGGTGGATTTGTTGATACTGGATGACTGGGGGCTGGAACCTCTGACCCAGCAGCAACGCAACGATTTACTGGAAGTGATGGATGACCGTCACGAACAAAGTTCAACGTTGGTTACCAGCCAGCTACCGACCCGGCAATGGCATGGCAGCATCGGTGATGAGACTCTGGCAGACGCCATTCTGGATCGCCTGATGCACAACGCCCACAGGATTACGCTGAAAGGGGAATCCATGCGCAAGAAGCTGGGAAAACTGGAAACACTTGAACACTTGGACTAAAAATCAGACTGGGTGATGCGTAGGAGATCCAGGGTGTTCAAATGAACCAGAATGGGTGTTCAAGCTGACCAGAATACGCACCTTACAAACGACCATCGATATGATCGCTGTACCAGAGGCTGCCAAGGGGTATCCCCTCCTCGACCATTGCAACCACTTCGGGATAGTTGGAAGCTCGAGTTAAAGTTGAAAAACCATCATGTTGCTTTTCAAGAATCCAGACTTCTTCAGGCATCAGTGAATCAACAAGATACGGCTGATGAGTTGTTACAAACAGCTGTGAGTCACCTTTTTTGCCGCTTGCACTCGCCCTGAACTCCTCTACCAAAGTGTCTAAAAGTTTATGGTATAGTCCATTTTCTGGTTCTTCTATACAGATAAATGGAGCAGGGTCTGGATCTTCCAGCAGTAACATGTAAGCAAAAAGCTTTAGTGAACCATCAGAAACCTGTTGTGCATAAAAAGGAGTGTCAAAACCTTCGCTCCAGAATCGGAGCAGTAATCGACCATCTGGAGAAGGCTCAGTATCAATGTTCGTTATGCCTGGTATCTTATCAGCAATTTCATTGAGTACATTTTTGAACTTTTTGGGATGCTCTCGTTGCATGTATTGCACGAAATTACCAAGATTATCACCAATACGATTCAGGTGTTTTTGAGGTCCAGCTCTGGGAATATCCCTGGCAGCGTCAGGTGTAAAATAAGATAAATACCAACTTTCTATAAATTTTCTGAATTTCGCAATTCTTGGATGATCCTTCAGGTTTCCAAGCGTCGCTATACCAAGCCTGTGGGCTCCTTCAAGGTTTATTTGTTGGTTTTCATTGGTTTCTTCTTTTAGATAGTCGTCAGGCTTTTCACTCTCGGCAAGAGCCGCTCCAGACCAAACCTTACCAGACCCATTATTCAGCTCCAGAAAAGGGAATGGCCAGCCTGTTTTTTGGCCTCTGCGTCTTTGTCTGAGTCGCTCGCTGGCAACTATAGGTCTTCCATGACGATCAGTACCAATAGATAATTCATACGTGATAGGGCGTTCGTTTGAGGATTCTCTATAGTAGATTTCAAACTCGATGTTATTATCCGATCCTCCTGACCTGAGGCGTTCAAATCCACCTCGTCCATTTCTATGACATGCCTCATCAACGCCGAATTTCAGGCAATCTGCAAGAAAACCAAAAGCATCGAACAAAGAGCTTTTTCCAACGCCATTCTTGCCTACTACGACTATCAGAGGGGTAAGTGACTTTCGTTGTCTATCCTGCCAGGTTTTTCCAAGAGTCACATCTCGTAATGATCTGAAGTTACGGATTTTAATACCTTCAATAAGTGCCATAGTCCATGAACTCTAACTGTAGTGAGACATTTTTTTTGGAATTCTAGATGAATAGAAATACAAATATAGTTCTATGAAATTAAAACTATGTCTAATTCAAGCCTCCCTTCAGAAACAAACTAATTCGATCAAAAGGGAGTATTGAAACACAGCTTTTAAGTGGCACTCAACAGCTGCTTGACCACCGCCGGATCAGCCAGTGTACTCAAGTCACCCAGATTATCTTTCTCGCCCTGGGCCAGTTTACGCAAGATGCGTCGCATGATTTTGCCAGAGCGGGTCTTGGGCAGGGCAGGGCATGGGTGAAGTATCTCCGGGCGAGCGAATGAGCCGATTTCACTTGCTACCAGATTTGAAAGTTCCTCCATCAAGTCATCGTTGATTTCAATACCGTCCATGGGTGTCATGAAGGCATAAACAGTTTCACCCTTCACTGGGTGAGGAACCCCCACTACGGCTGCTTCTGCAATCGCCTTATGCAATACCAGGGCGCTTTCTACTTCTGCCGTGCCCAGTCGGTGACCCGCAACATTAATTACATCATCCATTCTGCCTGTGATCTGGTAATAGCCATTTTCATCCCTGCGGGCTCCGTCTCCCGTGAAGTAATAACCCGGATACTGGCTGAAGTAAGTGTCAATTGCTCGCTGATGATTGCCATAGACGGTTCTGATCTGGCCCGGCCAGGAACCGGTGATCACCAGACTCCCCTGACCAGGTCCGACAACCTCGTTACCCTCATTATCCAGAATGGCAGTACGGATGCCCAGGAAAGGCCGTGTTGCATACCCGGGTTTTAATGCGGTGGCTCCCGGCAAAGGTGTAATCATCATGCCACCCGTTTCTGTTTGCCACCAGGAATCAATAATGGGGCAGCGTTCTTCCCCCACGACCTGGTAGTACCAGTGCCAGGCTTCCGGATTAATGGGTTCGCCCACGGTTCCCAGAATTTTAAGACTGGCTCGTGAAGTTCGTTTAACGTATTCATCCCCCTTGGCCATCAGAGCCCGGATTGCGGTGGGCGCTATATAGAGTGTATTCACCCGGTGGCGATCTACAATTTCCCAGATTCTTGAAGCATCGGGCCAAAAGGGGACACCCTCATACATGACCATAGTGGCACCGTTGGATAAAGGACCATAGGCAATATAGGAGTGGCCGGTAATCCAGCCTACATCAGCACCACACCAGAAAATGTCACCTTCGTGGTAATCAAAAACATAGTGAAATGTGACCGTAGTATGAAGCAGATAACCCGCTGTGCTGTGGAGGACACCTTTAGGTTTTCCGGTGGAGCCGGAAGTATAAAGAATAAAGAGGGGATCTTCAGATTCCATGATCTCAGGTTCACAGGTAACGGGCTGGCCTGTTGTCAGCTCCTGATAAGAAATGTCGCGTCCTTCCTGCCATTCAATCGTCGCTCCGGTTCTCTCATAAACCACTACAGTAGTGACATCAGGACATTCTTCCAGAGCTTCATCGGTATTCTTTTTGAGAGGGATATGTTTCCCTCCCCGAACGCCCTCATCAGCAGTGATCACTGCCCGGCAGCCACAGTCGAGAATACGGTCACGGAGGGAGTTTGAAGAGAAACCGCCAAAGACTACGGAGTGGACAGCGCCAATGCGTGCACAGGCAAGCATGGCATAAACGGCCTCAGGAACCATGGGCATATAGATGCAAACTCTGTCCCCCCGGTTGACACCTCGCGCCTTCAAGCCGTTGGCCAGCCTGCAGACCTCATCATGAATCTCCTGATAGGTAATTTTACGCTGCAGCTCAGGCGTATCACCTTCCCAGATAATGGCTACCCGGTCGGCGCGATTTTCCAGGTGTCTGTCTATACAGTTGACGCTGGCATTCAGCTGTCCACCTTTAAACCAGCTCACTTCACAGCTGTTGAAGTCGCCTTCATAAATGGCATCCCAGGGGCGATACCAGTCCAGATAGCGTTCAGCCTTTTTACCCCAGAACGCTTCCGGATTCTCCAGAGAATAGTGATAGAGCGCCTGATATTTTTCTTCGCTCATCCACGAGTCTTGAAAAGCCTCGGAAACCGGGTAGATCGTTGCCTGGGTCATGGCCTCTCACCTGCCTCGTTTTTATAAAGTTAACCCAGTATAGAAGTGAGTGCGTTTGCGGGCATTATATCCTGGCTTTTTTGACCATCTCCTTGAAAGGGGCAAGCGACTGACATCCTCCCCTACCTGAATAGGGTGTCGCAAAAGTAGTAAAAAGCGTAAGTTACAGGAAGTAGATGAGCATGTTGGGCCACTTTTTAACTAAACTCGGGAAATTCTCCATCCAGACCTCCAAAGGCCCGGGCGACCCCGTCGCTACGCTTCCGATGAGAGGTTATGGACAGAGAATTTCGCCCTTTCCGTTAAATGCAGCGTCCAGGGATCCTATCGTCTTTTTCAGAGTCCTGAAAATGATCAAGCTGCAACATTAACTTACAGTCGGCTTGTCTGGTTTTCGGTTGTTTGTTTATTCAGAAACTGTCAGAAACTATAGATGGCACTGAGAGACATCGAATGCGCTTCAGGTTTGTTTTCTACTTCAGCTCCATAGTCATAATCAATATCATCGAACTGGCTATATCGGTATTCAGCCCTGAGTGACAGGGGGAGACCGGCTTCATTTTTAAATTCGACACCGAAGCCACCATGCCAGCCGCTAACCTTGTCATCCCCTTTATTCCCGTGAGAGGTTTTAGCTTCTGACTTTAATTTACTCATTCCGAAACGACCATAGACGTTTACACTCTCAGTGTAAGCGTGGCCTATAATCAGGCTTGCACCATATTCATCTTTAAACCGGACCTCTTCTTCAAAGGAACTCAACTTATACTCAGCCTTGGTTGTGTGGTGGTTATATTCAGCTTCCAGTCCCACATACATAGCACGGTCAATAGGGAAGTTATAACCGACAAAAGCACCATAGATACTCCCCTGATTACCAAAAGAATCAATCTTCAGTGATCCGTACTCCATCTTACTGTTGATTGATTCATAGCCAGCTTTAGCGCCAATATAGAAACCCTCTTCAGATGCAAGCGCAGAACCTGCAAAGGTCAGGGCTATAGCTATCATGATTATTCTCATAATTACCTTCCTCAGTGTTGTTGACTAAACACCGCCATAAGTATGTGCTACCTGAATCTCAGTGTGGTTTTTTTACATTGCAACGCAGTCAGAGTGCCTGAACAATAAGTCAGAAAATATGATTTCGTATGGTTGAGTACCTCATCGTTTCTGATAAAGATAATTCCCTTCAAGCCGAGAAAATTACAGGAGAAAATAAGCCGGGACACAAGGCAGCATGAAAATTGGTTCTCAAAAAAGCATGCCTTCGAACCCAGTCGAAAAGGTTAGTAGAAAGTCTTCAGCAAAGGCAAGCAGGGGCCACACCAAAGGACGCAGCGTCACAACAACCGCTCTGGTAAAGCCACCATATCTATCCCTTGGTGAAAAAGCAAAATCTTCAAATATCGTTCAGGCATTGAGAACGGTATTTTCCTTTGGATTAATAAAAGATCGAAATATTACGGTCGTTCAACCTGATGGCACCAAGCTCAAACAATCCATTAGCATCAACCAACTGGCCAGAGAAGGATACATTAGCGTTGACCAGAAGGCACAGTTGCTGGCTTTTCAAAGCAGTAAAGAGCGAGGAGAGAAACTGGCGGCAATCCTGCAAGAGGTTGATCAGCAACTGTTGTCCACTAAGCCGCAAAAGAGTGAAACTGAGCATGACTGGACCCGGCGAGTGATTGCCGAACACAGTATTCAGCCAGGAAAAAAATACTGTCAACAACGGATCAGTCTTGAAATAGAGCCTGACCAGATAAGCTATTACAACGATCTACAGCAAACCATCGCAAAGCTCATCCCCAAGGAAAGCCAAAGGCCAACCATCGACCTTCATATCGTTGGTAAATCCGCTCGAAAAAACAATTGCCAACATAGCCAGCTGGGGGTTCTTGGCGGTATGGGTCCGCTGTCAGATGCCAAAATAGTGACCAGAGCTTTGGATGATTTTTTCACAAAAGGAGGAGATAAAGATCATCTGGTAATGAACCTGTTTTCCTGCCCACCACCCCGGACCTTGTGGGAAGTGATCGCCAGTGGTTCCAGCTTCATAGATAACATTCGAACATTTGCAGCCCGTCGGCACCGGAGCTACGTAATAGCCAGTAATGCGGCACATGCCAAATGCTCCACATTAAAAAAACTGGGCATAAAGCCACTTTTGCATCTGGTGGATCAGATAGCGAGCAGAATTGCAAAAGATCAGGTGCCCTCTAAAAACACGACGACATTGGTTCTGGAAACGACACAAGCTTATAAAAACAAACTTTATTCTCTGACTCTCAGGCAGCAGGGGGTAGATTCGATTAACCTGTCACAAACTGACCAGAAAGTTTTGCAACAGCTGATAGATCATACAAAGAGAACGGGGGGGAGCGATAAGCAGGAGGAACTGTCTTCGATAATCCGTCAATACGTCAACAGTGAGAGAAAGGCGGGCAGGGTAGTGGGGCACGTGCTGTTAGGTTGCACAGAGCTACCAATGGCTCTGGGTAAAGAAAAAATGGAAGAACTTGAAGCAGAGTTACCGGTTAACCTTGTGAATACGGAAGCCGTATTCGCCGAAATATTCGCCGATAAGCTAACTGAGGCACAAACTGAGGCATAAATAGAGTATGTGCATTATGTGAATTGAGACAGAAGCACAGGAGACTGTAATTTAAGTTTTGTAAACGCTCCTGAAGGTCAAAATAGCGGTAGTTGATTGATAGTTCCATGGCATGAGTCATCCGGTCAATGAGGCCGCTTTGAAGGATGGTTTCGCGTAGTGGCAGAATTTCAAAGTCAGATGATAGCTCTCCAATGTTGAAATCTGACCGAATGTTTTTTCATGTGAGGGGTTGAAAACCGAGCTAACCTTAAGACGCTTAACTCTCCTAAGGTTTAAGGAGTTCAAGCTCATGAATCACGCAAACTTTTTTAAAAGCCTTTTATTGCTCGTGCTGTCGTGTTTCGTAGGGATGCAAGTGGCTAGTGCGGAGCTTAACAGTCACGCTAACGAACACGCCGGCGTCCCCTTGTCTGTGTATAGTGCTAACTGCCCCCACGACCAGATATGCACTGGCGATATCGTGCTAATTGGCATGGCTGATTTCAGTGCGTATAGTGATATTACTGTGGTCCATACTATGGTTCATGTCGCCGAGAACGCATATGACCTGTCAGAAGGTTACACTCAGATGGCCAGCATCGGATCGTTCTTAAATGGTTTCTACTATCGGGTAAAACCCGGTAAGACTTATTACTTCAGGGCTACCTACTCCTACAGAGAATCAAGTGGTCACTTGGGACGCGTCACCCGGGATGTATATTTTAAATCCAGAGATGATTCCCACAATCCGGGCGGTTACGGTGAAGATGGACCCATATACGCAGGCGATCCTGAAACCATAGGGCTTCCGTCGATACCAAAATGCCATCGTGGAACG
This sequence comes from Endozoicomonas sp. 2B-B, assembly GCF_053470045.1. Classification (NCBI taxonomy): domain Bacteria; kingdom Pseudomonadati; phylum Pseudomonadota; class Gammaproteobacteria; order Oceanospirillales; family Endozoicomonadaceae; genus Endozoicomonas; species Endozoicomonas sp. 2B-B. The sequence continues at coordinate 800,174 of NZ_JBLZMU010000001.1, forward strand.
GCAGGGGAATTCTGTGCCAACCAGGTAGTGCACATATTCTGGAATAATGATCGTGGTAAGGAGGCACGCGTAATTGATGTTGACCTTTACATTGACGGCCAACACACCAAACACGGTGACGGACCCTACTATGGAGGCCATTTCCAGGACTTCTACTATGTACTCCCTGACTCGAAATACAGCGGAGCACCGGTGAGTTTCCAGGTTACTTGGAAAGTTTGGGGCTGGGACTCCTCTGCTCATTATGAAAACTCGCAAATACTGGTAAGCAAATATACGCCAGAACGGGCCTCCGCATGCAAACTACATGACCATTGGCTGAAATGCCAAGATCGTTCATCTGGTCGCTAGCTTATAAGTACTCAGCCATACGGAATTGGCTCGTTCCCACTAAACATGGGAACGAGTCAATTAAAGAAGTTATCCCAGAGTCAGGAAAATCTGAGCTTTTTGTCTAGAATAATCCTTTTTCTTCTATTTGAGCTTGGTTATCAATAATGAAGAATATGTGCTGTGTCTTTATTTATGGCAGCATTATTTTGTCAGCTGGCAGTCAGGCTGCAATTTCTTACGTTTCGTCAATGATCTCTGGCGTTGGCATTGAGGCGATTTTTTCCTCTTTTTTATCCGACCCTATTCGTTTGCCCAAGACTAAGGTTGTTCCGCTTTTGTTGTTTCAGAAGGGAAAAAAAGGTTCGATAGTCAGTTCGACTGTCTCTGAATTGGGAGGATTACAGCCAGATAAAGGAACGGTGTTTTCTGCCTATCCATTCGAATTAAACCGTTTTGGCAACGAAAACAGGGAACAGTCTAAAACCGATGTTAAATTACCATCACCGCAGCATAAGCGACAAAGTAAAAAGCAAAGTAATAAAGGGCAGAGTAGTTCTGGCTATTCAGATTCCTCAAGCTCTGGTGCAGCATCAGCATCAGCTTTCGGAAACGATGAGAGTTATGTCAGGCATCTTGAAAAACTGAAAGAAATACTTAAGGCTGCTGAAAAGTCATTGAAAACAATGGATCAGAAAAAAAATATTGATGACTTTTATGCAGAATTGCAGGAATTGTATCGGGCAAACCCCAATCTTTTGGAAGAAAAAGGTTTCCTGGAGAGCAAGGAATACCGTTGGAAAGGGATTCTGAGGCTGCTTCAGCTTCATTTTCCCGGAAAGCTGGAAAAAGGTGAATTGACACATATTTCATTAGACTATCCTGCGTTTAAGACATTGCCAGCAGTCTTAATCAGATTATTTACCGAAGTTGTGCTCCCTGAGTCTGAGTTACCTGAAGGGTTGCCCAACTATGAGCCAGCTGACAGACTTGTGGGTACTGCCAAGCGGAACATTATAAAACTCATGAATGTTTATCTTGGTTCCCATCAGTGTCTTCGTCAGCTACTTGCATTGTTCATAACCCAGCTGCCATTCATTACTGTAGAAGAACCAAAAAATTATGTTTTTCAGGATAAAACAGGTCATGTCAGTGTTGTTTCTACCAGGAGAAATAGTGAAGGGCATTATCAGTTTTTTTTCGTTGATAGTTTGAGTACTTTTAAGCGCCTCCAGGCAGAAAAAACTTATTCACCCATGTCGCATTTTGTCGGTTTAGCGTTGACGCTGGCGATAAAATATCACGGCTTCACTGATTCCCGTTTTTATTTTCTGCCTCGACGTCAGGTTACTGACTTTGGTTGTGAGTCATTTATGATGCACGATTTGGAAACATTGTTGGAATTCCCTGTCTTGGATCAAAACGTTTATTATGCGGACAAAGAATCCCTTACTAAAGATATTACAATGTCGTTTTTTTTGCAGATAATGTATCTGGAGTCGGCCAAACAATTGGGTCGATTAGTAATCAATGGTGAGATTAAGGACTTTATCGAAACAGCAGACAAACCTGCCTTTGATGCGCTGGACCTCGACTTCTTTATTGTTATGGCGCTCCGAACCTGGAAGGAATCGGGGTTGGAACCAGATTTGGTTCAATTGTATCAGTTACGCCAGTTTCCTCTGAGGTTTGCACACCTGACCCAGGGACAGCAGAACCTGAATCGGTTGCTGGAGCAATTTCCTGAAGAACGTCAAAAGGAGGTGAAGCAGGTGATCGATGAAACTCGGGGCCTGTTAACCGTCGATGGAACTCTCCGTAACAAGGTGAACCTGGCTGCTACTCTGCTGTGGATGAAATTGAATATTGAGCTGTTGGACAGGAGCTGCCCGGAGCAGAAAAAATAAATCAGCGATGGCCGCAGTTATTGTTGATAACAAATACAGTCGCGCGCCGACGGCTCGTCGGGTGGAGGGGCGAAGCCCCGGAACGAAATGGATGCATTTGTTACATGGCGATTTTAAATCTACAAAATAATTACCCGTCTTTTTCAGGGTCGTTGAAGACAAATTTACCACCCAATCAAACTGCCTGGTTGACTGATTGAGAAAACTTCCCGCTTTGTCAGATCATTGATGATGCTTGCTGATCGCCAGGCGGTCAGACTCAGTTGTGGCTCTGCAATACCATGACTGTGCAGACCTGCGTTGACGGCATAAATGCGTCTGTTGTCCGGACCATCCCAATCAACGGCAAAGCTGGAAGAAAGTTTGAAACGCTGGTGTTCGTCAAGGTTCAATCTGGACTGAATTGGCTCCAGATAGCGGGGCAGTATATTCTGAAAACCTGTACAAAGAATGACGATATCAGCAGAGAGCACTTCATCCTCTGAAGACAGCGAATTGGTCAGCTTGAGATCGTAAAAGCCACTCGAAGATTCAGATATGGCCGTGAGGGTCCGGTCAGGCAGCAGTTTCCAGTTTACCTGACTCCGGGACAAGTAGGTGCGGTCATAAAGTTCCCGGTAGATTTCCAGCAGGTATGCAGGCGTAATGCCGTCGCTGGCCAGCTTCTGATATTTGACAATGGTTTCTTTTTTTTCCTCAGGCAGGGATAAAAAGCGGCTAACGTAGCCGGGCGTAAAATATTCATTGGTAAATGGACTTTCATCCAGAGGCTCAAAGCTGGCCCGGCGGGAAATCCACTGAATCTCATCAGCTTTACCCCATTGTTCACGCAGACAGTTAAGGAAGACTTCTGCACCCGTCTGGCCGCCCCCAATAACGGCAACCTTTTTGTTGCGAAGATCAGGCTGGCGGATCATCAGTTCGCTGGCATGGAAGCAATGCCTCCCCACCAGAGCTCGAGCGCAATCAGGTATGCAGGGTACTTTGCCTGTTCCCAGACATAGATTACGAGCTTTAACCTTCTCCTTGTCCGAGCGCAGCACGAAGCTATCCTCTTCAAAGCTGACTTCCCTGATCTGCGAGTCAAACTGCAAAGACTCCAGGTTTTCTGCGACCCAGTTCATGTATTCGACAAATTCGCTGCGGCTGATCACCATCTTTTCAGTGGCTAAAAAAGAATAAAACCGTCCCTTTTCCACCAGGAATGACAAGAAAGACCAGCGACTGGTGGGTTGTACGGCAGTTACCAGATCTTTCAGGCAGGAAGTCTGCATATGAGCACCAGGCAACATAAGCCCCGGGTGCCAACCGAAGGCGGGTCTTTTGTCAAAGAAACGGACCTTTAGCTCGGGAAGACTGTCCAGCAGTGCTGCAAGACTCAGGTTGAACGGGCCAGATCCCAGTCCGGCCAGATCCAGAGGGGCGGTTTCATCTTGGTAGTGTGTAAAGTTCATCATTCTTCCCTGAGTGTTATTGCCAGAGGGTTTTTGAGAGGGGTTCCCAGTTCTGGCAGAGGACGTTCGCTGGTGTCGCCATAGCCGAGTTTGAAACGAACCCGGTTCAGACAAACCCGGGCCATTTCCGGTGTGAACAGATCAAACAGTTTGAAGCGATCTTCCAGTTCGGGATGTGCCTTTATATACGACTTAAGTTGTTCACCCAGTAACTGGTAGAAACGGGACTCGGAAAAGCCTTTTTCAGCCAGACAGGCAGAGATAAAGCGAAGAACGGTCACAAAGTGACCGGTCTGCAAGTCGTGAATAAGGTGAGCAGCAGGCAGGCGGGCAGTGACTGAACGGGCGTAATCACTCAGAGTGTCAAGTTCAGGGAAGTCCTGATCGATCAGTCTCAGGTCACCCTGAAAATCCTTCAGCGCTACTCTGACTGGCAGATGATTATCCAGAACCAGAGTAATATTCTGGCCATGAGCCACCAGACCAACACCGTATTTACACAGCAGGTGATAAAGAGGAACCACCACCACATCAAAAAGCTTTGATAACCACTGTTCTGTTGTTAATCCCGAACGATGAATATACTCGCAAATCAATGGGTAGCCATAGCCGTCTTTCTGGAACAGGGTAGAGATCAGGATAGCCCGTTCCGATTCTGCGGTTTTAGCGTGAACACTCTGGCGCCAGATGCAGCCCAGCATTTCATGATAACGATAGGGAGCATCCGCTATCTGTTGGAACTGAGGGTTTGGATAAAAAGCCCCGGCAGGCTCTTCCAGAATAATGGTTCTGCGGTTGCACAGGGTTGGATCAGACGCAGCTATTTCAGAGAGCCAGCTCGAAACCATGGGACCTGCCTGGATATATCGACCGGGAATACCCCGGTAGCAGGAGGTATTTAAAATGGAGAGTGGCAGTTTGATGTTCAGTTGCTCTGGTCGCTTCTTATTGGACAAAGTTCGAAGAGACTGTTGTGGAAGCATGGGGTCTCCATAGCTTCCCAGATGAACGATGTGACCTGCAGCAATTTCAGAAGCGAACAGGTTGACCAGACGGTTGCGCCATTGCCAGGGGTGCACCGGCATAAGGAAAAAGTGGCTTGAATCAATATTTAGTTGACGACAACGGACGTTCAGTTCTGCCTGCTCCCTGCTGTTAAGAACAGCGCTGATCAGATCATTTTCCTGAAGGTCGACGGCCAGAGAGAGCCTACAGTTTTCACGGCTCAATGCCACCCACTCAAGTTGGATTTCGGGCAGAAACTCAGTGGCGTAATCCTGATAATCCTCCTGTCCCCAGCCGAGGCGTCCTTTGCTGACGGTGACTTTGGGATGGCCATCCAGATAACATTGCAGTTCGTCATCCTCCAGCTCAATCAGTTCGGCTGCACTTTTCTGGTGATAGTTTTTCTGAACCTGTACCTCGGCCATCAGCGTATTGGCCAGTTCTTCGAGGAAGTTTGCCAGTGTTGCTGAGTCCAGTCCCAGCTCCTCCCTGGCGTCTATAAAAAACTGACTGACTTCCAGTGCTGAGTGGATGCAACTGTCCAGATAGCTACGGGAAATGGATGCAGTATCCACTATTAATTGATCCCAGATGGTTCTCCAGGCATAAAAGCGATAGTTCACGCCGCTTTTCAGTTCAAGGATAAACAGTCCGCCACTCACTTCTTCAGGAGCAATTGCTTTGGGGATGATGGCTTCTTCCCAGCTCAGCTCACTGAGTGTTTTTGCTAACAACCGACGGTTAGCTTTCTGCCAGAACTCAAGGCACTGATTGACAGGTAAAGCCGTAACAGCCTGATTCATAACCGGATCTCCTGGAAGAAACTCTCCCGGTAACAGTTGACCAGTGCCGCACGTTTGTGAGGGAAGTCAAACTCTTTGACCAATGACCAGCCAGCGGGACTCAACAGCTTCAGCAATCTCTTGTTGTCAGCTCTGGGCTCTCCCACCAGACGAGTCGTTCGGGGCTCGTCCAGGAACAGGAAGTGAGTAATGCACTTTGTCCAGCTGTTGGAATATCTCTCGCCCAGAAATTCCAGATTCCCTACCAGAAGGTGAAAGCCACGATCCCAGGGCTGGCAATCGTAGTAGGGAGCAATACGGTCTTCCAGAGCCCAGTAGAGTTCGAAATACCCGAAAGGCACACCGTTGATGCACCCGATCATTGGCCAGGCTCTCCGGTCTTTCAATGCTGACTGAAGATAGGCTGTCAGCTCTTCCCGGCTCTGGGCCATCTCCCAGAACTCTGCGACACGAGGCTGATTCATCCATTCATGGAAGAGATCAAGATCCTGGTCCGGATCAAGGGTTCTGAAGGAGACAGTGAGGTCATTTTGATACTCATAACGCTTATAAACGACACCTTTAGGCTGTTCCTGACGAAGTGGATGCGTGACAGCTTTTTCGTTTTCAGTCCAGATTTCAGGTATCGTCTGATGATCTCTCTGATAGTGCCAGAGTGTTCGGTCCTGATAGAGGCCTGAGCGATAACAGGTAGCTTCCTTTGAGCTTTCTTTATGGCTGTGTATCAACTGATTATCTTGAAGCCTTTCAGCCAACGAAGCTGCAACCTGAATTTGGAAGAGATCCGGATTGCGGGAAAACAGGTAATCCAGACTGGCTGCAATAAGGTGATTGGGTACATTCTCAGGGAGATCGGATTCGTTAGCTGCAGTTATTAAGGCACCATCCTGTTGCGAGATTTTTAACAGCAGAGATTGATTGTTGTCATGCACCGTCAGGCTATTGGATGACAGTAATTGCAGAGAAATCTTGCAGTCTGATGCCCCTGGTAGGGTAATCGTTGTTATTTTAGTCATTGCTCTTCCGTAAGAGTGAGTCTGAGTAGCCTTGTGCGAAGAAAAACAAGATGCGTCATGCTCAAATATGAAAATGGCATCACAAAATATTTTTCACGATAAAATTAATGGGGTGTATTACCGGACAACCTCACTGAATGCCTGCAAGGGATTTCTCATGGAGTGATAGACATCCATCGGGTTCTTTAATGTGTTCTCGTTAATGTTGCAGTAGGTGCAGTAAAAGTTACCTTTTGACCAGAGCTCTCTGCTATCGAGCATGTAATCAAGGCAGCTGGTGTCCCGGCGGCCCAGCTTGCGCAGGTTGTCCAGAAAACGGTAGAGGGAGGACAGAAGCTCTTTCTCCGGAAGAATATTGCTGGCTCCCAACACGCTGATAACACCAAAGGTGGAATTAATCAGCAGATAGTAAGTAAATAGCCGGTTGCCAAGCTGTTCACTGACGTGGTGCTCTTTTTCTTCATCAGCCAGAGGCAGGTGTGCTTGCAAGCGTTCTCTGGCCAGGCGGCTGTACCCCGTGCCCTGACAGTCGCGGAAATAGACGGTTTCCGGGTAACCCTCTGGCATTCTGAGCAACAGGTTTTGTTGATGTGCGCCCATTAGCAGACCAAAGTCTGATTGAGCAACGATCAGGGGCTCTAAAACTTTGGAAAGATATTTTCCAAACCACTTTTGTGCGACAGCTTCAGGCCTGGCCCTTTCCTTTACAGCTAATTCCCGGATCAGAGCAATCAGTCTGGGCTCACCTACCGGGTTGTCCTGGGTAAGACTGGCCAGTAACTCAGTGCACTGGTTGACGGTTTCCCGGTTGAAAGGATTTTCCCGAAGCACCATCATGGTTTCAGGCAGCACCTGGCCGTCTTCTCCCTTGATGGCGGCATGAGCCGGTTCGGTAATGATTTCGAAGTCCGGATACAGGCTTTTTAAATCATTACCCAAAGGAGTCTGGTATTTCACCTGATGGATTTCCTTACCTCGAATCACTTCTTTGGGCAGCAGGTGACGGATCGAATTAGTCAGTTTGACGCTGAGTGAATACTTCAACATCAAGGAGGCGTGTATTCCATGGATCGCCCTTACTGAAGAAGTAGCACGCCATTGGCTACCATGCAGACCATAGTTAATAATTTGGCCTTCACTGAGCAACTGCCTTATATAAGCATTCTTTAACCATTGCTGAGCCTGCCAGGGGTGAGCGGGTAACAGGGTGTGGTGTTCGGGAATGTCTTCAGGAAAACGACCGGAGAACTCCGGATCTTCAGAAGCCAGTTGGCGAGTCAGTTCATGGAATGAATATTCATGAACACTGTCTGCTTCCAGCAGGTTGGCATCAATAGAAAACCAGTGCAGCTGGAAGCTGTTTCCGTATTCAGGAATATAGCGCTGTGAGTCTTCTGCGGTAAATTGATCGCGACTTTTGGGGGTAGGGTGAACGGAGTGACCTGCCAGCAGGGCTTGCTCTGAAGATTGAAAATCTGTGCAGCCGGAAAATAGTTGATCAAGTTCGTTTTTTCTTAATTCAAGAACAGACGCCATATTCTCAACGCTTCTTTTAACACGATTAAAAAACAGTTGTCTCTGCCCGGCGTCACTGTTCCATAAAGCATTGTCTTTAACGATTAACTGAACACTTTCAGTGAAGGATAAATCAGTGATGGTGTTGTTTTTTTGGTTAACCAGGGCAATGGGTTTGCAGAACTGATGTCTGCCGCTGATGGATAAATATTTAATATAAATCAAAAGCCGACAGTCGCTTTTGTTCAAGGGGATTGAAGCAGTGGCTTCGGCGTCAACAGGCGGCTGCCAGTCTGAACTTATTGATTGACCGCTTAACCACTTCTTGTGGCTACCAACAGGCTCTAATGACCAGTCTTTCCATTCCCTGAGCAATGCATTAAAAAAGCAGCCAGCACTCAGGCTTTCAGCTTGCTCATGACTATTGCAGTCGTATGTAAGCTCATGTCCGAACCTTTTATAGGATGAATCGTATACAGCTTTGATGGTTGTGGTTTCTAAAAGCGGTGTGGACACTGATTTCATTCTCCAGAATGATCTTATTATTCAGCACATAATTTGGAAGACCCTAATTCCTGTTACACCAGAGGATTTTATTTAAGGTCTGGCTCAATAGGGCTTGAATTGTAAATGAGAATTGTTATCATTTGCAACAGATCACAACAACAAACATGAACCATGCAACAAAATGAGCTTGGCCCTGTTATAGCAAAACCCGTTTATGAGACCGGAGACTCCATCAAAGAGTTCAGCCGGTTTGGGTCGGTATTTATACTCGGTGCCGGGCAGACGACATTATTGATCTGTCTGCCAGCCATTGCTGAAGAAACCGGTTTAGGTTATGGCCTGCTGACGGCCATGGTGGCACTGGGAACCTGTCTGTTTATTTTCACTTCGCCCCTGTGGGGAAGAATAAGTGACCGTTTTGGACGCAAGAGAGTGGTTCAGTCCGGGCTCTTTGGTTTTGCGGCCAGCTTTTTACTGCTGGCATTCGCGCTTCACGGTCTGGGCTCTGGTCTGCTGAGCAGAGAGTTGGCCATTGGTTTGATGTTTTTCGCCAGGACTATTTATGGTCTATTGGTATCGGGGTTGTATCCAGCGGTTCAGGCCTGGGTTATAGACGACAGTAATCATTCTAACAGACTGCCTGGTCTAAGCCGGATTACAGTCAGTATAAATGCCGGGCGTCTCATAGGTCCTGTGATTCCGGCAATGCTGATTTCCCAGGGCAGCCTGTTCCCTGTTATAGCACTGGTAGTTTTTGCTATCCCCTTGCTGATACAGGTCTCAATATTAACCAATGACAAGCCTTCAGAAGTCAGGCAAGAAAAGGGTAGCGAAGAAAAGAACCCGTTCAGGCAAATGCTGAAATCACTCTGGCCTGTTTTGCTGGTGGCCTGCTCTGTAACAACGCTCTTTGGCCTGTTGCAGTACCTAATAGGTCCTATTTTGCAGGAGCGTTTTTCTTACGACGGAGTATCAGCATCAAGAGTACTTTCGATGCTCATGATGGTGGCCGCTTTTTCGACCGTGGTTGCTCATTTGCTGGTATCTCGTTTTGCTCAGGGCAGGCTGATTCTGTCATTAAAAGTCGGCAGCATTTTATTACTGTTCGGTAGTTTCCTACTGATCACCTCCACTCAACTGATATGTCTGATATTCGGACTGGTCATCAGTGCCGCTTCGATTGCATTACTGACGCCTGCTTACACGACACTGGCGTCAGAACAGGTAGGTCAGCAGGGCGTTCTGACAGGAACCCTCGCTATGATTCATACCCTCGGATATACCATGGGAGCGCTTCTGGCCGGACTGGGAGGATCACTGGGCATTCAGATGGCAGAAGTTTTCTGCATTTTTCTGGCTGTTCTGCTTCTGATGATTTCCTTTTTATTAGTTGAATCTCCAAAGAAACGGAGTTGTTAGGTTTACATGAACTCAATTCAAATGGTGGGCTGGCCCATTGTCACAGTCAGCTTTAATCGCCCGGCCTGCGACGATGATGCTCGCCAATGGCTAGTCGACCTTTCTGAGCTGCTGGCAAGAGAGCAGCCATTTAGTCTCATTATTCAGGCAAAGCCCAACAGTGAGTTTTCACCGGAAGCCAGAAGAGAACTGGGGCTCTGGTTTAAAGAGAACAGGATAAAACTGGGGGCGTTTTGCCGTGGTATTGCCCGGGTTGTGCTTTCCGAACAGGAGGGTGACAGAGTGGTCAGTGACAACATGAAAAAGGCTATGCCTTTTCCCATGGTGTCCTGTCTCGATTTTGATCAGGCTCGTGACTGGGCGATTGAGCGGTGCCATCAAACGACAGTTTAAGCTTGATGATGTAAATAATAACTATTATCATTCGTAATCGCTATCCATTGGTTGAGCCAATGGCTATCAGCATTGCACGACTGCATCAGGACAATATCAGGCAGTCTGAAATTGAAAAATAATTATTGAGTGAATGGTCAGTCCGGCTCAACAGAGAGTATGGGAGCTTGCTTCGGTTGTCTGACAGTAAAGCGATGACACTTCCACAGAACAAAAAGAAACTGAGGCCATGGAGCAGACCCTAACGCTTGACCAGGCATGTTTGCGGGTGGGAACAAAAACCATTCTGCAACCAACGCAACTTGACATCACGCCAGGAAAAATAACCGCTATTCTCGGACCCAATGGCTCGGGTAAGAGTACCCTGCTGAAATTGCTCTCCGGTTTGCTTGAGCCCAGTGAAGGGCGGGTGCTTTTGGGTGGGCAGTTGTTGAAGTCACTCCACCGTAAAGAACTGGCTAAAAGCCTGACGTTGTTGCCACAACACTCACCGGTTCCACTTGGGATGTCGGCAACGGATCTGGTCGCTTGTGGCCGATACCCCTATGCAGGTCCATTCGGGCGATTGAAAAAAGAGGATCACAGGGCCGTCAGTTCGGCACTCTTCAGAGTCGGTATGGATCATTATGCCGGTGAACTGGTTGATCATCTCTCCGGTGGTGAAATGCAGAGAGTCTGGCTGGCCATGGTGCTGGCCCAGGAAACCGGCATTTTACTTCTGGACGAGCCAACCTCATGGCTGGATATCGCTCATCAATTGCGTCTGCTGAATATTGTCAGACAGCTCAATGATGAAAAGCAGACCACTATTATCTGGGTACTTCACGACCTGAATCAGGCCCTTCAGTACAGCGACGAAATAGTGCTGATGGATCAGGGGCAGGTGATCAGAACAGGTGCAGCTACAAAGGTACTGGATAAGCGCATTATCTCGGATGTATTTGGGGTAGAGACCCGGGAAGTGCAATTGGAAGGCAGAAAAGAGTCGCTCTTTTTGCCCTTGGGTGAGCGTCAGGCTGAGCCCGTGATCCATCGTGTTTTGAGCAAGGAAGTCGCCTGATGTTTGCAGTCCTGAAAAAAAGCTGTTGTTTCCTGCTGTTTACATCGTTAGCAGCGATGGCTTCAGTCACTGAACCCGATCTGGCCGAAACCCCGGAAAAGATTGCAGCACTGAACTGGACCCAGGCTGAAATGCTGCTCACCCTCGGTGTCGTACCTGCAGGGGTGACTTCCATAAAGGGTTATCGGGAGTGGCAGTCCGATGATCCGGTTATGCCGACAAGTGTTACCGAACTCGGGCAGAGAGCTGAGCCGGGTCTGGAAGCCATAGCGGCTCTCAAACCGGATCTTATTCTTGGCTATAAATGGCGTCATAGTCGTATAGTTTCAGAGCTTAAGAGCATTGCTCCGACCGTTCTTTATTCCCAGTACCCGAGCCAGAAAGATCCTGTGGATTATTTTCTGAGAATGCAGGGTATTTTTCGTTCAGTGGCACATATTCTGGGGCGCGAAGCTCTGGCAGAAAAGAGACTCAGGGAAATGGAGTCTGAGCTGGAACAGGCCCGCAATATGATCAAAGCAGCGGGACTCTCTGGCCAGAAAGTCGTTGTGGGTAAGTTTGTCGGTATGGGACTGGGACTTCGAGTCTACGGCGATTTGTCTCTGGCGGGTGCCATTGTTAACAGGATTGGTCTGGAAAACAGCTGGCACTCTTCATTACCCGGACGGGATTTTACCCATGTTGACCTCCTCAAACTGACCACTATTGGCGACGCCAGTCTGATCATTATTGGCAGTCAGCCCGAAAATCTGCCAACGATGGCGCAATCATCGGTTTGGAATGCCCTTCCGGCTGTTAAAGAAGGCCGGGTCTATTATCTGCCCGCACTCTGGTCATATGGTGGCCCTGAGTCGGCTGCTCGAATGGCCAAGGCTTTTGCCCGTTACCTGGCTCCGGAGGTGTGATGTTTATTCCGGAGTCTGTAAACAGTTTTTATGAAGGCGTTAAAAAGACGGCAGTGACATTGTTTTTGTTCATCCTTCTGGTCACTGTTTCCCTGACAGTGGGGCCTGCCGGCATTGATCTTAATTTGTTGAATGGATTGCCGTTCCTGCAGCAACCCGCCGATCATGCTATGGCCTCTGAAATAGTGACCTGGCTCCTTCTGCCAAGAACATTGATGGCATTGTTATGCGGTGCCGCACTGGGGGCAGCGGGTGTGTTGATTCAGGGAGCGACAAGAAATCCCTTTGCCAGTCCGGCAACACTGGGAGTGAACTCCGGGGCCATGCTCGCCGTAGTGCTGGGAACTGTTCTGTTGCCTGAACTGACCGACCAGTACCCAGTTGTTGTCGCCTTTTCGGGTGCTGCGCTTACCACTTTACTGGTGTTCAGGCTGGCCACTGCTATCAGTGATTCACCCGTTAACCTTGTTCTGATTGGCATGGCCATTACCCTGTCACTGGGTGCTCTCAGTGCCGGTATTCTGATGTTTTTCGAGAATCGTCTGGAGGGCCTGTACACCTGGGGGGCAGGGAATCTTGCCCAGTTTGACTATCAGGCTATCAACAGTAGCTGGCCGATCTTTACCCTGATGATTCTCTTTGCCACATTGCTGGCCCGACGTCTGGACCTGATTGAGTTGGGCAGAGATCAGGCCGAGAGTCTGGGGATAAATGTAAGACGAACCGTTGGCTTGTCGCTGGTGATTGCTCTGCTTTTGTCTGCCACTGTCGTCAGTCAGGTGGGGATGATCAGTTTTATTGGCCTGATTGCCCCGCACATTGCCCGTGGTCTTGGTTATCGCTCAGCATGGAAGCGTCTGCTGGCAGCCAGCCTGACAGGTGCATTGCTGCTACTGGGTGCAGATGTGCTGGCCAGAATGATTCCTTTCCTGATGTCCGAAGCCCATTACAGTATCCCGGCCGGAGCCATGACAACGGTTGTCGGTGCACCTTTCATGATTTTCCTGTTGAGCCAGCGTAAAAGGATCAGCAATTTGGCCAGAGCACCCGGTGAGACAGGAATACGTGCTCTGTTTCACGTGTCTCCGGTAAAAGTCCTCTGGGTTCTGCTGTCCTTAGTGCTGGTCGCTTTTTACTTCAGTCTGTTCAGCGGCCTTGACCGGTCCTGGATCGACCTGCGTTGGCCCAGAGTTTTAACGGCAGCTTTTGCCGGAGCTGCGCTGGCTGTCTCTGGTCTGGTTCTTCAGACCCTGATGAGAAATCCTCTGGCCAGTCCCGATGTTTCTGGTCTGACGACCACGGGCGTTTTGTTTGTGGTCCTGGGCTCTGTCATGGTGCCTGGTCTTGAGCGTCTGGACTTGCTCATGCTGTCGATGTTTGGCAGTGGTTTTGCCCTGCTTCTTTTAATGGCCCTCAGTCGGATGACCGGGTTTAATCCCCAGCTTTTTGCCCTGGCTGGCCTCTGTCTTTCAGCGGTTTCGGCAACGCTGATCAGCGTAGTGATGGTGCTGGGCAGTAATCAGTCCAGCGAGGTGCTTGTATGGCTTTCAGGCAGTACCTATGCAGCCAGCAGTGAGTTGGTTTATCTGTTGTCTTCTGGTGTCTTAATCCTGATACCCATGTTTATGCTGATGTGGCGAAAGCTGGACATTCTTCAGTTGGGCGCCTCCTGGCCTTCCCTGCTGGGCATCAGAGTAAAGGCTTCAGTCTATCTGCTGATGCTGCTGGTCGCCCTTTTGAGTGCAACCAGTGTTGCGACAGTGGGGGGTATTTCTTTTATCGGGTTGATGGCGCCCCATATTTGCCGCGTCACCGGCATGTCAAGCCACAGACATCTGATTCCGGCTACTGCCATGACGGGCGCCTTGCTGCTGGTCATCAGTGACTGGCTATCACGATCCTTGATGGCTCCTTTTGAAATTCCTTCAGGTCTTCTGGTCTCAGGAGCCGGTGGTATTTATTTCATCCTTTTACTGCTCAGTGGTAAATACGTCCAAAGTCGTTAAATAACCTGTTTGAAAAAATCAGAAACCTGCGGGAAGCGGGCTTGGAACAAGAATAGGGATCTAATGAGAATGATAATCAAACACAGGGAAAGCTAACCTATGAAAACAAATAAAACGCCTCTTGCCATCGCTATAACCATGGCGTTGGGAAGTCAGAGTGCTTTTGCAGAAAGCAATGATTCCGTGACTCAGCTGGAAGAAGTGGTTGTTACCGCTTCCCGCTCTGAAGCCAGTATTTCTGATGTTTCCGGGACCGTTCAGGTCATCAGTGGTGAAGCAGTGGCCCAGCAGAGCGTGTCCGGTCAGAAACTGGCTGATATTCTTGAACGGCTGGTCCCTGGCTTTGGTCCCAGCACTCAGACGGTGACCGACAGAACCCAAAGCGTCCGTGGTCGTAAGGCTCTGGTTTTGATTGATGGCATTGCTCAGACCGAGAACCGTCAGATCAGTCGCCAGCTCAGTATGATTCGTCCTGAAAACATTGAACGTATTGAAGTGATTTCCGGTGCCAGCGCAATTTATGGTGGTGGTGCGACCGGCGCTGTTATCAACCTGATCACCCGTAAGCCAGCCGAAGGCGATATCCAGTTTGCTTCTGAAGCCGGCATCAAGGTATCTGGTGACGAGCTGAACAGCTATACCCTGAATCAGAGTATCAGTGGCAGTAACGGTAATTTTGATTACCTGTTCAGCGGAACTTACGAGAGTCGTGATGGCATTTTTGATGCCGATGGTGACCGGGTTAACCCGGACCCCTCTCAGGTCAGCCGAAGCGATACCGATACCAAAGATGTTCTGGTGAAACTGGGTTATGACTTCAACGCGGAGCAGCGCCTGGAGACGACACTGCAATATTTTGATGATCAGATGGATTCTGATTACGCGCCCGACATTTCCTCTCTGATCACTGGAGATGCTGCTGACGCACCACCACCTGTTAAAGGGTTGCAGCTGGAAGATCAGCCTTACAGCAAGAGAAATTCCATTGATCTGGTCTACAGTGATGCTGACTTTTTGGGCAATAATTTTCAGTTGCAAACCTACTATCGTGAGCGTGACGCAAGGTTCTTCCCTTACCCGAATATGTTAGGTTCCACGATATCCCCCGGCACTACTTTTGTTAATCAGTCGACGTCTACCTCAGAAGTCTATGGCTTGAAGCTGCTTCTCGACAGGGCTCTGACCGATACGTTCAGAATCTCCTACGGTATTGACTACGATGTTGACAAAGGCGAACAGAGAGGACAACTGCACGATCTGCAAAAGTACATTGACAGTGGCGGCACAGTTATTGAACCGACAGGATCTTCCTATGAATACGGTCCGGATGTTGATGCCAAGACACTCGGGTTTTACTTGCAGACCGCTTGGGATATTACCGAACAACTGACCATGAACGCCGGTGTTCGTCACGAGCGCGCTGAATTGGATATTGCTGACTACACTCCGTTAGCAGAAACCTGGTTTTTGCCTATTTTGTTTCCTAATGCAGATGTAACTGTATTAGAGGGTGATGTCAGAAAGTATGACAATACTCTATTTAACGTTGGTCTGGTCTATCGGCTGAATGGCAGCAATGAAGTGTTTGTTAACTACTCTCAGGGCTTTGAAGTCCCTGATGCTTCAAGGATTTTAAGGGATGTGATTTCACCAGACAGCATTCTGGCCATAGTTCCCAATCTGCCATTGAATCCTACCGATATATCACAAGCCAATCTGGACGCCATCAAGACTGACAGCTATGAACTGGGCTGGCGCGGACGTTTTGACGACCTGCTGGCCAATGCCTCTGTCTTTTATAACGAGTCTGATAAAACCATAGACTTTAATGAAGATTACAATGTGGACCTGCTGGACCAGCAAAAGAAAGTTTACGGCTTTGAAGGCTCCCTGGAATACTTCGTCAATGATTACTGGAGTGTCGGTGGTAGCTACGCCTTCACAGAAGGACGCAGCTACTACGAAGAAGTGGGCAAATGGCTTGACCTGCAGGCAGCCGATGTCTCTCCTGAAAAGTACGTGGCCTATGTCACCTACGATCAGGAAGATATGAGTATACGTCTGCAGTCGACAACCTTTGCCGATTACGACAAAGGCAAGAAAGTGTCTGGTGGTAATGTCGTAAGTTATGAGGTTGACGGTTATACCACTGTTGATCTGCTGGCTTCCTTCGCTATGCCCGTGGGCACTCTGAAAGCAGGTATTACCAACCTGTTGAATGAGGACTACGAAACGGTCTACAGCCAGTGGGCTGGTGACACTTACAATGGCATCAGTGCTCATAATGCAGAAGGTCGTGCCTACACTCTGAGTTATCGCGTAGAGTATTAAGCAGGAAAAGCGGCCAGGCAAAAACTGGCCGCTAATTTAGGACAACCAGCCAAGAACCCGGGGTATCACCCATGGAGCCAGAAGAGCACTGATACTGGCAGAAAGTACTAACGCCAGCGCACTGTAAGCGCCTTCTTTCAATGAACTTTGAACCATTCTCGCAGTGCCCAATGCGTGACAGGCTGTGCCCATAGCAATACCTCTGGCTTTTGGGTCAGTGATTTTCAGCAACGACAGTAATGGCAAGCCAAAAATAGCACCCATCAAACCCGTCAGGATGACGGCAATAGCCGTAAGAGAAGGGACACCATTCAAGCTATCCACAATCATAACAGCAATGGGTGTTGTGACCGATTTGGGTGCCAGGGAAACAGCGACCTGACCATCGGCCCCGGCCAGAACCGCGAGTATAACTGCGCTGACAAGGGCAAACAGGCTGGAAATAAAAACCACCAGAATCACACCGGGCAGTTCCCGATGAATATCTCTCATCTGTTGATAAAGAGGCACGCCCAGAGCGACAACCGCGATGCCCAGCAGGTTGCTTAGCCAGTCACCTCCCTGTTGGTAGTCGGAATAGGGAATATTGCCGACAAGAAGAATACCCACAAGTACCAGAATGCTGATCAGTAACGGGTTAAGCAGTGAATACTTAAAACGATTCTGAAGCTTCCAGGCGATCAGGTAGACAGCCACTGTCAGAGAACAGTAGAGCAGGCCTTTTATTGGAGTGGTCGAAAACATCGGGAACAACGTCATTGTCGTGTATGCTCCAGCCATTGAAACAACCAGCCGGCAATGGCCATAACGACCACTGTTCCAAAAATACTGGTCAGCAATAGAGCACCAAGACTGTTGGCCAGCAGGTCCAGCTGATTGATAACACCGACTCCAATGGGAACAAACAACAGGGACATCCAGCGAACCAGAAAGCTGGCACCGGCTTCAACCCAGGACAGTCGAATCAGGCCACTGCCCAGCAGGGCTGCCAGAAGCAGCATGCCGATAATACTGCCCGGAAGAGCATGATTGATCCAGACGCTGAACAGCTCGCCTGTCCACAGACAGGCCATCAGAATAATGACACTGCTTAGCCAGGCTGCCATACGTCGGCATAGAAAGGCTATTTTCACTAAAAAACTCCACTATGATGCTTAACCATTGCTCATGCCAGTAAAGAAGGTACCTGAACGATCATGAAAATCTGTATCTTTAGTGCCAAAAAATACGATCGTAAATTTTTTGGCCAGTACAATGCCGACTAAAGCTTTGAACGGGAATACTTTGATATTCATCTGGATGAGAAAAAAGCACACCTGGTCAGGACGGCTGATACAGTCTGTGCTCTTGTTAATGACGATATCAGTCGGCCGGTTCTGAGTGTAATGACGGAATATGATATCAGACTTCTGCCCATGCGCTGTGTCGGATTTAACAATGCTGATCTGGATACGGCAAGAGAGTGGGCACCCAGGTAGCGTGATTATTTCTTAAGGTGATTTACGACGATGGCTAGAGTATCCTCGATTTTGTCAAACCGCTTGTTGTGTTCATCAAACTAAGTAGGAAGTTGTCATTCCCGCGAAGGGAGTCGTCGTTCCTGCGAAGGCGGAATCCAGCGCCAACAGTGGGTCTCAGCCTTCTCGGGGATGACAAGGCCAGGGTGGGCAACGGGTA
The DNA here is from genome assembly GCF_053470045.1 of Endozoicomonas sp. 2B-B. NCBI lineage: Bacteria > Pseudomonadati > Pseudomonadota > Gammaproteobacteria > Oceanospirillales > Endozoicomonadaceae > Endozoicomonas > Endozoicomonas sp. 2B-B. The sequence goes on from NZ_JBLZMU010000001.1 coordinate 818,502, forward strand.
GTGTGGTTCTGATGGTGAGTCAGTGTGGATTCCCGCCTTCGGTCCCCTGCAGAGCACCTTATCTTAACCGCAACTCGGGCTCTGGCAGGATCGGGATAACAATACTGGCACAGTCGTCTAGATTTAATGATGAACTGTTAATGTGAACATATCTGCCACAGGCATCTTTTTTTAAGCCAAGAGAACGAATTTTCTCGTCAAACAATTGTTCCTTTTTATTTTCATCTATCTGACTGACTCCAAAAAGTCTCATATTTAATTCAAAAATGTTTAATTGATTTAGAGCAGTATTTGTAGAAGCTTGTAGTATCTCAACCTTTTCCTGATCATTAGATGAATAACATTGATTGGAGATCAATCTAGTATCATGATCGCTGATGCGAGTCATGGTAATTAGATAGTTCGATGGTAAAAGTTTTTCAATTCTATTATCTGTGTCACTTTCCTTTTCTTTGGCTATGACCTTGGAATTGCCATCTAACAAGATTGATTTCACCGTTATTACCCGAGAAATTGAATTCACCGTTACTGCCCGAGAAGAAAAATCAATCAATACTTTTTTCGTTATAGCATCAGGATGAAATCCATTGAATAAGTCATGCTCATAAAGCAAATTTGAACTTTCGTCCAAAAATTTGATATTCACTTCATAGTCATCGGGGTTATCGATTTGGAAAAAAAATCGGTTATCAACACAGACAGATTCGTTTTCTTCTGAACAAAAACCCGTCACGGCGATAATCAGCATCGCCCAAAAAAATATAGTTTTCATAAAAATCCCTATCATTTAATTAAATCCTCTGTCAAAGGTAGTAGAAAAGATTAAAAATTCAAACATTCACAAAAGAACAGTTCGCATCATTAGGGTTTATACCAATCGAACTTTCTAACTCCCTATTGCGCTGAAGATTTGAGCCTTAATCCTGCGTTGGCGATCGTCGCCATAGCTAAGGCTATGACTCCTCACGCCGCCTTGTCTTAAGGCTCAAATCTCCATGCTCATCACGGCAGTTAGAAAGCACGATTGGTATTACTTGCTGTTTAGTATTGTAAAATTCCTGGCGTTAAAGGCCTGATCAGCGAGACCCGGCCTGCCCGGCTAAACCGGGAGATTCAAATCAGACCACAGCCCGGAAGAGCTGCCATACGTTGGCATAGAAAGGCTATTTTCACTAAAAAACTCCGCTATGATTCTTATCAGTTGCCCAGAGTTTATGGCTGTCAAATGCTCAGCCCAGAGTTTATGGCTGTCAAATGCTCATGCCAGTGAAAAGAGGAACCTGAACCGATCATGAAAATCTGTATCTTTAATGCCAAAAAATACGATCGTGAATTCTTTGACCTGTGCAATGCCGATACCGGCTTTGAACTGGAATACTTTGATATTCACCTGGATGAAAAAACCGCTCACCTGGCCAGAGCGGGTGATGCCGTCTGCGCTTTTGTTAATGACGATCTCAGTCGGCCGGTTCTGACTGTCATGGCGGAGTATGGTATCAGGCTTCTGCTTATGCGCTGTGCCGGATTTAACAATGTTGACCTGGATGCGGCAAAAGAGTTGGGTATCACTGTAGCAAGAGTTCCGGCTTATTCTCCCGAGGCCACGGCTGAGCATGCCATTGCCCTGATCATGACCTTGAATCGCAAAACCCATAAAGCATATCAGAGAACCCGGGATGCCAACTTCTCACTGGAAGGGCTGACAGGATTTAACCTCCATGGTCGTGTAGCGGGGGTTATTGGCACGGGCAAAATCGGTCTGGCTGCTGCCCGTATTCTGAAAGGCTTTGGTTGCAAACTGCTGGGGTACGATCCTTATCCGAACCCGGCTTTTGAAGATCTGGGCGGGGATTATGTTTCCCTGAATCAACTGCTGCAACAAAGCAAGCTGATTACCCTGCACTGCCCTTTAACGAAAGACAACGAGTACATGATCAATGAGGACGCATTTAACCAAATGCAACCCGGAGTGTTACTGGTCAATACCAGCAGAGGTAAACTGCTGAATTCAGTGGCAGCAATGGACGCTCTGAAAAAAGGGATTCTGGGTGGACTGGCGCTGGATGTTTACGAAAACGAGCAGGACCTGTTTTTTGAAGATCTGTCCGATGAGGTGATTCAGGACGATGTTTTCAGACGCCTTTCAGCCTGTCACAACGTTATTTTTACCGGCCACCAGGCTTTTCTTACCGAAGAGGCGCTGATGGCCATTGCCAAAACCACACTGGGCAATGCCAGAGCTTTTTTCGAGGGAAAAGCCTCTGGCAACGAAATAGCCAGAGATGTGCCAGATCAGCATTGAGGTCGGACCAGTGAGGCCCGACCCATATACTCAGTGTTTGGCAGCTTTGAGCGCTTCTTTCTCAGCGTCACTCAAAAAAGAAATGGTCAAACCATTTTCCTGAGCCTGGCGGATCTGCTCAGGGGAGAGACCAGCAGCAGGCGCCGCGACTTCATACTCATAAGGCAGCTCAATGCCTTCCACCGCCGGATCATCGGTATTGATGGTGGCCAGCACGCCGTGTGCCAGGAATTTCTTGAGCGGGTGCTTTTCAATGCTTGGGAAAGTGCTGGTCTGGATATTTGACGTCAGGCAGGACTCAATACCAATGCGGTGCTCGGCCAGATAATCCATCAGCGCAGGGTCCTCGATGGCTCTGACACCATGGCCAATTCGGGTGGCACCCAGATCACGAATAGCTTGCCATACGCTTTCGGCGCCCACTGCTTCGCCCGCATGAACTGTGACATTCAGGCCAGCATCACGAACCTGTTTGAAGTGCTCGACAAACAGCTCACCCGGTTTGCCGAACTCGTCACCGGCCAGATCAATTGCAACCAGTCTGTCCTTGAAGGCCAGACAGGCATTCAGTTCCTGCTGGCAGGCTTCCTGGCCAAAAGTACGACTCATGATACCGATGAGGTTGGTTTTGACGCCAAAATCACGGCTGCCGGCCTGAACACCGTCCACGACTGCTTCGACCACACCCTGAGGATCAAGGTTGTGAGTCATGGCCATATAGTAAGGGCTGAAGCGCAGTTCGGTGTAATCAATTTGGGCATTCAGGGCGTCTTCAACATTCTCATAGGCGACTCGACGACATGCGTCGTAATCTGCCAGAACCTTTACACCCCAGTCCAGCTTGGCCAGAAAACTCACCAGGTCAGGCTCATTGCTCATAACCCGAACATGGGGAATCAGCTCTTCCAGATTATTGGCGGGTAACTCCAGGTTGTGCTGCTGGCCCAGCTCCAGAATGGTCCGGGGGCGAATATTACCGTCCAGATGACGATGAATGTCGGTGAGGGGAATGGACTTGTCAATCATGTTAATGCTGCTCTCATCAATCTCGGGGTCCGCGTCTCTTCAGCCCGGGACCATTTCATAATGCGGTTTCGGGGGAATGAATATTACAGAGAATCAGTCATAAGTCTAAGGCGAGAGTAGCGGATTTCCCTATTAGCTGAGGAAATTTTGTCAGAATGGCTAACAACAAAGTTATTCAGGATCTAACAGGGGAACAAGCCGTACTGGCCAGAGTCAAAAGGTGTATGACTAATTAAATTAAATGTTGTCAGAGGAGTATTACTATGGCAAATCCATCAGGTGCAGTGGCCCCCCCATCAGCGGCTGGCATGAACGTTCAGACGACACCTAAAATGCCCGCGAAGCCCCGGGGTACTAATGCGATGTATTCATTGAATCGATGCTGTGAATATAAAAACAAATTAAAAAAGGTAACCTCAGGTTCCGAATGGCCAATTGCTCCTGGTTCGCCTCTCAGGCAATCTTCTGCGAAGGTTGAAAAACATCTGGAAGCCCGGTCGATAGAAGCTGCTTCATCCAGTCAGGGCTCGTTAACCAATCCACAAAAGATTAGCGGGACTACTGAGGCTGGAATTCAGGCTGAGCGAGAGGAAATGGTTGAATGTTCGCCGGAGAATTACTCGCGCCTTTGTGAGCATAGTAAGCGGTTAAGCAAAATTTTGGCTGTTGCTATAGAGATTGAAATGGCATTGGATGACGATATCTCCTTCTATCAGAATGCTTTAGCAGGTCCGCATATGGAACAGCAAGAATTACAATCAAAGGCTGTTGCGCTGAATGAGAAACCCAAAATGTATGAGGCCAAAGATATTCAGGTTCTTGAACTGGAGATGAAAATCCTGAACCTCATGCAACAACCTGTAGATAGCAACAAGCCAATGAATCGACCGCAGGCCGAGCAAGAAATAAAGTCGCCTGTTGATGAAAAAGTCATGAATTTAGAGAAACGTCTGAAATTAGCTGACAGTCGTATAAAAGATATGCAGTGCGAACTTGGCAAAATGCAGAAAGAAAAAGATGCATTATCCCGAGCTAAGAAGTTTCTGGACGAATCCATAGAATCGTATATCCATCGCATTGAAGCTGATCACCAAATTATAGAAAAACTCAAGTATGAAAAAGATGCCCAATCCAGACAATGGGATATCGACAGGGCTGCTATGGAAAGAGAGATTGAAACCCTGAGAACTAACCTGAGAGCACTCTCGGTTAATAACCAGACGGCAAAGACGAAAGCCTCCCCGTATGCTCGTTAATCGTCAAACCAGTTATGAATTTTTAATGTTGTAAAAGGAGTAGTAAATGATAAATCCATATGGCACAGGTAGTCCTTCACCAAGCACTCAACTGAATGCTCAGACTTCAACCGGGACGCCCAAAGAAGAAACTTTGCTGTTTGCATTGCGTCGATGCGGTGAACATAAAGCGACATTACGCAATATTTGGCTGGGCTCGACTCGCCCGCCTTCACCTACCCCTCCTGAGCATTGCCCTCTTCTGGAGGGTGGTAAACGTCTGGAAAAACGGAAGGTGGAAGCTTCGTCATCCCGGCAGGAGTCAACCGATTCAGATAACTGTTTCAAATGCGATGAGTTTGGAATCCGGGGTAAATACTCACCAAGCCAGGATAAACTGCAAAGAATCTGGGATCAGCTGGGAACAACCCGGGCTGAGCTGGAAACAACCCAGACTGAACTGGAAAGAACCCAGACTGAACTGGAAAGAATGGATGAGCGTGTTCAGGAGGGTCATCAGCGCTACTGCCAGCTCTATAAAAAGTACTACGAAGCTATGTCACATCTTGCCCAGGCTGAATTCGAATTGGATAAAGATTTTGAGTTCTATTATCGGGAAGCGTTTCCAATGTTCCATGAGAATAGGACGGAGGCAGCGCTTCACAAACTTCGGTTTTCAAACGTTGCGCTAACCGATCAGGTTTACTCGCTGCAGAGAGAATTATTAGAAGCTCGGCGACAAGTAGCTCATCCTGATCGTGCCTTTATTGAAGATCCGCAAGAAACAACTGAGCTGTCCAGACGGAATGCACAATTAGAGAATGAGTTACATAAAAAGAACACAATGCTTGAAGCCAAACAGGAGCAACTGTCTAAAGCGGAAGCTCTAAACGTTGATTTGATCAGAAGGTTAACTGATATGCATCAAAGGGCAAAGTCCAAGGGCGCTGATGCGGCACCCAAAGAGCCGCTATCTCAGCTACAGAATGATCTGCGAGAGACCCGGTCTGTCTTGCAAGAGAGAGAGTACAAAGTGAGTTCCCTGGTTGCAAACGCTACCCCGAGAGCACTCTCAACTGACAATCAGACGACAGAGATAGAAGCTGCACCGGATGAGGCTCATTGATAGTCAAAACAGTTGTGAATTTTTTAATGTTGTAAAAGGAGTATTACATGATAAGTCCATTTGACGCAGGAAATCCTTCAGCAAAAACTGACCTCGCTCAGGAGTTACCTAAGACGCACAGAGGCACTGCGATGTTTGCATTGCGTCGATGCAGTGATTATCAAAAAGCATTAGGCAATATTTGTCTGAGCATGACCTGCCTGACTTTACCTCCTCCCCCTGAAGATTGCACGCTTCTGGAGGGTGGTAAGCGTTTGCAAAAACGGACGGTGGACGTTTCCTCATCCCTGCAGGAGTCAACTGCATCACGAAAGCTTACCCAAGACAGTGAGGCTGGACCCCAAGCTGAGCTGGAGATAACCCGGGCTGAGCTGGAAAGAATGCATGAACGTATTCAGGGAGATCGTCAGCGCTTCTGCAAGCTCCATAAAAAGTTCACTGAAGTTTTGGACCTTGTTGAGGATACTAAATCGGCATTGATTAAAGACTTTGATTTCTATTATGACCGAGTGTTACTCAGTCACAAAGAGGATGACAGGGAGAATGAGTTTTACAGACTCCGGCATGAAAAAGCTGTGCTATCCAGACGTAATGAGCAATTAGAGAAGCAGTTAGATCAGCAGAACACAGTGCTTAAAGCCAAAGAAGAACAACTGTCTGACATGCAAACCACAAACGTTCAATTGCTTAGAAGGCTAAGAGCTATGCATCAAAAGCTAACGTCCAAGGGCGCTGATGTGGTACCCAAAGAGGCGCTGTCTCAGCTACAGAATGATCTGCGAGAGACTCAGGCTCTTTTGCAAGAGAGAGAGGATAAAGTGAGTGCCCGGGTTGCAAACGCAGCCCCGAGAGCACTCTCAACTGGCAACCAGACGGCAGGAATGGAACCTGGACCGAACGAGGCTCGTTAACAGGCAAACGGTTTATGAATTTTTGAATGTTGTAAAAGGAGTATTACAATGGCCAACTCACTCGACTTAACAATGAGTCCGCTTGGACATGACCCCATTAGATCTGAGATGCCAAGGGGCCATTCGGACAGCATTGCGAGATATGCATTGCGTCGTTGTTATGTTTGTAAAGATGCATTAGGAAAATTACCGACAGAAGACACGATCATGTCGGGTTTTTCTGCCCCTCCAGAAAATAGCCCTTTTTGTCGTAAAGATCTGGAGTCACGAGAGGTGGCAGTATCTTCATCTTGTCAAGGCCCGACAACTATTCTGCGAAAAGTTAGCGAGGCCAGTGAGGCTGAAATCGAGGCTGAACTGGAGAAAATGAATGAACGTATTCAGAATGATTACAAGTGCCTTTGTGAGTATCGCTCGCAGTTAATGGAATTTATACAATTTGCTATGCAGACTGAAACTGGAGTGGAAGAAGATATTCTCTTCTATACGAAAGCGTTATCAAGTCAGCCTGAGGATCAGCAAGTATTAGAGTTAACGACTAATGAGCTGCATCAGAAAACCAAAATGTTTGAGGCCATAGATCAGGAGATTCGTGAACCGGCTAGAAAATTCCAGAAGCTCACACTACCGCTTGAAGAGAGCAAAAAGCCAATGAAGCGACTGCATGACGAGCAAGAAGCAAAGGCGCTTGTTGATGAAAAAATTAAAAATTTAGAGAAGCTTGTGAGTGAATACCGTAGTCGTATATTGAAGATGGATAGCATCCATAGCGAAACCGAGAAAGAAAGATATAAAATATCAAAAGAAAATAATTATTATCTAACGTTATTGAAAAAAGAATATACACGACGTTCGGATAGAGAAAACCAGATCGTTAGAGAACTTGAAGAACAAACTGAGAAACAATCCGAACGGATTAAAAACCTGAGGAAATGTGTAGCAAGATATAAAAGTGACTATCAGAAACAATCCAATAAGGTTAAAAGACTGAGGAAGCTTGCAGTACAAAATAAACTTCGCTTCGAGACTGATAAGGCTATCAAAAAAAAACTCAGTGATGAAAAAGATGCGCTATCCAGACGGGTTGAGGAACTAACGAATGAGTTACATCATCAAACAGCACTGCTTGAAGGCAAACAAAAGCAACTCTCCAATACAGTAAGTCAAAATGCTCTTTTTATGAAAATGCTGAAGCGTTCATCTCAATTGAACAGTACCAGAGTGCTTGAATTGATAAAGAGTAAAAAGATGTTCTCTCAGCTTCAGAGTGAGCTGAAAGAAACCCGGTCTCTTTTGAAAGCGAAAGAGGCTGAACTGAGCTCAAGGGATGCTGAATCCATACAGTGGGATATTGACAGGGCAGCGTCGAATAAAAAGATTAAAAACCTGAGGGCTAAACTGAGAGCACTCTCAATGGACGACCAGACGACTGATACTAAAGCTGCATTGGATGAGGCTAGTTGATAGTCAAAATAGTTGTGAATTTTTTAACGTTGTAAAAGGAGTATTACAATGGCAAATCCAACAGGTGTAGCAACCTCTGCACACATAATTGACCAGAGTGTTCGGATCAAAGATATGATGTCCGGCGACGATCCCGCCAGCGTTGCGGAATATTCATTATATCGATGCAGTGCTCTTACAGAGCCATTAAGCAAGATGCGTAAAGGGATCACTGTGGAAGAGTTACCTGAAAAGCCTTTGCCGTGCAGTCTTTTGAGTGAATTTAAATGTCTGGATCGTCGGACGGTTTCAGCGCATCCATTCCTCGAGGATAGTACTGAGGAGATGCCAAGCGTTTTAAACAAAATTAACGAAGCCAATGGCTATGAAATCTGGGCTGAACTGGCAAATATGGATCAGCAAAGAAGGGCGTACTACCATCGCCTCTGCCAGCTTCACAGTCAGCTCTGTGAATCTCTGAATGTCGCTCAACAGGTTGAAAACTTATTAGAAAACGATATTTCTTTTTATATCGAAGTGTTACAAGGTCAGCATAAGGGTCAGGAAGAATTACCGGTAATGGGCAGTAAATTCTCTCAGGCTTTGACTGCACACTTAGGTTCTCTTGAGAGTGCGCTAGATCAGAAGACGAAAATACTTGAAGCCCGAAATGAGCAATTTCATGAAATGGATAAAAAAATCCAGGAGCTTACGCAGCAGGCTGTACTTAGCAAAAATACAGCGTTTTCGGTAGCGGACGAACAAGTCAGAACCATTCAAACTAAGGAATTATTCAAAGAATTAGAGGAGCAGCTGAGTCTATCTCGTAAGCGTTCAGCTCTGATGCGGGAAGAGCTTAAGGAAGTTCGAATAGAAAGAAAAGAGGCTCAAGCTGCCCTTCGCAGTTTCGAAGCTGGAAAACATGTGAGCATGGAAGATTTTAAGAAGTTGAAGGCGGATTTAGCACAAGCTCGTGGCGATCAGCATATTTTAAAAATAATAAAGAAAGATAGAGATGAACTATTCGGAATAGTTAAAACGCTGCAGGATGAAAAAGGTAAACAATACGAAGAATTTTACAGGACGAAGCAGAAGTTATTAGAAACTAGAATGTTCTCAAATAATCAGCAAGTTGAATCAGAAAAAATGCAAAAAGCAATGCAAGAAAAAAACGATGTGTTGTCCAGACGGGTTGAAGGGCTGGAGGCAGAGTTAGCAGAAGCTCGTCGTTGTTCAGATGCTCATCTGGCTCTTTTAAAAAAAATGCGGAAAGAAAAAGCTCAACAATCCAGGGGAGCGAGCCAACGTGAGAATGAGTCAGATCCAAAAACCACAGAGCGTGACGACATTCAGGGGGAACTGTTTGAACTGGAACTTGAAAACAATCATTTGATGAGCCAGTTGGCCTGTAGAGAACAAAGTCTCAGAGCTGAAAAAAGAATGCGCTCTCAGCTTGAGAATGAGCTGGAACAGACCCGGTCTCTTTTGCAACAGAAAGAAGATGAGGTGATCGCCTGGGTCAATCAATCGAGACAGTGGAACACCGCCAGGGCGGCTATGGAAAAAGAGATTGAAAATCTGATGGATAAACTGAGCATGCTATTACAGAACAACCAGTCAGAGGAGATGGAAATTTCCCAGGATAATAGTTAAACGGTTTATAAATTTTTTAATAGTGTAAAAGGAGTATTACTATGACTTACCCAATTAAATCAGCAGCAGGGCCTTCATTTGTATCTGACCCCAAGGTCAATGAAAATGTTGAGATGCCACCTGAAGCGCCTCGCAAATGTGCGGACAGTTCTGCAGTGGATTCATTGCATCGATTCTCTGCTGTTATAGATACATTAAGCCTGTTGCGCGAAGGCATGACCGCGGAAAAGTTGCCTGACCGTCCTGATTATTGCCATCTTCTTTACGGTGATAAAAGTCTGATGTCACGGAAAGTGGTAGCTTCTTCACTGCGGTATGACTCGTCAACCGATTCAGGAAAGCTAGAAGACAGAGAGGCTGAAATTCTGACTGAGCTGGGGAGAATGGACAGACGAACTCAGGAGGATTATCAGCAGCTCTCCAGGCTTCATAGTCAGCACTCTGAGGCTATGGATGTTGCTCTAAAGACTGAAAAGGAATTGAAGATCATTTTTCCCTTCTACAACAGTGCGATGGAAAGGCAGCATCATGATCAGAAAAAAGTAGGGTCACTGTTTGGTAAGTTGCAAGAACAATACAAAATCCTTGACACCAAAGATGAGGAAGTAGATGAACTGGTTAGAAAAAATCAGGATCTTACACGAGAGCTTGAAAGCAGCAGAAATAAATTGTTCAAGTTGCAGAATGTGGAAGACATAATCATTCGTAATGATGCATCAGTCAGACTGTTAGAGAACAATTTAAGAGAAGCTAATCTTCGTCTAACATCGATGCAGAAAGAGCTTAATACACTCCGGCAAGAAAAATCTGAAAAATGGAAACCTGCTGACAAGCAGGATAAGGATTTAGCAAAAGACCAACCTGATCCAAATGTTGATAAGGATACCTTAAGCACAACCCTTAAAGAAAAAACTGCACTATCCGAACGGATTGAAGATCTGGAGAGACTTTTAGAAGACGCCAGGGATCGCTCGAAAGCTGCTGAAGATCTCGTGGCCGATACGAGGAATAAAATGAATCAAAAAGACAAACAGCTTCGGAAGCTGAAGGAGAATCTGGAAAGTGCTAATCGTAACGCAAGTGAACATGCAAACGCAGTAAAAAAGGGGCATGCAGAAAAACACAGGCTATCCAGCCAGCTTAAAGCTCTGGAGAAGCATTTATCACTTGCTCAGCATGCAAAAGATTATTATCAGAAAAAGGCTATCGATGACCAGATAAAATTAATAGAGCAATCCAGACGGATTGAGCAACTTGAGGATGAGTTACGCCAGAAAGGCATAGCAGAGACAGAAGCCTCACCGGATCAGGCTCGTTAACAGTCAAACGGCTTATGAATTTTTGCATAGTGTAAAGGGGGTAATACAATGGCAACACCAGCAGGCACAGCAAACCGACCGCTCGAATCTAACATTTTGGTTAATACAGATGTTGAGTTGGCATCTGAGTTGCCCAGCAACCATACGCGCCATACTGCGATCTATTCATTGCATCAATGCAAAGCTCTTACAGAGATATTAAGCAAGTTGCGCAAAACTACGATCGTGGAAGCCTTGCCTGAACCCCCTGTGCTTGGCCGTTTTAAAAGTCTGAAGTCGCGGACAGTGGCAGTTTCTTCATTCTGGCAACGTTCGTCAACCGATTCAGGAAAGCCTGTCCAGGCCAGTAAGACTGAAATTCTGGCCGAGCTGAATCAAATGGATGAGTGTCTTCAGCAGTATTATCAGCGCATCTGCCAGCTCCATCGCCAGCTCACTAAAACGCTGGAAATTGCTTTGCAGACTGAAACGGCATTGAGCGACGATATTCCCTTCTATGAAGAAGCGTTTAAAAGCCAGTATAAGGAGCAGCAAGAATTACAGTTAATGGCTGATAAATTGCAGAAACAAACCAAAATGCTTGAAGCCAAAGATCGTGAAGTCCATAAACTGGGTGCAGACATCAGCTTTCTTAAAGAACAGGCTAAGATTAGCAAAGAGCATTTGAACCGAGCTTGTGACCAGCAATCAATTAAGGCGATTGCTGATGAAAGAGTCAGAAAATTAGAGGATATCATAAGAAATGTTAATAGTAATTCAACATCGATTCAGAAAGAAATTAAAACCATCCGGGAAGAAAAAAAGCAGTTGGATGATGCCTTTTCCAAGATCGGGCTGAAAAAATTTTCGGACCCCCAACAGATTCTAAAGCTGTTGCAGGATTTAGAGTCAGCTAATCGCATCGTAAAGTCTTCTCGAGATCAAAATGAAAGAATAGTTCAGCTAGAAGAATTGAATAACAATCAGAGCAGGGATTTGCGAGAAGTTCAAAGGCGCTTAGAAGACTCTGAATCTTACGTACTAATAATCAGGGCAGAAAATGCTGATCTATCCAGTCAGAATGAGCAACTGAAGAGTCAATTGGCCAAAGCTAATACTGGCTCCGAAAGAAAAATCCATGAAGACAAAGGTGCGCTAACCAGACGGGCTGAGAAGCTGGAAAAGGATTTAGCAGAAGCTAACCGTAACTACCAGGAATCCATAAGAACAATCCGGGAAGAAAATGCTGTTCTTAATCGTGGCTATCAAGAAACCATAAGAAGAATTCAGGAAGAAAAAGACGTACTTAATTGTGCCTATCTAGAGACCATAAGAATAAACCAGGAACAGGCTGATCATCTAAATTGGCGTATATCAAAAGCTCAGCATACTGCAGGTTCTCATCAGGATGACGATATCAGAGCCCGTTTAGAACGATTGGAACAATCAAGACCGACTGAGCAGCTTGAGAATGACTTACGCCAGAAGGCCACTGTGCTTAAAGCCACACAAGAGCAACTGTCTGAAGTTGAAAGTCAAAAAGCTCATATGCTGAAGAAGTTAAAAAATATGCATAAAAAGCTCACCGCCAAGGGTATTGATGTGGTACCCAAAAATACACTGACTGAGCTTCAGAATAACCTGCAACGGGCCCAGTCTCTTTTGCAACAAAAAGAGGATGAAGTCACTGCCTGGGTCAACCGATCCCGACAGTGGGATACCGACAGGGCAGCTTTGGAAAGGGAGATTGAAACCCTCAGAGCCCTGCCAGGCAGGTTTATACAGAACAACCCAACAAGCGGAGATGAAAGCCCCTGATCAGGCGGGCTGATAGTCAAACGGTTCAAGAATTTTTTAATGAAGTAAAAGGAGTATTTCTATGTCCGATCCAATACACAATCCCGCAAGAGCATTTATTGAATCTCAATTTTTGGTGAGAGAAGGGGGGCGGATAACACGAGAGAAACCCGGCAAGAATCCGGGTCAAGCTGTGGAGTACGCATGGAGACGCTGTCGTGCCTCTAAAGGCAACTTGAGCATGGTGCTGGCAGGAAAGACTGTATCAACCTTGCCTGCCCGGCCCGAGCATAGTCGTTTTGTGAATGGCGGTAAATCTCTGGGGGACCGGACGGTAGGGGTGGAGCTGTCTTCATCCTGGCTCAGTAGTTTTTTGCCAACCTATTCGCTTCAGCCTGCCCGGGCCAGCGATGCTGAAACTCAGGCTGAGCTGAAGAAAATGGATGAGCGCATTCACGAGTATTACCAGCTTATCTGTCAGCTCCATAGTGACTACTGTGAAGTTTTGCAAGCTGCGAAACAGACTGAAGATGCATTAGGTAACGATATTCCCTTCTATGAAACCGTGTTAGAAAGTCAGCGCAAGGATCAGCAATCGTTACAGCTAATGGCCAATGAACTTCTCGATGAGTTCGAAACATTAAAAGACAGCTTCCTTGCTGATATCCAGCAAAGAGATCAGAGGCATTTGCAAGCTTATGATCAAGATCCTTCAAAAGCTAACTTCGCGCAGGCTTTGATTGCCCACGTTCGTTCACTTGAAGATGAGCTGCGTCAGAAGACCCTGTTGCTGACAACTAAAGATGAGGAAGCTCATGACCTGGATAGAAAAAATCAGGAGCTTACACGACAGGCTGAGTTTAGTGAAAAACAAATGATTCAGGCGCTGACCGAGCAAGACAGAATGGGACGTGTTAAAGCAGTAGCTGGCACATTAGGGACGAATTTGGCAGAGGCTCGCCGTCGTTTAAAGATTTTCCAGGACGGCATTGATAAACTCCACAAAGAAAAAAATGCAGAATCCACAAGGGCTAACGATCTGAAATTCCAGCTAAATCAGGTCACAGCCCAGTTACGGGAAAGGACCAGGAAGGAAGGGCAACAGTCTGAAACAGAGCTTGAAAACATTCGCTTGAAGAGGCAGCTGGATAATGCACAAGGCAGCCTTAAATCAGTATTAGAACCTTTAGAGAAGGTTGCAGCGTTGCAACTCAGAAGTGAACAGTTAGAGACGCTGACAAAAAATCAGACGCAAGATTTGCACAGAATCAGGGGTGAGCGAGATCAGGCCCATTCAAGAGCTGTGGCTATTGAAGAACAGTTGAAAAGCCACCACGCAGAAATGAAGCAAGTCATGGATGAGACAAAGAAAGCCGAAAAAGGCCTGAACCAGCTGCAATCTCAGATTCAACGGCTGCAAGCCCAGCTCGTCGAAGCACGAGAGCACAATGAAAAATTGCAGGCCGACAAGCTGTCTTCTGACACTGAGGTGCGTCATCTCAGAGCACGTTTCGCCAGTCAGGTCTCTGATGCACGAATCAAGGCCAGCCAGGCCAATATCCAGCTTAATATGGAGTTGAAAGAGAAGAAGAAGCAGCTTGAGAAAGAAAGAGCTCATTACCACGAGCTGTCGGCTCAGCTTGAGTTCCTGAACGGTGCCATGAAAAAGGAGAATGAAAAAGCGTCCGGGTATTTTGAAAAAAGTCAAAGGCTGGAAGAGAAATTCAGACTGGGTAAAGAGCGGTTAACCGAGCTTGAATCTCAAAAAACGCAGCTGAAAAAACAGTTAAAGGATACCCAGATTCAGCTTAAAGGCTCTAACGGTCGCGTTTCAGCCCTGGAAGTTCAGCTGGGTCAGCAAAACACGGAACTGGAGCAACTCAGAGCCAGAGGAGTTGAACTGAAGGCCAACGAAGAGGCGCTCGCCCAGGTTCAGGCTGACCTGCGACAGACCCGGTCTCTATTGCAAAAGGCTTCTTCGGAAGAGACAAGCGCCAGAGAAGCACTGCAAAAGAAAAAGCATGAAGTGAGAACCTGGATCGCTCAATCAAGGGAGTGGAATGCCGCCAGGGCCGCTCTGGAAGGAGAGGTAGCTACCCTGAAAGCCGGATTGCAAACAATCTTACAAGAGCAGCGTAGAGCGGAAGTGGAATTCGCCCGGCAGGCCAAGAGCCTTGAGGATCTGGCAAAGTCGCTGCTGGCATCAGAAACGAAGCTGAAACTGGCTTCCAGAGAGGCTCAGTCAGCCCGGAGCTCTCAAACCCAGCAGATTGAATCGCTGACTGTTGAGGTCTCTGAACTGAGGCGTCTCAAAGAGAAAGCTGAAGATGCATTGCTGACATCCGAGGCCCGGTTCAAGGAGGACTATAGCCAGTCTGAGCGCAGTGTGAGTGAATTGGAGCAACAGCTCATTGCCTTGAAAGCTCAGCTGAGCAACGTTTCTGAAGCGGAACAGAGAGCGATCGGTGAAGCAGCGCAGGCCAAGTCAGACTGCAAAAAGTTCAGGAGTGATGCTGTTCGTCTTGAGCAACAGGTAGACAGGCTCACCAGAGAGGTCTACCGACACAGGGATGAGCAGAAGAAGGCCAAAATAGAACTCGGGAAAGAACGGCTTGAGTTGAGAAGTGAGGTAGCAACGCTGAGGGAGAAAGCTTCAAAAGCGGATATTATTGAGCAGGAGCTGCAGCTTAAGCAAAAGGCCTTCTCCGATCAAAAAGCTCAGTTTTCCCAGACGGAAAGTGCACGCAAGGCTCAGCTTGAGCGGCTCAGGCAGGATCTGGACGAGTCCAGGCAAAAGCTTCATGAAGAAGAGGCGGCTAAATTAGGCTTTCAGCTGGATTACAATTCTGCCAAAAGCCATTTGGAACAGTTGCAGCAAGAGCACGCTGAGGCCATGGCTGAAATTGACAGGTTGAAAGTCTTGTCGGAAAACAGTGGGCAGGCGCCAAGGACTGGTACTGGTTTTGATTTCCGGGAGTCCGGCGTCGAGTATGACGATCAGGGAGCCTATGTCAGTCTCAGTACCGCCACACATCAACCCAATTCTTTACTTCAACCTCTTTCTGTGACCGGTGAAACAAGGTTGACCGATCTTCAGGCTCAGGGTCCTCGAGGTGTTTCTCGCTTTCAGTATCAGGAGCTTATGAGGAAGAAAAATGAGTTGGAGCAGCAGATGTCAGACCTTAGGGAGGAACTCAAAATGGCTCAGGATCAAAAGAGAGACTATAAAAAACGAGTCAGTGAGGCCGCCCTGGAAGTGGCAGATATTAAAAAGCAGCTGAAAGAGGTTAAGGCAGAAAGTGAGCAATTTGCGCACATTGCCAGCGATCGGGCAGAAGAAGAGAAAAAGTGGCGTGAAGAGGTCGGTAAACTGACCAGAGCAAAGGCGCAGATTGAGCTTGAGAAACAGACTCAGGTGGATGAATCTCTTGAATTTGCCGATAAAACCGTGCTTCGAAATGCTGAACTGGAGACAGAGGCGGGGTACTTGAGAACCCGGTTGGAGGATCTGGAATACCGTCTGGAAAAAGAAATGCCTACTGTTATGCAGGAAAATGAGAATCTGACTCTGCAAAATGAAGCCTTCAAGACGGCACTTCTTGATGTGGTTGGTTTATTCAGAGAGAAGCTGTCTGAAGCGGATCAGCAACAACTTGAAGACAGGCTTTTGAAGATACAGTCACTGCTGCTGCCACAGCAGTAAAATACTGCCTTTAAGGTTAAACGGCAGCTATTGAACAGATGCCGTTTTTTTCAGCTCTAATACCAATCGAACTTTCTAACTACCCGGATTGCCGACGCAATGGCGTAGCTAACAGGCTCGATTGGTTCTCAGCTTGAGTCCCTCAGTGCCGTCATGAAAACGGTGACAGCAAACAATCAATCTTTCTTCCGTAGTTCGGTTATTTTCACCGTACCCTCTTCAGTGACAGTGAACACATGGCTGCCATCGCGGCTGAAGGTAGCTTTGACGAGACGACTATCATGGGAAATGATAGCTTTTTCAACCCATGTCCCACGGGTCTGCTGACCAATGATTTTAGTGGTTTTGTCCTTGCTGGTAGTGAGCACGTGGCGGCCATCAGGGCTGAAACTGGCCAAAAAGACCTCCTGTTCATGAAAAATTATGGCTTTACGAATCCAAAATCCATTGGCTTCCCGACCATAAATGCATACCGTACCAAAGATTGAGTTACTCGAGGTACTTCCGGCGCCCACCACATAGCGGCCATCCGGGCTGAAGCTGACAGAGACGACGCGGCTAATATCGCAAAAGATGGGTTGTTGCTTCCATGATTCATCGGCATTCTCGCTATAGATTTGTGACTTTCCACGACGATTGTCGGTAACCCAATGGCGGCCATCGGGGCTAAAGGAGACAGTGGCTGATTCGGCATCAGCCCTGTGGGAAATCTGTACCCATGATCCATCAGCTGCCTTGCCATAGATTTTTGGCTTGTCATAACCAGCGGTTATTACCAGATGGCGGCTATCAGCGCTGAAGCTGACTTTCACTTGAGGACTTCTATGGCGACTGGAACCTGTTTCTTCCCATGATTCATCGTCTTTCAGGCTATGGATTTTTATCTCGTGACCCCAACTGGAGGTCACCAAATGGCGGCCATCGGTGCTGAAGGTGGCTGATGAGACTATATTGTGAAAGCGAATGATGGCTTTTTGTTCCCATGATCCAGTGTTACTCAGACTATGGATCTGCGCCGTCCTATCGTAACTGATGGTCACCAAATGGCGGCCATCGAAGCTGAAGCTGGCTGATGTGACCTTATCGTGATGGCGAATGATGACTTTTTGTTCCCATGATCCGTTGTCTTTCCGGGTATGGACCTGCGCCGTCCTGTCGTTACTGTTGGTCACCAAATGACGTCCATCGGGACTGAAGGTGGGCGACATCAGATTACGTTGATGTTTAATGGTGGCTTTTAGCTCCCATGATCCATCGCTCCCCAGGCCAAAAACTGTTGCCGTGTCGTCCTGACTGGCAGTCACTGCATGCTGACTATCGGGGCTGAAGATGGCTGAACTGATAGCACGATCATGAGTGATGAGTTTTTTTTCTGGCCATGATCCATCATCCTGATGACCGAAGATTTTCACCGTGCTATGAGAATTGAACACCATCAGATGACGGCCATCATCACTCAGGGTGGTTGAACGGGGTTGGTGATTTCTTTCAATGATGGTTTTTGTATCCAACTTGAATGTTTTGTATTGAGACATAAGTACAGTCTTGGTGAAAAATAGCAGAGCAGGTACAGAAGCCCCCGTCTTTTGGAGTTTGGTTAGTGACGTCAATAAGGCCTTATCGTTCGTAAACGACCCAAGCCAATCATGGACTTGTTGATTACTTTTTGTAGTGATGGTTTTTCTCAGTTGATACTGGTGTGATAAAGGAAACCGACGAAACCACGCTTTTGCCAGGGCGTTATCGCTTTTAATAGCATCGCGAAAGTGGGTGCATACCTGTTGTAAGCAGTGAATATCCCGAAGCGACAAATATCTGAAGATGAGGGAATATGATGTTGTGGATAATAAATGCAGCAAAGAATCTATCTGCCTGTCAGGTACAGTGACGGACCTGCCGACATGGATAGTAGTGGTTGTTGCCGATTGAGCTTGCTCGGGTGGTGGTGAGGGTAAATCTGTAATTTCGAGCTTGTTATTTATAGAATTCATAGTGTTTTTTACTTACGTCAGGATTTCCTTTCGACCAGTTACGACATTTAAAAATTGATTTTGGTAATTAGATTGGGTTTTGGAATAAAAGTTCATAAAAATTTTTTGAGTGCAACTAACAAAACTTTTGTCTGCAAGTTGTTGCTGTAACTAACTAACCGGTTAGTGATTTTATTGAGGGAAAATTCTTAACTAATAGTAATAAGGCAACCGATAATTTACGGAAATCTGCAAAACATGCTCTTGTCGGAAGCAGTGAGTTTATTCTCTCTAATTAATTGTCATCGGCTAAAGGAGTAACGACTATGATACCTGTTAGTCACACAATCAAATCAATGCATTCGCAGCCATTAAATCGGAATGACACACACACCGGGGTCAGTTTACAGCCTTCTGATATTGCTAAAAAACTAATTGATAAAGTATCCTTTGGGATACTGAGTAGTGAGGGAAAGAAAAGCACGATAGTGTCTCCTGCCAGCCTGACTCCGGTTTTGGGCATGCTTCTGGCGTGTATAGATGATAATGCCAAAAAAGAATCAATTTTGGGGATCCCCAAAGGAACATTCTTAAGGTAGACATTAAGCCCCACCCACAGCACAAAGACCTAATCTTGTACGCCCTGAACAACCATCTCGTGCAGGGTGTTCACGTTTCGCATTATCTGCCCAGAAGTTGAGCAGCTTCCTTGTATGTGAGAGCAGAGACTTTCCTGCATTCATAAGGGATAAAATGACATTACCAAACAGTCGGGTTCCACTTTTCATCGCCTTATGCGTCGAGATTTCTTCAATGGCTCCACTTTCATAGAGGTTCGCCTGTGCAGCATGGGCAAGATACCTTTTCAACGTCACAACCACGAAGGACATCAGAATCAGGCTAAACACCAGTGTCGCTGATTTAGTGTTAAAACGATGCCACCCTGAATAGGACTTGATCTCTTTGAAGATAAGCTCTATTTGCCATCGTAGACGATAGGCCTGAAGTACTTCATTCAGGGTGAACTCAACCCGGTTAAGGTTGCTTACAACGAATACCCATTTCAGTTTCCTGTCATTCCAGCGGACAACCAAACGATATGGCCAGGCTTTGAATCCTGGCCATTCTACATCCAGGTCGAGGCATTGATCTTTAGGGAAGCCAGACAACACTTCCTTAAGTTTTTTCCCTTTGTAGCGATTCAGATTTTTGCCATCCTCCCGTACTGCGCTGAGTATCGTCGGGTTGATACTCTGAGGTGCCTTGCAGATAAAAGAACCTTCCCGATCATCAATGGCAGCAAAGCGTTCCAACTCAAAATAACCGGCATCGATCAGCATCAGGATATTAGCCATGGAGGTTGGCAGTGGTGGCAGACAGTCTCTTTCTGAACGGGTATCTTCAGTGAGCTGCACGCGCACCAGATTGTTGGTAAGAAGATCCATTGTCGTATGAAGTTCTACAGCAGCAGGACTGACCGTTGAGAACCTGCCGGGAAATGTTTCCTTTAGGGCATTGTAGACAGCCTGCGATGAGCCGTCATGAATCAGAATGTGCTCGAACTCTGAAAATGGACTGTCCTCATCAAACGCCATGACTTTGCGGGTAAAGACTTCCAGACACTGCACCCATAGCCAGAGGACAAGAGCAGGCATCGCGTCTTTTTTAGCTTGATTTGCCCAGGAACGATAGGAGACATTCAGCCCCGTCAACTCATTAAATTTACGGTGGAGATCGGCTTGAGTATCGCAGTTTCCATCACCAGCAAGGGCATCAATCAGTGAAAGGATAAAGTCCAAGGGGCGGATATCTCGCTGTCGTATAGTAAAACCAAGCTGTTCCGCCATACTGAGAAGTTCAGACCGGTCGAAACACGTCAGCAGTTTTTTTGAACTAGTCTACTATTTGCGATACTCATCTTGTTCAGCCTTGATACTTTTCGCGAAGCTTTATTTTGGCTGTTCAAGGTGAGTTCTGCCGCTGGAAATGAAGCTTTTTTGAGCTTAATGTCTACCCTAAGAAGGAACATTAACTGAAGAGCTGGAAACTGAAATCCATAAGGAACTCGGTAAGTTCAGCAAAGACAACCCTTACGGAAGCCATCCTGATCAGTTGATCTCCTGCGCTAACTTCATTGCTTCAGCCTACCACCTCAGTCATGAGCAGTTAGAAAAAATACTCTCTGAATGTTATCAAACCCGAAAGCTGGAAAGTAATTTTTGGGATGTAGCTGAAGTCACAGAAGCTTATGTTAAGGGTAAAACCAAAGGAAAAATCGACAAGTTGTTTGATGGGTCGGGAGAAGTTAAAGCAGCATTAGGTAATGTAATGGAATTCCGGGGTCTCTGGGAGGATAGTTTTTCTCCAGATGAAACGGCTGCTGGAAGTTTTCTATGCGCAAATGGAACTTGTATTGATGTCGAGATGATGTCCAAAACTGAAACGGTTCAATGCGCTTCTAACAGAAAATTTACTGCCATCGCCAAGGAATTCCAATCTTTTAATGGAGAAAATCTTAAATTGGTCGCAATAAAACCGCGTCAGCAAAGTGCCACAGCGATTGACCATCTTGATTCAGATACGATTAATGAGCTGACTGAACAATTAAATTATAATGAAGCGAAATATCGGGTAACGCTACCCAAAATAAAAGTAGTAGACAGTTGTGATACCAAGTTACTTGAGAAAATTTGTGAGGCATTAGGAACCGAAATAGTAGCAGGAGATCTGACAAGATTGGGCTTACCGGCAGATCTTGATCTGGACGTGCTTCAGAAGATCGTATTATCTGTTGATGAAGAAGGCGCCAGCGGTAAGATGGCGACTGTTGCAGCAGTTTCTACAAGGAGCGCAGGATTCGGATTTTCCAGTTTCAGTTTTGACTGCCCTGGCTACATGGCCATTGTAGACAAAGAGGGTAAACGGTTGATTGAGCTGGTCGTTAAGGATGGCAGTTTTTTGGAGTTTGTTGGTGATCCTATAATCACCACCGCTGAAAAACCGAGCTCTGATAAGGTGGCAAGTTCCAACTTTTTTGATATGTCTGAAAGCGAAGATGATATGTCTGATTACGGAGGTGTTATTTCTGATTACGAAGATGATAGTTCTTATGTAGAGCCCGCAGATAAAAAAGAGATATTACAAAAAGACTTATCTCAAATAAAAAGGCTATCTTTTATGTCTTTTGAAACTGCTGATGTGAGTACTTATATAAATAAAACCTATAATCCAAATGGGCGTTTTGATATTACAAGCGCTGAAGCAACTGACAGGAAATTGAAAATCAAGCTTTCTTCTTTGGATGATGCTGAAAAGCTTCAAGAAATCATATCAGAATCAATTGGAGAAAAAGATTATATGAATTCAGTTAGGCTTTCCAAAGGTTTATTTTCTGTTGATTTAGATGTTTCAGTAGGTGGTTGGTTAGCAATGATCGATAAAATAACTTCTTGATTCACACGACAGAATGAGGAGCCGCAATATCCACTGAGGCTATCGCGGTTCTTTTTTTGTTTTTCAGTTTGGCTGGAGACCAACCAGCCAAAACGTCAAAATGGGATTTTTTTCTCGTCAAGTGATGATGAAATCGTAGAGTTATCAACTCTTTCAACAGATGCCGTTTTATTCAACCGCAATCAGGCATTAAAACGCTTGAAACGATTTGCCAGTCCATTAGTGGAACTGTCCTGATCGGAAGTTGTACCGGACTCTTTCAGGCGGTCATAAACCCGGTTGCCCAGAACCTTGCCCAGTTCTACACCCCATTGATCAAAAGAGTTGATCTGCCAGAGGGTTCCCTGCACAAAGACTTTCTGTTCATAGAGTGCCACCAAAGCACCCACTACCTCTGGAGTGATTTTCTCAGGCACAATCATATTGTTGGGACGGTTGCCGGGAATCACCTTATGAGGCGCCAGAGCGTCAATATCGGCACTGCTTATGCCCGCCTTTGTTAACTCTTCACGAACCTCATCCAGATTCTTACCCTGCATCATGGCCTGACTCTGGGCCAGAGCGTTGGCAAATAGCCATGGATGCTGTTCGCCCAGTGGATTATGGCTGGTGGCCGGAGCAATGAAGTCTACAGGAATCAGTCGTGTACCCTGATGCAGCAACTGGTGATAGGCGTGCTGGTCATTAGTGCCTGTGCCACCCCAGATAACGGCACCTGTCTGGTAATTAACGGTGCTGCCATCTCTGCGGGTCTGCTTGCCGTTACTTTCCATATCCATCTGTTGTAAATGGCCCGGGAAGTCACGCAGGAAGTAATCGTAGGAAATAACGGCGTGGGACTCTGAGCCAAAGTAGTTCTGGTACCAGACCCCCAGCATACCCAGGATAACCGGCATGTTCTTTTCCAGAGGCGCCTGGGCAAAGTGTTTGTCCATCTCCCAGGCACCTTTCAGCAGTTTCTGGAAGTTGTCAAAGCCCACTACCAGGCTGATCATCAGTCCAATGGTGGACCAGAGCGAGTAACGGCCACCGACCCAGTCCCAGAGTGGCAGGGTGTTTTCCTGGGCGATACCAAACTCGTCAATGGCTTTCAGATTGGTGGAAATAGCCACGAAGTGTTTGCGAATGTCGGATTCGGCACAACCTTTTTCCAGCATCCAGGCACGTGCAGCCTGGGCATTCTGCAAGGTTTCCAGTGTGCCAAAGGATTTGGAAGCCACGATAAACAGGGTGGTTTCCGGATCAATCCTGCGGAAAACTTCAGAAATTTCGTTCGGATCAATATTGGCTACATAGTGATGTTCGAGCCCTTCAACATGATAAGGCGTCAGAGCATTGATGACTGTCTTCAGGCCCAGATAGGAGCCGCCAATACCAATGTTGACAATGTGTTTGATGGCTTTGCCGGTGAAGCCTTGCCACTCGCCGGAATGCACTGAGTCGGTAATGCCTTTCATGCGCTTGTGGGTATCGCGTATTTTGGGCATGACATCTTCACCGTCGACCATGACCGGATCTGTGCCAAAGTTACGCAGGGCTGTGTGCAGAACGGCACGCTTCTCGGTGTAATTGATTTTGTCACCCCGGAACGTGGCCTTAATGGCCTCTGGCAGTCTGGCTTGTTCAGCCATCGTCATCAGGGAAGACATTACATCGTCGTTTATCAGATTTTTGGAGTAATCCAGAAACAGGCCAGCCGCTTCCAGGCTGTAGCGTTCAAATCGGTCCTTGTCAGCTGCAAACAGTTCTCGCAGGTGCGTGCCTGCCATCTTTTGTTGCAGGGTTTCCAGCGATGAGGATTCAGGCAAGTGTTGAATAGGACTCATGTGAGTACAGCCTCGGAGTGTTGTGATAGAAAGTAGAGTTTATGAATGGTAAGTACTCAACCATACGAAATCATATTTTCTGACTTATTGTTCAGGCACTCGCGGCAACTGCTCCTGCGTTGCTCTAGCTCCTGCATCCATGCAGTCGTGATGCGTTGCAACTCTGGTCACATAGCTTGCTATGTTCCCGTCGTTGCGCCTTGCAGAGCACCTGCCCAATAAGCCAGAAATATTCGATTCCGTATGGCTGAGTACTTACGAATGCTTTGTTGATTTAATGAGGTTTCTACTCCTTATATTTTTGACTGCATATATCATCAATTTTTTTTTCTATATTTTTGTAGGTATCTTTTTTAAATTTCAATAAGTGGCGCTGCTCTTGATCAATCAATGTCAAATGCTCACCTGACCGCTCAACGTTAGCCAATAAAGTTTCCTTCTCTTCATCGTCGTCATCCCTGGCAAACAGTTGCCAGGGCTTCCCTGCTTCTTTTTTGGCCGATCCTGTAGACACGAAGTCTGTACAGCCGTAGGTTCCGTTATCTTTAAGAAAAACCAGAGTGTAATGATTTTTTTCTCCACAGTCGGAATCGCTGGAAGCATTTCCCGAGCATATTATCAATGCACCCGCTTTCGCTTCCTTCCCCAGCACTTCAGGGTTTAGTAACAACCACATGTCATAGGGAGCTTCTTGGGCAGTCAAAGCAGGAGAGCTGTAGCTGATGAGTGTCAGTAATCCTATACTCAAAACACTCATGCACCTGCTAAACCAGTGTGAAACCTGTCGTGTCCTGTCTTCCATAGAGCTACCTTCGTATTGTTGAGTCTGGTTCAGTATAAGACACTCCTTCCCTGTTTAGCTCCCGGTTAATTCAACCATTGCTAATCTTTCTGACGTGTTATCGTGATGTTGTCAATCAATCGGGCCTTGCCGAGGTAGGCGGCTGCCAGAATCACCAGGTTCTGGTCATCGGGACCCGCCGGCAGAAGCGTGGTAGTACTGCTGATGTTGAAATAGTCCGGCTTGAATCCAGCCTGTGCCATTTTTGCAAAAGCGTTACGGCGCAGCAGGTCATAATCACACTCGCCCGCCAGAATAGCTTCACGTGCGGCCCGCAGACAGCGATAAAGCGTGGGGGCTATTTCTTCACGCTCTTCCGGTGTTAGATAACCGTTGCGGGAACTCATGGCCAGTCCGGTATCTTCGCGGGCGATAGGTGCACCGACAATCTCAACAGGTATGCACATGTCTTTGGCCATTTTGCGAATAATGGCCAGCTGCTGGAAGTCTTTTTCTCCGAAGACAGCCACATCGGGACGAACAATATTAAACAGTTTGCTGACCACTGTGGCTATACCTGTGAAAAAGCCCGGACGGCTTTTGCCACAGTGCATGCCATCCAGCTCTTCGACACTGACGTGGGTGTGATGTTCGCTGCCTTCAGGATAAATTTCTGTCGTCTGGGCAGTGTAGAGCAGGTCCACTCCCTGCTCGATCAGAAGCTGCTGGTCCTGCTCCATGGTGCGAGGGTAAGAGTCGTAGTCTTCATTCGGGCCAAACTGCAGTGGGTTGACATAAATGCTGACAACGACAACATCGCAGAATTCCTGGGCTTTTTTGACCAAAGTGAGGTGACCGCCGTGCAGATTACCCATGGTCGGCACGAAAGCTACGGTTTTGCCTTCGACTCTGCAAGCTGCTACCCCAGCCTGTATTTCAGCGATGGTATGAAGTGTTTTCATAGCGAATAACTAGACGATCAGTGACTTTAAAAAAGCCAGTATTTCTGGCTTTTGGCGGTTGTAAGAGATTCTGTTTATACCATTCAGCCAGATCATTCAGAAACCTGGCTGAATGGAGAGACTCAATTGAAGCTGTGTTCCGGACCCGGGAAAGTGCCATCTTTAACTTCTGCAACATACCGAGCCACAGCTTCCTGTGGGGTGGCACTGTCTTGCATGTAGTTTTTGACAAACTTGGGCTTGCGGCCTGCTGTTAGATGGAGCATGTCATGGAGGACCAGAATCTGGCCATCGGTTGCGTCTCCGGCACCAATGCCGATAACCGGGATGTCAACGGCTTTGGTGATTTCCCGTGCCAGGTCGTTGGGCACACATTCCAGAAGCAGCATGGCCGCACCGGCAGCCTGCAGATCAATGGCAGCCTGGATCATGCTGTTGGCTCTTTCCTCTTCCCGACCCTGAACCTTGTAGCCGCCAAAGACATTAACAAATTGTGGTGTGAGTCCCATATGGACACAGACAGGAATGCCTTGCTGCCTGAGGCAGGTCACGATAGGAGGCAACCAGCCTTCACCCTCCAGTTTCACCACTTCGGCACCGGCCTGCATGATTCTGGCGGCACTGATGACCGCCTGTTCTTCGGTGGCGTAGGAAGCAAAAGGAAGGTCTGTCATGACCATGGAGTCATGAGCTGCCCTGGCTACACAGCGGGTGTGGTAGCACATGTCATCGACGGTGACGGGAACCGTGCTGCTATTGCCCTGTATGACATTGCCAAGAGAGTCCCCCACCAGAATGACTTCAACCCCCTGAGTGTTGACCAGATGGGCGAGCGTCGCGTCATAGGCCGTCAGGCTGGCAAATTTCTCGCCGGATTGTTTCATGTCGGCCAGGGTTTTCAGGGTTACTTTAGCCATCTATCAGGACCTTGAGCCTTTAGCGTTAACTGGAAAGTGCTTTGTGGCGGATTATACGCAAAGCAGTCAGGTGTGTCAGTGCTTCTGGGGAAGCGTGATTCGGAAGTTTATCGAATGAGCGTAAACCTCCGTACTTTCGTTACGTGCTTTCGCTAAGTGCTTTCGTTACGTGCTTTCGCGACACCCTCTTTCATGTCGGGGAGGATGTCAAAGCCAGGGATACTTTGTTGCCATGACTTCAATGCCTGCGGTTCCGACTTCTGCCAGAAGTGTGGCTGCCTTGCGGCCATCAGGCAGGGTCAGGTCAGGGTCTATATCCAGAAGTGGACAGAGCACAAAGTTTCTCAGATGCATCTGATAGTGGGGCACTGTCAGACGATCGGAATCAATGATTTCATCACCGTACAGGATAATATCAAGATCGAGTGTTCTCGGCCCCCAGTGCACGGTTCTGATTCTGCCATGGTTATTTTCAATGGCTTGTAAGGCGTCCAGTAACGGCAGTGGTGCGAATGTGGTTTCAATCCGAACGGCAGCGTTGTAATAGTCAGGCTGTCCTGCAGGCCCCACCGGTTCACTGATGTAGAGCTTTGAACAGCCTGATAATTCAACTTTGGACAGGGAATCGATGTCGTCCACGGCTCTTTGCAATTGCAGACCGGGATTGTCCAGATTGCTGCCCAGGGCTATATAGACGCTGGTCATAATGCTTCAGCTTCGCTGGTTTATTGCGGTTTGTTCGTAACAGGAGGACGCTTGCGTGGGCGGCGTCTTCTTCGTTTCTGGCCTCCCTTACCACCGGGGCGGGAATGAAGGTCGCGAATCATGCTGTTTCTGTCCTGGTCAGCAGAGTCCTGGATGTCGGTCCACCACTCCCCCGCTCCGTCCAGTGCTTCACCGGCGGCTTCCCTGAGTACCAGAAAATCGTAGGCGGCCCTGAATTTAGGGTGCGCCATCAAGGACTCAATGGCTCTGGGCTGACGGCGTTCCAGTCTGTGCTGCATTTCCCATATATCCCGTACTACCATGGTGAAACGTTTTGGAACCGCAGTGTGAGTACACTGATTGTCCAGCACGACCATGGCTGCCTGTTGCAGAGCGGGTATGGGAGGAATGCCCTGCTCACGGAGATCTCCGGCCAGTCTTTGCAGCGGCGTCCAGAGGAAGGCAGCAAATAAAAAGGCGGGAGTGACGGGTTTGCCACAGGCAATGCGTGAATCGGTACTTTCCAGCGCCCTGATAATCAGTGCTTCAGCAAATTCATCCTGAGCTTCAAGGCTGTGATGTGTTGCCGGGAACAGGTACTGAAGCAGACTGTATTCACGCAGAAGGTGGAAAGTTCTTACCCCTTTGCCTGATTGCAGTAGTTTCAGCACCTCGTCAAACAGCCTGGCCGATGGTATGTCACTCAGCAAATGACCCAGATCATAGATGGGGTCCGCAGTTGCAGGGTCCATATCGAAATCCAGCTTGGCCATAAAGCGCAGCGCCCGTATCATTCGGACCGGATCTTCGTGGTATCGTTTAACCGGATCACCGATCAACCTCAAGATCTGATCTTCAAGATCTTGAAGACCACCGCAGTAATCTATGACAGAGTGATCACGGACGTCGTAATAGAGTGCATTGACGGTAAAGTCTCGACGAATAGCGTCGTCTTTCATTGAGCCATAGACGTTGTCTCTGAGAATCCGTCCGGAATCAGAGTGATCGGACTTGTCCTTGCTGTGGCTATCATTGCGGGCATCATCATGACCGGCCCTGAAGGTGGCGACCTCAATCATTTCGCGACCAAACAGAATATGCACCAGCCTGAATCTTCGACCAATGATCCGTGAGTTACGAAACAGTCTGCGGACCTGTTCAGGCGTTGCATTGGTGGCAACGTCAAAATCCTTGGGGTGCAGGTCCAGGTAAAGGTCCCGGATACAGCCCCCTACCAGGTAGGCTTCATAGCCATTATTGTTCAGTCGGTGAAGTACTTTCAGAGCATTTTCACTGATTTCACGCCGTGAAACAGGGTGGTTTTCTTGAGGAATGCGAGTCTGGTCTTCAGACTGGGATTGGTCAGGCTCCCAAACAGAGTCGGGTTCAGGAAGCTGCGATTCAGGGGGTGCAGAGTCTTTTTCTGTGGATGGCTTAAGCAGGAAGTAAGCAGCAAGCGATATGCCCAGCACCACTAATACTGTAATAATGATGCCTGTCATGATGAGTTTTGCATGAAATCTTTGTTGGTTAGTCAGTAATATCGTCGCGGTGGATCAGATGTACTGCTCCGGTCTGGCGTACATCATAGCATTCCAGTGGGGGATGTTGACACAGGTTTATAGTCTTTAGGAGCTCATATCAGGACATCAGACAGGTGTTAGATAGAAAAGAAAAAAGGGGGAAAGGCAAACCTCCCCCCCTTAGTTGGCGAATCATTATTATTTTTATTGTATCGCCGGAGACTGTAAACGGATGATTTTGCTGGCTACCTTTTCCATGGTGAACCCGGAGGGCATACTGCAAAATAATCAACTTACTTTTGCCCTTATTGTTGTTATTTGGGCAGGGTTATTATTTTTATTATTTGTGCTTATTGTTATTGTTTTGTCAGTCTTCTGCATAGGTTGTGCCAGTTTTTTTAACTTGTTGATTTTTAACAATAATTAAATTATTCGAAGGGGGCAAATCAAGAAAAAGTTACGAGACTTTGTTACTTTCGCAGAGAATAGGTATTAATGCGTAACAGGTGGGGGGGTAACACTTCGGTGTTAACGAGGTGACAGAATCAGGTAGTTGCGGTCCTGGTCGATCTGAAAGTGAAACTGGCCCAGTACATTCATACCCAGCAACCCTTCTGCAAAGGCGTAGTCCAGCTCTAATCCGGCTACTTCCAGGTCTTTGACAATGTATTGACCGAGGTGTAGCTCCTTCACCCGA
The DNA here is from genome assembly GCF_053470045.1 of Endozoicomonas sp. 2B-B. Lineage (NCBI taxonomy): Bacteria > Pseudomonadati > Pseudomonadota > Gammaproteobacteria > Oceanospirillales > Endozoicomonadaceae > Endozoicomonas > Endozoicomonas sp. 2B-B. The sequence goes on from NZ_JBLZMU010000001.1 coordinate 847,830, forward strand.
TAAATAGGAGCAAAGACAAACCCGCTGGCTGTTTTCAACTGGGTATGATTCACCCGATGGGCCATTTTCTTGCGTTTAAGCTCTTTCAATAAAGCATTGGGCAAAGTTGTCAGGCTGGCTCCAGTGTCTATCAGCAATCTTGGCTGGCTCTTATCCTGAGTTGACGCTACTACGATGTAGTGGTTGCCTTCACTAAGGAGAGAAATGGCTGAAGCTGGCATTTCCTCGGGTTCTTCCTGAACAGGGGGCAACAGGTCAGACAGTTGTTTGAAAGCCATTCGGCCAAACTCTTCATCGGTCTGCAATAACTCGAGTTCGCGAATGGCATTGTTGGAATCCTCGGCAGACAGGTAACCCTGAGCCATTGCAAACCGGTAAAAGGCACGCTCGGGTTCCATGGTTGCCAGTTTCTGGAAGAGGGGCAGGGTTTCCTGGAGTTGTTGGTTTTTCTGCCTGTTTTCATAGATCATGCGGCTGAGCTTGTGAATACTGTCGGCTGTGTTTTCCAGCTGATCAGGCAGGCTGATGAATGAGCGGACGCTGATCAACACTTCAATGGCTTTCTCCAGCTCCTGCTCCTCGGTGTAGAGCTGGGCCAGCTTTTTCAGAAAAACCGGGTTTTGATAATAATGTTGGGTAAAACGTTCCAGTGCAGCAATACTGTACTCCCTGTGTTCATACCATTCATCTATTTTTTGCAGCAGGACTGTTTCCAGTCGTTGACTAAGTTCCGAATTCTGTCGCTCCTGCCTTTGAAAAATGATCAGGGCGTCATCGTACCTGTGTTCTTCCAGTGCCCGCTCAAAATCAATGATTTCCTGAGGTATGTCAGGCCACTCCAGCGTGTTAGTGAAATCTCCAAGAGGCAGCCAATTCCTGAAGTCCTGATTTTCGAAGTAAGTCTTTTTGCCCTTAACAGCCAACACTTCATGCCACCACCAACCGGTAATCAGGCCAGTGGCAAACATCATGATGGATAATGTTAGAAGTCTTAGAGCCAGAATTTTTTTCAACAGGACAGGGACTCCATTCAAGTATTTTTTCTTCAGTCTAGCTTGACTCCAAAGGGATCGTCGACCAATCCATCTGCGTGTTAATTGTGCAAATTATTTCATCCTTCTTTGCTCTATAGTATTGAAGAGATTTTTTCGCCTGTGGCTGATGATTTTCAGAATCTGTAGTCTGCCGCTCTTTCGTGATGGCATGAAATGGAGACTATCCATGAGTAAAAAAGTAGCTGTTATTCTTTCCGGGTCCGGTGTTTTTGATGGTAGCGAAATCCATGAGGCTGTTTTGACCCTGCTCAGCCTTGATCGCTGCGGAGCCAGTTACCAGTGCTTTGCCCCCGATATACCTCAACATCACGTTATTAATCATGTAACGGGTGAAGAAATGGAAGAAGGCCGCAACGTATTGGTAGAAGCGGCCAGGATTGCCCGGGGTGAGATCAGGCCGCTTGAAGAGTTGAAGGCGGAAGATTTTGATGCCCTGATTCTGCCCGGTGGCTTCGGAGCAGCAAAAAATTTATCGGATTTTGCTTTCAGTGGCAGCGAACTCAAGGTTCAGAGTGGCGTCAGCTTTGCGGTTAAGTCTTTCGCAGAAGCCGAAAAACCTGTTGGGTTGATGTGCATTTCACCTGCTATTGCCGGCCGTATATTTGGTGAAGGTGTTCTGGCCACCATTGGCAATGACGTTGAAACAGCTGCAGCACTGGAGCAGACGGGCGTTAAGCATGTAGAGTGTGCTGTGGATGATATTGTGGTGGATGACCGTCACAAACTGGTGACCACTCCAGCCTATATGATTGCCAGGAGCATCAGTGAAGCCGCTGTCGGGATCGACAAGCTGGTTGATCGTGTTCTGTCTATGGTCTGATTTCCCGAAGCCTTGTCCTCCTTTGTCTGGGATGGCAAGGCTGCTGTTCAGTGGACAGTGGACAGTGGACAGTGGTCAGTTGGCTTGCCCTCCCTTGGGTGATGAATATGCCTCATCTACGCAAATTAGTGATATTTATCTTACTAATATTTTGTGCTGCTTCTTACGGGTATCAAGTTGATACTTATGAAGTGCATATAAGTTTCAACCATAATGTTTCCTATGAAGATTACGACAAGAGTTTTTCCAGTGGTCTGTTGAATTTATTAACTGCTTTCTCGTTATATTATGATGAATATGTAAGTTCCGACCATTCTGCGTCATATGAAGATTACGTACAGAGTTTTTACACTGGTCTTTTGGATTTATTAACCTATCTGTCATTATATTACGATCATCTAAGGCTGCCTTTACGATTATCTGAAATGGTAAATGTTGCTTTATTACGTTTCCTTATATCTAAAAGCGCTAGTAATCATAATTATATATATATTGCTATTTTATCAATAAGCCTATTATCAGGTTTTTTGGCTAATACTGCTTATGACCTAAGCGTATTTTTTAATAGTAATGAAAGCTCGTTATTAGCCATTTTCAGACTCATCGCGAAAATAGCAGAGCACGAATTATCTATAGAAGCTTTCTGCTGCTTGGCAAGACAGCTTTTTCCAGGATTATGTCTTATTTGTTTAGATTCCTTGAAAGACCCTGCAGCTGCGTCCTGTGCAAAACACTGGTATTGCCAGGCATGCATTGATGAATGGGCGAAGCAATCACCTTTCTGCCCTTTATGCGAGCGTTAGTACCCTCCGATGCGCTATTGTCAGGCGCATCAGTCAAGCCGACCGGGGGATCGACAAGCTGGTTGATCGGGTTCTGGTAATGGTCCGATAAGCTAATGACAGACTATGTCCTGCAGTTGCGCTCAACCTTAAAAAATCATTCCGTGTTTTTGGTGGATGTCAGCGCCTGAAGAATATCCTGTTGCCCAAAAACACGGGCAAACTCTTCTGCTGTCTGGCCGGCATTGTTCTGCTGTCGAGGGTCGCACTCACTTTTCATTAACCGGTAAGCCATCTTCAACTCTCCACGGAAGATGGCTGCCATTAATGCGGTATTTCCCCTGTTGTCCTTAAGGCAGGGGTCTGCTCCCTCTGATAAAAGTAACCGCTCATTTGAGGACGTCTTCAAAAATCACAACCTGACTGCCAGCCTTTCCCCTGCAAACAACGCAGGAGATACCTAACGTGAAGCAACTGACAAAACCCTTTACCCGTCTCAACCCTGAGCAGTGGCAACAGATCATTGATCAGCAAATAGCCAGTGGCTTGAGCCAGAAAGCTTTTTGCCAAACTCAAAACATAAGCCTGGCAACATTCACAAACTGGAAACGCAAACTCAGGAATTACAACAACACTGACTCCTTTGATATCGCTCAGGCTTCTGCCCCGGAATGGGTTGAAGTCCCAAACGGGCTGACTGAGCCTCCAGCCAGCTTAAACTGGCAGTTGGAACTTGAGCTGCCCGGTGGTGTTATTCTTCGTATGCGTCGCTGATCATGTTTTTTCCAGAATCTCAGGTTCGGATCTGGCTCTACAACCGGCCCACCGACATGCGTAAATCCTACGACGGCCTGTCTGCCCTGGTGAGAAACAAACTTGAAGAAGACCCACTCAGCGGCCAGCTGTTTGTCTTCATCAACCGCAAACAAACCCAGTGCAAGGTGCTGTATTTTGATCGCAGTGGATACTGTATCTGGAGCAAACGACTGGAACAGGGTCAGTTTCATACTCATGCAGGCAAATCCATCAAGCAAACAATGGCGTGGACAGATCTGAAGCTCATCCTTGAAGGCATTGATACCCGCTGCGTTCAGCAATATAAACGCTACAAACATCAACCGTCCCGTTACACAAAAGGAGAGTCAAAGGTCTATCTTTAACCGCCATGAAATTACCTGTTTCGACCCCCGGCACCACTGACCAGGACCTGCTCCAGCAGATCCTGGTCTTGCTGTCGGAGCGTGATCAGGAAATAGCTTCTCTTAAACATCAGCTGGCCTGGTTTAAACAACAGCTATTTGGTGAAAAATCCGAAAAGCGCCTGATTGAGAATCCGGACCAGCTGGCGCTGGGAGAAATCCTTCAGGACAAGCCTGAAGAGCAGGAAACTCCCACAGAAACCATCACTTACGAACGGCGGAAAAAGAATCGCCCTGAAGACTGTGTGACCGATCAGGGACTGCGCTTTACTGAAGATGTACCGATTGAACTCATCCCGATGCCTGCTGCAGAAATGAAGGGTGAAGACGCAGACCAGTACGAAATCATTGACTACAAGTACACCTATCGGCTGGCGCAGCGCCCTGCCAGCTATGTCATCCTGAAATATCAGCGCGAAGTCGTTCGCCATAAGCCCAGCCAGACGCTAACAACGGTAGCCGCACCATCAGGATTATTTGATCGCAGCTTTGCCGATGTCAGCTTTATCGCAGGTCTGCTGGTAGAGAAGTACCGCTTTCACGCACCGCTTTACCGCCAGCATCAGAAACTTGAGTCCAGTGGTATTACCATCAGCCGTGGAACCCTGACACATCTTGAGCAGCGTGCCGGGCAGTTACTCAAACCCATCGCTGACGAAGTGCTCAACAGCTGTCTGGAAAGTCATGTCCTCACTCTGGATGAAACGCCCGGAAAAGCGGGCCGTAAAAGCAAGGGCAAGATGCAAAGAGGCTACTTCTGGTGTTTTTACGGAGACCAGAATGAGATAGCTTTTACCTTCTCCACCACTCGTTCTGGCAGGGTCGTAGAGCCTTATCTGAAAGAGTATAAGGGGGTCTTGCTGACCGATGGTTATTCGGAATACGACCGCCTGTGCATGAAATATCCCAAAATCATCCATGCCCAGTGCTGGACACATAGCAGGAGGTACTTCGTCAAGTCACAAGAGGTCGAGCCAGAAGCCGCAAAAGAGGCGCTGGACTGCATAGGTGCGATCTATCAAGTCGAAGACGAAATCCGCAAAGCTGGGCTGCAAGGCGAAGCAAAGCAGGAATACCGCCAACAGAATGCCAAGCCACTGGTTGATCAGTTCTTTAACTGGCATAAAGAACAACTTCGTCGCCTGAATCTGGTGAAAAGCAACCCATTGAGCAAGGCTCTTGGCTACGTGAACAAACGGGAAAAAGAGCTACGGCTTTATCTGGATAATCCGGATGTCGCCATTGATACGAATCACCTGGAGCGAAGTCTCAGGTGTATCCCGATGGGGAGAAAGAACTGGCTTTTTTGCTGGACAGAAGAAGGGGCAGTCAATGTAGCCGTGTTCCAGACGTTAATCGTCAGTTGTCTTCTTGCAGGCATTGATCCATACAAGTACTTCGTCGATGTGCTTCAGCGCATCAGTTACCATCCGGCTCGAGATATCCGGGAGCTAATCCCGCGAATCTGGAAAGAGAAATTCGGGGCCAATTCGTTAAAATCCGATCTCGATAAGTAGGGGGAGTCTATACCCTGCTTGAACGCTTACTGATAAAAGCAGTTTAAAAGCATCGGGTTGTCCATTATAGGTAGCCACCATCAGGGCTGTGTAGCCCTTTTGGTTTTTAGCGTTTACCGGAAAGCCAGCTTTCACAAATGTGCTAATCACTTCTGTATCGTTGATACGGGCTGCTGCCAGAAAAAAGTCCGTAAGTTGTCGTGCAGTCTGATCTTTAACGACTTTTTCAGAAGCTGATGGTCTGACTTCAACGGGATAATCAGGAGTATCAGCCTGTAACTGTTGAACAGTGGCAGCGAATCCTAAAAACCATGAAAACAAAATAACTAAACGCATAAATCCACCTTCATTTTGAAGACAGTGGCACACACTTTGTGAGCGCCACTGCAGTGGCGTTATCTGGACATGCTCTTGACGGTTTTCAGGTTGCCGCCAACGGCTTTTGCCAGTTGTTCACCAAATTCCCTGTCAGCCTGATAGAAGTGACTGAGCATGATGTATTTCACATCTTCGTTTTCAACCTTGCCAAGATCTCCAGCCAGATTGCTAACAAGATTTTTGCGCTCCTGTTTGTTGAAGCTGCGATAGAGGACACCTGCCTGAGCAAACGGCAACTGTTTCCTGATAGCTCGCTGCAGATACTCGCCTTCAACAGGTAAAGAGCTATAGCGGCCATTGGCCACTTCCTTTCTTGGGTCTAAACGACTGGGTTGATAGTTAACGTCAGAAGTCTGATTGCCATGGTTGGAGGCGCCGTCCTGATTCCAGTTGCTGACCGTTGCTTTGGCACGGTTAACAGGAATTTGCTGATGGTTGGCGCCCAGACGATACATTTGAGTATCGGCATAGGAAAACACCCGACCCTGTAGCAGGCGATCTTCAGAAGGTTCAATCCCTGGTACAATATTGGCCGGGGCAAAAGCGGACTGTTCCGTTTCCTGGAAGAAGTTGTCCGGTGTCCGGTTCAGCGTCATCGTACCCACTCTGGTCTCTTCGATATCGAGCCACATCTTTGTGGCATCCAGTGGGTTGTAGTCAAAGTCATCCAGTTGTGATGGCTTGAGTACTTTTATGAAAAGATCCCACTTCGGGTAGTCGCCTCTGGCAATGGCTTCATACATATCACGCGTCGCATGACTGAAGTCCCTGCTTTGTATTTCTGCCGCTTCTTCAGCTGTCAGGTTCTTGATGCCCTGGCGACTTTTCCAGTGAAATTTCACGTAGGAAACATCACCGCCAGCATCAACGAATTTGTAGGCATGCACACCAAAGCCGTCCATCTGACGCAGGTTGGCCGGTGTGCCAAAGTCGGAATAAACCCAGGTCAGCATGTGGGTGGATTCAGGAACATGACTGAAGAAATCAAAGAATCGATTCGGGTCTTGCTGATTCGTTACTGGAGACGGTTTTAGTGAATGAACCATATCCGGGAATTTGATGGCATCGCGGATAAAAAACACCGGAAGATTGTTGCCTACCAGATCCCAGTTACCTTCACGAGTATAAAACTTGGTCGCAAAACCTCGCGGGTCACGCAAAGTTTCTGGTGATCCTTTGCCATGGATTACGGTAGAAAAACGAACAAATACCGGAGTGACTTCATCTTTTGTGAAAACAGCGGCGCGTGTTAAATCGGAAATATCACGACTGGCTTTAAATTCACCATAAACACCGGTTCCACGGGCGTGAACAACACGCTCAGGAATTCTCTCCCGGGCAAAACGCTGGAGCTTCTGAATGAGTTGAACATCCTGAAGCAGAACACCACCGTTCTCCCCGGCGGTGTATGAATTCTGGTTGTCACCCACCACTGCTCCGTTATCCCGGGTCAGAGGAGCGGCCTGAAGGGTGGTGGATATGGCAAGGGCAAGTAATGTGCAATACGCAAGCGGTTTCATCGCTTTTATCTCCTAACCTCCATGCAAGCATTTGTAACAGCGAAGATGCTTTCAAAAGGAATTTTTTAAATGTGATTTTTATGGCTAGCCGAGCCAGTCGGTCATAACCAAGCCTGGATTTATTGAATCAGGCGGGAGAGCAAGGAGACAGTTACTTCTCTCTATCTGGACAATAGAGAAAGTTAATGGCTTTAAGTTTGTTGTGTATAAAAGTGTAATAGGGAGGATTTTAAAAATTAGTGAGAAGCCTGTGATAATTCTGTGAGAATTTCCTGTGATATTTTCAAACAGAGCAAGCTTAAGGGAATGGATGAAGGAATCTCCGGGACCATAAAGCTGCTCTGTGAAAGCGCTATCTACGCAGCCGTTACAGGAGGCATGGAGGCTACCAGTTTCAGTACTTCATTGTCGATGTAGTAGAGACCCTTGCCCTCAAAGCCAATCATATCGATTTTATCCAGAATACCTTTGAACAGCTTTTCTTCTTCGTGCTGCTCGGCTACATACCACTGCAGAAAGTTGAAAGTACTATAGTCCTTTTCAGTAAATGCAGTGTGCGCCAGCTCGTTGATACAACGGGTCACTTCGCACTCGTGCTCGTAAGTCCGCTGGAAGATATCTCTTACCGATTCATACTGGTGGGGAGGTGCATTGATTGCACCGATGATAGCCATTGCCCCAGTCTCATTAACATAGTCAAAGAGCTTTTGCATATGCTCCATTTCTTCCCGGGCATGCCGACGCAGAAACTCGTTGCAGCCATCAAGCCCCTGGGCTTCGCACCAGGAAGCCATTTGCAGGTAAAGGTTGGAGGAGTAGAACTCAAGATTGATCTGATCGTTGAGCTTGTCGATCATGGTTTGAGTCAGCATGGTTTTAACCTGTTCGTGCCAAAAACTGAAGTATAACGGCTTGGTGCTCCAGTTAAACATTCAGGGTATGATTTCGCCTTTTTTCACACGCTTCTGGACTGAGTCATGACTTCTCCTTTTGATCATTCCGATACGCTTTACTGCAAAATGAAAACAGCCTGTGCTGATGACTGGCACCGCTATTGTCACCATGAGTTTGTTCAGGGTATTGCGGACGGCACACTGCCTCTGGAAAGCTTCAAGCATTATTTGCAGCAGGACTATCTGTTTCTGATTCACTTCGCCAGAGCTTATGCGCTGGCGGTCTACAAGGCTGATAATCTTGAGGATATGAGGGCAGCTTCCGGCTCCGTGGCCGGGATTCTCTCAGAGATGAATCTTCATCTGGAGTACTGTGCCGAGTGGGGAATGACTGAGCAGGATGTGGTCAGTCAGCCAGAAGCCAGGGCTAATATGGCTTATACCCGCTATGTGCTGGAGCGAGGAATGGCAGGTGATATTCTGGATCTGGAAACTGCCCTCGCCCCCTGTGCAGTAGGCTATGCAGAGATTGGTCTTAGACTGATGAATGACCCAGCAACTAAAAGAGAAGGAAACCCCTATTGGAAATGGATCCAAACCTATGGGGGAGAGGAGTTTGTGCAAGGGGCTGTCAGGCAGGTTGAAGCGATTGAAACACTGGCTGCCAGCCGTTTCTCTGAAGGCCGAATGGACTCTCTTTGTCGTACTTTCAGAGAGGCCACCCGTCTGGAAATTGGCTTCTGGGATATGGGGCTGAATCGGACTTTTTAAGGAACATTATTCAAGGTGAGCTGGAAACAGTTCACTTTGATAAAAATAAACCTTCTGCTTCTAAAGGCTTCTTTTAATCCATTTATCCCGCTGTATGGCTCTGCTTAGTTTGAATGCCGATCTGCCTTACTCTCTCCGAAATCCAATACCTGACACAGGCAGTAATGTTCTGTTTTATTAATAATTTAATCTTTGCCGTTTACTTGTGAGCCGTAAAGTCTCTTTTTTAGCGAAAAAGAGTGTGTTTCCTTAATCAACTTTTACCCGGTTTTTAAAAAATTTACTTAACCATCTGCGCTAAATAGTTACGGTAAAAAGACAGGTCGGGGAGTTCAATAGGTAGGTATCTCTATTTTAATGGTGGCTTTAATTGCGTGTGACCTTAGCCGTATAAGTATAAATCCTCAGCAATATCAAAAATTGAATAAGTATATGAGTTTTAGTGATGTGATGAACGTCCAAGAACTTATAAGAATCCGCATATAACTGCTCGGTCATAGAATGATTTCTAATAGTTCGTGATCACATATAAAAAGCAGAAAAGATCCACACAACACAACACATTGAGTTAGGAGTCCAGTGATCATGCAGAAGAAACTGCTTGCCACTTTAGTCGCTTCCCTCGTTGCCGGTCAGGCAATGGCCCTGGAAGTTTATAACGATGACGTTAACAGCCTGTCAATTGGCGGTAAGATCGGCGCTAAGACCGTTAAGAGCAATGGTTCTGACGCTGAGATGAAAGATGCCAGCCCACGCATCAACTTCAAATACGCTCACAAGTTTTCCAGCGGCTGGACCGGTTCTGCTGTTGCTGAGTGGGGCTTCTACGCTGTTGACGGCGACCAGGACGATCAGTTCTTCAACCGTCTGGGTAATGTTGGCCTGAGCCACGATACCTACGGTGCCTTCACTGCAGGTAAAGCATGGTCTGTAACCTCTGACGTATCTGGCTGGACTGACCAGTTCGCCATCGGTGGTGGTGCTGCTATGGGTGTCTACAGTGGCCGTACAGGTCTGGTAAGTGATGCTGATGCTGCACACGACAATGGTGACACTGATGGTACTGCACGTGCTGACGACGTAATCCAGTATCGCAACAGCTTTGGCGGTCTGAATGTTGGTATCCAGTACCAGCTGAAAGGCACCGGTGGTAAGACTACTGATGAGGATGGTGAGACTGTAGACGGTACTCGTGACTCCAGTTACGGTGTTGTACTGAGCTATGACCTGCCAATGGGTCTGTCTCTGGGTGCTACATACAATGAGGCTAAGTACGTTGAAGAACTGGGCGCTCTGCCACGTTACAACGGTTCTGACAAGTCTACCTCTGCTACCGTTGGCGCCAAGTTCGAAAACGAAGCTCTGTACCTGGCAGCTACCTACGGTCAGTTTGAAAACAAGACTGCTGTAGTCAAAGGCACTCTGGACAAAGAATCTACCGGTATTGAACTGTACGGTAAGTTGGCCCTGCCTCAGGTTGTTGATGGTTTCTACCTGCAGTCTGGTTTCAACCAGCTGACTGCTGACGACACCTACACTGGTGACAAGACTGACGCTCAGTTCACCGACTACATGGTGGGTGCCATCTATGAAACTGGCCCAATGCAGTTCGCTTTCGAATACACCCGTGGTGAGAAAGTCGCTGCTGCTGGCAATAAAGATTTTGACGACACCTACGCCGTGCAGGCTCTTTACTACTTCTAATCATCAGAAGCAGTCAGCCCGGCAGTAAGCAGTATCTGAGGAGGCGCAATCTGCTTCCCCAGACTCTGTCAAAAAAGGCGAAGCTCTATCCGGGTTTCGCCTTCTTGTTTTTTAGGAAACCTGAACCAGGGAAGCTAAAGCTTCACCAGCACTTAAACGGTAAGTTCTACTGCCTCCCCATACTGCTCACTCAAACAGCGATTCAATACCTGCATAAACGCTTCGCCGTTGCTGTCAGCAATCCACTGTTCTTTGCCTTCATCGTAATCGAAGTGAAAGCCGCCGCCTTTGGCGGCCAGCCATAATTGCAGCACGGGTGTCTGGCGGCTCAGAATGACCTTGGAGTTGTCTTCACAGGTCAGAGTGAGAATGCCTGCGGCGGTTTCATAATCAATATCCAGCCCTGCCTCTTCTATGGCGTCTTCAATAGTGACCATCAGGTCGTCCAGGAGGTCATGATATTCGCTTTCGTTCATCAGTGTATCCGTCAGTTAGGGCTATCGCCGCTGTTTGATGCAGATTATACTCAGCGGTTGATCATTGCTGAAACAGCCTTTTCAAAGAAGGGCTGTTCTGGTGGTGAATGACTATCCACACAGCCCTGAGCGAATTCAGCTCATGGTAAAAAGTACAAGGAGCCTTTCATGAGAGCCCTTATTGCCCTCATGTTCACCACTCTTCTGCTTGCCGGGTGCGGTCAGAAAGGGGATTTGTATCTTCCAAAGGATGGTGACACCCAGCAGTTGACTCATGGTGGGTCAGAGTAATCAGTCTCCGGGGAGAGACAGACGACTGAAGTGCATAGATGCCTAAAGTGCATGGATGCCTCAAGCCCGGAAAAGTAGAATAATGCTCCCCAGAAATTTTATGACAGAGAGTAAGACAGTCTGATGGATTGGTTTCCCAGCCGTGACGGTGAGCTTTATGCTGAACAGGTTCCCGTTACTGAAATTGCTGAACAGTTTGGTACCCCGGCCTACATCTATTCCCGCAAAGGGTTTGAAGAAGGGTTTAAAGCCTACAAACAGGCGCTGGAAGGGTGGCCTCACCTGATTTGTTACGCCGTCAAAGCTAACAGCAACCTGGCGGTTCTGAATGTTCTGGCAAAACTGGGAGCGGGTTTTGACATCGTTTCCGTTGGTGAACTGGAGCGGGTTATTGCTGCCGGCGGTGAAGCCTCTAAAGTGGTTTTCTCCGGTGTCGGCAAACAGCGTCATGAAATCAGAAGAGCCCTGGAACTGGGTATTCACTGCTTCAATATTGAGTCAGAAACGGAGCTGGAAAGAATCCAGCAAGAAGCAGAAATCATGGGCAAAGTGGCCGCTGTTTCTGTCCGGGTGAATCCGGATGTCGATGCCCGGACCCACCCTTATATTTCTACGGGTCTGAAAGACAACAAGTTCGGTATTGATATCAAGGCTGCGCCTGCCGTTTACCAGCGGGCAGCTGAGCTAGCGAATATCGAAGTGGTGGGTGTGGACTGTCATATCGGCTCTCAGCTCACCACCAAAGAGCCCTTTATTGATGCTCTTGATCGTCTATTGCTGCTGGTTGATCAGCTTCGTGAAATGGGTATTATTCTGAAGCATCTGGATATTGGTGGTGGCCTGGGTATTTCTTACGAAAAACACGAACAGCCACCGACACCCTCAGAATATCTGGGGCAAGTGAGAGAGCACCTGGCTGCCAACGAGCACCACAAGCACCTGAAAATTGTGGTTGAGCCCGGGCGATCTATTGCCGCACAGGCAGGGATGCTGATCACTGAAGTTGAGCTGATCAAACAGTCTGACCATAAGGCTTTCGCCGTGGTTGATGCGGCCATGAATGATCTTTTGCGTCCTTCAATCTACAGCGCCTGGCATGGTATTGAACCGGTGGTGCGCAACGACGAGAGAGGGGAGCTATTGTGCGATGTGGTCGGGCCCATTTGTGAGACCGGAGACTTTCTGGGTAAAGACAGAAAGCTGAAAGTGGCTGAAGGCGATTTGCTGGCGGTCCACTCTGCCGGTGCCTATGGCTTTGGAATGAGCTCCAATTATAATTCCCGTTGTCGCCCTGCTGAAATTATGGTCGATGGTGATCAGGTACATCTGGTTCGTCGCCGGGAAAAGCTGGCTGACCAGTGGGCCAACGAAATACTGCTGCCAGAAGGATAATTATTGCGCTATGTTGTTGCACTTCACAAAAATGCACGGCCTGGGCAATGACTTTATGGTTGTTGACAGAGTCACCCAGTCCATACGCATTACGCCGGAAAAAATCCGCAGCCTGTCTGACCGGAATTTTGGAATTGGTTTTGATCAGTTGCTGATGGTTGAGCCGCCCACCGATCCCGATATGGATTTCCGTTATCGGATCTTCAATGCCGACGGCAGTGAAGTGGAGCAATGTGGCAATGGTGCCCGTTGTTTTGCCCGTTTTGTCAGGGACAAGAAACTGATTGGACGTGACACCATTCGTGTTCAGACTTCAGGTGGCAATATGGAACTCACCATTGAAGACAATGGCGATGTTACGGTGGACATGGGTATTCCGGTGCTGGAGCCTCAACAGATTCCGTTCAACGCACCATCCATGCAAACCACCTATGACCTTGATGTGGACGGAGAGCGTCTGACTATAGGGGCAGTTTCCATGGGCAATCCTCACGCCGTATGGCGGGTGGAGGATATTAACCGGGCACCGGTTGAATCAATGGGTCCCAAACTGGAAGGCCATAGTCGTTTTCCAAAACGCTGTAATGCCGGTTTTATGCAGGTACTGGATGCCACAGAGATCAACCTCCGGGTTTATGAGCGAGGCGTGGGTGAAACCCTGGCTTGTGGTTCCGGTGCCTGTGCGGCGGTTGTCGCGGGTCGTTTACAAGGACTTCTGGATGAAGAGGTTCGGGTTAATCTTACCGGTGGCAGTCTTCTGATTCGTTGGCGGGGAGAAGGTCACCCGGTTATGATGACAGGGAGTGCCACCAGGGTATTCGAAGGACAAACAAGGATATGACAGACTCGGCCACCAGTGATAAAGCCTCAAACAAGAAAAACGCTGGCAGAGAAAACCAGATCACTGCTATGACGGCAGATCAGGTGATTCAGTATCTGAAGAACCATCCTGACTTTTTTTTGAATCAGGATGAACTGCTGTTGGATCTCAAGATTCCCCATGAAAGAGGGGAAGCTATTTCACTGGTTGAACGTCAGTTACAACTGCTCAGGAAACACAATCTTGAGTTGCGGCGCAGGCTTGGCAAACTGGTGGACGTTGCCCGGGATAACGATCGCCTGTTCGAACAGACTCGCAAACTGGTGCTTGGTATGCTGGAAAGTCAGGATCTTGAGCAGGCGACTGAAACCCTCAAAGATGGTCTGGAGCAGGATTTTGAAATCGATTTTCATTCCCTGATTCTGTTTACCCGCCAACCAGCCAATCTGACCATCCGGGAAGAAGATCCTGATACAGCGGATGAAATTCTGGGTGATCTGCTTTCAGGCTTCAGGGATAAACAATCTTCCGGTCAAAAGGTCATCTGTGGCCGAATGAAGTCCCGCGAACTGGAATTCCTGTTTCCGGACAACCATGGGGAAATCGGTTCAGTGGCACTGGCGCCATTGAATTTCCCGGATAAAGTGGGTGTTTTGGCACTGGGCAGCCGGGATGAAAATCATTTTCGGGCTTCCATGGGCAGCCTGTTCATTGGTTATCTCAGTGATGTGACCAGCCGCGTCTTGAGTCGTCTTATCTGAAGGAGAGTAAGTAAACCAGCGACGACTATTAAATCCGCTATACGGTTAATCATTGTGTTCATGTTCCTGACTAGAACTAAATAGGGGGTGCCTGCAAACAGGGCAGGTTCTTACCCCGTTATTAATCATTGCTATGGCACATTCCTTATGGACTTTGTGGGAGCAGGCTAATATCTGGCAGCCGCTAAAGGCATCTTCCAGACAGATGCAGCATTCATCGTGGCCTGAGTTTTCCCGACATTTGTGATTGCCCAATAGCCTGTTATCAAGGCAGACACCGCAAACATCACAGTGAAAGGAATTATCTGAGTTTATTCGGCAAATACCACATTTATCGCAGTGATGCGGTTTATTATGTGCTGTGGTGAAGTGTTTGCAAATTGCGCAGTAATATTCCGACATTTGCTCTCCACATCCGGGGCATGTCTGGGAATCTTCATTAATTTCTCCCTCATATCCACACAGAGAACACTTAAGCCGAACTGCATTGAGAGCCTTATGTGTAGCTGTACATGAAGGATCCTTGTTTTCGTTATGACATCTATGGCAGGGGAAATACCCCGGACAGCAAGGAAAACCCACAGAGCAGAATCTCCGGTAATGCTGGCACCCTGCTCCGTGAGACTCTTGCAGTGGAAGCCGTTGTAAATCTACGTTTGAACAGCCTGCCTGCTCATCGGCCGGGTTTGCATGCCCGCTTTGTGTGCACGGCTGCTGGTAAGTGGCAGAATATGGGTCAATGATCTGCCAAGTGTTGGCTGCGGCCATCTGTTGATTTTCTCCATCAGGCATATCGCTTACAGATGGTGGCCCTGAATCGGAGGAGTCAGACGAGTTTTCCAGCTCATTGTGAGTGATCGAGTGATCGTGAGAAACAAAATCGGCTGAGATTCGCATCGTCGGCCAGACCTCTGCCATAGGTTGATCTGTTCGATCATTCATGCGGTTTGCTGATCGTAGCTGACGAAGCTCACGCATCAATATTGAATATTGGTTATTCAAGCTTCTGTTTTGATCTTCAAAATAAGTTACGCAGCCTCGCAACCCCTCAATATCTGCATTTAATTCTTGATTCTTTATCGTTAATTCATGATTTTCTACATTTAAGTTACGATTCTCTATATCTGAATTTTGATTTTCTATTCTTAATCTTTGGTTCTCTGTTCTTAACATTTGGTTCAATTCTCTTAACTGTTCGTTTTGTCCAGTTAACTTTGCAATCTTTTCTTTATCTTTCTCCTGATCGCATCTTTGCAGCTCAATCATTTCTGTAAGCCAGTGGTATTGATTTGTAGCATGTTCTAACTCTCTTAAACTGCTATTCAAGTTTCCAAGTTCATAAAGGGCAGGGTTTTCGAATGCATTAAATGCATTTTCCGGAGCAATCGGTGAAGGATTTGAAGGCAGTCCGTTGCTATCCAACATCTGTGCAGGCAAAGAAGGTTGGGGATAAGTTTGGGCGACGAGAAGAGAAGCATCGGTCGTATGTTTACTTAAGAAGTCTTGATTTATCCCTGTCACTTCCATATCGGATCGGTCACGTGCTCTACTGGCATGATCAGCACCGTGTGAACGTCCTGCCTGTAATCGCCTTTCGAAAGGGCCGATTCGCTGATTGGTAAGTGCAGGCTGCTTTGGCCTTGCTCCCTGCTGTAAATATCTGTTTGTTGGTACGTTAGGGGTGCTGCCGGTGGCGCCAGAGGCACTTTGGAAGCTATCAAAAGGCCGGATTGAATTCGTGTTTGCACTTGCCCGGAAGCTATTGAGAGGCCAGATTAAATTAGTGTTTGCACTTGCCCGGAAGCTATCAACTGGTCGAACTGAATCGGTGAATGAACTTGCCTGAGAGCTATCAACAGGCCGGATTGAATTCGTGTTTGCACTTGCCCGGAAGCTATCAACTGGTCGAACTGAATCGGTAAATGAATTTGCCTGTAAGCTATCAACAGGCTGGATTGAATGAGTGTTTGCACTGGCCTGGAAGCTATCAACTGGTTGGACTGAATCGGTGAGTGAATTTGCCTGCAAGCTATCAACTGGTTGGACTGAATCGGTCAATGAGCTTGCCTGGAAGCTATCAGCTGGTTGGACTGAATCAGTGAATGAACTTGCCTGTAAGCTATCCACAGGCTGGATTGAATCGGAGAATGGGCTTGCATTGCTGACAATTATTTCGTTGGAGGTATTATCACCGTTACACTCGGATTGATGTTCATCAGGTTCGGGGCAGGCTCCGTCAGTTGTGTCGTCGGAGATATAATCTCTGTTACGGATTACAGACGCTTGAAGCGAAGACTCTTTTGGCGAAGGCGCTTGTGATGATGAGTAAGATTGCACCTGCCTCAAGAGTTTATCTGAAAAGCTTAATAATTCTTGAAACGACGGGTGCTGATCAAATTGCGTAATATCTATAAAAGGCTTGGGAAATGTAAATGGCCTTGCGTGGAACAAAATATTACTTCGTGTGGTTATATCTGATACTTTTCCTAACAGTTCACGAATAGGCCCAAGCGGTTTTTCATAGAACAGGAACAATTGAACAAAGTATTCAGTAAAGCAACACTGTTCAAATTGTCCTATTGGTGGCTCTTGGTCAGATTGATTGACCCTGTCAATTATATCCTGAACAATCTTATACAAAATCATCAGGTTGTTATCGGCAGCTTCCGGCAGTGCCTGCTCAGGTGGAATAATCGGTTCACTTGCAGACAGGGTGCCAAGGTCATTCAAAGCCTGTGTTTCATCGCTCGTGGCTTCAATCAGCTGCCTGATAAACCCGTTGCGCACTGAGTTCTCACGGTAAGTACGCTGCAGTTCCAGTACCGCCTCAAGAGGAGTGACAGCATTACCCCTGGTGTTTGTGCTTTTGGTTTCCAGAACCTGCAAACGCTCAGGCATGTCCAGCTCATTCAGTATTCGCCTTAGCTTGTGAACGGCGTTGGGGTCGTTGCTCTTAATGATGGCGACAAGTTGGTTCGCAAGTACCTGAAGGTCCTGAGTCCCGGTGTTTTCTTCATTCTCATCTTCATTGTCGTCTTTTCTGTTATTCCAATCTTCACTGCTATCATCACCTTCCCCCGGTGATCTGCTCTCCTGACCTTCAGGTTCATCTCTTTGTTCTTTTTGTTGATAGTTATTTTCGTCCTTTGATTCTCTGTCTGGTGCCTTGCCAGTAGGTTCACCATCGCCATTGCCCGCTTTCAGGCCACTTGTCTTCAGGGCTGTGCGCTCAAGAAATAGTTTCAAACAGCCAAGCTGCCACTGAAGACTTTCGCTGGCCGGGCAAGAATTGGCGGCACGCTGCAAGAGGGTGTTCCAGAAATTAACATCGGTCAGTTGATTTATATCCAGGAAGTCAAGCCAACCAATGGGTATAACGGCCTCACTGGAAGAGCCATCTGCGTTGACGCGTGTCATCTTCAGACGGGCCGGAGACAGTTGTTCCTGAAACGAGATAGAATCCTTACCAATAGACATCAGCCAATTGATGATGGGGTTGAGGATAACCAGGTCTATTTCGAATAATCCCGATGGTCTGCCCCCACCACCTCCCCAGGGGGGAGGGGGAGGCAAGTAGAAGAAGCCGCCATTGCCACCACTGGGAAAATTGCCCGTGCCAGTGAACTGGCCTCCTGTCGATGACAGTGTGTTATTTCGGGTTTGACCGGTTTCCAGTCCACTGTTTGCTATGTTGTCGGGGTGGACCAGAAGGGTCATTGGAGCAGTATGGGGCTCGTCCTTCAGCGGTTGATCGGTGGTTACAGAAGTCAACTCTGGTCTGTCTGCCGACGTGGATTTTAAGCGAACAAGCGTGCCATTTTCAGAGTTACCCTTTGAGACATCCTGGAAGATGGGTGTTTGCTCTTCCTCCATTATCAGTAGCTGATAGCAATAGTCACTCAAGTCGTTCGTGAGCGATATTGCGATACTGTTCGAATCTTCTGGAGTCACAGGTGCCTTAAAGCAGAGAATGCTTTTTCGGTCATTAAAACCTTTCGGAAGCAGCAAGTTTACTTGCCACTGACTGACACCCTGCGGATCTGCAGCATCATTGATTTCAATCCGAACCCTGCTCCCGTCGAAATGATGTCGGTCAATGAGGGTTGAGGAATAGCATAACGGCACAACCACCATAGCAAGCGGGAAAAGAACAAACGCCATAAATAAACGGTAAAAATGCATTCAAATCTTTCTATATAATTATGTTAATAACACCAATTCCACCCTCCTTGTCTGATATAAAAACGTCCGGACAATCTGTGCCGACTTTCTACTCTGGAAAAACAAAAGAGCATTATTGAGCGGTTTTATTATTCTTGGAACAAACAGATAATAGACAAGAATTTCTGAATTGCTATGTGGGTTGCATGCCTTTTATCGTAAAGCCTTTGGAAGCAGCAAACTCTGCACCGCCAGAAACTGCACAATAGCCCCTCCTTCCTGCACTATAAACATCAAGTGATTACCGGCGGTGATTATTTAATCCGGTCGGAGGGTTAATTGCTATTTTCAACTAACGGAGTATATAGAGGGTTTCTGCAAACAGGGCAGGTTCTTATCCCGTTTTTAACCAACTCAATGGCGCATTCCCTATGAATTTTGTGGGAGCAGGGCAGTATCTGGCAGCCGCCGAAGGCATCTTCCAGGCAGATGCAGCACTCATCGTGGCCTGAGTTTTCCCGGCATTTGTGATTGCCTTGCAACCTTATGTCCAGACAGACATTGCAAACATCGCAGTGAAAGTTCTCTTCCTCGTTTATTCGGCAAATACCGCATTTATCGCAGTGGAACGGTGTCATATTCATACTGGTGAAATGTTTGCATTTTGCACAGTAATATTCCGACATTAGCTGATTGCATCCCGGACACGTCTGTGAGTCTTCTGTAATGTCCCCCTCATAGTGACACAGAGAGCACCGAAGCCTTATTGCATCAACAGCCATGCGATCGTCAACGTCGCAGTCATTACTAATGTTGTGACATCTTTGGCAGGGGAAAAATCCGGCACAGCATCCAAAGTTCACAAGGCATAACCTCTGGTAATGACCGCACACTGAGTTTCGTTCTGGTTGCGCAGATGTATTTAACTGCGCGTTCGATGGGTTTGGCTCTTCATTCAGGGGGCTTGATTGCTGGTAACATGCGTGAGACTCTGCTTCGTTGTTTGCTATCGAGCCCGGGCTTGCCGCTGCCGTCTGATACCGTGCTTGTTGGTTCACATAGTCTACTGACTCTTGATGTGTTCTGAGATTAAGGTCCAGGTTTCTGATTTGTTCCTCGAGGTATTGGACTCTGGTTTCCAAACGGGCCCGCGAATCACAATACCTCCGATTCTCTCTTCTTAATCCTTGAACCTCTTCAGTTAATTCCTGATGCCCTCTTCTCAACCATTGAGACTCTGAAGTTAAATTCTGGTTTTCTCTTCTTAGTCCCTGAGCTTCTGAAGTTAACGCCTGATTCTCTCTTCTTAATTCTTGAACCTCTAGAGTTAACTCTTCAATCCGTTGTCTTTTTTTTTTCTTTTTCCTGAGCGCGTCTTTTCAGATCAACGAGAATAGAGTTATCGATCGAATGTTTAATTAAGAAGTTTTGATCTATTCCCAACTCTTCCAGATCGGATCGGTCGTCTGCCCAGTTGGATTGATGATGACCATGTGAATGTCTTGTCTGAGATCTCCTTTGGAAGGAGGCATTTTGCGGACCTGCAAGGGCAGGCAGCTTTGGTCTGGCTCCCTGCTGTAAGTACCTGTCAGTTGCTAAGCCAGGAGGGCTGTCGGTAGAGCGAGAGGCGTTGTGGTAGCTATTAACTTGCTGGATGGAATGGGTGAGCATATTTCCATTGTTTGCAGTGGTAGCGTTAAAGGCAATATCTCTCTGACTGATTACAGGCTCTGTGAAAGGGGCTTGTAGTGAGGGCACTTGCAGTAAGTCGAAAGTATGTGCCTGCTTAATCAACTCATTTGAAAGGCGCACTAATTCAAGGCGCGATGGGTGCTGATTAAGTTGTATAAAGATATCGCGAAAAGAGATGGAGAAGGTAAATGATTGTGCAGAAATCATAATATCACGGCTGATGCCCGAATCTGATATTTTTCCTAACAGTTCACGAATAGGTACCAGTGGGTTTGAACAGAGCAGGAACAATTGAACAAAGTATTCGGTAAAGCAACATTTTTCAAAGTTTCCTATGGGTGGCTGTTGGTCAGATTGATTAACCCTGTGGATGATATCCAGAACAATTTTATACAAAATCATCAGGTTACTGTCGGCTGCTTCGGGCAGTGCCCAGTCAGGTGGGGCGATTGGTTGGAGTTCAGAGGGGTTGTTAAAATCATCCAGAGTCCTTGTTTGATCACTCGTAGCTTCTATCAGTTGCCTGATAAACTGGTTGCGCGTTGAGTTCTCATCGAAAGAACGCTGCAGGTGCAATATCGCCTCAAGAGGCGTGACAGTATTGCCCGCAGTATTTGTGCCCTTTGTCTCCAGAACCTGCAAACGCTGGGGCAGGTCCAGCTCATCCAGTATTTGCCTCAGCTTGAAAACGGCATCGGGATCGTCGCTCTCAATAATGGCTAAAAGCTGGTTAGCAAGTAGCTGAAGGTCCTGAGTCCCGGTGCTTTTTTCACTTTTTTTGCCATTGTTGTCTTTTCTTTTGTCACCATCTCCACTGCTATAACTGCCTTCTCCCGGTGAATTGTTCTCCTGATCTTCAGGTTCACCTTTTTTCTCTTCAGGGTGGTCGTTATTTTCGTCCTTTGGTGTTTTATCTGGTAAATCACCCGATGCTTTTCCATCCCCATCAGCGGTCTTTAAGACACCGGCATGATCTGTTTTCAGGGCTGTTTGCTCAAGAAATAGTTTCAAGCAGCCAAGTTGCCACTGAAGGCTTTCGTTGGCTGGGCAAGCAGTGGCGGCACGTTGGAAGAGAGTGTTCCAGAAATAAACATCGGTCAGTTGTTCAATATTCAGGAAGTCAAGCCAACCGACGGGTATAACGGCCTCACTGGAAGAACCATCTGCGTTAACGCGCGTTATTTTCAGACGCGCCCGGGATGGCTGTTCCTCAGTTGAGGTAGAATCCTTGCCTAAAGACATCAGCCAGTTGATGACGGGTTTCAGGATAACAAGATCTATTTCGAATAATCCCGTTGGTCTCCCTCCTCCCCCGTGTGGAGGGGGAGGCAAGTGGAAGAAGCCTCCGTTGCCACCACTGGGAAAATTGGCTTTGCCAGCGAGCTTGTCTCCTGTTGATGACAGTGTGTTATTTCGGATTTGTCCGGTTTCCAGCCCGCTGTCCGTGATCTCGTCGGGGTAGACCAGAAGGGTCAGTGGGATAGCCCGAGGTTTGACGTTCAGCGGTTGATCCCTGGTGACAGAAATAAGCTCTGGTCTCTCTGCCGTCGTGGATTTTAAGCGAATCAGTGTGCCATTTTCAGAGGCGCGTTCTGAGACATCATGGAAGTCGGGTATATGCTCTTCCCTTACTATTACTGGCTGATAGCAATAGTCACTCAAGTTGTTCCTGACCCATATCGCGATACCGTCGGAATCTGCTGGCACCACAGGTGCTCTAAAGCAAAGGATGCTGTTTCGGTCATTGAAGCCTTCTGGAAGGAGCAGAACCATTTGCCACAGACTCACGCCCTGCGAATCTGTAGAGTCATCGATTTCAATCCGAACCCCGTGCCCATCGGGATAATGCCGGTCAATGAGGGTTGAGCAATAGCATAACGGCACAACCGCCATAGCCATTAGGAAAAGTACAAATGCTATGAATATGCGGAAAAAAGTCCACTCAAATCTCGCTTCACAACTTGTGTCGACAATTCCAACCCGAACTCTTTGTCTGATAGAATGCGTCAGAACAGTTCCACCCTGAAAAAATAAAGGAACATCTTTAGCCAACCCTGTTATTTGTTGTAGAAACAGAGAATAGCCAAGTATTTCTAAATTGCTATATGGATTGCTTGTCCTGTGCGACAGAGCCTTCGGCAGTCAAATAAAATTGCAACAATCGCAAAATCAATTACGCCAGACACAAGATAAATCGTCAAAAGGTGAATTTATCTTGTGGGGTTCAACTACAAAGCTAGCCAAGATTGAAGGCGTAACCAGCCAAATTATGAGGCGCAAGATCGAAAGCGGTCACTACGAAAAAGTGAAGCAAACAAGTGGTGGTCACTTCCGCATATTCATTAACCAGCAGAGGAAGATATGCTATACAAGAGTGAGCTCTGGAAAGCAAAAATCCAGCATTGACACGCAAAAGCGTATCTTACTCAAAGAGCACCCTGATGCAGAATTTATCAGCGACATTGCCAGTGCTTTCAACTTTAAGCGAAAAGGACTGCAAACCATTCTGGAATCAGCGGTGTGCGGAAATCCAACCCATATTGTGGTTGCCACAAAAGATCGACTTGCCCGATCAGGGTTTGGACTCATCAAATGGCTTGTTGAATTATCGGGAGGACACATCGAGGTTTTGGATGACCCGGATAACGCCTGTGAGCCATTCGACACCCAAGAGCTTATCGGTTTCATTACCTCATTCTGCAATAGCCACTACGGGAAGCGATCTGCTAAAAGACGCAAAGGACGCAAAGATAGTAGCGTCAAAAAAGATCAGGTTTTACCCAGAGAATGAGCAAGCCTATCACGATGCCCTGATACTCTATCGCAGGTCGTACAACCTTGCTGTTGAGCGTTTCCGCAACGATGACTATAAAGATGCCAGCGGAAAATTCATCAACATGCGACCTGCCATTAAAGCTCAAGTGAAGCAAGAGCAAAAAGAAAGTGGCAGGGCTTATAACTCGCTTGTTTCTGATAATGGAACACTGGCGGCAGCGGCTACATTCAAAGCGATCTGCAAGCACAACAAGAAGCTCAAGGGAGCTAAAGAGGGCTTTGCAGAAATCAGTTTCAAAAGCCGCAAAGGTAGCAGGCACTCATTCTCTATTGACCGTTTGCCAAAGGGATTAAATCCCTGCGTAGAGGCTCTTGGCAAGATTCACCTGACAGAAGATGTGCCAGCAGAAGCGATTGGTAAATCTTGTGTCGTAACCTACGACAAAGGTCGCTGGTTCATTCAGGTTCAACAACATATTGAGCTAAATCCCGAAATCCAAGGGAAGGTTAGATGCGTTGGAGTTGACCCCGGAGTTCGCACCTTTGCCACGTGCTACAGCGAAAAAGAGGCGTTGATAGCGGGTGATAAGGTTGCAAAAACAAAGCTGTTCCCACTGATGAAGCAAGTGGACAGCTTGATCAGTCAAAAGCAAAAAATCCTGAACACTCAGAAGGGCGTTGAGTTCTCCGATATGCCCCAGTGGGCAAGAGATCGGATTATTCATTTCAACAGGGAAATTGACCGGCTGAAATGCAAAAAGGATGACATTGTTCTTGATCTGCATAACCGGCTGGCGTTCGAGTTGGTGTCGAACTACGACGTTGTATTTTTGCCAACCTTTGAGACAAGAGGTATGGTCACACGCAAAGATAAGAAGGTTCGCACCATTCGCCGTAACACCTGCCGCCAGATGCTTGACCTCAATCACTACCCATTCAAAAAGCGGCTTAAGTGGTACGCAAAAAAGTATGGAAAGCATGTAGTTGATTGCAACGAAGCCTATACATCCAAGACTCGATCATGGAGCGGGACCATTGACGAAAAATTAGGTTCTTCCAAGGTTATTAAGGGTGAGGGCTTCACCGTTGATCGTGACATCAACGGTGCCAGAAATGTCTTTCTTAAGTGTTTGACAAGGTAGCTTGAACCTTAGCCATAACAGCGAGCGTTGCGCTCGTTGCGGTTTTAATCAAGAGCATCAATCTCTTAACCGGCAAAATACTTGTCTGTTATTCTTCCTTCCATAGTTCAGTGATTTTTGCAATGTGGTGGCGACCATATGACACGAAATGGGTGGTCACCAGAAAACGGCTATTGGCGCTGAATTTGGCTGAGAGTATCGTACCACTGTGACAGGTAGAGATTTCTTTTTTCGATGATGCATCGCCCTCCAGGGTATGGATTTTTGTCTTCCTGTCGATAGTGAAGGTCGCCGCAAAGCGGTTATCGGTGCTGAAGGTGGCTGAAGGGAAACAGACCCAATCTTTACAAAGGGTAGTGCTGTCTTCTTTCCATGATCCATTGTCATTCAAGCAATACTCTTTGCTTGCCCTGTCGATACTGGTGGTTATCAGACGTCTGCTACTGGGGGTGAAGGTGGCTGAGAGGACCTTATGGTAGTGGCAGATAGTTATTTCTTCTTCCCATGATGCATCGGTTTTTTTGCCATAGATTTTCGCCGTATTATCGTCACTGGCGGTCGCCAAATGGCATCCATCGGCGCTGAAGGTAGCTGAGTTGATCCGATCTTCATGGGCAATGATGGCTTTTTTTACCCATGGTCCATTGTCCTGCCTGCCATAGATTTTAACCATGCCATCCCTGCCAACAGTCATCACATGGCAGTCATCAGGGCTAAACACGGCTGACTGGATCGGGCCATCGCTGTCGATATGGCTAATGGTCAATTCTTTTTCCCATGAGCCATCGTCCTGTTGGCCATAGATTATTGCCGTAGCATCGTCACTGGCAGTCACTATATGGTGGCTATCAGCGCTGAAGGTAGCTGAGTTGACAGCGTCATCATGGGCAATGATGGTTTTTATTTTCCATAATCCATTGGCCAACCTGCCAGTGATTTTTACCATGTTATCTTTACCGACAGTCACCACATGGCTACTATCGGGGCTGAAGGTGGCTGATTGGATCGGACCATTGTGTCTAATGGTGACTTCTGGTTCCCATTGTCTGTTGTCTTTTTGGCCAAAGATTATTGCCGTACCATCTTCACTGGCAGTCACTACATGGTGGCTATCAGCGCTGAAGGTGGCTGAGTTGACCTTACCAGTATGTTGAACACAGTGTTCTTGTTCCCATGATGCATCGTCCTTCTGGCCAAAGATTTTCGTCTTGTGATCTGTGCTGGCAGTTACTACACGACAATTGTCGTTGCTAAAGCTGGCTGATTTGACCGGACCATTGTGGCGGATAGTGACCTCCTCTTCCCATGATCCGTCGGCCTTATAGCCGTAGATTTTCGTGGTACAGTCGTCACTGGCGGTCACCATCCGGCGGCTATCAGGGCTGAAGGAGGCTGAGTTGATCTCAAGGTCATGGGGAATGTTGGCTTTTGTAACGGGATGAATTATTGTCCTCAAGATATTGACGAACCGTGAGTCATCTGGACCCTGAATGTTGTGCCTGCAAAGTTGGACATAATGGTATAGGGCTTCATAACATGTTTCTGTTATATTCCATTCCTTAACGGCTCTATTTGCACTGTCTAACGAATGACAATTGCCGTATTTTTTCACTAGACTGATAAAGTCGTTAAGTTTTTCTCTTAAGTCATTTAATTCTGATCGACATACAGGACAAGTTTTAACTGAAAGGTCAGGTAGCCCTTTTTGCAGCCACAGATTTAAACAATACACATGAAAAACGTGATGACATGGCGTTTTCACTAATCTTGCTGTGCGTGAAAAGCGCTTACAACATATTGGGCACTTATTATCAGTAATTTGTGCATGTTTCACCTTATCCACTTTAAATGCATTATCGCGAAAGGCATTGATATTTATATAATCATCCATTGTTTTCTTGCCAGGCACAGCCATGGCTCTATCCGCACCGACAAAAGATGATGTACTTGCCAGACGAGTTGAATGACCACCGTGTGATCGTCTTTTCTTTAATCGTTTTTGGCGCAGCCCATTTGCCTGATGAGTAAGGGCGGGTTGCTTTGGCCTTGCTCCCTGCTTTGAATATCCAGTACCAGAGGCACTTTGGCAGCTATTAACTTGTGGGGTAGAAGTCATTACTGGCTCATGGGGTGAAGGGTCGGTACGCAGCTGAATTAACTGTTCATTTACGAAATGTTGTAATTCATGAAGCGCCGGGTGTTGATGAAAATGTGCAAAGGTATCTGCAAAAGAGGCAGGAAATGTAAATGATTGTGCAACGGTTATAATATCAATCCTTATGGCTAAATCTGATATTTGTCCTGACAGATAATGAATAAGCTCAAGCGGGTTAGAGTAGGTCAGGAATAACTTGACGAAGTATTCAGCAAAGCAACGTTTTTCAAAGTGTCCTACAGGTGGCTGCTGGTCAGACTGATTGACTCTCTGGATTATGTCCTGAACAATCTTGTACAAAATCATCAGGTTGTTGTCACCAGCTTCGGGTATTGCCGGGTCCGGTGGAATTATTGTCTGGAGTGCAGGCAGAGTGTCAAGGTCATTCAAAGTCTGTTTTTTATCGCTTGTGGCTTCTATCAGCTGCTCGATAAATGGGTTGCGCAATGAATTCTGTTCGAGAGAACGCTGCAGTTGCAGTACCGTCTCAAGAGGAGTGATACTTTCATCCCTGCTGTTTGTGCCTTTTGTTTCCAGAACCTGCAAACGCTGAGGCATGTCCAGCTCATCCAATATTTTCCTGAGTTTAAAAACGGCACTGGGATCGCCGCTTTCAATGATGGCTATAAGCTGATTTGCAAGTACCTGAAGGTCTTGAGTGGAGTCATTATTTTTAGTCACCGATTCATCGTCGTCTTTTCCGTTATTGCCATTCCCACTGCCATCATGGCCTTCACCCGGTGACTGGTTTTCCTGATCTTGAGGTTCTTCTCTTGTTTTCTTTTGATGGTGGTTATTTTCGTCCTTTGGCTTTGGATCGGGTGCTCTGCCAGAAGGCTGCCCATCGCCGTTACCTGCCTTCAGGCCACCGTTATGATTTGTCTTCAAGACCGTTCGCTCAAGCCATGGTTTGAAACAACCAGGCTGCCATTGGAAGCTTTCGCTGGCGAGGCAGGAGAAGCCGCCACTCCCGCTACCGGGAAAATCGTCGATGCCAGCGAGCTTGCCACCTGACAATGTCTGTGTGTTATTGCGGGTTTGGCTGGTTTTCGGTCCGATGTCAGCCGGGTTGTCGGAATAGGTCAGAAGGGTCAGAATCCGAACCTCGTGCCCATCTGGATTATGCTGGTCAATGAGGGTGTAAGAGTAGCCTGACGGTGCAATCACCATAGCTGGTAATGACAGGACAAACGCCATGAAAGCTATAAATGTGCGGTAAAACTGCACTGAAGTCTCTCTGTAACCTGGTCGATAATATCCAATCCGCCCTCTTTGTCTGATAGAAAATGCCGGGACAATCGGTGCTGACTTTTTGCTCTGGAAAAATAAAGGAACGGCATTGGCCAATCTCATCATTTGCAGTACAAACAGAGGATAGCCAAAAATTTCTGAATCGCTATAGGGACTACTTGTCCTGTGCCACAATGTCTTCCGCAACATCTTGACGTCAGAGAAGGGCGGTTTGCTTTCATTCGTCCTTCCAGAGTTCAGTGATCATCGCAGCCTCCTGATAGCGACCAATATCTGAAATACAACTGGTGTTCACCAGAAAGCGACTATCAGTGCTGAAGTTGGCCAAGAATACCGGACCATGGTGATAGATAGTGATTTCTTTTTGCCATGATGCATCGTCTTTCAGGCTATAGATTTTCGCCTTCCTATCGATACTCGCGGTCACCGCAAAGCGGCTATTGGCGCTGAAGGTGGCTGAACGAACCCAGCCTTCATGAAGGATTGTGGTTTTTTCTTCCCATGATCCATTATTATTGTGGCTATAAATTTTTGCCGTCCCGCCTCTGCTGGCAGTCACCACATGTTGGCTATCGGGGCTGAAAGTGGCTGATAAGAGTCTATGGTTATGGCAGATAGTCATTTCTTCTTCCCATGCTACATCGGTCTTTTCGCCATAGATTTTGGCCGTATTATCAGAACTGGCGGTCACCAAATGGCATCCATCGGCGCTGAAGCTGGCTGAGTTGATCTGATCTTCATGGGCAATGATGGCTTTCTTTACCCATAATCCATTGTCCTGCCTGCCATAGATTTTAACCAGGTCATCCCCGGCAACAGTCATCACATGGCGGCCATCGGGGCTGAACTCGGCTGATTGGATCGGACCATTGCTGTCGATATGGCTAATGGTCAATTCTCTTTCCCATGATCCATCGTCCTGTTGGGCACAGATTATTGCCGTACCATCGCCACTGGCGGTCACCACACGGCGGCTGTCGGTGCTGAAGGTAGCTGAGTTGACCGTGTAATCATGGGCAATGATGGCTTTTTCTTGCCATGCTCCATTGGCCGACCTGCCAGTGATTTTCACCAGGTTATCTTTACCGAAAGTCACCACATGGCTATCATCGGGGCTGAAGGTGGCTGATTGGATCGGACCATCGTGGCTAATGCTGGCTTCTGTTTCCCATGACCTGTCGTCCTTTTGGCCAAAGATTATTGCGGTACCATCGTCACTGGCAGTCACCATACGCTGGCTATCAGCGCTGAAGCTGGCTGAGTTGACCGTACCAGTATGTTGAACGGTGAGCTCTTCTGTCCATGATCCATCGTCTTTTTGGCCCAGGATTTTCGCCTTGTGATCCTCACTGGCAGTAACTACACGACAGCTATCGCGGCTGAAGCTGGCTGATTTGACCTTACCATTGTGGCGAATAATGGCCTTTTCTTCCCACGATCCATCGGCCTTATGGCCATAGATTTTCGCAGTACAATCTTCACCGGCGGTCACCACCTGGTGGCTATCAGGGCTGAAGCTGGCTGACGTGATCTCAGAGTCATGGCGAATGTTGGCTTTTATATCGGGATAAATTATTTTTCTCAAGATATTGGCATACCGTGGATCATCTGACGCCTGACTGTTGAGTCTGCAAAGTTGGACAAAATGGTATAAGGCTTCATGACTTGTTGTTCTATTCCATTCCTTTACGGCTCTATCTGCACTGTCTAACGAATGACAATTGCCGTATTTATTCAATAGCTTGTTAAGGTCGTTAAGTTTTTCTTTTGAGTTTTTTAATTCTGATCGACATACAGGACAAGTTTTAATTGCAAGATCAGGTAGCCTTTTTTGGAGCCACAGATTCAAGCAAAGCACGTGAAAAATGTGATTACAGGGTGTTTTCACTAATCCTGCTGTGCGTAAAAAGCGCTCACAACATATTGGGCACTTATTACGAGTAATTTGTGTATGTTGCACCTTATTCACTTTCAATGCATCATCGCAAAAAGCAATGATAGTCATGTCATCATCCCCATAAGATCGTTCTGTTTTTAATCGTTTTTGGTGCGGCGTATTTGACTGATGAGAAAGGTTGGGCCGTTTTGGCCTTGCTCCCTGCTGTCGGTTTCTTAACCGTTCATTTAAGAAATGTTGTAATTCATGAAACGAGGGGTGTTGGTGAAATTGTACAAAGGTATTTGAAAATGAACTGGCAGATGTCAATGATTGTGCAGCAATTATAATCTCATGGGTTACTGCTGAATCTGATATTTGCCCTAACAGATTACCAATAAGTTCAAGTGGGTTTGAATAGAACAGAAACAATTGAACGAAGTACTGAATAAAACAATTTTTTTCAAATTGTCCTATTGGTGGTTGCTGGTCAGATTGATTAACTCTATGGATTATGTCCAGAACAATCCTGTACAAAATCATCAGGTTGTTGTTGCCAGCTTCGGGCAGTGGTCGGGCTATCGGTTGCAGTGAAGCCAGAATGTCAGGGTCATTCAAAGTCCGTGTTTTATCGCTCGTGGCTTCTATCAGCTGCTCGATAAACCGGTTGCGCGATGAATTCTCATAGCAAGAACGCTGCAGTTCCAGTATCGCCTCAAGAGGACTGACAGCATTACCACTGGTGTTTGTGCTTCTCGTTTCCAAAACCTGCAAACGCTGTGGCATGTTGAGCTTATCCAGTATTTGCCGCAGCTTAAAAACAGCATCAGGATCGTCACTTTCAATGATGGCTACAAGCTGGTTGGCAAGTACCTGAAGGTTTTGAGTCCTGGCATTTTTTTCACTCTCCTCGCCATTGTCGTCTTTTCTGTTATTACCATCCCCGCTGCCATCATTGCCTTCTCCCGGTGAGTTGTTGTTCTGATCTTCAGGTGCTTCATTTTTGTCCTTTTGATGGCTGTTATTTTTGTCCTCTGATCTTGAATTTGGTGCGCTACCAGAGGGTTGGCCATCTCCATTAGCGGCCTTCAGGCCACCGGCATGATTTTTCTTCAAGGCCGTTCGCTCAAGCAATAGTTTGAAACAGCCAAGCTGCCTAAGAAGACTTTCGCTGGCGGGGCATGAAGTGGCGGCATGTTGCAGGAGGGTGTTCCAGAAATCAACATCGGTCAGTTGTTCAACAGTGAGGAAGTCGAGCCAGCCAACAGGTATAGCAGCTTCGCTGGAAGAGCCATCGGCATTAACCCGTGTCATTTTCAGATGCGCGGGGGAGGGTGGCTCTTCAAACGAAACAGAATCTTTACCAATGGACATCAGCCAGTTGATGACGGGTCTCAGGATAACCAGATCTATTTCAAATAATCCCGATGGTCTCCCCCCGCCACCTCCCCAGGGTGGGGGTGGCGGCAAAAAGAAGAAGCCACCGTTGCCGCCACCACCGATGCCAACGGGCTTGCCGCCCGCTAATGTCAGTGTGTTATTCCCGGGTTGGCCGGTTTTCAGCCCGCTGTCGTTTATGTTGTCGGTATAGGTCAGAAGGGTTAACAGGGCAGTATGGGGCTTATCGTTGTGAAGTTGATCAGTAGTGACAGAAGCTAATTGCGGTCTGTCTGCCGTCGTGGATCTTAAGCGAACAAGCGTACCATTTTTAGACGCATGTTGAGAGATATGTTGGAAGTCGGGTGTTTGTTCTTTTGTCAGTATCATCAGTTGATAACAATAGTTGCTCGGGTCGTTCGTCACCAATATCGCAATACTGTTGGAATCTGCTGGCACCACAGGCGCCTTAAAGCAAAGGATACTGTTTTGGTCATCGAAACCCTTCGGTAGCAGCAAGTTCATTTGCCACTGACTCACAAACTGAGGATCTTTGCCATCATTGATCTCAATCCGAACCTTGTGCCCTGCCGGATTATGTCGGTCAATGATGGTTGAGGAATAGCATAAAGGCAAAACTGCCATAGCCACCAGGAAAAGAACAAATGCTATGAATAAGCGGTAAAGGTGCATTCAAATCTCGCTAACTTATGATAACAACCCCGACCTGTCCTGTTTTCCTGACAGAGTACAATCAGAAAGGTCTGTGTTGGCCTTCTGCCCTGAAAAATAAAGAAACGTTACTGGAAGGTCTTATTATTCGTAGAAAAAACAGATAATAGACAAGAATTTCAAAATTGCTAAATGGATTAATTGCTCTGTGCCACAGAGCCTTGTCCTCTTTCCGTGTTGCAATACTGAAGCGGTCACTGGCGGCGACTATTAAATCGAGCCAGATGGTTAATTATTTCTTTCAACCGGCGGAACGTATAGAGGTTGTCTGCAAACAGGGCAGGTTCTTATCCCTTTACGGAGCATTGCAGCGTAGCAATCATCATGTACTTTGTGAGAACAGTACATTATCAAGCAGCCGTCGAAGGAATCTTTCAGGCAGATGCAGCACTTATCGTGGCCTGAGTTTTCCCGGCATTCGTGATTACTTTGATACCTTATATCCAGGCAGATATTACAAACATCACAGTGAAAGGACTCATCCTTGTTTATTCGGCAAATTCCGCATTTATGGCAATGGAATGGTTTTAGTTCCATATTGTCGAATTCTTTACATTGTGCACAGAAATACTCCGACATGAGTTCGTTGCATCCCGGGCACGCCTGGGAGTCTTCCGTAATATCCCCCTCATAGTTACAGAGAGAACATTGAAGCCTTTTTGCTTGAAAAGCCTGACGATCTGTAAGGTCGCATTTCTTACTTTTGTTATGACATCTATAGCAGGGAAAATACCCTTCACAGCACCCAAAGTTTACACGACATAACCTATGGTAATGATTGCACAATGGCATTGGTTCTTTTCGCACAGGTGTCTTTAACTGCTCGTTTGACGGGTTTGCCTCCTCATTATGGGCACTCGACTGCTGCTCAGAAGCAGAACGCTCTGCGCCATTGCTTTGCATCGCCGGGCTGGCCGCTACCCTCTGTTGTTTTTCTCTCCCTGGTCTTGGATCAACAGATGAGGGTCCTGCCTGTAATCGCTCTTGGGAAACGTTATTTTGCTGATAGGCAAGGGCAGGCTGATTTGGCTCTGCCTCCAGCTCTGAGTATCTACCAGTCACTATGCAATGGGAACTGCCGGAAGAGCCAGAAGCTCTTTTGTTACTATTAGCTTGCTGGTGGATGGTACTTGTATCTTTATTGCTGACAATTGTTTCGTCAGAGATAGTATCGCTTTTACCGGTGACAGGCTCTATAGAAGGCACTTGTTGTAAGTGGGGATTTTTTGCATAACCCATCAGCTCATCTGAGAGGCGTTCTAATTCAGAAATCGATGGGTGTTGGTGAAATTGTATAAAGGTATTTAAAAAGCGGTTGGGAAATGTCAATGATTGTGGATTAATCATAAGAACATGCCTTGTGGGCAAATCTGATATTTTCCCCAACAGATTACGAATCAGTTCAACCGGGTTTGAATAGATAAGGAACAATTGAGCGAAGTACTCAGTAAAGCAACATCTTTCAAACTGGCTCATAGGTGGCTCTGTGTCAGATTGATTGACCTTGTGGATTATGTCCAGAGCAATCTTATACAACATCAACAGGTTGTTGTTGCCCTCTTCGGGCATTGCCCGGGCAGGTGGAATGATTGGTCGAAGCAGAGACAGAGTGTGAAGGTTATTCAAATACTGTTTTGTATTGCTTGTGGCCTCTATCAGCTGCTCGATAAAAAGGTTGCGCAGTGAATTCTCGTTGCAAGAACGCTGCAGTTTCAGTACGGCTTCAAGAGGAGTGACAGTATCTGCGGTGTTGGTACTTTTTGTTTCCAGAACCCGCAAACGCTGTGGCATGTCCAGTTCATTCAGTATTTGCCTGAGCTTAAAAACTGCTCCGGGATCTTGACTTTCAATGATGGCTACAAGCCGGTTCGCAAGTACCTGGAGGTCTTCAGTGGTAGTTTTTTTTTCACTCTCTTCGCCATCGTCGTCTTTTCTGTTATTGCCATTCCCGCTGCCATCATGGCCTTCTCCCGGTGACTGGTTGTCCTGATTTTCAGGTTCTTCTTTTTTCTCCTTTTGGTGATCGTTATTTTCGTTCTTTGGTCCCGAATTGGGTGCGCTACCAGAGGGTTGTCCCTCCCCATTAGCTGCCATCAGGCCACCGCCATGATTTGTCTGCAAGGCACTACGCTCAAGAAATCGTTTGCAACAGCCAAGCTGCCATTGGAGGCTTTCGCTGGCGGGGCAGGAAGTGGCGGCCTGCTGGAGGAGGGTGTTCCAGAAATCAACATCGTTCAGTTGTTCAATATTGAGGAAGTCAAGCCAGCCAAGAGGTATAGCGGCTTCGCTGGAAGAGCCATCGGCATTAACCCGTGTCATTTTCAGACGTGCCGGGGAGTGTTGCTCTTCAAACGAAATAGAATCTTTACCAATGGACATCAGCCAGTTGATGACGGGTTTCAGGATAACCAGATCTATTTCAAATAAACCCGATGGTCCCCCCCCGCCACCTCCCCAGGGTGGGGGTGGGAGTAAATAGAAGAAGCCACCGTTGCCGCCACCGGGAAAATCAGCGGTGCCAGCGAGCTTGCCGCCTGTCAATGTCACTGTGTTATTCCGGGTTTGGCCGGTTTCCAGTTCACTGCCGGTCGTGTTGTCGGAATAGACCAAAAGGGTTAATGGAGTCGTATGGGGTTTGCCGTTAAGGAGTTGATTGGTGGTGACAGAAGTTAATTCTGGTCTGTCTGCCGTCGTGGATTTCAAGCGAATAAGTGTGCCATTTTCAGAGGCATGTTGAGAGAGGTGTTGGAAGTCGGGTGTTTGTTCTTTTGTCAGTATGGTCAGTTGATAACAATAGTTGCCCGGGTCGTTCGTCACTGATATCGCAATACTGTTCAAATCTGCTGACACAACAGGTGTCTTAAAGCAAAAGGTGCTGTTTCGATTGTTGAAACTGTCCGGAAGCAGCAAACTCACTTGCCACTGACTGACAGCCTGAGGGGCTGTGCCGTGATTGATTTCAATCCGAACCTTGTGCCTGCCGGGATTATGTCGGTCAATGATGGTTGAGGAGTAGCACAAGGTCACAACCAACATAGTCATCAGGAAAAGAACAAATGTTATGAATAAACGGTAAGAATGCATTCAAATCTTTCTGCACTAAATGTGTTATTAATACCAACCCGCCTTCCCTGTCTGACAGAAAACGCCAGGACAATCTGTGCCGACTTTCTGCTTTGGAAAAATAAAGGAACATTATTGACCGGTTTTATTATCCGTAGGACAAACAGAGAGTAGACAAGAATTTCTGAATTGCTATTTGTGTTACTTGTTTTGTGCAACAGAGCCTTCGTCAGTATCAACCTGAAAGTGACTTGCAGGACTTGATACCGGGCTGTGGTAGCAGTATGGTGCTGTTATTTTTAAAAACTCATTTTATACCAATCGAACGTTCTAACTCCCTATGTAAGTCAGACGCGGTCACCGGTAGCGACTATTAAATTCAGTCAGATGGTTTAATGATTGTTTCCAACAAACCAGGCGTCTGTAGGGTTTCTGCAAATAGGGCAGGTTCTTATCCCGTTTTTAAGCATTGCAGTGCTGCACTCACCATGTACTTTGTGGTAGCAAGGCATTATCTTGCAGCCGTGGAAGGTATCTTCCAGGCAGATGCAGCACTCATCGTGGCTTGAGTTTTCTCGGCATTTGTGATTGTCTTGAAACCTTGTATTCAGGCAGATATCACAAACATCACAGTGAAAGGCCCTATCCTTAAATGTTCGGCAAATTCCACATTTATCGCAGTGGTATGGTTTTTTTTCTAAATCGGTGAAGTGTTTGCATTGTGCACAGAAATACTCCGACATTAGTTCGTTGCATCCCGGGCATGTCTGGGAGTCTTCCGTAATATCCCCCTCATAGTTACATAGAGAACATTGAAGCCTTTTTGCATGAAAATCCTTACGATCTGTAAGGTCGCATTTCTTACTATTGTTATGACATCTAGGGCAGGGGAAATACCCTTCGCAACACCCAAAGTTTACACGACAAAACCTATGGGAATGATTGCACAATGGCATTCGCTCTTGCACAGGTGTCTTTAATTGCTCGTTCGACGGGTTTGTCTCCTCATTATGGGTACTTGACTGCTGGTCAGAAGCAGATCGGTCTTGTGCACTAGTGGTTTGATCATCACCGGATGAAGGTCCTGCCTGTAATCGCTCTTGGGAAGCGTTATTTTGCTGATAGGCAAGTGCAGGCTGATCTGACTCTGCCTCTGGGTATCTATCAGTCAGTATGCAAGGGGAACTTCCGGAAGAGCCAGAGGCTCTTTGGTGGCTATCAGCTTGCTGGTGGGTGGTACCTGGATCTTTATTGCTGACAAGTGTTTCGTCAGAGAGAGTATCGCTGTTATCGATGACAGGCTCTACAGAAGGCACCTGTTGTAAGTGGGAATTTTTTGCATAACCCATCAGCTCATCTGAGAGGCGTTCTAATTCAGAAATCGATGGGTGTTGGTGAAATTGTATAAAGGTATTTAAAAAGCGGTTGGGAAATGTCAATGATTGTGGATTAATCAGAACAACACGCCTTAAGCACAAATCTGATATTTTCCCCAACAGATTACGAATCAGTTCAACCGGGTTTGAATAGGCCAGGAACAATTGAGCGAAGTACTCAGTAAAGCAACAGCTTTCAAACTGGCTCATAGGTGGCTCTGTGTCAGATTGATTGACCTTGTGGATTATGTCCAGAGCAATCTTATACAAAATCAAAAGGTTGTTGTCGCCCTCTTCGGGCATTGCCCGTTCAGTTGGAATGATTGGCCGAAGTAGAGACAGAGTGTGAAGGTTATTCAAATTATGTTTTGTATTGCTTGTGGCCTCTATCAGCTGCTCGATAAAAAGGTTGCGCAGTGAATTCTCGTTGCAAGAACGCTGCAGTTTCAGTACGGCTTCAAGAGGAGTGACAGTATCCTCGGTGTTGATGCTTTTTGTTTCCAGAACCCGCAAACGCTGTGGCATGTCCAGTTCATCCAGTATTTGCTTGAGCTTAAAAACTGCTCCGGAATCTTGACTTTCAATGACGGCTACAAGCTGGTTCGCAAGTACCTGGAGGTCTTCAGTGGTAGTTTTTTTTTCACTCTCTTCGCCATCGTCGTCTTTTCTGTTATTGCCATTCCCGCTGCCATCATGGCCTTCTCCCGGTGACTGGTTGTCCTGATTTTCAGGTTCTTCTTTTTTCTCCTTTTGGTGATCGTTATTTTCGTTCTTTGGTCCCGAATTGGGTGCGCTACCAGAGGGTTGTCCCTCCCCATTAGCTGCCATCAGGCCACCGCCATGATTTGTCTGCAAGGCACTACGCTCAAGAAATCGTTTGCAACAGCCAAGCTGCCATTGGAGGCTTTCGCTGGCGGGGCAGGAAGTGGCGGCCTGCTGGAGGAGGGTGTTCCAGAAATCAACATCGTTCAGTTGTTCAATATTGAGGAAGTCAAGCCAGCCAAGAGGTATAGCGGCTTCGCTGGAAGAGCCATCGGCATTAACCCGTGTCATTTTCAGACGTGCCGGGGAGTGTTGCTCTTCAAACGAAATAGAATCTTTACCAATGGACATCAGCCAGTTGATGACGGGTTTCAGGATAACCAGATCTATTTCAAATAAACCCGATGGTCTCCCCCCGCCACCTCCCCAGGGTGGGGGTGGGAGTAAATAGAAGAAGCCACCGTTGCCGCCACCGGGAAAATCAGCGGTGCCAGCGAGCTTGCCGCCTGTCAATGTCACTGTGTTATTCCGGGTTTGGCCGGTTTCCAGTTCACTGCCGGTCGTGTTGTCGGAATAGACCAAAAGGGTTAATGGAGTCGTATGGGGTTTGCCGTTAAGGAGTTGATTGGTGGTGACAGAAGTAAATTCTGGTCTGTCTGCCGTCGTGGATTTCAAGCGAATAAGTGTGCCATTTTCAGAGGCCTGTTGAGAGAGGTGTTGGAAGCCGGGTATTTGCTCTTTTGTCATTAGCAACAGTTGGTAGCAATAGTTGCTCTGGTCGTTCGTCAACAATATCGCAATACTGTTGGAATCTGCTGACACCACGGGTGTCTTAAAGCAAAAGGTGCTGTTTCGATTGTTGAAACTGTCCGGAAGCAGCAAACTCACTTGCCACTGACTGACAGCCTGAGGGGCTGTGCCGTGATTGATTTCAATCCGAACCTTGTGCCCGCCGGGATTATGTCGATGAATGATGGTTGAGGAATAGCAAAAAGGCACCACCGCCATAGCCAGTAGAGGAAGAACAAATGCTATGAATAAGCGTAAAAAAAGCATTCAAATCTCGCTATATAACTGGTTCAACAATTCCAATCGGCACTCTTTGCCTGATGAAGTCTGTGAGAACAGTCTGTGCTGATTTTCCGCTATGGAAAAATAAGGAACACCATTGGTTGTTCTTGTTATCCGAAGTAGAAACAGAGAATAGCCAAGAATTTCTGAATTGCTATGTGGGTTAATTGCTCTGTGCCACAACGCTTTCGGCAGCGTCAACCTGAAAGTATCCTGCAGAGCCTGATACCGGGTTGTGGTACCGGTCTGCTAGCGGCGACTATTGATTAAGGTCAAAATCCTGTCAATTAACTGAGCGGATAGAGGGTATCTGCAAACAGGGCAGGTTCTTATCTTGTTCGTAATCATCACCGTAGCGCAATCCTGGTGAACTTTGTGAGTGCAGGGCAATATCACGGAATTGTGGAAAACATCTTCCAGGCAGATGCAGCACTCATCATGGCCTGAATCTGGCCGACATCGGTGATTGCCTTGTGCACTTTTATCCATACAGAAATTGCAAACATCACAGTGAAAGGACTTCTCCTTTTCTGTTCGGCAAATTCCGCATTTATCGCAGTGGTATGGTTTTTTTTCTAAATCGGTGAAGTGTTTGCATTGTGCACAGAAATAGTCGGACATTAGTTCGTTGCATCCCGGGCATGTCTGGGAGTCTTCCGTAATATCCCCCTCATAGTTACATAGAGAACATTGAAGCCTTATTGCATGAATAACCTTACGATCAGTAAGGTCGCATTTCTTACTATCGTTATGACATTTGTTGCATGGGAAATAACCTTCACAGCACCCAAAGTTTACGCGACATAACCTACGGCTATGAATGCACAGTTGCCTTTGTTTTTTTTCCACAGGTGTCCTTAACTGCTCATTCGACGGGTTTGCCTCCTCATTATGGGTGCTCGACTGCTGGAAAGAAGCAGAATGCTCTGCGCCATTGCTTTGCAACGTCGGGTTGGTCGCCATCATCTGTAGCCTTGCTATCATTTGTCTTTCCAGCTGTTTTAACTGTTGTCTTTTTTGCTCTTGTTTTGCCTCAGCGTGTCTTTCCAGCTCGGCGAGAACATGACTTGGCAACGGAGAGCTGACCGGCAACATCTGTCGCCTTGCTATCATTTGTCTTTCCAGCTGTTTTAACTGTTGTCTTTTTTGCTCTTGTTTTGCCTCAGCGTGTCTTTCCAGCTCGGCGAGAACATGACTTGGCAACGGAGAGCTGACCGGCAACATCTGTCGCCTTGCTTTCATTTGTCTTTCTAGCTGTTTTAACTGTTGTCTTTTTTTCACCCGTCTTTTCAGAGCGTGTTTTGCCAGCTCTTCGAGAAGGGGTCCATCGATCAGGAGGTTACTTAAGTGGTTTTGATTTGTCCTCAACACTGCCAAATCGGATCGTTCCTGTGTCCCGGTGGCTTGAAGATCACCAGATGAAGGTCCTGCTTGTAATCGCTCCCGGGAAGCGTCATTTTGCTGATGAACAAGGGCAGGCTGATTTGAACTTGCTTCCAGCTTTGGGTTTCTACCAGCCAGTAAGCAAGGGGAGCTGCCGGTAAAGCCAGAGGCTCTCTGGTTGCAGACAGCTCGCTGGATGGTACTTGTATCTCCACTGCTGGCAATTGTTTCGTTAGCGGTAGTATCGCTGTTACCGATGAAAGGCTCTATAGAAGGCACTTGTTGTAAGTGGGAGTTTTGTGCCTGCCTCATCAGCTCATTTAAGAGGCGCTTTAATTCAGGATAGGATGGGTGTTGGTGAAATCGCGTGAAGTTATATAAAAAACAGGCGGGAAATGTCAATGATTGTGGATTAATCATAACATCATACCTTAAAGCTAAATCTGATATTTTCCCCAACAGATTACGAATCAGTTCAACCGGGTTTGAATAAATCAGGAACAATTGAGCGAAGAACTCAACAAAGCAACACTTTTCAAATTGTCCCACAGGTGGCTGTTGGTCAGATTGATTGGCTTTGTGGATTATGTCCAGAACAATTTTATTCAAAATCAACAGGTTGTTGTCGCCTGCTGCGAGCACTGCCTGATCAGGTGGAATGGCCGGTCGGAGTGTAGATAGAATGTTGAATTTACTCAAATTCTTTTTTGTATTGCAAGTGGCCTTTATCAGCTGTTCGATAAACAGGTTGCGTGATGAATTCTCGTTGCAAGAACGTTGCAGTTTCAGTATCGCTTCAAGAGGAGTGACAGTATCTGCGGTGTTGGTACTTTTTGTTTCCAGAACCCGCAAACGCTGAGGCATGTCCAGCTCATTCAGTATTTGTCTCAGTCTAAAAACTGCTCCGGGGTATTTACTTTCAATGATGGCAACAAGCCGGTTCGCAAGTACCTGAAGGTCTTCAGCGGTAGCATTTTTTCCACTCTCTTCGCCATCGTCGTCTTTTCTGTTATTGCCATTCCCGCTGCCATCATGGCCTTCTCCCGGTGACTGGTTGTCCTGATTTTCAGGTTCTTCTTTTTTCTCTTTTTGGTGATCGTTATTTTCGTCCTTTGGCCCCGAATTGGGTGCGCTACCAGAGGGTTGCCCCTCCTCATTAGCTGCCATCAGGCCACCGCCATGATTTGTCTGCAAGGCACTACGCTCAAGAAATCGTTTGAAACAGCCAAGCTGTCGTTGGAGACTTTCGCTGGCGGGGCAGGAAGTGGCGGCCTGCTGGAGGAGGGTGTTCCAGAAATCAACATCGTTCAGTTGTTCAATATTGAGGAAGTCAAGCAAGCCAACAGGTATAGCGGCTTCGCTGGAAGAGCCATCGGCATTAACCCGTGTCATTTTCAGACGTGCCGGGGTGGGTTGCTCCTCAAACGAAATAGAATCCTTGCCTATGGACATCAGCCAGGTGATGACGGGTTTCAGGATAACCAGATCTATTTCAAATAATCCCGATGGTCTCCCCCCGCCACCTCCCCAGGGTGGGGGTGGGAGTGAATAGAAGAAACCACCGTTGCCGCCACCGGGAAAATCAGCGATGCCAGCGAGCTTGTCGCCTGTCAATGTCACTGTGTTATTCCGGGTTTGGCCGGTTTCCAGTTCACTGCCGGTCGTGTTGTCGGAATAGACCAAAAGGGTTAATGGGGTCGTATGGGGTTTGCCGTTAAGGAGTTGATTGGTGGTGACAGAAGTTAATTCTGGTCTGTCTGCCGTCGTGGATTTCAAGCGAATAAGTGTGCCATTTTTAGAGGCCTGTTGAGAGAGATGTTGGAAGTCGGGTGTTTGCTCTTTTGTCAGTATCAACAGTTGGTAGCAATAGTTGCTCTGGTCGTTTGTCATCAATATAGCAATATTGTTCGGATTTGCTGACACGACAGGTGTCTTAAAGCAAAGGGTGCTGTTTCGATTGTTGAAATTGTCCGGAAGCAGCAAACTCACTTGCCACTGACTGACAGCCTGAGGGTCTGTGTCGTCATTGATTTCAATCCGAACCTTTTGCCCACCGGGGTTATGTCGGTCAATGATGGTTGAGGAATAGCACAAGGTCACAACCAACATAGTCATCAGGAAAAGAACAAATGTTATGAATAAACGGTAAGAATGCATTCAAATCCCTGTCTGACAGAAAACGTCAGGACAATTCTGTGCTGACTTTCTGCTCTGGAAAGATAAAGGAACATTATTGACCGGTTTTATTATCCGTAAGACAAACAGAGAGTAGACAAGAATTCCTGAATTGCTATTTGAGTGACTCGTTATGTGTATCAGAGTCTTCGGCATTATCAACCTGAAAGTGTCGTGCAGGGCTTGATACCGGGCTGTGGTAGCAGTACAGTGCTGCTATTTTTAAAAACTCATTTTTACCAATCGAACGTTCTAACTCCCTATGCAAGTCAGACGCGGTCGCTGGTAGCGACTATTAAATTCAGTCAGATGGTTTAATGAATATTTCATCAAACCAGGCGTCTAAAGGGTGTCTGCAAATAGGACAGGTTCTTATCCCGTTTATAAACATTGCAGCGCCGCACTCACGATGTACCTTGTGACTGCAAGGCATTATCCTGCCGCCGGAGAAGGTATCTTCCAGGCAGATGCAGCACTCATCGTGCCTTGAGTTTTCCCGGCATTTGTGACTGTCTTGAAGTCTTGTATTCATGCAGACATTACAAACATCACAGTGAAAGGCATTATCCTTAGATGTTCGACAAATTCCGCATTTATCGCAGTGGTATGGTTTTTTTTCTAAATCGGTGAAGTGTTTGCATTGTGCACAGAAATACTCCGACATTAGTTCGTTGCATCCCGGGCATGTCTGGGAGTCTTCCGTAATATCCCCATTGAATCCACACACAGAGCATAAAAGCTGCGTTGCGTGAGCAGCTTTTCGAGAGGTAACTTCGCATCGATCACTTTTGTTATGACATTTATGGCAAGGGAAGTACCATTGACAGCACTCAAATTTTACATAGCAGAGCCTGCGGTAATCTTTGCACAATGGCTTTCGTTGTTCTTGTGCAGATGTCTTTAACTGCTCTTTCGGCGGGTTTGCTTTCTCATTGTCGGTGTTCAACGGATGGAAAGGAGCTAAAAACACTGTGCCATTGCTGTTCATCGCAAGATTATTGGTTTGTACCCTCTGATTGGCTGATGCCGTCTGATAATCTGATCGATGGATCAAATGGTCTACTAATTCTTGTTGTCTTCTGAGATCAACGTGCAACTTTTTGATTTGTTCCTTCAAATGCAGTGCTTCAGTGGTTGCTTTGACCATACACTTATAAAGCTCCTGATCTTTTGTAACCAGGTTTTCACTCATCACAACTAACTCCTGATTCTCTAGTTTTAATCCTTGAATCTTCTTAGTTAGCTCCTGAATCATTGTTCTTAACGCTTGAACTTCTGCAGTTAAAGACTGCTTCTCTACTGGTAATTCTTGAGCCTGTTCAGTTAACTCTTTAGTCTGTTGTCTTTTTTTCTCTTTTTTTTCCTGAGCGCGGCCTTTCAGCCTAACGAGAAGGGAGTCATCGGT
This sequence comes from Endozoicomonas sp. 2B-B, assembly GCF_053470045.1. NCBI lineage: Bacteria > Pseudomonadati > Pseudomonadota > Gammaproteobacteria > Oceanospirillales > Endozoicomonadaceae > Endozoicomonas > Endozoicomonas sp. 2B-B. The sequence continues at coordinate 890,605 of NZ_JBLZMU010000001.1, forward strand.
CGAATGTTTAGTTGAGAAGTTTTGATTTATCCCAGACGCCTCCAAATCGGATCGGTTGTGTGCTCCGTTGGTGAGATGATTACCATAAGAAGACCCTGTCTGAAATCGCTTTTGGGAAGAGGCATTTTGCTGATCACCAGGGTCAGAAAGCTTTGGCCTGGCCCCTTGCTGTAAGTATCTATAAGCTGGCAAGACAGGGGAACTGCCGGTAGACCCGGTGCTGTTAACTAGTGAGGGCTCTTGCAGTATGCGGGAAGCGGGCGCCTGTCTCATCAGTTCATTTGAGAGGCGTTCTAACTCATGGAACGATGGGTGCTGTTCAAGTTGTATCAGGGTTTCTCGAAAAGGGATGGAGAATGTAAATGATTGTGCAAAAATCATAATATCGCGTCTTATCACTGAATCTGATATTTTCTCCAACAGTTCACGAATGGATTCAAGTGGGTTTGAATAGAGCAGGAGTAATTGAACGAAGTACTCAGTCAAGCAAGATTTTTCAAAGTGTCCTAATGATGGCTGTTGGACAGATTGATTGAACCTGTTGATGATGTCCTGAACAATCTTATACAAAATCATCAGGTTATTGTCACCAGCTTCGGGCATTGACCGGTCAGGTGGAATCATTGGTTGGCGTTCAGACAGAATGTTGACAGTATCCAAAGTTCTTGTTTGAACGCTCGTAGCTTCGATTAGCTGCTCGATAAACCGGTTGCGCGTTGAGTTTTCATAGAAAGATCGCTGCAGTTTCAATATTGCCTCAAGAGGCGTGACACTATTACCACTGGTGTTTGTGCTTTTTGTTTCGATAACCTGCAAACGCTGAGGCATGTCCAGCTTATCCAGTATTTGTCTCAGTTTAAAGACTGCTCCGGGGTATTTACTTTCAATGATGGCAACGAGCCGGTTCGCAAGTACCTGAAGGTCTTCAGCGGTAGTATTTTTTCCACTCTCTTCGCCATCGTCGTCTTTTCTGTTGTTGCCATTTCCGCTGCCATCATGGCCTTCTCCCGGTGACTGGTTGTCCTGATTTTCAGGTTCTTCTTTTTTCTCCTTTTGGTGATCGTTATTTTCGTTCTTTGGCCCCGAATTGGGTGCGCTGCCAGAGGGCTGTCCCTCCCCATTAGCTGCCATCAGGCCACCGCCATGATTTGTCTTCAAGGCAGTACGCTCAAGAAATCGTTTGCAACAGCCAAGCTGCCATTGGAGGCTTTCGCTGGCGGGGCAGGAAGTGGCGGCCTGCTGGAGGAGGGTGTTCCAGAAATCAACATCGTTCAGTTGTTCAATATTGAGGAAGTCAAGCCAGCCAACAGGTATAGCGGCTTCGCTGGAAGAGCCATCGGCATTAACCCGTGTCATTTTCAGACGTGCCGGGAATGCTTGCTCCTGAAACGAAATAGAATCTTTACCAATGGACATCAGCCAGTTGATGACGGGTTTCAGCATAACCAGATCTATTTCAAATAATCCCGATGGTCTCCCTCCGCCACCTCCCCAGGGTGGGGGTGGGAGTGAATAGAAGAAGCCACCCTTGCCGCCACCGGGAAAATCAGCGATGCCAGCGAGCTTGTCGCCTGTCAATGTCACTGTGTTATTCCGGGTTTGGCCGGTTTCCAGTTCACTGCCGGTCGTGTTGTCGGAATAGACCAAAAGGGTTAATGGGGTCGTATGGGGATTGTCGTTAAGGAGTTGATCGGTGGTGACAGAAGTTAATTCTGGTCTGTCTGCCGTCGTGGATTTCAAGCGAATAAGTGTGCCATTTTTAGAGACATGTTGAGAGAGATGTTGGAAGTCGGGTGTTTGCTCTTTTGTCAGTATCAACAGTTGGTAGCAATAGTTGCTCTGGTCGTTTGTCATCAATATAGCAATATTGTTCGGATCTGCTGACACGACAGGTGTCTTAAAGCAAAGGGTGCTGTTTCGATTGTTGAAATTGTCCGGAAGCAGCAAACTCACTTGCCACTCACTGACAGCCTGGGGGTCTGTGCCGTCATTGATTTCAATCCAAACCTTTTGCCCACCGGGATTATGTCGGTCAATGATGGTTGAGGAATTGCACAAGGTCACAACCAACATAGTCATCAGGAAAAGAACAAATGTTATGAATAAACGGTAAGAATGCATTCAAATCCCTGTCTGACAGAAAACGTCAGGACAATCCTGTGCTGACTTTCTGCTCTGGTAAAATAAAGGAACATTATTGACCGGTTTTATTATCCCTAAGACAAACAGAGAGTAGACAAGAATTTCTGTATTGCTATTTGTGTTACTTTTTTGTGCAACAGAGCCTTCGTCAGTATCAACCTGAAAGTGTCTTGCAGGGCTTGATACCGGGTTGTGGTAGCAGTCCGGTGCTGCTATTTGATGGCGGCGACTATTAAATCCGGTGAGATGGTTAATTATTGTTTTCAACCGGCGGATCGTATAGAGAATGTCTGCAAACAGGGCAGGTCCTAATCCCGTTACGAATCATCGCAATGCCGCACTCGTAATGAATTATGTGGGAGCAGTTCAGCCTGACGGAGCTGGTGAAAGTATCTTCCAGGCAGATGCAGCAGAGATTTTGTCCTAAGTTTTCCTGGCATTTGTGATTGTTTTGTAACCCTATATTCAGACAGACATTGCAAGTATCACAGTGAAAGTTTTTATCCTCTTCAACTCGGCACATGCCGCATTTATCGCAGTGGTAGGGTTTTTTTTCCCTATCGGTGAAGTGTTTGCACTTTGCACAGAAATATTGCGACATTTGCTCATTGCAGTTAGGGCATGTCTGAGAGTTTTCTGTAATCTCCCCATTGAATCCACACACAGAGCATAAAAGCCGCATTGCCTGAAGAGCTATTCGAGAGGTAACTTCGCATCGATCACTTCTGTTATGACACCTATGGCATGGGAAGTACCATTGACAGCACTGAAATTTTACATAGCAGAGCCTGCGATAATCTCTGCACAATGGCTTTCGTTTTTCTTGTGCAGATGTCTTTAACTGCTCTTTCGGCGGGTTTGCCTTCTCATTGTCGGTGTTCGGATGGAAAGGAACAAAAAACGCTGTGCCATTGCTACGTACCGCCAGACTATTAGCCTGAAACATCTGATGGAGCAGATTGGCCGATGCCGTCTGATTATCTGCTCGATGGATCAAATGGTCTACTAATTCTTGTTGTCTTCTGAGATCAACGTGCAACCTTTTGATTTGTTCCTTCAAATGCAGTGCTTCAGTGGTTGCTTTGACCATACACTTATAAAGCTCCTGATTTTTTGTAACCAGGTTTTCACTCATCACAACTAACTCCTGATTCTCTAGTTTTAATCCTTGAATCTTCTTAGTTAGCTCCTGAATCATTGTTCTTAACGCTTGAACTTCTGCAGTTAAAGACTGCTTCTCTAATGGTAATTCTTGAGCCTGTTCAGTTAACTCTTTAGTCTGTTGTCTTTTTTTTTCTTTTTTTTCCTGAGCGCGGCCTTTCAGCCCAACGAGAAGGGAGTCATCGGTCGAATGTTTAGTTGAGAAGTTTTGATTTATCCCAGACGCCTCCAAATCGGATCGGTTGTGTGCTCCGTTGGTGAGATGATTACCATAAGAAGACCCTGTCTGAAATCGCTTTTGGGAAGAGGCATTTTGCTGATCACCAGGGTCAGAAAGCTTTGGCCTGGCCCCTTGCTGTAAGTATCTATAAGCTGGCAAGACAGGGGAACTGCCGGTAGACCCGGTGCTGTTAACTAGTGAGGGCTCTTGCAGTATGCGGGAAGCGGGCGCCTGTCTCATCAGTTCATTTGAGAGGCGTTCTAACTCATGGAACGATGGGTGCTGTTCAAGTTGTATCAGGGTTTCTCGAAAAGGGATGGAGAATGTAAATGATTGTGCAAAAATCATAATATCGCGTCTTATCACTGAATCTGATATTTTCTCCAACAGTTCACGAATGGATTCAAGTGGGTTTGAATAGAGCAGGAGTAATTGAACGAAGTACTCAGTCAAGCAAGATTTTTCAAAGTGTCCTAATGATGGCTGTTGGACAGATTGATTGAACCTGTTGATGATGTCCTGAACAATCTTATACAAAATCATCAGGTTATTGTCACCAGCTTCGGGCATTGACCGGTCAGGTGGAATCATTGGTTGGCGTTCAGACAGAATGTTGACAGTATCCAAAGTCCTTGTTTGAACGCTCGTAGCTTCGATTAGCTGCTCGATAAACCGGTTGCGCGTTGAGTTTTCATAGAAAGATCGCTGCAGTTTCAATATTGCCTCAAGAGGCGTGACACTATTACCACTGGTGTTTGTGCTTTTTGTTTCGATAACCTGCAAACGCTGAGGCATGTCCAGCTTATCCAGTATTTGTCTCAGCTTAAAAACGGCATCGGGATCGTCGCTTTCAATGAGGGCAACGAGTTGGTTCGCAATTACCTGAAGGTCTTGAATCCTGGCGTTTCTCGCACTTTCTTTTCCATTGTCGTCTTTTCTGTTATCACCCTCTTCACTGCCATGATTGCTTTCTCCCGGTGAATTGTTCTGCTGATCTTCAGGTTCACCTTTTTTCTCTTTTTGATGGTCGTTATTTTCTTCCTTTGATGCTTTATCGGATGCCTTACCTGATGGTTTTCCATCCCCATTACCTGCCTTTAAGCCACCAGCATGATCTGTCTTCAAGGCAGTGTACTCAAGAAATCGCTTCAAACAGCCAAGCTGCCACTGAAGGCTTTCGCTGTCCGGGCAAGAAGTGGCGGCACGCTGGAAGAGGGTGTTCCAGAAATTAACATCGGTCAGTTGTTCAATGTCCAGAAAGTCAAGCCAACCCAAGGTTATAACGGCATCACTGGAAGAACCATCTGCATTGATGCGTGTCATTTTCAGACGCGCCGGGGATGGCTGTTCCTCAAATGAGCTGGAATCCTTGCCCATGGACATCAGCCAGTTGATGACGGGTTTCAGGATAACCAGGTCTATGTCGAATAATCCCGATGGCCTCCCATCTCCTCCCCATGGTGGAGGCGGTGAATAGGAGAAGCCTTCATCACCGCCAGCGGAAAAATCTGTGTTGCCAGCGAGCTTGTCACCTCTCATTGCCAGTGTGTTATTTCGGGTTTGTCTTGTTTCCAGCACACTTTCCGTGATGTTGTCGGAATAGATTAGAAGGGTAAGAGGAGCTGTATGGGGTTTGACGGGTTGATTGCTGGTGACAGAAGTCAACTCTGGTCTGTTTGCTGTCGTTGATTTTAAGCGAACCCGTGTGCCGCTTTCAGAGGCCCGTTTTGAGATACCATGGAAGACGCGTGTTTGCTCCCCTGTCACTATGACTATCTGATAGCAATAGTCACTCAAGTCGGTCGTGACCAATAGTGCGATACTGCTCGAATCTGCTGGCACCACAGGTGCTTTAAAGCAGAGGATGCTTTTTCGGTCATTGAAGCCTTTCGGAAGCAGCAAACTCAATTGCCACTGACTCACACCCTGAGAATCTGTTCCCTCATTGATCTCAATCCGAACCCTGTCATTGGGATTGTGTCGGTCAATGATGGTTAAGCAATAGCATAAAGGCACGACCGCCATAGCCAGCAGTGAAAGAACAAATGCTGTGAAAAGGCGGTAAAAATGCATACAAATTGCACTACAGAACTTGTGTCAATAATTGCGACTTGTTCTCTTTATCTGATAGACAGAATGGGCAAAAACAGTTCTGCTCTGAAAAATAAAGGAACATCATTGGTCAATCCCGTTATTTGTAGTAGAAACAGAGAATAGTCAAGTGTGTCAGAATTGCTATAAGTACCTGGCCAGTTGGTTTCGCATATTCTGGCGAGTGGATTTTTTCATCCTTCAAGGCGCAACGACGGGCGCGTAGCCATAGCTACGCAACCAGAGTTGGAACGCAGAAGGGTGGAAAAAGCCGCCGTCCAGAATATGCGAAACCAACTGGTTAGGTACTTATTACGGTTTGTACAGAGAGCGTCTGCAAAGAGGGCAGGTTGTTATCCCACTTTTAATCATTGCATCGCCGCAATCACGATGTACTTTGTGGGAGCAATGCAGTATCACGCAGCCGGAGAAGGCATCTTCCAGGCAGATGCAGCACTCGTCGTGGCCTGAGTTTTTCCGGCATTTGTGATTGTCTTGATACCTTCTATCCAGGCAGACATTACAAACATCACAGTGAAAGCACTTATCCTTGAATTTTCGGCAAATGCCGCATTTATCACAGTGGAACGGTTTTTTTTCTAAATTGGTGAAGTGTTTGCATTTTGCACAGAAATAGTCCGACATCAGCTGGTCGCATCCCGGGCACGTCTGGGAGTCTTCCGTAATGTCCCCCTCGTAGTTACAGATAGAACACTTTAGCTTTATTGCTTTATCAGCCCGGTGATCTTTAATCTCGCAATAATCACTCATGTTATGGCACCTTTGGCAGGGGAAATACCCGGCACAGCAACCAAAGTTCACACGGCATAACCTATGGTAATGACCGCACAAAGGCTTTCGATTTTCTTGCACAGATGTCTTTAGCTGCCCGTCCGGTTGGTTTGTCTCCTCATTATGGTTGCTCGACTGCTGGTAAGAAGCAGAGCACTTTTTGCCATTGCTCTGCATCGCCGGGCTGGCCGCTGCCTTCTGTTGTCTTTCTATCTGTCTTATCCGTTGTCTTTTTTTCTCTCTTTTTTCATCAGCGTGTCTTTTCAGCTCGACGAGACGGGAAGTATTGATCGGATATGGACTTAAGACGTTTTGATTTCTCCTCGACACTTCCAAATCGGATCGTTCCTGTGCCCCATTGGTCTGATGATTATCATGTGCACGTCTTGTCTGTAATCGCTTTTGGGAAGAGGGATTTTGCTGATCAGCAAGGGCGGGATGTTTTGGGCTGGCTCCTTGCTGTAAGTAGCCATTACCACTGTGATTGATTACAGGCTTTATAGAAAGCACTTGTTGCGAGTTAGCAGTAAGCGCCCGCCACATCAACTCATTTGAAAGGCGTTCTAATTCATCGCGCGATGGGTGCTGTTTAAGTCGTAAAAAAGCGTTGCGAAAAGAGATGGAGAATGTCAGTGATTTTGCAAAAAACATAATATCACAGATCATGACTGAGTCTGGTATTTTCTCTAACAGGTCACGAATCGATTGAATTGGGTTTGAATAGAACAGTAACAAATGAACCAGGTACTCGGTAAAGCAACATTTTTCAAATTGTCCTAAGGGCGGCTGCTGGCCAGATTGATTGACCCTGTGGATTATATCCAGAACAATCTTGTACAAAATCGTCAGGTTGTTGTTGACAGCTTCGGGCAATGTCTGGTGAGGTGAAATGATCGGTTGGAGTTCAGACAGAATGTTAAAATCATCCAAAGTCCTTGTTTGCTCGCTGGTAGCTTCTATCAGTTGCTCAATAAACCGATTGCGCGTTGAGTTCTCATAGAAAGAACGCTGCAGTTCCAATATCGCCTCAAGAGGCGTGGCAGTGTTGCCTTCGGTGTTTGTGCCTTTTGTTTCCAGCACCTGCAAACGCTGAGGCATGTCCAGCTCATCCAGTATTTGCCTCAGCTTAAAAACGGCATCGGGATCGTCGCTTGCAATGAGTGCTATGAGTTGGTTGGCAATTATCTGAAGGTCTTGAGTCCTGGTGTTTTTTGCACTTTTTTTACCGTTGTCGTCTTTTCTGTTATTACCCTCTTCACTGCCATCATTGCCTTCTTTGGTTGAATGGCTCTTCTCATCTTCAGGTTCACCTTTTTTTTCTTTTTGATGGTCGTTATTTTCGTTCTTTGGTGCTTTATCGGATGCCTTACCTGATGGTTCTCCATCTCCATTACTTGCCTTCAAGCCTCCTGAATGATTTGCCTTCAGGGCAGTGCGTTCAAAAAACAGTTTCAAACAGCCAAGCTGCCATTGAAGACTCTCACTCACCGGGCAAGAAGTGGCGGCACGCTGGAAGAGAGTGTTCCAGAAATTAACATCGGTCAGTTGATCAGTGCTCAGGAAGTCAAGCCAGCCAATGGGTATAACGGCTTCACTGGAGGAGCCATCTGCGTTAACGCGTGTCATTTTCAAACGCGCCGGGTATGGCTGTTTCTCAAAAGAGCTGGAGTCCTTGCCCTTAGACATTAGCCAGTTGCTGACGGGTTTCAGGACAACCAGATCTATGTCGAATAATCCTGATGGTCTCCCACCTCCTCCCCATGGTGGAGGGGGCGAGTAAAAGAAGCCTCCATTGCCGCCACCGGAAAAATCTGCGTTGCCAGCCAGTCTGTCTCCCGTCATTGTCAGTGTGCTATTTCGGGTTTGGCCGACTTCCAGCCCAGGGTCAGTCATCCTGTCGGGGTAAACCAGAAGGGTTAGTGGGGTAGCATGGGATTTGCCGCTCAGGAGTTGGTGGATGGCGACAGAAGCCAACTCCGGTTTGTCTGCCGTCCTGGATTTCAAGCGTACAAGCAGGCTGTTTTCAGAGGCACGTTTTGAGACATCCTGAAAGACGGATGTTTGCTCCTTTGCGGCTATTACCAGCTGATAGCAATAGTTACTCAAGTCGTTGTTGACCAATAGTGCGATACTGTTCCAATCTGCTGACACCAGGGGTGCCTTAAAGCAAAGGGTGCTGTTTTGGTCATCGAAATCTTCCGGAAGCAGCAAATTCATTCGCCACTGACTCACACCCTGAGGATCTGTGCCATTATTGATTTCAATCCGAGCCCTGCGTCCATCGGGATAGTGTCGGTCAATGATGGTGGAGGAATGGCACAACTGCACAGTCATCATAACCATTAGGAAAAGTGCAAATGCCATGAAAAAACGGTAAAAATGCATTCAAACCTTTCCAAATAACTTGTGTTAATAACACCAACTTTCTGGTCTGATAAAAAAGTCAGGACAATCTGTGCTGACTTTCTGCAATTGAAAAATAGAGCAACATTATTGACCGATCTTATTATTCGCAGAACAAATAGAGAATAGACAAGAATTTCTGAATTGCTAAATGGGTTACTTGCTTATAAAAATGAAGCGATCACGACGGTGATTATTAAATCCGGTCAGACGGTTAATTATTGTTTTCATCCAACGGACTGTAAAGAGGGTATCTGCAAACAGGGCAGGTTCTTATCCCGTTTTGCATCATCGCAATGGCGCACTCCCTATGAACTTTGTGGAAGCAGGGCAATATTTGGCTACCGCGAAAGGCATCTTCCAGGCAGATGCCGCAGTCATCGTGGCCTGAGTTTTCCCGGCATTTGTGATTGCCTTTTAAGCGAATATCCAGACAGACATTGCAAACATCACAGTGATAGGTTATATCCTTTTCTACTCGGCAAAGGCCGCATTTATCGCAGTGGGATGGTTCTTTTTCCGTATCGGTAAAGTGTTTGCATAGTGCACAGAAATATTGCGACATTTGTTCGTTACAGTTTGGACATGTCTGAGAGTTCTCAGTAATCGTCCCTTCATATCCACATACAGAACATAGAAGCCATGTTGCATCAACAGCCCTGCAATCTGTCACTTTGCATTTATCGCTCTCGTTATGACATTTGTGGCAGGGGAAATACAAACCACAGCACTTAAAATTCACACGGCAGAGCCTGTTGTAATGTTCGCACAATCGCTCTCGGGTTTTTTGAACCCGTGTCGTTAATTCTGCACCCGACGGGGTTGCCTCCTCATTATGTAAGTGCGAACCAGGCGCCTGCCTTATCAGTTCATTTGAGAGGCGTTCTAATTCATGGAACGATGGGTGCTGTTCAAGTTGTATAAGGATATCGTGAAAAGGAGTGGAGAATGTTAATGATTGTGCAGAATTCATAATATCGTGTCTGATGACTGAATCTGATATTTCCCCTAACAGCTCACGAATGGATTCAAGTGGGTTTGAATAAAGCAGGAGTAATTGAACGAAGTACTCAGCAATGCAAGATTTTTCAAAGTGTCCTATTGATGGCTGTTGGTCAGATTGATTGAATCTGTTGATGATGTCCTGAACAATCTTATACAAAATCATCAGGTTATTGTCGTCTGATTCGGGCATTGACCGGTCAGTTGGAATGTTAAAATCATCCAAAGTCCTTGTTTGATCACTCGTAGCTTCTATCATCTGCTCAATAAACCGATTGCGCGTTGAGTTCTCATAGAAAGAACGCTGCAGTTTCAATATTGCCTCAAGAGGCGTGACTGTATTACCACAGGTGTTTGTGCTTTTTGTTTCGAGAACCTGCAAACGCTGAGGCATGTTCAGCTCATCCAGTATTTGCCTTAGCATAAAAACAGCATCGGGATCGTCGCTTTCAATGAGGGCTACGAGTTGGTTGGCAATTAGCTGAAGGTCTTGAGTCCTGGTGTTTTTTGCACTTTCTTTTCCATCGTCGTCTTTTCTGTTATCACCCTCTTCGCTGCCATAATTGCTTTCTCCCGGTGAGTCGCTCCCCTGATCTCCAGGTTCACCTTTTTTTTCTTTTTGGTGGTCGTTACTTTCGTCCTTTGGAGCTTTACCTGATACCTTGCCCGATGGTTCTCCACCACCATTACCTGCCTTTAAGCCCTCTCTATGAGAAGTAGTATGGGGTTTCAGCGATTGATTGGTGGTGATAAAAGCCGACTCTGGTCTGTCTTCCGTCGTGGATTTGTTTTCAGAGGCACGTTTTGAGACATCCTGAAAGACGGGTGTTTGCTTCTCTGTCAGCTGGTAGCAATAGTCACCCGGGTCGTTCGAGGTCAATAGCGGGATACTGTTCGAATCTGCTGGCACCACAGGTGCCATAAAACAAAGGCTGCTTTTTCGGTTATTGAAGCCTTCCGGAAGCAGCAAACTGACTTGCCAAGGACTCGCCCGCTGCGGATCTGCACCATCATTGATTTCAATCCGAACCCTGTGTCCATCGTGATTGTTTCGGTCAATAATGGTTGCACAATAGCATAACGGCAGGACCGCCAGAGCCAGTAGTAAAAGAACAAATGCCAGGAAGAAACGGTAAAAACGCATTCAAATCTTTCTAAACAACGGGTGTTAATAATACCAACCCGCCCCTTCTTGTCTGACGGAAAACGCCGGAACAACCTGTGCTGACTTTCTGCTCTGGAAAAAGAAAGGGACGCTATTGACTGATACTGGTAGAACAGACAGAGAATAGACAAGAACTTCAGAATTGCCAGATGGGGTACTTTCCGTGAGTCGCAGAGCCTTAAACGCACTCACTCGCTCGAATCAGGATAATTGTACGGTTCATTGCCTTAATCACGAGTCACTGCGAGGTCGAAGCGGATGAAAGTGAAACTCACCTCCTACTGTTATATGATGTAAAAGCTATTGTAGCCCCAGAAATGACCCCTACTATAACCCGTTCAGGGAAAGTTTTAACGAAAGAATTATTAGACACAGCCATGACACTAGCCCCGAATGCAGCCCCGGCAGCAGTTGAATAAACTCTGGGGACACCAGTAGCAGCCCCGAGAGCCCCGATAACGCCTGTTGGAATAGACACGGCAGGATTCAAAATACTGGTAATATATGAAACTGAGAAAGCTTCAGACTTTAACTTAATTGCGGAAACAGCAACGTAAATGCAGCAAAACCTGAGATAAAACGAAGCAGTTTTGGTAAAGATTGGGGTAGCTTTTTTCAAAACATTAACAGTTCGATCATATAACGGGAGATCGTTTATCTGTGTTATTTCGTCATCAGTTAATTCTTTTCTACACATCGGGCAGCTCTTGTGCTCAGAACTTTCCAGCCATACCCGTACGCACGATTTACCAAAAGCATGTCCGCATGTTAGCTTGAAGGGACTGCATTCTGCTGAATCGTGGCATATTGCACATCTAATACCTTCGGTAGCATTCATATGAAAACCTCACTGTTTTAACATTTGACACTTGTATCTGGTTTTGGTTCCCTGCGGGTAACGGGAAGCTGGTCGCGAGCTATATTTCCCGCAAAAATGCAAAAGAACCATCGTTATCGATATTGCACGGATAGAGGGCTTGGTGAATGATGAACAGATGTGCTTACCAAAGGTTCTGTCATGGGTTTCCTGCAACAGGATATTGATGCTTTTCTCGATTATCTGAAGTTTGAAAAAAATAGCTCTGTTCATACCTGCTCGGCGTATCAGAGAGATTTGGGTAAATTACTGAAGCAGGCCGAAGTGCTTGGAATCACTCAGTGGCAAAAGCTTGAAGAACGCCAGCTCCGGACATGGCTGGCAGAGTTGCATGGCCAGGGCCTTGGGCAGAAGAGTCTGCATCGCCTGCTTTCATCCGTTCGCAGTTTTTATCGTTACCTTAACCGGCAGGGAAAGGTTGCAGATAACCCTGCCCAGAGAGTCACTGCACCCAAGGTGGGCAGAAAGTTACCTGTCACCATGGATGCCGATCAACTCGCCAGACTGCTCGATCAGGAGGATGATGACCCATTAGTGATCAGGGATCTGGCTATCCTGGAACTGTTCTATTCTTCGGGGCTGCGCCTCTCGGAACTGGTTGGCTTGAATCTCAATAGTTTCCAGGATGATTACAGGCAGGTGATCGTATTGGGCAAGGGCAAAAAAGAACGCTGGCTGCCGGTGGGTCGAAAGGCGCGTGAAGCTATAAAAAAATGGCTGTCCGTCAGAGTTATTTTTCCGGAAAAAAATGCACAGGCCCTGTTTCTCTCAAAGCAGGGTAATCGTATCAGTGCCCGTCAGGTGCAAAACCGTGTGAGTCAGCTATCCAGAGACAGGGGTCTCTCAGGGCGTATGCATCCTCACCTGCTGAGACACTCTTTCGCCAGTCATCTGCTGGAGTCCAGTGGCGATCTCAGGGCGGTTCAGGAGCTGTTGGGGCACAGTGATATTGCCACTACCCAGATATATACCCATCTTGATTTTCAACATCTTGCCGACGTATATGATAAGGCTCATCCGAGAGCACAGAGAGTCAGTAAGACGACCTCTGTTAATGAACCGTCTGATAGGGAAGAGAGAGTTACCGAAGATCAGGAGCCTTCAGCAATAAAAGAACCCAAAAGGAAAAAATAATGATAAAGCTGATCACTTTCGATCTGGATGACACGCTTTGGGAAAACATGCCGGTGCTGATTCGGGCAGAACAGAAAGCCTGGAAAAAACTCTGTGAATACTGGCCAGCAACCCACGATAGAATGAACCCCAAGCAAGTGTTTGAGTATCGGGTCAAACTCCTGGAGGATCATCCGCAGCTCAAATATCAGATTACGGAACTGCGCCGGTTTTCTCTGCAGAAGATTCTGCAAGACTGCGATTGCCCGGAATCAAGAGCGGAAGAAATTGCCGGTGACTTGATGCGGGAGTTTATGGAGTGGCGTCATGATGTGAAGTGTTTTCCCGAAGTTCAGCCGGTCCTCTCCCATCTGTCAGCAGACTATACGCTGGCTGCGGTCACCAATGGCAATATCGATGTTGAGAAATTATCGGTCAGTGAGTTTTTTGACTTTGCTCTCAAGGCAGAGGATTACAACAGTCTGAAACCAGAGCCGACTCTGTTCCTGAAAGCCATGGAACGTGCCGGGGTGACTCCCGATGAGACCCTTCATGTGGGAGATTGCCTGAAAGCTGATGTTGCTGGTGCCGGAGCACTGGGAATTGGAACCGTCTGGTTTAATCCTGCTGACAAGGCGTTCAATGGCGACCGCAGACCTGATTACGAGATACGATCGCTAACCGGTCTGCTCAGGGTTTTGGACAAGGATCTTCAGCCAGAATATTAAGGCTTCGCCTGACTGACCAGGTAATTAATTCCATCTATCACAAATTTATGGACAGCACGACAGTGCTGTCCTTCGGGATTTTTTGTCAGGTATCTATGGATTCCTAATATATATTTCACTGAACTGTATTTTTTTTGGATACCAGGAACCTGATAATGAAACTTAACTATGCAGCTTGCATAATACTACTTCTGTCTTTTACTTATTTACACGCCGATGAAGTGGAAAAGCAGATAATAGGCACTTGGCTTATCAGAGATAATTTACCCTTTAATAGATATATAACTTATCATCCACCTTGTCAGTTTGGAGGGTCGGCATTGTTCAATATTAGAGGATGTGGTGAATGCTTTAGCGAGGATGTATTATACGGCAGATATGATGTGGTTGTAGAAATGCCAATGCTCAGTAGTAAAGCAATAGCTTTCAGTGGTTTATGGTTTTTTCCCAGAGACTCACAGGAAAAAATGATTCTCGATGTTAAGAGCAAAAACGTTGATTTAGATCGTCATAGAGTCAGAAAAGAAATTTTAGACCCAGCTCAAGGTTTATCTCTTACCAGAGTTGTACAAGTTGATGCTAACGAATTTATCTACGAAGAATACAATCCAGATAGCAAGGGATTTGACAAATTCAAAACTGTTAAACTTCCGGGTCAGTCACTGGAACAGATAAAGCAACTACCGTATCTTGATGATATCCGACTGACTTTTTTGAGGCCTGACAGGCAGAGCAACTTGTCCGGGGCCGGTTCGTCCTCTGCCCATCGGTGATTCAGCATGCAGTTTCTGGTGGATGGAATGTTTTTCAGGCATCTCTGGAACTTAATCCATATTCCGTTGGTCTGTATGTTTTTGGATAGGAGAAACCTGATAATGAAAATTAAATATGCAGCTTATATAATGTTATTTCTGTCTTTTACTTATTCACACGCTGAAGAAGTGGAAAACGAGATAATAGGTACTTGGCTTTCTAAAGATGATTTACCTTTTAACGAATATATTACTTACCACCCACCTCAGCGCTATAAAGGTCCGGTAAAGTTCATTATTACAGGGTATGGTGAATACTACAGTGAGGATATATTGTACGGTAGATATGATACGGTTATAGAAATCCCGGAACAGAATCTTAAATTAATAGCTTATTCTGGTGTATGGTTTTCCCCTGAAGACACGGGGGAAAGGTTGATCTTCGATCTTAGACACATTTCCCCCAAAGACACCTGGGAAAGATTGGAATTCGATTTTAAATATAAAGACGTTGATCTAAATGACTTTAAATCGAAAGCCAATATTATTAACCCGAAAGGTGGTTTGGATATTACCAAAGTTATTAAAGTTGATGGTAACGAATTTGTCTATGAAGCATTCAATCCAGAAAATAATGCATTCGACAGATTCAACGCCGTTAAAGTTCCGGTGCAGTCACCGGAACAGATAGGGAAATTACGGTATTACGATGAATTTTGATTGTTTTATCTGATGCCTGTCAGGCAGGGCAGCTGACCTGAAGCTGCTTTGCCCTCTGCTCATCAGAGATTCAGCATGTAGTCTTTAGCTTCTGGAATGTTTTTCAGATCGCCATGGGCTTCGAGAAATCGGGCAAAACGGTCATAGCGCCCTGTGTCTCTGGCCGAGGGTCTGAGAGCAAAGCGTGACACCGTATCAAACCATGCCCGTTGGTTAAGCTCGTTATCCAGCTTTTTGGGACTGTAATCCCTGAAAATTTCCCAGGAGGCTTGCGGATTGTTGACAATAAACTGGGTGCCCAGTTCGATGGCTCGCAGGAATTTCCTGATCACCTGCTTGTCATGCTTCTTGCTGTTGGCAATAAAAATCAGCTCGTCGTAGGGAGGGATACCATTTTCTTCGTAATAGAACATCTTGCCCTGTCGACCTTCGATGGCCAGCTGGTTCAGCTCAAAGTTCCGGTAGGCACCCATAATTGCATCAACACGGCCTGACATCAGGGAAGAAGAGAGGTTCCAGCCAACATTCACCATCTTGATGTCTTTTGAAGAAAACCCGTAAGGTTTGAACAGCGTATCCAGAAAAGCGTTCTCATTGCCGCCAATATTCAGGCCAATGGTTTTCCCTTTCATGTCTTTCAGGGATTGGATCGGCCCATCTTCCAGAACAATCAGTCCATCCAGAGGTGTCGCAACCAGGGTGCCCGCCCAGGCCAGAGGCAGGCCGTTGGCGACGCCGCGAGTCAGGCTGGGTTGATAATAGACGGCGAGGTCAACATCACCGGCGGCAACCAGCTTGGGAGGCAGGTTAGGATCAGCAGGCTCCTGTATATTTACTTTCAACCCCTGATCCCTGAAGTAGCCGTTTTGCCGGGCAATCACGATAGGCCCATGATCTGGATTGACGAACCACTCCAGCATCAGGTTCAGCTCTTTAACAGGTTGGGCAAATGAAAGTGAGCTGGCCAACAGAAGCGACAGCAGAACAGACACTTTTCTGAATAGTTCTTGTGCGAGCAAAATTATGAGTCCTCAGCAGAGTCAGGTGGCAGGTTGCCAGGGGATAAGTTTTTTCAGAGCCAGATCGGTCATGAAGTAAAGACCGACAGAGCAGATAGCCAGTACCGTCAGCGCTGCGAACATCTGGTCTACCCACAGGCGCGCATTGGCTTGCAACATGAGGTAGCCCAACCCGGCGCTGGAGCCAACCCATTCACCGACTACAGCTCCTATGGGAGCCACGACAACCGCAACCCTCAAGCCGGAGGCGAGGGCAGGAAGGGCTGCCGGCCAGCGGATATGACGCAGTGTGGAAAAACGGTTCCCGCCCATGGTCTTTGCCATGTCCAGCCAGCCCTGATGAGTGTGGCGCAAGCCGTCATAGCAGCAGGTGGCTACCGGGAAGAAAATCACCAGAATGGTCATGACTACCTTGGAAGCCAGGCCGTAGCCAAACCAGAGCATCAGTATGGGAGCCAGTGCAAAGACCGGAACCGCCTGGGTAATGAGCAGCAGTGGTAGAAGCCATGGTCGAAGTGTTACGAAATAAACCAGAATCATAGCCAGCAGGATGCCCGACAGAACCCCCAGAACCAGACCCAGCAGCATCTCTGTCAGGGTGACGAGTGTGTGTTCCCACAGCAAAGAGGCATTGTCGTACATACTGCTCAGCACTGCCAGCGGACCCGGTAATATATAGTTCGGCATAGAAAACAGTACGACAATGGCTTCCCAAATGACTAACAGGCCGAGAACTACCAGAAAAGGCTTGAGCAGCGGCATCCAGAATTTCATTTATGCTCTTCCTCATGTCTCAGTCGTTCCAGCAGTTCACCCTGCAGGCTCAGCAAGGTTCTGTTTGCCAATGATCTGGGTGGGGTACCGGGTGGCATAATGGCTTCGGTTAATTTTGCGGGGTGTCCCTGAAGGTGATAAATACGATGGCCCAGCCTCAGGGCTTCCAGAGGGTCATGGGTGATCAACAGTACCGTTCGATGAGCCAGTAGCTCACAGGCAAGGTCCTGAAGATTCAGTCGGGTGATGGCGTCCAGGGCGCCGAAGGGCTCGTCCATTAATACCAGGGGGCGATTTTCCATCAGGGTTCTGGCCAGGGCAACGCGCTGTCGCTGTCCACCGGAAAGGTTCTGGGGTAATTCGTCAGACTTATCCACAAGGCCAACCTGCTCGAGAATATGTCTGGCTCTTGCCATTTCTTCGGCAGGGACTTTTGTTCGTCTAAAGAGAGAGCCTCTGAGCCGTTCACCCAGCGTAATATTGTCAATGACTGAGAACCAGGGCAGCAGCAGATCCTGCTGGGCCATCCAGGCAATGCGACCTTCAAGGGAAAAGCCATCCTGGCAGAGCACAGTGCCGGCTGTGGTTAAGACATTTTTTTGGGGGGTAGAGGGCTGGCCTGTGGATAAACCGGCAATCAACCGCAACAGGCTGGTCTTGCCAACCCCGCTGCCACCGAGCAAACAGGTCCACTCGCCTCCTGCGAGAGTCAGGTCAAGACCATTAAAAATAACTTTTTCGCCATAAGCCAGAGCAGCATTTTTTACTAAAACATCAAACATTCAGACCGGATCACCAGATGTTGTAAAAGTGGTGAACAGGTCCGCTACCCTGACCGATGTTCAGCTGATCGGCATGGGCAATGGCCTGGGCAATGTACTTTTTGGCCTCCGGAATGGCTTCACTCATGGAGTAGCCACGAGCCAGCAATGCGGTGATCGCTGAGGAGAGTGTGCAGCCTGTGCCGTGGGTGTTACCGGTTTGTATCCAGTCGGATTCCAGTCGGTGCAAAGAGCTTCCGTCGTGATAAAAATCAGTGGCTTTATCATCACTATTACTAGCACTCAGGTGACCACCTTTAAGAAGAACTGCCCGCGAGCCAAGCGCCAGCAGAGGCTCAATCATATCGATCATCTGGTCCGGATTTCTGGGCACCGGGCGGTCAAGCAGTACCGCAGCTTCATGCAGATTGGGGGTGATCAGACTGGCTTTGGGAATCAGTGATTGCCTGAGAGTCTCAATAGCACTCTGGTGCAGCAGAACGTCACCACTGGTAGCCACCATCACAGGGTCAAGCACAAGATAGGCCGGGCGGTAGTGAGCCAGACTATCCGCTACCGTTGTGATAACGTCTGGCTGGCTCAACATGCCCACTTTTACGGCCTTGATAGAAAGGTCGGAAAAGACTGAATCCAGTTGTTGGCGGATAAAGGCAGGCTCAACATCAAAAATACCCTGCACGCCCTGAGTATTCTGCGCGGTCAGAGCGGTAATAACATTGCAGCCGTAGGCACCCAATGCTGAAAAGGCTTTCAGGTCTGCCTGTATACCGGCGCCACCACCACTGTCCGATCCGGCAATGGTAAGGGCAATTGGTGTTTCATTAGTCATCGTTCGGTTTACTTCTTCGAACTGACGTAGAAAAGGTATCTGAAGAACGGTGCCGGGGAAATCCTCCCGGGGATAGCGAGCCCGTTCAATCGTCGGTTTCCTACGCCAGTATAATCCGGTTCAGGTTCAATGGGTCTCTCTCAGTCCGGAAAACATTCATTCCGAACACCCCAACCAACGGTGCGAGTCTATTTTGTTTCTGTAACTATGTCTAATCCTCAAAAGGTCGGTTAAATCCCGGTTCAGATTAACGCTGGCATTTTTTACAGTAACAGGTACTGCGATTACCCAGCCGGATCTCTACTATAGGTGTTGAACAGTGCACGCAGGCTTCACCCTTGCGTCCATAGACAGCCAGTTCCTGCTTGAAGTAACCTGGCTTGCCGTCGCCTCCGACAAAATCCCTCAGTGTTGTGCCACCCTGTTTAACGGCTTTTTCCAGAATCTCTTTGATGCTTTCGGTCAGTCGCTCGTAACGGGCTTTGGAAATTTTTCCGCAGGGCCTGTCAGGCCGGATGCCTGCTTTGAACAGGGCTTCATTGGCGTAAATATTCCCGACCCCAACAACAACATGGCTGTCCATGATGAACGTTTTTACCGGCTGTTTTTTCCCCCTGGATTTGAGATAAAGCCTCTGGGCTGTAAATTCATCACCGAGTGGCTCCGGGCCGAGTTTGCTTAACAAGTCATGTTTCATAACATCGTCGTCGATCCACAGAACCGCTCCGAACCTTCTTGGGTCGGTGTATCTCAGCCTTATCCCGTGACTGAAAACCAGATCGACATGATCATGCTTTCGGGCTTCCTGCGGTTCTTTCAGTATGCGCAGGCTTCCGGACATCCCCAGGTGAACCAATAAGGTTCCGGCGTCGGTTTTGATCAGGAGATACTTCGCCCGTCGGGTGACTGCACGGATAACCTGCCCGGACAAATGCTGTTGCAAATGTTCCGGAACCGGCCAGCGCAGTTGTGGATTGCGAACAATAACATCCGATACGGTGTGACCAATAATATGAGGTGCAATACCTCTTCGGGTCGTTTCAACTTCAGGTAATTCAGGCATCCGCCGACAGTAGCAAATATGTCATCAAAAGGCGATGTAACCGGCTAAAGGAAATAGGTAAAAATCCCGCGCAGGGCCCCAAAAAGTCACGGCAAATTAGCCATATCAAATGTTGTTATGTGACTGGTAAGATGGTTTAACTTTTACCCCGATTCAGTATTGGTAAAAGCACATCAGAACAGTGAGTAAAAATGACAGCCAGCCCAACGTTATACCAACGATATTCCAAGGAACTTAAAGAGCTTATTTATTTATCTGCCCCGATTCTGGGTGCGCAGCTGGCAACTACCGGTATGGGCTTTGTGGATACCAGTATGGCGGGTCAATACTCTGCAGAAGATCTGGCAGCGGTGGCTATTGGCTCCAGTATCTGGGTTCCGATTTATCTGTTAATCAGAGGTATCCTGATGGCGACAACACCGACTGTCGCCCATCTGTTTGGTGCCCGAAAAATTGACCAGATTGCTTCACCGGTTCGTCAGGCTATGTGGCTGTCTCTGGTGTTAAGTGTGGTCGGTATGGTGTTGATGATGAATGCCATGCCATTGCTCAATGTTCTGGAAGTCAATGCCGAAATGGCTGCCAGGACGGATGCTTATCTGGATGCATTGGCCTGGGGTGTGCCCGGGATCTGTTTATATCAAACCATGGTCAGCTATTGCGAAGGGCGCTCCATTACCAAGCCGGCCATGCTTATCAGCTTTGTCGGTTTGCTGATCAATATTCCGCTTAATTATGTGTTGATTTATGGCAAGTTCGGCTTTCCGGAAATGGGTAGCGTAGGTTGTGGCTATGCAACAGCTATCTGTTTCTGGGTGATGTGCCTGTTGATGTTCTGCTACACCCGGTTCAATCAAAAGCATACAGAAGTGAATCTGTTCGACCGTTTTGAATCGCCCGACATGGGGCGAATAGCTGCTCACCTGAAACTCGGCGTTCCCATCGGTCTGGCCATCTTTTTTGAAGCCAGTATCTTTTCGGCGGTCGCTCTGGTTATCGGCAAACTGGGCGCAGTGACCGTCGCGGGTCACCAGATTGCATTGAATCTCGCCAGCATGGCCTTTATGGTGCCGTTGAGTCTATCCATGGGAATCACCATACGGGTCGGTCAGGCTCTTGGGGCTGGTGACCCTGAGGCAGCAAGGTTCTCGGGGTATTCGGGTATCGTAGCGACCCTGCTGACAGCCACCCTGATTGCTTCTGTTATGTGGGCGTTTGCCGATGCTCTGACATCGCTTTATACCCGGGATACTGCGGTTAAAACTTTGGCTGCCCAGCTGTTGATCTTTGCTGCACTGTTCCAGTACGCCGATGGTATTCAGGTCGCTTCCAATGGTGCATTAAGGGGTTACAAAGACACCCGGGTACCTATGATCATTATTCTGATTGCCTGCTGGGGTATTGCTCTGCCACTGGGTTATACGCTGGGACTGACGGATTTTATCGCCGATGAACCTATGGGTCCCCATGGTCTCTGGATCGGATTAGTGCTGGCACTCACGCTTTCTGCTGTATTCCTGCTGCTGCGTTTCAGATCGCTGAGCAAGAGAGCCATTGTGACGTAATCGTTTGCCATGAATATTGATTGTAAAATGTGCAATCTGAGTGTCAGAAAGGGCCGACGAATGTCGGCTCTTGTCAGTATCCGGTGTCTTGAGAGCTATCTGGACAATGTCTCAATTTTACCAATCAGTGCACACCTGTTCTGTCAGGGTTGGCAGTGTGATGCCGGATGAGATAAAACCAATAAGAATAAGTACGACACATCTTGAGAATGTCTCTATTTGGGCAGACTTATCAGGGGTTTGCTATTATCAGTCGGTGCATGCGTAGTCTTGGCTGCTCAGAATCAAGCTGACGAATTCTGATCCAATCGAAAACACGAGAGCAAGGCTCTTACTCCCCAGACTTTCAGTGCATGGTTAAAGTGACTTTTGTTGTTCACTTGTACTTTGATTCTATAAAGAAGTCGCTTGACGTTTTTTGCTCTTTCTCTGCATCCGTTTTACTAAACAATGAAAAAAGAGTTATTTATGAAACCCCTCATGCATAGGCTTTTTTTCACGCTGTTTTTATTGTCCACAATTACCCTCAATGTTCGTGCCGATACCTGTCCCAGGAACATGCAAGCTGATTTCAGCTCTGGCATGATGAAAGATGCTGGCGAATTGACGACACATATCTTTGAGGCTGCTCATCCCGATGTCCTGATGTGCATGCCTTCCGACACGCCAGCAGATGCTGGCGATCTGATTGGTAAGGTCATCCCCGGAACTGAACCTGATTCGTTTGTCTGTGCATACCCGCGACTACTTGGTGTTGTCGTCCAGGACACACAGTACACCGCCAACTTCGATTGGCTCGATGCAAACTATGAGCAGCTTGCCACCTGGCTCAGTTCCTTTGCCCATATTGAAAAAAACGACAATGGCTATCAATACATATCCAGGAGCTATTACGTATTCAAAAACAGAAATCAGAACGCAGGTCACCTGGACATCTGCGTCCAGTCTACCGTCGGCAAAGGATTTGAATTTGGATATGAAACGGAATCGGATAATGGTGAGAAGTCATGTGGGTTATTTGTTGGCGCCTTGTATTTCTCACCCTTCTTCCGCCCGGCTTTGAACGACCAGAGCGAGAGTGATGAAGGTAGCAATGAAGGTAGCAATGCAGCGCCCAGCCCTCAAAACTGTGCAAGGTGTTGGCTTAGTAAAAATGAGGGTGGCAATGAAGTTAGCTATGCAGCTAACGATGAAGACGATTTTTGCTCCAAATGCGAGAGCCCATCGTTCCAGGGTGACTGCCCCAGATGTACATGCACTGTTGAACAGTTTTCTCCTGCTTGCCATTTATGCAATGGTGATGGCTGCAATCCTTTTCGTTGCTCTATTTTTACAACCTGGGATGCTTGCCCTTCAGGTTCCACCTTCTATGAAAATATCCTCTGCTTCGGTTTGAGCTGCCCAAAAAAACCTGTTTGTATTAGGAAGCGCTGTCACAAGAAATCAGAATAGTCTTCTCGTCCGGTTAAAAATATTCAAGCTTCAGACGCCCCTGATTATGGAGCTTGAATGTGTTTAACCGGACAGCAGTGCCCCCTGTGGTTGAGATGCCTGCCTTGCCTCTTCTATAATGCCGCCTTCCCGTTTCCAGTAAAGTGCCCATTGCCACTTCGTGAGGCCTATGAGTGACCCCATGACAAAGACCAAAGTATTAACCGGTATTACCACCACAGGCACGCCGCATCTGGGCAATTATGTGGGTGCTATCCGTCCTGCGATTGAAGAAAGCCGTGACGAAAACATTCAGTCCTACCTTTTTCTGGCGGACTACCATGCCCTGATCAAGGGGCGCGACCCCAAGCGTATTCACCAGTCAGGGCTGGAAATTGCTGCGACATGGCTGGCTTTGGGTCTGGATACCGATCGTGTCACTTTTTATCGTCAGTCTGATATTCCGGAAATTATGGAACTGAACTGGATTGTCGGTTGCATGACCGCCAAAGGTCTGATGAATCGTGCTCATGCCTATAAAGCTGCTACCCAGAGCAATCAGGAGGCGGGCGAGTCCGACCCGGACAAGGGCGTACTGATGGGGTTGTTCAATTACCCGATCCTGATGGCGGCGGATATCCTGATGTTCAATGCCAACCGTGTTCCAGTGGGTCGTGATCAGGTTCAGCATCTGGAAATGGCCAGGGATATTGCCGGTCGAATGAACCACCACTACAAAACCAGGTTTGTGCTGCCAGAAGCCGTGGTGGGTGAGAACACTGCGGTTCTCAATGGTCTTGACGGTCGCAAGATGAGCAAGAGCTACGACAACACCATCCCGTTGTTTGTGCCAGAGAAAAAGCTGCTCAAACTGATCCGCAAGATCAAAACCAACTCTCTGGAGCCCGGTGAACCTAAAGACCCGCAAACCTGCACTCTGTTTCAGATCTTTTCAGCCTTTGCGACGGAACAGGAGGTGGCTGAAAAACGGCAGGAGTACGAAGCCGGTGCTGGCTGGGGTGACCTGAAAAATGAACTCTTTGAATACATCAACAATGTACTCAGGGAGCCTCGTGAGCGCTATAACGCGTTGATGGCTGACCCGGCATTTATTGAAGCTGAGCTGAAAAAAGGTGCGGAAAAAGCCCGTGCTGAAGCAGTGCCGTTTCTGCAGGATATTCGCAATAAAGTGGGTATCCGGCCTTTCGCCTGATTTTTCGGGTATACAGCCAGCCAATGGCTGGCTGCTTCCCAAGCCAGACATCTGCTTTCTTTAAAACGTCCTTTCAACAGACGCTTTTTATCTGACAATAAAAAATGACAGAGCTATGCTCTTACGAAGCCTTCATGTTCAGAAGCCTGCCCGAGATTGGTGCCCGAAGTCACTTTTTAACGCCTTATCAGTGCAGCGCGGCATTTCTGAAACAGTCTCGTCGGGCCGGGGAGCACGGTTAATGCCTTACGCTTTGTTGTCTTTTATTTTCATATTATTTGCGATGCTTGTCGCCTGGTTCAATCGAAGATGGGGCATCGTTTTGTTCAGCATTTCTCTCGTTTTGATTGCATTGATTTTTATGCATCACATTGCCGAGCACCTGGAAATTTATCTATAGACACCTGTCGGAGATCGGTCATGAACTCTCGCAGTGAGATCAATGATTTTGTGAAATTTGCCAGTGTTTTTGAATTGACAATCACCTGCCTTCTTCTGGTTGTCGCTTTCTGGTTTCAATTTGTGATGGGGGAGTTACCCTGCCCTCTCTGTATATTGCAGCGACAGGGAATACTAATCATTGCCTCAGGGTTTCTGCTCAATATGAGGTATCATATTCGACCTGGTCATTACAGTCTGTCGCTGCTGGCAGCCGTCTTGACGAGCTTTATTTCTCTTAGGCAAATTGCACTGCATGTGACAACACCTCAAGGATATGGTGAAGCTATCCTGGGGCTGCATATGTATACCTGGTTGTATATTCTGTGCTCTGCTTTAATCGTGTACATCGCACTGGTCATAGGCTACTCCAGACAATTTGAATTGTATGCATACAGGAACGAGGTTTCAGAAGCGAGAGACCCAAGAATTCGTGGGTTTTCCCATTTGGTCTTTGCGTTTCTGGTGTTTCTGGTTGTTGCCAATATCGTTTCAGTCTTCTTTGAGTGTGGGCTTGAGCCGTGCCCGGACAATCCGCTGCGTTATATGTTTTATGGATGGCTCTGACCATGAGACGCATTGCCGCTGTGCTCAGGGTAAACATCCGGAGTGACAAACACCCGGGTAGTAAATGACAGGTCACGATAAGGTGGATTGGGATAGGTCAGTTCTACAAAGCTGGCTTTCCAACCTTTTTCGGGAGCTTTTAACGCAACATCGGCCCGACAGCTTTTATGGCAATGAAATTTGAGTGCTTCGGATTTAAACTGGGTGACTGTGGGGTTGTCAGGGCTGGTTCGGAAATCTCTGGTTTCAGGATTTTCTGCAGTCCAGAGTTTCATGGCTTTGGGGGGCATTGAGGCTTCCACTTTCAGGTTTTGCTTAGAGACATCCCAGTTGATCCTGGGCATGGGACGATCTTCAATGGTGGCTCCATAAAAGGATTCGATGGTTTCACTGACCAGTGTTTGATCCATTCTGAGAATGTAATGCCGCAGGTCAGGAAGAAATCTCAACCATTTTTCGCCTTTCAGATCATTAAAGTAATAACGGCTGGAATCGGGTAAGAAAAAATCATCGCCCGTGGCATTGATAATGTATTTTGGCATGGCCAGCTGAGGAAGGTAGGAATAGGGGTCGATCACTTCCATTAACTGAGTCAGAGGTTGGGTACCGAGTGTGTGCATCAGGGAATAATAATCTTTGATAGCCGGAGCCCAGCTCTGGTAGCTATTGAAATGGTGGCGCATACTGTCTTGCACGTTAAGCACATCAATGACCATGGGTATAATGGCAGAGACCCTTGTGTCCATTGCTGCTGTCAGCCAGACCGTCCAGCCTCGTTTTGATCCCCCGGCTAATACAAAACGGTCAATTTTTATATGCTTCTCTTTCATCAGTGCCTGAACCGTGTCCATGGCTCTGACGGAAGCTTTGACCATGGGCAGTCGGAGTGGCCAGTTATAGTTTTTCTCCGGGTTATCGAGGAATTTTTGCCAGGTATAGGCAATCAGAGCATCCTCTTTCAGTGGTTTTTTGTCTCCAAATTGCAGGAACTGGTTTGGAATATCTTTCAGGTCAACGACGACTGACCGTGTTCTGGCAGCGATATGGGAAAAATGCAGAGCATCGGTGAACCTCTTGTTATTATCGGGCTGACCTTCAGGCCAGTGGATGGTGCCGCCATTGATATTGAGCAGCGCTGTATCGGCGCTGACCTTTTCCGGTACATAAACCATGACCCGGTGCTCCCAGACGGGGTCAGAGACTTTGTCCTGCTCGCCAACAGTCCAGCGCAGAGACTTCATACTGACAGGGTACACTTTGACCTTCAGCACTTTTCCATCCAGCTCAACGTGCTCTTCAGTTGCTGGTGAAACACTCCACTGATAGTTCTTATCTTTCTGCTTCAGGTAGCAGGGCAGCACGTCATGAAAGTGCTTACCCAGGTAAGAAGGGGTACAGTTTCCGGGAGAGACTTTCAGGTGATCTCTGGCATGAACCTGATGCTTCAGAATCAGAAGACAGAAGCAGAGCAATGTCAGTAAGCTGAACCGAGATCTGGAGATGAATTCTTTTGCCATTTTGTTACTCTTGTTTTGCAAGTTTCCTGGTCGTCCGCAAGGGGGGTCGATCGAATCCCATGTCATTTTCTGAATAATGTTTATATCTTCAGAAATGTAAACGTTCCCTTTGTCGCCGAGCATTAGCGACAAAGGGAATGGGGGGACGAAAACTGTTAACAACAGGATCGTGTAGTGTTTCAATGACGGAGTTGAACAACTATCGCGGGGTAGATGTCAGTATGATCTTCATCAAACTCTCTCCACTTAGTGCTGGATATTAAATCACCCAAGTCTTCTCGTACCCATAGATAAGGAGCTTTATCTATCTGTTTGTACCACCGGGCTTTTACCACGCGATTGTGGGAATCCTGTATGATGATGTCTTGATAAGATTGCGACCAACCGCATTTACTGAATGGCGAGGGGTTTAGGTTCATGATTGCCAGGGGTTGTGATGATGATGGATTCTGACCTTCTTGCCATGTGAAGGTGAAACCGTCGTCAATCATAGGAGGATAAAGCATACATCGAGTTTCACCATTCCTATCGTAAGAAACGGTGTAGATTTGTCTGTGATCGCCGTCTTCAGGTGTCACAAAAGCTATCCAGCTACGTTTTGCTACTGCGTTTGCGTTGAACAGCAGGATCACTAATGTCGTGATTAATTTCAGTTGCGTCAGTAAACCGAACCAAGATCTGGAGACGAATTCTTTTACCATTTTGTTACTCTTGTTTTGTAAGTTTCCTGGTAGTCCTCAAGGGTGTTAAGTCACGGCTTCCTACTCTAAAGGTGCTGTTAACATGAAGTATTTCAGCCTTGATTCATGATCTCTTTGGAGTCTCGCCTTGGTATTACTGCTAACAAATTTCTTGCAGGCTTCTGATCCAAGGTCCAGGCAGGCCGGAACCCTTTTTTGATATCGAGACTGGCCTTCACTCTTTAACCAGAGGCTCTGACCAGGCAGAAAACTGAACTCCAGGCTGTTGCGTGCGAACTCAACAATCTGGTCAAAGGACAGGAGAACACTTTCGCCGGTCTGATCAGGGCTAAAGCTGTGTACGGCCTCAACGAACTGACTGGTCAAATCGACTTTCAGAATACCCGGATAGTCAGTAGCCAGCGTCACTGCAATATTACCATTGACATAAACAGGAAAGGGGTGACCGCTGTTGGGTCCGGTACCGCTCAATCGCTGGTTACTGGTGAGTGGAATTTCAATAGCAATGTCATTAGCCAGCATGGTTTTGAGCAGTTCGGCACTGCAGTTGGTGTATTCTTCGTTACCGGAGCCGGATTGCTTCAGACAGTTCTGTGCCATGAGGCTTATTCCGTGGCCTACACGTTTGGGCTTAACGATCTGAATAGCATCTGCCATGGTGGTTCGATAGTAAAAATCCTCAACCGTGGCCCTGGCCAGTTCTCCTGCATTAAGGCTGATACGCTCTTTCACCAGAGGGTATTGTTTGTGGTTTTTCAGAAAACTCAGCATTTTCATGTGACTGGGGTAATCATTCAGTGCCGTATCATTATTTTCAGATCCACCTATGTTAATGCCCAGCACCTGAGGATCGCTGCCGGAGAGACTCAATTGAGCTAGTTCAAAGGCAAAGATCATCTGGGCGTAAACCTGGGGCAGGGGTTCGGTCCGGTGAACCTGGTGCAGAAACCGGACGCTAACAGAACAGGCAGGGTGAGAGTGACTGTGAGAGCAGTTCAAATGGTCTTCAGAAGCTTTCAAGGCGTTGGCTATCTTTCCGGCAGCGGTCTTTAACTGGGTTTGAAAATCTGACTGGGAACTCAGTCTGGCACGAAAGTCTTCCAGACTTTGGGTGCTGTCAGGGTTCGGTGTGGGAAGATGAGTGATAAGGGAAAATAACTCATCAGGCCCGTTCGCTTCATCGAAGTAGACAGTTGATTCAATGTAGGAAAGTCCATCAACAGCGGCCTTTTTGCGTATATATGAAATGAAACGGGCATCTATCCCATCGAACAGGGCTTTAAGGGTGGGAAAGTAGTTGAAGAAAAGCTTGTTACGAACTTCGACAGGATCGTGAACGTCAGGAAGCGATAGCTGCCTGATCAGAGCTGCATGGTTTTCTTCATTATCGACATACTTCTTCACGGACTGGGTGCAACAGTCACACGGAGCCATGCGATGGTTTTTGTACATGCAGAACTCACGCTCTATCGCAATATCAATGATTTCTTTGGGTTCGATGGCCCCCATGAGGTGATGGCGGAGATTACCGCCCTTTGGCAGTTGATTCATAAACATCTGGAGCAGTGGACGGTTGTTACGAATACTCTCCAGGTAGTCACTGCTCCGCTGATGCCCTCTGGTTAACTCGGAAATCTCAAACTCAGAGGCTGAAAAACTGCTGTTGGCCGTCAGGATCAGTATCACCAGGGCGACTCGAACAAAAATATGGGAATGCATAACTGATCGATATTGAGTGCAGAGGATATCAGTATAGATATATTTTGGGCGATCATTCTAATTTGGGTTATTTCTGCTTTCGGTCGTATTTGCATCCTTTTCGTGATTAACCACCATGAAGCAGAGAAAAGGGTTACTATAGACACGCAGTCAATCTTTAAAGGTTTTGCTTATGTCATTGCAAGCTCCTGCTTTACTCCTGCTGGCTCTGTTTATGACTGGTTGCTCCACGCTGGGCTGGAAAGCGGGGGATATGGCCAAGATCCAGTTTGATCTCAATGAACTCAACAGGGAGGGTCTGCGTGGTAAAGATGACAGCTTGACGGCGGTGTCCTATGAATTCTGTATTCCGGACAATATCGAGTATGTTGATCAGGTTATGGCGATTGATCCAACACTGGTTGTTTACCGGGTTTCGCCGGGAAAAATACAGTGTCGCTCAGGCGAGTATCTGGCCGTCGGTGACACCCATCAGCAGGATTACTATGAAGTTCTGAGAAAACTCACAGAGCTGGAGTACGTAAAGCGTATTCAGGAAGCGACATTTGAGTAAGTGTAAAGAGCCCCGTTTGGCTGATCAGGTAGCAACAGAAAAAGGCAACCTTCTGGTCAGAAATCCATTGTTGCGACTCTTGTATCAGGGGTTGGCAGTACTTTGCATTGTGCTCGGCATTATAGGTGCTGTGTTGCCTCTGATGCCAACGACGGTGTTTCTGTTGATGGCATTGTGGCTCAGTGTTCGCTCTTCACCAAAATTGAATCAGTGGCTGTTGGGGCATCCAAGGTTCGGTCCGGTCCTGAAAGAGTACCTGCATGACAGGGCACTCTCACCCAGAATAGGGTATCGGGCTCTGGCATTGTTATGGCTGGGCATTGGGGTTTCAGCCTGGCTGGTTCCCCAGGTTGTTCTGAAAGTATTGCTGGGACTGATTGCACTGGCGGTGAGCATTTATCTTTGGGTATTAATGCGCAGATACCAAAAACAGTGAGTCAATAGCACACTGATCTTTTTAATCATGCTGCGGGCAAGAAGAAGGGAGCGGGTCGTTTTGATATTCATTTTCCAGGCTCTGGCTATAGTAAAGAAAAGGTATTAGGTCAGGGCATCATCATGGAGTTGAGAAAATTATTAAAACTATTACTGGGCGCCGGTATTTTATTGATTCCGGTTACAGGATACGCGAAGCCAATTTACAAATGTCAGGTAAATGGCGCTGTGGTTTTTACAGAAGAAAAGTGCGACAGCAATGCCAAGCCCATTGAACTTAAGGGATTGGCGGCACCCCTTGAGCCATTTGATATGGATAAACTGCGGGGAATGGACGAAAAGGTCCGCGCCCGGATGATCGAAGATCGTATTGCTCTGAGACAAAAGCGCATTCGGACCTACCGTAATCGCATGCAGAGCGAGCTGAAACAGCTGCAGGCCAAAATCAATAAAAAGACCCCTCAGAATAAAAGCCAGCCCCGAAACAGTGTTAAGGAAAAAGACATCAATACTCAATCGAAGTCTATTGCAAACAGTGTTGATCAGAATACCAAAGGAACCTTGTCTGCTCAGATGAATGCGGTGGTAGCCCGTTATAAAACTCTGATTGAAGCGGAGCAGTTTCAAATTGAACTGTTGCTGCAGGAGTTCAGGGTTAACCAGATGATGCACCAGAACACCTCACAGAATAATTGATTTATAAATTCCGGGTGCCGGATTCATTTCATCACGCAGGATGCAATGAGGAAGTTGTGGAAGCCCGGAAGGCAGCGTTATCAGCTCTGGCCATTGGGCTTTGTTAGAGTGCCTATCGTTATTGTTATGAACTTTTCTTGAATGCAGATACGGTCCTGAGTAGTTCTTGACTATTTTAACGAAATCGATTGCCATAAAAAAAAGTGAGGATTGAGAGTCCAATGAATCAGTTAGAGCAACTCAAGGGTATGACGAAAGTAGTGGCAGACACCGGCGATATCGAAGCCATTCGTCGATATCAGCCTGTAGATGCTACAACCAATCCATCCCTCATTCTGAAAGCGGCTGAACTTCCTGCTTATGAGCCACTTTTCAATAGTGCTCTGGAGTATGGCAAATCCAAAACTGATGATGGAGTGGCGCAGGTCAGGCATGCCTGTGATTGGCTGGCCGTAGCGATTGGTAAGGAAGTCCAGCAGGTCGTACCGGGTGTTGTCTCAACAGAAGTCGATGCTCGTTTATCATTTGATAAGGATGCCACCATTGGCAAGGCTCGGGAGCTGGTTGCCCTTTACCGCGAGCAGGGCGCGGACCCTGAACGTCTGCTCATCAAGATTGCTTCTACCTGGGAAGGCATTGAAGCTGCGAAGGTTCTGGAGCAGGAAGGCATCCGTTGCAATTTGACCCTGTTGTTCAATTTTGTCCAGGCTCAGGCTTGTGCTGAAGCTGGTGTATTCCTGATTTCTCCATTCGTTGGCCGTATTCTTGACTGGTACAAAAAAGCTGAAGGTCGTGACTTTGAAGCGGCTGAGGATCCGGGTGTGGTTTCTGTGACCCGCATATACAACTACTACAAGCAGCATGGCTACAATACTGTGGTCATGGGTGCCAGCTTCCGTAACACAGCTGAGATTATTGAGTTGGCGGGTTGTGATTGTCTGACGATCGGCCCGGGTCTGCTGGATGATCTGGAGAAGACAGAAGCGACAGTTGTTCGGAAGCTGTCTCCGGAGAGTGCCACATCCAGTCATGAAAAAGTGGTACTGAACGAACAGGCTTTCCGCTGGGCAATGAATGAAGATGCGATGGCCACAGAAAAACTCGCCGAAGGCATTCGTAATTTTGCCAGAGATCAGGTGAAGTTGGAGAGCCTGATCGAATCCAGACTGTGATTTTTTTCCCAAAATAACACGACATCAGACCCTGAAGCAGATACAGAAAGACCCGGTATCTGCTTTTCATCAGAACTTTTATCTGCCGACTGCGGCCATGGTAATTCTCGAAATACAGGTGAGCCGCCCCTGTTCATTTTCGATCCTGATTTCCCAGACCTGTGTGCTTTTGCCAATGTGAACGGCTCTGGCGGTACCAGTCACCCGTCCGCAAGTGACTGACTTAAGATGATTGGCATTGATCTCAAGGCCGACACAGTATTGATCTTTTGCGCAGCAGAGGTTGGCTGCAATGCTGCCAAGGGTCTCAGCCAGAACCATCGATGCGCCACCGTGTAAAAATCCAAGGGGCTGTTTGGTTCTCTCGTCTACCGGCATGGTGCCACGAAGAAAGTCGTCGCCTATTTCTACTATATTGATACCCACATGACTGCACATACTGCCTTCACATCTCTGATTCAGGCTTTCTGGAGTAGCTTGGGTCTTCCATATCGACATGGCAGGCACCTTTCATGTTATGTATGAGACACCTTTTTTACTCTTCAAGGTGTATGAGCAGTCAATTTCACTGGAGGAATTGCTATGAAACCCGGGGCATCTTTTTATTCTCTGGACAATCATTCGATACCAGGAAGCATAATCTTCTGTCTATCGGTGGTTTCCATTCTGCTGGTGTTTTGCTCTGTCGAAGTAGAAGCGGCTCCGAACAAAGCGCCCGTGAATATGGAAGAAGCATACAGTCAGCTGGAGCAAAAACTCAATCTCACGGATGAACAAAAGCCCAATGTAAAGGCCATCCTGAAGGAGAGTAGGGAGAATGTGAAAAAGATTCAGGTCACCGATCAGGACCGGCTTGCAAAAGCCAGGGCTCTCAAGGCAAACAGGGATGAAACCAATAAGAGACTGGCGACGGTACTCAACGATCAGCAGATGCAAACCTATCGAGAGTCACGCAAGGAACTACGGGATAAACTGAAAGAATATCGGGATATGAAAAAGTCTGAGTAGCCCCCTGATATCGCTCAGTGCTATTCCGATATATGATCTCTGATGGGCTGTCCGGTTATCCTTTTTTGTCGAGTGGATAAACAGTCAGGGCTGCTCTAAGGATAAACGTCAGGAGTCACCCGAACGCCTGATGTCAGGATCAGATCTGGATAAGGCGCATTGTTGAAGACCAGCTCGATAAAGAAGGCAGTCCACCCATTCTCAGGCGTTGCAGGGCAAAACTGATAAGTCCAGGGCATTGAGACGAAAGGTTCTATCCGGGTTGCCTGATAGCGGATACCTGCCTGTTGCAGTACATCTTTTCGGAAGTCTCTGGCCTCAGGGTTATGGCAAACCCAGGCACGGGCTAATTTAGGTTCAAGGCTGGTTCTGATTTCCAAACCACCTTCATCCAGCAGTTGCCAGTTCATGGCGGGCATATCCTGCTCCGAGATCAGCGCACCAAAGACAGAAGCCATGATCTCATCGGTGTTTACGTCACTGTCCCGGCCCAGGTAATGGCTGGCATTCGGTAAATACCTCAGCCAGGTTAATTCGGATAACTTCGGGTAATAGAAACGGGCAGAGTCTGGTGGAAAGAACTCGTCGCAACTGGCGTTGACAATAAATGCAGGCAGATGAAGCTGACTTCTGTAGACAAAGGGGTCAATATCATTGAGCAATTGCTGCATACCCTTGGATTCCAGGCTTGACAGAATGTCATGATCACTGTCTGCATAATCGCTGATAGCGCTGGCAAAGCCGCCATAAACATTCAGATGATGATTCATGCAGGCTTGTACGTTCAATGTATCGATCACCATTGGAATAAGAGCCATGACCCTTTGGTCAGCGGCTGCCGTCAACCATGAAATCCAGCCCCGTTTGGAAGCCCCGGCGATAATGAAGTCATTTATTCGGGAGCATTTTTTTTCACTGATCTCTTCACTGAACTCGCACAAAGCATCCATGGCCCGGATAACACTTTTCACCATGGGCCATTGAATGGGCATAAGACCATTGTGTTCAGGATCTTCCAGAAAGGCTTGCCAGGAAAAAGCAACAAGATCATCTTCCGACCTAGGAACACCATCCCGAAAGGTCAAAGGCTGGTTGGGAACATCTTTGAGAACGGCTACCGGGGCTTTGGTGAGTTGGCATAAATGTGCGCCATCGACATTATGCGAGGGAGTGAGTTCAAGGGATGGATCGTGCCTTGATCCACTATTAATCATTAACAGACAGGGACTCTCTGAACCTCCTTCAGGCCAGTAAAGTGTGAGGCGGTGTTGCCATTCCGGCTGACGGAGGCCAAACCCTGAGCCTTCCTGCCAAGTCTGGGAAATCAGTTCTAAATGGCTAACGGAGACGACCGGAAACTCTTCGCAATGAGAAGTTTCAAGGCAGCGCCAGCTGAAGCTTTCGTCTTTTCTATTCAGGTAGTCCAGAAATATAGGGTTCAATGCCAGACCTCATAGTTACTCAAGTTCCTTAAAGTTTCATCGGCGGTTCTGGAGTGAATAACAGCCGGGAGTCACTTTGCAGTCAGTCTATCGTGTCTGGGAAAAAAACGTTCGATCTGGCGAACTTTTTTTATCGGTTCAGGGTCGAAGAGAGCAGTACTCTTT
Organism: Endozoicomonas sp. 2B-B; assembly: GCF_053470045.1. Classification (NCBI taxonomy): domain Bacteria; kingdom Pseudomonadati; phylum Pseudomonadota; class Gammaproteobacteria; order Oceanospirillales; family Endozoicomonadaceae; genus Endozoicomonas; species Endozoicomonas sp. 2B-B. Next base: position 924,860 of record NZ_JBLZMU010000001.1, read on the forward strand.
TTATTAATTGGGTACAGATTCTGGTTAAAGCGAAAAAATCGACTAAACCTTATCTTGCCTGGTCATTAAGTTTCTGGAGTCTCATGTGCTGATTGTTGCCGAAACACCCCGACTGATCCTGCGAACCTGGCAAGAAGCTGACTTAAAGCCGTATGCCGATATCATTGGAGCAGCTCACAAAGAACTGCATTACAGTATTCACTCCCCGGCCAGCGAAGCAGAAACCGATCTCTGGCGCTTTCAGATCGAACTTGACCATAAAGGCTGGTCTCGTTGGGCAGTTGTACTAAAAGAGAGTAACAGGCTGATTGGCAACTGTGGATTTTCAGCCTATGGCGATACCATAGAAATGAGCTGGCGATTCAGTCAGGAGTATCGCGGTCGTGGGCTGGTCATCGAAGCGGCTGAAGCTGTGACCGATCTGGGGTTCAAAAGATTGGGCTTCAAGGAAATCATCTCTTTTGCTTCACCCCAAAACGAGTTTGCCCTTGATGTGATCGAGTCACTGGGTATGAGTCTGGCCGGTTATGAGGGATGGTGTAATTTAACGGTTGCCCGGTTTTCTCTGAGTTCGGCAGAAGCTCTCAGTCACTCTCATTAGTCTGAATAGACCATCAAAAAAGTAAACAAACTTCCTCTAAAGCGATACCTTTTCCGTGCGATCATTTAACTTGAGAATAATGACGGGATTGCATTTTATGGTCTATCGATTTGTACACTTTTCTGATCCCCAGTTGGTTCCGGCGGGCATGTTGAATTACGACATTGACCCACAGGCAAGGTTGAAAAACTGTGTCGATACACTTGTGCAGCAAGTGCCGGAATCCAGCGCCTGCATTATTACCGGTGACCTGACACACTGGGGCGAGAAAGAGGCTTATAGAGCCCTGAAAGAAGAGTTGGACAGGTTGCCTTTTCCGGTTTACTGCCTGATGGGCAATCATGATCACAGGCAGAATTTTCTGGATGTTTTTTCGAGTCACCCAAGGCAGCAGGAAGGTTTTATCCAGTTTAAGCTCGAAACAGAAGGGGTCAACCTGATCTGTTTGGATACTCTGGATGACAGAAAGCGCAGCGGGATTCTTTGTGAGCAAAGACTGGCATGGCTTAGAGATGAACTGAAGGCATCAGACAAACCGGTTTGCCTGTTTATGCACCATCCTCCTTTTGAAACGGGGTTGGCGAGTATGGACAGGGACAATCTGATCAACTCAGCAGCACTCTGGTCAGCGATCAAGCCCCATAAGGAACGGATCAGGCATTTGTTCCTGGGGCATTTGCACCGCTCTGTTTCAGGCAGTTGGCAGGGGATCAGCTTTTCATGCCCACCTTCACTGGTACACCAGACACCTTTTGATTTTGATAACCCCAGGCCAGACTCTGTTTCGCCGGAGCCTCCGGTTTATAATCTGGTGGATATTCACCCGGACAGAGTGGTTGTCCACACTCACAATTTTTTGCATGATTTTCCGGCTATTAACAGCAGAACCTGTCAACGTTACCAAAGGCCTGTGGATCCCGAATCATGAACTTTAATGAACCTGCACTGCTGAAAAGCTGGGAAGAACGTTTTGTCGAATACCTGCAAGACAGGGACTGCGATGATGCCTCGCACGACATTTCCCATTTTCAGCGGGTCTGGAAAACCGCTCAACAATTGATGGATGAGGGGCGTTTTGACATTAACCGGCTGGTGGTTCTTGCTGCCTGTTATTTTCACGACATTGTGGTGTTGCCAAAAAACCATCCGGAGCGCTCCAGGGCTTCCACCCTGGCGGCTGAAAAGACTCAAGTCTGCCTGAAATCTCTGGCCTTTCCAGAAGAGCTGACGGCTGCCGTGTGTCATGCAGTAAAAACTCACAGTTATTCCGCTAATATCACTCCTGAAACTCTGGAAGCTGAAGTGGTTCAGGATGCCGACAGGATGGAAGCTTTGGGCGCGATTGGTATTGCCCGCTGTTTTTATACGGGCGGCAAGCTGGGCCAGAAACTGTTCGATCCCGAAGATCCCATGGGGAAAAACAGGGCGCTGAACGATCGTCAATACTCGCTGGACCATTTTGAAATCAAGCTTTTACAGATTCAAAAGACCATGAAAACAGAGCCCGGGCGTAAAATGGCGGCACGTCACAGTGATTTTTTGCAGACCTTCAGAACCCAGCTGTGTAAGGAGCTTTCAGGCGACTACAGCTGAATAAACCCTTGGTTTTTTTGTGTCTTTATACTATTAACCTTTTAGAAATCTACTTATACTTTCCGGCAATCTTGTCGGAGCGCCACAGGCTGAGACCGAATTGCTGTTTTTCGGAATCCGTAGAACCTGCTCAGGTTAACACCTGCGAAGGGAACAAGATGGCCTATCCGGCAAGCTATATCGAAACCGTCATGAACCCAACGTGAAGGATACAGAAACGATGGCTTGCGAGAAAAATGCGTCCGGGTTTGACCGGCAGTTGCTAATGGACGCCTGTCGCCCTTTTCCCAACTCTCAAAAAACCTATGTAACAGGCAGTCGCGAAGACATTCGTGTGGGTATGAGGGAAGTTCGCCTGCACGATACCCCCGAACGTTTTGGTGGCGGCAAGAATGAACCGGTGCGTATTTATGACACTTCGGGCAGTTACACAGAGACCGGCGTTCCTCATGATTTGAATCAGGGCCTGCCTGGTTTGCGCTCACAGTGGATTGAAGAGAGAGCGGATACTGAGCTGCTCGACGATCGCTCCTCGGAATTTGCCCGCTCCCGTCAGTTCGACCTGCGCTTGCAAGATATTCGCTTCAAAGCACTGAGAACGCCACGCAGGGCCAGGGCTGGCCAAAATGTCTCCCAGCTGCATTACGCCAGAAAGGGGATAATTACTCCGGAAATGGAGTTTATTGCGATTCGCGAGAGTATGGGGCGCACTGATGGCTCCCATATCACCCCGGAGTTTGTCAGAAAAGAAGTCGCTGAAGGGCGCGCCATTATTCCCGCCAACATTAATCACCCTGAGTCCGAGCCCATGATTATCGGGCGCAACTTTCTGGTGAAGATCAATGCCAATATTGGCAATTCTGCGGTGACCTCTTCCATTGAAGAAGAAGTTGAAAAGATGCTCTGGTCGGTTCGCTGGGGTGGCGATACGGTGATGGACTTATCCACAGGCAAGAACATCCATGAAACCCGTGAGTGGATAATCAGGAACTCGCCCGTGCCTATCGGCACTGTGCCTATCTATCAGGCTCTGGAAAAGGTCAGGGGCAAGGTGAAAGACCTGAGCTGGGAAGTCATGAAAGACACCATTATTGAGCAGGCAGAGCAGGGTGTGGATTACATGACGATCCATGCCGGTGTCCTCAGGGAACATGTCGCTAAAACCAGAAACAGGGTGACAGGCATTGTTTCCCGGGGCGGAGGTATTCTGGGCCAGTGGGCAGAGATGCATGATGCCGAGAATTTTCTCTACGACAATTTTCGGGAGCTGTGTCAGATCTGTCAGGCCTATGATATCAGCCTGTCTCTGGGGGATGGATTGCGCCCCGGTTCTATCGCCGATGCCAACGATGAAGCGCAATTTGGCGAACTGAAAACCCTTGGGGAACTGACAAAGATTGCCTGGGAATACGATGTTCAGGTCATGATAGAAGGACCGGGTCATGTACCCATGCACCTCATTAAGGAAAACATGGAGATGCAACTGGAGCATTGTCATGAAGCGCCTTTCTATACCCTTGGACCTCTGACTACCGATGTGGCACCCGGCTATGACCATATTACTTCAGGCATTGGTGCTGCCATGATTGGCTGGTATGGCTGCGCCATGCTCTGTTATGTCACACCCAAAGAGCATCTGGGGCTGCCTGACAGAGATGATGTAAAAGCCGGTCTGATTGCTTATAAAATTGCCGCTCATGCTGCTGATTTGGCCAAAGGTCATCCCGGTGCCCAGGTTCGGGATAATGCCCTGTCCAAGGCGCGCTTCGAATTCCGCTGGCTGGATCAGTTTAACCTGGCTCTGGACCCTGATACGGCCAAAGCCTATCACGATCAGACATTACCTCAGGAAGGTGCGAAAGAGTCTGAGTTTTGCTCCATGTGCGGACCCGATTTCTGCCCTATGCGCATGACCCAGGACGTGCGTGAACTGGAAGAAACTGCCTGAAAATAAACTTCGGGAGTCAGTCCTCTGGCTGACTCTCTGTCGCCTGTCGAATAAGTGACGTAACCACAGCTTGCTAAGCTTTTGGGAATGTTTAGCTGTGCCAATGACAAGGAGGTCATAGTGGTTCCTTTTTCTCCTCTATCATTTCTTGATTTCTATAAATCCAATAAAGACGTTCAAGGCAAATATCCCATTCTTGATAATGGTCGCTTGTCATCGGAAAAAGTCGGCTGGGTTCTGGGGCCGTCTGATAAGTACAATGCCTTTTGTCGCTCCGTAAGCATTTATTACCAGCGACACAATGAACTCATGGATAAGCCAGAGCTGGTGGGCGTTAGTCGTGAAGTACGGACGGCCACCGGGGCCAGAACCCCGCTGTTAAAAAGAGATGTATCCATCACAGATCCGGCTACGCCAAGAAAGGCCAGTGTCTGGAATGATGAATGTGTAGCCTTAAACCAGGCCAGTCTGACCGTTCTGCATGAGGCTGAGGTTGAGCTGGTTCAGCTACTCCTGAAAAAAGCACCAGACAATGAAATAGTGGCAGCCGTCGAAAACCTGATCTCAAAGTTCTGTTTGACCACTAAAGCCCGAGACAAAGATGACTGGGAATCTCATTTAAAGGACTTTATGGAATCCGAGAAAGTCGATATCCGGATTCAATGTGCGAAACATCGGGCTCCTGATGAAGAGAAGCCTTATAGGGTTACATTACTTCAATCAACAACGGATACAACTCGCAAAAATGTGTTCACTTCCCGGCATACTGGCGATCTGGACCAATATTTTTACGTCATGGATCAGGCTATTGATTATTTCAAGACAAACCCTCCCAGAGAGCTTCGGTTTACCAGACGGGAGCGGGCGAATGCCCGCCGTAGTGATGCACTTGATACTCAGCGCCTGTCTGCGATTACTCCGCCGCAAATCAGAGAGAAGCTGGTTCACAGGGCATGTCAGATATTTGTGGATATTCTCGGAGACAGACAATACAGTTTGACCGTTCAGGATATGAAACAGGCTTATCGGGATAAAGTGATGACCGATGAAATGGTCAATGCCTGCCTGGATAATATGAAATTTAATGATCCTCTGCTCAACGAATTGGGGCGCACGGTCAATGAGGGTAAGTTCCTGTATGGCGTTCTCCCCGCAGAAGATATTCAGGCAGCTTCAGAGGCTGCTTCAAAGACCGTAGAGGACGACAACGCAATACCTGTGTTTACCAGCCTTGAGAAATTCTATAGCTACCTGAGACAGTCTTCTGCAAAGCCCCATGACATCAGTGACGAGCTGGACGACGATTATAGGCAAATGGGTTTTAGCCCATTGGGTGAGGAGTTTGTTGGCCCTCAGCAACCAGCAACCAGGGAACAGCTGGAAGCCTTTAAAAAAGCCAGGGCATTCAACCCGGATATAAAGGATGCAGACCTTGCAGTGGCTATTCATCTTTTAAATACCGATGAGAGGCTGGCCCGGGGAGTTTTGAACAGAAGCCCTCGTCAGCAGGACTACATCCGTGAGTTTTCCGGGAAAATTGTGGTAACAGCCAAAAAGGTGATTGCAACAACGGATGGAGCGTCTGTTGTTCCGCAGACAGTCACGACACCGCCTCCTGTTCCTGAAAAACAGCCAGAAGCTTCTGCCGCGAATGCTATGCCCTCTGAGCAGTCTTCATGGCAGTTGCCGGAAATGGACGACGCTCAACAACAATTCCTGACCATGAAAGCTCAGTGGGATCGTATACAGCCATCCGGCCAGCAACCCGACCGGGTTGTCAGTGGCCGGTTTAATCAGCATAGGGTTCATGCAGTTTCTTTTGAGGATGCTGTGCGCAATCTGGAAGCAGAACGTCGAAAGATGCTCATTGATGTGCAACATATGGAGGCAGAAGCATTTAACCAGATTAAGGAAGACCTGGACCGTGGTTATAACCGTTCCAAAATTGGTCTTGAATACCAGTATGGACGGATTGATAAGGATGAAGCCATACGACAGATAGAGGCTGGAACTTTTGGCGCTGATAGAGTCAATCGCCTCACCGAGCTGGATAAAATGACGATCCACAGGCAGACCCTGATTTCAGCCGATGAAGAAGTTGAATTTGAACTCCTCAATAACGTTGTATCCGAACTCTATAAAAGACAGGCAGCGGGTGATTCAAACTGTCAGGGCTTTGCCAACTCTCTGGAGCATTTTGCCAGAGGCAAGGGGTATAACCAGGTCCATGCCATTTCAACGCCAATAGAGATTCCTTTTGATAACAGTGAGACGACGCCTATTGTGGGTTGGGCCCAGATCGACGGTATTGAAGAAAAACAGCATCACCATCAATTTCAGAATCATGTCGGTGAGTTTTTCGAAGCCATCAAAAAAGGTCAGCAGAGACAGCCCGGTGCCGCCAAAAGGCCATTAGCCGAGGCGTTTGATAGTGACCGGTATGTTGTCCTGAAATCAGGCGAAAGCGGTGGTGCCGGTCATTACACCTTTCTGCAAAGACTGAAGTCATCCGGGCGATTTATCGTAGTGGACGCACAAAACCGCCAGATGTTCCCTGTGTTTAATCCCGATGGAACACTGACGGATGAAGCCAGGAATTACTTCAAAAGTGTCTCCGTCCAGGCCTACTCTCCAGAGTTTGTGAGTGATGAGCAATATGACAGGGAGATTGACAGCACCAACCTTTGTCTGGCCAGTGATCGAAATTATGGCCATCTGATAGGCGTATTTGAGCAGCTGGATAAGGTGCCTGAACAGTGGCAGGTCAGTATTGAAGCAGCTGCTGACTGGTTATCCAGCCATGTCAATGGGGCGCCTGCCAGGACTGAAATTATCAAAGGTCTGGAGAGAGCTCCGGGACGTGAGCTGTGGCCTTCTTTGTGGGATGGCACCTACCAGCTGAGAAGACCCGCTGAAGTCGAACCTTTGAAGCATCGTTTTGATGCCTTCGATCCAAACAAAGGGCGAGAGTCGTGCCGTGATCTGATAAAGAATCTGGTGCTTCTGTCACCTGAGCAAAGAAGCAGTCGTCGTACGGCTTATGAGGCATTTCAACAGCTCAGAGGCAGATATATACAGATTGATCAGGCAATGAGGGATGTTCAGGAAACCAACTTTAATGCAGCTTTTCCAACAGAACGGGAGTGGAATGAGTATTGTGGTCCCGATGTCGATATGAGGCTAGAGACTAATATCGACAAGGCTGAGCAACAGGTGATTAATGCTCAACCGATAAGTAAGTCGGCTGCAATGAAACAGCTAATGGACGACTTATGCAAGTTATCTCCCGCTGCATCACAAAGTCGAAAGCAGGCTGCCAGAGAATTGGTACAGATTCGACCTGAACTCCAATTGAGTCCAGCGGAGGTAGAAGCGAATCTATCCAGATGTTTCTCTGAAGCGGGTTGGGATTTCCTCTGGGGGGGATTGAACCTCAAACGCAGCCAGCTGATCTCTCTGCAGATGAAAATGGACCAGGCGCAAGTTTCCAGAGCAGAAGACATGAAAGCATTGATGCATGAGATGTTGAGGCTTTCTGATCCTGCTGCCAATAACATAGAGCTTGCTTCGCAGGAACTGGCCCAGATACGACCCGATTTAGGTCTTGATCCTCTGGAGATTGAAAGAAACCTGAAACAGGCATTCCCGAATAATGACTGGAAAACAGAAAACCGCGCTCTCAGGGGGAGGGCTAAAGAAGTCAAAGATGATATCAAGCTGAATTTGATGGGCCGGGGACGTCAGGTCATGACCTGGGGGCAGAATGAGCTGCCAGCTGCTCAGGCAGTCACGGTTCCACCTGCGGAGGTCACAGTATCTGAAGCAGCGAGTGCTTTACCAGAAGCTCTGAAAGTCCGTGAGTCAGTTAGAGTGCCGAAATCACAAGACATTAGGGAAGTGCTGGCACATATCAAGCCCGGTGAACCGGTCCTGGTCTGTTTCGATTTGGATGAGACGCTCATCGCCAAAGATTTAGTGGCCGAGGGTCGTAAAGAGAGACGTCTGGTCAATCCTGATACGGCCACAATCATTCAGGATATCCGAACAAAGGCGGGTCCGGGCAATGCCAGAATTATTCTGCTTACTGCCAATGACGAAGACTCTTTGAGAGAAAAACTTGAGAAAACACAACTCGACAGAAATCTGTTTGATGATGCAATCACGGTCAAAATCCAAACGGGGCCACTGAAAACCAAGGAGCAGGGCTTGCATCACTACCTCGACAAATCCGGGCATCCGGCACAACACATCGTCATGGTGGACGACTTGCAGGACATGCTGAAGTCTGTTGAAAAAGCCGCTGATGACCGAGGCATACCCTATACGACATTCCACTTCTATGGCGCTAAACCGATGATTTACAGGGTGGACTTTGCTGCCATCCGGGAAATGTTCACGTCTGGAGATGGAAGAGGTCCTGATATCAGTTTTGAGCGATTTATCGAGCTGCAGGAGCTAGCTGATGATAACGGTTGGAATTCTGGTGATTTGACAGCGATCTATATCAACGAATCGCCTTCAATGAGAGATATGATTGATGCGGAGAGAGAGTTCAACCCTGATTTTAATTGGCGAGACTATAAATTACCAAGAGGCTATCAGCCTCCTGCGCATTTGGGGAAACCTGTGATTAACTATCAATAATCAGATTATCCGGGACCAGGTTTGGATAAGAGACTCAGTCTGGGCCTTGTTGCCCAGATTAATTCTCAAGCCTGTTTTACCACTTTCATCGGCCTTCGGTCGAACCAGTATATGGTGAGACCGGAGGTATTTTTCGATCTCATCCGGGTTGTTCGGGAATGTCCAGACAAAGTTGGCGACACTGGGCCAGTAATCAATTCTTTTGCTGTTCAGAAAATCTTCAAACATGGGTTTGGAGACTGCCATCACCTCTTTAACATACTGTTCGGTGTAGCCCGGGTTGGAGAGTGCTGCATCTATCGCAATCACTGCCAGCTGATTAACGTCGTACGGGCCGCGAACATTCAGCAGTGCTCGTATATTCTCACTATTACTGATGACATAACCAAGTCGAACAGAAGGTAAGCCCCAGGTTTTTGAGAAGGTGCGGGTAATCAGCAGATTGGGGTACTGTTCAACGACATCTGCCACTGTTTTCTGCGTGTATTCAAAATAGCATTCATCCACAAGAATGGCGGCGTTGGGGGCAGCGGCTGCAATTTCAAGAATGTCTTCCCTGGCCACAAGGGTACCACTTGGGTTGTTGGGATTGGAAATCACTATAAGCCGGGTTTTATCGGAAATAGCATCAAGCACAGCCTGTTTGGGAAAGCCACTGTCTTTGGAATACGCAGGCTCAATAATATTGAGGTTTTCTACCCTGGCCACCTGCTGATACATGGCGAATGAGGGGCGGGGAATAATGGCTTCTTCACCTTCACGGCAGGCTGAGCGGATGATCAGTTCGATACCCTGGTCGGAGCCGTTGGTGATCATCAGCTGATCAGTATCAACATTGCAGTATCGGGCAATCTTTGCAGCAATGTTCCCATAAGATGGATAGCACTGCAGGCGATCAGCCTGGATGAAATCAATCATGGCCTCTTTTACTGAAGGGCAGACGGGCAGGGTACGTTCATTAAAGTCCAGCAGCAGGTGGTCATGAGGGTCCCGGCCTTCCAGAGGGGGGGTGTAGGCTCCCATTTGGACAATGTGGGATTTGAAAATACTCATGACAAACGGTCCTGCTTGTTCTTCCAGAGCGCAAGTATATTCAGAGTGTGTCGGGCAAGCCAAGGAAAATAACAGGAGCAGTCGGCGGCAGGCCGAATAACATGAGTCTGCTGTTTGTTTTCTGGAAGGTCGGATCAAGCCAAAAGACAAACCATGACAGAGGCTGAATTGGCCAGATGGTTTTCCAAAAACATCATTGCACTAACATGCCCTGAAGAACCGCAGCTAGTAATGCGATTAGCGAAAGGGCTGTAAGCGTCGAAGAATTACCCATTTCGGTGCCACTTTTTATTCTGGTTACCGGGTTGGGTTCTGTACAGTTTTCAGTTGTAGCGGCCTCTGTCGTATTGACTGCTGTTGTAACCGCTTCAGTTGTGCTGGTTTGAGTTGTAGGTGCTCTTACACCATCGACCCTGTACATCGCGATCTCTGTTCTACCGACTGACAGCCATTTACCGTCGGGGCTGAATGCAAGAGCGTTTGCTGGCAACGGTGACTTTACGTTCGGCAGTCTGTCAATTAACCGGTAGGATAACGGTGTGATTCTATAAATATTCACATATCCATTTATATCCCCAACCAGCAGTTGGGTACCCTTTCGGTTGAAGGCAATGCTAGCTACCCGCGTCGGTGCGGTAAAGGTTTGCAGAGGGTTGTCAGGGTGCGTCCCGTTTAAAAGCGTGATCTTTTTTAGATCATCCGCGGTTGCCAGCAGGGTGCCGTCGGGGTTGTAGGCAAAAGCCAGTATCCTGGCGCCCGAAATAAAGACGTTTTTCAGGTGGATATACGGGCTGATCCCGCTGTAAATTCTTAGCCAATTGTTGCGGTCGACGACTGCCAGCGGGTCGTTGACGGGGTGGAAGTGAGCGTCTTGTATATAGCTTCTTGCCTGGGGGAAGATTTTCACGAAGTTGAACAGATTTGTGCTGTTTTTAAGATAAAGCCTCACATTTGTATCTTTCCCCCCCGCTGCCAGCAGGGTGCCGTTGGAGTTAAAGGTAACAACTTCTATATCGTTTTGCCCTTCGGTCAGGGTATCCAGGAGTGTGAACGGGCTCAGCCCTTCAAAAACTTTGACCGTATTATCATCCCCTCCGGTGACCAGCCGAGTGCCGTCGGGACTGAAAGTAACGCTTTCTACCCATTCTGTTGCTGGCACGGAACGCAGGAGTCTGGGGTTTCCTGAACTTATATCAAAGATGAGCAGGGTTCCTGTAACACCGCAGTAGCTATGGCCGCTACCTATCCCTACAGCTATGAGCGTACTGTTTTTATTCCATGCAATACTCAAAGCCCTGTTGGGTCCACAAGGTGTCGGTGGGATGGCAGTGGGCGTTGAAGTAGGTATTGCCTGTGGTTGGTTCGGATCTATGTCAATTACATGGAATAATTGAGGAGGTATTTCTGTTGGCCCAATCAAGCGCGACGTTTGAGCCTGTATACAGCTTAGCGGCAGTGAGATAATCAGACTTGTAATAGCCAGATGCTTCCAAAAGTTCATTACCTTTCTCCAGAGTTCCGGCTTTGAATAATTCGGACCGTTTCCTGAGCCGGTGTGGCCATGATAAAAAACACTGAAAATAGCGAGATGAGACTGCTTCAGAACCGGGCAGCGCTTCCGGGCTTCTGGAAGAAAAATCCGCTGCTCATCCAGAATTGGAAAAAAGAGTATATGGGTTGATCGTTCAGGATTGAGTATAAGCCGGGTCTTGGTGAAAGAACACCAGAAACATCTCGGCAATATCATTCCTTGAATGTCTGGATGATTTGAGCAGCAGGAATGAAGCGCATATTATTTGTTCTCAGTTGTTGGGAGTGGTTGATGGATAAATTACTGGGCTTGTTGGCGGACGGGCAGTTTCATTCTGGTGAAGATCTGGGTGAGCAGCTTGGGATCAGTCGGGCCGCTGTCTGGAAAAAACTGAAAGCGATTGAAGAGCTTGGCCTGGCAGTGGATTCTGTGCGAGGTAAAGGTTACCGCCTCGGCAGTGGTATTGAGCTTCTTGATAAGAAAAAGATTGAGAGCACTATAGATATAGGTGTTCGAAATAAATCTGAAGTCCATACCTGCTTTATTGCGGAATCAACCAATGACCTTGTTCGTAACCTGGGGCCGGTTCCTGCCGGAGTCACTCGTTTTTGTCTGGCAGAGTATCAAGCAAAAGGGCGGGGGCGACGGGGTCGAGTATGGAGCAGTCCTTTTGGGTCAACAATAAGCTTGTCTGCCCTTTGGCAGAATGGTGAGGGAACGGCTTCGCTGGAGGGGCTCAGTCTTGCGGTAGGTCTGGCCGTTGTGAAAGCACTGGAAACATTGGGAGCCGGAGAATTAAAGCTTAAATGGCCCAACGACGTTCTCTGGCAGGGTAAAAAACTCTGTGGTGTGTTACTGGAAGTCCATGGAGATCCCACGGGTGAGTGTGAAGTGGTGATCGGAATAGGCATTAATGTCCGTTTAAGTGATGAGCAGCTGGAGTCAGTGGGTCAGCCGGCTGTTGATCTTTTCCGGGTGTGTGGCAAGACGGTGAGCCGAAATGCGGTCGCAGGACAGTTAATCAATACCCTGACTCATTTGCTCGATGGATTTGGACAAGGTGGCTTCAGGCTGTTCAGAGAGCAATGGTGCGAATACGATGCCTATCGTGGCAAGGAAGTTGCATTAATGGCTTCGAACCGATCCGTAACAGGGCGTTATATGGGAGTGGATGATCAGGGCGGGCTGCTGCTCGAGACAGTTTCTGGTCTTCATGTTTTTAATGGTGGAGAAGTGTCATTTCGTCAATCATGAATGAGATCATCGATAGACAGTTGCAGCTGGATGCCGGAAATACCCGACTTAAATGGCGTCTGATGGCCGGTGGTGCTTCCGTTCAATCGGGCTTCATTCATAATGATGCTGACTGGCAGATTATCTTGTCCCTGCTTCTGGAAGAGTTGGGAACTCTTGACTCCATTGCTATTTCAATAGTCTCAGGGAACGCAAGATTAGAGCAGTTAGTGCGCATTTTGTCAGAAGCTACCGGCGTGGAGCCATTTATTGCTAAAACCCGAAAAAGCTTTGCTGGTCTTACAGTTATCTATAAAGAAGTAGAAAGGTTGGGTGTAGATCGGTGGCTGGCCATGCTGGCGGCACATGCTCATTCTCTGCACAATACTAAAATCGTTGTCAGTTGTGGTACAGCTATTACAGTGGATGTGATTGATGGTCACGGAAACCATCAGGGAGGATTCATTGTTCCGGGTATCCGCTTGATGAAAAATGCTCTGGCCGTCAATACGGCCAATCTCGATAACATTGAGCATCCTGCGGAAGCAACAGCATTGGGAACCGTCACTTCAGAATGTATTAACCATGGTGTTCTGGCTATGGCAGTATCTTTCATTCATGAGACCTGTCTTAAATGGCCGGGCGCCCGTTTGTTTCTGACCGGCGGCGATGCTTCTTTGTTGCAAACTCACATAAAGGAAGAAATAGAGCAGGTGCTGATTGAAGAGTTGGTTCTGGATGGACTCTCGATTGCCTTTGAAAGACAATAATGTTTTTTAATCACCCAGATTTAAAATTAATGGGAAGTCATACTGTTTATAAAAGCTGTTTATAGAAGCTATTTATAGAGTTTAACTTCCAAAATTCGGTTTTTAGTATGCGCTGGATCGTCCTGGTACTTCTCTTTGCCAATGCCGGCTATTTTGTCTGGGGCTATTATCATCAGTCCCATAAGCCCTACCGGGCTGTAAACGTAGGTGACGAAGTTTCTGTGCAGGCAGGTAAAAGATTGATGCTGCTCTCCGAGGTAGCATCAGAACTCCCTGTGCAAACGCGGGAGAAAAAAACGACAAAGAAAGTCGCTGAAGCCCAGTGTCTTGTAGTGGGGCCTTTTGAATCCTCTGCAAAAGCAGACCATCTGCAGCAGAAACTCTTTTCTCTGGGTATTTCGAGCAGGGAGCGTTCTGACAACGAGGCAGTACTTGCTGACTACTGGGTGCATATTCCTCCCCGAAGTAATCGGCAGTCGGCAATAAGGTTGTTAAGAGAGTTGCAGGGGCAGGGAATAGACAGTTTTGTGATTACCCAGGGTGAGCTGGCTAATGGCATATCTCTGGGGTTATTCAGCAAGGAAGTTTCGGCGAATGAAGTCAGTCGTCGTGTACAAGAGGCGGGTTATGAACCCGCTATTAAAAAGCTACCCCGTGAGCCTGAAACATTCTGGCTGGAGATGACAGATTCAGAAGCAAAGAAGTTAAGCGTCGGTTTCTGGGAGAGGCAGGCTGACGAATACAATGATCTGAAAATGCTGGAAAAAAACTGCAAAAGCGTTGCATCCGACGATTCGATTCACTAATATACGCCTGCGCTTCAGGGCGGCTAGACAAGACAAGCTTTCTGCATAGTTGGCAGGGAACGGGCTTGACATTGAAATGCTCCTGAATAGAATGGCGCAGCACTTGGTGGGGTTCCCGAGCGGCCAAAGGGATCAGACTGTAAATCTGACGCGAAAGCTTCGCTGGTTCGAATCCAGCCCCCACCACCAGATTTCTAAGTCTTCTTTCTTGTAAGTTGGCTTGATAAGTGGGCATACTGCATGATGTAGGTCCTGCTTTGCGGGTATAGTTCAATGGTAGAACCTCAGCCTTCCAAGCTGATGATGCGGGTTCGATCCCCGCTACCCGCTCCATTAATTCTGATTTAAGTGCTCTTGTAGCTCAGTTGGTAGAGCGCACCCTTGGTAAGGGTGAGGTCGGCAGTTCAAATCTGCTCAAGAGCTCCATATGGTGTAAAGGGGGGTGGATTCCTCCTGTTGGTTGCCTCTGTTTATGAGGTTTAAAAAAGAATAAGACTTTTCAGCTTGATTGGGGTCGATTATAATTGATCGGTCCTTGTATCGGGGTAGGTATCACAAGACTGCTCAAAGATACAGGCCAGTAGTTCAATTGGTAGAGCACCGGTCTCCAAAACCGGGGGTTGGGGGTTCGATTCCCTCCTGGCCTGCCATTTCTATATTATGTCAGTATAATTTCTGGCAAAGCTTTTCCGAATAGAGATAGTCAACCGATGAGTGGAAAACCTGAAGTAGCACCTAAAGGACGACTGGATGGCCTCATGTGGGCCCTTGTTGCGGTTCTGCTGGCCGCTGGTGTTGGTGGGAATGTTTACTTTGGTGAGTATTCTGTTCTCTACAGGGCGCTGGCTTTGGTGGCCTTGGCTGCAGTGGCCGGGTTTGTTGCGCTTCAAACCGTAAAAGGTGATGCTTTTTGGACGCTGGTCAAGGAAGCTAAGGTTGAGATTCGCAAAGTAGTCTGGCCGACTCGTCAGGAAACTGTTCAGACCACGCTGATTGTTGTAGCTGTGGTTGTAATTATGGGGCTCATTTTGTGGGCGCTTGATTCTCTGCTAGGCTGGATTATCAGCAGCCTGATTGGATAGGGATAAATAATGGCGAAACGTTGGTATGTGGTTCATGCCTACTCCGGCTACGAAAAGCAGGTGATGCGTTCGCTGATTGAGCGCGTAAAGCTTCACGGTATGGAGGATCTCTTTGGTGAGATTTTGGTGCCTACCGAAGAAGTGGTTGAAATCAGAAACGGTCAGAAGCGTAAAAGTGAGCGTAAATTCTTCCCTGGATATGTATTAGTCCAGATGGAAATGAACGAAGATAGCTGGCATCTTATTAAAGATACCCCTCGGGTCATGGGTTTTATTGGTGGTACGGCGGACAAGCCTGCACCAATCACCGAAAAAGAGGCGGATGCCATACTGCAGCGTGTTCAGGAAGGTGTTGAGAAACCACGTCCCAAGACGCTGTTTGAACCTGGTGAGATGGTTAGAGTCATTGATGGGCCGTTTGCGGACTTCAATGGTGTGGTGGAAGAAGTGAACTACGAGAAGAGCCGTCTGCATGTTGCGGTAATGATCTTCGGTCGCTCTACACCGGTTGAGCTGGAGTTTGTCCAGGTTGAAAAAGTTTGATCAGTCTTGAGCGGGTCTTGAGGCATAACAGACTTTAAAAAATTCAAGACCCTGTGCTGCGTAAGTAGTGCAGGGTTTTTATCTGAAGGGCGCAAGCCCTGAACGGGTAGCTGAGGCAGTCTGGTGGAAGCCGAAAGTGACTGTTAAAGCGAAGACCCACTATTGAGGTTGATATGGCTAAAAAAGTCGAAGCTTACATCAAACTGCAGGTGCCTGCAGGTAAAGCTAATCCTTCACCACCTGTAGGTCCTGCTCTGGGTCAACACGGCGTGAACATCATGGAGTTTTGTAAGGCGTTCAACGCAAAGACTCAAGAGATGGATGCTGGTATGCCGATTCCGGTAATAATTACCGTATACGGCGATCGAAGCTTCACCTTTGAGACCAAGACTCCGCCTGCATCTGTCCTGCTGAAGAAAGTTCTGAAATTGAAGAAAGGCTCCGGTCGCCCTAACACTGAAAAAGTGGGTACTGCTACTCGTGAGCAGCTTCTGGAAGTGGCCAAGATCAAAGAGCCTGATCTGACTGCAGCAGACGAGGACGCGGCAATTCGCACCATTGCTGGTTCTGCTCGTTCCATGGGTGTCAACGTGGAGGGTGTGGAATAATGGCTAAGATGACCAAGCGCGCCAAGATGATAGCTGAGAAGGTTGTAGCTGAAAAGGCATACTCCTTCGAAGAAGCTGCTAACGTCCTGAAGGAAGTATCCAGCGTTAAGTTCAAAGAATCCGTTGAGATTTCTGTAAATCTGGGTGTGGATCCTCGTAAATCCGATCAGGTAGTTCGTGGTTCTACCGTTCTGCCTGCAGGAACTGGTAAAGACGTTCGTGTTGCTGTATTCACACAGGGCGCAAACGCTGAAGCAGCTAAAGAAGCCGGTGCTGACATCGTTGGTATGGATGATCTGGCTGCTCAGGTCAAAGCGGGCGAAATGAACTTTGACGTAGTTATTGCTTCTCCGGATGCGATGCGCGTTGTAGGTCAGCTTGGCCAGATTCTGGGTCCGCGCGGCCTGATGCCTAACCCGAAAGTGGGTACTGTTACTCCAAATGTTGCTGAAGCGGTTAAAAACGCCAAGGCCGGTCAGGTACGTTTCCGTACTGACAAGAACGGTATTATCCATGCGGGCATCGGTAAGATCGATTTTGAAGCGGGCTCCCTTCAAGAGAACGCTGAAGCACTGCTGGCTGAATTGAAGAAGCTGAAGCCTTCTTCCAGTAAGGGTGTTTACATGAAGAAAGTCACTCTGTCCTCTACCATGGGCCCGGGTCTGACTATCGACATGAGCTCCCTGAATATCTAATATTCACAGCTTTGCTGAAAACAGCCCGGAGCTGAGAGTCGGCCCTGAGCTGGTTAACGAATAGTGGAAAGCTGCAGGCAGGATATCTGCAGTATCCGAAAGACTTTGGGGTCTCCGGTTTTCGGAGGCCGTCAAAGATCGTAGGTGTGAAGATCTGTGCCTGTTAAATCAGGGTTGGGCCAGGAGGCCTGACAAAAAGATCGACGCTTAATTTCCTGCGTAGACGGTGAGCAATACAAAAGACTGTTTCAGTATTTTGTTATTAACCCTTCACCGTATTGTAACTGCCCGGTTACTCAGTGGCTGAATAGCCGGGTGTTAACTTCATAATTTGGAGTAAAGCCAATGGCGTTAGGACTCGAAGACAAGAAGGCGATTGTCGCCGAAGTCAGCGAGGCTGCACAAAGCGCTCTGTCGGCTGTAATCGCGGACTACCGTGGTCTCACGGTTGACCAGATGACTCAACTGCGTAAGCAGGCTCGTGAAGGTAACGTATACCTGAAGGTTGTACGTAATACCTTGGCCAGGCGCGCTGTTGAAGGTACTGATTTTGAGTGCCTGCAAGACTCTCTGGTTGGTCCAACTGTGCTGGCCTTCTCTCAGGAAGATCCGGGCGCTGCTGCGCGTCTGATTAAGGACTTCGCTAAAGAGAACGATGCTCTGGAAGTTAAGGCTCTGTCCATCTCTGGACAGCTTCTGGGAGCAGAACAGATTGATGTTCTGGCCAAGATGCCTACTCTGGATCAGGCTCGCGCGATGCTGATGAGTGTAATGATTGCACCTGTAACCAAGCTGGCCAGAACTCTGAACGAGTTCCCAAGCAGCATTACACGTGTAATGGCAGCTGTTGCCGACGAGAAAAAGAAAGCCGCCTAAGCCTCTTGGCAGGCATTAAAGCCCTTAGTGCGTGGGAGGCCTTTAATCCGGGTGCTCTCCAGGTGGCTGATTTTTTCTCTTATTTAATGAATTCCGGGGTTTTACCCCAAAAAAGATTTTTGGAGACATACAATGGCTCTGTCTAAAGAAGATATCCTGAATGCAATCGCTGAAATGTCCGTAATGGACGTTGTTGAGCTGGTTGAAGCTATGGAAGAGAAGTTCGGCGTTTCTGCTGCTGCTGCAGTTGCTGCTGCCCCTGCTGCTGCTGGCGACGCTGGCGCTGCGGCTGCCGAACAGACTGAATTCGACGTAATTCTGACTGCTGCTGGCGACAAGAAAGTAAACGTAATTAAGGTTGTTCGCGGCGCGACTGGCTTGGGTCTGAAAGAAGCTAAAGCTGTTGTAGATGGCGCTCCTGCTCCTCTGAAAGAAGGCGTGAGCAAGGAAGAAGCTGAAGACCTGAAGAAGCAGCTGGAAGAAGCTGGCGCTTCCGTAGAAGTTAAGTAATTCTACGACAGCGTTGAAATATCCAGAGCCTATTGCATAATAGACTCAGGTGGCTGGTGCCTTTATGGCACCGGCCTTTTTCCGTTGTATGAGCTATATCGTTCCATGCTGGATGGCAGTGTTCGATGGCTTATTAAATTGATGGGATTCAGATCGGTATTGGCACAGGCTGAACTGTGTGTTACCGCCGAAGTGAACCTCCATCAATCTGAGAAAGTTGCAGTGTCATTGGCAGAGTGGGAGCCTTACCGGAAATCGACAGCTCGGATCATGATCCGTTGGAGCGCAATTTCCGGTCAGATTCTCAGAATGAAAGCCCTGCTTTCATTCTGGACGCTAAAGCTCATGCAACGGTAACGGTTGAAATCACCGTTTTTTAATTGGGTATCAAAAGGGGGCCACCCGCCCTCAATAAACCTAGATGGCCAGGCCAGACGGTCTGAAGCCAGAACCAGGTGACCAAGCTGGGGAACGCTGATGGCATACTCGTATACAGAGAAAAAACGCATCCGCAAAGACTTCGGCAAACTGCCGCATGTCATGAATGTGCCCTATCTTCTGGCTATTCAGCTTGATTCTTATCACAAGCTGCTGCAGTCCGGAAAAGAGCCGACCGCACGTGAAGACATTGGTCTTCATGCTGCATTCAAATCCGTATTTCCAATCGTAAGCTACTCTGGAAATGCGGCGCTGGAATACGTGAGCTACAGGCTCAGTACTCCTGCGTTTGATGTCAAGGAATGTCAACTTCGAGGTGTAACTTACGCAGTACCTCTGCGGGTGAAAGTGCGCCTTATCATTTATGACAAAGACTCTGCCAACAAGGCAATCAAAGATATCAAGGAACAGGAAGTTTACATGGGCGAAATTCCGCTCATGACTGAGAACGGTACCTTTGTAATCAATGGTACTGAGCGTGTTATCGTATCTCAGCTTCATCGTTCTCCTGGTGTATTCTTTGACCACGATCGTGGTAAAACACACTCTTCAGGCAAGCTGCTATACTCCGCCCGTGTTATTCCTTACCGTGGCTCATGGCTGGACTTCGAGTTCGATCCCAAGGACATGCTTTACGTGCGTATCGACCGTCGTCGCAAGCTGCCTGCTACGATCCTTCTGCGTGCTCTGGGCATGAGTAATGAAGAGATCCTGAACTACTTCTTCGATACTGTAGATTTCAGCATCGGTGCTGAAAGTGTCAGTACCGAGTTTGCCGCCGAGCGTCTGCGTGGTGAAGCTGCAAGCTTTGATATTAAAGACGGTGAAGGCAATGTTCTGGTTGAACAGGGGCGTCGTGTTACTGCACGTCACATCCGTCAGCTGAAAAAAGCCAATATTGAACAGCTGGAAGCTCCCGTTGAGTACATTTACGGAAAAGTCCTGGCCAAAACCGTTATAGATTCCGCGACCGGTGAGATCATTGTTGATTGCAACACTGAAATTACCCTGGAAGTATACGAAAAGCTGCTGGCAGCTGGTATCAAGCAGGTTGAAACCCTGTACATCAATGAACTGGATTGCGGTTCATATATTTCCGATACGCTGCGCAGTGACACTACTACAAACCGTCTGGAAGCTCTGGTAGAAATCTACCGCATGATGCGTCCTGGCGAGCCACCCACTCAAGAAGCAGCAGAAACGCTGTTTGGTAACCTGTTCTTCTCTGCAGAGCGTTATGACCTCTCAGCTGTAGGTCGTATGAAATTCAATCGTCGTCTGGGTCGTGAAGAAGACATCGGTTCCGGTGTTCTGGACAACACCGACATTGTTGATGTTCTGAAGACGTTGGTAGACATCCGAAATGGTCAGGGTATCTGTGACGATATTGACCATCTGGGTAACCGTCGCGTCCGTTCTGTGGGTGAAATGGCTGAAAACCAGTTCCGTGTCGGCCTGGTTCGTGTTGAGCGTGCCGTTAAGGAACGTCTGAGTCTGGCAGAGTCTGAAGGCCTGATGCCTCAGGATCTGATTAACGCCAAGCCTGTTGCAGCGGCTATCAAGGAATTCTTCGGCTCCAGCCAGCTGTCCCAGTTTATGGATCAGAACAACCCGCTGTCCGAGGTGACTCACAAGCGTCGTGTATCAGCACTCGGCCCGGGTGGTTTGACCCGTGAGCGTGCCGGCTTTGAAGTTCGGGACGTACACCCGACTCACTACGGTCGTGTATGCCCTATTGAAACGCCTGAAGGTCCGAACATCGGTCTGATCAACTCTCTGGCGACCTATGCCCGTACTAACGATTATGGTTTCCTGGAGTCTCCTTACCGCAAGGTAGTAGATGGCAAGGTAACTGATGATATTGATTACCTCTCTGCCATCGAAGAAGGTGAGTATGTTATTGCTCAGGCTTCTGCGAAAATGGACGACAGTAATAACCTGACTGAAGAGCTGGTTAACGTTCGTCACCGTAACGAATTTACTCTGATGGGTCCTGAAAAAGTCCAGTACATGGACGTTTCGACCAAGCAGGTGGTATCCGTTGCGGCATCCCTTATTCCATTCCTCGAGCACGACGATGCTAACCGTGCTTTGATGGGATCGAACATGCAACGTCAGGCCGTTCCAACCCTGCGTGCCGACAAGCCTCTGGTAGGTACTGGCATGGAGCGTAACGTGGCTTCTGACTCCGGTGTTTGCGTTGTTGCCCAGCGTGGCGGTGTGATTGATACCGTTGACGCTGCCAAGATCGTTGTTCGTGTCAACAACGACGAGTTGCAACCAGGTGAGGCCGGTGTCGATATCTACAACCTGACCAAGTATACCCGTTCTAACCAGAATACCTGTATTAACCAGCGTTCTCTGGTTCGTGCCGGTGAAACCATCGCTCGTGGTGATATTCTGGCTGACGGCCCATCTGTAGACATGGGTGAGCTGGCTCTGGGTCAGAACATGCGCGTAGCCTTCATGCCATGGAACGGTTACAACTTTGAGGACTCGATCCTTATTTCCGAGCGCGTTGTACAGGAAGACCGCTTCACCACGATCCATATTCAGGAACTGACCTGTGTGGCTCGTGACACCAAGCTGGGACCGGAAGAAATTACTTCTGATATTCCTAATGTCGGTGAGTCTGCACTGAACAAACTGGATGAAGCTGGTATTGTTCATGTTGGTGCTGAAGTGGGTGCCGGTGACATTCTGGTCGGTAAGGTAACTCCTAAAGGCGAAACCCAGCTGACTCCGGAAGAAAAACTGCTGCGTGCGATCTTCGGTGAGAAGGCTTCCGACGTTAAAGATACTTCCTTGCGTGTGCCAACTTCTGTTAAGGGTACCGTCATCGACGTACAGGTATTCACCCGTGACGGCGTTGAAAAAGACAGTCGTGCCCAGGGCATCGAAAAGGCGGCTCTGGACGAATACCGCAAGGACTTGAACGAAGAGTTCCGTATCGTTGAAGAAGATACCTTCGATCGTCTGCGTGAAGCTCTGCGTGGTCAGCCTGTCGACCGTGGTCCTGGCCTGAGCAAGGGCAACACCATCACTGACGAATTCCTGAATGATCTGGAACACGAACAGTGGTTCCGTCTGTCCATGTCTGACGAGGCCCTGAACGAACAGCTGGATCTGGCTAAAGAACAGCTGAAAGAACGTCGTGCACAGCTCGACGAGCGCTTCGAAGACAAGAAGAAAAAGCTGCAGACCGGTGATGACATGGCGCCTGGCGTCCTGAAAATTGTCAAGGTTTATCTGGCTATCAAGCGTCGCATTCAGCCAGGTGACAAAATGGCGGGTCGTCACGGTAACAAGGGGGTTATCTCCATCATCATGCCTGTCGAGGACATGCCCTATGATGAAGAAGGTAATCCGGTTGATATCGTACTTAACCCGCTGGGTGTACCGTCTCGGATGAACGTAGGGCAGGTTCTGGAAACTCACTTGGGAGCTGCGGCTCGTGGTCTGGGTCACAAGATCAACCGCATGATCGAGTCTCAGAAGAAAGTCGCTGAAATCCGTGAATTCCTGGATCAGGTCTATAACGGAGTGGGTGGCGGACGTGTTGAGGAGTTGGACAAGTTCACTGACGAAGAAGTCATGGAACTGGCCAACAACCTGCGCGGCGGTGTACCGATGGCTACTTCAGTATTTGATGGAGCCAAAGAGTCTGAGGTTAAGGAACTGCTGCGTCTGGCAGACCTGAGCGACACGGGACAGGTAAAATTGCACGACGGCCGTACTGGCGATGCCTTTGACCGTCCTGTCACTGTGGGCTACATGTACATGCTGAAGCTCAACCACTTGGTTGATGATAAAATGCACGCACGTTCTACAGGCTCCTACTCTCTGGTTACCCAGCAACCGCTGGGTGGTAAGGCCCAGTTCGGTGGTCAGCGTTTCGGTGAGATGGAGGTATGGGCACTGGAAGCCTACGGTGCTGCCTACACCCTGCAGGAAATGCTGACTGTTAAGTCTGATGATGTGACCGGGCGTACCAAGATGTATAAAAACATTGTCGATGGTGATCATCGAATGGAAGCCGGGATGCCCGAATCCTTCAACGTACTGTTGAAAGAGATTCGCTCTCTGGGTATCGACATTGAGCTGGACACCGAATAACGAATACGTGAAATCCGCCGGTCAGGCATAGTCTGGCCAGCAGGTGGATCGAGGAGATGCGATCTTGAAAGACCTACTGAATCTACTCAAGACCCAGGGTCAAACCGAAGAGTTTGACTCGATTCGTATCGGTCTGGCTTCCCCAGAAATGGTACGTTCCTGGTCTTACGGTGAAGTTAAAAAGCCGGAAACAATCAACTACCGTACGTTCAAGCCTGAGCGTGACGGCCTTTTCTGTGCCAAGATCTTTGGTCCGGTCAAGGACTACGAGTGCTTGTGCGGTAAATACAAGCGTCTTAAGCACCGTGGTGTCATCTGTGAAAAATGTGGTGTAGAAGTCGCGCTGGCGAAAGTGCGTCGTGACCGCATGGGTCACATCGAACTGGCCAGCCCTGTTGCTCACATCTGGTTCCTGAAGTCTCTGCCATCCCGTATCGGTCTGTTATTGGACATGACCCTGCGTGATATCGAGCGGGTACTGTACTTTGAGTCTTACGTAGTGATTGATCCGGGTATGACGACCCTGGAGAAAAACCAGCTGCTGAACGATGAGCAGTACTACGAGGCTCTGGAAGAGTTTGGTGACGACTTTGATGCCCGTATGGGTGCTGAAGCCATCAAAGCTCTGTTGGCTGACATCGAGCTGGGTGAAGAAGTTGACATGCTGCGTGAAGAAATTCCGCAGACCAATTCCGAAACCAAACTGAAGAAACTGAGCAAACGTCTGAAACTGCTGGAAGCTTTCCACAAATCAGGTAACAACCCTGAGTGGATGATTCTGACTGTTCTGCCGGTTCTGCCACCCGATCTGCGCCCTCTGGTGCCGTTGGATGGTGGTCGCTTTGCGACGTCTGACCTGAATGACCTTTACCGTCGTGTAATCAACCGTAACAACCGTCTGAAGCGTCTGCTCGATCTTAATGCTCCAGACATCATTGTCCGCAATGAAAAGCGTATGCTGCAGGAATCTGTAGACGCGCTGCTGGATAATGGTCGTCGCGGTCGTGCTATCACCGGTTCCAATAAGCGTCCCCTGAAATCCCTGGCTGACATGATCAAGGGTAAACAGGGCCGTTTCCGTCAGAACCTGCTCGGTAAGCGTGTTGACTACTCTGGCCGTTCTGTAATTACCGTAGGTCCTACCCTGCGTCTGCATCAGTGTGGTCTGCCCAAGAAAATGGCTCTGGAGCTGTTCAAGCCATTCATTTTCGGCAAGTTGGAAGCCAAAGGTCTGGCGACCACCATCAAAGCTGCCAAGAAGATGGTAGAGCGTGAAACCCCTGAGGTTTGGGACGTTCTGGCTGATGTAATCCGAGAACACCCGGTGATGCTGAACCGTGCACCTACACTGCACCGTCTCGGTATCCAGGCGTTCGAACCGGTTCTGATCGAAGGTAAGGCGATTCAACTGCATCCGCTGGTGTGTGCGGCTTATAACGCTGACTTTGATGGTGACCAGATGGCGGTACACGTACCTCTGACTCTGGAAGCTCAACTGGAAGCCCGTGCCCTGATGATGTCTACCAACAACATTCTGGCACCAGCAAGTGGCGAACCTATTATTGTACCTTCCCAGGACGTAGTACTGGGTCTTTACTACATCACCCGTGACCGTATTAACGCCAGGGGTGAAGGCATGGCCTTCGTTGACGTAAACGAAGCCCTGCGTGCCTACCGTACCGGTCATGCTGATCTCCATGCCCGTATCAAGGTACGTGTTGCTGAAAAGTACAAAGACGACGACGGCGTAGAGCACAGCAACGCTTTCCTGGCAGATACTACCATTGGTCGTATCCTGCTATGGGAAATCGTACCTGAAGGTCTGCCTTTCGAACTGGTCAACCAGACCATGAAGAAGAAGGCGATCTCCCGTCTGCTGAATACCTGTTATCGCAACGTGGGTCTCAAGGAAACCGTTATCTTCGCTGACCAGATGCTGTATATGGGGTTCCATTATGCGACGATTTCCGGTTCCTCAATCGGTGTTAACGACTTTGTTATCCCGGGCGACAAGAGCCGTATCATTGATGACGCTAACGAAGAAGTGCGTGAGATTGAAAACCAGTTTGCTTCCGGTCTGGTGACACAGGGTGAGAAGTACAACAAGGTGATCGACATCTGGTCCCGTGCCAACGAATTGCTGGCCAAGCGCATGATGGACAACCTGAAGTCCGACACCGTGATCAACCGTCAGGGTGAAGAGGAAGAACAGGAATCCTTCAACAGTGTTTACATGATGGCCGACTCCGGTGCTCGTGGTAGTGCTGCACAGATTCGTCAGCTGGCCGGTATGCGTGGTCTGATGGCCAAGCCGGATGGCTCCATCATCGAAACGCCGATTACCGCAAACTTCCGTGAAGGTCTGAACGTACTGCAGTACTTCATCTCTACTCACGGTGCTCGTAAAGGTCTGGCAGACACCGCTCTGAAAACAGCGAACTCCGGTTACCTGACCCGTCGTCTGGTAGACGTTGCCCAGGATTTGGTAGTGACTGAAGACGACTGTGGCACTGTCCGTGGTCTGCAGATGACTCCGCACATCGAAGGTGGTGAAGTCGTAGAACCTCTGGGTGAACGTATCCTGGGTCGTGTGGTTGCTGAAGACGTACTCAAGCCGGGTGCAGAGAATGAAATCGCTGTACCTGCCGGTACCCTGATCGATGAGGCCTGGGTTAAGCGCCTGGAGCTGATGAACGTTGACGAAGTCAGGGTTCGTTCTCCAATTACCTGTGAAACCCGCTACGGCATCTGTTCCAAGTGTTATGGCCGTGACCTGGGTCGTGGACACCTGGTTAACAAAGGGGAAGCGGTCGGCGTTATCGCTGCCCAGTCAATCGGTGAGCCCGGTACCCAGCTGACCATGCGTACCTTCCACATCGGTGGTGCTGCATCCCGTGCATCTGCACAGGACAACATCTCTGTTAAGAACAAGGGTACCGCCCGTCTGCTGAACCTGAAGCACGTTGAGCGTAAAGACGGTGCGCTAGTTGCTGTAAGCCGTTCTGGTCAGCTCGCTATCGCAGATGAATTCGGACGTGAGCGTGAGCGTTACAAGCTGCCATACGGTGCGGTTCTGTCTGTCAAGGACGGTATTGAAGTAGAAGCCGGTCAGATAGTGGCCAAGTGGGACCCACACACCCACCCCATCGTGACCGAACTGTCCGGTACCGTTAAGTTTCTGGGCATGGAAGAAGGCATTACCGTCAAGACTCAGACGGATGAGTTGACCGGTTTGTCCAACATCGAAGTTCTGGATCCTAAGGATCGTCCTTCTGCTGGAAAGGATATCCGTCCTGCTATCCAGTTGCTGGATGCTAATGGCAAAGAACTGAAGCTGCCAAATACTGATGTAACAGCTCAGTACTTCCTGCCTGCGAACGCTCTGGTGAACCTGGCCGACGGCGCGACGGTAGAAATTGGTGACGTAGTTGCCCGTATTCCGCAGCAGTCCGGCGGTAACAAGGACATCACCGGTGGTCTGCCACGAGTGGCCGACCTGTTTGAAGCCCGTAAGCCCAAAGAGCACTCTATCCTTGCGGAAATCACTGGTACCATCGGTTTTGGTAAAGAGACCAAGGGCAAGAAGCGTCTGGTCATCACCCCGAACGATGGCAGCGATCCTTATGAGGAGCTGATTCCGAAGTGGCGTCACCTGAACGTGTTCGAAGGTGAACAGGTGACCAAGGGTGAAGTTATTTCTGACGGTCCTACGAACCCCCACGACATTCTGCGTCTACTTGGCGTTGGTGAGCTGGCCCGTTACATCGTTAACGAAATCCAGGATGTATACCGTCTGCAGGGCGTTAAGATTAACGACAAGCACATCGAAACCATTCTGCGTCAGATGCTGCGTAAAGTTGAAGTGACCGACACCGGTGATTCTTCTCTGATCCGCGGTGACCAGTTAGAACTGACCACTGTTCTGGAAGAAAACGAGAAGCTGGGCGATCAGGATCAGATTCTTGCCAAGTACGACAGGGTTCTGCTAGGTATCACCAAGGCATCTCTGGCCACTGAGTCCTTCATCTCTGCGGCTTCCTTCCAGGAAACCACAAGAGTTCTGACCGAAGCAGCTGTTACCGGTAAGCGTGACTACCTGCGTGGTCTGAAGGAGAACGTAGTCGTGGGTCGTCTGATTCCTGCAGGTACAGGTCTGACTTACCACGAAGAACGTCGTAAGGGTCGTGAAGAGCCTGAGTTTGAAGTACCGAGCAAGGTATCTGCTTCTGAAGTTGAAGCGGCTCTGTCTGAAGCTCTTAACTTCGGCGAGGTGTAAAAATAGGCTGACGCCTGTTTTTATACAGTGAGCTAAATGAGAGAGGCTGCCTTCGGGTGGCCTTTCTTATTTTCACAGAGCCAGTTGCTGTCTCGTAAATGTTCAACGATGGCTTTTATTTACCTGTAGTTTGGTACGCTCTGACGCAGACACGGTAAGCTATTTCTATGTAACGCAATTTCGTGACAACCAATAGCAAGGGCAGGTTGGTTGAACGAGTGCTGCTGCTTATTTCCCAGCCAGCCAGATATAAAATTGGCTTTCTGATATTCCAAGGCCAATGATAGCGCCAGCGTGGAGATTGTTAAGGTCGGTCATTGTCATAGCCATAAACCTCTCAACATCTCCGATGCCATTGTTCAGGCAGAATTGTTCGATAAGTTGAGCCGCATCTTGACGGTGTAAATTATCACGGATGACCTGACCCATGACCTGTTTTCTCAAATGTCGGTGTTGGACTCGGAAGGCATCGATCTCTCCCAGTGACTTTTTGACAACTTCGTACTGATTGCAGGAGCAAAGATAAGCCCAGGCAAATAGATCCAGCATAGGGCTGATGTCATTAAATTCATAAATTGCCAGCAGTGCGGCAATATAGTCATCGCGGGGGACATCGGTAAAGCTTAGAGGGCATAGATTCTGCTTGATAAATGGGATATTACAAGTCAGGCGAGAGGTGCGCTTATTGACATCTTCAAATGCCTGCAAGTATGAAAGATGCACCAGAAGAAAGAAGCTCTGTTCGAATGGGTCTTCTATTTTATTGGCTTTGACCATTATCAGTTCCAGCATTTCTCTAAGGATATGAGGGTTTTCGAGAGGCGTGTAACTTGATTTTCCTATTTCGACGGTTACTGTTCGGATGTTACCGCAACTCTGTGGATTTGCCAGTAAGTCCTGGGAGAGGAGGTTGTGCAGGTTGAATAGAGTAAAACTGTCGAGTTTGATCAATTCTGCATTTTCAATGAGAAACAGAATTGCTTCTTTGTGATTCATAATCATCACGGTTTCTTCATGAATTTTTCCATCAGCCGTAATGCCATTTTCAATCAGCTTCTGAGTGTCAAGTTTTGAGTAAGTATTTCCCTCGAGTCGACTTGAGTTGTAAGACAGGTCAATCAGAAGTCTCTGACATATCTGACGGGCATAGGTGCCAGCGGCTAACTGTTGATCAAAGCGTTTACCTTTCAGGAATAGTTGTCTGCGAATGTCATAAGGGACATAACTTGTTTCGTTAGGGACATAAGCTTCGATAAATTCCCTGTTATAGGACACTCTCGTCCGGGCATGGAGCGGTGTTTCCAGCAAATAAAGAGCATTCTGGCTATTGGGGCTGAAAATTAAGCTCGATTTGTCCTTATTTTGTCTCTTACTATCGGTTCGGGAAAGATGAGTCGGATAGTACTTTGTTGTTCTTTTGTTTCCTTCTTTTGCAATAACTCCGTTAGCACAAAGGCTGTTTAACCGTCTCTGTAATGTCTTGTTATTTATAGAAAAAGAAAGTAGATCTGAGATCTCCTTTCGAGCCAGACCTCTTGAATTCAGCTCTATAACTTTAATGATTTCATGAAGTTGATCGCCAATACTTAACGTCATCATTGTCTCTTAAATGTGTCCCTTAAAACCCTATTCGGACAATTATAGGACATGTAAAGGACAAATAAAGGAGATTATGGGACGTTTAAAGGCAGACTGACCTTAGACCGCAAATTTCATTTGAAATGAGCCTGAAAGACAATGGAATAAACGCCTCCCGTCACTCTGACAAATGCGTCATTTTCATGCATTGGACGAATGTATAACTCATCGCCAGAACTGCTTCTTTGCACATCGCTAAGAGCGGTTGTGATCATTACGTGCCTGGGCTCTGTTGCAGGCTGTTGTGAGTTAAGAAATGTTCCTGCACTTGCGAGGTTATATAATCCCTCCGTGGTAACAAATGGTGTTCGTTGATTGTCACTGAGCTGCTTATAATATGCAGCTAATGGAGAGTCTGGTACTTCGAAGGCTTCATGGTGTAGATAGTGGTTCCCATCGTTTGTTCGTATCAGAAACCTTGTGAATATAGCCTGCCTGATGACAGCTATATAGTTCACCATTCCTATTGGCTTATCTATTAGAATTTTTCTTATTTCACCTTGATTGTTTTTGTATTCAAATTGATTGTTAGAAATCTTTTTTATTTCAGCAGCAGTAGAAATAAACGAGATAAATAAAAATATTATCATTGATCTTTTCACTGTGATTCTCTCTTGAAAATTTTACTTTGATTCGGCCTCGATCACAGTTAATCAACATTAGCACAAATACACTATTCAAGCAGTCACATAGTAAGTGCTATCTGCTCGTTCGCTGCGCCCAGCCGATAGTATAAGGCGGCTGAAGCAGGCATTATATTTTTCTACCAATTATCGAGAAAGGTAATAATATGAAGAAATGCTTTTTTGAGGAACGAGTTGATGGAAACAGCTTGCTATGTCTGTGTTAAACAGCAACCGGCTCAGGAGAAAAGCCCTCTTTTTTAAACTTGAGAGGTTTAGAGATAAAACCTTCAACAGACGACTGACTACAGGCAAATAAAAGACTCACTGAACATTCACGAGACATCAACAACCTCATGATGTAGTCTACGGTGTCAAGCTTGATGCTCTTGAGGAGTTGCTGTGGCGGGAAATAATTTCACAAAATTTATAGGTCGAAAAGGCAAGGTTCATAACGCTCGCTGGGAGGTGGCATTTGACCGCATCCTCACGCCTTTTGAAGAATTTATTCATCGTCAAACGACCAGCGGTATCCTTCTGATGATCTGCGCTGTCATCGCTCTGGTGATCGCGAACAGTAGTCTGTACCCTCTCTATGAACAGATCCTGAAAACCTACGCCGGAGTTTCTTTCGGCGACGGTGGTCTGAAGATGTCTATTCATCATTGGGTCAATGATGGCTTGATGGCTTTTTTCTTTTTTCATGTTGGTCTCGAACTCAAGCGTGAATTCCTTGTCGGTGAGCTTTCTGACCTCAAGCATGCCGTATTGCCTATCATGGCCGCGATTGGTGGTATGGTGGTGCCCGCACTGATCTACGCCGGCATCAACCCGAGCGGTGTTGCTGCAGACGGCTGGGGCATTCCGATGGCAACAGATATTGCTTTTGCTGTTGGTACTTGTGCACTGCTGGGTGGTCGTGTTCCTAAAAGCCTGATTACCTTCCTGGTGGCCCTGGCCATTGTGGATGACCTGGGCGCTATCATGATCATTGCCGTCTTCTATACCAACGAAATCAATCAGCTTGCTTTGCTATGGGCTGCAGGATTTACTGCATTATTGTGGGTTCTCAATGCTTCCGGTA
This sequence comes from Endozoicomonas sp. 2B-B, assembly GCF_053470045.1. NCBI lineage: Bacteria > Pseudomonadati > Pseudomonadota > Gammaproteobacteria > Oceanospirillales > Endozoicomonadaceae > Endozoicomonas > Endozoicomonas sp. 2B-B. Next base: position 955,528 of record NZ_JBLZMU010000001.1, read on the forward strand.
TTCGTAGTCCACTGCCCTATCTGCTAATAGGTGCCGGCCTTTGGTTTCAGCTCTACGAAGCAGGTATTCATGCGACATTGGCTGGTGTTATTACTGCTTTTGCCATACCGGCAAAACCGAAATACGATCCAGTTGCTTTCAGCACTCAGGTAAAAAATCTGATTCGGCGATTTGATCGCAGTTACCGCCCCGGTGAAGATGTTCTGCGAAATGAAAAAGTGCGGGCTTACGTTCGGGCTTTGGGTAATGGTGCCCGCCTGGCAGAAGCGCCACTGCAGAAAATCGAAACGGGTCTGCACCTGCCTGTTACCTATATCGTCATTCCTATTTTTGCCCTGGCTAACGCCGGTATACCCTTTAATGTATTCTCCGGGGATACCGAGATTTTCAATAACGTCACTCTGGGTGTTACTCTGGGTCTGGTGTTAGGGAAGTTAATTGGTATTGCCGGTGCTACCTGGGTAGGCTGGAAACTGGGATGGGGTGATTTGCCTCATGAATGTAACTTCCTGCATATTGTCGGTGTTGCCTTCCTGGGCGGAATTGGTTTCACCATGTCTATCTTCATATCAGAGCTGGCATTTGCTGGCAGCCCCAATGATCTGATACTGGCAAAAGCAGGGGTTCTGATTGCCTCCCTGATCGCGGGTATTGCAGGCTTTATCTGTTTGACTAAAGCTTCTCCAAAGGCTGATGAAAAGGCTACTGCTGAGCAGGCTTGAAGTCAGACTATTGTCTAAGTACGAATCAAACCCGGAGTTGGCTCCGGGTTTGTTTTTTCAGGGGACTATTCTAATTGTTTTCATGTTGCAGAGGCTGCCCAGAGCTCTGGTTTGTCGTTCTCGATTACCTAAAACTCATTACCTTATCCTATGGAGAGATTCTACAACTTCTGATAGTGGTGTGTGTAAACTTAAGTTTTCACATAAGCTCTTCTTAAGGTAGACATTAAGCCCCACCCACAGCACAAAGACCTAATCTTGTACGCCCTGAACAACCATCTCGTGCAGGGTGTTCACGTTTCGCATTATCTGCCCAGAAGTTGAGCAGCTTCCTTGTATGTGAGAGCAGAGACTTTCCTGCATTCATAAGGGATAAAATGACATTACCAAACAGTCGGGTTCCACTTTTCATCGCCTTATGCGTCGAGATTTCTTCAATGGCTCCACTTTCATAGAGGTTCGCCTGTGCAGCATGGGCAAGATACCTTTTCAACGTCACAACCACGAAGGACATCAGAATCAGGCTAAACACCAGTGTCGCTGATTTAGTGTTAAAACGATGCCACCCTGAATAGGACTTGATCTCTTTGAAGATAAGCTCTATTTGCCATCGTAGACGATAGGCCTGAAGTACTTCATTCAGGGTGAACTCAACCCGGTTAAGGTTGCTTACAACGAATACCCATTTCAGTTTCCTGTCATTCCAGCGGACAACCAAACGATATGGCCAGGCTTTGAATCCTGGCCATTCTACATCCAGGTCGAGGCATTGATCTTTAGGGAAGCCAGACAACACTTCCTTAAGTTTTTTCCCTTTGTAGCGATTCAGATTTTTGCCATCCTCCCGTACTGCGCTGAGTATCGTCGGGTTGATACTCTGAGGTGCCTTGCAGATAAAAGAACCTTCCCGATCATCAATGGCAGCAAAGCGTTCCAACTCAAAATAACCGGCATCGATCAGCATCAGGATATTAGCCATGGAGGTTGGCAGTGGTGGCAGACAGTCTCTTTCTGAACGGGTATCTTCAGTGAGCTGCACGCGCACCAGATTGTTGGTAAGAAGATCCATTGTCGTATGAAGTTCTACAGCAGCAGGACTGACCGTTGAGAACCTGCCGGGAAATGTTTCCTTTAGGGCATTGTAGACAGCCTGCGATGAGCCGTCATGAATCAGAATGTGCTCGAACTCTGAAAATGGACTGTCCTCATCAAACGCCATGACTTTGCGGGTAAAGACTTCCAGACACTGCACCCATAGCCAGAGGACAAGAGCAGGCATCGCGTCTTTTTTAGCTTGATTTGCCCAGGAACGATAGGAGACATTCAGCCCCGTCAACTCATTAAATTTACGGTGGAGATCGGCTTGAGTATCGCAGTTTCCATCACCAGCAAGGGCATCAATCAGTGAAAGGATAAAGTCCAAGGGGCGGATATCTCGCTGTCGTATAGTAAAACCAAGCTGTTCCGCCATACTGAGAAGTTCAGACCGGTCGAAACACGTCAGCAGTTTTTTTGAACTAGTCTACTATTTGCGATACTCATCTTGTTCAGCCTTGATACTTTTCGCGAAGCTTTATTTTGGCTGTTCAAGGTGAGTTCTGCCGCTGGAAATGAAGCTTTTTTGAGCTTAATGTCTACCCTAAGATAAGCTCTTAAACTGCTCGTTGCCTACAATTATTTCTTTAACTCTTGATAGTAGATTGTTTAACTTTTCATATAGTTGACTCTCTGGTTTTTCAAAATTTTGCAAACAAAATTGATCGAGCGAAACTGCTCGTGTTTGTTGCAAATTAAGATCAGCTGTAGCCTCATAGAAGGCTGGTGGAAAAACAGGAAAAGGCAACTTAGGCATGTTCATAACAAACAAAGATTTTACACTCAAATCTTTTCTGGTAGATCTGTGTTGCAATTCAGAAAGCAATATCCTGATATCGTCAATCATTATATTCAAACCACTGTTAAAACTAATAGACTTATATATTTCATAGTTTTGACTTCCCGGAGGCATAATTTTTAATGATAACACGTTACACAAAAGTATAAATTTCTCAGCTGCTTGAAATATTTTAGGATTTGCATTTGCCGCTGATGCGGATGCTATGAAGTAAAAAAAAGTAATGTTAATAATTTTCTCATCATAAACTGCCTTTATCGATGGTCAGACTGTTTCAAGGTAGCATTTTTTTTGAGAAATATGACAGCGGGGTATTCCTTTATGCTATAGCCTCTCCAGTGGTGGGACGAGAAAAGCCAGTTTTTGTCGTCTTTGTGTCAACAATGTCATTAAATAGTCATTTGTAACCGTTATAAAAAGCCCTGATCAAATTGAATAAAATCAGGAATCTCAATGGAACTGAAACTCGCTCGCAACGCTATCACTCTGGCAGCTCCCTTCATTTTGGCTGGCTGTTCAATGGTTCAGGAAAACGTTGAAGTTTCCCATCCCACCATGGAGCCGATCGCTCGATATGCTTCTGGCAGTTACCATAAAGGGGCTGCAGAGATTGTGGCCTGGCATAAAGCCAGTCAATCTATCTATGTTGTCAACGCCCTGGATAAAACCGTAGATATTCTCAGCGGTAAATCACTCAAGGGGCAGCCTCTGGCTAATCCGACCATGGATTCCAATATACTCAAAATTGGCAAGATCAATCTTGAATCCAGTATTGACGGCATGAAGCTGGGCACCGCCAACAGCGTTTCTGTTCATGGCGATCTGCTGGCTGTTGCTGTTGAAAACAGTGACAAACAAAAGAAAGGCGTTGTCATAGTTTATAAGCTCGATTCTGAAGGTGGCGCTGTATTCAGTGACTATAAGGTTGTAGGTGCACTGCCTGATATGGTGACCTTTACGCCCGATGGAAAATACCTGCTGACAGCGAACGAAGGTGAACCCTCATCGGATTACAAAATTGACCCGGAAGGTTCAGTCAGTGTCGTCAAGGTTACCTCTGAAGGCAAACTGGAAGAACCACGTCATGCTACTTTCACTGCTTTCAACAAGGGGTACTCCAGAAACAGTGAGCTGCCAGAGGATGTCAGGGTTTTTGGTCGTGATGCTTCTGTGGCTCAGGATCTTGAGCCCGAGTACATAGCCGTTTCTGATGATTCCAGAACAGCGTACGTCTCTCTGCAGGAAAACAATGCCCTGGCATTGGTTGATATTGCCAATGCTCGCATTGATTCTATTGTTCCCCTTGGTTACAAGGATTATGGTCAGTTTGCGATGGATGCCAGTAATAAAGACGGTGGTGTGAATCTGCAAAAATGGAGTGGTGTCTATGGTATGTATCAGCCAGATACCATTGCTACCTATTCCGTGAAAGGTAAAACCTATGTTGTAACAGCCAACGAAGGTGATGCCAGAGATTATTGGTACAAAGCTGCTTCTGAAGCTCAATGTCTGGCTTCTGGTGGTCTGAAATACGATGATGAAGACGGTTGCCTGGGGTTCACAGAAGAAGTTCGTACCAAAAAGGTTAAGGTGGCCCTGGAGCACCCTAACGCTGAAGCAGCCAAGGACCAGAAAAAGCTGGCTCGTCTGAAAATTACCAACACTCTGGGTGATTCGGATAACGACGGCAAGTTTGAAGAACTTTACTCCTACGGAGCACGCTCATTTTCTATCTGGAACGAAACAGGTGAGCTGGTCTATGACTCAGGCAGCGACTTTGAAGAAGTGACGGCCGCTGTGCTGGGTAAACACTTCAACAATAATGACGAAGAAACCAAAGGTGATAACCGCAGTGACGACAAAGGCCCTGAGCCAGAGGCATTGGCTGTGGGTGAGATTGATGGACGTCAATATGCGTTTATTGGTCTGGAACGAACCGGCGGTGTCCTGATGTACGACGTGACTCATCCTGAAAAAGCCAAGTTTGTCAGCTATGTCTACAACCGTGATTTTTCAGTTGATACTGAGAAAGAACCAGAAAAAGCGGGGGATGTTTCTCCGGAGGGTATGAAGTTTGTAGAAGCCACTGACAGTCCAACTGGAAAGCCTTTATTGATAATCGGTCATGAAGTCTCTGGTTCTACACTGGTATATCAGGTAGATTGATTAGACGTGCCTTTCGGTAGATTATTATCGTTTTTGTCTTCAAAGGGTTGAGGGTTGTCAGAGAATTTCCGGCAACCCTTGTTTAAAGTGAAGCTCTGTTCAGATGACGGTGATTTTTTCGACTTCTATCTCGGTTGTTTCAAAAGCACCGCTTTCTACTTCGCCCAAAATCTTAACTTTGGTCTTTTCATTGATCTGCACCTGAGGCATGTCTCTGGATTCAATCTCTACCTGAATGCTGTCGTTGCCATCTGAAAAGGTGTAGGTTTCATCGTCGATTTTGTTGGTCAGGTAACCGGTAAGTTCCACCTGGGAGTCATCAACCGGGTTTTCGATGATGGAAGTAACATCATTGATCCTGGGTGTGCTGCTGGGGCCGGTGTATTCAGCAAATGCGTTGCCAGTGGTCAGTGCGATCGTTGAAGCAGCGAGGAAAGCAGATAGTGTCTTATTCATGGTTTCAATCTCCGGTTTTTCTTTCGAAATGGGTATCTGTGTAAAAGGTGGGCTTAGATTAATCGAAAGCAGTTAACCGGAAGATGAGTGAATCATTAAACTTTTTTCATAAAAGAAAAAACTGTGGCTTCAGGGGCCAAGCTTCCAGGTAGTAACCGGCAGTTTATAGTGCTCCAGAACCTGTTGTAAGCGTTCCCAATATTCATGGTCGGATGGTTTTCTCAGAATCAACACAATCCCAGCCTGTTTTTTGGTCAGCATTCCATAGGCAAGAGACTGGCCGATGGCTTCAGGCCATTTGTTGGCAAAATCCATTTCGATGGCGTAACGGTCAGTGATGCAATCGACACGTCTACCGTCGTCGAGTCTGGCTTCAACTTCTCCACCTCTGCCTTCACACCAGACCTTTTGATACCAGAGCTCGGGTTCCGATGCCCAGGCCAGATTGACAAGCAGAAGCGATAAAAAAATCGTAAGGAGACGCGGTAGTGTCGTTAACATGTGCTCAATCCATTGAGTCAATGATTCAACGCTACCTGTCACGACTGCTCAGTGCAATGCCTCATCGCCCCAAAGGGGATTATCTATCGCCTTCAGGGAGAGAAAAAACACCTTGATGACAGAACGAGTTAAAAATCCAAGTATTTATAAGGAACTAAAACCAAAAATAAGTATCTAACAATGTAATAAGCCAAAAGTATAATAGGGGGTTTTGCTATGGATGGTGATTGCAGAGTTGATAATATTAAGTGCGCAATATGTTATGACACAGCAAATTGCGACAGCATCGAACTAAAATGCGGGCATGCTTTTGGTAAATCATGCATGCAGAAATGGTTGGCAAGGAATGACCAAAAAAACTGCCACTTCTGTCGAAAAGAATTAACTGATATTGATTTAAAAAAGATAGGGAAAATTCCATTGCATGAACGCATGGTAGTTATTTTGGAAAGAACTATTAAATTTATTCGCAAGACTGTTGACATGCTTGTTCACCCAAATCCCTCGCTTCTTGTTGGGATTGCTGGCGGGGCTACCGCAGCTGTAGCTGGATTGGTTGTAGATGAGAACAATGGTGGGATTGGCGCTTCTATGTTTATTAGTTGTACTATCGGCGGTTTCGTGAGTATTCATGAATGGGAGCGTCAATTGACTGTCGAACTTGCTACTGGTTTTGCTACTGGTGTTGCTACTTCTGTCTTTGTGGGAAAGCCCGCAGCTTTCTGTTTAGCTGCCGTGTCTGTTGTCAAGGTTGCTGCCAATTATCTCGTAAGAAATCATTAAAATGATTTGCTGAGCAATTTTGAAGCATATTCTCCTGGCTGATCCCTCAGTCACTGGTGCCAGATTTAATTGACAAGAGCCATGAACAAAAGAAGGAAGGAGCCATTTCTGTTTTCAATAGACAATGTCTCGGAGGAAAACAAGGTTAAAGGATGACACCCTTGATGTCGTCATCTTTAAGATCCAGATAGTGGATAGACTTGATACGACGGATCGTACGGGATTTACCACGAATCACCAGTGTTTGGGTTTCTGCGATGTTACCCTGGCGGGAAACACCTTCCAGCAGGTCGCCCCTGGTAATACCGGTGGCCGGGGTGTCGTCAGCCAGTAAAGCAAGATCCTGTTGATGTCCTGCCTCATCGCCCTAAAGGGGATTATCTATCGCCTTCCGGGAGAGAAAAAACACCTTGATGACAGAACGAGTTAAAAATCCAAGTATTTATAAGGAACTAAAACCAAAAATAAGTATCTAATAATGTAATAAGCCAAAAGTATAATAGGGGGGTTTGCTATGGATGGTGATTGCAGAGTTGATGATATTAAGTGCGCAATATGTTTTGACACAGCAAAATGCGACAGCATCGAACTAAAATGCGGGCATGCTTTTGGTAAATCATGCATGCAGAAATGGTTGGCAAGGAATGACCAAAAAAAATGCCACTTCTGTCGAAAAGAATTAACTGATATTGATTTAAAAAAGATAGGGAAAATTCCATTGCATGAACGCATGGTAGTTATTTTGGAAAGAACTATTAAATTTATTCGCGAGACTGTTGACATGTTTGCTCACCCAAATCCCTCGCTTCTTGTTGGGATTGCTGGCGGGGCTACCGCAGCTGTAGCTGGATTGGTTGTAGATGAGAACAATGGTGGGATTGGCGCTTGTATGTTTATTAGTTGTACTACCGGCGTTTCCGTGAGTATTCTTGAATGGGAGCGTCAATTGACTGTCGAACTTGCTACTGGTATTGCTACTGGTATTGCTACTGGTATTGCTACTTCTGTCTATATGGGAAAGCCCGCAGCTTTCTGTTTAGCTGCCGTGTCTGTTGTCAAGGTTGCTGCCAATTATCTCGTAAGAAATCATTAAAATGATTTGCTGAGCAATTTTGAGGCATATTCTCCTGGCTGATCCCTCAAGCACCGCTGCTCAGATTTAATTGACAACAGTTGCGAATAGAAAGAAGGGGGAGCCATTTCTGTTTTCAATAGACAATGGCTCGGAGGAAAACAAAGTTAAAGGATGACGCCCTTGATGTCGTCGTCTTTACGGTCCAGATAGTGGATAGACTTGATACGACGGATCGTACGGGATTTACCACGAATCACCAGTGTTTGGGTTTCTGCGATGTTACTCTGGCGGGAAATACCTTCCAGCAGGTCGTCCTTGGTAATACCAGTGGCCGGGGTGGCGTCAGCCAGTAAAGCAAGATCCTGTTGATGTCCTGCCTCATCGCTCTAAAGGGGATTATCTATCGCATTTCGGGAGAGAAAAAACACCTTGATGACAGAACGAGTTAAAAATCCAAGTATTTATAAGGAACTAAAACCAAAAATAAGTATCTAATAATGTAATAAGCGAAAAAGTATAATAGGGGGTTTTGCTATGAATGGTGATTGCAGAGTTGATAATATTAAGTGCGCAATATGTTTTGACACAGCAAATTGCAAAAGCATCAAACTAAAATGCGGGCATACTTTTGGTAAATCATGCATGCAGAAATGGTTGGCAAGGAATGACAAAAAAAACTGCCACTTCTGTCGAAAAGAATTAACTGATATTGATTTAAAAAAGATAGGGAAAATTCCATTGCAGGAACGCATGGTAGTTATTTTGGAAAGAACTATTAAATTTATTCGCGAGACTGTTGACATGTTTGCTCACCCAAATCCCTCGCTTCTTGTTGGGATTGCTGGCGGGGCCACCGCAGCTGCAGCTGCAATAGTTGCAGATGAGAACCATGTTGGGAATGTCGCTTCTAATTTTATTATTTGTACTACCGGCGTTTTCGTGAGTATTCATGAACGGGAGCGTGGAGTGACTGTCGAACTTGCTACTGGTGTTGCTACTTCTGTCTTTATGGGAAAGCCCGCAGCTTTCTGTTTAGCTACCGTGTCTGTTGTCAAGGTTGCTGCCAATTATCTCGTAAGAAATCATTAAAATGATTTGCTGAGCAATTTTGAAGCATATTCTCCTGGCTCATCCCTCAAGCACCGCTGCTCAGATTTAATTGACAACAGTTGCGAATAGAAAGAAGGGGGAGCCATTTCTGTTTTCAATAGACAATGGCTCGGAGGAAAACAAAGTTAAAGGATGACGCCCTTGATGTCGTCGTCTTTACGGTCCAGATAGTGGATAGACTTGATACGACGGATCGTACGGGATTTACCACGAATCACCAGTGTTTCAGTTTCTGCGATATTACCCTGGCGGGAAACACCTTCCAGCAGGTCGCCCTTGGTAATACCGGTGGCCGAGAACACCACGTTATCAGAACTGGCCATATCATCCAGACGCAAGAGAACGCCGGGCTCAATACCCATTTCTTTACAGCGGCTGCGTTCAACATCACCGGCAGCCCTGTTTTCAGGCGTATCGCCTTTGGCTTGATCGCGGGTCATCAGACGACCTTGCATATCGCCACCCAATGCACGAATCACAGCTGCCGATACTACGCCTTCGGGTGCACCGCCGATGCAGTACATCATGTCGACTTCGCTGTCGGGCATACAGGTCAGAATAGAGGCGGCTACATCACCATCAGGAAGGGCAAAAACCTTTACGCCCATTTTTTGCATCATCTCAATGGCGCTGTCGTGACGAGGCTTGGCCAGTGTGATAACGGTCAGATTTTCTATGGGCTTGTGCAGTGCTTTGGCGACATTATGGATGTTCTCTTCAAGGCTAAGGTTCAGGTCGATGGCGTTTTTCGCGCCAGGACCGGCAACCAGCTTTTCCATATACATGTCGGGCGCTTTCAGGAAGGAACCTTTATCGCCTGCAGCCAGAACGGCCACAGCATTGTTCTGACCCATTGCAGTCATGCGGGTACCTTCAATAGGATCAACGGCAATATCAATACTCTCGCCCTGACCCTTGCCGACTTTTTCTCCGATGTAGAGCATGGGGGCTTCGTCGATTTCGCCTTCACCAATGACAATCTCGCCATCCATCTGAACTTTGTTGAGCATGGCTCTCATGGCTTCAACTGCTGCACCGTCAGCCGCATTCTTATCGCCTCTGCCAAGCCACTTATAACCAGCCAGGGCTGCCGCTTCGGTCACACGTGAGAATTCAATCGCCAGTTCGCGTTTCATGGTAATCCTGAGGGTGATCTAGGGTATGGGCGGGACTTTATCACAACTCTGACATCCGGAGTGAATCGCAATAATCGGGATTTTACTCCGCGAGCTTCACTTTTACACGATTTGTGTTATCCACAGACTTGACGCAATTCCCAGCATTCCGTAAAATTTCGCCGCTTTATATTGCCCCTAGCTGTATTTGAAAGGGGTTGGTAGATGCCGGTTTTTACGCCGGCTTTTGCCGTTGAAGCAAAGAATCTTCTGCGCACTCCTCTGACGCAGCTGATTCTTACTTACTTAGAAACGACTGGAGTTCGCCAATGGCAACAATTAACCAGCTGGTTCGCAAGCCTCGCAAGCGTAAGGTCAAAAAGACCGACGTTCCTGCGCTGCAGGCCTGCCCACAGCGTCGCGGTGTATGCACCCGTGTTTACACTACTACCCCCAAGAAGCCAAACTCTGCGCTGCGTAAAGTTTGTCGTGTGCGTCTGACCAACGGCTTCGAAGTGACTTCCTACATTGGTGGTGAAGGTCACAACCTGCAGGAGCACAGTGTTGTTCTGATCCGTGGCGGTCGTGTAAAAGACTTGCCCGGTGTTCGTTACCACACCGTTCGCGGTAGCCTGGATACTCAGGGTGTTAACGACCGTAAGCAGGGCCGTTCCAAGTACGGTACCAAAAAGCCTAAGTCTTGAACTGGTTGCTTGAAACCAGTGTCCAGAGACTAGACTTGAGAACGCTCAGTAGAGCAAGAATTTAACAGTAGGTTGATAAGAGTAAGGTCAGGAGTTTTTTCCTGAGCTACCTGAAGGCCGAAAAGAGGGCTTATCAATGCCAAGAAGACGCGTAGTCGCCAAGCGCGAAGTACTGCCAGATCCAAAGTTTCATAACAAGACTCTGGCAAAATTCATTAACCATGTGATGGTTTCCGGTAAAAAATCTGTTGCCGAGAAAATCGTCTATGGCGCACTGGACAAAGTTCAGGAGCGTACCAGCAAGGACCCTCTGGAGCAGTTTGAAAAAGCGCTCGAGTCCATCGCTCCTGTGGTAGAGGTAAAGTCCCGCCGCGTCGGTGGTGCTACCTACCAGGTACCTGTAGAAGTTCGTCCAAGCCGTCGCACAGCACTGGCTATGCGCTGGCTGGTTGACGCTGCGCGTAAGCGTGGCGAGAAGTCTATGGATCTTCGTCTGGCCGGCGAACTGATGGATGCTGCCGAGAACAAGGGTGCCGCTGTCAAGAAGCGTGAAGACGTGCATCGCATGGCTGAAGCTAACAAAGCGTTCTCTCACTACCGTTTCTAAGTATCAGAGGATTGAGTCGTGGCCCGTAAAACCCCTATTGACCGCTATCGCAATATTGGTATTTGTGCCCATGTTGACGCGGGTAAGACAACGACCACTGAACGTGTATTGTTCTACACCGGTCTGAGCCACAAAATTGGTGAGGTGCACGACGGTGCAGCTACTATGGACTGGATGGAGCAGGAGCAGGAGCGTGGTATTACCATTACTTCTGCTGCTACTACATGTTTCTGGCGTGGTATGGATGCTCAGTTTGATGAGCATCGTGTAAACATTATCGATACTCCCGGACACGTTGACTTCACCATTGAGGTTGAGCGTTCCCTGCGTGTACTGGACGGAGCTGTCGTTGTTCTGTGTGGTTCCTCTGGTGTTCAGCCTCAGACTGAGACCGTATGGCGTCAGGCTGACAAGTATGAAGTACCTCGTATGGTCTTCGTCAACAAGATGGACCGTACCGGTGCTAATTACCAGATGGTAGTAGATCAGCTGCGCGATCGTCTGAACGCAAATGCTGTTCCGATGCAGATGACAATTGGCTCTGAAGACGAGTTCAAAGGTGTTGTCGATCTGGTTAAGATGAAGGCGATCATCTGGAACGAAGCTGACCAGGGCATGACCTTCAACTATGAAGACATTCCTGCCGAGATGGCTGATGTCTGTGCAGAAATGCACGAATACATGGTTGAAGCAGCTGCCGAGTCCACTGAAGAGCTGATGGAGAAGTACCTTGAAGAAGGTGAACTCTCCGAGGAAGAAATCAAGGCCGGTATCCGTGCTCGCACCCTGGCTAACGAAATTATTCCGGTATTCGGCGGCTCTGCATTCAAAAACAAGGGTGTTCAGGCCGTTCTGGATGCTGTTATCGAATACATGCCTTCTCCGAAAGAAGTTAAGGCCATTGAAGGTATTCTGGACGACGGTAAAGACACGGTAGAAACCCGTGAAGCTGACGACAATGCTCCGTTTGCTGCGCTGGCGTTCAAAATTGCTACCGACCCATTCGTGGGTACCCTGACCTTCATCCGTAGTTACTCCGGTACCCTGAATTCCGGCGACACCGTTTACAACCCTGTTAAGGGCAAGCGTGAGCGTGTAGGTCGTATGGTTCAGATGCACTCTAACAACCGTGAAGAACTCAAAGAGTGTCTGGCGGGTGATATCGTTGCTCTGATCGGTATGAAGGACGTGACCACTGGCGACACTCTGTGCGCCATGAACAGCGTTATTACTCTTGAGCGTATGGAATTCCCGGAGCCTGTAATCTCTGTTGCGGTTGAGCCAAAGACCAAGGCTGACCAGGAGAAGATGGGTATCGCTCTGGGTAAACTGGCCCAGGAAGATCCTTCTTTCCGTGTTCATACCGACGAAGAGAGCGGTCAGACCATCATCTCCGGTATGGGTGAGCTGCATCTGGACATCATCGTTGACCGTATGCGTCGCGAGTTCAAGGTTGAAGCGAACATTGGTAAACCACAGGTTGCTTATCGTGAGAAGCTGAAAGCTACCGTTGATGCTAACCACAAGTTTGCCAAGCAGTCTGGTGGTCGTGGTCAGTACGGTCACGTTGTGATTGAGTTCTCTCCGGCTGAAGAAGGTGAAGAAGGTCTTCAGTTCGTCAACGAGATTGTTGGTGGTGTTATTCCGAAAGAATACATCCCGGCTGTTCAGAAGGGTCTGGAAGAGCAGATGCAGAACGGTGTTATTGCCGGCTACCCTCTGCTGGGTCTGAAAGCTCGTCTGTACGATGGTTCTTACCACGATGTTGACTCCAACGAAATGGCGTTTAAAATCGCTGCTTCTCAATGTCTGAAGAAATACGCGCCACAGGCTAACCCTGTTCTGATGGAGCCCATGATGAAGGTCGAGGTGGTAACACCTGAAGACTACATGGGTGACGTTATGGGTGACCTGAATCGTCGTCGTGGTATTGTTCAGGGCATGGAAGATACACCTTCCGGTAAGGTTATTAACGCTCAGGTGCCACTGGGTGAAATGTTCGGCTACGCCACAGATCTGCGTTCAGCAACTCAGGGGCGTGCTACATACTCGATGGAATTCAGCGAGTATGCCGAAGCTCCCGCCAGCATTGCTGAAGCGGTCATTAAAAATCAGGGTTAATAGTGTATCTGCGGTGTTCTAACAGGCATAAAGGGCTGTTAGAATGCTGCAATCACTACCCCGAACCATTGATATTTATCTAAGGGTCAAGAGAAATGGCTAAGGAAAAATTTGAACGTTCGAAGCCGCACGTAAACGTCGGCACCATCGGTCACGTTGACCACGGTAAAACTACTCTGACGGCTGCACTGACTCGCGTATGTGCAGAAGTATGGGGTGGCGAAGCTAAAGACTTCTCTCAGATCGATAACGCTCCTGAAGAGCGTGAGCGTGGTATCACCATCTCTACTGCTCACGTAGAGTACGACTCTCCTAGCCGTCACTACGCTCACGTAGACTGCCCAGGACACGCCGACTACGTTAAGAACATGATCACCGGTGCTGCCCAGATGGACGGCGCTATTCTGGTATGTTCCGCTGCTGACGGCCCCATGCCTCAGACTCGTGAGCACATCCTGCTGTCTCGTCAGGTTGGCGTACCTTACATCGTGGTATTCCTGAACAAAGCTGACATGGTAGACGACGAAGAGCTGCTGGAACTGGTTGAAATGGAAGTTCGTGAACTGCTGGACACTTACGAGTTCCCGGGTGACGACACGCCAATCATCACTGGTTCTGCCCTGATGGCTCTGGAAGGTAAAGACGACAACGAAATGGGTACTTCCGCTGTTAAGAAGCTGGTTGAAACCCTGGACGAGTACATCCCTGAGCCAGAGCGTGCTATCGATCAGCCGTTCCTGATGCCTATCGAGGACGTATTCTCCATCGCTGGTCGTGGTACCGTAGTAACTGGCCGTGTTGAGCGTGGTATCATCACTGTTGGTGAAGAAGTAGAAATCATTGGTATCAAAGAGACTACCAAGACTACTGTTACCGGTGTTGAAATGTTCCGTAAGCTGCTGGACGAAGGTCGTGCAGGTGAGAACATTGGTGCGCTGCTGCGTGGTACCAAGCGTGAAGAAGTTGAGCGTGGTCAGTGTCTGATCAAGCCAGGAACTGTAACGCCTCACACCAAGTTCGAAGCAGAAGTTTACATTCTGTCCAAGGACGAAGGTGGTCGTCACACTCCATTCTTCAAGGGCTACCGTCCTCAGTTTTACTTCCGTACCACTGACGTGACCGGTGCTGTAGAACTGCCAGAAGGCGTTGAAATGGTAATGCCTGGTGACAACATTAACTTCGTAGCTACCCTGATCGCTCCAGTAGCGATGGAAGACGGTCTGCGCTTCGCTATCCGTGAAGGTGGTCGTACTGTAGGTGCTGGTGTTGTTGCCAAGATCATCGAGTGATATTGAATCGCTGGTAATCTAGATCACCCTATAAAAACCCCGGATTTCTCCGGGGTTTTTTTGTCTTTAAGCCGCTGGCTTTCCTGGTGGATAGATGAAAACCATCTCAACGAATTTCGAAACCATGACCCACCTGTTCGAAGAAAACGTTCAACCCGGACTCTAGTTTATCTCGATTTTGCCGACCGGTCCTGTCAATGGCTGAACTTGACAAGGTTAACAATATTGCTAACCTCACTTTATGAAAAAATTAACTTGGCACATCCATTTCTACAGTGATCGAGTCGCCAAGGACATGGGCAAGCTGCCAGCCGGGATACTGGCTGATTTCATTGATCTTCTTGATCAGGTTGAAGTTCACGGTCCAAACCTTGGTGAACCTCATACCAAACCAATGGGGCGTGGGTTATATGAACTTAGGGCTAATGGGCCTGAAGGAATAGGCAGGGGTCTTTTTTGCAGTGTGAAAGGAAACCATGTTGTTATTTTGCATGTGTTTCAGAAAAAAACTCAAAAAACATCTAAAAGAGACTTAGATCTTGGATATAAGCGGATGAAGGAGGTGCAGCATGGCAAACTTAAGTTATAAAGCATTTCGCAAGAAGGCGCTTGAGCGCGAAGATGTTCAAGCTGCGATGGAAGAAAAAGCAGAGTTCTTTGCACTCCGTCGTGAACTGATTCGAATGCGGCAGGAAGCAGGAATGACCCAAGAGGATATTGCCCAGGCAATAGGTACACAGAAAACCAGTATCTGCCGACTTGAGAGTGCCAACAGTAAAACGCTCCCGAGTCTGGGTATGTTGAAAAAATATGCGGAAGCCACCGGGCATAAGCTCAACATCACTTTTTCTCCTGTGTGACACTTCCCTTGATTTAATGCTGCCGTTTTAATAATGACAGCCAACTGGTTTTCAAGTGTCCATTTATTTGGTTTTTTGCCGTCTTCAGTCGCAGGTATTCCTTGTGATCTTCCTTTCTTGCGCTTTTCCAGCCCCGAGAGCAATAACTAAGGCATGGATAAAAAGGTTTCATTTGGTTGAAACATAGCCGGAGTAAGGTGATGCCAGTATATGTCGTTGGTTCAGGTCGATTCTATTTGGAGATGACCTTATGAAAAAATGGATGACTGGTCTGGCTCTGGCGGATGGTTTTTATGCGGCACAGTTGCTTAGACAGCAGCATCCTGAATACTTCGCTCTGCTTTCGACAACCACCCTGCAATACAACTTCAGTAGTGATAGCGCCAGTTTGTCGAGCACTGGCCCGGTGATTGAGTTGGGCTGCGAGGGTGAAATCATCGGTATTCGTATTAACAACCGTTCGGTCCAGCCGATGCGCCTGCCAATGCCAGCCCGGGGTAAACGACATCTTCAGGGGGCCTATGCGGATATTGATTCCCTACGCAGTGAACTTAAGCGAATGAATTGATCCAGAAGAAAAGATTATTGAAATGAGAGTTATTGACTTTATCCGCACACAATATATCGAGAATGGTCATGTTGCTTATGGTGAGCATATCTCAATGACCAATCATATGTTGCAGTCAGCCTTTTACGCTGAACAGAGTGGCAGCTCAAAGGAAGTAGTCGTTGCTGCTTTCCTTCATGATATTGGTCATTTGTTGCATGGTCTCCCGGAAGATATTTCCGATCATGGCATTGATGGTTTTCATGAAGATATTGGTGAGCGTTGTTTGAAAGGTTATCTGCCAACACTGGTCACAGATTGTATTCGTCTTCATGTTCAGGCGAAGCGATACATGTGCACACTTAAGCCTGCCTATTACGACAAACTTACCGAGGCTTCGCGGGAGTCTCTTGCAATACAAGGTGGTTTGATGAGCGATCAGGAAGTTGCGGCTTTTGAAGCGGAGCCTTATTACAAGGAAGCTATGCGAGTTCGGGTTTATGATGATATGGGCAAGCAAGCCGAGCTGGAGCATCCTGATCTGGATTACTACCTGAAGCTGACTGAAGAGTGTTTGATGATGACTGAGATGCCTGCTCCCGATAACACATTGACCGTATAATAAAGTCGAAGACGAAATTCGTAAAGCCGAGCTGCAAGGTGAAGAAAAAAGGAATACCGCCAACGGAAGGCCAAACATCTGGCGTGTAGCCTTCGCTGTGTACCAGCGGGGAGAAAGAACTGGTTTTTTTGCTGGATAGAAGAGGGAAGGGGATAATGTCACTGTGTTCTAGACGTAATTGTCAGTTTTCTTCTTGCAGGTATAGATTCATCTCAGTACTTCATCGATGTGCTTCAGCGCATCAGTTTTCAATCAGCTCGAGATATTCGAGAGCTGATCCCGTGATTTTGGAAAGAGAAATTCGAGTTGAGTCCGTTAAAATTCGATCTCGACAAGTTGGGGTGAATGCTCTTGGCTTTAACGGTTGCTTTTTTTGCCTCATTCTTCTGATTCTCTTTTACTTGGTACTCTTTATTAACTAAAGCGGTTTTGTTTCAGCCTAATTCCATATTGCACCCTTAAGATGTTAGTAATCCTAACATTTATGTAATTGAGTAGATTGCTATAGATCAATATGATTCAGTACAAGTTCATTGAGGAAAGAACTATTACAGAATAAATACTCATAAATCTATACAAATGGAGGTGTAATATGCATTTAGATAAAATCGATTATTCTGATGTAGCGGGTCAGTATCAAGCGCCATATCAAGCCACTTTAACAGACAAAAATGAAGCAAGTCTTTCTGGTAAAAAAGTAGCTATCGTAGCACCCTTTAATGAGGGTTCTCATGTGCCTGTAGGGGATAAGGGATATGAGGGTCAGCCATTGCAAGCCAGAAAAACCAATCGTGCTCTGGCCGCATTGTCAGCGCTCGCGCTGGGCGTTGCATCAGTGTTATACGTTATGCCAACCGCCACGTCCGTTGGGGCTTTCACAGCGGGTTCCATTGGTGCGGCGGTTGGAGCGTTAGCGGGGCCACAAGGTCTGTTTGCTGGTGCTGTTGCTGGTGTCACTGTTGGATCTTTTATAGGATTAAGCGTTACAGCCTACTTTACCCCCTATTTGATGGCAAAGGTTTACAATGCGGTCCTGGATGTAACGAATGGCAATGGCTTTGAACGATCAAAGCTTGCTGACAGGGTTGTGGCTTATTATGAGGGGGAAGCTTCAACATCAAAGGCATAAGCCTGATGCGACCTAAACCATAAACCAAAAATCACTGTGATCACCGCAGTGATTTTTTTTGTCTGCCGTTTTTCCAGTTTTCTTTTGTCGGGCACACTCAATTAACTGAAGCAGATTAGTTTTAGTCTGATTCCGAAACACTGATGGGTTGAACCCAGACTGCAAAGGAATCTTGCTGGATTCCATATTGCACCCTTGAGATGTTATTAATTCGTAAGCGTTCAAGCAGGGTATAGACTCCCCCTACTTATCGAGATCGGATTTTAACGGATTGGCCCCGAATTTCTCTTTCCAGATTCGTGGGATTAGCTCCCGGATATCTCGAGCCGGATGGTAACTGATGCGCTGAAGCACATCGACGAAGTACTTGTATGGATCAATGCCTGCAAGAAGACAACTGACGATTAACGTCTGAAACACGGCTACATTGACTGCCCCTTCTTCTGTCCAGCAAAAAAGCCAGTTCTTTCTCCCCATCGGGATACACCTGAGACTTCGCTCCAGGTGATTCGTATCAATGGCGACATCCGGATTATCCAGATAAAGCCGTAGCTCTTTTTCCCGTTTGTTCACGTAGCCAAGAGCCTTGCTCAATGGGTTGCTTTTCACCAGATTCAGGCGACGAAGTTGTTCTTTATGCCAGTTAAAGAACTGATCAACCAGTGGCTTGGCATTCTGTTGGCGGTATTCCTGCTTTGCTTCGCCTTGCAGCCCAGCTTTGCGGATTTCGTCTTCGACTTGATAGATCGCACCTATGCAGTCCAGCGCCTCTTTTGCGGCTTCTGGCTCGACCTCTTGTGACTTGACGAAGTACCTCCTGCTATGTGTCCAGCACTGGGCATGGATGATTTTGGGATATTTCATGCACAGGCGGTCGTATTCCGAATAACCATCGGTCAGCAAGACCCCCTTATACTCTTTCAGATAAGGTTCTACGACCCTGCCAGAACGATTGGTGGAGAAGGTAAAAGCTATCTCATTCTGGTCTCCGTAAAAACACCAGAAGTAGCCTCTTTGCATCTTGCCCTTGCTTTTACGGCCCGCTTTTCCGGGCGTTTCATCCAGAGTGAGGACACGACTTTCCAGACAGCTGTTGAGCACTTCGTCAGCGATGGGTTTGAGTAAGTGCCCGGCACGCTGCTCAAGATGTGTCAGGGTTCCACGGCTGATGGTAATACCACTGGACTCAAGTTTCTGATGCTGGCGGTAAAGCGGTGCGTGAAAGCGGTACTTCTCTACCAGCAGACCTGCGATAAAGCTGACATCGGCAAAGCTGCGATCAAATAATCCTGATGGTGCGGCTACCGTTGTTAGCGTCTGGCTGGGCTTATGGCGAACGACTTCGCGCTGATATTTCAGGATGACATAGCTGGCAGGGCGCTGCGCCAGCCGATAGGTGTACTTGTAGTCAATGATTTCGTACTGGTCTGCGTCTTCACCCTTCATTTCTGCAGCAGGCATCGGGATGAGTTCAATCGGTACATCTTCAGTAAAGCGCAGTCCCTGATCGGTCACACAGTCTTCAGGGCGATTCTTTTTCCGCCGTTCGTAAGTGATGGTTTCTGTGGGAGTTTCCTGCTCTTCAGGCTTGTCCTGAAGGATTTCTCCCAGCGCCAGCTGGTCCGGATTCTCAATCAGGCGCTTTTCGGATTTTTCACCAAATAGCTGTTGTTTAAACCAGGCCAGCTGATGTTTAAGAGAAGCTATTTCCTGATCACGCTCCGACAGCAAGACCAGGATCTGCTGGAGCAGGTCCTGGTCAGTGGTGCCGGGGGTCGAAACAGGTAATTTCATGGCGGTTAAAGATAGACCTTTGACTCTCCTTTTGTGTAACGGGACGGTTGATGTTTGTAGCGTTTATATTGCTGAACGCAGCGGGTATCAATGCCTTCAAGGATGAGCTTCAGATCTGTCCACGCCATTGTTTGCTTGATGGATTTGCCTGCATGAGTATGAAACTGACCCTGTTCCAGTCGTTTGCTCCAGATACAGTATCCACTGCGATCAAAATACAGCACCTTGCACTGGGTTTGTTTGCGGTTGATGAAGACAAACAGCTGGCCGCTGAGTGGGTCTTCTTCAAGTTTGTTTCTCACCAGGGCAGACAGGCCGTCGTAGGATTTACGCATGTCGGTGGGCCGGTTGTAGAGCCAGATCCGAACCTGAGATTCTGGAAAAAACATGATCAGCGACGCATACGAAGAATAACGCCACCGGGCAGCTCAAGTTCCAACTGCCAGTTTAAGCTGGCTGGAGGCTCAGTCAGCCCGTTTGGGACTTCAACCCATTCCGGGGCAGAAGCCTGAGCGATATCAAAGGAGTCAGTGTTGTTGTAATTCCTGAGTTTGCGTTTCCAGTTTGTGAATGTTGCCAGGCTTATGTTTTGAGTTTGGCAAAAAGCTTTCTGGCTCAAGCCACTGGCTATTTGCTGATCAATGATCTGTTGCCACTGCTCAGGGTTGAGACGGGTAAAGGGTTTTGTCAGTTGCTTCACGTTAGGTATCTCCTGCGTTGTTTGCAGGGGAAAGGCTGGCAGTCAGGTTGTGATTTTTGAAGACGTCCTCAAATGAGCGGTTACATTAATTCTAACATTTGTGTAATTGAGTAGATTGTTATAGATCAATATCATTCAGTACAAGTTCATTGAGGAAAGAACTATTACGGAATAAATACTCATAAATCTGTACAAATGGAGGTGTATATGCATTTAGGTACAATCGATTATTCTGATGTAGCGGGGCAGTATCAAGCGCCATTTCAAGCCACTTTAACAGAAAAAAATGAAGCAAGTCTTTCTGGTAAAAAAGTAGCTGTCGCTGCACCGTCTAATGAGGGCTCACATATGCCTTTAGGGGGTAAGGGATATGAGGGTCAGCCATTGCAAGCCAGAAAAACCAATCGAGCTCTGGCCGCATTATCAGCGATCGCGATGGGCGTTGCATCAGTGTTATACAAAATGCCGACTGCCGCTTCCGTTGGGGCTTTCACTTTGGGTAGCATTGGTGCCGGGCTTGGGGCGATAGCAGGGCCAGAAGGTCTATTTGTTGGGGGCGTTGCTGGCTCAGCTGTTGGATCTTTCATAGGATTAAGCGTGACAGCCTACTTTACCCCCTATGTGATCGCAAAGGTTTACAATGTGGTTCTGGAGGCAACGAATGACAATGGCTTTGAACGGTCAAAGCTTGCTGACAGGGTTGTGGCCTATTATGAGGGGGAAGCTTCAACATCAAAGGCATAAACCTGATGTGATCTGAACCATAAACCAAAAATCACTGTGACCACCGCAGTGATTTTTTTTATCCGCCGTTTTTCCAGTTTTCTTTTACTGGATGCACTTAAGCTAAAGCAGTTTTGTTTTAGCCTGATTCCGAAACGCTGATGGGTTGAACCGAGGATCCAAAGCAATCAATAAAAATATGAGCCTGACACTTCCAGAGAGCAGAATAGTAGGTGCCGGTCAACTGGACAGCTAGCCAAGTTAAGTTCTAACGTCCGATATAGCCTTAGCACTTTAGTGCTGTCGTACATATTTTTAGCGTGATCGTAAAGGCCAGGTGGGAAACTTGCTCAACACTCCTTAGCAGTTTTCCTTATCTCATTACTCGTTTTATTAGGTTATCATGCCGTCTTAACTACGCGTGCGGTGGCTGAAACAAGTGTCGAATTATTTTTCGTCCGGCACTTGTGTTGACTTTAAGTTTTGTGCTTAGTAGAATTCCGCGTCCTCTTTTGTCTGGGTGGCATTGTTCACCGGACTTAGTTCTTTATTGATAGATGGTTACAACAAGATGAGTCAAGCTCAGCAGATTCGCATTCGTTTGAAGGCTTTTGATCATCGTCTGATTGACCAGTCCACGCAGGAAATTGTTGATACTGCGAAGCGAACTGGTGCTCAGGTGCGTGGTCCAATCCCTCTGCCAACCCGAAAAGAACGTTTCACGGTTCTGATCTCTCCACACGTAAACAAAGATGCGCGTGATCAGTATGAGATTCGTACTCATAAACGTCTTCTCGACATTATTGAGCCCACCGAAAAGACCGTTGACGCACTGATGAAGCTAGACCTGGCAGCTGGCGTTGAAGTGCAAATCAGTCTCGGTTAATAGCGGCACGGGCAGCCATTCAGTGTGCACAAAACTTTTGTGTAACGCTCTGGAATGAGCGGCCATAGTGGGTGAAAGCCCCGTACACGAGAGAGGTTGAAATGACTATTGGATTAGTCGGTAAGAAGTGCGGTATGACCCGTATCTTCACAGAAGACGGTGCTTCTGTACCAGTCACTGTAATTGAGGTTGACCCTAACCGCATCACTCAGGTTAAAAGCCTGGATGTTGATGGTTACAGCGCAGTTCAGGTGACTACGGGTACTAAAAAAAGCAGCCGTGTTCGCAAGCCAGAGGCTGGCCACTTTGCGAAAGCAAAGGTAGAGGCTGGTCATGGTCTTTGGGAATTCCGTGTTGACGATTCTGCTTCTTACGAGCTGGGTCAGTTGATCGGAGTTGACCTGTTCGAGCAGGGTCAGAAAGTAGACGTAACTGGTCAGTCCAAAGGTAAGGGCTTCCAGGGTGGCGTAAAGCGTTGGAACTTCCATATGCAGGACGCTACACACGGTAACTCTCTGTCTCACCGTGCTCCTGGTTCCATCGGTCAGTGTCAGACCCCGGGTCGTGTCTTCAAGGGTAAGAAGATGGCTGGGCATATGGGTGCTGAGAAAGTGACTGTTCAGTCCCTGGAAATCGTTCGCGTTGATGCTGAACGTAACCTGCTGCTGGTAAAGGGTGCAGTGCCTGGTGCTACTGGTGCTGACGTTATCGTTAAAGCTGCAGTTAAAGCGCGCGCCTGAGGGGATTAGACGATGGAATTGAATGTAACAGGTGCTGGTACGGTTCAAGTCTCTGACGTGACCTTCGGTACTGAATTCAACGAAAGCCTGGTTCACCAGACTGTCGTTGCTTTCATGGCCGGTGCTCGTCAAGGTACCCGTGCTCAGAAAACCCGCAGCGAAGTAAGCGGCGGTGGACGTAAACCCTGGCGTCAAAAAGGTACTGGCCGTGCACGCGCCGGTACAATCCGTAGCCCACTGTGGCGCGGGGGCGGTAAATCTTTTGCTGCTAAACCACAGGATCACGCTCAAAAGCTGAACAAGAAAATGTATCGTGGTGCTCTGCGTTCTATCTTGTCTGAGCTGGTTCGTCAGGAACGTCTGGTGGTAGTTGAAAGCCTTGGTGCCGAAACGCCAAAGACCAAACTGATGGTAGCCAGACTGAAGGAGCTGAATGTCGAGAGGGGGCTGATTGTTTCTGATGAAGTAGATCAGAACCTGTATCTGGCGACTCGCAACATTCCCCATGTGGATACACGTGACGTACAAGGCGTTGACCCTGTCAGCCTGATCGCTCATGAGAAAGTCGTGATGACTGTAGCAGCCATCAAGAAATTCGAGGAGATGCTGGGATGAACCAGGAACGTATTTATAAAGTTCTGCTTGGTCCGCACATTTCCGAGAAGGCGACAGTGGTGGCTGAAGAGCATGGCCAGTACGTCTTCAAGGTAGCCAAGGACGCAACCAAGCTTGAAATCAAAAAAGCGGTAGAGCAACTGTTCGAAGTCAGCGTTGATGCTGTTCGTACAGTGGTTGTTAAAGGTAAGACCAAACGTACTCGTTTCGGTATGGGCAAGCGCTCAGACTGGAAAAAAGCGTACGTCAGTCTGGCGCAGGGTCAAGAGATTGACTTTGCCGACGCGGAATAAGGAGTTACAGGATGGCCGTAATTAAGTGCAAGCCGACTTCTCCGGGTCGTCGCTTTGTTGTCAAGGTTGTAAACCCTGACCTTCACAAGGGTCGCCCACACGCGCCTCTGGTGGAAAAGAAGAGCAAGTCTGGTGGTCGTAACAACGCTGGTCGCATCACTACCCGTCATCGTGGTGGTGGTCACAAGCAGCACTACCGTATCGTAGACTTTCGTCGCAACAAGGATGGCATCCCGGCTATCGTTGAGCGTCTGGAATACGATCCAAATCGTACCGCTCATATCGCCCTGCTGAAGTACATGGACGGTGAGCGTCGTTACATTATCGCACCTAAAGGTGTGAAAGCCGGTGACGAGCTTTACTCTGGTGTTGATGCTCCTATCAAGCCAGGCAACACACTGCCTCTGCGTAATATTCCGCAGGGTTCTGTAGTTCACTGTGTTGAGCTCAAGCCAGGTAAAGGTGCGCAGATGATGCGCAGTGCCGGTACTTCCGCTCAGGTCGTAGCGCGTGATGGTGCTTACGTAACCCTGCGTCTGCGTTCCGGTGAAATGCGTAAAGTACTGGCTGACTGTCGTGCAACTCTGGGTGAAGCCTCTAACAGCGAGCACAATCTGCGCTCTCTGGGTAAGGCGGGTGCCAAGCGTTGGAGAGGCGTGCGTCCG
Source organism: Endozoicomonas sp. 2B-B (assembly GCF_053470045.1). Classification (NCBI taxonomy): domain Bacteria; kingdom Pseudomonadati; phylum Pseudomonadota; class Gammaproteobacteria; order Oceanospirillales; family Endozoicomonadaceae; genus Endozoicomonas; species Endozoicomonas sp. 2B-B. Next base: position 979,645 of record NZ_JBLZMU010000001.1, read on the forward strand.
ACCGTTCGTGGTGTTGCCATGAACCCGGTTGATCACCCACACGGTGGTGGTGAAGGTCGTACCTCCGGTGGTCGTCACCCAGTGACACCATGGGGTGTTCCGACCAAGGGTCGTAAGACTCGTTCCAACAAGCGTACGGATAAGATGATCGTACGTCGTCGCAGCGCGAAGTAAGCCTAGAGAGAGGATACGACAGTGCCACGTTCTTTGAAGAAAGGCCCATTTATCGACCTTCACCTGCTGAAGAAAGTCGAAGATGCGGTTGAAAGCGGCAACAAGCGTCCGATCAAGACCTGGTCACGCCGCTCAATGATCCTGCCAAACATGGTGGGTCTGACTATCGCCGTTCATAACGGTCGCCAGCATGTGCCTGTTTTCGTTAGCGAAGACATGGTAGGCCTCAAGCTGGGCGAGTTTGCTGCTACCCGCACCTACCGCGGTCACGCTGCAGACAAAAAGGCCAAGAAGCGCTAAGAGGGTAAGAAATGAAAGAAGTAGCTGCTATACATAAAGGCGCTCGCATTTCCGCCCAGAAAGCGCGCCTGGTTGCTGACCAGATCCGAGGCAAAGCTGTTGGTGAAGCCCTGGACCTGCTGGCATTCAGCCCTAAAAAGGCTGCAGAGCTGGTCAAGAAAGTGTTGGAATCTGCGATTGCTAACGCAGAGCACAACGAAGGCATGGATATCGATGAGCTGACAGTGTCTGCTATCTTCGTTGACGAAGGTATGACCATGAAGCGCATTCGTCCACGTGCCAAGGGCCGTGCTGATCGCATTCTTAAGCGGTCTTGCCATATCACGGTTAAGGTTGCAGAGGTCTAAGGAGCGATCACATGGGTCAGAAAGTACATCCAAATGGGATCCGACTGGGCATCGTAAAGCCCCACAGATCTGTATGGTTTGCTGAAGGTCAGCAATACGCTGACAAGCTGATTACAGATCTGGAAGTTCGTGATTTCCTGCAGAAGAAGCTGAAAAATGCTTCCGTAAGCCGCATCGACATCCAGCGTCCTGCTCAGAGCGCTCGCGTTACCATCTATACTGCCCGTCCAGGCATCGTAATTGGTAAAAAAGGCGAAGACGTTGAGAAGCTGCGCCAGGCTGTTACCAATATGATGGGCGTACCTGTTCACATCAACATTGAAGAAGTTCGCAAGCCCGAACTGGACGCAATGCTGGTTGCACAGTCCATCGCTGGTCAGCTGGAGCGTCGTGTAATGTTCCGTCGTGCCATGAAGCGTTCTGTACAGAATGCTATGCGTCTGGGCGCGAAGGGCATCAAGGTGCAAATCAGTGGTCGTCTCGGCGGCGCCGAGATTGCCCGTACCGAATGGTACCGTGAGGGTCGCGTACCTCTGCACACTCTGCGTGCAGACATCGATTACGCAACTTATGAAGCCCTGACTACCTACGGTATCCTGGGCGTTAAAGTATGGATCTTCAAAGGCGAAGTGATTGGCGGAATGGCAGCTGAAGCTGAAAAGCAGCCTAAAGAGCCAGCCAAACGTCCTAAGAAGAGACAGGCTAAGAAGTAAGGAGCGCGGTAATGTTACAGCCAAAGCGTACGAAATTTCGTAAGCAGCAAAAGGGTCGCAATCGCGGCCTGGCACACCGCGGCTCCACTGTTAGCTTCGGTGAATACGCATTGAAAGCAACAGGCCGTGGACGCATAACTGCTCGTCAGATCGAAGCAGCACGTCGTGCCATGACCCGTCACATCAAGCGTGGTGGTAAAATCTGGATTCGCGTCTTCCCTGACAAGCCGATCTCCAAGAAACCTCTCGAGGTTCGTATGGGTAAAGGTAAGGGTAGTGTCGAGTACTGGGTAGCACAGATCCAGCCGGGTCGTGTCCTGTACGAAATGGAAGGTGTGTCCGAAGAGCTGGCTCGCGAGGCATTTGCCCTGGCTGCAGCCAAGCTGCCAGTGGAAACTGCCTTCGTTAAGCGGAGCGTGATGTGATGAAAGCTGCTGAATTGCGTGAAAAAACGGTTGAACAGCTCAACGAAGAGCTGGTCACACTGCTGCGGGACCAGTTTAACTACCGCATGCAGAAAGCGACGGGTCAGCTGAGTCAGACTCATCTGCTGAAGCAGACCCGACGCGACATCGCCCGTATTAAGACGGCGTTGAATGAGAAGGCAGGTATTTAACAATGGCTGAAGACAAGAAAGTCCGTACTCTGACCGGTAAGGTTGTGAGTGACAAGATGGACAAGACCGTCACCGTTCTTATTGAGCGCCGTGTTAAACATCCGCTCTACGGTAAGATCGTTAAGCGGTCCACCAAGTTGCACGCTCACGACGAAAACAATGATTGCCGTATGGGCGACATTGTCACAATCAAGCAAACACGTCCTTTGTCTAAGTCCAAGACATTTGAACTGGTTTCCATTGATGAGCGTGCTACTCAAATATAAGGCCACGGTGCCCTGGGTCTGAGTGGAAGTGGCTGGCCTTGTGGTCGGCCAGTTGTACAACGACCGGCGGGTACCCGTCTGCAGTTTGGGCTTGGAGAATAAGCATGATCCAGACAGAATCTCAACTCGAAGTAGCCGATAACTCCGGCGCTCGTCGAGTACAGTGTATCAAGGTGTTGGGTGGATCCCACCGCCGCTACGCCCACATTGGCGACATCATCAAAGTCACCGTTAAGGAAGCGATTCCACGCGGTAAGGTCAAAAAAGGCCAGGTGATGAATGCCGTTGTTGTGCGTACCAAAAAAGGCGTTCGTCGTCCAGACGGTTCCGTAATCCGCTTCGATGGCAATGCTGCCGTTCTGCTGAACGCAAGCAATCAGCCAATCGGTACCCGTATCTTTGGGCCAGTGACTCGTGAACTGCGTGGTGAGCAGTTTATGAAGATCATTTCCCTGGCACCAGAAGTACTGTAAGGGAGCAGGAAATGAAAAAGATCCGTCGTGACGACGAAGTAATCGTCATTGCTGGCAAGGACAAAGGTAAGCGCGGCAAAGTGCAGACCGTTCGTGCCGATGGCAAACTGATTGTTTCTGGTATCAACATGATCAAGAAGCATCAGAAGCCTAACCCCACACTGGGCACCCCTGGTGGCATCGTTGAAAAAGAAGCTCCAATTCAGGCTTCCAACGTTGCAATCCTGAACACAGAAACCGACAAGGCTGACCGTGTTGGCATTGCTATCTCTGAAGATGGCAAGAAACAGCGCGTGTTCAAGTCTACCGGTCAACCGGTTGACGCGTAAGGGGTGGCATAATGGCAAACTTCAAGACTAAATATCGTGAAGAGATCCTGCCCAAGCTCAGAGAAGAGCTGGGCGTGAGCAACGTTCACGAAGTTCCTCGTATCACTAAAATCACCCTGAACATGGGTGTGGGTGAGGCGATCGGTGACAAGAAAGTCATCGAAAACGCTGTTGCTGACATGGAGAAAATCGCCGGTCAGAAAGCAGTCGTTACCAAGGCACGTAAATCCGTTGCAGGCTTCAAGGTTCGTGAAGGCTGGCCAATCGGTGTTAAAGTGACCCTGCGTGACGAACGTATGTACGAATTCCTGGAGCGTCTGGTTGACATTGCTCTGCCTCGTGTTCGTGACTTCCGTGGTATCAGCCCGAAGTCTTTCGACGGCCGTGGCAACTACAGCATGGGTGTCAAAGAGCAGATCATTTTCCCGGAAATCGATTACGATAAAGTCGACGCTCTGCGTGGTCTGGATATTACCCTGACTACCACAGCCAAGACTGACGACGAAGGCCGTGCACTGCTGAAAGCCTTCAACTTCCCGTTCCGTAACTGATTAAGGTACGAGCCCATGGCAAAAGTATCCATGAAGCAGCGGGAGTTGAAGCGTCAGCGCACCGTTGCCAAGTATGCAGAGAAGCGCGCTGCGCTGAAAGCGATCATCATCAGTCCTGACAGCTCAGAAGATGAGAAGTGGGACGCTCAGGTAGCACTGCAGAAGCAGCCACGTGATGCCAGCTCATCTCGTCTGCGTAATCGCTGTCGTGTAACAGGTCGGCCTCACGGCTACCTGCGTAAATTCGGCCTGAGCCGCATCAAGCTGCGTGAAGCGGCCATGCGTGGTGATGTTCCAGGTCTGGTTAAGGCCAGCTGGTAAGCGCGATTGATCTTCTGGAGAGATAGATAATGAGTATGCAGGACCCGTTAGCAGATATGCTAACTCGTATCCGTAATGCCCAAATGGCAGAACATGCATCTGTCGAAATGCCATCTTCCAAGGTAAAGGCTGCTGTAGCCAAAGTACTGAAGGAAGAAGGTTATATAACCGATGCACGTGTAGAAGGCGAAGTTCAGAAAACTCTGATCATCGACCTGAAATACTATGAAGGCAAACCTGTTATTGAAAACCTGAAGCGCGCTAGCCGTCCGGGTCTTCGTTCTTACGCAGGCAAAGAAGGTCTGCCCAAAGTGAAAGGCGGTCTTGGTATTGCCATTGTTTCTACCAACAAAGGTGTAATGACCGATCGTGCTGCCCGTGCAGCCGGTGTTGGTGGCGAAATTCTTTGCACCGTATTCTAAGGGAGGGGTCAGATGTCTCGAGTAGCAAAAAGCCCTGTAGAAGTCCCTGCCGGTGTTGAGATCAAGTTGAATGGTCAGCACATCTCCATCAAGGGTGGTAAAGGTCAACTGGAGCTGAGCATTCACTCCAACGTTGAAGTAAAGCAGGAAGAAAACGTCCTGACTTTCGAAGCCCGTGACGGTGCCAAGCACTCTCGTGCATTGGCTGGTACTACCCGTGCGCTGGTTAACAACATGGTGACCGGTGTGACCGCTGGTTTCGAAAAGAAACTGCAGCTGGTGGGTGTAGGTTATCGTGCGCAGGCCAAGGGCAAGAGCCTGAATCTGAACCTTGGCTTCTCTCATCCGGTTGACTACAGTTTGCCGGAAGGCGTCACTGCGGAAACTCCAAGCCAGACAGAGATCCTGATCAAGGGTATCGACAAGCAGCTGGTTGGACAGGTTGCAGCGGAAATCCGCGAATTCCGTCGCCCAGAGCCATACAAAGGCAAGGGTGTCCGCTACGCCGACGAACACGTTCGTCGTAAAGAAGCCAAGAAAAAGTAAGGTAAGGTGATCATGATTGATAAAAATTCTGCTCGCCTGCGTCGTGCCCGACGTGCACGGATGAAGATGCGTGAATTGGGCGCTAACCGTCTGAGCGTTCATCGCACACCGCGTCATATCTATGCGCAGGTGGTTGCCCCTGAGGGTGACAAGGTGCTGGCCTCTGCCTCCACCGTTGAGAAGGAGCTGCGTGGCGAAGCTACCGGTAACGTTGAAGCTGCTAAAAAAGTGGGCGCTCTGATTGCTGAGCGAGCTAAAGCTGCTGGTGTTGCCAAGGTCGCTTTCGACCGCTCCGGTTTTAAGTATCACGGTCGTGTTAAGGCTCTCGCCGATGCAGCCCGTGAAGCCGGTCTGGAATTCTGAGGGTAGGCATCATGGCGAAAGATGAGCGTAAACCGCAAAACAATGACGAAGGCCTGATCGAAAAACTGGTGCAGGTTAACCGTGTAGCCAAAGTGGTGAAAGGTGGCCGTATCTTCGGTTTCACAGCCCTGACCGTTGTTGGTGATGGTAAAGGTAAAGTAGGCTTCGGTCGTGGCAAGGCGCGTGAAGTGCCTGTCGCTATTCAGAAGGCTATGGAAGCTGCCCGTCGCAACATGATCCAGGTAGACCTGAACGGTGATACCCTGCAGTACCCTGTAAAAGCCCGTCACGGTGCTTCCAAGGTCTACATGCAGCCTGCTTCTGCAGGTACCGGTGTTATTGCCGGTGGTGCAATGCGTGCTGTTCTGGAAGTGGCTGGCGTACACAACGTACTGGCCAAGTGCTACGGTTCCACCAACCCTGTGAACGTTGTTAACGCAACCTTCAAGGGTCTGCGCGACATGCGTTCTCCTGATGACATTGCTGCCAAGCGTGGCAAGTCTGTTGAAGACATTCTGGGGTAAGTCATGGCTGAGAAGATCAAAGTGACGCTCGTAAAGAGCACTAACGGTCGCCTCGAAAGCCACAAGGCTTGCGTCCGTGGCCTGGGTCTGCGTCGCATCAACCACACGGTTGAAGTGGAAGATACTCCTTCCGTTCGCGGCATGATCAACAAGGTATCTTACCTCGTTAAGGTCGAAGGAGAATAACATGCGTCTGAATACTCTGAGTCCTGCCGAAGGCAGTCGTAAAGAGCGCAAGCGCGTTGGCCGTGGTATCGGTTCCGGTCTGGGTAAGACTGGTGGTCGTGGTCACAAAGGTCAGAAGTCACGTTCCGGTGGTTCTGTAAGACCAGGTTTTGAAGGCGGCCAGCAGCCACTGCAACGCCGTCTGCCCAAGTATGGTTTTACTTCCCGCAAGGCGCGTTTCACTGCTGAAATTCGTCTGCATGAGCTGGCCAAGGTTGAATCCGAAGTGATCGATCTGGCGGCTCTGAAGGCTGCAGACCTCATCAACGGTAGCATCCTGCGAGCGAAAGTGATACTGTCCGGCGAACTGAACAAGGCCGTAACACTAAAAGGTCTGGCAGCTACCAAAGGCGCTCGCGCCGCGATCGAAGCTGCTGGTGGTAAGATCGAGGACTAAATGGCTAAGACACTACCTGTTGGGAATCAAAGCGGTTTGGGCGAGTTAATTTCTCGCCTCAAGTTCGTATTTCTGGCGATCCTGGTATATCGGATCGGTGCTCATATTCCTGTGCCTGGCATCAACCCTGATGCCCTGGCTCGGATGTTTCAACAAAATGAAGGGACCATTCTTGGCCTGTTCAACATGTTCTCCGGTGGTGCACTGGAGCGTATGTCGGTGCTGGCACTGGGAATCATGCCCTACATTTCGGCGTCCATCATCATTCAGTTGATGACCGTGGTCAGCCCCCAGTTGGAACAGCTCAAGAAGGAAGGTGAATCGGGTCGACGCAAGATCAGTCAGTATACCCGCTACCTGACAGTGTTGCTGGCGTTCGTCCAGGGTACTGGCATGACCGTAGGTCTTGCTAACCAGGGCGTGGCGTTCAATCCTGATATCAGCTTTTATGTAGTAGCTGTAGTCACCTTCGTAACCGGTGCCGTCTTTATGATGTGGCTGGGTGAGCAGGTGACTGAACGCGGGATTGGTAACGGCATCTCTATCCTGATCTTTGCAGGTATTGTCGCTGGCCTTCCCAGTGCGATCGGGCGGTCATTCGAGTCCGCCCGTCAGGGTGACATCAATATTCTGGCATTGCTCGCAATTGCTCTGCTGGCCATTGCAATTATTGCATTCGTAGTATTCATCGAACGCGGTCAGCGCCGTATAACTGTCAATTACGCCAAGCGTCAGCAAGGTCGTAAAGTGTTTGCGGCACAGAGCAGCCATTTGCCCCTGAAAGTAAATATGGCTGGTGTTATTCCAGCCATTTTTGCTTCCAGCCTTCTGCTCTTCCCTGCATCCATTGCACAATGGTTTGGTCAGGGCGAGGGCTGGGAATGGCTCCAGGATATCGCACTGGCACTGGGTCCGGGTCAGCCGTTGAACATAGTCTTGTTCTCTGCAGGTATCATCTTTTTCTGCTTCTTCTACACTGCGCTGGTCTTCAATCCGAAGGATGTTGCAGACAACCTGAAGAAGTCAGGGGCATTCATCCCGGGTATTCGTCCTGGTGAGCAGTCTGCCCGTTACATTGATGGTGTCCTGACTCGTTTGACCATGTTTGGCGCTATCTATATGACAGCAGTATGTCTGCTGCCACAGTTCCTGGTAGTTTCGGCTAACGTGCCTTTCTATCTGGGTGGTACCAGTCTGCTGATCGTAGTAGTGGTCGTCATGGATACCATGGCTCAGGTGCAGTCACACCTGATGTCACATCAGTACGAGTCACTGCTGAAGAAATCCAATCTTAAGGGCTATGGTGGTGGTGGCCTGATCCGCTAACACCGGTTCTGCATCGAATGCCACTAGCTCTGAAATGGTGGAGTGAATAATGAAAGTACGTGCATCGGTTAAGAAAATCTGCCGTAACTGCAAGATTATCAAGCGCAAGGGCACTGTTCGTGTCATCTGCGTTGAGCCACGTCACAAGCAACGCCAAGGTTGATTGTGCATGAGGTCTTTCGGGTTGTCCCAGGCCGTTATGGCCTGACCTCATAAGGCTACAGATAAATACAGCCGTTCATGAGCATCATGAGCGGTTGTATTTTGTCGTTGGTGGGATTAAAATTTCCGCTTTTCGACCTGTTAGTTGTGTAAGCATCTAACAATGGATTGGGAGGGCATGCTTTATAGCATTCCCGACAGTATCTTCAGGTGCTGATCCGGTCCGTGTTATCTGTCTATAGATGGCGAAGTAGATAAACATCGCATGACTGGCTGCAAAGTTGGTTGATAAGTCTACAGGCGAAAATAACCGTGAACTCAAAATGTCCCTGTCTGTAAAGGCAAGGATGAACTCACGGAGAAAACAAACGGAGACGATTGAATGGCCCGTATTGCTGGCGTCAACATTCCGGATAACAAACACGCTGTTATCTCGTTGACCTACATATTCGGCATCGGCAAGACCACAGCTAAAAAGCTGTGTGAGACCACTGGCGTTAAGCCAGAAGCCAAAATCGCTGATCTGAGCGAAGAGCAACTTGAGTCCTTGCGTGGCGAAATCGCCAAGCTGGACGTTGAAGGTGATCTGCGTCGTGAAATCAGTATGAACATCAAACGCCTCATGGACCTGGGTTGCTACCGTGGTATCCGCCACCGTCGCAGTCTGCCGGTTCGTGGTCAGCGTTCCAAGACGAATGCTCGCACCCGTAAGGGTCCTCGCAAGCCTATTCGTAAGTAAGTATCAATTAAGAATGGTTATACCGTTCTTATGAAACAGGATTTATTCTGATATGGCAAAGCCAGGTACTCGTTCACGTAAGAAGGTTAAAAAGCAGGTTGTTGACGGTGTTGCTCACATCCACGCTTCTTTTAACAACACTATCGTGACCATTACCGATCGTCAGGGCAACGCTCTGGCCTGGGCCACAGCCGGCGGTTCCGGTTTTCGTGGTTCTCGTAAGAGCACGCCGTTTGCAGCCCAGGTTGCTGCTGAGCGTGCAGGTCAGGCTGCCGCTGAATACGGTCTGAAGAATCTGGATGTCTGCGTGAAAGGACCTGGTCCTGGCCGCGAATCCGCTGTACGCGCACTGAACGCTTGTGGCTACAAGATCACTAACATCACTGATGTTACTCCGATCCCCCACAACGGTTGTCGTCCGCCTAAAAAGCGTCGTGTATAAGCAGGAGTCGGTATAAATGGCTAGATATATTGGTCCAAAGTGCAAACTGTCTCGTCGTGAAGGCACCGATCTCTTTCTGAAGAGTGGTGTTCGTGCACTCGAGTCAAAGTGCAAAGCAGAAATTGCTCCAGGTCAGCACGGTCAGCGTCGTGGCCGTCTTTCTGACTACGGTGTACAGCTTCGTGAAAAGCAGAAAGTTCGTCGTATCTACGGTGTACTGGAGAAGCAGTTCCGTAACTACTACAAGGCCGCTGATCGCAAGAAAGGTGCAACGGGTGCAAACCTCTTGCAACTGCTTGAGTCTCGCCTTGATAATGTAGTTTACCGCATGGGATTCGGTTCCACCCGTGCCGAAGCACGTCAGCTGGTAAGCCACAAAGCCATCCTGGTGAATGGAAAGACTGTAAACATTCCTTCCTACCAGGTTCAGCCTGGCGATGTTGTCGCCATCCGCGAAAAGGCTAAAAACCAGCTGCGTATCAACGCAGCCCTTGAACTGGCCGCTCAGCGTGGGTTTTCTACCTGGGTTGAGGTTGATGCCAGCAAAAAGGAAGGTACCTTCAAGGTGCTGCCCGAGCGGAGTGACCTGTCAGCTGACATCAACGAAAACTTGATCGTCGAGCTGTACTCCAAGTAAGGGATAGACAGTTAGGTGGGGTGTAACATCCATGCAGAATTCGGTTACTGAATTTCTTACTCCTAGACACATTGATGTCGAGGAAATTAGCCTGACGCGCGCTAAGGTAACTCTGGAACCGCTTGAGCGTGGTTTTGGACATACCTTGGGCAATGCTCTGCGTCGTATCCTTCTCTCTTCCATGCCCGGCTGTGCCGTGACAGAAGTTGAGATTGACGGCGTACAGCATGAATACAGTGCGATTGAAGGTGTTCAGGAAGATGTTATTGACATCCTGCTGAACCTCAAAGGTCTTGCCATTCGCATGACCGGCCGTGACGAAGCAACACTGAGTCTGACCAAGAAAGGTGCTGGCCCTGTGACTGCTGCGGATATCCAGTTGGACCACGATGTTGAAATCGTTAACCCGGATCATGTGATCGCCAATCTGAATGAGAAAGGCGACCTGAACATGCAGCTGAGGATAGCTCGTGGCCGCGGTTATGAGTCTGCTGACAGCCGTCATCAGGATGAAGATGAGACCCGTGCTATTGGCCGTCTGCAACTGGATGCCACCTATAGCCCTGTTTACCGCGTCTCCTATGTCGTTGAAAGTGCTCGTGTCGAGCAGCGTACCGATCTGGACAAGCTGGTTCTTGATCTGGAAACCGACGGTACTCTGGACCCGGATGAAGCCATCCGTCGTGCTGCAACCATTCTGCAGCAGCAGCTGGCTGTATTTGTTGATCTGGAAGGTGAGCCAGAGCCAGAGCCAGTTAAGGAAGAGGATGAAGTTGATCCTATCCTGCTGCGCCCTGTGGATGACCTCGAACTGACTGTTCGTAGTGCTAACTGTCTGAAGGCAGAAAACATCTACTACATCGGTGACCTGATTCAGCGCACTGAGGTTGAACTGCTCAAGACCCCGAACCTGGGTAAGAAGTCCCTAACCGAGATCAAGGACGTTCTGGCCTCTCGTGGTTTGAGCCTGGGTATGCGTCTCGACAACTGGCCACCGGCCAGCCTGAAGGGCGACGACAAGATTTCTGCTTAAGCAGCCATTGGCTTTTTCACTCACTCCAAAAGAGTGGGTGTAAGGCAAATGGTAGAATGAGGAAGTTTGTGCCATGCGTCATCGTAAGAGTGGCCGCAAGCTCAACCGGAACAGTTCACATCGCAAGGCGATGTTCAAGAACATGACTGCTTCCCTGGTAGAGCACGAAGTAATCAAAACAACACTGCCTAAGGCTAAAGAGCTGCGCCGTGTTGCAGAACCGCTGATAACCCTGGCTAAGGAAGACAGCGTAGCCAACCGTCGTCTGGCGTTTGATCGTCTCCGTAACAAAGAGACTGTTGGCAAGCTGTTCTCCGAACTGGGCCCTCGCTTCAAAGAGCGTCCAGGTGGCTATATCCGCATCCTGAAGTGCGGATTCCGTAAGGGTGACAATGCACCTATGGCTATCGTCGAGCTGCTGGATCGTCCAGCTGCTGAAGCGGAAGCTACTGAAGAGTAAGATTTTTACTCCTTCAAAAAAAACCGGACCTTGTGTCCGGTTTTTTTTGAGGCTCCTAATGACAAGCCAACTTTGAATCGATTCAGCAGAAAATCACAGGGGAACCAGGCCATCTTTTCATTGTCTAAATTGTAAAGGCATTGCAGTTTTGCGAATGGGGGGTCTATGTCAAATCAGGGTATTGAAGCAAAACGTTCCATAGAAAAATACGCCAAATCAGAATGGACCGCCAGGGACACAGGTTGGATGTTCAGTCACATAGGTACAGGCATAGGTGCAGGGTTGCTTTACCTCCCCATAGTCGCCGGCAGTGGTGGTATATGGCCTCTTTTCTTCATGGCCCTGGTCAGTGGTCCCATCATATTTCTCACCCATAGAGGGTTAACCCGTTTCTGTTTGTCTTCCCGGAAACCTGATGGGGATATCAGCAGTATTGTTAGAGAGAACTTTGGTGATAAAGTCGGTCAGTGGTTGATGCTGCTCTGTTTTTTGTCGATGTTTCCTGTCCTGCTGCTTTATACCATTGGCATTGCGAATGTTAGTGAGAGTTTTCTGCTAAATCAGCTCAAATGGGAAGGCCTAATAAACAGACCTTTGCTTGTTTTTTTGCTTGTCACGGGCATGATCGCGCTGTTTAGTGGCTCAGAGCAGAAAATGTTGAAGCTGATCAGCAGTCTGGTTTTTCCTCTGACTGTGGTGCTTCTGTGCGTAAGTCTGTATTTGATACCTCAATGGCGAATGGATTTTCTCCGTCAGGAAGTGCCCATGGTGGATATCGTTAAAACCTTTCTTCTGACGTTACCCGTGCTGGTATTTTCTTTCTACCATGCGGCTGTTTGTCCATCCTTTGCCCGATCGTACCGGCGTCAAATGCCTGAGCTTCATCAGTGCATCGCCAAGACCGACCAGATTCACTTCAGAAGCTCTCTGGTTTTACTGCTTATCACATTGTTCTTCGTGCTTTCGTGCGTATTGGCTCTGGCACCAGAACAGATTGAGCTTGCGAAAGCTCAAAATCTACCAATTCTTTCCATCCTGGCTAATCAACCCGGTAATCGTTTATTTTCCAGTCTGGCACCTGTTATCGCTTTTGTGGCGATTTTAACTTCTTACTATGGTTTTTTTCTCGGCACTATTGAAGTGATTAATGGCTTTATTGGTGTGGGGCTGGAACGGTTCAGGCCGGGTGAGTTAACAACCCCTTCTGCCAGACCCAGACGTTTGAGTATTTTTCTGGTGGCCCTGGGATGCTGGATTGCAGGTGTTGGTGATTGGAGTATTCTTATGATCATGGATGCCATAGTAGCCCCCATGATGGCGATTATCCTGTTCTTTATTCCGGTCATAGGGCTCTACAGGTCTGCTGCTCTGAAACGATATCGCAAGCCTTTGAACGATTTTTTTGTGGTGATTTTTGGTGTGATTGTAGTGGCAGGATTTCTGGTTTCACAGCTAATAAAATAAAAAAAACCAGGTTCTCTCAAACTTGGCTTTATATACTAACAGGCTATATCAAGTGTTATGATTTTTATACTTGGTCCCTTGTATTATTTTTTCTTATTGTGAAATCGTTCTTATTGTGTATTTGCCCTTGCTCCTGTGGTTCGTACTGTACGTATTAACGCTTACAATAGAATTGATCTGGATCAATACTTTGCTTTTCAGGTAGGTGTTTATCCATAAAAAATTGGTTCGTACTTCCTCTCGGAGGATCAGGTAGATCCAAGTTTCTTGACCTTGACTTCATTTTCTTCTTCAGAGGGGTTGGGCAACAGTTCGCCACTTTTGTGCATACGTTCCATCTTGCCATTTATGGCAGCTCCGGCCGCGATTTCCATCACATCGTAATATACGTTGCCTTCCACATGGGCCTCGGCTGATAGCTCAAGCTTTTCAGTAGCATAAACGTCGCCAGTTACACGACCATTAATGACTATCTGGGCGGCAGTAATATTACCCTCTACACGACTGCCGGCAATCAGTTGAAGTTTGCCATCGTTGGAGCTGACATTGCCCTTGATCTTACCTTCAACATGAACGATGCCACGGAAACGGATGTCTCCTTCAACTTCTGTGCCTGCAGCTATCAGAGTGATGGTGTCATCATTTCTGGTGCTGCTGACCAAACTGTTTTCTGAGCTGTTCTTGCCCCACATAGTGAACTCCTTAGAGTGCTTAACCCGAGATGCCCGAAACGAAAGAAAAAGTGGTATGCGTCCAGCTGACTGAAAACGGAAGACCCTTTTTCAAGGCAAAACTTTAAGGGGGGAATCATCCTTCATTGCGCCTTCAGCTTCAATCTGTAAACGCTATCGATATCCGAAAGAGTGCTCCCGTCGAATCCGGCGGGAGTGAATTCCATTAGCCCGTCAGGGCTGATATTGGTTCTCTGTTATTGATCAGGTGACTTTAGCATCAGCTTCAGGAAGCGACCGGTATGGGAAAATTCGTTGTCAGCCACAACTTCAGGCGTGCCCTCGGCAATGATCTGACCTCCACCATCACCTCCCTCGGGTCCCAGATCGACGATCCAGTCTGCTGTTTTGATGACATCGAGATTGTGCTCAATCACTACCACGGTATTCCCGCGATCTCTTAGCCTGTGCAACACTGCCAGTAACTGTTCAATATCGTGAAAGTGCAGGCCTGTAGTTGGCTCATCAAGAATGTACAGGGTCTTGCCGGTATCCCTTTTGGAAAGTTCCTTGGCCAGTTTCACCCGCTGTGCCTCACCGCCGGAGAGTGTGGTAGCATTTTGTCCCAGATGAATATACGACAAACCAACATCCATCAGAGTTTGCAGTTTACGTTTAACAGCAGGAATCGGTTCAAAGTATTCCAGAGCTTCCTCGACGGTCATTTCCAGAACTTCATGAATATTCTTGCCTTTGTATTTAACGTCCAGCGTTTCACGGTTGTATCGTTTGCCCTTACAGACGTCACAGGGCACATAAATGTCAGGCAGGAAATGCATCTCTACCTTTATGACACCGTCACCCTGACAGGCTTCACAGCGACCCCCTTTAACGTTAAAGCTGAAACGTCCGGGCTTGTAGCCACGGGAACGGGCTTCCTGGGTTCCGGCAAACAGTTCACGAATCGCGGTAAAAATGCCTGTGTAGGTAGCTGGGTTGGACCTTGGAGTCCGACCAATAGGGCTTTGGTCAATGTCGATGCATTTATCGAAGTGGTCCAGACCACTGATTTTCCTGTGCTTTGATGCCGTTAAAGTAGTGGCAGCATTCAAGACCTGGGCAGCAATAGGATAAAGAGTACTGTTGATGAGGGTGGACTTTCCTGAGCCGGAAACGCCTGTTACACAGGTCATCAGCCCCACCGGGATTTCCAGGGTGACATTTTTCAGGTTGTTGCCGGTGCAGCCCGTGAGTTTAAGTCGTTTCTTTTTATCCGCTGGTGTACGCTGTTCAGGTATCGCGATTTTTTTAGTGCCAGTCAAATATTGGCCTGTGACCGATTTTTCGTTGTCCATAATCTGGGCAGGTGTGCCCTGGGCAATAATTTCACCGCCATGAACTCCGGCACCCGGACCGATATCAATCACGTGGTCGGCAGTGCGAATGGCGTCCTCGTCATGTTCTACAACAATCACTGTATTACCCAGGTCGCGGAGACGGGTCAGTGTATTCAGTAGACGTTCGTTATCTCGCTGGTGCAAACCAATACTGGGCTCGTCCAGAATATACATAACGCCAACCAGGCCAGCACCAATCTGACTGGCCAGTCGAATGCGCTGGGCTTCACCTCCTGAGAGGGTATCCGCACTGCGATCTAGTGTCAGGTAGTTAAGGCCCACGTTCACCAGGAAGCTCAGACGATCACAGATCTCTTTCAGAATTTTTTCTGCAATCTCACCTTTCTGGCCGGGAAGACTGAGTTGTTCGAAATAAGCAAGCGCACGTTCTACCGGTAGTTTCACCAGATCGGGCAGTGTTTCATCTTCGATAAAGACGTGTCTTGATTCCTGATGGAGACGAGTGCCTTTACAGCTTGGGCAGTGCTGGGTACTCAAATACTTGGAAAGCTCTTCACGCACAGACTGGGATTCTGTCTCACGGAAACGGCGTTCAAAGTTGGGGATAATACCTTCAAATCGATGGCGCTTTTTATAAACATCGCCCCGATCGTTGACGTAACTGAAATCAATCTGCTCTTCGCCGGAGCCATGAAGAATAATCGTCTGTTGCTCAGCAGTAAGATCATCAAAAGCGGTATCAATATTAAAGCCGAAGTGAACAGCCAGTGACTTTAAGAGGTGAAAGTAATAGACGCTGCGGCGATCCCAACCACGAATGGCGCCTTCCGCCAGGGTTAATTCCGGGTGCTGGACAATACGGTCTTCATCAAAAAACTGCTTGACCCCCAGACCATCACAGGTGGTGCAGGCACCCGCCGGGTTATTGAACGAGAACATGCGGGGCTCCAGTTCATTGATGCTGTAGCCGCAAGATGGGCAGGCAAAGCGGGCTGAATACACAATGTCCTGCTCCTCCGCGTCCATAAAGCTGACTGCTGCCAGCCCGTCGGTCAGTTCCAGAGCTGTTTCGAAAGATTCTGCCAGACGCAACTGCAGATCTTCTCTTACCTTGAAGCGATCAACCACCACTTCGATAGTGTGCTTCTTCTTTTTGTCCAGCTCAGGTGGGATATCGAGGTCGGTGACAATGCCATCAATGCGGGCTCGAATAAAACCCTGGGCTCTCAGTTCGCTGAAGACATGGAGGTGTTCACCTTTTCGATCCCTGACCACAGGTGCCAGCAACATCAGTTTGGTACCTTTTGGCAATGCCAGTACCTGATCCACCATCTGGCTGACGGTCTGGGCTTCCAGGGGTAAGTGATGCTCAGGGCAGCGGGGTGTACCGGTTCTGGCAAAAAGCAAACGAAGATAGTCGTATATTTCAGTAATGGTGCCAACTGTCGAACGAGGGTTATGGCTGGTGGACTTCTGCTCAATGGAAATGGCAGGAGACAAACCCTCGATGTGGTCGACATCCGGCTTTTCCATCATCGAGAGAAACTGTCGTGCATAGGCAGACAGAGATTCCACATAGCGACGCTGACCCTCGGCATAAAGGGTATCGAAGGCCAGGGACGACTTTCCTGATCCGGAAAGACCGGTAATGACAATCAGGCTGTCCCGGGGCATATCGAGATCGATGTTCTTCAGGTTATGGGTTCTTGCACCCCTTACGGTGATTGTGTCCAAAGCCAGTCCCTCAGTACCATCTGTCAGGCAAAGGAGCAATTATATAGGCTTTGCTTGCGCAAACCCATGTTAAGTAAATGGCTAGCTGGTTTCACCTGTCTGGACGGTGGCTTTTTCTATCCTTACGAGTTTAAACCAGAGCACTTTAAGCTAAAATCGTGTGATATTTTGGCTGCAGATATTATATTGTTCGCCTGAAGAAACATCGTTGAAGATCCTGCTGACAGTCCTCACACGTATACCCTGACACTAATTCGAAAGTAATGGAGCAATTTGAATGTTTACAGGCATTGTTCAAGGCATGGCCAAAATTGGCCGTGTGGATGACCACGATGGCATTCGAACCTTTGACATTGAGTTCCCGGAAGGCTTTTGCCAGGGGCTGAATGTAGGGGCCAGTGTTGCGGTGGACGGCGTTTGTCTTACGGTAACAGAAATTATCAGTCCGACTCTGGCCAGATTTGATGTTATTTTGCAAAGCTTACGTGTAACGACATTAGGAGATCATGTCACTGGTCAGGCCGTGAATGTCGAGCGAGCAGCAATGGATGGGGCGGAAATTGGCGGACACCCTCTTTCTGGACACATCGACTTTCGGGCTCAGATTCTTGAAGTTGAAGAGATCGAGGGAAACTGCCGTATGCGGTTTGCATACAGCAATGAATGGGGGCAATACATTTTCCCTAAAGGGTATATAGCGATTAATGGATGCAGCCTGACCTTATCCGATGTCGACAAGAAGAAAGACTGTTTTGAAGTCTGGCTGATTCCTGAGACCCGAAGAGTCACAACATTCAATGCTAAAAAAGCAGATGATTGGGTCAACATTGAAATTGAGCGTGGTACGCAGGTGATCGTCGACACCATTAAAGACACGCTCGAAAAGCAACTGGGCGCTCTTTATCCTTTACTGGAAGCATTAATGGAAGAAAAAAATATTAACTTAACAGAGTCACTGACCACGAGCCTTGCGCAAACAGATCACGTCCGGCGCTGATTCAGCTCACTTCTACCTGGAAAGGGCCTGAAAACATGGGAGCCAGTGATTTGCAGCAGCCAGAGAGCCCTGCAATCCAGGGCTTTCTGTTCTCAGTGCTGAAGTTGAGTCAGGCACCATCGAGCTTCAAGAACTGTCTTACCCGAGGTGAATCCGGATTGGTAAAGAACTTCTCTGGCGGACATTTTTCAATCAGAATACCTTTCTCCAGGAACACCACCTGGCTTGAAACGTTTCTGGCAAACTCCATTTCGTGTGTGACCACCACCATGGTGTAACCCTCTTTCGATAACGCCTGCATCACGGTCAGAACCTCATCAACCAATTCAGGATCAAGGGCTGAGGTGGGTTCATCAAACAGCAAAACCTCTGGTTCCATAGCCAGTGCACGGGCGATAGCGACTCTCTGTTTTTGACCGCCCGATAGCATATTTGGATAGCTGTCGAGTTTATGGGACATACCAACTTTTTCTAACTGCACTCTGGCGATTTTTTCCGCCTCCGCTTTTGGCATTTTCTTAACATGTAACAGGGCTTCCATGACATTCTTGAGCACAGTGAGATGAGGCCAGAGATTGAAGCTTTGAAACACCATACCGATACGCTCGCGAATCCTGGCGAGCTCTTTGTATTTGAGGGGTTTCCTGGTAACAGGATTGATACCTATGCGCTCATCACCCAAATGGATGCTGCCTCGTTCCGGTTGTTCAAGCCAGTTCATACAACGAAGCAGGGTCGACTTACCTGAACCGGAAGAACCCAGAATACTGACAACGTCGCCCTTTTTGATGGTGAGGTTAATGTCTCTCAGAACCTCGATGCCATCAAACTGTTTGGACAGGTTAACCACCCTTACAATATCCCGGGCATTGGATTCGGTTTTTGGGTACTGGACAGGCAGTTCTACCACAGGTGCGCTTTCCTGAGTGGTTTTCGGGGTTTCAATTGGCTTGGTGAGAATCTTTTCATTAAGCATGGCTTAGCCCTCTATCCTGAACTTTATTAAGTGTGATTTTGCTGACCTGTTCGATGGCGATACTGATAATCCAGTACAGGGCGATAGCCACAATAAATGCGTTAAGCGGAATAAAGTAGGTTGATTGAATACTGTTAGCGGCCGCTGTGATCTCACCAACGGTAATAATGCACAGAAAGGCGGTGTCTTTCAGGCAGATGATCAGCTGATTGGCAATGAGCGGTACGGATCGAAACAACACATTGGGCATGATAATGCGGGTAAAGGTCTTGAATCTGGAGAAGCCACAAGCCTGGGCCGCTTCCGTCAAGCCTGAATCCAGTCCTTTGCGAATACCTCTGAAGATCTCGCAGAAATAGGTGCCATGATAAAGGCATAAAGAGATCAGCCCCGCAGTAAAGGCATCCATGCGGATTCCGACCTCTGGCAACCCGTAATACAACAGATAAGCCAAAATCAGGAAGGGCAGGGTGCGCATCATATTGATGATCAGGATTACGCTGCCTTTAACACCTTTTGAGCCATTTTCCAAGGTGTAGAGCAGGGTCACACCCAGGATGAAACTTGCGATTGATCCGGCAAAAAACAGTATAAAAGTATTACCAAAACCTGAAATAAAGATGTCTCTTTGCTGCCAGATTATTTCCCATTCAGCCATGATTACTCCTTATTATCAGCCAGCCAGGTAGTTAGCTTTTTTCTCGGCCATTTGTTGTAATTTGATTAGCACACCTATGATGCACATGTAGAGAATGCCAGCACACAGAATAGGAAGTAGAGGTTCATAGGTGACGGCTGCGATTCGGTTGGTAACACGAGTCAGATCAACAACGCCAATCACGGCAATCGCCGGGCTGCCTTTGATTAAGAAAGACATCTCGTTGACCAGTGCGGGCAGGCTCATGACCACCATTTGAGGGAACATGATGCGCCTAAAATAGGTCAGTCGTCGCATACCCAGAGCTTCAGCGGCCTCTTTCTGCCCACTGGAGAAGTTAAGGAATGCATTTCTCCAGATCTCGGCATTAAAGGCAGAGGTATTCAGGGTTAAACACAAGATGGCTGAGAAGTGTTTATCGAGATTGATGCCAAAAGACGGAAAAGAGAGGAAGATGAACAAGGCTAATGTCACCAGTGGTGTGGCTCTTGCCCAGCTGACATAGACACCTAATATCTGATCGACAATTGGCAGTTTCGCCATGCGAATAAGCGCTATCACGAGCCCGAAAACCACCCCCAGGGCGATGGATACCATTGATATCCATGCCGTGGTCCATGCCCCCTGAAGCAATTGCATCCATCCGTAGTGATCCATAAATACCTACCTGTCTGCAGCAGTGTTAACGTTGATTTTTTAAGTAAGACCAGGGCGATAGGAGTAGTCGTTTTTAAGCCCTGGTCATTACTGAACTATGAGGAGTGGTTTACTGGACTGCAGTCAATTTATGGTACTGTTCAACTGAAACGATGGCGTTGGTTGGC
The DNA here is from genome assembly GCF_053470045.1 of Endozoicomonas sp. 2B-B. NCBI lineage: Bacteria > Pseudomonadati > Pseudomonadota > Gammaproteobacteria > Oceanospirillales > Endozoicomonadaceae > Endozoicomonas > Endozoicomonas sp. 2B-B. The sequence goes on from NZ_JBLZMU010000001.1 coordinate 999,693, forward strand.
AGTTCATCAAAGGATTCACCGAACCATTTTTCCTGCAACTCAGCCATACGACCTGTCTCTTTTAAGTGTGCAAAGAAGTCTGTCAGATAGGCCAGCAGTTCAGGGTTGTCTTTGGGTACAGGCCAGCTTACAAAGCCGGGTCCAGATACAGCTTCACCTTTCTTGAATACCTTGGGCTTGGTTTTTACCAACTCATTTATATTGACGATACTGTTGATCACGTAATCGATGCGACCATTTGCCAGGTCGGCGTAGGCTTCAGGGTATGATTGATACTCAACCACTTTTCCTAGTTTCTTATCCTGGGCTTCAAGCATGGTTTTCAATTCGGGAAGCCTTTCCAGTAGTGCGCTGCCTGCCTGCAAGCCAACTGTTTTTCCATCCAGATCTGCAATCGTGTTTACGCTGTCGTCTTTTGCCCGGGCGACGAAATAGTGCTGTGCGGAGGCGATGGGTGGGGTGAAATCGAATGCTTTGAGGCGAGCGTCAGTAATGATTGCACCGGTAAGGGCAAGGTCATACTGACCTGCGGAAACGGATGCCAGAAGACCTGTCCAGGGCAGAATCTCCTGCTTTACTTTAAAGTCGGAGTAGTCGCGCAGTTCATCCAGAAGATCTTTATTTATCCCGGTTGGCTTGCCTTTATCGATAAAGTTGAACGGAGAGTAGTTATCCTCTGTCGCAACCTTTATTCCCTTGCTGGCAAAAGAAGGCGACTCATCGGCAACAACCATACTGGACATGCCTATAGTCATCGTTGCTGCGGCAACGGCTACCCATTTTCTAAGTTTTATTCCATGTCTCATAATTCGTTACTTGCTGTGATTTGTGAACGCCTTCACTTTAGAGATGAGATAGATAGTTGGGTTAGAGCCAATTTTCCGTGCTGATTGGGACAGTGGTTAGAATATAAGATAAATACGACTAATTAAGTATATTGGCTTGCTTTTTGCTGTGGTGAATCGAATGCAATGAATAAAAATATCCAAAAGGTTGACTCCATGGGGATAAATTACAGCTGTTTCATTGAGTTTGATTCGAAGAGAAGTTTGCAGGAGCAGGTAAGAGAGTATCTTGTTAAAGCAATACTCGAAGGTGTGTTCTCTGCCGATGAGGCGCTGCCTTCCTGCCGTAAGCTTTCAAGTCAATTGAAGGTGTCACGCAATACTGTGTCACTGGTCTACGAAGCACTGTCAGATGACGGTTACCTGATAAGTAAGCCAAGAAGCGGTTATTACCTGTCGGAAAAATACTCCGCAAGACTTGAAGAGGTGGAACAGGAGTTGAACCATTTTGAGGCAGGCAACCCTGCCAATGCCGCAAACTGGAGCCGTCGATTCAAGGTTTCTACAGATGCTTTCCCCCGTATAGTCAAACCCTCCCACTGGAGCTGTTATCAATATCCCTTTATCTATGGGCAACCAAGCATTCAAGATTTTCCTCTGGCGCAGTGGCGAGAATCCACTCGTAAGGTGATAGCAGACCCGAAAGATCATAGCTGGCTGTGTGACAAAGTTGATAAGGATGTAGAGTTATTGGTAGAGCAGATCCGGACCCGGGTACTCCCACAGCGGGGCATTCACGCCAGGAGCGATGAGATTCTCATTACCGTTGGCTCACAGAACGCGCTCTATTTGCTATCCAGGATGTTAATGGATAAACACACTCGAGTAGGGGTGGAAAACCCTGGCTATAAAGAAGCTAACAATATTTTTAGTTTGGCCCGGGCACAGCTTCATCCGCACACTGTTGACCAGAGCGGGCTGGTGCTTAACGAGCTGTCATCCAAGTGTGATTATTTCTACGTTACACCGAGTCATCAGGCTCCAACGGGTGTGACCATGAGTAAGCAACGCCGACATGACCTTTTGCAATTAGCGCAAAAGAGTGACGCCATCATTATAGAAGATGATTACGACTCAGACAGCAACTCCGAATGGAACCCCTTGCCTGCACTAAAGGCATTGGACAAAGACAACCGTGTTGTCTATGTCAGTAGTTTTTCCAAAACATTGGCACCTGGTCTACGCCTTGGTTATATCGTTGCTCCGGAAGAGTTGATCTATGAGTTACGAACACTGCGTCGTTTAATGTATCGCCACCCGCCAAGCCGGGTGCAAATGGAAATGGCGCATTTTATCTCACAGGGTTATTACGATAGCTTCCTGCGACGTTTCAAAGACAATACACGCCAGCGCTGGCACGAGATTAATGAAGCGGTTCAGCGCTATCTTCCCGATTGTAAGCGATTGGCCAAGGGTAACTATTGCAATGCGTTGTGGTTAGAAACACCCGACCGAATAAGCAGTCAGCGACTGGCGTCCAGAGCATCTCAACGGGGGGTTCTGATAGAAACAGGATATTCGCATTTCATGGGGCAGGAACAAGCTAACCCTGAAACCAATAGTTTTTTCAGGCTTGGCTTTCATGCCATCGATAAGGCGCTCATTACCCCCGGGGTTGAACAACTGGCAAGCGCCCTGGAAGGTTAGGCTTTATATAGATTTTTTCCTTTTCGAGGTGTCAACGCCAAGACCATTGTCCTGGCGTTTTTTGTTCAGGCTTTAATCAAAGTCCGAGAGTACCTGGCTAATAATGGCCACACCCTGGGCAATCTCATTGGGTTTAATGATAAGAGGCGGCGCTACGTGAATACGGTTGTTCACTATAAAAGAAAGTAGGCCCTTGTCGGTTAATCTGGCTTTAATGGAGGCCATTTTCTCATTGCTTAAAGGCTCTCGTGTTGTCCTGTCTTCGACCAGCTCCAGAGCCCAGAACATGCCCTTGCCACGAATGTCGCCAATGCTGTTGTGTTTTTCCATCAGGTCGATTAGTGCGGGTCCCAAAACCGTGTTTCCTACCTCATCGGCATAGCGAACAATGCCTTCCTCTTCCATTGCATCCAGAGTTGCGACAATGGCGGACATGGCCAGTGGGTGGCCAGAATAGGTGAGGCCGCCCATAAAGAAGTGGCTCTTGAAATACTCGGATATTGGCTCGCTTACAACAACGCCGCCAGCTGGAACGTAGCCTGAGTTAACCCCTTTGGCAAAGGTGATCAGATCCGGAATAACGTTAAAGTGCTCATAAGCAAACCAGCGGCCGGTGCGACCAAATCCCACCATCACTTCGTCAAAGATCAGTTGTATACCATGTTCTGTGGCCAGATCTCTAACCCCTTGGAGATAGCCTTCTGGTGGAAGAAGAAAGCCTGCTGTGCCCGGGATTGTCTCCAGAAGAATGGCGGCAATGGCATCTGGTCCTTCACATTCAATCACTCGTTTCAGGTGCTGCAGAGCTCGCTCGCACTCCTGTTCCTGCGTCTTTGCGTTGAACTCGGTGCGATAAAGATAAGGGTTAAAAAAGTGCACATGCCCACGACTGTACTCATTGGGTACACGACGAAAATCACCTGTGGCAGCGATCGCTGAGCCGGTATTGCCATGGTATGAGCGGTAGGCAGAAAGTACCTTGTCACGACCCGTAAATTGTCTTGCCATGCGAATCGCATTTTCATTGGCATCAGCACCAGCGTTGGTAAAAAACACCTTATTGAAGTTAGCCGGTGCTCTATCCAGGATGCGTCTGGCTGCTTCACCCCGGGCAAGGTTTGCTGTTGCCGGAGCTATGGTCACCAGGGATTCAGCCTGGGCCTTGATGGCATCGATCACCTTTGGGTGCTGATGCCCAATATTGGTGTTCACCAACTGGCTACTAAAATCCAGATACTGCTTTCCTTCGAAATCCCAAAGGCTAGATCCCTGTGCACCGGCAATGGCTACCGGTGTTGCTGACTCTTGTACCGACCAAGAGTGGAATACGTGTTTATCCAATTCCACGACATGATGATTTGATACATCTGATCCCAATACATCCATTTTCATTCTCCAGTGGGGGAATTGTAGCCATCGAACTTTCTAACTCCCTATTGCGCTGAAGATTTGAGCCTTGACCCTGCGTTGGCGATCGTCGCCTTGTCTTAAGGCTCAAATCTCCATGCTCATCACGGGAGTTAGAAAGCACGATGGGTATGAGTCTTCGTTTGTGATTTGCAGTTATCTTGGCGAGAAACGTGAAAGAGGGTGTAGGGACAGTTTAAAAAAAGCCTTGTGTCAGGGTGGCTGTTGGCGCTACTGACTCAGACAATCTGAAAAACTGGCTCTATAGGATAGGTCGTGAGCTGATTACATTGATGGCCTTCAAAAGCAATGTGCAATGTTTAACGGAATTGATGATGGGCTTAGCAACGGTATTTGTTTTGTTTGCCGGGTTGGTAAGGGGTTACAGTGGCTTTGGATTTGCCATTATCGCTGCCCTGTGCCTGAGTCTTGTCTATTCCCCCTTTGATGCCATTGCTATTGCTCTGACACTCGATCTGCTCAGTAGTCTGTGTCTGTTGCCGGGCGCCAGGAAGCAGGTTAATCGACGTCTGCTGACCATGCTTTCACTGGGCATGCTAGGCGCAATACCGGTCTCGCTTTTGTTTATTTCGGTCATATCTGCACATGAACTGAAGATGATGATTGCAGGCTTCTCATTGATTGCCGGTACTTTGATCATGTTTGATCTGCGGTTCACCTGGCTTAACCATCGCTATGCCATGCTTGCTGGTGCATTGTCAGGTTTTGGCATGACAACGGCTTCAGCGGGCGGTCCACCACTGGTTTTGTATCTGTTAAACCTGTCGTTAAAGGCCAGTGAAATCAGAGCAACGGCAATACTGTTTTTTATCCTGAGTTCAGCGACATCACTGTTGGGTTTGCTTTATGTCGATGCTATCTCGGCCCGGTCTGTTCAGTTCAGCCTGGTTCTTTTTCCTGTTGCCATGCTGGGCAGTTTATTGGGAAAGAAGCTGTTTGATTTATACCCGGATTCATCACCAAAAAACACGGTAGCGCCCATTTTGATGATGTTGGCACTGCTCACAATCATGATTTAACAAGGAAAACATGATGAAGAAAATCGCATTTATTACTGGCGCGACCTCTGGTTTTGGTAAAGCTGCTGCACACAGATTTGCCAAAGAGGGGTGGTCGCTGGTTCTTTCGGGGCGTCGTTTAGAGAGACTTTTGGACCTCAGGGAGACACTGGATGTTCCTGTGCATGTAATGCAGCTGGATGTACGCGATTCAGAAGCCGTCAAGAAAGCAGTAGCGTCGTTGCCAGAGGAATTTTCAGCAGTAACGGCTTTGGTCAACAACGCAGGACTGGCACTGGCTCCCCAGGGAGCTCCCGAGGTTGATCTTAATGACTGGCATACCATGATAGACACCAACGTTACTGGCCTGGTCAATGTCACGCATGCACTGCTGCCTGCCTTAATCAAGTCTGGGGCAGGCGCTACTATCATCAATGTAGGTTCGATCGCAGGTCAATGGCCCTATCCGGGAAGCCATGTTTATGGTGCAAGTAAGGCATTTGTTAAGCAGTTCAGTTATAACCTGAGGTGTGATCTGCAGGGGACAGGTGTGCGTGTTACGGACCTGTCGCCAGGCATTGCAGAGACCGAATTCACCCTGGTTCGTACCAAGGGAAACCAGGAGGCATCTGATAACCTGTACCGTGGCACCACGCCTTTGAGCGCAGAAGATATTGCCGAGCAAATGTTCTACATCGCAACCTTGCCGGAACACATCAATATCAACCGTGTTGAGGTGATGCCAACACGTCAGGCCTGGTCTCCATTTGCTATCGACCGTGATCAGTAGGGGGATAAAAAAGCCCCCGATATTGATGAGGCTTTTGCGACACCTTCTTGATGATCGGGGGCTGAAGACTGTCTATGACAATACCGTGCATTCTCCTAACCTGAACTGACTTTGTTTTCGGGTTACTCGTGATCAAGGACATGAATGGGCAGAATGTCTTTGGTTGCCGGAGTTAATCTGACTGGTCTGGGCATAGGTGGCCAGGGAGAGCCAAGCTTCCAGGCATAGGCAAATTTAGCCTGGCTGCTGGACAGGCGAGTCGCTATGAAATACTCGTTGTGTCCGTCATGATGCAGATGAGTAACGCCCTGTTTTGGCAGTTTGAAAACCAGTTCGCCTGCAGAGTCGATCATCGGAGGGTTCATGCCGGCGTTTCTTGGATAGTGATAACAGGTTTTAAAGTACTGGTTAGGCTCGAAGTCGCTCATCGCTATGCTGAAATAACTCATATCTTCTTTGGTAGCTTCTTTGTGATTGGGGTTCAGCGCTACCTGATAGGGAGTGAGGGTCAGAATGTTGGCTCTGTATACCATTTCCGGAAGCGCAACATTAAAGGCTTCTGCCAGATCAATACCACTGACTTCATGGGGAAATACCATATTGTTTCTGCTGAACCAGGCGTTGCATTGGTCGTGAATATCTTTTAATAGGTTTTTATTCACCTCTTTGACTTCCAGGATGGGGTTACAGACAGCCGCTTTTTTTGTGCCCTTCAGTTGCAAGAGGGTCCCTTTAAATTCGATTATTTCGCCTTTCGGGTCTACCGAAGGGGCAAGCCTGACATCAACGGAGTGATGGTTTTTTAACGCCGCCTCCTTTTTGTAGGTGATGACGGGCAATTGCAACGAGTGCTCCTGATTTTCAACATCCTCGGAGTAGTTTGAACCACCTGAATAGGAAGTCTCAATTAACAGCAGCAAACCGCCCACAAAAACCACTCCAGAGGAAAGAAGCGCATAGCGAAGCGTTCTGTCGTTAGCGGCCTCTGCTGGCTTGGGAGTTGCCAATGTGAAAGCAATTACCGCCATCATGAAAAGTGGTAAATGACCGAAGCGTCGGGCAGGGTATATCATGTTGATCAATCCTCTTTTTTTATTGCTTGGGCTACCTGTAAGCGACCTCAGGTCTGGCAGACTTCTTGTTCATGGTTGTTCTTGTTCATGGTTGTAATGATTCCACCGGAACGATTAAAAATAGCTGATTTTCGGGAAGTTGCAGGTAAATGTAAGTTTTTTTTCTATTTTTAAATCCAATGGGCATATTGTCTTTCGGCGACTCCTTTCTTCAAAAGTTTTTCCTGATAAAATAAGCCGCTTGCAATGTTATATAAGAAGTCAGGAATGTCTCCGCAGGAACTGAAATCAACGGTCTCACTGTCACTGGTGTTTGTATTCAGGATGTTTGGCCTGTTTATGGTACTGCCTGTTCTGGTCCTTTATTCCGAAGACCTGCAGGGGGCCACTCCAGCCCTGGCCGGCTTTGCGATTGGTGCTTATGGATTAACCCAGGCGGCTCTGCAAATTCCCTTTGGCTGGATGTCAGACCGGTTCGGGCGCAAGCCGGTTATCATAGCCGGTATGATGATCTTTATGCTGGGCAGTCTGGTTGCCGCTCAGGCCGACTCTATTCACGGAGTCATTTTCGGTCGGATTCTTCAGGGTGCTGGTGCGGTATCCGGGGCTGTCACCGCACTTCTGGCTGATTTGACCCGTGAGCAGTACCGTACCCGGGCCATGGCGGTATTTGGTATCAGTATCGGATTCTCATTCTGCATCGCCATGTTACTGGGCCCTCTTTTTGCCGACTGGTGGGGGCTGGAGGGGCTTTTTGGCAGTAATGCTGTAATGGCCGGGTTGAGCATTCTGATTCTATTGTTCTTGGTGCCAACTCCGGTAGTGACCCGGACTGATCTGAACACCAAAGTCAGTATCAAAGATGTGGGCAATGTTATAGGTAATCGGGAAATGCTCAGGTTGATGGCCGGTATCTTTACCCTGCATTTCACCTTGATGGCCCTGTTCGTATTCCTGCCGCAGATGCTGGAAGACACCCTTGGGATGGCCCGGGAAAATCATGGCTGGATTTACGTGGTGGCACTCTCGGTCTCTTTTGTGATGATTGTACCGGTGATTATTTTCAGTGAAGCCAAACGTCGCCTGAAACAGTGCTTTGTTGGCGCTGTCACTGTCCTGCTGGCAGCCATTGCCGGTATGTGGCGTGCCGAAAGTGTTTTGCTGGGAATATTCCTGTTTTTTGCTGCATTCAATTTTCTGGAAGCTACACTACCTTCTCTGGTCAGTAAATTATCGTCGGCAGGCACCCGGGGAACCTCCATGGGCGTATATTCAACCAGTCAGTTTCTGGGGGCTGCTCTGGGTGGAAGCCTTGGTGGACTCGCCTTTCAGTACTGGGGAGCGACCGGTGTCATGATGGTTTGTGCAATCCCTACTGCACTCTGGTGGTTATTGTCTGTTACCATGAAACAACCTCCTTATGTCAGCAGTATGGTGATGGCCCTCGACTCCTCCATGAGCCTGGATGCCCGTGCTATTGGCAGGGAACTGGCCATTATTCCCGGGGTTGAGGAAGTGACTGTCCTGGACAGTGAGAGAACCGCCTATCTGAAGGTGGACAGAAAAATAGTGGATATGACCGCGCTGCGCCAATACGGTGAGTGCTGACATAAATGAATGAGAAAGCGACAACCAGGAGCCTTTTTTCATTCCTGTGAGGATGAAAAGGGTTCATGTTAAAAATTACTGGAGAAACTGATGGCACGAGGTGTTAACAAGGTCATTCTGATCGGCAACCTGGGCAATGATCCGGATGTCCGCTTTACCCCGAATGGCAGCGCTGTAGCCAACCTGAGTGTTGCGACCAGTGAGTCCTGGAAAGATCGTAACACCGGCCAGCCACAGGAAAAAACCGAATGGCACCGGGTGGTCATTTTCGGCAAGCTGGCTGAAATTGCTCAGCAATACCTGCGCAAGGGTTCCAAGGTGTACATTGAAGGTAAACTGCAGACCCGTAAGTGGCAGGATCAGTCCGGGCAGGATAAGTACACGACAGAAGTTGTTGTTGACGGTTTCAGTGGCCAGCTGCAAATGCTGGATGGCCGTCAGGACGGAATGGCTATGCCTGCGGGTGGTGGCGAATTCCAGCCAAGAGCTGCACAACAGCCTGCTCCTCAGCAACAATACAATGCACCCCAGCAGCCGATGCAACAGCAGGCGCCTGCAGCCGCTCCACAGCAGCCGCAGCATCAGCATCAGCCTCAGCAACATCAGCCTCAACAGCGTCCTGCTCCGCAGCAGCAACCTCAGCAACAGCCTCAGACTGCGCCAGCAGGTGGCTTTGACGACTTTGATGATGATATTCCGTTCTAGCAGCCTGTCGGACTTAAGACTGTCCTACGCGGCAACTGCTCCTGCGTTGCTCTAGCTCCTGCATCCATGCAGTCGTGCGGTTGCAATAAATTGGTCTAAAAATCTCTGTTTCTTCGTCAAATAGCTCGCTATTCTCCTCAGAAACAGAGATTTTTATCCTCAATTTCTTGCAATCCTCGCTACGGACGCTTAAGTCCGACAGGCTGCTAGTCAGGAACTGAACATAGCAAAAGGCCGCTGAAATCAGCGGCCTTTTGCCTTTTCTGGAGAGGCAGTCGCCGATGTCTGACAGGCATCATCCATTTCAATCATTGAGTATTTCCTTTCAGCAGTAGACAATATTGCTCCAACAGAACAATGTCGGGTGTCATCTCAGATGGATCGAGCCAGCCTGCGCAAGCAGTTACGAAGCAATCGTCAATCCCTGTCGGCTGAACAGCAACTTACTGCGGCAAAGAAATTATCCTCTGTCGTGTGTAACAGTGAGGCTTTTCGGCACAGTCAGCATATCGCTCTGTATCTGGCTAATGATGGTGAAATTGATCCCGGATTTATCGCCGAAGCGATCTGGGAGCAGGATAAGTTCTGCTATCTTCCGGTTCTGGATCAGGAGCAGCCTGAAAAGATGTATTTCCAGCTCTACAGACCCAATACCCGGATGGTAGAGAACCGTTACGGGATTGCCGAACCGGAACTGGATCTTGAAAAAACCGTTAAGGCAGAAGCACTGGATCTGGTGCTTATGCCGCTCACCGGGTTTGATGAGCAGGGCAATCGTCTTGGCATGGGAGCGGGTTATTACGACCGGACTTTTGCCTTTCTGGAAAACCGCAGTAAACCGATACTGATGGGGTTAGCGCATGAGTGTCAGAAAGTCAGTTCAATTCCGGCGGCGGACTGGGATGTTCCAATGAAGAGTATTGCAACAGAAAAGCAGCTATATGGTGAGAAAGTTCAGTAAGCCACTCCCTGGCCTACGCCATCAGCTTGTCAGATCAGAGTCGAAGTCGCTGCTGTTGTTAACACGGCGACGATAAAGACAGCTAATAAAAGGCTGATTGAACTGGGTTTTGGGTTAACCATTTTCTTCAGAACTCCACTTTATTTTAATTATTATTCATGGCCGTCTTGAACACGGGGAAGCCAGCCAGTCATTGATTTGCCATCAAAAGCGACTCTTATTTTAATCGCTACGGGCATCAATTGCTTTTTTCAAGCGTTGGTGAATTTCGCATAAAGAGGTGTTAACTGCAAGCGAATGATAGACAGGGGCTTCATTGCCATGGGCAGACCTTCGGAGCACTGCGTGACACTGAGTTGTTATTCACCACTTTATAATGGCGCGAGTGAGGGTTTTGTCCGCCTGATAAATCAAATGTTATGCTGAGGCAAAAGGAGCATCTCAATGAAATTTTTTACCCAATCTACCAAGCTCGTTTTGCTGAGTTTGTTCGGCTTTCTTGGCTTGCTCATGAGCGTCAGTGTCGTGCATGCGGCCCCTGAATCTGAGTTGATTCCTTTCTGGAATAAAAGCGACGAAAGCAATAAAGCTGTCATCGATCACAGCGACTGGCAACATACCCTCGACACATACCTGGACAACAAACATGCCTCCGGCGTGAACCTGTTCAATTACGGCAAAGTCTCCAAAGCCGACAGATCGCGGTTGCAAAACTACCTGAAAAAAATGACCGCGCTTGACCCCCGCAGCTATTCAAAGCAAGAGCAGTTCGCTTACTGGGTGAACCTCTACAATGCGCTCACGGTGGAATTGATTCTTGAAAACTACCCCGTGGATAGTATTACTGAGCTTGGCAAAAGTTTCTTCGGCTTTGGCCCCTGGAACGACGATATCACCCAAATTCAAGGTAAAAAACTCACGCTCAACAACATTGAGCACAATATCCTGAGACCCATCTGGAGCGACGCACGCATCCATTACGCTGTCAACTGCGCCAGCTACAGTTGCCCGAATATTGCCGCAAAAGCTTTCACCTCAGAAAACACAGAAACACTGCTTGAAGCCGCCGCAACCGATTACGTCAACCACGAACGCGGCGTGACCTTTGACGATGGCGAACTGCTCGTCTCAAGTATCTATCATTGGTATAAAGTCGACTTCGGTGGGAATGACCAATCTTTGATCGCCCACTTGGTGAAATACGCCAAACCTGATCTGCGCACCAGGCTTCAGCAGTACAAAGGGGATTTAGATCATCACTATGATTGGGGTTTGAATGGGCCATAGTGGGTCGCTCTGTTGAATGTACAAGTACCTGGCCAGTTGGTTTCGCATATTCTGGCGAGTGGATTTTTTCATCCTTCAAGGCGCAACGACGGGCGCGTAGCCATAGCTACGCAACCAGAGTTGGAACGCAGAAGGATGGAAAAAGCCGCCGTCCAGAATATGCGAAACCAACTGGTTAGGTACTTAACGCGCTTTAAAAGAAAGTAGGCAATGCTGGAAATTTATCTGAATGGGTTGCTATTAAGCGGCGGCTTGATCATAGCTATTGGCAGTCAGAATGCATTTTTGCTGGCTCAGGGCTTACGTCGAGAGTCACCTATCCTGGTTGCCACAATTTGTGCGGTCTGCGATGCCTTATTGATACTGGCCGGTGTCATGGGTCTTGGTACACTTATCCAAAGTAATAACACACTGCTTGAAGTAGCCCGCTGGGCGGGTGTTGCTTATTTGACTGGATTTGGCCTGATGTCACTGAAGCGTAGTTTCAAAACCGGGCAACTCAAAGCAGAAGGGCAGGTGCAAAAGTCTATTCGGGGTATTGTGTTTTCGACTCTGGCGGTCACTCTGCTGAATCCGCACGTTTATCTTGATACGGTCATTTTGTTGGGCAGTATTGGTGCTCAATACGGTGATCAGCGTGGTTATTTTGTACTGGGAGCTATCACCGCATCGCTTATCTGGTTCTATGGTCTTGGGTTTGGTGCTGTGAAGCTGGCACCCCTGTTAGCCCGTCCAAAAGCATGGAAAATCATTGATCTGGTGATTTGTCTGATCATGTTCAGCATTGCCCTCAGTCTGCTGCAAATGGATCTGACCAATATTTTATAACGTTTCTGTCTAAACAATTATGCTTCCGGGTTTCATTTCATTGGCTATTTTGATGATCAGGTGCTTTTTTTAATGACGTTTGCACAGAAGTGCTGCGGTTCGCTGATACAGCAGTGTCCCTGCTGTAAGGTTTGCTAAGAAAGGGGTTGATCCGATGAAGCTCAGACTTATAGGCAGTGTTGTCTTGATCTCTCTCAGTTTGTTCTCTTCATTATCCTTTGCCAAGACCTATTCAGACAATCTGGTGCTGGTGGTCTATGAAAGCAATGCCGAGGTCAACATGGTGCTGGCTTCGGCAAATAATCCAGAGAAGGTACTGGCCAGCTCTGTGGCCTCTCCGGTCCATGTCAGTTACAGCCAGTCATCTGGTAAAGAAGACTTTTATGAGGCTTCACTCACCGGTATGGGTCATCCGGGCAATCTGGCGTTCCGTGACTCGGAAACAGTTCTGTTCGCTAATGCTCTTGATAATCTCAGGAAATCGGCTCGCTTCCACTGGCCTGAGCTGAAAGATGACGACGAAATCGGGCTTGATGCCGTTTACGTCGGTATTGCCGGATATAATGACCATCACAAAAGAGCCGTTGTGGTCGGTGGCAGGTTAGTTCTGAAAGAGCAGTACATTCGCGAGAACATGGAAGAAGTTCTGAAGCTTCGTCACTTCAAGATGCCCCCCGATAAGCATTTACAAATGGATTCAGATACCCGTCTGATGGCGAAACTGGCCAGACAGAAAGTGGGTGAAAAGACAGAGCTAAGGGATCTGGATTTTATTCAACTGACCACCTACGCCATTGGTTACAAAATTCGGGATGGTGTTATGCGCTATGATCGGGTGAGCTACGACAGTGAGGGTGGGGGTTATGAGTATGGCGTAGCTATCCAGGTGTTCTTCCTCGATCAGCTGCCAGCAGCCTGCACAGCCAGTGATTTTGACACACTGGATTTGAAACATGTACCGGTTCTGAAAGCCATGAATGCTATGCCAACCGTTGACGTTTATGGACGGGCACCTAAAGGTGATTATCTGGCCTATCCTGTTCTGGGCTATAGCAAAAAGGAACAGGAGCGATTGAATACCACCCTGCCAACCAGAAAGTTTAATCACCTGTTTGTTCGCTTGAAAGATAAGAAAAATGAAGCCGGCTATGTCGGCTTCTGGGTGCTGCAACAGAATACAGTGCCAGAGGGTGTCAATGAAAAAGACTGGTATGCCGGTCAAAACGCATTAACCCGATGTGCCAGGGATACCTTTATTCCAGCCATCAAAAGAGTGGTAGACGGGCTGGGTGAACTGGGAATTGGCAAGGACAAGGAAGGCGCCAATTTGCCTCTGTTGATGGTAGGAGAGTTTCCGTTGGGTCAGACTGTGCGGATGAAAGAGGCACTTGATGAGATTCTGGGCGAGGAGGATTTTAAGCGGATTGTCTGGTTGAAACCTTTGGAATACCGTCAGCTTCTGGCGAAAGCGGGCATCAAGCTGGCCGGGAAGTATGTCTACAAGGAGGGCAATTTGGAGCTTGGCCAGGAATAGATGCCTTACCCGGCAACTGCTCCTGCGTTGCTCTGGCTCCGTGTTCATGCAGTCGTGTGGTGGCAGCAAATTGGTGGAAATCCGTTTTTGTTTGTCAAACAGTTCGCTGTTCTGCTTACAAAACCGGATTTTCATTATCAGTTTTCTGCCATCTTCGTTACGGGGTCGTCCTGTCTGTCAGTTATCTAAAATTTATCCAAAGATAGTAATTCGTGAGTTTCTGTCCCTGATCCAAATCTCTGCCTTTTGAACTTCTTAATGGCCAGGATGATTGCAATTGTTGCAACAGTCACACTGCCGGCTGCAATAAACCCGATTCCCAGGCCACTCATTCCTTCAGTCGATCTCTCAGGCGAGAAAGCGATAGGGGATACTTGGTAGTTGTAGTTTTCTATCTCCAGAGAAATCTCTTGCATACGCACAAGCCGACTACCCTTCTCAATATCGGCATTTTCAACAGCCAGATAGACATTATTACCCACAAAAACCGGGCGCATAGACTTTGCTGCTGCAGGTACAAATGTGGTGTCGAAACGATGGACGTTAACCTGATTTTGATAAGTAACTACGTACACTTGTCCATCACTGTCGTAAATAATGGCATGTAATAAATCGTCCCTTGTTATCAGCCTGACGGCTGTTGTCGAACCCTTTGTGCGGGAAGAAAAATCAATCCTGTCGTCAATGATAAAAGCACTGTCTATCTGTCCATTTTCAGTGGCGAACCGACGGATAGAAAGTTTTCCCCCCTCAGGGCTGAATACGGCAAGGTAGGACTGGTCTTTTTGTATCAGGAGGTACTGACTGTTGAACATGTCATTGGTGACCATTATCTCTTTGCCATTGTTTCCAAAAGAAGTAGCGGGGTTTAGTTGTTTACTGTCGTATTTGCTGATAAACAGAGGATAGGACGCATCCTGATCACTTTTTCCTGCAACATAAAGACGCTTGCCATCTGGGGAGAGTCTTAAATGAAGTCCTTCTTCCTTATCTTCAGGATACTTTTCACGAAAATAGAGTCGTCGCTGGAGATAGCGGCCAACAAACAGGCTGTTATCGATGCTTCCTGTTAAATACATCACACCCTGATGATAAGCGCTGTCATTAATTTGAACATTGTCGGGGAACAGGTTCTTGTGGACTCTGAGTCGTGCCTGGTCTCTCTGGGCCGCAGTTAACGGGAACTCAAGCAGAGTCGCTTTTCCTGACGTTGTCGTTGCAACAATGTCAAGATGAGGACCTGTGGTTTCATGAATAACCTGCCCTGTCAGAGACTGGTAAGAATCCAGTATTTTGGCCTGGTTGACAGAGGTTGTGTATTTCACAGTGCCGCATGAACCAAATTGTTTATCCAGTTCAGTGCCCTGGTAGCGTGCCAGAATAATCCCGGAAGGCTCATGTGACTCAGGCTGAATGACAACGTATATGCGCTGGTTCTCCCGGTCATAGGTCTGAAAGAGAGGTGTGCCTTCCGGTAGCGGGCAGTTATCCGGCAGGCTGGCTGATGGCTTTTCCGATGACGATGATGAAGCCGACGGAGTTATCTCCTTTTTCTCGCTGCAGTCAAACCCACCTGGTGTGCAATCAATTCCGGCCAATAATGTTTGTGCTCCGAAAAAAGCTTTTAAGAAAGGTAAATAGCCATCCTGACTGTTCCAGACAGTACGACTGAAAAAGGTGGCATTTGAGTTACCACCAGGGTCTGCAAACTCATTCAGGGCTCTGGGAAACTGGTTGTTTGCCTGTTTGGTACCGTTTATTCGGGCAAGTTCACGATAGGGGATGTTGATGTTTTTGAGCATCGGCAGCTGTGATGAATCACCGGAATTCCAGAGCTCGCTGCTCAAACCACTCAGGTTTGATTTTAGGACGTCTCTCGGTACTCTCACGACGCCTGTATTATATCCATCCCATTCGACGAAAGTAAGAACACTGCGATTCTTTGTGAAAGTATCCAGGTTATTCTCAATACGTCCGGCTTTGCGAATGTTTGCTACTGCCGCACTTTTTCGGTTGTCATAATAATATGTTTTAATCAACCCGGTGTTTACATTATTGTAAACGTTGGCCCCGCGGGCTGTTCCTGAAATACCAGCGACTGGGCCGCTCCTGCCTCTTCCTACGACCGATCCAGCATTTAGGTTGTCATAAATGCTTTCACCACTGGCTTTTCCGGCAATACCTCCGGCATAGGCAAATTTGCCCTCAGTAGTGACAGGCCCGACATTGACGTTTTGAACAGCAGTTGTGTTGACTACTCGCCCTGTTATGCCACCCACGTGGGAGCCATATTTTCCATAAATACTCCCTGTATTGAGGTTGTTGCTGACGAGGCTATGGCTCGAGGCCTCCCCCACTATTCCGCCAACATTACCACCCCCCCGTTGGGAAGTGCCGTCCAAATAATCGGAAGCAATTTTTCCAGTGTTCAGGTTTTGTACGACTCTGGCTGCCTCGGCTTCTCCGGCAATGCCTCCGGAGTTTTCGGTATGGCCGACATTAACCTCACCGATATTCAGATTGTTATAAGCAAGGCTACTGATTTTAAGTCTGCCGACAATGCCGCCGGCAGGTGAGTCATGTAAGTTTCTGGGCGTTATTTTTCCGGTATTCAGGTTGTTTGAAATGACGGATGCCTGTTCGGCGAGCCCAGTGATGCCGCCAGCGCAGGCAATTCCGGTTGTGATTACGGTTCCGGTGTTGAGGCTGTCGCGTATGATGCTGTTATCAGAAACACTGCCCACTATCCCACCGGCATGACTGCCGGAACCGCTCGTTTTGATGACTCCGGCAGAACTGGCCACTTCTTCAATCCGGCTCTGTTTCATCTCTCCCACCAGTGCGCCGGTCGGGCTTGCATCTCCGGAGCTGGTAACTTTTGGCTGGTTAAGCAGGATCTGTCTTATGGTGCTGTTCTCCAGTGACCCGAACAAGCCTGCTGTAGTGTTATCTGCTGACGTTGAAACTTCGAGACCGGAAATAACATGTCCGTTGCCATTCAGAGTGAGAGAAAACGGAACGGATTTATTGCCAACGGGCACCCAGTGAGTGAATCGGCTCAGGTCAATATTACTGATTAACTCATAGTGACCTTTGACCGGATGGTCGGCATTTAGATATTGATTGAAATTATTATTGTCTAGCTGAACAGTCCTGGCCACGCTGGTTGATGGCTGTGCCGATGACGATGGGACAGCGGATGAAGCTTCTGAAGGTGGCTCAGAAGTGGGTGAGGCTCGGGTTACAAAAGCAGTGCTCAGTTCGCTGGTTGTTGGCTGTGCTGTTGACCATGGAACAGTGGACGAAGCTTCTTCTGATGGTGACTCAGAAGTGGACGAAGTACGAGCGGCAGAAGCTGTGGTCAATTCGCCAGTTGTTGGTTGTGCCGTTGACGAAGGAACAGTCGATGAAGCTTCTTCTGACGGTGACTCAGAAGTGGACGAAGTACGAGCGACAGAAGCTGTGGTTAGTTCGTCGGTTGTTGTTTGTACCGTTGACGATGGGACGGTAAATGAAGCTTCTTCCGACGGTGACTCAGATGTGGGCAAAGTACGAGCGACAAAAGCCGTGGTCAGTTCGCCGGTTGTTGGCTGCGCCGTTGACGATGGAATACTGGATAAAGCTTCTTCCGACGGTGACTCAGATGTGAGCGAAGTAGTAGCGACAGAAGCTGTGGTCAGTTCGCCGGTTGTTGGCTGTGTTGTTGACGGTGGAACAGTGGATGAAGCTTCTTCTGATGGTGACCCAGAAGTGAATGAAGTTCGAGCGACAGAAGCTGTGGTCAGTTCGCCGGTTGTTGGCTGTGTTGTTGACGATGGAACAGTGGACGAAGCTTCTTCTGATGGTGACTCAGAAGTAGGTGAAGTACGAGCGACAGAAGCTGTGGTCAGTTTGCCGGTTGTTGGTTCTGCCGTTGTCGGTGGGGCAGTGGATGAAGCTTCTGACGGTGACTCAGAAGTTGGTGAAGTACGAGCTGCAAGAGCCGTGTTCAGTTCGCTGGTTGTTGGCTGTGCCGATGACGATGGGACAGCGGATGAAGCTTCTGACGATGACTCAGAACTGGATAAATTAACTGGCACAAAAGCCGTGGTCAATTCGCTTGTTGATGGTTGTGCGGATGACAAGGGTACAGCGGTTGAAGCTTCTGATAGTGAGTCTGAACTGGGAAAAGTATGGGTTACAGAAGTAGTGGTCCATTCGCTCGATGACGGCTGCGCGGATGACGATGGGGTATCGACCTTATAAATCCTGACTTTTTGATGTCTATAACCGACAGCCAGCCATTTGTTGTTGTGAGCGTAGGCAACACTGTAAACTCTGTCGTGAGCACCGGGCAGGATTTTCAGTAGGTTAAATGGGTTCGTCCCGTTATAAATCCATACCTGTCCATCATCCCTCCCGGCTGCCAGCCTGGTGCCACTGGGGTCGAAGGCAAGGCTATGTGAATGCTCACCGGGTGGGGTGTCCATCAGGGTGTACGGGCTCATTCCGCGATAAACCCTGATCCCATTCCCCCCGGCTACCAGCAGGGTGCTGTCGTGATTGAAGGTAATGCTCAGTGCCCCGCCTGTCCTATAGGGCAGGGTTTGCTGGAGGGTATACGAGTTCATCACGACATAAATCCTGATCTGTCCATCTTTCGCAGTAGCAACCAGCAGGCTGCCATCGTGATTGAAGGCAATGCTCAGTATATCGTCTGTCGCATCAGACAGGACGTGCTGGAGGGTATAATCATTTGTCACATTGTAAACCCTGACCTTGTCATCACTTCCTCCGGCTACCAGAAGAGTACCGTCGTGGTTGTATTTAACGGTCCCTACGCCTGTCGTATGAGGCAGGATCTTCTTGAGAGTGTACCCGTTCATCACGTCATAAATCCTGACCTCATCATCATGAGTTCCGATTGCCAGCTCGGTACCGTCGTGGTTGTAGTCAACGCTTACAACCCAGTCTTTCGGATCGGACAGAGTGTGCAGGAGTAGGGATTCCCCCGAGTCATTTATTTCAAAGATTTGTATGGCTCCTGAAAAGGGGCACCCGAGCTTGTCTTTGCCGGAACCTATTCCCACGGCCAAATGATGACTGTTGAGAGTCCATGCAGTGCTAAAAACCCTATGAATCGGACAATATCTTGTCAGAGCTCTGCCCGTGGGTGTTGGAGCCGCTGTTTCCGGCAAACTGTTCGGATCTATATCAATTTCATGAAACAATTGAGGATATGTTTTTTTGTTGCAGTCAAACCCCCCTTGCGTACAATCAACTCCGGCCAGGAGTATTTGTAGTTCAGCAAAAGCTTTTAGAAACGGTAAATAGCCATCCTGACCGTTCCAGACAGTGCGATTGAAAGAGGTAGCATTGGCGGCACCACCAGGGTCTGCAAACTCATTCAAAGCTCTGGGGAACCGGTTGTTTGTCTGTTTAGTGGTACGTATTCGGACAAGTTCACGGTAGGGGGTGTTAACGCCTCTGAGCATTGGCAGCTGCGTTACATCACCGGCATTCCAGAGTGTGCTGTTCAATCCGTTTAAGCCTGATTTGAGAGTAATTTTCGATAGTTCTTTGGCACCTTTATTGTATTCATGAGAGCTATACTTCGTGAAAGTATTCAGGTTATTCTTAAAACGATCTGTATTGAAAGGTCTTCCGACTGCAGCGCCTTTATAGCTGCTTTTGTGCGCCTCAGTTGAACCCGTATTGACGTTGTCGTAAACCGAGGCCGAATCGAAGGCAGTCCCGGAAATACCACCGACAGCTCCTATATTGCCATTCTCTTTGATTGCTCCAGCATTCAGGTTGTCATGAATTCTGCCGCCGTGAGTCACCCCTGCAATGCCACCAGCATATGCATATCCACCATTAGTAGTGACAGTTCCGACATTTACATTGCCAACAACAGTAACGCGAGATGTTTGACCTGCTATTCCACCCGCATGTGTCTTGGAATACGCTGAGGAAATGCTACCTGTATTGAGGTTCTGTTTGATCTCGGTGTGACCGGAGCTTTTTCCCACTATTCCACCACTGCTGCCGCCTTCGCTATTGGGGGGCCGTAGATCCGAGGCAATTTTACCCGTATTCAGGTTATTCAATACCTTGGCTGATTCTGCTTCTCCTGCAATTCCCCCGGAATGTTGGGTATGGCTGACACGCACTTCACCGGTATTCATATTATTGTTAGCGATGCTTTTACTTCTTAGTGTTCCGACAATGCCACCGGCAGGCGAGGAGCTTATATACCTGGAGGTGATTCTTCCGGTATTCAGGTCATTTGAAACAGAAGATGATTGATCGGCCAATCCGGCAATGCCGCCTGCGCTGGCGCCTCTGGTTGTGACAGTGCCGTTGTTCAGGCAATTATGTATGGTGCTATCAAAAACACTGCCCGCCAGACCTCCGCCATGACTGTGAGAACCGTCCGTTCCGATGGTTCCAGCAGAATTAACCACCTCTTCAATCCTGCTGCTTTTCAACTCACCCACAAGTGCACCTGTCGGGCTGTTGGTTCCAGTACTGGTCACTTTTGGCTGTTTAAGGAGGATCTGCCTGATGGTGCTATTCTGCAGTGACCCGAACAAGCCTGTGGCGGTGTTATCTGTCGACGTTGAAATTTCGAGGCCGGAAATCACGTGGCCCTTGCCATCCAGAATGAGAGAAAAAGGAATGGATTTATTGCCAACGGGTTCCCAGGGCCCGAATCGTCGCAAGTCAATATCACTGATTAACCTGTAGCGACCTTCGACCGGGTGGTCGGCGTTCAGATATTGATTGAAATTATTATTGTTCAGCTCAATCGTGCTGGCCCAAATGTTCCAGTCTGGAAAACAGACGACAAGTGACAGTAATAATAAAGACGGCTTTTTGTTGATAGGCAGGCTATGCCGATTCTGATGTTTTATCAGGTTGGTACTCATTGAAGCATTACCATAAAAATAATGATGATAACTACTCGTATTCTCATTTGTATTTATAGACTATAAGGGGTCATCATGAGCAAGCATGGCAAGCAGATTTTGTTATCCAGACGATCCGTAATAAAATCCTGTTCAGCTCATCAGTCACGGTTCATGCCGATGTTAGCAAAGCAAGGAAAGAGCTGGGCTGGGTGGCAGAGCATCGTCTCAATGTTAGGGCCAGGGATGCCTGGAGCTGGCAGAAGAAAAATCTGAATGGTTTTTGAGCCGGGTTTTTCCAAAAAGCTCAGAGTGCATCCGTTCCTGATACCGTCGGTTGTTTTTTGAACCTGTAAATGGCCAGGATAACTACAGCCGTCGCAATCACCACAGTGCTTGCTGCAATAAGTCCAATTCCCAAACTAAGCCTATCCACAGACGATCTCGCAGACGGGTCCCCAAATGAAAAAGTGGCTGGTGATTTTTTTTGGTGGTATTTTTCAAAATTGCTTCCGTTAGAGAAACAGACGACAATTGACTGCAGTAGTACAAAAGATTTTTTTTTTGATAGTCAGGCTTTGCCGATTTTGATCTTTTACCAAGCTATTATTCATTGCGCCACTGCCATGGAGATAATGAAAATAAGTACGTTTACATAGACTATTGAGAGTCATCATGCCGACTGACCTTGTTATTTGCCCGTTTCCTCAGGGTCGCTACTTACGGGTTTTCAATCCTGACCTTCTAAACTTGTTGATGGCCAGGACGACTGCAACCGCCGTTGTAGCGACTGCAGCGCTTCCTGCAATAAGCTCAGTTCGCCAGTCAGAAATCACCGCAGACGATTCTGCAGACCATAAAGCGACAGAGGGTTTTTGACGATTGTAGTTTTCAAGACCCAGAGAGATTTCTTGCATCCGAACCTGCCGACCATCCTCCTCAGTATCAGGGTTTTCAATGGCCAGGTAAGCTTTATTGCCTACAAATACCAGGCGCATAGACTCTGCTGCCGCAGGTTTAAATCTGGTGTCAAAACGATGGACGTTGACCTGATCTTCATAAGTAAATACAGACAGTTGTCCATCGCTGTTGTAAATAATGGCGTGCAGATAATCTTCCGTTGTCATCAGCCTGACGGTTGTAGGTGAATCCGGGGAGCGGGAAGAAAAATCAATCCAGTCATCAATAATAAAAGTACTATCCATTTCTCCACTGTCAGCGGCAAACCGACGAATAGAAAGTTTCTCTTCTCCGGGACAGAATGTGACAACGTAGGTCTGGTCTTTTTGTATCAGGATGTCCAGCCGACAGTTGACCGTGTCAATGTTACTGGCGGTTATCAACTTTCTATCATCGTTTTCAGAAGCAGCAGCGGGATTTAGTTTTAGGTTGAATTGCGCTCGGTATCTCTGCTTAGCCGTAAACGGAAACTCGAACAGAGTCGTTTTTCCTGACTCTGTTGTTGCAATAATATTGAGGGAAGAGCCTGTGATTTTGTGAATAACCTTTGCTGACAGAGACGGGTATGAGCTCAGTATTCTGGCGTGGGGGCTAGAGGTTGTATAAGTCACAATGCCGCACAAACCAAATTGTTGATCCAGTTCAGGGCCCTTATAGCGTGCCAGAATTATACCTCCAGGAGCCGATTCAGAAGACGGTTCAGCTTTAATCACAACGTATATATGCTGGTTTTCCGGGTCATAGGCTTGCAAGAGTGGTGTGCCTTCTGGTGGCGGGCATTGACTTGAGAGGCCGGGCGAATGGGGTGGCAAAGGCTGTGTGGATGTTGGAGTCGGCGAGATGTCATTGTCTGTGCTGCAGTCAAATCCTTCTTGTGTGCAGTCAATCCCGACTAATAAGGCTTGTGATTTGGAGAAAACGTTTAGAAAGGGTAAGTAACCATCCCGAGCGTTCCAGACATCAGGATTAAAAGAGGTGGCATTTGAAACACCACCGGGGTCTGCAAACTCACTCAGAACTGTCGGCAATTTGTTACCACTTATTCGGACCAGTTCACGGTAGGGGATGTTAATGCCTCTGAGCATCGGCAGCTGCGATTCATTACCGGCATTCCAGAGCGTGCTATTCAAGCCGGTCAGGTTTGATTTGAGATCACTTTTCGATAGTCTTACGACACCTTTATTACGTCCACTGCCTCTCTCACTGGTCCATTGGTACTTTGTGAAAGTATCCAGATTATGCTCGATACGACCTGCCTTCCAAACTCTTGCCGCGGCCCCGCTTACGTAGCAGAATTTTCGCTGGGCTATAACCGAACCTGTATTGACATTGTTGCAAACTGAGGCTGAAAGAGTGGCTGCCCCGGAAATGGCACCTATGTGACCATTAACACCTTTTGTTGTGATTGCTCCGACATTCAGGTTGTCCTTTACACTTGTGCCTTCGGCTTCTCCGGTAATACCCCCGGCAGATGCCTGAGGGCCACGAGTAGTGACAGTTCCGGCATTGACATTTTGAGCAACAGGAGCCTTGACCACATCCCCCGCTATTCCACCTGCATAGGTACGCCAATACTTTGTAGAAATGCTACCCGTATTGAGATTTTTGCTGACCAGAGTTTGCCCGGAGGCATGTCCCACTATTCCACCACTGCTACCACCTTCCCCGCAGCAGAAGCAGAAGCTTCGCAAATAATCCGAGGCAACTTTTCCGGTATTCAGGTTATGTAATACCTCCGATGCTTCTGCTTGTCCTGCTATCCCACCGGAATATTCGGTATAGCCAACATTAATTTCACCGGTGTTTATATTGTTGTTAGCAGTACTGTTGTTTTTCAGGGTTCCGACAATGCCACCGGCAGGCGAGGAGGAATATAAAATTCTGGAGGTTATTTTTCCGGTATTCAGGTTATTAGATATGGAAGATGTCTGATCGGCCCAGCCAGCGATACCACCTGCGCTGGCAGCTCTGATCGTCAGGACGGTGCCAGTATTTACACTGTCGTGTATAACGCTATCAGAAACACTGCCCGCCAAACCTCCGCTATGACTACCAGGACCGCTCGCTCTGACGATTCCGGCATAATTGACCACCTCTTCAATCCTGCTGCCTTTCAATTCTCCCACAAGGGCACCTGCCGGGCTTGTAAATCCGATAGTGCTCACTTTTGGCTCTTTAAACAGGATCTGCCTGATGGTGCTGTTCTGCAGTGACCCGAACAAACCTGAGGCTGTGTTATCGGCTGACGTTGAAACCTTGAGTCCGGAAATAACGTGGCCGTTGCCATACAGTGTGAGAGAAAACGGAATGGAGGTGTTGCCGATGGGCTTCCAGGGAGTGAATTGGCTCAAGTCAATATCACTCACTAGCTGATAACGACCTTCGACCGGGTGGTCGGCATTCAGATGTTCTCTGAAATTATTATTGTTCAGCTCAATAGAGCTGGCCCAATTGTTTCCGTTTGAGAAACAGACGACAAGTGACAGTAATAGTGCAGAGGATTTTTTTTTATAGTCAGGCTTTGCCGATTTTGATCTCTTATCAGGCTTTTATTCATCGATTTTCCTCAACTGGATACCCCGTACTTTTAGAGGGTGTCGCAAAACTCTGGTTCCCATGCTCCAGCGTGGGAACCCATACCCATCTCGCGCTGCAGAGTCCGCTTTTCAGGGGAGGTATGCATTCCCACGCAGAGCGTGGGAACGAGTTGTTAGAGTTTTGCGACAGCCTCTTTAGTGCGGGGAGGAATGTTGACTTGCCCGTCAGGGCAAGCTGTACCCGTACCCATCCACTAACTGAACAGTTTGACAGTTTCTCCATGAAATACCCTGAATTGTGTCAGTTTCAGTTTTGATGTTGAATGAGCCTGTAGTTCTGACTGCAACCCGTCCTGTATACGTTCCTTGCCGTTTACCGGCTGGAACGATAGCCTTGACGATATCTCCAGTCTGAAACCCTTTTACTTGCTTTGAGCCTTTGGCTTTTGTACGAGGGAATCCGTACTTGTCCACTCTACACATCTGCCTTGAGCCTCTACCCATAGCCTTAATGATCAAGGGTTTTGTGCTCTCTGGTATGTATACACTGGTTCCCGACTCTCCTACACAAGCTGCATCTATCCAGTGCTCTTTCTTGTATCCTTGCTGTGTGCGGTTGAACTTCGTTCTACCGCCAGTAGCAAAGGTGGTAGGAAGGCCGATAGCCTGAACACGTCTAGCGGTTTCGTTCCTTGTTGCACTGACAGCAGCAGCATCTTTCAGACAATTGACCTTCTTTCCTTTCAGGATGTTAGTCACATTTCTGACTCTGGCTGTATCTAGCTTGTTCTTTTTCTTTGAAATTGTTTTTAGCCATGCTTCAGGTTGGGTTGAACCCTTTGCTTCATTGCATGTACGACATGCAATGTGCAAGTTACTAATCCGGTTTGAACCACCTAAAGATTTAGGCTTGAAATGCTCGATGTTGAGGATTGGATCGTTACTCACTCCCTTGCAGTAAGAACACTTGTGCCCATCACGGTACAACAGGTATTGTCTCAACTCATTACCAAACAAAGTACCTCGTTGATACTCGACCCCCGAGATATCGGGGTTCTCCATCAACTGCATATCGAACTTGACACGCTCAACAGCCACATCACTGATTGGCGCTTTCAGGCACAACCTTTTAGTCCAAGTCTCGGTATTGAAAACTCGACTCATAAGGCTAGGCGGTAGCCAGCCTTTAGGTCTAGCCCTGTTGTCAAATCTGGCTTGACGGTAGCGAGTTTTCCGGTTCCTTCTGGCTCGACGTGTTGCACGTCGAGACTCAAGAGAATCCTTAACCCTTTGTCCTCTATGCTGGAGTTCAGCGGCAAAGACAACTTTCTTTCCACGATCAGAGTCAGCAACAACGGCGATGCCTGTTGTTTTGCTTCCAACGTCGAATTTGAGTTCCAACGGTTGTACAACACCACCTTCTCTCTCTTTCAGTATGATCGTGAAAGGGTAGCGTCTGAAGACAGCCGCTTTGCCTTTCCCGAGAAGCTTTCTTGCCCTTGCCGGATGGCAAGGCATAAGAGGCTTTTTGTCTTTGTCCAATACGAACACTCGGTTCATACGTCGTTGTCCTTATATGTGGTGCTTACGTACCATTCTAGGCTTGCGCCAGTAAAGTTCACCTCGACGGGGTCGCCTAGACAATGTTAATGGACGGTTTCTTGATAGCAGCACTGTGATTAACCCTCAATACACTGTTTAACCACTACCCTTAGAGCTTGGGACTGGTGAAGCATCCCAAGGTAACTATACATTCGTCTTTAACGTAGCAACCTTGCGGTTGCTGAGTCTGGTCACTTCTAACCCCAAATTGGGAGCTTTAACAAGCCCCGTCCTTTAGGGCGGGGTTCAGTGACTGCAGAACTACCATAGAGATAATGATAATAAGTACGTTAATGTAGACTATTCAGAATCATCATGCCGACTGGCCTTGTTATTTACCCGTTTTCTCAGGGTCGCTACTTACGTGTTCGCATTCCTGACCTTTTAAACTTGTTAATGATCAGGATGACTGCAACCGCCGTAGTAGCCACTACAGCGCCTGCTGCAATAAGCTCAGTTCGCCAGTCAGAAATCACCGCAGACGATTCTGCAGACCGTAATGCGACACAGGGTTTTTGACGATTGAAGTTTTCAAGACCCAGAGAGATTTCTTGCATCTGAACCTGCCGACCGCCCTCCTCAGTATCAGAGTTTTCGATGGCCAGATAGGCTTTATTACCCACAAATACCGGGCGCATAGAATCTGCTGCCACAGGTTTAAGTCTGGTGTCAAAACGATGGACGTTGACCTGATCTTCATAAGTAAACACAGACATTTGTCCATCGCTGTTGTAAATAATGGCGTGCAAATAACCTTCCGTTGCCATCAGCCTGACAGTTGCAAACGAACCCGGTGTGCGTGAAGAAAAATCAGTCCTGTCGTTAATAATAAAAGCACTGTCCATCTGTCCATTGTCAGCGGCGAACCGGCGAATAAAAAGTTTCTCTTTCTCAGGGCTGAGAACTGCAACATAGACCTGGTCTTTTTGCACGAGGATGTCCTGCTGGCTGTTAACCCTGTCCATGTCATCGGCATTGATAGCCATTAACTCTATGTCATTGTTGGCAAAAGAAGCAGTGGGGGTTAGTCGTTTACTGTCGTACTGTCTGATAAACAAAGAATGTGAGGCATCTTCATCACTTTTGCCTGCGACATAAAGGCGTTCGCCATCTGCATAGAGCTTTAGGTTAAGTCCTTGCTCCTGATCATACTGGCCACTTTTTTCAGGATGCATTTCAGGAAAAAAGAGCCGTCGTTGGTGGTAACGGCCAACAAATACGCTGTTATCGATTTTTCCTGTTAAATACATGATCCCCTGATGGTGAGTGATATCATTAATCTGAACATTTCCAGGGAATAAGTCGTTACGTACGCCCAACACTGCCTGGTATCTCTGGGTAGCACTCAACGGGAACTCGAACAGAGTCGCTTTTCCTGACGTTGTCATTGCAACAATATTGAGGGAAGAGCCGGGATGAGGGCCTGTTGTTTCGTGGATAATCTGCCCTGACAGAGACTGATATCTAGTCAGTGTAGTGGCGTGGTTGGTAGAGGTTGTATAAGTCACAACGCCACACAGACCAAATTGTTTATCCAGCTCAGAGCCCTTATAGCGTGCCAGAATAATTCCTTTAGAAGCCCATTCAGAAGACGGTTCAGGTTGAATGACAACGTATACCTGCTGCTTTTCCGGATCATAGGCTTGAAAGAGAGGTATACCTTCTGGTGGCAGGCAGTGATCTGAAAGATCGGGCGAGTGAGCTGTCTTTTGCTGCTTTTCCTCGCTGCAGTCAAATACCCCTTCTGTGCAATTAACCCCGGTCAAAGATGTTTGTGGTTCGGAGAAAACTTTTGGAAACGGTAAATAGCCATCCCGACTGTTCCAGGCATCAGGATTAAAAGAGGGGGCATTTGAAACACCACCGGGGTCTGCAAACTCACTCAGAGCTGTTGGGAATTTTTTACCACTTATTCGGGCCAGTTCACGGTAGGGGATGTTAATGCCTCTGAGCATCGGCAGCTGCGATTCATTACCGGCATTCCAGAGCGTGCTGTTCAATCCGGTCAGGTTTGATTTGAGAGCACTTTTCGATAGTCTTACGACACCTTTATTACGTCCACTGAATGTCTCACTGGTCCATTGGTACTTTGTGAAAGTATCCAGGTTATGCTCAATAGGACCTGCCCGGTACACTCTTGCGGCTGCAGGACTGACATAGCACCAGGATCCCTGTGCCTCAACTCGCCCCGTATTGACATTATTGTAAACTGAGGCTGAGTGGGCCGCAGCCCCGGTAATACCACCCACGTGGCCATTAACGCCTTTCGTTATGACTGCTCCGGCATTCAGGTTGTCCTGAACGCTTGTACCAACCGCTTCCCCGGTAATTCCTCCGGCAGATGCCTGATTGCCCTGAGTCCTGACAGTTCCGACATTGACATTTTGAACAACAGGCGCGTTGATCACGTCTCCTGCTATTCCACCTCCATAGGTACGCCAACGCTTTGTAGAAATGCTACCCGTATTGAGATTTTTGCTGACCAGGGTTTGCCCGCAAGCATGCCCCACTATTCCGCCACTGCTTCCACTTACACTTCCAACTAATCTGGAGTAGGCTCTCGAATAATCTGAAGATATTTTTCCAGTGTTGAGGTTATGTAATACCTTGGCTGCTTGTGCTTCTCCTGCAACCCCCCCGGAATATTGACTAAAGTCAACATTAACTTCACCGGTATTGACATTGTTGTTAGCAATGCTGTTGTTTCTCAGAGCTCCGACAATGCCACCGGCAGGTGAGGCATATAAATTTCTGGAGGCTATTTTTCCGGTATTCAGGTTATTTGACAGGGACGATGCCTGAACCGCCAATCCGGCGATACCGCCTGCGCTGGCATCTGCGGTTGTGATAACGGTTCCGGTGTTTACGCTGTCGTGTATAATGCTATCAGTAACACTGCCCGCTACACCTCCGGCATGACTGAGAGAACCAATGGTTTTGACGGCTCCGCCATAATTGACTACTTCTTCTATCCTGCTGCCTTTCAACTCTCCCACAAGGGCACCTGCCGGGCTTGTAAATCCGGTACTGGTCACTTTTGGCTCTTTAAGCAGGATCTGCCTGATGGTGCTGTTTTGCAGTGACCCGAAAAAGCCTGAGGTCGTGTTATCGGTTGAAGTTGAAACCTTGAGTCCGGAAATAACGTGGCCGTTGCCATTCAGAGTGAGAGAAAACGGAACGGACGCATTGCCGATGGGTTTCCAGAGAAATTGGCTCAGGTCAATATTACTGGTTAACTGATAGTCACCTTTGACCGGATGGTCAGCATTCAGGTATTGATTGAAATTATTATTGTTCAGCTCTACAGTGTCAGCCCAACTGCTGCAGTCCGGAAAACAGACGACGAGCGACACTAATAGCAAAGACGATCTTTCACCGACAGTCAGGCTTCTATTCATATGGGTACTGCGATAAGAATAATGATAACAACCACTTGAGTCTGTACGTATAGACTACGGGGCGTCATCATGCAGAAAGATTCCAGACACCCCATTGACTGGGTCAGAGTTGCCTTGAAGCTGGCAGAAGAAAAATCCGAATGGTTTTTAAGGTGGGCTGCTGTTGCTATTCAGTCGCTCAACCGGCTGCGTAACATCGCCAGAGCCGCATTACCGGTCAGGGCATTCTGTTCCTTACTGGCTTTCTCGCCGAATCCTGTATATTCCAGGTCTTCCTGCGGCAGTTCGTCGAGGAAACGACTGGGTGTGGTATCAATGATTTCACCGTACTGCTTTCGCTGCCCTGCCAGCGTCATGGTCAAAGTCTTTCTGGCCCGGGTGATGCCAACGTAAGTCAGTCGTCGTTCTTCTTCAATATTGTCTTCTTCAATGCTGGTACGGTGGGGCAGAAGGTCCTCTTCCATACCCATCATGAATACATAGGGGTACTCAAGCCCCTTGGAAGCATGAAGCGTTAACAGTTGTACCTTGTCGTTATCTTCTTCCTCTTCCTGCCGTTCCATCATATCTCTGAGAATCAATCGGGCGATGGCATCTTCAACCGTAGCATCTTCGTCGCCTCTTTCGAGAGTCTGTTGCAGTGAGTCAATCAGGAACCAGACATTGCCCATGCGTTTCTCTGCACCTGCAGGCGTTGCTGTGGTCTGCATCAGCCAGTTTTCATAGTCGCAGTCGTTAATCATTTCACGGATGGCGGCAATGGGGTCTTCATCGGTTTGGCAGCGGCGGGATACCGAATCCAGCCACTGGGTAAAGTTGCGTAGCTTCTCGACATACTTGGGCGACAGGTCTTCCTGAAGACCCATTTCCTGCGAAGCAGCGTACAAACTCAGGTTGTGAGTACCGGCGTAATTGCCCAGTTTTTCCAACGTAGCAGGGCCTATCTCCCGACGGGGGATGTTGACAACACGCAGGAAGGCGTTGTCATCATCCTGATTCACCAGCAGTCGGAGATAAGCCATCATGTCTTTGACTTCAGCGCGGGCGAAGAATGAAGTGCCGCCATTGATGTGGTAAGGAATTTGATGATGCTGAAGCTTCATTTCCAGCAAGCGAGACTGGAAGTTGCCTCGATACAGCACCGCGTAATCTTTCCAGTGGGTACCGTTTTTTAGTTTCTGGGTCAGTATTTCGGTAGCAATGCGTTCACATTCCATCTCGTCATTACGGCATCGAATAACCCGAATAGTCTCCCCCATGCCCAGTTCACTCCACAGCGTTTTTTCAAACACGTGGGGATTATTGGCAATCAGGGTATTGGCCGCTTTCAGGATACGGCTGGTGGAGCGGTAATTCTGCTCGAGCTTGATAACTCTTAACGAAGGATAATCGTCCTTGAGCAGTGCCAGGTTTTCAGGACGGGCACCACGCCAGGCGTAAATGGACTGATCATCGTCACCTACCACGGTGAGTTTGCCCCGGTCTCCTACCAGTCGACTGATCAACTCATACTGAGCACCATTGGTATCCTGATATTCGTCGACCAGCACATAGTGGGTTTTGTTCTGCCAGCGCTCCAGAACTTCCGGATGCTCACGGAACAACATGACTGGTTGCAGAATCAAATCATCAAAATCGACCGCATTAAAGGCTTTTAACGTGCGGTTATAGTGTTCATAAACCCGGGCAGCGAGTTGCTCGTTGGGCTGACGGGCATTGGCCATGGCCTGTGGGGGCAGAATCAGGTCATTCTTCCAGTTGGAGATCATGTGCTGGACGGCATCAACGCTCTCTTCGTCTGATCCCATTTCCCGCTGCATCAATTCGCCTATCAGAGCGTGGGCATCCTGGGCATCAAAAATGGAAAAGCCCGGCTTGTAACCCAGCGTCTTGCATTCCTTGCGGATCAGGTTGAGCCCGAGATTGTGAAAGGTTGAAACCGTCAAACCATAGGAGGCCCTGCCCTTGACCAGTTTGCCGACACGCTCTTTCATTTCCCGTGCGGCCTTGTTGGTGAAGGTCACGGCAATGATATTGCGGGCATTGATACCACATTCCTGAATCAGGTAAGCAATTTTGGTGGTGATTACACTGGTTTTGCCACTGCCCGCACCGGCCAGAACCAGCAAAGGGGTATCAATGTATTTGACGGCTTCGGCCTGTCGGTCGTTGAGTCTGTGCACGTGTTGCTTCGATGTCTTGAGCTGAGAGGGCTATTATATCACCAATTTCAAGCGCGCAGTCCCCTGAAAATTTTTCTAAATTCTGTTCAATGCAGTGTTGATTTTGTTTGCAACGTCTTCAACTTTCTGAAGCTGACTCTCTATTTCAGCAGCGAGTGGCAATGCCAATAGCACAGGACTTACTGATGAAACGTACTCTAGTGGATGTTGTAAAGTGGAGTGAAGATTTAATAGCGTTTCAGCCTGATCAAACTCAGGATAGCTTTCTATTAAAAATTTCATTTGTTGTAAAACTTCTGTCAAATAGGACACTGCTGAAGATAATGCGGCATTTGCTTCTGGATTCTTTTTTGAGTAACGACACACTCTGAATTCATCACCTCCCGAAGCCACTAAAGGGCCATACACTAAAAGCTCAGGTGTTTTTAATTTATTTTTAGTTTCTTCTATTTTTTCATTAGCTATCTTCATGTTTTTCTTGATTTCTTCAAGATCTTGTTCAACGCTGGCAGGACATATGTTTGAAATTAAAATCAAGAAAGGCACCAACAAAAGTCTAACGATCATCAAGACTCCATAATTAAATTTTTCAAAGAGTTCGTGTCATTTATAGACATGAATTTTTCGCATGTCTAACTCTCTGTACAACAGGAATCCGCAGGTTGTTGGATAACCGGCCAGAAATCTGACCGGATTTGGAGGATTTCAAGGGTGCTTCAGGAGCGCTTCCATTTCTGGGTTCTGTTCAATAGCAATTTACCCAACGTCATATGAGCTATCTTGATGCAGGCAGCTGTGACCAGAATCAATGGCTTCGGCTTTTTCTTCACTGAGTTCAGAGGGTTCCTGCACTCTGGGCAGAGACTCTGAAAATGACTTGCGCCCTGTTTTCTTTTTGCGTGGTTTTGGAGGCTCTTGCTCTGGCTGACCTTCAGCTTCATCTTGCTCTCCGGTGCAGCCTTCCAGCTCCACCTCATCGAAAATGTCGACCTGTTACACCACTGGGTAGGGTGATGGAGAGTGGTGTTATCCGAGAAGCCGAACCAGGTTCCGGTTGGGGTGCTACCTGAGCAAAGCCAGAGTTGTTCGGGGTCGGTTTTACGCTGGGGGTTGTGTCGAGTTTACGCATCCAGTATCCGAATTTGGATACCCTTATACCATGCTGCTGGCACCACGCACTCTGAGTCAAACCTGAATCCCGCCATGACTGAACACGCTCTAGCAGCCTGTCGGACTTAAGCGTCCGTAGCGAGGATTGCAAGAAATTGAGGATAAAAATCTCTGTTTCTGAGGAGAATAGCGAGCTATTTGACGAAGAAACAGAGATTTTTAGACTAATTTATTGCAACCGCAGTAGGACAGTCTTAAGTCCGACAGGCTGCTAGCCATTCACTGTCTGCGGGTAATTTCTTTGACATATTGGCCTCCTTATATCGGGAGGCTAATCATTTCAAACGGGTTTTTGATTCTGAAGGGCGTGGATTTATTTGGCGTTTACTCTTGAAGACCAGGCCACATAGGGTTTAGAAGGTTCGTAATATTTACCTTTTATCCAACCATGGAATACCTTGTACTTATCGGGCAGCTGGTATTTCATTTCCTCATAACTTTTGAACAACTTCAGAAAAAGTTCCAGCTCCTCCGACTTGTAAGTGCGCAAAAGATGGGCCAGTGATCTTCCATTTTCAACGGATTCAGCGATGTGCTCTGGTAATGGTTTGTCAGGATGGACAGACAGATGCTCAGGAAAGTAATCCAGTGTCGCTTGATCATCCAAATATTGCAGTGCCTGATAGAGATGTCCCGTTTCCAGCCCTCTCTCGGATTGAACCAGTATCCTGGACAACTTGGACGCTGCAAGACTGAGTTCATTTGCCGATACCCTGAAGTCTACTTTGGTCTTTTTTCCAATACGACTTAGTTCATCCCCTGACAATCCCATGGTAAGACCAATCAAATACCAGTTGTGGCTCAATGGCAAACACCTCAAAAAATCCAGCGTCAGCGGTTTCGAACCGGTCATCTCCGGTTCTGTGCCATCATTCTGCAAATCCTGCCAAAAGAGCGGTTTGACGATGGGAGGCTTTTCAGGACTGGAGGCACAAAACCAAGGGTAACGTTTTCTTTTTTCAGCGATCAACGCCTCTAATTTCTCACAACAGTTACTAGACCTGGCAGCTTCCGACGAAGCATACGCAACCTGTTCTGAAGTGAGTTGGGGCAGACAACGGAATGCTGCATGCAGTAATTTTGTTATATAGTGATAGCCCTGTTCTTTTTTACAAATTCTATAGAGAATTTTCTGGATGATGTGCAGCGGTAACCCAAGTGCACGACCGAAGGATTCAGGATCCATTCCTATGGTTCCAAGATCATAGGCATAATGGTGAATCTGATTTCTCAAACTCAAACTCAAACCGTGTTGTTCAGAAAGATCAAAACGAGCTGGAAACCCTTTCAGGGATTCAATTAGCTGGTGTGCGGTACTGATGGCCATAATTTCAGGATTGCTCAATATTTTTACCAGCTCATTTACGGTCATTCGCCCCTCTTTGGTATCCAGAATTTTTTTCAGCAGCAGGGGGGTTGATAGACACTTGTCAGCAATAATAGAACGTTGTCGTAAATCCTTATCCTTCATCAGTTCCGGGTATCCAGCCGAATACGCCACGGTTGCGGTCGGGACAGAGCGAAGGTAATAATCGCCAATGAAGATTTTGTGTAACTTGAAAAAATCCAGTTCATGATTCAGTGCAGCATGGGTATCAACAGCCTGGACACAGGCAGGCCATTCACTGCAGAACTGTTTTTGATCAACGGCAATACCAAAGGTGTCACAGTACCGTGCAACCAGATCGGGCCTTGAGATACCGCCCAGCATGGTCAGCAATTTACCATGGGGGATGGTCAGTTTTTCCTCGGTTAACCTGTCTCCATGTCGCTGCGAATACCAGGATAAATAATCAAATTTTTCTGTTGAGTGATCGAGTTTGTGTTGTATATTTTTTTTATTGATTTCCGCTATCGGTAAGCCCAGATATATAGCAAACAGAAGCTGATGGCAGGGTGTTAGTTCCTGCTTGATTTGCGGCGGCAACTGCGACCAGGAAACAAGATCATCAAGTCCTGATGATCGATCGGCTTGCTGATTATAGGTATTAGCGCTGCCGTTGGTATTGATGGTCACCAAACGGCGGTCATTGGCTTTGTCACCTTGAAGATGGGAGCTTGCCTGTTGTAAAAGATCAATTCCTTGATGACTCAAAAATTCACCCTGGTAATCTTCAGTAACAACCCTCCCTGAAGCATAACCTGTTGGTGCGCTCTGCGGCTGTTCTGTTGAGGCCGGTTTTGAAAACCCAACAGCGGGGGGAGTATTTATGTTGTTCATATTAAGTTCCTTTCATTAAGTTAGTTTTTATCCTTGTTTGTGAGGATGTTGGTTTGAAGATCATCCAACATTGATCCACTTTGTTAACTCAGAGTTGCCTTCATGATAAAAGTTCATAACATTGATGTAAGCGCAACTAACAAGAAGACAGGACGTTGATGCTTTGCTTAAAAATGTTGATTTCTGCCAGCATTTTTAAGCTTTGATATTTTTTTGATCTCAATGGTTGAATTTTATGATTCCCACTGAAGCTTGACCTCCCTTCTGAAAGGCTCTCTGAAACGCCTTAACAGGAAACAGAGGGCGTTAAGCCGCAAAACAAAGGGAAGCAACCGCAATGCGAAAGCCAAGCGAACGGTTGCCAAACTGCATTACCGGATAAGTAACCAGCGATCAGCCGTAATACATGAGGTAAGTGATTATCTGAGTTCAAGATTAAAAATGGCTGTATCGTTGTCTGTTTTAAAGTTGACATTAGAGGACTTCTGTTACCATTCTAGTTACAGGATTAATATAACAATGATATAAATTCAAGTGGTTTTTGAGCCTATGAAATTTCGTTTTATTTTCAGTGTGCTGTCACTGCTGTCAGTCTCTTTAACTGCTCAGGGTACTTTTTCTATTGTTGCCGTTGACCCTGTTACCAGAGAAGTTGGGGCTGCCGGGGCAACCTGTTCTCCTCTAAGCGCCTTCCAGCGTACGGAAACCGATTTTTTATCACGACTGCATCCGGGCAAAGGTGTCATCGTCAGCCAGGCTTTTTACCACGAAGTCAATCAGCAAAATGCCAGCAAAAAGATGGATGAGGGTATGAGTCCCGAGCAAATCATTCGCTGGCTAAAGGCTAATGATGTGAATCAACTCCCATCCATCCGGCAGTACGGTATTGTCGATTTTGATGCTGCCAATCATCCACGGTCTGCTGCTTTTATGGGAGACAATATCTTGAGCGCAAAAGGATATCGTACGGGAAGCTATTATGTGATTCAGGGAAATACTCTATTGAATGAAGCGGTATTGGATACTATGGAAAATAATTTTAACAGTACCCAGGGCAGTCTGGCTGATAAACTCATGGCCGCCATGCAGGGGGCTAATTTTGCTGGTGCAGATCGCCGCTGTTCTTCTAAAGGTGTTTCCTCATTACTCTCTTTTTTGGTGGTTGCCCGACCTGATGACACCGAAGAGAACTACTACGTCGATTTGGGCGTAGCGTCTGTTCCCGCAGGTGTCGATCCGATCAATGAGCTTCAGGCTCAGTTTGACAAATGGAAAGCATCTATTTCCGGGAAGCAGGTGCATCAAGACCTTTGATATCCTCCCCGTCGTAAAAATATTCTGCTTCCCATGCTTCATCGTGGGAACGAGTCAATCACGTTCCCACAGACCAGCGAGTTTTAAGTGCTTCAGGAGCGCTTCCATTTCTGGGTTCTGTTCAATAGCAATTTACCCAACGTCATATGAGCTATCTTGACGCAGGCTGCGGTTGCCAGAATCAAAACCGCCATGGCTGCGGCCGGGCCTGTTTGTCCGGCATCTTCCATATTCATTACAGAAACGGAAGCCAGCATAGTATCCGTGGAGTAAAGGAAAACGACAGCCGACGTGGTGGTCAGGGCGTTGACGAAAAGGTAGATCGCTATATCCAGCAAAGCAGGCGTGCAGACCGGCAGGGATACTTTCAGGAAAGCTTTATACTGTGGAATCTTGAGTGATGCGGCTACCTGTTCGATCTCGGCGGGTAACTTCTTCAGAGCGGTCAATGCCGTCAGGTGCCCGACAGTGAAATAGTGGGCCACGGTGTTGATAACCAGAATAGCCATGGTTCCATAGAGTATACCCAGCGGATTACCGGCCTGATTAAAGAAGAAGATATAACCCAGACCCAGCACCATACCGGGTACTGCCATCGGCAACATGGCCATAATGTGGATAAAGTGCCTTAGTATGGGGGGTAACTTACTTTTTTCCACATTGTAAGCGGTAATGAAAATAATCAGGGTTCCGGCAATAGCCGTATAGAACGCCATTTCCAGAGAGTTGAAATAGGGTTCCCAGCCATTGGCACTGAACCTTTCAAACTGATAGTTGTTCCAGGATAGCTCCATATTCCAGGGCCAGAAAGTGACCAATGAGCCATAAATCGCCATGCCCACCACGGCCAAAATGGCCAGAGAGACCAGGCTACAGAGCAGGAAGAAAATGCTGTCCTTCACGGGGTTTCGCTCGGGCTGGAAATTGACTGAGCGAGCGCCAAACAATTCCTTCTGTTTTTTCTGCACTCTGTGATCAATCACAAAAGCCAATAGAGCGGGTATCAGCAAAAGCACACTGATGACAGCGCCCATGGCAAAGTTCTGCTGACCGGCGACCTGTTTATAGATGTCGGTAGCCAGTACGTTATATTGGCCACCAATCACTTTCGGGACACCAAAGTCGGTTACGACCAGGGTGAATACGACAGTGACCGTGCTGATCAAACCAAACTTGGCAGCTGGAAGCGTGACTGTTGTAAACGTTCTGAATGGAGAGGTACCCATGGAGCGAGCTGCTTCATAGAGTCTGGCGTCGGATGTTGAAAGCGCCGTGGTAAGAATTAGCAGTGCATGGGGAAAGGTCCAGAAAGCCAGACCCATAACAATACCGGGCAGACCATAAATAGAGTGACCAAACAGCAGGTCTACAGCCACCCCCTGATTACCAAACAGATAAATCATACTGATGGCAGGCAATAGGGAAGGTGCCAGTATGGGTAACATGCCCATTACTTTGAAGAGCGGTTTCAAAGGCATCTGGGTTCGTGTCAGTCCGTAAGCAAACAAGAATGACAAGCTAACGACTATTGTCGTAACAGTAACACCGACTTTCAGCGTGTTGCCAATGGAATGACTCAGGGCCGGGTTGCCAAGATACTCAGCAAAGTAACTCAGGCCAAGAAACGCCCCATTGCTGTCCTGAACGCTTCTTGCCAGCATGGCAAGGAGTGGCAGAAGCAGTGAAATGATCAGATAGAGAGCAACCGCTCCGATGACCAGCCCAAGAATCCATTGATCCCTGCTGATGGCTGGCAGCAGAGGCTTCCGGCCCAGTGCTGGAGAGTTTGCATCCGCTGGGGTGTGTGTAGATAGACTCATATTTAAAGCGGGCTCATCATGCTGCAGGGAAGACATGGATATGTTTTTCACTCAGGGACAACCGATTCTGGCTCCCCGGTTCCAGCTTAAGGCCAGCCAGCTGGTGGACAGGTACATCGACTTTAATCAGTCGCTCACTGCTCCAGCCAACAGGGCTGCACTCTGCACGAACAAAGGAGCCCTGAAACTCCAGACTTTCAACACTGACTGGCAAAGCAGACTGACCTTCACTGAAGCTCAGGTCTTCCGGACGAATCCCCAGAATCACTTTTCTCGTTGTTGACTCAGTCACTGGCAGAGAGAGTGGCTGGTTGGCCAGTACGACCTGATTCTTTTTGTTGGTATCACCTTCCAGAAAGTTCATGGCGCCAACAAATTCAGCAACGAAGCGAGAGGCTGGCTGTTTGTAAATTTCTTCCGGTGTGCCTATCTGTTCTATGTTTCCGTGATTCATCACCACGATGCGATCAGCCATAGCCATGGCTTCTTCCTGGTCATGGGTCACCATAATGGTGGTAATGCCCAGTTTTCTTTGCAGCTTACAGATCGTTTCCCGCAACTTGATTCTGACTTTGGCATCCAGGGCCGAGAGGGGTTCATCGAGCAACAACAACCCCGGAGAGAGTGCCAGAGCCCTTGCCAGTGCTACACGCTGTTGTTGACCGCCAGAAAGCTGAGAGGGAAATTTGGGGCCGGAATCCTGCAGGCCGATAATATCCAGCCATTGGTTCACGCTGCCCTCAACTTCACGTTTGGATTGACCCTGGTTTTTCAAACCAAAACCGATATTTTCTGAAACACTCAGGTTGGGGAACAGGGCATAGGATTGAAAGACAATGCCGAAGTCTCTTTGTTCAGGTGGGAGTGCTGTTATGTTGGTGCCATCCTGCCAGATCTCTCCCTGTTTACAGGCTTCCAATCCGGCAATCATTCTCAACAGCGTCGTCTTTCCGCAACCCGAGGGGCCGAGAAAACAGATGAATTCACCCTTATTAACGGACAGGGAAATCTCTTTGAGAGCGGTGAAATCGCCGAAGCGTTTCCCCAGGTTTTCGATGGTGAGAAAGGGTTTCATAGCGTTAACTTCCTAAAGCTCCAAACCTGAAAAAGCCGTTTATTCCCTTTGGGGAATAAACGGCGCTTTCTGCATAACTAGTAAGGCATCAAGACTTAGGTTCAGACATATGATCGAAACGTTTGGACCATTCAGCGAGTACAGCTTCACGCTCACTGGCCATTTCTCCAAAGTCCAGGTCCACCATAGCGCTTTCTACATCTGGATAGTTGGGTACTTCTTTACTGACGTCTTTGTGACCGACAACGGGGTACGCCTCTACATAATGCTCATTAGCTTTCTGGCTGAGAGACCAGTCGACCAGCTTTTTCGCAGCTGCAGCCTGATCGGTACCTGCAACCAGACCTACTGACTCCACATCCCAGCCAACGCCACCCTTGGGAAGAATCAGGTCCAGCGGTGCACCCTGACTTTTCAATTGGGCGCCACGAACCGCCATGGAAATACCAATAGCCACTTCACCCATGGCAGCCTGAACACAGGGCTTGGAACCTGAGTGAGTGTATTGGGACATGTTGTTGTTCAGCTTATCCATATAGGCCCAGCCTTTGTCTTCACCCATGCTCTGCAGCCAGGCGGAAACCTGCATATAGCCAGTGCCGGAAGAGGCTGGGTTAGGCATGGCAATCTGGCCCTGATAGACCGGATTCAGCAGGTCTTGCCAGGATTGAGGCTTGGGCAGTTTTTTGGCTGCGGCTACCGCTTCGTTGTAACAAATGACATTAAAGTAAGCCTGGTTGCCAAACCATGCTTTGGCGGCCTCAGGATCAACCAACTGAGACTTGATTTGATTCAGACCTCTGGGCTTGTAGGTATCCAGTACGCCTTTATCTTTCAACAGTGCCATGCTGGAACCGGCCAGGCCCCATACGACGTCTGCCCTGCTATTATCTTTTTCTGCCAGCAGTTTAGCGGTCATGATACCGGTAGAGTCCCGTACCCATTTGATGCTGATATCGGGAT
Organism: Endozoicomonas sp. 2B-B; assembly: GCF_053470045.1. Lineage (NCBI taxonomy): Bacteria > Pseudomonadati > Pseudomonadota > Gammaproteobacteria > Oceanospirillales > Endozoicomonadaceae > Endozoicomonas > Endozoicomonas sp. 2B-B. The sequence goes on from NZ_JBLZMU010000001.1 coordinate 1,039,530, forward strand.
TATCCTGCTCAAAGGCTTTCTTGTAGCGATTCAGAATGTCGGTCTCAAAAGCAGTATAAACCGTCAATTCCACAGGAGATGCAGCGAAAGATGAAGCGCTGAAAATTGAAGTTGTTGCCAGGGTCAGGGCTGTCAGGTGTTTTTTCATGGAGCTCTCTCCAGTCGGATAATCATTTTGTTCTGGCCAAGACCAGAAGGGATATCGCGATTCTACGAGAGAGAAATGACTAAAATATTACAGATCTTTTTCGACTCTGTGACAGTTTCCTGCAACATGGCCAATTCCTGGTCGTCGGAGGCTGTGCAATCAGGCGGCGGTTCGGCAGAGTGCCCAGAACCAGGGCGGGGTCTTTGGCACCATTATTACGGTGGCGGGGATTGGGGCTGCTGCGCTGTTTTAATCGCCGGGCAGCCAGTCGTCATCTGTGATCTGTTCAAAGGTCCATGGGCATTGGCCGGGAAAGCTTTTTTTGCTCAGCTTCTGGCTTTCACTGCGAGCGTAATTGTTCATCTGCTTAACTGCTTGCCGACAAGCATCGGAATATGCACCCGCCAATAACTCCACGATCATGGGCTGTAAATGAGGGTGTTTTGAAATTTGCTTTTCAATCGCTGCTCTGGAATTGTAGATACTTGGCATCCACGTCTGGACAACCTTATCCTCTACCCACAAATCTTTCAGAATCCGTTTCTGATAATCGTATTTGAGAAGATGTAAAACCAATACCGATAAATGAGACTCAAGAGTATCTCTGGTACTGCCCATTTCGTACTCCATCGCCTCCAACAGATTGTCAATGTCGAGTTTGTGAAATTGTCGCTGAGCCAGCAGCTCCCGCTGCTGGCTCAGCCATGAGGTGTAGTCGGTTTTGTATAAATCAGTCATCGTCAGCCTCCGGCAGCCAGCCATCTTCCATGATTTCGTCATAGGTCCATGGGCACTCAGACGGGAAAGCGTCGGGTCTGCACTGCATCTCGTTGGCAGCAAGCTTTCGGGCGTACTGATAGGCTTTTGGCAAAATCTCGTCCAGTTTACTATTGAGAGCGGGATTTTCTTCAAGCTCATGCTCAATGGCAATACGTTGTTTACTGATACTGGTTGACCAGCTTCGGAACCATTGATCCATCTCATGCAAATCATTTTTTTTACGCTGCATCAGCCATTTAAGCGAGTGCATGAGTAATTGAGACAAACGGCTCTGTACTGAACGATAACGGGCTCTACCCATGTCCTCAACTTCCTCGACCAGGTTGTCCATATCAAGTTCATCGAAACGGCCTTGCCTGATAAGCTCGGCTTGTCGATAGGACCATGTGTAGAAATCAGTGTCATACAAGTTTTCCATAAATCACCTCCATTGCCCTACCACTGTAGGCAAATAACATAGGGGAATCAAAATGAATTGCTAAAGCACAGATGCTTTTGCCGGGGGCTTTGCCCGTGTTTTGGGCTGGTCAATTTGGTCATTGATGCCAGGGAGAACCGTCATGATCGCAAAGAAATGATGGGTTTGCTGAAAGATTTATCGAATGAGCGTAAAACCCCGTACTTTAATAGGGTGTCGCAAAACTCTGTCGCAAAACTCTGGTTCCCACGCACCAGCACGGGAACGAGTTTTTAGAGTTGTGCGACACTCTCTTTACGTCAAGGAGGATGTCAAAGGATGTTTTCGATATTCTTTTCTGCAATGCCGGGAGCCAGGGTCATGCCCTTGCCGCCGATGGCCGTGAGAAAGTGAATTTTGTTGTCTATGTCGTCCTGGTAGTAGTGATCGGTTTTACTCTGGCAATAATAACCTGCCCAATATTCCGCGATATCCCAGCAAGGAAGCTCAACAATGTTTCTGGCTTCTGTCAGCATCCGTTCATTGATGGATTGATTCATTGTGAAGGAGAGTTTCTCTGCCTCGCGGGCATCGGCGTACTCGTGTGAGTCGCCAATGATGATGGACCCGTCAAGCTCCTTTTTGAACAGAATATGTATCCCGTACTTATCCAGCTCTGAGTCTTTTTCTCCGGCACTCCAGGAAGGCAAGTTGCGAAAGCTCTCATAGCGTCTGATAGTCCTGCCCGAAAGCAAATTGCCATTGAGACTGACGCTCTTCAGTGGTTTGGTACGCATCATTTGGAGCTTGACCAGCTCAATATCACTGTTGAGAAAGCGTGATGGAAACAGGGTTTTGAAATCATGCCCGTTACAGACTATCGCTTTTGAAGCCCGGTATTGCTCACCAGCTGAATCCATACTGATGACTTCATCCTGCCCGGTTTCCATGCTGATGATTTGGGTGTTGGGTCGGTATTCAACGGTGTATTCCTGCTGAATAAACTCAATGATGCGGTAAATCAGTTGCAGGGGGTTAACACTGAATTCCTCCGGGAAGTACAAGGCACCTTTTGCATAACTTTTCTTGACGGCAGGATTGGCACGTATAACCTCGTCAATACTTAGCAGTGATGAAGGGTAGCCCGTTTGCTGATTTCGTTGGTGTAGCTCTTGCAACATGGCCAACTCCTGGTCATCGGAGGCTATATACCAGCTGCCATTTCTTCGGGCTGAAATATCAAACTGATCTTGCAGGGTCTGATAAATGCTCAGAGAGTCCAGGGCGGTCGGCAGCAGGTCTGCTGTCATGCCGGATGGAACAACCATGCCAAAGTTTCTGACGGTGGCCTGTACCGGTTGACTGTCTTTTTCAACCAGCAGTACCTTATACCCCCGCTTCGCAGCAGCGAAGGCGTGAAAAGTGCCAAGAATACCTGCACCGACAACCATTAAATCGTATTTCAAAGGTGTCTCCCTGTGTTCAAATGTGCTTAAGGATATCGGCCAGGTTGTCGAGCACCAGCGTTGGAGCGGCTGTTGCCAGTTGCTCCCGGGTCTGGGCGCCTGTAGTCACGCCAACCGTGATACCGCAGTGGGCGTTTTTTCCTTCCTCGATGTCAATGGCTGAATCTCCGGCTTTAAGTACCTGTGAACTGTCGTTAATGCCGGTTTTCTCCATGGCCAGCTCAATCATGTCCGGTGCTGGTCTGCCGTTTATTACATCATCCGCAGTGATCAGGGTGTCGAATTCGACCCCGGGCAGCCAGTTCATCTTTTTCAACAGGCCTGTTGCTACCTGGTGGCTATAGCCGGTGTTGAGTGCGACTTTGATGCCTTTTGCCCGCAGCTCTTTCAAAAGTTCGGGGACGCCGTCAAAAGAGGTGACTGCAAGCTCTTCATAGGCCTGTGTCAGTTGTTTTTTAAAGGACTGGAAGATTTGTTCCGAGTCCGAGTGGTCAAAGCCTTTGGACGACAGGGTATCTTTTATGGCCTGATGCTTCTCTTTGCCTGCGCCATGCTCAAGGACTTCGTCCAGAGTGAAATCGTAGCCTGCGTCAACAAGACTCTTCTGAACGGTTTTGTAAACGACGTTGTCTTCATTGACCGTAGTACCAGCCATATCAAAAACCGCGAGTTGAATTTTGTTCATTGTGACCTCTTCTCATTTTTCAGATTCGGAAATTAAAGGGTTTGGACGTTCAGTAAGAAAATGGCTCATACCATTGGCACCGGCAGGTATTAATGACTCTCAAGTCATGGGGCTCACAGTGGTGTCAGCGGCTATAACCACCGCATCCTGCCGCCAATACTCAAAGTCACAGTCAATCAAGACATTCGATTGATCGTAGTTTGTTCGCTCAACCAGCAAACCGGAACTGCCCGTGGTGACCTTGAGGTGTAAAGAAGCCTCGGCATTCAGGCCTACCGGGTACAACCTGAAACTGACCCGGGCATACTGACGGTTATAATGCTCCTGATAGATATCGGAGAGTGATCGAGACAGATCATGCTTGAGCAGATCCGGGAAGTAGGCAGGGTTCATGTAATTTTCAACGTAGAGGACATTTCGCCCATCCACTGAACGAAGGCGTTGCAGCCGATACACCGGGGTCAGAGCTGGAATCTGAAGTAGCTTTTGAACCCCGGGCGGTGCTGGTACCTGTTCAGCATGGATCATTCGGGTACCGGGTACTCTGCCCTGGCGGGTAACGATGGTATGAAAGTTAGCATTCACCGTCGGGTCATAGGTCACTCTTTGCGGAGAAACAAACCAGCCTCTGCGATCTTCGCGATAGACCAGTCCGTCGGCTTCCAGTGATGACAATGACTCTCTGAGAGTAATGCGGGTGGTACCGAATTTTTCACTCAGCAATCGCTCCGAGGGTAGCTTGCTTCCCGGTTTTAATGCCCCGCTTTCTATCTGCTCGTTCAGGGCCGTGCGAATGATTTGATACTGATTTTTTCCCTGTCCCATAAATACTATTCTCTAAGGGTCAATGGATTTTCAACTGGTATAGACCATACTAAACGGCTTTTATGACAATTAAATGATCGCTTTTATGACAATTAACTATTTGCTTGACTGACGTTGGGGGAGCTCTTTTAGCTGTTGTTTCCAGACTGGTATGAATGTGAAATTTTTATGAAGAGTGGTCGCTGGGTATTTACAGAAAAAAGTGTCTCCATCATGATTTTGTACCAATTGGTATATACCAGACGATTGAAATTTCTGTTTCTACAGGTGTCTCATTAAAGTCATGTCTACAAAAGAAGTGCCCACTGTGAAAGAAAAGAGCCTGGAAAATCCTTATCTTCTGTTGACTCCGGGACCCCTCTCAACCTCTGCCAGTGTCCGCGAAGCGATGCTGCGTGACTGGTGTACCTGGGACGATGATTACAACCTTGGCGTGGTTGAGGAGATCCGCAGTCAGCTGATTAAACTGGCCTCGGATACTGATGACTACACCGCCGTTCTCATGCAGGGTAGTGGTACTGCTTCGGTAGAAGCAACCATCGGGTCGGTTATCTCTGATGAAGGGAAATTACTGGTCATTAACAATGGGGCTTACGGTGCCCGTATTGCCCAGATTGCCGAGTATCTGAATATTCCCCACAGTGTTCTGAATTGTGGTGAGATTAATCCGCCGACGCCGGGGGAAATTGATCAGGTACTCTCTGAAGATAAAGCCATCACTCATGTCGCCATTGTTCATTGTGAAACCACAACAGGCATGCTGAACCCTGTTGAAGCAGTCGCACAGGTGGTGAAGAAACACGACTGTATTCTGATTGTTGATGCCATGAGCAGCTTCGGCGGTGTGCCGATTGACCTTGCCGGGCTGGGTATTGATTTTCTGATCAGCTCTGCCAACAAGTGTATTCAGGGCGTACCCGGTTTTGGCTTTGTTATAGCTCGTCGTACTCTTTTGTCCCAATGCAAAGGCCTGGCCCGCTCTCTGTCTCTGGACCTCTATGATCAGTGGCAATGCATGGAAAAGAATCACGGTAAGTGGCGTTTTACTTCCCCCACCCACACCGTAAGGGCTTTCCATCAAGCCCTGGCAGAGTTGATTGAAGAGGGGGGCATTGCTGCCCGTCACAAGCGCTACGCCAGCAATCAGCGTTTGCTCGTCCAGGGTATGACTGAGCTGGGCTTCCGGTGCCTGTTAGACACTGAACTGCACTCTCCGTTTATAACTTCATTTTACTCCCCCGAGCACCCCGATTATGAATTCCTCCGCTTTTATGAGCAGCTGAAAGTGAAAGGTTTCGTCATTTATCCCGGTAAAGTCTCTGATGCTGACTGTTTCAGAATTGGCAATATCGGGGAAGTGTATCCGGAAGACATCAGCCGATTGATTAAAGCCGTTTCCGAAAGCATGTACTGGCAGGAACAGTAATACTGTCAGGGTGTGAACCTGAAAGTAAGCGCTGACTGATAGATGATCTGCCTGAGCCGCTGAGCTGATAGCCAGAGATTGAAAAAACAGCTTCATAACAAAGAGAGGTTATCGGTTAACCTGGTTCACGATCCAGCTTTCTGTAATGCACCGCTTCAGCAAGATGCTTCTGTTGAATGTCTTTGTCCTCATCAATATCCGCCAGAGTTCGGGCCACTCTCAGTATTCGGTGTACGGCTCTGGCTGAGTAACCCAGTTTGTCACACAGCCGGGTCATAAAATCCTGTTCTTGCTTATTCAGTGAACAGTATTCATCCATCTCGCTGGCAGACAATCGGGCGTTGGGTTTCCCCTGCCTGTGCTGCTGGATAGACCTTGCCTGAATCACCTGTTGACGTATTTTTTCAGTTGACAGGTTTTCATCTTCGGGCGGGTTTTCAAAAAGTCGCTCCGTTTTCTGACTGGAAACCTCTATCTGTAAATCAATGCGATCCAGTAAAGGACCTGACAGTTTTCGTTTATAACGTCTGACCTGCTCGGCAGAACACTGGCAGGCTTTCTGTGGGTCTCCAAGATATCCGCAGGGGCAGGGGTTCATGGCGGCAATCAACTGAAAGCCGGCAGGGAAGCTGGCCTGACCTTTGGCTCGGGAAATAACCACTTCCCGGGTTTCCAGGGGCTCTCTCAGTACCTCCAGGGCTACCTTTTGAAACTCCGGCAGTTCATCCAGGAACAGGACACCATTATGCGCAAAGGAAATCTCTCCTGGTCGGGGCTGGCTGCCTCCACCCACCAGGGCGACGGCTGAAGCGGTATGATGGGGGTTGCGAAAGGGTCGCTGTTTCCATGAAGGGGGCTGGCTGTAGGAAGACAAAGTATGTATGGCGGCCACTTCCAGAGCTTCATGGTCATTCATCTCGGGAAGAATTCCGGGCAGGCGACTGGCCAGCATGGTTTTGCCGGTTCCCGGGGGACCGTAGAAAATCAGATGGTGAGCACCAGCGGCTGCCGTCATCAGGCCTCGTTTAGCCTGTTGTTGCCCCTTGACATCCAGCAGGTCGGGATAATCGACAGGGGATTCATTCCTGTTACAGGTGGCTTCTGTAAGATGTTGATTACCGGTGAGATGAGCGCAGACTCCCAGCAGGTTTTCTGCTCCCAACACTCTGGCATCAGGGCAAAGGGCTGCCGCCTGTGCATTCATTTGGGGAAGCAGCAGTGTGTGAGCCGATTGGCTGCAGGCTATGGATGCTGGCAGTGAGCCGGTGATCGGTCTCAGCGCGCCTGACAGGGCCAGTTCACCAAGAAACTCGTAACCTGCCAGAGACTCAGGTTTGAGCTGGCCCGATGCCGCCAGAATACCCAGAGCGATAGGCAGGTCAAAGCGACCGCCTTCTTTGGGAAGATCAGCGGGTGCCAGATTAACGGTAATACGGGAAACCGGAAACTCAAAGCCACTGTTGAGGATGGCACTTCTTACCCTGTCTTTGCTTTCACGAACAGCAGCTTCCGGAAGACCGACCATATTCAGGGCTGGCAGACCTGCCGACAAATGGACTTCAACCGATACCGCAGGCGCATCCAGCCCGGTTTTGGCGCGGGTTTGAACAACAGCTAGCCGCGACATATACACTCCCTTCTTTTTGTGCTTGTTTTTGTTGTTTTGGCACACCGGAATGGAATGCCTTTGCAAAGCTGAAGGGTTGAGAATAGCAGTGATTCAGAGATTTGCTGGCAGAATTGCCCGGCCAGCAGGCTGGCCGGTGCAGAGGTCAGTTAATGATTTTCCAGGAACCGTCTTCCTGCAGGCAAGCCTGACCCCAGGCATCCTCAGTTTGACCACCTACTGTAATGGACTGTTGAAATTCACGGCAAACCAGACCGCTGGAGGCACTTTTGCCTTCTTTGGTAGTAACAACATAGCCGGAGGCATCGCCTTCATCCCAGATGATTTTTTCACCGACAGGCGCTGTAGTGGCTTTGATCTGTGCTTCTTCGTGAGCACGCTGCGCCGCTTCATTGATGTTGTCGAGAATTTTCAGCGTGATGGCCGTAAACGCCAGCCATTTGTAGGCATCGTTGTCATCGTGGTAATGGCCATAGCCGTAGTATGAGTTACCATAGTTTCTTACCACGACAATATTGTTTCTGATCACCCTTTTTCTAGGGGCTACAACGACCAGGTTGTTCTTAATGACCTTTGGGCCATCCCAGCCATTATGACGGTGGTCTTGACGATCATCTCTTCTGTCTTCTCTGTTATCCTGGCGGTCGTCTCGACGCTCTTCACGATTATCCTGACGATCGTCATGACGTTCTTCGCGATTGTCCTGACGGTCGTCTCGACGCTCTTCACGATTATCCTGACGGTCGTCACGGCGCTCTTCACGGATTTCATCCCGATCATTATTGCCCGGGCTTGCATGGACCATTGTTGAGACCGGTGAAAAAGTGGTGAGTAAAACTAAAAACGTAAACAGTCGTTTTATCATATGGGTTCTCTCCAGAGAGGTCTGAAGCTCAATGGCTCCAGACCCGGAAGCTTAGTCGTTCAGCTGCCACTTCTCGGTTGTCTGTTATCAGGCAGACTTACCCATCAGCAGAACACTGGCCTGAACGCGTCCGGTTCCTTCGGTGTCGTAATAGAATCTTACTTTTTCAATGGCCCTTGCTTTGCCGGGCAGGTCAATGACGCGGGAGCTACCGCCTTTTCTGACTTTGCTGCGGATGGCTACTTCACGGCTCTGACCGTTCTCGTAGTGAACAATCACTTTGTCGAAATCCACGTCTGCACCTTTGACCTTGAACTGCAGACGCTTGAAAGCACCGTCTCTCAGACCAACACGGATGGTGTCTACTTCTGCACGACGACTGACTTTCTTTTCGCCCAGAAGCTCCCAGCCAGCCGCAGATGCAGTCTGTGCAAAGCCAGACATCACCATGGTCATCAGCAGAGTAAACATTGAAAGTGCGCGTTTCATAGTGATTGTTCTCCTGAAATTTTCACTATTTGTCCTTGAGGCCATCCTGTCTTTGTAGGGATATGGCCATTGCTACCAAATGGAGTTGAGGCAGTCATCTTAATTTGTAGAGCAATGCTATAGCGAAGAAAGTAGTATCTCTATAGGGATAACTACCGAGGGGGATAATTTTGATTTCGAGTTAACTTATTGATTTAAATTATTTTTTTATACAATGAAAAGTGTCAGTGACGAGTAAAATCTGGCAGTGCGTGGGGCAGCCGTTCTCAGGGCAAGAACGGCCAATGACATCAGCAGCAACCGTCGGACGATCCAGCTTTTTCCAATTCGGCCACTTTCTTTTCGAGGGCTTCCAGTCTTTCACGGGTATGCTTCAGAACCGCGACCTGGGCATCAAACTCGTCACGGGTGACCAGTTCAAATTTGGCCAGAGCACTGCTCACCATTGCCTTGATGTTGTGCTCAATATCTTCCCGGGTCTGGCTTTTCTGCCCACCCAGAACCTGTCCTGCTTTGCCGGCAATACTACCGATAAGGGAGGCTTTATCGATCATCGATTATTCCTGCAATTGCTATGATTTAAAACCGGCAGTGATGATACCACAAGCAGCTATTTCGCCGTGCCTGCTTTTATGTGCTAAATTTCTTATGCCAACGATTCAAATCAAACCTGTATCTGCCCTTGGCTGGTTCTCTCTGTTCGCAAGTCTTATCGTCTCAAACAGCATCAACGCTGCAGATAACTGAGACGACGCCTATACCACGCCAACCGAGGATTTCTCGGTGCACGCAATCAACAATGGTTATAGCTTGTCCGATGCACGACGGGTGCATAATGAGTGGAGCTTGAGCAAATGCTGGGTACAGAAACGTGGGGACCAGGGCCTACCGCTGTTGTACTCAAAATGGACCAGGGCTCGACTTATGGCGTGCTTGCCAATCGTATTTGGGATCTGGCCGCTGAAGATAAGGGTTATGATTTTAATGCTTCTTCTATGTCATAGGCAGGTGATGAACCGTTGCACTAAATAAGTTCACGATTCGAGTGCAACACATGATAACTGAGCTTTGTTGTTGATGCATAAAGTTTAAATAGGTGAGCGAAAATGCTTTTTTTTCATTGTGCGGGTTTTGCTGACTGGTTATTTCCAGAGTCTGGCGCAGTGCCTGCCTATAATCCGCCAGACTCAGTTGCTGGAAGTAGACCATCAGCAGTGCGTAGGACTGTTTTAGCGACGGCCCTTGTTTTAGCAGCCGGTACGGCGTCAGCCTACAATTGTTACAAATCCGACGTTGCTGAATACTTCGGTATTTCCGTTCACAACAACAGCGATCTGGAGCTGCACCTGGATCTCGGTGATCCGAAGCATGGCACTGTGGATCATGAGCGCAACGTCTATATCACACCGCATACCAGGAAGGACACATCTGTGTGCAGCGATGGGCTGTTTACGGGAGTTGAAACCTATATACGTCTATACGATCCCGACTATAGCTATCTGGCAGATTGGTACGTAAAGCAGCCCTACCTTGGCCAAAACACCATCAAATACCATCGCTATACCTACAGCGGGCTCAAGTGTCATACCATCTATTACTATCAGTGGACATACTACAACGATCAAGGAGAACTGCGATGGAATCGCAGCGTAGCTGAGTCTGAACCGCACATGCTCTTCACCCACAGACAGACTATTAATGTAGAGGTAACCTGCGATGGATGAGACTTTTTTATCAACCATTAGCTACAGTTGTCGTTAATGTGCTGTGATTTAAGGCTGGCGATCATGATGCCACTGGCAGCTGATGATCGGTTGCACTAAAAAAGCGCACGATATGAGTGCAAAGTGCATAATAGATGGGCTTTGTTGGTGCATAAACTTTGATGAGCCAACGGGAATGGTCCTTGTTCGCTCTGCAGGCCCTGTCGACAGGTTATTTCAGAATTTGGCACATTGCCTGCATATAAGCCACCAAACTCAGTTGGAAATTAGATCAGCTGAATACTTAGGGCTGGGAGCGCGGATCACAATAACAATGTCCGGATTTTCCCTGTTGGCCAACAGGATTCACTCAGGAGAGCTTTTATGAAGTTGGTATCAGCCATCATTAAGCCATTCAAACTGGACGACGTGCGAGAGGCTTTGTCCGAGATTGGTGTTCAGGGTATCACTGTCACCGAAGTTAAGGGGTTCGGTCGACAGAAAGGACATACTGAGCTTTATCGTGGAGCTGAATATGTGGTTGATTTTCTGCCCAAGGTTAAGCTGGAGGTCGGCATTGCAGATGACTTGCTGGATCAGGTGATCGAAGCCATTTCTTCAGCTGCCAACACAGGAAAGATTGGTGACGGGAAGATCTTCGTTACCAATCTGGAGCAGGCGATTCGGATCAGAACTAACGAAACTGGCGAAGACGCTATTTGATGTTCAGAGCAGCGAGAGACCATAGTCAGGGAGTTCATGGTTCTCAGGGTGCATGCACAACAATAAACAAGTTTTGTCGTTTGCTTAAGATACACTAAAAGCACTTGACGACATTCGCGAAAATAAAAATAGCTAATGTGGAAACAGTTTCCGGGTTGAGGAGACTGTTTTCAGGGCACAAATGCCGTAGCAAAAGACTACTTATCTGCTGAACTTTTTTGGGAGGAGCCCTGTGGAAAATCTGGCTCAAGTGTCGTACGCACTCGATACTTTCTACTTTCTGATGTCCGGTGCGCTGGTAATGTGGATGGCAGCAGGTTTTGCCATGCTCGAAGCCGGTCTGGTCCGTTCTAAAAACACGGTTGAAATTCTGACTAAAAATATCGCCCTGTTTGCGATTGCCTGTACCATGTACCTGCTCTGTGGTTATGCCATTATGTATCCCGGAGCCAATGAAGGCGGTATCCTGCCGGTCCTTGGTTCTCTGATTGGTAATGAAAACACGGTTGCAGCGGTAACTGCCGGTGGTGATGATGCGCCATATTACTCTGCACGTTCAGACTTCTTCTTCCAGGTGGTCTTTGTAGCGACTGCAATGTCGATCGTTTCCGGTGCGGTTGCAGAGCGCATGAAACTCTGGTCTTTCCTGCTGTTTGCGGTCTTCATGACAGGCTTCATCTATCCCGTACAGGGCTTCTGGAAATGGGGTGGTGGATTCCTGAACGAAGCCAACTTCCAGGACTTCGCAGGTTCCGGTGTTGTGCACATGGCCGGTGCTGCTGCCGCTCTGGCAGGTGTGCTGCTTCTGGGTGCACGCAAAGGCAAATACGCTAAAGACGGCGCTGTTAATGCGATCCCTGGTGCCAACCTGCCACTCGCTACCCTGGGCACCTTTATTCTGTGGCTGGGATGGTTCGGCTTCAATGGCGGTTCTCAGCTGAAACTGTCTGATGTTGAAAATGCGAACGCTGTCGCCCAGATCTTTGTCAACACTAATGCTGGCGCTGCTGGTGGTGTCATTGCTGCTCTGATCGTAGCCCGTGTCCTGTTCGGTAAGGCTGACCTGACCATGGCTCTGAACGGTGCTCTGGCCGGTCTGGTATCCATCACCGCTGAGCCGCTGACACCAAGCGCAGTATCTGCCACTCTGATCGGTGGTGTTGGTGGCGCTCTGGTTGTCTTTGCCATTCTGGCTCTGGACAAGCTGCGCATCGACGATCCAGTGGGTGCAATTTCTGTACATGGTGTTGTAGGTATCTGGGGTCTGCTGGCTGTACCTCTGACCAACGACGGTGCAACTTTCGGCGCCCAGCTGTTGGGTATCGGTTCAATCTTCGCCTGGGTATTCCTCTCTTCCCTGATCGTCTGGGCTGCTATCAAGCAGATACTTGGTCTGCGTATTACTGAAGAAGAAGAGTATGAAGGTGCTGACCTGACCGAATGTGGTATGGAAGCTTATCCCGAGTTCATGGGTAAACAGTGATAAGATGTAGGTGATTAAAAAAAGCTGTCGCCGTGTGTCTGTCGCTACAAGCATCGTGGTAGTGGCGACAGTGGTGGGTGCAACCATGTCCTGACAAAAAAAGTAGTAATGACATAAAACAGCTACTTTGACAAAAAAGACCTCGGCAACAATGCTTCAGGTGTTGTGTGACCGAGGTCTCTTTTATGTACCGTAGAAAACCAGGGAAATCCAAGGTTAACGCTGGATTCAAGCAATAAGTGCAATCGACTGCCCGGTGTAGACTTCAAGAGGCGTTCGGTCACCTAAAACTTTTCTTGGCATGGTATTAATCAATAACTCCATCGTTCTGACATCTTCATCAGTCAGATCCCGTAGGAGCCTCACCGAGAATAGACTGCCCTACGCGGCAACTGCTCCTGCGTTGCTCTAGCTCCTGCATCCATGCAGTCGTGCGGCGGCAGCAAATTGGTCTGAAAATCTGCTTTTGTTCGTCAAATAGCTCGCTATTCTCCTCACAAAACCGAATTTTCATCCTCAATTTTCTGCCGTCCTCGCTACGGGGTCGCCTAGACGGGCGCTATTCTCGGTCAGGCTGCTAGTGCCATTTTCTTGGGCCAGGTTCGCCGAATGATGCCATTCGTGTTTTCGTTAGTTCCTCGCTGATAACTGGCATAAGGTTTGGCAAAGTAAACATCCGCATTGAATGCCTTGCTGACCTTCTCGTGAGCAGCAAACTCACCCCCGTTATCCAGTGTAACTGTATTAACCGATGAGACGCGCTTCAGAAGTTCTATCATCTTATCTGCCACGGTTTCAGCTTGCTTGGTGTCAACTTTTCCAATCAATGTTAAACGACTCTTACGATCAACAAGGGTAACCAGGTGGGCGTTCTGTCCAAAGACAGTATCGCCCTCCCAATCCCCTATGCGAGATCGCAAACCAATGATCTCAGGACGTTCCTTGATATCGATCCGGTTTGGGATAAGAGAGCGCCCAGCTTTGCGTTTGCCATCCTGTCAACGTCTTTTGCTGAAGCGAACTAACTTCTTGTAAAGAACGCCTCCACGGGCTTTATCATCAGCGATACGGATATAAATAGTCGTATGACTCAGGGCAATCTCAGGCAGTTAGACGTGCATCCGCTTGCTGATGTTTTCAGGTGACCAGCCAAGGAGCAATCCTTTCTCGATGATGGGCATATATCGTTCATCTGTTTTGCTGAACTTTCTGGCTGATTTTTTTCTTTTACAAGCCAGTGCATGAGCACTCTCAGCACAGTAGCCGTGAGTAGAAGAATTACGGCTGAGCTCCCGCGACAGAGCGCCCTCACTGATGCCAACTGCTATTGCGATTTCTTTTTGCAAATGGCCTTTTCCACGGAGTACTTGAATCTGGTATCGTTGACCAAGAGTCAGCTGCTTGTATTGTCTGGTTTGTGTACTCATTCCTGACTTCCATTTCTGAGTGTGAGAGCTATGAAATGTACCAGCAGCTGACTCAAATCTGAAATTTCAGTCGATTGCACTTATCCTATTAATCCAGCACAACTCTGACAAACAAGACCTCGGCAACAATACTTCAGGTGTTGTGCGACCGAGGTCTTTTTTTATGTGCCGGAGAACACTTGATCTGAGACAGTATATAAGTGACGCCGGATTAAACTGCTTCTGGCTATTCATATTTTTCAGTGCTCACATACCCGTTAAAACTGTGTTGACGCGTCCGACTATAATCAATTTCAATATATTCAAACACCGCCTGACGCATCTGCTGCCCCATTCATCATAGGCGTACAAAGCTGCGTTTCTACTTTCAAAGAATGAAAGTAGCTTGCAACGCAAGCATTATTTCAGCAATCAACTTTACGGCTCTTACTTTGCTCTCATTCGTTTTTGTAGAGGATGTTTCTAAAGGTTTTTAAACCCTACTGGCTTCCTCGACCACGAAGTGAAGTGTCGGTAGACAGAACTCTGGAGAATGGCAATGGGTATTGCAAAGAGATTGTCTATTGCGGGTTTGGTTCTCTTATTGGCAGCAAGCTGTATGCAGGCAGTTGCTCAAACGGCCATTACTGCCCGGCCAACAATGCAACCCCTTCTGATCCACGAGATTAATATAGATCCGAACATGTTGCCGGTAACGACCGTTCCAACACCCACAGGAGGCGTTGTCCCACCAAGATATTGTGGGCCCCACAGGGTTATGAGTGTTTCATGGAATGTGAACAGTATGCTCATGGCTGTGGGAATGGGTTCCGGTGGTTCCGGATGCCCTATTTCAGGCCCCGTACAAATCTTTGATATGAGTGACCCGGCGAGGCCCGGACTGCTGCATACCCTGCACGATTTTAAAGACTGGGTGAGGTCCGTTGCCTTCAACCACGACGGCACCCGGCTGGCAGTCGGTGGGGATGATAAAAAGGTCAGGATTTATGACCCAGTGTCCCCGTCCACCCCCCTTGCTACCCTGTCTGATGCGACAGGAGCGGTACGCAGCGTTAAATACAACCACGACAGCACCCAGCTGGCAGTGGGTGGGCAAGATCAAAAGGTCAGGATTTATGTCCCGAATGACCTGTCCATTTCCCCGCACACTCTGTCCGATGCAAGCGATTGGGTAATGAGTGTTGACTACAACCACGACGGCACCCAGCTGGCAGTGGGAGGGAGAGATAAAAAGGTCAGGGTTTATGATCCGAGGGATCTGTCCATTTCCCCGCGCATTCCGCAGGATTCAAACGGTCAGGTACGGAGCGTTAAATACAATCACGACGGCACTCAGCTGGCAACTGGGGGAAGTGATAATAAGGCACGGAATAGGGTCAGGATTTATAACCCGAATGACCTGACCTTTGCGCCGCAAGTTCTGTCCGATGCGAGAGACTGGATCATGAGCATCGACTTCAATCACGACGGCACCCAGCTCGCAGTTGGGTCGGGTGATCGAAGGGTTAGGATATATGACATGTCGAATACATCTGGCCTCCTGCACACCAAACTGCCCCCGCCCATTGCGTCCAAGGCGATAAATCCAACACGCCCCCTGTACACCATCTCTGATGCGAAAGACGATGTACTGAGCGTTGAGTATAATCACGACGGTACCCTGCTGGCAGTCGGGGGGGAAGATGAAAAGGTCAGGATTTATCGGATCGGTATAAGAGCGTCAGCTACAACATCGTCATCTACACGTCTCTCAACCAGTAAACTCGCCACTGCTTCTACAACCATTTCGGGAGCTACATCAGAAAATTCAACGCTGATCAGACATTCATCGTCGTATACATCCCTGCCACACAATACAAAAGCGCCAAGCCTGCCGGGTAGTTGCCCGCAGCCAGAAGGAATACCCCTGTTTCAAGCGTATGATGCAAAAAATGAGCAGATATACGTTGTCATTCAGCCTGAGTCGCATACCAAAAAGGTTAATCTGGCACGTTATAAAGGCTCTGAACTGGATGAACAATTTGGTCTGTGTGGCATTGTGACTTACACAACCTCTGCCAGCAGTTTCAGAAGGTTGGCTTCCTATCAGTCTCTGGCTGGACAGGTTATTCACGAAACTACAGGCTCTCACCTTGACCTTATTGCAACGCCAACGTCTGGAAAAACGGTTCTGTTGGAGTTTCCGTTAATTGTCGGCCAGGGATACCGGGCACGATTCAGCGTACACGACAAGGTATTTCCTGAAGGGGTTCAAATTAATGATACTGCTCATCATCAGGGTGTCATGTATTTAACAGGAAAAATCAATAACAAACTGTTGATGAGCAGTTATCATCAACAACGACTCACGTTTCCTAAAAAATGTTTTAAGAGCGATGGAGAACGAGGACTTTTTTTGAGGGTTTCCCCAGATGGCAAGCACCTTTATGTAACAGGCATCAGTGGCGGTAAAAATGCGCCCTATTCTGTATTTATAAGACAGTTCGAAAAAAAACAACTCAATCCCGCTTTCTCTTTTGGATACAATGGCAAAGAGATAGTAATTGACACAAACATTGAAAGTGACAACAGTCTGCAGGACATTCTGATTCAAAAGAACCATGTTTATGTTGCCGCATTCAACCCAGCATCAGAGAAACTCTCCATTTGTCGGTTCGCCACTGACAATGGACAAATGGATAGCGCTTTTATTATTGACGATACGATTCGTTGTTCTTCAGGCACATCTGGTACGTTTTTAACCGTTAGACTGGTGGCTGCGAAAAATTGTTTGCACGCCATTATTTACAACAGTAATGGACAACTGTCTGTCATTACTTATGAAAATCAGGTCAATGTCCATCATTTTGACACCGCATTCAAGATCCCGGCAACAAGGTCAATGCGCCCGGTTTTTGTCCGCAATAACGCCTATCTGGCAGCTGCATACGCCGATATTGAGAAGGGTACCCGGCATGTCCGGATGCAGGTGATTTCTCTGCATCTTGAGAACCTGTCGCCTCCACCCCCCGGAGAATTCCCAGAGTGGGGTATTGGGCTTATTACAGTGGTTGTTGTGGTCCTGGTTGTCGCGGTTTCAGTCTTAGTCCATAAGAAGTTCAGGAGGAAACCACCCGTTCCAGTAAGTGATGCCACAAATGCGCTCCAAGAGTGATGATCATTAATAACCACCAAACAGTCTGGCAACCAGATCAACCCGCTGATGATCCTCTGGGATTAACGAGAAGACACCTGACATTCCTGTACAGCGTATCAAAGCCCATTATCAGCAAATAGGGTCAGCAACGCTTCCGCATGAAATCGTATATATTTATCCATACCGATAATGGTGATTTTTTTTGAAGGATGTGCTTACGAGGATCCAGTAATCACAGTACAGCAACATTAACATCTGGAAATGAATGGATTGATAGCTACCTACCTGAAAGTCGTCGTAAGATACAGCGTTTAGCAGAAGATGTTGAAGAGCTGATTGAAGCGCCAACACCCACTGAGACTCACGTCTATTGTTCCTGTTTTCTGAAATAGCTGTCTCGACAACTGTTATTTTACCGCTGACCGACAGCGTCAGGCACCTCACATCTTTCCCTGTTTTTTAACCGGGCGGCAGTGAATTTTGTGTCCATTTTCATTGCCTCAGATCACCAAGCTGGAATTCTGGAGAGTGGTTATGGGCATTGCAAAGAGCTGTTCTATTGCGGGTTTGGTTATCTTATTGGCAACAAGCTGTATGCAGGCAGTTGCTCAAACGGCCGTTATTGCCCGGCCAACAATGCAACCTTTACTGATCCACGAGATTAATATAGATCCGAACATGTTGCCGGTAACGACCGCTCCAACACCCACAGGAGGCGTTGTCCCACCAAGTTATTGTGGGCCCCACAGGGTTATGAGTGTCTCATGGAATAAGAACAGTATGCTCATGGCTGTGGGAATGGGTTCCGGCAGTGCTGATCCCAAATGCCCTTCTTCAGGCCCCGTACAAATCTTTGATATGAGTGACCCGGCGAGGCCCAGACTGCTGCATACCCTGCACGATTTTAAAGACTGGGTCAGGACTGTTGCCTTCAACCACGACGGCACCCGGCTGGCAGCCGGGGGGAATGATAAAAAGGTCAGGATTTATGACCCAGTGTCCCCGTCCTCCCCCCTTGCTACCCTGTCCGATGCGACAAAAGCGGTACGCAGCGTTAAATACAACCACGACGGCACCGAGCTGGCAGTGGGTGGGCAAGATCACAAGGTCAGGATTTATGACCCGAATGACCTGTCCATTCCGAAAATACTGCCATATGCAAATGATTGGGTAATGAGTGTTGACTACAACCACGATGGCACCCAGCTGGCAGTGGGAGGGAAAGATCAAAAGGTCAGGGTTTATTATCCGAGGAATCTGTCCATTCTCCCCCATACTCTGCACGAGTCAAATGGTCAGGTACGGAGCGTTAAATACAACTACGACGGCACTCAGCTGGCAACTGGGGGAAGTGATAGAAAGATCTGGAATAAGGTCAGGATTTATAACCCGAATAACCTGAACATTCCGCCGCAAGTTCTGTCCGTTGCGAGAGACTGGATCATGAGCATCGACTTCAATCACGACGGCACCCGACTCGCAGTTGGGTCAGGTGATCGAAAGGTTAGGATATATGACGTGTCGAAACCAGCTCGCTTACTGCACACCATCTCCGATGCGAAAAGCGATATACGGAGCGTTGCCTACAACCACGACGGTACCCTGCTGGCAGTCGGTGGGGAAGACCAAAAGGTCAGGATTTATCAGGTCGGTATAAGAGCATCAGCGAAAACATCACCACCCTCTACACGTCTGTCAACCAGAAAACTGACCACGACTTCTACGATCATTTCGGAATCTCCGTCAGCAAATTCACCGCTGAACAAAACTTTATCGTCGAATACAACTCTGCCTCACAATAGAAATGCACACAGCCTTTCGGCTGGCTGTCCACCGCCAGAAGGAATACCCCAGTTTCAAGCGTATGATGCTGCAAATCAGCAGATATACGTTGTTATTCAGCCTGAGTCGGATCCCAAAAGGATTATTCTGGCACGTTATAAAGGCTCTGAACTGGATAAACAATTTGGTCTGTGTGGTATTGTGACTTACACAACCTCTGCCAGCAGCTTCAGAAGGTTGGCTTCCTATCAGTCTCTGGCTGGACAGGTTATTCACGAAACTACAGGTTCTCACCTTGACATTATTGCAACGCCAACGTCTGGAAAAACGGTTCTGTTGGAGTTTCCGTTAATTGCTGGCCAGGGATACCGGGCACGATTCAGCGTACACGACAAGGTATTTCCTGAAGGGGTTCAAATTAATGATACCGCTCATCATCAGGGTGTCATGTATTTAACAGGAAAAATCAATAACAAACTGTTGATGAGCAGTTATCATCAACAAGGACTCACGTTTCCTAAAAAATGTTTTAAGAGCGATGAGGAACGAGGACTTTTTTTGAGGGTTTCTCCAGATGGCAAGCACCTTTATGTAACAGGCATCAGTGGAGGTAAAAATGCGCCCTATCCTGTATTTATAAGACAGTTCGAAAAAAAACAACTCAATCCCGCTTTCTCTTTTGGATACAATGGCAAAGAGATAGTAATTGACACAAACATTGAAAGTGACAACATTCGGCAGGACATTCTGATTCAAAAGGACCATGTTTACGTTGCTGTATTCAGCCCTGAGAAAGAGAAACTCTCCATTCGCCGGGTGGCGACTGACACTGGAGTGATGGACAGTGCTCATATTATAGACGATGTGATTCGTTTTCCTTCAGGAAAACCTGGTTCGTTTTTAATCGTCAGACTGGTGACTTCAGACCATTATTTGCACGCTATTATTTACAACAGTAATGGACAACTGTCTGTCATTACTTATGAAAATCAGGTCAATGTCCATCATTTTGACACCGCATTCAAGACCCCGGCAACAAAGTCGATGCGCCCGATTTTTGTGGGCAATAACGCCTATCTGGCAATTGCAGACGCTGATATTGAGAAGGGTACCCGGCATGTCCGTATGCAGATGCTTTCTCTGGGTCTTCAAAACTACAACCCAAAGAACCTTCCCCCTTTGTCGCGAGCAGAAATCCCGGACTGGGGTATTGGGCTTATTGCGGTGGGTGTTGTCTTCGTTGCAGCGGTTTCAGCTACCGTGTTCGTTAAGAAGCTCAAAAGCAGACAACCAGTTCCCGTGAAGAATGTCACGGATTTGTTCCCCGAATTATGATCATTTCCGGTGTTTGAGACATAAAAAGCCTCCACAGACACTGAGCTGGCTACCTGACAGAACATCACCGGATAATAAAAACTACAGAAGGCGTAAAAACGACTGACACTGAATGTCTATATTTGTCATCCATAGTTCCGTTTAGAGTCTATATTTCCCGTTCAGGAACTGTATCTGGCAAATCAGAATGAGAAAGTCATTCAACCTGTTTCCGTTACTTTTGTGCTTGCTTTATACGACGGCACAGGCCAGCCCCCCCTCACAAAATGATTTTGATTTTCTTAAGCCTCTTAATGACAACGCACTGGTGACAAACGGGCTTGAGTTAACAGAAAGCATTGCCGGAGTCTCTTTGTCTACCCTGCTCAATGTGGGTATATGGTGGGGTGTATGTAAAAGAGCAGGAATAGCTTTCGGGCATTCAAGCACACACAGTCTGACTGAATCGGATGCAATGGAGTTGGAGAAGTTGAAAACGAATTTCTGTTTGCAGCTGGCCCCCTTGGTGACTATCGCAGAGGTGGCGCTGGCCGGGCGTGTATCTTCCTGGCCCCTGGAGCAGCGCTGGTTGAAACTCCTGTATTTTGCCGGTGCAGGAATGGCAGCTTATGCCGGCAGTACGAAAAGGAGGGAGTACATACCTGTTGCAGTCTTGATTTACCTTGCGTCCGAAGCGGTATCAAGAACTGGAGCCAGTGCTATTTCGGCGTTAGCTTTAAGAAAAATGAGCCTGAGGGAAGTGGTAACTGATTGGTATGCGGCTGGGGAATACCCAATATTGTCTGTGATTAATGGGGTTATGGCAGGTACTGTCGCCTATGAAGCTATGATCCATAAAGGTTTCAGGCCAGCAAAAGCGATTCTTGCTTCTGTTGTCAGCGCAGCGATTGCCGGTACCCTCTCGGGTTTTATTTCATTATTAACAATTGATGTGGGCGGACAGACAGAGACCAAAGCCGGGATCGGAGTTCTAGTCGGAGCTCTGGCCGGAGTAGTAGTCGGAATCGGAGCAGATGTCGGAGCTGTGGCCGCAGCCGCAGCTAAAGCCACAATCATAGCCGCAGCCATAGCCAAAGCCACAGCAACGGCCACAGTCATAGCCAAAGCCGATTTCAGAGCAGGAGTCGAAGCCGCAGCTGGAGCCATAGCTGGAGCTTTTGCCTTTGGCGGAGTTGCAGCCTTGCTTATGTTGGGCAGTTTCAGGATAACCTCAAACAACCCGCTTATTAAAGCCGGTGTCACTCTGGTGCCTGCGTTGACTTTCGCTGTTATCAACAGTCTTTCAAACTTCGCCGTTTATGGCTATCCAATGGAAGAAAGCTTTTCAGAGACTGGTTGGACCCAGTGGAAAAAGTTCTATGCGCCCCTGGATTATCTCTCGACTCTGTTTAACTGACAGAATCAACTTTCAATTCCATTTACTCGAAGTGCCCCTGAGGCTAACAGGAAGCAGACCATCAGGCCGTGATGAGACTTCAGTAACAGAGCCTCGCTATGTGTCTGCTGCCTTAGGATTTTGTCATCCATAGCTCCGTTTAGGGTCTATATTTCCCGTTCATTAGCTGTACTGGGAAAATTACCATGAAAAAGTCATTCAACCTGTTTCCATTGCTTTTATGTTTGCTTTATGCGACGGCACAGGCCAGCCCCCACTCACAAAATGATTTTGATTTTCTTAAGCCTTTTAATGACACTGCACTGGTTGCAAAAGGGCTTGAGTTAACGGGAAGCATTGCCGGAGTCTCTTTATCTACCCTGCTCAATGTGGGCATATGGTGGGGTGTATGCAAAACAGCGGGAATAGTCTCGGGGCTTTCAAGCACATATGATCTGGCTGAATCGGATACAAAGGAGCTGGAGAAGTTGAAAACGGATTTCTGTTTGCAGCTGGCCCCCCTGGTGACTACCGCCGAAGTGGCGCTGGCCGGGCATGTGTCTCCCTGGCCCCTGGAACAGCGCTGGTGGAAACCCCTGTATTTTGCCGGTGCAGGAATGGCAGCTTACGCCGGTAGTACGAAAACGAGGAAGCATGTACCTGTCGCAGTCTTGATCTACCTTGCATCCGAAGCGGCATCAAGAACTGGAGCCAGCGCTATTTCGACATTAGTTCTAAGAAAAATGAGCGTAAGGGATATGGTGACTGAATGGTATGCGGCTGGGGAATACGCAATATTGTCTCTGATTAATGGGGTTATGGCAGGTGCTGTCGTCTATGAAACCATGATCCATAAAGGTATCAGGCCAACAAAAGCAATGTTTGCTTCTGTTGTTGGCGCAGCGATTACGGGTAGCCTCTCGGGAATTATTTCATTGTTAACAATTGATGTGGACGGAGAGACATTGGCCAAAGCCGGGATCGGAGTTTTAGCTGGAGCTGTAGCCGGAGCGGGAATCGGACTCGGAGCAGGAGCAGGATTAGGAGCCGGGGCCGCAGCTGTACTCACAGTCACAGCTGCAGCTTCAGCCGCAGCGACAGCTACAGCCACAGGCGCAGCTCCAGCCGCAGCTCCTGCCGGGTTCAGAGAGAGATTAGTAGCCTTAGTTGGAGCCGAAGTTGGATCTTTTACCTTTGCCGGATTCGCAGCCTTGCTTATGTTGGAAAGTTCCAGGATAACCTCAAACAACCCACTTTTTAAAGCCGGTGTCACTCTGGTGCCCGCGTTGACTTTCGCTTTTATCAATAGTCTTTCGAACCTCGCCGTTTATGGCTATCCACTGCAAGAAGGTTTTTCAGAGACCGCCTGGACTCAGTGGAAAAAGTTCTATGCGCCTCTGGATTATCTCTCGACTCTCTTTAACTGACAGATTCAACCTTCAAATCCATTTACTCGAAGCGCCCCTGAGGTTAACAGGAAGTAGACCATCAGGCTGTGGTGAGAACTCATTAACAGAGCCTCAATATGTGTTTGCTGCCTTATCTGCACCGCACGTTAAGGATTTTGTCATCCTTAGCTCTGTTAAGAGTCTATATTTCCCGTTCAGTAACTGTATCTGGCAGGTCACCATGAGAAAGTCATTCAAACTGTTTCCTTTACTTTTCTGTTTGCTTTATACGACGGCACAGGCCAGTCTCCCCTTAAAAAATGATTTTGATTTTCTTGGGCCTTTAAATAACACCGCACTGGTGGCAAACGGACTTGAGTTAACGGCAAGCATTGCCGGAGTCTCTTTGTCTACCCTGCTCAATGTGGGTATATGGTGGGGTGTATGCAAAACAGCGGGAATAGTCTCCGGGCTTTCAAGCACATATGATCTGGCTGAACCGGATACAAAAGAGCTGGAGAAGTTGAAAACAGATTTCTGTTTGCAGCTGGCCCCGCTGGTGACCACCACCGAGGTGGCGCTGGCCGGGCATGTGTCTCCCTGGCCCATGGAGCAGCGCTGGTGGAAACCCCTGTATTTTGCCGGTGCAGGAATGGCAGCTTACGCCACTATTGCTTCGAAAACCAGGGAGCACTTACCCGTCGCAGTCTTGACCTACCTCGCGTCCGGAGCGGTATCTGGAACTGGAGGCAGCGCTATTTCGGCGTTAATTCTAAGAAAAGTGAGTGTGAGGAATATTACAACTGAAACGTATGCCTCCTGGGAATACTCATTGTTGTCTTTGATCAATGGGATTATGACAGGCGCTGTCGTCTATGAAGCCATCATCCATAAAGGCTTTGGGCCAGCAAAAGCGGCTCTTGCTTCTGTTGTCAGCTCAGCGATTGCAGGTACCCTCTCGGGAGTTATTTCAGTATTAACCATTGAGGTAGACGCACAGGCACAGGCCTTAGCCGGAATTGTAGCTGGAGCCATAGCCGGAGCTGGAGCCACAGCCATAGCCGGAGCTGGAGCCATAGCCGGAGATGCAGCCGGAATCAAAGCTGTAGTCGCAGTTATAGCCGGAGCAGGAGCATGTGCGGGTGCCATAGCCGGAATCGGAGGTGGGGCTTCAGCTTCAGCAGTAATCAGAGGCATAATCGGAGCCGGAGTCACAGCCGGAGCCTTTACCTTTAGCGGAGTCGCAGCTTTGCTTATGTTCGGCAATTGGAAGATAACCTCAAACAACCCGTTTATCAAAGCCGGTGTCACTCTGGTGCCCGCGTTGACTTTCGCTGTTATCAATAGTCTTTCGAACCTCGCCGTTTATGGCTATCCACTGGAAGAAGGTTTTTCAGAGACCGCCTGGACTCAGTGGAAAAAGTTCTATGCGCCCCTGGATTATCTCTCGACTCTGTTTAACTGACAGATTCAACCTTCAAATCCATTTACTCGAAGCGCCCCTGAGGTTAACAGGAAGTAGACCATCAGGCTGTTGTGAGACCTCATTAGCAGAGCCTCAATATGTGTTTGCTGCCTTGTCTGCACCGCACGTTGTAGTTAAGGATTTTGTCATCCGTAGCTCTGTTAAGAGTCTATATTTTCCGTTCAGTAACTGTATCTGGCAGGTCACCATGAGAAAGTCATTCAAACTGTTTCCTTTACTTTTGTGTTTGCTTTATACGACGGCACAGGCCAGTCTCCCCTTAAAAAATGATTTTGATTTTCTTGGGCCTTTAAATAACACCGCACTGGTGGCAAACGGGCTTGAGTTAACGGCAAGCATTGCCGGAGTCTCTTTGTCTACTCTGCTCAATGTGGGTATATGGTGGGGTGTATGCAAAACAGCGGGAATAGTCTCCGGGCTTTCAAGCACATATGATCTGACTGAATCGGATACAAAAGAGCTGGAGAAGTTGAAAACAGATTTCTGTTTGCAGCTGGCCCCCCTGGTGACCATCACCGAAGTGGCGTTGGCCGGGCGTGTATCTCCCTGGCCCCTGGAACAGCGCTGGTGGAAACCCCTGTATTTTGCCGGTGCAGGAATGGCAGCTTACGCCAGTGTTACGAAAACGAGGAAGCACATACCTGTCGCAGTTTTGACCTACCTTGCGTCCGAAGCGATATCAAGAACTGGAACCAGCGCTATTTCGACCTTAATTCTAAGGAAAATGAACGTGAGAGATATTAAAGCTGAAAGGTATGCCGCTTGGGAATACATGATATTTTCTGCGATGAATGGGGTTATGGCGGGCTCTGTCGCCTATGAAGTCATCATCCATAAAGGCTTCAGTCCAGCAAAAGCGGCTCTTGCTTCTGTTGTCAGCTCAGCGATTGCGGGTATCCTCTCGGGAGTTATTTCAATGCTAACGATTGATGTGGACGGACAGACGCAGGCCCTCACCATAATCGTAACTGGAGCCTTAGCCGGAATCGAAGCTGGAGCCATAGCCGGACTCGGGGCTGGACTCTTAGCCATAGCCTTAGCCAGATTCGGAGCTGAAGTTATACCCACAGCCACAATCAAATCTGTAGTCAGAGCTGTTGCCGGAGGAGGAGCATGTGCAGGAACCCTGGCCGGACTCGGAGCCGGAGCCGGAGCCGGAGCCGGACTCGGAGCTGGAGCCTCAGCAGAAGTCAGTAATGGAATCTCAGGCGGAATCGGAGCCGGAACCCTTACCTTAAGTGGAGTCGCAGCCTTGCTAATGTTCGGCAATTGGAAGATAACCTCAAACAACCCGTTCATCAAAGCCGGTGTCACCCTGGTGCCTGCATTGACCTTCGCTCTTATCAATAGTCTTTCAAACTACGCCGTTTATGGCTATCCACTGGAAGAAGGTTTTTCAGAGACCGGCTGGACTCAGTGGAAAAAGTTCTATGCGCCCCTGGATTATCTCTCGACCCTGTTTAGATGACAGACACTCGAAGTGCTCCTGAGGTTAACAGGAAGTTAACCACCAGCCTCAGGGTAAAAGAGCCTCGGTATGTGTTAACTGCCTTATTTACAGCGCACGTTGGAGTTAAGGATTTTTTCATCCATAGCTGCGTTTAGGGTCTATATTTCCGGTTCAGTAGCTGCATCTGACAGATCACCATGAGAAAGCTATCCAACCTGTTTCAGTTACTTTTGTGTTTGCTTTATACGACAGCACAGGCCAGTCCTCCATCACAAAATGATTTTGATTTTCTTGAGCCTTTAAATGACACCGCACTGGTAGCAAACGGGCTTGAGTTAACGGGAAGCATTGCTGGAGTCTCTTTGTCTACCCTGCTCAACCTGGGTATATGGTGGGGTGTATGTAAAACAGCGGGAATACTGACCGGGCTTTCAGGCAAATATGATCTGGCTGAACCGGATACAAAAGAGCTGGAGAAGTTGAAAGCGGATTTCTGTTTGCAGCTGGCCCCTCTGATGACCAGCACCGAAGTGGCGCTGGCCGGGCATGTGTCTCCCTGGCCCCTGCAACAGTGCTGGTGGAAACCCCTGTATTTTGCCGGTGCAGGAATGGCAGCTTACGCCGCTTTTAAGAGGAGGGAGCAGGTACCTGTCGTGGTTTTAACCTACCTTGCATTCGAAGCAATATCAAGAACCGGAGCCAGCGCTATTTCGACGTTAATTCTAAGAAAAATGAGCGTTAGGGACATTACCGCTGAATGGTATGCGGTTGGTCAATACGCATTATTGTCTATGATCAGCGGGTCTACGGCAGGAGATGTCACCTATGAAGTCATGATCCATAAAGGCTTCAGGCCAGCAAAAGTGATTCTTGCTTCTGCTGTCAGCGCAGCCATTGCGGGTACCTTATCGGGCATTATTCCAGAGTTAAAAATTGATGTGGACGGACAGACAAAGACCGTAGTCGTAACCGGAGCTGGAGTCGTAACCGGAGCCTTAACCGGTGCTGTAACCGCAATCGGAGCTGTAACCGGAGCTATTACCGGAACTGTAACCGGAATCACAACTATCGGAGCTTTATCTGGAGCTATGACAGCAGCCGTATTCGGAGCTGGACTCGGAGCTGGTCTCGGAGCCGGACTCGGAGCCGGACTCGGAGCCGGACTCGGAGCCGGACTTGGAGCCGGACTTGGAGCCGGACTTGGAGGCTCCGCTCTCGGCGGAGTCACAGCCCCGCTTATCTTGAGCGGCTCGAAGATAACCTCGAACAACCCGTTTATTAAAGTCGGTGTCACTCTGGTGCCTGCGTTGACCTTCGCTGTTATTAATAGTCTTTCAAACTACGTCGTTTATGGCTATCCACTGGAAGAAGGTTTTTCAGAGACAGGCTGGACTCAGTGGAAAAAGTTCTATGCGCCTCTGGATTATCTCTCGACTCTGTTTAAATGACAGACTCAACTTTCAAATCCATTTACCCGAAGTGCCCCTGAAGTTAACAGGGAGTTAATCATCAGGCCGTGGTGAGACCTCAGTAACAGAGCCTCAATATGTGTTTGCTGCCTTATCTGCACTGCACACTTGGTAGTTAAGGATTTTGTCATCCATACCTCCATTTAGGTCTATATTTTCGGTTCAGTAGCTGCATCTGGCAAATTACCATGAGAAAGTCATTCAACCTGTTTCCATTCCTTTTGTGTTTGCTTTATACGACGGCACAAGCCAGTCTCCCCTTAAAAAATGATTTTGATTTTCTTGAGCCTTTTAATGACACCGCACTGGTGGCAAACGGGCTTGAGTTAACGGTAAACATTGCTGGATTCTCTCTGTCTACCCTGCTCAACCTGGGTATCTGGTGGGGTGTGTGTAAAACAGCGGGAATAGTCTCGGGGCTTTCAAGCACATATGATCTGACTGAATCGGATACAAAAGAGCTGAAGAAGTTGAAAACGGATTTCTGTTTGCAGCTGGCCCCCCTGATGACCAGCACCGAAGTGGCGTTGGCTGGGCATGTGTCTCCCTGGCCCCTGGAGCAGCGCTGGTGGAAACCCCTATATTTTGCCGGTGCTGTAATGGCAGCTTATGCGGCCACAACGAAAACGAGTGGGAAGATACCTGATACAGTCCTGATCTACCTTGCGTCCGAAGCATTATTAAGAACTGGAGCCAGCGCTTTTTCGGCGGTAATTCTAAGAAAAATGAGCGTGAGAAATACTACAACTGAATGGTATGCGGCTGGAGGGTACACGACATTGTCTGTGGTCAATGGGATTATGGCAGGCGCTGTCGCCTATGAAGCCATGATCTATAAAGGCTTCAGTCCGGCAAAAGCGACTCTTGCTTCCGCTGTCAGCGCAGCAATTGCGGGTAGCCTCTCGGGAATTTTTTCATTGTTAACAATTGATGCGGGGGAACAGTTAAAGGCTGAAGCTGGAGCCTTAGCCGGAGTCGGAATCGCAGCTTTAGCAGGAACTTTTGCCGGAGCCGGAGCCGTAGCAGGAGCCGGAGCAGAAGTCGGAGCTATAACCGGAGCCGGCGCTGGAGCCGAAGCCGGGGCCGTAGCTGGAGCCATAGCCATAGCCAGTGCCACGACCTCAGCCGGAGCCTTGGCCAGATTAGGAGCCGGATTCGGAGTCGGACTCGGATCCTCAGCTGTGGGCGGAGTTGGAGTCCTGCTTATGTTCGGCAGTTCGAAGATAACCTCAAACAACCCATTTATCAGAGCCGGTGTCACTCTGGTGCCTGCATTGACCTTCGCTCTCATCAACAGTCTTTCAAACTACGTCGTTTATGGCTATCCAATGGAAGAAGGCTTTTCAGAGACCGGCTGGACTCAGTGGAAAAAGTTCTATGCGCCTCTGGATTATCTCTCGACCCTGTTTAACTGACAGACTCAACTTTTAGCAATTGAATCAGCGGTGAACTCTGGCAGTTACACAAGGCTCTTTCGTAGATCAGTTTGAACTCAATGACCTTTTTCTGCTGGTTTTTTGTGTTTTTACATTGGTCCAGTCTTCCACGAGCAGAGAGGGTACCCTGGCGAATTCACGGGTATTGTTGGTGATGCATGTCATGCCAAGACTTCGGGCATGACCCGCAATGAGATTGTCGTATACGCCGACTTGCTGGCCTCTTGAGCAAAGGTGTTGCCGGATATTGGCTGAGTGATCGGAGGCTTTTTCATCAAAGGGCAAAATGGACACCCTCATGAGAAACTCGTTTAGTATAATGATTTTGGTCTGCTTTCGTTTTTCGCTGTCTGAGTTATAAACACCGAACATCAGCTCATCATAGGTGATTGAGGAAATGAACATATCACCATTGTGGCTGGTTATCTTTTGGCGTACTTGCCTGGGGTCGTCTTTTTGCATAGCGAAGATAACCATGTTGGTATCCAGCATATATTTCATTCGCCCCAATCCCCCAGATCTCTGGCCTGCATGTCGGGTTGAGGCTGACGCTCAAACTCAACAGCGTTTTCATCAACCATCTGAAAGAATGAGTCCCAGTCTCCTTTTATCGGAGTGATCAGTATAGATTCTCCACGTTTGGAGATCCTGACACGATTTGTGCCTTCTGGCAGCTCAAGCTCTTTGGGGATTCTGACCGCCTGTGAACGGTTGTTTCTAAATACACTGGTTTCCATTTTTAGTCCTGTATATATATTTTGTATATCCAAAAAGTAGACTATAACAGCGGGTAGATCAATAAGTTCGGAGAGGTTGTCATCAATAGACGGCGCAACTATCGACGCCCCTGAGCTGGAAAATACTCTACTACCCCTTCGTTCAGTGTTGCTTTGCCTGATTTTCATCATTACATGAATGGCTGGTGTAGAATTGGGCAGCTAATGGCAGGCTTAGCCGGAAGGCTTCATCTTCGAAGCTTCGGTCCAGATAATGCTTTTTAAACTCACTGTTTTCGATTGAGCCTTCTTCCAGCTGCCGGACATGCACCAGTTCATGAGCCATGGTGACTCTTATTTCACTGGGTTCGAGTCCTTCTGCCAAGGCTATCAGGTACTTTTTCGGCCCGAGCGGTTTGGTAAAGCCCTTTATTTCGGGCTTATCCATCTTTTGTGTCAGATGAACAATAGTGACACCACTGACTCCCAGTTCTTCCATATAGAAAGCCTGCATAGCAAGAAAGTCACAGCCAAAGCTATTCAAATCGTTGGCGTGAGACAGTGCTGTCAGAAAAGAAAGAGGCAGTATGAAAGCAAACCAAAATCTCTGAATCATTAAACAGGCCTGTTAAGCTATCCAAAAGGGCTTAATGCCCAATGCAGTTCGGCAAAACAGGAGAAGACTTGATATGAGTTGGTTTCAGAAACTGATTCAACTGTCGGAAAAAGACAGGGGCTTCCATCTTATCACTGATGAGCTGGAGTCAAAGCTTCCCGAGCTTTCACTCTATCAGGTGGGTCTGGCTCATATCTTTATTCAGCACACATCCGCGTCCCTTACTCTGAATGAGAATACAGATCCGGATGTTCGTCATGATATGGAAACATTTTCCCTTCAAGCTATTCCGGATAGTGCCGACTACTATCGCCATGTTCTTGAGGGGGCTGATGATATGCCGGCCCATATAAAATCAAGCTTGTGGGGTGCCAGTGTGATGATACCTGTTACCGGGGGCCGATTTAATCTCGGGACCTGGCAGGGACTCTGGTTAGGAGAGCACAAAAAGCGCGGCGGAAAACGTCGCTTGATTGCGACTTTACAAGGCCGTCTATATAGGTAATTATAATTTCATTGGTCTTTTTTAACAGCAGTATATCAATGGAGGACTCGAACCGACTGGCGTTTTACCAACGCTGGACTATAACTAAAAAAAATCGGAACTAAAGTCTTAAAATATGGGTTGGAGCACAGATTGCTCCATTGACCAGTATCCAAGAGGAAATAGCTATGGCACGGAAAACGCCGAAAAAAGCTGCTGCTGGTTTTGACGGGGTTGATATCAGTTATCTGGGGAGTCGAGACGAACCCGCTGATCAACGCACAGTTGAATCCCGGAAAAAACTCAGAGAGAGTCTTAACGCTCAGGTAGAGGCCTTTCTTAAGTCCGGTGGTGAAATAGAAGAGGTCCCATCAAACGTTACTGCTGATCCGCCCAAAAAACCTTCGAGCGAATACGGTAACCGTACAATTTAAACCGATTTTTAAGCCCGACATTGTCGGGCTTTTTTTTTTGGCCTCTTATATCTGAACCCTCACTAAAGGGCCCTCTGAATATTCTTCCAGCTCACCAATAGACTCCAGTGAAAGACCATGCTGCCGGGTGATGGCCAGAAACGCTTCTTCGCTTTCCCTGTCCACAGCGACCAGTAAGCCACCACTGGTCTGTGGATCACACAGGAGTTGTTTTTGCTCTTCTGTGATGATCCCGGCTTTATGCCCATAACTGTCAAAATTGCGTACAGTACCGCCCGGAATGCAACCTTGTAGTTGGTATTCACTGACGTGGGGGAGTAGTGATAGAGCGCTCATTCTGATATTGGCCGCTACTTCGCTGCCTTCACAGACTTCAATCAGATGACCCAGCAGACCAAATCCTGTGACATCGGTCATGGCACTGATACCCGGTAATTGCGCCAGCTCTGAGCCAATTTTGTTAAGTGTGCACATGGCATCACGAGCCAGGTGGCTGTGTTCGTCCCTGAGCAGCTTTTTCTTCTGGGCTGTGGTGAGAATACCGACACCAAGAGGCTTGGTAAGGTAAAGCTTGCTACCTGCCCGGGCCTGGTCATTGCGCTTGAGCTGCTCTAGCGGTACTTTGCCAGTGACCGCCAGTCCGAAAATAGGCTCCGGTGCATCAATGCTGTGCCCACCTGCCAAAGGAATACCGGCATCAGCACAAGCCCGACGACCGCCATCGACAACTTTTGCGGCAATTTCAGGGGGCAGCCTATTCACTGGCCAGCCCAGAATGGCAATAGCCATCATGGGCTTACCTCCCATGGCGTAGATATCACTGATCGCATTGGTGGCAGCGATTCGTCCAAAATCGAAGGGATCATCAACAATAGGCATGAAAAAGTCAGTGGTGCTGATCAAGCCTTCACCATTTCCGAGGTCAAAAACAGCGGCATCGTCCTTGCTGGAGTTACCGACAATCAGTCCGGGGAAGTCAGGCAGCTGAAGGTTGGTTTTTAGAATGCCATCGAGAATTTGTGGCGAAATTTTGCAGCCGCATCCTGCGCCATGGCTGTATTCAGTCAGCTTGATGTTGTTGGTGTACTGGGAGGTCATTAAAATGCTCAAGAGGGATAAAATGGAAAAACCATGCACTTTAGCACTAATAGAAGTAGAAGCAAGCAGTGGGAGAGCCGGAGTCCCGGGAATCAATGCCAGATAACAGGCTACCAGGTTGTTAGTGCTGTCATCATTCTTTAGAAGGGAATTGTTTTAATTATCGTTCTCTTATGTTTTGTTGCTAATTAATGGGTGTCATTTCCGGCAGAATTTGGTTAAGGCCATCTGGTTCAATATATCGAATGGATGGGTCCTGCTGAGTCAGGCTTTCAATATCCAGCGATGAATCGGAAAGAAAAACAATGCCGCAGGATCCGAAGGGGCGTACCAGTGATATCGTCACCTCTGAAGAGAGTTTGTCCAGCTTTTCGATCAGTAGTTCTGCATCGCAGTTTTTAACAATACTTGAGTCAAATACGGCAACCCAGCGATGAGTATAGTGACTGAATTCTGAATATGAGAAGAGTGATAGTGAAGCAGTGAAGAAAAGCAGGAGTAAACGATTCATTATTTTCCTTCCAAAAAGTTAGATGGCTGAAAACGTATGTTACTAATCCAGTATTTTCGGAGAAAGAAGGCTCTGCCTGTTTTTATTAAGTAATAGCAGATATTTTTCACCTGTCCGGAAATAAAAAGAAAGGAGCCTTTTGTTATGATTATTCAAAACAGGCTCCGGTTCTTATTATTGTTTCTGGACGTATCATGGTAAATGAAAGGGCGCTTTAGTCATCAAGCTCAGAGAAAATCAGTTGTTTATAGGCAAAGACAATTTTGATTGAAGGTCTTTTCAGAATTTTTTGAATCCAGAAGCTGAACCATTGTGGTGCATTCATATCCTCTTCTTCATAATCGAACACTGTTGGCAGGTATTCAATGGGGTGAATCGTACCTTCGTCATCAATGACTGAGAAAAGTAAACCAGGTGGGTTGGCTATGCCGTCATTGCTTAGCCAGGGCTGGCAGAAAAAACTCATTTCAAGATCCATCGACCAAAGCTTAAAGTTCTTACTGACAATCAGTTTGAAGCGAGCCTTGTTTTTGGTTTTTCCCTCGCTCGCTATGTATTCAAGAGGCTCTGCACGGGCCGGCATTTTACGAACATTGAGGCCTTCTATGGGTTGGGTCCCGGACTCGAACCAGGACTTCATATCAGCTGCCTTTTGAGTCAGAAAGTTGCTGGCATTAACAGGGGGGGCTGAGACGGTCATCAAATACTTTCCTTTTTTATTTTCGCGCACTATGTCATCTAGAGCTCATCGCCCGGAAATGTTGTCAGGCTACACAGAAATGACGGCATATTACAATAGTTTATGTAACTAAAGTGATACTTTTGTGTAAGCGTATTTGAGAGCAGGCTTTTTTCGAGCCTGTTTTTGTGGCAGAAATTCGATAGCAGTGATTTTTCAGACTCAATAACAGGTGAGATTATTTCGGGTTCTGGAGACGATATTTTTCCCACCAGACATCAGAGAATGTCAGAATAATATTAATAATTATTGTTGCGGATATTGAAAGAATAGCCACTGCCTGCCATGTGGGCAGACAGGAAGAAACATAGGTAAACTCTAACAACAGGAAGTAATGTGCTGCACTCAAAATAATAAGAAACAGATTGCCTGTCAGTCTGCTTTTACCTGCCCAGCTCAGACTATGACGGATGGTCAGTCCCAGCATTATCCAGATACAAGCCAGCCATGGTGGAAGAATTCGACTCTCACCGGCAAATTGAAGAACGCTTATATTGCTCATCACACTGTCCAGGGCGCTACCGAGAATCAGGGTAATAAACATAATCTCCCGCTCTTTTTTCCATGAGCCGTAGGTAAAGAAGTGTACTATCAGAATGATGACTGCTGCGGCAACAGCCCAGGTTGATCGGGTTGTCATGCACACCAGCCAGCCTGCCAAAGCCAGGCCACTGTTAAGCCAGAAAGTATTCAGTTGTTTCATCTAAAAAAACCATTTAAAAGACAATGGGTCTGAAAACAGGTTTGGGGTCAGAGGCCAGAAGTTCGCTGATGGTTTCCAGTCCTCTTCTGAGTTGATCTCTTGATGATGGACTGCTAATACAGATTCTCACGGCCTGAGGCGCAGCCGAGCTGCCAACCGCAAAAACTTCAGAGTGCAACACTTTAACATTTTTACTTTCCAGCTGTTGGACAAATGTTTCTGCCCGCCAGGGTTCTGGCAGTCTCAGCCAGGCATAAAAACTATAAGGTTGTGACTGAATATCAAGGTGCCCGATAGTTTCTTTCAGAATGTCCTGCCGGTGCAGGATTTCTTCCCGCTGCCAGTCTGTCAGTTGCCGGGCTTCCCCGGAGTCAATCCATTCCGTTACCACTTCTGACATCAGTGGCGGTGCGCTCCAATAATTGTTTTGCATGGCAATTCTGATTTTGAGGTTCAAGTCTTTCGGGCTGCAAATAAAACCGACTCTCAGCCCTCCCGCCAGGAATTTGGAAAAACTTGAAGTGTACACCACTCGTTCCGGCGCAAGGCTATAGAGAGACGGTAAGCGGTTTTCAGGTGGAATAAACTGCACATCGTCTTCAAGAATCACAAGGTTATGCGCAGCAGCAACGTCCAGAATTTCCTGACGCCTGGCCAGTGGCATTAAAGTGGCCGTCGGGTTCTGAAGGTTTGGCGTCAGGTAGAGAAGACGGAGTTTGAATTGATCACAACATTGCTCCAGCGCCTCAGGCGTCAGACCGTGCTGATCCATGGCCAAACCCATATGGCGAAGCTGCCAGTGTCTGGCGGCATTAATAAATCCGCGGTAGGTCAGATATTCTGACGCGATAACATCTCCGGGCCTCATGAGACCCTGGAGGGTAAGCATGTTAGCGTTCTGGCCACCGGATGTTATCAGAATATTGTCTGGCGCCGCTTTCATTCCGTGATAGCCCATCCAGCGAACTATGGTCTCACGGTGCCGGGGGATGCCCGTTTCCGGATGGTAATCCAGTAAAGGCGACAATTGTTGCCATTTTTCGGCTATTGAACTTAGGCTCCTGGCCAGGGTTTGTTCTCGGTTGGCCGGGACGGGCAAGCTGAGGCTAAGGTCGATCAGGTCGGATTCCCGGGGCTCTGGAATAGAGAAATCTCTTTTTTCCCAGACCTTGCCAAGAACAAATGTACCACTTCCCACTCTTGCGATGATAAGCCGCCGTCGTTCAGCTTCAGCGTAGCCACGTGTAATTGTCCCGATGGTGACACCCAGTTGCTCAGATAGAGAGCGATGTGTGGGCAGCCGGTCGCCACTGTTTAGCTTGCCCTCCTTTATGGCTTCTTCTATAGCGTCAGCCAGCGCTTTGTATTTGGGACCGGAAAAACGATCCAGATCAGGTTGCCAGTCGATCATAGATTCAGCTATTTACATGATTGTCATGGTGACAATAAAAGGATTGAACCATTTTAAGCAGCCTATAAACTGCAATCAAATGAAAAAAGCAAAATAAAAACAAAATTGTATGGTGACAATTTATGCCGGTTGAAAGTAAAGGCAAACAAAACAAGAGAGTCCAAATCGTTTTTGATCGGACAACCGAAGAAAGGAACAAATAATGAAAGTGCTTCCCATTCATAAAGAAGATCCGGTCACCGGTTCAGCTCATACTATGCTAACTCCTTATTGGTCTGGACTATTGGGCAAAAGAACACTCAAAGCTGAACAGATTTCCCGAAGAACGGGGGAGCTGGGGTGTGAATGGGTTGAGGACAGGGTGTTGCTGCGTGGAGCCGCTGTACTCTTCCTCAAAGGCCAGATAACAGTAACGGGAGTTTCATAATGAGTGGCGAGTTGAGCATCGTTTTGTGGTCCCTGCTGGCTTTTGCTTTTTCCAGTACGATTACTCCGGGACCCAATAATGTCATGATCATGACCTCGGGGATGAATTATGGCACCCGACAGAGCATCCCCCATTTTTTGGGCATCTGTCTTGGCTTTCCTCTGATGGTGTTGTTTGTGGGTTTGGGGCTGGGGGCGGTGTTTGATCTTTTTCCAGTGCTTCACGATATTATCAAGGTTCTGGGTGTCGCTTATCTTCTATACCTTGCCTGGCTCATCGCAAAGTCTGCACCTGCCGATTTAAATGGCGGCAAGTCCAGACCACTGACTTTTATACAGTCAGCCCTGTTTCAGTGGGTAAACCCGAAGGCATGGATTATGGCGACAGGTGCCGTGGCTGCTTATACAACAGTGTCCGGAGATGTATTTCTGCAAGTGATTGTCATTGCCCTGGCCTTTCTGGTCGCTGCGATTCCCTGCGTAGGCGTCTGGTTATTTTTTGGTGTTCGTCTGAAAAAGGTGTTGCAACAGCCGTCTTATCAAAGGGCATTTAACATCACTATGGCGCTTTTACTGGTGCTGTCTATTATTCCGGTTATTGGTGAGATGATCTGAGGCGTTTTCTGGAGTCTTGCTTCCGGTGCAGCCAGGAACTGATATACACACTTCGTTCGTTCTGAGCTTGTCGCAGAATGGCGGCACGTAATTCGACAAGCCCGATGCGAACTGTATGGGGTTGACTATGCATGCTTTCAAGACCGTTATGGTGGCCATTACCAGAAGTCATACCAGCGAGCTCGAGTTAAGACAGGCCTTTAGGCTGGTGGCTGATAACCACGCCAGACTTATCATGGCCTTTTTTGATCAAAGCCTGGAAATTATGCGCAAGCTTCAGTTCATACCTCTGGAAAGCAAGCTGGAGGCTGCCATGAGAAAGCAGTTGGAACTGGATGCCGAGAAGTTCAGGCAACTGGCGTGGGAAGAAGGCATTGAAGCCGAAGTTCATATTGTCGCTGGCAAGCCAAGACAGCTCATTGCGGGTTTAATTGAAGAATTTGGTGTAGACCTGGTTATCAAGCTTGCAGATCCCTCTGGGGCATTGGTTCGTAATCAGTTAACTGGTAATGACTTGGCGCTGCTAAGAAAATGTCCGGTCCCTGTGTTGATGATGGCCTGCAGGGATCAGCTGCCTGATTTCACCGGCAAGATTCTGGTAGCGGTCGATGTCGGTGACCCGGACTCTGATGCGGTGGCCCTGAATAGAAATCTGCTCCTTCATGGTCACTATCTCAGCAGTCAGGAAGACGCTGAGCTGCATATAGTGACAGTCTGGAACCTGCCGTTGAACCAGCCTGCATTGAGGATGTTGGGTGATGAGGAGATCTATGATCTTCAGGAGAGCACTCATCAGCGCTATCAGCAGAGACTGGATAAGACTCTGGTTGATGCGGGCATTGATCCTGAATCTGACAGAGTAAAAGTACACCTGTTGAAAGGCAACGCTGCCAGAGAAATAGAGAATTTGGCCAACGAAATTAATGTGGATCTGATCGTTATGGGAACTCTGAGCCGTCATGCCCGTGGAGTACTGATGGGGAATACGGCTGAGAATATTCTGAACAATATCTACTGTTCAATTCTGGCTGTTAAGCCGGAAGGCTTTGTCAGTCCACTGGCCTGAGAGCCAGCGAAGCTGACAACACTGAAGCGTATCAGGGCTTGAGGCCACTCATGAATTCAATGGCGTTGCTGATCTCTTCGTCAGAGCAATCTCCGCAGGTTCCTTTTGGAGGCATGCTGCCGACACCTTTGATGGCATTACCCAGCAGCTTGCTGAAATCACCCGCTGCAGCCAGTTTGGTTTCCCAGACAGCCTTGTCGCCTTTCTTGGGAGCGCCAAGCAGACCGGAAGTATGGCAGGCAGTACAGAACTGGTTGAAGATCTGCTCACCGGAACGAGGACCACTGGCGGTGCTGGCAGTAGCACCGGCATTGGCAGCACACTCTTCACCTTCAAGACACACAGAGCCAAGAGGAGCGATGCGCTCGGCTACTTCTTTACGGGAAATATCATCCAGCTCAACAGGCTTGGCGAACGCCAGGACGGAAAACAGGCCTCCGACCAAGGCAATTAACGTACGTATTTGAGTTACCCGAGACACTCACTTATCCCCTATATCGACAAAGGCCCGCGGCACCATGTAATGAGTCAGTGGCACAATTTACTGTAATTGGCCAGTGGCACTTGGCTACGTCGGGCATCTCAACGCTTATGCTGCTTATGGTTAGATCTGGTGGACCTGAATAAACCATTGCGATGATCTTATTATTGTGTGCTCAGGGCACCGCCAGCAACCGAATTGTTTTTAAGCAACGCGGATTATAGATCAAAACGTTTGTCATATCAGCTAATTGTTTAACAGATTGATTGTATTGAACTATTTGTCGAAATATAAACATTGGTGCTTCTTTATTTGCGACACCCTCGATTGGGCGAGGGTTTACGCGGCGATTTTGCTAAATAAAATCAGCTGTCATTGTGTCTCTGTCTCTGTCTCTGCCTCTGCCACTGTCTCTGCCACTGTCTGAGTCTGAATCTGAGTCTCTGTCTGAGTTTCTGTCCGAGTCTCTGTCTGATTCTCTGTCTGAGTCTGTGTCTCTGGCTTGCATGTTATATCCATTAACATTCGAAAAGCTTCTACTGATTTCCACCGATCGGCTTCGCTTAACTCTGAAAAACGCTGAAAGAACAAATCAAGTAATGTTTTGTATAATCTTCTGTCATTATCGTCTCTTGGTGGACAATGGAGTTGTGATTGTACAAATAGAGCTGCTGCAGATAATAATTTAGGACTTGCCGGTTTGTTTTGTAGCTCGACAATCATATTTGCCTGAAGCTCTGGTCTGGAAAGTGCCTCAACCGCAGGTTCTTGCCCAAAACAAACACTATGATCTCCCGAACTTGCACCATGGTGTACTCGGGATCGCTGCCTGCAAACCGGGCATAACAGATCACGATGATTTGATCGCAATGTCTCTATACAATCCTTATGAAAATCATGTCCGCAACAAAGGCTGGTACTTTGCTGACCACTGATAATTTCATGCAGACAAATTGGACATACGTCAGCGTACCCTATTGTTAAAATTAAGTTGAAAACTAAAAAAATAAACAAGCGCATAAACAGCTACACCATTTTGATTTTAATAAAGAGAGCAAGCGTCACAAAAAAATCCACAGGAATGCATCTACTTGGCAGTCCCTGAATTTGTGATTAAGTGCTGCTTTGAGATTTGTGCTTGATGTATAGAAGGCAGTGTCATGTTCGTCCAGATCAGATTTCATCTTTTCTCATCAGTTCCCTGAGTTCATGGCAAATGCTGAATCTTACGTCACCTCGGATAGGGCGTTTGAAAAAGCAAAAAAGGTTGGTCACAGGTATTTCCACCAGACAAGACACGCTTATGCATGCAGGACCCCGGCTGCCAGGAAAGGTTATTAGCAGACAGTTGACGAATCCACCAAAACCTGTTCAGCTTGAGGTACCAGTGCCTAAAACCGTATTTGCGGCAAAAAGCCATAGACAGGCAGGAAGCTGATCAGTAATATTGGCCTCCGCTGAAAGCCCTGAAGTCAATTGGCTTTTAAACAGTCGTAGCTCAGCTGGACAGGGATTCTAACCTGCCTCAGCCCCGTCGGGGCTACGCCAGACGATGCTCTCGTGGTGTAACGGATAACACGCGGCCCTCCGGAGGCTGAGATTGGGGTTCGATTCCCTACGAGAGCGCCATTTCATTGATTGTCCTTGTTGACACCGAATAATGAACCTTTCCGGGTTCCGTCACGCTATTCCCATGCATCACATATCAGAGACTGTGCCTGTCAGGCACTAAGCAATGATCCCTGCTGCTCCGTGATTGTTGACAGAGAGAAAAATTCACTTTTCTGACAAAAACTGAGGAACTTTTTTAATGTACCTTAGTCCAATAAAGTAATAACAACATAAATCATTAATGGAGGTAGGATGTTATGCAGGTATCAGGAAGTGCAACAATATTAGAATGTATTTGCCCAGACCCAACGACGAAAACTGCTCGAAAACACGGCATTCTTGGCGGAACTTCTGCATGTTGTGGAGGCCTGATTGCTGGCTTCACCGGGAATGCGCTGCCTCTCGCAACCGCAAGTACTTACGCAGGATTTCTTATCGGGTGCTCTTCTGGTTGCTGTCTTGGTGGTCTGTCTTACGCGGCTTGTAGTGCATACCGGACTGAAGGCTGCACTATCCGCTGCCGTCGTATAACTGAGACAAACGTCGCCTGTCACAGACATCTGCCAGTAATGAACCAACCCGGAAGTAACCCCATGCTTCAGGGGTCATTCCGTGCTGATGAAGACGCCGGTAGCCATTCTTATCCGCCCATTATTTCAATGCAACCGCCACCCTATGAAGAAAGAGACAGTCGAGCCACCCTGACCACACCTGCAGATCCTCCGCCTCCCTACCAACGACATGACTCAGCGCCGGATGGGCAAGAGGAAATTTTTTCAGAAACTACGGTTTGAAAAAGCATTTAAAGTATTAACTCACTCTCAAAGGCTCTGGATGTTTTCTGACAAAAACTGAGGAACTTTTTTCAGATACTTTAGTCCAATTGAATAATGACAACATAAATCATTAATGGGGGTAGGATGTGATGCAGGTAGCAGGAAGTGCAACAATAGTAGAATGTATTTGCCAGGACCCGACGTTGCAAAGTGCTCGAAGACACGGGATTTCTACTGGAATTTCTACAGGCCTTGGAGGTGCTGTTGGTTGCCTTTTAGGGAGTGTTGCCACTATTGGAAGTGGAACTAGTCCCACAGGACTTATTATCGGTGGCATTACTGGCTCCAGTATTGGTTGTCTGGCTTACCCAGCAGTCAGTGCATATCGGAACGATGGCTGCAGTATCCGGTGTCGTCGTATAACTGAGGCAGATGATGTCTGTCGCAGACATTTGCCAGTAATAGACCAGCCTGAAAGTACTCCCGTGCTTCAGGGTTTACTCCGGGCTGATGAAGATGCCGGTAGCCATTCTTATCCGCCCATTATTTCAATGCAACCGCCACCCTATGAAGAAAGAGACAGTCGATCCACCCTAACTGCACCTGCAAACCCTCCACCAGCTTATCAAAGAAATACCTCAGCGTCGGACGGGGAAGAGGAAATCTTTTCAGAAACCGGACTCTGAAAAAGCATTTAAGCCTGACCAAGATTAAAGGAAAGTCGGTCCAGTTTAGTGTGCGTTTACCCAAAGAGGCTGATCTCGGCGATGGTCATGACACCATTCTGACTACTGCCAACCGACATAAATAACTTCAGCCGGTATATCGTGTTCGGAAAAAAATGAAAGCCAGCGTTTCTGATTTTCCTGAAGTCGGTCACCAGGGCCTTTTACTTCTAACCATCGATACTCCCGGGTTTCTGGCTGAAAAAGAATCAAGTCGGGAAAGCCAGTACGATTATGGGCAAAGTCGAAAACCAGTTTTTCCAGCATGGCTTTCAGGTGAGGCCGGGGTATCAGGTCGCAGGCAAGCGTGATTAACTCTTCTGACAGCCTGGGCCAATAGATTAAACGGTTGGAAATGCCCCGCTTTTGTTGATAAATAGTCAGAGCCTCCCGGGTCACATCAGACGTTTTCAGTTGTCTGAATCTTTTTTCAAACAAATTCTGTCGTTTACGGTAAAAGTCGGGGGTCGATAAGTCAGCAGGCGCACTCTGGAAAGGATGAAAGAAGGCATCTGGAATATCGGCAAACAGAATGTCCCAGAACAGCAGACCTGCCAGCCCGCAGATCAGAGTATTTTCTACATAGAATGTTTTCCAGCCATTATTCTGAAAGTGTTTTTGCACCTGAAATTCAACCCTTTCGCTGCTATCAGCTAGGGAAAGGCGTTTTTCAGAAAAACGGGATTGTTTTCGTAAGGTTTTCTCCCCCCTTAATTTTCTGATGAATCGTTTGGCAAACTCCAGCTCCATATCGCTGGCAGGTTGTTTCAGAATATGGGTGCAAATCGTTTCGCTGGTCTTTATCTCTCCAAGCTTTTGGTGGATACGAGCCATTCTTTCCAGAGCTGGCGGCAGGTTTGATTGTGCAAACAGGCTCAGAGCTTCATCGAACCGTTCTTTACGCTCCAATTCCCTGGCGATCCGGTTGACCAGGCGGCTGAAGCGCCTCTTTAGAATGGGGCTGGCAGGTGGGGCGGGGAGTTCATTTTGTAAATGGCAAAGGGCTTGAGAGTCTTTATCAAATTCTGCTTCATAAGCGAGAATGCCTAACTTAGATAGTTGTAAAGCGTCGTTTAATTCCTGCCGGGTTTTGAATAGTCGATTGCTTTTTTCCAGAGGGTAATTTTCAAACTTATAAAGTCCCAGGTCTTGCAGCACAAATTCGGTCAGATTCTGATGGAGATTACCAAAAAACAGGAATTGTAGATTCTGAACCTGTTCGGCGAAAAGAGGCTTATAAATATCAAAAGGCAGATCGGGTGACTGAGAGACTTCAGCCACAATCCGTTCAACAAGTTCAGGTCTTTTCAACTTCGAGGAAAGGCCACTGACTGAGCTGAACCACTTCAAGAGCTCTGGCTTGGTGCCAAGTTGAACCAGTTCCGAGACGTTAATATCAGGATTAACAGCCAGTAGCCCCAGCTTCTCAAGCTCACGGGCTGCCGGGGTTATGGCCAATATTTCCGGATACTTCAATAAGTCTGAGCGGAACAAGGGGCCCTTTCTGCAAATCAGACGTACATAGAGACGCCGGGCAGGTTCAGAGGCAGCATGGAAACAGCTGAGAAAACTATTTTCATCATCCACCAACAGGTCTTCATAATGATGATTAACAAAATCCAGCAGTGACAGGAAGTTGGTTAGATAATAGTCTTCCGGAATTTCAACCATTTCAGTCATCGTCAGGCTGCCAATCGATAAGGTAAAACGCTAAGATTACCCCATTTAATAATCGGAAAACTGCCATGATTGATGATGATCTGGTCACTGAGGCGCATTTGCTGGAAATCGTAGAAAACCAGCTGACCGGGAATAACCCCACAAGGGTTAAAGAGACACTGCTCAGGCTGACCATGACGGGTATGGATAGACAGGAAGCCATGGACTATATTGCCTGCGCCCTTTCGGTCGAGATTATCGATGTGATTCAAAATGATGCGACTTTCAATCTGAACAGATATGAGCAGAATCTCGATAAACTGCCTGACACTCCCTGGATGACAACTTAACCAGCTACTTATGAGAAATTAGACTCTTGTGCGACGGGATTTCAGGAAACGGATGTCTTTGACACTGCGATTCTTAAAGAGCAGAGATGGAATGGTGACGCCGACGGCGAGGGATAAAAGAATAAATAGTGTATTCAACCCATAGCTGACGGTTTGCATTAAAAGATCGCTTGAGAAGGTGGTGGCCTGGCTCATCTCCATAAGCCCCATAATGCTTCTATAGGCATAGACGCCCGGCACCATCGGAATAACAGCGGGTGCCATAAAAACAGTAGTAGGCGTGTGCACCCAATGTGCTAACTGAATCGACAGCAAGCCCATGGTGCATGATGCCAGCAGTGTGGATGTCAGTAAATCGAGACCAAACTGCAGGGCTACACCTCTCAGCCCGTATCCCAGGGCAGCCAGAAAAGCTGAAGCCCAGAATGCCCGAATAGGCGAAGTGAACAGCGTAGCATAGCCCATGGCGACCAGAGCAGCCCAAAGACACTTTTCTAACAGCAAGCCGCTCATTATTGATGAACTCCCAACATTGCGGAGCTGATGACGATACCTGTGGCAATGGCAAATGCGATAACAATGC
Source organism: Endozoicomonas sp. 2B-B (assembly GCF_053470045.1). Lineage (NCBI taxonomy): Bacteria > Pseudomonadati > Pseudomonadota > Gammaproteobacteria > Oceanospirillales > Endozoicomonadaceae > Endozoicomonas > Endozoicomonas sp. 2B-B. The sequence continues at coordinate 1,083,435 of NZ_JBLZMU010000001.1, forward strand.
CCTGCGTGGCGCGTGCCTGTCCGACAATAATATAGCCATGCATGAGATCAATAATACCGTTGATCAGCGGCACGCCCGGAATCAAAAAAAGAACGGAAGTGGCTACAGCTATTTCCGGAGAATCTCCCCAGTGAAACACCAGACCCAGTCCACTGATAGTACTGGCGATAAAGCCAGCAGCGACAACGGTCAGGGCAAGGTTATAACCCTTGGCCAGCAATATATTTCGGGCTGTAAAGCCAATGGCTGTCGCCGCACCTGCCAGCAGCATGGCCAGAACTTCTCCGCCGGCCAGTCGACAAAAGGCCATACCTGCCAGAGTTATCATGACCAGCAATACCATTTTTGGGTAATGAGGAATGCTTCGGATGCGCTCTATTTCTATGGCAATGTCGGTCATGGGCCAGTTTTCAAAAGCGACTTTCCAACTCATTCGACTGATGGCGGATACCACACTGAGGTTTACAGCGTAATTGCCAACTCTTTTAAAAGCAGTGTGTTGAAGGTGGGGGCTCTCTCGATCAGATAGAGTCAAAGTAATCCCGGCAAAGGAGAAGAATAGTTCAATGTCATATCCCAGGGCATAAGATATTCGTCGTATATTACGATCAACCCTGTTTGTATGTGCACCGGATGACGTAAGCAGAACAGCGATATCCAGCAGAAGGCTGGACACGGCTCGGTGATTATACTCAGGGGCAAAATTCGATATAGCCATGAAAAGCAGATTCTGGAGTGAGGCAAGGATTCAGAAACCAGATCGGCCAATAATGCCAGGCTTCCCGATTCAGGTCAGGATTTTAGCAAACAGCAGAGATAGAAATATACCGCCATTGAACCACGCCAGCGACGGACACTTATATGAGCTGGCAGCCGAGATATGATATAAAGCTTCTCAGCCACAAGTGAAAAAGTGAAATTATTTTTCATTATGAAAGACCTTTTCACAAACAGTAAGCGGTAATATGGGCTGAAAAACATGCTGCAATTCTTTAAAGATGTAAAAAATATGCATTGGGCCCCAAGGCTGATTCTGGCCCTGGTCGTCTTGAAAGTGATCGCCGACGTGGTACGTGAACAGGCCATTTTTTAATCCTGAAAGCGTATAAAAACGCTGCAAATCAAGAGAATGGCTGAGCGAAAAGCTCGATAGTTTACGAAATTTCCGGGCTAAAACATTATCAATGGATTGGAGAGCATGGAATGGTCTTTGTCATCCTGGGGTTGTTGATTCTTGTTCTGGTGTTTGGTCCCCAGATCTGGGTAAAGCGAACAATCAGACTACATAGCAGTGATCGTCCGGATCTCCAGGGAACCGGTGGCGAGCTGGCTGAACATCTTGTGGAACGCTTTGGCCTTGAGGGTGTAAAGGTTATCAAAGGCAACCAGGGAGAAGACTTCTATAACCCGGAAGAGTGGCTGATTTCGCTTTCTCCGGAAAACTACGATGGACGTTCAGTTTCAGCAGTTGCTGTCGCGGCCCATGAAACCGGACATGCGCTTCAGCATCAGGAAAAACATGCCGGATTTATGCTTCGTCAGAGGCGGATACGTCTCGCCATAACCATAGAGCGTTTCAGTGCCATGGCACTGATGATTACGCCACTGATTTTCGCCCTGACCCGGGTTCCACACAGCATGTTGCTAACGGTTTTGGTCGGTATCTCCGGTATGCTAGCGGCCATCTGGGTGCAACTGATCAATTTGCCCGTTGAACTGGATGCCAGCTTTAAAAAAGCCCTGCCCATTCTGGCGGAGGGTTACCTGTCAGAAAAAGATATGCCTGCTGCCAGAGAGGTATTAAAAGCGGCTGCCATGACTTATGTTGCTGCAGCGCTGGGCAGCCTGCTTAATCTTGGCCGCTGGATTGCTATTCTCAGACGTTAGTTTGAATGAGCGTCATAATCTCTCCGGAGTATTTATTCTGAAGGAGCTCGAGGATGTTGGATTAGTTGAACTGATCTACTATGATTGCGTGCCTTTCTGTACGGATCACCTTCGGATATCTCCATGAGTCCTTATACCTCTCCTATTTCTGAACTTCTTGGTCTGGGCCACTGCGACTGGCAGGATTGGACGGATTACAGCCGTTTTGAATTTAATGAGTCGCACATCCCGGAGCTGTTGAAGTTGGCTCAGGACTGGGCCTTCTTTGACCATGACGATGCCGATACCGTCTGGTCACCCGTTCATGCCTGGAGAGTTCTGGGTATTCTGCAGGCAAAAGAAGCGGTAGAACCTCTGCTGGAGCTGTTCTACAAAGATGATGAACATTTTGTGATTTCAGAGTATCTGCCTTCTGTGGTCGGTCGTCTTGGTAAAGTGGCCACTGATCGCCTTTGGAGCATTGCCAGAAACACCGGGGAAAATGAAGATGCCCGGGATCTGGCTATAGAGTCTCTGCGCTGGAATGCGACTTACCATGACGCGGATCGTGAAAGCACAGTAGCAGGCCTTCAGCAGCTTCTGGAAGACAGGGAAGATGATGGGAACTATCTGAATACGGCCTTGGTCGGTGCCCTGATCGATCTGCACGGCAAAGAAGCAGCTAAAGTCATCCGCGATGCTTTTGAGCGTGGTAAAGTTGATCGTGAGGTTCATGGTGATATTGAGGACGTGGAGATTGAGCTGGGTTTGAGAGAAACCCGTTCCTTCATTCCTGACTGGCGTTTTGACGATGCCCAGAAGGCAACATTGGCAACCATGCTGTCTGAGTATGGCCAGATGTCCTATCAGGAATTGGAAGGTTTCCTGTTTGGTATCTGGGGCTCGCCTCAACCGGTGCCACCCAACCGCTGGTTTAAAAAAATCTTTGGTGAAACACCTGCTTTTAGGGATGCGCAGCAGGAAAAAGATGCTCACCGTATATTGTTTAATCTTTGCGACACGATTGAGCGGACTGCTGCAATGGGGCTGGATATCATTCCTGAAGACTGTCTGTCAGAAACGCCGGAAGATGAGCTGTTCCCCAATCTTCAAAAGTGGTCCAAAGGTTTCGGTGAAGCCAATGCCATGCTGGTGAACTTCTGGGAAGAAATATTCCAGCACCAGGCCATGAAAGAGCTGGAAGAATCCTGGACGGCCTGCACCATTCTCCTCAGCGTCTGGTCCAACCCTGAGCAGCTAATGGATAAAGCCAAAAAACCGGGGGGGCCTGACATTGGCAAGATGCTGTCTGCAGTGCCCTCTGTAGCCAGGGAGCTGGCTTCCATTGACTTGGGAGTTCGCACCCGTTGGGAAGCCATTACGGAAACGCCAGATCCGGTTTCTGTTACCAAAATTGGTCGCAATGATCCTTGCCCCTGTGGCAGTGGTAAAAAATACAAGAAGTGCTGCGGCGCTTGATTCTGGCAAGCTTATTATCCAGATGAAACACAACACTTTCTGGAAACGGGATCTCATGGAGGTCCCGTTTTTGTAACTGGTAAAGCCTTCACTCTGAATCAGGCACCAATCCTGCTGCCTGGCACAATAACTCTTCAATCTCATCCCATGCCAGAGGTTCGTTGTGAATCACCTCAATCCGACTGTTATCGCATTCTTCCAGTTCCATGATGCTGACTACTCCATCCTGGGCATTAAATGCCCTTGGCCCGAGATGGGTATTAACCACAGCTTTCAGACGTTTGGCGGGTATGCTGTTGAACAGATGAAACAGTGCATCGAAGGAAAACACCAGCATTGAACTGTACAGCCAGCCACAGCTGAAATGGCCCTGTCCCTTGTTCTCTCGCCGGATAAACAGCTCGCCATCAGGCAGTTGCAGGGGGGCGGTTTGGGGCATGGCGCTGTGTGAGTGATGCGCATCCGGGTGCAGAGCGACCTGATGGCCTTTGGGAAGATCCAGCCATTGCTGCTCCAGTGCGCCATGGGCCACCCAGGCTGTTTTGAGTGTTTTGTTTTCCATAGAGCTGCAGAAGTCGTCAAAACGCTCTTTGTCGGAATCCTCACAACAGTCGGTCTTATTGGCCACGATAACGTCTGCCAGAGCGATCTGATCCTGAAAATTTTCGTTATCCAGATACCGTTGGTCTTTCAGATTCCGGGGGTCCACCAGACAGATACTGGCTTTCAGGTCGAGTACATCGCAATAGTGCTCACCTGACAGCGTCTGCAGAATCTGCTCCGGATGCCCCAGCCCTGTGGGTTCGATCAGAATACGGTCTGGTTTGCTGCGGGCAATCAGCATATTCAACCCTATCTGCATGGGCAGCCCGGCCACGCAGCACATGCAGCCACCGGGCACTTCCCGGACAACTGCGCCTTTGCCCGACATTATGGCGCCATCAATGCCGATTTCTCCAAACTCATTCACCAGCACACCCCAGGTTTCGTCTCTGGGCTTGTTGGCAAGAAGATGAAGGATCGCAGTGGTTTTACCGGATCCGAGGAAGCCGGTAATCAGGTTAGTAGGGATTGCTTTGGTCATGACATCTGAAACTGATTGAGGTTGTTACAATATAACGTTTTTGGCGAAGGTATGGGAGAAGAATTTCGCTAAACACCGTCTACTGATGGAAGAAACCTGAAAATCGTCGATAGTTAGATGTAAGGTATTTTCAGCTTTCAAGGAGGATTATGAGCCATGGCTGGACCAGTAAATTTTCTCAAAGGCTTGGTGGGAGCGTCACCTTCACAGAGTTCGAACAAGGTCAAAGGCAAGCAGGTCGGGCGATATGATCATCGAGCTGCTGAGGCTGTCGATGGCAAACCCATCCTGAAGGAGTCAAAAGAATTCTTTTTGGCTCAAGCTCATCATCTGGAAAAACAGGCTGGACAGTACAGATCGAAGGTTGCGCAACAGTGCACACTAGAGCAAGCTCAAAAAGTCAGAACCCAGGCGGAAAATGCCAAAACCAGTGCCCAGCTCCAAAATGAAAAAATTCGTAAGGAACAAAAAAGCCGAATGGCCGAAGCAAAGAGAGCAAGACAGAAGGGTCCTCTGAATCAGATAAAAAAAGCCGCAGTTAAGGTTGTTGATGCCGTCAAGCATGAAGCAGAAGAACTTTATCAGACTGCATCACATGCTGTCGAATGGGGGGGGCGTCAGGTCAGATTAGTTAACGAACAAGATGTATTGAACAATATGATTAAGCAAAAAGACAAATTGAAGTGGTATAAGAACCCTGCAGAAAGCTTTCAACTGTGGCGGGACATAAGGCAGGTGAGAGCCAGAATCAAGACTCTCGAGAAGGAAAAGTAACAGTAAAACATCCGCTCACAGGGAAGTTTTTTTAGTCATATTGACTTCCCTTAGTCCTTCGATATGACTCCCCAGCCGCCAGATTATGAATAAACTCACCAATGTGGCGACGGATTCAAAAATAAGCTCTGACTGTTCCATGGGTGCAAAAGCCAATATTAAAAAGATCGGCAGGCTGAACACCAACGCTCTCATGGTGACGACCCAACCTATTGAAATCAGTCGGGTCCAGAACTGTTCTCCCTGAAGACCCCCGTTGCAGAGCCAGGCGTAAAAGATAGCAATGACAGGAATCAAGAGCTCTATGGCCTCAAGCCAGACTGAATGGGCAGAGCGGTCATTGATGCTTCCAGGAAAAAAAGCCAGGGTTAGAAATGCCAGCCAGCATATCGCATAGAGGTATGTTTCCCGACCAGAGAGAGGCTTCTTTATCAGTCGTTCCTTCAGCCAGTTGATATCCCAGAACACCACGAATTGCATAATCGTACCCTCCAAAAGCTTATATAGTTTAGAGTCTCCGGGGAGTGAAAAGTTCCCCGGAAGTGTCTGCTCAGTGTCAGATCAACAGAAAACCAATGCCTGCAAAAAGGGGAACCATCCAGGCAATTGGCAGCTTCCAGACAGCCAGAAGCAGATAAGCCAACAATGCCAGGGCAACATCCTGAGCATCCTTGATGGCCAGCGTAATCACCGGATTGTAAAAGGCTGCCAGAAGCAAGCCTACCACCGCCGCATTAATGCCATTGATAGCGGCTCTCAGCTTTGGCATGGCTTTCAGACGGTTCCAGAAGGGCCAGGCCGCTGCCAGCAGAAGGAAAGAGGGAGCAAAAATACCCAACAGAGCGGCCAGTGCATGGGAAATACTGTAGCTATCGCCGTATACACCGCCCAGAAAAGGAGCCAAGGCAAACATAGGGCCAGGTACTGCCTGGGCGGCACTGTAGCCAACCAGAAAGGCGTCCGGGGTAACACCGCCGGGATGTACAACTTCAGCCTGAAGCATCGGCAGAACAACATGACCGCCGCCAAACACCAGAGCACCGGCGCGATAGAAACTGTCAAACAGGCTCAGGCTGGTAGAGTCTGACATATCTGCAAAGAAAGGCAGCAAGATAAGGCCGGCAAGAAAAAGAACCAGTGCAGCAAAGGCCTGTCGTTTGCTGCCTTTAACCCGGGCATGGTCGTCATGAGCAGACTGATCTTTGTAGATGACGAATCCACAGGCTGCCGCCACAAAAATCACCCCAATCTGGGTGAATACGTGGGGGAGCAGCAACATGGCCCCTGCCGACAACACCGCTAATGTCACCCTGGGACGATCCGGACATAATGATTTGCCCATTTTGATGAGGGCATCTGCCACGACAGCAACGGCAAACAGCTTGATGCCCTGTAGCATTCCCATAGCGGCAGGGATGCCGGATATCTCACTGTAGCCCAGTGCCAGCAGGATCATGATCAGGGCAGAAGGAAGGGTGAAACCCAGGAATGCGGCCACAGCACCCGGCAGGCCGGCACGTTCAAAACCTATGCTCATTCCCACCTGACTGCTGGCCGGTCCGGGCAGCATCTGGCAGAGGGCTACGGTGTCAGCGTAATCTCTTTCGCTGAGCCATTTGCGACGTCCTACAAACTCTTTATGAAAGTAGCCAATGTGGGCTGTGGGTCCCCCGAAGGAGTAGCAACCCAGCACCAGAAAGCGCCAGAAGATGTCGAGAATCGAGTGTCTCATAAACTGTCCTCACAAATATTGCCCGCCATTGTAAGGATGGGTATGTCATTAATCGAATGAATTCACTTAAGTACCTAACCAGTTGGTTTCGCATATTCTGGACGGCGGCTTTTTCCACCCTTCTGCGTTCCAACTCTGGTTGCGTAGCTATGGCTACGCGCCCGTCGTTGCGCCTTGAAGGATGAAAAAATCCACTCGCCAGAATATGCGAAACCAACTGGCCAGGTACTTATTGGAAATCATTTCAGATAGGGTTCTGTGCAGAATGGCGGCTGTTTTTTTTCGCAAGTAGTGGCTGTCCTATTGAATCTACTGATTGTGAGAAGGGTTTTCAGTTGAGTATGCTTAAGTATCTGGCCATCGGAGTGATTTTCAGGATAACAAATAAATGTCGTCTACTACCGAGAGCAGTGACAAGCAACAACCTTTGGTTCAGCATCTGCTAGAGCTGAGAACCCGTATTCTGCGCAGCATCGTTGTTGTGCTGATTATTTTTGCCGGGCTCTTCTACTTTTCCAGTACGCTCTATGAATTCTTTTCAGAGCCTCTGCGAGTTTTTCTGCCGGAAAATAGCAGCATGATCGCAACGGATGTTGCTTCGCCCTTTCTGGCACCTTTCAAACTGACAATGGTCCTGTCACTGTTTGCCGCTATTCCTTTTATCCTCAATCAGATATGGGGGTTTATTGCGCCGGGGCTATACAGGCACGAGAAGAGGCTGGCTGTACCACTGCTGATTGCCAGTGTCGTACTGTTTTATGTCGGAGTGGCTTTTGCCTACTTTGTGGTCTTTCCGCTGATCTTTGGGTTCTTTACCAGCACCGGCCCTGAGAGTGTCACGGTGATGACCGACATAAACAGTTACCTGAATTTTATTCTGAAACTGTTTTTTGCCTTCGGTATGGCATTTGAGATTCCTGTTGTCACTGTGCTTCTGATCTGGTCGGGAGTCTCAACCGTTGAGTCCCTGTCTGGAAAGCGTCCCTATATTGTCGTAGGCTGCTTTGTTCTGGGCATGCTGCTGACCCCTCCTGATGTAATTTCCCAGACTCTGCTGGCTGGCCCGATGTGGTTGTTGTTTGAGGTGGGCATTCTGTTTGCTCGTCTGACGTCTCGAAAACCAGAGGAAGCCGAAGTGAAGTCGTGAATCAGAGGCCTTTTACCTGAATGAGCGGAAAGCCCCGTACTTTTAGAGGATGTCAAGATAAAGCTATCTCATCAGCTTAAGGGTGATAAGATGGCTTCTTTGTTCATGACTGATTTAATGACTCTGCAGGGTGCTCCCACTGCCACGCTATTCGCAGGAATGTCACGAGTCACCACACTGCCCGCTCCAATCACAGAATTATCGCCAATAGTTACTCCGGGATTGACGCTCACATTGGCGCCCAGCCAGACGTTATTACCGATGGTGATGGGTTTGCAGAACTCCAGCCCTGTGTTTCGGGTTACTGAATCCAGAGGGTGTCCCGCAGTACTTATGGTGACACTGGGGCCAAACAACACATCATTACCAATGGTGACTTTAGCACCGTCGAGAATCGTGCAGTGATGGTTGGCATAAAAGTTCTCTCCCAAGTGGATATTGTAGCCATAATCACAATAGAAAAAGGGCTCTATCCATGCTTCTGAAAGGGTACCCAGAAGTTCATTGAGAACCTCTGCCTGTTGTGTTTTGTCGTCCGGTGAAACTTGATTAAAGCGGTGACACAGCTTCTTGGCCTCGAGGCGATCCTGGGTCAATTCTGAATCAAATGCAAGGTAATCCAGTCCTGCAAGCATTTTCTCTTTTTCGGTCATAAGGCTACTTCAATAAAAGTTTGTCAGTGGCTTTATTAACTCATGTCTGGATCAGGGGTTTAGTACGTGCTTTCCGATCTATTATCAGGATCTCTTGTCAGATAAATAGTCCTGAGCCGGAATACTGAATACTGGATGTTACGAAAAAGCTTAAAATATCAGCATTAGTGGCGGCTGAATAAGTAAATTCTTATTGATCCCATCAAGCTGGGCCTTGTCATTTTTTTGACTCATTGCTATCAGGTTGAATGCCTGAATCAGATCATTCTGACAGGCTCCTGAACGGTTAAGCTTTTTTCTCAGTAACGATGTTATATTGTTGGTGAATTACAGTAGCTGATTGGGGTGAGAGGCTGACAGCTTCCCCCCTTTAATATTCTATGGATGCTGATTTTGGGAATGATCTTTAAAACATGATCTTTAAAACAACAATGGGCTTGCTGGCGTGGTTGGCCCTGATTTTTCTCTATCTGTTTTCGGTTGCCCCTATTGCCAATCTTCTCGCCAGGGGGCTGGAGATATATCCTCCTGTTGATAGGAGTCTTTGTAAAAAAGCCGATGCCATGGTGCTGCTGGGAGGGGGAAGGCCGAGAAGCTCTGCTGAACTGGAGGGTTATCAGCCGACCCCTCTGTCACTTGAGCGTATTCGTTATACCGCCTTGTTGCACCGGGAGTGTGAAGTCCCCATTCTGGCCACTGGCGGTGGGAAGCGACCTGAGTCGGAAATGATGGCCAGGGTTCTGAAGAATGACTATAACGTTGATGTCTCATGGAAAGAAACTCAGAGCACGACAACCCGGCAAAATGCCCGGAACAGTAAAAAGCTGCTGGGTAATAAGCTGGCAGGCAAAGAGCAGATAACGGTTGTCCTGATTACTCACGCCTGGCATATGCCCCGGGCAGTGTTGAGTTTTGAAAGGGCTGGTTTCAAAGTGATTCCGGCACCCACAGCATTCAACTCGAAAGAGATCACCTGGCAGAAAGGGGCCAATTGGATCCCGAGGGTTCGTAATCTCAGGCTCAGTGAACTGGCCCTTAATGAATATCTGGGCTTAATCTGGTATCGGCTGACCATTCGTTAAGGGTGTCGAAAACGGGTTTTTGTGACGCCCTCTTTAGCAAGCCGGGCTATTTGACAATGCCGCCTTTGGTGGCCCGTCCAGGGTCCAGAATCTTCTTCAATGCCTCTTCCGACATACCGGTTTTTTCTTTAGCAACTTCGATGACCGGACGTTTCTCACGATAAGCCTGCTTGGCAATTTCAGCCGCCTTCATATAGCCAATCAATGGGTTCAGAGCTGTCACCAGTACCGGATTGCGCCTCAGCGTTTCCTTGATATGAGCTTCCCTGACAGTAAAGTCGGCTATAGCCTTGTCGGCGAGAATCAGGCTGCTATTGGTGGCCAGAGTAATGCTATTGATCAGATTGTTGGCGATCAGCGGCAGCATGACATTGAGCTGAAAATTGCCAGACTGGGCGGCAATCGCGATGGCTGAGTCCAGCCCCATGATCTGGGCGGCTGCCATGGTAACCGATTCGGAGATAACCGGATTCACCTTACCCGGCATGATACTGGAGCCAGGCTGCAGGGTAGGCAGTTCAATTTCACCAAGCCCTGCCAAAGGTCCACTGTTCATCAGGCGCAGATCATTGGCGATCTTCATCAGTGACACCGCCACACTGCGAAGGTCTGAGGACAGTTCAAGCGCTGTGGCCGGCAGGCTCTGGGCTGCAAAGAAGTTATTGGCAGGCTTGAAAAGCAAACCGGTATCCTGACTCAGTTGTTTGCTGACTTTTGTTGCAAAGTCGTGATGAGTGTTGGTTCCGGTGCCAACAGCGGTGCCACCCAGAGTGAGTTGATAGAGACGCTCAAGGGTCTGCCTGATTCGTTGTTGGTCATTATTGATCAGTGCTATCCAGCCACTGATTTCCTGACCAAAGGTTACGGGCATGGCATCCATCATATGGGTTCTGCCTGTTTTTACGGTATTCTCAAGCTCTAACCGACGCTTTTTCATCACTTCCAGAAGATGATTCAAAGCGGGCAGCAGGTGATTATGAATCAACAAGGCAGACGATACGTGAATAGCAGAAGGAATGACGTCGTTGCTGCTTTGTCCCATATTGACGTGATCATTGGGCGAGATTTTTAATCCTGAAGTACGATTGACCAGATTACTGATCACTTCGTTCACATTCATATTACTGCTTGTTCCGGACCCGGTCTGGTAGACATCGATAGGAAACTGATCCGCATATTTTCCTTCAATAAGAGTATCTGCAGCTTCGATAATGGCCAGGGCACTCTCTTCAGCCAGTAACTCAAGTGACTGATTGGTTCGGGCTGCGGCTTTTTTGATGCGGATAATGGCTTCTATGAAAGGATGAGGCAATGGCTGCCCACTGACAGGAAAGTTCTCAACTGCCCGCTGGGTCTGGGCACCATAGAGGGCGTCCCTGGGAACAGTCACTTCTCCCAGGCTATCGCGTTCAATTCGCACCCCGGTTGGGCGTTCTGCAGAGCTGTACATGGCTGTCGACTGTCCCATTAGTAGTGCCAGAGTCAAATGTCGCCAGGGTTTTTGCTTGAGGTTGGTGTTTGTCATTGAATCGAAACCCTATCCAGTCCGGAATTCGAATGTGAACGCCAATATCATAGACCCTTATAGCCTATTGGCGGCTATTGAGAATAAAAAATCAATTTTTTGTATGAAGCCGGTTTAATGCTTTTAATACCGCATAAAGCTTGTTCTTTTCTTGAACTGAACGATAAAATCTCGCCACTTTTACTGACCGGATATCAGGATAATGGACGTTAAGGTAGTCGATTATACGGCCACAGATGCAGCTCAAAAATTTGTTGAATCACTCCGCGAAACCGGCTTTGCGGTTTTAACCAAGCACCCTTTGAGTCAGAACCTGGTTCAGTCAATTTACGATAACTGGTTGAACTTCTTTAATTCTCCCGCCAGACAGGATTTTCTGTTTGATCCTGAAAAGCAGGACGGCTATTTTCCACCAGAGGTTTCTGAAGTGGCCAAAGGGCATGAGAAGAAAGATATTAAAGAGTATTACCATATTTATCCCTGGGGCCGGATTCCTGCTGAACTGAAATCAGAAATTACAGATTATTATGAAAAAGCTTCTGATCTGGCGGGTGAGTTGCTGGGATGGGTTGAAAGTAATGCGCCTTGTGAGGTAGCAGAAGGCTTTTCCGAGCCGCTTCCACATATGATTGAAGACACGCCAAATACTTTGCTCAGGGTACTTCACTATCCTCCGTTCACTGGCGAAGAAGAGCCGGGAGCCATTCGCGCAGCAGCCCATGAAGATATCAATCTGCTGACCATTCTGCCAGCAGCCAGTGAGCCCGGCCTGCAGGTCAGATTGAAAGATGGCAGCTGGGTCGATGTTCCTTCAAAGTTCGGCTACCTGATCATCAACACCGGGGATATGTTGCAGGAAGCTTCCGGCGGTTATTTCCCTTCCACCAGTCACAGGGTGATCAACCCGACTGGTGGTAAGGGTGAGAAATCCAGAATGTCCCTGCCTCGTCTACCTTAACCAACAACATATTGTTGATGCGGTCACGGTTGGACAACATCTCATCCAGCTCCATGGATCCCAGAACCGCACGGATGTTGGTCATCACCAGATTCTGCATGGCCCGATAAAGCTCATTAACCTCATAGGATGCACGAACGGCATCCTGCACCTGGTAAAAACAAACGGCGTCTGTCGTTACCTGGGCATTATCAGAAGAGATAATCTCCTGTGAAGGTATATCAAGAACCTGCTCCATCATATTGATTTTTTTACCAATCCTGTCAACAACTGGCACGATAACGTGCAGACCCGGGGGCAGTGTTCGGGTATATTTACCAAAACGTTCTACGGTGTAATGAAAGCCCTGTGGAATCATCCTGACACCGGTGCTAATCAGCACAGCAATCAGGACTACCAATGCAATAGCTGTAATCTCAAAACCCACTTAGTCACTCCTTCGTCTGAAAAGTAATATCGATCCAGCAGACAGTCTGACAGAAAAAAACCACAAGACAAACTTGATATAGGAGGAGTTGTCGAAAGTAGGTGATATAAACCGTGACGTTATTTTTTCAGGCAGAAGACAATACGGGTTATTGCGTGGTTATGCCTGGTACTTGGTTGATGTGCCATTAATTACGACAGCTCACTTCTATATAGAGAAGAGCCCCACCGAAGCTTTGATGCGACTGCATTTTTTTTCCGGCACCATGGTGTTTATTTGAGTAGGTCACATCACAGCTATGATCAGGGGCGTAGCGACGGAATTCAACGCTGTTATCTCCAATTAGAGGCATCTCTACATACCAGTCGAACATGTAGCGGTAATTATTTCCGTACAGACGCACATAGGTCTCAAATCCGTGAAACAACGAGTCGTTACATCCTACTGCTGTGACAGTTTCTTGAGAGAAGACATCAAATTTTCTTTTGTCTTCGATAAAGCCATGTGAGGGATCCCCCATATCCAGGAGCATGTCTTCATTGGTGTGGTTTTCTATCTTGAAAATCGCAACTACGCCTGCATTATTACATTCGTGGTCAGCGTGCGCGTATGACAATCCAGCGAATACAGCGCAAATGATCAGGGTTGCCTTTACGTTCATAATGTTTATCCTCTCAGACTCTGCAACTGTTCCACTATAATTCCCGGAAATTATCGTGTGTACAGCTAGCACTTGAACTCACGAGATTCTCACCCACAACGACCATTATACTAGAAGTATATCCGTAACGATCATAGGGACACTGCAACATGTTGGTAGGATCATATTTAGTCTTAACCCAGGGATCACAGCGGGGACAGAACAAAAACCACGTAACGACAGCAGTCGCCTTTGGCGGGGTATCCCGGGATATGACGATATCCTGAGATCGCGGTTTATCGCCATAGGAACACTTTGTAAGTATTGTAGCCTTGTAATGGAGGCCAAGTTTGCTGATGTTTAAGTAATAGGGTGGCATCGAGTCAGTTGTTGGAGTATAAACCCCGTACATGCAATAGCTTCCCGACCCAGCCTTGAAAGAGTAGGACACGCTATGGTCGGAGTCTTCGTTTCTTATAAAATAAATGAAATCATCCAGTGCATATGTTCTTGCATCCACGCAGTGAGGTGGTCTTGTCTGATCGTCATACTCAGCGTAGTTACCTGGTGGAACGACTGAAAGAACTGGGCGTGGCTTGATTCTTTATCAAAGGATGGCCGAATTAAAAAGGGTGACTCAAAGCCACCCTTTTTAATTCAGATAACAGACAGCCGATCCTTACTTCTGTGAATCAGAGACAGATCTTCTTGCGCTGAGAACCGCCACAATAATCATTATCAAACTCAAGAATAAAACAGGCCAGGACCCCAGTAACATGAAAGGAGTATTGCCTGTCATGACTTCAGCGGTGCCTCTCAGTACTCCGGGTTTGAAACGTTCGATGCTTTCAACCACCTGACCTTTATCGTTTATCAGGGCAGTGATACCGTCGTTGGTCGCGCGAATCATGTATCGACCGGTCTCCAGTGAGCGCATACGGGCCATCTGGAAATGTTGCTCGGGGCCAATAGACTTGCCAAACCAGGTGTCATTACTGATGGTTATTAACAACCCACTGTCTTTTGCCTGCCGGGCAGCAAAGTCGGGGTAAACCACCTCATAACAAATATAAGTGGTTATCACAGTGTTGGGGACTCGCAGTTTTTCCTGACCACCAGGCCCCGGGCTGAATGCCGACATAGGCAGGTCAAAAAAGCTGATCAGCCCGCGCAGGAGTGAATCAAGAGGAACATACTCCCCAAAGGGAACCAGCTTCTGCTTGTAATAGCGACCTTCTCCCAGACCCATGGCGATTATGCCGTTGTAATACTTTTCGTCGAACAGAGATTTTGTGTCCTCAGATCGCTCATCAATAGGTAAGCCGAGAATCAGGGCGCTGTTGTGTTCAGCTGCTTTACGATTGAGCTGACTGAGCACTGATCTGGCCTGACTGTAGTAAAGAGGCATGGCATTTTCAGGCCAGATGATCAGCTCCTGATCCCACTCGTCTTCAGAAAGTCCATAGAAAGTATTCAGTGTTTTCTCAACATAGCCGGGGTCCCATTTCAGGAGCTGGGGGATATTCCCCTGAACAGCGCTGAAGCTTATCTCCCCCACAGGGTGAGTCCACTGTAATTTACCCAGTGGAACCGATGCAACCCAGAACACCAGGGTGATTGACAGGGCGATTAAAGATGGGTTCCGATGGGCTCGATCAGTGACCAGTGTCGCAGTAATCAGGGCTGCAGTCGAAGCCATGAGCAGAGTCAATCCAAAAACACCTACGACAGGTGCCCAGGATTGAACAGGGGTGTCGAGCAGTGAGTAACCCTCAAGAAGCCAGGGGAAGCCAGTGAGTAGCCAGCTACGAACCCATTCAAACAGTGTCCATAATCCGGCGAAAATCAGAGCTTGTTGCCAGGGAGCCTGAATATTGAATCGATGCCTGAGTTTTGCATAAAGATAGAAAAGCGGCATGACCATCAGGGCAGCCATCATAATAACGAACAGAGCGGTTAGCAGAGCTGCCAGAGGGACTGAGGCAGCACCAAAGTTATGGATGCTGACATAAATCCATGAAGTCCCTGTACCGAAAAGGCCCAGCCCAAACAGAAAGCCTCGGACAGTGGTCGTCTTTACTGTTTCTGTGCGGGTATAAGCAAAGCCTGCTGCTGTAGCAACGATCAGGACAGGCCAGATGTTAAAGGGACTGAAACCCAGTGGAAACAAACTTCCAGCCAACAGTGTGGCAAGGTGACCAAAGTAGAGTGTTTTTTTGTTCATAAATGGAATTCGGAAAAGTCAGTTTCCTCAGCGGTGACTGGCTGGAGAACCGTCGGACTGAAACCAGTCACTGTGAGTCCTCCCCGCCAGTTTGCCTGATTTTGCTAGACGGGGCTAACTCGCAACAGTCGAATTCGGCGACCGTCAGAATTCAGAACATCAAATCGGAAACCGTTAATTTCCACGAACTCATTCCTTTTGGGCATATGTCCGAACTCCTGCAGGACAATCCCCCCAATGGTATCAAACTCTTCGTCGCTGAAGCTGGATTCAAAGTGCTCGTTGAAGTCTTCTATAGGGGTCAGGGCTTTGACGATAAAAGTACGGGCCTGTTCCTCAACCGGTTTGATGAAGCTGTCCTCTTCAACATCGTGCTCGTCTTCTATATCCCCGACAATTTGTTCGAGAACGTCTTCGATCGTGACCAGACCGGCTACACCACCAAATTCATCAATGACTATGGCCATGTGATTACGGTTGGTTCGGAACTCTTTCAGGAGCACATTCAGACGTTTGCTTTCAGGAATGAAAGTGGCAGGACGAAGGTGGTCCTTGATATTGAATTTACCATTCTGGAGAATCAGCGGCAGAAGATCCTTGGCCAGAAGAATGCCGATAATCTCGTCTTTGGTATCGCCGATGACGGGAAAGCGGGAGTGGGCTGATTCGATCACCCTGGACAGGAAGTCCCGAGGCTCCTGGTCTTCATCAACACAGACCATCTGGGAGCGTGGGATCATGATTTCCCTGACCTGCATGTCAGCCACCTGAACAGCGCCCTCAATAATACTGAGAGCTTCATCGTCAATAATGCCCCTGAGTCCGGCATCATTGAGCAGAGTCAGTAGCTCACTCCGGTTCTGAGGGTCCTGAGCGAACAGAGCCGTCAGTTTGTCTTTCCATGTCGGGGCGGGCGAGTCGCCCGGCGCAGTGTCGTCGTTCATTACCTTGTATTACCGTGAAGGCCTTCTCATGGCATCATCTGCATGATTCGGCCAGCCTCTCCTATGATGATGATCCGCCCTTTTCAGACTGGTACGGATCAGGAAAACCAAGGCTTTGGAGAATCGCTGTTTCCAGAGATTCCATCGCCTCGGCTTCGTCTTCTTCGATATGGTCATAACCCAGCAAGTGCAGTGTGCCATGAACCATCATATGAGCCCAGTGTGCCTGAAGGGTTTTTTCCTGTTCCCTGGCCTCACGTTCAACCACAGGTGAACAGATAACCAGATCGCCCAAAAGCGGCAGGTTGAGTTCTTCCGGCAGGTCAGAGGGAAAAGACAGAACGTTGGTGGGACCGTCTTTTTGGCGCCATTGCCGGTTGAGTTCTGCACCTTCCTCACTGTCAACAATACGCAGACTGATTTCGGCTTCTTCGCGATGATTGTCAACTGCTGCAGCTGCCCATTTGTGCAGATCCGATTCCGAGGGTATTTCGGAACTCCCGCTGGCTATCTGTACGTCGACATGGACGTCTGCAGACATTACTGAACCCCTGCAACAGATTTGTTCTGACTTAACTGATCAAAGCGATCGTAAGCCCGCACAATTCTCTGGACAATCGGGTGACGGACAACGTCCTTGGCGTTAAACCAGTTGAAGCCAATACCGTCGACACCTTTGAGAACATCAATGGCATGAGCCAGACCAGAGCGGGTGCCCCTGGGCAGGTCGACCTGGGTAATGTCACCGGTAATGACGGCGGTTGAGCCAAAACCGATGCGGGTCAGGAACATTTTCATCTGTTCCGGCGTCGTGTTCTGGGCTTCATCAAGGATGATGTAAGAGTTATTAAGAGTACGGCCACGCATGTAAGCGAGAGGGGCAACCTCGATCACATTTTTCTCGATCAGTTTGTCGACTCGCTCAAAGCCCAGCATTTCATAGAGTGCATCGTAGAGAGGACGCAAATAAGGATCGATTTTTTGAGACAGGTCACCCGGAAGAAAGCCCAGCTTTTCACCGGCTTCCACAGCGGGCCTTACCAGCAGGATTCGACGGATTTCCTCTTCTTCCAGAGCCTGAACGGCAGCAGCAACAGCCAGATAGGTTTTACCGGTGCCAGCCGGGCCAATACCAAAGTTGATATCGTGAGTAAGAATGGAACGAACATATTTCTGCTGGTTTTCACCTCTTGGAGTGACTGTGCCCTTGCGGGTGCGCAGAGTGATCAGATTGTCGGATCTGGCTTCGTGGACCCATTCAACAGCTGACTCCTGAAGATAGAGGTGCACTGTCTCAGCCGTCAGGTGTTCTGTTTTTCCGGTCTCCCGGTATAGACGCTTGAGTATCTCCGAAGCAGCCTGGGCACTCCGATCCTCACCCCTGATCGTGAACTGGTTGCCACGATAACGGATATCAACGCCAAGGCGCTGTTCTATCTGTTTCAGGTGCTGATTGAATTGTCCGCAGAGCTCTGCGAATCGATGGGGATCGTCCGGTTCGAGAAGAAACTGACAGGTTATACCTGCACTTTTTGTCGGTGTTGCCTGGATCTGGGTATTCAAGTCGAGAATTCAGCTCTTACTGCGATTTATATTGGTTAAGCATATACTGCAGTCCGATTCTTGCCGTATTTTATTCGCTATGAGTGTATTTTGCTGTGCACTCGCAGCGGGCAAAAATGAGTGAATCAGACTGCTGAAAAATAGGATTTTACCGTAGGTTTTAACAATGTCATCTGTTTAATCCATTCATTCTCTGCGATCAGAGAATATGTTCCAGCCCGTATACCAGTTCAGCCTTGTCGTGGATGTACTCACTGGCCATAAGAATGCCTGGCATGTAGCTTGTTCGTTCAATGGAATCATGACGGATGGTCAGGTACTGACCAGTGTCGCCCAGAATCACTTCCTGAGAGGCTACAAAGCCTGGCATACGGACTGCGTGCAGCTTTATTCCCCTGTAATCACCACCCCGCGAGCCTTCAATGTTGGCAACCTGATCATGGGTACCAATATTGAACTTCTCGCGCTCTTCGCTCATCAGTTCGGCTGTTTTTACTGCGGTACCCGATGGGAAGTCCACTTTTTGCTGGTGATGGTACTCAATGATTTCGGCGTATTCATAATAACGGGCGGCCTGCCTGGCAAACTGCTGCATCAGCACGTTACCCACGATGAAATTAGGTGCAATAAAGCAGCCTTTGCCGGTTTCCCTGACCCAGCTCCGAATGCTCTCCAGGTCTTCAGGCGTAAAGCCGGTGGTACCGACTACCGCTGAAGCACCAGAGAACAGAGTGTTCTTCACAGTTTCCATACGAATTTCCGGACGGGTAAAGTCAACGACAATATCGGCGTCGTTGTTTTTCACTTCCGCTGCCAGGTCATCGCCCAGGTCGATGGATGCGGCCAGTTCCAGACGGCTGTGTTTTTGGACAAACTCAACCAATGTCTGTCCCATTTTGCCTTTGGCTCCGTTCACAGCGATTCTCAAAACTGACATGGTGTGCTCCGTGATAATTGTCTGATGTTATGGGAAATGCCACCTAACGGGTTTTGGCATGCAGGTGAGTGACGACACTGTAACGGATCAGGTGGAGCTGTCAATGGTCGACCAGCGAACCTGCGAGAAAAGAAAATAGGGCGACATCTATTCTGACACAGGGGATAATTTCACGACAATGCCCAATTAATAGCTGGCCCGCTGTGTCAGGATAGTTGTCCCGCTCACTGATTAACCAATAAAAGCTAGACAGTGGGCGATGGACGTTGAATATGCCTCGTTTTTCAGAGGAACGTAAATCAGCTGTTTTGAAAAAACTGTTACCACCACACAATCGCTCTGTGCCGGATGTTGCCAGAGAGGAAGGTATCAGCGAACAAACCCTGTATAATTGGCGTAAAAAACTACGGGACAAAGGATTACCTGTGCCAGGGAACGAACAAAAATCAGAACAATGGTCTGCTGAAAGCAAGTTTGCCGTGGTCGTCGAAACCGCTGCTTTGTCAGAAACAGAGTTAAGTGAATACTGCCGTAAAAAAGGGCTTTATCCTCAACAAGTCAAGGAGTGGAAGCACGCTTGTATTTCAGGTGCTGTTCAGGCTTCTCAGCGTGCAGACCAGGAAAGCAAGCAATTAAAACAAGAGCGTAAGCGCAATCAGAGCCTTGAAAAAGAGCTTCGCCGTAAAGACAAGGCGTTGGCAGAAGCTGCAGCCCTGCTGGTGCTATCAAAAAAGCTCGATGCCTTCTACGGGATAGACAGCGAGGACAACTGACACCTGTCGATAAGCGCCGCCAACTGCTGACATGGTTTGATGAGGCTATAGCAAACGGCGCTTCTCGCTGGAAGGCTGCTGAACAATTGGAAATATCCCTGAAAACACTGAATCGCTGGCGCGATGACAATGGTGCAGTGTTAACGGACAAACGCCCGGATGCCTTGCGCCCGGTACCCTCTAACAAACTGACTGAGGAAGAGGAGCAACGTATTCTGACTATCAGTAATGAAGATGAGTATGCGAGCCTGCCACCATCGCAGATCGTGCCAGCCCTTGCAGACAAGGGAGTATACGTTGCTTCTGAATCTAGCTTTTACCGTGTGTTGAAAAAGTATGGTCAGTTGCACCACCGCGGTCGTTCAAGAAAGCGATCGAAAAGCAACAAGCCGACAACCTATGTTGCTACTGGCCCTAACCAGGTCTGGTGTTGGGACATCAGTTACATACCTTCCAGGGTACGCGGCCAGTTCTGGTACCTCTACCTGATACTGGACGTTTACAGTCGTAAGATTGTTGGTTGGGAGATTCATAGCCGTGAGTCTGGTGAGTTAGCCAGTGAACTGATTAACCGGACAATGGTGGCTGAAAAATGCACTAAAACACCGCTTGTACTGCACTCAGACAATGGGGCTCCAATGACGTCGAGTACCTTTAAGGCCAAGCTTGAGGAATTGGGCATTATTCCCTCTCATAGTCGCCCAAGGGTGAGTAACGATAACGCATTTGCAGAATCGATCTTTAAAACGGTGAAGTACTGTCCTCAGTGGCCATCTCAAGGTTTTCTGACGTTAGAACACAGTCGACAGTGGATGCTGAAGTTTGAGCGCTTTTATAACAATGAACACCGCCATAGCTCAATCCGCTTTGTGACACCTGCGCAACGGCATGAGAAAAGAGATCAGGAAATCCTGAATCACCGGAAACAGGTGTATACCAAAGCGCGAGAAGCTAATCCAACGCGCTGGTCAGGAGTTATCAGAAACTGGGAGCCTGTAGGTGCGGTTGCACTGAATCCTGAGCGGTTGTCTGAAGCAAGAATTAACGAGAAAAAGGCAGCCTAAAATTCAGTTTTCGGGACAACTATCTTGAAAAACTCCGCTGGGGCGGGGGCACTCTTGGCTTAACAAAAGTCAAAACCAACCCACATCAGCTATGAAGGCAGCCAGAGAAAAAGCTATTTCCTACAAACCATACTGAGTGGCTGTCAAATCCGGGCTTGTTCAACAACCGGATAAGATTGCGGCTGTGCACAATCTATCCTTATTCGTTATGAATCATCCGAACTTTAGTAAACGCCAAATAAACCCACGCCCTTCAGAATCAAAACCCCATTTGAAATGATTAGCCTCCCGATATAAGGAGGCCAATATGTCAAAGAAATTACCCGCAGACAGTGAATGGCTAGAGCGTGTTCAGTCGTGGCGGGATTCAGGTTTGACTCAGAGTGCGTGGTGCCAACAGCATGGTATAAGGGTATCCAAATTCGGATACTGGAAGCGTAAACTCGACACAACCCCCAGCGTAAAACCGACCCCGAACAACTCTGGCTTTGTCCAGGTAACACCCCAACCAGAACCTGGTGCGCCTTCTCGGATAACACCACTCTCCATCACCCTACCCAGTGGTGTAACAGTGTCCGGTATTGATGAAAGTAACCTGTCGCTTTGTGAGCAACTGGTGAGGGATATGCTATGAACACCCCGGTTATGCGACCGTCAGAGGTATTACCAAAGGTGTTTCTCTACCGGGAGCCGATTGACTTTCGCAAGTCATTTCGTGGGCTTGCTGTGTTGGTTGAACAAGAGCTGGGGCACAACCCCTTTGACGGCTATTTATATGCGTTTACCAACCGGCAGCGTAATAAAATCAAGTGCCTGTTCTGGGAAGATAATGGTTTTGTGCTTTATTACAAGAGCCTGTCTGAGGACAAATTCCACTGGCCCAAACCGGACGAAGAGCTGGTTACATTAACCGGGAAACAATTAAACTGGCTGCTGGACGGCTACAATCTCAATGCCATGCAACCCCATAAAAAAAGGCATTATGAGAGCTGTTTTTAGTCCTGTTTTTCAGGGTTTTATGGTAAAATAGCGACCATGAAATCGACCGCCGACACTCTGATTTTTCAGCCGAAATCCGCACTGGATTTGCCCTTTCATCAGGCTGAGACTAACCCTGAAATGGTCGCCTTGTTTGAGGCGATCCATTCGCAGGAAAGTGTCATTCTTGAAAAAGAAAATGCCCTTCTTGAAAAAGAAAATGCCCTTCTTGAAAAAGAAAATGCCCTTCTTGAAAAAGACGACATTATTCAAAAGAAGTCAGAGGTCATCGATTCTCAAAAAAAACGCATTGCGCAACTGGAAGAGTACCTGAGGCTCTCCCGATCCCGCCTGTACGGAAGAAGCACTGAAAAAAACAACAGCCAGGTCGACATTTTCAACGAGGTGGAGCTGGAAGGCTGCACCGGAGAGCAAGACGAAGCTGAAGGTCAGCCAGAGCAAGAGCCTCCAAAACCACGCAAAAAGAAAACAGGGCGCAAGTCATTTTCAGAGTCTCTGCCCAGAGTGCAGGAACGCTCTGAACTCAGTGAAGAAGAAAAAGCCGGAGCCATTGATACCTTCTTTGTCAAAGTCCGTGAAGAGCTTGATATCGTTCCGACCAAGGTTCAGGTGAAAGAAATTCTGCAAGAGAAAGCAGTCTTTCCAGAAGTCGATGAGCATGGACAGGAGAAGCGGGTCATTAAAGTTGCAGAGCTGCCAAAACACCCACTGCCCAAATCTTCACTCTCTGTTTGCACACTGGCCTGGATCATTGTCTCCAAGTACTGCGACGCACTGCCTTTGTACAGGCAAGAGAATATCCTCAAGCGATACGGTGGCTCTGTCACCCGGACGACGATGGCCAACTCTTTGATTCGGCTGTCTACAGAACTGCGGCCACTCATCAATTTGATGAGAGATCATCAAAAGACCGGTTCGGTGATCCATGCTGACGAAACCCGAATTCAGGTGATCAAGGAAACCAGCAAGTCCATCAACTCTGACAAATATATGTGGGTCAGCCTTGGTGGGCCACCCGGACAAACATCGGTGGTGTTTGAATACGATCCCTCAAGAGGCAAGGAGGTTCCCCTGCGTCTGTTCGAAGGGTTCAGCGGTTACCTGCAAACTGACGGGTATGCCAGTTACGACGCTGTATGCAAACAAGAAGGCATCACCCAGGCGGGTTGCTTCGACCACGTTCGCAGGAAATTTCTGGATGCCAGGAAGGGCGAAGCCAAACCGGGCAAAAAGGTGAAAAACACCCGCGTTAGCAAGGCGAATGTCGCTTTAGGCAAAATCGGTAAGCTTTACGCCATTGAGAAAGAAATAGGAGATCTTCCTCCATCAGAAAAAGCCATCCTGCGTCAGCAAAAGAGTAAGCCACTACTGGACGACTTTCATGTATGGCTGGAGAAAAACATAACCAGGCTAGACCCGGGCAGCCTGTCGCACCAAGCCATGAGCTATGCATTGAACCAATGGCCAAAACTGGTCGTTTACTGTGACAACGGCCACCTGGATATCAGTAATGCCGCAGCGGAAAACACCATCCGCCCCTTCGCTATTGGCCGCAAGAACTGGATGTTTGCAGACACGCCAAAAGGGGCGCAAGCCAGTGCCCTTTTATACAGCCTGATTGAAAGCGCAAAGGTGAATGGTCTGGAGCCTTTCAATTACCTGAACCATATTTTAAAAGAGCTGCCTTACGCCGATACCGTTGAGAAACTGGAACAGCTTCTCCCCTGGAATGTTAAGACAGGCAAAGAATAAGAAATCTTGGGGGCGGCAGCCAGTACGCTGGTTTATTTGGCGCTTACGAACTTTAACTTAAAATTTAGAATTACTAATCATCGTCATCGTCGCAACCAAATCCGATATACCCTGTGATGTCCCAACTATCCCTATTTTTATAGATAGTACGACGATCCCAACCTATAAAACCAACCTCATTCCAACTATTAGCATTTTCATAAATAACATTTTTGAAAACGCTAATATAACCTGTCACTTTTTCTTGATGTGGGGTTTCGTAGAAGATTTTTGAAAAAATACTATAACCCAAGCTATTTGTTAGCTCAAAAGCAAACTTTTGTAGCATGTCAACGTAAACATTTTTATGTGATTTATCAGAAATCTTGTAGATGGTTTGGTTATCTAAACCAATGTAACCAATGGCCGTCCAGCTGTTGGAACTCTTATATACTAGACATGAAGCGTGCCCTAAATTCGAGATGCCTGTAATAAAAAGGGCGCATATAAAGCTCTTGATAAATTAAACTCCTTATATCCGGTACTAATGATTAGTATTTATGCGCTAAAGCCAACTCATAATGAAAGCATGTTACGTGCGATTAACGAAACTCAATAAATGATAGATATGTATGCGAAATCTCTCAATTTTTTGATAATCACGCTTTTCAGGAGCAAAGGCCTACAGGTAAATGTATCCAGTCTGCACGATTTTGGCAGCGGATTTGCCCGAGGGTAAAAGAAGATTGATAGCTGGCCTCGGTGAGCTTGAGACCAGCCACTCTGTTCGAAGGGTCAGGCAACAACACCCAGTTCAGAATCAATCAGGCTGCCACGCAAACTGTGAGGGAACGCTTCAACAATCTCAACCTCGGCAAATCGACCAATCAGGCGAGGTTCGGCACACTTGAAGTTAACCACACGATTGCACTCTGTCCGGCCACTCAGTTCGCCCGGGTCTTTTTTGGAGTAACCCGTTACCAGAATTTTCTGGGTGCTGCCTACCAGACGACGACTGATTTGCATGGTCTGTTGATTGATTCGCTCCTGCAGAATTTTCAGTCGCTGCTTTTTGGTGGACTCAGGAACGTCGTCGGGCATGTCGGATGCCGGGGTTCCGGGGCGTTTGCTGTAGATGAAGCTGAACGAGGCATCGAAACCGATCTCGTTGATCAGGTTCATGGTGTCTTCAAAATCTTCATCGGTTTCACCCGGGAAGCCCACGATAAAGTCTGAAGAGAGACTCAGGTCAGGGCGGTGTTCACGCAACTGGCGAATCTTGTCCCGGTACATCCCAACTTCGTGGTTACGTTTCATCAGGGAGAGAATTCGGTCAGATCCGGCCTGCACAGGAAGGTGAAGGTGGCTGACAAGTTCCGGTACCTGAGCGTAAACATCGATCAGGCTCTGGGAGAACTCTTTCGGGTGAGACGTAGTGAAACGAATTCGGTCAATGCCGTCTATCGCAGCGACTATGGTGATCAGCTCAGCCAGATCACAAACAGTACCATCGTCTTTTTCGCCACGATAAGCATTTACATTCTGCCCCAGCAGATTGATTTCCCGAACCCCTTTCTCAGCCAGACCGGCGCACTCGGCAATTACGTCATCCATGGGGCGGCTGACTTCTTCACCACGGGTGTAAGGAACAATGCAGAATGTACAGTATTTGCTACACCCTTCCATGATGGAAACGAAGGCTGTTGGTCCTTCTACAGAAGGCTCTGGCAGCCGGTCAAACTTTTCAATTTCCGGGAAGGTGACATCGACCACAGGGATATGGTTGCTCTGGGTGGCATCGATCATCTCTGGCAGGCGGTGCAAGGTTTGTGGTCCGAATACTACGTCTACCTGGGGCGCACGCTTACGGATAGCTTCCCCTTCCTGACTGGCCACGCAGCCTCCGACACCGATCACCAGGTCGGGATTGGCTTCTTTCAGTTTTTTCCACCGACCCAGTTGATGGAACAGCTTTTCCTGGGCTTTTTCCCTCACAGAGCAGGTGTTAACCAACACAACATCGGCTTCTTCCGGATTGTCCGTTAACTCCAGAGTATGGGTTTCTCCGAGCAGGTCAGCCATTCGAGCTGAGTCGTACTCGTTCATCTGGCAACCGTGGGTTTTGATATAAAGCTTTTTTGTTGCGCTCATACTTTTGCTTTCTGGGTTCACATTTTTTTCGCTCAGGGCTGTTTGTTCGCTCAGGGCTGTTTGTTCGCTCAGGGCTGTTTTGGTTATTTCAGACGCCAAAGCCGGATTCCTGTCTGCTGTATAATGGTCTGAGACCCTGAAGCTGTCATGTTCAGGCCTCAGGTGACTCAGAATAGCAAAATCAGCGATCACTGATCTGGCTGGTGAAAAAGTCGCCATTATAACGGCAGTCGACCCCGTAAGGTAGTGAGCAATATTTCTGACCCTCCATACAGAGACTACGTGATAACCATTCGGCTATAGTTCGTCTTTCAAGCCTGTTTTGGGGGTGTAGACAGGCATCAGTGTCATTTTTACAACCCCGGTTTTCATGACGACATAACTTTGCACGTCGGTTCTTTGCAGACGAACGGTATCCAGGAGGTCATCGGCCTTCATTCTGTCCAGGGCATCGTAGAATTCGGTCTCTTCCGATGAGAAGCGATTATTGAGCGTATCGAGAGCACTCTTGATATGGCCTATTTCAGGATAACTGGCGCTGGCCAGCTGTATTCCAATGGCTACAGCCTTGCTGAGGATTTTGCCGATCAGTCTGAAGGGGATTTCCCAGTCATTTTCCATCAGAGTCAGCTGTACGGAGTCTGCATTCAACCAGATAATCAGTTCTGTTTTGCCTTTATTGACGCCTTTTTCTTTTGCCCAGGGGATTTCAATCGTATCCTCACGAATGGGCTGGTCGCCATTGTAGTAGGTCAGATGCATGTAGATTTCAGGCTTGGTGAAATACTCGCCGACCCGTTCCAGGTTGAGCTCCAGAAGATAATCACGTTCAGGCAGGCGCTCTGTGGCAATGGTGTTGGGGTCGACAATGGGTTTCGTATGCATGACCGGAGTACTGAGTCGGGCAGGGCGATGAACCAGCAGGATGACATCTTTATCCAGGTCATCGACATTCTTTGTGGTGAAGTCGCAGTGTTTATCCCGGCAGGATGAAGAGCTGGTGACTTCCGCTTTGCGGGGCTGATCCCGCTCCTTTGGTAACAGGAAGCCAATATAGGGGCTATCGGCGTCTTGTACCTTGCGGTAACGCAGTTTCATCAGCGACTCTTTTTTTCGCTTACCAAAGTGGAAACAGTCTGCCACCCTATCGAGTTCTTCTATCTGCTGACTAATATCTTCCTGAATAGTTTTGGGCACTTCCGGATAATTTTTTTGAATGATTTCAGGGATGCTTTGCAGGGCAAGATCCCCTGCTTCATCTAATTGCGAGGGGTTGGTGGCCTCTTTACGAATATGATCCAGGTGTTTCCAGGGTTTAAGGGTTTCGATGAAGCGCTGTTTCATATCAATCAATCTTTGCTGCTTCTCTTTCAGGCCAAGAGCGTCAATGTCGGAACACTCTTTGTCGGCAAAAGCAGGAGGGATAAAAAGAGACAGGAGTATGGGTATAAGCAGTGGGAGTCGTGTATTCATGAGGAGCCTTAGGAGATGTTAAGGAATGAACAGGCAAGATATTGGAAGGAAAGCGGAGCACATATTTTAATTAGATACGATTGTCGAATCTGTCAAATTCCGCTGTGGAATATCGGAATCAGTCGCTAACACCTGTTGTATTTCATCCCAAGTGAGCCCCGGGTGGTACACGCTCCTTGCTTATGGAGTCGTCTTCTTTGGCCCTTTTTGCAACAGTGGCCGTATAGTATTGATTCGCATTGCACCCAGGATATTGCTGATGCTCGCAAGAACACGGTATTGGGCATAAACGTACTGATAATCAGCAGCGAGGTATTGCTTGCGCGCTTCAAACAGCTCGTTCTGAGTATCAAGCAAATCCAATAACGTACGATGGCCAGCCTTAAATTGCGCCAGATATAACTCCGTACTCTCTCTGGATTGCTCTACATAATCGTGTAAATGGACGCGTGATTGCTTTAGTGTCACGAAAGCGTCCCAAGATGATTCTGCATTGGCCTGAACCTCGCGATACACCTTATTCGAACGCATCCGGGAGGCTTCCTCCCGATAGAGAGCCCGACGATAACGGGAGCTGCTTTGTCCCCCGGAGTAGAGGTTCCAGTTCATTTCTACAAGCAGTCGCGATTCATCTTCCCGACCATCAAAACCAGACACATTATCTTTCCAACTACGATCTGCAACTAAGTCAAAGCTGGGATAGTTTTCAGATTGAACACCTTTCACATCAGCTGTTGAAGCATTCACATCGAGTCTGCTGGCGATGAGTAGCTGATTATTCTGAAGTGCTAATTTAATGGCTCGATCCTGGCTTTCAGGTAAATAAGACTGATCGACCTCCGGACGGATAAAGTCACCGGGATAGTCACCAGTGAGTTGCTTGTATAAAGTTTCAGCATCAGCCAGGTTGTTACGGGCAGCTAGTATATTGGCTCTGACTCTGGCAATACGTCCTTTGATTTGCGTAAGATCAGATTTATCCGATATGCCTTGTCGCTTGCGTGCAGCGACCATATCGTAAGTTTCGAGATGTTGCTCCAGGTTTTCTTGCGACAAACGCAGTACCTCTTGAGCATTCATTACATGGGTATAAACCTGCGCCACCTGTAAAGCGAGTGATTCAGCTTGTGCCAGTGTCTGATGATAATGAGCCTGCATGTTGAAGTCAGCGCGCGAGTATTCACTGGTATTGGCAAAACCACGAAATAGCGGGATTGATAATTTCAGCCTGGCCTGCTTGCGAGTTTGATTGGTTTCTCCAACATTAGCTCGATCCTGATCTTCCCGCCCACTATCAGCTCTTAAATCAAGACTGGGTAGAAACCTTCCCTGGGCAATGTCGAGTTCAGCCTGCGATGCAAAGTAAGACTGTAAGGTTACAGCCATATCCGGGTTGGTCTGTATGGCATCATTAATCGTTTGCTCAAGGCTTTGTGCCCAATTCGTGTTGCACCAAAGCATACCAAGCACTGTTAGTGTGGTGCGTAATACAGGCTTCATTGTCATCAGCTCCAATATAAACACATAATCGCCACTGCAATTATCACTTTAAAGCTCTCAATAGTGGCTTCATGATGTACTGCAATACACTGCGTTCTGCCACGCTGATGTCGACAGTTGCCTGCATGCCAGGAATGACATTCAGGTGGCTGTAACCCTCGCCAAAGTAAGCTTTTTCGACTCTTACTTTTACGATGTAAAAACTATCGCCATGGGGGTCAGTAATGGAATCTGCGGAAATGGTCTGTACTCTGCCATCCAGCCCACCGTAAACAGCAAAATCAAACGCCGAAATCTTCACTTTTGCATGCTGGCCGTGCTGCACAAAACCAATATCTTTAGGCTTTACCTTAGCCTCAACCAATAGCTCATCATCTACTGGCACAATATCGATAAGCTCAGCCCCTGGTTTTGCGACACCACCAATGGTTGTGACATACAATTTTTGAATTACCCCATCAACCGGCGAATGCAGCTCGGTGTTTTGAACACTTGCCTCGTTGACGGTTTTTTTACCACGTGCAATACCGAGACGAGTTCGCACTTCGGATAGCTGTTCCTGAGCTTCCGCCCGAAAGCCCGACAGAGTAGTGCCTTCTTCTTTCTCAAGACGCTGAATCTCTGCTTGCAGCTTTGGGATCTGGTTGTTTGTTTTATTAACCTCTGATTGTGCCTGACTGAGCCTTTGTTTAACGTCAATCACAACAGACTCAGATACTGCACCCATTTTAAGTAGAGGCTCGTTCATTTTGAGCTGCTGCTGGATCAAATCAACCTGTCGCTGCTGATCTTCCACCTGCTGTTGAGCTGAGACAAGTTCCTGGCGAGCCTTGCTTGTTTTCAGATGGATGTCATCAAGCTGCATATGAAGCTCATCCTGTCTCACCTTATAGAGCTTTAGCTGTGTATCTATAAAAGTGTTGTGGGTAGCAATTTGTTCAGGGGTAAATTCTGGGTGAGTACCAGCAACTTCTGCTGCAAGGCGCGTTTCTTTTGCAAGTAACGATGAAGTCTCCACGACCGACTGTGTTAGTGACCCGCTCGCTACCGTTGGATCAAGTTCCATGAGCAACTCACCCTGCATGACCGACTGCCCTTCAATGACGTGGATTGCCTTAATAGTACCGCCTTCGAGGTTTTGAATGACCTGTGTACGGCTAATGGGGGTCGCTTTGCCCTGGCCGCGAACGATTTCATTGATGTTGGCAAAATAGGCCCAAACGAGCAAAAACAACACCATCACAAATACTATCCAGAGCGTCACTCTGGCTGCAGACGGTGTTCGCATTAACTCACCTTGAGAGGCGTCAGTGATAAAATCGAGATCGGCCTGAGTGAATGCTTTGCCTTTTAACCGTGATAAACTCATACAGCCCTCATCCGGCCGGGAGATTGACTCGCAAGCTGATCAAGAATTTTTCGCTTTTCTCCTTTCATCAGTATCTCGCCATCATCCATAACCGCGATGGAATCAAGTAAACTCAATATGGCAAGCCGTTGTGTAAAAACAATGATGGTTTTATCAGGTGCCAGTCGATTCAGGCGCTGTATCAGTTTTCTTTCCGAGTCTTGATCAAGGGCACTGGTGGGCTCGTCAAAGATCAGAATCTTAGGATCCCGGAGCAAAGCGCGAGCAAGTGCCACACACTGTCGTTGACCTCCGGAGAGCATTCTCCCCTGCTCGCCGCACTCTCGGTTCAAGCCGTCCGGGTGCGTCCCGGTAAATTCGATGACGCCTGCCATCTCTGCGGCTTTAAGAATCTGCGCATCGGTAGCATAAGGTGTACCCGTGGCGATATTATCGCGTATCGTTCCAGAAAACAGGGTCGGCAGTTGCTCAACTGAGCCTATCATCTTGCGCAGGTCACTTGGATCAAGTTGACGAATATCAATACCGTCGAGCTTAATGACACCTTCGGTAGGCGTATAAAGTCCCATTAAGAGCCGAAGCAAAGTGGTTTTTCCGCAACCAATGCGACCAATTACCGCCAATCGACTTCCCGCAGGAATATTAATGGACACTCTTTTGATAACAGGAACAGTTTGCTCAGGAAAGGTTAACGAAACATTTTCAAGCTGATAATGACCGTCAGTAAGGTCGCACTGAAGGTACTGTTTTTCATCTTCCCGTTCGACAGGCATTGCCATAATACCGGCAATACCCTTGTAAGCTACTTTGGTTTGCCCCCATCGTGCGATTAAGCCTGCAACATGGGTCATTGGAGAAATCACACGCCCTGTTAACATACTGGCCGCAATCAACCCACCCATGGTCAGATCATGGTTTGCAATTTTATACACACCAACAATGAGTACGGCAACCGTCGACATTTGCTGGATAAAGCCAGATGTGCTCGTACCAAAGGTTGAATAAAGCCGGGAGCGATTGCTCCAGTACGAAGCTTCGCCAATATTCTGTTCCCACTTTCGCTGATTTAACCCCTCCATTCGATTACTCTTAACGGCTTCCAGGCCATTAAGGGTTTCAATCAGCAACCCATTCTTTACCGAGGATGCACCATAGCTATGAGAGATAGCCTCATCAACTGGTCGACGGATCAACAGTGTAATGACCAAAATAATAAAAATTGAAACCATCGGGACAATAACGAGGTAGCCACTAAATATATAAATTGCGATCAGGAAAATAATGACAAAAGGTATATCAACCAATGTGCTAAGTGTTGCAGAGGTAATAAAATCCCGAATACTCTCAAATTCACTCACCATTCTGGCAAATGAACCCACTGACCTGGGTCGGTGTTCTAATTTCAAAGCCTGAACATGAGCAAAAATTCTGGATGAAAGAATGACATCCGACTTTCTCCCTGCAACATCCAGGAAAAAGGTCCGAATCAATTTAAGCAAAAGATCGAAGAAAAAAATAATGGCGACGCCAATTGAAAATGCCCACAAGGTATCAAAAGCTGAGTCAGGGACGACCCGGTCATAGATATTTCGGACATAAAAGGGGGTGGCGAGTACAAATAAACTAATAACAACAGAGGCAATGATCACATCACGATAAATTGGGAAAGACAGTCGCAAGGTGTCCCAAAACCAATGTTTGCCTGCCTCACCGGTTATCAGGCGGCGGCCTTTATCAAATTTATACTCACGCTTAATAAAAAAACAGAACCCTGTGTACAGCAGACGCAGCTCATCAAGGTGCATTTCAGCCTTGCCCAGACCTGCTTCCGGGCGAATAATTGTGGCTTCGTCAGCTGTAATGTCGAGCTTGGTCAGCACGCAGGCATTGCCATTGTGAAGCAACAAAATAGCTGGCAAGACTTCGGGAAGTATTGTGTCGAGTTCACGATTCAATAAGCGCGCAGACAAACTGGCTCGTTCAGCCGCCAGTGGTAACAGAGCAAGGGTGAGTTTATTCTCAATCAAAGGCAAGCCTGCACTTAAGGCAGTCGCCGTACTTGGTTTATCATACAACTTAGTCACGATAACCAGGCTATCGAGCAAGGCATCAAAGTGTGTCCGCTCGGGAGATCCTGTATCCCATCGATCAGTGGCTTCAGTGTTGCTCTGATCTGTCATCTATTCTCCCAAACATTGAGTTTTGGAACGGTTCTTGTCTGCGTTTGCACCGATTGTCAGTTGTGTCGTTAAATCGGTGGAAAGTCATTATCATCCGGCTTTGGTACCAGATTCTCTATGTGAAAGCTTGAACTCCCTGAGGTTGCATCATCGTGGGTAGTCTCTGTGTTACTGCTTGCCAAGGGTTTTTCATCAGTCGGCTGTGATGGTTCGCTTTTTAGCTCATTGGAAATGGTTTGTTCTCCAGCGTTCTCGCTTTGTTGTTCATTGAGATGTTGCTCAACCTGACGCCGTAAAGAGCCCTCGGCTTCATTTTCGGTAGCTGCTTCAAGAACGACCTCGGCACGTATGATCCGGGCATTGTCGATATCACCCTGAGTACGGGGTTGATTTTGATCACGCAGCGCCTCCAGATTGACTTGAGGTTCATTATCAGAAAGGCTTTCCTGTATAGGTCCTTCAGTTGCCTGTCTATCATGTTGAACGTTAATGTCGGCGCTTTCACTCCCCGGAGCCTGCTCATGGCTTGAAATCGGCGGTGCTGGTAAAGGCTGGGTCGGATCCATTATCAACGGCGCAGAATGTTCACTGACCGTATCACCTCCTGCACCGGAGGTTGTTACGACTAGCCGGATATTCATATTTTGCGCATTCCCACCTGGTAACAGTGCAGTCAAGTCGGTGGTTGTCCAGTTTTGAACATCGACATGTTCTGTCATTTGGGTAATTGTGTGAGCGTGACCATGGCCATCACTTAATACCGTTCCGACATTAAAACCTGTGAGTTCAATCTTGCTGATACGGTCCTGCGGATCAGCAGGTGGTGTTATCTTTGGGTGTAAATGCAATAGTGCAGAGCTATTGGGAGTAGCGATATCCGTATCGACTGATACCTTCTGTTCGGTCAATGCTCCGACCTGTGATAACTGATGATGACCTGTCACATCGACAAGCATGCCAGAATAGTCTGCCTGTATATCAAAAACCAGGCCTGCATTTTTTGATATTACTTTGCCCAGGGGAGAATGAGTCAGCAGAGTTTTGTCAACATCAACATTGGCAGCCATCGATACACTGAATATCTGACCATGATAGGCATCGTTAGGGTTAAATCCATGGTTTCCTGTGGCAGCAGGTCCCGACTCTTCTGCATAATGATCCTGGTCCTGGGCAAGAGCAAAAACGCCGTGCCCCGGGATCTGATAGCCTGTTGCAATGTGGTCATGACTGTAAGCGCTCTGGCCATCGACAAGAACATCCAGGTGACCGGTCACTGAGTCCCATAATAATGAGTAGCGATGGCTATTTCCGTCAGTTGTATCGATGCCGGTAGCGTATTCATGGTGACCTATTCCAATGGTCAGGTTATCTGGTCTCCAGACATAAAACTCATTTGGATCTGCCGGGACGCCATAACTCAGAAACGTAGCGCCGTGATGAGCACTTGTGGCAACTTGCTGACTACCGATAATGTTAAACTCAACGGCCAACTTTGTAATAGGGTCTGGTGTATCAAGCTGGCCCTGGTTCAGAACCCCCCCGGTTCCCGCACTGCTAAAGGTCATAACTTTTTGCTCAGCGGAAAAACTTAAAGCAACTGATGCTGCATCAGTTACAGAGTTGGCCATGACCGAAACAGCTTGGGGAGGAGAGGTAACAGAGTGGGTGCCATCAGTCGTCGTTGCAGTGACGTATAACGGCATGGAGCCCTGATAATTCGTTGGAGGTGTTAAAGTCAACGATGAGACATCGCTCGCATTTACTACCCACCCACCGGAACCATCGCTATGACCTGATGAAAACTGAGTACCGGCTAAAAAACCTGTGAGGGTAATGCTTTCCAGGGTATCACCGTGTGATGCAATAACCAGGTTTAGTGCGATGGCCTTATCTTCATCTCCTGCAGGTGGGGCACTGGTTGAAATGGCAGCGGCATCAACAACACTCGAAACACTGATGTTGCCAGTTGCTATGGCTGAATCTGCCGTACCATCGTTAACGGTATAAGTAAAATGTACATCGCCGTTAAAATTGGCGGCAGGGGTGAATACCAAATTGGGGATAACACCGGTCACTATATTTTGGCCGACAGTCACATCTGCACCATTTAACTGGAATTTGCCCTCATTGGCTGCAGGCAACCGGGTGATGGTGACATGATCCAAAACTGCACCCGCATCCACATCCTGAAAGCCAAAGTCACTGGCACTGAAGGTATAGGCTGTGTCTTCAGTACCACTGAGAGCAACCGTCGCAATCGTGGGCGCATCATTGGTGCCCGTGATAGTGACTTTAACGGTTTGAGCATTGCCATCACTGGCCGTAAATGTGTGAGAGTCTGCGACCTGGCGCTTGCTGGCATCCGGAACAGACGGGTTTAGATCCTGCACCCTGCTCTGGTCAAGCAGATAGGTCCACAAACCACTAACCATGGCGAAATGACCATAGGTCGATGCAGTGGGCGACACATTCGGGAAAACCGGGTTATCACCCGCATCAACATCACTAATAGTGAGCATGCCTCTAGCCTTGGTGATATCACCAATGTCACCTTCGGCAACAGTGGCAACAAGGTTTCCGGATATTATCGAAGGATGATCAATAGCAGCCAGATTCATTGAAGCCGTCTGGGTGACAGAGGATTGATGCTCGTCCTTGACCTCATAGCTAAATTGCACCGGGCCGCTGTAATTTACAGTCGGGATGAAGGTGTATGTGCCGTTATAATTATCAGTAATACGACCATGGTCTGCTGACAGCTTATGAATACTAAGCTGAGCACGGTGATCCACATCAGTGGCGTGAGCCAGAAGGTCAGAAGCCTTTATGATAACCACCTGATCCTCTGTACCCGGAGGCAACACTACTGTTGAAGAGAGTTCTGGTGCGTCATTGGTGCCGCTAACCGTCATCATCAAGGCTTTAGTGTCAGTAGCGCCACTACCGTCAGTCACCATGACCGGGATCACGATTCTTTGCGTATCGCCTTGAGCTAGACCATCGTAGGCCGGATCGGCTGGGTCGAAAGAATAGTTGCCATCGGCACTCAACGTAAACCCTGGCACTTTCATAGTGCTGGAGTAAATTGCAGTGTCGCCCGTATCGATATCGGTGGAAGTAATGCTTCCCGTAGTCGGCTGGCTGTCACCTTCTATTGCAGAGGCGGGGGAAATGGCGTTCAGTACAGGGCCATCGTTAGAACCGTTAACGGTGATAACAATATTATGGGTTGTGCCATCCGCACTCTGAATCTCGATTGTGTCGGTCAGGCTGTTAGTGGTCGTTGCGCCAGCCCCCAGCGTCTGAACGTCGGCATGGGTCTCGTCCAGGTTATAAGCCCAATGACCATTAGCATCAAGATTTAAGTTGCCATGGGTTGCAGCGTAGTTACCTGCCTGGAAGTGATCCTGCCCTGCATCCTTATCGCTGATACTCAGATTACCAGTGACTTGTAATAAAGAATCCTCGGTGACGCTACCGGACTCTGCTCCAGCAATCACCGCAGCATCCGATTGACCATGCACAGTAATGACCAGATTCCGGGTATCAGTAGCTCCATGTTGATCCGTAGCCGTAATGGGGATAGTCACTGTTTTATCCTGACCGGCCGCAAGAGACTGGTAGGCAGCATGGCCCGGATCAAAAGTATATTGACCATCCCTGCTGAGCATGAAGCCATCAACCGGAGTAGCGATTGAATAAGCGACGGATGCATAGTTATCCGGATCTTTTGACGTCATCTGTCCGCTAAGTGGGCTGTCGTCTTCCGTCGCGCTTTGTGCCTGTATCTGATCAAGCACGGGG
This sequence comes from Endozoicomonas sp. 2B-B, assembly GCF_053470045.1. Lineage (NCBI taxonomy): Bacteria > Pseudomonadati > Pseudomonadota > Gammaproteobacteria > Oceanospirillales > Endozoicomonadaceae > Endozoicomonas > Endozoicomonas sp. 2B-B. The sequence continues at coordinate 1,119,514 of NZ_JBLZMU010000001.1, forward strand.
GCGTCGTTGGTGCCGCTAACCGTCATCATCAAGGCTTTAGTATCAGTAGCGCCACTACCGTCGGTCACAGTGACCGGGATCACGATTCTTTGCGTATCGCCTTGAGCTAAATCATTGTAGGTCGGATCGGCTGGGTCGAAAGAATAGCTGCCATCGGTCTTCAGCGTGAACCCTGCCACTGTCGCTGTGGTGGAGTAAGTTGCAGTGTCACCCGTATCGACATCAGCGGAAGTAATGCTTCCCGTGGTCGGCTTGCTGTCACCTTCTATTGCAGAGGCGGCAGAAATGGCATTCAGTACCGGGCCATCGTTAGAACCGTTAATAGTGATAACAATATTATGTGTTGTGCCGTCAGCACTCTGAATCTGGATTGTATCTGTCAGGCTGTTGGTGGTCGTTGTGCCAGCCCCCAGCGCCTGTATATCGGCATGGGAATTATCCAGGTTGTAAGCCCAATGACCATTAGCATTAAGGTCAAGGTTGCCATGAGTCGCAGTGTAGTTAGCCGTCTGAAACTGATCCTCCCCGGCATCTTTATCGGTAATACTCAGGATACCAGTGACTTGTAATGAAGAATCCTCGGTGACGCTACCAGAGTCTGCTCCAGCAATCACCGCAGCATCCGGTTGACCATGTACAGTAATGACCAGATTCCGGGTGTCAGTGGCTCCATGTTGATCCGTAGCCGTAATGGGGATAGTCAGCGTTTTATCCTGACCGGCCGCAATGGACTGGTACGCGACATGGCCCGGATCAAAAGTATATTGACCATCCCTGCTGAGCGTGAAGCCATCAACCGGAGTAGCGACTGAATAAGCGACGGATGCATGGTTATCCGGGTCCTGTGAAGTGATTTGCCCGCTAACTTGACTGCCATCTTCCGTCGCGCTTTGTGCCTGTATCTGATCAAGCACAGGGGCGTCGTTGGTACCGCTAACCGTCATCACCAAGGCTTTAGTATCAGTAACGCCAAGACCGTCGGTCACCGTGACCGGGATCACGATTTTTTGTGTATCGCCCTGAGCTAAACCGTCGTAGGCCGGATCGGCTGGGTCGAAAGAGTAGGTGCCATCGGCATTCAGTGTAAAACCTGGCACCGTCATAGTGGTGGAGCAAGTTGCAGTGTCGCCTGTATCGACATCAGTGGAACTAATGCTTCCCGTAGTCAGCTGGCTGTCACCTTCTGTTGCAGAGGCGGCGGAAATGGCATTCAGTACCGGGCCATCGTTAGAACCGTTAATGGTGATAACAATATCATGTGTTGTGCCGTCAGCACTCTGAATCGGGATACTATCGGTCAGGCTGTTGGTGGTCGTTGTGCCAGCCCCCAACGCCTGAACGTCGGCATGGGTGTTATCCAGGTTGTAAGCCCAGTGACCATTGGCATCAAGATGTAAGGTGCCATGGGTTGCTGTGTAGTTACCCGCCTGGAAGTAATCCTGCCCTGCATCGTTATCGGTAATACTCAGGATGCCAGTGACTTGTAATGAAGAATCCTCGGTGACACTACCGGAGTCTGCTCCGGCAATCACCGCAGCATTGGATTGACCGTGTACGATAATGACCAGGTTCCGGGTATCGCTGGCCCCGTGTTGATCCGTAACCGTAATGGGGATAGTCAGCGTTTGATCCTGACCGGCCGCAAGGGACTGGTAGGCAGCATGGCCCGGATCAAAAGTATATCGACCATTCCTGCTGAGCATGAAGCCATCAATCGGAGTAGCGATTGAATAAACGACGGATGCATGGTTATCCGGGTCTTGTGAAGTGATCTGTCCGTTAAGTTGACTGCCGTTTTCCGTCGCGCTTTGTGCCTGTATCTGATCAAGTACAGGGGCGTCGTTGGTACCGCTAAGCGTCATCACCAAGGCTTTAGTATCAGTGGCGCCACCGCCGTCGGTCACCGTGACGGGGATCACGATTCTTTGCGTATCGCCTTGAGCTAAAACATCGTAGGCCGGATCGGCTGGGTCGAAAGAGTAGGTGCCATTGGCATTCAGTGTAAACCCTGCCACCGTCGTAGTGGTTGAGTAAGTTGCAGTGTCGCCCGCATCGACATCGGCGGAAGTAATGCTTCCCGTAGTCAGCTGGCTGTCACCTTCTGTTGCAGAGGCGGCGGAAATGGCATTCAGTACCGGGCCATCGTTAGAGCCGTTAATGGTGATAACAATATTATGGGTTGTGCCATCCGAGCTCTGAATCTGAATGGTATCGGACAGGCTGTTGGTGGTTTTTGTGCCAGCCCCCAGCGCCTGAACGTCGGCGTGGGTGTTATCCAGGCTGTAAGCCCAGTGACCACTGGCATCAAGATGTAAGTTGCCATGGGTTGCTGTGTAGTTACCTGCCTGGAAGTGATCTTGCCCTGCATCCTTATCGGTGATACTCAGGCTACCAGTGACTTGTAGGGAAGAATCCTCGGTGACGCTACCGGAGTCTGCTCCGGCAATCACCGCAGCGTCCGATTGACCGTGCACAGTAATGACCAGATTCCGGGTATCAGTGGCTCCATGTTGATCCGAAGCCGTAATGGGGATAGTCACCGTTTTATCCTGACCGGCCGCAAGGGACTGGTAGGCAGCATGGCCCGGATCAAAAGTATATTGACCATCCCTGTTAAGCGTGAAGCCATCAACCGGAGTAGTGATTGAATAAGCGACGGATGCATGGTTATCCGGGTCTTGAGAAGTGATCTGCCCGCCAAGCTGGCTGCCATCTTCTGTCGCGCTTTGCGCCTGTATCTGATCAAGTACGGGGGCGTCGTTGGTTCCGCTAACCGTCATCACCAAGGCTTTAGTATCAGTAGCGCCACTACCGTCGGTCACCGTGACGGGGATCACGATTCTTTGCGCATCGACCTGAGCTAAACCATCGTAGGCCGGATCGGTTGGGTCGAAAGAATAGGTGCCATCGGCATTCAATGTAAACCCTGCCAGCGCCGCAGTGGTGAAGTATGTTGCAGTGTCGCCCGTATCGACATCAGCGGAAGTAATGCTTCCCGTGGTCGGCTGGCTGTCACCTTCTGCTGCAAAGGCGGCAGAAATGGCATTCAGGACCGGGCCATCGTTAGAGCCGTTAATGGTGATAACAACATTATGGGTTGTGCCATCCGCACTCTGAATCTGAATGGTATCGGTCAGGCTGTTGGTGGTCGTTGCACCAGCGCCCAGCGCCTGAACGTCGGCGTGGGTGTTATCCAGGTTGTAAGCCCAGTGACCATTAGCATTAAGGTTCAAGGTGCCATGGGTTGCTTTATAGTTACCCGTCTGGAAGTGATCCTGCCCTGCATCCTTATCGGTGATACTCAGATTACCAGTGACTTGTAATGAAGAATCCTCGGTGACGCTACCGGAGTCTGTTCCAGCAATCACCGCAGCATCCGATTGACCATGTACGGTAATGACCAGATTCCGGGTATCTTTGGCCCCATGTTGATCCGTAGCCGTAACGGGGATAGTCAACGTTTTATCCTGACCGGCCGCAAGGGACTGGTAGGCAGCATGGCCCGGATCAAAAGTATATTGACCATCGCTGCCGAGCATGAAACCATCAACCGGAGTAGCGATTGAATAAGCGACGGATGCATGGTTATCCGGGTCTTGTGAAGTGACTTGCGCGCTAAGCTGGCTACCATCTTCCGAAGCGCTTTGCGCCTGTATTTGATCAAGCACGGGGGCGTCGTTGGTGCCGCTAACGGTTATTACCAGGGCTTTAGTATCTGTAGCGGCACTTCCGTCAGTCACCGTGACCGGGATCACGATTGTTTGCGTATCGCCTTGAGCCAGACCATTGTAGGTCGGATCGGCTGGGTCGAAAGAATAGGTGCCATCGGCCTTCAGCATGAACCCTGCCACTGTCGCTGTGGTGGAGTAAGTTGCAGTGTCACCCGTATCAACATCGGCGGAAGTAATGCTTCCCGTGGTCGGCTGGCTGCCACCCTCTGTTGCAGAGGCGGCGGAAATGGCATTCAGTACCGGGCCATCGTTAGAACCGTTAATGGTGATAACAATATTATGGGTTGTGCCATCAGCACTCTGAATCTGAATCCTGTCGGTCAGGCTGTTGGTGGTCGTGGTGCCGACCCCCAGCGCCTGAACGTCGGCATGGGCGTTATCCAGATTGTAAGCCCACTGACCATTAGCATTAAGGTTCAAGTTGCCATGGGTTGCTTTGTAGTTACCCGTCTGGAAGTGATCCTGCCCTGCATCCTTATCGGTGATACTCAGATTACCAGTGACTTGTAATGAAGAATCCTCGGTGACGCTACCGAAGTCTGCTCCAGCAATCACCGCAGCATCCGATTGACCATGTACAGTAATGACCAGATTCTGTGTGTCGGTGGCTCCATGTTGATCCGTAACGGTAATAGGGATACTCAGCGTTTTATCCTGACTGGCCGCAAGGGACTGGTAAGCAGCATGGCCCGGATCAAAAGTATATTGACCATCCCTGTTAAGCGTGAAGCCATCAACCGGAGTAGCGACTGAATAAGCGATGGATGCGTGGTTATCCGGGTCTTGCGAAGTGATCTGCCCGCTAAGTTGACTGCCATCTTCCGTTGCGCTTTGTGCCTGTATCTGATCAAGCACGGGGGCGTCGTTGGTACCGCTAACCGTCATCAACAAGGCTTTAGTATCTGTAGCGCCATTACCGTCAGTCACCGTGACCGGGATCACGATTCTTTGCGTATTGCCTTGAGCTAAACCATCGTAGGCCGGATCGGCTGGGTCGAAAGAATAGGTACCATCGGCCTTCAGCGTAAACCCTGCCGCCGTCGCTGTGGTGGAGTAAGTGGCAGTGTCGTCCGTATCAACATCGACGGAAGTAATGCTTCCCGTGGTTGCCTGACTGGCACCTTCTGTTGCAGAGGCTGCGGAAATGGCGTTCAGCACCGGGCCATCGTTAGAACCGTTAACGGTGATAACAATGTCATGCGTTGTGCCATCTGCACTCTGAATCTGGATTGTATCGGTCAGGCTGTTGGTGGTCGTTGTGCCAGCCCCCAGCGCCTGAACGTTGGCATGGGCATTATCCAGATTATAAGCCCAGTGACCATTAGCGTAGAGGTTTAAGTTGCCACAGGTTGCTGTGTAGATACCTGCCTGGAAGTGATCCTGCCCTGCATCCTTATCGGTGATACTCAGGCTACCAGTGACTTGTAATGAAGAGTCCTCGGTGACACTACCGGAGTCTGCTCCAGCAATCACCGCAGCATTGGATTGACCGTGTACGGTAATGACCAGATTCCGGGTATCGGTGGCTCCGTGTTGATCCGTAACCGTGATGGGGATAGTCAGCGTTTTATTCTGACCGGCAACAAGGGGCTGATAGGCGCTATGGCCTGGGTCAAAGGCATACTGACCATCTCTGCTGAGCGTGAAGCCATCAACCGGAGTGGCGATTGAATAAGCGACGGATGCATGGTTATCCGGGTCTTGTGAAGTGATCTGTCCGCTAAGTTGGTTGCCATCTTTCTTTACACTTTGCGCCTGTATCTGATCAAGCACGGGGGCGTCGTTGGTGCCGCTAATTGTCATCAACAGAGCTTTTGTATCAGAAGCGCCACTAGAGTCAGTCACCGTGACCGGGATGACGATTTTCTGCGAATCGCCTTGAGCCAAGCTGTTGTAAGCCGGATCGGTTGGGTCGAAAGAATAGGAGCCATCGGCATTCAGTGCGAACCCTGCTACTGTCATCGTGGTAGAGAAGGTTGCAGTGTCGCCAGTATCGACATCGGTAGAGGTAATGCTGCCAGTGGTCGGCTGACTGACACCTTCAACTGAATGGCCTGCATGTCCACCATTTACGACTGGCAAGTCATTAGAGCCTTGAACTTCAACAGTAAACGCGCGGGAGAAATCAACACCGTTTGTATTTAGAGCATGTACGACAAAATGCTCAGATACACGCTGTCCATCTTGCAGCCCCTGAACATCAGATGCACTGTTATCCAGCGTGTAGCCCCACGCACCACTTTCCTCAATGGTCAGAACACCATATTTACCCTGATAAACTTGCGCGGGGAAAGTGCCCTCCCCATTTTTTAAATCCAATTGTCCATAAGCACTGATCTGCGAATCTTCGATCACTTGACCAGCAAAACTGCCGACAATTGTCAGAGGTAAATTACTCGAAGCAGCATTTTCGGATAATGCTGGTGACCTTCCTGCTATCTGTGGAGCAACGGTCCCGTTTCGTGAATTTAAAAAAGATTTTTCATTAAATAGCGAAACTGAGCCAGAGTCTGTATTTAAATCGCCGGTGTAGTCTCGTGCAGATTGATCATTAGCGGAAGCTTGTCCTTTCGAAACCTCCACTTCAAGGTTAACGCGCTCCACAATAGCTGCTGCCTTATGATGCCCGTCTTCAAACTCTATAACATGCATAACCCGACGGTCATTATGCTCTCTGGCTGTTTCAGTCGCTTGCAGTGTTTCATCTGAACCACTGTCAGGCAAACTATTGGCAGAGTGGACACTGTTTATTGCAGAATTAGCAGCATTATTCTGCAAGATGTCAGCCACAGGTTGAAGGTCTTTCACTAAAACAGAGATCGGGGATCCTGATTCTTCCTGAAGAACCACATGATGCTCATCGGGACTTGAAATTATCGTGCTCTCAGAAATCAGCATGCCTGATTCAAGGGACTCAAGCTCACCAGAGTTTGCTAGATAGAAAACCGGGCCCGAAATTTGCGACACTGTAAACATATCGAATACAAACCATGTTCCATAACCAGCCCACAGTGAAATATAGTTTAGATATCGAAAAATTACTAAAGTCCAATAAACCCCCGTTTTCATTAGCTCATGGTCGCCCAGTCTGTGCTATGCTAGCCGCCTTTAGTATTACATGCCCGAAATGACCATAGGCGTTAGAACCAGTCCCTAATCTCCTTTGGAAATGAATGTTTTTCATTAAAGTTTCCGGCGTCACAGGTGTTTGGAGTCAATGTCGAAATCTCAGATTTTTCGCGTTATTTTTCAGAATGAGTCTGAAGTCTTTGAAGTGTATGCTCGACAGATTTTCCAGAGCGAGCTCTGGGGATTTATTGAAGTAGAGGAATTTGCTTTTGGTGAGCGTAGCCAGTTGCTGGTCGATCCCAGTGAAGAGAAACTAAAGAGCACTTTCGAAGGTGTTAAGCGGAGTTATATTCCTTTGTCGTCTATTATTCGTATTGACGAAGTTGAAAAAGAAGGGGCAGCCAAGGTTTCTGAAGCAAAAGGCAATAACGTCAAACTGTTTCCAATGCCTCCGGCATGAGCCTTCGGGTCTGAGCCCTGATCGCGCATTTGTTTGCCGGTCGCCTGCTGCTGGCAGTGCAGCAGGAAAGGGGAGGGTTCGTTTATTCCTGATTGATGTCTGCTTGTTCGAAAGGCCGGTTCTGGTTTTTCAATAGCATGAACAAACCGGTTGCCATCAGCAGGCTTCCCAGGGCAAGCATGTAGCGGAATAGGTTAAGCCTCAGGTATCCGCCCAGGGTGCCCTGATTGCCAATGACCAGGCCGCCAATAAAAAAGCTGATGAACGCAATGAGCAGTAAGCCTTTGGGTCCGGGCTCTACCTGTGCTCTGACGACACTGTAGAGGGCTATGAGCAGGCTGAAAGCCAACAGGGCGTCCCTGTAGAGTGTTTCAACCCCGTACCAGCGGCTTATTTCGTAAGCCAGACAGAGTCCGATGATCATCCTTCCCCAGGCCGGCTTGCTCCACACCCTGTTAGACAGAAGCAGGGCAATGGCTGTACCAACTAATGGTGGCGAAAGGTAAGTAGCGGCGTTATTCAGAAAGAGATAGACACCGGTCCAGATCTCTGAAAAGCCATACTTCAGGGTGCCCGCTGCCGACGCCAGAGCAACCAGCAGGAAGCCCAGGAGGGCCCCCTTGGTAGCCGTTCTGTGAATCTCGGCAAATGCCTGTTGCTGGCAGAGCAGGAAAACAGCAAAGGTGCTGGCAGCTGCCAGCACCGCATCCGAAAGAGCCAGTGAACTCATAGTGAATACAGCCGTGAGGTAAGAAAACTATTTTGCGTCATTCTCATGTATGAATCCGGTGAGCATGGAAAACGACGCAGTAAAATATTTTTCACGGTCAATTGATTACCTTATCGACAGTGAAGGAAAGCACGATCCGCAGCCTCTATGGTTTTCTGAATCTCCAGATCACCATGAGCTTCGGATATAAATCCGGCTTCGAATGCGGAGGGAGCCAGATAGACTCCCTCATCCAGCATGGCGTGGAAGAAGCGACCATAGAAGGTTCCATCGCAGGCCATTACCTGATTAAAGCGGTCGACGCGAGGCTGGTCAGTGAAAAATAAACCAAACATACCACCCACTTGAGAGGTTTGCAGGGGAATACCATGTTGTGAGGCTTTCTCCTTGAAGCCTGCCAGCAACTTCGCTGCTTTTTCGGTAAGTTCTGCGTGGAAGCCTGGACGGCTCAGGTTTCTCAGTGTCGCCAGCCCTGCGGCCATAGCCAACGGGTTACCAGACAGGGTGCCGGCCTGATAAACCGGTCCCAGTGGAGCCAGGTGCTCCATGACCTCTTTTCGGCCACCAAAAGCACCCACTGGCAGACCGCCACCTATGATTTTACCCAGTGTCGTCAGATCTGGTTTTACGCCATAGTGAGCCTGTGCTCCACCCAGGGCAACACGGAATCCGGTCATGACTTCATCAAAGATTAGCAGGGCGCCGTACTCACTACATACTTCTCTCAGACCTTCAAGGAAACCTTTGACCGGGGGAATGCAGTTCATGTTACCGGCCACTGGTTCGACGATGATACAGGCCACTTCGCTGCCTGTTTCTGCAAAAGCCTGTTTAACAGAGTCAATGTCGTTGTACGTCAGTGTAATAGTGCTTTCTGCCAGAGCTTGAGGAACTCCCGGAGAACTTGGCACTCCCAGAGTCAGTGCGCCAGAGCCAGCCTTTACCAGCAGTGAGTCAGAATGGCCATGGTAGTTGCCTTCAAACTTGACAATTTTGTCACGGCCGGTAAAGCCCCTGGCCAGACGAATAGCACTCATGGTGGCTTCGGTGCCCGAGCTCACCATTCTGAGCAGTTCCATGGAGGGAAAAATTTCACGGACTTTCAGAGCCAGCTCGGTTTCCAGGGTTGTGGGCGCACCAAAGCTCATTCCATCCAGAGCCTGGTCGCGAACGGCGCTGACAACATCCGGATGGTTATGTCCGAGAATCATCGGACCCCAGGAACCCACATAATCAATCAGGCTGTTGCCATCGACATCTTGAATATAGGCACCTTTGGCACTTTTGAAGAAGACTGGCTTGCCACCGACACCCTTGAACGCTCTGACCGGTGAGTTGACTCCCCCCGGGATGACAGCCTGGGCTTCAGTAAACAGAGTGCTAGAGCGTTCATGGGGAAGGGACATGATCTATTCCTGATTAAAACAATTCAGTAAAACTGCGGGCACGACTCTGAATATCTGTGGAAGCAAATAAATTATGAACCACTGCCACCATATCAGCACCCACTTCTATGAGCTGCGGGGCATTATCCACAGTAATTCCTCCAATAGCTACAACAGGGACTTCAAAGGTCTCCCGGGCAGAAGGCAGAAGTGACGGCTCGGCAGGCTTGGCGTCAGGCTTGGTATGTGAGGGGAAAAAACGTCCAAAGGCAATGTAATCGGCACCCTCCTCAACAGCCTTGTGGGCCAGATCGAGAGATCCTTCACAGCTGATACCAATAATAGCGTATTCCCCGAGCCTTTTTCGGGCGGATTTTATGGATTCATCCTGTTGTCCCAGGTGCACGCCGTCTGCTTCCGATTCTGCAGCCAGTTCAATGTCATCATTGATGATCAAAAGGGCCCCGTAAGTGTGGCAGAGCACCCTCAGAGTACTGGCCTGACGGAACCTCTTTTCATGATCCAGACTTTTGTCTCGGTACTGAAGTACTTTCATGCCGCCCATCAAAGCCTGTTCAACCGCTTCCAGTAGAATACGATCGTCGGGGAGAAGCTGGCTGTCGGTTACACCGTAGAGACCTTTGAGCATGTTCTAACCTGATTTCAAACATTTCGCCGGATTATAACAGGATGAGTGTCGACCCGGATAATTCAGATAGCCTCCAGTGCCTCGGACAGTTTGTGAACACCGACAACAGTTAATCCTTCAATGGGTTTTCTGGGCTTGTTTGCTGCCGGAACAATGGCTCTTCTGAAACCATGTTTGGCCGCTTCAATCAGGCGTTCCTGACCATTGGCAACGGGCCTGATTTCACCCGCAAGGCCCACTTCCCCAAAGGCAAAAAGGTCTTGGGGCAGAGCACTGTCACGCAGGCTGGAAACGACTGCCAGCAAACCGGCCAGATCGGCGCTGGTTTCTGTGACTTTCACGCCCCCTACCACGTTGAGAAAGACATCCTGATCGCTGGTAAAAATACCCCCGTGTCGAGTCAGTATCGCCAGCAGCATGGCCAGCCTGTTTTGATCCAGTCCCACTGTTACACGTCTTGGGTTGCCAAGCTGCGAGTCTACGACCAGTGCCTGAATTTCCACCAGAAGAGGGCGGGTGCCTTCCCACAAAACATTGATAATGCTGCCTGAGGTGGGCTCAGATGCCCGGGACAGGAAAATGGCTGAAGGATTTTTGACTTCTTTCATGCCCCTTTCCGTCATGGCAAAGATGCCCAGCTCATTCACCTGACCAAATCGGTTCTTGGTTGCCCGCATAACCCTGAAGCGTGAATCATCAGTATTTCCAAGCATGATCTGGGTATCAATAATATGGGACAGGGTCATGGGGCCTGCCAGAGAATTATCTTTGGTCACATGGCCCACCAACAATAAGACAGTGCCTGTCTGTTTGGCAAAACGGGTGAGGAAGGCAGCGGACTCCCTGACCTGGGCAACGCCTCCGGGAGCCGCATCCACACCGTTCATATACATGACCTGGATAGAGTCGATAACAATAACCCCTGGCTTCTCCTGTTCGGCCACGGCGACAATATTTTCGGCTGAGGTTTCTGCCAGCATCTTCAGGCGATCGGCAGGCAGGTCGAGGCGTTTGGCCCGGGCTGCAATCTGTTGCAGTGATTCCTCACCGGAGACATAAAGGGCATTCATGCTCTGGGCAACATGACACAGGACCTGAAGCAGGATGGTACTCTTGCCAGCCCCCGGATGGCCGCCAATCAGGACAGCACTGCCTTTGACAAAACCACCGCCGAGAACCCGATCAAACTCTGACGTGCCACTGCTGAACCTGGGCGCTTCAGCAACATCCACCTCACTCAGGGTCTGAAGACCACTGAGGGTGCCTGCAAAGCCTGATTTATTGACGGCACCAATAGAGGGGGAAGCCGCAGGTCCCAGGTTGACCTCTTTGAACGTATTCCAGGCTTTACAGTCTGGACATTGCCCTTGCCACTTGGAGGACTCGCTGCCGCACTCAGTGCAGACATAGGCTTTTCTGGATTTTGCTTTGGCCATTAGAAGGTTTCAGATAAAACTCTATGGTAGCCTGTCCTTGTGTCAGCTCCAACTTAAAGCGCCATCTCTTTGTTGCGAGTCTGAAGCCTTTCTCGCACATGGCTCACAGTCATGACAGCAAGAGTCGTTTGTGCAATCAGTCAGTTTTTTTAGAATACCTGTCTACCAGAAGCTTCAGGGTTGCCCCCTGTCATGGTCACGAAACAGGTTCATGAACGGGGGGTGGATTCTCGCTATATGAACCCTCAGGGCTGCTTGAGTATTGAAAACCAACCCACATTGCCGCAGACAGTCATTTTCGTCGATTGTGATCGCGTTGCAAGCTATTGGACCACGCGCTCTCGAATGGCTATCGAAAGAGGCCGTTTGTGAGGAGCTGATCCCCCGGGACTCGTTGCAAGAACATGGCAAGTCCTGCGGTGCCTCTTCGCGTAATGCAAAATCTGGTGAGTTTGCTAATGAAGACAGATCTACTCTGCAATATGGGCAGATTTCCGCAGCTGTCTGAAATATATTTTGTAAACAATGTTTGTCAATTTTCTGTGAACAACAGGGCGTAACAATCACATTGGTAAACATTTCAAAGCATATAGGGCAATCGTTACTTGCTTCAGGTAGCTCTCTGCTATCAGCTGGTGGTCGGAATCGACAAACGCCGTTACAGGAGTCAATGTAACAATCTAAACCGTAAGTATGCTGGTGTTGTTCGGGGTCACCATTACCGTCGCGGTGGCAAGAGAGAAGCCTGGCAAAAGAGCCTATAAGACGGTTGATTGTACCTGAGGCCTGCTGACCGGATGATGCTGATGTCTGGCTTTGCTGGCCACTTTCTGTTTGACCCTGTCCCGGAAGGACCATAGTGATGATCGCAAACGGTTGATCCTGACTTGCCTCCGGTTGATCCACCAGATTAAAGAGAGATGAATCTGGGTTCCCATAGCTTTTCAAAAGCATGCCGACAGCAACAAGTGCTGTTAATGGTATCCATGAATAAAGTCTGGCGCTCAAAGGGTTGTCACTGGTGGTCAGGAGCAGTTTTTTGACTACCAGCAGATGAGTGGCATAAATCAGCTCCCACGATATCGATTCAATAAAAGAGGTTGTTTCAACGTTACCGTTGCGTTCTATAGAAAAGCTCCCTTTTGGGACGCCTCCATCCTGTTCAAACTCGGCAATAAAATATCTTTTTAACGGTTCCGCAGAACATATAACAGACACCGACATTAGCAATAACAGCAGTGCCGCCGAAAACGGTTTTTTCAAAGGTTTAACCTGACAGCTATTTTGTGTCTTTGAGAATGTGGAGGCTAGACCAGAAACTCATCAGGGGTATATTTATTCGAGATACCCGATCAGGTCTCTGACGTACTTGTAGACTCTTTGACATGGCCCGTCCTCGCCAACTATTGGCAAGTCTCCGTTAACAGAACCTGTTAAGTCCTGCGGTGCCTCTGCGCTTGCTACAAAACCTAATGATCGTAATACTGATAAACTGCCTGCTGTGCAAAATGGGCACTGTCTCGACTCCGACCATAACAAAGCATCCAGTAGATAACATGTCTCGACTCTTTTCGAACAACAGGGAGTCACAAGCACATCATCTCTAAACATTTGATGGCATATAGGGCACTCCCCATCTGCTTCACTTGGAGAAAAATCCGGTGATTGAGCTAGAAAAGACAAATCTTCTCTGCAATATGGGCAGGTGTTCCCGGTTTTCTTAAATGCCTCTTGCAAACAGTGTTTGTCAATTTTCTGCGAACAACAAGGAGTAAGAATCGTATTGGTAAACATTTCACAGCATATAGGGCATTCGTCACTTGCTTCAGGTAGCATTCTGCTATCAGTGGGTGATCGAAATCGACAAACGCCATTACAGGAATCGACATAACAATCCAAACCGTAAGTATGTTGGGGTTGTTCAGGGTTCCCCTCACCGTCGCGGCGGCAAGGCAGGAGCCTGGCGAAAAAGCTTTAAGACGTTTGGTTGTTCCTGAGGCCCGCAGATTGGATGATGCTGATGCCTGGCTTTGCTGGTCATATTTGTTGACGCTGTCCGGGAAGTACCATAGTGGTGATGGCAAACGGATGATCCTGACTGGCCTCCAGTTGATCCGCCGTGTTGAACCGTAATGAATTGGAGTTCCAATCACTTTTCAAAAGCATGCCGACGGCGACAAACGTTTCTACCGGTATCCATGAATAAGGTTGGCACTCAGGGCGTTGTTGTAAGGTTCGGCGTAGCAGATAACAGACAACGACATCAGCAAGAACAGCAATGCCGCAGAAAATGGTTTTCTCAAGGGGTCATCCTTAATATCTATTTCGTATTTTTTGAAATAGAGAGGCTAGATCAGAACGTTGTTAAATCAAGAAAAAATGATCGATTGGTATGAAATTCCCCGCTCCAATCATAGAGGGGGCTCTCTGGCCACGTCACAGTTTCATCGGCGAAAGTGGCAGTGTGATACATGATTGGCCAGGGCTGCGTGATTTTTGCAGACCTTCCCACATGGCAACACCCTGCCAATCCCGTCCATTAGGATCACCTCGCAGACTGCTAGATCAAGTGCTCTCATAGTGTTAGTGAAAGAGGCCGTTTGTGAGGAACTGATACCCGAAGGCTTGTTATCAGCAACTGTTAAGTCCTGCTGTGATTCTACACTTGCTGCAAAATCCGGTGATTCTGCCAGGAAAGACAGATCTCTTCTGCAAAATGGACAGGTTTTCGTTGACCCTGGTGAAGTGCTCAGAAATATCTCTTTTAAACAGTGTGTGTCAATTTTATTCGAACAACAGGGAGTCACAGTTACTTTTCCAAACATTTCAAAGCATATGGGGCACTCCTCACCTGTATCAGGTTGCCCGCTGCTATCAGCTTGTGATCGGAATTGACAAACGCCATTACAGGAATCGACGTAACAATTTAAGCCGAAAGTATGCTGATGTTGTTCGGGGTTTTCTTTGCCTTCGCCAGAGCCGCGAGACAGAAGCCTGGCGAAAAAGCCTTTACGGGTGATTGTTCCTGAGGCCTGCTGACCGGATGATGCTGATGCCTGGTTTTGTTGGCCATTTTCTGTTTGATCCTGTCCCGGAAGCACCATAGTGGTGATCGCAAACGGATGATCCTGACTTGTCTCCAGTTGATCCACCGGGTTAAACAGCGATGAATTGGAGTTCCAATAGCTTTTCAAAAGTATGCCGACAGCGACAAACGCTTCTGCGGGTATCCATGAATAGGGTTTGGCGCTCAGAAGCGGGGCGCTGGTGGTCAGAACCAGCTTGTAAGCAACCAGCAGATGAGCGACATAAATCAATTCCCACGGGATTGATTCAATAAGAGGCGTTGTTTCTCCATAATCGCCAAGTCTGTATGATTTGTGATCAGGCGGAAAAATTGATCCTGAGTCATCATTTGTTTCGGCAGAGTATGACTTATCGTACGACAATGTGTTTTTATTGTATTCTATGAAAAAACTCCTTTCTGGAACGCCTCCATCTTGTTCAAACTCGACAATAAAATGTCTTTTAAAAGATTTGGCATTACAGGTAACAGGCAGCAATATTAGCAATAACAGCAGTGCCTTGGAAAATGGCTTTTTCAAAGCTTTATCCTTACATCTGTTTTGTGTTTTTAAGAATTGAGAGGCTAGACCAGAAAATTGATAGATCAAGAAAATAAGTATTTTTTCAAAAACAAAGGTTTCACCGTGCTAG
This sequence comes from Endozoicomonas sp. 2B-B, assembly GCF_053470045.1. Taxonomy (NCBI): domain Bacteria; kingdom Pseudomonadati; phylum Pseudomonadota; class Gammaproteobacteria; order Oceanospirillales; family Endozoicomonadaceae; genus Endozoicomonas; species Endozoicomonas sp. 2B-B. Next base: position 1,134,691 of record NZ_JBLZMU010000001.1, read on the forward strand.
AAAATGTCTTCTAAGTAATTAACGCCCGGAGTATTCATGACAACACTGGCCTTATCAGCAGTTTTTTGGCGTTAGTTGACAATTTTTATTTCAACTGTCGATACCAAACACCTCTACTCATACAACCTTGGCTTCAGGCCGTGTTTCGGCCGCAGGCATGGTCTTGCCTGCGATGCCGAGTTCATTTGTCCATCGTCGTTTATGATTCAGTATTGACTTGAGCTGCCAATTTCCTCTGATTTCAAACCTGAATCAGGTTTGATTTCCGAGAGGGTGGCAATTTCAAAAGAGAGTGATTGGGCGATGGCTATCAACGTTCTGTAACCAGCACTTTCTACCTGTCTGGGTAACTTCAGTACTTTGCTTAACATATCCGGGTTGTTTTTCAGGAAGCTCTTTACCTGAGCTGCGAAAGCGTTGGGAAACCGGCAAACCACGGGAGGTGTTGCTGACATTTGTCGGGTGATCAATTTATGAAAACCGGAAGGGTTTCCAGAAAAGAGCTGTTGCCAGTTTTCAATACTGAGCCGGGTCGCATTTTCTGCGATAAACCCGGGCCAGAAGTCGACCAGATCAGGGTGAGCAAGTAGTTTTTTAAAAACAGTCGGCTCAATGTCCAGAGCCGCTTTTGGGTAATGTTTGATGAATTCCAGAGTGATAGTTTTTTCCTGGGTAAAGTCAGACAGTAGCAGTGTACTTCGGGTGGCTTTGCACAAAAGCGGTGACCGGGCAACCATCAAGCCGTTCTGGTGCCTCAGATAATGTTTTGAGGCTACGGTAATATAGTGCTCTTCCATTTCCGGGCTGAGTTGAATCAGAAGAATGAGCTGATGCACGAGGGCTGACTTACATCGAGCCAACACATTCGGGTATTTCAGATAAAGACCAAGACCCATCATGTCAGGATCATCCTGTGGCAGACGGGCAATAATGTCGGTGCTCTGCTGCCGGGCAATAGAGAGAACAATTTGATAAAGAGGATCTTGTTTCTTGCGCTGAGGCTTTGCAATGCGCAGGAGGTGATCATCCAGTGAAAGCTTCATGTTCTTCAGGTCCATAGCTACGGCGTCAGGACATTTTTCCAGACGGGATCTGAGTTCAAACCCTTTAACTTTCAGAAACCTGTCACCAAGATCTTTATCCTGACGGATCTTCTTCAGCAGTCGTTCCAGATTTTCAGTGTTGGATGATTGCAACCAGCCATCCATTTCAATCAGTGATTCGGCATTATCATCCCACTGTCGCTTCTCATCTTTTGCAACCTGATTCGCTGCCTTGGCAGAAGAAGGCGTGACAACATTGCCCTGAGTCTCAGTAATAAGGTCTTTGGTGAAGGCATCAAAACAGTTCCGGGTGGTCTGATACAGGTCATTCAGATCGCCCTGAGTTGCGCACAGATGACTGAATTCATCCAGCCATTCAAACAGTGCTGTTCTGTAAAATCCGACAAGCTGGTTGAGATCGCTGACGTCCATAAGGTCGCAGAATCTTGAAAAGCCTTCATGCAGGGTTTGTTTCAGTTCGACCTGAATATTTTTCCCGGTTTTTTTGGCTTTGACGGAAGCTTGCAGCAGATTATTGAGCTGCTCTCTGGTACGAATGATCTGACAGGCGGGGGTTTTCAGGAATGCTGCGACCTGTTTGGTCAGTACTGAGAAGTCCAGCTCTCCCGCTACCTTTGCTTCAAGCATTGAGGCGGAACGATCACTGAGGTTGAGGTATTGATTCACATCCTGGGCTGATTGAATCAGCGAGCCGAGCAGGTTTCTCAGGCGAACCGGGTCCGGATGAGTGACAATCCAGTCTTTATAGCTGGCTATTACTTCCACCAGTTCGTATTGGTCATTGAGTCCAACCCTGGTACCCGGTGCAAACTTATTACGATCTAGCGTCAGATCCCGAACCTGTTTATAAAGACCCTGAGTCATTGTTTACTTCCCTGTTTTAAAACCTCTTTATCAAGAATCTAGCAACAGAAACAGAGTCAGGATCAGAGTCAGAAACCTGATTCAGCATTTAGATAAGCTTTAACAGTGAGTGGAGATGACAAAAAGGCGTCAGCAGGAGAGCGCCCTGAGCACTCTTCAGCACAGATCAGATTTCCTTGTGGGGGCCGAATCCTGGTGAGCGCCCGGGATTTCAATCTGCTCACGAATCAGTACGATGACCCCCTGTGTCAGCATTCATGGTGGTTTTGGAAGGTTGCACGCTGGCTGATCTGATTGAGAATCCTAATGAGCTGTCAGAGCTGTTGGCAGTGGGTTGAGCACTGTTATTTTACTCGTTCATCAAGGCCAACAGCCTTGAGACCGGGTGAGGAATCTCGGTATTCCCAAAACGCTTAACCTGACTTCTACAGGAGTAGCCGGTAGCCAACAGTTGATCCTGGTTGTCAGGATTCTCGATCACAGGTTTCCAGCTCATGTCGTATAGCTTGCGGGACGTTTCCTGGTTACGGGTTTCATGTCCGTAGATACCCGCCATACCGCAACAGCCAGTAGCCTGGTAAGTCAGTTTTAGTCCACAGGCGGCAAACAGCTTTTGCCACTGTGCCGGTGCTGCTGGCGCATTCGTGGTTTCCGTGCAGTGCCCCAGCAGCTTGAACTCACCATTCAGATTTAACTGAAGCTCACGAATGGTATCTGCCTGACTGGCAAACCATTCCGAGAGTAATTGCACTTTGGGAGCTTCTTCACTCATGATCTCATGGTATTCATCGCGATAAGTCAGGGTAACGGCAGCATCAATCCCTATCAGGGCTACACCTTTATCGGCCAGTTTTTTGAGTGCTCTGGCATTGGTTTTCGCGACTTTCTCAAAACGCCCCAGAAAACCATAGACATGCAACACTTTGCCGTTGGGTTTATAGGGCGCAACGAGAGGACGATAACCGAGTCTGACCAACAGCTCGACCAGGTCAGTCAATACCGGAGTTTCGAAAAAACTGGTAAAGGCGTCCTGAACAATCACCACCGTTCGAGCCAGCTCTTTTTCTGTCATGGAAGCAAGCAGACTGTCTGAGGCCACGGAGGCACCAGAACGACAGCTGTCTTCCAGAGGGGATGCACTGGTGATAGTCGGCAGATCCTGAAGACCGGACGTTTTGGCCGAAAGCTTGTTCATCAAACCCGAGTTGGCCACACGGTTGTAAACAGATTTGGCTTTTGCCAGTGTTGGCAGAACGGGTTCCAACATGGCAGCAGCATGATGTTTAGCAGGGCGCAGGTAGCGAGTGTGGTAAAGCTCAAAGTACCGGGACCTCAGGTCAGGCACATTCACCTGAATAGGGCACTGACCTGCACAGGACTTACAGCTCATACAGCTGTCCAGTGCTTCATAAACATCATGACTGAAATCTTCCTTGCCTCGCAGCTTGGCAATGCTGTTGCGGGTCTTGTCCATGGCGTTATAGAAAATTCCGGACTGGCGAGCTTCGTCCATTGCTTCAGAGATGTTGCTGCCCGCCGCGCTTTGCAGTCGCAACCATTCACGTACCAGTCCTGATCGGCCTTTGGGTGATTGAGTTCTATCCAGAGTGGCCTTCCAGGTTGGACACATGGCGCTGTTGGGGTTGTAATTAAAGCAGGCGCCATTGCCATTGCAATACATGCCATGGGTAAAAGCATCGAAGGCTTTTCTTTCGATGGTTCTGTCCAGCTGGCCACGGGTTTGCACACCGTCAATTTTCAGCAGGGTTTCTGATGCCCGGGTGGAGGGTGTCGCTATTTTTCCCGGATTCAACTGATTATGGGGGTCGAAAGCACTTTTGATGTTTTGTAGTACCGGGTAAAGATCCTGAAAAAAGTCGGGTGCGTATTCAGAGCGAACGCCTTTGCCATGCTCTCCCCAAAGGACGCCACCATGGGCTTTCGCCAGCGCAGAGACTTCATCACTGATGGTTCTGACCAGAACCTCCTGCTCAAGATCTTTCATATCAATGGCGGGTCTTACATGGAGAACCCCGGCGTCGACATGACCAAACATGCCATAAGACAGGTTATGGCTATCCAGTAACGCCCGGAAGCGAGCGATAAAAGCAGCCAGATTCTCTGGTGGCACGGCAACGTCTTCTACAAAGGGTATAGGTCGTGCGTCGCCTTCCATGTTGCCCAGCAATCCCACGGACTGCTTGCGCATATTCCAGATCTTTTTAACGTTTGGAGTTCCTGTCACAACGCTGTGACCCACCCGCTGGATTTCCGATGGCTTGTCCAACTCTGCTTTTAAGCGTTCAATACCTTTTTCAATATCGGCTTGCGACTGGCCGGTGTATTCAACAAAGTTAATGCCGTCTATTTGATCAACATCATCCGGAAAGTACTCTTTGACGCTCTCCCAGACACTGTCTGCTTTGGCGAGCGACAGAACTTTGGAATCAATGGTTTCAACCGAGCTTGGAGTCGCTTGCATAAGGGACTGGGCATCCCTCAGCGATTCCTGAAAGCTGGAGTAGAACATCAGAACCAGTGCAGAGGTGTCGGGTATAGGCAGAAGGTTGACCTTGATTTCACTGATCATGGCCAGGGTCCCTTCAGAACCGCAAAGAATGGCATTGAGATCAAACTTGCCAACGTCTTCAGGGTTCACAGGATCTTTTCTGCGGATATTGGCCAGATCGTAGCCGGTGAGATTACGGTTGAGCTTTGGAAAGATGGTTTCGACACGATCTTTATTCTGGTTATAGGCTTCAATCACCGTTTTGTGAACCTGCCCTGCACGGTCTTCGCGCTGACAGATTTCATCAAGCTCCTGTTCTGTCAGTGGTGATGAGTTCCATACGGTGCCATCAGCAAAGACCGAGGTCAGTTCAAGGACATGATGGCGGGTTTTGCCATAGACAACTGACCCCTGACCACTGGCATCGGTGTTTACCATGCCACCCACTGTCGCCCGGTTGCTGGTGGACAGTTCCGGGGCAAAAAACAGTCCGTGCTTTGCAGCCAGATCATTCAGATAGTCTTTGACGGTACCGCTTTGAACCCTTGCCCAGCGCTCTTCAGGGTTGATCTCCAGAACCTGATTCATATAGCGACTGGTGTCTACCATAAATCCCGAGGTTAGTGACTGGCCGTTGGTGCCGGTACCTCCTCCCCTTGGAGAGAGTACAACCGTTTGAAAAGAAGGTTCATTAGCCAATGACAACATTGTGCTCAGATCTTCGGTGCCTTTGGGGTATAGGACACCTGCCGGATACACCTGATAGATCGAGTTGTCAGTGGCCAGTACAGTCCGTTCTGCATAGCCCAGCTCTATATCGCCCTGGAATCCGGAGCTGGCCAGCCGATCGGCAAAATTCTGATACAGCGTCCCTTCTGCGCTGGTGGCATTGACGGCCTGTTGGTTCAGTTTGCTGATCACTTTCCTACTCCCGGGCTTTGCTGTTTTATCGTCTTGCGAAGCGAAGGTGACGTTTCTCGGACTGCGTATTGTACGCAATTAAAAGTCTTTAGTCAGTGGGGATTTTTGCTCATTTAGTTGTTTCATGATTTCGGTGCTATATTGCACTGGGTTACAATTTTTCAGGTTTATTAAGATGCGTTTTTTTTATATCCAATTTATGTTTATTCCGGAGAGTTTTTAGATGCCATAAAAAGTGCAGATAAGGAGAAAGTTACTCTGCTCGTTACGCAAGGAAAAGATATTAATGTAAGGGAGTTCGATGGAGTAGTTGAAGATGAAGAAATCTATGAAGAGGCTGTCTATCCAATAGTGGCAGCTCTTCAGCATGGAAATGTTGAGATGATACTTCATTTACTTCAAAATGGGGCTGATCCCAATGTGTCTGCTTTTTGTATTAGATTTATTGGCTATTCTTCTTTCCATCCAGCCATTTTTGAGACAGAAAGCATGCAGATTATTTTTTTATTATTAGTATATGGAGCTGACCCGAATGCTGGTTTAGGTAGTTCTTACCATATTGATTGCAATACTATATATACGTATGCGAGAGATAGTTGTTTATTTAACCATTATTTTATTTTTTTCTACTGGTTTCTCTTGCCAGAAGATACACGGGCTGAGCTAAAGAGAAATATAACGAACATCCAGGAATTAAATAAAGCATTATTTGATCTTTTTCCGGTGCTAACAATTACTGCTTTAATTACCATATTATCTATAACGCCACAGTTACAATTATCACGCTTCCCATATGCCTTTAGAAAAGTCTTTGAGGGGGTATTGAGACCATTTTTATATGAACGTAATTATATGCGTTATGAAAACTCTTCAATCAATTGTACTGAAAATTGGGATGAGTAACATCTAGAAAAAGGTTTTCAAAGACATTCTTTCATTTGGTGTGATTTTTTCAATTCGTAGTTAACTCTTATCGAGGGGTGAGGTTTGGCTATAGAGTTTCACAAAGAATGACTCATTACCATGAACCGGCATAGGAACGAGTCAAACTAGTCAACAGGCTTTCCCGGTTATTGAAACGTCTCAGGCCGATCATTTATCAGTTGATATGCGGCTTTAAATAATTCAGAAATTATAAGTTTCCACTGTTTGTTATCGTTTACTTTACTCTTGGCAGCTAGCTCATTCTCTCTTTCATATTCATCTAAAATGTCCTTAACAAGTTCGCCTTTAATTTTATTAGTGTTTTTTGTTGTTAATTTATCTGATTTTGAAGTAACAGAACAAAGACGGTTTTCCGTTACTTTTGCAAGAAGTGAGGAAAGTATAATCTGATTCTCTTGCTTTATTTTTTTATTTTCGTTAGGAAGTGCTTTTTTAAAATTGGTTTCAGCAAATCTCGGGTTTTTTATTTTTAAAATGACAGGTTTGTGGTATTTTAAAAATTTAGGCTGCACAGGCTTAATAACAACACCTTCTGCAACATCACCGGTTTGACTATGAAAACTTGTAAAAACCGGATTGAAAGAAAGAGCACTTTCAAGGGAGTCACATATTTTTATCTCTGTAACCGTAGGGATACCAATGGCTGAAGTCCACTGTTTGAAAGTGTTATAATCTATTTTTTGTTTGTTGACGAAGATGTCAAAAGCCGCAAATTTTATATTATCCTGATAAAAAATTTCTTTCTGAATAGATTTGCCGTAGAGTTCGCCCGTAACATTTAAAATGTCTCCTTCTTTACAGAACTTCCGGTGCATATCAAGAATCATTTCTCTGTATTGTTCATTTACCGGGCGGTGGTTAAAAAAGTTTTCATCTTCACCAATCCAATCATTCCTTCTACCCACCTTAACAATGCTGCCGTCCGTCCAGAAGCTGTAGTTGCAGCCGTGAATTTTTTCAAGTACGACCCATGAAAGATCCTGTTCATCATTTTCTTCAATGAATGCTCTAATGGCATCAAGCACGATTTGATTCGAACTGTTTTCTATTGAGTGATACGTGTTGAAATTTTCAGATAGAGGCTTCGGCGTTAGATCAGCTTTTTCATCCAGCGCTGAGGCTTCCGATCGCTGTGTGGGGGTTGAAGCAGTTTCGACTGTGGTCGAGGAATCTGTTGTCGCTTCTGTAGTAGTGTCTTCTGAAGTAGTGTCTTCCGAGTTGGGGTCATCACCGGACGAATTGGTCGTTTGCTTTTCCTGTTGCCCTCCGTTTTCGCTTTTTTTCTCAGGGCTATCAGGCACTTTTCTGATAATCTGCTCAAAAAAACCGGATGTGGAGTCAGAGTCCTTTCCTTTTGGGTAAACCCTGATGGTATCCCGAGTTTCAAAATCAAGGTCAATATAATCCCCCTCGGATGCCGCTGAGGACACAGGGGTCAGCATAGGAATAGAAGCTGTCGCATAAAATGTATTTTGAGTCTCCTGATAGAGTTCCAGCTCAGAATAAGCGATCGTTTTAGAGTTGTATTCCGTTGGCGGGGCGTACAGAGTGGGTGTAGAAAGAACGATGGTTTTATCGATTACGGTGGTTGCCAGTGATATAACGCTGTCGTTCAGTAGTTGTAGCCCTCTGGTTTGGTCAATGGTTTGAATGCCTGTGGCCGATGGGGTTGGCTCAATCAGTAGTGGAAAATAAATGGTGTCTGGCAAGTTGTTTTTATCTTTGTAAATTTCTATCTTGTCCGCTTCTATTTCTATTTTTTGAATGCCTTTGTTATCCATTGCCAGAGACAACGGGTTGCTTTTGTGAAGCATTTCGTTGTTTTTAAACAGGGCCTTATCTCCCTGAACCTGTACTTCCAAGCCTCCCATTCTCCCAATAAAAACCGCTCCGGAAGCTTGTGCACTATTTGACAGTATTGAGCCTGTAATAGTGCACATCAAACCAAGACGCAAACTACCGAGTGCCTTAAACAGCATAGCCATAAATCCTGAATTATTTTGCAGAAGTGAGAAGACTAGATGAATCTTAGGAAAGTTCTATTCTTATTCGGGATTAAGCGGTCAGGGTCTGAAAAGAAACGGCTCTTAAGTACTTTTTCGTTCGTGACCGCTTAAAAAGCAAGTAGCCGGAAGTGCTGAAGAGCATTACTGTACCGGGTCTCGGTTGATGTTGAAAAAAAACAAATGTGTATTATTTTAAACACGTTGTTCAAAAGGTTATGAGATGTTTAAATCCTATCTGATATTGCCAATAGTTATTATGTGCATGTCTTTCGAAGCCTTTGCAGAGAAGACAATGGAGTGCGTTCGAACTAAAGAAGGATTGCTGTTTTACGAACAGGAATTCAGGTTGAATCCACCAATTTCAATTGATGGAAAAAGAATCCACTATATAAAATTAAGATCAGCACTGAAGGTTGCAACAGAGTTGGGAGCCGATGAACCATTCTTCATTATGGGTAGGGGGATGAGGATATACGCAGGTGAAAATTCCGCAGAGGGGCTGATAATACAACAGTTGGATGGAACGACAAATCCAAATGAAATAATTTCACAAGTTCCGCAACTAAGTGGATATAACACTGATTGTGTTATCGACTACTCAAATAAACTTGATGAGAAGCTGCCATTATTCAACGCTGGAGATCCAATGGCTGAACTTAGTAGATTCAAAGTCAAAGTTGTTCCCTTGCATGGCCGCAGCAACTTTTAGAGCGCAGCCAGACAAATTGAGAGCCCCGAAAACAAATGTTTCCATTTCTTTTCGGGGCTTTGTCGATCGGTTGAAGCAGACATTCGTCGTTTTTTCATATTACAGGGGACCTACTCTCAGGTCTCAGTCAATGGCTGAGTAACCGGACGAATGACGCAGTGCTGACTTTTAAAGCGTGGTGTCTGAAGAGCGCAGCCAGAAAGCTACGCTCTAGGAGCCTGACCGAGAATAGACTGCCCTTCGCGGCAACTGCTCCTGCGTTGCTCTAGCTCCTGCATCCATGCAGTCGTGCGGCGGCAGCAAATTGGTCTGAAAATCCGCTTTTGTTCGTCAAATAGCTCGCTATTCTCCTTACAAAACCGAATTTTCATCCTCAATTTTCTGCCGTCCTCGCTACGGGCGCTATTCTCGGTCAGGCTCCTAGTCGGCTGGCAATCAGGCATCAATACGCTTGTATTTCATTCGATGAGGGCCTGCTGCCTCTTCACCAAGACGCTCTTTACGATCGGCTTCGTACTCGGTGTAGTTGCCCTCGAAGAAGGTGACCTTGGAATCGCCTTCGTAAGCCAGGATATGTGTGGCCATGCGATCCAGGAACCAGCGATCGTGAGAGATCACCATGGCGCAGCCCGGGAAGGCCAGAAGTGCATCTTCCAGTGCACGCAGGGTCTCAACATCAAGGTCGTTGGAGGGTTCGTCAAGTAGCAGTACATTGCCGCCTTCTTTCAGTGTCGCGGCCAATTGCAGTCGACCGCGCTCACCACCGGAGAGCTCACCCACACGCTTCTGCTGGTCACCGCCTTTGAAGTTGAAACGACCAATGTATTTGCGGGACTGCATTTCGTAGCCATTGATGCGAAGAATGTCCTGGCCATCGGAGATCGCTTCAAAAACAGTTTTGTCGTCTTTCAGCTCGTCACGCATCTGCTGAACATTAGAGATTTTGATCGTCTCGCCGTGTTCGATGCTTCCGGAATCAGGCTGTTCGTCTCCGGTAATCATCTTGAACAGGGTGGTTTTACCAGCACCGTTACCCCCGATGATACCGACAATAGCACCCTTGGGAATGCTGAAACTCAGGTCGTCGATCAGCAGCCGATCACCAAAGCCTTTGGAAACATGATTGAATTCCAGAACCTTATCACCCAGACGTGGGCCGGGTGGAATGTAGATTTCGTTGGTTTCGTTACGGGCCTGAAATTCCTGGGACTGCATCTCTTCAAAGCGTGCCAGACGTGCTTTGGATTTGGACTGGCGACCTTTGGCATTTGAGCGGGACCATTCCAGTTCCTGTTGCATCGCTTTTCGATGAGCGTCCTGTTGCTTGCTTTCCTGCTCGAGTCGGGCTTCTTTTTGCTCCAGCCAGTCGCTGTAGTTACCTTCCCAGGGTATACCGTGGCCACGGTCCAGCTCCAAAATCCAGCCCGCTGCGTTATCCAGGAAGTAACGATCGTGGGTGATAGCCACAACGGTTCCCGGATATTCAACGAGAAAGCGCTCCAGCCAGGCCACTGACTCGGCATCCAGGTGGTTAGTGGGCTCGTCCAGCAGCAGCATTTCGGGACTGGAGAGCAACAGGCGGCAAAGAGCTACACGACGGCGTTCACCACCTGACAGATTGTCTACGACAGCGTCCCACTCGGGAAGACGCAGAGCGTCGGCAGCGACGTCCAGTTTGCGCTCCAGGTTATGGGCATCGGCCGCCTGAATAATGTTTTCCAGTCTGGCCTGTTCTGTCGCCAGGGCGTCAAAGTCCGCATCGGGCTCAGCGTAAGCTGCGTAAACTGCTTCCAGCTTGTCCTGGGCTTCCTTGATTTCACCTAGTGCCTCTTCCACCACTTCACGGACTGTTTTACCGGGTGTCAGTTGCGGCTCCTGAGGCAGGTAACCAACGTTCAGACCGGGTTGTGGACGGGCTTCGCCATCAAATTCCTGATCGACACCAGCCATGATGCGCAGCAGAGTGGACTTACCGGCACCGTTCAGACCCAGGACGCCAATTTTGGCACCGGGGAAAAAAGAGAGGGAAATGTCTTTAAGAATCTGGCGCTTCGGGGGAACAGTCTTGCTCACCCGGTTCATGGTATAGACGTATTGTGACAATTTAGGCATCCATAATAGGTTTGACTGAAGCCTCCGTATAATAGCACTTTTGAGGCATTTCTGTATCCTCGTACTTACTCCGCAAAGGCGTCAGCCTCTGCATGCTTCATTTTGATTCCCTTCCGTTCTTTGCCTACAGTGTTAGTGCAATGGAGGTATTTTTATGGAAAACCTGTATGACACTGATTTCTATAGCTGGTCGTATCGTCAGGCCGAGTTGATTAGGCAAGGTCGTTTCAATGAGCTTGATATTGCCAATCTGGTAGAGGAAATTGAAGACATGGGTAAGGCTCAGTATCAGGCTTTACGCAGTTGTGTTAAAGAATTGCTCTTGCACCTGCTGAAATGGCAAATGCAGTCCGGAAAAGACGATCAGCACACAATGACGGACTGGTACAGGAGCTGGCTGGTCAGTATCGCTAAACAACGAGGTGCCATCTTAGATCTACTCGAAGATAACCCTGGCCTAAACAGTAAGATTGATGAGGTCTTGCCAAAAGCCTATCGGTCTGCAAAAAGAGATGCAGCGGCTGACATGAAATGTAAGCCCGATGATTTCCCGACTGACTCCCCCTGGAGCTTTGATCAGATCATGACTGAGGACTGGCTGCCAGAAAGCTGAGCCAGAGCCCATGAGTCTCGCTCAAATTGACATGAAACTTTTTCGATACGAAATCCTGAACAGCTGTATTAGAATGGTCGCCGAAAAACCTCATTAACAGGCAACATTCCGAGGAATCATTAATGTTCAGAAAGGACATGTCCATCGCTGAGTTCGACCCTGAACTCAAGGCTGCCATCGATGCTGAAGCGGTTCGCCAGGAAGAGCACATCGAACTGATCGCTTCCGAAAATTACACCAGCCCCAGAGTGATGGAAGCACAAGGGTCTGTCCTGACCAACAAATACGCAGAAGGTTATCCGGGCAAGCGCTACTACGGTGGCTGCGAGCATGTTGATGTCACTGAACAGCTGGCTATTGATCGTGCCAAAGAGCTGTTTGGTGCCAGCTACGCTAACGTTCAGCCTCATTCCGGCTCCCAGGCCAATGCGGCGGTCTACATGGCTCTGATCAAGCCCGGTGACAAGGTTCTGGGTATGAGCCTGGCCCATGGTGGCCACCTGACTCACGGTGCCAAGGTCAGCTTTTCCGGCCGTATTTACGAAGCGGTTCAGTATGGCCTGAATCCTGAAACCGGCGAGATCGACTACGAAGAAGTTGAGCGTCTGGCGGATGAACACAGGCCAAAAATGATCGTTGCAGGCTTCTCGGCCTACTCCCGTGTTGTGAACTGGCAGCGTTTTCGCGATATAGCCGACAAGGTAGGTGCTTTCCTGCTGGTTGATATGGCTCACGTGGCTGGTCTGGTTGCTGCCGGTGTTTATCCGTCTCCGGTAGGCATTGCCGATGTTGTTACGACAACGACTCACAAAACCCTGGGTGGTCCCCGTGGCGGTCTGATCCTGGCTAACGATGATGAAGAGTTGAACAAAAAGCTCAACTTTGCAGTATTTCCCGAGTCCCAGGGTGGTCCTCTGTGTCACGTGATTGCAGCTAAAGCGGTTTGCTTCAAAGAGGCCATGTCCGATGACTTCAGGACTTACCAGCAGCAGGTCGTTAAAAATGCTCAGGCGATGACCCGGGTTATGCTCGAGCGCGGCATCAAGGTTGTATCCGGCGGCACTGACGACCATCTGTTCCTCATGGATCTGATCGGTAAAGAGTACACAGGTAAAGACGCCGAAGCGGCTCTGGGTGAAGCTAACATTACGGTCAACAAGAATGCTGTTCCAAATGATCCTCGCTCTCCATTTGTCACCAGTGGTCTGCGTATTGGTACTCCGGCCATTACCCGCCGTGGTTTCAATGAAGAGGATTCTGCTGCTCTGGCAGGCTGGATCTGTGACGTACTTGAAAACATTGGTAATGAGCAGGTTGTCGCAGATGTGAAGGCGAAGGTTTTGGCAATCTGCAAGCGTCTGCCTGTCTACAGCTGATCCAGGGCTGTTTTTCAAAGTAAGACCGCTGACCTGAGAATCGGGTCAGCGGCTTACCCACACAGAATCACTTCATTCTGCAAAGTCTTGGTAATTTTACAGGGGTGAATTATGATGGAAGACTCACTCTGAAAAACGTTTCTCTTACCCATGCACTGCCCTTTTTGCAACGCTGTCGATACCAAAGTCATTGATTCCCGCCTGGTGGCAGACGGTAACCAGGTTCGCCGTCGTCGTGAATGTTTGACCTGTAGTGAACGATTTACGACTTATGAAATGGCAGAGTTGTTGATTCCCAGGCTGGTCAAAAGAGACGGTTCCCGTGAACCCTTCAATGAAGAAAAACTAAGGGCAGGCATATCCAAAGCTCTGGAAAAGCGTCCAGTCAGCATGGAACAGATTGAAGAGTCTGTGAACCGGATCAAGCATCGGCTTCGGGCCACCGGTGAGCGGGAAATAAAATCCCTGGTTTTGGGGGAAGAAGTGATGCGTGTACTTCGGGAGCTGGACGAAATAGCCTATATCCGGTTTGCCTCTGTTTATCGTCACTTCAAGGACCTGAATGAATTCCGGGAAGAAATTGAACGACTGGAAACCATTGATAAACAATGAGGCCATTGTTGACCTCATTGTAGGGTTTTTCGTTCATCAGCCAATGATTGACAGGGCCAGCACACCCATATAGATGGCAAATACTGCAAGAATAATGGCGCTCTTGTAGCGTGGTAACCTGCTGCATGCCAATCTTCCCAAGGTCATGGATGAAGAAGTGCTGGTTTCGTCGCGATCCATTGACAGGCTGGTTAGTATGCAAATCGCCAGAAGCGCAGTAAGACCGGTCATTGCCAGACCATCCCTCTGCAGGACAGTTGAATCAATTTCCAGTCCGCCAGTGAGAATCCCGGGAAATGCCAGAACGCCTAACAGGTTAAATATGTTGGAGCCAATAACGGTGGCCATCACCAGATCAAACAGACCCTTTCGAGCACTGGCCAAAGCAGCAGCCATTTCCGGCAGACTGGTTCCGAAAGCGATGACGGTAAGGCCGATAATCATTTCACTGATACCGAATGAACGGGCCAGTTCACTGGCACCCCAAACCAGCAGCTTTGAGCTGCCCATCAGCAGAGCCAGCAGCACCAGACTTTCCACAACGGCCCTGGCGGTAGAGATTGAGAGAATAACCACTTCTTCTTCATCTTCACTGTCACCACCGGAATGTTTTGCCAGATAGAAGCAATAGGCCACCAGGGCTCCGGCCAGGATAAATCCATCCATCTGGCTGAGGTCGCCATCCACTATCAGAGCCATTGTGAATGCCAGGACCAGCCCTAACAGGGGCAACTCACGGGTAATAATACGACGGCTGACTACCAATGGATAAATAATTCCGCACAATGCCAGCACCAGGCCGATATTGATGATGTTGGAGCCCAGGGCATTGCCAATGGCGATACCGGCAGAACCGTCCAACGCGGCAACAGACGATACCAAAAGCTCTGGTGCAGAAGTACCAAAAGCAACAATGGTCATACCGATGGTCAGAATGGACATACCCAGTCGAGAGGCCAGGGTAGAAGCGACTTCGATCAAACGATCAGCACTTGCGGACAGAACAACAAAGCCCACGGCTATGGCGACAACTAAGGAAAGAATTTCAATCATATCAACAGGCGAGAGGGCTTTTGACACAGTCAACAATCACCAGGCCCTCATAAACCAGTGCTGTCAACCGAGTCTCGCCAGGCAATGTGTTGTTACACTGCCGTATACGCCACAGTCGAATGACCAATGATGTTGACGCATACACCTGTTGTCTGTCAGGCAGGCTACTCCCCCGAGTGAGGGGGCAGTATATTGAGCTATGAGAATGATATCCAGAGGAATTACCGAAGTGCTGCCATACAAATATGGCTTAGTATCTGTTTTGGTGGTCTGTTCTCAGTTTCCGGCTTTTAGAACAGGCAGTTTCGGTACAAAACTTTCGTCTCAGGGATTGACGGCAGGTTCCAGCATCGTAATAGTACCTTTATTTGCGTCGATACGAACCTTCACACCTTCACCAATGGTAAATATACTGGCCTGATGGCCAATCATTGCTCCATTCCAGGCTGGAATATTCAAGGGTGAAATATGTTGTTTTAACACCTCCTGCAAGCGGTAAGAGCCATAAGGAACCTTGGCATTACAATTTATACATTGACCAAAAATAAAACCAGAGATTTCTTTTAATATACCGACAGTTTGTAACTGGGTTAACATGCGATCAATTTGATAAACATCTTCACCGGTATCCTCCAAAAACAGAATTTTATTTTTAAAACTGGGTAAGTAGGGGCTTCCCAGCATAGAAACTAAAACGGATAAGTTGCCACCCAGAATTTCCCCTGTGGCAATGCCAGGGCGAATAGTTTGAATCCTGGCAACAGTACGGGTTAAATCATCACTTTTGATGATGGGGTTGCTCATGGTAATGGCATTACCTTCAAAGAGAATTTTCTTTAAATAATTAACGGTGTATTGTGTCCAGGGGTAAGCTGCAGCCATCGGGCCGTGAAACGTTATTAAGCCGGTTTTCTGGTGGATGGCTAGCAGCAAGGTGGTAATGTCGCTAAAACCCATAAAAATCTTGGGATGCTTTTTGATTAAAGGGAAATCTAAATATTCCAGTATTCGCGCTGACCCCCAGCCGCCCCGCAACTCGATAATGGCTTTTACTTTTGGATTGGCAAACATGTCATTGATATCAGCAGCTCGTGCCTGATCAGTACCTGCAAAATATCCGGTTTGTTGAAAAATAGTTTTACCGTAGATAACGCTCAAGCCCAGTGCCTCGAGTCGTTCTGTTGCAAATTGCACATCCTGGGCGTTATTAACACGAAAGCCGCTAGAAATTAAGGCAACGGTATCACCCTTATTGAGAGGAGCTGGTTTAATAGCAGGTAACGCCAATACTGGGCTGGTCATTAGCCAACATAGAATAATAAATAATAATTTTTTCATAGTTTACTCCGGAAGAAGGTCTTGTTTTCCTGGCCTCTCCCTCTCTTATCTCCGGGCTTGTCATTTTCCCGACAGACTTCATCAATGGGTACGTCGTTTGTGAGGGGGGGCTGTCATTATGTCCTGTCATCACTTGCATGCGCTTAGTTCTCAGCCATGAAACATCTCATACAGGGCTGAAAGCTATCTAGGATAGTCTAGACAACAAATCAGCTTCGAACAGACTTTGAGCTATTGATTAACAAGCGTGAATGACTCAGTTTTAAACGTTTGTTTCTTTCTACTGTTTGAATGGCTATGATGCTCGGCATAATTACTAGAAGATTTGAGTATGTATCCATTCATTCGACTGCTGACCGCAATCCGTAAAGCCAAAAAAGCGCCCAAAATTTCCGTCGATGCTGTCAGTGAAAACTGCTTTCGCTGTATGCCATGGGATTTAGATCTGTTCATGGAAATGAACAATGGTCGGGTTTTGACGCTTTATGATCTGGGCCGGTTTACTCTTTCGATTCAGTGTGGGCTGTCTGATGTCCTCAAAAGAGAGAGCTGGGGATTGGTGGTTGCTGGCAGTACCACTCGTTATCGAAAGCGGGTCCGGATGTTCGACAAAGTAACTATGTACACTCAGGTGGCTGCGATGGAAGAGCGATGGGTTTATATTATCCAGTCCATGTGGGTCAAAGGGGAACCGGCTTCATCAATCCTGTTAAGAACGGCCGTCACCGAGAAGGGCCGGATAGTGGCCACTGAGCGAGTCAGAAAAGTCATGGGCAGGGAAGACTGGTCTCCAGAGCCGGAAGGTTGGGTAAAAGCCTGGATTGAGGCTGAAGAGTTGCGTCCATGGCCTCCTTTGTCAGCCCGGACTTAAGACGATATGGGCCTTTGACTGAATCTCTTAACCGAAAGTATCCTGCTAAAGACCCTGGCGGCTTACTTTAGCAGGAATTTTTCCGGATGTGGCCAGATCTCACTTTCTGGCCGGTCAAACTGAATCAGCTCAACAAGCGTCCTGCCATCTTTGATAAAAGCCACTGTGACATGTTCTGCCGGAGAGGTGGGCTCAAGAATGACTTCTTTTCCTTTTATGGCTTCCTGAATGTCGTCCACTTCAAAGGCAATGTGGGGTGTGGTTTTTATAATTTCCGGTAATGTATTGTCGTCATCAAAATTCATCCACTCAACACCATAAGGGGTTTCGAAATACCCGGTGGCATGATGCTTCAATTCCTTGTTATAGCAGTCTTCCGACAGCTTTTCGCGGGTGGGTATGCCGACATGGTGAAATCGAAGTTGTTGCATTTGCTTGCTCTCAACTCTTCTCATTTGCAGTAGGCTGATTCTACTTGCGGGAAGGGGCACTGAGAAGTGAGTATTATCCTCATTAAATTTTATTGGGCGCTTTCACCAGTGAGTGATGCCGGAGACAAATTCATATAAACTGGCCCCATTTCTTACTGAGCCCGGAGAAGGTCCCATGGCGTCTGCCATTGATCACGAAATGATGTCTCGTGCGCTGCAACTGGCACGCAAAGGGTTATACACCGCGATGCCAAATCCCAGGGTAGGGTGTGTGATCACGAAGGATGGCGTCATTGTTGGTGAAGGCTTTCATGAGCGATCGGGCGAGCCCCATGCTGAAGTGCGTGCCCTGGAAATGGCAGGTGACCGGGCTAAGGGCGCAACGGTCTATGTCACCCTTGAGCCCTGCAGTCATTTTGGAAAAACGCCGCCCTGTGCAGAAGCGCTGATCAAGGCCAGGGTGAGCCGGGTGGTCGCTGCTATGGAAGACCCTAACCCCTCGGTATCCGGTCGTGGTTTGAAAAGGCTGAGTGACGTCGGCATTGAGGTTGAATCCGGTGTTCTTGAAGCCGAAGCCAGAGCATTGAATCCTGGCTTCATCAAAAAGATGATGAGCGGGCAACCTTTCGTCCGACTCAAGCTGGCCATGAGCCTCGATGGCAGAACGGCTATGGAGAGTGGTGAATCCCAGTGGATTACCGGACCCGATGCCCGCAGTGAAGTTCAAAAGCTCCGGGCGCAGAGCTGTGCCATTGTTTCGGGTGTTGGCTCGATTCTTCATGATAATTCTTCATTAACAGTCAGAGCTGAAGAGCTGGGGCTGCCAGACGCTGAAAAACTGGCCCGCAGACAACCATTAAGGGTGGTTCTGGATTCATCCCTGCAAACCCCTGTCGACGCGAAAGTGGTCACCGGGCCCGGCAGGGCTCTGATTGTCTGCACGGATCAGGCAGAACAGAGCCGACAGGCACAGCTGGAGGCTGCCGGTGCTGAAGTGATCAGGCTGAACGTCGGCAGACAGGTGGACCTGAACGCATTAATGAGCGAACTGGCTCAAAGAGATTGCCAGGAAGTTTTGCTGGAAACAGGAGCTATCCTTGCCGGAGCCGCTGTCAGTGAAGGACTGGTGGATGAGCTGAATATCTTTATGGCCCCGATCTTGATGGGGTCAGAAGCCCGGCCATTGTTGAACCTTCCATTCCAGTTTATGTCAGAAAAGCTGGGTCTTAATATCTCTGATATCCGTGCTATTGGCGATGACTGGCTTATTAAGGCAACGTTTAAACAGAACACTGATTACTGAGATTCACTATTCATGTTTACAGGCATTATCGAGGCTGTTGGTAGCCTGCAGAAAGTAGAACCCCGCTCTGGTGATCTGAGGTTAACGGTCAACTCTGGTTCGTTGGATCTTTCTGATGTAAAACTGGGTGACAGTATTGCCACCAATGGCGTCTGCCTGACTGTGGTGGAATTGACCGGACAGGGATATGTAGCCGATGTTTCCCTGGAAACGCTTGAAAATTCAACGCTTTCGGGACAGGCTGTCGGTTCTGCCCTGAATCTGGAAAAAGCTATGACGCCTTCAACCCGGCTGGGTGGCCACCTGGTCAGTGGTCATGTCGACGGTGTCGGTAAAATTGTCTCCATCGAACCCTCGGGTCGTTCGACGGTCTATTGGGTGGAGGCTCCCGCTCATCTGGCCCGGTACATTGCCCATAAGGGGTCAGTCACGATAGATGGTGTCAGTTTAACGGTAAACAGGGTGGATGGCTGTCGCTTTGCCCTGAACATCGTGCCTCATACCCGGCAGGAAACCATTATTGCCGGGTACCGGGCAGGAACAGAAATCAATCTGGAAGTGGATCTGCTGGCCAGGTATCTGGAAAGGCTAATGGACCCGAGCCTCAGGGAACAGAGTGAATCGGCTCCTGCCAGCCTGACAGCCGGTTTTCTTGCTGAACATGGCTTTATGAAGTGACTGCTTCCAGCTTGGGAACGAAACCGTTAGAATACGCCGGTTTCGCATACCGGATGTATAAAAAACACACATGGGGGTGTTATGCAGCTTAACTCCATTGAAGAGATTATTGAGGATATTCGCCTCGGGAAACCTGTCATCCTGATAGATGATGAGGACCGTGAAAACGAAGGTGACCTGATAATCGCTGCTGAAAAAATCACTCCTGAGATCGTGAATTTCATGGCCCGGGAGGCCAGAGGTCTGCTCTGCCTGACACTGACCGGAGAGCGCTGTGATTTTCTGGGGCTGCCACCGATGGTGACTTCGGAAGACAATGCATCGGGCTTTGGTACACCTTTTACCGTTTCCATTGAAGCCGCAGAAGGGGTAACCACAGGTATTTCTGCCCATGATCGGGCCAGAACCATTCGGGTGGCAGCGGACCCACTGTCCCGCCCCGGCGATATTGTTCAGCCAGGTCATGTATTCCCATTGAGAGCGCAGCCTGGCGGTGTACTCAGCCGTGCGGGTCATACCGAAGCCGGTTGTGACCTGGCGCGTCTGGCCGGACTGACACCGGCAGCCGCTATCATCGAGATCATGAACGAAGACGGCACGATGGCTCGTCGTCCCGATCTGGAAGTGTTTGCCAAAGAGCATGATCTGAAAATCGGCACCATCGCCGATCTGATCAACTACCGAATCCTGAATGAGAAAACCGTCGAAAAGTCAGAGCGGCGCACACTGGATACCGATTTTGGCCAGTTCGATATGACGGCCTACAAGGATTCTATCAGCGGCGCTACGCACATTGCCCTGACCAAGGGCTATATTACACCGAACTCTCCGGCGCTGGTGCGAGTTCACGCTATGGAACCATTCCGTGATCTGTTGTCGGCACATCCGGAAAGCGGTAAGTCCAGCTGGCCGCTGCACAAGGCGATGGCCAAAGTGGCCAGTGAAGGTCGCGGCGTGATTGTGCTGCTGGACTCTGAGTCCAGACTGGACCTGGGCGGAGCACTGGAAAAGTTCTCGGAAGGCAAGAGTGGCAGCAACGGTATGTCCGGTGCTTATCTGACCATTGGTACCGGTTCACAGATTCTGCGTGACCTGGGAGTAGGCAAAATGCGCCTGCTCAGCTCACCGGTTCGCTTCGCTGCCCTGTCCGGATTTGATCTGGAAATTGTAGAATATATCCCGTGTGAAGACTGAACGTCAGAGCACATGTACTTTGAAGTAAGTGCATTACAAAGATTTATTGAGGAAAGCGCAATGTCATTGCAAACCATCGAAGGTACTCTGCAGGCTAATGACGGCAAGTATGCGATTGTTGTTGGCCGCTGGAATGCCTTTGTTGTAGAAAGTCTGCTCAATGCGGCTGTGGACAGCCTGACCCGTCACGGTGTTGCGGAAGAAGATATTACTATTATTCGTTGTCCGGGCGCGTTCGAAATTCCACTGACTGTTAAAAAAGTCGCCAAAACCCAACGCTTCGACGCTATTATTGCTCTGGGTGCCGTCATTCGTGGTGGCACGCCACACTTTGAATTCGTTGCTAACGAGTGCGTGAAAGGCCTGTCCAGCGTGAATCTGGAGGAAGAAATTCCTGTGAGCTTTGGTGTTCTGACCGTAGACACCATTGAACAGGCTATCGAGCGTGCCGGCACCAAAGCGGGTAACAAGGGTGAAGAGGCTGCCATGGCAGCTTTCGAAATGGTGTCCCTGCTCGAGAAACTGGAGGCCTGAGTTGTCCACTGAGAAGCAGGAAACCGGGCAGAAACCTGCCCCGCGTCCTAAACCATCTGCCCGTCGTCGTGCACGTCAACTGGCGCTGCAAGCCCTGTACCAGTGGCAGATGTCCCAGTCATCCGTCACCCAGATTGAAATGCAGTTCCGTGTGGACAACGATTTCAGCAAAGTTGACGACGGCTATTTCCACATGCTGCTGACCGGGATTGCCCGTGAAGCCAGTCAACTCGATGACGCCATGTCGCCGCTGCTGGACCGTCCCATTTCACAGCTGGACCCGGTTGAAATGTCGGCTCTACGCATTGGTTGCTACGAGCTGATGAACCGCTCTGATGTCCCATACCGCGTGGTCATCAACGAAGCGATTGAGCTGGTTAAGCGCTTTGGTGCTCAGGATTCTCACCGTTACATAAACGGCATTCTGGACAAGCTGGCACCCCGTGTTCGTCCTGACGAGGTGCGTAACTTCCGTCGGAAGTAATCGGTTTTTGATCAGGAGGTAGCGCTGTTGTCTCCTGATCTGTTAACCCGCCTGACAGCAGGTTAAACTCATATTTTAGCTTGGCTGGAACCTTTCATATGGCGCTTGGCGAATTTGATCTGATTCGCAGTTTCTTTGATCGTCCGGGTCTTCGATCGCACTTAAGTGATGTCGTTGGTATAGGCGACGATTGTGCGCTTCTGTCTCTTCAACCTGGTCAACAACTGGCTCAATCCCTGGATACGCTGGTTGAAGGCATTCACTTCCCGAAAAACTGCGACCCTTATCTGCTGGGTTGTCGGGCGCTGGCCGTTAATCTCAGTGACCTCGCCGCTATGGGGGCAAAACCCCACAGTTTTACGCTGGGTCTCACCATGCCTGAATCGAATGATGTCTGGCTGCAGTCGTTTTCTGACGGTTTGGCAGAGCTTGCGTCAACCTATCAGATAGGATTGATCGGGGGGGACACCACCCTCGGGCCATTGACCCTCTCGATACAGGTACAGGGAACATTACCTGTAGCTCAAGCGCTGCGGCGAAATGGCGCTAAAGTCGGAGACCTGATTTACGTCAGTGGTTGTCTTGGTGACGCTGTCGGTGCATTACCTGATGTTTTGAGAGGTGAGAGCCCGGACAGTGTTCGCACCCTCGAACAGCGTCATCTGCTGGAACGTTACTATCGACCGACACCCAGAATAGCGTTGGGTCAGTGGTTACTGGAAAATGGAGCCACAGCTGCCCTGGATATTTCCGATGGTCTATTGGGCGATTTGGGGCATATTCTCAAAGCCAGCCAGGTAGGTGCTCAAATCAGTACTTCATCGGTTCCCGTCTCCAAAGAGCTGAAAAGTTTGCAGGGTCTGGAGAAAGCCAGGGAGCTGGCCCTGGCCGGAGGCGATGATTATGAGCTGTGCTTTACATGGCCCGATCGAAAAAAGTTGCAGCTTCCTGACAGCCTGCTGGCTGAAAATCCTGTAACCTGTATCGGTCGAATAACTTCCGCTACGGGGCTGGTGGATGCAGAGACGGCAGAGCCACTTTCTCCACGAGCCTACCAGCACTTTTAGTGACATCTTTTTTATGAAAGA
Source organism: Endozoicomonas sp. 2B-B (assembly GCF_053470045.1). Taxonomy (NCBI): domain Bacteria; kingdom Pseudomonadati; phylum Pseudomonadota; class Gammaproteobacteria; order Oceanospirillales; family Endozoicomonadaceae; genus Endozoicomonas; species Endozoicomonas sp. 2B-B. Next base: position 1,157,396 of record NZ_JBLZMU010000001.1, read on the forward strand.
GCATTCTTTCATGGACTACAGAAACTTATGAGCAATACACCCTCAGTCTGGAAAAATCCGGTGCACTTTTTAGCCTTTGGTCTGGGTAGTGGCCTGTCGCCTGTTGCGCCGGGAACCTTTGGTACGGTAGCGGCCATTCCTTTCTATTTGATGTTCCAGTACCTGCCGCTCTGGAATTATTTTTTAATACTGGCTGTCAGTATTGTTTTGGGTATCTGGCTGTGTGGAAAGACTTCTAAAGATCTGGGCGTCCATGACCATCCGGGTATTGTCTGGGATGAATTTGTCGGTTACTGGATCACTATGCTGGCTGCTCCCAGAGGCTGGGAGTGGGTGTTAGTCGGTTTTATCCTGTTCCGAATCTTCGATATTTGGAAACCCTGGCCCATCGGTTGGTTAGACAAGAGAGTGCATGGTGGTCTGGGTATAATGATAGACGACATCGTGGCTGGTATTTTTGCGCTTGTCTGTCTTCAGGTTATTGCTTATTTTGTGCTCTGATGGCTTCTGTCCTGTTGGATCTCAGAGCCATAGAGTTGAGTGTCGGCTTTGAGAGTTGCTGGGTGTTTTCGAGAACAAAATATTCGACTGTGTCTAACAACTTGACCCTGTCGCCTGTGGTGAGCAAGATAGAGCCTAAACGGAATTGGTTATAACCCTTCGTGGGTGATCAAAATAAAAAATAGAATGAAATCAGTATTCTCTTTCAAGGTGATTGCTGGGTTTTTTACCAGCCTATTGTTGTCTTTTTCATACTCTTCCCACGCCGTCAATGTCAGGGTAGTGGCCCTGTTTCCAGACAAAGCTCTTGTCTTCATTGATGGTGAACGTCAATTTCTTAAGGTCGGTCAAGAACCGGTGAAAGGTTTCAAACTGATCGACGCCAGCAGTCGAAAAGCCCGGCTCGAAATCAATGGCGTAGCGAAAGATTATTTTCTCAGTCGCGATATGGGTAACGGCATTCAATCGCCCGAGCTTTTGACGTTTCGAATCAACAGAAGCAATGATGGGCAGTACCTTGCCCAGAGTGTCATTAACAATAATCCGGTTCAGGTGCTGATAGATACCGGAGCGAATGTTGTCGCCATCAACGGTGCCACGGCTGACCGTCTTGGCATTCGCTACAGGGATGGCAGCGCGGTTCGTGTCGAAACGGCCAGTGGCGTCGTCAGAGGTTTTCGGGTGATGCTGGATTTCGTGTCCGTCGGCGGCATACGGGTTGCCAATGTTGAAGCGACGGTCATCGAAGGCAGCAGCCCTGAAAAGGTGTTACTGGGTATGAGTTATCTGAAGAATATCCGATTCAGTGAGGAAGGCGGGGTCATGACACTGGAGGCTCCATATTAACTCGCCTGTAACATCTTGTACTGTTACAATCCCAACGCACGACTGTCTTGAGGAGTAGTGAGTGTCTGTTCGTTACGTTGCAGAGTCTCGCTTGCCCACCCCTTTCGGTGAGTTCATGATGCATGGATTTGAAGAGAGTGGCACCGGCAAGGAGCATCTGGCTCTCTCCATGGGGGATGTGAGTCAGGGTGGTCCCGTTCTGGCGCGGGTTCATTCAGAGTGTCTGACCGGAGATGCTCTTTTCAGCATGCGCTGTGATTGCGGCCCCCAGCTTGAGGAGGCCATGCGCAAGATTGCCGAAGCTGGTCGCGGGGTTATCCTGTATCTGCGTCAGGAAGGCCGTGGCATTGGTCTGCTGAACAAAGTACGGGCTTACCAGCTTCAGGATACAGGGCTGGATACGGTAGAAGCCAACGAAGAACTGGGTTTCGCTGCTGATCTGCGCAAATACGATATGTGCAAGACCATGCTGGATCATCTGGGGGTCACACAGTTAGTACTGATGACCAATAACCCTAAAAAGGTTGATGCTTTGACCCGTCAGGGGATTGATATTATTCATCGTCAGCCCCATCAGACCGGGCAGAATCCTCATAACGAGAAGTACCTGACCACCAAGGTCTGGAAGCTGGGACACTTGTACGATACTGCATGATGTCTGAGCTGGAGCCAGATGCGACCTGTTTCTGGCTCATTGTGTGTTTTTCTTTAAGTGAAATAAACTGGGCACCCAAAAATGCTACTCGAAACAAATCAACAGTAGATCCCAAAAAAAGAACAGGTTACGAGTGTCTTGTATTTTCCATTGTTTTCTGTACTGGACGGCTTGCACTGAACTTAGTGCAAGCTGTCGGTTATTGAGGATTTAATCTTGAAATATTCTGCCCTCTTTTATGATTGATTTATCGGATGAGTCTAATATCACGTATTTGTTATGTCTTGCATCACACTGAATATCGTAGAGGGATGCTGTAACAGGATTTTCATTAAAAACACACACATAAACGTCGCTGTTGTTACCCAACCTGGTGCCATTTTCAACAAGATGGGAATAGACTTGATGGTCTCTTATAAAAAGCAGTTTTGTATACTTTTTATCACCGAATTCCTCTAAAAAATCATCGACCTCTCCCTTATGAGAGACATTGTTTATTTCATTTATGGCAGTATGCATGGCAGCATTAATTCTGTTCTCACTCGCAGAAACCAGAAGATAACAATAACGATGACTAATACTATAAATGGAAGGCAACTCAGCCCAAATTTTATCCCCTGTTCCCAGGGTAACTTCTATATTTGAACCTAACGGATCGTCATAACTAAACGTTCTAGCATATTCTTCGTTATTCATTTGTGAATATTTTTCATGGTTATTTTCTCTATTTTCCAAAATGGAGGTAGAGAGATGACTGCCAGAAGGCTGACTGTCTGTCGGAACCAACAGCACTTCTTCAAACTTTCTTTTAGTTGCTTTACGGGCTGCAATGCCTGAAGCCTCATTTGCAGAAGGCTGATCAATACGTGGAATAAGCGTTGTAGCCTCCTCCGAATCGGTCCTGGACTCCGCTGCACTGTAATGCGGCGGTTGAGTTGCCGCATTGACTGCGGCGCTGGTTGTTACTTCGTAAGTCATTATATATCCCTCCTAATAACTAGTAGTTTTAGACAAGCAAAGGTCATTGAGGTTTTGGACAGGTAATGGTCATTAAAGTTCCAAAAAAAAGCAAAAAATAGGACATCCACAAAAAATAGAAAAAATAGGACATCCATATAAAAATATAAAATACAGCCTATTAACCGCGAGCCCAGCAGCCCATCAAACCCTGACAGCCACTCAGAACAATCGTTTGTCATAACAAACGACAAACGAATCACTGAAAAGGGGAAAAAGTCAGAAATAGCAAAGGTCCCCATATGACAGGACAGACAAATAACAATGGAAAAGTAGAGCAGTCAACTTACGCCATACAATGAGCGACTATAGGTAAACAATCCCTTTGCTCATTACTGTCCCATTTCCCGAGCAATAGTTTTCATGGCTTCCAGCCTGTCCACTGTCCGATAAAGGCGGTTATTCCATCTCATGGTTTTGAGCCATTCATTTGAATCAATTTCCAGTTGGGTCAGAATGGGTGGGATATCTGAAGAAATTGAACCTTTCTTATAGGTAGGAATAGTACTCATGAATGCAAAAGTAATGACTTATCAGCAAAAAGTGCAACTTTTCTGTGATGCTCTACAAATTGTCCTGGCAAAGCATGACACCTCAAAAGTGACTGATTATTTTACGGAGGACGCCGTCATAATCATCAATGAAAGACGTCTGGAGGGCAGTCGGCAAATTTGCGAACGATTACAGTGGATAAAGGAGCATACCAGGAGCGTAGATATTTCTGTGCATCGGATTTTTTTCGACGGTGACCGGGGGTTCGACCACCACACCTCCAGAGTGACCTCTAATGAGGGCTCTACCGCCCTGTTTAAAATATTTGGCTATATAGAGATGCGCGACAATAAAATATCACTGTATGAAGATGTAACCATTCAGATGGAAGGTGAAGAAGCTATGCATTTAGCGACATCTGTTCAGCAATAGATCACAGTAACAGAAGTGAAATGAATCAGCCTCCCAAGAACAGGAGGCTGATAATGAGATGATCAGGCTGGTGTGACGTGGGCGATCTTAATCGCGCTTTTCAGGCTCCGGCTCATGCGTTTCAAAATGGATCGTTTGATGCCCCCGGCATCCAGTCCACACTCGGCCAGTTGTTGTTTGTGACTGGCGGCTTCGATGTAGTCATCCGGAATGCCCAGCTGCATGATGGGCACATTGATGCCATGCTCGTTCAGGAGCTCGGAAACGGCTGAGCCGACTCCACCGGCAATGCAGCCTTCTTCCAGCGTGACCAGCAGTTCATGATCTTTGGCCAGCTGTTGAATAAGCTCTTTATCCAGCGGTTTCACAAAGCGCATGTTTGCGACAGTGGCATTCAGTTCGTCAGCGACTTGCAGAGCGTTCTGCAGCAAAGTGCCGAAAGAAAGAATTGCCACTTGCTGTCCCTGACGACGAATTTCTCCTTTACCGATTGCTATGGGTTCCAGACTTTCACTGATCGCGACACCGGGTCCGGTTCCTCTCGGATAACGGACAGAAGCCGGTCCCTGATACTGGTAACCTGTAGAGAGCATACGACGGGTTTCATCTTCATCAGAAGGTGTCATGACCAGCATTTCAGGTACACAGCGCAGGTAGGCAATATCAAAACAGCCGCCATGAGTCGGGCCGTCTTCGCCAACCATGCCTGCCCGGTCGATGGCGAAAAGGACATCCAGCTTTTGAACGGCAACGTCGTGAATCAGCTGATCGTAGGCTCGTTGCAGGAAAGTAGAGTATATCGCTACGACGGGTTTCATTCCCTCACAAGCCATACCGGCAGCCAGAGTCACTGCGTGCTGTTCGGCAATGGCGACATCAAAATAGCGATCCGGGTAGCGATCAGCAAAGCGAATCAGGTCCGAGCCTTCACACATGGCCGGGGTAATACCGACCAGTTTGTCGTCTTTTGCAGCCATGTCGCAGAGCCATTGACCAAAGACATTACAGTACTTGGGTTTTTTGGGAAGACTGGGTTTTTCTTCACTGGCTTTGGAGCTGGGTTCCAGTTTTGTGATGGCGTGATAACCTATAGGGTCTTTTTCTGCCGGTGTAAAGCCTTTACCCTTGCGGGTTACTACGTGCAGGAATTGAGGACCGTCCAGATCTTTGAGGTTCTCAAGAGTGTGCAGCAACATGGGCAGGTCGTGGCCGTCAATAGGACCAAAATAGTTAAAACCCATTTCTTCGAACAGAGTACCGGGAATGATCATTCCCTTCATGTGTTCTTCGGTCCTGCGCGCCAGCTCCCAGGCATGGGGGATGCCATTAAGTACTTTCTTGCTGCCTTCCCGAATATGGTGATAGGTCCTGCTGGATAAGATTTTGGTCAGATAATTCGACAAGCCGCCCACGCTTTTTGAAATGGACATGTCATTGTCGTTTAAAATAACCAGCATGTTGGCTTTCAGGTCGGCGGCATGGTTCATGGCTTCATAAGCCATCCCGGCCGTCATGGAACCATCGCCAATCACGGCAACGGTACGACGTTTTTCTCCTTTCAGTCGAGCGCTGGTCGCCATGCCCATTGCGGCACTGATAGACGTACTGGAGTGACCTACGCCAAAAGTATCAAACTCACTTTCTTCTCTTTTTGGAAACGCAGCCAGACCGTCTTTCTGACGAAGAGTGCTCATTTTTTCTTTACGGCCAGTGATTATTTTATGGGGATAGGTCTGGTGGCCCACATCCCATACCAGGCGATCATGGGGGGTATCTAAGAGATAGTGCAGGGCGACAGTCAGTTCAACAACACCCAGCCCGGCACCAAAATGCCCACCTACCTGACCGACCGAGTAGAGCAGAAATTCTCTGAGTTCCCGGGCCAGCTGGGGCAGATCTGTCCTGTCAAGTTGGCGCAGCTGATCAGGCGTATCGACCTGATCCAACAGCGGAGTATCAGGTTTTGTCTTGGGTATTTCGTGAAACATGTTTGCTTGCGATCCAGGCCTCTCAGCCATAAAAAGCGACTTTTTCAGGGGAAGCGGTGTTCCGGGTCGCTTTTCAAAAATTCGACGTAGTTCCTCATTCACCACAACTTGTATGGGACGGGAAGGGGAAACCTTGATGTTTCCGGCAGTTTGCCAGGTTTGAGGGTATCGAAGCCTGACAGCGTCATAACACAGTCATGAGAGACTGATATCATTCCACACTCTTCTCAAAGGGCAAAGAATGATAACAGTAAATGTCATCGGTGAATTATAGGATTGTACCTGAACAGGAGGTTTTTTCTATTGGAATACTGCTCAGATCGGTTCAATGAGATCTCTGGATGACATACTCTGCCATTTGCCTGAGTATTATGGCTCGACCCCCGAAGCTTTCAAGGGAGTGAATCGCCTGCTGAGAAAGGGAGCTGGCGAGCTCTCTGGCTCCTTCCAGTCCCATGAGCGATACGTAGGTGGGCTTGTCGAGAGCCAGGTCTGCCCCCTGTTGTTTGCCCAGTACTTCGGTGTCGACAGTGACGTCAAGAATGTCATCCTGAACCTGAAAGGCCAGACCAATAGCGTTCGCATAACGAATAAGGTGGGTCAGTTGTTCCCTTTCGACTTTACCGCTTGAGATGGCGCCCATGACAACACTGGCGCGAATCAGCGCCCCGGTTTTGTGGCTGTGCATTAACTGCAGCTGTTCCTGATTCAGAGGACTGCCTACCGAGTTGAGGTCCATGGATTGGCCACCGCACATGCCCCCATGGCCAGAAGCACGGGCCAGCTCCCCGACCAGTTGCAGACGGACAGGCGCGGGTAATTCATGACTGTTGGTAGCCAGTACTTCAAAAGCCAGGGTTTGCAGAGCGTCACCGGCCAGAATGGCTGTGGCTTCATCAAAAGCTTTGTGACAGGTGGGTTTGCCTCTTCTAAGGTCATCGTCATCCATTGCTGGAAGGTCATCATGTACCAGGGAGTAAGCATGGATCAGCTCTACAGCGCAGGCAGCAGGGTCTGCCTGAGTCTGCTCGCCGCCGAGAGCTTCAGAGGCGGCATAAACCAGGATCGGTCGGACACGTTTGCCGCCGTTAAAAACGGAGTAGGACATAGCCTCAACCAATCTTTCACTGACCTGACTGATTCCGGGAAGATGATTTTTGAGCTGCTCATCAACGCGGCTTTGACAACCCTTGATGTATTCCAGCAGAGTCATGGATTATTGGCCTTCTGTCGGATCAAACGGGCGGGTTTCCGGCTGGCCCTGATTTTCCAGAAGCTGCTGGACTCTCTGTTCTGCTTCAGTCAGGGCTTTCTGACATTCACGTGTCAGCTTTACCCCTTTTTCAAAGGCCTTCAGTGACTCTTCCAGCGACATATCACCGGATTCCATTTGCTGGACCAGTGTATCCAGTTCTGTGAGCGACTGCTCAAAGGCGAAGCCCTGCTTTTTTTCCGGCATGCTCAGAAACCTTTTCCATTGACTTGGTGAGGGAGTACCTGCCTTTGGGATGACCTTTCACAGCCAGAGTGCTTCAGTGCATGGCAAAAAGGACGGTACTCACCTGGATAACTTTAAACGGGCCCAAGCATATCACAAATCCGGGTTAGGACAGGTTCTGCTGAAGCGGTTTTATGTCAGGCAGGAGAGCATTTCCAGGAAAAAGAGGTCGGGCAGGTGGCTCGACCTCAACAGATGTTATTCAGTAGCCGTCTGGGCCTTCACTTTCGGGATAGGGTATGGTTGAACCCCGCCAGCATTGTGCTCCTGCCATACGTCTTTATCCATGGTCTCATCAAGCAATGGAAACTTCTTACGGTTAAATACCGGGACAACGCCGTCAGCCACCTGTTCGTCAAAGTCTTTCAGAACCTGCACAACGATGCCTGACAGTAGCAGAATAGCGGTAATGTTGATCAGGGCCATGATACCCATAGACAGATCGGCAAAAGCCCAGACGGCAGGAAGATTGCCAATAGAGCCCCAGAACACCATAACCAGCACTGCCAGACGATAAAGCACCAACAGAGGCTTGCTGTTTTTGATAAACAGCAGGTTGGACTCACCGTAGTAGTAGTTGGCAATGATGGAAGTGAAAGCAAACAACAAAATGGCTACTGCAACCAGATGTTCACCCCAGGAGCCTATCTCACTGGACAGGGCAGCCTGAGTCAATGCAACGCCGGTCAGGCCACTGCCCGGTTCCAGCATGCCAGACATCAGAATGATAGCAGCCGTGGCTGTACATACGACGATAGTGTCCATAAATACCCCCAGCATTCCCATCATGCCCTGACTGACCGGGTGAGTGGAGTGTGCAGTCGCTGCAGCGTTGGGTGCGCTACCCATACCCGCTTCGTTGGAGAAAAGACCGCGCTTGATACCTTGCATCATCGCCTGGGAAACCATGTAGCCAACACCGCCACCCATAGCTGTTTCAAGACCGAAAGCACTCTTGAAAATCAGAGTGAATACAGCTGGCAGTTCAGAGACATTCATGGCAACGATCACGAGAGCCACAGCCAGGTAGCCCAGAGCCATCACAGGAACAATCATTTCAGCGACTTTGGCAATGGAACGAATGCCGCCAAAGATAACAATGCCGCTGACCAGTACCAGACCTGCACCAATGTACTCAGGAGCAATGTTATAACCCGAAAAAGCAGCCGCAATAGAGTTGGACTGAACACTGTTGAAAGCAAATCCGAATGCGATAATCAGGGCGATGGAAAAAGCAATGCCCATCCAGCGCTGACCCAACGCTTTCTGCATATAGTAAGCGGGACCTCCGCGATAGGTGCCGTCGCCATTGTTGGTTTTGTAAATCTGGGCGAGAGTGTTTTCTGAAAAGCTGGTTGCCATACCCAGCAGGGCGATCAGCCACATCCAGAAGATGGCACCGGGTCCACCCAGGTAGATGGCAACGGCAACACCGGCGATATTACCGGTACCTATTCGGGCCGCAAGACTGGTGCAGAATGCCTGGAACGCAGAAATCTGGCGGTGGGAGTGGGTTCTGCGACTTCCCATCATGGTTTTGGCGGCCAGACCGAAGCGGCGAAACTGCACGAAGCGGGTACGAATAGTGAATAAAATACCGGCTCCTAGCAGCAGGTAAATCAGGATACTTCCCCAAAGAAGATTATTCGATGCAGAAATGAAATCGTTCATAGTAATTCCGGAATATCAATATGACATAAAGTTTGTTTTTTATTATTTCCATATAATATAGATGAATAAACGATGATAGATAGGTACAAACCCTGTCTTTACGGTTCAGCTGAAAGTCACGAATAGCAACGGGTTAAGAGGCTGCTGAAAAACTACCGAGTCAAGCTGAGACACAGCACCAATTGGCGAAAAAGGCCAGTTTACAGCGAGTAAATGAGCATCCCAGCCGCCTACAGGGCTGCCCTCGGAGAAGCGCAGCACTTTTGCGACAGCCTCTTAGAAGTGTGGGTGAAACCACAACAATGAGTCAGCAGGCATCATCAGAGAGGTTTTTCGTCATGGGAATGCAGTCCAGCCGAAGTCCTCTGGAAGAATGATAAGTCGACACTTCATTTCCTTCAAAACCACAAAGTCTATAAAAGGGAGCCGCATTCAAAGTTGAATTCAGCTTCATCTCAGGTAGACCGGCTTCTCTCGCAATCTGTTCCAGGTGAGTCATCATCCTGCGGGCTACGCCCATTCCCATAAATCGGGGGTCCACAAAGATGGCATCGATCATACCGTTCCCGATATCAATCATTCCTGTACCGGCTACTTCCCCTTTCATCATCACAACATGAAAATTCTGCTCAACGTCATCGACAAATTTCTCAGTGGCAGAACCATCAGTCCAAAGAGCGATGGCTTCATCACTGTAATGGCCTTTGCATTCAGAACGTATCGCCAGAGTTCGAAGCTCAAAAGCTCTATGGGCATCGCTGCCTTGTGCTTTTCTTATTTCCATTGTTGTCAGGGATCTACTGCTTTTTTGCGAAGAATAGCTTTTAAAATCTAACAGTTATTGACATGTTATGTTAGCCGTCTTTCTGCTTGAGGCCGCCAGACTGTCGATTGATAGCAGTAATCCCTGATATTACAGTTCCGGTTTGCCTGAGGGTTGATCAGGATAATTTAAAAGATAAGCGTCGTTTATGCCGTCGGCTGTGTCATCGTAGTCAATCACATTGCCAGTTTGATAGTGACCGGTTTTATCAACGCTACAGAACTGGTGGCCTCGTATCATGGCCTGAAGCAGGCAATATTCTGTGGAGTAGGGAGGGCCATAAACCGTATGCGTGGCAAATGGCTGACCATTGCGCACAGCCCAACCAACGCCTATCCACGTGGCATAAGACATGTCTTTACGCATAGCCTGCACCAGAGGGAGGGGCAATACACCTTCGCCTACCGCTGCATCAAACACCTTGCATTTAGCCTGTGTGGAAAGTTTTCCGAAAGCAATGCTTTCGTTCTGCAAAGGTTTTGCGCACATGCTGATATCGCTTGAATCAACCACTTCTGGTTTTTCAGCAGAGCAGAACTTGAAAAGATCTGCCAGAGCGCCTGAGCTCAGAACCCATTTATCAGACTGGTCAGGGCTGAGTGGATCATTTTTGTGCTTAGGCAGTATTTGAAATCTTGACTGGACCTCACTTTCCGTCGCATCCAGCCAGAAATAGTCATTGCTGCGCCTGATGTCATAGCCACCTTCACTCTTTACTTCATAAACACAAAAGTGCTTTATTTTGCCATCCGCCTGGTCGGTTTCACTCAGATCCAGTGCCGCCCTGCCGAAAAACCATTTTGGTTGATCTGGCTCAACTTTATCATCGATGAGAATACACAGGTTGCCGTCGGCAGGCAGAACCGACTGCTGCCGCCAACATGGTTCGGCACTCGCACCCAGAGAAAATAACAGGGTGAAAGGAAGGCCAAATTTGAGAAATCTCTTCATTACACGATCCTCCAATCTTCAGAACACTTCGCTTCAGTCAAGAAGTTTAGTGAATTAATTAGAATGAGCTGATTTAAAATTGCTTAACCCATACACATAAGACACGCTGGACCCCGTATAAGTTCCCGAAAAACACTAGCTGATGACTGCTGCATGGTTAAAAATCCGAAAATCACTTTACCGGTGGTCTCCTTATATCTTTCCATCTGGAATGGCATCCCGGGTGGCAACTTCATCGACGAGAATATACAGGTCGCAATCGGCAGGCAGAATCGAGTGTTGCTGCCAGCATGGTTTGGCATTCACACCCAAAGAATGTATCTATCCTATTTGTTCTTCATAAATTTCCGAGAAGGATCTACTAAAAAAATATTAGCCATCCCTTCTCTTCCAAGTAACATCAGATATGTCATCTTTGCACGGTTAGAAAGTGTTACATCGATAGTCCAGATGTGGTCATGCAATTTTAATGTGGTACTAATCACATACCGTTTTTCTATCATCCCGTTTGATGACCTTATGGTTTTGATATCTTTAACAGGCGCTTTACAGTTTAGAACTTCTTCCACGTTATGGAGGTTCGGATGCAGGTCAAACATAACCCATGGGCTCCCCTCGTCTTCAAAGGATATTAAATTGTCCACATGCAGGGAGGAGGTTTTTGCTCCGGTATCAATGCGTACTTCAACGCCACAAATACCCAGGTCTGGCAGGTCGCATAGCTCTACACAGCCAATAACAGGTTTGTTGTTTGCTTTTTGTATTTTTTTAAACATTCAAGTTACTCCAAGGCGGACGATTCAGTTTGCAGCTCTTCCTGCATCATTTCTATATCTTCAGCAACATCATCATCGGATGCAGAAAAGAAAGCGATATGAAACATAGCCTCACCCTCCTGAACGAGAGGGATATTCTGTTTACCAATAATGATGCCTGCCTGTGTCGCTTTTACTACATCAATGACTTCACCAAGTGGGCTACCAATAGTGGCTAATGGAGTTCCCTTATCAACCTGATCACCAAGATTTTTAAGTGAGTTGATAATGCCGCTGGCATTAGCCCTGACCCACGAACTTTTGTTCGCTATGTAGGGAGTAAAAGCTTTTATTTTGCGCCTTAGTCTAAGCATCCCCAGTTCAGCTAACACATTGATAACGCCATGAACTCCCGCACGTATACTGACTTCATCAAATCTTAAGGCTTCTCCGGCTTCATAAAGCAGTATTCGCGCATTGTGCTCTTCAGCTGCCTGTCGAAGAGAATTATCACGAATATTGGCGTTCAATAAAACGGGTACACCGAATGCACGGGCCAGAGAGAGTGTTTCTTTATCCATCAGATTGGCACGAATCTGAGGCAGGTTTGAGCGATGAACAGCACCTGTGTGGAGGTCTATGCCGTATTCACAGAGGCTGACTATTTCTTTCAGGAATATATGAGCTAACCGGCTGGCCAATGAGCCTTTCGGTGAACCGGGAAAGCTTCTGTTTAAATCTCGACGATCTGGGAGATATCGGCTTTGATAAAGCACGCCATAGACATTAACCATTGGAACAAGAATTAATGTGCCCACAGTAACTTTAAATGTCTTTAAATTTATTAGCCGACGAATAATCTCAATACCGTTCAGTTCATCACCATGAACAGCTGCAGACACAAAGACTTTTGGACCTGGTTTTTTACTGTGTATAACATGTACAGGTACTGAAAAGTCCGTATCGGTGTACAGCTTTGCAACCTCCAGACTAACTTGTCTGGTTTGCCCGGCCTTGATCACGGAGCCACCGATACTGATATCTGGTAATAACATCTTTGTCACCTTCAGCCTTTTCCACGGGTTCGGGTTGATTTAGTTGCTTTGCTTTCAATAAATTCGTAGATCATGCCAGCAACATTTTTTCCTGTTGCTGTTTCAATGCCCTGCAGTCCCGGAGAGGAGTTAACTTCCATAACGACTGGCCCATTGTCAGATTGTAAAAGGTCGACACCACAGACATTCAGTCCCATTACTTTTGCGGCATTAACGGCAGTCGCTCTCTCCTCTTTTGACAAACGGACAAGCGTTGCTGTTCCACCGCGATGGAGGTTTGAGCGAAATTCTCCATCTGCTCCCTGTCGTTTTATAGCGGCTACGACTTTGCTACCAATCACAAAGCAACGGAGATCTGCACCTCCTGCTTCTTTTATAAACTCCTGAACTAAAATATTAGCTTTCAACCCAAAAAAAGCCTCAATTATTGCTTCTGCTGCTTTCTGATTCTCTGCGAGAACTACTCCGATACCCTGAGTACCTTCCAGTAATTTTATTACCAGGGGGGCTCCACCTACGTTTTTGATAAGGTCCTTTACATTCTCGGGTTTACAGGCAAAGCCTGTTCTTGGTAATCCAATATCTTTTCGTGACAACAATTGTAAAGAACGTAATTTGTCGCGAGAGCGAGTAATGGCGACAGATTCATTCACACAGAATGTGCCCATCATTTCAAATTGCCTGACGATGGCAGTGCCATAAAATGTAATTGAAGCGCCAATTCTTGGTATCACTGCATCGTAGTATGGAAGAGACTCACCATCACAACGAACAGTGGGGCGACTGCGTGTTACATCCATATAACATCGGAGTGTGTCAATAATATCAACTTCATGTCCTCTTTCTTCGCCGGCTTCTTTTAAACGACGAGTAGAGTACAGTTTGGGGTTGCGAGACAGTACTGCAATTTTCATATTGACTCCAAATTACTTCAAGATAGAAGTTTGTGGGAACAAACAAACTTGATAAGAAATCTTTATTTCCTCAAAAATAGTCCGTCAGGGATGATGTGTTTCAGGCAGGTGGCAAATGTTCATGCGCTCGAGAATTGCACGACCCGGAGATAAACCTGCGAAAACGGCTGGAAGTTTCGCTCGACAAACCTTTGATACTTTTTCGGAACCCTGAAGAAAAAGTGTCTTGTCAGACATAAAAAAAGCCCTGCAGATCAATTATCCACAGGGCTTTATATTGGTGGAGGCGGCGGGAATTGAACCCGCGTCCGCCGATTCTCAGCCTTCGGCTCTACATGCTTAGATCCGCCTTTGGATTTAACTCAGTAACGACCCAGCGGTCGGGGTTCTACTGAGCGATCCTGTTCAGTTTTAGCTGGCCAGCCACAGGCATACCGGGCCTCGCGAGTCTACTTACGGTGACAGTCCAAAAACCGGCCAGTAGACGAGCCGGACAGACTGGAAGACTCGTAGGGTTTAGCTACGATTAAGCTGCAAGTGCGATCTCTTCTTGATCGAAGAGTTCGTTTTGAGCGTCTCCAAGAGCTACCAGGTTGGCAACTATAAGGTTTGTAGTGTTTTGATTAACGAGAACCACTACGTCCTCGGCATGCACCTAAGGTTTCGATACCGTCGTCGAATCCAGATCGCCCCCGGATCAAAACTTCATTGGATCATTTAGTTATAGGCCATCTATAGAAGTAAGACAATTTTTTATATATCTCGCTCCCATCTCTTATTGTTCCAGCAGCACCTGGCGAACAGAAGTCCGGCTATCCAAATTACCCCAGAATCTCTTTGATTTTAGAAATGTAATACAAAGGCAGGACTCTGGCAGCAGGGTCATCCAGTGAGCCTGTTGAACCAATCAGCTTGAGTGTTGTATTTGGGCTATATCGCTGGACATAAGTTTGCAGCGATTTGGCTCGAGTCCTTTTGCCACTTTTTACTTCTACAGGTACGATGTCACCTGCTTCGGTTTTATACAGAAATTCGATTTCACTTCTGGCGTATTCCCATGAATAGGTTGGCTTGCCGATCAGGGTGATGAGTTCGTTTTGTATGAAGTTTTCTGCGATAAAACCCTTGTAGTGATACTTCTGATCCCGATGCTCCTTGTAGTTGATCTGCAGCATGTGTCCCAGTAAGCCAATATCGAATAAAAACAGTTTGAAGATATTTTCTTTGGCCAGTGGTTTAAGGGGGGAGTCAGGCTTGCAGTCTATGGGGTGACACTTGGATATCAGTCGGCAATTTTCCAGCCAGTTAATGGGGCCCGCCAGCTCTTTGTAGCGACTTTTTTTCTCTAAAACGTCTTTGAACTTAAACCGTTTAACTGAGTCGTCCATGGTATTGGATAACTGAACTGGCACATTTTTAAAAATTGCCTGTATATGTTGTGCAGAAAGTTTATCGGAGTACTTTCCGAAATCACGCTCATAACCCGAGAGAAGTGAAGTATGTATTTGTTGGACTGTCCGGGTTCTTTCAGTGATGTCTTTATCAACCCCAAACCAGGCCTTTACTGCTTCTGGCATCCCTCCAACAAAGTAATAGTCAATAAGCAAACTGAAGAGCTTTTCATGAGCTACCTTACCCAGATTCATTTGTTCAAAAGCTTTAACCAGAGGCGGTTGATTGGAGGCCAGGAGGAATTCCTCAAATGTCAGTGGGTAGAGTTCAAGCCATTCCACCTTGCCAACGGGAAATGAATCCAGAAGACCAATATTTGACCCCGATGCACAGAGATACATTTGAGGACACTGTTCAGCAAAAAACTTCAGGGAGTGAA
Source organism: Endozoicomonas sp. 2B-B (assembly GCF_053470045.1). NCBI lineage: Bacteria > Pseudomonadati > Pseudomonadota > Gammaproteobacteria > Oceanospirillales > Endozoicomonadaceae > Endozoicomonas > Endozoicomonas sp. 2B-B. The sequence goes on from NZ_JBLZMU010000001.1 coordinate 1,172,825, forward strand.
GGGCCGCCAGACACTCTCCAACCTCATCAAAAATGATGAGATCCTTTTGCCTGTCAATGCTGATGTTCAGTTCAATCTCGATATTGGTGATAATATCGTCTGGTTTGAGAGAGTCGGCAAACAGGTTCGCCAAACCGGGCTGCTCAAGAAAATCCAGGCGTATGACTTGTTCAAAGTGTCCACCGAACAGTGTTTCAAGGAGAAAAGATTTGCCCGTTTGCCTTGCGCCATCAAGCAGAACAGGCTTTCTTGAGGGGCTTTGCTTCCAATCAAGCAGTTTTTTCAGCAACAATCTTTTCATGGGGTATGTCGGATTTTTGATCGTTCTTCAATAAAGTGTAGGTGTATACACTTTTATGCGCAATAAAGTGTATTTTTATAACATTTTATTGCGCATAAAAGTGTTATAACAGTTTTTTTGCGTGGCCAACATTCTGTCCAAAAGATCAGGCATGAAGGTAGATCTGTCATTAGTTCGCTGCAGACAAAGAGAGCATGACCCTCAGAGATTCATTCGATCTGCACCCGCCATTTCACGCCCGCTTCACTTTATGCTATTTTCCCACGACCCTGACGATCAGGAGCCTGTCCGAGTCTGACAGAAAGGACTCACCCGCAAATGATACGGGTAGAAAACGGTGGCCTTTGTCCCGTCACATTCAGCAAACTGCGCTGTTTCAAGCCCATAAACCAGTCTGGTGACAGGTTATTCAATGACCATACAAGAAAAACTACCCAACACACTGACGTCAGCAAGCCCTCTGTCGTCTGAGGTATCTAAACAGCCTGCCAGGTCGCTTAAAATCTGTCTGCTGTGTTATCGAAGTCATCCTTTCGTGGGCGGTCAGGGCATCTACCTCAAATACCTGAGCAAGGCTCTGGTCGAAGCTGGTCATCAGGTGGATGTTATTTCCGGCCCTCCCTATCCGGATCTTGATCCCCGGGTGGGACTGATTGAAATCCCCAGTCTGGATCTGTTCAGCCAGGAAAGTCATGTCACAGCCCTGAGACCCAGACACCTGAAATCCTGGTCTGATTTTTTTGAATGGTGGGCCATGCTGACCGGAGGCTTTGCCGAGCCCTACACATTTACCCGTCGTGTCGTGAAATATCTGCACAAAAACGGTCATGACTACGACATTATTCATGACAACCAGAGTCTGGGCTATGGCCTTCTGGACCTGCAAAAACAGGGTATTCCTGTTGTCGCCACCGTCCATCACCCCATAACCCGCGACAAACAGCTGGCTCTGGATGCCGCGCCTGACTGGAAGCATCGTCTGTTGACCCGTCGCTGGTATTCTTTCCTGACCATGCAGGGCAGAGTGGTTCGTGAACTGAAGCACATTGTCACTGTTTCGGAACAGTCCCGGGGAGATATCGCTGAAGCCTTTGAACGTCCAGCTGACGATATCAGTCTTATTTATAACGGGATTGATACCGAAGCCTTCAGCCCTCAGCCCCATATCGAACGCAAGCCATTCAGAATTATGACAACAGCCTCTGCGGACCAGCCTTTGAAAGGTTTAAAACACCTTCTGGAAGCCATGGCTTTGTTAAAACCGGACTATCCTGAGCTGGAACTGCTGGTGGTAGGCAAACTGAGAGCAGGTGGTCAGACAGAGCGACAGTTGAAACAACTGAATCTTGGTTCAGCGGTAACTTTTGTGTCCGGCATTTCCACTGAACAAATGGTGGAATACTATTCCGAAGCCGCCATTGCTGTGACCCCTTCACTCTATGAGGGTTTTGGGCTGCCGGCCGGAGAAGCCATGTCCTGTGGATGTGCGGTAATTTCTTCAGACGGAGGAGCTCTCCCTGAAGTTGTGGGAGATGCTGGCCTGATTGTCCGGGCTGGCAACAGCAAAGCCCTGGCACAAGCCTTGCGGACACTGTTGGAAAACCCTGAACAGCGGATGAAATACGGCCAGCTTGGCCGACAACGAATTCTGGATACCTTCTGCTGGAAACTAGCCGCCAGACAGTTCAGCCAGTATTACCTGAACCTGTTGGATACTGAACAAGAACCCGAAGAATTAAAAGCCACAATCGCTGCCGATGCTGAGCCTGACCAGCGAACCGCTGTCAGCGGGTGATGCCAGAGGATAACTGAAACAACATGCAAACCATAGATTTTAATCGTCTGAAGTTACGCAGTGGCGATAAAGTGCTGGACGTGGGTTGCGGTGAGGGCCGTCACTCCATTGCAGCCTGGCTGAAGGTCAGAGTGGATGTGACAGGTTTGGACCTTTGCGAAAAAGACTTGCAAACAGCCCGTGACAGGCAGCAGGAGTCTGAACAATTTCTGCAGGGGGCAGAAGACGGTCGCAGTCTTCGTTTTATTCAGGGCAACGCTCTGGAATTGCCTTTTGAAGACGACACGTTCGACAAAATAATCTGTTCCGAAGTGTTGGAGCATATTCCCGATTACCTGGGGGTGCTGGCCGAGATCAAACGGGTATTGAAGCCCGATGGTTTGCTGGCAGTCAGTGTGCCCAGAGCCTGGCCGGAAGAGATCTGCTGGCGACTGAGCAAGGCATACCATGAGGTGGAAGGTGGCCATATTCGCATCTTCAACGCCACGCATCTGCGCCATGATATCGAATCGCTTGGCTGGCGTCGTTATTCACGACACTGGGCTCACGCCCTGCACGTTCCCTACTGGTGGCTGAAGTGCTGGAAATGGGAACAGCCCTCTAAACTGGTCGATCACTATCACAAACTGCTGGTATGGGATCTTATGAAAAAGCCGAAGGTGACCCGCATTACCGAAAAGCTGCTTGATCCGGTCATGGGAAAAAGTGTCGTGATGTACTTCGAGTGGGAGTCAGGCAGAGGTAAATCCAACGATACCAACAAGGAGGTCTGTTATGGATAGCCTGCTGCTGACCAAAGGCCTGTTCCCAAGAGATTTTCTCAACAAAACAGCAGAGCACATCCTCTCTGTACAGCAGGAAGATGGCAGCATTCCCTGGTTTACCGGTGGCAAGCTGGACCCCTGGGATCATACCGAAGCGGCCATGGGACTGAGTATTATTGGTCATTATTCTGAAGCTGAAAGCGCCTATGGCTGGCTGCGAAAAGAGCAGCTGGAAGATGGCAGCTGGTTCGCCAACTATCAGGACGGCAAGCCTCTATACAGTGATAAGCGAGAAACGAACTTTGTCGCCTATGTGGCGACCGGTGTCTGGCATCACTATCTGATTACTGAAAATATCGGGTTTCTGGAACTGAACTGGCCCATGGTCGAAAGTGCCATCCAGTTTGTACTACGACAACAGTCGTTTACTGGTGAGATTTACTGGGCGGTCATGGAAGATGGTCAACCCGACAAAGACGCGCTGATTACAGGCTGCTCTTCGGTTCTGAAAAGTCTCGAATGCGCCATTCTGATCGCTCAAGCGCTGAACAGGAAGGTTGAGCCATGGCTCAATGCCTGGCAACAGTTGGGGCAGGCTCTGAAATTCCATCCCGAGTACTTCGACCGCACCTGGGAAAGCAAAGAGCGTTTTTCCATGGACTGGTTTTATCCCATTCTGGCCGGTGTCTTCCGTGGTCAGGAAGCCCGTGACCGAATCCAGACATTCTGGGACAAGTTTGTACGTAAAGACATGGGCTGTCTCTGTGTCAGCGATCAACCCTGGGTCACCATCGCTGAATCCTGCGAGCTGACCATGGCGCTGCTGGCTGCCGGTGAAAAGCAGAAAGCCACTCAGCTCTATAGCTGGTTGCACAACTGGCGTGACAGTGATGGCGGCTATTGGACAGGCTATCAATACGTTGAAGAGGTGATCTGGCCGCAGGAAAAAACGACCTGGACTGCCGGTGCTATTTTGCTGGCAGCCGATGCTCTGACCGAGCACACAGCCGCTTCCCGTCTGTTCCTGGAATCAAGTCTGGAGATAAAACCGGAAGTGGAACTGCCAGAAACCGAAGAAGCTCTGGCAGCAGTTAACAATTAAAGGCGGCGGAAAAGCCCCAGAGTGTTGACCATGGGCAGCTCTTCAAACAATCCGGAGGCTTTCGCCAGCTTCCAGATATTGTAGGGTGCCTGCCCACCGTCTTTGGGATCGGGGAAGATATCGTGTATCGCCAGAATGCCGCCGGGCTTGATAAAGCTGACCCAGCTGCGAAAATCTGTCCGGGCAGCTGCTTCACTGTGACCGCCGTCAATAAACACCATGCCCAGAGGCGTGGCCCAGTGACGAGATGCTACCGCTGAAGGTGCAACAACAGGGACAACCGTATCTTCCAGTTTGGCTTCGCGCATTGTGGTTCGGAACGCTTTAAAGCTATCCATCTGTTGAATGCTGGCATCGTAGAGGTCACTGTCATGATACTCTTCTCCCAGCTGGTGCTCTTCTGAACCCCGGTGGTGATCGACGGCGTAGAGCACACTGTTATTTTGCTGACAGGCAACACCCAGGTAGACCGTAGACTTGCCACAGTAACTGCCAATTTCCAGACAGGGGCCCAGCTGGCTGGCTTCCAGGGCGAACTGATAAAGTGCTTCACCTTCATCCGGTGCCAAAAAGCCTTTAACCGAATCGATATTGAGTGGCAGTTTTAGAGGCATAGCTTGTAAAAGACCCGTTTGTAAAAGACCCGTCTGTAAAGAGGTCGTTCGTTTTTTCAACTTATACGTCGGAAGTAGTTCAGTCAGATGACTGGCTGCAAAGGCATAATAACAAATCAGGCTTGGACAGTGCGTAAAAATCATAAACCTTTCTGGATCAAGGTGCTCTCAGACCGCTGGCAGCGGTTTTATATCCGGCACTTTTTCAGCAAACATTTTGAACATCTGGGCGAACACCCCATGGTGGTTCACCCTTCTACAGTCAATGTGCATGGTGCCGGTATTTCCATTGGTCGTTTTGTCCACCTGATCAGTATCCGCCATAACCCGGTCAGTCTTTCCACCTGGAGCGGCCGGGGAATCCAGGGTGATATCAAAATAGGTGATCATTGCCTGATATCTCCGGGAACTACAATATCTTCAGCAGCCAGCATTACCATTGGTGACAACTGTATGTTAGCCGCCGATTGCTACATATCCGACAGCGACTGGCACGGTCTCTATAACCGTCTGCGCCCCTTCCGTTGCAGCAAACCTATTGTGCTGGAAGATAATGTCTGGGTGGGGCACGGTGCGAAAGTTGGCAAGGGTATCACTATAGGCGAGAACAGTGTTGTGGCAGCAGGTGCGGTGGTTGTGAAAGATGTGCCTCCCAATACGGTAGTGGGAGGCAATCCGGCTAAAGTTATTAAAAAGCTGAACCCCCAACGCCGGATGCTGAAAAGAGAGTTTATGTTTCGGGACAGCGATCGTTTCCTGCACATGCAGGAGGAACTGGATCGCTATGTTTTGGGGGGGAATAGCCTGAGAGGCTGGGTTCGTCACAAGCTTTTTCCCAGAAAAGGTGATTAACTTTGACGCCCCGGCAGGCTCTCATGAATACTTAGCCCGGAATCAAGAGGGTTTACAGGTCAGCCATTCTCCAGATTCCCAGCAGATCCGGCACTTCATCCTTGCCTCTCATAAAGTCATTAATAGCTGCCGCCAGGGTTGAATAATCGACTCTGCTTGCGGGCATTGAGGCAATGACGACCGGAATCGGTTTGTTATCATCAGCCGCAAAGGTAATGTTGATGAAACCCCTGGCAATGCTGACGGTGAAATACTGGTATTTGGACTGACCATAAAATGCCAGCAGGTAGACGACGTCTTCATGTTTTGCAGCGTGCTCTGTAACGGCAGCAATGATGACATCAGCCTGACTTTTGCCACTGTAATGGCTGACGACTTTTCCGGGGTCTACTTTACTTAGTTGCAGGCCAGATCCACCGGCTACGGCATTAAACCCCTTGCTCATGCCCTCGGCATTGCCGGTGTTGCTCCTTATGAGTCTTGAATCTTTGCTGTTCGAGGTAAAGCTGACGATGTCATTAACCTGGTCAGTACGTGCCTTTGAACCGATGCCCATTAAATTAACAAGATCTTTATTGATATTGAAAATCATGGTTCTGGCATGGCTGCTTTCTATGAGCTTTCTGAAACTTCTTGCACGAGAGGGCAGGAGTGACTTAAAAGCTTTTTTAATCAAGGAAGGCGTTTTGTAAAGTAAGAGCCCGTCATCTCTGTTGCGGGATGCCTCAATGCCGGCATTAAATTGCCTGCCGAAGTCCAGCGCCTTCATGGCATCCAGAACATCCTGTGCCGTGGGTTTACTCTCAGAAGCTGACAATTTATAGGCTTCACAGAGTTTGGAAAAATTCTCCTCAGCCTTGGCTCCAAGAGCTGTATAGGCTTCAGAGAAAGCAGGGTCCACAGAGTGGTCGTTACCGATGGCTCCGGCAGCGAGCATTTGTTCATAATAAGCAGAATTGCCGACCACTAAAGCAGTCTCGGGATAGGCGCCCGATACGCTCAAACCGTAGGCTGTGGAAACCATATCAATCATTCCCTGATTGATTTCTTCCGCTGGAGCCTTAAGTGGCAGGGCCAGAATCAATAGAATTGTCCATAAATACTTCATAATGGTACCTCCTGATAGTAAATCCGTTTAATAATTTAGACACGACTAAGGGTGAGAAAGTTCCTCTTGCCCCAGAAGGCATTAAAGGTAAGGATGTAGGCAGATACTTGCGAAGGTTCTATGAAAACCTATTCAACACTGAGGCTCATCCTCGGAGACCAGCTATACGCTGGCCATAGCTGGTTCAGTAACAAAGAGCCGGATACCCTCTATCTGATAGCAGAGCTCTATCAGGAAGCCTCCTATGTAAAGCACCATGTACAAAAGATCTGTGCCTTCTTTGCAGCGATGGAAGCCTTTGCTGCGGCACTGGCAAAGTCCGGCCATGAGGTTTTGCATTTAACCCTCGATGAGACGGCTCAATACGAGGATTTGCCATCCCTTCTGCAAGCACTGGTCAAAACCCACGGGATCAAGCGGTTTCAATACCAGAGAGCCGATGAATACCGGCTTCTGAGGCAGTTGCAGGACATGAATATCGGTGTCCCTGTCCAGGAAGTCGATAGCGAACACTTTCTACTGCCGTTTGATGAGCTTTCGAGCTATTTCGCTCAGGGCAAAGCCACAAGGATGGAGCACTTTTATCGCAAGATGCGAAAGCGATTCGACATTCTGATGGACGGCGATCAGCCAGAGGGCAGACAGTGGAATTATGACCAGGAGAACCGTAACTACTTCAAAGCCAGTGATCTTGAAGAGATCCCGGAGCCACTGGTGTTCAGTAATCCGGTGACAGGCATTCTGGAAAGGCTGGACAGACACCCTATTCAATATTTTGGTAAAGCCACTCCAGAGCTGATCTGGCCGATTACGAGGCAGCAGTCACTCAAACAACTGCGCTACTTCTGTCAACACGGATTGCCGCAGTTCGGGCAGTTTCAGGACGCTATGACTCACCAGAGTGATAAAAAATGGAGCCTCTATCACTCCCGTCTTTCCTTTGCCCTGAACAGTAAAATGCTGACCCCAATGCAGGTCATTCAGGCCGCAGTCAGAGCCTGGCGGGCAGACCCTGAGTCCATCTCCATTGCTCAGGTAGAAGGATTTGTCCGACAGATTCTTGGCTGGCGGGAGTACGTCCGGGGCATTTACTGGGTCAACATGCCTGAGTATTCCTCACTCAACTACTTCAAGGCTCAGCGTGCATTGCCAGACTTTTTCTGGACTGGCGAAACCCGAATGACCTGTCTGCAGGAGGCCATTGGTCAGTCTCTGGATTATGCCTATGCCCACCATATCCAGAGACTGATGATTACCGGCACATTCTGTTTGTTGGCAGGAATCGACCCCGGTCAGGTTGATGAGTGGTACCTGGGCATTTATGTGGACGCTATTGAGTGGGTCGAACTCCCAAACACCCGTGGCATGAGCCAGTTTGCAGACGGTGGTTTGTTAGCTTCAAAACCCTATGCGGCAAGTGGTAACTACATCAACAAGATGAGTGACTACTGCAAAAGCTGTCACTACGACGTAAAGCGAAAAACCGGTGAGCGAGCCTGCCCATTCAACAGTCTTTACTGGCATTTTATGGTCAAACACAGGGAGCAACTGAGCAAGAACCCCAGAATCGGCATGATTTACAAGAACTGGGACAAACAGTCCGGTGATGAACGGGCAGTTATTACCCATCAGGCAGAGGTGTATTTGAGGGAAATAGACGAGCTTTAGCAAAAACGCCTTAAATCCTTGCCCAGCCGAACATGTTAGAGCTTTTTATTGGCTAAGGTTGGCCCACTCGCTGCCTGACCAGTAACGATTGATTTAAATAGCGATGCTGGCCTGATGAATGAGTATCCATTTCAAAATCCCCGGTCAATTCGTAAACCGCCCAGCCGGAAGCAAATTTATCCAGTTCACTTTGGTTATTTTGCATAAAAGCTGTGGCTTCTCTGGCACTTTTAAACGCCAATCCACCGGGATATAACCCCCAGAACATAGGCCCAAACTTGATGATATTTTTGCCTTCCGACAGGGCGCTCTGATAGCTGGCATCACCAATGGTAAATATGGGGTGGGTAATATCCTCTCTCACCAATGGGGTGATGGAGTCCATTACCCCAAACCAGACAATGGCAGCTATTGCAATGATCAGGATGAGCAGGTACTTGGCAAATTTCATAAGGAGCCAGATTTGTTATTGGTTGATCAGCCTACCAAGTCTCCGAAACAGGGTGCCGTTGAGTCCATTCTGGCACAACCTGAAGAGACCATTATTGATTCAGCCGACCGGTCACACCAAAATAGGCTCTATAGGGCAAAATTCTGAGCATTCCCATCATCATGCCAAACACCTTCGGAAATCGAATTTCAAAATGTTTGCCATTTAAACCGCGCAGAATAGCTTCTGCTGCTGGCTCAGCATCCATCAGAAAGGGCATCTCAAAGGTGTTTTTATCCGTCAGAGGGGTTTTTACAAATCCCGGATTGATCAGTTTGATATCCACACCTTTCGGTTTCATATCCGTATACAGGGACTCAGCCATATTGATCAGAGCTGCCTTGCTGGCCCCATAAGCGGCAGCAGCAGGTAAACCACGATAGCCGGCCAGCGAGGCATTAATCGCCAGGGTTCCCGACTGCTGGTTCACCATCATGGGGATTAACGCATCCAGACAATGACAGACGCCCATCACATTCAATTCGAAGTGTTGACGCATATGGGTGGATCTGAAATCCACGCCTGCTGTTTTGATAAATGTGCCTGCATTCAATACGGCAATATCCACCTGACCAAAGCGGCTCATAATCTCCTCGGCTACTCGCGTCACCTCATCCTGACGGGTCACGTCGGCAGGCAAAGGGATAATAACTCCCTCCAGATCAAGCGCTTCGTTCTGTAGCCGGTCCAGATTGCCGAAACTTCGCGCCGTAGCTATGACCGTGCCACCTTGACGGGCCATCATTAAAGCCAGCTGGCGACCGATTCCCTGGCTGGCACCGGTAATCCAGATTACCTTGTTTTTCAGAGATGGGAGTTTCTTCATTTTTCCTTCTCTGATTCTGTGTTCGAAAGCTGCAGTTTTTCCAGCGATGATGCACTGATCAGCGAAGCATCTTTACTGAAATAGAAGGTCAGGGTGCCCAGCCTGAACCCCCATTTGCTGACATCAGCAATATTGAGAATCTGGCCATTTTCCTGCAGGAACAGCCAGTCATCAAATTTCACCCGCCAGTTGATTCCCTTGATGGGTAAATTCATTTCATAGGTCCAGTTAAAGGTGTTGCCCTGACTGCTGCCTGTGGCCAGACCGATCAAATCATCTGCCTGACCTTCATAGTGGCTGTCATCCAGTATTTTGATTTTCCACAGCCGGTTGGATGCAGTGCCATCGTCATAAATAAAGTCCTCATTCAGTATTAGTATATTGTCTTCTATTCGACCTTTCATGATGACTTCAAAGTAGTTCTGCACTTTACCGAAGCGATCAACAAACTCACCCCAGGCATAGGTGGTGCCCTGGAAATATTGTTCAATGGTTAGAACAGGTTGGTCCTGCCTGTATCGTTTCTGTATTGCTTCCCGCATAACTAAGACCTCCCTGCCTGCTTCATAAACCCGGCTTACTGATTCGATAAAGTCTCACGTCAATGCTGTCCTGCTTAAAGCCGGCTTCACAATAAGCCAGGTAGAACAACCACATACGTTTAAAATGTTCGTCAAAGCCCAGAGTCACAATCTCTGGCCAGTGTTGCCTGAATGATTGGGCCCAGATTGACAGTGTTCTGGCGTAATCACGGCCAAAGGAATGAGTGTTCTCGATATTCAGGCCTGCCTGATGACATTGGTCGTGGATCACCTGGTCTGTCGGGAGCATGCCGCCCGGGAAGATATAACGCTGAATAAAGTCGGCTTCCGCCCGATAATCGCTGAAGCGCTCTTCATCAATGGTAATCACCTGAATCACCGCCACTCCGTCAGGCTTGAGGGCATCAAACACTTTCCGGAAATAAATGGGCCAGTGGTTCTCTCCCACGGCCTCTAACATCTCTATGGAGACAATGCGGTCGTACTGTCCCTGGATATCCCGGTAATCCTTTAGCTGAAAGTTAAAACCGGCATCCTGCTGAAGCGAATCACGGGCAAACTGTAACTGCTCTCTGGACAGCGTCACTCCGGAATAATTCTGTCCTCCCTGCTGCTGTAATGAGCGGGCAAAACCTCCCCAGCCACAACCGATTTCGAGCACGGAATGTTCTGGCATCACATCCAGCCAGTTCAGTACCCATTTGTATTTATTGGCTTGAGCCTGTTCAAGTGTTTCATTGTTGTCGCTGAATAAGGCACTGGAATAGGTCATGGAGTCATCCAGCCACAACCGGTAGAAGTCATTGCCCAGATCATAATGGGCGGCAATATTGCGACGACTCCCTGAACGACTATTGTTGTTTAAAAGATGACTTAATCGATTCAGTTTTCGAAACAGCCAGTTTGAGGAAAATTGCTTGTCAATCTGCTTTTCATTAAACATTCCCCAGTCCAGCAAAGCCTGCAGGTCTGGCGTATCCCAGTCGCCTTTCATGTAGGATTCTGCCAGCCCGATGATCCCCCGGTTAGCTGCCAGGAGCATGCTGAAAGGACGATTAATCATGACTCTGGCAATCGGTACGTCCCGTAAAGACGAACCTACTTTTATCAAACTGTTTTTTTGCTCTAACTCAATACGACTCAGCGAAGCCTTCTCCAGGCGTTTAACCAGCCAATTAAGGGCTTTGGACGGTGTTTTATTGAGAAACAATTCACTTTCGCCAAGGGCATTTCCTTCGCTTTGGGCGCTGCTTTCACTACGCAGGCTGGCTGCACTCTGCCCGGGAGGCAATCCATTCTGCGACAGGGTTTTTCCTGAGATGTCCAACATTTACGCCCCCTGTTTCTGGTACTTTTTTTGTTCGTTCATGGTTGTTGTTTTTCCTGTGCGTTTCAGGGTGCTATTCCAGCGGTGTGTGATGCCGCGACTCCAACTGAAGAAGCGATCTTTTGGAACATGTCGAACTACCTGAATACCTTTAATGAAAAGCCGCAGAGCTTCCCAATGAATGGCCAGAGTCACCTTGAAAGCCTGCAATGGCAAAACAAACAACTGCCTGAGAATGTTCAGATCACTGAGCGCCTGTCGCTCGCCTTTGAGAACTGCTGCAAACAGCCGACCATCAGCATTATGCAGATGAATGCCCAGTTTCAGAATCTGGTCGGGCAGGCGGGCCTTGAAACGGTATTCACATTCGGTTTCAAAAAAGGGTGAAACGTGAAGTTGCTTCTTCACGGACTGGTGAAAGGTTGTTTTTTTACCCCCACGGTTTTCTATCGGAATAACGTAACTGTGTCGTTCACCAAAGGTGTTGGACACTTCATAGATAAGGGTAGACAGTTTCTCCTCTGAGTCCAGACAGTAATAGACCGTCAGAGGATTAAAGATATAGCCAAGCACCCTGGGGTAACACAACATAAAGATTTGCTCAGGCGCCGGGATGTCATATGCCAACAAAAGCTTGGTTGCCTGGGTTTTGAGACAGTTTCCGGAACCGTCAGCAAAGTCTTTTGGATGAAAAGAGAGCACATTGAATCGGCTCACTGAAAACAGCTTGAGCTCGTCATCAAGCTGATTCAGCTCATCCAGATCGATAAGCCAGGAAGCCACCCGGTAACTGAAACGGTGCTTCCGGGGCCGAATACGGTTATGCATTAACTGTCCCCAATAGACCGCTGACTTCATGTCCGCCTCCCGTTACTGACACTGCTGTCCGTAAGGTTGTTGCTAATGTTGCTTGTGAAATGAGTAACCGGCCTTTTCCCGATACCGTGTTCGGGCCAGATCAACCTGTCATTCTGGTTTTCAACAGACCATGGTCTTCTTTTTCCACCCAGTGCTTCCGCAACGGCCAGTCCGGATTGAAGGCCGTCTTCGTGAAAACCGAAACCAAACCAGGCGCCACAGAACCATGTACGATTACGGCCCTGTAATTCCCATAATCTTGACTGTGCCTCCAGAGCATTTCGATCAAACACAGGGTGGTCGTAGAGGTAGCAACCATGAATAGATTCAGGCTCTATGGAAGGATTGAGAGTGACAAACAGAGGTAGGCCTTCCATATGCTGAAGACGATTCATCCAGTATGTGACGGAAGGACCCTCATTGCTCTGGGTGCCAAAATAGTTCCAGCTCGCCCAGGCTCTTTTTCGGGTAGGCATCAGTCGTTCATCGCTGTGCAAAATAGCCCGGTTACGCTGGAAACTAAACGATCCTAAGAGTAATTGTTCCAACTCACTGGGTTCACTCAACATCGCCAGAGAAGTATCTGCGTGACAGGCCATGACAACATGATCAAATTCATGAGTATCGCCCTGCAAGTCAGAAATGATAACCCGGTCAGCGTGGCGTTTGACCTTTCGAACACAGCGGTTTTTGATGGCCAGACCGTCCATGTCGTCCAGAATGCGGCGAACATACTCTTTGCTACCGCCATTGACAGTTTGCCACTGAGGACGATTTGTCAGCTGCAGTAAGCCATGATTCTGGCAAAAACGCATAAAAGCCAGGGCGGGATAATCCAGCATTCGATCGGATGGCGTTGACCAGATAGCCGCCCCCATCGGAACCAAGTGATCATCCATAAAACGTTGGCTGTAGCCCCGACCTGAGAGCAGTTCCCGGAGCGTGATTGATGGGTCCAGCTGTTTCATTAATTCTGCACTGGACCGATAGAACCGGAAAATATCCAGCAGCATCTTCAGAAATCCGGGCTTAACGGCATTCAATCTTTGGGCAAACAGTCCATTCAGGTCTGTTCCGGAATATTCAGTCTGTCCTTTATTCATGGATACCGCAAAAGACATATCCGTATTGGTGACAGGTACATCCAAATGGTCAAAAAGAGCCGTTAGATTGGGGTAAGTTTTATCATTGAAGACAATAAAACCGGTATCCACGGGTATAGACTGATCATCATCCTGAACCATCACCGTGTTACTGTGACCTCCAAAACGATCATCTTTTTCAAATAGAGTGACTTGATGTTGCTTGGACAGTAACCAGGCGCTGGAAAGCCCACTGATGCCTGATCCGATTACAGCAATGCTGAGTCCTTTAGCTGTCATAGGGCGACCTGTAAACATAATCTTCAAGATTTTTACGCTATAACAATTTATTTGGATCACTGACTAAAAAATCGGAATTCAGATGATCCAAACGACGTTTCATTGCGTAAAGAGAGACAAATGAGCTGGACACACGATATTCTGATGATAAGTCCATCTACGAACAAAATCACAATGGATTCAGAAAACAGTCACTCTGAAATGCCAGACAAGCTCAAGCAGTCACTGGTTGATCTGGGCCGCTACCGAGACAAACAAACGTTTGCGCTCCTGTATAGTTTTTTTGCACCCAGACTCAAAAGACACTTAATGACTAAAGGCGCACACGGAGAAATGGCTGAGGAGCTGGTTCAGGAAACCATGCTCTCTGTCTGGAGACATTGCAAAAGCTACGACCCCGAGAAATCTACGGCGTCCACCTGGATCTTCAGGATTGCACGCAACCTCTGGATTGATCGGTTGAGAAAGGAAAAAGCGGACTTGATGACGCCGTTAGATAATTATCCGGAAAGCCATTTTGAGCCAGCCATGGCGGAGCTTGATTCAGAAAAGATCAAGTCCGCTCTCAAGAGCCTGCCTCAACAACAGGCTCAGTTGGTGTACAAGGTCTACTACGAAGGAAAAAGCCACCGGGAAATTTCTGAAGACATGGACATGCCTCTGGGCAGTGTCAAGTCAGGCTTGAGACTGGCTTTCAACAAACTTCGTAGTCAGGCGGGAGGGTTAAAATGACTACACATCATCCTGACCTCAGCACCCTGATGAGCTACTCTGCGGGCAGTCTGCCTGATGCCATTGCTACTGTGGTTGCTGCTCATCTGAGTGTTTGCAGTCATTGCAGACAACAGGTTCAGGAAGCTGAACAAGTCGGTATCAGTTTACTGGAAGAGTTAGAACCAGCACCCATGTCTGACCATGCTAAAGACGACATTCTTGCCCTGCTTGATGAGATTGAGCAGGCTCCCGTCAGTAGCAGAGAGGAGCGGGATGTTCCGGTTGATGCCGATATACCGGCTCCATTCAGACCCTTGCTCGGCTATTACCTGGACGATCTGCATTGGCGGTACATGGCTCCGGGCCTGAAGCAATTCTTACTGCCAGCGTCTGGTGGCAGCAACCTGCGGTTGTTAAAGATCGCACCTGGCACCTGCATGCCTTCCCACGGGCATACCGGCTCAGAACTTACCATGGTATTGAGAGGTTCCTATTCGGATGAGCTGGGTCGATTCTGCGCTGGAGATGTAGCCGATCTGGACCCGGACGTTCAACATCAACCGGTGGCAGACACCGGCGAAGACTGCATTTGTCTGATTGCCACTGATGCACCTTTACGATTCAATGGTCTCGTTCCCAGGCTTCTGCAACCCTTCTTCCAGCTTTGAGTTGAGTCATTTTACAGTCAGTCTTCCGGGATGCATGGGTTATCCACACTCTTTGCGTTCCGACGACTGAATCTAAACGACAGCCTTAAAGTATCTACATAAATAGTTGGTTATTTTTTGATCAATTGACAAAAAAAAACCGTTTAATGAGGCTTCCAGATGTATCCAGAAAGAAGTCACAAGGTTATCCACAATATTTGTGGATAATGAAACATAACTGTCATCATCGTGCAGATATGACGTGGTATTCCAGCAATCCCCGGTGTTGCATCCAGCGGATAAACCAGACCAGCAGCCGCAAACGAATCCAGACTTTTGGACGGGTAACAGGCGACAGTTGACGATAGTGCTGCGAGAACCAGAAGCAGAAGCCCGAAAGAACATCCTGGCTGATGTCCAGACACTCAACTTTTTCAAAGCCCGCTTCTTTAAGATGGAATTCATACTTTTGCCGAACCATTAAGCCTTTCACAGAAATACCACAGGGTCTTGCCAGCAGGTTTACCATTCTTCGTTCCATGGGATTCCTGAAAGGGCGGCTGAGTATCATATCGGTCAGGGTAAGGCTGCCGCCATCCTTAAGGACTTTTCTGGCGTTGTTGAAAAAACGCGATTTGTTATCAAACTGGTAAGCGCAATCAAGGGCCAGCAATTTGTCAAAAGAATCAGCCTCCAGCTTCGCCAGCTCCAGCTCGTGGCCTCTTACCAGCTTTAGCTGGTCATAGTGATCACACTGGTCCTGGGCGCCTGCCAGCAGTTGCTCTGTTTCTGCCAATGCAGTGAGTGAATCAACCTGATAATAATCGAGCCAGACCAAAAGCTGATCGTTGCTGGAGAAACCCACATCCAGCACCTTATCCTGATTGGAGAGGCAGGCTTTATCGGCAAGCAGACCTGCCAGCTCGGAACAGGCATGACCATAATCGGAAGTCTCGCGCCAATAACCGATCAGCCTCCAGCCGGAGGAAGTTGATACACCACTGTTCAAAAGCCACTGATCAGCCAGCATGCCACGCTCTCCATTAGAAGGGGGCCACCAGATATTGACGATCAGACTGATCAGCTGGGACAAAAGTCCTGACATTACCAGCCAAGTTAACAGGATGCCTGAAAGAAATGCGAAGATGGTCATAGAGTATAAATAATTAATTCCTTTGGATAAGCCTGTATGTCCGCACAGAGCTCGGGCAGTTAGCTGATAATAGTGAGATCCTTCTTCTATTGCCAGCGGCAAACCGGGAGGCCATAGCCGTTTGCTGACGGACACTGTCACTATCAACAGGGAAGTATGGAGCACCTCTGATAACCAAACAGGCACATTTGTGTAATAATTGGCGGTTTATCTTTTAAATGATGTATAGGCTGTCTGGTCAGGCAGATCGCCAAGGGGGAGCTAGGTTATGCTGATAACGTCTAATGTGACCATGCAATTCGGGGACAAACCCCTCTTTGAAGATATCTCCGTCAAGTTTGGCGACGGCAACCGTTACGGTCTGATCGGTGCTAACGGTTGTGGTAAGTCCACCTTGATGAAAATTATCAGTGGCGAACTGGAACCCTCTGCCGGCAATGTCAGCTACGATCCCAACGAGCGTATTGCAAAGCTGAACCAGGATCAGTTTGCCTATGAAGAAAACACGGTGATTGATACCGTGATCATGGGCCATGCCGAACTCTGGAAGGTCAAGGAAGAGCGTGACCGCATTTATGCCAAGGCTGACATGACAGAAGAAGAAGGTATGCGTGTCGCAGATCTGGAAGTTCTGTTTGGTGAAATGGACGGTTATTCCGCCGAAGCCCGTGCCGGTGAACTGCTGCTGGGCCTGGATATTCCTCTGGAGCAACACTATGGTCCAATGAGTGCTGTTGCCCCGGGCTGGAAGCTCCGTGTTCTGTTGGCTCAGGTATTGTTTGCCGATCCGGACATCATGCTGCTGGACGAACCCACCAACAACCTGGACATCAATGCGATCCGCTGGCTGGAAGGGGTACTCAAGCAGCGCGACTGCACCATGATCATTATTTCCCACGACCGTCACTTCCTGAACAGTGTCTGCACCCACATGGCCGATCTGGACTACGGTGAGCTGCGAATGTTCCCGGGTAATTACGACGAGTACATGATTGCGGCTACCCAGGCTCGTGAGCGTATGCAGGCTGATAATGCCAAGAAGAAAGCCCAGATTGCCGAGCTCCAGAGTTTTGTCAGTCGCTTTTCTGCCAATGCTTCCAAAGCCAAACAGGCGACCTCCAGGGCCAGGCTGATCGACAAAATCAAGCTCGAAGAGGTTAAACCTTCCAGCCGACAGAATCCGTTTATCCGTTTTGAACAGGAAAAGAAACTGTTCCGCAATGCGCTGGTGATGGAGAAAATGTCCCAGGGTTACCAGGACAACATGCTGTTCAACGACGTTAACCTGATGGTTGAAGTAGGTGAGCGCATTGCCATCATTGGTCAGAACGGTATTGGCAAGTCCACATTGCTGCATACTCTGGCCGGTAAGATGGCACCGAAGGGAGGCACTATCCAGTGGTCAGAAAACGCTGATATCGGTTACTACGCCCAGAACCACAGCGACGAGTTCGATAAGGATATGAACCTGTACGACTGGATGAGTCAATGGATGAACGAAGGCGACGATGAGCAGGTGATCCGTGGTGTTCTGGGCCGTATGCTGTTCTCCCAGAGCGACATCAAAAAGTCAGTCCGCGTTATTTCCGGTGGTGAGCAGGGCCGTATGTTGTTCGGCAAACTGATTCAACAAAAACCGAACGTATTACTGATGGATGAGCCGACTAACCACATGGATATGGAATCCATTGAATCTCTGAACCTGGCATTGGAAAACTATCCGGGCACACTGATTTTTGTCAGTCATGATCGTCAGTTTGTATCGTCTCTGGCGACCCGCATCATTGAAATCACAGAAAATGGCATCGTCGATTTCCACGGAACTTATGACGATTACCTGCGCAAGCAGGGGGTTGTTGAAGAATAAGTGATTAATGGGGCAGAGGGCCTCTGCCCTTATATTGAATGAATGGTTTATTCGATACCCAGCAGCTCCACATCAAAGATCAGCGCAGAGTTGCCGGGGATTTTACCGGCACCCCCGCTGCCGTATGCCAGATTGGCAGGAATAAACAGTCGGAACTTGTCGCCTACCGACATCCGTTGCAGACCTTCGGTCCAGCCCGGAATCACCTGATTCAGTCCAAAAGAAATCGGCTGTCCACGGTCTACAGAACTATCAAACACCTGACCATTAATTAACGTACCGTGATAGTGCACTTTCACTTTGCTGGTGGCTGTGGGGTGATCGGAATCTTCACCCTTCTCAAGAATCTTGTACTGCAATCCGGACTCTGTAGTCATCACGCCTTCTTCATTCTGGTTTTTTTCCAGAAAAGCCTGACCCTGAACCAGGGCCTCCTGAGCCAGTTGTTTTTTCTGGTCAAAGCGGCGTTTGCCCCAGAACAAGATGACAGCAATAAAAACAATGAGGATAGCAGTAGACACAAGGATCACCCGATCTGTGGATAAGTCGATGAAAAATACCTTATCCGGACAGCTAACTCAAAAATATCAGCCTCCTATCTCCGCTTCCCTGTCGGTTTCTGCGGGCTCAGGTTTAGGATTAACCAGCTTTTCCTCTCTGGGCCATTCTCCACTCTGTTTTCGGGTCCCCATAAAAAGAACAGCAACCATGCCCACCAGAATCAGCCCCATCTGAACCATAAAGATCAGCATGATCAGCGGCAGCATCAGTACAAACAGGCCAGTGAGAATAACAGTGCCGAGAATTGCTTTAAACGGGCTGATGGCAGCGCCATTACGCTGCTCAAAAAAAGCAGTCTTAACTTGATTGAAGCCATTTTTTAATTGATTGAGCCATTTTTCCATGATTTACCTCGATCAGGGAGGAAGTTAGTCATGGCTCAAGTGTAGAGGGTTGTGGATAAACAGATCGTGTCCGGTAGATTAAAGTTTGTTCATGGAAAAGGGTTATGTTTATAAACGCCAGGAGTTTCCACTGGCCGGTGAAGGACTGTTTTGACGAAGATTACTGGTTTAGTCTGATCCCCCTTCTACGTTACCTCTGCTCCAGTCATAAAGCATAATGCCTACTCGAGGTGAATATACGCATGCTGCCAGACCTCCATAGATTAAAGCACCTCTCAACGCCCTGATGTGGGGTGATCCATAGTAAATACAATACCCTGTAACAGCGCCTATAAATGCGTGTGGAGTCACAATATAAACAACAACTCCCGTTCCAAACAATGCCACCAAAGTTTTCAAGAAGCTTTCTGCAGTGTATAAACCCCACAAAACGGGTTTTTTGCCGTGGCTGTCAGGACCAAAGTTGTCATCATCATCGCAGCAGCCATAATTGTAATTGCCATGATCACTGCCGCCACTGGAGAAGACAGCGCCTGAGAAAACACTCACATATCCAAGCATTATGACAAACAGGAAGTTTTTCATTAGATGATCTCAATGGCCATTAGTTCCTGATTGAACACGCAGGATAGCATTTGACTGAAAGCTTGCAAGCCGGGCTGCTTTGAGCATGATTGAAAAAATTCTTGGACTAGTGTCCAGACTAACAGGCTTCTGATTGGAATCAGCATCTTTGGTGAAAAGGAAAGAAAGAAACGAAGAGTACTTTGAGAATGAGGCAGGTGAATATTCATATTGTGCAAGAAACAATAGAGGATATTCACGCTTTAAGTCGGGGAGATTACGAAATATACGGGTGATCTGTTTTTCTTTCAGTGCGACCCCTACTTTACATTATCAATACGACAATTATAAAGCATAACGCCAGCCGCAGTTGAAAATTCACATGCTGACAGCCCTCCCAGAATTGCAGCACCCTTCAACGCCCTGATGTGGGGTGATCCAGAGAAAAAATAATAGCCTCCAACAGCGCCTAAACATGCACGTGGAATCACCCAATAAACAACAAGCCCCATTGCGTGCAATGCCAGCAAGGTCCTCCTCAAGCTTATCTCATCGTATAAACCCCACAAAATGGGTTCTCGATTGTGGTTGTGAGGGACAACGTAGTCATCATTGGAGTTTTCCTCATCGTATAAACCTGACAACATGGGTTTCTGATCATAGCTGCGAGGGACGACGCAGACGTCATTAGAGCGGGCAGTGCTTGAGAAAACACTCGTATACCCAAGCATTATTACAAACAGGTAATTCTTCATAAAGCGACCTCAATGTTAATTAATTCGTGATTGGACATGAAAAAATAGCATTTGACTGAAAACTTGCAATTCTGGCTGCTTTGGGTCTGATTCAAAGGATTGGAAAATTGGCTCGTTCCCACGCTCCAGAGGGTGTCGCAAAAGCTCAACAACTCGTTCCCACGCGGGGACCCACAGGGCCTAAAAGCATGGGAACCAGGGTTTTGCAACAGCCTCTCCAGCGTGGGGACGAGTCATATGCACCAACAGCGCGACATCTTTCTTGGCACATGGGGATTTGAACCCTTGGACTTTTTTAAGGATCCTTTTCTTTAAAGCAATATATCAGTTGCTTTTCTCAAAAATGAAACTAATATGTTTCTTTATAGCTAACAAAGCAACTGGTAAATTGACAAGATGATATGGATACTCTGCTTCAACAACTTAAAAAAAGGCGCTTAGATTTAGGTCTGAAACAAAACGACATGATGCTGCGTGTTGGTGTTTCCCGCCAGCAATATCAGCGCCTGGAGTCTAAAGGGAATCCACGGCTAGACACGCTCCAATTGATCGCAAACGGCCTGAATAGTGAGGTAGTGCTTATACCCAAAGAGAAGCTTGGCGCGGTTCTGGCTGTTTTAGAGAGAAGCGTTGACGAAGAACAGGAGGCAGGATCTGAAGGCGTTAGCTCAGGCCAAAGAGATCAGTCTAATTCAGTGAACAAGAAAAGCTTGTTTGATGATCCGTGGCAAGATTTGCTTGGAGATGATTCGTGAGCAACGATGTTAACGTCGTTAAGCTGACACTTCATGGAGAGTGCGTGGGTTATTTGGCTGGCTACCAGAGTGGTAGGAATGTACTTTTTTTTGCCGATGAATTTAGCAGTAATATTCATCGGTCAACGTTTAGCCTGATCACCCATCCTGCATTTCCTCATTCTGATAAATTGATGTCAGAGCCTTGGGCACGAAATCAACGCTTGCATCCAACGCTATCAAATTTATTACCAGAAGGATCGCTGCGAGAACTCATTGCACAGGGATTAAAGGTGCATATTGATAATGAATTTCAAATCTTCTCTTATCTGGGGGAAGATTTGCCCGGAGCAATCATTGCCACACCATTAGAGCCAGAACACGTACCTGATGATGTTGTATCCCTTATTTCCAGAGGTCAATATCGAAATGCGAAAGTGGTTAAGTTCGAAAAATTAGAACGAGAAAATAAATTTTCCCTGGCAGGCGTCCAGATGAAGTTTTCAATGGAAGAAAAGGATGGGCGTTATAACCTTTGTAAATCCGGGGTTTTAGGCGATTGGATTATAAAAACGCCATCAACAAAATATAGAGATGTTCCTGTTAATGAATATTCGGCGATGACTCTGGCATCCATAGCGGGTATTGATATACCGGAAATCAAGCTGGTTGATATGGGACAGTTGGATAACCTGCCACAAATCAATTTACCTGAAGAATCCCTTGCTTTTGCGATAAAGCGTTTTGATCGAAAAAAGAGCAGGCGAGTTCATATGGAAGACTTCGCACAAGTATTGGTGAAGTATCCCCATGAAAAATATCGCACCGCAAACTATGAACAGATTGCCAGGGTCTTGTACGAGTTTTCTGGTGATGCATTAACAGATGTACAGCAGTTCGCAAGACGACTGTTAGTGAATATTTTGTTGGCAAATGGTGACGCGCATTTAAAAAACTGGAGTCTTTTATACGAAGACAAGGTGACACCACGGCTATCTCCTGCTTATGACATAGTAACGACAAATGTGTATATCGATGGGGAGCGAAACTTTGCTTTGAATTTGGGAAAAACAAAAGATTGGTATGCTGTATCATTCTCAAACTTCAAGGTGTGGTCAGAAAAATCGGGCATACCATGGCGGGCAGTAAGGCCTCATCTAGAAGATGTAATGTATAGGGCCCGAACATTGTGGCATTCCGCTATTAAAGAACTTCCGATGCATGTGAAACACAAAGAAAAGTTAACAGAGCATTGGAAAAACTTGCATCAGGATTTCAGGCTGTAAACCTATCTTGATGAAGAAAAGTGACAGAAGGGGCAAGGCCTCACGTATTGCTCAGCGGATGGTCTGCCATCTTCCCAGCTCTCAAGACACTGCGATGGTGCTAGCAGCCTGTCGGACTTAAGACTGTCCTACTGCGGTTGCAATAAATTGGTCTAAAAATCTCTGTTTCTTCGTCAAATAGCTCGCTATTCTCCTCAGAAACAGAGATTTTTATCCTCAATTTCTTGCAATCCTCGCTACGGACGCTTAAGTCCGACAGGCTGCTAGTGGCAATGGTGTCTACAAACTTTTTTTGCGGCAACCTTTGGTTTGTTTCTGAAGGCAAATTACAGTTATTTTTTTGATTTGCCATTTTTCTGGTCTATCAATTAATCTCCACAAAATTAAATTGTATAGACCGAATAATGAAACAGCTGTTTTTTACGACATTGCTCTTACCGCTTCTGTTGCTGTCTGTCATCTGTCAGGCAGAATCGTTGACAACACGTTTTCTTGTCGAGCATGCACAGTTATACCAGAGCTTTTCTATTAAGTGCGCCTTGAATTCATTGCAGTACACCCCGTCAGACAATGCCGATAAAAACGACTATGCATGGGCAACTTTTCCGCCTGATGACCAACTACGAAGGCTTGTTGTTTTCGGGCGAAAAAAGAGCTTTGCCGAGTCCATTTCATGACGATTGCTTTTCTCCATCAATCTGCTGGTTGCTCACGAACTGATCCTGACCAAAGGTGACAACGCTCCCAGCGGCAAACCTTATTCATGGATACCAGCAGAAGCGTTTGTCGCTGTTAGCTGGCTTTTAAAAAGCTACTGGAACTCCGATACACTTCTGTTTAAGCCAATGGATCAACTGGAGGCAAGTCAGGATGACTCGTTTGCAACAACCACTTTGATGCTACCGGGACAAAAGCAACAACAAAGTGACCAACAAAAGCCGCCATCAGAATCATTCGGTCAGCAAGCCTCAGGGACAAGTACCCGTGTTTCAGGCTCTATCACTAGCCGACTGTCGTCTGGATCTGGCGGCGGAAAGGAAGACCCTGAACAAAACCAGCATACTTTGGATTTAAATTGTTACGTCGGTTCCTGTTGTGGTGTTTGTGAACTCCGACAATCATCTGATAGTAGTGAGCCACTTGTTAAGGCCTTTCCAGCGGAGCACAGCACTTTTTCGGCAGTCGCAAAGTAACCGCTCATTTGAAGACGTCCTCAAATGAGCGGTTACTCCGTAACAACGTGAACCTGGCTGCTACCCTACTATGGATGAAATTGAATGTTGATTTGTTGGATGGGAACTGCCAGGGGCAGGGAAAATAAATCAGCCTTGCTTACTCTTTTGTGACACCCTCGACAAGGCGGGGAGTGTCAAAGTGCACAGGTCGAATAATGAAACAATCGCTTTTTGCGACGCTGCTGTTCCTGTTTTTAGCGCTGTCTATTGTCTGTCAGGCAGAATCGTTGACAAGACATTTTGTTATCGAGCATACACCAATCACTCAGAGCTTTTCTGTAAAGCACAACTTCAATCCGTTGTTGGGCAATCCGACAGACCTTGCTGACACAAACGACTGTGCAGGATCAACTTTGCCACATGATGACAAGCCAGGTAGACACGGTGTTTACGGGCTAAAAATGAACTTTAGTGAGTCCATTTCATGGCGATTGCTTTTCGTCACCAATCTGCTGGTTGCTTACGAACTGATCCTGGCCACCAATCATGCCGCTCTGAGTGGCAAACATTATTCATGGATACCTGCAGAAGCGCTTGTCACTGTCGGCTGGCTTTTAAAAAGCTATTGGAAGCCCGATTCGATGCTGTTTAAGTCAATGGGTCAGCTGGGGGTAAGTCAGGATGACTCGTTTGCGATCACCACTTTGGTGCTACCCGGACAAAGCCAACAACAAAATGACCAACAAAACCCACAATCAGAATCATCCGGTCAGCAAGCCTCAGGCTCAGGGACAACTACCCGTGTTGCAGGCTATTTCACTTATCTACTGGCGTCTGACTCTGACGATGGAAAGGAAGACCCTGAAGAAGAACAGCATACTTTTGGTTTAAATTGCTATGTTGCTGCCTGTTATGGCATTTGTAAATTCTCTCTATCATCCAACAGTAGTGAGTCTGATGAAGGGGCGCTGAATTCCGTTGAAAGTTCGACAAGCCAAAGTCATCACGCGATGAAAGAAAAACAACGCTCTCAGCCACGCGCCGATAAGGCTATTGCAAAAGTAGAGAGACAAGCTAAGAAAAGAAAAAAAGAGAAACGGAAAAAGGAGAAAAAGAAAAAGGAGAAAAGGAGAAAGGAGAAAGTGTCAAAAAAACGCAGGTTTGAGGAAGTAGATGAGCATGTTGACGCCTCTTCTGACACTGAACAATCGAAGCGTAGGCGTACTTCTTCGACCGCTTCAAAAGCTCATAAAACTGTGCCAGGCATCATAAAGCATATGAACAGGTTAAAAAAAATCCTGACTGAAAACGATGAGCACTATCGCGCAAAAAAACCTAACCCGAAGATTCAGGTATTCGAGAACGCCATCCAATTACTTGAATATCTTCAACCTTGCGATATTTCAAAGGGCGAAGATGTTCATGACGGGAATAATATTTGTTCATGTTGTGAAGGTTATAGCAGTACTTATTATCGTGTCTATTATAGGGGTGAAGTGTTATTGACTGTAACTCAAACTGTTAGTGAGACAAGATTTGCTAAACAATATACATCTGGGGAATCTGCATATATTGAAACAAATAATTTGTTTGATGAACTCTATTTTGCTCCTGGTGCTCCCGGTTACCAATCTGCAAAAACTGAATTTGAGGCGTCTGCAAAATCAACTGGTCAGGTAGTCAAAGATTGATTCCGTTGGGCCTATTTAAACGACAATTTATATATTTAACCCATTTGATAAACCACCGTTAGAAATTATCAGGATCAACACAAAATGCAGAAGCGGGTATTTATGTTTATCTGCCTGAACTTGAGTGAGTTCTGAAAATACGTCTAAAGGTAATAAGTACCTAACCAGTTGGTTTCGCATATTCTGGACGGTGGCTTTTTCCATCCTTCTGCGTTCCAACTCTGGTTGCGTAGCTAAGGCTACGCGCCCGTCGTTGCGCCTTGAAGGATGAAAAAATCCACTCGCCAGAATATGCGAAACCAACTGGCCAGGTACTTATAGATGGAATTGCCGGTTTTTAGGTGGTTAATGTCGTATATATTGAAATTGTGATCTGCTTGAGACAAAAAGAAGTCATCCCGGATTCAGGCAAATCTGAGTTTTTTGTCTAGTATGATATTTTTGTCTTTATTTGAGCTTGGTTATCAACAATGAAGAATATGAGCCATGTCTTTATTTTTGCCAGCATCTTTTGGTCAGCTGGCGGCCAGGCTGTAATTCCTCACACTTCGTCATTGCTCTCCAGTGGTGGTGTCGATGCGATTCTTTCCTCTTTCTTATCTGACCCCATTCGTTTACCTGAGTCTAAGGTTGTTCCGTTTTTGCTGTTACAGAAGAAAAAAAAAGGTTCGATAGTCAGTTCACCTGTCTCTGAATGGGGAGGATTACAGCCAGATAAAGCAACGGTGTTTTCTGCCTATCCATTCGAATTGAACCGTTTTGGTAATGAAAACAAGAAACAGACCAAAACGGGCAATCAATCGCCACCACCACAGCAGAAGCGACAAAGCAAAAAGCAACGCAGTGAAGGGCTGGGCAGTTCAGGTTCCTCTGCTGCAGCGTCAGCGTCGGCTTCCGGAAACGATGAGGGGCATACCAGGTCTCTTGAAAAACTGAAAGAAATACTTAAGGCCACTGAAAAGTCGTTGAAAACAATGGATCAGAAAAAAAATATTGATGACTTTATTGAAGAAGTGAAAGCATTCTACGCCGCAAACCCCGGTATTCTGGAAGAAAAAGGCTCTCTGGAGAACAATCAATACCGTTGGAAAGCGATTCTGAGTTTACTTCAGCTTTATTTTCCTGGAAAGCTGGAAACTGGTGAAATGACACATGTTCTAATTGACTATCCCAAGCTTAAGAAATTACCAGTAAATTTAATCGAATTTTTTGCCAAAGCGGTGCTTCCTGAGCTTGAGTTACCCAAAGGGCTGCTCGACGACGAGTTAGTTGAGAGGGTTTTGGATGCTGCCAGCGCAGATATTATAAAACTCATGCATATTTATATTGGCTTCCCGCAGTGTCTTTACCAGCTGGTTGCGTTATTTATAACCGAGCTGCCATTAATGGCAACCGAAGAGCCAAAAAACTATATTTTTCAGGTTAAAACAGGCCACATTAGTGTTTTTTCTATCAGGAAAAATAGCAAAGGGCATTATCGGGTTTTTGTCGCTGATAGTCTGAATGTTTTTAAGCACTACAATAATGAACAAACTTATTCACCCCTGCCGCATTTTGTCGCTTTAGCTTTAACACTGGCGATAAAATATCACGGCTTTACTGATTCCCGGTTTTACTTTTTTCCTCAACGTCAAGTCAGTCGCTTTGGTTGTGAGTCATTCGTGTTTCACGATCTGGAAACATTGTTGGCATTCCCCATGTTGGCTGATAACGGTTATTATTCAGAAAAAGAACCTCTTGCTAAAGAGAAGATGTTGAGGTTTTTTTTGCAAATAATGTATCTGGAGGGAAGTGAACAACTGGGACGATTGGTAATCAATGGGGAGGATAAGGACTTTATTGAAACGCTAGACAAGCCTGCCTTTGATACCCTTGATCTGGAATCCCTTGTTATGATGGCATTGCGAAATTGGAAGGACTGGGGGCTGGAACCAGATTTGGTTAAACTTTATCAGCTGTGCCAGTTTCCTCCGAGGTTTGCATATCTGACCCAAGGGCAGCAGTGTCTGAAACGATTGCTGGAAAATTTTCCTGAAGAACGCCAACAGGAGGTGAATCAGGTGATCGATAAGACTCGGGGCCTGTTATCTCTCGATGATGGAACCTGCCATAACAACGTGAACCTGGCTGCTACTCTGATGTGGATGCAACTGAATATTGATTTAATGGATAAGAGCTGCTCAGGGCAGAAAAAATAGATCAGTGCGTTCAGTGTTTACTGTTGGTGGTCAGCACTAATCCCTGAATATTCCAGAGTGATGTTTTGTTTCTATTTGAGCTTGGTTATCTACAATGAAGTATCTGTGTTGTGCCTTTATTTTTGCCAGCATTTTTTGCAGTGGTCAAGTAAAAACGGACACCTGATTAAGCTGCTTTTTTCAATTTTTGCTTCTCGAAGTCTACTGGACTCATATAGTCCAGATAGGAATGCAATCTGTTATTGTTTAACTCCCGACACATAGCGGCAACCAAGCCAAGGTGGTTGAGGTTCTTAGACTGGTATTGAGCTTGAGGCATGTTGGTGCACCTGAATGTCTGTTTATTTCTTTGACAACAGATTTTAGGCAAATATCAATCGGTGTGGTGAAAGGCAGCTAGAATGTAAGTCGTTGTGATGTAGCGAGAGATTCCATTATGTTGATGCAAAATACAAGGCAGGCCTTTAAGCTCGCGTTTTTAACGGTTGTGTTCTCTTTATGCTCCCTGAATGTTCTCTCCGACGGTGTGAGGCAGGTAGAAATCTTTCAGAAAGTCGGACCCGATGAGGACGCCTACTCCGTTAAGGCAGTGTGGGACTCATCGGGCGTATGTGTTGACTTTGTCGTGCCTCGTTATGTGGGGACGATTCAGGCGTATGAAAACGGTCAATCCATGAATATCCATTATCTTGAATCCGGTGTTTGTAGCGAAAAGTCGGCTGCTACCCAGCTGTTCCTGGTGAAAAGCAAAGCACACTCTGAGAGAGTGGCGAAATTTTGGTGGGAGAAAAAGACTGGTGAGGCCCCCAGTGTCAGTGTGAGTGAAGGCGCGGATCCATATGGATTATTATGGATTGATAATGGCGATGCCAACAGGATTAAAGTCTGGGTCAGTTATGATGGCAAGAAGAAGCCTGATGGATTCGAGAGTCAGTAACGAGGGTTGATAGTTAATTTAAAATAAAAAGCCCTAATGGTTGCTAAGGACTCATTAGGGCTATTGACAAGTTGGTGGAGGCGGCGGGAATTGAACCCGCGTCCGCCGATTCTCCGCCTTCGGCTCTACATGCTTAGATTCCGTTATTAGGTTAACGCAGAACGACCCAACGGTCAGGGTGACACTGCGCGATCCTGAAAAGTTTAACCTGTCAGCCCCAGGCAGACATCAAGGCGATCCTGTTTTCAGTAGCGGTCATTTCCAGCCAACAGGCAAGTCGGAGTGACCGGGAGGAGGCAGGGTTTAGGCTGCCAGAGCTCCTTGGAAGTTGTCTTCGTTAGCAACTAAAAGGTTGTAGTGTTTTGATTTACGAGAATCACTACATTCTCGACATGCACCTAAGGTTTCGTAACCGTCGTCGAATCCAGATCGCCCCCGGTGAAACCTGAGGCTAATTATTCAAAAAGTGGGTTCAAAGTCAACCACTTATTATTAATGAGCGTAAAGCTTATCGTAGCAATAGTTAGTGGCTTCGATGAAACCTTCAATACTGCCGCAATCGAACCGTCTGCCCTTGAATTTATAAGCCAGCACACAGCCAAGCTGAGCCTGGGTCATCAGCGCATCGGTAATCTGGATCTCACCTCCCTTGCCCGGCTGGGTATCTCTGATCAGGTCGAAAATGTCCGGAGTGAGAATATAGCGCCCGATAATGGCCAGATTACTGGGAGCCTCTTCTCTGGCAGGTTTTTCCACCATATTTTCTACGCGAATCAGGTCATCAGAAATAGCCTGTCCGGCAATGACACCGTATTTATGGACTTCATCTTCCGGCACTTCCATGACTGCCACAATTGAGCAACGGAACTGTTTGTAGAGCTGTGCCATCTGTGCCAGTACACCAGGCCCATCGGCATTGATACACAGGTCATCGGCCAGGACCACACCAAAGGGCTGCTTGCCAATTAATGTTTCACCACAGAGAATGGCATGGCCCAGACCTTTCATCTCTCGCTGTCGTGTATACGAAAAAGTACAGCTGTCGATCAACTGTCGAATATTGGTCAACAATGTTTCTTTGTCCGTACCTGCGATCTGGTGCTCCAGCTCGTAATTGGTATCGAAGTGATCCTCCAGTGCTCGCTTACCGCGACCAGTCACCATACAGATGTCCGATAAGCCAGCCTGCAGGGATTCTTCTACACCGTATTCAATCAGTGGTTTGGACACCACCGGCATCATCTCTTTGGGCATACTTTTAGTAGCAGGCAGAAAACGCGTACCGTACCCGGCAGCAGGGAAAAGACATTTTTTCAGCATAATCAATTGTACTTTTGTGGTTTAAGAGCTTTTTATGCCCTTTGGGGAAAATGGCTAATACTTTAAGGCAGTGGGTATTTCTGTTCTATCTGTTTAGCCCGATGAGGATAAAGCGTTACCAGCCGCTGATGACTGCTATTGAGCATCTGCTGAGTCGGCTCAGTCAACCATCCGTGATAATATCTGCCAAGAATGCTGGCGTTTTCCATCACGTACTGTTCCCACGGACCGAGTTGGTCAGCGCGAACCAATGCCTGCTCAAACGACGAGTCAATTAATGATCGCTGTGAACGAGCCTGGGCATAGTTGCTCCAGCTATAGGGCCAGGCGGGTCTTGATAGAATGGATTGTTGCCAGGCGTCAAGTTCTGACAGCTCTCCGTAATCATGCTTTGACCAGCCCGCTTGTACTCCCCGATCAAGTACTTTGGCACGCATCACCAGCAAGTCCGGAGAGCCTGGCATATTGTCTAACGCCTTATCTGCACCATTCAGCGTGAGTTGCCACTCTTCTTTATCCAGCGAGAAGCCGTCATCTTCTTTCGTTTTAGCAGCCCAATGATCGAGAAAGTTCTCTGTCTGGGAGCGCCATATCTGCGACTGGACCAGATTCCATGCAGTATTCAAGGCGGTTACCAGCAGAACTATCGCTGGAAAAACCATCAACCATCGCTTAAACATCACGTCCAGCCTTTAAGAGTGATTGGTTACCAAAGAGCGAAAAGGTCAACAAGTCCGGATTGATCATCGTCAACTGATCCCGAAACTCCTTACCGTACCAGTCATCCAGCACCTCTGCAGCAGCCTTCATCGCGGGTGGTCGATGTTTGCTGTGATGAGCATCAGAAGCCACAAATTGCACCAGTTCATGATCCAGTAGCCAGCGGGCTGTGGTCTGCGCTTTTTCACCAAAAAAACCGGGAATGCAACCCGCAGTCACCTGCAACAAAGCGCCCCTCTCCACCAGCGGGAAGATTCGCTCAGGGTAGGCCATCAATTCTTTATTACGTTCCGGGTGAGCAATCACTACCCTCACATGCTGCCGAGTCAGCCACTCAAGCATCTCTTCAATGCCCATGGGAATATTCTGGTGAGGCATCTCCAGCAACAGACAGTCGTTGCCCTCCCACTTGCCGATCATCGGAATACGCTCATTGCGCAGCTGAAACATCAACTCATCACTGAAGCGCACCTCAGCGCCCATGGCCAGTTGAATACCCACGCCTGCTTCAAGGGCTAAGCCTAACAGTGCATCAAAGGCGGGAGCAATGGTGGTGATATCGTTATCGTAACGACCAGGATGCATATGGGGCGTACAGACTAACCGCTGGATATCATTGGCTTCGGCAATGCGCAGCAGTTCCAGAGATTGCTCCGGGGTGTCCGGACCATCATCAATGGCGGGGATAATATGGTTATGAATATCGATCATGTTTAAATGCTATTCACCGCAAGGGCACATGAAATTACCGGTTGAGCAAAACGTTCTCAGTGCAGCAGGCATTGCACGACAGCTTTCTTGCAAATCTTGGGTTTGTTTCTCTCAAAGACTTATGGATCAGGTTTCACCATCATCGCTGACTCTAGTAGTGCGGACCCGCACGCTACGCGGGGTGGGGGCTGGAGGTTAGAATCCTCCGGCTAGCTGATTTATGCTCCGCTGAAGAACACGGACGGCGATATTTTGAACCGTTGTGAAAGAGCCTGAATATGATCCCGGGTTAGATTTCTTGAACCATTCAAGATCATTGAAACCAAACTCTTACTTCCCAGCTCACTTTTTAAATCATCAGCTTTGAGATGATATTGATCCATTAGTGTTCTTAGAACAGCTACACCATCATCTAGAGCTTCAATTCTTGCATTGAAATCTGAAAAATCCTCAGACTCATCTTCCCATTTTTCAATGGATAGAGAGAGAACTTCGATTAGAGGAATATATTTATCGTAGTCTTCGATTAGTTCTTCCATCAATTCCAGAGCTCGTTCATACTCTTCCTCGCTATGAATACGACTTACAAAGCTTGCTTCAGAAAAAAAGTCTACAGCCTTTTGCTTAAGATTTGTGTATCTCATGTACCAGCCTCCTTTGCGTACTTCTTGCGTAGTTTGTCGTATTCAGAGTGTGAGACGATGTGTTTGACATACATTCTGCTGTCTCTGAACTCAATGAAAGCTACGAGTCGAAGGTTGTTGCCACCAATATCTATTACCCACCATTTATCTTTGTACTTGAAATTATCCAAGCTGGGGAATAGTGAACTCAACTCATTCGGGCTATGAAAATCACTATTTCTCAATGACTTATAGGTTGCGTCAATTGCAGTAGCATCGTTTGGATACTTTTTTGCAGCCTCGTTAAACGGCTTTCTTGAGATAACGTGCATAATAGTCTCTATGTTCACGTATTGTGAACTCTAGCACGCATAAGGGAATTTTACAAATTGTGAACTAGAAGAATTGATAGGAGCATAACGCCTGGTTCAACCGCGCTGCGGACGTCGGTTGGAGGGGGCGCAGGCCCGGAACGAACTGGAACCATTCGGTACTTATTGAGCCTTCTCCCCAGCTTATTGCCGAAACAATAAGCTAAAGGCAACCAATTCCACATGGAGAAGACCCAATGGGATTCTACATTAATTCTCACCCATATTACTGCGGTATAGATCTACATGCCCGAATGCTTGGTTGACTCGACTGGGGAGAGCTGGAGAAAGGCCAGCTCTTATCCGTTTAGGTGCGTGCTACAGGGGAGTACGAAAACTATAATACCGCTAACTTACTGATCTATAGCAGGTTGCCAGCGTGAAAAGTAAATACTTTCAGCATGTATTGTTTGTCATTTGCCTTAGTAGCTCATCTGTTCACTCTGATTACGAAGAGATATTAGATCGGCTTATGTATGATGAGCACAGGGTAGCATGGTGTTTTGGTGCTCGCAGAGTCTTAAACCTAATGATAGAAAATTTAAATCGATGCGATGATTGCCTGTCAGAATACTTCAATTTCATGATAGAAAATAGAATTCAAGGCATCAGGATATGGCGTTTATACCACTATCTATCTAATGAATCTCTTATTCACTTTATCGGAATCATTCAAGGTGGTATTTCCAAAGTACTAACTCCAGAAGCTATTCAGCAAATGGCGGACATGGAAAGACATGATATTAGGCCTAACTTTGAAATTCATCCAAATATTCATTTGTTCAATTGTCATGAATAGCACCTAACGATGAGCAAAGCGGCGGCACGTCTAGCGTCGTCTGCTTGTGCACCCTGTTATGCGTGCTCTCTGATTTTTGCAGCAAGAATGGTTAATTTTTCATCATCAGCTCTTTCATGGTCATGTGATGAAATATAGCCTTCGTATTGCTCGAAGTATTTCTTATTATTTGAAGAAATTGGTTTGAAAGTTGAATTATATCCTGTTCCGTGCATTGGAAACAGCTTGCTGTGCAAATGATCAATACCATAACCCTCAAAGAACATACCTGTTCTTGCCACACCATCAAGTGCTTTATCCAGAAGTTTTGCGACTTTCTTTGTTGCTAAAACAAGATTGCTCAAAACCTCATCAGATTGATCGAAAGCATAACTTGAATGATGTTGTTTTGGAATTACTACAGAAAATCCTTTAGTATTTGGAAAAATGGAAAGAAATGCTAAATGATTTTCATCTTCCCAAATCTTGTGGCATGGAACTTTGCTTTCAACAATGTCACAAAAAATACAGCTCATAGAAAACTCCTTTATAATTTTTGCAGGAATGATGAACTCCTGACGCCCTGACCCTGAGCAATCATCGGGATAATTAGGTACATCGCCATTTAATGCCTCTGGTCAGCACCCTCCGGCAACACCATCCTCCATGAATACACTTAGGGAAAGGTTAAAAGAAGTAGTACCTTCATGGAGGAAGATATGTTGTATTCTCTAAGGCTGCGCTATGCAGCTGGTTTTCTTTTACTGACTCTGATGCTGTTATTCCCACCACTGTCTCAGCCCCTTTCGGCCAGCACTTCTCAACAGTGCAATATTGGCAACCGTTACCTGGTGGGCCATCTGGAAACCGTGACTCGCATTGACCATCAGTTTGATACCCAACTTCCCGCACTGATTGACTCCGGTTCCACCACATCCTCTATGGATGCCAGGGATATTAATTTCGAAACCTCAGTCAATGGATCAGACTGGGTAAGGTTCAAGATCCTGACAGAGCGGGGCGGCTACGGTCGGGAAGTGACCCTGCTCAAACCCGTTAAACGGTTTATTCGTGTACTAACCCATTCCGGGAAACCACAACGACGGCCCGTCATAGAAGCCACTATTGAACTGGGCAATATAAAAACCACCACCGAGTTCAGCCTTACCTCACGTTCCAAATTTCCCCAGAGTATTCTGCTTGGGCGGAATACGCTGGATGACCTGGCAGTGATTGATACCTCACAGCAGTATCTTCTGGATAGCTGCCAGCCAGCCGGAGGCATTGCTTTCAGCCACTGAAAAGTGGCTGAAAGGCTTAAGAGCCTGGGGAAAATCACGAAACCTCACACCCAGCAAGGATTTCAGACAGGTATTGTGTGCTCATGGCTGCCTTTCATTGCCGAAGTCTTCAACTTCTTAACGATCTTCACAACCTGCAATGACCGCAGAGATGGTTAAGAGCAGAATATCAGCAAGTTTACGATCTACTTTCCATTGTTGACGTGCGTCATAAATGACAGATTCGTTATGTTGCTAATGCACAAAACTACAATTTGTTCATTTACCTTTGAGCCTGATACTTTTTATCTATTTCGAATACAAAAGAGTTGACTAGGGCTATACAGTATTGTAAATCTTGATCTTCAATTACTACTTTATTTCCTTCAAGATCGTAACCGTTTCTGTGAATGATGTGGTGCCTTATGTTGAGAATTTCAAGCAATGTTGTACTGATATTAATTTTTATACCAATTACATTTTTGAACAAAACATCAATATCGTTAAGTCTATGCCAGACCATGTTTTTCATTGCATTAATTAAATATTCTTCAACTGTATGATGAAGCAAGTAAGGAATTTTTAGTGATTCAGTTCTAAATTTATTCTGCATTCCTAATCTTACAATCGCCTCCCTATTTGAAGAGATTTCATTTATGAAAAGGTCATATAGATATTTTTCCATCAAGCTTATTACATTAGAAAAATATAATTTATTGTGAAACTTATCATTACTTTGGTTTTCTATTATTTCTATACCAGAACAGAATTCTTCATAGAAACTACTTTTGCATCGGTCAGAAGTCATTTGGGCGATACTCCACACCAATACGTTCTTTTAAGTTTTCTCTATTATTAGTTGACGTTATGTCTAGCTGCCAATCCACACCCACATTTGAAGACCATACCGATATTGAAAATTCATTTCCATTCGAGTCTTCAAATTCATCATGATTTTCTGAAATGCTGTCCTTATGTCTATCTGCAAATATATTTGGAGATGGAACACTGACAACATGTATTTCCTGGTTGTCAAGAAAAATGATTAAATAACCTCCTGAAAGTGGAGGCATGCAATCATTACCTTCAATAGTAAATTTCATGTTTATATGTTGCTCCAATACATATGTGACAGAAAATTATAGTCTATTAAGGTGGACATCCTTATAGCCATTGAACTCAGTGACTTCGGGGGCTTTCATGATTTATCCCTATTCAAAAGCCTCTCACCAGAGATCTTTTACCTGCGTGTTTTGCCAACCGTCGGCAAATATCGCGCCAGCAATGCCAGCGCCATCATGCAGACAAAATACGCTGAGTTAGAAGGGATTTGCAGATTAAAATCCACCGATGAGTGAATCATAATGGCCAGAATGCCCATAAAGGCAGTAAAGCCCATACCAATCATCAGCCGATTACGACGCTGGCGCATGGCCACAATGGCATGCCAGACCGCAGCGAGTACCATCAGCGCCAGAATGGCATAAGCGAGCAAACCAAACTCCAGGGGAAACTGTAGAAAATCATTATGGGCCAAGTCATAATACCCCTTCCAGCTACCATCGTGATAATAAGGCAGTGTCGTATAGAAGGAGCCGCCACCGGAGCCGGTCAGGCCAAAATCACCAATGGCATTTAATGTCACTTCGGAGACATTAGGACGGGTCTCCCGTTCCAGTGAAGTCTGCTCAAGACGCTCCACCACCTTCTCCAGGCCAAACCATTGACTGACAATAGCAATGTCGATCACCAGTAAACTGACAAACAGCACCACCATACTCCGGCTCAGCTGTTTTCGACAGATGACGTACAAAAAGCCGGTCACCATCAGGCTTGTGAAAAACGCAGTATTCCCCATACGTGAGCGCGAGAGCACCAGACCAATCACCATAATGGCCAGCCCGGTGCGGAGAATTACCTTATTGCTCATCAGGGTTTTCAGGGTGCGGTGCAGCCATTCCTGCCAACTTTGGGAAGGTCGCTCATTAAGCTGGGCAATCAGCAACCCCATACCAGCGGCTAAAGTCATCTCCAGAAAACCGGCAAAACTGTTACGGTTCACAAAGGTACCGGTGGCGACACCGAAGTAAGAGGGCTTATCCCGGAACAGCAAAACCTCCAGACCTGAAAGCGTAGTTAATGAACCAAACACTGCTTGTAAAATACCTGAAATGACCAGCACCCAGGCAAAGATTTTCAGTTTCTCAGGCCGGTCAATCAGTAGAAGACACAGGCAAAACAGCAGGTAATAAGCCATTGTCAGCAAGGCCGTAACCAGCGTGGCAAAAGGATCAATAGAGAGTGGAAGCCATTCGGGAAGACGCAATTCCAATGCCAAACTGGCTTGAGAATGAACATCCCATGCATGGGGGGAAATCGTTTTTACCCAGTCAGCCGGTAGCGGCGTTTGTTGTATAAACAGCCAGCTGGTGATCAGAATAAACCCAACGTGAAACCAGCGGGCTTTCTGAAAAACAAGGGTCACCGGCAGCCGATTCAGGGCATAACCCAGTAACCAGAACAACGCCAGCCCGAAGGCCAGCATCATCAAAATCCCCATCGCCCACTCGGGCTTGCTGCCTTCGGGTAACGGCAGCCAGAGCATCACCGCCAGCAATGCTAAAAAAAGAACTTGTTTCATGTTTATTTAAATCCGCTGCCCGCTGCTCATAAAAGTCTCAGTCTTATCTTTTTCGGGCAAGGCAGGCAGCGTCAAATCAATAGGCGTTAGGGTTCATAAACCCTTTAAACACGGTACCGATGATAATCCTGATATCCAACCACAGCGACCAGTTGTTGATGTATTCCAGGTCACACTCCACCCTTCGCTGCATCTTATCCAGTGTATCGGTCTCACCCCTGAAGCCGCGCACCTGGGCCAGACCGGTAATACCCGGTTTCACTTTATGGCGCTTCATATAGGATTCCACCAGGTCTTTGTAATAATCATTATGAGCCAGGGCATGAGGCCTTGGCCCGACAATGGACATCCGCCCCTGCAGCACATTAATAAACTGGGGCAGCTCATCCAGACTGGTGCGGCGAATAAAGGCACCGACTTTAGTCACTCGCGGATCACCTTTGGTGGCCTGGGTTACTTTACCCTCGCCTTCCTTATGTACCTTCATACTGCGGAACTTATACACTTTCACCTGCTTGCCAGAAGCACCGTGACGGTATTGCCTGAAAAACACTGGCCCCGGTGACGAAAGCTTCACGGCAATGGCGACACCGATCATCACGGGTGATATCAGCAACAGAATCAGGCTAGCAAACAGAATATCAGACATCCGTTTAATAAAAGCGTTACTGTTGTCCATGGGGGAGCAACTGATATCCAGGGTAACAAAATCACCGACTTTGGTAATGTTATGGTTTAACAGCGGCAGATCCTGCAGTCCTGGCATGTAACGAATGTTGGCGGTACTGTGGCGCAGGGTGAACAGCACCGGCTGAAGCAGAGCGTTTTTGTTAAAGGGAATACAAAGCCAGCACTCATCAAAGCCTTTATTTTCAGCAAGGTATTCTTGTAGCTCTGCCAGTGCCTGCTCATTACTGTGATGCTCAATCACATGTTGCAAACGGAAACCCAAGCTGTTGTCTTTGGAAAAATAGGCGCGCATTGCCTCAAAGTTACGGCCTTCGCCAATCACCAGCACATGCCGGGTATTGCGACCGCGCCGTCGAATCGACATCAATATACGATAGAGAACAAAGCGGGTCAGCAGCGCCATGAAAATGCCTCCCACCCCCCAGATCAATAACCAGATTCGGGAATACTGCGCAGAGGTTTTGGTCAATACCAAAATGGCAAACAACGTCATAAACGACAGAAGCCATGCAGCAAAAACTCTGCTGAGCCGCTCAATGAGTTTACGCCCCCGCCACGGCGAGTAAACATCACACAAAAACGAAAAAACCACGACCAAAAGGGCCTGTATGGCCATCACATTCACATAATGGGTGGCATGATTCCCAAAACGGATATATTCCGACAGCTCAGCACAACCAAGTGCGATGGCTATGTCCATAATCACCAGAGAAAAAAGAGGCAGCCGGGAGCGGCCCGATAACAAGGAGGTAGGCATTTACATAGACTCTATCTTTTTGGAGTACAACTCTTCTTCAGAATTCTCCACTGCGCTACCATAAACGGCAAAGCAGCCAACAACAACCCGATACAGGTTACGAGAAAATCCAGCGGGTTAAAATTTCGTAGGGGTAAAAAAAACTGCACGCTTTCATCCAGCGCACAGCCAATAATCAACAGTATTAACAACCAGCCCCGTTGCCAGAATCCTGAGCTGGCCAGATGTGCCAATGCAGAGAGGATAAACGCCATGACAAAATGCATCTGCAAATTGCCGCCCAGAAAATGCTCAATACTGCCCCAGGCCCATTTGCCATAGCCCAGACTCTTACTGGCGGAAAGAATCACCACAAAGGCCAGCCAGCCAGCCGCTATAATCCGTACCATTCACAACCCTGTTTATTGGCGACAAGGGCACGGAGAAAGAGTTTTTTAAAAAGAAAAACTCCGTGCCTCCGTGTCCAAAACAATCACTGCCGAATCAAACTCAACAGTTCAGATGTTTTTTCTTCCATCAGCGCCACATCCCCCCGGCTTTCCACATTCAGCCGAATCACTGGCTCAGTGTTAGAAAGGCGCAAGTTAAATCGCCAGTCACCCATGTCCAGAGAGATACCATCGGTATGGTCCACCGCCACCGCATCCTTTTCATAAATTGCCAGAGTGCGATCAATAGCCGCTTGTGGATTATCCAATGTACTGTTGATCTCACCAGAGGACGGAAACAGGGCAATCCGCTCGGCCACCAGTTCAGAAAGCTTCTTGCCCTTATGGGACATCAACTCCGCCACCAGTAGCCACGGAATCATCCCGGAATCACAGTAGGCAAAGTCACGGAAATAATGGTGCGCACTCATCTCGCCACCGTAGACCGCATCCTCTTCCCGCATCCGTTCCTTGATAAAAGCATGGCCGGTTTTACACAACACTGGCACACCACCGGCACTGGAAACCTGATCAATAGTATTCCAGGTCAATCGGGGGTCATGGATAATTTTCGCACCGGGATAGTGAGCCAAAAACGCCTCGCCCAACAGCCCGACAATATAATACCCCTCAATAAACTGGCCTTTTTCATCAAACAGGAAGCAACGGTCAAAATCCCCATCCCAGGCAATGCCCATATCGGCCTTGTGCTCAAGAACCGCATCCACCGTTGCCTGCCGACAGTCGTGTAACAACGGGTTAGGAATGCCATGGGGAAAGTGACCATCCGGCTCATGGTGAATCTTCACAAACTCCACCGGCACAGCAGATGCCTTAAACCGCTCCTCAATGGCATCAATCACATGCCCGGCAGCGCCATTGCCGGCATTGACCACCAGTTTCAGAGGCTTTAGCTCCTCCGGTTTGATATACCCCAGAATGTGATCCACATAGGGAGCAAGGTTGCTGATCTGCCGATAAGAACCTAATGGGGTATCCGGGGAGCCTGTTCTATTCGGCTCCACAAACACATCTTCAGCCAACCGCTGAATTTCACGCAACCCGGTATCACCGGAAATCGGCTTGCTTTCTTCCCGCACCAGCTTCATCCCGTTGTAGTCTTTCGGGTTATGGCTGGCCGTGACCATAATGCCGCCATCTGCCTTCAGGTGCGATGTGGCAAAGTAAATCTCTTCGGTGCCACACAGGCCGATATCAATCACATCCGCCCCGCCAGCCCGAAGACCGTCGCTCAGAGCAGCTTTTAACTCAGGCGTAGACAAGCGAATATCGCCGCCCACCACCATGGTTTTTGGTTTTAGATATTCCGCTGTTGCCCGGCCAATCCGCCAGGCGACAGCTTCATTCAATTCATCAGGCATGCGGCCACGGATATCGTAAGCCTTGAAACAGTTAAGTGTACTCATCTATAACACCAGAAGTGAAAAACAGTATACATTGACATATATTTAAGGTGTCCTGTAGATATATATTGGATACCTAAATAATCATGTTTGAGTATGATCCAGCAAAAAGCCTCGGCAACCTGGAAAAACATGGCATTGATTTCGAGCAGGCCCAGAACCTCTGGCTGGATGAAAATCGAGTGATTATCAAGACCTTGATTTCTGATGAGTCTCGTTTCCTACTCATTGCCAAATACGCTGGGAAGCACTGGACTGCCGTATTTACGCCACGTAAAGATAAAACCCGAATTATTTCGGTACGTCGCTCAAGACCCAAAGAGATAGCCGCTTATGAAAGCCAAAGAATTTGACCAGGCCTTTGATGAGGGCCACGACAGCATTGATGAACATATTGACTGGTCCAGCGCTCAGCGTCCCGGCCTGGAAACCCGTCGAATCAATATCGACTTTCCTGCGTGGATGATCGCCGCGCTTGATCGCGAGGCAGCAAGGCTTGGTATTGCCCGGCAAGCTGTGGTCAAAACCTGGCTGGCCGAAAGACTGGATCAGGGAAGGCGGAGTTAGTATGTCATCAGCACGGGATTTCAAACAGACAATACAAGCCCGGGCAGAACGAGACCCTGATTTTGCCTGTGCTCTTCTGGACGAAGCCGCAACCCTGTTCCTTAACGGTGAGCCCGATACCGCTCGAATGGTTCTCAGGGATCTGGTGAATGCCACGGTCGGTTTCGAGCAGCTGGCGAATACTACCCGAAAATCCGGCAAAAGCCTTCATCGAATGTTGTCGGGCAAAGGAAACTCCAGTATGGATAACCGTTAACTGACCAGAGCAGAATCAGGCAATCCAAAGGAAGCTCTGAAAATTCTGGACAGACTGGATGACCAGTCATGATTGAATTGGGAATAATTGCTGCTGGTAAAAGTTATTGATTAACTTGTAATCTTTCCCTGTCTTCAAACCAGACAAAGCACTTGATAGCAGGATTTAATATTGGTTTTAAAAGACTCTGGTATAGCAGACCAGGACAATGCCTGCACAATTATGGGTATGTTGGAGTCACGCAAGGCTTCATTAAATGCCGTTAACTGATCGAAACTATCATTCTCGTCTTGCCCATCGGGGAAGTGAACGACAATGTCCAGATCACTGGCATCATGATTAGTACCTTTTACACGGCTACCATAAGCCCATAGCCTGGTGCCACAGGAGAATATTTGTGATGCCAGATCACAGACAGACTCACGATCCTTTTCTCGTAAATCAATCATCTCTAACTCTTTTCAAATGCTGTCCTATCGCTGTCTCCAAAATAATGGCATCAGCGATAAAATCTGGTAGCAACTTAAGCGTGTATTCAGCGAATTTCTTACCATAATCGTGGGCTGTGGTATTACGATTATCCCGATAAATCAACCAGCGTTCGACTTCCTCAATGGACAAAAGGCTATGCTGTCCCGCTTGCCGGAAGACTTCTTTGAACACGAGACGATTTATCGCCTTGGGGCTATGGGCAAAATCCTTCAGGCACTTGCGAAGGAGTTTGCCAGCCTGTTCCAGGATGATCTCAAACTCTTTCACACAGGCTGACCGGTACATGTCGTACTCTATACTGCCTTCTTCACAGGCGAGTAGACGGTTATGAGCAGTCTCCAGAGTCTTGATGCAACGGGAAAAAAAAGTAGTATCTATAGTCATGTGTCTTAATGGCAATGTCTGTTTAAAGCATCATATCTCAGAAATTTCATTAGTACAGTCAGTGAAGCTTATTCATGAATCCTTATTGGTACAATGACTTATTGGGCGAACCCACCTAGGCGGCCCCACCTAGGCGGCCCCACCTAGGCGGCCCCGACGCTACGCTCCCAATGTGAGGCTATGGATGGAGAATTTTGCGAGTTTCGCTAAAGTCTAATACTACTACCTATTAATAATCAGTAGACCGGAGTCAGATCATGCGAATCGCCATAGTCAACCAGAATGGTCAGATCACCATTCCAGCTCAGATGCTGGCACAGCTTGGATTAAAAAAAGGTTCAGAGGTAATGATATCCATGACTCCTTCTGAAGAAATCATCCTGCAGGTACCTGACAAAAAAGTAAGACCAAGTATTGATGAGATATTTGATCGCTTCCAGCCTTCTCTGGAGCCTGAGGAGTTTGAGGAATTACTGGAAGATAACCGTTCAGAGATCAAGCAGTGAAACGAGTATTCCCTGATGCATGCATCCTGATTGACGCGTTCAACAGAAACAGCGAAGTTTGCAGCTGGTCAAGGTCATTTTCCGCTTTTCGGGCAGCGAGTAGCGATAATAGTTGCCCTGTGTACAATCTGTGCCTACAGATAATATTACTATTGCAACACAGTAATACATAAAGAGGTGCGATGTGCATAAATTAACGACCAAAAGGCAAGTGACTATTCCTCAAAGCATCTGCCAAAAGCTCGGGCTAAAACCAGGCGACTTTATACAGGTTTTCGAGCGTGACGGTGTGGCACATTTGGTAAAAATGAACTCCGATGACCTCTCTGGCACCATCAAATTATCCGCTGATACCCATCTGCCCCTGACGCCAGAGAACACCAAAAAAGCCATCAAAGGCAAAGCCGCCAGAAAATTCCGGGGCGAACAATGATTGCTGTGGCTACCAATGTGCTGTTGCGTTATGGCTCGCAACACATTGAACAGCCTGCATAAAATCTTTTTTCTTTTTCGAGAATTCTTCTTTAACAGGTCTATCTCACGTTCTCATTGATGAAGCAAAGCCATTGCCTGGGCAGGATTGTTGCGAAACATAATAAGTAGCGATCTGGCTGGCCCGAGCGGTTTTCTCACCTTTTGTTCCCAACTCTGCACTGTCTTGATGCTCACACCAATGAGGGCGGCAAACTTCTCCTGTGAAAGGTGCGTTGCCTTCCTGATAGCAAAGACGTCAATCTCTTCATATTTGAACGACCGTGAAGGTTTCTTAATGCCTTTGTTAATGTCGATCGCTTCCCTGACGCTCTCCACCAATTCATCAAAGTTAAATTTATGGTCACTCATTGCAAAACTCCCTCGCTAGTTCTGACAGTAACTTTTTCTCGGCACTTGTTAAGTCTTTTTGTCGGTTTTTGGTGTAGGCATACAGCATGTAGCAGATTTGCTGGTTATGCACAATGAATGACCAGATACCGGCTTCTTCACAGGGAATGAATAGTTAAGGAACGCCGCTCGCCTCCCGCTCCCCATAAAAGATAAGAGCTGTGTTTTTTCGGGCAGCGGGCGGCGTCAATCAAGCCCTACCGTACGTATCCTCAAACCGGACAAT
The DNA here is from genome assembly GCF_053470045.1 of Endozoicomonas sp. 2B-B. Classification (NCBI taxonomy): domain Bacteria; kingdom Pseudomonadati; phylum Pseudomonadota; class Gammaproteobacteria; order Oceanospirillales; family Endozoicomonadaceae; genus Endozoicomonas; species Endozoicomonas sp. 2B-B. The sequence goes on from NZ_JBLZMU010000001.1 coordinate 1,216,136, forward strand.
ATCATCCTCACCCAGATACCCGCCGCTTTGCACCTCAATCAACTCAAGGTCAAACTTGCCGGGGTTTTCCAGTCGATGCACGACACCAATAGGAATATAAGTCGATTGGTTTTCAGTCAGCAGTATTTCCTGATCGCCATTGGTGACCAGCGCTGTGCCTTTGACAACAATCCAGTGTTCGGCCCGGTGATGGTGCATCTGTAAAGAAAGCTGCGCACCCGGCTTAACAGTAATGCGCTTAACCTGGAAGCGGTCGCCCATATCAATCGAGTCGTAGGCACCCCAGGGGCGATAAACCTTACGGTGCAATTTAGCTTCAGACCGGTTAGCTGCCTTTAGCCGTTCAACAATCTTTTTAACATCCTGCACCCGGTTCTTATGGGCCACCAGAATGGCGTCGTCGCTTTCGGTGATCACCAGATCATCGACGCCCAAGGTGGCAATCAGTTTTTTCTCACTGCGCACGTAAGTGTTACGGGTATCATGGAGCAGAACATCACCCAGGGTGGAGTTTCCAAACTCATCTTTTTCAGAAATATCTGCCAGCGATGACCAGGAGCCAACATCAGACCAGCCTGCATCCAAGGGAACCACCACTGCATCGGTGGTTTTTTCCATCACGGCGTAATCTATGGACTCCTCCGGGCAGGCTTTAAAGGCCAATTCATCCAAACGGACGAAGTCCAGATCAGCAGTTTGTACTTCCATGGCTTTCTGGCAGGCTTCCAGAATATCCGGACGGAACTTGTTCAATTCCTCCAGATAGCGCGAGGCTTTGAACAGGAACATGCCGGAGTTCCAGTAATAGTCACCTGTAGCCAGATAACCCTGTGCCGTTTCCAGATCTGGTTTCTCTACAAACTGCTCCACAGGCATTATTTTTACAGCAGAAAGGCTCGAAGGCTCAAAGGTTTCTTTTTGCTCATCAGAAGAAAAACCTTGTGCCTTTGTCCCACTGTCGTTCAAGGCTTTTATATAACCGTACCCTGTTTCCGGATGACCAGGCACAATCCCGAAAGTGACCAGCTTGCCATCAAGAGCCGCAGGCAAAGCAGCCTCAACAGCCTGATGAAAAGCATTGACATCATTAATCACATGATCCGCAGCCAATACCAATAACAGCGGCTCTTCATCTTCGGAGAGGGTCTTGGCTTTTAAAGCAGCCAAGGCAACAGCAGGTGCAGTATTCCGCCCCACTGGCTCCAGAATAATTGCAGAGGCTTTGCGATTCATCTGGCGAAACTGCTCTGCTACCAGGAAGCGGTGCTCTTCATTGGCAATCACCATTGGAGCGGAAACAGAGTTTAGCCCATCCAACCGGCTCAATGTGTTTTGCAGCATGGTCTGTTCATTAACCAGCGGCAGAAACTGCTTTGGGTATAAAGAACGGGACTGGGGCCAGAGGCGGCTGCCGGAGCCGCCGGACATGATTATAGGTATTAAATTCATAATTTTTAAGGTGCAGTCTTTTTAAAAAATAATCTTTGGTGTCTTAATACACTTGTGATAAGCATGGAGATTTCAGCCTTAAGACAAGGCGACGATCGCCAACACAGGATTAAGACTCAAATCTTCAGCGCAATAGGGAGTTAGGGACCGTTACTCACGTCCTGCTCAATATTGATCACTATAAAGAGATCACCCGCAAGGCTGCCAGTATTCTTGAACTGCTGGCTATGCCCGAAGCGAAGGATGTTGATCTGGTAGCAGAGCCTTTAAAAGACAACTTTCTGAAACCGGCAGATTTTTCATGATGTACCTGCTTGATACCAACGTTGTCTTGGAGCTACGCAAATTTGAAAGCTTATTTGCCCCATAGGCAACTTATTTAGAGGACAATTCCTAGGAGCCTGACCGAGACGGAGTTTTTCAAGATAGTTGTCCCGAAAACTGAATTTTAGGCTGCCTTTTTCTCGTTAATTCTTGCTTCAGACAACCGCTCAGGATTCAGTGCAACCGCACCTACAGGCTCCCAGTTTCTGATAACTCCTGACCAGCGCGTTGGATTAGCTTCTCGCGCTTTGGTATACACCTGTTTCCGGTGATTCAGGATTTCCTGATCTCTTTTCTCATGCCGTTGCGCAGGTGTCACAAAGCGGATTGAGCTATGGCGGTGTTCATTGTTATAAAAGCGCTCAAACTTCAGCATCCACTGTCGACTGTGTTCTAACGTCAGAAAACCTTGAGATGGCCACTGAGGACAGTACTTCACCGTTTTAAAGATCGATTCTGCAAATGCGTTATCGTTACTCACCCTTGGGCGACTATGAGAGGGAATAATGCCCAATTCCTCAAGCTTGGCCTTAAAGGTACTCGACGTCATTGGAGCCCCATTGTCTGAGTGCAGTACAAGCGGTGTTTTAGTGCATTTTTCAGCCACCATTGTCCGGTTAATCAGTTCACTGGCTAACTCACCAGACTCACGGCTATGAATCTCCCAACCAACAATCTTACGACTGTAAACGTCCAGTATCAGGTAGAGGTACCAGAACTGGCCGCGTACCCTGGAAGGTATGTAACTGATGTCCCAACACCAGACCTGGTTAGGGCCAGTAGCAACATAGGTTGTCGGCTTGTTGCTTTTCGATCGCTTTCTTGAACGACCGCGGTGGTGCAACTGACCATACTTTTTCAACACACGGTAAAAGCTAGATTCAGAAGCAACGTATACTCCCTTGTCTGCAAGGGCTGGCACGATCTGCGATGGTGGCAGGCTCGCATACTCATCTTCATTACTGATAGTCAGAATACGTTGCTCCTCTTCCTCAGTCAGTTTGTTAGAGGGTACCGGGCGCAAGGCATCCGGGCGTTTGTCCGTTAACACTGCACCATTGTCATCGCGCCAGCGATTCAGTGTTTTCAGGGATATTTCCAATTGTTCAGCAGCCTTCCAGCGAGAAGCGCCGTTTGCTATAGCCTCATCAAACCATGTCAGCAGTTGGCGGCGCTTATCGACAGGTGTCAGTTGTCCTCGCTGTCTATCCCGTAGAAGGCATCGAGCTTTTTTGATAGCACCAGCAGGGCTGCAGCTTCTGCCAACGCCTTGTCTTTACGGCGAAGCTCTTTTTCAAGGCTCTGATTGCGCTTACGCTCTTGTTTTAATTGCTTGCTTTCCTGGTCTGCACGCTGAGAAGCCTGAACAGCACCTGAAATACAAGCGTGCTTCCACTCCTTGACTTGTTGAGGATAAAGCCCTTTTTTACGGCAGTATTCACTTAACTCTGTTTCTGACAAAGCAGCGGTTTCGACGACCACGGCAAACTTGCTTTCAGCAGACCATTGTTCTGATTTTTGTTCGTTCCCTGGCACAGGTAATCCTTTGTCCCGTAGTTTTTTACGCCAATTATACAGGGTTTGTTCGCTGATACCTTCCTCTCTGGCAACATCCGGCACAGAGCGATTGTGTGGTGGTAACAGTTTTTTCAAAACAGCTGATTTACGTTCCTCTGAAAAACGAGGCATATTCAACGTCCATCGCCCACTGTCTAGCTTTTATTGGTTAATCAGTGAGCGGGACAACTATCCTGACACAGCGGGGAGAATAGACTGCCCTACTGCGGCGACAGCAAATTGGTCTGAAAATCCGCTTTTGTTCGTCAAATAGCTCGCTATTCTCCTCACAAAACCGAATTTTCATCCTCAATTTTCTGTCGTCCTCGCTACGGGCGCTATTCTCGGTCAGGCTCCTATGCAGCTGGCTTAACCAGTTTACCGGATTCTTCCAGCCTTTTATAAAGGCTGCCCGCACTGAACTCCAGGCCATTAGGCCAGCAAAGAGCACCCAGCTCGATAAAGAAGCGCTGAAAAAAAACGCCATCCTCTAAAGCCCGGGTAAGGCTGGTTTTATGTGACAACATTTCACTAAAATCCATAACACCAAAGCTGCCATCAGAAAAGCGAAGCTTTATTTCCAGCCTTGTCTGATAAACAGCCTGAACAATTTTAATCATTATCAGCTCCTGCTATACGCCCAAGTGGTTGGAGATCCATTGCCCTTTGCCAATTGTCTTTCAACTCAGCCTGATGCAACAAACACCAGTCACCAACAAGCTTTGCAGCTTTTTTGGGTAGGCGACCTTCCAGAATATAGCCTGTGGATATTTCTACAAGCGCCTCATGCCCCTGATACTCGGCATGAATATGCGGTGGCGCATGATCGGCGTGGTACATCCTGATATAAATCCCAAAAAAACTTGATATCACTGGCATCGCGGTATTCCTGTTGAGTGAATTATTTTGCATTCAACACCGCAGATACAGTCTATACCATTAGCTTTGGGTTATGAGGGAATAGTTAATGCCAAGAAACGCTGCCCTGTGCCCGCTTACCAAAAGAACAAAACGCTTGTGATTAACGTGAGGCGGGCAGCGGGTGGCGGCATTCACCCACGACTCATCACACCCTACCGTACGTATCCTCAAACCGCACAATATCATCCTCCCCCAAATACCCCCCGCTCTGCACCTCAATCAACTCAAGGTCAAACTTGCCGGGGTTTTCCAGTCGATGCACGACACCAATGGGAATAATAGTCACCGGAAGCAAGATAGCCCTGAGCCGTTTCCAAATCTGGCTTTTCCACAAAATTGTCTACCGGAGAAACCTGTTCACTATTCCCGGTTAACGTTTTACTGGCCTTAATATAGCCATACCCGGTTTCCGGATGGGTAGGTACGATACCAAAGGTCACCAGCTTACCATCGCTTGCCGCAGGTAATGCAGCTTCAATCGCCTGATGAAAAGCCTGAACATTCTGAATCACATGGTCCGCAGCCAATACCAGCAGTAATGGGTCTTTCTCTTCAGACAGGGATTGAGCTTTCAGGGCTGCCAGAGCTACGGCAGGTGCCGTGTTTTTACCGACAGGTTCAAGAATAATGGCTGAAGTCACCGTCCCATCTGGCGGACTTGTTCTGCAACCAGGTAGCGGTGTTCTTCATTGGCAATCACTAACGGATCAGATACCGAATCCAACCCATCAAGCCGGGAAAGTGTGTTCTGCAACATGGTTTGTTCGTTTACCAGTGGCAGGAACTGCTTTGGGTATAGAGAGCGGGACTGGGGCCAGAGGCGGCTGCCGGAGCCGCCGGACATGATTACGGGTATGAGGTACATAGAAAATGAATTTGTATGGGTTAGTAATTAAGCTGTTTTAAAATAAGTTGTGATATGTTTTTTTGTTAGAATGAAAAAAAGTATCAAACAAGTTGCAACAAATAAGGAAAATAGTGAAATATCAAAAATTGCTACTTTGTAATCTGTAAAATTTTTTTTACTAGAATCGTAGAAAAATAAGTTAATATATGGCATCAAAACAACAAAACTCAGCATAAAAAAATGCATATATTTAGTTGAATTAAATACATTCTTGTGAAGGATATAAAAACACTGAAAATAACTTATTAAAAATGAGCCAGACAAAAGAATACAGAGGATAATTACATCACCGTATAAAATCCCAGTAACGATAGCAGCTACATTAACAACAGATGAAAAAAGACCACACTTGAACATTTCCCTTGTTGCACCAAAGGCTTGGAAAACTCCACCTGTGCTGCTTAATACTACTTGAAGTGTTACTGTTACTGAAAGAACCTTTAGAATATTTGCAGTTTCGTTCCATTGAGGCCCGAATAGAATAAACACTGCCTCCTCTGAACACCAAAACAGTACTGTCGATGCAAAAAAACCAAAAAATACCAGCTTAGTTATTATTTTATAATATTCTATTTCAACCAACTTTGGTTTATCTTTGTGCTTAGTGAAGACGGGATGAAGAGCAGGTGTAATAGCAAATGTAAAAAGCTGAAGAGGATAGCGCATAATTTGATATGATTTCTCATAAACACCCGTTACAGTTACACCAAAGTATTTTGATATTAAGAGGGTGTCTAAATTTCTTGAAAAGAAATTAAGTATGTTAAATGCCATTTGGTATTTGGCCATAGAATAAAGTAAGGTTATTGCAGTTATTTTTTTTCCAAAAGTCGGCCTGCCAATAGATGTTTCTGCACATAAATAGTAATAACCAATGAACCGAGCAATTGGTACTATCACTAATTTTAACGCTAGTGCTTCAACTCCGTAGTTCCAAAAATAAAATAGAGCACAAACAGCTAAAGAAGTTATTTCTGCCCCAATCTCACACCAAGCAATACTACCAAATTTAATGTCTTTTTGAAGTGATGCTATAGGTAACATGGATAGTGCAGAAAAGAACACATTAAAAGCTAGAACGAATGAAAGAAAGTTGTATTCATTCAGGTTTAGCCAGCTAGATATAAAGGGTGTTAACAAGAAAAAAAACAGTGAGAATAAAATTCCTACTGAAAGTGTAAAAGTAAATATTCCATCTCTTTGTTCTTTCGTAAGTACATCATGATAAACAATCGAAGAAGTTAAACTTGAATTAGCTAACATTTGAAAAAATAGAATAAATACCTGGAAAGTGGCAATTACTCCAAACATTTCTGGTGTAAATAAACGGGATAAAATAGCAAGAGATAATATTTGGAATACATATAGTAAATACTTCCCCATCAAGCTGTTACGAACAGCGCGATTTATCTCTGTTGTCAGTTTCATTATCTACGCCATTAATAAGTTTTTAATTTTTTCTGAAAATTCAATATTTGTAATATCTATGGGTTTTGTTGATGTATTTTCTGAAATTAGATTGCTGAAATTGAGTTCAGGTAGATGATCTTCTGGAAAAACAACTTTAAATTTACCTTTGTTGATTTCTTTGGCTATCTGCAGCTGGTGATCGTCTGAAAACTCAGAAAATTTTCTCACCCTTGGTACAAATATGACATGTTTCTGGTATGTTAAAAACATATGAATACTGCCAATACCACAATGGCTAATAATCAAGCTAGCTTCTTTGACATATTGCTCTAGCTCTTCTCGAGTCAATGTAGAAACAACAAGTCCATTTTCTGGTTCAGTAATTACCTTTGTACAGCCGTATTGTATCAACCAGCGTACTCTGGAGTCCTTGTAGTAACTTGAATCTTGAACCAATTTTATCAAACGATCAAACGGATAATCATTTGTTCCTAAAGTTACGAGTATTAATGGTAAGCTTGAACTACCTTTAACCTGTTTATTCGTCAATCGATTTAAACCAAGAATATCAAAGCACTTTCCCATATATTCAACATTATTTACACTTGCAGTATTTTCCCATTGGGTAAAAAATCTAGAATATAGGTGATATTTCTTGATAAGCTTTCCAGTGTTAGAAAGTTCAACAACACGTGATAGAGTATCGAGATAAATAAATTTTAATTTGATAAATTTACAGATTAAAGCAAACGGTAATACGATTGGCCCACCTGTGCTAAATACTGCATATGGTCTTTCTCTGAATATGACAAAGGCAGCAAAAAAAATATTGACAAAATGAATAAATGGATTGTATTGAGTATCCCATATCCTATAAATTTTTCTTATTCTTGTGTTTTTTATATTCACTTTATTGGAAACCAGTACAATATTTTCACATTTTGTTGTAGAACACATTGCTTGTGTTAAGTGCCCACCAGCAGATGCTACTACAAGTATTTTTTTCCTAATATCTTGCATTTTTGCTCACTTCCTAAATTTGATTAATTTGGCAGGCGTGCCAGCAACTATTGCGTAGGGCGGTATATCTTTCGTTACAACTGCTCCTGCTCCGATAATTGCACCATCTCCAATAGTTACACCAGGTAAGACAATCACATTACGACCAAGCCATACATCATCACCAATGTTTACTAATTTCTCTTCTTTATAACCTTGTAATGAGATAGGTATGTTTGTTAATGAATACTCATGCATTCGGCTTAAGATAGCCACATTAGGAGCTATAAGAACATCATTTCCTATCGTTGCTTTTTCAATGTAGACATTCTCATTAATCCGGCACCCTGTGCCGAACTTTATGTGTTTTCCATCTGCAATGTAAACGTTTGTACTCACTAAAGATGGATTACCCCCTTTTTTCATAATTTTTAGAATATTTTTAAAGTACCACACCCTTATATTTGAGAAGGTTTTTATAAACTGTGACCTTGGGAGCTTAAAAAGAAAAAGGTAGTAAATGCCAACTTTTATCATAATCTGAATTTTTCAATCTTCGATAAATATAACTTTACAATAGAGTTTCCAGTAAATTTATCGAGAAAACCTCTTTTAATATTTTTATTTATCTCTGAACAGAGTTCTTCATTATTCTTTTCAAGAAAAATTATTGCATCACTTAGTTCATCAATATTTTGGCTATTCACCTTCACGCCAATTTTTTCGATTGAAAAAAAACCATCAATCCCAGTATTTGCCATATAAAGAATTGGTGCACCATTAGCTAATGATTCTATATATGACATTCCAAATGTCTCATTTAATGCAGGTAGCAACATACCTTTGCTCTTGTGTAATTTTTCAAGAACTATATTATGTGGTAACTGACCTAATAGTCGGACATTATCCTGTATTCCAAGTTCTACAATTTTATCTGAAATAATACTCTTGATTTTTGAATCACCATCTCCAATAACTTCAAGTATGATTTCGCAGCCATTCTTTTTTAATTTAGAAATGGCACATAACGTTGATAATAAACCTTTGCGAATGTATTGGTGATAGCTCAATATAAACAGGTAATTGCATCGTTGGCTATTTAAATGTGAGTTAATATTTTCAATTCTGCATATATTTGGGAAATTTACGTTATCAAAATTTTTAGTATTTAGATACATAGTGATTTTTTTTTTCGCCCAAGGGCTAACCCAAAATATACACTGAGCACCATTGAGGATATTAGAAAATGTTGATCTACAATCACTTAGTCTTTTAATATTTCTTATATCAGAACTTCCTCTAACGGATATAAAATAAGGTGATTTTGTTTTCTTTGCAAGGAAATAGGTAAACAAACCTTCAGTGGTTAGCTTATGACCATGTATTAAATCAAACTGTAGATTTCTTAAGATAAAATAAACAACAACTGTCCAAAAATAAATCAATGGTTTATAAATGAATTTAACAGGCAAAGCCCAGTAAACAAGTGAATAACCATCCTCGAACTTTTTGAAAGATATCTTGAAAGGATTTGATGTGCGGTTTATTGATAAAACATACTGTAAAGTTGAAGTATCAACTTTCTTTAACTCATGAAGAAGGTTATAAACTGCTTTCGTAGAAGGATATGGCCGCCCGTCAGGGTAGTCCTGATGTATATGTAATATTTTCAAATTATTACTCCAATAGTTTTTCAACAGTATTGGTAAAGGTTCCTCTAAAATTTTCTCTGGAAAATCTCTGAGCATTATCCCTGATTTTTATTGAAGAAAGTGTTGGTAGAATTTCTTCACTCTTATTAATAGCAGCAATGAGGCTGCCTAAACTTTGATCATTAAAATGCACTCCAGTTTCACCATCAATGACTGTTTCCAAACAACCCCCTTTACCCAATGCAATTACTGGAGTACCACAAGCCTGAGCCTCTACAGGAATAATTCCAAAATCTTCCTCTGCAGCAAATACAAATGCTTTTGCCGAACGCATATGCTCCACGAGGCTTTCATCCGATTGATAACCCAGTAATTCAATATTGCTAGCACTACCCTTAATTTTCTTGATTTTATCAAACTCAGGCCCAGCACCAATCACCTTTAGTCGCAGTTCTGGAAGCTTGGTAAATGCTTCAACAACTAAATCTACCCGTTTATACGGTACGAGCCTTGAAGCAGTCAGATAATAGTTTTGTTTACTCTCTTTCAGCTTAAATCTATCAATATCCACAGGGGGGTATATTACATCAGCTTGCCTGCGGTAGCATTTAGTTATGCGTTCCTTAACAAATTCTGAGTTGGCTACAAAATGATCCACACCAAAGGATGATCTCACATCCCAAATACGAAACTTGTGAAGAAAGTACCGAGCAACCATTGACTTTAAGCCTGACTCCATACCACTTTCTTTAAGGTACTGGCTTTGGAGATCCCATGCATACCTGGCAGGTGAATGGCAGTAGCTGATATGAACTTGATTTGGTCCGGTTATAACACCTTTTGCCACGGCATAGCTGGATGAAATTACCAAGTCATAGCCAGATAGGTCAAACTGCTCAATTGCAATAGGGAATAACGGAAGGTAACTACGGTATTTTTTTTTTGAAAATGGCAGTTTCTGAATAAATGAAGTGGTAACTATTTTATTGTTAAGCCACTGCCTACTAGCAACAGGTAGATAGTCAACTAACGTGTAAATGTCTGCAGCTGGATAGATTTCAATTAATTCTTGAAGAACTTTCTCAGCTCCACCGTTAACAACCAACCAGTCATGAATGATAGCTACTTTCATTTTTAAGAATTCCATTTTTAATCATAAAGCCAGAAGTAATTGTAGTAACAAAACAAAACCACATTACATGCTGATCTTTCAATAAAGATGACTCGAATAAACCGTGAACAAAAACGACAAATATAATAGTGCTTATTAAAGATGAGTTGATATATTTTAAGGTTAAAATTATAAAACCTAAAATCATCAATGAAAGTGCAGCACCTATCTGGAGAGCAAGTTCTATGTAGCTATTGTGCGCTGAGCTTATGAATCGAGTAAAACTATATTGATCATCTAGGATGAATGGTGGATTGCCTGTTGCAAAATAAGCTCCGTAACCATAACCATTAATTAGTTTTTGATAAGAAAAAAGATCATAATAAAGATTATCCCATAATATGCCTCTGCCAGTAAATGCACTAGCGTCGATATATTGTGCAATATACCAAACATCACCATGTATGTAATACACCATCGGTATAACGAAAAATATCAAAGATATTATGATGATAATTGAAATCGTAAAAATTTTTTGTAGGTTATTTTTAAAACTTTGAAGAAAATAAAACGAGAGCAAGAGCGCTATAGATGTTTTACTCATTGACCATAATAAAAATATAAATAAGAATAACAGTATATTTTTTTCATATCTTTTCGGTTTGTTCAAACTATCAATATTTTTTGCAAGTTTGTATAATAAAAAAATTACCAACAAATATGCGCCCAATGTATTTTTTGTTACAGCCCAACCACTAAATGCTATACCATTCATACCAACACCCATAATTATTGACAAAATGCCAACAAATAGAGAGGCAAACATTAATATATATATTGATGTAAAAAAATTATTATTTTTTATTGAATAATATGCAGAACTAGCGACTGTAAATGTGAAAATTACTTGAAATAGCAGTCTTTTTAGAGTAAATGCTGGCTCCTTAGACCATAAATAAGAAAAAGATAACATCAAGATTACTGAAAAGAAAAATAGAAGTGTTTGTGCATAGCTCTTGGAAAGTGTTTTTCTGACCAATTCTCTAAAAAAAGAAAAAATGTATAAACCAAAGAACAAGAGCCAGAATACCTGTTTTAGCTTACTCCCACCAGAGATCGTCTCATTAAAATCAGCAAAATCTATGGCCATTAAGAGTTTTTTTTGTGTTAGATCTGGTGTAAGCAACGAAAAACACCATAATGTGATTATGACAAATCCATAAGCTTCATTAAAATCTAATAATTTGTTAACCAATCTGCTTAACATACTAATTTTACTTATATAATTGTAATGCTTTCTTTGTGAAAAGAAAGCTAAGCTTCCCATAACAATCTGAAGCCTTTACTAGATATTTAGACCAACTCACTTTACCCAATGGCATGGTTAATAAACACATTGTGCTGAATACAAATAATTTTATAAGTTCTTTCGCAATGTAATTTGTTTTTTGCAAAGTACTAAATTTGATAAATCTGTAACTACTAAATGTTTGTCCAATCCTAAAAGCTCTTTTTATAAGATAATTTAAATTTAAACGTTCGCTTTCTATTTTTTCATAAACAATAGCTTCTCGGCAGTATACTAAGTTGGCTCCATTTATGTACAAGCGATTAAATAGTTCGGCATCCTCTCCACCTGTTAAACCATATGATTTATCAAATTTATACTTCCCGTTTTTCAATACAACTCTCTTAATTAGCGTGCAACCTGCACCGCCACTTGTTATTTTATGACCTGTTGCATATTCCTTTCTTTTAAAAAACCCCCCTTCAATAAGCCATGGTGAAGTGTTTTCAGGATATAAAGACACTACTTTTCCAAAAACGATATCAGCATGGTAATTCTCAGCTGTATTAATTAGTGAAATTAGCCACTTTTTATCTGCCAACTCATCATCATCAATGCTAGCAATATAAACCCCAGAAGCTTGTTCTAAATATGCATTCCTTGCTATTGAAATATTTTTTTCAGGTTCATTTAAATAAATTACTTTTTTTTCTGTTTCTTTTTCAAATTTTTCAACAATTGGCTTAGCCATTTTGTTTTCATCATTATCAACAATTATAATTTCGACTTTTAAATCTCTTGGTAATTCAAGCTCATTAATACTTCTCAATGTATTAATCAAATGCTGCCTTTTGTATGTACATAAACAAATAGATATAAGCACCTAATTCTCCTAAATAGACGAAACTCAAAAAACGTTTTTTTCTCTTGATATGGCAATAAAGTTGAGATAAAGCTCGGGGTTTGGTCTTTCCTTCGCCATGCGTTAAAAAAACTTTAAAAGAAACACCGTGGTCTTTTCTAGTTTCTTGTGATATCAAACCGAGTGGTAGTTCTTATGAAACTGGGAGGTTAGGGAAAAATCATGAAACCTCACACCCAGCATGGTCTTCAGACAGGTATTGTGTACTCATGGCTGCCTTTTTCTGTTTATGCTTCAAGCCTACTTTAAAGGTTTTGGTATTATTCAACATATTCACTGCCATGTGTCGAAAACCTGTGAGCATTTCAGCAGCATTGCCCCTTCTGATTCGACAATCATCTTCTCGCATTGCAACATCCATTTTCCAATGGAGCTTATTTTCGATCGCCCAATTCTCTCTTGCAGCATGTGAAAATTCTTCTGCTGTTGACTCCGCAGAGGAGATATAATAACGCACACTGATATCATCAGCATTGAATACTTTATCTTCGATTCTGGCAGAGAAAATAATCCCGAGTGTTTTCATTCCTTTCCAATCAAAAGAAATATTAACGAACTCATCAAAGGTATCACTTACTATGAAAACTGGGGTCAGGTCTTTCATTGTGCATTTTCGCTGTCGTCTATAAACAAAATGCTCTATTTAATCCAGCTCCGGCTCAAAACATTATCTAGTGTAGTGCGTTGTTCTTTTTGCAACTTAACCGGCGATTAGCCCGAACGACTTTTACTAAGATATCATTTGCCTTATGCATATTCTGGTCAGCTTGAACACCAAAAAGCCGGGGTCAAAAAGCCGGGGTCAAAAAAGCCGGGGTCAGGTCTTTCATTGTGCATTTTTGTTTTATTGGTCTACTTTTCCAGTTCCATCAATAAAAATGAAGTGATTGCAAATGAGCAGACCTCTACGGCTTGAGTATGCTGGTGCGTTGATGCACGTAACGTCCCGTGGCAATGAGCGTAAACCAATTTACCGCAACGATGCTGATTTTCAGCTATTCCTCAATACGCTGTCGGAGGTTTGTGAGCGGTTTAACTGGGTTATCCACTCTTTTTGCCTGATGACCAATCATTACCATCTGGTGGTGGAAACACCGGATGCCAATCTCTCTAAAGGTATGCGCCAGCTTAACGGTGTCTATACGGTTAGAATTAACCGGAAGTACGGAAGAGTTGGTCATCTTTTTCAAGGACGCTATCAATCGATTCTGGTAGACAAAGATGCGTATCTTATGGAGCTGAGCCGGTACGTTGTGTTAAACCCGGTTAGAGCCAAAATGGTCAAGTCGCCAGATGAGTGGCCGTGGAGTAGTTATTGCTATACCACTGGCCTTTTCGATTCTCCATCCTGGCTGGCGACGGATGCCACGCTGCGCTACTTTGCCAATGTTCGTGACGAAGCCATTCTCGGTTTTGCCCGATTTGTTGCCGAGGGCGTTGGGGTTAATATCTGGGAACATCTTAAACAACAGATCTACCTGGGCGACGATAATTTCATCAATAAGCAGCTGGCCTATAAACCTAAAGGGAAGGCCGTTCTTTCTGAAGTGCCCCACAAGCAGAGGCGGAAAACAGCGCCGCCACTGAGCCACTTTCTGGCAACAGCCAACCATCGTGATGAGGGTATTATTTCTGCTTATCAATCGGGTGGCTATAGCCTTACTGAAATTGCTGGTTATGTTGGCCTGCACTATACAACCGTCAGCCGGATAGTACGCAAATCTGTTGGTGAATCTCCATAGCTGCTGCAAAGTCTATTAGAAGAATCGGGGCCAGGTTTTTCTTTATGAATAACCTTTGTCGTTTATGAAAAAGCAAGAAGAAAACCGGGGACAGACCTTTCATCGTGCATAAAACACCTGCCCAACCTGCATGATGTGGTTCAGCAGGTTTGGATTTTCAATGGTTTCAAGTATAGATAGGTCAAACTGATAGGGGAGCATCAATTCTTCAAGTGCTTCTTCAATCTGATATTGAACCGTTAAATCCAGCTGCTTTTTTTTGTAGGCTACTAATGTTAAGTCGATGTCTGACCCGGTTTTAAAAGTGCCTTTTGCCCTTGAGCCATAGATAATCGCTTTCCCGACTTGTGGAAAAGTGGAGAACACCTGTTGAATTTCCGAGATAGTCTCTTCTTTCAAGCCAAAACGATCTATCATGCTTTATCATTTTCCTGCCAGCTCAAGAGTGCTTTTCTCAGTTCACAAAAGGCATCAAAGTACTGTTTCAGTATTTTTACTGCTATTTCATTGGCGACTTCTTCCCGGTAGGTATGGGAGGTGAGGTTCCTGCTTTTAAGCATTTCCATCCAGAGTTCGCCATTGATGATAATGCCTTCTCGAAAAGCAACCCTCACCGCATCTCTAGAGCCAGTAACATCCTGAATGCCCCGATAACCCAGAAAATCTTTCAGTGTTTTCCACGCCAGTTCGTGAGTAAACTCAAACCCCTGTATCAAGCCCTGTTGCTCCAGTCTGGATAATGGTCGTTGTTCCGAGAGTGTTACGGCCTCTTTCAGTGCTTCCAATGCGGCCTGGTAATTTTCAAAACGCTGTAACCAGCGGATGTCTTTTTG
The DNA here is from genome assembly GCF_053470045.1 of Endozoicomonas sp. 2B-B. Classification (NCBI taxonomy): domain Bacteria; kingdom Pseudomonadati; phylum Pseudomonadota; class Gammaproteobacteria; order Oceanospirillales; family Endozoicomonadaceae; genus Endozoicomonas; species Endozoicomonas sp. 2B-B. The sequence goes on from NZ_JBLZMU010000001.1 coordinate 1,231,251, forward strand.
TTGGTCTGGCATGGTTTTCAGATTCAGACGAATGAGCTTTTGATCCTAGCAGGTTACTCAGAGTGATGGTAAGAAAAACCGGGATCAGTCTTGATTCTTGACGACAAAAAAAACTGGGGTCAGGTCTTTCGATCTGCATCATTAACTGTGTGCTTTGCTCAGACATGCCCACTTTGAATGACTGCATACCGTTCTCTAATTTTTTCTTTGATTGATTCTGGTATCTGATCCCAAATAAATAGGGGCTCTCTCACCGTAGAGTCATGAAAGTGACCGCCCAGCAAGGACTTCAGCCAGATAGCGTGTACTCATAGCAGCTTTCTTTTGTTTTCTCTTCAGTCGCGCTTTGAAGGTTTTCGTATTGTTTTGACCGTAAAATACCTAAAACCACCTACATCAAACCAACCGAACACCTTCCAGCTTGGCAATTCGGTGAATGGGCTGTTCAGAGTGCAGGGTGTCGTGAACCAGAATATCCACTTTTTGTTCACCCCATCGGTCTTCCAGTGCCAGGCGTAAGTGGATTTTCTTTTCGACCGGGTTGCTTAAACCATCGACTTCAATCAGCAAGTCAATATCGCCACCCCGTGCGTCATCTCTGACCCTGGAGCCGAAGAGCCAGACCCGGGCCTGCTGGCTGATCTCTTTCCTGACTAACTCGATGATGTCGTCTTCCTGTTACGGACTGATTCTCAATGGTCACCACCTAACTTTATATTGTCGAGCCTGAGTAGATATTCTTCGATCTGTTCGGTGATTTCAATCAGTTCGGGAGCCACAGCCCATGCCATGTTAAGCGCTTCAGCCCACTGCGATTCAGCTACCGGGTAGTCGTGAGAAAATGCATTGCGAATTTCACGCATTTTCCGCCAGCTGTCGGCAGAACTGAGGATATGTCGCTTTTGCATCCATTCAAAAACTTAACGAAGATATCACTGACAAAATACATCTGGCTTTCTGCCCTGGCAGTGACAGCACAGATGGTCAGAAAAAGGTTAGGTGTCTCTGTGCCATCTTTTATTGTCTGCTATGCTCAACGCACAAGAAATAATCACAGGGTGTACGAATGAACCACGATAAAGACACAGACGATTTCTTTAATGCCATCAGTCGCATAGAGGTCAGTGTAAAAAACTCACAGGACGATATTAGGAAGCTGTACCTGCACAGCGCACGGCAGGAAATAGCTATTGAGTCACTTGATGAAAAGATTGACGCTAACCAGCAAGAAAATCGTGAACGTTTTGACAAGATTGACGCTAACCTGCAAGAAAATCGTGAACGTTTTGACAAGATTGAAGCTAACCAGCAAGAAAATCTTGAGCGTTTTGACAAGATTTACGCTAACCAGCAAGAAAATCGTGAACGTTTTGACAAGATTGAAGACACTCTAGCTATCATTGTAAACCACCTCCAAAAATAACCACGGCACCTGATAACAGCATCCACGGGACTTCTCCCGTGATGCAAAAGGATGTTTTTTAGCTTTTGTCAACTTACCAAGCTTGGCGAGGTTACTGATAATAGAGAGCTGTGAAATCAAATCGTGAGCATTCATGCTGAGGTCTTATCCTGATGTGCAGGTATAAGACCATGGACGTATTAAAAAGAAAACAAATATAAGTTACAGGTTAGTAATTTCAGAGGGGTTCATGATTCTTGCCTGAGTCCTTATCCGATTTGCATGCGTTGTCGAGTTAGGCCTTCCCGTTTTGTTTTATTCGCTCGAGTAAGATGTAGACATCTGTATAAGGAGACTCCATTGGTGAGCCAACTTTCTCATGAACTGCTTTCAAATTCTCTGCTCTTTGTTTCGCTACCTTATACTTATCATCAATTTGTCTTGGGTCTATTACTTTACTACCCTTCACATCATAACCAGTTATGTGGCTTTTCAACTTTGCTTGTAAAGCTTTTCTATGGATAGGGGCTGAATGATCCACAAAATGGAGATATGGCCATAATTCAAAACACGGATTTGAGTATCCAATATTCACGCTGTTGGCATGAGCTTTGTCAAAGGCTTGCGATATGTTTGGATGCTCATCTCTATCAAAAACAGCCCAAACTTCATACTGTTTATCAAGAGGATCGCCGCTTTTCTTTGCAGCTTTTGCTAACTCGCATTTTTTCTCAGAAGCCTTATCAACTATAGTTTTTGGAACTCCTGCTGCCCCAACAGTTTCAACAGATACAAGGCCATTACTATGCATAGCACTAAACTGCTTCAAATATTGAGGCTCTGTATTCTTACCCTCACAATATGCATAAATCTTTAATTTTGGCTGTTTTTTTTTGCTTGCCTTTCTTTTGATGCTTCGGTGAGCCCTAAACTTCTTTGGAGGCATTTTCAGTCTCAAAAAGGTTAAAGTTATCAATTAGTCCTAGAAACGGAACTGCTCCAAACCGACCATCTAAATATCCATTTCTTAAGTTTGACCGCTTGCTAATGGAATATTCTGAAAGAGGGGCAACTTTAGTACTTCCATCTCTACACTTTTCTGTTAACCAAACTTCGTCACGCCTAACTCCATGAAAGTTTAGTAATTGTGTTTCGTGCGTAGTGAAAACAAGCTGTGCACAGTTTGGATTTGTTTCTTGGTTGTTAAATAGTTCAACAACTTTAAGAGACAAAAGTGTATGTAAGCTTGATTCAAGTTCATCTACTACGAACACGCCACCGTGCTTCAAAATCCAAAATACTGATGCTAGCAAAGATACTAAAGCTCTGGTGCCTAAGCTTTCTTCCTGAAACTGGAATAATAGTTCTTTGTCATCGCTATTTCTTCGGTGAATATTTATCAGAAATTCATGATCGTCAGATGGAAATTGAAAATTAACATCTTTATCTGAAAAAGAGTTTAGTAATGCAGTTTGAAATGAGTCTCTGAATTTTCTTTGCTCATCATCTATTTCTGATTTAGTTACTTCTAGCCTTGAAGCTCCTACATCAATTAAAGAAAGAAAGTTAGAAATTTCATGTTCTAATCCATATTTATTAATTTTTTTACCAATACTGCTCTCTGAAAATTCAGATTTAAAACGGAAGTTGTAATTTTCCTTGAAATACTGGCTTATGCCTCCTAGTAGTTCATGTTTTGCTTTTGCTGCAACTGATAGAAAAAGACTAGAGTCACCTGTTATTTCTGAAATTGACTTGTTTTTTCCTTTCAAGCCCTTACCAAAGTAAAATTCTGGTTCTCCATCTGTAATGTCCCTATAAAAAAGTACACTTCTTGACATTCTTGAGCCATAAGAAAATGAATAAAGCCATTCAGTTACAACTGTATGATCCTTTACTGAGAACCCATAGTGGTAATGAGTTTCATTAAAAATGAAGTCGATATCAAATGATGTAGGATTCTCGTTGAACTCACTATCTAATCTAAAATTTTGTATATTTGCATATTCAAAATCTCTATTTGCGCTAAGAATTATGCCTGTCACACAGAATCTCAACCCAAGTAATAAATTTGTTTTTCCTGAGCCATTGGCTCCGTACAAAGAGATTATTGGTAGAACTTTCTCTCTAACACCTGTAGGAGAAAATAGGTATGTATCCTCATCTTTTTTTGATGAAGACGTAAATAACACCTCTTGATATTCACCTATAGATCTGAAGTTTTCACAGCCAAAACGTAATATCATACCTTATAAGCACCATATATGCCTCTATAACGCTAATTTAAGGTAATCTATACCAAAAATGCAAGTTAGAGGTGGGTTGTGAATGCTTTTATTGCTAATTTTCGGACTTTTAAGCTGGTTTAAGCACATAACGCCGGGCTAACTCACTCGTCGTAGGCGCGTCGGGCGGAAGGCACGGCAAAATCATGAAAGTGCCTGTCCAGGGAAACCGGGGTCAGGTCTTTCATCGTTCACAATGTAACCCAACACCCTTATTATACTTTTATACTTTGTATTGTCCGATGCCAGAATAACACTAATGCTGAGGGCTGATTTTCAAACTCACTTCCAGAGCCTGAAGAATTTTGAACACTGTTTCAAACCTTGGTTTCGCACCTGGTGCCAGGGCTTTGTATAGACTTTCCCAACCAAGGCCTGAGTCATTGGCTATCTTCTGCATCCCTGTTGCCTTGGCTATATCACCAATAGCCGATAAGAGCAAAGCTTGGTCACCCGTTTCAATGACAGCATTCAGGTACTCTGCAATCGTTTCACTGTCGTCAAGATACTCTGATGCATCAAAGGTCTTTAGCTTCCTGCTCATGTCATGCCTCCAGATTTTTTAAAAGGGCTTTTGCTTTTTCAATGTCTCTGGACTGGCTGGACTTGTCACCATTTGGATACGTGTTCAAGTTACAAAAACGGGAAAGGAAAACCGGGGACAGACCTTTCATCTTGCATAAAACACCTGCCCAACCTGCTTGATGTGGTTCAGCAGGTTTGGATTTTCAATGGTTTCAAGTATGGATAGGTCAAACTGATAGGGAAGCAGCAATTCTTCAAGTGCTTCTTCAATCTGATATTGAACCGTTAAATCCAGCTGCTTTTTTTTGTCGGCTACTAATGTTAAGTCGATGTCTGACCCGGTTTTAAAAGTGCCTTTTGCCCTTGAGCCATAGATAATCGCTTTCCCGACTTGTGGAAAATTGGCAAGCACCTGTTGAATTTCCGAGATAGTCTCTTCTTTCAAGCCAAAACGATCTGTCATGGTTTATCATTTTCCTGCCAGCTCAAGAGTGCTTTTCTCAGTTCACAAAAGGCATCAAAGTACTGTTTCAGTATTTTTACTGCTATTTCATTGGCGACTTCTTCCCGGTAGGTATGGGAGGTGAGGTTCCTGCTTTTAAGCATTTCCATCCAGAGTTCGCCATTGATGATAATGCCTTCTCGAAAAGCAACCCTCACCGCATCTCTAGAGCCAATAACATCCTGAATGCCCCGATAACCCAGAAAATCTTTCAGTGTTTTCCACGCCAGTTCGTGAGTAAACTCAAACCCCTGTATCACGCCCTGTTGCTCCAGCCTGGATAATGGTCGTTGTTCCGAGAGTGTTACTGCCTCTTTTAGTGCTTCCAATGCGGCCTGGTAATTTTCAAAACGTTGTATCCAGCGGATGTCTTTTTGTTGGTCTGGCATGGTTTTCAGATTCAGACGAATGAGCTTTGATCCTAGCAGGTTACTCAGACTGATGGTAAGAAAAACCGGGATCAGTCTTGATTTTTGACGACAAAAAAACCGTGTTCAGGTCTTTCATTGTCCATCATTATTAAAACTGCGCATAACTTCTTCTGCGAACCCGTTAATTTCATCAACATGGTTTTCTATAACAGATTTGAGAATAGCTATGTTCAATTTTTGGTACTCATGGACCGCTATATTCTTGAACCCCACCATTTTTATCATACTGACTGTGAGTGGGGCTGATACCAGTCCATGATCGTTTAGTAGCTGGAAAGAATCTCTGGCATTCTGGGGGATTCCCAATTTTTTCAGTTTGATAACGTAGTTCGCCATATCCTGGGCAGCCTGGCACGCTCTCTGAATATTCAGAATTATAGAATCCTGCTGAGTGTAATTTGTGGCCAGTTCAGACTCATGACCTTTGTATTCTTCATTAATACGCGCAATACAACGCTGAATGATTGAGTATTTGTTAAGAATAATGTCATTCATTACGCAGCCTTCTTTGTAAGTCGTCCAGAATTTCCCGTCTATCGTATTGTAGTTGCTGGTACAACGACATAACCTGGAGTTCGAATAAGTCACAGGTTAGGGTATCTTGCTGCCACAGCCAGATTCCTGTATTGATCACTTCATGCTGTAGTACAGTGGTTGCTGCGCGTAAATCTATCAGGTCAATATTGGTATTCACCTGGCTGGCTAGTGTCTGGGCGTTTTCCCATAGTTCAACCGGGTCAGCCATACCATCTATCAAAATACCCAAGTCTATGTCACTTTCTTTATTGGCTGTGCCGTTGGCATGGCTCCCAAAGAGCAGTATACCTTGTGACAAGTCACCATAAGCTTGCCTGAGAAATGAGATGATGACTGCCTTGCGCAGTGGTTCCATTGGTTTGATATTAGCTCTATCGATAATGGTTTAGGCAGCGTAACTTTTTTGCCGGGTTTTTCCAAGAGATATCGGGATCAGGGCTTTCTTTGTGCACAACTTTCGTCGTTTACAAAGATAAAAGAAGATATTTTCACAATGTAAGGTCTGCCTCACATTCCCCTTTCTAATCTTAACAACTCTACTCTCTCAATTTCTTACTTTGCTTATAAACGATAGAATTTGTACACAAAGAAAGACCTGAGTCCTTTTTTTGACCACGCTTTTAGACCCCGCTCTTCGAAAGTGTGCCAGAATGTAGGCCATCAGGAGCATTCACAAATCATCAAAAACAGGATTCAACCCACGGGCTAAACAGTTCAGCCTGGCTCTGTCGCATATCATCGATATTCCGCGTAACCACTGTGCAACTATGGACTAAACCTGTCACTGCAATTAACCCATCAATAGCTGGTATTGGGGTGCCCGCCAGTTCGGCTTCGGCTTGAATAGCACCCCATTTAGGGCCACATTTAAGTCCACTGACAGGATTCGCTGCCTGAATCTGTCTTTAAGGTCAAACTCCAGCCAGTTGCGTAATTTTCCTTGCCGGGCAGGGTCTTTATTTTTTTCGACTCCTTTTTCAATCTCTCCGAGTGTTAATATACAAAGGTAAAGACTTTGTTCATCCACACTTCCTAACCAATCGATCACTTGCGGATTCGGTTTCTTTTTGAACACTTCGGATAATACACAGGTATCGAGTAGATATTTCACAGCTCAATATCCCTCGGCATCTCTTTGTCTCTGGTAAACGCTTTCGTTTCTGTGGTGCTTGCAAAAGGTGAGCTGCGTAAAAAGTCAACCAGGTTGTTTTCAGGCAGGGCCATTCTCTGGTAATCATCGTAAGAGATGACCACTACTGCGTTATCGCCGTGTTTGGTGACAAATTGGGGACCCTCATTACAGGCCTTTTCTACTATGTGACTGAATTTGCTTTTTGCTTCCTGGAGTTGCCACTGGTTTGCCATGATAAGCCACCTTGTAATTAATGATGACTTAAAGAGGCTAGTCTGACTAGATTTTAGCATCAAGATAGCCCGGAAGTGAAAACCGAAAACCGGGGGCAGGTCTTTCATCATGCATTTTCGGCCCAATGGTCTACTTTTTCAATTTCTGAATAAATATAAAAGTAGTACCAATGAATAAGAAACGACGTGAAAGAATGGCTGCGCTTAGCTGCGATCTTGTCAAGCTTCTATTGGGTTCGGCTGTTTTATACCCGATCTTTCAGGAAAACATGATTGCTGCTATTGTCTTCTTTGGTATGGCCACCTCATTCGCCCTTATCTATCTGGCTTTGCTTATGGAGTCTGACCATGATTGAGATGAACACTTTCGCCTGGACTCTGGCTATTTTCTTTTCCATTGTCTGTGCACTGGTGAGCTGGGTTAAGTACCTGAACCGTAAGGATCATAAAAAATAGCTGCTGGTTTCAGGTCTTACATATCTGCTATACAACTGTCAGCCGAATAGTGCGTAAACCCATTGATGTCTTTCTTAAGAAACAGCAGGGAAGTCAGTGTAAAAAGCTGATTTTCACTGTTGGTGTTGAAATTCTGGTGATTATCAAAGGCAATTATTGGGCTGCTATCTACGATTTGTGAAGTATCCTCGGCTTATCCAAGGTTTTCAAGGTCACTGTCCAGATCCGCAGGGTCATGGTCAACTACAGGAATGCCTTGTGTACCCAGCATCTGGATAAAATCATCCAGTGGAACCCGGGCTATCCTGGCCCCTTTAGCAAGGGTAACCACGTCATTTCGAAACAAATGAATGGCCAGGTTAATTGCCACTCCCTGTTCCAGCATTTGGTCTGCAAATGGAATGCCCAACAGTGCATTCAGGTCAGGTGTTTCCAACGCTGTTTTCATGACCAGGTTTCACCGCTCATGGTTACATAAAGCTTTACGGAATCTTTGATAAAGGCATCCATAATATTCAGTGCAGCTTTTGCTTTTTCCTCATCGTAGTCGTGAGAAGTTCCGATGCGAGTTTCTGCGTATATCAACCACTGAGCAACATCAGATGTTAGTAAGCGGTTTTCATTGGCTATCCGAAACAGCGGCTTTGGACTGTCAGGCACATCAGGGAGACCAAGGCCTTCTTTCAGGTAGTGTTTCAGGGCTTTCCATAAGCAGTCGTAGCAGATTACAAACCGCCGGATAACGGATTCAGAAACTGCTTCCTGAATCCATGTAGGTAAGGAGTTATCTAGAGTTTGCCAATTTCCGAATTGTGACTCCAGTAGTGCAAGGGACTGCTTGAATTTCCCAAAGTCAACCATTTAGAGGGTGTCGCAAAATTCTGGTTCCTATGCTTTTAGGACCTGTGGGCCCCAGAGTGGGAACGAACTGTTAATTTCTGGGGTTTTCATGATTTTTCCCTGATATTGGCCTGAACGATATCCAGGCTTGAGCTTTCAGGGTGTTGGTTGGTGATTTTTACCATGAGGAAGTAACAGCGTAAAAGCTCGAAAGCCATTAAATAGAAATCGGGATGAGATAGATGAGCAGACTTTTGGTGCTATTGCCAGAGAAGTCTGTCTTGCCAGTCATCTGGAAAACCCATGCCTCGGGTACTGATGCCGTGTTGCTCTATCAGCTGTTTTAGGCGCTTCTGCCATTGGTTTTTGCCACAAATGATATTCATTATATGAATTAAGACGACAAAGGTGTTGTATAGCTTTCGTAATTGACGCGGGTTATCCGGTCTCGAGTAAAGACTCTTTATTAGTGCTTCGTCCGCGTTGGTCGGTAAGATAAATGTCTTGGTTAACTGGCGATTCCATAAGCGGGCGTGGTGAGCAGCATAGTTTCTAACCAGTGACAGGTGCTCACAGAATGACGTCATGACTTTTTCATTCAGTTGGTAGACAAGGCTTATCGACTGTCGATCGCTACGTAAGCGTATATTGCTAAACCATTTGGATAGCTGACCCATAGTCATTAATTCAACAGCAGCCCAAATCGGTGGAAGCTCTTCTTCGTATTTACCAGTCAGATGCCTGATGAAATCTTCTTTACTGGATTTCACATCACTATCGAGCTTGCTCAGGCTTCTGGCGTATACCATTGGGTTGGCAAAAATTTCCGCTTTGAGGTGTGGGTGTGCGGTCTCATAATTGTGACTCAGATGATAGGCAAACTGGGTTCTCAGGGAGACTTCAAGCCGTTCAATGGCATCAAGTACCAGAAGCCGGAGTTCTCGGTCGAAAATATAAAGATTGAGTACATCATCAAAGTGGGTACCAGCCCTGAGTCGATGGGAAGCATGTTCTTCCTCAAAGGGCAGGCAGTAGGCCCTAAAGCGATAGTAGTTCAGCTGTCCAAGGTAGAATTCTGCTTTGTCCGAATCATCCACTATAAGGTTACGGGACTTGAGACGCTCGACTTGTTGACTTAATGAAAGGGGTGGCTTGTCGTAGGGGACCCGGGGTGGCTTTCGATTGAACCGTCTTGATGAACTCACAGATCAATCCCTACAAGGTAACTATTTTATAGGTGTCCAGAAACAAGTAACCCCTTTCAGTGCGCTGATCTGACGGGAAGCGGAAGGGGTATTGTTAGACAGAATCATAGCGCAGCTACCGGCAAAATCAAACATAATTTTAAGTGTTGGTTTGGATAAAAGTTAGATCTCGCTCCAACTCGTCTTTCCTGGAGGCATTGCAAATATAACGGGTGAATCACAGGTTTGTCCTGTTTAATCAAAATTTCTATCTTCAGAAAGGAGGGATACTTCTTTCTCAATCATTTCAATACTGGGCAGTTTATCTTCCAATTGATCTGGCAATGCCTGGGCCAGCAGATACTCTGCAACACCAATGGGCTTGGTATTATCCCTGCGGGCATATTTGGCCACTACCTTGTTGCAAGCAGTCGGCTCTCTATCTGGTGCGCAAGTACATTGCGAGTCCAGCCGTTTTCAATGGTTTTAGTGGCGTATTGCAGGCGCTGCTGTCGGTCTTTAAGCTTACTTAACAGCAGCAGATTATGCCCCCAGGGAATTTGTCCAACAGTCTGTTGGACATTTGATTCTGTGGTGAAGTCTGGCCAGGCATCAGCAAAGGCAGGCATATTCATCAGGTTGGCCCGGGAGAAACCTTTCAGGTCCGGAAAACTGCGCTGCTGGTCATGGGCTAGCTGCTTGACCACTTGGGCTCCCCAGCCTTCAACCTGCTGACGAACCAGAATCTCATGACCTATCTGCCAGTAAAGCCCCAGCATTTCCCGGCACAATCCTGAGTGTTTCCCTCACTTTCAGAAGGGTAGTGACTTGTCCTTTTGTAGATGCTTTCATGGTTTTCTACCTCCAGCTTAAGGTAATACTAAAATAGTTTTACTTTAAGGTGTGTAGAGTAGGAAACCAGGTTCAGGTCAAAAAACTGAGGTCAGGGGATTTTTCAGTTTTATATCGGCTCTGCCTGGCTAAGAACTTCTTCTCTGATAGAGTCTGAAAGTGAGCCGGGGGTCAGGATGTCAACTTTTACACCGGTTAGCTGCTTTAGCTTGTGGCGAATCGCTCCAATATCAAATAGCGTCATGCCCTGATCTGGGTCAATCAGTATGTCCAGGTCACTGGTTTCGGTGTCTGTTCCATTCAGTACAGAGCCAAATACTCTGGCATTGGCCGCTTTATGTTCTTTTATGATGGTCTTGATCTTTACCCGATATTTTTTTAATGCTGCCGATGGTCTCATGGGATGCCTCAGCCGATAGTCGTTTCTACCTGGTCACCAGTAGTTCACTCCGGATTTGCGATTGTTCAGACATGGGCAATGGATTAGCACTCGGGCTAGACTGACTTTTTGTGTAAACCATTGTGTAAGTACTCAACCATACGAAATCATATTTTCTGACTCATTGTTCAGGCACTCTGACTGCGTTGCAACTCTGGTCACATAGCTTGCTATGTTCCCGTCGTTGCGCCTTGCAGAGCACCTGACCAATAAGCCAGAAATATTCGATTCCGTATGGTTGAGTACTTAGCAGTTGATAACATGCCATCAAACCTAGCTATAGACGACGACTTGATTGCTCAGGTCCAACAACTGGGTGGCTATAAAACCAAAAAAGCAGCCGTTAACGAAGCTCTCGCCGAATTTATTCGCCACCGCAAGCAGTTGGAACTACTGGATGATCTCGGCACCATTGATCACGACGCTCAGCCCCTTAAAAAAGAGGCCCGAAGAAAATAATGGTGCTTGTTGATACCTGTGCATGTTCGGCTGCGCTGCGTCGACGCAGGACTGAATCCATATCTGAAGAAACAATACTGTTGCAGAGATTAATCCGCCAACACCGGGCTGTGATGATTGGCCCGATATTGCAAGAAGTGTTAACCGGCATTAAATACGATGAGCAATTCACTCGGTTGTGTGAAAAACTGAGTGCGTTTGATCTGCGACTTCACGAATCCACCCCAAATAAATCACGGGTATAAACTTTCTCCGCAACATCTTCCAAATCAGATTCTTTGCGGTTGGCAATAATCACATCACTGACTGCTTTAAAGGCTTCCAAATCGTTGATCACCTCTGAATGAAAGAACTCATCTTCAGTCAGCACCGGCTCATAGACGACAACTTTAACCCCTTTGGCTTTTATCCGTTTCATCACACCTTGAATGGCTGATGCACGAAAGTTATCGGAGCCGGCTTTCATCACCAGTCGGTAAACACCGACCACTTCAGGGTTGCGCCGTAGAATGGAGTCGGCAATAAAATCTTTTCGGGTGGTGTTGGAATCGACAATAGCTCTGATCAGGTTATTGGGCACATCCTGATAATTGGCCAGTAACTGTTTGGTATCTTTTGGCAGGCAATAGCCGCCATAGCCAAAGCTTGGATTGTTGTAGTGGCTACCAATCCTTGGGTCCAGCCCAACACCTTCGATGATTTGCCGTGAGTCGATACCGTGGGTTTCACAGTAGGTGTCCAGTTCGTTAAAGTAGGAAACCCTCAGTGCCAGAAAAGTATTCGAGAACAGTTTCACGGCCTCGGCTTCGGTGCTGTTGGTGAAAAGAATGGGAGTATCTTTTTGCTCCGCACCCTGAGCAAACAGCTCCGCTATTTTTTTTGCCCTCTCTGACTGTTCACCAATGATGATTCGGGAAGGGAAGAGGTTGTCGTGCAGTGCCTTGCCTTCTCTCAGAAATTCCGGAGAAAAGATGATGTTGTTGCTGCCGGTGTCTTCTTTTAATTGCCGGGTGAAGCCTACCGGTACCGTTGATTTAATGATCATGACGGCATCCGGGTTGGTGTCCATCACATCACGAACCACCGTTTCAACACTTTCGGTATTAAAATAATTGGTCTTCGGATCATAATCCGTAGGGGTTGCGATAATGACATAATCAGCCTCAGCAAATGCCTGCTGTTTATCCAGAGTGGCCCGGAAGTGAAGCATCTCATTGCGAAGGAAACGTTCAATGTCGTCATCCTCGATCGGTGAGAGGCGTTCGTTCAGCATGTCCACTTTCTCAGGGATAATGTCCAGCGCAATCACTTCATTGTGTTGGGCCAAAAGCATGGCATTGGACAAACCGACATACCCGGTTCCGGCTATTGCAATTTTAGGCATTGGAGTCACTTGTATATTCAGGGCGTCAAAATTGCCAAGGCAGATTTGTGATCGTGTATCTTCGCAGCAGCCTGGCCAAACCAGTCAAAAAGTGCTGCGTAATGCGTGAAACGTTAATTTTGCTCAAAGCTTTCAGACGCAGAAGCGGGAACTGGTTAGTTAAACTCACCGGAATTCGTAGAATCTGGCAGCGCTAGACGATTGTTGCAATTATAAAAATCACGCTACCGCCCCTCAGATTTTCGGTTTTTACTGAAACAACCAGCGTTCAATTGCGATGTCCAGCCGTACGGCTTCGGTAACAGGCATTGCTTACACCGCCAATCACGCTGCCTGTCAAATAAAAAAGAGCACCACTGACAACCAATGATGCAGGTATGAGCAGACAGGGAAAAATTAGAGAGATCTAGCACCCCGATAACAATGGAGATACATTTTACGGCTACAATATTACATTTCAAGTACGACGCATGTTTTGTACTCTACTCTCATGGGTGAATGACCGCATTAGACCCCAAAAGTCGTTGTTTTCAGAGAGTTTGTACTATAGCCCTGAATAGTTTTTTGGTAATTTCACTGGCTCAGTAGCGAAAAGCTCTGGTTTTTGGTTTTAGACAATATTTTTATATTTAAAGTATCAGAAGTCACGCCGAGCATTAAAAATAACATATTTAATCTGTCGTACATAATCAATATTTCGAGTAACTAATATACGACTTTGGTCAATACCTGCCACAGCAATTGGTCTATCAATGGCAGGTATCAGGCTCTCGTTTTTGGTCTCAGCTTGAATTGCTCCCGCGACATAAAACGGTATTTTTCGATTTACCAAGAGCCTAAGGCCATTTTTTAAGCCTTAGCGCTCTTCACGATTTAACAGAGATCAGGAGGCTCCGGAGTAGTAACCAGTTGTGTCGTAATACCGCTGGTTATAACCGTAAGGATCTTTGGCTTTCGGGTTAATCTTGTTCAGCACCGCTCCAGTAACCGGAGCCCCGGCCTGCAGCAGTCGGCCAACCGCCGCGTTGACGGCATTGGCCTGCATACGCCCGGCTTCGACCACATAGACTAGCCCGTCACAATGGCGGGAAACCATCAATACATCGCTGACGTTCTGCACCGGTGGGCAATCCAGTACGATGTAGTCGTAATGCTCCCTCAGTTTGCTCAGCAGGCTTGCCAGTCGATCAGAAGCCAGCAGTTCTTGTGGGTTTGGAGGTACCATGCCGCAGGGAATCACATCAATCCCTTCCAGTTTATGCACCGCATCGGAGACTTTCGCGGTACCGGCCATTAAATTGGCCAGCCCGGAAGAACCCCCTTTGATATGGAAGTTTTTACCCACCACCGGGCGACGTAAGTCACAGTCAATCAGGAGGGTTTTGCCCAGCTGCCCAAGAGCCAGCGCCAGGTTGGAGGCTACCGATGATTTGCCCTCACCGGGTACCGTTGAGGTGACACCAAACAGTCGGTGTTTCTCGTCCATTGCCGTCAGGTTGACACTGGTCCGGATGGTGCGCACCGCCTCCCCGAATGAAGCTTGTTTTTTGTCGGTAAACAGGTTGAATACGTGGTCCAGCAGGGCTTTATCGGTGAGTTTTGGCAATACCCCCATTACCGGCAGGTTTAGCTTCTCTTCTACGTCCCGCGTCGTGCGAATAGTGTTGTTCAGCATTTCCAGCAGGAAGGCGATACCGCAGGAGATCAACAAACCCATCAATGCGGCCACGGCAATAATCAGCTTTTTCTTCGGTTTGATCGGCGAGTTCGGTACAAAGGCTTGATCCACTATACGGGCATTGGCGGTTTGCAGGTCGCTGGTAGCGGAGGTTTCCTGAATCCGTGTGAAGAAGGCGTCGTACAGGTCTTTATTGGTCTGTACTTCACGCTCCAGAGCTCGCAGGCGGAATTCTTTGCGGTTGGTCGCCTGAATGCGTTTTTTCAGCGCTTCTACCGCCGCAGTCAGGCTGCGTTCATTGGCCTTGTCGATTTCGTATTCTCGCTCTACCCCTTCGACGATGGTGCGAATCTGGAGATTAAGGTTGTCCTGAATACTTTTCAGTTCAGACCTTGCCGAAATCATATCAGGATGTTTCGGGCCGTAACGGCGGGACAGATCCGTTACCTGTCGTTGAACTTTTGATTTCTCCTGCTTCAGATTTTGAATCAACGGGTGTTTAAGTACCGCCTGCAGGGATGCATTGTCGCCTTTGCGCGTATCACCGGTAGAGATCTGTCTATAGATGTTCTCAGATACCGCCAGCTTGCGGCGCACTTCCACCAGGGCATTGGTTAGCGCCTTGAGTTCGTCACTGGAAGCGTTCAGGACTCCTTCCAGCTCAATCAGGTTCTCCTGTTCACGGTAGTCCTGTAACTCCTGTTCTGCCACTCTTAGCTTTTCGGAGAGTTCGCCCATTCTTCCCTGCATCCAGTCAGTGGCGTTCAGGGTCAGGGCCAACTTTGATTCCATGTAGGCTTCGATATAGGCGTTGGCAATGGCGTTGGCGATTTTTGCCGCCAGTTGCGGGGTTTCGGATTGGGCATGGATTTTTACAATCTGGGTTTTTCGCACGGGCTCAATGGAGACACTGGCTGACAGTGCATTGATGGTATCGCGCATGATCATGCCCGGATCTTCCGGTGTTTTCGGCTCTTTCAGGCCGAACCAGCTGCGCCAGTCCAGCATGCCTGCATACCAGGGGGCTTCTTTCAGTCGACCGTTAAACTCCGGGTTGTTCAGCAAATCAAGCTTGTTGACTACCTTTTCCAGAACGCCACGGGATTTCAGCACCTCAAACTGGGTGTTGAGGTAGCTGTCGGTTCCACCATCAATGCCGTAGACCTCTTCAATGGACAGGACTTTGGCCTGCTCCTGCTCGATTTGCAGGGTAGCGGTGGCCTGGTAGATGGGTGTCATGGAGAACACCGCAAATATCGCCACCAGGGTGACCGCAGCGGTAAAACCGACAATCGACCAGCGGTGACTGTTGAGCACATGGAAAATCTGGCGAAGGTCGATAATCTCTTCGTCCCGGGGCAGTCTTGTTTTTGCAGGGGCTTCGGGTGGCGATGATGCCTTTCGGGTTTCTGTGTTCATATCGGGTACATATTTTTTGCCATGGAGTCACTGAGGAGATTTTTTTTAAAAGAAAAACCTCGTGCCTTCGTGGTTACTGAAAAAGAGTCTGGTTAGCTGCCGGTTTTCTTGGATGTTGCACGAGAATAGTCTTCTATTTTTCGGACTCTATTCTCGTTCAACCTCCTAGAAGAAGCTTTCGCTGACAACGATAATATCACCGGGCAGAACCGAACCATTAAGCGACAGTTCCTTTTCTTTCTCACTGCCATTTTCATCGCGTGTGACGATAATGCCTTTTTTGGAAGCCCGCTGAGTAAAACCACCCGCCAGAGCGATAGCTTTTTCCAGGGTCAGCCCCGGTTCAAAGGGAAACCCTCCCGGTTCCTTGACTTCACCGGTGACAAAAAACTTGCGGTATTTCACCATGGAGACGCTAACCCGAGGGTCAATGAAGTAGCCGTCTTTCAGTTTTTCCGTTATCAGCCTTTGTAGCTGACCCAGGGTGAGACCTTTGGCGCGAAACTCCCCAAGGAACGGATAGGAAATACTGCCCGCATCCGTCAGGATTATTTCTTTCTCCATCCCTTCTTCACCGTAAACGGAGATCATGATTTCATCCCCTGCACCCAGTTTGTAGCGAGAGAGGCTCATGGGGTTGGCGGCCAGCAGGCCACTACTGAAGACCATGATTGATAGTAAAACGACTAAAGTCGTCAGCTGCCGCAGTGGGTTGGTTAGGTATTGTCTGGAAATCATTGCTTGTACCCTATTGAAATCTCCTGAAAAGGCTGAGGTTTATCTGAGGCGATAGATTGAAAAAAGTCCTGAATAAAAAAAGCAGGCATAATAGCATATCATGCTATACGTTTCCCGCCTTCTGAAAAATAGGGCCTTTCGCAGGTTGGCTGACCAAAAATCAGGTAAAAGAGCAGAAATATTCGGCAAATAACAAGGTTTCCTTCCTCATAGCAAAGTATTGCACCAGGTCAACCTGTTTACCGGGGTTACCCGGAAGCAGGTTGAGTATCGTTCTCTTATTTGCACGTGTCAGGCGTGGATCGGGCCTGAAAACCGAACAGCCTGCAAAAGAACAGAAAAAGGAACAGTCTGACACTTTTACCGGCAAATAGAAGCAAACGACGACAGCCTTTTAGAGAGCTAATGTGGCCGTGAGCATATAGTGGTCTCGCTTATAATCTTCAGCACCGGTAAAGCCGTTTTTGTCGGTTTCATCGCGGCTGACATGCTGCCAGGAGGCAGAGAGTAGAATGTTATGTTTGATGTTCCAGTCTACCGCCAGACCCAGCTGGTTTACCTTGCGCTCTTTCTCGGTGATGCCGCTGGCGTCTTGAATCGATTCGTCGGAATAACTGTAGCTGGCTCGGGTGTTGATTTTTCCGGTCCACTGGTGCTCCCAGGTGAGTCGGGTTGTGGTGCCTTTGGTAAAGTCCGCACTGGCCGGGTCATCCGATTCCAGACCGTAGTCCCGGGTGGTGCTCAGCTGAATCAGAGAGCGGTCTACCGGTAGATAGCTTACACCCAATTCCCAGCCAGTATAATCCTGGCGTTCTATGCCAGTGGCACTCCGGTAACGGCGACCCAGTTTGGCATAACCACTGCTTTTGGCGGTGGCATCCCAGCTGAGACCTATGAGATAGCTGGTGATATCGTAAGCAGCATTCTGTTCCTCGGTGTAGTCAAGCTTGCGCTCCTTGATTTCTATCAGGGCACTGGTCTTGGGCATGAACTGGTAATAGCCGGTGGCACCATATTCAGTAGTCTTTTTGTCTTCGCCACCCGCTCTGTAATTCTGTTTGTTGTAGCTGCCAAACAGGTCAGCACGCATTATCGCCTCCTGGGCGCCAAAGCCGTATTTCAGACTGCCCTGGGTGCGATTATATTCCGGTGCGGACTTATCAGTGACATCATTAACAGTAGAGCCAGCATCGTGGTAGCGGCCAAGGTCAAATCCGGCATCCAGCCTGTGGCGGCTGGTAAATTCCTGGTGGATATCTCCCTTAACACCAACGTCGGTATAATTGGCGTCGGACTGGCTGGAAAAATTGGTGTTACGGGCTGCCAGGGTTGCCGCGTAGGTGTTGAGACCGGTTTGGGCTCGGAACTGCGCTTCGGCATTCAACTTGTAAACTGTAGAGCCTTTATCCGCCAATTCGCCTTCACCTTTACGGTAAACATTGTCGTCGTAGCCGATACCGGCACTGACTACCGGTACCATTTCTACAGGACCCAGATTGATATGGCCTGCATCCTCAACGGCAGCCATCGCGTTCGTGCCATACATAGCCAGCAGACTTGCTGTGCTGAGCTGCTTTATTCCCTTCATGCTAACTGTCTCTACCTTAAACTGTAATGGCTGGTGTAATATAAACGACGTCCATCTGGATAAGCCAGTATATTAATGTCTATTACTGCTAATTAACAGATACTGTTTAATAGACACGGCAAGACTTTTGCCAGTTTTTATAGGCCAGAGTCAACCAATATAATTTCTCGCAGTCCCTGCCTATACATGGATGCGACAGTTGCTGTATAAAAGGTGCATGTCCAGGGAACCGTAACCGGAACAACGATGAAACCAAAACTCATATTTGCATCCACTGCGCTGATGATGGCGGCCCTCTCGGGTAGTGTCCGGGCCGACCTCGCGCAAGATCTGACGACCATGCCCGTCAAGCAGGCACTGGCCAAGGCCATGGAAAATGATGACCAATCCATTGAAGCGCTAATTTCAGGAGCTACCGCAAAGTTGCAGGATCAGCCAGACTTGCTGGCTTCACTGGTGGTGGCTGCGGTTGCTGAATTTCCGGATCAGATGAAGCCGATTGTCTATATTCCAGCTTGTCAGGTTTCTGAACAGAACAAAGAATCGATGGTCGCTGCGTTGATGACCGCCTCAGCAGGCAATGCTGCTTTGCAGGGCGCGATTGGTCAGGCCGCCGCAAACTGTGAGCAGGCACTGGCGGAAACTGAGGGCACGACAGAAGAAGCGGAACAGACGGAAATTGAAGCGGAACAAACAGAAGTGGCTGTTGACACCACGGTGCCGCCACCACCTCCACCTAACACAGGTGCAGGTGACAGGCCGCCGGAGATCAGTCCGAACTGAAGCTTTCTGCTCCCGGAGCCTCCGGGAGCAACCTTTTCTTCTCTGCTTAGCTGAACCTGCTGTGTGATTCTGAAAAGTTTAACCTGTCACCCCCGATGCATAACCCGCTGCTTTTCAATATTCCACTCGCGCTCTTTGGTGGCGGCTCGCTTGTCGAACTCTTTCTTGCCTCGGGCGAGGGCTACCTGACATTTGACCAGGTGGCCTTTCCAGTAGAGCTTGGTAGCGATACAGGTATGACCTTTCTGTTGAGTTTCCGAGAACAGCTTGGCTAGCTCTCTTCTGTGCAACAGCAGTTTGCGGTCGCGCAGAGGATCTGCCACCACATGGGTGGATGCCGTATCCAATGGAGTGATCTGGGCACCAATCAACCAGGCTTCGCCATCTTTGAGCAGAACGTAGCTGTCTACCAGCTGTACTTTGCCCATGCGAAGGCTTTTGACTTCCCAGCCTGCCAGTGACAGTCCCGCTTCAAATGACTCATCTATATGGTAGTCATGACGGGCCTTTTTGTTGACGACAATGGAGGAGTCGCCTTTACCGCTTTTTTTCGATCTTTTAGCCATGCGCGGATTATAACGTGGATAGAGTATAAAACCAGTCGTTGCTTATGACTGTTACTTATTCAAGTTCCTGACGATTTTTCGTATTTGTCCGGGATTTACATTGTTTAGGTTAAATATTCTGGGCTGTAAATTATTTTGGAGGATATTTCTTTTTTTGTGGTGATTGTAGGAAAAAGTGGTTGAGGTGAGAAATTAAACCGATACAATGCTCAGCGTCGCCCTCATGCTCCAGTGAAAGCTTTATGGTAGCTGCTTTATCCGGTGTTGAGTGGGCTGTTATTTGTGCCTCTGGCTGTAAGTAATGACTCTACTCTCTTCTTCAAGCTGGTTGTCGTTTGAGCTCCTTTTCCTGACTGTCTGATTCGAGACTGAATAGTCCGGGCGGCTTGCAATTAAATGCAGTGTTGTTTGAATTATCCTTGCAGCACTCTGCATGAAGGTTTCACTCGATAAGAATTTTGTTGTATATCATTGAGGAGTCTCATGTCAGGACAAAACCCGACAACCTCGCGCAAAACCTGGAACAACCGTTGGACATTTATGCTGGCTGCGGCCGGCTCTGCCATTGGTCTGGGGAATATCTGGAAATTCCCATACATTGCCGGTCAGTACGGCGGTGGCGCCTTTGTTCTGGTTTATCTGCTGTGTATCGCTCTGGTAGGTATTCCTTTGCTGATGGCTGAAACGGCCATTGGTCGTTCAACCCGCCTGAGCCCCCTGAATGCCATGCGTAAACTGACCAGCGACGCAGGTGTCTTTCGTGGCTGGGAAGTGATTGGCTGGATGGGGATGGTCACCGGCTTCATCATTCTGACCTTCTACAGCGTAGTAGCCGGCTGGGCGCTGTCATACGCCTGGGATCTGTTGACAGGTGTCTTCAATGGTATGTCAGCTGATCAGATTGGCGGTGAGTTTGAAGCTCTGACAGCCTCGGCGCCAAGACAGATTCTGTGGCACACCCTGTTTATGGTTATCACTGTTCTGATAACCGCTCGTGGTGTTCATAAAGGTCTGGAAAAAGGTCTTCAGGTTATGATGCCAACGCTGTTCGTCCTGTTGTTTGCCATGTTGGGCTACAGTATTCTGGCCACCGGTGAATTTATGCGTGGTTTCCACTTCATGTTCGATGTGGATTTCAGCAAGATTACCGGCGAAGCGGTTGCGGCGGCAATGGGTCAGGCCTTCTTTACCCTGAGTCTGGGTATGTGTGCCCTGATGGCGTACGGTGCCTACATGCCTGCTAATAACTCTATTCCGCGTACAGCTCTGAATGTTGCATTCCTGGATACCCTCATGGCCATCATATCTGGTCTGATCGTATTCCCGATTGTTTACGCTCATGGTCTTGAGCCTTCTGCCGGCCCCGGCCTGCTGTTTGTTTCCCTGACCTCTGCCTTCGCTAATATCACTGGCGGATCGATTCTGGGCTTCATATTCTTCACGCTGGTAGGTATCGCTGCCCTGAGTTCAGCCATCTCCCTGATTGAGCCTTCTCTGTCCTGGGTGACTGAGCGCTTCGCTATCAATCGTGTACTGGCGACCTGGTTGATTGGCGGTGCTATCTGGCTGGTTGGTCTGGGCTCTGTGTTCTCCTTTAACATCTGGGCCGACGTCAAGTTCTTCGACAAGACTATCTTTGACCTGGCGGGTTACATGACCGACGTTTTCCTGTTGCCTCTCGGTGGTGCTTTGACAGCGATCTTTGCTGGCTGGATTATTAAGCGTTCTGTTATGTCTAACGAACTGGCTATGAGCGTTGGTCTGTTCAATGTATGGCGCGTTGCCGTTCGTATTATTGTGCCCGTAGCGGTAGCTCTGATTCTGTACACAGCGCTGAAATGATTTGAAGCCTTTTTAAATCATAATCGACGCAGAGCGTAGCTATGGGGCTACGCTCCTCCCACACCTTCTGATGCTCAGTTACACTGTCCTTCCTGCAGAGTCCTGAAAGCAAAAACTTTGACAATATGGTATGCTCGCGGGCCCTTGTTTTGTAAATTTGCAGTGTGTCATGCCAAGAGTTTCCCGTTCAGCCCTGATCATGCAGCCAGTAGAAAAAATGTATCCGCTGGTGGCTGATGTTGAAGGTTATCCTGAGTTTCTACCCTGGTGTTCAGGGGCCAGAATACTGAAGCAGGAAGGGGAAGTGCTGGAAGCCGCTCTTGAACTGTCAAAAGGGAGTCTGGGTTATGAGTTTTCCACAAGGAACCGAATGGTGGAAAATCGGTCTATTGAAATGTCATTGCTGAAGGGGCCTTTTTCAAAGCTGAATGGGCTCTGGACATTCAAACCGTTGGGCAATGAAGGCTGCAAGGTATCTCTGGAGCTGGATTTCGAAATATCCAACCCGGTGCTCAGAGCTACAGTCGGTGCAGTGTTCAATAAGGCAATGAATAAAATGGTTGACGCCTTCTGTCAAAGAGCGGAGCAGCTTTATGGCTGAAAACAATAACCGGTCGGAGCCGGGGGAAGATTCCAGAGTAAGCGTTGAAGTGGCTTACGCCAAGCCGGATGATTACCGAATCCTGACTGTAGATGTTAAAGAAGGTACTTCAGTACTTGATGCTGCCAGACAATCCGGGATGAAGTCGATTTTTTCTGAGATTGATTGGGACTCTGTTAAACTGGGTATCTTTGGCAAAGCGGTTATCAGACCTGCCGATCAGGCAGTGAAAGAAGGTGACCGGATAGAAATTTATCGACCATTGATAGCTGATCCGAAAGAAGTGCGCAAGAAGCGTGCGGAGTCAGCAAAACTCAAGAAAGAAGCAGCTGCATCCTGAGGGTGAGCTGCTCTTCCAGTCAACAAAGCGGTCTTAAGGTGTTTTACCAGCACCGGGACGAAAGTCTCCTTCAATAGAGGTAAGTTTGTCGTCCTTGAAGAAGATAGTCAGGGTTTGCTGGGTGCGCTGTTCGCCGCCAGGCTGAAGACTGGAAATATAATCCCAGCGGTCCCGGTTGAAGGCGTCTTCCATAAGAGGGGTGCCCATAACATACTGGACCTGGTTACGGGTCATTCCCGGACGAAGTTGATCGACCATTTCCTGGGTAATGACATTACCCTGCTGGATGTCGACCTTGTAAACACCGGGGAAGCTGATGAGTTTGGAGCCACTGTCTGTTGAACTGGCACACCCAGCCAGAAGAGCAGCGGCACTGAGAACAACGGTGGTCAGGGCTGGACGTTTTTGCATCGGTTTCAGACTTCCACTATCTTCTTCGAAAATGAATGTTCGGTTTAAAAGTGTGATAATAGCAGGGATTACCTGCTAAATGCTAAAGGTTAGGGAAACGTGTTGGAAAATCAAGAGTTGCGCAAAGCGGGTCTGAAGGTCACGCTGCCTCGTGTCAAAATCCTTCAGATTCTTGAAAGCTCTCAGGGCCTTCATATGAGTGCGGAGGATGTCTACAAGGCACTCCTCGGAGCAGAAGAAGATGTCGGTCTGGCTACCGTCTACCGGGTGCTGACCCAGTTTGAAGGGGCCGGTCTGGTGATCAGGCACAACTTTGACAGCGGGCACTCGGTGTTCGAGCTGGCCAGAGGTGAGCATCACGATCATATGGTCTGTATGGAAAGCGGTGAGATCATCGAGTTTATCGATGAAGATATTGAGCGTCGTCAAAAAGAGATTGCTGATAAGCACGGCTACGAGATTGTTGACCACAACCTGGTGCTGTACGTAAAGCCAAAACAAAAGTCCTGATTTATTCTGGAACACGTTTTCTTGGAAAGCCGGTCACAGTGGATCGGCTTTTTTTGTGAGTTGCGTTTCTTTCATTCAGCTGAATACCTTACCTACGCTTGAAAGAGTGCTCCCGCCGAGCTAGGCGGGAGGTGAATTTCATTCAGCTCCTTGGGGTTGATTCTGGTTCTCTATGTATTGTTTAATTACCTCCAGAGGGGCTCCGCCGCAGCTCCCAGCAAAGTACGATCTTGACCATAAAACCGGCTTTCGGTACGCACCTGCAATATCACAAAACTCCTGCCTTAAGAGGGTGTCGCAAAACTCTGGTTTCCATGCTTTCAGGCCCTGTGGGTCCCAGCTTGGCAACCCATACCTATCTCGCGCTGCAGAGTCCACTTTTCAGGGGAGGTATGCATTCCCACGCAGAGCGAGGGAACGAGTTGAAAAAGACCAGAGTCGAATGAGCGGAAAAATGAATGACACCAATTTCCTTATGACCCCGGCTGTTTCCAACAATTGTCAGTGTTGCTAACTGAGTTGTCATTATAGTCAGGGTGAATTTTCTATATCTTTTAAAAAATATTAACTGCCACGGAGGTAATTCGTATGAATATACAGGGATGTCCACTAGCAAATACCTTTCACATCAAGTCATGGAAAAATAGCATGGCTGATGAAACACTAATTAACGAAGCTGGTAAGTTTAGAGGTGAAAAAGTAACCTTTTACTCTGAGGAAGCAGAAAGAGCTTACACTGTTTATGTCCACGAAAGTAACGATAAAGGCAGATTTGTTAATGTCAATGTCACAGCCGAAACAGGTAGGAAAAATATTTTTAGCCGTATGGTTGGTGCAGTTGCTGACGCATTTAAACGGTTAGTTACACCGGGTATGAAATTTAATGAAACTCGTGCGCACCAAATTAAGAGTAAACTTGAAAATGATATTCTGAAACAGGCTATAAATGCTGCTACTAAACCTTATTACAATAAAAAGACTATCGAAGATGGATTCAGAGCCGCAACTCAGCTTAATAATAAATTGGGTGTTGATGATCTTGAAGATAGAACTCGTCTCAATCTGGCGAAAACCCTTTATCAAAATCACCACGACGCCTCTATGCTTCTTCAACTTCAAGATGAACTTGTTATCAGAATGAATAAGTTAGAACGAGAAGCTGCGAGCTTCTCAGCATCGGCCAGTTTTTGTCAGGGTCAAATGGTACTTAATAGTGTTGATGGTGCTTTAAATATGACTCATTTAGCTTTGACTGGAGACAATAGTGCAAGACAGCGCGTAGATGATGCCAGAGGCAGGATCCATTCTAACTTGTGGATGCAAAATCACTACAACCGTAAGCTGGTTAAAACGAACGAAACTATCAGGTCAGTTGGTGCACTGTTATCAGAAGTTAACAATGCTATTTCTCATAGAATATTTTAAATTATCGAATGAGCGTAAAACCCCGTACTTTGAGGACGGGGATGACCGTCTAGCCGAAGGAATCCCCGTCGTTCAGAGGGTGTCGCAAAACTCTGGTTCCCATGCTCCAGCGTGGGAACCCATACCCATCTCGCGCTGCAGAGTCCGCTTTTCAGGGGAGGTATGCATTCCCACGCAGAGCGTGGGAACGAGTTGTTAGAGTTTTGCGACACCCTCTTCACGGCGGGGAGGATGTCAAAAATGGGACTGAAGCATTGGGCAGACAGTGTCTGCACAATTGTCTCCGCAGTGCGGAGACAATTCATTGGGTCAGCGGCGAAAGTGGTTAGTCAGAAAAACATGCAAGGCCTTCATCGCCTGATAATGACCGGGTAAACGACGATATATTTCTAATGCCAGATCTTCTTTGTAGGTATGGGAAGTCAGGTTGTAGTCCTTCAACATACTCAGCCACGCTTTTTCGTCATCGAACCAGTGGGCGGCGTACGCCTGCTGCATACATTCTCTGGGCGTATTGGCAGTGATGCCTTCTTGTGCAAGGCATGCTTTCAGAGTTTTCCAACTCAGTTCAATGGAAAACTCGAATCGCTGAATTGAGGCATCAATCACCAGGGGTTGCGACTCTTCATACTGCAATTTATTGTTGGCTGGCTTTCAGGGGCTGTGTTTAGAAACCGGCCAAGATTTATCCATAACCTGCTCAAAACTCCAAGGGCAGACTTCAGGAAAACTGCTTTGATTGAGCCTTTGGTGATCATGGCGAGCGTATTCATTCATTTCATCAATGGCATCTTGCTTACCGATGGAATAAGCCTTAGCCAAAACACGATCTATCTGGGGTTTTAGATTAGAAGGCTTTTCAATCAACTGTCGAATTTTCGCCCTTGGGTTTCTAATGCTGGGCATCCAGGTATGTTTCACACATTCGTCCACCCATGGATCTTGTAATACTTTTTCCTGATAATCCCATTTTAATAAGTGAGTAATCAGGATCATCAGGTGTGACTCTAATGTATCCAGGTTTTGATTAATACCCAACTCTAACTCATCAATCAGGTTTTCAATATCCAATTGATCCAATTGACCTTGAATGAGGAGTTCCCGCTGTTGTTTTAACCACTGGTGATAGTCAGTGTGGTATAAACTTTCCATCGTTCTGCCTCGATTTGGGGACACCGTACTGTTTGAGGTTTGAGGATAGCAGTTGGTGAGGGGAGGGCAAGTTGTTGGCGGGGGTTCGGGGGTTGTGGGATCTGCGCGGAGATGCCTGACCACTGTGTCAGGATTGTTGGAGGTTTGGTGTTGGGCATATAGGTAACCGGTAATGCTGATGTCCGGAGGGGCTGCTGACTGCCTATAACAGGGGTCCGGTCGGACTGCTTGAGTTAATTAAAAGTAGATTACAGCAAAGTAAGAGGGGTTAGAATCGTGAAGGGGCTGTTCAGAAGCAGCCATTACCGGAGAAAAACGCGATCATGGTCGTGTAAAAACAGGGCGAGGGATTGCAACATATTAGACGGCAAGTACTAAATGATAGTAAGTCTCCCCAAGCTGCCGCTGTCACATAAGCCCGTCGCCGTTAAAGCAACGGTGGGGATTGCTGTGATGAATCGGGCTTTCCACTGCATGGTGGACCTGCGCTCCAGCATCATCGAGGAATCCCCGTTATGGTATTATCAGCCCGGGTCTTTAATGACTGGCAAACAGGCCAGGGAGACTTGACCGGAATTATATCGGTTATGCCGTGTAAGTCTGTAGGTTTTTTTTGCTATTGATCTTTTGACTGATAGCTCAATTGGTTTTTTGCCAACATTGAACCATCAGGCCAGAGCGGTCAGGGGTTTTAGCTTTCGATCAACATGAGCGCCTGATCCAGCTTACCAAGCATCTGTTTGATCTGTTCCTGAGCATCGGAATTGTCGGTCAGGCTTTGCTGCCTGCTCTGTAACAGTTCGTAACTGATGTTAAGTGCCGCCATGACTGCAATACGCTCTGCACCTATCACGCCACCCGCACGGATCTGCTTCATTTGTTCATTTAAGTGTCGGGCTGCCTGATGAAGATTGGTTTCTTCCTGTTTGGGGCAACTGACCAGGTATTCTTTGTCCAGGATATTGACGGTGGTAGTGGATGAACTGTCCATCAGGATTCATGCTCCAGAGTGCGCAAGCGGTTGATCATGGCCTCGACCTTGCTGCGCGCGACATCATTCTTCTCCATCAGCTGCGCGCGTTCTGCCTGCCAGGTTTGTTCCTTGGCGCGCAGTAGCCGGTTCTCTTTTTTCAGTTTCAGGCTGATGGCTACCAGGTCATCGATTTTCTGGTTCAGGGTTGTGAGTTCGTGGTCGTTCATAGGTTCCGGGACCGAGCTATTGGATCTACTATAGCGGCTGTCAGTAGACAGAACAATGCCTTTGCGATTTGCCCAACCGATAAATCTGGTACACTCACAGACCATCGGGTTTTTCATAAAGCCACTGGGATCCGGTTTCCTGCCGGTTTTTCAATCCACCCGGTTATTGATCGGTTGTTATGTGATCAACGGGCTCATTCCAGTAAGGCTTTCAGGGTAATTGTAATGACAAATAATGATGCGGCTCGTGACCTTGTCGCCTTTGATGAGCTGGCTGATCGTCTGGTTGAGTTGGGCGGTGAAAGTCATCCTTCTGAACTGCATGGCATTCTCTGTGGTACCTTTGCTGCAGGCAGTCAGCCCGGCGTGGAAGCCTGGTTCCGCCAGGTGTCCGGTTTACTGGATGATCAGGAGCTGGACAGCCGCTTTCAGGAACTCCTGATGCGCATGTATCAGGGAACCTTGCAAAAGCTTGATCAATCAGACTTTTCCATTGCTCTGCTTCTGCCAGATGACGATGAAGCCCTGGAGCAAAGAACCGAAGCACTGGGCTTTTGGTGTCAGGGGTTTCTGTTCGGTTTCGGCGAAGTGATTGGCGGTCAGTCTCTGAGTCAGGAAGTGGAAGGGGTTCTGGGAGATTTCTCGGAAATTGCCCAGATCCGGCCTGAAGCGGATGGCAGTGATGAGTCTGAACGTTTGTTCATAGACGTCAGTGAGTATGTTCGGATGAGTCTTTTAACCATTTTTTCTGAAGTGGCGTCTCAGGAAAAATCGACAAAGCGTAATACAAAAACCATTCACTGATAACCAAAAAGGCTACCGTTGTCCTCTTAAGTGATGAGTGTTTTCATGGTTGAAAGGAGAGAGAGATGACCGGGAAGTACGATGTCCTGATCATTGGTGGTGGGCTGGTGGGTGCCAGTCTGCTGTGTGCTCTGGCGTCTGCGATCGATGAACATGGGCTGAAGGTAGCGCTGGTTGAAACGCATTCTATTGACGAAGCGCGGGATACTTCCCCTGACGCTCTACCCAAGTCTCCACCGGGCTATGATGCCAGGGCCTCGGCACTCTCTTATGGCACTCGGCTGATCTATGGTGAACTTGGCATCTGGCCCGATCTTGATCCGTTTGCCATGCCTATTCTGGATATTCAGGTCTCTGACAGAGGGCATTTTGGTGCCACCCACCTTAATCATCAGAAAGAAAATGTACCTGCACTGGGGTATGTGGTTGAAAACCATCGGCTGGGTGAAGTGCTGCTCAAAAAGCTGAAAGCTTATCGCGATCAGGGGCAGGTAGACGTCCTGAGTCCGGCACAGGTTCAATCTTTACAGCCACTGCCTGACTCAGAAACGAAAGTGGTTATCAATCAAGGGGATGAATCTTTTGAGAAAATGGCGTCGCTTGTGGTCCTTGCCGATGGTGGTCGTTCCCGTTTGATGGCAAAACTGGGTATTTCACGCAAGCAGTATGACTACCGGCAGCATGCACTGATTGCTAACGTTTCCCTGAATAAGCCTCACAATGGCATAGCCTATGAACGCTTTGCCGGAAGGGGACCCATGGCTCTGCTTCCTCTCTCTGGAGATCGTTCAGCACTGGTCTGGACAGTGCCGTCTGATGAAATTGACGACAAAATGTCTATGGATGACGAGACTTTCCTGATCACTTTACAAGAAAAGTTTGGTTATCGTGCTGGTGAGTTTATCAAAGTTGGTGTGCGTGAAAGCTATCCCCTGGCTCTCAGTGTTGCCCGTGAGCAAGTCAGACCGGGTCTGGTTGTTCTGGGCAATGCGGCTCACGCTATGCATCCTGTCGCAGGCCAGGGTTATAACCTGGCCATCAGGGATACAATGGCTCTGGCCGGGAATATCGCTGAATCACTCAGACAGGGTATGGCCCCGGGCAATCTGTCCCGCTTGCTTCAGTACGTCGATGAGCAGAGAATCGATCAGAGGATGACTCTGGACTTCTGTGACGGTCTGGTGAAATTGTTTTCCCGACAGGAGCTGCCGGTGATTCTGGCCAGGAACCTGGGGTTAAGCTGTCTGGATATGAGCCGGGGATTAAAAGGTCGGTTTGCCAGAAAGGCGATGGGCTTTTAATTGCCAGAGCCATTAGCGGAAATACAGCCTTTAGCGGAAATACAGCCTTGAGCAGAAATAAAGCCTTGAGCTGAAAAAACAGTATCAGCAGGAGATCTCGGTTGAAATCATTTGATCTGGTGATTGCCGGTGGTGGCATGGTTGGGGTATCTCTGGCCCTGTCGCTGTCAAAAACAGACCTGAAAATAGCCCTGGTCGATCAACAGTCGCTTTCGGCTCAGGCATTCTCTCCTGACAGTCCCTATGCACCGAGAGTCAGTGCCCTGACCGAAGCTTCTTCCCGGTTATTCCAGCGACTGGGAGCCTGGGAAGCTATGACCTCACAGCGTGCAATGCCCTATCAGCATATGTATGTCTGGGACAGTGAAGGAACGGGTGAGATCACCTTTGATGCCAGGTCAGCAGGTTTTAAGACGCTTGGAAATATTGTTGAAAACGATGTGGTTCGCAATGCGCTGCTGGAGCAGTTGGCCAAGACGGGGGTTGAATGCTTCCCCAACCAGTCAACCATTGCCTATCAGCTGGGAGAGCCCCATCAGGTGCAGCTGGACAATGAAAAGATAGAAGCTCGTCTGTTGGTGGCCACCGATGGGGCCGAGTCGCGCCTGAGGAAACTTTCGGGTATTCCTTCCAGTCAGAAAGACTGTCTCCATCATGCTGTGGTCACCACCGTAGAAACAGAGCAATATCATCAGGATACCGCCTGGCAGATCTTTCTGGCTTCCGGGCCTCTGGCGTTTCTGCCCATGCCCAGCCGGGGAGAAAAACACTTCTGCTCCATCGTTTGGTCGCTGGTTCCCGATGGCGCCGACGAAGTCCAGTCCCTGGATGATGAGGCTTTTTGTCAGGCTGTAGAATGCGCTTTTGAATCCAGGCTCGGGAAGGTGCTTTCAGCCGATCCCCGTTTTCGCTTTCCTCTCAGGCAGCGACACGCCCGCCAATATCACCGGAATAGAATTGTGCTGGCAGGTGACGCAGCCCATACCATTCATCCTTTGGCGGGTCAGGGTGTGAACCTTGGGCTGCAGGATGTGGAGGTTCTCTCTGAAGAAATCAATCGTGCTATTGAACGTGGCGATGACTTTTCTGGCAGTCATATCCTGAATCGGTATGAGCGCAGAAGAATGGGCAGTAATTTGTTGATGATGAAGTCCATGGAGGGTTTACAGAACCTCTTTGCCGCTGACGATATCGGTCTTCGCTGGCTGAGGAATACCGGACTGAAGTGGGCGAATAGTCTGCCTTTTGCCAAAGATATGTTGATCAAACATGCACTGGGAGTCTGAAAGCTCGAAATTGTTTGTCTATCCAGACGCATTTTCTGAACAATTGTTACTTTTCTTTCTATGCTCTGTTGTCTGATTCTTTAATTAATCAGGAATAAAAGAATGAAAGAGTGTCTTCTGGTCTGGGGTATATTGTGTTTTTTAATGACGGCTCATGCTCAGTCAGAGCCTGACGACAATGACAATCACCGCGACTCTCATGACTTCATTGTCACACTGGTGCGCCATGGAGATCGAAGTCCAAGGTACCCTTTAAATCCCGAACTCTGGCCCATGGGGCCCGGTGAGATGACAGACACTGGCTTCAAGCAGTGTTATGAAGCGGGTAAGCATTTCAGGCAGACACAACTTCCGGCTGATTTTCCTTCCCGCTGGAATCCGGATCTCAGTTATCATCAGGCCCGTGGCCTGGACAGAACCATCCAGTGCGCCACCACCATGCTTCAGGCTATTTACCCCGACAGCCTCAAAACAGGCTCAGGCAATGAGTTTGCGGCTGTTCCACCGGTTTATGCTTACCCTCTGCAAGACGATTATTTTCTCGGATTTACTCAAGCCTGCACTGGCTACAAAGCCCTGATTGGCGATCTGCAAAAGAGTCCTCTGTGGCAAAAGAAGGCAGAAGAAATGGGGCTCGACAGGATCAGGCTCTGGGCCAAAGAGTCAGGGCACAAGCCAACACTCCACGCCATGATGAGCCTTGCCGACGCATTGCATATCAGAAAACTGCATAATCTTCCTCTGCCAGACTTTCTGACACCCCGGGATGAACAGCAGCTGGAGGACCTGATTGACTGGTTTATGCCTCAAATGAGCAAAGACAGGCGTATAGTCCAGCTGGCCAGCCAGTATCTTGTGAAGGCGATTGACCAGCGTTATCAGCAGTATCAGAGCTGTCTTGAAAGTGGCAAAACCACCTGTGAATACTTCTATCTGTTGTCTGTCAGTGACAGCAACATACTGACCCTGATGACGGCTCTGGGGAGCCCAGCAGAGTCTAATGTTCCCTATACCAGTATGTTAACCCTGCGCTTCTCGGCCTCAAACAGGACTGTTCAGGCTTCATTAAATGACGAGCCTCTGGTTCTGTCCTGTGGGAAAACCTGTTCTCTTGAGCAATGGGGCCAGTTGGTAGCTTCTGTGCAAAGCTCTGACTGGTCGGCATTGTGCCAGCTAAAAGAGCCTGAGGCTCATTCAACACCGGATATATCCACAGGGACTAAAAAAGAAAATTAACAATTTTTCTGAACTATATTTAACCAGCTCCGTCTAATGATATTAATAGGGCAGAACTTTGCCAGACCCCTGTCGGATTCAAATCATGGCAATCTTGATGGTCAATGATTTTTATGTTGGAAATTACAATTACCCCTCGGGAAGGAGAGTCGAATGCGTAGGTTAATGTTTGCAGGTATCGTACCTGTTGTTTTATTACTGTCACTGCTTCAGGGCTGTTCGGAGAAGCGGGATTGTCCGAAGGTGGCTCCTTCAACCGGTGAGCCTGCCCGTCCGGTTGCCGAAGAAGAAGCCTATGATTGCACCACTGTTGATACCACTGATGCGCTCAAGCAGACATGGTGTGAGGCACGTGGAGCTTTTGATCAGAGCCCAATGGCTGGTAATGTTGCCAACTTTGGCAATTATCTGAAAGGTTACCGTCAGGGTATCAACGATGCCCGTCGAGCGGAAACCAGTCAGGTCTCTCGAGAGGCTCTGGAAGGAAAGACTGAAAAGCCTGATGAAGCGGGCTACCGCGAAGGCTATCAGCGAGTGGTTGCAGAGCTGGGTGTTCTGGAATACAACTGCCGTGATGAAGATAAAGCCAGTGAATACAAAGATCGCTGGTGTGAGGCCGACGATGCCTATCGTTCTGCCAGTATCGGCAGCAGTGAAAACCCGTTTCTGAGAGAGCGCTTCATTGACGGTTATATGGCTGGTGGTCGTGTCGCTCTCACCGTTCCCACTTCCATGGAAGCCTTCTTCAGTGGCGAAAACCCTGAAGGCAAACAGTCTGCTATCTACAAGCAGGAAGGTGATGATGTTAAGCCTACCGAGCAGGCTTTTTATCGTGGCTTTGATGAAGGCTACAAAGCGATGATTGCCAGCATCAGGGATTCTATCAACCAAGTCATGCAGCAGATGCAGGTGCCCAACAACATGGAAATGCCTGAAGGTTTGATGGCGCCTCCGCCCAATCAGTAAACTCTGACTGTTAGAGTTGAGATAATAAGCCTGGTTATTTTTAATGACCGGGCTTGTTCGTGTGTGTGCTGATTTTGCTAAAATGATACAAGTCTCGTTACTGGTCACAGGCCCCCTGCGGCCGATATCATAATTTGCTTGAACATGCGGAATGGAGTCCAGAATGAATAAGGCTACCTTCTCTGTCAGTTTGAATTCAGAACAGGTCCTGCAGTATTACCAAGGCAAGAAAAACCGTGTCCAGGTCAGTACCCGGGAAGGTTTTAGCATGAGCATTCCTTACGATGTCCTTCTCAAGTTTGTCACTCGTGAAGGGGTTCATGGTACTTTTGAAATCTCCTACGGGTCCGATGGCAAACTGGGAGAGCTTCGAAAGATTGGCTGAGCCTCTTTTCTGATTTTTGTTTTGATCGGTCCCATCAATGTGCTGGCTTGTCTGTGTCAGCGCAGACTTCTTTCAAAATATTGGCCAAAGACTTTACGGCAGGGCCCGCATAATCCTGATCGGTATAAATCAGGTATATCTGGTGACGCCGAGAGCCGTGAGGCTGAAGATTTAATGGTTTCAGCATCCCAGAGGCCAGTTCCTGTTCTATGTGAGCGATTGGTAGCCAGGCAAACCCAAGCCCTTCGGAAATCATTCTTACGGATGTGCTAATATGGCTAACGGTCCAGCGTTCTGTCGCTTCCAGCCATCCGGCATCCACTCTCTTGACGCCCGAGTCTCTGATGACAATCTGGCGGTGCTGCTTGAGGTCATTCAGGCTCAGGGGGCTGTCTAGCTGATGCAACGGGTGGTCCTTGTGAGCGACAGCCTTGAAAGTCACTTTCATCAAAGGTTCTCCCATAAACCCCTGTGGTACCAGACCACTGATCACCAGGTCTCCCTGACCAGTAGCCATCATGTCTGTAGTACCTGAAAGTACCGTTTCCACGAGCTCAATATGGGTCTGCTGGCACTCGGAGGCCAGTCTTTTCAGACAGGTTGAGAGCAGCTGGGGCGGAAAGATGACATCAACACCCAGAATGATGCGACCTTCCCAACCCTGTGACAGGCTGTCAGCAACCTTCTCTATTGCATCAGACTCTTTCAGCAGGGATTGGGAGCGCCTGATCAGCACTTTTCCGGCTTCCGTTAATTCTGCTTTCCTGCCTTTGATGACCAGGACTTCAACATCCAGCTGCTGTTGCAATTTATTTACGGCATAGCTGACGGTGGACTGGCTTTTATGGAGGGCTTCTGCGGCTTGTGCAAAACCGCCATGTTCAACGACCGCATGGAGCATTCGCCATTGTTCAAGGGTGACTTTAGCCATGGTTTACGAACTTATAATCTAATAATTCGATATTTATAAGGGATATTTTGCGCTTTTTATTCGTAAAAATCGATATTAAATTAAGCTTAACCAAGGCAATTTAATGAACCGGAGATTAATATGAGTACTATCCTGCAAATCGATTCCAGTCTGTTTGGCTCAGAAGGACAGTCAGGGCAGTTGGCCAGACAGTTTGTGGAAAAATACACCCAGACCCGGACTGTGGATAAAGTGATCTATCGCGATCTGGGTTCAGAACCAATTCCTCACCTGACAGCAGAAAGCTTTAAGGGCTTCAGCCTGCCAGAGGAAGAGCGTAATGAACATCAGAAGAGCATAGCCAGCCTTTCAGATCGTTTGATCAATGAGTTGAATGAAGCCGATGTGCTGGTAATGGGACTGCCCCTGTACAATTTCACAATGCCATCAACCCTGAAGACATACTTTGATCATATTGCTCGCGCAGGCATCACTTTTCGCTACACCGAGCAGGGACCACAGGGGCTTTTGAAGGGCAAAAAAGCCTATATCCTGGCGGCCAGAGGGGGTGAGTATCAGGGAACACCTATGGATACACAAACGGCACTGATTAAGCACTTCCTTGGCTTTATCGGGATTACTGATGTTGAGTTCATCTATGCAGAAGGACTTGCCAAAGGTGGTGACGCAAGAGAAGTAGCGCTGGGTAAAGCTGCAGAAAGAATTGATCAACTGGTGGCATAAAGTGACGCAAGCAAGAAGTCTGCTGGAACTAGTGTCGGCCCGTCCGGCTTCAGACGGAGCCGGGGTGAAACTCAAGCGAGTGATGGGCTCTGGACAGCATAAGCTTATGGATCCTTTTTTGATGCTGGACGAAATCAGAACTGACGGTTCTGGCGATCTGGGTGCCGGATTTCCGGCTCATCCTCATCGAGGCATCGAGACGGTGTCGTATATGAAATTGGGGGGCTTAAGACATGAAGATCATCTGGGTAATCAGAGGTCTATTGAGTCAGGCGGTGTGCAGTGGATGAAGTCTGGCAAGGGGATTGTTCATTCAGAGATGCCCATTCTTGAAAATGATGAGCTGCATGGTTTCCAGATCTGGCTGAATATGCCCGCTGCCCGGAAAATGAGTGATCCGGAGTATCTTGATATCAGTGAGAATAATTTCCCTGTTCTGTCCTGTGAAGGCTGGTCAGCAAGGTTGCTGGTGGGTGAAGTAGAGCTGGATGGTCGGCAATTATCAGCTCCACTGAAGAGAGAGGTGACCGATGCGCTGTTGTTGGACGTATCGCTGAAACAAGACAGCACTATCAAGCTGCCTCTAAGTCACAAAAAACTGATGGTCTATGTCTATGAAGGCGAGGTAAAACTGCAGACGGACACCGATCAACTCATCAGCCAATCAGAATTGGCGGTTTTCGCAGAAGGTGACGAGCTGGTAGTGAGTGCAGAACGGCAGGCTGACTTTCTGATACTGGCCGGTAAACCCTTGAATGAGCCTGTTGTGCAATATGGACCTTTTGTCATGAACAGCCGTGAAGAAGTGATGCAGGCTGTTCGGGAGTATCAGAGAGGGGAGTTTTTGAGTTAGGAGTCTGTTTGCAGGCAGACTCCAGTGGAACATGAGCAATGAAAAAGACCGCGATCAGGCGGCCGCCGTAATAATCAAATACTTTTCCATAAGCTCATCCTGTGACTCGACATTATTCGGGTCTTTGGGGATGCAGTCGACCGGGCAAACCTGCTGGCATTGCGGCTCATCGTAGTGACCAACACATTCGGTGCAGAGGTCAGGGTCTATCTCGTAAATCTCTTCCCCGGGAGAGATCGCACTGTTCGGGCACTCAGGCTCGCAGACATCGCAGTTAATGCAGTCATCAGTAATGATCAGGGACATGATGTAATCTCCAGTTCCGCACGAGTGTTTCAGCTCAAGCCGCCAGGTTCGTGGCGCTCTATCAGCTTTTGACGTCTGGACCAAATTTGTCTTTCAGGGCTTCCTGAACGCAGGGGGAGACAAACTTGTCGATATCTCCACCCAGTGAGGCTATCTCCCGTACCAGCGTAGAAGAAATATAAGAATACTGCTCAGCAGGTGTCAGAAACAGGCTTTCAACACTGGGTGCCAGAATCCGGTTCATGTTGGCCATCTGAAATTCATATTCGAAGTCGGATACGGCTCTCAGACCACGCAGAATCACAGTGGCCTTCTGTTCTTCCAGAAAGTGAGCCAGCAGAGAGCTGAAACCTGTTACCGAAACATTATTAAGGTGAGCTGTCACTTCTTCTGCCAGCTCAACACGTTTGGCCAGATCAAACAGAGGCTTCTTTTTAGGGCTTTCTGCTACCGCTATGACCACGTTATCAAAAATTCTTGCCGCCCGTTCTACCAG
The DNA here is from genome assembly GCF_053470045.1 of Endozoicomonas sp. 2B-B. Lineage (NCBI taxonomy): Bacteria > Pseudomonadati > Pseudomonadota > Gammaproteobacteria > Oceanospirillales > Endozoicomonadaceae > Endozoicomonas > Endozoicomonas sp. 2B-B. The sequence goes on from NZ_JBLZMU010000001.1 coordinate 1,267,452, forward strand.
GTCCAGATGGCCTTTGGTGATAGGGTCAAAAGTGCCAGGGTAGATTACTTTGCTCATTGAAAATGCATTTCCTGCTGATGTCCCGGGAAGCCTTTGAGTCAGGTTGACCCCGACCTGCCAGGATCAATATTCCGAAAACTCCATGACTTCACAGATGCCTGTAGTGAAAGACTGTGCGTCCTGATCTGCCCGTTTCTACTGAAAATGGTTAAAGCAGAGTTCTTCAATCTAAAGATAACGAAGGCCGAATGGTATCGAAATCAATCGAAGGTGACAAACAACCTGACTAAAAACAGGGTAACTGGATGATAGATAGTTGCTTTCAGAACTTCTTTGAATAAAGATTCCGGACTATCGAATGACAGTCCGGATCCGAATGATCAGGAGCCTGACAGGAATTTGATCATCTTCTTCTTCAGCCAGGTATTATAGGGGGGGAATACAAATCGGACACTGTTGAAACGTCCTTTGCTAAAGACCGATTTTGCCTTGGACAACGCCTGAAAGCCCTCTTTTCCGTGATAATGGCCCATACCGGAAGCACCCACTCCACCAAAAGGTATATCATCGATAGCAACATGGAAAAGGGTTTCATTCAGGCAGACACCTCCTGAGTGGGTGTGAGTGAGAACTTTGTCCTGAGTCTGTTTGTTTTCACCAAAATAATAAAGCGCCAGTGGACGGGGACGGTTATTGACGAACTGAATGGCGTCATCAATGTTGTCGACCTCAATGATGGGCAGCAGTGGACCAAAAATTTCTTCCTGCATGACGCTCATATCTTCCGTAGCATTCAGAATCAGGTGCGGAGGTAAACGACGGGAACCATCGGTAATTTCCTCATTATTTCCCACCCGGATTTCAGCTCCTTTATTTTTGGCATCCTCAATATGGCTGAGTAACCTCTGGTGTTGTCTCTCGTTGATAATGGCAGTGTAATGCTGACTGTCATTCACTGACGGATGCATACTGCTAAATGCCTTCAGGTAGGCTTCCACAAAGTCTTCCTTGCGTTGTTTCTTGACCAGTATGTAATCAGGGGCAACGCAGGTTTGTCCGGCATTCATTGATTTCCCGTAGCAGACACGCTCGGCTACTTCCTGTATAGGGAAGTCGTCGTCAATGATCACCGGAGATTTTCCGCCGAGTTCAAGGGTTACAGGGGTGAGGTTTTTGGCAGCAGCCGTCATTACATGCCTGCCGACCTGAGTGGATCCGGTAAAGACAATATGGTCGAACGGCAGAGCGGTGAAAGCGGCTGCCACTTCAGCTTCACCATTGACGACAGTGACCAGGTCAGCAGGAAAGATATCCGCAATCATCTCGGCAAAGAGTCTGGAGGTAGCCGGTGCGAACTCGGACATCTTGATCATAGCCCGGTTTCCGGCAGCCAGAGCTGTTGCCAGAGGCCCTATGGCCAGAAAGAGAGGGTAGTTCCAGGGAACAACAATACCGACAACGCCCAGAGGCTGATACACCACTTTTGCCGAAGCCGGCTGCATAGTGATTGATACATGTCGTTTACTGGGCTTCATCCATTTAGCCAGATTCTTGCTGCAGTAATCGATGGTAGAGAGGGATGGCATAAACTCGGCCAACAGAGTCTCGGTTTCGGCACGGCCCTCGAAATCTCTGTTAATGGCATCTACCAGAGCCTTTTGGTGTTTTTTCAAACCTTTTTTCAGTGTTTTAAGCCATTCCCTGCGTTGCTGGAGAGAGGGGTTTGGCTGAGTTCGAAAAGCTTGTTGCTGGGCCTCCAGAGATGATTTCATCCTTGCGATCTGGCTGGAAGATGGATCACTGGCGGTGATTTGCTCCGATGAGCCAGTCTCTGTAGGCTGGTCAATTTCACTAAGGCTCATGATACAGGTCTCCTTCAGCCGATCTGGTTTACATGTTTTTCACTAAGAATCTGGCTGGTTAGTGGGTTTTTGATTGTTTAGAGTAATTACTCTAAACTGAAATTTAGCGATTTGCTGACAGGATTTCAAGGGTATTTATGGCAGTTAAAACTCGTGATCGTATTTTGGACAAAGCTCTCGAGCTTTTTAACGACCGGGGCGAAAGGGCGGTAACGACCAACCATATTGCCGCAGACCTGAGGATTTCTCCCGGAAATCTCTATTACCATTTCAGGAATAAAGATGAGATTATCCTCGCACTTTTTCAACGTCTGATAGACAACATTGCCGCCAGTATGGTTATTCCGGAAGACCCTCCGCTGAACTTTCAGGATAAGCGAAGCTATTTGGAATTGGCTCTGGCCGGTATGTGGGAGTTCCGTTTTATCTACCGTGATGTTCATGGGGTTATGAGCAGGAGCAGCGAGCTCCGTTCTGCCTATCAACAGTTTGCAAGGCTCTCTCTGGAGGTACTGGAAAAAATTATTGCAGGGCTTGTGTTGTCAGGCTTTATGGCAGTGCCAAAGCATGAAGTGGAAGCATTGGCGTTGAACCACTTCATGGTGCTCAGCAGTTGGCAGGAGCTGGTCAGTGCGGCGTTTCTTGAAGAAGACGAATTGTTGCCAAAAAAACTATACCGAAGAGCTTTTTATCAGATTTTGCTTATGGACCGGCCTTATGTCAGTGAAGTGGCCAGAGACTCCTTTGCCGAACTGGAAGCAGAGTATTTTGTGCCTATGAGGGGGCTGAATGAATGAGTTAAGAGGCAGCAGAAAAAAAGAAAAAAGGAGCTGATAGACTCAGCTCCTGCAGGAGGCGGATCAGCAGATGCGATCCGCTTTGTAGTAAACGTCAGCCTTGTCGAGACCATTGTCGTAAGCGGTCTGGCCAGTACGCTCAGACTTTCTCAGATTTTCACGGGACTCAACGGTTTCAGCTGGCAGCAGGTGATCGACAGCCGCTTTCTCGCTCAGCAGTTCTTCTTCGGTCTTCTTCATCATGCTTTGACCGTATTCGTTGATCTCCAGGCCCTGAACGATCTGGTAGCTACCGAATTCGCAGATACATGGGAAAGAGTAATAAATGCCTTTGGCTACGCCGTAGCTGCCGTCGGAGATAATTCCCATGCTGACAATTTCGCCATTGCTGCCCAGAGCCCAGTCACGCATGTGGTCAAGGGCGGCCTGCGCGGCAGAGGCAGCGGAAGAGAGACCACGCCATTCAATGATCTCGGCACCACGCTTCTGGATGCGAGGTGTAAAATCTTCTTTGTACCATTTCTCGTCAATCTTGCTGATGGCAGACTCTTCGCCCAGAACAGTAGCGTGATGAACGTCAGGGTACATGGTTGGAGAGTGGTTACCCCAAACGCAAACACCGTCAATGTCAGACGGGTTAACGCCCAGTTTGTTACCCAGGATGCCTTTGGCACGGTTGTGGTCCAGGCGGGTCATAGCGCAGAACTGGGAAGGGTCCAGATTCGGGGCATTGCGGGACAGAATCAGGCAGTTGGTGTTAGCCGGGTTACCTACCACCAGGGCTTTAACGTCGCGATTCGCCACTTCGTTCAGTGCTTTACCCTGCTCGGCGAAGATAACGGCGTTAGCTTCCAGAAGATCGGCACGCTCCATGCCTTTGCTACGTGGACGTGCACCCACCAGCATGGCGTAATGAACACCACGGAATCCATCGAACGGATTATCGTGCAGGCTGATGCCGTGTACCAGTGGGAAAGCGCAGTCTTCAAGTTCCATGGCCACGCCACGCAGCTTGTCCATAGCCTGAGGAATCTCAACCAGCTGCAGAATCACCGGCTGATCCGCGCCCAGCATTTCACCAGCAGCAATTTTAAACAGTAGGGAGTAACTGATGTTACCGGCTGCACCTGTGACTGCGATACGGACGGGTTGTTTCATTTGACCACTCCTTAGAGTTCTCGTCTGAAAAGAGAGTGTTAGAAGAATCTCGGCGGTGTGAAGGTTACCTAGAACGATAGGTTAAGTCCACTACCATGTGAGTGATGTTGTTTTCGAATGGTAGGGTTTGTATCGATTGTTCAGCTGCTTTTGGTTTATAGCGAATGGTGGCTGTGATGGTCAGGGTGAGTGGCTCAATTCAGCGACAGAGTCTCTGGCAGAAGCATTGGGATAAAATCTTGATTAAAAGCGACATAAGTCGCTTTTATCAGGGGTGGTGATTTTGAGCTTCGGAGCGTTTTTGAGCATTGAAAACAATCTCTTTCTGTTCATCCTGGTTGGCCCGGCTCCATTGGGCAATTTCTGCCCGGCTTCGAAAACAGCCGGTACAAACCTGATCTTCGTTAAGTGCGCATTGGCGAATGCAGGGAGACTCTACTTTACTCATCATTTTTGTAGCTTAAACTCACTCGACACTTAACAGGTAGTAACTTAGCTGACCTGCGTTTTTGGTTTTCGTAATGGTCCAGTTTGAAGGTACGGGCAGAGGAGATAGTTCTCTTTCTACCTCAATGTAAATAAGGGTGTTGCTGTGAATGTATCCATTTTTATCAAGCAGACGACATGTCTCTTTCAGTAATCCCTGTCTGAATGGAGGGTCCAGAAAGATCAGGTCGAATGTCTTGTCTGCCACTTGCTGTAGCCATATCAGACTGTCGGTGCGAATGACTCTGGCATTTTCTGCCTGAAGGGCTTTCAGATTTTTGCTAAGGAGTGAGGCCGCCTCGGCAGCTGCCTCAAGCAGGGTGGCTTCCCTGGCGCCACGAGAGAGAGACTCAAGGGATAGAGCGCCAGTTCCACTGAAACAATCAAGAACACTGGCACCCGGAACACAGGGCGCCAGCCAGTTAAACAGGGTTTCTCTCACACGATCTGAGGTGGGGCGCAAGCCCGGAAGATCAGCGACAGGCAGCTTGCGGCTGCGCCACTGCCCGCCAATGATTCTTAATTGTCCGCCACCTTTATTATTAAGGCCATGCCTGAAGGCTGCTCTTCGCGCCATTGATCACTCCGGTTGATGGCATTGAGGCAGCGATTGTACATCAGTTGCCGAATGAGATAACCATGGTTTCTGAGGAGATACCCTTACCTTGCTGGAACTATTTTAATTTTAAAAAGCTTCATTCGTTCATGGCTGTAAGATAGGATACACAGTTCCGGAAGGCTGTCAGGCATTTTAATTGCTCTTGATTAGCTTCCTGAGACCCACCTGCTTTAATACGGTGACCCTTTTAATCCATTCTGATGAAGTAGTTTATGTTCGGTTCTCGCAAAAGTGATGAGAAAACGGCGAAGCGACGTTTTTGGCCCTGGGGACGCAAAGAAGAGAAACAGAGCGAGCCTGCCCCGGTTATAGATGAGAGTCCGAAAACTGAGCCGACAGCAGCCCTCCACGAGACAATTGTTCGGGCAGAAGTCGAAAAGGCAATTGTAGAGTCAGCAGAAGAGATCGTTTCTATCGAACCTGTTCAGGCTGAGCCTGTGCATGAGCACCCGCTTGAAGTGGCTGAGGAAGCCCCCCGGGAGCAGACATTCCCAACGGCAGAAGCCATAAAAGCTCCGCAAGCTGAAAGTACTTTTACTCCACCTGTGGTTGCAGAAAGGGACGAGCCTCAGGACGAGAAGAAGGGCTTCTTTGCTCGCATGAAGCGCGGTCTTGGCAAGACTCGCAGCGCCTTTGTTGATGGTGTTGCGGAAATCTTTGTTGGTAAAAAAGAAATCGACGAAGATCTGCTGGAAGAGCTGGAAACACAACTTCTGATATCGGATGTAGGCGTTGAAGCCACGACGGAAATTATCGAGAAACTGACCAAAAAAGTGAAATACCGTGAGCTGGGTGACGCCGACGCGCTGATCTCTGCGATGAAGGTTGAACTTAAGGAAATTCTCAAGCCTGCTGACCAGCCTTTGGTTATTGATGAGCAGAAAACGCCCTTTGTTATTCTCGTTGTGGGCGTTAATGGCGTCGGCAAGACGACAACGATCGGTAAAGTAGCACGCAAGCTTCAGGCTGAAGGTCGTAAAGTGATGCTGGCTGCTGGTGATACTTTCCGGGCCGCTGCTGTGGAACAGCTGCAGGTCTGGGGTGAACGAAACGATATCCCCGTGATTGCCCAACATACAGGTGCTGATAGTGCCTCTGTGCTCTATGATGCTTTTGAAGCAGCCAAAGCTCGTGGGGTAGATGTCTTGATTGCCGACACAGCCGGTCGCCTGCACAACAAAGATAACCTGATGGACGAGCTGCGCAAAGTTAAGCGGGTTTTGGGTAAGCTGGATGCTTCAGCTCCCCACGAAGTGCTGCTGGTTCTGGATGCAGGCACAGGGCAGAATGCGCTCAATCAGGCCAAAATATTCCACGAAGCGGTGAACCTGACGGGTATGGCGCTCACCAAGCTCGATGGAACTGCCAAGGGTGGAGTTGTTTTTGCCCTGTCCAAACAGATGCAGCTACCGCTCCGTTTCCTGGGGGTGGGTGAGCAGATAGACGACCTGAGGCCTTTCTCTGCCGATGAGTTTGTAGAAGCTCTGTTCGATCCGGTTGAGCCTTAAACCATGAAAAAAGAGTAGCAGGGAAGTCCTGAATGATACGCTTTGACAATGTCACCAAGCGTTATCCCGGAGGGCATGTGGGGCTGGAACAGACCAGCTTTCATCTGCATCGGGGTGAAATTGCTTTTCTTACCGGCCATTCTGGAGCCGGTAAGAGTACTCTGCTGAAACTCATCATGCTGATGGAGCAACCAACCACCGGTAGCATATGGGTAGGAGGACACGAGACCAGCAAGCTGGGGCGTGGCCAGATTCCTTATTTTCGCAGAAATATAGGCCTGGTTTTTCAGGATCATCAGCTGCTCTTTGATCGATCTGTGTTTGATAACGTTGCCTTACCTCTGATCATTGCCGGGTACACTTACCATGAATGTGCGGGGCGGGTCAGGGCTGCCCTGGATATGGTGGGGCTTCTGAAAAAAGAGAAAATGAATCCGGCTCAGCTTTCCGGCGGTCAGCAGCAGCGTGTGGGTTTGGCTCGTGCGGTTGTTAACCGGCCTCCTCTGATACTGGCCGACGAGCCAACCGGTAATCTCGACCCTAATCTGTCCGCTGAAATCATGCAGCTGTTTGAAAACTTTAACCAGGTAGGCGTTACGGTTCTGGTTGCCAGTCATGATCTGGCACTGGTAGCCCGTATGCGCCACCGCATTTTGACTCTGGATCAAGGGCATCTGGTTAACGATCAGGAGGTGCATTAGGCGTGTTTCCAAGAAAAAGTGTCAGAAACGAAGACGGTAGTCGGAAAAAACAGCCCGAGACTGGGACGCCTAAAGACAATGATGCTGAAAGAGGGGCGGCCAGAAAAAAGGCAACAGGCTTCTCAATGGCTTACCTGAAAAGCCTGCACCGACAGGTGGCAGGTGATTCATTAGTTCGTATCTTCAAGACACCTTTTGCTTCCTTTCTGAACTGTCTGATGATTGCGGTGGCTTTTGCGCTACCTGCGATTCTTGTACTTTTGTCCAACAATCTGCAGTTATTGGGTCATGACTGGGAAGGTCAGCCCAGAATTTCTCTCTATCTTGAAAACAAGCTGGGGCGTGACCAGATCAATCGCCTCAGGGTTGAAGCCAGAGATGATCCGGACATTGAGCAGTTCCTTTATATCAGTCCGGATGAAGGGCTGAATAAATTTCAGGAGAGGGCCCAGATGAAAGGGGTTATTGATGCCCTGGGCTTCAATCCTCTGCCGGGGGTTCTGGAGCTTACACCCCGGGAAGGGTTAAATTCTGAGCATCTCAGTGAACTAATGAAAAAATATCAGGTCAAAGAAGGAGTAATGGAAGCTCGGCTGGATCAGGAATGGATTGAGCGACTTCAGTCTATGACGCAATTGTTGGAGCGTTTTACCGTCATACTATCAGTGCTTCTCGGGATTATTGTACTGCTGACGATAGGTAATACTGTACGTCTCAGCGTTGAGAGTCGCAGGGCTGAAATCAAAGTGATCAAGCTGGTGGGTGGAACCGATGGCTTTGTCACATTGCCATTCCTTTACATGGGAGTGTGGTATGGGCTGGGAGGTGCTTTGTTGGCTCTGCTGATTATACTTGCTGTGCTTGCTGGTTTGATGTCAGGAGTTTTGGAGCTCGCTGCATTGTATGGCAGCAGCTTTACGCCGTTAGGGCCCGGCTTTGCGATGTTTTTTTCATTATTGGTCTCGGGTGTTTTCCTGGGAGTGGCAGGTGCAGCAATGAGCTGCTATCGTCATGTACGGACAATAGAAGTGCAGCCTTGGTAGAGGGTTTGGCAAGAATTGGCGAGTTTAGCCTTTTCCTTGTAGTTTTTTTATCGTAAAAGAGCGTAAAGTTGCTCAGGTCAGTAGGCTCGATTTTTGTTATTATTCAATTGAAAGCCAGTCTGTTGTCTTTGTTACGGTATGTGTATTTGGAGTTTGAACTAAGTCGAGTGCTAATTTGGCACTCAACCGGAGTGGATTATGGGAACCAGTATACAGCCAGTTGATATCTTAGTCCCGGGGCAAAATATTGATGCCTACGTTACGGGAGTCAGTGCTATTGCTGTGTTGTCTGCTGAGCAGGAAAAGAGTCTGGCAGAGCGGCTCTACTACAAGAACGATCTGGAAGCTGCCCGTCAGCTGGTTATGTCTCACCTGCGTTTTGTGGTTCATATAGCCAGGAGCTATAGTGGGTACGGACTTCCTCTGGCTGACCTGATCCAGGAAGGGAATGTAGGCTTGATGAAAGCCGTAAAACGGTTCAACCCGGAAGTGGGTGTTCGTCTGGTCTCTTTTGCAGTGCATTGGGTGAAGGCCGAAATCCATGAGTTTATCCTGAAGAACTGGCGTATTGTAAAGGTGGCGACCACCAAGGCACAGCGCAAGTTGTTTTTTAATCTTCGCAGCTCCAAAAAACACCTTTCCTGGCTCAGTAATGATGAAGTTAAGGCTGTTGCCAATGACCTGGGTGTTGAGGCCAAAGTGGTTCGTGAAATGGAAGGTCGAATGGCTGGTCACGACACAGCCTTCGATGGTTATTCGGACGACAGCGACGAGAACAGCACCTCCGTAGCGCCTGCCCACTATCTGGAAGACCAGAGAGCGGATCCGGCGAGAATTTTGGAAGACTCGGATTGGTCCGACTCTTCAGTGAACCTGCTGAGAAATGCTCTGGCAACACTCGATGAGCGCAGTCGGGATATTCTTCAGAGGCGATGGCTTAATGAGGATAAAGCAACTCTTCATGAGCTGGCAGAACACTATGGCGTATCAGCTGAGCGAATCAGACAGCTGGAAAAAAATGCGATGAAGAAGGTTAAAGGTTCGATGGAGGCTCGGTCTGGCTAGACAGGCACTTGTTATTTCGCAGACACCCGCACTTGATTGCGGGTGTTTTCGTTTTGGGGTGAATAAACATAGAGCAGGGGCTTGTTATCCATAGTTCCTTGATAAAGCCCCTTGAATAATAAGAGGGCGTAACAATTCAGGATGAAGCGATGATTGAACATTCAGGAACGCCTTCTCCCAGTCGGGGGCCCTCTAAAAGTCCTAAAAAAGTAGCTCAGCCAAAGACTGTCCGGCTTTTTTGTTATCATAACGAAACCTGACGACTTAAAGGCAAAAGCCGGAAGTCTGCAGGCCAAAAGGAAAGAGCTGTAATTAAGAAACGAAGCTCTGGCCTCTGATTCAATGCGTTCACTGGCCAAGGCGTGAGAAAAAGTCCTTTCTCGCCGAGCTGATGGCCCTGTTAAATTATGGGTACAGGCACGCATCAAGGGGAACTGATTAGTTCGGTCATATCCAAAAGTGCATCGGGCTGTCTTGTAAGGCCTAACCCTTTATTAATATTTCAGGAAACGCTTTTTCCGGACTTTGACCTGTCTGAGAGTGATAAATACACTGTGGCACAAAGAGAGTTGTGGCCGCTTCAGGAAGAGATTGAAATCTCTGAGAAAAAAAGCATTAAGAAAGGTATTTCTGGAAAGACGTATTAAAGAGTTGATCCATGAGAAGGAGTCCAGAGGACGCTCATTGGTTCATATCGAAAGAATGGATGTTAAAGCCAGCTCCAAAATCGTTAAAGCACTAAAAGTGCGTTTTAAACAACCTTTGAAGTTTGATCTGTTTAATGAAGAATGAAGTGGGCTTTCAGTCGCT
>NZ_JBLZMU010000001.1:1282500-2277500 GCF_053470045.1 Endozoicomonas sp. 2B-B
AATGGAAGGGCCATCGCTCAACGGATAAAAGGTACTCCGGGGATAACAGGCTGATACCGCCCAAGAGTTCACATCGACGGCGGTGTTTGGCACCTCGATGTCGGCTCATCACATCCTGGGGCTGAAGCCGGTCCCAAGGGTATGGCTGTTCGCCATTTAAAGTGGTACGCGAGCTGGGTTTAGAACGTCGTGAGACAGTTCGGTCCCTATCTGCCGTGGACGTTGGAAGTTTGAGGAGAGCTGCTCCTAGTACGAGAGGACCGGAGTGGACGAACCACTGGTGTTCGGGTTGTGTCGCCAGACGCATTGCCCGGTAGCTAAGTTCGGACGGGATAACCGCTGAAAGCATCTAAGCGGGAAGCCCCCTTCAAGATGAGACTTCCCTGGCCGCAAGGCCCATAAGAGACGTTGAAGACTACGACGTTGATAGGCGGGGTGTGTAAGCGTTGTGAGGCGTTGAGCTAACCCGTACTAATGACTCGAGAGGCTTGACCATATAACGCCAAAGCGATTTGCGCAGCGAAGCTGCCAGCAAAAGCTGGAAGCCTGAAGCTGGAAGCCGTACACAGTGAACGAGAGTGTTGAGCAAGAATAGGCGACACAGCTTAAAAGAGATTTGGATTCCAGAGCCTTAGTTTTCGAGAAACAGCTTCAAGCCTTCAGCTTAAAGCTTCCAGCTCGAGAGCCACCGGCTCGACCAGTTTTGCCTGGTGACCATAGAGTGTTGGAACCACCCGATCCCATCCCGAACTCGGAAGTGAAACGACACATCGCCGATGGTAGTGTGGGGCTTCCCCATGTGAGAGTAGGTCATCGCCAGGCATTGAATAAAGCAGAACCCCGGTTGAGAGATTGACCGGGGTTTTTGCTGTGTGTCGAGCATGTTGCACAGCTTGGGGGTGAAAGTCCCCTGCTCAGCCAGATGAGGGCGAAGGGTTAGCGAAACACAAGGTTTGTATCGCGAGGTGCAGGCTGAAGGCAGTGTGGAGCAAAACTGCGAGCTGACGAACAGAAATCGGATATGAGGCTGTCTGCGTCGGGACGAGTTAGCAATTGATAACGAAGTCCCATACTCATCCGGACATTCAGGCAGTAGATCCGGCAGTTGTTCAGTGAAGGCGGTGTGACTTACCTCGGGAGGTCTGTGTAGTGTCTGACATTTCAGACTGAGGTCATCGTAAGGTGTCCTGATCGCTACACAGAAGTCAGCAGACGGCATAGTAGCTGGCGTATGTCAGTAAAGGCCCGAACGGTAAAGAGTGGTGAGTAGTTTTTGTCATTCGATACACCGGACGCAGACAAGTCCAGCAAACACTGGAACTCATACCAAGTGGTCACGGCGGAAACGGAGGCTGCGAGGCTATGAGAGCTGAGGTCGTGTCGGTATCACAGGATTACGAAAGCCCGGCGGGTGGTACGAGCCTGATGGAACGTATCACCAATCCCAATAATTTAGCAAGAGCCTTACAGCGAGTTAAACGCAATAAGGCCGGATCTTAATCAACCGAAGCTGTGTGCTGCGCTTGACTTTGCAAGTGAGTGTGACGTTGGTTGCCACACAACTGTAAAGGTTGAATATTTGCAATCGCCAAACGCAAAGGAGTTTCAAAAGATTCCTGATAATGACTCAATATATCTTCAGCAGTATGGAAAAAAATATTCCCGTCCCCCAGTTTACCTATGCAAACATTATCTCCAATGTGAATAAATGTATGAACGGGATCGTTGTTTTTTAAAATTGCAATAGGAGTGAATTGATTGTTTGTATCTAAAGTTTTTAAGTTTGTATACTCGTTGCGGAATTTATCTAGAAATGAAGTTGAATTAAACTCCATAAAGTTCACAAACTGATAGCAAGTTGCTGGGATTTTTTTACCTTTATAAATCTCAGCAACTGTCTTATTTCCTAAGAAAGGGACTAATCTATCTGGAGGGCAATCATCGAAATAAATCTGCAATCCTGAGTTTACACATTTTAAGAATTGCTTTTGCCATAGATGTGAAGGTGTATAGTCGTGATTGCCATTTTGTGTTTTGATATTAAAAGTGAAAGAGCTTTTTGGCCTGTCGTCACTAATGTCAATCATTTTTTTTGCCAGCTCATCATCTCTTTTATTGCCATCGATATAATTAAACACAGTGCCGTTTATTTCAAAAGGGATATGCTTTAATACCACTCTATTCTTCAAGCCTCTCTCATGAAACCCAGCGAAAGCACTCTCTCTTTTTTTGGATCTATCAATTTTTATAGATACTGATGGCTCTAAACACTCCACAGACCTGTTATAACACGTTGCTCCAGATGTTTGTGAATTGTACGGGTTTTGTGTTGAAGCCATATCTGTTGTTGAGAGCAATCTTTTATTTGAAATATTGCTGACCGGTGTCGTCATGATGCAACTCCTTTTCTTTTATTGATTGATGTTGTTCGGAGTCACAACCCTATATAAAGTTCATAACAAAATGGTCAGCCAATATAACAATGAGTGGCAGTATTACCCTTTAGTCTGGCAGTCTGCCGATGCACCAGATGCTACCAGGTGTGCCAAGTGGTATCACGACCATGGTAATAATACTTGAGTAATTGTATTCCAACGAGACTATGCTCTGGTGTCAATGGGAGAAAAGTCCGAAGCGTTATGCGGAGCTGAGAAGGCGGGGAGTCAGTGATGAACTGACGAGACAGACGGTAGGATCTAGCAAAGGGCAGTTGCGAGTATGCCGGAGTCCTGCGCTGCACTTAGCATTGCCGAATAGTTGGTTCGATGAATTAGGTTTGATTAGATTATTGGCTGCTTAACTGACCGAAACGCCCAGTACGGACCCGTAAACTGGGTGTTGTGGGAGTTGCGCCTTGCAAGCGCGTAAAATCTTGTGACCTGAAATGGTCATCGCGGTAAAGCTGTGGTCGGCAGCCGTGTACCGAGTCTTGCGTGGTAGAAGGTAACGACTACTGCGAAGCGTAGACAGGGTGATAACAGGCCGTAACGTCTGCTAAGGGATAATTAGCCCCGAAATTGCACGTGGTTGAAGTGGCTGACCTTCTCTCTCAATGGGGAAAGCGGAAGTCGGGAGCTCCGCTAATGACAAGGCATCCCGACTGCTTCCGGGGTTCGTACCCACGGCATGTTATCGAATGATTTTACGTGAACAAGGGAGATCCTGAACGTTCAGGCGGAGCCTGTAGGGTCCGACGAGCCTTTAAAGCAAGAACGACTTGATGACGTTCAGGAAGTCAGACCAGCTGATAGTACTCCGAGGCGGGGAGAGCCCGTCACATGGGGAAGCGGCTGGCGGTATTTGAGCCTTTCCAGGGAAACATGGGCTCCACATCTGAGGGAGTTACGGTCTTCTACGCAGTGAGAAGGTAAACCAGCCATGGCAACGGGACTGGAGAGGGTAGCAGCGAAAGCCCGGAGTTATCCGAAACTTCGCTTCACAAGTCTGGCACATCACATTACCCCGGCGAGCCTGTGTATGAATCTGAACAAGATTCCACACAACACATCGCCCGGAGTCGATGGGCTGACTGTCGAAGAGACAAAGAAAGACTTTAAGCGGTGGTTGGAACAGACACTGACGTCTATCCATCGGCAAGGCTACAAGGCACCGCCGGTCAAAAGGGCGTGGATACCCAAGCCGGGGAAAAAGGAAAAGCGCCCTCTGGGTGTTCCCTGCATCAATGACCGGGCTTTGCAGCGAAGTGTTGCTGATGTGCTGAATGCTATTTATGAGCAGGACTTTTTGCCCTGTTCCATGGGTGGCAGGCCACGACTGGGAGCGCACCATGCCCTGTCCACTTTTAACGAGGTGGTTTCAGGCCGAAAGGTCAGCTGGGTGCTGGAAGCGGACTTGAAGAACTTCTTTGGGAGTCTTGACCATGGATGGCTGCTTCGTTTTGTGGAACACCGGGTCGGTGATCCCAGAATCCTGAACCTTATACGGCGCTGGTTGAAAGCCGGGGTGATGGAGGCCGGGGAGTTGCAAGAGTGTGAAGAAGGTACGCCTCAGGGTGGGCCGGTCAGCGTAGTTCTGAGCAACCTGTACCTGCATTATGTGCTTGACCTCTGGTTCGAGTGCATGGTCAAGCCTCGGCTAAAAGGCGAGGCATGGCTGATCAGGTACATTGATGACTTTGTGGTGTGTTTTCAGTATCGCAGTGATGCGGAGCGGTTCATGAATGTGCTGCCACAGCGACTGGAGAAATTTGCGCTGAAACTGGAGCCGGATAAAACCCGGTTAGTCAGGTTCGGACGTTTTGCCAGTCGTGGGGGAAGACGACCGGAAACGGTTTATTTCCTTGGCTTTACGCACTACTGCACAAGGAATCTGAAAGGAAACTTCATGGTGGGAAGGAGAACGGAAAAATCCCGCCTAAGACGCAGCATAGCCAAACTGAAGGAACTGCTGAGACGAATACGCCATGATCCGCTGCACGAACAAGTGACAGCGATCAATCGACGGTTGAGAGGGCATTATGCGTATTACGGTCTGGGAGGAAACTTCCGAAGTATGGAGAAGCTTTACCGATTTGTTGACCGCTACTGGTACAAGATGCTGTGTAGCCGATGCCGGAAAGGCAAGATTCCATGGGAAAAGTACCATAACCTCAAGCAGCTTCTGCCGCTACAGAAACCGAGGATAATGCTGCCTTTTATGGCAATGAAATCCATGGCTGTGCTGTGAGTCAAATATCGAAGAGCCCGGTGCGGGAAATCCGCACGCCGGGATCTGAGGGGGTTGGAGCTACAATTGGTAGCTCCTTCTACCCGGTGAGCGTAGCTGTGAGGCTTCGCCCTATCCCGGTTATCCAATGCTTTGTTCCTGAGAGGAATTGAGTCCTGGATAATAAACCCGGCATCTCAGCGGGTCATCACCCCAAAAACGCCTGATAAGCCTTGTTATCCGTTTCTTCACAGTAGTAATAGTCCAGCTCAGCCAGAAATTTTGCGATGTGTGGTCTCTCCATTTCTGGTACTTCCAGACCGACAGCCACACGACCATAGGCAGCTCCGTGGTTCCGGTAATGGAACATGCTGATATTCCATTGGTCACCCAGTTTGTTCAGGAAGTTGAGCAGGGCACCCGGACGTTCCGGGAATTCAAAACAATAAACCACCTCATCCTTTACGGCTTTACTGTGACCGCCTACCATGTGCCGGACGTGCAACTTAGCCATCTCGTTGTCGGTCAGGTTCTCTACCGGATAACCTTTCTCTTGCAACTCTTGGGTCAGATTATCAATGGGCATTTGATCGGGATGAACCTGGACACCTACAAAGATTCGGGCATTTTTGGGGTCGTGGAATCGGTAGTTGAATTCGGTGATATTCCTCTTACCAAGGGTTTCACAAAATTTTTTGAAACTGCCGGGTTGTTCAGGGATGGTGACAGCGATGATCGCTTCGCGCTTCTCACCTAATTCCGCACGTTCGGAAACATAACGCAGACGATCAAAGTTGATATTGGCGCCACTGGCTATAGCCATCAGTTTCTGATTGCTGGCACCTGTCTCGCTGACATATTTTTTCAGGCCAGCTACGCTTGCCGCACCAGCAGGCTCACAGACCGAACGGGTATCATCAAAGATATCCTTGATGGATGCGCAGATTTCATCAGAGCTGACCGTGATCACTTCATCAATGTATTTCCGGCAGAGCTTGAAGGTTTCTTCGCCGATCTGAGCCACAGCAATGCCATCAGCAAAAAGACCCACATGGGGCAAGGTTACTCGCTCATCAGCTTCCAGAGCGGCTTTCAGACAAGCAGATTCTTCATACTCAACACCGATGACTTTGATATCAGGGCGCAGATACTTGATATAGGTCGCTATGCCTGCTGCCAGACCACCTCCGCCGACGGGTACAAAGACAGCGTCGAGCTGACCGGAAGTCTGACGGAGAATCTCCATGCCGATCGTGCCCTGACCGGCGATGGTGTGAGGATCATCATAAGGATGAATAAAGGTATAGCCCTGTTCTTCAACGAGTTTCATGGAGTAAGCCAAAGCCTGATCAAAGGTATCACCATGAAGGATGACCTTGGCTCCTCTGGCCTCGCAGGCTTTGTACTTTATTTCAGGAGTAGTACCGGGCATCACGATAACGGCTTCAATTCCCATGGTCTTGGCTGCCATGGCCACGCCCTGGGCATGATTGCCGGCAGAAGCACAGGTCACTCCGCAGGCTTTTTCTTCAGCGGTTAACTGGGCCATCTTGTTATAAGCGCCCCGGATTTTAAATGAGAATACGGGTTGCAGGTCTTCTCGCTTCAGAAAAACCTGATTATTCAAACGTTTGCTGAGAAATGGAGCCTCATGAATAGGAGTCTCAATCGCCACATCATAAACTTTGGCTTCGAGAATCATTCTTATGTACTGATGAGGCATGGGACTTCACTTTTGTAATAACTTATCTTGATTGGACTGATTCTAAACAGGCATGTGTACAAGAAACAATCTTTTATCGTTTTCAAGTAACAAAAGGTTATACGAAATTTGAAGTATTTAGTTCAGCGGGGGATCGTTTCCGGGGGTATAATCCCTGGCTTCATTGTACATGACCGCAAGGTAGAGACATGACCCAGGACGAGCTGAAGAAGGCGACTGCCGAGGCTGCATTGCAGCGGATCCTCCCTCATCTGGAAGAAGATATGATTATCGGTATTGGCACTGGTTCCACGGCCAATTTCTTTATTGATGCTCTGGCAGAACACAGAAACAGTTTTGATGGTTGCGTAGCCAGTTCAGAGGCTTCTGCTGATCGTCTGAAACAGCACGGGATTCCGGTTTATGACCTGAACAGTATCAGTGAACTGCGCTTTTATATTGACGGGGCTGATGAGTCCAACAATCGTCTGCACCTGATCAAAGGCGGTGGAGCAGCCCTGACAAGGGAAAAAATTGTGGCTGCAGTGGCGAAAGAGTTTATCTGTATTGCAGACGAGAGCAAGCTGGTTGACGTGTTGGGTGAATTCCCGCTTCCTGTTGAGGTTATTCCCATGGCTCGCAGTCATGTTGCCCGTGAACTGGTTAAGTTGGGTGGTGACCCCGCTTACCGTGAAGGGGTTATGACAGATAATGGTAATATCATTCTGGATGTATGGAATCTGGAGATTACTGACGCCATGGGTCTGGAAGAAAAAATCAACCAGATTGTGGGGGTCGTAACTAATGGATTGTTTGCGGCTCGACCTGCTGACGTGTTGCTTCTGGGCACTGCGGAGGGGGTTAAAACCATCAAGCCCTGAATAACCAGAGCCGGGTGTAAACCCGGCCATTTCCCCTGACCTCTAACATGAAATATTACTTGTCACCAATATGGGACACTAATGATTTCCTGAACTCATGGTTCAGAAAATGGTGTTCAAAAAGAAGTGAAGCGAAGCCAGAACGCTGCCTAAAGAAAGTGACAATATAATGAGTTCGCCGGTTTTCAGTTCATTATCCTGTGTATTATGTTGTTTCGTATCCATACTGCTTCTCCTTACATCCTTGTTTAGAGTATTCCCTTACTGAATGCTTTCACTCTAGGTCTGTGATAGCTCTGCCGCCTTAAGACGTTCGTATAGATTTAGACATAAGTCGAAGAAAAAAGTTTGGAAAAAAAGCTGTTATGACTGAAAAAAATCCTTAATATAACTTTTCGAGAGAAAGATGGATTTAGATAATGAGAAAATGGAATTAAGTCCATTCCAAGAGAACTACAGCATGATAAGAAAAATGAACAAAACTCTGGCCGCTCTGGCGGTATCTGCAGCCGTAGCAGGGGCTTCCGGTCTGGCTCAGGCTGCCGACACGATAAAAATTGCTTTAGCTGGCCCGGTAACAGGTCCTGTAGCCCAGTATGGTGATATGCAGTTCACCGGCGCCAGGATGGCCGTAGAGCAAATCAACCAACAGGGGGGCGTCAATGGTAAGCAGCTGGAAGCGGTAGTCTATGACGATGCCTGTGATCCCAAACAGGCCGTAGCGGTTGCCAACAAAATCGTTAATGATGATATCCGTTTTGTCGTAGGGCATCTGTGTTCCGCTTCTACCCAGCCTACCACCGACATCTATGAAGATGAAGGTATCCTGATGATCACCCCCGCCTCCACCAGTCCGGAGATCACCAGTCGTGGATATGAGCTGATATTCCGCACAATTGGACTCGATAGCCTGCAAGGACCTACTGCGGGTAACTACATCGTAGAGAGCATAAAGCCTGAGCGTATGGCAGTTATCCATGACAAGCAACAGTACGGTGAAGGCATTGCCACAGCTGTTAAGAACACGGTTGAAAAAGCCGGTATTGATGTGGCTGTCTTTGAAGGTGTTACTTCAGGTGACAAGGACTTTTCAGCGCTCATTGCCAAGTTGAAGAAGGAAGATGTCGATTTTGTTTACTACGGTGGCTATCACCCTGAGCTGGGCCTGATTCTGCGTCAGAGCGCAGAAAAGGGTTTGAAGGCTAAATTCATGGGACCTGAAGGTGTGGGCAACAAGGATATTTCAGCCATTGCCGGTCAGGCTTCAGAAGGTTTGCTCGTGACACTGCCGAAGAGTTTTGATCAGGACCCTGCCAACGCCAAACTGGTAGCCGCCTTCGAGGCAAAAGGTGAAGATTCATCCGGTCCTTTCGTATTCCCTTCCTATTCTGCTGTTCAGGTTATGGCAGAAGGCATGGAACTGACCAAGAGTGAAAGCCCTGAAGAAGTAGCCGACGTTCTGCGTTCAAACACCTTTAGTACGCCAACAGGTAACCTGGCCTTCGATGGCAAGGGAGACCTGAAAGACTTCAGTTTTGTCGTTTATGAATGGCACGCTGACGGTACCAAGTCTGAGGCTTCAAAATAAAAGCCCGATCGGGAAATACCGTCGACTGTAACTGTGATGGTATTTTCATTACAGGGAATAGCTTGCATAGGCCGACGCTGAAATGTTCAGTTGTCGGTCTGCTTCTGTCTCATCTTTTAGTTCCCAATCCCTGTTCAATGTCTTCCACGCTGGGTAGTTGCGATTGCAAGTTTTCCGGCAGTGATTGAGTGAGTTGGTATTCCGAAACGCCAATAGGCTTTTGCATATCACTGAGAGAGTACTCTGCCACGAGTTTGTCTTTGTTCTTGCACAGCAGAATGCCAATAGTGGGCGTATCGCCCTCTTTACGCAGTTGTTCGTCCACGGCTCTGATATAAAAATTCAGTTTGCCTGCATGTTCCGGTTCAAAATCTACCGTCTTCAGCTCAACCACCACATAACAATCTAACCGGACATGGTAAAACAGCAGGTCAATATAAAAATCCCGTTGTCCTACCTGTATATGAAATTGTTTGCCCAAATAAGCAAATCCAGCCCCTAATTCCAGCAAAAACTGGGTGATATGCTCGGTCAAACCTTTCTCAAGCTCACGTTCGTTGTAGTTTTGGGTCAGGGCGAGAAAATCAAATACATAAGGGTCTTTCAGAGTTTCTTGCGCCATGTCAGATTGTACGGCTGGCAGGGTGGCACTAAAGTTACTGACGGCTTGTCCATCTCGCTGCCAGAGGCCGCTTTCTATCTGGTGAGTGAGTACGCTTCGGCTCCAACCGTGCTCAATGGTACTTCTCACGTAATACAGGGCTTCTGGAACACTTTTACACTTGCTGATAATTTGCAAATTATGTCCCCAGGGTACCTGTGTTAATTGGGCAACAAGCTGTTGCCCAATTGCCTGCTCCCCGGAGTAATAAAGAAACCATTGGCGAATATATTTAAGATTTCGCTCCGAAAACCCCTTAATTTCAGGGAAATCCGACATTAAGTCCTTACTGAGTTGTTTCAGGAAGCCTTCACCCCAGTTAGCCTGAGCCTGTCGACGAACAATGTCTTCCCCCAGTTCCCAGTAAAAAGCCAGCAAGGTCGAATTCACCTGAACAGCGGCTTTAAGCTGAGTTGACAGTACTTTCTGTTTCAACGTTTTCAGCCAGTTTTTGTACTCGCCGTTCAGGCTTAGGTTGACGGTGTTTTTTTGTTTGCTCATGCACGAACCTCTTTTAGCACCGCTGAAACTTAGTTGAGATATTGCCCGAATTCAATGTCAGCATTCTGCTACCAGAGCAACGCAGGAGCAGTTGCCGCGTAGGGCAGCTATTCTCGGTCAGGCTCCTGGTGGGCACTCACTCACCCCTTCAACATATCAAACACAACCCGAGCAAAGCCCCGAGCCAATTCCGGGTTGGAAAGATACTGCAACATCATTTCCTGTTGAGCCTCGTTGCTGTCCATCACGGCATCATCAATGGCTTGTGGGAAGTCACCAAGCAGTGCTTGTTCAGCGGTATTGTTCTCAATCTGCTTCATCACCGTTTCGTTTTCGGCCAGTTTGTCCCGCACGGTAAAGGCGTAATTGATCAAGTCAGCATCGGTCAGGTTGTCGGTAATAAACATCTCATTCAGCCGTGCCACAATCTGGGATAAGAACTCTTCTTTCTTGTCCTTGGGTTTGGCGGAACCGACATCGCTGGAGGGTTCCAGTTCATAGCCCTCGGCGTCTTCCTTGAGTTCAATGTCTTGCTGGCGAATCTTGGACAACCGGTAATGGCTCATGACCACGTTATCCAGGTCAATATCATCTTCTTCAATAACCTTTTCACGGAGCAGTGGGCGCAGGTAGCGAGCGTAAAGGCTGAGCTTTTCCAGGTCTTTGTTGTCGTAGTCCACAATCTGGGACATAAACTCGTAGAAACGGGTAAAGGTGCCTAAGTCCTTTTTGAAGATTTCCAGCCGGTCTTTTTCCAGCTTGCATTCTTTGAAGCTGTTTTCAGCATTAGCGATTAACACGGCATCTTTGGTCTTCCTGGTTCGTTCGAACATCTCCTTGGCACGCACATAAGCATCAATGGCAGAACTGTATCGCTTCTGCCAGCGATCCACAGCGGGCTTGCAAATGTTGCTCACCGCTGCATTGCTTTTGCTCTTGGAAAGAAAAGCCTCGCAGAACTGTTCTACTTCGTTCCAGGTAAAGATACCGCTGGCACGGAGTTTTTCGTAAAGGTCGAATACTTTATCCGGGTCTGTCACATCCGCCAGTTCAGCGATTTGGTAATACGGCTGGAATGCGGCCAGAATCTCTTCCGGCTCATTGACAAAATCCAATACAAAAGTGCCGCACTCGGCTTTGCCGGGATAGGTACGGTTCAGACGGGAAAAGGTTTGCACACATTCCAAACCACCTAAGGGCTTGTCTACATACATGGCGCAGAGTTTCGGCTGATCAAAGCCAGTCTGGAATTTGTTGGCAACCAGCATGATCTGGTAGTCGTCGCTATCGAATGCTTTGCGCATGTCCCGGCCCTTTAGAGCTGGGTTCATATTGGTTTCGGTGAACTTTTGGTCCAGCAGGGCAGAGCTGTCCGGATCGTCCTTATGGAATTCCACCTCGCCGGAGAAGGCAATCATCACGGCTATCGAACTTTTGTGTTCTGAGAGGTATTTATCAAACGCCAGCTTGTAACGCACCGCTTCCTTACGGGAACTGGTGACCACCATCGCCTTGGCCTGACCACCCAGCAAGCCCATAACATGCTCTTTGTAGTGCTCGGTGATGACTTTCACCTTCTGGGAAATATTGTATTCATGAAGCCGCACCCAGCGGTTCAGTTTTACCTTGGCTTTTTTGCTGTCTACCTCTTCGTCCTCGGCCTCTATTTTTTGGGCCAGCTGATAGGCCACCTTGTAGTTGGTGTAGTTTTTCAGCACATCGAGAATAAAGCCTTCCTCAATGGCCTGGCGCATGGAATACACATGGAAGGCTTCAGGCAGGTTCTTCTCGGAAGCAGGCTCATCAGGTTTGGGCAGGCGACCAAACAGCTCCAGGGTTTTCGCCTTGGGTGTCGCAGTGAACGCATAGTAATTCAGGTTGCTGCTGCCCCGGCGTGAGGCAATGGTGGCATCTAGCATATCTTCAGAAGACAGCTCTTTGTCCTCATCTCCGTCATCAGCACCATCCACCATCAACACTTCCTTCAGCTTGCGGGCGGTGGAGCCGGTTTGTGACGAGTGGGCTTCGTCGGCAATCACGGCATAGCGGCGTTCCTTCAGTCTGGTACTGTTCTCAATGGCCGCCAGTACATAAGGGAAGGTTTGAATGGTGACAATAATAATCGGTTGAGCACTCTCCAGAGCCGCTGCCAGTTTCTCCGACTTGGAGCCGTCACCTTCTTTTTTGTTGATACGCCCCACCACACCGTCGGCGTGTTCAAACTGATAAATAGTGTCTTGTAGCTGATCGTCCAGCACGGTTCTGTCGGTAATTACAATCACCGAATGGAACTGCTTGTTGCCTTCACCGTCGTACAGGGTAGAAAGCTGGTGGGCGGTCCAGGCAATGGAGTTGGATTTACCGGAACCGGCACTGTGCTGCACCAGATACTTGTTGCCCGTGCCTTCTGCCTTGGCCGTTGCAATCAGCTTGGTCACCACATCCCACTGGTGATAACGGGGAAAGATCAGGGTTTCCTTTTTCGACTTGCGGCCTTCCCAGTCTTCCTTCTCTTCGATCTGCAAATGCACAAACCGACCGATAATATTCAGCAGGTTGTCGGGCAGCAATACCTCGTTCCACAGGTATTCGGTGGCGTACTCATTCCGGTCTTCAGGAATATCATTGCCTGCACCGCCTTCAGCCGTGCCTTTGTTAAACGGCAGAAAGAAGGTATCGCTGCCCGCCAGTTTAGTCGCCATATACACTTCGTACTGACTCACGGCAAAATGCACCAGCGCCCCCCGTTTAAAGGTCAGCAACGGTTCCGGCTTGCCGGTTTCCGGGTCTTTGGGCAGACGGGTCTTTTGATATTGTCGTTTGGCGTTTTCAATGGCCTGTTTGAATTCTGATTTCAGCTCCAGCGTTGCCACGGGCAGACCGTTTACAAACAACACCAGGTCAATGCGCCATGCCTTGGCTTTTTTACCGGTTTCTGCCAGATGAGCGTCGACGCCTTCCCCCTCGGGGGAAGGTTGGGATGGGGGGACAAGATTGACATAAGGACTGTAAACCAGCTCCGGCACCACACGACAACGGTTTTCTTTATAGCGGGCCAGCGTATCCGGATTCAGGGTATGTTCCGGCATAAACTGACACAGGGAGAACCGGGCATTGCGAATCTTCAAGCCATGACGCAACACGCCCAGGGTGCCAAAGCTGCGAAGCTCCTTATCAATGGCATTGGCATCGGCTTTCTTTAACTGGTTGACCAGATGGCTGATAAAATGCTGCTCCGAATCCACCGGAAAGCTTTTGCAGAACTTTTGCCATTCCTTCGGCTGGGTGTTTTTGACAAAATCCAGTACATCGCTGGTATACAACGCCGTTTCCCGGTCGTACTGGTCGCCACTGCCCAGTAGCCAGCCTTTGGCTTGCAGGCGGGCGATCATATCGTTCTGGAAGGTGGATTCGCTGGTACTGTCCATATTTCAGGGTCTCAAAATGGTACCTGAAGGTCTCGATATGGGACTCTTCAGGCATTGTGCAGACAGTGTCTGCACAATGTATCAATCTGGCTGAATTGTCTCCACACTGCGGAGACAATTCGAGGATTCCACTATTCAGTTTTATTCTCAATACGTTTTCGGGCGTTGCTGACGGCTTCCTGAAAGCGCTCTTCCAATATTTCTTTGGAGGGTATGTTGGTGAGATAGTCTGCTATATGGATACCGCTTTTATCCAGTTCAAGTAATTCAATTTGCTTTTGCTTCTTACCTGCACAAAGAATGATGCCGATAGGGGGGTCTTCTCCATGCTGACGGTCATATCTATTCAGCCAGCGTAGATATAACTCCATCTGTCCTTTGTACTCAGCTTTAAACTTGCCTGTTTTCAGTTCAATAGCAACCAGTCGCTTCAGTTTTCGGTTATAGAACAAGAGATCAATATAAAAATCATCTTCATCAATTTGAACTCGGTGCTGGCGTGCGACAAAAGTGAAGCCCATACCCATTTCTAACAGAAAATGCTCCATTTCCCGCAAAATAGCATCCTCAAGATCTTTTTCCACGTAGGTATCATTAAGCTCAAGAAAATCCAGAATGTAAGGGTCTTTCAGAACGATATCCTGATCGGCTTTCCCTTGATCCCTCAGCATTTTCAGATCGTGAACGATGGTTTCTTCCGGCTTTCGGGATAAGGCAGTACGCTCAAACAGCATGGAATCCGTACGCTCGCTGAAGGTGCGGACAGACCATCGCTCCTGAATCGCCATGGTCATATAGAACTCACGTTTTAGTGGGTCATCAATGTAAATCAACAGTTTCAGGTGTGACCAGCTCAATTGTCTCCACACTGTAGAGACAATTTCATCAGCCTCACAGATTTCGGCAAACTTAATACAATGTCTCAATTGCTGAGGGCTCCAGCCCTTACCAAAATGCCCGGAGAGCTGGCGGGACAAGTCGGAAATAACCTGTTTGCCGTAGTCTGCCCGCTTACCCTTCAGGATTTCCTGCTGAATACGCTGACCGACCTTCCAATAGAGTGCGGTTATCTCGGCATTGAGTGCCACCGCTGCCCGTTGTTTGGCTCTTTGTATCAGGTCTTTGATTTCGCCGAACAGGTTGTCTGGCTCTTTTGATGAAGCGGGTGTTTTGCTCATGCGGTGGCCTCTGTGGGGTGTTCTTTTTGTTCTGTTGCTGGTTGCCAGTCACGGACGTCCTAAGAGATTTCAGGGAGTGATTTAACCAGATTTAACAGCTCATGGGTTAGCAGAATCAGTTCTTTCAACAGTTGCGGGTTAATATCCAGGTGCCCTTCGTATTCCGCCAGGTTACGATGGTTGTGGCATTGATCAAGAACCCGCCATTTTGCACGACTCACGTCTAATGTATGCTGCAAACACTGGAACACCAGATAGCGGCTTTCAGAGCGGTAGCCGTGCCAGCGTAATGCAGCAAGCGACAAAGCATGGGCAGCACTGTAGGCCAGAGAAAACTGGCTGTCGACAGATAAACCACTGATGGCAGCATCTTTGAGTTTGGTTTCAGCCGCCCGAACCATCCCTGCAAATTCCTGTGCATCGGGGGGTTCTTGTTTGAGTTTGTTGATTTTGACCAGATTATCCAGCTCTTTCACGATGGCTTGTCTCCGGTTAAGGGTTGATCGGTCAGCCAGAGTTTGGGCTGTTCCATAAGTCGTGTGACAAAACTTTGCTGACTGTCTACTCTTTGCTGGAATTCTTCAGGCGTCAGCAATGTAGGATTAATGATTCGCCCCAGCTGATTTTCTGCTGGTTCCAGATGCTCCATAATCTCGCCATAACTTAAATCATGCCCCACTAGCAAAACGTCTATATCACTGCCCGCGTGTTCCTGTCCTTTTGCTACCGAGCCATAAATAAATGCCATGTCACATTGACTTAAAACGGGCGACAGTGCCCCTTTAATCACGCCCTGTACGCCAAAGGTTTTGCGGGTAATGGCTTTCAGCTCTTCAAAAACGGGGTTATCGGGATTGGCTTGATAATGCTGCTGGTTACCCTGCTGGTGAGTGGTGAGCAATCCGACTTCGGTCATTTTCTTGAGTTCCCGAACCACAGCGCCCTTGCCGACCCCGGCCAGCCTTGCCACCTCGTTCAGATAAAAAGAGCAGTCCGGCTTGCCGTAGAGCACAGCCAGCAGACGTTGCTGAGTTTTGGTGAACAGTACGGAGGCAATGGATGACACAGTGACGAAGTTCCTATAGAGGTATCAATATGGGAACTATAGGTCTCATATTGGGACTTTTCAAGGTCCCAAAAAAAGACCTTTTAGTCTCAATTTAGGACTGAACTGAATTGTCTCGACAGTGTCGAGACAATCGCAGGCTCAGATATTATGACGGAGCGACCCAGTCACGTACGTCGATTTTGCCGGTGACGGCGGCGGAGATTAGGGCGGTGCGGCGTTCTTGGAGCTTGGCAATCATTGACTCTGCATCTTTCGCTATCATGTCAAAAGATGCTTTCTTGCCAGCAACTTCACGCATAATACTGTCTTGCTCGTCTTCAGGCGGAACAAAAATCGGAATATCTGCTAAAACAGTTTTCTGCAATTTATATCTGCCAACGCCTTGTTTAATCAGCCAAGGTAAAATATCCATGTGTTCAAAATACAAACACGCCCACGCTGTAGAACAAGTTCCCTTGCCTTTGATCAAGTGAGCATGGTTGTTCACGTTGAACTTGCCTTTGACATGAATTGTCATGGATTTTTCTTTGAACTTAAGAAAATGGTCGCCATCCTCACCGAGCAGGAAGTACTCGCCTTCAACATTGTATTGGTTAATGTAATTGAGAATTCCTGTCGGTCCGTAATATGGGTATTCACCCTCCATTTTCATACGGGTCTGTCTATCAATAGGCGTTCTGAGGTTGTTGTCGACTTCACATGCGTGACGAACTCGCTTTACTTCCCAATGCTCCGGCACTTCCCCAAGCCACTCCATACCGGAATCCTTCATCGGTGCATCAGGGTTTAGCCCCTTGGTGACAGCATGACTAATCACCGCCTGTCGTTTTTCTTTCATCAGCCGGATCAGGGATTGCTGCTCTTCGATCAGGGTGTCGATTTTGGCGGTTTCGTGGCTGAGGAAGCTAAGAATATTGTCCTGTTCGACTCTATCTGGCAACGGAAGAACCAAGTCTTTCACAATTCCGGAGTTCAAACCGTGCATGATTGAACCTTTACCGAGAGTTTTTATCTGAAAACCAATCTCGTGTGTTTCATCAATCAGTATCTTGAAGAATCTTGGATCAATTTCATGCTCTTTAACTCTGGTTCTCAAAAGATGCGAATCAATTATCCCTAACGGAATGCCCTCAGGAACGATTTCGCACTTCCCACTTGTACCCATCATGGTTATTAGAATGTCATTCGGGAATACCTGATAAAGACTCATTTCTTGGAATTTTTCAGTAGTAATTTTTCTCTTTCCTAAAGAAAAATCCTTCTTAATTACATTTTCTTGCCCGTAGACATTGTGACCATGCTCAGCCATATCGTCGAGCTTTAAGGCACTGCCGAAAGGGCCGATCTTTATGCCTTCAGAGCCATCTTTAAGCACATAGCGGACTTTTTTTAAGTTCCAATGTTTGGGGATGGAACTCAACCACTCAACCCCAGAATCCTTATATTCCGGATAAGCCGCATATTTTTTGCGCTGAAGGCTGTTTCCATCCATCACAACTCACCCCCCAGTCCCTGCTCAATTTCTTCAATACTGGGCAGTTGCGATTGCAGATTTTCTGGCAGTGATTGGGTCAGTTGGTATTCCGAAACACCAATAGGCTTTTGAATATCGCTGAGGGCGTATTCCGCCACGAGTTTGTCCTTGTTCTTACACAGCAGAATGCCGATAGTCGGCGCATCGCCCTCCCTGCGTACCAGTTCATCTACTGCTTTGATATAAAAATTCAGTTTGCCTGCGTGTTCCGGCCTGAAGTCACCCGCTTTCAGTTCAATGACTACGTAGCAATGCAGGTGTGCATGATAAAATAAGAGGTCAATATAAAAATCCTGCTGCCCTACCTGTATATGAAACTGCTTGCCCATGTAGGCAAAACCTGATCCCAATTCCAGTAGAAACTGAGTGATATGCTTAATCAATCCCTGCTCCAGCTCTCGCTCTGTGTAATTATCAGTGAAGGCAAGAAAGTCAAACATATAGGGGTCTTTCAGGGTTTGCTGTGCAAGGTCGGACTGGACGGCAGGCAGTGTTGCATTGAAGTTGTTGGGCGCTTGTCCCTTCCGCTGCCAGAGTCCACTTTCAATCTGGTGAGTGAGGACGTTTCGGCTCCAGCCATGTTCTATGGTTTTGCCCACGTAATACAGAGCTTCAGCCGTTGTTTGGCACTTGCTGATTATCTTCAGGTTATGTCCCCAGGGCACCTGAACTAATTGCGAAACAGCCTGTTTCGCAATTTCCGGAGATTGGTTCCAGAACAGATACCATTGTCGGATAAATTCAAGGTTTCGACGGGAAAATCCTTTGAT
Organism: Endozoicomonas sp. 2B-B; assembly: GCF_053470045.1. Lineage (NCBI taxonomy): Bacteria > Pseudomonadati > Pseudomonadota > Gammaproteobacteria > Oceanospirillales > Endozoicomonadaceae > Endozoicomonas > Endozoicomonas sp. 2B-B. The sequence continues at coordinate 1,300,478 of NZ_JBLZMU010000001.1, forward strand.
TTCAGGAAATTCCGTCATTAAGTCATGGCTTAGTTGCTTCAGAAAGCCATCGCCCCAATTAGCCTGAGCCTGTCGGCGAATAATGTCTTCCCCAAGCTCCCAATAAAAAGCCAGCAAGGTTGAGTTCACCTGAATGGCGGCTTTGAGCTGGGTGGACAGTACCTTCTGTTTAAGGTTTTTCAGCCAGCTTTTGTATTCCTTATTCAGGCTCAGGTTAATGTTGTTTTTTGGCTTGCTCATGAGTGAACCTCTTGTAACAGACTCATGATTCTAGCACTCACCGCATCCAGATCAGCATCAATGGCTTCCAGCGCACGGGGCGGCCGATACACATAAAAATGTCGGTTAAAGGGAATCTCGTAACCCACAATACCAATCTCACCATCCTGGGCATCGCATTTATCGGCATTGATCCAGGCATCGGGTACATGGGGTGCCACTTCCCGGTTGAAGTAGGTTTCGATCAGGATATGGGTGGGCATTGATGGGTCAAGAGGAATATTCTCGTTATCCCGCAGGTCGCCATCGGTCTGGAATTCGACGATTTTGCCTTTGTATTCAAATGCGCCGTACAGTGGTTGGGTTTCTTTATGTTCAGGATGAACGGTATGCGGCGGCGTCATGGACGACGAGGAGCCGCCCTTCAGCACCTTTTTGATCACCGGCTCGGCTTCGGGGTTCTTGCGGGTGACGGCATCGAGGAACTGCTTTTTCTCTTTGGTATCCAGCTTTAAATTAGCGGCTTTGAGCGCGGCTTTCAGGTCTTTATCGAACTGGTTAAAGTCGTTGGACAGTATCGTTCCGACTGTATTTTGCAGAGTTTGGGCTTTCTCCATCAGCCCCCGCTGGAACAGCCAGAGTTTGTCGTTCAGCACCTCTTTGATCTGCTTCTCTTTCAGTTCTTTGAAGTCTTTTTTGATTTTGGTGCGGATGGTTTCTTCGTTGTCTGCCAAGGTTGTATGACACTCTGTGCCGAATTCCTCAACCATCCAGCGCATAACGGCATTATACGGCCTGGGTGCATAGCGTAGACCCGTTACTGCGTCATCAGTAATCTGGGCGGACAGGCGAAGTGGGCGTTCCACGGTAATACGACGGTAGCCGAATTTATGACTGTCGAAAATTTTGGCGGCAAAATTTTCTTCGGATGCTTCTGCAAAGGCTCCAAAGTTTTGGGTAATGATGCGGCGATCCGCTTCGCTCATTATGTTCCGCTTGGAGCCCAGGGACTTACGCATCTTGCCGCAAAGGTTTACGCCGTTAATCAGCTGCACTTTACCTTTGCGTTCATTGGACTTTTTATTGGTCAGCACCCACACATAGGTAGCGATACCGGTGTTGTAGAACATGTCTGTGGGCAGGGCGACAATGGCTTCGAGCAGGTCGGCTTCGAGAATATAACGGCGAATCTCGCTTTCACCACTGCCTGCACTGCCGGTAAAGAGCGGCGAACCGTTGAGGATAATGCCGATGCGGCTGGGGTTCTGGTTCTCTGGCGTGATGTCCCTGAACTTGCTGATCAGGTGCATCAGGAACAGCAGCGAACCATCGGACACTCTTGGCAGGCCAGGGCCAAAGCGACCGTCGTAGCCTTTGTGTTCATGCTCATCTTTAATGGTGCCTTCGATCTTCTTCCAGTCCACCCCGAATGGCGGATTAGACAGCATGTAGTCAAACTGGTCGCCACTGAGGTGATCGTTCGACAGAGTGTTGCCCAGTTTGATGCGACTGACATCCTGACCCTTGATCAGCATATCGGCTTTACAGATGGCGTAGGACTCCGGGTTCAACTCCTGGCCAAAGGCCGTCATACGAGCTTTTGTATTGTGCTTGTATACGTACTCCATTCCCGCAGAGAGAAAGCCGCCTGTGCCTGCCGTTGGATCATAAATACTGCGAACGATCCCTTCTTTGGTTAAGGCATCATCATCTTCCATAAACACCAGTGAGGTGGTGAGCTCGACAATATCCCTTGGGGTAAAGTGTTCACCGGCGGTTTCGTTGGAAGATTCGGCAAAGCGACGGATCAGTTCTTCAAACACCAAACCCATATCGTGGTTGCTGATCGCCTTGGGGCTGAGGTCGATGGTGGCAAACTTCCGCAGTACCTTGAACAGCAGGTTGGCTTCGTTCAGGCTGCCTGCAAACTCATCAAACTTGAAATGCTCAAAGATTTCACGGGCATCTTTGGAGAAGGAGAGGACATAGTTTTCAAGGTTGTCCTTGATATCGCCCTGACCCATCTTCGACAGGTTCATGGGTGAAGTGTTGAAAAACGACAATCCAGAAGCACGCAGCAGCATCTTCTCCATACCTTCTTCAGGCAGGTTCATAGCCTTTACTTTTTCGTGCTGGGCAACCACTGCTTCCTTGGTGGGCTCCAGAACGCATTCCAGGCGGCGCAGCAGGGTAAACGGTAAGATGATGCGCCCGTACTGGGACTGCTTGAAATCGCCTCGCAGGAGGTCGGCTACGGACCAGATGAAGGCGGCAAGGTTGTTAGAGGTTTGGGTGTTGGGCATATCTTGACCAGATTGAGCTTTTGGCTGGCAGGTGAGTCAGCAAAAGTGACCAATTGATTGACTTTGATGCTGCTAGAGTACATCAAAAGTTCAGTATTAACGAATAGCGAAATATGTTTACCCAAGCTCTGGAGAGGCTGTCGCAAAACTCTGGTTCCCATGCTCCAGCGTGGGAACCCATACCCATCTCGCGCTGCAGAGTCCGCTTTTCAGGGGAGGTATGCATTCCCACGCAGAGCGTGGGAACGAGTTGTTAGAGTTTTGCGACACCCTCTGGAGTTCGGGGTTGCACATTCGAAAACTATAAGAATTGAAGTCTCTGAATCGTAAGGGCATATTGTTATTGTCGTCTAATGGGTAATGGCAATAATGAGTAAAATAATAAGAACTGCTAATGAGCTGCCTGGCTGCTAGTCAGTTGCAATACTGCCCTGATTAATGGGGGATTTTCCGCCAGCTATTTTTTTGTTCCATCCCTACCAAGAGCCTTTGTCGTGTGAGAGAATCGGCCCGACATTGAGGGGGTTTTTATAGATCTTCAGCCCTGACATATGGGTTTTGACCCAGACAGATCCAGGATGATATTTCGCAGACTTTCTTGTGGCTGAGTCAGAGCAAACCCTCTGAAGAAAAGTAAAAAATAGTAGAAAAAACAACGTTTACAAAAATAAAAAACGAGGTCGTGGAATGGGGGATTCAGGTTTTTACCTTATTCAACAACTACTTAACGGGCTGACGATAGGTAGTACGTATGCTCTGATTGCTATCGGTTATACCATGGTTTACGGCATCATTGGCATGATCAATTTTGCTCATGGTGAGATCTACATGATTGGCAGTTACATCGCTTTTGCGGTACTGGCCGCGTTAGCGATGATGGGAATAGACAGTGTTTCACTGATGCTGGTTTCCGCCTTTGTCATCAGCATCATTATCACCAGCACCTATGGCTTTGCGGTGGAGAGGGTTGCTTATCGGCCTTTGAGGAACAGCAACCGGCTGATTGCCCTGATTTCTGCCATTGGTATGTCCATTTTCCTTCAGAACTATGTCCGCCTGGCCCAGGGGTCAAGGGATATAGCCATGCCCAGCATGATCAGTGGTGGCTGGACCTTTGGTCCTGAAGACGGTTTTAATGCCACTGTGTCGTACATGCAGTTAATTATCTTTGTGGTGACGTTTATTGCCATGACGGCCCTGACTCTGTTTATCTCCAGATCAAAAATGGGTCGGGCCTGCAGAGCTTGCGCTGAAGATCTTGGCATGACCGGGCTGCTGGGTATCAACACGCATCAGATTATTTCGATCACTTTTGTGATCGGGGCCGCTCTTGCTGCGGTAGCCGGTGTATTGCTTGGCATGTATTACGGAGTAATCAATCCCCACATTGGCTTTATGGCAGGTCTTAAAGCGTTCACTGCTGCGGTGCTGGGAGGAATCGGAAGTATACCCGGAGCTGTGCTGGGTGGTTTGATTCTGGGGGTCACGGAAGCCTTCACTGCAGGTTACTTCAGTGCGGAATATAAGGACGTTGTCGCCTTCAGTCTCCTCGTTCTGATTCTTCTGTTCAGGCCGACCGGCCTTCTGGGCAAGCCGGAGGTTGAAAAAGTATGAAATCATTACGCTTCACTCCGGCAATACTCTCGGCAGTTGTTTTGCTGATACTAACCAGCCTGATGATGGGGGTTCGTCTTGAGCCCTCGGGCGTTGGACTTGAGGTGACATTAGCCGATCCTTCTTCCCTCTACTGGATAGCTGCCGGTGTGGCTGCTGTCTTCTTCTTCCAGCTGTTCAGGGCACCCATCGATCAGGGGCTTTCCGGAATAAAACAACAGTTGCCATCTATTAATGCAGAAAAGCTGACCAAAGTAACCAGGAACAAAGAAGCTAAAACCCTTGTAATCTGCTTTGCAGTAGCAGGATTGATGATCTGGCCATTCTTTGTTTCCAGGGGGGCTGTGGATCTCGCCACTCTGGCCCTGATTTACGTCATGCTGGGGCTGGGTCTGAACATTGTGGTGGGCCTGGCCGGTCTTCTTGATTTGGGCTACGTCGGCTTTTATGCCGTGGGTGCCTACAGTTATGCCTTATTGAATCAATATTTGGGGCTCGACTTCTGGAGCAGTCTGGTGCTGGGTGGTATTCTGGCGGCTTTCTTTGGTTTTATTCTTGGTTTTCCGGTGCTCAGGCTTCGGGGCGATTATCTGGCCATCGTAACTCTGGGTTTTGGTGAAATCATTCGAATCCTGCTCAACAACTGGACGACATTAACAGGTGGTCCTAATGGAATCAGTCAGATTCCGAAACCGACTTTGTTTGGCCTTGAATTTGGACGCAGGGCGCAGGAAGAAGGGAATGTTCCTTTCCACGAATACTTTGGTATTGATTACAGCAGTGAGTACAAGGTGATTTTCCTGTACATACTGGCCGTGTTGCTGGTGATTGCCACGCTGTTTGTGATCAATCGACTCCTTCGAATGCCTATTGGCAGAGCCTGGGAAGCCTTGCGTGAAGACGATATTGCCTGTCGCTCACTGGGTTTGAATCCTACGGCCATCAAACTGTCTGCATTTACTATAGGGGCTGCATTTGCTGGCTTTGCTGGTACCTTCTTTGCCGCCCGTCAGGGTTTTATTAGTCCTGAGTCGTTTACTTTCATCGAGTCCGCAATCATTCTGGCCATTGTTGTGCTTGGTGGAATGGGGTCTCAGGTCGGTGTCATTCTTGCTGCTGTGATTATGACCGTTTTGCCTGAGTTTGCCCGTGAATTCCAGGAATACCGAATGCTGATGTTCGGGTTGATGATGGTTTGCATGATGGTATGGCGTCCTGAAGGTCTGATGCCCATGAAGCGGCCTCATATCAAGATTAAATCGGATAAGTCTGAGTCGGTTAGCCCGATCAAGACAGCATCATTGGCTGAAAGCGTGTAAACGGAGGAATCAGAATGAGTGAATGTTTACTGGACGTTTCTGATCTGAGTATGCGCTTTGGCGGACTGCTGGCTGTGGATCAGATGGCGCTGAAAATCTGTCCGGGTGAAATTGTTTCCATGATTGGGCCCAATGGTGCCGGAAAAACGACCGTTTTTAACTGTCTTACGGGCTTTTATAAGGCGACTGGTGGCTCTGTTCAATATAAAGGTCAGGCTATCGAAAAGATGCCGGGTTATAAAATAGCCCGGCTCGGTGTTGTGAGAACCTTTCAGAATGTGCGTCTGTTTAAGGGCATGAGCGTGCTGGAAAATCTTTTGGTTGCCCAGCACCGACATCTGAATACAAGGTTGTTGGCAGGGTTGTTTAAGACCTCGGATTATCGGCGTAGTGAAGAACAAGCGATGGCAAGGGCTGAGTTCTGGCTGGATAAAGTTGGTCTGACCGGGTTTGCCAATCGTGAAGCGGGTAACCTGGCTTATGGACAGCAACGCAGACTGGAAATTGCCCGTTGTATGGTGACTCAGCCCGAGTTATTGATGCTGGATGAACCAGCCGCTGGTCTCAACCCCAATGAGACAGCAGAGCTGGATGAGCTGATTTCTGATTTGCGACGGGATCATGGTGTTACTGTGCTTCTGATTGAACATGATATGAAGCTGGTTATGGATATTTCTGACCGGATTTATGTCATTAACCAGGGGCGTCCTCTGGCTTCAGGCGTACCAGAAGATATTCGCAACAACCCTGAAGTGATCAAGGCTTATCTGGGGGAAGGATAGTCACAAATTACTATTAGCTTCCAGTAGTAATAGTCCCGGTCAGAGTATGAGTCTTCGGGCTGTCTTGCGAATGTGTTTCTGGTATCTTCGATGACACCTCAAGACAGTCAGAATAAAGAACAATCAGAATAAATAAAGGGCAGTAGCAGTATGTCAGCACCTGAACCACTTCTCAGCATTCGAAATGTGTCTACCTTCTATGGAAAGATCCAGGCTCTGGATGCCGTCAGCGTAGATATCTCGGCAGGTGAGATTGTCACTCTGATAGGTGCCAATGGTGCTGGCAAGTCTTCATTGCTGATGACCATTTGTGGTGAACCCAGGGCCGAATCTGGCTCCATACTCTACAAGGGGAAAGAGTTAGCGGGTCGTCCTACCTCCGAAATCATGCGCTCAGGCATTGCTGTTGTGCCAGAAGGGCGGAGAATTTTTTCCAGACTGACCGTCGAAGAAAATCTGACTATGGGCGGTTTTTTTGTGGATGGCGAGCCTTTCCGAAAAAACTATGAATTTGTACTGGAGCTTTTCCCCCGTCTGAAAGAGAGGCTGTACCAGAGAGGTGGCACCATGTCCGGAGGAGAGCAGCAGATGCTGGCGATCGCCAGGGCCTTGATGAGCAGCCCGGATTTGCTGTTACTGGATGAGCCCAGTCTGGGGCTGGCTCCGATTGTTATCCAGCAAATTTTTGAAATTATTGAACGCCTCCGGGAAGAAGGCGTTACGGTTTTTCTGGTGGAGCAGAATGCTAATCAGGCTCTGAGACTGGCAGACCGGGGTTATGTTCTGGAAAACGGTCGTATCGTGCTGCAGGGTAACAGTGATGAACTGTTGGCGGACGACGCTGTCCAGAAGGCTTATCTGGGAGCCTGACACTTTTCTGGCGAAAAACAGCCAGTCAGTTTGTCTGGACTATCAAAAGACCGTTCATCTATTCCTGCTTATGGAGACTAACAGGATCGAAACAGACTGGACACCTGTTAGCATCAGGCTTCTGAAGTTTTGCTGGCCATTTGGGCGCCGATTCTGATCGCTACACTGAGAAGTGTAATGTTGAATAGCGATTATGAAGTACGAGGTAAGCATTATGGAAGTTTCGAATGATCGGCTGTCCCTTCAGGAAGTTGCTCTGTTAACCTGCTCTTTTTACAGCATGGCCAGCATCATGGTCTGGCTGGTCAAGACAATTTATTGATTGGACAAGAAGCTTCAGGGTGACTTGGGAGGGAAGTCCTGAAGCACACGTTCATCAGTTATTTCGAGATCGTGCCGGGCATCCTGAAGGCTGTAAATGGTACTGTCAGGTTCAAAATCAAAGCCTTGTTGAATGGTTTTTTCTGCTTCAGCTGTTTTGCCCAGAAAAACCTGAATGGCTGCCAGAGTATTAAACAGGTCAGAGGCGATGACACCGTGTCGAGGTGATCGCTTGCTGACTAAATCCTCTCTATGATTTACCTGAATGAGCGGAAAGCCCCGTACTTTTAGAGGATGTCGTAAAAGCCAAAATTCAAATCCAGTAAAGCCTTCCCTTAGCAAAGTATGATGCTTTGCTGGGTTTCTTTCCCGACTGACCCATTTTCCTGTTCATCAAGAAGACTAGCGACAGTGAATGGTGCTTTCTGGTCGGTTAACTCAAGATGCTCTTTTAAGCTTGTATTGCCAAGGGTAATGGAGTTTGCGTCTGGAGCAACAAAACGTCTTGTTTGAGCTTGGTCATCTGAATTGCCAGACTCCTTGAAAGAGCTTTGATCAGAGTTGCGAGCTGCTGTTGAGAAAATATCCAGCTGAGGGTCGTTATTAATCTTAATTTGGCGTCTTGTTGTCATGAGGTAGCTGGTAAAACTGCTTTATCTAAGATTACCGGCTTTTGCGGGGTTTTGCGACACCCTCGATTGGGCGAGGGTTTATGACGATTTTGCTAAATATACACCTCCGGGCACCACTCCTTATTCATGGCTATCTGTAGAAGTGATTAACACTGTTGGCTGGCTTTTAAAAAACTATTGGATCTTCGGTTCACCTCTGTTCAGGCCGTTCGAACAACATGAGGCAGCATCTGTGCTGTCAAAAGGGGATCTTGCAATCATCACTATGATGCTCAACTCTGGAAGTACCCCACAACAACATCAGCCACCAGAATCATCCGGCCAGCAAGACCCACAGGCCATCCTCCAATCCACTGGCTCTTTCAGTAACCCCTTTTATATTGACTCTGGCGGCAGTGACGGTGGCCCTCAGCAACAACTGCATACTTTGGGTTTAAACTGTTTCGTTTATCCCTGTAATGGGATTTGCAGGTTCCGATCATCATTCAACAGCAGCGAGTCCGCTGAATGGCCTCTTAATTCAGCAGACAGGCCGACAACTCCATCATAATGTGCCAACAGCCGAGGATTTGCCAATCAGTGCTGATGATTTGGTTATAGTCAATGCTTTACTCAATCTACGTGGTCTTGGTGTTATCGAAAAAACCGCTATGAACTGTGCACTTGTCACACAAACAACGGGGACTTCAGAAACACAACAAACAACAGGAGGGCCACCCCAATGGGATCAGTACCTGCCTCATCTTTCCCTGGCAGATGCAATACAGACCAAAGACGACAGCGCGAAACCAACCTGTGACTTGACCATGGCCGGGAAGAATGGCCAGCCACAGCCGTGCGGAAGCGGCTGTATCAGTGCCAGAGCCCTGACGGATCACAAAAGGGTACATCGAAAACGCAAGCCTGTTGATGTGGAATCGGGACGATGATTGAATTTGAATGCAAGGGCAGAGTGATTAAACTCTTTATCTTTGCTGTAACGCTGTCGCTACTTCTGTCTTTGTCTTTCATCTGCAAGGCCGAACCGTCGACAAGACGTTTTGTTGTCGAGCTTGATAAGAATACAGGTTCTCCAAAGCAGAGCTTTTCAGTAAAACCTGACCGGCGCACTCTGCCCTGCAACCCATCTGATATGGCCAACACAGAATCCGATTCACTAACTTATGAAAAACCACACAGACTTAGCGGCTTCGCCGTAAGAACACCCCTTATTGGGTCGATTACGTGGCAATGGCTTTATGTTACTAACCTGCTGGTTGGTTATGAACTGATCCTGACCATCAAAGACGCTCCTCTAAGCTCTACCTATTTTTCATGGATACCTGTAGAAGTGGTTAGCGCTGTCGGTTGGCTTTTAAAAAGCTGCTGGACACCTGGTTTAACGCCGTTTAACCCGAATGAAAAGCAAGAGCTGCTTCAGGATCAGTCCTTTACGGCCACCAATATGATGTTTGGCTCTGGACATAACCAACCGGAATGCCAGCCATCAAAATCATCCGGACAGAAATCCCCAAAGACAACTAACCACTTCACAGGCTCTTACACCAGCCCACTGAATACCGACTATGGCAGCGGCAGCAGAAGACCTCAACAACACTTACATACATTGGATTTAAATTGTTTCGTCTATCCCTGTTATGGCGCGTGTAAATTACGACAGTCATCCGACAACAGAGGACCCAAAGAATGTCAATACAATTTCGTAGAAAATTCGACAGTGCACACAGAAGCAAAATTAAAACGAGGCTCGTGCCCCCATTTGACTGATGGATACTGTTTTAGTTGTGTAGACTATTCTGATCCTGTAAACGCTGCAGGTTCCGACCATAATCTGCCTTTCGAAACAGATCCGCCTGACATTCAAGTCCAGTGCCATGCTGGTCCATTACTTGAACGACAAACTGAACATAAAATTGATAGCAACTCAGTCAATATCCGTAATTCTGTTGACGGGGTCGCCTTAGACGGGGTCGCCTTAGACGGGGTCGCCTCAAACTGGATCGCCACAAACCCATTGAATGTAGTAGCCTGTACAACTGGACCTGACGGGCAATTAAGCTGTGTCGAAACCGTGTTCGGGAAAGATGGCCAGCCGAAACCATGCGGGATGGTCTGCAAGAGTGCTCAGGCCTTGTCGAAACACAAAAGAAGCATCCATAGCGGACAAAAAACCTGTGACTTGACAGTGGCTGGCAAGGATGGCCAGTCGCGACCTTGCGGAAAAGTCTGCAAGAACACTCAATCTCTGTCGTCTCATAAAAGCAGAGTCCACAGCGGGCAAAAAACCTGTAACGTAATAATGGTCGGTGAGAATGGCCAACTTCGAGCATGCGAAACAGTCTGCAAGAATGCTCAATCCATATCATCACACAAAATCATATACCACTCCGGGCAGCAAATCTGTGACATAACTGTGGTCGGAGACGGTGGCTGTAAGCGGCCATGCGGCTCGGTCTGGAAAAGTTCTCATGCCCTGAAAGAACACAAAAGAAGAGAACATACCGGGCAAATAATCTGTGAGATGCCCCTGGTCGGGGAGGATGGCCTGCCAAGACCATGCAGGACGATCTGCAACAACCAGAAAGCCCTCACGGATCATAAAAGATGCGCCCACAGCGGACAAAAAATTTGCGACTTCACCATGGTCGAGGATGATGGCCAACCAAGGCCATGTGGAATGGTCTGCAAGAGTGCCAAAGCATTGTCTGATCACAAAAGAAGAAACCACAGCGGGCAACAAATATGTGACGTAACTCTGGTCGGAGAGGATGGCCTGCCGCAGCTATGCGGGAATGTCTGCACGAGCTCCAGAGCTCTGGGAGATCACAAAAGAAGAGAGCACTCAGGGCGACAAATTTGTAACATAATCGCAGTCGGCAAGGATGGCCAAAAGCGACCATGCGGAACGTTTTGCAAGAGTACTCAGCACCTGACTGAGCACAAAAGAAGAGAGCACTCAGGGCAACAAACTTGCAACATATCCGTGACCGGAGAAGATGGCCAGCTGCAACCATGCTGGATGATCTGCAAGAGTGCTGCATCTCTGTCAGATCACAAAAAAACACATCGAAAACGCAAGCCTGTTGATATGAACAAGAACGATAAACTTAGCTCTCAAAAAATGCAAATTGAATAAAAAAACAGGCTTTTTCACTGCCCCTTTTTATTCTGACTCTGGCAAGACCTTGATCGGAGTGGATGGACAGCCACTCCGGCGCACAAAGGTCTCCCCAGTGCGAGCTTTGACTACTAAAGGCTTTTATCAGACAAACACACTTAATTTTTTGATCTATTCTTTCTACCTGAAGACAACAACGCAGGGACAGATTTATTAAATACTCACTCCTTTCAGCAGCTCTGTTGCTGCTACCGTTTTTGTCTTTCATCTGTCAGGCAGAGACATGGACAAATTCTTTTGTTGTCGCGCTTGAGCAGGAAAAAGGTTCTCCAAACCAGAGCTTCTCTATAAAGCATGACCCGAGTGCATTGCCCGGCAATCTGCCAGAGACTGTCGACACAAATGACCATAGAGGGCCATTCCTTCTGACTGGCAATAAACGACATTTATCGCTCAGCTACAGGCTAGCAACGACCCTTGTTGAGTCGATCTCATGGCAGTTGCCTTACGTCACTAACCTGCTGGTTGCTTACGAACTGACCCTGACCACCAAAGTAGCCCCTATAAGCGCTACCTCTCATTCATGGCTTCCTGCAGAAATGGTGGTCGTTGTTGGTTGGCTTTTGAAAAGCTATTGGAACCCTGATTCGCTGCTGTTCAATCCAACTAAACAACAGGAGACGAGTCAGGATGGGCCGTTTTCGAGCATTATTATGATGGTTGTTCCTGTTCCTGAACAAGGCCAACAACAACGCCATTCATCGGGATCATCCGGTCACAGAGCTTCAGGGACAAGCCAATACAATATAGGCTCTTCCCTTGGCCCACCGCCTTCTGGCTCTGGTGATGACGATGGCAACGGAGGTTATCAGCAAAACCAACATACATTGGGATTAAATTGTTTGGTCTGTAACGGCATTTGCCGCTTGCGACCATCATCCGATATCAGGATGCCAGCTGAATGGACAATGGGTTCACCAGAACGATCGACAGGCAACACTGTATTGAGTGACCTGTCTGACGTTCAACTTCAAGATACTTCTGAGCAGCCGTTTCAGGAGCCTTACATTGATTCCCTCTCTTTTGGCGGGGTCGCCTTAGACGGGGTCGCCTCAGACGGGGTCGCCTCAGGCTCAGTGATTGCAGAGGCAGCCTATAACGGGATACCCAATCCTGATGTACCGGCGCCCTGGAATTTGCCTTCCACCGATGATTTTACGGTCTTTGACAGGATAATTGGCCATCAGAATCCTCACGAACAAGATGAGTTTTTCTTAACCCCTGCCCATTCAGAGACACAACAAACAACCACTGAATCACTCCACTCGAATCACAATCAACCCAATGTTACCCGGACAGGCGCAACACAACATATAAGCGTCAAAGGTCTATCAATTTGTAACCTGATAGTGGTCGGGGAGGATCGTCAGACGCGGTCATGCGGTGTGGTCTGTCATAGTGCCAAGGCCCTGTCGCTTCACAAAAACAGATACCACACCGGGGAACAAACCTGTGACGTAAACGTGGTCGAAGAGGGTGGTCGGCCACGGCCATGCGGAAAAGTCTTCAAGAGTGCCGAATCATTGTTGTCTCACAAAAGCAGATCCCACACCGGACATAAAACCTGTAACGTGATCGTGGTTAGTGATGGCCAGTCTCAACCATGCGGGAAGATCTGCAAGAGTGACAAAGCGCTGTTTGATCACCAAAGAGAGCACCGAAAACGCACGCATGACGATGCGGATAATAACAATGACTCTCCCTGAACTGACACCCGTTCTTGATGAGGTTTTGTCCGGTGCAACCTTTGGTTTTAACACTAGAATGCAAGGGTGGAATTATTGAACACTCTCTCTTTGCGATACTGCTGTTGCTGTCAGGCAGCCCGTCAGATATTAGCGATACAGATGACTATAAAGAATCAGCTGTGCCGCTTGATTAAAGACGACACAAGCCTGTTGATTTGGAAAAGGTCGATGACCCCAAGCCTTAGATCTATAGAACCACCCGGGTCTGTTCAGGTGTCGTTTAGTTGCCCTGTTCTGCCTGTTCCCTCTCTTCACTGTCCAGCTCAGACGCCAGCCGATAATCATCCCGCCCGCTTTTCTTGGCCACGTACATGGCCTGATCGGCAGCCTTAAGCAAAGCTTCGGCGTCGGAGCCGGTATCTTCAGACGTTGCAATTCCGATGCTGGTGCCTACGTGTCTGGCTTCGCCATCAAGATCATGGGGCTCCCGGATTGAGGTGAGAATTTTCTCTGCAATCAGTTTGGCATCCGAAGCCTCCGCCACATCATCCAGAATAATGGCAAATTCATCCCCACCTAATCTGGCCACCAGATCACCTTCACGGACGCACTCCTGCAACCTTTGTGAAACACTTTTCAGCAAAAGATCTCCAGCATCGTGTCCGAGGGTATCGTTAATTTCCTTGAAGTGATCCAGATCAAGATACATGACAGCGGTGCTCTTATTGCGCCTCTGACTCCTGGCCAGTGAAGTACCCAAAAATTCTCTGAACAGTGTCCTGTTGGCCAGCCCTGTCAAACTGTCGTATTTCGCCATCAGCAACAACTGATTTTCCAGCTTTTTACGCTCGGTAATGTCCTGAAATAATAGAACGCAACCCTGCACTTTCTGTCTGTCATTAACAATAGCCGCCATATTGTATTCTGCGGCGAAGCTGTTTCCGGAAAGCGTCCAGAGTTGTCTCTCGGATGTTTGAAAGACGCCTCCACCGACCATGGTATTCTCACGTATCTCTGACTCTTGCCACTTTTCCAGAGCCTCTTCTCCTTGAGTGTCGTAGATAAACTGACTGATGTGTTTTCCCAGCAGATTTTCTTCTGTTCCCTCAAGCATGGCGCAGGCGGTTGGATTAATGAAGGAGATCCTGCCGTCGGGATCAAGACCGGCAATTCCTTCACCGGCATTATCCAACAGCAGCTTGTTCTTGCGACTGATCCAGCGAAGTTCCCTGGAGACCTGCTCAAGTTCAATCCGCTGTTCTTCCAATTGCAGAAACACCTTAACCTTGCCCAACAGGATATCCGGATTGATCGGTTTTGGCAGATAATCAACTGCACCGGCCTGATAACCTTTATTGATATAAGCCTGATCCTTGTTAATGGCGGTCACAAAAATGATAGGAATACTGGCTGTTTGCTTATTGCTGTGCAGCAAAGTTGCCGTCTCAAAACCATCCATGCCCGGCATCTGCACATCCAGAAGGATCACCGCAAAATGATGGTGAAGAACTTCTGACAAAGCCGCCTCACCAGAGTCCACTTTATGGATCTCGGCCCCCAGCGGCTTGAGAAGCTTGTTCATGGCCAGCAGATTCTCAGGACGATCATCCACCACCAGAATTTTAACTCTTGGCTTGTCATCCATGACAGCCCTCCTGACTCAGTCAAGTCCCGGGTTTGAAATTCTCGGCTTTTAAACAGATAGCAATATCACTCAAGTCCAGCACATGGTCTACACAACCGGTTGCAATAGCTGAATTGGGCATGACTGGCATATCGGCTGTTTTCGGACTCTGGGCAATGGTTATTCCGCCGACCTGTTTAACTGCCCTGATACCCTCTGCACCATCTCTATTGGCGCCAGTTAATACGACACCCACCACTTGTGTAGCAAAAACATCGGCAGCGGATTGAAAGAGGACATCCACCGATGGTCTGGAATGACAGACGGGTTCATCCATGCTCAAACTCAGGGTTTCCCTGTCCTCAATCTGCAAGTGGTAACCACCGGGAGCCAGATAAACATGATTGTCGGTCATCTTCTGCTTGTCATAAGCAATACTGACCGCCAGTGGTGATGTTTTGTCCAGAACGTTTAATAAACCCTCTTCATCACCTGATGCCAGGTGTTTGGCAATAACAACGGGGCAAGCAAAATGACTTCCCAGCTTCTGGAGCAGGAATTCCAGTGCCGCAAGCCCTCCGGCAGAGACTCCGATCACCACAACCCCGTCGTTCATCAGATACTCTTCCTGTAGATACGCTGGTCCCGGTCCGTTACTTCCAGCTGATTACCGATGGCACTGAAGAGAATATTTTCCCGCTTGCCAACACAGAGCACGCCTCTGGAACAGAGGCTGTCAAACAGCAGTTGCAGTACCCGATCCTGAAGCTCCTGATTGAAATAAATGAGTACATTTCGACAGAGAATCAGGTTCATTTCTCCGAATACACCATCTGTGACCAGATTATGATTAGCAAAGGTAATATGCTCGGTCAGTCGTCCATTGAACTTCACAGAGTCATAACCTCTGTGACAGTAATCTGATAACTCTTTCTTACCTCCTGCTTTTTGGTAGTTCTCTTCGTAGAGGGCCATATCTTTTTCGGGATAGATCCCGGTTTTGGCATGACGCAATGCCTGATCGTTAAAGTCTGTGGCATAGATCTGACTGCGATCCAGCAGACCCTCTTCATCGAGGAGAATAGCCATGGAGTATGCTTCCTGCCCACTGGCACAACCTGCATGCCAGACTTTGATAAACGGGTAGGTTTTCAGAATCGGGACTATGTTTTCCCTCAGAGACTTGAAGAAATCAGGGTTCCGGAACATCTCTGTCACGACCACTGACATACCTTTAACAAAAGCGGCGAAAGCAGATTCATCATGAAGAAACAATGGAATCAAGTCACTGATGTGTTGAACACCCGACATTTCCATGTGCCTTCTGACACGGCGCATTAAGGATGCCCTGGCATAGCTGCCAAACTGATAACCATACTTTTCCTGAACAGCCCTTAGCAGTAGTTTCAGTTCAAAATCCTGATCCGAATCCACGGGTTCTGTCATTTAAATAACCAGACTTTCATCATTTCAGTCAGTTTGTCGATATTCACTGGCTTGGTCATATAATCATTGGCTCCTGCTTCTATGCACTTCGCCTTGTCATCGGACATGGCTTTGGCTGTCAATGCAATGACTGGCATGCTCTTAAACCGTTCAATTTCACGCATTTTGGTCATGGCTTCATAGCCATCCATCACCGGCATCATGATGTCCATCAGCACCAGCTCAATACCGTCTTCTTCATCAAGCTTATCGAGGGCATTTTGTCCATTGTCAGCAATGACCACTTCCAGCCCCTGCCCCTGCAAGCCCTTCGACAATGCAAAGGTATTACGAAGATCATCATCCACCAGCAGGATTTTATGACCTTCCAGCGATTTGTTACTCAGGGGCTCTGCTGCTGGCTTGAATTCAGCGGGAGCCGACTTTTCAACCGAATGGATGAACAGACTGACCTCATCCATCACCCTCTCAGAAGCGTAATCTCCTTTCATAACCAGAGCACGGGTATATTTCTGCAGCTCTTTCTGGTCTTCAGTCGACAACTTCTTATCGGTATGAATGACGATTGATGGCATATTGTCGCCCATCTTTTCCTGCAGTTTCTGTAAAAACTCCAGACCACTGCTATCGGGTAAATCAACATCCATCACCAGACACTGCCACTGATTCTCTGCCATCGACTTTTCGGCTTCTTCAGCGGATGAGACCCCGGCGATGTTCATCCCCTTTTCTGTCAGCATTTTCGCCAGGTGCGATCGACTCTCTGCATCACTGTCCAACAGCAGGGCATGTTGGATATCTTCTGACAGAGCCGTTTCAAGCGTGCTGAAAACCGTTTCCAGATCATCTATAGACACCGGCTTGACGAGGTACCCAACCGCGCCCTGTCGCTCTGACTCATCAGGATCACGACCCGACACGATATGCACCGGTATATTTTTTGTCGCTTCATTCTTCTGCAACTGCCTGAGCACCTCTTCACCATCCATATCTGGCAGGCCCAGATCAAGGATAATAGCCATAGGCTGTTCTTCGATCGCTGTCTGAATCCCTTCTTTACCACTGGCCTCCACCAGACATTGATAACCATGGCTGCCGGAAAGCTGTTTGACGATATCCGAAAAGTGCTGGTCATCTTCAATGATCAAAATATTCTTGCCAGCCTCTGACGTCTTCTTTTTGGTCGCAATTTTTTCAGCTTCAGGAGCGGGTTGAGCTTTGGCTTTTTTTTCAGCAGCAGAGGCTATTTTTTGATAACCGTCACTGGTAGCGGATGAATGACTGTCAGCCATCACTTCTCCGCCATCAAGTGAGCAGACGGCATTATCAGGCAGATACACAGTAAACGTTGTCCCTTCTCCTTCAGCGCTCTCTATGCCGATATAACCACCCAACATAGAAGACAGCTCACGTGAGATAGCCAAGCCCAACCCGGTTCCGCCGTACTTTCTGCTGGTGGAGCCATCCGCTTGCTGGAATGTTTCAAACACGGCGTCCTGCTTTTCTTTCGGGATCCCTATCCCGGTATCCCTGACCGCAAAACCGACATAGGTTTCATTGCCATGGTCTGTCTTGCGGATTGAATTAAAGACCCGAATATAGACACCACCCTGCTCCGTAAACTTGAAGGCATTTGACAGGAAGTTTTTGAGAACCTGCATAACTCTCTGGCTATCGGAGAGAATCACCCTGGTCGTGCCCGGATCAATATCCACAGCAAAATCCAGCCCCTTGTTATCAGCCAGAGGTTTGAACAGAGTCCGCATACTGGAGCACAACTCTTCGATATCCATATCCTCAAGGTTGATACTCATCTTACCGGCTTCAACCTTGGATAAATCGAGAATGTCGTTGATCAGATCCAGAAGTTCCTTACCACCGCTGTAAATCACCTGCGCGGATTCTATCTGGTCTTCATTCAGGTTACCTTCGTCATTATCTGCGAGCATCTGCGCCAGAAGGAGCAGTGAGTTGAGAGGCGTGCGTAATTCATGGGACATATTGGCCAGGAACTCAGACTTGTATTTACTGGCCTGTTCCAGCTCTTTTGCCTTGTCTTCCAGGGTTTTTCTTGAAAGCTCAATATCCAGGTTTTTGCGTTCAATCTCGGCTTTCTGTTGTTGAAGCAGCTCGGTTTTCTCCTCCAGCTCAGCGTTAGACTTCTGCATTTCCTCACTTTGGGCTTTCAGTTCTTCCTGAGATTCTTCCAGCACTCTGGCACGGCTTTCCAGCTCATCATTCACAGAACGCAACTCTTCTTGTTGCTCTTTCATGGCTTCCGATTGCCGTGTGGTCTTTTCGAGCAGCTGATTGACACGAGTTCGATACTGGGCAGAATTGATGCCAATAGCGACACTCTCAAGGGCATCTTCCAGAAAGCCTCTCTGCTCATCCGTCAGCTCCCTTATAAGGGCAAACTCCAGAACACCCTTAACTTCTCCTTCATAGACAAGTGGTACGGTAATAATCACTTTTGGAGATGTACTGCCCAACCCCGATTCAATTTTGATGTAATTTTCGGGAATGCTGGTCAGTTCAATGGCCTGTTTCTCCATAGCTGCCTGACCCACCAGACCTTCCCCAATCTCAAAACTGTTTTTGCTTTGCTGGCGTTTTTTCCAGGCGTAGGATGCCATCAGCTGCAACCGCTTCTCATCATCCATGACATACATGGCACCCGTCTGCATATCAAGATAACGGGCAAGGTAGGAAACGATGTTTTTACAGACCTCTGATAACCCCTGCTCTCCCCTCATACAGTTATTCAAGCCTGCCTGACCTTCCTGTTGCCAGCTCTTGCGATCGTTATCACTGATGACATTCCTCAACTTCTCCGTCATCTCGGAAAAGCTGCGACTCAGGTCACTGATTTCATTGTGACCACTGAGCACAGCACCCTGAGCGTAATCTCCCGACGCAACCCGGTTGACCCAGGCAGTGATGCTTCTGATGGGTCTGACCAACCTTCGGGTAATAACCAGAGCAATCAAAATTACAATCAGGGCTGTAATGGCTGTGATATAGATCAGGCGATTTCTGAACTGAACAACTGAGGCGAAAGCATCCTCCTGGCTCACTTCAGAGATCAGAGCCATAGGTGTGCCAGCTACCTCAATGGCATAAAAGGTACCCAGAACCCTCTCGCCGTAAGCATTGGTGTAACTCTTGATATGAAAATTTTGATCGACCTTATGACTGTCGGAAGCTTCTGAGTAAAGATCAAGCTCTCCGCCAAAAAGTTCATTCAACTCTGCATCGCTATCAAGACCGTGACTTTCATCGTCCCTGTCATGGTCATGGATTTCATGGAATACGCCTTCGGCATCAATATGAGCAACCCAGTCCTGCGTCAGGATATTATCTGCTTTCAAAATCATGGACTGGCTTGAATCCAGATCTGTACCATAGCGAATGTAGCCATCCTCGCCAATGAGATAAGATTTCAGAGCATCACTAAACTGGTTTTCACTCTCAAAAATGTTCTGAACGTTGTGAGCCAGAATCTGAACCGCCAAAAAGCCAATGGCTTTTTCTCTCTCGTCCACCAGCGGCAAAATAAAAAAACTGACTTTCTGGTCTCCAATGGGTGGATACGCAGTCACATCAGCGTACTTAGGTACCAAATCTTCAAGACTCTCGCGTGCAGCTTTTGCAAATGAGGTGTTGGCAAGAGTTCCATTGAAAATGTTCTTGCCCAGATCGTCGTAGGCATTCACGGTGAAGAGAATATTACCTTCCGTATCCCCCAAAATCAGGTCGGAGTAATCGTAGTAACGTAAAAAGTCCACAAACTCACTGAAGTACTGATCCAGAATCTGGTTGTAACCGTCAGAATTAATGAACGTTTCCGTTGATTTCCTGAGATCGCTGTGACTTTTGATCAGGTGCGACAGAAAATCCCGGGCCACCCCGGCCTTGATAAACAGGTTGGTCACTACTGAGTCAAAATAATCATTAATTTGCTGACTCAATAACTGGTTGACGGTACTCAACTGCTCATAACGAGTCTGAACTATTGTTTGCTTACCCTGGCGGTATTCGTTGAAACCAATCACCGTAATAGGTCCCAGCGAGAGAATCATGAACCAGACAAAGAGTGTTACTGATAGACCATGCCTGAATTTTCTTTCAGTTGATTGTTGTGCATCCTGCATTTATCTGGCCATCCCTGCCACTTAAATCCCAACTATGTACGGTGTAATGCTTACAGCCTGAGTTGCCAGACTTCAGTAGTTTATCTCTTATTGCATCGCCTCTTTAAGGTAAAGTTTTAGAGCCGATAAGCTGGGAAATACTACCGGTTATCCAATGGGGCTGAATGAGTTCTGTAGACCCACACTGTCTGAGGAAATAGGGAGCGAAGATATGGATGGAAAAGGTAAACTCCGGCCTCTGCGAACAGACCCTTCACCCCTGAGGGAAAACGATCCATCAGATAATAAAAATAAGGCTCAGGCAGACCATCAAACCGACTCTGTGACAAAATCGATCAAGAGCCCTTCCCGGGAAAGAGGCTTAAGGTCTGACAGTCACTACGGCTCATACCCTGAAGGTACAAGCCTCCGGGAGCGAGAAATCACTGCTGAAATAGTGAAAATCCAGCCGGTGCCAGACAAGGTAGATGCCAGAAGCCCCTACCAGACCGACCAACTGCTATTTGATAATGCTCTGTCCACTACGAGTAGAATGTTAATTCGCTACCACGCCCATCACTCACGAAACACACTTCCTTTCTGGATTCAATTTAATCGATACCCTGTTCGGCAATTTCGGGCCTATCAGCTAGAAAATGGATCAGTCGGGAAAGAAACCCAGCAAAGCATCATACTTTGCTAAGGGAAGGGCTTTACTGGATTTGAATTTTGGCTTTTACGACATCCTCGACAAGGCGGGGAGTGTCACAAATAAAAGGCTGCAAAACGTAAAACCTGATGAAAGGCAGGAGACGGGTCGTTACTTACTCACTTTACCTTCTTTATGACCGAGGCCATCGTCCAGGCCCCGATCAGCAGGTTTGTGTTTACGATGTATTCTTTTGTGATCTGACAGTGCTTTAGCGTTCTTGCAGAGCTTTGCACATAGCCGCGGCTGACCATTCAACCCGACCACGGTTAAGTTACAGGTTTGTTGGCCTGTGTGTTCTTTTCTTTTGTGATGCGACAGAGCTGAAGCATCTTTGAAGACCTTCCCGCATGGTCGCCGCTGACCATTTGCCCCGACTACTGTTATGTTGCAGATTCGTTGCCTGCCGTGTTGTCTTCTTTTGTGATCCGTCAGGGCTTTAGCACTCTTGCTAACTGCCCCACAGGGCTGCGGCTGGCCATCCTGGCCGAAGACAGCTACGTCACAGGTTTGTTGCCTGCTGTGGTGCCTTCTTTTGTGATCGTTCAGGGCTTGGGCATTGTTGCAGACCGTCCCGCATGGCCTCTGCTGACCATCCTGCCGGATCACTGATACGTCGCAGGTTTGTTGTTCTGTGTGTTCTTTTCTCTTGTGATAATCTAAGGCTCGAGCATTTTTCCAGACCGTCCAACATGGCCGATGCTGACCATCCTCCGCGACCACTTTTAAATGACAGGTTTGTTGCCCTCTGTGGAGGCCACTTTTGTGAGACGAAAGGGTTTTAACACTCTTGCAAACTGTCCCGCAGGGCTGAGGCTGACCATCCTGGCCGACGACAGTTACGTCACAGATTCGTTGCCCACTGCTGTTTTTGCTTTGTACTTTGTCTGTCCGGAAAAGATGAGGTGGGCTTTGACTCTTACCCAGATTGAGTAGCCCGCTGATTATAATCAAATCATCAGAGGTGGCAGACACAATCCCGGGCAATTGCATATCGCCTGGCTGATGAGTTCGGGGCTGAGAATCTCTAGCGGTTACAGAATCAAAATCAGTGATGCAACCGGCTGATGCTTCTGTGTCGTCTGTCGAATTTTTTTCAGAATTCAGCGTCGATTCAGAGGGCCCGCTGCTATCCGATGCTGGTCGTAATTGACAAACGCCGTGACAAGAGTTGACGAAACAGTTTAAACCTAAAGTGTGTGAGTCTTGTTTGGGGTCTTCGTTACCATTGCCAGAGTCAGAACACAGAAGATGAGTGAAATAGCCCGTGGGGTTGTTAGTGGCTTGTGGGGCTTGTTGGCCTGTTGATTCTGGTGATGGGTATTGTGGTGAGTTATGTCCGAAGCCGAACATTGTGGTGATGATCGCAAATGGCTGATCCTCCTGTGTCAAAAGAGATGCCGATTGTAGTTCAATCGGTTTAAACACGGGTGAATCGGGGCTCCAGTAGTTTATTAAAACCCAGCTGACAATCACTTCAAAAGGTAACCATGAATAATCATTGGAATTTAAGGGCGTGTCTTTGATGGTCAGGATCAGTTCGTAAGCAATCAACAGATTCGTGGCGTAGAGTCTTTGCCATGAAATCGACTCAATGAGGGGTGTTTTTACCCCATAATTGCAGGGTTTATGATTATGCAGAAAGTTTGGTCCTGCATAGCCGTTTTTTTCGATAATTTCTGACGGGTTGCCCGAAAATGTACGACGGTCATCCTTTATAAAGAAGTTTTGCTTTTTAAACCCTGTACTCTGCTCAAGGTCCACAGTAAAACGACCTGTCCAAGGTTCGGCCTGAGATGGCACAGACAATGGCAGCAGCAGAAACAGCAGTACAGTGAAGAGTAAGTGTCTAATAATTCTATCCTTGCATTCTGGTTTACAGAGAGGAAGGATAGATCAAGACAACTAGTGTAGTGCGTCGTTCTTTTTGCAACTTAACCGGCGATTAGCCCGAACGACTTTTTCTAAGATATCATTTGCCTTAGCAGTCCAGATAAACGGCTTTGGATTTTGATTATGCTTTTCAATATATTCATCAATCGCACTGACTAGCTGTGGCACACTGACAAACACACCACGGCGTAAACGCTGACTCGTGAGATCCCGAAAAAATCTCTCAACCATGTTTAACCATGATGCTGACGTTGGCGTAAAGTGCATATGAAAACGAGGATGTTTTTCCAGCCATTCTCGCACCTTCGGGTGTTTGTGAGTCGCATAGTTGTCGCAAATCAGGTGCAGCTCTTTGTCTTTTGCCGTTTCCCTATTTATCTGTTTAAGAAACTTCAACCATTCCACATGGGTATGACGCTGCTGGCACTGACCGATGACAGCACCATCAAGTACATTCAGTGCTGCAAAGAGAGTGGTTGTACCATGTCGTTTATAATCATGAGTCATTGTTGCGGCACGCCCTTTCTTCAACGGTAAGCCAGGCTGTGTTCGATCGAGTGCCTGAACCTGACTTTTTTCATCACAGCACAGCACCAACGCATGTTCAGGAGGAGACAGATAGAGTCCGACAATATCTTCAAGCTTCTCCACAAATTTCGGGTCTCGGGACACCTTGAATGTCTTTTCCAGGTGAGGCTTGAGGCCATATGCATGCCATATCCGGCGAACACTTCTCTCACTGATACCGCTAACAGCAGCCATAGTTCGGGTGCTCCAGTGAGTGGCATTTTCCGGAAGGGTGTTTGTGGTCAGACTCACAATCTCAGCAGCATCAATCTTCTTTTTACGGCCACTGCGAGCTCGATCCTGTTCAATCCCGGAGAAGCCTTCCTGAGCATATCGGTCACGCCAGCGGCTGACCTGATGACGACCGATCTTCAGTATTTGCGCAATCTCAAGATTGCTTTTTCCTTCTGCAGAGAGAAGAACAATCTGGGCACGGCGGGCCAAGCGAAGAGGGCAAGTATTTGATGAAGTAATCTTTCTGAGTCGTATTTCTTCAGAAGCATCAAGTATTATCTCTGTGGCAACTCGCATAGTAAAAACAGGCAGTGGTTGGAATAACATCCATAGTAGACCGTTAGGAGTCTTTATGTACTGTTAATTAGGTCGCACTACACTAGCGTGTTTTTCTATCAAAAACCTTCTGTCAGAAACTAGAGGCTGAACTGGACAAATCTTCATGAAAGGGTTGGGGTCAGATGGTTACTTACTCACTTTACCTTCTTGGAGACTGAGGTCATCGTGCAGATCCTCATCAGCAGGTTTGCGTTTTCGATGTATTCTTTTGTGATTCGCCAGAGCTTTAGAATTCTTAAAGAGCTTTCCGCATGGCTGCTGCTGACCATGCTCGCCGACCACGGTTTTGTCGCAGGTTTGTTGCCCTGTGTGGTTTCTTTTTTTGTGTTTCGCCAGAGCTTCAGCATTCTTACAGAGCTTTTCGCATGGCCGCTGCTGACCATGCTCGCCGACCACGGTTTTGTCGCAGGTTTGTTGCCTGCCGTGATATCTTCTTCTGTGTTCTGAAAGAGCTCTGGCAGTCTTGAAGAGCTTCCCGCATAGCTGCGGCTGTCCATCCTCGATCACTGTTAAGTGACAGGTCTTTTGTGTCCTGTGCATACTGCTTTTGTGAGACGACAGGGCTCTGGCATTCTTGCAGACTGATCCGCAAGGTCGAAGCTGGCCATCCTGCCCGACCAAGGTTACTTCACAGATTTTTTGCCCGCTGTGGTGTCTTCGTTTGTGATCGCAGAGTGCTTGAGCATTGTTGAGAACCGTACCGCATCGCCACTGCTGGCCATTATTCCCGACCACGGTCAGGTCACAGGTTTGTTGTCCAGTGTGGACTATTCTTTTGTGAGTTGAGAGAGCTTGAACGCTCTTGCAGATCTTCCCGCATGGCTGTTGCTGGCCACTTTCTGCGACCACGGTCATGCTACAGGTTTGTTGCCCTGTGTGTTCTTTTCTTCTGTGATACTTCAGAGCTCGAGCATTTTTACAGACTTTCCCGCATGGTCGCTGCTGACCATCCTCTCCGACCACTGTGAGTTGACAGGCTCGTTGCCCCATATGCATAGTGCTTTTGTGAGCCGACAGGGTTGCAGCATTCTTGCAGATTACTCCGCAGGGCTTCAGCTGGCCATCCTGCCCGACGACGTTTAAGTCACAGGTTTGTCTTCTGCTGTGGTATCTTTTTTTGTGATCCGCCAGGGCTTGAGCTTCGTTACAGATTGTCCCGCATGGCCGTTGTTGGCCATCCTGCCCGAAGACGATTTTGTTACAGGTTCTTAGTACGTTGTGGCTTTTTCTTTTGTGTGCTATCAGGGCTTGAGTGTTCATACAGATCTTCCCGCATGGTCGATCCTGATCGTCCTCCCCGATCACCATCATGTCACAGGCTTTTTGCCCGCTGTGGTATCTGCTTTTGTGAGACGACAGGGAATTAGCATTCATGCAAGCCTTCCCGCACGGACGCTGTTGGCCATTCTCCCCGACTATGGTCACGTCACAGGTTCGTTGCTTGCTGTGATCTCTGGCTTGTTTTGTGCCTGTTTGGGAAAGGCGAGTTCGGCTCAGTTGGGATGATCCTCTTGTTTGTTGTGTTTCTGAAGTCGCCATTGGAGAGGGCAAATGCTTAATCGTAAAAGAAGTGATGGTTTCTGCGGGGGGGCGGTGCCTGCGTAGATTGAGTAACCCGTTGATTATGATCAAGTCATCAGCAGTGGCAGACAGATTTCCGGGCATTCCTGCGTCATCAGGTTGATGAGTCTCAGGCTGAAAGGGTTGCCATGAAGCAAAACCACTTACGCAGCTCAAGCAGTGTCCATCCGTCAAATGAGGGTGTGAGCTTTGCCCGGGTGCTGTTTTTGTGGGGTCTGTCGAATTTTCTCTGGAATTCAGCGGCCATTCATTAGGTTCTGTGCTATCGGTTGATGTTCGCAATCGACAAAAGCCACGACAGGGATGAACGAAACAATTTAAACCTAAAGTGTGTGAATCTTGTTCAGGGTCTTCGTTACCATTGCCAGAATCAGAGTACACTGGATGGGTAGAATAGCCTGAAGGATGGGTCGTGGCTTTTGGGGCTTGTTGGCCGGATGGTTCTGATGACGGGTATTGTGGAGGGTTATGTCCGGAGCCAAACATTGTAGTGATGGTCACAAACGGCTTATCTCCCTGCCTCAGCATAGATGCCGACTGTAGTTCAATCAGTTTAAACAATGGTGAATCAGGGGTCCAATAGCTTCCTAGAAGCCAGCCAACAATCACTTTTAAAGGTAACCATAAATAAGGATTGTAACTTAAGGGCTTGTCTTTGATGGTAGGGATCAGTTCGTAAGCAAGCGCCAGATTCGTGGCATAGAGCCATTGCCATGAAAACGACTCAATGGTAGTGATTTTTACCCCGTAAACGCAGGGATTATGTCGATTATCATCAGGTGGAAAATCTGATCCTGAGTAGGCCTTTGCTTCGCTAATGTCTGACGGGTTTTCCGAAAACCTACGGCGGCCACTTTTCATGACAAAGTTTTTCTGTTGAGATCCTGCACCCTGCTCATGGTCGATTTTTAGATGCCCTGTCGAGGGTTCTGCCTGACAGAGGACAGACAATGGCACTAGCAGGCAAAGCAGTGCAGAAAAGAGTGAGTGTTGAATAATTCTATCCTTGCGTTCTGGTTTACAGAGAGGAAGGATAGATCAAGAAAATCAGCGTGTTTTTCTATTAAAAAACTTCTGCCAGAAACCAGGAGGCTATAGCTGTACAGGGCAAGCCTCACGAAAGGGTTGCAGTCAGACGGTTACTTACTCACTTTGCCGCCTTGCTGAGGTCGTTGTCCGGGTCCCTGTTAGCAGGTCTGCGTTTTCGATGTATTCTTTTGTGATCCGACAGCGCTTTAGCAGTCTTACAGAGCTTTCCGCATGGTCGCTGTTGGCCATCCTTCCCGACCACGGTCAAGTGACAGGCATGTTGCCCCGTGTGTTCTTTTCTTTTGTGATACATCAGGGCTCGAGCATTTCTGCAGACCTTCCCGCATGGCTGCTGCTGACCATCCTCCCCGACTTCTGTGAAGTGACAGGTTTGTTGCACCCTGTGGATGCCACTTTTGTGACACGACAGGTTTTTAGCATTCTTGCAAACTACCCCGCACGGTCGCAGTTGGCCATCCGGCCCGACCAGGGTAACGTCACAGGTTTGTTGCCCGCTGTGGTCTTTCCTTTTGTGATCCGACAGGTTTTTAGCATGCTTGCAAACTTTTCCGCAAGGTTGCGGCTGGCCATCCTGCCCGTCCACGATGACGTCACAGGTTTTTTGTCCGCGGTGGATGTTGCTTTTGTGAGATGACAGGGCTTGAGCATTCTTGCAAACTTCTCCGCAAGGCTGCAGCTGGCCATCCTGCCCGACCATGGTTACGTCACAGAATTGTTCTCCGGTGTGGCTTTTTCTTTTGTGAGCTGACAGGGCTTGGGCGTTTGTGCAGATCTTCCCGCATGATCGCTGCTGACCATCCTCCCCGAGCACTGTTAAGTGACAGGTTTGTTGCACCCTGTGGATGCCACTTTTGTGAGACGACAGGGCTCTGGCATTCTTGCAGACTGAACCACAAAGCTGCGGTTGGCCATCCTGCCCAATGGTGGTTAAGCCACACGTTTGTTGCCCGCTGCGGTCTGAGGTCTGCTTCGTGGCTGTGCGGGAGAGAGGCAGGTTCTGACCCGGTTGGGATGATCCTGTTGTTTGTTGTATTTCTGAAGTCCCTATTGGAGTGGAAGAATTGTTGATGGTCAGTGAGTTTCTGGCATCTTCGAGAGGAGGCTGCTTACTTAGATTGAGTAACCCGTCGATTATAATCATGTCAGCAGAGGTGGCAGGTAAATTCTCAGGCATTCCCGCTTCATCAGGCTGAAAGGGTTGGCAGGAAGCCTGTTGGTACTGACTAGGAGAGAGATCATTCAATGTATCGACAGGCGGGATTTGTCTCGAATCTGTAGCCTTTAAAGAATCAAAATCACTTTTGCAACTCAAGCAGTGACTGTTTGAAAAATGAGGGCGTGAGCTTTGTCCGGGTGCTGCTTCTATGTGGTCTGTCGATTTTTTTTCGGAATTCAGGGGGCATTCAGCGGGCTCACTGCTATGGAACGCTGGTCGGAATCGACAAACTCCATGGCAGGGATGAATGAAACAATTTAAACCTAAAGTGTGTGAGTTTTGTTCAGGATCTTCGTTACCGTTGCCTGAGTCAGAATACAGACGATGAGTGAAATAGCCTGTAGGGTTGTTAGTAGCTTGTGGGGCTTGCTGGCCAGTTGCTTCTGATGACGGGTATTGTGGAGGGTTATGTGCGGAGCCATACATTGTAGTGATGGTCGCAAATGGTTGATTCCTCTGTTTCAACATGGATGTCGCCTGCTGTTCAATCGGGTTATACAGCTGTAAATCAGGTTTCCAAGAGCTTTTTAAAAGCCAGCCGAAAATCACTTCTGCGGGTAGCCACGAGTAAGGATTGGAATTTAAGGGCGTGTCTTTGATGGTCAGGATCAGTTCGTAAGCAATTACCAGATTCGCGGCGTTGAACCATTGCCATGAAATCGGTTCAATAATGGTTGTTTTTACCCCGTAATTGCAGGCGTTATGTTGTTTATCGTCAGGCGGTGAGTCTGATCTTGTATAGACATTTGTTTTGGTGATTTCTGACGGGGTGCCCGACGATATATTGGGTTCAGGATGTATAAAAAAGTTTTGCTTTTGAGATCCTGTACTCTGTTCAAGATCGACAGTAAAACATCTTGTCCACGGTTCTTCCTGACAGACGACAGAAAACGTAAGTGGCAGAAAAAGCAGCGAAGTAATGAGTAAGTGTTTAATAATTCTATCCTTGAGTTCTGGTTTACAGAGAGGAAGGATAGATCAAGACAATTCGCGTGTTTTTCTATTCAAAAACTTCTGTCAGAAACTAAAGGTTTTACAGGGCAAAACTTCACGAAAAGATTGGAGTCAGATGGTTACTTACTCACTTTACCTTCTTGATGACTGAGTTCATTGTCCAGGTTCCCGTCAGCAGGTTTGCGTTTTCGATGCATTCTTTTGTGATCCGACAGCGCTTGAGCATCCTTGAAAACCTTTCCGCATGGTCGCTGCTTACCATCCTCCCCAATCACTGTCAAGTGACAGGTCCGTTGCTGTCTGTGAAACCTGGTTTTGTGAGCTGACAGGGTTCTGGCGTTCTTACAGACTCGCCCGCAAGGCCGTAGCTGGCGATTCTTACCGACGACGGTTTCGTTACAGGTTTGCCGCCCGGTGTGGTGTCTTCTTTTGTGATCCACCAAGGCCTGAGCATTTTTGCAGACCTTCCCGCATGGCTGCGGCTGCTCATTCTCCCCGGCCACAGTTAAGTTACAGATAAGTTTTTCTGTGTGGCATGCTTTCTTGTGATTCAAGAGGGCTTGAAAATTGTTGCAGGTCTTCCCGCACGGCAGTTGCTGGCCAGCTTCCCCAACCACAGTCACGTCACAGGTTTGTGGTCCTGTATGTTCTTTTCTTTTGTGATACGACAGCGTTTTAGCATTGCCAAAGGCTTTTCTGCATGGCAGCTGCTGACCATCCTCTGTGAACACCATCATATCGCAGGCTTTTTTCCTGCCGTGTTCTTTTCCTTTGTGATACAACAGAGTTTGAGCATTTTTGTAAACCTTTTTGCATGGCCGCTGCTGACCATCCTCCCCTAACACTATAAAGTCACAGGTTTTTTTCCCGCTGTGGTATCTGCGCTTGTGTCCTGCCAGAGCTTTAGCTGTCCTGCAGAGCTCCCCGCATGGCTCCGGCTGGCCATTCCTGATCACTGTTGTGCGACAGATTTGTTGCACCCTGTGGATGCCGCTTTTGTGAGACGACAGGGCTTTAACATTCTTACAGACTGCCCCACAAGGGCGCTTCTGGCCATCCTGCCCGACTACGGTTACGCCACAGGTTTGTTGCCCGGTGTGGTATCTTCTTTTGTGATCGGTGAGGGCTTGAGCATTTTTGCAGACAATCCCGCATGGTCGCTGCTGGTTATTCTCCCCGACCACAGTTAAGTCACAGGTATGTTGTCCTGTATGGCTAAACCTTTTGTGAGCTGACAAGGCTTGAGTGCCCTTGAAGATTTTCCCGCTGGGTTGCTGTTGGCCATTCTTCTCGTCTATGGTCACGTCACAGCTTCGTTGCTGAGTGTGGTCTGTGCTCTGTGCTGTGCCTGTCTTGGAAAAGCGAGGTGGGCTCTGACTCAATTGAGATGATTCTGTTGTTTGTTGTGTTTCTGATGTCTCCAATGGAGAGGGCAAATGAGTGAGTGCAGAGGACGTTGAGGTTTCTTCGAGAGAACTACTTTTACGTAGATTGAGTAACCCGGTGATTATAATCACATCATCGGTAGTGGCTGGTGCCACCTGGGACATTGGTTCATCATCAGGCTGATGAGCCTGAGACTGAAAGGTTTGGCTTTGACTTATGGAATTTAAGCAGTGTCCTTCCAGTAAATGAGGGTGTGAGCTTTGTCCGGGTGCTGCTTCTGTGTAGTTTGTCGAATTTTCTTCGGAATTCAGCATCCATTCAACGGGCCAGCTGTTATCGGATGCTGGTTGGAATTGACAAACGCCATGACAGGGATGGAGGAAACAATTTAAACCTAAAGTGTGTGAGTTTTGTTCAGGGCCATCATTACCGTCGCCAGAGTCAGAATACAGAAGATGAGTTGAATAGCCTGTAGGTATGTTATTGGCTTGTGGGGCTTGTTGGACGGATGATTCTGATGACGGGTGTTGTGACGATTTATGTCCGGAGCCAAACATTGTAGTGATGGGCGCAAATGGCTGACCCCCGTGTCTCAATATAGATGCTGCTTGTTGGTCAATCGGGTTAAACAGCAGTAAATCGGGTTTCCAGTAGCTTTTTAACAGCCAGCCGACAATCACTTCTACAGGTAACCATGAATAAGGATTGGAATTTAAGGGCATGTCTTTGATAGTCAGGATCAGTTTATAAGCAATCAGCAGATTAGAAGCGAAGAGCCATTGCCATGAAATCGATTCAATGGTAGTGGCTTTTACTTCGTAATCGATGTGTTTATGTCGTTTATAATCAGGCGAAAAATATGATCCTTCATGGACGTTTATTTCGGTGCTGCCTGACGGGATGCCCGACAAAGTACGGCGATCACTCTCTATAAAAAAGTTTTGCTTTTGAGAGCCTTTACTCTGCTCAAATTTGACAGTAAAACGCACTGTCCATGGCTCGGCCTGACAGACCAAAGACAACGGTAGCAAAAGCAGTGCAGTGAAGAGTAAGTGTTGAATAATTCTATCCTTGCATTCTGGTTTACAGAGAGGAAGGATAGATCAAGAAATAAGTATGTATCTGTGCTTCCCTTATGAGTTTTGGGTGTCAGATCAAAGACTGAAGCTATCGACTTGTCTTAGATCATCAAGCTTGCGTTTACGATGCTTTCTTTTGTGCTTCCTCAGGGCTTTACTATTATTGCAGATCTTTTCGCATGGCCCTTCCAGGCCATCCTCCCTGATCACGGTATAGCCACAGATTTTTTGTCTGGAGTAGTCTTTTTTTATTTTCTGATCCGACAGGGTTTGGCCATCATTTCCGACTATGGCCATGTCACAGGCTTTTTGCCTTTGGTATTTTCTTCTGTGATCCAACAGGGCTGACTGACAAGTCGAAGTTAATTCCCGGGGAGCGTAATCATTCCTGAGCATTGATGCGTCATCATTGAGTGTTCCGCCTGTGTCATCTTTAAAGCCAGCCTCGGCACTCATTGGGTCTATAAAGTTGAAGTTGGCTGGGTCGTTATCAATGTCATAGGCCTTTATATCAAACATATTTCCAGAGTCGTATGGATGTTCAATGTCAAAAAGATCACAGGATGTTTCTACAGGTGAGTTTTTTCGGGAATCTTTGTCGTTTACAGGATCAAGATAGCCGATACAGCCTAAGTAGGATTCATAGGGCAGATCAGGACATGAGCTCTGTCTGGTAGATGCTTCTGCCTGACCTGTCTCCAGGGAATTCTGCAAACTTTCATCAGACCCTCTGTTATCGGATAGTGATCGGAATTGACAAACGCCATGACAAGGATCGACGAAACAATTTAAACTCAGCGTATGACGGTGTTGTTGAGGGTCTCCGTTACCTTTGCCTGAGTTAGAATGTAAGGTATGAGAGAAATAGCTTACTGATTGGCTGGTGGCTTGAGGGGGCCGCTGGCTGGAAGATTGTGATGGCTGGTAGTTTGATGGTTTATATCCGGAGTTTAACATCATAACAGTAATCGCAGGCAGGTGGTTCTGACTCGCCTGTTGTGCGATCAGATCAGGTTGTTGTATTCGGTTAAAGAGCGGTGAATCAGCCCTCCAATAGCTATTTAAAAGCCAGCCGACTGTGACAATTATTTCGGCAGGTAACTTTGAATAAAGGGCTAAGCTTAGTGGGTCGTCTCTGGCAATCAGGGTCACTTCGTTAGCAACCAGCAGCTGAGTAGCGCAAAGCAAATGCCAGGAAATTGACTCAATGATGCTTTTGTTTAATTTATAAATAAACGATATATGTCGTGAACTATAGAGCGGTGAATCCGATCCTGAATAGTCGTTTATGTCGGTAGTGACATACGGCTTGCCCGACAATGTGTTCAGGTTATGCTTCATAGAAAAGCCCTGGTTTGGAAAACCTGAATTTTGTTCAGGTTCGACAGTAAAGCGTCCTGTCCAGTGTTTGTCCTGACAGGCGAAAGACATCGAAATTAGCAGCAACAGCGGTGCCGCAAAGAGTGAGCCTTTAATAATTCTGTCCTTGGATTCCTGAATACAGAGAGGAAGGATAGATCAAGAACATAAGCGTGTTTGTTGTGTCTTTAGTGGTCAGGATCAGTTCGTAAGCGATCAACGGGTATGTGGTGTAAAACCATTGCCACGACATCGAATCAATCAGAGGCGACAGGTAACGACAGCAGCAAAAGTGACGCCATAAAGCATGGGTGCTTAATCATTCTATCTTGCATTCTGATTTAGTCATCGTCCTGGTTCGCATCAACAGGCTTGCGTTTTCGATGTTTTCTTTTGTGGTCCGACAGGGTTTCAGCAGGGCGGCGGACCCTCCCGCGTGGCCGCTGCCGGTCATTATTCCGGACCACTATCTCACCCAAGGCTTTTGGCCTGGTGTGGTATTTGCTTTTGTGAGATGACAGGGCATGAGCATTCTTACAGGCCTTCCCGCATGGCTGCTGTTGGCCATCTTCCCCGACTATGGTCACGTCACAGATTTGTTGCCCAGTGTGGATTAAACTTTTGTGATAGGACAGGATCTGAGTATTCTTGCAGACCAACCCGCATGGCTGCGGCTGGCCATCCTCCCCGACCAGTATTCCATCACAGGTTTGTTGTCCGCTGTGCACGTCTCTTCTGTGATTAGAAATGGTTAAAAAATTTTTGCAGATCGTCCCGCATGGTCGCGGTTGACCATCTTCCCCGACTATTTTCAAGTCACAGGTTTTTCGACCACTGTGGAAGTTTCTTTTGTGATCCGAGAAGCTTTTGGTACTCTTGCATACTGTTCCACATGGCTGCAGCAGGCCATCCTCACCAACCACTGTTGCAGCACAGGTTTTTTGTCCGCTGTGGGCATTGCTTTTGTGATTGTACAGGGATGAAAGATTTTTGCAGATCTTACCGCACGGCCGCTGCTGACTATCCTTTCCGGCCACTGTTGCATTACAGGTTTCTTGCCCGCTGTGGTGCATTCTTCTGTGAAGCGACAAGGCCTGAGCATTCTTGCAGACCTTCCCGCATGGCCAGAGTTGGCCATCCTTTCCAATGACTGTTGCGTTGCAGGCTTTCTGTCCGCTGTGGGCTGTGGCTTGATTTGACCCCGTCCGGGAAAGACGAGGCAGATTCTGATCCAATTGGGATGATCTTGGTTGCGTTTCTGAATGTTTAGGCGTAATAAAAAAACCGTCTTCTTGAATAGGAGGCTGTAGATCGGATGCTTTTTTAATGGCCGCAAAACCATGGGTGGTAGTAGGAAAACTCGCGAGTACTGGTGCATCATCATTGAGTGAACCCGCAGCGCCGGTCGTATCGGCGACCCCGTCTAGGGCGACCCCGTCCAGGGCGATCCCGTCTAAGGCGACCCCGTCAATAAAGTTGTCATCAAATAGTCGGTCAGAATCAAAAGGAAGTTGAACATCAGAAAGATCATTCGAAGCTCCAAGGAACAATTTTTCTTGTGAATCTGCCGTGTATAAAAAATCAAAATGACTTACACAATTTAAGCAGTGTCCAATAACTAAGTGGGGACATGAGCTTGCTACGGAATTCGGCGACCATTCAGCGGGTTCTCTGCTATCTGATGATGGTTGCAATTGACAAACGCCATGACAGGGAGAGACGTAACAATTTAATTCCAAGGTATGTGAATGTTGTTGAGGGCCTCTGTTGCCGCCATAGTCATTATTCAGTTGGCTGATGAAAGAGGCTTTAGGGTGAGGGAGAGGCTTTGGGGCTTGCTGCCCGGATGACTTTGATGACTTTGATGACTGATATTGTTGCTGGTTATGATCAGAGCCAAACATCACAGTGATGGTAGCAAACGGGTGTGCTCCCACAGATGCTGCTTTTTGTTCAACTGGGCTAAACAGCGGAAAACCGGGGTTCCAATAGCTTTTCAAAAGCCACTCGGCAATGATAGCCACTTCTACAGGTAGCCATGAATAAGGAGTAGAGTAAGGTGTAACATCTCTGGTGGTCAGGGTTAGTTCATAAGCAAACAGCAGGTGAGTGGCGCGAAGCAACTGCCACGAAATCGACTCAACAAGGGGCGCTTTTGTTTCGTAACTGTTTTGTTTATGACGTTTGTTATCAAGCGATGAGCCGGACCTCGCACAGCCGTCGTTGTCGGCAATGTCTGATGGGTTGTCCGGCAATGCAGGTATGACAGGTTTTATAGAAAAGTTCTTTTTTAGAGAGCCTGAATCCTGTCCAGGCTCGACAAAAAAACGTCGTGTCAACGGCTCTTCCTGACAGGTGACAGATAACGAAAGTATCAGCAACAACACTGCTGAAAAGAATATATGCTTAACCATTCTATCCTTGCATTGTCTTTTACAGAGAGGAAGAATAGATCAACTCTTGAAAATGCGAGTGTCAGATCAGGGACTGAACTTGTCATTCTGTTTGACATCAACAGGCTTGCGTTTTTGATGTATCCTTTTGTGATCCGAAAGGGCGAGGGCACTCTTGCAGATCGTCCAGCACGGCCGCTGTTGACCATTTTGCCCGACCACGATCGCATCACAGAATTTTATCTCGCCGTGGTTTCTTCTTGTGTGAATTGATAGGGCGGGAGCACTCTTGCAGACTCTTCCGCATGGCTGATGTTGACCATCCTCCCCGACCACGATCACGTCACAGACTTGCTGTCCGGAGTGGAAGTTTCTTTTGTGATGTGACAAGACTTTGGGATTCTTACAGACCGTTTCGCATGGTCGCTGTTGACCGTCCTCACCGATCACCGTCGCATCACAGGTTCGAATAACACCGTGGACTCTGTCTTTGTGAGATGACAGACATAGATGGTTTTTACAGATCTTTCCGCATGGCTGTAGCCGACCATCCTCTGTGACCACCGTCACCTCGCAGGTTTGTTCCCCTCTGTGGACTCTGCTTTTATGGGTTGCCAGAGACTGAGCACTCCTAAAGACTTTCCCGCATGGCCGTTGCTGACCATCTCCCCTGACCATGGAGAAGACACAAGTCTTTGGCTCGCTGTGATGGCTTTTTTTGTGAGAATACATAGATTGAGCATTCTTGAAGACTTTCCCGCATGGCTGCAGCTGGCCGTCCTCTCTGACTACGGGCACGCCACAGGTTCGTTGCCCGCTGTGGAATGTGCTTTTATGAGTTGACAGGGCGCTGCTATTCTTGCAGGTCCTCCCGCACGACTGCGGCTGGCCATTTTGCCAAACTACGGTCACGTTGCAGGTTTTTGGTCCGTCGTGATATTTGCATTTGTGTTCAGGCAGATCCTGAGCCCTTTTGCAGACCTTTCCGCATGGCTTTTGCTGCCCATCTCTACCAACCACGGTCACGTCACAGGTTCGTTGCCTGGTGCGGTGTTTGCGTTTGTGACCCGAAAGGGGTCGTTGGAAATGTTTAATTTCATTCACTGGCTTTGACACATCATCATTGACTGGCCCTTTAGGGTCATTGGTGCAGGCGGTCCCTGCAACTGTTGACTCTCTGTAGTTGCAGATATTTGCAGGTGTTTCATTAATGTCATGAGCCTGAAGTAATTGGCCAGAAGTAGATTGGAGTTGAATGGCAGCGAGATTGTTCAATTTTCCTGACGGCGAGAGTTGCTGGGAGCTGGAAGGGTTTGTCGGGTCAAAATGAACTCTGCAACCAAGGCAGTGGCCATCAGCCAAATGAGAGCATGGGCTTTGTCCTGATATTGCTGTGAGGCTTGTCGAACTTTCTTCGAAGTTCGGCAAACATTCAGCGGGCTCTCTGACATCGGATGAGAGTCGGAATTGACAAATGCCATGACAGGGATAAATGTAGCAATTCAAGCCCAGGGTGTGCACGTTTTGTTGAGGGTCCCGGTCACCGCCTCCGGAGCCAGAATTCAAAGAGCCGATTAAAGAGCCTGTAAGTTGGGCAGTGTCATGTGGGACTTGCTGGGCGGAGGATTCTGATGGCTGATGGTGTGGTGACGCACGTCTGGAGCCAAACATCGCAGTGATGATTGCAAACGGGTGGTCCCCCGTTGTTGACATGGAGGCCACCCGTCGTTCAATGGCTTTAAACAGCAGTGAATCGGGACTGCAATAACTTTCTGAAAGCCAACTGATAACGACAACCAGGTCTAAAGGCAACCATGAATAGGGGAGTGAGTCCGGAGGGGCATCTTTGGTAGTCAGGATCAGTTCGTAAGCAACGAGAAGGTGAGTGGCGTAAAGCATAGGCAATAAAATCGATGTAACAAGGGGCGTTTTTATCCCGTAAACGTAAGGTCTGTGTCGTTTGCCATCAGGCGGTAAATCGGAACCTGTGCAGCCGTTGTTGTCGGCAGTGCCTGAAGCTTTGTCCGGTAATGTAGGACGGTCACATTTTATAGAAAAGTTCTGTTTTGGAGAATCGGCATCTTGCTCGAGCTCGACAATAAAACGTGGTGTCAATGGTTCGGCCTTAAAGGCGACAGACAAAGACAATAGCAGTATTAGTGGTGCCGCTAAGAGTGAGTGTTTAATAATCCTATCCTTGCATTCTGCTTTACAGAGATGAAGGATAGATCACCTTATGAGAAGGTGCGGGTGTCAGATTATGGACTGAAGCCGAAG
Source organism: Endozoicomonas sp. 2B-B (assembly GCF_053470045.1). NCBI lineage: Bacteria > Pseudomonadati > Pseudomonadota > Gammaproteobacteria > Oceanospirillales > Endozoicomonadaceae > Endozoicomonas > Endozoicomonas sp. 2B-B. The sequence goes on from NZ_JBLZMU010000001.1 coordinate 1,337,644, forward strand.
TCTATGAAGCTATTTGCCAGGAGCCTGTCGGACTTGAGCATCCTCGCTACGGGCGCTGTCCTCTCTCAGCCTCCTGGTCAACATCAACAGGCTTGTGCTTTCGATGTACCCTTTTGTGATTGTTCAGGGCTTGAGCAGTGTTGCAGACCTTCCCGCATGGCTGCGGCTGACCATCCTCCCCGACTACGGTCACTTCACAGGTTTTTTGCCCTGTATGGTATTTGCTTTTGTGAGATGACATAGCCTTGGCACTCCTACAGGCCTTCCCGCATGGCTGCTGCAGGCCATTTTTTCCGACCACGGTCAGGTTACAGATTTGTTGTTCACAGTGATCTCTTCGATTGTGACTCATAAGGGTTCTGATATTACTGAAGACTTTTCCGCATGGTTGCTGCTGGCCATCCTCCCCAACCATGGTCACGTCACAGGTTTGTTGCACGCTGTGGTATTTTGTTTTGTGAGCCGACATGGCTTGAAGACTCTTGCAAACTCTTGCACATGGCTGCGACTGGCCACTCTTCACAACCACTGTTGCCCGACAGGCATATTCTTTGGCGTGGGCTCTTCTTTTGTGATCCCTCAGGGCAATGACATTATTGCAGACCTTCCCGCAGAGTCGCAGCTGGCCATCCTTCCCAAACACGCTTATGTCACAGCTTTGTTGTCCGGTGTGGTCTCTTTGTTTGTGTCTCGACAGGGTTTGAGCATTCTTGCAGACGGCCCCACATCGGCGCGACTGGCCATCCTTCGCGACCAGAATCTCGTTGCAGGTTTTTTGCCCGCTATGGTAACTGCTTTTGTGAGCCGACAGAGATTGAGCGTTCTTGAGGACGAGCCCACATGGCCGTGACTGGCCATCTTTTCCGATCAGAATCTTGGTGCAGGTTTTTTGCCCGGTATGGTAACTGTATCTGTGAGCCGATAGAGATTGAGCATTCTTGAAGATGGCCCCACATGGCCGCAACTGGCCATCTTTTCCCACTGTTGTTACGTCACAGGTTGGTTGTCTTCTGTCGTTTTTGGCATTTATTGCGCCTACCGGCGAAAGATGAGGTTGGTCATCATCCGGTTGGGATGATTCAGTAGTTGATCCAGGTATTTCTGAATAATCAGGCGTTGAGGAAAAAACGGACTCTCTGAGAAGATCATATAGATCGCTTGAGCCATTAATGTCCATTAAATGGTCAGCGGTGTAAGGCCAATTCCAGGGCATTGGCAATTCATCATTAAATGGTTCGGCAGCATTTGTTGTAGAAGCGATTCCATTTAAGGCGATCCCGTCTACAGAGTTGCCAGCAAATACTGGGTGTGAATTGAATAGGGGTTGTATATCAGAAAAATCATTCAGTATTTCAGGAAGCGGGTCTTCCCGGGAGTCTTCAGCAGTCTCCGGATGACAAAGATCTATGTAATCCAGGCAGTGTCCATTAGCCAGATGAGGTGAGCTTCCTCTGTAATCCAGTGGCTGTTCAGATAACTCGCAACTATCGAATGATGGTCGGAATCTGCAAACGTTATTACAGGGATAGACGTAGCAATTTAAATTCAGCGTGTGTTGGTGTTGTTCAGGGCCCTCGTCACCATTGTCAGAGTCAGGATACAGGAGGTTGCTGAAATAGCCTTTAGTGAAGGTGAGTTTTTCCCTGGTGTTTTGGCCGGATGATTCTGATGACTGGTATTGTGCTGAGTTCTTTCCAGAGTCAAGTGCTGAAGTGATGACCGCAAACAGACGATCCTCCCATGTCATAATAAATGACCAATGTCGTACAATAGGACTAAACAATGGTGAATCGGGATTCCAGTCACTTTTCAAAAGCCAACCGATAGCGACAACCAATTTTACAGGCAGGCATAAATATGGTTTGGAGATCATTAGGGTGTCTCTGGCAGTCAGGATCAGTTCACAGGCAACCAGCAGCTGGGTGGCATAAAGCCATTGCCACGAAATTGACACGGGAATGGTCGATTTTATTTCGAAACTGAGAAATATTTGTCGTTTATTCTCGGGTAGCGAAAAGGAGCCTGTACAGATGGTATTGCAGTCCGTGCCTGACAGGCTGCCCGGCAATGTATGACAGTCACACTTGGAAAAGCTCTGTATTGGAGAGTCTGAATTCTGTTCAAGCTTAACAGAAAAACGTTCTGTCGACGGTTCGGCCGGACAGAAGACAGACCGCAACAGAAGCAACAACACCTGTGCTGCGAAGAGTGTATGTTTAATAATTCTATCCTTGCCTTCTGGTTTAAAAAGCGAAGGATAGATCAAGAAAATAAGCGTGTTTTTCTGCTGAAGTTCTTCTGTTAAAAAAACTCTGTCAAAAGCCAAAGGTTGTAGGAGGCAAAACCTCATTAAATAGGGTTTCAGATCAAGGATTGGGGCTATCCTCCAGACCATCAAACTTGAGTTTTCCATGTGAACATTTGTGAATTGCCAGGGAAAGAACACTTTTGTAGACTTTTCCACATGGCCGTTGCTGGCCATCCTTGGCGACCACTATAAAGTTACAGGTCTTTTTCCTGGCGTGGCATCCTCTTATGTGTTCAAGCAGGGTCAGGGCACTCTTGCAGACCTTCCCGCACGGCCTGGGCTGACCATCCTCTGCGATCACTATTGTTTCACAGGTTTTTTGCTCGCTGTGATTTCTTCTTTTATGATCCGACAGGGCCCTGGCATTGCTGAGGATCTTCCCGCATGACTGCAGCTGGCCATCCTCCCTGACCACTCTGAAGTCACAAGTTTTTTGCCCGGTGTGTTTTCTTCTTTTATGATCGGAAAGAGCTTTAGCGCTCTTGCAAACCTTTCCGCATGGCTGCGGCTGGCCATCCTCTCCGGTTACGGTCGTGTTACAGGTTTGTTGCCGACTATGCCCTCTTCTTTCGTGATCCAACAGGGATTTATAAGACCTGCAGACCTTACCGCATGGTCGTTTCTGACCATCCTCCCTGACCACGGTCATGCTACAGGTTTGTTCTCCGGTGTGTTGGCTTATTTTGTGATACGACAGGGCTTTAATATTCCTAAAGACCATCCCACATGCTCGCTGCTTGCCATTCTTACCGACCACGGTCAGATAACAGATTTTTTGCCCCCTGTGGATTCTGTTTTTATGAGATGACAGATATTTAGCATTCGTGAAAACTTTTCCGCATGGCTGTGGCATATTATCCTGACCGATTACTGTCAAGTCACATATTTCCTGCCCGGTGCGGATGTTGCCTCTGTAATTCAACAGGTTGTATTGGCAATGTTCAGCCAATGACGTGGTGAACCAGTTAGTAACCGAAGCAGTGGCTCCTTCGAGAAGATTATTTGGGTCGAGTGACCTGCTAACGATTGCAAAACCGTCAGCGCCGGAAGACAAATTCCCTGCCATATCATCATGGAGTGGTGCGAGAGTCTTGGTTGCACAGATTGCTCCAGCAACCATTGACTCTGAGGTGACCTCGATTAAGGCGACTTCGTTTGTATAGTTGCTGCTATTGTCGGGCTTGCCACTAATGTCGTGGAGCAGTGGCTCTGATAGTGGGGCAGAATCGAATGGGAGTTGGATGTCAGGGAGATAGTTTGACGTGTAGAAAAGCGAGTTTTGTTCGGGATGTATAGCGTCTTCAGAATATGAATAGTCTATGCAACCAAGACAGTTTCCATCAGCTAAATGAGGGCATGAGCTTTGTCCTGGTATTGCTCCTGTTTGGCCTGCTGCACTCTCTTTGGAATTCATCATCCATTCAGCGGGCCATCTGCTATCGGATGGTAGTCGCAATCGACAAACACCGAGGCAGGGATAGACGAAACAATTAAAATCCAAAGTATGCAGCTGTTGGTCAGGACCTCCGTTATCGCCGCCATACTTGTTATTCAGTGGGGTGGTCGAATAGCCCGCAGGGTGGCTAGTGGCTTGCGGGGCATCCTGCCTCGATGATTCTAATGGTTGGCATTTTTGTTGGTCATGTCCGGAGCCAAACGTCATCATGGCTGAAAACGGCTGTCCCCACTGTGTCAACATAGAAGTCGACTGTAGTTCAATCGGGTTAAGCAGTGGTGAATCGGGGTGCCAATAGTTTTTTATAATCCAGATCGCCGCTATAGTCGCCTCTGCGGGTATCCATGAATAAGGTGTGGTGCTCAGGGGGGTGTTTTTAGTAGTCAGGATCAGTTTGTAGGTAGCCAGCAGCTCGTTGGCAGAAAGCAACTGCCAGAAAATCGACTCAATAAGTGTTGTTTTCAGACTGTAACTGTAGTTATTGTATCGTTTAATTTCGGGTGGCAGATCTGGTTCTGCATAGTGGTTTCTGACGGCAACATTTGAAGGTTCATTTGGTAATATATGCCAGACCTGTCCGATAGAAAAGCTCTCATTTGGAGAACCTGAATCTTGTACAAACTCGACAACGAGAGGTCCTGACCACGGGCCAGTCTGGCTGATGACGGGCAACGACAATAGCAGCAACAGCGTTGCCGCAAGGAGTGAGAGATTAATAATCCTATCCTTGCATCATGGTTTTTCAGAAAGGAAGAATAGATCAAGAAAATAAACGTGTTCATCTGTCAAAGTCTTTCCGTCAGAAAAACTCTGTCAAAAACCAAAGATTGTAACGGGAAACACCACTCTTGCAGACTTTCCCCCATGGACTCTGCCCCCATCCTGTCCAACTTCAGTCAAGTCACGGATTTATTGTTGGGAGTGATATTTTTTTTGTGATACGACAGGGCTCTGGAGTTCTTACAGACAGTCCCGAATGACTTCGGTTGTTCATCCCCTCTGACCAGGAGCACGTCACAGATTTTTTTCCTGATGTGGGGTCTTCTTCTGTGATCAAACAGGGCTCTGGCATTGTTGAAGACTCTGCCGCATGACTGCTGTTGACCGTCCTCTCTCAACAAGATTAAGTCACAGATTTGTTGTCCGCTGTGGGTGCTTCTTTTGTGATCCGTCAGGACGCGAGCATTCTTGCAAAATGGGAGCATGAGTCTTGTCCGAGTGTTGCTCCTGATTGAGAGGACTGCATTGAAGCCATTACTAATCCAGATCAAAAGGCTTGTGTTTTAGATGTATTCTTTTGTGATCCGACAGGGCACCTTTGCTTTCGAAGGCCATTCCGCATGGTCGCTGCTCTCCATCCTCCCCAACTACGGTTATTTCACAGGTTTGTTGCCCTCTGTGGTATCTTCTTTTGTGAACCGCTAGAGATCTGAGATTGTTGCTTATTTTGCCGCATGGCTGCCGTTGACCATCCTTTCCCACCAAGCTTAGGTTACAGGTTTGTTGCCCGCTGTGGTCTTTTACTTTGTGATAGTACAGGGTTCTCGCATTTTTGCAGACCATTCCGCACAGTCTTTGTTGGCCATCCTCCCCGACCATGTCCAGGTCACAGGTTTTTTGTCCGCTGTGATAACCACTTTTGTGAGCCGACAGGGCATGAGCACTCCTGCAAACCAATCCGCATTGCCTTGGCTGGCCATCCTTCCCGGTCACTATTACCTCACAGGTTCGTTGCCCGCTGTGGGTGCTTCTTTTGTGAGTCGACAGGCTATTAGGGTTCTTGAAGACCTTCCTGCATTGCTGTGGCTGGCCATCTTCTCCGACTATTTTTACGTAGCAGATTTGCTGCCCGCTGTGCTCTCTTCTTTTGTGCTCTAAAAGGAACTGATAGTTCTTGCAGACTAGCCCACATGGCTGCCGCTGGTTATTTGCACCAAGCATTGTTGCCGAGCAGGTTTTTTTCCCTGAGTGGACTCTTTTTCTGTGATTCGACAAGGTTTTGGCATTCTTGAAGACCTTCGCGCATGGTTTCTGCTGGCCATCCTCCTTGACCACGTTCACATCACAGACTTTTTGTCCGGTGTGGCCTTTGCTTTTTGGATCTGAAGGGGCCTGTTCAGTGTCTGTCGAGGTAAGATGAGGTTGGCGTTGACTCAATGGGGAAGATTCAGCATTGGTTTGTTGTGTTTCTGAAGTTCCCACTGGAGGTGGCAGGTGCGGGAGCATAGAGGAAAACCCGGCTTCTTCGGGAAGACTCTGCAGACAGGATCCACTAACAACCGCAGAATGATGAGCGTTGGATGGCCAGTAGCCGGGTATTGGCAGATCATCATTGAGTGGCCCGGTCACATTAGTTGTTGAGTCTGGCCCTGCATTCATTAAGTCTATAGAGTTGAAGCTATGGGTCGGGCTGCTATCAATGTCATAGGCCTGTAAGTCAAACTGTCGACCAGAATCGAATGGGCATTCAATGTCAGAAAGATCGTCTAATGTTACGAAAGTCGAGTTTTGTTGGGTATCTATAGTATTTACAGGAACAAAACAACAGGTGCAAGTCAGACAGTATCTATTAGCGAAATGAGGGCATGAACTCTGTTTGGATATTGCTTTTGAGTGACCTGTGGAACTTTCTCCGGAATTCAGCGGCCATTCAGCGGGACCGCTGTTATCGGAAGAGGGACGGAATTGACAAACGCCATTACAGGGATAAACGAGACAATTTACACCAAAAGTGTGTAAGTGTTGTTGAGGGTCTTCGTTACCGTCGCCAGAGTCAGAGGACAGTGGATCAGTAAAATAGCTCGCAGGTTGGGTGGTGGCTTTTGGGGTCTGCTGCCCCGGTGATTCTGATGGCTGGTATTGTGGTGGGTTACGTTCGGAGCCAAACATCGTAGTGATGGTTGCAAAGGGCTGATCCTGACTCGACTCATGTTGTTCAATCGGGTTAAACATTGGTGAATCAGGGTTCCAGGCGCTTTTTAGAAGCCAAGCGACAACAATAGTCGTTTCTAAAGGTGGCCATGAATAAGGCTCTGACTTAAGAAGAGCGTCCTGAACGGTCAAGATCAGTTCGAAAGCAACCAGCAGGTCAGCAGCGTAAAGCCATTGCCATGAAATTAATTCAATAATGCTCGAATCGCCATGCCTGTGTCGTTTTTCATCTGGTGGTGAAGCTGCTCCGGTATAGCCGTCTATGTCGACAGTGTCTGACGGGTTTCCCGCTAGTGTTAGTCGGTTACGCTTTATGGAAAAGCTCTGTTTTGCCGAACCTGAATTCTTTTCAAGTTCAACAGCAAAGCATCCTGTCCACAGTTTAGCCTGACAGGCGAGAGACAGCGACAGTAGAAGCAACAAAGGTGCCGCAAAGAGTGAGTGTTTAATAATTCTATTCTTGCATTCTGACTACAGATAGGAAGGATAGATCAATAAAATAAGTGCGCTTTCCTGTCAAAGTTTTTTTACAAAAAAAAAACAAAGGTTGCACCGGTTAAAATCTCATGAAAGGGCGGGTGTCAGACTAAGGACCGCCATCGTCCCGATCGACATCAACATGTTTGCGTTTTAGATGCTCTCTTTTGATTTTCTCCAGAAATTTGGCGTTCTTGCAGAGTCTGTCTCAGGAACTCTGCAGGTTACCCTTGCGGACCAGGCTTGTGTTACAGGCTTTTTGCTTTCTATGTTTTTTTCTTTTGTGATCCGACAGGGTTTGAACACTTTTGCAGATTTTACCGCATGGCCGTCGCTGGCCATCAGAACCGATCAGGATCACGTCACAGATTTTTTGCTCGCTATGGCTTCTTCTTTTGTGATTCCAAAGAGCTCGAGCATTTTTGCAGACTCGATCGCATGGCCGATGCTTGCCATCCGCCCCTAACACGATCACGTCACAGGTTTGTCGCTCGCCATGTGTTTTTCTTTTGTGATCCGACAGGGCTCGAGCATGCTTGCAGATCTTCCCGCATGGCCTTGGCTGGCCATCTTCTCCGGTCACGGTCACGTTACAGGTTCTTTGCCCGCTGTGGACTCTGCTTTTGTGATCTGAAAAAGCTTGTGCGACACCTGTTTGGGAATGACGAGCTGTGCTTTGATTCAATTGTGACGATTCAGTGGTGTTTGGTTGTGTTTCTGAATTTCCCATTGGAGGAGGCAGTTGGGTGAATGTCAGGGAGCCCCCTGCTTCTTGAGAAAGACCGTGTGGATCGGGTGACCGATTAATGACCGGAAACTCAAGCGCGTTGGACGACAAACTTCTGTGGGATAGCACTTCATCATTGAGTAGCCCGTTAGTATTCTTTGTAAAGGCCACTCCTGCACTCATTAAGTCTGAAAAGCTGAAGCTATTGATCGGGTCGTTATCAAAGTTATACGCCTCCAGATCAAATAGAGGCCTGGAATCGAACGGAAATTCAATGTCAGAAAGATCGTCCAATGTTCCGACAGCCGAGTTTGGTTGGGAATCTTTAGCGCTCAAAAGATCAAAGTGACCTATGCAACTAAAGCAGCGCCCGTCAGCCAAATGGGGGCATGAGTTTTGTTCGGGTGTTGCTTTTATGTGAGCTCGCAAGTTTTCTATAGAATGCGACGGCCATTCATCAGGATCACTGCTATCGGATGATGGTCGGAATTCACAAGCGCCACGACAGGGATAGATGAAACAATTTAAACCTAGAGTGTGTGAATGTTGTTGTGGATCTTCGTTACCGTCGGCAGATTCAGAATACTGGAGATGAGTAAAATAGCCTGTAGGCTGGCTGGTGGCCTGTGGAGTACGATGCCTTGATGATTCAGCTGGCTGATTTTGGGGTGGATTATGTCCGGAGCCAAGTGTCATAGTGATGGTCGCAAACAGTTGATCTCTCTGTGTCAAAATAGATGTCGACTGTAGTCTAATTGGTTTAAATAACTGTGAATCATGATTCCAAAAGCTTTTTAAAAGCCAGCAGGCAGTGACAACCGCTTCCAAAGGTAGCCAAGAATAAGGGGTGGAGCTATGGGAGTCGTCTTGGGTGGTCAGGATGAGTTCGTAAGCAATCAGCAGGTTCGAGACGTAAAGCCATTGCCGCGAAATCGGCTCAATGATAGACGAACAGACACGACTTTGTCGCTTTCTATCCGATGGCGAATCTGATCCTGTATAACCGTTTGTGTCGGCAATGTCTGAGGAGGGCGGCAGTGTACCTCGGCTACGCTTTATAAAAAAGCTCTGTTTTTGAGAACCCGAATTCTGTTCAATCTTAATAGTAAAAGGTCCTGTCCAGGTTTTGGCCTGACAGACGACAGAAAACGACAGAAGCGGCAAAAGCAGTGCCAAAGAGAGAGTATGTTTAATAATTCTATCCCTGGAATCTAGTTCACTGGCAAGAAGAATAGATCACCTAACGAAAGAGCGGAGGTCAGATCATTACTTATTTACTCAATCTTTTTAAGGGCTGAGGTCATCTTCCTGCTCCTCGGCGGTATGCTTGCGTTTTCGATCTATTCTTTTATGTTGCAACAGGGTTTCAGCATTACTGCAGCCCCTGGCGCCCGGTTGCGACTGGCTGTTCCCTCTGTCTATGGTTGAGTCACAGATTTGTTGCCCTGTATGCTCTTTTCTTCTGTGAGTCGACAGAGACTGAGGTCTCCTGTAGACCTTCCCGCATGGTTGCAGCTGGCCATTCTCCCCGACTATTGTCACATCACAGATCCATTGCTGGTTATGAAATTGGCTTTTGTGAGTCGATAGACTTAGAGCACTCTTAAAAATCTTTTTGCATGGCTGAAGCTGTCCATTCTCCCCGACTATTGTCACGCGACAGGTTCTTTGCCCGCTATGATATTGGCTTTTATGAGTCGATAGTGACTGAGCATTCTTACAGATCTTCCCACATGGATGCGATTGATCATCCTCGCCGATTGTTATCATATCACAGGTCTTTTGCCCAGAATGATATTGGCATTTATGACTTGCCAGAGATTGAGCACTCTTAAAAATCTTTGCGCATGGCTGAAGCTGTCCATTATTCCCGACTACTGTCACATGACAGGTCTTTTGCATGCTGTGAGCTTTGCTTTTGTGAGATGACAGGGCGACAACACTCGTTGAGACCTTTCCGCACGGTTGTGGCTGGCCATCCTTCCCGACCACCTTCACGTGACAGACTTGTTGCCTGGGGTGGATTTTGCTCTTGTGACATGACAGGACTCGAGCATTCTTGCAGACTTTTCCGCATGGTCGTTGCTCACCATCCTCTCCGATCACTGTTGAATCACAGGTTTTTTCACCGCTATGTTCTCTGCTTTTGTGTTCCGACAGACTTTGAATACGCTTGTAGCTCTTTCCACAAAGTTGTTGCTGGCCATCCTCCCCGATCACTATTAAGTTACAGGTAGTTTGCCCGGTGACGATTATGCGATCTGAAAGGGCTGATGCTGCGGCTGTCGGGGGACGATCAGCCTGGCTTTGACTCAATTGGAATGATTCATGGGTTGTTTGTTGTGTTTCTGAAATTCCCGTCGGAAGAGGGGATTGGTTAAGTGTCAGGGAAAATCTGGCATTTTCGGCAAAACTCTGAAGATCGAGTGACCCGTTAGTGGCCGGAAATTCATAGTCGTTGAAAGAAAAATTCCTGAACGTCAGCTCTTCATCATTGGGTGCTCCTATAGCATCCGATCTATAGGCTGCTCCTGCATTCAGTAAGTCAATAGAGTTGAAGTTATTGGCCGGGTTGCTACCAAAGTCGTTCACCTCTCGATCAAATAGTGGGCCAGAATCGAATGGCAATTGAATTTCAAAAAGCTCATCCAATGTTTTCAAGGTTGAGTATGCCTGGGAGGCAGAGGCGCATGCAGGATCAAGATAGCGCATACAACTGAGGCAGTGTCCATGGGGCAGATGAGGACATGTTTGTTGAGGTGTTACTGCGTTGTCTATCGAACTATTTGGAGAATTCAGCGGCCTTTCAACTGAATCGCTGCTATCGGATGGTGGTCGGAATTGACAAACGCCATTGCAGGGATAGACGAAACAATTTAAACCTAACGTGTGTTGGTGTTGTTGAGAGCCTCCGTTGCCATCGGCAGAGCCGGAGTAAAAGATGCTGGTGAAAAAGTCTGTAGCCTGGTTACTGGTCGCAGGGGTGGGTTGACCGGATGATTCTGATGCCTGATAGGGGGGTGGGTTATGTCCAGAGCCAAACATAGTGGTGATGGTTGCAAATCGGTGATCCCCCTCTGTCAACATAAGTGCCGCCTGTTGTTCAATTGATTTAAACAGCGGTGAATCGGGATGCCAAAAGCTTTTTAAAAGCCAGCTGACAGCTATAATCGCCTCCAAAGGTAGCGATGAATAAGGAGTGCAGCTCAGAAGAGCGTCTTGAGTGGTCAGGATCAGCTCAAAAGCCATCAGCAGATTCGTGGCGTAAAACCATCGCCACGAGATCGACTCAATAATGGTCGAACCAGCATGTCTGTGTTGTTTGTCATCGGTTGACAAAGCTGATCCTGGGTAGCTTTTTGTGTCGGTAGTGTCTAGCGGGTTTCCCGACAGTGTTGGCCGGTCAGACTTTATGGAAAAGCTCTGTTTTGAACTTGCATTCAGTTCAAGCTCAACACTAAAGCGTCCTTTCCACGGATTGGCCTGACAGACGGCAGACAGCCACAGTAGCAGCAACAACGGTGCCGCAAAGAGAAAGTGTTTAATAATTCTGTCTCTGGATCCTGATATACAGAGAGGAAGGATAGATCAAGAAAATAAACATGTTTTTCTGTCAAAAACATTCTCTTTAAAGCCGATGGTTTCTGCCGGAAAAAAGCATGGAAGGTTGGGTAAATCAGAGGCCGAGGTCAGAGTCCAGACTAACAGGCTTGTGTTTTCTATGTCTTCCTTTGTGGTCCCACAGGGTTTTAGCATTCTTGCAGATCATACCGCATGGTTGTTGTTGGCCATCTTCCCCAACTACCATCACATCACAGGTTTGTTGTCCGGTGTGCACTCTGTTTTTGTGATTCGACAGGGCATTAGCATTTTTGCAGACCCTCCCGCATGGCCACTGTTTGCCATCCTTCCTGACCACTGTTTTGTCACAGGTTTTTTGCCCGCTGTGGCATTTACTTTTATGCTCCGCCAGAGAGCGGGCATTCTTGCAGACCATACCACATGGCCACTGCTGGCCATCTTTCCCGACCAGATTCACATCACAGGTTTGACGTCTGCTGTGGTATCTTCTTTTGTGATCCGACAGGGCTTGAGCATTTTTGCAGAATTTCCCGCACAGCCCTGGCTGGCCATCTGCTCCGATCAGGGTCACGTCACAGATTTTTTGCCCGGTATGGTATCTGCTTTTGTGAACCGAAAGGGCTTTAGTATTTTTGCAAACCCTTCCGCATAGCTGCGGCTGATCATACTCCCCGCCCCGGAGCTCGTTGCATACCAGGTTCCCAACGTAGCATTTGCTTTTGTGATTTGTCATGAGTTCTTGTGTCTGAGTCAATTGGTCAGAATCGAATGGGCGGTGAATTTCAGGGAGTTCATTCAATGTTTCAAGAGCTGAGTGTTGTTCGGAATATGCTTCGTTTGCCGGATCAAAACCTATGCAACTAAGGCAGTATCCATTAGTCAAATGAGGGCATGAGCTTTCAATGAAACTCAGCGGCCATTCAGCGGGTGCTCTGCTATCGTGTGATGATCGGAATTGACAAACCCCAATGCAGGGATAGACGAAACAATTTAAACCCAGAGTGTGCAGGTGTTGTTGAGGATCTCCTTTACCGTCGCCAGAGCCAGAATACACAGGGTTGGTTAATGAACCAGCCATGCGGGTGATGGGTTGTGGGGCTTTCTGGCTGGACGATACAGATGGCTGGTATTCTTGCTGGTTACTTCCAGAGCCAAACATCGCTGCGATGATCGCAAAAATCGCTTTTACAGATAGCCATGAAGAAAAGTTCGAATATAGAGGGAAGGGGTCGGTTGTCAGGGTCAGCTCGTAAGCAAGCAGTAGCTTTGTGACATGAAGCCATTGCCACGAAGTTGACTCAAAGGTGGTCGTTTTCACTTCGTAACGGCAAAGTTTTTGGCGTTTGTCATCGTGGGGCGAAGCTGATCCTGAACAGCCGTTTGTGTCGGCAATATCTGACGGGTTGTCTGGTAATGTCTGACGGTCATGCTTTATGAAAAAGCACCGGTTTGAAGAACCAGCATCCTGTTCATACTCGATCATAAAACGTCCTGTCCACGGTTCGGCCCAGACGACAGATAGTGACTGAATCAGCAAAAGCAGTCCCGCAAAGAGTAAGTATCTAATAATACTGTCCTTGCTTTCTGGCTACAGAGAGGAAAGATAGATCAAGAAAATAAGTGTGTTTTTGTGCCTCCTTCATAAATGATGGGTATCATATCCATACCACTTATTCATTTACCTTTTTGTGGAGTGGAGTCATCCTCCCGGCGTTCATCAACAGGCTTGTGCTTTCGATGTATTCTTCTGTGATTCGAGGGGTCCATAGAAAGCTGGCAGACCTCCCTGCATGGACGCAGCTGACCATCCTCTGCGAGTATTTTTACGTCACAGGTTTATTGCCTGCTGTGAGCTGTTTTCTTGTGATACGTCAGGGTACAAATATTCTTGCAGACTTTCCCGCATGGCCATTGCTGGCCATCGTCCCCAATCAGGGCTGTGTCACAGGTTTGTTGTCCGCTATGGTATCTTTTTTTGTGATCAGACAGAGCTTTGGAGCCCTTGCAGATCGCCTCGCATGGCTGCAGTCGGCCATCCTCCCTGATCATTATTTCGTCGCAGATTTGTTGCCTGCCGTGAGCTGCTCTTTTGTGATCTGACAGGGTCTTAAGACTCTTGCAGATCTTCCCACATAGCCGCTGCTGACCATCTTCCCCGACCATTCTCACGTCACAGGTTTGTTGCCCGCTGTGGTATCTTATTTTGTGATCCGACAGGGCTCCAGCATTCTTACAGACCCTCCCGCAGAGGTGCTTCTGGCCATTCACTCCGATGACTCTTGCGTCACAGGTCTTTTGCCCGGAGTGTACTTTGCTTTCGTGAACGGATAGCGATAGAGCATTCTTGCAGACTTGCCCGCATGGTTGCCGCTGGCCATCCTCTCCAACCAGGGTCATATAACAGGCTTTTGGCCCGGTGTGGGCTCTTCTTTTGTGATTCACCAGGGCTTGAATATTCTTGCAGACCATCCCGCATGGCCGCTGCTGACCATCCTCACGGACCACTGTAACTTTGCAGGTTGGTTGCTCGCTGTGATATTCGCTTTTGTAGTCCGGGGCCATTCCTTCTGAGGCAACCCCGTCTGTAACGTTGTCGTACACGTTATGCGGCTTAAGCTCAACTAGTTGGCCAGAATTATATTGGAGATGAATGGAAGTGGGATCAATCCATGTTTCGATAGGTGGTTTTTGTTGGAAATATGTTGCGCCTGCAAGATCAAAATCACCTATACAATTAAAACGGCATTCATTCACCAAATGGGTGCATGAGCTTTGTCCTTTCGAACTTTCTTCGGTACTCAATGCCCATTCAGTGGGCTCACTGCTGAAAGATAATGGTCGAAATCTGCAAACGCCACGACAGGGATAGATGAAACAATTTAAACCCAGGGTGTGTGACTGTTCTTGAGGGCCTCCATTACCGCCGCGATAGTCAATATTCACGAGACTGTTGAAAGAGCCTGTAAGGTGATTGGAGGCTTTCTGGAATTGCTGACCGGATGATGCTGATGGCTGGCATTGTTGTTGGTTATTTCCGTAGCCAAACATTGCATTGATGGTCGCAAACGGTTGATTCTGATTCGCCTCTTGCTGAGCCACTTTTGGTTCAATCGGGTTAAACATCGGTGAATTGGGGTTCCAGTAGCTTTTTAAAAGCCAACAGAAAACTATAATTGCTTCTGGAGGTAACCATGAATAAGGATTGGAGAACAGAGGAGCGTCTCTGGTGGTCAGGATAAGTTGGTTAACCGCCAGCAGATGAGTGGTATAAAGCCATTGCCACGAAATCACATTAATGATGGTTGTTTTAACTCCATAACTGCAAGATTTTTGAGGTATATCATCAGGGGGCGAATCAAATCCTGAATGGTCTGAAGTACAGATAATGTCTGACGGGTTTTCTGACAATGTGTGCTGGTCTTGTTTTAAGTAAAAGCCCTGATCTGGAGAACCAGTATCCTGTTCAAGCTCGACAATAAAACATCTTGTCCGGAGTTCAGCCTGACAGGGGAGAGACAACGTCAGAAGTAAAAACATCACTGCCGCAAAAGGTGAGTGTTTGATAATTCTATCCTTGCTTTCTGGTTTACAGAGAGGAAGGATAGATCAAGAGAATCAGCATACTTTTCTGCCAAAGATATTCTGTTCATAAACCTTTGCTAAAACCAAAGGCTACACGGGGCAAAAAGTCGCTGCGTATTGGTCAGACCATTGCCAAACATATTAAGGATCGAGGTTATTGTCCAGATCCACATCAACAGGCTTGCGTTTTCCATGAATTCTTCTGTGAACACTGTCACCTCACAGGTTTTTTCTCCGCTGTGGTATCTGCTTTTGTGAGCTGCCAGGGACATGGTATTCTTGAATACGGTTCCGCACACTCGAGGTTGGCCATCCTCCCCGACCAGGGTCAGGTTACAAATTTTTTGTCCGCTGTGGAGTTTGTTTTTGTGAGTACACAGAGATTGAACATTCTTGCAGACTGCACTACGTAGCTGCTTCTGGCGATCCCTTCTGGTCACGGTGATATTGCATATTATTAGATTTTTGTCGTGTATTATTTCTTGCCCGGACAAGGTTTGTTGGCAGTGAGTAGCTCCTTTAGCTGATGTTCCTTCGGGAACAAGGCAATCATTCCCGGGTATTGACGCATCATCGCTGAGTAACCCGATAAGAGCTTCTGTAAAGGCTGTCGCTGAACTCATTAAAAGCCAACTGAAAAATGCAACCGCTTCTGCTGCTAGTGTAGTGCGACCTAATTAACAGTACATAAAGACTCCTAACGGTCTACTATGGATGTTATTCCAACCACTGCCTGTTTTTACTATGCGAGTTGCCACAGAGATAATACTTGATGCTTCTGAAGAAATACGACTCAGAAAGATTACTTCATCAAATACTTGCCCTCTTCGCTTGGCCCGCCGTGCCCAGATTGTTCTTCTCTCTGCAGAAGGAAAAAGCAATCTTGAGATTGCGCAAATACTGAAGATCGGTCGTCATCAGGTCAGCCGCTGGCGTGACCGATATGCTCAGGAAGGCTTCTCCGGGATTGAACAGGATCGAGCTCGCAGTGGCCGTAAAAAGAAGATTGATGCTGCTGAGATTGTGAGTCTGACCACAAACACCCTTCCGGAAAATGCCACTCACTGGAGCACCCGAACTATGGCTGCTGTTAGCGGTATCAGTGAGAGAAGTGTTCGCCGGATATGGCATGCATATGGCCTCAAGCCTCACCTGGAAAAGACATTCAAGGTGTCCCGAGACCCGAAATTTGTGGAGAAGCTTGAAGATATTGTCGGACTCTATCTGTCTCCTCCTGAACATGCGTTGGTGCTGTGCTGTGATGAAAAAAGTCAGGTTCAGGCACTCGATCGAACACAGCCTGGCTTACCGTTGAAGAAAGGGCGTGCCGCAACAATGACTCATGATTATAAACGACATGGTACAACCACTCTCTTTGCAGCACTGAATGTACTTGATGGTGCTGTCATCGGTCAGTGCCAGCAGCGTCATACCCATGTGGAATGGTTGAAGTTTCTTAAACAGATAAATAGGGAAACGGCAAAAGACAAAGAGCTGCACCTGATTTGCGACAACTATGCGACTCACAAACACCCGAAGGTGCGAGAATGGCTGGAAAAACATCCTCGTTTTCATATGCACTTTACGCCAACGTCAGCATCATGGTTAAACATGGTTGAGAGATTTTTTCGGGATCTCACGAGTCAGCGTTTACGCCGTGGTGTGTTTGTCAGTGTGCCACAGCTAGTCAGTGCGATTGATGAATATATTGAAAAGCATAATCAAAATCCAAAGCCGTTTATCTGGACTGCTAAGGCAAATGATATCTTAGAAAAAGTCGTTCGGGCTAATCGCCGGTTAAGTTGCAAAAAGAACGACGCACTACACTAGCCATGAATATTGAGTGGTGCCTGAAGAGGCGTCTTCAGTGTGTAAATGCAATGTTTTCGTCGTTTTTTATCAGGTAGAAAACCTGATTCATTGTGGTCGTTGGTGACGCTAATATCTGAAGGGTTGCCCGACAATGTGCCCCGGTCAAATTTTATAGAGAAAGTGTCGCTTGGAGAACCTGCACCCTGTTCAAGCTCGACATTAAAGCGTCCTGTCCACGGTTTGGCCTGACAGACGACAGTCAGCGACAGTAGCACTCGGAAAAAAACCATGAAAGGGTGCCAGACAAGGGATTAATCGCCCTGTTTCACATTCACAGGCTTGCGTTTTCGGTGTACTCTTTTGTGATTCGAAAGTTCCAGAGCATTGTTGCAGACCTTCCCGCATGATTGCTGCTGGCCATTCTCACTGATCACGATCACTTCACAGGTTCTTTGCCCGGTGTGGTATTTTCTTCTGTGATCTGACAGGGCTTTGGAACTTCTGCAAACCGCCCCGCATGGCTGCTGCTGGCCATTTTCTCCGATCACTGACAGGTTACAGGTTTTTTGCTCGCTGTGGTCTCCTCTTTTGTGATCCGACAAGGCTTGAGCACTCTTGCAGACCTTCCCGCATGGGCGCGGCTGTCCATCCTTCCCGACTATGTTCTCTTCACAGGTTTGTTGCCCTGTATGGTATCTGCTTTTGTGAGATGCCAGGACTCGAGCATTCTTGCAGATTCTTCCGCATGGTCGTTGCTGACCATCCTTGTCGATCACTTTTTTGTCACAGGTTTGTTTGCCGGTGTGGAATCTGCCTTTGTGATTCATCAGGACTTGAGCATTCTTGCAGACCTTTCCACAGGGTTGCTGATGGCCGTCTTCAAGGACCAGGGTCGCGTCACAGGTCTTTTCGCCGGTGTGGTATTTGCTTTTGTGAGATGACAGGGCTTGAGCATTTTTACAGACATGCCCGCATGGCCGCTGCAGGCCATCTTCCATGACCAGGGTCACGTCACAGGTTGGTAGTCTGCTCTGGTCTCTGGCTCGTATTTTACCACGCATACTGAGTAGCCCATCGATTATAACAATGTCATCAGCGGTGACAGGCAAATGCCCGGACATTGGTACATTACAATTGACTGGCCCGGCAGGGTCATTATTTGCTGCCCCTGCATTCATTAAATGTCTGGCGATTATAGAATCAACATGACTTCTGCAGCTCAAGCTGGGACCATTAGCTAAACAGGCGTGTGAGTTTTGTCCTGTTTGACCTGTCGAATGGTCTAAGGGATTTGGCGGCCATTCATCGTGTTCATTGCTATCGAATGATGGTCGAAATTGACAAACGCCATGGCAGGGATGGAGGAAACAATTTAAACCTAACGTGTGTGAGTGTTGCTGAGGATCTCCTTTACCCTCGCCAGAGTGTAGAAAACTCGTGAAAGAGCCTTTAGGATGGGTGATAACTTGTGGGGCTTGCTCACCAGAAGATTCTGATGACTGATGCTGATATTGTGCCGGGTTATGTTCAGGGCCAGGCATCATAATGGTGATCGCAAACGGGCGATTTTGGCTCGCTTCCTTTTGTACAATCGGGTTAAACAGCGGTGAATCAGAGTTCCAGAGGCTTTTTAAGAGCCAACCGACAGCGATAGTTGCTTCCAGAGGTATCCAGGAATAAGAAGGTGTCGCAAAACTCCAGTAACCCTTTCTCAACCCGGAGCAGATGAGTATTTTTGTGACAGCCTGATAAAGGGTCGGGCCCAGGGGCTTGTCTTTGTTGGTCAAGATCAGTTCATAAGCAACCAACAGCTTTGTTGCGTATAGCCATTGCCACGAAATCAACTCAATAAAAGTCTTTTGTATCTCGTAACTATAAATCTTTTGTCGTTTGTTATCAGGTGGCATACCCGCTTCTGCGCAGCCGTCAGTGTTGTCAATATCTGAGGGGGTGCGCGACAATCTGCGCCGGTCAAGTTTTATAGAAAAATTATGGTTTGGAGAAGCTGCATCCTGTTCAGGCTTAACAATAAAACGTCCTGCCCAGGGTCTGGCCTGGCAGACGACAGACAACGACAGCAATAGCAGTGCAGCCGGGACTATGTGTTTGATAATTCTATCCTTGCATTCTGGTTTACAGAGAAAAAGGATAGAACATGAAAATAAGGGTGTTTTTCTGGCAAAAAGCCTCTCTTGAAAAGCAAAAGTCGCATCTGGAAAAATCTCATGAAAGCTTGCCAGACTAGTCGTTCAGGCCCGTATCCATACGCTTGCGTTTTCGATGAAGTCTTTTGTGCACCGACAAGGCGTGAGCATTCAGGCAGATCTTTCCGCATCGCCGCTGCTGATCATACATCACGGCCACGGTCTCATCACAGGCTTGTTGCCCTGTGTGGTCTCTTCTTTTGTGAGATGACAGGTCTTGGGCATTCTTGAAGAACTTTCCGCATGGCCGCAGCTTGGTGTCCTCCCCGACCACGATCGCGTCACAGGTTTTTTGCCCGCTGTGGACCTTGCTTTTATGAGACGACATAGATGGAGCATTCTTAAAGATGATTCCGCATGGTCGCAGCTGGCCATCTTCCCCAATTACGGTTACGTCACAGATTTTTTGCCCGGAGTGGAATCTACTTTTATGAGTCGACAGGGCCTGAGCATTTTTGTAGAGCTTCCCGCATGGCCGAGGCTGGCCATCATCCCCGATTACAGTCCGGTCACAGGTTTTTTGCCCGCTATGCCCTCTGCTTTTGTGACATGACAGGGCTTTGGCATTCTTGCAAATCATTCCGCATGGCTGCTGCTGGCCATCCTGCCCGGGCTCTATTACCTCACAGACTTGCTGCCCGCTGTGGTCTCTGCTTTTGTGATCACCCAGGGCACGGTTATTCTTGCAAACCTTCCCGCATGATTGCTGCTGGCCATTCTCATTGATCACGTTCACTTTGCAGGTTTGTTGTCCCTTGTGGTATCTGTTTTTGTGAGATGACAGAGCGTTGGCGTTTTTGCAGACAGTTCTACATGGTCGCTGCTGGCCAGATTTCCCGGGCACAGTCTCTTGACAGATTCGTTGTCTCGTGTCGTCTGTTCTTTTGTGATCCGTCTGGGCCTGATCACTTTTGCAGGACTTCCGGCATGATCGCATTCGGTCATTCTTTCCGATCATGGTCACATGACAGATGTTTTGCCCGCTGTTGTCTGTGGCTTGTATTGCTTCTGTCTGGAAAAGATCAGGTTGGCTCTGAACCGATTGGGATGATTCAGTGGTTATGTGTTGTGTTTCTGAATGGGTAGACGTGAAGGAAATCCCGGTTTCTCCGAGAGGATTCTGGCCACGTAGCTTGAGTAAACCGTTAACTATAACCAAATCATCAGCAGTGATAGGTAAATGTCTGCGCATTGGGATATCATCATTGACTGGCTCCATAGGGGCAGTATTTGCCACTTCAGCACTCATTGAACATCCAGGGTTGCAGCCATTCAGGTTGCCATCAAGGCCATGGAGCTGATGCTGATCAGCCTGTTGCTCAGAAGGTTGGCCAGAATCACACTGGAGATGAATGTCAGGGGGATTAATCCGTATTTCGAAAGGTCGGATTTCTTGGAAATCTTTAGCGTTTACAAAACCAGAATGATCCGAATAACCAGGGCTGTATCCATTGGCAGAATGGGGAGGTGTTTTTTGACCGGGCTTAACTCCTGCGTGATCTGACGAACCGTCCTCGGAATTCGGTGGCCATTCACTGGGCTCTGTGCTGTTGGGTGAGGGTCGGAATCCGCAAACACCATGACAGGGATAGACAAAACAATTTAAATCCAAAGTATGAAAGTATTGCTGAGGGCTCCGGTTACCCCGGCCAGAGGCAGAGTACAGAGGGCGAATTATAGAACTTGCAAGAGAGGGGGTGGCTTGTGAGGCCTGCAGGCCGGATGGTTCTGATGGTGGGTGTTGTTGTTGGTTACGCTCGGAGCCAAACAGCGCAGTGATGATCGCAAACGGGTTATTTTGACTCGCTTCTTGCGGTGCCTCTTTTAGTTCAATCAGGTTAAACAGTGTTGAGTGGGGGCGGCAATAGCTTTTTAAAAGCCAGCTGAAAGCGATAACCACTTCGACAGGTATCCATGAACACGGGGTGGAGCACGCAGAGGCGCCTCTGATAGTCAGGATCAGTTCGTAACCAGACAGCAGATGATTGGCGTAAAATAGTTGCCAGGAACTCGACTCAACAGGGGTCGTATCTACCCCGTAATGATTGTCAGCAGTGTCTGACGGATTGTCGGACAATGTATGCTGGGCACGCTTTATAGAACAGCTCCGGCTTTGAGGACCTGCATCCTGCTCAAACTCAACAATAAAAGGTCCTGTCAAAGGCTCGGCCTGACAGACGACAAACAACGACAGCACCAACAGTGGTAACGAAAAGAATGAGTGTCTAATAATTCTATCCTTGTGTTCTGGTTTACAGAGAGGAAGGATAGGTCAAGAAAGTAAGAGTGTTTTTCTGTTAAAAACCTTCTGTTAAAAACCTTCTGTTAAAAAACCAAAGCTGCACCGGAAAAAAACTCATGAAGGGACAGGTGCCAGATCAGGGGACACCTTGGTCCAAACTAACAAGCTTGCGTTTTCGATGCACTCTTTTGTGCTCCGACAAGGCTTGAGCACTCTTGCAGACCTTCCCGCATGGGCGCGGCTGACCGTCCTTCCCGACTGTGGTCTCTGCACAGGTTTTTTGCCTGGCATGGTCCCTTTTTTTGTGATCCGACAGGGCACTGGCATTCTTGCAGGTCTTCCCGCATTGTTGCTGCTGACCATCCCCCCCGACCATGATTATGCTACAGGTTTTTTGTCCGGTATGGTTTCTGCTTTTGTGATCCGAAAGGGATCTGATATTTTTGCAGACTTGCCCGCATGGCAGCGTCTGACCATCTTCTCCGACCACGGTTGCGTCGCAGACTTGTTGCCCGGTATGGTGTCTTCTTCTATGATCCGACAGAGCACTGGGATTTTTGCAGATCTTCCCGCATGGTTGCTCCTGGCCATTCTCTCCAAACACTGTTTCGTCACAGGCTGGTTGCTTGAGATGGTGTTTGATTTTGTGAGATGACAGGGCTTTAGCACTTTTGCAAACCGCCCCACATGGTTGCTGTTGGCCATCCTCTTTGACCACCGAAACCTCGCAGGTTTTCTGCCCGGAGTGGTTTCTGCTTTTGTGATATGACAGGGCTTTGGCATTCTTGCAGACTATCCCGCATGGCTGCGGCTGGCCATCTTCCTCGACCACGGTCACGTCACAGGCTTGTTGCCCGCTGTGTTGTCTGATTTTGTGATCTGAAAGGGATTGAGAGCTCTTGCAGACCTTCCCGCATGGCCGCTGATGACCATCCTCCTCGACTACTGTTATGTCACAAATCTGTTGCCCGCGGTGGTTTTTGCTTTTGTGAGATGACAGGGCTCGAGAATGTTTGCAGAGCTTCCCGCATGGCCGTTGCTGACCATCCTGTCCATACACGGTCACATTACAAGTTTGTTGCCCGCTGTGGTATTTGCTTTTGTGAGACGAAAAAACTTGAGAGTTTTTACAGACTCTGCCGCATAGCTGCTGCTGGCCATCCTCCCCGACCACGGTCAGGTCACAGACTTGTTCCCTGGAGTGGATTTTGCTCTTGTGAGATGACAGGGCTCGAGCATTGCTACAGACTGATCCGCATGGTCGCTGCTGGCCATCCTCCCCGACCACGGTCAGGTCACAGACTTGTTCCCCGGAGTGGATTTTGCTCTTGTGACATGACAGGGCTCGAGCATTCCTGCAGACTGATCCGCATGGTCGCTGCTGACCATCCTCACCAATCACGGTCACTTGACAGGTCTTTTTTAGGGTGTGGTATCTGCTTTTGTGAGCCGAAAAAATTTGAGAGTTTTTACAGACTCTGCCGCATAGCTGCTGCTGGCCATCCTCCCCGACCACGGTCAGGTCACAGACTTGTTCCCCGGAGTGGATTTTGCTCTTGTGACATGACAGGGCTCGAGCATTCCTGCAGACTGATCCGCATGGTCGCTGCTGACCATCCTCACCAATCACCGTCACTGGACAGGTTTTTTGTCCTGTATGGTATTTGCTTTTGTGAGACGAGAGGGCTCTGGCATTCTTGCAGATTGCTCCGCATGGCCGTTGTTGGTCTTCTTTCCCAGCTAGGCTCAGGTTACAGGTTCTTTGTTTGCTGTGATCTGTAGTTTGCGCCTGATCTGTCCGGGAATGGCGAGGTGGGCTTTGACCCAATTGGTATGATTCTGTTGTCGTTTGTTGTGTTTCTGAAGTCCCCATTGGGGTAAGTGTAAATGGAATTTCGTTTCTTTCGAGAAGAATGCGCTTGCCCAGATTCAGCAGAGCGTTGACTATCACCCAATCATCAGTGTTGATAGGCAAATGCTCATGCATTGACACATCATCATTGAGTGTATCGGTATGGTCAATATAGGTAGTCCCTGTACTCGAGTTTGCATGGTTGCAGCTGTCGGTCGGGTTGCTGCTCATGCCCTGGGAGTCTGGCTGGTGCGCCCGTGGCTGAAGGAGTTGGCCAGAAATGCATTGCAGTGGTATGCCAGGGGTGGGAGCCCATGTTTCGACAGGCGGATTTTGTTGGCAATTGGTAGCGTATACAGAATCAGAATGACCCACACAATCAAGGCAGTAAGCATTGGTACATTGAGGGCGTGAGTTTTGTTCGGGTGTCGCTCCTCCTTGATCTGTAAAGCTGTTTTTGTAATTCAGCGGCGATTCATCGGATACCCTACTATCGAGTGATGGCCTGAGCCTGCAAACGCCATTGCAGGGATAGACGAAACAATTTAAATCGAAACTATGTGAGTCTTGATGAGGGCTCTGGTCACCACCGCCAGAGTCAGAATACAGGCAATTAGTGAAATAGTTTTTAGTGTCTGTGATGGGTTGTGGGGCTTGCTGCCCCGATGACTTTGATGGCTGGTATTGCGATTGGTCATGTCCAGAGCCAAGCAGCATAGTGATGGCCGCAAGAGGGTGATTCTGACTCGCTTCCTGTTGCTCAATCGAGCTGAACAGTGGCGAATCGTTGCTCCAATAGTTTTGTAAAAGCCAACCGGCGGCGACAACCGCTTGTATCGGTAGCCATGAATAAGGGGTAGAACCCGGAGTGGCTTCTCTGGTGGTCAGGTTGAGTTCGAAGGCTACCAGCAGATAAGTGGCGTAAAGCAACTGCAAGGAAATTGACTCTATGTTGGTCCTTTTTAACCCGTAACTGAATGAACTGTGTCGTTTGTTATAAGACGGTAATTCTGATTCTACATAGCCTTTTGTTCCGGCAATGTCTGACAGCTTGCCCGGCATTACATGCAGGTTATGCTTTATAGAAAAGCACTTGCCTGTATAAGCTGAATCCTGTTCAAGCCCGATAATAAAATGTTTTGTTATCAGTTCAGCCTGACAGGCGACGGATAACGACAGTAGTAGTAACAGTGGTGCCCAAAAGAGTGAGTGTTTAATAATTCTATCCCTGTATTCTGGTATACAGGGAGGAAGGATAGATCAATAAAGTAAGGGGGTTTTTCTGTTAATAAACTTCTGTTGAAAGCCAGAGGTTGCAACGGGCAAAAAGTTGCTGCGAAATGGCCTGCCTTGTAAGGGGTGTATTAAAGATCCTGATCGGGATTCTACTGTGCCATTCAATAGTTCAAGAAGCGATTTTTCTTGGGAATCTGGAGCATCTTCAGATTCAAAATACCCCATGCAACCATAGCAGTATTGGTTAGCCGAAAGAGGGTATGAGCTTTGTCCCGGCGTGACTCCTGCGAGGCCTGTCGAATTTTCGCTAAAAAGAGTGAGTGTTTAATAATTCTATCCTTGCGTTCAGATACACAGAGAGGAAGGATAGATCAAGAAAATAAGTGTGTTTTTCTTTTGAAAATTTTCTGTTAAAAACCCAAGGCATCACCGGTCAAAAAATCGCTGCAAATAGCTCTGTCTTCCTGAGGAGTGAAGTCATCATCCCGGTTTATATCAACAGGCTTACGTTTTCGATGTATTCTTTTGTGGCTTGACAGGGCGTTAGCATTCTTGCAGATCTTTTCGCATGGCTGCGGCAGGCCATCTTTCCCGATCACTGTTTTGTCACAGATTTGCTGACCGCTGTGTTCTTTTCTTTTGTGTGTCGAAAGGGCTTGAGCATTCAGAAAGACCATTCCACATGGCTTCGGCAGGCCACCTTCCCCAAACAGACTCTCGCCACAGGTTTTTTGCCCGGTGTGGACCCTGCTTTTGTGAGACGACAGGACACGAGTATTCTTGCAGACTTTGCCGCATGGCTGCTTCTGGTTATTCTCCCCGATCACGGTTACGTTGCAGGTTGCTTGCCTGCAGTGATTTCTGTTTTTGTGATCCGAAAGGGCTTGTATACTCTTGCAGAGCTTGCCACATGGCTGCGGTTGACCATCCTCCCCGACCACGGTTGCGTCACAGGTTTGTTGTCCGCTGTGAGTGCTTCTTTTGTGAACCAACAGAGTTTTGGCATTCCTGCAGACTTTACCGCATGGCTGCGGTTTGCCATCTTTGCTGACCACAACTTCGTCACAGGTTTGTTGTCCACTATGAATGCATTTTTTGTGAATCTTCAAATATTGATTATTCTTGCAGATCTTCCCGCATGGCCGTAGCTGGCCATTCTTGCCGACCACAGTCAGGTCACAGATTTTTTTTTCGCTGTGTGAGTCTCTCTTGTGATACAACAGATTTCTGGCACTATTGCAGACTTTCCCGCAGGGTCTTGGCTGGTTATCCTCTCCGACCACTATCATGGCACAGGTCTTTTGCCCGGTATGGAGGTTGCCTTTGTGGTCCCACAGGGCTCGCTTATTTTTGCAGACTTTCCCACATGGTCGCAGCTGGCCATTCTTTCCGACTACGGTCACCTCACAAGTTCTTTGCCCGCTGTGGATGCTGCTTTTATGAGATGACAGTGATCGAGAGTTCTTGCAGATCGCCCCACATGGCTGCAGCTGTCCATCCTTCTTTACCACGGCCACATCACAGGTGAGTTGCCCGACAGCGTCAGTGGTATCGACAGGTTCTGAACTCATTGAGTTTGAGGCGACCCCACCTGCAGGGTTGCAGTTATTGGCCAGGTTGCCACCCATGCCATGGGCCCGGAGTAGAGGATCAAGTTGGCTCATGTAACTTAATCTGTATCTATTTGCCAAATGATGGAGTGCGTTTCGTTCGGCTGTTTCTCCTGTGTAATTCAGAGGACTTTCACCGTCATTCAGAGACCTTTCAGCGTAACTTCTGCTATCGGATGATTGTCGTAATAGACAAACGCCAAAACAGGGAAAGATGTAGCAATTTAAGCCCATAGAGTGTAAATGCCGTAGGGGGTCTTTGTTACCGTCGCCATAGTCAGTATTCAGGGTGCTGGTGAAAGAATGTATGCGGTGGCTGGTTGTCTGCGGGGCTGTCTGGGTGGATGATTTTGATGACTGGTCTTGTGGTTGGTCATGTCTGGAGCCAAACATCATGGTGATGGTTGCAAACAGGTAATCCACCTGTGTTAATATATATGCCGAATGTCGTACAACTGGTTTAAACAGCGTTGAGGCTGGGTTCCGGTAGCTTTTTATAAGCCAAACGGCAGTGATAGCTGCTTCTGTAATGGGTATCCATGAATAAGGACTGGAGTACAGAGGTGCACTTCTGGTTTTCAGTTTCAGTTCGCAATCAACCAGCAGGTGAGTGGCGTAAAGAAATTGCCACGAAATCGACCCGGTGAGGGTAGTTTTCACTCTGAAATAGAAGGGCTTGTGTCGTTTTATTTCGAATAGCCAATCCTGTTCTGTATAGCCGTTTATGTCGGCAATGTTTGAAAGATCGTCCGACAATGTAGGCTGTTCAAGCCTTATAGAAAAGTTCTGTTTTAGAAAACTTGCATCCTGTTCAAACTCAACTAAGTGACGTCTCGTCAAAGTTTTGGCCTGACCGATGACAGAAAACGACTGTAGCAGCAACAGAAGTACCGTAAAGAATGAGTGTTTAATAACTCTATCCCTGCATTCTGGTTTACAGAGAGGAAGAATAGATCAAGAAAACAGGCGTGTTTTTCTGTTATGGTGTTGTGTCATAAAACGGTTATTAATGACCAAAGTCTGCATCGGGTAAACCTCATGAAATGGTGTTTGCCAGGTCAGGGTTTGAAAACATCGTCCTGTTCAGGATTAACAGGCTTGCGCTTTCGATGTATTCCCTTGTGATCCGACAGGACTTGAGCATTCTCACAGACCTTTCCGCATCGTCGTATCTTTCCATCCTCTTTGATCACTCTCGCTACACAGGTTTTTTGCCTGGAGTGTTCTTTTTTTTTGTGAGTCATCAGCGATCCATTGTTCTTGCAAACTGCCCCGCACAACTTTGGTCGACCATCTTCCCCGGTCATGGACACATCACAGGTTTTTTGCTCGCTGTGCACTCTGCTTTTGTGAGACGAAAAGGCTTGAGCATTATTGTAGACTTTACCGCATGGCCGCTGCTGGTTATCCTTGCCGAGCACCGGCATGTTACAGGTTTTTTGCACGCTGTGTTCCCTGTTTTTGTGGACCCAAAGGGCCTGGTTATTCTTGTAGACCCTTCCGCATGGTTGCTGCTGACCATTCGCATTGACCATGGTTATGTCACAGGTTTTTTGCCCGGTATGGTATTTGCTTCTATGAGATAACAGGGCCTTAGCATTCTTGAAGATCCTCCCGCATGTTTGCAGCTGGCCATCTTCTGCGACCAAGGTTTCTCCACAGGTTTGTTGCCCGGTGTGGGTTCTTAGTTTGTGATCCGCCAGGGCTTGAGCATTCCTGCAGACTGTCCCGCATGGCTGCTGGCCATCCTCAGAGAACAGAGTTACATCACAAACTTCTTGTCCGCCGTGGTTTCTTCTTCTGTGACCGGTCAGGGAGTGAAGACTTTTGAAGATCCTCCCGCATTGTCGCTGCTGGCCGTCGTCCTCTACTATGGTTGCGTCACAGATTTCCAGTCCACTGTAGTCTACGGCTTGTGCTGCTCCTGTTTGGGAAAGGTGGGGTGGGTTTTGATCTGCCTGGGTTAGTCTTGTTGGTTGTTGTGTTTCTGAAGTCGCCACTGGAGATGTTAAATGGTTGAGCGTAAAGGAAATCCTTGTTGCTTCTGAAAGACTATGACCACGTAAATTGAGCAACCCGTTGATTATGATCAAGTCATCATCGGTGACGGACATATTCCGAGGCATTCGTAAATGAACATTAAGTGCCCCGCTGTGGCCAGTATATGCTGCCCCTGTGGTCATTGTGAGTGAATGGTTGCAGCACTTTGTCGGGTTGTCATCCGTGCCGTGATGCTGAGGTTGCTGTGCCCGCGGCTGAAAGGGTTGATCAGAAGCGCATTGGAGTTGGATGGCAGGGGAATCATTCAATGTTTCCAGCGTCCATTCAGCGGGCTCCTTGCTATCGGATGATGATCGGAATCTACAAACGCCATTACAGGGACGGACGAAACAATGTAAACCCAGAGTGTGTAACTCTTTTTGAGGATTTCCGTTACCGCCGCCACCGTTAGTATTCTGGAGTCTGATAAGAGAGTGCTTAAGGCGGGTAGTTGTCGTTGGGGCTTGCTGGCTGGATGATTTTGATGGCTGGTATCCTCGTTGGTTACGTCCGGAACCAAACATCAGAGTGATAGCCATAAATGGGTAATCCTGACTCATCTGCTGTTGTTCAATCGTGTTAAACAGCTGGGAATCGGGGTTCCAATAACATTTTAAAAGCCAGCCGACAGCGACAGCCGCTTCTAAAGGTATCCATGAATAAAAGCCTGAGCCCAAAGGCGCAACTTTGGTCGTCAGGATCAGTTCGTAAGCAACCAGCAGATGAGTGGCGTAAAATAATTGCCACGAAATCGGCTCTATAAGGAAAGTTTTTAGTCTTTGATTGCAAGGCTTTTGTCGTATTTTATCAGGAGGCCAATCTGGCCCTGCGTAGCCGTCTGTGTCGGCAATGTTTGACGGGTTTTTCAGCAATATATGCTGGTCATGCTTTATAGAAAAGCTCTGTTTTAGAAAGTCTGCATCCTGCTCAAACTCGACTGTAAAACGTCTTATCAGAGGTTTGGCTGGACAGATGACATTCAACGACAGTAACAGCAGGAGAATTGCCATAAAGAGTGGGTGTTTAATAGTTCTATCCCTGCATTTTGGCTTACAGAGAGGAAGGATAGATCAAGAAAATAAGTGTGTTTTTCGATCAGAGACCTTGATTAAAAAAACTCTGCCATAGACCCGAGGCACACAGCGCAGAACTTGATGAAAGGAGTGTCAGATCAAGGACCGGGAGCATTGTCCCGCTCGACATCAACAAGCTTGCGTTTTTGATGTTTTCTTTTGTGATCCGACAGGGCGCTGAGACTCTTGTAGGTCTTTCCGCATTGCTGTGGTTGGCCATCCACCCCAACCACTGTCACGTCACAGATTTTTGGACTGCCATGCACATTCCTTTTGTGACTCGACAAAACTTGAGAATTCTTGCAGACTGCTCCGCATGGTCGCGGCTGGCCATCCCCCGCAGTCACGGTTACGTCACAGGTTCTTTGCCCTGTGTGGATTCTGTATTTGTGATCCCAAAAGGCTCGAATATTCTTGCAGACAGCCCCGCATGGCCGCAGTTGACCATTCTTTTCGAGGATTGTCGCGTCACAGATTTTTTGTTTGGAGTGGGCTTTACTTTTGTGATCCCAAAATGCCCGAGCATTCTTGCAGACAGCCCCGCATGGCCTCTGCTGCCCATCCTCCCCGATGATTGTTAAGTGACAGTTTTTTTGCCCGGTGCGGATTCTGCTTCTGTTATCCAACAGGGTGTGAACATTCCTGTAGACCTTTCCGCATGGTCGCTGCTGGAAATCCTCTTTGTCTATGCTAGCGACACTATCTGTATTTCCAACAGGATCTATTTCATAAGCTCTTCCTTCACCTATTGAGTCTGAGGCGATCCAGTCTGAGGCGACCCTATCTATAGGTTTGCAGCTGTGGGCCGGGACACAGTCAATGCTATAAACCTCTGGCTTAAATAATGGCTCAGAATTGTATTGGAGCTGAATCAATGTTTCAAAAGGCGAGTTTTGTTGGATATCTGCAGTGTTTAAAGGATCAGTTTGAACCAGGCAACTAAAGCAATATCCACTGGCCAAATGAGGACACGAGCTTTGTCCGGGTATTAATTCTGTGTCGCCTGATAAATTTTTTTCAGAATTCCGCAGCGGTTCAGCAGTCCCTCTGCTGCTGGATGATGGTCGGAATTGACAAACGCCACGACAGTGATGGACGAAACAATTGAAACCCAAAGTATGCAGATTGCCTTTGGGGTAGTCGCTACCGTCACGATAATCAGTATTCAGGAGAAGGGTGAAAGAGTTTGTAATGAGGGAAGTGGTTTGTGAGGCTTGCTGCCCCGATGATCCTGATGGCTGATATTGTTGTGCGTGATGTTCGGAGCCAAACATGGTAAAGATGGCAGCAAACAGGTGAACTATCCGTGTCAGGGGCGGTGACGTGTCTTGTGTCTCGATAATGGTCGTTTTAACTCTGTAACCGTAAGAAATATGTCGTGTATTCTCAGGCTGAGAATCTGATCCTGGGTAGCCATTGGTGTCGACAATCTCTGATCGGCGATCCGGCAATATATGCCGGGCAGACGTTATAGAAAAGTTCTGTCCTGGAAAACCTGTATCCTGTTGAAGCTCAACAATAAAGCGTCTTGTCAACGTTTCGGGCTGACAGACGATAGGCACCGATAGTAGCAGTGCGACAAAGCATGAGTGTTTAATAAATCTGTCCTTGCATTCTGGGTTACAGAAGAGGAAGGATAGATCAAGAAAATAAGCACATTATTCTTTTAAAAAATTTCTGTTAAAAGTTGAGTTGCACTGGGATTTCGCTACTTTTGTGCAGCCCCGCTACCGGTTGGCCATTCTCTGCGACCAAGCTCCTAGGAGCCTTATATGGTCCGCCCCGTTTTGCAAGAGCCTGTTTTGTTAATTAGCAAACAAAGATAACTGCAATCATATATACGGCCTATTCATGAGGTCTAACCCTCTGGCCCTGATGGGTATCCGCGCAACCTGGCCTTATCAGTCCGACGGCCTCAAGGGTCAAGGCTCCTATCAGGTTTCAGGTTGCCGGTTTTTACCTGTTTGCCATCAACTGTACATGCTCATCGCAATCTGCGGGGGGGTCCCCTTTGATTAAGCTTATGCTTTACTTTGCCGCTGCCGCCTTTACTTCATTATGCAGCCTTGTAAACTTCATTTCGGGTCATGATGACCCAGACAATCCGAGCCATTTTATTAGCCAGACCAACGGCGGCAACGTTGTGATTGCTGCGCTCATTAAGTTGGCTAACCCATTTTTTACAGCGGTCATCCTTATTTTTGAGGCAGTGGAGTACCGAACGTGCGCCGTGTATCAATAATGTGCGCAGGTATTTATCACCCCGTTTACTGATGCCCAGCAGGACTGACTTACCGCCTGTGGAATGCTGTCTTGGAACTAATCCCATCCATGCGGCAAGGTGTCGACCAGATTTAAAATACGTCGCATCACCAATGGCTGCCTTCAATGCTGTGGCAGTGATGGCTCCGATACCCGGCATAGTCATCATTCGACGACATTCGTCGTCGTTTTTTGCTAGCTCCTGAATTTTCTGGTCATACTGTTGAATACGCTTGTCAAGACTGGCCAACTCTTCTGATAAACCATGTAGCAGCTCACGAGTCAGCGAATGGAGTCCATTTTCAGCATCTTCCAGAATTCGTGGAAGCTGTGCACGAACTTTACCAATACCCTG
The DNA here is from genome assembly GCF_053470045.1 of Endozoicomonas sp. 2B-B. Taxonomy (NCBI): domain Bacteria; kingdom Pseudomonadati; phylum Pseudomonadota; class Gammaproteobacteria; order Oceanospirillales; family Endozoicomonadaceae; genus Endozoicomonas; species Endozoicomonas sp. 2B-B. The sequence goes on from NZ_JBLZMU010000001.1 coordinate 1,369,393, forward strand.
GGCAACTACAATACCTTCTTCCAATAGTGACCCCCGGATCTGGTTAACCAGGGCAGTTCTCTGATCAACCGCTTGTTGACGATAGCGGTGCAGAAGTTGCCAGGCCTGCTGCTCTGATGTTTTAACAGGTACAAAACGCATGCTGGGCCGTGAAGCTGCTTCTGCAATCGCTTCAGCATCGTTGTAGTCATTTTTGTTGGTCTTGACATAAGGCTTGACAAATTGAGGTGAAATCAGCTTGACAGTATGCTCATAGTTCTTGAATAACCGAGCCAAATAGTGAGCACCACCACAAGCTTCCATAGCGATAATGCATGGCTCCAGATTTGCCACGTACTCTAGAAGGTTCTTCCTGGACGACTTCTTTCTGATGACTTTGCTACCCTGCTCATCAACACCAAACAGGTGAAAGTTGTTCTTGCCAATATCGATACCAAGTACTGAAATAGTCATGGGTGGTTCGCTCCGGTTAATCCTGTTTAAATGGTTAACTCCATTTTGGCTCATTTGAAGCCGTTTAGGAGGGGCGGACCATCCCATTAGACCGAGAATAGACTGCCCTACTGCGGCGGCAGCAAATTGGTCTGAAAATCCGCTTTTGTTCGTCAAATAGCTCGCTATTCTCCTCACAAAACCGAATTTTCATCCTCAATTTTCTGCCGTCCTCGCTACGGGCGCTATTCTCGGTCAGGCTCCTAGTCGAAGGTTTTCTCCTTCCTGTGGTATCTGCTTTTGTGGATAATCAGAGCTTGAACATTCTTGCACACCGTTCCGCATGGCCGCAGCTGGTCGTCCTCCCTGGCCACAGTCACTTCACAGATTTGTTGTCCGGTGTGAGCTCTTCTTTTGTGATCGGTTAATTTTTTAGCACTCTTGCAGAGCTGCCCGCATGGTTGCAGCCGACCGTTCTCCCCGGCTACGGGCACGTCACAGTTTCTTTGTCGGGTGTGTGCGCTTCTTTTGTGTTCCGAGAGGGCTTGAACATTCTTACAGATTTTCCCGCATGGCCGTGGCTGGCCATATTCTCCATCCACTTTGATATCACATTTCTGTTGCGCAGTGTGGATGTTTCTTTTGTGATGCCAAAGGCTATCAGCATTCATATAAATCTTTCCGCATGGCTGCAGCTGGCCATTTTCCGCAATCACTGTTACGTCACAGGTTTGTTGCCCGGTGTGTTCCCTTCTTTTATGATACGACAGGGCTTGGATATGCGTGCAGACCTTCCCGCATGGACGACGCTGGCCATCTTCCCCGACCACTATCACGTCACAGGTTTTTTGCCCGCTGTGGCATCTCTTTTTGTGAGCCGACAGGGTCTGTGCATTCTTGCAAACCTTCCCGCATGGCCGATTCTGGCCATCCTCGCCGGTTTCGTTTATGTCACAGGTTTGTCGCCCTCTGTGGTATTTGCCTCTGTGATTCCAAAGAGCCGCGACGTTCTCGCAGATCATTCCGCATAGCTTCGGCTGGCCATCCTCTCCGACCACTTTGACGTCACAAATGTGTTGCTCAGTATGGGCCTTGTTTTTGTGAGTTGAGAGATGTTGGGTACTTTTGCAGACTATCCCGCAAGGATATGACTGGCCATCTCTTGCGATCACTCTGACATTACAGGTTTTTTGGTTATCTGACGGGGAGTGTTGGAAATGTGCAGTTCCAGAGGGAGGCATTCCTATGGGAGGAAAAAAACCATACCCGGGCAATGATTCAACATAGTTGAGTGGTCCGGTAGCTTCAGCTACGTGAGCTGCCATTGCATTCAGTGAGCCCGGGGCGGTCCCTTGTATGACGACTTCTTCTATGGCGACTCTTTCTAAAGGGTTGTCGCCATTAGCTGGATTACCATTAACCTCATGCGTCTGTAGGTCAAATAGTTGACCAGAATTAGAATGATCTATGCAACTGAAGCAGTATCCGCTAGCCAAATGGAGGCATGAGCTTTGCCCGGGTGTAGCTTCAGTCTGACCTGTTGAACTTTCCATAGTATTTAGCAGCCATTCAGCTTGCACTGTGCTACACGGTGTTGTTCGGAGTCTGCAAGCGCCATGACAGGGATAGACGAAACAATTTAAACCTAAAGTATGGGAGTTTTGTTGAGGGCCTCGGTTGCCGTCGCCAGAGCCAGGGTACAGCTGGTTGGTGAAATAGCCCGTAATATGGGGGCTCGCTGCCGGGACTTGCTGGCCGGATGATTCTGATGGCGGGTACTGTTGTGGATTGTCTCCAGAGCCAAACATCGCAGTGATGATCGCAAACGTAAAATTTTCTTGTTTCAATACCGATGCTGCCTGTTGTCCAATTGGGTTAATCAGGAAGAGGAAGGAAGCGGGGTTCCAATAGCTTTTTAAAAGCCAGCCGACAGCGACAACCGCCTCTACCGGAAGCCATGAATCAGGGCTGGAGTTTAGAGGATTGTCTTTGATAATCAGGGTCAGTTGGTAAGCAACCAGCAGGTTCGTGAAATAAAGCCATTGCCACAAAATCGACTCACTAATGGTCGTTTTAACTCTGTGACCATAAGGTCTGTGTCGTTTTTCATCTGATCCTGCATAGCTGTCTGTATCGGCAATATCTGAAGGGTTGTCCGGCAATGAATTCAGTTCGCATTTTATAGAAAAACCATGATTCAAGTAGCCTGCAATCTTTTCAAACTCAGCAGTAAAATGTTCTGTCCACAGTTCTGCCTGACAGTCGAGAGACAGCAAAAGTAGAAGTAACACTGATACCGAAGAGAGTGAGCGTCTAATGATTCTGTCCTTACAGTCAGGTTTAAAGAGAGCGGGATAGATCAATAAAATTAGCGTGTTATTCTTTTAACAGAGGACGGATATCAGAACATATCATTACTTATTCACTTTGCTTTTTTGAAGACCGGGGCCATCGTTCTGCTCTGAATCAATATGCTTGCTTTTTCGATGTCTTCTTTTATGAGCCGTGAGAGCCTGGGCATTCCGGCAGATCTTTCCGCATGGCTGTGGCTGACCATCCTTACCGACCACGATTACGTCACATTTTTTTTGACCCGTGTGAGCAATTCTTCTGTGAGTTGATAAAGCCCGTATATTATCGCAGATCTTTCCGCATGGTTGCTGCTGGCCATCCTCTGTGACCACTGTCTGTTTACAGGTTTGCTGCCCGGTGTGGTATCTGTTTTTGTGATCTGACAGGACTCGGGAATTCTTGCAGATCTTTCCGCATGGTCGTTGTTGGCCATCTTCTCCGGTCATTTTTAAGTAACAGATTTTTTGCTCGGAGTGGCATCTGCTTTTGTGGTAAGACAGGGCTTTAGAATTCATGCAGACCCTTAAGCATGGTCGTTGCTGGCCATCCTCCCCAATCATTGTTACTTCACAGATTTTTTGTTTAGTGTGGGCTCTGTTTTTGTGATCCGACAGGGCTTGAGCATTCTTGCAGATTTTCCCGCATGGTCCTGGCAGGCCATCTCCTCCGATCACGTTTACGTCACAGGTTTTTTGACCGGTGTGGAAGATTCTTCTGTGAGACGCCAGGCTCAGAGGACTCTTGCAGATTTTTCCGCATGGTCGCTGCAGTCCGTCTTTCCCGATTATTGACAGAGTGCAGGTTTGTTCCCCGATATGTTCTCTTCTTTTGTGTTGCGACAGGGCTTGAGCATTCTTGCAGACTGCGCCACATGAACGCTGCTGGCCATCTTCCCCGACCAGTGTCAATCCGCAGGTTTGTTGCCCGGAGTGGTATCTGCTTTTGTGAGAAGACAGGACCCGAGCATTCTTGCAGACTTTTCCGCATAGTCGTTGCTGACCATCCTCCCCGGTCATGGTTACATAACAGGTTTGTTGCCTGGAGTGGTATCTGCTTTTGTGATCCGACAAGGCTTCAGAATTCTTGCAGAGCTTTCCGCATGGCCGTGGCTGACCATCCTTCTCTGTCACGGGTAAGTTACAGATTTGTGGTCCTGTGTGGGCAGCTCTTTTGTGAGACATCAGAGCCTGAATATTTTTGCAGATTTTCCCGCATGTCTGCTGCAGGCCATCCATCCCGACTACTGGCAGACCACAGGATTGTTGCCCGCTATGGTCTCTTCTTTTGTGATCCGTCAGGGCTTGAGCATTCTTGCAGACTGTCCCGCATGGTCGCTGCAAGCCATCCTCTGAGACCAATTTGACGCCACAGATTCGTTGATGATCTGAGAGGGATTTTTGACGATGTATCGTTCTTTCGAAAGGAAGATAGCTATTCCTGGTTATTGATCCATCATGATTGGGTGGTCCGGTAGCGTCAGCTGTATGAGTTGCCCATGGACTCATTTGGCCTGAGGCGACCCCGTCTGCAGGGTTGCTGCTATTAGCTGGATGGCGATAACTGTCATGCACCTTTAGCTCAAATAGTTGACCAGAATCAAGATGATCTATGCAACTGAAACAGTGTCCATCAGCCAAATGAGGGCATGAGCTTTGCGTGGGTGTTGCCTGTTTGTGACCCATTGAACATTCCAGGGTATTCAGCAGCCATTCAGGTGGCTCTGTGTTATCGGGTGAGGGTCGGAATCTACAAATGCCACGACAAGGATGGACGAAACAATTTAAACTCAAAGTGTGTGAGTGGTGATGAGGGCCTTCGTTACCGTCGCCAGAGCGAGAATACAGTGGGTTGCAGAAAGAGCTTGTAAATTGGGTGATTGCTGCATGGGCTCGACGGCCGGATGATTTTGATGGCGGGTGCAGTTTTTGATTGTCGCCAGAGCCAAACATCGTAGTGATGGTCGCAAAAGGCAGATCCCCCTGTGTCAACATAGGTGTTACCTGTTGTTCAATCGGGTTTAACGCTGAGGAATCGGGATTCCAATACTTTTTTAGAAGCCAGTCGATAGCGACCACTTCCACCGATAGCCATAAATCAGGATTCGAGATCAAAAGATTGCCTTTGGTGATAAGGATCAGTTCGTAAGCAGCCATTAAATTGGTCGCATAAAGCCATTGCCACGAAATCGACTCAATGGCAGTGGTTCTGACTCTGTAACCATAATGTCTATGTCGTTTTTCATCTGATCCTGCGTAGCCGTCTGTGTCGACAATATCTGATGCGGTGCCCGGTAATGTATTCGGTTCGTGCTTTGTAGAAAAGCTATGGCTTGGGTAGCCTGCATTCTTTTCAAACTCCACAGTAAAACCTTCTGTCCACGGTTCTGCCAGACAGACGACAGATATCAATAGTAGAAGTAACAGCGGTGCCTCAGAGAGTGATCGTTTAATAATTCTATCCTTGCAGTATGGTTTCCAGAGAGAAAGGGTAGATCAAGTAAATATGCATGTTTCACTGTTAAAAATCTTCTGCTAAAAACCAAAGCTTGCACCGGGCAAAACCTTATGAATGGAAGAATATCAGACCGGATCATTAGTTGTACGGTCTTCTTTTTTTGTGGGCTGAGTCATCGTCCTGTTCCACATTAACAGGCTTGCGTTTTCGATGTTTTTTTTTGTGAATCAACAGGGCTTGAGGGTTTTCGCAGATCATCCCGCATGATCGCGCCAGGCCATCTTCCCCGGTCACGTTCACATCGCAGGTTTGTTGCCTGGTGTGGTATCTTCTTTTGTGACTCCACAGGGCTCGAGAATTTGTGCAGATCATCCCGCATGGCTGCGGCTGGTCATCCTTCCCGATCAGGATCACGTCACAGATTTTTTTCGCGGTGTGGTAGTAACTTCTATGAGTCGTCAGGGCTTGTAGATTCATCGTGACCATCCCACATGGCCGCTCCTGGCCATCCTGCCCTAAAACGGTCATGTTACAGGTTTGTTGACTGCTGTGGACGGTTCTTTTGTGATCCGAGCGGGCTTTAGTGCTCTTGCAGACTGCTCCACATGGACGCAGCTGGCCATCCTCCCCAATTACGTTTACGGTACAGACTCGTTGCCCGCTGTGGACTCTGGTTTTGTGATTCGTCAGGGAATTAGCATTCTTCCAGACCGCTCCGCATGGTCGCTGCAGGCCATCCTCCCCAACCACGATCACTTCACAGGTTTTTTGTCCTGAGTGCTGGCCGCTTTTGTGTGTTGCCAGGGATTGAATATTCTGGAAGAGCCTTCCGCATGGCCGCGGTTGGCCATCCTCTCCGACCACGATCAGGTCACAGGTTTGTTGTCCGCTGTGTTTTTTTCTTTTGTGATTTCGCAGGGCTTGAGTATCCTTGCAGATAATTCCGCATGGCCGCTCTTTGTGATCCTTCCCGACCACAATCGCATCACAGGTTTTTTGCCTGTTGCGGTATTCAGGTTGTATTGCCGCTGTCTGTATGTGATGAGGTTGGTACTGATCCCATTTGAATGATTCAGTGGTTGTTGTTTGTGTTTCTGAATGGGCAAGTGTAAATATAATCTTATCTTCTCCGGGATGGCTCTGCATATCGAGTGAGCCGTGAAGCGCAGAATTATTATCGGTGGTAGTCCGTTCTTCCGGTATTGGTGCGTCATAGTTGACTTGCACGATGGCGTTAGATGTACAGGCGCCCCCGTCTATGGCGACCCCGTCAGAGTTGCTATCAATGCCAACGGGTTGTGGGTCGTAGTTGTATGAGGGTTCAGTCTTTGAAAGATCATTCGGTGTTTTGAAAGGTGAGCTTTTCTGGAAGTCTGTAATGTGTAGAGGATCCAGATGACCTATACAGCTCAGGCAGTGCCCATTGGCCAAGTGGGGGCATGAGTTTTCTTCGCAATCCATTGTCCACAGAGGGGGCTCGGTGCTATCGGATGATGATCGGAATCGACAAACGCCATTACAGGGATAAACGTAACAATTTAAATCCAAACTGTGTGAGGGTTGCTGAGGATCTCCGTTGCCGTCGGCATAGTCTGTATTCAGCGAGGGCGCGAAAGAGGCTGTATGGGGAGTGGTTGTCGGCGGAGCTTTCTGGCAAGAGGATTTTGATGGCGAATATTGTTCCTGGTTTTGTCCAGAACCAGACATTATAGTGATGGACGCAAACGGGAGACCCTGACTCGCCTGTTGTTCAATCGGGTTAAACAGCCATGAATCGGGATTCCAGTAGCTTTTCAAAAGCCAACTGACAACCACTTCTAATGGTAGCCATGCGTAAGGGTTGGAATTCAGAGGTGGGCCTTTGGTGGTCAGGATAAGTTCGTAAGCAACCAGCAGATTTGTGGCGTAAATCAGTTGCCATGAAATCATCTCAGTGATGTTTTTTTTTACTCGAATAGCGCCAGGCTTGCGGCATTTTTTTTCAGGTGGCAGATCTGATCCTGAATAGCCTTTTGTGTCGGCAATATTTGACGGGTTGCACGGTAATGCACGACGGTGGATATTTATAGTAAAGTTCTTTATTGGAGCGTCTGCATTCTGTTCAAGCTCAACAATAAAACGACTTGTCGATTCGGTCTGACCGATAACAGACAACGACACTAGCATTAATAGCAGTGCCGCGAAGAGTGAGAGTTTAATCATTCTATCCTTGTATTCGGTCTACAGAAAGACAAGGATAGATCAGGTCATGCAACGGTGTGGCCGACCGATTAGTGGATGAGGTCGCCGTCAAGGTCGACATCAACAGGTTTTCGCTTTTGATGTATTCTTGTGTGATTCGACAGATAGCATTCTTGCAGAGCGTCCCGCACGAATAAGCGTGTTTTTCTGTATAAAATCTTTTGAAAAAGAACCAATATTTAAATCTAAAGATTGCTCCTGATTAATTTTGTGGAAGGCTGGGTGTCAGATCATGAGTGAAGTTATTGTCCTGATCCGCATCAACATGCTTTCGCCTTCGATGTCTCCTTTTGTGTTCCGTCAAGGCATGTGAACTATTGCAGACCTTTCCGCATGCCCTTAGTTGACCATTCTCCCCGACCACTTTCAGGTCACAGGCTTGTTGCCCGGAGTGGTATCTTCTTTTGTGATCCGACAGGATTTTAGTACTCTTGCAGATCCTACTGCACGGCTGCGACACTCCATCCTCCCCGACTACTTGCACGTCACAGGTTCTTTGCCCGGAGTGGTGTCCGCTTTTGTGATCCGACAGGGCACCAGCATTTCTGCAGACCCTTCCGCATGGCTGTAGCCGACCATTCTTCCTGAACACTAACACATCACAGGCTTTTTGCTCGGTATGGTTTCTGCTTTTGTGAGCCGACAGGGCTTTGGCACTCCTGCAAACTTTCCCGCATGGTCGCAGCTGGCCATGACCCTCGACTACGCTTACCTCACAGGTTTGTGGCCCTGTGTGGTTTTTTCTTCTGTGATCCCACAGGGTTCTGGCACTGTTGCAAACCTTTCCGCATCGCCTTTCCAGGTCATCTTCCCCGACAAGGGTCATTTCACAGGTTGGTTGCACACTCTGGTCTGTCGCTTTTATTGAGGTTATCCGGGAAAGATGAGTTGTGCCTGAGGCCGGTCGGGATGGTTCTGTTTTTGTTTCTTGTGTTTCTGACGTTCCCATTGAGGGGTTGGAATGGAAAGGCGTAAAGGAAATACCGGCTTGTTCTGGAAGACTGTGACCACCCAGACTGAGTAACCCTTTGATTATAACCCAATCATCAGCGGTGACAGTCGAACCCTGGAGCGTTGGTGCATCATCACTGATTGGCCCAGAAGGATTAGTAATTGCTGCCTCTGCAATCATTGAATGTGTATTATCGGGTGATGGTCGTAATCTACAAACGCCATGACAGGGATGGATGAAACAATTTAAACCCAAAGTATGTGAGTCTTGTCGAGGATCACGGTAACCATCGGCAGAGCCAAAATACAGAGACTGAATGAAAGAGCTTGTAAAATAGGCGGTGGTTTTTGGGGCTTGCTGGTCGGATGTTTCTGTTGGTTGGCCTTGCTGTTGGTAATGTCCAGCGCCAGGCGTCATAGTGGTGATCGCAAATGGGTGATCGCCCTGTGTCAAAATAGATGCCGTAATCTGTCCGTTCGGGTTAAACAGAGGCGATTTGAGGTTCCAATAGCTTTTTAAAAACCAACCAGCAGCGATAGCCATTTCCACAGATAGCCATGAATAAAGGGGGAAGTACGGGGAAGGGTCTCTGGTATTCAGGATCAGTTCGTAAGCAATCATCAGGTTTGTGGCGTAAAGCCATTGCCACGAAATCGACTCAGTATCGGTCGTCTTTACTCCGTATGTAATAAGTCTGTGTCGTTTGTCATCGGGTGGCAGGTCAGGCTCTGTATAGCCGTCTGTGTCGGTAATGTTTGACGGGTCTTCCGAAAATGTATGCCACCCGGGCTTTATAGCAAAGTTCTGTTTTGGAGAACCAGCATCCTGTGCAAGCTCAACAACAAAATGACTGGTCAAAGGTTCAGCCCGACAGGTGACAGACAATGACGGTAGCAGCAAAAGCGATGTAGCATAGATTAAGTGTTTAATAATTCTATCCTTGCATACTGGTATTCAGAGAGGAAGGATAGAACAGGAAAATAAGTGTGTTTTTCTGTTAAAAATTAAAGGCTGCACTGGGCAAAACTTCTTGAAAGCTCAGATAAGCGTAGCTACTTATTTCAGTTTATCTGACTGAAGGCTGAGGTCATCTTTCTGGTTCACATCATCAGGTTTGCGTTTTCGATGTATTCTTTTGTGATTCGACAGGTCTGGAGAATTTTTGCAGACCTTCCCGCATGGCTTTGGCTGGCCATCCTCCGCTAGCACGGATACGTTGCAGGTTTTTTGCCCGCTGTGCTCTCTGTTTTTGTGAGATGACAGGGCTTTTGTATTCTTGCAAACCTTCCCGCATGGCTGCTGTTGACCGTCGTCACCGATCAGGGTTACGTCACAGGCTCGCTGTCTGCTATGGTATCTGCTTCTGTGATCCGACAGGGCCTGAGCGTTCTTGCAGAGAGCCCCGCATAACCGCTGCTGGCCATCCTTTTCGATGACTGTCTGGGCGCAGGTTCGTTGCCCGGTGTGGACTCTGCTTTTGTGAACCGACAGAGCTTGTGCATTTTTGCAGAACCTTCCGCATGGCCGCTGCAGGCCATTTACTCCGACCACTGTTATGTCACAGGTTTGTTGTCTGGTGTGGTACCTTCTTATGTGATTCGACAGGCTTTTCGCATTCTTGCAGACAGCCCCGCATGGCTGCAGCTGGCCATCTTTCCACATCACAGTTGCATCACAGATTTGTTGGCCGGTGTGATCTCGTTTTTTGTGCTCTGACAAGGCTTTTGCATGCTTACAGACTGTCCCGCATAGCTGCTCCTGACCATCCTCTTTGATCACTATCACGGTACAGGTTTTTTGCCCGGTGTGGTATCTGCTTTTGTGAACCGACAGGGCGTGAGCATTCTTGCAGGTCTTCCCACATGGTCGATGTTGGCCATCTTCCCCGATCAGGGTCACCTTACAGGATTGTTGCCCGCTGTGGACTGTTGCCCGGTTTGTGCCTGTCCTGGAAAGATAAGGTGGGCTTTGATCCAATTGGGTTGATGCCGTTGCTGTTGGTAGTATTTCTGAAGTCCTGATTGGGGGGGTGAAATGGCTAAGTGTAAAGGGAATTCCGGTTTCTCCGAGAGGACTACGATTACGCAGATTGAGTAACCCGCTGATTATAACCAAATCATCAGAAGTGACAGACGCATTCCCTGGCATTCGCACATGACCAGGTAACGATTGAGTCGGCTCTCTGTTATCGGATGATACACGGAATCGACAAACGCCCTGACAGGGATCGACGAAACAATTTAAACCTAAAGTGTGTGAGTGTTGTTCAGGCGCTTCGTCACCGTCACCAGAGTCAGAATGCAAGAGATAAGTGAAATAAACTACAGTCTGGGTGGTAGCTTGCGGAGCATGCTGGGCGGAAGAGTCTGGCGGTGGGTATTCTGGTGAGTTATGTCCAGAGTCAAGCATTGTCGTGATGGTCACAAACGGGTGGTTTCCATGTGTCAACATAGACTTTGCCTGTTGTTCAATCGGATTAAACAGCAGTGAATCCTGGTTCCAATAGCTTCTTAAAAGCGAGTCGGCAGCAAACAATACTTCTACAGGCAGCCATGAATCAGAATTTAAGTCTGGGTTAGCTTTTCTGTTGGTCAGGATCAGTTCGTAAGCAAGCAGCAGGTTCGCGGCGTAAAGCAATTGCCATGAGACAGACTTGATGATGGTTGTTTTTGCCTCGTAATAACCGGACCTGTGTGGTTTGTTATCAGACTGTGAGCATGGTCCTGAGTTGCCGTTTGTGTCAGTAATGTCTGATGGATGGCCTGACAATGTATCTGACAATGTATCGCCTGAAAATGTATCCGGGTCACGATCTATTGAGAAGGAATGTTTTGGAGAACCTGCATTCTGTTCAAGCTCGACTATTAAACTTCTTGTCAACACTTCGGCCTGACAGAAGACGGATAACGAAATTATCGGCAGCAGCAGTGCCGCAAAGAGTAAGTGTTTAATAATTCTATCCTTGCTTTCTGGTATACAGAGAGCAAGGATAGATCAAGAAAATAAGCGTGTTTTTGTGTCTTTCTTATGAAAGGACAGGTGTCAGATCAAGGGGGGCAGTCATTGTCCCGGCCTGCATCAACAGGTTTGCGTTTTTGATGTACTCTTTTATGCTCCGCAAGGGTTTGAGCATTCTGACAGACCGTTCCGCATGATCGTTTCAGACCATCCTTACCAACTACTGGAACGTCGCAGGTTTGTCGACTGTTATGCTCTCTGAATTTGTGAGATGACAGGGCTTTAACATTCTTGCAAACCTTCCCGCATGGCCGCTGCTGGCCATTTTCACCAGTTATGTTTATGTCACAGGTTTTTGGCCCGGTGTGGTGTCTTCTTTTATGATCCGACAGGGCTTGAGCACTTTTGCAGAACGCCCCACATGGTCGCCGCTGACCATCCTTTGCGACTAAGGTCAGGTTACAGACTCTTTGCCCGGTATGATGTCTTTTTTTGTGATCGGTCAAGGCGCTAGCATTCTTACAGAGTATTCTGCATGGCTGCGGGAGACCATCCTCCCTGACCACGGTTACGTCACAGGTTTGCCGCTCGTTGTGGTGATTGTGTTTGTGATTAATCAGGGCTTTAGCATTCCTGCAGATTTTCCCGCATGGCCGCCACTGACCATTCTCCCTGATCATTCTGACTTCACAGATTTTTTGTGCGGTGTGGACGCCGCTTTTGTGAGAGCACAGTGAATCTCTGTTCTTGAAGACCTTCCCACATGGCCGCTGCTGGCCATCTTTCCCGACCAGGGCCAGGTCACAAATTCGTTGCCTGCTTTGGACTGTGGCTTGCTTTGGGCGTAAATGGACAAGAGGACTCAGGCTTTGACCTAATCGTGATGACCCTGTTGTTTGTTGTGTTTCTGAAGTCCCTATTGGCGGTGTTGAAAGGGCAGGCGTGAAAGAAGTTCCGGTTTCCTCAAGAGGCTCAGTGTTACTTAAATTGATTAACCCATTGATTATGCTGAAATCATCTGAGAAGGAAGACTCATTCCAGGGCGTCTGCGCATCATCAAGTGGCCATTCAGCTGCCGTTCCGCTAACTGCTCTGAATTGGCAAACACCACGACAGGGATCAACAAAACAATTTAAAGCTAAAGTGTGTGAGTGTTGTTCAGGGCCCTCGCCACCGTCGTCTGAATCAGAAAAAAGGAGACGGGTGAAATAGCCGATAGTCTGAGTGGTGGCTTCTGGTGCTTGCTGGCTGGATGATTCTGGCGGCGGCTGTTGTGGTGGGTTGCACCCTGAGCCAAACATTGTTGTGACGGTCGTAAACGGGCGATTCTCATGCGTTAAAATAGAAGTCGACTGTTGATCAATCGGGTTAAACAGAAATGAATCCTGGTTCCAATAGCTTTTTAAAAGGCAGCCGACAGCCGCAGCCACTTCTGCAGGTAGCCATGAATAAGGGTTGGAGTTCAGGGGAATGTCTTTGGTGGTAAGGCTCAGTTCGTAGGCAATCAGTAGAGTCGTGATATAAAGCCATTGCCGTGAAATTGACTTAATGAGGTTCGTTTTAACGTAGTAACCGCAGGTTTTTTCTAGTTTGTTATCAGGCGGCGTGTCTGATCTCACATAGCCGTTTGTTTCAGCAATGTCTGAATGGCAACCCGGCAATGTATTCAGGTCAGGCTTTATAGTGAAGTTCTCTTTTGGAGAGCCGACATTTTGTTCAAGCTCAATTATGAAATTTCTTGTCAATAATTCCGCCTGACAAACGACAGATGACAAAAGCAACTGTAAGAGCAGTACAACAAAGAGTGAGTGTTTAATAATTCTATCCTTGTTTTCTGGTTTAAAGAGAGGAAGGATAGATCAAGAAAATAATCGTGTTTTGCTATCAAAACTTTCTGTCAGAAATTAAAGGCCGTGAAGGGCAAAATCATTATGAAAGGGCAGGCATCAGATCAAGGGCTGGGGTCATTGTCGAGGCCTGCATCAAAAGGCTTGCGTTTTCGATGTATTCTTTTATGTTTTGACAGGGTTTGAAAATTCTGACAAACCGTTCCACATAGCCGCTGCTGACCGTCTTCCCCGACCACTTTTTGGTTACAGGTTTTTTGCCCGCCGTGCTTTCTTCTTTTGTGATCCTGCAGGCTGCCAAGATTCTTGTATAATTTTCCGCATGGCTGCTGCTGGCCATTCTTCCCGACCGCAATCACGTCACAGGTTTGTTGTCCGGTATGGACTCTGTTTTTGTGATTCGACAGCACTTTGACACCTTTGCAGACACTCCCGCATGGTCGCAGTTGGCCATCATTACCGACTATGATCACGTCACAGATTTGTTGTCCACTATGGATTTTGCTTTTGTGATCCGACAGGGCTTTGACACTATTGCAAACACTTCCGCACGGTTGCTGCTGACCATCATTACCGACTATGATCAGGTCACAGGTTCGTTGTCCACTATGGAATCTGTTTTTGTGATCCGACAGGGCTTTGGCACTTTTGCAAATAGTTCCGCATGGTCGCTGCTGGCCATCCTCCTCGACTATGATCATGCTACAGGTTTGCAGTCCGGTGTGGGCACTTCTTCTGTGTTCCATGAGGCTTACAGCACTCTTGCAGACTCTCCCGCATGGTTGCTGATGACCATCCTCCCCGACTATGGTCACGTTGCAGGTTTTTCGCCCGCTGTGAACTCTGCTTTTGTGATCGGACAGGGCTTTGGCATTTTTGTAAACTCTTCCGCATGGTCGCTGCTGGTCGTCATTCCCGACTACGGTAATGCTACAGGTTTGTGGTCCGGTGTGGGCGCTTCTTCTGTGTTCAAAGAGGTGTCTGGCATTCTTGCGGACTGCCCCGCATGGCTGCTGCTGACCATCCTTCCCGACGATGAGCACTCTGCAGGTTTGTTTTTGTTGTCTGGCGTGGGCGCTTCTTTTGTGCTCCAGGAGACTTAGCGTATTCTTGCAGACTTTTCCGCACGGCCGCTTAAGACCATTCCCCAAAAACAGGGTCAAATCACAGACTTTTTGTCCTGTGTGGGTTCTGCTTTTGTGATCCGACATCGCTTGAGCATTCCTGCAGATCTTTCCGCATGTCTGCTGCTGGCCATCCTCCCCGGGCACTGCCACGTCACAGGTTTTTTGCCCGGAGTGGTATTTGCTTTTGTGAGCCGACAGGGCTTGAGCGTTCTTGAAGATCTTTGCGCATGGTTGCCGCTGGCCATTCTTCCCGACTATGGCCATGCTACAGGTTTTAAGTCCGGTGTGGTCCTTTCTTCTGTGCTTCTGGAGGTATAGAGCATTCTTGCAGGCTGTCCCGCATGGCCGCTGCTGGTCAACCCCCATGGTCACGTCACAGGTTTTTTCCCCCGTCTGCCGTTTACTTTTGTGATTCGTCAGGGTTCGTCGGCAGTGGGTATCTCCTTTAAAAGGAAAACAACCCGAAGGTGAAGTTCCTGCTAATTCAAGCGTTTCCGAAGCTTGTAATTTGCCTGTCTGGGAAAGATGAGGTGGACTTTGCTCAGATTGGAATGATTGTCTTGTTGGTTGTGCTACCGAAGTCTCTGTTGAAGGGATAGGTATACAGGAAATACCGGTTTCTTCAGGAAGACTATGACCACGTAGATTGAGTAACCCTCTAACCATAGCCCAGTCATCAGAGGAGATAGGCAAATGTCCTGACATTGGCGCATCATCATTGAGTGGCCACTTATTGGCCCCTCTGTTTTCGGGTGATGATCGGAATTGACAAATGCCATGACAGGGGTAGACGAAACAATTTAAACCTAAAGTATGCAGGATTTGTTCAGGATCCCCGTTACCGTCGCCAGTGCCAGAATATAGCGGATTAGTGAGAGAGCCTATAGGCAGAGGAGTGGTTTGTGGGGGTTGCTGGCCGGATGACTCTGGAGGCTGATATTGCGGTGGGGTATATCCAGAGCCGTAGACAGTGATGATGGACGCAAACGGATGGTCCTGCTGTTTCAATAAAGATGTCGTCTCTTGTTGTTCGCTCAGACTGAGTTGTTCCAACGGGTTAAACAGGGCTGAATCGAGGTTCCAGTAACTTTTCAAAAGCCAGCCGACAGCAACAACCACCTCTACAGGTACCCAAGAATAATTGCTCGAGCTCAGTGGGGAAGTTTTGGTTGTCAGGATCAGCTCGAAAGCAACCAGCAGATTCGTGGTGTAAAGCCAGTGCCACGAAATTGACGCAACGATGGTTGTTTTTACCCGGTAACCACTCGAATTGTGTTGTTTTTTATCAGGCCGTGTATACGATCCTCCATAGCCGCGTGTGTCAGTGACGTCTGACGGGTTGCCCGGCAATGCCGACAATGTGGACCGGTCAGGTTTTATAGAAAATTTTTGTTTTTTAAACCCCGTATTCTGTTCAAACTCAACAGTAAAGCGCCCTGTCCATGCTTTGGCCTGACAGGCGAAAGACAGCAACGGTAGCAACAGCAGTGCCGCAAAGAGTGAGAGTTTAATAATTCTATCCTTGCGTTTCGGGATATAGAGAGGAAGGATAGATCAAGAAAATAAGCGTGTTTTTTTGTCTTCCTCATGAAATGGCTGCTGTCAGATCAAGGGTTGAGGTCTTTGTCCCTGTCTGCATCAACAGGCTTGCGTTTTCGATGTATTCTTTTATGATCCGAAAGGGCTTTTGCATTATTCAAGAGCTTCCCGCATGAATACATCTGGCCATTCTCACCGACCAGGGTCGCGTCACAGATTTGTTGTCCGGTGTGGTATCTTTTTTTGTGGTTAGTCAGGGAATTGGCATTCTTCAAGGCCATTCCGCATTGCCGGGGGAGACTATCCTCTCCGACCACGGTCATATGACAGGTGTGGTACCCGCTGTGATATTTGTATTTGTGATCCGCCAGCGAGCTTGCATTCTTGCAGACCTTCCCGCATCGCCGCTGCCGACCATCCTTCCCGATCACGGTCACGTAACAGGTCTGTTCTGAAGTGTGTTGTCTTCTTTTGTGATTCATCAGGGAGTTAGGATTCTTCCAGACAGTCCCGCAATGTCGTCGAAGGCCATCCTCTCCGACCACAGTCATATAACAGGTTTGCTGCCCGCTGTGGTGCTTGTATTTGTGATCCGCCAGCTTACTCTTGTTGCTGCAGACTTTTCCGCATGGCCGCGGCTGGGCACCGTCTTCGGTCACTGGCAGCATACAGGTTTGTCGTCTGGTATCGCAGGCGCTTTTGTGAGTCGACAGAGCTTTGGCATTCATGAAGACCTTCCCACACTTCTGTTGGCCATTCTCGCCGATCACGGTCATGTCACAGGTTTGTTGTCCGGTATGATACCTTCTTTTGTGATTCATCAGTGAATTAGTATTCATACAGACCGTCCCGCACGGCCGCGAGAGACCATCCTCTCCAACCATGGACATAGAACAGGTTTGTTGGCCGCGGTGATATTTGTATTTGTGATCCGCCAGCGCGAGGGCATTCTTGAAAACCTTTCCGCATGGCTGCTGCTGACCATCCCTCCCGACAACGGTCGCGTCACAGGTTTGTTGACCGGTTTTGTGTCTTCTTTTGTGAGTAGACAGGGTATCGGCATTCTTACACACCGTCCCGCATAGTCGTGTACGGCCATCTTCCAGGACCACCGTTACGCCACAGATTTGTTTTCCGGTGTGTTCTCTTCTTTTGTGATTTGACAGTGCACTGGCATTCTTGCAGATCTTTCCGCATTGCTGTTGCAGGCCACTTTCCCCGACCACCATCACGTAACAGGCTCTCTGTCCGGTGTGGTATCTGCTTTTATGAACCGACAAGGCATAAACATTCTTGCAGATTTTCCTGCACGGCTGCGGCTGGCCATTCTCGCCAACTATTGTTAAGCCACAGGCTAGTTGTTCGTTATTGTTTATGGCTTGTACTCTGTCTGTCCGGGAAATATGAGATGAGCTTTGATCCAATTGGGATGAGTGAGTGACTGTTTGTTCTGTTTTTGAAATCCCCGCATGGGATGTGAGATGGCTAAGCGTGAAGGAGATTTCGGATTCTTCGGGACAACTTTGATTACGTAGATTGAGCAGTCCGTTGATTATAACCAAATCATCAGTGTTGAGCGTTGTTGCATCATCAGGCTGATGCGCTTGTCGTTGGGAGGGGTTATGTTCATTGGCAAAATGAGGGTATAAGCCTTGTCCGGGGTGGGTTTCTGTGCAGTTTGACGAGATTTCCTGGTAATTCAGCGTCCATTCAGCGGGCCTTTTGCCATCGGTTGATGGTCTGAATCGACAAACGCCGTTACAGGGGTGAGCGAAACAATTTAAACTTAAAGTATGTGAGAGTTGTTCAGAGCCCCCGTTACCGCCGTCAGTGTCAGAATAAAGCGGGTTAGTGAGAGAGCCTTTTGGGAGATTAGTGGTTTGTGGGGTTTGTTTACCGGATGCTTCTGATGGCTGGTGTTGTGTTGGATTTTGTCCATAGCCATACATAGTAATGAGGATCTCAGACAGATAATCCTCCTGTGTCAACATGGATGTCGTCTGTTGTTCGATTGGGTCAAATAAAGGTGAATCGGGATTCCAATAGTTTTTTAAAAGCCAACCGACAACGACAACCACTTCTGAAGGTACCCACGAATAAGGGCTGGAGTTTAGAGGGTTGTTTTTGGTGGTCAGGAGCAGTTCGTAAGCAACCAACAGATGAACCGCACAAAACCATTGCCACGAAACTGACTCAATGATGGTCGATTTAATCTCGTATCTGCCCGATCTTTGTCGTTTTTCACCAGACGGCGAAGCTGATCTTGTGCAGCCGTTTTTGTGAGCAATATCGGATGGATTGCCTGACGATGTATGTTGATTATGCTTTATAGAAAAGCTCTGGCCCGGAGAATCTTTATCCTGTTCAAGCTCGACAGTAAACCGTCCTGTCCAGGGTTCGGCCTGACAGACTGCAAACAACGAAAGCAGCAATAACAGCGGTGTCGCAAAGAGTAAGTGTTTAACAATTCTATCCTTGCCTTTTGGTTTACAAAGAGGAAGGATAGATCAAAAAATAACTGAATTTTTCTGTCAGAGACCTGAGTTATCGTCAGGCACTGGTTTGCGTTTTCGATGTGTTCTTTTTTGACTGTAAAGGACCTGGGTCGTCTTGTCGGCCATCGCGCATGGCCGCCGCTGACTATCCTTCCACACCACTGTTACGTCGCGGGTTTTTTGCCCATTGTGGTTTTTTCTTTTGTGATCCGACAGGGCTCTGGTACTTCTGCAGACTCTCCCGCATAGTCGCTGCTGTCGATTCTTTCCGATCACTATCCAGTCACAGGTTTTTTGCCTGGTGTGGTGTCTACTTCTATGATCCGCCAGGGCGCGAGCATTCGCCACTGTCAACCCACATTGCCGTTGTTTGCCATCCTCTGTGACCACGGTCAGGTTACAAGTTTTGCGACCGGTGTGGTATCTGCTTTTATGGCATGAAAGCGCCTGAATATTCTTGCAAATCTTCCCGCATAGTCGCTTCTGGCCATCCTCTGTGACAACGATCTTGTCGCAGGCCTGTTGCCCGGAGTGGTCTTTTCTTTTGTGATCCGACAGGGCTTTAGGATTCTTGCAGACCATCCCACATCTCTGCTGCTGACCATCCTTTCCGACTCTGGTCAGGTAACAGATTTTTTGTTCGCCGTGCTCTCTTCTTTTGTGTTCCTGCAAGGCTTTCGCATTCACGCAGAGCACCCCACATAGTTGCTTCTGACCCTCCTTCCTGACCAGGATCACTTCACAGCTTCGCTGCCTGGAAGGGTTTACTCTACAGGTTAACCTGGGACCTATTGTGGCTGGGTCAACTTTTTCTTCGTCGATTTCGTCTGAGTCAACCTTTTCTACGTCGATTTCGTCTGAGTCGATCTTTTCTACGTCGATTTCGTCTGAGTCGGCCTCCTCTATATTGACCTCACCTGAATCAACCTCTTCTTTATAGTTGCAGCTTCTGGTTGGGTTGATAACAATGCTATGCGCCTGAAATAGTTGGACAGATGTACATTGGAGTTGAATGTCAGAAAAAAACTCCATGCTCTCGAAAGGCAAACCTTGTCGGAAGTCTGTAGCGTTTAGAAAATCAAAATGACCTATACAACTAAAGCAGTATCCATTAGCCAAATGAGGGCATGAACTTTGTTCAGGTAACGCCCTTGTGTGGTCTGTCGAGCTTCCAACTGAACCCAGAGGCCACCCGGCGGATGCTCTGCTATCGAATGATGATCGGAATCGACAAACGCCATAACAGGGATAGATGAAACAATTTAAGCCCAAAGTATGTAAGTGCTGTTGCGGGCCTCCTTTACCGCCGCCAGAACCAAAATACAGAGGGCTAATGAAAGAGCCTGCAGGTTGTTTGTTAGCTTGTGATGCTTGATGGCCAGATGATTTTGATTGTTGGTATTGTGGTGGGTTTTGCCCGGAGCTAAACATCGCAGTGATAGTCGCAAGCGAGTAATCTCCCTGTGTCAGCATAGAGGTCGCCTCCATTTGTTCAATAGGGTTAAGCAGGGCTGAGTCCGGATTCCAATAGCTTTTTAAAAGCTGGCCGACATCAACAAAGGCTGCTATTAGTACCCATGAATAGGGCCTGGAGCTCAAAGGGAACGTTTTCACGCCATAACTGGTGGCTCTGTATGGTTTCTTATCAGGTGGAAAGTTTGTATTCTGTTCAAGCTCGATAATAAAATGTATTGTTAACGACTCAGCCCGGGAGATGAAAGGGAAGGACAGGAGCAACAACAACAACAACGCTGCTGAAAAGAGTGAGTGTTTAATAATTCTATCCTTGCATTCTGGTCTACAGAGAGGAAGGATAGATCAAAAATAAGTGTGCTTTTCTGTCAAAAAACTTCTTGTAAAAAACCTCTGCCATAAATCAGAGGTTGCGGCGGGTAAAACCTCATTGAAGTCGTCTAATGGTCGTTACTTTTTCTTCTTACTTTCAGGTGCACTGAGGTCACCGGTCTGGTTCACATTCACAGGCTTGCGTTTTCGATGTATGCCTTTGTGATACATTAGAGCTGCATTATTCTTGCAGGCCTTACCGCATGGCCGCTGCTGGCCGTCTTCCCGGACGACGGGTTCGTCACAGGTTCTTTGCCCACTATGGATCCGGAGTTTGTGAGATTTCAGGGATTGAAGATTCTTGAAAACTCCCCCGCATTGCCCCGTTTGGCCATCCCTCCCGACGACTGTTAAGTTACAGGTCTGTTGTCCGGTGTGGGCAATTCTTTTGTGATTCTGCAGGGCTCCGGGATTCCTGCAGACCTTCCCACATGGCCTCCGCTGACCATCCATGCTGACCAGGATCACACCACAGGTTTGTTGCCTGGCATGTTTGCTTCTTTTGTGATTCGACAGAGCAATAGCATTTTTGCAGACCTTCCCGCATTGTCGCTCCTGACGATCCTCCCCGACGACGGTCAAGACACAGGTCTGTTGCCCGCTGTGGCATAGGCTTCTGTGAGTGTAGAGGGATTTTGCATTCTCGCAGATCTTCCCGCATGGACGCCGCTGGCCACCCTCCGCAACCACTGTCACGGCACAGGTTTGTTGCCCACTATGGATTTTGCTTTTGTGAGAGATCAGGCTTTCTTTGTTCTTGCAGACCGTTCCGCATGGTCGTGGCTGGCCATCCTCTCCGACCACGATCACGATACAGGTTTGTTGTCCGGTGTGGGCAATTCTTTTGTGAGTCCGCAGGGCTTCAGGATTCCTGCAGACTGTCCCACATGACTTCTCCTGGCCACCCTCCCCGACCACTGTCATGTCACAGGTTTTTTGCCCACCGTGGCATTTGCTTTTATGAGTTGACAATGACCGGGCATTCTTAAAAAGCCTCCCACATGGTTGTTGCTGGCCATCCTTTCCAACTGTGGTTACAGCACAGGTTTGTTGTCCGCTGTGGGCTGCTTTTTTGTGTTCTGTCATGGCTTTAGAACTCTCACTGACCATTCCGTAGCGCCAATGTTGATCATTATTCATGGTCCCTATTTCGTTGCAGGCTTCTTGTTTGACCAGGGCTGTGGCTGTCCTTACACCCATTGAGACCGGGGCGAGCCCGTCTAAGGCAGCCCCGTCCAGGGCGACCCCGTCCAGGGCGACCCCGTCAAAGGCGACCCCGTCTAAGGCGACCCCGTCTAAGGCGACCCCGTCTAAGGCGACCCCGTCTAAGGCGACCCCGTCTAAGGCGACCCCGTCTAAGGCGACCCCGTCTAAGGCGACCCCGTCTAAGGCGACCCCGTCTAAGGCGACCCCGTCAAAAGAGCTGCGATTATAGGGTCGGATGCCATCAGTGTCGTGTGTCCGAATGAGTTGTCCAGAAGTATATTGCAATTGAATGGCGGGGGGATTATTCAATGCTTCCAAAAGTGAGTTTTGCTGGTCATGTCCAGTGCTTTCAGTCTGAGAATGACTGAGGCAACCATAGGAAGGTCTATTGGCCAATTGTAGGTATGAGCTTTGTCCGTATGTCAATTCTGTGTCGTCTGTCCAACTGTTCAGGAAATCCAGCATTCCGCTTTCGGATGATGGTCGAAATTTGCAAATGCCATTACAGGGGTAGACGAAACAGTCTAAATCCAACGTATGTTGGTATTGCTGAGGGTCTCCGTTCCCTTCCTCAGAAGAGGAAAACAGTATGCTGGTGAAATGGCCTGGAGGGCAGATGTGAGTGGCGGGGGTTTGCTGAACAGATGATTCTGATGATTGTCCTTTTTGTTGGTCATGTTCACAGCCTGCCATCACAGTGGTGATCGAAAATGGTTGATACCGCTTTTTCAATATAACTGCCGATTGTCTTTCAATTGTGTTTAACAGCAGTGAATTGGGGGGCCAATAGCTTTTTAAAAGCCAGCCGATAGCGACAACCACGTCCACAGGCAGCCGTGTAAAAGCGGGGTAGCTTAGAGGAACGTCTCTGGTCGACAGGGTCAGTTCGTAAGCAATCAGCAGATTAGTGGCATGAAGCCACTGCCAGGAAATCAACTCATTGAGGGACATTTGAACTCCATAGCCATCTTCTCTTTGTCGTTTGTCTTCGGCTAGAGAGTCAGATCCTGCATAGTTGTTTGTGTCAGCAATGTCGGACGGGTTTCCCGGTAATCCAGGTTGGTCACGCTTGATGGAAAAACTCAGATTTGGACAACTTGCATTCAGTTCAAGCGCGACAATAAAATGACCTTTCCAAAATTCAGCCTGACCAACGACAGAAAACGACAGTGTCATCAATATAAGTATTGCAAAGAGTGAGTGTTTAATAATTCCATCCTTGCATTCTGGTCTACAGAGAGGAAGGATAGATCAAGAAAATTAGCTTGCTTTTCTGTCAAAGAACTTTTTTTTAAAAAACGCTGTTAAAAATCAAAGGTTGCACGTGGTAAAACCACATTGAAGCCATACTGGTCGTTACTTTCTCTTCTTACCTTTCGGAGGACAGAGGTCATCCTCCTGTTCAAAGTTAACAGGCTCGCGTTTTCGATGTTTTCTTTTGTGATTCGCCAGAACTCCGGCATTTTTGCAGACCTTCCTGCATAGTCGCCGCTCGCCATCCTTCCCGACCACGGTCACATCACAGATTTGTTGCCCTCTGTGGATTCTGGATTTGTGAGATGACAGAGATTGAAGATTTTTGAGTACTACCCCGCATAGCCTCTGTTGGCCATTTTTCCCGACCACTGTCACGTTACAGGTTTGTTGACCAGTGTGAGCACCTCTTTTGTGAACCCTCAGGCTGGCAGGATTCGCGAAGACCTTCCCGCATGGCCGCTGTTGGCCATTTTTTGAGACCAGGGTCATATCACAGGTTTGTTGTCCGGCGTGGTCTCTTGTTTTGTGATCCGAAAGGGTTTTAGCATTCCTGCGGATCATCCCGCATTGCTGCAGCGGGTAATCCTGCTTGATCACCATCATGTTGCAGAATGCATTCCCGGCAGAGGCGTTTGTATGGGTTGCCACTGCACCCATTGATTTTATGGCGACTCCGTCTGAGGTAGCCTCGTCTAAGGCGACCCCGTCTAAGGCGACCCCGTCTGAGGCGACCCCATCCATTAAATTGCAACGATAGCAGTTTTTATTGGCAAAATGAGGGCATGGCCCTTGTCTGAGTGCTGATTCTATTTGGCAAATCAAACTCTCCACGGAATTCAGCGCTCCGCTGTCCGATGGAGGTCGGAATCTGCATAGACCATAACACGGATGAACGAAACAATTTAAATCCAACGTATGTTGGTGTTGTCGAGGACTTTCGTTACCGTCGCCATAATCAGAAGACAGATGACTGGAGAAATAACCTGAAGGGCGGGCAGGTGTTTCGGGAGCTTGCTGGTCAGATGATTCAGATGGTTGACCTTGCTGTTCATGTTTATAGCCAGGCATCGTAATGGTGATTGCAAGCGGGAGCTCATCCTGTTTCAACATAGATACCGCTTGCAGTTTAATTGGATTAAACAGCGGTGAACAGGGGGGGCAGTAGCTTTTTAAAAGCCAGCCGACAGCGACAACCACTTCTACGGGTAGCCGTTTTGAGCCTGGAGGAGCGTCTCTGGTAGTCAGGATCAGTTCGTAGGCAATCAGCAGCTTGGCAGCGTGGAGCCATTGCCAGAAGATCGACTCAATGAGGGTCGTTTTTACCTGATAATCGTCAGGTATGTGTCGTTTGTCATCAGGCGGCGAATCGGATTTTGCATAGTCGTTTGTGTCGGTGATGTCTGGCGGGTTTCCAGATAATGTGAGTTGATCGCGCTTGATAGAAAAACTCGGGTTTGGAAAACCTGAATTCTGTTCAAGCTCGATAATAAAATGTCCTGTCCATGGTTCAGCCTGACAGACGAAAGAAACCGGTAATACCATCAATAGTGTCAGAGCAAAGAGCGAGCGTTTAATAATTCTATCCCTGCATTTTGGTTTACAGAGAGGAAGGATAGCCCAAGAAAATAAGCTTGCACCCGGTAAACCTGATTGAAGCCATGTACTGGTCGTTACTTTTTCTTTTTACTTTCTGGATGACTGAGGTCATCGCCCTGGTCCACATCAACAGGCTTGCGTTTTCGATGTCTTCTTTTGTGATCCGACAGGGATCCTGCATTCTTGCAGACCTTCCTGCATGGGCGCTGCAGGCCATTCTTCCCGACGACGGTCATGTCACAGGTTTTTTCCCGAGTGTGGTATCTGTTTTTGTGAGATAAAAGAGATTGAAGATTTTTGAAATTTACCCCGCAGGGTCTTGCTTGGCCATCCTTTCCGATTAGTGTAGTGTCGCAGGTTTGTAGACCGGTGTGGGCTCTTCTTTTGTGAGCCTGCAGGGCTCCAAAATTCCTGCAGACCTTTGCACATGGTCGCTGTTGGCCATCTTCTGAGACCAGGGTTTTATCACAGGTTTTTTGTCCTGTATGGTCTCTTCTTTTGTGATTCGAGAGGGCTTTAGCATTCCTGCAGACCTTGCTGCATTGTTGCTCCTGCCCATCCTCCCCGACCACGGTCAGGCAACAGGTTTGCTGCTCGCTGTGGTAATTGTTTTTGTGAGTGTAGAGGGTTTGTGCATTCTTGAAGGTCTTCCCGCATCGCTGCTGTTGGCCATTCTTTCCGACTACTGTTTCGTCACAGGCTCTTTGCCCGCTGTGGTATTTGCTCTTGTGAGAGTAGAGGGTTTCTATATTCTTGAAAGTCTTCCCGCATGGCCGCTGCTGGCCATCCTCCCCGACCATGATCGCGACACAGGTTTGTTGCATGCGGTGGTCTCTTCTTTTGTGTTCTTTCAGGGTTTTAGAATTAATGCAGGCCTTCCCGCATGGCTGCAACTGGCCATTCTCACCGACCAGATTCACATCACAGGTTTTTTGCCCGCTGTGGTATCTGTTTTTATGACATGACAGGGCGTGAGCATTCTTACAGAGCTTCCCGCATGGTCGCTGCTTGCCATCCTCACCGATCAGGGGCATGTCACAGTTTTTTTTCCCGGTATGGTATCCGCTTTTGTGAGACATGAGGGCTTTGGCATTCTTAACGGCCGTCCCGCATTGCCTTAGCTGGCCATCCTGCCTGACCATAATCACATTGCAGACTACTTTCCCGGCAGAGGCGGTTGTATCGGCAAAATGCGGGCATGAGTCTTGTCTGGGTGTTGCCTCTGTGTGTCCAGTCGAACTCTGTAAGGAGTTCAGAGTTCCGTTGTTGGACGAATCGGACAATGGTCGGAATCTGCATAGGCCATGACAGGGATGGATGAAACAATTCGAATCCAACGTATGTTGGTGTTGTTGAGGGCCCTGGTTACCATCGCCAAAGTTGGAAAACAAAAGACTGGTCAGATGGACTAAAGGATGAGTATATGTTTGGGGGGCTTGCTGGTCAGATGATCCTGATGGTTGACCTTGTTGTTGGTTACGTCCATAGCCAGGCATCATGGTGATGATCGCCAAACATTGATCCTCCTGTGTCAATATAGATAACACTTGTCGTGCAAAAGGATAAAACGGCGATGAATCCGGTTTCCAATAGCTTTTTAAAAGCCAGCCGCCAGCGACAATCACTTCTACAGGTAGCCATGAGTAACAAATGAAGCTTGAAGGAGCATATCTGGTGCTCAGGGTCAGCCCATAAGCAACCATCAGGTGAGTGGCGTAAAGCCATTGCCACGAAATGAACTTGATGAAGGTCGTTTTTTCTCTGCAAATGTAAGTTTGCTGTCGTTTGATATCAGAAAGCGAATCGGATTCCGTATAGTCTTTTTTTTCGGCGATGTCTGATGGGTTGACCGGTAATCTGTGTTGGTCAGAAAAGCTGCGGTTTGGAAAACCTGAATTTAGTTCAAACTCGATAATAAATCGTCCTGTCCATGGATCAGCCTGACAGACAACAAAAAACGACAGTGATATCAAAAGAGTCATTGCAAACAGTGAGCGTTTAATAATTCTATCCTTGCATTCTGGTCTTCAGAGAGGAAGGATAGATCAAGAAAATGAGTGTGCTTTTCTGTCAAAGAATTTCCTTTAAAGACCCACTGTTAAATAAACTTTGTTAAAAACCAAAGGTTGTAACGGGTGAAACTTCATTGAAACGCTTTACTGGTCGTTACTTTTTCTCTTTACCTGATGGATGATCGGGGTCATTGTCCTGGTCCATATCAACAGGCTTGCGTTTTCGATGTTTTATTTTGTGATTCGACAGGACGCCAGCATTCTTGCAGATCTTCCCGCATGGTCCCGGCCGACCATCCTTGCCGACGACGGTCACGTCACAGGTTTGATGCCCGCTGTGGATTCTCGATTTGTGAGATGACAAAGAATTGAAATTCTTGAAGATGATCCCACATAGCCTTGGTTGGCCATTTTTCCCGACTACTTTTGCATCACAGCTTTGTTGCCCGCTGTGGGCAATTCTTTTGTGAACCGCAAGGGCATGAGGATTCTTGCAGACTATCCCGCATGGCCGCTGTTGGCCATCTTCTGAGACCGCCGTCAAGCCACAGGCTTGCTGCCCGCCGTGGTAATTGTTTTTGTGATTGTAGAAGGCCTTTACATTCTTGCAGGTCTTCCCGCATGGTCGCTGTTGGCCGTCTTTCCCGGTCACTATTGCGTGACAGATTTGTTGCCCGGTGTGGTCTCTTTTTTTGTGATTCGCCAGAGCATTTGCATTTTTTAAGACCACCCCGCATGGCTGTGACTGGCCGTCTTCCCTGACCAGGGTCAGGCCGCAAGTTTGTTGCCCACTGTGGACTCTATTTTTGTGATCCAACAGGCTTCCAGTATTTTTGCAGATCTTCCCACATGGCTGTTTCTGCCCCTTCTTACTGATTACAGTCAAGTTACAAATTCTTTGCTCGGTGTGGTATCTGTGCTTGTGAGATGACAGCGATTTAGCATTCTTGAAGACTGATCCACAAGGCCTCTGCTTGCCATCCTCCCCGACCACGTTCACGTTGCAGGTTTTTTGCCCGGTGTTGATTTTGCTTTTGTTATCGGCCCCTTCTACGCCTGTCCAGGAAAGATGAGGTTGGCTCTGAACCGAATGAGATGATTCAGTGGTGTTTTGTTGTGTTTCTGAAGCTCCTTTCAGGGGGGAGAACTTGATAAATGTAGGGGGAAAAATGTTTTCTTCGAGAAAACGATCTGGTCCAAATGGACTGTCAATGACCGAAAATTCATTAGTGATGGAAGACCAATTTCTGGATATTGACATTTCATGGTTGAGTGACCCGGCGGGGAATGTGCTAAAAGCAGCCACAGTACCCATTGAGTCTATGGATACCTCGTCGAAGGAGGCTCCTTCCAGGGCGCCTTCGTCTGAGGTGAACTCGTCTAAGACGACCCCGTCTGAGGCGACCCCGTCTGAGGCGACCCCGTCTGAGGTGACCCCGTCTAAAGAGTTAATGCTATTGGCCAGATGACCATTAATGTCATGCGGCTGTGGCTCAAATAATTGGTCACTATAAAATGGCGGGTAAATGTCAGAAAAATCATTCCATAGTTTGAACAGTGATTTTTGTTCGGAATGTGTAGCTTTTACAGAATCAGAATGGCCTATGCAACTGAGGTAGTGTCTATTCTCCAAATGAGTAAACAGTCTTTGTCCGGGTATTGCTTCTGGTTCAGCGGCTTGTTTTTCTGTCATTGCATCCGAAGTCTTTATCGGGGCAGAGGTCTCCCCAAAGTGTAATTCAGCTCGCTCCTTGCTATTGGATGATTGTTGGAGTTTACATACGCCACGACAGGGATGAACAAAACAATTTAAACCCAAGGTATGCAGGTTTTGTTCCGGACTTTTGTTACCGTCGCCAGAGTTAGAGTACTGGAGACTGTTTAAATCGCCTGTAGACTGGTGGCTGGCTTGTGAAGCTGGCTGTTCCGATGATTCTGATAGCTGATATTGTTGTTGATTATCTCTGGAGCCAAACGTCATAGTGATGGCTGAAAACGGTTGGTACCTCTGTGTCAACATACATGTCGCCTCCTGTTGTTCAAACGGGTTAAGCAGCGGTGAGTCCCGGTTCCAATAGCTTTTTAAAAGCCAATCGATAGCGACAACCACTTCTGCAGGTAGCCATGAATAAGAGATGGAGTCTGAAGGTGTGTTTTTGTTAGTCAGGATCAGCTGATAACCGACCAGAAGATGACTGGCGTGAAGACATTGCCATGAAATCGACTCAATGATGGCCTTTTTTACTCCATAATCACCAGGTCTTTGTCGTTTTTCATCAGGCAGAGAATCTGATTCTGTATAGCCATTTGTGTGGGCAATGTCTGAGGGACTTCCCGGCAATGTTTGACGGTCAAGCTTTATAGAAAAGTTCCGTAGTGGAGAACCTTTATTTTGTTCAAACCTGATAATAAACGGTTCTGTCCATGGATCTGCCTGACAGACAACAAAACACGACAGTATCATCAACAGAGGTATTGCAAACAGTGAGTGTTTAATAATTCCATCCCTGCATTCTGGTCTAAAGAGTGGAAGGATAGATCAAGAAAATAGGTGTGCTTTTTTGTCAGGGAACTACCGTAAAAAAACCTGGACCAAAGATGGCACCGGGTAAAACCATTATGAAATGGCGGGTAGCAGATCAATCGCCCTGATCTACATCAACAGGTTTGCGTTTTCGATGTTCTCTTTTATGGTCCGATAGAGCGCTGGCACTCCAGCAGACTTTTCCGCATGGCTGCTTCAATCCATTCAACCCGACCACGGTAAAGTCACAGATTTTTTGTCCGGTGTGGTCTCTTCTCTTGTGATCCTTCAGTGCTTGAGCATTCTTGCAGACTTTTCCGCATTGTCGTTGCTGACCATTCTCTCCGAGCAGAGTCAGCTCACAGTTTTGTTGTCCGGTGTGGTCTCTTCTCTTGTGATCCATCAGGACTTGAGTATTCTTGCAGATCTTCCCGCATTGTCGTTGCTGACCATCCTCTCCGACTAATAACACGACACAGGTTTTTTGCCCGCTGTGCACTCTGCTTTTGTGAACCGTCAGGGCTCGGGCATTCTTGCATACCGCCCCGCATGGCCGCTGCTGACCATCCTCCTCAACCAGGGGCACGTAACAGGTCTGTTGCCCGGTGTGGTGTCTTATTTTGTGATCCGACAGGGTTTTAACATTTTTACAGGCTATACCACATGGCTGTTGCTGACCATCCTCCCCGACCACGGTTACCTCACAGGTTTTTTGCCCGGTGTGAACCCTTCTTTTGTGGTCCGTCATAGCGAGAGCATTCTTGCAGGCTTTCCCGCATGGCCGCTGCTGACCATCCTCACCGACCACTGTCAAGATACAGGTTTGTTGCTCTGTGTGGCTTCTTTTTTTGTGATCATACAGGGCTTGAGCATTGTTGAAGGCCTTCCCGCATGGATGCGGCTGACCGTCATCTCCGACCAATGTCATGACACAGATTCGTTGCCCGCAGGGGTCTCTTCTTTTGTGATTCGACAGGGTTTGTTGGCAATGTCTAGTTTCTTCGGAGGGAAGACAATCCGAAGGTGAAATTCCTGTCAATCCAAGCGTTCCCGTTTTTGAGGTTCTTTGGTTTGATGTCGTGAATATAGCTACTGCTGTTGGGGGTGACTGGGAAAGATGAGGTGTGCTCTGATCCCATTGGGATGATTCTGTTGTTGTCTGGTTTGTTTCTGAAGTCTCCATCGGGGGGAAAGAGCGGGTAAGCATACAGGAAATCCCGGTCGCTCCGGGAAGGCTCCGACTTTGCAGTTTGAGTAGCCCGTTGATTATAACCACGTCATTAACGTTGACAAACATTTGCCCGGGCCTAGTCACATCATCATTGAGTGATCCTGTTTGGTCTGTCGAACTGCCTTCAGAGTTCAGCGGCCATTCGGCGGGCTCGCTGCTAAAGGATGATGACAGGAATATGCAAACACCATGACATGGATAGGCGAAACAATTTAAACCCAAAGTATGTTGATGTTGTTGAGAGCCTCCGTTACTGCCACCAGAGCCATAATACAGAGGGCTAATGAAAGAGCCTGTAGGGTGATTAATTGCTTGTTGGGCTGGCTGGCCAGATGATTTTGATGGCGGGTATCGTTGTTGGTTATGTCCAGGGCCAGGCATCATAAGGGTGATCACAAACGGGGGATTTTGACTCATCTTTTTTTGTTCAATGAGGTTAAACAGTCGTAAATCGGAGTTCCAATAGCTTTTTAAAAGCCAGCAGACAGCAACAACCATTTTTACAGGTAGCCATGAATAAGGGGTTGAGCGAAGAGAAGCGTCGTTGGTGGTCAGGATCAGACCATAAGCAATCGGCAGGTCACTGGCGTAAAGCCATTGCCAGGAAGCCGACTCAATGATCGTGGCTTTTGCCTGATAACCCGCTCCGTAGCGTTCGTAATCAGGCGGCGGATCCGGTTCTGTAAAACGTCCTGTCCATGGTCTTGCCTGACAAACGACAGACAGCGACAGTAGCAGAAAAAGCGATGCCGAAAAGAGTGAGTGTTTAATAATTCTATCCCTGCGTTCAGGTCTACAGATAGGAAGGATAGATCAAGAAAATAAGCACGTTTTTCCGTCAAAGGCCTCCTCTTGAAAAGCTTCTGACAGGACTGGAGTCAGATCGTTACTTGTTCACTTTAGTTTCTTGACGACTCAAGTCATTGTCCGGTTTAACATCAACAGGCTTGCGTTTTCTATGTGCTCTTTTGTGTTCATTCAGGGCACCAGCATTCTTGCAGGCTTTTCCGCATGGTTGCAGCTGTCCATCCTCTGCGACTATTTTCACTTCACAGGTTTTTTTCCCGCTGTGGGTTCTGAGTTTATGGATCGACAAGGCTTGAGCATTGTTGCAGATCTTCCCGCATGGCTGCGGCTGACCATCTTTCCCGACCACGGGTAAGTCACAGGTTTTCGGCCCGCTGTGGGCGAATCTTTTGTGATCATAATAGCTTTTGGCGTTTTTGCAGATGACCCCGCAGGGTTTTGGCGAACCATCTTCACGGATCACTGTCATGACACAGGTTTTTTGCTTGCTGTGGTCTTTTATTTTGTGATCTGTCAGCCCTCGAGCGCTCATTAAGACCCTTCCACATGGCCGCAACTGGCCATCCTCCCCGGTGACTGTCACGTAACAGGTTTTTTGCCCGGAGTGGTCTCTGCTTTTGTGAGATGACAGGGCTTTAGTATTCTTGCTGACTTTCCCGCATGGCCTTGGCTGGCCGTCTTCCCCGATGACTGTCACACCACAGGTTTGTTGTCCGCTGTGGTCTTTTCTTTTGTGTTTCGACAGGGCTTGATTATCTTTGCAGACCTTCCCGCATGGCCAATGTTGGCCATCCTCCCCGATCACGTTTACTTTGCAGGTTGATTGTCTGGTACGGTTGTTGCTTTTTTGATCCAACAGGCTTGTTAATGTTGCTGTCTGGTAAAGATGAGGTTGGCGCTGATCCAAAAGGGATGATTCAGTGGTTGTCTGCTGTGTTTCTGAATGGCCCATTGTAAGGAAAACCTCGTGCTGTTCGAGAAGGCACTCTGCAGAGGGTGAACCATTGATGACTAAAAAATCATTATCCGTGGAAGGCAAATTCCCGGATATTTGCACGTCATCGTTCAGTGACACACTGGCGTCAGTTGTATAGTTAACCCCGTCTGAGGCAGCCCACTCTGAGAGACTGAAGCTATTGAATAGTTTGTCATCCATGTTCTGAGTCTGTAGCTGAGATGATTGCCCGTAGCCCAGGATTTCAGTGTCAAAGAGATCATTCAATGTTTCGAAAATCGGCTCAACTTGAGAATCTGTAGCGCTCACAGAATTAAAATGACCTATGCAACTATGGCAGTGTCTATTCAACAAATCAGATAAAAAGCTTTGTTGGAGCATATCTCCTGTTTGGCCAATTGAAATCTCCGTAAAATTCAGCGGCGATTCAGCGAACTCTGTGCTGTCGAATGAGGGTCGGTGCTGACAAACGCCATGACAGAAATTGAAGTAACAATTTAAATCTAAAGTATGTTGATGTTGTTCGGGGTCTTCGTCACCGCCACCAGAGCCAGAGTAAAGAGTGCCACTGATAGAGCCTGCAGAGTGGGTAGATATCAGTGGGGCTTGCTGGCCATAGGATTCTGATGATTGATATTGTTGGTGCTGCTGCTGTTGCTGCTGTTGGTTATCCCCGGAGCTGAACGTAATTGTGATGGCAGTATACGGGGGATTCCCCCGTGTCAACATAGACGTTGACTGCCGTGCGATCGGGTTAAACAGCGGTAAATCCGGGTTCCAATAGCTTTGTAAAAGCCAACCGACACTGGCAACGGCTTCTACAGGTAACCATGAACAGGGGGGGGCGATTAGAGGGGCATCTCTGCTGCCCAGGGTCAGTTCGTAAGCGATCAGCAGATTCGTGGCGTAAAGAAACTGCCAGGAAATCGACACAAAGAGGGCCGTGTTTATCCTGTAAACGTCAGGTCTGTATCGTTTGTTATCCGGTGGTGAATCTGATTCGGCATAGTCGTGTGTTTGGTCACTGTCTGACAAGTTGACCGATAATGTGTGTCGATCAGGTGTCATGGAAAAGTCGTAACTTGGAGAGCCTGAGCTTTGTTGAAACTCCACAATATAAGGTTCTGACAATGGTCCGGTCTGGCCAGTGTCAGGCAATGAAAGTGGCAGCAACAGAAGTAACGTAAAGAGTGAGTGTTCAATAATTTTATCCCTGCTTTCTGGCTTACAGAGAGGAAGGATAGATCAAGAAAATAAGGGTGTTTTTCTGTTAAAGGCCTTTTGTTAAAAACCAAAGTTTGACCAGGTAAACGTCATAAAGCGGCTCTGTCGTTACTTATTCATTTTACTTTCTCGAAGTCTGAGGCGTTTCCCCTTGTCTGCATCAACAGGCTAGTACTTTCGATGTATTCTTTTGTGATTCGTCAGGGCTTCAGCATTCTTGCAGGTCTTTCCGCATGGTTGCAGCTGGCCATCCTCTGTGATCACTGTTTCGTCACAGATTTGCTGTCCGGTATGATCCCTTCTTTTGTGTTCTGAGAGGGCTTGAGCACTCTTGCAGATTTTCCCGCATAGGTGCAGCTGGCCATTTTCCCTGATCACGGTTACCTGACAGATTTTCTGCCCGGTGTGGTCTCTTCTTTTGTGATCCGTCAGGCTTCTTTGACTCTTGCAGACTCTTCCGCATGGCTGCCGCTGGCCGTCCTTCCCGACCGTGGTCGCGTCACAGGTTTTTTGCCCGGAGTGATCTCTTCTTTTGTGATCCAAAAGGACTCTAATAGTCTTAAAGGCCTTGCCGCATGGCTGCTGCTGATCTTCCTTTCCGACCACTGTCACATCACAAATTTGTTGCCTTTCGCGCTCTCTGTTTTTGTGATTCCTCAGGATTCTGACATTCTTGAAGGTCTTCTTGCGTGGACGCAGCTGGCCATTCTCCCCGATCATGGTCATTTCAAAGTTTTTTTGCCTTCCATGGGTTTTGTATTTGTG
Organism: Endozoicomonas sp. 2B-B; assembly: GCF_053470045.1. Taxonomy (NCBI): domain Bacteria; kingdom Pseudomonadati; phylum Pseudomonadota; class Gammaproteobacteria; order Oceanospirillales; family Endozoicomonadaceae; genus Endozoicomonas; species Endozoicomonas sp. 2B-B. Next base: position 1,403,212 of record NZ_JBLZMU010000001.1, read on the forward strand.
AGTCGCCAGAATTGCAGCATTCTTGCAGACTTTCCTGCATGGACCCGGCTGGCCATTCTCACCGACCACGGTCGCATCACAGATTTTTTGCCCACTGTGGATTTTACTTTTGTGAGACCAGAGAGATGGGGCATTCTTGCAGAGTTTCCCGCACGGCTGTGGTCGGCCATCCTTTCCGACCACAGTCACCTCACAGGTTATTTCACCGGAGAGGGCTCTTTTTTTATGATACGTCAGGGATTGAACTTTGTTGTAAACTCTTCTGTTAGGTCGCAGTTGGTCAACCACCCCAGCCAGTGTCAGGTTGCAGGTTGGTCGCCCGGCAGGATCGTTTGCACAGGCTGCCTCAGCGCTTATTGAGTCTATGGTCAATCCTCCCAGAGGGCTGCCATCAATATCATATGGCTGAAATAGTTCATCAGAATCGCACAGGAGCTGAATATCATCAGGGAAATTATTCAATATTTCTGTAAGCTGGTTTTGTTCGCGAAGTATAGCTTCTGAAGAATCAGACTCAATCATGCAATGAAAACAGTATCCTTGAGTCAAATGTGGGCATAAGCCTTGTTCGGGTGATGCTTCTGTTTGAGAGATTTGCATTCCTGTTATTGTCTCTGGAATCTGTATTGGCATGAAGGGCCGCTCACAGTGTAACTCAGCGGTCCCGGTATTATCGGGTGACAGTCGGAATTGACAAATTCCATTACAGGGATAAACAAAACAATTTAAACCTAAAGTGTGCAAATGTTGTTGAGGGCCTTCGCCACCGCCGCCAGAGCCAGGTTGCAGAGGGCTAATGACAGAGCCTTCAGAGTGCCTGGTGGCTTCCGGGGCATGCTGCTCCGATGATTTTGATGGCTGGTAGGGTTGTTGGTGATGCTCGGAGCCAAAAATCATTTTCATGATCGCAAACGGTTGACTCCTCTGTGCCAACATAGATGTCACCTGTTGTTCAATCGGATTAAACAGCGGTGAATCGGGGTTCCAACTGCTTTTCAAAAGCCAATTGACAATCACAATGGCGTCCAGAGATAGCCACAAATGAGACATGGTGCATGCGGGAGAGTACTTGGAGATCAGGATCAGTTGGTATGCAATCAGCAGATTCGTGGCATAGCGCAATTGCCACGAAATCGACTCAATAATGGTTGTTTTCACCTCGTAATCATACGTTCTCTGTGACGGGTTCCCCGACGGTGTATTCAGGTCTCGCCTCATAGAAAAGTTCTGGTTTGGATAACCTGTGCTTTGTTGAAGCTCAACTATAAAACGACTTGTCAACGGTTTGGCCTGACAGACGACAGACAATGAAAGCAATAGCAGGGTCAGATAGAGAGAGTGTTTAATGATTCTATCCTTACTTTCTCGTATACAGATAGGAAAGTAGGTCAAAAGAATGACAGGGTAGGGATAAGATGGAGATATTTACTTGTCCCCATCATCAGGCTTGCGTTTTCGATGTACTCTTTTGTGATAAGACAGGGCCATAGCATTCTTACAGACCTTTCCACATGGACTCGGCTGACCATCCTCCCCGTGTACTGCTATTTTGCAGGTTTGTTCTCCGGAATGTTCTTTCATTCGGTGATTCGACAGGCCTTTAGAATTTTTTAATGTCTTTCCGCATGGTCGCGGCTGGCCATCCTCTCCGACCACTGTCGAGTAACAGATTTTTTGCGTGCCGTGGAATCTGCTTTTGTGCACCGAAAGGTTTTGAATATTATTGAAGGTCCTTCCGCATAGCCGCTGCTGGCCATCCTTGCCAACTATATTTGCGTCACATATCGCCTGCCCACTGTGGGCTGTTCTTTTGTGATTTACAAGGTCTATAGCACTTTTGCAAACCCTCCCGCATGACTGGCGCTGACTCTGTTCGCCAACGACTTCATAGAAACAGACTTTTGGTTTGGTGTGGTCGCTTCTATGGTGATTTCGCAGGGCTTGAGCGTTCTTGCAGACCTTTCCACATGGCCGTTTCTGACCATCTTCTGCGAACACTATTGCACTGCAGGTTTGTTGCCCTGTGTGGTCTCTGTATTTGTGATACCGAAGGGCTTGAGTATTCTTACAGACAAATCCACATGACCGCTGCTGGCCATCCTTTGTGAACACGCCAACCTTACATATTTGTTGCCCGCTATGGTCTTTTTTATTGTGGTATTTCAGGGCTAGAAGATTCTTGCACACCATTTCGCAGGGCCGCAGCTGGCCATCCTGCCCGATAACGGTTTCGTCACAGATTTGTTGATTGCTGTGAACGTTTCTCTTGTGACTCTTCAGGGCTTTACTATTTTTGAAGAATTTTTCGCATGGTCGCTGCTGGCCGTCTTCGTCGGACACTGTAAAGTCACAGTTGTGCTCAGTGCTATGGAATCTGGTTTTGTGATTTGCAAAAGCTTTGGCATTTTTGCAGGGAAACGCACATGGCTGCGGTTGGCCATCCTCACTGATCAGAGTCAGATTACAGATTTTTTCACCGCTGTGCTCTTTTCTTTTGTGATCTGACAGGGCTCTCAAACATTTGAAGACCAACCCGCATGGCCGCTGCTGGCTGTCGTCCCCGATCACCATGACCTGACAGGCTTTTTGCCCTGAGTGGTTTTTGCTTTTGTGATCTGACATAGACTTGGCATTCTTACAAATGGCCCCGCATGTCCGCAGCAGACCATCCACACCGATCACGGTGACATAACAGGTTTGTTGCAGGGTGTGCTCTCTTCTTTTGTGTTCCGAGAGGTCTTCAGCATGCTTGCAGAGCCTCCCGCATGGCCGCCGACGGCCATCCTCCCCAACCACGGTCACGTCACAGGCTTTTTGCCCGGAGTGGTATTTGCTTTTGTGAACTGACAGTGCCTTTTTCCTCTTGGAGATGACTCCACATGTCACCGGCTGGCCATCCTTCCCGGTTATGGTTACGTCACAGATTAGTTGCCTGTCGGCGGGGGGGATATTGGTCGTCACGATAGTTACTGAGTCTGAGGTAAGTTCGTCTGTAAAGTTGTAGCTATTGGCAGGGCTGCTATCAGCGCCATGCATCTGTGACTGATTTGTATCTGGCTTAACCAGTTGACCATAGTCGTTTTGAGGTTCAATGGCAGGGGAATCATTCGCTGTTATGAATAGTGAGCTTTGTAGGGGATTTATAGTATCTAAAGGAGCCAATTGACTGATGCAAATAAAGCAGTATCCATCAGCCAAATGGGGGCATGCACTTTGTCCGGGTGCTACTCTTGCGTATCTTGTCGGGCTTTCTTCGGGGTTGGGCCACCATTCAGCAGGCCCGAGGTTATCAGATGATGATCGAAATTCACAAACACCATGACAGGGAGAGAGAAAACAATTCAAACTCAGAGTATGATGGAGTTGTTGAGGGTCTCCGTTGCCGTCAAAAGAGCCAGAATGCAGGAGTTCAGTTAAATTGCCTGTAGGTTGGGTGGAGGTTTGTGGGGCTCGCTGACCAGATGATTCTGACGGCTGGTATTGTGGAGGGTTATGTCCAGAGCCAAACATAATAGTGATGTTTGCAAACGGGTAGTCGCCCTGTGTCAAAATAACTGCCGCCTGTTGTTCAAACGGGTTAAACAGCTGTGAATAGGGGCTCCAATAGTTTTTTAAAAGCCAGCCGACAACGACAGCTAATTCTAGAGGTAGCCATGAATATAGTTTGGAGCTCAAAGGGGCGGTGGTCAGGATCAGTTTGTAAGCAACTGTTAGATGAGAAACGTAAAGGTACTGCCAAGAAATTAACTCAATGATGGTCGTTTTTACCTCGTAACCACCTGCTACTTGTCGTTTGTCATCAGGCGGCGAATCGGGTCCTGTATAGCCGTTTGTATCAGAAATATATAACGGGTTGTCCGGCAATGTTTGCAGGTCACTTTTAATGGAAAAACTCCAGTTTAGCGAAATTGCATCCTGTTCAAACTCAGCAATATAGCTTCCTGACCATGGTTCGGCCTGACAGACAAAAGAGGACAATATTAGCAGTATTAGCAGTGCTGCAAAGAGTGAGAGTTTAATAATTCTATCCTTGCATTCCAATATACAGAGAGGAAAGATAGATCAAGAATATAAGTATGTTTTTCTGTCGAAGACACTTTGTTAAAAAACACAGTTAAAAACCAGAGGCCGCACCGGACGATATCTTATCGAATGAGCGTAAAACCCCGTACTTTGAGGACGGGGATGTAAGCTCGGCTTGCAAAGCAAGCCCCTTGTACTACTTTGCTATCCGTCAGGTGTTTTTTGCGATTACGCTACCTGACAGGAAAAGTAAAATACCTTCCGCTTTCTGCCCGTGTTTGTTAACGGGGTCGCCTAGACAATCCGAAAGGTAGAGCAGATTGTCGAATAAGGTGTATGCCGCTACTGGGTAAGGTATACACTGCGGTCGGGCATGACCGTCTGGTGGTAGGAATCCCCGTCCTTTAGAGGGTGTCGCAAAACTCTCTCCGGCGTGGGAACGCGTTGACTCCCGTCATTGTCGGCTTCATTCTCGTCATTCCCGCGAAGGCGGGAATCCACACTGACTCTCCACCAGAACCATACTGCCCGGTGTCCCCCTGGCCTTGTCACCCCCGAGAAGGCAGAGATCCACCGTTGGCGCTGGATTCCCGCCTTCGCGGGAATGACGACTTCAGAGCGTGAGAACGAGCTGTTGAAGTTTTGCGACACCCTCTTTAGGGCGGGGAGGATGTCAATACCTGTTGGTTTTAGTTCTTGGAGCACTGAGGTCATCATCCTGGTTCACATCATCATGCTTGCGTTTTCGATGTCTTTTTTTGTGACTCGAGAGAGCATCAGCGTTTTTGCAGACCCTCCCGCATAGCTTTGGCTGGCTATCCTCTGAGATCAGGGCCACGTTGCAGGTTTGCTGCCCGGTGTGGTCTCTTCTTTTGTGATATGACAGGGCCAGGGCATTATTACAGGTCGTCCCACATGGCTGCAGCTGGCCATCCTCCGTGACCAGAATCGCGTTGCAGGTCTGTTGCCCGGTGTGGTCTCTTCTTTTGTGATATGACAGGGCCAGGGCATTATTACAGGTCGTCCCACATGGCCGCTTCAGACCATCCTCCGTGACCAGATTCACGTTGCAGGTTTGTTGCCGGGTGTGGTTTTTGATTTTGTGATAATACAGGGCTTGGGCATTTTTACAGGTCGTCCCGCATGGCTGTGGCTGGCCATCCTCCCCGACAAGGGTCAGTTCACAGGTTTGTTGCCCGCTGTGCTCTTTTCTTTTGTGATATGACAGGCTATAGGCATTTTTACAGATTTTCCCACATGGCCTCTGCTGGCCATCCTCTCCGACCATAATTAGCTTACAGGTTTGTTGACCGCGATGCTCTCTGACTTTGTGATAAGACAAGGCTTGAGTATTATTGCAGACCAATCCGCATAGCCGCAGCTGGCTATCTTCACCGGCAACAGTCAGGTCACAGGATTTTTGCCCGCTGTGGATGTTTCTTTTGTGCTCCGACAGAGCTATTGCGTTCTTGCAGACCTTCCCGCAAGGTCGCTGCCGACCATCCTTCCTGACCACTGATGTGTCACAGATTTGTTGCCCGGAGTGATCTTTTCGTTTGTGCTTCGTCAGGGCGTTAGCATTGTTGCAGACTTTTCCGCATGATCGCTCTTTACCATCCTCCCCGACCACAGTCACGGCACAGGTTCTGTGCCCGCTGTGGTATCTGCTTTTGTGAAGCGACAGGGCATGAGAAGTCTTGCAGACCTTTCCGCATCGTCGCTGTTGAGCATTCTCACCGGACAGGGTCAGGTCACAGATTAGTTTCTCGCTTTGTTCAGTGGCCTGCCCGGTGACTGTCCGGGAAAGACCAGGTGGTCTTTGACCCCATTGAGGTGTTTCTGTAGCGGTTTGTTGTGTTTCTGAAGTCACCATTAAGGGGGTAAAGTGAGCAGGTGTAGAGGAAATTTCGTTTTCATTGTCAGTTCCTTGCTGACCCAGAATGAGAAGCCCCTGGATTATAATCCAGTCATTAGCGCTGGCAGGCAAATTCCCGGGTATTGTTGCTTTATTACCGGGTGGTCCGATAGGGTCAGCACAAGCAGTCCATGCACTCATTGAATAGGTATGATCCGATAATGATCGGAACTTGCAAACGCCATGACAGGGATGGACGAAACAATTTAAACCCAAAGTATGTGACTGTTGTTGAGAGTCTCCGTTACCGTCGGCAGAGCCAGAATACAGGGTACTGTTGAAAGCGCTTGCAGGTTGGCTGCTGGCTTGTGGGGCCTGTTTGCCAGTTGATTGTGATAGCTGGCCTTGTTGTTGCTGTTGTTCAGAGCCAGGCACCATGGTGGTGATCACAAACCTGTGATCTTCCAATGTCAATATAAACGACATATGTATACCAAATGGTTTAAACAGCAATGAATCGGGGTTCCAATAACTTTGTAAAAAACAGCCGACAGCGACAGCCATTTCTATCAGTAGCCATGAATAAGGAGTGGGGCTCAGTGCTGTACCTCTGGTGGCCCGGGTCAGTTCGTAGGTAACCAGCAGATCAGTGGCGTAAAGCCATTGCCAGAAAATGGACTCGATAAGGGGTGTTTTTACCCTGTTACTGTCAGGTCTTTGTCGTTTGTCATAAGGTGGAAAATCTGATCCTGAATAGCTTTTGGTGATGACTGACGGTTTGCCCGACAATGTAAGCGGGTCTGAGTTTATAAAAAAACTCTGGTTTGGAGAGCCAGGATCCTGTTGAAGCTCGACGACAAAACCCCTTGTTAACGATTCGGCCTGAGCGATGACAGATAACAACAGTAGCAGCAACATTGATGCCGCAAAGAGTGAGTGTTTAATAATTCTATCCTTGTGTTCTGGTTTACAGAAAGCAAGGATAGATCAGGAAAATAAAGATATTTTTTTGTAAAAAAATTCTTGTAGTGATCATTACCTTTTGGTTTTACCTCCTGGAGCACTGAGGTCATCATCCTGGTTCACATCATCAGGCTTGCGTTTTCGATGTATTCTTTCAGGATTCGAGAGAGCTTTAGCACTTATGCAGACCTTCCCGCATGGCTGTGACTGGCCATCTTCCCCAACCACGGTCGAGTCGCAGCTCTTTCGCCCGCTGTGGAATCTGCTTTTGTGAGTTGACAGGGCCTGGGAACTCTTAAAGATTTTTCCGCATTGCTGCGGCGGGCCATCCTGTCCTACCACTGTTAAGTCGCAGGTTTTTGGCCCGCTGTGGGTGTTTCTTTTGTGATCCAGAAGGGTGCGAGCATTCTGGCAGACCTTCCCGCATAGTCGCTGCTGGCCATCCTTTTCGACCACTCTTGAGTCACAGGTTTGTCGCCCGGTATGGTCTCTTTTTTTGTGATCCGTGAGGGCTTGAAGATTGTTGCAGACCTTTCCGCATGACCGCTGCTGGCCATCCTCCCTGACTATTGTCAACTGACAGGTTCTTTGCCCGGTATGGTATCTGCTTTTGTGTATCGACAGGGTAGGAACATTCTTGTAGATCTTCCCGCATGGTCCCTGCTTGCCATCCTTTTTGACCACTGTTACGTCACAGATTTGTCGCTCGCTGTGGTCTCTTTTTTTGTGCTCCCACAGTGCTTGAGCATTGATGCAGATCTTTCCGCATTGTCGCTTTCCACCATCCTCTCCAACCACGGCCGTGTAACAGCTTCTTTTCCCGCTATGGTATCTGCTTTTGTGAACCTTCAGGGCCGAAGTACTTTTGCAGATTTTACCACATGGTCGCTGCTGACCATTATCCCCCGACAGGGTCTCGTAACAGGTTCGATTCCCGCTGTGGTCAGTGACTTGTCTGGTGCCTGTCCGGGAAAGACGAGGCGGGCTTTGGCCCCATTGGGGTGATTCTGTTGTTTGTCGGGTTGCTGAAATCGCCATTGGGAATGTGATATGGACAGGTGTAAAGGAAATTTCGGTTTCTTCGTGAGGTTTGTATTTACTCAGACTGAGTAACCCCTCGACTATAATCAGATCTTCAGTGCTGGCAGGCAAATTCCCGGGCGTTGGAACTTCATCTCTCAGTGACACTACAGGGTCAGCACATGCAGTCCCTGTAGTCATTGAATGTGTAGGATCGGATGAAGTTCGTAGCCTGCAAACGCCATGACAGGGATGGACGAAACAATCTAAACCCAGAGTATGTGAGTGTTGTTTAGAGTCTCCATTACCATCGCCGGGGCAGGAATAGAGGGCGTGGCTCATAGCGCTTGCAGTTTGGCGGGTTGGCTGTTTGGTCTGTTGGTCAGCTAATTGTGATAGCTGGCCTTGTTGTTGCCCTTGTCCAGAGCCTGGCTCCACAGTGGTGATCGCAAATATGTGCCCTCCCTGCGTCAATATAGATGACGGCTGTAGTTCAATTGGTTTAAACAGAGGTGAATCGGGGTTCCAAACACTTTTTAACATCCAGTCGACAGCGAGAACCGTTTCTATCAGTAACCATGAATAAGCGGTGGGGGCCAGCGGTGTGCATCTGGTGGTCAGGGTCAGTTCGTAAGCAACCAGCAGGTTAGTGGCATAAAGCCGTTGCCAGGAAATCGACTCAATGATTGTTGTTTTTACTCTGTAACTGTTATTTTTGTGTCGTATACTATCCGTTGATAAATCTGGTCTTGCATAGCTGCTTGTTTCAGCAAAGTCTGACGGGTTATCCGACCATGTACTTTTGTCTGGTTCTATAAGAAAGCTCTGGCTTGGAAGACCTTTACTCTGTTGAAATTCGACAGTAAAACATTTTTTCAACGATTCGGCCTGGCCGATGACAGGCAGCAACGCTAACAGCAAGATCGATGCCGCAAATGAGTGTTTAATAATACTATCACTGCGTTCTGGTTTACAGAGAAGAAGAATAGATCAAGAAAATAAGGACGTATTCTGTCAAAGTCTCTCTGTTAAAGATCATTACTGATTCGTTTTAGCTTCTGGATGAGTGAGGTTATTGTCCTACTTATCAACAGGCTTGCGTTTTCGATGTACTCTTTTGTGACTTGAGAGATCTTGAGCATTTTTGCAGGCCATCCCGCATAGCTCTGACTGGCCATCCTCTGTGATCAGGATTTCGTTGCAGGTTTGTTGTCCGCTGTGCTCTTTTCTTTTGTGATACGACAGAGCTCCAGAGTTCCTGCATATCATCCCGCATGGCTGCGGCTGGCCATCCTTCGCAATCACGGTCGAGTCACAGGCTCTTTGCCCGCTGTGGAATTTGCTTTTGTGAGTTGACAGGGCTTGAGCACTCTTGCAGACCTTAGCGCACAAACGCGGTTGGTGATCCTCGCCAACCATGGTCACGTCACAGGTTTTTTGCCTGGTGTGTTGGCATCTTTTGTGATCCCACAGTGCTATGCGGTTGTTGCAGACCTTCCCGCATGGTCGCGGCTGGCCGCCTTTCCCAACGACGGTAAAGTCACAGATTTTTTGCCCACTGTGCGATTTGCTTTTGTGAATTGACAGGGCTTGAGCATTCTTGCAGACCTCTCCACATGGCCGCGATTGGTGATCCTCATCAACCAGGGGAAAGTCACAGGTTTGTTGTCCGCTGTGGTATCTGCTTTTGTGAACGGAGAAGTCAAAGGCACTCTTGAGGACTCTACCGCACGGCTGCTGCCGACCATCCTTTTCGACCACAGTTAGTTCACATACCTTTTGCCCGGTGTGGAGTCTTCTTTTGTGATTCGAAAAATCTTTAGCATTCTTGCAGACTGTCCTGCATGGTAGTAGCTGGCCATCTTCACCAATCACTGTCGTATAACAGGTTCTTTGCCCACTGTGGAGTCTGCTTTTGTGACTTGACAGGGCTTGAGGACTTTTGAAGACCTTTCCGCACAGCCGCAGTTGTTGATCTTCGTCTACCACGGTCAATTGACAGATTTGTTGCTCGGCGTGGAAGTTTCTTTTGTGATCCGACAGAGTTTCGTAATTCTTGCAGACCATCCCGCATGGCCTCGGCTGGCCATCCTTACCTACCACAGCTGAGTCACAGGTTTTTTTCCCGCTGTGCGATCTCTTTTTGTGACTTGCCAGGGCTTGAGCATTCTTGCAGACCTTTCCGCATGGCTGCGGTCTTTGATCCTCGCCAAAGAAGGTAAAGTCACAGGTTTTTTGTCCGGTGTGGTATCCGCTTTTGTGAACGGAGAGGGCACAGGCACTTTTGCAGACTTTCCCGCATGGCTTCTGCTGACCATCCTTCCCGACCAAGGTCACGTCACAGGTTTGTTGCCCGCCATGCAATCTTCTTTTGTGATCCGAAAAAGCTTTAGCGTTTTTACAGATTGCCCTGCATGGCAGCAACTGGCCATTTTTTCCGATCACTGTAACGTCACAGATTTGTTGTTTGCCGTGGACTCTGTTTTTGTGAAGCGACACTGCATAAGCATTCTTGAAGACCTTCCCACATGGCCGTGGCCTGCCATCTTCCCCGACAATTTTCTCTATACAGGTTGTTTGCCCGTTGTGGAATTTGCTTTTGTGAATTGACAGGGCTTGAGCACTCTTGCAGATCTTTCCGCATGACAGCTGCTGGCCATTCCCCCTGGTCACGGTAACATCACAGGTTTGTTGCCCGGTGTGGAAGCTTCTTTTGTGAGACGACAGAGAATTAGCATTTTGGTAAGCCTTTCCACAGGGGCGCAGCTGGCCATCCTTCCTGAATACGATCACTTCACAGATGTTTTGCCTGGTATGGACTCTTCTTTGGTGATTCGACAGGGCTTTGGCACTCTTTAAGACTCTCTTGCATTGTCGAAGCAGACCATCTTTCCCGACCAGCATCACGTTGCAGGTTGATTGCCCGGCAGGGGCTGGTGTATCGGTTGCCCCTGCAGCTATTGAGTTCTGGGCGACCCCGTCTGAGGCGACCCCGTCTTCACAATTCAGAGACCGTTCAACTGGTTCCATGCTTTTGGGAGATGGTCGGAATTTACAGACGCCACAACAGGTTTGGACAAAACAATTTAAACCCAAAGTATGCTGCTGTTGTTGAGGGTCTTCGTTACCGTCAACCGAGCGAAAATACAGGACGCTGGTGGAGTAGCCTGTGGCCAGCGTGGCATGCTGGCCGGAAGATTCTGTTGTCTGGTCCTGTTGCTGACAAGGTTGTTGGTTATGGTCGGAGCCAAACATTATAACGATGTTGGTAAATGGTTGATCCCCTTGTCTCAGGATGGATGTCGCCTCTTGATGCTTCATCAGGTCAGACAGCAGTATGCCGGGGCTCCAATAGTCTTTTAAAAGCCAACCGAAAGCTATAGCCGCTTCCACCGGTAGCCATGAACAAGATGTTGAACTCAGAGGAGAGACTCTGGTGATAAAGATGAGTTCGAAGGCAGCCAGAAGATTCGTGGCGTAAAGCCATCGCCAGGAAATCGACTCAATAATGGTTGTTTTTACTTCGTAATTGTTAGTTATCTGTCGTCTATCGTCGGGTGGTAAATCTGATCTTGCATAACCGTTTGTGTCGGCAAGGCCTGAAGGGTTATCTGACCATTTACTCTGGTATGGCTTTATTGAAAAGCTCTGGTTTGGAAGACCTGCACTCTTTTGAAGCTCGACAATAAAATGCTTTGTCAACAGTTCGGCCTGACTGAAGACAGATAACAACGGTAGCAGCAACAGTGCTGCAGAGAGTGAGAGTTTAATAATTTTATCCTTGGCGATCGGGTTTACAGAAAGGAAGGATAGATCAAGAAAATAAGGGTGTTACTCCATCAAAAACCTTCAATTAAAGATCATTACCTGTTGGCTTTACCTTCTGGAGCACTGAGGTCAGCGTTCTGGCTCACATCAACAGGCTTGCGTTTTCGATGTGTTCCTTTGTGATTCGAGAGATCTTGAGCACTTTTGCAGACCTTCCCGCATCGCCGCTGCTGGCCGTTTACCCCAAGCATGGTCGTGTTACAGGTTTGTTGCCCGCTGTGGTATCTGCTTTTGTGAACGGAGAGGGCACTGGCATTCTTGCAAATTTTCCCACATGGCTGCTGCTGACCCTCCTTTCCGACCAGGATCTCGTCACAGGTTTTTGGCCCGGTGTGGTCCCTTCTTTTGTGATTCGACAGAGTTCCATAACTCCTGCAGACCATCCCGCATGGCCGCAGCTGGCCATCCTCCCCAATCACGCTAGAATTACAGGTTCTTTCTCCACTGTGGAATGAACTTTTGTGAGTTGAAAGGGCTTTAGCATTCTTGTAGATATTTCCGCATGGTCGCAGTTGGCCATCCTCCCCAATCACTTTAGAGTTACAGGTTTTTTGCCCGGTGTGGTGTCTTCTTTTGTGATCCGAAAGAGCTCGAGAACCCCCGCAGACTGACCCACATGGTCGCGGCAGGTTATTCTCCCCAATCACGATAGAGTTGCAGGTTTTTTGGCCGCTGTGGAATTTGTATTTGTGATTTGACAGGGTTTGGGCACTCCGGAAGACCCTTCCGCATGGCCGTGATTGCTGATCCTCGCCAACCACGGTCACGCTACAGGTTTTTTGCTCTCCGTGGAATTTGTTTTTGTGATACGTCAGGCTAGCGCTCCTGCAGACTGTTCCGCATGGCTGCTGCTGGCCATTCACCCCGATCACAGTGACGTCACAGATTTGTCTCCCGGTGTGGAAGTTTCTTTTGTGAGACCATAGAGAATGAGCATTTTTGCAGACTTTTCCGCATGGCCGCATTTGGTGATCCTCGCCAACCAGGGGAAAGTCACAGATTTTTTTCCCGCTATGGTATCCGCTTTTGTGAACGGACAGGGCAAGGGCATTCTTGCAGACTTTCCCGCATGGCCGCTGCTGACCAGACTCCCCGATTGTGGTTAAGTCACAGGTTTGTTGCCCGGTATGGTATCCGCTTTTGTGAACGGAGAGGGCAAGGGCATTTTTGTAGACTTTCCCGCATGGTTGCGACTTACCATCTTCCCCGATAATGGCCAGGTCACAGGTTTTTTGCCCGCTGTGTAATTTACTTTTGTGAATCAACAGGGCTTGAGCACTCTTGAAGACTCTCCCGCATTGCTGAAGCTGGCCACCCTCCTCAACTACTACTTCTACATTGCAGGTTATCTGCCCGGCAGAGGCTCTTGTCTCGGTTGTCCCTGCACACATTGAGTTCGGGGCGACCCCGTCTAAGGCGACCCCGTCTAAGGCGACCCCGTCAAAGACGAACTCGTCTAAGGCGAACTCGTCTAAGGCGAACTCGTCTAAGGCGACCCCGTCTAAGGCGACCCCGTCAAAGACGAACTCGTCTAGGGCGAGCTCGTCTAGGGCGAACTCGTCTAGGGCGAACTCGTCTAGGGCGACCCCGTCTTCACAATTCAACAACCATTCAGCTGGCCCCGTGCTTTCGGAAGATGGTCGGAATATACAAACGCCATAACAGGGCTGGACGAGGCAATTTAAACCCAATGTGTGCTGCTGCTGTTGAGGATCTTCATTACCGTCCCCCGAGCGAGAATACAGGACGCTGGTAAAATAGCTTACGGCCATCGGGGTCTGCTGCCCGGTTGATTCTGATCGCTGGTCCTGTTGCTGACAAGGTTGTTGGTTATTTCCAGAGCCAAACATTATAGCGATGTTGCTAAATGGCTGATTCTCCTGTTTCAGGATGGATGTCGCCTCTTGTTGTTCCTCTTGATGTTCTATCGGGTTAAACATCAGTGAATTGAGATTCCAATAACTGTTTAAAAACCAACCGACAGTTACAGCCGCTTCTACCGGTAGCCATGAACAGGGTGTGGAGCCCAGAGGTGTGAGGTCTCTGGTAATTAGGGGCGGGTCGAAGGCAGCCAGCAGATTCGTGGCGTAAAGCCATTGCCAGGAAATCGACTCAATGATAGTTTTTTTTACTCCATAATTGGGGGTTATTTGTCGTTTGTTATCGGTGGCTAAATCTGGCCTTGCATAGCCGTTTTGGCAGGCAGGGCCAGACGGGATATACGACCATGTACGCTGTTCCGGGTTTATTGAAAAGCTCTGTTTTCGAAGGCCTGCACTCTGTTGAAGCTCGACAATAAAATGGCTTGTCAACGGTTCGGCCTGGCCGATGACGGGCAATAAAGCTGACAGCAACTGCAGTGCCGCATGGAGTGAGAGTTCAATAATTCTACCCTTGCGTTCTGGTTTACAGAAAGGAAGGATAGACCAGAAAAATAAGGGTGTTACTCTGTCAATAACCTTCAGTTGAAGACCGTTATCTGTCGGCTCTACCTTTTGGACCACTGACATCATCATCCTGTTTCACATCAACAGGCTTGCGTTTTCGATGTGTTCTTTTGTGATTTGAGAGATCTTTATTATTTTTGCAGACCTTCCCGCATGGCTGCGGCTGGCCTTCCACCCCAATCACGGTCGTGTTACAGGTTTTTTGTCCGCTGTGGCAATTGCTTTTGTGATTTGACAGGGCTCGAGCACACTTGAAGACTTTTGCGCATGGTCGCGGTTGCTGATTCTCACCAATCACGGTCACGTCACATTTTTTTTGCCCTGTGTGGTATCCGCTTTTGTGAATGGAGAGGGCACTGGCATTCTTGCAGACTTTCCCGCATGGACGTGGCTGGCCATCCTCCCAGACCAGTGTCACGTCACAGATTTTTAGCTTGGTGTGGTTTCTTCTTTTGTGATCCGACAGAGCTCCATAATTCCTGCAGACCATCCCGCATGGCCGCAGCTGGCCATTATCCCCAACCACGGTTGAGTTACAGGTTCTTGGTCCACTGTGGAATGTGCTTTTGTGAGTAGACAGGGCTTTAGCATTCTTGCAGATGTTTCCGCATGGCCTCAGTTGGCCATCCTCCCCAATCACGTTAGAGCTACAGATTTTTTGCCCGGTGTGGTCTCTTCTTTTGTGATCCGAAAGAGTTTGAGAATCCTTGCAGACTACCCCGCATCGCTGCGGCAGGTCATTCTCCCCAATCAGGGTCGAGTTACAGGCTTTTTGGCCGCTGTGGAATTTGCGTTTGTGATTTGACAGGCTTTGAGCACTCTCGCAGACCCTTCCGCACGGCCATGATTGGTAATCCTCGCCAACCACGGTCACGTCACAGGTTTGTTGCCCTCTGTGGTATCTGCTTTTGTGAGCCGACAGGGCAGGAGGATTTTTGCAGACCTTCCTGCATTGTCGAAGCTTGCCACCTTCCCCAACGACTATCATGTCACAGATTTGTTGCTTGCCGTGGAATCTGTATTTGTGGGACAACAGGGTGTGGGCATTCTTGCAGACCGTCCCGCATGGTTGCGGCTTGCCGTCTTCCGCGATCATTGTCACGTCGCAGGTTTTTTGCTCGCTATGGAATATTTTTTTGTGATACGACAGTTCTTGATTATTCCTGCAGGCTCTTCCACATGGCTGCTGCTGGCAATTCTCCCCGATCACTTTGACGTCACAGATTTGTTTCCCGGTGTGGAAGTTTCTTTTGTGGGACAACAGAGAGTTAACATTTTTGCAGACCTTTCCACATAGCTGCAGCTGGCCATCCTCCCTGAACACGGTCACGTCACAGGTTTTTTGCCTGGAGTGGACTGTTCTTTTGTGATTCGACAAGGTTTGAGCACTCTTGAAGACTTTCTCGCATTGCCGAAGCTGGCCATCCTTTCCGACCACTATCATGTTGCATGCCTGCCAGGCAGGGGCCGATGTATTGGTTGCCCCTGAACCCATTGACTCCGTGTTGGCTTGATCCAAGGCGACCCCGTCTTCACAATTCAACGACCATTCAGCTGGCCCCGTGCTTTCGGAAGAGGGTTGGAATTTACAGACACCGTAACAGGGTTGGACGAAGCAATTTAAACCCAGAGTATGTTGCTGTTGTTGAGGGTCTTCGTTACCGTCACCCGAGCGAGAAGACAGGACGCTGGTAAAATAACTTATGGCCACCGAGGTCTGCTGGCCGGTTGATTCTGAGGGTTGGTCCTGTTGCACACAGGGTTGTTGATTATTTCCAGAGCCAAAGGTTATAGCGAGGTTGCTAAATCGCTGATCCCCCCGTCTCAGGATGGATGTCGCCTCTTGATGTTTCTCTTGACGTCCCAGAGGGTTAAACAGCAGTAAATCGATACTCCAATAACTTTTTAAAAACCAACCGACAGCTATAGCCGCTTCTACCGGTAGCCATGAACAAGGTATGGAGCTCAGAGGCGTGGCGTCCCTGGTAGTAAAGGTCAGTTCGAAGGCAACCAGCAGACTCGTGGCATAGAGGCATTGCCAGGAAATCAACTCTATGATGGTTTTTTTTACTCCGTGATTGTTGGATATTTGTCGTTTTTTATCGGGCGGTAAATCTTGTCTTGCATGGCCATGTTTGTTGGCAGGGCCTGCACTCTCTTGAAGTTCGACAATAAAATGCTTTGTCAACGGTTCGCCGTGGCCGATGACGGGCAACAACGGTAGCAGCAACAGCAGTGCCGCAGAGAGTGAGAACTTAATAACTCTATCCTTGCGTTCTGTTTTACAGAAAGGAAGGATAGACCAGGAGAATAAGGATGTTACTTTATGAAAACCTCCAGTTGAAGACCATTACCTGTCGGCTTCGCCTTTTGGATTACTGAGATCATCATCCTGTTTCACATCAACAGGCTTGAGTTTTCGATGTGTTCCTTTGTGACTCAAGAGATCTTTAGCACTTTTGCAGACCTTCCCGCATGGCTGCGGCTGGCCGTCCAACCCAACTACGATCGTGTTACAGGTTTGTTGCCCGTTGTGGTATCTGCTTCTGTGAACGGAGAGAGCACTGGCATTCTTGCAGACTTTCCCGCATGGCTGCGGCAGGCCATCTTCCCCGACCACGGACACGTCACAGTTTTGTTGCCCTCTGTGGTATTTGCTTTTGTGAACCGACAGTGCCAGAGCATTTTTGCAGACCTTTTTGCATTGTCGCTGCTTGCCATCTTCCCCTACTGTTATCGCGTCACAGATTTTTTGCTCGCCGTGGACTCTGTATCTGTGGTACAACAGGGTATAAGTATTTTTGCAGATCCTCCCGCAGGGTTGCGGCTGGCCATCTTCCCCGATAATGGCCTCGTCACAGGTTTTTTGCTCGCCGTGGAATTTGTTTTTGTGTTCCGACAGGTTTTGAGCACTCCTGCAGACTGTTCCGCATGGCTGCTGCTGACCATTCCCCCCGATCACATTGACGGCACAGATTTGTTTCCCGGTGTGGAAGTTTCTTTTGTGAGACGACAGAGAATGAGCATTTTTGCAGACCTTTCCACATGGCTGCAGCTGGCCATTCTCCCCAACCACGGTTGAGTCACAGGTTTTTTGCCTGCTGTGGAATATGCTTTTGTGTCGTGACAGGGCTGCAGCATTCTTGCAGACTTTCCCACATGGTCGCGACTGGCCATTATCCCCAACCACGGTTGAGTCACAGGTTTTTTGCCCGCTGTGGAGTGTGCTTTTGTGTTGTGACAGGGCTGCAGCATTCTTGCAGACTTTCCCACATGGTCGCGGCTGGCCATTATCCCCAACCACGGTTGAGTCACAGGTTTTTTGCTCGCTGTGGAATGTGCTTTTGTGATGTTTCAGGGCTGCAGCATTCTTGCAGACTTTCCCGCACGGCTGATGACCATCCTCCCCGACCACGGTCACGTCACAGGTTTGTTGCCTGGTGTGGTAGAGTCTTTTGTGAGACGACAGAGAATCAGCATTTTTGTAGACTCTTCCGCATGGCTGCGGCTGGCCATCTTCCCTGAACACGGGCACGTCACAGATTTTTTGCCTGGAATGAACTCTTTTTTTGTGATTACGCAGGGCTTGAGCAGTTTTGAAGATTCTCTTGCATTGCAGCAGCTGCCCGACCTCCCCAACCACTACCACGTTGCAGGTTGCCTGCCCGGTAGAGGCTCCCCTATCGGTTGTCTTTGTAGCCATTGAGTTCGGGGCGACCCCGTCTGAGGCGACCCCGTCTTCACAGTTCAGCGACCATTCAGCTGGCTCCGTGCTTTCGGAAGATGGTTGGAATTTACAGACACCATAACAGGGTTGGACGAAGCAATTTAAATCCAGAGTATGTTGCTGTTGTTGAGGGTCTTCGTTACCGTCACTCGAGCGAGAAGACAGGACGCTGGTGAAATAACTTATGGCCAGCGAGGTCTGCTGGCCGGATGATTCTGATGGCTGCTCCTGTTGCTGACAGGGTTGTTGATTATTTTCAGAGCCGAACATTATAGCGATATTGGTCAATGGCTGATCCCCCTGTCTCAGGATGGATGTCGCCTCTTGCTGTTCCACCGAGTTAAACAACAATGAATTGATACTCCAATAACTTTTTAAAAACCAACCGACAGCAAGAGCCGCTTCTACCGGTAGCCATGAACAAGGTGTGGAGCTCAGAGTCATGGCATCTCTGGTGGTAAGGGGCAGTTCGAAGGCAGCCAGCAGATTCGTGGCGTAAAGCCATTGCCGGGAAATCGACTCAATGATGGTTTTTTTTACTCCATAATTGGCGGATATTTGTCCTTTGTTATCGGGCGGTAAATCCTGTCTTGCATGGTCATTTTTGTTGGCATGGCCTGCACTCTCTTGAAGCTCGACAATAAAATGCTTTGTCAACGGTTCGCTGTGGCCGATAACGGACAACAACGTTAGCAGCAGTAGTGCCGCAGAGAGTGAGAACTTAATAATTCTATCCTTGCGTTCTGGTTTACAGAAAGGAAGGATAGACTAGCAGCCTGTCGGACTTAAGACTGTCCTACTGCGGTTGCAATAAATTGGTCTAAAAATCTCTGTTTCTTCGTCAAATAGCTCGCTATTCTCCTCAGAAACAGAGATTTTTATCCTCAATTTCTTGCAATCCTCGCTACGGACGCTCAAGTCCGACAGGCTGCTAGGAGAATAAGGATGTTATTTTGTGAAAACCTTCATTCGAAGACCATTACCTGTCGGCTTTGCCTTTTGGATTAATGAGATCATCATCCTGTTTCACATCAACAGGCTTGCGTTTTCGATGTGTTCCTTTGTGACTCAAGAGATCTTCAGCACTTTTGCAGACCTTCCCGCATGGTCGCGGCTGGTCGTCCACCCCAATCACGGTCGTGCTACAGGTTTTTTGTCCGCTGTGGTATCTGCTTTTATGATTTGACAGGGCCCGAGCACACTTGAAGACCTTTGCGCATGGTCGTGGTTGCTGATTCTCACCAAACACGGTCACGTCACAGTTTTTTTGCCCTGTGTGGTATCCGCTTTTGTGAACGGAGAGGGCACAGGCATTCTTGCTGACTTTCCCGCATGGCCTCGACTGGCCATCCTCCAAGACCACGATTACGTCACAGATTTTTAGCTTGGTGTGGTGTCTTCTTTTGTGATCCGACAGGGCACGAGCATTCTTGTAGACCTTCCCGCATGGCTGCTGCTGACCATCCTCCCCAACCAGGGTCAAATGACAGGTTTGTTGTCCGGTGTGATAGCTGCTTTTGTGAGCCGACAGGGCAGCAGCATTTTTGCAGACCTTCTTGCATTGTTGCTGCTTGCCACCTTCCCCGACGACTGTCGCGTCACAGATTTGTTGCTTGCCGTGGACTCTGTATTTGTGGAACAACAGGTTATAAGTATTCTTGCAGATCCTCCCGCAGGGTTGCGACTGGCCATCTTCCCCGATAATGGCCACGTTACAGGTTTTTTGCTCGCCGTGGGCTTTGATTTTGTGTTCCGACAGGTTTTGAGCACTCCTGCAGACTGTTCCGCATGGCTGCTGCTGGCCATTCCCCCCGATCACATTGACCTCACAGATTTGTTTCCCGGTGTGGGAGTTTCTTTTGTGAGACGACAGAGAATGAGCATTTTTGTAGACCTTTCCACACGGCCGCAGCTGGCCATTCTCCCCAACCACGGTTGAGTCACAGGTTTTTTGCTGACTGTGGAAGCGTCTTTTGTGAGACGACAGAGAATCAGCATTTTTGTAGAGCTTTCCACATGGCCGTAGCTGGCCATTCTCCCCAACCACAGTTGAATCACAGGTTTTTTGCCCGCTGTGGAATTTGCTTCTGTGATTTGACAGGGCTAGAGCATTCTTGCAGACTTTCCCGCATGGTCGCAGCTGGCCATTCTCCCCAATCACGGTCGAGTCACAGGTTTTTTGCCCGCTGTGGAATTTGCTTTTGTGATGTGACAGGGCTACAGCATTCTTGCAGACTTGCCCGCATTGCTGCTGACCATCTTCCCCGATCACGGAGACGTCACAGGTTTTTTGCCCGGTGTGGAAGCGTCTTTTGTGAGACGACAGAGAATCAGCATTTTTGTAGACTTTTCCGCATTGCAGCAGCTGCCCAACCTCCCCAAACACTACCAGGTTACAGGTTGCCTGCCCGGCAGAGGCCCCTCTATCGGTTGCCCTTATAGCCATTGAGTCCGGGGCGACCCCGTCTTCACAATTCAGCGACCATTCAGCTGGTCCCGTGCTTTCGGAAGAGCGTTGGAATTTACAGACACCATAACAGGGCTGGACGAAGCAATTTAAACCCAGAGTATGCTGCTGTTGTTGAGGACCTTCTTCACCGTCCCCCGTGCGAGAATACTGGACACTGGTGGAATAGCCTTTGGCTGCCGGAGCTTGCCGATCGGGTGATGCTGATGGCTGGTCCTGTTGCTGACAGGGTTGTTGATTATTTCCAGAGCCAAACGTTATAGCGATGTTGCTAAATAGCTGATCTCCCTGTCTCAGGATGGATGTCGCCTCTTGCTGTTCCACCAAGTTAGACAACAATGAATTGATACTCCAATAACTTTTTAAAAACCAACCGACAGCCAGAGCCGCTTCTACCGGTAGCCATGAACAAGGTGTGGAGCTCAGAGTCGTGGCGTCTCTGGTGGTGAGGGTCAGTTCGAAGGCAACCAGCAGATTCGTGGCATAAAGCCATTGCCGGGAAATCGACTCAATGATGGCTTTTTTTACTCCATAATTGGTGGATATTTGTCGTTTGTTATCGAGCGGTAAGTCTTGTCTTGCATGGCCATTTTTGTTGGCATGACCTGCACCCTCTTGAAGCTCGACAATAAAATGCTTTGTCAACGGTTCGCCGTGGCCGATGACGGGCAACAACGTTAGCAGCAACAGCAGTGTCGCAGAGAGTGAGAACTTAATAATTCTATCCTTGCGTTCTGGTTTACAGAAAGAAAGGATAGACCAGGAGAATAAGGATGTTATTCTGTGAAAACCTTCAGTCGAAGACCGTTACCTGTCGGCTTTGCCTTTTGGATTACTGAGATCATCATCCTGGTTTGCATCAACAGGCTTGCGTTTTCGATGGTCACATTTTTGTTGCCCTCTGTGGTATTTGCTTTTGTGAACCGACAGTGAAAGAGCATTTTTGCAGACCTTCTTGCATTGTCGCTGCCTGCCACCTCCCCCGAAGACTATCGCGTCACAGATTTGTTGCTTGCCGTGGACTCTGTACTTGTGGAACAACAGGTTATAAGTATTCTTGCAGATCCTCCCGCATGGCTGCGGCTGGCCATCTTCCCCGATAATGGCCTCCTCACAGGTTTTTTGCTCGCCGTGGAATTTGTTTTTGTGTTCCGACAGGTTTTGAGCACTCCTGCAGACTGTTCCGCATGGCTGCTGCTGGCCATTCCCCCCGATCACATTGACGTCACAGATTTGTTTCCCGGTGTGGAAGTTTCTTTTGTGAGACGACAGAGAATGAGCACTTTTGCAGAGCTTTCCACATGGCCGCAGCTGACCATTCTCCCCAGCCACGGTTGAGTCACAGGTTTGTTGCCCGGTGTGGAAGTTTCTTTTGTGAGACGACAGAGAATTAGCATTTTTGCAGAGCTTTCCACATGGCCGCAGCTGGCCATTCTCGTCAACCACGGATGAATTACAGGTTTTTTGTCCGCTGTGGAAGTTTCTTTTGTGAGACGATAGAGAATCAACATTTTTGTAGACTTTTCCGCATGGCCGCAGCTGGCCATCTTCCCTGAACACGGCCACATCACAGATTTTTTGCCCGGTATGGACTCTTTTTTTGTGATTACGCAGGGCTTGAGCAGTTTTGAAGATTCTCTGGCATTGCTTCAGCTGCCCGACGTCCCCAAACACTACCACGTTGCAGGTTGCCTGCCCGGCAGAGGCCACCCTATCGGTTGCCCTTGTACCCATTGATTTCGAGGCGACCCCGTCTTCATAATTCAGCGACGATTCAGCTGGCCCCGTGCTTTCGGAAGAGGGTCGGAATTTACAAACACCATAACAGGGCTGGACGAAGCATTTTAAACCTAAGGTATGTTGCTGTTGTTGAGGGTCTTCGTTACCGTCACACGAGCGAGGATACAGGACACTGGTAGAATAGCCCGTGGCTACCGGAGCGTGCTGGCCGGATGATTCTGATGACTGGTCTTGTTGTTGACAGGGTTGTTGGTTATTTCCAGAGCCAAGCATTATAGCGATGTTGGTAAATGGTAGATCTCCATGTCTCAAAATGGATGTCGCCTCTTGTTGCTCCTCTTGATGCTCCATCGGATTAAACTGCAGTGAACTGGGGCTCCAATAGCTTTTTAAAAACCAACTGACAGCAATAGCGGCTTCTACAGGTAGCCATAAACAGGGCGTAGAGTTCAGATTGGAGACTCTGGCGGTAAAGATCAGTTCGACGGCAGTCAGCAAATTCGAGGCGTAAAGCCATCGCCAGGAAATTGACTCAATGATAGTTGTTTTTACTTCGTAATTGTTAGATATCTGACGTACATTACAGGATGGTAAATCTAGTCTTGAGTAAATGTCGATGTCGGCAACGCCTGACGGTTTATCCGACCATTTACTCCGGTATGACTCGATTGAAAAGCTCTGTTTTGGAAGACCTGAATTCTGTTGAAGCTCGACAATAAAACGACCTGTCAACGGTTCGGCCTTGCCGATGGCAGGTAAGAAGAGTAGCAGAAAAAGCGGTGTCGAAAAAAGTGAGTTTTTAATAATCCTGTCCTTGCGTTCCGATATACAGAAAGGAAGGATAGATCAAGAAAGTAAGCGTGTTTCCCTGTCAAAAACCTGCTATTGAAGATCGTTACTTATTTGCGTTATCTTTTGGGGGCTGAAGTCACCGTCCCGGTCAACATTTTCAGGCTTGCGTTTTCGATGTGTTCTTTTGTGATTCGACAGGGCGATAGCATTCTGGCAGACCTCTCCACACGATCGCCACTGGCCATCCTTCCCGACCACTCTAGCGTCACAGATTTGTTGCCCGGTATGGTCTTTTTTTTTGTGATCCGAGAGGGCTTGAATATTGTTGCAGACCTTTTCGCATGGTCGTTTTTTACCATCATTGCCGACCACTATCACATCACAGGTTCTTTGCCCGGTATGGTATTTGCATTTGTGATCAGAGAGGGCTCTGGCACTATTGTAGACCTTACCGCATGGCCGCTGCTGGTTATCCTCTCCGACCACGGTTGCTTCACAGGTTTTTTGTTCACTGTGGTTTCTGATTTTATGAGTCAACAGGGCCGCAAAATTTTTGCAGATCTTCCCGCATGTTCGCTGCTGGCTATCTTCTCCGACCAGTTTTATGTCACAGATTTGTTGTCCGGTGTGGTACCTTCTATTGTGATCCCGCAGGGTTTGAAGATTCCTGCAGACCTTTCTGCATGGCTGCTCCTTGCCGTCATTCCCGAGCAATGTCGCGTCACAGATTTGTTGTCCGGTGTGGTACCTTCTATTGTGATCCCGCAGGGCTTGAATATTCCTGCAGACCTTTCCACATGGTTGCTCCTTGCCGTCATCCCCGAGCAATGTCGCGTCACAGGTTTTTTGCCCGGTATGGTATTTGCCTTTGTGATCAGACAGGGCTCTGGCGCTACTGTAGATCTTCCCGCATGTTCGCTGCAGGCCATCTTTTCCGATCACCATCAGATCACAGGTTTGTTGTCCGCCGTGGATTTTTCTTTTGTGATTCGTCAGGGCGCGAGCATTCAGGCAGACCTTTCTGCATGGTCGCCGCAGGCCATTTTCTCCGGTCACCATCAGAGTACAGGTTCTTTGTCCGCTGTGGGCTTTTCTTTTGTGATCCGTCAGGACGCGAGCGTTCTTGCAGACCTTTCCGCAAGGTCGCCGCAGGCCATCCTTCCTGACCACTCTTGCGTCGCAAGTTCTTTGCCCGGTGTGGTATCTGCTTTTGTGATTCGTCAGGACGGTAGCATTCTTGCAGACTTTTCCGCAAGGTCGCTGCAGGCCATCCTTCCCGACCACTTCTGCGTCGCAAGTTTTTTGCCCGCTGTGGTATCTGCTTTTGTGGGCCGACAGGGAGTGAATATTGTTGAAGACCTTCCCGCATGCTCGCCGTTGGCCATTCTCCTCGGCCAGCATCCAGTCACAAGTTCGTTTCCCGCTGTGGCTTCTGGCTTCACTTGTGCCTTTCTGAGAGAGATGGGGTGGGCTTTTCCCCCATTGGGATGGTTCTGTCGTTTGTTCTGTTACTAAAGTTTCCATTGACGGGGTGAAATGCACAGGCGCACAGGAAATTACGGTTTCTTTAAGAGGGCCTTGATTACGAAGACTGAGTAATCCGTTGATTATAATCAAATCATCAGAAGTGACAGACACACCCCCGGGCATTCGCAGATTATCAGGTTGATGTGCCTGAGGCTGAAAGGTTTGGCCAGAAGCCCATTGGCGCTGAAGACTATTCATTGATCGAAATCTGCAAACGCCATGACAAGGATAGATGAAACAGTTTAAATCTAATGTGTGTTGGTGTTGTTGAGGGGCTTCGTCACCATTACCAGAGCCCGAATACTGAACGCTGATGAAATAGCCTTTAGAGCGTTTAGGTGTTTCGGGTGCTTGCTGGTCAGATGATTCTGATGGTTGGCCTTGTTGTTCATCTCCGGAATCTGGCTCCATAGCAGTGACCACAAACGGGAGTCCCTCCTGTGTCAATATAGATTCAGACTGTCGTTCAATCGGTTTAAACAGCAGTGAATTGGGGTTCCAATAGCTTTTTAAAAGCCAGCCGACGGTGACAACCGTTTCTATTGGTAGCCATGGATAAGGGGTGGGACTCAGAGGGATGTCTTTGGTGGTCAGGATCAGCTCATAAGCAAGCAGCAGGTTAGTGGCGTAGAGCCATTGCCAGGAAATTGACTCAATGAAGGTCATTTTTATGTCATAATTATACGTCATTTGACGTTCTAAATTTGTGTCAGCAACGTCTGACGGGTTACTCGCCAATTTAAGCCCGTCCGGCTTCATAGTAAAATTCTGGTTTAGAGTACTTGTATCCTGTTGCAGCTCAACTATAAAACGCTTTGTCAAGGGTTCGGCCTGACTGATGACAGACAACCATAGCAGTAACAGCGCTGCCGCAAATAGTGAGTGTTTAATAATTCTATCCTTGCCTTCTGGTATACAGAGAGGAAGGATAGATCAAGAAAATAAGCGTGCTTTTCTGTCAAATAACATTTCCTAATCCTGATCCACAACAACAGGCTTTCGTTTTCGATGTATTCTTTTGTGATTGGACAACGCAATGGCATTCTTGCAGACCATTCTACATGGCCGTAGCTCTCCATCATCCCCGATCAGGATCTCGTCACAGGTTTTTTGTCCTGTGTGGTATTTGCTTTTATGATCTGACATTGCTCTGGCATTCTTGCAGAGAATTCCGCATGCTTGCGGCTGGCCATCCTCTCTAACCACTGTCGCGTCACAGGTTTTTTGTTCGGTGTGGTCTCTGATTTTATGATTCGATAGAGCCCCGGCATTCTTGTACAGGGCACCGCATAGCCGCTGACGACCATCCTCCCCGACCAGTTTTTTGTTACAGGTTCGCTGTCCGGTGTGAACTCTACTTTTATGAGACGACAGAGATTTAGTATTCTTAGTGGCCTTCCCGCATGGCCGCTGTAGGCCATCTTCTCCAATCACTGACGCATCACAGGTTAGTTTCCTGCTGTGATCACTGGCATGCCTGATACCTGTTGAAAGATGACGTGGTTTTTTAACCCATTGGTATGATCCTGTTGTCGTTTGTTGTGTTACTTTAAAAGAGCTTTGATTTCGAAGATTGAGTAACCCGTTGATGATAATCAAATCTTCAGTGGTGGCAGATTCATTCCCGGGCATTTGCGCATTATGGTGTTGAATGTCAGGTAGACTGTTCAATGTTTCAAAAAGTGGGTTTTGTCGGAAATCCGGAGCGCTTAAAGCATCAAAATCATTGATGGATCTCAAGCAGTGTCCTTCAATCAAGTTGCAGTGTGGGCCCGGTCCGGCTGCTGATCGAAATCTACAAACGCCATTGCAGGAATAGACAAAACAGTTTAAATCCAACGTGTGTTGTTGGTGGGGGGCTTTGTCACCATCACCAGAGCCGGAATACTGAAGTCTGTTAAAATAGCTTATAGGATGTGTGGTTGTAACGGGGGTTTGTTGGTCAGAGCATCCTGATGGTTGGCCCTTTTGTTGTTCATTTTCAGAGCCAGGCATCATAATAGTGACCGAAAAAGGATGCATCCCCAGTGCCGAAATAAAAGCCGACTGTAGTTTAATTGGTTTGAACAGTGGTGAACAGAGGTTCCAGTAGCTTTTTAAAAGCCAGCCGACAGCGACAACTGTTTCTAAAGGAAGCCATGAATAAAAGCTGGGGCTCAGAGGAGTACCTTTTGTGGTCAGTATCAGTTCGTAAGTAACCAGCAGGTTGGTGGCGTATAGCAATTGCCAGGAAATCGACTCGATGATGAACGTTTTTATGCGATAACCATACGATCTTTGTCGTTTGAAATAAGGTAGAGAAGGCTCTGAATATCTTTTTAAGCCATTAATGTCTGGCGGCTTACCCGCCAATTTACGTCGGTCAGGCTTTACAGAAAAACCCTGGTTTGGAGAACCTGGATCCTGTTGGAACTCGACAACAAAACGTTTTGTCAACGGTTCGGCCTGACTAACGACAGACAACGATAGCAGCAGTGGTGTCACAAAGAGAGAGTGTTTAATAATTCTATACCTGCGTTCTGGTATACAGATAGGAAGGATAGATCAAGAAAATAAGCTTGTTTTTCTGACAAAAACCTTTTGCTAATTCTGGTCCACATCAACAGGCTTGCGTTGTTGATGTGTTTTTTTGTGACTTGAAAGAGTTTGTGCACTCTTGCAGAGCGTCCCGCACGGCCGCTGCCGACCATCCTTACCATCCACTGCTATGTCACAGGATAGTTGCCTGTTGTGAGTGTATCTTTTGTGATCTCGCAGAGCGCCGACACTCTTGCAGACCTTCCCGCATGACCGCTGCTGACCATCATCATCGGCCACGATTGCAACACAGGTTCTTTGCCCGTTGTGGTTTCTTTTTTTGTGAAGTGACAGGATGTAGGCATTATTGCAGACCTTCCCGCATGGTTGCGGTTTACCATCCTTGCCGACCACGATTACTTCACAGGTTTTATTTTCGTTGTGGTATCTAAGCTTGTGATACGACAAAGCTCTGACGCTCTTGCAGACCTTTCCGCAAGGCCGCTGCTGGCCATCCTCTCGGACCAGTCGCACCTTACAGATTCTTAGTCCGATGTGGGCGTTTCTTTTGTGATTCGACAGGGCCTTGATATTTCTGAAGACCTTCCCGCATAGCCGCTGCAGACCATCCTCTCCGTCCATGGTCAGGCCACAGGTTCTCTGTTCGATGTGAGTGTTTTTTTTGTGATCCGACAGGGCGATGGCATTCTTGCAGACCTTCCCGCATGGCCGTCGCAGACCATCCTCCCCGAGCAAGGCAAGATTACAGGTTCTTTGGCCGGTGTGGGCGTTTCTTTTGTGATCCGACAGGGCCATGGCATGCCTGCAGACCTTCCCGCATGGCCTTTCCATGCCATCCTCTGTGACCAATGTTACGTCACAGGTTTTTTTCCCGGAGTGCGACCTTCTTTTGTGATCCGACAGGGTCTTGGCATTCTTGCAGAGCTTACCGCATGGTCGCTGTTGGCCATCCTTCCCGACCACGGGCACGACACAGGCTTTTTCACCGGAATGGACTTTTCTTTGGTGATCCAAAAGGGATTTAGCGCTCTTGTAGACTCCCTTGCAATTCCATAGCCGGCCATACTGATCGACCGTTGTCAGGTTACAGTAGACTGGCGCTGCAGGAGCGGTTGTATTGACCGGGTTGTCATTAATGCCATGTGCCTGAAGTTGAATGGCAAAGGGATCATTTGACCTTTCGTTTGCCGAATCAGAATGTAATCGGAATTTACAAACGCCATGACAGGGGTGGACGAAACAATCTAAATCCAAAGTGTGTGAGTCTTGTTGAGGGTCTTCGTAGCCGTCACCGGAGCCGGAAGACAGAGAGCTGGTGAAAACGCTTGTTGGCTGGCGGCTGGCTTGCAGGGCCTGTTGGCCAGATGACTCTGGTAGCTGGCTTTGTTGTTGTGGTTGTTGTTGGTCATATCCGGAGCCTTGAATCATAGTAGTGATCGCAAAGGGCTGACTCCCCTGTGTCAACCTCATTTCTGATTGTTCATCCGGTTTAAACAGCGGTGAGTCGGGGTTCCAATAGCTTTTCAAAAGCCAGCCGACCGTGGCAATCCCTTCTATCGGTAGCCATGAATAAGAGGTAGCACCCAGAGGAGAGGCTTTGCTGGTCATGGTCAGTTTGTAGGCAACCAGCAAATTTGTGGCATAAAGCAACTGCCAGGAAATCGATTCAATGAGGGTTGTTTTAACTTCGTAACTGAATAATCTTTGTCGTTTATCAACAGAGAGTAAATCTGATCTTATAAAGCCGTTTTTGTCGGCAATGCCTGACGGATTCTCCGACAATGCACGTTGCTCTGGCTTTATAGAAAAAATCTGGTTTGAAAAAACTGCATCCTTTTGAAGCTCGACAATATAACGTCTGGTCAAGGTTTCAGCCTGACAGGCGACAGTCAGCGAAAGTAGTAGCAGATGTGCCGCAAAGAGTGAGTATTTAATGATTTTATCCTTGTCTTCGGATATACAGAGAGGAAGGATAGATCAAGAAAGTAAGCGTGGTTTTCTGTCGAAAACTTTTTGCCAAAGGTGGTTACTTATTCATATTACCTTATGGAGGGCTGAGACCGTCTTTCTGGTTCGCATCAACAGGCTTGCGTTTTCGGTGTGTTCTTTTGTGCCTGGACAGGGTACATGTATTCTTGTAAACCTTTCCACATGGCCGGGGCTGACCATTCTTCCCGACCACTGTCACATCACAGATTTGTTGCCCGGAGTGCTCTCTATTTTTGTGATCTGACAGGCTATAGTTACTCTTGCAAACCTCTCCGCATGGCCGTCGCTGGCCATCATCCCCGACCATCATAACGTCACAGGTTTGTTGCCCGGTGTGGGTGCTTCTTTTGTGGTGCCTCAGACCGTTGGCATTCTTGAAGACCGTTCCGCAAAGTCGCGGCTGGCCATCCTCTCCGACCAGGGTCACGTCACAGATTTTTTGCCCGCTGTGGGATCCAAGCTTGTGAGACGACAGGGCTCTGGCGCTCTTGCAGACCTTTCCGCAAAGCTGCGGCTGGCAATTCTCTACGACCACAGTTACGTCACAGGTTTTTTTCCCGGTGTGTTCTCTGAATTTATGACTCGAGAGAGATTGAGCACTCTTCCAGAGTTTCCCGCATGGCCGCAGCTGACCATCCTCCCCGATCACGGTCACATCACAGGTTCTTTGTCCGGTGTGGGTATTTTTTTTGTGATTCGACAGGGCGCTGGCATTAATGCAGACCTTTCCGCATGGCCGTTCCTGACCATCCTCTGTGACTATTGTGACTTGACAGATTTGATGCCCGGTGTGGTCCCTTCTTTTGTGACCCGACAGGGCTACGACATTTTTCCAGACCTCCCCGCATGGTCGCAGCCTGCCATCCTTACCGACCACGGGCATGAGACAGGTTTTTTTACCGGTGTGGAGTTTTCTTTGGTGATTCAAAAGGGATTGAGTACTCTTGTAGACTCTCTCGCAATTCCGTAGCTGGCCATACTTATCGACCATTTTCAGGTTACAGGGGACTGGCGCTGGAGGGGCGGTTGTATTGACCGGTTTGCCATCAATGTCATGTACCTGAATAAGTTGGCTGGAAGCGCATTGGAGTTGAATGGCAAAGGGATCATTTGATGTTGCATTTGCAGGATCAGAATGCCTGATGCAACGATAGCATTGACAATTATGGGGGCATGGGTTTTGTCCGGGTGTTGCTCCTGTAGGGCTTGTCAGACTTTCTTCAGAATTCAGCGACCTTTCATCTGGCTCCATGTTTTCGGAAGGTGGTCGGAATTTACAAACGCCATGACAGGGGTGGATGAAACAATCTAAACCCAAAGTGTGTGCGTGTTGTTGAGGGTCTTCGTAACCGTCACCGGAGCCAGAATTCAGAGGTTTGGCGAAAGCACTTGCTGGTTGACTGGTGGCCTGTGGGGCTTGTAGGCCAGATGATTTTGATAGCTGGCTTTGCTGTTGTGGTTGTTGTTGGTCACAGCCGGAGCCGTGCATCATAGTAGTGATCGCAAAAGGTTGATTCCCCTGTGTCAAGCTCACTTCTGATTGCTCAACCGGTTTAAACAGCGCTGAGTCGGGGTTCCAATAGCTTTTCAAAAGCCAGCCGACAGTGACAATCCCTTCTACCGGTGGCCATGAATAAGAGGTAGCACCCGGAGGAGGGGCTTTGCTGATCATGGTCAGTTTGAAGGCAACCAGCAAATTTGTGGCATAAAGCAACTGCCAGGAAATCGACTCAATGAGGGTTGTTTTTACTTCGTAACTGAAAAAATTCTGTCGTTTATAATCAGGGTCTAAATCTGGTGTTTTAAAGCCGATTTTGTCGGCAATATCTGACGGATTATCCGACAGTGAACGTTGGTCCGGCTTGATAGAATAACTCTGGTTTGAAAAAGCTGCATCCTGCTGAAGCTCGACAATATTACGTCTGGTCAAGGTTTCAGCCTGACAGGCGACAGTCAGTGAAAGTAGCAGCAGAGGTGCCGCAAAGAGTGAGTATTTAATGATTTTATCCTTGCCTCCAGATATACAGAGAGGAAGGATAGATCAAGAAAGTGAGCGTGTTTTTCTGTCAAAAACCTTCTGCCAAAGGTGGTTACTTATTCACATTACCTTACGGAGGACTGAGACTGTCTTTATGGTCCGCATCAACAGGCTTGCGTTTTCGATGTGTTCTCTTGTGCCCAGACAGGGTTTTGGCATTCTTGTAAACCTTTCTACATGGCCGCTGTTGACCATCCTCCCCGACTATCATAACGTCACAGGTTTGTTGCCCGGTGTGGCCGTTTTTTTTGTGATCCGCAAGGATCGACTTATTCTTATAGACCTTCCCGCATGGTCGTCGCTGGCCATCTTCCCCGACTATCATTACGTCACAGGTTTGTTGCCCTGCGTGGGTATTTCTTTTGTGATTATAAAGGGCTCGGCGATTCTTGCAAACTCTTCCGCATGGCCGTCGCATGCCATCCTTACCGACCATCATAACGTCACAGGTTTGTTGCCCGGAGTGAGTGTCTCTTTTGTGCTCCTGTAGAACGCAGGCACTCTTGCAGGCTTTCCCGCATGGCCACTCCTGGCCATCCTCATCGGTCACGATCACATCACAGGTTTTTTGCTCGCTGTGATTTCTTTTTTTGTGATCTGACAGGGTACAGGCATTCTTGCAAACCTTTCCGCATGGCCGTCGCTGGCCATCCTCCCCGACCATCATAACGTCGCAGGTTTGTTGTCCGGTGTGGGTGCTTCTTTTGTGATACTGCAGAGCGCCGACATTCTTGCAGACCGTTCCGCAAGGTCGCGGCTGGCCATCTTCTGCGACCATGGTTACGTCACAGGTTTTTTTCCCGGTGTGTTGTTTGAATTTATGACCTGAGAGGGAGTCAGCACTATTGCAGAGTTTCCCGCATGGCTGCGGCTGACCATCCTCCCCGACCACGATTACATCACAGATTCTTTGCCCGGTGTGGGCGCTTTTTTTGTGAGTCAACAGGGCGCTGGCATTCATGCAGACCTTTCCGCATGGCCGCTCCTGACCATCCTCTGTGACCATTATGACTGCACAGATTTGTTGCCCGGTATGGGCCTTTTTTTTGTGACCCGACAGGGCATCGGCATTTTTCCAGTCCTCCCCGCATGGTCGCAGTCGGCCATCCTCCGCGATCACGGGTGCGAGACAGGTTTTTTTGCCGGTGTGGAATTTTTTTTGGTGATTCAAAAGGGATTGAGCACTCTTGTAGACTTTCTCGCAATTCCGTAGCTGACCATCCTCATCAAGTATTGTCAGGTTACAGGGGACTGGCACCGGAGCGGTTGTATTGACCGAATTGCGGTCAATGTCATGTACTTGAAAAATTTGGCCAGAAGCGCATTGGAGTTGAATGACAAAGAGATTATTTGATGTTTCATTTGCAGAATCAGAATGCCAGTTGCAACGATAGCAGAGACAATTATGGGGGCAGGGGTTTTGTCCGGGTGTTGCTCCTGTTGGGTTTGCCAGACTTTCTTCAGAATTCAGCGACCTTTCAGCTGGCCCCATGTTTTCGGAAGATGATCGGAATTTACAAACGCCATGACAGGGGTGAACGAAACAATCTAAACCTAAAGTATGTGCGTGTTGTTGAGGGTCTTCGTAGCCGTCACCGGAGCCAGCAGACAGAGGGCTGGTGAAAGCACTTGTTGGTCGGCCTTTGGCTTGTTGGCCTGATGACTCTGGTGACTGGCTTTGCTGTTGTGGCTGTTGCTGTGGTTGTTGTTGGTCATAGCCGGAGCCGTGCATCATAGTAGTGATCGCAAAGGGCTGATTCCCCTGTGTCAACCTGATTTCTGATTGCTCAATCGGTTTAAACAGAAGTGAGTCGGGGCTCCAATAGCTTTTCAAAAGCCAGCCGACAGTGACAATCCCTTCTACCGGTAGCCATAAATAAGAGGTAGCACTCAGAGGAGGGGCTTTGCTGGTCATGATCAGTTCGAAGACAACAAGCAAATTCGTGGCGTAAAGCAACTGCCAGGAAATCGACTCAGTGAGGGTTGTTTTTTCTTCGTAACTAAAAAAGTACTGTCGTTTATAGTCGGAGGATAAATCTGGTCTTTTAAAGCCGTTTTTGTCGGTAATATCTGACGGGCTATACGGCAGTGAACGTTGGTCTTTTTTTATAGAAAAACTCTGGTTTGAAAAAACTGAATCTTGTTTAAGTTCCACAATAAAACGCCTGGTCAAGGTTTCTGGCTGACAGGCGACAGTCAGCGAAAGTAGCAGCAGAGGTGCCGCTAAGAGTGAGTATTTAATGACTTTATCCTTGCCTCCGGGTATACAGACAGGAAGGATAGATCAAGAAAGTGAGTTTTTTTTCTTTCAAAAACCTTCTGCTAAAGGTCGTTATTTATTTACTTTATCTTATGGAGGGTTGAGACTGTCTTTCTGGTTCACATCAACAGGCTTGCGTTTTCGATGTGTTCTTTTGTGCGCAGTCAGGGTTTTGGCATTCTTGTAAACCTTTCCACATGGCCGCTGTTGACCTTCCTCACCGACTATCATAGCGTCACAGGTTTGTTGCCCGGTGTGAGCGTTTTTTTTATGATACTCCAGAGCGTTGACATTCTGGAAGACTATGCCGCATGTCTGAGGTTGGCCATTTTCCCCAGTCACGGTTACTTCACAGGTTTGTTGCCCGGAGTGGTATCTTCTTTGGTGATTCATCATGGCAGGACTCTTGCAGATCGTCATGCATGGCCGTTGCTGGCCATCCTCCCCGGCCATCATAAGGTTACAGGTTTGTTGCTCGGTGTGAGCGCTTTTTTTGTGATACCGCAGAGCGTTGACATTCGTGCAGATCTTCCCGCATGGCTGCTGCTGGCCATCCTTATCGGCAATGAGCATACTGCAGGTTTTTTGCCCGCTGTGGTATCCAAGCTTGTGAGACGACAAGGACCTGGCGCTCTTGCAGACTCTTCCGCAAGGTCGCTGCAGGCCATCCTCCCCGACAACGGTTAAGACACAGGTTTTTTGCCCGCTGTGGTGATCGAATTTATGACACGAGAGAATTTGAGCAGTCTTGCAGAGTGTCCCACATGGCTGCGGTTGACCATCGTTCCCGACTATCATAGCTTCACAGATTTGTTGCCCGCTGTGGGCGTTTTTTTTGTGAGCCGACAGGGCGTAGGCATTTATGCAGACCGTCCCGCATGGTTGTGGTTTATCATCCTTGCCGACCACAATGACTTCACAGGTTTTTTGCCCGCTATGATATCCACGCTTATGAGACGACAAGGCTTTGGCGCTCTTGCAGATCGTTCCGCAAGGTCGCTGCTGGCCATCCTCTCCGACCAGGATTGAGTCACAGGTTTTTTGCCCGCTGTGTTGATTGAACTTATGAGAAGAGAGAGAGTGATTGCTGTTGCAGAGTTTCCCGCATGGCCGCAGCTGACCATCCTCACCGACCACGGTTACATCACAGGTTCTTTGCCCGGTGTGGGCGCTGTTTTTGTGACTCGACAGAGCGCTGGCATTCTTGCAGAACTTCCCGCATGGTTGCGGTTTACCATCTTTGCCGACCACAATGACTGCACAGGTTTTTTGCCCGCTGTGGTATCCAAGCTTTTGATCTGACAGGGCTTTGGCGCTCTTGCAGACCGTTCCGCAAGGCCTCTGTTGGCCACTCTCTCCGACTACGGTCACATCACAGGTTCTCTGCATGTCGTGAGCTCTCTTTTTGTGATTCGCCAGGGAGTTGGCGCTCATGCAGACCCTTCCGCATGGCCGTTCCTGACCATCCTTTGTGACCATTATGACTTCACAGGTTTTCTGCCCGGTGTGCGTTCTTCTTTTGTGGCTCGACAGGGCACCGGCATTTTTCCAGACCTTCCCGCATGGTCGCAGCCGACCATCCTGCCCGACCACGGGCGCGAGACAGGTTTTTTTACCGCTGTGAACTTGTTTTTTGTGATTCAAAAGGGATTGAGCACTCTTGTAGACTTTCTCGCAATTTCGTAAGTGGTCATCCTCATCGACCATTGTCAGGTTACAGGCGAATTGCTCTGCAGGGGCGGTTGTATTATCCGGGTTATCATCAATATCATGTACCTGGAATAGTTGGCCAGAAGCGCATTGGAGTTGAATAGCAAAGGGATCCTTTGATGTTTCATTTGCAGGATCAGAATGCCTGGTGCAACGATAGCAGAGACAATTATGGGGGCACGGGTTTTGTCCGGGTGTTGCTACTGTGAGGCTTGTCAGACTTTCTTCAGAATTCAGCGACCTTTCAGTTGGCTCCATTTTTTCGGAAGATGGTCGGAGTTTACAAACACCATGACAGGGGTGGACGAAACAATCTAAACCCAAAGTATGTGCGTTTTGTTGAGGGTCTCCGAAGCCGTCACCGAAGCCAGAAGAAAGAGGGCTGGTAAAAGCGCTTGTTGGCTGGCAGTTGGCTTGTGGGGCTTGTTGGCCAGATGACTCTGGTAGGTGGCTTTGTGGTTGCTGTTGGTCATAGCCGGAGCCGTGCATCATAGTAGTGATCGCAAAGGGCTGATTCCCCTGTGTCAACCTGATTTCTGATTGTTCAATCGGTTTAAACAGTGCTGAGTCGGGGTTCCAATAGCTTTTCAAAAGCCAGCCGACAGTAACAATCCCTTCTATCGGTAGCCATGAATAAGAGGTAGCACTCAGAGGAGGGGCTTTGCTGGTCATGATCAGTTCGAAGGCAACCTGCAAATTCGTGGCGTAAAGCAAATGCCAGGAAATCGACTCAATGAGGGTTGTTTTTACTTCGTAACTAAAAAAATTCTGTCGTTTATAATCAGGGTCTAAATCTGGTGTTTTAAAGCCGTTTTTGTTCGCAATATCTGACGGATTATCCGACAGTGAACGTTGGTCTGGCTTGATAGAATAACTCTGGTTTGAAAAAGCTGCATCCTGCTGAAGCTCGACAATATAATGTCTGGTCAAGGTTTCAGCCTGACAGGCGACAGTCAGCGAAAGTAGCAGCAGAGGTGCCGCAAAGAGTGAGTATTTAATGATTTTATCCTTGCCTCCAGATATACAGAAAGGAAGGATAGATCAAGAAAGTAAGCGTGTTTTTCTGTTAAAAACCTTCTGCTAAAGTTGTTTACTTAATCACATTACCTTATGAAGTGCTGAGAGTGTCTTTCTGGTTTGTATCAACAGGCTTGCGTTTTCGATGGGTTCTTTTGTGCTTAGAAAAGGTGTTTACATTCTTGTAAACCTTTCCACAAGGCTGCGGCTGACCATCCTCTCCGACCATGGTCACATCACAGGTTTGTTGCCCGGTGTGGGCGCTCCTTCTGTGACCCGACAGAGTTCGTTTATTCTTGCAGACGGTTCCGCAAGGTCGTTGCTGGCCATCCTCGCTGACCAATATAGCGTTGCAGGTTTGTTGTCCGCAGTGGTATCTGCTTTTGTGACATGACAGGTCTTGAACACTCTTGCAGACTTTTCCGCATGGCCGCTGCTGGCGATCCTCATCGGCCACGATCACATCGCAGGTTTTTTGCTCGCTGTGGTGTCTTTGTTTGTGACTCGACAGGATATAGGCATTTTTGCAGACCCTCCCGCATGGTTGCTGTTTACCATCCTCGCCGATCACGATTACTTCACAGATTTTTTGCCCGCTGTGGTATCCACGCTTGTGATCTGACAAGGCTTTGTTGCTCTTGCAGACCGTTCCGCATGGCCACTGCCGACCATCCTCTCTGACCAGGGGCATGTCGCAGGTTTTTTGCCCGGTATGTCGACTGTACTTATGAGTGGAGAGAGATTGAGTACTTCTGAAGAGTTTCCCGCATGGCCGCAGCTGACCATCCTCCCCGACCACGGTCTCACCACAGGTTCTTTGTCTGCTGTGGACGTTTTTTTTGTGACTCGACATGGCGCCACCACTCTTGCAGACCTTTCCGCATAGCCGTTCCCTACCATCCTCTGTGACCATTATCACGTTACAGGTTTGCTGCCCGGTGTGGGCACTTCTTCTGTGATTCGACAGGGCAACTAAATTTTTGCAGACCTTCCCGCATGGTTGCAGAAGGCCATCCTCCCCGACCACGGGAGTGAGACAGGTTTTTTTGCCGGTGTGGACTTGTCTTTTGTGATTCAAAAGGGATTGAACACTCTTGTAGACTTTCTCGCAATTCCGTAGCTGACCATCCTCTTCAAGTATTGTCAGGTTACAGGGGACTGGCACTGGAGAAGGGGTTGTATTGGCGGGGTTGTCATCAATGTCATGTACCTGAAATGGTTGGCCAAAAGCCCATTGCAGTTGTATGGCAATGGGATTATTCGATGTTTCATTTGCGGGATCAGAATGTCGAACGCAACGATAGCAGAGACAATTGTGAGGGCAAGAGTTTTGTTCTGGTGTTGTTCCTGAATGGCTTGCCAGACTTTCTTCAGATTTCAGCGACCTTTCAGCTGGCCCCATGTTTTCGGAAGATGATCGGAATTTACAAACGCCATGACAGGGGTGAACGAAACAATCTAACCCTAAAGTATGTGCGTGTTGCTTAGGGTCTCTGAAGCCGTCACCTGAGCCAGATGACAGAGGGTTGGTGAAGGCGCTTGTTGGCTGGCGTGTGGTTTGTGGGGCTTGTTGGTCAGATGACTCTGGTAGCTGGCTTTGTGGTTGCTGTTGGTCATAGCCGGAGCCGTGCATCATAGTAGTGATCGCAAAGGTCTGATTCCCCTGTGTCAACCTGATTTCTGATTGTTCAATCGGTTTAAACAGTGCTGAGTCGGGGTTCCAATAGCTTTTCAAAAGCCAGCCGACAGTGGCAATCTCTTCTATCGGTAGCCATGAATAAGAGGTAGCACCCAGAGGAGGGGCTTTGCTGGTCATGATCAGTTCGAAGGCAACCAGCAAATTCGTGGCGTAAAGCAACTGCCAGGAAATCGACTCAATGAGAGTTGTTTTTACTTTGTAACTGAAAAAACTCTGTCGTTTATAATCAGAGGCTAAATCTGGTGTTATAAAATTGTTTTTGTCGGCAATATCTGACGGATTATCCGACAGTAAACGTTGGTCTGGCTTTATAGAAAAACTCTGGTTTGAAAAAGCTGCATCCTGTTGAAGCTCGACAATATAACGTCTGGTCAAGGTTTCGGCCTGACAGGCGACAGTTAGAAAAAGTAGCAGCAGAGGAGCCGCTAAGAGTGAGTATTTAATGATTTTGTCCTTGCCTCCAGATATACAGAGAGGAAGGATAGATGAAGAAAGCAAGCGTGATTTTCTGTCAAAAACCTTCTGCTAAAGGTTCTTTCTTATTCACTCTACCTTATGGAGGGCTGAGACCGTCTTTCTGGTCCGCATCAACAGGCTGGCGTTTTCGATGGGTTCTTTTGTGATTAGACAGGGTCGATGCATTCTTGTAAAGCTTTCCGCATGGCCGTCGCTGACCATTCTCCCCGACCACTGTTACATCACAGGTTTGTTGCCCGGTGTGGGCGTATTTTTTGTGACGCCACAAGACATTTTTATTCTTGTAGACCTTCCCGCATGGCCGTTTCTGGCCATCCTCTGTGACCATTATGGCGTCACAGGTTTGTTGCCCGGAGTGGGTACTTCTTTTGTGATAACAAAGGGCAAGGTTATTCTTGCAAATTGTTCCGCATGGCCGTTGCTCACCATGCTCCCCGACCATCATAAAGTCACAGGTTTGTTGCCCGGAGTGAGTGTTTCTTTTGTGCTCCTGTAGAACGCAGGCACTCTTGCAGGTCTTCCCGCATGGCCTCTCCTGGCCATCCTCATAGGTCACGATCACATCACAGGTTTTTTGCTCGCTGTGATTTCTTTTTTTGTGTTCAGACAGGGTAAAGACATTCTTGCAAACCTTTCCGCATGGTCGTCGCTGGCTATCCTCTCCGACAATCATAACGTCACAGGTTTGTTGCCCGGTGTGGGTGCTTTTTTTGTGATACCGTAGAGCGCTGACATTCTTCCAGACCGTTCCGCAAGGTCGTTCCCGGCCATCCTCATCGGTCACGATCAGAGCACAGGCTTTTTGCTCACTGTGCTGTCTTTGTTTGTGATCTGACAGTTTATAGACATTCTTGCAAACCTTTCCGCATGGTCGTTGCTGGCCATTCTCCTCAACCATCATAACGTTACAGGTTTTTTGCCCGGCGTGAGTGCTATCTTTGTGATACCGTAAAGCGTCGACATTCTTGCAGAGCGTTCCGCAAGGTCGCTGCTGGCCATCCTCTCCGACCAGGATTACGTCACAGGTTTTTTGCCCGGTGTGGCGTCTGAATTTATGGCTCGCGAGAGACCTGGAACTCTTGCAGAGTGTCCCGCATGGCTGCGGCTGACCATCCTCCCCGATCACGGTCACATCACAGGTTCTTCGCATGTCGTGGGCTCTTTTTTTATGACTCGACAGGCTGCTGGCGTTCATGCAGACCTTTCCGCATTGACGTTCCTGACCATCCTCTGTGACCCTTATGAGTTCACAGGTTCGCTGCCCGGTGTGCGTCCTTCTTTTGTGGTCCGACAGGGCACCGCTACTCTTGCAGGTCTTTCCGCATGGCCGTTCCTGACCATCCTTTGTGACCATTATAACATCACAGGTTTTCTGCCCGGTGTGTATCCTTCTTTTGTGGCTCGACAGGGCATTGGTATTTTTCCAGACCCCCCCGCATGGTCGCAGCCGGCCATCCTTCCCGACCACGGGCGCGAGACAGATTTTTTTACCGCTGTGGACTTGTTTTTTGTGATTCAAAAGGGATTGAACACTCTTGAAAACTTTTTCACAATTTCGTAGCTGACCATCCTCATCAAGTATTCTCAGGTTACAGGGGACTGGCACAGGAGCGCTTGTATTGAACGGGTTGTCATCAATGTCATGTCCCTGAAACAGTTGGCCAGAAGTGCATTGGAGTTGAATGGCAAAGCGATCATTTGATGTTTCATTTGCAGAATCAGAATGCCTGCTGCAACGATGGCAGAGACAATTGTGGGGGCATGGGTTTTGTCCGGGTGTTACTCCTGTAGAGCTCGCCAGACTTTCTTCAGAATTCAGCGCCCTTTCAGTTGGCCCCATGTTTTCGGAAGATGCCCGGAACTTACAAACGCCATGACAGGGGTGAACGAAACAATCTAAACCCAAAGTATGTGCGTGTTGTTGAGGGTCTCCGAAGCCGTCACCGGAGCCAGAAGACAGAGGGCTGGTGAAAGCGCTTGTTGGTTGGCGTGTGGCTTGTTGGCGAGATGACTCTGGTAGCTGGCTTTGTTGTTGTGGTTGTTGCTGCTCATAGCCGGAGCCTTGCATCATAGTAGTGATTGCAAAGAGCTGATTCCCCTGTGTCAACCTCATTTCTGTTTGTTCAATCGGCTTAAACACTGCTGAGTCGGTGTTCCAATAGCTTTTTAAAAGCCAGCCGACAGTGATAATCCCTTCTACCGGTAGCCATGAATAAGAGGTAGCACCCGGAGGGGGGGCTTTGCTGGTCATGATCAGTTCGAAGGCAACCAGCAAATTCTTGGCGTAAAGCAACTGCCAGGAAATCGACTCAATGAGGGTGGTTTTTATTTCGCAATTGAAAAAGCATCGTCGTTTATAATCAGAGAGTAAATCTGGTGTGATAAAACCGTTTTTGTCGGCAATATCTGACGGATCATCCGACAGTGCACCTTGGTTTGGCTTTATAGAAAAACTTTGGTTTGAAAAATCTGCATCCTGTTGTAGCTCAACAATATAACGTCTTGTCAACGTTTCGGCCTGACAGGCGACAGTCAGCAAAAGTAGCAGCAAAGGTGCCGCAAAGAGTGAGTATTTAATGATTTTATCCTTGCCTCCAGATATACAGAGAGGAAGGATAGATCAAGAAAGTAAGCCTGTTTTTCTGTCAAAAACCTTCTGCTAAAGGTTCTTACTTATTCACTTTACCTTATGGAGGGCTGAGGCCGTCTTTCTGGTTCGCAGCAACAGGCTTGCGCTTTCGGTGTATTCTTTTGTGCACAGACAGGGTTTTGGCATTCTTGTAAACCTTTCTGCATGGTCGCTGTTGGCCATCCTCACCGACTATCATAACGTCACAGGTTTTTTGTTCGGTGTGGGCATTTCTTTTGTGGTTACAAAGGGCTTGGCGATTCTTGCAAACTGTTCCGCATGGCCGTCGCTCACCATCCTTCACAACCATCATAACGTCACAGGTTTTTGTCCCGGTGTGTTGTTTGAATTTATGACACGCGAGAGAATCAGCACTACTGTAGAGTTTCCCGCATGGCCGCGACTGTCCGTCCTCCCCGACCACGGTCAAATCACAGGTTCTTTGCCCGGTGTGAGCGCTTTTTTTGTGTCTCGACAGGGCGCTGCTATTCATGCAGACCCTCCCGCATGGTTGCGGTTTATCATCCTTGCCGACTACGATTACTTGACAGGTTTTTTGCCCACTGTGACATCCAAACTTATGAGACGACAAGGCTCTGGCGCTTTTGCAGACCTTTCCGCAAGGCCACTGGCGTCCATTTTCTCCGACCAGGGTCACGTCACAGGCTTTTTGCCCGGTGTGGGCGTCTCTTTTGTGATCCGACAGGGAACCGGCATTCTTGAAGACCATCCCACAAGGCTGCGGCTGACCATCCTCATCGACCACGGTCACATCACAGGTTCTTTGCCCGGAGTGGGTGCTTGTTTTGTGACTTGACAGGGCGCTGGCATTGCTGCAGACCTTTCCGCATTGACGTTCCTGACCATCCTCTGTGACCATTATGATTTCACAGGTTTGCTGCCCGGTGTGCATCCTTCTTTTGTGGCCCGACAGGGCACCGGCATTCTTGCAGACCTCTCCACATGGCCGTTCCCGACCATCCTCTGTGACCATTATGACGTTACAGGTTTGTTGCGCGGTGTGGGCCTTTATTCTGTGATTCGACAGGGCACCGGCATTTTTCCAGACCTCTCCGCATGGTCGCAGCCGGCCATCCTTCCCGACAACGGGCACGAGACAGGTTTTTTTACCGGTGTGGTATCCTTTTCTGTGTTTCAAAAGGGATTGAGTAGTCTTGTAGACTTTCTTGCAATTCCGTAGCTGGCCATCTTTATCGACCATTGTCAGGTTGCAGGTGAATTCGGAAGATGGTCGGAATTTACAAACGCCATGACAGGGGTGAACGAAACAATCTAAACCCAAAGTATGTGCGTGTTGTTGAGGGTCTTCGTAGCCGTCACCGGAGCCAGAAGACAGAGGGTTGGTGAAAGCGCTTGTTGGCTGGGGGGTTGTTTGTGGCGCTTGTTGGCCAGATGACTCTGGTAGCTGGCTTTGTTGTTGTGGTTGTTGGTCATATCCGGAGCCGTGCATCATAGTCGTGATTGCAAAAGGCTGATTCCCCTGTGTCAACCTCATTTCTGATTGTTCAATCGGTTTAAACATCGGTGAGTCGGGGTTCCAATAGCTTTTCAAAAGCCAGCCGACAGTGACAATCCCTTCTACCGGTGGCCATGAATAAGAGGTAGCATCCAGAGGAGGGGCTTTGCTGGTGATGGTCAGTCCGAAGGCAACCAGCAAATTCGTGGCGTAAAGCAACTGCCAGGAAATCGACTCAATGAGGGTTGTTTTTATTTCGTAATTGAAAAACCATCGTCGTTTATAATCAGAGAGTAAATCTGGTGTGATAAAACCGTTTTTGTCGGCAATATCTGACGGATGATCCGACAGTGCACCTTGGTTTGGCTTTATAGAAACACTTTGGTTTGAAAAATCTGCATCCTGTTGTAGCTCAACAATATAACGTCTTGTCAACGTTTCGGCCTGACAGGCGACAGTCAGCGAAAGTAGCAGCAAAGGTGCCGCAAAGAGTGAGTATTTAATGATTTTATCCTTGTCTCCAGGTATACAGAGAGGAAGGATAGATCAAGAAAGTAAGCCTGTTTTTCTGTCAGAATCTTTCTGTTAAAGGTTGTTGCTTACTTCAGATTACCTTATGGAGGGCTGAGACCGTCTTTCTGGTTCGCATCAACAGGCTTGCGTTTTCGATGCATTCTTTTGTGCACAGAAAGGGTTTTGGCATTCTTGTAAACCTTTCCACATGGCTGCGGCTGACCATCCTTTCCGACCACGGTCACAGCACAGGTTTTTTGCCCACTGTGCTTTCTTTTTTTGTGATCTGACAGGATATAGGCGTTCTTGAAGACCCTCCCACACAGT
The DNA here is from genome assembly GCF_053470045.1 of Endozoicomonas sp. 2B-B. Classification (NCBI taxonomy): domain Bacteria; kingdom Pseudomonadati; phylum Pseudomonadota; class Gammaproteobacteria; order Oceanospirillales; family Endozoicomonadaceae; genus Endozoicomonas; species Endozoicomonas sp. 2B-B. The sequence continues at coordinate 1,446,275 of NZ_JBLZMU010000001.1, forward strand.
TGTGGTTTACCATCCTTGCTGACCACGAGTACCGCACAGGTTTTTTGCCCGCTGTGGCATCCAACCTTGTGAGATGAAAGGGTTTTGGCGTTCTTGCAGACCGTTCCGCATGGTCGCTGCTGACCACCCTCTCCGACCACGATCACGTCACAGATTTGTTGCCCGGTGTGGGCGTCTCTTTTGTGACCCGACAAGGGACCGGCATTCTTGAAGACCTTCCCGCAAGGCCGTGGCTGACCATCCTCATCGACCACGGTCACATCACAGGTTCTTTGCCCGGTGTGGGCGCTTGTTTTGTGACACGACAGGGCGCTGGCATTCTTGCAGACCTTTCCGCATTGACGTTCCTGACCATCCTCTGTGACCATTATGATTTCACAGGTTTGCTGCCCGGTGTGCTTCCTTCTTTTATGGCCCGACAGGGCACTGGCATTCTTGCAGACCTCTCCGCATGGCCGTTCCCGACCATCCTCTGTGACCATTATGACGTTACAGGTTTGTTGCCCGGTGTGGGCCTTTAGTCTGTGATTCGACAGGGCAGTGGCATTTTTCCAGACCTCTCCGCATGGTCGCAGCCGACCATCCTTCCCGACTACGGGCACGTGACAGGTTCTTTTACCGGTATGGTATCCTTTTCTGTGGTTCAAAAGGGATTGAGTAGTCTTGTAGACTTTCTTGCAATTCCGTAGCTGGCCATCCTTATCGATCATTGTCAGGTTGCAGGTGAATTCGGAAGATGGTCGGAATTTACAAACGCCATGACAGGGGTGAACGAAACAATCTAAATCCAAAGTATGTGCCTGTTGTTGAGGGTCTCCGCAGCCGTCACCGGAGCCAGAAGACAGAGGGTTGGTGAAAGCGCTTGTTGGCTGGGGGGGTGTTTGTGGGGCTTGTTGGCCAGATGACTCTGGTAGCTGGCTTTGTGGTTGTTGTTGTTGTTGGTCATATCCGGAGCCGTGCATCATAGTAGTGATCGCAAAGGGCTGATTCCCCTGTGTCAACCTCATTTCTGATTGTTCAATCGGTTTAAACAGCGGTGAGTCGCGGTTCCAATAGCTTTTCAAAAGCCAGCCGACAGTGATAATCCCTTCTACCGGTAGCCATGAATAAGAGGTAGCACCCGGAGGGGGGGCTTTGCTGGTCATGATCAGTTCGAAGGCAACCAGCAAATTCGTGGCGTAAAGCAACTGCCAGGAAATCGACTCAATGAGGGTGGTTTTTATTTCGCAATTGAAAAAGCATCGTCGTTTATAATCAGAGAGTAAATCTGGTGTTACAAAACCGTTTTTGTCGGCAATATCTGACGGATCATCCGACAGTGCACCTTGGTTTGGCTTTATAGAAAAACTTTGGCTTGAAAAATCTGCATCCTGTTGTAGCTCAACAATATAACGTCTTGTCAACGTTTCGGCCTGACAGGCGACAGTCAGCAAAAGTAGCAGCAAAGGTGCCGCAAAGAGTGAGTATTTAATGATTTTATCCTTGCCTCCTGATATACAAAGAGGAAGGATAGATCAAGAAAGTGAGCGTGTTTTTCTGTCAAAAAACTTCTGCTAAAGGTCGTTACTTATTCACATTACCTTGCGGAAGGCTGAGACCGTCTTTCCGGTTCGCATCAACAGGCTTGCGTTTTCGATGGGTCCTTTTATGCGCAGACAGGGCCATTGCATTCTGGTAAACCTTTCCGCATGGTCGCAGCTGACCATTCTCCCCGAGCACGGTCACATCACAGGTTTGTTGCCCGGTGTGGGTGCTTATTTTGTGATACCTTAGAGCGCTGACATTCTTGCAGACCGTTCCGCAAGGTCGCGGCTGACCATCCTCTGCGACCATGGTTACCTGACAGGTTTTTTTCCCGTTGTGTTGTTTGAATTTATGAGAGGAGAGAGAACCTGCACTATTGCAGAGTTTCCCGCATGGCCGCAGCTGACCATCCTCCCCAACCACGGTCACATCACAGGTTCTTTGCCCGGTGTGAGCGCTTTTTTTGTGGCTCGACAGGGCGCCGGAATTCATGCAGACCTTCCCGCATGGTTGCGGTTTATCATCCTTGCCGAGCACGATTACTTCACAGGTTTTTTGCCCACTGTGACATCCAAACTTGTGAGACGACAAGGCTCTGGTGCTTTGGAAGACCTTTCCGCAAGGCCGCTGCTGGCCATTCTCTGCGATCAGGGTCACGTCACAGGTTTGTTGCCCGGTGTGGGCGTATCTTTTGTGATCGGAAAAGGCGCTGGCATTCTTGCAGACCTTCCCGCAAGGCCGCAGCTGACCAGCCTCACCGACCACGGTTACATTACAGGTTCTTGGCCCGGAGTGGACACTTGTTCTGTGACTCCACAGGGCGAAGACACTCATGCAGACCTTTCCGCATAGACGTTCCTGACCATCCTCTGTGACCATTGTGATTTGACAGGTTTGCTGCCCGGTGTGTGTCCTTCCTCTGTGGCTCGACAGGGCACTGGCATTCTTGCAGACCCTTCCGCATGGTCGTTCCCGACCATCCTCTGTGACTATTATGACGTTACAGGTTTGTTGCCCGGTGTGGGCACTTCTTCTGTGATTCGACAGGGCAACGGCATTTTTCCAGACTTCCCCGCATGGTCGCAAACGGCCATCCTCCCCGACCACGGGTGCGAGACAGGTTTTTTTACCGGAGTGGACTTTTCTCTGGTGATCAAAAAGGGATTGAACGCTTTTGTAGACTTTCTCGCAATTTCGTAGCTGACCATCCTCATCAAGCGTTGTCAGGTTACAGGGGACTGGCTCTGGAGGGGGGGTTGTATTGGCCGGGTTGTCATCCATGTCATATCCCTGAAAAAGTTGGCCAGAAGCGCATTGGAGTTGAATGGTAAAGAGATTATTTGATGTTTCATACGCAGAAGCAGAATGCCTGATGCAACAATAGCAGAGGCAATCATGGGGGCATGGGTTTTGTTCGGGTGTTGTTGCTGTAAGGCTCGCCAGACTTTCTTCAGATTTCAGCACCCTTTCAGTTGACCCTATGCTTTCGGAAGATGGTCGGAAGTTACAAACGCCACGACAGGGGTGAACGAAACAATCTATACCCAAAGTATGTACGTGTTGTTGAGGGTCTTCGAAGCCGTCACCGGAGCCAGAAGACAGAGGGTTGGTGAAAGCGTTTGTTGGCTGGCGGGTTGTTTGTGGGGCTTGTTGGCCAGATGACTCTGGTAGCTGGCTTTGTGGTTGTTGGACATATCCGGAGCCGTGTATCATAGTCGTGATTGCAAAAGGCTGGTTCCCCTGGGTCAACCTCATTTCTGATTGTTCAATCGGTTTAAACATCGGTGAGTCGGGGTTCCAATAGCTTTTCAAAAGCCAGCCGACAGTGACAATCCTTTCTACCGGTGGCCATGAATAAGAGGTAGCGCCCGGAGGGTGGGCTTTGCTGGTCATGATCAGTTCGAAGGCAACCAGCAAATTAGTGGCGTAAAGCAATTGCCAGGAAATCGACTCAATCAGGTTTTTTTTTACTTCGTAACCGAAAAAGCATCGTCGTTTATAATCAGAGAGTAAATTTGGTGTTATAAAACCGTTTTTGTCGGCAATATCTGACGTATCATACGACAGTATATGCTGGTTTGGTTTTACAGAAAAACTCTGTTTTGAAAAAGTTGCATCCTGCTGTATTTCGACAATATAACGTCTTGTCAACGTTTCGGTCTGACAGGCTACAGTCAGGGAAAGTAGCAGCAAAGGTGCCGCAAAGAGTGAGTATTTAATGATTTTATCCTTGCCTCCAGATATACAGAGAGGAAGGATAGATCAAGAAAGTAAGCCTGTTTTTTTGTCAGAAAGCTTCTGTTAAAGGTCGTTACTTCCCATTATCTTATGGAGGGCTGAGACTGTCTTTCTGGTTTGTATCAACAGGCTTGCGTTTTCGATGCATTCTTTTGTGCACAGACAGGGTTTTGGCATTCTTGAAAACCTTTCCACATGGCCGGGGCTGACCATCCTTTCCGACCAGGGTCACATCACAGGTTTTTTGCCCACTGTGCTTTCTTTGTTTGTGATCTGACAGGATATAGGCATTCTTGAAGACCCTCCCACACAATTGTGGTTTACCATCCTTGCTGATCACGAGTACTGCACAGGTTTTTTGCCCGCTGTGGCATCCAGCCTTGTGAGATGAAAGGGCTTTGGCGTTCTTGCAGACCCTTCCGCATGGTCGCTGCTGGTGACCCTCTCCGACCACGATCACGTCACAAGTTTCTTGCTCGGTGTGGGCGTCTCTTTTGTGACTCGACAGGAGACCGGCATTCTTTAAGACCTTCCCGCAAGGCCGCAGCTGACCATTCTCATCGACCACGGTTACATCACAGGTTCTTTGCCCGGAGTGGGCGTTTTGTTTGTGATTCGACAGGGCGTCGGCATTCTTGCAGACCTTTCTGCATGGCCGTTCCTGACCATCCTCTTTGACCACTATGACGTCACAGGTTTGTTGCCCGGTGTGCGTCTTTCTTTTGTGATACCCAAGGGTGCTGGCATTCTTGCAGACCTTCCCGCATGGTCGCAGCTGACCATCCTTCCCGACCACGAGCGCGAGACAGGTTTTTTTACCGGAGTGGTATGCTCTTTTGTGATTCAAAAGGGAAAAAGCGCTCTTGTAGACTTTCTCGCAATTTCGTAGCTGACCATCCTCATCAAGTATTGTCAGGTTACAGGGGACTGGCACTGGAGCGGTTGTATTGACCGGGTTGTCATCAATGCCATGTCCCTGAAACAGTTGGCCAGAAGTGAATTGGAGTTGAATGGCAAAGAGATTATTTGATGTTTCATTTGCAGAATCAGAATGCCTGATGCAACGATGACAGAGACTATTATGGGGGCATAGGTTTTGTCCGGCTGTTGCTCCTGCAGGGCTTGTCAGACTTTCTTCAGATTTCAGCACCCTTTCAGTTGACCCTATGCTTTCGGAAGATGGTCGGAAGTTACAAACGCCATGACAGGGGTGAACGAAACAATCTATACCTAAAGTATGTGCGTGTTGTTGAGGGTCTTCGAAGCCGTCACCGGAGCCAGAAGACAGAGGGTTGGTGAAAGCACTTGTTGGTCGGCTGTTGGCTTGTGGGGCTTGTTGGCCAGATGATTCTGGTAGCTGGCTTTGTTGATGTGGTTGTTGTTGGTTATAGCCGGAGCCGTGCATCATAATAGTGATCGCAAAGGGCTGATTCCCCTGTGTCAACCTCATTTCTGATTGTTCAAACGGTTGAAACAGCGGTGAGTCGGGGTTCCAATAGCTTTTCAAAAGCCAGCCGACAGTGACAACCCCTTCTATCGGTAGCCACGAATAAGAGGTAGCACTCAGAGGAGGGGCTTTGCTGGTCATGATCAGCTCGAAGGCAACCAGCAAATTCGTGGCGTAAAGTAACTGCCGGGAAATCGACTCAATGAGGGTTGTTTTTATTTCGTAACTGAAAAATTTTTGTCGTTTATCATCACAGGGTAAATCTGGTGTTTTAAAACAGTTTCTTTCGGAAATATCCGATATAATATACGACATTAAGCGTTTATTTGACTTTATAGAAAAGCTCTGTTTTGAAAAAACTGCATCCTGTTGAATCTCGACAATAAAGCGTCTGGTCAAGGTTTCGGCCTGGCAGGCGACAGTCAGCAAAAGTGGCAGCATAGGAGCCGCTAAGAGTGAGTATTTAATGATTTTATCCTTGCCTCGGGGTGTACAGAGAGGAAGGATAGATCAAGAAAGCAAGCGTGTTTTTCTTTCAAAAACCTTCTGCTAAAAGTTTTTGCTTATTCACTTTACCTTATGGAGGGCTGACAGCGTCTTTCTGGTTCGCAGCAACAGGCTTGCGCTTTCGGTGTATTCTTTTGTGCACAGACAGGGCTTTGGCATTCTTGTAAACCCTTCCACATGGCCATTGCTTGCCATCCTCCCCGACCGTCATAACGTCACAGGCTTGTAGCCCGGTGTGAGGCCTTCTTTTGTGATCACATAGAGCGCTGACATTCTTGTAGACCTTCCCGCATGGCCGCTGCAGGCCATACTCATCGACCACGATCACATCACAGGTTTTTTGCTCGCTGTGGTATCCAAGTTTGTGAATCCATAAAGCTTTGGGGTTCTTGCAGACCGTTCCGCAAGGTCGCTGCTGGTCATTCTCTTCGACCACGGTCAGGTTACAGGTTTTTTTCCCGGTGTGCTGGTTAAATTTATGACACGAGAAAGATTGAGCACTCTTGCAGAGTTTTCCGCATGGCCGCGGCTGACCATCTTTCCCGACCACGATCAGGTCACAGGTTCTTTGAGCGGTGTGGGCGTTTCTTTTGTGATGCGACAGGGTGATGGAATTCTTGCATACCCTCCCGCATGGTTGCGGTTTATCATCTTTGCCGACCACGATCACTTCACAGGTTTTTTGCCCGCTGTGGTATCCACGCTTGTGAAACGACAAGGCTCTGGTGCTCTTGCAGACCGTTCCGCAAGGTCGCTGCTGGCCATCCTTTTCGACCACTGTCACGTCACAGGTTTGTTGCCCGGTGTGGGTCCTTATCTTGTGATTCGACAGGGCACCGGCATTTTTCCAGACCGTTCCGCAAGGTCGCTGCTGGCCGTCCTCTTCGACCACTGTAAAGTTGCAGGTTTGTTGCCCGCTGTGGACCCTTCTTCTGTGATTCGACAGGTTACTGGCATTTTTGCAGACTTCCCCGCATGGTTGCAGCCGACCATCCTTCTCGACTACGGTCGCGAGACAGGTTTTTTTGCCGGTGTGGATTTTTCTTTGGTGATTCAAAAGGGATGCAACACTCTTGTAGACTTTCTCACAATTGCGAAGCTCGCCATCCTCATCGACCATTGTCAGGTGACAGCTGACTTGTTCCACAGCGGCGGTTGTATTGACCGGTTTGTCATCAATGCCATGTACCTGAAATTGGTCGCCAGAAGCCCATTGGAGTTCAATGATAGAGGGATCACTTGATGTTTCATTTGCAGGATCAAAATTCCAGATGCAACCATAGCAGAGACAATTATGGGGGCATGAGTTTTGTCCGGGTTTTGCTTCTGTAAGGCTTGCCAGACTTTCTTCAGAATTCAGTGACCTTTCATCTGGCCCCATGTTTTCGAAAGATGATCGGAATATACAAATGCCATGACAGGGATGGACGAAACAATCTAAACCTAAAGTATGTGCTTGTTGTTGAGGGTCTCCGAAGCCGTCACCAAAGCCAGAATGCAGAAGGCTGGTGAAAGAGCCTGTTTGTTGGCTGATGGCTTGTGGTGCTTGTTGGCCAGATGACTCTGATAGCTGGCTTTGTTGTTGTGGTTGTTGTTGGTTATATCCGGAGCCGTGCATCATAGTAGTGATCGCAATGGGCTCATTCCCCCGTGCCAACCTCACTCCTGATTGTTTAATCGGTTTAAAAAACGATGAGTCGGGGTTCCAATAGTTTTTCAAAAGCCAGCCGACAGTGACAATCCCTTCTACTGGTGAGCATGAATAAGAGGTAGAACCCGGAGGGTCGGTTTTGCTGGTCATGATCAGTTCGAAGGTAACCAGTAAATTCGTGGCGTAAAGCAACTGCCATGAGATCGATTCAATGAAGGTTGTTTTTACTTCGTAACTGAAAAATCTTTGTCGTTTATCATCAGAGGGTAAATCTGGTCTTTTAAAGCCGTTTTTTTCGGTAATATCTGACGGGTTATCCGACAATGCACGTTGGTCTTGCTTTAAAGAAAAACTCTGGTTTGAAAAAGCTGCATCCTGTTGAAGCTCGACAATATAGCGTCCGGTCAAGGTTTCGGCCCGACAGGCGACAGTCAGCAAAAGTAGCAACAGAGGTGCCGCGAAGAGTGAGTATTTAATGATCTTATCCTTGCCTCCGGATATAGAGCGGGTCGCAAAACTCTGGTTTCCATGCTCTCAGGCCCTGTGGGTCCCAGCGTGGGAACGATTTGTTGGAGTTTCGTGACACCTTCTATACAGAGAGGAAGGATAGATCAAGAAAAAACCTTCTGCTTAAGGTCGTTGCTTATTCACATTACCTTATGGAGGGCTGAGGCCGTCTTTCTGGTTCGTATCAACAGGCTTGCGTTTGCGATGTGTTCTTTTGTGCACAGACAGTGTTTTGGCATTCTTGTAAACCTTTCCACACAGGCGCTGTTGGCCATCCTCATCGGCCACGGTCACATCACAGATTTTTTGCCCGGTGTGGGCGTTTTTTTTGTGATCCCAGAGGACATGTCTATTCTTGTAGACCTTCCCGCACGGTCGTTGCTGGCCATCCTCATCGGCTACTATCACATCACAGGTTTTTTGCCCGGTGTGCTCGCTTCTTTTATGATCACCAAGAGCTTGGATATTTTTGCAAACCTTTCCGCATGGCCTTCGCTCGCCATCCTTCCCAACCATCATAACGTCACAGGTTTGTTGCCCGGTGTGGGTACCTCTTTTGTGATCATAAAGGGCTATGGTATTCTTGCAAACCTTTGCGCATGGCCGTCGCTCACCATCCTCCCCAACCATCATAACGTCACAGGTTTGTTGCCCGGTGTGGGCGCTTTTTTTGTGATACCCCAGGGCGCTGACATTTTTGAAGACCTTGCCGCATGCTCGAGGTTGGCCATCTTCTCCTGTCTCGGTTACTTTACAGGTTTGTTGCCCGGAGTGGTATCTGTTTCTGTGATTCGTCAGGGCTCCAACATTCTTGCAGATCAGCGTGCATGGCCTTTGCTGGCCATCCTCTCCGAGCATCATAACGTTACAGGTTTGTTGCCCGGTGTGAGCGCTTCTTTCGTGATACCGTAGAGCGTGGACATTCATGCACACCTTCCCGCATAGCCGCTGCTGGCTATCCTCATCGGCAAGGATCATAGTGCAGATTCTTTGCCCCATGTGCTTTCTTTTTTTATGATCTGAGAGGATAATGGCATTCTTGCAGACTCTCCCGCATGGTTGCGTTATACCATCCTCTCCGACCACGATTACTTCACAGATTTGCTGCCCAGTGTGCATTTTTCTTTTGTGGCCCGACAGGGCACTGGCATTTTTCCAGACCTCCCCGCATGGTCGCAGTCGGCCATCCTCTCCGAACACGGGTGCGAGACAGGTTTTTTTGCCAGTGTGGATTTTTCTTTGGTGATTCAAAAGGGATTGAACACTCTTGTAGACTCTCTCGCAACACCGTAACTGGCGATCCTCATCGACCATTGTCCGGTTACAGCTGACTTGCTCTGCAGGGGCGGTTGTATTGACCGGGTTGTCATCAATACCATATACCTGAAATAGTTGGTCAGAAGCCCATTGGAGTTGAATAGCAAAGGGGTCATTTGATGTTTCATTTGCAGGATCAGAATGCCAGATGCAACGATAGCAGAGACAATTATGGGGGCATGAGTTTTGCTCAGGTACTGCTCCTGATAGGCTTGCCAGACTTTCTTCAAAATTCAGCGACCTTTCATCTGGCCCCATGTTTTCGAAAGATGGTCGGAATTTACAAATGCCATGACAGGGGTGGACGAAACAATCTAAACCCAAAGTATGTGCGTGTTGTTGAGGGTCTGCGTAGCCGTCACCGGAGCCAGAAGACAGAGGGTCGGTGAAAGAGCCTGTTTGTTGGCTGGTGGCTTGCGGGGCTTGTTGGCCAGATGACTCTGATAGCTGGCTTTGTTGTTGTGATTGTTGTTGGTCATATCCGGAGCCGTGCATCATAGTGGTGATTGCAAAAGGCTGATTCCCCTGTGTCAACCTCATTTCTGATTGTTCAATCGGTTTAAACAGTGCCGGGTCGGGGTTCCAATAGCTTTCCAAAAGCCAGCCGACAGTGACAATCCCTTCTATTGGTGGCCATGAATAAGCACGGGCACCCACAGAAGAGGCTTTGCTGGTCATGATCAGTTCGAAGACAAGCAACAAATTCGTGGCGTAAAGCAACTGCCGGGAAATCGACTCAATGAGGGTTGCTTTTACTTCGTAACTGAAAAAACTTTGTCGTTTATAATCAGAGGGTAAATCTGATCTTTTAAAGCCATTTTTATCGGTAATATCTGACGGGTTATCCGACAATGCACGTTGGTCTTGATTTATGGAAAAACTCTGCTTTGAAAAAGCTGCATCCTGTTGAAGCTCGACGACATAGCGTCTGGTCAAGGTTTCGGCCTGACAGGCGACAGTCAGCAGAAGTAGCAGCAGAGCTGTCGCAAAGAGTAAGTATTTAATGATTTTATCCTTGCTTCCGGATATACAGAGAGGAAGGATAGATCAAGAAAGCAGGCGTGTTTTTCTGTTAAAAAACCTTCTGCTAAGGGGCGTTACTTACCTTATGGAGGGCTGTGACCGTCTTTCTGGTTGGTATCAACAGGCTTGCGTTTGCGATGTGTTCTTTTGTGAATAGCCAGTGCTTTGGCATTCTTGTAAACTTTTCCACATGGCTGCTGTTGGCCATCCTCGTCGGCCACGATCACATCACAGGTTTTTTGCCCGGTGTGAGTGTTTTTTTTGTGATACCTTAGAGCACTGACATTCTTGTATACCTTTCCGCAAGGTCGCTGCTGGCCATCCTTTCCGATCAGGATTACGTCACAGGTTTTTTGCCCGGTGTGGTGACTGAATTTATGACACGAGAGGGATTGAGCACTCTTGCAGAGTTTCCCACATGTCTGCGGCTGACCATCCTCCCCGACCACGGTCATATCACAGGTTCTTTGTCCGGTGTGGGCGCATTTTTTGTGATTCGACAGGGCGCTGGCATTCATGCAGACCTTTCCGCATAGCCGTTCCTGACCATCCTCTGTGACCATTATGACTTCACAGGTTTGCTGCCCACTGTGGGCCCTTCTTTTGTGATTCGACAGGGCACCGGCATTTTTCGAGACCTCCCCGCATGGTCGCAGTCGGCCATCCTTCCCGACTACCGGCACGAGACAGGTTTTTTTACCGGAGTGGACTTTTCCTTTGTGATTCAAAAGGGTTTTGATACTCCTGTAGACTTTCTCGCAATTCCGTAGCTGGCCATCCTTACCGACTATTGTCAGGTCACAGGTGACTTGCTCTGCAGGGGCGGTTGTATTGACCGGGTTGTCATCAATGCCATCTAACTGAAATAGTTGGCCTGAAGTGCATTTGAGTTCAATGGCAAAGGGATCATTTGATCTTTCATTTTCAGGATCAAAATGCCATATGCAACGAAAGCAGAGACAGTCATGGGGGCATGGGTTTTGTCCGGGTGTTACTTCTGTATAGCTTGCCAGACTTTCTTCAAAATTCAGCCAGCTTTCATCTGGCTCTGTGTTTTCGAAAGATGGTCGGAATTCACAAATGCCATAACAGGGGTATACGAAACAATCTAAACCTAAAGTATGTGTGTCTTGTTGAGGGTCTCCGTAGCCGTCACCGGTGCCAGAAAACAGAGGGCTGGTGAAAGCGCCTGTTTGTTGGCTGGTGGCTTGCGGAGCCTGTTGGCCAGATGATTCTGATAGCTGGCTTTGTTGTTGTGGTTGTTGTTGGTCATAGCCGGAGCCGTGCATCATAGTAGTGATTGCAAAAGGCTGATTCCCTTGTGACAACCTCATTTCTGATTGTTCAATCGGTTTAAACAGCAGTGAGTCGGGGTTCCAATAGCTTTTCAAAAGCCAGCCGACAGTGACAATGCCTTCTGCGGGGAGCCATGAATAAGTAGCACCCAGAGGGGGGGCTTTGCTGGACATGATCAGTTCGAAAGCAAGCAGCAAATTCGTGGCGTAAAGCAACTGCCAGGAAATCGATTCAATGAGGGTTGTTTTTACTTCGTAATTGAGAAATCTTTGTCGTTTATTATCAGAGGGTAAATCTGGTCTTTTAAAGTCGTTTTTGCCGTCAATATCTGACGGTTTATCCGACAGTGAACGCTGGTCTGGCTTTATAGAAAAACTCTGGTTTGAAAAAGCTGTATTCTGTTGAAGCTCAACAACATAACGTCTGGTCAAGGTTTCGGCCTGACAGGCGACAGCCAGAAAAAGTAGCAGCAGAGTTGTCGCAAAGAGTGAGTATTTAATGATTTTATCCTTGCCTCCGGTTGTACAGAGAGGAAGGATAGATCAAGAAAGCAAGCGTGATTATCTTTCAAAAACCTTCTGCCAAGGGTCGTTACTTATTCACATTACCTTATGGAGGGCTGAGACCGTCGTCCATCCTCCCGGACCAGGGTCACATCACAAGTTTGTTGCCCGGTGTGGTGGCGTCTTTTGTGATTCGAGAGTGCCTGGCTATTCTTGAAGACCCTCCCGCAAGGCCGTCGCTGGTCCTTCTCGTCGACCATTATAGCGTTGCAGGTTTGTTGCCCGGTGTGGTATCTGCTTTTGTGGCATGACAGGGCTCGAACATTCTTGCAGACTATTCCGCATGGTCGTGGTTGGCTGTCCTTCCCGAGTATTATAACCTTGCAGGTTTGGTGCCCGGAGTGGCTACTTCCCATGCTAATGAACGGCCAGGTCACCGTTAAATAACCCAAGAAAGCCAGGAACCCCGGCATGACAACACCCTATAAAATCATCGATATCAGGGAGGAGATGGACTCGCCGGAGGATCTCGGCACCAAGGAGAAATCCTGGTATACCTGGCAGAAACAGAAATGGCTGTTTAAAAAGTCACGCCCGTTAACCGGGGAGCACTGGTCGGAAAAGGTGGCAGAGCAACTTTGCGTGCAGTTGGGTATTCCCCACGCCACCTATGAGATGGCCCGCTTTCAGGGCAATATTGGTGTCACCAGCCCAAGCATTATTACTGATCGTACCCGTTGGCGGATGACTTTGGGTAACCAGCTGTTAATGTCCACTGATAACACCTACCCCGGCGATGAACAACAACGGTTTGTCCGGGTCAGAGAACATACGGTGGCACGGGTAATGGGTATTCTTGAAACCGCAAAAAGTGGTATTCTTCCGCCCTTTAAGGAGAAATTCCCCGAGTTTATGGATGCTGCTGGCGTGTTTACCGGCTACCTTATGCTGGATGCACTGATCAGCAATCAGGATCGGCACCATGAAAACTGGGCGGTTTTACTGGACGATGCCAGCGGTAAAAAGTACCTTTGCCCAACTTATGATCACGCTTCCAGCCTTGGCTGCACAGAGCGGGATGATACCCGGCAGAAACGCCTGTCCACAAAGGACCGGGGGTTTTCCGTTGCGGCATACGTCAGGAAAGCCAGTTGTGCACTCTATAGGTCCAAAGCCGACAACAAACCATTGAAAACCATGGATGCTTTTATTATTGCCAAAGAAATGCAGCCCCGGGCTGCAGGCTTCTGGCTGAAAAAACTCAGCTTGCTGTCCGAGGCTGAAATAGGTCAGCTACTACAGCGAATACCAGAGGAGGTAACAACCCCCATAGCCATTCAATTTGCTGAACAAATGATTTTAGAAAATAGAAGGAGTCTACTATGCACACATCGGTAAACAGCGTATTTTTAGCCTGGCAGGACCCGTTAAAAAGAGAGTGGCACCCGGTGGGCAAGTTGACTCGGAACGGCGATCATTACCAGTTTCAATACACTCGGGGAGCTGGCTATAGTGAACGGTTTACACCGTTTACCGGCATGGAGGATTTAACCAAGGTTTATCGGTCTGAACGGTTGTTCCCCCTGTTTGCCAATCGCCTGTTATCAGAACGTCGGCCTGAATATAAGCTTTTATTATCCTGGCTGGGCCTGGAGGGACAAAATTGCCCACTGCTTATCCTGGCCAAAACCGGTGGTACTAAAAGTACTGATAATTTGCAGGTCTTTCCTGAAGTGCAGCAGGATACAACGGGTTCCTTTGAATTCGACTTTTTTGTTCACGGCGTACGCTACGTTACGGACTCCGCCCGTGCTCGTATCAAAACCCTGCAATCCGGCGATCCGCTTCTACTTATGCAGGATATTCAGAACCCGGCAGATCACCAGGCGATCGCTATTCGCACCACCGAGACACCGGAGATTGTTGGTTATTGCCCACGATATCTGGCGAAGGGCATTCATCAATTGATCGGTCAGAGAGCTGATCTCACACTTGCGGTCAACCGGGTTAATGACGATGCGCCTTTGTACTATCAGCTGATGTGCACACTGACAGTGAAGACAGAAGATACAAAACCACAGTGTAAACTTTTTAATGACGAAGGGTTTAAACCCTACTCACCCGCTTTGTGATGATACCGTGAATCATCATGCAAAATATGTGAACTCGACTACCTTTGAAAAAAATGACTTTGGGACTGCAAATACAACCATTTACTGACCACATGTCAGGATGTGGCCGGTCAGCATGATGAGCTTGTTGATAGTTATAAAGCCATTTTTGTCGGCAATATCTGACGGATTATACGACAGCGAACGCTGGTCTGGCTTTATAGAAAAACTCTGGTTTGAAAAAGCTGTATTCTGTTGAAGCTCAACAACATAACGTTTGGTCAAGGTTTCGGCCTGACAGGCGACAGCCAGAAAAAGTAGCAGCAGAGTTGTCGCAAAGAGTGAGTATTTAATGATTTTATCCTTGCCTCCGGATGTACAGAGGGGAAGGATAGATCAAGAAAGCAAGCGTGATTATCTTTCAAAAACCTTCTGCCAAGGGTCGTTACTTATTCACATTACCTTATGGAGGGCTGAGACCGTCTTTCTGGTTTGTATCAACAGGCTTGCGTTTTTGATGTGTTTTTTGGTGCCTGGACAGGGTAATTGCATTCTTGCAAACCTTTCCACATTGCTGCGGCTGTCCATCCTCCCGGACCAGGGTCACATCACAAGTTTGTTGCCCGGTGTGGTGGCGTCTTTTGTGATTCGAGAGTGCCTGGCTATTCTTGAAGACCCTCCCGCAAGGCCGTCGCTGGTCCTTCTCGTCGATCATTATAGCGTTGCAGGTTTGTTGCCCGGTGTGGTATCTGCTTTTGTGGCATGACAGGGCTCGAGCATTCTTGCAGACTATTCCGCATGGTCGTGGTTGGCTGTCCTTCCCGAGTATTATAACCTTGCAGGTTTGGTGCCCGGAGTGGCTACTTCTTTTGTGATTACAAAGGGCTTGGCTACTCTTGCGAACTGATCCGCATGGCCGTCGCTCGCCATCCTCCCCGACCATCATAATCTGGTTCGCATCAACAGGCTTACGTTTTCGATGCATTCTTTTGTGCTTAGACAGGGTATTTTTATTCTTGTAAATCTTTCCACATGGCTGCGGCTGACCATCCTCCCCGACCAGGGTCACATCACAGGTTTTTTGCGTGGTGTGGGTGCTCCTTTTGTGATCTGACAGGACCTGGTAATTCTTGCAGACCCTCCCGCACGGCCTTTGCCGGTCATCTTCGCCGACCAATACAGCGTTGCAGGTTTTTTGCCCGGTGTGGTATCTGCTTTTGTGACATGACAGGGCTCGAGCACTCTTGCAGACTTTTCCGCATGGGCGAGGTTGGCCATTCTCCCCGATCACGGTCGCGTCACAGTTTTGTTCCGGGGTGTGGAAGCTTCTTTTGTGGACCGACAAAGCACTATAATCCTTGCAGAGAGTCCCGCATGGCTGCTGCTGGCCATCTTCATCGGCCACGATCACATCACAGGTTCTTTGCACCATGTGGACGCTTCTTTTATGAATGAACAGTGTTTTAGCGCTCCTGCAGACTTTTCCACATGGGTATGTTTGACCATCCTTCCCGCCCATTATGAAGTCGCAGACTTGTTGCCCGGTGTGACCTTTTTTTTTGTGATCCCGGAGGGTATGTTTATTCTTGTAGACCTTTCCGCATGGTCGCTGCTGGCCATCCTCTGTGACCATTGTGATGTCACAGATTTGTCGCCCGGAGTGCTCTCTTCTTTTGTGATTCGACAGGTCACAGGCACTCCTGCAGATCGTTCCACAAGGTCGTGGTTGGCTGTTCTTCCCGGATATTATAACGTCGCAGGTTTGTTGCCCGGTGTGGGTACTTCTTTTGTGATTACCAAGGTCCCGGTTATTCTTGAAAACCTTTCCGCATGGCCGTCGCTGGTCATCCTCCCCGACCATCATAACGTCACAGGTTTGTTGCCCGGTGTGAGCTCTTCTTTTGTGCTCCTGCAGAATGCTGACACTCTTGCAGACCATCCCGCATGGCCGCAGATGGCCATCCTCATCGGTCACGATCACATCACAGGCTTTTTGCCCGCAGTGATTTCTTTTTTTGTGATCTGACAGGCTATGGGCATTCTTGCAAACCTTTCCGCATGGCCATTGCTGGCCATCCTTCCCGACCATCATAACGTCACAGGTTTCTTGTCCGGTGTGAGTGGTTTCTTTATGGTAGCTCAGAGCGTAGATATTCTTGCAGACCGTTCCGCAAGGTCGCTGCTGGCCATCCTCTGAGACCAGGGTCACATCACAGGTTTTATTTCCGTTGTGTTCTCTGAATTTATGACACGAGAGAGATTGAGAACTTTTGCAGAGTTTCCCGCATGGCCGCTGCTGACCATTCTCCCCGACCACGGTCACATCACAGGTTCTTTGCCCGGTGTGGGCATTTTTTTTGTGATCTTTCAGGGCTCTGACATTCATGCAGACCTTTCCGCATGGCTGTTCCTGACCATCCTCAGTGACCATTATGACTTCACAGGTTTGTTGCCCGGTGTGCGCCGTTATTCTGTGATACGTCAGGGCATTGGCATTTTTCCAGACCTTCCCGCATGGTCGCAACCGGCCATCGTTTCCGACCACGGGCACAAGGCAGGTTTTTTTACCGCAGTGGACTTTTCTTTTGTGATTCAAAAGGGATTTGACACTCTTGTAGACTTTCTTGCAATTCTTTAGCTGGCCATCCTTGTCGACTATTGTCAGGTTACAGGCGACTTGCTCTGCAGGGGCGGTTGTATTGACCGGGTTGTCATCAATGTCATGTACCTGAATTAGTTGGTCAGAAACGCATTGGAGTTGAATGGCAGAGGGGTCATTTAATGTTTCATTTGCAGGATCAGAATGCCAGATGCAACGATAGCATTGACAATTATGGAGGCATGAGTTTTGTCCGGGTGTTGCTTCTGTGTGGCTAGCCAGGCTTTCTTCAGAATTCAACGACCTTTCAGCTGGCTCCATGTTTTCGGAAGATGATCGGAATTTACAAACGCCATGACAGGGCTGGACGAAACAATCTAAACCCAAAGTATGCGCGTTTTTTTGAGGGCCTCCATGGCCGTCGGAGCCAGAAGACAAAGGGCTGGTGAAAGCGCTTGCTGGCTGGCTGGGGGCTTGCTGGCCAGATGACTCTGGTGACTGGCTGTGTTGTTGTTGGCCATAGCCGGAGCTGTGCATCATAGTAGTGATTACAAAAGGTTGATTCCCCAGTGTCAACTTCATTTCTGATTGTTCAATCGGGTTAAACAGTGGTGAGTCGGGGTTCCAATAACTTTTCAAAAGCCAGCCGACAGTGACAACCCCTTCTATCAGTGGCCATGAATAAGAGGTAGTACCCAGAGGAGGGGCTTTGCTGGTCATGATCAGTTCGAAAGCAACCAGCAAATTTGTGGCGTAAAGCAACTGCCAGGAAATCGACTCAACGAGGGTTGTTTTTTCTTCGTAACTAAAAAAACTTTGTCGTTTATCATCAGAGGGTAAATCTGGTATTTTAAAGCCATTTTTGTCAGCAATATCTGACGGATTATACGACAATGAACGTTTGTGTTTTTTTATAGAAAAACTCTGGTATGAAAAAGCTGCATCCTGTTGAAGCTCAACAACATAACGTCTGGTCAAGGTTTCGGCCTGACAGGCGACAGCCAGAAAAAGTAGCAGCAGAGTTGTCGCAAAGAGTGAGTATTTAATGATTTTATCCTTGCCTCCGGTTGTACAGAGAGGACGGATAGATCAAGAAAGCAAGCGTGATTATCTTTCAAAAACCTTCTGCAAAGGGTCGTTACTTATTCACATTACCTTATGGAGGGCTGAGACCGTCTTTGTGGTCCGCATCAACAGGTTTGCGTTTTCGATGTATTCTTTTGTGCTCAGACAGTGCTCTGACATTCTTGTAAACCTTTCCACATGGCTGCTGTTGGCCATCCTCGCCGACCAATATAGCGTTGCAGGTTTGTTGTCCGCTGTGGTATCTGCTTTTGTGACATGACAGGGCTTGAATACTCTTGCAGACCTTTCCGCATGGCCGGGGTTGGCCATTCATTCCGACCACGGTTACGTCACAGTTTTGTTTCACGTTGTGGACGTTTCTTTTGTGGCACAACAAAGCTTTATTATTCTCGAAGAGAGTCGCGCATGGCCGCTGTTGGCCGTCCTGCCCGACCACCATAAGGTCACAGATTTGTTGCCTGTGGGCGTTTCTTTTGTGGTCGTGCAGGATTTTAGCATTCCAGCAGACTTTTCCGCATGGGTGTGTTTGACCATCCTCCCCGACCACCATGAAGTCACAGATTTGTTGCCCGGTGTGGGAGTATTTTTTGTGATGCCAGAGGATCCGTTTATTCTTGTAGACCTTCCCGCATGGCCGCCGCTGGCCATCCTCTGTTACCATTACGACGTCACAGGTTTGTTGCACGGTGTGCTCATTTCTTTTGTGTTCCGACAGGCTTTCGGCACTCCTGCAGATCGTTCCACATACTCGTGGTTGGCTGTCCTCTCTGAGTATTATAAAGTCGCAGGTTTGTTGCCCGGTGTGGGTGCTTCTTTTGTGATCGCAAAGGGCTCGGCTATTCTTGCAAATCTGTCTGCATGGCCGTTGTTGGCCATCTTCCCCGACCATCATAACGTTACAGGTTTGTTGCCCGGAGTGGTCCTGTCTTCTGTGATTGGACAGGGCTTTAGTATTCTTACAGACTTTCCCGCATGTCCGTGGCTGGTTATCCTCCCCGGTTACTGTCTTGTTACAGGTCATTTGCTTGCTGTGAATGCCTCTTTTGTGCTCCGACAGGGTTTTGGCATTCTTGAAGACCTTCCCGCACGGTTGCTTTTGGCCATCCTCCCCGATTAGGGTTAAGTCACAGATTTTTTTCCCGGAATGGACTCTGCCTGCGTGTCCCAACAAGGCTTGTGTACTTCTGAAGACTTTTCCGCAAAGTCGCGACTGGCCACCACGCCCGACCACTATCAGATTACAGCTATATGCAAAATTGCTATCAATGCCATTTGGTTGAAATAGTTGGCCAAAAGCCCATTGGAGTTGAATGTCAGGAGGATCATTCGATGTTTCTTTTGCATTATCAGAATGTCTGATGCAACGATAGCAGTGACTATTGGCCAAATGGGGGCATGAGTTTTCCCAGTGTGTTGCTCCTGCATGGTTTACCAGACTTTCTTCAACATTCAGCGACCTTTGAACGGGGTCCACGTTTTCATAAGATGGCCGAAATTCGCAAACGCCATGACAGGGATGGACGAAACAATCTAAACCCAGAGTGTGTAAGTATTGTTGAGGGTCTCCGGAGCCGTTGCCATAGCCAGAATATTGAGGGTCGAAAAAAGAGCTTGCAGGTTGACTGGTGGCTTGAGGGGCTTGTTGGCCAGATGACTCTGATAGCTGGCCCTGCGGTTGGTTGTTTCCAGAGCCTTGCATCATAGTGGTGATCACAATCGGCTGATCCCACCGTGCCAACATAGATGTCATCTCTTGTTGTTCAATCTGATTAAACATCGGTGAATCGGGGTTCCAATAACTTTTTAAAAGCCAACCGACAACGACAACCGCTTCTACCGGCAGCCATGAATGGGAGGTGGCGTCCACAGGCATGCCTTTGGTGGTCAGGGTCAGTTCATGGGTAGCCAGCAGGTTCGCAGCGTAGAGCAACTGCCAGGATATCGACTCAATAATTGCTGCTCTAATACCGTAACTGTAAGGTTTGTGTCGTTTGACTTCAGGTGGCAGTTTCTTTTCTGAATGGTTGGTTTTATCTGCAATGTCTGGCAGATCATCCGGCAATGTGCGCCGGTGTGTTGTTATCGAAAAGCTCTGGTTTGAAAAACTTGTATCCTGTTGAAGCTCGACAATAAAACCCAATGTCAACGGTTCGGCCTGGCAGACGTCAGAGAGCAGCAACAGCAGCCCCGCAAAGATTGAGTGTTTAATAATTCTATCCCTGCATTCTGGTTTACAGAAAAGAAGGATAGATCAAAATAATAAGTGTGTTTTTCTTTCAAAAATCTTCTCTTTAAGATCGCTAATTAATTCGCTCTAGCAGCCTGTCGGACTTAAGCGTCCGTAGCGAGGATTGCAAGAAATTGAGGATAAAAATCTCTGTTTCTGAGGAGAATAGCGAGCTATTTGACGAAGAAACAGGGATTTTTAGACCAATTTATTGCAACCGCACGACTGCATGGATGCAGGAGCTAGAGCAACGCAGGAGCAGTTGCCGTGTAGGACAGTCTTAAGTCCGACAGGCTGCTAGCTTCTGGAAGGCTGAGGTTACCGTCCTGTTAAAGATCGTTACTTACTCACTTTACCATTTGGAGGACTGAGGTCATCATCCTGGTCCACATCGACAGATTTGCGTTTTAGATGATATCTTCTTTTGTGATCAGAAAGGGTCAGATTATTCTTAAAGACCTTTCCGCATGGCCTCTGCTGGGCGTCTTTTTCAGCCATGATCACGTCGCAGGTTTGCTTCCCACCGTGGACTCTGTTTTTGTGAGCCCAGATGGTATAAGAATTCTTGCAGACCATCCCGCATGGCTGAGGCTGGCCATGTTCTCCAACAATCTTCACGTCACAGGTTCTTTGTAGGCTGTGGTTTCTTTTTTTGTGATCCGACAGGGTTCCAGCACTATTGCAGATCTTCCCACATGGCCGTTGCTGACCATTCTCTCCGACCACTGTTAGGTTACAGGTTTTTTGCCCGCTATGATTCCTTATTTTGTGACTCGAAAGGGCTAAAGCATTTTTGCAGACTCTCCCGCATGGCTGTTGTCGGCCATCTTTCCCAATCACTGTTGCGCCACAGGTTTTTTCCCCGGTGTGGTATCTGGATTTATGAGTCGAAAGGGCTCTAAAATTCTGGCAAACTGCCCCGCATGGCCGCTGCTGACCATCCTCCGCGACCTCTATTTCATCACAGGTTTTTCGTCCGGTGTGGCGTCTGCCTTTGTGATCCGACAGGAAAACAGAGTTCCTGCAGACTTTCCCGCATGGCCGCTGCTGACCATCATTTCCAACCACAGCGACGTTACAGGTTTTTGGCCCACAATGGTATTTGCTTTTATGAGACGTCGGAGATTTGTCGTTTTTGCAAACCACCCCGCATGGTTGTTGCTCGCCACTCTCCCCGACCGCAGTCACCTCACAGTTTTTTTGCCTTGTATGGATTCTTCTTTTCTGATTCGACAGTGCTTGAGTACTTTGAAAGGCTTTCCCGAATTGCCGCAGATGGTCATCTTCCGCGACCACTACCGCGTTGCAGGTTGCTTGCTCGGCTGGAGCCCTTATATCGGTTGTGCCTGCACCCGTTGAGTCCGGGGCGACTCCTTCAAGGTTGCAGCTATTGGCCGGGTTGCCATCAATGTGAAGTGCCTGAGATAGTTCGCCAGAAAAACATTGGAGTCGAATGTCAGGGGAATCATTCGATGTTTCTTTTACAGGATCAGAATGACTGATGCAAAGATAGTAGTGTCTATTGGCCAAATAGGTAGATGAATTTTGTTTGGGAGTTGCTTTTGTAAGGTTTGTCAAGCCTTCAACAGGCGATCGAAATTTACAAACGCCATAACAGGGATGGACGAAACAATCTAAACCAAGAGTATGTTGCTGTTGTTGAGGGTTCTCGTTATCTTCGTCAGAGTCGGAATACAGAAGGCTGGTGAAATAGCCTATCGGATGGCTGGGGGCTGCTGCGGGGGCCTGCAGACCCGATGATCCTGAAGGCTGACCTTGTTGTTGGTTATTTCCAGAGCCAGGCATCATAGTGGTAATCACAAACGGGTGATCCTGACTTATCTCTTGTTGTCGAATCAGATTAAGCAGCAATGAATCCGGGTTCCAATAGCTTTTTAAAATCCAGCCGAAAGCGACAACCGTTTCTACTGGTAGCCACGAATAAGGGGCAGAGCTCAGAAGGGCATCTCTGGAGGTCAGGATCACTTCGAGGGCAACCAGTAGATTCGTGGCGTAAAGCAACTGCCGGGAAATCGACCCAATCAAGGTTGCTTTTACCTCATAATATTTTTGTCGTTTATAATAAGATGGTAAAACTTGTCCTGTATGGCGGCTTGTTTCGGCATTGACTGACGGGTTACCCGATAATCTCTGGTCTTTGTTTAATGGAAAGCTTTGGTTTGGAAAACCTGAATCCTGTTGAAACTCGACCATAAAACGTCTTGTCAACGGATCGGCTTGAGCGGTGGCAGACAGGGAATGTAGTAGTAACAGCGATGCCACAAAAAGTGAGTGTTTAATCATTCTATCCTTGAGTTCCGGTCTACAGAGAGGAAGGATAGATCAAAAAAATAAGCGTGTTTTTCTGTCAAAAGCCTCCTGTTAAATATCGTTACTTACTTTACCTTTTGAAGGGCTGTGGTCATCGTGCTGCTCCAGATCAACAGGCTTGCGTTTTCGATGATATCTACTTTTGTGCTCAGACAGGGATTTAAGATTCCGGTAGACCTTCCCGCATCGTCGCCGCTGGCCATCCTTCGCGACCACCATCGAGTTACAGGTTTGTTCCCCTGTGTGGTCTTTTTTTTTGTGAAACCACAATGCTTGAGCGTTAAGGAAGATTTTTCCGCATGTTTGCGACTCCTGATCTTCTCCAACAATGTGCTCGTCACAGGCTCTTGGTAGGTTGTGGTTTCTTTTTTTGTGTTCCGACAGGGTTCCGGCACTTTTGCAGATCTTCCCGCATGGTTGCTGCCGACCATTCTCTGTGACCATGTTTACGTCACAGGTTTTTTGTCCGCTGTGCTGCTTGCTTTTATGTTCCGAAAAGGCACTGAAATTTTTGCAGACCTTCCCGCATGGCCGTGGCCGACCATCTTTTGTGACCACAGTTACGTCACAGGTTTTTTTCCCGGTGTGGATTCTTCTTTTGTGATCCCAGAAGTCTTTAGGGTTCTTGCAGACCATCCCGCATGACCGCTGCTGGCCATCTTTTGTCACCACTGTTATATCACAGACAGGTTGCCCGCTGTGGTGCCTGAGTTTATGAGATGACAGGGCTCTGGAGTTTCTACAAACCAAGCCGCATGGACGCTGCTGACCATGCTCCCCAACCACAATTACTTCGCAGGTTTGTTGCTTGCTGTGAATGCCTTTTTTGTGTTCCGACAGGGCTCGTGCTGTCCTGTAGACCTTTCCGCATGTTTGCAGCTGGCCACCACTCTTAAACACTATCAAGTTGCACCTATTGGCCGGTCTGTTATTCATGCTATATATCTGAGATTGCTGGCCAGAAGCGTATTCGAATTGAGTAGCAAGGCGGGGATTCGATGTTTCGATTTCAGGATCAGAATACCTGACGCAACGATAACAATGATTATTGACCAGATGCGGGCATGAGTTTCGTGCGGGTTCAGATTCTGCAGGGCTTGCCAGACTTTCGGAAGGTGGTCGGAATATACAAACGCCATTGCAGGGATGGACGTAACAATCTAAACCCAAAGTATGTGAGTGTTGTTGAGGGTCTCGGTTATCTTCGCCGACGCCGGAATACAAAAGGCTAATGAAAGAGCTTAGAGGGTTGGTGGGTGTTTCGGGGGGGGGCTGGTCCGATGCAGCTGATGGTTGATCTTGTGGTTGGTTATGTTCAGAGCCACGCATCATAGCAGTAATCACAAACGGGTGATCCTGACTTATTTCTTGTTGTTGAACCCGATTCAGAAGCAGTGAATCTGGGTTCCAATAGCTTTTTAAAAGCCAACCGACAGCAGCAACCGTTTCTTCCGGTAGCCATGAATAAGGAGCGGGGCTGAGAGAGGTGTCTCTGGTGGTCAGGGTCAGCTCGAAGGCAACCAGCAGATTCGTGGCGTAAAGTAACTGCCAGTAAATCGACTCAATGAGGGTTGTTATTATCTCGTAACTGACACGCTTACGTCGTTTATAATAGGTAGGTAAATCTGGTCCTGCATCGCCGTTTAAGTAGACAATGACTGACGGGCTACCGGACAATAGACGCCGGTCTGTCTTTATTGAAAAGCTCTGGTTTGGGAAACCTGCATCCTGTTGAAGTTCGACAATAAAGCGCCCCGTCAACGGTTCCGCCTGACAGGTGAAAGACAACAACATTAGCAGCAACAGCAGTGCCGCAAAAAGTAAGTGTTCAATAATTCTATCCTTGCATTCCGGTTTACAGAGAGGAAGGATAGATCAAGAAAATAAGAGTGTTTTTCTGTCAAATAGTTTCTGTTAGAGATCATTGCTTTCTTGCTTTACTTTTTCGAGGGCTGAGGATCATCATCCTGATCCACATAAACAGACTTGCGCTTACGATGCGTTCTTTTGTGGTTAGCCAGGGCTCTGGCATTAATGCAAACCAATCCGCATGGCCGCTGTTGGCCATTCTCCCCGACCCATGTTAAGTGACAGGTTCGTTGTCCAGTGTGGAAGCTGCTTTTGTGGCTTGTTAGGGCTACCGCATTCTTGCAGACTGCCCCGCAAGGCTGTGGCTGGCCATTCTGCCCGATCACAGTGGCGTCACAGTTTTGTTGTTCGGTGTGGTATCTTCTTTTGTGATCCGAAAAGGCTCTGGCATTTTGGCAGACCGTTCCGCATGATCGCGGTCGGCCATCCTGACCGACCAGGGTCGCGTCACAGGTTTGTTGCCCGGTGTGGCATCTTCTTTTGTGATCCGACAAGGATTTAGCATTCTTGCAGACTATCCCGCATGGCCGCTGCTGGCCATCCTCCCCAATCACGGTTAGGTCACAGGTTTTTTGACCGGTATGGTAATTGCTTTTGTGCTCTGAGAAGGTTTGAGCGTTTTTGCAGACCTTTCCGCATGTCCGCTGCTGGCCATCCTTCCCGATCACAGTCATTTGACAGGTTTGTTGCCCGTTGAGGTCTCTGCCCCTGCGATGCACCCGGGCCTGAGCATTTTTGCAGATGGTTCCACATGGCCGCTGTTGGCCATCCTCCCGGAACATCATTGAGTCACAGGTTTTTTGCCCGCTGTGGTATCTTCTCTTGTGAGTCGAAAGGGCTATAGCATTCTTGCAGACTTTCCTGCATGGCTGGGGCTGACCATCCTGCCCAATCACGGTTACTTCACAGGTTTGTTGTCCGGTGTGGTATCTTCTTTTGTGATCCGAGAAGGCTTTAATACTCTTGCAGACCATTCCGCATGTCCGCTGCTGACCATCCTTCCTGACCAACGTCAGGTTACAGGTTTTTTGCCCGGAGTGGTGTCTTATTCTGTGATCCGTCAGGGCTTTAGCAGTCTTGCAGACTTTCTCGCATGGCAGCTGCTGGCCATCAGTGCCGACCGATGTTAAGTGACAGGTTTTTTGTCCAGTGTGGAAGCTGCTTTTGTGAGACGCCAGGGCTCCAGCATTCTTGCAGACCACCTGGCAAGGCTGCGGTTGGCCATTCTGCCCGATTACAGTCGCGTCACAGCTTTGTTGTTCGGTGTGGTATCTTCTTTTGTGAGTCCAGAAGGCATAGACATTCTTGTATAACTTCCCACATTGGCGCAGCTGGCCATCTTCATCGACTTCTATCAGGTTACAGATTACTTGCCAGGTGGGCTGAGTTTTATCTGATCGGAATCTACAGGCGCCATGACAGGGATAGACGAAACAATTTAAGCCCAAAGTATGTGAGTGTTGTTGTGGGTCTCCTTTACCGTCACCAGATTCAGAATTCAGGAGACTGGAGACGTAGCCTGTAGCATGGGTGGTGGTTTTTGGGGCTTGATGGCGGGATGATTCTGTTGGCTGACGTTGTTGCTGCTCATGTCCCGAGCCGTGCATTATAGTGGTGGCCCCGGCAGTCAGGATCAGTTCATAAGCAATCAGAAGGTTCGTGGCATAAAGCCCTGGCCACGAAATCAACTCTGACGGGCCCGGTAACCTCAGCTGGTCAGGCTTTACAGAAAAGATCTGCTTTTGAGAACCTGTATTCTCCTCAAACGCGACAATAAAACGTCCTGTCAAAGGTTCGGCCATACACACTGCAGCAAACAACAATAGTAAGAACAGCGGTGCTGCAAAGGGTGAATATTTAATCATTCTATCCTTGCTTTGCGGGTTACAGATGGGAAAGGATAGATCATGAAATGAGCATTTTTTGCAATTTAAGATCTTCTGCAATAAACCAGAGATTTACTGGCAAAACTGAATAAAAGTGCTGATCTCAGATTGTTATTTATTTTACCTTTTGAGGGCTGGGGCATCGTCCTGTTCTCCTGCAGCTGGTTTGCGTTTTCTGTGTATTCTTTTGTGATTATCCATAGCCTTGGCATTCTTGCAGACCTTCCTGCATGTCCGATGCTGGCCATCCTCCCCAACCAATGTTATGTCGCAGGTTTGTTGCCCGCTATGATGTCTTCTTTTGTGATCCGACAGGGCTGGAGCGCTCTTGCAGACCCTCTTGCATGGCTGCTGCTGACCACCCTCCCCGACCACTGTCGCGTCACACGTTTTTTGACTTGTGTGGAATCTGCTTTTGTGCGACGAGAGGGCTCGAGCGCTCTTACAGACCTTTCCGCATGGCTGCTGCTGGCCATCCTCCCCTTCAATGTTTACGTCACAGGTTTTCTGCCCGGTGTGGTAATTGCTTTTGTGCTCTGACAAGGTTTTAGCATTCTTGCAGACCTTTTCGCATGGCCGCTGCTGGCCATCCTCTGTGACCACAGTTGCATCACAGACTTGTTGACCGGTGTGAGTACATCTTTTGTGCATCGAGAGGTCATGAGCACTCTTGCAGACCGTCCCACATGACCGCTGTTGGCCATCCCCTGTGACCACTCTTACATCGCAGACTTTTTGTCCGGAGTGGTATCTTCTTTTGTGAAACGTCAGGGTGTGAGCATTGCGGCAGACCACTCCGCATGGGAGCTGCTGGCCATCCTCTCCAACCAATGTTATGTCGCAGGTTTGTTGCCCGCTATGATGTCTTCTTTTGTGAGTCGACAGGGCTCCGCTATTCTTGCAGAGCTTCCCGCATTGGCGCAGCTTGCCATCCTCCCCGACCAATGTTAAGCAACAGGTTTGTTGTCCAGTGTGGACGCTGCTTTTGTGAACCATCAGGGCTCCAGCATTCTTGCAGACTGCCCCGCAAGGCTGCGGCTGGCCATTCTGCCCGACCACAGTCGTTTCACAGGCCTGTTGTCCGGTGTGGTATCTTCTTCTGTGAGTCGACAGTGTTCGGACATCCTTGTAGAGCTTCCCACACTGGCGCAGCTGGCCATTTTCATCGATCTCTATAACGTTACAGTTTGTCACGTTGAGCTGAGTTTTATTGGCTGTACCAGCACCCACTGACTCTGAAGGGGCCCCGATCACTAACCGGCAACGATAGCAGTGTCTATTGACCAAATGGGGGCATGAGCTTTGCTCGGTCATTTCTCTCGTGTGGACTGCCTCACGATCCGACGTTTTGCTATCGGATGAATCGGATGATGATCGTAATCTACAGGCGCCATGACAGGGATAGACGAAACAATTTAAGCCCAAAGTATGTGAGTGTTGTTCTGGGTCTCCGTTACCGTCGCCAGATTCAGAATCCTGTAGTCTGGTGACATAGCCTGAAGCACGGTTGGTAGCTTTTGGGGCTTGATGGCGGGATGATTCTGTTGGCTGACGTTGTTGCTGGTCATGTCCCGAGCCGTGCATCATAGTGGTGATGACAAACGGGTAATCCTGATTTATCTCTTGTTGCTTAATCGGGTTAAACAGCCATGAGTCCGGGTTCCAATAGTTTTTTAAATGCCAACCGACAGCGATAGCTCCTTCGGCAGGTAGCGATGAATAAGGGGTTTCACCCGCAGTGGTGGCCCTGGTGGTCAGGATCAGTTCATAAGCAATCAGAAGGTTCGTGGCATAAAGCCCTGGCCACGAAATCAACTCTGACGGGCCCGGTGACCTGAGCTGGTCAGGCTTTACAGAAAAGATCTGATTTTGAGAACCTGTATTCTCCTCAAGCGCGACAATAAAACGTCCTGTCAAAGGTTCGGCTTTACAGACGACAGAAAACAACAATAGTAAGAACAGCGGTGCTGCAAAGGGTGAATGTTTAATAATTCTATCCTTGCTTTGCGGGTTACAGATGGGAAAGGATAGATCATGAAATAAGCATGTTTTTCAATCGCAGATCTTCTGCAATAAACCAACGGTTTAATGGCAAAACTGAATAAAAGTGCTGATCTCAGATTGTTATCTTTACCTTTTGAGGGCCGGGGCATCGTCCTGTACTCCTTCAGTTGGTTTGCGTTTTCTGTGTGTTCTTTTATGAACCGACACGGCTTTAGCAGTCTTGCAGACCTTCCCGCAGGATTGCGGCTGGCCATTCTCTGTGACCAATGTCAAGCGACAGGTCTTTTGAGCGGAGTGGACGCTGTTTTTGTGAGACGCCAGGGATCCGGCATTTTTGAAGATTGCCCCGCATGGCCGCAGCCGACCATTCTGTCCGGGAACGGTCACGTCACAAGTTTGTTGCCCGGTGTGCTTTCTTCTTTTGTGATTCGTCAGGGCCACGTCATTCATGCAGATCTTTCCGCATGGTCGCGGCTGACCATCCTCCCCGACCAAGGTTTCGCTACAGGTTTTTTGTATGCTGTGGTATTGCCTTTTGTGATTCTCTATGGCTCTGGTATTGGGGCAGACCACTCCGCATGGCCGCTGCTGACCATTCTCCGTAAACACTGTTTCGTTACAGGTTTTTTGTCCGCTGTGGACTTTGTTTTTGTGATTAAGCAGAGCCAGAGCATTCTTGCAGATTTTCCCACATTGCTGCGGCTGGCCATCTTCCCCGAACACAGTCTTTTGACAGGTTTGTTGCCCTGTGTGATGTCTTTTCTTGTGATGAAACAGGGCTTGAGAATCCTTGCAGATGGTTCCACATGACCGCTGTTGGTCATTCTCCCCGACTATGATCAAGTTACAGGTTTTTTGCCCGGTGTGATACTTGGCTTTGTGAATCTGCAGGGCTTTGGCATTCTTGCAGATACTTCCACATGGACGTTGCAGACCATCCTTCCCGATTACAAGCAGGTGACAGGTTTTTTGCCCGCTGTGGTAGCAGCTTTTATGAACCGCCAGGGCTTGAGCATTCTTGCAGACTTTTCCACATGTCTGCCGCTGGCCATTCTTTCCGATGACATCCAGGTTACAGGTTTGTTGACCGGTGTGAGCAGTTCTTTTGTGATCCCTGAGGGCACGATTATTACTGCAGACCTTTCCGCACGGTTGCGGCTTGCCATCCTTCCCGACTATTGTGGTTTCGCAGGTTTTTATTCCGCTGTGGTCTCTTATTTTGTGATCCGCGAAGGCACGATTATTATTGCAGACCTTTCTGCACGGTCGTGGCTTGCCATTCTTCCCGACCAGGGTCACCTTACAGGTTTGTTGTCTGTTGTGGACCCTGCTTTTGTGAGACCACAGAGATTGAGTATTTTTGAAGGCTCTCCCGCATGGTTGTTGCTGACCATCCTTCCCAACCACCGTCAGGTAACAGTTTCTTCGCCCGGTGTGGGTATTTTTTTTGTGATTAATCAGGGCTTTAGCATTCCGGTAAACCTTCCCGCATGACAGCTGTTGACCATTTTTTCCGATCACTGTCAGGTTACAGATTGCTTGTCTGGCAGGTTCAGTTGCATCGGCTGCCTCTGAACTTATTGTGCATGCGACCCCGTCTGAGTCGACCCAATCTGCATAGTTGCAGCTGTTGATTGGGTTGCCATCAATGTCACGAGTCTGTGGCTGGTATGACAGTGAATGAAGCGGTTGGCCAAAATTGCATAAGAGTTGAGTATCAAGGATACCATTCAAATCTTCGAAAGATGAGTTTTGTTGAAAATCTTCAGTGTCTTCAGGATTAAATCGACCTAAGCAACTGAAACAGTGTCCATTGGCCAAATGATGGCACGCGCCCAGAAAGGGGGCTGCCCTTCTGTGGTTTATCCAACTTTCTATGGAATTGAGCGGCCATTCATTTGACTCTCTGCTATCGAATGATGATCTGAATCGACAAATGCCGCGACAGGTAGAGACGAAACAATTTAAACCCAAAGTATGCAGGTTTGGCTGAAGACCTTCGTCACCGTCTTCATTATCATTGTTCAGGTGGCCAGCAGCGGAAGAGCCTCTATAGTGGGTAGTTGTCTTTTGAGCTTTCTGGCAGGAAGATTCTGATGGCTGGTATTGTTGTTGGTCATCTCCAGAGCCAAACACCACAGTGATGGCGGCGCACGAATGTCTCTGACTCGCCTGTTGTTCAATGAGGTTAAACAGCGATGAATCGAGGCGCCAATAGTTTTTTAGAAGCCAGGCAACAGCAACAACCACTTCTATGAGCAGCCATGAAGAAGTCATGGCACCGAGGGCGGGACCCTTGGTGGTGAAGATCAGTTCGTAGGCAACAAGCAGCTTGGCAGTGTGGAGCCATTGCCACGAGATCGATTCAGGAAAAGTTGTTTTGACTCCGTAATTGCCAGGTTTCTGTCGTTTGCCATTAGGCGGCAAATCTGATCCTGCATTGTCGCTTGTGTCGACAACGTTTGATGGTTTTTCTGACACTGCCTGTCTTGCACACTTTATAGAAAAGCTTCGGTTTGGAAAAGTTGCATTCTGCCCAAGCTCGACAACAAAGCACCTTGTTGACTCTTCAGCCTGACAGACGACAGGAAATGAAACGAGCAGCAATAGTGATGCTGCAAAAAGTGAGTGTTTAATAACTCTATCCTTGTACTCTGCTATACAGAGAGGAAGGATAGGTTATGAAGATAAGTTTGCTTCTTCAGGTATCTGTGAATAAGTGTCAGCACTCAGAGAGGGTGTTCTGGTGATCAGGATCACTTCATAAGCAACCAGAAGATTCGTCGCATAAAGCCATTGCCAGGAAATCGACTTAATGTTGATCGTTTTTACCCTATGTCTTTGATGTCTATGTCGTTTCTTATCCGATGGCAAATCGGATTCTGAATAGTCTTTGGTATCGGTAATGACTGTGGAGATATCTGACAATACGCTCAGGTTTCGCTTTATAGAAAATTAATTCTGATCCGCATCAACAGGTTTGCGTTTTCGATGTTTTCTTTTATGATCCGAGAAGGCTTTAGCATTCTGGCAGATCGTCCAGCATTTCTGTCGCGTGCCATCCCTCCCGATTATGGTTTCCTCACAGATTTTTTTGCTACTGTGGTTCTTTCTTCTGTGATCCAACAGGGCCTGAAAACTGTTAAAAACGGATCCGCACGGCTGCTGTTGGTTATCCTTCCCGCGCACAGTCACGTCACAGGTCTTTTGCCCGGTGTGGTATTTGCATTTATGAGATGACAGAGATTCAGCGTTCTTGAAGATTTTCCCGCATGGTCGCGGCTGGCCATCTTCTCCAGTCACTGGCACAGGACAGGTCTTTTGCCCGCTGTGGAGAGTTCTTTTGTGATGCGTCAGGGCATAAGTATTTTTGAAGACCTTCCCGCATAACTGCGGTTGGCCATTTTCTCCAGCCACTACCACACCGCAGGTTCTTTGGTTAGTGTGCTCTCTTCTTTTGTGATCTGAAAGAGCATTAGCATGCTTGCAGACTCTTCCGCATGGCTGCAGTTGACCATCCACTCCGATTACGGTCTCGATACAGGTTTTTTGCCCGGTGTGGTATTTGCTTTTGTGAATCGAAAGGGCAGTAGTATTCATGCAAACCTTACAGCATGGTTGCTGCAGGCCATTCTTTGTGACCACTGTTGCGTTACAAATTTTCTGCCCGCTGAGGTTTGTGGCTTGTTCTCTGCCTGTCCGGGAAAGATGAAGTGGGTTATGACCCAATTGGGGTGATCCTGTTATTTGTTGTGTTTTTGACGCCCCCGCTGGAAGTCTGAAAGGTTTGCGGACATAGGAATTCCTGATTTTTTTGAGAAGACTATGATCACGCAGATTGAGTAAACCATTGACTATAACCAAATCATCATCAGTGACAGACAAATACTTATGCCTTGGCGCATTATCATGGAGTGGCTGGCCAGAGTTAGACTGTGCTTTCCCTGCATTCATCGAGAGGGTATGGTTGCAGCTGTTTGTCAGGTTGTCATTAACGTCATGGGGCTGAGCTTGATGCGTCTGAGGCAGAAAGGTTTCACCAGGAGTGCATTGGAATTGAAAGGAAAAGCGATCATTGAATACTTTTACAGGCGGTTTTTTTTGTGAGTCTGTAGTGTTTACAGAATCATAGTAGCCTGTGCAACTGAGACCGTGTTTAATTATCAAAGGAGGACATGAGCTTTGTCCGGGTATTGCTCCTGTAGGACCTGTTGAGCTTTTTTCGACATTCAGTGGTGATTCAGCAGGCCTTCTGCTGCTGGCTGATGATCGGAATTGACAAATGCCACGACAGGAATTTACGAAGCAATTCAGACCTAAAGTGTGAGAGTCTTGCTGAGGGTTTCTTTTACCCTCGCCAGAGTCAGAATACAGGTGATTAATGAAATAGCGCTCAGGCTGAGTGGCAGCCTCTGGGGCTTGCTGGCTGGATGATTCTAAAGGCTGGCCTTGTTGTTGGTTATGTCCAGAGCCAAACATTGTAATCATACTCGCAAACGGCTGATCCCACTGTCTCAACATAGATGCCGTCTGTTGTTCAATCGGGTTAAATAACGGTGAGTTGGGGTTCCAGTAGTTTTTTAAAAGCAAACCGACAGCGAAAGCGGCTTCTACAGGTAGCCATGAATAGGGGTTAGCTCTCAGAGGAGTGCCTCTAGTGGTGAGGATCAATTCGTAAGCAATCAGCAGGTTAGTGGTGTAAACCCATTGCCACGAAATAGACTCAATGGGGTTTGGCTTTACCCCGTAAAAGCCTGATCTGTGTCGTTTTCCATCAGGCAGCGAAGCTGATCCTGTGTAGCTGCTTGTGTCAGGAATATCTGAAGGGGTGTAAGGCGTTATAGAAAAGCTCTGGTCTGGAAAACCTCCATTCTGTTCAAACTCGACAATAAAACGGCTTGTCAACGGCTCGGCCTGACAGGCGACGGAAATAGATAGTAGAAACAACGGTGTCGAGAAGAGTGAGTATTTAATAATTCTATCCTTGGATTCTGGTTTACAAAGAGGAAGGATAGATCAAGAAAATAAGTTTGTTTTTCTGCTAAAGAGCTCTTGTTAATCCAGATTCGTATCAACAGGCTTGCGTTTTCGATGTTTTCTTTTGTGCAGTCGCAAGGCTTCAACATTCTTGCAGGCTTTTCCGCATGGTCGCTGCTGACCATCCTCTCCGATCAGGGGTTCGTCGCAGGTTTGTCGTCCGGTGTGGACCCTTTTTTTGTGATTCTTCAGGTATCGAGCATTAGTGAGGACCATTCCGCATGGTCGAAGCAGGCCATCCTCACCGATCACGGTTACGTCACAGGTTTTTTTTCTGCTGTGAAAGTGTTCTTTATGATGCATCAGGGCAATAGTATTCTTGAGGATCTTCCCGCATAGCTTAGGCTGGCCATCCTCCCCAACCATGGTAGCGTTGCAGGTTCTTTGTCCGGAGTGGTATCCGCTTTTGTGATCCGTCAGGGCTTGAGCATTTTTGCAGACTTTTCCACATGGCTGCTGCTGGCCATCTTCCCCAATCACGGTGACTTCACAGGTTTTTTGACCGGTGTGGTCTCTTCTCCTGTGATCTGACAAGGCATTATTATGCTTGCAGACCTTGCCGCATTGTCGTAGCTGACCATCCTCTCCGATCACGGTCTTAAGGCAGATTTTTTCCCCACTGTGGTAAGTGCTTTTGTGAACCGATAAAGCTGCGGCACTCCAGCAGACCTTTCCGCACAATCGCTGCTGGCCATTCTTCCCGACCACCGTTGCTTTACAGATTTTTTGCGTTATGTTGTTTTTGGCTTGCACTGTGTCTTTCTGGGAAAAATGAAGTGGGTTATGACTGAAATGGGTTGATCCCTCTGTTGTTTGTTGTGTTTCTGAAGTCTCCATTGGGGGGTTGAAATGGTCACGCATAAAGGAAATTCCTGTTTTTACGCGAAAACTGTGACAACCAAGATTGAGTAATCCATAGACTATCACCCAATCTTCAGCTGTGAGAGGTAAATGCCTGTGCATTGGCACATCATGATTGACTGAGTCGGCAGGGTCCGCATGTGCTGCTTCTGCATGCCCTGATTGTTTCGGGTTACAGTTATTTGTCGGTTTGTCATTAATGCCATAAGGAGGGCGCGGGCTTTGCCCGAATGTCATTTTTGTGCAGCCTTTCGAACTTTCTTTTAAATTCAGCAGCCATTCAGCAGCTTCTCTGCTTTCGGATGATGGTTGGAATCGACAAACACCGTGACAGGGATGGACGAAACAATTTAAACCCATAGTGTGTGAATACTGTGGTGGGTTTCCGTCACCGTCGTCAGAGTCAGAGTAGGGGCGATGAGTGAAATAGCCTGTATTCTGGATGGTAGCTTTTGGGGCTTGCTGAACGGATGATTCTGAAGGCTGGACCTGTTGTTGGTCATGTCCAGAGCCGAACAGGGTAATGATAATCGCAAACGGCTGATCCTCCTGTGGCAAGATAGATGGCGCTTGTAGTTCAATTGGGTTAAACAACGCTGAGACCGGTTTCCAATAGCTTTTTAGAAGCCAACCGACAGTGAAAACCACTTCGACAGGTGGCCATGAATGAGGGCTGCTGTCTGGAGACACTTCTTTGGTGGTGAGGATCAGTTCGTACGCAGTCATCAGATTAGTGGTGTAAATCCACTGCCACGAGATCGACTGAATTATAGAAAAGCGCTTTTTTGGAAAACTTTCATTCTGTTCAAGCTCGACAATAAATCCACTTTTCAACGGTTCAGTCTGACAGAAGACAGAAAACGAAAGCATCAACAGCGTTGTTGCAAAGAATAAGTGTTTAATAATTCTATCCTTGGATTCTGATATACAGTGAGGAAGGATAGATCAAGAAAATAAGTGTGCCTTTCTATCAAAGAGCTTCTGTTAATCCTGGTCGGCTTCAAGAGGCTTGTGTTTTCGATGCAATCTTTTGTGCTTAGACAGGGCTTTAGCATTTTTGAAGATTTTTGCGCATTGTTGCTGATGACCATCAAGCCCGACCACGGTCATGCTACAGGTTTTTTTCCCACTGTGGGCAGTGCTTTTGTGACTCGAAAGAGCGCCGACATTCTTGTAGGTTCTCCCGCATCGACGCTGCTGACCATCCTCTGCGACCATGGTCAGGTTACAGATTTTTTGTCCGCCGTGGATAGTGCTTTTGTGATTCCAGAGAGACGCAGAATTCCTGCAGGTTGTCCCGCATAGCCGCTCCTGACCATCTTCCCCGAACACGGTCAGGCCACAGATTCTTTGCCCGCTGTGAATACTGCTTTTATGAGTCGAGAGAACTGCAGCGTTCTTGCAGATTACCCCGCATGGCCGCAGCTGGCGATCTTTTCCAAGCACTTTAAATTCACAGGTTTGTTGCCGACTGTGGTTCCTTTTTTTATGGTCAGTCAGGTTTCGAGAGTGCCTGCAGACCTTCCCGCATAGTCGTTGCTGGCCATCTTCCCCGACCAGGATGAAGTCACAGATCTGCTGCCCGCTGTGGTATTGACTTTTGTGGGTGCATAAAGATTGAGCATTTTTGCAGATCTTTCCGCATGGCCGCTGACGACCATCCTCCCCGACCACGGTCACGACACAGGTTTGTTGCCCGGTGTGGTCTCTTTTTTTGTGATCCGACAGTGCTTTGGTACTCTTGCAGGGTATCCCGCATGGCCGCTTGAGGCCACCTTCTCCGATCTCGATTACGTCACAGATTTGTTGCCCGGTGTGGTTTCTCCTTTTGTGACCCAACAGAGTTTGAGCATTCTTGCAGACAGTCCCGCATGGCAGTGACTGGCCATCCTTCCCGTCCACGATCAAATCACAGATTTGTTCTCCAGTGTGGTTTCTTCTTTTGTGACTCGCCAGAGCCTGAGAATTTTTGCAGACCATCCCGCATGGCCGTTGCTGACCATCCACCCCGAGTACTCTCACGAGACAGGTTCGTTTCACGGTATGGTTTCTTTTTTCCTTAGTCGACCTGACTTGTCGGTAATGGGTCGCCCCCCCGAAAGGAAGGCAGCCCGAAGGTGAAGCCCCTGTCCATTGAGTTGTGCCCGCTTGAAAGGTGTTATGGTTTGATGCTGTGAAGTGGGAAAGGGCAGAGGCAATCCCGGTTTTTTCCACAAGGCTATGACTACCCAGATTGAGTAACCCATTGATTATGACCAAATCATCACTGTCTTCGGTTAAATGCCCATGCATTGACACATAATGATTGAGTGGCTGGGCAGGATCAGTATAACTGGCCTCTGCACTCGGTGGATAGGCATTTTCAGACGATGGTCGGAGTCGACAAATGCCATGACAGGGATAGACGAAACAATTTAAACCCAAAGTATGTCGGTTTGGCTTAGGGTCTTCGTTACCGTCAGCAGAGCCAGAATGCAGCGGGCTGGTGAAAGAGCCTGTTCGTTGGGTGATAGCATTTGCCGCCTGCTGGCCAGATAATTCTGATGACTGATAGTGTGTTGTATGTTGTCCAGGGCCAGGCATCATAGTGGTGATCATAAACGGGTCACTTTGACTCGTCTCCTGTCGTTCAATCGGCTCAAACATGGGTGATTCGGGGTTCCAATAGCTTTTTAAAAGCCAACCGGCAGCGATAACAGCTTCTACAGGTACCCATAAACAGGATAGAGGGGGCTCTCTGGTAGTCAGAATCAGTTCGAAAGCAACCAGCAGATTTTTGGCGTAAAGCCATTGCCACGAAATCGACCCAATGAGGGATGTTTTAAACCCGTAACTGAAAGGTCTGTGTCGTTTTTTATCCGATGGGAAATGAGGTTTCGCATAGCCGTTTTTGTCGGCAATGTCTGATGGGTTTCCCGACAATGTAAGCTGGTCAGGTTTTACAAAAAAGTTCTGGTTTGGAAAGTCTGTATTCTGCTCAAACTCGACAATAAAAAGTCGTGTCAACGTTTTTGCATGACAGATGACAGACAATGACAGTAACAGCAATGCTACAAACAGGTAATGTTTAATAATCAATACTTGCTTTCTGGTTTACGCAGAGGAAGGATAGATCACCACATCTGAGAGCGGGTATTATTTCAGTTCAAGGGCTGAGATCATCGTTCTGGTCCAGATTAACAGGCTTGCGTTTTCGATGTACTCTTTTGTGTTCATAAAGGCCTCCGGCATTACTAAAGACTTTCCCACATTGCCGCTGCTGGCCATCTTTCCCGATCAGAGTCTCGTAACAGGTTTTTTGCCCGCTGTGGATAGTGCTTTTGTGAGTCGACATAGCGGCAGCATTTTTGCAGATTTTCCCGCATTGACGTTGTTGACCATCCTTCCCGACCACAGTTATATAACAGGTTTTTTTTCCACTGTGTTCTCTTCTTTTGTGTTCCGCCAGGGCTTTAGTATTCTTGCAGAGCTTCCCGCATGGCCGCTGCTCGCCATCCTGCGAGACCACTGTTTCAGCACAGACTTTTTGTCTCGTGTGATATCCGTTTTTGTGAGCTGACAGAAGTGGAGCATTCTTCAAAACCATCCCGCATGGCCGCAACTGTCCATCCTCCGCGATCACGGTCATATCACAAGTTTTTTGTCCGGTGTGGTCTCTCCTTTTGTGATATGTGAGGCCTTGAACACTCTTGCAGATCAATCCGCATTTCCGCTGCTTGTTATCCTTGTCGACCACAGACACGTCACAGGTTTTTTGACCAGTATGGTTTCTGCTTTTGTGATCCGCCAGAGTCCGAGCATTCTTGCAGAGCTTCCAACATAATCGTTGCTGGCCATCTTCCAGGATCACTGTCTCGTCACAGGTTATTTGCCCGGTGCAGTCTTCTCTTTCTTGATTCGAGCTGGCTTTTTCATAATGGCAAGCCCCACCAAAAGGAAGGTAGCCCGAAGGTGAAGCCCCTGACCATTTAACTTCGTCCGTTTTAGAGGTTTCAGGATTTGATCTCGTTAATACAACCTTACCGGGTGCTTCGACAAGGCCATGATTACCCAGATTGATCAGCCAATTAATTATGACCCAATCGTCAGACTTGACAGGCGAATGCCCGGGCATTGTCAGATCATCATTCAGTTTCCGGGCAGACTCAGTACAGTTGGCCTCTGCACTTATTGAATGTGCATTATCGGATGATGATCGGAATCGACAAATGCCGTGACACGGATAGACGAAACAATTTAAATCCAAAGTATGTCGATGTGGTTGAGGATCTTCTTTACCGTCTCCAGAGTCAGAATGCACGGGGTTGATGAAAGAGCCTGAAAGTTCGCTGTTGGCTCCTGGAGCTTGCCGGACGGGTGATTCTGTTGGCTGATATTGTGGTGGGTTATGTTCAGAGGCAGTCATCATGGTGGTGATCGCAAAGGGATGATTTTGACTCACATCTTGTTGTTCTGTCGGGTTGAACAGCAGTGAATCCGGATTCCAATAGTTTTTTAAAAGCCAACCAACAGCGATAACCACTTCAAATGGCAGCCATGAATAATGGCTTGAACTTTGTGGTATGTCTCTGGTGGTGAGGATCACTTCGTGAGTAACCAGTAGATTTGTCGTATAAAGCCATTGCCACGAAATTGACTCAATTAGGGTCGTTTTTACCTCGTAACTGTCTGGTCTATGTCGTTTGTCATCCAATGGCAAATCGTGTTCAGGGTAGCTGTTTGTGTCGGCAATGTCTGATGGTTTGCTCGACGATGCAGGCCAGTCTGGGCTTATAGAAAAGTTCAGGTTTGGAAAATCTGCATTTTGTTCAAGCTCGACAATAAGGTGTCTTGTCAACGTTTTGGCCTGGGAAATGACAGACAACGACAGCAACAGCAGTGTTGCCAAGAGAGAATGTTTAATAATTCTATCTCTGCCTTTTGGTTTGAAGAGAGGAAGGATAGATCAAGAAAATAAGTGTGTTTTTATGTTTTGCTCATTGAAGGGCGGTTGTCCGTTCAAGGAGTGATACCATCGTCCGGTTCAACATCGACGGCCTTGCGTTTTCGATGTGTTCTTCTGTGATTGTATAGGACTCTGGCATTCTTGAAGATTTTTCCGCATTGTCGCTGCTGACCATCTTCCCTGATCACGGTTACGTCACAGGTTTTTGGCCCGCTGTGGAGATTGCTTTTGTGATAGGAAAGAATTGCAGCATTGTTGCAGATTGTCCCGCATCGCCGCTGCTGACCATCCACCCCGATAACAGTTAGGTTACAGGTTTGTTTTCCGCTGTGGTTTATTCTTCTGTGACCGATCAGGGCTACCGCATTCTTGCAGACCTTTCCGCATCGCCATTGCCGACCATCTTCCCCGACAACGGTCAGGTCACAGGTTTTTTGCCCTGTGTGGTCTCTTCTTTTGTGATCCGAAAGGTCTTGGACACTCCTGCAGGTTTTCCCGCATGGTCGTTGCTGGCCATCCTCTCCGATTACGGTCACGCGACAGGTTTTTTGTCCGCTGTGGATTTTTCTTTTGTGATTCGTCAGGGCTTGAGCATTATTGAAGGTCTTGCCGCATGTCCGGTGCTGGCCATTGTCTCTGATTATGGCCATGCCACAGGTTTTTTGTTCGCTGTGGACTTTTCTTCTGTGTTGCGCCAGATTTCGAGAACTATTGAAGGTCTTACCGCATTGCCGCAGCTGATCATCTCCATCGAACGCGATCACACTACAGGTGTGTTGCCCATTGTGGTAACTGCTTTTGTGATATGACAGGGCTTGATAGCTATTGTAGACTGTTCCGCACGACCGCAGCATACCATCCTCCCCGACCAGGGTCAGGCTACAGGTTTTTTGCCCGCTGTGAACTTTTTTTTTGTGGTCCGACAGGGTTCTGACACTGCTAAAGACCAATCCGCATGGTCGCAGTTGATTATCTTCGCTGACCAGAGTTGCGGTACAGGTTTGTTGGCCGCTGTGGTATCTGCTTCTGTGAGATGTCAGGGCTTGAAGATTCTTGCAGCCTTTCCCGCAAGGCTGCGACTGACCATCCTCTCCGATAATGGTCTCTTCACAGGTTTTTGGACCGGAGTGGAGGCCCCTTTTGTGATTGCTCAGAACCGCAAGATTCTTGAAGATCCTCCCGCACGGCCGCTGTTGACCATTTTCTCCGACTACGGTCACGGTACAGGTTTGTTGCCCAGTGTGCTTTCTTCTTTTGTGGTCCGACAGCATAACGGCACTCTTGCAGACCTTTCCGCATAGCTGAGGCTGACCATCCTCCATATAGACTGGCTGGTCGCAGGTTTTTTTTTCGGTATGGGCATTTCTTTTGTGATCCGATAGCGCTCTGGTACTGCTGCAGACCTTCCCGCATGGCTGTTGCCGACCATTTTCCCCGACCACAGTTATCTGGCAGCTTTGTTGCCCGGTGTGACTTTTTCTTTTGTGGTCCGTCAGGGCTTGGGCATTCTTGCAGACTGTCCCGCATGGCTGTTGCTGACCATCTTCGCCGATCACAGTGACGTGACAGACTTTTTGACCGCTGTGGATTCTTCTACGGTGGTTCGACAGGACATAACTATTCTTGCAGACTGCCCCGCAGGGCTGCGGCTGACCATCTTCTCTGATTACTATTGTTTCACAGACTTTTTGCTCGCTGTTGGTTGTGACTTGTGCTGTGGCTGTCTCGATAAAAGGAGTCTCGCAAAGAGTATGTTGGTTAAGATCAAGTCGGTATGATTCAATGGTTGTTGGTTGTGCTTCTGAATGATTAAGTTTAACGAAAATCCCTTCTTCTTCGAGAAGATATTGTGGGTCGAACAGTGCATTAATGTCGCCAAAATCACTGGTGTTCCAGGGCATGCTCCCCGGGTATGTCAAATCATTTCTGAATGACCCGGCAAAGTCATTTATATAAGCTACCTCGTCTATAGGTAGGCTTTCTTCGGGCTTTGGCGGCCATTCAGCGGACTCTCTGCTATCGGATGAGTGTCGGAGTCGACAAGTGCCATGACAGGAATTGACGAAACAATTTAACCCCAAAGTATGTCGATGTGGTTGAGAGTCTTCGTTACCGTCGCCAGAGTCAGAATGCAGGGGATAATTATAAGCTCCTGTGAGCTGGCTGGTGGCTTCTGTGGTTTGTTGGCCGGATGATTGTGAGCGCTGATATTGTGATGGGTTGTGTTCAGAACCGGACATCATAGAGATGATCGCAAGTCTGTGATTTTGACTCGCCTGTTTTTGTTTAATTGGCTTAAACAGCAGTGAATCAGAGTTCCAATAGCTTTTGAAAAGCCAGGCAGCAGCGACAACTGCTCCTGCAGGTAGCCATGAATAAGGAGTGGAGTACTGAGGAGCGTCTTTGCTAGTCAGAATCATTTCGTAAGCAGCCAGCAACTTCGTGGCGTAGAGCCATTGCCACGAAGTCGACTCAATGAGTGGCATTCTCATCCCGTAACTGTCAGGTCTGTGTCGTTTGTCATCTGATGGCAAAACAGGGTCTGCATAGCCGTATGTGTCGGCAATGTCTGACGGGTTGCCCGACGATGTTTGCCGGACAGGCTTTATAGAGAAGTTCTGGTTTGGAAAATCTGTGTTCTGTTCAAGCTCGATAATAAAATGTCTTGTCAACGATCTGGCCTGACAGATGACAGACAATGACAGTAACAGCAATAGCAGCGCTGCAAAGATTGAGTGTTTAATAATTCTGTGCCTGCCTTCTGGTATACAGAGAGGAAGAATAGATCAAGTAAACAGGCGTGTTCTTTTGTCTTTCTCATGAAAGGGCAGGTCTCTGTTCAAGGACTGAAGTCATCGTCCCGGCTGTCATTAACAGGGTTGCGTTTTCGATGTGTTCTTTTGTGATCCCGCAGAGCTTGAGCATTCTTGCAGATCTTCCTGCACAATCGCTGTCGACCATCCTTCCCGACCATGTTCAAGTCACAGGTTTTTTGTCCGCTGTGGACACTGCTTTTGTGAGTCGACAGAGCAGCGGGATTCTTGCAGATTGTCTTGCATGGCCTCTGCATTCCATCCTCCCCAACCAGGGTCAAGTTACAGGTTTGTTGCCCACCGTGTTTTCTTCTTTTGTGGTCCGACATGACTTTGGCACTCTTGCAGGGCTTCCCGCATGGCTGCTGCATGCCATCTTCCCCGACCACGAGCATGTCACAGGTTTGTTGCCTTGTGTGGTTTCTTCTTTTGTGATCCGCCAGGCTCTGAGCATTCTTGCAGAGCATCCGGCATGGTCGTTTCTGGCCACTTTTTGTGACCACGGTTACGGAACAGGTTCTTTGCCCGCTGTGGATAAAGCTTCTATGAGCCGAAAGGGCATGAGCATTCTTGAAGACCCGCCTGCACGGCTGCAGTTGGCCATCTTTCCCGATTAGGGTTGCGTCACAGATTTTTTGCCCGCTGTGACTTATTCTTTTGTGTTCCGCCAGGATTTGACTACTTTTGCAGACCTTTCCGCATTGACAAGGTTGACCATCCTCCCCGAGCACTGTCTCGCCACAGATTTTTTGCTCGGAGTGGTGTCTTCTTTTGTGATCCGAGAGAGCTTTAATATTGTTGCAGACCTTTCCACAGAGTTGCGGTTGGCCATCCTTCCCGAGCACTGTCTGGGCACAGGTTTGTTGTCCGGTGTGATGTCTTCTTTTGTGATCTGACAGGGCTTTGATGCTTTTACAGACTTTTCCACAGAATTGCGGTTGGCCATCCTCGCCGAGCACCGTCTCGCAACAGGTTCGAGGCCCCGAGTGGTGTCTTCTTTTGTGATCTGACAGGGCTTTGATACTGCTGCAGACTCTTCCACATAGTCGTTGCTGACCACCTTCCCCAAGCAGTTTGTCGACACAGATATGTTGCCCGGAGTGGTATCTTTTTTTTTGATCCAAAAGGCCTTGTTGGCAATGGTTAGCGCCTGTGTAAGGGAGACAACCCGAAGATGAAGTCTCTGCCGATTCAATGTCGTCCGTCTGAGAGTCTTTATCGTCTGATGTCGTGAATATAATCTTATCAGCTGCTGCCTGGGCTGTTCGGGAAGGATGAATCAGGTTTTGATTCCATTGGGTTGATGCTGTTGTTTGTTGTGCTTCCAAAGTTTCTGCCGGGGGAGTGCAATGGATTAGCGAAATGGAAAACGGGTTTTTTTCGGCAAGACCATGACTACCCAGATTGAGTAACCCATTGATTATGAGCAAATCATCGGTGGTGACGGGTAAATGCCAAAACATCGTCAGTGGTCGGGTTTTTACAGTACAGGCGGCCACTGCACTCAATGAATGTGCATTATCGAATGATGGTCGGAATCGACAAACACCATTACAGGGATAGACGAAACAATTTAAACCCAAAGTATGTCGATGTGATTGAGGGTCCTCGTTATCGTCATCGAAGCCAGAATGCCTGGGGCTGGTAAAAGACCCTTCGGGATAGGGGGTGGTTCTCGGAGCCTGTTGGCCAGATGCTTGTGAAGGTTGATATTGTGATGGGTTGCGTTCAGAACCAGGCGTCATAGTGATGATCGAAAGCGGGTCATTTATACTCGCCTCCTGTTGTTCATAAGGGTTGAATAAGGATGACACAGGGTTCCGATAGTTGTTTAAAAGCCATCCGACAGCTACGACCGCTTCCAGGGGTAATGATGAATAAAGGTTGAACCCCGTCGGGGCGTCTTTGGTGGTCAGGATCAGTTCAAAAACAACCAACAGATTTGCGGCATAAAGCCATTGCCACGAAATCGATTCAATAAGGGGCGTTTTCAGCCCGCAACTGCAAGTTTTCTGTCGTTTTTTATCTGATGACAAACTGGGTTCAATACTACCGTTTTTGTCGGCAATGTCTGACAGGGGGCCTGGCAATATATGCAAGTCGTTTTTTATCGAAAAGTGCTGTTTAGGAAAATCAGCATTCTGTTCAAGCTCGACAATAAAACGTCTTACCAATGGCTTGGCCTGGCAAATGACCGACAACGACAGCAACAGCAGTGTTGCAAAGAGAGAGTGTTTAATAATTCTATCTCTGCCTTCTGGTCTACTTAGGGTAGACATTAAGCTCAAAAAAGCTTCATTTCCAGCGGCAGAACTCACCTTGAACAGCCAAAATAAAGCTTCGCGAAAAGTATCAAGGCTGAACAAGATGAGTATCGCAAATAGTAGACTAGTTCAAAAAAACTGCTGACGTGTTTCGACCGGTCTGAACTTCTCAGTATGGCGGAACAGCTTGGTTTTACTATACGACAGCGAGATATCCGCCCCTTGGACTTTATCCTTTCACTGATTGATGCCCTTGCTGGTGATGGAAACTGCGATACTCAAGCCGATCTCCACCGTAAATTTAATGAGTTGACGGGGCTGAATGTCTCCTATCGTTCCTGGGCAAATCAAGCTAAAAAAGACGCGATGCCTGCTCTTGTCCTCTGGCTATGGGTGCAGTGTCTGGAAGTCTTTACCCGCAAAGTCATGGCGTTTGATGAGGACAGTCCATTTTCAGAGTTCGAGCACATTCTGATTCATGACGGCTCATCGCAGGCTGTCTACAATGCCCTAAAGGAAACATTTCCCGGCAGGTTCTCAACGGTCAGTCCTGCTGCTGTAGAACTTCATACGACAATGGATCTTCTTACCAACAATCTGGTGCGCGTGCAGCTCACTGAAGATACCCGTTCAGAAAGAGACTGTCTGCCACCACTGCCAACCTCCATGGCTAATATCCTGATGCTGATCGATGCCGGTTATTTTGAGTTGGAACGCTTTGCTGCCATTGATGATCGGGAAGGTTCTTTTATCTGCAAGGCACCTCAGAGTATCAACCCGACGATACTCAGCGCAG
Organism: Endozoicomonas sp. 2B-B; assembly: GCF_053470045.1. Lineage (NCBI taxonomy): Bacteria > Pseudomonadati > Pseudomonadota > Gammaproteobacteria > Oceanospirillales > Endozoicomonadaceae > Endozoicomonas > Endozoicomonas sp. 2B-B. The sequence goes on from NZ_JBLZMU010000001.1 coordinate 1,491,117, forward strand.
TACGGGAGGATGGCAAAAATCTGAATCGCTACAAAGGGAAAAAACTTAAGGAAGTGTTGTCTGGCTTCCCTAAAGATCAATGCCTCGACCTGGATGTAGAATGGCCAGGATTCAAAGCCTGGCCATATCGTTTGGTTGTCCGCTGGAATGACAGGAAACTGAAATGGGTATTCGTTGTAAGCAACCTTAACCGGGTTGAGTTCACCCTGAATGAAGTACTTCAGGCCTATCGTCTACGATGGCAAATAGAGCTTATCTTCAAAGAGATCAAGTCCTATTCAGGGTGGCATCGTTTTAACACTAAATCAGCGACACTGGTGTTTAGCCTGATTCTGATGTCCTTCGTGGTTGTGACGTTGAAAAGGTATCTTGCCCATGCTGCACAGGCGAACCTCTATGAAAGTGGAGCCATTGAAGAAATCTCGACGCATAAGGCGATGAAAAGTGGAACCCGACTGTTTGGTAATGTCATTTTATCCCTTATGAATGCAGGAAAGTCTCTGCTCTCACATACAAGGAAGCTGCTCAACTTCTGGGCAGATAATGCGAAACGTGAACACCCTGCACGAGATGGTTGTTCAGGGCGTACAAGATTAGGTCTTTGTGCTGTGGGTGGGGCTTAATGTCTACCTTAAGTTCTGGTCTACAGAGAGGAAGGATAGATCAAGAAAATAAGTGTGTTTTTGTATCTTCCTCGAGGAAGGGGGAGTTTTTGCTATTCTCAATTTTCAAACAAAAAACCACATGGGACTGGCAGTATGAGCCTTGAGTCAAGAGTCACGGTACTGGAAGAACAACAAGACAAATGGGAGAAAGTGACCGCAAGCTTAAGCGATAGCTTATCGTTTATGCTTCGGTCATATCAGCAATTAGAGATTCACCTGAAAATACATGATCGGAAATTTGACAAGATTGACCAACGTTTTAAGGAGGTTGACCAGCGTTTTAAGGAGGTTAATCAACGTTTTAAGAAGGTTGACCAGCGTTTTGACAAGATTGAAAACTATTTAGAGGATCATGACCGTCGTTTTGACAAGATTGAAGACATGCTAATCCAGATCTTCAATAAGCTCGCGTAGCACAAACCTCACAGGACAGTCAGTACGAGTCTTGAGGCAAGAATCACGTTACTGAGAGCATCGGGAACACTTCCGTCGTTCCCGGCTTCACTCCCGTCATTGCCTCACTTCACATCAACAGGCTTGCGTTTTCGATGTGTTTTTTTGTGATTCGACAGCTCAAAGGCATGTTTGTATACCTTCCCACAAAGTCGCTGCTGGCCATCTTCCCCGATCACGGACAGGTTACAGGTTTTTTGCTCGGTGTGGTCTCTTCTTTTATGGTCCGACAGGGCCTGAGTATTTTTGCAGACCATTCCGCATGGCCGTTGCTGGCCATTATTCCCGGCAATGGCCAGGCTACAGATTTTTTGCCCGCTGTGGTATCTGGTTTTGTGAGATGACAGAGAGTTACTATTACCGAAGACCCTCCCGCATGCCTGCTGCTGGCCATCTTCTCCCACCACGATCCTGTCACAGGTTTGTTGTCCGCTGTGGACTCTGCTTTTGTGATCCAGAAGGGCTTGAGCACTACTGCAGACCGAACCGCATAGTTGCTCTATGCCATCCTCTGTGAGCACTTTTACGGCACAGGTTTTTTGACCGCTGTGGGCGCTGCTTTTGTGAGACGACAGTGATTGTAAATTCTTGAAGACCTTCCCACATAGCTCTCGCTGGTTGCCCTTCCCAAGCCAGGCTAGGTCACAGATTTGTTGCCCGCTGTGAGCTACTCTTTTGTGATACAACAGGGCCTTGGCATTTTTGCGGACTTTCCCGCATGGCCGCAGCTGGCTATTTTTTCCGGCCACGGTCTGGTTGCAGGTTTGTTGTTCGCAGTGGAGTATTCTTTTGTGATTCATCAGGGCATAAGCATTCTCGCAGACTGTTCCGCATGGCTGCTTTTCGCCATCCTCCCTGACTACTGTTACGACACAGGTTTTTTGTCCGGTATGGTATTGGCTTTTGTGAGATGAAAGTACTTTTTTATTCTTGCAGACCTTTCCGCATTGCCATCGCTGACCATCTTTCCCGGCTACGGTCATCTCGCAGGTTTTTTGCCCGGTATGGGTTCTTTTGTGGGATGACAGAGCTTTAGCGCTCCTGAAGAGCTTCCCGCATGGCTCTTGCTGGCCATCTTTCCTGATCATGATCTCGTTACAGGTTTCTTGTCCGGCGTGGTCCCTGTTTTTGTGATTACACAAGTCTAAAGCATTTTTGAAGACCTTTTCGCATGGCCGTTGCCGGTCATCCTTCCCGGTCACAATCTCGTCACAGGTTTTTTGTCCGCAGTGGTATCTTCTTTTGTGTGACATCAGGGCCTGTAGATTCTTGCTGAGCACTCCGCATGGCCGCCGCTGGCCATCCTCCCCGATCACGGTAAGGTTACAGGTTCGTTGCCCGGTGTGAACTTTTCTTTTGTGATCCGACAAGGCGTATTTACCCTTGTAAACCTTTCCACATAGCTGCAGTTGGCCATCCTTCCCGACCAGGGGCAGGTTACAGGTTTGTTGCCCGCAGTGGAGTGATCTTTTGTGGACCGCCAGGGCGCGAGCATTCTTGCAGACCTTCCCGCATGACGACTGTTGCTCATTCTTCCCGAACACTATCATGTTGCAGATTAATTGCCCGGCATTGCCAGTTGTATGGGCTACCTCTGTATTCTCTGAGTCTGAGGCGACCCCGTCTGAGGCGACGCCATTTTTAAAGTTGCAACGATAACAGTGTGCATTGGCCAAATGAGAGCATGAGCTCTGTCCGGGTATTGATCCTGTGTGGTCTGTTGAACTTTTGGATGAATCCAAAGATTGTCGGAATTGGCAAATGTCAATACAGGGATGGACGAAACAATTCAGACCCAAAGTATGTGAGTGCTGTTGAGGGTTTTCGTTACCGTCGGCAGAATCATAATAAAGAAGTTGAGTGAAATAGCTTTTAGGGAAGGTGATGGTCTGTCGGACTGGCTGGCCGGATGATTCTGATGGTGTGGTTTGTTGTGAGACATGTTCAGAGCCAGCCATCACAGTGGTGATCGCAAACGGATGATCCTGAATCGCCTTTTTTTGTTCAATCGGGCTAAACAGCGTTGAATTGGGGTTCCAATAGCTTTTTAAGAGCCAACTGACAGTGATAGCCGCTTCTGAAGGCAGCCATGAATAAGCGTTTCGCCATAGAGAGCTGTCTTTGCTGGTCAGGATCAGTTCATAAGCAATCAGTAGGTTAGTGGTGCAGAGCCATTGCCACGAAATCGAGTCAATGAAGGTGGTTTTCACTCCGTAACTGTCAGGTTTATGTCGTTTGTTATGGGATGGCAACCCGGGCTCTGCATAGCCGTGTTCGTCGACAATGCCTGACGGAGGGCCCGACAATATACGCAAGTCGTGTTTTATAGCAAAGTGCTGTTTGGGAAAATCAGCATTCTGTTCAAGCTCGACAATAAAACGTCTTACCAATGGCTTGGCCTGGCAAATGACGGACAACGACAGCAAGAGCAGCGCTGCAAAGAGAGAGTGTTTAATAATTCTATCTCTGCCTTCTGGTGTACAGAGAGGAAGGATAGATCAAGAAAATAAGTGTGTTTTTGTAACTTTCTCATGAAAAGGAAGTTGTCCATTCAAGGATTAAGGTCATTGTCTAAATTCACATCAAAAGGCTTGCGTTTTCGATGAATTCTTTTGTGATTCGACAGGGCTTGGAGATTTTCACAGACCTTCCCGCACGGCCGCTGCTGACCATCCTCCCCGATCACTGTCACTTCACAGGCTTTTGGCCCGCTGTGGTCTCTTCTATAGTGATTCGTCAGGGTTCTGGCATTCTTGCAAACCTTTCCGCATGGTCGTTGCTGTCCATCCTCAACGACCACCGTTGCGTCACAGGTTTTTTGCCCGCTGTGGATTTTGCTTTTGTGATCCCGCAGGGCATGGGCACTCTTACAAACCCTCCCACATGGTCGCTGCTGACCATCTTTCTCGACCACTGCCACATCACAGGTTTTTTGCCCGCTGTGAACTTTGCTTTTGTGAACCGAGAGGATTGAAGCATTCTTACAGACCGTCCCGCATGGCCTCTGCTGGCCATCCTTCCCGACTAATGCCTCGTCACAGGTTTGTTGCCCGGAATGGAAGATGCTCCTGTGAATCCCAATGGCTACGAGATTCTTGCAGGTCATACCGCATGGCCGCGACTGGCCATCCTCACCAACCACGGTTGTGTTACAGGTTTGTATCCCGGTGTGCTCTTTTCTTCTGTGATAAGACAGAGCCTGAAAATTCTTGTAGATCTTCCCGCATGGTTGCTGCAGGCCATCCTCTGTGACCAGGGTCGCTCTACAGGTTTGTTCCCCGCCGTGGTTTTTGCTTTTGTGATTCCAAAGAGATTGAGCATTCTTGCAAACCATGGCACATACCCGCTTTCGGCCATCCTCCCTGACCACAGTAAAGTCACAGGTTTTTTGCCCGCTGTGGACGATTTTTTTGTGAGCGTAGAGGGCTTGAGCATTCTGGCAGGTCATCTTGCATGGCCGCCGTCGTCCGTTCTCCCCGGCCACGGTTAGCTCACAGGTTTTTTGCCCGGTATGGTAACTGCTTTTGTGAGATGAAAGTGCTCTTTCATTCTTGGCGACCTTCCCGCATTGCTGCAGTTGGCCATCCTTTCCGACTAATAACTCTCTGCAGATTGTTTGCCGCGGGGAATTAGTTGTATCGGCCAGAAGAGTAACCTTTGAGTTCAGGGCGATCCCGTCTAAGGCGATCCCGTCTAAGGCGACCCCGTCTAAGGCGACCCCGTCTGTAGAGTCGAAGCTATCAAATTGTGTATTAGTTTGATGGGGGGTTGAGCTTTGTTCGAGTGTTGCGCCTGTGTGGTCTGCAGAACTTTCTCGACATTCCAGCGCTCCGCTATCGGATGAATCTGAAGATTTTCGGAATTGACAAACATCATTACAGGGATGGACGAAACAATTTAAACCCAAAGTATGTGAGTGTTGTTGAGGGGCTTCGTTACCGTCATCAAAGTCAGAATACAGTAGACTGGTGAAATAGCCTATAGGGTAGGTTGTGATTTGCGGGGCTTGTTGGATGGATGATTCTGAGGGCTGGGCCTGTGCTTGATTAGGTTCTGAGCCAGGCATCATAGTGTTGATCGCAAACGAGAGATCCACCTCTGTCAACATAAATCTCGCTTGTTGTTCAAGAGGCATAAACAACGCTGAATCAGGGGACCGATTGCTTTTTAAAAGCCAACCAACAACGATAATCGTTTCTACAGATAGCCATGGATAAAGATTGGAGCTTAAAGAGGCGTCTTTGCTAGACAGGATCAGTTGAAGAGTAACCAGAAGGTTCGCGGCGTAAAGCCATTGCCATGAAATCGAGTCAATGAAGTTTATTTTTATTCTGTGATTGTCATTTCTGTGTCGTTTGTCATCCAATGGTAAATCAGACACTGTATGGTCGTTTGATCCGACAATAAAAGGCTCTGTCAACGGCTCGGCCTGACAGAAGACAGATAATGACAGTATCAGCAACAGCAGTGCTGCAAAGCATGAGAGTTTAATAATTCTATCCTTGCCTTCTGATTTACCAAGGGGAAGGATAGACCAGGGAAGTAAGTGTGTTTTTGTGCCTTACTCATAAAAGAGCGGGTGTCAGTTCAAGGACTGAGGTCATCTTGCTGGCCCACATCAAGAGGCTTGCGTTTTCGATGTCTTCTTTTGTGCTCCGAGAGAGCATGAGCATTCTTGCAGATCTTACCGCATTGCTGCAGCTGACCATCCTCTCCGAGTACTATTAAGTCACAGTTTTTTTTCCCGGTGTGGATTCTTCCTTTGTGATCCATTATGGCTTTGGCATTTTTGAAGACCTTCCCACACGGCCGCGACCGACCATCCTTTCCCATTACTGGCATGTCGCAGATTTGTCGCCCGGTGTGGAATATTCTTTTGTGTTCCCGGAGGGCTCTGGTGTTGTTGCAGACCTTCTCGCATGCCCACTGCTGACCATCCTCTCCAGCCACGGTCACGTTACAGGTTTTCCGCTCGCAGTGGTTGCTGCTTTTGTGCTCCGAGAGGGCATGAGAATTCTTGCAGACTTTTCCGCATGCTCGCTGCTGGCCATTCTCAGCAACCACTATCACGTCACAGTTTTTTTGCCCGGTGTGGAAGTAGTTTTTGTGAGATGACAGTGATCGATAACTCTTGCATACTTTTCCGCACGGCTGCGGCTGGCCATCATCCCCGATCACGGTTATGCCGCAGGTTTGTTGTGTGCAGTGATCTTTTGATTTGTGGTGCATCAGGGCAGCATTATTGATGCATACCTTTGCGCATGGCCGCTCTTGGCCATTCTCACAGATAACGTTTACGTAACAGGTTTTTTGCCCGGTGTGGTATCTGCTTCTATGAACCGTCAGAGATCGAATACTCTCACAGATTTTTCCACATGGTCGCTGTTGGCCATCTTCCCCGATTATGTTTACGACACAGGTCTGTTGCCCACTGTGGACAACGCTTTTGTGATACCACAGAGTTTTGGCATTCTGGTAGGACGCTCCGCATAGCTGCGGCTCGTTATCCTCCCCAGTCACTATTGCGTCACAGGCTTTTTGCCCGGTGTGGTATCCGCTTATGTGAGACAAAAGAATTTTTTTATTCTTGTAAACCTTCCCGCATTGTCGGAGCTGGCCATCCTCCCCGAACATTATCACATTACAAGTTGCCTGCTGGGCAGGGCTGGTGGCATTACTGGCCAGTTGGGGGCATGAGCTTTGTCCGGATGTTACTTCTGCGTAGCCTGTTGAACTTTCTTCACAAACCAACCCTGCGCTACTGGATGGATCTAAACATTGTCGGAATCGACAAACACCATTACAGGGAGAGATATAACAATTTAAACCCAAAGTATGCAGTTGTCCTTCAGGGTCTTCGTTACCTTCGTCAGAATCTGAATACAGGAGGCTGGTGTGATAGCCTCTAATGTGAGTGGTGGCTTGCAGGGCACGCTGGCCAGATGGTTCTGATGGCTGATATTGAGGTTGATCCTGCTCAGAACCAGGCATCATAGTGTTGATTACAAACGGGCGATTTTGACTCGCCTCTTGTTGTTCAATCGGGTTAAACAGAGGTAAATAGCGATTCCAATAATTTTTTAGAAGCCAACCGGCAGTGGTAACCGCTTCCAAAGGTATCCATGAATAGCGGTTTGAGCGAAGAGGGGCGTCTCTGGTGGCTAGAGCCAGTTCGTTAGCAATCAGCAGATTCGCAGTGTAAAGGCATTCCCACGAAATCAACTCAGTGAGAGGCATTTTTTCTCCGTAAATATAAAAACTCTGTCGTTTTTTATCCGTTGGCAATTCGTGTTCTGCGTGGCCATTTGTGTCGGCAATCTCTGAGGATTTTTTTGGCAATGTGTAGCGGTCACCATTTATAGAAAAATTCCCGTTTGAAGAGCCTGTATTTTGTTCAGGCTCGACAATAAAATGACTTGTACATGCTTCGGCCTGATAAACGACAGGTAATAAAAGCGTCAGAAGAAGTGCCGCAAAGAGTGAGTGTTTAATAATTCTATCCTTGCCTTCTGGATTACAGAGAGAAAGGATAGATCAAGAAAATAAGTGTGTTTTTGTGTCTTACTCATAAAGGCCGGGTGTCAGTTCAGGGAGTGAGGTCATCGCCCTGGTCCGAATCAACAGACTTTCGTTTTCGATGTCTTCTCTTGTGATTCGACAGGTCTTGATTACTCTTGCAGACCCTCCTGCATGGTCTCTGCTGACTATCCTCTGCGACCACTGTCATATCACAGATTTGTTGTCCTGAGTGGACTTTTTTTTTGTGATACCTCAGGGCTAGAGCATTCATACAGACCGTCCCGCATGGCCGCTGCTGACCATTCTTGCCGACTATTACCACGTCACAGGTTTGTTGCCCAGTGTGGACACTGCTTTTGTGATGCGAAAGGGCTTGAGCATTTTTGTAGACCTTCCTGCATGGCCGCTGTTGGCCATCCCCACCAACCACGGTCACATCACAGGTTTGTTGCCCGGTGTGGTATGTATATTTATGAACTGAAAGAGACTGAGCATTCTTTAAGACTTTCCCGCACTCTCGCGCGTGGCCGCCTTTCCCGACCACGGTTACATGACAGGTTTGTTGCACGGTGTGGAAGGATCTCTTGTGATACGACAAGGCTTGAGCATTCCTGCAAACCTTTCCGCATGGACGTAGTTTGCCATTTTCCCCGACCACGTTCACGTTACAGGATTGTCGCCCTGAGTGGAAGTTGCTTTTGTGACATGACAGGGATAGGGCATTCTTGTAAACCTTCCCGCATGACTGCGGTTGGCCATCTTCGCCGATCACGGTTACGTTACAGGCTTCTTGAGCAGCGTGCTTTCGTGATTTGTGCTGTTTCAGGGCAAAATAACCTATGCAGATCGTCCCACATGGTCGCCGCTGGCCATCCTCATCAACCACGACTAAGTCACAAGGCTTTTGCCTGGAGTGGTATTTGTATTTATGATACGTAAGGCTTCTAGTGTTTTTGTAGACCCTCCCGCATAGCCGCTCCTGGTAGTCCTCCCCGACTACCGTTGCGTCACAGGTTTTTTGTCCAGTGTGATATGTGCTTTTATGAACCGACAGGACTTTTGCATTCTTGTAGGCCATTCCGCATTGTTGCAGCAGGCCATCCTTCCCTAACACTACCACGTTGCAAGTAATTTGCCCGGCGGGGCTGGTGTTATCGGCTGCCACTTCTGCTATTGAGTTGGTGATGACCCCGTCTGAGGCAACCCCGTTTACGCTATTAGACGGATCGGAAGATTGTCGAAATCGACAAACACCGTTACAGGGATAGATAAAACAATTTAAACCCAAAGTATGCAGGTACTGTTCAGGGTCTTCATCACTGCCGCCAGAGTCAGAATACAGGTGGCTGGTGTAATAGCCTTTAAAGTGAGTATTGACTTGCTGGGGATGCTGCGCTGATGATTGTGATGACTGATATTGTGGTCGGTCCTGTTCAGAGCCAGCCATCATAGTGGTGATGGCAAACGGGTGATGTTGACTCGCCTCTTGTTGTTCAATTGGGTTGAACAGCAGTGAGTCGGGGTTCCAGTAGTTTTTTAAAAGCCAGCCAAGAGTGATAATCACTTCCAGAGGCAGCAATGAACAAGGGGTTGGGGATTGAGAGGTGTCTTTGGTGGTCAGGATCAAATTATAAGTAACCAGCAGATTCGTAGCGTATAGCCAATGCCAGGAAATCGACTTAATGAGGGGCTTTTTTACCCCGCAGTTGTAAGTCTTACGTCGTATCTTGTCAGGTGATGAATAGGGTTCCGTGTAGCCGTTTGTGTCGGCAATGTCAGGCGGTTTATCTGACAAGGTTTGTTGGTCGAGCTTTATAAAAAAATTATGGTTTGAACAGTCTGCATTCTGTTCAGGCTCGATAACAAAGCATATTGTCAAGGGTTCAGCCTGACAGGCGACAGACAAAGACAGTAACAGCAGTGCTGGAAAGAGTGAGTGTTTAATAATTATATCTCTGCCTTCTGGTTTAAAGAGGAAATGATAGATCAAGAAAATTTTTCTGGAGAGTTATGTATTCCCACGCAGAGCGAAGGTGCGGGTTTTTGGAGTTTTGCGACACTCCCTTAAAGTGCGGGTATCAGCTCAAGGAGTGAGGTTATTGAGTTGGTTCACATAAACAGGCTTGCGTTTTTGATGTCTTCTTTTGTGCTCCGAGAGGGCATGAGCATTCTCGCAGACCTTCCTGCATTGCCACAGCAGACCGTCGTCCCCGACCAGGGTCATGCCACAGGTTTGTTGCCTAGTGTGGACGCTGCTTTTATGAGCCGACAGATATTGATCGTTTCTGAAGGCCTTTCCGCACGGCTGCTGCAGGCCATTCTTTCCAACCACTGTCATAGTGCAGGTTTGTGGCTCACTGTGGTCTCTTCTTTTGTGATTCGACAAGGCTTTAGCATTCTGGCAGACCTTTTCGCATGGCTGTGGTTGGCTATCCGCACCAATTATTGATAGGTCGCAGGTTAGTCGCCCTCTGTGGATGCTGCTTTTATGACACGATAGAGATTGAGCACTCCTTAAAACCTTCCCGCATGGCCGCTGCTGGCCATCCTCCATGATCACGGTTACTTCACAGGTTTGTTGCCCGGTGTGGTGATTGTTTTTGTGATTCGACAAGGCTTTAGCATTCTTGCAGATCGTTCCGCACGGCCGCAGCTGGCCATCCTCCTCGATAACGGTCATATCACAGGTTTGTTGACCGGTGTGGAAATTACTTTTGTGATTCAACAAGGCTTTAGCATTCCGGCAGACCGTTCCGCATGGCCGTGGTTGGCTATCCGCACCGATTACTGATAGGTCACAGGTTTGTTGCCTGGTGTGGATACTGCTTTTATGAGCAGACAGAGATTGAGCACTCCCTAAAACCTTCCCGCACGGCCGCAGCTGGCCATCCTTGGCGACCACGGTTATTTCACAGGTTTTTTGCCCGGTGTGGTAATTGTTTTTGTGATTCGACAAAGCTTTAGCACTCTGACATAACGTTCCGCATGGCCGCAGCTGGCCATCCTCCCCGACAACGATCGCATCACAGGTTTGTTGCTTGCTGTGGAAATTTCTTTTGTGATTAGACAAGGCTTTAGGATTCTGGCAGACCCTTCCGCATGGCTGTGTCTGGCCATTCTCCCTGACAACGGGCTCATAACAGGTTTTTTGCCCGTAGTGAGTGCTGATTTTATGAATTGACAGATCGACAGCATTCTTGAAGACCTTCCCGCACTGCCGTTTCTGGCCATCTTCCCCGATTACGATCAAGTTGCAGGTTTTTTGCCCGCTATGGTATCTGTGTTTGTGACTCGACAGGGCTTGAGTATTTTTGCAGACCTTCCCACAGGGTCTTGGCCGGCCATCCTCTCCGACTGATGTCAGGACACAGGCTTTTTGCCCGGTATGGTATCTGCTTCTGTGAAACAACAGATATTTTTTATTATTGAATACTTTCTTGCATTGCCGCACCTGACCATCATCTCCGACCTGGATCACGCTACAAGTTGCCTGTCCGGCAGGGAGCCTTGAGTCGGCTGCCCCTGCAACCATAGAGTTTGACGCGACACCGTCTACAGACGTACAACCAAAGCAGTGTGTATCAGCGAAATGGGGGTATGAGTCTGATACAGGGGGTGATCCAGTGTTGTCTGTCGAACTTTTTTCACAAACCAGCGCTCCGCTATTGGATGGGTCGTAAGATTGTCGAAATCGACAAACACCGTTGCATGGATAGATAAAACAATTTAAATCAAAAGTATGCAGGTATTGTCCAGGGTCTTCATTACCGCTGCCAGAGTCTGAATACAGAAGGCTGGTGTAATAGCCTGTAATATAACTAGCCGCATGTGGGGTATGCTGACCCGATGATTGTGATGGCTGAAATTGTGGTTGGTCCTGTTCAGAGCCAGGCATCAGAGTGGTGATGGCAAACGGGTGATTAGGACTCGCCTCTTGTTGTTTGATGGGATAAAACAACTGTGAGCCCGGGTTCCAATAATTTTTTAAAAGCCAGCCGACAGTGATAACTGCTTCCAGAGGTAGCCAGGAAATCGACTCAATCAGGGTCGTTTTCATCTCGTTATTGTAAAGTTTGTGTCGTTTTTCATCAGGCGGTGAATCGGGTTCTGTATAACCGTTTGTGTTGGCAATATCAGACGGGCTGTCTGACAAAGTTCTTCGGTCAAGCTTTATAAAAAAATACTGGTTTGAAGAATCTGCACTTTGTTCAGGCTCGATAACAAAGCATTTTGTCAAGGGGTTAGCCTGACAGGTGACAGACAACGACAGTAACAGCAGTACAGCAAAGAGTGAGTGTTTAATAATTCTATCCCTGTCTTCTGGCTTACAGAGAGGAAGGATAGATCAAGAAAATAAGAGTGTTTTTGTGTCTTTCGTATGAAAGGGCGGGAGTCAGATCAAGGGAGACCGTTCAGATTCGTATTAACAGATTTGCGTTTCCGATGTGTTTTTTTGTGATCCGAGAAGGCTTGAGCATTTTTGCAGACCTTTCCGCATGGTTGCGGCTGGCCATCCTTATCAATCAGGGGCAGTTCACAGGTTTTTTGACCTGAGTGGTAATTGCTTTTGTGAGACGACAGTGATGCTAAATTTTTGAAGACCTTTCCGCATGCCCGCTGCTGACCATCCTTATCAACCAGAGTCAGTTCACAGGCTTTTTGCCGTGAGTGGCAGTTGCTTTTGTGAGATGAGAGGGCTTTGGCACTATTGCAGACTTTTCCACATGGTTGCGGCTGGCCATCCTGATCAATCAGGTTCAGTTCACAGGTTTTTTGCCCGGTGTGGGTGCCGCTTTTGTGAGACGACAGTAATGCTAAATTTTTGAAGACCCTCCCGCATGCCCGCTGCTGGCCATCCTCCCCGAGGACAGTCATGCCACAGGTTTTTTTCCCGCTGTGGTAACTGTTTTTGTGACTCCACAGGGCTTCAGCATTCTTGCACACAGTTCCGCATGGTCGCGGCTGGCCATTATCTCCAATCACTGTAAATTCGCAGATTTTTTTCTCGCTGTGAGCGCTGTTTTTGTGAAACGACAGTGATCGTGAAGTCTTGAAAACCTGACCGCATAGTCGCAGCTGGCCATCTTTCCAGAGCACGGTCAAATTACAGATTTTTTGCCCGGTATGGTATGCGCTTTTGTGAGATGACAGGGCTTGAGCATTCTTGCTGACTTTCCCGCATGGTCGCTGCTGGCCATCCTCCCCGACCACAGTCACACCACAGGTTTTTTGTCCGATATGATCGGTGTTTTTGTGATTGTACAGGGCTCTGTTATTCTGGCAGAGCAATCCGCATGGCTGAGGTCGGCCATCCTCGCCGGTTACCGTATAGTCACAGGTTTTTTTTCCGCTATGGTACTTGCTTCTGTGAGATGACAGAGCTCTGGCATTTTTGCAGACTTTCCCGCATTGTCGCTGCTGGCCATCCTCCCCTGATACTATTTCATTGCACTTTGTTTGCCCTGCAAGGTGAGTTGGATCAGCTGATCCTGCTCCCATTAGGTTAAGGAAAACCCCGTCTGAGGCGACCCCGTCTGAGGCGACCACGTCCAGGGCGACCCCGTCTTCAAATTTATAAAGATAGTAGTGTGTATTTGCCGAATAGGGACATGAGTCTGGTTCTGGGTTTGTCTCTGTGTGGTCTGTCGAACTTTCTTCAAAAGCCAACGCACCGCTATTGTATGGATTGGAAGATTGTCGGAATTGACAAATGCCATGACAGGGATAGATATAACAGTTTAAACCTAAAGTATGCGAGTGTTGTTCAGGGTCTTCGTTACCGTCGTTAGAGTCAGAATAAAGGAGGCTGTAGAAATAGCCTTTAATATGAGCGGGGGGCTGTTGGCCGGGTGATTCTGATGGTTGGCCTTGTTGCGGAGCATGTTCAGAGCCAGCCATCATAGCGGAAATTGCAAACGGGGGGGGCTGACTCGCTTCTTGTGGTTCAATCGGGTTATACAGGGATGAATAGGGATTCCAATCGCTTTTTAAAAGCCAACCCACAGCGATAACTGTTTCTTCAGGTATCCATGAATAAGGGCTTGAGCTTAAAGGGATGTCATTGGTGGTCAGAAACAGTCCATAAGCAACCAGCAGATTCGTAGCATAAAACCACTGCCACGAAATTGACTGAATGAAGAACGTTTTCAACCTGTAGCTGTCAGGTCTGTGTCGTTTGTCATCAAGCTGTGAATAGGGTTCTGCATAGCCGTTTGTGTCGACAATGTCCGTTGTTTTGCCTGGCAATACCCTTCGTTCAAGCTTTATAAAAAAGTTCTGGTTTGGAAAATTTGCATTCTGTTCAAGCCCGACAATACAACGTCTTGTCAAAGGTTTAACCTGGCAGGTGACAGACAGCGACAGTATCAGCAGTGCTGCAAAGAGTGAGTATTTAATGATTCTATTCTTGTATTCAAGTCTACAGAGAGCAAGGATAGATCAAGCAAGCAAGCAAGCAAGCAAGTAAGTATGTTTTTGTGTTTTCCCAATGAAAGGGCCGGTTTCAGTTCAAAGTGTCAGGTAATCGTTCCGGTCCGCATCAAGAGACTTGCGTTTTCGATGTGTTCTTTTGTGCTTCGACAGGGCTTGAGTATTCTTGCAGCCCTTCTCGCATGATCGCAACAGACCATTTTTGTCGAGCACGTTTAAGTCACAGGTTTCTTGTCTGGTGTGATATTTGCTTTTGTGAGCCGACAGAGATGCAATACTGCGGAAGATCCTACCGCACGGCCGCTGCTGGTTATCCTCCCCGACTGTGATGAATTCACAGGTTTGTTGCCCGGTGTGATGATTGCTTTTGTGATTCGACAGGGCTTTGGCATTCTTGCAGACTGTCCCGCATGGCAGAGGCTGGCCATTCTTCCCAATCAGAGTAGCTTCGCAAGTTTGCTGCTCGGTGTGGACGCTGCTTTTGTGAGACGACAGTGATGATACATTTTTGAAGACCTTCCCGCATCTTCGCAGCTGACCACCCTCTCCGAGCACAGTCATGCCACAGGTTTTTTTACCGGTATGGTAATTGCCTTTGTGATTCGACAGAGCTTTGGCATTATTGCAGACTACTCCGCATGGCCGCGACTGGCCATTCTCTCCAATCACTGTAAATTCACAGGCTTTTTGTTCGGTGTGGGCCCTTCTTTTATGATTCGAGAGGGCCATAGCATGCTTGAAGAGCTTCCCGCATGGTTGCGGCTTACCATCCTTTCCGACCACATTTTCTTCACAGTTTTTTTGCCCGGAGTGTACTCTGCTTTTGTGATCCCATAGGGCTTTAGCATTCTTGCATATCATTCCGCAGGTTCGTGGCTGTCCATTCTCCCCGACTTCTGTCACGGGACAGTTTTGTTGCCCGCTGTGATATCTGCTTTTGTGATCCCATAGGGCTTTTGCACTCTTGAAGGTCATCCCGCACGGCCGCGGCTGGCCATCCTCACAGAGTATGGTCAAGTCACAGCTTTGTTGTCTGGTGTGGTATTTGCCTTTGTGATACGACAGGGCTGGAATATTCTTGCAGACTGTCCCGCATGGCCGTGACTGGCCATCCTCCCCGACGACTCTTACGTCACAGGCTTTTTGCCCGGTATGATATTGGCTTTTGTGATTCGACAGGGAATGAGTATTCTTGCAGACCTTCCGGCATGGATGCAGCTGGCCATCCTCCCCAAACACGTTGATATCACAGGCTTGTTGCCCGGTATGGGTGCCGCTTCTGTGAGATGACAGTGATCGTGCATTCTTGAAGACCTTCCCGCAAGGCTGCAGCTGGCTATTCCCCCCGAGCACAGTCAAGTCACAGGTTTTTTGTCTCGTGTGAGCTATTCTTTTGTGATCCCACGGGGCCTGAGCACTCTTGCAGTGAATCCCCCATGGTTGTGGCTGTTCATCCTCCCAGAGTACGACCATTTCACAGGTTTTTCTCTCATTGTGGGTGCTGCTTTTATGAACCGAGAGAGATTCAGCATTCCTGAAGATCTTCCCACATTGTCGCAGCTGGCCATCATCTGCGATCAGGATCACGTTACAGGTTGCTTGTCCGACCGGGGGAGTTGTATCGGCTGCCCATGCAACCATTGAGTCTAAGGCGACTCCGTCTGAGGCGACCCCATCTACCCTATTGGAAGGGTCGGAAGATTGTCGAAATCGACAAACACCTTTACAGGGATAGATAAAACAATTTAAACCCAAAGTATGCAGGTGTTCTTGAGGGTCTTCATTACCGCTGCCAGAGTCAGAATACAGAGGGCTGGTGTAATAGCTTGTAATATGAGTAGCGGCCTGTGGGGTATGCTGACCCGATGATTGTGATGGCTGATATTGAGGTTGGTTCTGTTCAGAACCGTTCATTATAGTGGTAATGGAAAACGGGTGATTTTTTAAAAACCAGCCGACAGTGATAACCGTTTCCAGAGGTAACCATGAATAAAGGGTTGGGCATAGAAAGATGTTTTTGGTGGTCAGGATCAGTTCATAAGCAACCAGCAGATTCGTAGCGTATAGGCAGTGCCAGAAAATCGACTCAATAAGGGTGGTTTTCATCCCGTAATTGGATGGTTTGTGTCGTTTTTTATCAGGCGGTGAATCAGGTTCCGTATGGCCGTTTGTATCGGCAATGTCAGACGGGGTGCCTGACAATGTTCGTCGGTCAAGCTGTATAAAAAAATTCTGGTTTGAAAAATCTGCATTCTGTTCAAGCTCGATAAGAAAGCATCTTGTCAAGGGTTTAGCCAGGCAGACGACAGACAACGAAAGCAAAAAGAGTGCCACAAAAAGTGAGTGTTTAATAAATCTATCCTTGCTTTCTGGTTTACAGAGAGGAAGGATAGATCAAGAAAATAAGTGTGTTTTTTTGTTTCTGACACCAGAGGTGGTTATCAGCTCAAGGAGTGGGGTCATTGTCCTGATTCGCATTAGCAGGTTTGCGTTTTCGATGCATTCTTTTGTGATCCGTCAAGGCTTTGAGACTCTTGCAGATCTTCCCGCACGACCGCAGTTGGCCATCCATCCCGACCAAGGCCTCCTTACAGGTTTTTTTCCCGGAGTGGCATTGGGCTTTGTGATCAGACAGGGCTCTAGCATTCTTGCAGGCCTTCCCGCACTGGCATGGCTGTCCATCCACCCCGATCACGATTTCCATACAGATTTTTTGCCCGCTGTGATACTTGTGTTTGTGATCCAGGAGGCTTTTTGCACTCTTGTAGGTCTTCCCGCACGGCCTCGGCTGGCCATCCTCACAGAGCATGGGCAAGTCACAGCTTTGTTGTCCGGTGTGAGCTCTTCTTTTGTGATCCGACAGGGCCTGGGCATTCTTGCAGATCGTCCCGCATGGTTGTGGTTTCTCGTCCTCCCCGGGTACGGTCAAGTGACAGGTTTTTTGCCCGCTGTGGATGCTGCTTTTATGGGCCGACAGAGATTGAACATTCCTGAAGACCTTCCCACATGGTCGCAGCTGGCCGTCCTGCCCAGGCACGTTCACATCACAGCTACGTTGCCCCTTGTGGAAGTTGCTTTTGTGAGTCGACAGGACTCTGGCATTCTGGCAAATCATCCCGCATGGCCGTGGCTGGCCATACTCCCCGATGACTCTCAGGTTACAGATTTTTTGCCCGCTGTGGTATTTGTATTTGTGACTCGACAGGGCTTGAGCATTCTTGCAGACCTTCCCGCATGGATGCAGCAGGCCATACTCCCCAATCAGGTTGGCATCACAGGTTTTTTGCCTGGTGTGAGCGCACCTTTTGTGACTTGACAGGGCTCTGGAATTTTTGAAGACCAATCCGCATGGCCCAGGCTGGCAATCCTCACCGATTTTTGTTACATCACAGGTTTTTTTTCCACTGTGGACTTTGCTTTTATGTCCAGACAAGGCTTGACCGCTTTTGAAGACCTTACCACAGGGTCGCAGCTGGTCATCTTTTCCGAATAATGTTTCGACACAGGTTTTTTGCCCGGTATGGTATTTGCCTTTGTGAAGCGACAGCTTGTGTTTATTCTGAAATACCTTACTGCATTGCCGCACCTGACCATCATCTCCGATCTGGATCACGCTGCAGGTTGCCTCTCCGGTAGGGGCCGTTGTATCGGCCCAATGAGGGTATGAGTCTGATACGGGGGGTGATCCAGTGTTGTCTGTTGAACTTTTTTCACAAACAGGCGTTCCGCTATTGGATGAATCTGAAGATTGTCGAAATCGACAGACACCGTTACAGGGATGGATAAAACAATTTAAATTCAAAGTATGCAGTTGTTGTTCAGGGTCTTCATTACCGCTGCCAGAGTCAGAATACAGGAGGCTGGTGAAATAGCCTGTAATATGAGTAGTAGCCTGCGGGGGAAGCTGACCCGATGATTGTGTTGGCTGATATTGCGTTTGGTCCTGTTCAGAGCCGGGCCTCAGAGAGGTGATGGCAAACGGGTGATCAGGATTCGCCTCTTGTTGTTTACCGGGATTAAATAACTGTGAGTAGGTGTTGCGATAGTTTTTTAAAAGCCAGCTGACAGTGAGAACTGCTTCCAGAGGTAGCCATGAATAAGGGGTTGGGTATTGAAAGGTGGTTTTCATCCCGTAATTGTCAGGTATATGTCGTATTTTATCCGGAGGTAAATCGGGTTCCGTATAGCCGTTTGTACCGGAAATGTCAGACGGGTTGCCTGACAATGTTCCTTGGTCAAGCTTTATAAAAAAGTTCTGGTTTGAAAAATCTGCATTCTGTTCAAGCTCGATAACAAAGCATCTTGTCAAGGGTTTAGCTTGGCAGATGACAGACAACGATAGTAACAGAAGTGCCGCAAAGAGTGAGTGTTTAATAATTCGATCCCTGTCTTCTGATTTACAGAGAGGAAGGATAGATCAAGAAAATAAGTGTGCTTTTGTGGCTTCCTCATGAAAGGGGGGCAGTTCAAGGAGTGAGGTCACCGTTCCGGTCCCAATCAACAGGCTTGCGTTTTCGATGTATTCTTTTGTGATTCGACAGGGCTCTAACACCCTTGCAGATCCTCCCACACGACTGTGGTTGGCCATCCACCCCGACCACGGTTTCCTCGCAGGTTTTTTGCCCGCTGTGGTATTTGCTTTTGTGATACGTCAGGGTTGGAATATTCTTGCAGACTGTCCCGCATGGCCGTGACTGGCCATCCTCCCCGACGACTCTCACGTCACAGGTTTTTTGCCCTGTGTGATATTGGTTTTTGTGATTCGACAGGGAATGAGTATTCTTGCAAACCTTCCCGCATAGATGCAGCAGGCCGTCCTCCCCAACTACTTTTACGTCACAGGTTTTTCGCCCTGTGTGGTATTTGTATTTGTGATACATCAGGGCTCGAATATTTTTGCAAACTGTCCTGCATGGATGTGGCCGACCATCCTCCCTGACGACTCTTATGTCACAGGTTTTTTGCCCGCTGTGATATTGGTTTTTGTGATTCGACAGGGCTTGAGCATTCTTGCAGACCTTCCCGCATGGGTGCAGCTGGCCATCCTCCCCAAGCACGTTGGCATCACAGATTCCTTGTCTGGTGTGGACGTACCTTTTGTGACTTGACAGGGCTGTGGCATTCTCGCAGATTTTCCCGCAGGGTCGCAGCTGGCCGTCCTCGCCGACCACGGTTTTATTACAGGCTTGTTGCTTGCCATGCGTGCTTCTTCTGTGATATGTCAGGGCTGGAATATTCTTGCAGACTTTCCCGCATGGCCTTGGCTGGCCATCCTCTGCGATCATGGTTATTTCACAGGTTTGTCGTCCGGAATGGATGGCGCTTCTGTGAAATGACAGTGATGGTGCATTTTGAAAGACCTTCCCGCAGCGCCGCAGCTGGCCGTCCTCGCCCACCACGGTTTCATTACAGGCTTGTTGCTCGCCGTGCACGCTCCTTTTATGATACGTCAGGGTTGGAATATTCTTGCAGACTTTCCCGCATGGCCTTGGCTGGTCATCCTCTCCGATTATGGTTTTTTCACAGGTTTGTCGCCCGGAATGGACGGCGCTTCTGTGAGATGACAGTGAATGTGCATTCTTGAAGACCTTCCCGCAAGGCTGCAGCTGGCCATTCTCCCCGAGCATAACCAAGTTACAGGTTTGTTGTCTCGTGTGAGCTATTCTTTTGTGATTCAACAGAGCCTGGGTAGTCTCACAGAGAGCCTCGCATGCTTGTGCCTGTCTATTCTCCCTGAGCACGCTTAAGTCACAGGCTTTTTGCCCGCTGTGGGTGTTGCTTTTATGAACCGACAGAGATTGAGCACTACTGAAGACCTTCCCGCATTGTCGTAGCTGGCAATCATCTCCGACCAGGATCACGTTGCAGGTTGCTTGTTCGACAGGTGGAACTGTATTGGCTGCTCCTGCTACGATTGAGTCTATGGCGACCCCGTCTAAGGCGACCCCATTCACACTATTGGGTGGATAGGAAGATTGTCGGAATCGACAAACACCGTTACAGGGATAGATAAAACAATTTAAACCCAAAGTATGCAGGTCTTGTTCAGGGTCTTCATTACCGCTGCCAGAGTCGGAATACAGAAGGCTGGTGGAGTAGCCTGTAACATAGTTAGTGGCCTGTGGGGTATGCTGACCCGATGATTGTGATGGCCGATTTTGAGGTTGATTCCCTTCAGAGCCAGTCATCAGAATGATGATGGCAAACGGGTGATCAGGACTCGCCTCTTGTTGTTTAGTGGGATTAAATAACTGTGAGTTGGGGTTCCAGTAGTTTTTTAAAAGCCAGCTGACCGTGAGAACTGCTTCCAGAGATAGCCATGAATAAGGGGTTGGGTATTGAAAGGTGATTTTCATCTCGTAATTGTCAGTTTTGTGTGGTTTTTTATCAGGCGGTGAAGCAGGTTCTTTATAGCCGTTTGTGTCGGTAATGTCAGGCGGGTTGCCTGACAATGTTCGTCGGTCAAGATTGATAAAAAAATTCTGGTTTGAAAAATCTGCATTCTGTTCAAGCTCGATAACAAAGCCTCTTGTCAACGATTTAGCCTCGCAGATGACAGACAGCGACAGTAACAGCAGTACCAAAAAGAGTGAGTGTTTAATAATTCTATCCCTGTCTTCCGATTTACAGAGAGGAAGGATAGATCAAGAAAATAAATGTGTTTTTGTGGCTTCCTCATGAAAGGGCGGCAGTTCAAGGAGTGAGGTCATTGCTCCGGTACTTATCAACAGGCTTGCGTTTTCGATGTATTCTTTTGTGATTCGAAAGGGCCCTGGCATTCTGGCAGACCACTGCGCATGGCCGTGGCTGTCGATCCTCCCCGACTAGTGTCAGGTTACAGATTTTCTGTCCGGTGTGAACTGTGCTTTTGTGCACGTACAGGTCTTGAGTGCTTTTGCAGACCTTCCTGCATGAACGCAGCTCGCCATCTTCTCCTACCATGGTCGTATAACAGATTTGTTGCCCGCTGTGGACTCTGCTTTTATGAGATGACAATTTTTTGGCGTTATTGCAGACCACTCCACATGGCCGCGGCTGTCCATCCTCCCCGACGATTGTCACGTTACAAGTTTTTTGCCCGCTGTGGTATTGGTTTCTGTGAGTCGACAGGGCTTGAGTATTCTTGCAGAGCTTCCCGCATGGGTACAGCTGGCCATCTTCCCCAACCACGTTGGCATAACAGGTTTGTGGTCTGGTGTGAACGAGCCTTTTGTGATCCCGAAGGGCCTGAGCATTCTTGCAGAGCGTCCCGCATGGTTGTGGTTGCTCATCCTCCCCAAATACGGTCAAGTCACAGGTTTTTTGCCCGCTGTGGATACACCTTCTGTGAGATGACAGTGATTGTGGATTCTTGAAGACCTTCCCGCAAGGCTTTAGCTGACCATCCTCGCCGATCTCCGCCGCATCACAGGTTTTATGCTCAGCATGAACGCTGTTTTTGTGATTGAGCAGGGCTCCGGAATTCTTGCAGAGCAATCCGCATGGCCTTGGCTGACCATCCTCCCCGAAGACTCTTACGCGACAGGTTTTTTGCCCGCTGTGGTATCTGTATTTGTGACACGACAGGGCTTGTGCACTCTTGCAGACCTTCCCACATGGGTAAAGCTGGTCATCCTCACCAACCAGGTTGGCATCGCAGGTTTTTAAGCTGCAGTGGACGCTCCTTTTATGACTCGACAGGGCTGCGGCATTCATGAAGACCATTCCGCATGGCCTTGACTGACCATCCTCCCCGAACACAATCACGACACAGGTTTTTTGCCCGGAGTGGCAAGATATTTTGTGATTCGACAGGGCTTGAGCGTTCTCGCAGACCTTCCCACAGAGGCGCGGCTTGCCATTCTTGATGACTAATGTTATATCGCAGGTTTTTTGCCCGGTATGGTATTTGCTTTTGTGAGACCAAAGTACTTTTTTATTCTTGAAGACCTTTCCACATTGTCGCAGCTGGCCATCATCTGCGATCAGGATCACGTTACAGGTTGCTTGTCCGACCGGGGGAGTTGTATTGGCTGCCCCTGCAGCCATTGGTTCTGAGGCGACCCCATTTACCTCATTGGATGGATCGGAAGATTGTCGAAATCGACAGACACCGTTACAGGGATGGACAAAACAATTTAAATTCAAAGTATGCAGGTCTTGTTCAGGGTCTTGATTACCGCTGCCAGAGTCGGGATACAGAGGGCTAGTGTAATAGCCTGTAAAACAGGTAGTGGCCTGTGGGGCATGCTGACCCGATGATTGTGTTGGCTGATATTGAGGTTGGTTCTGTTCAGAGCCGGGCATCAGAGTGGTGATTGCAAACGGGTGATTTTGATTCGCCTCCTGGTGTTCAATTGGATTAAACAACGGTGAGAAGGGGTTCCAATAGTTTTTTAAAAGCCAGCCGACAGTGATAACCGCTTCCAGAGGTAGCCATGAATAAAGGGTTGGGCATTGAAAGGTGTCTTTGGTGGTCAGGATCATCTCATAAGCAACCAGCAGATTGGTAATGTCTAGCCATTGCCGGGAAATCGACTCAATCAGGGTTGTTTTGATCCCGTATATGTCAGTTTTGTGGCGTTTGTTATGAGGCGGTGAACCGGATTTTGTATAGCCGTTTGTATTGTCAAAGTCAGAGGGGTTGTCTGACAATATTTGTCGGTCAGGCTTTATAAAAAAGTTCTGGTTTGAAAAATCTGCATTCTGTTCAAACTCGATAACAAAGCGTCTCGTTAACGGTTTAGCCTGGCAGACGACAGACAACGACAGTAACAGCAGTGCCGCAAAGAGTGAGTGTTTAATGATTCTATCCCTGTCTTCTGATTTACAGAGAGGAAGGATAGATCAAGAAATAACTGTATTTTTTGCTTTTCTCACTGAGAGGGCGGTTATCAGTTCAAGGAGTGAGGTCATTGTCCCGGTTCACATTAACAGGCTTGCGTTTACGGTGTTTTCTTTTGTGGTCCGACAGGGCTTTGACATCTTTGCAGACCTCCCCGCAGTGCTGCGGCTGGCCGTCCTCGGCGACTGCGGTTTCATTACAGACTTGTTGCTTGCTGTGCACGCTTCTTCTGTGATACGACAGGGCTTGAATATTCTTGCAGACTTTCCCGCATAGCCTTGACTGACCATCCTCACTGATCATGGTTATTTCACAGGTTTTTCGCCCGGAATGGATGGTGATTCTGTGAGATGACAGTGATTGTGCATTCTTGAAGACCTTCCCACAAGACTGCAGCTGGCCATTCTTCCCCGGCATAGCCAGGTCACAGGTTTGTTGGCTAGTGTGAGCCATTTTTTTGTGCTTCAACAGGACCTGAGCAGTCTTACAGAGAGCCCCGCATGGTTGTGGCAGTCCATCTTCCCCGAGCACGGTTAAGTGGCAGGTTTTTTGCCCGGTGTGGTTGTTGCTTTTATGAACCGACAGAGATTGAGCACTTCTGAAGACCTTCCCGCATCGCCGCTGCTTGCCGTCCTCTCCAAACACGCTCGCTTCACAAATTCGTTGACTGGTGTGGAAGTTGCCTTTGTGATTCGACAGGACTTTAGCATTCTGACAAACCATTCCACATGGCCGTGGCTGGCCGTCTTCCCCGATGACTTTTGCGTTACAGGTTTTTTGCCCGGTGTGGTATGCGTTTTTGTGATTCGACAGGCTCTGCACACTCTTGCAGACCCTTCCGCATCGGTGCAGCTGGCCATCCTCCCCAACTACGTTGGCATCACAGGTTTGCTCTCTGGTGTGGACGTACCTTCTGTGAGTCCAAAGGGTTTGAGCATTCTTGCAGACCAATCCACATGGCCATAACTGGCCATCCTCCCCGACGACTTTAAAGGCACAGGTTTTTTGCCCTGTGTGGTATTTGCCTTTGTGATTTAACAGGCTCTGCGCACTCTTGTAGATTTTCCCACACGGTCGCTGCTCGCCATCTTCCCCGGTAACGGTCCCAGCACAGGTTCGTTGCCCACCGTGGGTTCTTTTTTTGTGTCTCAAGAGGGTCATAGCATTCGGGCAGACCATTCCGCAGGGTCGTGACTGGCCATCTTCTCCTGTCTCTGTCACGTTACAGGTTCTTTGTCCACTGTGGAACTTGCTTTTGTGCTCTGACAGGGCTTTAGGACTCTTGCAGATTTTCCCACATGTTCGCGGCTGGCCATCCTCACTGATCACGGTCGTATTGCAGGTTTGTTCCCCGCTGTGGACTCTTTTTTTGTGAGATGCCAATTTTTTTGCATTACTGCAGACCTTCCCGCACGGCTGCGGCTGGCCATCTTTCCCGACCACGGTTACTTCACAGGTTTTTTGCCCGGTGTGGTATTTGGTTTGGTGAATTGAGAGGGCTTGTGCACCGTTGTAGGTCTTCCCGCATGTTCGCGGCTGGCCATCCTCCCCTACTTCTGTTAAGTCACAGGTTTTTTTTCTGGCGTGGACTTTGCTTTTATGTTCAGACAAAGCCTGAGCACTTTTGTAGACCTTCCCACAGGGGCGTCGCTGGTCATCTTCTCCTGATAATGTCACGTCACAGGTTTTTTGCCCAGTGTGGTATTTGCTTTTGTGAGACCTAAGTATTTTTTTATTCTTTAAAGCTTTCCCACATTGTCGCAGCTGGCCATCATCTCCGATCAGGATCACGTTGCAGGTTACTTGTCCGACAGGGGGAGTTGTATAGGCTGCCCCTGTGAACATTGACTCTGAGGCGACCCCGTTCACGTTATCGGATGGATCGGAAAATTGTCGAAATCGACAAACACCGTTACAGGGATAGATAAAACAATTTAAACCCAAAGTGTGCAGGTGTTGTTCAGGGTCTTCATTACCGCTGCCAGAGTCAGAATACAGGAGGCTGGTGAAATAGCCTGTAATATGAGCAGTCGCCTGTGGGGTATGCTGATCCAATGATTGTGATGGCCGATATTGGGGTTGGTTCTGTTCAGAGCCAGGCATCATAGTGGCAATGGCAAACGGGTGATTTTGATTCTCCTCTTGTTGTTCAATTGAGTTAAACAGCGGTGAGTCGGGGTTCCAATAGTTTTTTAAAAGCCAGCCAACAGCGATAACCGCTTCCAGAGGTAGCCATGAACAAAGGGTTGGGCATTGAAAGGTGTCTTTGGTGGTCAGGGTCAGTTCATGAGCAATCAGCATAATCGTAGCCTGTAGCCATTGCCACGAAATCGACTCAATCAGGGTCGTTTTCATACCGTAAATGTAAAGTTTGTGTCGTTTTTTATCAGGTGGTGAACCGGGTTCTTTAAAGCCGTTTGTATCGGTAATGTCAGACGGGTTGCCTGACAATGTCCCTCGGTCAATCTTTATAAAAAAGTTCTGGTTTGAAACATCTGCATTCTGTTCAAGCTCGATAACAAAGCACCTTGTTAACGGTTTAGCCTGGCAGATGACAGACAACGACAGTAACAGAAGTGCCGCAAAGAGTGAGTGTTTAATAATTCTGTCTCTGTCTTCTGGTTTACAGAGAGGAAGGATAGATCAAGAAAATAAGTGTGTTTGTTTGTCTTTCCCGTTAAGGGGGCGGTTATCAGTTCAAGGACTGAGGTCATTGTCCCGGTTCACTCCAACAGGCTTGCGTTTACGGTGTTGTCTTTTGTGGTCCGACAGGGCTTTGACATTCTTGCAGGCTTTCCCGCACGGCCGCGGTTGACTATCTAACCCGAACACGGTCTCCTTGCAGGTTTTTTCCTTGCTGTGATATCTGGCTTTGTGATTCGACAGGGCTTTAAGATTCTTGCAGACCAATCCGCACGGCCCTGGCTGGCCATCCTCACCAATTACTGTTACGGCACAGGTTTTTTGTCCGGTGTGGCTGTTGCTTTTATGAACCGACAGAGATCGAACACTCCCGTATACCCTCCCGCATAGCCGCTGCTGGCCGTCGTCCCCAACCACGCTCGCATCACAACTTTGTTGACTGGTGTGGAAGTTGTTTTTGTGATCCGACAGAACTTTAGCATTCTGACAGACCATTCCACATGGCTGAGGCTGACCATCGTCTCCGACGACTTTTACGTCACAGGTTTTTTGCCCGGTGTGATATTGGTTTCTGTGATTCGACAGGGTTTTAGCATTCTTGCAGAGCTTCCCGCATGGGTATAGCTGGCCATCCTCCCCAACCAGGTTGGCATCACAGGTTTGTTGTCCCGAGTGAGCTATTCTTTTGTGATTCGACAGGGCTGTGGAATTTTTGCAGACCTTACCGCATGGTCGATGCTGGCCATCCTTCGACACTTCTGTCACATCACAGGTTTTTTTTCCACTGTGGATTCTGCTTTTATGTTCAGAAAAGGCTTGAGCACTTTTGTAGACCTTCCCGCAGCGGCGCGGCTGGCCATCTTCGCCGAATAATGTTAGGTCACAGGTTTTTTGCCCAGTATGGTATTTGCTTCTGTGAGACCAAAGTACTTTTTTATTCTTTAATAACTTCCCACATTGTCGCAGCTGGCCATCATCTCCGATCAGGATTATGTTGCAGGTTGTTTGTCCGACCAGGGGAGTCGTATCGACTGCCCCTGCAGCCATCGAGTCTGAGGCGACCTCGTCTGAGGCGACCTCGTCTGAGGCGACCTCGTCTGAGGCGACCTCGTCTGAGGCGACCTCGTCTGAGGCGACCTCGTCTGAGGCGACCTCGTCTGAGGCGACCCCGTCTGAGGCGACCCCGTCTGAGGCGACCCCGTTTAGGCTATTGGACGGATCGGAAGATTGTCGCAATCGACAAACACCGTTACAGGGATAGATAAAACAATTTAAACCCAGAGTATGCAGGTATTGTCGAGGGTCTTCATTACCGCCGCCAGAGTCAGGATACAGAAGGCTGGTGAAATAGCCTGTAATATGAGTACTGGCCTGTGGGGTATGCTGACTGGATGATTGTGATGGCTGAAATTGAGGTTGATTATGTTCAGCGCCAGCTATCATAGTGGTGATCGCAACCGGGTGATTTTGATTCGCCTCTTGTTGTTCAATTGGGTTAAACAGCGATGAGCCGAGGTTCCTATAGCTTGTTAAAAGCCAGCCGACGGTGACGGCCGCTTCCAGAGGTAGCAATGAATAAAGGGTTGGGCATTGAAAGGTGTCTTTGGTGATCAAGATCAGTTCATAAGCAACCAGCAGATTCATAGCGTATAGCCATTGCCAGGAAATCGGCTCAATCAGGACCGTTTTTATACCGTAAATGTCAGGTTTTTGTCGTTTTTTATCAGGCGGTGAACCGGGTTCTATACAGCCACTAGTAACGGCAATGTCAGACGGGTTGTCTGACAATGCTCGTCGGTCAAGTTTTATACAAAAGTTCTGGTTTGAAAAATCTGCATTCTGCTCAAGCTCGATAACAAAGCACCTTGTTAACGGCTTAGCATGGCAGATGACAGACAACAACAGCAACAGCAACAGCAATACCGAAAAGAGTGAACGTTTAATAATTCTATCCCTGTCTTCTGATTTACAGAGAGGAAGGATAGATCAAGAAAATAAGTGTGTTGATTTCCTCATCAAAGAGGGGACAGTTCAATGAGTGGGGTCATTGTTCCGGTAATTAGCAACGGGCTTGCGTTTTCGATGTATTCTTTTGTGATCCGACAGTGCTCTGACGCTCTTGCAGATTTTCCCGCACGACCACGTTTGGCCATCCACCCCGATCACGGCCTCATTACAGGTTTTTTGCCCGGTGTGGTATCTGGCTTTGTGATCCGACAGAGCTTGAGCACTCTTGCAGGTCTTCCCGCACGGCCATGGCTGGCGATCCTCCCCGACAACGCTTTTATTACAGATGAGTTGCCCGCTGTGCATGCTTCTTTTGTGATACGACAGGGCTTGAATATTCTTGTAGACTTTCCCGCAAGGCCGTGGCTTGCCATCATCCCCGACCATGGTTATTCCACAAGTTTGTCGCCCGGAATGGTGGCATCTTCTGTGAGATGACAGTGATTGTGTATTTTTGAAGACCTTCCCGCAAGGCTGCAGCTGGTCATTCTCCCCGAGCACGGTCAAGTCACAGGTTTGTTGTCCGGTGTGAGCTTTTCTTTTGTGATCCCGAAGGGCCTGAGCATTCTTGCAGGGCGTCCCGCATGGTTGTGGTCGGTCATTTTCCCCGGGCACGGTCAAGTCACAGGTTTTTTGCCCGCTGTGGATGCACCTTCTGTGACATGACAGTGATCGTCCATTCTTGAAGACCTTCCCGCAAGGCTGTAGCTGGCCATTCACCCCGACCACGGCCTCGTTACAGGTTTTTTGCCCGGTGTGGCATCTGGCTTTGTGATTCGACAGGGCTTGAGCACTCTTGCAGATCTCCCCGCACGGCCATGGCTGGCCATCCTCCCCGACAACCTTTTCATTACAGATGTGTTGCCCGCTGTGTATGCTTCTTTTATGATACGACAGGGCTTGAATATTCTTGTAGACTTTCCCGCAAGGCTGTGGCTGGCCATCTTCCCCGACCATGGTTATTTCACAAGTTTTTCGCCCGGAATGGATGTTCCTTCTGTGAGATAAGAGTGTTTGTGTATTCTTGAAGACCCTCCCGCAAGGCTGCAGCTGGTCATTCTCCCCGAGCACGGTCAAGTTACAGGTTTTTTGCCCGGTGTGGGATTTGCTTTTGTGCTCTGACAGGGCTACGGAACTCTTGCAGATTTTTCCACATGGTCGCGGCTGGCCATCCTTGCTGACCACGGTCGTATTACAGGTTTGTTGCCCACTATGGAATCTCTTTTTGTGAGATGCCAATTTTTTGGCATTACTGCAGACCATTCCACAGGGGCGCGGCTGGTCATCTTCTCCTGATAATGTTACGTCACAGGTTTCTTGCCCGGTATGGCATTTGTTTTTGTGAGTCCAAAGTGATTTTTTATTCTTTAAAAACTTCCCACATTGTCGCAACTGGCCATCGTTTCCGATCAGGATCACATTGCAGGTTGTCTTTCTGACGGGGGGAGTTGTATCGGCTGCGCCTGCAACCATTGATTCTGAGGCGACCCCGTTTACGCTATTGGACGGATCGGAAGATTGTCGGAATCGACAAACACCGTTACAGGGATAGATAAAACAATTTAAACCCAGAGTGTGCAGGTATTGTTGAGGGTCTTCATTACCACTGCCAGAGTCAGAATACAGAAGGCTGGTGAAATAGCCTGTAATATGAGTACTGGCCTTTGGGGTATGCTGACCGGATAATTGTGATGGCTGATATTGAGGTTGATTCTGTTTAGAGCCAGCCATCATAGTGGTAATGGCAAACGGGTGATTTTGATTCGCCTCTTGTTGTTCAATTGGGTTAAACCGCAGTGAGTCGAGGTTCCAATAGCTTTTTAAAAGCCAGCCGACAGTGATGGCCGCTTCCAGAGGTAGCGATGAATACAGGGTTGGGCATTGAAAGGTGTCTTTGGTGTTCAGGATCAGTTCATAAGCAACCAGCAGATTCGTAGCGTATAGCCATTGCCAGGAAATCGACTCAATCAGGGGCGTCTTTATACCGTAAATGTCAGGTTTGTGTCGTTTTTTATCAGGCGGTGAACCGGGTTCTATACAGCCATTAGTCTCGGCAATGTCAGACGGGTTGTCTGACAATGTTCGTCGGTCAAGCTTTATAAAAAAGTTCTGGTTTGAAAAATCTGCATTCTGTTCAAGTTCGATAACAAAGCACCTTGTTAACGGCTTAGCCTGGCAGATGACAGACAACGACAGCAATAGCAGTACCAAAAAAAGTGAGTGTTTAATAATTCTATCCCTGTCTTCTGATTTACAGAGAGGAAGGATAGATCAAGAAATAAGTTTATTGTTTTGTCTTTCCCTCTAAGAGGGGGGTTATCAGTTCAAGGAATGAGGTCATTGTCCAGGTTCACATTAACAGGCATGCGTTTACGGTGTATTCTTTTGTGATTCGAAAGGGTTTGAGCATTCTTGAATACCTTCCCGCATGGTCGCTGCCGACCATCCTCTCCGACCACGGTCGCGTAACAGGTTTGTTGCCCTGTGTGCTTGTCTCTTTTGTGATCTGACAGGGCTCTGAAACTCTTGCAGACCTCTCCGCACGGGCGTGGACGAGCATCTTCACCGATCACGGTCCGGTCACAGGTTCGTTGCCCGCTGTGGGCTCTGGTTTTGTGAGCTGACAGGGCCTGAGAACTCTTGCAGATCTTCCCGCATGCCCGAGGTCGGCTGTGCTCTGGGAAAATGGTTACGCCACAGATTTTTTGCCTGCTGTGTTGTTTGCTTTTGTGATCCGACAGGGCTTTAGCATTCTTGCATAGCTTCCCGCATGAACGCGGCTGGCCATCCTCCCCGACCCATGTCAAGTCGCAGGTTTTTTGTCCAGTGTGCTCTTTTCTTTTGTGATCAAGCAGGACTCTGGTATTCTTGCAGATCTTCCCGCATGGCTGTGGCTGGCCATCCTCTGCGAACACAGTGAAGTCACAGCTTTTTTGCTCTGAGTGGTATCTGTTTTTGTGATCCAACAGGACTCTGGAATTTCTGAAGGTCATCAGGCACAGTTTCTGCTGACCATCCTCCCCGATCAATTTAGAGTTACAGGTTTTTTGCCCGGAGTGGTATTTTCCTTTGTGATCCCAGAGGGCCTTAGCATTCTTGCAGAGTTTTCCACAGGGTCGCGGCTGCTTGTTCGCCTCAAACACGGTGAACCTACAGATTTTTTGGCCGCTGTGGTATCTGCTTTTGTGTACAGACAGTGATTGAGCATTTTTGAGGACAACCCCGCATGGCCGCTTCTGACTGTCCTTCCCGACAATGA
This sequence comes from Endozoicomonas sp. 2B-B, assembly GCF_053470045.1. NCBI lineage: Bacteria > Pseudomonadati > Pseudomonadota > Gammaproteobacteria > Oceanospirillales > Endozoicomonadaceae > Endozoicomonas > Endozoicomonas sp. 2B-B. The sequence goes on from NZ_JBLZMU010000001.1 coordinate 1,521,916, forward strand.
TCGCTTTACAGATTTTCTGTCCGGAGTGATATCTGCTTTTGTGTGATGATAAAGATTTAGCATTCTTGAAGACTGACCCGCATGGCTGCTTCTGACCATCCTTCCCGGTCACTGTAAAGTTACAGATTTTATTCCCGGAGTGGTATATGCTTTTGTGAGACGACAGGGATCGAGTATTCTCACAGACTTTCCTGCATAGCTTCTGTCGGCCGTCCTCCCCAACCACTATCAGGTTGCAGATGACCTGCCCGGCAGGGCCAATTCTATCGTTCTTCTCTGCATCTACTGACTGTGATGCGACCCCGTCCATATAGTTGCAATTATATTCTGCGTGCCCTGTCGAACTTTCTTCGGAATTCAGCTCTTCGCTATCGGATAAGTCAGATGAATCGGATGAGTCAGATGAGTCAGATGAGTCAGATGAGTCGGATGAGTCAGATGAGTCAGATGAGTCAGATGAATCGGATGAATCGGATGAGTCAGATGAGTCAGATGAGTCAGATGAATCGGATAAACCAAAAAAACCGTATAAAGAATATAAGTGGTGAAAGGGTAATGATCCCAAGTGACAAACGCCACGACATGGATGGACGAAACAATTTAGACCAAAGGTGTGTGAGTATAGTCCAGAGCCCCCCCTGCCTCCGCTTGAGTCAAAATACATGAGACCTGTGAAATAGTCTGTAGGCAGGGTGGAGAAATGTGAAGCTTGCTGGACAGATGATTCTGATGGCTGGCCTTGTTGTTGATGTCCAGAGCCAGACATCATGGTGGTGATCGCAAACGACTGATCCCCCTGTGTCAGCACAGATGTCGCCTCCTGTTGTTCAATTGGTTTAAATAGCGGTGAACCGTGGTTCCAATAGCTTTTTAAAAGCCAACCAACCGTGAAAAACGCTTCTACAGGTACCCATGAATAACTGTGAGAGCTTAGAGGGATGTTTCTGTTGGTCTGGATCAGTTCGAAAGCAACCAGCAGATGAGTGACGTAATACCATTGCCACGAAGTCGACTCAATGATTATCGTTTTTACTCTATAACCGCCAGGTTCGTGTCGTTTTTGATCTTGCGGCGAATCAGATCCTGCGTAGCTGGGTGTGTCGTCAATGTCTGATGGGCTGCCTGACAAAGTACGCCGGTTATTTTTCATAGAAAAGTTCTGATTTGGAAAACCTGTATCCTGTTCAGGCAAGGCAATAAAACGTCTTGTCAATGTTTCAGCCTGACAGAAGACAGATAAGAAAAATACCAGCAAGTGCAGGGTTACAAGGGATGCGTGTTTAATAATTTTATCCTAGTGTTACGGGTTGCAGAGAGGAAGGATAGATCAAGAAAATAAGAGTGTTTATCTGTCAAAGACCTTATGTTAAAAAACTCTATTAAAAAACTAAGGCTGTAAGGGGCACAACTTTATGGAATGGGGAGTGTCAGATCAGGGGCTGAGTTACTTGTCGTCACTGATATTAAAAGTGCTGCGTTTTCGATGTGTTTTTTTGTGATATGACAGGGCCAGAGCACTGCTGCAGACCAACCCGCATCTCTGCGACAGGCCATCCTGCCCGAATACTTTCACGTAACAGGTTTTTTGCCTGGGGTGATATTTTCTTTTGTGAGCCGACAGAGCATAAGGATTGTTGTAGATTTTGCCGCATATATTCCACTGGCCATTGTCCCCAACCATTATTATGCCACAGGCTTTTTGCCTGCTATGGTCTCTTCTTTTGTGATCCGACAGGGTTTGGGCATTCTTGCAGATCATCGCGCATGGCCACTGTTGGCCATCCCCCCCGACCACGGCTGCATCACAAATTTGTTGCCCGGTATGGTATCTGCTTTTGTGAACCGCCAGAGACGGCGCATTTTTGCAGACTCTCCCGCATGGCCGTGTCAGACCATCCTCCCCAATCACGCCCATTTCACAGGTTTGTTTTTGCTGGTTGTGGGCTCTCCTTTTATGAGACGACAGGGATTGAGCATTCTTGTAGACCGTCCCGCAATGCCGCTTCAGGCCATCCTGCCCAACCTCTGTTATGTCACAGGTTTTTTGCCCGGTGTGGTACTTGCTTTTGTGACATCTCAGAGCTTTGACATTCTTGCAGACTACACCGCATGGTCGCGGCTGGTTACCCTCCTCAACCACGGTCACGTTACAAGCTATCTGCTTGGTGTGGTCGTTAATTGCAGGCTGCAACTGGATTGCGTCTGTCTGAGAAAGATGAGGATGGTTCTGATCCGATTGGGATGATTCGGTGGTTTTTTGTTGTGTTTCTGAATGGTTAACCCTAACGGGAATACTTATACCTTTGAGAAAACTATTTACACAGAATGGCCGATTATTGTTTGCGAAATTATCGATGCCGGAGAGCAGGCTCCCGGGCATTGGTAATTCGTGGTCGGGTGGTTCGGTCGGGTTGACATCAATGTCATGCAGATTTGGCTCGGATAGTTGGTCAAAATCGAATAGGGGCTGAATGTAAGAATGATCATTCCATAGTTCGAAAAGCGATTCTTGTTCGATATTTGTAGCGTTAACAGGTTTAACATGACTTACGCAACTATAGCAGTATTCACTGGTCAGATGAGGGCATGAGCTTTGTTCGAGTGTCGCTGCGTAAGATGGATTGTATTTACAAACACCATGACAAGGATAGACGTAGCAACTGAAAGCCATAGTATGCAGTTGTTGTTTTGGGTCTCCGTTACCGTCGGCAGAGCCAAAATATAGCAGTCTATTGAAATAGCCTTTGGCGTGGGTAGCTGCCTTTGAGGGCTTCCGGCAGGACGATTCTGATTGTTGAGTTTGTGATGGATTGTGTCTTGGGCTAAACATCGCAGTGATGGCTGCAGACGTCGCTGGGTGTTTAATCGGCTTAAACTGCAATAAGTCGCGATTCCAATAGTTCTTTAGAAGCCAGTTGACAGTGATGACCACTTCTACAAGTAGCCATGAATAAGGGCTGGCGCATGGAGGGGCGTCTTTGGTGGTAAGGATCGGTTCGAACGCAACCAGAAGGTGAGTAGCGTAAAGCAACTGCCAGGAACTCGAGTTAATGATGGCCGTTTTTATTTCGTAACCGAACGATTCTTGTCGATTATTATCAGGCGGCGAATCTGGTCTTTCATAGCTGTTTTTGTCAGCAATGACTGAAGGGCTACCCGGCAACGTGTTCAGCTTAAGCTTTATAGAAAAGCTCTGGTTTGGAAAGTCTGCATCTTGTCCAAGCTCGACAACAGTACGTCTTGTCAACGGTTTTGCCTGACAGACGATAGATAGCGAAAGTAACAACAGCAGTGTTTTAAAGAGTGAGTGTTTAATAATTCTATCATTGTATTATGGTTCACAGAGATGAAGGATAGATCAAGAAAATAAATGTGTTTGAGAGGATGAGTATCAGATCGTTATTTAATTCATTTTGCTTTGTTTACTTTGCCTTCTTGAGAATCGGAGTCATTGTCCTGATTCGCATCAACAGACTGGCGCTTTCGATGTGTTTTTTTGTGATCCCGGAGGACACCAGCATTCTTGCAGAATTTCCCGTATGGTCGCAGCTGGCCATTTTTCCCAACCACGATTTCGTCACAGGTTTGTTGTCTGCGATGATATTTGCTTTTGTGTACTGATAGAGATGGTGCATTTTTGCAGACTAACCCGCATTGTCGTTGCAGTCCATTTTCCCCGACCAGGGTCGCGTCACAAATTTTTTTTTGCTTACTGTGGGCTCTGCCTTTATGAGACGACAGAGATTGAGCATTCTTGAAGATCATCCCACACGGTTGCTGTAGGCCATTCTTTCCAATCATGGTCACGTCACAGGTTTTTTGCCCGGTGTGGTATCTACTTTTGTGAACTGACAGGGATAGAGTATTTTTGCAGACTATCCCGCATGGCCGCTGCAGGCCACCCTCTCCGACCACGATCACGTCACAGGCTTGTTGCCCGGTATGGTATCTATTTTTGTGAACCGACAGAGATTGAACATTCTTGAAGAGCATCCCGCACGGCCGCTGCAGGCCATCTTCTGAAACCAGGGCCACATTACAGGTATTTCTTTTCCTTTCGACTCTTCTTTTGTGAATCGAAATGGCGTGGGCAGTTGGGTAGAGCTTGCCGCATAGCTGGTGCTGGCCATCCTCCCCGATCACAGTAACAATACTGGTTTGCTTCGTGTTGTGGTATCTGTTTTTGTGACATGCCAGGGCGCCGGCATTCTTAAAGACCTTCCCACATGGTTGTGTTTGGCCATCTTTATTGACCACGGCCATGTAACAGTTTTTTTGCCCGGTGTGGATTCTGCTTTTGTGAGATGCCAGAGACTTGTAATTCTTGTAGGCCCTCCCGCATAGTCGCTGCTGGCCATCCTCCTCGAACAGGATCTCGACACAAGTTGTCTGCCCAGTGCAGTCGTTCTCTGCTACCTGGACTCGTAATGCATCTGTCTGAGAAAGGTGAGGTTGGTTCTGACTCAATTGGGGTGATCCGGTGTTTTTTTGTTCTGTTGCCGAATGGTTAAGCGTAATGGACATTCCGACTTCTTCAAGAAAACTATCTGTCTCGGGAAGTCTGTCAATGGCCGCATAATTATCAACGCTGGAGAGCAAATTCCTGTGCATTGGTACTTCATTATTCAGTGACCCGTCTGGGTTGAAACCAATGCCATGCGAATTAGACTCAAATGGTTGGCCAGAATAGAGGGTGGGTTGAACGTCAGAAAAATCATTCCATAGTTCGATAAGCGATCTTTGTGCGGAATCTTTAGCGTTAACAGGGTTAAAATGGCTTACACAGTGATGGCAGTAGCCACTGGGCAAATGAGGACATGAGCTCTGTCGGGAAGTTGCCCACATGTGGCCTGTCGCACTTACATCAGAATTCGGCAGCCATTCAATTGACTCTCTGCTATCAGCAGAGAGTCGGTAGCTACAAACACCATGACAAGGATAAACGTAACAATTTAAACCCATGGTATGCAGGTGTTGTTGAGGGCCGCCGTTACCGCTGCCAGAGCCAGAATATAAGAGACTTGTGAAATAATCTGTGTCCTGGCGAGCAGCCTTTGAGGCTCTCTGGCCAGATGATCCTGATGGCTGGTATTGCGGTGTGTTATGTCCAGAGCCAAACATTGCAGTGATGATTGTCAAAGACGCCATGTGCTCAATCGGTTTAAACAGTGATGAGTCGGGGTTCCAATAGCTTTTTAAAAGCCAATCGACAGCGACAATCACTTCTACAGAAAACCGTGAATAAGAGGGTGAGTATTGTGGAGCTTCTTTGATGGTCAGGATCAGTTTGCATGCAGCCAGCAGGTTTGTGGTGTATATGTGTCGTTTTTCATCAGGTGGCGAACCTGAGGTTGAATAGCCGTTGAAATCGACTAAGTCTGACATATAATACGACAGTGTACTAGTAACAGAATTTATAGAAAAGCCCTGATTTGGAGAACTTGCATGCTGTTGAAGTTCAACACTATAACGGTCTGTCAACATTTCGGTCTGGGAAGTGACAGACAATATTAGCAGCAAAATCGGCGCCGCAGAGAGTGAGTGTCTGATAACTCCGTCCTTGTCTTCTGGTTTAAAGAGAGGAAGGATAGGTCAGGAAAATAAGTATTTTTTTGTGTCTTCCTCATGAAGGTGCGGTGGTCAGACCAGGGATTAAAGCTACCACCCCGGACTACGAGGGTTCTTACCGATCGTCCCCCATGGCCGCAGCCTGCCATCCTCTCCAATTACTGTCACCTATCGAAACCTTTAATGCGTCAGCCAAAGAAAGATGAGGTTGGCTCTGACCCAAATGTGACGATTCGGTTGTGCTTCTGAATGGTTAAGCGTAATGGAAATCCAGATTTCTTCAAGAAGACTATTTAAATCGTGCAGCTGATTAACGTCTGCAAAATCATCTATGCTGGAGAGCAAACTCCCGGACATTAGCAATAAACCCATTGCATGCAGGAGTTCCTGAGGACCTCCATTACTGCCACCAGAGCCAGAGTACAGAGGGTTTAAAACAACTGCCGAGAAATCGACTCATTAGACAGAGAGGATAAATCATTTTACGAAAATATGGGTATCAGTTCGGGGATCGAGTTTATCCTCCTGATCGACATCAGCACGTTTGCGTTTACGGTGTCTTCTTTTGTGATCCGTCAGAGCTTTGGCATTTTTGCAGACTTTTCCGCATGGCTGCGGCTCACCATTCTCCCCAACTACCTTTACTTCACAGGTTTGTTGGCTGGTGTGGGCGATTAATTTGTGATATCTGAGGACACGAGCATTCTTGCAGATCTTCCCACATGGATGAGCTTGACCATCTTTCCCGATCACTTTTGTGGCACAGGTTTGTTGCCCGCTGTGACCTCTGCTTTTGTGATCCGTCAGGGCTTTGGCATTCTTACAGACTTTTCCGCATGGCTGCGGCTGGCCATTCTTCCCTTGCACTGTCAAGTCACAGGTTTGTTGCTTGGAGTGATCTTTTTTTTTGTGATTACACAGGTCTCGATTATTCTTGAAGATCTTACCGCATGACCGCGTCTGACCGTCCTCCCCAACCATGAATACCCTACATGTTTTTTGCTCGGAGTGATGATTGCTTTTGTGCATCTGCAGGGCCTGAGCATTCAAGCAGATCGTCCCGCATTGTTGCAGCTGCTTATTCATCCCCTCCACCAACACGCTACAGGTTTGTTGTCCGGTGTGATGTTGTTTTTTGTGAATCGTCAGGACTTGAGCGTTCTTGCAGTTCGTCCCGCATGGCCGCTTCTGGCCATCCTCGCCGATCACGTATACGTCACAGGTCTTCTGCCCTGAGTGGTATCTGTTTTTGTGGGATGAAAGAGATTGAGTATTTTTGAGGACCTTCCCGCATGGCTGCGGCTGGCCATCTTTCCCGAACACTGTTACCTCGCAGGTTCTTTGCCCATTGTGCGCCTTGGCTTTGTGAGATGTCAGAATTCGAGCATTCTTGCAGACCTTCTGGCATGGCTGCTGCCGACCATCTTTCCCAGTCACGATCGCGTCGCAGATTTTTTGCCTGTCAGGGGCCGTTGTATGATTGTCCCCTGCAATTGCTGCTTGTTCAGGGTTGCAGCTATTGGCAAAGTGGCTGCCAGTGTCATGAGTAGGTAGCTCAAATAGCAGATCAAAGTCATAATGACGCTGAATGTCAAAAAGATCATCCAGTGTTCCGAAATGCGAACTTTCCCGGGAGTCTTTGGTGTTTTGAGAATGAAAATGATCTATGCAACTAAAGCAATTTCCACCAGCCAAATGGGGGCATGATTTTGCTATGGAATTCACTAGCCATTCATCGGGTTCTCCATTATCGGATGATGGTCGGAATAGACAAATACCATGACAGGGATTGGTGAAACAATTGAAACCGAAAGTATGTGAGTGTTGTTGAGGATTTTCTTCACCATCACCAGAGCCAGAATTCATGGGAGGAGTGAAAGAGCCTTTATAAGGAATGGTCGTACCCGAAGACTGTTGGCGGGTTGAATCTGATGGCTGACTTTGTTGTTGCTGATGTTCGGGGCCAATCATCACAGTGGTGATCATAAACGGCTGGTTTTGACTCGCTTCTTGTTGTTCGATCAGTGGTTCAATCGGGTTAAACAATGATGAATCAGGGGGCCAACAGCCTTTTAAAAGCCAGCTGACAGCGATAACTATTTCTACAGGTAGACATAGATGAGAATAAGGGCTTTGAAGGACGTCTTTGGTGGTCTGGATCGGCTCGAAAGAAGCCAGCAGATTCGTGACGTAAAGCAGTTGCCAGGAAATTGATTCGATATGGGGCGTTTTTACTCCGTGAGTACCCAATCTGTCTCCTTTGTCATCAAGCAGCGAATCTGATCCTGCGAAGCTGATTGTGTCGGCAATGTCTGACGGTGTGCCCGACAATGCGTGACGGTCAGGCTTTATAGAAAAGTTTTGTTTTTGATAACCTGCAGTCCGTTCAATCCTGACAATAAAACGTCCTGTTCCAGGCTCGGTCTGACTGAGGACAGATAATGACAGTAGCAGTAGAAGCGTTACCGCAAAGAGTGAATGTTTAATAATTCTATCCTTGCCTGATGGTTTAAAGAATGAATGATAGATCACTTCATGAAAGGGTGGTTGTCAGTTCAGGGACGGAGTTCATTGTTCTGGTCCACATCAACATGTTTGCGTTTTCGATGCCTTCTCATGTGTTCATACATCGATGAAGCATTCTTGCAGACCACACCGCATGGCCTTTTCTGGCCATCTTCCCCGACCAATGTCAGGTAACAGGTTTGTTTCTCTCCGTGGTCTCTTCTTTTGTGATTCTTCAGAGCTTGATTATTGATGCAGACCCTCCCACACGGCTGCGCCTGGCCATCCTTTGAGACGACTGGCACGTCACAGGTTTTTTCCCCTTTGTGGTATCTGCTTTTGTGAGATGACAGACATTTAGCATTCTTACAGACCTTCCCGCATGGCCGCTGCTGGCCATCTTTCCCGATCACGGTCAGGTTACAGCTTTTTTGTTTGCCGTGATTTTGTTTGTGATACCGCAGGGCTATAGGATGGGGGCAGACCTTCCCACAGCGCTGCGTCTGACCATCCTCTGAGACGACTACCACATCACAGGTTTGTTCCCTGCCGTGATATCTGATTTTGTGAGATGACAGGCATTTAACATTGCTAAAGACCTTCCCGCATGGCCGCTGCTGTCTATCTTCCCCGATTACGATTTCTTCACAGGTTGACTGCCCGGAGTGGTATGCGGTTTTGTGATACGCAAATACAAGATTATTCACACAGAACTTTCCGCATGGCCTTTGTTGGCCATCTTCCCCGATCACGGGCATGTCACAGGTTCTTGTCCTGGTGTGGCATTTGTTTTTGTGGCGTGTCAGGGCCACAGCACTATTGCAGACCTTCCCGCATGGCTGTCGCTGGCCATCTTCACCGAACACGGATACATCGCAGGTTTGCTGGCCGGTATGGTATCCGCTTTTGTGCGTCAACAGGGCAAGAATATTCTTGCAGACCTTCGCGCATTGCCGCTGCTGGCCATCCTCCCCGACGACAGTCACCTCACAGATTTGTGGTCCGGTGTGGTATCTGTTCCTGTGACTCGACAGGGCTTTAGCATTCTTGCAGGCTTTCCTGCATGGCCTCTGCTGGCCATCCTCCCCGACCACGATAATGTCACAGATTTGTTGCTGGCCGTTGTGGTATTCGTTTTTGTGACTCGACAGGGCATGAATATTCTTACTGGCCTTCCCGCATGGCCGCAGCTGGCCATCCTCGCCGACGACAGTCACGTCACAGATTTGTGGTCCGGTGTGCTCTCTGTTCTTGTGATTCGACAGAGCTTGAGCATTCATAAAGGCTTTCCAGCATGGTCTTTGCTGGCCATCTTCCCCGACCACGATCATGTCACAGAATTTTTTCCCGCTGTGGTATTTGCTTCTGTGACACGTCAGGGCCTTGGTATTCTTGTAGACTCTTCCGCAGAGTCGCGGCTGGCCATCCTTTCCAGCTATTTTGTAGTCACAGACTAGCCCGTTGTGGTATTTGCTTTTTTGAACCGACTGAGTTTCTTGAGAATATGCCGTTTCTATCTGGACATTGTCAGATACTGAAGAAGTTTGTACTGTGCCCGTCTGGGTTTGTGTAAAGGAAATCCCGATTTCTTCGAGACGACTTTCAAAACTGACTGACTCATTCATGACCGCAAAATTATCAGTGGTGAAAGACAAATTACTGAGCATTGATACTTCGTCACCGAGTGGCTCGTTAGCGACATTTTTAAAGTCGGCTACTGCACTGATCAAAGTAAAGTCGGCCTCGCCTATAGCGACATCGTTTGAACAGTTGTTATCAATGTCATGGGTCACTGGCTCTGATAGCTGGCTGGAAGTGTATTGGCTTTGAATGCCAGGGAAATAATCCCTTGTTTCTGGAAATGTGTTTTGTTGTGAACATGAAATGTTTAGAGAATTAGTGTGATCCAGACAACTAAAACAGTATCCATTGGCTAAATGAGAGCATGAGCTTTGTCTGGGTGTTTCTTCTTTGTAGTCTGTCGATCTTTCTTCGGGATTCAAAGCCTTTTCAGCGGGCTCTCTGCTATCAAATGATGGTCTGAATCTACAAACGCCACGGCAGGGGTAGATGAAACAATTTAAACCCAATGTATGTTGGTCTTGTTCAGGGCCTTCGTCACCGTCACTATACCCATGATTCAAGAGGCTAGTGAAAGTGCCTGTAGTGTGGGTATGGGTTTTCAGGGTTTGCTGTCTGGATGATCCTGATGACGGGTTTTTTGCTGGGTCATATCCAGAGCCATACATCACAGTGATGATCTGGAACAGGTTTTCCCCCCGTTTCAATATAGATAAAAAATGTTGTCTGATAGGATTAAAAAGTAGTGAATCGGGGTTCCAATAGCTTTTGAAAAGCCAGCCGAGAGCGACACCCACTTCGACAGGTAGTCCGGAATAATGTTTGGGTCTGAGAGTTGTGGTGTTAATTGTCAGGATCAGTTCGTAAGCAACCAGAAGATGCCTGAGGTCAGGCAATTGCCACGAAATCAACTCAATAAGGGGCGTTTTTACTCTGTAACCATCAGCTCTGTGTCGTTTGTCATCAGGTGGAGAATCTGAGGCTGCATAGCCGTTTTCAAGATCGATCTCTGTCGGGTTGTCGGACAATGTCTGTCGGTAAGGATTTATAGAAAAGCTCTTATTTGGCAAGCCTGCAACCTGTCCGGGTTTGACAACAAAACGTCTTGCCAACGCATCTGCCTGACAGGTAACAGACAACAACAGCGCCAACATCAGTGTCGTAAAGAGTAGTCCCTGTCGTTTTTTATTCGATGGTGAATCTGACCCTGCGTAGTCATTTGTGTCGACAATGTCTAACGTTTTGACCGGTAATACAGGCAGGTCACGCTGTATAGAAAAAATCGCGTTTGAAGAGCTTGCATCCTGTGCAAGCTCAAAAATGAAACGTCTTGTTAACGCTTCGGCCTGGCAGACGACAGGCAACATCAGCATAAGTAGCAGAGGTGTCGCAAAGAGTGAGTGTGTAATAATTCTATCCTTGCTTTCTGGTGTACAGAGAGGAAGAGTAGACCACCCTCCTGAGCATGGGAACCAGAGTTTTGTGACAGCCCGGTAACGGCGGGAGACAGATTAGATTTTTACTTATTCAATGTGACTTTTTGAGGGCTCAGGTTTGTTCCGGACCACACTGGCTGGCTGGCGTTTTCGATGTTTTCTTTTATGATGCTCCAGGGTTATGGTACTCCTGCAAATTTTTCCGCATGGCGACGAACGTTCATCTTCTCCGACTTGTATCACGTCACAGGTTTTTTGCCCGCTATGGACACTTCTTTTGTGATCTGACAGAGATTTTTTACTCCTGCAGATCTTTCCGCATGGCCGCTGAAGGCCATCTTCCCTGAACACAATGACACTACATGTTCTGTGGCTGGTGTGGTGCATGCTTCTGTGATCCGACAGGGCTCTGGAACTCTTGCAGACCCTTCCGCATGGCTGCTGCAGGCCATCCTCCCTGACCACGATTAAGTTGCAGATTTGTTGTCCGGTATGTACTTTTCTTTTATGATCTGCCAGGGCTTGAGCATTCTTGAAAGCTATCCCGCATGGCTTTTGATGGCCATCATTCCCGACGACAGTTCTATTACAGTTTTTTTGTCCGGTATGGTATCTCTGTTTGTGAGTTGACAGAGCTTGAACATTCTTCAATAGCCTCCCGCATGGCTGCTGCAGGCCATCTTTACTGACGACAGTTGTATTACAGCGTTTTTGTCCGGTGTGGTATCTCTTTTTGTGAATTGAAAGGGTTCGAACATTCTTGAAAATCTTCCCGCACGACTGCATCCCATCTTCCCCGACCACTTTGACGTCACAGGAGAGGGCTTGATGGCAATGTGTTATTCCGGATAGAGTGTTCTCAGGTGCTACTGTATTCATTGATTCTATAGGATTGCAGTTATTGTCTGGGTTGCTATCAGAGCCAGACGTTTGAAACAGTTGACCAGAGTTGCATTGGAATTGGATGTCAGCGAGATTATTAAATGTTTTTAAAGGCATGGTTTGTCCCGGTTCTACAGGATCAAAATAATCCATGCAACTAAAGCAGTATCCATCGGCTAAATGAGTGCATGAGCTTTTTTTGGGTGTTTTTTCAGTGTAGTTTGTCAAATTTTCTTCGATGTCCAGCAGCCATTCAGCAGCCTCTGCGTTTTCGGATGCTTGTCGGAATTTACAAACGCCATAACAGGGATGAACGAAACAATTCAGGCTTAAAGTATGCTGGTTTTGTCCAGGGCTCTGGCTACCGTCACCAAAGTCAGAATGCAGTGGCTTGGCGAGAGAGCCAGTAGGCCGGTTGTTGGCTTCAGGGGCTTGTTGGCAGGATGATTCTGATGGTTGGCCTTCTTGTTGGTTATGTCCAGAGTTAAACATCACAGTAATGACTGAAAAAGCGTGATCTACCTGTGACAACATAGATGCCCCCTGTTGTTCCATCGTGTTTAACAGGGGTGAACCGGGGCTCCAATAACTTTTTAAAAGCCAGCCGACAGCGACAACCACTTCTAAAGGTAGCCATGAATAGGGGCTGGCACTCAGAGCGGCGTCCTCAGAGGCCAGGGTCAGTTCGTAAGCAACCAGCAGGTTAGTAGAATAAAATCTTTGCGACGAAATCGAATCGATAAGGATCATTGTTGCTTCGTTACCGTCATGTCTGTGCCGCTTGTCATTAGACGGTGAAGCTGATCCCGAACAGGTGTCTGCACTGGCAATGCCTGATCGCTTTCCAGGCACTGCAGGCTGATCACACTTTATAGAAAAGCTGTGGTTTGGAAAGTTTTCATTCTGTTCAGGCTCAACGGTAAAACATCCTGTCCACAGTTCGGCCTGACAGATTACAGACAACAGTAGCAGCAATAGCTGTGCTGTAACGAGTGACTGGTTAATGATTCTGTACTTGCATTCCTGTCTATAGAGAAGAAGGTTAGACCACCTTATGAAAAAAGAGGGTATCCTAAAACTCCAGCATCTCGTTCACTTATTCCTAGTAGGAATGCATACCCCTAAGAAAATCTCGCTCTACAACTTCAGATAGACTATAGGTTCCCAGGCTGAAGAAAGTCGCAAAAGATAAGCGAGCAAGCCTGGGCTACCTTTTTAACCGGCATCAGCGCAGTACTTTTGCGACAGTCTCGACAGAGAGGGGCAGATTAGGCCCGAGGTTACCTTACTCGTCCATATCAAAAGGCTGGCGTCTTCGGTGAGTTCCTTTGTGTTCCGACAGGAATTCAAAAGGCTCGCAGACCTTCCCGCATATCTCCCACTGGCCGTCGCTCCCGCGCACCATTACCTCACAGGTTGGTGGCTCAATGTAGTAATCGCTGTCGTCATCCGACAGGGGTTCATCATCCGACAGAGGTTCTTCATCTGAAAGTGGACCGTCATCCGAAAGGGGATCGTCATCCGCTAGACCTTCGTCTTCTGACAGGGTTTGTATTGTGCCTGTTTTGGAAAAATGAGGTTGGCTCTGACCCAATGGGGATGATTTTGTAGTATCTGTTGTTATTTGTTGTGTTTCTGAAATTCCTGGCGGGAAGGGGGGCGTTAACTCATTGCAAGGGGTGGACTGTCGATCGAAGTCCTCATTGAGCCTTGACCTTTTTCCCGGTCTTGCTTCTGCTTGTCGGAATTGACAAACGCCATTACAGTCATTTGCGAAACAATTTAAACCAAAAGTGTGTTGGTCCAGTTCAGGATCTCTTTTGCGGCCGCTAGAGACATAATGCTCGTGACTGGAGAAAGTGCCCATAAGCCGGGTGCTTGTTCCTGAAGCTGGCTGGCTGGATGATTTTGACCGCTGGTCATGCTGTTGGTTATCTGCCGGGCTGAGCATCATAGTGTTGATCACGAACGGGTAATCCTGACTCGCCTGCTGTTGTCCAATCGTGTTAAACATCGGTGAGTCGAAGTTCGAATAACTGTTTAAAAGCCAGCCGACAGCGATAAACGCTTCCACAGGTAGTCGCGAATAAGTTTTGGGGCTTTGAGGGGCGTCACGGGTGGTCAGGAACAGTTCGTAAGCAACCAGCAGAGGAGTGGTGTAAAGCAAATGCCACGAAATCGACTCAATAATAACCGTTTTCAGCCCGTAAACGCTGAGCCCGAATGCTGTGTCATTTGCCTGAGAGTCCCGGACTGGATGAACGTTGATGTTAGTAGTGGTTGAAGGGGGGAGCGGTAATTTGTTCAGGTCATGCTGTTTGATAGAAAAACTTCCGTCTGGAGAGCCAGTATTTTGTTTAATCTCGACAATATAACGTTCTGTTAATACCTGAGCCCGGCAGGTGACAGACAGCAACAGCAGTGCCGCAAATAGAGGGTTCTTAATCACTTTATTCTTACATCCTGGTTTGAAGGGAAGAAGTATAGACCAGGAAAATAAGCGTGTTTTCTGACAAAAAAAATTGCTAAAAACTCATTAAAATGCAGCTGTATCGATTGCTGGGCCCTGAGAGTGTAATCATGAGCCATTCGATGGTTAGATGGATGACTTCGGTCACTTAGTTAGAAGTCTTGTGTCCTTTGGTGTTTCCGGACTGCCAAGCGAAACATGTTACCCTCATGAAAGAGGGTGTTGCAAAACTTATCCTCTTGCTCTTTTTGGGGTTGGATGATTTTGATTTACATCAGGAGGCCTAAGTCCCCGGTTTGCACCAACAGGCATTCGAAGATGCACTATTCTTGTTTGCTTGCTCAGCTGACGAGCATTCTTGCAAAGACGTCTGCATGGCCTCGGGCGGTGATCTACGGGCAAGTCACAGGTTTCCGGTTCGGTCCTGTATCTTTTCTGGTTACCCGACGCAGCTTTTACGGTGCCCGTTTGGGAAAAGTCAGGTTGGTTCCGACCCAAAGCAGCGCAGAATCTTTTCCACAGCCTCGATACGGGAGGGGGCGTTATACTGGCTCGGGCTTCCTGCGGGCTTTCCCTGCGGCTATGATCCAGTTGGGATAATTCCGTCGTTTGTGTTGTTATTGGTTGTGTTTCTGAAGACGCTCCCGGGGATGGTGAAAGTGTCTGGGTTAGCGAAAAGGAGAACCCGACTTTTTCAGAAGGTAAGCTCTGTGGCTCTGAGTTCCTGTAGAGCCTTGACCTTGTTTTCGGTCTTGCTCCAGATTGTCGGAATTTACAAACGCCATTACAGTTATCCGCGAAACAATTTAAACCCAGAGTATGCTGGTTTTGTTGAGGTTCTCCGTCACCGCCACCAGAGTCAGAATGCTGGCGGCTGCTGATAATGCCTCTAAGTCGTGTCGTTGTCCCTGAGGCTTGCTGGGTGGATGATTCTGACAGTTGGCCTTGTTGTTCGTTATCTCCGGGGCTAAGCATCATTGTATTGATCACAAACGGATAATCCTGACTCAATTCTTGTTGTCCAACCGGATTAAACATGGGGGAATCGGGATTCCAATAGCTGCTTAACAGCAAGCCGACAACGATAAACGGTAGCCATGAATAGGTGTTGGAATTTATATAGACGTCTTTGGTCGTCAGGGTCAGATCGTAGGCAACCAGTGCATGGGTAGCGTAGAGCACATGCCACGAAATTGACTCAATGATGGCCGTATGTAGTCCGTATCCGCAGGGTCCGGGTGGTATGTTATTTGCCGGGGAATCTGATCCTTCATAGTTGTTTATTTTGGTAATGATTGAAGGGTTTTTCGGCAATGTACGCGGGTAGTGCTGTTGGTTAGAAAAGCTTTTGTCTGGAGAATCTGTATTTTGTTGAAGCTCGACAATATAACGTTCTGTTAATGCTTGAGCCCGGCTGGTGACGGATAATAACAAGAGTAACAGCAGGGCCGTAAAAATTGGGTTTAGAATCACTTTTTTCTTACATTTTGATTTAAAGCGAAGAAGTGTAGACCAGAAAAACAGGTGTGTTTTCTATCAAAGATCATTTGTTAAAAAAACTCTATCGCTGGCTGCTGAGCCCCCGGGCTGTGGTCACGTCACAGGTTCATTGTCGTCTGTGGCTTCTCATTTTGTGAAAACTCAGGGATTGGCAGTCTTGAAGACCTTTCCACATCGAAGCTATTGGCCATATTCGCTGATTTAGACCTCACAGACTCATCGCCCTCTGTGGCAGCGGCGTTTGTGCTCTGTCAAGGCTCGTCTATTTAAGCAGATTCTCTGGCATGACCGCAGCAGGCCATCCTCGTCGACAAAGGGTATGAGACATGTCAGATTGTCTGTTCTCCTTGTGAAAACGAAAGGCAACGAACGGAAATCCCGGGGCTCGTTATGAGTATCTGGTAAGTTCTGTTGTACCTCTTCGGTTACTGCAAAATCAGGTGATTGTGCTAATAAATTCATATCTGCTCTGCAAAGTGGGCAGGTTTTCATTGACCGTCGCGGAGCGTTCAGAAACACCCTTCATAAACAGTGTGTGTCAATTTTCTGTGAACAACAGGGAGTAACCATTGCATTGTTAAATTTATCAAAACATATAGGGCAGTTCTCACCTGCTTCAGCCAGCTCTTGGCTATCGGATGGTGGTCGGAATCGACAGACGCCATTACAGGAATCGACGTAACAATCCAAACCGTAAGTGTGCTGGTGTTGTTCAGGGTTTCCGTTACCTTCGCCAGAGCCTGAGTCCAGTGAGCTGGTGAAAGAACCTGTAAGTTGGGTGGTTGTTCCTGAGACCTGCTGACCGGATGATTCTGATGGCTGGCTTTGTTGTGGGTTATCTTCGGGGCTAAGCATCATTGTATTGATCACAAACGGATAATACTGGCTCAATTCTTGTTGTCCGATCGTACCAAACATGGGTGAATCCGGGCTCCAATAGGTGTTTAACAACGAGTCGGCAACAATAAACGGTAGCCATGAATAAATGTTGGAGTTTAGATGGGCGTCTTTGGTAGTCAGGGTCAGTTTGCAGGCAACCAGCAAATGGGTAGCGTAGAGCAGATGCCACGAAATCGACTCACTAATGCCTGTTTTTAGCCCGTCACTGCCGGGTCCGGGTGACTGGGAATCTGACCCCATAAAGTTGTTTGTTTTGGCAATGCTTGAAGGGTTGTTCGGCAATGTGCGCAGGTCATGCTGCGTGACAGACAAGCTCTGGGTTTCAGGGAAATCTGTATTCTGTTCAAGTTCGACAACAAAATGTTGTGTCGATCGTTGAGCATGGCAGGTGGCAGACAAAGACAGCAGTAACAGCAGTGGTACATAGATTGACTGTTTGGTCATTTATTCTTACATCCTGGTTTAAATGTTCTGCAAGTAATTTTGCGAGACCAAGTGTAGACCAGGAAAATTGATTGCGTTGCAGCAGTACCCGTTGGCGAGCCATGAGAGGGTAGTCACGAGCCATTTGGCTCGTGCATCTCCTCAAGCAAGTAGTCTCTTTTAGGAGGAGCCGATGAATTCCCAAGATGGGAGCCCGGAGTGCCTGAGAGTGTGGGAACGAGTCAACGTGGACGCTGCTGGTCCTCCTCAGTCCCACGGTTATGTCACAGCTTCATTGCCGTCAGTGTCTTTTTCTTTCGTGGTCCGCCAGGGCACTGGCATTTCTGTGGATCATCCGGCATGGTATTTGTCGGCCATTCTTGCCGATCACGGTCATTACGCAGGTCTTTTGCACTGTGTGGTATTTACTTTTGTGATGCGCCAGAGCTTGAGCATTTCTGAATTTTTTCCCACATGGACCTAACCGCCCATCTTTGGAGGTGACGGTCACATAACAGGTTTGTTGCTGGGTGTGACAGCAGCGTATGTGGTATGACAGGGATATGAGATTCCTGCAGATTTTCCTGCACTGCCGAACCCGGCCATCCTCGCCGACTACTGGCCTGTCACATATTAGATGGTCTGTTCTCCTGGTGAAAACGAGAGGGTCCGAACGGACACCCCGGGGCTCGTTATAAGAATCTGGCAAGTCCTGCTGTGCTTCTTCAGTTACTGCAAAATTCGGTGATTGTGCTAAAAAATTCATGTCTGCTCTGCAAAGTGGGCAGGTTTTTGTGGTCCATCGTGGAGTGGCCAGAAACACCCTTCGCAAACAGTATGTGTCAATTTTCTGCGAACAACAGGGAGTGATAATTACATCGCTAAACTTTTCGTAGCATATAGGGCAATTCTCGTCTGTTTCAGCCAGCTCACTGTTATCAGATGGAGGTCGGAATCGACAAACGCCATTACAGGAATCGACGTAACAATCCAAACCGTAAGTATGTCGATGCTGTTCAGGGTCTCCGTTACCGTCGCCATAACCTGAATCCAGAGGGCTGGTGAAAGAACTTGTTAATTGGGTGGTTGTTCCTGATGCCTGCTGACCGGATGATGCGGATAGCTGGCTTTGTTGTGGGTTATCTCCGGGGCTGGGCGCCATGGTGTTGATTACAAACGGATAATCCTGACTCAATTCATGTTGTCCAATCGGATTAAACATGGGGGAATCGGGATTCCAATAGCTACTTAGCAGCGAGCCGACAACGATAAACGGTAGCCATGAATAGGTGTTGGAATTTATATAGACGTCTTTGGTCGTCAGGGTCAGATCGTAGGCAACCAGTGCATGGGTAGCGTAGAGCACATGCCACGAAATTGACTCAATGATGGCCTTATGTAGTCCGTATCCGCAGGGTCCGGGTGGTATGTTATTTGCCGGGGAATCTGATCCTTCATAGTTGTTTATTTTGGTAATGATTGAAGGGTTTTTCGGCAATGTACGCGGGTAGTGCTGTTGGTTAGAAAAGCTTTTGTCTGGAGAATCTGTATTTTGTTGAAGCTCGACAATATAACGTTCTGTTAATGCTTGAGCCCGGCAGGTGACAGATAATAACAAGAGTAACAGCAGGGCCGTAAAAATTGGGTTTAGAATCACTTTTTTCTTACATTTTGATTTAAAGCGAAGAAGTGTAGACCAGAAAAACAGGTTTGTTTTCTATCAAAGATCATTTGTTAAAAAAACTCTATCGCTGGCTGCTGAGCCCCCGGGGCGTGGTCATGTCACAGGTTCATTGCCGTCGGTGGTGCATCATCTTGTGAAAACTCAAGGTTCTGGCATTCCGGAAGATCCTGCTGCATGGCCTTTGCTGGCCATCCTCGCCGATCACGGTCAGTTCACAGGTTTGTTGCCCAGAGTGGTACTGTCTTGCGTGTTCTGCCAAGGCTCTTCTATTCCTGAAGAGCCTCCCGCATGGCAGCAGCTGGCCATTCTGGGCGATTACGACACTGTCACATGTCAGACTGTTTGCTCTCCCGGTGAAAACGAAAGGGGCCAAACGAAAACCCCAAGGTTCGTTATAAGGATCTGGCAGTTCCTGCTGTCCCTCTTCGCTTACTGCAAAATCCGGTGATTGTGCTAACAAATTCATGTCTGCTCTGCAAAGTGGGCAGGTTTTCATTGACCGTCGTGGAGCATTCTGAAACGTCCTTTTTAAACAGTGGTTATCAATTTTCTGCGAACAACAGGGAGTAATCATTGTGTCGCTAAACTTTTCATAGCATATAGGACACTCCTCATCTGCTTCAGCTCGCTCACTGCTATCGGATGGTGGTCGAAATCGACAAACACCATTACAGGAATCGACGAAACAATTTAAACCGTAAGTATGCTGGTGTTGTTCAGGGTCTCCGTTACCATCGCCAGCGCCGGAGTCCAGAGGGCTGGTGGGAGAGCCTGTCAGTTGGGTGGTTGTTCCTGTGGCTTGTTGACCGGATGATGCTGGTGGCTGGCCTTGTTGTGGGTTATCTCCGGCGCTGAACATCATAGTGTTGATCGCAAACGGATAATCCTGACTCAATTCTTGTTGTCCAATCGTGCCAAACATGGGTGAATCGGGATTCCAATAGCTGTTTAAAAGTGATCCGACAACGATAAACGCTAGCCATGAAGAGGTGTTGGAATTTATATAGGCGTCTTTGGTCGTCAGGGTAAGTTCAAAGGCAACCAGCAGACGGGTAGCATAAAGCACATGCCACGAAATCGACTCAATAATGGTTGTTTTTAGCCCGTAACCGTCGGGCCCAAATGGTATGTTATTTGCCGGGTAATTTGACTCTGCATAGTCGTTTGTTTTGGCAATGATTGTAGGGTCGTCAGGCAATGTATGTGGATAATGCTGTTGGATAGGAAAGCTTTTGTCTGGAGAACCTGTATTCTGTCGCAGCTCGACAATATAACGTTTTGTCAGCATTTGAGCCTGGCAGGTGACCGGTAATGATAGCAGCAACAGCAGCACTGCGGGGAGTGGGTGTTTGATCATTTATTCTTGCATCGTGATTTAAATATTCTGCAATCAATCTTGCGAGGCCAAGTGTAGTCCAGGAAAACTCTTTGAAGCGCTGCGGTATCCTTTGGCTAGGAGCCTTATATGGTCCGCCCCGTTTTGCAAGAGCCTGTTTTGTTAATTAGCAAACAAAGATAACTGCAATCATATATACGGCCTATTCATGAGGTCTAACCCTCTGGCCCTGATGGGTATCCGCGCAACCTGGCCTTATCAGTCCGACGGCCTCAAGGGTCAAGGCTCCTATCAGGTTTCAGGTTGCCGGTTTTTACCTGTTTGCCATCAACTGTACATGCTCATCGCAATCTGCGGGGGGGTCCCCTTTGATTAAGCTTATGCTTTACTTTGCCGCTGCCGCCTTTACTTCATTATGCAGCCTTGTAAACTTCATTTCGGGTCATGATGACCCAGACAATCCGAGCCATTTTATTAGCCAGACCAACGGCGGCAACGTTGTGATTGCTGCGCTCATTAAGTTGGCTAACCCATTTTTTACAGCGGTCATCCTTATTTTTGAGGCAGTGGAGTACCGAACGTGCGCCGTGTATCAATAATGTGCGCAGGTATTTATCACCCCGTTTACTGATGCCCAGCAGGACTGACTTACCGCCTGTGGAATGCTGTCTTGGAACTAATCCCATCCATGCGGCAAGGTGTCGACCAGATTTAAAATACGTCGCATCACCAATGGCTGCCTTCAATGCTGTGGCAGTGATGGCTCCGATACCCGGCATAGTCATCATTCGACGACATTCGTCGTCGTTTTTTGCTAGCTCCTGAATTTTCTGGTCATACTGTTGAATACGCTTGTCAAGACTGGCCAACTCTTCTGATAAACCATGTAGCAGCTCACGAGTCAGCGAATGGAGTCCATTTTCAGCATCTTCCAGAATTCGTGGAAGCTGTGCACGAACTTTACCAATACCCTGGGCAACTACAATACCTTCTTCCAATAGTGACCCCCGGATCTGGTTAACCAGGGCAGTTCTCTGATCAACCGCTTGTTGACGATAGCGGTGCAGAAGTTGCCAGGCCTGCTGCTCTGACGTTTTAACAGGTACAAAACGCATGCTGGGCCGTGAAGCTGCTTCTGCAATCGCTTCAGCATCGTTGTAGTCATTTTTGTTGGTCTTGACATAAGGCTTGACAAATTGAGGTGAAATCAGCTTGACAGTATGCTCATAGTTCTTGAATAACCGAGCCAAATAGTGAGCACCACCACAAGCTTCCATAGCGATAATGCATGGCTCCAGATTTGCCACGTACTCTAGAAGGTTCTTCCTGGACGACTTCTTTCTGATGACTTTGCTACCCTGCTCATCAACACCAAACAGGTGAAAGTTGTTCTTGCCAATATCGATACCAAGTACTGAAATAGTCATGGGTGGTTCGCTCCGGTTAATCCTGTTTAAATGGTTAACTCCATTTTGGCTCATTTGAAGCCGTTTAGGAGGGGCGGACCATCCCATTAGACCGAGAATAGCGCCCGTAGCGAGGACGGCAGAAAATTGAGGATGAAAATTCGGTTTTGTGAGGAGAATAGCGAGCTATTTGACGAACAAAAGCGGATTTTCAGACCAATTTGCTGCAATCCTCGCTACGGACGCTTAAGTCCGACAGGCTGCTAGGCCGAAGAGGGTAATCACGAGCCATTCGGTGGTGGATGGGTAGCTTTGTGTACCTATCAAAACGATTATTGTCTTTTACTGAAGGGGCTTATGCATTCCCACGCTTTGACCCACAGGGCCTGAAAGCGTAAGAACGAGGGCAAAGCGTGGGAACGAGTTGAGAGCAAAAGGCGAGCGTCAGATTTAATCGCTACTGACTTCTTTTTGCTTTTCTGAGGCTGGGTTATGCTGGTTCACACTGGCAGGCCTACGACCATGATACATCATTCTGTGCTGCATCAGACGCTGAGGATTCATGCAAATCCGCGTGCACCACGGCCACCCCGGGCCCTCAACCTCAATGCCACAGACTAGCAGGTCGTGTCTGTTTTGGTTACCCGATGGGGCTTCAGGGGTGGGTTGGCTCCGACTCAACGCAGCACAGAACCTTTGCCACAACTTCGATAGATTGTCCTTCAGACCCGTTCCGGCTCCCTGCTGTTTTTCCCAGCCGTTGTGAAACTTGTCAAAGTGATCCACCAGGGCTTGACGACTCCCGCAGATCATCCCGCATGGTTGCAGCGTGCCATTCGGGCTTTTCACGCGTTCGCCACAAACTGCCTCTTCACAGAGTAGGTAAATGTACCCGTTTCGGAAAACCTCCGGGTCTCTTGCAGTGGCTATTTGGGCAAGAGTCGCGTGTTGGGTCTGACGCAAATATGATAACTCCCTCGATTCTGTTTTTATTGGCTGTGTTTCTGGAGTCTCAGCTATGGAGGTTGACGGCGACTGGGCAAGCGAAAGTGAGAACCCAACGGCTTCTGAAGGAGGGCTTTGTGGATCGAATTCCCCATCGAGCCCTGAGCCTTGTTCCGTTGTTGCTTCTGATTTTCTGAATTTACAAACGCCATTACAGTTATCTGCGTGACAGTTTAGATCGAAAGTGTGTTGCTGTTGTTCAGGGTCTCCGTTACCTTCGCCAGAGTCAGAATGCGGGTGGCTGGTGATAGTGCCTCTCAGTCGTATGGTTGTTCCTGAGGCATGCTGGGTGGATGCTGTTGATAGCTGGCCTTGTTGAGAATTATCTTCGGGGCTGAGCATCATACTGTTGATTGCAAACGGGTGGTCCTTACTCGCCTCTGGTTGTCCTATCGGGTTAAACATCGGTAAGTCGCTGATCCAATAGCTGCTTAAAAGAGAGCCGACAGCGATAAATGCAAGGGGTAGTTGAGAATAGGTTTTGGCGTCTGGAGAAGTGTCATGAGTGGTCAGGATCAGTTCGAAGGCAACCAGCAGATGAGTAGCGAAAAGCAAATTCCAGGAAATCGACTCAATAATGGTCTTTTTTAGCCAGTAACCGTCGGGTCCGAATGCCAGGTTATTTGCCGGGGAGTCTAATAATGCATAGCTGTTTGTTTTGCCAGTGATTGAAGGGTTATCCGGCAATGTATGCCGGTCATGCCGCTTGATAGAAAAGATTTTTTCAGAAGAATCCACATTTTGTTGCAGCTCGACAATATAACGCTCTGTCAACCATTGAGCCTGGCAGGTGACAGATGACGACAGCAACAACAGCAGTGCCGCAAGGAGTGAGTGTTTGAACATTTATTCTTACATCCTGACTTAAAGTTTCTGCAAGTAATCTTGCGAGACTGAGTTTAGATCAGGAAAGTAAGAGTGTTTTTTTAATAAAGCACGCCCGGAAGAGGTCACTACATAACATGATTTCCTGTCCGGGCGTGTTCGATTCAGCTATCAAAAGTGTTGTTGAGTTTTTTCTCAACCATGACTTTTCTCAGCTTGGCGAATCTTGGCAGACCATTGAGATAAGGCGGGTATTCTTCACCTTCAATCAGCGGCTCAAGGTATTCCCGGCAGACCGGAGTAATGCCAAAGCCTTCCTCATCAATGAACTCCATGGGCATTTTCTTTTCGAAGTTGGCCACTTCTTCCAACTGCACTTCACCGATAGACCAGCGATAGGGCGCATTGGACTCACGGGTGATACAGGGCATTACGGCATTTTTGCCAGTGACCGCCAGTTCAACTGCTGCTTTACCCACGGCATAAGCCTGTTCAACATCCACTCTGGAGGCAATATGTCTGGCTGAACGCTGCAGGTAGTCTGCCACCGCATAGTGGTATTTGAAGCCGTGTTCCCGCTTGATCATGGTGCACAGTGCCGGTGCCACACCACCGAGCTGCTGATGACCAAAAGAGTCGATGACCGTGGTTGAAGCAGATACAAAAGTGCCATCGGCGTATTTGGCGCCTTCAGAGGCGACAATGACACAGTAACCTTCTTCATCCACGGTTTTCTTGACCTTGGCCAGAAACTTTTCTTTATTCAGGGGCGTTTCCGGGAACACAATAATATGAGGAGGATCTCCATTCTGACGGGCTGCCAGTCCGGCGGCCGCTGCCAGCCAGCCGGCATGGCGGCCCATCACTTCCATGACAAACACCTTCGTAGAGGTATCGCACATGGAGGCAATATCGTGGCTGGCCTCTTTGGTGGAAACGGCAAGGTATTTGGCGGCTGAACCAAACCCGGGGCAGTTGTCGGTTACCGCCAGATCATTATCGATGGTTTTGGGAATACCAATGCAGGTGATGGGGTAGCCCATTTTTTCACTGAGCTGAGACACCTTCAGCGCAGTATCCATGGAATCGTTACCGCCGTTGTAGAAGAAGTAGCCAATATTGTGTGTCTGAAACACTTCGATCAGTCGGCGGTATTCTGCTTCACTCTCTTCGAAGGATTTGAGCTTGTAACGGCATGATCCAAATGCGCCTCCGGGGGTTCGGTGAAGTGCTCCGATGGTTTCATGGGATTCCTGACTGGTGTCAATCAGTTCTTCTCTGAGCGCTCCCAGAATACCGTTATAACCCGCATAGACCTTACCAATTTGGTCCGGATAGCGACGTGCGGTCTCGATAACGGCGCAGGCACTGGCATTGATAACTGCTGTTACGCCCCCTGACTGTGCATAAAATGCATGTTTGATTGACATCCTGAGTGGCTCTCGCTGAATAGTAATCTTGGCTTTGAATGTTTCTGTTGTTCTATGGTTTAGCGGGTTTCGATCCGCATAATACTTAAAACAAGCCTGTTTGTCCGTTTATTTAGCGGAATTTTTTCTGTAAAAAGGTAAGGAAAGAGTCTTAAATCCACGGCCAGAACGACTTCGCATTGGCCATACGTTTTCAGAACCGTTTGCGGCCGTTGAAGAGCCGCCAGCGACCGACGATGAGTAAGGATGGTATGCGCATACATATTCTGGGAATCTGCGGCACATTTATGGGGAGCCTCGCCCTTCTGGCCAGGGATATTGGCATCAGGGTCAGTGGTTCCGATGAACATGTCTATCCCCCCATGAGCACACAGCTGGAAGCTGAGGGTATTCAGCTGATGCAGGGCTATCATATCGAACAACTGGACGATGAGCCTGATCTGGTCGTGATAGGGAATGCCATGAGCCGAGGGAACCCGATTGTAGAGCACGTCCTGAACAAGGGACTTGCTTATACCTCGGGTCCCCAGTTTTTTGCCGAGCACATTCTGAAAGACAAATGGGTGATGGCCGCCGCTGGTACTCATGGCAAAACCACAACCGGCAGCATGTTGGCGTGGATTCTGGAATATGCAGGCATGTCGCCGGGTTTTCTGATTGGTGGCATCCCGGCTAACTTTGGTATTTCGGCTAGAATGGGGAAGACTCCGTTTTTTGTGGTCGAAGCGGATGAGTACGATACCGCCTTCTTCGATAAACGTTCTAAGTTTGTTCACTACCATCCCCGTACAGCCATACTGAATAATCTTGAATTTGATCACGCGGATATCTTCGAAAATCTTGCCGCTATCCAGAAGCAGTTTCACCATCTGGTCAGAACAATACCGGGTGATGGCCGAATTATATCTCCGGCGAACTGCGAAGCCCTGAACCAGGTTCTGGCGATGGGGTGCTGGTCGCAACAGGAGCAGTTGGGAGTTGAGTGGACGACCCACCTGACTGCAACGGATGGCAGTGGTTTTGATGTCATCTATCAGGGCAAGGTGGTTGGCCAGGTCAACTGGTCGCATACGGGTGATCACAACGTTGCCAACGGCCTGGCGGCTATAGCCGCTGCCCGGCACGTCGGGGTGTTGCCTGCTCTGGCTTGTGAAGCACTCAGCCTCTTCAAGGGGGTCAAACGCAGAATGGAATTGCTGGCTGATATAGGTGGCATCAAAGTGTATGATGACTTCGCCCATCATCCGACGGCGATTGAAACCACTTTGAATGGCTTACGTGCCCGACATCAGAATGACCGTATTCGGGCTGTTATCGAGCCGCGCTCCAATACCATGAAAATGGGCGTTCATGGTGATGCTTTGTCGGGTTGTGTCAGGAATGCGTCTGAAGTCATCTGGTTTCAGCCCACAAATATTGAGTGGTTACAGGGTGAGTTTATTGACAAAAGCCCCGTTCCTACCCGTGTAATGTCGTCTACTGAAGAGATCATCGATTACCTGATTGAAACTTCTGAGAAGGGTGATCATCTGGTCATTATGAGTAATGGTGGCTTTGAGGGAATTCATCAGCGTCTGCTGGTGAAACTTAATAACGCGGCAGCGTCAGAAAAAGGTTAATACATTGGCTGAGAGAATTACTCTTGCTATTACCGGGGCTTCTGGGGCCCAGTATGGACTCAGGTTGATGCAGTGTCTTGTCGCTTCGGGGGCAGAGGTTTTTTGCATGATTTCAAGAGCCGCAAAAGTGGTGATTGAAACGGAAACGTCTCTTCATCTGCCTGACGGCGACCGGGAAGCAGAGGCTGTCTTGATTGATTACTGCAAAGCCAGAGCCGGGCAGATCAAACTATTGGGCCATGAAGAATGGATGTCGCCCGTTGCCTCTGGCAGTGGTGCTGCCAGTAAGATGGTCGTCTGTCCCTGCAGTTCGGGCACATTGTCGTCTATAACCTATGGAGCCAGTAATAATCTGATTGAGAGAGCTGCGGATGTGGCTCTAAAAGAGCGCAGAAAGCTGGTTCTGGTGCCCAGAGAAGCACCATATTCGGAGATTCACCTTGAGAATATGCTCAAGTTGACCCGAATGGGGGCAGTGATTTTGCCTGCCTCACCCGGATTTTATAACAAACCTGAAACCATGGAAGATCTGGTGGATTTTGTGGTGGCCAGGATATTAAGCCAGCTGGGCATCGAGCAGACACTGATGCCCGGGTGGGGGCAGTCGTACGTTAATTAGTTAATTCGCGACTGCAGGTTGTGAAGCCAGAGAGCCAGTGCGTCCAGATAAAGTATTATTCGGGTCCCTTCATCCGCAGTCTGAGCGGTTACTTCAGGCTGGAAAGCGTCAGGAAGCTCCTGTTTCACCACTTCCAGTTGATAGTGGGCATGGGGTTGGTCAGAAATTACCAGTGTTCTGCCGGGAGTCGGTGCTGCTTTCATCCACTGAATCAGGGTGTCCCGCGTGTTGGCTCTCTGCCAGTGATTCTGTTTCCACACTCTGGGAGAGTCAACAAACTCTGTCGGCAGCTTTTTCATCTCCCCGGGAAGTTTCATGGTGGCAAACAGTTGCATGGCACCTTCTGTCTCTGTGATGGGGCGGGCAGTTCTGGCGCCCTTTCCCCGGGCCTGTTCACCAATACTGTTGGCAACAAGACTGTCAATATTATCGATACCCTCTTTCAGTGGACGTTGTCCTACCAGAAAAACAATTTTGTTAAACCGGACACCCTCCTGCCAGAGTTTGGCGAGGTGGTTAAGTCTTCGCTCCATTCCGGGAACCGTTGCCCCCAGGACTAAGGAGTACTCATAGTTTGTAGAGGATGGGAGTAACTCCTGCACGAAGTTGAGCGCCTTAAGGTGACCCATAACCGCCAGATGCTGGTCCGGTGTCAGGGGCAGATCCTTCATCTCCCAGCGCTCGTGACCGGGTTGTCTGCGCCACTGTTGAGAAGCAATGATCAGAGAGTCGAGGGAGTTTGTGTGAGAGATACCGACTTCGTCCATTAAAGTGGCTAAGCCCGACAGTTTCAGAGGGTTAATGACTGTGCTGTGGTCCAGAATCGAGCTGTCAGAGGCGGGGGCATGTCGGTGCATAGAGTCCTTCCATGGAATCAGTCAGAATGGGAAAAGGCAGGGTTAAACATTAAGTACCTAACCAGTTGGTTTCGCATATTCTGGACGGCGGCTTTTTCCATCCTTCTGCGTTCCAACTCTGGTTGCGTAGCTATGGCTACGCGCCCGTCGTTGCGCCTTGAAGGATGAAAAAATCCACTCGCCAGAATATGCAAAACCAACTGGCCAGGTACTTACTAGCAGCCTGTCGGACTTAAGCGTCCGTAGCGAGGATTGCAAGAAATTGAGGATAAAAATCTCTGTTTCTGAGGAGAATAGCGAGCTATTTGACGAAGAAACAGGGATTTTTAGACCAATTTATTGCAACCGCAGTAGGACAGTCTTAAGTCCGACAGGCTGCTAGAGCCGTAATAGAATTTTTCGGCCGGGCAGAAGAGTGATTTAGACTATTGCCTGTCAGCCTCCTGGCCTGCTTTCTGAGCGATTCTGATCTGCAGGTTGTGAAGCCAGAGGGCCAAAGCATCGAGGATCATGATGATTTGACTGTCAGGATCTGCTTGCTGGGCCGTTCCCTCGGTGATGAAGCCTTGGGGTAATTCCTGCCGGATGACCTCTTGCTGATAAAGAAGATGCGGCTGGTTTGATACGATCAGGGCAGAGCCGGGTTTGGGGTTGCTCTTTACCCAGCTTTTGAAACTGTCTCTTGTGTTGCCCCGTTGCCATCGATCGACCAGCCAGGTTCGGCTCGATGAGAAGAGTTCAACAGGAATATTTTGCATGTCATCAGGCATTTCAGTGGACATATAGACCATCCTGGCGGCTTCTTTTTCTGTTGCAGGGCGTGCCTTTTGTTTTTTATCCCTGGAAGCCTCTTTACCAATCACGTCAGAAACCAGTAATTCTGTCATGTCGATGTCGTCGTGAATGGGGCGCTCTCCGGATAAAAAAATGATCCGGTCGAAGCGAACGCCTTCCTTCCAGAGTGTGACCAGATGCTGAAAACGACTTTTCATCCGTGGTGCTGTTGCACCTAGCACCAGAGCGTAATCAAACTGTTTCTTGTCGGGTTTCTGTTGATTGATTAAGCCCAGGGCTGCCAGATACTTCCTCACCTTTTTTTTCTGTTTGGCAGAAAAATTCAGGTCTGCCACTTCCCAGCGCTCCTGGCCGGGTTTTCTCCGCCACTGCTGAGTTGCTTCGACCATGGAGTTAAAATCTTTCTTGTGAGGAGTGCCCGTTTCAGAGAGCAGTGCTGACAGTGTATCAAGTTGCTGCTGGCTTAATGCAGGATCAGCAGCCAGAGTCTTGGCTGTCAGGAAGAGCGTCAGTAAAAGCCCTGATAGCTGGAGCTTATAGCGTTGATAGGAGCTGAAGTTCATGACCATTGATGGACCCGGTTAAAACACCTCAGCATAGATCAGTTTTTGATTCAATGTGGTAAAGATGGCAAAGAAGATTTCGCTACCGCATTAATCAGGCTCTGATCCAGATCGGGGAGCGCCCAGGCTTCAGGGTAGTTTTTTGAGAGTTCTGCAATCATGATCGAGTATTCTTCTGCCGGTTTATTAAGAAGGTAGGTCAGAAAGGTATAGATGCGGTTGGACATCTGATGATTAAACTGTGTCATCTGTTCTTCTGAGATAGCCCTGGTTTTTTCAGCCTCCTCCAGAACAGAGTTGCGGGTACAGTTAGCAGCAATCATCAGGGCCAGTTTTTTGACGGTATCATCATTCATGGGACTTCCTCAGCTTGTGTGTTTTCCTATCTTCAGTGTAGATCGGTTGAATTCGGTCAAAGTAAAGCGGGTTCTTATAGATCGGGTAATTGAATTTATGGTTTTGAAAGTCAATGGGGAAAAACCTCATGATTGCCTTTTGAGACCTCACTCTTGAAGCACAAAGCGTGGCATTGGCAAAATGCCACGCTATACCAAAAGCAGTTTATTGATACTTAATTATGAAAATTTTCTGCTGTCAGCTTATAAGGCTCATCAGGTTTAATATCTCCATACAGATCCTGATACCTTTGCAGTTTGGCGGCATCCTGGTTGGTCTGTTCCTGTTGTCTGGCAACGTTTGACCAGGTGCTGGTGGCGTAATAAAGCCCGACCGCACCACCCAGGCCCATGCTGAAAGCAGCACCTACCGTTGATCCAAAGAGGAAGCCTCCCGCCAATGCACCCCCCATTCCCCATCGGGCGAAGGTTCCCCAGGCTTCATTGATGCGTACACAATACTGCTTGATGCTTTTCCAGGCTCTGGACGTTCCAATGGATTTGATCTTGTCCTTTATAAAGGTCGGTACTTTGATACTGTCCACAGACAGCCCCATAAAGGTTCTTTTGGCTCTGGCGCCCAATTGCTCAAGAGCTCTACCTCCAGCTCTAACCAGAGTATTAGCAGTGTCTATCGCCAGCTGATCATGCGTCCCATTAATGATCTTATGATCCTGAAACACTGGCGTTGAATGCGTTGCTTCTGTTCCGTAAGCCATGGCATACCTCCTTGATAATCCATGAGCGGGTTGGTTTTTTCACGACAGGCAGTATGACATGGGGTGAAAAGAGAGGTCACTGACGGTTCGGTCAGTGTGGCTAACATCAGGCTCTCAGAGGCTCCCTAAAAAGTATCAATGGGACACCTTTGCAGTGAGTACCATTCACTGATGGCGTCTATCTCTTCCCCGGTCAGCATCCTGGCGATATTGACCATGGGGATATGGTTGCCTCGCAGTCCATTCCGATAATCATTCAGCTGCTTCACCATATAGACTTTCTTCTGACAGGCCAGATTAGGATTAATGTCAGCAGTGCCTATGCCGTCGGGGCCATGGCATCCGGAACACAGAACCAGGGCCTTATTTTTCGCAGCTTCCAGTCTCGGAGTCATTTCAACCGGACGAAATTCAGAGCTTTTGTGCCCGGACAGGTCGCATCCGGCCAGCAGGACCGCAGAGAAGAGGCTGATGGGCAGCCAGGGCTTAATGTTCATAATGTTCCCCAAGATACCTCTCTAATGGGTCAGGTTTTGCCACCCCGGTGAATCACCAGATGCGAGCCAGCTAGCTGAGGCGGTGTGTGTGTTGAAGGTTAGAGACCTCCGGCTACCCGGTTTAGCCGTGCCTTGCGATGACGTTAGTATCAATGACAAGAATGTGAATCTGTATGACAAAACATTAAACAATGAACTTACATTTTTGTCTAATTCACAAAACTTTAAAAAGGAGGAGTATTAAATGTCGATTTTTTGCATTACACAAAGGAATGAGAATCTACACCAAAATTTCTGAGTGGTTTTGATCTTGTTTTGTACGGCTATCGCCTGCTTCAGCTGCGCATCGCAGGGCGACGCCTCGGAACGAACCTGATCAATTGTTATGTTTGTTGTTAAGCTGGATAAATTACTTTTCAGATGAAATAGACTGTAACAAGACTATGGTTTCATAGAAATTGGTGTCGATTCCAATAGACTTGTAAAAGTCATGAAAACCTTGGTTATTGAGAAAAGTACTTAATATTTGTTCCAGTAAAAACTTGGTTCTTGCTTTCAAATCTCCTACCCCCATTGATTCATACGGATGCAGGAAATCACTCAAGCTTACACCATGCAGAGTGGTTGCACCGAACTCTGCCGCCTTTGTAGCAAACTCCTGAGGTATATGCTTATGGAAGACTTGGCTCATTGATTTTTGAAGATTCTGCACAAACACGTCTTTGGCAGATGTTGCAGAAACTTCCAGTTTAGAGTGAAGCACTGAAAAACATGCCCTGAGTTCATCAAGAGTAATGCTAAGCCCTGAAGAACTTTTTAAGTCTTCATGTTTTCCAAACTCCTCTGAGTTTGATGGAAGAGTTTTCTCCATGCCCCGATCAAAAAAATCCAATACTTTTTTCGTTTCAGATAGTAGGTCAGCATGAAGCTCTACGGAACATGTAGCTATTAAAACCAACAAACACCTTATGATCTTCATCATTGTCGTCCAACCGAGTGGTGGTTCTGCAGTATGTATAGTTGAAATTTCTGGGAAAGCATAATGCTGGTTTCAGTTGCTGCACCGCAGGCTGAGCGACCTCCAAAAATCGTCAACAGGTTGGCAATCATGGGTTCCAGCTTTTTTGCTTATTCGCCACTTCTCCATGGGTGCCACTCCTTTTACGAATGAAATGTAAATAATTTTTAAATAAGGAGATGTGTCATACCTAATCTGCTATACCTGTGGCCTCAAAATGGAAATTTTTGAAGACTTTTGAAGAGTTAGGTGCTGAATAAAATAGCTGCTTTGATACTACCGGGAATGCACAGATTATTTACCTGAACTATTACCAGTGGAATGAGGATCAATGTAAGGCCTCATATAGATATTATTGAGAATATGACATGTGATAGTCTGGGCAGTCTTAAAATTAAGATATTTGTATAAGTGTCATGCTATGAACTTAATTGAAAAATTATTGGTTGCGGTAATAGCTACTTTTCTTTTAAACGTGCAAGGTGCTGTAGCAATTAACTTAAAAGATGTTTTCAAATATGACGTGCCGCTTTTAATTATTTTAAACTATTTAAGCTGTCCAGAAGAAGTAAACCTTATTGAGGCAATTCAAGATGTAGAGGGTATGGAAAGAGCTATAGTGCTGGTAACTAATGATGTGGCCGATAAAGTTAGCCATATTGATTTTTCTTTTGTTTCAGAAACAATCTGGGTCAATGGGTTAAAAAATTGTTTGCAGGAAGATATAATTCGCCTCGATGACCAAAGTTTTACTATAAAGGGGGTACCATTGCCTGGTTTGCTTTCATATTCTCCAATTGATAAATTTGAAGTAAAACTTGTTCAGTCTGTAGTACTTTATGATTGTGAAATTAAATCATGGGTAGGAGAACAGTGGTCTATTGCAGGTCAAAGGAAAGATGGAGTTGTGTTTTTTATTGAGGGAGGGGTTGTTGACTCAACAACTTACGACACAGAAGGTACAATTCTATTAGCTCCGTCGTGGCTGGAGCTTATTAAAAATTTGGATCTTTACGATGCAATATGTCTTTTCAATGGATGTGAAATTTCCCAGGATATGCGACTTTTAATTGTTTCTTGTATAAGCTCGACATCTGATATTTCAAGAATTGTGATGAGTATCTTATGTGAAATAATTAGTGGTAAGCAAAAAGAAATTCAAGAGATTATTCGCCAGTGTAAGCTTCAAAAAACACTTGTTTCAGAGTTTCTCACACTATCCTATATAAACTAGTCATTCATTTCTTTGAATGATGAAATATAGAGTACATTACGAGTTTTTAGAAAAAACACCTCAAAGACTGCTATTGCCAAGAGACTCACTCTAATATTCATTTAATCCTGTTTCAGCCATTCAGTTAAATCAGAGTGGCTGAAACGGATTAAGCGTTTGTATCACTCTCTGTCAAAAGACAGCAAGCCCTGGTCAGGTGACTCTAATCAATGGCTTTTCCATCTTCCGTAAGGCGAAGCCATTGGTGAGAAAACCAGTAATAATGACGTCCATCCATCGAAGGGGCCGTGCAGTTATAGCGACTGCGACCAACTGGCAGTGGCGATTTTGCCTGAGTTGTGAATCGGGTTTTCTCTTTATCGAACCATTTCACTTCAACTTTGCCCTGTCCGGAGACATAACAATTGAGTTGCTGTTTCTGATAGCTGCCATCGGCCAGAGTAAGGGTTAAAGAGGGTGTCAGGTTTTTTGGATCGATGATGGCGGTATCGGGTTCCTGCTGCATCACTGGCAGGGGTCTGCTGTTAACTTTGGTTCTGAAACCACTCATATCGGAATAACTTCCGGACATAGGGAAGCGGGGCAGACGGGTAAAGTCTGATAATGGGCCAACGGCACCAGACTGCTGTCCAAATCCAATATAGCCCATCTCTTTGATCATCTTTCTCAGTTCCGGGGCTGTCTCACCGAAAGGCCAGGCCAGCATTTTCACATTCTGACCGGTTTCTTTCCTGATGCGTTGTTCGGTTTCGGTGATCTCTTTTCTGGAACGCTCGAGCCAGGCCTGATTGGATTCTCCGGGTTGCTTTTCCGGCATGTGAGGGTGGTTGAGGGTGTGGTTGGCGATGGTCGCGCCTGAGCGGGTCATCTCCTGAATCTGCTGCCAGGTCAGGAAGTTGCCAAAGCCGCTGTCTACTGGCTGAGTGCTGACAAAAATGGTAAAGGGCCAGCCCTTTTCTTTCAGCATTGGGAAAGCATTCTCGTAGATGTTCTTATAAGCATCATCGAAAGTGATCACTACCGTTTTATCAGGCACTGAGTCGCCATTTTGTATGGCTTTGGTGATGGCCTCTATGGGCGCTACGTTAAAGTCATTCTTATCCAGGTAATCCAGATGTTGCCTGAACATCTCTGGCGTAATACTCGTGATAGCCGGGGTCTTGTCACTGACATGATGATATTGCAGGAAAACCGCGCTATCTGCTGCAATAGCCAGTGAAGGTATGAATGCAGCTGCAGCCAGTAATCCTCTCAAGGGCAAAGAGGCAGTGCGGTTGAGTTGCCTGATGCGGGATACTATACGGGGGATCATGTAGCCTCTGTTTTTAAAGTAAGAGTGAGTAATGAGTACAAGGACTGCTTATGAAGAGTTTCAATGTTTGAAACTAAGACATTTACGGTATGTTTGGCAAGCAATGTCAGCTCATGACAAGGGACTGGCTTCAATGAGCAGAAACTGCCATAGGACTCAGGTATCAGTCCGGACCTGGGCATACCAGGAAGATGGGTCTATAAGCTGCCCGTTGTCATCCATTTGCGGGTATTTCAGCCCCCGCTGGTCACAATACCGAGCCAGTTCGGGGTATCCCCAGCGAAACAGGGTTGGGGGGTAGATCTCGGGAGGCAGGCTTGGTTTATCATACATTCCCTTTAACAGACGCTGTCTTTGAGCTTCAACCAGGATGACCGCTGCTGCTACCGAGACGTTGAAAGAAGCCACAATACCTTGCATGGGAATAATAATGTGCTGGTCAGCAAGCTCTGCTGCCTCGGTGCTGATCCCTTTTTTCTCAGCGCCCATCATTACGGCTACAGGTGAAGTGTAATCAACTTCTGAATAGGGGATTGCAGTGTTGGAAAAATGCGCAGCATAAACTTTAAAGCCGCTGGCTTTCAGTTGTGATATACCTTCCTCTACACTGCTGTGATGATGAACATTGACATATTTGTGGCTGCCAACAGTCCTGCCGCGGAAATTTCGATAGCCCATCTTTGGCTGGCTGAGATGAATATCGGGAATGCCTACTGCATCGCAGGTTCGGATAATAGCTGAAAGGTTATGGGGTTTATGAACCTGATCGGTGATTACCGTCAGGTCGGGCTGGCGTCGATCCAGAAGGTGTTTAAATTTCTTGTAACGTTCCGGTGTCATGGCTCTGCTCTCAATATTGTATTGCGTGGCATTTCTCGTAGGTATGATAGGAGTATTTTACATCAATGAATTCACCCAGGGTTATAAGCCTTCTTGCTTTGCAGGAGAACACTGGCTTCTGGCCAAAAATGATGACTCTGAAAGAGGCTTTTTGTGGAATCGGATAGCTTTGTTGCAGTGCATGAATGGCTTCAACATCACGGGTACTGGCTGGGCCCGATTATAGCATTGGCTGCTTTTGTGGAGTCGCTGGTGGCCATCGGTTTTCTCATTCCTGGTGTTGCACTGCTGTTTGCTCTTGGGGCTCTGGCTGGCAGTGGGTTGATGGAACCCTTACCCATGTTGGCCTGGGCTTTTGTGGGTGCGGCCCTGGGAGATGGTGTCAGCTTTCAGGTGGGTTATCATTTACATGGTCGAATTCGCAACTGCTGGCCATTTTCAAGGCATCCCGGTTGGCTGGAAAAAGGCGAACGCTTTTTTGAACGGTACGGTGGCTTCAGTGTTGCCCTGGGGCGTTTTATAGGCCCTATCCGTCCGGTGATTCCAGCCGTTGCCGGGATGATGGATATGCCTCCCCTGCGTTTTTATATTATCAACCTGCTCTCCACGGCGCCCTGGGCGATAGCCTACACCATGCCGGGCTATCTGACCGGTGCTGCCCTGAAGCTGGATGTGCCGCAATCCTTTTACTATCTTTTAACCGGTTTGACCGTTGTTTCGTTGTTGATTGCTTATCTGGGGCTGATTCTGGATCGCAGGTTCTACAGGAAAAAGTTGATGCTGCTGTTACCGGTCAGCTTCATTGTGATAGCGCATATCAGCCTGTTACTTCTGACAGTGATGGACGTCAGTGGTCAGTTTGATGACCACAATCCCAGAATGCACTCGTTTATTGCCAGTATTTCTGTACCGATAGTTGAGTACCTGTCCGGTCTGGTGACCTGGCTGGGAAGTGCCCTTATTCTCTGGTTACCTCTGGTGTTGTTTGCTGTCTACTTTCTCTGGTGCAGGCGCTATAAAAAATTGTTGATTATGTCGACTTGCCTGGCGGGTATGGAGGCAACTCTCTGGTTGATGAAATGGGGGATTGATAAACCCAGACCAGCTGACTTTGATGGTCTGGATCAGTTTTCTTTCCCTTCCGGGCATACCACTCAGGCTACCTTTGTCTGGCTGCTGGTGACCTTATACCTGGTGGCCGCCAAGAGAGGCGTTGTTAAGTTCAGTGCCTACAGTTGTGCCATGATGATTGCCCTGATGGTGGCACTCTCGAGACTTGTGCTTGAAGCCCACTGGTTTGGAGATGTTCTGGCAGGTTTGCTGTTAGGAAGTATCTGGTTCAGTGTGGCGGTGATTGCAGAGAGAGTTTACCTGTTTCGCCGTAAAGCCTCGCCCAATGCGGGCGGGGATATAAGGCGGGAACGCGTAGAGCGTTCCGGTTGAGTGTTTGTAGGTAAACTGCTACCTTTTGTCCTGTCTCTTGTAGACCTACCGTCGGGCAGACGGGAAGTTAAGTCTGTGGAGTTTGTGTTAGACTTGGGGAGCATGGGTTGATTCGCCATCGTAAAAGCTCCCACTGTGGGACTTTTGCGCGATAACCAAGCCTGTTCCCTGAGCAACGAACTATGAAACAGAAACGTTCTTGAGCGATCAAGAACCCTCGCCCGATAGGGCGGGGAGTGTCAGTTTAACGAGAAAATCCCCAAGCCCCGAATATCCTGATAGAAACCGCCCGGAATGGTTCCGGGCAGTGATGTTCAGGAGAAGAAACTGTGTGGGCTCAGTTTGCCTGAAGGGTTGGAATCGTGAGTGTTGATTGCTTCTGGCGACTGAACTCGAAATCAATAAAGTAATTGTCGCTTGTAGGTCTCTTATACTGAGGGTCCTTAGTATCTATAGCCAACACAACCCGGTGCCCTTCCGGTACATCGTAAGCTGTGGTGACCAGCTCGAAGGACATTTCAATTTTTTGTCCGGGTTCGGCCTGAGGCAAGGTTGATACACCGTGGGTGATCAATCTTGCATTACCCAAACTGTCCATGTCATAGAGATAGCCCACCAGTTGTGCCTTGTCATAGTGTGGTTGTACGACAAGGTTAACGGTCGGATTACCCCTTATTTTCATGACGTTCTGCAGCTTATCGGTGTTGAAATAAATGCCTCTGAAATCGGATGCGGCGTAAATGTTAGTGACGACCGGGACTTCAAGCTGCTCCAGAAGTTGTGAAAGAACAGGAATCTGGGTACTGAATAAACTACCCGTCCAGGAGTTGATAGTGTTGTCTTTTGACATCCAGAACGGTGGTTCATAGGGATAGGTTTCCAAATCGCCGTTATCAAATGCAGACCTTGGATGAAGATAGTACTTCTGCTCTGCAGCTTCTTTTATTGGAAAACCGTCGAACCCTTCATACCGGTCCTGGAACTTTACTTTCATCTGAAACGGACTGGCCTGACTCAGTTCGTTACTTTCACCCTTCAGGTGAATGTCGAACCATTGGTAGACATTGTTCCAGATTCTGTCTTCACCAATGCCCAACAGCGGAGGCAACAGCTCTGCCGTTGCATGGGTTCCGGTCAGCAGATCGATATATTTGGGGGTACTCAGCTGGCTGTACATCTCAAGCAGAGAGTTTGCCTGGAAAAGGTTATCGCCATAAGCTTTGGCAAAATAGACGGCAGTATTATTCTGATTCAGTTGCTCGACGTAGCTGATCGGAGACCTTTCATCTGCCCACTCGATAACGGCAGGTAACTGATCCAGCTTTTGGTTTTTAATGATGTTCCAGTTTTCAGCAATGATCGGATCGGGACTGCCTTGGAGGTCAGATAACAAAATCAGTAATTCTCCCCAGGCCAGTCTGGGGGTTTGATTGCCGTAGAGTGCTTCCAGCAAGCTTCCCCAGCTGCTCATGGCGGCAACGGCTTTGACCCGTTCATCGTGAGCAGCTCCGATCAGGCTGATACCTGAGCCATAAGAGATACCCGCAGTACCAACCGCATTGGGGTTTACAGGGTAGTTATTCAGTAGAAAGTCAATGACCTGACTGTAGTCGGCAATGTCTTTAGGACCAGCCGTGTCAATTTGTCCGGTAGACTCGCCAAAGCCCCGGGTAGAATAGCTAAGAACAATATATCCTCGTTCAGCCAGTGCTGCAGCTTGTTGCAGGTACTGGTACTCATTCATCCCCCAACTGTTAATAAATACGACAGCGGGTGCAGACCCGGTAAGTTGGGTGGGTACAAAGATATTAGCGGTCAGTTCTACGCCATCATTGGTCAGAATGACAATATCATCATCGGTAGTGTAGCGGTCAGACTCTGGAAACTTTCCATTGTTCAGCAATCCGGCAGCGAACTGAAACAGTGGCTGTATGGATGCGAAGGAATAGAGAGGGAAGAGAGACAGTGCTAGATGAAGAACCAGCAGCTTGAGTAGCCGTTTCGACATGGAGTTACCTTTGTTATTATTTTTATATTGTTTTTTGTTGTTTTTATATTTTTTTCACCCGCAATTGAATCTCGACGATTACCGTTGCGTTTCAACGGGGTGCAACTCATCATACACAGGTTTTAAGTGGGTGTGTACTAACTTATTGGTGCTATCAAAAAACAGCAATGGGCGCCCATGGTTTCAGTCGCAAGAAGGATTAACTGGAAAAGACATACTTTTCCCGCTTGACCTGCCTTGGTCCAAAGCCCAGCTCTTTCAGTTCTGCGGAAGCATCGTCAATCATGGCAGGGTTGCCACACAGGTAAACCAGGTCTTTTTCGGGTGTAAGATTCAGTTGTGGAAACTGATTCTGAAGGTAACCCGGGTATTCGTTGGCGGAGGAGTTCAGTGACTTTTCCCTGCTATAACAGGCCCTGTATTCTATGGATTCGGATAAAGCAGCAAGGTCACGAAAATCCTGCTCGTAAATCATATCGGCCCTGTCTCTTACACCCATCAAAACAAGAATCTGAGTACCTTCACTGGCCAGTTTTTTCAGTTCAGGTACCATGGCCCGGTAGGGTGCAAGACCTGTTCCGGTACCTGCCAGTATGATGCGTCCGTCGTGTTGTTTCGGTACGGTGAGTACACCGAAAGGCCCGCCGATGGACAGTTCCAGACCCGCTTCTGCTTCACTGAACAGAGAAGAGGCAACCCCCCCTTTAACAAAGCTAATGGCTATTTCAAGCTGTTGAGAGTTTTGGAAAGACTCGGGTGAATTGGCAATGCTGTAACTTCTCTTATAGTCCTGTCCCTGGAAGGAGAAGTGCAACTGCACAAATTGTCCGGGCTGATAGTCAAAACCGGCCTCTAACCTGAAGTCCAGTTGTACGGAGTTCTGACTGAGCTGGTGTTTGGCTGTCAGGGTTGCTGGATAGAGTGGGCGTGGCATTTCGAACTCCTTGAGCGTATTAAATAGGAACTCATTAATCTGTCTCGGGGATTTCCATTAATGTTTTAATATCAAATGAAAGTTTTTGTTTCTTGAAGAAACAGCTTCATAAGGTTCAAACTCTTTCCCGGTGCAAAAGGGAGTACCCTCGTCAAGGTTAATGCCCTGAGAGTGACTTTTCAACAGGATTCACCTCTCCACGAGGCAAATACAGATTAGTCTCATCACACATCAGAGCTTCAGAAATAAATAAACAGTTTTCAAATTTAAGGTCTACTTTTATGCATTATCAATAAAATCTTCAGGAAAATTCGATCATGAAAAATGCAGGGCCTCTGACTATGGTTTGCCTGTTTTTTTTATTCATCTTGTCTGTCATTTTGCCGCTTTCTGGTCACTGTGCTTTTTATACCAGCCTGTTGAACTGGTCAGGTTGGGGAAGCTTCTCCAAAGTCACTGAGACATCGGGGGAGATTAATAAACTATCGTTCAGAGATAACAAACCGCCCCTCCTTCTTACTTATGATCGCAAGGCGGTTGACGAGAACGTTAAAACAGTTTCTGAACTGGCGGACAATCAGCTGTATGTCATTCTTGATAGTCAACCGGGCGATCAATTTAATTTTTGTTTCAGGACGCCCCCCGCATTGTCGACAGGAAATTATCCCACCCCCCCGGTCATTAAAAAGCCTGTAACGGGTCAGGGCATGCCAGATATACAAAATGGAAGCGTGATACGGGTTGCATCGAAACCCGACAGTGGTCGCTGGCAGCATGAGTACTCGGTCAGATGGCGTTTACCGGCTGGTCATCAATCGTTGGTTTTGACTATTGAAGATAATGAGAATGGATGGGTTATAGAACCGCAATGCAGTGGTCTTTTTTCAGAAAGCGCTGCTTTACCTTCGTCATCGGGCATTAATACGTCAGCTAACAAAAAAACATCATTTGTCGATATTTTTTACCGCAATAAACAAGCTGTAAAAAATGGGCCTGGTAATTCTGACGTCAGCAGCCGTTTCAGTGGCATACCCGGAGCCCCTGATACTGGCGATAACAGCAAACCCTATACAAGCTCTGGTGGTGGCGGTGTTGGCGGCAGCGATGATTTAGACGATCTATTCAAAAAAAGGCCGGGCAGTGGGATGGGCCCTCTTTACTCCTTTGAATGGACCAGTGAGCATGTCAGCAGAATGATCCTGATACCCGGTACTGACGGCCAGGCCGTAAAAAAACAGATTTGGGATACCCGGATTGTGCTCAAAATAAAGCAGGGTTGGAATGAGCAGGCAATCATTATTTCGCGGGAACTTTGGGATAAAATAAGAGGTGCAAATCTTGAAAGGAGTTCAGGGCTTTTTCTGGCACTGTCCAGAAATCCCGATAATCCGGAGGCCGTATTTGATCATTACCTGAACAGTAACCTGGCACAACCGCTACAAACAGCAGACTACCATCGTTATGCACAGCAAGAGCTCATTCTCAGTCCCAAACAATTACTCAGCGTGTCCGTTTTTCCGGGCTACGTCCCTACAGGGATCGGCCATTCCGGAGGAACCACTCAGGCTGGAAAGCAAACGGCCAACGTTGGACCACCCTCTTGCGCCCAGTCTCAACGAGAGTATGGTCGTCAACATCAAGGCAGCCGCAGAGGAAGTGAGAGTGATGGAGATGATGGGTCAGGTGGGTCATCAGACAATGGTTTATGCCAGATTTGTAATAAACCTGTACTCGCCTTCGATAAATGCAAAGAATGTCTGGATCGTGAATCCGGTGAACTTGAGCAGGAACCGACTGAAGAAATGCTCCCTGCAACAGGACAAGACAAGGAAGTACCTGGGTCAGGAAACATTCTCGCTGAGCAGGAATCGACGGAAGAGCTGTCTGCTGCAACAGGACAAGACAGTGAAGAACCTGTGTCAGGCACAGAAGAGGCTGATCCTTCAGCAATCCAGGTATTTGAATGGTTCAAAACGTTGGATTCAAATGGAAAACAGAGAGATGATTGTTTTCGCACTAATGATAACTATAAGCTCCCGGAACTTTATAGACTTTTAACGCAAAGTTTTGTATCAGATAAAAATGCGCTAAGTAAATTTCATTCGAAATGGGTTAAATTTTTAAATGGCAGTATGGGTCTTTATCACCTTATTTCAGAAGTCGGTGAATTGGCAAAATCCCAGGGAATTGAAGATTATGTTGAGGTGGCAAGAATTGTTAAAGCACTTGCTATTAACAGGGATGAGTTTGAGAACGAAACCAGTTGGAAACAATTCAGAAACGAATTGCTGGACTACTTGACGACTAATAATCTTTTGGCTTCTGATGACCCGGGCAAAGTTTTTTATTCTGGATTAGATCAGAAAGAGAAAGCAGAATTAATTAATTTTATTTTTGAAATATTTTTTGATGTGAGTTTGTGGCTAAATAATGAAAAAGTCCCATCAAGATTTATAACAATAGCAATGTTAAATAAATTAGCCAGAGATGTTTATGCTAAGTATGGTTTTGGTCTTCCGGATACGGATATGGATTATGAGAACTTATCAGGAATTATTATGTGGGGCTGTGGGAGTTGTGGTCAACATTCTTTTATTACTCGATATAACAGGAAATATTTAGGTAGATTTGCCAGTGAAACACTTCATTTTATGGGGTTAAGAGTTACTATCAATGAATCTGGAGATTTTCTTGATGTCGAAGCTATGTTTACTGCAATGGCTCTTATAAGGTCAATGCACGGACAGCGTTTAAGAGATATGTTTCCTGAGCATGTCAGTTTTGCTGAAGGTGTACCCAGTGAGCAACTTGAGCTTTTAGAAAACTTTAGCATTAAAGCCAACGAACAGCTTGTTAAGCATCTGGAAGCTGCTGAGCCTGAAAAAAAAGACAAATTTATACGTAGTATGTTTTTGATCTTTGGTATGGTTCCCAGAGAACTATCTAATGAGCTATCTAATGAGCTATCAGATCCCGAAACTGTTCCGTCAACCTAAGCCGTTGCATACGCCACCGCAGATCTAACTTTGGATTCTACCAACTTTGAAACCTGCAGGCCGGGCTTGCAGGGCAAGCCTCTTGTGCTATTTTTCAATCCCCCGTCGTTTACGGTGGATAAGATGTCAGCTCACATACTTCACGGACAATACGGGCCACAGCACTTCTCCATGGGCGGGCATGTACGCCAAAAGTGTTCAGCACCTTATTGGAAGATAGGGTGCCATTGGCGGGAGGTTTGATGCCTTCCCTGGATTCGATGTTGGCCATGATCAGCTTTCGGACGCTCAGGTCGCGATGCTGGGAAGCCTCAGCAATAAGAATTTCGGCGAAGTTGCTTTCAGAAACCGACTCTGTGGTGGAGTAGTGGTAAGTGCCCCAGGTCTGGGCGCCACAATCGAGTTGTTGAACCATGGCGATAATAATCCGGGCAGCATCGTCAGCCGGTGTCGGGCAACCCAGCTGGTCCGGAGTTACATAGACTTCCTTGTTAACCAGCATCTGTTCCGCCAGTCTTCTAAGCATGTTGGGACGACGCGCACTGATGATCCACGACAGACGCAGAATGATATGCCGCTCACAGCGTTCACGGATTTGTTGCTCCGCCTGAAGCCTGCTGTTACCGAGAACACCGATGGGGTTGGTAGGATCTTTTTCGTTATAAGGTTCCTGCTTGGTACCGTCAAATACCCTGTAACTTGACAGCTGAAACAGAATAATGCCTTGACGCTGGCAGCAGTCTGCCAATTCTGCAACGGCGTCTCTGTTGATACTGAAACAGCGGGAAGGCTCATTCTCGGCCTTGACCGGGTTGTTATAGGCCGCAGCATTGATGACCAGATCTGGCTGGTGGCGGTTGAGACAGCTCTGAATCTGATCGGGCCTGGATAAGTCCAGTTCCGTTCTGTCCGGCGCGTGCCAGGGAATACCTTTCTCTGTCAGTCTTTTGCAGACTTCATGGCCGACCTGGCCGGTTTGACCGATGACCAGTACTTTCATACTTGGATTCCAATATCACAGGCTTAATGATTAAAAGGCTATTGAAGCACGAATAGCTGTCCAGGGGCACAGGCGTTTGAGTGTTTTGTCAGAAAACATGTTTGTTTTCCTGATCTATCCTTCCTCTCTGTAAACCGGAATGCAGGGATAGAATTATTAAACACTCACCCTTTGCGACACTGCTGTCACTGCTACTGTCGTTGTCTGTTATCTGTCAGGC
Organism: Endozoicomonas sp. 2B-B; assembly: GCF_053470045.1. NCBI lineage: Bacteria > Pseudomonadati > Pseudomonadota > Gammaproteobacteria > Oceanospirillales > Endozoicomonadaceae > Endozoicomonas > Endozoicomonas sp. 2B-B. The sequence continues at coordinate 1,565,936 of NZ_JBLZMU010000001.1, forward strand.
CGGATCGTTGACAAGACGTTTTGTTGTTGAGCTTGAACGGGATGCAGGCTCCCCAGAACAAAACTTTTCTATAAAACGTGACTGGCATACGTTGCCAGGTAACACATCAGATATTGTCCACATAAACGACTATGCAGAACCCGATTTGTCACCTGATAAAAAACGACATAGTTCATCTGGTTATGGAATAGAAAAGACCATCATTGAGTCGATTTCGTGGCAATGGCTTTACGCTTCGAATCTGCTGATTGCTTACGAACTGTTCGTTACCACAAAAGTGACCCCCATGATCGCCGAGCTTTGTCTATGGCTGCCTTTGGAAGTGCCTGTCGCTGTTGCCTGGCTTTTAAAAAACTATTGGAAGCCTCATACACAGCTGTTTAGCCTAATTGAACAACAGGCGACATCTTTGTTGACACGGTGGGGGCACCGGTTTGCAACCATCACCGCAGTGTTTGGCTCTGGAGAGAACCCACCACAATACCAGTCTTCGGAATCATCAGGCCAGCCAGCTTCAAAAGCCACCCTGCCGCCTATAAGCCCTTTTGTCAGACCCCTTAATAATGACTATAACGGTGGAAACGGAGGCGATCAGCAACACCAGCACACCTTGGGTTTAAATTGTTTTATTCATCCCTGTCATGGCTTTTGTCAATTGCAGCCTTTGTCCGAAAGTAGCGAGCCTGCTGAATGGCCCCTGAACACCCTGGAAGGCTCATGCGTTCACCTGGCTACCGGACACTGCTCAAGTTGCATGAGGCATTTTGATCTTGCATATGCCGGGGAGTCCCATCAAAACCCTTTTTTCAATAAATTGCATTATCTTTCTGGCATTCAGCTCCCGTTCGAATCTGAGCCACCCTTTGATGGCATTGATGGCATTGATGGCATTGATGGCATTGATGGTCACCTTACAGACTTAATTCAGAATGCCATTGACGCTAACGGATCATTCAATAATGATGTGCCAATGCTCAGACATTCGTCTTCCATTGCTAATGATTTGGCGGTCATCAATGGATCACTCGATCTACAGCGTCTTTTCAAAAAAGACCAGCTGGCCTTTACGCTTACCCCCTCAGAAACACAACAAAACTCCTCTAAGTCATCCCAATTGGATCAGAGACAACCTCATCTTTCACGGACAGGCAGAGCGCAGGCTAAAGCCTGCAGTGCTAAAAAAGTCTGTGAGGTGACCCTGATCGGGGAGGGCGGCCAGCAGCGGCCATGCGGAAAGCTTTACAAAGATGCTAAGGCCCTGATAAATCACAAAAGCAAATGCCATACCGGGCAACGAACCTGTGAAGTGATTGTGGTCGGGGAGGACGGCCAGCAACGGCCATGCGGGAATGTCTGCAAGAATGCTAAAGCCCTGATGAATCATAAAAGAGGCAAACACTCCGGGCAACGAACCTGCGCAGTGGTTATGTTTGGGGAGGGTGGCCAGCAGCGACCCTGCGGGAAGGTCTTTAAGAGCTCTGGAGCTCTGTCGGACCACAAAAGTAAATACCACAGCGGGCAACAAACCTGTAATGTGATCGCGATCGGGGAGGATGGTCAGCAGCGGCCATGCGGGCGGCTCTGCAAGAATACCAGTGCACTGAGATATCACAAAATTAAATACCACAGCAGGCAAGAAGCCTGTGAAGTGAGCGTGGTCGGGGAGGATGGTCTGCAGCGGCCATGCGGGAAGGTCTGTAAGAGTGCTGCTGTCTTGTCGGATCACAAAAGTAAATACCACACCGGGCAATAAAACAGTAAAGTGATCGTATTCGGGGAGGATTTTCAGTGGCAGCTATGCAGGAAAGTCTGCATGAATGCCAGAGTTATGTCGTATCACAAAAAAATCGCCCACAGACAGCAACAACACTGTAACCTGACCGTTGTCGATGATGGCCAGCAACAGTCGTCCGGGATGCTCTGCAAAAAAACTCAAGCTCTATCAGATCACAAAAGAAGAGACCGAAAACGCAAGCATGCTTTGGGCGAGGAGGATGAACTCAGTCCTTCTGCAGATTAAGTGAATAAGTGTGATTACCAGGGGAAGCTAACGGACTGATACCTGTCAATGCCCCGGAAGCTTGTCGGACTTAAGCGTCCTCGTTACGGGATCGCCCGGGTGCGCTATTCCCGCTCAGACTCGCAGGGGGCACAGGAGTACGATTTTTGAGCGGTTTGACAGAAAACATGTTTATTTTCTTGATCTATCCTTCCTCTCTGTAAACCGGAATGCAGAGATAGAATTATTAAGCACTCACTCTTTGCGGTAATGTTGCTGCTACTGTCGTTGTCTGTCATCTGTCAGGCAGGATCGTTGACAAGACGTTTTGTTGTGGAGATTGAACGGGATGCAGGCTCCCCAAAACAAAATTTTTCTATAAAGCACGGCTGGCATACGTTGTCGGGCAACCCATCAGATATTGCCCACATAAATGACTATGCAGAATCAGATTTGCCAACTGATAAAAAACGACATAGGACTCATGGTTATGGAATAGAAAAGACCATCATTGAGTCGATTTCATGGCAATGGCTTTACGCTTCGAATCTGCTGATTGCTTACGAACTGTTCGTTACCACAAAATTGACACCCATGGGCGCCGAGCCTTATTCATGGCTGCCTTTGGAATTGCCTGTCGCTGTTGCCTGGCTTTTAAAAAACTATTGGAAGCCTGATACACGGCTGTTTAGCCCTATTGAACAACAGGCGACATCTATGTTGACACGAGAGAATCACCGGTTTGCGGCCATCACAGCAGTGTTTGGCTCCGCAGAGAACTCACCACAATACCAGTCGTCAGAATCATCCGGCCAGCAAGCCTCAAAAGCCAGCCTGCCGTCTATAAGCTCTTTTGTCAGACCCCTGAATAATGACTATAGCGGCGGAAACGGAGGCGAACAGCAACACCTGCACACTTTGGGTTTAAATTGTTTCATTCATCCCTGTCATGGCTTTTGTCATTTGCACCCCTTGCCCGAGAGCACAGAGCCCGCTGAATTGCCCCTGAATACCCTCGAAAGTTCATGCGTTCACTTGGCTACCGGACACTGCTCAGGTTGCATGAATCATTTTGATCCTGCATATGTTACGGAGTCCCGTCAAAAACCTTTTTTCAATTCATTGAATGATCTTTCTGACATTCAGTTCCCATTCGATTCTGAGCTACCCTTTGATGACATTGATGATAATGTTGCAGACTTAATCCAGAATGCCATTGACGCTAATGAGTCACTTGATGGTGATGTGCCAATGCTCAGGCATCTGCCTTTCATTGCTGATGATTCAATGGTCATCAATGGGTCACTCGATCTGCAGCGTCTTTTCAAAGAAGACGAGCTGGCCTTTACGCTTACCCCTTCAGAAACACAACAAACCACCTCTAAATCATCCCAATTGACTCAGAGACAACCTCATCTTTCCCGGGCAAGCGCAGCACAGGCTAAAGCCGACAGCACTCAAAGTGTCTGTGAGTTGACCGTGGTCGGGCAGGACGGCCAGCAGCGACCATGCGGGAGGGTCTTTAAGAGTGATCGAGTCCTGGTGAATCACAAAAGCAAATGCCATACCGGGAAAAAAGTTTGTGGCCTGACCGTGGTCGGGGAGGACGGCCAGCAGCGGCCATGCCGGAAGGTCTGCAAGGATGCCAGATCCTTATCGACGCACAAAAGCACATACCACACCGAGCAAAAAGTCTGTGGCCTGACCGTGGTCGGGGAGGACGGCCAGCAGCGGCCATGCGGAAAGCTTTGCAAGAATGCTAAAGTCCTGACGGATCATAAAAGTAGATACCACAGAGGGCAACGAACCTGTGAATTGATTGTGTTCGGGAAGGATGGTCAGCAGGGGCCATGCGGAAAGCTCTTCAAGAGTGCTCAAGCCCTGTTGAATCACAGAAGAGGAGAACACACCGAGCGACAATCCTGTGAAGTGATCATGTTCACGGAGGATGGCCAACAGCGACCATGTGGGAAGGTCTTTAAGAACGCCAGAGCCCTTTCGGACCACAAAAGTAAATTCCACAGCGGGCAAGAAGCCTGTAAAGTGAGCGTGGTTGGGGAGGATGGTCAGCGGCGGTCATGCGGGCAGCTGTGTAAGAATGTCAGAGCGCTGATATATCACAAAATTCACTACCATGGCAGGCAAGAACTCTGTAAAGTGGGCGTGGTCGGAGAGGATGGTCGCCAGCGGCCATGCGGGCAGATCTGTATGAATGCCAGAGACCTGTCGAGACATAAAGGCACATGCCACACCAGACAACAAACCTGTGACTTAACCGTTATCGGGGAGGACGGCCAGCAGCGGCCATGCGGAAAGCTTTGCAAGAGTTCTTCAGCCCTGAAGACTCATAAAAGAAGCGAACACTCCGGGCAACAAATCTGCGAAGTGATCATGTTTGAAGAGGATGGCCAGCAGCGACCATGCGGTAAGGTCCTTAAGAATATCAGAGCCCTCTGGAACCACAAAAGTAAATACCACAGCGGGCAACGAACCTGTAAAGTGATCGTGTCCGGGGAGGATGGTCAGCAGCGGCCATGCGGGAAACTCTGCAAGAATGCTAATTACCTGTTATATCACAAAAGTAAATACCACAGCCGTCAAAAAACCTGTGAAGTGATCCTCTTTGGCGAGGATGGTCAGCAGCGACCATGCGGGAAGGTCTTTAAGAGTGCTGCAACCCTGTCGAACCACAAAGTTGAATACCACAGAGTGCAACAAACCTGTAAAGTGACCGTGGTCGGGGAGGATGGTCAGCGGCGGCCTTGTGGTGAGCTCTGCGAGAATGTTAAGACCCTGTCGAATCACAAAAACACATGCCACACCGAGCAAAAAACCTGTGTCTTGATTATGGTCGGGGAGGATGGTCAGCAGCGACCATGCGGGAAGGTCTATAAGAGTGCTGAAGCCCTGTCGGACCACAAAACCAGATACCACGGCGGGCAAGAAACCTGTAAAGTGAATGTGCTCGGGGAGGATGGTCAGCAGCGGTTATGTGGGCAGCTCTGCAAGAATGCCAGAGCACTGGCATACCACAAAATTAAATACCACGGCAAGCAAGAAACCTGTAAAGTGAACGTCTTCAGGGAGGATGGTCAGCAGCGGCCATGCGGGCAGCTCTGCATGAATGCTCAAGCCCTGTCGAGACACAAAAGCAGATGCCACACCGGGGAGCAAACCTGTGACTCAACCAAGATAGGGGAGGATGGCCAGCAGCGACCCTGCGGGAAGGTCTGTAAAAGTGCTGCTGCCTTGTCGGATCACAAAAGTAAATACCACTGCGGGCAGCAAAGCTGTAAAGTGAGCCTGGTTGGGGAGGATGGTCAGCAGCAGCCATGCGGGAAAGTCTGCAAGAATGCCAAAGCTCTGTTGAGACACAAAAGAAACGCCCACAGAGAGCAACAACACTGTAAACTGACCATAATCGAGGATGGCCAGCAGCAGTCGTCAGGGGAGGTCTGCAAAAAACCTGAAGTTCTATCAGATCACGAAAGAAAAGGTCGAAAACGCAAGCCTGCTGATCTGGTCGAGGACGATGAACTCAGTCCTCCGAGAGGTAAAGTGAATAAGTTTAATTACCAGTGGAAGCTGACGGACTAATACCTGTCAACGCCCCGGGAGCTTATCGGGCTTAAGCGTCCTCTATACAGAGTCGCCCGCGCTATTCCCGTTCAGACTCCCAGGGGGGACAGGAGTATGATGTTTGAGCGTTTTAGCAGAAGCCAGGTTTATTTCCCTGATCTATCCTTCCTCTCTGTAAACCGGAATGCAGAGATAGAATTATTAAACACCCACCCTTTGCGACGCTGCTGTCACTGCTACTGTCGTTGTCTGTCATCTGTCAGGCCGGATCGTTGACAAGACGTTTTATTGTCGAGCTTGAACAGGATGCAGGCTCCCCAAAACAAAACTCTTCTGTAAAACGTGACTGGCATACGTTGTCGGGCAACCCATCAGATGTTGCCCACATAAACGACTATGAAGAACCATATTTGCCACCTGATAAAAGACGACATAGTTCATCTTGTTATGGAATGGAAAAGACCAGCATTGAGTCGATTTCGTGGCAATGGCTTTACGCTTCGAATCTGCTGATTGCTTATGGACTGTTCGTTACCACAAAAGTGACCCTCATGAGTGACGAGCCTTATTTATGGCTGCCTTTGGAAGTGCCTGTCGCTGTTGCCTGGCTTTTTAAAAACTATTGGAACCCTGATATACGGCTGTTTAGCCCAATTGAACAACAGGCGACATCTTTGTTGATACGCTGGGGGGAACGGCTTGCAACCATCATCACTGTGTTTGGTTCTGGAGAGAACTCACCACAATACCAGTCGTCAGAATCATCCAGCCAGCAAGCCACAAAAGCCACACTGCCGTCTATAAGCTCTTTTATCAGGCCCCTGAATAATGACTATAGCGGCGGAAATGGAGGCGATCAGCAACACCAGCACACCCTGGGTTTAAATTGTTTTATTCATCCCTGTCATGGCTTTTGTCAATTGCAGCCCCTGTCCGATAGCAGCAGGCCCGCTGAATGGCCACTGAATACCATGGAAAGCTCATGCGTTCACCAGACTACTGGACACTGCTCAAGTTGTATGAGGCATTTTGATCCTGAATATGCTGCGGAGTTCCGTCAAAACCCTCTTATCAATACATTGCATGAACTTTCTGACATTCAGCTCCTATTGGATTCTGATCCACTATTTGGTGGCAGTGATGGTAACCTCACAGACTTAATCCATGATGCCATTGACGCTCCCGGGTCACTCAATGATGATGTGCCAATGCTCGGGCATCTGTCTTCCATTGCCGATGATATTGCGGTCATTAATGGGTCACTCGATCTAGAGCATCTTTTCAAAGAAGACGAGCAGGCCTTTACGCTTAGCCCTTCAGAAATACAACAAACCACCGCTGAGTCATCCGAATTGGCGCAAAGCCAACCTCATCTTTCCCGGACAGGCGCAGTAAAGGCTAAAGCCGAAAGAGCTCAAAAAGCCTGTGAGGTGACCGTGGTCGGGGAGGACGGCCAGCAGCGGCCATGCGGGAAGTTCTTTAAGAGTGATGGAGCCCTGGCGAATCACAAGAGCAAATACCATACCGGGCAAAAAGTCTGTGGTCAGAGCGTGGTCGGGGAGGATGGCCAGCAGCGACCATGCGGTAAGGTCCTTAAGAACATTAAAGCCCTCTGGGGCCACAAAAGTAAATGCCACAGCGGGCAACAAACCTGTAAAGTGATCGTGTTCGTGGAGGGTGGTCAGCAGCGGCCATGCGGGTGGCTCTGCAAGAATGCCAGTGCACTGAATTATCACAAAACTAAATACCACAGCGTGCAACAAACCTGTGAAGTGACTGTAGTCGGGGAGGATGGTCAGCAGCGACCATGCGGGAAGGTCTGTAAGAATGCTGGAGTCCTGTCGAGCCATAAAAGTGAATACCACAGAGGGCAACAAATCTGTAAAGTGACCGTGGTCGGGGAGGATGGTCAACAGCGGCCATGCGGGAAGCTCTGCAAGAATGTTAAGACCCTGTCGAATCACAAAAACACATGGCACACCGGGCAAAAAACCTGTGTCTTGATTATGGTCGGGGAGGATGGTCAGCAGCGACCATGCGGGAAGGTCTGTAAGAATACCGTAGCCCTGTTAGACCACAAAAGTAATTACCACAGCGGGCAAGAAGCCTGTAAAGTGAACCTGCTCGGGGATGATGGTCAGCAGCGGCCATGCGGGCGGCTCTGCAAGAATGCCAGAGCACTGAGATATCACAAAATTAAACACCACAGCAGGCAAGAATCCTGTACAGTGAACGTGTTCAGGGAGGATGGTCAGCAGCGACCATGCGGGCAGCTCTGCATCAATGCTCATGCCCTGTCGATCCACAAAAGCATATGCCACACCGGGGAACAAACCTGTGACTCAACCGTGATAGGGAAGGATGGCCAGCAGCGACCATGCAGGAAAGTCTGCAAGAATGCTAAAGCCCTGTCGAATCACAAAACAAAAGTCCACAGCAAGCAACAACACTGGCAGCTAACCGTAATCGAGGATGGTCGACAGACGGTCTGCAAAAAACCTCAAGTTCTATCAAATCACAAAAGAAGAGATCGAAAACGCAAGCATCCTGTGGGCGAGGACGATGAACTCAGTCCTCCTGCAGATAAAGTGAATAAGTGTGATTACCAGGGGAAGCTGACGGACTGATATCTATCAACGCTCCGGGAGCTTATCGGACTTAAGTGTCCTCTGCACGGGGTCGCCTGGACGGGGTCGCCTGGATGCGCTATTTTTTGTCAGACTGCCAGTAAGCATAGGAGCAGGATTTTTGAGGCTTTTGACAGAAAACATATTTATTTTCTTGATCTATCCTTCCTCTCTGTAAACCGGAATGCAGAGATAGAATTATTAAACACTCACCCTTTGCGGCACTGTTGGCACTGCTACTGTCGTTGTCTGTCATCTGTCAGGCCGGATCGTTGACAAGACGCTTAATTGTCGAGCTTGAACGGGATGCAGACTCGCCAAAACAAAACTTTTCTATAAAGCGTGACTGGCGTACGTTGTCGGGCAACCCACCAGATGTTGCCCACATAAACGACTATTCAGAACCAGATTTGCCACCTGTTAAAAAACGACACAGTTTATATGGTTATGTCATAGAAAAGACCATCATTGAGTCGATTTCGTGGCAATGGCTTTACGCTTCGAATCTGTTGATTGCTTACGAACTGTTCGTTACCACAAAGGTGGCTCCCATGAGCGCCGCCCTTTATTTATGGCTGTCTTTGGAAGTGTCTGTCGCTGTTGCCTTGCTTTTAAAAAACTATTGGAGGCGCGATACACGGCTGTTTAGCCCGATTGAACAACAGGCGGCATCTATTATGCTGACACGTTGGGAGTACCGGTTTGCAACCATCACCGCAGTGTTTGGCTCTGGAGAGAACTCACTACAATACCAGTCGTCAGAATCATCCAGTCAGCAAGCCCCAAAAGCCACCCTAACGCTTATAAGCTCTTTTATTAACCCTCTGAATGATGACTATAGCGGCGGAAACGGAGGCGATCAGCAACACCTGCACACTTTGGGTTTAAATTGTTTCATTCATCCCTGTTATGGCTTTTGTCAATTGCAACCCTTATCCTTCGGTAAGCCCGCTGAATGGCCCCTGAATACCCTGAAAAGCTCATGCGTCCACCTGGCTACTGGACACTGCCCAGGTTGCATGAAGCATTTTGATCCTGCATATGTTGAGGAGTCCTGTCAAAATCCTTTTTTCAATACATTGCATGATCTTTCTGATATTCACCTCCCGCTCGAGCTTGAGCCAACATTTGAAGGCATTGATGATCACCTTACAGGCTTAGTCCAGAATACCATTGACGCTAACGGGTTACTCAATGATGATGTGCCAACGCCCGGGCATCTGTCTTCCAGTGCTGATGATTTTGCGATCATTAATAGGTCACTCGATCTACAGCGTCTTCCTAAAGAAGATGAGCCTGCCTTTAAGCTTAAACATTCAGAAACACAACAAACCACCTCTAAGTCATCCCGATTGGATCAGAGCCTACCTCATCTTTCCCGGACAGACGCAGCGCAAGCTAAAGCTGACAGCGCCCAGAAAACCTGTGAAGTGATCGTGTCAGGGAAGGACGGCCAGCAGCGGCCATGCGGGAAGGTCTTTAAGAGTGTTCGAGCTCTGGGGAATCACAAAAGCAAGTGCCACACCGGGCAAAAAGTCTGCGGTCTGAGCGTGGTCGGGAAAGACGGTGAGCAGCGGCCATGCGGGATGGTCTTCAAGAATGTTGGATCACTGGAGAATCACAAAAGCAGATACCACACGGGGCAAAAAACCTGTGACCTGACCGTGGTCGGGGAGGACGGCCAGCAGCGGCCATGCGAGAAGGTCTATAAGAATGCTCGAGCCCTGTGGAGTCACAAAAGCAAATGCCACACCGGGCAAAAAGTCTGTGATCTGATCGAAGTCCGCAAGGACGGCCAGCAGCGGCCATGCGGGATGGTCTTCAAGAATGCTGGATCACTGGAGAATCACAAAAGCAGATACCACACGGGGCAAAAAACCTGTGACCTGACCGTTGTCGAGGAGGACGGCCAGCAGCGGCCGTGCGGGATGGTTAGCAAGAATGCTGGCGCCCTGGCGAATCACAAAATCAAATGCCACACCGGGCAAAAAGTCTGTGATCTGACCAAAGTCGCGAAGGACGGCCAGCAGCGGCCATGTGGAAAGCTTTGCCAGAATGCTAAAGCCCTGGCGGATCACAAAGGTAAATACCACAGAGGGCAAAAAGCTTGTGCAATGATCGTGGTCGGGGAGGATGGTCAGCGGCGACAATGCGGGAAACCCTTCATGAATGCTAACAGCCTGTTATATCACAAAAGAAGAGAACACTCCGGGCAACGAACCTGTGAAGTGATCGTGTTCGGGGAGGATGGCCAGCAGCTGTCGTCTGGGACGGCCTGCAAAAAACCTCAAACCCTTTCCTGCAACAAAAGAAGAGATCGAAAACGCAAGCCTGCTTTGGGCGAGAACGATGAACTCAGTCCTCCGGGAGGTAAAGTGAATAAGCGTGATTATCAGGGGAAGATGACGGACTGATACCTGAACGCCTCTGGAGCTTATCGGGCTTAAGCGTCCTCTGTGGTCGCCTGGATGGGGTCGCCTAGATGGGGTCGCCTAGATGGGGTCGCCTGGATGCGCTATTCCCAGTCATACTCCCAAGGGGCACAGGAGTATGATTTTTGAGCGTTTTGGCAGAAAACATGTTTATTTTCTTGATCTATCCTTCCTTTCTGTAAACCGGAATGCAGAGATAGAATTATTAAGCACTCACCCTTTGCGGCACTGCTCTTACTGCTATTGTCAATATCTGTCATCTGTCAGGCCGGATCATTGACAAGACTTTTTATTGTCGAGCTTGAATGGGGTGCTGACTCCCCAAAACAAAACTTTTCTATAACACGTGACTGGCGTACGTTTTCGGCCACCCCATCAGATATTGCCCACATAACCGACAATGCAGAACCAGATTTGCCACCTGATAAAAAACGACATAGTTCATCTGGTTATGGAATAGAAAAGACCATCATTGAGTCGATTTCGTGGCAATGGCTTTACGCTTCGAATCTGCTGATTGCTTACGAACTGTTTGTTACCACAAAAGTGACCCCCATGAGTGGCGAGCCTTATTTATGGCTGCCTTCGGAAGTGCCCTTCGCTGTTGGCTGGCTTTTAAAAAACTATTGGAAGCCCGATACACAGCTGTTTAGCCTAATTGAACAACAGGCGACATCTATGTTGACACGGGGGGATCACCGGTTTGCAACCATCACCGCAGTGTTTGGCTCCACAGAGAACTCACCAGGATACCAGTCGTCAGAATCATCCAGTCAGCCAGCCCCAAAAGCCACACTGTCGCTTATGAGCTCTTTTATTAGCCCCCTGAATAATGACTATAACGGGGGAAACGGAGGCCATCAGCAACAGCTGCACACTTTGGGTTTAAATTGTTTCGTCCATCCCTGTCATGGCTTTTGTCGATTGTACACCGTATCCGGTAGCAGTGAGCCTGCTGAATGGCCCCGGAATACCCTGGAAAGCGCATGCGTTCACGTGGCCATTGGATACTGTTCAAGTTGCATGAGGCATTTTGATCCAGCATATGCTGGGGAGTCCCGTCAAAACCCTCTTTTCAAAACATTGAATGATCTTTCTGACATTCAGCTCCCATTCGATTCTGATCCACTATTTGATGGTCACCTTACAGGCTTAATCCAGAATACCATTGACGCTACCGGGTCACTCAATGATGATGTGCCAATGGTCGGGCACTTGTCTTCTATTGCTGATGATTTTGCGGTCATTAATAGGTCGCTCGATCAACAGCGTCTTCTGAAAGAAGACGAGGTTGCCTTTACGCTTAACCCTTTAGAGACACAACAAACCACCTCCAAGTCATCCCAATTGGATCGCCAACCTCATCTTTCCCGAACAGGTGCAGTAAAAGCCAAAGCCGACACTAGTCAAAAAACCTGTGAGTTGACCGTGGTCGGACAGGACGGCCTGCAACGGCCGTGTGGCATGGTCTACAAGAATGCCAGATACCTGGCGAATCACAAAAGCAAATGCCACACCGGGCAAAAAGTCTGTGAGCTGACCCTGGTTGGGGAGGACGGCCAGCAGCGGCCATGCAGGAAGGTCTTTAAGAGTGCCGGAGCCCTGTCGAATCACAAAAGCAAATACCACCGCGGTCAAAAAAACTGTTACCTGGAAGTGGTCGGGGAGGACGGCCAGCAGCGGCCATGCGGGAAGATCTTCAAGAACGCAGGAGCCTTATCGAATCACAAAAAAAGTGGAGAACACTCAGGGCAACGAATCTGTGAAGTGATCCTGGTCGGGGAGGATGGCCAGCAGCGGCCATGCGGGAAGCCCGCCAAGAGTGTTAGAGCTCTGTCGGATCACAAAAATAAATACCACAGAGGGCAACGGACCTGCGAAGTGATCGTGTTCGGAGAGGATGGCCAGCAGCGGCCGTGCGGTGAGCTCTTCGAGAATGCCAGAACCCTGATAGATCACAAAAGAGAAGAACACTCCGTGCTACAAACCTGTGAGGTGATGGTGGCCGGGGAGGATGGTCAGCTGCAGCCATGCGGGAAACTCTGCAAGAATTCTATAGTCCTGGCAAACCACAGAAGAGGAAAACACTCCGGGCAACAAACTTGTAAAGTGATCGTGTTCGGGGAGGATGGTCAACAGCGGCCATGCGGGAAGCTCTACAAGAATGCTAAAGCCCTATCGGATCACAAAAGTAAATACCACAGAGGGCAACAAACCTGTGAAGTGATCATGTTTGCTGAGGATGGCCAGCAGCGACCATGCGGGAAGGTCTTCAAGAGCGCTGGAGCCCTGTCGGATCACAAAAGAAAATACCACAGCGGGCAACAAAGCTGCAAAGTGATGGTATTCGGGGAGGATGGCCAGCAGCGATCATGCGGGAAGGTCTATAAGAGTGCTCTAGCCTTGTCAGAACACAAAAGCAAATACCACAGCGGGCTACGAAGCTGTAAAGTGATCGTGGTCGGTGCGGACGGTCAGCAGCAGCCATGCGGGAAACTCTGCAAGAATGCCAGAGTCATGTGGCATCACAAAAGAAAGGCCCACAAAGAGAAACAAAACCGTAACCTGACCTTAATCGAGGATGGCCAGCAACGGTCGTCCGGGTCCGCCTGCAAAAAACCTCAAACCCTGTCGTATCACAAAAGAAGAGATCGAAAACGCCAGCCTGCTTTGGGCGAGGACGCTGAACTCAGTCCTCCGGGAGGTAAAGTGAGTAAGCGTGATTATCAGGGGAAGCTGACGGATTGATACCTGAACGCCCCTGGAGCTTATCGGGCTTAAGCGTCCTCTGTGGTCGCCTGGATGGGGTCGCCTGGATGCGCTATTCCCAGTCATACTCCCAAGGGGCACAGGAGTATGATTTTTGAGCGTTTTGGCAGAAAACATGTTTATTTTCTTGATCTATCCTTCCTTTCTGTAAACCGGAATGCAGAGATAGAATTATTAAGCACTCACCCTTTGCAGCACTGCTGTCACTGCTACTGTCGTTGTCTGTTATCTGTCAGGCCGGATCGTTGACAAGACGCTTTATTGTAGAGTTTGAACGAGATGCAGGCTCCCCAAAACAAAACTTTTCTATAAAACCCGACTGGCATACGTTGTCGGCCAACCCATCAGATATTGCCCACACAAACGACTATGCAGAAGCAGATTTGCCACCTGATAAAAAACGACATAGTTCATCTGGTTATGGAACAGAAAAGACCATCATTGAGTCGATTTCCTGGCAATGGCTTTATGCTTCGAATCTGCTGATTGCTTACGAACTGTTCGTTACCACAAAAGTGGCTCCCATGAACACCGACCCTTATTTATGGCTGCCTTTGGAAGCGCTTGTCGCGTTTGCCTGGCTTTTAAAAAACTATTGGAGGCCTGATATGCGGCTGTCTGGCCCGATCGAACAACAGGCAACATCTATGATGACACGGGTGGATCACCGGTTTGCAACCATCACCGCAGTGTTTGGCTCCACAGAGAACTCACCAGGATACCAGTCGTCAGAATCATCCAGTCAGCCAGCCTCAAAAGCCACCCTGCCGTCTATAAGCTCTTTTATTAGACCCCTGAATAATGACTATAACGGGGGAAACGGAGGCCATCAGCAACAGCTGCACACTTTGGGTTTAAATTGTTTCGTCTATCCCTGTCATGGCTTTTGTCAATTGTACACCGTATCCGGTAGCAGTGAGCCTGCTGAATGGCCCCGGAATACCCTGGAAAGCGCATGCGTTCACGTCGCTATTGGATACTGTTCAAGTTGCATGAGGCATTTTGATAAAGCATATGCTGGGGATTCCAGTCAAAACCCTCTTTTCAAAACATTGAATGATCTTTCTGACATTCAGCTCCCATTCGATTCTGATCCACTATTTGATGGTCAACTTACAGGCTTAATCCAGAATACCATTGACGCTACCGGGTCACTCAATGGTGATGTGCCAATGGTCGGGCACTTGTCTTCTATTGCTGATGATTTTGCGGTCATTAATAAGTCACTCGATCTACAGCGTTTTCTCAAAGAAGACGAGGTTGCCTTTACGCTTAGCCCTTCAGAAACACAACAAACCACCTCTAAGTCGTCCCTATTGAATCAGAAACCATTTCATCTTTTCCGGACAGGTACAGCAGAAGCTAAAGCCGACAGCGGTCAAGAAACCTGTGAGGTGGTCGTGGTCGGTAAGGACGGCCAACAGCGGCCATGCCGGAGGGGCTTTAAGAGTGCCAGAGCTCTGTCGGATCACAAACGCAAATACCACACCAGTCAAAGAATCTGTAGCCTGACCGTGGTCGGGGAGGACGGCCAGCAGCGGCCATGCGGGAAGGTCTTGAAGAGTACTGGAGCCCTGGCAAATCACAAAAGCTCATACCACACCGGGCAAAAAGTCTGTGACCTGACCGAAGTCGGGGAGGGCGGCCAGCAGCGGCCATGCGGAAAGCTTTGCAAGAATGCTAAAGCCCTGACGGATCACAAAAGTAAATACCACACTGGGCAACGAACCTGTGAAGAGATCGTTTTCGGGGAGGGCAGTCAGCAGCGGCCATGCGGAAAGCTTTGCAAGAATGCTAAAGCCCTGATAGATCACAAAAGTAAATACCACAGAGGGCAACAAACCTGTGAAGTGATTGTGTTCGGGAAGGATGTTCGGCAGGGGCCATGCGGGAAAATCTGCAAGAATGCTATAATCCTGGCAAATCACAAAAGAAGAGAACACTCCGGGCAACGAACCTGTACAGTGATCGTGGGTGGGGAGGGTGGTCAGCAGCGGCCATGCGGAAGGGTCTTCAAGAGCGCTGCTGCCCTGTCGGATCACAAAAGCAAATACCACAGCGGGAAACAAACCTGTAAAGTGATCGTGTTCGGGGTGGATGGTCAGAGGCGGCCATGCGGGAAGCTCTGCAAGAATGCTAAGGCCCTGATGTATCACAAAAAAACATACCACAGCCGACAACGAACCAGCAATGTGATCGTAGTCGGGGCGGATGGTCAGCAGCAGCCATGGGGGAGAGACTGCAAGAATGCTAAAGCTCTGTTGAATCACAAAAGAAACGACCAGAGCGAGCAACAAAACCCTAAAGTAACTGTTGGCCAGCAACGACCATACGCGACGGTCTGCTACTATCCACGATGTCTGTCGGATTACAAAAGGAGAGGTCGAAAACGCAAGTCTGCTGATCTGGACTAGGACGATGATCTCAGTCCTTCTGCAGATAAAGTGAATAAGTGTGATTACCAGAGGAAGCTGACGGACTGATACCTGTCAGCGCCCCGGGAGCTTATCGGCTTTAAGCGTCACCTATGCGGGGTCGGCCTGGACGGGGTCGCCTAGACGCGCTATTCCGAGTAAGATTCCCAATGGGCACAGGAGTATGATGTCTGAGCGTTTATGCAGAAACCAGGTTTATTTTCCTGATCTATTCTTCCTCTCTGTAAACCGGAATGCAGAGATAGAATTATTAAACACTCACTCTTTGCGGCATTGCTGTTACTGCTACTGTCGTTGTCTGTCATCTGTCCGGCAGGATCGTTGACAAGACGTTTTATTGTCGAGCTTGAACAGGATGGAGGTTCACCAAAACAAAACTTTTCTATAAAACCTGGCGGGCATACGTTGTTGGGCAACCCATCAGATATTGCCCACATAAACGACTATGAACAACCAGATTTGCTACCTGATAAAAAACGACATAGATCACCTGATTATGGAATAGAAAAGACCATCATCGAGTCAATTTCGTGGCAGTGGCTTTACGCTTCGAATCTGCTGATTGCTTACAAACTGTTCGTGACCACAAAAGTGGGACCCAAGATCGCAACTCCTTATTTATGGCTTCCTTTAGAAGTACTTGTCGCTGTTGCCTGGTTTTTAAAAAACTATTGCAAGCCCGATACACGGCTGTTTAGCAAGATTGAACAACAGGTGACATCTATAATGACAGTGGGGGATCATCCGTTTGTAACCATCACTGCAGTGTATGGCTCCGGAGAGAGCTCACCGCAATATCAGTCGTCAGAACCATCCGGCCAGCCAGCCTCAAAAGCCACCCTGCCATCTATAAGCTCTTTTATTAGACCCCTGAATAATGACTACGACGGTGGCAACGGAGGCGATCAGCAACACCTGCACACTTTGGGTTTAAATTGTTTCATTCATCCTTGTCATGGATTTTGTCAATTGCTCCCCTTGTCCGAGAGCAGTGAGCCCGCTGAATGGCCCCTGAATACTCTGGCAAGCTCATGCGTTCACCTGGCTACCGGACACTGCTCAAGTTGCATGAGGCATTTTGATCCTGCATATGCTTTGGAGTCCCATCAAAACCCTTTTTTCAATACATTGCATGATCTTTCTGACATTCAGTTCCCGTTCGAGTCCGAGCTACCCTTTGATGGCATTGATGGTCACCTTATAGACTTGATCCAGAATGCCATTGACGCTAACCGGTCACTCAATGATGATGTGCCAATGCCCGGGCATCTGTTTTCTATTGCTGATGATTTTTCGGTCGTTAATGGGTCACTTGATCTACAGCGTCTTCTCAAAGAAGACGAGCTTACCTTTACGCTTAACCCTTCAGAGACAGAGCAAAGCATCTCCAGATCATCCCAATTGGATCGCCAACCTCATCTTTCCCGAACAGGCGCAGTACAAGCTAAAACCGACACTAGTCAAAAAACCTGTGAGTTGACCGTGGTCGGGCAGAACGGCCAGCAACGACCGTGTGGGACAGTCTACAAGAACGCCAGATCCCTGGCGAATCACAAAAGCAAATGCCACACCGGGCAAAAAGTCTGTCAGATGACCGTGGTCGGGGAGGAAGGCCAGCAGCGGCCATGCGAGAAGGTCTTTAAGAATGCCAGAGCCCTGTCGAATCACAAAAGCAAATACCACCGCGGTCAAAAAACCTGTTACCTGAGAGTGGTCGGGGAGGACAGCCAGCAGCGGCCATGCGAGAAGGTCTTCAAGAGCCCTGGAGCCTTATCGAATCACAAAAGTAGAGAACACTCCGGGCAACGAACCTGTGAAGTGATCCTGATCGGCGAGGATGGCCAGCAGCGGTCATGCGGGAAGCTCGCCAAGAGTGCTAAAGCCCTGTCGGATCACAAAAGTAAATACCACAGAGGGCAACAAGCCTGTGAAGTGATCATGTTTGCTGAGGATGGCCAGCAGCGACCATGCGGGAAGGTCTGTAAGAGTGCTGGAGCCCTGTCGGATCACAAAAGTAAATACCACAGAGGGCAACAAACCTGTGAAGTGATCGTGGTCGGGGAGGATGGTCAGCAGCGGCCATGCGGGAAGCTCTGCAAGAATGCTAAAGCCCTGTCGAATCACAAAAGTAAAAACCACAGAGGGCAACAAACCTGTGAAGTGACTGTGGTAGGGGCGGATAGTCAGCAGCGGCCATGCAGGAAAGTCTGCAAGAACGCTAAAGCCCTGTCGGATCACAAAAGAAGAGATCGAAAACGCAAGCCTGCTGATCTGGACGAGGAACTCAGTCCTCCGGGAAATAAAGTGAATAAGTGTGATTACCAGGAGAAGCTGGCGGACTAATACCTTTCAACGTCCTGGCAGCCGCCTTTTTGGTCAGGTTATCAGCGACCTGACAAGTTGATCAGGTAAGAAAGAGACTTTGAACGTCTCTTCAAGTGGTCATTTGCCTTCCAGATTGGTCGAACGCTGGCTTCACCGCCATCGCTGACAGCAGTCATGGAACGAGTACTCCAACGAGTGGCATTATCAGTTTTACCTTCTGCCGCCAGGAGTATGATTTTTGAGCGTTTTGACAGAAAACAGGCTTGTTTTCTTGATCTATCCTTCCTCTCTGTAAACCGGAATGCAAGGATAGAATTATTAAACACTCACTCTTTGTGGCACTGCTGTTACTGCTGCTGTCGTTGTCTGTCATCTGTCAGGCCGGATCGTTGACAAGACGTTTTATTGTCGAGCTTGAACAGGATGCAGGTTCCCCAAAACAAAACTTTTCTATAAAATCTGACTGGCATACGTTGTCGGGCAACCCATCAGATATTGCCCGTATAAACGACTACGAACAATCATATTTGCCACCTTGTAAAAAGCGAAATAGGTCACCTGGTTGTGGAATAGAAAAAACCATCATTGAGTCGATTTCGTGGCAATGGCTTTACGCTACAAATCTGCTTATTGCTTACGAAATGAGCGTGACCACAAAAGTGGCAACCAGAATCACCACTCCTTATTTATCGCTTCCTTCAGAAGTGCTTGTCGCTGTTGCCTGGTTTTTAAAAAACTATTGGAATCCCGATACACGACTGTTTGGCATGATTGAACAACAGGTGACATCTATAATGACAGAGGGTGATCACCGGTTTGCAACCATCACTGCAGCGTTTGGCTCCGGAGAGAACTCACCGCAATATCAGTCGTCAGAATCATCCAGCCAGCCAGCCCCAAAAGCCACTCTGCCACTTATGAGCTCTTTTATCAGCCCTCTGAATAATGACTATAACGGCGGAAACGGAGGCGACCAGCAACACCTGCACACTTTGGGTTTAAATTGTTTCGTCCATCCCTGTTATGGCTTTTGTCAATTGCACCCCTTATCTGGTAGCAGTGAGCCTGCTGAATGGCCCCTGAATACCCTGAAAAGCTCATGCCCTCACTTGGCTACCGGACACTGCTCAGGTTGCATGGGGCATTTTGATCCTGCAAAAGCTATGGAGTCCCGTCAAAACCCTCTTTTCAGAACATTCAATGATTTTTCTGACATTCAGCTTCCATTCGATTCTGGTCCACAATTTGATGACATTGATGGTCATTTTGCAGACTTAATCCAGAATGCCATTGACGCTACTGAGTCAATCGATGATGATGTGCAAATGCTCGGGTATTTGTCTTCCATTGCCGATGATTTAACGGCCACTAATGGGTCACTTGATCTGCAGCGTCTTCTTGGAAAACACGAACTTGCCTTTACGCTTAATTCTTCAGAAACACAGCAAACCACCTTTAAGTCATCCCAGTTGGATCAAAGTCAAGCTCATCTTTCCCTGACAGGCGCACTACAAGCTAAAGCCGACAGTGGTCAAAAAATCTGTGAGTTGACCGTGGTCCTGAAGGGCGGCGAGCAGCAGCCATGTGGTAAGGTCTTTAAGAATGCCATAAGCCTGTCGAGTCATAAAAGACGATGCCACACCGGGCCAAAAGTCTGTGACCTGACCGTGATGAGGGAGGACGGCCAGCAGGGGCCATGCGGGATGGTCTACAAGAATGCTGGATCCCTGGTGAATCACAAACGCACATTCCACACCGGGCAAAAAACCTGTGATCAGATCGAAGTCGGGGAGGACGGCCAGCAGCGGCGATGCGGAAAGATTTGCAAGAATGCTGGCGCCCTGTCGGATCACAAAAGTAAATACCACAAAGGGCAAAAAACCTGTGAAGTGATCGTATTCGGGGAGGACGGTCAGCAGCGGCCATGCGGGAAGCTCTTCATGAATACTAACTGCCTGGAATATCACAAAAGAGAAGAACACTCCGGGGAACGAACCTGTGATGTGGTTGTGGTTGCGGAGGACGGCCAGCAGCGGTCATGTGGGAGGCTCTTCACAAATACAAAAAAACTGAGGTATCACAAAAGACAAGAACACTCCAGAAAACGAGCCTGTAAAGTGGTCGTGGTCGGGGAGGAGGGTCAGTTGCGGCCATGCAGCAATCACTGCAAGAATGCTGTAGCCGTGTCAAAGCACAAAAGAAGTTACCACAGCGGGCAACAAACCTGTGAAGTGCTAGTGGTCGGGGAGGATGGTCGGCAGCGGCCATGCGGGAAGCTCTGCAACAATGCCAGAGCCTTGGTGAACCATAAAAGAGGAAAACACTCCGGGCAAAAAACTTGTGAGATAATCATGTTTGAGGAGGATGACGGGCAGCGACGATGCGGGAAGGTCTGTAAGAGTGCCGGAGCTCTGTCAGACCATAAAAGAAACTACCACAGCGGGCAAGTCTGTGAGGTGATTGTGTTCGGGGAGGATGGTCAGCTGCGGCCATGCGGGACGTTCTGCAAGAATCACAGGGCCCTTATATATCACAAAAGCAAATGCCACAGCGAGCAGCGAATCTGTGCGATCCTGGTCGGAGAGGATGGTCAGCAGCGGCTATGCGGGCAGCTCAGCAAGAATGCTAAAGCTCTGTCGATACACAAAAGCACATGCCACAGCGGCGAAAAAATCTGTGACTCAACCGTGACCGGGGAGGATGGCCAGCAGCAGTCATGCAGGAAGGTCTTTAAGAGTGCGATAGCCCTGACGAGTCACAAAAATAAATGCCACACCGGACAGAAAAGCTGTGACGTGACTGTGGTCTGCGCTGATGGTCAGCAGCAGCCATGCGGGAAAGTCTATAAGAATGCTCAAAGCTTGTGGTCTCACAAAAGAAGTGCCCACAAGAAGCAACAAGACCCTAACCCAGGCGTAATCGAGGATGGCCAGCAACGAGCGTCCGTGATGGTCTGCAAAAAACCTCAAGACCTGTCGGATCACAACAGAAGAGATCGAAAACGCAAACCTGCTGATCTCGACGAGGATGGTGAACTCATTCCTGCAGCAGATAAAGTGAATAAATGTGATTATCAGGAGAAGCTGACGGACTGATACCTATCAAGGCCCCGGGGGCTTATTGAACTTAGGCGTCCTCGCTAGGAGCCTGACCGAGAATAGACTGCCCTTCGCGGCAACTGCTCCTGCGTTGCTCTAGCTCCTGCATCCATGCAGTCGTGCGGCGGCAGCAAATTGGTCTGAAAATCCGCTTTTGTTCGTCAAATAGCTCGCTATTCTCCTCACAAAACCAAATTTTCATCCTCAATTTTCTGCCGTCCTCGCTACGGGGTCGCCTAGACGGGCGCTATTCTCGGTCAGCCTCCTAGGAGCCTGACCGAGAATAGTCTGCCCTACTGCGGCGGCAGCAAATTGGTCTGAAAATCCGCTTTTGTTCGTCAAATAGCTCGCTATTCTCCTCACAAAACCGAATTTTCATCCTCAATTTTCTGCCGTCCTCGCTACGGGCGCTATTCTCGGTCTAATGGGATGGTCCGCCCCTCCTAAACGGCTTCAAATGAGCCAAAATGGAGTTAACCATTTAAACAGGATTAACCGGAGCGAACCACCCATGACTATTTCAGTACTTGGTATCGATATTGGCAAGAACAACTTTCACCTGTTTGGTGTTGATGAGCAGGGTAGCAAAGTCATCAGAAAGAAGTCGTCCAGGAAGAACCTTCTAGAGTACGTGGCAAATCTGGAGCCATGCATTATCGCTATGGAAGCTTGTGGTGGTGCTCACTATTTGGCTCGGTTATTCAAGAACTATGAGCATACTGTCAAGCTGATTTCACCTCAATTTGTCAAGCCTTATGTCAAGACCAACAAAAATGACTACAACGATGCTGAAGCGATTGCAGAAGCAGCTTCACGGCCCAGCATGCGTTTTGTACCTGTTAAAACGTCAGAGCAGCAGGCCTGGCAACTTCTGCACCGCTATCGTCAACAAGCGGTTGATCAGAGAACTGCCCTGGTTAACCAGATCCGGGGGTCACTATTGGAAGAAGGTATTGTAGTTGCCCAGGGTATTGGTAAAGTTCGTGCACAGCTTCCACGAATTCTGGAAGATGCTGAAAATGGACTCCATTCGCTGACTCGTGAGCTGCTACATGGTTTATCAGAAGAGTTGGCCAGTCTTGACAAGCGTATTCAACAGTATGACCAGAAAATTCAGGAGCTAGCAAAAAACGACGACGAATGTCGTCGAATGATGACTATGCCGGGTATCGGAGCCATCACTGCCACAGCATTGAAGGCAGCCATTGGTGATGCGACGTATTTTAAATCTGGTCGACACCTTGCCGCATGGATGGGATTAGTTCCAAGACAGCATTCCACAGGCGGTAAGTCAGTCCTGCTGGGCATCAGTAAACGGGGTGATAAATACCTGCGCACATTATTGATACACGGCGCACGTTCGGTACTCCACTGCCTCAAAAATAAGGATGACCGCTGTAAAAAATGGGTTAGCCAACTTAATGAGCGCAGCAATCACAACGTTGCCGCCGTTGGTCTGGCTAATAAAATGGCTCGGATTGTCTGGGTCATCATGACCCGAAATGAAGTTTACAAGGCTGCATAATGAAGTAAAGGCGGCAGCGGCAAAGTAAAGCATAAGCTTAATCAAAGGGGACCCCCCCGCAGATTGCGATGAGCATGTACAGTTGATGGCAAACAGGTAAAAACCGGCAACCTGAAACCTGATAGGAGCCTTGACCCTTGAGGCCGTCGGACTGATAAGGCCAGGTTGCGCGGATACCCATCAGGGCCAGAGGGTTAGACCTCATGAATAGGCCGTATATATGATTGCAGTTATCTTTGTTTGCTAATTAACAAAACAGGCTCTTGCAAAACGGGGCGGACCATATAAGGCTCCTAGGGGGTCGCCCGGACGCGCTATTCTCTGTCGGTCTCCTGGTTGAGCGCCGTAAAAACGCAAAAAAGCACATCGTTAAGTATGTAAAGATCCCATGCCCTGCAGGGCAAATTCTGTCAGAATGGCGCACTTCTTCGACTATGCTTTTTCCAGCTGTGACTAACGAATTGGCGAAAACTATGTACGTGGCAGACACTCCTCCGGAAACGGTTGATGATGTAGAACGCATTCTCCTGGTGGATGACAACCCTACCAACTTGCAGGTGCTGCTGCAGACCCTCAGTGGACGAGGCTACAAGCTTCTTATTGCGAAAAACGGTGAAAGTGCTGTGAGGATTGCTCACAAGGCCAAGCCAGCGCTGGTTTTGCTGGATATCATGATGCCAGGCATGGACGGCTATGAAGTGTGCCGTCAGCTGAAAGAAGATCCGGCTACCAGCAATATTACCGTGATTTTTCTATCAGCCCTTGATGACACCAAGGACAAGGTTCGAGGTTTGGAAACGGGTGCCGTTGACTTTATCTCCAAACCTTTTCAGGCCGAAGAAGTGATTGCCCGGGTAGAAACCCAGCTCAAGATACATCGACTGGAGCAGGCGCTTTCTGCCCGCAATCGACAGCTTGAAGCTGACAAGGCCCGTATTCTGGAAAGCATGAACGAAGGTATCTTTGGTCTGGACAGCAGGGGGCGAATCACCTTTGCCAATGCAGCCGCTTCCATTATGACGGGCTGGCCCATGGACACCCTCATCAGTCGTAGCCTGATTGAACTGATGCTGGATGAAGCCGGAGAGGAAGCACGCAGTCTGCATCTGGCTCCTATTCAGGAGGCATTGAGTAAAGGGGTCAGCATAAGGGTGGACGATGCACTCTTCTGGCATAAAGAGGGCTCATCATTCCCGGTCAGTTATTCATGCACTCCCATTATGGAAGAGGGACAGCCCAGCGGTGCCGTGGTGGTCTTTACTGACATCAGCAGCAAAAAGCTTGGACAGGCAGCGTTGCAGAAGGCTCTGGACGAACTGGAGACCCAGAAGGAAAAACTGACCCATGTTTCCCGTTTGAGTATCATGGGAGAGATGGCCGCAGGTTTTGCCCATGAAGTGAACCAGCCTCTGACCGCAATTTCCAACTACGCTCAGGTAGCCAAGCGCATGATGGTCAGGCTGGAACATAAAGACGACGATGTTTACGATTCACTTTATGAGGCTATGGACAAAATTAATATTCAGGCCCGTCGTGCCGGTGAGATCATTGCCCGCATTCGCTCATTTGTTAAAAAGCCTGATCACGTTCTGGGTTGTGTCGATCCGATCAAGCTGATTAGCGATACCGTCAAGCTGGCTGAGGTGGATGCTCGAAATAACAGTATGGAAATTCATACTGAGGTGGCTCAGAACCTGCCAGAGGTGAAAGTGGACCCGGTGCAGATTCAGCAGGTGGCTTTGAACCTGATTCGCAATGGTATGGAAGCCATGAGAGATCAGGACACCCGGGACATAGGTGTCTGGGTTAAGGCAGAGCAGATCGATGATCGGTTCGTCAAGGTATCCGTCATTGACCGGGGTTATGGACTGGCTGCTGATGCAGAAGAAAAACTGTTCACGCCTTTCTACACCACCAAGTCAGATGGTATGGGGATCGGTCTGACCGTTTGCCACTCGATTATTCAATCACATGGTGGACGACTGACGTTCAATCGTCACCCTGAGGGCGGCACTATTTTTGAGTTTACAATGCCGATTGCCTGACTCCCCTCGCTCCATCTCTTAAATGGCAACCAAATGATGGGTGAGCAGGAGGAGAATATGAGCCTTCGGTCGGGCAATTATGCGAGAGGACTTCATAATAAATGCAGTTATCATCGAAACATACAAAAATATAACCTCCGATCAAGGGGGAAACATACGACGGTATGCAATAGTGTCGGCCATCGGGATATGACCGGGTCCATAGATATTTACCAGTTTCTTTCTGAATATGTCGAAGGATATAGTGTTTTTCCCTCACTTGATGAAAGACCCCCAGTTCACATAAGACTGTATCTGGTAAAGCAGGTTGTATAAATAGTGCAAATAATATGAGAATAGTTTTGATACTTCATACTCCCTCTGTCTGAAGCCATCAAGATAGCAGACATTTGCACTGCGACAACTCGTTGGGAGAGCTTCACAACTCTGCTTTTCCCACACCTCAGGCTATGGGATCACGTAGCATCCTGATTCCAATCAATTTGCATTCAGGATTAAAGCTGCTTCGATCGCACTTAGCAGCAAAGGCTATGCTATCGGGCGACGCTGGGTAAAATTCAGAAAGTTTGCTGTCCAGGGGTACTTTGCTGTCCAGAGGTACTTTGCTGTCCAGAGGTACTTTGCTGTCCAGAGGTACTATGCAGGCATAGCAGCATTCCTGTATAACCGTCGGCAGGTTATAATGCCCGGCTGAACAAGGAGCACGCAGTGACTGAACAGGTAACAGAGTACATGCATGAACTGGGCAAAAAGGCCCGGGAAGCCAGTGCACAACTAGCCAAAGCGGATACTGGCCTGAAAAACAGAGCTCTGCTGGCGATCGCCACTGAGCTGGAAGCAACTCGACCGCTACTGCGTGAAGCTAACGCTGTGGACCTGGAAAACGGGCGGGGGCGAGGGCTGGATGCAGCATTGCTGGATCGCCTGGAACTGACAGATGCCCGCATTGATACCATGATCGAGAACCTGAATCAGGTGGCTTCGTTGCCTGATCCAGTGGGTACGATTGATGACCTCAAATATGTACCCAGTGGTATTCAGGTGGGTAAAATGCGAGTCCCTTTGGGGGTTATAGGCATTATCTATGAGTCTCGACCCAACGTAACCATTGAGGCTGCCAGTCTCTGTCTGAAATCCGGTAATGCTGTGATTCTGCGTGGAGGCAGTGAGTCAATTGCTTCTAACAAGGCGATTGCCCAATGCATTCAGAAGGGCCTGGTATCGGCTGGCTTGCCAGAAGCAGCGGTTCAGGTGGTAGAGACCACTGACCGTGAAGCAGTGGGAACTCTGATCAGTATGCCCGAATATGTAGATGTCATCGTTCCAAGGGGTGGCAAAGGTCTGATCGAACGTATCAGTCGTGATGCCAGGGTGCCTGTTATCAAGCATCTGGATGGCATTTGCCATGTTTATATTGATGATCTGGCAGATCGGGAGAAAGCACTGGCCATTGCTGTGAATGCCAAAACCCACCGCTATGGTGTATGCAATGCCATGGAGACCCTGCTGATAAACAGGGCTGTTGCGGCCGATATACTGCCGGAACTGGCTCAGCGCTTGCGGAAATTGGGGGTTGAGCTCAGAGGCTGTGCAGAGGTTTGTGACGAGGTTCCGGATGCTTTGGCCGCCACCGAAGAAGACTGGCAGACAGAGTATCTGGCACCGGTGCTATCCATTAAGTTGGTCGCTGATATGAATGAAGCTATCGAGCATATTAATCGCTATGGCTCTCATCATACCGATGCGATCATCACCGAGAGTTATACCCGGGGCCGGGACTTCCTGAGAGAAGTAGACTCCAGCTCTGTTATGATCAATGCCTCTACCCGGTTTGCGGACGGCTTTGAGTATGGGCTGGGTGCTGAGATTGGTATTTCAACGGACAAAATTCATGCCCGTGGTCCTGTGGGGCTGGAGGGGCTGACATCCCGGAAATATGTAGTATTAGGCGATGGTCATATCCGGAAATAACGAATTGCCATCACTCAAGGTGGCGGTTAATTATGGTACATAATAATCACTGGTTAGGTACTTAGGTACTTAATCAGCAAACAATTATGACAAAAGCCTGTACAATTCATGGTCAGGCTTTTGGTTTTTTATCGAGTTCTAAAGAGATATATGCAATCTGAACAACTGAAGCAACTGGTCATTGATGCTATTGAAGAAATGAAAGGTAACGACATTACCTCTCTTGATGTTTCCGGGCTGACCAGCGTGACCGATTACATGATTATCGCCAGCGGTACTTCCAACCGTCATGTGAAGTCTGTAGCAGACAATGTAATCGATAAGTGCAAGCAAAATGGTGTTCGTCCACTGGGTACAGAAGGCCAGGAGAAATCCGAATGGGTTTTGGTCGACATGGGTGACGTTGTAGTGCATGTTATGATGCCAGCTACCCGTGCATTCTATGATCTTGAACGCCTCTGGGAGGCCAGCGAGGAGCAGCGGGCTACAGAGCAGTCCTGATGCGTGTTCGTCTGATCTCCGTTGGCTCGAAAATGCCACCCTGGGTTGATGAGGGCTACAGGGAATACAGTCGTCGCCTGGGTTCTGACCTCAAACTGGATCTGATTGAGATTCCGTTGAACCGGCGCGGCAAGGGTGCTGACATCAGTCGCCTGCAGGAAAAAGAAGCTGGACAAATGCTGAGTACAGTCGGCCAGGGTGACCTGATAGTGACCATGGAAATCACAGGGAAGCCCTGGTCGACGGATAAACTGGCAGACAATATGGGAGGGTGGATGCATTCTGGCCGAAATGTCAGCCTCATGGTCGGAGGGCCAGAAGGGCTTCATCCCAGTGTGATGGCCCGGGCCGATCTCAGATGGTCGTTATCGCCATTGACGTTACCTCACCCCCTGGTCAGGGTCGTTGTTGCTGAACAGGTCTATCGTGCCTGGAGTATCCTCAAGAATCACCCCTATCATAAATAGACAGTTATACAGATGCCGGTGAATACCTTAAAGGACCACAAAGCAGAGCAACGGATTGTCAGCATTCGAGTCTGGTTAGCACTGGTCTTCACGATCCTTTTAGTCATGGTGCTGATTTCCAGACTTTTCTATCTGCAGGTGGTTCAATACGATGAACTGGCCACCCAGTCGGAAGAAAACCGTGTTCTTTTGCAGACAGTGCCTCCGGTTCGGGGACTGATCTATGACCGAAATAACCGATTGCTGGCAACCAACCGCTCCAGTCAGACACTGGCTATTGTTCGGGAGCGCGTAGAAGATCTTGATCAGCTGCTCGACGAGATTGCCCGGTTAATTACTGTTACCGAGACTGAGCGCAGTCGTTTCCTGCAGCAGATAAAACGACGCAGGCCTTTTGAATCGGTCCCCCTCAAATTTCGGCTGAACGACGAGCAGGTTGCGCTGATTGCTGTAAACCAGTTTCGCCTGCCGGGTGTCGAGATTAATGCCGAACTGGTTCGTGAATACCCTGAAAGCGACGCTTTCGCCCATAGTGTCGGTTATGTGGGGCGAATCAACGAGCGTGAGTTAAAAAACCTCGATCCGGCTCTCTATAACGGCACATACACTGTCGGTAAGATCGGTCTGGAACGTTTTTATGAGCCTGTACTCTTAGGTAAGCCGGGCTACCAGGAAGTTGAAGTCAATGCCCGTGGTCGGGTGACCAGGGTTCTGAACCGGGTTAATCCCATCCCTGGCAAAGATTTGCAGCTGTTTATTGATACCGATCTGCAAAATGCAGCTATTCAGGCAATGCAGGGAAGAAGGGGGTCCGTGGTGGCTCTGGATCCCAAAACTGGTGGTGTCATGGCTATGGTCAGTAATCCGGCGTTCGATCCCAATCTGTTTGTGACCGGAATCGATTACGCTACTTTCAATGATCTGAATACGGACATCGAAAAGCCGCTCTATAATCGTGCGACATTGGGTGAGTACCCGCCGGCTTCCACGATCAAGCCTCTGGTAGCTCTGGGTCTGCTGGACAATAACGTGGTGGATAAGAATGACAAAATCTATGACAAAGGTTGGTTCCAACTTCCGGGCAGTGAGCACCGTTTCCGTAACTGGAACCGTAAGGGTGACGGCTGGATTGATCTGAATCGGGCAATCCTGCGTTCCAACGATACTTTTTTCTACAAGGTGGCTGAAAAAATGGGGATTGACCGTCTCCATGATTTTCTCAGCCAGTTCGGGATGGGGCGCAGTAGCGGTATTGACATTCATGAAGAAAGAGCAGGTTTGCTGCCTTCAACAGAGTGGAAACAAGGCGCTTATGGTCAGCCCTGGTATCCCGGGGAAACGGTGATTGCCATCATTGGCCAGGGCTACATGCTGACGACTCCCATGCAATTAGCAGAACTGGTTACCCTGATTGCCAACCGGGGGAAACATGTTGAGCCTCGTCTGGTGAAAGAAGACATTCCGGAATTGCAAAGCCCCGAATGGGGGGACGACATTGAGCTGGATGACCAGCATTGGGGGTTGGTCATCAATGCTATGGAAAAAGTGGTCAGTTACAATCGGGGCACGGCTTACTGGCGAATTGGTCGTGGCCTGAAGTATCGAATGGCAGGAAAAACAGGTACTGCCCAAGTGGTCAGTATTCCTCAGGGTGAAGAATATGATGCTGAGAAACTCAAGGAATTCGAGCGGGACCATAGTCTTTTTGTGGCCTTTGCGCCTGTTGAAGATCCCCAGATAGCGATGGCTGTGGTATTGGAGAACAATAATGGTGCTGCCAACATAGCCCGGGAGGTGATGGACTTTTATCTCCTTCCCAAACTCGCCAGGGCCGAACAGGAGAAAACCAGTGCTGAAAACAAGGGGACCGCACAATGACCGGCCAGGATTTTGTTCGTCAGCTGAATGAAGGACAGGGCTTTCACAGGGCACCGGACTGGTCAGAGCGTCTGCATATCGACTTTATGCTGACAGGGTTTGTGGTCATTGTTTGTGGAGCCGGTCTGTTCGTTCTATACAGTGCCAGTGGACAGGATATGAGCATTGTTATTCGACAGGCCGTCTATATGCTCATTGGTTTTGTTGGAATGATCATCATTGCCCAGGTTTCACCCCGACTGCTGATGCGGTTGTCACCATGGATATATGTTGGCGGTGTCATTCTCTTGGTCGCTGTGCTGTTTCTGGGCATTCATTCCAAGGGCGCACAGCGTTGGATTCAATTGCCTTTCATACGGTTTCAGCCCTCAGAAATCATCAAGCTGATTATGCCGATTGTGGTGGCGAGTTATCTTTCGAAACGACAGTTGCCACCTTCTCTAAAAGATATTGCGCTGGTACTGATTCTGATTGGTATTCCGGTCGTGTTGATTGCCAGGCAGCCCGACCTGGGGACCTCCCTGCTGATTGGTGCTTCAGGTCTGTTTATATTATTGCTGGCCGGGTTGAGGAAACGGCTGATTTTTTCTGCCATTATGCTGGCTGTTCCTTCTGTTTGGGGCTTCTGGCACTTTGTCATGCTCAATTATCAGAAGCAGCGGGTATTAACCTTTCTCAATCCCCAGAGTGATCCCTGGGGTGCGGGCTGGAATATTATCCAGTCAAAAATTGCCATAGGATCGGGTGGGCTATACGGCAAGGGCTGGCTTTTGGGAACTCAGTCGCATCTGGATTTTCTGCCGGAAAGTCATACTGATTTTATTATTGCAGTGCTGGCAGAAGAGTTCGGCCTGATGGGATGTCTGGTTCTTCTGGCATTATACGCACTGATTATTGGTCGAGGCCTGTTTATAACGCTCAAGGCTCAGACTCTGTTTGGCAGACTGCTCGCAGGTAGTATTACACTGACGTTTTTTGTCTACATCTTCGTTAATATTGGTATGGTGAGCGGCCTGCTCCCCGTGGTCGGGGTACCTCTGCCTCTGGTCAGCCGGGGAGGGACCTCGCTGGCTACTCTGATGGCTGGCTTTGGTCTGTTGATGTCGATACACACTCATAAAACATTTCTGGGGCAAAGTCGATAATCACAGAGAAAGCTTTTTTCCATAAGTTATGCCAGTTGTGCTTTCTAACTCCCGTGATGAGCATGGAGATTGTTATGCAGGCTTGCTGGCTCTGTTTTACGTTAGATGCTGTTTGCATGAGCTATAATGAGAATCGACCCGTTTTTCGTAGGGTCTGGAATGTTCGTCATGCGACCACTTCAGTCTAAGGGCATCCTGCGGGCAATGACTATTGCCGGTCAGGTCAATGTCCTTCACAAAACTCTTTCTCCCTTATCAGACTCTGACAGGCAGGAAGACTCTCCGGTGAGTCCCTGCCGCAGGGAGCGGTATCTTAAGATCCTTTCAATCTCACGGGAGAGTTCCTTATATCGGTTTTTCTGCACTGAGAAAACGACATTTAACTTAAACTGCGCCGGTATGCTAGTTGTCTCTTCATGACTGCTGTAGAGTAGAGGTTATCCCGTATGAAGTTATATCAGCTAACGACATTCACTTGAGTAGTAGCAGGGAGGGTTTATGGCCTTAAGAATGGTAAAAGAATTTTTAGGACTGCCGACATTTCGACTCATGACGGCGGGCATATTATTCAGCGGCTGTCTTCTTTCAGGATCGGTAACGGCCGGTGCTGAAAAGGTGGTCGATAATCAGCCTGACTATGCACTTCAACCGGAGGTGAAGGCGTTCATTGATGATCTGGTGAAGAACGAACAGTTTTCCCGTAAGGAACTGCAAGACATTCTGGGTAAGGCAAACAAGTCTGAAAGAGTGCTTGAGTTGATCAGCAGACCTGCCGAGAAACGTCTGGAGTGGAAAGACTACCGGAAAATTTTCATGACCCCGGAGCGAGTAGACCTTGGCGTGGACTTCTGGGAGGCTCACGAGAAAACACTCTCAAGAGTTGAAAAAGAGTATGGTGTGCCTGCAGATGTTATAGTCGCCATTATCGGAGTAGAGACATACTATGGTCGACAGACCGGTGGGTTTAAGGTTCTTGATGCTCTTTCTACCCTGAGTTTTGATTACCCTCCGCGAAGCAAGTTTTTCACACAGCAGCTGAAGGAGTTTCTGATTCTGACCCGTGAGCAGGAGCTGGATGCTTCAGACCTGACCGGCTCTTATGCCGGAGCCATGGGTATACCCCAGTTTATGCCCTCCAGTTACAGGGCTTATGCAGTAGATTATACCGGAGATGGTCAGTCCAACATCTGGAAGCATGAAGAAGATGCAATTGCCAGCGTTGCTAACTATCTCCGGGAAAACGGCTGGAAAGTTGGCAAGCCTATTGTCAGTAAAGCTAAGGTTACCGGAACCAAATATGAGAAAGCTGTGTCTGATTCGGTCAGACCGCAAAAAACTCTAAAGCAGCTTGAAGGTTCTGGCTGGCATCCTGAAGCTCTTTTACCAGAGACCGCCAAGGCAGCTGCTATCAAGCTTGAAGGTGACAAGGGGCCGGAGTACTGGCTGGGGATGCATAATTTTTATGTCATCACGACTTATAACCGCAGCAAGCTTTATGCAATGGCGGTTTATCAGCTAGCAAGTGATGTAAAAACAGGCTATATAACATCAGCGTCAAAGTCTGCGAAGACATTAGCAGGAAAGCAGTCTGAATAGTCTGATCCTCCCGGTTCATCAGTGAAGGTACCGTTTTTATGCCCGAGTCATAAAAACGGTATTCTTTTTTGCCTCGCGGGTATTCATTCAGGCTCCTGATCTCAGGCAGAATAACGTAAAAGCACCCTATTTTATGAAATCGATAATCAGAGCAAGATCTATAGCAGGAAGCCTTCTGGGACTCACCTTTCTCCTCTTAAACGGTTGTGTCACCGTTGAGGACGGGCCTCCCACCGAGAAAAGGGATGTCAGTCAGATTCCTGATGCGATTCCTGTCACCCATGATGGTCAGTTCAAGGATTCTTCCTATGAACTCAATGATGTGACCTATACCCCTATGAAGAGTGCCAAAGGCTATCAGGAAAAGGGCAAGGCCTCATGGTATGGCACCAAGTTTCATGGCAAGCAGACGGCTAACGGTGAAGTTTACGATCTCTACGGTATGACTGCGGCACACAAGACTTTGCCCCTGCCTTCCTATGTCAAGGTCACTAACAGTCACAATGGCAAGTCGGTTGTACTTCGGGTCAATGATCGCGGACCATTCCACGGCGATCGGATTATAGACCTCTCTTATGCTGCTGCCGTTAAGCTGGGGTTCGCCAAGAAAGGAGTGACTGATGTGTTGGTAGAGGGGATAGATGTCAGGTCTCTTGCTGCCGCCAAAGGCAATGAAGCGGTTAGCGGGAGCGGTAATAATCAACTGCTCTTTGTACAACTGGCTGCGCTGAAGAATTATCACTATGCCCAGATATTGCGTCGACAGGTGGCTGAGACCATAGGCAGTGATATCAGAGTGGTGAAAGGGGAAGAGGAGCCTGATCCTTTTTACCGTGTCAGGATTGGGCCGGTGCAAACGATTGAGCATCTTGAAGAACTGCTTGAGAAGCTGGATGAAGGCGATTTTGACGTGCCTTACCTGATTTATGAAGAGGTTACTGAGGCTTCCGGGAAGTAGTTTGAGTCAGTCTTTTTAGTCGGCCAGACCGATATGCCAGCGTGACCTGACAGACTTTCACTGATCAGGCAATGAGCACATTACATTCTATTTTCAATGCTTCTCTTAAACTCCTTAGTCGGTAACATTATAATGGCCGACAACTGTGAATTTCAGAGCTAATTTCTATAATGATCAAACGATTAAATCCTGTCCGAGCCAACCATGAGCGATTGAAAAGGTTAGCCGGATGGGTGTCCATGCTATTTATTCTGGCGACCGGCGCTGCTCGTGCTGAAGTCGCTGCCCTGATTCCTGCGGCACCCAAGATTGCTGCCAACAGTTTTATATTGATGGATGCCGACAGCGGTGAGATCCTGGCCTCCGAGAATGCGGATGACCCTGTTCACCCTGCCAGCCTGACCAAAATGATGACTGCTTACATTGCCGAGGTTGAGCTGGCGTCAGGCAATATTCATCGTGATGATGAAGTGCTGATCAGCGAAAAAGCCTGGAAAATGGGCGGCTCAACCATGTTCATTGAGGTGGGTGAGCGGGTTCCGGTACAGGAGCTGTTGAAAGGTATTATTATCGTCTCCGGTAACGACGCCAGTGTCGCCATCGCTGAACATGTTGCCGGCAGTGAAGACGCCTTTGCCGAGCTGATGAACAGTACCGCCGAGCGACTGGGGATGATTAACTCCAATTTTGTCAATGCATCGGGCTGGCCTGCGCCTGATCACTATTCCTCTGCAAGGGATCTTGCGATACTGTCTCGTCATATCGTCAAGGATTACCCTGAGTATTACGAGCTTTATGCTGAGAAGTATTATCAATACGGTACCAACAAAAAAACCGGTAAGCCATTGCGTCGTCAGCCTAACCGAAACCGTCTGTTATGGACTAACCCTAATGTTGATGGTCTGAAAACAGGGCACATTGAGGCCAGTGGTTTTGGTCTGGCAGCTACCGCAAAGCGCGATGGGCGTCGTCTGATTACTGTTATTCTGGGTGCCAGAGGTGAGAAGCAGCGTGCTGCGGAGGCACAGAAACTGCTGACCTATGGTTTCCGTTTCTTCGAAAATGTTGATGTTAAAAAAGGTGGCGTAACCCTTGAAACTGTGAAGGTCTGGAAAGGCACACAAGATCAGGTAGACGTCGCCATCGACAAGGATCTGATTGTCACAGTGCCCAGGCATACGGGTAAGAAGCTGAAAGCGACTCTGAATATTGATCCAATTGTTGAAGCCCCTGTTGAAGCTGGCCAGCAGCTGGGTACACTGAAAGTGACTATCGATGATGAAATTATCAAAGAAGTCCCTCTCAGAGCAGAGACTGCGATAGAGCGTGGTGGCTTCTTCAAACGTCTGTGGGATAGTATCGTGCTGTTCTTTAAAGGACTGTCCTGAACATTCAGTGGCAGCAGTGAGTGAAATGCCCGTACCTTCAGGCTCGCAGAATCTGAAGGTATTTCATTTATCATCAGTGTAAAAAATGACCGATCAAGAAGCGCCAAAAATTGAATTTCCCTGCGATTACGAGATCCGTATTGTGGGTAATGCCGCTGTCGATTTTCAGAAGGTTGTCTGCGCTATCGTCAAGCAGCATGCACCGGATTACGATGGCAACTTCCGGCTGAAAGAGAGTCGAACTGGCAAATACACCTCGGTTATGGTGACTATTCGGGCCACCGGAGAATCTCAGCTGAAAGCGATCTTCGAAGATTTGAAAGCGACCGGCCGGGTGCAAATGGTACTTTGATGAAACTGAACATCCGCTACTTGGGCAGGCAGCCTTATGAGCCAGTATTCGAGGCCATGAAAGCATTCTCCGAACAGAGAGATGAGCAGACGGTTGATGAGTTCTGGTTTGTCGAGCACGACCCTGTCTTTACTCAGGGTCAGGCCGGCAAGCCAGAACATGTTCTGGCACCCGGAGATATTCCTGTGCTCCAGGTGGACCGTGGAGGTCAGGTCACTTATCACGGTCCGGGTCAGCTGGTGGTCTACTTGCTGATGGATGTTCGCCGCTCAGGCAGTGGTCCCAGGCAGGTGGTGTCAGCTATTGAGAGGGCCATCATCAAAGTACTGTCAAGCTATGGTATAGAATCCTGTGCCAGACCTGACGCTCCTGGCGTTTACATTGATGGAGCAAAAATTGCCGCCCTGGGGCTGCGATTCAGGCAGATGAAAAGTTATCATGGACTGAGTTTCAATCTGGATATGGATCTGGAGCCGTTTACCCGTATCAACCCCTGCGGTTACAAGGATCTGCAGGTCGCCCAGCTCAGGGAATTTCAAAATCCTGTGCAATGGAATGAAGTGAGCAATCGCTTACTTGAGTGCCTTATGGAGGAACTTGGGTATAATGAGGCTCAGACAGTAAAGGAAGCAACAGAGTTTGATCTGGCTTAGGAGCCTGTCTTCAATTCAAGAGAGTGAGCGGCTTTACCAGTTTCGCCGTAAAGCCTCGCCCAATGCGGGCGGGGATATAAGGCGGGAACGCGTAGAGCGTTCCGGTTGAGTGTTTGTAGGTAAACTGCTACCTTTTGTCCTGTCTCTTGTAGACCTACCGTCGGGCAGACGGGATGTTAAGTCTGTGGAGTTTGTGTGAGACTTGGGGAGCATGGGGCTAGGCGCCCCCGTTGATTCGCCATCGTAAAAGCTCCCACTGTGGAACTTTTATGCGATAACCAAGCCTGTTCCCTGAGCAACGAACTATGAAACAGAAACGTTCTTGAGCGATCAAGAACCCTCGCCCGATAGGGCGGGGAGTGTCAGAAACCGGTACAACCGACCAACATGACTGGGACTCTATGACCGATAACAACCTGATTCCAACCGTCCAGATTCCGGCTGTTACTATTCAGAGTGGCGAGAAGTTCGTCAATGAAAAAGGCATTACCGCCATCAAGAATGGCATCAAAGCCAGCAATCGCTCCGATGAAGCAGTTCAGCCTTTTATGCGCAAGCCGGAGTGGTTGAGAATCAAGCCCAGTTACGGCAGTAAGTTCAAAGAAGTCCAGGGGACGGTTCATGAGCACAAGCTGAGTACCGTTTGTGAAGAAGCCATGTGCCCCAACATTAATGAATGCTGGAGTTCCGGTACCGCTACTATCATGCTGATGGGCGATGTCTGTACCCGTGCCTGTCGCTTCTGTGCGGTGAATACTGGTAACCCCAAAGGCTGGCTGGATAAAGATGAGCCAGACCATACGGCCAACAGCGTAAAATTAATGAACCTGAAATACCTGGTTCTGACCTCTGTTAACCGTGATGATCTGGAAGATGGCGGTGCCGGTCACTATGCCGCCGTCGTAAAACGTGTAAAGGAAGTTAATCCTGAAACCGACGTTGAAGCACTGACACCGGATTTTCTCGGTATCCTGGCGGATGTGGAAACAGTGGTCGACAGTGGTATTGCCGTTTTTGCTCAAAATGTTGAAACCGTTAAACGACTGACACATCCTGTTCGTGACCCGCGTGCCAGCTACGAGCAGACGCTCAATGTTCTGGCCCACTCCAAAAAATATCGTCCAGACGTACTCACTAAAACCAGTCTGATGCTGGGTCTGGGTGAAACCGAGGAAGAGATAATTGAGACAATGGATGATCTCAGGGCCATTGATTGCGATATCCTGACCCTGGGGCAGTACCTTCAGCCCACCAAAAACCATTTACCCATTGAGCGTTACGTGACCCCTCAAGAGTTTGAGAAATATCGTCAGTGGGGCCTGGAAAGAGGTTTTGTTGAAGTCGTAGCCGGTGCCCTGGTACGTTCGAGCTATCGTGCTGAGCAGGTGTTGCAGAAGAATAATGTCGGTCTGGGCTCATGAGTGACAGCAAATAATCACTTATTCATTTCCTGGTTCAGTGATTTTCAACGTGCTATCGCCACGGATGGTCAACACGTTATCGAATGAGCGTAAAACCCCAAGATGGGTATTCTTCCGTTTCATTGGATAATGTGGTTCGTGTGAACCGTCGATTTCGATTAATCTCAAAACACAATGATGCACTACACTAGGTTCCCTATAGACGTCTCACAAGGAACCATGGAAATGATTAATTTTCGGCGTTGTTTTGCTTTTTTAATCCCTCCTCTATTTTTCTTAGAGACTCTTAACCTGCAAGCTCAGATCACCACTCAATCTACAACCGCTGTTCCTACAACCTCTATTCCTGCCCCCCCGCTAACGGTACTATGCGATTCTCTTAAAGGTCAGACGACAGGGGTTCAGGAGCGGCTAAACGATTATAGAGACCTTTTTAGCGGACGACAGTGCATTGTTCTCAGTACCAACTCTTCAGAGAATTTAGGTAAGTTTATAAATGAGGTTCCAAAGAACACCGTTATATTGCTCTCTTCCGAAACTGCTTCTGGCGCAACGCTTTCTCCATCCGTTATTACCCCCTCATCAGGTAAAATTCAGGTTGTATATCTAATTGACAGTAAAATAGTTTTGAAGGATGGTCAGGACATCATCGGGGCTCCAAATGAAGGTTACGAAATCGTCATCTCGCCTGATGAAAGTTATACAGATTCATATATGATCACGCTCGGGTCCCTTAAGTACTTTAGTTTCGATGAAACAATGGACAGCCGTATAAGACACATTACTTTCCAGCCAACTGCACCTAATGGCCGCAATCCAATTGGTACTATTATTACAGCACGTTGTATTAACCGGAGACTGTTTGTAGAAGACAACGTATTCAATCTCAATTGCCAGAACGGAGTTAGAATTGATTGCAGACTTCCTCTGGATGCATCTGTCGATTTTAGGCACCAGGGTCCGAGCCTGAGTTTTGACAATAACATGGTGACTGGTTATACCATCGAATCACGGCGCCGCGACTGTATTCCCAATGGAGGGCTATTTGTTAAACTTCCCGCCATCAATAAACGGTTCATGGCGATCGGTGTTTACGGGAACAAATTCCAGCGCAAGATGGGGTGGGTGGCTGAGTTACATATTGGACCGGGAAGCAGTATCGATATCTCTGGAAACGAGATCGACATTGACAATACAGGTGAAATTGTGTTCAAAACTGTGTCGCCGGGATATAAAAAAGAACAGTTTGGTTTCTCTCTTGTCGGTCATTCGGATACCAATGAAGAACCTCCTTTTTATGCACTCACGCGCAATCAGATCCGGGTAAAAAATACAGCTTTAGATATCAAAGGAATCGTTAAGCTTGCCCTTGCTTGCAACCACTTTCAGGCAGTCAAACTCTGGCGACAAGAGCAGCATGAATACAGCATTAAAAGCGCAGATACACTCCTTTGGGCATATAATTGCGAAAGCTTCGTGAATCCAGGCAATGCAACTACCGGCCCACTCACATTTTCCCAGCATGTGAATATCGCATTGAATACCTGGGCACCCATCGAGAATTCTAGAACCAGTGCTTTAAGTGGACTGACCAACTTCGAGGGGCAATTCTTCTTTAACTCATCAGACTGCCTGTATTTCCCGACACCCATCGAGAATTCCACAGCCGTTGCTTTAGTTGGAATGGCCAACTTCGAGGGTCAATTCTACTTTAACTCATCAGCCTGCCCGACAGTCTATTCGTCCTCTGTTACTCCTTCCGGGCAGGCCTCCACTTCATCAGCAGGTGTCATGACGACTTTGTTGGGTGTCATGACCAGTCTTCGCGTTTCTTTATGGGTGTAGATTAGTTAAGGGCCAAGTTCCGCCAACGAGTGCACCAACAGTAAAACCAGCAAAATGAGAAGCAGCAAGGTAGCTATAACTTCCAAAAGCTACAGGACAACAGGCAAAGCCAATAGCCGCACCTGCCAACCCGAAAGGTCTTAAGTCAGCCAAGCTATTTCCCGCTCCAAAAGCAGATCCAGTTACAATAGCTGTACTTACACCAGCAGCCAAAGCAGAGTCAACAGCAACAGTCCCAGCCAAACCAGTGCCGAGGCTAATAGCGCCGAAGGCACCAATAAAGGTTGCTGCAGTAAGAGCAGAGCTAGCAGCACTAATAAAAGTATAATTAGCAATTTGAGAAATTTTTCTGATAACCCGTTCATGCAATGGACGAGCAGGAGGCATATTCTCAAGAATAAATGACGGCTCTTCAAATCTACAAATAGGACATTTCTTAGATTGGTCAAACCATTGAGCAATGCATTTTCTTCCAAAGACATGAGTCTCATGACACGAGAGAAATACTTTATCATGACATCGAAGATTTTCAGTATCATTTTCATTAAAAGTCCCGAAACAGATTTGACATACATCCGTAACATTCATCTTCATAAAATAAACTCCATTTTTGTTGATTGGTTAATGATTAGATAAAAAACCGGGAGAAAAGTTCACCAAATTTTATGACCTATCCTGTGACAAGCTATTATTTACCTGCGGTTGACAGAGATATTCAAAAGTTGATTCAGCAAGTTAGAGCAAACGATCAGTCCTTCATTGATAGTTCAGTGATTTTTGCCGTGTCATCGTCATGGATGGTCAACACATGGCCATCGGCGCTAAAGATGGCTGTCCTGATCCCTTCGCGATGAGAAATGGCGGCTTTTATTTTCCATGATCCATCGCTTACCAGGCCACAAATTTTCACCGTTTTATGGTTACCGGCAGCGACCAGATGGCGGTCATCGAGGCTAAAGGTTGCTAATATGACATCACCATAGGCATGTGAAATAATGGCTTTTTCTTCCCAGGATCCATTGTCCTTATGGCCATATATTTTTACCTTGCTATCTTCACCTCTGGTGATCACATGGCGGCCATCGACGCTAAAGGTTGCTGATATAATTTTCAAATAGTGGGAGATGATCATTTTTTCTTCCCACGATCCATCGTCCTTCTGGCCATAGATTTTTGCCACTCTGTCTATACTGCGGGTGACCACAGAGCGGCTATCGGAGTTGAAGGTGGCTGAGAAGACCCAATCATCGTGGTAAATAGTGGCTTTTTCTTCCCATGATCCATCGTCCTTCTTGCTGTAGATTATCGCTCTGCGATCGTCACTGGAGGTCACCAAGTGGCGGTTATCGGCGCTGAATGTCGCTGAGTTGATGTCTTTATTATGGGAAATGATGGCTTTTTCTTCCCATGAACCATCGGCCTTGAGGCCATAGATTTTCACCTTGTGATCGATACTGCGGGTCACCACATGGCGATCATCGTCGCTGAAGGCGGCGGATTGGACCCATTTATCATGGGAAATAATGGCTTTTTCTATCCATGAACCGTCGTTCTTCTTGCTATAGATTTTCGCCTTGCCATCAAAACTGGCGGTCACAACATGGCTGCCATCGGTGCTGAAGGTGGCTGATTGGAGCGATTTATCATGGGAAATAGTGACTTCTTTTACCCATGAGCCATCGTCCTTCTTGCCATAAATTTTCGCCTTGTTATTTTTAGTGGTGATCACTACAAAGCGGCCATCGGTGCTGAAGCTGGCTGAGCAGAGCGAGTCGTCGTGGGAAATAGTCACTTCTTCCCATGATCGTTCGTCCTTCTGGCCATAAATTATCGCCTTGTCATCTCTATAGACAGCCACCACATAGCGGCCATCGGCACTGAAGGTGACCGATTTGAAACAGTAATCATGGAAGATAGTGCCTTTCTCTTCCCATGATCCATCGCTCTCCTGGCCATAGATTTTCCATGTTCCGGAGTCACAGGCGATCACCAGGTGGCGTCCATCGTCGCTGAAGGTAGCTGAGTTCTCTCGACTGCTACAGGGGATGCTCGCTTTAGTCTCTAATTTAAATGCCTTACATTGACACATCAGTTTAGTGAGAGTGGAAAAAAACAGAGCAGGAAAATAAATACTCGCCTGGCGATCCATGATTGACTTAACTAATGCCTCATCCTTTGTAAAACGCTGCAACCATTTCTGGAGTTCATCTTTATCTTTTGTAGTGACAATTTTCTTTAGTCGAGCCTGGTGTGATGAAGCCAACCGGCGATAACATGCCCTTGCCATTGCATCATCATTTTTGAGCCTGTTGTTAATGGATGAATTTACCCGTGTTAACAGGGCAATATCACGAGCCTGCAAATAAGTAAAAATTTTGGATTGTATATCCTCGGGTAAATCGAGCAATAATGAAAACTCATTCTTGTCACGTGCAATGACGTTCCTGCCCATAGTGGTACAACTTGGTCTATCTGATGGTGGTTGACCTGGTTTTGATGAGGGTGGAGTACTTCTAACGTAATTGTTATTCAGGCAATCCATAGTTTGTTTTCCATCGTTGTTATTTATCCCTGATTGGCGAGGATATTCACAATTGATTCTGCAGCTTAGAGTCGGTTTTAGTAGGAAAGTTCACAGGATTGATCTAATCGTTACCAATAAGAAAACAGGACTTTGTTTTGGGAAAATGATCAGTCATTCATCCATCCATAGCTCACTGATTTTTGCCATGTTATTGCCATGGATGGTCAACACATGACCTTCGGCGCTAAAGATGGCTCGTCTGATCCCTCTGCGATGATAAATGGTGGCTTTTTTTTGCCATGGTCCATCGCTTACCTGGCCATAAATTTTCGCCATTTTATCGCTACCAA
The DNA here is from genome assembly GCF_053470045.1 of Endozoicomonas sp. 2B-B. Taxonomy (NCBI): domain Bacteria; kingdom Pseudomonadati; phylum Pseudomonadota; class Gammaproteobacteria; order Oceanospirillales; family Endozoicomonadaceae; genus Endozoicomonas; species Endozoicomonas sp. 2B-B. The sequence continues at coordinate 1,607,819 of NZ_JBLZMU010000001.1, forward strand.
CAGTGACCAAATGGCGGCCATCGACGCTCAAGTTTGCTGATATGACATCATCGTGGGTAATGATAGCTTTTTCTGCCCAGGAGCCATTGTCCTGATGGCCATAGATTTTCACTTTGCTATCTCCACCGCGGGTGATCAAATGGCGGCTATCGAAGGTAAAGGTTGCTGAACAAATATACAAATAATGGGGGATTGTCGTTTTTTCTTCCCATAAGCCATCGTCTTTCAGACCATAGATTTTCGCCTTTTTATCTTTACTGTGGGTGACCACAGAGCGGCTATCAGGGCTGAAGGTGGCTGACCAGACACAATCATCATGGTTAATAGTGGCTTTTTCTTCCCATGATCCATCGTCCTTCTTGCCAAAGATGATCGCCCTGCCATCCTTACTGGCGGTGACCACACAGCGGCTATTGGGGCTGAAGCTGGCTGAACAGACTCCATCATCATGATAAATGATGGCTTTTTCTTCCCATGAACCATCGGCCTCCAGGCCATGGATTTTCACCTCGTTATCGGCACTGCGTGTCACCACATGGCGGCCATCGGCGCTGAAGGTGGCTGAGTCGACCCGGTTATCATGGAAAATAATGGCTTTTTCTGCCCATGACCCATCGTTCTGCTTGCCATAGATTTTCGCTCTGCCATCAAAACTGGCGGTCATCACATAGTGGCCATCGGCGCTAAAGGTGACTGAGCTTAAAAAATTATTGTGGCGAATGATGGCTTTTTCTAACCATGACCCATCGGTTAACCGGCCATAAATTGTTGCCTTGCCATCTTTACTGGCGGTCACTGCATAGTGACCATCGGCGCTGAAGGTGGCTAAGCGTAACGAATCGTCGTTGGAAATAGTTTCTTCTTCCCATGATTGTTCGTTCTTCTTGCCATAAATTTTCGCCTTGCCAACTATGGTGGTGGTCACTACATAGCGGCCATCGGCACTGAAGGTGGCAGATCTTACATAGTCATCATGGGAGATAGTGCCTTTTGCTTCCCATGATCCATTGCTCTCCTGACCATAGATTTTCCATGTTTTAAAGTCACAGGCGATCACTAAGTGGCGGCCATCGTCACTGAAGATAGCTGAGTTCTGTTGACTGCTACAGCGGATGTTGGCTTTAGTCTCTAATTTAAATGCCTTACATTGACACATCAGTTTAGTGAGAGTGGAAAAAAACAGAGCAGGAAAATAAATACTCGCCTGGCGATCCATGATTGACTTAACTAATGCCTCATCCTTTGTAAAACGCTTTAACCATTTCTGGAGTTCATCTTTATCTTTTGTAGCGACAATTGTCTCTAGTCGAGCCTGGTGTGATGAAGCCAACCGGCGATACCACGCCCTTGCCATTGCAGCATCATTTATGAGCCTGTTGTTAATGTCTGAATTTGCCCGTGTTAATTGGGTAATGTCATGAGCCCGCAAACAGGTGAAAATTTTGGATTGTATTCCCGGGGGCAAATCGAGCAATAATGAAAACTCATTCTTGTCACGTACAAAGACGTTCCTGCCCATAGTGGTACCAGTTGGTGTATTTGATGGAGGTTGAACTGATGTTGATGAGCGTGGAGCAGTTTCAGGGGAATTGTTATTTATGCAATCCATAGTTCGTTTTCCATCGTTGTTATTTATCCCTGATTGGCAAGAGTATTCAAAATTGATTCTGCAGCTTAGACTCGGTTTTAGTAGGAAAGTTCACACTATTGATCTAATCCTCAGTGGGGTCTGGAAAGAGGGTTTGTTGAATTCCTGGCGGGTGCTCTGGTGCGCTCAAGTTATCCTGCTGAGCGTTGCAGAAGAATAATGCAGATCTTGGCTAATGAGTGACAGCAAACAATTAGTCATTCATCTGTAGTTCAGTGATTTTCAACGTTCCATCACCATGGATGGTCAACACATGGCCGTCTGTGCTGAAGGTGGCTGATTCGATGGAACTATGATGGGAAATGATGGCTTTTTGTTCCCAGGTCCCATCACTCTGTCGGCCATAAATTATCGCAGTGCCATCTCTACTGGCGGTGATCACATGTTGGCTATCGGGGCTGAAGGTGGCTGAAAAGATCCAATCATTATGGTCAATGGCGTCTTTTTCTTCCCATGATCCATCGTCCTTTTTGCCGTAAATTATCGCTATGCCATCGTCACTGGAGGTCACCAAATAGCGGCTATCAGGGCTGAATGTGGCTGAGTTGACCGTATCATCATGGGAAAAGATGGCTTTTTCTTCCCATGAACCATCGTCCTCCAGGCCATAGATTGTCACAATGTGATCGTCACTGATCGTCCTCACATGGCGACCATCGGGGCTGAAGATGGCTGACCTGACACAATCGTCATGGGGAATAATAGCTTTCTCTATCCAGGATCCATCGTTATTCTTGCCATAGATTTTTGCATTGCCATCAAAGCTGGCGGTCACCACATAGCGGCCATTGGTGCTGAAGGTGGCCGATGCTACTAACATATCGTGGGTAATGATGGCTTTTTCTGTCCACAAGCCATCGTCCCCCTGGCCATAAATTTTTGCCGTGCCATCTCCACTGGCGGTCACCACGTAGCGGCCATCGGTGCTGAAGGTGGCTGATTTGACCCATTTATTATGGGAAATAATGGTTTTTTCTTCCCATGATCCTTCGTCTGTCTTGCCATAGATTTTCGCCTTGCCGTCTCCACCGGCGGTCACTACATAGCAACTATCGACGCTGAAGCTGGTTGAGCAGACCCATTCATCATGAGAAATAGTGGCTTTTTCTTTCCATGATCCTTCGTCATTCTTGCCATAGATTTTCGCCTTGCCGTCTTTACTCCAACTCGCGACATAGCAGCTGTCCGGGCTGAAGGTGGCTGAATTGACCCAGTTATCATGGGAAATAGTGGCTTTTTCTTCCCATGATTGTTCGTCCTTCTGGCCATAAATTTTCGTCTTGAAATCGTCAGCAGCGGTTACTACATGGCGGCCATCGGCACTGAAGGTGACCGAACTGAGACGGTTATCATGACAGATAGTGCCTTTTGCTTCCCATGATCCATCGCTCTTCTGGCCATAGATTTCCACCGTTTTACAATCCCTGACGCTCACCAGATGGCGACCATCGGTACTGAAGGTAGCTGAGCCGGTCTCGCCATAACAGGGGATCTCGCTATAACAGGGAAGGGTGGCTTTTGTCTCTAATGCAAATGTTTTACATTGAGTCATCAGTTTTGTGAGAGTGAAATAGAATAGGACAGGAAAGTGAATACTCGCCTGGTGATCCATGATTGACTTAACCAGTGCTTCATCCTTTGTAAAACGCTTTAACCATTTCTGGAGTGCATCTTTATCTTTTGCAGCGACAATTGTCTTTAGTAGAGTCTGGTGTGATGAAGCAAAATGGCGATACCATGCCTTTGCCATTGCAGCATCATTTTTGAGCCCGTTGTTAGTTTGTGAATTTGCCCGTGTTAATTGGGTAATATCATGAGCGCGCAAATAGGTGAAAATTCTGGATTGTACTTCCGGGGGCAAATCGAGCAATAATGAAAACTCACTCTTGTCACGTACAATGACGTTCTTGCCCATAGTGGTACCACTTGATGTATCTGACGGAGGTTGACCTGATGCTGATGAGGGTGGAGTAATATCACAGGAATTTTTATTTATGCAATCCATTGTTCGTTTCTCTTTCTCCGTAGATAGTGTTTAACCTTGAATAGCGAGGATATTTAATATTGATTCTGTGATTTTGACTCGGTTTTAGTATTAAAGTTCACTATCTATCTCTGAACATGCAATGTGAAGTTTGATTTAAAAATCGGGACTACTGAAATGTGAGTTTTTCTAAGATATCAGCAGGCATTAGCCGCACAAAGCAAGATCGAAGCTAATCAGAAATTTTGGTATGGCCAACGAAATCTTCCACCTGATGCACCTTCGGTACACGGCTGAATGGAACAGCGAACCATCATTCATTCATTCATACTTAGTTCAGTGATATTCGCCGCATGATTGTAGATCAACACCAGGGCATTGGCGGTGGGGTTGGATGTTCGGTCGATGGTCAATACCAGGCCATCGTTGCTGAAGGTGGATAACAGGACAGTACCTTGATGTGAAAGGGTGGCTTTTTCTACCCATGATCCATCGCAGTTCTGACCATAAATTTTCGCCTTGCCATCGAAACCGGCAGTAACCACATGGCGGCCATCGACGCTAAAGGTGGCTGATCTAATACTATCGCCATGGGAGATGATGGCTTTTTCTTGCCATGTTCCATCGTACTTCAGACCGTAGATTTTCAACGTGTGATCTTCACTGCGGGTGATCACATGGCGGCTATCAGCGCTGAAGTTAGCTGATACGATCCAGTGTTCATGAGAAATGATGGCTTCTTCTTCCCATGAACCATTGTCTTTCTGGCCATAGATTTTCGCCTTGCCATCGAAACTGCCAGTCAACACATGGCGGCTATCGGGGCTGAAGGTGGCTGAGTTGACCCATTTATCATGGGAAATAGTGGCTTTTACTTCCCATGATCCATTGTCAGTCAGGCCATGGATTCTCACCTTGTGATCGCTACTGGCAGTCAATATGAAGCCGTCATTGGCGCTGAAGGCTGCTGAGTAGAACCAGCTGTTATAGAAAATAGTGGCTTTTTCTTCCCATGACCCATCATCCAGGCCATAGATTTTCACCTTTTTATCTCCGGAGCGGGTGAACACGTAGCGGCCACTTGCGCTGAAGTCAGCAGAGTGGACCTGGTCATCGTGAGAAATAATGACTTCTTCTGCCCATGACCCATCGTCCCTCAGACCATAGATTTTCGCCTTGCCATCTTCACTGGCCGTCACTAGATAGCGATTGTCGGCACTGAAGGTGGCTGAGTTGACCCAGTGACCATGGGAAATAGTCGCTTTTTCTTCCCATGATCCATCGTCCTTCTGGCCATAAATTTTCGCCTTCTTATCGTAACTGGCGGTCGCTACATAGCAATTGTCGGCGCTAAAGGCGGCTGATTTGATAAAGCGATGATGGATAATAGTCGCTTTTTCTTCCCATAATCCATCGTCATTCTTGCCACAGATTATCGCCTTGTAATCGTTATTGACGGTCAACAGGTAGCGACAATTGGCGCTGAAGGTGGACGATATGACGTAGTCATCATGGGAGATAGTGCCTTTTGGTTGCCATGACCCATCGTCCTTTTGGCTGAAGATTTTCATCCATGTGTCGTCAGTATGAGCCAATACATGGCGGCCATCGGCGCTGATGACAGCTGATTTTAACCCACCATCACAGATGAGGCTGGCTTTTGTCTCTAATTTAAATGTTTTACATTGAGACATCAGATTAGTGAGGCTGAAAAAGAACAGAGCAGGAAAATAAATACTCGCCTGGCGATCCATGATTGACTTCACTAATGCCTCATCCTTTGTAAAGCGCTGCAACCATTTCTGGAGTTCATCTTTATCTTTTGCAGTGACGATTGTCTTTAGTAGAGCCTGATGTGATGAAGCAAACCGGCGATACCACGCCCTTGCCATTGTGGCATCATTTTTGAGCCTGTTGTTAATGGATGAATTTGTCTGTGTTAAATGGGCAACATCACGAGCCTGTAAATAAGTAAAAATTTTGGATTGCATATGCTCGGGTAAATCGAGCAATAATGAAAACTCATTGTCATCACGTACAATGACGTCCTTGCCCATAATGGTACCCATTGGGGTCACTGATGGCGGTTGTTCAGGTGTTGATGAGGATGGCGCACTTCTAAAGGATTTGTTATCTATGCGATCCATTGTGTGTTTTCCATAGTTGTTATTTATCCCTGATTGGCAAGGGTATTCAAAATTGATTCTGCAGCTTAGAGTCGGTTTTAGTAGGAAAGTTCACACTATTGATCTAATCGTAACGAACAGAAAATCAGGACTTTGATCCGGAAAAATGATCAATCAGTAGAAAGTGGGTTTCTGTCTTTCAGCAGGTGCAGAATGGCCTTCCGGGTCAATAGCTGTAATCCACCAAAAACCATTTATCCATTGAACTAACAAGTGATAGCAAACCATCAATCATTCATACTCAGTTCAGTGATGTTAGTCTTGAAATCGATGGTTAAGACAAGTCCATCGGCGCTGAAGGTGGCTGATTGGACAGTACTTTGATGGGAAATGGTGGCTTTTTCTTGCCATGATCCATCGCAGTTCTGACCATAAACTTTCGCCTTTTGATCGAAACTGGCAGTGACCACATGGCGGCCATCGATGCTAAAGGTTGCTGATCTGATATCCCTGCCATGGGAGATGATGGCTTTTTCTTGCCATGATCCATCGTTCTTCAGGCCGTAGATTTTCACCTTGTTATCTTCACTGAGGGTGATCACATGGCGGCTATCAGCGCTGAAGTTAGCTGATACGATCCAGTGTTCATGAGAAATGATGGTTTTTTCTTCCCATGATCCATTGTCTTTCTGGCCATAGATTTTCGCCTTGCCATCGTGACTGCCAGTCAACACATGACGGCTATCCGGGCTGAAGGTGGCTGAGTTGACCCGGTAATCATGGGAAATAGTTGCTTTTACTTCCCATGATCCATTGTCAGTCAGGTCATGGATTCTGACCTTGTGATCGCAACTGGCAGTCAATATATAGCGGTCATTGGCGCTGATGGCTGCTGAGCGGAAGTGGCAATCATGGAAAATAGTGGCTTTTTCTTCCCATAACCCATCGGCCTTCAGGCCATAGATTTTCAGCTTTTTATCTCTGCCGTTGGTGAACACATAGCGGCCACTTGCGCTGAAGGTAACCGAGAGGACTCGGTCGTCATGGGAAATAATGGTTTTTTCTGTCCATGACCCATCGTCCTCCCGGCCATAAATTTTCGCCTTGCCATCTTTACTGGCAGTCACTACATAGCGGCTATCGGCGCTGAAGGTTGCCGAATCGACGTGACAATCGTGATGAATGATGGCTTTTTCTACCCATGATCCATCGTCAATCAGGCCATAAATTTTCGCCTTATGATCGAAACTGGCGGTCACTACGTAGCGATTGTCGGCACTGAAGGTGGCTGAGTTGACCCAGTTATCATGGGTAATAGTCGCTTTTTCTTCCCATGATCCATCGTCCTTCTTGCCATAGATTTTCGCCTCGCCATCTTTACCGGCGGTCACCATGAAGCGGCTATCAGCGCTGAAGGTGAAGGATCGGATATGGTCATCATGGGAGATAGTGCTTTTTCGTTGCCATGAACCATCGTCCTTTTGGCCGAAGATTCTCAAAGTGCTCTTCTCAACTTCTCTTATCACCAGATGGTCGCCATCGGGGCTGAAGGCAGCTGAGTTCATCCCATGACTAAGGAGGCTGGCTTTTGTCTCTAATTTAAATGTTTTACATTGAGACATCAGATTAGTGAGACTGAAAAAGAACAGAGCGGGAAAGTGAATACTGGCTTGGCGATCCATGACTGACTCCACCAATGCTTCATCCTTTGTAAAACGCTTTAACCATTTCTGGAGTTCATCTTTATCTTTTGTGGTGACGATTGTTTTTAGTAGAGTCTGGTGTGATGAGGCAAACCGGCGATACCACGCCCTTGCCATTGCAGCATCATTTTTGAGCCTGTTGTTAATGCATGAATTTGCCCGTGTTAAATGGGCAATATCACGAGCCTGCAAATAAGTAAAAATTTTGGATTGCATATCCTCAGGTAGATCGAGCAATAATGAAAACTCATTCTTGTCACGTTCAATGACGTTCTTGCCCATAATGGTACCCATTGGTGCAACTGATGGAGGTTGTTCAAGTGTCGATGAGGTTGGCGTGCTTCCAAGGGATTTGTTATCTATGTGATCCATTGTTCGTTTTCCATAGTTGTTATTTATCCCTGGTTGGCAAGGGTATTCAAAATTGATTCTGCAGCTTAGAGTTGGTTTTAGTAGGAAAGTTCACATAAGTACTCAACCATACGAAATCATATTTTCTGACTTCTTGTTCAGGCACTCGCGGCAACTGCTCCTGCGTTGCTCTAGCTCCTGCATCCATGCAGTCGTGATGCGTTGCAACTCTGGTCATATAGCTTGCTATGTTCCCGTCTTGTTCACAGATTTGTTAATCGCACTGACTTCAATGTTATGAACTTACGTTCCAAAACCGACTCAAAACTATTGAATCAATTTTAAATATTCTTGCTAGGAGCCTGACCGAGAATAGCGCCCGTAGCGAGGACGGCAGAAAATTGAGGATGAAAATTCGGTTTTGTGAGGAGAATAGCGAGCTATTTGACGAACAAAAGCGGATTTTCAGACCAATTTGCTGCCGCCGCAGTAGGGCAGACTATTCTCGGTCAGGCTGCTAGGTGAGAACGAAGCTAACTAAAGAGATATTAAATATGAATAATGTAGATAACAATTCCGGCATTGTTGCTTTATTTTCACCAAAGCCTGAGAAGCAATCACCAGAGGCTGTCTGCTTCGGAAGAACTACAACGGCATCTGGCAAAATTGATTCTTCATCGAGGCGTGCCGTCAACGGAGGTGATCCTGATCACTCAAGTCAGAGGTTGGGAGCGGTTGCCAGCACCAGCACATCACTCGAACAGAGAATAGTGTCTAGCCAGGAGAGCACCGAAATAGACGCAGCAAACAAAAAAGCCCGGGAAACTGTGAAAAAAATCATAAATTACTTAGATAATTTGAAACAAGAATATCTAATTAATAAAGATAGGTGTAGTAGAAATACAGCTCCTGCTCAGGATATCCAAGTACTTGAGAATGTCATCCAATTACTTGGATATCTTGAACCTCGCAATATTTCAAAAAGTCAAAAAATTAATGATGGGACGTGCAGTTCTCAACTATTTAATTCTTATTATGATGTTAGTTATGAGGGTGAGGTGCTATTTTCTGTTACCAATACTCTTAAAGATAATCGAGATGGCTTTTCTGGTGCAAGTTGGTCTCTGGCTACTGAAACCACACCCTTATTTGATGAACTCTATTATGCTCCTGGTGCCCCCGGTTATCAATCTGCAAAAACTGAATTTAAGGCATTACAGACCAAATCGTTACTTAATGATCCAATGCTCTCAGTTATTGAGAATCATGAATCAAAAGAGGCGACATTTAGTGTGAAACAGAGAGTATTCATTGACTCTTGACTTGCCCGCGCTGTGGATGAACAACAAACGGTCATCGGCGCTGAGGGTCGCTGATCGGATAATACCAGGATGGGAAATGCTGGCTTTTTCTTCCCATGATCCATCGCTCTTATGACCATAAATGTTCACTGTTCCATCGTAACCGACAGTGACCACATAGCGGCCATCGACACTAAAGGCTGCTAATCTGATACCCCTATCATGGGAGATGATGGCTTTTTCTCTCCATGATCCATCGATCTCCAGGCCATGGATTTTCACCGTTAAATCTTTACTGCAGGTGATGACATGATGGCAATCGGGGCTGAATGTCGCATAGTAGACACTTTTGTTATGGGAAATGATGGCCTTTTCTTCCCATGAACCATTGTCCTTCTTGCCATAGATTTTCGCTTTGTTATCCAAACTGGCGATCACCAGATGGCGGTTATCGGCGCTGAATTTGGGTAAGTAGCCGCTTTTTATATGGGAAATGGTGGCTTTTTCTTGCCATTGTCCGTCTTTATTCTGGCCAGAGATTATCGCCTTGCTATCGTTACTGGAGGTTATTAAACAGCGATTATCGGGGCTGAATGTGACTGTCTTGACCTTTGCATTGTGGGAAATGATGGCTGTTTCTTCCCATGATCCATCGGCATCCAGTCTATGGATTTTTGTACTGCCATTTTTTCTGGTGATCACCACATGGCGGCTATCAGAGCTGAAGGTGGCTGAGGCAAAATGGGGAATAATGGCTATTTCCAGCCATGACCCATCGTTCTTCCTGCCATAGATTTTCGCTTTGCTATCCAGGCTGGCGCTTACCACGTAGCGGCTATCGGGGCTGAATCTGGCTGTGCAGAGAATGTCATCATGGGGAATGATGGCTTTTTCTGCCCAAGACCCATCGTCACTCTGGCCGAAGATTTTTGCCCTGTGATCCCAACTGCAGGTTACTACACAGCGACCATCTTTGCTGAAGGTGGCAAAATCGACCTCATCATCATGAGAAATAGTGGCTTTTTCTTCCCATGATCGTTCGTCCTTCTTGCCATAGATTTTCGCTTTGCCGTCGTTACTGTAGGTCAACACATGGCAGCTATCGGGGCTGAAGGTGGCTGAGCGGACCCAGTATCTGTGGGAAATAGTGGCTTTTTCTTCCCATGATTGTTCGTTTTTCTTGCCATAAATTTTCGCCTTGCCATCCATGCCAGCGGTCACTACATAGTGGCTATTGGGACTGAAGGAGACTGATCTGACTTCCCTGTCATGGGAGATAGTGCCTTTTGCTACCCATGATTCATCGCTCTCCTTGCCATAGATTTTACAGGTTTTGGAGTCACAGGCGGTCACCAGGCGGCGTCCATCGGCGCTGAAGGAAGCTAAGTCCTCTGAAGTGTAGGGGATGGTGGTTTTAGACTCTAATTTAAATGTTTTACATTGACACGTCAGTTTATTAAGAGTGGAAAAGAACAAAGCAGGAAAGTGAATACTTGCCTGGCGATCCATGATGGAATTGATTAATGCTTCATCCTTTGTAAAACGCTGCAACCATTTCTGGAGTTCATCTTTATCTTTTGTAGCGACGATTGTCTTTAGACAAGTCTGGTATGATGAAGCCAACTGGCGATACCACGCCATTGCCATTCCATCATCATTTTCGAGCCTTTTGTTAATGGATGAATTTACCCGTCTTAAATGGGCAATATCACGAGCCTGCAAATAAGTAAAAATTTTGGATTGTATGTCATCGGGTAAATCGAGCAATAATGAAAACTCTTTCTTGTCACGTTCAATGACGTTCTTGCCCATAGCGGTACCACTTGGAGTATCTGATGGTGATTGACCCGGTGTTGATGGGCGTGGAGTAATACTGCAGGAGCTGCTATTTGAGCAATCCATAGTTTCTTTTCCATGGTTGTTATTTATCCCTGGTTGGCAAGGATATTCAAAATTGAGTCTGCAGCTTGGACTGGGTTTCAGTGTAAAAGTTCACAATAATCTTTAGCGCAACAGGGAGTTAGAAAGTTCGATTACTATCAGCAATCATTCATACTTAGTTCAGTGATGCTCGCCGTGTCCTTGCCATGGATGGTCAACAATTGGTCATCGGCGCTGAGGGTGGCTGATCGGATAATATCAGGATGGGAAATGCTGACTTTTTCTTCCCATAATCCATCGCTGTTCTGACCAACAATTTTCACTGTTCCAGTGAAACTGGTAGCGATCAAATGGCGGCTATCGACACTAAAGGTTGCTAATGTAATAAAACTATCATGGGAGATGATGGCTTTTTCTCTCCATGATCCATCGATCTTCAGGCCATAGATTTTCATCATGAGATCATTACTGCAGGTGATGACATGACGGCTATCGGGGCTGAATTTGGCAAAGTAGACATTTCTGTTATGGGAAATGATGGCTTTTTCTTCCCATGATCCATCGTCCTTCTCGCCATAGATTTTCGCTTTGTGATCTAAATTGGCGGTCACCACATGGCGGCTATCGGCGCTGAATTTGGCTGAGCACTCCCTTAGGTAACCGGAAATTGATTCAAGAAACTCCCAGGCTGTTGTACCAGCTGAGCAGTGACTCAGGTAATCGGAAATGATGGCTTTTTCTTGCCATGATCCGTTTTTATCCTGGCCAGAGATTATCGCCTTGTCATCGTCACCAGAGGTCATTAAACAGCGACTATCGGGACTGAATTTGACTGACTTGACCTTTCCATTATGGGAAATGATGGCTTCTTCTTCCCATGATCCATCAGCATCCAGTCTATAGATCTGTGCACTGCCATTATCTCTGGTGATCACCACATGGCGACTATCGGAGCTGAAGGTGACTGAGACAAAATGGGAAACAATGGCCTTTTCCAGCCATGACCCATCGTCTGTCTGGCCATAGATTTTCGCTGTCCTATCCAGGCTGGCGGTCACCACATAGCGGCCATCGGGGCTGAAGGTGGCTGTGTGGACATCGTCATCATGTGGAATGATGGCTTTTTCTGTCCATGACCCATCGTCACTCTGGCCATAGATTTTTGCCCTTTGATCCCAACTGGTGGTTACCAGATAGCGACCATCTTTGCTGAAGGTGGCAAAACTGACACTGGCATCATGGGAAATAGTGGCTTTTTCTTCCCATGAACGTTCGTCCTTCTTGCCATAGATTTTCGCTTTGCCGTCGTCACTGTAGGTCAACACATAGCGGCTATCGGGGCTGAAGGTGGCTGATTTGACCCATTTATCATGGGAAATAGTGGCTTTTTCTTCCCATGATCGTTCGTCCTTCTTGCCATAAACTTTCGCCTTGCCATCCGTACTAGTGGTCACTACGTAGCAGCTATTGGCACTGAAGGTGACTGATCTGACAATCTGATTATGGGAGATAGTGCCTTTTGCTTGCCATGTTCCATCGCTCTCCTGACCATAGATTTTACAGGTCTCATAGTCACATTCGATCACCAGGTGGCGTCCATCGGCACTGAAGGCAGCTAAGTGGTCTCTGGTAATACAGGGGACGGTGGCTTTAGTCTCTAATTTAAATGTTTTACATTGACACATCAGTTTAGTGAGAGTGGAAAAGAACAAAGCAGGAAAGTGAATACTTGCCTGACGATCCATGATTGACTTGATTAATGCCTCATCCTTTGTAAAACGCTGCAACCATTTCTGGAGTTCATTTTTATCTTTTGTAGCAACAATTGTCTTTAGACGAGTCTGGTGTGATGAAGCCAGCCGACGATACCATGCCCTTGCCATTGCATCATTATTTTCGAGCCTGTTGTTAATGGATGAATTTACCCGTGTTAAATGGGCAATATCGCGAGCCTGCAAATAAGTAAAAATTTTGGATTGTATATCCTCGGGTAAATCAAGCAATAATGAAAACTCTTTCTTGTCACGTTCAATGACGTTCTTGCCCATAGCGGTACTACTTGGAGTATCTGATGGAGGTTGGTCTGCTGTTGATGAGCGTGGAGTAATATTGCAGGAGCTGCTATTTAAGCAATCCATAGTTTGTTTTCCATGGTTGTTATTTATCCCTGGTTGGCAAGGATATTCAAAATTGAGTCTGCAGCTTAGAGTCGGTTTTAGTAGGAAAGTTTACAATAAGTACCTAACCAGTTGGTTTCGCATATTCTGGACGGCGGCTTTTTCCACCCTTCTGCGTTCCAACTCTGGTTGCGTAGCTATGGCTACGCGCCCGTCGTTGCGCCTTGAAGGATGAAAAAATCCACTCGCCAGAATATGCGAAACCAACTGGCCAGGTACTTAACAACTCGCTTCGTGCAGGAACGAGTTGTAATTATGCGACAACTTCTAACCACAGGATTGACAGCAAACAATCAGTCATCCATCCATCCGCAGTTCAGTGATTTTCGCTGTGTTATCGCCATGGATGGTCAACACATGGCTATTGATGCTGAAGGTGGCTGATACGAGTCCACCAGGATGGGAACTGGTGGCTTTTTCTTCCCATGATCCATCGCTGTTCTGACCATAAATTTTCACTGTTCTATCGAAACTGGCAGTGACAACATGGCGGCCATCGACACTAAAGGTGGCTAATCTAATATCGTCACCATTGGAGATGATGGCTTTTTCTTTCCATGATCCATTGATCGTCAGGCCATGGATTTTCACCGTGTTATCTATACCGCAGGTGATGACATGACGGCTATCGGGGCTGAATGTGGCACAGTAAACACCCATGTTATGGGAAATGATGGCTTTTTCTTCCCATGATCCATCGTCTTTCTTGCAATAGATTTTCGCTTTGCCATCTAAACTGGCGGTCACCACATGGCGGCTATCGGCGCTGAATTTGGCTGACCAGATGCTATTGTCATGGGTAATGACGGCTTTTTCTTTCCATGATCCGTCTTTATCCTGGCCAGAGATTATCACCTTGACATTGTCAGTGAAGATCATTAAACAGCGACTATCGGGGCTGAATTTGTCTAAGTTAACCTTTCCATTGTGGGGAATGATGGCTTTTTCTTCCCATGATCCATCGGCATCCAGTCTATAGATTTTTGCACTGCCATTTTTTCTGGTGATCAACACATGGCCACTATCGGAGCTGAATTGGACTGAGACAAAATGGGGAATAATGGCTTTTTCCAGCCATGACCCGTCGTTCTTCTTGCCATAGATTTTCGCTTTGCTATCCAGGCTGGTGGTTATCACATAGCAGCTATCGGGGCTGAAGGTGGCTGTGTAGACAGTGTCATCATGTTGAATGATGGCTTTTTCTGCCCATGACCCATCGTCACTCTGGCCATAGATTTTTGCCCTGTGATCGCGACCGGTGGTTACTACACAGCGACCATCTTTGCTGAAGGTGGCAAAATGGACCTTATCATCATGGGAAATAGTGGCTTTTTCTTCCCATGATCGTTCGTCCTTCTTGCCATAGATTTTCGCTTTGCCGTCGTCACTGTAGGTCAACACATGGCGGCTATCGGGGCTGAAGGTGGCTGATTTGACCCGGTGATCATGGGAAATAGTGGCTTTTTCTTCCCATGATTGTTCGTCCTTCTTGCCATAAATTTTCGCCTTGCCATCCATGCCAGCGGTCACTATATAGCGGCTATTGGCACTGAAGGTGACTGATCTGACTTTCTCGTCATGGGAGATAGTGCCTTTTGCCAGCCATGATTCATCGCTCTCCTGATCATAGATTTTACAGGTTTTAGAGTCACAGGCGATCACCAGGTGGCGTCCATCGGCGCTGAAGGAAGCTAAGTCCTTTAAAGTATTACAGGGGATGGTGGCTTTAGTCTCTAATTTAAATGCTTTACATTGACACATCAGTTTAGTGAGAGTGGAAAAGAACAAAGCAGGGAAGTGAATACTTTCCTGACGATCCATGATGGACTTGATTAATGCCTCATCCTTTGTAAAACGCTTTAACCATTTCTGGAGTTCATCTTTTTCTTTTGAAGTGACGATTGTCTCTAGACGAGTCTGGTGTGATGCAGCCAACTGGCGATACCACGCCCTTGCCATGGCATCATCATTTTCGAGCCTGTTGTTAATGGATGAATTTACCCGTCTTAAATGGGCAATATCACGAGCCTGCAAATAAGTGAAAATTTTGGATTGTATATCCTCGGGTAAATCGAGCAATAATGAAAACTCATTCTTGTCATGCGCAATGACTTCCCTGCCTGCGTTGGTTCCACTTGGTGTATCTGATGGAGGTTGGTCTGCTGTTGATGAGCGTGGAGTAATATTGCAGGAGCTGCTATTTGGGCAATGCATAGTTCGTTTTCCATGGTTGATATTTATCCCTGGTTAGCAAGGATATTCAAAATTGAGTCTGCAGCTTAGAGTCAGTTTTAGTAGGAAAGTTCACAATAAGTTATTGAGAGTCATGAATCAAAAGAGGCGACACATAATAGCCTGAAACAGGGAGTATTCATTCATTCCTAGTTCAGTGATTATCGCCGTGCACGCGCTATGGGTGGTCAACAAACGGTCATCGGTGCAGAGGATGGCTGATCCGACAAAACCAGGATGGGAACTGGTGGCTTTTTCTTCCCATGATCCATCGCTATTTTGACCATAAATGTTCACTGTTCCATCGTAACCGACAGTGACCACATAGCGGCCATCGGCACTAAAGGTTGCTAAGCTAATACCCTTATCATGGGAGATGATGGCTTTTTCTCTCCATGATCCATCAATCTTCAGGCCATGGATTTTCACCGTTAAATCTTCACTGCAGGTGATGACATGACGGCAATCCGGGCTGAATTCGGCAAAGTAGACATTTTTGCTATGGGAAATGATGGCTTTTTCTTGCCATGATCCATCGTCCTTCTTGCCATAGATTTTCGCTTTGTAATTTAAACTGGCGATCACCAGATGGCGGCTATCGGCGCTGAATTTGGCTGAGCAGTCACTCAGGTAATCGGAGATGCTGGCTTTTTCTTGCCATGATCCGTCTTTATCCTGGCCAGAGATTATCACCTTGTCATCGTCACTGGAGGTTATTAAACAGCGATTATCGGGGCTGAATTTGACTGAGTTGACCTCTGCATTGTGGGAAATGATGGCTTTTTCTTCCCATGATCCATCAGCATCAAGTCTATAGATTTTTGCAATGCCATTTCTTCTGGTGATCACCACATGGCGACTATCGGAGCTGAAAGTGACTGAGACACAACAGGAAATAATGGTTTTTTCCAGCCATAAACCATCGTTCTTCTTGCCATAGATTTTTGCCTTGCCATCCATGCTTTCGGTCACCACATAGCGGCTATCGGGGCTGAAGGTGGCATAGTAGACTGTTTCGTTATGGGAAATGATGGCTTTTTCTGCCCATGACCCATCGTCACTCTGGCCATAGATTTTTGCCCTGTGATCGCAGCTGGTGGTTACTACACAGCGACCATCTTTGCTGAAGGTGGCAAAATGGACCTCATCATCATGGGAAATAGTGGCTTTTTCTTCCCATGATCGTTCGTCCTTTTTGCCATAGATTTTCGCTTTGCCGTCATCACTGTAGGTCAACACATGGCGGCTATCGGGGCTGAAGGTGGCTGAGCGGACCCAGTGACTGTGGCAAATAGTGGCTTTTTCTTCCCATGATCGTTCGTCCTTCTTGCCATAAATTTTCGCCTTGCCATCCATACCAGCGGTCACTACATAACGGCTATTGGCACTGAAGGTGACAAATCTGACTTGCCTGTCATGGGAGATAGTGCCTTTTGCTACCCACGATTCATCGCTCTCCTTGCCATAGATTTTACAGGTTCTGGAGTCACAGGCGATCACCAGGTGGCGTCCATCGGCGCTGAAGGAAGCTAAGTCCTCTAAAGTGTCACAGGGGAAGGTGGTTTTAGTCTCTAATTTAAATGTTTTACATTGACACGTCAGTTTAGTAAGAGTGGAAAAGAACAAAGCAGGAAAGTGAATACTTTCCTGGCGGTCCATGATTGACTTGATTAATGCTTCATCCTTTGTAAAACGCTTTAACCATTTCTGGAGTTCATCTTTATCTTTTGTAGCGACAATTGTCTCTAGACGAGTCCGGTGTGATGGAGCCAACTGGCGATACCACGCCCTTGCTATGGCATCATCATTTTCGAGCCTGTTGTTAATGGATGAATTTACCCGTCTTAAATGGGCAATATCACGAGCCTGCAAATAAGTGAAAATTCTGGATTGTATATCCTCGGGTAAATCGAGCAATAATGAAAACTCTTTCTTGTCATGCGCAATGACTTCCCTGCCTGCGTTGGTTCCACTTGGTGTATCTGATGGAGGTTGGTCTGTTGTTGATGAGCGTGGGGTAATATTGCAGGAGCTGCTATTTGAGCAATGCATAGTTCGTTTTCCATGGTTGATATTTATCCCTGGTTGGCAAGGATATTCAAAATTGAGTCTGCAGCTTAGAGTCGGTTTTAGTGGGAAAGTTCACAATAATCTTTAGCGCAACAGGGAGTTAGAAAGTTTGATTGGTATAATGTGGGTCTGGGCCAGTAACAGCAATCATTCATTCATACTTAGTTCAGTGATTCTCGCCTTGCCCGTGTCATGGGTGGTCAACAAACGGTCATCGGCGCTGAGGATGGCTGATTCGATACGACCAGAATGTGAACTGGTGGCTTTTTCTTCCCATGATCCATCGCTGTTCTGACCATAAATGTTCACTGTCCCTTCGAGACTGACAGTGACCACATGGCGGCCATCGGCACTAAAGGTTGCTATTGTAATGCCCCTATCATAGGAAATGTTGGCTTTTTCTCTCCATGATCCATCGATCTCCAGGCCATGGATTTTTACCGTTAAATCTTCACTGCAGCTGATGGCATGGCGGCAATCGGGGCTGAATGAGGCATAGTAGACACTTTCGTCATGGGAAATGATAGCTTTTTCTTCCCATGATCCATCGTCCTTCTTACCATGGATTTTCGCTTTGAAATCTAAACTGGCGGTCACCAGATGGTGGCTATCGGCGCTGAATTTGGCTGAGCAGTCACTCAGGTAATCGGAAATGATGGCTTTTTCTTGCCATGATCCGTCTTCATCCTGGCCAGAGATTATCGCTTTGCCATCGTCACTGGAGGTTATTAAACAGCGACTATCGGGGCTGAATGTGACTGAGTTGACCTCTGCATTGTGGGAAATGATGGCTTTTTCTTGCCATGATCCATCGGCATCCAGTCTATAGATTTTTGCACTGCCATTTCTTCTGGTGATCACCACATGGCGACTATCGGAGCTGAAAGTGACTGAGACACAACAGGAAATAATGGTTTTTTCCAGCCATAAACCATCGTTCTTCTTGCCATAGATTTTTGCCTTGCCATCCATGCTTTCGGTCACCACATAGCGGCTATCGGGGCTGAAGGTGGCATAGTAGACTGTTTCGTTATGGGAAATGATGGCTTTTTCTGCCCATGACCCATCGTCACTCTGGCCATAGATTTTTGCCCTGTGATCGCAGCTGGTGGTTACTACACAGCGACCATCTTTGCTGAAGGTGGCAAAATGGACCTCATCATCATGGGAAATAGTGGCTTTTTCTTCCCATGATCGTTCGTCCTTTTTGCCATAGATTTTCGCTTTGCCGTCATCACTGTAGGTCAACACATGGCGGCTATCGGGGCTGAAGGTGGCTGAGCGGACCCAGTGACTGTGGCAAATAGTGGCTTTTTCTTCCCATGATCGTTCGTCCTTCTTGCCATAAATTTTCGCCTTGCCATCCATACCAGCGGTCACTACATAACGGCTATTGGCACTGGAGGTGACAAATCTGACTTGCCTGTCATGGGAGATAGTGCCTTTTGCTACCCACGATTCATCGCTCTCCTTGCCATAGATTTTACAGGTTCTGGAGTCACAGGCGATCACCAGGTGGCGTCCATCGGCGCTGAAGGAAGCTAAGTCTTTTAAAGTATTACAGGGGATGCTGGCTTTAGTCTCTAATTTAAATGTTTTACATTGACACGTCAGTTTCGTGAGAGTGGAAAAGAACAAAGCAGGAAAGTGAATACTTTCCTGGCGATCCATGATTGACTTGATTAATGCTTCATCCTTTGTAAAACGCTTCAACCATTTCTGGAGTTCATCTTTATCTTTTGTAGCGACAATTGTCTCTAGACGAGTCCGGTGTGATGGAGCCAACTGGCGATACCACGCCCTTGCTATAGCATCATCATTTTCGAGCCTGTTGTTAATGGATGAATTTACCCGTCTTAAATGGGCAATATCACGAGCCTGCAAATAAGTAAAAATTTTGGATTGTATATCCTCGGGTAAATCGAGCAATAATGAAAACTCATTCTTGTCACGTACAATAACGTTCTTGCCCGTAATGGTACCTCTTGGTGTATCTGATGGAGATTGACCTGGTGTTGATGGGCGTGGAGTAATATTGCAGAAGCTGCTATTTGAGCAATCCATAGTTCCTTTTCCATGGTTGTTATTTATCCCTGGTTGGCAAGGATATTCAAAATTGATTCTGCAGCTTAGAGTCGGTTTTAGTCTGAAAGTTCACACTATTGATATATGCGTAACCAATAAGAAAACAGGGCTTTGATCCGCGAAATATTCATTCATCCACCCACCCATCCATCTTTAGTTCCGTGATTTTCGCCGTGTTATCGGTATGGATGGTCAACACATGGCCATCGGCGCTGAAGATGGCTGACCTGATCCTGCAACCATGGGAAATGGTGGCTTTTTTTTGCCATGATCCATCACTTACCTGACCATAAATTCCCGATGTTTTTTCGTCACTGGCAGTGACCACATGGCGGCCATCGAAGCTAAAGACTGCTGATCTGATTCCCAAACCATGGGAAATGGCCGTTTTTTCTTGCCATGATCCATCGTCCTTCAGGCCGTTGATTTTCACCTTTCTATCATAACTGCGGGTCATCACATGGCGGCTATCGACGCTAAAGGCTGTTGATTTGATTTCCAAATAGTGGGAAATGGTCTTTTTTTGTTTCCATGATACATCGTCCTTCTGGCTATAGATTTTCGCTTTGCCATGGAAACAGGAGGTGATTAGATGGCGGCTATCGGGGCTGAAGGTAGCTGAATTGACCTGATCATCATTAGAAGTGGTGGCTTGTCTTTTCCACGATCCATCGTCCTTCTGGCCATAGATTTTCACCCTGCCATCACAGGTGCAGGTCATCATACGTCGGCTATCGGGGCTGAAGGTGGCTGATCTGATGCTATACCCATGGTATTTGCTGGCTTTTTCTTTCCATGATCCATCGGCCTCCAGACCATAGATTTTCGTCTTACAATCTTCACTGCAGGTCACCACATGGCAGCTATCGGGGCTGAAAGTGGCTGACCGGACCCAATCATTATGACAGAGAGTGGCTTTTTCTTCCCATGAACCACCGGCCTCCAGGCCATAGATTTTCACCTTGTTATCGGCACTGCGGTTCAATACATGGCGGCCATCGGCGCTGATCTTGGCTGAGTATAAGGAGTTGTCTCGGGAAATAGTCGCTTCTTCCCATGATCGTTCGTCCTTCTTACCATAAATTTTCGTCTTGCACTTTCTACTGGTTGTCACTACGTAACGGCCATCAGCACTAAAGGTGACCGATTTGACACCGGAACCATGGCAGATAGTGCCTTTTGCTTGCCATGTTCCATCGCTCTCCTGACCATAGATTTGAAAGGTTCTGGAGTCACAGGCGATCACCAGGTGGCGGCCATCGGCGCTGAAGGCAGCTAAGTCCTTTGAACTGCTACAGGGCCCGCTGTGTCAGGATAGTTGTCCCGCTCACTGATTAACCAATAAAAGCTAGACAGTGGGCGATGGACGTTGAATATGCCTCGTTTTTCAGAGGAACGTAAATCAGCTGTTTTGAAAAAACTGTTACCACCACACAATCGCTCTGTGCCGGATGTTGCCAGAGAGGAAGGTATCAGCGAACAAACCCTGTATAATTGGCGTAAAAAACTACGGGACAAAGGATTACCTGTGCCAGGGAACGAACAAAAATCAGAACAATGGTCTGCTGAAAGCAAGTTTGCCGTGGTCGTCGAAACCGCTGCTTTGTCAGAAACAGAGTTAAGTGAATACTGCCGTAAAAAAGGGCTTTATCCTCAACAAGTCAAGGAGTGGAAGCACGCTTGTATTTCAGGTGCTGTTCAGGCTTCTCAGCGTGCAGACCAGGAAAGCAAGCAATTAAAACAAGAGCGTAAGCGCAATCAGAGCCTTGAAAAAGAGCTTCGCCGTAAAGACAAGGCGTTGGCAGAAGCTGCAGCCCTGCTGGTGCTATCAAAAAAGCTCGATGCCTTCTACGGGATAGACAGCGAGGACAACTGACACCTGTCGATAAGCGCCGCCAACTGCTGACATGGTTTGATGAGGCTATAGCAAACGGCGCTTCTCGCTGGAAGGCTGCTGAACAATTGGAAATATCCCTGAAAACACTGAATCGCTGGCGCGATGACAATGGTGCAGTGTTAACGGACAAACGCCCGGATGCCTTGCGCCCGGTACCCTCTAACAAACTGACTGAGGAAGAGGAGCAACGTATTCTGACTATCAGTAATGAAGATGAGTATGCGAGCCTGCCACCATCGCAGATCGTGCCAGCCCTTGCAGACAAGGGAGTATACGTTGCTTCTGAATCTAGCTTTTACCGTGTGTTGAAAAAGTATGGTCAGTTGCACCACCGCGGTCGTTCAAGAAAGCGATCGAAAAGCAACAAGCCGACAACCTATGTTGCTACTGGCCCTAACCAGGTCTGGTGTTGGGACATCAGTTACATACCTTCCAGGGTACGCGGCCAGTTCTGGTACCTCTACCTGATACTGGACGTTTACAGTCGTAAGATTGTTGGTTGGGAGATTCATAGCCGTGAGTCTGGTGAGTTAGCCAGTGAACTGATTAACCGGACAATGGTGGCTGAAAAATGCACTAAAACACCGCTTGTACTGCACTCAGACAATGGGGCTCCAATGACGTCGAGTACCTTTAAGGCCAAGCTTGAGGAATTGGGCATTATTCCCTCTCATAGTCGCCCAAGGGTGAGTAACGATAACGCATTTGCAGAATCGATCTTTAAAACGGTGAAGTACTGTCCTCAGTGGCCATCTCAAGGTTTTCTGACGTTAGAACACAGTCGACAGTGGATGCTGAAGTTTGAGCGCTTTTATAACAATGAACACCGCCATAGCTCAATCCGCTTTGTGACACCTGCGCAACGGCATGAGAAAAGAGATCAGGAAATCCTGAATCACCGGAAACAGGTGTATACCAAAGCGCGAGAAGCTAATCCAACGCGCTGGTCAGGAGTTATCAGAAACTGGGAGCCTGTAGGTGCGGTTGCACTGAATCCTGAGCGGTTGTCTGAAGCAAGAATTAACGAGAAAAAGGCAGCCTAAAATTCAGTTTTCGGGACAACTATCTTGAAAAACTCCGGTCCTAGATTATTGTTTCTGGGGGATTCAAGGATGGGGGATTCAAAGGGATTCAAAGACACCCATATATAAATGTGGATGCCCCCGGATTCATGGGAGAAATTTATGGGTGTCTTAGATTACTCCTTTTTTTCCTATCCAGAGAAACCCACATATAAATGTGGGTGTCCTAGTTTATTATACAAGGATAGTAGCATTATTGATACTATATTCAAACTGTTAAACACTCCATAGACATGAATAGACCCTTTGGGTCCTGGTGTGGGTGCCCATATTTTTTCTCAAGTTAGTGAGTTCGGCTTTTGAGGGGAGGGGTATGTATTTCCAAACAGCGTGCGGCTACGAGTCAGAAATTTTGTGGGTGTCTTAGATTACTCGTTCTCTATGTGGAAAATGACTTCCTCGAAAGACTGATCCCGTTCGCGGATCAGCTGCTGATTCTTCTGAGGGTTCCAGTTAAAGCGTTTCATCAGAGAAGTATAGCGAATGTGTGCCTTTTGTCATCAAATAAAGCAGGCAATAGTGATTCAATAGTTCGGCTTTCTGGGGGATTCAAGGATGGGGGATTCAAAGACACCCATGCAAGATTCAAGGACACCCATATATAAATGTGGGTGTCCTAGATTATTGTTTCCTAGATTATTGTTCTTAGAGATAAATGTGGGTGTCTTAGATCACTTGGGGGATTCAAGGACATCCACATATAAGTGTGGGTGTCCCAGATTATTGCCAGTTTAATAAATATGGGTGTCCCAGATTATTGCTTTTTTTCCTATCCAGAGAAACCCACATATAAATGTGGGTGTCTTAAATTACTCGCTCCCATTTTGAGAAACCCACAAATAAATGTGGGTGTCCCAGATTATTTTTAGATTACTTTTTTTAGGGTTTCCCAGATTATTGTATTTGTGGGAGATAAATATGGGTGTCCTAGATTATTTTCCTATCCAGAGAAACCCACATATAAATGTGGGTGTCCTAGTTTATTGTTAGATCACTTGGGGGATTCAAGGACATCCACATATAAGTGTGGGTGTCCCAGATTATTGTTTCTCAGATTATTTTCTTCCCAAAGACACCCATATATAAATGTGGGTGTCTTAAATTATTTGCCCACAAATAAATGTGGGTGTCCTAGTTTATTTTTTGTGGGTGTCCCAGATTACTTCTCCTTAATTCACTCGGCAATTAGCAGGCACTAAATCATCCTCTATTGGATTGTTACCATCAGCATCACCTGACTGGCAAACCCAAACACCGGCAGCAGATCGGAAAAGTGTTATAGCGTTTCCGTTTACATCAGGAGTACCACTAGTAAAAGAATAAACAATTGCACCAGCACCATCTTCAGCAGGGGCCGACTCGTCTACATCAGTTGTGGAAGGGTCATCGGGAGTAGCGGTGGATGGAACTAATGTGATATTTCCATTACTTGGCTGATTCACTCCAATATCTGCAGGAGTACCAGTGACAACACCATTTTCCATGACCCAGTTTTCCACACCTACTTTATTTGCAGCGATCGCACTGAGAGCAGTACTAACCAAAGCACGGCTTTGATATGCCTGATACTGCGGAATAGCCACAGCCGCCAAAATCCCAATAATCGCCACAACGATCATCAATTCAATCAGCGTAAAACCACTTTGTTGTTTTTTCATTATTCCTAGCCCCCTGAGGACATACATTTTTATTATTCATTATTAAGCCACTAGGGTACGCAAGCACCCGCCAAAAACGACACACGGCCACCCTGGCTTGCTCAGTCTACCCACTGCACCCGACAGTGACGCTTCCATAAATACTCTTTCATCCAGTCCATTGTCTGATGGGCAGAATACGATGAAAAAATAACCACTCATGGCTGTAATGTCTTCCTGACTGCTCGCTGAGAGCTTTTTGATGCAAAACTTTCTGTCCTGAGACCCTGTGCGAAAGCGGTACATCAACCTTATCCAACTGCAGAGACCGCACACAGATAAGGGAACATCCTTAGAGCATTACGATATATCCCAGAAAGAAAAAAGCAACCTTTTTCTGGTGTATTTGTGTTGTTTTGGCCAACTTTTTCAGCTTGACAAAAAACACGGTTTCTGACGTTTAGTTGCCTGACAAAAGACAGCCCCTGAGCCACACAGGATTCTGGCAAAAAGAAGGGTTTCAACTATAGTTCCTCCCACTATCAGTTTAAGGCCAACAAGGAGCCCACCTGTGCAAAATGCCCTGTTTAAAGAACTCAAAAGAATGGGTATGAACGAAGATATAGCCTTGGAGTTCGTCAGTAGAGAGCTTCCTCAAAACCTCGCCACCAAAGAAGATATTCTGGTGCTTCAGGAAAGCATCCTGCAAGTCAAACTTGATACAGAACGTAGTATTGCCTCATTACGAGAAGAGATGCACGTCGGTGATAATAAACTTCAGGCTGAATTCGTAAGTCTACGGGAAGTAATGCATACCGATCAGAATAAACTACAGGCTGATTTTGTAAACCTGCGAGAAGAAACTCATCAATCCATCCACGAGCTGCGCATGGACAATAAGGACATCCGGGCCGAAATGAAAGAAATGAGAGCTGAGATTCGCAGTGAACTGGCCGTACTGAGCCGACAGTTCTGGATTACTTTTGGAGGTCTGATTACTACTATTGTTAGTGTCTTTCTGATCAACTATTACTTTCACATGCCATAGTGCACTGAGCCAATAAGATGCCAAAAAATACCTGCATTACCCTTGGAGAACACTTCGACAATTTTATCTCAAGGCTAGTCGATAGTGGTCGTTATGCCTCAGCCAGCGAAGTCATCAGGGATGCGTTGCGGCTGCTTGAAAACCAGAACAAAAAGCTGGAAACCCTCCGGCAGCTCTTGATAGAAGGCGAAGAAAGTGGACATGCAGACTACCAACCAAGACTGGGGGATGACGCAGAGCGTTTTGCTGAAGATGTCAGAATGGCTCGTTCTAACGACTCATTACCAGATTCATCATGGGACTGATCGATGTCACTTAAATGCTGGTTGCCGAACAATCCCCCCACAAAAAAGCCTGTTAAAAGGGAGGCTATTGTAGAAAGTCTGCTGGCCAGAAATCAGCACTCATAGCTTGGTCGTAAGTCCAGGGACAAGTCGAAGGAAACGTCTCAATAGTCAACCCTGTCTCTTTGGTCGCCTCAATCAGTGCATACCGGTAGGCTCTTTCCATGGCTGCCGGGATTCTGGGTTTAAGGCTGGGGTTATCGTTAATGTGATCCGAGAGTTCTGCCCTTTGGCCTATAATCGTATACCGCCAGCTATTGGATTGCAGACCCGGTTGATATTGCCACTTCAGCAAATGCATCAAGAGAATCTTCAAACGACTGACTAGCTCTCGATGCAGGTTTTTCCCCATAGCTTCTATTTCCAGTGCAATATTCTTGATATCGGCTTCATCCAAATTCCCGGACCTGAGCAAATCAAGCTGTTGATTGACCCATCCGTAAAAGTCAGAGTCGTAAAGTGGCTCGCCCATCAGATATCCCTCCTGCCAAAGTAGCTATTATAGTCATTCATTCTGAATTCAGTGCGTCTTAACCTCAAACCACTTCCAACCCCGAAGCCTTAAAATGGGCAAACACCTTCATGCCAATTTTCAGCGCCAAGCGATCCACCGACTTTCGTGTCACCAGGGCCATTAATGTCTGCTCACCCAGACTTAATGTGATTAACTGGTGCCAGTCGTCTCTTGTTTGTATTGAATCAATCACCACCGGCAAACGATTCAAAACACTGGTGTCGCAAAAATCTTCCAGGACAATACTTACTTCATGGGCAGGAACAATCATTCGCACTCTGGCCCCTAACGCCAAACCTGACTCGTGAACGTGCAGCGTATAGCCTTCCGCACTCAGAACGGTAAGCCCATAGTCTTTATCATGATCAACCACTTCTGCTTCCAGCATGGATAACAGCGGCTCATGCTGATCATCTACGGCTAATGCGCTGTTTAACAGAGTCTGACTCTGATCTTTGCCGGTCACAGTGCCCCGGTGCAGTAATAACACCTTATCTGTCAGGCGAGCCACCTCTTCTCTTGAATGACTGACCATGATGATGGGGATATTAAAATCCCGGTGAATACTTCTTAAGCAGGGCAATATCGTTGCCTTGGAATCCCAATCCAGAGAGGCCAGAGGCTCATCCATTAACAGCACCTGTGGCGCATTCAACAAAGTACGGGCAATGGCTACACGCTGTTTTTCTCCGCCGGACAAGGTTTCAACGCCGCGACTTAACAAGTGACCAATGCCTGATTGCTCGACGACTGCTGCAAAGGTTAATCCCTGTCGATCAGTGTTTGAGCGCTTCATGGAAAACTGCAGGTTACCCAGAACGCTCAAGTGTGGAAATAAACGGGCTTCCTGAAAGATGTAACCTATCCCACGTTGTTCCGGGGGTACAAAAATACCCTGTTCGCTGTCCATCCAGACCTGTTCATTAAACTGAATCCGACCCTGCACCTGTTTTTCCAGACCGGCAATGGCTCTGAGCAGCGAGGTTTTGCCACAGCCCGAAGCACCCATGATGCCCCAGACTGCATTGAGCTTCAGGGAGCTATTGATGGAAAGATCAAATCGATCCCGGGGCAGTTGAATATCCAGTTTCAACATCAATGGTTACTCACTCCAGACACCTGTCGCTTGTCAATGCTATAGAGGGCTACCAGCATCACAAGAGCAAAGGTTAACAAACCCGCTGCCATAGCGTGAGCCTGATCCAGCTGTTGGGTTTCCACCGCATCGTATAAAGCAATGGACAATACCTGGGTTTCGCCGGGAATATTGCCGCCAATCATCAGCACCACACCAAACTCGCCCACAGTATGAGCAAACCCCATACAGGCAGCCAGCAAAAGTGCTCTGAGGGAATTAGGCAGAACCACATTCATAAACCGGTCAAGCCGACTGGCACCCAGCATTGAGGCGGCTTCAAGCAGACCATAATCCAGCTGCTCAAACGCTCTTTGCAGAGGTTGTACGACAAATGGCAACGAATACAGTACAGAAGCAACCACCAGCCCTGAAAAACTGAATGCGAGGGTAGAACCGGTTAGATCAACCCACCACTGGCCCAGAATATTGTCTGGCGAGAAGGCGATTAACAGATAAAAACCGAGTACCGTCGGCGGAAGCACCAGTGGCAAACCCACAAAAGCTTCTATCAATGGCCGAAAACGACTTTTCATATTGGCCAGCTTCCAGGCCAGAGGGACCCCCACCAGCATTAATAGCAGCGTCGTCGTCAGAGCCAGTTTAATAGTCAGCCAGATGGCTGTGGTCAGCATTATTTCGCCCTATCCTTGATGGCTCGAAAATAGCCATGCTCAGCAATATATTTCTGGGACGAGACAGACAACACAAACGCCGAAAACGCCTGAGCTATCTTTTTATGCTCTGTCCTTTTCAGTATCACCATATCCTGACGAACGGGATCATAAAGCCTGTCCGGCACATAGGTGATTTGCTTCAGCTCTTCACCCGTCAGCTGAGATAAGGCAACCAGTCCCATATCAACATTACCGCTGGCAACAAACTGCCAGGTCTGCTGAATGTTAGCGCCCTGAACCAGCCGCCCCTGATAACTCTGCCATAACCCCAATTTTTCAAGAGATTGTTTTGCCGCCAGTCCGTAGGGAGCGGTTGCGGGGTTGGCAATAGCCAGTCTTCCCTGCCAGTCTTTGAGCTGCTCAATGGAAGAGGGTTTTTTATGTTCTGTTCGATGCCACAGAACCAGACGTCCATAGGCGTATGTTCTGCGGCTGTCTGGCAGCACCCTGCCATTGCTTTCCAGCTTCAGGGGTCGGGCTTGATCGGCTGAGAAAAAAAGATCAAAAGGAGCACCGTGCATAATCTGGTGATAGAGCACGCCGGTCGACGCTGAAGAGATACTGACCCTGTGGCCGGTCTGACGCATAAACTGTTCAGCCAGATGTTCCAGCACAGGTTTAAAATTGGCCGATACCGCCACTCGAAGATTGGCGGCGGTTGCGCCTATGCTCAACAACAGTGTCAGCATACCCAGCCAATACTTCACAAGGATTCCTGTCC
This sequence comes from Endozoicomonas sp. 2B-B, assembly GCF_053470045.1. Lineage (NCBI taxonomy): Bacteria > Pseudomonadati > Pseudomonadota > Gammaproteobacteria > Oceanospirillales > Endozoicomonadaceae > Endozoicomonas > Endozoicomonas sp. 2B-B. Next base: position 1,636,432 of record NZ_JBLZMU010000001.1, read on the forward strand.
CCAGCGTTTGGCTGACTGTTCATCGGACTCTCTGGCATCGACCCAGCGATCACCTTCTGGCGTGGTTTCCTTTTTCCAGAAAGGAGCGCGGGTTTTCAGGTAGTCCATAACAAACTCACAGATCTCAAAGGCTGCTTTGCGGTGGGCACTGGCCACACCGACAAAAACAATTCTGTCGCCCGGCTGAAGCTGTCCGACCCGGTGAATTACTTTAATGGCTTGCAGTGGCCAACGTTCTGCGGCTTCATCAATAATTTCCTGGAGCGTCTTCTCGGTCATACCCGGATAATGTTCCAGGTACAGCCCTCCCACATCATCCCCAAGGTTTTCATCCCGCACCAGTCCGGTGAAAGTCACCAGCGCCCCGGTACCGGTGTTGCCACTGAGCTGATCCTGTTCATAGCCCGGATCAAAGTCGTCTTTCTGTATCGAGATCATGATCACCCTCCGGTGACGGGGGGAAAGAAAGCAATTTCGTCGCCTTCTTTTATTTCAAAATCCTTGCGGGTCATGGTCTGGTTCAAAGCCACCAGAGTGCGTGAGTCATTGACGACTTCCTGCCAGTCTTGCCCCTTTGCAGAGAGCAGACTTCGGAGTGCAGAAAGATTCTCTGGAATCTCTGCCAGCTCCAGTCTGTCTGTACCCAGCTTTTCCCGGTAGCTGGCAAAAAAAAGAACCTTAATCACCGGATTTACTCTCCTCTGGAAAAAGTCTGCTACTTTGAGAGTTCTACTCAATAACGTTCTACTAAAACAAGGCTGTATTTATGTCACCCATCGAAGCCAGACTCGACATACTGGAAATACAACATAAAAACCTGGACGCCGACGTGCATAGCCTCGCAAAGGTCTGTGCAGAAATCAAAAATATCGCTCTGACCAATCAGAGTGATATCACCGGATTAAAGCTTGATGTCGCAGACGTTATCAACGACATTGCTGATGTTAAAAATGATGTTGGGTCGGTTAAGGAACATGTCAATGCCTTAACCGCTGCAACCCATGCCGGCTTTATGAGAACCGACAAACGCTTTGATGAGATGGACGCCAGATTCACCGAGCGTATGGATCAAACGGATAAAACAATTAATCAAATGAACACTGAGCTCAATGAACGTATGGATCATATGGACTCAAAATTCACCAAGCGCATGGACCAGATGGACTCAAAATTCACAAAACGCATGGACCAGATGGACTCAAAATTCACCGAACGCATGGACCAGATGGATTCAAAGTTCGCCGAACGCATGGAGCAGATGGATGCCAAGTTCACTGAACGCTTTGAACAACTGGAATTATTAATCCGGCAACGACAACCCGTTAACTAAAAACCGCAAAACCAGTGGCAGCTTCCTATGTTGCCACAGCCATCTACCCTGCTTTGTAGTGGCCGCCCTTGCCACCGCTTTTCTCAAGCACCCGCACACCTTCAATGCACATATCCTTATCCACCGCCTTGCACATGTCGTAGATTGTCAAAGCCGCCATTGAAGCTGCTGCCAGTGCTTCCATTTCAACACCGGTTTTACCGCTCAGGCGACAGCAGGTCTCAATACGTATGCGGTTTTGCTCTGGCTCAAGTTCAAATTCTACGCCAATGAAGTTAAGCATTAACGGATGACACAGAGGGATCAGGTTGCCACACTGTTTGGCAGCCTGAATACCGGCAATGCGTGCTACCGCCAGAACATCGCCTTTCTTGAGACCATTGTCGGCTACCAGTGCCAGCGTTTCCGGCTTCATCACCACGAAACCTTCTGCCCTGGCTTCACGCCGGGTGACATTTTTGTCACCCACGTCCACCATGCTGGCCTTGCCCTCGTCGTTGGTATGGGTGAGCGACATCAGCCTTCAACCTTTTTGAGTTGCTCGACAAAGTTGCAGGGGCGGTGACGACGGTCCAACTGCTCTCTGATAATACCTTCCCAGGCAGTCTTGCAGGCGTTGTTAGAACCCGGCATCACAAAAATGATGGTGCTATTGGCCAGGCCGGCAACGGTTCTCGACTGAATGGTGGAGGTGCCCACCTGCTCATAGGAGAGTTGCCGGAACAGCTCGCCATAACCGTCTACCTCTTTGTCAAAAATGGGGAGTAAGGCTTCCGGTGTACTGTCACGGCCCGAAAAACCTGTGCCGCCGGTCACCAGAACGACCTGAACATGGTCTGAGGCGATCCAGCGGGATACGACTTCACGAATCTTGTAGATATCGTCTTTGACAATGGCTTTGTCAGCCAATTTATGACCGGTGGCAGTCAGATGATCCACCAACAGTTGGCCGGAGGTATCTGTTTCCTCTGTGCGGGTATCAGAAACAGTCAGAACCGCAATATTCAGGGGTACTAATTCAGTTGCTTGCTTATGAGCCATCATGTCTCCGTTAATACCGTTAATCATTTCTCAAGCTTTCCCCGCTCATGGCTTTCAGGGCACGATGCCACTCATCGGGGGTGTTGGTGTTCTGGAAATGCACTGCCATTGGGGCAGGAAGCGGGACAGCCACACCCTGCAGACGATCAAACAGCCGTCCAAGTGAATAGTCTTTGTGATCCTGACTGCTCAGCGCACTATTGACGGCACTTCGTAGCTGGCTGTCGACAGGCAGAATAAGTGGCAGGGAAAAGGTTTCAAAGATAACCGCCCTGCCCAGCTCAGCTGCAGATAATACCAGCTTCCTGCAGGCTTCCGGTGGCAATAGAGGCATATCCACCGGTACCACTAAAAGGTTCACACCATCGGATAGAATGTCAATGGCCGCATGAACACCGCCAAGAGGCCCCCGGCCAGGTATTTTATCCACCAGCGCCCTGCTGCCAAACTGGTTACCACTGAGCAGTACTTTATCGATACCCGACTCATACAGCAGATTTTGCATATGTTGAAACAGCGGAATGTTCTGCCAGAGCAGACGAGCCTTGTCCTGCCCCATTCGGGAAGACTGGCCACCCGCCAGCACCAGTCCGATAGTTTGGGTCATATTCAGGCACCCTGACCATAAAACGTTTTGTCAGATGAACGGGTTGAGGATTCTACCAGTCTGTCCTGTAGAGGTTAAGGCTGAAAAGTTGCATAAGTACCTAACCAGTAACCAAAAATGACTGGTCGTTTAAATCTGCTCTTTACCGACCCGATTCCGTGCCGCTAATTAAATTGATGGATTCCATCCTGCAGACTCCCGGGAGCGAAAAAAGTCTTTCCCGGTCAATCAGGGAAGCATCAGAGACTGACATGCCCAGCATAGAAGAACACATAAGCCATCATCTGGGGCTCATCGACCAGGCTACTCAGGAAGGGCGGGCCTGTCGTGTCGCTATGGACAGGGATGGCCGACCAGTTGTAGAGACCTCCCCAAAAGAGTTTCTGAAGCAAGGCCCCTGGAAACTGTTACACCGGAGAAACAGAGAGGCTGAAAGAACGCTCAGGGAAATGATCATCGACGTTATTCGCAAGCCTGAGACTAGCTTATCTCTGCGAAAACAGGTCTTCGAAGGCGCCAAAGCCGGTCGATACGTCTTTTTTTCGGAAAGGGAAGCCAAAGTAATAGAAGAAAACGCAGCACTGATGTTACGCCCTGACCGAAAAAAAGAACCCGTTACCAGCAAACCTCTGCCAAAAAGAAAAGTCAAACTGGTGGATGCCATGAACTTCAAAGGACGGATCAGAGAGGTGTCCGGCAACCCGAAGAGGCACCGGTTTCCCGATGCCATGAAATGCAGTGGCCCTGCCAGAGAGGTTAAAAAAAGGACACCTCCGGAAATCCCTGCTATTCCCTTTACGCCACCGACCATTATTGTTACTCCACCCGCTGAAGAGGCCCAACAGCCCGGTGAATCAACATCGATAGACTTCGAAGCAACGCCTGTGCTTCAGCAGCCGTCAGAAACCACAGACTCTTCGCCCATCAACGGCGGCATCCCCTACATACCGACACCGGTGGAAGTGCCGGAAGACCCGCCTGAGGCCCCGGTTTCCCCAATATCAAGACCTATCACTCTGGTCCCAATGGATTCGCTTGAACGCCCGGTGATTTTTCCGAAAGTGCCCCGGCTTATGCTCGAAGAGGCTCGAAAAGAGCTGGAGACAAAGCTGCCTGCAATCAATCTTGCCGACGCAGATCAGTTTCTTTGGTTGTACTACACCTGTGTGTTTCTCGAAGAACACACATCCGACGACTCGGATGAATTAAAAGCGCAGCTGGAGCAAAGCTTTGCCGCTGCCGGTCTGTCTAATCAATACAGAAAACGACAAACCGAACAAATGTGGCAGGCGGTTCGCATGCTGAAAGCCGACTTGTCGCCCGAAGCGTTCACTGAATGCACGGATGAGATCAGTCAAATCAGCAGCCCCATGCGTTTCAGCCTTACCCAGCATCTGGTCAGGGATATCAATCAACTCGGTTTTCGAAAACTGCCCTACCCCAACGGCGATCCGGCTAAAAGAATCGATGCATTTCAGCTGGAGTTTCTCGAGCAGGTTAAAGATACCGACGAATTAATGGAAGAGCTGGGCTTTGAAATCGAAGATCCCGATGAAAGTGACCACCCCCTGGAAGCCAGGGCAAAGCTGGTGGATGTCAGGGCACAGCTAGAGAACGAATTATTAACCTACAGCACCGAGCACGAGTCCTTTGCTCAGTTGGTTGACCAGCTGGAAGAGGTTGATCCTGCTGAAATCAGAAAGAAAATCGAAGATGAAATAACACTCACCGGGGAAGAATTACAGGCCATTATCGCAGCCAAAAAGCAGAAACTGGAAATAGCGCAGCGGCTGGGAAAAAAGTGGGGAGACTCCCTGCTGCTGGACGGACGTAACTGGCCAGACAGCTATTCCAGGCAAACGTTATCGAAACTTTATGATCTTGCCAGTCTGGACAGCCCGGCCATTAACGCCACTCTTACTGGCTGGATTCTGGATAAACATCAGCAGGCGGAATACCATCCACAAGTTATCATTGATGGTTCCGGCATCCATGGACTGCTGGCGGCGTTGACACAGGTTGAAGCTGGCGCCAATGTTACCCTGTTATTGAACCCGGAACCCGTCTTTGCTGCCAACGAGACAGTCCGGCTCGACCCACAATGGATGGAAGCATTACGCTTTCATCTCGGTGCACAGTTTGACCTGCTGTTTACAAGCCTGCCAGACCCTGAACACCATTCTCCACAAAACACTGACAGCAGCTCAGGTCTGCTGCACCCGGACGGTTTTGGAGAAATTTCAGCGGGCACCCTGCATCAGGCTCTCTGGAACCAGGTCCTTGAGATGGCCGGGCCTGATGCGTCGCCCCTTAAAATGGTCGCCAATGCCCGGGTCGTCGATATTGAAGCGCCTGATCAGCAAAATACAAAACATCTTGTTCATCTGGAACATCAGAGCGAACAGGGCAGCCACAGGAACAAAGTCCCTGTGGACCTCCTGATCAATGCCCGGGCAGAGCCTGACGCGCCCAGCGCCGAATATCTGGCAACAGAAACCGTCGATGATAAAGCCCATAAGGCCGGGACTGACGGGCAAGCCAGGCCGCCAAAGCGTTTAGCCTGTCGGTGTGCATTTTCATTGCCCCTGGCTTCCGCTCTCAATGAAACTGCCCTAAGGAGCCCTTTCTACACGACGGTCACCGACTCGTCATTCAGCCGGTCTTTGGCCAAAAACATGCAGGAGAGACTGGGTCATATGGCGCCTGTCCTTCCCGGTATCAGAGAGAACATGCTCAACAGAATCCAGCTCAACCTGATCGAAAGGAAGGAAGATTTCGACAACAACAGCCAATATACAATCACTGGCGAATTGGAAAAGCTCTGCCTCTCACTTAAGAATGAACCTGTACCGTTGAAAATCTTTCACACTGAAAACCGGCACGTCATCCAGATTGACATGGAGCTACCTGCCCAACTGTGCCAGTTTCTTGAAATTGCCGATGCCTACCTGCAACACAATGACGCAACTACCCAAGAGGCAGCAGCCATTCGTCAGCAGATTCTGGCGGCCTGGTTTGAAACGGTGGTGCATACAGAATTGCCTGAACGGGGCATCCAACCGGAACACCTGAGACTGGATTCCCTGTCTACTTTTGCACCGGAAAAGACAGCTCTTGATCCCGCCGTTGAGACCCTTGAGGCTGATAACAGCGTGCTCACCATAACGGCCATTGGCCCTGCAGCCGTCAAAAACCCAATGTCTCCCGAAGCTAACCAGACCTCGGCCAGAGAACATATCTTCCAGTGTCAGGCGTTGACTGAAAAACTGTCGGAGCACTACAGCCCGGAGGGTCATCTTAAGGACGCTGAAAACCTGCTGGAAGACGCAGAAGATATGGCACAAAAGTACTTATTACTGCAAAAATTCGTTTTTGAAGACGATTAATCCTGCAAGAACTTCATCCTTTATTAGACTTTAAGGTTCCTCTCCTACGAACACTAATAATTGAATGAGGTTGTATCATGTCCAGCCATCTGGAAAACACTACAGCATTGAAACAATGGACTGCAAGACTGGCTGTTCCCCTGTCGTTCTGTGCACTCCTTCTGGTGATCTCTTTGCCTCTTGAAGGTTTGACCGCTTATGGCCAGATTATGCTGGGCATTCTGGTTTTGGCGGTCATTCTCTGGGTAACAGAAGCTTTGGCTTACCCTATCAGTGCCCTGCTTATTGCTGCACTGGTTACCCTCCTGACAGGCATTGTCCCCAGCAGTGAAACCGGTGCAGTCCTGGGTACCAGTAAAGCACTGGGACTGGCGATGAAAGGCTTTTCATCGCCCAGCATCATTGTTATAGCCGGTGCACTGATCATGGCTGCCGCAATGCAGTCCACAGAGCTGGACAAACGTATCGCCCTGACCATTCTGTCACGCATTCGCCCCAGCCCCGGCGCTATTATTGCTGGCTGCCTTCTGGTCGGCGTGGTGTTTTCGTTTATGATTCCTTCACCCACTGGGCGTACGGCCGTTCAGGTTCCTATTCTGGCAGGGGTGATCGCGACACTGGGTCTGGACCCCAAAAGCCGTCTGGCGGCGGTATTGATTATGGGGGCCGCCCAGGTCAGCACAATATGGAACGTTGGTGTCATGACAGCCACCGGCCACAATGTGGCGGGCCTTGAGTTGATGCATGAACACACGGGCTTCACCATGACCTGGATTCAATGGTTGATCCATGCCGGTCCCTGGTCGGCCCTGATGACGGTAATCCTGTATTTTATTTTGAAAATGGAGGTCAAGGGACACGCTTTGAAAGACGACATCGGCCAATGCCTGGACACCTCTTCCGACCCCTGGACCTCCCAACAGAAAAAGCTGGCACTTTTTACCGTTCTCCTGATCAGCCTCTGGGTGACCGAGGGCACGTTTCACCACATTACTGTTCCAGCCACCATGTTATTGATGTCCGTTTGTCTGCTGCTGCCCGGAATTGGGGTCTTTGAGAGCTGGAAAGATATTGAGAAACGCATTCCCTGGGGCGTCATCGTCATGTTTGGCGTCAGCATCAGTCTCGGTCAGCAACTGGTGAGTACAGGCGCTGCTGCCTGGCTGGCAGAACGCTGTTTTTCATCCATGGAAATTCACACCATGTCGTTGGCCCTGCTGGTGTTCGTGATGACATTGTTTACTGTGGTCATGCATTTGGGCTTTGCCTCGGCAATGAGCCTGACCGTAGCATTGCTGCCGGTATTCCTGGCTTTTGCCGACACCCTGCCAGACAGCATGATACATAACGCCATGGGGCTGGTGCTCATACAACTGTTTGCCGTGAGCTTTGGTATGATTCTGCCGGTGAACTCACCCCAGAACATGGTGGCCTATTCAACAGGCACCTTCCAGGCAAAAACATTTGCCCGGATCGGTTTGCTGCTGACTCTGGCCAGTCTGTTGACCTTTGTACTCTTCTCAATGACCTGGTGGCAGTGGACCGGACTCTTGTCTCCGACCCATTAGCCAAAACAGGATAGAGTGTGAAGCCACCTATATCTTAAGTCGAAGATTTGCGGTAAGTTTCACACTCTCATACCAGCCGATTTCCAGCCTATGTCTTCACCAGCCCAAGAACCTTTCTGGCGCACCAAAAGCCTGAAAGCCATGACCCGTAATGAATGGGAGTCTCTTTGTGACGGCTGCGGGCGCTGTTGTCTGAACAAACTCATTGATGACAACACCGGCGAGATTCATGCCGTCGCGGTTTCCTGTAAATTACTGGATCTCACAACGGGTCGATGTCAAAACTACAAACATCGCCGCAAGTTTGTGCCCGACTGTATTATGCTCACCCCCGGAACCATGCAGGAACATCTCCCATGGCTGCCCGACAGCTGTGCATATCGGTTATTGCATGAGGGCTATGATCTACCTGAATGGCACCCTTTGATTTCGGGTGATCCGGATTCAGTTCACAAGGCTGGTTTTTCAGTAAAAGGAAAACCTGTCGCATCCGAAGAAGACGTGCCAGACCCTTCGGATTGGTTTGATTACATTATTCGCACCGGATGACAGATAACTCCTGACTATCAGGCTTTCCCCATAAAGGCACCCATAATCTCGCGAGCCTCGTCCGACTGAAGTCGTTCAGCAAAAAGAGCGCCTTCATCGGTCAGTCTTTTCTCGACATCACTGCGGTAGGACTGTTTAAGCAGTTTTTTGGTGTATCTCAGTGCTTCTTTTGGCTTGGCGGCCAACTCTTCAGCCCTGGCCAGGGCATGTTCAAAGATATGATCAGTATCAACCGCTTCGTTGGCTATACCGTAATCCCGGGCCGTTTCTGCATCAAAAAAGTCCCCCAGCATAAGCAGTTCTGCGGCACGCTGATGCCCCATCACCTGAGGCAGCAGAAGGCTGGAAGCCGCCTCCGGGACCAGGGCCAGGTTGACAAACGGTAATCTCAGCTTGGCGTTTTTAGCAATATAAACCAGGTCGCTGTGCAACAGCATCGTAACACCAACACCGACAGCGACACCGCTGACCGCTGCCACCAAGGGCTTTTCCAAAGCAACCAGTTGACGAAGGAACGTCATTACAGGGGAGTCGAGACCCAGACCCTGTTTCAGAAAGTCACCCAGATCATTGCCTGCCGTAAAGGCATCGGTGTATCCCTGAATCAGAACAACACGAACAGCATCATTCTTATCTGCATCGGCCAGTGCTTTGGCCATATCGGCATACATAGCACTGGTCAGGGCATTCTTTTTTTCCGGCCTGTTCATGGTCACAATCAAGACCGAACCATTTTGCTCAAGCACTACATTATTTTCAGACAAATTCATCACCTTTGAGAGTTGTTTTCTTATTTTCCTGAGTTCACTAATTTGAACATTAACCGCAGTCAGTCTCTGTAAATTGAGACCCGTATCTCGACCCAATTATTCTTTCCCAAGCTCCGCAAGGGAATGTATACCCCCTGAAATCCGGGCTCTAAAATCTGTGGTAAGGTATGGGTTCCCACGCTTGGGTCCAGAGAGTTAAAAGCATGGGAGCCAGAGAAACTATAGACCAACGCCTCGACCCATCCTTAATAATGGTAAGGAAAACGAGAAAAGTCCCTGGATCTCTTTTCCAGAAAAGCATCACGTCCTTCCCTGGCTTCTTCCGTGCCATAGGCCAGCCGGGTCGCTTCGCCGGCAAACAACTGCTGGCCAACCATACCATCATCAGTCATGTTTAAGCCAAATTTCATCATGCGAACAGCTGTTGGTGATTTCTCGCCGATCGTGCCTGCCCATTGCAGGGCCACTTCTTCCAGCGTTGCGTGAGGCACTACTTTATTGACCATACCCATTTCAAAGGCCTCCTGAGCGGAGTAATCCAATCCCAGGAAAAAGATTTCGCGGGCCCGTTTTTGTCCGACCATTTTGGCCAGATAGGCTGAGCCATACCCCGAATCAAAGCTGGCTACATCCAGATCAGTCTGTTTGAAAACGGCGTGTTCTGCCGAAGCCAGTGTCAGGTCGCAGACAACATGCAGGCTGTGTCCACCTCCTGCGGCCCACCCGGGCACTACCGCCATCACCACCTTGGGCATAAACCGGATCAGTCGCTGCACTTCAAGAATGTGCAAACGCCCCAGACGGGCATGATCCTGCGCATCCTGAGGTATTCCCTCATACTTGTAGCCGTCTTTGCCACGCATACGCTGGTCGCCTCCGGAGCAGAAAGCCCAACCTCCATCTTTCGGGGATGGACCGTTGCCCGTCAGAATCACAACGCCTATATTGCTGGAGGTTCTCGCATGTTCGAGCGCCCGGAACAGTTCATCCACTGTCTGGGGTCGAAAAGCATTTCGACACTCGGGCCGGTTAAAAGCAATTCTCACGGTTCCCTGATGTCTGGCTCTGTGATAAGTAATGTCTTCAAATTCAAAGCCATCCACTTCCTGCCAATGTTCCGGATTAAAAATTTCAGAAACCATAGGACCTCCCGAGACACACAGGCCGTAGCGACAAAAGATTTTAGCGAACAATTGTCGCATAACAGCCAGACAGTGCCAGTACATAATCCATAAAAAAGCCGTGATTCAGAAGCCTTGCGGATTGACTGAAGCATAGCCCTGTCTAAAAGTTATGAAAAACCTTTACCATGGGTTGGTGTCTGTCAATAAGGCAATATCCAGGAGAGTTTTTCATAAAAATCGGATATGATCTGCGAATATTGCACAATACATAAAAGCCTGACCCACTCAAGAGCCTCAGGATATAACAGAAAAAATACTCATGGAGTTATAACAATGGCCACGGTGCAAGAAATCTTTGATGAAATGCCCAACCGTTTTGATGCCATTGCCGCAGTAGGGCAAAAACTGATTTTTCAGTTTGATATTACGGACGGGGATAGCTATCACATCACCATCAATGACGGCACTTGTCGTGTGGTCAAGGGCGCCAGTAATGACCCCAGTGTCACCTTAATCACAGACACTGAATCTTTTGTCGGTATCATGACCGGTAAACTGGATGGCATGCAGGCCTTCATGGCTGGCAAGGTTCGCACTGAAGGCAATATGATGCTGGCTACCAGGCTCAACGACTTTTTTCGCAACGAATGACCTTCTCCGGAGTTAATGGCCTCTCGACCTGTTGGAAATCAGCAGGTCTCTCCCTCTCTATCGGCACTTCTGTTTGATTGGTATCATAGTACCCAATTTCGCATAAGTAGCTATTTTCAATTCCTTAGCAATCGTGAGTGCAGTTTATGAGTGATCAGTCTCTGGTTTCGGACTTTAAACAGGCCATGCAGGAACTGGCAGCCTCCGTCAACGTCATTACTTCACAACATGACGGATCAAGAAACGGTCTTACGGCCACAGCCGTATGCTCTTTATCCATGGAACCGGCTTCCATGCTGGCTTGTATCCATGAAGACGTACAGACACTGGCAGAAATCAGAGCCAGCGGTTATTTCTGTATCAATGTTCTGAGCGCAGACCAGCAAAATGTATCTGATGTATTTGCCGGCAGTTCAGGTGCCAGAGGCGAGCAGCGATTCCTGGAAGCAGGAGACTGGACAACGTCTCAATACGGAGCACCCATGCTGGATGAAGCTTTGGCCAGCGTCGTCTGTGAACTGCAGGAAATCAATAAGTCCGGTACCCATCATATTTGTATTGGCCATGTTCGCGAAGTTCGCCTGAACCGGGGCTCATTGCCACTGGTTTATGCCCGGCAACAATACAGCACTCTGACCGATCTGTCTGAAGCAGAAAGAGCTGCCTGAATATGAGAATTCTCACGATAGCAACGCCATCTATCCTGATAGAAATCCACCCACAAAAACATAAAAGTCCATGAGCCGTATTCAACATACTCTCGCAGCGATCGACAAGCTGCATGAACAAGACCCTGAAACCTTCGAAGGTAAAGCCAAAGAACTGATCTATGCAGAGAATATGTCTGCATGGCTCCATAAGTTAAGCCCGGATGCTTCTGAAGAATTGCAGATTGCTGTTCGCAGCCAGCATCTCTGCCGTTGGGAAATTCCGCGCTCAGAATTCCCGATGGATCGCCCCGGATACCTTAAATGGCGAACCGAACTGGGCAAGCTGCACGCCCGAAAAGCAATAGCGATCATGCAGGAGAATGGTTACAGTGAAGAGAGTTGCAAGCAGACCGAAAGTATCATTCGCAAACTTGGCATCAAACGCAATGCCGAAGCACAGACCCTTGAAGACTGCGCCTGTCTGGTATTTATTGAAACCGACTTTCTGAACTTTGCCGGGAAGCACCCGGAGGATAAAGTTATTCGAATTGTCCAGAAGACCTGGGTCAAAATGTCAGAACAGGCTCACCGGGAAGCCCTTGCACTGGCTCTGCCTGCTGAAGCAGTGAGCCTGATTCAGAAAGCTCTGACTTAGAAAGGATTTCAATGAGCATACGTCTTGGCAAGTTTATTCGGGAAGCCTTCTTCACGCTGCTAATCGGTGTTGCAGTCATGACGGCATACAACGTCTATCTGCAAAAAGATATGCCTTCAGGCAAGGCTCCAGAGCTGCGTGCAATCCCCATAAACGGAGAAGCAGTCGACCTTTACACACTGTCTGAGGAAAAGCCCGTCCTGCTTTATTTCTGGGCCAGCTGGTGCCGGGTCTGTCACTGGGTCAGCCCTGCGGTGAGTGATTTGTCAGAAGAGTATCAGGTCGTTAGCGTGGCCCTGGCCTCGGGCAACAATGAGAGAGTAGCGCGATACCTTAATGCTAAAGATTTGCACTTTTCTGTCATTAATGATCCGCAGGGCTCTGTCAGCAGAGCCTGGAATGTCAGCGTGACGCCGTCTATTTTCATCATCAGAAACGGTGAAATCAAAACCATTACAACAGGCTACACCAGCAAGGCAGGAATGCTGGCAAGGTTGTGGATAAATCAATAGCTTATCTAAGCATTTGGTAATTACCTTTGATCCAAAATCACGGTTTCAGGATAATGGCTGTTTAGAATGACTCGTTTCTCAGCCATGAAATACCTACGATACCTGACAATAGGAACCTTGCTCCTCCTGATGTCGGGTTGTACCACGCAGAACAACTTATCGTCACCAGAAGTTTCTCTGCCAGCGGCCTTTTCTCAATCCGGCAATGAAGCCAGGTACAGCCTCTGGTGGCAAAGCTTCAATGACCCCCAGCTCAATACTCTTATTGAAAAAGCACTGACCGATAATTTCAGTCTGAAAGCGGCAACGGACAGGCTTCGTCAGGCTGAAGCCGCTGCCAGACAATCTGGAGCAGCATCACTTCCCAATGTTGATGCGACCTTCGCAGGCAGCCGAACCCGTCAGTCTTCCAATAATATGGAGCAATTTCAGATCGGATTGATGGCCAGTTATGAAATTGATCTCTGGTCACGCCTGACAGCCAATGAAGCCTCTGCAGAATTCGATTTTCTCGCCAGCCGAGAAGCACTGGCCATTGCAACAATAACATTGTCGTCTGAAGTAGCCCGTCACTGGTATGAATTGGTCACCCAGCAAACTCTGATCAAACTCTATCACCAGCAGATTGAAAATCTGACCCGTCAGCTGTCAGTGATTGAACTGCGATTCCGATACGGTCAGACACAGGCAGAAGACCTGCTGCAACAGCAACAGCTTCTGGAAAATCTTAAGGCTAAAAAACTCGCCGCCGGGCATCAGAAGCAACTGACCTCCCGACAGTTGGCGCTTCTGATTGGGACAAGCACTCTGCCCTCAATCGATATTCCGGAAACCCCGGAGCTGAAACCTCTTCCTGCTACCGGCTTGCCAGCTGACCTACTGAGTCGTCGCCCGGATCTGAAACAGGCCTGGTTTAATGTCGAGCGTCAAAACCAGCAATTAATAATGGCCGAAGCCAACCGGCTACCTCAGATCAATCTCACGGCCTCAGTGTTATCCACCAGCTCAAACTTCTCTTCTCTGATGAATGATTGGGCAGCCAATCTGGCGGCCGGACTGATAGGCCCACTCTTTGACGGCGGGATGCGTAAAGCTGAAGTCGATCGTCGACAAGCTGCTTTAAGCGAATCTCTGAACACTTACTCTCAAGCAGTTCTCGAAGCCTTTACGGAAGTAGAAACCACACTGACTCGCGAACAGTCCGTGCACCAGCACCTAGAGAGTATTGACAAACAATTGTCGTTAGCTTTGAAGGCAGAACAGTTCAAACTCACCCGATATCAGAATGGTGACAGCACTTTTCTTGAAGTGTTAACCGCACAAAACAGCAGACTGGATCTGGAACAACAGAAACTGATTAGCAAGGGCAATCTTCTGGCCGCGCGAATTCAACTTTACCGAGCTCTGGCAGGTGATCTGAACATAGAAAAGCTCGTCCGGCATGGAAGCATGGCAAGCACTGAACAAGACAAGGCTCTGCTCACACACTGATATGAAAATGAATCCCCCCATCCAACACCTGAAAAAACCTGCTGCTCCTCTATTGATCCTTGTTATCTCGGTTATTGCAGCATGGTTGCTGATGACGACCTCCCCCAAAGCCGGTCGTGCCGAACCCGGGAAAAAAGCCCAAATGGTGGAAACGGTTACCGTTGAACAACAAACCGTCAACATTCGTGTCAGGGGTCTGGGTACCGTTATCCCCAGTCAGCGGGTCACTCTTTATCCTGAGATCAGTGGCAGGGTCGACGGTATCCTTGATGGTCTGGTGCCCGGCTCCCGTGTCAGGAAAGGTGAGCTGCTTGTGGCTCTGGATCAGGATGAATATCAGATTCTTGTTCGGGAACAGGAAGCCGCTGTCGCTCAGGCATGGTCGGAATTGAAGCTGGAGCAGGGACAGCAGAATATCGCCCGGCAGGAGTACGAACTGACAGGCAATACGCTCTCTCCGGAAGAAGAAGCCCTGGTCCTTCGGCAACCTCAACTGGAAGCCGCCAAAGCAGCCTTAAGTCAGGCTCAGGCGAATCTGGATCAGGCAAAACTGAACCTTGGAAGAACACACATAACAGCTCCGTTTGATAGCCAGATCATCAGCAACACTATTCACCCCGGCAGTCAGGTTAACAACAGCACCGCTTTGATGGTGCTGATCTCTACTGACCGCTTCTGGATCGAAATGGAAGTGCCTGCCGGTCAATTGCAATGGCTGAATTTTGCCAACGAAGACCCTGCCGGTAGTGCGGTGAAAATCACCAGCCCGGATTGGGGTACGGAGTCCCGTCAGGGAACACTGATCTCCGTATCTCCGGAACTGAACGACGGTTCTCTGATGGCAAAAGTCATTATTGAGATTGAGGACCCGCTGGCTCAACGAGAAGAGAATAACGATAAACCTCCCGTCATGATTAATGACCTGCTCCGAGCAGAGATCCTGGGCAAAAAAGTGGACAATGCCTTTGTCGTGCCTGAAGCACTGATAAGAAACAGCCATCAGGTCTGGCTGTTAACCCGGGATAACAGTCTTGAGATTCGTACCCTCTCACCTGTATACCGTGATTCCGAAAAAGCGATCCTGCTTTCTGGTCTTGAAGATGGTGACCAACTGGTCAGCTCCTCGCTGATTGCCCCTGTCGATGGCCTGCCCTTGCGAAGAACTGAAAAGCCTTTTGTTGCAGGTAAGCAGCCATGAACGAAAATAAAGGCGCTATCGCGTGGATGGCCCGTGACAAAATCACTCCGAATCTCCTGATGCTCTTTCTGATTATCGGCGGCCTGTTTGTCACCTGGGGCATCAAGAAAGAAATTATGCCGGAATTCAATGTTGATCGGATCGAGGTCGCTGTCAGTTATTCGGGAGCAACACCCGAAGAGATCGATCTGGGTATTGTACTGCCTGTTGAAAATGCCATCCGGGGCATTGAAGGCATTGATGAGATCAACTCAACTTCGGTTTCAGGCTCAGCCTCAATCACCGTCAAAGTAATGGAAGGGTATGATGCCAACCAGATGCTTCAGGAAATTGATCAGGCAGTAAACCGGCTCACCACGCTGCCGGAAGAATCTGAAAAACCAAGGATATCCGTCAAGAGTCGTAAAAGAGAAGTCATGGAAATCATGATCTACGGTGATGTCGACAAGCGGATTTTGCGTACTCTGGCAGAAAACGTTCGCGACCGTTTACTGCAAGACCCCGGACTCACCCAGATTGAGCTGGATATGGAACCAGGGCATGAGATTCAGATCAGTATCGATCAAGATCAGCTTCAACGTTATGAATTGACTCTGGGAGAGGTCTCCGAAGCTATCAGTCAACAGGCATTCGATCAAACTTCCGGAGAAATTAACGCTATCGGGGGCGACATCAGTGTAAGGGTTCAGGAACGTCGTGAACAGGTTGACACTTTTCGTGATGTTCCGATCAAATCAATGACCAGTGGCAGCACCCTGAAACTGGGAGACATTGCCACACTCAGCCATGAATTCGACGATGACGGAATGGAAGCACGTTATAACGGTCAGCTGGCAGCCGGACTGACTGTTTACCGTGTAGGAGAACAAACGCCCATCGGTGTATCGGATACCGTAAGAAATATTCTGCCTGAGATAAGGGCGGAACTGCCTCCCGGAGTGAGCATCGATATCACCGATGATGACTCGGTAAACTTCAAAAACCAGATGAACCTGCTTTTGAAAAATGCATTCCTGGGGCTGCTACTGGTGCTGGTTCTTCTAAGCCTGTTTCTGGAGTACCGCCTGGCCTTCTGGGTCACCATGGGGATTCCGACATCCTTTCTTGGAGCAATGCTATTACTGCCCGGAATGGATGTTTCCATCAACATTATTTCCATGTTTGCCTTTATCATCGCCCTTGGAATTGTGGTGGATGATGCCATTATTGCCGGTGAAAACATCTATCATCGTCGTCAGGAAGGAATGAGTTTTTCCAGAGCAGCTATTCTTGGCGCCAGAGACGTCGCCGTACCACTGACGTTCAGTATCCTGACCAATATGGTAGCCTTTCTCCCGATTCTGACCCTGCCCGGAATGCTGGGTAAGCTACAGCAGGCCACTCCGCTGGTGGTCATCAGCGTATTCGCTATTTCATGGATCGAGGCCCTTTTTATTCTCCCTGCCCATCTGGGGCAAACGAAAGACAGGCCAAAAGGTAAAGCAGGTCAATGGCTGGACAGCGTTCAACAAAGTGCTAACAAACGTCTAATGTCGTTTATAAACACAAGATACAAGCCAGCACTAAACAGCATTCTTAATCATAAATACCTGTCACTTTCCGTTGCCCTGGCTATTGTAGTGCTGGTTGGAGCATGGCAAGCCAGCGGCAGGCTGGGCTTTTATCTGATGCCCAGAACCGATGCCAGCTTTGTCAGGGTCATCGCGACCCTCCCATACGGTAGTCCAGACAGTAAAATCAGGGAAACTCTGGCAATCATTGAAGCTGGCGCTCAGAAGCTGGCCCGGGAAAATGGCGGCGATAAACTGGTTAGCGGCCTTACAACCATCATTGAGAACGAGGTGATCAGAGTTTCTCTGAACCTGACGGCTCCTGATGTACGTCCAATCAATACGGCTGAAGTTGCCAGACTCTGGAGGAAAGCCAATGGTGAAATGAACGGCCTGCTGAGTATCACTTACACAACGACGGGTCATGGACCGGGAGGTGATCCTGCCCTGACCGTTGAACTGAGCCACAGCGACACTGAAGTTCTTAGTCAGGCCAGTAAATTCCTCTCACGGCAACTGCAACAGTTTAGCGGAGTCACAGATATCTCCAGTAGTTTTGCCAGTGGTAATCCTCAGCTGGATATCCGTATCAGTCAGGAAGGCATGGCACTGGGACTCACTGCTGATGATATTTCAAAGCAGTTGCGCAATGCTCTCTTTGGAGTCACTGCTATAAAACAACAGGAAGGAAGAAACGAAGTTTCGGTAAAAGTCATGTTGAACGAAGCACTGAGACAGAGTGAAGCCGACCTTCTCAACATGATGATTCGTAATGACGACGGCAACTATATTCCTCTGACTCGTGTCGCAACCGTAGACCATAGCATTGCACCATCAACTGTCATCCGCAGGGATGGTAACAGAACCGTTGATATTACCGCAGAAGTGAACCCCAGAGGCTCTACACCTCAGATCATCAGCTCTTTGCAAAAAAATGTGTTTGACGAGCTTTTGGCAAAGTATCCGGGACTGCAAATCGACCTGGGAGGAGACCAGAAACGTGCGGCAAAAAGCATGAGCGCACTGCTGAAGTCGAGCCTGCTGGCCATGCTTCTGATCTACGCTCTGCTGGCTATACCTTTTCAGAGCTTTACCCAGCCGCTGCTGGTCATGGCAGCTATTCCCTTTGGACTGGTAGGTGCTTTCCTGGGTCATATGATACTGGGTTACACCCTGAGTATGATCAGTTTTATGGGCGTTATAGCACTCTGTGGTGTTGTAGTGAACGACAGCCTTATTCTACTCACTACTTACAACAAGCACAGAAAAGATGGTAAAGATTGGCGAGAAGCGATTAATAAGGCCGCAACCCGACGATTCCGCCCCATTATCCTGACGACACTGACCACTTTTGGCGGCTTAGCTCCGATGATTTTCGAAACATCCCGTGAAGCTCAAATGCTCATCCCCATGGCGATCTCCCTGGGCTTTGGTATTCTCTTTGCCACATTTATCACTCTGGCCATCATTCCCTGTCTGATTGGCGTTGGGCACGATATCAAAAGCCGGTTTAAGTGGGAGGCAGGGCAAGCTTATTGATGTGAACCGGAACAATGCCTTAGGTCTCTGAACCAAAAATCGCCATTTCTTGTGGCTTTCCTGGTCTATCCTTCCTCCCTGTAAACCGGAAGGCAAGGATAGGATGATTAAACATTCACGCTTTGCAACACTGCTGTTGCTTTCGCTGTCTGTCATCGGTCAGGCCAAGGCGTTGACAAGACGTTTTATTGTCGAGCTTCAACCTGATTCAGGTTCTCCTTACCAGAGCTTTTCTAGTCTCAAACAAATTTTGGTATTTCTCACGCAAATGATTATTGCGTTTTGAAAAATGATCCATAACAGTATTGCCTTGGTTGTCTTTGATGTGCATTAGCTTAAAAAATGTTTCAAGACCCAGTTTTTGAATTAAAAGATCACCGATTTTGTTATTGATATATTTACAGGAAAAGAAATTGTGCAGCGGTGTGCAGCCGTTATTGTCTTTAAGCTCAAATAACTCAACCAGCAGGAGAGCATCTGCATTTGGTTGACATAGCCGATTCATAATATGCTCTTGTAATGTTTGTGAATCAATACAACCAGATAGTAATGTTGAATTGTCGGCTGCCAAGAATAGTAAATGTAAAGGAGTTGAGCCATCGTTTTTCATACGACCTTGCAAAAACAGGCTTAATTCATAGTTTTCATCCAGCCAATTGACGGTATTAATGATATCATTCAGTTCTGTATCTTCAGATTCAATAAGTCTGGGCTCAAACAGAATATGCAATAGATTTCTACCGGTCGCAGGATTTATTTGTTCAAGAAAGGCTTTGCCCGAATCACCCAGGGCATAAACTATGTTTTTCAGGATTTCTTTATAGACAAACAGATGTAAAACATTATAATGACCATCCTGTAAAGAGAAGAAGAACTCCTTTACTTTCTCCTCACTCATCATGCTTACTATTCCCTGGAATATCTGCATATTCAAACAGGCTAGCATTTCCCGCTGTTCACTGCTATCAGGATAGAACTTGAATTTCTCAGGACATTTCCATTTGCGGTAAGCTATGACGTATCGACTCAGGGCTGTGGTTATTGGGCATTGTTCACCTTGCTGTGGACTTGTAGCCCATTTGGAAAAAGTATCTTTATTGACTGCATTCTTCTGCAATGTAATCACGTGAAGAAGGTTTTCCGGCAAGGATTTTTTATTATAGAGAGTTTGTTCAAGTATATAGATTAAAGATTCTGTGCATTGGGATGGAGTTTTCTGACTGAAAAAATGTTCAATATCCGCCTCTGTTTTCCTGGAGATACTCACAAAAAAACATTTGGGATCGTTCGATAGATCGTGTTTTAATTTTTTATCACTTATTTGGCTGAAATAATATTCTGCATCAACAAAACGTTTGGCAGCTAAGGCATGATAGTACAATTCAGCAGCAAATGAATTTTGCAAGGCCTTGTTACTGGTGTTCATGATCCTGTATTTGAAGTAATCCCACCGCTCCCTAACATCAAGCATATACTGCAACAGGGTTGCCTGATGTTTGGCTTTGTAAAGCAGCAGTTTAATTCTTAATTCTGGATCCGCAATCTGCTTCCAGAGAAATTCAGCCAATTTCATTTTACTCCTGTTCATGGCCTCTACAATCGGAGTTTGCTCTTGCTGCCGTGTGATGTTCTGATGATCAGTACCGTCGATTGTCTGATCCCAAATACGTCGATCACCAGCAATGATCAGAATCCGGTGGTAAGCGATCATATCCTGCAGCATGTACTCTATACCTTCTTCAATTTCTCTATGAGAATCAGCAGAGTTGAGAAGCCACTGTTTAAAGAAGGAATGGCCTTCCAATGTGCTGATCGACAGCACCTTAAACCTCAGTGATTGATCGTGGATAGTCATGCAGAGAGAGGCAACTTTATCAAGCTTGTTAAGCTCAAGGCACTTTTGTATCAGTGAATGGCCCGTTTCCGATTGCACGGTACAAAGCCTGGCTTTTTGAACATCATCCAATTCTTCAGTCAGTATCAATACCAATTCATCAGAATGGAGTCGTTTGCCTGTGCAGGCCCATAGTAAAGCAGACTCATTGGATTTTCCGGTAAATTGGATAGCGTCAAAGCGTTCCTGCGGGTTCAGCTTACATAACAGTTGTTGAATACGGTGAAAGTATTTTTCAGTCCTTAGCTGGAGGGCTCCACCGGGCCTTGCTCTGTCATTGCACATGAACTGTAGTATGCTTTGATCAAGGTCGGGACTCCCCTTCAGGAGTTTTACAATCAATTCCCTGTTTTCATCAAAGACGGTGTCAAACAGATGGGTACTTTTATTATAGAGACAGGCAAATGCAAGGGGAGGAGCAAGGTCATTTGTGGGTTGGGTGAGCATCTCCAAAAGGATTTGTCTATCTATTTTCTCTTCCAGCTTCTTGAGTAATGGTTTATCCATAACACAGCATATCAGATGTAAAAACGTTTTGTTGTCATCGTATGGTTCTAACAGTGCATGCTGTAGTTCTTCCGAAGACAGTCGGTCAAATAAAACCTGGAAAAAAATATGGCCTGCCTTTTCGGAAACGACGGCCAATTCAATAAGTGAATTCGTAGGTTCAGATCTTACCCAGATTTGAGAGGGTCGGGTAACAGTGAACAGACTTTGAATCTGAGCATCACTGAGAGCATTTACCTGGGCTTCGATCTCCTGGTGTTTTTTTTGCTCCAGGGATTGATAAATACGCTCGAATTCAGTGCCCCATGGAATCATTTCGCAGGGCTTATCGGCATCTGAGTTGATAAAGGGTTCAAGTGTAGTGACCGATCGAGCATTAATGTTACTTTCAGTGGGGAATGCTGCAACCAGGGTTAAAGATGGCGGCTTGGAGGAGTGCGGATCATCTGGGTCCAAAACATCCAGTTGCCTTTTAAAGCTTATAGATAAACTGCTCCCTTTGGGTTCAGTGTCCGAATTAACGGGTAGCGGGCTTGGGTTCGGGCGAATATTCATTAAAAATTTACCTCCTGATTGTTACACATACTTTAATCTGGAGATCGTAAACTTAAGTCTCCCTCAGTATCGCTGTGCAGCATGAAATTATAATTTTTAGGTTGATTGGTTCGTAATTTCTTGTGCTTTGACTCTTGACAATGAGAAAGGTTCAATGACAAGAACAAAAAAATATCTCCATAAACGTCTGGGGAGTCACTTATCGTTCAACGGATTCTTGTTAGTCTGGCTATCATGAATGTCTTGAACTTTCATGCTAAAACCGAATCTAACCCTCAGAAACAATTTTGGGTATCCCTGCCAACCAAAGTTAAAATTATGGAGAAACGAGCCATGAATTTCATAAGAAACCTTTCCTGTTTTGGTGGCTCACTCTCATCAACTCCGAATCAATCTCGATCAGGTACATCATCTGGTACCACTCTGGGTAGGAACGTTATTCAAGGTAACAAGAACAAGCCTTTAATGTTGCTCGATCTGCCCCCGGACATACAATCCGAAATTTCTACTTATTTGAAGGATTATGACGTTGCCAAATTAACACGGACACATTCCTACCTTAACAGCACACTCAAAAATGATACGGCAATGGCAAAGGCATGGTATCGCCAGTTTCCTTCATCCCATCAGGCTCTGCTGAAGAGAATCGTCGCTGCAAAAGATAAAAATCAACTTGAGGTTTGGTTGAGGCGCTTTACAAAAGACGAGGCATTAATCAAGTCAGTCATGGGTCGCCAGAAGAGTATTTGTTTTCCTGCTGTGTTTTTTTCCACTCTCACTAAACTGATGTCTGAATGTAAAATATTTAAATTAGAGAGAAGAGCCACCCTCCCCGATAGTGCTGATGTGAAATCGGCCAGCTTCAGCCCCGATGGTAGCCATGTAATCACCTGCAGTAAAGATAACAGGGTGAAAGTTTATGGCCGTAAGGACGATGGTTCATTGGAAGAAAAAGTTACTATCACTCATGAAGACACCGTCAACTCAGCCACCTTCAGCCCCGATAGTCACCATGTGTTGACCATAAGTGACGATAAAACTGTGAAAATCTGTGGTCAGAAGGACGATGGATCATGGGAAAAAAAAGTCACTATTTCCCATGAAGAAAGGGTCAGGTCAGCCAGCTTCAGCCCCGATAGCCGACAGATGGTGACTGCCAGTGATGATTGCAAGGCGATCATTTATGGCCCCAAAGACGATGGCTCATGGGAAGAAAAAGTCATTATTCAACACGATGATACAGTCATGTCAGCCAGCTTCAGCCCCGATAGCCGCCACCTGGTGACCCGCAGTGATAACAAGGTGAAAATCTATTATCAGAAGGATGATGGGTCATGGGTAGAAAAATTCACTGTATCTCACGACAGCTATATCTTCTCAGCCAACTTCAGTGCCGATGGCCGCTATTTGGTGACTGCTGGTATCGATGACAGGGTGAAAATCCATGGCCTGGTGGCCGATGGTTCCTGGGAAAAAAAAATCGCCATCCGTAATAAAGGCATCAAATCAGCAACACTGAGCGCAGACAATCGCCATTTGGTGATCAACTGTCACGATGGCAGGGCGATAATCTATGGCCATAAGGAGAATGGATCATGGGAACGAAAAGGCTTCATTGCCCATAAACATGTCAATTCAGTCACCTTCAGCCCCGATAGCCGACATTTGCTGACCTACTGTAAAAATGGCAAGGCGAAAATTTATGGCCAGAAGGACAATGGATCCTGGGAAAAAAAAGCCGTCATTCGCGATAAAGATACTTTCTTCTCAGCCAAATTCAGCGCCGATAGCCGCCATGTAATCACCTGCAGTGGAGATAACACGGTGAAACTCTATGGCCGAAAGGTCAATGGATCCTGGAAAGAAAAAACCACCATTTCCCATGATGGTCTTGTCACATCAGCAAGCTTTAGCGTCAATGGCCGCCACCTGGTCACTGTCAGTAACGATGGAATAGCGAAGATTTATGGCCAGGGGAACTATGGATCATGGAAAGAAAAAGGCATCATTTCCCGCCTTAGTCCGATCCGGGCAGCCACCTTCAGCGTCGATGACCATGTGCTGATCACAAGTGACAGCGTACAAATCACTGAATTACGGATGAATAGCTTAATGTTTGCGGACACTCATTAGCTCAGAGCCACATTATTTTGCTGCAACACATGTTAAATGAGACGGCAAAAATCACTGAACTTCAGATAAATAAATGATTGTTTGCTGTCACTGGTAAATTGCTCTACAGATGACGACCATTATCGATCTCGGTATAAAAATCCATGGCCTGGAAGCCGGTGGAGCATGGGAACAAAAAGCCATCTTTTCCGATATGCATATCCTTTTCCAGGAAGGCGTTTTTATTGAGTCTGTGTTTTTCACTATAACCAGCAAAATCTTTGTTCAGCGTGCCAATCACGTCCCCTTCCCGAGTTAATTTCAGTGTGAGGATATCCCCGGAGTGACTGTCTTCCTCGGTATTTGCGCCCTTGCCTGTGCCTGTGCCTGTGCCTGTTATCTAAATATAGTGTTATATTTAGTCTAAATAATGATTTAATTTGAATCTAAATAAGGTGATTTTATGTTGCAGAGAGTGCTTTGTGGGTTCACGACTTCTATTAGCAAGTTCAAAACCAATCCGGGCAATGCCATAGCGGAAGCCCGGGGAGAGGCAATCGCAGTGACCTCGAATAATGAGGTTCAGTTCTATGCTGTACCGGCTGAGCTGTTTGAGGAAATGACCGCATTTTGCGAGTATGCTCAACGTGGCACTTCTGAGTTGAGGAGTGTTCCTGGTCGTTTTACTACAACCGATGAGATGGTTGAGCAGATGACTGAAAAGTTGAGAACCAGGTCAGATGATGACTTGGGGGACTTTGTTGAGTGCGAAAACAAAACATAAAAGCCAGCGATAACCAACTGATTTGAAATCCTGGAAGATGATCAGAATCATCGAGGAAAGAAAGAAAGAAGGGATGGGAAAGGACGTTTTAATCCCTCTGAGGCTCAATTCGATCGATTGAGTGAAAAAACAAAAAAAGTACTAACTACCAATAAAAAGTAGGGTTGTAATGGCAAAAGCAAGGCTGTTTCAGAGTCAATTGATCATCGATACGATTAGTAAGGAAGAGGCTGATGATCTATTAAACGACTTCAGGCTTTACAAGGAAAAGGGGGTGCTTCCGACCACCTTTGGACGAAACGCCCCTTACAACCACACCCATCATAGATCCTATCTGGAGCTCCAGCACATACATATCCGCCGGGATGGGAAACATTTTCCGGTGAGTTTGGTTCAGTTTCAGAGAAAGTCAGGCCATGTACTATGACATTTTACAGGCTCCTGAAGATTAATGACTGATTGCTTGCCGTTAATCCTGTGATTAGAAGTTGTCCAGAGAGCATGAGAACAATGTGAACTTTCACACTAAAACCGAGTCTAAGCTGCAGAATCAATTTTGAATCTCCTTGACAACCAGGGATAAAAAAATAACCACGAAAAACGAATTATGGATTGCATAAATAACCATTCCGGTATTGGTGATAAACTTCCATCAAGACCAGATCAATCTCCACCAGAGACGCCAAGTGGTAGCACTGCGGGTAGGAAAGTCACTGTACACGACAAGAATGAGTTTTCATTATTGCTGTATTTGCCCCCAGGACTACAGTCCAAAATTTTCACCTATTTGCGAGTTCATGATATTACCCAATTAACACGGGCAAATTCACGCATTAACAACAGGCTCAAAAATGATGCGGCAATGGCGAGGGCATGGTATCGCCGGTTTGCTTCATCACACCAGACTCTTTTAAAGACAATCGTCGCTAAAAAAGATAAAGATGAACTCCAGAAATGGTTGCAGCGCTTTACAAAGGATGAGGCATTAGTCAAGTCAGTCACGGATCGCCAAGAAAGTATTTATTTTCCTGCGCTGTTCTTTTTCACTCTCACTAAACTGATGTCTCAATGCAAAACATTTAAATCAGAGACAGCCATCCTCCCCGATAATAGCAAGTTGTGCACGGCTACTATCAGCCCCGATGGCCGCCACGTGGTGACCGCCATTGACAATAAAACGCTGAAAATCTATGGCCAGATGGACGATGGATCATGGAAAGAAAAAAGCACTGTCTCCCATAATAACAATGTATTCACAGTCACTTTCAGCCCCGATAGTTGCCATGTGGTGACCGCCAGTGTTGGTGGTGAGGTGAAAATTTATGGTCAGAATAACGATGGCTCATGGGTAGAAAAAGCCACTGTATCCCATGACAAATTTGTTTTCTCAGCTATCTTCAGCACCGATGGTCGCCATCTGGTGACCGCCAGTAGTGATAACAAGGCAAAAATTTATAGCCACAAGGACGATGGATCATGGTCAGAAAAAGCCATTATTCGCTACGATGAGCCAGTCATATCAGCCACCTTCAGCAATGATAACTGCCATGTGGTGACCACCAGTTTATTCGGCCAGTGGAAAATCTATAGCCAGCAGAACGATGGATCATGGACAGAAAAAGCCGTTAACCACGATGATTCAGTCAGATCAACCACCTTCAGCGCCGATGGCTGCTATTTGGTGACGACCACTATCCATCACGGTGCAAAAATCCATGGCCTGGAGGCCAATGGAGCATGGAGACAAAAAGCCATCTTTTCCGATATGCATAGGGTCAACTCAGCCATACTCAGCGACGATAGTCGCCATTTGGTGACCTCCAGTTACGATGGCAGGGCGATAATCTACAGCAAGAAAGACGATGGATTATGGAGAAAAAAAGCCATTATTTACCATGATCATCGTGTCGATTCAGCCACCTTCAGCCCCGATAGCCGCCATATGGTGACCGCCAGTTGGGATTGCACGGCGAAAATCTACGGCCTGAAGGACAATGAATCATGGGAAGAAAAAGCCATCATTTCCCATAACAGTTTTGTCTACTCAGCCACCTTCAGCCCCGATAGTCGCCATGTGATTACCCGCAGTCAAGATAACACGGTGAAAATCTATGACCAGAGTATCAATGGTTCCTGGGAAGAAAAAGCTACCATTTCCCATCTCAGGAGAGTCACATCAGCCACCTTTAGCATCGATAGCCGCCTTGTGATCACCGGCAGTGACGATGGCACGACAAAAATTTTTGGCCAGCAGAGTGATGGAACCTGGGAAGAAAAAGCCACCATTTCCCTCAATATTCCCATCGGATCAGCCACCTACAGCATCGATGGCCATGTGTTGACCGTCCATGGCTTTAACACAGTGAAAATCACTGAGCTACAGATGAATGAATGACTGATTGTTTGCCGACAATCCTGTGATTAGGTACCTAACCAGTTGGTTTCACATATTCTGGACGGCGGCTTTTTCCATCCTTCTGCGTCCCAACTCTGGTTGCGAAGCTATTGCTACGCGCCCGTCGTTGCGCCTTGAAGGATGAAAAAATCCACTCGCCAGAATATGCGAAACCAACTGGCCAGATACTTAGAAGTTGTCCTGAGAGCATGAAAACAATGTGTACTTTCTTACTAAAACCGACTCTAAGCTGCAGAATTAATTTTGAATATCCTTGCCAATCAGAGATAAATAAGAACAACGGTAAAAACAAACTATGGACTGCATAAATAGTAAATCTGGTATAGGTGATCGACTTTTATCAACACCAGATCAACCTGAATCAGGGTCACCAAGTGGTACAATCCAGCACCACTCGATGTTTTAAATGAAATATTAAACAGTAAAAATGTTCCAATACTTTATGGCTTCGATAGTTGCCACACCCATCCTATGCTTGTCACACCTATAGGTATAGAGGCTTCGATAGATTTTGATGAGGAAACATTTGAACTCAAAAGTCCTTGGATATCTTCCTGAAAGAAAAGTACAGGCAGAAAAATTTGAGGACATCTTCAAAAATCACAACCTGACCGCACATGAACCTTTTATTGTGGTAGACGAATAAATGTTTCGATTATTTTCAGGCTATTTACGTTATGTAAGTCATCATCCAGAGGTGCTTTAATAAGTTCTTTTGCTCTGTTTATTTGCTCATTCAGTGTACTTTCCAGCTGCTCTTTTGGATTTCTTTCATCAAGATAATGTATTCCAGCTCTTGTACACTCAAGCTTTTGGGCATTAGATATATCCATTTCATTTCTAAGAAGCAGGGGGGCTTTGGCTGCAGGCAATAAAATATTAAAGGTGTTGTCATTTTCTTTCCCTACAGTGATGGAGTGCCAGTTAAAACCAGGCTTTTTATTGATATGGTTCAGTCTGGCGTCAGATTTTTCTAGCATCTGTTCCTCTTTCAAGTATTGCCCCCTGTAATAGGCGTCGAGATACAGCTGACCATTCGCTGACACGTCTCTGAATGTATAGGAATCCACAGGGTAATCCAAATAATGCTCATTGGAATGGAAATAGGGCGAATGAATCAAACGTCTATTTATCTGGTCTATTTCTTCTAATGGCTTCAGTAGTCTTACATCGAGGTCTAATGCACAAGAATGCCTGAAATCATAAAAAATAGATGCTTTAATAATGTCGCTGACGTATGCTGGGTTTTCAACTTGATCATTGAAAGTTCTTACAAAACTAAAAAAGAATTCGTCGTGTTCAACATTCTCAGGATAAAAAGCTGCCTGTATTTTATCTGATTCCGTCTGCAGATTGTAGATTAGACTGTGACCATCATCGTACAGTTCTGCAATAGCCTCTATCTGATGTTCAGGTATATCATGTGCATTC
The DNA here is from genome assembly GCF_053470045.1 of Endozoicomonas sp. 2B-B. Lineage (NCBI taxonomy): Bacteria > Pseudomonadati > Pseudomonadota > Gammaproteobacteria > Oceanospirillales > Endozoicomonadaceae > Endozoicomonas > Endozoicomonas sp. 2B-B. The sequence goes on from NZ_JBLZMU010000001.1 coordinate 1,664,752, forward strand.
AGGAAGAGTACTCGAAGGGTATCTTCTGGGTTGAGTCGTTTATCCTCCATGATATTGACAAAGGTCAGGGGGCTAACAACTTTTGAGCCAATAATTACGCGCACCAGCAAAAACTTCTCTGTGCGATTTTTGAGTCTATCGTAAGAAAAAGGCGTGTAGTTGATATCACCAAAGCTTTTTGATGTAAATAAAGCGAAGAGAAAAATGATGGTTGCCAGTGTTTTGGTTTTCATCATTTGTGAACTACTCGTCCCTAAGAGGGTGTCGCAAAACTCTCTCCTCATTCTCGTCATTCCCGCGAAGGCAGGAATGTCGGGAGTCAACTCGTTCCCACGCTAGAGAGAGTTTTGCGACACCCTCTATCAGGCGAGGCTTCTGACTTCAAAGGCTACAGCCAGTCCATAGCGACCGGACTTATGCATAGGCCTCCATCAGCAGTAACTGGGTGCCCCTCGGTTATTTGTTGGTCTTTTGTTTGGTTTGCCGCTGCCTTAACGGGTCACTCAGGTATGAGCTCATCTGGTTCTTCAAGGGCGGTTGGGCAGTTAGCTCTGCCTTAATTTTTCGTCCATTGCTTGGTTTTCGTCACCGGGTGCCCTTGCTGGGGCAGACCTGGAATGAATATAAATGGCTATGTACAAATACTCAAGCGGAAAGCTCTGCGTTCCCGTCTTATATCCACGCCCGATTGGGAGAGAGATCAGGTCAGCCACCTTCAGCGCCGATGGCCATGTGTTGACCATCCATGGCGGTAACAGGGCGATGATCACCGAACTATGGATGATTGACCGATCGTTTACTGTCACTCATTAGCCCAAACCCTCATATTCTTCTGCAACATCTGACCAATAAGCCAGATATATTCGATTCCATATGGCTGAATACTTATTGGTCATTTTTCCCGGATCAAAACCCTGCTTTTTTGTTAGTCAGGCTTACATCAATGTCTTGAACTCTCGAAATAAAACCGACTCTAAATTGCACAATCAATTTTAAATACCAACCCAATTCAAATAATAACTATGGGGAAACAAGTCATGAATTTTATAAAAAGCCTTTCCTGTTTTGGTGGCTCACTTTCATCAACAGCGGATCAATCTCGATCAGAAAGAAGAAGTGGTACCGCTATGAATAGGAACGTCACTATACATAACAGGAAAAAGCCTTCACCATTGCTCAGATTGCCCGAGGAACTTCAATCCAAAATTTTTACTTATTTGCAGGCTCATGATATTGCCAAATTGGCGCAGGTAAATTCACACATTAACATCACTATCAAAAAGGGTGATTTAATAGCAAAGGCATGGTATCGCCAGTTTGCTTTATCACACCAGACGCTACTAAAGACACCCCTCACTTCAAAAGACAAAAATCAACTCGAGGGTTGGTTGAGGCGCTTTACAAAGGATGAGGCATTAATCAAATCAATCATGGATCGCCAAGAGAGCATTTATTTTCCTGTTTTGTTCCTTTCCACCATCACTAAACTGATGTCTGAATGTAAAAGATTTAAATTAGAGACAAAAGCGACATTCTCCGTTAATGGTTATTTGGACTTCTCTAAATTCAGCCCCGATGGCCACCATGTGATAATCCCTACTGACAATAAAACAGTGAAAATCTATGGCAAGAAGGACGATGGATCATGGGAAGAAAAAATCACTATCTCTCATGATGACTGGGTCAAGTCAGTCACTTTCAGCGCCAATAGCCGCCATGTGGTGACCGCAAGTAGCGATAAAACCGCAAAAATTTATGACCTGAGGACCGATGGATCATGGTTAGAAAAAGCCATTTTTTCCCATGATGACTCCGTCATATCAGCCGTCTTCAGCGCCAATGATCGCTATTTAGTGACCACCAGTTATGATGGCAAGGCGAAAATTTATGGCCAGATGGACGATGGTTCATGGGTAGAAAAAGCCACCATTTCCCATGACGACCGTGTCGACTCAGCCAAATTCAGCGCCGATGGCCTCCATGTGGTGACCGCCAGTAAAGATCGCAGGGCGAAAATCTACGGCAAGCAGGACGATGGGGCATGGATAGAAAAAGCTATTATTTTCCACGATAAACCTGTCAAGTCAGCCAAATTCGGTGCCGATAGCCGCCATTTGCTGACTGTCAGTAACGATCACATGTTAAAAATCCATGGCCTGAAGGCCGATGGATCATGGGAACAAACAAACATCATTCCTCATTTTCATAATCTCAACTCAGCCAAATTCAGCAACGATAGTCGCCATTTGGTGACCTGCAGTGACGATCGCACGGCGAAAATCTATGGTAAGAAGGACGATGGATCATGGTGGATAAAAACCATCATTTCCCATGAGCATATTGTCGACTTAGCCTCCTTCAGCCCCGATAGCAGCCATGTGCTGACCTGCAGTGACGATGGCAAGGCGAAAATCTATGGCCAGAAGGACGATGGGTCATGGGAAGTAGAAGCTGTCATTTCCGAAATGGAATGGCCCCTGACAGCCAAATTCGGCCAGGATGGCCGCCATGTGTTCATCCGCAGCGGAGATTATACGTTGAAAATATATGGTCAGAAGACTAATGGAGGCTGGGAAGAAAAAACCAGTTTTTCCCATAAGCGTCAAATTAATCAAGTAGGCGTTAGCCGCGATAGCCGCCATTTGGTTACCGCCGGTAGCGATGGAATGATGAAAATTTATGGCCAGGGGAGCCATGGAACATGGAAAGAAAAAGCCACCATTACCCACCACCGTCAGGAGATCAGATTCGCCAACTTCAGCGCCGATGGCCATGTATTGACCGTCCATGATGATAACACGGCAAAAATCACTGAACTGAAGATGAGTGAATGATTGCTGTCACTCATTAGCCCAGATCCACATTTTTCTTCTGCAACGCCTGCCCGGCACGGTAGAGCGCACCAGAACACTGGCCAGGACTTCGACAAAACGTCTTGCCAGACGCCACTGAAATGTGCTGAAAGACAGAAACCCATTTTTTACTTAGTGCTCATTTTTCCCGGATCAAAACCCTGCTTTTTTGTCAGTCAGGCTTACATCAATGTCTTGAACTCTCGTAATAAAACCGACTCTAAATTGCACAGTCAATTTTAAATACCAACCCAATTTAAATAATAACTATGGGGAAGCAAGCCATGAATTTCATAAAAAGCCTTTCCTGTTTTGGTGGCTCACTTTCATCAACAGCGGATCAGTCTCGATCAGAAAGAAGAAGTGGTACCGCTATGAATAGGAACGTCACTATACATAACAGGAAAAAGCCTTCACCATTGCTCAGATTGCCCGAGGAACTTCAATCCAAAATCTGTACTTATTTGCAGGCTCATGATATTGCCAAATTGGCGCAGGTAAATTCACACATTAACATCACTATCAAAAATGCTGATTTAATAGCAAAGGCATGGTATCGCCAGTTTGCTTTATCACACCAGACGCTACTAAAGACACCCCTCACTTCAAAAGACAAAAATCAACTCGAGGGTTGGTTGAGGCGCTTTACAAAGGATGAGGCATTAATCAAATCAATCATGGATCGCCAAGAGAGCAAGTATTTTCCTGTTTTGTTCGTTTCCACTGTCACTAAACTGATGTCTGAATGTGAAACATTTAAATTAGAGACAAAAGCCACATTCCCCGCTTTTGGTAAATCGGACTTGTTTAAGTTCAGCCCCGATGGCCACCATGTCATAATCCCTATTGACAAAGGAAAAGTGAAAATCTACGGCAAGAAGGACGGTGGATCATGGGAAGAAAAAATCACTATCTCTCATGATGACTGGGTCAGGTCGGTCACTTTCAGCGCCAATAGCCGCCATGTGGTGACCACAAGTGACGATAAAACCGCAAAAATTTATGACCTGAGTACCGATGGATCATGGGTAGAAAAAGCCACTATTTCCCATGATAAATCTGTCTTTAAAGCCAGCTTCAGCCCCGGTGACCGCTATGTCGTGACTGCCAGTATAGATGAGAAGGCGAAAATTTATGGCAAGCAGGACGATGGTTCATGGGTAGAAAAAGCCATCATTTCCCATGACGACTTTGAAAACTCAGCCGAATTCAGCGCCGATGGCCTCTATGTGGTGGCCATTGAACATCGCAGAGCAATAATCTATGGCAAGCAGGACGATGGGTCATGGGTAAAAAAAGCTATTATTTCCCATTACAAACGTCTCAGGTCAGCCAAATTCAGCGCCGATAGCCGCCATCTGATGACCGTCAGTCAAGATCACATGGTAAAAATCAATGGCCTCAAGGCCGATGGATCATGGCAACAAACAAACGTTATTCCCCATTTTCATAAGCTCAACTCAGCCAAATTCAGCAACGATAGCCGCCATTTGGTGACCTGCAGTAACGATGGCACCGCGACAATCTACGGCAAGCAGGACGATGGATCATGGCGGATAGAAATCATCATTTCCCATGAGGATAGAGTCTTCTCAGCCACCTTCAGTCCCGATAGCCGTCGCGTGTTGACCTGCGGTGACGATGACAAGGTGAAAATCTTTAGCCAAGAGGTCAATGGATCATGGAAAGTAGAAGCTGTCATTTCCCGAATAGAAAGGTTCTTCTTTGCCAAATTCAGCCATGACAGCCGCCATGTGTTCATCCATAGCGGAGATTACACGGTGAAAATATGTGGCCAGAAGGCTAATGGAAGCTGGGAAGAAAAAGCCAGTTTTTCCCACAGGCTACAAATTAATTCAATAGAATTTAGCCCCGATAACCGCCATTTGGTTACCTCCAGTACCGATGGCACGGCAAAAATTTATGGCCAGACAAGCCATGGAACATGGAAAGAGAAAGCCACCATCATTTCCGAGCAATTTCACGAGATCAAACTCGCCATCTTCAGCGCCGATGGCCATGTATTGACCGTCCATGAAGATAACACGGCAAAAATAACTGAACTTCGGATGAATCAGTTAATGACTGACTGATTGTTTGTTGTCACTCATTAGCCCAGATCCACATTTTTCTTCTGCAATTCCTGCCCGGCAGCTTATACCAATCGTGTTTTCCCGTGTTGAGCGTGGAGATTTGAGCCTTATGACAAGGCGACAATCGCCAACCCAAAGCTGACGGGCGCACAGTATGTGCGTCCCTGTTGAGCGTGTTGTTAGGTGGCGTGGTTATTGGCGCGAGAGTAAGACTTGGAGCATTTCTTTGATAGCGGCAATATCAGAACCTTGCTGGTCAAAACGCTTATCTTGCTGGTCAAAACGCTTATCTTGCTGGTCAAAACGCTTATCTTGCTGGTCAAATCTCTGGTGCATCTCACCACGGGTTTGACCAAGGCCGTCAATTACGTCAGCCAGGGTGTTACGGATATTATTAATCTCTGTCGTCTGAGGTTTGGGTTTGGGTTTGGGTTTCACACTCATGGGTTACTCCTTGATAAAATGTCGAAGAAGATCAGCATAGCAGAGACTGGCACAAAGACACCTAAGACAGGATTAAGGCTCAGATCTTCAGCGCACCAGGGAGTTAGAAAGTTCGATTAGTATTAAGCCCCTTTGAGTTATCAGAAGCCGAGACAGCTCCGGGCTCTGAGTCGACTTTGACTCCCTCTGAGACTTCTCCTGCATTTACATCCGGGCAAAGAAAAGCTTTATAGGTGGCCCTCACCATATGTTTGAACAAATCATTGTCAGGCAAATTAACTGGATAAAGCCTACCTCTCTCATTATTCAGGTAGCAGTTGATCACAGAAATAACGTGACGTTCCTGATCACTGGCATAAGCCATCACTTCGTCATCTTGATTCAGAAGAAAAACAAAGATCATATTGTCTTCTTTGATAAGAACAGCAAGGAAACAGCCTCCCTTAGGATTAGGAAGCGTCAGAACGTATTCATTCTTTTCCAAAGTCCGGATACTATACCTTGGCCAAGTGTACGCTCTCATCCAGCCAAAAAAGATCAAACCTAACACGACATTCTGTCGAATGGCAGACTGTGCCTGAGTCAATAGCTGCCGAAATTTATCTATCCTGCTATCATCTGGATCGTCGGGGACGAACGTGTCCATGTTGCTTTCAAAATAACAGTCATTGAAGGATGTAGTTGTTGTGACTGGTTGCTCGCCGGCAGGTTCATCAACCACTGAAGTCTGCTGCTGGACAAGGCTAAAATCGTCCTGCTGATTAACCCGTTCACAATCAGACTGATTTCCCCCATCTGAAGCAGGAGCAATAACCACTTCATTAAAAAAGCCACTCGTGGAAGACTCTAACAAAGCCATTTTGCTTGTTGAAGGTCCATCAAAAGCAACAGCCTTTGTCCCGGGACCCAGCTTCAGACTGGAAGCTGGTGGTAGCTCTTCACACTGGCAAGTATTCTCAGTGGATAAATACACCACTTTGGGCTTGGGGTCCTTACCTCTGGAACTTGGGGTATTAGCCGCCAGCCCTCTTTTTCTTATTCTTGCCTGGGCGATCTCCCTTTTTTCCCTGAACTGCCTGTGACATCGATAACATCGACAATCACAGTCATCAAGATGACGGTTACACTGCTTACACCTTTGACGACCCGATTCATCCGTTACTATTTTATCTTTCCCGTCGCCGTTACATCCATGACTGTAGAAGACTCCAGGCAACAAAAATACAAACAACAGCACACTCAAACCCGCTCTAAGCATAAACCCTCCTGAACCAAACCGTTCAGGCAGACTAGTTAATTAATTCAGATTCGTCATCTTGAATTCCATTGCTTTTAGCCTTTCTGTAGCCGGAACTGTTCAATAAAGAACCCTGACCCGATTCCCCTCTGAATCACGCTCTGTAATATCTCTGTTGGTCGCTTTCCAGCGTCCTCCCTCATAAGGGAATTTTGTTCCTTTCCACCATCACCAAACTGATGTCTGAATGTAAAACGTTTGAATCAGAGGCAAAAGTCACCCTCCCCCTTAATGCTGGGTTAGACTTCTGAGCCTTAAGACAGGGCGACAATCGCCAACGCAGGATTAAGTACCTAACCAGTTGGTTTCGCATATTCTGGACGGCGGCTTTTTCCATCCTTCTGCGTTCCAACTCTGGTTGCGTAGCTATGGCTACGCGCCCGTCGTTGCGCCTTGAAGGATGAAAAAATCCACTCACCAGAATATGCGAAACCAACTGGCCAGGTACTTAAGGCTCAAATTTTCAGCGCACCAGGGAGTTAGAAATTTCGATTGATATTAGCCCCGTTGAGTTATCAGAAGCCAAAACAACTCCAGACTCTGAGTCGCCTTTGACTCCCTCTGAGACTTCTCCTGCTTTTTCATCAATGTAACGAAAAGCTTTAAAGGTGGCCCTCACCATATGTTTGAACAAATCATTGTCAGGCAAATCAACTGGATAAAGCTTACCTCTCTCCTTATTCAGATAGCAGTTGATCGCAAAAATAACGTGGCTTTCTTCATTACTGGCATAGCCCATCACTTCGTCATCTTGATTCAGAAGAAAAACAAAGATCATATTGTCTTCTTTGATAAGAACAGCAAGGAAAAAGCCTCCCTGAGGATTAGGAAGCGTCAGAACGTATTCATTCTCTTCCAAAGTCCGGATATTGCGCCGGGGCCAAGTGTACTCTCTCATCCAGCCAAAAAGGATCAACCCTAACACGACATTCTGTCGAATGGCAGACTGTACCTGAGTTAATAGCTGCCGAAATTGATGTACCTTGCTATCTGGATCGTCGAAGACGAACGCTTCCATGCTGCTTTCCAAATAACAGTCATTGAAGGATGAAGTTGTTGTGTCTGGTTGCTCGTTGGCAGGTTCATCAACCAATGAAGTCTGCTGCTGGACAAGGCTAAAATCATACTGCTGATTAACCCATTCATAATCAAACTGATTTCTCCCATCTGGAGCAGGCGCAATAAGCACTTCATTGAAAAAGCCACTCGCGGACGACTCTAACAAAGCCATTTTGCTTGTTGAAGGTCCATCAAAAGCAACAGACTTTATCCTGGGACCCAGCTTCAGACTGGAAGCGGGTGGTAGCTCTTCACACTGGCAAGTATTCTCAGTGGATAAATACACCACTTTGGGCTTGGGGTCCTTACCTCTGGAACTTGGGGTATTAGCCGCCTGCCCTCTTTTTCTTATTCTTGCCTGGGCGATTTCCCTTTTTTCCCTGAACTGCCTGTGACATCGATAACATCGACAATCGCAGTCATCAAGATTACGGTCACACTGCTTACACCTTTGACGACCCGATTCATCCGTTACTATTTTATCTTTCCCGTGGCCGTTACATCCATGACTATAGAAGACTCCAGACAACAAAAATACAAACAACAGCACACTCAAACCCGCTCTGAGCATAAACCCTCCTGAACCAGACCGTTCAGGCAGACTAGTTAATTAACTCAGATTCGTCCTCCCTCATAAGGGAATTTTGTTCCTTTCCGCCATCACCAAACTGATGTTTGAATGTAAAACGTTTGAATTAGAGGCAAAAGTCACCCTCCCGCTTGATGCTGGGTTAGACTTCTGTAAATTCAGCCCCGATGACCACCATGTGATGATCCCTGATGACAATATCTGGTTCGTACAAGCCAGATTTACGAGTTTCCAGTTAAACGCTATTTTTTTCGAAACATGAATCAATGAACTCTGAGGTCGTCTAATGAAGAATTATCTCTTTGTAATAATGCTCGGATATGCATGTGTTTTCTCGGACATTGTTCATTCCAATGACCACTCCGATCAGGAGTACTATAGCTATATTTGGGGTTCATATAACGCTGATGCTTTTGTGGCAAATATAATTGCATTGTACGGAACTGGACTTGTAGTTATTGCGATAACCCCAGTCATATGCGTAAGTGCTCTTGCGGGATGTTGTTTTTGCTCTGGTTCACTTCATGTCAGAGCGTTGAAAGGCGCTGCAATACCGGGAGCCCTCGCAGCATTGGTATATTCAGCCTTGGGGGCTGACATGTGGTATAACTGGCGTATGGGTAATGTAGTCGGGGGGTCTGGGCCGTGAAATTCTATGGCAAGAAGGACGGTGGATTATGGTAAGAAAAAGCCACTATTTGCCATGATAAATACACCCTGGTTCCCATGCTTTCAGGCCCTGTGGGTCCCAGCGTGGGAACGAGTTGATACTGTGCAAATCACTCAACTAAAGATGAAAGACAAAAACCCGCTTGCTACTGATTGATCACTTTCCCAGATCAAAGCCCCGTTTTCTTGTTGGTTACGATTAGATCAATCTTTTGAACTTTCACACTAAAACCGAGTCCAAGCTGCAGAATCAATTTTGAATATCCTTGCCTGCCGGGGATAAATAATAGCAGCGGAAAAACAAACTATGGATTGCATAAATAGCAATGCTCGCACTGGTGGTCCACTTTCATCAACAACAGATGAATCTCGAACAGGAACGCCAAGTGGCACCTCTGCGAGTAGAGACGTCATTGAATGTGACAAGAATGAGTTTTCATTATTGCTCGATTTGCCCGAGAATATACAATCCAAAATTTTCACTTATTTGCAGGTTCGTGATATTACCCAGTTAACACGGGCTAATTCAAACATTAACAACAGGCTCAAAAATGATGATGCCATGGCAAGGGCATGGTATCGCCAGTTTGCTTCATCACACCAGGCTCTGCTGGAGACAATTGTCGCGACAAAAGATAAACAGGAACTCCAGAAATGGTTGCTGCGTTTTACAAAGGATGGGGCTTTAGTCAAGTCAATCATGGATCGCCAAACGAGTGTTTATTTTCCTGCTCTGTTCTTTTTCACTCTCAACAAACTGATGTCTGAATGTAAAACATTTAAATTAGAGACAAAAGCCAGCCTTCCCTGTCATGGCAAGACAAACTCCGCTACCTTGAGTGCCGATGGCCGTCATCTGCTGAGCGTCAGGAATGATAAAAAAACGGTGGATATTTATGGCCACAAGAACGATGGATCATGGGAAACAAAAGGCACTATCTCCCATTATATGAGTGTCGTATCGATCACCTTCAGTGCCGATAGCCACTATGCAGTCACCACTGGAATGGATGGCAAGGCGAAAATTTATGGCAAGAAGGACGAACGATCATGGGAAGAAAAAGCCACTGTTTCCCATGATCAGTGGGTCATATCAGCCACCTTCAGCACCGATAGCCGCCATGTGGCGACCTGTAGTAATGACGGCAGGGCGAAAATCTACGGCAGAAAGGACGAACGATCTTGGGAAGAGAAGGCCACTATTTGCCATGATAAATTCGTCAACTCAGCCACCTTCAGCGTCGATGGTCGCTATGTAGTGACCACCAGTGGAGATCACAGGGCGAAAATCTATGGCCAGAGGGACGATGGGTCATGGGTAGAAAAAGCCACTATTTTCCATGACAACCGAGTCTGCTCAGCCACCTTCAGCCCCGATGGTCGTTATCTGGTGACCACCAGTTTTGATGGCAAAGTGAAAATTTGCGATCAGGAGGACGATGGGTCATGGCTGGAAAAAACCATTATTTCCTATGACGACTTTGTTGACTCAGCCCCCTTCAGCTCCACCTTCAGCTCCGATAGTCGCCATCTGGTGACCATCGCAGGTAGCAAGGCAAGTATTTATAGCCTGGAGGCCGATGGATCATGGGAAGAAAAAGTCACTATTTCCTATGATAAGTGGATCAACTCAGCCACCTTCAGCTCCGATAGCCGCCATATGGTAATCGCCAGTGATGATGGCAGAGCAATAATCTATGGCCAGAACCAAGAAGGATCATGGGAAGAAAAAGTCACCATTTCCCATAACCTGAGTGTCTGCTCAGCGACATTCAGCGCCGATGGCCGCCATGTGGTGACCGCCAGTTTAGATCGCAAAGCGAAAATCTATGGCCAGAAGGACGATGGATCATGGGAAGAAAAAGCCATCATTTCCCATGACGGTTTTGTCGACTCAGCCATATTCAGCCCCGATAGCCGCCATGTGATCACCCTCGGTCAGGATAACACGGTGAAAATCTATGGTCGGAAGATCAATGGATACTGGGGAGAAAAAGCGACCATATCCCACCTTAGGAAAGTTAATTCAGCAACCTTTAGCATCGATGGCCACCATGTGATCACCGCCAGTGCCGATGGAACCGCGAGAATTTATGGTCGGCAGAGTGATGGTTCCTGGGAACAAAAAGCCATCATTTCCCATCATAGTGCGATCGTGTCAGCCAGATTCAGCGCCGATGGCCATGTGTTGACCATTCATGGCGATAACACGCTGAAAATCACTGAGCTGCAGATGAATGAATAAATCCGACTCAAAGCTGCAAAATCAATTTTGAATATCCCTGCCAGCCAGGCATAAATAATAACTATGGAAAATGAGTTATGAATTGCATAAAGAGTCATTCCGGTATTGGTGGTCCACTTTCATCAACAACAGATGAATCTCGACCAGGAACGCCAAGTGGTATCTCTGCGGGCAGAGACGTCATTGAATGTGACAAGAATGAGTTTTCATTATTGCTCCATTTGCCCCCGGGAATAGAATCCAGAATTTTTACCTATTTGCGGGCTCATGATATTACCCAGTTAACACGGGTAAATGTACACATTAACAACAGGCTCAAAAATGATGCTGCAATAGCAAGGGCATGGTATCGCCAGTTTGCATCATCACACCAGGCTCTGCTAAAGACAATCGTTACTACAAAAGATAAAGATGAACTCCAGAAATGGTTAAAGCGTTTCACAGAAGATGAGGCATTAATCAAGTCAATCATGGATCGCCAGGCAAGTATTCACTTTCCTGCTTTGTTCTTTTCCACTCTCACCAAACTGATGTCTGAATGTAAAACATTTAAATTAGAGACAAAAGCCAGCCTCCCCTGTAATGGTGGGATCGATTCCTCTACCTTCAGTGCCGATGGCTGCTATCTGGCGAACAACAGGAATTATAAAACGGTGGAAATCTATGGCCGGGAGAGCAATGAATCCTGGGAGGCAAAAGGCACCATCTGCCACTATGATCGTGTCACATCGGTCACCTTCAGTGTTGACGACCGCTTTGTGGTGACCGCCAGCTTCGATGGCAAGGCGAAAATCTACGGCAGGAAGGATGAACAATCATGGGAAGAAAAAGCCACTATTTCCCATGATGAGTGCGTCACATCAGCCACCTTCAGCGCTGATGGTCGCAATGTGGTGACCGCCGGCATCGACAACAAAGTGAAAATCTATGGCATCAAGAATGATGGTTCGTGGGAAGAAAAGGCCATTATTACCCACGAAGACCCTGTTGAATCAGCCAGCTTCAGTGCCGATGGTCGCTATGTGGTGACGACCAGTGACGATCGCAAGGTAAAAATCTACGGCCTGGAGGCCGATGGATCATGGGAAGAAAAAGCCATCATTACCCACAATGGAGAGGTCAACTCAGCCACATTCAGCTCCGATAGCCGCTATTTGGTGACCGCTGGTGATGATGGCAGGGCAGTAATCTATGGCCTGAATAAAGACGGATCATGGACAGAAAAAACCACCATTTCTCATGATGGTTGTATCTACTCAGCCCTCTTCAGCCCCGATAGCCGCCAGGTGGTGACCTGCAGTGAAGATTTCACGGCGAAAATCTATGACTTGAAGGACGATGGGTCATGGGAAGAAAAAGCCATCCTTTCCCATGAGAATACGGTCTACTCAGCCACATTCGGCCCCGATAGCCGCTATGTGGTCACCCACGATGAAGATTGCACGGCGAAAATCTATGGCCAGAAGCTCAATGGATCCTGGGAAGAAAAAACCACCATTTCCCATGATGGGAATATTATGTCAACAACTTTTAGCGTCGATGGCCGCCACGTGATCACCGCCAGTGCAGATGGCACGGCGAAGATTTATGGCCAGACAAGCGATGGGTCATGGCAAGAAAAAGCCATCATTTCCCATAATGCCGGGATCCTGTCAGCCGCCTTCAGCGCCGATGGTCTGGTGTTGACCATCCATGCCGATGGAATGGTGAAAATCACTGAACTAAAGATGAATGAATGAGTCTTTGCTGTCTCTCATTAACCGAGATCCGCATTAAGTACTCAGCCATACGGAATCGAATATTTCTGGCTTATTGGGCAGGTGCTCTGCAAGGTTGAGTACTTATTCTTCTGCAACACCTGCCCGACAGGATAGCCCCCGGTGTCAAGGTAGATGTTGCCTCTTTTGATTCATGACTCTCAATAACTGAGAGCGGACAATGCCTGCCAGCCAACTAACCGAAATTGAACAAATATTGTGAACTTTCACACTGAAACCCACTCTAAGCTGCAGAATCAATTTTAAATATCCTTGCCAACCAGGGATAAATAACAACCATGGAAAACGAACTATGGATTGCTCAAATATCAGCTCCTGCAATATTACCCCACGCTCAACAACACCACGTCAGTCACCACCTGATACACCAAGTGGTACCACTATGGGCAAGAACGTCATTGTACGTCAGAAGAATGAGTTTTCATTATTGCTCGATTTGCCAGAGAATATACAATCCAAAATTTTCACTTATTTGCAGGTTCGTGATATTACCCAGTTAACACGGGCAAATTCAAACATTAACAACAGGCTCAAAAATGATGATGCCATGGCAAGGGCATGGTATCGCCAGTTTGCTTCATCACACCAAACTCTCCTAGAGACAATTGTCGCAACAAAAGATAAAGAGGAACTCCAGAAATGGTTGCTGCGTTTTACAAAGGATGAGGCATTAGTCAAGTCAATCACGGATCGCCAACCAAGTGTTTATTTTCCTGCCCTGTTCTTTTTCACTCTCAACAAACTGATGTCTCAATGTAAAACATTTAAATTAGAGACAAAAGCCAGCCTCCCCTGTGATGGCAGGTCCAACTCCGCTGCCTTCAGTGCCGATGGCCGCCACCTGCTGAGCTTCAGGAATGATAAAACGGTGGATATATATGGCCACAAGAGCGATGGATCATGGGAAGCAAAAGGCTCTATCTCCCATTATGACCGTATCAGATTGGTCACCTTCAGTGACGATAGCTGCTATGTAGTGACCGCTGGAGTGGATGGCAAGGCGAAAATTTATGGCATTAAGGACGAACAATCATGGGAAGAAAAAGCCACTGTTTCCCATGATCAGTGGGTCATATCCGCTACCTTCAGCACCGATAGCCGCCATGTGGCGACCTGTAGTAAAGACGGCAAGGCGAAAATCTATGGCAAGAAAGACGATGGATCATGGGAAGAAAAAGCCATTATTTCCCATGATAAATGGGTCAGCTCAGTCACCTTCAGCGTCGATGGTCGCTATCTGGCGACCACCAGTGGAGATCGCAGGGCGAAAATCTATGGCCAGAGGGACGATGGGTCATGGGCAGAAAAAGCCATCATTCCCCACGATTTTATAGTCCATTCGGCCACCTTCAGCGCCGATGGTTACTCTCTGGTGACCACCACCCTGAAAGGCAAAGCGATAATTTGCGGCAAGAATAACGATGGATCGTGGGTAGAAAAAGCCATTATTTCCCATGACAAGTTTGTGCACTCAGTCTCCTTCAGCACCAATAGCCGCTATCTGGTGACGACCGGTTACGATAGCAAGGTGAAAATCCATGGTCTGGAGGCTGATGGATCATGGGAAGAAAAAGCCATCATTTCCCATGATAAAGAGGTCAAATCAGTTACCTTCAGCTCCGATAGCCGCCATTTGGTGACCGCCAGTAATGATGGCAGAGCGATAATCTATGGCCAGAACGAAGAAAGATCATGGGAAGAAAAAGTCACCATTTTCCATTACCTGGGTGTATGCTCAGCCACATTCAGCGCCGATAACCGCTATGTGGTGACCGCCAGTTTAGATCGCAAAGCGAAAATCTATGGCAAGAAGGACGATGGATCATGGGAAGAAATAGCCATCATTTCCCATAACAGAAGTGTTGACTCAGCCACATTCAGCCCCGATAGCCGCCATGTGATCACCCTCAGTAATGATAACACCGTGAAAATCTATGGCCGGAAGATCAATGGGTGCTGGGGAGAAAAAGCTATCATATCCCACCTTATGAAAATTAAATCAGCAACCTTTAGCATTGATGGCCACCATGTGATCACCGCCAGTGCCGATGGAACCGCGAAAATTTATGGCCGGCAGAGTGATGGATCCTGGGAAGAAAAAGCCATCATTTCCCATCATAGTGCGATCGTGTCAGCCAGATTTAGCACTGATGGCTATCTATTGACCACTCATGGCGATAAAACAGTGAAAATCACTGAACTGCAGATGAATGAATGATTATTTGCTGTCAATCTAGCCGAGATCCACATTATTCTTTTGCAACACCTGCCCGGCACGATAGCGACAGAAACCCGTTTTTTACTTATTGATCATTTTCCCGGATCAAAGACCTGTTTCTCTACAGGGGTGCAATTTCGCAACGAATCTTGATATAAAAGGGAGACTGGGTACTCGCCAGCAGGTATAACTGCAAGCTTATTAACTCACTTTACATACAGATCCTGACCCATCAATTTCTCCCACGAGAGTTGGGCCACTCTCTCAAAATGTTCTTTTTTTGCACCTCGAACAATTGGATAGCGTGCGAACAGATTTATTTTTCCTGGCTGAGGCCGTTCATATCCAGTAAATCAATATTCATTTTCATCCACAGCAGAGTAGCAGCCAGGTTTACATTGTGGCAGGCTCCATCATTGAGGGTTAACAAGCCTCGGGTTTCATCAATCACCTGGTTCACTTCCTTTTGGCGTTCTTCAGGAAAGCTCTCCAGCAAACGTTTTAGATTCAGCCGTCCCTGGGTCAGATGTGCAAACCTCAGGGGAAACTGACGCAACTGATACACTTTAACCAAACCTGGTGCCAACCCCGATTTCTGCCAGGTTTGGAGTTCCATAAGAATCATGGAGTCCAGGTGATGCTTATCAATGGCAGGTTTATCTACTGTTTCGATAAAGTCCTTACTTTCCCCATTGACTAACAATCGTCCCAGTTGTTCACCCCCCCCTAAATAAATTGTTTGCAAAAAAAACTTCAACATATTGTCTTTAGCTAGGGGTTCTTTGTCTACATAATAACCGTTACGAGCCAACATGGGGGATTCCAACAATGTTACCAGATCGTGCAACGCGAACGACTCACAACCAAAGCCACTGAGTTGACGACCAGGCAGAAAGAAAAACCGGGAGTCAGTAAAGCCGTGATATTTTATCGCCAGTGTTATCGCTAAACCGACAAAATGCGACAGGGGTGAATAAAGCTGTTCTTTTTTGTAGCGCTTAAAAGCGCTCAGACTATCAACAAAAAAAAACCGATAATGCCCTTTACTATTTTTCCTGATAGAAAAAACATTAACGTGACCTGTTGTATCCTGAAAAATATAGTTTTTTGGCTCTTCTGTTGCCATTAATGGCAGTTGGGTTATAAATAAAGCAACCAACTGGCGAAGACACTGTTGTATGCCAAGATAAGTATGCATGAGCCTTAAAACATTAGAATTAGCGGCATCAAGAAGCCTGTCAACTAACTCGTAGTTGGGCAGACCTTCAGGTAACTCAAGCTTAGGAAGCACTGCTTTGGCAAATATTCTGATTAAATTTGCTGGCAATTTCTTAAACCCCGGATGCTTAATTAAAACATGCGTTATTTCACCTTCTTCCAGCTTTTCGGGAAAATAAAGCTTAAGTAGGTTAAGAACCCCTTTCCAACGGTATTCTGCACTCTCCAGATAACCTTTCTCTTCTAAAATATCGGGGTTTTCCCTATACAATGCTTCCAATTCTGCATAAAAGTCATCAATGTTGTTTTTCTGATCCTTCGTTTTCAATGACTTTTCAGCAGCCTTAACTATTTCTTTCAGTTTTTCAAGGTGCCTGACATGACTCTCATTGTTTCCGGAAGCCGATGCTGCCCCGGAGTCTGATGAACCTGAAGAGCCAGAACTGCCCTGCCCTTTAGTCATTTGTTTTTTACTTTGTCGCTTTTGCTGCGGTGGCGGAGATTTACCGTCAGTTTTAGATTGTTCCTTGTTTTCGTTGCCATAACGGTTCAATTCGAATGGATAACCTGTAAACACAGCTCCTTTATCCGGTTGTAGCCCTCCCCCTTCAGAGACAGGCAAACTGATTATCGAACTTTTTTTCCCCTTTTGTAACAGCAGCAGTGGAACATTCCTGGACTTAGGTAGACGAATGGGATCAGATAAAAAAGAGGAAAAAATCGCATCGACATCATTACCTGAGACCAATGATAAAGCGAAAGGCATTGCAGCCCGACTGTCGAACGAAAAAAAGATGATGGCCAAAATAGAAACACAAGACATACTATTCATAGTGAAAATTCATAGTGAAAAGCTCAAGCCCTATTAGGGATGTAGCATAGAAATAAAAAGATCAGTCTAGACAAAAAACTCAGATTTAACTGACATTGAGGTAATTTCTTTGGCTACCTCTGGCGCATGAGCTCATTATATACGACAAAAATTGTCTGTATATTAAGTAAGCCGTATATGAAACATTCGACGTATTTTCAGAACTGACTGAAGTTGGGCAGATAAGTTAGATGTGAGTGTTGATTTCGTGCTCGGGGCTCTGACATCATTTTATCGCCTGTTTCAGATGACTCACTGCAGGCAACGTAATTTGGAACGACTCGATTATGCTAAAACTGATACTTAATGGCAGGCAAAGAATATAACCGGTATTTATATGAGAACTTGTTCCAGACATATTACAGCAATAATAATCATGATAAGTGCCACTTTTGCTCCCTCAACGTCAGCCATAAAAGTGTATAAGAAAGAAGGAAGAATCCTGGTGTTAAGGGATGTACCAATTAGTCAGGTATTTACTCCACAGGTAATGATGGCCCCAGCAGTGTACAATTCATCAGTGTTTAAAATGACATCCACAAAGTGTTTAAAATGACATCCACAATAGACTGTTAGGAGTTTTTATGTAGTGTTAATTAGGTCGCACTACATTAGAGTCGGTTTTAGCATGAAAGTTCAAACATTGATGTCAGTGAAACTAACAGTCATTCATCCATCCTTAGTTCAGTGATTTTCGCCGACTGATCTTCATGAATGGTTAACACATGGCCATCGACGCTTAGGGTGGCTGACACGATCCCTCCAGGATAGGAAATGGTGGCTTTTTTTTGCCATGACCCATCGCTTACCTGACCGTAAACAATAGCAAGATGAAAATCTGACAGCGCCAATAAACTAAAAAATGGATGTCTAAACTGATGATAAATAAATTCCGACGCATTATCGTTATGGGCAGTGACCAAATGGCTGCCATCGGCGCTGAAGGATGCTGATCTAATATACATACCATTGGAAACGGTGGTTTTTTCTTCCCAGGATCCATTAACCTTGCGGCCATAGATTTTCACCTTCCTGTCTTCACCGTGGGTCATCACATGGCGGCTGTCGGCGCTAAAGGTTGCTGATTTGATTGGCATATGATGGGAAATGGTAGCTCTCTCTTCCCATGATCCATTATCGTTCAGGCCATAGATTTTCGCCTTTTTATCTCTACTGCGGGTGATCACACAGCGGTTATCGGGGCTGAAGGTGGTTGAGTAGACCCGATCATCATGAGAAATGGTGGCTTTTTCGTTCCATGATCCGTCTTCCTGACCATAGATTATCGACCTGCCATCTTGACCGGAGGTTACCATATGGCGGCTATCGGCGCTGAATGTGGCAGAGTAGAAACGATCCTCATTGGAAAAGATGTTTTTTTCTTCCCATGTCCCATCGTCCTCCAGGCCACAGATTTTCATCCTGTTACCTTCACAGCAGGTGATTATATGTCGGCTATCGGCGCTGAATTTGGCTGACCAGACTGAATTGTCATGGGAAATGATGGCTTTTACTATCCATGACCCATCGTTCATTTTGCCATAGATTTTCGCTGTGTGATCCAGACTGGTGGTCACCACATAAAGACTATCGTCGCTGAAGGTGGCTGATGTTAAAAAGTCGTGGCTAATAATGGCTTCTTCTGCCCATGACTCATCGTCCCCCTGGCCATAGATTTTCGCCTTGCCATCGTGACTGGCGGTCAGTACATATCGACCGTTGGTGCTGAAGGTAGCTGATATGAGAGGCTTATGATGGCTAATAGTGGTTTTTTCTTCCCATGATCGTTCGTCCTTCTTGCCATAGATTCTCGCCTTGCGATCTTCACTGGCGGTCACTACATGGTGGCCATCGTTGCTGAGCATGAATGATATGACACGACCATTATGGGTGATAGTGCCTTTCGCTTGCCATGAACCATCGGTCTCCCGACCAAAGATTATCACCGTTTAACTATCACTGACGCTCACCAGATAGTGGCCATCGGCACTTAAGGTAGCAGAGTTCATCCTGCCGTTATTGAGGAGGGAGGCTTTTGTCTCAAATATAAATGTTTTGCATTCAATCATCAGTTTAGTGAGAGTGAAAGAGAACAGAGCAGGAAAGTCAATACTCCCATGACGATCCATGACTGACTTGACTAATGCCTTATCCATTGTAAACCGGCTCAACCAATTCCCGAGTTGATCCTTATCTTTTTCAGTGACGATTGTTTTTATCAGAGCCTGGCGTGATGAAGCAAACTGGCGATACCATGCCCTTGCCATTGAATTATCATTTTTGAGCGTCTTGTTCATGTATGAATTTGCCCGTATTAAATTGGCAATATCACGGGTCTGCAAATGACTATAAATTTTGGATTGTATTTCAAAGGGCAAATTGAGCAATAATGAAAGCTTATTCTTGTCACGTACAATGACGTCCCTACCCATAGTGGTAGCAATGGGTGTCTCTGATTGAGAGTGATCGGGGGTTGGTGAGAGTGGCCCACCAAGGCAAGAATGGTTATTTATGCGGTCCATAGTTCGTTTCTTAAAAGTTGTTATTTCCGCTGGTTGCAGTGATATCCAAAATTGATTCTGCAGATTAGAGTCGTTTGTAACATGAAAGTTCATAACATTGATGTCAGTGAAACTAACAGGAAAACAGGACTTTGATTCGGGAAAATGATCAATAAGTACTCAACTATGCGAAATCATATTTTCTGACTTATTGGGCAGGCACTCGCGGCAACTGCTCCTGCGTTGCTCTAGCTCCTGCATCCATGCAGTCGTGATGCGTTGCAACTCTGGTCACATAGCTTGCTATGTTCCCGTCGTTGCGCCTTGCAGAGCACCTGCCCAATAAGCCAGAAATATTCGATTCCGTATGGCTGAGTACTCCCCCCCGGCAAAGGCATCTGTGCTCTGGTAATTCATTTTGCTTCCCTTCTGTTATTTGCCTACAGTGGTAGGTCAATGGAGGTATTTTTATGAATAGCTTATATAACACTGATTATCATCAATGGCTGAGTCAGCAAGTAACCCTGTTGAAAACTCAAAACTTTAATCAGTTGGATTTAGAAAACCTGATTGAGGATTTAGAGTTGAGCCTTAAGCAAGACCTTCGCGAGTTGGAGAACCGCTTGTCAACTTTGATAACTCATCTTCTTAAATGTAATTACCAGACCAGTGCACTAAGGGAGTCTACAGCGACAGATAGAGTCCTTAAAGGTTGGATGGAAACCATAGTTAGATCAAGAATTAAGATTAATAAACTGGTGAAAGAGAATCCTAGTTTAACGTCAAGGATCAAAGACTCCCTTAAACAAGCATATGTTGATGGTAAAAAAGGAGCCATCAAAGAAATGAATATTTATGTCCATAAAAAACTCGACAACAATAGCTTTCCTGACGAATGCCCCTGGAGCTATGAGCAAATAATGACTGAAGACTGGTATCCACTCAACGGTGTTTGAGTGGTAGGGCAATGGAGGTGATTTATGGAAAACTTGTACGACACTGCTTACCACCAATGGCTGAGCCAACAGCGGGATCTGCTTGCCAAATGACATTTTGACGGGCTTGACACAGAGAATTTGTTGGGGGAGCTAGAGCTGGGCAATGAACAACCCCGCCAGGGGGCGGGGTATCCTTGGTGCAAACTCAAAACATTGCAAGCTGATGATCTGAGTGAAGTTTGTCGTACTCATTTCCCTGATTCTTCACATAATTCGCTATAATCTGCTCATCACCATGCTTTCCGACAGTGCTTGCAAAGTACCCATCAGTCCAAAATTCGCCGCCCATAATGGTTTTGCAACGCCCTCAGAGCGTAGGAACGAGTTGTTAGAGTTTTGCAACAGCCTCGAAGCAAGTTGTTATTGTGAACTTTCTCACGAAATCCGACTCAAAGCTACAGAATCAATTTTGAATATCCCTGCCAGTGAGGGAGAAATAATAACTATGGAAAACGAGTTATGGATTGCCTAAAGAGTCATTCCAGTATTGGTGATGCACTTTCATCAACACCCGTTCAATCTCAATCAGGGACACCAAGTGGAATCAGCACGCGCAGGGACGTATTTGTTCGTGACAAGAATGAGCTTTCATTATTGCTCGATTTATCCTTTGAAATACAATCCAAAATTTATACTTATTTGCAGACTCGTGATATTGCCCGTTTAACACAGGTGAATTCATGCATTTACAACACGCTCAAAAAAGATGCATCAATGATAAAGGCGTGGTATCGCCAGATTGCTCCATCACACCAGGCTCTGATAAAGACAATCTTTATGGCAAAAGATAAAAATCAACTCGAAGGTTGGTTAAGCCGTTTCACAAAGGATAAGGCATTAGTCAAGTCGATCATGGATCGCCAAACGAGTATTTATTTTCCTGCTCTGTTCTATTCCACTCTCACTAAACTGATGTCTCAATGTAAAACATTCGAATTAGAGACAAAAGCCAACCTCCCAGGTAATGGTAAGCTGAACTCAGCCAGCTTCAGCGCCGATGGCCGCTGTATGGCGATCGCCAGTGATAATGATACGCTGGAAATCTATGGCCGGGAGAGCGATGGATCCTGGACAGAAAAAGGCACTGTCCTCCATTATGGCAGTATCATATCGTCCACCTTCAGCGCCAATGGCCGCTATGTAGTGACCGCCAGTAAGGATGGCGAGGCGAAAATCTATGGCAAGAAGGACGATGGATCATGGGAAGAAAAAGCCACTATTTCCCATAATAACTGGGTCAACTCAGCAACCTTCAGCAACGATAGTCGCTATGTAATAACCGCCAGTGGCGATGGCAAGGCGAAAATTTACGGCCAGAGGGACGATGGGTCATGGGTAGAAAAAGCCATTATTTTCCATTATCAAGATGTCAAATCAGCCACCTTCAGCCCCGATAGCCGCCATGTGTTGACCCGCAGCAGTGATGGCGAAGCGAAAATCTATAGCCAGAGGGTCGATGGATCATGGGAAGAAAAAGCCATTATTTCCCACGACGACTGGGCCTTCTCAGCTGGCTTCTGCGCTGATAGTCGCCATGTGATCACCCGCGGCGAAAATAACAAGGTAAAAATCTTTAGCATCGAGGCCGACGGGTCATGGCAAGAAAAAGCCACTATTTCCCATGATTGCTGGGTCCTCTCAGCCGCTATCAGCGCCAATGGCCGCTATGTGGTGACCACCAGTCGCGATCACACTGTGAAAATCCATAGCCTGGAGGACGATGGATCATCGGAAGAAAAAGCCATCTTTTCCCATGAGAATCGTGTCAATTCAGCCTGCTTCAGCCCCGATAGCCGCCATGTGGTGAGCCACAGTTACGATGGCAAGGCGAAAATCTATGGCCAGAAAGACAATGGATCATGGGAAGTAAAAGCCATCATTTCCCATGATGACAGAGTCTGGTTAGCCACATTCAGCGCCGATAGTTGCTATCTAATCACCTGCGGTGAAGATAACAAGGCGAAAATCTATGGCCGGAAGGGCGATGGATCATGGCAAGAAAAAGCCATCATCTCTCATGACAAGGATATAAGATCAGCAACCTTTAGCGTCGATAGCCACCATGTGGTCACCGCCAGTATTGATAAAACGGCGAAAATTTATGGCCAGGTAAGCGATAGATCCTGGCAAGAAAAAGCCACCATTTCCCATCCTGGTAGTATCAGATCAGCTATCTTCAGCGCCGATGGCCTTGTGTTGACCATCCATGGCGTTAACACAGCAAAAATCACTGAACTACGGATGGATGTATGACTGATTATTTGCTGTCAATCTTGTGGTTAGAAGTTGTCACATAATTACAACTCGTTCCTACACGAAGCGAGTTGTTATTGTGAACTTTCATACTAAAACCGACTCTAAACTGCGGAATCAATTTTAAATATCCTTGCGGGATAAACAATAACAATGGAAAACGAGTTATGGATTGCATAAAGAGTAATTCTGGTATTAGTGATGCACTTGCAACAACACCCGTTCAATCTCAATCAGGGACACAAATTGGAATCAGCACGCGCAGGGAGGTATTTGTTCGTGACAAGAATGAGCTCTCATTATTGCTTGATTTACCCATTGAAATACAATCCAAAATTTATAGCTATTTGCAGACTCGTGATATTGCCCGTTTAACACAGGTGAATTCATGCATTTACAACACGCTTAAAAAAGATGCATCAATGATAAGGGCGTGGTATCGCCAGATTGCTTCATCACGCCAGGCCATTACGGGAATAATCCTCACTGCAAAAAATAAAGATCAACTCGAGAATTGGTTGAGCCGATTTACAAAGGATAAGGCATTAGTCAAGTCAATCATGGATCGCCAGGCGTGTTTTTATTTTCCTGCTTTGTTCTTTTCCAATCTCACTAAACTGATGTGTCAATGTAAAGCATTTAAATTAGAGACTAAAGCCACCATCCCCTGCCATAGTTCAGAGGACTTAGCTTCCTTCAGCGCCGATGGACGCCACCTGGTGATCGCCTTTGACTCTGAAACCTGTAAAATCTATGGCCAGCAGAGCGATGAATCATGGGTAGCAAAAGGCACTATCTCCCATGATAGGCAAGTCAAATTTGTCACCTTCAGTGCCAATAGCCACTATGTAGTGACCGCTGGTATGGATGGCAAGGCGAAAATTTATGGCAAGAAGGACGAACGATCATGGGAAGAAAAAGCCACTATTTGCCACAGTTACTGGATCCGCACAGCCACCTTCAGCCCCGATAGCCGCCATGTGTTGACCTACAGTAACGACGGCAAAGCAAAAATCTACGGCAAGAAGGACGAACGATCATGGGAAGAAAAAGCCACTATTTCCCATGATAATTGGGTCGATTTTGCCACCTTCAGCAAAGATGGTCGCTATGTAGTAACCACCAGTTGGGATCACAGGGCAAAAATCTATGGCCAGAGTGACGATGGGTCATGGGCAGAAAAAGCCGTCATTCCACATGATGACATTTACTCAGCCACCTTTAGCCCCGATAGCCGCTATGTGGTGACTGAAGGCTTGGGCAGCAAAGCGAAAATCTATGATAAGAAGAACGATGGGTCATGGCTGGAAAAAGCCATTATTTCCCATTGTGTCTCAGTCACTTTCAGCTCCGATAGTTGCCATGTGGTGATCACCAGAAGAAATGGCAGTGCAAAAATCTATAGACTGGATGCCGATGGATCATGGCAAGAAAAAGCCATCATTTCCCACAATGCAGAGGTCAACTCAGTCACATTCAGCCCCGATAGTCGCTGTTTAATAACCTCCAGTGACGATGGCAAGGCGATAATCTCTGGCCAGGATGAAGACGGATCATGGCAAGAAAAAGCCATCATTTCCGATTACCTGAGTGACTGCTCAGCCAAATTCAGCGCCGATAGCCACCATCTGGTGACCGCCAGTCTAGATTTCAAAGCGAAAATCTATGGTAAGAAGGACGATGGATCAT
Organism: Endozoicomonas sp. 2B-B; assembly: GCF_053470045.1. NCBI lineage: Bacteria > Pseudomonadati > Pseudomonadota > Gammaproteobacteria > Oceanospirillales > Endozoicomonadaceae > Endozoicomonas > Endozoicomonas sp. 2B-B. The sequence goes on from NZ_JBLZMU010000001.1 coordinate 1,689,526, forward strand.
GGGAAGAAAAAGCTATCATTTCCCATAACGAAAGTGTCTACTATGCCTCATTCAGCCCCGATTGCCGCCATGCCATCAGCTGCAGTGAAGATTTAACGGTAAAAATCCATGGCCTGGAGATCGATGGATCATGGAGAGAAAAAGCCAACATTTCCTATGATAGGGGCATTACAATAGCAACCTTTAGTGCCGATGGCCGCCATGTGGTCACTGTCAGTCTCGAAGGGACAGTGAACATTTATGGTCAGAACAGCAATGGATCATGGGAAGAAAAAGCCAGTATTTCCCATCCTGGTACTATCCGATCAGCCACCCTTAGCGCCGATGACCATTTGTTGACCATCCATGGCACGGACACGGCGAACATCACTGAACTAAGTATGAATGATTGCCGTTACTAGGAGCCTGACCGAGAATAGCGCCCGTAGCGAGGACGGCAGAAAATTGAGGATGAAAATTCGGTTTTGTGAGGAGAATAGCGAGCTATTTGACGAACAAAAGCGGATTTTCAGACCAATTTGCTGCCGCCGCAGTAGGGCAGACTATTCTCGGTCAGGCTCCTAGTCCAGCCATACCAATCGAACTTTCTAACTCCCTGTTGCGCTAAAGATTATTGTGAACTTTCCTACTAAAACCGACTCTAAGCTGCAGAATCAATTTTGAATATCCTCGCCAACCAGGGATAAATAACAACCATGGAAAACGAACTATGGATTGCTCAAATAGCAGCTTCTGCAACATTACTCCACGCTCATCAACAGTAGACCAACCTCCATCAGATACTCCAATTGATACCATTATGGGCAAGAACGTCATTGAACGTGACAAGAATGAGTTTTCATTATTGCTCGATTTACCCGAAGCTATACAATCCAAAATTTTTACTTATTTGCAGGCTCGTGATATTGCCCATTTAGCACGGGCAAATTCATGCCTTAACAACAGGCTCAAAAATGATGATGCAATGGCAAGGGCGTGGTATCGCCGGTTGACTTCATCACACCAGACTCGTCTAAAGACAATTGTCACTACAAAGGATAAAGATGAACTCCAGAAATGGTTAAAGTGTTTTACAAAGAATGAAGCATTAATCAAGTCAATCATGGATCGCCAGGCAAGTATTCACTTTCCTGCTTTGTTTTTTTCCACTCTCACTAAATTAGAGACTAAAGCCAGAATCCCCTGTAGTGGTTCAAAGAACTCAGCTAAATTGAGCACCGATGGACGCCACCTGGTGATCGCCTGTGACTCCAGAACCTTTAAAATCTATGGCCAGGAGAGCGATGAATCATGGGTAGCAAAAGGCACTATCTCCCATGATAAGGAAATCAGATCAGTCACCTTCAGTGCCAATAGCCGCTATGTAGTGACCGCTGGTATGGATGGCAAGGCGAAAATTTATGGCAAGAAGGACGAACGATCATGGGAAGAAAAAGCCACTATTTCTCACAGATACTGGGTCCGCTCAGCCACCTTCAGCCCCGATAGCCGCCATGTGTTGACCTTCAGTAACGACGGCAAGGCGAAAATCTATGGCAAGAAGGACGAACGATCATGGGAAGAAAAAGCCACTATTTCCCATGATGATGAGGTCCATCATGCCACCTTCAGCAAAGATGGTCACTATGTAGTAACCACCAGTTGGGATCACAGGGCAAAAATCTATGGCCAGAGTGACGATGGGTCATGGGCAGAAAAAGCCATCATTCCACATGATGACATTCTCTACACAGCCACCTTCAGCCCCGATAGCCGCTATGTGGTGACCGCCAGTCTGGATCACAGGGCAAAAATCCATGGCCAGAAGGACGATGGGTCGTGGCTGGAAAAAGCCATTATTTCCCATTTTGACTCAGTCACCTTCAGCTCCGATAGTCGCCATGTGGTGATCACCAGAACAAATGGCAGTGCAAAAATCCATAGACTGAATGCCGATGGATCATGGGAAGAAAAAGCCATCATTTCCCTCAATGGAGGGGTCAACCCAGCCAAATTCAGCCCCGATAATCGCTATTTAATGACCTCCTGTAACAATAACAAGGCGATAATCTATGGCCAGGATAAAGACGGATCATGGAAAGAAAAAGCCACCATTTTCGATTACCTAAGGAATTACTCAGCCAAATTCAGCGCCGATAGCCGCCATCTGGTGACCGCCAGTTTATATAACAAAGCGAAAATCTATGGCAAGAAGGACGATGAATCATGGGAAGAAAAAGCCATCATTTCCCATAACAAAAGTGTCTACTATGCCACATTCAGCCCCGATTGCCGTCATGTCATCACCTGCAGTAAAGATTTAACGGTAAAAATCCATGGCCTGGAGATCGATGGATCATGGAGAGAAAAAGCAATCATCTCCCATGATGAGGGTATTCGCTTAGCAGCCTTTAGTGTCGATGGCCGCTATGTGGTCACTGTCGGTTACGATGGAACGGTGAACATTTATGCTCAGAACAGCGATGGATCATGGGAAGAAAACGCCAGCATTTCCCATCCTGGTATTATCCAGTCAGCCACCCTCAGCGCCGATGACCGTTTGTTGACCATCCATAGCGCGGGCATGGCGAGAATCATCAACATTGTGATTTAGCTGCATAAGTTGAGGCGACATCTACCTTGAAAGTTACCGGCACGGACACGGCGAACATCACTGAACTAAGTATGAATGATTGCCGTTACTAGCCCAGCCATACCAATCGAACTTTCTAACTCCCTGTTGCGCTAAAGATTATTGTGAACTTTCCTACTAAAACCGACTCTAAGCTGCAGAATCAATTTTGAATATCCTCGCCAACCAGGGATAAATAACAACAATGGAATAACAAACAATGGATTGCATAAATAACAATTCCTGTATTGATGATCGACTTTCATCAAAACCAGATCAATCTCAAACAGAGCCGCCAAGTGGTACCTATGCAGGCTGGGAAGTCGTTGAACGTGACAAGAATGAGTTTTCATTATTGCTCGATTTGCCTGAGGATATACAATCCAGAATTTTCACTTATTTGCAGGCTCGTGATATTGCCCAGTTAACACAGGTAAATTCATCCATTAACAACAGGCTCAAAAATGATGATGCAATGCCAAGGGCATGGTATCGCCGGTTGGCTTCATCACACCAGACTCTTCTAAAGACAATTGTCGCAACAAAAGATAAAGATGAACTCCGGAAATGGTTGCAGCGTTTTACAAAGGATGAGGCATTAATCAAGTCAATCATGAACCGCCAGGCAAGTATTCACTTTCCTGCTTTGTTCTTTTCCACTCTCACTAAACGGATGTATCAATGTAAAGCATTTAAATTAGAGACTAAAGCCACCATCCCCTATGAAAGTTCAACGCACTATGCTGCCTTCAGCGCCGATGGACGCCACCTGGTGATCTCCCGTGTCCCCAAAACCTGCACAATCTATGGCCAGGAGAGCGATGGATCATGGGTAGCAAAAGGCACTATCTCCCATAATAACTATGTCAGATCAGTCACCTTCAGTGCCAATAGCCACTATGTAGTGACCGCTGGTATGGATGGCGAGGCGAAAATTTATGGCAAGAAAGACAATCGATCATGGGAAGAAAAAGCCACTATTTCCCATAATCGCTGGGTCCGCTCAGCCACCTTCAGCCCCGATAGCCGCCATGTGTTGACCTGCAGTAACGACGCCAAGGCGAAAATCTATGGCCTGACGGACGATGGTTCATGGGAAGTAGAAGCCATCATTTCCCATAACGAAGAGATCTACTTAGCCACCTTCAGCATCGATAGTCACTATGTAGTAACCGCCAGTGCAGACGGCAAGTCGAAGATCTATGGCAGGAAAGACGAACGATCATGGCAAGAAGAAGCCACTATTTCCCACGATGACTGGGCCAAATCAGCCAACTTCAGCACCGATGGCCGCTATGTGGTATCCGTCTGTGGAAATGGCACGGCGAAAATTTATGCCAAGAAGGACGATGGATCATGGGAAGAAAAAGCCATTATTTCCCATTTTGTCTCAGCCATCTTCAGCTCCGATAATCGCCATGTGGTGACCACCAGAAGAAATGGCAGTGCAAAAATCCATAGACTTGATGCCGATGGACCATGGAAAGAAAAAGCCATCATTTCCCACAATGGAGAGGTCAACTCAGCCACATTCAGCCCCGATAGTCGCTATTTAATGACCACCAGTGACGATGGCAAGGCGATAATCTATGGCCAGGATAAAGACGGATCATGGAAAGAAAAGGCTACCATTTCCCATTACCTAAGTGTCTGTTCAGCCAAATTCAGCGCCGATAGCCGACATGTGATGACCGCCAGTTTAGATGGCATAGCGAAAATCTATGGCAAAAAGGACGATGGACCATGGGAAGAGAAAGCCAGCATTTCCCATAAAGAAAGTCTCTACTCTGCCAGATTCAGCCCCGATAGCCGTCATCTCATCACCTGCAGTCCTGATTACACGGTGAAAATCCATGGCTTGGAGATTGATGGATCATGGAGAGAAAAAGCCATCATCTCCCATCGAAGGGTTATTACATTAGCAACCTTCACTGTCGATGGCCGCCATGTGGTCACTGTCAGTTACGTTGGAACAGTGAAAATTTTTGGCCAGAACAGCGATGGATCATGGAAAGAAAAAGCTACCATTTCCCATCTTGGTGATATCCGATCAGCCACCCTCAGCACTGATGACCATTTGCTGACCATCCACAACGCAACGGCGAGCATCACTGAACTAAGTTTGAATGAATGATTGCTGTTACTAGCCCAGCCTCACATTATTATTCTGCAACACCTGCCAGGCATGATAGTTCGAACGAACCGGAACACCGGCCACGACTTCAACAATTTACTGGATCAAAGTCCTGTTTTAAGCACCTAACCAGTTACTTATTATTGGTTACGCTTACATCAATATTGTGAACTTTCCTACTAAAACCGACTCTAAGCTGCAGAATCAATTTTGAATATCCTTGCCAACCAGAGATAAATATTAACTAAGGAAAAAGAACAATGGATTGCATAAATAACAACTCCTGTATTGATGATCGACTTTCATCAAAACCAGAGCAATCTCAAACAGAGCTGCCAAGTAGTACCTATGCAGGCCGGGGAGTCATTGAACGTGACAAGAATGAGTTTTCATTATTGCTCGATTTACCCGAGGATATACAATCCAGAATTTTTACTTATTTGCAGGCTCGTGATATTGCCCATTTAACACGGGCAAATTCATCCATTAACAACAGACTCAAAAATGATGATGCCATGGCAAGGGCGTGTTATCGCCAGTTGGCTTCATCACACCAGACTCTTCTAAAAACAATTGTCGCTACAAAAGATAAAGATGAACTCCGGAAATGGTTGCAGCGTTTTACAAAAGATGAGGCATTAATCAAGTCCATCATGGATCGCCAGGCAAGTATTCACTTTCCTGCTCTGTTCTTTTCCACTCTCACTAAGCTGATGTGTCAATGTAAAGCGTTTAAATTAGAGACTAAAGCCAGCATCCCCTCGGAGTTTTTCAAGATAGTTGTCCCGAAAACTGAATTTTAGGCTGCCTTTTTCTCGTTAATTCTTGCTTCAGACAACCGCTCAGGATTCAGTGCAACCGCACCTACAGGCTCCCAGTTTCTGATAACTCCTGACCAGCGCGTTGGATTAGCTTCTCGCGCTTTGGTATACACCTGTTTCCGGTGATTCAGGATTTCCTGATCTCTTTTCTCATGCCGTTGCGCAGGTGTCACAAAGCGGATTGAGCTATGGCGGTGTTCATTGTTATAAAAGCGCTCAAACTTCAGCATCCACTGTCGACTGTGTTCTAACGTCAGAAAACCTTGAGATGGCCACTGAGGACAGTACTTCACCGTTTTAAAGATCGATTCTGCAAATGCGTTATCGTTACTCACCCTTGGGCGACTATGAGAGGGAATAATGCCCAATTCCTCAAGCTTGGCCTTAAAGGTACTCGACGTCATTGGAGCCCCATTGTCTGAGTGCAGTACAAGCGGTGTTTTAGTGCATTTTTCAGCCACCATTGTCCGGTTAATCAGTTCACTGGCTAACTCACCAGACTCACGGCTATGAATCTCCCAACCAACAATCTTACGACTGTAAACGTCCAGTATCAGGTAGAGGTACCAGAACTGGCCGCGTACCCTGGAAGGTATGTAACTGATGTCCCAACACCAGACCTGGTTAGGGCCAGTAGCAACATAGGTTGTCGGCTTGTTGCTTTTCGATCGCTTTCTTGAACGACCGCGGTGGTGCAACTGACCATACTTTTTCAACACACGGTAAAAGCTAGATTCAGAAGCAACGTATACTCCCTTGTCTGCAAGGGCTGGCACGATCTGCGATGGTGGCAGGCTCGCATACTCATCTTCATTACTGATAGTCAGAATACGTTGCTCCTCTTCCTCAGTCAGTTTGTTAGAGGGTACCGGGCGCAAGGCATCCGGGCGTTTGTCCGTTAACACTGCACCATTGTCATCGCGCCAGCGATTCAGTGTTTTCAGGGATATTTCCAATTGTTCAGCAGCCTTCCAGCGAGAAGCGCCGTTTGCTATAGCCTCATCAAACCATGTCAGCAGTTGGCGGCGCTTATCGACAGGTGTCAGTTGTCCTCGCTGTCTATCCCGTAGAAGGCATCGAGCTTTTTTGATAGCACCAGCAGGGCTGCAGCTTCTGCCAACGCCTTGTCTTTACGGCGAAGCTCTTTTTCAAGGCTCTGATTGCGCTTACGCTCTTGTTTTAATTGCTTGCTTTCCTGGTCTGCACGCTGAGAAGCCTGAACAGCACCTGAAATACAAGCGTGCTTCCACTCCTTGACTTGTTGAGGATAAAGCCCTTTTTTACGGCAGTATTCACTTAACTCTGTTTCTGACAAAGCAGCGGTTTCGACGACCACGGCAAACTTGCTTTCAGCAGACCATTGTTCTGATTTTTGTTCGTTCCCTGGCACAGGTAATCCTTTGTCCCGTAGTTTTTTACGCCAATTATACAGGGTTTGTTCGCTGATACCTTCCTCTCTGGCAACATCCGGCACAGAGCGATTGTGTGGTGGTAACAGTTTTTTCAAAACAGCTGATTTACGTTCCTCTGAAAAACGAGGCATATTCAACGTCCATCGCCCACTGTCTAGCTTTTATTGGTTAATCAGTGAGCGGGACAACTATCCTGACACAGCGGGGGACACCCACAATAATCTGGGAAAAATAATCTGGGTAGAATAATCTGGGACACCCAAATAATTTAAGACACCCACATTTATATATGGGTGTCTTTGAATCCCCCATCCTTGAATCCCCCAGAAAGTCGAATAAACTAGGACACCCATATTTATATGTGGGTTTCTCTGGATAGGAAAAAATAATCTGGGAGTAATCTAGGACACCCATAAATTTCTCCCATGAATCCGGGGGCATCCACATTTATATACAGCGAGTAATTTAAGACACCCACATTTATATATGGGTGTCTTTGAATCCCCCATCCTTGAATCCCCCAGAAAGTCGAACTATTGAATCACTATTGCCTGCTTTATTTGATGACAAAAGGCACACATTCGCTATACTTCTCTGATGAAACGCTTTAACTGGAACCCTCAGAAGAATCAGCAGCTGATCCGCGAACGGGATCAGTCTTTCGAGGAAGTCATTTTCCACATAGAGAACGAGTAATCTAAGACATCCACAAAATTTCTGACTCGTAGCCGCACGCTGTTTGGAAATACATACCCCTCCCCTCAAAAGCCGAACTCACTAACTTGAGAAAAAATATGGGCACCCACACCAGGACCCAAAGGGTCTATTCATGTCTATGGAGTGTTTAACAGTTTGAATATAGTATCAATAATGCTACTATCCTTGTATGACTAATATCACTGAAATTCTCAGTCAGATGAGAAGTAATCCCAAAGGCGTGAGGTTCAGAGACCTTTGCAAAGTCTGTGAATCATACTTTGGTGCACCAAGGCAGTCAGGATCAAGTCATAAGGTGTATAAAACACCTTGGGTTGGTGACCCAAGAGTGAATATTCAAAATAACAAGGGCAAAGCTAAACCTTACCAGGTAAGGCAGGTGTTACAGGCGATCGAACGCATAGAGGGTGATAAAAATGGATAGGAAAATTGATCGTTATACATACCGGGTAACCTGGTCTGAAGAGGATCAGGAATATGTTGGCTTATGTGCTGAATTTCCTGGCTTGAGCTGGCTTGAAGAAACGCAAGTAGGTGCTTTATCAGGAATCCAGAATTTAGTTCTGGAAACCGTAGATGAAATGAAAAATGCAAATGAAGAGATACCGCAACCTTTTTCAACCAGAGACTATAGCGGGAAAGTATTGTTAAGAATTACTCCAGAAACGCATCGTTTGTTAGTTATTCAGGCAGCCGAATCAGGTGTAAGCTTGAATCGTTATATAGCCAGTAGATTGCACTGAGTAAAAAAATAAACTGGGAGAGTAATTTAGGACACCCACATTCATATATGGGTGTCCTTGAATACTTGAATACCCATTGAATCCCCCTGAAAGTCGAACTATTGAATCTCTGTTGCCTGCTTTATTTGATGACAAAGGTAATCTAAGACACCCACATTTATATATGGGTGTCCTTGAATCTCCCATCCTTGAATCCCCCAGAAAGCCGAACTATTGAATCACTATTGCCTGCTTTATTTGATGACAAAAGGCACACATTCGCTATACTTCTCTGATGAAACGCTTTAACTGGAACCCTCAGAAGAATCAGCAGCTGATCCGCGAACGGGATCAGTCTTTCGAGGAAGTCATTTTCCACATAGAGAATGGTGGCCTGCTGGATGACATCGTCCATCCTAATCCGCAAGCGTATCCGCATCAGCGGATCTTTGTGGTGAATGTACAGGGTTACGTCTGGCTGGTGCCCTACGTGGAAAGTGAGCAGGAGATCTTTTTGAAAACACTGATTCCCAGCCGCAAATTTACCCGTGACTATTTGGGAGAACGATCATGAAAAAAACAACATTGGATAACGAGGAGCAAACGTTGCTCAATGCCCTTGAACAGGGTGAGTATGAGTCTGTGATGACCCCTGAGCGCAAGACGACGCTGGAAGCCATGGCCAGTGAGACGTTTAAAAAGGATAAGCGTATTAATATCCGCATTTCCCAACATGACCTGATGGCGATTAAGTCACGGGCCCAGCGGGAAGGGATTCCATACCAGACACTGGTGTCCAGTATTATTCATAAGTATTTGTCAGGGGCTTTGCGGGATGTCTGACAAGAAACCAATAAATGAGACATCCACAGATAATCTGGGACACCCATATTTATCTCTAACCAAAGTAATCAAAGACACCCATATTTATATACGGGTGTCTTTGAATCGAAGAAAGGCAAGAAATGCGACGCCCACGAAATTTCCTCAAGGGAGAAATAGGTAACCCATAATATTTCTGGCAATGACTGCTATGCCTCATCGACATAATCTCTTTGTTCAATCCAGAAATGGATTGAACAAATTAACCCCTGTATCCACAAAATCCGGGGTGTTTCTTGTGACTACTGTCAGGCCATAAACAAGGGCTGTTGCTGCAATTTGTTTGTCAATTGCGTTTTCATGGCGGGGTACTCTGAGTTTTCCCCAAATCTGTGCTTCGGTGCTACCAAAGTCAAGAATATGATCTCGATAATCATCTACCAGATGATTTAGCCATAGCTCTAACTGCTTTGCCTGAATGGAGTCATTTCGATGACGGATTTTTTCAACGCCTCTACGGAGCTCACCTATGGAGATAACACTAAGGTAGAGCTTTAATGATTTTTTTTGTGCTGTGTTGAAAAAAAGCTGAACGCCCTGATTTGCACTGTTTCTTTTTCTTAATTCACTGATGACATTGGTATCAATTAAATACATCACGATCACCGTTATCATTGATACGTTCGAAGTCCGTATCTGAGCCGACATCTGGAATGTTTTTCAGTGCTTCAGTGAAGCTTTTTTTCTTGGGATGAAGGAGAGCTGCTTCCAGAATTCTTCGATGCTCAGCTTCTGCACTTCTCCCGTGTTTTCCTGCCCGAGCTTTGAGGGCATCAACTATTTCCTCATCAATATTGCGCACTATCAGGTTAGCCATTAGAGTCATCCAGATGTATTCAATTCGTAAATGATAGCATTGATATCAGAGATGGACGATAATAAAGGTAAAAAAGTAATCAAGAACGAGCAATCTGAGACACCCATAAATTTCTCCCATGAATCCGGGGGCAAGAAAGAACAGGACACCCACAAAATTTCTGACTTAAAGGTTTTGCCAGAGCCTCAGAGCCTGGGAACGAGTTGAAGAAAAAAGCGTGTTTCTGAGTTTTCCTTATGCAAGGGCGGGTGTCAGTTCATGGAATAGGATAAGTGTCCCGATCCACATCAAAAGGCTTGCGTTTTCGATGTATTCTTTTGTGATTCAAGAGGTTTTTTGAATTTTTGAAGACCTTCCTGCACGGCTGCGGTTGGCCATCATGTCCGATCACGGCCACGTCACAGATTTGTTGCCCGGCGTGGTATTTGGTTTTGTGATCCGACAGGGCTTTAGCATTATTGCAGACCTTCGCGCATGGTAGCAGCTGGCCATTATCTTCGATTATGGTTTTATCACAGATTTTTTGCCCGCTGTGATCTCTTCTTTTGTGATTCGACAAGGCATCAGGGTTCTTGCAGACTTTCCCGCAATGCCGTTTCTGACCATCTTCCCCAACCATGTTTACTTTACAGGTTTGTAGCCCGCAGTGCTCTCTTCTTATGTGATACGACAGAGTTGGAACATTTCTGCAGATTGTCCCGCACTGCCGCAGCTGGCCATCATCCCCGATCACGTTTTTCATACAGGTTTGTTGCCTGCTGTGATAGCTGCCTTTGTGATTCGACAGGGCTATAGCATTCTGGCAGACCTTCCCGCACGGCACTGGCTGGCCGTTCTTTCCAGCCACCGATACGTTACAGGTTTTTCGCCCGCTGTGGAATTTGCTTTTGTGTTCCGTCAGGGCTATAGCATTCTTGCAGACCTTCCCGCATGGCCGCTGATTTCCGTCCTCCCCGATATAGGTTATGGAACAGGTTTTCTGAGCGGTGTGGTATCGACTTTTATGCACCGTCAAAGATCGAGCATTGCTGCAGATTATTCCACATGGCTGCGGCTGGCCACCTTTCCCGATTATGGTTACAGCACAGGTTTTTTGCCCGCTGTGGACAATGCTTTTGTGATTTTCCAGGCCTCTGGCATTCTGGAAGACCTTTCCGCATGGCTGCGACTCTTTATCCTCTGTAATCACCATCAAATCACAGGTCTTTTGGCCGCTATGGAATCTGCTTTTATGAGACTTTAGTGCTCGTTTATTCTTGTAGACCTTCCCGCATTGTCGCAGCTGGCCATCCTTCCCGAACACTATCACGTTGCAGGTTGCTTGTCTGGAAGGGCCGTTTGTATCAGCCAGATGGGGGCATGATATTTGTCCGGGTCTTGCTTCTTTGTGGTCTGTTGAACTTTCTCTAGAATCTGGGGTTGCGTTGTAGGACGCATCGGAAGATTGTCGGAATTGACAAACGTCACTGCAGGGAAAAATGAAACAATTTAGACCCAAAGTGTGCGAGTGTTGTTGAGGGAATCCGTTATTCTCGCCAGAGTCAGAATACAGTAGATTGATGAAATAGTCTTTAGGGTAGCTGTCGGTACGTAGGCCCTGCTGGCCGGATGATTCTGATGGTCGGCCTTGTTGTTCATGTTCAGAGCCAGGCATCGCAGCGGTTATCGCAAGCAGGTGACTTTGATTCGTTTCATGTTGTTCAATCGGGTTAAACAGCAATGAATCCGGGTTCCAATTGCTTTTTAAAAGCAGGCCGACGGTTATAAATGCTTCTACAGGTATCCATAAATAAGGCTTTAAACATAGAGAGATATCTCTACTGGTCAGGAGCAGTTCGTAGGTAACCAGCAGGTTTGTGGTGTAAAGCCATTGCCAGGAAATCGACTCAACGAGGGTCGTTTTTACCCTATAACTGTCAGGTTTGTGTCGTTTGTTATCAGGCGGTAAATCCGCTTCTGCGCAGCCATTTATGTCGGCAATGTCTGGCAGGCTGCCCGACAATGTGCCTTGGTCAATCTTTATAGAAAAGTTCTGGTTTGGAAAATCTGCATTCTGTTCAAGTTCAATAATAAAACGCCTTGTTAGCGGTTTCGCTAGACAGATGACAGACAACGACAGTAACAGCAGTGTTGCAAAGAGTGAGTGTTTAATAATTCTACCCTTGCCTTCTGGTTTACAGATAAGAAGGATAGATTAGTGTGAGAGAGACCCATAAAATTTTTTACTTGTTCCCAAAGAAATCAGGGCATCCAAAAAATTTCCGACTTGTACTTGCAACCTGTTTGGAAACACATCACCCCCCTCGAAAGCCGAGCTTCGTAACTTGAGATAACGTATGGACTCCCACGTTGTGACCCAGAGGGTTTAAAAGCAAGGGGCCAGAGTTCTACGTCAGTCTGTGGAGTCTGGAAACAAGGTGTCAATGTGTAAAACCGTCCTGCCCTTACTGAAAGACAGAAACTTTGTTAGTTGCACTTAACAGCTTGCTATGAACTTTTATGCTAAAAACGCCTCTAAGTTATTAGGAGTAATTTTGTAAGCTCTTGCTAATCGAGGAAAAATACTTATCAGGGAGATAACCGACATGGATGGCATAAATAAAAATTCCGACACAGTTTTTTCAAACTCACCACCACCCAAGCGCGCCCGAAGAGGGAAATTACCCACTGGTTTCATTATGGGTAAAGAAGTTACTGTATATAATGAAAGTTCTCCGCATTGTCTCAATTTGCCCTCAGCAACCTATGCAGGGCAATCAATCGAACTACAGGAAAAGTCACCGTTTTTTCAAAGTACTTCAGATGAGACAGCCTGTGCTTTTTCAAGGCCTGTTTCACTTTATAGTGAGCGAGATAGTAGACTGTTATCCGATGTTTTAAGAGTACTGGGTGTCGACAAAAAATATATGCCTGACAGGGTTCTTGCAAAAAAAAGCGACACATTTTCATTAGCATTAGAATTGAGTTTGGGTGAACTGGAAGAAGAAACGATAAGCAGCGTAACGTCTTTAGTTCTTCAAAAAAACTTCGATCTGAAAAGCTATTCAGAATCTACTATTTTTTCACCTGATGATCAGGATGGATATAAGAACTACCTCAATAATGACCCAAAGCATGATTACGTGTTTTTTCATAAGCTTAAAGTTTCGGATGATAGCGAAGAGGAAAGTATTCATGATTTTGTTATTGTTAGGGGAGCTGAAAAATTTCACTTACTACAGTCAGTTTCTGGAGCATTCACTCTTGAACAATGGATTACTGGTGACTCTTCAATGATAAACAATCAAGCAAAAGAATTTAAAGAAGATTGTGATTTGAGTTTATTTCAGTGCGAAAAAAAATCTTCCCCTTCATCCGCTAAAAAAATGCAAAGAATCTACAAGGAATTTGAAAAAATAAAATCGTCATTCGGTAGAGTTATAAAAACATCAAATAATAAAGCCTGTTCTAAATCTATATTTGGCCAGAAGTTTGTGCCTACATTGTTTTCAGCTTTAAAAAATTCGGATGACCGACCATATTTTAGAATGTTCTCATCTTCAAGGAGATATTTGGGAGTTAAAAAAGAAGATAAGATTACTCTTGAAGTCTATAGGGGGAAAATATAAAGAGAAACTGAGGGAATTTGGATGCTCACAAAATGTCTTGATGATTTTGCTGCCCTGTGTTAAAGATGAACTGGAAGTCCTGATTGGCATTATTTCTTTTTCTGCCTCGTCAGCAAAATCTGTGTGGCATTTCTGGTTCGGGCAGGTTGCCCAGTGCATGATATAAAGCGATTTCTGCACATCTATAGGTTCTGAAACCATACGATTTTCTCGTAGTGAGTTTTATCTTGGTGTTCAGACCTTCCACAATTCCGCTGGAAAATGCTTTTTTTGCCCTGAACCAATTCAGGATCAGTGGCCTGTGCCGCCGAACAGTTTTAGCTACTTTCTTCATCGGCTCTATCTTTGACCGCATGACTCTTGTACACCACCGGTCCAGATACTTTCCTGCCCAGTGTGGTGATATGTAACCCCAGAACACTTGAAACTCCTCTCTGAGCAGATAGCCCCTGACACTTTTGAGATTATACTGAAGCACTGTATTTAACTTGATCTCTTCTTTCTCGGTCAGGTTTTCCTTCCGTTTCAGCAGACACCAACGGGTCTTTTTCAAAACAGGCTCATAGCCATCAGCCTGAAGCTGTTTGTGTTCTGATGCCCTGACCTCATCGATGGCCTTGTTCAGCATGGCCACAATGTGAAATCGATCCAGAATATGCAGCGCCTGATTGGCAAACTCGGCGATCGCCTTTACATAGGGCTTCCACATGTCAGAGCAGACATACCTCAGTTGCTGACTACGCTCAGGGCCAAAAAAGAAGAAAAAGTTTCTAGTTGTGGCTTCAGTACGATCCTGACCAACCCATAATAGCCGGGTGCAACTGCGATCAATCTGATAAACCACTGTCAGGTATTTATGTCCGACCTGGTAAGCCACTTCATTAATGGAAAATAGGACACCCATAGAATGGTGGAATGGAAAACGCATGGAAAATAGGACACCCATAGAAAGAGAAGGAAAATAATAGCGAGAAATTAGGACACCCACATAAGGAAGGAAAAAGAAAAATAAGACACCCATAAAATTTCTTGACCAGAAGCCAATACATAGCCAATTAGGAAATTAGGACACCCAAGAAGGAAGAAATTAAAAGAAATTAAGACGCTCACAAAATTTCTTAACCAAGAGAAATTAGGACACCCATAGAAATAGAAAATAGGACACCATAGAAGGAAAATAAGACACCCATAAAATTTCTTGACCAGAAGCCAATACATAGCCCGTCACGCATAAAAAATACCTGATCGGATCAAACTTGGGATGACCCTAAACTCGATAAAACAAGGAAATACAACTTATTAGGTTTATAAAATATGCAGAATCCCATCTCACCAAATCTATTCGGTAAGAATGTGGCGTATAAGGCAAAAGATGAATCAACCAGGCTGAAATAACTGGCCACAACAATATAACCCCTGAAGCCAACGTTGACCTGTACTGATCGCATATGCCTTCATGGCCTTCAGTCGTCCGACTGCACGATAAAATCGATTGTTTCTGCTCATGGTTTTTAGCCATTCGTCACCATCTATTTCTAGTCTTGCCAAGATAGGAGGTGAGCTTTCCGCTATAGAACCTTTCTTATCTTTTCTGACCGCTCTTCCACTCCAGTCTACCAGCTCCAGATAATCATGAAGAATGTATGGCAATGTTTTATTCGGGTCTTGCTCCTGGTTCTGAAAAGGCTTCAACATGAACGGCTGCCTGCTATCTGTTGCTTCGGTAGTTTTTTCAATGCGTTTTTGGATAGAGGTATAGTCGGATTGCTCTGGTGTTGAGGCAAGTTTTGCCCTGATAGGGTTAAGGTCAACATAAGCCATACAGGTCAGTAAAGCGGCTTCATCCAGTAACGCCTGACTTTTAAAACGTCCTTCCCAGAATCGGCCCTTACAACCATCTTCCCTGTTGGCTTCACGGGCAAGATGTTCGTTCAAGCAACGCATAAACCAGCTGATACTTTTCAAACGGCTACGATACTCAGCCACATATTCATCGATACGGCTGAGCTCCGAGCTGCTGAGCTTTGCATTGCTCAAATGGCGTTGGATCAATAATGGACCTGTGAAAAGGGTAGTCCATCGCCGCAGTATTTCATCTCGATTCCACTTGTCAGACTCATTGATGTTGATGTGTAGTACCAGGTGATAGTGATTAGACATCACAGCATAAGCACAGACTTCGATAGCAAAGACAGAGGTCAATGTACGCAGACGGTCGACCACCCACTGCCTGCGATGCTCAAAACTATTCCCGGTCAGATGATCCTCACCACACAAGTAAGCCCTGCGG
The DNA here is from genome assembly GCF_053470045.1 of Endozoicomonas sp. 2B-B. Taxonomy (NCBI): domain Bacteria; kingdom Pseudomonadati; phylum Pseudomonadota; class Gammaproteobacteria; order Oceanospirillales; family Endozoicomonadaceae; genus Endozoicomonas; species Endozoicomonas sp. 2B-B. The sequence goes on from NZ_JBLZMU010000001.1 coordinate 1,705,540, forward strand.
ACGCACCGAGACACACAGTGGTAATAGGGTGTCGAACCTGAATCAATCAGGTTGCTGCGGGCTTGAGTCATGAGATCTCCTATTGCTATGGTGGGTAAAAATCGTAAACATGAGAAAAATAGCTTAACCAGTCGATTGGTCAAATATATGGATGTCCTTTTTGTTTTTTTTTGTTTTTCCTCTTGTTGTGTCCTTTTTGTTGTGGTGCCTTCCTCTCTCTCTTTGGATGTCCTTTTTGTTCTGTCAAATATATGGGTGTCCTTTTTGTTCTCTTCAAATATATGGGTGTCTTTTTTGTTCTCTTTCTTTGTTCGTCAAATATATGGGTGTTTTTTTTGTTCTCTTGTTGTGTCCTTTTTGTTGTGGTGCCTTCCTCTCTCTCTTTGGATGTCCTTTTTGTTCTTTTTGTTCTCTCTCTTTGTTCTCTTCTCTTTTTAAAGTTACCGAGGCTACTCTTGTCCGGCTCATAGCCGATATACGATGATTATGTCCACATAAATTCAGTGCTCATGCTCACGTTCATTCATCAGTCTCACCATAAAAGCGCAGTGTTTCTTATAATGACGCTGACACTACTGGCAATGTGGTCGGCTCTTCAAATCTGGGATTTCGGACTGTCCAGCTACAACTTCAGGCGAGTTGTTCAAGTTGTTTTTCTTTCTGTTGCCTCTGGGTTGTTTATGGTTTGCTATCAGTCCCTGAATGGCTTTGCTTATTTGCCCGTTCTGGCCAGAGTCTTGATCTTCCTTGGCTTAGGGTTTGGATCATGCTCGGCATTAATGAGTGAGTATCCGTTAAAAGGCATTCAGGAGGTTGGGCTCTATGGTTTACTGATGATGAGCACTTTACTCCTGGCCAAAAGTATTGATGAGAGAAAGCTGGCAGGCATTATCAGTGTCATTGGTATGGCTATAGGGCTTTATGGTTTTGGCTACCTGTTTCACTATGCCGTTTATTTACAATATCCGCCTGAGTCCTGGATGCACACGATTTATGGATTTACTAACCCCAGGATTTTGAATCATGCGCAGAACTGGCTGATTCCACTTTTGGCTTTACTGCCCCTTTTGTCGAAAAGCAAGGGGTCACTGGTTCACAGGCTAAGCTGGATTCCCTTGATGATTATGTATTTTTTCATTTTTTTATCACAGAGCCGAGGCATCCTTCTGTCTTTGGTTATGAGTGGAATAGCTATTTACTTTTGTTTCCAGAAAGTAATAACACCCATTATTCGAGTTCATACAAAAGCATTGATGGTTGGGTTGATCGCTTATACGGTTTTTATCTGGCTCATTCCTTATTTATTGGGGCATGGAGTCAATGGATTCAGACCACTCTCAGCGGCATTGAAAACCTATGATCGTGTTGAGCTTTGGATCACTGCCTGGCAACTGGCATTAGATAATCCCCTGTTTGGGGTGGGGCCTCAGCATTTTATTCTTTCATCAGACAATGGACTGGGATCGCCCCATAATATTGTTTTGCAATGGCTTTCTGAGTGGGGGACGCTGGCTACATTGTGCTTTGTTATCGTCATGCTTTGGGGTGGCGTTTCTTACCTGATGCGGCTGAAAAAAAGGTTAGAGAGAGGATCATTGTCGGGGCAGCAAACCTATATCCAGATATCGGCCTTTTGGGCTATTCTGAGTGCGGTGCTTCATGCCCAGATCAGTGGTGTATTTATCACGCCTGTGAGTCAGATGATGATGTTGCTGGTAGTGGGCTATTGTCTGTATGCTCACGATAAGGACAGAGTGAAGGTCATTGCTGAAGTTAAGGATTACGAACTGAGTGTTTCAAAGCTGTTGGCTTCAATGCTTATCTTGTTGTCTATTACCTTCTTTAGCATTTTCTACGTTGAGTTTATTCAGGGAACCTACCCAGTTTCAATTCCCTTTGAATCCATGGCCCCACGTTTCTGGCAGAATGGAGCCTTTCACCTTGTTAATTAATATGGATTTCTCTGGCTACCAGTTGTGGATTCAGTAGGCCCTGGTAGGAAAAATACTCCTGAGTCCGCCCTTTCTGATAACTGACTTCGTAGAGCATGAAGAAAGGAAACCCACCTTCCCGGGTCATTTGTCTGAAATCTGCGTGCCAGCCAACAAAGGTGTGATTCTGATATTCTCCCAGTTCACTGCCTAATAAGGGTCTGAAATTGTCTTTTCCCACGCCTGTGGTTTTGAGTGTGTGGTGCCCCGATTGAATGATCAGCATCAGCTCTGAGTCTTGCCCCTGCTCAAAATAACGATCCACTTCACCTTGGTAGACATGTTGAAGACTGACAGCGCCGGTGATCGCAGTGGATGTCAGTATCAGCACAACAGTAATGACCCGGGCAACAAGAGAGAGTTTTTTATTGGCGAAAAGGGTGAGATTTTTCATGGCAGCTGCCCCTGAAGAAAAGCCTGTATAAGGCTTATCGGGCCACATCTGAAAATCACGAGAAATCAGCGGTTTTAAAAACGAAAGGTAAGTCCTAAAGCTCTGGTCATGAGCGCCGACATCTTGCTAGAGACTGACCTGTGGGGCCCAGTGTATTGGCGGAGGGCAGCTATTCAATGATCGAGGATAACGAGATGAAAACATGGATGTCCAGGATGCTGGGTTTCACGCTGATCGAACTGATGATCGTAGTGGCGATCATTGGTATTCTGGCGGCAGTGGCGATTCCCCAGTACCAGAATTATACCCGTAATGCGACAATAAACGCCGCGTTGAGTGAAGCCAGCCAGTACAAGACGGCTGTAGGTATTTGTGCTCAAACCAATCCTATCGCTAATTGTGATGCTGGTTCGTCTGGTACTGGTATTCCTGCTGCAAGAAACACTATTACTTCTGTAGTGGATGGAGTTATCACCATAACGCCAGGTGGGGCTTTTGCTTCACAGACTTTAACGTACACTCCTGATGCAACAGGCACTGTATGGACTCTTACATGTAATGGTGGTGGTACATTGTGCAGCAATGATTCTTTAACTACTACACCAGATTACTCGCCCTAGAACTTTACTGACGTAGTTTCTTCGAAGGCTGGATTTAATTCCGGCCTTTTTTCTGTTTGGTAAATCTATGAGGGTGACCTGAGATTGAAGGCCAGAAGAAGAATCAGGGCTGTCTGAACCATTCAATAGAGTCCCTGATGCTTGGAGTATTCAAATAGCTTTTAGCCCTCTGAGCCTGCTTAACGGACATCAAAACCACAGCCGCCATTTCCTCTGGCGTGGCATCAAGAATTTTGTCCCAGCTTTCAAAATGGCTTGCCAGCTTTCTGGAACGGGTTTCTCCCAGCTGTGGAATGCTCAGGGCTCTTATCTGGGACTTTAGAGAAATCCTATGAAGTGTGTTGAGTACTGATAGCAGCTGTTTCGATGAATGTTCATTCAAGCCAGCCTGTTTCAGGTCAGACTCAGACACTTTGAAACTATCTGGAAAGCGGTCAATGGCCTTATTTGCCATCAGCTTTTTTATCAGTGGCTCGTGCAAAAAGGGAATATCCAGACTTATCCCCAGCCATTTCAATCTTTCAGTAAACTGTTCTTCACAGCCCGGCTTTAACTCAAGGCAGGAGAAGGCATTGTATCTTTTCGGGTCTGGAAACATTGGTCGGGTGCGATGCTCCGGCCTCAGAACAACCTGACCAAAAACCGGTCTAGCAGCGCCTTTCAGTTGCACAGAAATCTGGTCACCAATAGCGATATCCTTCTCAGACAGGTTTTTGATGCTGCCCAGTGATACCTGCCGAACAGTTTCCCCTCCGATCGCTATCGGTTCCAGCTGAAGTACCGGGGTGATCTGGCCGGTACGTCCCACTCTGAAATCAACGCCTTTAACTGTGGTTATCGCACTGTCGGAAGGGAATTTCCAGGCAATGGCCCAGGCTGGATTCTGGCTCTCCCAGCCCAGTTTTTTACGAAGCTCGAGGTTATCCAGTTTCAGAACGATACCGTCCATAAGGAAGGGCTCCATATCGCTGCGTTTATTATAGGTATCACGAATTTTTTCTATCTCTTTCAGAGTATTACCCCGTTGGGTATGCTCGGCAGGTAGCTCAAAACCATAGCCGTACAGGGTATTAATCACCGTCTTGTCGCTATCAAAAGGGCTGTTGACCCAGCGCCATGGGAAAAATTCGATACTGCCCAGTGACGAAACATCCAGTTCTTTGCGGCTGATATGGCCGGAGACATAATGACGGGCACTGCTATAAACGGAATTTTTGACGGTCTCATTCAGGCGGGCAAAGAGTTCTCCGTGCAGGACAATATCGTTATATTCCGTAATCAGCGCTTTCGGGATCATGGGCATGTGTTTGACGGCATCAAGAATATTCTGCCCTCTGTCGCCTGTGCCCCGGGTAGAAGCGGCGACCAGTTTGCCGTTCTGATAAACCAGCTCAACCGCAACACCGTCAATCTTGGGTTGAACCAGAATGATTTCCTTACCGGCTTGTTTGAGAAATTTTTTGATATCATCAATGTCCCGGGCCTTTTTCAAGCTACCCATAAAGGCGCGATGGTCAACGTCTCCCTCGATATTCTCCTCAGCAACAGGGGGAAGTGTCAGTTCCGGAAAACACTTTATCAGAGATTGCAGTTGCGCTTTCAGCGCATCGTATTCATGGTCGGTGAGCACGGGAGAGTGTTTGTTGTAGTAAAGGTCATCGTTATGTCTGATCTCTTTTTGCAGAGCAACGATCTGCTTTTCAGCCTGCTCGGAGGTCCAGCTTGGACAGGCGCTCCATACAGTGATTGGAATGAGCAGGAGAAAAAGCGAAAAAAGGTGTTTCATGATCAGTTTTCCGGGGAGGGGGACGTCTTTAATTGATCGGCCAGATAAGACGAAACTGATCGAAATGGGGCATTAAAGCCCCATTAAAGTTAAGGGTTGTATCCATCCGGATTGTCGGACTGCCAGCGCCAGGCGTCGGTCACCATTTCTTCAAGCCCCCGCTCTGCTTTCCAACCCAGCTCATTCAGAGCTTTGTCGGTATTGGCATAGCAGGCGGCAATGTCACCGGAACGGCGAGCCGTGATCTCGTAAGGTACATTTTGGCCAGACGCTTTTTCAAACGCCGCAACTATTTCCAGAACACTGTAGCCTTTGCCCAGGCCGAGGTTCCAGGTATGTACGCCTTTGGTCGTACGAAGTTTTTCTATGGCTTTGACATGACCCACTGACAAATCCACCACGTGGATATAATCACGAACTCCGGTGCCGTCGATGGTGGGGTAGTCGTTACCAAAAACTCTTAATTTTTCCAGCTTTCCAATGGCCACCTGAGTCACGTAGGGCATCAGGTTGTTAGGGGTGTCATTAGGATCTTCGCCAATGCGACCAGAAGAATGAGCACCTGCCGGATTAAAGTAACGAAGCAGGGCAATGCTCCAGTCAGTATCCGATTTGAAGAGATCTTCCAGTACTTCTTCCACCATCAGTTTCGAGCGGCCGTAAGGGTTAGTGGCACTCAGCGGAAAATCTTCTGTGATCGGCAGACTGGCAGGATCACCATAAACGGTCGCTGACGAGCTGAAGACAATGCGTTTTACATTGGCTGCCTGCATGGCCTGGCAGAGTACAAGGGTGCCGTAGACATTGTTTTCATAGTAATCGAGAGGGATTTCGCAAGACTCCCCTACGGCTTTCAACCCCGCAAAGTGAATAACGGCTTCAAAATCGTGTTGCTGAAAGAGGGCGTCCAGCAAAGCTCGATCGCGGATGTCGCCGTTGACAAACGCCAGTGTTTTGCCGGTAATCTCCTGAACCCGGCTCAGAGATTCTTCGCTGCTGTTGCTGAGGTTATCCAGAACCACTATTTCGTAGTTGTCGTTTAATAATTCCAGACAGGTATGGCTACCGATATAGCCTGCACCTCCTGTGACCAGAATTTTACTCATGGTTTTGGCTTCCTGTTCAGATCTCTGTGGTATCAACCAGTCTCATGGACAGATCAATGGATTGAATATCTTTGGTGAGTGTTCCGATGGAAATAAAGTCGACTCCGGTCGCTGCAATTACCGGCAGGCGCTCATCGGTAATACCCCCGGAAGCTTCCAGCCCGGGTTGAGGTGCTGGCAGGGAGTTGTTCAGTTCGACGGTTTCACGCAGTGCGTCCAGAGGGAAGTTGTCCAACATAATGATGTCGGCACCAGCGCTTCTTGCCCGCTGGAACTCTTCCATGTTTTCGACCTCAACTTCCACAGGCTTGCCCGGAGCCATGGCGCGGGCGGTGCTGACTGCCTGCTCAATCCCGCCACAGGCGGCAATATGGTTCTCCTTGATCAGGAAGGCATCATAAAGCCCGATCCGGTGATTGTGACATCCGCCTGCCATGACGGCGTACTTTTGGGCGAGGCGAAGACCGGGCAGGGTTTTACGGGTGTCCAGCAGTTTAACGCCCGTCGCTTTGACCAGATTGGCGTAGTAAGAACAGCGGGTAGCAGTGCCGGAAAGGGTCTGAAGAAAGTTCATGGCTGTACGTTCACCGGTTAACAGGCTTCTGGCAGGACCTTCCATAAAAACCAGAACCTGATCCGCTCCCACCTGTTCACCTTCCTGAACCTGCCAGTCCAGAGTCACCGATGGGTCAATCTGCCTGAATACTTCATCAAACCAGGGGCGTCCCGCAATAACCGCAGGTTCACGACAGAGGATGCGTGCTTTGGCCATTTGCCCGGCAGGAATGAGGGAGGCCGTAATATCACCTGAGCCGATGTCTTCTTCCAGGGCATTGCGAACATTGTGCTGGATGGTGTCGGTCAGGTCGGAAGCGAGATTGTCTCGGGGCTGCATGTTGACTCTACTAATATATGGCCGGAAATCATGAAGAATTGGCGGGGATTATAAACAAATCGTTGTCTCATGTCTTTGTTCTTGCCGACTGTACCAGCTTGACATGATCTATACTCGGGGGTCATGTTCAGAACACGCAGAAGACCAAAGATATGTACATTATCAAGCCCTTTAAGTGTGCTCTTCTTGCCCTGACCATGTCCTGCTCTCAGGTATGGGGCGAGACCAGACAAATTAATTCCTACATAGCCCTGAAGGGCGCTCTTGAACAGGGAGAGGTCCCTGTTATCGGTGTGATTGATTTTGGACAGTGTACTCATAAGCTCAAGAAACTTAAGCATCATTCTCATCAGGCGGTACAGAGTTTCCATGGAAAAGAGGTCACTATTTTTAAACGAAACACCATCAATGAAGATGGCTCGATAATGATGTTAACGAGCTATAAACTGAACTCCTATTTAATGGCCGAAGTCAGGGATGCCAGACCTCTGCCAGACTGGATAGACTGGCCAGCCTGGATGGAGTGGCAAAGTGCCTACACCCTCTCCAGAGAAAATAATAAAGAATTTAATATCTGGTTTATTGCCTCGGATGCAAAAACCGGAGAGACCCTCAAAACCGATCACTTCACTTGTCCATTTGGATCAGCCATTAAGTTATGGCGTACACCTCACTCTTGAATTGACTTGTCGCTGATGCCTTGACGTTATTTTTTGGCTAACGGATGTTGAGTTCTGCCAGCTCTCTCATCAGTGTCCGATTGGCAGGCGCCTCCGCGCCCAGCTTTTCAGCCTGCTCGATCAGATAACCGTTAATAAACGCCAGCTCGGTTTTTCGACCCTGTCGGGCATCCATGCAGGTAGAAGAGCGGTTCATTGCGGTATCCCGGCAGACTTGCCTGACCAGCTCAAGAAGGTTTTCTGAACCGGGAATGCCGGCCGCTTGCCTCACCTGTGTCACTTCTTCAGCCAATGCTGCTAAACGTTGTTGACGCTCTTCAGTGTCCAGCAGTTGTCCATTCCTGCAATCATACAAGGCAGTAAGACCGTTGATGGCACAATTGACTGCCAGTTTATCCCAGAGCTTTTCTTCAATCTGATGGGTAAACTGAATGTCAACTGGCAGCTTTTCCAGAGCGCCTTTTAATCCTTGCCAAACAGCATTCTCAGGCTTCTGACCAACAGGACCCACCCAGGTTGATCCACGACCGGCATGACAGACATGCAGAACGTCTTTCATCCATGCCCCTTCTGTTGTCGATGCGGCCCATACGGTTTGTGAACTGAAATGTTGTGCTATTGCTTGTTGGCTGCCCATACCGTTCTGGATTAATAGTATCTGGCACTGGTCTGATAAGTGATCAGCGAGTGAAAGAACGGCCGGTTCAGCATCCTGTGCCTTTGTGCAGACCAATAAATGGGTTATCGAGTCAGTGAGAGATTCGGAAGAATCCAGTTTGATAGGGAAGTGTTGACTGACTCCATCCAGTTCATCAATGGCCAGAACAGGCTGGGTAACGTTGAGTGAGTGCAAGCTCTGTTCCCGAACAAGCAGGGTAGCTTTCATGTCCGCCCTGAGGAACTGAGCTGTCCACAGGCAGCCCATACTGCCAGCACCGATGATATGCCAGGTCACTTCTTGGCTCACTCTGGTTGAGATAATCCGGGCGAGTTTAAACAGTCAATGGTGATATGTGAATATTGAGTGCTGCCAGCGGTGTAAGATTGGTCTCTATTTGTTCTCGACCATTCAATTTTTCTCCACCTATCTACAGTTTTTTCAATTCAAAATTGAAAATAATAAGCATTAAAAATGAACTTTCTTGATTCATTCAAGTCAGAGATTGTATGTAAACATTATTTATGAACCAGGGGGAATGATATGGACGTTTCGAATAATACCGCAGGAGTGACTAGCACCGGTGCATACAATAGGGTGTCTGAGGCTAACGCTGCTTCCACCAGTACATCATCAAAAAGCACTGTTACCACCGTTAATCCCCATAAGCAATTGCAACACGCCCATGAACACCCTGCAGCAGGCCATTCCAGAGCGGGTTGCTCCCTGGTTTTCAGGACGATATCTCAGGCGGCTAGCTCAATTACCCAAAGAGTCACCTGCACCCTGAAAAGGACATCGCGTGTTATTGGGTTGGCTTGCAGTGGTGGCGCTACTATGGCGAAGGTTCTCTGTTATCGTTCTCCTGAACCAATTGCTCAGTTTTTCCATAAAAATGGCGGACTGTGGGGCAAAATAGGCCAATACGTAGCGGCAAAACAAGCACCGGCTGAGTATTTCAAATCACATCAAGATCTTTATAACTACACGACTAACATGGTAAAAGTCGCGAGCCAGTGCTCGGCAGGCAAGGTTGATCCTGAGGTAATCAGGAAAGTTATCGAGCGCAATGTGGCTAATGCCGGACTGCTTTCTGAAGATGCCATGCCGGAACGATCAGGCACAGCTGATAATGACGGCAGTAGCCAGTTCATGGCTAACAGTGCTGTTTCAGCAGCACCTGTCCGGCATGTTAAAACACTCGGGCGTGGGAGTATTTGCCAGGTCGATCAGTTTAATATTGGTGGACGAGATTTTGCTGTTAAATATTTATCACCAGAGTTGGCAGAAAAAATTAATATTGATGTTTCGTTGGTGAACAGCCTGGTTTCTTTCTTTTATGACTGGGGTTTTATCTCAGAGATGTACTTTGACGACATTTGCAGTGCATTCAAGAGTTTTAGTAATGAGTGTGACTTATCACGGGAACTTAAGTTTACCGAAAAAGCGTCTGAGGCCTTAAAAAATTTGACAGAAACCAAGCGCTACCATGTAGCTACCGACTCAGGCCATCAGGTGCCGGTTCAGTTCAGGGTACCTGAGGTGTCTGTACCCTTATCCAGCCCTGATGCCCTTGTGATGGAGTATATTGATGGCTGTTCTCTTGATCGTACAGACGCGTTAAGGGAGAGGCTCGCTTCATGGCAGCCGGACTGGAAAGAGGGTGGAAGGCTAACTGAAACGGAAATAAATACTATTATTGTCGGCATTCATAAACTTGTGCTAGAAGCTTATTTGGATTTATTCAGTGAATCCTTTTTTTTAAATACTGACCCCCAAACGGGTAATTTCATGGTGAAACTGGAGAGTGATCGTATCAGTATTTATTGTATTGATCACGCCAACAGTACTGGCAATAACGATATTTTGCGCATGATGAAAGACCCTGTTTATTATTCACTTCTTGCAGGACTGTTCTTGTTGTTTCATAACCGTGCTAACGGGAATGGCCTGATTGAAGAGGAAAATATCCCAAGCTCGATGGATACAACCGACGAAGTTGACATCCGGGCTCTGGTTTGCACGGCAATATCCCCGGAAGCGCAGGAATCTATAGAAACATTTATTGAAACTTATCGTAGGGGCTTTGGACCGGATATCATACCCCCCATTGATGAATTACAACAATTTCAGAGAGAAGCTAGCGTTGGAGAAATTTGCAGTCAGATTTATCATTGGTTAAAAGACATCTCGGACGATTCTGATACGGAGGGGCCTGTCCAATCAGAGGCTGCGTTTGTGGAGCTATTGACGCGATTTTTGATCCGGCTTGCCATGGAACATGTGGAGCAAGATGTGCAGAAGGCTGACATTACAGCCTTGCACAAAATTGTCGCTGTTCCTTTTGACAAATTTGCTCAAAGTCTGGGTTTTCAGATCAGTCCGAACAATCCCATATTACTGCGGGTTGGGTGGCAATTGTCTGCATATCGCCAGTATATAGGGCAACTGGAGTCGCTAATGGATAACTGGGAGTATTATCGAGAATAGCGAGCTATTTGACGAACAAAAGCGGGTTTTCAGACCAATTTACTGCCGCCACGACTTAGAAGACACTCTCGCTATTATCGTGAACCACCTCCAGAAATAATAACCACACCACCCGACAACAGTATTGTTGGTGCTGGCTTTGCCAGCCAGTCATGTTTGTGAACTGAAATGTTGTGCTATCGCCTGTTGCCTACCCATAGCGTTCTGGATTAATAGTATCAGGCACGGGTCTGATAAGTGATCAGCGACTGAAAGAACAGCCGATTCAGCATCCTGCGCTTTTGTGTAGACCAATAAATGATAAGCATTAAAAATGAACTTTTTTGATTCATTCAAGTCAAAGCTGTATGTAAACAATATGGATGAACCAAGGAGTTGATATGGACGTTTCGAATAATACCGCAGGAGTGACCAGCACTGGTGCATACAATAGGGTGTTTGAGGCTAACGCTTCCACCAGTGCATCAAAAAGCACTGTCACCGCCATTAATCCCCATAAGCAATTGCAACCCGCGCATGAGCACCCTGCAGCAGGTCACTCCAGAGCGGGTGACTCCCTGGTTTTCAGGACGATATCTCAGGCGGCTGGCTCAATAACACAGAGAGTCACCCGCACCCTCAAGAGGACATCACGTGTTCTTGGAGTGGCTGCCAGTTGCGGCGCTGCAGTGGCGAAGAAAGTCTGTTTACGTTCTCCTGAAGCAATTGCTCAGTTTTACCATGAAAATGGTGGGCTATGCGGCAAAATAGGCCAATACCTGGCAGCAACTCAAGCACCGGCTGAGTGTTTTAAATCAGATCAAAAGGTTTATAACTATGTGACTGACATAGTGAAATCCGCAAGTCAGTATTCGGCAGGCAAGGTTGATCCTGAGGTAATCAGGAAAGTTGTCGAGCGCAATGTGGCTAATGCCGGATTGCGTTCTGACAGGCTGCTTTCTGAAGGTGCCATGCAGGAACGATCAGGCGCAGCTGATAATGACAGCAGTAGCCAGGTCATGGCTAACACTGCCGTTTCAGCAGCAACTGTCCGGCATGTTGAAACACTTGGGCGTGGGACTATTTGCCAGGTCGATCAGTTTAATATTGATGGACAAGACTTTGCTGTTAAATATTTATCACCAGAATTGGCAGAAAAAATTAACACTGATGTTTCGATAATGACCGGTCTGTTTTCTAACCTTAATAACTCGGGTTTTATGTCAGAGAAGGACTTTGACGACTTTTCCAGGGCATTCAAGAGTTTTAGTAATGAGTGTGATTTATCACGGGAACTTAAGTTTACCGAAAAAGCGTCTGTGACATTAAAAGATTTGACAGAAAGCAATGAGTACCGCGTAAGTACCGGTTCAGGCCATCAGGTGCCAGTTCAGTTCAGGGTACCTGAGGTGGCTGTATCGTTATCCAGCCCTGATGCCCTTGTGATGGAGTATATTGATGGCTGTTCTCTCGATCGTACAGACGCATTAAGGGAGAGGCTCGCTTCATGGCAGCCGGACTGGAAAGAGGGTGGAAGGTTAAGTGAAGTGGAAATAAAGACTATTATCGTCGGCATTCATAAACATGTGCTATCGGTTTATTTGGATTCAGTCAGTGAATCCTGTTTTTTAAACACCGATTTTCAATCGGGTAATTTCATGATGAAACTGGAGAGCGATCGTATCAGTATTTATTGTATTGATCACGCTAACAGTAGTGCCAATAACGATATTTTGCGCATAGTAAAAGATACTGTTTATTATTCACTTATTATTGGACTGTTCTTGCTTTTTCATAGCCGTGCTACCGGGAATGGTCTGGTTGAGGAGCAAGATACCCCCAGCCCAACGGATACAACCGACGAAGTTGATGTCCGGGATCTGGTTTACACGCCAATATCTCCGGAAATGCTGGAATCTTTAGAAGAATTTATTGAACCTTTTCGTAGCGGCTTTGGACGGGATATCATACCCCCCATTGATGAATTACAACAATTTCAGAGAGAAGCTACCGTTGGAGCAGTTTGCAGTCAGATTTATCATTGGTTAAAAAACATCTCGGATGACTCTAATACGAAGGGGCCTGTCCAATCAGAGGCTGCGTTTGTAGAGCTATTGTCGCGATTTATGATCAGACTTGCCATGGAGCATGTGGAGCAAGATATGCAGAATGCTGGCAAAGCGACCTTGAACAAAGTCGTCGGTGTTCCTTTTGACAAATTGGTTAAAAGTCTCGGTTTCCAGATCAGACCGATCGATCCCATGGTAATGCGGACTGGGTGGCAATTATCTGCATATCGTCAGTATATAGGGTATCTGGAGTGGCTATTGGATAAATTGGAGCCTGACAGAGAATAGCGCCCGTCCGGGCGGCCATATATTCAGTGGTTGCAATAATAAAGACCTGACCTGAATGGGTAAGTATTTTTGTGACACCCTCGACAACGCGGGGAGTATCTCTGAATAGTTGCAATGATTATTGCAGGCTGGCTCTGATCTTTTTAATGGTGATAAACAATTTGTCTGGATTATCAATAAAAGGTGCGAAACCAAATTTCTCATAAAAAGCGGCCACGCCGGATTTGGCGTCCACGACAACCAATGGGAACCCGACGGTATCGCTGGCCTGTAGTAATTTATGCAAAGCGTCAACTAACAACCACTCTCCATAACCCTGCCCGGAGTAGTCTTTGTTGATGGCTAAGCGGGCAATCAGCCCAGCAGAACCGGCGCTGCTGTGTTTTTTTTGCAGTCTGGCAGGCAGAGCCTGCAAATCCAGTGGAATCATAGTCAGCGTGTAGTACCCGATAATGGTTTCGGGACAATCTGAGTCCTCCAGCACAAAGGTTCGGGTATTGTCGTTCCATGCCTGTTGCCTCGCCATCATTTGAAGATAATTGTTCAGGGCAGAGATACCGCAATCAAAGCCTTGACGGTCGTGTTTGCTCTTATCGAGAATTACAGTTTTCATTTATTCTCAGTCTTTTTATAACGCTGGGCTGCCTGCTTGAGTCGAGGGTTGGGTTTTAAATCTTTATCCAGAGCCTGCACAAGCAAAAGAGCATCTTGCTGGCTCAGTTTCAGGGATCGCTCCCTGTCCATGATTTGTCTGGCCTTCTCAATAGCAGCGGACAGTACAAAGGAATTAATGCTGGAAACACCGATAATAGCCGCAGCCTCAGCCAGTAGCTCTTTTGTATCGGTATCAATACGGGCGGTGATTCTGGGGAGTGTTGTTGCCATAAATCCTCCTTGTTATGTGTCAAAATGGCACATAAAGTATTGTTCAATCTTTTTTGAAAATCAAACTTATGTGCAGAAATTACTTTATGTTCTGCACCGGGCAACCAGCCTGACCAACTCAAGGAGGTTTCTGGAACTGGAAATACCGGAGAATCGCCTCACCTCTGGCTCCAGGTGTTGGTCTCTATTTGTTCTCGATCATTCAATTTTCCTTGACCTGTCTGTAGCGTTATAGCTTAAAGTTCCTTCTTATTGATGGTTTAAGAATGCATCAGGTTTAAATGGTTAACAAAAGATACGAATGATCACGAATCTTACATGATCGACTTCATGAAAGTTTATGAAACGCCGGAACGCTGGGGGACCAGGCAGTGAAAAAGACACGCTGAAAGCATTATCACTGGTGCCCGAAGCTCCTGCTGATATTCTGGAGATTGGTTGTGGCAAAGGCCTGTCAACCAGCGTTTTGATAGACAATACCGAAGCAAACATTACTGCCATAGATAATGAACCGTCAGCACTGGCTCGATTAAAAGAGCGTTTTGAGAAGCAGGATATTTCCGGACGGCTTTCCAGCGTTTGCGTGAGCATGACTGAATTACCCTTTGAGAGTGAGAGCTTTGATCTTATCTGGTCGGAAGGCAGTGCCTATATCATGGGGGTCCAAAAAGCCCTGACGCAATGGCAGTCATTACTGCGGCCCGGTGGCTTTTTGGTGGTAAGCGACCTGGTATGGCTAACTGATAATCCGGTCCGGGAAGCGATGGCCTATTGGCAGCAAGACTGCCCTGATATGCAGACGATCAGCAATCGTCTCAAGCAAATGGACGCTGTCGGATATGATCTGGTCGATCATTTTTCTCTATGCCGGGAGTGCGTGGGATAACTAATCCGAACCACTGAAAAAACGAATCCATGATTTGTCTCCTGCCATGCCTGACTCATTTCTGCACACGGAACCTCATAAAAAACTAGTCCACATACAGCAAGGTATCCTGTTCAGAACAGTCGACCCTACCTTCGCTCCAGTTTTGATAAAACGTAAGTATGTGGCCAGGATTCGCAAAAACCGTAATATAAGGCAGATCAGCATAAGGTTTATACCATCTGAATCGAGCCTTTACAGAAGGCTTATCATCCCGTGTGACAAAAAAGTCCTGATAGGATTGATGCAGATTTGCTTTCCAATGCACCGCGACGTAATCCGGTGGGCAACTCGTTTCTAAATCAACATCGGCGACGTCTTCCGACAAATGCGCCACACCTGGATAGTATACGCCATACATGCCCTGACTCTCACCACCAGCTCGAATGGTATAACTATGCCTCTCTGATTTAGGTGTGCCTGGATAGTGTGCAAAATAGATGTAAGCATCTTCCGCTAATGTACTAAATGAGCATAAGGCAATGACTGCAAACAAGAAACCGCGATTAATGTATATCATCTGTAAGAACCCACTATCTAGACCACAAATAATCGTCAGTAGCACACAAAACGTTCATTCCGACACAATGCCATTATCTGGATAAATTGGATTATAAAAACGATGCCATTCATCCATTATTCAACTTTGTGGCAACACAGATTTTGAACGCTTAGGCAAGATTGTGTTACCACAAAGCATGGCTGGTTGCACTCAGGAAGCTAAGTCGTGTCCTCGCGACCACCAAAGCTGATATGCTCTACTTGGCGCATCAAGTAAGCTGGAGATCCACCGCACAGTGCAAATCATCATTCTTTATCTTCGTCATCTTAGTACGTTTCACAGATGCCCAACAGAATATCTATATGGATTCCCCTGCATCCTGATTTTCATCGACAGGCAGAGGTATACTTACACCTCTCGACGAGTCTATCCTCAAGACCCCAGGCCTTTCCAAGTCTCACCCAGGCGGCCCCACACGAACTCCGCAGGCTTAATTGATGGTTTAAGAATGCATCAAATTTAAATGGTTAACAAAAGATATGAATGATCACGAATCTTACATGATCGACTTCATGAAAGTTTATGAGACCCTCGAGCGCTGGGGGCCAGGCAGTGAAAAAGACACGCTGAAAGCATTATCACTGGTGCCCGAAGCCCCTGCTGATATTCTGGAGATTGGTTGTGGCAAAGGCCTGTCAACCAGAGTGTTGATAGACAATACCGAAGCACACATCACTGCCATAGATAATGAAGCGTCAGCACTGGCTCGATTAAAAGAGCGTTTTGAGAAGCAGGATATTTCCGGACGGCTTTCCAGCGTTTGCGTGAGCATGACTGAATTGCCCTTTGAGAGTGAAAGCTTTGATCTTATCTGGTCGGAAGGCAGTGCCTATATCATGGGGGTCCAAAAAGCCCTGACGCAATGGCAGTCATTACTGCGGCCCGGTGGCTTCATGGTGGTAAGCGACCTGGTATGGCTAACTGATAATCCGGACCAGGAAGCGATGGCCTATTGGCAGCAAGACTACCCTGATATGGAGACGATCAGCACTCGTCTCAAGCAAATGGACGCTGTCGGATATGATATAGTCGACCATTTTTCTCTAAGCCGGGAGTCCTGGGATAACTACTCCGAACCACTGAAAAAACGAATCCATGACTTGTCACCTGCCATGCCTGACTCATTAGCGCTGAAGAATATTGAGACTGAGCTGGAAATCTACAGAAAATTCCTGGGACAGTTCGGTTATCAAATGTTTGTTCTTGGCAAACGTGATTAAATGGACGTCTATACTTCTCCTGACGTTCCAATGTCGTGGAGAGTATTTATGGCACACATCTATAAAATCCTGGAAGTGGTAGGCAGCTCGACTGTCAGCAGCGATGACGCTATTCGCAATGCTATTGCCACTGCCAGTGTCACTCTTAATCACCTGGGCTGGTACGAAGTGGTGGAGCATCGGGGCCATGTTGAGGATGGTGAGATTGCACACTTTCAGGTAACCGTCAGAATTGGTTTCAGGTTGGAAGACCGTGGTCAATCATCCTGATTGCCATACCCTGTTCAACCTAAGCTTGCCATTCAACAGGGATTCTCGGATACAATAGTCGTCAACGTTTAAAATTTGTTGATTGGGGAATCCCTCATGCCTTCATTTGATATTGTTTCAGAAGTGGATATGCACGAGTTGACCAATGCGGTCGATCAGGCGAACCGTGAGCTGACCACCCGTTATGATTTCAGAGGGGTTGAAGCCAGCTTTGAAAAAAGCGGTGAAAACCAGATTGTGATGACGGCCGATGCTGACTTCCAGCTGCTGCAAATGGTTGAAATGCTGAAAACCAAAATGGTCAAGCGGGGCATTGATGTTAAATGTCTGGAAGTGAAAGATCATTATGGTTCTGGCAAACAGGTCAAACAGGATGTCATAGTTCGTCAGGGGCTGGATAAAGAGCAAGCCAAAAAAATCGTCAAGATAATCAAGGATGCCAAGCTCAAGGTACAGCCAGCCATTCAGGGTGAGCAGGTTCGCGTTACGGGTAAGAAGCGTGATGATCTTCAGACCGCTATTGCATTGTTGAGAGAAGCGGATACCGAGATGCCTCTGCAGTACAACAACTTCAGAGACTGATTCTGGCAGGAGGGGCTTGCCTCTCCTGTTAACCGGCATCCGGTAAATCAACATCGAGACAAAAAATATTCCCCGGCATGTTCAGGTGTGCTTTTATTAAACTTTCCCGATAGTTCTATAAAATAAATTTGCCAGATTCGACCACTGGAAGACGTTAACGGTATGTTATTATCAGGGCACCTTTCTATGAGTTCAACGAAGAACTCGCTGACATCTGTGAAGAGCAAACCCGGAGGAGCAGAATGCAACTAATGGACTCTTCTTCCCGTTCCTGGGGAGAGGCATGGAAAAGCTTCAGGCATCCAAGGGTCATCAGTGTTCTGTTTCTTGGTTTTTCAGCCGGCCTTCCCATATTACTCATATTCAGCAGCCTTTCTATCTGGCTCAGGGAGGCGGGTGTTGAGCGCAGCATGGTGACCTTCTTTAGCTGGGCTGCCCTGGGTTACTCCTTCAAGTTTGTCTGGGCCCCTCTGGTAGACAGGGTCCCTCTGCCATGGTTGACAAAAAGTCTCGGGCGTCGCAGAGCCTGGCTATTACTCGCCCAGTTCGCGGTGATGGCTGCTCTTTTATTTATGGCGAGTCATGATCCTGTCTATGGATTGACCTGGGTTGCAGTGGGGGCTGTGATGCTGGGATTCTCATCTGCTACACAGGATATAGTGATTGATGCCTACCGGATAGAAGCTGCAGAGAGCGATCTTCAGGCCATGATGTCTTCCGCCTACATTGCGGGCTACAGAGTCGGCATGCTGGTGGCCGGGGCTGGCAGTCTGGCACTGGCCAGCTGGTTTTCAGGGGGTGATGAATCCGTTTATCACTACCAGGCCTGGGCTTCTGTCTATCGCTGTATGGCTGCGTTCATGCTGGTAGGGGTTGTCACCACCTTGTTGATTCCAGAGCCTGAAAACAATCAGTCTGCCTTCTCTCAGGATTATGGCACCAGTGACTATGTTCGTTTTCTGGGGTTGTTTGTAGTAGCGGCAGGGGCTTTTGTTGCAGGTTTTACATTAACTCCCGAGATCTCTTCCCAGTTGAAAACAATGTTGGTTGATGGCGGTGTTTCAGTTCATGTTGCAGGGTTCTTTTCTGAATCTTTCCGATTGCTGTTCAGTGTGGCTCTGGGTGGTGGGGCTGCCTGGTTGATGATCAGTCTGAACGTAGCGCCCAAGGGGATGGTCAGAGAAACCTATGTGGCTCCTTTTGCTGATTTCTTTGCGCGTTACGGAAAACTGGCGATCTATATTTTGCTGCTGGTAGGCACCTATCGGATTGCCGATATTGTTATGGGGGCAGTGGCTAATGTGTTCTACAAGGACATGGGTTACAGCAAGGAACAGATAGCAGCTGTTACCAAAACCTTTGGTCTGTTAATGACCATTGCCGGTGGTTTTCTGGGGGGATTGTTAGCCCTTCGCTACGGGGTGATGAAAATTCTC
This sequence comes from Endozoicomonas sp. 2B-B, assembly GCF_053470045.1. Classification (NCBI taxonomy): domain Bacteria; kingdom Pseudomonadati; phylum Pseudomonadota; class Gammaproteobacteria; order Oceanospirillales; family Endozoicomonadaceae; genus Endozoicomonas; species Endozoicomonas sp. 2B-B. The sequence goes on from NZ_JBLZMU010000001.1 coordinate 1,724,376, forward strand.
TGGATCGGTGGGCTATTGGCTGCTATCAGTAACCTGCTGTTTTCCCTGCTGGCTCAAATGGAACCTGAAACCTGGATTCTGGCTGTGGTCATCGCAACTGACAATCTCAGTGCAGGTATTGCCTCTGCTGCCTTTGTTGCTTTCCTCTCCGGTTTGACGAATCGTGCATTCACAGCGATGCAGTACGCAGTCTTCAGTTCGCTGATGTCGCTTGTACCGAAACTATTGGCGGGGTACTCCGGTAGCGTGGTGGATGCAGTGAACTATCCTGTCTTTTTTGCAGGCTCCGCTATTCTTGGTTTGCCGGTGCTGCTGTTAATCAGTTACGTGCAGAGGCTTATGGAGCAATCTGAGGAAGCTGCACGCGATTGACACCAGGCGGGCTAAAAGCCCGCTAGCGTTTGATCTCGGCAATGAGTTTTGCCCGCCATTGTTCTTTTTCCTGCTCAGGAAGCTTGCCGAGAGAATCCCTGCAAATATGCATCATTGCCTGGAGAATGGTCTCGGGTTGATAGTTAAGGTTTTCCAACTGGCGAATAATTTCAATCGCCAGAGCAATGTCTTCCGGGTGCTGATCCTGATCGTTCAAACTTTAATCTCCACTCCATTGATATAGCTTCAGATTGACCTTGCCATTAAGAAAAGTAATACCTTCTGACTCAAGCAAGGATTGCTGTTGCTGATACTTGGCGCTGGTTTCCGGAAACGAAATCTGTCCCTTGCTATTGATGACCCTGTGCCAGGGAAGTCCGGAACCTGAAGGCAGTTGCTTCATAATATTACCCACTACCCGGGCATAGCCCGGAGCACCGACCATGTTGGCCAGTTGTCCATAAGTGACCACCTTACCCCCGGGTATTTTGGTCAGGATGAGCCAGATATCGGATGGACTGAACGGTGCTTGCAAGCCTGGTCTCCAGAGTGATTGGAAAACTAGTCGAGGGATAGATATTACCAGCCAAGCATATCTTAATCTGTTGGCCATTTGTCGTGAAAAGTTTTTCAGTGTTCCCCGACGAAGCACCTAAAGATGGCAAGACAAACGATGATTCTGCCTTTTTGTTGGTTCCAGGCACCCGTTTGTAGAGGCAAAACTGATGCCTATAGCGGCTTTCCCTCTTGTTAAGCTTTCATTAATTTGGAACTCTTGTCCCCCTTATAAAGCATTAAGACATCGATTCATCGAGGGGTATTCATGGGGCTCCAGTGTTTCAGGGGCATTGGCCGTTTTCCTGGGTTACGCAAAGTCTGGGTACTACTTCTTTCCTGCATGGCAGCGATGGCCCATGGGGATAAGATATGGATGGAAAATGGAGATGTAATCAGTGGCAAAATCATGGGGCTGGAAGCGGGTAAACTGACTGTTTCTACCCGGTATGCTGGAGATATTTCCATCAATTGGCGTCATGTTCGTTCTCTTGAAACCGATCAGCCCGTCTGGATTGGTTTGATTGGTGAGAAAGAGGCTCAGCAGCGTCAGTTAAAGAGCAATGGCGACCAACTGGTGGTTGTGGATCCCGATGGTTTTGAGCGGAGCTTCTCGGCCGCCTGGCCAGTAGCAGAAATTCGCCGTGAACAACCCGTACTGGCTTCTAACTGGGACATTGCAGGCAAAGTCAACTTTGGGTTGGACAGTGATCAGGGTGAGGACAATGAAACCACCTTCACGCTCAGTGGCAATCTCGATATCAATGACGAGTGGAACAAGAACAGTTTTAAGTGGGACATTGAAATAGAGAAAGAAGAAGACTCAGACTCTTCCACCAAAGAGTGGGAGCTGGGGTATGCGTACAGTCGCTATTTCACTGAACACTGGTTTGTCCAGGGCTCTCTGGAGCAGGAGTACGACTCCGCGGAAGATCTGAGATCAAGACTGACCCTGGGAGGGTCGGTAGGTTACCGCTTCAGGGAAACGGTCAAAGAAACCTTGATTACCACTGTCGGCCTGACCCATCTCTGGGAAGATTATCAGCTGGAAGATAACCAAAAAAACCTGGCCGTGACAACTGGGCTGGTGTACCGGAAGAAGCTCATTGATAACCTTGAGTATTACTTTAACAGTAAGCTGTTTTACCGTCTGAACTCAGGTCAGCAGTGGTTGTTTGATGGGGAGCATGGTTTGAGGGTGGGGTTATCTGAAAGTCTTTCTTTAAACCTGATGCATTATCTGGATTACGACAGTATTCCAACAGAGGGTGCTGACAAAACCTCCAGTCAGATCAAGGTGGGCATTGGTTATTCCTGGTAGAGAGGGTGGAGGCTGGCCGCAGAGGCAAATAGCTTCTGCGGCGACCCATCAGAGGCGTAAACCTCCATCCAGTTCCAATACACGACCATTGAAGTAGTCGTTTTCAAAAATGAAGGCGACAGTTGCCGCAATCTCTTCAGGCTTGCCCATACGTCCAGCCGGAATACCTGCAGTCATTTTGGCGCGGGCTTCAGGCTTCATGCCCAGCGTCATTTCAGTCTCAATCATGCCCGGTGCAATTGCAGCGCTCCTGATGCCAAAACGAGCCAGTTCCCTGGCCCAGGATACTGTCATGGCGACGACACCGGCTTTAGCGGCGGAGTAGTTGGTTTGTCCAAAGTTGCCTGAGCGGGAAATGCTGGCAATGTTCAGAATCAATCCTTTGCTGCCTGAATCAATCATGCTGGCCGCCACCTCACGACCACAAAGAAAAACACCCGTGAGATTGACGTCAATGACTGACTGCCATTTTGCCAATGAGAGCTTGTCAGTGACCTTGCCGTCTTTTGCCCTGATCAGTAAGCCGTCACGCAGGATGCCTGCATTATTGATAAGACCATTGAGCGGGCCCAGTTTCTCTCTGGCAAGCCTGACACTGTTTTCTACTTGCTGCTCATTGGCGACATTGGTGGGCAGGGCAATGGTTTTTGCTCCCAGCTCAGAGCATTCTTTTAACGCCTGATCCAGGGCTTCGCTTTCAAGATCTATCAGTCCAAGGCCAGCGCCTTTTTTTGCCAGATGCAGCGCCATGGCCTTGCCCAGACCTCGGGCAGCGCCGGTAATCAGGATGTTGCTTCGTTCAAGATTCATTCTACTGTTCTTCTGCGTCTGAAAACCACTTAGTGATTGTAACGGAACACAACGAATTCTCTATAAACGGCTCTGTTATGCGGAGCAGCCATTAGAACGAGCTGCTTTGTCAGAGTTCTTCCTGATCAGCCATGGATGTAGCGATATCTTTCACTGTCAGAAGCGCTTTTGTGGATAAGGAGCCTCTCTGGAACTCTGAGCCCGCAACCTGGCCTTAGTTCAATGACGACACCATCGATCAAATTACTCTGGCATATAGCGCCCAAACTCCTTAGCCGGAGGTTCGGGAATATTACCAGCAGCGTCAGGGTTTAAAATCGGGTATTGGGCCAGCACTTTTCTGATTTTGGATTGCAATTCGCCAACCTCTCTTTGGTCTGATGCGCTTTGTTCCCGAATTTCTGCGTACTCTCTGGCTATTGGCCCGCGATGGACGAAAAGGTAGGGTTTGACAGGAAAGTTTCGGAGTATGATTTTAACTCTCTTTAATTCATCCTCACTTAAGACAGGTCTGAGTGCATCAAGCAGTTGTCGTTGGGAAAGGAATGAATAGTCCTGATTCTCCCTGCTGACAAACCTTTCTAACTCCACACCAGCCCTGTAAAGATGAGCCGGGTTATCTCCACGCAGGACATTTCTCCGATAACTGCGGCCAGACGACAGCAAGCCATCGACATAACCTTTCAAATGCCCCGCCATACTATTAGCTTCTTCCCGGAACTCGGCCAAGCGATTCTCATAGGCTTTCTGTGAATGTTTTTTGTATCTTGCTTTCTCCTCCGATAGAAGGGGCTTAAGTTCCAACATCTTTTTCTGATGTTGAGCAATCAGCTCTTTGAGAACCGTGATTTCTTGAAAGTCTCTGTGAAGCTCATGCCTCACCCCGTCCCGGGCAGCTTCTATACACTCTTTGGCCAATGGCTTCAGACTGCTGGCAAGCATGCTCAACCCTACGAAAGCTGTTGCTGCTCCGACGGCGGCACCGCAGACCCATGGATGTCTCTGAACGGTATCTTCCAGCACGGCAACAGCGCGATCGGCCAGACCTGTGCCGGTTGGCACAGTGACAGGGGGCCAGTTCTTTACCAAAGCATCCAGGGAAACCGCTCCTGCAGAAGCAGTCCCCGCCACGAGTGCTAAGCTGGGTAATAATTTTGTCCTGGTTCCCTCCATCGGATCATACCAGGAAAAAACTTTCCTGATATTTCTAAACACCCCCTCCTCAGAGGCATTGGCTGATGTGGAAGCAGGCTGTCCCATTGACAGGCTCTGAGCCATTGGATTACCGATCTGCATGACGAAATTCCTGTAAGTTAAATTGAGGTAAATGGGCTGATTTAAGTGCGTTACCAGCCATCCTGAGCATTCAGACCTCAATGCTCGAACAAAGTTCCAACGTTAACAGTCTGCGGTATTGTTCAATGATTGCATGTCTGCCTGGTGATTAGCGGCTAACAGCGCATGAAAATCTTATTGATAATCACTCTCATTAATATATAATCGCCGAAAAATACCTGAAACAGGTGTCTTAATATTCAGCCATAGTTGATTCCAGCTATAGGTTGATCAGCAGTATTCTACATATCGAAATATACCCGCTGGATTTGGAAAATTTTCAAAGGCAGTGGTTATAAGTGGTATGTTTTATGATATGAAAATTCAGGGGGAAACAGATGGAACCCAAGGTTCAGGCAGCACACGACGCACGCAACTTACTTTTGAATGAGTACCACGGTATTTTGTCGACTCACTCTGATGATGTGCCCGGATACCCGTTTGGTTCTGTTATGCCATACTGCCTGGACGGGCAGGGCAACCCGATCATCCTGATCAGTGATCTTGCTCAGCACACCAAAAACATTGAAGCCAACCCCAAGGTTTCTTTGATCATTACCCAGAGCGGTGTAGACGATATCCATAAAGCTGGTCGTCTGACCTGGATGGGTGATGCAGAAAAGATTACAACGGACAGTGAAGAATTGAAGGAGTTGGAGCAACGTTACTACTCTTTCTTCCCACCTTCTGCCCATTATCACAAAACCCATGGTTTTGACTTCTACCGAATTCATCTAAAGCGTGCTCGTTTCATCGGTGGTTTTGGTCAGATTTTCTGGGTAAAAAATGAGCTGATGACTCGTGAAAACCCATTTTACGGCAGCGTAGAAAAGGGCATGGTCAAGCATATGAACGAAGATCATGTCGAGGCGATGGTGAAGTACTGCAAAGCTGCTGATATTGATCTTCCGGAAGGTGTTGAGCCAAAGATGGCAGGTATTGATGCCACTGGCATGCACCTGCTACTGAAAGACAGGCTGGTTCGTATTCCTTTCCCGACAGAAGTGGATGAGCCAATGGCAGTACGCAAGACTCTGGTTGAGATGGCTAAAGTGGCCTGATAACAGGCTTTGCTTTTAGCAAAAAGCCCCGACGTGTTCGGGGCTTTTTGCGTCTAAACTCTTGAAGTTTGCACAATTAACATTATATAAGAAGCACCATTGTCTCTGGAGGCTTCTATGCGCTTCCCCGTTTGGATTTTTTTACTGCTCCCTGCTCTTGAACTGGTCGTGCTGATCAAGGTAGGTAGTTATATTGGCGCACTTAATACACTGGCTCTGGTTATCCTGGGTATGGTGGCAGGTATGGCGGTCATCCGTCGTCAGGGTTTTCGTACCATGCTCAAGGCCCGAGAGAAAATGAATCGTGGCGAGAAGCCTGCACTGGAATTGCTGAAAGGTTTTGTAACCGCCCTGGGCGGGGTGTTGCTGATGGTTCCCGGCTTTATCACCGATTTTATCGGGCTGGTTCTGCTCATTCCCCCGGTGCGCAGTATGCTGGTAAGACGAATGATCAAAAATGGTCGCTGGCAGGCGTCATCCAGCACGTTTGAGGGTGAATACTACCGTGAAGACGTCGACACTAACCGGGGGATTCACCAGACCCTTGAGGGTGAGTTCAAGCGCGAAGATGAAAAAAAATCTTAGTACCCCCTTGAAAAGACAAAAGCCACCCCTACCTACTTAGTACCGATAATTGGGTTCGGTTCTGGCGATGCAAGTCAGACCGTTTTACAAGAGTTGATTGCTGATTTTTCGGCATAAACAGTTGGAGAGATACATCGATGAAAATCCGTCCGTTGCGTGATCGCGTGGTCGTTCGTCGTGAAGAAGAAACCACTACCTCTGCTGGCGGTATCGTGTTGCCAGGTTCTGCTACTGAAAAGCCAAACCAGGGTGTGGTAGTGGCTGTCGGTGACGGCGTATTTCTGGAGAACGGTGAAAAGCGTCCTGTGGGTGTGAGCGTCGGCGACAAAGTCATTTTTGGTAAGTACGCTGGTTCTGACACCGTGAAGATTGACGGTGAAGAGCTGATCATCGTATCCGAGAGCGAAATCTACGCTGTTCTGGAAGACTGATCCCGGAACCCCGATTTCATAGCAACTGTTTTAAATTTCCAAAGGATTACCCATCATGGCAGCAAAACAGGTTAAGTTCGGCGACGAAGCTCGCAAACAAATGCTGGAAGGCGTCAACATTCTGGCCGACGCTGTAAAAGCGACTTTGGGTCCAAAAGGCCGTAACGTTCTGCTGGAAAAGTCTTTCGGCGCTCCAACCATCACTAAAGATGGTGTATCTGTAGCCAAGGAAATCGAGCTGGCTGACAAATTCCAGAACATGGGTGCTCAGCTGGTTAAGGAAGTCGCATCCCAGGCCAACGACCAGGCGGGTGATGGTACGACCACTGCAACTGTACTGGCGCAGTCTATTCTGAACGAAGGTCTGAAGTACGTAGCTGCCGGCATGAATCCAATGGATCTCAAGCGTGGCATCGACAAGGCGGTAGCGGCTGTTGTTGAACAACTGAAAGCTATGGCCACACCTTGCGAAGACAGCAAGTCCATCGCTCAGGTAGGCACTATCTCCGCTAACTCCGATGAGCTGGTGGGTCAGATCATCGCTGAAGCCATGGAGAAAGTAGGCAAGGAAGGTGTTATCACCGTTGAAGAAGGTTCCGGTCTGGAAAATGAACTGGACGTAGTAGAAGGTATGCAGTTCGATCGTGGCTACCTCTCTCCTTACTTCATCAACAACCAGGAAAGCATGTCTGCTGAACTGGAAAATCCTTTCATCCTGCTGGTTGACAAAAAGATCTCCAACATTCGTGATCTGCTGCCAGTACTGGAAAACGTAGCCAAAGCTGGCAAGCCTCTGCTGATCATCGCTGAAGATGTTGAAGGCGAAGCTCTGGCCACTCTGGTTGTAAATAACATGCGTGGCATTGTTAAGGTAGCTGCTGTTAAAGCGCCTGGCTTCGGTGACCGTCGCAAAGCCATGCTGCAGGACATAGCGATCCTGACCGGTGGTACTGTTATTTCTGAAGAGGTGGGTCTGTCTCTGGAAGCCGCTTCTCTGGAAGACCTGGGTTCTGCCAAGCGTATAGCCATCACCAAGGAAGACACCACCCTTGTTGATGGTGCTGGCAACCAGGCTGATATCATTTCCCGTGTTGAGCAGATCCGTGCCGAGATCGAAAACTCCTCCTCCGACTACGACAAGGAAAAACTGCAAGAGCGTGTTGCCAAGCTGGCTGGCGGTGTTGCTGTGGTCAAGGTTGGCGCTGCGACCGAAGTGGAAATGAAAGAGAAAAAGGCTCGTGTAGAAGACGCTCTGCACGCTACCCGCGCAGCCGTGGAAGAAGGCGTAGTAGCTGGTGGTGGTGTTGCTCTGGTTCGCGCGCTCTCCAAGATCTCTGTTGAAACGGCGAATGCTGAGCAGAAAGCCGGTGTTGAGCTGATTCTGCGCGCTCTTGAAGGTCCAATCCGTCAGATTGCTTCCAACTCCGGTGATGAAGCTTCTGTTGTTGTTGATAAGGTTAAATCCGGCGAAGGCAACTTCGGTTACAATGCTGCTACCGGCGAGTACGGCGACATGATCGAAATGGGTATTCTGGACCCTGCTAAAGTAACCCGTTCTGCCCTGCAGGCGGCTGCTTCTGTTGCAGGTCTGATGATCACTACTGAAGCCATGGTTGCTGATGAGCCCGCTGACGCTGCTGCTCCTGCTATGCCTGACATGGGCGGCATGGGTGGTATGGGCGGTATGGGTGGCATGATGTAGTCATCCTCCCGAAGCTCTGCTTCTCCCAAAAGGCTGCTTCTGTTTCAGGAGTGGCCTTTTTTGATGATCATATTCCCCATCGTTTGCGGTGATCTGCTTGCAGAAATCACTTCATACCGACTCCATTGTTGCTGACAAAGTGCTCCTCAAGCTCGAATCTAAGGGTGAAAAAAAAAGTTGATATGAAGGAACCTTTTAGAACTTTCAGAATCAAACATTATATGGACAACAGACATTGACCCTTAAGGAGAGTTTCCAACTCAACCAGGAATGAACTTTGCCGATGACTCTGGTCATGGCGATTAACAGGAAAGGAGCAGCATATGAGCAGTGGCATGGAAATTACAGGAAGTGGTAGGCGTCTTCAAATACCGACTGGAAGTCCTGGCGGCAGCGACCCCTTATCAAATGACGGGAATTCATCAACTCATAATATCAGTGGTCCTGTTAATCCTGAGCGACAGCTCGGGCAGCTTCAGCCAAAAATGACGCCTGATACGCCTTTAAGCGAAAGAAGAATAGATCCTTCAAGCCCCGAAAATATACTGGGGCTGAGGCCCGGTGAAGAACCACCGGAACAACCGGAACAACCGGAACAACCGGCACCACCGGCACCACCTGTACCACCTGTACCACCGGCACCACCTGTACCACCGGCGCCACCGGCACCACCGGCACCACCAACGGTACCACCGGCACCACCGGCACCACCGGTACCACCAGTACCACCTGTACCACCGGCACCACCGGCACCACCGGCACCACCGGCACCCGAGACTCCCGAAGAAAAAGCCTTCAGGGAGTTCAGAGAGCTTGAAACCATGACTAAGGATCAACTCATTGCCAGGCAGAAGGAGAAGCTGAATGAAGCAGCTCCGATCTCCAATCGCTATGAGGAGTTTTCCTTATTAAATCGAGCCAAGGGGGCTCTGGATAATCCAAAGAATGCTCCAAAAGATCTCAAAGTGACCATTGCCTTTCCAGGTGAGGAGCCCGTTACCCTCATTCCATGGGACGACCAGCTTACGGAGCGAGCTGATTTTCATAAACTTTGGGATACCGCTAGAAAGGTGCTGGCAGAACATGAGATTGCAAACTTTGCCAATTACAATTCTGAACATGAAAATGAAAAATTGGAAATCATTAAAAACAGTATCAAAGTGATCGCTGATAAACTGGGCGACAACACTCATCAGGAAGGTGAGTACGATTACGATAACGATTGGGAAAAGCATTGGAAGGAAGTACGCCATAAGCCTGTGAGACTGGAGGCTTTTGAAGGTTTGAACCGCTCCAATAGCCCCGTAGTAATTACCGAAGGTCCGCCTGAGTCAGCCCAGTAAAGGCCGGAAAGAATGTCAAACAGCAGGAAAGATAAAAGGGAAGCATGGCTTCCCTTCTTTTCTAGCAGCCTGTCGGACTTAAGCGTCCGTAGCGAGGATTGCAAGAAATTGAGGATAAAAATCTCTGTTTCTGAGGAGAATAGCGAGCTATTTGACGAAGAAACAGGGATTTTTAGACCAATTTATTGCAACCGCACGACTGCATGGATGCAGGAGCTAGAGCAACGCAGGAGCAGTTGCCGTGTAGGACAGTCTTAAGTCCGACAGGCTGCTAGTCCTTCAAAATGTTCTTAGTACAGGCTGTGCAAAAAACAGAGCGTATGAAGTTTTCTGATATTGTTTTATCTTCCAGTGATCCTGAACAAATCAAACATTCCTGACGTCCTTCTGTGGCTCCCTCAATTGCTCCTGCTTCCAGCGTTGTTCCATTGTTGGAACCTTGATTTTCTGAACGCCAGCCAGAATCAAAATTACGGGAAGAACCGGTATCCTGGAGAGAATGGTCCGACAGATTGCCGGGAATGCCTGAATGTGAATAGATTTCTTTAGCTAATAAACGCGAGGGTGTGAAGTTAATGTCAAGACCCAGAATATTGTATGCAAACTCTCGCATGCCTTGATAGCTATGCGAAAACTCGGGTACAGAAGCAAAGGGTCCTTGGCGTAGGAGCGAAATAGCATTGAAGCAGTTGCCCAAAATTCCAGTGGGCATGAATTTTTTCAACAGTGCTTCCAGCGTCTCTGGCCAGCTCCAATGAAAATTCGTGCACATTGTAGAAGCTCTTGCCATAGTGCATAGCCCGATTAAAAGTGCTGTTTCAGTGTCCAGGTTTGCTGCTTTGAGCTGATTGGCAAAGCCTTGCGCAGAATAATATTCGCTGATATTGCCAGACAGCAGTGAATTGGAAAATGCCGGATAGTAGCTGTTTCGGGTGAGACGTCTAATCAGAACATCAGAATGATGTAAGAAGGTATTCATGGTAAGAACATAAGGACCAAGAAAAGTAAAATACATCAGGGCTAAACTGTTATCAATATTGATATGATGAGACAGGAATTCTGGTGAATCTGGATTGAAAATAGTGTAATAGGGGTTAGTCCCGTCAGCGTTGGTTTGATTATAAAACAATGGATCAAAAAGGCTTTTTGCCATTGCCTGTATTAGCTCCTGATCTTCCGGGCTGTTTTCCGTGGTCGTATTTACAGTGAATATACGAAATATAAGCCTTAGTATTTTCTGAATGCGCCCATGCCGATGTTGAGAATCCCCAATGTTGACATAGTTAAAGTAAAAGCTTGACAGATTTCTAAAGTCTTGCTCATTAAGCAAAAAATCATTATGTATTTCCAGTCGATCATCTCCAGATACATCGTCAGCCGTTAAATTCAGTCTGAAAAAGCCAATACGAATATTTTCAAAGGGACTCACGATCGAATTATCTGCGCCCTCTTGTTGTTCTTTCGAAGGCGGATTCCAGCTCTTTTTAAAATACTGGCGAAACTCTTCAAGGCCATAGGTATCTTTTGCCAGCCCCTGCTGAAAGAAGCAAAAAAACACCGAAAACAAAAGCACCTTAAAGGTGCGCGCCAAGATCATGACTTTGCCTTCATTAGCTAAAACAACCTCACTAGAATAGTTACAAACAAGTCTGCCGTTGGTTTTTTTTCTGTAAAGCTTGAATCCAGCATCTATCAAACACCGAGAAATGCAGCACTTGACAGGATATACCTAGCAGAGAAACTAGCTTCAACTTTTCTTGGTTTGATACGTGGAAAATGAAAACTCTAAGTTTTACCGATCCAGGGAGCTTTAAATGATTGAAGTCATTCTGAGTATGCTGAAAGACAGAAACTTTGTCAGTTGCGCTTAAAAACATATTATGAACTTTTATTTTAAAAGCGTGTCGAACTTACAGCGTCAATTTCGAATGTCTTTTCTAATTGACTTTTTCTAATTGAGGATAAATACGAGGTGTGGAGCAACCACCCATGGATCGAATAAATAACAACTCTGATATTTCTCTCTCAACAACGCCTGAGCAATCTATATCGGCCCGATTACCAACGGGTCTGGGTGTCAGTGCAGGCAGGAAAATTACTGTAGCGGACAAGGATGAACGTTCACTACTCAATTTGCCCAGCCTGACACAATTGAAAATTATTGGCTGTTTGAGACTTAAAGATATTGCCCGTTTAAAGCAGGTGTGCAGCTACTTTCGTGAGCTTATTAAAGGAGAAGATATTCTGGCAAAGGCCTGGTATCGCCGCTTTTCTTCAACTCATCAGTCGTTACTAAAGACAGTTATCTCCGCAAAAAATGATGAACAACTCAGCCGTTGGGTGGGGCATTTTACGAATAATCAAGTGTTAACCCGATCACTTATAAAACACCGAAAGAATGCTTATTTTCCTGCTCTGGTCTTTTTCAACAACACTGATTTAATGTCGCAATGCAAAACGTTCAGTTTAGAGACGAAAGCGACTATTTCCCATAGACGCCCTATCAGATCGGCCACTTTCAGTACCGATGGCCTCCACCTGGTAACTGCCAGTGATGATGGCACGGCAAAAATCTATGACCAGGAGGACAATGGAAAATGGCAAGAAAAAGCCATCATTTCCCATGATGACAGGGTCAGATCAGCCACCTTCAGCGACGATGGCCGACAAGTGGTGACCATCAGTGACAATGAAACCGCAAAAATCATCGTTTGCGAGGCTAATGGAAGATGGGAAGAAAAAGCCATCGTTCACCATGATGACTACATCACCGCAGCTAACTTTAGCCCTAACGGCTGCCATCTGATCACCCATGACGACTACATAGCAAAAATCTATGGTCATGATGACGATGGATTATGGGAAGAAAAAGCCATCATTGTCCATGGTTGCGTTATTAATTCAGCCTCCTTCAGTGCCGATGGACACCATGTGGTGACTGCCAGCGACGATAACACAGCGAAAATCTATAGTCTGGAGTCCGATGGATTATGGATAGAAAAAGCCAGAATTACTCATGACGACATTGTCGTCTCAGCTACTTTAAGCGCCGATAGTCGCCATGTGCTGACCGCCAGTTATGATGGCACTGCGAAAATCTACGGCCGGGAGGCGGGCGGAACATGGGAAGAACAAGCCACCATTTTCCATGAAGAAGGTATCGATATAGCCACCATTAGCGCCGATGGACACCACCTGGTTACCGTCAGTCACAATTACAGTGTGAAAATCCACGGCTATGAGGACGATGGAACATGGAAAGAAAAAGTCACTATTATCAATAGTGATGTGGTCAAAACAGCCTCTTTCAGCCCCGATGACTGCCATCTTTTGATCACCCGTGAAGATGGCGTGGCTATAATCTATGGCCATAAGGCGGGTGCGGGTGGTTTATGGGAAGAAAAAGCCATTTTGTACCATGGTGGCTATGGCCACGCCAATTTCACCTTCAGCGCTGATAGCCGTCATATGGTTACTGCCACTCACGATTGCAGGGTGATAATTTATGGCCTTGATGACGATGGATTGTGGAAAATAAAATCAGAAATTCGTCATAATCGTCCGGTCAGTTCAGTCACCTTCAGTGCCGATGGCCGCCATCTGGTGACTCCCAGTAAAGATAACACGGCGAAAATTATTGGCCAGGCAACTGATGGATCATGGGTAGAAAAAGCCACTATTTCCCATTGGGATTGGGTCATATCAGCCACCTTCAGCAACGACGTCAGCCATCTGGTTACCGTCGGTGGCGATCACAAGGTGAATATCATTCAACTACAGATGCATGATTGATGGTTTGCTTTTACCCTTATTCATCAGTCCTATGCACTTTCCTCAAAGAGCGGGTAGATCGAGCCTGAGTTAATCAAGCCGAGTAGCAGCTCCCGTGTTTCATTATCTACGACAGAGCACCAATGATCGGATGCAAGTTGAGAGTTCTGACACAACTGTTGAGCCAGGTTCGTTGCGCTTGCAGAGTGACATACATAGGCGACACCATCAGCAAACAGTGTCAGGGAATTTCTTTCTTCCCTGAAAGCGAGCCTTGAGCCCTCATTAAGCACCAGATCAACTCCTGCAGCCTCTTCCTTAAAGGTTTCCCAATTTTGCCAGGGCTCTTCGACAGGCTGCTCGTGTTTGGGTTGAGTCATCATCTCTCCAAACCAGTCTGCCAGCATTGTACGATCTTCTATATGCTCTTTCAGGATTGTCTGCAGACGATCCAGGGCTTTTTCATCAATCTCGCCTTTGCGTTCGGGCAAAGTCTGGTCGGGGTCTGAATAGCGAAGACTTTCTGACAGCTGATCGGCGATAAAGTCAGTAAACTGTATTAGAATTTCGCGATGACTGGGAGCCCGGAAGCCTACTGAAATAGTCATGCATTCGCCTTCGGCAGCGCCATGATGACCGACACCGGGTGGCAGATAGAGTATATCACCCGGTTCAAGGACATAATCTTCCTGAACTTCAAACTCTGACAGGATATGAAGGTCAGTGTTTTCCAGTTTTGGTGAGCTGGCATCGTAGACCGGGCCGACTTGCCAGCGCCTTTTGCCTTCGGCCTGAATCAGGAAAACATCAAAATGATCGTAGTGAGGACCCACTGAACCCCCATCGGTTGCATAGCTGATCATGATGTCTTCAAGGCGCCAGGAGGGTAGAAAGTCAAAGTAATCCAGCAGCGAGTGAACATCGGGAACCCAGTGATCCACAGCCTGAACCAGAAGTGTCCAGTGACTGGGAGGCAGACAGGTAAAGTCAGATTCACTAAAAGGTCCTCGTCTCAGTTCCCACGGAGTTTCTCCCTTCTCCAGAACAATGCGGGACTCAACTTCTTCTTCCAGAGCCAGACCCGCCAGCTCATCGGCTGAGAGAGGCGACTGAAAATCCGCTATGGCCTGGCGAATCAGCAGGGGTTTCTTTTGCCAATAGCCCTGCAGGAAAGCCTCTGCAGAGAGGGGACCCAGAATAGACTGTCTCATTGAATTTCATCGGAATGTAAATAAACGACGCAAGGTTAGCATAAAGTGGTCTTATTAACAGACTTGGTTGTAGGATAAGGGGTTCTCAGTCGTCATAGTGATAGAACCATTTTCTTATCTTTAAGGAATGAAAATGATTCACAGTAAAGGAGAATTAGCATGAAAGTTTACGGAGCAATCCTTTCTCCCATGGTCCGAAAGGTTATAGCAGCCCTGGAAATGAAGGGACTGGATTTTGAGTTGGACCTCGTCATTCCATTTAATACCCCGGAGGGTTTTGAAAAAATCAGTCCACTGAAAAAAATTCCTGCCCTGCAGGATGGTGAAGTTACCCTGGCCGACTCCTCCATCATCTGTGAGTATCTGGAAGATCGCTATCCGGAAATTGCTTTGTATCCCACCGATCCGGCCCACAAAGCCAAAGCCCGCTGGTATGAGGAATACGCTGATACCGTTTTGATGAAAGTGATTGCTGAAGGTTTGTTCTTCGAACGGGTGGTGAAGCCAATGATGGGGATGGAAACGGACGAAGACAAAGTACAGCAAAACCTTAAAGACAACATGCCCAGGACACTGGCCTATCTGGAAAGTGTTGTTCCGGAACAAGGTTTTCTCTTGGGTGAATCGTTGATGATGGCTGATATTGGCATCGGTTCCTGTTTTATCAATGCCGGTTATGCCGGATTCGAACCTGACCCCTCAGAATATCCGGCCTTTGCCGCCTATCTCCATAGGGTCAAGGCGCATCCGGCTTTGCAGAAAAGAATGAAGGAAGATGCGAGGTTGTTGAATTAATCAAAAAAAACGGAAAATAATGTTGGATACTGGAAAACAGTTGTCATCCATTTCTGTTTAGAAGATCCAAACTCAGAAGGCTAGGAGCTTATATGGTCCGCCCCGTTTTGCAAGAGCCTGTTTTGTTAATTAGCAAACAAAGATAACTGCAATCATATATACGGCCTATTCATGAGGTCTAACCCTCTGGCCCTGATGGGTATCCGCGCAACCTGGCCTTATCAGTCCGACGGCCTCAAGGGTCAAGGCTCCTATCAGGTTTCAGGTTGCCGGTTTTTACCTGTTTGCCATCAACTGTACATGCTCATCGCAATCTGCGGGGGGGTCCCCTTTGATTAAGCTTATGCTTTACTTTGCCGCTGCCGCCTTTACTTCATTATGCAGCCTTGTAAACTTCATTTCGGGTCATGATGACCCAGACAATCCGAGCCATTTTATTAGCCAGACCAACGGCGGCAACGTTGTGATTGCTGCGCTCATTAAGTTGGCTAACCCATTTTTTACAGCGGTCATCCTTATTTTTGAGGCAGTGGAGTACCGAACGTGCGCCGTGTATCAATAATGTGCGCAGGTATTTATCACCCCGTTTACTGATGCCCAGCAGGACTGACTTACCGCCTGTGGAATGCTGTCTTGGAACTAATCCCATCCATGCGGCAAGGTGTCGACCAGATTTAAAATACGTCGCATCACCAATGGCTGCCTTCAATGCTGTGGCAGTGATGGCTCCGATACCCGGCATAGTCATCATTCGACGACATTCGTCGTCGTTTTTTGCTAGCTCCTGAATTTTCTGGTCATACTGTTGAATACGCTTGTCAAGACTGGCCAACTCTTCTGATAAACCATGTAGCAGCTCACGAGTCAGCGAATGGAGTCCATTTTCAGCATCTTCCAGAATTCGTGGAAGCTGTGCACGAACTTTACCAATACCCTGGGCAACTACAATACCTTCTTCCAATAGTGACCCCCGGATCTGGTTAACCAGGGCAGTTCTCTGATCAACCGCTTGTTGACGATAGCGGTGCAGAAGTTGCCAGGCCTGCTGCTCTGACGTTTTAACAGGTACAAAACGCATGCTGGGCCGTGAAGCTGCTTCTGCAATCGCTTCAGCATCGTTGTAGTCATTTTTGTTGGTCTTGACATAAGGCTTGACAAATTGAGGTGAAATCAGCTTGACAGTATGCTCATAGTTCTTGAATAACCGAGCCAAATAGTGAGCACCACCACAAGCTTCCATAGCGATAATGCATGGCTCCAGATTTGCCACGTACTCTAGAAGGTTCTTCCTGGACGACTTCTTTCTGATGACTTTGCTACCCTGCTCATCAACACCAAACAGGTGAAAGTTGTTCTTGCCAATATCGATACCAAGTACTGAAATAGTCATGGGTGGTTCGCTCCGGTTAATCCTGTTTAAATGGTTAACTCCATTTTGGCTCATTTGAAGCCGTTTAGGAGGGGCGGACCATCCCATTAGTCCGAGAATAGACTGCCCTACGCGGCAACTGCTCCTGCGTTGCTCTAGCTCCTGCATCCATGCAGTCGTGCGGCGGCAGCAAATTGGTCTGAAAATCCGCTTTTGTTCGTCAAATAGCTCGCTATTCTCCTCACAAAACCGAATTTTCATCCTCAATTTTCTGTCGTCCTCGCTACGGGCGCTATTCTCGGACAAGCTCCTAGGAGCCTGACCGAGAATAGGCTTATCTGTTATGATAAGCCTTAAACCAACTCCGATGATGCCAGATGTCACCACCACCAAAATTCAAGGACAGCCCTGTTGAGTTTGACCAGCATCTGCTGTTCCCAACCAACATTTTCGACCTGCTTCCCAAAGACCATGATTGTTTCGTTTATGAAAGCATTTTTCAGAACATCGATACGTCTGAGGTTGAAAAAAAATATCACCACCTTGGTCAGCACGCTTACCCTCCAAAGCTCATTGTCGCTATTCTGATCTACGCCTATAGCCATGGTGTTTTCAGCTCCCGTCAGATTGAGCGACGGTGTCGACAAGATCTGGCGTTCATGTATATCTCACAAATGAACTGCCCAAATTTCAGGGTTCTGGGAGATTTTCGTAAGGAAAATCTGTCGTTTTTTCATGACTGCTTCAAACAGTCCGTCAAACTGGCCATGGAGCTCAAAATGGCATCACTGGGCCATATCAGCCTGGATGGCTCCAAGTTCAAAGCCAACAGCTCAAAGCACAAGGCCATGACCTACGGAAGGCTCAAGGCTAAAGAGGCAGAACTCAGTGCAGAAGTGGATGAGCTGATCAAAAAAGCCAGTCAGTGCGACCAGGAAGAAGACGACGCCTACAAAGCAAGCAACGGCTACAGCATTCCTGAAGACCTCCAGTTTAAAGAGGAGCGTCTGAAAAAAATCAAAGCGGCCAAAGAAGCCCTTGAAGAACGCGAAAAAGCCCTGAACCCTGATGAGCCTATTGACGACAAAAGGCAGATAAGCTTTGCAGACCATGATGCCCGGATCATGAGCAAGAAAAGTTACTGTGAGTACAGCTACAATGCTCAAATCACCGTAGATGCTGATAATCAGATCATCGTCGGCCAGCACATCAGCCAGCAAGCCAATGATGTTCAGGAGGCAGAGCCTGCTTTGGAAGCACTGTCTGAGACAACCGATGGTGCTGTTGTGGATAAGGTGAGCATGGATAATGGTTATTTCTCAGGGCCAAACCTGCATGTGCTGGATAAGCATGAAATAGATGGCTACATAGCCACCGACAGAAAAGAGAAGCCAGCAGATACCCAGCTTAAGGACTCTGAGCGTAAGTTTGTCAAAGCAGATTTTGACTACGATGCAGAAATGGATGTGTTTATCTGTCCGGCTGGGGAGAAGCTGATAACTAACCCAGACAGCAAGGCCAAGAGGCAGAGTTACCGGGCGAACAAGGACGCATGCAGGAAGTGTGTTTACCGTTCACAATGCAGTGGCTCAAAAAAGGATGCTGGCAGGGTCATCCGCACAGACAAGTTTGAGCCCGCGCGGCAACGTATGAACAAGAAAATGGAGACAGCCAGTGCGAAAGCAATCTATGAGCGTCGTAAGGTCATTGCAGAGCCACCGTTTGGTCATATAAAAAACTCAGGGTTCAGGAGTTTTAGCCTTCGTGGTAAAGAGAAGGTAGAAGCAGAGTTCTCACTGGTATGCACGGCACACAATTTCAAAAAATTTGTGAAGGCCGCTTCAACGGGATCAATCCGTCTTGAGAATTTAAAAGGGGTTAAAAAAGCGGCATAAAGGCTGTGAAAAGGCCTAAATTTGCAAAAATGAGCAAAATTACACCAAAAATTGGATGTTTTTTGCTCATCCTGAAATTTTAGAGAGCCTCTGGGGATCTAGTTACGCCATTCTCGGTCAGGCTCCTAGTGGCGAAAATTATTGCTGCCGGTGGTAAAAAAGTAAGGCTGAGCTGCGTTATTGTTACCCGGCTGAAAAGCCTTACTCCAATCACGCCGAAGATGAGCGTGCGATCCTGGGTTATCAATTCAAGGGGTTTCCTCTAATTGACGCTATTCTGCTTTTGCTGAAAGACAGAAACTATTGTCAGTTTCACTTGAAAACCCGTAATGAACTTTTATTTCAACTCCGAGTCTAACCCGTGGCATCAATTTTAAATGTTCTTTTTAATTGAGGGTAAATGCTAACCATTGAGTAAGCGAGCATGAATGGAGTAAATAACGATTCAAATATTGTTGGTTCACTTTCACCAACACCTGATCAATCTACATCGATGCCAGAACCAACGGGTGTCAGCACCGGCAGGAAAATTACTGTATGTGACAAGGGTGAACTTTCGCTACTCAAGTTGCCCAGCTTGGTACAATTGAAAATTATTGGCTGTTTGAGACTTAAAGATATTGCCCGTTTAAAACAGGTGTGTACTTACTTTCGAGAGGTTATTAAAGAAGAAGACCTTCTGGCAAAGGCATGGTATCGCCGCTTTTCTTCAGCACACCAGTCTCTACTAAAGACAGTCGTCAGCGCAAAAAACGATGAACAACTCAGCGCTTGGCTGGGGCAGTTTACGAATAATCAAGTGTTAACCCAGTCACTTATAAAACGCCGAAAGAATGCTTATTTTCCTGCTCTGGTCTTTTTCAACAACACTGATTTAATGTCGCAACGCAAAATACTTAATTTAGAGGCTAAAGTCACTTTTTCCCATTGGATGGGTGTCAACTCGGCCACTTTCAGCAGCGATGGCCTCCACTTGGTGACTGCCAGTAATGATGGCACGGCGAGAATCTATGACCAGGAGGACAATGGATCATGGCAAGAAAAAGCCATCATTTCCCATTATGGCGCGGTCAGATCAGCTACCTTCAGTGACGATGGCCGCCACGTGGTGACCACCAGTGACGATAAAACCACAAAAATCTTCGGTTGGGAGGCTAATGGAAGATGGGAAGAAAAAGCTATCTTTCGTCATAATGACTGCATCAACTCGGCTAACTTCAGCCCTGATGGCCGCCATCTGATGATCACCAGTGACGACGACATTGCAAAAATCTATGGTCATGATGAGGATGGATTATGGGAAGAAAAAGTCATCATTTCCCATGATAACAAGATCGTTTCAGCCGTCTTTAGCTCCGACGGCCGTCTCGTGGTGACCGCCAGTTACGACCACAGGGCGAAAATCTACGGCTATGAGGATGATGGTTCATGGAAAGAAAAAGCCAGAATTACTCATGATGACTGTGTCATCTCGGCTAATTTAAGCGACGATGGTCGCCGTGTGCTGACCGCCAGTTGGGATGGCACTGCGAAAATATACGGCCAGGAGGCGGGTGGAACATGGCAAGAACAAGCCAACATTTACAATGAAGACGGTGTCATTTTAGCTACCATTAGCGCCGATGGATACCATGTGGTTACCGTCAGTAACGATTACAGTGTGAAAATCCATGGCTATGAGGACGATGGAATATGGAAAGAAAAAGTCACTATTTTTCATAGAGATGTGGTCAATACAGCCTCTTTCAGCCCCGATGGCTGCCATCTGGTCACCACCAGTGACGATGGCACGGCGATAATCTGTGGCCAGAAGGCGGGTGCGGGTGGATTGTGGGAAGAAAAAGCCATCATCGACCATGGCGGCTATGACTACGTCAATTCAGCCACCTTCAGCGCCGATAGCCGTCATATGGTTTCTGCCGGTTACGATGGCAGAGTGATGATTTATGGCCATGACGACGATGGTTTGTGGAAAAAAAAGTCCGAAATTGAACATGACGATCCGGTCACCTCAGCTACCTTCAGTGCCGATGGCCGCCATCTGGTGACTACCAGTTACGACAACATGGCGAAAATCATCGGCCAGGAAACTGATGAATCATGGGTAGAAAAAGCCGCGATTTACCAACGGGAGTCGGAAATATCAGCCACTTTCAGCAACGACGTTAGCCATCTGGTTACCGTCAGCTACCATGACAGGGTGCAAATCATTAAACTATTCATCGATTGATTGTTTGCTTGCTCGGTACTCCGGTCACCCCGAAGATGAGCGTGCGATCCGGGCTTATCCATCTGAGTGACGTTGCTCTGCGTGTGCTGAAAGACAGAAACTTTTGTTAGTTTCACTTAACAACCTGTTATGAACTTTTATTTCATCACCGATTCTAACCCATGGCATCAATTTTAAATGTTCTTTTTAATTGAGGGTAAATACCAGGAGTAACAGAGCATGAATGGAGTCAATAACAACTCCAATATTGTCGGTTCACTTTCGCCAAGACCTGATCAATCTACATCGATGCCAGCACCAAAGGGTGTCAGTACAGGCAGGAAAATTACTGTATGTGACGAGGATGAACTCTCACTAGTCAATTTGCCCAGCTTGGCACAATTGAAAATTATTGGCTGTTTGAAACTTAAAGATATTGCCCGTTTAAAACAGGTGTGTACCCACTTTCGAGAGGTTATTAAAGAAGAAGACATTCTGGCAAAGGCATGGTATCGCCGTTTTTCTTCTGCACACCAGTCCCTGCTAAAGACAGTCGTCACTGCAAAAAATGTTCAGCAACTCAGTGGTTGGCTGGGGCAGTTTACGAATAATCAGGCGTTAATCAAGTCACTCATTGAACGCCGAAACCATGCTTATTTTCCTGCGCTGCTCTTTTTCAACAACACTGATTTAATGTCGCAACGCAAAACGTTTAATTTAGAGACTAAAGTCACTATTTCCCATAGAAGCGATGTCAACTCGGCCACTTTCAGCACCGATGGCCTCCACTTGGTGACAGCCAGTTATGATGGCACGGCGAGAATCTACGACCAGGAGGACAATGGATCATGGCAAAAAAAAGCCATCATTTCCCATGATGACTTGGTCAGATCAGCCACCTTCAGCACCGATGGCCGCCACGTGATGACCATCGGTTGCGATCACAAGGTGAAAATCTATGGCCGTGATGACGATGGATCATGGCAAGCAAAAGCCATCATTTCCCATGATGCCCGTGTTGAATCAGCCACCTTCAGCACAGATGGTTGCTATTTGGTGACCGCCAGCCACGATGGCACGGCGAAAATCTATGGCCATGAGGACGATGGATCATGGAAAGAAAAAGCGATCATTTGCCATGGTGAATATGTTAATTCGGCCAACTTCAGCACCGATAGCCACCATGTCGTGACCACCGGTGACGATGGCACGGCGAAAATCTATGGCCATGAGGACGATGGATCATGGAAAGAAAAAGCGATCATTTCCCATCTTGAAGAGGTCCATTCAGCCAGCTTCAGCCCAGATGATCAGCATATAGTGACTGCCAGCAGCGACTACACACTGAAGATCCTTAGCAAGGAGGGCGATGGGTCATGGGTAGAGAAAGCCGCAATTTATCATGATAACTGGGCCTGCTCAGCTACCTTCAGCGCCGATAGTACCCACCTTGTGACCACCAGTTATGATTGCACGGCGAAAATCTGCAGCCTGAAGGAGGATGGAACATGGGAAGAAAAAGTAACCACTAGCCATTTTGAGTCTGACGTTTCAGCCACCTTCAGCTCCGATGGTCGCTATTTGCTGACCGCCAGTTACGATAACACGGTGACAATCTTTGCTCTTGAGGATGGAGTATGGAGAGAAAAAGTCGCTATTCCCCATGAAAGTGACCTCAGATCAGCCGCCTTAAGCGCCGATGGCCGCCACCTGGTAACCGCCAGTGAAGATGGCAAGGTGAAAATTTATGGTCGTGAGGACGATGGATCATGGAAAGAAAAAAACACTATTTCCCATGCTGACGATGTCAATTCAGCCACCTTCAGTTCCGATGGCCGCCATTTGGTGACTGCCAGCAAAGATTACACGGCGAAAATTATTGGCCAGGAGGCCGATGGATCATGGCTGGAAAAAGCCACTATTTCCCATAAGTATTGGGTCATGTCAGCCACCTTCAGTAATGACGGCGGCCATGTGGTTACCGTTGGTAGCGATCGCAAGGTAAAAATTACACAACTACTGATGCATGATTGTTTGCTTTCACTTTTATTCACCAGTCCCCCGCATCTTCATCAAAGATACAGCCTCGAGTAGCCGCTCCCATATTTTATTGTCCACGACAGTGCACCCATTGATCGTATTTCATTAATCCTGTCACCCCGAAGATGAGCGTGCGATCCGGGCTTATCCATTCAAGAGGTTTCATTTGAGTGACGCTATTCTGCGTGTGCTGAAAGACAGAAATTTTTGTTAGTTTCACTTAACAACTTGTTAAGAACTTTTACTTTAAAACAGAATCCAATGCTAAATATAAAATCGAATGTTTTTTCTGATTGAGGATAAATACAAACTATCAAACCAGGGAGTGGCAAAGCATGAATACAATAGAAAAGTACTACTCAATCACCACCGTTTCAGGTTTACCAGATCCAGATGAACCTCAATCGAAGCGAGCAAAAACCAGTGTCAGTGAGGGTAGGGAAATTACTGCCTTTGAGAATGGTAAACCTCCTCTACTCAATGCTTCCCGCTCGACACAATTAAATATTATTGGCCGTCTGGGGCTTAAAGATATTGCCCGTTTGAAACAGTCATGTACCCACTTTCGAGAGCTTATTAAACAAGAAGATATCCTGGCAAAGGAATGGTATCGACGTTTTTCTCCAGCTCAACAGTCTCTGATGAAGACAGTTATCAAGGCAAGAAGTGATGAGCAACTCAGAGGTTGGGTGGGGCAATTTACGAATAATCAGGCGTTAATCGAGTCACTTGTTAAGCGTCGAAAAGAGGAATGTTTTCCTGCTCTGTTATTTTTCAATAACACTGATCTGATGTCGAAGTGCAGAACATTCAATGTCGATAAAAAAGTCACTATTTCCCATAAAGCCTTTATCAATTCAGCGACTTTCAGTAAAGACGGTCTCCACGTGGTGACTGCCAGTGACGATGGCACCGCGAAAATCTACGACAAGGAGGACGACGGGTCATGGAAAGAAAACGCCACCATTTCCCATGATAAATCGGTTATGTCAGCCACCTTCAGCGCCGATGGCCTGCACGTGGTGACCATCGGTGAAGATAACAAGGTGAAAATCTATGGCCGTAATGATGATGGATCATGGGAAGCAAAGGCCACTATTTGCCATGATGCCTATGTCAAATCAGCCACCTTCAGCGCCGATGGCCGCAATTTGATAACTGCCAGTGACGATGGCACGGCGAAAATCTATGGCTATGAGAAGGATGGATCATGGAAAGCAAAAGCTATCATTCCCCATAATGAATTTGTCAGCTCAGCCACCTTCAGTAACGATGGCCGCCATGTGGTAACTGCCAGTGGCGATCACACAGTGAAGATCCACAGTAGGGAGAACGATGGGTCATGGCTGGAAACCGGCATAATTTATCATAATGACTTGATCAGCTCGGTTAAGATCAACGCCGATGCTACCCGTGTGATGACCGCCAGTTATGATGGCACGGCAAAAATCTACGGTCTGGAGGAAGGTGGAATATGGGAAGAAAAAGCCGCCTTGCATTATTACGATATTGATTCAGCTGCCTTCAACGCTGATGGCAGCTATCTGGTGACCGTCAGCAACAATTACACGGTGAGAATCTATGGCCTTGAAGACGATGGATCATTGGAATTTAAAACCGGTATTCGTCATAAAAATAAGGTCAAATCAGCCGCCTTCAGTGCCGATGGCAGCCATGTGGTGACCGCCAGTTATGATGGCACGGCGAAAATCTATGGTAAGAAGGCGGATGATGGGTCATGGGAAAAGAAAGCCACTATTTACCATGGAGGCGATGTCAATTCAGCTACATTCAGTCCCGATGGCCGCTATGTGGTGACCGCCAGTGACGATGGCAAGGTGAAAATTTATGGCCGTGAGGACGATGGATCATGGAAAGAAAAAACCACCATTTGCCACAATAGTCGAGTCTATTCGGCCACATTCAGTTCTGATGGTTACCATATCGTCACCGCCAGTAAAGATAAAACGGCGAAAATTATTGGCTTGGGAGCTGATGGACACTGGGTAGAAAAAGCCACAATTTCCCATAGGGGACTGGTCTCATCAGCCGCCTTCAGTGACGACTGTAGCCATGTGCTTACCACCGCCGCCAACGGTGGCTATCACAAGGCGAAAATTACTGAGCTGCGGATAAATGAATAATTAAGTACTCAACCATACGAAATCATATTTTCTGACTTATTGTTCAGGCACTCTGACTGCGTTGCAACTCTGGTCACATAGCTTGCTATGTTCCCGTCGTTGCGCCTTGCAGAGCACCTGCCCAATAAGCCAGAAATATTCGATTCCGTATGGCTGAGTACTTAATTGTTTGCCTTTACCGTGTGCTGAAAGGCAGAAACTGTTGTTAGTTCCACTTAACACCCTGTTATGAACTTTTACTTTAAAACAGAATCCAACCCTTAGTTTCAATTTTGGATGTTCTTCCTGATTGAAGATAAACATAAACTATCAAACTAAGGATTGACCAAGCATGGAATCAATATGCAACAACGCAAAAGCTGACTTTTCATATTTACCAAAACCTCCTCAATCTATATCGGAGCATGCACCAACGGGTGCCAGTGGGGGTAGGGAAATCACTGTATCTGTGAGCAGTGAACCTCAGCTACTCAATTTGTCTCGCCCCACACCATTAAATATTATTGGTTATTTGGGACTTAAAGATGTTACCCGTTTGAAACAGGTATCTAGCCAATTTCAAGAGCTTGTTAAACAAGAAGATATTCTGGCAAAGGAATGGTACCACCGTTTTTCTTCAGCACACCAGTCTCTACTGAAGACAACCATCGTCGCAAGAAGTGATCAGCAACTCAGTGCCTGGCTGGGGCAATTTACGAATAATCAGGCGCTAATCCAGTCACTTGTTAAACGTCGGGAAGAGGCTTGTTTTCCTGCTCTGCTCTTTTTCAACAATGCCGATCTAATGTCGCAGTGTGAAACATTTAATGTCGATAAAAAAGTCACTATTTACCATGAGGCCTTAATCAATTCAGCGACTTTCAGTAAAGATGGTCTCCACGTGGTGACTGCCAGTGACGATGGCAGGGCGAAAATTTATGACAAGGAGTCCGACGGATCATGGAAAGAAAAAGCCACCATTTTCAATGATGATGGCGTCGAATCGGCTTCCTTTAGCGACGATGGTCGCCACCTGGTGACCATCGGTGATGATGAAGAGGTGAAAATCTGTAGCCGGAATGACGATGGTTCATGGGAAGAGAAGGCCGCCATTTCCAATGATTCCCGCGTAGAGTCAGCCACCTTCAGTGCCGATGGCCGCTATCTGGTCATTGCCAGTGATGATGGCACGGCAAAAATCTATGGCTATGAGGATGATGGATCATGGAAAGCAAAAGCTACCATTTTTCATGATGCATGGGTTAATTCAGCCACTTTCAGCGCCAATAGCTCTCATTTAGTGACCGCCAGTGGCGATCACACAGCGAAGATCTACAGCAAGATGGGCGATGGACTATGGGTGGAAAAAGCCACAATTGATCATGATGACTGGGTCAGCTCAGCTACCTTCAGCCCCGATAGCACCCATGTGGTGACCGCCAGTTATGATGGCACGTCAAAAATATACGGCCAGAAGGAGGGGGGAACCTGGGAAGAAGAAGCCAAAATTTACCATGTTGATGATGTCGATTCAGCTACCTTCAGCGCTGATAGCAGCCATCTGGTGACCGTCAGCAATTGTACGGTGAAAATCTATGGTCATGAGGATGACGGGCCATGGAAAGAAAAAGCCATTATTTTACATAAGGAAGTAGTCAACTCAGCCACCTTCAGCGCTGATTGCAATCATTTGGTGACCGCCAGTGTTGATGGCAAGGCGAAAATCTTCGGCCAGGATGAGGATGGAACATGGGAGAAAAAAACCACCATTTACCATAAGAACGAAGTCAATTCAGCCAGCTTTAGTGCCGATGGCCTTTACCTGGTGACCGCCGGTGACGATGGAAAGGTGAAAATTTATGGCCATGACAATGATGGAGTATGGGAAAAATTAGCCACCTTTTCCCACAAAGCAGGGGTCAACTCAGCCACCTTCGGTCCCGATGGCTGTCATCTGATAACTGCCAGCAGAGATTCAACGTCGAAAATTATTGGCCTGAGGGCTGATGGATCATGGGTAGAAAAAGCCACAATTTCCCTTGGGTGGGGGGTTGAATCAGCCACCTTCAGTAACGACTGCGGCCATGTGCTTACCACCGCCAGCAGTGGCTATACCGGTGGCTATAACAAGGTGAAAATTTTTGAACTACGGAAAATGAATAATTGATTGCTTGCTTTCATTCTCCAATATCCCCGACGTTACTTCAAATTGCCCAGCATTCTGGCTATGGCCGCTTCGGCTCTGGCCAGTCGTGTTTCATTGCTCAGTCCGGGAACAATCGTGCCCTGGGCTACCACTTTCCACAGGGCGTCGCCGGTATTGGCCCGAATCAGAGCAATGGCTATGGTCAGTTTTTCCTGACCCGGCTCAGTGACCAGTCCCGGCGTTGTGCCAAAGAATTGAATCAGTTCTGCGTCGGAGACGATGGAATCGGAAGCAATGCCATAGCGAACAATCAATGAATTCTGAGGGATCTGGTCAGGATCGATAGTCATTTTCGCTGACAGCTGTTTGGCTATCTCGAATTCTATTGTTTGATAAGCACTCTCACGGCTGGGGAACATCGGGTCCGCTTCTTCGGGGATAATGGGCTCGAACATCAGACCATCAAAATCGGCTAAAGAGAATCGATGCAGAGGCGAAGAAGTAATCGACAGGGGGGCGACCTGGGGATTTTTCTGAGGAGCCGTCAGGCTTACGCAACCTGTAAGGACTATGGAAATAAGCGCCACCATGGCAAGCGACATTGTTCTCATTTTTTTCTCCCATGAAATGGATGAGCTGATTCTATCACTTGCGGAGATAAAATCAGCTCCGGGCCTTTACACCTGTTGGAACTGATAAATAGACCCCAGTTTCAGAAGGCCGGTTAACTCATCCAGTGCTGTGCGAGACTCAATCAGAAGTTCAGGATCGGCAAGATCGGCTTCAGTCAGCCTGTCGCGGTAATGCTTTTCAACCCAGTGGCAGAGTGTTACATAGAGAGTGTCGTTTATCAGGCAGGCCTGGTTGGTGGCAGCCAGTTCCTCAGAAGTCAGCACAACTCTCAGGCGCAGGCAGGCAGGTCCACCGCCATTATTCATACTTTGACGCAGGTCGAACACTTTGATGTCATTGATGGGATTATCAGACGCAACCAGCCCTTCCAGATAGGTTGCAACCTGTCGATCGCTCTGGCAATCAGAGGGAACCACAATAGTCATATCACGATCGGAAGTGCTGAGCAGCTGGCTGTTGAACAGGTAACTTTTCACTGCCGTTTCCAATCTGATCTGACTTTCAGGCACTTCAATAATGCAGAAGTCATCCCGGCCATAGGCATTTTTCAGGTCGTTATAGACTTGAGCCTGGTTCAGGAAAGCTTTCTCGTGACAGAGCAGGACGTTGCGATTCCCCACAGCAATAACATCATTATGGAAAACTCCCTGATCAATGACTTCGGGGTTTTGTTGTGCAAATACAGTACGACTGGTATTGAGTTGATGGATGCGGGCAACAGCCTGTGAGGCTTCCAGACTCTGTCGAGCTGGAAACTTTGTCGGAGCTGGCCGGGCGTCATCAAAGCTGTAACGGCCATAAACAAAGAACTCTACCCCTTCGTCTCCATAGTTCTGACAGAAACGGGTATGGTTGGCTGCACCCTCATCACCGAAGTGAGAGCTACTGACAAGTGCAGGATGATGCGTAAAATGTTCCTCGCTGGAGAAAACGGCTTTTAGAATTCTGCCTGTTATCTCATGCTCAATGGAGCGGTGAAACTTGCTGCACAGGTTTGCAGGTGTAAAGTGCACGGTGCCAGAGGTTGTATCGGCGCTGGGTGATACGCTAGCGGCATTAGCGGTCCACATGGTGGATGCAGAACTGCATGCGGCAAGAATTTTGGGCACCTGTCGTGAGGCTTCGGCAAGCACTTGTTCATCACTGCCGCTAAAACCAAGCTTGCGTAGTGTATAAACGTCTGGTCTTTCCTGGGGTGCCAGCACTCCCTGTACTAAACCCATGTCGTGCAATGCCTTCATTTTCGCCAGACCCTGTAAAGCAGCCTGTTTGGGATTGGAAGGCGCTGACTGATGATGGGTTGAGGCGATATTGCCCAGAGACAGGCCAGCATAGTTATGGGTTGGACCTACCAGGCCATCAAAATTGGCTTCAACAGTTTTATTCATATCTCTTCTATTCCGATCTCGGAGCCAGCGTTATTAAAGCTTTAAACCCGGGGCCAGTTTTTCCGGGAGTGACAGGCTCTCAGCTTCCACACTGGCTACCGGGTAAGCACAGTAATCAGCGGCAAAGTAGGCACTGGGGCGGTGGTTACCACTGTCGCCAATACCACCAAATGGCGCAGCACTGCTGGCTCCGGTGATGGGCTTGTTCCAGTTGACGATTCCGGCCCGGGAGCGGTGCAGGAACTGTTCATAGTCTTGACGACTGTCACTGAAAATGCCTGCGGAGAGTCCATAGCGGGTGTTATTGGCCTGTTCAATGGCTTCGTCGAGCTGGTCGTAACGAATTACCTGCAACAGAGGGCCAAAGTATTCTTCATCAGGCAGCTCTTTAATGGCGGTAACATCAATAATGCCGGGTGACAGTAAACCGGTGCCTTTCTTCAATTTTTGGCTCGTCAGCAGTGATTGACCACGCAGCTGCTGCAGGTGTGTCTGAGCTTGAAGAATAGCGTCCGCCGCCGCTTCTGAAATAACGGCTCCCATGAAGGGCTGGTCTGCATCATTCCATTGACCCACTTTGATGTTGCCAGCGGCTTCGACCAGCTGATCAATAAAACTATTACCCCATTCTGAGGCAGGAACGAACAAGCGCCTGGAGCAAGTACAGCGCTGACCGGCAGTAATAAACGCTGACTGAATAGCGTCGTGTATCGCTGCTTTGTGGTCTTTAACTTCAGTAATAATTAATGGATTATTGCCACCCATCTCAAGAGCCAGAATTTTGCCTGGCTGGCCACCAAACTGCTGGTGGATCAGTCTTCCGGTATTGGAGCTGCCGGTGAAGAACAGACCGTCAATGCCTTTGTGCCTGGCCAGAGCCATACCCGTTTCTTTTTCGCCCTGAACCATGTTCAACACGCCTTCCGGCAGCCCGGCCTGCTGCCAGAGTTTAATGGTTTCTTCCGCTGTGGCCGGGGTCAGTTCGCTGGGTTTGAAGACAACCGTATTGCCCGCCAGCAGGGCCGGAACAATGTGCCCATTGGGCAAGTGTCCCGGAAAATTGTAGGGGCCAAAAACCGCGACGACACCATGAGGCTTGTGTCGTATAAAAGCGCGGGCTCCGGGCATGGTGTTTTCTGTCGTTCCGGTGCGCTCATTACAGGCTTTGATAGAAATTTCAATCTTGCCTTTCATGGCCGCTGCTTCAGTTCTGGATTCCCAGAGGGGTTTACCCGTCTCCATGGCAATGGTTCTGGCCAGCAAGTCAGCATTTTCTTCAACCTGTGCGGCAAACTTGCGCACCCGTTTAATGCGGTCTTCCAGAGTGCGTGCAGCCCATTCCGGCTGGACTTTTCGGGCTGCTGAAATGGCCTGATCAACCTGGGAGGGTTGAGCAGCAGAACCACTCCAGATGATTTCACCACTGGCTGGATTCAGGGAATGAAATGTCTGCCCCTCACCCTGAAGCCATTGTCCTTTTATAAATAGAGAACCTTTCATAATGTAACTCCGTTAGTGAGCCATGGGCTGTTTATCAATAACTGCTTCTTAACGATGACTTCGTTGTGGGTTGAAAAGTGGCACGACTCTGAGTTCATCGCCGTCCCTTACATTCAGTGCCTGAGCTTGTTTCTGGCTGATGTTGACGAACTCCAGTCCTTCAAAAGACAATTGTCCGGCGATGCAGCGAAAGTCACGGAAGTGACTGTTGGCCATCAGCCAGACCGTTTCATCGGTATCCAGGTGGTCATGGACTTTGATCCGGTAGCGACGGGAATCCCTGATCGCCCGGATGTCTTTAAGCTGAGTTTCCAGCACCGGGCCACCATCAAAAATGTCGATATAACCGGTGTATCGGAACCCTTCGCCCTCCAGTAGTTTTCTGGCCGGTACGGTATCCTCATGAGTCTGGCCAATGACACTTTGGGCTTTTGCCGGTAACAGGTTGCTATAAATGGGGTTGCGTGGCATCAGCTCGGCGATAAAGGATTTACCACGGGCGACCTGTTGATCAGCCTCGACAAAGTCCACGGCAAAGAATTGTCTGCCCAGGGCTTCCCAAAAAGGAGATTCACCCTCTTCATCGGAAAAACCACGAAGCTCAGCAATGACGCTTTCGTCAAAGCGAGGCTCATGAGCGGCCATGAAAAGAAAGCGGCATTTGGACAACAGGTGTCCATTACTGGATTTGCGGTATTGCGGTGTCAGGAACAGAGTGCAAAGTTCTGAGTGACCTGTGTAGTCACTACAAAGTGTCAGGGTCTTGATACGGGTATAGACATGCAGTTCTCTGGAGGCATGTACCTGAGTGTTGACCTTATAGTTGTACCAGGGATCTTTAAGGCCCACAGCGGACTCAATGCCGCAGACACCAACGACCTCTGCTGTTTCCATGTCTTCCATGACGAACAGGTAGTAAGCTTCTTCCAGAGGTTTTTCAGCCCTGAAGGAGTTGACTGCCCATTCGAGCTTTTTCTGAACCATCTCAGGGTCAGGTTGCAGGGACGAGAAACCCACGCCGGTTATCTGGGCAATCTGCCAGAGTGCGTCGTGATCCTGTTCGGTGATGGGTCTGATTATCATCATAAGAAAACGTCACTGAATAGTTGTTGTTTTTGATTATATTGAGTTGAACAGAGCAGCCTGAGAAAAAATCTGCACTGCCGCTTTTGCCTTCTTCAATAACTGAACAACTCCAGATTATTGGGTTGACCGGGTGTCAGTGCTTGCAAAAATTTTGTCAGCAGAAGCGGCTACAAACCCCTGATAGAGTTTGCCGTCGGGCAGAGGGTAGCGCTTGGCAAACTCATAAAAGCAGCCGGGGATTTCCCGGTCACCATCGGAGAAGCTGACGTTGACTTTACCGGCCATAGTGGATGACTGCTCCAGAAGCACTTCGGGAGAGCCTTTCACCAGACCGCCGCTTTCATTCAGTATGAAACCATTGTCCTGCAGCATCTGGTTCAGAACCTGGATGTCATCATGGGATTGCAGGTGATTAATGGAGACAGTGAAGTGGTTGGGACGGTATCCGAGGGCTGCTACCCAGGCAGCGTATTCACTTTCCTGTAATAGCAGGTCATAGTCTTGCTGACTGACCGTCCAGGGGCGTCCTGAAAAACAGAAATCATCCTGAAGAACAGACGTTTCAGCGACCTGGTTGACCAGGCTGTGGATAACTTGCTGAGCTTCAATGGACAGCGCCTCAACCAGCAGCTCACTGATAAACACTTTTGGCAGGGTGTCGTCGGGATGCTGGAAGTGTTTGGCTACCAGTTTTCTGCCGGGAAACTCATAGTCGCCGCCGACAACATAACCTGCATCGAGAAAAGGGCGTGCTACTTTTTCGAGGCTAACCCTGTCCAGATTGTACGTTCGCAGTGCAATGTGATCATTGATCACATTGCCATCATTTTGAGCAGCAAAGAGGTTATGGATTGTCCGGGCGTCGGGGGTCAGTTCCAGATAATTCTGCCACATGGCTTCCAGAAGGGTTTTGATCGTGTTTGTTTTGGCTTCTGTCATTGCCTGTATCCTCTAACTTTATAAGTCCAAGGTCTTTTAATAGCTCACTGCCACTCTGACGGGGTCTCCGCCATCCAGTTGCAGCAGATCCGTTTCTTTCTGTGTCAGGGTTGGGGCTTCAGGGTTGAAAGCCGTGCTGATGCATCGAAAAGACTGGGCCGATGTATTGGCTACAAGGTAATCGTTGTTTTGTGTATAAACTGTTTCTCGTTCAGCCGATGTTGTGGACAGATCCGGTTGATGGATCTGGCTGTCACGGAGAGTGGTTAGCCGGTCGGTTCCTGCTTCCAGAGTGGGGCCAGCATCAAAAATATCCACATACCCCTGATAGCTGAAGCCTTCCCGTTCAAGAATGTTAAACACCGGCTCCCGGTCGGGTCTGGGTTCACCAATGACTGCTCTTGCCTGCTTCGGCAGCAGGCGTGTGTAAATCGGATAACGGGGCATCAGGTCAGCAATAAAGTTCTTTTCCTCAAGGCCGGTCAGATAATTGGCTTTGGACATCGCCATTGGGAAAAAGTGAGCGCCCAGACTGTTCCAGAACGCTGAGTGATTGTTTTCATCAACAACGCCCTGAATTTCTGCCAGAACACGGTCAGCAAAACGGTCTCTGTGTTCAGCTATGAACAGCAGCCTGGCACGGCTCAGCAACTGAAGATTAGACCAGCTGTCGTGTTGTTGAGAGATAAAAAGAGTGCAAAGGCTGGTGTAACCCGTGTAGTCCTGGCAGAGCTTTAAAACCGTCATCCGGTTGATGGTTTGCAGTGTCTCGGAGGCATGAACTTCTTCGTCGACACGGAAGTTATAGAAAGGCGCCGAAAGACCTGTCGTGGCGATAATGCCAGATATGCCAAGAATCTCACCCGTCTCCTGATCTTCCAGAACAAAGTGGTAGCTTTCTTCTCCGGCATCTTCAACGTCCTGACTGAGGGAGTCCCGGGTTTTGCAGATCAATTCTGCCAGATGATCACGATTTGCAGGCAGGGTGGTCATTGAGCCTCTGGCGCTGTTGGCCAGTGTTTCCAGAGCACTGAGGTCTTGATAATCAACAGGTCTGACGACTTTCATGGTCGGGACCCTTTATTCTTGAGCCAGGCGTTTCCGGTACCCAGGGCTTCATTACAGGCCAAGGTCATTAGCAGGGCCGCACTCAATTTGGCTCTGGGTACCAGACTACTGATTTTCAGGTACTCCTGTTCACTGTGGATATGCCCACCCTGAACACCCAGGGTATCAATATTGGGAATGTCGGCTGAGGCTAGGTTGTTGCCGTCGCAGCAGCCGCCGGTTGGCTTTACATCAAGAGTCAGCCCCAGGGCGTGACCACACTGTCTGGCCAGCTCAAACAGTTGCAGATTGGCCGGAGTGAGTACCTTAGGCTTTCTGCTAAAGCCACCGTGAAGTTCCAGACGGATACCGTTGCGACTGCTGATCTCATTGACAATCATTTGCAGTTCCTTAAGGCACCACTGCTCATCTTCCGGTCTCTCCAGACGTATATTGAAACGACTTATGCATTGGTCCGGAACAATATTGGTTGCGCCACCACCGTGAATATAGCCGGGATTAAATGTGACGCCTTCCCGCTTTCCGTTCAGGTCATCCATAGCTGAGACAAAGTCGCACAGGGCACGAATAGCATTTCTTCCCAGATGATGTTCCCTGCCAGCGTGGGCTGCTTTGCCGTAGCAGACAGCAGTGAAGTTTCCGCTGCCCTTGCGTTGACCCGCGAAGCTGCCATCCGGGAAGCAGGGTTCGTAAATCATGCCCAGATCTACACGGCTGGCGGCGTCTTTTATTAACGCAGCAGAACCCGGTGAACCTATTTCTTCATCCGGGTTAAAGAGAATTTCCCAGCCAATTTGATCTGCCCATGGGCTTGCTTCCAGAATTTTGAGTGCATTCAGCATCACAATGATGCCGCCTTTCAAATCGGTGACACCCGGACCATTGATAGTATCTTCATCAAGTTGGACAACCTTCTGGAAAGAGCTGTCTTTTGGGAACACCGTGTCCATATGGCCGCACAGGAAAACCTGCAGGGGAGCCCCGGGGCGCTTACGGATTCTCAGGGCCTTGCCCAAGGTGTGTTGAATCACTTCCCCCTGGTCATTAATTACTTCATAAGGTTCCAGGTCAATGACTTCCTGTTTTCCACCCAGAGGTGCAGTCATTTGTCTGAGGCGTTCCATCACCTGATTAACGCCCGTGGCATTGAGGCTGCCAGAGTTGATTTCTGCCAGCTCAATGGTGTGCTGAAGCATTTCTGCCTGAAGGCTGTCCAGACGGGTTAGCAGGGATTGTAGCGGGGCAAGAAGGTCGGACATGAAACACCATTTTCAGAGATGTTTTTTGTTGAAATGCACACTAATGCGGCATTCTCTTCTGATTAAAGAGGGGCACCGGCCAGAAGCAAGAGACCGGTGCAGTGGTTAATTATGAATTGACTACCTTGGCAATTGCCCGTTCCAGTGCTGCCATACCTTCACGGATATCTTCATCCGGGATGATCAGTGAGGGGGCCATTCTCAGCACATTCGGGCCAGCAACCAGCATCATCAGACCTTCTTCAGCAGCAGCCGCCAGAAAGTCTTTGGCTTTGCCGTGCCAGTTTTCGGTCAGCTCTGCACCCATCAGCAAGCCTTTGCCACGAACTTCCCTGAAGATGCCATAGGTTTTGTTAATGCGTTCCAGCTCGCTTCGAAAGAGTTCGTGTTTGCTGCTGACATTGGCCAGAACCTGATCGTTGTGGATCAGGTTGATGGTTTCAAGAGCGACAGCGCAGGCCAGCGGGTTACCGCCATAGGTGCTGCCGTGGCTGCCAAAGCCGAAGCTTTTGGCCACCTCGTCGGTGGTCAGCATGGCAGCCACAGGGAAGCCACCGCCCAGTGATTTGGCTGTGGTCAGAATGTCTGGAATGACACCGGTGGTCATGTAAGTATAAAACTCACCGGAACGGCCTACACCGGTTTGCACTTCATCCAAAACCATCAGAGCTTTGTGTTCATCACATAGTGCTCTTACGCCCTTCAGGAACTCTGGGTCCGCCGGGATTACCCCACCTTCACCCTGGATCGGTTCCAGAACGACCGCACAGGTCTTGTCTGAAATGGCTGCTTTCAGGGCTTCCAGATCGTTGTAGGGTAGATGAGTCACACCGGCGGGGACCGGCGCATAACCTTCACAGTAACTTGGCTGGCCTCCCACTGTTACAGCAAACAGGCTGCGACCGTGGAAGGAGCTTTTGAAGGATATGATTTCATGCTTTTCAGGGCCAACATGATCAAAAGAATATTTTCTGGCCAGTTTGAAGGCTGCTTCGTTGGCTTCGGTGCCCGAGTTACAGAAGAATACTTTATCGGCAAAGGAGATCTCGGTCAGGCGCTGGGCCAGAGCCAGAGCAGGCTCATTGGTGTAAACATTACTCATATGCCAGAGCTTTTCACTCTGTTCCTTGAGAGTCTTGACCAGCCGAGGGTGGCAGTGGCCAAGAGCATTAACGGCAATACCCCCTGCGAAATCGATGTATTCACGGCCTTCCTGATCCCAGACTCGTGAACCTTTTCCGCGAACGGGAATCATCGCCTGTGGTGCGTAGTTAGGCACCATGACTTCATCGAAGGTCGCTCTGTTAACGGAGTATTCGCTCATTTCTTGTCCTCGGTGTACATGGTTTTTATAGAGTGAGCGTCTTTCAACAGGGTACAGACTGAAATGCGCTGCTTCCGATCATGGCTGATTTATCAAGAACTTATTTATTGTTTTGGCCGCTTGCCTATCCACTATAGATCAAAGTCGGATCGAACAGTTTACACCAGGCGACCTGAAGTTTTCTCTGAGGATCATTTGCTGAGAAACTTTTTTTCTGAACGGCTCTGCTATTTTTTACCTTCATGTTCCCATCACAGTGATATGAGTTTATGGAGTACACAGAAGAGATAGCAAGGGCTTATGCCGAAGAGAAAAACCACCTCGGATTTATGATCCGCAGAGACCTGCCTGGAATCCTGGCTAAATACGTTAAAGTGGGAGCCCGGGCGCTGGACTATGGTTGCGGTGCAGGATTGATGATTCCGCTATTAAAAGATGCCGGGTTTGATGTAGAGGGTATGGATATTTCAGACAGTATGCTCCATCAGGCTATAAAGGATCATCAGAACACGGTATTTACCCGCATTCATTCCGCAGCTATTCCTCGTCCCGATGCGTCTTATGATTTGGTGATGTTGTCTTATGTTCTGGTTGAAATAGACTCTTTATCTGAAATGGAGGCGGTGATCCGCGAAGTGAAAAGGGTATTAAAGCCCGATGGTGCGGCGATAGTGATTGTCAGTTCAGAGCAAAAGTTCAAGGGCAACTGGTTGACGATCGATAATGACTTCCCTCAAAACAGGGAGCTTACCAGTGGCTGTCGAGTTAAATGTTCTGTGGCGGATTCGGGGGTGGTCTTTGAAGATTTTTTCTGGACTGATGAGGACTACCGCTCAGTATTCTCTCTGTCGAATTTGAACCTGCTGGCGTTTAGTCAGCCTCTGGGGACGGCAGATGACGGGATGCCTTGGAAGGACGAGCTTCATTCACCTTTGTTCAGTATTTACATTTTGGGGCATTGACTGGCCATTGTCATGATCTGAGCTGCAAGGCTTATTTCTGTACTGAAAGAAGATGCCTTTAGTTGTTATGATGAATTTTTCAGAGTCTGGCTTCTGTCCATAGAGATATCATCAGGCACGCTTTACGAGTATTTTTTCCCTATGAAGAATAATTCTTTTTTCGGTTCCGGAGATTGCAGCGCAGAAAGGAGCTATGGGTGAGTAAGCCTTGCAAAGTCGGTTTTCTTTTATATCCCGACTTCTCTTTGCTGGGGTTGTCTTCAGCCCTGGAAGTGCTGAGAGCAGTTAATCAGGCGACCGGACAGTGCGTTTATGAGAGTGCTGTCATTGCAGAATCAACGGTCACGAGTAACCTGGGTCTTTCCATTGAGCCCTCTCAGTCGGCGTTGGAATTCATGGATGTGGTGATTCTGGTCGCTTCAAAAACAGGTGTTCAGATTCCTTCTGCCGCATTGTCCGAGGCATCTGTTTTGGGCGGGATTGGCAAAGGCGCCAACCTGTTGGCGAGTGCAGGCCTTCTTGATGGTTATCGTGCTCGACTGGAAGGGGCCGCTGATGCCCTTCAGGAACTCTATCCCCGGGTGGTGTTGAGCCAGACGACTTTTGAACTGGACCGAAACAGAATGACCTGTGGCGCAGGCACGGCTGCTATGGATATGACGCTCTCTCTGGTCGCCCGGGAGCAGGGGGGTTATCTTGCTGCCAGTGTATCGGAATTATTGGTGAGGGATCGTCTTGGTGGGCCGGGGACTTCTTCTTTTGTCGCGCCCCCCGTCAGAAAGCAGCAGCCACAGATTGAGGAAGCAACACAGTTGATGGCTGCCAATATAGAAGAGCCACTGGGTGCCGATGAACTGGCTTCTCTGGTGGGTATTTCCCGTAGACAGTTGGAACGACTGTTTCGAAAATATCTGGATACTGTGCCTTCCAGGCACTACTTGAAGCTCAGGCTTGAATGCGCCAGAAAGCTGCTCAGGGAGACTGACAGGCCGGTAGTGGATGTGGGGGTTGCTTGTGGCTTCTCTAATGCTTCACATTTCAGCACGGCGTATAAAAACCATTTTGATCTGACGCCCAGGGAAGAGCGGCAATCGTAAGTTAGCCTTCTAAAGTAGTCAGCGCACCACCGGAGCAAGATATCAATACAGGCTGAAAACCTGCCTGCCGTCGATAAAAGTCATCAGGACCTCGTGATTTTTGTTCATAACCGCTATGGATGCACGCTTACCGACCTTAATGCTGCCCAGTTCGTCCTGCAGGCCGAGCAAAGTCGCTGGTGTCAGAGAAGCCATGTGAACAGCGCTCAGAGGGTCTACAGCCACTTTTTCGATCATGTTGGCGACGGCACGATTCAGTGTCAGGGTGCTTCCTGCCAGAGCACCCGATTCGGTTCTGGCAACACCGTCTTTGACATGAACTGTCAACAGTCCCAGCTGGTATTCCCCGTCGCTCAATCCACCTGCACAGATGCAATCGGTGATCAAAGCGGTTTTATCAGCCCCTTTGAGACGGTAAACCAGGTCCATCACTATGGGGTCAACATGAACTCCGTCTGCTATCAATTCTGCATAGATATCCCGGTGGTGCAGAACAGCACCGGCGGTACCGGGTTGACGATGATGCAATCCGAGCATCTGGTTAAAAATATGAACGCCGCCCACGGCTCCCGCTGCAAAGGCTTTCTTGCAGACATCGTAAGTAGCGCCTGTGTGTCCAATCATGACGCGGACATTCTTGCTGGTCAGGTATTCAATTGCTTCAATGCCGCCCTCAATTTCAGGGGCCAGAGCCAGTGAGCGAAGGGTGCCACCCGATGCTGCCAGCAACTCGTCGAGTCTTTCTTTTGTGGGCTTCAGGAAGTAGCTGCTTTCATGGGCGCCTTTGAAACGTTCGGAAAAAAATAGGGCTTCACTGTAGGAACCCAGCACTTCTGCACCCTCAACGCCCTGCTCGATACAGTGCTTAACGTTTCTCAGGGCCGCGAGGTTTCTTTCCCAGGTATCAGTAACGGTGGTGGCAAGAAAGCCTACGACACCTTTAGCAGCAATGGTTTTTGAGATGGTGTTAATGGCTTCGTGGCTGGCATCCATGACGTCAAAGCCACCGCTGCCATGAATATGCAGATCAATGAGGCCGGGGACAATTTGACTGTCTCCCAGATCCGTGATCTCCGCGCCTTCTTCAGGCACACAGTCAATAGCGGCAATACGGCCGTCCGTTATTTTTAGAAAACTGTCCTGAAGAATGCCTTCTTCAGTGAAGATCTTTTTTGCCTTCAGATAAAAAGTCGTCATGTCTCAGACCTGTCAGCAGGAAAATGACCATGATTGTACCATGACGCTAAACGGGCTCCGTAGGGTTATGATTACCTATGCTCAGGTGAGAATGCTCAGGAGCAGTGAGGTGATCATCGGTTCTCACCGGGGTGAGCTGACCCTGAGGATTTCTTCACGCACTTCGGTGAGCGCTTCCCGAAAGCTGCCATCGTATTGCTGCAATTTTTCGATGACCTCAGGCAGCATGTCCTTTAACATGCGTCCCGGATGTTCAGGCAGGGTTTCTGGCATCTGGCTTAATACCTGGTTCATTCTGCCTTCTGCCTGAATGACGATGGATTTCAGACGTTCAAACTCCAACCCCTGACTCTCCAGACTGACTTTTCTGCCAGAGCGCGACAGCGCCAGCTTATCAAGCATTGCCTGAAGCTTGATGTCGTGGTTTCCCAACATCCCTTCAATATGCTGAAGGCCAGCCAGGTAGGCTGACGCGCTTGCTTTTCCGACGGGCGCAACAGGGGTTGCTTTGACGGCATCAGAAGCTTCTGTTAAGGCCACTTCTGGCTGTTTACCCTGAGCCATGTCTGCCCTGTAGGGACTGATAGCGGCAATCTGCCCCAGGAGTTCATGGATGACGGCGTAATTGAATTGCAACATCTCTTCCATGTGGCTTTTCAGGTCTTGAAAAGTGAATTTTACTTCTTCTTCAACCTGTTGCTCAGCGGAAAGGCCCAATTCAGGATCTTGTCGAGGGCTTGAGGGGGAAATGGGGCGATTATTGACGTCTTCGATGGCCATAAGAAATCCGTTTCTGTTGATCGATAGATCTAATTTTAGTCCGACTTAAGACAGCTTTGGCTTGAAAGCATAAGTCTGACCCGTCAAAGACGCCTCCTGAATCAGGGGTATTTATTTTTCCGCGACAGCTCCTTTGTTAAATCCTTCAAAAGCCACAACCCGGACTGAGTGATTCGGGGTACGGGCTTTCAGGGTGGTTGCAATGTGTTCTGCCAGAAGTTCCACGGTACTGTCAGTATCAATCAGGTAGCAGCGGTCTTCTGCCAGAGTCAGCTCGAAGTAGCCCTGGTCTGAGGTATAGCCAAAGCGAAAGTGATCCCGCCTGCCTATGGTCACTTTTTCCAGCAGGTCTTCACGGGTGGCGATGTAGATATCTTTCCAGTTTTCGGCCCAGTCTGCTTCGAGCGTCGGGTCGCGCTTTCCGTCCAGGTAGATGTGGATAGGAGAACGGTGGCCATGGGCAATTCGCTGGCAGTCGCCCAGATGTTTTTTCAGGCCGTGGCTGTAGTGGTAGAAAGCACCGGAAAACTGTTCAGGATAAATATCCAGTTCAACACCGATGACGTTGTCTGGCAGTTCATCCAGCAAGGTTTTTTCGAGAAAGGGGGTCAGAGCTTCAGGGGTTATTTCCTGAGCATTGACCAGTAAAATTGCAGGGGCGGGAGCCTTGCATTCGATGACATCACCGGTACTGGTCTGCATGTTGACAGAAAGGCATTCCTCGCTCTCTGTTTTGACGGTTATTGCTCCGTGAGAAGCAGGTACAAGCAGGCGGTGGTCGGCAAGGATGTCCAGAGAAGCCTTGATCTGCTTTTTGACATGGCCGAAGTCAAAGACCATGCCCTGTTCATCCAGATCGCCCCGAAGCACGACATCGACCAGCCAGGTTTCCCCTACAACCCCGCGTTCCGGAGAAAGGTAACTGAAATCAAGTGTGGTGAGTTGATTGACGAACAGTGCGGTCATTGGTTTCTGGTTCTACTGTGATTGAAGAAAACGGGGTGAAGAAAAATAATGAGTTAAAGAGCAATTGTAACTCATTTCTCGAGGCGATTCAGTGCCCGGCTAAATTCTGTGGAATGGATTTTCATTTGGCCGCCCAGTGAATTGTTGCGGGGATTTGGCTTATTATTCACCGCATCCTGAACACCTGAAAACCTTGGAGTCCATTTTGGATCGAACCATCACACAATCTGATCTTGAGTTTGATGCCCGGCATATCTGGCACCCTTATGGGACAACACCCAGCCAGTATAAACTGTTTGCCGTTGAAAGTGCTTCAGGGGTCAGGCTCCGCTTGAGTGATGGCAGAGAAGTGATTGACGGGATGTCCTCCTGGTGGTGTACGGTCCACGGCTATAATCATCCGTTTATGAATCAGGCCATTAAGGATCAGGTCGATTCAATGTCCCATGTCATGTTCGGTGGGTTGACCCATAAGCCCGCCATTGAACTGTCTCGCAGACTGGTTGAGTTGACACCCGAACCGATCAAAACCGTATTTTTTGCGGATTCAGGTTCAGTCGCTGTAGAAGTAGCCATCAAGATGGCCATGCAGTATTGGCAATGCAGGGGCGAGATTAACAAGAACAAGTTGCTGACATTTAAAGGCGGATACTTCGGCGATACGACCGGGGGCATGGCAGTCTGTGACCCTGATAATGGTATGCACCATCTGTTTACCGGCATTCTGCCTGAACATCATTTCGTGCCCCGTCCCGGCTGCGGCTTCGATGAGACACTTGAAGACCATCATATAGAACCTTTTCGCTCTGAACTGGAGTCCCTGAATCATCAGGTGGCCGCCATTATTATTGAGCCTATCGTTCAGGGGGCTGGTGGAATGCATTTCTACTCCCCCGACTTTCTGAGAAAAGTCAGAGCACTCTGTGATGAGCATGAAGTCTTGCTCATTCATGATGAGATTGCCACGGGTTTTGGTCGAACCGGGAAAATGTTTGCCTGTGAACACGCCGATGTTATCCCGGATATCATGTGTGTAGGTAAAGCCCTTACCGGTGGCTATATGACGTTATCAGCTGTGATGTGCACCGAAGAAGTCAGTAAGGCCATCTGTGACACTGGTCCGATCATGCACGGACCTACTTTCATGGCTAATCCTCTGGCTTGTGCAGCCGGTGTGGCGAGCATGGATATTTTATCTTCAGGTGAGTGGGTCAATCAGGTGGCTAACATAGAGAAAAAATTATGGGCTGGTCTCTCTCCCTGTAATGAGCTTGGAGCGGTGGCTAACGTACGGGTTCTGGGAGCTATTGGTGTGGTTGAATTGAGACAGCCGGTGGTGATGTCTGAAATTCAACCCCGTTTCCCAGAACAGGGGGTATGGGTCAGACCTTTCGGTAAACTGGTTTATGTTATGCCACCTTATGTCATTTCAGATGAAGATCTGGATACTCTGTGCAAAGCCATTTGTAGGGTTGTTGAGTCCATCCGTTAACGAACACCGTCTCGCGAGAGTGCGAATCGCAATTAATGGCTGAGCAGGATGCGCTGAGGGATTTGTTGATTGGCGTGCCAGTGCTCAAAAAAGATTCATGGGCTCTGCAGGGGTTGTCTACAATTCTACGTGCTATCCGGCTCGGATAGTCGGTTATAGAGTTCCGGTGGCCCTCGTTCGGGCTTCCGGGCTGGCACTTCCCAAGGCTGCTGCTGGAGGTTTAGTTATGGCTCTCCGTTTTGATCTGCCTGATCTGCTGGAAGACTTTGACGAAGAACAGGGCTCTTGTGACGCAGAACCCTGCTATCCCTACCCGATATTTGGCGGGTTGCCAGAAGAAGTCGTCATGAGGCGAGTGACCGTTTGTAATTCATTGGTCAGGCTGAATCTGCGAGGTGCTCCCGTCAATACGCGGTTGAGTATTTCTTTGAGTCAGGGTCGTGGGCGAATGAAGGTGCTGGTAAGACTTCCCTGAGATTGGAGTTGGAGTTTGGCACACCAGGCACTTCGAACGTAAGCTGGCGAATAAGATTCCCCGATATGTGATAATCTCCGCGTCAAAGCCCTGTCAAAGAGTGTCCGTTCAACAGCCACTCTCTTTTCTGAATATCGATCTGGCTTTGCTGAAAACAAAAAGGTTGGAAGAAATCAAATCTTATTCGCAGGTTCCCTAGAATGACCGAGCAATATCCATCACTGATCAAAGAAACATTTCCTGTGGGGCCTTTGCAGTGTAACTGCACCATCATTGGTGACCCCATTACCAGGAAAGCCATCGTCATCGACCCCGGTGGTGATCCTGATGTGATTCTTGCCAAGTTGGAGAGTCACGGACTAAAATCAGTAGCGTTGATTCATACTCATGCTCACTTAGATCACTTCCTGGCTAGTGGTGAAATCAAGAAAAAGACTGGTGCTTCCATTCATCTTCACAAAGAAGATAAGTTCCTCTGGGATAATCTCGAAACTCAGTGTCGTATGTTTGGTGTGCCCTATAACCCTGTTCCAGATCCTGACTTCTGGCTGAATGATGATCAGGAGCTTCCTTGCTGTGGGGGGGTGGCGATGCATACTCCCGGACATACCCCTGGGTCCACGTGTTTCCACTTTGTGAAAGAGAATCTGTTGATCGCTGGAGACACCCTGTTCCGCCGATCAATTGGTAGAACGGATCTTTGGGGTGGTGACTTCAAAGCAATAGAGAAGTCCATTCGTGATCGTCTGTACACTTTGGATGAGGAAACCACTGTAGTTACAGGTCATGGTCCGGATACCTGTATTGGCGAAGAAATCCGGGAAAACAGCATTATTCGCGGTTAGGAGAAGTGAACATGTTAATGCAGCTGAAAAGAATGTCATTGGTCGTTGCCGCCGCTGCGGTCATAGCGGGTTGTCATACGACCAATCCATACACTGGTGAGAAGGAAGTCAGTAAAACCACTGCATACGGTGGCATTGGTGCAGTTACCGGTGCTGTCATTGGCGGTTTGGTCGGTGGCGGCGAAGGGGCTCTGGAGGGCGCTGCGATTGGTGCTGCAGCCGGAGCTGGCTATGGTTATTACACGGACAGGCAGGAAGCAGCGCTCAGAAAAGAGTTGCTGGGAACCGGTGTTCAGGTACAACGGGATGGAGATAACCTCAAGTTAATCATGCCCTCTAACATCACATTTGATACCAATAAGTCAGCGATCAAGTCCAGTTTCTATCCTGTTCTGGGTTCTGTTGCCAAAGTTGTCAAGGAGTTCGACAAGAATCTGGTTGACATAGTTGGCTATACCGACAGCACCGGGACTAACAAGATTAACCTGCCTCTCTCCGAGGATCGGGCCAGGAGTGTGGCGGATTATCTGATATATCAAGGGGTTTCCGGGTCACGCGTTACCT
Organism: Endozoicomonas sp. 2B-B; assembly: GCF_053470045.1. Lineage (NCBI taxonomy): Bacteria > Pseudomonadati > Pseudomonadota > Gammaproteobacteria > Oceanospirillales > Endozoicomonadaceae > Endozoicomonas > Endozoicomonas sp. 2B-B. The sequence goes on from NZ_JBLZMU010000001.1 coordinate 1,769,025, forward strand.
ATTCTGGTGCGGGAGCCTCAGATCCTATTGGCAATAACAACACCATGCAGGGTCGTGCGCTGAACAGAAGGGTAGAGATAAATTTGATACCGGATCCCAAACATCAATAAATATTGAAAAGCCAGCCAGTGTGCCGAAACTGTTCTGAGATAAGCGTTCGTCGGCCTCACTGGCTCCTTTACGGGCTGGCAGACAGATTATCCTGCCATCGTTTGGCTCGTCTCATAGTGTGAGGCTTCCGTGGCTGCTTGTTCTTGCTTGGGTATTACTCGATAGCTTCTGCTTTCTTTCTGGCTGGTGGGGCAGGGATGGGAGCCACGAGAACAAAAGATGCAGCAGTCCCCTCTCTGGGGAGTCATCAGGTTTTTACAGCTTCTGCATTCATAAAGATAAACGCAAGCATCCAGTGGCATGGTTTCAGTTTCGGAATGGCCGCAGCAGTTACAGGTAACCGTTGACTCGGTATTAAGATGAAGTTTCATTGTCAATTTCTCTGCTTTTGTTATTTTCTTCAGGGCGTAATAATCCAATGTCGACACAGTTTCTCCTTACTTGAATGATTGTTCATAAATGTTAAGCAAGAAGTGTGACAATTATGTGTTGCCTCGAATGATTAAGAGATTATTCGCGGTCGTGTTCAGGAAGATGTGTAGCAGGATAAACAAACGACAGTGAGATGAGATATTTGATTTGCATAAATGACGGGAGAGACATTTTGTCTCCCCCGAACAAAAGGCAGAGTCAGGCTTTTTCGGCAGCAGCCTGAATAGCGGTGAGGGCAATGGTGTAGACAATATCGTCCACCAGAGCACCGCGGGAGAGGTCGTTGACCGGCTTGTTCAGACCCTGAAGCATTGGACCTACACTGATGACATTGGCACTACGCTGTACAGCTTTGTAGGTAGTATTGCCCGTATTGAGGTCCGGGAATACGAAGACAGTTGCACGACCAGCAACGTCTGAGTCGGGCGCCTTGCTCTTGGCAACAGATTCGACGGACGCAGCGTCGTACTGCAGTGGACCGTCAACCACCAGATCAGGGCGCTTCTCACGAACCAGCTGGGTAGCATCGCGAACACGCTCAACGTCTGCACCAATGCCGGAAGAGCCTGTAGAGTAGCTGATCATCGCGATGCGCGGCTCAATGCCAAAGGCTCTGGCGGAGTCGGCACTCTGAATGGCAATGTTAGCCAAAGCTTCTGCGTCAGGGTTTGGATTAACGGCGCAGTCACCGTACACCAGAACCTGATCAGGCAGCAACATAAAGAAGATGGAAGATACCAGTCCACCGGCGTCTTTTTTCGGCTTGATCAGCTGGAAAGCCGGACGGATGGTGTTGGCCGTAGTGTGGACAGCGCCGGAAACCAGGCCATCCACTTCGTCCGTGGCCAGCATCATGGTACCCAGAACAACGGTATCTTCCAGCTGAGCTTCTGCCATAGGAGCATTCAGGCCTTTATGCTTGCGCAGTTCGACCATGGGCTCAATGTAACGCTGACTGATACTCCTGGGGTCCATAATAATCAGCCCTTCTGGCAGATCAAAACCGTTGTCACGAGCGACCTGTTCAATAACTTCGCGATTACCCAGCAGGATACACTCGGCAATGCCGCGTTCCTGACAGATGATGGCAGCCTGAATGGTTCTTGGCTCATCACCTTCTGGCAGAACAATGCGTTTGCGAGCTGCTTTTGCCTGTTGCACCAGACTGTAGCGAAATGCCGGAGGCGAAAGACGACGCTCTGTCAGACCTCCGCAGTGCTGCTTGAACCAGTTGTTATTAAGATTCTCGGCGATGGTGTTCATCACTTTTTCAATACGCTCTATGTCGTCCAGAGGCAGCTCGTCGCTCATGCGATCCAGACGGGTAGCGGTCGTATAAGAGTCATCTTCAGTCATCAGGACTGGCAGACCGGTAGAGAATGCTTTGGCACAGAGCTCCTGAACAGCCTTGGACATTCTGATTCCGCTGGTGAGTAGCAGTCCGGGCAGGGGAACACCGTTGGAGGCTGCCATAGAGGTTGCCAGAACAATATCATCACGGTCACCGGCAGTAATGATCAGATTACCAGGCTTCAGGTATTGGATCATGTTACTGGGAGTTCTGGCACTCAGTGTGTAGGAATTAACACGACGCTGGGCAATGTCACCTTCGTTAATGACTTCACAACCCAGATGGCGGGCAATGTCCAGAGTGCGGTGTGAACTCAGCTGTGGATCGTAGCTGATGTAACCCAGGGGCAAGAAGCTCTTGCGAGTAAACTCGGGCAAGGGTCTGAATTGTTGATCTTCAGTCAGTTGCTCAACCAGCTCTTTATCCAGTTTGTTCAGGATATAACCGATGACACTGGGGTTTTTGATGCCACCAAAACTGTCGGCAGCAATTTCCAGTTTATCTGCAACATCTTCCAGAGAGTCCTTGCCTTTTTCTGAAACCAGAATGATATCGGCGTTCAATGTTCTAGCCATATCGCTGTTAAGGCGGTTGGCATAAGGCATGTCACGGGTGGGAACCAAGCCTTCGACCACGACCACTTCAGCCCCTTCGGAAGCATCGTCGAATAGAGCGACAATCTCTTCCATAATCTCATCACCTTTATTGTCTCCCAGCAGGTTTTCAACCCTTTGGGTGGTAATCGGTGTCGGTGGCTCATGGTCCATAATACGCTGAGCCAGTCGTGTAGAACGCTCAGGTCCTTTATCCGTCGTATGCAACTGGGCAATGGGCTTAAAGAATTTTACCCTCAGGCCCAGAGTGTCGAGTGCCCGCACCAGACCCAGGGAGACTGAAGTCAGGCCGACTCCATATCGGGTTGGGGCCAGAAAAAACGTACGCATAATGCAGCTCCAGAAATGTTCGCAAGCAAGTCAAACCTGGGGTCTTCAGGCAGACCCCAGGTTGAATGAGGCGATCAGGGCCTGAGTGTCACGGGAAATCATTAGCTCTTCGTTGGTGGTCACGACCATTGCAATCGTTGAGCCTTCCTCGGTAATAACACCGCTTCTGCCCCGGAAAGTTTCATCATTGAGCTTGTTGTCCACCTTGAAGCCGAAAATGCTCAGGCGTTCAATAACGTTCTTGCGAATGACGCTGGAGTTCTCTCCGATACCGCCAGTGAATACCAGGGCATCAATCTTACCCATGGCGGCAGCAAAACCCGCTACTTTTTCAGCCAGAACATGGCAGAAAACGTCCAGGGTCAGTTGCGCACGTTCATTGCCTTGAGCTGCAGCGTCTTCAATAACACGACAGTCGCTGTCCATTTCAGACAGGCCCAGAAGACCGCTCTTCTTATTCAGCAGGTCGGTGGCTTCTTCCAGGGTGTAGCCCAGAGTTTTGTTCAGGAAGTTGAAGAGGTTGGGGTCAACATCACCGGAACGGGTGCCCATAACCAGACCTTCCAGAGGTGTCAGGCCCATAGTGGTATCAATGGACTTGCCATTCTTGATCGCACAGGCAGAGGCTCCGTTACCCAGATGAGCTACCACGAGATTGCTGTCATTGATATCCAGACCCAGCATGTCGGCAGCAGCCTGACCGACATAGCGATAGCTGGTTCCATGAAAGCCGTAACGACGAACACCGTGTTCTTTGTACAGGCTGTATGGAATCGGGTAGAGGTAAGCTTCGGCTGGCATGGTCTGATGGAATGCAGTGTCAAAAACAACAACATTGGGCAGGCCCGGGAAAATTTTCTGGGCGGCACGGATACCTGCAAGGTTGGCTGGGCTATGCAGAGGAGCCAGCTTGGTGCCGTCTTCAATCGCCTGCAGAACCTCATCTGTGACCAGACAGGACTTGGAGAACTTCTCTCCACCGTGAACAACGCGGTGACCAATGGCGGAGATGCCTTCTACCAGACCTTCTTCACGCAGGAGGCCCATGAGTGCTTCCAAAGCTGCTTCGTGTGCAGCCAGTCCGAGCGCCTGAGAGCCTTTCTCGCCCTTGACCTTCCAGCGCAGAACCGCTTCGCTGCTGTCCAGGCGTTCAGCGATGCCGTTGATTTTCTCTTCTTCCGTTGTCGGGTTAATCACTGCGAATTTGAGGGATGAGCTGCCGCAGTTGATGACCAGAATGCTGTCTTTGCTCATTGAAATAGTACCTAGCAGAATACTTGCAATGGGAGGCTGACCGATTGACTCCGGTCAGTCTCCTGAAGGGGTATGTGTCAACAGTAGTTTGACTCTGTGTGCCGAAGCACCCTGAGTTCAATACTGAAGGAACTGTTTGCATCATGGTGGCCCGCAGGACAGATATTCGAAAACCAGGGATGAATAAAAATGCTTTGCAATTCACCAGACGAATATCGGCTCATAATACGGGCAACGTTATAAAAGTTTCGATTATAACCATTGATGCAGGTCAGTGGACTGCGTAAAGATGCGTATTCAGATACTATTTTTGAATGCCTCTATCGGAATTTCTACAGTCCGGGGAAAGGTATTCCGCAGATAGGAAAATCATATCGTTAGAATCTGTTCAGGGCACAAAGGTAATTTAGCCTTTTATCCCGGATACTCAAGCCCCGTCCATTTCTTGGTCGCTTCAGGCAACATCTGAATCCAGGTCACCAGTTGTTCCTGATAGAGATAAGCGCCAGCGACTCCAACAAGCATCAATGAGATGGGAAGATAAATGCCCAGTGCACGTGTCAGATTGGCTGGTGGTAACGGCGGCTCCCCATAGTTGTTTTTTCCTTCTGTGCCCGGCCCGATACTGAGCCAGAAAAGCAGCAGAATATTGACCACTGGAATGACCAGAAACAGCCACAGCCAGCCGCTTCGATCCATATCGTGAAGTCGGGTAATGACCAGATAAAGTGTAAGCATGATTGCCAGACTGTGAATGCCCAGAACCATTGACACAGTCTGCTGAATAGTCAGGGCTGCTCCAATCAGCATTGGTAAATAATCAGGGAGCAGGAAGGCAACAGCTTCTACAGCTACGACCAGCCAACTCATGGCCAGGTAGCGGGTTCGTCCGATGCGTCTTATCAGCCGCAATGGCTCATTACTATTTTGTCGGGGTGCTCTGGACAGCGGGGTCTCGGCAAAGATAGATGAGCCGTTTTCTTCAGTGGGTGGTAATGTTTTTGAGCCATCCAGGGTCATAATCCGGCATTGTCCACCGGCCTTTCTAATGGCTTCTTCGTATTTGCGGGCTTCTTTCCTGGTGACAGGCTTTCGAACCGCGTAGGGCTTGCCTGAAAAAAGGCGGTCAATGCGCTGCGCATCGGCATTGAACAAACGGGCCAGATTATTTTTGACTTCAGCTTCGGAAAAGCCAGGAAGAATCTGCCCTTTGAATATGACTTTATAATCTTTGCGCTTCATAACTGGATCCCCCGAGCTTTGGAAACACCTGTTCGGGGTGTAACCACTCAGGGCGTCTTATCGGCAGATATGCCGGAAACGCAAGGTTGTTAATCCTTAGAAGGGACGGACTACAACCAGAATTACAATAGCCACCAGAAGCAGAACCGGCACTTCATTAAAAATACGGTAGAATTTGTCTGACTTAGTGTTGGCATCATTGGCAAACTTTTTCAGGAACGCGCCACACATGTGGTGATAGCCAATCAGCAGAACCACCAATGCCAGCTTGGCGTGCATCCAGCCACTGCTCATATAATAGGACGGGTTGAAACGGAGTAACCAGATACCCAGCACCAGAGTGGCGATCATGGACGGCAGGGCAATCCCACGGTAAAGCTTGCGCTCCATGATCTTGAATCGTTCATTACTGACCTGATCTTCGCTCATGGCGTGATAAACAAAGAGTCTTGGCAGGTAGAAAAGGGCTGCAAACCAACAGACCATGGCGATAATATGAAAGGCTTTAACCCAGAGCATGCGCGAGATCCTTGATTTTTGATTACTGATAGCGGATAGAGAGTAGCGGAAAAGACGCCAGAGTTCGATATCCGGGTGAAAGGGTGAGTGAATTTCTGAGTATTGTAAACCGGCTAGGTTGTGTTCTGAGCGTTGTTTTGTTGAAACCCTGCTGTTAGAGTGACTCGCAAGAGACCAATAAAATACCGAGGGGCGCCCGGTTACTGCTGATGGAGGCTTCTGTGTAAGTCCAGTCGCTATAGGCTGGCTGTAGCCTGTGAAGTCAGAAGCCTCGCCTGACAAGGCGGGGGGTGTCACAAAGAATATTTGCAGAAGCGAGTCTTGAAAGAGCTTTTATAAATATTTATTCTATTATTTTAAATAAATATTCTATTTTTAAGGCGTCGTATCCATGATCAAAGCAGGCATTGTTGGTGGTACCGGCTATACCGGAGCAGAGTTGCTGCGTCTTTTGGCGATTCATCCCGACGTTGAAGTAACGGTGATTACTTCAAGAAAAGAGGCAGGCAAGCCCGTCAGTGAGCTATATCCAGGTCTAAGAGGCAAGATGGATATTGTCTATTCACAGCCAGACGATGATGTCCTGGCCACCTGTGATCTTGTTTTCTTCGCAACGCCCAACGGAATTGCCATGAATTCCGTGCCCAAACTGTTGGACAAAGGTGTGAAAGTCGTGGATCTGGCTGCTGATTTTCGTCTGGCCAGCGCTACTGACTGGAAGCAATGGTACGGTATTGATCATGCCTGTCCCGAACTGCTGGCAGAAGCGGTCTATGGTTTGCCAGAAATGAATCGGGAGTCCATTAAAACTGCGCAGTTGGTGGCTAATCCGGGCTGTTATCCGACAGCTGCACAGCTGGGTCTGTTGCCATTGATGGAAAATGCTCTGGTAGAAGGCAATGTTATTATAGATGCCAAGTCAGGAGTCAGCGGCGCTGGTCGTGAAGCCAAAGTGGCCAGTTTGTTGTGCGAAGTTTCGGAGTCATTCAAGGCCTACGGTGTGCCAGGCCACAGACACCTGCCAGAAATCAGACAGGGAATAGGCAGAATGGGGGGGCAGGGTTACAGGGGCGAGCTGATTTTTGTGCCCCACCTTGTCCCCATGATCAGGGGGATTCATGCAACGTCCTATGTTTCGGTAAAAGATCACTCCATTGATCTTCAGGCGTTGTATGAAAACAAGTTCAGTCATGAACCTTTTGTTGATGTTTTGCCTGCAGGCAGTCATCCGGAAACCCGTTCAGTCAAATCCTGTAATCAGTGCCGCATTTCCGTTCATCGTCCTCTGGACGGCGATACCGTAGTTATTCTGTCGGTCATAGATAATCTGGTGAAGGGGGCGGCAGGTCAGGCCATTCAGAACATGAATATCATGTGTGAACTGAATGAAACAGTAGGCCTTGATGCGCCTGCTTTGATGCCTTGATATTTTTTTGTGAGCCTGTTCGGGTTATCGATGCTCCATCCTTGCCTGGCAGGTTGCAAAGACTGAGCGTTATTTTTGGTCAAAGGGCACTTCAGCTTGAGGGGTAGACATCAAAAGAGCAGGTATACTGGGTAATGGCTTCTTCAAGTCTTTCATGCGTCGGCACTGCCCGGTTCGCAAATCATTACGACTTTTGTAATTTCGCTTAGAATAATTGTGCTAGTATCCTGCAACCTTTAATGATCTACCGACTGATCTGGCATATCCATGGAAAAACTGTTTGAAAGGCTGCTCTATTCTGCCCGTTGGCTTCTTGCGCCAATTTACATCGGCTTGAGTCTTGTCCTGATCGCTTTATTGATTGAGTTTTTTCAGAGTGTTACTAACCTGCTGCTCGACGTTTCTAATATGAATGAGACGCAGGTAATACTCAAGGTGCTTACGCTAGTTGATTTAGCTCTGGTTGGGGGCCTAATCGTTATGGTTATGTATGCCGGTTATGAAAATTTTGTCTCTAAAATAGACCTGGATGAGAGTTCTGAGAAGCTCAGCTGGCTAGGTAAAATGGATACCAGCTCACTTAAGGCCAAGGTTGCTGCCTCCATTGTAGCCATCTCCTCAATCCACTTGCTCAAAATGTTTATGAATACGGTTAACATCCCAAATGACAAGTTGATGTGGGCGGCGCTGATACATCTGACCTTTGTTGCCTCAGCGTTCTTTATGGGCCTGCTCGATCTCCTGCTTTACAGAAAAGAGAAAGAAATTAATACCTCGCTTTAACGCTCTCTTACTCAGAGGTTAATCGTGTTCTCAGGCTGACTCATTCCGGTGAGCCAGTTATGACTGATATTCTTTCTATTCTTGTATTCTTAACCTGTCCAATGCCTGAAGTATGGACTGATGGAGCGTGCACCAGAAGACCTTGCTGTGATACTGGTGGCTCAGGACAGCGTTCTGGATTTGCAGATTATTCCCGGGCCTTGGTGTTATGACAGTTGTTCCAGCAGATCCGGTCTTATTCTGGCCATTTTATAGGTGCTGCTGTACTGGCCTCTGCGGAAGCAGTCAAAGCGCGACGTCCCTTCAATTTCAAACCCGTACTTTTTATACAGGGCGATTGCCTGTTTGTTTTCTGTGAAAACACCCAGTTCAATGCGAACAATATTCAGCCAGTGATCACAAAGCTGTATCATCTCGTCAACCAGTTCTGATCCTATTCCCTGTCCCTGAAAATCAGGATGTACGCTGATGCCAAAAGTAGCGACGTGTTTTTTACGTGGCTTGCTGGACATAAGAATGCCGAGATGACCTGCAACCTTGCCATTTACCTCCGCAATCAGTTGAACGGATTCATTGCTTCGGGATTGGAACAGCTGTTTCCAGTGGTCGGAGTGGTTATAGGGGATCTGGGAGGTGTTTTCTGCCAAATCCTCATATTCAAACATTTCTGCAATGTGGGGTAAGTCTCTGTCTTCCTGATGTCGTATTTTTATTTTCATGATCACTACTTCTCTGCTATAACTTCAAAACTGCAGTATTCTCTACCCAAATGTTCGATGCAAGTTATATGGCTGGGTGCTTTTCTCGAGGTGGCTGGTGTGAGCCTGGGTGTGGGAATAAGTAGCAAAATTCAACAAAACTGTCTGTCTGGGAATTTTGGTATCTGTTTTACAAGGTTGCATACCCTCTGATAGCGGTCTTCCAGTCGCAGGTTTTGGTGCGGAATAAGGAATCAAGGTAACGGTTATGAGAAATAATCATGCAGGTTGTCTCTATATCAATGTTGCCGGGGTTGTATCTGCTGATTTTCACGATATCTTTAATCGTGTTGTACTCATTGCTTCTGTAGCTATTTGAGATACAATTAGCTTAGCTTTAAGTTATGCCTTATATTTATGTCTTGCGTTTCGAAGTTCCATAGTTGTAGATCTTCCTGATAAATCATAAGTAGTAGCGACGCTTTCAGCTAAGCGGTCATGTTGTGTGACCACCCTATTTTTGTTCAATTTCAGGAATTGATTATGTCTGCTTCTACCGGAACAGTTAAATGGTTCAACGAGTCCAAAGGTTACGGCTTTATCAGCCAGGACTCTGGTCCGGACGTATTTGCTCACTTCAGAGCTATCGTCGGTACTGGTTTCAAAACTCTGGTCGAAGGCCAGCGTGTTAAGTTCGAGGTGACTCAGGGCGCCAAAGGCCCTCAGGCTGAGAACATTGAAGTAATCGACTGATTACTCTTCACGACCTTTTGGGCAGTGAACAAAAAAGGCAGCGCTTTGCGCTGCCTTTTTTCGTCTAGACGAACTCTTTGATGATTTTGGCTACCAGCATGATCAAAATCAGTATGATGGCTATTTTTGACAGTTTTGACTGTTTCTCCCGACTCATGGGTTTGCCGAACCGCTGTGTTGCCATGACCACTACGGCCAGCGCAATAAAGAGTAGAAACAGTATCTTCAATAATTCCATGGTTATCATTCACTGATGGGTATCGAGCTCGTCTGCCCGCCTGAGAGTCTGGTAACCTGCCCAGACTCTGGTCATGGTTGTCAGGATACAGATTACAGCAAAAAATGCAGCCAGAATCGGGAAATACTGGGGAAACAGGCAGAAGAGCACAAAAATGGCAATGGTCTCTGTACCTTCTGCCAGACCATTCAGGTAATAGAAGGATTTGTTGCTAAAGTCAGGGTCTGAGAGACCTCTCTTCTGAGCCATAATCGCATAGCCCAGAAAGCTGGAGCCCGTTCCGACGAAAGTAAAGATCAGCAGGCTGGCCATCAGGGCATTTTTTTCAGGATCGGCAAAGGCAAAGCCAAGCACGATGGCCGAATAAAAGATGAAGTCCAGGGTTATATCCAGATAGCCACCGGCATCTGAGGTTTGTGTTATTCTTGCCAGAGCACCATCGAGCCCATCCATCAGACGATTGCAAAGAATGGCAACCAGAGCAGGCAAATAGAGCTCAAATGCCAGCAATGGCAGGGCTGTTAATCCGACCAGGAAACCAGTCAGAGTAATCTGGTCAGCCCGGACACCTGCTTTTTTCAGTGGGCGGGCAAGAAGATTCAGAGGCGATCTGATCCAGAGAGAAGTCCAGCGGTCAAGCATCAGGGTTTCAGGCAGTCTTTAGTCACAGCCGGTTATCATACCCTGATCGTGCCATAGGAGTCGAAACGTTACTGTTTTAAGCTGCCGGTAAAGTGGCTTTTGCATAGTCCAGCGGATTCTATTTGTAAGTATCTGATTAGGTGCTTATATAAGTACCTAACCAGTTGGTTTCGCATATTCTGGACGGCGGCTTTTTCCATCCTTCTGCGTTCCAACTCTGGTTGCGTAGCTATGGCTACGCGCCCGTCGTTGCGCCTTGAAGGATGAAAAAATCCACTCGCCAGAATATGCGAAACCAACTGGCCAGGTACTTAACATTAGGTTGTCGGGAGCTTGCCGGGATTGTCCCTGAAAGCATAAATTTTGCCCGGAAAGTTCATTATGCCGCTTTTTTATCAGGATAAATGAGATGCCAGATTCTCTTTCTATCAAGCCGCCGGGTAGTATGAAGGTGGTGCGTGATGATCCCGCCAGAGAGCGCAAGATCAGGCTTTTTCTGGTATTGGCCTTTGTTCTGGCTATGGGACTTTCTTATTATCTTGGGGGACGGATTTCCGATACCGAGGCAGCCATACTGAGGCAGGAAAGCTTAGATCTAAGGAATCAGTTGCAAGACTTGTTGGGGGTAGAGGAGTCTCTCAGGCAGAAATTGGTTATTCTGGAAAGAACCAGTAAGGTGGACCGCGAGGCGGCAAACAGCATTCGTAGTGTTATACGGGATCTGGAAGATGAAAAAGCTCTGCTGAGCAAGGATCTAGCATTTTACAAGAGTATTCTTGCTCCGGAAGACAGTGCTGAAGGCATCAGGCTCTATGCATTTGATCTGCTGCAGGGTGAGGAGAAAAATCAGTATCGCTTCAGAATGGTGGTCTCTCAGGTGGCCAGAGACAACCCGTTTCTCAAAGGAACTCTGAATGTCTCTGTCAAAGGGGTGAAAGATGGTAAGAAAGAGTCTCTGTCCCTGATGGAACTGGCCGGAATGGAAAAGTCCCAGGCACTTGGGTTCCGTTATTTTCAGTCTTTCCCTGAAAACCGTGACTATATCAATCTGACGCTTCCCGACGGGTTCAAGCCCGAGAAAGTGATGGTCAGCATTAAAGTCAAAAGTGGTGCAGTGCGAAGCCTGACCAATATTCTGGACTGGCAGGAAGAGCTGGAAGGCGATGTGAAAAACGGACTGACCGAAAGTGGTTAAGTCGCCTGAGTAGTTGACTGCTTTACTGGGTTACTTGGATAATGGACGCAGCATATTAATACAGTTATACGTGCAGAGACCGTAAGAGCAGGACTCTGAGAGTATACAGAGATAGGGTTTGCCTGTGGCGATCAGGTAGCACGGGAGGATAAATGAGCGCAGTAGTTGAAACGGTAATGCCGGACCCGATCGAACTGACGGATAATGCCGCTGAGAAAGTCAATCGGCTCATGGAAGATGAAGATAACAAGTGCCTGAGGCTTCGTGTCTATGTCACTGGTGGTGGATGTTCGGGCTTTCAGTATGGTTTCAAGTTTGATGATCAACTGGCAGACGACGATACTCTGGTCAGAAAGCAGGGAGCTGAAATGGTCGTGGATTCACTGAGCTACCAGTATCTGGTCGGTGCTGAGGTCGATTACGAAGAGGGACTGGAAGGCTCCCGATTCCTGGTGAAAAATCCTAATGCAACCGCCACGTGTGGCTGCGGTTCTTCTTTTTCTATCTGAATACTCTTTTTGCCGGGCGCCAGCGCCCGGATATTCCTATTAAGTAGCTGCTCATGCCCTCATCCTTTCAGCCCTGCCATTTGTTTGGCCAGCAGGGCAATGCTGTCAGACAAGTACTCTCTGAAGCGTCAGTAGTCCGTAACTTGAAAGTCGTCGTAACGCGTTGAATTCAGAGGCTATTATACTGATAGGTATATTAATGCATATATGGATGGTGTGTGATGGCAGATCTCTCAGGTCCTCAGGGAAGCGATGGGCCCTTATATTCGTCTTCACCTGTTAAGAATAACTGGAAAACTACCGTCAAAGCACTGCTGGGAGGCATACTGAGAAAAATCAGAAAAGCTGGCCCCCATGGGCTTCCTTCCTTGAAGACTGAGCAAGCGAAAAGTAAGCAATCAGATCCTAGGCCTCCTACAGACCTGAAGTCGAGAGTGGCAGCGAAAGCTGAAAGCAAGATTTTCATTCAGGTACTCCCTCTGCAGGGTCAATCCATTTCGGCCCCCATTCCAACGCCTGGATCTCCAGAGAGCCCCTCTTCAGTGAGCGGCCAACAGGAGCGGAGTGGGAATGAAGTTGAATCGAATCGACGCAGCAATAAGAAGGCGCCACCAGTGGCACCCAGAAGAAGTAAATCATTACCCAGGCATCCTCCTCAGGTTAAAGAGCCGACCGATGAGCTTGTTCAGAGCAAGCAACAAGAGCAACCAGATGTGAAAGAAAGGCCAGTACCTACCCCTCGGACGAGAAGAAAAAACAGCGGGGACTTGAGCGGCTCTCTGAGTAGAGCTCCGCAGCCAAAACCACGTAACCAGGGCAAAGAGGCACTTGCCGGAAATGAAAAGCCTGGACAGGCTAATATCTATGATGTACCCGGTAGACTAAAAAAAGAACCAGAATACGATGTCCCTGCTAACCGGAAGAGAAGCACTGAATATGATGTACCCGGTAATCTGAAAACAAAACAGGAATATAATGTGCCTGCTAATCGCAAGCAAAGCCCTGAATATGATGTACCTGCAAATCTGAAAGCAAAACCAGAATATGATGTGCCTGTTAATCGGATGAAAAGTACAGACTATGATATACCCAGAGACCTGAAAGTATCTTCAGATTACGATGTCCCCAAAAGTTTGAACTTCAAATCATCACCCCAGCATGCAAGTGATCCGGAAAGAGTCCGTTCGGATTCCATAGACCCATCTACTGGCGAAAATATATACCAATCGATTAATGATGAGGAGTTTGAGCTGGAGATGCTTGAATTAGAGCTGGAGTTGGAAGATGTCTCTCAGAATCTCGGTGATGCTTACGACTTTCAACCACTGTTCAATGATTCTGTTTGGCTTGATGAGCAAATGTTTTCTCTGATTAAAACCTTTAAGCGTCAGAGACCCCCGAAGTCAAATCTACTCAAGTGGGCGGCTCACATGAAACAGGAACGATCACTGATGCAACTGTATAGCAATGGTTTTGATAAGTTTAGAAAGTCTATTCGGTCTTTAATGAGTAAAGGGTTAACCTCTATTCAGGACAGGGACAAGTTGAGAAGTAGTGTCGATAAAATTAACAAAATTCTTACTCCGGCATTAATCGCCGAATACGGTGCTGAAGAAGCCAGAAAACGACTCTTGAAAGTTCCGGAAGGTTGATAGAAATCACGATTTTTCTTCAGCCTTAGTCTGGTCGAACAATTTTATCCATTGTCAGCGGTATTTATCAAGCCGGGAATATAGCCCCAAGGACCCGTTCGCCAGCAGCTCCTGTCACGGCAGGAAGGTTGCCAGGCTTTCCTGACAGTGTCTGTCTGGCCAGCCAGGCAAAGGCTACTGCTTCTACCCATTCAGGTGCTATGCCCAGAGAGGTTGTGGTTGCAACGGACAAAGGGTCAAGCTCATCTTCAATCAGTTTCATCAATTGCTTATTGTTGGCACCCCCACCACAAACCAGAAGTTCTTTGGCTGACGGAGCGTATTGGCAGATATCCAGGGCAATGGTTTTTGCTGTCAGTAAAGTGAGTGTGGCCGCCACGTTTTGAGGTTGCAGGCCAGAAAAATTTCTCAGGTGAGACTCCAGCCAGCCCGGGTTGAAGCGTTCCCTGCCAGTGCTCTTGGGCGGCACTTCAGAAAAGTAGCTGTCATTCAGCATCGCATTCAGCAGTTGGTCATCCACGCTTCCTGATGAGGCCCATTGGCCATTGGCATCAAATTTCTGGTTGAGGTGCTGTTGGCACCAATAATCGATCAGAACGTTACCCGGACCGGTGTCAAAGCCTATGACAGCTTTCTTATGGTCTGCAGGTAACAAGCTGATATTGGACATACCGCCAATATTCAATATGACTCTGTCCAATACAGGGTTGCTGAAAACAGCGTGATGGAAGGCAGGAACAAGGGGAGCTCCCTGTCCACCTGCCGCAACATCTCGACGTCTGAAGTCGGCGACAACAGTAATCCCTGATAGTTCAGCAATCAGACCAGGGTCACCAATCTGCAGAGTGAAACCTTTTTCCGGGCGGTGGCGGATCGTTTGTCCATGGCTGCCAATGGCAGAAATCTGGTTTGAATCAACATTGGCCTGTTCCAGGAGTCGCCTGACGGCATCAGCCGATTCCCGGGCAAAAGCGGGCTCAGCCAGCGCCATTCGTTCAATTTCATCAGGACCAGGTAGTGTCAGGGCAAGAAGCTGTTCTCTGAGATTTTCAGGGAGCGGATGGGATAATGCCTGCAGCTGTCGACAGTTTCCTGATGGTGAGTGCCTGGATATCGAGTCCTCAAATTCAACCAGAACTGCGTCAATGGCATCAAGGCTGGTGCCTGACATCAGGCCGATAAAGTATTCAGGCATATCTCTGATAATCCATCATGCCCTCCCTGGAGGCTATCGTTGTTATTTCGACTCTTTCTCGTTTCTGGCCAGCATAGTTGTACCGTGCTTTTCCAGCTGGGCCATGGTTTTATTGGCAAAAGCCATAAAACGTGCCTTCTCGGCTTTGGGGATCGGTGAGGCATTAGGCAGCTTGACGGTAACGGGGTTTCTGTGAACACCATTGACCCGGAACTCGTAATGAAGGTGCGGGCCTGTAGCCCAGCCAGTCTGGCCCACATAGCCAATGGTCTGTCCCTGTTTAACCTGGCTACCTTTCTTGAATCTTTTATTTACACGACTCTGGTGGGCATAAACGGTAACAATATTATGAGGGTGCTGGATAAAGACAACATTGCCAAAACCATTCTTCCAGCCAATAAATTGAATCTTACCATCACCCGCTGCCTTGATGGGAGTGCCAGTGGGCGCTGCATAGTCTGTCCCGTTGTGAGGGCGCTTGGTTTTGAAAATTGGATGAAGGCGGTTAGGATTAAAGCTTGAACTGATCCGGGTGAAGTTCACAGGCGTTCGCAGGAATGCCTTTTTCATACTTTTGCCATCCGGAGAGTAGTAATTGCTGTCACCATGACTGCTGGTGTAACGAATGGCGGTAAAGGCTTCACCCTGGTTAATAAATGTTGCTGCGAGTATATTGCCATCACCCAGCTTCTCGTTATCCAAATATTTTTCTTCGTACATTACGTTGAAACTGTCACCGCTGCGAATATCCAGCGCGAAATCAATGTCCCAACCAAATATGCCCGCCAGCTCCATGGTCATCTTCTCGCTCAGACCAGCACTCTGGCTCGCCAGGAAAAGAGAGTTTTTGATTGAGGCTTGAGCAAAGGCAATACGCACTTCAGGCTCGAGGATTATCTTCTTACCGACGTAGCCATTCCCCTGTCTTTCATAGAGGATGCTTTCAAGTTTATTCTGGACATAGCGCAGCCGGGTCAGAACTCCTTTGCTGTTGACCCGGTATTCAAACGCCTGTCCGGGGAGGATATCGGTCAGGTTTTTGCCCAGTTTCGGAGTTCTGGAGACTTCATAGACAGTTTTGGCACTCAAACCCATATCATCAAACAAAGTTGAGAGATTATCGCCGGACTCGATAGTGATACTTCTTCGGGGGCCTAGAGCAGCTTCTTCCTTGGCCAGTCGCTCGGCTTTTTCTCTGGCCTCACGTTGCTCTCCCGTCTCTTCAGGAACCGTTTCTTCAGGCGCAGCTTTCTCCTCAAGAGCCAGTTCCTTTAGTTTTTCTTTGGGGGATGAAGATTGAAATTCGTCAATAAGCAGTTCGGTTTCTGAGCGTTTGGCCTCAACTTGTGGAGATGGCAGCAAGCCAATAACAGTCATCACCGTAGCTGCGACACCGGTTACCAGTAACAGGTGTCTTTTAGGAAAACTCTTGATGCCGCCGGGTTGCTTGCGCGTGGCACCTCTGGGGGGAAGTTTGGTCATTGCACGTATTTACTGTTGAATTACTGTTTCAGGTGCCTGCCACTTTTATGGTTCGGATCAGACAGTATTTCAAATAGCTCGTAGCTGTTTGGTTAAAGTTTTGTGAAGAATATATATGAATTATATATCTAAACGCTACATAATGAATTGATATATAGCCATAAACGAATTGTAAATGTTTTGTCGGCGGGCGTCAGGAAACCGACTCTGGCCCAAAACTCTATATATTATTAGTTGAAAGCTACCGATCTGCCCTGTTCTGTTTGTGGTTTTTTCTAAAGTAAGGTAACTAAACCGCTCTCTAAGTTAATTAATGTAATTAAACCGATTTTTCCGGCTTTGTTCTTAAGTCGTTTTATTGTACTTTTACCCGCTAAATTGAGTCTACAGCTGCCTCGGCAGTGTTTAATTCATGAGGCTGAGCCGTGATGGTTTCGCTCAGTCTCGTTGACTTCATAGCAGGATAGGTAAATGTCTGAGAGTCAAAATCCGCTTCTGAAAGATCTGCAGGCCCGCCAGCTTATCGCGCAGACCACTGCCGTGGAAGAGCTGGACGCTCATCTGAGTGAACAGCCAAGGGTTCTTTATTGCGGCTTCGATCCGACTGCAGACAGTCTGCATCTGGGACATCTGGTTCCTTTGCTGGTCCTGAAACGTTTCCAGATGGCAGGGCACAGGCCTATTGCGTTGGTGGGTGGTGCAACGGGTCTGATAGGAGATCCCAGTTTCAAAGCGGCCGAGCGACAGCTGAATACACCTGATGTTGTGGCAGGCTGGGTTGACAAGATCAAGAAACAGGTCAGCCAGTTTATCGACTTTGACTGCGGTGAGAATGCCGCTTTAGTGGTCAACAATCTGGAGTGGACTGGTGAGATGACTGCTCTGGATTTTTTGCGAGACGTCGGTAAACATTTCTCCGTCAATGCCATGATCAACAAAGAATCCGTTCAGCAGCGACTGAATCGTGAAGGTTCCGGCATCTCTTTCACCGAGTTCTCCTACGCCCTCCTTCAGGGAATGGACTTCGCTGAGCTGAATCGTCGTTATGACTGCACTCTTCAGGTGGGTGGCAGTGACCAGTGGGGTAACATTGTGGGTGGCATTGATCTGTCCCGTCGTCAGAATCAAGCCAGAACCTTTGGCCTGACTGTGCCCCTGATCACCAAGTCCGATGGTACCAAGTTTGGTAAAACCGAGGGCGGTGCGGTCTGGCTGGATCCTTCCAGGACTTCCCAGTACGCTTTCTATCAGTTCTGGATGAATACTGCGGACGCTGACGTTTACCGTTTTATGAGCTTTTTTACCTTCCTGTCACAGGAAGAGATTGAAGCGATCAAGCAAGAAGACCAAGTGCGTGAAGGTCGTCCCCAGGCCCAGCAGGTTCTTGCCAGAAAGGTCACCCTTCTGGTGCATGGTGAAGAGGGTCTGCAAGCTGCAGAACGTATTACGGAAGCTCTGTTCTCGGGAGAGATCAGCAATTTATCTGAAACGGATCTTGAACAGTTGAAGCTGGATGGGCTGCCCAGTGCAACCATCAAACGTGATCAATTGGAAGGTAATCCCATGACCCAGCTGTTTGCAGAGGTTGGCATGGTGAAAAGCGGTAAGCAGGTAAAGGATGCGCTGGGTCGTAATGCGGTATTCTTCAATGGAGCAGCTCGCGGTGCTGCCGACAACATGAACCTGCCTGGGTGCTTTGCTGAAGAAAATGCCATGTATGGACGGTTCTTCCTGGTGAAACTGGGTAAGAAAAATCACTTCCTTTTTGAAGTGACCTAAAGGCTTGTAGCTGGCTCCCAACTCTTTGAAGACATCTCCAAGGCTCTGTTAAGTTCAGAGCCTCTGTAAAGCTTTTCATGAGGGAATCTTTGTGGAATGGCCTGCAAGACGTTTCTGGGTCATCGTTGGCACGGTACAATGGCAATTTCCGATACTGTCTTCATATAGTCAGGGCGGGTAACCTAAGCCATATTGTGTTCTGACCTGGAGCAGCTTTTGCTTTATGCTTCAGTGTCACTCACTCAGGAATTCTTCATGCATCCTCAAGCCGGTAAAATCGCCACAGATGATATGCTGACCAAGATTCCCCGTCTGGTCAGCGAGTATTACACTATTCAGCCCGACCCATTGAACCCCACGCAGCGAGTCGAGTTTGGTACTTCAGGACACAGGGGGACTTCTTTCAAGGCCTCTTTTAACGAAACTCATATCCTTGCTATCACACAGGCGATCTGCGAATACCGTCGCGAGCATAATATTACCGGACCCATGTTTGTTGGCATGGATACCCATGCCCTGTCAGAACCTGCATTGATCAGCGCCATTCAGGTGCTGGCAGCCAACGGTATAAAGGCTCGAATCCAGGAAGGCAGAGGTTATACACCAACTCCGGTCATTTCTCATGCCATCGTCTCCTACAACCGGGATCATCAGGACAGGGCGGACGGTGTTGTCATCACGCCTTCCCATAACCCTCCTGAAGACGGTGGTTTCAAATACAATCCTCCCCATGGAGGTCCGGCCGGTTCTGAAGTCACCAATTGGGTTCAGGATCGAGCTAATCAACTCATTGCTCAGGGGCTGGAAGGTGTTAAACAGATGTCGCTTAATGAGGCGCTGGAATCCGGCTTTATTACTGAATACGACTATGTCACACCTTATGTTGATGATCTGGAAAATGTCATTGATATGGAGGCTATTCGCAGGGCGGGTGTAAAAATAGGTGTTGATCCACTGGGTGGCTCCGGCCTTCACTATTGGGAGCCTATTGCCAGGCGTTACGGGCTTGATATTGAGCTGGTCAGCAAGAAAGTTGATCCTACTTTCTCCTTTATGCATGTTGATAAAGACGGCAAGATTCGTATGGATTGTTCTTCAGCCTATTCCATGGCAGGGCTGATTGAATTGAGGGATCGCTTTGATATTGCTTTTGGTAACGATCCAGACTTTGATCGCCATGGTATTGTGACTCGTGAACATGGTCTGCTGAACCCCAATCATTATTTGGCGGTGGCGATCAATTACCTGTACAACCACCGTGAGCAATGGTCGGGCAATGCCAAAATTGGCAAGACTCTGGTGTCCAGCGCCATGATTGATCATGTAGCAAAAGGTTTAGGCAGAGAAGTGGCGGAAGTGCCTGTCGGATTCAAGTGGTTTGTCGATGGTCTGGCTTCTGGCGAGCTGGCCTTTGGAGGCGAAGAAAGTGCCGGTGCTGCTTTCCTGCGGCGTGATGGGCTCACCTGGTGCACAGACAAGGATGGTTTTATCCTGGCTCTTCTTGCTGCTGAGATTATTGCCGTTACAGGTAAAGACCCGGGTGAACATTACCAGGAGCTGACAGACCGCTATGGCTCTCCGGTTTATGAACGACTGCAGGCTCCTGCTTCCGATGAGCAGAAGAAAGTACTCTCAGCCATGAGCCCGGATAGGCTTAAAGCTGATACTTTGGCGGGTGATCCCATTACTGCCAAAATAACCCATGCTCCTGCAAACGGCGCCGCCATCGGTGGTCTTAAGGTCGTTACTGAAAAAGGCTGGTTTGCTGCCAGACCTTCTGGCACTGAAGCAGTTTATAAGATCTATACCGAAAGTTTTGTCGGTCCTGACCACCTTAAGCAAATTCAGGAAGAAGCCAAAGCTATGGTTTCGGAAGTTTTTGTTACCGGCTAGGCGTTTTTCGACAGTCTCTCAGACTCCCTTCCCGTGGGCTTCTGCGGGAGGGAGATCTCGGAAATCTGGAATCTAATAATCATGTTCATGAATAAATTCCTGATATCAGGAGAGTTGCAAGGACTTTTTTATGGCTAAATGCCAGAGAAGTAAAATGAACTTGAAGCGATGGCAGGCTAGCTAGTAAGCTTTTACGGCAAAGAATTCAGCAGCAATAAGCTGAAAAAGACTGATAATAAAAGTGACTTATATGACAGAGTTCGACTACATCATTGTGGGAGGTGGCTCTGCAGGCTGTGTTCTGGCTAACCGCCTGTCTGAGAATCCTGACCATCAGGTCTGCCTGGTAGAAGCAGGAGGCAGCGACAAGTCTCCCTTGATTTATATACCTGCCGGAGCCGCAATTACTGTGCCCCATGGCTTTCACAACTGGCAGCTGAATGCCGAGGCTCAGTCCACCATGAATAACCGGGATATATACTGTCCCCGGGGAAAAACCCTTGGAGGGAGCAGTTCCATCAATGCCATGCTGTATATCAGAGGGCAAAAAGAAGATTACGATCAATGGGCTGCTCTGGGGAATGAAGGTTGGTCTTTCAATGATGTCTTGCCTTATTTTCTAAAATCCCAGAATCAGGAAAGAGGTGCTTCTGAACTTCATGGCATCGGTGGCCCGCTGAATGTTGCAGACCCCAGAAGTCAACACTGCTTGAGTGAAGCTTTTATTAAAGGTGCGATAGAAGTCGGAGAAAAAAACAATCCGGACTTTAATGGTGCCGATCAGGAAGGTGTAGGCTGGTATCAGGTGACACAGAAAGAGGGTCAAAGATGCAGTTCAGCGGCTGCTTATCTGCACCCTGTCATGGATAGACCCAATTTGACGGTTATGACCAAAAGTCATACTGCCAGGGTTATCCTTGAAGGCAAAAAGGCTATTGGGATTGAAATTGTTCGAGGCGTTACCAGAAGGAAACTCTTTGCTCGAAAAGAAGTCATTCTTTCAGCTGGAGCTTATGGTTCTCCGCAGATTATGCTGCTTTCAGGCATCGGAGCCGGAGATAAACTGGCTCCCCACAATATTGACTGTTTGCATGAACTGCCAGGTGTTGGTGAAAACCTTCAGGAGCATCCTGATGTTCTGGTTGTCGCCAATGACAAGACTGCATCATCAATGGCTTTTGCCAGGCCGATGGGAATGGGCAGGGTTATCAGGGATGCAGTGAAATACATCTATAAAAGAGAAGGTTTCCTGACAAGTAGCCTTGCAGAGTCGGGCGGATTTATAAAATCCTCTCCGGAAGTTGAAAGGCCTGATCTGCAATTGCATTTTATTCCAGCGGCTATGGAAGATCATGGTCGTAAACTTTCAAGATATCTGCAGTACGGGTTTTCGATTCATGTATGTATCCTCAGGCCTGATAGCCGAGGTCGTGTATCCCTTAACAGTGCATCCCCCACGGATAATCCCGAGATTCAACTGAATCTTCTGGAAAAACAGGCCGACATGGACTGTCTGGTGAGAGGGATCAAAAGAGTGAGACAGATTATTCAGTCGTCTGAGTTGTCCCGCTACGCTGGAGAGGAGTATCTGCCAGGCTCGGATGTACAGGACGATGATGAGCTTGAGTCTTATATAAGAAATAATGCCAATCACATTTATCATCCGGTGGGTACTTGCAAAATGGGAGCTGATGACATGGCTGTAGTCGACACTCGTCTGAAAGTTCACGGGCTCGAAGGGTTGCGGGTGGTTGACGCCTCAATCATGCCAACTCTGATCAGCGGGAATACCAATGCGCCTGCAATGATGATCGCTGAAAAAGCAGCGGACATGATTCTTGACAAAAATCAGCCAAAAATTCATTTTGAAAAAGTGACGGAAACAGAAAAGACGCAGTCCAGGATTTCTGTTTATTCCTCTTGAGCGAGCCGTGTAGCGGGTAAAACACACAGCTCAAAACACACAGTATTTTTCTGCCTTGATCATCAGAGCACTCAGCGAGCATTTTCCCAAATACCGGGCATCTGCTACCTGATGAACAGGTGCATTTTATTACAAATCCCTGTCAGACTAATGTCACCCTTTCTCTTTGACGAGGCAAAGTTTCGGGTGACATCGTCTCTGGACTCTGGAGCCAGGCTGACACCAACTGTCAGGCTGGCAGGGATTCTTCCCGGGAAGTCTGTGTGCTCTGGTCTGCGCTTTCTCCACCACCAGGAACGACACGAGTGGCTATCAGCCCCTTGGGTCCCTGACCAATTTCAAATTGCACAAGCTGCCCGGCTTTCAGCGTCTTGAAGCCGTCCATTTCGATAACGGAGTAATGTATGAGTACGTCTTGATTTTCAGTGGCTTCCTGGGCCTGGATGAATCCATATCCCTTAGGATTGTTAAACCACTTTACTGTACCTTCCAGCATAGCTTCCATTTCCTTCTTGGTCGCTTCCATACAGCGCGATTCCTACATTATTAACATTGAAGGAACTGCCGGGAAACAGCAACCCTTGTTGTTTTATTTTTAGTCACATTTCTGTTCTGCGTCGTCCATATCACAGAGCTCTTTTTTGGTGATGTCTCCTCGGCTAGAAAGCTTTCATGCCAAGAATACAGCCTACATTTCCATATAGAGCTAAACCTATTATAAGACCATATTGACGCGAGATAACAGCCCATTTTGATATTCAGGAATAGATAAGACAGTATTTTTGAGAATTAATTATGCTGCAGAGGATTTGTGAACTTTATATGGTTTTTTTTGGGTGGCCCCTGGACGACTGGTAACTCTCTCATCCAGGACCATTCAATCCAGGAACCGTCGTAGTTTTTTATCCTGCTGTATCCCAGTATCTCGGAAAGAACAAAAAGGGTATGAGCCGAACGGACTCCGGACTGACAGTAAACAACGATCTCTTTATCAGGTGTGATACCCGCTGACAGAAACAAATGTCTTAATCGTTCTTTGTCGAGGAATCCATTTTCATTGACAGTTTGCTTGTATTCAAACCAGATACTTCCGGGAATCCGGCCATGGCGATAGGCTCCTGACTTTATGGTTTTACCGGTGAATTCATCCAAACTTCTGACATCCACCAGTAGGGCGACGTTCTCTTTTTTTGCTTGAATCGACTTTACCTGTTCCATCTCAGCAAGCCATTGAGGATGAGGTGTCCCCGTGAACTGGTAATTGGATCGTTCAGGTGTTTGAGGCGATTTGAAATTCAGCTTTTTTTTGTGCTTTTCCCAGACCGACAGGCCTCCATCAAGGATAGAGACCTGATCATGACCATAGAGTTTCAGTAACCACCAGAGACGGGCTGCATTCATGCCTTGCTGATCATCGTAGAGAACAATCTCCGTTTTTGGAGTAGCACCCAGTCGGCTTAATAGTTCGGACAGTTTCTCTCTGCTGGCTCTCATTCCGGAGTAGGGATAATCATCTGCGTCAGCCTGAAAAGCCGGGCGCCAGATATTGTGAGCACCGGGAATATGACCCAGCAGGAAGCGAAACTTGGGGCGTACATCCAGAAGCAGCAGGTTACTGGCCTGCCGGATCTTTTGCTCCAGGTCGTCAAGGCTGAGCACCGCGTTTGCATGGACTGGCACTGACATCACAACAGACAACACTAAAATCAGAAGAGTCATAGGCTTCTTTCGGGCCGATAAAATTCTCGTGAGGTTTAGCTTCAATCGGAACCATTGAACTCCATGGAGCCTGAGGCGGGCAGGGGGAACTGCGCCATAAATCGTTGATCGATCCAGTTTTTCCAAAGCCATATTAAACGCCCTCTGGTACTGAACCAGCCTCTTGATGCAATGGCTCGACCATCTGCACAGCTTAGCAGAGAAAGAAATTGTTTCTGTGGACGGTAGGGTTCCAACGTTTTTTTCTCGAGGATGTTACAAATATTTTGAAACAGGGTCGGAGCCTGTCGAACCGCATAAACTCCCGACTTGGCCTGTCTGGAGTGAGTGAATTCTGCGACATCACCAGAAGCGAAGACATTGTCATGGCTGACGGATTGCAGCATGGGATTAACGTGGATAAATCCCTCTGGACTGGTTGCAAGCGAGCTTTCAGAAGGCCAACGAGCGGGAGCTGCCGATGTAGCCAGTATCAGGGCATCATATGGCAGGCGGTCATTTTGATCACTGATCAGGGTTTTATCTTTGACTTCGGTTACCCGAAAATGAGTGTGTATTTTAATAGGCTTTCGTTCAATTTCCTCTTTGGCCATTTTTTGAACTTTCGGCGGATAGCCCTTCAGAATACCCTGAGCTGTGACAATATGTATTTTGAGGGAGTGAAGATGCTTGAAGCGTTGGTGAAGGGCCATTGCTACCTCAACACCTGCAGCCCCGGCACCCATAATGGCCAGAGTAAAACTTTCATTCTGCTTAATATGTTCGGGCAAAGGCTGTCCTAACCAGGATAAAAAAGGCCTGATAGGCTTTATAGTGATGCTGTCTTTTGTATCAATGACACGAGCTTGTGTAGAGCCTGTATTGATGGAGAGTATGTCGTACCCCAGTCGGTCACCATTCAAAAAAATCAATTCATTCGCTTTGGTATCTACCCCCGAGATAGTCGCTTTAAGGAATCTGCATTTTGATTCATGGGCCAGCAACTCAAGATCAATGTGGGACTGCTCAGCACTATATTGTCCTGAAATGACACCAGGAAGCATGCCTGAATAAGGGGTATAGCGACTGGCAGAAACCAGAATAAAATGAGCGGGAGGCGTTTGCTTCTTCTGAAGCCTTTTCAGGAACAGTGCATGGGCATGGCCTCCTCCGGCCAGAACAACTGTAGGCTTAATGGTATTAGTCATACTGCTCTCTCAATTGTTGGATTTACCACTTTATCTGCCGTCAGGAACGCTCTTACTATGATTTTACTTTTTTCTGCCGATGCTGTCCGGATGGATCTTTAAAAAAAGGGTACTTCCAAACGTCCGGAAAACGTTTTGGCATGCTTCATAGTCTAAACTGTCATGACTTCGTGGCAGCGATAAATGAGCGGTTTGAGATGGATATCCTACTATCCGATGGAATAACAAAGCTGGTTCGCGATGCCAGTGATACTTGTGAAGAGTGAAGTAAAAGGAAAAGGATCAAGCAAAGAATAACGCAAAATACTTCTCTCAGCTCATGGCTGTTGATGATGGAGGTGTGTCTCTGGTGTCTGGAAAATTATCCCTTTTGCCACTGACCATGCTGGTAACAGGAAATATGATGGGTGCCGGTATTTTTCTGTTACCTTCATCTCTGGCCAGCTATGGTTCAATCACTCTTCTGGGGTGGATTGTTACGGTTATTGGCGCGGTAATGCTATCTCTGGTTTTTGTTCGATTGAGGTCAGATTGTAAACAGGGTTCCGGTCTCTATGCTTATATCAGGGGAGGACTGGGACGTTATATCGGGTCACAGGTTGTTTATGGATACTGGGCTGCCATATGGATTGGCAACATTGCGGTGGCTCTGAGTGGTGTGGCCTATCTCAGTTATTTCTTTCCTGTGCTCGATGGTCCCTGGGAAACCGCCCTGGCTGCCATTGCTGTCATCTGGATCCTCAGTGTGATCAATTTGACCGATATTCGTCTTTTAGGTCGTCTCCAGATCATTACGGCTTCCTGCATGCTGGTGCCTGTGATTATTGTCAGTACTCTGGGCTGGAGTCAGTTCGAAACGGTAAACATCATTAACTCCTTTAATGTGACCGGACAACCGTCCAGTCATATCTTGTCTGAATCCATCACGTTGACGCTCTGGTCTTTTATAGGTCTGGAATCAGCCTGTAACCTTGCATGTCACGCCAAAAATCCGAGGCGGGATGTCCCCTGTGCGACATTATTAGGCACTCTGCTGGCTGCTCTTTTCTATATTCTGAGCACCACGGCAATGATGGGTATTGTACCTAACGATATTCTGCAAAGCAGTGCTGCACCTTTCTCCGTAACAGCCAGCTATTTGCTGGGTGACCGGGTCGGTGAACTGGTCAGTGCCATGGCTGTTATTGCCTGTTTTGGCAGCCTTAATGGCTGGATTCTTATGCATTCCCAGATAGCCATAACGGCCTCTTCGGAAGGACTTTTACCTAAAGCATTCAGGGTGTTGAATCGTTATGGATCACCTTGGAAAGGCCTGTTAATCACCGCCATTCTG
Source organism: Endozoicomonas sp. 2B-B (assembly GCF_053470045.1). NCBI lineage: Bacteria > Pseudomonadati > Pseudomonadota > Gammaproteobacteria > Oceanospirillales > Endozoicomonadaceae > Endozoicomonas > Endozoicomonas sp. 2B-B. The sequence continues at coordinate 1,795,286 of NZ_JBLZMU010000001.1, forward strand.
ATGTCCATAATGCTTCTGTTAACGGTGGAGCCTACAGTTCAAAAGCATTTTGAGTCTATCGTACTGATTGCGGTTTACATTATGTTGCTGACTTATTTCTGTGCCTGTCTTTCCTGCTTCCAGATTCAGCGGAGAAAACCCGGAGGGATTACTTCAGGCTGGTTTATTATCATTCTTCTGGCGTCCGGTTACTGTCTTCTCGGTTTCAGTGGGGCTGGCTATATGGTTTTTTTATACGGTACGGTGTTGATTGTCTTTGGTGGTGCAGTTTACCGGTATCAGCATCGGGGTAACAAAAAACCGGATCCTCTGGAGGACCCGGCTAATGGATAAAGAGGTTGTTTGAGCTTTTTCAGGCTGCCTCGGTCTCTTCATTTTTTTCCTGTCTGGGCAGACCGTAAATGGTTTTTACACCACCCCACTCATCAACAGACTCCATATGCACATCAAAGCCCCACAGTCTGTGGATATGTTTGATGATTTCACGAGTACTGTCAGAATCTACCGGGCGACCCCGGTGCATGAAGTGGCGCATGGTAATGGAGCGGTCACCGCGGGTGTTTACGCTGTATACCTGAATGTTGGGTTCACGGTTGCCCAGATTGTACTGTGCGGCAAGAGATTCCCTCACCTTTCGGTAGCCGGAGTCGTCATGAATGGCGCTGACTTCAAGATATGGGTTGATTTCATTATCGTCGATGCAGAACAGCTTCAGATCTCTCATCACCTTGGGTGAAAGATACTGCATGATGAAACTTTCATCCTTAAAGTTCTTCATGGCGAAGTGAACGGCTTCCAGCCAATCCGAACCGGCCAGATCAGGGAACCAGCGACGATCTTCTTCTGTCGGGTTTTCACAGATCCGGCGGATGTCCTGAAACATCGCAAAGCCCAGAGCGTATGGATTTATGCCACTGTAACGGGGGTCATCAAAATCAGGCTGGAACACCACGCTGGAGTGCGAATGTAGGAACTCCATGATGAAGCCTTCTGTAATGTGACCCTCGTTGTACATTTCGTGCATCAGGTGGTAGTGCCAGAAGGTTGCCCAACCTTCGTTCATGACCTGAGTCTGACGCTGAGGATAGAAGTATTGAGCCACCTTGCGAACGATCCGTATGAGTTCTCGTTGCCAGGTATCCAGTAGAGGGGCGTTTTTCTCTATGAAATAGAGAATGTTCTCTTCCGGATCTCTTGGATAGCGCTCAGTCTGCTTTACTTCATTCTCTTCACGAAGAGGAATGGTTCGCCACAAGTCATTCAGGTTGCGCTGAATGTATTCTTCACGCTCTTTGATTCGCGCTTTCTCTTCCTCTGGTGAAATAGGACGAGGGCGCTCATAGCGATTGACACCCTGATTCATTAGAGCGTGACAGGCATCGAGCAGCTCTTCCACTGCGTCAACACCGTGCTTTTCTTCGCACTCTGCAATGTAGTTTTTAGCGAACAGCAGGTAGTCAATAATGGAGTCTGCATCTGTCCACTGCCGGAACAAATAGTTACCCTTGAAGAAAGAATTGTGTCCGTAACATGCGTGTGCGATAACCAGTGCCTGCATAGGCATGGTGTTTTCTTCCATCAGATAGGCAATACAAGGATTGGAGTTGATCACAATCTCATAGGCCAGACCCATTTGTCCGCGCTGGTAGTTTTGCTGGTTACTGAGAAACTGCTTACCGAAGCTCCAGTGGTTGTACATGAGTGGCATACCCACAGAAGCATAAGCATCGAGCATCTGTTCGGAACTGATGACTTCTATCTGGTTGGGGTAGGTGTCCAGTTGATAGCGTGCTGCCAACTTTGCCAGTTCTCTGTCGTATTCTTCCAGCAGTGCAAAAGTCCACTCTGAGCCTGTGGAAATAGGCTCTGCACGACGTGGTGGCTTCTGAACACTGGCAGCTTCGGAGGAAGGCCCTGCTGTATGCGGATTAATGTCCTGCTCATAGCGTTCCCTGTCAGGCATTTTGACCCTCCTTCTTTTCGAACAGTTTGCGGAACACCGGATAGATCTCTCCAGCATGTCGTATCTGCTGCATGGCAAAATGACCTTCGTGGTTCTTTTCGATGGTTTTGTATTCATGCCACAGGTTCTGGTGGTGACGATCAGTAATTTCTACATAGGAGTAGTACTGAGTCAGCGGCAACAGTTTGTCGACAATAATATTACGGCACTTGGCAGAGTCTGCTTCCCAGTTATCGCCGTCAGACGCCTGGGCTACATAGATGTTCCACTCACCGGGGGAATATCTCTCAGTCACTATTTCGTCTGTCAGTGTCAGTGCTGAGGATACAACGGTGCCACCGGTTTCCCGGGCATAGAAGAAGTCGTGCTCGTTACACTCACGGGCTTCACTGTGGTGACGAATGAAAACAACTTCAATTTTTTCGTAATTGCGCTCCAGGAACAGGTAGAGCAGCAGGAAAAAGCGCTTGGCAATGTCCTTGATTTCACGGGTCATAGAGCCCGACACGTCCATAACACAGAACATGACCGCCTTGCTTGAAGGCTGCGGCACTTTTACCAGGTTGTTGAACTTAAGATCGAACTCGTCGATAAAGGGCAGACGCTTGAGTTTTTTGTTCAGCTCAGCAATCTGATCCATCAGCTTTTTTCTCAGAACTTCATCGTTGCTTTCCGGGCTTACTTCCATTTCACGCAGTTGACGCTTCAGGGCGCGAATTTCTTTCCTTTCTTTACCGGATAGAGCAATTCGACGGGCGTGGGCTGCTCTCAGGGAGCGAACTACGTTCAACCTGTCAGGAGAGCCCGCAGTCGTATAACCTGCTCTTTTCAGTTTAAAGTCGGTGGAATCCCTGAGTTCTTTGCGAACCAGATTGGGCAGCTCGAGATCTTCAAAGAGATATTCCAGGAACTCTTCACGGTTAATGGAAAAAATGAAATCGTCTTCACCGGAACCGCTGTTGCTGGCCTCGCCTTCACCGCTGCCCTGACCAGCTCCGCCCTGAGGGCGCTGGAAACGATCGCCGGCAGTGAATTCTTTGTTGCCCGGATGAACCTGTTCCACACGGCCACCGCGACCATGATGAAAAACCGGTTCTGACACGTCTTTTCTGGGAATGCTGATGTCACTGCCGCTGTCAACGTCAGTAATAGAGCGTTGATCGACAGCATCCTGAACTGCCTCTTTTACCAGACCTTTATAGCGCCTCAGGAAACGCTGACGGTTGACCGTACTTTTCTTTTTCGCATTGAGGCGCCGGTCAATTATTATGCTCATAGGACGCTCTCCTTGGGTGCTTAGCCCTGGCTGCTTGTTCTATCCAGAACTATTTTCCTGGTGCCATGGCCATGTCGTTCTTTGAACAATGACCATTTTTCCTGATTAAACAAGATGCACAAGCGCCCGCAAAGGCGCTGTGGTGATTAATCAAGAACGCTGCCATGGGCCGCAAATGGGCTCATGACTTACTGTGACTTACGAACCCGAATGTACCACTCGGACAGCAGGCGAACCTGTTTTTCTGTATATCCATACTCAACCATGCGCTTAACAAAGTCTGCGTGTTTGCGTTGGTCTTCGTTCGAGCCTTTGGCATTAAAGGAGATCACTGGCAGCAGATCTTCTGTGTTGGAGAACATCTTCTTCTCGATCACCGCACGCATTTTCTCGTAGCTCAACCAGCTTGGGTTCTTGCCTTCGTGGTTGGCCCGGGCACGCAGAACAAAGTTAACCACTTCGTTACGGAAGTCTTTCGGGTTCGCGATGCCAGCAGGCTTCTCGATTTTTTCCAGCTCGTCATTCAGGGCGCTGCGGTCCAGAATGTGTCCGGTATCGGGATCACGAAATTCCTGATCCTGAATCCAGAAATCAGCGTAAGTGATGTAGCGATCAAAGATGTTCTGCCCATAATCGGAGTAGGACTCCAGGTATGCGGTCTGAATTTCCTTACCCAGGAACTCAACATATTTGGGTGTCAGATATTCCTTGATGAAGCGCATGTAGCGATCAGTCAATTCATCCGGGAACTGCTGCTGTTCAATTTGCTGTTCCAGAACGTACATCAGGTGCACAGGGTTGGCTGCGACTTCGGTGGAGTCAAAGTTGAAGACCTTGGACAGAATCTTGAACGCAAAGCGGGTAGAGAGTCCGTCCATGCCTTCGTCAACACCGGCTGAATCTTTATACTCCTGCAGAGGCTTGGCGTTAGGGTCGGTGTCCTTCAGGTTCTCACCGTTATAGACCCGCATCTTGGAGTAAACGGAAGAGTTCTCGGGCTCTTTGATGCGGGACAGAACAGAGAACTGGGCCAGCATTTTCAAAGTGTCAGGTGCACAGGGCGAATCTTTCAGAGAGCTGTGTTCAAGCAGTTTTTCGTAGATACCCACTTCTTCATTGATGCGTGTGCAGTAAGGAACCTTAACGATGTTGACACGATCAATAAATGCTTCGTTGGTCTTGTTGTTACGGAAGGTCTGCCACTCGGATTCGTTGGAGTGCGCCAGCAAGATACCTTCAAAAGGAATGGCCCCCATACCTTCTGTAGAGTTGTAGTTACCTTCCTGAGTGGCAGTCAACAGTGGGTGTAGAACCTTTACAGGTGCCTTGAACATCTCCACGAATTCCATCACACCCTGGTTGGCACGGCACAGTGCGCCAGAGAAACTGTAGGCATCCGGATCGTCCTGAGAGAATTCTTCCAATTGACGGATATCTACTTTGCCAACCAGGCTGGAAATGTCCTGGTTGTTCTCATCACCTGGCTCAGTCTTGGCAATAGCCACCTGATTTAAACGACTAGGGTAGACTTTAACAACACGGAATCTGGAAATATCGCCACCAAATTCGTGCAGGCGTTTAACCGCCCAGGGAGACATGATGTATTTCAGGTAGCGGCCGGGAATGCCGTATTCTTCGGTTAGAATCCTGCCGTCTTCGTCGGGATTAAACAGACCCAGTGGTGATTCAAATACGGGCGAGCCCTTGATGGCATAGAATGGTTTCAGTTCCATCAAAGCTTTGAGACGCTCAGCAAGAGAGGACTTACCGCCACCTACCGGACCCAGCAAATAAAGAATCTGTTTCTTCTCTTCCAGACCCTGTGCAGCATGTTTAAAGTAAGAAACAATCTGTTCGATCGCTTCTTCCATGCCATAGAACTCTTCAAAAGCAGGATAGCGCTTGATCAACTTATTGGAAAAAATACGACTCAGACGTGGGTCACGAGACGTATCGATAATGTCTGCTTCGCCAATGGCTGACAGCATTCTCTCTGCCGCATTGGCATAAGCACCAGGGGTGCTCTTGCATAGGTCGAGGTATTCCTGAAGGCTCATCTCCTCTTGCTGAGTTGATTCATACCTTTCCTGATAGTGAGAAAAAATAGACATATCCGGCTCCCCCTCGCCACGACCTCCATGATCATAGGCGTACTTATTTTATTGTTGGTCTGGGCACTGTAATTTGAACGCGAATTGTTACTGCGATTCACACGACACTGTAACTTTATAAGTGCTCTGTGTGTGTTGGTCACAGTAAATGTTATAGAGACTATCCGTATAAATGTCTACTTCTTTTCGGACTTTTTCTTGTCTGGGTAGAGGAGGGTAACTTGTTGATAAAAAAGGAAAAATATAATTTTCGAGAGAGTTAGCCAATCTATCTTATAGGGGTTTTCAGACAGTCACCAGTGAAAAATTTTGAACGTTGAAGTTGTAAGGAGAGCCGTCGTTCAGGAGTTTGATCTTGAGCACTCTTTACCTCAAGATGGGCAGTAAATACTAAGATCAAGGCTATTGGCAATATGACTAATCATTTTCATGGCTCGAACACTGTTGCCAGCCTCATCCAGTGGTGGTGAGAATCCGGCAATGGCCATCTTTCCGGGAACAACAGCCACTACGCCACCACCAACACCGCTCTTATCTGGCAAACCCACCAGAAATGCCCAGTCCCCATTGATAATTGCCAGTGTAAAAACTGTGAACTTCTTAACACTGACTTCGGGAGATGAATTGTCAGCCGTAAGGTGTTTACCCCATTCCACACATTGTTACCCCAGGAGGGGTTGTTACCCTGGGAGGGGAGAGTCGTCTGGTAAAAAAGTCAGGCTAGCCTGAGCAGAGGTGAGTCATTTGGACTTGAAGCCAGTGTGGTTATAGCTGGATGAATCCCCTTCGTTACCCGAATTTTCTACAGGATGATTCTCAAAGTAATCAAGGCAACGTCTGAGGTCATCAATCAGTAAGTCTGACAGATCCCGACTGAAACCATGACGAACGAGAATCCTCATGATAACCAGATCCTCACGGTTGGCTGGCATTGAATAGGCTGCAATCTGCCAGCCCCTGATGCGAATGCGATCCGACAGGTCATATAGGTTAAAGCCGGGGTTAACGTTCTGCTTCAGTGACCAGCTTATGGCCGGAATCCCGCCATTTCCATTGTAGATTACGTCGAACAAACCCAGGCTTTCGATCTTTTTGCTGAGGTATTGGGCTGTGTCATAACAGGCTTGCTGTATACGTTGATAACCCTCTTTTCCAAGACGCAGGAAAATATAGTATTGAGCCGCAATCTGACCTCCGGGACGGGAAAAGTTCAGAGCAAAAGTTGGCATATCACCGCCAAGATAATTGACCCGGAAAATCAAATCCTCAGGCAAATCTTCATGATCTCTCCAGATGACCCAGCCAACGCCTAAAGGTGCCAGACCAAATTTGTGACCGGAGGCGTTGATGGACTTTACCCTTGGCAGTCTGAAATCCCAAAGTAAATCTGGCTGGCAAAAAGGAGCAAGAAAGCCGCCACTTGCGGCGTCGACATGTACCGGGATATTGAGACCAGTATCCTCCTCAAGTTTATCCAAAGCCTTGCAAACCGCCTCTACTGGTTCATACTGGCAGGTAAAGGTGACGCCCAGTGTTGGAATGACACCAATCGTGTTTTCATCACAGCGCTTAACGGCTTCTTCCGGAGTCATTATAAGACGGTCGCCTTCCATTGGAATCTCACGAAGTTCTATATCCCAATAACGGGCAAATTTGTGCCAGCAGATTTGCACCGGACCGCAAACAAGATTCGGCCTGTCAACAGGTTTGCCCTGTTGCCTCATCCGCTCACGCCATCGCCACTTAAGAGACATACCGCCGAGCATGGCAGCTTCGCTTGAGCCAGTAGTGGAACAGCCCAGGGTGTTTGCTGCATCCGGTGAATTCCACAAATCAGCCAAAATATGCACACATCGTTTTTCCAATTCTGCTGTTTGAGGGTATTCATCCTTGTCGATCATATTTTTGTCGACACATTCATCCATGATTGCATGAATCTCCGGATCTACCCACGTCTGGCAAAAGGTGGCCAGATTTTGACGGGAATTACCGTCCAGCACCAGCTCATCATGAACGACCTGATAAGCATGCCGAGGATCTTCGGATGTTTTCGGCATTTTGTACCTGGGCATACTGACGGACAAATCAGACGATGCGTAGACGTCATCAGTCTTTTGATAGTCCCTGCTATAGCTTCGATGGATAGAGTGAAGAGGCATGGCTGCAGTTCCAAATCACTGGAAATGAGAGATAAATGACATTAGACCCGACAGGATAAAACGGTAATAAGAGTGTAGCAAAGTTCTTGGAAGTAGGCTGAGATGACGAAAAGTTTACGAAAAGTCGGCCCCGAGCAATACCCTTAAATGCAATTTTGGTAACACTTTTATCTCCTGAAAAGCGCCATCAGTGAATAACTGAGAGCAGTGCAATGAATACCTTTAACTTAATCGAACAACTCGCCATTATCACAGGCTTTTGCCAGTCATGGAAAGTTGTCATAAAGGGCGTTGTCAGACAGTCACCAGTGAAAAAAATTGAACGTTGAATTCGTAAGGAGAGCTGTCGTTCAGGGGACTGATCTTGAGCCATCTATACCCGCACTAGTCGATTTTATGATACATCCGGCTTGGTTGAAGATAATGAAATGCTTTTGTTCCCGTAAATCTTGTTTTTCAACTTGAACCGGTCGTAATGCCATATCCAAAGTTGGGGGTTTTCCCTGATCACCTGTTCCATTCTGTGCATCAGTTGTTGAAGGTCGTGCTGGGTGTCCAGTTTTCTGTTACCGGTTCGGGTCAGTGGCAGAGGCTCAAAATGCAACTGCCATTGATTATTTTCAAACGTGCAGTAGTGAAAGAGAACGGGAGTTTTTAGAAGATGAGCTGTCATGATTCCGCAGGCAGGGGCCCGGGTTGCCTGTCCAAAAAATGTTACAGGCATCTCTTTTGAGCGGAGATCGCTGTATAGAAATACGGCTTTTTTCTTTTTCAGAGCCTGAAGCAGGGCAGTGGGGTCACCTTTCACAATGGGCTCAATGCCGACCCTCAAAAGAAATGCTTTTCCGAACTTATGAGTCAAAGGCGACTGCTTTCCTGAACCAATCAGGGTAGTTGCCGGTAAACCCCGTTGTGAGAGTGCCAGGGTTCCCAAATCAGGAGGGCCCAAGTGGAGAGAGAGTACAACCACACCCTTGTTTTCTGAAAGGGCGCGGGCAATGACATCCTGATTGTTGAGCAGATAAGGCACTTTATCAAGAAAAGGCAGGGTAAGAATATAATCAACGGTGTGACGTGCAGACTGTCGAATGATCTGTTTATGCGTCTTCTCGGATACAGGCAATAGAGCTAGTTGTAGTGACGCTCGGGCAATATGCCCCTTTTTAGCTCGCAAGACGTAAGAAAATATCAGGCCTATGACAGAATAAAGCACCTGAGGCGTTCGAGACAAGAGCCCGATTAAGAGATCCAACACTGAGTCCTTCCAGCCGGACTTTAAGAGTATCGCCATTTTTATTCTTGTTATGTAAAAAAATTGTGAGAACCAGATTAGGTGAAGGAATGCTTTATTACCAGTCGATGGGCAAAATTTGTACTTTGTTGTTTATGTTGCACAACGCCCCGGATACAGGGAAGTTGCTTAGATGCTGTATTAAATGCGGTCATTGTGTTGAGCCTTAATGAGCTTCCCGTCGGGTTATGTTTTTGAAAGAGATGAGCTAAATCGCTGTTTTCTAGTTTATTAACTTGTTGATTTTATTTACAATAAGGGTCACTCTTCATTCCATCAAGGAATGCTGCCCTGATAATATTTGTTGGCCTTGGCTATGGGTAATCACAACAGGATTCCTGATTTGAGGCTGCTCAGCTGGATAGTTGTTTAATGATTTTTCTTTCCTACCTGCTGCTCGGTGCTCTGGCCGGGACTCTGGCCGGTCTGTTCGGGATTGGTGGAGGGCTGATAATTGTTCCGGTGCTGGTATTTAGTTTCGAACTGCAAGGATTATCTCCCGATATTCTCACTCATCTGGCTGTGGGTACCTCGCTTGCCACTATTGTTGTTACTTCAGTCAGCTCCATTAGGACTCATAATGCCAAGGGTGCTGTTCAGTGGCCTGTTTTCAGCGTTTTGGCTCTGGGGATTCTGTTGGGTTCATGGCTGGGGGTTTACACAGCGATCCAGATGTCAGGTTCTATGCTTCAGAAACTTATTGGGGCATTTGCCCTGGCAGTGGCTGCAAAGATGTGGTTTGGCTTCAAGCTTTCTGAAAGCAGCAAGGTACCGGCACGACCAATACTGGTGGCAGCTGGAGGTGTCATCGGTTGGGCTTCCAGTATGTTTGGCATCGGGGGTGGAAGCCTGTCGGTACCCTTTTTGCGCAAGTGCAATCTCTCAATGACTGATGCGGTGGGGACTTCTGCTGCATGTGGTTTACCGATTGCTCTTGTGGGAACTGCTGCGAACATGTTTCTGGGTCGGGAAAACGAGCTGCTGCCGACGATGAGCACTGGCTATGTCTATTGGCCGGCATTTCTTGGCATTGTCTTGACCAGTATGCTCTTCGCCCGCTTTGGCGCTCAGTTAGCCCATAAGCTGCCTTCCGAAAAGCTGCAAAAACTCTTTGCTCTCCTGCTAGTGATAGTAGGGTTTAAGTTTCTTTTCTCAATGTAAAAGAGTCCGGCCAGCTGGCTCACTCCTCTGTACAGCTGATACACTGGTCCAACTCGTATCCATGGCACTCCACTCGAACTGAGAGAGAGGGGTGTGTAATAGCAAACCTTGAGAACTATCCGGAATCCTCCTGTGATCCCATATCCTCAAATTGATCCCGTTGCGATCAGCCTTGGGCCACTCAAAGTCCACTGGTACGGCCTGATGTATCTGGTGGGTTTTGCCGGAGGCTGGTGGCTTGCGGTCCAGAGAACCAGGAAATCAAACGGCTTATGGAATCCCGAACAAATCGGGGATTTATTGTTCTACATAGCTGTCGGGGTCATAGTAGGTGGGCGCATGGGCTATGTGCTGTTCTACAACTTTGATTATTTTCTGCAAAATCCGCTCTGGCTATTCAGTATCTGGGAAGGTGGCATGTCTTTCCACGGTGGTCTGCTGGGGGTTCTGCTGGCCGTATTCCTCTTTGGTCGCAGGATTGACAAGAACTTCTTTCAGATGACGGATTTTATTGCCCCTTTCATTCCACTGGGGTTGGGTATGGGCCGTCTGGGTAACTTTATAGGTGGTGAGCTATGGGGAAGGGTAACTGATGTTCCATGGGCTATGGTATTTCCGACAGACCCCTCCCGGATGCCAAGACATCCATCACAGCTTTACCAGTTTGTTATTGAGGGTGTCATCCTGTTTGGAGCACTCTGGTGGTTCTCGGCCAAACCACGTCCCCGTATGGCTGTATCGGGACTATTCTTGTTGATCTATGGCATCGGACGCTTCTGCGTAGAATTCGTAAGGCAACCCGACCAGCAGCTGGGCTTTATTGCTTTTGACTGGATGACCATGGGGCAGTTGCTGACAGTGCCCATGATTTTTCTGGGTGTGGCGCTTATGGTGGTAGCCTATAAAAAGTTCCCACTGGTGGATGGTCAGAATCAGGATGATCGGGCCTGGTTGAAAAAGTATAAACCCAAGCCCGCTAAGGAAGTCAGCCATGAGCGTTAATAACAGCCATGAGCGTTAATATAATAAAGGATCAATGTCATGAAACAGTATCTTGATCTCCTGCGTCATGTAAAAGAGCAAGGAACTTTCAAATCTGATCGGACCGGCACTGGAACCTACAGTGTTTTTGGTTATCAAATGCGCTTTGATCTGTCGAAAGGTTTCCCCTTGGTTACCACCAAGAAGTGCCACCTGCGCTCCATTATTCATGAGCTGCTCTGGTTCCTGAAGGGCGACACTAATATCGCCTATCTGAAGGAAAACGGTGTCAGAATCTGGGACGAATGGGCGACGGACGAAGGTGATCTGGGCCCTGTTTATGGCAAGCAGTGGCGGAGCTGGGAAGGTGTAAACGGAGAAACGTTTGATCAGATACAGTGGCTGCTGGATGAAATAAAAACCAATCCAGATTCCAGAAGGCTGGTCATCAGTGCCTGGAATCCCAGTGTGCTGCCGGACGTAAAGTTCAGCCCTAAAGACAATGCCGCGATGGGTAAGCAGGCCTTACCTCCCTGTCATTGTCTGTTTCAGTTCTATGTTCTGGACGGCAAGCTGTCCTGCCAGCTCTACCAGCGCAGTGCTGATATTTTCCTGGGTGTGCCTTTTAATATCGCCTCTTATGCACTACTCACCATGATGATTGCCCAGGTCTGTGACCTGGAGCTGGGGGATTTTGTTCATACCTTTGGTGATGCCCATCTATACTCCAACCATCTGGAACAGGCAGAAGAGCAGCTAACCCGCAAGCCACTTCCCTTGCCAACAATGAAGTTGAATCCTGTCATCAGGGAGCTGTTTGAATTTACTATTGATGACTTTGAGTTGATTGATTACCAGGCTCATCCTCATATCAGGGCGGCTGTTTCGGTTTAATCAGTTTTCGAGGTTTTCAAGTGCTCTGACGTATCAGGCCAGAGGCAGTTGTTACGTCAGATTGAATCATTAATTTACTTCTTCGTCGAAGGGGGTGGCAACATGGATGGAGTTGAGGATTGAGAACGTCGCGGTATCAGCCTGGGCTTTTACTCCATAGTATTCAACATAGACTTCTGACTGCGATATAGCGGAATCTTCTGCATAGCGACAAATGGCTTCGCTGTCCGTGTATAACTTAACAACGTTAGGCACTTCTACTTCATAAGTTTCATAGGTTAAAACCGTTCTGTGTTCATATTCACGCTTATCGACATTGTATTCAAGAGACGGTTTATAAGTCGGCCTGCTTTTCAGACTCCTGGCGGTGCCACCCAAATGAAGGTATACCGTACATTTGTGGTTCAGTAGCCAACGGGCTACATGGAGCACCAGGCCGAATGTTTGCCGCTGAGTGTAGGTTCCTGAATTTTTTATCGTCGGATTTAAATCTATGCCATTAGGGTATTGTGTAAATGAAGGCGTTTTGGAAAAGCTGCTCTCAACCGGTTGGACATCAATCACTCGATAACCACTGTTAGTAGCGAAGGGGTTAGACCAAAATGGATATTGGTATCTGATCACTAAAGGTTTCCTGGAAACTCTCAGTTTGTCCCAGAGGTAATAAAATTCAGGTTGTACCGATACCTCGTAGGTTTTGGCTGGGTAGTTTGTGCCATTCAAGGTGCCTTTCCCTGCCAGAACTTCCAGCTCTCCGGATTCCCAGATAAAGCCCACTTCCCAGCCTTTTGAGGAAACCGTGCCAACCAGGAAACCAGTTTTCCACCACCCTTCTTTGTCTGCCTGCACCTGCTCGGACAGCAGTTCGGGTTTTAAGGGGGGCGTAGACCAGGCAGGCAGACAAAATACCGAGATTAAGAAGCCGCAGAGCCATTGAGAGCCTTTCATAATGGTGTCCTTACCAGATAGTGAAGTCATAAAGTTCAGACTAGCATTACGTCTGAGGGAGAGTCTTAGGCTTTTTCCGTATTACTGAAGAAAAACCATACTGATAAAGTATCTTAAGGAAATACAATGTCCACGTGGTCAACCAGCATGATGCCTTATCCTGCGTGGATCGCTGCAAGACGAAAGGAGAGATTAAATAACCCATGAAATTGTATGCCAGACAACAGGGAGAAGGTGGGCACCTGGTTAGTGTGCACGGATTATTTGGATCACAGGAAAACCTGGGGGCTATCAATCGGCAGCTTGCAGAAAGATTCATGGTACACGGTCTGGATGTACGCAACCATGGTCGTTCTCCCCATGATGATGCAATGGATTATCCTGTCATGGCTGCCGATGTCGTTGAGTATCTGGATGATCAGCAGATTGAGAAAGCACACCTGCTCGGGCACTCTATGGGCGGTAAAGTCGTTATGGAAGTGGCTTTGACTCACCCTGAGCGGGTAAACAAGCTGGCTGTTATGGATATAGCTCCCGTGCATTACAGGGTGCGACGGCACGACGATGTTTTTGCAGGTTTGTTTGCTGTTGATCTTGAGACTATACAGAAGCGTGGCGATGCCGATCATGCTCTGCGCCAGCATGTAGAAGAGTTGGCTGTTCGAACATTTCTTCTGAAGAACCTTTATCGCAATGACGAGGGAAATTACCGCTGGAGAATGAACCTGGAAGCGATTCATCATAACTACCTGAATATTTCTGCGGGTCATTCCGGAAAGGAGTCCTTTGAAGGTGATGTATTATTCCTGAAAGGCGGTAACTCGGATTACATTCTCGCAGAACACCGTGAAGAAGTACTTAAACGATTTCCAAAAGCAGCCATGAGAGAAATTGCCGGTACAGGACATTGGTTGCATGCCGAAAAGCCAGAATTGGTCGCTCGTACTTTGATGCGCTTTCTTGAATCTTGAAGTTATAAGAAAAGCCGCCTCGAGCGGCTTCACTGTATTGACTTCAATGTCTGGGTTGTTCACCTTCGATGTCATCCCATTGACTGTAATCGTCATCGTCATCTAAATCGTCGTGGGAATCGGCGAGATTTTGACTGAGGGACTTTTTATCCCAATAATCTTCAATGCCTTGTCGAATGGATTTCTTCTTTCTCTGCTTGCAGCGTTCCTTGGCGGTTTGTCTCTTTCTGAATTCCTGACCTGAATCCCAAAAGATCTTATCCTGGTCATCGAACTGCATTGACCTAACCCTGGACATAATCTTACTTCCTTTTTTACTACTCCTAATTATCAATCTAGAAAAAAACAGTCAGGGTTCTAATAAAAAATGCTGATATTGAAGGGGGTTATCAATAGCCGTTAGCAGTGAGATCCGGTTTTAAAGAGTAGCCTTCCAGTCGAACCACCCGTGTATGTAAGGTGCCATCAGGCATTAGCTCAAGCTCTCGATAGCCTGGCCAGCGGTCATCCAGCATAAAATTATCGCATTCAGGCTTGAACTGGACACAAGTAGAAGGGGTAGAAAGAAACCGGGTATTTTTGATGGTCTGATCCCGTTCCTGATGGATATGACCATTGATAACCACCCGGACATTGGAGTATGACTGGATCAGGCTCATAAACTGTTCAGCGTTCTTCAGGCTGATAGCGTCCAACCACTGACTCTCAATGGTGTAGGCCGGATGGTGAAAAGCCACCAGTGTGTGTTTATGCGGGGTCTCAGAGAGGTGTTTTTCCAGAAGCTGGAGCTCTTTGTCCGATAAAAAGCCCGGAACCTGCCCCGGAATCTGGGAATTAAGCATAATGATCTGCCAGGAGCCTGAATCCAGATAAGGACTCATGGCTTGCGGGCTGACCTGTTGCATCAGTTGAGCATCATCATGATTTCCACAAGTCCAGAGATAAGGTTTCTCACTGGTATCCAGAACCGTTTTCAACGATTGGTAGGATTCCAGGCTCTCGTCCTGGGTAAGGTCTCCGGTGACAAGGAAAATGTCCGGGTTAAAGGACGAGGATTGAATCTTCTCCCAAACGTCCAGAAAACTCTGATTGGTGTCTGCTCCCATCAATCTGCGATCAGAAGAGCCGAACAGATGGGTATCCGTTAACTGAATGATGCGTATTCCGGTCATAGGTCCTCTGATAATTCATAATGGGTGCAGCGAGTCTTCTTCATAATTTTATCAGGGAGGCCAGAATAAAGCAGTCACTCTTCGCACGTCTTCAGTTCATATCAGATTTGACTTAAACCATGAGTCAGACAGAAGTTCAGCCATTCGGAAAAAAGCTGATTCAACTGTTCCTTTTCGTCAGGCATGAGCATCTTTTCATTGGGATAAGGATAGATAGCCTTGAAGTGTCGTTCTTTATTAACACTGATGATCTCGGCCATTCTGACATCCAGATAAATTCGGATTCGGAACTCGGGCAGCCTCAGCCACTCACCCCAGGCTGCATCCAGATCGACTTGCAGAACGGTCGTAAAAGGAGCCCGCTCAAGCACCTGAAACCATGCCTGTCCTTTCTTGCCAGCGAAATAAAATGAAAGAGCAACGTTATCTTTTTGCTCAAGATCGGGCAGCAGAAGCATGAGTTTATGAAAATTCCTTTCACACAAGTTTTGCTGCTTGATGAGGTCGGCTTTGTAGCGAGCCTTTTCTGTCCTGGTGTCCATATGCTCAATTGTAGTGCATGGCCGTGCTAAAGAGGAAGGTGACCAGACTTGATCATAACGATAGTGTCTTCCGTTGCCGGTTCAAGATCGTAATTAAAATGTGGGGTTCGTATCCATGTGCCAGCAGGCCAGTCTCCTGAAGCCGTCGAAAGCTTACCAGAAATAACCAGTATTTCTACTCCTCCAGACCTGTCTTGCAGAGGCAGGGTTTTCCCTGCAGGAATTCTGAGGGTAGAAACTTTCTCATCTTTAAACTGATATAGAAACACTTCAACAACACCGGTTGAATCATTCCGGCCCAGGGCTTCGAACATATTGTCTCGAACAGTTTGCCTGTCTGACGGATCAAACTGACATAGCTTCACGAATATCACGCAGCCTTCTTTACTGAAAGGCGCGTGCTGGCTGCCTGGTGGGTTTCGCAGATAGCTACCTGGACCAAAATCTCCCGTTTCGTCGGAAAAAGTTCCTGAGAGTACCAGAATTTCCTCACCATCCGGGTGAGGGTGCGCAGGAAAACTGGCACCGGCAATATACTGAACGATGCTGGTGGCATGTCCTGACTCCTTATCTTCCCGAGCCAGTGGCTTACGGAACACTTTACTGGCGGGGCTTGGTTGCCACTGCTGATTTTCGGTTTGAATAACAACGGATTCCTGAAAGTTCATGTTCAGCATGGAATATTACCTGTTTAACTATAAGACAATGGATGACCATTCGGTGTCGGTTTCCTGATCAAACAATTATTGGATTCATGGTCGCCTGTATTAAGAAGCCAGTTCAAATCTTTTCACATTGAGTTTATTGCTTTTGACGACAGGTAAACTAGTGTAAATTCAGCGAGTTGCGCTTGAGTAACAACGGGTAAACCGACATTATTGTTCGGCTTTCGGGCCCATTTTTCAAGGAACTGGAGATATGCCAAAAACTTATCTTAAAGGCTTTTTACTGGCAGCCCTGGCCAGCTCAATTATGTCTGCCCAAGCGGCTGAGACTGAATACAACTTGCTGGAAGTATATAATCTGGCGTTGAAAAATGATGCCCAGCTGGCCGCTGCACGTGCCGATATGATGGCGACTCAGGAAGGTAGCACCCAGGCAAGAGCCCTATTGCTGCCCAATTTGTCTTTGTCGGGTGGAACTCAGTACAACAAAACATCTCTCGAGGCAGCCGTCAGTGACGTTAAAGACGATTATAACTCTCATACCTGGGGAGCTACTTTAAGTCAGCCATTGTTCAATATGGCCAGCTGGTTTGGTTATGATTCTGCCAAGTTTCAAAGTGCCCAGGCAGAAGTTACTTTTGGCTATGAGCAGCAGAATCTTATTCTCAGGGTTTCAGAAGCCTACTTTAATGTGCTGAGAGCTGAAGACAGTCTGACCACTGCCATAGCCGAAGAAAAAGCGGTCAAACAGCAGCTGGATCAGGCTCGTGAACGCTATAATGTGGGTCTTATTGCTGAGACTGATGTTCTCGAAGCCAGAGCACGCTACGACGATGCTCGAGTAGTCCGGATTGACGCTGAAAACAATCTTTCAGTGTCTTATGAGGCTCTGCGTACAATCGTCGATCAGGATATTCAGGACATTGGCAAGCTCAATAAAACCATGCCCGTCACTGCTCCCACACCTGCTGTCTCTGATGAGTGGGTCAACAACGCGCTCAAGAATAACCTGCAGCTTGAGGCCGCACGTGAAAGCCTGAAAGCCGCAGAGAGCAATATCAAGGCCAAGAAGTCAGGCCATGCTCCAACTGTTGATGCTTTCGCCAGCTATAACTACAACTCCAGTGATGCAGACTCTGCCAAAGCAGACACTACAGGTAACGGGATAAGGACCGGTGATGGCGACCAGACTGTGGTAGGCGTTAAATTTAACCTGCCCCTGTTTGCCGGTGGTGCAACCAGCTCTCAGGTTCGTCAGGCGACTTACCAGATGGAATCGGTTCAGCAGAATTACGACAAGGCTTTGCGCGAGATTAACTCCGGTACCCGTAACCTGTTCCGCACCGTCAATTCTGATGTCGCTCGTGTAGAAGCCCGTTGTCAGGGTATTGTCTCTTCTGAAAGTGCGTTGAAAGCGACAGAGAGCGGCTATGAAGTTGGTACCCGTAACATTACCGATGTTCTCGATGCCCAGAAGACACTGTTTGCTGCCCAGCGTGATTACCTGAATGCCCGCTACGACTTTATCGTGAACACATTGAAGCTGAAGCAGACAGCGGGTACCCTGAATCCGGAAGACCTTACCCAGCTGAATAACTGGATAGTGTCTTCAGAGGAGATGTCCATTCCTGCCCAGTGTCGTGCAAACTGACAGAGACATTTTGGTTTAAACAGGCTTGGATGACAAAATAATAGCGCTGGTTTCAGCGCTATTATTTTGTCCATAGATCTCAAGCGTTAAAAATCACAGAGCAAGTGTAATAACTCGAATTACTTTTATTATCTCTATTTTGTATTCATACAATGCCAATGCATCACCACTTAATGATGCAGTCAGTAGTTTGGACTCCCTCATTGATGAGATGACCGTCGACAATAAAAGCCTGGCAAGAGCATCTAATTCGCTTTTTGGCTGCCTTGAGGTTGAGTGGTAAAGCTATTTTTTGAAATACCGATAACAATAAAAATACTTGAGTCGAAAAAATGTTTAAAAAGCATCTGGTAATATTTCTGTTCTGCTTGATGTATCCTTTTTCTTTAAAAGCAGATTTTAAAGGGCTTCCAAAATTGCCAGATTTTGGAAAAGTTAACTCATACTATGATGCCGTCAGAATACTTTTCGATGATCATTTACAAGAGATAGAAGAAATAAAGACTTCTGGCAGCCAGGTTGAAAAAGTCTTTTCTGTTATATCTCTGAACAAAAGATGGTTTGTTAAAATTACAAGAGAAGACTGCGAGTCATGTGAAAGCACTCATTTTGGTACTGAGTGGAAATTAAAGAAAGAATATAAGAATTATTCATGGCTTGGTTTAAAAAATGCTGAACTGGTATTTCCTGAAAAAGGTGCAACCTTTATTCTGGAAAATAAAAAACATTTGGTTGCCAGTTATGCCTGGGTTCCTGGTGAAACATTATCAGATATTTACAGTAAGTATTTTAACGAAAAAATACGCAAAGAAACCTTGAAGAAAGCATTTTATCGCTACGGGCAGGTTTTATCAGTTAGTCATCTTGACCCTGAAAAGCCTGGTCAGGATATAGATGTCATATTAAATAGATCTGTAAGGCTACATCTTAGTGACAGAAATACCAGGAATGAAAAATATCATGAAGATAAAGATAAAATATATATCTTGGATTTAGCTGATGATGATAGATATATTGGAAGGGAAGTTAAAGTGAAAGAAGAATTGGAGTTGTGGCTATTAAATATGATTGATCTTTATGATGAGCTAGACACCGATGCGAATTGCGGTAGCAATCAAGAATGTCTATTAATCCCTTTTAATAGTTTTGCACAAGGGTACATATCCTCACTTCCAATGTACAGTTCCAATGTTATTCTGGCTATGCTGAAGACAAAATATTTAGAAATAGTAAAAGATATTTGCAAAGCCGGTTATTCTGAATTTTGTTTGCTGGAAGACAGTCTGAGGGCTGACAAAGGGCGTGGCAACTGATGCTTGTAGCAAAGGTGGCAAACACACTGAGTCATGATATTCCCCCGATAAAATGGACACAGGTCTGCAGCTAAATTGCCACTTAAGTATTCTAACGGAGATCGGTAATTTAAGAGGGGGGCTTCGAGTCAATGGATTTATGAAGTAGAACGACGCAAGAGCCAGAGTCGAGATATTTATCGACTCTGTTCAAGTGAGTTGGCTCTAATGTCCTGGTCGGTCGATCAGCGTACTTTCTGCAGCCAATTAGCCAAGATGATCAATGGTTTCTGACAACTGTTTCAAAAGCTTTTGTAATGCACCTCTATTACCTTCCACAAATCTTTGAGCCTGGCTGCCCATCTTTTTTCTGGCTGCATCGTCTGTCAGCAGATCGTATACGACTTCTGCCAGTTGTTCTGAGTTCCGAATGGTTTTCATACCGCCAGCGTCTTCTAGCTGTTGGCTGATATCTGTGAAGTTATAGACGCTGGGACCGGATAAAACAGGTATCCCCAGGGCGGCGGGCTCCAGCATATTATGACCTCCGTTCTTAATCAGACTACCCCCGACAAAGGCTATGTCTGATGTTGCATACAGCTTCATCAGCTCACCCATGGTGTCGCCAATGATTACTTGGGTATCTGCAGATGTTTCTGTCGCCTGACTGTGTCTTATGGTGATGAACCCGAGACTTTCTGACAGTTCAAAAACACGGTCAAAGCGTTCGGGGTGTCGGGGAACAAGCAACAACAGAGTGTCGGATAATTTCTCGTGCACTTTGCGAAAAGCATCCAGAACCGGCTTGTCCTCGCCGTCGTGGGTACTGGCAGCTATCAGTATTTTTGTCTTGTGACCCAATCCCGATTCCCATGTGGATTTAAGCAAAGCTGCACTGTTGTTGATCTCATCATCCACAGACATATCAAACTTGACGCTGCCGGTTATGGCCAGACGTTCAGCAGGCAAGCCCAGTTGTTTGAATCGTTCACCGTCATTCTCGGTCTGGCAGGCCACCTGATGGATGTTCTGCATCATATTTCGAGTCAGCGAGCTCAATTTTGCATAACCCCGGGCCGACTTCTCTGACAACCGGGCATTGATGATAACCACGGGAATGTTTCTGGCTTTACAGGCGGCAATGGTGTTGGGCCATAGCTCTGTTTCCATGATTAAAGCCATTTTGGTGTGAGTCCGATTTAAAAAACGGTTTTGCACGTCTGGCAAATCGTAGGGGCAATAGACATGAGAAACACGGTCACCGTATATTTTTTTAACACGCTCGGAGCCGGTGGGTGTCATGGTGGTGACGACAAAGCGGTAATTGGGGTATTGATTCATCAAGGCTTTAACCATGGGCGCACTGGCTATGGTCTCACCCACAGAAACGGAATGGATCCATATGACGGGTTTGTCATTGGGCAACTTTTTGATAAAACCAAAGCGTTCACCCCAGCGATGACCATATGCAGGAGATTTTCTAGTGCGCAGAATCAGCTTGATCAGGACAGCGGGCACCAAAAGGTACAATAAAAGTGAATATAAGTATCGACTCATGCTCGGGCTGGATTCGTTAGGAGTTGGACTACCAAGTATGTTAACAGATAGAGCCTGACCCGAAATAGATTTATGAGTCGAATCTGTCCGGCTTTCAGTGATGGGGGCTTTCGAACACTGATGTAACCCATGGAGAAATGATGCTGGACATCAAGAAAGCGCTTGCATCCATCCACTGAACAATATCAAACTGCCTCACCTTATTGTCAGGACTGCCATTCTCGAACTTATGAATCACTCAATACCGCCCGGGCGACGGACTCTCATGGTTCAGGGAACCACCAGTGATGCGGGGAAAAGTGCGCTGGTTACCGGACTTTGTCGAGCTTTCAGCAGGCGGGGTATTCCAGTGGTTCCCTTCAAACCACAGAACATGGCTCTGAACAGTGCGGTGACCGAGGATGGCGGCGAAATTGGCAGAGCCCAGGCGCTGCAGGCATTAGCGGCGGGTCTTGAGCCCCATACGGATATGAATCCGGTGTTGTTGAAGCCTAACTCCGATACAGGTGCACAGGTGATCGTCAATGGACGTTCTATCGGTGAAATGAATGCCCAGACCTATCATGAATTCAAACCGAGGTTGCTGGAGCGTGTTCTGGAATCCTGGCGCAGGCTGGCAGAGCAATACCGTTTCGTGCTGGTTGAAGGGGCGGGAAGTCCGGCAGAAATCAATCTGCGTGACAGGGATATTGCCAACATGGGGTTTGCCCAGGCCGCCGACTGTGCGGTCATTATTGTTGCTGATATCGATAAAGGCGGGGTTTTTGCCCATCTTTATGGAACATTGGCACTATTGTCGGAATCAGAGCAAAGACGGGTAGCCGGTTTTGTGATCAATCGCTTCAGAGGTGATATCAAGCTACTGGAATCGGGACTGGAATGGCTCGAGAAAAAAACGGGTAAGCCGGTGCTGGGTGTGCTTCCTTATCTTCATGGCCTGCATCTGGAGGCTGAAGATGCGATTCAGTCACAACAGGTTTCTCATGATAATGATTCAGTTTTACAAATTGCGGTGCCTATACTGACCCGTACCAGTAATCACACTGATTTTGATCCCCTCAGGCTGAGACCTGATGTTCAGATTCACTTTGTTGGCAAAGGCGAACCCATTCCTCCGGTGGATCTGATTATTATTCCCGGTACCAAAAATACCCGGACTGATCTCGACTACCTAAGAGAGAATGAGTGGGATCAGGATATTCTCAGGCATCTGCGATATGGCGGAAAGCTGATGGGCATCTGCGGAGGCTATCAAATGCTCGGCAATATTGTACATGACCCTCAGGGTATCGAAGGAGAACCTGGCAGCACTGAAGGATTGAGGTTGCTGAACCTGGAAACCACAATAGCCCCCCAAAAGCAGCTGAAACAGTTGGCTGGTTGTCTCTCTCTTCCCGATATGGAAAAGGTTCCAGTGACCGGTTATGAAATTCATGCGGGTATTACCCGGGGTTCGGCTCTTGATAATCCTCTCATTCAACTGAAACAGGGGGTGGACGGTGTCATGTCTGAAGATGGCCAGATATTTGGTACTTATTTGCATGGCATTTTTGAAACAACGGCAGCCTGTAATGCCTTTTTAACCTGGTCTGGTCTCAGGCAATTAGCGACAGTGGACTACGAAGCGCTCAGGGAAGAAGGTATTAATAGAATGGCGGATGCTGTTGAGCAGAATATTGATTTGAAGAAATTGTTAGCTGTTTATCAGTGAAAAATATTTCGTTACTTCAAATAATTACGTCTGAGGGAATATTTAAGATGACAGAAGAGCGCAAAGGCTATCGGCTGACCAAAATTTATACCCGTACCGGTGATAAGGGAACCACCCGGATTGGCAGTGGTGATGTTCTGTCAAAAGCGGATGATCGGATTGAAGCTATTGGCTCCGTTGATGAGACAAACAGCTGGATGGGTATGTTGCTAAATGTGCTCAGGCAGTCTGATGACTTGACCGAGTCGCAGCTGAGTCGGGTCAGCGAGATTCAGCACAGGCTGTTTGATGTCGGTGGAGAGTTGGCCATGCCCGGATATCAATTGATTCAGGAAGAGCATACGACAGTCATGGAGACATTGATTGACGAGTTGAATGAAGATTTACCACCATTGAAAAATTTTACATTGCCCGGTGGCGGGGCTGCCGCCTGTCATTGTCATATGGTAAGAACGGTTTCGCGCAGGGCCGAACGTGCTGTGGTCCGATTGCGTGAATCTGGTGTCGACATTAATGCCCCTCTCATTACCTTTCTCAACAGGCTGTCCGATGTGATGTATGTGCTTTCAAGGCATTGTGCCAGAAAGAACGAAGGAGAGGTGCTATGGCAGCCCTCTCCCAAATCAAAAGTTCAGGGTTAATGTCGCCTTTCTCAAGAGGGGTGAATTAATACGAAAGTTCGGGTAATATGCCCGACCTTTACGAAGGTCCCACGGTGGCAACGGCAGCGCATAAAAAGTGCTGACATGTTCAGACGCTGTGGATTGTTTGCGAAACGGTCTATTATCCGCTTGCGAACGATAGGGAACGGGGTTTTAAACCCGGCTGTGCCCGCAACTGTGACGGAGTAATGCGTTCTCAAGAAAGCCCCTGGAGGCTTTCTAAACCACTGGATTCAAGCTCCGGGAAGGTGAGAAAAGCATGTTGATCCCGGAGCCAGGAGACCTGCCTTCAGTAAAGCAACCATGGAAGCTCTGAGCTATAGAGCTTTCTAACCGGGCGGGTCACCTGGCGGTTGGGAAAATTCATATCTTCCCCGGAAACTGACAAGTCTTTGAGCAAGAGAGACAAGTCAGAATAATTCTGCGGTTGGAACTTTGTGTCTGGCCGACTGTCTGCCGCCCTGAGAAACATCGATCTCAGGGATTCCATGAGGCATCTGCATCAAACAAGTCGAGAACGAAGTTGTTCATCACTCGGGAAGGCTGTCGCAAAAGTGCTGCGCTTCGCTGAAGGGTATCTTCTGTCTGCTACCTGGCTGGCTGCTTTTGTAATTTCTGGTCATACGACATTGTTGCAGGCAGCACAGGTTTGCGTAAAAGACGACCTGAAAAGGGAAGTCTGTGCCCCCAAATCCGTCAAAAAAATAGTCAGCCTTTCTCCCGGTTCAACAGAATTGATCTATGCTGCAGGAGCAGGTAAGCAAGTTGTCGCAGTCGATGATCACAGCGACTACCCTCCCGCAGTCGCTAAAGTACCCCGAGTAGGTGGCTTTCCCAATGTCAGCATTGAAGCCATTGCTGCTATGAAACCAGATTTAGTGGTGGCCTGGGCAGGAGGCAACAGCCCGAAAGTGACGTCAAAGCTGGAGTCACTGGGTGTCAGGGTTTTCTACATTGATCCGCTAAGCTTTCCTGAGATCGCATCGGTCATCAGGCGCTTGGGCAGGCTGTTTGGTACCTCTGCGGTTGCGGATAAAGAAGCCAAAAGGTTTCTGGCTCGTTATCAATCCATCAAGAAAAAATACCAGTTTAAAAAGCCTGTCACTGTCTTTTATGAGATCTGGAACAAACCGCTGATGAGTATCAGCAGGAACCAGATTATCGGGCAGGTGATAGAGCTTTGTGGTGGCCAAAATATTTATGCCGACTCAAAAATACGGGTACCCAAAGTCAGCATGGAATCCCTTCTTGGCAAGAACCCAGAGGTTATTGTCAGCTCCAGCAATCTTAAAGACGGTAAAGCTATCGAAGAGCGCTGGTCGAAATGGAGCGATCTTCAGGCAGTGAAACAGCACCATCTGATTACCGTGCCGGGCAATTTGATATCCAGGCCAACACCCCGGGCTCTGGATGCTGCCGAATCCCTTTGCCAACAACTCGAGAGCGTCAGAAAAGAAAGTCTTGCCAGGGCTTCAAAGACGCCAGCAAACACACACAAGGAATAATCCCATGTCCCACACATTGCGTATTGCAGTCGCTCTGGCCACAGCAGGTCTGGCTGGCACGCTTCAGGCCAGTGAAGAAATTATCAAGCTGGAGGAAGTGGTTGTGACAGCCTCCAGAACTGCTCAGTCTGTGGATGAGGCTCTGGCTCCGGTTACTGTAATTACGCGGAAAGAAATTGAGCGTAGTCAGGCGACAGATGTTACCGAGCTTCTAAAGCAAGTTCCGGGTGTTCAGGTCAATAGAAGTGGTGGACCTGGTGCTTTATCGTCTGTATTTATTCGCGGAGCCAGTTCTTCACAGACACTGGTGCTGGTTGATGGACAGCGATTGAATAGCCCTACTGCTGCGACACCTGAGTTTCAGTACTTAACTCCAGATCAGATTGAAAAAATTGAGATTGTTCGTGGTCCCAGATCTAGCTTATATGGAGCTGATGCGATTGGTGGCGTTATTCAAATATTTACACGAAGAGGCCAGGGAGATCCGAAGCTGACAGTTAAAGCCGGTGCAGGTAGTAGAAAGACCAGTGATATTGGCTTGAACTATGGTGGTGAGGTTAATGGTACCCGCTTCAATATAGGTGCTAGCCTCTTTGAAACTGGCGGATATGACTATACGAATGACAATTATTCTGTAAATTCAGGTGTAAACCTGGATGATGATGGATTTAGAGATAAGTCATTCATTAGTCAGCTATCACATACTTTTGAGACAGGAACTGAGTTGGGCTTTAGTTTTATACATAATCAGGGAAAAACGGAGTTTGATGGATATACGACTGATGATTTGTATGAAAATTACCCTTATAGCGCCTACACAGAGTTTAAATCTTCAACAGCAAATGTTTACGCTGTAGTACCTGTTTCAGAGTCAGCTATTACCAGAGTTAACGCTGGATACTCTGAGTTAGAGAGTAAGCAGCTCGGTAAGAATGTTGATGCAAATGCCCCTTATACACCAAATTATTATGATACCAAACGTTACTCAATAGCGGCACAAGGAGATATCTCTTGGCTTGATGATCAGCTTTTGACACTTGGCGCAGATTATTACAAAGATGAAGTTGATAGTAGCAATAGATACTTTAATCCTGAAACGAATAAGAGGGTTGATTCTCGATACAACGCAGCGGTATTTGCTCAGAATCAATCTGACTTTGGCTGGAGTGATCTGCAGGTTGGGCTGCGCAGAGACAAAAATGAGTCATTTGGCTATAGCACAACTGGAAATATAGCTTGGGGTGTTGATTTGACTGAAAACTTCAGAATCGTTGCCTCCTATGGGACAGCCTTCAGAGCACCTTCATTTAATGATCTCTACTATCCAGACGCTGGGAATCCCAATATTAAGCCAGAAACTTCAAAAAATGCTGAGTTAGCTCTGAAGGGGCATCATGCGATTGGTAACTGGTCTGTTGCCATTTTTCAGAATGATATAGAGGATCTTATTGCTTGGGCTCCTAGTGCTGCCGACCAAAATAAATGGGTGCCTTCTAACGTTGACGAAGCCAGAATTAAGGGTATTGAAGCTGTTGTTCAAAAGAGAATTGATGATTGGAACATCAGAGCATCAGCAACTGTTCTAGATGCGGAAGATACCAAAAGGGATAAGGTTCTTGTCAGGAGAGCTGAGCAGTTTGCGACGCTTGATGTTAACAGGCAGCTTGGCCTTTTCTCTCTTGGTTCGTCTGTTAGAGCACAAGGCCACTCTTATGATGATGTCGACAATAAAACACGTTTAGCTGGCTTTGTAACCGTAGATATTAGAGGTGGATATAGGGTAACCAAAGAACTTCTTACAGAGCTGAAAGTGGTTAATCTGTTCGACAAGGATTACCAAACAGCAAATGGTTATAAAAGTGAGCCAATAGGTGTGTTCCTCACTCTGATTTGGACTCCTGAATTGTAAGTCATTTCTTGTACGACTAGCGTCTTTCATGTATTGAGCAAGCTCTCACTCTCTTCCCCTAGGAGCCTTATATGGTCCGCCCCGTTTTGCAAGAGCCTGTTTTGTTAATTAGCAAACAAAGATAACTGCAATCATATATACGGCCTATTCATGAGGTCTAACCCTCTGGCCCTGATGGGTATCCGCGCAACCTGGCCTTATCAGTCCGACGGCCTCAAGGGTCAAGGCTCCTATCAGGTTTCAGGTTGCCGGTTTTTACCTGTTTGCCATCAACTGTACATGCTCATCGCAATCTGCGGGGGGGTCCCCTTTGATTAAGCTTATGCTTTACTTTGCCGCTGCCGCCTTTACTTCATTATGCAGCCTTGTAAACTTCATTTCGGGTCATGATGACCCAGACAATCCGAGCCATTTTATTAGCCAGACCAACGGCGGCAACGTTGTGATTGCTGCGCTCATTAAGTTGGCTAACCCATTTTTTACAGCGGTCATCCTTATTTTTGAGGCAGTGGAGTACCGAACGTGCGCCGTGTATCAATAATGTGCGCAGGTATTTATCACCCCGTTTACTGATGCCCAGCAGGACTGACTTACCGCCTGTGGAATGCTGTCTTGGAACTAATCCCATCCATGCGGCAAGGTGTCGACCAGATTTAAAATACGTCGCATCACCAATGGCTGCCTTCAATGCTGTGGCAGTGATGGCTCCGATACCCGGCATAGTCATCATTCGACGACATTCGTCGTCGTTTTTTGCTAGCTCCTGAATTTTCTGGTCATACTGTTGAATACGCTTGTCAAGACTGGCCAACTCTTCTGATAAACCATGTAGCAGCTCACGAGTCAGCGAATGGAGTCCATTTTCAGCATCTTCCAGAATTCGTGGAAGCTGTGCACGAACTTTACCAATACCCTGGGCAACTACAATACCTTCTTCCAATAGTGACCCCCGGATCTGGTTAACCAGGGCAGTTCTCTGATCAACCGCTTGTTGACGATAGCGGTGCAGAAGTTGCCAGGCCTGCTGCTCTGATGTTTTAACAGGTACAAAACGCATGCTGGGCCGTGAAGCTGCTTCTGCAATCGCTTCAGCATCGTTGTAGTCATTTTTGTTGGTCTTGACATAAGGCTTGACAAATTGAGGTGAAATCAGCTTGACAGTATGCTCATAGTTCTTGAATAACCGAGCCAAATAGTGAGCACCACCACAAGCTTCCATAGCGATAATGCATGGCTCCAGATTTGCCACGTACTCTAGAAGGTTCTTCCTGGACGACTTCTTTCTGATGACTTTGCTACCCTGCTCATCAACACCAAACAGGTGAAAGTTGTTCTTGCCAATATCGATACCAAGTACTGAAATAGTCATGGGTGGTTCGCTCCGGTTAATCCTGTTTAAATGGTTAACTCCATTTTGGCTCATTTGAAGCCGTTTAGGAGGGGCGGACCATCCCATTAGACCGAGAATAGCGCCCGTAGCGAGGACGGCAGAAAATTGAGGATGAAAATTCGGTTTTGTAAGGAGAATAGCGAGCTATTTGACGAACAAAAGCGGATTTTCAGACCAATTTGCTGCCGCCGCAGTAGGGCAGTCTATTCTCGGTCGGGCTCCTAGAGTGAGAGCTTTTTTATAAGGTAGTCAATATGGCACTTAAAAAATCCAAAGACGTCCGGGAACTATGCTACCCCTTCATTTACGAGCATTCACCTTTGTGTGATCACGAAATTATTACCGATGAGCTTTGTACGACACTGGGCGGAGCTATCTATGAGCTGGAAGGAGATGAAAGGTTCAGGGATATCTACGATTTTCTCTGCGAACTGCAGCCGAAAATTTTTCATCTTAATGCGTCTATCCGGGGTAAGCAGGCCATCTTTGAAGAGCAGATAGAATGGCTCGCAGGGTATTTTGATCGTTATCAGGAAGAGATTGCCGGGCGAATAAAAGGTTTTGTTTTACCTCGCGGACCTCGAACCGTTCAGTTGCTTCACTCCTGTCGTTCGCTCAGTAAAAAAGCGATCAGAGCCATGGTTCTGGTGGATGCTGAAGGCATAGAAGTTCCGGATGTTCTGCACCGCTTTGCCAACATGCTTTGCAATCTCTTTTTCAGATTAACGGTGGTGATTAATGGACGACTGGGGATCACGGAACCTGAGTATGTGAGCAAGAGTTACAAGTCCAAGTCACCCTCAAAGTTAAAGCAGGAGTCCAGGAAAAAGGTTGTGTAATCAGGAAAGTTCGATTTAGGATAGAAAGTAGGCTCAGAATAATAAAGAAATTGGAGGCCGTGGTAAGAAAAGGACTTTCTTTTCACTACTTTTACGCTCATGGCTGTTTAAGTGCCTGTAGCTGTTCAGGCGTTCTATTTCAAAATAAGAAAGGCTGTCTGCAAGTCGTGAAATCAGCCTGTCGTCATGAGATTTTTAACTTAAACTTATCAATTAGGTGACCGATAAAGGTTTATTCCCACAGATTAAAAAAATGGAGGAGCAAGGATGCTTCTTGTTGTTGCTGTTGCCTGCCTGATTGTTGCTGTTACTGCTATTCTCTCGGTTATTGAATCTGCCATTATTTATGTTGATGATCTCAGGTTAGCCACAATTCTCAGACACAAGCCTGTTAACAAGGCCGACATTAAATACATTATCAAGAACAAGGAGGCTCATTTGTCCTCCATGGTCATGTTGATCACGCTGATCAGTATTGCCGGAAGTTCGATGATAGGAGCTATTGCTGCCAGACATTTTAATGACACCGGTTTGGCCATATTCACTGCTCTTCTGACCTACTGCATGTTGGTATTTGCCAAAATTTTGCCAAAACTCTTTGCGGTTCAGATGGCAGAGCCCGTACTCAATCATTCTGCCCGTTTCGTAAGAGTTATCTGTTTTCTGCTTCGGCCAATGCTCAAGATGACGCTGGTCTGGGCCAGACTGTTCAGGATTGAGAATACTCAGGAGCCCAGTCGGGACGAGCTGAAAGGCATCATTCGTCACTTCAATAAGTCCGGCGTGATAGAACGTGAAGAGCGTAAAATGGCAGAGCTGGCCCTGAAAATGAACCAGAAGACTCTGGCAGCCCTGACCACTGAAGATGGTCCTATGGTCTGGCTTGCCTCTGACTCCAGAGTGCAGGACATTCAGGCATTCATTTGCCAGCATTCCTACAAGCGCTACCTGGTTGTGAGCGATGGCGAAGTAGTGGGTATTGTACACTATCGTCATATCACTAGCTGTCTGGTTAATGGCCTTGCCGATAAAACGGTTGGAGAGTTGGCCAGACAGGTTGTTTTCCTGGAAGAACAGTGTACGTTGCTGGATGCCATAAAGGCTTTTGGCAAGGCCCGGGCCTCTGTCGCACTTCTTGCCGGGCGGAATCCGGAACAGACCCGAATGATCACTGCCAAACAGGTTTATCGAGCTATTCTACAGGCTTCCTGAGTCTGTAGAACCCCGCAATTCCCACCTCGTTGCCTCCCCTGAAACACGTATTCATGCATCGATAACTGAAAACTGAATGACAGTTTTGATGTGTTTGATTTTTATTTCTTTGTTCTGAAACTATTTAATTTGTCATAGCGTATATTCAGCCAAGAGGATAATGATTTTTTTCGAATATCAAAGAGGTAAAGCAAATGACCAGGACAAATCACTTATCTTTAGCTGGAGGCGTATGGGCCAGATTGATCATGGCTCTGACGCTGGTTTTTTCGATGCAGGCTATGGCCGAAGACGAGATTTATACCGGGCTTTTCAGCGACAAGGCTGTCAGTGGCTACGACCCGGTGGCTTACTTTACTGATAGTAAGCCGGTAAAAGGTTCCGATAAATTTTCTACCCGCTATAAAGGGGCTACCTGGTACTTCAGCAGTGAAGAACATAAAAAGCTGTTTTTGGAGTCTCCGGAAAAGTACGCCCCTCAGTATGGCGGCTATTGTGCATGGGCTGTGGCTCAAGGTAAGACTGCCAGTGCTGATCCTCAGCAATGGACCATCGAAGATGGTAAGCT
Organism: Endozoicomonas sp. 2B-B; assembly: GCF_053470045.1. NCBI lineage: Bacteria > Pseudomonadati > Pseudomonadota > Gammaproteobacteria > Oceanospirillales > Endozoicomonadaceae > Endozoicomonas > Endozoicomonas sp. 2B-B. The sequence goes on from NZ_JBLZMU010000001.1 coordinate 1,825,716, forward strand.
TTACCTGAATTACAATAGTTCCGTTCAGAAAAAATGGCTCAAGGATAAGAAAAACCTGATCAATAAAGCTGATGATAACTGGCCGAAAGTGATCAATTAAAGCTTATCAAGTTCCGAGTAAAGTCTGGTTCGCTGGCGATCTGAGACTTTACTCATCTATCCCATTAGTACGATGAGTCACATCACTTTAAATCGGGTGAAAGGACTTTTTGATTTTTGAGAAATGGAATTGATCCCATGAAAAAACGCGTGATACAAGTTTTTAGTTGGTTAACTGTCCTCTGGATAGCCAAGGTGTTTCTGTTCTCCCTGCCCTACAAGTTCAGTGGGCATCCGGATACCCGGCATATCTTTGGAACTATTGGTCAGTGGATGCAGGGAGTTATTGGTGTTTCAATGGGTGAGTGGTTCAGTAGTTACGGTGCTATTGTTGTTGGAGTTGCAGAATTATCCGTCAGTTTGCTGTTGTTCCTGCCTGTCATACTGTTCATTAACAATAAGTTGAGTCGCAATGAAAGCAAAATCAGCCAGAGTCTGATACACAGTCTCGGGGGGCTGGCAGCGTCTGGTATCATGGTGGGTGCGGTTTTCTTCCACCTTGCTACACCTCTGGGAACAGAGGTATTGCACCAAGGGAAAAGTGACGGCGGCTCCCTGTTCTATGCCGCTGTATCCATCCTGGTGTTGGGGCTGATCATGGCGATAGCCAACTTTTCTTTGGTTAAAGAAGAAAAACTGGCAAGATCTAACCCTTAACTCACCGGAGACACTAAATCTGGAAGTGATCATTATGATAGTTCGTACGTTGCTGGTTTTGGGATTTATCTGGCACGCCTTGAGACAAAGAGTAAAGCCCTGGCTGTTTTTTCAGTTGAATGCCGATTACTTCAATGACGCCAAAGGACTGTACTCGAAACTTGATATGGATGAGTCCATTCCCAGACGGTGGCGCCTGAAACAGAGCCTGGATACTGATGGTATAAGGCCGGAGCAATACCCGGTTTTTCTGAAACCTGAATGGGGACAGAACTCCGCCGGGGTTATACGGGTCGATAATGAAATTCAGTTGGAGGCCGCAAGAGCGAATCGCGTTCAGGACAGTGTGCCCTATCTGATTCAGGAAGGTGCCCAGGGGAAAAGAGAGTTTGAAGTGTTTGTGATTTGCTCCCCGGATTCCACAAAGTGCCTTAGAACACTGTCCGTAACCCAGGTTCTGAATACCAGCAACGATGAACATCCTGTCAATGGTATCTACAACAGCGAAACGTTTTATCTGGACAAAACCCACGAGCTGGATAGAAAACAGGCCGATCAGCTGGCTATGCATTTGAGTGAGACCGGGCCGTTCAGAATGGCTCGCTATGGTATCCGAGCAGACAGCATCGAAGCGCTGGTTGAAGGAGAGTTCAAAATTTTTGAAATCAATCTCTTCCTGCCAATGCCTCTGGTGTTGTTAAGCAAGAATCTGGGGGCTTTCGAGAAGTTGCGGCTGATAGGTCAGTTGACCGGTCAACTGGCGCAGGTGACCGGTGAAATTCCAGAAGCCCGTAAACGGAAATCTATTTTCTTCAGGAAGCTGTTTTACCTGAACCGGCTGAATTTTAAAAAGCTGCCAGCCAAGACCGAAGAGGAGATGGTGCTGTGAAATTTATCAGGAAAGCGGTTTACAGCTACATCAGCCAGAAATTCATGAATGGTTGCACTCAGTACAACTCTCTGGAAGTTCGCAAGAGCTGTCGTTCAAAAGCTCAGGCAAGAGCGGCATTCAATAAAAATGATATTCCCCATGCCCGTGGTGAGATTTTCATTAATCCATGGAAGGCTATTCGCTTTGCCAGACAGCATGGCTTTCCTTTGGTGGTTAAGCCTAATGTCGGCGGTTTCTCACGAGGCAGCTATTTTCCCATTCGCAACTATCGGGAGTTATGGAAAGCGGCTTTGCTGGCCAAAATCTGGTGGCCTGCCAGTGTTGTAGAGCAGTATCTGGAAGGAAAAAACTATCGGGTTCTGGTGGCGAACGGTGAAGTGGTGTCTGTGATTCAGCGTTATGCTCCTTTTGTTATCGGAAATGGTGAGGACTCGATCAGCACCCTGATCGATCAGGAGAATACTATTCGAAAGGAGATGGGGCTTCTGGATTGCATGTACCCGCTTCAGAAAAGTGAACAAACCAGAAACTATATAGCGAGACAGGGCTTTAATCTGAATTCCGTTCCGGCTGATCAGGAGCAGGTAAAGCTGTTCCATCGAATTGCCCTGGCACCCGGCGGTGTTATTGAAACCATTCCGGCCACTAATCTGGCCAGAGAGAATATACGACTGATGGAAAAAGTGCTGGCTACTTTCGATGCCAATATTCTCGGTATCGATGTCATCATGGAAAAAGGCATAGAGCATAGTCATAAAGATCAGAAATGCATCCTTTTGGAGGTGAACTCTCGTCCTTACGTGAAAATGCACGACTACCCCAGATATGGAGAAAAAGAAGATATCTCCGGGGTGTTTGAGGAACTGAATAAACTCCAGATCGCTCAGACTGATATTTTCTGAGACAGGGGAGACTGGAGTGCATTACTTTTTTCAGTTCTCAGGTATTCACGCATTTCTGGTCGGTCTGTTGCCGTTCTTTATGCCCACTCTGTTATGGCAACAGGGTTATAGTCTGACCGAAATAGCTGTATTTATTGCCCTGTCCGGTTTGGCTTATCTTTTTACCCTGTGGGTTTGGGAAAACCTGAGATCTGGAAAAGGCAGCGTCTGGGCAGTAAGGGCTTCGTTTTTGACTGAGGTCCTGCTGGTGGCGGGACTGTTTTTCTTTCAACAACAAGCAGACAGCGGAGCCACAGGACTTATTCTGCTGGCCATTCTGAATGGTATTTATGGCTGTTTCTATTGGATGGCTCAACGTCTGCTGTTCAAATCCATCAGTCATAATCGGAATTCCGGTCAGCACTTTGGCAACTTCCAGATATTGGTAGCAGTGATGCTTAAAATCGGCATAGTGGCGGGTGCATTTCTGTTGGAGCAATCGAGTTACTGGATTCTGTTTCTACTCAGCGCACTGATCTCAACTGCAGGTGTTGCTCAAACTTTCAAAACGAAGGTGGCTGTTGCAATCAACACAGCGTTTTCGGCACCGGCTGCCCGTGTCTCTGAAGTGCTCCGATTTCGTGATAGTTTTGGCTCCTGCGGGGTGTTTTTTGTAGATGGACTGTTTCTTTTTCTGGAAAGTTATTTCTGGACTCTCTCACTCTATTTTATCAACAGAGAAAGTCTGCTTGAGCTGGGTGGGATGATGGTGATTCTGGCAATCGCAGTCGCTGCCCTGTTTAAACTGATACAGACTTTTATTGACCGTATGTCCGCTATCCGTCTTTTCCGGTGGGCCATATTTCTTTATGCATTCAGCTGGCTGCTCAGGGGAATGGTCGATGAAACGCTCTCAACACAGCAGCAGTATGCATTTATTCTCGTCATTGCTTTCCTGACCAGCCTGTTCCGTTTGTCATTCAACAAAGTGTTTTTTGATCGTTCCGATAAAACGGATACCCATACCTACCTTTTACTGAAAAGTTACTGCTCGCAACTGGGTGTCGCTGTTTTGTTTATTGTTACAGCTCTGTTCTTGCATCAGGGAAAAGCAGCTCTGGAGGCACTTCAGGCTGTGTACTTTGTTTCATCCATTTTAGCTTTGGTTTATTTCCGCTATAGCTGGCAGGCCGGAACTGTCAGGGTAGATAGAGAAGCCATGAGCGGAAAAAATAATTTTCTGATAAAAACTCGATAGACAGTTAAGAGAAAAGGATATTTTTATCATGCATAATGATTTTGAGCGGATACTCCGGGGCAATCAGGAAACAGTTGAACAGATGATCGGTTTTGTTTCTGGTTTGAGCGCTGATGATTACCGATTCAGGGACTCCGATCTTTTCCAAAGTACCGTCGGGCAGCACTTGCGTCATGTTCTGGATCTGTATGAAGCTATCCGTTCTTCTTCTGACAAATCGGTAGATTATGATCTCAGACGTCGGGGGCTGTTGCTGGAGCATGAAAAGAATGCGGGTCTGGCAGAGTTAAAAGATTTGCAGCAATGGTTAAAGGCGCTGAAAGCAGGGGATCTGGATTTAGATGTTGAAATCAAAACCGAGGTACTTTTGTCAGAAAGCAGCAGCGTGCGATTAAAATCCACCCTGGGAAGGGAGCTGGTCTTTGCTAGCAGTCATCTGACTCACCATCTGGCAATGATGGCGACGATCGCAAAAGTAGCAGGTAACAAAATCGACCCTTCCGTGGGTATGGCACCAGCGACGTCCAGTTTTAACCGGGGTCAGGTGGTGGCTTCCTGAACGGAGTGGATTTCGTTTTCAGTTAGATAGCGCCACTCACCCGTTTTCAGATCAGGGTCGAGCGTGATAGAGCCAATCTGTTCCCGATGAAGGGCCGTTACACGATTACCCAGAGCCGCAAACATGCGCTTGACCTGGTGATACTTGCCTTCATGTATCGTCAGCAGTACTTCCTGATCAGAAATAAATTCGAGTTGCGCGGGGCAGGTTGGCTTTTTCTCCCCATGCAGCTGGACACCCTGCGCAAACTGTTCGATGGCTGACTGATCCAGAGGCGAGGCCAGTTCTACCCGGTAACGTTTTCCGCACTTTTTAACCGGTGACGTGATTTTGTGAGACCACTGACCGTCGTCTGTAATCAGTACCAGCCCAGTGGTGTCGACATCCAGCCGACCGGCAATCCTGAGACGATCGGATTTAATGACATCCAGCAGATTAATAACGGATGGATACATCTCGGCTCTTGTTCCGGAGGGCGTTGCACAAAGGGTATCCAGCGGTTTGTAGAGCATAATGTAACGAAATCCCACCAGAGTGAGTGGTGCTCCATCCAGAAGAACTTCAGCATCGTCAGAAACCTTGCAGGCAGGGTCTTTGACGACGGTACCCTCCACGGTCACCGACCCGGTTTTCAAAAGCCTTTTGCTTTCTGAGCGGCTCAGTTCGGTGCTTTCACAAAGAAATTTGTCGAGTCTCACTGGCTGACCTGTTCCCGGGCCCAGTTGACGAAGGTCTTCCGGGTTTTCGGATCGGCTTTTTCAAACCAGTAACGCAGCATGCTGGCACTTATATTGGCCTCGTCACTTTTATTGACAGCAGAGCCATAGATTTCCTCATTCTGAGTCGCATTGGCAAAGCCTGTGTTTGTCTCTGCGAAGACACCCATACCTGAAAATTCGCTGGCTGCTGCAGGGCTGTCGCTACGATTAAACTTTTGGACGTCTGCTGCATAGTTGCGGCCGAACTGGATACCCTTGCTGGGCAGAATAGCAAATTCATAGGGAACGGCTTCGCCCTTGGCATCCTTCAATGAAATCTTGCCGGTGGGGTTGTTGTTGATAGCTTCGGCCTGACGAATGTCTCTCAGGTCGGGAACATCAATGCTGTAGTGCTTGCCAGCTGCTGGATGGAAGGTCAGGACAAAAGGTTTGGAAGTAAAGCGAGTTCGGTCCCCGCCGTTAGTGACGGTATCAGATAACTGGAAAACAATCTGATGGCGCACATTGGTAAGAGAAATGGGCTTGTTAGCCTCCACTTTGAAGTCGAGGTCTTTGACATTGGTGCCGTCAAGAACCAGTAACTCAGATTTGGCCGGTATCTGCAGGGTGGCCTGTTCTGCTCTGGATTCAGCCGCTGAGACTGAAGCGACCATGAAAAAGCCAAGAGTTGACGCCAGGAGTCTGTTTAGCCATGTGCGATGATGCAGTCTTGAGCGCTCAGAGAGGCTGAAAAAGTCGTTTAAAAGAGAGCGCATAGATATCCCCTTATGCAACTTATATTAATGAGGGTAAGAAAAGCGCTACAACATGCCGGACTCAGGGTTTAAAAGCAAGTGGCTTTTGGGAGGCGGAACTCTGCTCAGCCGGTTTGCTGCGGAGATGTGACGACTATTCGCTGCCGAACGACTGCATGGATGCAGGAGCTAGAGCAACGCAGGAGCAGTTGCCGCCGACTGCATGGATGCAGGAGCTAGAGCAACGCAGGAGCAGTTGCCGCGCAGGGCAGTCTATTCTTGGTCAGGCTCCTGTTGATGGCAAACCTTACTCGCAAGTCTTTAATCCTTGAGGGGCGAGTGCAATTAAGTCCATGGAACCAAATCACCATAATGATGTCAAAATAGTATATGCCTGATTATTACATGCGGTTATTTAATTAATGATTATTTGGTTTAAGTATCTATTATGCAAAATATCGAAAACACTTTTGCTCCGCCTTTTTACCCGCAGCCTGCCCCTGAAGAATGCAACACTCAGCGCTGCTCAGAAGGACCGGAGGACACAGGCTCAACGACTGCAATAAATCCAGAGTCTCAATTCCAGAGCAGTGATCAAAGCAATGATCCGGCATACTGCAAACCCAGTGGTTTTCCACTATCTGAAAGACAGGCTGCGATCAGTTCAGTAGAACAAAAGTACCATACACCTGATTTGACATCAGCTATTGACCAGAGCCAGCCGGAGCAGTCATCAGCCTGCCGTTCTCCCCTCGAAGTTCTCCTGGGGCCTCTGCCTGATGACATCATTCTGGATACTCTTCCTTGTTTTCACAAAGCACTGTCCTCACCTTCTGAAGAAATTACGATAAAGGATGTCCAAAACTTCAGGCAGGAATTACTCGAATTCCAAATGAAACTTGATCAAGAGTTTTTTGATAGAAATTTCCTTGATACAGATGCTCTGCAGTTCCATAGCTTAATCTACAATAGACTGGCTTTGCTCAAGCGTCTCGCTAATAAATATCAGGTACTCAAGGAGAGTTCATACAAACTTGTTGATTGGTTCAACACAATAAAATTGGCTGACAAAAGCCAATATGTCCTATTGTCCAAAGAGCTGTTTTTGAGCGATGACATGAGTAACGTAACACGGCAGCTGGTCCAGAACTATCGTGTTCTCGGGAAAATGCTATGTCTATGGTCCCCCAAGGATACTTCCCCGGGCCAGCAATCAATCAGCTTTCTGAGTGAGTCTATTGTATGCCATTTGTCCTGTATCTATAGTTTTGTGGAGAGCATGATAAGACATGCTGATTTCAGAAGAAATATTGCTCTTCGAGCGCCAGTTGAACCAAAAATCAGGAAGCACCACTCAATTTTGCGTGCGCCCCCCCGGAAACGATCTAACTCTGTGGCATCTGAGTCTCGCAGACTCAGTGAAGGGATAAGCAATCTGCTCACTACCGTTGCTTCGGCAACATTGGAAATCCAGAGCAAGAAAGATTCTCAAGATATCGTGAAAATCGCCTCTGGATGTCTTTTCAGTTCAATTGATCGATACAGGAATGAAGGGTACGATCAGGAATTCCAACCCGTCTGCGTTGACAAAAAGATGATTGCTCAGCATTTATTCTGTGCAGAGCTATTCCATGCAGCGTTAATGTCAGAACGATGGGATGTTATTAATAAGGTTTGTGAAACAACCAGTCGAATCGTTTTCCATAACGACTATTCACTGGAAAAAGTTATTCAAGGGCTTAAAAAAGACAATACGAAAGGAATCAACATTGAAAGCTGGCATGATGGTCTTAATGAATATACGCAAACCCGATGCTATCCCCTGAACCGTTATTTCGAACTTGGGATTGAAGCTTCTTCTATCTACCTGAGTACCCTGCTTGCTAACAAGGAGAGTGTCACTGAGAACCAGTCACCATTAATAAAGATAAAGAAGACAGAAGAGCTGCAACACATATTTAATGTTCTGAGCCCATGGGCAACCCAGTTGCAGGAGCTTGGCTTATTGACCAATGAAGCCGTGGAATCCTGTAAATACCATCATCGATTATCACTCGCCAAGCTAAGAATACAGACTCTGACCAACAATCACGAGGTGGCTATCAGAAATAGCTTTAATGAGGTCAAAAAAGTTATCGTGCAAGGTACCGCCACGGATGGGATAACAAATGACAATCCGCGACAGCTTCCTGAATCCCTGAAATCCCTGTTGGCACAGACTCTGATCCAGAATAATGATATTTTAAAGCTCATAAACAAAGAGTGCGATATCTATAATCCAGGCATTAACATCACAGAACTAGACAGGAAATCCTGTGAATGGCTAATCAATATTTTTGCAAACATTGCCCAATCACCACACAGTGAATTGCTCCTGACGTTCTCCCACTGCAGTTATTACTGTGCAATGCTCATTGAGCATATTTGTGAATGCGCTTCAATTTTCAGTGATCTGGAGGGCTGCATTACAAGCATTCAAACAAGTGATTCGTCGCCCTCGCTTAAGGTGACCAAAGAGAAATGGAAAGAAAAAATCAAAGCAAATGCTTCCGGGATTAAAGAGAAAATTGATCAATTTGATAAGATTAATCAAAACATCCAAACCTGTTTCAGAGATGCTTTCAGGCAATTGAACAAAATCAGAGAGCAAGTTATTACTGGGCAAGACAAATGTCTGAAGATTGTCCTGTTCGAGTCAATCAAAGCTACTTTATACCATGGCTTGCGACAACTTCAGCATTTGAATACGGGGCTTGTTACCGTTAGCACTAAACGTATCGATATTCTCAAAAGTGAATTTCCCACTATTGCCAACCTTGAGCAGGCTACAGTCAGTTGCAGGAAGAAAATTAACAAAAATATTGCTTTCATAGCAGGTTGTGTAAAAGATCTGGATAATTCCAAAGAGCTATCACTAGTGAAAATTACTGGCAATAATGAACCGAATCCAGTTCATTTTAAAAATGGCCGATTTAACAAACAAGCCAGCAAAAAGCCTGATACTCTGGCAAATTTTGTCGTGAATACATTTTTCAGGGTAGATACTCAGGAGACTCTCGAGACAAGAGCTTATTTTCATGAGCAAATAGCCAGCGAAGTACAGGCGCTGAATCATAACAATAAGCCTGTGGTATATCTGGGAAGCCGTGCCTATCAGACGCAGGTTCAGTCACGCTGGGGGAGCCAGGCATTAAAACGGGCAACCGGCAGCGATCTGTTACCGGGCGAAATATCCCGGGAAATTATTGAGCGCTCAGTCACGCCAAGGGATACAGATCTTTTAGTACTTAACAAAGAGCAATTCAGTGAGATCATAGGGAGACTCTATAACCGGCTGGAGGAAGCTGCCCGGGCAGGTGGTTACTTGCCTGAGAAATGTGTGCTGCTTAAGACCAAAGTTGGTGAGGAACTTTACTACGGAAAAAAATGTTTTTTTTGCAACCTCATTCTTCGTTTAAAAGAAGGCTATACAAAGAAAGACTGGGTTTATGTGGTTGACTTGATTACCCCTATGGATTCTGGTCCGTCAACCCTGCTGCCTTACGATTCCCCCGAGCTGGCTTCCGGTAGTCCGACCCTCGCCAGACCGCTCACTAGCATTATGATTGACGAACTCAACCTGGCGGTCGGTCAGGCTGCTGGCCCTGCCCGTGCACTGATGGCAATGATGCGCATTAATGTCCTGGCAGCCCTTGAATCTTCAGAGCCAAAGCTTGATTCCATATCAGGCATTGTACTTATGCACGTTGTGGAGCGTCTTCAGGACAGTTACCCCGATCCAGCCCTGGACAAAATGGCCAGCATTTTACGCTCCAGGGCATTTAACAGGGTTGCTTACGAAGAGATACCTGTGCCTGACCCGGACGTTTCCACGGCATAAAAGAGCGTTGTTGGAGAGGGCCAGAAAGCGTTCTCCTGAACCTCAGGCAGGTAAGAGCTCAAGCACAGAGTGGCCCCAGTCATCCTGCCAGATATCTGCTTTTTTAACGGACAAGGGTTCTTTAAAGTCAGGACCATTGATCACCAGTGTGTGAAAGTCGCCTTCTTCTCCAGTGGGGCAGATGCCTCTGGCTTCTATCTCATCGGCCAGTGAGGGTGTCAGTATTCGTCCGAGAAAACTTTGATCCAGTGATTCATTCTTGATGCTGACAATCAGGGCCTCCTGGCCCACCGAGAACATATCTTTCAGAAGCTGTTTGCGGCTGTATTGCCAGAGTGGGTAACAGGTCTGGATAGAAGTATCTTTGAGAATACGATCGTACCAATCCTTGTGGGCATCCAGGTCGATATCACCAAAAGCAAGGTGACTGGCAGAATACTCACTGATAGCGGTTGCCAGTGCCTTTTTTAATCCCTGTTCATAACCTCCAAACCCGGCAGAGCCAAAAATGATTGGGGTTCCCAGACAATCAGCCTGAGTCTGAAGAACCTCCTGGTGCAGTCCATGGGCACTGGTTCTCTGTTCACCTTCTCTGAGCATAGTGAGCAGACAGGCGGGTTTGGCGCCACTCTGACTGGAAATCCATCGAGCAAAGCAACCATCCTTGCCGCCACTCCAGGAAGTGGCAAAAAGAGATCTTGAAGAGGGCAATGAAGCCTGGGGAGAAATATTCATTACTGCGCCTGAATCGTTTGAATGGTGATGCCCTGTGCCCGGAGAAATCGTTCACAGCCACGGACAAAGTCCAGAGCCCGGGGACCATCGCCATGTATGCACAGGGTCTCGGCCTGGATAGCAATTGTCCGGCCATCCACTGACGTCACTTGTTTGTGTAATACCATGTCTCTGATCTGGTCGAGGGACTTTTGCTGGTCTTCAATCATTGCGCCGTCCTGATCTCTGGGGGTTAGCTGGCCAGTAATCTGGTAGCTGCGGTCGGCAAAGACTTCGCTGGCGGTCTTCAGGCCAATGGCTTCAGCCTGAGATATAAGGCAACTACCGGCTAACCCATAGAGAATCAGTTCCGGATTAAATTGATAAACCGCTTCGGCTATGGCTTTGGCAAGGTCCGGGTTACGGGCGGCCATATTGTACAGAGCTCCGTGAGGTTTGACATGGTGAAGTTGACCGCCTTGTGCCGTCACAAAAGCGCTTAATGCGCCTGTCTGGTAAAGTGTCAGGTTATAGGCATCTTCGGGGCTGATGTGCATGTTTCTGCGACCAAAGCCCTGAAGGTCTGGTAAACCGGGATGAGCACCGACGGCAACACTGTGTTCCAAAGCCAGTTTTACCGTGTTGGCCATGATATTCGGATCACCCCCATGAAAGCCGCAGGCAATGTTGGCAGAACTGATATACGGCATGATTCCAGTATCGTTTCCCAGCCTGTACTGGCCAAAGCTTTCACCCATGTCGCAGTTCAGATCCAGTGTCAGAACTTTATCAGTAATCATTTTGGTTTCGGTTCCAATAATATTCAGCCGCTATGGCCAGACGGTTCAGGCCGATTCTCTGTTTTACCAGTTCCCGTTGTGCTTCTTCCACAGTGACTTCCTGAAAGGTCAGTGTGTCCGATGGCTTCAGCTGGGCGACTCTGGGCAAGTCCGCAGAGATGATGTTCCCGATTTTGGGATATCCGCCAGTGGGCTGACAATCACTCATCAGAATAATGGGTTGACCATCCGGAGGGATCTGAATGGAACCCATGGCTGTCCCCTCTGTGATCAGATTTCCGGCATAGCTGCTTTTGATCTTTTGACCACAGAGACGATAACCCATCCGGTCAGAATCCGGGCGGACAGAGTAGCTCTGGTTCTGGAAAACATTCAGGCTTGGGCCGGAGAACCATGACGTTTGTGGACCCCGGATATAACGAACAGGCTGAACATGTTTCTGATCCTCAAGATACTGTGTAAACCTGTGGCCCACAGCAATATCAGGTTTGAAATTTTTCTTTGCTGCCCAGCTGTTAAAGCCAAGCCGGTCGTTCTCTTTCAGTGCCCGGCCGCCAAGGCCACCGATACCAGCTCTCAGATAAGTACTGCAACTTCCCAACACTTCCCGAGCCTGAAAGCCGTTTTTAATCGCCAGATAGCCCCGGCAGCCTGTTCTGAGACTGGCAATTTTCAGTGTTTGCCCTGCTTTAACGGCGGTTACGAAGTTGCTGGCGATGGGATGGGTATCCACGGTGGCATCGGCACTTCCTCCACTAAGACAGATTACAGTGGACTTATGAAATTCCAGAGTGGGTCCTGTCAAAGTGAATTCCAGCAGTGGGGCATTCTCAGGGTTTCCCAGTATCAGATTAGCGACTCTGGCTGCCAGGGAGTCCATAGCGCCACAGGTTGATAGGCCCAGGTTCCGGAGGCCATACCTGCCCAGATCCTGGAGGCTGGTCAGCATTCCGGGTTGTTTGACGGTCAGGCTCACCTTTGCGCCTCCATTTCCTGATGCTCTCTGGAGGAAATAGCGGTGAATTTTACTCTGTCACCGGGCTTGAGCAGGGTGGGGTGGTCGTTACTGAAGTCCACCAGAGAAACAGGGGTGTGGCCTATCAGCTGCCAGCCTCCGGGAGTGGAAAGAGGGTAGATACCTGTCTGCTCACCGGCAATGCCAACGGAGCCAGCCGGTATCGACAGACGTGGGTTTTCAAGTCTGTGTATTGATAGTCTTTCATTCATTCCACCCAGAAAGGGAAAACCCGGAGCAAAGCCAAGAAAGTAAACGTCGTAAGTCGCTGAAGTGTGAAGATCAATCACTTTTTCAGTTTTTAAGCGACAGTGTTTGGCTACACGATCCAGGTCCGGAGCAAAGCTGCTTTCGTAGCAGACTGGTATTTCAACAAGATTGCCAACGTTTGTCTGACCCACCTTGAGTGTTTGCAGGAGGTTGAGTATTTTTTCTTTCAAAGCTTCATAAGGTGTTGCTGATTGAATCTGGCAGGGATCGTAATAGACGGTCAAAGTTGTGTAAGCCGGAACTATCTCAATTATTTCAGGGGATGCCGCTTCGAGAACTTGTTTTGCCGCCGTGTGAACGATCAGGTTTATTTTGGGACTGATCCGGTCACCAAAACACAGCATTAGAGCTGAGTCACCCAGAGGGAAGCACTCACAGGGATGGTTCATATTATCGTCATATTCTCAAAGTCTGCAGCCGATTCTAACATAGGATTGGGTTATCAAGCGTTAGTCGTCGGAGAGGGTAAATCTACCAAATGCGAACGTCTGGCATCCAGAGGCTGAAGGCGATGTTGGTCTCGGACGGGTATGAGGCGTATACTGCCGGTTTTGTATTTTCCCTGTCTTACTCTCTGATCCACTTTATATGACTCAGACCATAGAAACAGATGTTGTTGTAATTGGCGGAGGCATTGCCGGTCTCTGGCTGTTCAATACCCTCAATCAGCAAGGCTATAAAGCCCTTCTGCTGGAGAATGCTACCCTCGGCGGGGGTCAGACGATCAAATCCCAGGGGATCGTTCATGGCGGGACCAAGTACACTTTGACCGGCACTCTGACCAAGGCGGCAGAGTGTATTGTCGGCATGCCAGACCGCTGGCGCAAGGCTCTCAGGGGGGAAGGTGAGGTTGATCTGTCGGGAGCCGTTATACTCTCTGAGTTCCAGTATCTATGGTCTCCCGGTGATGTGGGTTCCAGGCTTACTACGTTTTTCGCCAGCAAGGCTTTGCGCGGTCGGGTGGAGCAGTTGAAGAAACCGGAGGATTTTCCTGATATTTTTCGTCATGAAGCGTTTCTGGGCAAAGTCTATCAGCTCAATGAGATCGTGCTGGATATCCGGACGGTCATCGATGCATTGGTGAAAGGTCTGGAAGATCGGATTCTCAAGGTGGACTGGTCTGAAAACACCCGTATTGTCACTGAAGGCAAAAAAATAGATTTCATCGAGCATACCTTTGGAGGCAAAACCCTGCAAATCAGGGCCAGCAAGTTTGTTACCACGGCGGGCGAAGGCACAGAGGACCTGATAAAACTCTGGGGACTCTCCCGGCCAGAGATGCAGAGAAGGCCGCTTCATATGGTTATGGTTCGGCATCGTCATCCTGAGCCGCTCTTCGCGCATTGTCTGGGTACCAAACCCGTTCCAAGAATAACAGTCACCAGCCATCCGGATGGTGAAGGCAGCTGGGTCTGGTATCTGGGGGGCGAAATTGCGGAAGACGGGATGGAACGCACACCGGAACAACAGATCCGGGTGGCCCGGCGTGAGCTGACTGCATTATTGCCATGGGTTAATCTGGACGATGCCCAATGGGCGACGATGTTTGTAAACCGGGCCGAACCCAGACAGAGCAGACTGCTGAGACCGGATGCCGCATTCATTCATGAGATAGAAAACGGCATTGTTTCCTGGCCGACCAAGCTGGCGCTGGCACCCAACCTTTCTGATGAGGTCATTAAAGTGCTGAACAGGCAGCAACTCTCGCCTTCTGGCAATGAAGGCTTTGCTTTGCCAGAGGATGTTCAGCATCCTGAAATCTGCCAACCCTTCTGGAGCGGGGCATTTGTCGATCATGACTGATTACCGACTTGAGACAAGAACCATTGCAGGTACTGATATCCGGGTTTCTCCCATCGGTTTCGGAACCGTAAAGCTGGGCAGGGATCAGGGCGTAAAATACCCATCCGGATTCAGGATTCCGGATGATAGCGAGGCCAGAGAGCTTCTGAAACTGGCACAAACCCTGGGTATTAATCTGCTGGACACAGCACCAGCCTACGGCACCAGTGAAGAAAGATTGGGGTCTTTGTTAAAAGGTCAGAGAGACAACTGGGTTATCTGCAGTAAAGTCGGAGAAGAGTTTGAGAACGGTGAGTCTCGTTTTGATTTCACAGCGGAACATATTCGCTTCAGCATCGAGAGAAGTCTGAAACGGCTGAATACTGATCGGATTGAAATGGTGCTGGTCCATTCCAATGGTGATGACGTCAATATTATTCAGCAATATGGCTGTCTGGAAGTACTGGAAGCGTTAAAAAAAGAGGGCAAGATTCTGGCGTCAGGCATGTCTACCAAAACTGTTGAAGGCGGCATTATGGCGCTGGAAAAGTCGGATATCGTCATGGTGACTTATAACTTGAAGGAGCAGGCTGAGAAACCGGTACTTGATTACGCTCTCCGGAACGATAAGGGCATTCTGATCAAGAAAGCTCTGGCCAGTGGGCATGTTTGTCTGGAAGGTGAAGATCCGGTGGAGAAAAGCATGGAGTTGGTTTTCTCTCATCCTGCGACCTCGGCGGCAGTGATTGGCACTATTAATCCGTTACACCTGAAGAGTAATGCAGAGTCGTGCGCCAGAGTCATCAGACTTCTTGAGAGCTGATTCTCTGGCGGCCAGGTTAGAGAAAAAAGGTTTTTATTGGCGCGGGGTTGTGATGTTTTCATAGGCCGCATTCATCGCTTCAGCAGGTGTCAGTGACCGGTTTTCTGCAATGAATCCAGCTGCATGCTGACACAGGGATGCGTACTGGTCAAAGCTCCAGCCTGCGTCTCTGTAAGCTGAAAAATCTTTACCCATAAGGTTAACTAACTCTCGTGAATTGCAGAAAGTCTGCAGTTCCTTCAGATAATCACGTAGTAGGCCTGCTTCACGTGACAGCTCTGGCCTCTCTTTTTTCAGGGCTGCAAGAGAAGCATCGAAAGGAATGGCGGGTGCTGCTCTTCTAGGTGGCTTAGGAGCTGCTTTGGCTTCAGGTTGAACCCTGTTTTCCTGAGCCGGTATAGATTGACTGACCGGTTGGCGCTTGCTGGAAGTTTGCTTGCTACTGAATGAATCTTTGCTAACAGGGTCTGAATGAATTCTTTCCTTGATACTCTCTCGGTATTCAGCGTTCAGGAAATGACCCTCTCCTTTCATGGCGTAGTTCCGGTGCAGGCTTTTGAGGTCTTTTTGCGTAGCTTCTAAAATTCCCTGAACCTCATTTAAAGCACTCGCGATCTTGCTTTTTGTTTCAGGGGGTAATTGTTGACTCTTCATAGTTCTGTTCAGATTTTGCTTAATTTGGTGAGCCTCTTCAAAGCATTGGCAGGTCAGAATAGTCTGGGCCTGAATAGCAGAATATCGATTGTTGGGAAAAGAATATCCTTTTGAGTTGGGTAGTTCTTCCACCAGGCATTCAGTCAGTGCGGGATAAGATTTAAGCTGATCTCGAATGGCATCAGGATAAGTGGAGTAACTCAGTTCTTGCCGCTGAGCCCTTAACGGTGCCATGCACTTATCCAGTGCATCTCTGAAAGACTGACCATGATCTGTGGTATTCTTTAGCGGCTGAGCGTTATCTCTTGCTTTCGACAGCATCATGGAAAGACCGGCCTCCTTGAATGCTTTTTGAACATGGGGTTGCAAGGCTGCTTGTCCGGATTTTCTGGTCAGGTTAGCCAACAGGTCTTCCAATTCACCCTTGTTTTTGGCGTGCTTGTTAATCACTTTCTGAACAGACTCAAGACTGCCATTTTTGTTGTTTACTGCTTTTTTGACATCATCCATTGCCACCATAAACGCTTTGACGGCTTTCTTCTCGGTGGCTTTCTTTTCTTTCGCTGCGGCTTTATCAGAATTGCTGACACTGCGGGAGAAGAGACTTTTTATCGGTAGTTTCTTGCCTTTCCCGTTTTGAGGGACGGTATTTTCGATGGAGTATACTGAAGAGCCTTTATGGCGTCCCCTGGGTTTATCAACTTTCTGTTGAGCATGTTCAGACCATGTCGGGCTGATAGAAATCTTTTCGCCGCCGTTGATAATACCCATTACTCTATCCCTGAATCTTTGAGTGCTTTCAACTTATTATAGAGGGCGAAGTTCTGGAGATTGGCTAGCCTTGGGTTTTGAAGAAGATAGCCGCTAACTGTCGAAAAGTTGGCGGCAATGTTGTTGTTTTATGATAAAAGTATCAAGCAGACTCTTTAGATTTGTCCTTCCTGATCTTTTCAACAATGGCCGTTGTCGAACAGTTATCCAGGAACGCCAGAACCTTCACTTCGCCGCCGTATTCGTAGACGATAGGAGCACCGACCACTTCATCAATGGTGTAGTCGCCGCCTTTTACCAGAACGTCAGGTTTAACCATTCTGAGCAAGTTTTCAGGTGTATCTTCTTCGAAGCATACGACCCAGTCGACAGCTTCAAGGCCTGCCAGTACCGCCATTCTGCGATCTTCCGAGTTAATGGGGCGGCCTTCACCTTTCAATCTTTTTACAGAAGCATCGCTGTTGATAGCCAGTACCAGCCTGTCACCCTGCTTTCGGGCCTGCTCCAGATAACCCACGTGGCCGGCATGAACAATGTCGAAGCAGCCGTTGGTGAAGACGATCTTTTCGCCATGGGCCCGGGAATCTTCCAGTGCAATCTTGAGCTGATCCGGGGTCACAACGCCACGCTCTGCGCCCAGTTCTCTGTTCACCTCACGGCGCAGCTCTGGCATGCTGACCGTTGCAGTCCCCAGCTTGGCAACCACAATACCGGCTGCAATATTGGCCAGAGCGGCTGCTTTGGGTAGTTCAGCCCCCGCTGCAAGTGCAGTGGCCAGAGTGGAAATTACGGTGTCTCCGGCGCCGGTCACATCAAAGACTTCACGGGCTCTGGCTGGCAGGTGCAGTTCCTTTTCGTCTCTGCGAATCAGGGTCATGCCGTGCTCACTGCGAGTGATCAGCATGGCGTCAAGCTCCAGCTCGTCCAGTAACTGGTGACCTTTGGTGATCAGCTCCTGCTCATCTGCGCAGCGGCCGACAACGGCTTCAAATTCTTGCAGGTTCGGAGTAATGATCGTAGCACCACGGTAACGCTCAAAGTTTGTACCTTTGGGGTCAACAAGGACCGGAACGCCTTTTGTACGTGCCAGTTTGATCAGCTGCTGGTGGTTCTGCAGGGTACCCTTGTTGTAATCAGAAAGAATGACAGCCCCTATGTTATTCAGCAAATTGGCTGCTTTTTCTTCGAGAATATCGCTGCTGAGAACGGAGAAAGGTTCTTCCTGATCCAGACGAATGAGTTGCTGATGCTGGCTGATGACCCTGAGTTTGGTGATGGTAGGCATATCTTTCAGCCGGGCAAAATCGCAATAGACTCCGGCCGCTTCAAGACGGGTCTGCAGGGAGTCGGCTGCTTCATCATCTCCGGTAGCAGCTATCAGCCAGGTCGGGGCACCCAGAGAGGCAATGTTAAGGGCTACGTTGCCAGCGCCGCCGGGGCGATCTTCTATATTGGTGACGCGAACAACAGGTACTGGTGCTTCAGGGGAGATTCTGGAGGTGCCGCCGTGCCAGTATCGATCCAGCATGACATCGCCGATCACCAGAACCCTGGCTTCATTAAATCGTGGCAGAGTCAGTTTCATTCAGTGTCTTCCGCTTCGGTATCTTGGGAGGCCTGCCAAGTAAGTTGGCCCAGTTTCCGGTAGGTTTACCACGAAATCGTCTTGATGGGTAATCATGGTAAAACCTCAGCTTTTTTAAAGCGTTCAATGTTGTAATGGCTGCGAAGAAGCCAAAGGTATCACCTCTACGGCTTCTTCCTGCTCTTCCTGGAACTGCATCTGATGCAGTTTGGCATAATGACCTTCTCTGGCCAGTAGTTCGGAATGAGTGCCGCTCTCTACAATTTTGCCTTTATCCACCACAATGATACGGTCAGCATTCTCGATGGTGGAAAGTCGGTGAGCAATGACCAGCGTTGTTCGATTCTTCATGACTTCATCCAGGGCCGCCTGGATATGACGCTCGGATTCGGTATCCAGGGCCGAAGTGGCTTCATCAAGAATCAGAATGGGAGCGTCCTTCAGAATAGCCCTGGCTATGGCCAAACGCTGCCGCTGGCCACCCGAGAGCAGCACGCCATCTTCACCAACCAGCGTGTTCATGCCCTGAGCCATATTCTTGATGAATTCATTGGCATGGGCGGCTTCAGCAGCCAGGTGAATGTCAGAATCATCTTTGTCGCGCAGGTCTCCATAGGCAATGTTGCGAGCCACTGTATCATTAAACAGAGTGACATTCTGATCTACCAGAGCGATATGACTGCGAAGGTTCTTCAGGCTGTAATCATCAATGGGCGTATCATCCAGAAGAATTTGACCCTGTCCATAGGTGTAGAAACGGGGAACCAGGTTGGCCAGTGTTGTTTTTCCCGATCCCGAGCGGCCCACCAGAGCAATAGTCTCACCCGGATTAACAGTGAAGTTAATATTGTTCAGGGCGGGTTTGTCAGCATTCTGATAGGTGAAAAACAAGTTTCGAAACTCCAGCTTGCCTGCAACTGTTTCCTTTTCAAAGGTGCCGTTATCAGGTTCGGAAGGCTGGTCAGCCATTTCAAAAATGCTCTCTGCTGCGGCAATACCTTTTTGTATGTTGGCGTTTACTTCGCTCAGCTGACGAATAGGCTTTGGCAGCAGTGCCGCAGCCGTGACAAAACTCACCAGAGAAGCGGTGGTTGCATCTCCTTTTAGCCACAGCACCAGGAAGAACAGAATAGCGAGGGCTGTATTAACCAGGAATTGCAGGGTGGGCGTATGGACAGCGGAAGCCTTGACCATTTTCAGCCCCTGACGGGTATTGCGATCACTGGCATCAAAAAAGCGGCTGGTTTCATAACTCTCACCACCAAAGCCTCTGACTACCCGATAACCATTGATCGATTCCGAACTGACGTGGGTCAGATCCCCCATGGATGTCTGAATCTTCGAACTCAGCTTACGGAAACGTTTGCTGGCGGTACTGACCACCAGGGCAATGATGGGAGCAACGCCGATGAATACCAGGGTAAGCTTCCAGTTGGTCAGGATCAGATACCCGAACAGGAAAACAACGGTCAGGCCTTCCCGCACAATAACCTTGACGGCATCGGTTGCTGCCGAGGTCACCATACCCACGTTGTAGGTGATTCTGGCAATCAGGTGCCCGGAGTTGTTGTTGTCAAAGTAGTTATTGGGCAACTGAATCATTCGGTTAAACATCAGGCAGCGCAGGTCGTGCACAACCGATAAGGACACCTTGGCCAGGAAGTAGTTACCCAGAAAGGAACCAATCCCCCTGAATATGGCAATAGACAACATGACGATAGGAATCAGGGCCACCGAAGTCATGATAGAAGCGGGAAGAAAACCCCCAAGGTCTCTGTCAATAGTGGCAAAGCTGCCTTCGAGCGCTTCAACAAAATATTCCAGCAAACGGGCAAAAGCTGGCTGGCTGAGCGCAAACATGACATAGCCCAGTATACTGAGGGCAAAAAAGCCCGAGTAGGGCTTTACATAGCTGAGAAGGCGCAGGTAAATCTGCAGGCTTCCCGACTTGGCGTGTTCCGACATGGCCACTGTAATCAGTTAAAAATGAGGGGCCTATTCTGGATGAATCTGGCTTTGGGCTCAATGGATAGAGCCTCTAAAACCATGATTTTTACCGTAAAATGACGTTCTTGGTAAAGCTCTACCTTGCGTTGCCCTCCTTTACCCGGATCAAAGCGGCTTTATGAATGTTTCGTGCTAGGGTATGATTGGCCGCTTTTTTTATTGTGGAAATAATGAGTACTCAACAGACATGAGTGGTATGCAGCGATTATCTTCCACGGCTTATCAGGCCCTGATTGAAGGGGCTGAGGTGATAGAGCAGGACCATTTTGGCGACAAGGTTCTGAAACTGAAAGATAAGACTTTTCTGAAACTGTTTCGGGTTAAAAGCACTATCAGCTCGGCGTGGTTTAAGCCATATTCTGTCCGGTTCGCCAGAAATGCCTCGGAACTCGTGACCCGTGGCATTCAAACGGTTGATATTATTAGCTGCTACCGTCTTGGAAGATATAAAAAAACAGCTGTCCATTATCGGCCGTTGCCGGGTCGGACCCTCAGGCAGGTTTTCCCTGCTCTGGATGAAGATGGAACCCGAGTTCTGGCCGAGCAGTTAGCCCGATATATTGCGCAGCTGCATAAACAGGGCGTCTATTTTCGCTCCCTGCACATGGGTAATATTCTCAAGTTGCCCGACGGTGCTCTTGGGCTGATAGACATTGCCGATATGCGCTTTAGCCGGAGTCCTCTGAAAGAAGCGTTAAGGCTGAGGAATTTACATCATCTGGCTCGTTATGAGCAGGATGTTCAGTATCTGATTAAGGACCAGACATTTTGTTCCACCTACGCCAGGCTGGCGGATTTGGATGTGGACAAGGTCGAAGCTGTAATGCAGCACACCTGAAAGATTTTAAGAGAGAAAGACAGTGATAGAAAAGTTACGCAATATTGCCATCATCGCACACGTTGACCATGGTAAAACCACCCTGGTTGACAAGCTGCTTCAGCAGTCCGGAACTCTGGGTCGAAAAGATCAGGGTGCCGAACGGATCATGGATTCCAATGACCAGGAGAAGGAGCGGGGCATTACCATCCTGGCCAAGAACACCGCCATCAACTGGCAGGACTACCACATTAATATTGTGGACACACCCGGACACGCCGACTTCGGTGGTGAGGTGGAACGTGTTATGTCCATGGTGGATTCGGTTCTGCTGCTGGTGGATGCGGTTGACGGTCCTATGCCTCAGACCCGCTTTGTCACCCAGAAAGCTTTTGAGCAGGGTCTGCGCCCTATCGTTGTTATCAACAAGATTGACCGTCCTGGTGCTCGTCCGGACTGGGTCATGGATGAAGTCTTTGATCTGTTTGATCGTCTCGGTGCTACCGAAGAGCAGCTGGATTTTCCGGTTATTTACGCTTCTGCACTGAATGGTATTGCCGGTGATGATCCTGAAAACATGGCACAAGATATGACGCCACTGTTTGAAATGATCGTCAATAATGTCCCTTCTCCCAAGGTGGATGTCGATGCGCCTTTCCAGATGCAGATATCTGCCCTGGACTACAGCAGCTTTCTGGGAGTTATCGGTATTGGTCGTATCACCCGTGGTGTTCTCAAGCCCTCAACTCCGATTCGCTTGATTGGTGCCGATGGCAATGAGCGCAATGCCAAGATCCTCAAGGTTATGGGGCACCTGGGTCTGGAACGTGTAGACGTGGAAGAGGCTCGTGCTGGCGATATCGTTTGTGTAACGGGTATCGACAAGCTGAACATATCAGACACCCTGTGTGATCCAAATCACGTTGAAGCGCTGCCAGCACTGACGGTGGATGAGCCAACCGTGAGCATGACCTTCCAGGTCAATGATTCTCCTTTTGCAGGTCAGGATGGCAAGTATGTGACCTCCCGTAATATCAAAGAGCGTCTGGATCGCGAACTGCTGCATAACGTAGCGCTGCGTGTTGAGCAGGGTGATGATGCTGACAAGTTCAAGGTGTCTGGTCGTGGTGAACTGCATCTGTCGGTTCTGATCGAAACCATGCGCCGTGAAGGTTTTGAGCTGGGGGTTTCCCGTCCAGAGGTTGTCATCAAGGAGATTGACGGCGTTTTGCAGGAGCCTTACGAACAGGTTGTTGTGGATGTTGAGGAAGAACATCAGGGCTCTCTGATGGAAGAGATGGGGCACCGTAAGGCAGAACTGACCAACATGGTACCAGACGGCAAGGGCCGTATTCGCCTGGAGTTCATCATGCCTGCCCGTGGTCTGATCGGTTTTCGTTCCCAGTTTCTGACCATGACTTCTGGTAGCGGTATTCTGACCAATGTCTTTGATCACTACGGTGACGTGAAAGATGGCGAAGTGACTCACCGCAAGAACGGTGTTCTGGTTTCTATGGTGAATGGTAAGGTGCTGGGCTATGCGCTCTGGAACTTACAGGATCGTGGTCGTTTGTTCCTGAACCCGAACGTTGACGTTTATGAAGGTCAGATCATTGGGCTGCATAATCGTGACAATGACCTGGTGGTTAATCCTACCAAGGGTAAACAGCTGACGAACGTTCGTGCTTCCGGCTCTGACGAAAACATTCAACTGACACCGCCTATCCGACATAGCCTGGAACAGGCCTTGGAATTTATCGACGATGACGAGCTGGTGGAAGTTACACCTGACAATATCCGTCTGCGCAAGAAATTCCTGAAGGAGCATGAGCGCAAGCGCGCCAGCCGCAGTAAATAATTGACTGGCTGTTCTGACCGGGGGCAGCTCCCCGGTCAGTATTTTGGTGAAGCAAAAACCTGGGCCCAGTATATTCTGAATCGGCCGGAGGGGTTCTCTACAAAGCTGACTCCCATCTCGATGACATTAGGATTCATGATATTATTACAATGCCCCGGACTGCTCATCCAGCCGTTGAGTAAAGCGTCGAGGTTGTGTGCGCCTATGGCTACATTTTCGGCAAAGGCTGACCAGCGATAACCCTGTGCTTCAATTCGTTGATTGATTTCACTGCCATCTGAACCTATGTGGCTCATAAAATCTTTATTGGCCATATCCGTTGCGTGTTTAAAGGCCGCTGCTTCAAGAGAGTAGTTCCAGCGCAAACGTCCGACTGCACGCATGACGGTATTGCCACAGACCTGCGGTTTAGAGCGTATAGCATTGACAGCGGTTAGCACCTGATTTGCAAAGCCCTGGGTGGGTTGGTCCAGGACCTCGTTGTACCAATGAGAATGAGTCCAGCGAGAGTCAGACCAACGTGATCTCAGGTAGCTGTCCACTTTGAAAGTGAGGTATTTCCAGGCTTCACGACTTTTCTCCGGAATTGTATCAACGTAGCCGACCAGTTCCTCAGGCAGATCTTTAGAGTTTCCTATCACCCCTGTGCCATCGAGACGGGCCATCATTGGCAGGTTAGGAGCAATAACTTCTTTCCAGAAGTCTTGTGAATAAGGGTTAATGGTTTCCCATTTCTGGTAAATGACTGCAGAGGCAGCACCAAGAATACCCAGCTTGAAGGCACCTTTTGCACAGCTTGCACAAAAACGAGTCATGGTTCCTTTTCGATATTCGCTTGCGGCTTCGTTTCTGTAATGCTCGACATCTTGTTTCATTTTTTCTCTGGCGAATTTTCTTTTTCTGGCCTCTTTTATTTCGCGCTCCATCTCCTCCCAACTGGGTTGGTGGCGGACATTTCTGACGCCAAATTGGAGCGCAGAGAAAAAGTAAGGTGGTATATCACCGCTGCTGACAGCGGAGATCTCAAGTGTTCTGGCAGGTCGATTGATCATTGCATTCAGCGAGTCTTCAGCAAGAGCTGCCCCGGGTGTCTGATGGGGTTGCAGATTGAAGACAATGGGCTGCACATGACCAGGAGTGTCATTAACGCCGGGGGTCAGGAAAAGGCTTATATCTGCTGTGATTAAGGCTGAGAAAAGAGTTTCAGGCTCTTCTGACAATGAAATGATGTTTTCCTCGATTTCATAGCTGCCATCTTCAAAGCCTGAGAAGAATTGAATAGCAATGGTTCCATCCGCTAACGGCGTTATTGTCAGTATTCTCTTCTTAAGAAGAATGGCCAGTTGAGTGTTCAAATGGTTGATAGGCACACCCGGTGTCGCTGCTTCGGGTATGATTGCGCTGTGACTTTCAAGATAGAGATGCAGGGCAGCCGCATTGATTGGCTGATCGTCCGGGTAGTTAAGGTACTCTGCCGACTGCCTGTAGAGTTGGCTGAGTTCCTGTTCACTGAGAAGGCTCATGATGGAGCGGGCCCAGCAACTTCCCTGATCTGCATTTTTGTTACACTTTTCAGGCATTTGATAATTGTGGCTTGAGAGGTGTCTGTTCAGCTCCTCAGAATTATCCACCGGGAAGGGGTCCACCACTGCAGCATGGCAAAAACCCATGGCGGTGGAGAACGCCAAAGCTATGATCGATGGATTAATGGACCTGTGAAAAAATGGCTTGTTCATCGACTACTGCTCGCTGTTTCAACGTTATACATAGGCACTCCCTGCCTTTCATATCAGCTATGAAACTTAGATAGCCAAGAGGCGTAAAAGTTCCTCAGAAGCCATGACAATGCTTGGAAAACCTTGGTTTTTAAGAGTATTGTAGAGTGCTGGGAGCCTGTCTGATTTAAGTTTTCGGCAGTGTCCCAGAGACAAGAGGTGGATCAGATGCTCTGTTTGCTCAGCTGACTGACTTCGCTTGATTCAGTGACTTCTGAAGGAAGGAACATGCGCACGCTTTACCCGGCTATAAAGCCATACTCTGTTTTCAAACTGGCTGTAGATACCGTTCATCAACTTTATGTGGAAGAGTGCGGGAGTCCAGATGGTATTCCCGTGTTGTTTGTCCACGGCGGGCCCGGGGTGGGTACTTCAGAAAAATCGCGGCGATTCTTTGATCCCGAGAAATATAGAATCATCCTTTTTGATCAGCGAGGCTGTGGTCGGTCGCTGCCCCATGCTGAGCTGGAAGGGAATACCACTCAGAATCTGATTGCTGATATGGAGCAGATTCGAAAACATTTGGGTATTGAAAAATGGCTTCTTTTTGGCGGCTCCTGGGGCTCAACCCTCTCTCTGCTCTACGCTCAGGCTCACCCTAAAAGGGTTATGGCCATGGTGCTCAGGGGGATTTTTCTGTCCCGACAGAAGGACTTTGACTGGCTCTACACCAAGCAGGGAGCCGGCAGAGTGTTTCCGGATCACTGGAAGCACTTTGAAGAAATTATTCCGGAAAGTGAGCGAGGTAATATGCTGGAAGCTTATTACAATCGCCTGACCGGTGATGATGAGCTGGCACAGATGAATGCCGCCAAGCACTGGGCATTATGGGAAGGGAGGATCAGCACATTGAAGCCCTGTCCTGATGCTGAAGAATTTTGCAGCGAACCACATAACGCAAAAGCCATATCCCGGCTTGAAGCTCATTACTTCATGAATGACAGCTTTATTGAACCTCATCAGATTATTCGTGACATGAAATACATTGACCAGATTCCGGGCATTATTGTCCATGGTCGATACGATATGATCTGCCCTTTGGATAACGCTCAGGTGTTAGCTGATCACTGGACAGAAGCAGAGCTTCAGGTGATCAGGGAGGCAGGTCATTCGTCCTCCGAGCCAGGTATTGTCGATGCACTGGTGATTGCCACCGATAAGTTGGCGGTTAAATTCGGTTGATTTCACATGGGTTCCAGTGATTTTCTTCCTGGCACTGGCTATCAGCCGGGGCGACCTTTTATACAGACTTCCGGAGTAGGATAACCCATGCGTGGATTAATCCAGCGAGTTCAGTATGCCAATGTAAAAGTGAACGGTGAAACCGTAGGCCAGATTGCAGAAGGTCTTTTGCTATTGCTGGGCATAGAAAAGGACGATGATCAGGCAAAAGCGGATAAGTTACTGGATAAAGTGCTCAAATACAGGGCTTTCAGTGATCAGGATGGAAAAATGAATCTGGGTCTTCAAGACTCCGGTGGTGGGCTGTTGGTTGTCTCACAGTTCACGCTTGTCGCCGACACACGCAAAGGACTCCGTCCCGGCTTCAGTTCCGGGGCTTCTCCTGAGCATGGTGAAAAGCTGTATGACTATTTTGTCGAGCGTGCCCACACGCTTCATCACGATGTGGCAACGGGTCGTTTTGGAGCCGACATGAAAGTCTCCCTGTTGAATGATGGGCCGGTTACTTTCAATCTCGAAGTCTGATGTATTATTCGATGGAAAAACGCCAGAAGGGTTAATCTCCCGGCAGCCAGTCGTCATCTGTGATCTGCTCAAACGGCCATGGGCATTGTTCGGGGAAGCTGTCTTTGTTCAGGCGACTGGCCTCAGAGCGAATGTATTTGTTCATTTGTTTGATGGCATCATTTTTGGCATGTGGATAAACCTCGGCCAGCAGGTCATTAACTTTGGGTTGCAGGCAGGGATTTTTCTGTATGTGGCGTCCAATTTGTGTTCTTGAATTATTGATGCTTGGCATCCAGGTATGGATCACTTTATCTTTGACCCAAGGGTCTTTCAGTATCCGTTTCTGATAGTCGTACTTGAGAAGATGCACCAGCAATATGATCAAGTGGGAACCTAACTCGTCGGCAATATTGCCCATCTGTATATCCATCGCCTCCAAAAGATTAGGGATGTCAAGCTGATCAAATTGCCCCCTGGCCAGAAGTTCCCGTTGCTGGCCAAGCCATTGGGTGTAATCGGTTTCGTAAAGATTTTCCATAAAATACCTCCATTGCCTTACCACTGTAGGCAAAAAGCAGAAGGGAATCAAAATGAAGTCCCAAGGCTCAGACGTCTTTGTGGGGGGGCAAAAGAAGGAGCATTGCCAAAGACCGTTTTATCATCAAGACTCAAGAGCATCAGATCCAGCTATCTGGATTTTCTCGCTGAAAAAGGTGGAGAAATGGCTCGTAAACTGTTTTTCTGGGTTGCCGTTGGCGGAATGCTGATCACCTTGCTTCTGTCGTTTTTCTGGCCCGGGATACTTTGGCTGTTTGTTTTTCTGGTGCCTTACACTCTGGTCGGGATTTTTGATCTGACCTGCACCAATCATAACGTTTTGAAAAATTATCCTGTCATTGGCCATATGCGCTATGCGCTGGAGTTTATCAGTCCCGAGATTCATCAATACTTTATCGAGTCAAATCAGAGTGGCAAACCTTTTAATCGTGAAATCCGAAATATGGTGTATTCAAGAGCCAAGGGCGTGTCTGATACCCAACCTTTTGGCACCCAGTTTGAACTGACCGATTGCGGCTACCATCGGGCCAATCATTCCCTGACCCCCAAAGAGGTGGATGCCAGCCATGGAAGAATACTGATCGGTGAACATTCCTGCTCACAACCTTATCTGGCGTCAAGGCTGAATATTTCCGGCATGAGCTTTGGCGCCCTGAGTGCCAATGCCATTAGAGCAATGAATGCGGGCGCACGCAGGGGTGACTTTGCTCACAATACGGGAGAAGGCGGGTTAAGCCGACACCATCTGGCAGAAGGAGGGGATCTGGTCTGGCAGATCGGCACAGGTTACTTTGGTTGTCGTACACAAGAAGGTGGCTTCGACGAAAAAGGTTTTGCTGAAAAAGTAAAGCATGAAGCCGTGAAGATGGTTGAGGTCAAATTATCCCAGGGAGCCAAACCGTCCCATGGTGGCGTGCTACCCGCCGTTAAAGTCTCAAAAGAAATTGCTGAAGCCAGAGGTGTTCCTGAGGGAGAGACCGTCATTTCTCCTCCCGCGCATTCGGCTTTTTCAACGCCTAAAGAGCTGATTTTATTTATTGATCATCTCAGGAGGATTGCCGCTAAGCCGGTGGGCTTTAAGCTCTGTTTGGGCAACAAAGTGGAGTTTATGGGGATCTGTAAAGCCATGCTGGAAACCGGTTTGGCTCCGGACTTTATTACGCTTGATGGCGCAGAGGGAGGCACAGGTGCAGCCCCGGTGGAGTATACGGATCGGCTGGGAATGCCGTTGAACGAATCACTGGTCTTTGCACACAACTGCCTGACAGGTGCAGGTCTGAGAGAGAAGGTAAAGATCATTGCCAGCGGCAAGGTGGCATCCGGTTTTGATATGGTGACAAAGATTGCTTTGGGTGCTGACCTGTGTAACTCGGCCAGAGCCATGATGTTTGCTGTTGGATGTATTCAGGCATTGAAGTGCAACACCAATCACTGCCCGACCGGAGTGACCACTCAGGACCCGGTCAGAGGCAGAGCCGTCAACATTGCTGAAAAACAGATCAGGGTGGCAAATTATCACCA
Organism: Endozoicomonas sp. 2B-B; assembly: GCF_053470045.1. Lineage (NCBI taxonomy): Bacteria > Pseudomonadati > Pseudomonadota > Gammaproteobacteria > Oceanospirillales > Endozoicomonadaceae > Endozoicomonas > Endozoicomonas sp. 2B-B. Next base: position 1,854,034 of record NZ_JBLZMU010000001.1, read on the forward strand.
TGTGACGGTGGCCAGTTTTCTCGATATTGTTGGAGCAATGGGGCTGGACAGCCCGGAACAGCTGAATGCGAGGCATATCTTCCGACGTCTCGCCGATCAGACAGAAGCTTCTTACGCAACCATATACCCGGTTCTGGAAACAGGATGCCTGTTGAATCGCGATGATATGGTTGGCTACAGCAACCACTGGGCCCAGGCTTCGGCTGATGAGTTTTTACCCGGGCTGATCGCCTGAAATAGAAAACGCCGACATTAAAGTCGGCATTTTCCGGGTTAAACAGGATTACATCTGTTCAACGGTTTCAATGCCCAGCAGGTCAAGGCCTTTCTTGAGGATATGGGCAGTCAGGGCACAGAATTGCAGGCGGCTGATTTTAACGGGTTCGCTGACGCCTTCTTTGTTAACCGGGCAGTTTTCATAGAAGCTCATGAATGCACCAGACAAGTCGTAGAGGTAGCCGCAAAGTACGTGAGGCGTTCCTTCACGGGCAGCCTGCTCAATGGTTTCGCTGAATTGGTTGAGCTTCAGCGCCAGGTCTCTCTCGGAAGGCTCTTCAACCAGGATGTTACCGGTGAGGTCGGTTTCAGAAACTCCGGCCCTGCGGAAGATGCTTTTAATACGGGTATAGGCGTAGAGCAGGTAAGGCGCAGTGTTGCCTTCGAAGGCCAGCATGGTGTCCCAGTCGAAAACGTAGTCGCTGGTGCGGTTTTTGGACAGGTCAGCGTATTTTACCGAGCCCATGGCAACGGCTTTGATAACCTTGAACTTTTGTTCTTCGTTGAGATCAGAGGCTTTGCTGGCAACCAGTCTGGCTGCACGCTCTTCAGCTTCGTCCAGCAGATCTACCAGTTTGATGGTAGTACCGGCACGGGTTTTGAACGGTTTGCCATCCTTGCCCAGCATCATACCGAATGCATGATGTTCTGTGCGAGTATCTTCATTGACAAAGCCGGCCTTGCGGGCAATGGTGAAGATCTGGTCAAAGTGTTGTCCCTGACGAGCATCAACATAGTAAAGAACACGGTCGGCGTTCAAGGCGTGAGTCCGGTGCCGCAGGGCCGCCAGATCGGTTGTAGAATAGAGAAAGCCGCCGCCAGACTTTTCAACGATGACACCCATCGGGTCGCCGTCTTTGTTCTTGAATTCATCCAGAAAGACCACTTTTGCCCCCTGGTCTTCACTCAACAGGCCTTTGCTGTCCAGTGCATTGATAATGGCAGGCAGGCTGTCGTTGTAGGCGCTCTCACCCATAACATCGGATGGCGTCAGGGAAACATTCAATCGCTCGTAGACTTCCTGGTTGTGAGATAGAGTGATATCAACCAGTTTTTTCCAGAGTTTCAGGCAGTGCTCATCGCCAGATTGTAATTCGACAACATATTCACGGGCTTTTGTGGCGAACACTTCGTCATCGTCAAAACGTTTTTTAGCCGCCTTGTAGAAGGCTTCCATATTTGAAAGCTCCATAGCCTGAGCTTCCTGACTGTCTTGCTCCAGTTCTTCGAGGTGAGCAATCAGCATACCGAACTGAGTCCCCCAGTCTCCCAAGTGGTTCTGGCGAATGACCTTGTGGCCCAGAAATTCCAGAGTGCGAGCGCTGGCATCACCAATGATGGTGGAGCGAATGTGGCCAATGTGCATTTCTTTGGCAACATTAGGCGCGGAGTAATCGACAATCACAGTTTCCGGGCTGTCGACAGAGGCTACACCGGAACGATCGTCTTTTACTGCTTCCTGCAATCTGGCAGCGAGCCATTCTGGCTTGAGATAGATATTAATGAAGCCGGGTCCGGCAATTTCCGTTTTTTCAGCAATGCCTTCCAGATCCAGGTTTTCTTCTACTTTTTGGGCCAGATCTCGAGGTTTGAGTCCCATTTTCTTGGCTGCTGCCATCACCGCATTGCACTGATAGTCACCAAAGTTGGCCCGTGCGCTCTGACGAACCATCGGAGGGGTGTCTTCCGGGGCTCCGGCGGCGATCAGTGCTTTGATGACTCTGTCTTCAAGCAGTTTAAGAATATTCATGGAAAAAATTCCTTGGTCTGAAACTTGTGTGCGATGATTTTTTTCTCTCTTGGCTGCTCATCGGGAAAAATATTTTGCACTGTCTGCGTCTCATTGTTGATGGTTTTTCAAAATATTTTTCTATCGCTTGGGCGTCTCTAATAGAGCGCCTGTTGACCTTTCCGGTCAGCGGCAGCCTTGTTCTGCAAAAAAGCAGGATGTCGAAAGTGATGGTGACTGAAAAGCAACCTTTCAGCCTTGGCATCGTCGCAATGTGAATGTCAGGCAGCCCGGAAAGTTGCCGCAACAGAGGGCAATATCAGATGCTGACTGAAGCCTTTCAGGACTTGCCGCCTGAGAGGCAGATGAAGTGGCTGATGAGAGTGATTTCATAGCGGGAAATAATAGCGAATAAAACGGCTTTGAGACAATAGCAGTCTTCTTCAATCATGAGAAATGTTGCCACTGTCGAGAAATGTGAAGTCGGGTATCTACACCATGGTCAGCTGGTTGATTTGTCTACCCAGGCTGCTGCAGAGGCTGATAAACCGGATTTATCGCCATCAATGGGAAAATAAAATAACTGTCTTTTTTCCGAAAAGCGACTAAACATAAGGATTTGAATTCAGACACTTGAATATTCTTCAGATTAGTGAGAGCTTGCGATGTTTTTGAGGACTGTCTCCTTTGCCCTGATTCTATGGTTGGCATTAGCACCTTCAGTTAATGTTTCAGCAGTTAATTTTTCAGCCGGACAATATGAATCCAGTTTAATGGAGGCGGCTGCCGAGCATCGCGATTTCAGCCTCTACACCAGTCAGATGGATGCTGCTTTACAACACAAACTGTCCCGGCTGTTACCCTATCTGCCATTATACGACGGGGCATTTATTATTGATGTAGGATCTGGCACTGGAGCTGTGGCCGCAGCCATTGCCAGGGAAAATCCCGGATTAATGGTTCAGGGTATCGATATTCAGCCTCCGATGATAGCCCATGCCCAAAGTCGATACAGCGCAATAGAAAATCTTCATTTTGAGCAGGGCAGTAGCAATAAACCTTATGGTGTGAATGCTGACGCAGTGATAATGGCTTCGGTCCTTCATGAGATCTATTCCTACAACGAAGATTCTCTCGCCGCTGTTAAAAATGCTTTAGAGCATGCCTATCAGGCTCTTAAGAAAGGGGGGAGAATCATTATCAAAGATTTTGCCCGACCTGAAGATGGTACGAGGAGAGTTCGTTTTTATCACGCAAAATCTGATGTAAAAGACCGACATTGTTTCGCAGAATTTGCACTCGGCTTCTGGCAACTTAATCGGCCTGTGCCAATTGATTTGTATAAATGTACCGAAGATTATGAATCCTTCGAGACGGATATGGCATCAGCTTATGATTACATGTTCAGAAAGGATTACACGGAAGACTGGCATGCAGAAATTAAAGAACATTACGGATTCATTCATCCCCGCAAACTTATCTTTATGCTGAACGACGTTGGTTTTAAAGTTCATGTAGCTAAGTTTTTTGATAATGAATGGATTTTAGAGCACCGGATTCGTGGAAAAGTGTGGCTTAAGGATGTAAAGACCGGTGAGGACATTCCGATTCCAAAATACGATATGGTCATTGTTGCTTATAAATAAAGAACATTACTGTTCACTTTCCATTTCCCAGAGATTGACCTGGCTGTCTTCAAGGTGGATTCTGCCCGTAAAAAATCCATCGTGGTTATTATGGGCTGCATTGTGGTCGACGATCAGCAGCAGGCTGTCAGGCAGATATTTTTTTAACATTTCCTGTGCCCGTTGCACCGATGCCTGATCCATCCCGGCGAAAATTTCGTCCAGTATGGCTACTTCGGGGCGCCGGTTAATTACCGAGAGCAGCGCCAGTTTTTTAATCTGGCCACCACTGAGCTGATCTTTCCAGTTGCGTTCGTCGCGAAGCTGTTCTTCCAGAAGGTGCCATTGATCTTCAGGGTAGAAATCGATCTCCTGCAACATGTTGATTAGCTCTCTATCTGTCAGGTCGCCTCTGTGTTCTGGCTTTTGAGGATGCGGGTCGTTTGAGTCGGTTTCCAATCTTAACGTGACGAGTTCTCTCAGGGTTGTGTTCGGAGGAATGTAGGTTAACTGTTCGGCATGGAAGACTTCAGGCAACTCGCCATTGGCAGTGGTGTAGGTCACATTACCCGTTGCCCAGATACCGTTGCCGGCTTCTCTTCTGATCTTTGAAAGCAGGCTGCTCTTGCCGCTGCCAGAAGCACCGGAAACCGCATAATAGCCCTTGGGAATGGTCAATGCCTGATCGGTCATCAGCACTCCTTCAGGATGTCCCATGGAGAAGGCGTCCAGACGAATGGCGACCTCATTCCCTTTTTTTGCCCGATAGTCAGGCTGTTTCCAAAGTTCCGCCGGGGGATCGTTTATTTCTGCTCCCAGTGAGTAAATGCTATATAGTGCTTTATCGAAGCTGAGCAGGTTTTCGATGTTATTAGCGTGCCACGAGAAGGCGTCGGAAACACTGTCAGAGGCGAAAAGAAGGGCCTGATAATCGTCGTATGCAACTTCCCCAGTGCTCATCTTTTTGACAATAAAAAGGCTTTTGGCGACGAAGTCGACAAGGCCTTTTGCTATGCTCCAGCTGCCCGAAATCAGCCCTGCTTTAGACTGGCTGGCTTCTGTTTCACGAACTGCCAGCAGCAGCTCAGAATACTTTTCGACCATAAAATCCTTTTTGGCACCGCTGCCAATGGTTCGTGCATTGGTGTTGAAGTCTTTTTTCAACAAGTCGAGTTTAGTGCTCAGGGAATGCCTTTTGGTTTCCAGATCCAGGGCTCCCTGGTTAAGGCTCAGGGTTACGGACTCAGTCATTTTGCTATAGATATCCATGAACACCAGCATATCGGCAGCGCCGCTTTTGACAATAAAAGAAAGGTCATAAAAACCACCGATATAAGCGCGGGCCAGCGAACGCTTCAGTGAGCTACCGGCATTGACGATGTTGTGGATACTGACATCCATTCCGGCAATCAGGGTGTCGAGATTTTTATCCAGATTCAGTCTTATAAAATTCTGGTCATCGAAAAAGAGACTCTCCAGTTCATCTTCTGCAGCTTGCGTCATCAGAATTCTGTAGTAGCTTTCTATCACCGAATCCATCAACCAGTGTCCTACGTATGGCAGGCAGAAATAGCCCACTGACAGACCGGCTTCAACATAACCGGATAAAGCCTCTTCAGGTTTTAGACCGAACCTTGGATTAAAGTTTGACAGACTTGTATGAAGAGACTGGGCCCGGGAAGAGCGCATTTTGGTCAGTCTGGAGCTCATCAGTTGAGAGCCTGCTATAGCAAGAGCCTGCATGTGTGAGAGTCTCTGGATGGTCTGGTGATCCATAATTTCATTCAGGATCTGATCCATTTCAGAAACGACTTCCAAATTGGATTTGTCATTCTCCCGACTGGAGGGTTTCAGAGTGATACACAGATAAGAAAGGGAGCGCTCGTCTTCTGAAAGTGAGGTAAACAGGCAGGTTCCACTCCAGACAGTGCCAGCACTTTCCATTAAATAAGGAACATTGAGTTGAGACACCGCAGAGCTGTACGAGCTGCCAATCAGTGGCAGTCGGCCCAGAGCCGATGAGAAAAAGGGCGTCATTACTTTTAGCTGGGTGACAGCGGATAATGTTGTGGATAAGGGCTCGGTGCCCGTAAGATTACAGGCTGCCATCACTTCATCGACTGCACCGAGAGCCGCTCCTGCAGCCGCTCCCGGCATTCCTCCCAGGATGGCGCCGTTGATGGCTCCCTTTGTGGGTGCGCTGAGGTACTTTTCAAGAAAGTTAAACTGGCCTGAAGCAATCAGTGCGCCACCGACAAAACCACAAAGGTAATTAATAGAGCTGGGCATGGGAGTATTGCTCATGGTAGCGGCTCCCATGACACCGGCACTCATATAATAGGAGGCAGATGTATTGACGTGATTGTAAAGTAAATCCAGGCCAGATAGTGCGACACCGGAAATAACGCCTGCACTCACGGTATAAGAGGTTTGGTCGGGCGAATTGCTCGCAGCTATGCCACCTGCAATACCGCTCATGACAGGCATTACCAGCCACTGAGAATTATGCAATATCTGATGAGGCTGGTGAGATACCAGATCAGGATAAGAGGGTTGTAATAATTCTGAACAGAAAGCCATTTCATTCATTAATAACAGAATGAATCCCAATACAAAAAATCGCACTCAAAACTCCTTTTACTTCTTAATTCTTCTTTGTGTGTCACTTCAGTGGACTAGATATTAGAGTATGGGGGGGGCGGAAAAGTTCCTTCTTTTCTGATAATCAGTGAAGTAGTTTGAAGTGCTTATCTGGAAGGAGGCTACTGCTGTTTGGCGTGCAAAATGGGAAGTATCCGAATAGAGGTCTTTCTACTCTCCCTGCCCCCTATCAGGCGAGGGTTCTTGACCGCTCAAGAAGGTTCTGTTTCACAGTTTGTAGCTCAGCACCAGACACTTGTGTCCGGCGCTTAGTGTGGAGCGTCAGAATTCAGATCTGATTCCTGAGTCCTAATTGATCAGGATGAGGGTTTAGATAGGTTTGTTCCCGAATGTAATCGTTACCATGATTTTCAATGAAATGGCGTAGCATGGTCATTGGAACCACTAATGGCAATATACCCTGACGGTACTCTTCGACCAGTTTGAGAAACTGGTTTCGCTCTTTGGTATCCACGGTTTTTTTCACATACCCCAGAATGTGCAACATGGTATTGGTGTGGGACTTGCGGTTAGCCCTTTTTTTCAGGGTGTTCATGAATTCTTCGAAGTATTGTGCCAGCAAAGATTCCAGTTCCAGTTTGCCACCTTTGGCAACCAGTTTTCCCAGGGCTGTATAGTCACTGGGGTTGTGAGCCATGATCATATATTTGTGGGCAGAGTGGAAATGAACCACAGCGGCATGACTGGGGTTGTTCAGCACTTCGTTGTGCCAGCGGTGATAGGCATAGACCCGGGTGAAGAAATTTTCCCTTAAAACGGGATCATGGAGTCGGCCTTCTTCCTCAACCGGCAGTAAGGGTTGTGCTGCCATCAGGGCCTTGGCGTAGGCACCGGCTGAACTGACGCCGGAAGGGCAGCCGTTTTCATGGTAGACCTTGACCCTTTCCATACCGCAGCTGGGGGATTTTTGCATCAGGATGTAGCCACTGATATCGGTTAATTCTCTGGCTTTCTTGTAGCCATAGTCCGTTAGTTGATCGGTAACATCGACATCCGGATGATCCGTACCCACAACCCGAACCTGCTGGATATCCCCAACCAGACGAATTGGCTCTCTGGGGGTGCCGAGTCCGATGGCTACTTCGGGGCAGACTGGTTCGAAGTGGAAGTACTGGCTCAGGGTATTCATGCAGAATGAAGAGCGCTTGTGCCCACCATCGTACCGGACTTTCTGACCCATCAGGCAGGCGCTGATGCCGAGTTTGATGTCTTTTTCAGGTTCTGGAATCGAGACGATAGCCATTTAACTCTTCCTTTCTTATCCCTTTGCTTTCAATGTCACTTATTTTAAGGCAAACCCCCGGGAGCCTGTCGGACTATGGTTCGACCCGGGCTCCGGAAAGAGCGGCCATCTTTATCTTTTGTAAGCTTCCTGCCAGGTCCGAATAAAACGACAGCACGGAAGGCTAACATACTACTGCGTACGTATAAGTCCAACGATTCGGCACTGATAATAACAAAGACCGATAACAACAAAGGCCCAAGTTGCACTCACTTGAGAAACTCCCATATCAATATCGCTGAGAAACCTCCGACTGCCCCAGACACATAATCGGGCAGAGAAAAACCGAATATACTACGAAACAATAAACCGATTAAAAAACTTGCTACCAACATCACTGCAAGGGCAATCAGGCAACGTTTCCAGAGAGGCAATATGGATGAAGCAGTTTTAACATCAGACATGATTATCTTCAAAAGACCATAATCACCCAGTCTAGTAGGCGACCGTCATAACCCGCAAATTCAGAGGCGTTATAAACAGCGTGATTTACGATGCAAAATCGACCTGAGGGGTTGCTCAGACAGGTCAACCAGTCGCACAAATCCAACAATAAAAGCTGACTCGCCCCACTGAAATTCATTCCCGAAGGCTCAGGAGCGAGACAGGCTCTCCCGATTTTGTTTATGACTGCTTCAGCGCCTTGAAAGCAGAGAGTACTTTTGCTCTGGATGCTTTGAGGTCAACAATCGGTGCCGGGTAGTTAATCTCATGAGTATCTTTTTGCCAGGGGGCGTGAATCTCCTTACTGCTGAGTTTGTTCAGCTGGGGTAGCCAGTAGCGAATAAACTGGCCTTGTGAATCAAATTTCTCGGACTGACTGACAGGGTTAAACATTCTGAAATAGGGGGCCGCATCGGTGCCTGTGCTGGCAGACCACTGCCAGCCACCGTTGTTGGCAGACAGATCACCATCAATCAGATGCTGCATAAAGAAGGTTTCCCCGAGGCGCCAGTCAATCATCAGATTTTTGGTCAGGAACATGGCCGTGACCATTCTGAGGCGGTTGTGCATCCAGCCGGTATTCACCAATTGCTTCATGGCTGCATCGACTAATGGAAAGCCGGTCTCACCTTTGCACCAGGCATTGAATGCCTGTTTATCCTGATTCCAGGGCAGATGTTCGGTTTCCGTGATGAATGCCCTGCCTCTGGAGAGTCTGGGAAATCCATGCAAAATATGTTTGTAAAACTCCCGCCAGATTAACTCACTCATCCAGCATTGCAGGCCATCACTTCCTGAATCCATTTCTCCGTTGTTGGCTTGAAGGGCAGCATAAAAACACTGTCTGAGGGAGACTGTTCCTGAAACCAGATAGGGTGAGAGGGTGCTGGTGGCATCAATACCCGGGAAATCCCGGAACTTTTTATAACCTTCACCATGAGACTCAATAAATGCTTTGAGCCGGTTTGCTGCTTCCTCCTCACCAGCGGGCCAGAGTTTTTGCAGACCTTCTATCGGCGTAAACAGATTCTGGTAGTCGACGGTCTCAACTTCAGACAGCTTCAGGGGCTTTTGTTTTTCAGGCGCAGGCAGTGGCTGAATCTGATGCAGGTTAAGGGTTCGATAGAGGGCCTTTTTAAAGGGCGTGAAGACTTTGAAATAATCACCGCTGCCATTCAACAGTTGGCCGGGAGGGATCAGGGTCTGGTCAGAAAAGCGCTGGCACTCTAGCTGCTGCCCGATAAATGTTTGCTCTACAGCCTTGTCCCTGTTTTCTTCATTGAGCCCATGTTCGTTATTAAAGCTTATGCCATCGCACTGTAGCTTCCGGGTCATCTGCAACAGTTGTTGGGCACAGTGCTCAAACCTGAGAGACTGGATAACGACCAATGGAATGTTGAGTCTGTTGAGAGACTGCTCCAGTTGTTTGAGATTCTGCATCCAGAACCAGAGCTTGTTCGGGCTGTCATTGTGCTCCTGCCACTGATCCGGGCACAGGCAATAAACAGCTACAACCTCATTTTTGTCTGCACAGTGGTACAGAGCAGGGTTGTCTCTCACTCTCAGATCGCCTCTGAACCAGACCAGTGTTCGACTCATAGATATGTAGGCTGGAAATCCAGCCCACCTCCGAAATAGGCAAATAAATACTCTCTCTGACTGAGCTGGATTTTCATAGTGTGAATAGCACCTTCAGTTATATTTTTAAGTTATAACTCTGTTACGGACTTTAAAAGGAAGTGGATCATCCCGGGGAAACGTTAAGAACTCTGGCTTAAAAGTTGCTAAACAATATTTTAACTTTCTCACTATGCTATCAGGGGAGTTAATAGCATAGATGAGCTAACAGGATGGCTTTAAAAAAAGGTACTACACATGCTCGATACGAGTTCGTTTCCAACAACCCGTTCTGTTGAATATGAGCAGGTTTCTGATGATTATCTGAAACAGAGACAACTTAAGAAAGGAGCAGCGGGCTGGCTGGTTCTGGCTGGACTCGGGGTTTCTTATGTGATTTCCGGAGATTTTGCCGGTTGGAATTTCGGGCTGGAACAGGGCGGTTTTGGTGGCATGCTCCTGGCCACCCTTGTCATGGCTATTATGTATACCTTTATGGTGTTGTCATTGGCTGAGCTGTCTTCTTCATTGCCTACTGCTGGTGGCGGCTACTCCTACGCCCGTCGGGCAATGGGTCCTTGGGGAGGGTATCTGACAGGCACCGCCATACTTCTTGAATATGCGATCGCGCCTGCAGCGATAGCCGTGTTTATAGGCGGGTATGTGAATGAACTTTTTGGTTGGGACGGACCCCTGGTTTACGGTGCCTTCTATGCTGCCTTCATTGGTTTGCACCTTTTGGGGGCCGGAGAAGCTCTGAAAATCATGATGGTGATTACCGGCCTGGCATGTTTAGCCATAGTAGTGTTTATCCTGGGAATGATTCCTGTCTTCAACGTCGACAACCTGTTTGATATCGCCGTGAATGCAGAAGCTACCGGCGCTTCAACTTTCCTGCCCGAAGGTTATGTCGGTATCTGGGCTGCCATCCCATTTGCCATGTGGCTGTTTTTGGCGGTAGAGGGTGTTCCCCTGGCGGCGGAAGAAGCCAGCGATCCCAAGAAGGATATGCCCAGAGGGATTATCACCGCCATGGTCGTTCTGTTGTTGTTTGGAGGGCTGGTACTGGTTCTGGCCCCCGGCGCAGTGGGCGCCGAATACATGAAGGATCATGCTGCTCCACTGGTAGGGGCTCTGCAAGAAGTCTATGGTAAAGACTCTTACATGGCGACCTTTGTAAACTTTGTTGGACTTGCCGGTCTGATCGCGTCCTTCTTTTCTATCATTTACGCTTATTCCCGACAGGTATTCGCCTTGTCCAGAGCCGGCTATTTACCTCGCTTTTTATCAAAAACCGGTGAGCGAAAAGTGCCCACAATGGCCCTGGTCATTCCTGGAATCATTGGTTTCCTGCTGTCATTGACCGGAGAAGGTGATCTGATGATCACTATGGCCGTTTTTGGTGCCACCCTCTCCTACGCCATGATGACGCTGTCTCATATTATCCTGCGAGTTAAAGAGCCAGAGCTGGAACGTCCTTATAAAACGCCGGGTGGCATCATAACGTCAGGCATTGCTTTTGGTCTGGCTATTGTTGCCTTTCTCTCTACCTTTCTGGTGAGCAGCGAAGCCGCTTTCTGGTCTGCGGCTTTCTATGCCGTCATGGTGGCTTATTTCGGTTTATACAGCCGACAGCACCTGGTGGCTAAAGCGCCAGAAGAAGAATTCGAAGCCATTGCCGAAGCTGAGTCTGAGCTGAGCTGAGCTGAGCTGATTGGTTGGGCATCTTTCTGGTGCCTGACACCTGAAAAGCCTAAGAAAAACGAGTATCAAATATGCACAACCCCAGAGATGTCAAAACCATTGATGATGCCAAAAAGATTGTTGAAGAAAGAGGACTCTCTCACGTTAAAGTCGGTCTTTTCGATAACGATGGAATCATGCTCGGCAAATACATGAGCAAGGCCAAGTTTTTTTCAGCTCTGGAAAGCGGCTTTGCCTTTTGTGATGTAATCCTTGGCTGGGACAGTAAAGACCAGCTTTATGACAATGTAAAATATACAGGCTGGCATACCGGATACCCTGATGCTCCCGTACGAATCCTGCCCCATTCCTGCCGGGAGATCCCATTTGAAAATGGCATGCTGTTGTTCATTGCCGAATTCAAGGGGCAGTCAGAAGCGCTCTGTCCCCGGGGTACATTGAGAAGGGTAATTGAGAAAGCAGCTGACATGGGCTTTGATGCCCGTGCGGCGCTGGAATATGAATTTTTTATGTTCCAGGAGACACCGGAATCGGTTCGGGAAAAAGGCTTTCGAAATCTCAAACCATTGACGCCTGACTGGTTTGGTTATTCGATGATAAGAAACTCAGTGCATTCCGATCTTTATCACCAGATACTGGAAATGGCCGAAGTAATGGACTTTCCCATCGAAGGCATTCATACAGAAACCGGGCCTGGCGTGGTCGAAGCTGCCATTGCTGTCGACTCTGCTGAAAATGCCGCAGATAAAGCCGCACTGTTTAAAACGTTTATGAAAGTGCTGGCGCAGCGTAATGGGCTGATGGCCACTTTTATGGCCAAGTGGTCATCGGATTATCCGGGGCAGAGCGGTCATATTCATTTGTCTTTGTTCAACAAAAAGGATGGGCAGTCGGCGTTCTTTGATCCCAGCCAGAAACACAGCATCAGTCAGACACAGAGGCATTTTATTGCCGGTTTGCAGCGATTAATGCCTGAATTTCTGCCCATGCTGGCCCCTACCGTCAATAGTTACACCCGACTTATTCCCGGCTTCTGGGCACCTACCGACGCGACCTGGGGGGTTGAAAACCGTACCACCGCATTGCGTGTTATTCCGGGCTCAGAGAAGTCACAGAGAGTGGAATACCGGCTTGGCTCTGCAGATGCTAACCCTTATCTTTCCCTTTCCGCCGCTTTGGCTTCCGGTCTTCAGGGCATTATTCACCAATGGGAGCCTGAGGATCAGGTGAAAGGAAATGCCTACGACCAGGGGCACCCACCTGAATATGCACTACCCTCAACGCTCTGGGATGCAGCCCAAAAATTCAAGCAATCCGAAGCTGCCCGAACGATGTTGGGTGACGCTTTCGTCGAACACTACGCTGCTTCCAGAGAGTGGGAAGAACGAGAGTTCAGAAAGCATATTACGGATTGGGAAATGGATCGTTATTTCGAAATTATCTGATCACTTCCAACGGATTTAAAACAATGAATAATACACAGATTACCCTTTCACCAGTGGATGGTTCGGTGGTTGCTGAACGTCCACTGTCTGATGTTTCAGACATTAATCAAGCGTTGGCAAAGGCTGAGAAAACTCAGCTTGACTGGCAAAGTACTGCTCTGGAAGAGCGACAAAACATCTGCAGCAAAGCTGTGGATTATTTTGTCGCTCAAAAAGACGACATTGCCAGTGAAATTACCTGGCAGATGGGCAGACCTGTCAAATACGCTGCCGGAGAAGTGGCAGGGTTTGAAGAGCGTGCCTGCTTCATGATTGAAGCTTCAAGTGAAGCACTGAAGCCCGTCACAATTCCTGAAAAAGAAGGCTTTACCCGTTATATCTGCAAGGAAGCTCTGGGTGTTGTGCTGGTCATAGCGCCCTGGAATTATCCTTACCTGACTGCAATCAACAGCATTATGCCGGCACTGCTGGCCGGTAATGCCGTGCTTCTGAAACATTCCGCTCAAACTCCGCTCTGTGCCGAGCGCATGGTAGAAGCCTTTCTGGAAGCGGGTCTGCCTGAAGGGCTTTTTCAGTATCTGCACATGTCCCATGAGAACACTGAGTACCTGATTCAATGTGACGCGATCAAGCATGTGGCGTTTACGGGCTCAGTTCCTGCGGGAGCCATAGTAGAAAAGGCGGCTGCCGGACGATTCATCGGTATGGGTCTGGAGCTTGGTGGCAAAGATCCTGCTTATATCAGAGCGGATGCTGATCTGGATGCAGCGACAGACACGGTGATAGACGGTGCTTTCTTTAACTCCGGTCAATCCTGCTGTGGCATAGAAAGGCTCTACGTACATGAAGCTGTTTATGATGCATTTGTTGAAAAGGCTGTTGCTCTGGTGAAGCAATACCGCCTCGGACGACCCGATGATCCTGAAACTACTCTGGGTCCTCTGGTGAAAAGCAGCGCTGCGGACTTTGTCAGGGGGCAGGTGGAAGAAGCTGTGTTACAGGGTGCAGTTGCTCATATCGATCCGGCCTTGTTTCCCAAGGATGAAACAGGCACTCCCTATCTTGCACCCCAGCTGCTGACTCAGGTAAATCACGATATGCGGGTGATGACTGAAGAAAGTTTCGGTCCTGTTTTAGGAATTCAAAAAGTTTCCTCGGACGAAGAAGCGCTCAGCCTGATGAACGACAGTGAATTTGGACTGACTGCCGCCATTTTCTCACGGGATATTGAACGAGCGGTTGAGTTGGGTCGTCTGGTTCAAACCGGCACTTTCTTTGTCAATCGCTGTGACTATCTTGACCCTGCCCTGGCCTGGACAGGCATTAAAAACTCTGGTCGAGGTTGCACCCTGTCGGTGTTGGGTTTTGATGCCCTGACCCGACCCAAATCCTTCCACATCAAGCACGGCTGAGGCAGAAAGGAGACGTCAATGAACATTGAGCAGTACACAGCTAACTGGAATTTTCCGACAGCCATCCGTGCTGGCGCTGGCCGTATCAAAGATCTATCCGCTGCCTGTATGGAACTGGGGATGAAAAACCCACTCATTATTACTGATCCCGGGTTGTCACAGTTGCCCATGGTTCAGGAAGCCCGGTTACAGGTCAGCTCTGCTCTGACCGGTTGTGGACTGTTTTCCGGAATCAAGGGTAATCCAACCGGTGAGAATGTCTCAGCCGGCGTCGCTGCCTGTAAGGAAGGCGACCATGATGGTGTGATCGCTTTTGGCGGGGGCTCTGCACTGGATGCGGGCAAGGCTATTGCCCTGATGGTTGGCCAGAGTCGTTCAATCTGGGATTTTGAAGATGTGAGTGATAACTACCTGAGAGTGAATGCAGAGGGAATGCTGCCCGTTGTGGCCGTGCCCACCACTGCCGGAACAGGCTCGGAAGTGGGGCGTTCTTCTGTGATCACCCATCAGGATGAGCAGGTGAAAAAGATCATTTTTCACCCGGGTATGCTTCCTGGCATCGTGCTTCTTGATGCCGAACTGACCTGTGGTTTGCCTGCCGGACTCACTGCAGCGACCGGTATAGATGCACTCTCCCATAATCTTGAAGCCTATTGTTCGCCTTTCCATCATCCTATGGCCCAGGGCATCGCACTGGAAGGCATTCGTCTGGTAAGAGACTATCTTCCCAGGGCAGTGGCGCAGGGCAGTGATCTTGAGGCCCGGCATCAGATGCTGGTGGCCTCCAGCATGGGGGCAACGGCCTTTCAGAAAGGTCTGGGTGCTATGCATGCTCTGGCGCATCCACTGGGGGCTTTATACGACGCTCATCATGGATTGTTGAATGCCATTCTGATGCCCTATGTTCTGAAGGCAAACAGAGCAGCCATCGGTCATAAAATGGCGGCCCTCAGTCGTTACCTTGACCTGCCTGCTCCAGACTTTGACGCTTTCTTCAACTGGGTGATAGAGCTCAGAGAACAGTTGGAAATCCCCCATACACTGGCTGAAATCGGAATCGACGATAGCCAGCTGGATAAAGTCGGGCGGATGGCGTTTGCCGATCCTTCGGCAGCCGGAAACCCAATCTCTTTCTCTGCGGCTGAATATCAGCAGATAGGCCAGGATGCGGTTCGGGGAGATCTATGATGAAAGTCGGTTTGCTATTGTGTGATGACGTTTCGCCCGAGCTGCGCAAGGTTCACAACAATTATCCGGATATGTTTCTGGCTCTGTTGAGAAAGCAGGAACCTGATATACAGATGATCACCTACCGGGTAGTGGATGGTGAGATTCCTGAAACGACCCATGAGTGTGATTGCTGGATTATCTCGGGCAGTCGTCACAGTGCTTATGATCCTTTTCCATGGATAGCTTTATTGGAAGGGTTTATCAGAAGGCTGTACGAGGATCGTTGCAAGTTGGCGGGTATTTGTTTTGGTCATCAAATCATGGCAAACAGTCTTGGGGGGCAAGTAGCGCTGGCTGACAAAGGCTGGGGTGTTGGTATGTCGTACAATCACGTCACCCGAAAGACCCGCTGGATGGAGCCTGCGGTTGAGGACTTCAAGTTACTGGTCAGTCACAGGGATCAAGTCACTCGTTTGCCATCTTCGGCTGAAGTACTCGCCTGCAGTGATTTCTGTCCCAATTTTATGCTGCAATATGGCGATTCTTTTATCAGTATTCAGGGGCATCCGGAATTCAGCAAGTCTTACTCTGCGGACTTGATGAATTCACGTCGGGAGGCGATTCCCGGGGACAGAGTGCGCAAGGGCATGGATTCGTTGAAAGACGATCCTGATAGTGATCTGATAGCTCAATGGATCATGCAGTTTTTCTAGTCATGGTCTAACCCGGAAATTTAATTGAGTTTCCGGGCTGATATTAAAATGGCTTATTAATCAATCGGTTGTATTAATATATGAAGTGCTGAAACAAACGGCTACGTTTTAGTAACAGTAGTCTTATTCGGATTTGACGTATGATATCAGTGAGTCGCCAGAGATAGATCGAGCCCTCTGGCCGTTTTCAATATTTGATTCTCACTGCCCTGGGGAAATACAAGTCCATATGAAATGGATTGAGCTCTGGTCACTCATCTGAAAGACCGGGCCAACAGAACAACATTATGTTTTTAGATCAATATTGTACTGAGCTGGAAAATAACCAGTTCTCATTCACTCGTCAGCAGTCCAGTGATTTTGCCAAGAATATCGCCAATGACTTCAACCCGCTGCATGATGTCGACACCAAGAAGTTTTGTGTTCCGGGTGATCTTCTGTTTGCCAAAATTCTCTGCTCTGAAGGGCTATACCCTGATATGAAAGTGAGTTTCAGTGGCATGGTCAGTGATGGCGTTGCCCTGTCGATTGCCGATGCCGGCAATGGTGACAAGATTATTTGTGACCAGAGTGAGAAGGAATACCTGCGGGTTGAGCATGATGGCAAGCAAACAAACAATGCTGACATGATTGCAAAGCTGGTAAAGGCTTATGTGGCGTTCTCAGGTGAAAACTTCCCACATGTTCTGGTGCCACTGATGAAAGAGAAGAATGTCATGATTAATGTGGCGCGGCCTCTGGTTATCTACGAAACCATGTCGGTACATCTGGACACAATTGATCTGAAAGACCCCGTAATAGAGGCCTCAGCGTCTCATCTGGAAGTGAATGGCAAACGTGGTAATGTCACCCTGGGCTTTGTCTTCAAAGAAGGTGACAAAGTTGTGGGCGAAGGGAAGAAAACCATGGTTCTGGCCAACTTGCGGGAATATGATCAGCCTGCCGTCGACAGTATGGTCGAGGAGTATAATCGTCGCCGGATAGAATACGCAGCTTGATTATTCTTCTGCATTATGAGGCTATCGGGAGCCTATCAGGCTCCCATCATTCTGTTATAATCCCGAATCCGCCATGGAAGACATCAGAGAGCCTGGTTTCCAGAGAGCTTCTCAAACATCAGGATTAAGAATCAGAGAGAAAGGATAGAGAGTCATGCCTGCATACCGTTCAAGAACCTCGACCCACGGTCGTAATATGGCTGGAGCCCGCTCGCTTTGGCGTGCCACGGGTATGAAGGATGATGACTTCAAAAAGCCTATTATTGCCGTAGCCAACTCTTTTACCCAGTTTGTTCCCGGCCATGTTCATTTAAAAGACATGGGACAGCTGGTGGCCAGAGAAATTGAAAAGCATGGTGGTGTAGCCAAAGAGTTTAATACCATCGCCGTCGATGATGGTATCGCGATGGGCCATGACGGCATGCTTTACTCCCTGCCCAGCCGGGACATCATTGCCGACTCCGTTGAGTACATGGTAAATGCCCATACTGCTGATGCCCTGGTCTGTATTTCCAACTGCGACAAGATTACTCCCGGAATGCTCAATGCCGCCATGAGACTGAATATTCCAGTGATATTTGTCTCCGGTGGTCCCATGGAGGCCGGTAAAACCAAATTGGCACAGCATGGACTGGACCTGGTCGATGCCATGGTCATTGCCGCCTCGGATGCCGACGATGAAACTGTTGCTGAGTATGAACGTTCAGCTTGCCCAACCTGTGGCTCCTGCTCCGGTATGTTTACCGCCAACTCCATGAACTGTTTGACGGAAGCTCTGGGTCTGTCCCTGCCCGGCAATGGTTCCATGCTGGCCACTCATGCCGATCGTGAGCAACTGTTCCTCGAAGCCGGTCGACGGATTGTCGATATTACCAAGCGCTATTACGAACAGAATGACGAGTCTGTTCTGCCTCGCTCTATTGCCAGCTATAAGGCCTTTGAAAATGCTATGAGTCTGGATATAGCCATGGGGGGGTCCACCAATACCATTCTGCATTTGCTGGCCGCTGCACAGGAAGCGGGTGTCGATTTCACCATGAAAGATATTGATGCCCTTTCTCGCAAGGTGCCTCAGCTGTGCAAGGTGGCACCTAACATCCAGAAATACCATATGGAAGATGTCCATCGTGCGGGTGGTGTGTTTGGCATCCTGGGTGAACTGGATCGGGCAGGGTTGTTGAACAATGAGATCCCGACGGTTCACAGTGAAACCATGGCCGCAGCTCTGGCTAAATGGGATATCAAACAGACCAGTGACGAATCGGTACTGACATTCTTCAAGGCAGGACCTGCCGGCATACGTACGACACAGGCATTCAGTCAGGAAACTCGCTGGCCAACGCTGGACGATGATCGTGAATCAGGTTGTATCCGTACACTGGAGCATGCATACAGCAATGAAGGTGGTCTCGCGGTTCTGACCGGTAATATTGCTCTGGATGGTTGCGTAGTAAAAACCTCTGGTGTCGATGAGAGTATTCTGGTTTTTGAAGGACCTGCACATATCTGTGAGAGTCAGGAAGATGCAGTCAGTGATATTCTGGAAGGTCGGGTAGAAGCCGGTGATGTTGTCATCGTCCGCTACGAAGGTCCCAAAGGTGGTCCGGGTATGCAGGAGATGTTGTATCCGACCAGCTACCTGAAATCCAAAGGTTTGGGTAAAGAGTGCGCGCTCCTGACCGATGGTCGTTTCTCTGGTGGTACTTCCGGACTTTCCATAGGTCATGCTTCTCCAGAAGCGGCAGCGGGGGGCAATATTGCTCTGGTAGAAAAAGGCGATATCGTTCGTATTGATATCCCTAATCGTACCATTGACGTACAGTTGTCTGATGAAGAGCTGGCCGAGCGTCGTACCCGGATGGAAGCGAAAGGCAAGGCAGCCTGGAAACCTCTGAAAGAGCGGCCTCGTAAGGTTTCTGCGTCATTAAAAGCCTATGCGGCTATGGTGACCAGTGCCGATAAAGGTGCTGTCAGAGATGTGTCGCTCCTGGATTGACAGTGACTCATGAACGACAAGCTCTATGTTATATAGAGCTTGTCGTGTACTTTATCTGTCGTAAACAAACAAAAAATTCAGGACAATGAGTCTGAGCTTACATTGATGTGCCGACTTAATCGAAAATAGCCACTATTTTGGCTATCGCTTCTTCAACTGCATCAGGATCAGCTTTCTCTATGAATTCTAGTTCTCCCGAAAGGTAGTCCAATGACTTGATCTGTTCACAAAGGGCAACTCCTGAAACATCTCCGCCATCAATTTTGACCTCAAAGGGCCAGCCTCTTATTGTTGATGTTATTGGGGCCACCAGAGCATATTTGGTAAACCGGCTATACAGCTTATTCGATAGAACCAACCCCGGCCTTCTCTTACGTATTTCCCTTCCTGAGGAAGGATCGAAGTTGATCCATACAACATCACCTCTGTCAGGAATATAGGGCATCAAATCTTCTCCCCACCAACAGGACCATCATTCATCCACTCCCTATCTTCCTGATTAGGCTCAAAACTGTTCTCGTCATAACCATCAAACATCTGCTCCAAGGTGTATTTCACCTTTGGCTTTGATTCCTTCAGGAGAATTTCACCCTTTAAAGAATTTACTTCCAACCAGGAACCTTCACCTAACCCTGAAATAGAAAGAGCCTTAGCAGGTATTCTAACAGCAAGGCTATTACCCCATTTTTTAATTTGAACGATCATCTGGCCACTGGCTCCGAATAAAAGTATATACACAGGTATAGACTATAGCGCCTGTGCAAGTTAATACAAGCGTTCTTAAATTTGGCCACTTTTAAAACTACGAGTGCTCGAAATCGTACAGGGAACTGAATTTTAGTTTCAGGTCTCCAGCCCATGCTCAAACACTAATCCTTACTGACTTTCATTTTCAGAGATGAGGTTGAGCCCGTTATCCGCCTTTTCTATTTAAAAACGGAGTTCAAAGGGTGATCAGGCTTGGTCTGGCGGGTGCTGAAAATCTGTCGCTGCTGCAATAGATGGACTACTTTACTGTAGCGTTCAAACTAAGCTAGAAAGACGACAATGGGTAATTACATGGCTCGATTACCAACTGCTGCTTCCCTTGGCCTCATCATAATGGCTTGCCCCTGTTCAAAACTGCTGGCAGGAAGTCCTTTTTCAACGCCAATGATGGAGGAATTTGTCAGAGAAAAAACCACAAAAGGGTCTGGCTTCCTGGAGGATTTAATTAACCATAATGCTTATACAGGCAAAATCCCTCCTTTTGTACCCAGCCCAAATAGCACCCATCTTATCTTTGCAATGAACTATGAAAATGAGCAAGGCGAAATAATAGCTGAGGGTTCAGAAGCATCGGATGGGGCTGGAGCGCAGCAGCCTCAGGCTTTAATGGATATTCCGCTCCCGCCAATGAATCATGCACAAATTACTGCCATTATCCTGGGATTGAATACAGGAATTGAAAACAACACCCTGAACACTATGTTGAGCTATATCCCGATAACCCCACCCGATGAGAGCCTGACAATTGCAAGCATGATTCAGCAAGTACAACAAGTTCTCCATATTTCGGCTGACAGTAACCAGAATGCAATGATAGGCGTTCTGACTAACATCGTGGGTACCGAATCTCCTGTCGATATGACTAAGCCAGAAGATCAACAGAACCTGGCGATTTTGATGTTGAGCTACTACACAGTCATTCATTCAAATGAAAGCCTCCCTCAGGTGGCTCATGCTTTATTTGACTCATTCCTGTTTCACGCCACTGGCTTGTCTGGTATTGAGAGACTCCATGCCGGAAAACGTGACCTTTTAGGTACATTAGCCTCAATAAACGATCACGACGTTTTAAAAGCAAATGTTAAAGAGTCTGCTTCCGTCTTCTCTGGCCTGAAGTTATTGGGAGAAATGCGTCTTAAGATTTTGCAACAATTGGGTGGTTCCCCAGAAGCTGAAAGTTCTGAGGCATCAGCAGACCCAATGTTATTAGCTGCTAACTCTCTGCTCAATTTTGAAGTTAATAAAAATTTAACACCGCTTTATCAGTACGGTGTAGAATCAGCTGAACAAATGTTAATGCTTATAGAAGAATATGGTGAGAAAGATCCTGAATCAGTTGCCTCGAATATGCAGTTCATGAGTTTCT
This sequence comes from Endozoicomonas sp. 2B-B, assembly GCF_053470045.1. Lineage (NCBI taxonomy): Bacteria > Pseudomonadati > Pseudomonadota > Gammaproteobacteria > Oceanospirillales > Endozoicomonadaceae > Endozoicomonas > Endozoicomonas sp. 2B-B. The sequence continues at coordinate 1,875,240 of NZ_JBLZMU010000001.1, forward strand.
TGTATGCCACAAGCCTGAAACTTGAACTTCTCTTTAAAAAAATCGTAAGTGCACATGTTGATAATATGCCGATTTGTTTTAGCCAATCAGATACGGATGAAGACATGGTTGAAAATTATGTAACGATTTTCAGAAAATTAGAATTAAAGATAAGACTAGAAAGGGTATTAAACGCCTCAAATGAAAACCCTGGAAATGAAAACCCTGAATTGTTTCAAAAATTTCTTCTAGCCTTAGAAAAGTTCATAACGAATCAATTAGAAAAACTGTTTATTGGTAGATGTGAATTCACACGCACAATGTTAAGCCTTGGCACAATGTTTGACAGAATGCAAATAAACTATGTTGTGGCAGTGTCAACTGCTGTGATGGCGATGTTTCCGCCAACTGTTAATACCAACGTCACTGAGCAGGTTCATGGAGCTATACAAAACAAGGCAGAAAAGAGAGATAAAGAAAAAGAGCTTAGCATCGAAGAGAAGGAGAGAAGAAAAGAAGAAGAGAGGATAAAATATCTGAAAAAACGGGAAAAATACCTGGATGATTTCACTGAATGGTTCGATGCTAACTTTGATTATTCTGTGGAAGAACTTTATGGTTCTGAGAATATCGAGGCTGTCAGAGCGAGAGTGGAAACGTTTTGTGGTTCTGAGAATATCGAGGCCGTCATAGAGAGAGTGGATGCGCTTTATGATTCTGGGGGTATCGATGCCGTCAGAGAGAGTTTTGGCTTTTGACGGAGTTTATTTTTAATCTTCTTCCTGTTCTTTCAGCCCGGTTGCTATTAGCAGGCTTTCCGGGAAATTTTTAAAAAGAAGATCAGAGATTGCTCAGGAAGAGTATCAGAATCAGGCCCGGGCAAATCGTCCTGATATACCAGGGCCAGATCTTCCAGAACAGGCTCTTCCGGATTTCAGGAAAGCCCTGACTCAATTCCTTCAGCAGGCGGTTCTGACGCATGATCCAGCTGCCATAAATGGCAATCATGAAGCACAAAACAGGTTGCAGATACTGAGTAGCGACTTTAACGGCCAGACCCAGCAGCGTCTCAATGTGATAAATGATTAAAACCGACAGGCAGGCTGAGATCACCGTAATGCACCAACTGGCGTAATGGCGACGAAAACTGAGCTTTTCAACCATATAGGCTACGGTTGGTTCTATCAGAGAAATCGATGAAGTCAGCGCGGCAATCGTTAGCAGCATGAAGAAAGCCAGCGCAACCAGCTGCCCGAGTATTCCCAGCTGATTAAATAAGGTTGGCAGTACGTTAAAAACCAGCGTGTCAGCACTGTGGAGCTGTCCGTTAGCGGTGTAAATCTCGATACCCTGCTGCATGGCAGCGAACATACAGGGAATGATCAGCATACCAGCCAGGAACGCCACTGAGCTGTCGACCAGCGCAACCTGGAAAGCGGTGAGTGGAAGGTTGGCTTTTTTACTCAGATAAGAACCGTAAACCATCATGCAGCCCACACCCAGGGACATAGAGAAGAAAGACTGCCCCAGGGCTGAAATCAAAAGCTGTTGGTTCAGTAGTTTGGAAAAGTCCGGAATCAGATAGACTTTCAAACCTTCTATACCACCGGGTCGGCTTAAAGCGAAAGCAATGAGCACAGACAAAATAATAAACAGGGCGGGCATCAGCCTGTTACACCAGCGCTCTATGCCCTCTTTAACCCCACCGATGACGATCAACGTGGTCAGAACCATGAAAAGCAGGGTGACCAGAGCCGTTGAGTAGACATTAAAATCGGTCAGCCAGCTGGCCGCCGCGTGAAGGCCGCCCAATTCGAAGATCGGGGCCAGAGAGAAACCAGTAAACCAGCCACCGATAATGCTGTAAAAACTGTAAATCAGAGTCAGGGTCACTAATCCCATAATGCTGGTGATCAAGCCCAGTTTTTTGACCCAGTTCCTGTTATCCAGACCGGTCATGGCAGTCACTGAGTTGGATTGACTGTATCGGCCGATAGTGAGTTCGGCCACCAGTGTGGGATAGGCAAGAAGGAATGAGAAACAGAGGTAAACCAGAACAAAGGCTGCGCCGCCATTTTGTGCCGTCTGGGTTGGAAAGCTCCAGATGTTTCCCACACCTACTGCGCAGCCGGCAGCGGCAATAATAAAGCTCAGTCTGCTACTGAACTGACCTCGTGTAGCCTGGATTTCTGGCAAGGTGGATTTACTCTGATCAGTCATTCCATTCAGGGACTGTTTGTCCGCCGACTTATTTTTAATACAGCCTGTTGATAACAGCTTCCTCGTTGTCTGATGCGCGGGCCTGATCTTTATGGGCCGACAACTGCGCCGCTGTAACAGCAAATCCCAAAGACTATAGCAGTGATTTTGAGGTTTGCTTTTCGTTTTTACCTACTTGTTGGGGCGAATGAACAGCAACGGTTTGCCTTTCTCCAGTACATAGGGGTAAGCGATGGTTTTGTTGTCGTCTCCGATACCCACCTCTTTGGGCGCCATGTAGAAATAGACCCACCCTGGCAGACGGGCACTCAGCTTCTGATAAAAGACATTCTCGCTGATGCTTTCCAAACCTTCACCCTGGGTGATGGACAGCCTGGGGAAAGCGTTATCATCATGGGCTGAGAAAAACCAGGCTGGCTCTCCCGCCATACTGAAATAGGAGAATGAAGGCGCATGGTCGACAGCAGTTGGAACCGGGATATACAGACTCAGAACACAGTTCATTCGGGCAAAAGAGCAGGTAGCACCGGTCTGTTCCAGGTACCACTGCTTGAAAGCCAGACCATTATGCTCGAAAGGTGTTTTGATCGGCTTGTACTTGTAATTCATGTCGTTGAGGATGGTCAGGGCGGAACGGGTCAGCATCAGCTCCATTGTTTCTCTGGCTCCGATCTCATCCTCGGCCATGGCGATGGGCATCCAGGCAAATAACCTGTGGTGATCATAATGGCTGGCACCCGGTACCGTCCATCCCCAGTAAAAGCGTTCAAAGGCGCCATAAGGTTTGACATTAACTCCCACCACACCGCTGGCAGCACCATAGGCCGGGTGAGAAATATTGCCCAGTTTGTAGTCCTCCAGCTTGCCTTCCTTGTTGTAAGCTCCGGCAGGTAACTGCTGGTCATACACCTGTTCAAGCATGCCGCCTGCATTAGTCAGGTTCTTGGCTTTGGACCATTTCTCGTTATAGGCCCCTTTATGGTTTGACATGTTGAAGGCACAGCCTGCTACCAGCAATGCAGCAGCTGCTCCCAGCAGGTTTCGAAAAATCATATCCATACACTCCTGTGCGCGGTTTCGGATCTCTCGAACCATCGGCCCTGCCATAGAAGCCTTTATAGAAGTTGTTCGCTTGTTGCAAATGCGTCTAGCAAGTGGGTTTATTTAGTGCAATAGGAAATTATAAGCGACTTATTAAAGGCAGAATGAGTCAACCGACTGAGATTGAATACTATTTTTAGCCAGAGGTCTGACGGTCACAGCTGTCTGTTTAATGTCATTAAAAACGTACCAATTGGTATAAAATTCAGGCTTGAAGAGGAGCAGGCATACCGGCCAGGAAAAGGCTCAGGGTCAATAATTCATCCCAGCAGTTGATTTTTTCAAGCCCTTTGACACCTTTGTCAATATGGCCAGTATGAATCAGCATCTGGCGAAAGGCACGCTCACTGTGACGCCCCATGCATTTTTCCAGCAGGTTTTTACGTTTCTTGAGAATAAAGGAAGACATGCCGTGAGTTTTGGCTGCCTGATCATAAGCCACGTTGGGCGGTGTGCCCCGGGATTTTAATCGGCTGAGGTGGCTGAGCAGTCGCACGTCACGGGCCAGAGCCCAGAGCACAATGGGTGGCTCAATGCCTTCGCTTTTCAAGCCGCCGAGTATTCTGACCACAGACTTCGGGTCACCATTCAGAGCAGCATCAGCCAGCTGGAAAACGTCATAGCGGGCACTGTCAGAAACCGCTTCCCTGACGGTTTCCACTTCAATCTTTTTGCCATCCGCCAGTAGCTTCAGTTTTTCAATTTCCTGTGAGGCGGCCAGCAGATTTCCTTCAATGCGTTCGCAGAGCAGCGAAAGAGCATCCTGGCTGGCTTCAAAGCCCTGACTTTTCAGACGTCGGGCAATCCAGCCCGGCAACTTGTCATGTTCAACAGGCCAGATCGGGATAAACAGTCCTTCCTGTTCCAGGGCCTTGAACCATTTTGCCTTTTGGCTGGCATTATCAAGCCGGTCGGTAATGATCAGTAGCAGGTTATCCGGAGAAAGATGTTTCAGATATTCCTGAAAAGCTTTTCGGCCTGCATCACCGGGCTTGCCATTGGGCATCTTGACTTCAAGAATTTGTTTTTCAGCGAACAGTGAGAGACTGTTTGCTGCTTCCAGAAAATCCCCCCAGTCAAAGTTATTGTCGACATGGTAAACGTGTCGCTCGGTAAACCCCTGCTTTCTTGCCGCTTGCCGGATTTGGTCACAGCACTCCGAGACCTGCAGGGGCTCATCGCCACTGACTATGTAGACAGCACAGAGTTGTCGCTTGAGTTGGGCGCCGAGTTGGTCGGGTCTGATGTTCATTGTTCCGCTTCACGCGCCTCTCGCTCGGCTTCGAGGGCTTTGCGGGCTCGTACTTCTTCCTGGCGAAGCACTTCACCGGAAATAGCAGCCACCCTGCGAACAGTGGTCAGCAACAGCTCCTGACGAAGCTGATCAAAGATGATGGCTTCCTCGCTCAGGGCCGCGTTGGTCTGGTTCTTGTCCTGGAACATGTAGCGCTCGTTGAAGAGCACAATGGGGTCAAAGAGTTTCAGGCCATCATTAGTGCTGAGCTGGTAGGTCGCTTTCAGGGTCAGCAGGCGTTCGTACTGACCGACACTGGCTTGAATCTCATCGCCTGTCGAACGCTCCAGACTCACCAGTTGCAGGTGGTAGTGGGCGTCGTCGGTGATCTCAATACCATTGAGCGTCAGAGCTTTTTTTAACTCCCTGACAAACGGCAGATCACTTCCTGAGACAGACAGCTGGGCAATTTCACTGGCAATATCGACCTTGCCTCGCAGCTGAAAGCCGCAGGCTGTCAGCAAACTGGTGATCAGTAGCAGGGGGAGAATGGCCCCTGTATGAAAGCGTCTTGTCATGATCTCTCCATATCGGGCTCAGGACTCTTTATAGAGCTCAAGGCTGTTTTAGCTCAAGGCTGAATGAGTAAGCGCTGATTTACTCTGATCAGAGACGGCATCAGCGGTCGGCATGCTAGCATGCCAACCCCTAAAGATTAACATTGGATTGTCTGCCTGTGTATCATTGCCTCAAAGAGTTTACAGGCTCAGATTGCATGGGGATTTAAGCGCCCATCCAAAGGGCGACGCACGTTTTTAAGTTATTAACGACCCGGTTGAACCGTTTTCCGGGTTGTCATGACAAAAGCCGTGTTCTCGTAATAGTACGCAGCTTCATTGATAAAGATAGGGTATCCGGGTTCACCCTGATAGGGAGTCACTGTGCCATCCATATTCTGAAACATCGGCATGCCCGGCTTCAGCTCCTCAAAGTCCCCATCCTGCAGAGCACTGTGAACCATGGCAGATATTTGTCCGTCGTCGTCTCTGGGATAAAAAAAACGATCCCTGACGGTATAAACTTCGGTGCTTCCGGGCAAGATATTGTCCCGTTCGTTTTCTGGCGTTTGGGTGAAGTCGACCAGATGTTGGATCACTGATTCAGTGTCTGAAAACTGATCGTGTCGCAAAACGCCGTTGGGAAGAGGGCCGACCTCAATGGTCACTGCGTAGTCGGAAAGGCTATTCAGTGTTCGGCTGAATTGGTTATCACGGTCACTCAGAATGATTTTTACTTCCGGCATCTGTTGTTGCACATAGGATGCTGCTTTGAGGTTGAAAGCTGCCTGATCTTTGATAATCAGCGTCATTCCCATGTTGCTGGTGGTACTGTGCAGATCGATGATAAAACGGTCATTATTGGCTTTGGGGCCGAGCAGTTGATTGATTTCCCGGGCTCGGCGGTGTTCATAGACCGAATCATCATCGCCGTTGAGAATGTCATCCGTGAAGGAACGATTCAGATCGGCATCCATAAATCGTCTGACTGCTTTATAGGCTTCAACATTGGCCAGCAGATAATCTACTGGAATGACGCTCTGTTTGAAACTGCCGTCCTGTTCCAACTTCCTGATCAGGTTAGGCCCAATCAACTCGTTGCCATGGGTTCCGCCCACGATAGTGATTCTTTTAATCATAATCAGACCTTTGTTGCACCGACTAAAAGACTAACCCCGGCTTCAGGTTTGTACAACTTCCTGAGAAGTTAAGAGCCCACAGACCTCTTATGTTCTCAAGGACTGGCGGTCCAGCTACGACAGAGTTCAATTAATTCCCTGGTTCCCTGACTGATGTACTTTTGTCGGTGCATGATGAAATAGAATTGTCGGCTCAAATCTCTGTCAGGGATTAACAAAGGGATCAGACTGCCCCTTTTGAAAGCATCCTGAAGTGTAATTCTCGACAGGCAGCCAATCCCGAGACCGGCCTCGACAGCCCGCTTGATGGCTTCAGTGTGTTGCAACTCAATAACCACATTCAGGTTGGGCAGAATGCCGTGCATGGCTCGATCAAACGCCTGACGGGTACCCGAACCGGCTTCACGGAGAATCCAGCCCGCACTCAAAAGGTCCTGGTCTGTCAGTTGGGTTTTGTGTTCGAAGTCATGGCCCGGTGCGCAGAAGGCAACCAGCTCATCATCACACCAGGGAATGACATTCAGGTCATGGTGGTGTAACTCTCCTTCGATCAGTCCGATATCCAGATCAAAGTTAAGAACCTTCTCGGTAATGTTGGCGGTATTGGCCACCTGCAGATCAATATGGGTACCCGGTTTGTCTCTCATCATTCGGGCTACGATGTTGACGGCCAGATAATTGCCTATGGTCAGAGTAGCGCCGACCCGGATCTGTCCTGTCATAGTTTTACTGAAGAGTTTCTGCTCAAGCTGCCGGGCTTTTTCCAGAAGGGCTTCGGCGTCCGGTCGAACCTGCTGGCCGAGGTCATTCAGCTGAAGTCTTTTGCCAATGCGATCAAAGAGCTGAGTATTGAACTTTTGTTCCAGTTCTTTCAGTGCACTGCTGGCGGCAGACTGGGACATGACCAGAGCTTTGGCGGCGCGGCTAAGGTTCTGCTGGCGGGCAACCTCCAGGAAAACCTCCAGTTGTCGGAGAGTCAGTTTCATGAGCTAATCGATTTAATCGAATAATCTTATAAGAATTATCTATTTTGCCAATATCCTACCCCTGGCTGCTCTATTCCGGAAGAAAAAATAGTATGAAAAATTGAACTTTTGGCCAACTTTTCTCTCAAACGTTCGATTGTCATGAATTTTTTACGCTCCGGGTAAGAAACAATCACTCAGATAGCTCAGGTGCCAGCACTTGAAGCGACTGGTTGTCGGCCAAAGAATGTCTGCTATCAGTTGATATGATGGTTAGATATTGATCTAAAAACACAATAAGGGACTGACTAATGGATGTAAGTTCACACACCTTCTCAATGGCAAATTTGAAACAATTGATTCTGGAATCGAGAAGTTTCTGTGATGACAGTACAAGAAAAATCAACAATCTGACTGAAGGTAATTTTTCTCAAGAATGTGGCATTTGCTTTAAAGGCGTTTTTGGCTCTCACAACGTCGTTGTTGCACACGTAGAATGGTATTTTTTTGAGTCAACCAACCCCAAACTCCATTTTTTTCATGGTTCCTGTTCCAGGGAATCGGAAGCAGCCCGGCAGAGTCTCTATTCCCGCGGAATATGCCCTGTCTGTCAGGATTACCTGGCCCCGAAATTAGAATTTTCATCGGTGGCTCATGCTGTAGTATCTGGCGAGATAGACCACGCCCTGGAACTTATGGAGCATGAAGGCCCGGGCTCGAAACACTCTTGGCAGGAAGCGAAGATGTCAGCCCTCCACATTGCAGCGATAAAGGGCGACCAAAATATAGCCAGACTACTGGCCGAGGATCCTGACACCGACGAAGATATTGAACCTGACGAAGGTATTGGTGTCGCCGAAGAACTTGACATCGGCGAAGATATTGATGTTCAAGACTCAAAGGGCAACACAGCACTACACTACGCAGTCAGTAATCATAATCTGGAGACGGTGAGAACATTACTGGACTTCAATGCTGGTATAAACATCCGCAACGAGTGTGGCCGTACACCTCTGCATCTGGCTGCGGAAAAGCCTGAATGTCCTGATTTGTTTACCCTTTTGATGGAGCATGGAGCCCGTTTCGATATTCCAGATGAAGACGGTCACAGGGCAATCCACATAGCTGTTGATGCTGACCATGAGATGGCACTTGAAACTCTGATTAAAAACAGAGCCGATGTAAATGCAACTGCTCACGATGGACGTACCGCCCTTCACTACGCAATGGTATTTGGTTTACATCAAAGTTACCCAAAAAAGAAAAACCATTTAGGCCTGGTCAGGATGCTGATCAATGCGGGGGCAAAAGTTGAGCTTCGCACCGGAAAAGGGTACACAGCTTTTGACGGAATCAAATATGTAGGAAATTCATCCGGCAGGGCGGAAATTATTAAACTGTTAATCTCGTCGGCTATTGATAGTTTTCCTGATATCAATGCACCGGCAGGTCATTCAGGTTACGACCCAGGTCGCAACCTTCTTGAATATGCACTCATTGCCAAGGACAAGGAAGCATTGCAACAACTCATTGACAGAGGCGCTCAAGTCACCGATAGCAACCGGGACAAAGTTGACTCGATTTTGAATGATCATAAGGATAAGTAACTGTTCATGATGCAGCAAAGTGTCAGGCAGAACCATCGACCGTCAGGATTGATAACAACCATGATTAATCTTATCGAGATCATTCAGCTTAAGTCTTTTGCCAATGCGATCAAAGCGCTGAGTGTTGAACTTTTGTTCCAGTTCTTTCAGTACACCGCTGGCGGCAGACTGGGACATTATCAGAGCTATGGCGGCGCGGCTGAGGTTCTGCTGGCGGGCAATCTTCAGAAAAAACTCCAGTTGTTGGAGAGTCAGTTTCATGAGCTAATCGAATAATCTTATAAGAATTATCTGTTTTGCCAATATCGTATCCCTGACTGGTATATTCCGGAAGAAAAAATAGTATGAATAATTGAACTTTTGGCTAACTTTTCTCTCAAACGTTCGATTGTGATGAATTTTTTACGCTCTGGGTAAGAAACCATCACTCAGATAGCTCAGGTGCCAGCACCTGAAGCAATTAGTTGTCGATCAAAGAATGTCTGCTATCAGTTGATATGATTGTTCGATATTAATCTAAAAACACAATAAGGATCTGATAATGGATATAAATTCTCATGCCTTCAATCTGGCAAACTTGAAACAATTGATTCTGGAATCGGATAGATTCTGTGAAAAAAGTACAAGAAAAATCAACAATTTGACTGAAGGTAATGTTTCTCAAGAATGTGGCATTTGCTTTAAGGGGGTTTTTGGCTCTCACAACGTCGTTGTTGCACACGCTCCACAAAATTTTTTTAAGTCAATCAACCTCCATCTTTTTCATGGTTCCTGCCACAGGGAATTTAAAGAAAACCAGCAGAGTCTCGATTCCCGGAAAATATGCCCTGTCTGTCAGGATTACCTGGCCCCGAAATTAGAATTTTCATCGGTGGCTCATGCTGTAGTATCTGGCGAGATAGACCAAGCCCTGGAACTTATGGAGCATGAAGGCCCGGGCTCGAAACACTCTTGGCAGGAAGCCAAGATGTCAGCCCTCCACATTGCAGCGATAAAGGGCGACCAAAATATAGCCAGACTACTGGCCGAGGATCCTGACACCGACGAAGATATTGAATCTGACGAAGGTATTGGTGTCGCCGAAGAACTTGACATCGGCGAAGATATTGATGTTCAAGACTCAAAGGGCAACACAGCACTACACTACGCAGTCAGCAATCATAACCTGGAGACGGTGAGAACATTACTGGACTTCAATGCTGGTATGAACATCCGCAACAAGGGTGGCCGTACACCTCTGCATCTGGCTGCCGAAAACCCTGAATGTCCTGATTTGTTTACCCTTTTGATGGAGCATGGAGCCCGTTTCGATATTCCAGATAACGACGGTAACAGGGCAATCCACATAGCTGTTGATGCTGACCATGAGTTGGCACTTGAAACTCTGATTAAAAACAGAGCCGATGTAAATGCAACTGCTCGCGATGGACGTACCGCCCTTCACTACGCATTGGTACTTGGTTTACATCAAGATTACCCTAAAAACAAAAACTTTTTAGGTCTGGTCAGGATGCTGATCAATGCGGGGGCAAAAGTTGAGCTTCGCACTGGACTAGGTTACACAGCTTTTGACGGAGTCGATTATGTAGGAAATTTATCCGACAGGGCGGAAATTATTAAAGTGTTACTCTCGTCTGCTATCAATGGCTTTGCTGATATTAATGCACCGGCAGGTTATTCAGAATACCACCCAGGTCACAACCTTCTTGAATATGCACTCATTGCCAAGGACAAGGAAGCATTGCAACAACTCATTGACAGAGGGGCTCAAGTCACCGACAGCAACCGAGACAAAGTTGACTCGATTTTGAATGATCATAAGGATAAGTAACTGTTCATGATGTAGCAAAGTGTCAGGCAGAACCATCGATCATCAGGAGTGATAACAACCCTGAGTAATCTTATCGAGATCATTCAGCTGAAGTCTTTTGCCAATGCGATCAAAGCGCTGACTATTGAACTTTTGTTTCAGTTCTTTCAGTACACCGCTGGCGGCAGACTGGGACATGATCAGAGCTTTGGCGGCGCCGCTAAGGCTCTGCTGGTGGGCAACTTCCAGGAAAATCTCCAGTTGTTGGAGAGTCAGTTTCATGGGGTAATCGATTTAATCGAATAATCTTATAAGAATTATCTGTTTCACAAATATCCTACCCCTGACTAAGATATCCCGGAAGAAAAAATAGTACGAATAAATGAACTTTCGGCTAGCAGCCTGTCGGACTTGAGCGTCCGTAGCGAGGATTGCGAGAAATTGAGGATAAAAATTTCTGATTCCGAGGAGAATAGCGAGCTATTTGACGAGGGAGCAGGAATTTTTAGACCAATTTATCGCAACCGCAGTAGGACAGTCTTAAGTCCGACAGGCTGCTAGTGACGCTTTCAAAAAATTCAGATATCTGTCCAAAAGGGCGGAATATATTAAATTCTTACTCTCGTCCGCTATCAATGACTTCGGTGATGTTAATGCACCGGTAGATTCTCGGGGTAGGAGCTTTCTTAAATACGCTCTCAAAACTCGGGACATCGGATCGCTGCGAAAACTCATTGACAGGGATGCTCGAGTCACAGGAAAAGATCGCGAGGGAGCTGACCGCCTTTTGAATTATTACAAAGATAAGTAACTTTTCAGGGTACAGCAAAGTGTCAGAAAGAAAAATCGACCATCAGGAGTGACACCTACTATGAGTAATCTTATCCGGGAGACAGTGACCAGTGTACATCACTGGAATGATACCCTGTTCAGCTTTACCACTACACGCAACCAGGGATTGAGGTTCAAGAACGGCCATTTCACCATGATCGGTCTGGAAATCGATAACAAACCTCTGCTGAGAGCCTATAGCATTGCCAGCGCCAACTATGAAGAAGAGATGGAGTTTTTCTCCATCAAGGTACAGGATGGCCCCCTGACCCAACACCTGCAGAAGCTGGAAGTGGGAGATGACATTCTGGTGGGCACCAAGCCTGTGGGGACTCTGGTAGCCGATCATCTGCTGCCCGGAAAGAATCTCTACCTACTCAGCACCGGAACGGGTCTGGCTCCTTTTATGAGCATCATCAAGGATTTTGAAATTTATGAGCAGTTCGACAATGTAATTCTGACTCACGGCGTTCGCTATGTTTCTGAACTGGCTTATCAGGAGCGGATTGAAAATGAACTGCCAGAAAATGAATACTTTGGTGAGATGGTTAAAAAACAGTTGAAGTATTACCCAACGGTTACCCGGGAACCTTTCCGCAACCAGGGGCGCCTGACGGACTTGATGGAAAGTTGCAAGCTGTTTGCCGACCTGAATCTTCCTGAGCCCGATCTGGAAAATGATCGCTTCATGCTGTGCGGCAGCCCTGCCATGTTGAAAGACCTTTGTCGTATTCTGGATGAGCGTGGCTTTAAGGAAGCCCGTGGTGGAAATCCGGGGCACTATGTTATTGAAAGGGCTTTTGTTGAGAAGTAATTCCTTTCTGAAAAGGCGGCTGTTGTGAAAGTCTTTTGCTTGACCAATAGAGCGTTAAGCTGGGTCAGTTTTACAGGCTACTTTTGCGATAGCCTGTTCTCGATCTGCTATCAGTTATTATGTATTAATGAAGGGAACACCGATTTTGGGGTAGGGGAATTACACTGGTTCGAATATATTTTGAGGTATGATAAATATCAGGATTTGAGACTCTCTCTCTATCTTCAATGAATTCTCCTTCGTCATTAAGAAACATATCTGTTTCATATAAATCATGCCATATATCACTCCCACGTGGACATCCATCATATAATGATTGAAGCTTGGTTGCTTCATCTGTAGTAAGACCTTGAGCTATTGCCACCATTATTGGAAGTAAATGATTGAATCTCGCTAAATGAGCCAATTCAAGAGTGTTGTTGTTTGCCCAGGTTACACGCTTACGCAATAACTCATCGGTATAAAAAGGTACTAAATCCAAAGCCAGTTCTTCATTGTTAGTTTTAATGGCCAGTACCAGAGGTGTATTGTTTCCAAATTGCCTTTCTAATGTCTTTTGATTTGGTGTGATTAATAACTCATGGTTTGTTTTCGTTAGATGATTGAATAGGGCTTTTGATAACTTTATATCTCTGGCTGCAATGGCTGCGGTAAATGGTGTGTTTTGAAAGGGTGACGAGTCAAACTCCATTAGGGCAGATTCAATCTCATCTCTCTCCAGAAGTAATGCAATGAACTCTTCCCGTTCTTTTGACTCTAAAAGGTGTTTTGCTTCGATTTTTGGAGTATTGGTAATATCAACAATAAGCTTAAATAATATATTTGGAGTGAAGCCAGTCCCTTTATATGCAAAAGGATCTCCACCACTTTTCAGTAGCTTTACTGCCCTGGCCCAGTTAACTTTCACTACTGAAAGTACTTCTATAAATTTCTGTGTGACTAAATTTTTTCCTCTTTCCAGTCTTAAAGTCTTTGACCTTTGGGCTTTATCAGGAATAGGTATATATTTGAATTTCAGAGGATAAGGGGATGCTCTTTTCATTGATCGAAAAGATCGCATTCTTAACTTTACAGTATTTCCTTTATGAATAGGGTTTTTCTTGTCAAAATACCAACTTCTGTACAATGGATCATCTGGATGAGGTGGAGTCATATTGTCAACTTTATATCGTAAAAAATTATCAATTTGTTTGATTTCTTACGTCTTATAAAGTTCCAAAAATATCTTTTTAGTTAGTGATTCTAACGTTAATCGCTGAGTAAAATATAACAGTCATTGACTTGTTTGCTTGCTTCAGAGGCCGTCGAAAAATGCAGATATGATATTAATAAGTGTCTCAAAATACTCATTTACTCTCAGCTCAATATTTTTAATTTACATTGACTGGCTCCGACAGGCACAATTACTCGCACCTGCCTCACCTTCATCCTCATCATCATCGACCAGATAATCCAAGGCATTGGGGTTTATTGCAACCCACTCCGGCAAATGGTCAAGCAACTCCTGTAACAGTTTCAGCTCCTGCCCTGCACCAAACTCGCTTCGTCTGAAACCACCTTCCCGCAGAGCACTGAGTGCCATTAACATTGCCCCAATCGTATCCTGGTCTATGGTAAATTTTGCTACCTGCTGCAGCAATGAATTCTGGGATCTGTCACCGGTAAAAAGAAAATACAGGACGGCCGCTGCAGAACTGGGGGCCCAGGTTCCTCGAAGCTTTGTGTCACCAGTCTTTTTTCGGGATCTCTCTGCACCAGAACTGGAAGGCAGAAGGAGATTTAACTCAGCCATAACCTCCCCATGATCAAGCTTGCGAGCATGCGTGTTTTGCAGGATCTGTTGCTCAATAATCCTCAGGCATTTCAAAACTTCCGGGTCAGTTACCTGTCTATAGATGCGCTCTAAGGTGATTTCAGCCAGATCCCTGTTCGCAGTTCTTGAATCACGATCTTCAATCATGACCCTCGCTGTAAGGGCGATAGCAACAGCAGCCTGCATGGCTTGCTCATGGTTATGACTGACCTGAACCGTTTGTCGAACGCGGTTGACAAAATCCTCGTCACTGATAAATGGATCATGATCAAGGATAGCAACAATCGTAGCAATTCCCATACAACCGCCATTACCAGAGGAGCCTTCTGTTTTCCCTGATCTTGTACGAAAACTCTGACCGGAAAGGTCGAGAACCTGATCCCTGGTTGTCAGAGTGCCATTTCTGAATCCCTGAAAGAAAGTTTTTAACAACCGAGAGTGAAAAGTACCGTATTCGCTTAACACGACATCCATCGAATCTTCCATATTTAAATGAAAACGCTGCTCTTTGGGAAAGGCAAAAAAACACTGGCATTTAGCCATTCTGACAGCATCAAACTGTGCGCCTTTACCTTTTTTTTGATGCTGTTTTTTAGGGCGATCAGAGCTTCGGTAATAATCCAAAAAGAACTTGTAAATCGCAGCCGCTTTGTGAGTGTCATCCGTAAATAGCTCACGCCTCCCAGCTCCATAGCCGTAACGAACGGTCCCCTTGCAATCCCCCAGGGCAGTACCAAGCAAAGCCAGCTCTGCATTGGTCGGGGTAGCAGCAAATGCAGGCATTATTAGCAGTAAGAAGACTGCAAAGCACATGCACTGAGCAATGAAAAATTGAAGATTAACTGTTTCATACCAACACTCTCGATCAGTTCGTCCCAGGTTAGTCATTAGATACATTCCTTATATTAATTCAAGTAAGGGAATAATAGCGGCTTTCTTAAATCTTGCTACCCAGAAGCCTGGGAGCAATGTCTGAACGTAGGGGACTGAAGCTGGTACGGACGTATTGGTCTGGTCAACAAGGGCTTTTACAAGCACGTTCCTTTAGGGGAGGGTAGTTGATTCACTGATATTTTTAACTGACTCATCGATTAACTCAATTGTATCTTTTAGTTCTTTGGATAAATTAAAATCTGCACACAGTTTAATAAAAGGCTCGTATCCACTAATTATTGTTCGTATTTGAATAAGTAGCATTTTTAATTCATTTTCTATCTCACTTCTGGCCTTCGTATCCAGTTCAGAAAAAGCTTTGTCGAGTGTGCAGCGATGAGTGATTGCAGTGGCTACAGATGCCAAAGAAACTTGCATTTCTATACTTATTCCAACTTGCTCTACGCCCTGCTCATTTTGAGAAAGTAAGACTCTGGTTGTCATGGGGCTGGGCTGATCACGACATGTTAACATGGAGTGCGACATTCTCAGATCCCCTATGGGATCCCTCAAACCTGAAGACCTGCAAATGTCTGCAAAAAAATCCACTTGTTCCAACCCTAGTTTTTGAGACTCTACGAGTATCTTGTCATGTAACTTCAAAAATTTCTCTGCAGCCGATAATATTGAAGCTTCTGAAACAGAGCTATTGCCTAATATGAAAAATAATAATAAATACAGTCTTTTTGTTGGAATCACAGCGTTAGTAGCTCTATTAGTTAGATAACAATGCAACATAATAGTCGTACCTTCACGCTTAGGAAAAAATAATAGCCGTTAAGTACCTAACCAGTTGGTTTCGCATATTCTGGACGGCGGCTTTTTCCATCCTTCTGCGTTCCAACTCTGGTTGCGTAGCTACGGCTACGCACCCGTCGTTGCGCCTTGAAGGATGAAAAAATCCTCTCGCCAGAATATGCGAAACCAACTGGCCAGGTACTTACTATACGAATTATTTTTGCAGATCGTGGTGTAGTCACATTATGAGTACAAGCGGGCGTCCGCGAGCTGATTTTCAGAGAACCAAAACCAATGTTGGTTTTCATGATACAAGTCAGTGGTCTCCTGATGCCGACAACAGCTGGCGGACTCACAATTACAGCAGGAGGCAAGTATTCCGCAAGCGCAATGGTGACTCAGCAAATAGACGTTTGAAGCAGGGCTACTGCTTTATTTTTTCTTTAACATTGTCGTACACACCTTCGAGTCCACCTCTTTTTCCTACTTCAAAGTCAAACCATGTTTTATCGGCAAAGCGGGGATAGTCCGCTTTCACATAGGCATAATCCGGTCCAACGAGCATTTCAAAATTCCGTGCGAGGCCGACGATCGCAACCAGAGTCAGTAAAATAATTGCCAGCAGCTTGAACATACTTCTTACCCCAACGAATCTGTTTCTTCGATATTAGCAGAATGATTCTTCCAGGCTCGGTGTACTGTTGAGAATTCTCTTAACAAAATTCAGGCCTCCCTCAACGGATGAAGGAGACCCAGGGCATTAGTTCTGTGAGCGATAAAATGCCAGTGCAGCGGCCGCTCCGTTTTCATCAGAACCCAGAACCGCCTGCAGGGCACCCAGACAGCACAGAACATGGGTCTGGTCGGCGCTGCAGCCCATCAGCCCAATCCGCCAGACCTTTCCAGCCAGATCACCAAGGCCTGCACCAATTTCCAGGTTGTACTTTGACAAGAGTTCACTTCTCACCCGGGCGTCGTCGATACCATCAGGAATCCTGACCGCATTCAGCTGGCTCAGACGTTCATTTTCAGGAACAACCAGTTCCAACCCCATGGCTTCAAGACCGGTTGCCAGGGCCTGATGATGAAGCCTGTGGCGGCGCCAGGCGTTTTCGATACCTTCTTCCTGCAAAATAACCAGAGCTTCGTGGAGGGCATACATGGCGTTGACAGGCGCAGTATGGTGATAAGCCCTTTTGGCCCCCTTACCCCAGTATCCCATGATCAGATTCATGTCCAGGAACCAGCTCTGGACTTTGTGCTTGCGGCTGGCAATTTTCTCCACAGCTTTTTCGCTGAAGCTCACCGGAGATATACCTGGCACACAGGAGAGACATTTCTGTGTGCCCGAGTAGATAGCATCGATACCCCAGGCATCTACTTCCAGCTCAGATCCACCCAGTGACGTGACCGCATCAACGATGGTAAGGCAGTTATGCTCTTTGGCCAGACGACAGAGTGTTTCTGCATCAGAGCAGGCACCGGTAGAGGTTTCTGCATGAACGAAGGCCAGAATTTTGCTGTCCGAGTGAGCCTGAAGCGTTTTTTCAACTTCAGCCACATCAACAGCACGACCCCATTCACCCTGAACAATAACGGGTTCGCCACCTGCCCGCTCGACGTTTTCTTTCATACGGCCACCAAAGACGCCGTTAATGCATACCACTACCTTGTCGCCTGGTTCGATCAGGTTGACAAAACAGGCTTCCATACCGGCAGAGCCGGGTGCGGAGATGGGCAGTGTCAGGGCATTGCGGGTCCTGAAGGCGTACTGAAGCAGCTCCTTGACCTCATCCATCATACGGACAAACTCAGGATCAAGATGACCTATAGTGGGTCGGGACAGAGCCTCTGTAATTCGAGGGTATACATCTGAAGGGCCCGGGCCCATCAGTGTTCGTTTGGGCGGATGAAATGATTGAATGGTCATGTCTTGTTCTGCTGTTGTTGACCTTTTGGTCAGGTTTATGACAAAGGGGTGTGTATGTAATACACATTTTATCAGTAACTATCAATGTTCAATTTTTTTTGAGCACTGTATACACTTTTCGGCAAACCTTTGCCAGAAATATGGAGTGGCCATGAAGCCAGAACGCTATGATGTCATCTTTGAACGTGCCTGTGAACGCAAGGGGGGAGAAGCAGCCGTTGAATCCTTGCTGGTAAAACCCCTTTCCAATGACCAATTAAGAAGTATTCCGGATGACCGCTATCTTGCGGAACTTACCCGCAAGGTTTTTCAGAGTGGATTTGTCTGGAGAGTTGTGGATCAGAAATGGCCTGACTTTGAGGAGGTATTCTGGGGTTTTGATATTGACAAGTTGCTGATGATGCCTGACGACATGCTGGAGCGAAAAGCAACTGACCCTAAAATTATTCGTCATCTCAAGAAGGTCTGGAGCATCCGGGAAAATGCCCTGATGATCCATGATGTACGACAGAGAGAAGGTAGCTTTGCACAGTTTGTCGCGCTCTGGCCTGAAGATAATATCATTGGGCTTTGGGCCTATCTGAAAAAACATGGCAGTCGTCTGGGCGGCAATACCGGCCCCTATGCCCTGAGGGCATTGGGCAAAGATACCTTTCTGATGACACGGGATGTTGAAGGCTATTTTCGTGCTATGAAAGTCATTGAAGGCAGTGCAACCAGTCAGAAAAGCCAGAAAGCCATCCAGTTATTCTTCAATCAGCTCAGGGAGACCAGTGGTCGATCGTTGGCCGAACTTAGCAGAATATTGGCTTTTGGTGTCGGTGATAACCATGTTCAGGCGTTGGCTGACATGGCACACTGAATAAAATTTTATTGGTCAGCAAAGTATCACGATTGGCCGTCCGTCATCGGAGCCACAGCCTGCCCTACCTGCCCTGAGAATAAGTCAGATCAAAATGGCACCACCATGCTAAGCGGGTATACGTCAGTAGGCAAGTTTCTGAAGAAATAATGTTTTTCAGGGTCCTTCTGACTTCTCAAATCAGAACGCTAAATATCACCCAGCATATTTTTGAGATGAAAGCGTCCGATGTCCAGCTCCGGTGTCCAGAAGTCTACTTCGTGCAGGTATTCCATCTTGGCGCTTAGCTTTTCCAGTTCGGGTTTGATTGCTCTTGAACGAAACAGAGGGTCATTTACCTGTCGGACAATACAATCAGCGTAGGCCTGGTAGGTCTCTGACTTGTCTTCTTCAGGGAGTCTCAGGGCCTGCTCGAGGTCACGATAAGTTCCGATAAAATCACCATCAAGGAGTTTTTCTTTGGCTTGTTCACGGAAGTAGGCCGTGGTCACTGGAATGGCAAACATAGCCAGATCTTTTGACCAGATGTGCTTCAGCCTGAGAGCTTCAAGCTGACGAATGATGTTTTTTAGCGGAACCTGATTTTCAAGTTCATGGTTCAACAGGCCCAGCCAGGAGCTTATTTGAATTTCATCAATGGCCTCGGTAAATTCATGGGGGGCATCTCCCAGGGCATAGAAACGCTCTATGGCCTTAATAGCAGGAACAAAACTTCCGTTACCATAATGAATCATCACCGCAATAAAAGCGGCTTTGCCAGCAATCTTTAGCTTCTTTTTCCCTTTGGGCTCCTCACTCCAGCGAATGAGAGAGTCCTGAATGGCCGGATTATTGGCGCGAATATAATCCAACTCCTGATTAATTTGTTCGGGCGAGTATTCATTGACCAGCATGAAACAGAAAAGAGATTCCAGCAGCTCGATCTGATTCTGAGCAACGGCATCTTTGAGTTTCTGACTGAGCTCGGCTCGAGTCATTTTTTCTGATAGACCCGGGTAAGGGCTGTTGCTCTCTTCTGGCATAACGTTTTCAGTAGGTTCAGCTGCTTTGTTCATGGTTCCTTCCGGTCTGTCACACCTTAAAAAACACTCTGTTTTGCAGGCGATGTGGCTTATATCGGCCATATTTCCGGTATCTGAGAGCAGCTTGTCAGTTTATGCCTGTGTTGATTCAGTGATTTACACCATCCTGCTTTCTAATTCCTATGTAATGCATATACATCGCCGTATACCCATAAACCCGGAAAAATCAACTGATGAATGGGTAAATTGTTGATTTACTTCACCCAGAGCCGATAAATCGGTCATTATTGTGACTCAGGAATAGCGATGAAAACAGGACCACGCCTGCCGAATGATCAGGTTCAATCTGATCAGATGCCCCGGCAACAGGACTTGGATTCAGGGCGTTTTAAGCATTGGTTAGTCAAAAGTACGGTCGGTCAAACTTTTCTGCATACGCTGTCTGTAGCAATCACTCAATCCACAACTTTGCTCAGTCGGGTAACGCAAATTATATTATTGCCTTTGCTCCACCTGATTGGTCATGGAGAGCTTCTGTCAACCAGAGTGCAGAAAATTGAGCAATCGAAATCAGAGCCGCAGCTAAGATTACCGTTTTTGGTCACGAATCTGATGTCACTATCAACCCGGTTTGATGGTGAAGATAAGGCAAGACTTTATGATTTCAGTGACGGCTGTTGCTGTGGTCTTGCCTCAAGCTACGTACTATACGAGCAGATGGGATGTACAGAGGAATATGATGAACTTTTGAGCACTGTAAGCCAGGACCCGGCACTGGGCTGGGTATTCTGGAATAACCACTATGATCATCTGGCGGATGCTATTCTGGATGCCCAGCAGATGTTTAAAGCCGATCCTGCCACGCAGGATCATCAGGCGCTCTTGTTATTAAAACTGCGGCCTTTTTGTGAATCGTTACTGGCTTTTCAGGCACCGGAAACCACAACGTTGCAGGAAGAAGTGCCTGTGCAAAATACAGAGAAGACTGCACAATGGATTGTCTCAGCGGCTGGTAGCAGTACTCCGGTCTTACATTCAACTCCCTGATACCCCATTGGGCTTACCCAATCCGGGTTGCGCTTATTATTAAACAAGATCGCAGAAACGATTCCGGAAGGCCGGGGAAGCCGTCTTTTTCATCTCCAAACCGGCAAGCATATCCTATCTCTGAAGCTGACTCCCGAAGGATTTGAAATCAGGGATCAAAATATTGGTAACTATAAGGAGTTATTTAAAAAGGAACTGGACTTCTTCGCCGCTAGATGGCTAGCCGACTCTTTAAACACCAGTCAAATCTTGTCATCCGGCTTAGCGATTCCAAACGAGTCAAAAGATACCGTATTTGCCATCAAGGAATTCACAAACGTTTCATCAGCCAGCAGCAACTCAGGACACAGGCGTCTTGAAATCCTGTTAGCGGAAATTCCGGAATCCAGGCTTTTACCCATAAATCATCATAACCCTCATAATTTCAATCAGCTGCTATTGGCTGTTACATTTGGAACCAGTGAAGTGGCTGAAACAGCAATGGTTAAAGCCACAGAGGTCGCAGACATAGAACCAGGCTTTTTCAATCAGCAAGATCATTTTGGCCAGACTGCCCTGGCCTTGGCTACAGTCGAGAATTATACAAATGTCGTGGATAAGTTGTTAGATCAACCGGGGATTCGTACTAATCTACCCAGACAAGATGGTGCAATACCATTACACATTGCCTGTTATTGTGGTCACGCCGAAATAGTGGAAAAGTTACTCGTCAGACCTGATGTCCAAATAAATCACAAAACGAATGAGGGCGAAACCCCGATACAGATGGCGATCAAAGCCGGGCATATTGAAATCGTTAAACGTCTTCTTGAAGAAGGTGCTGATATTGAAACATCTTCAGAAGCCTTAGCCCCTGAGGCATGTCGTGGTGAAGTCAGGGAGCTGATAGAGACAGAGCTTAAGAAGCGGTAGCCAGTTTTCCTAAAGCCTGATACCACTCATCATTGTTGTTTTCCATTTCCAAAATATCCACAGCATTTTGCATTTCAGGCCACAGATCTACAGATGTAACCAGAGCAATAGCCAACCGCTTGGTCGTATAGGGTATCCGTTCGTTCACAAAAGCGGATAGGCGCTTTCTGGAAACATTCACGACCTGCCGTTTTTGTCTCCAGCTTATGAAAATTCGCCACCTCACTTGTTCCCATGAACTTTTTCTTTGTAAGTCTGTCGAAGCCCTTATGTGCTTGACCAAGAATAGCGCCCGTCCTCACTGAGGGGGCTAAAGAACCGCTATTCTCGGTCAGGCTCCAACATAAATAACCAGCTTAAAGGAATAAGTGTATGCAGGGCATTCGCAACCTATCGGAGAATACTGTCGGTGCAGCTTTCGAATTGAGGTTTTATGGTAATGAGTCCAGCAGGCCTGTTATTTTGTTACAAGCCCGCGAAGACGACAAGTATTACTTCTTTGTCGGCAGATCCGTTAAGGCTGTCAGAAAGGCTTCTGTATTCTTTTCCAATGCTGACACCTGTTACATTCGTACGCAGGACGGCATTTCCCGGTTCCATGCGCGCCCTATCTCAGATATTAAGTCTCTGTATCCTTCTATGCCGGATGCTCAGACTGACTCAACAAGCACTGACAATTCCCCGGTCACAATTGGCTCTGACTCCGGTGATAGTGTTGACAATAAAACATTACTCCCAGGGAGCGCCGTCCACCCTGAAAAACAACAGCCCTCAACATCGGAAGATTTAACGCCACCGCCTGAGCTCAAACCTGCACAGATTCTGAATCACTCTTACACGATGTCACAGAAGCCTTTAAGCTCGGATACCCCTCTTGTTGGCCAGGCCCATGGCTCTATTATTGCAGTTGCCATGACCAATGATCCGGCAGAAAACGTCACCAGCAACAGTGTCGCCATTGTTCCTGATCAGGACATCTTTCCATTACTGGCTCTGCCAGAGAAGATTCTATCCCGGATCATGGGTCATTTATCGCACAGAGATGTAACAGCGATGAAAGAAAGCTGTCTGCATTTAAGGGAAATAGCTGCCCCGGTTCTGAGTGTCAGGAACATGGCCAGCAGCAGGGTATGGTTCAAACAGTTCGCGCCATCACAACAGCAGATATTCATACAGATCGCCAAAAATTTCACTGAACCTCAACTCAGAGCCTGGTTGATGCAGTTTACCCGGGATAAAATGCTGGTGAGTCATCTCTGTCAACAGTCAGACAGGGAGGTGACAGACAACTCTGAGGCCCGGAGCCCGGAAAAGATACCGTTGTTCCCTCAACTCCTGTTTTACCAGGTGAGTCAATTGATGATTGACAGTCCGGTTTTGCAGCCGGATTTGGTAGCAGAGATTCAGTGCAAGTCCTATTTAGTCGAAACAGCCATACTCAGCCATGATGCCAGCTACCTGGTGACCGATTGTTATGGCGCCGATGGCAGAGCAAAAATTCATGCTCTGGCGGCGAAGAACAGTGACTGCCAGCAGATCCACATTCCTCATGTTGGCAGGGTCAGGCAGGTCATCTGTAGCGCAGATAACCGCCATATACTGAGCTTCTGTACCCAATGTACGGTAAAAATCACCAGCCGTTCTGACGATGACCGCTGGGCAGAGCAACTTTGCATTGTCCATAAAAAAAAGATCAGATCAGCCAGCTTCAGCCCCGACAGTCGGCATGCGGTGACGGTCAGCGGCGATAAAAATGCGTACATCAGTTCAGTAGACCAGGATGGCCGCTGGGCATTAACAGCGACGATTGTCCATGAGGGGGATGTTTGTTCAGCAAACTTCAGCCCTGATAGCTGCCTTCTAGTGACCGCCAGTGAAGACCATACCGCCAAAATCCATAGGCGTGCAGCTAACGGCAAATGGTTGCCGATAACCACCTTGCAACACAAAAACAAAGTCATCTCAGCCGAGTTTAGCCCGGATAGCAAGCATATCATCACTGTCTGGACTAATCAGACTGGTAAGTTTGGACAAACAGCAACGATTTACAGCGTTAACCCTGATGGTTGCTGGACAGAAAAAGCCGACATTACCCACTCCGACAGGATCTGCTCAGCCACCTTCAGCCCCGACAGCTGCCATGCAGTGACGGCCAGTCTCGATCACACGGGTACCGTCTTCAGTTTTGATAGCGACAACAACTGGCAGAAAAATGCGCTGATCAACCATACAGGGAGGGTCAGCTCTGCCAGCTTTAGCCCCAATAGTCTGCTGATAATAACCAGCAGCGATGATCACTCGGCGAAAATTTTCGGGTTTGATACAGACCACAGGCGCTGGACAGAGCAAATGGCCATTAAGCATGAAGATAAAATCAATTCTGCCCTGTTCAGTGCTGATAGCCGCCATATTTTGACACTATCGAGCAACGACACATCAGAGCCTAAAAACAATTGTAAAGCCATAATCCACTCTCTCTGTTCCGATGGGCAGTGGCTGCCAGGCGCCAATATTGAGCCAGAGGGCGGGGTCTGTTCAGGTCAGTTCAACCACGATGGCACCCATGTTGTCATCAACGACTTTTCAGGCGATGCCCAGATCCTTGGCTGTGGCAAAGATGGCAATTGGTCACGAAAAGCTCTCATCCGCCATCCATATTCACTCAAATCATCAGAATTCAGTGCCAACGGCAGCCATCTCGTCACTGTTAGCAGCAGGGGGAAGCGGATTAAAGTCTGGCGCCTCTGCGGGGTGGAGGCAGCGCCAACATCCCATTCAAAAGGTAAACGTGCTGCAGCGTCATCGTTATTGTCGCCGCCTCCAAGTAAAAAGGCTCGCAGGTGAACGGTTAGAGACTATCTTGGAATAGCCACTTATGATCAAAAATTATTGCCATTTTCAGACGGTGTGCCATTGAGGTTAATGCGTCTGGTTTGATTTTTGATTGGATTGAGTGCTTAACTGGCAGAAACGCCCAGTAAATACCTCTACGTTGGAGGAATGAAGCCATGAGGTTTCAACCTGCCCCGATTAATTCCAAGGGAAAAAAGATGAAAAAAATCCTTTTATTTCTATTAGTGTTAACTGCTTGCGGACTCAGTAAAGCGGCGCAATACGAACTAAACCGGGATATATCAAGAGTGTCATTTGCTACGGTGAAGTTAGAGTACGTTATTGAGCCGGCTTCAATATCCTCTCTAACGGGCAGTATTAATGAAACCGGTCTGTTAACTCTGGATATTCCAATCTCTGGCATTGACACTGGCATTGGAATTAGAAATGAGCGCTTGAATAAGCTGTTTTTCCAATCGGATTTATTTCCCAGTGCTAAGGTTTCTGCACAAATTTCAAACTCATTATTAGCCCCTGATACAGTGGTTCAACAGCTAACTGTGCCGGCAAAAGTAACCCTCTATGGCCAAACACAAGAGTTGGAATTTTCCGTCAATGTGGTAAAAAGCGGAAACCTGTTGTCGGTAGCCAGTACACAGCCGGTTATCGTTCGAGCTTCACAGTTTGGTATTCCGGCTAAAAATCTGACAGAACTGGCAAAAACAGTGGGACAGATCTCGATTTCTGACAACGTTCCTGTCAATTTTTCATTAGTATTCAGCAAATAAAATAGATCTACCTGGAAAGCAGGATGGCTGGATCAGTTCTCTGTTCTTGCTTGATGGCGGCCAACCATCCAGTGCAGCCAAGTGGTATGGAATATACCTCTTGGCTGCACTAATTTTGCTTGGACAGCTCTTTATATTTGGTGACAATATTTTCCAGACTTTTCTTTTCTGTATCCATGATGGCCTGAACACTCTCTGGGACCTTGTTCATGTTTATCTGGCTCATTTCGCTTAACAGTCCTTTTGCCTGGTTGTTCAGCTCTTCGAGCTGACCGGCTGTTAAATTTTGACCCTTATTTCCTCCGGCTGTTAAATTTTGATCATCATCTTTTTTGGTGTTCTTCAGGCGCAGTTCGGCAAATTTTTCGGTGACGGGGTGAGCGGATTTTAGCCAGGGTGTGCAATGATCGAGGGTGTATTGAAAACTGTTCACCCGTGCTACCTTGAAAACACCTGTACCATGGGTTTTCCCGGTAATGCTTTCCAGAGGCACTTTACCGAAAGGCGTGTCATCCAGGCGTACTTTGTATTTACCTTCTGTCCTGTTCTTGAGGTCATTCAGCAGCGTCGTGTAATTCTGGTATTCCTGCTGGGATATAGTGTCCAGTTGTTGATTCAGCCATTGGGATACTTCTTTACCCGAGTTGGGCTCAAGGTCCTGCAGACTCATGGGGTCAAGATGGCCGTGCTCGGACAGGGGTAACATCATCTGACTGACTGCCGCCATTCTCACATTTCTGCCGAGCTGATGTTGGTCAAAGAAACGATAGAAGCCGGTAAGGCTTTCACCTTTTTGGAAAGCAATGTCTTCCAGTCTGTTCCTGAGTCCTTTCTGGGTATCCGAAGCACTGCTTTTGTTACTGAGGATTGAGGAGCCTGGTACTTCATGCTTGAACCATTTTTTATCGACACCCCCTTTTTCGGATGCCCCCGTCAGAGCCATGGCTCTCAGATATCGGGTGAAAAATTTCGGCATCTGCTCTTTCCAGGGGGTGTCCTTGCGCTGAGCGAGACTTTTGGACATATATTTTGCCGGTGCATCCAGTGCCGCTTGTCTTTTTCTCTGGCGTCTGGCCGGAAGAGAAATTTCAGTGATAGGAGCGGCTGGCTCTGTCTCAACCTTCTCTGATGGTGTGACAGGCGTTTTCTGAATGCTCGCTGGCTCTTTGCTTTTTGCAGTCGGAGCTACACTATCGGGCAGTGAGCTGGTGCGGACTGGTGGTTTTGGAGGCACTTTTTTAATGGTTCTTTCCGGGGGAGCTTGCTTCAGAAGTTCTTTACCCTTTGTTTCCAGACGCCGATAAAAATGCTTCTGCAAGTCTTTTATCGCAGCGGGATCGTCTGCGAGTTCCGGGATTCCCAGTTTTTGGGCTGCGCCCCTCAGGGCTTCCTGTACGTCAGAGAACGCATCATCTCCCTCAGCACAGGAGCCGGGTTTGAAGGTTGCAATCAGTTCCCGGTACTCTGCCTGCTTGTCTGATGCCCATGATATTTTGGCCAGGTGATGGTCCAGAAGATTGCTGGTCGCTTTTTGCATAGCGGCAGTCTGAAGCAATGTGTTCGTTGGAGGTGTCGCAGGCTTGCTAATGGACCGGCTGGCAACTGATTTAGCTTCCTGGGGTCTTTCAGTCAGCACCTGGCTTCTGGGTCTGAGTCGGGTCTTCTGCTCAAAAGAGGGTTGTTTCTGCGGCTTAAGATCGGTCGCCGACGGTGCCCGTCTGCGCGGCTGGGACGATGTCTTGTACATTTCTTTAGGCGTTGGAGGTATAACCCGGACGCCCCGTTTATAGATGGACTTTTTTTCAGGAGTCACCTGATCTCCAGGAGAGAGCATCTTGCTGACGACATCACTCAACGCCTTGACTTTGCCATCCTTGGAAACCCGACTGGTCTGCTCAGGCTGTATCCATTTTGGACCCTGACCTGAGGTTTTGTCGATCAAGCTCATACTGTCCCTGTATGCCGTTTTCTATCCGTTCCTTAAGAATAGTAGAGCATTAGTTGTTCTATTTATTATTGCCTCTGGTTTTTATTAGCTTTTGGCCGCATTTTTAATCCACTTCTTCAGCTGATTGGCGGGCAGGGCACCGGATATACGGCCAATTTCTTTCCCGCATTTGAACACAATCAGGGTTGGGATAGAGCGGATGTTCAATTGCGCTGCAATTTGCTGGTGCTTTTGAGTGTCGAGTTTTGCCAGTCTTATGTTGGGTTCGAGTTCACGGGCTGCTTCGGAAAAGGCTGGAGCCATGGCTTTACAGGGACCGCACCAGGGAGCCCAGAAATCCACCACAACCGGTATATCGGTCTGGGCCAGAAAACGTTTGAAATTACCGGAATTGAGTTCTACGGGTTTGCCGTAAAAGAGTTTGTTCCTGCATTTACCGCAAGAGCCCCCGTCTTCCAGGCGCTCTTTAGGGACCCGGTTGGGAGTGCTGCATTTGGGGCAGGCGATTTGCAAGGGCTGAGACATATCATTACCTGGGACAAATGAAGAATTTTACGTGATATATGTGGGGGATTATGACTCGTTAATAGAGCATAAGACCAGATGCATTAATGCAAACTCTGGGTTAACCGCTAATCTGAAAGTAGGGCAATTGTTATAAGAAGGTTAAATCATGGACGTTTACCAAATCGTTGAGTCCGGTGTGCTGGAGAACAAGAAAGTGCTGGTGGCTGAAGATAATCCCGCCAATCAACTGGTGCTGAAGAAGTTACTCAAGAAAGTCAATATTGAGCCGGTTTTCGCAGAAAACGGTCAGGAAGCTCTGGAATACTGCAAGAGTGATCCGGAGAGCTGGGACCTGATTCTGATGGACTGTGAAATGCCCGTCATGGATGGTTACACTGCCACCGAAGCAATCCGGGAGTTTGAACAGGAGGCCGGAATAGAAGAGCATACCATTATTGGTCTCAGTGCTCATGCTATTGACGAGTTAAAAAATAAAGCCTTATCCAGAGGCATGGACGACTACTTAACCAAGCCTATTGAGCGTGATTATTTATTTCAAACCCTGGTCGATTATCTCGGCTGAATGACGTCTCAGGAAAAAGGCCAGCAAAAATGCTGGCCTTTTTGACAGGGGGCTGGCGTTAACCGATCAATTGGCAACGATATTAACCAGTTTGCCGGGTACTACAATCACCTTGCGAACAGTCTTTCCTTCAGTAAACTTGGTTACATTTTCCTGCTCAAGCGCCAGCTTTTCAATCGCACTTTTATCCATGTCGGCTGGAACTTCCAACTTTGCACGAACTTTGCCATTGACCTGAACCACCATGGTGATGGCGTCTTTCTCCAGGGCGGACTCATCCACTGCAGGCCAGCCAGCCTGAACCACGGGCTCTGAATGACCCAGGGCATTCCAGACGCTGTGCATAGCGTGAGGAGCAATAGGTGCCAGCATCAGAGTAGAGGCTTCCAGAGCTTCGCGAAGAACGGCACGAGCCTGATCACTGTTGTCCCGGAACCGGGCTATCGCGTTGTTCAATTCCATTATGGCAGCAATAGCGGTGTTAAAAGTCAGACGACGTTCGCAATCATCGGAAACCTTTTTGATGGTTTCGTGAGTTTTACGACGCAGGTCTTTCTGTTCCTTGCTCAAAGCCTTGCTGTCCAGAGCCGGCACATCTCCGGAAGCCAGATGTTCAGAAACCTGTTTCCAGAAACGACGCAGGAAGCGGTGAGCTCCCTCAACAGCGCTTTCGGACCATTCCAGGGTCTGCTCGGGAGGTGCAGCAAACATGGTGTATAGACGGATGGTGTCAGCACCATACTTATCGATCAGTTCCTGTGGATCAATACCGTTGTTTTTGGATTTGGACATTTTGCTCATGCCCGCATGCTCAACGGTTTCACCGGTTTCCTTCAGGGTGGCTTTGATCAATCGACCTTTGTCGTCCAGTTCAAAGTCTACTTCGTTTGGTGCAATCCAGTGCTTCAGGCCCTTATCGTCCAGCTTGTAAAAGGTATCAGCCAGAACCATGCCCTGACAGAGCAGCTTTTTGAAGGGTTCGTCACTGTCAACCAGGCCGGCATCACGAAGCAGTTTGTGGAAAAAACGGGAGTAAAGCAGATGCATAACGGCATGTTCAATACCACCAATGTATTGATCGACGGGCAGCCAGTAGTTGGCAGCCGCCGGGTCCAGCATTTGCTTGTCAGTCTTGGGAGAGCAATAACGAGCGTAGTACCAGCTGGATTCCATGAACGTATCGAAGGTATCAGTTTCACGGGTTGCTGTCTGGCCGTTATGAGTGGTTTTGGCCCACTCAGGATCGGCCTTGATGGGTGAGTGAACACCATCCATCTCAACATTTTCAGGCAGCAGCACCGGAAGATCTTCCAGAGGGACTGTGACTTCAGTACCGTCTTCCAGATAACGCATGGGAATCGGAGCTCCCCAGTAACGCTGACGACTGACTCCCCAGTCACGCAGACGGTAGTTAACCTGCTTTTCACCTTTGCCCAAAGCAATCAGCTTGTCGGCAATTGCATTGAATGCTTCCTGAGAAGTCAGGCCGTCAAATTCCCCGGAGTTGATCAGCTTGCCTTTTTCAGTGAACGCTTCTTTGGACAGGTCACACTCTTCGCCGTTTGCAGGCTCGATGACTTGTTCGATAGCCAGTTTAAAGCGGGTAGCAAATTCGTAGTCACGCTGATCATGACCGGGTACCGCCATAACAGCGCCGGTACCGTAATCCATCAATACAAAGTTGGCAGCCCAGACAGGTACTTCTTTACCTGTCATTGGGTGAATAGCTCGAATACCGGTATCAACACCCACTTTTTCCATGGTTGCCATTTCTGCCTCGGTGACACCGTTGGACTTGCATTCTTCAATGAAAGCGGCGAGCTTCGGATTATTGGCAGCCGCAGCTTTGGCGATAGGGTGCTCTGCAGCAACGCCCACGTAAGTCACACCCATCAGCGTGTCCGGGCGTGTGGTGTAGATCTGGAATGCTTCCGGTGATCCGGCAACGGGGTTAGCCACTTTGAAGGTCATCTGAACACCTTCGGAGCGACCAATCCAGTTGCGCTGCATGGCTTTAACCTGATCAGGCCAGTCTTCCAGCTGATCCAGATCAGCCAGCAGTTCTTCAGCGTAAGCCGTGATTTTCACAAACCACTGGGGCAGCTCCTTACGCTCCACCAGAGTGTCGCAACGCCAGCAACGGCCATCTTCTACCTGTTCGTTGGCCAGTACGGTGGCGTCGTTGGGGCACCAGTTCACAGAAGACATTTTCTTGTAGACCAGACCCTTTTCGTACAGTTGGGTGAAGAACCACTGTTCCCACTTGTAGTAGTCCGGTTTGCAGGTGGCCAGCTCACGGTTCCAGTCATAACCGAAGCCAAGACGCTTGAGCTGACCTTTCATGTAGTCAATGTTTTCGTAAGTCCATGGGGCTGGAGCGGTTTTGTGTTTGATAGCGGCGTTTTCTGCCGGTAGGCCGAAGGCGTCCCAACCCATGGGTTGCAGGACGTTTTTACCCTGCATACGTTGATAACGGGATACCACGTCGCCAATGGTGTAGTTGCGAACGTGGCCCATATGCAGTCGGCCGCTGGGGTAAGGGAACATGGACAGACAATAGTACTTTTCCTTGCCGGCCTCTTCACTGACAGCAAAACTGTCATTCTCTTCCCAGTATTTCTGGGCTTCTGTCTCAATCTTGTGCGGCTGGTAATGCTCTTCCATCATGGCTCTTTGCGAGAATCTGGATTTAAAGGGTTTCAAACTCTGCAATTAAAAATTTGCAAAATGTACAAATTTTTAATTGCAGAGCGGAGAAGAACACGGGTGTTCAGTATAACCTGCGAAGCATACATGAGTGAGGGCAGCGGGGGTAGCGCTTCTGGAATTTTTTGTTATGGGGCTTGTAGAACAATGTATAACAGAGCAGGCAGGGCAACAAAATGTGAGTTTGATGATGTACTGGATGAAGTATTTGAGGTGGACCTGGTCGATGTATTGGATGAACTGGATGTATTGGGTGAAGTAGATGTATCGGTTGAAGTAGATATATTGGATGAAGTGGGTGTACTGGATGTAGCTAACTTACTCCAGTTTTCTAAAATAAGTGAATTACCAGAAATAAACCAGGTGCCAGAATGCGCCTGATACACTTCTTCTAACGCAATTGAGTCACTGATGAATTCATGATTGAAAGACAGAGATACTTTATTCTGAAAGATTGCACCCGCTAAAAACGAGATGTTGACAGAAGAATGATGTATTCCTAATACATAAGTCTCGTTGTTCCGAAAATAAAACAAGGGTCCTCCTGAGTCGCCATTCTGCGATGTACCCCTATACCAAAGTCGATAGACGTCGGTTCGACATTTAAAGGGCCAATATAAAGAAGCTGATCGTAATATTTTTTTACCTGCATAACCAGCAGCCATTGGATGGGGCGCAACTTCCCGGAGATCAGGGCATGTTGCATTTAATTGCATTTTTGGAGGTGCTATGTTCACTGAATCCTCCAGTTCAATGATTGCAATGTCGTGTATTGTGTTCGGATGTCTGTAATCAGGGTGCTTGATATATCTAACAGCCTCTCTAACTGGAGCATGAGCTTCATTAAAGAAAAAAAGTCGTAGACTATCATTTTCGCTTAATGAACTTACACAATGGGCTGCAGTCAACAGATGAATGTCAGATATTAGTACTGCTGTACATAATGATGAGGAGGAGGATGAGAAGGCAATCCATGGATATGTGCCAATGGGTACTACTGATGATGGCGCATATCGTTCAACTCTATCCAATGATGCGGCAAAAACATCTTTGGATATAAAGGTATAAAAAAACAGAGTTAAAATTGCGTTTTTGTTTGCACGCACGGACTCAGCTCTCCTGAATCTATGAAAGTTGCTTACGAAATTAGCACATTTTGCTCGTTCTGCACTTGCTATCTTTATTGCGCAGCAGCACCTGAGTATGGCAAGCAAAGGATCATGAAGGGTTTTTCATTGGAAGTTCAGAAGATAAAAGCGCGTTATCCTGATGCGACTTATGTGGGTGTTGCATACACAACGGCTGACAACTGGACATTTCTGGAGCTACTAACATTACAGCTGACTCAGGTCTTGCTCTTATTAACCATTATTGATGGAAGTAGATATGTTTTCAGTATTGAAGATCTGGTTATCCGGATTCCCGGTAATATTGGCTGCTTTGTGGATAGATTCTGGATACTCTTGTACTCACCCCAGAGCTGAAGTTCAGGCTCGTTGTGAAGAGGTGTTAAAAGCAAATCCGGGTATTTTTACTCGTTTTGTTTTTCATGACGATCCGGGTGTGAGTCTGAGGGGCGTTCTGAAAACCCGAAATACTCTGCATATTGTAACCAGTGATTATGCCCTGGATGCTCCGATTACCGTATCAGGTTATTTCGTCAATGTGGGGATTATTGGTGTTGCCACTGATGGCAAATATCCAACATTGTCATTGACAGGACCAATGTTATCCCATGGCGTTGATGCGTTCATTCGAGTTTCAGACTTCAGGTTATTGTATCTCGATGGGTTTGAACTGGATGCCGGTGGCAGCTTTGCTAATTTTTACGGCAATCTTAACCATTTTATTCATGCCAGTAATGATAGAGTTACACTGAAGAATCTCAAGTTACACAAAGCTGATGAATCTATTGATAGCGCTATCTATGTGGAGCACTCCAAAATACTGGAAGTCAGCCATTTAGAAATCTGGACAGATGGGTACAGAGAACCACCATTGCTTGAAACCAGAAAGGTTGATGAAGTGTACTTGAGTGACAGTACGGTGCATGGCTACCCATCAGAATGCACACTGATTTTGCATGAAAACAGTTATCAGGTGTCGTATTTAAATGTTGCCTTACCCATTAAACAAGAACGTTTTTCGTATGTGTTTGCTTACCCGGGAATTTCTATCGTTTATAAAGATCCTGAAAAATTCAGTGCCAATTTTAGTTTCGAAAATATAAGAACCGATCCGCCCTCATATCATGATCCCGATCTTGACTGGGTTCAGGTTCCTTTATGGGTAAATGGTCCTGATCAGGTTCACGCGAGCGTTACCTATAAAAATAACACGTTTGACCGGGCAAATACTCTCATGTTTCTTACTGATGTTCATTGGAAGGGAGATGCTGCAGCCATACCTATCCTGAAAACACCTCAATATGAGGCATTTTTAAAAGAAGATTTTGTTCCAAAATGCCTTCATAGAAAGTATCCATCAGCTTCTATAAAAGGGAATAAAGAATTAATAGAGTTGCGAATATCATTAGATAAACTATTAAATATTAGCGAGCGAGAACTCTAAGATAATGCCTGCTCTTATTGTGATTTTTCATTTAAGTCTGTTTGTCGCCTTAGCATTTGACTTATTTGCCTGAGGGTGGTTCACCTGACGGAATGTTTCTGAATTGATTTTTTGAATTGTTTGACCATTATAAGTACCTAACCAGTTGGTTTCACATATTCTGGACGGCGGCTTTTTCCACCCTTCTGCGTTCCAACTCTGGTTGCGTAGCTACGGCTACGCGCCCGTCGTTGCGCCTTGAAGGATGAAAAAATCCACTCGCCAGAATATGCGAAACCAACTGGCCAGGTACTTACATGATTCAGTTTTTGCTAATGCTAACTATTTTTAACGGAAATAGATATGTTTTCAGTATTGCAGATCTGGTTATACCGATTTCCAATAATATTGTCCGCTTTGTGGATAAATGCCGGATATTGTTGCACTCACCCCAGAGCTGATGTTCAGGCTCGTTGTGAAGAGGTTTTAAAAGCATTTCCGGGTGTTTTTACTAATGTTGTTTTCCATGACAATCCGGTCAGAAGTCTGAGGGGTAATCTGAAATCCCGAAATACTCTGCATATTGTGGCCAGTGATTTTGCTCTGTATGATCCGATTACCGTGTCAGGCAGAGCTGTCAATGTGGGTATTGTTGGTATTGCCACTGATGGCAAGTATCCGACTGTGTCATTGGCGGGGACAATATTTTCCAACGGTGTTGATGAGTTTATTCGGGCTTCAGATAACCAATTGCTGTATCTCGATGGGTTTGAACTGGATGCCGGTGGCAGTTTTGCTAATTTTTACGGTAATCTTAATCACTTTATCCATGCCAAGAGTGACGAGGTTACGCTGAAGAACCTCAGGTTACACAAAACGGGTGAGTCTATTGAAAGCCCTATTTATGTGGAGCACTCCAAAAAAATGGAAGTCAGCCAGATTGAAATCTGGAATGATGGGAATAAAGAGCATCCAGTGGTTGCAACCAGGGAGGTTTTTAAAGTGCAATTCAGCGACAGTACTGTGCATGGATTCCCATCAGAATGCACACTGATTTTGCATGAAAACAGTCATATTGTGTCGTATTCGAACTTTACCTACCCTGTTAAACATTCACAGTCCTGGCAATCTGGGGTTACACCGGGGATTTTTATCGTTTATGAAGATCCCAGAATATTCGCTGCCAAATTGAGTTTTGAAAATATAATGACCGAACCATCCGCATCCCATGATCCCACTTTTGATGAGATCCAGGTCCCTTTATGGATAACTCGTCGTTATGATGAGGTTGACGCGATCATTACCTATAAAAATAACGCTTCTGTCCAACAAATGACCGGCATATTTCATTCTAATGTTCTCTGGTGTATCAATGATAAGATCAGTTATTTTCCAAAAAAAACTGATAAGGAGGACAAGTTAAGTGAATATTTTGTTCCAGAATGCCTTCAGAGAAGGTATCCATCCGCTCACATAGAAGGAAATACAGAATAAATGTGGTCGTCTAAGTCCGACATTACAGTGCATGGGTTTACGGCGGAATGTAATCACCGGTCTGAGATGGCCCTTTTTCAGCTCGGGATTGGCCACCATGACCAGATGTAAAGTCACAAGGTATCGTGACTTCGTGGTAACTATGGGTATCCGTGGTAGTATGATCCTGTTCGTTAAAGTCGTCTTGTTAAAAAGGATATTGTGCAAAAATCCGGTTCATGAGTGACGATGAGTCTCTTGTTTTTTCTCTTGAAACAGATTTTGCATCAGGCATATGAGCACCCGTACTCCAACAAGAAGAGGCGCCAGCAAGGCCGCTTCGAAAAAGAAATCCAATCAACAGTCGAAACTGCCAGGCTGGATGTGGCTGATAACCGGTTTTGCGGCTGGCTTTTTTGTGGCTTTCCTGATCAAGCTGACACCGGCTCCAGTTTCGGTTAATGCTTCTATAGAGACAGCTGAAACGGCTCAGTCGGGTAAGGAACGCCCGGAGCCGGTCTTCGATTTTTATACCGTGCTGCCCGAGCAGGAAGTGATTCTGCCTGAACCGATTGAACGTCAGTCGCCACCTGCAGTCAGTGTCAGTGAAAAAACTGGCTCGAAATCCGTGCCTGAAGCGAAAACAGCTACTAAGTCCGGTGTGAAGTATTTGTTGCAGGCTGGTTCATTTCGAAGTGCCAAAGACGCCGATCGTCTGAGGGCGCAGTTGCTTTTGGCAGGTCAGGAACCCAGGGTCGTCAAGGTAACCGTGGGTGCAGGGGAGTCGTGGCACAGGGTGCAGCTGGGGCCTTTTGATACATCAGAAAGTATTGATCAGGCAAAGCAGGTGCTGGCTGAATTCAAGATTGATGGTCTGTTGTTGAGAATGAAATAGCTGGATTCATCCACTTATATTCCCGAATGATAAAGTGCCATAAGCGAAGAAAAATGAATCAGGTGATAAGTATGAAAGCACCGGTAGCCCAAAAAATAGCCCACGAGATCGTTCAACATGGTTCCAGCAGGGTTGATGACTACCACTGGCTGAGAGATAAAAACTGGCAGAAGTTTATTGCCGGTGATCTGGATTTTGATAATCCGGCGGTTCTTGAATACATCCAGTCTGAAAATGCTTACAAAGATGAGTTTATGAAAGGCTACAAGGATGTTGAAGAAACTCTCTACGGTGAAGTTCTTTCCCGTATCAGGGAAGACGATGAATCCTGGCCGGTCAAAGAAGGTGGTTTTTTCTATTACTCAAGAGAAGAAAAAGGCAAGGATTATTCGATTCTCTGTCGCAAGCAGGGCTCAAGAGAAGCGCCTGAAGAAGTCTACTTTGACATAAACAGGGAAGCAGAAGGTAAAGAGCTTTATATCTTCGGTGCTTCAGGCACCAACCTTAAGCAGACTCATTTTGCCTACAGCTTCAATCTGACCGGTTCAATGGAGAGGACTATCCGGGTTCGAGATCTGGAGACAGGACAGGATCTGGATTGGGAGTTTGCAAACAGTACCGGGTCTTTTCTCTGGCACGGCAATGAGCATCTGTACATTGTTGAGCGGGATGAGTCAGGTCGTGGTCGTGATGTATACAAAGTTCATATCCATAAAGGTGTTGCTGAAAAAGAGTTAATCTTTTCCAAGCCTGAAGAATACGACAGCATGTTTTTGTCTTTATCCCGAACCAATGATCGTGAGTATTTCATGATTCATCTGGATAGTGGTTCGACGCATGTCGTGTATTTGGCTGGACGGGATTCAGATCAGTTTGAAAAGTTTGCTGTGGGCGAGAACGATGTCTCTTTCTCTCTGGAACATTACAGGGGCGACTTCTACATTCTGACCAATCAGGATGGAGCCAACGACTTCAAAGTTATGAAGTGTCCGGTAGCTTCTGAAATGACGGTTGCCCAGGAAAAGTGGCCCCAGGCAAACTGGCAGGAGTTTCTGCCTGAGCAGAAGAACCTGTGCCTGGGCGGTATCCATTTCTATAGCCACTTTCTGATCGTTGAGCGCAAGAATAACCAGAAAGTACTGGATGAAGTGGCTGTGATGGATATGGATTCCGGAACTCTCTCAATCATCTCAATGCCGGATGAGGCTTATTGTCTGGATTTTTATGGTGACTGGGATCATCAGGCAACCGTTGTCAGGTTAGACTACGATTCACCTGTATCGCCAAACACGGTGTTTGAGCTGAATCTGGAAAATGGTGCTTTGACAGAGGTTTATCGCAAGGAAGTTCCCAACTTTAATGCCTCGATTTATGAAGTGAAGAGAGAGTTTGCCATGGCTCGAGATGGTGAGCTGGTGCCACTGACCATTATCTGCAAAAAAGGAACGAAGCTGGATGGAAGCAACAAAGCCATGGTGTATGCCTATGGTTCTTATGGCTATGGAATGTCAGCAGGTTTTTCTTCGCCTAAATTCAGTTTGATTGATCGCGGCTTTGTTTATGCCATTGCACATGTCAGGGGCGGGGATGACAAGGGGTATAGCTGGTATCTCAATGGCAAAATGCAGCACAAAATGAATACCTTTAATGATTTCATTGATTGCTGTGAGTACCTGGTTCGTCGTGGCTATACGGCCCGGGGTAATATTGCTATCAATGGTGGCAGTGCGGGCGGTCTGCTGATGGCAGCCGTGACCAATATGAGACCCGAGCTGTTTGGTTGTGTTGTTGCCGATGTGGCTTTTGTCGATGTGATCAATACCATCAGTGATGCGTCTTTGCCCCTGACTGCGCCAGAATGGGAAGAGTGGGGTAACCCGATCACCAGCAAAGAAGACTTTGATTACATCTCAGGTTATTCGCCCTATGACAACATAGAAGCAAAGGACTATCCGCCTACGCTTTACAACTCGGGGATATCCGATGAGCAGGTCACTTATTGGGAACCCACCAAAATGGTGGCCAAACTAAGAGCCTTGAAAACCGACGATAACCCCCTGATCCTCAATATGAAAATGCATGCGGGTCATGCCGGTGCCAGCAAGCGTTACGAATGGATAGAGGAGATTGCATTTGATTACGCCTTTATCCTGAAATGTTTTGATAAGGTGTAACGGACTGTCAGGCGCGGAAACACTGTTAAGTGTTACCATGGTGTTAATTTCGAAATTTTCTAATGCGAAAAATCAGGCGGATAACCAACTGGTCACGAGCGCGTTACGCGGTATGGAAAGTTTTTCCCTGCCACACCCTTGATAATTCTGTCTCGCCCCCAATATTAATCGACGAATCAAGCAAAATGCTAAAAGGAGCCCACCTTGGAACAGTATCGCGGCACCACCATTCTGTCCGTTCGTCGAAACGATAGTGTGGTCGTAGGGGGTGATGGTCAGGTTTCATTGGGTAATGCCGTCATCAAGGGCAATGCCCATAAGGTGCGTCGCCTGTTCAAAGGCAAAGTTATAGCAGGCTTTGCAGGTGGTACAGCAGACGCATTTACTCTTTTCGAACGTTTTGAAGCCCAGTTGGAAAAGCATCATGGGCGTCTGGAAAAAGCAGCCGTTGAACTGGCGAAAGAATGGCGTACCGACAGAACATTGCAGCGTCTGGAGGCCATGTTGATTGTGGCAGACGCCAAAGCATCTCTGGTCATTACCGGCAATGGTGACGTTATGGTCACTGACGATGGCATTCTGGCCATTGGCTCGGGTGGATTCTTTGCTCAGTCTGCTGCCAAAGCGCTCTACCAGAATACTGACCTGGGTGCGAAAGATATCGTTGAGAAAAGTCTGGAAATAGCTGCAGATGTCTGCGTCTATACCAACCAGAACCGGGTTATCGAAGAAATCAAGATTGAGCAGTCCTGACCAGAAGGCCGAAAGCAGAAATCGGTTACAATCCGGCTTCTCGCTGACAGCGTTTAAATGGTGAGTTTACTGATCTTTCGTTAACAGAGTCTGTGACATGTCAAATATGACCCCTCGTGAAATCGTTCACGAACTGAATAAACATATTATTGGCCAGGATGATGCCAAACGTGCCGTAGCCATTGCTCTTCGCAATCGCTGGCGTCGCATGCAGCTGGATGAAGAGCTGCGAAATGAAATTACCCCCAAGAATATTCTGATGATTGGTCCTACCGGTGTTGGTAAGACTGAAGTCGCTCGTCGTCTGGCCAAACTGGCTAATGCCCCTTTTATCAAGGTTGAGGCAACCAAGTTTACAGAAGTGGGTTATGTTGGCCGTGACGTAGAATCCATCATCAGAGATCTGATGGATGCGGCTATAAAAATGCTGCGTGAGCAGGAAGTTGAGAGAGTAAAAGATCGTGCTCTTGATGCCACAGAAGAGCGGATACTCGACGCCCTGCTGCCTCCTCCCCGTTCCTTCTCAGAAGAGTCCGAAAAGCCTCAGGATAATTCAACCCGTCAGGTGTTTCGCAAAAAGCTGCGTGAAGGCCAGCTGGATGAGAAAGAGATCGAGATCGATGTTCGCGAAGC
Organism: Endozoicomonas sp. 2B-B; assembly: GCF_053470045.1. Classification (NCBI taxonomy): domain Bacteria; kingdom Pseudomonadati; phylum Pseudomonadota; class Gammaproteobacteria; order Oceanospirillales; family Endozoicomonadaceae; genus Endozoicomonas; species Endozoicomonas sp. 2B-B. Next base: position 1,914,596 of record NZ_JBLZMU010000001.1, read on the forward strand.
GGCCATGGGTGTGGAAATAATGGCACCTCCCGGCATGGAGGAAATGACCAGCCAACTGCAGAATATGTTCTCGAATCTGAATGCCGGCAAGCAGAAAAAACGCAAGCTGAAAGTCAAGGACGCTCTGAAACTGGTTCAGGACGAAGAAGCTGCAAAACTGGTCAATGAAGACGAACTGAAAACCAGAGCGATTGAGTCTGTTGAACAGAATGGCATTGTCTTCATCGATGAAATTGATAAGGTGGCCAGGCGTTCTTCCGGCTCTAACGCGGATGTTTCCCGTGAAGGTGTTCAGCGGGACTTGTTGCCACTGATCGAAGGCTGCACCGTTTCCACCAAGTACGGCATGATCAAAACGGATCACATTCTGTTCATGGCTTCCGGTGCATTTCACCTCGCCAAGCCATCTGACCTCATTCCAGAGCTGCAGGGTCGTCTGCCTATTCGTGTTGAGTTGAAGGCACTTACCACTAAAGACTTTGTTCGTATTCTGACTGAGCCTAATGCTTCCCTGACGAGGCAATATCAGGCGCTGATGAAAACAGAAGAACTCAATATTTCTTTTGCTGAAGATGGTATTGCCCGTATTGCGGAAGTGGCCTGGACAGTCAATGAGAACACCGAGAATATCGGTGCCCGTCGTCTGCACACTGTGATTGAGCGTTTGCTGGAAGAGATCTCCTACAGTGCAGCAGACCTCTCCCTGAAACACAGCGAATCACCGCTGCTGATTGATGCCGCTTATGTTAACGAGCATCTGGGCGAGCTGGTTCAGGACGAAGACCTGAGTCGCTATATTCTCTGATATTCTAGCCGACCATACTCAGAGAGTTGTGGTCGGCAGCTCGCTTTTTCTCTTCTCTGTTTCTGAGCGCTATCCTGATCAGGGCAAGAAAGACGCCAGCCATCAGCCCTAACATAGCTCCTAAAACGACGATAAGCTTTTTATTGGGTTTAGAGGGTGAAACTGGCACGATCGCAGGTTGCTCTATTTTGGCAGGAATCATGGTAGAAAAGTCCGGGTCCAGTTTTTCTAATTGTTCGAGCTGGTAAACACGACTGGATACACCTCTGATGTAGGGTTTTTCTGCGCTATCTTCTGCATTGGGCCTGCTGTAAAAGCGATACTTCTCAATTCTGCTACTGACCGCATCAACCCCTGACTTCAGAAGCTTTTCACCCAGTAAGTAAGTAGCTCCATCAATAATGGTTGCATTCACTTGACTGGTCTGGAGTTCCGTAATTCCGGCGGCTTGAGCCTGGGCTAAGGCTTCCTTCAATTCTGTCAGGCGCAGTCTGTTATAAGAGATGAAGTTTGATTCCAGACGATCAATATGACTTTTTATCTGCTTTTTCGTTATTTCAACCTGTGCATGAAAGTTCTCATGCATATTCTTTACGAACCGTTCCTGAGCATAGGGCAAAAGAACTTCATTAATGATCGATGCTGATTCTTCAGGGTTTGAAGAGCTGTATCGAATGTTCGTCCGATTATCATTCTTGCCCGTTGTGATAGCTAAGTTATCAGAAAATGCTTTGTATTGTGCTGCGAGCATTTTTTGATCAGGCGTTGAGCTATTATCGGAATCAATGCTTGCAAGAGACGACTTCTGGAATGCATAACGTCTTGCGGCAGGGCTGGTTAAATACTTCAGGTACAGCTGATAGGCTTCTTCAGTGGTCAGATGCTCGGAGTCCTTGCTTTCACCATTTGAGGCAATCAGGAAAACGTTACTGTTCCAAGCCGCAATATTTGCCGGGGAAGATTCATTTAAGACAGCCTCGGTCGTGTAGCTTACAGGAAGCTTAAAGGCAGCAATCACAGCAATGGCTGTTGCCAGCGTGGTAATCACTATAATCAGCCATTTCTGGGCAAACAGTTTCTCTGCAAGTTCAAAAAGATCAATTTCATCGTCAGGATAAGGGTCATGGTATAACTGATTTGGGGTCTGTAGGTTATTCATACCTGGGATAAAATCCTTGAGTGTATTTATTCGTTGTAAATTTAGTGCTGCAACATTATCCAGAATAAAAGGGTTAATGTCTCCTGTGATTTTATGTTGATCAGGCAAAGACACTTGCAGGTAAAGCTCGGTATTTGATTGTTTTTATAATGCGCAATGGCTGATACGAGACGCTTCAAAGATGGGTAGCGAAATTTTTCTGGTGAGCACTTCCGGTCGCGAGGGTATTTCGTCTGCCCAGTAGGCCATTGAACAATCCCTTCGTAGTTAAGCGATTTTCAACGTTTTGTGGCTACTTGCAGTGCACAAATGGCAGTCACCGGCACTGAAAGTAGCAGAGTTGGTCGCGGCTATCTCCAAGTCCCATCGTCTCTCAAAAGGTAGATTCTCCACCAATCGGCAGTGGCAACTTTTACCCGGGTGCCACTGGTGTCTAACCACGGGTGGTCGCTATCACCGGTTTTCGCTACAGCTGCAACGACCCGATCCTTAAGGTAAATAGTAGCTTTTGCTTCCTCTGATCCATCGGCTCGCAGACAATAGATTGTCACGCTGTTGTCATAAATGCCAGTACCGATAGCAGCCCTTGGGCCGAAAGCACCTTGTTGTGCGTTTTGCGGAGCTTGTTGTGAGGTTGACTCTGAAAACCCAAAAGCGCCGGTAGTGGTGTTATTATTTACGTTATGCATATTAAGTTCCTCTAATTAAATAAGTATCATCCTTGATTGCAAGGGCTTTGATTTGAAGGACATTCAATACTGATGTCCTATGATAGGTTAGAACGGGTTTCAGATTGAAAGTTCATAACATGGATGGCAGCGTGACTAACAAGAAAACAGGACCCTGATAAACCGCGTTGAGCCTGTTATTTTGCTGAAGTAGAGATTTTGAGTATGCAGCAAATAACCCCCGAAGCTCTGAATGAATCCTCGCTATGGAGGCTTTAGTCCGAAAGGCTCCAAAGAGCTGCATCATGGTCGATATGCTGCCGTCTGCAGGGCAGCCATTATGGACAAAATACGCCTCCGACTCAGCCGGAGGCCATTGAACAATCCCTTCTTAGTTCAGTGATTTTCAACGTTTTTCGCCACTTGCAGTAAACAGATGGCAGTCACCGCAATGAAGAAGCGTAGTTGATCACCTCTCCATAGAAGTGTCTTGTAAGAACCATAACCCATCAGCATCCTTAGCGTAGGTTTTCGCCACTCCATCAGTGGTGATCTCCGCTCGGGTGCCATCGTCCCTTAAGTCGGCCGGAGCAATCGAATCCTGTAAGAACCATACTCCATCAGCGTCCTTAATGTAGATTTTCGCCACTCCATCGCGATTGTTAATCACCGCCCGGTTGCCATCGGCACTTAAGTTGTCTGGAGTGATATGATCCTGTAAGAACCAGAAGCTATTAGCAGACTTAACGTAGGTACTCGCCACTCCATCGCGAGTGTTAACCACCGCCCGGGTGTCATCGGCACTTAATTTGGCTGAAGTGATCATATCATCCGTGCTAAAGGTGACTTTTATTTCGCCTCCTTCTAAGATTGACGCACTGTTACCAAAATTGTCATGTTTATTAATGACGATAACACTCCTCCCAAAACAGGTACCTTCTGGTGTGTTTTCCGGAGCTTGTGGCGTGGGTGAATACCCAGTAGCGCCGCTAATGTTGCCATTATTTACGTTCATATTATGTTCCTCGAATTAAATAGGTATTTTCCTTGATTGCAAGGATTACGGTTTGAAGGGCATTCAACATTGATGTCCTTTGATGGGTTAGAACGGGTTTCTGGTTGAAAGTTCATAACATTGTTGTCAGCATAACTAACAAGAAAACAGGACTCTGATGTAAGCTTTTTTGAGCCAGTCATTTAACGAAATACGCCTCCGACTCAGCCGGAGGCTATTGAACAATCCCTTCTTGGTTCAGTGATTTTCAACGTTTTGTCGCTACTTAAGTACTCAGCCATACGGAATCGAATATTTCTGGCTTATTGGGCAGGTGCTCTGCAAGGCGCAACGACTGGAACATAGCAAGCTATGTGGCCAGAGTTGCAACGCAGTCAGAGTGCCTGAACAATAAGCCAGAAAATATGATTTCGTATGGTTGAGTACTTACAGTGCACTGATGGCAGTCACCGCACTGAAGAAGCGTAGTTGATCACCAATCCCCAACCCTGGAAGAGTGATGAAAGAGCCATATCCCCTCAGCATCCTTGGTGTAGGTTCTCGCCACTCCATCGTCAGTGACCACCGCCCGGGTGCCATTGTCCCTTAGGTCAGCTTGAGTGATCGAATCCTGTATGTACCAGAACCCGTCAGTCTTAGAGCAGACTCGCGACACTCCATCGCGAGTATTAATCATCGCTCGGGTGCCATCGGCAGTTATTTCGGCTGAAGTGATCATATCATCCGTGTGAAAGGTGGCTTTTATTTTACCTCCTTCTAAGATTGACGCACTGTTATCAAAATTGTCATGTTTATCAATGACGATAACACTCCTCCCAAAACAAGTACCTTCTGGTGTGTTTTCCGGAGCTTGTGGCGCGGGTGAATACCCGGTAGCGCCGCTAATGTTACCATTATTTACGTTCATATTATGTTCCTCGAATTAAATAGGTATTTTCCTTGATTGCAAGGATTTCGGTTTGAAGGGCATTCAATATTGATGTCCTACGATGGGTTAGAACGGGTTTCAGACTGAAAGTTCATAACATTGTTGTAAGCGTAACTAACAAGAAAACAGGACTCTGATGAAAGCTTTTTTGAGCCAGTCATTTAACGATGAAGCAGAGACCTTCAGCATGCAGCAAAAAATCCCCGAGGCTCTGAAACAATCTCAACGACTGTTCATGCCGGTTGAGATGCTGCCATCTGCGACACCCTCTTTACGGCGGCGAGGGTGTCAATAATCCGATTCATTGCAGGTGGGATACCAGTACTGCGTCAGTTACCGAGGGAGAATATACGTCTGGCATTGTCGGTGGTTGCAGCGGCAATCTCTTCGCCATCCACGCCAAGCACCTGGCTCAGCGCATGGATCACATAGGGCAGATTAGCCGGTTCATTATCATTTCTTCTTCTGCCACCCCGACGATGTTCTAACCGCTCTGGCATGACCAGATAAGGCTTTAAAAACGGTGCATCGGTCTCAACCATCAGGCGCTCACGCAGAGTCTCCCAACCGACAGAGCGCAGTGCCTTAACCAGATCTTCGTTACGTCTGTCGCCGATATAACCGGTAATTCCGATGGAACAGCCCAGATCAAGATAGGCCTGCAGTTGCTCACTGTTCCCCGTGAAGCAGTGAACGCAAGCCATGTCTGGTGAAGGCAACTGATTTATGTGATCTTTCAGAATGCCGATGAAGTCATCATGGGCAAGTCGCTCATGCAAAAACAGTGGTTTTTTCAGCTCTGCAGCCAGCTCCAATTGTTCCGTGAACACGGTTCGTTGCACATCAGGAAACGACCATTCGCGATCGTAATCCAATCCACACTCACCCACCGCAATGCAGTGACGATCCCCCTGTTTAAGTATTTTTCTCAGTTCCCGTATGCCACCATCTCGGCGGAAATTCTTGGCATCGTGTGGATGGCATCCCACTGTATAGTACAAAGAGCATGGGGGGGAATCTGAAAATCCACAAGCTTCGGTGGCTTTCGCCGATGGCTCCGACCATTGCTCCACCAGTTTCTGAGCCTTTTTAGACGCAGAAATGGAAGTGCCCGTTATCATGATGCTACCAAGCCCTGCCCGGGAAGCTTCTGCAAGAACCTGGGGCAAGTCAAAGCAGTCTTTAACAAGATTGGCTCCAATATCAACAAGTGGCGTCGTGTATTGAGGCCTGAACCACGGGCGAGTCAGATTTACCTTGCCCGACTCTGGCCGGGCAGCAAACTGGAAACCAGAAGCTTCATCATCCCTGGCAGGCGCATCAGGTGATGCAGCGGCCTCGCTTGAGCGCTGGCAATATCGGGACTCCAGGCCCTGATCCATGACCTGCCGACCCTGAACGGCATGGTAGTTCGTGTTGCCAGAGTATCGGAATGCAACGGGACAAACGCCTGAAGAAGGCTTGTCAGCAGAACCTGAAGATCTCTTCTTTTTTTTCATTTTCCGTGGCTTTGAACGGCCTTCTTGCCAGACTTTTAGATCCGCTTCGTCTGCGGCCCATTGCGTACCTTTGCTGCTAACGTCATGAGGGGACACTGAATTGGGTGACGTGATATTGGGAAGTATCGCTTTTTCATCGACATTATCAACTTTCACAAATCTGCCATCAGGGCCGGAGGTGGTTGATCTGCCCGTTTGAGAATGAGAAAAGTCGGGTGTTCTTACTGAAAGTATATTGTTGCTATCACCAGTACTGACAGTCCTACCGAAACGAGCAGCTTCTTCAACCTCTTGCGGTTGAGGTTGAACAGGTTGTGACGTGATTGGGTTTGAACCGCCAACAGCGCCGCTAGTGTGATCCGGGTTAATCATATTAAGCTCCTTCAGTTAAATGAGTATTATCCTTGATTACAAGGATATAGGGTTGAAGGGCATTCAACAGCGATGTCCTCCGATAAGTCAGAGTGGTTCTTAGATTGAAAGTTCAGAACATTGACGTAAGCATAACTAACAAGAAAACAGGACACTGATATAAACTGCGTTGAGCCAGTCATTTAACGACGCAGTAGAGACTTTCAGCATGCAGCAAAAAATCCCTGAAGCTTTGAACTTTCACAGGCAATCCCAACGACTGGAGTTGAAATACAGCACCGATGAGACTTATCAGCTCAGCAGTGAGATGCTTCGTGTCCACAGTCCTTCTGCCGAGGTCAGGGGACATGGTAATCCAGTGCTGCAAACCGGAAAAAAGCAGGTTCAGGTCACCAATATAGAAAAGGTGGGCCACTATGCGATTAAAATTCACTTTAATGACGGTCATGACAGTGGCATTTACGACTGGGGCTATCTCTACGATCTTTGTGTCAACCAGGAAGTGTACTGGGAGGCCTATCTGGAGAAGCTGCACCAGGCGGGTGAAAGCCGGGAGCCCGATGCTGATGTTGTCAAACTGATGATCAGTTAAATCGTTAGTTGAACAGTGTCCCTCTGGGTTTCCACAAATAGACTGCTGTACTCCAGGGGCATTCATAGAGCTGCATCAGGGTTCTCTCATTGTGAGAGACGACGATCTGGTAAGTGACCGATTCTCTCTGAGGCCTGCTGGTCAGGATAACGGTGGCAGGTCTACTGATAAGAACAGGGGTTCCGCCCAGGTTAAGGGTCTGTTGGTAAAGCCTGTTCATGATGGTTGAGATGCTGCCATCTTCGGGATCGTAGGAAAAATTTTCGGCAAATGAAACTCTGTAAGTGCGCTTGTCAGCAGGCAGGTCGCCAATGTTCTTGCTAATACTGCAGTTGTTGAGATCGAGATAGCCAGAAGGGGGGCGGTTACTTTTTATAGCGGAGAGTAGCCAGCGATGCCCCATGATTTTAGCGTCAGGAAGTGCCATAGATGTGACCGGCAGGGTCATAGCCATCAGGGACACAGCCATTATGGATAGTACCTTAATGGATAGTACCTTTGTGAATAGTACTTTTGCATTGTATGGCCATCTCATATCTGCTTCTCTCTGGAATGGGTGTTCTGGAGACTTTATCGGCCAAGGGATTAAGAAATTTCATCGTTGTGAGTTAATCCTGATTACCCGGGCGATGGGCACAGGGAGGGTTAGAATTTTCCTGTATCAACTTGTAACCCAGTGGCTCTGTGTATATCCTTTGTGCCTTTTAAAATCGTCATGGCAAGGCTCAAATACTGGGACTTGTCAGACAGGAGCCTGTTCATGAGAGTGATTCTGTTGGGTGCCCCGGGTGCCGGTAAAGGTACGCAAGCCCAGTTCATCATGGAAGAGTTTGGTATCCCCCAGATCTCTACCGGCGATATGCTGCGCGCAGCGATCAAGGACGGTACCGAGCTGGGCCTTAAAGTAAAAGCGGTTATGGATTCCGGCGCCCTGGTTTCAGATGAAATCATCATTGAGCTGGTTAAAGAACGTATTGCCAGGGATGACTGTGCCAATGGATTCCTGTTTGATGGCTTTCCCAGAACCATTCCCCAGGCTGAAGCACTTCGTGATGCCGGCGTCGACATTGACCATGTGATCGAAATTGCCGTTGAAGATGAAGAGATTGTTCAACGCATGGCAGGAAGGCGTGTTCACCCCGACAGTGGCCGAACCTATCACGTTATCTACAACCCGCCGAAGGTTGAAGGTAAAGATGATGTTACGGGTGAAGACCTGATTCAGCGTGATGACGATACGGAAGAGACCGTTCGCAAGCGTCTGGGCGTTTACCATGACCAGACGGCCCCTCTGGTCAGCTTCTATAAGTCTATTGAAGGCCATACCCGTTATAGCCGTGTAGAGGGTGTAGGCAGTGTTGATGATATCAAGGCTAAAGTGATCAGTGCCCTGAAGCCTGGGGCTGCCTGATAAGCTCTGCTGTCTGGCATCTCATGATGCTGATCGTAAAAAAAGGACGACTGTTCGTCCTTTTTTTACGTTTTCAGGAGACTTTCTCATGAGCTGGCAACGATATAATACACCGTTAGCCGCATGAGTTACCCCTATTAGAGATACGCTGATGAAAATTCTGGCTCTAGATAGCGCTACAGAAGCCTGTTCAGTGGCACTGAATCTGGATGGTGAAATTGTTGAACATTTTGAGTTATTACCCAGAAGGCACAGCCGTGAGCTTTTGGGAATGGTCGACAATCTACTGAAAAAACAGGCAGTCAGCCTATCTGATCTGGACGCTTTGGCTTTTGGTTGCGGGCCAGGTGCTTTCACCGGTGTCAGAATAGCGGTTGCCATGGTGCAGGGGCTGGCATTTGCCATCGATAAGCCGGTTGTTGCTGTGTCAACTCTTAGAGCACTGGCGCAGGAAGGCTTCAGAGTGCATCAGTCAAATGCCGTACTGGCTGCTATTGATGCCCGTATGGGAGAAGTTTACTGGGGGGCCTTCAAGGAAGAGAATGGACTGATGCAGCCAGAGATAGAAGAGCGCGTTATCGTTCCCGAAAAAGTTGTCCTGCCCGATGGCAAAGAGAATTGGCTGGGAATGGGGACGGGTTGGCAGTTCGAAGATCAGCTGGCAGCAAAAGCGGTGAAATGTTTCCCTGAGGCATATCCCAGGGCGGCTGATATCGCCATTCTGGCTGCGGCTGATTTCAACGAAGGACTCAGTGTCCCTGCTGAACAAGCCAGGCCAGTCTATCTCAGAGATAAAGTGGCTCTCAAGAAAAGTGAACGATAAAACTCGTTTTCTCCTTTAACAATTAAAGCCTGATGGGAAGTGCTTTCTTCCTTTGTGAGATGACATAGAAGTCAGCATGGGCTGATATTACCCGTCAGGGGAGGGAAGCTATCGTGGATAGCCTTCAGATAATGATTCTTGCTCTGCTTCAGGGCCTGACAGAGTTTCTGCCGATTTCCAGTTCTGCTCATTTGATATTGCCTGCGCAATTGTTGGGCTGGAAGGATCAGGGTCTGGCATTTGATGTGGCGGTTCATATTGGCACATTGATCGCGGTTGTAGGATATTTTCGTAAAGACTTGATCAGAATTACTCAGGATTGGCTGGGCTCTCTGATGGGTAAAGGCTCATCGGTCAACAGTCGTCTGGGTTGGTACCTGATTTTTGCTACCTTGCCAGCGGTTGTGTTTGGTTTTGTCCTGAAGTCCATGGGCCTGGACGAGGCTATGCGTAGTATTGCCGTCATTGCCGGGACAACCATGATATTTGGTGCGCTCCTCGGTTGGGCTGATTACAAGGGGAAAAAAATACAACCTATCGAAAAGTTAAACTTTCGTCAGGCCATGTTAATTGGTTTTGCCCAGGCTATCGCCTTGATTCCGGGCACCTCTCGCTCAGGCATAACCATGACCGCTGGCCTTATGCTCGGTTTGACCCGGGAGGCAGCAGCCCGCTTTTCGTTTTTGCTTTCTATTCCGGTCATATTGGGAGCAGGACTGCTTCTGACACTGGACCTTGTTAAAGCGACAGAGCCGGTGGACTGGAGCGTACTCTTCTCTGGTGCCCTGCTGGCAGGCGTCAGTGCCTGGGTTTGCATATACTTCTTCCTGTCGTTTATCAACCGAATCGGATTGATGCCTTTTGTGATCTATCGCTTTATTCTCGGCGCCCTACTGATTGCTGTGATGGTGTTCCAGGTAAACGCTTAAAGCATCGCTACCCATCCTGTCCGGATGGGTAATTTCATCTTCAAACTGTAAATTCCGGTTGATCATTTGCATAAACAGGCTTTACTTCTCATAGGTTGTAATTCGGGACGGGTCGGGTAAGACTCTATCTGTTTCAGGCTGATCTTAATGAGAACTCTTTTTCATAGATGGTGCTGAGATATTGGCTTTTGACCCGAGATTGATCCCCGAGGAATTGACATGACTCTGAGAATTAATGACGTTGCCCCTGATTTCACAGCTCAAACCACCCAAGGCTCTATTCGGTTTCATGACTGGATAGGTGATTCCTGGGCTATTTTATTCTCCCATCCGAAAGACTTTACACCTGTCTGTACGACAGAGCTTGGCTATATGGCCCGGCTGCAACCAGAGTTCGAACGACGCAACTGTAAGCTCATTGGTTTGAGTGTGGACCCTGTAGATGATCATGAACGCTGGGCCAGAGACATTGAGGAAACTCAGGGGCACCTGCCCCTGTACCCCATGATTGGTGACACGGACCTGAACGTAGCAAAGCTGTATAACATGCTGCCTGCTGACGCAGGTGATAGCTCAGAAGGGAGAACAGCTGCCACCAATGCTACGGTCAGAACCGTATTTATCATCGGCCCTGACAAACAGGTCAAATTGATGATGACCTATCCAATGACCACCGGCAGGAATTTTGACGAGATCCTTCGTTCTCTGGATTCTATTCAGCTGACCAGCCGATGCACCGTGGCTACTCCAGTGAACTGGCAGCCTGGTGAGGATGTGATTATTCCACCTGCGGTTTCAGAGGAAGAAGCTAAAAAGAAATTCCCGCAGGGTTGGAAGACTCTGAAGCCTTACCTGAGGGTGGTTGCTCAGCCTGATTAATGCTCGAACTAATATCTGAAACTTCCTCTATTAACAGAAACAGCAGGCCAAATGTCTGCTGTTTTTTTATGGTGCACAGTTACAGAATAGCGGTCTGGAACCAGCCCGGGAGGCCCCCTTTAGAAATGATTCGAGGTTTTCAAACAGCTCCCCGGTGATAAAATCCGATCTAACTAAACGCGTTGTGAGCAATAGGTGAATGGCCAGTTCTGTCGTAGTACAAATTCATCCGGATCCTGATAAGCAAGCCTATCTTGAGACGCTGCTGAGTTCCATGGATGGAGCCACTTACATTGAGAATCCGGCTGGCTGCCGGGAAAATCAACTTATTCTGGGTTTCGAAGATGATCGCCTTTCTCTGACACGGGCTTGTGGAAAAGAAAAACCCATCAGTGTTGATTTTGTGGGCGGCAAGGCAGGTCACAGAAGAAAGTTCGGCGGCGGGAAAGGTCAGGGCATAGCCAAAGCTGTGGGTTTGAATAAAGGTGTCAAACCTCATGTTCTGGATGCCACAGGTGGGCTGGGTCGAGATGCCTTCGTGCTGGCCTCTCTTGGCTGCAAGGTGACGGTCATTGAGCGCTCTCCCGTCATCGCCGCTTTGTTGGAAGACGGCATCAGAAGAGCGATAGCAGATCCGGAGGTCTCAGAGATTGCCGGACGTATGCTGCTGATCAAAGAAGACAGTCGTCATGCTATGGCGTCGAGTCTGTCCCTTGGAAAACAGTTTGATGTCGTTTATCTCGATCCCATGTTTCCGCATAAAGAGAGGTCTGCAGAGGTCAAAAAGGAAATGAAAATCTTTCAGGCACTATTATCAGGTGATCCCGATGCCGATGAGTTGCTTGAGCCTGCCCTGAAACTGGCCCAATACCGGGTGGTGATTAAAAGACCCCGGTTATCACCGGAGTTGGGCAATACCTCACCTACCTACAAACTGGAAGGAAAGGCATGCAGGTATGATATCCACGCTCTTAAAGCATTTTAGTGAAAGGTTCAGGACTAGCGGTTCCCTCTTTCATCATCCAATCATCCGACGATGAAAGAGGGTTCCCGAACCGTAAGCGAGTTAATGCTCTTCGACAGGAGCAGGTTGGGTTTTGGTGGTTTGCAGTATGCTATGACGGACTTCGCTGGTCAGGACCTTAAAGGCTTCGTCCGCGACCATTTTGACTTCATCGCCGTAGTTGAGCTTGTTAGTCCGGGTGATCTCCACGACGTTATTGAGTCTTAACTGCTCGATAAAGTTTTTGAACAGCGCCTTGTCAAAGAACTCAGGGGCATTCAACCCGTGGATAATGGACAGTCTTTGAGCCAGAACACGACTCTGGTTTTCCAGGGTTTCCTGTTCAATGTTGCCACTGTCATTACTGATCAGCAGGCTAATGACCATGAAGAAGCGCTCAAGGGTCTGGGCAATGGCACGGGAAAGCACCGTCAGAGTGACAAACTGTGCTGAGCTGTAATCAGGCTGGCGGTAATAGCCGTCATGGTCACTGATGATAAGCCCTTCACTTGCCAATGTTTCCAGCCACTGGGTGACCACTTTCAGAAATCCTCTTTTACTCCATTTGAGAAAGAGTTCGGATTGAAGATAAGGGTATAAAATGGAACAGACCCGGAAAATTTCTCTTTGTGTCATGGCACTGTTGTTAATAAACAGACAGCTGAGCAGGGAAGGCACGGCAAACATATGCAGTACGTTATTCCGGTAATAGGTCATCATTACCGCTGTTTTTTCATCCAGACTGTAGACCTCACCCAGGGAATCACTGAATTTATTGAGTAAATCCAGCTTCTCTGCATAGCGAATGACGCTGTAGCCATCCATGTCAGTAATAACTGTTTTGTCGCTGTAGGGAGATTTTCTGAGCAGTCGCTGATAAATCTCTACCAGTAGTACCAGCTCCTGTTCACCCAGAGCATGACGAGGCGATGAAAGCAGGGCCATGGCAATCAGGTTAACCGGGTTGATGATAGCTGCTGAGTTAATCTCACTGGCAATGTTGAAAGCAAGTGTATTGGTTGCTTTCTTTAGCCACTGTTGTTTAAAGCCTTCAGATTGCTCTTGCTGCCATTGAGGTACTTCCTTATCCAGGAATTCACCCATACTGACCGGGTTACCAAAGTTAATCCAGGCTTTGCCAAACTGATCCTTGAGGGCTGCCAGTGTGCGCACAACGTCAAGAGGGGACTCTTTTTTCTTGCTCTTGCCTCGCAGCTCACTCATGTAAGTGCTGACTTCCAGTAACTTCTCATAACCGATATAAACCGGCACAAACAATATGGGTCGTCGGTTATCTCTCAGGTAGCTTCTCAGACTGATAGAGAGCATGCCGGTTTTCGGGTTCAGGGTTCGACCGGTTCTGGAGCGGCCACCTTCAACAAAATATTCAATGGGGAATCCACGACTGGACAGGGTATGCATGTATTCATGAAAGACTGCACTGTAGAGAGGGTTGCCTCTGAAGGTTCTTCTCATAAAGAAAGCGCCGCCTTTACGGAGAATGGTGCCAACGACAGGCATATTCAGGTTGATACCGGCAGCAATATGGGGAGGTGTCAGTCCTTCATTGTAAAGAGCATAGGAAAGCAACAGATAGTCAATATGGCTGCGGTGACAGGGTACGTAAACAACGCTGTACTTCTGGGAAAGTGCTTTGATCGGTTCGATGTTATTGATCGACAGGCCGTCGTAGAGCTTGTTCCAGAACCAGGTCAAGACAATGTCCAGAAACCTGAGGACCGGATAAGAGTAGTCAGAGGCGATTTCATTGGCGTACTGTCGAGCCTTGTTCTCGGCCTCGATCAGGGTGATTTCCCGGGCAGCGGCTTCAGCTTCTATGGCTTTGCGAATCTGTGGTGTATGGATCAGGCCATTGACCAGTATTCTTCGGTGAGAGAGATCAGGACCAATGACAGACTCTCTGAGCTGACGAAAGTGCACCCTGAGAATACGACCCACCTTTCGGAGAGTGCGGCAGTGTTCCTGGCCTTCATCCACCATTTCTCTCAGGGACATGGCTGGATTAAAGTGAACCATGGTCTGTCTGCCATGGAGCAGAATGGCCATAAACTTCCTGAACCGTCCTCCCAGGCTGAAGTTCCAGTCAAAAAGGAGCTTCAGGGCGGACTGCTCTTTATCCGGGGCCCGTCCCCAGAAAATACTGACAGGAACCAGCTGAACGTCGTGGTCAGGATGCTCCTCGGTTTCCCTGAGAAGATTTGCCAGTGTATCTGCCGTTTCCGGATGCTCTCTTTGAAGCAGAACGCCTCGCTGCTGAGTCAGATAAAAATAGGCCTGATCACCGTTCTTGTGACCACTGTGAATAAACGCATAGGGTCGTGGCAGACCGGCTTTTCGACACTCCTGCTCAACTACCATCAGATCGGACAGGGAGCGGTTACGAAGTACGTAGCAGACAGGCTTGTCTGGCTGAATCCCAAGGCTTTGTGCAGTGTTGTTATGAACCGTTGTTCTAACCCAGATGAATAACAGCTTTCTCAAGCTATGAAACAAAAAGCGACTGAGAGTATTGGGTTTGTGCATGGAATTGGTCGCGGCCTGAAATCAAGAGGGTGAATGGCTGTCGGTGGATTCTAGCTTGAATAGAGGCCGTGGCGCAAAGAGGAAAGTGACTATTTCCCGGATTGAAAACAGGTTCCCGGAGTGAAGGCACGCCAGTAAGGGTTTTGTTCTTTCCTGGCGAGCAAAAGCAATGGGGAAAAACCAGCAGCCTGTCGGACTTAAGCGTCCGTAGCGAGGATTGCAAGAAATTGAGGATAAAAATCTCTGTTTCTGAGGAGAATAGCGAGCTATTTGACGAAGAAACAGAGATTTTTAGACCAATTTATTGCAACCGCAGTAGGACAGTCTTAAGTCCGACAGGCTGCCAGGAGCGCTTAATAGCTTCTCTGGCAGCAATAAGTTTTCAAAGAGCATTAGGCCAGGAGACCGTGCTTTCTTCGCCTGTTTCCGTCATCTGCCACCATTCATCCATATCTTCACCGTCTGACCAGGGGGCTGCATTGGCCCTCACCCGGCACCTGGCAAACTGGTTCAGGCTTCTGGCGCAGGCCATATCATCACTCCAGGGGGTTTTATTGGCTTTGAACCAGATGCTGGTCCAGGCTTTGCCAACCGCACACTCAACAATCATCACCGGCGCTGAGTCTTTCTCGCTGTGCAGCAGAAAGTCGTGGACTTTCTTGCCGCTACTAAGAACTTCAACGCTATCAAAATTAACCGTGAGCCATTTCCGGATCATCTCCAGGCTCAGGTCTTTGACATAAATTTCTAGATCTTCAACCTTGTTCATAGGGTCTGTATGTCTGAGAGTAGAGGATGAATTTAGGTCAACAGTCGCTTCAGGATGCCCTGATAAATCCGGCCCAGATCATCAAGGTCGCTGGCTTTGATACATTCATTCACTTTATGGATGGTTTTGTTGACCGGACCCAGCTCAACCACCTGGGCACCGGTTGGCGCTATAAACCGGCCATCGGAGGTGCCACCAGAGGTCGACAGCTCTGAATCTATGCCGGTTTCAGCCTTGATGGATGCCAGGGCTGCATTAACCAGCGCACCAGGGCGGGTGAGGAATGGCTGGCCGCTGACATGCCATTCAATATCGTATTCAAGGTTATGTCGATCCAGAATGGCCAGCACTCTTTCCTGCAGCGCTTTGTCAGTGACTTCAGGGGAGAAACGGAAGTTAAAGTTGACTTCGCAGTTTCCGGGAATCACATTGCTGGCACCTTCTCCGGCATGAATGTGCCAGATCTGGAAGCTGGTGGGCGGGAAGAACTCATTGCCCTGATCCCACTCTTCGCCGGTCAACTCTGATAAAGCCAGTGCCACTTCATGAACCGGATTTCTGGCCAGATGCGGATAGGCGACGTGCCCCTGAATCCCATGAATCAGCAAGTGGCCGTGCATAGAGCCCCGGCGTCCATTCTTGATGATATCGCCTACCTGATGAGTACTGGATGGCTCGCCTACGATGCACCAGTCTATCTTTTCGTGACGGGCTTCCAGGTGCTCAATGACTTTAACGGTTCCATGCCGGGCCGGACCTTCTTCATCGCTGGTGATCAGGAAAGCAATGGAGCCTTTATGGTCAGGGTTCGCGGCCAGAAAGGTTTCGCAAGCTGTCACCATGGCAGCCAGACTGCCTTTCATATCTGCCGCGCCGCGGCCCTGCAGCATACCGTTTTCATCGACAAAAGGAGAAAAAGGAGGGTTATCCCATTTTTCTACAGGACCTGTGGGTACAACGTCGGTATGACCGGCAAATGCCAGAACCGGCGCAGAGTCTCCTCTGCGGAGCCAGATGTTTTCCACTTCACCAAACCGCAGTTTCTCTACTTTGAAGCCCAGGGGTTCCAGACGGCTGATCATCAGATCCTGGCAGCCCTCATCTTCAGGAGTGACTGAGGGACGCTGAATCAGATCTATGGCAAGTTCAATCGTAGGGGTCATGTGCAGTTTATCTGTTCTATGGTTTACAGTTTTTCACTTTGAAAAGTGATTGTACCACGTGATGTACTTGCCAGCCGAGCCAACAAAGTCTTCAGAATGCCAGGGTTTTCTGTCCAGGACCTTGAAGAAATTCACTCAGCCCAAGATCAAGACCGAAGGCTTAATCGGTCTTGATCTTGGCGGGCTCGGTCAGATCCGATAACGCTTTTAGCGTCTCTGATTTCTCTAATTCATCGGTTGCAGACTGCTTCAGTTTTTCACAGGCATTCTCGAAAGCCTTTGGCTCAAGGTAACACCCCTTAAAAATTCTTTTCAGCCGTTGTGCCAGTTCAATTTTTTCCCCACGAACACAAAAATCAATGAGCGGGTTGAGCAAGAACAATCTGCCTTCGACCGGTTTAGAAAGCAGGCAGATATAAGACCGGATAAAACTCTCGAAATTTACAATCTCATGAGGTGGCATGCGATCAACATCGACCAGAGCTTGTTGCAAAATATCCAGAACGGTTTCTTTAGTTCTCTTTTGGCCAGCAGCCCCGGGATTTGCCAGCTCAAACAGTTGCTTGACAGAATCTTGGTGAAAATGATCCCTGAGGGCTTTGCAAAGGTCCTCGTCGGTAATGCGGATACCGTCCGATGCAACTTTCTTTGCCGACTCGTAATCACCCCTGATAAAGAAGAGATTCAGGAAGGGGTAGGCCAGCTCCTCATCCTTGATGCCGAATTTGTAAAATTCCCAAAAACACCTCTCTATCTCAGTAAAATCTTGTGGGGGCAAGCCTCGCACCCATTGGGTGTCTCTCAAACATTTTTCCAGCCCGTCAGCGAACGTTTTCCTGGCAATCTCCATGGTTTGATGATCTTGCTGATCCGCCAGGGCCAGTAGCGCTTTGCTGTGGCTATGGAGGAAGCGTGGGTAAGAGTCGTCGGTATGTTTAACGTATGGCGCGTAATTCTGGACCTCCTTATCGAGGGCTACCTGAAGATGATCTGCTTCCAGAATTGCCTGATGTTTATCTCTAACAGACTGGGCATGTGGAAAATCTCCCCGAACGACAAAAAGGTTCAGAGCTGAATTCGCCAGTGCATAACCACCATTGCCACAGTTGGCCAGCAAACAGTCGATAAGCTTTTTCAGCTTTATGTAATCATTTTGGGGTATTTTACGAGCAGATGGGAAATAATCCTGCAAAATGGTTTTAAGGTTATCCTCGGCTACTTGCGCAGCTTGATTCGGGGATGTCAGTTTCAGTGATGCCAGCAGTGATTTTACCCGGGCGGCATCTTTTGCACTTATGGCCTCTGCCAGAGCAGGTAAAACCTCTGTGAGTTCCATCGGAGTGGCTGGTTGTGGATCGGCTGCCGGGATGGAGCCTGTGTGTGCAGAGCTGCCGGAGACAGAAGCAGCGATTGTCCTGTCGGAAAGAGCTGAAGCAGTGTCTGTACCGGTTTCTCCGTAGCCAATAGCGCGGAAGAAACCGTTATAGATAGCGCCAAACCAGCTGTTTACTGCCCTTCCGTTATCAGCCCTTCCTGAGGTGTCTGTTAACTGGTCAGATTGCTCCTGCCTGATTGAGTTGTCTAGTGGCAGTGATGATGGGGATTTTACAGGTTGCATAATTAAGTACCTCTCTGGATTTAATGTTGTCGATATCTATTTGGACAACAGAAAGTGCAACTAGTTCCAGACAATCAAATAAGAAGAGTCAGCACTGTTTTCTATTTCAATCGTTGCAGGAACCTTATGGCCTTAAATTCAGACCCGGTGCGCTTTAGCTCAGAATAAACAAGCTGATTCTGAGCAGGCACACGGCGATTCTGCTAACAATAGTGTCCATTTCACTAACTCATATAGGAATTCTTCGGAGCCTTCTGTCATCTAATTAATAGCGGGTTGTATCGCAATACCTGACGAGCTGATTAAGGTTTTTTTTGGAGAAAAAGTACTATGGACCGCTTACACCCTTTATTACTGACGAGTTTGCTATTTTTTTCTGTTCAGGTTTTAGGCGGGGTATTTTCACCCGGCTATCCGTCGGCCTACCGCTACTTCCCGGAGCTGGCAGGTGCCCTTGATAAAGACTTTGATGGCCTGCTCTCCTACGATGAGCTGATTGAGGGCTACCATGCACCCTATCTGAACAAAGACCTTTACCAGACCATCAGACTTTATCTTGTTAATTTCGAGTCATGGCAAAACCCTGTCACTGCCTCATTAAGCAGAGAAAGCATTGAGTTGGCTGAACTGTCGGGGCGAGTCGCAAAGTATCACCACGAGCAGGACAACACCTTCTGGGATGCCTGGCTTGTAAAACCCGAACGGCAACCGTTTGCCGACGGCTACAGACGACTTTTTCCTCAAGGTCTGACGAGTGTTACTCCGGATAATCTCCTGCAGGGGTATTTTCCAGATTGTGTTCTGATCGCTACGCTTGCCTCAATAGTCAGCTCAGAAACGGGAAAAAGGCTCGCATTCAATTACTTTTATCCCTTCGATGAACAGACATTTGAAATTGTTTTTCCCGGGATTGCTAAACGCGAAGTGATTCAATTCAGAGAAGTTGAGCGTTACTCACACTTTGCCGAAACACGCGATGGCGGTATCTGGCTGGCCATGCTGGAAGCCGCTTATGCGCATCTGTCGAAAAAATATTATAATGTACGGGGACGAAATGATCAGGCGCGATTCGAGTATCATCAATATTCTGAGCTGGTCCAAGTACAACCTCCATTAGCCAATGAGGCACTCATGAATTCACCTTCCGGGCACATCAACCCGCAGTTTGAATCTCAGGATCTTTTAAAGATGCTACTCAACTCTTTTGTGGTTGATGAAAAAGCAGCAATTTTTTTTATTACCTCAGTGTTGTCAGCCCCCTTGAAGCTAAGGCCATTTGAGGGAATCGGACCCCGGCATGCCTATAGTCTGATCGGTTATGACAAAGAAAAAGAGATTGTTTATATTCGTGACCCTCATGGTCGTTCTGATGCGGTTGAAAGTCTCCTTACCATTAATAGACATATTCAACCTGCTTCTTCAGAAAATAAAGTAATATATGAATACATGGCGAGTAATCCCAGTTCCCCTGACTATGGTTTCGCATTAGGCCTGACAGAGTCTCTGATTACCGCTATTGTTAATCAAACTTTTCCGAAGGCATTGGCTGCAGGGCAGGGCGTCATTCCTTTAAATATTGCAAGATCGAAGCCTACAGCAGAGAGAAGCCCTGCCAGGACCGGCATCATTGAAATGACTATACAACAGGTGATTGATACCTTTAATTTCATGTACGTCAGCATTTGCGGACCTTACCAATGTCCAAATGACGAGTGAGACTAAACCGATAAAAAAATACATCGCATAAATACCGTCTATACTTTCTTGCCCTATCTACCAGTAAACATAGAGTTGTTATGACTACGTTAATGCCGACTTTATTCAGCTGCCCGAAATGGAGTTTCAAAGAGTATTGGCAGTCTCTCAGGTCTAATACACGACATGGTTTTTTTAAAAAAATCTATCGCGCCACATTTTTTGCTCTGGCTCTGATATTTCTCAGTCCCGTTGTTTTATCAGACACGCTGAAAATTGCGGTTGCATCCAACTTTTACCCGACGGCTGTTGAGTTGAGAAAAACCTTTAACAAACTCCATCCGGACATTGAGCTTACGCTGGTAAAAGGCGTAAGTGATGATTTGTTTGATCGTATTATGAATGACGAGGCCTTCGACGTCTTTCTCAGCGCAGATGAAACCCACCCGGCGACGCTGGTGCGGCTACAAAAAGCCAAACCGAAGTCCCGGAAAACCTATGCGTATGGTCGGCTTGCGTTCTTGCACAAGATGGGTAACCAGACCGAAGATCATGGTCACGGTCATGGAAAAGAGACTATTACAGTGAAGGAGTTGGGTGACTTTATCTCCAAGCATCGCAATGAGACAGTCTATATTCCGGATCCTAAGGATTCTCCCTATGGCAAGAGGGCGGAGGATCTGCTTGAGGCTGCGGGGTTATACTATCCCTTGAATAGAATGAGGAGAATCAAGATCGAAAACAGTACCCATGATGTCTGGAACAACAACATAAACAAAACAGAGCTATTTGCTCTGCTCCCGGCCTCATTAGTGTTTCATGAAGAAGATGATCACTCCAGGGATTCACATCATGTTAGGCACAATTATCCCAAAGATGACGAGGTGTCCCTGTTAAAAGACAATGATTTTCATCGTCTCAGGCAGGAAATGGTAATAATAGAGGGTTCTACCAGCACCAAAGCAGCTGAAACCTTTGCAACGTTTATGCTATCACCCACCACTCAAGCCTATATTGGAGCTCATGGTTACTACCCTGCGAGTTATACAGAGGTTTGCGATCCGGCTAACACTTCGTCCGCTGTCAGTTATTTTTCAGCGATTCCTTATGCTGGAATTCTGTCCGCTGTTACTTCCGCAGCTGTTGCCGCCTGGATTAACAGAGGTTATTGCCGTTTCTGAAGCACTATACTCTATTCGCTTCGTCCGGAGCTTGTCGAAATGTGGAGCCATCATTCTTCGACAAGCTCAGGACGGAGTCTCGGTGCCTGGTCAGGTACTAATAGGTCAGGAAGTCTTTTTCTTGAATTCACACAAATCTTCAATAATGCAGCTGCCGCACTGAGGTTTTCTGGCCTTGCAGACGTAGCGACCATGAAGAATGAGCCAGTGGTGAGCGTCCAGAAGAAATTCTTTGGGAACCAGTCTGACCAGTTTTTTTTCCACTTCCAGAACATTCTTGCCCGGAGCGATTCCGGTCCGGTTGGAAACTCTGAATATATGAGTGTCTACAGCCATAGCAGGTTGCTTGAAAGCGGTATTCAGCACAACGTTTGCAGTTTTTCTGCCCACACCGGGTAATGCTTCGAGGGCTTCGCGGGTATCAGGGACTTGGCCGCCGTGGTGTTCGAGCAACATTCCACAGGTCTTTATGACATTTTCGGCTTTGGCATTGAACAGGCCAATGGTTTTGATGAACTCCTTCAGACCTTCAAGACCCAGATCCAAAATGGCCCGGGGTGTATTGGCCACCGGGAATAATTTATCTGTCGCTTTGTTAACGCCAACATCCGTTGCCTGAGCTGAAAGAATCACGGCGATCAAAAGCTCAAAGGATGAGGAGTAATTGAGTTCTGTCGTCGGGTTAGGGTTCTGGTCCCGTAACCGGGTAAAAATTCGGGTCCTTTTTTCCTTATTCATTAGATATTCCCAGTTACTCGAACACGTTTACTGCCCACTTCTGATAACGGTTCCTGAGCCTTTCTGGTTGCTTCCAGCTTTTTGTCGATGACATTCTTGATGGCGATAAGAAAGCCCATGAATACGAAGGCTCCGGGAGGAAGAATGGCGAACAGAAACTGTTTGTAGTCCTGAAAAACGACAATTGTCCAGTTTTGTGCGACAGGGCCCAGCAGCAGGTCCATACTTGAGAATAGTGTTCCCTGACCGATCAGTTCCCGAAGCGCTCCCAGCAGAACCAGAATGGCAGCAAAGCCTGCTCCCATCATAAACCCATCAAAAGCGGCAGGAATCACGGGTTGCCTGGAGGCATAGGCATCTGCACGGCCCAAAATAATGCAGTTGGTGACAATCAGGGGAATGAAGATACCCAGAATCCTGTACAGTTCATAAGTGTAGGCCTGCATCAAAAGCTCTATGCAGGTGGTAAAGGAGGCGATGACCATAACAAAAACGGGGAGGCGAATCGCGTCAGTCACCTGATGTCGAATCAGGGAAACAACGATGTTTGAGCCCATGACAACCAGCATGGTCGCAACGCCCAGTCCCAGAGCGTTAACTACAGTGTTGGATACACCCAGCAGGGGGCAAAGACCCAGCAGTTGGACCAGGGCCGGGTTATTTTTCCAGAGTCCGTCCCAGGCAATCTTGGCGGCAGATTGATCGGCAAATAATGATTTTTTCTGCAGCGCTGAATCAGTAGCAACGTCATTGGTCATTTTTCTGCACCTCTTTCTTCGCGCAAGGCTGTCTCTCCTTTCAAGTCAGTCTCTTCGCTTAGAGCAGTTTCTCCGTTCATGGCTGCCTCGCCCTCTTTAAAGAGTGCTTGCCTGTGAGCGTCAAAATAGTTCAGGGTTCGATAAACGGAACCGACAACAGCCCTGGGGGTTATAGTAGCTCCGGTGAACTGGTCAAACTGGCCGCCATCTTTCTTGACACCCCAATCTTCAGGGGCAGGGTCCAGCAGCGATTTACCCTGGAACTGCAAAATCCAGTCAGAGACTTTTGTGTCTATTTTATCACCGAGTCCGGGTGTTTCCTTATGTTGGGTAGCTCTGACACCAGCCAGGGTTCCGTCGGCATAAATACCCACCAGCAGATCGATTTTTCCGGCATAGCCGTCGGGGGCTACGGCGGGGAGAATAACTGCCACAGGCTTGTCATTCTTGAAAGCTACGTAGCCATACTTTTCGCTAGAGGTTGCCAGTAAATCATTGGCCGGAATGGTAATTCGGGCATCCAGAATGTTGTTGTCGTGTGTGTTATCCGGAAGAATTTCTTTCAGCGCCCTGGCTTCAAAGGCACGAACCTGAGCATGAATCTTCTTTTCTGTCAAAACAAAAGTCAGAGCGATAAGGCCCACAGTGAGAATGGCAAACAAACCCAGTGTCAGACTATTACGGACGATGCTGCTGGCCAGACCGACAAAAGGTGTCGTTTGTTCGGCAGACGACTCTGGTTCATTTTGACTTTCTTTCTCTATGGGCATTCGTAAGTCACTCATTTCGCATTCATTCACTCAGGGCTGTTTTGGCAAACCCTTGTTGGGCTTCTTATGACCATAGGTTCTGGGCTGGGTGTAATAATCAATCATGGGTGCAGCCATATTCATTAACAGTGTGGCGAAGGCGACACCGTCAGGATACCCGCCCCAGACTCGGATAACGTAAACAAGAATTCCTATGCCAGCGCCAAAGATCAGCCTGCCCTTGTTACTGGTAGCACTGCTGACGGGATCGGTAATGATGAAAAAGGCGCCGAGCATAGTGGCACCACTGAATAAATGGAACAGTGGTGAGCCGTGGCTGCCAGATCCGGTGCCACCCCAGAACAGGGTAGACATCACCAGCAGGGCTGCCAGCATTCCCACTGGTGCGTGCCAGGTGAAAACTTTTTTGTAGAGCAGGAAAAGTCCACCCAACAGATAAGCAAGGTTGATCCAGAGCCAACCTCTGCCAGCAAAATATTGCAAGGCTGTATTCTCTGACCAGAGTTCTTTCATGGTCAGAGATGTATTCTCCCGAACAATATCCAGCGGCGTTGCCATGCTGATGGCATCAACATTAACGGGTTGGCCGAACAATGGAAAAATGGTGAAAAGCGCATCGCTGAAACTTTTCACTGCAGCCTGACCCTCTGCGCCTGTTGCTGAACCCAGTGGAGGTAACCACTGTGTCATTTCCTGAGGGAAAGAGATCAGTAGCAGCACATAGCCTAACATGGCCGGGTTAAATGGATTGTTGCCCAACCCCCCATAGAGCTGCTTGCCAATGATAATAGCGAAGGAGGTCCCTATCAGGGTTAGCCACCATGGAGACAGAGGTGGAAGTGCCAGGGCCAGCAGCACGGCAGTGACAATCGCAGAACCATCAGAGAGATAAAAGCCGATAGGGCGTTGTCGTATTTTCAGCACCAAGGCTTCCGAGCCCAGTGCAATGAATACGCACCAGACGAGATTGATCAGCGTTCCCCAGCCAAAAAAGACTGTCTGCATGGCCAGACCCGGCATTGCTGCCAGTAGGACCCATTTCATTACCTGCTGCGTGCTGTTCGGGCTGCGAGCATGGGGGGATGTCTGCCTTACCAGGGTCATCGTAAATTCCGACTGTTTATTAAATGAGATTTAACCTGCTGCGGTCAGAGCATTTTCAGCTTCAGCTGCTTTGGCTTGTGCTTCCATCAGCGCAGCTTCCAGGGCATGAGTATCGCCTTCGGCGTTATCCAGTGCCCTTTGGGCTTTCTTGAGAGCGGCTCTGGCCATGGCGTTCTCAATTTTCAATTTCTTAAGGTCGTCGCTGGCTTCTACTTTTGCCGGGGATGATGGTCTGGTCGTCTCCGGTTCGCTATCAGCAACGGATGCTTTTCCAGATTCCAGCTGTTCAAGCTTTTGCCGACATTCGTCTATTTTTTCCTGAAGGGGTACTGTGTCAATGGAGCCCGATTCCCGGGCTTTAGCCATTTCGCGCTCAGCCTTCTTCAAAGCTGCTTTGGCCATTGCACGCTCAACTTTCAGTTTTTTGTCATCCGCTGCGGGTTTTGCAGGCTTTTCTATATCGGCGTTAGCACATTCTTTGGCCAGACGCTCTGCTTTCTGGCGGCACTCTTCTACAGTGTCCTTGAGGGCTTCTGTTTCAGAGCTACCTTCTTCGAGTGCTGAGGCCAAAGCTCTTTCTGCTTTTTTCAAGGCCGCTTTAGCCATAGCGGATTCTATTTTCAGCTTTTTGGCGGCTTCTTCATCAAGGGCTTTTTCAGTTTTCGGCGGCTGTTTTATAGCTGAAGACTGTCTTATAGCTGAAGGCTGTTTTATAGCTGAAGGCTCTGAAACGGCTGCAGCATCAAAATCTTTCTGCAGTTTTGCCACCTGGTTCTCCAGCATACTGACGTCAGCACTTAGCTTGTCAACGTCGCCTTCTGCTTTCTCTTGAGCCTGAATCAGAGCTCTGCGGGTTTTCTTCAGCTGGGCGTTGGCCAGAGACAATTGGATCCTGAGCTCTTTCTGATCTCCTGACAGTGTCGCTTTTGCCGGCTTGCTGGTAGCTGTGCCAGTGGCTGCTTTTTTGGCTTTGGCCCTTTCAATGGCGGCCTGGACAGGGTCCGGGGCTGCTGATGAAACTTTATTGCCTGAAGCCGCCTTCTCAGCTTTTAACCTGGCAGCGCGTTCAGCATTAGCCTTACGCCTGGCTTCTTTTTCAGCCTGCTCTTTTTCCAGACGGGCCTGGCGATTTTCGTAGCGAACTTTAGAGCGCTCTGCTTTGGCATGTCTGGCTTCCTGAGCCCGAATTTCACCTTTTGAGGCGCGGTAATATTGAACCAGTGGAATACTGCTCGGGCAAACATAGGAGCAGGCACCGCATTCGATACAGTCAAACAGGTTATGATGCTTCAGCTGCTCATGATTTTCTGATTTCGCATGCCAGTAAAGCTGTTGAGGCAGCAAAGAGGAAGGACAGGCTTCTGCGCACATACCACAGCGAATACAGGCCTGAGCGGGCATAGCCGGAGGGAATTCTTCCCGGGTTCCGGCAATCAGGCAGTTGCTGGTTTTGGTGACAGGGACATCCTGCTCATTGAGCGTGAAACCCATCATGGGGCCACCCATAATCAATGTTTCCAGCTCCTGATCATTGATGCCTGCACAGGAGAGAAGATGTCTGGCAGGTGTGCCCAGAAGAACTTCGAGATTACCCGGGCTTGAGAGGGCTTTGCCGGTCATGGTGGTGATTCTGGAAATCAGGGGCTTTCCATGCTGGACAGCCTCGTAGACAGCCACCGTCGTGCCGATATTCTGAACAGCAATACCCAAATCAGAAGGCAGTTTCCCGGAGGGTATCTCAAGACCTGTCAGTATTTGAATCAGCTGCTTTTCACCACCGGAAGGGTATTTGGTTGGGAAGACGACCACTTTCATCCTGTGACCGTTGTCGCACAGAGCAACGGCTTTTTTAACAGCTTCAATCGCTTCTGGCTTGTTGTCTTCAATGCCGATCAGGCAGCGTTCGGCATTGAGAAGGTGTTGCAAAATCTCTGCGCCGGCAATAATGCTGTCGGCACGTTCTCTCATCAGCATGTCATCAGCCGTGATATACGGCTCACATTCCGAGCCATTCAGGATCAGGGTGTGTACCGGGCTCTTTGGCGATAGCTTGACTGCGGTTGGGAAGCCTGCTCCGCCCATACCCGCAATACCAGACTGGCGGATAAGTTCAACCAGGGTGGCTGGCTCAACAGAAGTATAATCGTTGACGGGCTTTAGCTCACACCATTGATCTTTTCCATCCGGAACCAATGTAATGCACTCGTCGTGCATCCCGGAGGGATGGGGAATAGCTTGCGAACTTATTGCAGTTACAGTGCCTGAGGTAGGTGCGTGAACGGGCACACTGACAAAGCCGGTCGCTTTGGCAATCATCTGTCCCTTCAATACGATGTCGCCAACAGAAACAATGGGTTGGGCAGGAGATCCCGCGTGCTGTGACAATGGCAGAATCAACTTCTCCGGCATGGGAGTCGGCCTGATTGGCGTGCGGTTGGACTGGTGCTTGTTTTCTTCAGGATGAACACCACCCGTCAGAGGCCAAACTTTGCCTCTGGACAAGTGCCCGGATTCAGTAATGTCCCTGAGAGGCAAATTCATAGGGCTTGACCTCTCATGTCAGTGGCTATCAGGTCGGGTTCTGCTCTGGAGGGCAGGTTCCAGCTCCAGGTACGGGTGGTTGTTTCGATGGTTACCATGTCTATGCAATCAACAGGACAGGGTTCAACACAGAGATCACAGCCGGTGCATTCATCTTTCATAACCGTATGCATCTGCTTGGCAGCGCCGAGAATGGCATCAACCGGGCAAGCCTGTAGACATTTGGTGCAACCGATACACTCATCTTCCCGGATATAAGCGA
Organism: Endozoicomonas sp. 2B-B; assembly: GCF_053470045.1. Classification (NCBI taxonomy): domain Bacteria; kingdom Pseudomonadati; phylum Pseudomonadota; class Gammaproteobacteria; order Oceanospirillales; family Endozoicomonadaceae; genus Endozoicomonas; species Endozoicomonas sp. 2B-B. The sequence continues at coordinate 1,941,822 of NZ_JBLZMU010000001.1, forward strand.
CCATGGGTGGTTTTTCGGCGCCGTGCTCTTCGTCCAGTGGCTCTGGCTCTACATCCAGAAGGTCAGCCAGTGCATTGATAGTGGACTGACCACCGGGAGGGCAACGATTAATGGATTCACCGCTGACAATTGCTTCTGCATAGGGACGACAGCCCGGAAAACCACATTGACCGCACTGGGTCTGGGGCAGTAGTTCATTCACCTGGTCGATAATAGGGTTGCCTTCCACCTTGAAGCGAACGCTGGCAAAACCCAGTATGGCGCCAAAAACGAGCGCCAGGGCAAGAAGGGCGATAATGGCGAAAATGACGATTTCCATAAACCTTGACAGCTCTCCCTTACAGTTTGATCAGGCCGGTGAAACCCATAAAGGCCAGTGACATCAGGCCAGCACTGATCATTCCGATGGCCGCTCCCCTGAAAGGAGTTGGGACATCGGCAGCAGCAATTCGTTCACGCATGGCAGAGAACAAAACCAGCACCAGCGAGAAACCGGCAGCAGCGCCGAAGCCGTAGGTCGCAGAATCAACCAGTGAGCTGTTTAATCGATTGCTGTTCAGCAGAGCCACACCCAAAACAGCACAGTTACTGGTGATCAGAGGCAGGAATACGCCAAGGACACGGTGCAGCAGGGGGCTGACTTTTCTGACCACCATCTCGGTAAACTGAACCACTACTGCGATGACAAGGATGAAGGCAATGGTTTTGAGAAATTCCAGACCCAGGGGAATCAGTAGGTACCGATAAGTGAGATAGCTGCAGATAGAGGCCAGAGTGAGAACAAACGTGGTGGCCAGAGACATACCCATGGCTGACTCCAGCTTGTTGGAGACACCCATAAACGGACAGAGGCCCAGAAACTGAACCAGTACAAAGTTGTTGACCAGGATGGCACTGATCATAATCAGTACCAGTTCGCTCATCTGTTCCATTTTGACTCTACCGAGAGTGTTCTGGGGGCAGGCTGACCATGGAGTGCCTTATCCAGGTGTCAGCATCGTCAATACCCGAATGCGGCCGCTCATTATATATGTCCAAAAAATGCAGTTAAATGCACTTTAAGATCTAAAAGAAATAAATATAAAACGGTTCACACCACCGCCTGACCACATTTCATGTTGAAAACTGCGGGATTATAGCGGGATTGGAACATTGATGCATCGTGGAAATTTCCCAAGTCACCCAGTTCGAGAGACTGTTTGGAAAGTAAGTGGATTGGTTGAAAATCCAGAAATAATGGCCTAGCTTTCCGGTCAATTCGATAAAACAGTTCACTTTTTAGCGCAAGTTGACTGAAAAACGTTGAGTGTAAAGTTTGACTTGCGCAACTGAATTTTATGCTCAAGCGTAATTCCCGTTCGACTCTTGGAAACTATGAGAGGTCTAAGGGGGCCTGCGCTTGCCAATCCTTCCTCTTCTGACGAAGGCATAGAGTTCAGATTAGCGTTTTTAGGATGTGCGTTTGTATTAGCAAGCGCTCTGCCATTGATTGCCTGGGATAACTGTTAACTTCAAATCCGTTAATAAAGGTGCTGATCATGCTGGAGTGGGGTTTAATTCAAAAGTCATTTATTAAGGCTATGCTATTTCGCGCTCTGATAATCTTTGCCTCTGCCCAATCAGAGGCTAGCGAAGAGAAAGGAGTTATTATCGGTATTGATCTGGGGACCACCTACTCCTGTGTGGGTATTCGTCGCAATGGGCGAACGGAAATCATCGCCAATGATCAGGGAAATAGAATAACGCCATCGTTTATCGCATGGACGCCGGAAAATGAGCGTCTTGTTGGAGACGCTGCGAAGAACCAGGCTTCCAGAAATCCGGAGCTTACGGTGTTTGATGTCAAGCGCATTATTGGTCGAAGTTATGATGACCCGCAATTGCAGGCGGATATCAAGCACTTCCCTTTCAGTGTCATCAATGTCAATGGTCAGCCCAAGGTGGAAATGACAACCCAGCGGGAACATTTTTCATTTACTCCGGAAGAGTTAAGCGCAATGGTGCTGAGCAAAATGAAGGTAACTGCTGAAGAGTATCTTGGGCATAAAGTTACCCGTGCGATTGTTACTGTACCTGCCTATTTCAATGACGCCCAGCGCCAGGCTACCAAGGATGCTGGCACAATAGCAGGGTTGACTGTGGAGCGAATCATCAATGAACCGACGGCAGCGGCACTGGCTTATGGTTTGGATGCAAGGCTCAAGGGTGAAGAAAACATACTGGTATTTGACCTTGGTGGTGGCACTTTTGATGTATCAATACTGACGATTGATGGCGGTGTGTTTGAGGTACTGGCTACTGCTGGCGACACCCACCTTGGGGGGGAGGACTTTGACCAGCGACTGGTTAATCACTTCAGTAAAATTGCCAAACGTAAATACGGTCTTGATCTGACCCATAACAAACGCGCTCAGCAAAAATTACGCCGTGAGGTGGAGAAGGCCAAGCGCACTTTGTCAGCGTCCCATCAGGCCCGGATTGAAGTTGAGTCACTGGCAGATGAAAAGGACTTCAGCGAGCCACTGTCCAGAGCGAAATTTGAAGAGATCAATATTGACCTGTTCCGAAAAACACTGACTTCCGTGAAGAAGGCTCTGGAAGACGCCGGACTTGAACGCGGGGATATCCACGAGATTATTCTGGTTGGTGGCTCCACCCGAATCCCTAAAGTTCGGGAGCTGCTAAGCAATTTCTTTGAAGGTAAAGTTTTAAATCATAGTATCAATCCGGATGAGGCCGTCGCCTATGGTGCTGCTGTTCAGGGAGCGGTGCTCAGTGGGGATAAGTCAACCAGCGACATACTTCTGCTTGATGTCATCCCACTTTCCCTGGGGATTGAGACAGTAGGCGGGGTTTTCGCAAAAATACTGACCCGCAATACGGTAATCCCCACCAAGAAACACCAGATATTCAGCACTGCCAGCGATAGCCAGACCACAGTGACTATCCAGGTCTACGAGGGGGAGCGTCCTATGACGAAGGACAATCACCTGTTGGGTAAGTTTGATCTTACCGGTATTCCACCTGCTCCCAGGGGCACTCCTCAAATAGATGTGACTTTCTCTGTGGACGAGAACAGCATATTGACGGTGAAGGCCGAGGAAAAATCCAGTGGCAGTAACAATATCGTTATTAACAAAGATACTGGCCGACTGAGCGAAGAGGAAATTGAAAAAATGGTTCAGGATGCCGAGAAATTCGCGGAGCAGGATCAGCAGACACAAAAAAGAGCTGAGGCCCGTAACAAGTTGGAATCAATTGTTTATTCGCAACGCGCCCAATTGACGGATGACAGTAACGGCTGGGTAAGTAAACTCTCTGATGAAGACAAGAGCCTTCTTGATAATAACGTTCAGGATGCCATTGCCTGGCTTGATGACAATGCGGAAGCCACTGCAGAACAGTTAGAGGAAAAATATCAGGAACTCAGCGACGCCTTTCAGTCTATAGCTGCCCGGGCCACTGATACATCCAAGGATAAAGACGAGTTGTAAGTCACTAACCAGATAATTAGCAAATCCGGCGTAAATCACCGCCAATTGAGGCTGTTGCAAAACTCTGGTTCCCATGCTTTCAGGCCCTTTGGGTCCTGGCGTGGGAACGAGTTGTTGGAGTTTTGCCATGGTCTCTGATTTCGAAGGGAGATTTCTGAGTGTTAATTTTCCCATAAAGGGTGTTTGCCCATGATTTGCAAAAACAGCCCGGATTCAAGAAAGCGCTTCAGCCATTGATGCACTCTCTGGTAAGGCGTTGAATAGAACCAGTCTCTGTCTACATGGGCAAACTGTCGTATAAAAGGAGCAATTGCCATATCCGCCAGGGTGACTTTATCGGACATTAATCCGTTCTGACTGCTGAGTTTGTTGTCCAGAAGCGCTATAAACTCTTCACCCTGAGTACGGTAAAACTCCATGGGATGCTCAGGGTGTCGATCGGCATACTTATAGCGATCCAGTCGTGGCTTAAACTCGACATCACTTTTGCGGATCAGTGCCATGATTTCAGCTCTGTCATCAGGATTCTCAGGTAACCAGTTTTCAGGATCATTGACAGCCAGTGCCCAGAGCATGATATCAAGACTTTCATCAATGACTCTGCCTCCAGGAAGTACCAAAACAGGAACAGTGCCTTTTGGTGAGACACTAAGCATCGCCTGAGGTTTGTTTTTCAGTAATATCTCTCTGTGCTCAAGGGTAATACCTGCGTAAGTCAGAGCCAGTCTGGCACGCATGGCGTAAGGGCATCGACGAAAAGAATAAAGAATGGGTGTATTGCTATGGTTCACGGAGGTTCCCGGGCAGGTTAAGTCATCTGAAACTATTCTTCAGGCGGCGGACAAGGCACAAAAATAATACAGTAGTTCTTGCCAGGAATTGAAACTCTTTTACAAGTTTTGATCTCACATAACATTTTTCAGGCATTGATATTCGCTGCAGGGCATCCAGGTAGGCCTGTAGATAATAAAAACTCATTGATGTCCAAACCAAAAGGTATTTCTGCAAGAGGTGAGTCTGAAGGTAGAGTATCGCTCAATTCTGATTGGTTACGAACTCATGCCAGGTACGATTTAAGTTCGATTGGTATTAACAGGAATTCCTCCCATGACAAAACCATTGGTAGTGATTACAGGTGCCAGTTCCGGTATTGGTGAAGCCATCGCCCGTCAGTTCAGTGCCCAGGGCCATGCACTGTTACTGCTGGCAAGAAGAATTGAAAAGCTGGATGCTCTGGGCCTGCCCAACACGCTGTGCAGAAAAGTCGATGTGACTGATCGCGAAGCTTTTTATGCCGCAGTGGATGAAGCGGAATCTGTTTACGGTGAGACTGATTGTCTGGTCAATAATGCAGGTGTGATGTTGCTGGGTAATGCGAATGAACAAGATCCAGCCGAGTGGGATCAAATGATCCGCGTTAACGTGAACGGTGTTCTTAATGGTATTGGAGCTGTTATTGGCAAAATGAAAAAGCGCAAGGGTGGCACTATTATTAACCTGAGTTCCATTGCTGGTATCAAAGGCTTTCCTAATCATATGGCCTACTGTGGCACCAAATTTGCGGTTCATGGCTTGTCAGAAACCCTGCGTGAAGAAGTTGCAGACGACAATGTAAGGGTGATTACCCTTGCTCCCGGTGCAGTAGAGACCGAGCTGCTGAGTCACACCACGTCCAGTGATATCAGGGAAGGTTATGAAAGCTGGAAAGACAGCATGGGTGGCGTTATTCATCCAGAAGACATCGCCAGCTGCGTGAACTTTGTTTACAGCCAGCCTCAAAATGTTTGTGTGCGTGAAATTGTGGTTTCTGCTACACGTCAGCAGCCTTAAGACTCAGAGGATCGGTTTATTGATCTGCTCTCGCAACAAAATGCCATTATCAGGGTGATTATCTTGAAGCACTCCCTCGGGATGGCTCCTGCAGGCGCCACCCTGTATATAAAGCAAACCAGAACAAACTGTCCAGATGGGGCAGTGGCAGGGTGCCGGAGTCAGTACCCAGATTTGGTCCTTTGGCTCTGGATGAACGAAGAAACCCCTGATCGGTAAAGTTCTCTTCGTCTGGGTTCAAATGTTCACGGTTAAAGCTTTGATCCGGATGATCCGGGTATAGCTCAACAGGAAAACGACCTGATTTGATATCCTGTACATAGCGGAGTTTCGGGTCACACCAGTAACCACACTCATGTGCAGCCCGACGCAGCGATTCTGCCGGGAATTCTTGAGATATCCTTGCTTTCATAGCCTCCGTGCACATCTTATAGGCACTACCAAACAGATCAGCGGCAATCGTCACCAGCTCTTCCTGCAATTGCTTCATCTGCACGCTGTCTTCGTAATCCAGATTGTCGGTGTCATGGCGCACTCTCAACCAGTTGATCACCAGCCCGTAAAACGCTTTTCCAAGCTCAGTAATCCGCAATTCGCCCTGTCTCTCACAATCAGTTACACAATAAATTTTGCTCATACCAAAGCTGGAGAAGGTTTGCTCTGCAAATGAGCGGATATCAGCCCAGTCTCTCATCCCCACTGGGGCTGGTGCTATGTTTGGGTAATCTTGGGCATTCCACTCTCCCAGTGTGCCTGGAAGACACTGGTTTCCAAAAAAGGGTGTGGGGACCCAGCATCTTTCATCAGCAGCATTATGAAATGAGCTTAATGTATCCGGTGCCTGAAAATTGTGTTGCCAGAGACGACCCGCGTCTCTGGCAAACAGCCTGAGACCATCAAAGGATGCCTGCACTGAGAGGCCGTCCACTCTTCCAGCTTCATAAGGATAGTGGTGATACAGTTGGGTATTTTTTTCATCATCAAAGACTTGCAGCAGTGCCGATCCATCGGGCTCCAGGGCAATGATTGCCAGGGTTTCTTCACGTAATCCCCAAGCATTGAACTTATTCAGGGCATCGGACAGACGATAAATGCCTCTTGGTTTCAGCAGTGCGCTTTCGAGGCCAAGCTTATCCTTATGGGTTCGAAAAAAATCCAGTTGCGGCTGCTCGCGGACAAAATCATGCCAGCCTTCTGTGGCGCCAGGTTGTTGTTTCAGGAACTTGAAACGGCGATACCCCTGAGGTACCTCTGCAGAAGGAAAAGCCAGACTGCGACCGTAAGTTTCAATATTCCCGCTGTTGATTAATAACTCTGCTTCCCAAAGCCCGGAAATTTCCGGAACAGACTCTTTCGGATGTTTTCTGCCAAATTCAGCAACCTCATGGCAGAAACGTTCGCTGTAAAACATGTCTGGATCAAGTGCACACCCACCACCCACACCAAGGCCAATCAGATGCCATGGATAGTAATAAGGTTTCCCGTCATAAGATACATCGTAGCGTCGTTCAATAAACAGTGAGTTGCGATCATCAGCTGTTGCCGACAGGTGCCCAAGGAGTTTTTTTTGCATGTCCCCAGTGGTAAACCGGAGCACCTGCGCAGAATATTCAACCGGCAATCCGATCCGGTGTATTAACTTTATCAGTTCCAGTGTTTGCTGCTCATCCCTTAAAGTGTCAGGGTGAAGTTCAAAATAGTTGATAACTGACTGAAGTAACTCTCTTGCATGGGGCCGGGGTTTGTCTATTAGCTGTTCGTACAATGAATACTCAGTAGAGCGTAAGCTGATTGCTCTATAAGTGGATGCTGGCAGGTATCTGTGAAGCAGAAGGAACTCAAAAAACCAGTTGACATTCAAAGGGAATTTTCCGTCTAAATGATCCTGCATACAATCAATGAGATGACCTGAATGGGTTAGCTTGATCAGAGCGCTGCGGCGGGCTCTGGCCAGCTGACGGTCTTCCGCTCCGGACATGGCCGCCGACGCTAATTGCGGGCATTGATGACGGTACAAAAGCAACAGCGGAGTTGCGCCCTTGTTGTCCCGTTGGTTGGCCAGAGTCTCTGCGGGCAGATATTGAAACAACTTGTCATAGCGGGGAGTATAAGTATTCAGACAGCGATAGCTGCGTATGCTGAGGCCAGATTTTAAGCTCGGAATGGCTGTCGCCATAAGGTGTAGAATGTTACTGCCGTTAGCAAACGTCTGGTTTAGAATTGCGGCTGATGAGCCCGACAGCAAGCGCTTAAACAGTTCCCACTGGCCTAATATAAAAGCACATGCCAGCATGCGCTCCCGCCCCCTCTCGTCCAGCTTTTCCAGTGCTTCCAGGATCAGTTTTTCATGCCTCTGGGCATTAACTTCCAGCAAACAAAGCTGGAAAATAAAAGCCTCTGAAGCCATTGCAGTGGTGATTGTCTGGCAGAAATCCTGCGACGTTTGAGGGTTGCCATGCCTGATGCCCGGTGAGTTGAAAATAGCTTTTATCAGGTACGGTGCCGAACCATCGGAAAGTCGAAGAAGTTGGTTGAGTTCCGCCAGAAAATGGCAATCTCTTGCCAGATAATTCACAAGCTCCCGGGCAGCCCAGCGAAGTTGTAACGGGCTCAGGTAGTGTTCCAATATTTCCATAAAGCCCGGATCAGCCCTAAACATCATTGTTTTGGCGTGCTCGCCAAGAATTCCCAGTACTGCTTCACGGTGTGTGTTATCAAAGAGTTGTTTTAATAATTGCGGCGGTATCCGTATTTCATTACCCACCGACTCATTCGGGAGTCCCAACCCCAAATCAGCCAGCGTCTGTAGAACGGAAATATTTTCAGGAAGGGTGGGTCGGCAAGCAAGGTTGAAGATCAGTTTTAGCAAGTGCGGCGAATAGAATTTTTCATCCTCTGTGGAATTGTTCTTACTCACCCTGTCAAGATCCTGTTGGGCATTTTCTACCAGCTCTCGCAAAAACCTGTTATCAAGTGGAATATCAATATTTCTTAATGCATTGTGAACATGGGTTACCCATTCATGACGCTGGCCAGAAGTAGAACTGATCTGTCGCAAGTGTATGGAGCGACCAGAAGAGGGCCCGTCAGCCCCGGCTGTTTTGTTGCTCAAACCTGTAGTGAAAACAGGGGGGGAAGTATTTGTCCCCGGAACGGTCCAGCTGGATAAGTTTGAGGTGGTGGTATCGGTCGTCCGTGGCAACATGATTCACTCCATCAATAAATTGATTTTTTTGTAACGTCTTGGTTTCTAGACCAGCAAAGGTTGATTTGGTTCAAAAAATAGAAAGTTCGATTGATATAAAAAGGCCATTAACAGGATGACTATCTTGAAACACTCTGCCGGGATGGCTCCTGCTGTTGCCAACCCGTATAAAGTGCAAACCAGAACAAACTGTCGAGATGGGGCATTGGCAGGGTGCCGCTGTTAATACCCAGATTTGGCCCTTTGGCTCCGGATGAGCGCCGAATTCCCAGATCGGTCAGGTTCTCTGTTTTTGGACCTAATAGGTCTGGGTTAAAGCTCTGATCCGGATGATCCGGATAAACCTCATCAGGAAAACGGCCTGATTTGATATCCTCTACATAGCGGAGTTTCGGGTCACACCAGTAACCACACTCAAGTGCAGCCCGGCTCAGCGACTCTGCCGGGAATTCCTGGCATATCCTTGCTTTCATGGCCTCCGTATCCATTTTGTACGCACTGGCAAACAGGTCAGCGGCAATGGTCACCAGCTCATCCTGCAACTGGTTCATTTGCACGGGGTTTTTGCAATCCAGACTGTCGGTGTCATGGCGCACCCTGAGCCAGTTAATCACCAGCCCGTAAAAGGCTTTCCCAAGCTCAGTGATCCGCAATTCGCCCTGTCTCTCACGATCGGTTATAAAGTAGAGCTTTGCCAAACCAAAGCTGTAGGAGGTTTGCTCAGCAAATGAGCGGATATCAGCCCAGTCCCTCATCCCCACCGGAGCAGGTGCTACGTTTGGGTAATGCTGGGCATTCCACTCTCCCATCGTGCCGGGAACACCCTGGGCTCCAAAAAAGGCTGTTGGTACCCAGCATCTGCCATCAGCAGAATTATGGAATGAAGTTAGTGTATCCGGTGCCTGAAAATTGTGATGCCAGAGACGCCCCGCGTCTCTGGCAAAGAGTCTGAGGCCATCAAAGGATGCCTGCATCGAGAGACCGGTCACGTCTCCGGTATCATAAGGATAGTGATGATACAGTTGGGTATTTTTTTCATCATCAAAGACTTGCAGCAGTGCCGAACCATCAGGCTCCAGGGCAATGCTAGCCAGGGTTTCTTCACGTAATCCACAGGCTTTGAACTTATTCAGGGCATCAAACAGACGATAGATGCCTCTTGGTTTCAGCAGAGCGCTTTCAAGGCCCAGCTTATCCTTATGGGTTCGAAAAAATTCCAGTTGTGACTGCTCGCGGACAAAATCATGCCAGTCTTCTGTGGAGCAATGTTGCTGTTTCAGGAACTTGAAACGGCGATACCCCTGAGGTACCTCCGTGGATGGAAAAGCCAGGCTGCGACCGTAAGTTATAATACTACTTCTGCAGTTGACTAACTCTGTTTCCCAAAGCCCGGGTATTCGCGGAACCGTCTCTTTTGGGTGTTTCCTGTCAAATTCAGCAACCGCATGGCGAAAAGCCTGACAATAATATCTGTCAGGATCAGGTGCACACCCGCCACCAATCCCAAGGCCAATCAGATGCCATGGATAGAAACGTGGCCTTAAATGGATTAAGTCGTAGTTTCGTTCAATAAAGAGTGAATCGCGATCATCAGGTGTTGCTGACAGGTGCTCAAGTAGTTTTTTTTGCATGCCCGCAGTGGCAGCCCGAAGCACCTGCGCAGAAAATTCAACCGGCAACTCGTTCTGATGCATTAACCTCATTAATTCCAGTGTCTGCTGCTCATCCCTTAAAACGTCCGGGTGATGCTGAAAATAATTGATAACAGGCTGTAGTAACCTGGTTGCACCGGGCAAGGGGTTGTGTAACAACTGTTCTTTGTATGAATACTCAGAAGAACTTAAGCGGACGGCCTTAAAAGTAGATGACGGCAGGGATTTAAAGAGTTGCAGGAACTCAAGAAACCAGTTGACATTCAACGGGAATTTTCCGTCTAAATGATACTGCATACAACCAATGAGATGAGCAGAAGCCGTTAGCTTGATCAGAGCGCTGCGCTGGGCTCTGGCCAGTTGACGGTCTTCCGCTTTGGATATGGGCGCTGATGCTAACTGCTCGCGGTGATGTCGGTATAAAAGCAACAGTGGAGTTGCGCCGCTGTTGTCCCGTTGATTGGCCAGAGTCTCGGCGGGCAGATATTGAAACAACTGGTCATAGCGGGGGGGATAAGCTTCCAGACAGCCATATCTGCATACCTCCTTGTAAGAGCCCACGCTCTGCAGTGCTGTCACCATAAGGTGAAGAATATTCCCGCCGTTATTAAACTCCCGAAGAAGAATTGTGAGAGAGGAGCCTGCCAGCAATCGCCTGAACAGTTCCCACTGGCCTAATATAAAGGTTGATACCAGAAGCTGTTCCCGCTCCTTATCATCCAGCTTTTTCAGTTCTTCCAGGATCAGTTTTTCATGCCTTTGTACATTCACTTCCAGCATAGAAAGCTGAGATATAAAATACTCTGAATTCAGTGCAGTGGTGATACTCTGGCAGAAATCCTCTGATGCTCCGGGGTTGCCATGCCTGATGCCCAGCGATTCGAAAATGGCTGTTATCAGATAGCTTGCTGAAAGATCGGAAAACTGTAGAGATGGATTAATTATTGTGACTATTGAGCAGAACATTCTCGGCGTAAGCATACGCTCTCTGGCAGCCTTCTCTATCTGCGTCCGGGTCAGGTATTTTTCCAATATTTCCATATAGCCCGAATCAGGCTTAAAAATTATATTTTTGGCATCTTCGGCAAGAATTTTCAGTACTGCATCATGGTCTGTGTTATTCAGGAGTTGTTCTAATAATCGGGGGGAGGTGTTTATTTTAAGAGACATCGAGATGCCTTCAAGACCCAACCCCAAATCCGCCAGCGTTTTCAGAACGGAAATATTTTCAGGAAATATAGGTTCCTTGGCAAGGCAGTTGATCAGTTCTTGTAATGACTGCGGATAGAGTTTTTCATCCTCCCCGGGATGAATCGGACTCATCGTTTCAAGATCATGATGGGCATCTTCTACCTTGTCTCGCAATAATTTATTACCTATTGGAATATCTATTTTGCCTATTGCATTCTGAACATGGGATATCCATTCACGATGCTGGTCAGCAGTAGAAGTGATTTGTCGCAGGTGTACAGGGCGACTTGAGGGTCCATTAGACCCGGCTGTTACGTTGCTCAAACCTGCAGAAACAGTGGCAGAAACATTTGTTTCCGGAACGGTCCAACCGGACAAGTTTGAGGCGATAGTGTTGGTCATCCGTGGCAACATGATTTACTCCATCAATAACTTGAATTTTTTGTAGCGTCTTTATTTTTAGACCAGCAAAGGTTGATTTGGTTCAAAAAATGGAATGTTCGATGGGTATAAAAAAGGCCATTAACAGGATGGTTATCTTGAAACACTCTGCCGGGATGGCTCCAGCTGTTGCCACCCCGTATAAAGTGCAAACCAGAACAAACTGTCGAGATGGGGCATTGGCAGGGTGCCAGTGTTAACACCCAGATTTGGTCCTTTGGCTCTGGATGAGCGCCGAATTCCCAGATCGGTCAGGTTCTTTGTGTCTGGATTTAATCGGCCAGGGTTAAAGCTCTGACGCGGATGATCCGGATAAACCTCATCAGGAAAACGGCCTGATTTGATATCCTTTACATAGCGAAGTTCCGGGTCACACCAGTAACCACACTCAAGTGCAGCCCGGCTCAGCGACTCTGTCGGGAATTTCTGGCATATCCTTGCTTTCATGGCCTGCGTGTCCATTTGGTAAGCACTACCAAACAGGTCAGCGGCAATGGTCACCAGCTCATCCTGCAACTGGTTCATCTGCTCCGTGTTTTTGTAATCGAGACTGTTGGTGTCATGGCGCACCCTGAGCCAGTTAATCACCAGTCCGTAAAAGACTTTCCCAAGCTCAGTGATCCGCAATTCGCCCATCCCCTCACGATCGGTTATAAGGTAGAGTTTTGGCAAACCAAAGCTGTAGGAGGTTTGCTCGGCAAATGAGCGGATATCAGCCCAGTCTCTCATCCCCACCGGGGCAGGTGCTACGTTTGGGTAGTGCTGGGCATTCCACTCTCCCATCGTGCCGGGAACACTCTGAGTTCCAAAAAAGGGTGTTGGTACCCAGCGTCTGCCATTAGCGGTATTATGGAATGAAGTTAGTGTATCCGGTGCCTGAAAATTGTGATGCCAGAGACGCCCCGCATCTCTGGCAAATAGTCTCAGGCCATCAAAGGATGCCTGCACCGAGAGGCCGGTCACGTCTCCGGTTTCATAAGGATAGTGGTGATACAGTTGGGTATTTTTTTCATCATCAAAGACCTGTAGCAGTGCTGAACCATCGGGCTCCAGGGCAATGCTTGCCAGGGTTTCTTCAGTTAATCTACAGGCTTTGAGCTTGTCCAGGGCATCGTTCAGACGATAAATGCCCCGTGGTTTAAGCAGGGCGCTTTCAAGGCCCAGCTTATCCTTATGGGTTCGAAAAAATTCCAGCTGTGGCTGCTCGCGGACAAAATCATGCCAGTCTTCTGTGGAGCAATGTTGCTGTTTCAGGAACTTGAAACGGCGATACCCCTCAGGTACCTCTTGTGATGGAAAAGCCAGGCTGCGACCGTAAGTTATAATACTCCCGCAGTTGACGTTGAGTAGCTCTGCTTCCCAAAGCCCGGGAATTCGTGGAACCGTCTCTTTTGGGTGTTCCCTGTCAAATTCAGCAACCGCATGGCGAAACCTCTGACAATAAAATCTGTCTGGATCAGGCGCACACCCGCCGCCAACCCCAAGGCCAATCAGATGCCATGGGTAGAAACGTCTCCTCTGGGCTACGTCGTAGTTTCGTTCAATAAAGAGTGAATTGCGATCATCAGGTGCTGCTGACAGGTGCTCAAGTAGTTTTTTTTGTATGTCCTCGCTGGCAGCCCGGAGCACCTGCGCAGAAAATTCAACCGGCAACCGGTTCTGATGTATTAACCTCATTAATTCCAGTGTCTGCTGCTCATCCCGCAAAACGTCAGGGTGAAGGTGAAAATAATTGATAACAGGCTGTAGTAACCTGGTTGCACCGGGCAAGGGTTTGTGTAACAAGTGTCCTTTGTATGAATAGTCAGAAGAACCTAAGCGATCGGCCTTAAAGGTAGATGACGGCAGGGATTTAAAGAGTTGCAGGAACTCAAAAAACCAGTTGACATTGAACGGGAATTTTCCGTCTAAATGATCCTGCATACAATCAATGAGGTGAGCAGAAGCGGTTATCTTGATCAGAGCGCTGCGCCGGGCTTTGGCCAGTTGACGGTCTTCCACTTTGGATATGGGCACTGATGCTAACTGCTCGCGGTGATGTCGGTATAAAAGCAACAGCGGAGTTGCGCCGCTGTTGTCCCGTTGATTGGCCAGAGTCTCGGCGGGCAGATATTGAAACAACTGGTCATAGCGGGGGGGATAAGCTTCCAGACAGGAATAGCTGCATATCCCATCGAAAGAGTTCACGCTCTGCAGTGCTGTCACCATAAGGTGAAGAATATTCCCGCCCTTATTAAACTCCCGATTAAGAATTGTCGGAGAAGAGTCGGCCAGCAACCGCCTGAACAGCTCCCACTGGCCTAATGTAAAGCTGGATACCAGAAGCTGTTCCCGCTCCGTATCATCCAGCTTTTTCAGTTCTTCCAGGATCAGTTTTTCATGCCTTTGTACATTCACTTCCAGCATAGAAAGCTGAGATACAAAGTACTCTGAATTCAGTGCAGTGGTGATACTCTGGCAGAAATCCTCTGATGCTTCGGGGTTGCCATGCCTGATGCTCAGCGATTCGAAAATAGCTGTTATCAGATAGCTTGCTGAAAGATCGGAAAACTGTAGAGATGGATTAATTTTTGTGACCATTTGGCAAAGTTTTGCCAGCGCAAGCATAAGTTCTCTGGCAGCCTCCTTTATTAGCGTCCGGGTCAGGTATTTTTCCAATATTTCCATATAGCCCGGATCAGCCATAAAGATTATTTTTCTGGCATGTTTGTCAAGAATTTTCAGCACTTCTTTATGGCGTGTGTTACTCAGTAACTGTTCTAATAACCGGGGGGGGATCTTTATTTCACAATTCATCGACATGCCTTCAAGTCCCAGCCCCAAATCAGCCAGCGTTTGAAGAACGGAAATATTTTCAGGATATATAGGCTCCTCGGCAAGGCAGCAGATCAGTTCCTGCAATGACTGCGAATAGAGTTTTTCATCCTTCCCGGGATGGATCGGACTCATCCTTTCAAGATCATGATTGGCATTTTCTACTTTTTCTCGCAAAAATTTATTATCAATTGGAATATCAATTCTACTTATTGCACTCTGAACATGGGATATCCATTCACTATGCTGGTCAGCAGTAGAAGTGATCTGTCGCAGGTGTACAGAGCGAGTTGAGGGTCCATCAGACCCGGCTGTAGTGTTGCTCAAATCTGGAGTGGAAGCAGGCGCGGAAACATTTGTTTCCGGAAGGGCCCAGCTGGACAAGTTTGAGGCGGTAGTATTGGCTATCCCTGTTAACATGATTTACTCCATCTATAGTCTGATTTTTTTTTAAATCTTTTAATTAATGGACCAGCAAAGTTTGATTTGGTTCAAAAAATGGAAAGTTATCTCCGGTTCGGGAGACTCCAGATCGTTAGACATACGGGTCTGAAGAAGCTTGAGCACTCCTGAGACCTGACTGGCTGAAAAAACCATGGATGTGTTAGTCTCTGCCTTTATTAACCTTTATCAGACAGACAGATTGTTAATGAGTGATTCTGTAGACCCCAATGAGCTGAACAAAGCCAAACTCAACCTGGAAACCGCAAAAATTGCCTGGGAAGATCTCCAGCGCTACTTTGCTTCCGGCCACCTGCTGGCGGTGGCTCCCGATTTGGATATTGTTGCCGTCGCTCACAGTATCTCCATTGATGATAAAGCGACGGTAGAAATCTGGTTGAATGACAGGAAACTGGGACCGGTCAGTGATGATCAGGCGAGGAACTGGCATGAACAAAAAGCGGATTTATGGGCGGTAGTTGTGCGCCCGTGGGTGCTTGTTCAGGATAGAAACTGAATTCTATGCTGAAGATTTCCAATGCCGTTACCATTCCTTCGGATGAAATTGAGTTTAATTTTATCCGTGCCCAGGGGGCTGGGGGACAGAACGTTAATAAAGTCTCTTCGGCGGTCCACTTAAGGTTTGATATCAGGGCTTCTTCCCTTCCGGACTTTTATAAAGAACAGCTGCTGGCTTTCAGTGATCAGAGGATTTCTTCTGAGGGCGTCATTGTTATCAAGGCGCAGTCCTTCAGAACTCAGGAGAAAAATCGTGAAGATGCTCTGAATCGGTTACTGGGCCTGATTCAAAAAGCGACAGCGGTGACTAAAAAAAGAAAGGCCACCAAACCCACCCGTTCTTCACAGAAAAAACGCATGGATCGAAAGCATCAGCGAGGCCAGACAAAAGCACTGAGAGGTCAGGTCAAGGGCTGGTGATCAAAACTCGGTTATTATTAGAAAAATTAATTAACAGTCCCACTGCCACGGACTATAAAGCTAACGGAAGTGAAAGAGTCAGGAGACTCCAGATACCGATACCGCCAACAGATGGATCTGTGCCCCCACCTTCGGGTGACGGGGCGCCGGACTAAACCGACAATCAGTGCCTCCAATGGTATACTGAACCCTCTACAGTCCTCCGAGGAGCTTTGTGGAGAAACAAAGAGATCTCCTCAGGCTGAATGAATTGAGACCTGATTTAAGTACCTAACTTATTTCATTGATTAATGCGGTTTTTTTATGGAATGACTTGCAATAAATCTGGCTCTCCATAGGATTAAGGCCCATGGGTATTGGAAACAAGAGACTCTCGGATTCATGATAAAACGATTTGCTTCTTTTATGGCCATCATCATGGCCTTCAGCTTCGTCTTCAACGTACCAGTGGCGGATGCTAAAAAGTTTGGAGGAGGCAAGAGCTTTGGTCGTTCTTATAACACGGCTCCCGCTCCCAAACAACCGGCTGCCGCACCTCAACAGGGTAGCAAACAGACAGCTGCTCAAGGCTCCCGCAAGGGTATGCTGGGCGGGTTGTTGGGTGGCCTGCTGGCAGGTGGACTGATTGCCTCTCTGTTTGGTGGTGCTTTCACTGGTCTGCAGATGATGGATATTCTGATTATCGCTTTGCTGGCTTTTGTGCTCTTCAAGGTGTTCCGCAGTATGAACCGTGCCAAAGCTACGGCAGCGGGTCATGGTGGCAATCATGCTCACTTCACCCCGGAACAGTCAGGGCAGAACCAGCCATCCCCTTCATTAGATCAGCTGTTTGGCCAGAACAGGGAACAGCGCGAAGATGACTTCGGTCAGGCTGACCAAACAAGCTTGCCTCAAACCGGTTTTGGAACCAGTGATGTCCCGATGAATCTGCCAGAAGGCTTTAACCTGAGTGCATTCATGAATGGTGCCAGAGACCATTACCGCACGCTTCAGGAAGCATGGAATAAAAACGATCTGGACATCATTCGTGAGTATCTGGACCCTGAACTGTTTTTACAGTTAAAAGCGGAAAGAGCCACTTTGGGTGGCGATCAGCACACCGAAGTGATCTTTGTGGACGCTGAGTTGGGCAGAGCTGATTACAACGACACTGTTGCCGAGATCAGCGTGCGCTTCACCGGTAAATATCGCGATACCGTTGAAGGTGTTGAAGAAGATATTACCGATATCTGGCATCTGCAACGTAGCTTGAAAGAGCCCGATGCTCCCTGGCTGATTGTGGGTATTGAAGCCTGATGTAAGTACTCAACCATACGAAATCATATTTTCTGACTTATTGTTCAGGCACTCTGACTGCGTTGCAACTCTGGTCACATAGCTTACTATGCTCCCGTCGTTGCGCCTTGCAGAGCGCCTGCCCAATAAGCCAGAAATATTCGATTCCGTATGGCTGAGTACTTAGAGCCGAAGGGAAAGGTGTTTTGCCTTTCCCTGACTGGGCTCTATTGTCAATGATCTTCATATGATTTACTGAAAACTTCTGGTAGCAATATCAAATGTGACGGTAACTGGCCCTTTTTTGGTTTTAGTGACATTAACTGGGTCAACATCAAAAAAATCCCGTACTTTATCATCAGCATTAGGGCCACACAAATAGCTGGTTCCAGGCGTTTCTTGCACGAATTCTTTCCAGGTTTTTACTCTGTCGTCAGAAGCTTCAGCTTCTAAGCGGCTGTTCACCCCGAGTATATCTCGTAACTCTGGCTTGAATATATTATGCAAATCCATCCCGGAAATATACCAGGCTTTGTAGGCCTGACCCTGATCAGGAACATGAACAAGGAATAAACTATTAACAAGCCTGAGTGCTTGAACGTTTTTGTCCATATCAACCCATTCACGATCATCCGAAAACAGTTTTAAAATTCCGCTTTTACTGCCTTCAAGATACTCGTCCAGCAGTTTTGAAAAATCATCATCACTGTCTTCAGATTCATCGTCTGAAGACTCAATAGAATATGAAGCCAATGGCCTGGCTGCACCATGGGATGTTGGATTATCAAGGCCAGATGTTTTTTGGGCGTCAACAGCCGTAGCTCTGGCCGTTTCTGGCTGATCCGGCTCTGTTGTCGGTTTGCCAGAACCAGTAACCAATAAAGGTGGTTTAGTTGAATTAGATGGAATCATAAGTCACTCCGTTAATTGCTTACTTAAATTAGACAAGAAGAAACAGGGGAAGTTCATAAACACGTGCTGTAAGCAGGAAAAGGACAAAGCGAGAGGGTATAGCCTTGCAGTCAGAAACCTCCCGCAGCCACCAGGACGGTGTTGAGTTGGGGAGGTTTTTATAATGACGGTCTTGCCGGGATCAGCTTGCGTTTCACAGGTATGTAGCGTGATACCGCTGAGGAAGCCGGGGACTAACTGCTGGCTAGCCCCTGACCATTGACCATGACCTGTTCGTACTTTTGGGTCAACACCTGCATTTTCTTGAGAATGGATTCTGTGGTCACAGAGATGGCTGTAGGCATATAGCGTCCCTGTTTATATTGCGTAAACCCTGATTTGGAAAAAAACCATTGAGCTTTAACCTTGGAGAGCAGCTTTTTGATTTCAGGGGTATTCACGGGGGACTGGTCGAGTTCATTCAGTGAGCTTTCAAACAGAGCCATGGATTCCTCAAAACCTTTCTCATAGATATTGCCACCGACGCCCCAGGCCAGAGCCTGGTAATACATAGCTATTCTCTGGCTGAGCGCGCGCTGTCGACCTGAAACATTGACCAGTCTGGCTTTGCTGGTGGCAGAGTGCTTTTCAATCAATGTAACCAGGTCATTGCTGCTGTTGAATACCCTCAGAGCCTTTTGAATGAGGTCAGCTGCAGCTTCTCTGTCGGGTTCTGACAGTGCCATTTTTTTGTAAGTTTCCCAGTCTTTCGCAACCACATTCAGCTGATGTTTGATTGCATCGTTGGGCGCATAATCTGATAAAGCCTGAAAGTTATTTTCAAACAGCGTAATGCTTTTATCGAGCTGCTCTCTGGCGTCTTCTGAGTTAATGTCGGCTCCGATCATCAGGTAGCTTTTAGCGACTCGCTGAGACAGCATCCGTTGCAAACCGGATGTGTTAACCGCTTCGGCATCGTTCAGGGCGGCTGAAGTTTCTCCTGAGTAAGCGATTAAATACGCCATAATAAAGCCCAGGAATTTATAACAGAATAAAAGTGGGCGGAAGTCGGGAAGTATTCTGGAAATTTGCACTGTTATTGTTCGCTCTCTGCGCTATCCGGGGGCATCCTGATGAGTTTTTGGTTCAACAGGTTATGTTGCAAAGCTATGTGCAGAATATATGCCAGAGCTGAATAGTTCTCAGACGATTATTCCGGCCTCGGTCAGAAAGGCGCTGGAATTGAACAAGCAGGAGAAGCTTCAGTATGAGATTCGCTCAGATGGCAGCGTCCTGCTTTCCAAGTGCCAGAGTGACGAAGGAGACCCTGTAATAGCAGGATTCCTGGATTTTCTTGAGCGGGATATGAAAATCACCCCTGAACACTGAAGCCGTTTTCCCCGGAGCTTGCCCGAAATCTCAGTGATCTGGTTGGGGAGATTGATATCGATCTCGACTTTCAAAAGAAAAACGCCACAAAACGACTGGCGGCAATCAACCAGTTGGCATTTGAACGGGTTTCAGGCAATCCCTCTAATCCTGCATATCCTCGAAAGTCATCATTTGTGCAGAGCCGTTGCCGGAAAAACGACTTTATGGTTTGTCTGACAAGGAATTGTCGGAAAAACCAGCTTATGCTTCAACCGACACCAACAGTGGTGAGGAGTACGAAGGACAGTCCACCAAATGATCATTCACCATCCCCATAGCCTGCATGTATGCATAACAGATAGTGCTGCCTGCGAATGAAAAACCTCTTTTTTTCAGGTCTTTACTCATGGCATTGGATTCCGGGGTGGTGACCGGCACCTCAGACATGGTTTTCCACTGGTTCCGGATTGGAGTGTGATTCACAAAGGACCAGATATATTGATTAAAGCTGCCAAACTCTTCCTGAATGTTCAGAAAGGCCCGGGCGTTGTTGATGGCACTGTTTACTTTCAGCCGGTTTCTGACAATACCTTCATCCTGGAGCAGTCTTTCTACATCTTGCCCGGTGAATTGGGCGACGGCTGTCGGATCAAAGCCTGCAAAGGCTCTGCGGTAGCCCTCCCGGCGTTTGAGTATGGTGATCCAGCTGAGACCAGCCTGGGCCCCTTCCAGAATCAGAAATTCGAACAGCTTCTGATCGTCGTGACAGGGAATGCCCCACTCTTCATCATGATATCGAATGTAGTCCGGGTCTTCTGTGCACCAGGCACATCGTTGATTTGTCAAAAGGATGACTCCCATACTGGTTGCCGTGAAGAGTAAAGCATTAGAAAACAGGTCAATGGCACTCTTGAGCTGTTGGCAGTGATTTTGGCTAAGCTGAAACAGTAACAACTTCATGGGAGGAAGTCATGCCATCCAAAGTGTCATCATCCGGTTCAGTGTTGCCACCTGTGCCTCCTCATTTGCCGGATGAGCCTTCATCAAAAAACACCGTTTCATCAGGCTTTCGAGATGTTTCTGTTGCGGATGGAGAGGAAGGATTAACGTTCCCGCAGGAAGGATGGCACACTGCTCCTCAAAGTCTGGATTCCCGACACCCCAGAGTGGTCGATGCCCAGCCACTGATTCAGATTGATGATATACCTGCAACCTCGGAAGCAGCCTTTCCCGCCCTGCCAAAAATTAGATCAAGCGTGTTCGAGAGACTATTGGCTTCGGTCATAATCTGGGTGCTGGACTTGAAAAAAGTTCGGTCAAAAGTCAGCTTTCGCAGGGCGGCCGTCGTCAGACAACTGAACAAACAGTTGAAAAGGGTCAGGGAGGCGATACACAGCAAGCCTTTAAAGAAAACGCTTGATGAACGCCGGATTCTGAAAAAAAAGCAGATGCTGTTGCGTAAACAGAAAAAGCAGGCAAGAGTGGCCAGGGATAATGAGATTCGTAGTTACCTCAGGCTGTTGCGATCTTTCAAAGCTATGCATAGAGGAGAGTTAAAGGAGCATACTGTTCATCTGGACGAACTGTCACTGGGAGGTGGCAAAGCCACTTTGAAGCATGTTGAGTTAAGGGTCCACAAAGTGGAGCTGTTGGATTCGGACACGGGCCAGACCTACCCCAAAATTACCCTGGATGTTAAGGGCTCTGTTAATGTTGATGTGCCCGGTCAGCCTCCCCTTAAGATGGATATCAAAATCAAGGATATGGATGTCAGTATTCAGGGCAGAGTGGTAGCAGGAATTAATGCCTATATTAGTGGAAAGGGCATTGCAGGCTTTTTCAGGGCACTTCACCGTATTCGCAGGCAGAAAGGCACCTTCTTCGAGCTTAACCGGACAGGGGTCACCATTGGAAAAATAAAGGCTTCTCTGGATGAACCGGACCCGGCAGCCCTGTTTGCATTTACAGGGGGGTTAAGTATCGGGGTGAAAGAAAGCATCAGCAAGATGTTTTCTCTGCTCGAGCATCCATTTGATCTGATGGTTCATGATCTTGAGATAGCCAGAAAAGGTCTGCCTCATCCACTGAGCAGGGTGGAAGGACTTAAGGTGGCTAGTGAACTCAAGCCTTTTGAGTGCACACAGGGTGAGACGGAGAGAAGGCTGGCCGTCAGTGTGAAAACCATGGAAGTGGATACAGGAGGGCTTTCGGATGCCCTGTATGGTATTGCCCGCGAGAAAAAGCTCAAGCCTATGGATTTAATAACCTCTGATAAAGAGGAAGATTTTGACTGGGTCTCTGAACTGGAAAAACAGTCCTCCGGTCTCAGGGCCAGAGCCAGCGACCTTAATCTGCAGTTGAAGGCGCAGTTATCAAAAGAAAAAGTTCAAAGTGGGTCTGGAGATTTCGATCTGGAACTCGATGCGGGCCATCTGGAGCTGGAAAATAGCGGAGCAGCACAAGCGCATCTGGATCTGAATAAGGTTCATATGGAGGGCAAACTGGATGGAGGTGCAACAGATTTTAGCGGTCGTGCAAAAACCTTTTCAGCCGGGCTGAGGCTCAATCAGAAGCTGGGAGCGGATTCTGGTAACAGTGTTAATTGTCATGCTGATGTCAGAGGTGAAGATTTAAAGCTTGCAAGGGCTCTGCATCAGGGGCAGGTTCAAACCGAAATTGAAACAAACCGGCTGATCGTTGATACCCATGGCCAGCCATCCTCGATTCATTGGCGTGATACCCGCATTGAGCTGCCCCAAAACCTGGGTGGGCAGATACAGAAGCTCTCTGCTCATCTCAAAGACAGTGAAAAAGGAGATGCTGAACTCAAGTTCAGTGTCGGTAAAACACACTTATCAGGTGAGGGGCTGGTGGCCGTTAAGACTCAGGCCAGCAAGTTTTCTGTTCCAGTCAGGGGCAATGTGGCTGTGGATCAGTGTGAGGTCTCTAATACGAAGTTCAAAGAAGGGGATTTAAGGCAATCTTCAGCGATTACGGCAGTCACTCCAGGAAATATCAGTATCGATGGCGTCAGAGCCGGCTCTGTCAAGGTTGGAAACCTGACTACAAAGCTGGATGAAGAAGGCACTGGATACGTTTATCTCAACGATGTTTTTTTGAGTGGTGATGACCTTATCGAGGATTTCGAGCAGCTTCCCCAAGCTATCCGACAAAACATACCCACAGGTTTTCTTAAGGGCAGAAAGCTGAAGGCGTCAGTCAAAGTAAAGGTGGAGAAGGGGCTGGTGGACCTGAAAACAGCCGAGTTTCTCTCTTTCGATCTGGATGAAAAGGATGTGGATAAATCCGCCTGGACACAATGGTCTTCATGGGATCAATGGTTCAGAAGTGGTCTGATCGGTGCAGCCGGTTGGGTTTCGTTCAAGGGTATGAATGTGGCCGACGAACAGCTCTGTATTTCATTGGGTATTGGTCCACTGAGTTACCCCATTCCGATCATGAAAGCACCGCAAGAGGCTGTTCGGGGCGAAAAGCTCTCTCTTCCGGTTTTGCTGCATCATTACACCGGTGTCTGTTGGGGTGATGCTTTAACAGACGACAAAGATTTTATACATAAGATCAATATGGGCGATCTGCAGGCTCTCTCAACACTGGAGAGCTATTGTCGACAGGTCGGATCTGATCGGGCTGAGCGTCTGCTGAAAACGTTGCAGCTTCAACCCTGGATAGAGAGGTCGAAGGGTGGGGATCAACTGTCCTTCAGCTATTTGAAAACATTAGCTGGATTATTTTTTCAGTATCCGGGTACAGCTGGTCGGGGCATCCTGTTATTCAGGAGCCTTCAGTGGCCTGTTACCCCGCCTCTGGCCCAAGCCATACTGAAACAGCCCTTCCGCTCACAGATTGATCCTGTAGCTTTGGCTCTTTCCGCTTCGCAGGCAGGGCTGATCAAAGAAGCTTATGAAGTGTTGGCAGAAGCACTCAAGAAGAAGCCGGAAGATTCCAGACTGAATTACTATGCAAGTGTCGTTTTAAGAGACGGGCTCCATGCCATCAGGCCGGATCAGATGAGCGAGGACGAGAAAGAGCATCGGAGTATTGAGTCGGCCCGCAGGTTATCGCTTGCTGCCAGGAAAAAATACCCTGCAGCGATAGCGCTTCAGAAGCAACTCTGTGAAGAACGGGAGCCTTATGCGTTGCTGGCTGAAGCCGGAGATTTGTTGACCCATGTTCATAAACCTTCTGCTTTCTACAAAGCCCTGAACCAGCTTGAGGGAATAGCTGCACAGGGAGAGGGAGTCAAAGGGAGAGTAGCAAAAACTATTCTGGCTAACAGAATAGAAAACGGTCGGAAGATTTTCATACATCCTACTGCCAGGGTTGAAAAGAGTATTCATGCTCTGGAAAAGCGAATGAAACACAAAGGATTATACGATGTCAGGCCGGACGAACTCTACCAGCTCGGTATACGTTACCTTTACGGTGTTGAAGGTAAGGTTTCCAATCCGGCCAGAGCGGTTGAGTTGTTGCAACAGGCAGGCAAAGAGGGAGAAAACAGGGCACAGCTTCACCTTGAGTTGGCAGAGTCAGCACGTTCCGGGATGATGTCTGAATAGAGGGTGATTTTAACCGGAAAAAGAACTGTTCGTTTTTCAGACAGACAGGTATTCTGTTCTTTCATTTTCATTCATTCCAGAGAATTTCAATTCATGAACATTACCGACAAAACAGTCGCGCTGATCCACTACACCCTGAAAAATGCCGGGGGTGAAGTTCTGGACAGTTCCGAAGGTCATGACCCTCTGGCCTATCTGCACGGTGCGGGTAATATTATCGCCGGTCTGGAAAGTGCTCTGGAAGGAAAAACGGCGGGTGACAAGCTGGACGTCTCTGTAGAAGCTGCGCAAGCCTATGGCGAATACGATGAAAGTCTGGTGCAGCCCATTCCCCGTGCCCAGTTTGGTGAACACGACGTAGAAGTAGGTATGCAGTTCCATGCAGATACAGCTATCGGCCCACGCATTGTCACCATTACGGCCATTGAAGGCGATGAAGTTGTGATTGATGCCAACCATCATCTGGCAGGGGAAGACCTGAACTTTGCCGTTGAGGTGGTTGAAGTTCGTGATGCGACAGAAGAAGAGCTGGATCATGGTCATGTACATGGACCCGGTGGTCACGAGCATTGAATCAGTCATAAAAAACCGGGTGAATAGCCCGGTTTTTTTTATGACGGTAAAAAGCATTAGCTTCTTTTGAACAAGATCTTGTTTTTTCTGAAAGTTTTTTCTGGCAATTTGGTCAAAAATACACCGAGCATCAGAAACAGAGTCAGGAACAGAGACTCATGGCTGAGCATTGTTCCGTTCAACAGGCTGTCCAGACAGAGTGCAATCACCGGGAAGATCAGAAAACAGATGGAAGCCTGGAATGGGCTGGCCAGTTTGTTTAACTGGAAGTAAGCCATAATGCCGCCAATCCCTGCTACGGAACCCAGATAGATCACTGCGCTGAGTGAGAGCGCCGAGAAACTGTTTATATCCGGCGTTTCCATGAAGTAGCCCGTAATCATCAGAAATACCGCTGCCATCAGACAGGGGAGGGCATTGTAGGTCAGCACATGAATACCCTCACAACGAGTCTGGACACTGGTGTAAATCAGGGCATGCATGAGCACGGCAACGACCAGTGCAATCACACCCATCAGGCTGCCGTTACTGTTGACCGACATTTCGTTACCAATAATAGTCACCAGGCTGCCCAGGGCTATGACCAGACCCGCCAGCTGGTGCATAGCCACCTTATGGCGCTGGAGTAATACCGAAAAGATCAGAACGACGACCGGCATATTGGCGAAGATGATAGACGCCAGTCCCGATGAAATATATTGTTCGCCAAAAATCATCAGGGTAAAGGGGATGGCAAAGTAAAACAGACTGATCAGGAAAAACTCCAGACTTTTATTCTTTGGGAACCAGATCGTAACGCCTTTCAATCTGGCCAGCAGAAGAATCAGGGGTGCTGCAACAGCAAAACGAATGCCGGTAGCGGTAATGGGCGGAATAGTAGCAACAGCCAGTTCCATAGCCAGCCATGTCGTCCCCCAAATGAAGCAGACAGTAACAAACAAAAGGCTGACCCGGGTCTTTGTGCTCATGCCAACATCCTCGTAATACGTTCAATGGCTGAAAAACAGTTGTTGCTAATTATTACCTATGATGAAAAGTTTAAATGACAAAGCTGGAAAAATGTTGTCAAAGTCGTCATGATTTAAAAAGTTTTGGGAAAAATAATTCTCTATTATGCTTGATAAAAAGGATAAACTGATTCTTGACTGCCTTCAGCGGGATGCATCCATTCCAGTGGCTGATATTGCCGACAGGGTAGGGTTAACCGTCTCACCCTGCTGGAAGCGGTTGAAAAGGCTGGAAGAAGAGGGCTATATCACTCAGCGGGTGGCGCTGCTGGACAGTGAAAAACTGGGTTTACACCTCACTGCTTTTGTGAATATCAAAACCCAAAATCACAGCAATGAATGGTATGAGGCTTTTGTCTCGGAAGTCAGTGACTTTGCCGAAGTGATTGAGTTCTTCCGGATGGCTGGAGAGTACGACTATATGATGAAAGTGCTGGTCAGGGATATGGCAGCCTTTGACGTATTCTATAAGCGACTGGTAAACAGTGTGACCGGACTCAGTGAAGTGACCTCTTCCTTTGCTATGGAGAAGCTGAAAAATACCACTTACCTGCCATTGGGTTGACTATGAGACTCATCGAAATCATGTACTAGACTGGTTTCACCCTCATATCTTTAGTTGTTCCGGTTGTATGCGACACATCACTTCTCCGTTAGCGGGTTGTCTGCTGGCGGCTTCTGTTCTGGCAGGGCGGCATTATTTTCCCGATTATTTTCAGGCCATCGTCCGGTTTGAATCAGCACTGCTGTTCCTGAGTGGACTGATTACCGGTATTCGATTGCCGGATATTGATCTGGCTTTACCAGGGCTGAGTCACCGTTCAGGAATTACTCATTCGTGCCTTCTGGCGGTATTGCCCTTGATGCTTGATCTGCCCTTCGTTGCAGGCGGTCTGGCAATGGGGATTGCGCTGCATTTGTCGTCCGATATCCAGCCAAAAACATGGACCGGTGGAGCATTGATCAGGTTTCCAATACTGGGCAGTATCGGGATGCTCTCGCCACTCTGGATTTTGTTCAATATTGTGGGTTGTTTTGTGGTGCTGTTCCACACCATGCCGCAGAAGCATGAGGTTGGCCATTGGGCCATTCTGGCTGTGATGCTGTTGGGAGGTGGCTGGTATTTCTTAAGTGAAGAGAAAAAGCGGCTTCTTCCGTTGATAACACTGGCCTTTTGTATGTTGCTGGTGCACCAATATAATAAGGGTCGGCTCAATGTTGAGATAGTGATTCGATATTTTGCCTGAAGACAGCCGACTTTGCCTCCCGGGTGAGCCAACGACAAGCACAAATCAATCGCTTGACTTTGAGTCGCCAAGCTTTCGTTTCCGGTGTTGACTTTTGTGTTCCGTCAGGGCTTTCGCGTTTGGCAGGGTCTTCTGGCACTCAGGGCAGGTTTGCACTCCGGTGTGATCTTTGCTTTTGTGAGCCCACAGGGCTTGAGAGTTTGGCAGGGTCTTCTGGCACTCAGGGCAGGTCCGCACTCCGGTGTGATAACGCCTTTTGTGATTCGACAGGGCTTTTGCATTTGGCAGGGCCTTCTGGCACTCAGGGCAGGTCTGCACTCCGGTGTGATAACGCCTTTTGTGATGCGACAGGGCTTGAGCATTTGGCAAGGTCTTCTGGCATTCAGGGCAGGTTTGCACTCCGCTGTGATCTTTCCTTTTGTGATCCGACAGGGCTTGAGCGTTTCGCAGGGTCTTCTGGCACTCAGGGCAGGTTCGCACACCGCTGTGATCTTTTCTTTTATGATCCGACAGGGCTTTCGCGTTTGGCAGGGTCTTCTGGCACTCAGGGCAGCTTTGCACTCCGGTGTGATCTTTCCTTTTGTGATCCGACAAGGCTCTCGTGTTTGGCAGGGTCTTCTGACACTGAGGGCAGGTTTGCACTCCGGTGTGATAGTGACTTTTGTGTTCCGAGAGGGATTGAGCGTTTGGCAGGGTCCTTTGGCAGTCAGGGCAGGTTTGCACTCCGCTGTGATCTTTTCTTTTGTGATCCGACAGGGCTTTCGAGTTTGGCAGCGTCTTCTGGCAATGGGGGCAGGTTTTCACTCCGCTGTGACTTTTTTTTCTGTGATCCCACAGGGCTTGATTGTTGCGCAAGGTCTTTAGACACTCAGAACAGGTTCTCTCTCCAGTATGATATTGCCTTTTGTGACTCGCAAGGGACTTTGCGTCTGACAGGGTTCTCTGACTCTCAGGACAGGTTCGAGCTCCGGTATCATCTTTCCTTTTGTGATTTGACAGGGGTTTCGTGTGGCCATCCGCTCCGACCAGGGGGGCATTGCAGGTTTTTTGTCTGGTTTTGTCGTCTTTTCGGGCTTGTACTGTGCTTCCCTGGGTAAGTGCAATGGAAATCCCGACTGCTTCGGGAGGGCCCGGGACAGTGAACGAGTCATTAATGACAGCAAAACCATCAGTGGTGGTAGACAGGCCAGAAGCACCCTGGGGCTGAATGCCCGGATCGGCCAGTATTTCGAAAGGCACATTGTGTTGGGGGAGTAAGGTCTCCAGAGACTCAAATTGACCCATACAAATAAAACAGTCGCCATCGGCTAAATGGGAGTATGAGTCTTGTTCGTGTGTTGCTTCTGTCTTGCCTGTCCAACTCTCTTCAAAATTCAGCAGCCATTGCCCTGGCTCGATGCTGTCGGGTGATGGTCGCAGTTGACAAAGGCCATGGCAGGGAGAGGTATAACAGTTTAAATCCAAAGTATGCAGGTGTTGTTGAGGGCCTCCGTTACCGTCGTCATTATCAGTGTTCAGCGGGCTGGTAAAAGAGTCCCCGGAGTGGCTGGTGACTGATGAGGTTTGTTGGCCGGATGATGATGTTGATGGCCGGTATTGTGATGGGTCATGCCCAGAGTTAAATAGCACAGTAGTGATCGCAAATCCGACAACCACTTCGACAGGTATCCAAAAAAATTGGCTGCCTGGCCGGGCCGGTCGGTCTCGTTTTATAGAAAAGCACGGGTTTGGATTATCTGTATTGTGTGCAGGCTTGAAAATAAAATCTCTTTCCGACGGCTCGGCAAGAAAGAAGACAGACAATGATAGTAATAGCAGTACTGTAAAGAGTAAGTATTTAATAATTCTATCCTTGTTCTGGTTTACAGATAGGAAGGATAGATCAAGAAGATAAGTGTGTTTTTAAAAGGGCCGTTGAGCATACCTTAACGCAGGGGCATGATGCAGACCGATGGGGCATTCTGGTTGTGTTTAGGTGATCCAATGACAAGCACAAATCAATCACTTGACTTTGAGTCATCAAGCTTTCGTTTCCGGTGTTGACTTTTGTGATACGTCAGAGCTTTCGCGTTTGGCAGGGTCTTCTGGCACTCAGGGCAGGTTTGCACTCCGGTGTGTACTTTGCTTTTGTGATTCGACAGGGCTTTTGCATTTGGCAGGGTCTTCTGGCACTCAGGGCAGGTTTGCACTCCAGTATGACATTTTTTGTGATACGACAAGGCTTGAGCATTTGGCAGGGTCTTCTGGCATTCAGGGCAGGTTTGCACTCCGCTGTGATCTTTTCTTTTGTGATCCAACAGGGCTTGAGCGTTTCGCAGGGGCTTCTGGCACTCAGGGCAGATTCGCACTGGGCTGTGATCTTTTCTTTTATGATACGATAGGGCTTTCGCGTTTGGCAAAGTCTTCTGGCACTCAGGGCAGGTTTGCACTCCGGTGTGATCTTTTTTTTTGTGAACCGACAGGGCTCTCGAGTTTGGCAGGGCCTTCTGACACAGAGGGCAGGTTTGCACTCCGGTGTGATAGTGACTTTTGTGATCCGCGAGGGATTGAGTGTTTGACAGGGTCCTCTGGCAGTCAGGGCAGGTTTGCACTCCGGTGTGATCTTTTCTTTTGTGAATCCACAGGGCTTTCGTGTTTGGCAGGGTCTTCTGGCACTGGGGGCAGGTTTTTACTCCGCTGTGATTTTTTTTTCTGTGATCCCGCAGGGCTTGAGTGTTGCGCAAGGTCTTTAGACACTTAGAACAGGTTTTCTCTCCACTATGATATTGCCTTTTGTGACTCGAAAGGGCCTTCGCGTCTGACAGGGTCTTCTGGCACTCAGGACAGGTTTGAGCTTCGCTGTCATCTTTCCTTTTGTGATTTGACAGGGCTTTCGTGTGGCCATCCGCCCCGACCAGGGGTGCGTCGCAGGTTTTTTGTCTGGTTTTATCCTCTTTCCGGGCTTGTAACGTGCCTCTCTGGATAAGAGCAATGGAAATCCCGACCGCTTCGGGAGGGCCCGGGACAGTGAACGAGTCATTAATGACAGCAAAACCATCAGCGGTGGCAGAAAGGCCAGAAGTACCCTGGGGCTGAATGCCCGGTTCGGCCAGTGTTTCGATAGGCGCATTGTATTGGGGGAGTTGGGCCTCTGGAAAATCAAGATGACCCATACAAATAAAACAGTCATCGGCTAAATGGGAGTATGAGTCTTGTTCGTGTGTTGCTTCTGTCTGGTCTGTCCAACTCTCTTCAAAATTCGGCAACCATTGCCCTGGCTCGGTGCTGTCGGGTAATGGTCGCCGTTGACAAAGGCCATGGCAGGGAGAGGTATAACAGTTTAAATCGAAAGTATGCAGGTGTTGTTGAGGGTCTCCGTTACCGTCGTCATTATCAGTGTTCAGTGGGCTGGTAAAAGAGCCCCCGGAGTGGCTGGTGGCTGGTGAGGTTTGTTGGCCGGATGATGATGTTGATGGCCGGTATTGTGATGGGTCATGCCCAGAGTTAAATAGCACAGTAGTGATCGCAAATCCGACAACCACTTCGTCAGGTACCCAAAAAAAATGGCTGCCTGGTCGGACCGTTCGGTCTCGTTTTATAGAAAAGCACGGGTTTGGATTATCTGTATTCTGTGCAGGCCTGACAATAAAATCTCTTCCCGACGGCTCGGCCTGAAAGACGACAGACAATGACAGTAATAGCAGTGCTGTAAAGAGTAAGTATTTAATAATTCTATCCTTGCTCTGGTTTACCGATAGGAAGGATAGATCAAGAAGATAAGTGTGTTTTTAAAAGGGCCGTTGAGCATACCTTGACGCAGGGGCATGATGCAGATCGATGGGCCATCCTGTTTGTGATGCTGTTGGGAGGTGGCTGGTATTTCTTGTGAGCATGGAGATTTGAGCCTTAGCTATGGCGACGATCGCCAACGCAGGATTAAGGCTCAAATCTTCAGCGCAATTGGGAGTTAGAAAGTTTGATTGGTATTACTGCTTTGTGGCTGCCAGAGCGCGTTGTTGTTCACGAAAAGCCTGTTTGGCTTTTCTTCGATTCAAAACGGTATTGCCGACCTCACCTCCGAGGTGAGCTTCTCCACGTCGTCTTGCCAGCTGAATCTGGTGTTCACGTTCACGGAAACGTTGCTTCTGATCCGGTGTGTGCCTGTCATAGCAGTGAGGGCAACTGACGCCCTGTTCAAAGTGTTCGCTGAGCTGGTCCTGAACGGTTATAGGAAGACGACAAGCGTTGCATTGATCGTACTGACCTTTTTCAAGCTGATGATTGACGGTGACACGATCATCAAAAACAAAGCATTCGCCTTCCCAGGTGGATTCTTCCTGGGGTATTTCTTCCAGGTATTTGAGAATCCCGCCTTTCAGGTGGTAGACCTCTTCAAAACCCTGTTCTTTCAGATAGGCCGTCGACTTTTCGCAGCGAATGCCACCAGTGCAGAACATGGCAATTTTCTTGTGTTGCCCGGGGTTGAGGTGATCCCTGACGTATTCAGGAAACTCCCTGAAGGTCTCAGTGTTGGGATTGATCGCATTTTTGAAGGTGCCTACCTGGACTTCATAATCGTTGCGGGTATCAACCACCAGAACTTCCGGATCATTGATCAAATCGTTCCATGACTTGGCATCGACATAGGTTCCGACAACATGGTTGGGATCAATACCTTCCACACCCATGGTGACGATCTCTTTCTTGAGTTTGACCTTGGTACGTTTGAAAGGCATCGCCTCGGTGTAGGATAACTTATACTCAATTTCAGCGAGACGGGGGTCGCTTTTCAGCCAGACCAGGAGCTGGTCTATGGCATTTCGGGTACCGGCAACGGTGCCATTAATACCTTCCCGGGCAAGCAGCAGAGTGCCATGAACGCCATGGCCCTCCATGACTTTCAGAAGTTCAGGCTTAATGGTTTCAAAGTTATCCAGAGTAACAAATTTATAGAGCGCACAAACGACGATTGACATATAGGGTCCTGTTGCTGGCCGGAGCGTAAATCCGGTGCAGTGTGTTACAGCCTCCTTCAGGCGAAAGACGACTAACTTTCTGGTCAGGAATCAGACCAGCCGATAAGCATAGCAAAGAGAAAGCACCGGCTGCCAGTGCAGTTAATACTCACACACACTCTGTTGGTTGGTCTGGTTTTATTACATAAACTAGCTTTGCAGCCAGACATCTTTAGCCCAGTGCCAGACCGAAGGCCAGGTGGTTTCCGAGAGGTCGCCTGCTGTCCAAAGGCCTACTTCACCTTCCGCAGACACGCAATAAAAGTCGCCATTATGCTCACAGAGCGGCAGCAGATCTCTGGGCATTCCCTGGTCCCAGGCGATGGCCGCAACTTCAGGCAGGTAGGTGTGAGAGCAGGGGTCTTTAATGGTAACGGGTTCCATGGAGCCATAAACAAGGTCACTGACTTGCAGCAGAAACTCCCGGAAGTCGGAAGGAATCGGAAGCAGCAGCTGCTCTTCAGCTTCGATGATCTCATCTTCGTCAGGAAGCTCCAATGGTGTAGGTACCTCGACGGCACCTTCCCGGAGTTCATCAATGACATCTTCCATAGCGATAACCTGTGACTGGGGCTGTGGCGGTAGAAAAGCCCCTCATGGATAAGGGGCTGTCATGAGGCTCAATGGAGCCGGTTTTCCTGATTATCTGCGACCTTTGACCGGTCTGCCAGATTGGGAAGGTTTTTTTCGAGTGTTGCCGGAGCCTGATTTGAATGCTGGCCTGTTTTTATTACCAGCAGGCTTTTTTCCCGGATGAGCTGAAGTTGAGCGCGGCTTGCCAGACTTTTTGGAGGGCGCCTCGTCACTCAAAGTAACCTTAACACCGTCCTCAAAATAAGGCACTGGCTCAACGTTCAGGGGCTTGTTAATAAGCTTACGAATGGCTTCCAGCAGTTTTTTCTCTTCCGGGTTCATCAGGGAGATTGCTCGCCCCGGGCTGCCAGCACGACCGGTTCGACCAATACGGTGCACATAATCCTGCGGCACTTTAGGCAGGTCGTAGTTTACCACCAGTGGCAACTGATCCATATCCAGCCCTCTGGAAGCAACATCAGTGGCTACCAGAACCCGGTAAGCACCCGCCTGAAACTCAACCAGCGTTCTGCTGCGAACAGGCTGGCTCTTGTCACTGTGCAGTGCCGTGGCGCTGATACCTTCGTCAGAGAGCAGGTCGGCAACTTTTTCGGCGGCTTTTTTGGTGCGCACGAAAACCAGTACCTGCTCCCACTTGCCACCTTCAATGATATAGCTGAGGATTTCCGGTTTATCCTGTTGATCCACAGGATAGACCGACTGTTTGACTGTGCTGGCAGCAGAGTTTGGATTCTCTATTTCAATTTTGACCGGATGACGCTGGAACTCATGGGCCAGCGCCTTGATCTGCTTGGAGAAGGTTGCAGAGAAAAGCAGATTCTGACGTTTGGCGGGCAGAACCTCAAGAATCTGATCCAGCTCATTTTTAAAGCCGAGGTCCAACATTCTGTCGGCTTCATCCAGAACCAGGATTTTCAGGTGGTCCAGGGTCACATGTTGTTTCCGGATCAGGTCCAGCAGTCGCCCCGGTGTTGCCGTCAGCACATCCACTCCAGCCTGAAGCGCTGCCACCTGAGGCTCTATATCAACACCGCCGTATGCGACTGCTGAGCGAAGAGAGAGGTTTGAACCATAGCGAACGACGCTTTCGCCAACCTGAATAGCCAGCTCGCGGGTAGGTACCAGGATCAGGGCGCGAACAGGATGGTTCTTGAGCGTCCGCATTTCTGACAGACGGTGCAGCAGCGGCAAGGTGAAGCCAGCTGTTTTGCCCGTTCCGGTCTGGGCGGATGCCATGACATCGCGGCCGGTCAGAACCATAGGAATAGCTTTGGCCTGAATCGGGGAGGCTTTTTTATAACCCTGTTCGGTGACTGCCTGAAGGAGAGGTTTACACAAACCAAGGGATGAAAAATCAGTCATTTTGATCTGCAGACCTCTAAGACATGAAATGGGCAGAGGATTGTACAGCAGTCTTTGGCGTTGTGCATTGGGGTTTACCCGCTCTCACTGGAGCGGGAGTGCAACTCAGATCTGCTTGCGCAGGCGCAAGGGCAGTCTGCGAAAATCTATCTCGTACTTACCTTCGGATCCAATCATTGATCCGGCACTGTCATAGAGCCATTGAGCCACGCCATAAAGACCTTCTTCATAAGTATTGATAGCCCCTGTGATGGTGATTTCTCCCAGGCTCTGATTAATGTTCATCACCTTGAGAAAACCCTCGATCTCAGGGCCTTTCAGCTTGTAAGTTGCGCCAGAGCTGCAACCACTCAACGTGAAATACTCATTTTTGATCAGGTTATGATGGAGTGTGCCTGAAGAGTCCATATCCAGCTCATACAGCTTGATATAGCCGAAGCTGTTATTGTCGGAGCCGATTTTCAGTTCCACTTGAAACTGTTCCACCTTGTCGGTCGAGCGATCAAGCGTAACTTTAGACATGCCCGAGTAGTTCCCTGAGGGCAGGTTACATAAGTTTCCGGCATTGACGAAGCTGGCCAGGCAAACAAGCACGCTGAATAGCTTAATTTTTATTAGATTTTTCATTCCCTTCCTCCAATTTTTTAATGGCTTATATTGTTATTAGACAAGGAATGTGCAGTTAAGTTCTCAGTAGGAAGGGATTTGTTGAGGTTAAAGCGGTTTTTTCTAGACTAAAGTCTGAGAAAACCCGCTCTCATAACGGTTCAGGAAGGATTAGTTTTTCTTGCGTTTTAAAGGCTCAAAACCGGCATCAACCGATTCAGTGGTGTCCTGACTGGCGGGTTTACGGCGCTTACCCAGGTTCTTTTTGTTGCGCTGCCGTGTTTTTCCAGCATTAGTCTTGTCGGAGACCTTCTTTTTCTTGCTGCCGACGGCTTTTCCCGAAGCCTTCAGCTTTTTAGGGCCTTTCCAGCTGCCTCTCAGCTCCTTGATTGAGCGTTTTTCAAAGCGTGTTTTCAGATAACGCTCTATGCCTGACATCAGGTTCCATTCGTTGGGGCCAATCAGGGAGATGGCCAGACCTTTTTCACCGGCTCGTCCAGTGCGGCCGACGCGGTGAACATAGTCATCGCCATTGCGAGCCATATCGAAATTAATGACCAGCTCAATCCCTTTGATATCCAGACCTCTGGCTGCGACATCGGTAGCCACCAGAATATTGATCTGGCCTGAAGCCAGCATGGCCATCATCTTTTTTCGTTCCTGGTGATCCATCTCACCATGCAGAACACCGGCTTTCAGGTCACTGTAGCGAAGGAAACCGCACAGCTGGTCAGCCAGGTTACGGGTATTGGTGAAAACAATGGCTTTCTCGAAAGGCTCGTTTTCCAACAGCCAGCGAGTCAGCTTTTCCTTATGCTTTTGATCATCGCTCAGTACGATCTGCTGGTGGATGTTCTCATGCTTTTCTCTGGCCGTATTTAAGGTCAGGGTTTCAGGTTCTCGCAAAACCAAGTCAATCAGTACACCCATCCCTTTTTGTTGCAGGGTGGCAGAGAACAGCATGGTTTGTCGATCCTGACGACATTCAGAGGCAATTTTCAGCATGTCTGGACTGAAACCAAAATCCAGCATACGGTCAGCCTCATCCAGAATCAGGTATTCCAGATCATTAAAGTCGGTATTGTTGTTCTCCATATGCTCAAGCAGACGGCCCGGCGTGGCGATCAGAATTTCCGGATTCTTTCTCAATGTATTGACCTGGTGACGAAACGGGTCGCCACCGGTAATCAGTCCGGCTTTGATCTGGGTAAAACGGGCCAGGGCTTCCGTCTCTTTCAGAATCTGTCGGGCCAGCTCCCGGGTGGGCACCAGAATCAGCATTCGGGTGCCGGAGCGGGGGGCTGGAGTGTTCTCGAAATGATTCAGGGCAGGCAGCAGGAATGCCGCCGTCTTGCCACTGCCGGTTTCGGAGCTGACCAGCAGATCTTTGCCATCCAGCGCTCTGGGAATCACTGCCACCTGGACGGGGGTGGCCTCGCTGAAATTTCTTTCAGTCAGGGCTTTTTGCAGCCGTTCGTGCAGAGCCAGGTCAGAAAAAAGCAAGCGATACTCCTTATGAGAATTCCCACCGAATCAGCTCGGTGGGGAGGGGGAGGGTTTTAACAGGGTATGATTGGGGATTACATGACACGCATTCCGGGTTGAGCACCTTCATGGGGCTCAAGAATCCAGAGATCTTTACCGCCGGGGCCGGCGGCCAGAACCATCCCTTCACTCACGCCAAACTTCATTTTACGAGGTGCCAGGTTGGCGACTATAACCGTATACTTGCCGGTCAGGGCTTCCGGGGCATAGGCAGACTTTATGCCGGCGAATACGTTGCGAGGCTCTGCTTCGCCAATATCCAGAGTTAATCGCAGTAGTTTACCAGCGCCTTCTACCAGCTCGGCATTGACAATTTTGGCAATGCGCAGATCCACCCTGGCAAAGTCATCGAAAGTAATCTGCTCAGCCACAGGCTCTTTTTCCAGCCATTCGTTGCAGGCAGAGGTTTCAGCAGGTTTTTGCTCAGACATTTTGGCAAGTACCTCTTTGCTGGCTTCAATCATGGCTTCGACTTTATTCAACTCGACACGGGTCATCAGAGGCTTGAAATTGTTCACCCCGTGATCCAGAAGCAGGGTCTGGCTGTCGGTCCAGCGCAGAGGCTCTATGTTCAGGAAGGCTTCTGCCCTGGTTGCCATAGCAGGCAGAACCGGCTTCAGGTAGATCATCAGCAAACGGAACAGGTTAATACCGGCTGAACAGATGTCGTGCAGTTCCTGATCCTTGCCTTCTTCTTTAGCAACAACCCAGGGCTTCACTTCGTCAATCCAGGCATTGGCTTTGTCAGCCAGAGCCATGATTTCACGCATGGCTTTGCCGAATTCACGGCCTTCATAGAGTTCTGCGATGCGCTCTCCGGTCTTCTGGAAGTCGGCTGTCAGCTCCGGGATCATGTTGTTGGTAGACAATTTTCCAGTAAAACGCTTCTTGATAAAGCCGGCGTTACGACTGGCAATGTTAACCACTTTGCCGACCAGGTCAGAGTTTACCCGCTGAACCAGGTCTTCTGTGTTCAGGTCCAGGTCATCGATGCGACTGGACAGTTTGGCGGCGTAATAATAACGCAGATACTCCGGGTCCAGGTGCTCCAGATAAGTCCGGGCGGTAATAAAGGTGCCACGGGACTTGGACATTTTTTCGCCGTTCACTGTCAGGTAACCATGAACATTGACGAAGGTCGGTGTGCGATAACCCGTACCTTCCAGCATGGCAGGCCAGAACAGGCAATGGAAGTTGACAATGTCCTTGCCGATGAAGTGATGCACTTCACAGTCACTGTCTTTTTTCCAGTAATCGTCAAAGTTCAGGTCGTCTCTTTTCTGGCACAGGTTCTCGAAAGACGCCATATAGCCGATGGGAGCGTCCAGCCAGACGTAGAAGTATTTACCGGGCTCACCGGGAATTTCGAAGCCGAAGTAAGGCGCGTCGCGGGAAATATCCCAGTCCTGCAGGCCAGCGTCCAGCCACTCGGCCAACTTGTTGGCAATCTCGTCGGAAATGGTGCCGGAACGGGTCCACTCTTTCAGGAAGCCATCAAAATCTGAAAGTCTGAAGAAAAAGTGCTCACTCTCTTTTTCTACCGGAACCGCACCGGAAATAGCCGACCTGGGATTTTTCAGGTCGGTGGGAGAATAGGTGGCGCCACATTTTTCACAGTTATCACCGTACTGGTCGTCTGCCCCGCACTTTGGACATTCCCCCTTGATATAACGATCCGCCAGAAACATCTGCTTCTCAGGGTCATACGCCTGTGTGATGTTGCGGCTGGCGATATGGCCATTTTCCTTCAGCTTCAGGTAAATGGCTTCAGACAGTTTGCGATTTTCTTCAGAGTGGGTGGAGTGGTAATTATCAAACTCCACCAGGAAATCACCAAAGTCACGAATGCGCTCTTTGTTGATCAGGGCGACAGACTCTTCTGGCGAAATGCCCTGCTTTTCAGCATGCAGGCTGATGGCGGTGCCATGGGCATCGTCGGCGCAGACGTAAGTGCATTGGTTGCCGAACAGCTTCTGAAAACGAACCCAGATATCGGTTTGAATGTATTCCACCAGGTGTCCCATATGCAGAGGACCATTGGCATAGGGCAGGGCACTGGTGACAAGTATTTTACGTTGGCTCATTCGAGTACTGTGTTGCTGGAAAATTGAAAGAGGGTAAAGGGGGGCAGTATACGATAATTCTTATTGCTTAGGCTAAGACTTAAGTAAAGAGGCCGCTATTGAAGTACTTTAACTCCTCCATATCCAGAGATATTCTGGTCGACCCGGAAACCCTTTATCAGCGGCAAAGCTTACTTCGAACTAACAGCTACTGAAAGTTTACTTAGGTTGAATGCCTGCACGAGTCCATAAGGGTTCCTTTTCCCAGTTAGCCGGAAACCCCATATGTACTCTTGAAATCGCTGGATTTCTTGAGATCAACCCGTTAAGCCTGGTGGCCCAGCCACTTCCGGGGCTAATTCTGCTCAATAGCGTTTCGATAATAACCAGCTGATAGTTAAGCCGTCGCCGTGGATTAATGGTTTGTGCAGGTGATGAGGGAACCGTAATTTTCTCAGGGATATATATCCAATTTGCTGGTGCTTTTCTTGGCCATACGGGGCTGGTACCAGACTCTCTATTCCAGATTCTTGAATGATGAGCACAGTGATTACGTAAATCAGACAGTGAACGAAACCAGGTTTTAAGTACTGTAAATTGAAAACCAAAATGCTTTGTAAGAGGTTTCTGATCTTCCGGGGAGCGAAGATTGGCAAAGAGTTATGAAATTTGTTTGAAGCTTAAAAGTTCCAGTGCCATCCATAACGGTGGTTGTACTGGTGAATCAGGGTACTTTCGTTGATAGCTTTCCAGATATACCTCCATCTTCCTCCTCTCAGACTTGCTTTTCAGCTCACTAATCAGCCATTGGTGATTGTAATGGCTATTAAAAATGTTTGGGTCAAGATACCCATGAGGACCGTGTCGTGTAGCGAGAACTTGTGTTAATTGAGCACGCAGTGCAACTTCTATTCGTTCAATGGCATCTAAAAGGAGAAGTCTCAACTCTCTGTCGAAAATATACAGTTCCAGGACATCTTCAAATGATGTGCCTGAAATGAACTGATGACCATCACCCGATCTGGGGATGTAGAACGGGCGGGTATAGGCACTTAAACGGAAGTAACTAATATTCTTTAAGTAGCGTTTGGCTCTGACAGGGCCAGCAACTACCAAGCCTCTGGCAATCAAAGTTTCAATCTGCTCGTTGAGGCTTAATGCGTGTTTGCTGAAAGTAACCATTTGTTTTTATTGTCGAAAATGTGCTTTCTATTATTAACTGGCAATAAAAAAAACCGCCAGAGTGTGCTTCGTCGAGAGGCATGGCGGGTGTGTCAGGGTAAAACCAGGTGTTAGTGGGTGATATGTCAATAGGTGCCTGTTTTTATCTCCAATTCGCGTAGCATACGATGCAACGGACAATAGTGCTTGCAAGGAGTTAACCGAACGACCAAAAGATCTTGATCGGGTACCGATTTAAAAATCGGTGATGTGTGGGGCTACCTCAGCGAAGAAGAACAAAGTGCTGCTATGAGAGGCCTTGAAGAGGGTTATTTTGGCAACACAGCTTACTTTAAATCAATAGCCACTGAAATTTATCTCGTGTTCAGATGAAATTTTTGTCCCTGTGAAAAAAGTAAGATCACTTAAAAGCTACAAAGGAAAAGTCGCCAGCGCATGACAGATCTGGTCTGGGTGAAAACGTCAGAAGAAAGTAAAAATACCGCTATTCAATCCGGCTTTACTGGCGTTAGAATAATCGGCTTCCCGTTACAAATATGGGAAAATTCCGGGAGTAAATGGGCTCTGTCCAGTCTGGCTTCAGACTTGCGAAGGGATTTACTCACCACAAAATCTTAAGACAGGTATCTGCTTCCTTATCGGAGGAATGGGCCTGTTTCTGGCTGGCGTCTACGCCTGTGGCCTTATCTGAAAGCCAGGGCTGTTTCATTATTACAACCGGTAGACCGAAGCCGGGAAGGCAGGTATTGTTAAATTCATGACTGACGAAGAACGCCAGAAGCAAAAACTGCGAAGAGAGTGGGCTTCCGGAGACAGGTCTCCATTTCAGGATTTTGCTCAGGAACGTGGAGAAGAACATCCGGTGTTTGCCCGACAGACGACTGGATCGGCAGCCGCTCAGTCAAACACGCTTGCGGAGGGCGCCAGGGTTCAGCCTCTGCCTGAGGATTTTACGCCTGATGCAGTTTACATAGAGTTTCTTGAGGCGCACCACGGTATTCCGGCAGACTTTACCCTTGCCCAACTTCCGGAATTCAAGCTCTACTGGCTGGAGACCGGTGAAGCTCGCAAAGCCTGGCAGAATAAGTTCAAGAACCATGTGATCTACCAGTGGAAGCGGGGTCAAAGTGAAGAAGGGCAACGAACTCATAAATCAACTGTCGAAAAACTTACAGACACCAGCTGGGCAGATGGACTCCAGTTCGACTTCGACGAGTCAGACGACCAGTCGTGAAACCTTGCAAAGAGCTCAACAGACAAAGTATGCCATTAATACTCTGTTTACCATGCTGGAAGCCGCCTTCCCGTTAAAGTTTAAAAAAGCCTTCCCAACCGATGCTTCATTGGTAGAAGCGAAGAAAGTCTGGATTCAGGGGCTCGGAGAATTCAAGCCTGCCAGGATTGTCAGGGCTGGTCAAAAAGTTCTGGATACCACTAAATTTTTTCCTGATCTCAGCGAGATACGCGAACATTGTAAGCTGCATCATGATGAGATGGGCTTGAAAAAGCCTCTGCAAGCTTATTACGAAGCCTGCTATGCGCCTGAGCAGAGCCGCGACTCTCGTTGGTCTCACATTGCCGTCTATCTGGCAGCACGGGAAACGGGCTGGATGACCCTGCGAAGTGAAGAGCAAAGAGTCGCCTTTCCCATCTTTGAGCGAAATTACAACATACTCTGTAACCGGGTTCTTGATGGTGAGGATCTTGAGGCTTCAATCATGAAAGGTATTGAAGACAGTCGCTCGAAAGAAGCCGTGAGGGTTGCGGATGAGCAGGCTGAGCAGGCGCTGCGAAAAACCATGGCAAAGCAGGGCATTGATCCTGACTCGGGCCGCTCTGCTTTTGAGAAGTTGAAAAAGTCGCTGTCCAATGGTCAGTAAATTCGTTTTTTACTGGCAGAATAACAACGAAATCATTAGTCTATCTGCCATTCAAACGGTTGGAGTCTGACGCCCATGAGTGTCCCAGATCGTGCTGCGGTTGAAGCCGCTGTTCAAGGCTATCACGATCCTTTTCTGAAACAGGACCTGGTCACGGCAGGTTGTATCAAAGAGCTTTCCATTGAGTCGGGCAAAGTCACCCTGAAGGTCGAACTGGGCTACCCGGCAGAAGGCTTGAAGGGGGGCATTGAGCAGTTACTGGCTGCCAAGATCGAGAACCTTCCCGGTGTTGAAAGTGCCAGAGTCTCTGTCGGCTGGCGTGTGTCC
Source organism: Endozoicomonas sp. 2B-B (assembly GCF_053470045.1). Taxonomy (NCBI): domain Bacteria; kingdom Pseudomonadati; phylum Pseudomonadota; class Gammaproteobacteria; order Oceanospirillales; family Endozoicomonadaceae; genus Endozoicomonas; species Endozoicomonas sp. 2B-B. The sequence continues at coordinate 1,983,323 of NZ_JBLZMU010000001.1, forward strand.
AGTGCGCCGGTTCAGGGTGAGCTGGAAGCTCTGTCCGGTGTCAAAAACATTATTGCAGTGGCTTCCGGAAAAGGCGGTGTGGGTAAGTCGACCACCACTGTCAATCTGGCATTGGCGATGGCCGCAGAAGGTGCCAGAGTTGGTGTTCTGGATGCCGATATTTATGGTCCCAGTATCGGGATGTTGTTGGGCCTGCCTGATGGTACCCGTCCGGAAGTCAAAAATGAAAAGTTCTTTATTCCCATTGAGGCTCACGGCATTCAGGCCATGTCCATGGCGTTTCTGGTGACAGAAGATACTCCGGTGGTTTGGCGCGGTCCCATGGTCAGTGGTGCTCTGCAGCAACTGTTGACCCAGACATTGTGGAATGATCTTGATTACCTGTTTATCGATATGCCTCCGGGCACCGGGGACATCCAGCTGACACTGGCTCAGAAAGTACCCGTCACTGGCAGTGTTATTGTGACTACACCGCAGGATCTGGCGTTGATCGATGCTAAAAAAGGCATCGAAATGTTCAATAAGGTCAATATCCCGGTGCTGGGTGTGGTTGAAAATATGGCTATGCATGTCTGCTCTGAATGCGGTCACACCGAGCATCTCTTCGGCGAAGGGGGAGGAACCCGCATTGCTGACCAGTTTGGTGTTGATCTGCTGGCTGCACTGCCTTTGTCCATGATGATTCGTGAACAGTCTGATGCAGGAGAGCCGACTGTGGTTTCTGAGCCGGACTCACAGATCACCATGATCTACAGGGATATGGCTAAACGGATGGCTGCGGAACTGGCATTAAAAAATACTGAGAAGCCCGAAGCGCCAACCATCTCATTCAGTGACGACTAACTAAAACGGGGAGAGGCTGCTCTCCCGTTTTTCAGAAGCCTTGCAGGTGCTTAATGACTTTTTTCATAAACTGCTTTCGATCTTCCTCTGTTTTTTTGTCCATACCGTAAAGCGCCAGCCACTTTATATCTTTGCAGCGGGATACCACTTTCAGTGAGAGCCTGAACATTTTCCTGGGCGGATTGCCTATCAGAGCCATCCGCCAGCGGGATGACCCCTGGGTAGTAATGATCAGGAACTTTTTAATACGGGTCAGGCCCGGTTCCAGACCTTTAGGTCCATAGGTTGCCACAACTCCGGGTAGCCAGACCCGGTCAAGCCAGCCCTTTAAAATCGCCGGAGGGCCCATCCACCAGGTGGGGTAGATAAAGACCACTGCTTCTGCCCATTTCAGTTTGGCAACCTGGTTTTCGATCCCGTCAGTGTTGTTACGGGTCATGTAGTTCAGTCTCTCTTCACGGGACATTCGTGCTTCAAATTCAATCTCATAAAGATCCAGTGGGTGTACATTGTGCCCGGCCAGAGTCAACTGTTCACAGATCATTCTGAACAGTGCTCCATTGTAGCTTTCCGGGTTCGGGTGGGCATAAACGACTAAAACATTCATTCTGATCTTATTTGCTGGCAACAATCAGGGCTATTTTAGTGGCTTTTAGCAACAAAAGCAGGTGCAGCAGAGAAAGCGGGGAGAGAGCTACCGCCTTTGATTGTCGGGCACGTATAATAGCGTTTAATAACATTCTGGGGGTTGTGGTTGAGACACTCCCTTCTTGCTGCTGGAAAAATAGACCATGAGACTTTGTGATCGGGATATAGAAGCTTGCCTCGACAGTGGAAAAATCATTATTGAGCCCCGTCCCGGCTCTGGCAAGATCAGTGGGGTTAGTGTTGACCTGACTCTGGGAAACAGTTTCAGGGTCTTCAACGATCATGCAGCCCCTTTTGTGGACATCAGTGGTCCCAGGGAAGAGATTAATCGCGTGTTGGACTCCATTATGAGCAAGGAGATAACCCTGAATGATGGCGAAGCTTTTTTCCTTCATCCGGGCGAGTTGGCTTTGGCAGTTACCCGTGAATCCATTACCTTGCCCGATGATATTGTTGGCTGGCTGGATGGTCGATCTTCTCTGGCGAGACTGGGTTTGATGGTGCATGTCACCGCTCACCGGATTGACCCGGGCTGGAGTGGTCAGATTGTGCTGGAGTTTTTTAACGGTGGGAAACTGCCACTGGCTCTGAGACCGGGAATGGGCATAGGTGCTATTAATTTCGAGACCATGAGTGGTACCGCAGCCCGTCCCTACAACAAACGAAAAGACGCAAAATACAAGGAACAGAAGAGTGCAGTAGCCAGTCGAATTGCTGAGGATCAATGAGGTAGAGCTCCCGGTCTGATGACAAAAAAGTAAACCCCGGGCAAGCCGGGGTTTTAGCTGTCAGGCCGGTATCATTTCAGCATGATTTCAACACGACGGTTTTCCTGTCTCATCTCTTCTGTATCATTCCCGCGTAGTGGGTGATCTGCACCTTTGCCTCTGACGTTCATGTTTTCTTCTGGAATCCCTTTGCTCACCAGGTAGTCTTTAACGGCCTCAGCTCTTCTTTCAGAAAGCTTCTGGTTGTATAAGCGGGAACCTATCTCACAGGCGTGGCCGACTATTTCGATGTGGCTGTCATGATCCAGCTGACCAATCAGCGTGTTCAGCATTTCCAGATCGCCCGATCTCAGTCTGGAAGAGTCAAAGTCAAAGTTAACGGTGGACATCTCTTCTACACCATTAGTAACCATTGGACCCTCAGGCTCAGTAACAGGGTCTGCCATGGCGCAGGCTGTGCCACCGATCAGTGCTCCTGCCACCAGGGCAGCACCACCGGTTGCCATATTGTAAGCCGCTCCGGGGATCCCCATAAGTACCCCCCCTTGGGCCATACAGGTCGACCAGTGAGGCTTCTGAGGTTGAGTCTGTGAAGAGGTGGTGGAACAACCTGCCGTGAACAGCAGAGGGAAAACGATAGCTAACGTGCTCAGCATCCTTGCAGACATGGTACTACTCCTATCCATGGTTTAGAGTCTGGTCTGCAAGAGAATGAATGCAGACCATTTGTGTTGATTATAGGGAGCGTTGAATCCTGCTCCAGATGACTGTTTTCCGGTGGTTTGGTTTTATTGTGAGAGGCAGGCTGAGATCAGGCTGTTTTTTTGACAACAACTGGCGTCAGAGAGGCGTCAGAGGGATGATTTGCTGGAAGAGTGGTCACTTTTCAGAGGTTTCACTTTTCGAGATTCAAAATGTCATGAAAGCTACCGGATTTTGTCGATAGTCATTAGCCGATAAGGGGTAGAAATTAATCGATCAAAGTCGCTTATCTTACAGGATGGCCATTCCGTTCGATAGGCCTGATAGAAGAAACCAGTCGACTGACCAGAACCTCAAATAAAGTTTATAAGGCTTTGGCCAGAAATGGACTGGTTTATTCATTTAGTAGTCCGAATTGTTCAGAGCGCTGGAAGCCCTGACTTATCAATTATGAGCGTGCAGGTCTTCGTTAAGAGCGATAGCCGACTTATTGGTCAGGCATTCAATGGCACCGGAAATTGAGTTGCGACGGAACAGCAGGTCAGACTGGCCACTCAACTGGCTGGCTTTAACGGTTTCAACCACGTTTCTCTGATCGTCCAGGACATTGACTTTGCTGCCAGCCGTCAGGTACAGACCGGCTTCGATGGTGCAACGGTCGCCCAGTGGAATATTGATTCCTGCATTGGCGCCGATCAGGCAGTTTTCGCCCAGGGAAACGACGATGTCGTTACCACCCGAGAGGGTACCCATGGTGCTGCAACCACCGCCCAGGTCAGAACCTTCACCAATCATAATACCGGCAGAGATACGACCTTCAATCATGCTCTTACCCTGGGTGCCGGCATTAAAGTTAATAAAGCCTTCGTGCATGATCGTGGTGCCTTCACCAACATAAGCGCCCAGACGAACCCTGGCCGCATCGGCGATACGCACTCCGGCAGGGACCACGTAATCGGTCATTTTCGGGAACTTATCCACTGAGTCTACGCTGATGTAGCGGCCTTCAGCACGAGCTTTCAGCTGGCGCTCAGGCAGTTCTGTCAGGTCGATAGCTCCTTCACTGGTCCAGGCAACGTTGGGCAACAGAGGGAAGATCCCTTGCAGTTTGACACCATGGGGCTTAACCAGACGATGTGAGAGCAGATGCAGCTTCAGGTAAGCTTCAGGCGTGCTGTTCAGGGTGTCGTCCGTTTCCAGAAAAGTAATGACACGGGGCTGATCACTTTCTTCAAGGCTCAGCATCATTTTCGCCAGAGCTTCCTCACCCAGATTGACGAAAGACTCTTCAAGCGCATGACAGGTTGTACTGTCCAGCTCAACGCAGGTGTTGCCGCCAGTGTAATCAACGAGCTCGATAATCGCTGCAACCAGCTTTTCCGATGGGTTCAGCAGAGGCATAGGATAGAATACTTCCAGCCAGTCGCCTTTCGTGTTTTTACTGCCTACACCAATCGCAAGACTGAAAAGAGTTTGGTTCATAAATTACTTCCCCTGATATTCAAATCAAATTGGAGACAGCCCTCTGCAGCGATTGCAAGGGGCTTTGTTATTCTGCCTGCTTGAAAAGAGTCAGGCGTTTCACTGAAAAAGTGTTTGATATTGCTTGTCTGAAAAGCCCAGAACTCTTTTGTAGCCTGTGTCGAGCAAGGGTCGCCTGATTATAGCGGGTTGCTCCAGCATTAACTCAATGGCTGAGGCTTCATCGACAGACGCTTTTTGCTGCTCTGGTAGCTGTCGCCAGGTTGTGCCACGACGATTCAGCAGTGCTTCCCAGCCTAGTTCATTGGACCAGGTTTGCAGAGAAGCCTTGTCCAGACCGTCTTTGCGGTAGTCATGGAAGCGGTATTCAATACCGGCAGCAGCAAGCCACTTACGGGCTTTTCGAACGGTGTCGCAGTTGCTGATTCCGTAGAGGGTGATCACGAGGCTACCTTTGTGTCCGCTGTATTCGCCATATGCAATAAAACCATCATTTGTCTCACTGGGAGATGGAAGATATTCAAGTAATAGTTTCAAACGGCTAAGCATACACGTCTGGGTGTTGAATTGCATGAGCCGGTCAGGTAATTCACCAAAGCAAATGGTAAACACTTCTGATTATTTTGCCGACACAGTAATGGAGCACTTATTCAAAAAGGTTGGGCTATTTTTTCATGCCGATTAAAGATGACCATCAATGCCGTTATATTGGCGAGCGATCCGGCCCCTGTAATGAGTCGGTTTTAGAAGGCAGTGACTATTGCTTTTGGCATGACAGGGAAGTTGATAAAACCGGCGCCGATGTCAGAGCATTATTGGAAGAGCGGGCTCACAAAGGTACCACGATGGAGGGGTTTTATCTGAAAGGCGCTCATCTCGATAATCTGAATCTTGTCTGTCCTGAGGGTGAAGTCTATCACTTGATCAGTAGTGACTTGAGTCGTTGCAGCCTTGTTAAAGCTCATCTTTATCGAGCAGATCTTTCCGGTTGTAATTTACTGAAGGCGGACTTAAGTGGGGCAAATCTACATCGTACCCTTTTAATCGGAGCAAACCTTCTGGGTGTTAATTTTAAGTCGGCCCGAATTGAGCATGTTGATTTGGGCGATACTTTTCTGCAGGAAGAAAAAGCTCATCAGGCCAGCCGGGAAGGCGATAAACGCCAGTCCAGCGAGTTATTTGAGGAGGCTGAAGAAGTAGCCAGAAATATTCGCAAACATTGTGAAGCGCAGGGACTGTTTCATAATGCTGGTGAGTTTTTTTACCGGGAAAGGACCTTCAACCGATACCGGTTTCCCCTCATCTCCCGGCAGAGGGTGGTTTCAAAGATTGTCGATCTGCTCAGCGGCTATGGCGAAAAGCCCGAAAGAGTGGTTCTGTTTTCAGTGTCATTTATTGTCTTCTTTTCCCTTTTTTATTTCTTTTTGGGTATTGAGGATAGCGGGACAATGGTTCAGTACCAGTCGGGCCAGCCTTTTTATAATAATCTGATTAATTGGCTGGAGACACTTTACTTCAGTGTCGTGACCTTTACCACACTGGGCTACGGAGATCTGGCTCCCGTGGGTCTTTCAAGATTGTTTGCAGCCATTGAGGCCTTTATCGGCAGTTTCACACTGGCACTCTTTGTGGTGGTTTTTGTAAAAAAAATGACCCGCTGAAGAGAGCCGTCACTGGCTACATAGTCTTCAGCGGTTATCGACTCTCAGCTGTTTTTTTCACGTGCAATAGGCTTCCATTTCGTCTGGGTCGCAACTGATGGCAGCATGGGTTTCCCCCTGAAGTAATGCCTTGAACTGATTACGGTTCATATGAATCAGCTCCCTGTGGTTACCAGACTCCAGATACAGGTCCTGTAATGAATTCAACTCGTCATCCCAGCAGGTGGTCATGCCATAAGCGGTGCCGATAGCCGGAATCGAACCATCCTCACAGTCTGGAAAAAGGTGTTTCAATTCCTGCTCTGAAACCAGATTCAGATGGCGATCCAGCTTGGCGTTGATCCAGCGCAGCATGAGTTTGTTCATTGAGGGCATGACAGCGATGACATAACCCCTGTTGTCCCTGAGAACGACAGCTTTCGTCATATTCTTGACTGGAATACAGGCGGAGTGTGCCGTATTCATCGCTCTTTCTGAGTATGGGTGGGAAACAAGTTCGTATTCCGCATTATGTTGGTTTAGAAACATGTGCAGTTTCCGGGCGATGCTCATCTTCACGTCCCCGCACGAAGGTTAGAAAAGTCGTAATTAAAGAGACTACGCCCAAGTGTATATGGATTATTTCAGAGTGCTGTGCCCTCAGGCCTAAATAGTAAGATGAAAATTGTATATAAAAGTCGATTGTAATCTGTTTCTACTCTTTAACCGACGCTTCATACCCTGCATGTCTGAGCAGATTTCACAAAAAATATTTTATATCGAAAGTAAATAGTCAGGGTGTCGATTTATTAGACAGGAATCCACTGAAATGAGTTGGGCTGGCTCAAATTGGATCTCACAGGCGGTTGGCTTATCGTTATTCAATCAGTATCATTTGCGCGTTTTTGGACCCTGACTCATTTAAAAATTAAAGGAAATCATTGTGAATTTCTCTGGACTGAGAAGGCCTTCCCTGCTTGCCGGGGCAGGTTTGTTTGCTCTTCCGCAGAACTCTTTTGCGGCAGAGGAGTTGTTGAGGATGACAACTCACCCCATCGCCTGGTTGTGTATTGTCATTTTTACTCTGGCTTATATTGCCGTGATGGCGGAAGAGAAGTTACATCTCAGTAAGTCAAAACCGGTCATTCTGGCTGCCGGTATCATCTGGGCCCTCATTGCCTGGCTGGCCGTCGGAGAGGGAGTATCCCACGAAAGCTTATCCAGAGCGGTCATGCATGACCTGGAAGAATATTCGGCCATGTTCTTGTTTCTGCTGGTGGCGATGACCTACATCAATGCCATGGAAGAGCGTCAGGTATTCGATTCACTTCGCAGTTGGCTGATCCGAAAGGGGTTCAGTTATCGTCAACTCTTCTGGGTAACCGGAGTGCTGGCCTTCTTTATTTCACCGATTGCCGATAACCTGACGACGGCTCTGTTGATGGGTGCCGTCATTATGTCCGTCGGACAGGGAAACCCTGCTTTTGTCACCCTGGCAATGATCAATGTGGTTGTAGCGTCCAATGCCGGTGGAGCTTTCAGTCCTTTTGGTGATATCACAACCTTGATGGTTTGGCAGGCTGACAAGGTTGAGTTTTTCACATTCTTTGCTTTATTTGTTCCCTCGGTTGTGAATTTTATTATCCCGGCGACCATCATGAATTTCTTTATTGATAGTGGTCGCCCGGCAGCCCTTGAAGACCATTCTGGTATTCGCCGGGGTGGGTGGGCTATCTGTGTGCTGTTCCTGATCACGATTGTACTGGCCGTTTGTTTTGAGAGCTTCTTCGGACTGCCCCCTTTTATGGGCATGATGACCGGACTTTCGCTGTTGATGTTCTATACCTATTTCCTGCGATTGAAAGGGCTGACCGCCAGTCAGATTATGCCTTCGATGGACGACGAGAAAAAAGAAGATCTGGATATTTTCAAACGGATTGCCCACGCCGAGTGGGACACCCTGCTGTTCTTTTTTGGTGTCATTTTCTCTGTAGGGGGCTTGCGTTATCTGGGTTACCTGGAGCTGATTTCCGAAAGCATGTACACCGGTATAGGTGCCACCTGGACGAACATTGCAGCCGGAGTCTTCTCTGCGATTCTGGATAACATTCCAGTCATGTTTGCCATTCTGGGAATGAACCCTGAAATGGATACATTCCAGTGGCTGCTGATTACCCTGACCGCAGGGGTAGGCGGCAGTTTACTGTCAATAGGCTCCGCTGCAGGCGTCGGTCTGATGGGAACGGCCAAAGGCCAATATACCTTCCTGGGCCATTTGAAGTGGAGCTGGGCCATTGCCCTGGGATATGCCGCCAGTATTGCAACCCACTTCCTGGTGAACGGTTGAAGTGAAAGGCAGGGGATAATTCCTGTTCTCATTGCGCCAGAACAGGTTCTCCCTGATAAACAATATAGGGTGAGCAGCTGCCTGAAGTAAGGATATTAACAATCGCCTTGTGACGGCTAGAAGGTTTTGGCGCTCGCCCAACATTGCTGATAGGCATCACAAGACCTTCAGGTTCAATATCGTGCTTCCTGAACCATACCAGATCCTGCTTTGTATCGGGAAAGAAGTCCAGTTCAGCAAGGTCTCCCTTCACTTCATTAATCAGCATCGTTCCCCTGACAGGCTGGTAGTAACAGCTGATTGATTCCAGAGGACTGGCACAGCCAGCCAACAGAATGGATGGGAGTATCCATGCTGCGATGGGAAGAGATGTTCTGGAATGATCAGATCTTTTCAAACCTGAAGCTCCTTGTTCTCTTTACCAGGAGCATTCCCTTTCTTCCAGAGAAGCTCCCGCAGTTCTGGTTTCGTGAAATACGTTGAGTCTTTGCGATCATTGATCATAAAGCCGTTTTGACTTGATTGAGGAGCTTGAGGCTTTAAGAAACTTCCGGATCAATCTGTCAATTATTACACCAGCTTAATGGCTTTGAAAACTTCGTTTAGCTTTTTCAGGAGTGAGGTCATTGTTCTGCTCCACATCAACAGATTTGCGCTTACGATGTCCTCTTTTGTGATCCATCAGGATTTGATCATTCTTGCAGATCACCCTGCATGGCCAGGACCGACCATCCTCTGTGATCACGGTTTCATCACAAGTTTTTTGTTTGCTGTGGATTTTGCTTTTATGAACTGATAGCGATGGAATATTCCTGAAGACCTTTCCGCATTGCTGCAGTTGACCATCTTCCCCGATCAGGCGCACGTAGCAGATTTGTTGGCCGGTGTGTTCTTTGTTTTTGTGCTCAATCAGGTCTTGAGTACTTCTGCAGACTTTCCCGCATGACTGCTGTCGGCCATCCTCGCCGATCACGGTCACGTCACAGGTTCGTAGCCCGGTGTGGTATTTTCTTTTGTGATACGACAGGGCCATTGAATTATTACAGACTTTTCCGCATGGTCGCGGCTGGCCATCCTCTCCGATGACTGTCTTATCGCAGATTTTTTGTTGTCCTTTGTGAGCGCTTCTTTTGTGAGATATCAGGGCTCTGGCATCCTCGCAGACTGTTCCGCATCTTTGCAGCTGGCCATCTTCTCTGACTAAGGTTACGCCACAGGTTTGTTGTCTGATGTGGGCTCTGGCTTTGTGAGCCGCCAGGGCTTGAGAATGATTAAAGACCTTTTCGCATGGCAGCAGCTGGCCATCCTTTCCGACTTCTGTCAGGTCACAGGTTTTTTGCCCGCTGTGGTATCTGCTCTTGTGCGAGGATAGAGATCGGGCATTCTTGAAGATCACCCCACATGGCCGTGTCTGGCCATCCTTCCCGACCAAAGTCATTGCGCAGATTTGTTGCCCGCCACCGTTTCTCCTTATGGGATTAGGCCAGTCTTGTTGACAACGGGTGGAACCATTGGGGGGAAGATAACCTGAAGGTGAAGTCCGAGCCAATTCAGGTTCGCCAGCTTGAGAGGTTTTTTGGTTTGATGTCGCGAATATAATTTTACAAGATGCTGTCGGCGCCTTTATTGAACCTATCTGAATAAGCTGAGTTGGGCTTTGAACCCATTGGGGTGATTCTGTTGTTTTTTGTGGTGTTTCTGAAGTTCCCATTGAGGATGTGAAGTCGGTAAAGGCACAAGAGGTCCCGATTTTTTCGAGAAGGATTTGATTACCTAAATTGAGTAACCCGTTGATTACAATCAAGTCATCATTGGAGACAGGAAATTTCTCAAGTACTTGGGCGTCATTTCTGACTGGCCCGGTTGAGTGACTGTCTGTTGACCCAGGACTCATGGAGTATGCTAGCTTGCAGCTACTTGCCCGGTTGTTGTTAAGGCCACGGGGTTGCATCTGATCGAACTGTGTCTGAGAAGGTTGAACAGAAGTACATTGGAGTTGAATGGCAGGATTACTCAATATTTGGAAAAGCCAGTTTTGCTGGGAATATAGAGTCTGTAGAAAATTAAAGCGATCTATACGGTTATGGTTGTGTTTATTGACTGGATCGGGGCATGTGCTCTGTCCTGCTCCCTTCTGGACTGCTGAACTTTCTGCCGATTTCAGTGGCCATCCACTGGGCAATCCGCTGTCGGGTGACCTTCGGAATTGACAAACGCCATGACAGGGAAGGATGAAACAATTTAAACCGAAAGTGTGCAGGTGTTGTTGAGGATCTCCGTTACCGCCGCCAGAGTCAGAGTTCACGGGGTTAGTGAAAGAGCCTGCAGGGAGGGTCCTGGCTTCCGATACTGTCTGAATGGATGATTCTGATGACTGTTGTGATTGCTGGTTATCTCCAGAGCCAAACATCATAGTGATGGTCGCAAACGAATGTTTCTGGCTGACCTCTTGTAGTTTAATCGGTTTAAACAGAGGTGAATCGGGGGTCCAATCGCTTTTTAAAAGCCAACAGACAGTGATAACCACTTTTAAGGGGAGCCATGAATAGGGATTCGAGCCTGAAGGAGAATCTTTGGTTGTCAGGATCAGTTGGTAGGCAATCAGCAGAGGAGCGGTGAAAAAACATTGCTGCGCTATCAACTCAATAAGGGTAGGGGGCATCCCGTAAATGTCAGGTATGTGTTGTTTGATATCAGGCGGCGAATCTTGTTCTGTACAGTCGTTTGTGTCGGAAATGTATGATGGGCTGCAAGGCCATGTGTGCCGGTTACGCTTTATAGAGAGGCTCTGGTTTGGAAAAACTGCATTCGGTTCAAGCTCGACAACAAAAAAACCTGTCAACGGTTGAGCCTGACAGACGATAGACATCGACAGCAGCAGCCACAGCGCCGCTACAAAGAGTGAGTGTTTAATAATTCTGTTCTAGCATTCTGGCATTCAGAGAGGAAGGATAGATTACCTCATGCAAGTGGGAGCAAAAAACTCTGGTTCTCAAGCTGGCGCACGGTAGCGAGAGGCAGGCTGGACACAAAAAAGCCCCTTTAGACAGGGGCTTTATGTTGATCAGCTGTTCGCTTTATCTGAATCAAAATGCTCACGCATTTTTTGCAGGAGATAATAGAACAATGGGATCATTATCGTGCCGAACAGGGTGGCAGCGATCATTCCAGACATTACTGTCGTACCAATTATCCTTCGGCTGGCAGCACCGGCACCACTGGCAAATACCAGAGGTAGTACCCCAAGTACGAAAGACAGGGCTGTCATCAATACGGCGCGAAAGCGCAGTTCGGCAGCGTTGATGGCAGCATCGAAGATACTCTTGCCTGACTGTCTTTGAACCATGGCAAATTCTACGATAAGAATCGCCGTCTTTGCAGCAATACCAATCAATAGCACCATACCTATCTGGGCGTAGATATCATTGGCCATCGAGGGTATCAATAACCGGAACAGGTTGATTCCGACAATGGCACCGAAAGCCGCTATGGGCACTGCCACGATGATTGCCAGCGGCATGGTCCAGCTTTCATACTGTGCCACCAGGAACAGGTAGACAAACAGGAATGCCAGGGCAAATAGCAGTGGAGCCAGACTACCGGCTTCAATTTCCTGCAGTGACTGTCCAGACCACTCGAAGGTGTAGCCATCGGGCAATGTTTTGGCCAGATCTTCCATGGCTGTGATGGCATCACCGGAACTAAAACCCTGATTAGCCTTGCCACTTATGCTGGCTGAGCGGTACAGGTTGTAATGGTCAATGCTGTTGGGGCCGAGAATCGGTTTCAATGAGGCAACGGTAGTCAGAGGCACCATCTGGTTATTCAGGTTTCTGACAAAGAACTTGCTCAGGTCTGAAGGATTGGCGCGATACTCGCTTTCTGCCTGAAGCTTAACCTGGTAGGTTCTACCGAATTTACTGAAGTCATTGACATACAGGGAGCCCAGCTGGGTTTGCAGGGTCATGAAAATTTCAGACAGCGGAATACCCTGTGCCTTAGCCTTGTTGCGATCTACTTCGAGGAAGTATTGAGGCACATTAGCACGGAAAGTACTGAATACCTGAGTCATTTCGGGGCGCTGGTTTGCCTGATAGATCAGCCCATTCAACACCTGACCAAGCTCCTGAGGGGTGCGGCCAAGCGTATCCTGAAGCCTGAAGTCAAAACCACCTGAAGATCCAAGGCCTGGAATGGGCGGGAAGGCAAACGCCATGACCTGGGCTTCCGGTAACGTCCAGAGCTTGCCCTGTATCTTTCTCAGTACCGCCTGCTGGTGTTGTAGAGGGTCCGGGCGATCTTTCCAGTCGTTGAGGACAACGATAGCCATGGCGTTGTTGGAGTTGGATCCACCCATGATGCTGAAGCCGGAAACACTGATAACACTGTCTACATCGGGTTCGGTTCGAATGATGTTGGTGATGTTCTCCATAGTGGCTTCGGTTCTGTTCAGGGATGCTGCGTCAGGAAGCTGAACATCAACCACGAAGAATCCCTGATCCTCATCCGGAACAAAGCCGGAGGGCGTGCTGTTGAACAGGAAGCCGGTGGAGGCCATCATGATTGCAAACAGTCCAATTCCCAGAATGCTTCTTCTAATCAACAGGGTAACCCAGCTCTTGTAGCCGCCGGTCAGTCGCTTGATAAAGTTATCAAGAGGAACCAGCCAGTTGATGTGTCCCATCTTGCCTTTTTTCAGCAAAGTGGCACACAGGGCCGGACTTAATGTCAGAGCGTTGATGGAAGAGATTACAACGGCTACCGATATGGTGACCGCAAACTGTGAATAAAGTCCACCGGTAATACCCGGCATAAAGCCTACAGGTACAAATACCGCCAGCAATACCAGGGTGGTCGCCACAATAGGACCCGATACTTCCTTCATGGCCTGACCGGTGGCTTCAGCCGGGCTCATCCCTTCCCTGGTGATTAATCGCTCAACGTTTTCAATAACAACAATGGCGTCGTCCACGACCACCCCTATCGCCAACACCAGGCCGAAAAGCGTAATAGTGTTAATGGAAAACCCGAGAGCTTTCATGATAGCGAAGGTACCAATCAGGGAGACCGGTATTGCGATTGCGGGGATCAGTGTTGCCCGCCAGTTTTGCAGGAACAGGAATACAACCAATACCACCAGAGCGACTGCCTGGAGCAAAGTGATGATTACTTCCTTGATGGACTGATCAATAAACTGGGTTGTATCGAACTTGATTTCATACTCGATACCTTCCGGCATACGGGCAGACAGCTCTTCCATGGTCATTTTTACACCTTTCGCCACATCCATAGCGTTGGCATCAGGCTGCTGATAGATAACCAGGAAAGCCGTGTCATCATTGTTAAACTTGGCAACACCATCGTAACTCTGGGAACCCATTTCAACCCGGGCGATATCCTTGATGCGAACATAGGAGCCATCAGGGTCGGCCTTGATAATGACGTTGCCGAATTCCTCAGGGTTGCTCAGACGTCCCTGGGTTTTTATGGTGTAAGTGAACTGCTGGTCTGGCTGGTTTGGCGCCTGACCCAGCTTACCGGCTGCAACAATAACGTTTTGCTCATTCAGTGCGTTGGATACGTCTGAGGTTGTGATATCAAGAGATGCCATGCGTTCAGGATCAAGCCAGATACGCATGCTATAAACCAGTGAACCCAAAATGTCGGCGGAAGCGACCCCGTCAATACGAGCCATGGGTTCTTTCAGGTAATTGTTGGCGTAATTATTGAGGTAAACGCCGTCGTACTCACTCTTATTGGAAACCAGGTTGATGCCCAACAGCATGCTTGAAGACTTTTTGCTGACCGTCACCCCCGTTCTTCTGACGTCTTCGGGAAGTGATGGTTCAGCTACAGCAACACGGTTCTGGACGTTTACCAGAGCCATATCCTGGTCGACACCGGAATCAAAGGTCACGGTGATGCTGGCGCTGCCATCGTTACCAGCAGAAGAGTTGATATAGATCATGTCCTCTACACCGTTGACCTGTTCTTCAATCGGTCGGATGACGGCTTCTTCTATGGTTTCTGCATCGGCTCCCGGGAATACCGCACTGATGTTAACCTGGGGAGGGGTGATTTCAGGAAACTGAGCCACAGGCAGGGTCAGCATGGAAATCATACCCACCAGGGTTATGACGATCGATAGAACAAAGGCAAACTTGGGCCTGTGAATAAAAAACTGACTGATCATCGCAGTTACCCTTGTTTGTTAGCCTGGCTGCCCTGCTCTTGATCAGACTTTGGCTGGGCTTCAATTCCGCCTGTCTCTGGATCAATTGTGACGCTGGTGGGAGTGACTTTGACACCCGGACGAACTTTCTGGAGGCCTTCAACGATGATTTTTTCACCGGCTTTAAGTCCAGAGTCTACAACCCACATTGGGCCCAGGCGACGTCCAAGTTCTACCTGACGGGTTTCAACTGCGTTATTAGCATCTACGACCAATACAAAGCGGCCCGATTGGTTTTCCTGAACGGCAGACTGCGGGATGATCGGATGTTCGGTTTTGTTCTTGCCTTCCACGATCAGGGTGACGTAAAGGCCCGGAACTATGATGCCCTGAGGATTCGGGAATTCAGCCCGCAGGGTTAGGGTTCCCGTGGTTTCATCGACTCTGGTGTCTGCGAAATTGAAGGTGCCCTTGTGATCGTAATCGCTGCCATTGGGTAAACGCAGGCTCATTTCAAAGTCCTGCTTTTCGGATGTCCGGCTGCCAGAACTTTCCTGCAAGCGGCTGATGAATAGTTGTTCGTCGACCTGGAAGTTGACATAGATAGGGTCAATCGAATTCAGAGTTGCCAGAGGTTCACTATTGGGACCTACCAGGTTACCCACGCTGTAATTGGTGCGGCCGATCTGACCTTTAAAGGGGGCTATGATTTTGGTGTAGCTAAGATCCAGTTTGGCAGTATCCAGCTGCGCTTCAGCAGCTTGAACAGAGGCTTCTGCCTGAGCTTCTTTGCTGGTCTGGGTGTCCAGGTCAGCCTGACTGATATAGCCTTTTTTATGAAGATCCTTGCTGCGTTGAAGGTCTTTTTTCGACTTGTTCAACTCTGCGTTAGCACTGGCCAGATCAGCTTCAGCCTTTTTAAGGTTGGCGATATACGGTTTCGGGTCTATAACGAATAGCAGCTGATCTTTCTCGACGGTTTGCCCTTCAATGAAGTCTCTCTTTGCGAGAAAGCCTTCTACTCTCGCTCTCAGGTCGACAGTATTAACAGCTTCTGTACGAGCGACATATTCTTTGTAATCGCCAACAGGCTGCTCCGTAACACTGATAACTGAAACAGCAGGGGGAGGCATTTTTCTTTGTTCCTGCTCTTGATTACAGCCTGACAGGGCTAACAGAGATGCGACAAGCAAGCCGAAAGGGAGCAGGGGGCGTTGTCTATTTCTGATGATTGATTTCATCGATGGCTCCGAGAGAAAGAGTCTCAAGTTCAGATTTCCAGCCCACGGTCAGAGTCTTGTGGTATGAGTGTGCCGGTCAGGAGATCTCTCCGCCAGGCAATACACCGGCAAGTCTAGCAGCCTGTCGGACTTAAGACTGTCCTACACGGCAACTGCTCCTGCGTTGCTCTAGCTCCTGCATCCATGCAGTCGTGCGGTTGCAATAAATTGGTCTAAAAATCTCTGTTTCTTCGTCAAATAGCTCGCTATTCTCCTCAGAAACAGAGATTTTTATCCTCAATTTCTTGCAATCCTCGCTACGGACGCTTAAGTCCGACAGGCTGCTAGTCTGTAAATAGTCTTAGCTGCTTGCACAAGAGTATATTCAGGCATGATTACAGTTAGTTTTCACCTGTCTTTTATTCTGTGCAACCGCCACCATTGAGTGCCGGAGAAGGTGAATACAAACATTAATTATTGAGCGTTTATACTCAAAGTCACCCGTTTTTCTATAGTTGGCGCAGTATTCTGCAGAGCTGAGCATACTCGTGCTGGAAAAGTAGTGAGTATTGTACTCAGCTAAAGGCTGATTCCTACCACTAAATTAAAAATAAAGCATTTGTTTACAGGACGCTTACTTCAGATGCGAGTAAATCTTTTTACAGAGTGCTTACTGACTCTAACCCCAGTGTATATACGGGCTTCAATACACTGTGGCCATTGTTTAAACGCTGAAGTTTTTGAACAAAGAAGGGGGCGCTTGAAACGAAGGTCTTCCGGAATGTTGAGCTCTGTTTGTTTGCAACAAGACAATTTGTTGTTTCGTGACGCTTTCCGGGGTCGTGTTGGATAAGTCAGCTGACAGACTCTCTGTAAATTTTGTGCCCTGTGCTGTACCTTTAACCCCGCCTTGCCCCTGCGGGGTCTTTTTTTATTGAGGAGCTGCCAATGAGTAATGAAAATCTAGAGCTTCTGTTGATAGATGATGATATTGAACTCTGTGAATTGTTGATTGAGTACCTGGCCACAGAAGGGTACTCTGTCAATGCAGTTCATGATGGTGAGTCAGGTGCCCATGCTGCCCTCTCTGGCGAGTATCAGCTGGTATTGCTCGATGTTACCCTGCCAAAACTGAACGGTTTCGAAGTCCTGAAAAAAATCCGTCAGACGTCTGATATCCCGGTATTGATGTTAACGGCTCGTGGCGATGATGTAGATCGCATCATTGGGCTGGAAATCGGAGCAGATGATTATCTGCCCAAGCCCTATAACCACCGCGAACTGGTAGCCAGGATCAAGGCCATTCTGAGAAGGGGAAGGTCACCGGGGACCGAGGTCGGTAATAAAGTCCTTTCTATTGATGATATCACTCTCAATCTGGCAAACCGTGAAGCCAAGATGGGTGAAACACTGCTTGAGCTGACGGCCACTGAGTTTATGGTTCTCAAGGCACTGATTGAAAAAGCTGGCGAATTGATCTCCAGAGATGAACTGACCCAAATCGCATTGAACCGTCGTCTGACACTTTATGATCGCGCGATTGATATGCATGTGAGCAATGTACGCAAGAAAATTGGCACACGACCGGATGGCTCACCCAGAATTAAAACCGTCCGTGGTGCCGGCTACTTCTATATACGACCATGATTAAACAAGTCCGGAGAATGTTGGTCTGGCCATTTCAGCGTCTGTTCTGGAAGTTGTTCCTGTGGTTCTGGCTTACCATGTTGTCGATGATGGCTGCCATGGTTATAGCGGTGGCCATAACGGTGAATCCCTCGGATTTTCTGTCAGAACGCAGAGAGCTGTTTCGTGAACTGGAGATCGTTTCCAGAAAAGTCGAACGCATGGCTTCTGGTTGGGCTCCCCACACTCCTTTCCCTCAGTTCAGCGGAAGTTATTTTTACCTTTTTGATCCTGCCGGTGAAGTGATGGGTAGAAGAGCCATTCCGGACGAACTGATGTCCGCTTATGATCGAACCCATGATCGCACTGAGCCTACCATTACTTTCAGAAGTGGAGTGGTAGTTGTAGGCCCCAGGAAAGTCTGGATTGGACGAGTGCCTTATGATCTGTTTCTGACCAAGGAAATGCCCAGATTGGTTCACTGGCGAGTGACCAAAGTGCTTTCTCAGCAATGGCATCTGGTCATCATTGCTCTGGCGGTCAGTTTTCTGCTCTGCATCATGCTGGCGCGCTATCTGGTAGTCCCCATCAGGCGATTGCAGATAACCTCCAGAAAGTTGGCGAAAGGAGAGCTCTCTGCCCGGGTGGAAGCCACTGTTCGACAAAGAGGCGACGAGCTGGGAGAATTTGCCCGCGACTTTGATCACATGGCAGAGCAGTTAGAGACGCTGATCAATAACAAGGAAATCTTACTCAGAAACGTCTCTCATGAGTTACGTTCCCCGTTAACCCGGTTGCAGATTTCTCTGGCGCTGGCTCGAAGAAAAACGCCAGAAGCTGAGGCAGAACATGGGCGTATAGAGAGGGAAATTGAGCGCCTTGATGAGCTGATTGGTGAGATTATTCGTTTCTCCCGTATTCAGCATGGTCTGAGTGAAGTGGCCTGTGAGCAGGTCAATCTGGAGCAGCTTATCAAGGAATTGGTGGATGACGGCAATTTTGAAGCTCAGGCGCGGAATAAAGGTGTTGATCTGATTAAGAGCCAGCCTGTTGAGATTGTTGGAGTGCGTGACTGGCTGAGCAGCGCCGCTGAAAACATCATTCGTAATGCCATCCGATTTACTCCGCAAGGCAGTAACGTTGAAGTGACACTGGAAGAATTTCGGCGAAATGTGATCATCAAAGTACGGGACAAAGGTCCGGGTGTTCCTGAAGAGGTGCTGGAGTCCATGTTCGAACCTTTCTTCAGGGTGGATGAAACCCGAGGCAAGGAGAATGATGGATTTGGACTGGGGACTGCCATAGCAATGGGTGCTATAGCCAATCACGATGGGTCAATCTGCGCCAGAAATGCCCACCCTGGTCTTGAAGTAACGATCAGGATACCTCTGGACAATAAGCGCAAGTTATGACCGGCATCTGCCAGAAATCAGGGAGAACGCCGCGATGAATTGAAGCGCTGGCAAAGCTGAAGACTCCTCGCTCAGCATTTACGTTAGAGACCAGCGCCAGTTGATCAGCGGTATGCGCTTCCAGACAGGAATAGTGAAAAAGTACAGACCTGTTCCGGCCAGGTCAGCCATCAGGTCAGCCAGTGAAAAAAAGCGATATTCCGTTTGTAATTGCAGCAATTCAATGAGAAAGCCGTAGGCCATTAAAGCACTGACTTTCCATAAGTTGAATGGCTGGTTTGGAAAGCTGGCATCCATCAGAAAAGCTAACAGTAGAAAAGCTGCAAGATGTTGAAGCTTATCGTTTACAGCACTGAGGGGGACTTTTTCTATTGGCAATAGGGACAAAACCATAATAGATGCCATGGCCAGCAGGAGGGCAGTCCGGGCCAGTTTTGTGTAATGAGTCTTGAATAATGCTATCAAGCTGTCCTTCCTGTCGATTCCTGAAAATGATCAGATATTTATTTTCTATGACGTTTTGTAAAACCTTTTCGAGCCAGTTTATTGGCGCTGGAACGATTTCTGGTAATACTGTTTTGTTTTAATTGTACCTTTAAAGCATCTGGTATCTCTATCTCGCACCAGTTTCCCGGTTTGAGTTCGTCCAGTGCCCAATCACCTATACGGTATCGTATTAGTCTCAGGGTAGGGTGGCCAACTGCTGCGGTCATGCGTCGAACTTGTCTGTTTCGTCCCTCTCGAATAGTCAGCTCCAACCAGCAGTCAGGGATGAACTTTCTTTCCCTTATGGGCGGTGTCCTTGGCCAGACTGCTGGAGCCTCTATGATTCTGGCTTTTGCAGGAAGTGTCTTGCCGTCTTTGAGCTCAATGCCTTTTCTCAGTTTCTCCAATGCCCGTTCATTGGGTATGCCTTCCACCTGAACCCAGTAGGTTTTATCCATCTTGTGAAGGGGAGAACTGACCTGATGTTGAATCTGTCCATTGTTAGTGAGCAGCACCAGCCCTTCACTATCCCTGTCCAGGCGACCAGCAGGATAAACACCTGGAATGGGCAGGTAATCCTTAAGCGTAGGGCGCCCTTCTGAATCGGTGAATTGAGTCAGTACATTGAAAGGCTTGTTAAACAGAATCAGTCGGGGAGCGGGAGTCTTTTCTGTTTTCTTCTCGGGAGAACCGGGGGGGTGGAGGGGGCGACCTGACATCGGGCTCAGTCTCATTGGCTTTGGCTGATATTATAAAGTGATTGAGACAGAACAAAAGCCCTGAAGTCTAATCTGAATAATGGGCGAGACTCTGCAAACGTTCGACAGGATTACGCTGTTTTGAGTGGTAAGTGCGTGTTCAATCGTCGCAGAGTCAGGCAAAAGGCCTTAACCACCAATCGTTTTCATCAAAACACCTTTCAGGACAAACCCCAGTACACCCAGGCATAAAGCGCCAAAAAGAATAAATGTACCAAACTTTCCCGCTTTCGACTTTTTAGCCAGATCGTAAACAATGAAACCCATGAACAACACCAGAGCTGTCAGGAGGGCTTTCATCATCAGGCTTTCAAAACTGTCTATATCCATACTTCACTCCAGCGAATAGGGCTACTCATTCTATCGCCGGTGAATTCTATGTCTACACTGAAATAAGAAGAACTGGCTGATGTCATCGGAAAGTAAGGTTGAGCTGGAAAGAATACAAAGTGCCAAAGCGATAATGGGCCATTGACTGGTGAGTAAATGGCCGCTTACTTCGCTAAAAGGAGAGAACCCTATGGCCTCCCGTATCAGATTGATTGATGTCACCAAGCTTAAGAAATCGTCCTGGCTTGTTCAGCAGGAATCCGAAGCTGCAGTAAAGACCGCCAAAGCAGGCATTAACCAACAGAAAGACTTTATGGATTCTGTTGGTATGGATAAAAAGAAACTCCGTGAGTTTATCAATAGCGATGCCTGGCCCACCCATTTCAAGCATAAAGCCCGTCAGGAGCTGATCAAGTTCAATGATGAGCTGAAGAGTGACCTTTCTCAAGAAGCATCACTGAAACGAAAAGAACTCAGAATGGCTAATCGACTGCTGAAACCTAAGACAAAATCAGGATCCTCCGGCAGAAGGCATCGGACCGGATTTGTCTGATGGTCCGAACGGAACAGCCGGATCGGGCAGAAAACAGTGTTTTTTTACTGAATATTCATGTGGATGACAGGGGCGGTTTTTCATGGCTACCGTTAATGGAGTTAACAGTAATAATAATGTTAATGTTGTTGATTCTTCCAAGCTCAGTCAGCAGGACTTTGTCTCGGCTGTCTACCTTGAGCGCGGGAACATGCTGGACTCAGAAGTCCGCAGACTTCTCAGTGAGATAGAAACTTCTAATAAGCTATTGGGTAACGTCAATACTCTGATCAACAAATCCAACATAGCCCAGTATGGCACCAGTCAATACAAGCAGACGACCTGGACCACTAACGGTAATAACATTGTACTGGATAATGGTTATGGTATTGCTATTCAGCCGGATGCTAATGGCAAAACTACCTTCACTCTGGTGGATGCTGAAGGCAATCAACTCAATTATCAAAACCAGGCACTGGTGCCGGTTGCCAAGGGCTCCATATCGGATGCCAAACAGGTGGGCATTCCGGTTATGAATGATATGACTATGGTGTTGGATGATGGTACTGAGATTACTTTTCAAACATCTGCTCCCGGAACTCCCTTTGATCCTTCCAATTTGTCAGGAGGTCTCGCGGATATCACCGGAATCACCATCACCAGAGGCAATCAGGGGCTTACAGTAACTGACTTGAATACGGCAAAGCCTGTTATAGGTACACCAAATCTCAATGGCACCGCCCTGGATGCTGCCAGTAACGATGGTTATGTTCTACTTGAGGCGGGTGGGCTTCATTCCTGGGAGTTTGACGGAGTGAATACCAACCAGATGTCTCGTAAGGACCCGAACGATTCCAGTCAAACTCTCAGTGGCTATGCAGCCCGTAAAGTCGCCTTCCAGAATAGTTTTACTAATGAAGTGACTGGTGGTATGCCAGCATTGACTCAGGAAGAGCGTGATGTTCTCAGTAATCTGCTGAAGATCAATTACACTGACGCCAGTGGAAAAGGCCAGCTCACACCAGAGGAATGGGCTTCGCTGAAGACATCACTGAACGCGGCAAAAGAAAATCTGACGGGGAGTAACCAGTTGCAGACTGTCCAGTTGCAGCGTGCGATGACTACTTACAATCAGAACTTTGATACGATGTCGAACTCTCAGAGTAAAATATATACATTGCTGAAAGATATCATCAGTAATTCGAAATGATAAATCACTCAAGACTGATACCAATGTGGCTGATTCCTTCATTCCTGGCCAAAGCCCTGATCTGTTTCATAACATCGGGGCTTTGCTTGCTTCTGCTGATTTGATCCAGCAGTTCTTCAATAAACGCAATCTGTTGCTGATAAAGCTCATGCTGTTCAACATACTGTTGGAGTTCAGTCCCTTTAAGCTCTTCAGCTTCTGTATACTTAACGAATTTACCAATGGTGCTCAGTGAGAGTGTCAAGGCACTGGCTGTCTCTCCAGCATCAGGTTCCATAGCACAGTTAACGGCACATATCGTACTGATAACACTGTCGTAAGCTGGAATGGCGCCAAACATCTCCCACTCATCAAGGTCGGGTACATTCGGCTCAAGCTTCTCCAGAAGACGCTCAAAGTTTTTGGCTGATTGATAGCCTGCGACGTTATCCCAGAGCATATTAAGAGAGTGTCGAACGTCTTCGGGAAGTCCAAACTCTGTCAGTTCGGCAAACAGGGCAAAGTTGGGCCAGCTTCTTTCACAGACAGCAGTTGTGACTGCTACGAGCTTCCAGGCTGGAAGTTTATGCAGTTGACGCAAGAACTGAGCGTATTGTCGATGTGTGTTCAAGGTGAAACCTCAGGCCAGAATATCTGGACAGGGATTCTAACGGGATTATACCGGGAAGGCACTGCTTGGAAGAAGTTCCTGAGTCAGTTAGAGCTTTAGCTACAAATCATAACCCTTTAATTAGATCTGCCATTTGAAGTTAACAGTGAAAGAATCCAGATCATAATCAGAATTGAGCTCAATTGTAGAATTATCGAACATGCAGGTTTCTGCTTTGACGTTACTGCTGAATTGGACCTTACCACAGTCGCCGAATTCGAACTGTGTTTTTTCCTTGATGAAGTCCATGCCTTCTTTGATGGGTCTGGCAACACCAATGTAGTCAAGCCCGAGAAATGCAGCACTGGCGGCAGCCTGTTCGGCCAGCTTTTTGGGATCGCTAACAGCTTTGTATACAAAAGAGCTGACTTTTTTCTGGTTTACTTTGGATTTTTCCCGGATAGACAACTCAGGCATTCTATTGACGTTTTTTGATCGCTTAGTAGTTATGGTGGAGAACGGGTCAATCATCGAAACATCACGAGAGTAGACAGTGCTGTAATGAGGGGACCCTGAAAGATAATGACCTTCCGAGTCCGACAGTGCTACAACCGGGAACAAAGTCATGAAAAAGCACGACCCCCATTTGCAACATGCACTAGAGCTGTTTAAAGATTTGCTTCCATCCATGGTGCTAACCCTTAGTTAGCGCTGAATGCGCTTCCATCCAAATTATATTGCCAGTCTATACGACATGCTGGCAATAGAAAAACCCCTACTATTCAGTTAAGCATGTTCAGGCTGAAGTGCCTTGAATTTCCTGCTCAATATAGCAACATAATATATATGTTTTTTCGTTATTATATTGTGAAATAATTTCTCAGGATGGCCGTGATGAATGGTACAAAAAGAGAAAAACACCTCGTTTTCCATTCGTTGTGTATTGGGACCATATAGTTAGTTATATTCCTTCGTATTTATTTCACTTATTACTGGTTTTTTCCTTGAGCTATGAAATCTACAAGAAAACTCTGGTATCTGACCTTATCGGCCACGGGGTTGCTATCTTGACCCTTTTGCAGGCTCTGGGCTGTGAATGACCAATACTATCTGGTCATAATGCCCTGACATTAGGTGACCGAGCGAATGTATTGACTCCAATGGCGATCGTTTTTAACAGCGCACTCAAGTGCACTGTTGAAGGTTTAAATCGCAGAAGGTTTGAAGAGCCAAAAAGGTATGATCCGACTTTATGCTCTGGACATGAATTTGCCTGTCTCTGTATTAATCTTGATGATTTCTCCGGTACTCAGGTATTCTGGAACCTGAACTTCAAGACCGGTAGTCAATCGTGCTGTTTTGGTTCGAGCAGCTGCAGAAGCACCTTTAATCGCGGGAGAGGTATCAATAATTTCCAGAGCGATAGATGACGGTAGTTCAATAGCCAGTAACTGACCATCGACCAAGAGAGCGATCAGTCCTTCCATGCCATCAGACATATAGGGAAGTTGCTCTTGAATGGTGCTTGAGTTAACCAGATATTGGCTGTAGTCCTCACTGTCCATAAAGGTAAATTCATCACCTTCACGATAGAGAAGCGAAACTGTTCGGCGGAGTAAGTCGACATCAGCAAACTGATCGTCACCTGTGCAGGTCATCTCCAGCTTTTGGCCATCGGGAATGGAGCTGAAACGAAACTTGTAGAGGGTTGAGGCACCGCGAGCGGACGGACTCTTGGTTTCCTGCTGTCGAACGATGCAATACTGGTTTTCAATTTGAACAATCTGACCTTTCTTCAGATCTTTGGCATGGGCCATTTGTTTTAACCTCGGTTCAAAGGGGGCAGGCAAATTCTATCACAGGACAGAAATTGCCATCGGCTCGTTAATCATTTGTATATTGGGTCTGAATGTTTGGGCTAAAACGATGTACTAGGAGCCTTATATGGTCCGCCCCGTTTTGCAAGAGCCTGTTTTGTTAATTAGCAAACAAAGATAACTGCAATCATATATACGGCCTATTCATGAGGTCTAACCCTCTGGCCCTGATGGGTATCCGCGCAACCTGGCCTTATCAGTCCGACGGCCTCAAGGGTCAAGGCTCCTATCAGGTTTCAGGTTGCCGGTTTTTACCTGTTTGCCATCAACTGTACATGCTCATCGCAATCTGCGGGGGGGTCCCCTTTGATTAAGCTTATGCTTTACTTTGCCGCTGCCGCCTTTACTTCATTATGCAGCCTTGTAAACTTCATTTCGGGTCATGATGACCCAGACAATCCGAGCCATTTTATTAGCCAGACCAACGGCGGCAACGTTGTGATTGCTGCGCTCATTAAGTTGGCTAACCCATTTTTTACAGCGGTCATCCTTATTTTTGAGGCAGTGGAGTACCGAACGTGCGCCGTGTATCAATAATGTGCGCAGGTATTTATCACCCCGTTTACTGATGCCCAGCAGGACTGACTTACCGCCTGTGGAATGCTGTCTTGGAACTAATCCCATCCATGCGGCAAGGTGTCGACCAGATTTAAAATACGTCGCATCACCAATGGCTGCCTTCAATGCTGTGGCAGTGATGGCTCCGATACCCGGCATAGTCATCATTCGACGACATTCGTCGTCGTTTTTTGCTAGCTCCTGAATTTTCTGGTCATACTGTTGAATACGCTTGTCAAGACTGGCCAACTCTTCTGATAAACCATGTAGCAGCTCACGAGTCAGCGAATGGAGTCCATTTTCAGCATCTTCCAGAATTCGTGGAAGCTGTGCACGAACTTTACCAATACCCTGGGCAACTACAATACCTTCTTCCAATAGTGACCCCCGGATCTGGTTAACCAGGGCAGTTCTCTGATCAACCGCTTGTTGACGATAGCGGTGCAGAAGTTGCCAGGCCTGCTGCTCTGATGTTTTAACAGGTACAAAACGCATGCTGGGCCGTGAAGCTGCTTCTGCAATCGCTTCAGCATCGTTGTAGTCATTTTTGTTGGTCTTGACATAAGGCTTGACAAATTGAGGTGAAATCAGCTTGACAGTATGCTCATAGTTCTTGAATAACCGAGCCAAATAGTGAGCACCACCACAAGCTTCCATAGCGATAATGCATGGCTCCAGATTTGCCACGTACTCTAGAAGGTTCTTCCTGGACGACTTCTTTCTGATGACTTTGCTACCCTGCTCATCAACACCAAACAGGTGAAAGTTGTTCTTGCCAATATCGATACCAAGTACTGAAATAGTCATGGGTGGTTCGCTCCGGTTAATCCTGTTTAAATGGTTAACTCCATTTTGGCTCATTTGAAGCCGTTTAGGAGGGGCGGACCATCCCATTAGACCGAGAATAGCGCCCGTAGCGAGGACGGCAGAAAATTGAGGATGAAAATTCGGTTTTGTGAGGAGAATAGCGAGCTATTTGACGAACAAAAGCGGATTTTCAGACCAATTTGCTGCCGCCGCAGTAGGGCAGTCTATTCTCGGTCAGGCTCCTAGGAGCCTGACCGAGAATGGCGTAACTAGATCCCCAGAGGCTCTCTAAAATTTCAGGATGAGCAAAAAACATCCAATTTTTGGTGTAATTTTGCTCATTTTTGCAAATTTAGGCCTTTTCACAGCCTTTATGCCGCTTTTTTAACCCCTTTTAAATTCTCAAGACGGATTGATCCCGTTGAAGCGGCCTTCACAAATTTTTTGAAATTGTGTGCCGTGCATACCAGTGAGAACTCTGCTTCTACCTTCTCTTTACCACGAAGGCTAAAACTCCTGAACCCTGAGTTTTTTATATGACCAAACGGTGGCTCTGCAATGACCTTACGACGCTCATAGATTGCTTTCGCACTGGCTGTCTCCATTTTCTTGTTCATACGTTGCCGCGCGGGCTCAAACTTGTCTGTGCGGATGACCCTGCCAGCATCCTTTTTTGAGCCACTGCATTGTGAACGGTAAACACACTTCCTGCATGCGTCCTTGTTCGCCCGGTAACTCTGCCTCTTGGCCTTGCTGTCTGGGTTAGTTATCAGCTTCTCCCCAGCCGGACAGATAAACACATCCATTTCTGCATCGTAGTCAAAATCTGCTTTGACAAACTTACGCTCAGAGTCCTTAAGCTGGGTATCTGCTGGCTTCTCTTTTCTGTCGGTGGCTATGTAGCCATCTATTTCATGCTTATCCAGCACATGCAGGTTTGGCCCTGAGAAATAACCATTATCCATGCTCACCTTATCCACTACAGCACCATCGGTTGTCTCAGACAGTGCTTCCAAAGCAGGCTCTGCCTCCTGAACATCATTGGCTTGCTGGCTGATGTGCTGGCCGACGATGATCTGATTATCAGCATCTACGGTGATTTGAGCATTGTAGCTGTACTCACAGTAACTTTTCTTGCTCATGATCCGGGCATCATGGTCTGCAAAGCTTATCTGCCTTTTGTCGTCAATAGGCTCATCAGGGTTCAGGGCTTTTTCGCGTTCTTCAAGGGCTTCTTTGGCCGCTTTGATTTTTTTCAGACGCTCCTCTTTAAACTGGAGGTCTTCAGGAATGCTGTAGCCGTTGCTTGCTTTGTAGGCGTCGTCTTCTTCCTGGTCGCACTGACTGGCTTTTTTGATCAGCTCATCCACTTCTGCACTGAGTTCTGCCTCTTTAGCCTTGAGCCTTCCGTAGGTCATGGCCTTGTGCTTTGAGCTGTTGGCTTTGAACTTGGAGCCATCCAGGCTGATATGGCCCAGTGATGCCATTTTGAGCTCCATGGCCAGTTTGACGGACTGTTTGAAGCAGTCATGAAAAAACGACAGATTTTCCTTACGAAAATCTCCCAGAACCCTGAAATTTGGGCAGTTCATTTGTGAGATATACATGAACGCCAGATCTTGTCGACACCGTCGCTCAATCTGACGGGAGCTGAAAACACCATGGCTATAGGCGTAGATCAGAATAGCGACAATGAGCTTTGGAGGGTAAGCGTGCTGACCAAGGTGGTGATATTTTTTTTCAACCTCAGACGTATCGATGTTCTGAAAAATGCTTTCATAAACGAAACAATCATGGTCTTTGGGAAGCAGGTCGAAAATGTTGGTTGGGAACAGCAGATGCTGGTCAAACTCAACAGGGCTGTCCTTGAATTTTGGTGGTGGTGACATCTGGCATCATCGGAGTTGGTTTAAGGCTTATCATAACAGATAAGCCTATTCTCGGTCAGGCTCCTAGGGCTTCGTGTCCTGGTAGTTTGTCAGATCAACTGCATCAGATGGGTTGTTATTCTTGGGCTGAGTATCCTCTGAATACTCTGTAGACATGATCAGATTCGAAGTTTGCTGTTCTTCAAGGTTAGTGTATTGCAAATTCACTACCTGCAAGTATTGACCGAGCAAGCGTATATGACCCGGGTAACGCTGAATCCCATCGGGTGTAAATTCAAAACTGAAATCTCTGGCAAGGCGCATCTGACCGTCTGGACTGCGCTTGAAACGTGTAGAATAACGAACCACTGTCCCATCAAGAAGCTGTAAGTTCATTTCCTTGCAGGCACGTCTGCCATGCATGATCGCGATCTCTCTTGCTTTTGTTGTATCAGCCCAGTACCAGGCAAAAGCTGCTCCAAGTAGCATCCAGATGATAATATTCATAGGGGCATTTTATAGCCAAGCAAGATAGAAAAGCTATGTCTCAAGCGTTTCTTTACAAGTTGTGGCGTTTTTCTGAGTAATAAACCAGAAATCAGTTCAGATGTCTTGGATTGCTGGCTTTACCAATGGGCTTTCCATCACGGTCAATGATCTTTTCTCTGGGGTCGACTCTGTAAATTCTTCTGAAGTATTCCGCCGTCAGGGCTTTCTGATCAGCAAACTGCTTGATGTCTACGCCAACCCGGTTGAGATATTCAAGCATAAAAATGGTGTCGGGCACGTTAGCCTCCAACTATTGGCTCCATAAAGTGACTCTCTACTATCCAGATCATCCATT
Organism: Endozoicomonas sp. 2B-B; assembly: GCF_053470045.1. Classification (NCBI taxonomy): domain Bacteria; kingdom Pseudomonadati; phylum Pseudomonadota; class Gammaproteobacteria; order Oceanospirillales; family Endozoicomonadaceae; genus Endozoicomonas; species Endozoicomonas sp. 2B-B. Next base: position 2,012,002 of record NZ_JBLZMU010000001.1, read on the forward strand.
CCGGGTTCTGGTCGAACAAAGGTCTCACTGAAATTCGAAACCAGAATAGCAGCAATATGTTTCGTTTCTTTGACTTGGTACGTGCTTTCTCCAATCTTTAAAGCCTCCTTCTTGTTTCTATTGACTAACCTCTGGGAGTCTTTTTCCTCTTCGCTTGCGGTGAGGCAGTTGATTGCCTGAAAATTTCTGGAGTTGGTGATTTTATTTGTAGTGTTAGTTTTTTTGGTTGAATATTCTGAAAAAAATTTCAAATAAAAATAATTCACTAAACCGAAGGCCTTATACTAGTTTATAAGCGTAGATAAAGCTTGGGCCGGGGGAATATATGCTGGTAGGTGTGCCGAAAGAAATAAAAAATCATGAGTATCGAGTCGGGTTAACACCCGCTGCAGTTAAGGAACTCGTGGCACAGGGACATGAAGTTATTGTTGAAATGAATGCCGGAGCAGGTATTGGTTTCACCGATGATTGTTATGAGAATGCTGGAGCTACTATTGTTAAAAGTGCCGAGGCAGTTTTCAAAAAGGCTGAGCTGATTGTTAAGGTCAAGGAACCTCAGGCTATTGAAAGAGCAAGGCTGCGTCCTCACCATACTCTCTTTACTTACCTTCATCTGGCGCCAGACGTTCCTCAAACTCAGGATCTGATTGAATCAGGAGCTACCTGCATTGCTTATGAGACTGTAACAGATGCTAATGGTCGTCTGCCTTTGCTGGCACCTATGTCAGAAGTCGCTGGTCGTATGTCTATTCAGGCTGGCGCCCACTGTCTCGAGAAGTCCCAGTCAGGTCGTGGCGTACTCATGGGCGGTGTTCCGGGTGTAGATCCTGCGAAGGTTGTCATTATCGGTGGCGGTGTTGTTGGTCAAAATGCTGCAGCTATGGCTGTTGGCATGGGGGCAGACGTTGTTATTCTGGATCGCTCTGTGGACACTCTCAGACAGCTTGACGCCCGTTATGGCAACCGTATTAAAACCGTATTCTCTACTCATCACTCTATTGAAGAACATGTACTGAGAGCTGATCTGCTGGTAGGCGGAGTTCTGCTGCCAGGTGCTGCCGCACCCAAATTGGTGACTAGAGATCTTGTCAGCAGAATGAAGCGTGGCTCTGTTATTGTTGATGTTGCTATTGATCAGGGTGGTTGTGTTGAAACGTCCAGACCCACCACCCACGATGATCCTACCTTCATCGTGGATGGTGTTGTTCACTACTGTGTGGCCAACATGCCAGGTGCCGTGGCAAGAACTTCTACAGTGGCACTTACAAATGCAACGTTGCCATATGTTCTGGATATTGCCAATAAGGGGACTCGTAAAGCTCTTGAGGATAATCCACACCTGCTTGAAGGTCTTAACGTCTGCAAAGGCATAGTGACCTGTGAGAGCGTTGCCCAGGTACAAAACCTGACCTACAGACCTGCTGCTGAAATGCTGTCTGAAATCTGATTTAAGACTATCTGGGCCGAAAACTCTGGTTTGCTTTTGGAAGCCAGAGTTTTTTGTTTTTAATTCTTGAGAGATGGTCCGGTGAGCAGGATAATCTGTCGGGTTACCTGACAGTGGATAGATATTCACAAAGATTGATTAATTTTAGGTTGGATTCGGGTTTGATTAATTGGCAATGGTCCAGGTTTGAAGAACTTACCGGGCAGGAAGTATATAGCATTCTTAAAGCCCGACAGGATGTCTTTATCGTTGAGCAGGATTGCCCTTACCATGATGCGGATGGTGTTGATCAAAGGAGTCTGCACTTATCAGGCTGGGGGGAAGATGGAAATGATCTCGCGGCCTATCTGAGGATTATACCTCCATCCTCCCCCGAATCTGTTGTAGCTATTGGTCGTGTTATCACCACTTACTCTTATCGTGGTGGTGGGTTAGGCAAAGAGTTGATGAAACGAGCGGTAGAAAAAGTCACCGAACTCTTTCCTGAGTATGATCTTTATCTCAGTGGTCAGGCTCACCTTCAAACATTTTATGGCGCTTATGGCTTTAAAGCTGAAGGTGACATCTATGAGGAAGATGGTATCCCCCATATTGCTATGTTTTTAAGAAGATCTTGATGACCGGCGGCTCCTGTTGTCTCTGACAACTGATTCTGCTGTGTGCCAGCTTCTAATGTTCAGTGGCTATTCATTTCATGGTAGGAATGACAAACTCTGCGCCTGGTCTGATTCCGATTGGCCAACGAGAAGTAATAGCTTTGCGACGTGTATAAAACTTCACACCTTCCACGCCGTGCATATGCAGTGGACCAAACAGAGACCGCTTCCAGCCGCCAAAGCTGTGGAATGACATTGGGACTGGAATGGGTACATTAATACCGACCATGCCGATCTGGATGTCATGGGCAAACTGTCGGGCACTGTTGCCATCACGAGTGAATATGGCAGCACCGTTGCCGTATTCATGATCATTGATCAGGGTGACCGCTGTCTCATAATCAGGCACTCGTACTATCGACAGTACCGGTCCGAATATCTCTTCCCGGTAAATGGACATATCGGTGGTAACATTGTCGAACAGGCAGCCGCCCAGAAAGTAACCCTCTTCGTGGCCCTCAACGGAAAAATTTCTGCCGTCCACGACCAGTTTGGCACCCTGGGCAATACCGGCATCCACATAACCTGATACCTTGCTGCGGTGCTCCTGGCTGATGAGTGGACCCAGTTCAATACCAGACATCAGACCGTTACCCACCTTCAAGGCTTTCACTCTCGGAGTCAGGCGTTCAATCAGTGCATCCGCTACATCACCCACAGCAACTGCAATAGAAATAGCCATACAGCGTTCGCCCGCAGAACCATAGGCAGCACCTATCAGTGCGTCAACGGCCTGATCAAGATCAGCATCTGGCATAATAACCATGTGGTTTTTGGCTCCACCCAGAGCCTGAACGCGCTTTCCGTGGTGGCAGCCTTTCTGATAGATATACTCAGCAACAGCTGTAGAGCCAACAAAACTGACGGCCTGAACATCCCTTGAGGCGAGGATAGTATCAACAGCTTCCTTATCACCATTGACCACATTCAAAACACCATCGGGAAGACCGGCTTCTTTCATCAACTCGGCCAGACGGAAAGGAACTGAGGGGTCTTTTTCTGAAGGTTTGAGAATAAACGTGTTACCGCAGGCAATGGCCAGGGGGAACATCCACATGGGAACCATGGCCGGGAAGTTAAAAGGTGTGATTCCGGCCACTACGCCCAAGGGTTGGCTGACGGACCAGGCATCCACATCAGTTCCCACATTTTCTGTGTATTCCCCTTTCAGCAGGTGAGGAATACCACAAGCGAATTCTACGACTTCCAATCCACGGGTAATATCGCCATGAGCATCTTCCAGAACTTTTCCATGTTCTCTGGTCAGCATTTCAGCCAGCTCATTACGGTGTCTTTCAACCAGTTCCCTGTATTTGAAGAGAAGTCTTGCACGATTTAGTGGGGTGACATTTCGCCATTGTTCAAAAGCTTGTTTGGCTGTGGCTATGGCAACCTCGACCTCCATGGCACTGGCCAGAGAAACAGAAGCTTCCTGCTGTCCGGTAGCAGGGTTAAAAACGGGTAACTGTCGTGCGCTGGGTGCAGAGGGCAAGCCGGCGATGAAATGGTTGATTTGAGCACTCATGTCAGGGCTCCTTACAGTTCATTACTTTTATTGTTCAGAGTGAAACCATTACCTTTTTAAGGTTACGGGAATTCAGTCTCCGTATGAAGAGGCTGTCGCAAAACTCCAACAACTCCTTTGACTCAAGGACTTCTGGATTACGGCTGAGTGCAGTTATTCTGTGAACCTGCTCAAATGGTTGTTGAGCAGGTTGACTTGAATAGTGGCAAAATAAGGCATTGGAGCAACCTTTCGGAAATATTCTGTAAATAGAATAGATCCAGCTTTCAGAATGTGAGAGTGTTTTTATTCACTAGACTTCATGGAGGGCTGTCTATTCTCGAGCCCCGGGCTGAAATGTCTGAATGTCTTGAAGACCCCTTAAGTTTTCTTTCAGAGCTGGCATTTCATAATTAAGAAGAACAAGGGAGGGAGTGTGCTATGTCGCTGCCGATCAATAGACTTGTGAAGGATCATGAGCACCTTTTGCGGCTGCTCGATTGTTTGGATCACGCCGGAGACAAAGATGACAGCCCCTTAATCCTGAAGTTCTGGTCGTTTTCGGAAATACTCCAAAGCTTTCGGGTTCGCCAGGGCTTCGATATTGGCAACTGGTTTGTCATGGACAACATCCCTAACGGCCAGCTCAACAATCTTGCCATTGATGGTCCTGGGAATATCCGGTGTCTGTAGTACAACCGCAGGCACATGACGGGGCGTTGTATTGTCTCGAATGGCCTTTTTAATTTCGTGGATAAGTTCGTCATCCAGTGTGGCACCATCTCGTAACTTAACAAATAGAACAACCCTGATATCGCCTTTCCACTCCTGACCAATGGCAATGCTCTCAAGCACCTGCTCTACCCTTTCAACCTGTCGGTAAATTTCCGCAGTCCCGATTCTTACGCCACCCGGATTCAGGACAGCATCTGCCCGACCGTGAATGATCACCCCTTTATTTTCTGTCAGTTCACCAAAGTCTCCATGAGCCCAGACCCCAGGGAACTGGCTGAAATAGGCTTTATGATAGTTTTTATTTTCGGGATCATTCCAGAATCCAATGGGCATGGATGGGAAACTGCTCTGACAGGTCAGTTCACCCTTTTCTTCCAACAGAGGCTTGCCTTCAGGGCTGACAAACTGAACGTCCATTCCCAGTCCGCGGCACTGAATCTCCCCTTTATTAACCGGTAAGGCAGGGCAGCCCAAAGCAAAGCAGGAGATGATATCGGTGCCACCAGAAATAGAAGATAGGCAGAGATCCTTTTTGATGTGCCGGTATACATAATCAAAGCTCTCGTGAAGCAGAGGAGAGCCCGTAGACAGAAGAGTCTTCAGCTTTGGTAAAGAGTGAGATTCAGCCGGCTTAACCCCGGCCTTTTCCAATGCTGCAATGTATTTTGCACTGGTGCCGAAAACAGTAATGCCCTCTTCTTCCGCAATATCTATAAGACTTCGCGGCTCTGGGTAGAAAGGGGAACCATCATAAAGAACGACAGTGGTTCCCAAAGCAAGAGAGGAAACCAGCCAGTTCCACATCATCCAGCCGCAAGTAGAGAAGTAGAAGATAATGTCTTCGGATTTTAAATTCGTGTGTAAAGACAATTCCTTCAGGTGTTGCAGAAGGGTTCCACCATGTCCATGCACGATGCACTTTGGGGCTCCGGTCGTGCCGGAAGAGTACATAATGAACAAAGGATGATTAAAGTCCACCGCTACAAACTCAGGTGTATCAATATCTTGAATAATAAAATCGTCGTATAAGACCGATGAGGTTCGGGAACTGATATCGGCATCACCGCTCAGGAATGGCACAATGACGGTTTGTTCGATAGAAGGGATCTGTGCCTGAAGGGATTGAACCTTTTCCAGACACTGAATCGGCTTACCATTATAAAAATAGCCATCAATGCTGAGCAGTACTTTTGGTGTGATTTGCCCAAAACGGTCCAGAACGCCCTGAATACCAAAGTCTGGCGAACAGGACGACCAGATAGCTCCCAGGGCGGTAGTAGCCAGCATCATGATCAGGGCTTCAGGGCAGTTGGGCATAAAAGCTGCCACCCTGTCTCCTTTGCTGACCCCTGCCGCTTTCAGTCCTGCCTGAGCTGCCGCGACCGCTTTAGTCAGTTCGCCACAACTCAAGGTGGTACGGTGGCCGTCTTCGCGTCTGAAAACCAGCGCATCTTTTGTAGCCTTCTCAGCATCTTTGCCATGTCGCAGCATGTGTTCTGCATAGTTGAGAGTCGAGTCCGGGAACCACTCTGCTCCCGGCATTTGATCATGGTTGCAGATGGCAGAGGGTAGGGTGTGAAATTGAATATCGACAAATTTTGCCAGGTTTTCCCAGAAAGCATAACGATCGCTGACACTCCAGTCATAGAGGGAGTGGTAGTCAGTCAGTTTCTGAACGTTGCTTTCATTGACAGACTGAATGAATTTATGAAGATTTGATGATTGAATCCGGCTCTCGTCAGGTGTCCAGAGCTGTGTCATATGCGATCCTGTTTTATTCTTTCCAAAGCCAGTCCAGTGTTCGAGTGAGAACGAATACCCAGTTGATGACAGATGAAGGCAGCGGCCTTCAAAAGCTTGTCCATCTGCACGCCGGTTTTGATGTTCAGACCTTCCATCAGATAGAGCACATCTTCAGTCGCAATATTGCCAGAGGCTCCCGGTGCATAGGGGCAGCCACCCAGACCTGCAACCGCCGAATCTACTACCGCCAGACCTTCCTCAAGAGATGCGTAAATATTGGCTAATGCCTGTCCGTAAGTATTGTGATAGTGAGCAGCAAGGTGTTTGATAGACACTTCACGACAACAGGCTTCCAGAACTCTTTTAACCCGAAGAGGTGTTCCTGTGCCCAGGGTATCTCCAAGGGATACTTCGTAACATCCCATTTGATAGAGCGCTTTAGTCACTTCAGCCACTTGCCGAGGTGAGGTTGCACCATCATAAGGACAACTGATAATGCAAGAAACATAGCCTCTGACGGGCATATTATTCTGTCTGGCCAACTCCATAACCGGTTCAAAACGTTTAAGGCTCTCGGCAATGGAGCAGTTAATGTTTTTTTGACTGAAACCTTCGGAAGCTGAGGCAAACACTGCGGTCTGGTCCGCTCCTGCTTTCAGGGCATCTTCAATCCCCATGAGGTTGGGGGTCAAAGCCGTGTAAACAACGTTACTTTGTCGCTTAATGGTCTGGAATACCTGATCCGAGTTCGCCATCTGGGGAACATACCTGGAGGAAACGAAACTGCCTGTTTCTATGTGCTCAAGACCGGACTGAGACAGTAAGTTGACCAGTTCTACTCGTGTTTCCAAAGACGCTGGTGTTGGCAAATTCTGAAGCCCGTCACGGGGTCCAACTTCAACAATGCGGACAGATTCAGGCAGCATTTTCGTTGTCCTTTGTACCCTTGCTCAAGGTTTCCTGAAAACTCATGAGTGACGAACCAGCGTCCACTCTGTCGCCTTCCTTGTAAAAGATCGACTCAATCATTCCGCCGCAGGGAGCATGAATGGTATGTTCCATTTTCATGGCTTCCATAACCAGTAAAGGGGCTCCGGCACTGACCTGCTGTCCCTCTGAGACCATGACAGAGCTGACGGTTCCGTTCATTGGCGCCGACATGGCTTCAGAACCATCGTGAGCGGTCAGGCACTGTCCTGAAAGACACAGCTCGACACTGAAGTGCGGGAAGAATATTTTCAGCCTGGCTTCCGGTAGGGGAAGCACACGACATTGTGATGTTAATTGTGTCGAAGAGAACTCTGTGTGATCGCCAATCAACAGTTGTCCCGACAAACAACCAGACTCTGCCTCATACCAGTGAATATCAGCCTGACAATAGCTATCAGGCAGACTCACCCTGAATCCTTCAGACACTTTTTCCAGTGAAATCAGATAGGGTTGTTGGTTCAGAAAAAGAGTCATTTGAGACGGTGCTGAAGCAGCCGGTAACGACCCCTCGTATTGAGATTGATGGAATTGATAAAGGGCTCCTGCAATCAACGACATTCTTAGTTGATCATGATCCAGCTCTGTCTGAGGTGGATGTTGATCAATAAAATGCGTGGATAATTCAGCTTCTCTGAAAGCGGGCTCATTGACCAGATGCATCAGAAAATCACGGTTATCACTTAAGCCAGCCTGTTGATAGTCAGACAAAGCCCGGGACATTTTATCAATAGCAGATTCACGATCTTCAGCCCAGACCACCAGTTTTGCCAGCATCGGGTCATAGTGGCTGGAGATATAATCGCCCTGTTGTACACCCGTATCGATGCGGACGTGATCCACTGCCTGAGGCCATTGCAAGTCCATGATTTTCCCTGAAGAGGGTAAAAAGTCATGATCGGGGCTTTCGGCATAAATGCGAGCTTCAAGGGCATGACCATGACATTGCAGCTGATCCTGAGTCAGAGGTAAGGATGCACCTGCGGCAATAGCCAGTTGCCATTCAACCAGATCCTGTCCGGTAATAGCCTCAGTGACCGGGTGCTCGACCTGAAGTCGTGTATTCATTTCCATGAAATAGAAGCGTTCACCGTCAACCAGGAACTCAACTGTACCGGCTCCGCGATACTGTATAGCCTTACCCGCTGAGACTGCTGCCTCTCCCATACTTTTTCGCATGGCATCGGAAAGGTCAGGAGCGGGGGCTTCTTCGATGACTTTCTGATGACGTCGCTGCAAGGAGCAGTCACGGTCGAAGAGATAAACACCTTCATTGTTATGATCGAAAAAGATCTGAACTTCTACATGGCGAGGTTGGGTGATATACGACTCCAGAAGTAAGTGGTCATCGGCAAAACTTTTCAGGGCCTCTCTTCGGGCCGCCTGAAGGCCTTCCTGTAACTGGTCGTGATGCTCAATAATTCTCATCCCCTTGCCGCCACCACCCAGTGCGGCTTTGACCATCAGGGGGTAACCGATACGCTCCGCCTCCAGGATTAGGGTTTCATCAGACTGATCGGAACCGTGGTAACCGGGACAAATAGGAACACCGGCTTTTTCCATCAGGGTTTTGGCTTCACTTTTTGAACCCATTGCTCTGATGGCTTCGTGCCCGGGTCCAATGAAGTGAATACCGGCGTCATGACAGGCGAGGGCAAAGTCGGCATTCTCAGACAGAAAACCATAGCCGGGATGCACTGCCTGGGCACCGGATTGTTTTGCTACTTCAATCAGTTTGTCGCTGCACAGGTAGCTTTTCTGTGCAGCTGAAGGGCCAATATAATAAGCCTCATCGGCCAGGGTTTTGTGAAGGGCCTGGTAATCCGCATCAGAGTAGACTGCGACTGTTCTGACTCCCAGTTTTCTGGCGGTTCTTATTACCCTGCAGGCGATTTCACCCCGGTTGGCAATGAGGATTTTATGGAAATGCTTTACATTCTGGAGACTGTTGTCCGAGTTCATGGCGCTATTCTTGCTCATGGCTGACTCCATGAAGGTTTGCGTTTTTCAAGGAATGATGCCAGACCTTCCTGACCTTCCGGAGAAACTCTGATCCGGGCTATCTCCCGGCAAGCCAGTTCAACAAATTCATCATCAATCGGCTTGTTATGAACACTGTGCAACATGCTTTTTGCCAATCGGGTCGCTGCCGGAGCATTCCCCAGAAGCTGTTGGGTCAGTTCATCGGCTTTGGTATCAAGTTCTGATTCAGGCACCAGTTCATGCAGCAATTCCAGCTCAAGCGCTTTTTCTCCGGAAAAGACTTCCGCACTGAGGAAGTAACGACGAGCCTGACGGGTGCCAATGGCCTGTACAACGTATGCGCTGATGACGGCTGGAATCAGGCCAATCCTGACCTCACTCAGGCTGAATCGGGTGTTGTCGGCGCCAACTGCGATATCACAGGCACAAATCAGTCCTATGGCACCACCGAATGCAGCACCCTGAACCACCGCCATAGTTGGTGCAGGAAAGTGATTCAGGGTGTAGAGCAGTTCTGATAGTGTGCGTGCGTCGTCGTAGTTTTCCTGCTCACTGAGATGAATGGCGTTCTTCATCCAGTTAAGGTCACCTCCGGCAGAAAAATGTTTGCCGGAGCCCCTCAGTTGCAGGAGTCGAGTCTCTTCGCCAGACAGCTGTTTCAGGGCATCAATCAGTTCGCTGATCAGTTCGGCATTAAAGGCATTGCCCACTTCCGGACGATTCATGGTAATGGTGGCAACACCATTGCCGCTGGTTTCGATAATGAGAGAGTTGCTCATGGTATTACTTCCCTGGCTCACATTCTGAACACGCCGAAGCGAGTCTCTTCAATGGGCGCATTGAGGGTTGCAGAAAGGCTCTGTCCCAGAATGTCACGGGTATTGACGGGGTCAATAATGCCGTCGTCCCAGAGCCGGGCACTGGCATAAATCGGGTTGCCCTTGTGGTCATAGGTTTCGATGACCGGTGTTTTTATGGCGGCCTCTTCGTCAGCAGAAAGGGTTTTTCCTTTTCGGGCCAGGCTGTCTTTTTTAACCTGGGCCAGAACTTCGGCGGCCTGTTCACCGCCCATGACCGAAATTCTTGCATTGGGCCAGGTCCATAGAAATCTTGGATCATAAGCCCGGCCACACATACCGTAGTTGCCAGCACCAAAACTGCCGCCAATGATGACGGTGAGCTTTGGCACGGTTGCACAGGCTACTGCATTCACCATTTTGGCGCCGTCTTTCGCTATGCCTCGAGCTTCATATTTTGAACCCACCATAAAGCCCGTGATGTTTTGCAGGAAAATCAAAGGTATACGTCTTTGACAGCATAATTCAATAAAGTGAGCCCCTTTTTGGGCTGATTCCGAGAAAAGCACACCGTTGTTAGCCAGAATACCGACCGGATGACCATGAATTCTGGCAAAGCCGCAGACCAGAGTGTTGCCGTAGCGGGCCTTGAATTCATCAAACACGGAGCCATCGACGATTCGGGCAATGACTTCTCGAACGTCATAACTCTGTTTCAGATCAGAAGGGATCAGGCCATAGAGCTCGCCAGGATCAAAGACTGGAGGAACAGGCTTTTCTAAAGCAACGGAGTGGTTTTTCTTTTTGTTCAATCTGCCAATGGCGTGTCTTACAAGTTCAAGGGCATGGGCATCATTTTCCGCCATATGATCAGCCACCCCGGATTGTTCACAATGAACTCTGGCTCCACCCAGTTCTTCTGCCGTGACCTCTTCACCGGTAGCGGCTTTGACCAGCGGTGGTCCTGCCAGAAAAATGGTGCCCTGATTTCTGACGATAATGGTTTCGTCAGCCATAGCCGGCACATAGGCTCCCCCTGCTGTACAGGAGCCCATAACCGCTGCAATCTGAGGGATTCCTTTGGCAGACATATTGGCCTGGTTAAAGAAGATGCGACCGAAGTGTTCTCTGTCTGGGAATACTTCATCCTGATAGGGAAGGTTGGCCCCTCCGGAATCAACCAGATAAATGCAGGGAAGATGATTTTGTTCAGCAATGGTCTGGGCGCGCAGGTGTTTTTTAACCGTAAGCGGGAAGTAACTGCCGCCTTTTACAGTTGCATCGTTGGCCAGGATCATACATTCGATGCCAGCAACAAAACCTATACCTGCAACGACACCGGCGCAGGGAGCGTCATTATCATAGATGTCTGTGGCGGCAAAACGGCCTATTTCAAGAAAGGGAGAATTGGGATCAAGCAACTGGGCAATACGATCCCTGGCTAATAGTTTACCTCGGGCAATATGGTTTTCTCTGGATCTTTGACTGCCGCCCCGGGCAATGGTCTCAAAGCGTGTATTGATCTGGTCTACCAGGGCCTGCATATGTCGCCGGTTCTTGTGGAATTCGGGACTGTCGGGTGCCACTTTTGAAGATAATACGGGCATATTGATCGCCTCTGATGAAGCAGTTTCGTTTGCTCATAGTCTTGCAGTGTTGCGATAGAGGTCAGATCACATCCAACATGCCAAGGCCATGGCTGTTTGAGAACTTATTATTCTTGTTATGGCAACATGGTTCCCCGGAGAGGGCAATACTGCCTGTCGCAGTTAGCAAGACTCCTGGAACAGCTCCCTGCCAATCAGCATACGACGGATTTCCGATGTACCGGCGCCTATCTCGTAGAGTTTGGCGTCTCTGAGCAGACGACCTGTCGGGTATTCATTGATGTAGCCATTGCCTCCCAGAATCTGAATGGCATCCAGTGCCATCTGAGTTGCGCGTTCAGCACAATAAAGAATGACACCGGCTGCGTCTTTGCGGGTACTTTCACCACGATCACAGGCTGACGCAACCGCATAAAGGTAAGCTTTACTGGCATTCATCTGGCTGTATATGTCGGCCACTTTGCTCTGAATCAGCTGAAATTCACCAATGGATTTGCCAAACTGTTTACGATCGTGAATGTAGGGAATCACGATATCCATACAGGCTTGCATAATGCCGGTCGGACCACCGGACAGAACGACCCGTTCATAGTCCAGACCACTCATGAGTACAGCTACCCCTTCATTGACGTTGCCCAGTACATTTTCTGCAGGCACTTCGCAATCTTCAAACACCAGCTCACAGGTGTTCGAGCCTCTCATGCCCAGTTTGTCCAGTTTTTGTGCGCGGGAGAAACCCCTGGCGTCTCGTTCAACGATGAATGCGGTGATTCCCCGGGAACCTTTTTTGGGTTCGGTTTTGGCGTAAATGACGTAAATGTGGGCATCAGGGCCATTGGTGATCCACATTTTATTGCCATTCAGAATATATCTGTCGCCTTTTTTTTCGGCTTTCAGTTTCATACTGATAACATCAGACCCAGCGTTGGGTTCGCTCATGGCCAGAGCACCGATGTGCTCACCACTAATCAACTTGGGAAGGTATTTCTGCTTCTGTGCTCTGTTGCCGTTGCGACAGATCTGGTTTACGCACAGATTGGAGTGTGCGCCATAACTGAGTGCAACGGAGGCGGAAGCGCGGCTGATCTCTTCCATAGCGATGACATGCGCGAGATAACCCATGCCAGAGCCGCCAAACTCTTCTTCTGCTGTTATACCGAGCAAACCCATCTCTCCGAACTTCTGCCAGAGGTGCATGGGGAACTGGTTGTTCCTGTCGATTTCCTGTGCGAGTGGAGCAATTTCATGATCGCAAAACTGTCTGACCTGCTCTCTCAGCAGATCATTGGTTTCACCCAGATTGAAGTTGAATGTCAGGTAACTCATTGAAAGCATCTTTGTTTAAATTGTTCTTAGACTATAGGCATTGATTGGCTAAAGCATTTCAATTTGTGGCCACAGTCCCGAAGATCTTTCTGTACATCCATCTAAACGTCAGTTATCGGATAAATAACTTCAGAATATAATCTTAGTGTTCCACTTCTTGGAGTCAACGTAAATGCTTATTGTTGAAAGTTGAAAGTTGAAAGTTGTATACAGGGATTAAGGTGGGACCCGGATTTTTTGCCCATTCCAGCAGACGTTCTTATGTCCACCCATTTTGCTTGCAATGTCCTTAAGGCACATGTAATACCAGTCGAACTTTCTAACTCCCTATTGCGCTGAAGATTTGAGCCTTAATCCTGCGTTGCCGATCGTCGCCATAGCTAAGGCTATGACTCCTCACGCCGCCTTGTCTTAAGGCTCAAATCTCCATGCTCATCACGGGAGTTAGAAAGCACGATTGGTATAATTAGTCTTTCCTTTGCAGTTCAGTGATTCTCAGCTGATGAGATGCATTGATGGTCAACACATGTCGGCCATCGCTGCTGATGGTGGCTAACACGATCCTCGACTTGCGCCGAATAGTGGCTTTTTTGACCCAGGACCCATCGCCTCCGAGACCATAAATTTGAGCCTCTTTGTCTTTGTTGGCGATCGTCAATACATGGCAACCATCGGCACTAAAGGTGGCTGATCGGACCCAGCCCTTGTGGGTAATGGTGGTTTTTTTTACCCATGATCCGGGCGCCTTCTGGCCATAGATTGTCGCCGTGTGATCATCACTGGCGGTCACTAGATGACGGCCATCGGCGCTGAAGTCAGCTGATGTGACTGCCCCCTGTTGTTCAATGGTGGCTTCTTCTTCCCATGATCCGGGTGCCTTCCGGACATAGATTTTCGCCTTGCGATCAGCGCTGGCAGTCACCACACGGTTGCTATCGCTACTGAAGTTGGCTGAGTAGACCTTATCACGATGAGAAATCGTGGTTATTGCTTTCCATGATCCATCGTCCAGCAGGTCATAGATTTTTGCCGTACCATCCACGCTGGCGGTTGCCAGATGGTAGCCATCCGTGCTGAAGGTGGCAGAGCGGACATTATCCTCATGGTGAATGGCGGTTTTTACTTTCCATGATCCATCCTCTTCCTGACCATAGATTGTTATGGTGTTATCTGAATCGATAACTAACAGATGTCCGCCATCGAAGCTTAAACTGGCTGACACGATCGAACCAATATGGTTAATAGTTGCTTTTTGTTCCCAGGATCCATAGGTCTCCTGTCCATTGATTTTCACCACTCCATCCGAACTGGCGGTCATTACAAGGTGATCATCGGCGCTGAAGGTGGCAGAGAGGACAACACCTTTATGGCGAATAGTGACTATTTCTTGCCATGATCCATCGTCACCCTGACCACAGATTTTCGCTTTGCCATCATGAATACCGGCGCTCACCACATGACGACTATCGTGACTGAAGATGGCGAATCTGAGCCAGCAGTCATGGGGGATTTTGGCTTCTTGTACCCATGACCCATTGATCTTCTGGCCATAGATTCTCGCCTTTTTATCCATACCGGTGCTCACCAGATGGTAGCCATCGGCGCTGAAGGTAGCCTTGCAGATTGTATTACTGTGGCTAAATTTGTTTTTTTCCACTAATTCAAATTTTTCACATTGAGACATCAGTTTACTGTTGGTGAAAAGAAGGTCGGCAGGAAAATGAATCTCATTTCGTTGTTCTATAAGTGACTTGATGGTGTCCTCATATGCGAAAGGCTGCAGCCAATGACGGAGTTTTTCCTTATCTTTTTTTGTCGTAGCGATGGTATTGAGTTGACATTGGTGAGGTGAAGGAAACCGGCGATACCAGGCTCTTTCCACAATCTTATTTGTTTTAATAAATGTGTGAAAATGTTTGCATACCATTGCTAAACCGGTGACCTCTCGAAAATTTAAATGGCCAATAATCATCAATGTTGGTATGTGGGGCAAACTGAGGAATAAAGATTCATTTTTGTCACACACAGTGACGTCCCTACCTGCACTTATACCCCTTGGCGCTTCCTCTGATCAGGATTGCTTAAGTGTATGTGAGAGTGAATCGTTAATGCTGGGATTTCTTTCCACAGGGGAAAACATGTCTGGTTACTCCACAGTCAGTTTGTATTCTCTCCTTGAGAGGCTTTTCAAAATTGATTAATGAAGGTTGGAAACGGTTTTATAATGAAAGTTCATAACATTAAGGTAAGTGAAGCTAACTAAATTGCGAATAAGTCCCTCTAATCTACAATAATCTCTTCCAAACCAGGGAGCTGGCTTGGCTGTCCTTCACCCTGCCCATAGCATTCAGGAGAACACAGGCTGACAAGGAACACCCTCTTCAGGGCGGGGAGAATATGATACTCAGGAATTCGGGGGCATTTTCGCCAATCGAGATTTAATGAATTTTGCCCTGAATAGCTACTTCTGCGATGCCTGAAAGTAAGGTAACCAATATTATGATTGGTCAACATATGCTAACAGTGCCGAGTATGACCAACTTCTTTTAAGCTGCTCACGGCTCTTTATGCCTATCAATTTGGAAGCCATTTTTTAACCGGTGCAGCGGAATTAAGACTTCAGCTCTCACTGGGGTTCGCCCTCAAAGACTACAGGTGTTAAGCTTGCGTTCAATTTAAGAAGCTTTAAATACTGCTATTAAACGGCATTGAACAGGAAGTGCTGCCAGTGTCTCATCATTGAGAACGGCAAAAGGGTTTTATGATCGGCATTTCTCTGCCAGATAACGTAGGCGGTCTACGACAGCGGGCAGCCTTTATAACTGAGTTGGCTCGTTCTTTTTGAATGATATTAAAGTGAGTAATTAAGCTAGATAGCTTAACCTTTGTGGCAACACTATGAATGCAATTATACGTCTGACAGACGCTAAGGAAGCACTGATAAGAGCAGCGGAAAAGCTGATAGCCGAAAGAGGGCTCGATGCTGTTTCAGATCGTGAAATAGCCAGAGCTGCAGGACAGAAGAATAACTCTGCTGTTCAGTACCATTTTGGTGACCGGGCCGGATTGATTAATGCAATTCTGGATTTCCGGATGATCCCTCTCAACCAAAAACGTCACGAGATGCTGGATGAACTCCATAACCGCAAGGAACCTCCAACAACCAGAGATTTAGTTAAGGTTCTACTGCTTCCCTACATGGAAAACCTTACAGGCTCAAGAGAAGATAGCTCCTATACCAGTCTGGTCAGTCAGCTGTTCCAGCGTGGCAATCAACAGATCGTTGCCATGGATACCCCCAGAAGCAGCTCTCTGGTTCGTATGACTGAAGCATTTGCTACCACCTTGCCACACTTGAGTGTCAAAGAGCGCCATGCCCGGCTCACTTTCCTGGGTTCCATGGTCGTTCACACGGTAGCTCGCTGGGATCAGCAGTGCCGTCTGGACCCCGAGACCTGGACACCGGAACATATTGTTCAGCAGACCCGGTTCCTCATTGAGTTTCTGGCGGGCGGGATGGATCAGGATGCTCTGCAGAGAGAGCCGGAATCAAGGTCCTGAGTTTGCCGTTTGGAAAGACGCTTCCTCAGAAGTTGAACAGAGTTTTTCAAACTAAAAATGAATGTATATAAGTTCATGTTGTGAATTTATGCCATAATGAATGTATATGCACTCATAATTGATGAAAATGAATACTATTGGACAGCAATGTCGAGATCGCCGAAAAGCCAGGGGTTGGAATCAGGCCGAGGCTGCCAAACAGGCTAAAACTACCCGAAGTGTTATCTCAGCCATAGAAAACGATCGATACCGGGGAGCTTTGTGGGCTCTGAACAATTATCTTGGGTTGCTGGGTCTGGAGCTGACGGTCAAAGATGCTGAAAGACCCACATGGGATGATCTTGATGAGTTATTTAAATACGAATAGTGACAACGGGTAAGTACTCAGCCATACGGAATCGAATATTTCTGGCTTATTGGGCAGGTGCTCTGCAAGGCGCAACGACGGGAACATAGCAAGCTATGTGACCAGAGTTGCAACGCAGTCAGAGTGCCTGAACAATAAGTCAGAAAATATGATTTCGTATGGTTGAGTACTTAAATTCATGACTGGAGAGAAGGATTGAATCGCTTTGATGAATGGCCAGAAAAAATGAATCGGGTCCGGGTTCACACTCCGGCAGGGAAAGCTGGAGTGTTGGACTTTGACCGGGGTTCTTATTCCTTTTCTTATGCAGAATCCGGTGAAGACATCTCTTTGACGATGCCACAAAGAATAGCTTCTTATAATAGCGGGGCGCTTCATCCTGTTTTTCAGATGAATATCCCTGAAGGCTATGTCAGGGAAAGGCTAACTGAACGACTAAGGAGGTATATTAAGGTCAACGATGTGTTGTTTCTGGCACTTCAGCAGCATCGCGGAATTGGTCGACTCAGTTACGAAAGTGATCTGGTTCTGGAACCAGCAGGGCATGAAAGCCTTAATGCTCTTATAAATTGGGATCGTCGTGAAAGTGTCTTTGATTATCTTCTGGACAAATACCTTTTGAACACGGCAGCAGTATCGGGCGTTCAGCCAAAACTTCTGGTCAACACTCAGAAGTCCAGTGAAAGAGGAACTTTGGTTGAACCTGAACTGATCGTTAAAACCGGTGGGGATGAGTATGAGAATCTGGCACTGAATGAGTTCATCTGTATGAGTATCGCCCGAGAGTGTGGCATCAGTGTTCCAGAGTTTTGGCTGTCACAGAATGAAGAGCTATTTATCATGAAGCGCTTTGATCTTTTAAAGGGGCAGTCATTAGGCATGGAAGACTTTGCTGTATTGATGAAAAGATCGGGTGATGACAAGTATGTGGGCAGCTATGAACAGGTTGCTAAAGTTGTACAACTTTATACAAAAGATACGCAGCAGAGTGATCAGATTTTTGATTATGTAGCCATCAGTTGTTTATTAGGTAATGGCGATGCCCATTTGAAAAACTTTTCATTAGTTTATGGCAGTATTTGTCCGTTAATAGAGTTAAGGCTTTCTCCTCTTTATGACGTGGTCAACACGACGGTGTACAAAAGTGATGCCCATGATCTGGCTTTGAAGATGGAGCAGAGCCGGGAGTTTCCAGATCAGGACAAACTGGTGAGATTTGGCAAAGGTATTGGTGTTAAAAATCCTTCAAAACGATTGGAAGAGATGGCGGACATTGCCAGAGATTATATTAATGGCTTTGATCGGTGGGAGTCGTTTCCAGAACTCAGAACTGCCCTGGAGAAGTCCATTGCCAGAGCTATGTCGATAACAGGCTCTGGCGTTAGATACAACGTCAAAAGGAATAAAAAGAGAAAGACTGATCGTTATCTGTGAGGCAGGCATTCAGATCATCCAAACTCTATCTGAGATTAAACCGGCTCAGATAATATCAATATCCGCTACACAATCGAAAATATGGTTGGGCTTGTATGGAACCTGATCGATATCGGCGAGGCGGGATACACCGGATAAAACCAGTATGGTTTCAAGACCAGCCTGAAAGCCTGCAAGAATATCGGTGCGCAGGTTGTCACCCACAATAACGGTGTTGTCTGAGTGTGACCCCATCCTGTTCAGGGCGGCACGGATAATCCAGGCACTGGGTTTACCTACGTAGAATGGCTTTTTGCCCGTAATCCGCTCAATAGGAGCACAGAGTGCGCCGCAGGCAGGAGACATATTGGGACCGTGGGTATCAGGGTTTGTGGCAATAAAGCGTGCCCCTTCAGACACAAACCGGGCTCCGGTGTGGATCATGTTCCAGTTGTAGTTCCTGGTTTCACCCACGACGACAAAGTCCGGGTTGATATCGGTAATGGTAAAGCCTGCCTTATACAGTTCGTGAACCAGGGCACCTTCGCCGATAACATAAGCTTTCTGGCCTTCCTGTCGTTTAAGGAATTCTGCAGTAGCCATGGCAGAAGTGAAAAAGCAACTTTCCGGGATAGTGATACCAGCAGAAGCAAAGCGGTTTTGCAGATCTTTTTCGGTCTGGGAGGGGTAGTTGGTTAGCATGATCAGGGAGATGTCCCGCTCCTGCATGCTATGAATGAAATCATCGGCACCGGGGATCAGGGTGTTATCATGCAGGATTACGCCGTCAATGTCACAAATAACGCTTTTAGACATAATGCTATCTGATCAGGTTGAACTGTGGGAAGGGCATTATAAGGGGCTTGAAAGCCAGAAGGCCAGAAAGCTTTTCTTCCCGAAGTGTTGGCTTACCGTTACCGGATAGACACAGGTTGAATCAGAGGGTCCGGTATCTGCTTGCAAGATCGCCTGACTCAGTCTGTCTGCTGCATTATTCTGGCTTTCTTCATCACTTGCATGCAGTTGTGCAAAAGGCTGGTTTACCACAGATCCCGGATTAGCCCTTTTTGACAGTTCCAGGGAAGTCAGTCGTCGCACAGTAGAGATAAAAAAGCATCATAACTTTTGCAATCGAGCCGCGTCACACCTCATTGTGAACAAATGTTATCTGATTTTATTCAGAAAACTGTGATAGTCATCGGGGTTCAGTCCCAGTTTCTGCAAATATTGGACGGAATAGAGAAGCACTTCTCCAGCACTATAATTTTTGCTGGATCTAACATCGTTGGGGACAGGCTGAATCGGCTCGTTAAGCTTCCGACGTTCACGGATATATTCGAACCAGGCTTGTAAAAACTGATTCACCAATTTTAACTCCCTCAAATTTTCAGGACAGCGGAAAAAACGAAACTCTATTGTGCCATAGGGTTTGATCATCTTCGCTCCTGGAATATGTAACAAAGAGATAGCCATATATTTGTTTATCACCGCATCAGAAAGCTCACCAAACATTTGTTGCAGAGGCGTCACCTGTACAAAGTGACTGTATATTTTTGAAAACAGCTTAAGCTTCTCCAGTTTTTCTGAATCGGTTTGCCAATGGCCTGAAAGTTTTTTATGTCTGAACCCCGCCATTTTTTCATTGTACGTAGCAATCATCCAATTTATCCGTTCAATGGCTGAATCCCTCATATCAGAATAATCAGAAAACAATTTATACCACTGACTCTCATCATATTTAATGATTCGGTCATTATTTCCAAATGCTCTAAGTAAATAAGGATGGCTCTCAATCTCCCTCTGCAATTCCAAAAGAACACTGGGATCGCCATGGGTAGCACTCAGAGCATCCACATGCTTGTGACCGGAAGAATAACTTATAAGCCCATCTTTTATCATTGAATCAACCGTTTCAAAAACTTTTTCAAAACAATGGTCTACATTGGCTTCACCATCATGGTAAGGCTTACAATTCACCTCAAACCAGGCATCACAATCCATAGTAGGGGTTATGTAGAAAAAGCCATCAAAAGTTAAGGAATGGGTACCAACACTTGCCTTGTTGGCCCCAGACTGTTTCATACGATTTTCAAATATTGGAATATAGTTGAAATTTTGCAAGCTTTTTTCTTCGAGTATAGAAGCTATATCATACTCCAATTCTTCACCAAATTTGAGATTTATGCTGTTATCAGGTGGTATACCCTGTACTACCAAGTCTGGTTTTTCTGAAAACATATCATTCAGAGTACCTAGCCAGCGTCTTTCAAGTTTTGGTCCAATAAAAACTTCATTAAAAGATTTTCTTAAAGTAATGTTTTTTCGTAAGATGTCACTAATAAGGTTTCTGCTCCGTATATTTTCATCAAAAAACATCAAATTCTTCAATGTATTAGTGATTTCGTGTTTGTGGAGATCAATAAATTTCATAAGGTCAACAAATTCTAAAAAACAGCCATCCCCAAAAAGAATTTGTTCAAAAAAACGAAACGCATCATGTCCGGCTGATTGGAGGTCCTTGTTTTTAAATTTATCTTGATGTAAATGGTCTATATAAAGATAGTCGACCAATAAAGCTCCAAGATAATAGTGTTTATGTCGCTTATTATTGAGTGATAATTCACTTTCTCGTTGAGCAAACATCACTGATACGATTGAATTTATTCTTTCAATGTCTTTGACACTAATTCTTAGTTCAGCCCGATACTTATTGGTATCGGTTTTAAAAGTGAATTTCTGGTTTTTTAACAATCCTTCCGTATACAATATGAAGTCTACAAAAATTTCTTTAACATTGTGTTTGATAGTAACGGAATCAATGCTTTTTCCATCGTCGTTTACTCTTTCGATAGATAGATCATGCTCCTCAGTCAATTTATTAATTGTATTCAAGAGATGCTCCGCTGCCTCCTGAGGTGTCAAGTCCGGTACATTTAATTTAAGATCTGAGGCCGCCCTCTTGCGCTTACCCTGTTTTACTTTTGATGATTCTTGTTGACTTTGATTTTCGGCTTGCCCTCCTTTTTTTCTGGTTTGCTGATCACTATTGCCTTTGTTATTCACTGCTTGTTTTTCCTCTGAATTACCGAGACTAATAATACCGGGAATGTGACCCGTATTCTGTTTTAAAAAAATATTTTTAGCAGTGTCAGACAACAAGGATAAAAGAATATTCGAGGCATTCGCCTGATTATTGATGAGCTCATCTTTTTTTTGAGCTAATTGATAGAGCTTGTCCTTTTCTTGTTTAGAGAACTCTGTGTTTTTTTTCTGTTCAAGCTCTTGCAGCTCTTTTTTTACTTTATATGTTGTACTCTCGAGAAAGGGGTCTTTCCAGCCTTTGAAGACCGATATTTCTTTTTTCTTAAAGGCATCAAACAGTATTTTGTTAGCACTGTTTCTTTCTATAGGAAGTATTTGAGGAAACAACTTGCCTGAATAAACAGGAGCTAAAAAACCTTTACTGTCAAGAGTGAAGGGTTCAGAAGCTATCAAGTATGAAGCAACCATGAATGACCAGGTGAAAATAATGACTGATTTCATAGTGGAGGACTTGCCGTATCCGTCTGTATAAAGGTTGATGTTTTTAGTGGTTTTTCTTATTCAGTAATTCCAGTCTTTCAATTAAAAACTATTACCACAATAAATGAACTAAGTTGACTCGAGTTCTGATAGGGTGTGCAGAATATTGTGCGGCTATTTAGCATAAAAACTAACTGGCATCGGTCAAGTTAGTTACATATCAGGAATTAATCAAACGCGCTGACGAAAAAATCTCAGGTATTCGGCCGACAGGTAGAGAGGCTTCTGTCTGTTGGTGCCTTCAGGAGGCTGTCGCAAAAGCGCTGCATTTTGCCGATACTGCGTTAAAAAATAATGCAGGTTTGCCCGCTACTTTTGCGACATTCTCCAGGTCAGGGAACCATCCAGTGGGTTAAACGACTTCGACTGAGTAGCCAGACGAAAGCGGTACTGGCAAGTAAGGTCACAACAGTCCAGAAGGGAATCATGATAATGGCGCTGGCTGGGTAGAGGTCGTAGGCTCTTACGGGCCAGAGCAGAAGAGGATGTACCAGATAGATGCCCAGACTGTAACGGCTGAACATGGAAATAATGTTTTTGCTTCTACCCTGAATCCTGTCGCCATAGTGCTTGGCAAGACAGAAGACCATGGTCGCCACAAGAACGGTATTAATGGTTTTATAGGAGTTAAATCGACCAAAGCTGTACATTCCCTTTTCGGTGCTGAGCCAGAGCACGCCACCTAAAGTAAGCACCAGTCCAAGAATACCGCCAAGAATAATCAATGGTTGATGTTTGCGGGTATCATACTTTGCAAGGCAATAACCCCAGATTAAATAACCCCCGTACAGGAGAGTATTGATATGCCAGAAAGTCTCGATCCTGATCAAATAACTCAATGTCAGCCATAACCAGACTCCGGCCATAAATTTAAGCAGATCATCGGGCATGGTGTGAACGGCAGGCCTTAGAAAAGGAATAACAAGATAAAGAGGAATAAAATAGTAATAGAAGCCAAGGTGGTACCAGGTGCTTTTATAGGGAAGTTCTTTCAGGGTATCAATGGCCCTGGTCCACTGGTAATCAAAAGTGGGTGAGAGTCCTGCCAGAAAGGAATAAAACACGGCCCAGAAAAGGAAGGGCACCAGAACTTTCATCACCCGTCGTCTGAGGAAGTAATCCAGGTCAAAAGGGCGTTTGTCTGATAAAAACAACATGCCGGTGATCATGATAAAAATAGGAACACACCAGCGGGAAAAACTGTTAAAAGTGACCGCTGTGAGCCAGTCCGACATCGGAATTTGCCCGTAAAGGTCACGATAGGGTCCCAATACGTGGATAATGATCACAGCTACTGCGGCCACAACACGTAATAGATCCAGATAAAACACAGGTTCTCTTTTTGATGACATTGGCCTGATTCTTCTTGCTGGGTGACCGTATATTATGAAGTTTGCTTCATAGCTTATTCAGGGGGGAAACTACTTATTAAAGTTTGGGTGTAGTGATCCACCTCTGGAAAGGGATCATAAAAGTGATGCAGTAACCGTTTCCGATCCTGATACTCTTCTGACCCTCTGAAGCCTTCAGTGTGATCTTCCAGTGTTTCCCAGTTTACCAAAAGCAGATAACGGCTATCCTTCTCCAGACGTTTTTGTAGCTGATGGTAGAAGTAACCCTTTATGCTGGCAATGGTGTCCTGTGCCTGAACAAAGGCTCGTTCAAACCCGACCTCCTGGCCCGGTTTTACATCCAGGATGGTTACTTCCAGTATTATTACTTCGCTGTCGTTCTGTTGCAGGGGAGACAAGCTCCGTCCCTTGAAAAAAGACTATCAGAATCCGTTACGGCATGTCTGCGTTTCCAACTCTGGTTGGGTTGTGGTTTCAGAAAGTCAGTATAGGAGTCAATTCTGATTTAAAATAAAGGCAGTTCCTGCCTGTGTTTTTTGAACAAAAGTTCAATTGTTAACAAACAGTTGTCGGGAATAGGGCATTGGCAAGTTCATTTCATTTCGATAAGTTAATAAAAGAGGGTCATGGATGAAAAAACGGGAGCTGAATTATGTATATTCTGCGACTGAATGCTGCCGGACAACCGGTGGAGTGGCTGACCTGGCAGGAGACAGTCTGTCTCTACTCGAGAGACCTGATCCGCTGGAGCCTTGGTGACATCATTTATCGGGTAAGAGGTGGCTATAACCGATGGCTTGGCGCCCAGACGGTCATTGAATTACCCAGCATCATTGCTTGTGGTGGTAAACGACTCTTCCCTGCCCGCACAAATCCAGCCTTAACTAACACTTCTCTTTTTGAACGTGATAATCACCAATGCATGTATTGTGGCAAGTTCCTGGCACGCCGGTTTTTGACCCGTGACCATATTCTGCCTACCTCAAGGGGCGGACAAGACGACTGGATGAATGTGGTGGCTGCCTGCAAGCGATGCAATCAATTCAAAAGTGATCGTTTGCTGGATGAACTGGATATGACACTGGTGGCGCTACCCTATCGACCGAATGCCGCTGAATATCTGGCTTTAGTGAATAGCCACCGGATTTTGCCGGAGCAGGCGGATTATCTCAGCAGCCAGTTTTCTAAAAACTGTCGCTGGAGTCTTGATCCGGATCGTCTGGACAAAGAGCCTGCACAACTGATTGATGACTTCATTTAATGATTCTTCTCTTTTGAGATCATCAGCTCAATCCGGGCAAGGTTTCAGAAGGATAGCGACTAACGGTCTAGCTACTACCTTGCAAGAATTTACGGAATTAGACGATATCCAATACCGTTCATGATTGACTCGCTCAGCTCAGGAGATCCTCTACTGGACTGCCCTTCAGCCTTATGAGGTCAGAGACAATCGTGCATTTGATCCTGATTGTGAGTTCTACTCAGAACACTTAAAGCAAACGGGGCATTTGGATAAAACACTCTACCCTGAAACTTTGCACCCAGCGGACGAGGAGAAAAAATTTCCCAGAGACTTCGATCAAGGCGATGATCAGCTTAATCTCGGGGCCGATAATGCCGTTTTACCTCTGGTCGCTCTGGTCAGGGGACTTACGCTGCTGGCCAACCGGGGTAAGTTTAATCTGAACGTAAACACATTCAGGAAAACCATTGTTGTGACGACCTCTGTCCTTACTATACACGGTTTTAAAAAGTAATTCTGTCAGGCATATTGGGTACGGATCTGGATGAGTCATCGTATCAAGATGAACCTCGTAACCACAGAGATCACATGAGGAATCTCCCCGCATCACAAAGGGTATGTCTTCCAGCTTTTCACCTTTTCCGTTAAAAACGACGGGTAGTGCCATACGGCGATGTTCGGCTTCCGGAAATATAAGGAGAGACAGACTACCTTCAAAGGTATCAAATCTGAAATCTACAGAAAAACCATCGGAATAATCAGGGTTAACGCAGATAAACTTTATAGAGTGTTTTCCCCATACGCGTCCTCTTTTGGTTATTGATTCATAAAAAAGCTTTGAAATTTTGCAATAGTAGGTATCTTCTCCTGGCTTCTTAAACACTGGAATCACCTCCTCTCTATCTTGACCCCCATAGAGCTTAACAGGCATCTGCTCAGTTCTGTCATAAAATAAGGCATCATCCTGATTCAGTCGTATACTGGCAAGGCAGTTTTCCCTGTGCCTGCTCATTTTCGTCAAAGCTACCTGTTGGTGGCATATTTGGCACTTAACTTTGTTATAACGGCATTTTAACAAGTGTGTCGGCATCAGGGCAGACTGATGTTGAAAAGAACAGCCATCATCTCTGTTAGGGCAGAAACCGATTTTAGAGCATTTGCTTAAATGTTCCCGTATAGCCAGCACATTTTGATTCAACCCTATGCGGACGTTACAAAAACGGCATTTGGCGATTAGCTCATTAGTACTTCTGAAACACTGCAAGTATGCCGAATCAAGATTTTGCTCTATGGAATTGAAAAAAGCATACGACGGGTGATTATTATGACAAGCTGCACCTGTGCTCTCCCGTCCAGAATGAATACTGGCTGGCTGTTCGGGCCTGTTTTGAAGTGCCTCGAAGACCCGGGTAAATGCGCCTGCCAGTTGCAGGTGTTCGGGGTCATTAATCTGGCGGCAGATATGAAGAAATTGCTCGACCCTGTCTTTATCTTCTGCCATTACAGGCACACCATAAAATAACACGCTCCCCGGAGGCATCGCCTGCTCTTCCTCTTCTTGGTTCATGGGTACTGATCGATCTTCGGGAGAACCGGGGGTATGCTGCTCTTTGATATGGTTCTTTATGAATGCCAGCGGGCAACTGTGCCCACAGCCTAACGGACATTGAAACATGACGACTGCGGCAGCGTCTTCATAGTTGAATGAATGTTTATGCATTTTCCCACGGCAAGTAATGCATTCTTTGATGTTTTTCATTTTTGCTTCAGTCATTGCCTCAAAACAGTCAATGCAGACACTGTGTGGAAGACTCGAAGTGCAGGTTTTCGCTTCTCCGGTAATGAGCTCAGTGCAAACCGGACAATACAAATGTTGCTGGTTGCCATTAAGAAAAGCGGTAGCGTATAACGGAATGGGGGTTTCATCGCGGTTTTCCGGAGGTTGATAATCGTAAATCACTTCAACTTTCTGCCGGTTAATCTGTGCTTGCCTTCCATCCCTTTCGGTAGATGCTGTTCCGGGTTCCCGGGTTTGTTCTGAGTAATGCATTGCATGAGCTTCAGATCGAGTCGATCTGTCGTTTCTTTCATTATTCCTGCCTTCAGGATTTACAGGTCTCTGAGCACCAGAACCCTCACTGGCATCCCGTTCAGACCTCTCATAGGGTTGAAAAGGCTTCTTGCGAACCCAGCGGTTCCATTCATGCCAGCCGCCACCCGCAGGGAGTGATGGACCGAAAATCTCCGGATACAGTGACTCAAGAAAGCTCTGGCTATAAAGACTTAACCTTAAGTGGGCTTCGAATCTGCTGATGGATAACAGCTTGCCGTTGCGCTGGATGATGTATGAAAGTTGTCCATTACTGTCCTGTACCAGAAAGGCTGTCCCGTGAATGAATGCCAGAAATCTTAATAACGGATCATCGGACAGTGCGTTCTGTATCAGCCTATTAGTCCATCTCAAGACAGACCTGACACCATCGGTATTCCTGTGAACAGACTCAGCCGCAATGAGTTGCGGCCAGTTTTCATCGGACATATCGCTGACTTTGGCCACGGCAGGAAACTCCGATGGCGCAAGAACCAGCGATTCTTCCTGATTAAGCCTCAGCCAGATTGAATCCTGGAATAAAACCGACAGGCCGGATTCAGCATAACGGATTGACAGGGGGTAGGTGGCAGGCAGGAGATGGGTTAACGGGTTTTGTACTGCGTCAAGGTCATTGCTATCAGATCTATCCAGTCCATTACCTGCAAAGAGATGGGTGAAATTAAAGGGTGTGGATAAATCAGAATTATTCCTCAGTGATGGTGGCGGGCTGTTTTCGGGGTCTTCCGGGTCGATGTCTGGTGGCATGTCCTGTGTGGCGACACCCTGAATAACCCAGTGCTCATGACAATGTCCCGTTGGGTCAATGTATTTTAAGGCGCCGGGCAGATGGTGGGGCTCCAGATCCAAAGGTTCATTATTGCCTGAGGATTGCCAGATATGGCCTTCAGCCAGGGTGATTTGTAACTTTATCTGACGGTATTGCGGCGCAACGACGGAAACGGTGGTATCAAAAGGGCATGAACTGTCTCCGTGACGATGTGCAGGCTGCGGTGGCAGATTCAGGTCAGGCAATAGGCTCTTTGCTTCGGGCATATTCCGGTAAACAGTGGCCAGCAAGGGTAACAATGAACTCTGCGGAACATGTCCGAGACTATCCACGGCCATTGCCTGTTGTATCGTTGCCAGTTGTACTACGAGGCAGAAAAAAAGAAATCCGCAAACAGCCTGCCAGTAATCTATTTTTTTCATATCACCCTGATATCCGCAGTACACCATTCCGTTCAGCAATAACTTGAGTGGTATGTCTGACAAAGTATAAGAATTCTCGTCGGTAGACTTTCTGTCATTCCAAGTAAATGCTTTTCTTTTTGATTTAACGTTCAGCGTATCAATAAGCTCAGCTCATAACGACTCCGAATAGCAGGATAGACCATCAGAGAGAGAGTGATCATCATTACAGGGCTTAATAGCAATTTTTTTTCAAGCTATGGCAAGGTAGAATCAATACACCGGGGATAATAATATGAAATGACGTAGATATCCCACCAGTGCATCCAACATCTCAGGCTATTTAAGTACCTAACCAGTTGGTTTCGCATATTCTGGACGGCGGCTTTTTCCATCCTTCTGCGTTCCAACTCTGGTTGCGTAGCTATGGCTACGCGCCCGTCGTTGCGCCTTGAAGGATGAAAAAATCCACTCGCCAGAATATGCGAAACCAACTGGCCAGGTACTTATATGATTTTGTATTGGGCTGACCAGGCTTGCGGCTTTTTTTCAACTCAAGGATTCTTCAGCTGTGGAACTTTCGTTTAACTAACGTGTCTAAATTACAATATCTCTCCAGGTGGGCTCACCCTCATCAAGATTAAGGACAATTAAAGTAAGATAAAAACGATGGAACCATTATCTCAAGACTCACGTAATCAGGTGCCAAATGCCTCTTCTTACCGTGCTACAGCCGCTTTTATAGAAGATGCTACAACGAAGTGCATTGTTTCCGGCAGGGCCGTTAGCCCCGCCAGCAGTGGTGCATTTGGAGTCAATTGTGAAGATTTCACAGCCGATCGACAAAAAGAGATCGGAATTTCCTCCAGAGCCATTGCTTCAGATCCAGATACCTGTGAAGCCACTCAACGCAAACGCAAACGGCTCTTTACCGATGCCGGAGATATTGCTCTTAGGGTAAAACCTAAAGCATCATTACCCGGATCTTTAACAAAGTTTAAAGCCAATCCGGGTGACAACACTGCTATCTTGAACCAAAAACAAGTCGAGCTGATTCAAAAAGTCTTTGATGGTCGAAGCCGTGAACTCTCAGAAGAGGAATTTAAGAACGTTATCGACTATTTTTCACGAAAAAATTTTAGAGGTCACGTACCCAGAGTCTATTTAGAATCACCCGCCTTGATGAAAGAATTTTTAAGGAATGGTGTTTTGAAAGTTTATGAAATACCAAAGGATAAACTAACTAAAGATATACTTTTGTCTAAGAGCAGTTTTGGTATTAGTTGCTGTGACTTCGATAAACTACCAGACGAATTGAAAACAGATTTTGATTTTCTTATTGAATATTCATCCCGTAAAGGTATTCCCTTTGGCACACCGCCGGAACTGGCTGTTCTTATTTATGATTATCTGGACATCACGGAGAAAATAAAATCTCTCAATCAACTTCCGGACAGCTTTAAAAATAAAAATGATGATTTTTACGATGAACTCATTCATTCAGGAATGATAAAGCTTGAAGACCTTCCAGAACACGTCAAGAGCAAAAACAAAGAATACTGTCTTTCGCAATTATCAAAAGGCCTGTGTGAATTATCAGAAGTTCCGGTTCATTTGTTGACGAAAGAATCCATTCTGGATTCGATCAAGGGTAAATATTACTGGCGTAACTTTAGTAGTGTTTTTTTTGATGAATACAAGGTTTTTATCAAGGACTCTGTATTTTTTGAAGAAGTACTGGTCAGGGCTGTAACAGCTGATTTGGAAAGTGTTATTAAATATGATTCTTCATTGAAATATTCTTCAGGGGATTTATGTATGCAGCAAGCATATTGTTACGCCTCAAAAAGATATAATTCAGACGCAGAAATGCTTGCTTTGTTATTTGAGAAACTGGTAAGAGTTAATCCTTTTTTTTTAGTTTATATTGAGGATTTAAATGCTGAGTTGGCGCAGAATTTAATCGATAAAGCAAAGGATTCATTATTGAAAATATTAAGCGGAAGGCCTGAAGTAATCCCAGGCTTTCATGTTGGAGTCCTTAAAGTTTTCTTTGATAAAGTTAATGCAGATAACGAATTTAAAACCCATGTCTTGAGTATTGTCTATCGATATTTTCCTTACCAGAATAACAGCAAGACTTCTGAGGAAATTCTGCAACAGCAAGATGAGATAGTACTTGGTACTGAACCCTTTGACAGGGGATATAGTCACTTTCTGAGCCGAAAGTTACGGCCAGCCAATCCTCAGATTGCATTAGATTACATTGAACGGAATCTGGATTTCTTGTACTTTTTTGACGACAAAGAATATCTGAAGCGGTGCTGCATTGATCCAATAATCAGGCAAAAGCTCATACACATACTTGCAGAAAGGTTGGTTTCTGACAAACAGGCGCTATTGATATACTGGCAAGATCGTCTACCTCGACGATTACTGGATGATACGCTGGAATTTCTCAAAGATCCGGCACTTTTCTCTAAACTGGATTCTTCCGACAAATTGACAGAACCCGTTAATCCTCTTAAATTTCAACTGCCCAATACTTCGGCATTCGAATTGCTGGTAGCTGCTCACGCGTTTGGTTTTAAACCTGCGGATCCGGCCTCCGGTCGTCAGTTGCAGTCAGAGTTTGCCCATTCCGGTGAAACAGGCTTTCAATGGGTTTATTCTGGTCAGGATCTGCTATCACTGTTCGAAAAAGAGGGCACCATTGTTGGTGGTCGTACACTGGCAATACCTAATGGTGAAGAGGTTGATTACTATAAGTTCCATCGGGTCGGAGAGTGCATGTCTACTTTGGCGGAAGAAGGCATTATGCATAAATTTATTGCCAAAAGTGACCGCTTTAAAAGCCAGAAACCCCGTTTTGGCCAGTATCTTGCCGTACTGGAAAAGGATCTCCCTGAGAAGACCCGAGGTTTCACTGACCGCTTGCAAGTCATCAATGTTGATGGTGAAAGAGCCATACTGGTCTATCACTTCAAAGCGACAAACGACTATGGTGTATACGCTTACACTCCTGATGAAAAAAACACTCCTTATGCGACTGCTGAGCGAGGTCTATTGAATGGCATTCATGATATTGGCTTACTTAATGGCCAGTTTGGCATTATGCCATCGTCAACGGTACCGTCATTTCACGCTATCGGACGTCGTTGGGTATTTCTGAGTCCGTTGTTGGGGAACTCGCAATATTTTGCCCTCCCATTACCCGGGGATTTCAAAGGCTGGATCGAAGCTATTGAACGTCCTGATTTTGGCTGGGCTGGTCTACGGGATTGGGGCGATGTGGAGTTTTATGGCTCTATGAAAAGTGGCCTGGCTGCCGCAGACTCTATATCGTCGGGTTATACTCCAGAGGTTTTGCAACGATTAAGCTTCGCCAATGCTCTGTGCGAAAACCTGCTGGCAGCTGTGTTATTAAGATCACGCTTGCGTCGGGACTCCCCGGATTATCATTATCAAAAACAATCGGCATTGAAAGAGACAGAAAACTTTATTGAACAGCTACTGAACGAATACCTGTCGGGCCTGTTTGCAAAAGAAAAAGAATTACAGCCCAAGGCAAGATTGCAAGAGTTCATGCAGTTAAACGATACCAAATACCGTTCATGGCTGACTCGGACAGCTCAGGAGATCCTGTACTGGACGGCCCTGCAACCTCATGAGGTCAAAGACCCCTCTGCATTTCCCTCTTCTGATGAGTGTTACTCAGAGCACTTAAAGAAAAATGGACATCTTGATGAAATGTTGTACTCGAAATTGCATCCTGTGGACACGCAGAAAAAATTCCCCGGAGACTTTTACAAAGCCAATGGTCAGCCCAATCTCGGAGCCACTAACGGTGTTTTTCCTCTGGTCAGTCTGACCAAGGGGCTTACGCTGTTGGCTGCCAATATTTTTGCATTCTCAGATCAATACTCCGAGGATGATAATTTGGCTTGGTCCAAGTTGTAGATAAGCAAATGGTGATTTACCAGGACTTTTCCACAGCAGTCCAGACAGGGAATACGACTGGATAACCTGAAGAATGTTTTTCTTCGCTGGCATGAGAATCGAGTTGAAAAGTCCAGGCAGGCAGGTCTTTCAGAGCCCGAAAAATTTACGCAAGGGACATCGGAAGAGCGGCCAACTATCTATTGACTGATGCAGGGGTAAGGGCAGAAGACAGTAATCTGCTCCAGTCACATGGCCAAACCGACATTGTTAAAAAACACTATGACCGCCATCATCATTTACCCGCCAAGCGTGCCGCTATTCGGCTCTATGAAAAAGAGCTGAGGCATTTGCTCGCTGGAAGCAAGGTTTATCGGAATATTGGGAAATATTAGCTGGCAGAGCCAATGTCTTGATTAAAAAGCGACAGATGCCCATAGTCAGGGAAAAGTAATGTGTGATGGAGTAAAAAAACGACGTAAGCAAGCCAATTTATTTTTCAAATCAAACGTAGAATAATAACGAGCATTCAGAAACCTTTGACAAGATGTTTGTCCAATGACGTCAGTTAACTTTGAAATGCTTCGTTCCAAATGGCCGGAACTGGCGAATCTTGGTGCTCAGGCCGAGCAATATGTGCACTCTGATCCTGAAAGCAGTGTGGTTAAACTGCGCAATTATCTGGAGCTGATCGTTCGTTGGTTATACCGTCATGAACGTCTTCAGCAAGGTTACCGATCCAGTGTCTATGATCTGATTTCTGACGATACCTTCCAAAGCATCATCCCCAAGCCTATCTCCATGAAGATGGATGCACTGCGTATTCATGGCAACCGGGCTGCTCATGGTGATCCTGTTAAAGCTGAGGATGCTCAGTGGCTGCTCAAGGAAGCCCATATCGTGGGGGCCTGGATGTACCTGAAGTATGCGGGTGGCCATGCCGATGACTTTGCGAAATTTCAACTGCCCTCTCCCCCAAAAGCCTCCTCAGAGATTCATCCAAAAGAACTGAAGAAAAAGCAGGAACAATTAGAGCAAGCCAAAACCGACCTGGAAGAAGCTCAGAAGCGGGAAATTTCCATTCTCCGTGATCTTCAGATTGCCAAGGAAAAAGCTGACGAGCTGGAAGCCCGATTAGAACAAAGTCGCAAACAGGGTGAGCAGGCAGCAAGCGTTTTAGACATGGATGAGGCGGAGACGCGTCGCCGTCTGATTGATTCCCGGTTAATGGCGGCAGGCTGGAATGTTGCCGAAGGTGTCCAGAACACTCTGCAGGTCACCCAGGAACACCCGGTCAAGGAGCAACCTACTCCAACCGGTGACGGTTATGCAGACTATGTGCTTTGGGATGATAAAGGCTTGCCAATTGCTGTTGTTGAAGCCAAACGCACCAAAGTCGATGCTGAAAAAGGCCGCAAGCAAGCCCAACTCTATGCCAACTGGCTGGAGAAGGAATCTGGCCAGCGTCCACTGATCTTCTACACCAACGGCAACGATATTTTTATTTGGGATGACCACCCTGCCCGCAACTATCCACCTCGCAAACTGTTTGGCTTTTATAGTCCCCAAAGCTTGCAGTATCTGATCCAGCAAAGGAATAGCTGTCGTCCTTTGGAGTCCGTTTCAGTGGACACCAGCATTGCTGGCCGCCTTTATCAGATGGAAAGTATCAGTCGAGTCAGCGAGCGTTTTTCTGACCGTCATCGCAAGGCTTTGATCGTGCAAGCCACAGGCACCGGTAAGACCCGAGTCGCCATTGCTCTGACCAAAAAGTTGCTGGATGCCCGATGGGCCAAGAGAGTGCTGTTTCTCTGTGACCGAAAAGAGCTCAGGAAACAGGCCCGAAATGCTTTTAATGAGTTTGTGAATGATCCGATCTTTGTGGTGGGAAGAACGGACAAGAAATATCAGGATAACTCCCGCATCTACATTTCGACTTATCCTGGCATGATGAACATTATGGATCAGTACGATGTGGGCTATTTTGACCTGATCATTGCCGACGAATCGCACCGTTCTATCTATAACGTTTACGGTGATCTGTTCAAATACTTTGATGCTCTGCAGGTAGGTCTGACCGCTACACCCGTAGATATGATAGGTCACACCACTTATGGACTGTTTGGTTGCGAAGGCCGGATTCCTACCTTTGAATATTCTCTGGAAGCGGCCATTGCTGACTCTTACCTGACTCCCTACGAGATCATTACCCACACCACACAGTTCCTGCGAGAAGGCATCAAGCAGGACAAGTTGAGCGATGAGCAGATTGCTGAACTGGAAGAGCAAGGGATAGACCCGAATACCCTGGAGTTTGAAGCCAAAGCGGTTGATAAGGCGATCTTCAACCGGGATACCAACCGGGCCATCATGCGAAACCTGATGGAAAATGGACTGCGAGATAAAGATGATCAGCTGCCCGGTAAAAGCATCGTCTTTGCCCGCAGTCATAAACATGCGGTGCTGCTGCAGAGTGTGTTTGATGAAATGTATCCCCAGTTTGCAGGCAAGTTCTGTCAGGTAATTGATAACTACGATCCCCGTGCCGAGCAGCTGATTGATGATTTCAAAGGGGGTGATCAGTCCACCAATGATGAGCTGACCATAGCGATCTCGGTGGATATGCTGGATACCGGAATTGATGTACCGGAAATAGTGAACCTGGTCTTTGCCAAACCCATCAAATCCAAAGTGAAATTCTGGCAGATGATTGGGCGGGGAACCCGGCTCTGTGAAAACCTGTATGGTCAGGGCAAGCATAAAGAAAAGTTCCGGATCTTCGACCACTGGGGCAACTTTGAATACTTTGAAGAAGACCCCGGAGAAGGAGAAGTCAGCCAAAACAAATCATTGGCCCAAAAACGTCTTGAAGCCTGGATTGAACTGGGCAAAGCCGCGCAGAAAAAGTTTGAACAGGGCAGCCTGAAAACCATCGCCAGGCAATTGCAGGAGCAAGTGGTAGGGTTGGATGAAAGCTCCATTGCTGTTCAGGAGAAATGGCAAACCCGCGACCGGCTCATGGATCTGAAAGTCCTCGAACAGTTCGCACCACAAACCCGGCAGCAACTTCAGGATGAAATAGGCCCTCTCATGCAATGGCTGGATGTGCGGGGGCAGGGCAATGCTCTGCGCTTTGATATGGATATGATCGAAGCCCAGA
Organism: Endozoicomonas sp. 2B-B; assembly: GCF_053470045.1. Lineage (NCBI taxonomy): Bacteria > Pseudomonadati > Pseudomonadota > Gammaproteobacteria > Oceanospirillales > Endozoicomonadaceae > Endozoicomonas > Endozoicomonas sp. 2B-B. The sequence goes on from NZ_JBLZMU010000001.1 coordinate 2,046,684, forward strand.
CAGCGCTCTACACCAATAAAGACCGCTTGATGAAGCCCTGGTCTACAGTGGTCAACAAACTCGATATGCTGCCGCCTCACCTGGCTCAGGTTCAGCAACAGGGTGAGATTATCAATCAGGTGCGTGACCCTGATTGGTGGCAAAACGCCAGCTTTGCAGAGCTCGAACATGTTCGGACCCGTTTGCGAGGCATTATGTACCTGATGGAAGGCGAGGTCGCTCCACCGCCAGCTGAACCTGTGTATCTGGATGTCAAAGAAGATCAGGCTCTCTATGAAATCGGTCAGCGAGAAAGCAAGATCAAGTCAGTGGATCTCAAGCTCTATCGCCAGCAGGTGCAGGGTGCTCTGGAACCCCTTTTTACAAGCCATCCGGTGCTGCTGAAAATTCGTAACGGGCAACCGGTGGATGAAAAAGAGCTGGAAGAACTGGCCAAGCTGGTAATGGTTCAGAACCCCAATGTGGATATTCGGGCTTTAAAAGAGTTTTATCCTGAAGCTTCCGCCGGGCTGGATCAGATTCTGCGCACACTGATCGGCATGAACAGCAGTGCCGTGGCGGACAAGTTTGCCGGGTTTGCTGCCCAGTACAACCTCAACAGTCAGCAGATCCGTTTTCTGGATATGCTGAAAAACCATATCCGGGACTTCGGCACCGTGGAAATGAAGCAGCTCTTCGAGCAGCCCTTTACCCGTATTCATGGCGAAGGCATTACCGGTGTATTCACTGATATGACCCAGGTGATGGCCATTAAGGAAATCGTGGACGGTTTTTCGGTTAATTTAGGGGAGTCAGCTTAAGTAGACACTGGCTCTCTGACGCTTCAGGAAGCCAAAGACAGCTCAGAGGTAGAGAATATTGTCACCGCTCATGACTGGTTAATGTTCATGCTTGAAGCAGTGTCAGAAAGGTCGCAAGAAACCACAGCCTTGATGGGTGAAATAAACGTCCAGATGCAGCTTAAATTAGCCGAATTTCCAGCTTTTTACCCAAGGCAGCAGCAAAGCGCTCAAGTGTAGAGAGTTTTACATCTTCAGAATTGTTTTCGATACGGGATATCGCGCTTTTATGGGTTTGTAGCTTTTGTGCCAGCTGGAGCTGGGTCAACCCTGCTTCTTTTCTGGCCTCCTTGAGCAATACTCCAAACTTGAACGACTCATAGCCCTCATCATAACCGTCGGCAAATTCCGGATCTCGGGTTTTCCTGTCTTGAATGTACTGATCCAGATCACTCATAATATCCTCCTGTTCAGATAATCCCTGCGACGCTTTTCAGCCAGCTTGATGGCTTTTGACGGTGTCTTCTGTGTCTTTTTTTGAAAAGCGTGATTTAATACGATCAAGCTGCCTCCGTCAAAGAAACCCAGCAGACGAAATATAACACTTCCAGATTGAACTCTAACCTCCCAGATTTCCTCAGTGCCAACCAACTTTTTAAAATAACTGCTCGGTACTTTCTCCTGCTCCTGAACCAGCTTCAGAACCCAGGTAACTTTTCGAGCCTGCTGGCTGCTCAGGGTATTCAGAAAATCGGCAACAGGCGTTTTGCCGTCTTCCGTTGTATAAAAACTGATTACACGCATGGTCACAGGTTAACACAGGTGTAAACTTTTTCCAGCCGGTTTCTGGTAGAAAATTCGGGTTCTGCCAGCCAGTAAAGGATATAATCAGCGATATTTTTCTGAATAACTCCGAGATATTCCCCTCCATGATCACAGGCGAACTGAAAAGCAAAATCGACAAGCTCTGGGAAGAGTTCTGGGTCGGTGGTATTACCAATCCGCTCACCGTGATTGAGCAGATCACCTATCTGATGTATTCCCGCATGCTCGACACCATGGAGAGCAAGGACGAGCAGAAAAAAGCCCTGGCCGGTGTCGATTTCAACCCCCGCTTTCAGTCGTACCAGCAGGATTGCCGGTTCAGTCATTACTGCAACCTGGGCGCTGACGAAATGATGGAAGTGGTGCGGGATGAAGTTTTCCAGCACTTCAGAAGCCTCTCTACCGAAAAAGGCGACGAAGGTTCACTATTGGGCGAATTTATGAAAGACGCCCGTCTGGAAATCGTAAAGCCCAACCTGCTGGTTAAAGCGGTAGAGATGATCAAAAACCTGCCGCTGGATCGGGGCGACACCAAAGGTGATCTTTACGAGTACCTCCTCAGCAAGCTGACCACAGCGGGTATTAATGGCCAGTTCCGTACACCGCGCCATATTATTCGGGCCATGGTGGAAATGATGGAGCCTAACCCGGCCCGGAGCGAGCGCATCTGTGATCCGGCCTGTGGCACGGGTGGCTTTCTCTCCACCACCTATGAATACCTGCTGGAAAAATACAGCTCTCTGGACAGTATTCATACCGAAACCGTCACCAACGAGAAAGGCGAGCTGGAACAACAGAAAGTTTTTTCCGGTGACCTGCTGAGCAAATACCGCCAGCATGTGGACTTTGATATGTTCCACGGCTACGACTTTGACTCCACCATGCTGCGCATTGCCGCCATGAACCTGATTATGCACGGCGTGGACGAGCCGGATATTCACTATCAGGACACCATGAGCCAGAGCTTTAGTGATCGTTACCCTGAAGCATCCCACAACGGCTTTCATCTGATTCTCGCCAACCCACCGTTTACCGGGACCCTGGACGAAGAAGACATTGACCCTGATATTCTGAAACTGGTCAAAACCAAAAAGACCGAGCTGCTGTTTGTCGCCCGAATCCTGCAAATGCTGAAAATCGGTGGTCGTAGCGCCACAGTTGTCCCTCAGGGTGTGTTGTTCGGTTCGAGCAAAGCCCACCAGAGCCTGCGGAAAACCCTGGTAGAAGACAACCAGCTGGAAGCCGTCGTAAACCTGCCTTCCGGTGTCTTCAAACCTTATGCTGGTGTAGCTACAGCTATCCTGATTTTCACCAAGGGCGGCGAAACCGACAACGTCTGGTTCTACGATCTGAAACACGACGGTTACAGTCTGGATGACAAACGTAATCCTGTTGAGAAAAATGACTTGCCTCATTTGGTGGCCAGTTGGAAAGCGTTCCGTAAAAGTAAACAGTTGCCAGTTGAAGAGTTTACAGGACATAAGCTCCGTCATTCCCGCGAAGGCGGGAATCCACCCCTCGTAGAAAACAACGACTGGATGGATCGCACCCAGAAGGCATTTGTTGTCCCCAAACCCGACCTGAAAGCCAACAAATACGACCTGTCCATCAACCGCTATAAGGAAGTGGTGTATGAGGAAGAGGTTTATGATCCGCCCAAGGATATTTTGGGGCGTCTGAAGGCTTTGGAAGCAGAGATTCAGCAGGAGCTGGTTGAGTTGGAGGGGATGTTGTGAGTTGGCCTGAACACAAGCTCAGTGACTTCTTTGAAATTACATCAAGCAAGCGGGTTTTTAAATCTGAATGGAAAAGTAGTGGTGTTCCATTTTATAGAGCAAGAGAAGTTGTAAAACTTGCTCAGAGTGGCGCCGTTGAAAATGAACTCTTCATTTCTGAAGAGATGTATGCAGAGTACAAACAAAAGTATGGTGTGCCGCAGCCAGGAGATATCTTGGTAACAGGTGTGGGAACTCTAGGTAGAGTTTATATTGTTAGGGAAGGTGACAAATTCTACTTCAAGGATGGAAACATTATATGGTTGAAGAAGAAAAAGGAAATAGACTCTAAATTCGTTGAGTACGCTTTCAAAACTCCAAAAGTCCAAGAATTTATCCAAAATTCTCCCGGTGCAACTGTTGGTACCTACACGATCACGAAGGCAAATGAGACTAAGATACCTGTCCCCCCACTCCCCGAACAAAAACGCATCGCCGCCATTCTGGATAAAGCCGACCAGCTGCGCCGGAAACGTCAGCAGGCCATTGAGCTGGCCGACGAATTCCTGCGCAGTGTGTTCCTGGATATGTTTGGTGATCCGGTGACGAATCCTAAGGGGTGGGAAGTGAAGCCTCTGGGTAGTCTGATCGCAGAAAAAGACAGAATGAACTATGGTGTTGTTCAGCCCGGTGATCATGATGAATCAGGCATTCCAGTTATTCGTGTTGGAGATATGGTTGATGGTGAGATCGATAGCTCAAGTCTAAAAAGAGTCTCTGGAGCTATAGATGAAAAACATAAAAAGTCGAGAATAAAAGGTAACGAAATCCTGATTGCCTGTGTGGGATCGATTGGGAAAGTTGCCTTGGTGAATAAATTGCATGTTGGTATGAATATTGTTCGGGCTGTTACAAGAGTTCCGATTGGCCCGAGTATTGATCGTGAGTATGTTTTTCGATATCTGCAAAGTCCATATATTCAGGATTATTTTCTTCGAAAAACTCGCACGGTATCTCAGCCAACTCTAAACGTTGGTTTGATCTCAGAAACTCCTATTTTGATACCGGATCAAAAGGTACAGGATGAATATTTGGCTATTGTGAAGAGAACAATGTCAATCAGAGAAACTGCCAAGTTAGGCACGAGTGAAGTAACAGAGCTATTCAACTCCCTCAGCCAAAAAGCCTTCGCCGGAGAGCTATAAGCCGAACTGAATATTCATCCGATGGTGGCATGGTATCCGTGCTACCATGCAATCCATGATCGCTTCATCCAAAGACAAGGCAACAGCAGATATTTTTAACGATAAGGCTTCCCGCCTGGCCCGCAAAGTCTGTCCTCAGTCGTTTTGGCGAATCGCCGCAAGAAAGTTGGTACAGCTGGATTCTGTGCTAATCCCGGGTGAACTGAAGGTTCCACCGGGTAACTGTCTTGAAGCCTTGACCCGAGACCGGAAAGGGCGTGAAATTCGTATGATTTTTTTGCCGGAATCAAAAATATTGACTAGGCTCTTGCATTGATAGCGGTCACCATGAGTTGTTGATGCCTGTTTCAATGGTAAAAACAATAAAGACCATTATTTGTTTTCGTGCGTTCATCAATGATTGGATTTAAACAATCTCATGAGAAGATACGCATTATTTTTTATTTTTACCCTGCAGTTGTCCTGGGCAAGCATCAGCAACTCAGATACGGATAATCACGGTTATCGTGAAGCTGAAAGCGGGTTAAATACACTTTCACCTTTTGATTTTGAGTTTCACAGCGTGTCGCCATTGGGCTTCTTTTTCCGTCTTGGAGATGATTTTACTTATCGCCGTTATGGCGATTATTTATCGCTGAACGGTTTGCGCACACTGCCCACGCTGGCGTTTAACGCCATGATTTACTGGATGGTGAGTAAAACTACAGCCTCCGTACTGAGCCGCTGGACAGAAAACCCTTTGATGCTGCACACCGCTCAAGTCTTGTCCATGGCCATTTTGCCCGGTGTAAAAAGTGCCTTGTACACTTGGTATACCGGGACTCGTTTGGGATCAGAACAAATTCAGGTGGACCCTCCTCACATCCGCAAGCGATTTTACCTGGAGCTGATTTACCAGCAGCAAAGTCACCAGCAGACTTTGCGAATAACGCCATTCCCGTTGAACCCATCCATCAGCCCCTGGTTGGCCGAGACTCCATTACCTGAGGGCTACTCCCCCTGGCTGGAGCTGTACGAGGCCAGTTCGCAACACGGTGTCGTTCATATTGATCTCTCATGGGTTTCACCCATGGCGGCAAATGCCATTCGCATTGATATTGACTATTCAGACAAAAGCAGGGAGTCAACTTTAGTCACACTGACCAACACTGGAAACTCAGAAAGTTTACCGGTGAGTATTGAGTCGTTGTTGCATAATGAGGCGAAAGATTTTGCCAATGGTTTTTCCATTGCCAGCCTGCTAAGCGATGCGGTCATTAAAAACACCATAGCTTTGATCCAAAATCCGGATTCGGCCTCAACCAGCCTCCCTGTGTCACAGGTCGCTGGCAACGTTGAATTTGAGGCGGATGGTCATAGCGGTCAGCTCTCACTTTGTGGCGAGCAGCAACCCGAATGCAACAGCCATCTGCAATTGACCTATAAACTGTTTCCATACCCGCATTTTGGTATGACTTTGCAGGGGCAGCAGGACATCAAAACCAGCGTTGACGCGACCATTAAACAGCTGGCGAATGCCAACCGCGCTGAGCTAATTCTGCAACTGCTGGAAAAGGCGGTTCTACACTTTTTCATAGCCTCTTTTCAGCAAAACAATCAGGAGCCAGAGAATACTGGCAAGCCTTATTTTCAGGCCTCCTCTCAACATAACGAAAGAAGCCTTAAAACGATCATAACCCCCCCTCACGATAAGCTTGCTAAAGCGTTGCAGCCAGTGGTTAAAACGTTGATGCCAGAAGGTGGTATCTGGAAATCAGGAAAGCTCTCCGACGTTCCACCGGTGCTGTGGGTGCTGCATCCTGCGTTATTTAGAAGTTTTATGGTAAAGCCCGAAGTCTCATCATCCGAACCTTTAAAAAGGTTTAAGGCCAGTCCGGGTGTGAACACCGCTCTTCTTACCGGGAAACAAGTCGAGTTGATTCAAAAGGTCCTTGATGGCAAAGCCAGTGAAATCACAGAAGATGAATTCGTGAACGTTATCGACTATTTTACAATAATAAATTCCAGGCAATATGTGCCTGATGCTTATCTAGAATCACCCAGCCTTATGAAAGACTTTGTGAGGAATGGTATTTTGTGCGCTGACGAAATACCAGTAGATAAACTAACTAAAGATATACTTTTAGCTCAGAGCGATGGTATTCATACTCTTACCCGCTATGATAAATTACCTGATGAATTGAAAAAAGATCTTGATTTTCTTATTGAATTTTCAGGGCGTTATGGCATTCCCTACAGCACACCAGCAAAATTGGCAATTTTTATTTATTGTCACTTGGACACCGTGGAAAAAACAGGGTCCTTGCATCGTCTTCCAGCCAGTTTTAAAAGTGAGTACTTATACGACGAGCTCATTCGTTCAGGAATGATAGAGGTTGATGACCTTCCAGAACGCATTAAAAATAAAAACAAAGCCTTCTGCCTTTCACAATTGGCAAATGGCTTTTGTGAATTATCAGACGTTCCGATTCATTTTATGACAAAAGAATCCATCCTGAGTTCGATTAATAATGGTAAACATTTGAGTCGTAATTTTCGTAGAATTTGTTCCGATGAATACAAAATGTTCACCAGTGATCCTGTTTTTTATGAAGAATTACTGGTTAAGGTCGTCACAGTCGAATTGGAAATGTTGGATAAGTTCGATTCTGAATTATACTCTTATTCAAACAATTCCTGCTTGTGTGAGGTACATAACTCTGCCTTAAAAAGATATGAGGCAGATGGGGAGAAATTTGGTTTATTATTAAAAAAACTGACAAAAGCAAATCCTTTTATTTTGCTTTACACTGTAAATTTGGATGATGCCTTGCTTCAGGAATTAATCGGCATAGCAAAGGAATCATTATTAGACATATTGAGCAGGAGACCTAAAGTAAGTCATGGCTTATACCCTGGACTGATTGAGGATTTCTTTGAAACAGTGAATGCAGATGAAAGTTTTAAAGTCCGTGTCCTGAATATTGTTTATCCTTATGTTCTTGCTCATATTGGGGAGGCTTTCAAACCCCGTACTCGTTTTCCAGAGCAAATCCTCAAGGAGCAAGATAAAATGGTGCTCAAATCCAGGCCCTTTCACAAGGGAAAAGAGCATCTTCTGTTCAGAAAGTTACGGCCTGTCGATCGTAGCATTGTAGTAGAATACATTGAACGACACAGGGAGTTTGTGTACTTTTTTAAAGACAAAGAATATCTCGAAAGTTGCTGCACTGACCCGATACTCCGGCAAAGACTCATATATACATTTGCACAAAGGCTTGTTGCCAATAAACATGATTTATTGCATGATTTTAAGGATAATCTGCCCCGACAATTGCTGGATGATACTCTTGATTTTCTCAAAGATCCGGCACTTTTTTTCAAACTGGATTCTTCTGAAAAACTCACAGAACCCGTTAATCCTCTGGAATTTCAACTGCCTAATACTTCGGCATTCGAATTACTGGTGGCTCTTCACGCATTTGGTGTTCATTTTGCGGATCAAGACTCCACTCGACAATTAAAGTCAGAGTTCGTTCGTGCCGCTGAAACAGAGTTTCAACCGGTTTATCCTGGTCAACATCCGATAACACTGTTTGAGAAAGAAGGTACCATCGTTGGTGGACGTACACTGGCAATAGCCAATGGTGAAGAGGTTGATTACTATAAATTCCATCGGGTCGGAGAGTTGAAGACGGCCCTGGCGAAAGAAGGCATTATGCATCAATTTGCTGCCAAAAGTGACCGCTTTAAAAGTCAGAAACCCCGTTTTGGCCAGTACCTTCTGGTGCTGGAAAAGGATCTTCCCAAGGGTACCGAAGGTTTCACTGATTGCTTACAAGCGAGCGATTTTGATGGTAAAAGAGCCTGTCTGGTCTATCACTTCAAGGCGACAAACAACTTTGCTAAATACGCTCACACTCCTGATGTAACCGGAACCCCTTATGCGACAGCTGAGCAGGGTCTACTGAAGGGCATTCATGATATTGGCGTACTTAATGGCCAGTTTGGCATTATGCCTAAGTCCAGTTTACCGTCCTATCACGCTAGCCAACGTCCCTGGGTGTTCCTGAGTCCGTTGTTGGACGAGTCACTTTATTCTGTCTTCCCCTTACCCAGAGAGTTTACGGGCTGGATCGAAGCTATTGAACGTCCTGAATTCGGCTGGAATGGTTTAAGGGATTGGGGCAATATGGAGTCTTATGGCGCTGTGAAAAGTGGCCTGACTAACAGAGACTTAAAAACTACGGATTATTCTCCGGAGGTTTTGCAACGGCTAAGCTTTGCCAATGCTATTTGCGAAAAATTGCTGTCAGCCGTGTTGTTGAGATCGCGCCTGCGTCGCAACTCCCCGGATTATCATTATCAAAATCTACAGGCAGTGAAAGAGACAGAAAACTTTATTGAACAGCTACTGAACGAATACCTTTCGGGTTTGTTTGCAAAAGAAAAAGAATTACAGCCCAAGTCAAGATTGCAGAAATTGATGCGACTTGACGATGCTAAATATCGTTCATGGTTGACTCGTACAGCCCAGGAGATTCTATACTGGACTGCCCTGCAACCTGATGAGGTCACAGACCCTTGTGCTTTTACCCCTTCTGGCGAGTGCTATTCAGAACATCTGAAACGCAGTGGACGCCTGGATAAAACACTGTACCCGAAACATTTACACCCCCTGGATGAGCATAAAAAATTTCCCAGAGATTTCCGCCTGGCTACTGGTCAGTCCATTCTTGGGGCCAGGCGCTCTGTTTTTCCCCTGATCAGTCTGGTTAAGGGGCTTACCCTGTTTGTCAGCAATATTTTTGCCTACGAAGACCAATATACTGAGGGTGCTGATTGGGAATAGCGTGGATATCCGCCACTGCATCCTGCATCCAGGGTTATTTAGATTATTTTGTGCCGTCCTGGCCCGGGCTGGGGGCTTTTTCCGACTCTGTGTTTTTTTGGAACTTTCATTTAGTTAATGAGTCTAAATTTTTAGCATTCTTTGTCTGAGCTACTTTGGGCAAGATTAAGGACAATTAAAGAAAGGATAAAAACATTGAATCTATTACCTCAAACCTCAGTTAAACATAGGCCAAATTCCTCTTCTGACAGAGCTAAAGCCGATGTTCCAGAAAATGCTAGAGAAAATCAGGGCAATATCTCCGGCAGAGTCGTCAGACCTGTCAGCGATGGAACGTTGGGCTTCAATCGAGAAGATTTCGAATCAGAACCCACAAAAGATCAAAAAGAGACCGGAATGTCCTCCAGAGTGGTTGTTTTAGATATAGATACCTGTGAAGCCAGTGTACGCAAAACAAAACTGAACTTTAACGATGCTGTAGATATTGGTCTTTCGATAAAGTCCGAAGCATCAACACCCGGAACTTTAAAAAAGCTTAAAGCGAGCCCGGGCACGAGCAATGCTATCTTTACGGAAGAACAAGTCGAGCTGATTCAAAAGCTTATTGATGGTCGAGGCCATGAACTCACAGAAGGTCAATTCACTAAAATTATCAGCTTTATAAGACGACAAGACCTTAGCCGATTTTTGCCTCGAGCTTATCATCAATCGCCAATTCTTATGAAAGAGTTTGTAAGACATGGTATTTTTGCGATTCAAGAACTACCAAAAAATAAGCTAACCAAGGGTATACTATTGGCCCAGCCTATGTATATACCTTTCCGATGTGGCCTCGATGATCTAACCGATGAATTGAAATGTGATATTAATTTTCTTATTGAGTATTCGAATCTGTATGGTATTCCCCAAGATACACCATTCAGTCTGGCCGTTTTTATTTATAGCCACTTGAATACCACAGCGAAAATGAAATCGCTGGAAAATCTTCCAGTCAGTTTCAAAGATGATGATTTTTATGATGAACTTATTCGCTCAGGAATGATAAGGCTTAAAGACCTTCCAGAATATATTAAAAGTAAAAACGAAGCTTATTGTCTGTCACAACTATCAAAGGGTTTGTGTGATTTGCCAGAGGTTCCGGCTCAGTTTTTGACAAAAGAAGTTATTTTGGATTCGCTCAGTAGCTGTAATTGGTATCATAATTTTGAGAGTATTTACTACCAGAAATGCAACGTGTTCAACAAGGATTCTGTCTTTTTTGAAGAAATCATGCTCAAGGTGGTAACTGCTGAATTGGAAACAAATAATCTTGTCGATGATGCCTATCGAAGGTCCCTGTTCAGGGTATATTCTCTTGCTTCGAAACTGTATGAAAATGACAAAAAAAAATTTGGTCTTTTATTAAAAAAACTGGTGAAAGTTAATCCTTTTGTATTGAATTCTATTGGAAACCTGAGGGGTAGGCAGCTTAAGAAATTAATCGATATAGCAAAGCATTCATTATTGGACATATTAAGTAGTAGGCCTGAAGTAAGCCAAGGTTTTAGTATTTTGGCTCTTTATGGTTTCTTTGAAATAGTTAATGCAGACAGCGCTTTTAAAACCCATGTTTTGAATGTTGTTTATCCTTATTTTCCTGATCATGGGATCGAGTATCTTCCAGATGAAATTCAGAATGAGCTGGATCGAATAGTGCTCAAATCTGAAGCCTTTGATATGGGATGTCATCACATTCTGAACAGAAAGTTATTGCCCGCTGACCCTCACACTGTAATTGACTATATTGAACGGAATCGGGAATTTTTGAGGCTTTTTAACAATAAAGAATATTTGGAGAAGTCTTGCAATGATCCAATAGTCCGGAAAAGGCTCATTCCAATACTTGCAGAAAGGTTAGTTACTAATAAAGAAGATGTATTGTATGTTTGGCAATTTTGTCTCCCCCGACAATTATTGGATGATACTCTGGATTTTCTCAAAGACCCGGCACTTTTCTCGAAACTGGATGCTTCTGACAAATTGTCAGAACCCGTTAATCCTCTTAACTTTCAGCTGCGCAATACTTCGGCACTCGAATTAATATTGGCTACTCACGGACCTGATTTATATCCAGCAGGTAAAGACTCGGCACGACAGTTAGAGTGTGAATTTGCCCATGCCGGTGGAGTAGTCTTCAAACCGGTTTATCCTGGTCAACACCCGATATCACTGTTTAACAAAGAAGGTACCATTGTTGGTGGTCGCACGCTGGCAATACCCAATGGTAATGAGGTTGATTACTATAAGTTTCTGCGGGTCGGAGAGTCCGAAGCCACTCTGGCACAAGAAGGCATTATGCATCAATTTATTGCCGAAAATGATCGATTTAAAAGTCAGAAACCGTGTTTTGGTCAGTACCTTGTTGTACTGGAAAAAGACCTTCCGGAGAGTACCCGAGGTTTCACTGACCGTTTAAAAGCGAGCTTTGTTAATGGTAAGTGCGATTTCAAGGTCTATCATTTCAAAGCTTCGGAGCACTACAGTCAATACGCTCACACTCCTGATGAAACCGACACTCCTTATGCAGCTGCCGAGCAGGGTCTATTGAAGGGTATCCACGATATTGGTGTACTTAATGGCCAGTTTGGCATTATGCCTACGTCAACGATACCGGCATTTCACGCTACCGGACGTCGTTGGGTGTTCCTGAGTCCGTTGTTGGGGAACTCGGATTATTTTGCCTTGCCACTTCCCGGAGATTTTAAAGGCTGGCTCGAAGCGATTGAACGTCCTGATTTTGGCCGGGATGGCTTACGGGATTGGGGAGATGTTGAGTTCTATGGCTCCATGAAAAGCGGTCTTGGTTCCAAAGACTCTAAAACCTGGGGTTATACTCCAGAGGTTATACAGCGACTAAGCTTTGCCAATGCCATTTGCGAAAACCTGCTGGCAGCTGTGTTATTAAGGTCACGCCTGCGTCGGGACTCCCCTGATTATCATTATTTAAATCAACAGGCATTGAAGGAGACAGAAAACTTTATTGAACAGTTACTGAATGAATACCTGTCGGGTTTTTTTGGCAAAGAAAAAGAACTAAAGCCCAAGTCAAGATTACAAGAATTGATGCGGTTAGACGATTCCAAATACCGTTCATGGTTGACTCGCACAGCTCAGGAGATCCTTTACTGGACTGCCTTGCAACCCTGTGAGGTGACGGACCCTTGTGCCTCTCCCCTCTCTGGTGAGTGTTACTCGGAACACTTAAAGCAGAAGGGCTGTCTCGATGAAACATTGTACCCGAAACCTCTGCATCCCCTGGAAATACAGAAAAAATTTCCCAGAGACTTCTGCAGAGCGAATGGTCAGCTCAACCTCGGAGCCATTAACGCTGTTTTTCCACTGGTCGCTCTGGCCAGGGGGCTTACGCGGTTGGTCAGCAATATTTTTGCCTACGCAGGCCAATACGCCGAAGATGAAAGTATGGAATGACCTGGATACCCACAGTTCATCCTGTACCTCAGGCTATTCACATTGTTTTTTGCGACACTGGTCGGCCAGAGGTCTTCTTTCAGCTCTGTAATTTTTCTGTTTTGGAACTTTTGTTAAATAAACGGGTCTAGAATACGTATGCATTCTTTAGATGGGCTCTCTCCCGACAAGATTAAGGGTAATTAAAGTAAGGAATAAAACGATGGATCAATTACTACAACCCTCATTTGATTATGGGCTAGCTCCCTCTGCTGTTGGAAAAGATGAAAAAGTTGAAAATGCTCCAGCGAACCAGGGCAATCTCTCCGGCAGAGCCGTCAGCCCTGTCAGCAGTGAGCCAGTGGGAGCCAATCGCCCCGATTTGACCGCAGATCACATAACCGGACCAAAAGATCAAAAAGAGATCGGAATTTCCTCCAGAGTCGTAGCTTTGACTGTAGATGCAGCCGCTACAAACAAACCAGAATTTGATCTTGCCGGGCCTACAGAACCTGCACACCCTAAATTCGTTGCACCTTTGCAGCCAGTGGATGAAACATTGATGCCAGTAACCCGGCTTCCTGTCTCCCGTGAGCATCCGGAGCAATCGCTGGATGAGCATCAAATGACTGGGCCAATACCTGGTGTTGTAAAAACAGGCGCTGAAAAATCACCGGCAAAGTTTCAGGAAAATGACATAATGCTGCTCTACCCACAAAATTCTGTCAGCCCCTCCGGTTTTGATTTGCATGTCAATCCAGGAAAACTTAAAGATGCTCTTACATCGCATGTCCATGATAGATTGGTTTTTCTTTATGATCATAACCGTAGAGACGATTGGCCTGCCAAGGATGAAGTGAAGTCACTGGCAGATTCAATATTAACGAGGTTGCCGACAGCGTTATATGAGTTTCTGAATAAAGACTGGTCTGGTAGAGACAGTTTTGCCCCTGAGGAGTATCAGGCTTTGGTGAAGTTCCACGGTGCATTTATTTTTTTTGATCAATACGATTATTTGAAAGGGGTTTTTTATGAAGAAAAAGGTACGGAATACCCGACGTTCAATCCGGACGAAAAGTACAGTGAATTAAAAAAACTCTTGCTCAAGGATTGCCTACCTCTGCGTAATGGCTGGAGTGAGGACGAACGGGTGATTATTGAAGAGTGGTTGAACATCGAACTGACAAATTGCCAAGACTATCCTGACTGGGAGGAAATGGTTACCTATATAGATTATTGTCATTATGGCCCGTTAAAAGCCGATTGTGTTTCTGTTTGCAATGACCCATGTTACTGCGTGCTTGAAAATCGGGCTGCATATAATCGCATTAAAAACCTTGAGAGCCTGTTGGAAAAATTGCAATAACACAACCACTCTTTCAGGCGGATTAACGTTTGAATTTTATATGCTTTTATATGGCACTGGCTTGGTCAGTGGCTCTTTTTTCAACTCTGCGATTCTTCTTTCTTGGAACTTTCGTTTAATTAACGGGTCTAAATTCTAAGCATTCTTTGGGAAATCTCATCCTCGTCAAGATTAAGGACAGTTAAAGGCAGGGAAAAAAACGATGGAACGATTATTTCAACTCCCACATAATGAAGGACCAGCTACTTCTACTTACATTGCTGCAGCCGATGTTCCGAAAAAGAATAAAGCAAATGATGGCAATGCTTTCGGCAGAAGCGTCAGCCCTGTCAGCGTTGAGCTGGTGGAAATCAATCACGCAGATTTCACGGCAGTAACAGGACAAAAAGATCAAAAAGAGATCGGAATTTATTCCAGAGCCGTTGCTTTAGATGGAGATAACCGTGAAGCCACTAAACGCACATCAAAAATGGACTTTACCGATGCCAGAGATATAAAGTCCGAAGCACAATTACCCGGACCTTCAGAAAAGCCTAAAGTCATTCAGGATGCAAACACTGCTCTCATAAGCGACCAACAAATCAAGCTGATTAAAAGTCTCATGAATGGTGAAGAAGGTAGATTCACAGTCGATGAATTTATAGCTGTTATCGACTTTCTTGATTTTTGTCCTGAAAAAAAAATTACCTGAAGATTATTACAAATCACCCACTCTTTTGTCAGGGATAATAAGAAATCATCTTTGGGATGTTTTCAAACTGGACAAAAGTGATCAAATGAGGGAAGTATTACAATCAACACCCGAGAGGAAAAGACAGGTATTATTGACTGATGTCAGGAAAACGGGCTTAATGTATCGCTACAAAGGCCTTCCTGAAGAACTAAAAAACGATATTGACTTTCTGACTGAATACTCAAGTTTGCAGGGTATTCCTCGTGGTACACCGCCGAAACTGGCTGTGTCGATCTATGAGCGTCTGGATATCGGAGCCAAAATAAAGTCTATTGATGTTCTGCCGCCCAGTTTTACAGATGAAGGCTTTTATGATGAGCTTGTCCGTTCAGGAAGAATCGAACTTAAATATCTGCCGCACTACATCAGAGACAAAAACAAAGAGTACTGCCTTTTGCAATTATCAAAAGGTCTCTGCAGGTTATCAGAGGTTCCGGATCAGTTTATAACAAAAAAGGCTATTTTGGATTCACTCAATAGTGACAGTTTGCATGTTGATTTTATCAATATTTTTAAAGATGATACCAAGTATAAGATGCTGAGCAATGATTCTGACTTCTTTGAAGAAGTCGTTCTCAAGTTTGCTTCAACAGCGTTGGAAAAAGAAATGAAATTCGAAGATTCAAGAGCCTATCCATTGTCTTCTGTTTATCAATGTTGTACAGATAGGTTCAGGGATGACAGGGGGAAACTTGCTTTATTGTTAAGAAAACTGGTAAAGGCTAATCCTTTTTTTGTTATAAACGTTGAAAGTCAGGATGACAGGTTGCTTGAGGAATTGATTAAAACAGGAAAAGAATCACTGTTAGAGATGTTAAGCATTAGACCTGTAATAAGTCAGGATTTTGATACGGAAGTTCTATCTTTGTTCTTTAAGAAAGTTAAAGCAGACGATAATTTTAAAAGCGATGTTATGAATGTTGTTTTTCCGTATTTTCCTGAAGATTATTCCCGTAGTTTTCCGGAAGATATATTACTAAAGCAAGATGCTATTGTTCTGGCTTCCGAACCTTTTGATGCTGGAAAAACGCATATTTTAGATAGACGTATAAAACCTGATAAAGCCGAACTCATAATAGATTACATTGAGTATTATCAATCTTTTTTACGTTGTTTTAATAGCAAAAAATATTTGGAGAAGTGTTGTACGGATGAAACAATCCGGCAAAAACTTATTCATGTTCTGGCTAACAGAATCATTGCAGACAAGCAGCTGTTCATGTCGGAGTGGAGAGGTTGTGTACCCCGAAAATTAATTGACGATACTCTGGCTTATCTCAATAATCCTGCCCTTTTCTCAGAACTGGATGTCTCAGGCACATTAACAGAGCCGGTGAATCCACTCAAATTTCAACAACCCAATACGTCGGCATTTAAGCTGCTGGTGTCTCTCCACGCATATAGCTTTGAGTTTGACGAAAAAGACGCCAGTCGTCAGTTGCAATCAGAATTTGACCGTGCAGATCGCACTTATTTTGAACCGGTTTATTGCAGTCTGCATCCATTGTATTTTCCGATGAAAAGGCTTGGGCTGTGGGTTGATAGTATTGAACATCCATTATCACTATTTGAAGGCGAGGGAGCCATCGTGGGTGGTCGTACACTGGCAGTAGAGAATGGTGAGGACGTTGATTACTATAAATTCCAGAGACTTGGAGAGTCCGTAGCCACCCTGGCACAAGAAGGTATTATGCATCAATTTATTGCCAGGGTGACCAATAACCGCTTTAAAAGCCAGCTACCCCGTTTTGGTCAGTATCTTATCGTAATGGAAAAGGATCTCCCCAAGGGTATCCGAGGTTTCAGTGACCGTTTACAGGTGATCAATATTAATGGTAAAAGAGCCTTCCGGGTCTACCACTTCAAAGCGACAAAAAACTACGCTAAATACGCTCATACTCACGATACAACCAGCAGCCCATACGCAAACGCCGAGCGAGGCCTGTTTGCTGCCATTCACGACATTGGCGTACTTAATGGCAAGTTCGGCGTTATGCCTACTTCAACGATCCCGGCATTTCATGATACCGGACGACGTTGGGTGTTCCTTACTCCATTGTTGGGTAACTCCATTTGTTTTGCCTTGCCATTACCCGGAACCTTTGGAGGCTGGGTTAAAGCCATTGAACGCCCTGACTTTGGTTGGGATGGTTTACGGGACTGGGGCGATGTTGAGTTTTTTGGCTCCATGAGCAGCGGCCTCTCTGCCAGAGACTCAAAAACTTCGGGATATACTCCCGAGGTTCTTCAGCGGTTAAGTTTTGTCAATTCCCTCTGTGAAAACCTGCTGGCAGCCGTGTTGTTAAGAGCACGCCTGCGCCGCGACTCTGCGGATTATCATTATCAAAATCAACTGGCAGTGGAAGAGACAGAAAATTTTATTGAGCAACTAATCAACGAATACCTGTCAGGCCTGTTAGCAAAAGAAAAAGAATGCCTGCCCAGTTCAAGACTGCAAGAATTTATGGGGCTTGACGATACCAGATACCGTTCATGGCTGAAGCGGACAGCCGAGGAAATTTTGTACTGGACGGCCAAACAATCCTATGAGGCCAAGGGTGATAGTGCACTTGATCCTTCTCTTGAGTGTTTCTCAAAACATATAAAGGAGACTGGAAACCTGGATGCCACACTGTACCCGGAAGGTTTGCAAACTTTCGACACACATAAAAAATTTCCCAAAGACTTCCATAATTTCAATGATGAACTCAATCTGGGAGCCAATAACGCCGTCTTTCC
Source organism: Endozoicomonas sp. 2B-B (assembly GCF_053470045.1). Classification (NCBI taxonomy): domain Bacteria; kingdom Pseudomonadati; phylum Pseudomonadota; class Gammaproteobacteria; order Oceanospirillales; family Endozoicomonadaceae; genus Endozoicomonas; species Endozoicomonas sp. 2B-B. The sequence continues at coordinate 2,064,324 of NZ_JBLZMU010000001.1, forward strand.
TCTGGTCAGTCTGGTCAAGGGGCTTACGTTTTTAGTCGGCAATATTTTTGCACTCGCCAATCGGTACACTGAAGATGAAAATAGGGAATGACATGGGTATTCCCTCGCTGACTCCGATATCTCAGGCTATTTACAGTGCTTGGCACTGGCTGAGCCGACGGCCTTTTTTTCCAATTCTGCGATCATTCTTTTTTGCAACTTTCGTCTAATTTAAGAGTCAAAATATATAAGCACTCATTGATCGGGCTGAATTCCGTCAAGATTAAGGACAATCAGAGAAAGGATAAAAATGATGGATCAATTAAATCAACCCTCATGTAATTCAAGGCTAAACCCTTCTACCTGCATTGCTACAGCTGATGATAAAAAAAATGCAGCCAGGGTCTTCGGCAGATCCGTCAGCCTTACCGGTGATGATCTATTTGGCGTCAATCCCACAGATTTCAGGCCAGATCCCATTACAGGAAAAAAACGAAAAGACCTGGGGATTTCCTCCAGAGTCGCTGCTTTAGAGATAGATAGTCTTGAAGCCGCTAAAAAAAAACCAAAATTTAAAAAGTTTAAAGCTATTCCGGGGACATCTACTGCTATCCTCAGCGACAAACAATTCCAGCTGATACAAAGACTCCTGGATGAAGAAAAAGGTAGATTCACAATAGAAGAGTTTATAGAGGTTATCGACTTTCTTGATTATTACGCTGAAGAAAAATTGCCTGAAGACTTTTTCAAATCACCCACCCTTGTGTCAGGGATTATAAGAAATCAGCTTTGGAAGCGTTTCGCAATGGAGGGGAGTGATGAATTTTGGGAGGTATTAGCATCAACACCTGAAAGGGAAAAAGAGTTGTGTTTGACCCGTATCAGGAAAGAAGGCAACAGGCCTGACTACAGCAGCTTTCCTGAAGAATTAAAAAAGGATATAGATTTTCTGACTGAATGCTCAAGTTTTCACGGTATTCCCTGTTTTACACCGCCGCAACTGGCTGTGCAGATTTATGAGCGACTGGATATCGCAGCCAAAATAAAGTCTATAAATATTCTGCCTGAAAGCTTTAAAGATGATGATTTTTATGATGAGCTTATCCGTTCAGGAAGAATAGAGATAAGTAAGCTGCCATTCAAAATCCGGGACAAAAACAGAGAGTACTGCCTTTTGCAATTATCAAAAGGTCTGTGCCGGTTATCACAGGTTCCGGCTCAGTTTATAACAAAAAAGGTTATTCTGGATTCGCTTAATAGTGACAGTTTGCATGCTGATTTTATCAATATCCTCAGAAGTGATAGTGAATTTGAGATGCTGAAGAATGATCCTGACTTCTTTGAAGAATTCCTGCTAAAAATGACTTCATCGGTGTTGGAAGCAAGATATAATTTCTACACTGCACAAATCAATACCTTGTCCAAGGTTTATCAATGTTGTATTGAAAAATACAGTGATGATAGAGAAAAACTTGCTTCGTTGCTGAAAAGATTGATAAAAACTAATTCTTTTTTTATTTTACTTGTTAAAGACGTCGGTGATCAGCTTTTTCAGGAGTTGATTGAGGAAGCAAAAGAATCATTGTTGGAAATATTGGATAGTAGGCCTGAAGTAAGTCACCTTTTTTTTATGCCTATGATTACTCGTTTCTTCAATAAAGTTAATGCAAGTGATGATTTTAAAAACCAAGTTATAAATGTTGTTTATCCGTATTTTCCTGTCACTTGCTCAGAACCTTTTTCAGAAGACATAAAGCGTAAGCAAGACGCTCTGGTTCTGGGTTCTGAGCCCTTTAAAGCTGGAGCGATTCACATTATCTCCAGAAAATTACGGCCCGCCAAAGCCGACATCATAATAGACTACATTGAATCCTATCCACTTTTTTTGAGCCACTTCAATGACAAAGGATATTTTGAGGAGCGTTGCGCCGACCCGGCAATCCGGCAAAGGCTTATTCATGTCCTGGCTAACAAGGTCATTGCAAACAAGCAGCAGTTATTGACGGAGTGGCGACGTTATCTCCCCCGGCATTTGATTGATGATACTCTGGCTTATCTCAATAATCCTGCCCTTTTATCCGAACTGGATGTCTCCAGAGCATTAACAAAACCGGTGAATCCTCTCAAATTCCAACAACCCAACACTTTGGCACTCAGGCAGGTGGCGTCTCTTAAGGGAAATAGCCTTCAGATTGCCGATAAAGACGCAAGTTGTCAGTTGCAATCAGAATTTGACCGTGCGGATCACACAAACTTTAAACTGGTTTATCCTGGTCAACATCAACATTCATTGTCGCTATTTGAAAGAGAGGGAACCATCGTCGGTGGCCGTACATTGGCAGTACAGAATGGTGAGCAAGTTGATTTCTATAAATTCCAGCGAATTGGAGAGTCCGAAGCCACTCTGGCACAGGAAGGCATTATGCATCAATTTATTGCCAAAAGTGGCCGCTTTAAAAGCCAGAAACCCCGTTTTGGAGAGTACCTCATGGTACTGGAAAAGGATCTTCCCGAAAGTATCCTGGGTTTCACTGATCGCTTACAAGTGAGCGAAATTAATGGTGAAAGAGCCTTCCGGGTCTACCATTTCAAAGCGACAAAAAATTACGCTAAATACGCCCATACTCCGGATGCAACCGATAACCCTTACGCGATCGCCGAGCGAGGCTTGTTGAATGGCATTCACGACATTGGCGTACTTAATGGCAGCGTTGGCGTTATGCCCAAGTCAACGATCCCGGCGTTTCATGCTACCGGCCGTCGTTGGGTGTTCCTTAGCGCATTGTTGGGTAACTCTGATTTTTATGCTTGGCCATTACCGGGAACCTTTGGGGGCTGGGTTAAAGCCATTGAACGCCCTGATTTTGGTTGTGATGGTTTGCGGGATTGGGGCGATGTTGAGTTTTATGGCTCTATGAAAAGCGGCTTAAATGCCAGAGACTCAAAAACGTCGGGTTATACTCCCGAGCTTCTTCAGCGATTAAGTTTTGTCAATTCCCTCTGCGAAAACCTGCTGGCAGCTGTGTTGTTAAGAGCTCGCCTGCGCCGGGACTCTTCGGATTATCACTATCAAAATCAACAGGCAGTGGAAGAGACAGAAAACTTTATTGAGCAACTACTGGATGAATACCTGTCTGGCCTGTTGGCAAAAGAAAAAGAATCGCCGCCCAGACCAAGACTGCAAGAATTGATGGGGCTTGACGATACCACATATCGCTCCTGGCTGAAGCGAACAGCCGAGGAAATTTTGTACTGGACAGCCAAACAACCCTATGAGGCGAAAGGTGACAGTGCACTTGATCCTTCTATTGAGTGTTTCTCAAAACATATAAAGGAAACCGGAAACCTGGATGCCACATTGTACCCGGAAGGTTTGCAAACCTTCGACATGCATAAAAAATTCCCCAAAGACTTCCATAATGTCAATGATGAGCTCAATCTGGGAGCCAATAACGCCGTCTTTCCCCTGGTCGCCCTGGTCAAGGGGCTTACGTTGTTAGCTGGCAATATTTTTGCGTACGCAGGTCAATACACCGAGGAAGAAAATAGGGAATGAGGTTCGTATTCCCCCAGCGCAGCCAGTATTTAAGACTATTTACATTGTTTGGTGTGGCACTGGCTTGGCCATTGGCCTTTTTTGCAGCTCTACGATCCTTCTTTATTGCCTCTGCACAGGCTCTTTTTTGGTGCGTGGCATGTTTTATAATTGTCAAGAGGTAACGGATAGTAACGGTTCATTGGTATATACTGCGCTGGTTCACAAGAGGTTTAACAATGAGTGATTTATACGATACCGATTTCTACAGTTGGTCTTTGCAGCAAGCCGAGCTGATCAGGCAAGGTCGTTTTAGCGAGCTGGATTTGGACAACCTGATCGAGGAAGTTGAGGACATGGGCAAAGCTCGTTATCGTTCAGTAGATAGCCGTTTGTCTCAATTACTTATGCACGCTCTTAAATGGCAGATGCAGCGCAAAAAGAATGATCTTCATGAGATGGATCAGTGGTTTCGTAGTTGGTCAACCAGTATCCGTAAACAGCGAATTGAGATAGAGAAAGAGCTTCAGGAAAATCCTGCTCTTAGCAGTAAAGTTAGCGAGATTTTTCCGAAGGCTTATCGACATGCACGAAAGCTGGCTGCTAGCGAGATGCAGTGTAAAACGGATGTTTTCCCCAAGGAATGCCCATGGACTTATGAGCAAGTGATGACGGAAGACTGGTTGCCGGATTGACGATGATGGGTGTCAGGGGCCCCTGTCGAGTAACAATTGTCACCCGTCATCCGTTACCCGTTTGTCTATTTTTGGCATCTTTCACTGACACCTGTCAAAGCCCGTGTCGATCAACAATTGACGAGGGATGAGGGGGTAGCACGCCCTTTTTTTCCCAGCCATAGTTCCCCCCCACCCGTCCTGCGAGAATAAAAAAGGCCGTCCCCACCCGATTTTGGAACTTTTGTTTATTTCATAGGTCAAAATTTTTAAGCATTTTTTGGCTTGACCCTCGTCAAGATTAAGGACAGTTAAAGGCAGAAATAAACAATGGATCGATTATCTCAACAATCATTTAATCCCTCTACCTGCGGTGCAACAGCGGATATTAAAGGGGCAGCGGATCATGGCAAGGTCTCCGGCAGAACCTTCAGCTCTGTTAGCGGTGAGCCATTTGGAGTCAATCGCGCAGTTTTCATACCAGATCCCGCAACAGGGCAACAAGATCAGAAAGAGATCGGAATTTCCTCCAGAGCTGTTGCTGTAGAGGTAGATACCCGTGAAGCCACTATAAGCAAACCAAAACTGGACTTTACTGATGTCAGAGTTGTGAAGCCCGAAGCATTATCACCCAGACCTTTAAGAAAGCTTAAGGCCATTCAGAGTGCGAATGCTGCTATCATCAGCGACAGACAAGTCGGGCTGATTCAAGGACTCATTGATGGTAGAAGCGATCGGCTCACAAAAGATGAGTTTATCGATGTTGCCGACTTTCTTCCTTATAGGCCTGAAACATATTTGCCTGAAGATTATTTTAAATCGGAAACCCTTCTTGAAGAGATAGTAAGGAACCGTCTTTGGTGTGCTTTTTCAATGACGGAAGGTGATAAAATCAGAGATGTATTGTTATCAACAGCTGATCGAACAAAAAAAATATTTTTAAATGATATCAGGAACCTGGCCCTAACCTCTCACTACAAAGACTTTTCTGAAGAATTAAAATCTGATATTGATTTTTTGATAGAGTACTCAAACGTGAATGGTCTACCGAAGGGAACACCACCGAAACAGGCACAACTGATTTATGGTTATCTGGACATCGCAGCAAAAATAAGATCTCTGAGCGTTCTTCCACACAGCTTTAAAGATGATGAATTGTATGATGAGCTTATCAATTCAGGAAGGATAGAACTTAAAGATCTGCCACAACACATTATTAACAGAAAAAAAGACTACTGCCTTTTACAATTATCGAAGGGACGGTGTCAATTATCAGAGGTTCCGGATCGGTTCATAACAAAAAAGTCGATTTTGGACTCCCTTGACGGTGAAAATTTGTGTGATAATTTTAGCGAAATTTTCAACGGCAATCATGAATATAAGGTGCTGATAAATGATGATGATTTCTTTGAAGAAGTCCTTTTCAAAACTGCTTCAGCCATTCTGGGTAACAGAGATTTCGCTCGTTCGTATACCACGCCCTTACCTGATATTTATCATCTTTGTATAGAAAGATATAAGACTGATCGAGATAAACTTGCTTTGTTGTTAAATAAACTGGTAATTGCCAATCCTTTTATTGTTGTATCAATTAAAAATACAGATGATAGGTTGCTTCAGGGATTAATCGAAAAAGCAAAATGGTCTTTATTGAGAATATTAATTAACAGACCTGAGAAAAGTGAAAATTTCTCCCTTAGTCTTCTTGATAAGTTTTTTGAAAAAATTAATGCAGGTGATGATTTTAAAAACCAGGTGATGGGTGCTGTCTGTCAGTATTTCCCTATAAAATATTTCGATTCGTTTTCCGATGAATTACTGACGAAACAAGACGATATCGTTTTAAACTCTGAACCTTTTTGGTCTGGAGCGACTCATATTATTAAGAGAGGTTTACGGCCCGACAAAGGCGACCTTATAGTAAGCTACATTGAACTCCATCTGGATTTTTTGCATAAGTTTAATGATGCAGGGTATCTGGAGCAGTGTTGCAATGACCCGGCACTCCAGCAAAGGCTTGTTCATATTCTGGCTGCCAGGATCCTTGCTAACAAACCGCTGTTGTTGAGGTTCTGGAAGGATCGCTTACCCAGAAAGTTACTGGATGATACTCTGGCTTATCTCAATGATCCTGCGCTTTTCTCCAGACTGGACTCCTCTGTTGCATTAACAGAGCCGGTTAACCCGCTCAAATTTCAACAGCCAAATACTGTGGCATTCAAGTTGCTGGCGTCTCTCCACGCATATAGCTTTGAGTTTGCGAATAAAGACGCCAGTTGTCAGTTACAGTCAGAATTTGCTCGTGCTGGTGAAACAGAATTTCCGTCGGTTTATCCTGGTCAGCACCGGCTGTCACTGTTTGAAAAAGAAGGAACCATCGTTGGTGGCCGTACACTGGCAATAACCAACGGTGAAGAGGTTGATTACTATAAGTTCCAGCGGGTCGGGGAGTCCGTGACCACTCTGGCGCAAGAAGGTGTTATGCATCAATTTATAGCTAAAAGTGACCGCTTCAAAAGCCAGAAACCCCGTTTTGGCCAATACCTTACGGTGCTGGAAAAGGATCTTCCCGAGAGTACCCGAGGTTTCACTGATCGCTTACAAGTGATTAATGTTGATGGTGAAAGAGCTGTCAGGGTCTACTTCTTCAAGGCCACAAAACACTACGGTCAATACGCTCATACTCCTGATATAACCAATGCCTCTTTCGCGGTCGCCGAGAGAGGTCTATTGAAAGGCATCCATGATATTGGAGTACTTAATGGCAACTTTGGTGTTATGCCCACGTCAACTATCCCGGCGTTTCACGATACCGGACGTCGCTGGGTGTTCCTCACCCCTTTGTTGGGATCCATGCTTTATGCCTTGCCATTACCCGGAACATTTGGAGGTTGGATCAAAGCCATTGAACGCCCTGATTTTGGCTGGGATGGTCTACGGGATTGGGGCGATGTTGAGTTCTATGGCAGCATGAAAAGCGGCCTCACTGCCAGAGACTCAAAAACTTCGGGCTATACGCCAGAAGTTATGCAGCGGTTAAGTTTTGCCAATGCCCTCTGCGAAAACCTGCTGGCAGCCGTGTTGTTGAGATCACGTCTGCGCCGCGACTCGCCGGATTATCATTATCAAAATCAACGGGCAGTGGAAGAGACAGAAAACTTTATTGAGCAACTACTGAACGAATACCTGTCAGGCCTGTTAGCAAAAGAAAAAGAGTCGCCGTCCAAGTCAAGACTGCAAGAACTTATGGGGCTAGACGAAGACACATACCGTTCATGGCTGAATCGAACAGCCCGGGAAATTATTTACTGGACGGCCAGGCAACCTGATGAGGCCACATTTGATCGTTATGTTGAGTGTTTCTCGAAACATATAAAGGAGACTGGAAATCTGGATAGCACACTGTATCCAGAAGGTTTGAGTATCTTCGACATGCAAAAAAAATTCCCCAGAGATTTCCATAATGTCAATGACGAACTCAATCTGGGAGCCAACAACGCTGTCTTTCCTCTGGTCAGTCTGGTCAAGGGACTTACACTGCTTGTCGGCAATATTTTTGCGTTCGCACACCAAGTACACGGATGATGATGTGTAATGAACAAGTGCAAGGCTATTTACATTGTTTTGTGTTGCACTGACCCGGCCAGCGTCCCTCTTTTTTCAGGCGGACTTTGGTCATCCAGTCGTAGGTCCATTTCAGGAACTGTTTCAGACCGGGCAGACTCATGAGCCAACCCAGCCAGGCCCAACCGGGTAGCTGATTGAGCAAGAGAGCGTAGCTGTCAATACTGGTATAAACCTGTCCATCATTGGTTATGGTGTGCAATTCAAGCAGAGCCTTACCGGGATCAACCCCCCAGGTTTCCAGTACTTTTTCCTGACCGGTGATATCAAACCACTCTACTTCACAGCGAAAACGGGCATTTTGCCAGCGTGCGACCTCTTTCGTACAAAGAGGACAGAGACCATCATACAAAACTCTTATTTGCATCGCCTTCATCTCTTTTAAGGACATCAGCAACCCAGTTAAGTGTTCTCAGGGCTTGCTCTCTGTCTATTGTCCGATCAGTAAACCAGGGATGCTGCAAAGCTTTCTCTGGCGTCAATCTCTCCAGGGGCTCCGGGTGCAGCAAACTGTTAATCATGTCAGTCAGCTGGCTTTTACTTTTCTTCATCTCTTCTGCAGACTCTATCAGTTTTCCCAGATCGGCTACCGTCTCTCTTTCAGGTGTCGTTAACTTGCCGTAGAGCAGTCGTTTGATGGCCTGGATATCATCCAATGAAAGTGGTCCATCCAACAGTGCCAGAGCGGTATCACTGTCTCGGGCATTCAATTTTCCATGCAGCATTTTTTTGATTCTTTCTATGTCTCTGGCGTTCAACTCTCCATCCAGCATCTTTGTGATGACACCAATTTCACCACTGGAGGTCAGCAGGCTGTCCAGATTAAATTCTTGCAGCTTCATACGCTCAGACTCAGCTTCCAGATCATCCGCTGTTAATTCAGGACTTACTGGCTTCATTGCCTTTTTGTAACTACCATCAGGGTTGCGCTTCTGATACTCGAGAAATGCCTTGAGCACCTCATAAGCGGCTTCAGATCGTTGGTCGGGGGTATATTTACCCCATGGCTCTGCGCCATTGGTAAAAGAGCGAATATGGAGCTGACCCGGACTGTTCAAAAAACGGTACAGATGTTGCCCCTGAGCAAAAGCATCCGTCGCATAACTGGCTCTGACTAACCCTTTTTTAAACTGGGATCGGTATAGTTCCGGAGAAGCGTAGTCTTCATGATTATAACTGGCTCTGTTGCCTTCTTCTCTGGCACAACCAAAGTCGATCAGTTTCAAGCGGCCGCTTTTAAGATCAATCATAACGTTGTTGGGTTTCAGATCATTATGGACAATGCCTTTTTTATGCAGGTGATCAAGGGCCTTGAACTTCTCGTACTCCATAAACGCCAGAACATTGAAAAACGCCGGACTGCTGATCTTGCCATTGCCGTAGAGCTCAATCAGGTGCATCATTACGCTATCCTGGGAGGGGCCTTCAATCAACTCCGTCAGGAGCCCCCTGACGCCGTCGACTTCGGCCATTCCATAACTTCTGACAATATTTGGGTGCTCTCCCAACTTCTTTAATAACCTGGCTTCCCGTTCTCCCTTGTCACCCAAATGAGTATGTTTTAATGCAAAATGTTCTTTAACGTTTTTACTTTTTTCCTGGATGACATGAAATACCGATGCAAAGCGTCCTCTACCCAATTGCTTCTTAGCCAGATGGGCCGATTCATTCAATGGTGAGGAATGTGTGAAAACATCATCTTCAGGAAACACTTCGCTATCACTGACGACTCCGGGGCTTGACGGGTAAGAAGAAATAGAAGAAGTGGAGATACCGCTGAAATCAGAGCCTGAGCCTGAAGAGTGTTGCTCTAAATTTTTCACCGGCGCTTCGAGCTGAACTTTCTTACTCTGCCACTTCCCCTGCTTCTCCGGTTCCGGCTGCGCCTGCTCAGCGGGGAGCGATGCAGCATTGGCTGGCTCTGACTTCTTTCCTGGAATATCCACGGATTTTTCCCGGCTACTTTAATTATTAATGAGTGAATCGGCAGGAATGAGAGGTAATTAACGGGAGCCTATTATCCGGGAGAAGAAAGTGAAGGGTTTAAAAGGCGCTCCGAGGTGGGCTCAGTCACTCATACAAAACGCTTATTTTCACCACCTTCATCACCTCCCTTCAGGGCATCAGCAGCCATTTGAAGAGTTCTTAAGGCCTGCTCTTTGTCTATCGTACGCTCAGTAAACCAGGTGTGCTGCAAAGCTTGCTCTGGTGTCATTCTCTGCTCGGGCGACGGGTGCAGCAGGAGGTTAATCATATTAATCAGCTGACTTTTACTTCTCTTCATCTCTTCTGCAGAGGCTATCAGGTGTCCGAGATCGGCCACCGTCTCTTTTTCAGGTGTCGTTAACTTGCTATAGAGCAATCGCTTGATTGCCTTGATATCATGAAATGTGAGCGGCCCGTCCAGCAGTCTTTGCGCTGTCTCGCTGTCCTTGGCGTTTAATTTTCCATGCAGCATTTTTTTGATTCTTTCTACATCATTGGCGCTCAAATCCCCATCCAGCAACTTTATAATGCTGCTAATTTCATCACTGGAGGTCAGCAGACTATCCAGATTAAATTCTTGCAGCTTCATACGCTCAGATTCAGTCTTCAGATCGTCCTCTGTTAATTCAGGACTTACTGGCTTCATTGCTTGTTTGTAACTGCCATCAAAATTGGGCTTCTGATAATCAAGAAATGCCTTAAGTACCTCAAAAGCCGCTTCAGATCGTTGATTGGGCGTATATTTGCCCCATGGATCCGCGCCATTGGTAAAGGAATGAATATGGGGTTGATCCGGACTGTTCAAAAAACGGTAGAGATGTTGCCCCTGAGCAAAGGCATCCGTTGCATAGCTGGCTTTAACTTCTTCTTTCTTAATTAACTCCGATCGGTACAATTCCGGAGAAGCGTAGTCTTCATGACTGTAACTGGCTTTTTGACCCTCTTCTTTGGCACCACCAAAATCAATCAGTTTCAAGCGGCCGCTTTTAAGATCAATCATGACGTTATTGGGTTTCAGATCGTTGTGGACAATGCCTTTCTTGTGCAGGTGATCAAGTGCCCGGAACTTCTCGTATTCCATAAACGCCAGAACATTGAAAAACGCCTGACTGCTGAGCCTGCCATTTCCATAAAGCTCAATAAGAAGCATCATCACGCTATCCTGAGAGGGGCCTTCAATCAACTCTGTCAGGAGCCCTCTGACCCCGTCGACTTCGACCAGACCATAACTGCTGACAATATTTGGATGCTCTCCCAATTTCTTTAATATCCTGTCTTCACCTGCTCCCTGGTCACCCAAATGCGTCTGTTTTAATGCAAAATGTTCTTGCTTGCCTCCGCTTTTTTCCTGAATAACCCGGTGTACCGTTGCAAAGCGCCCTCTACCCAACTGTTTTTTTGCCAGATGGGCCGTTTCATTCAAAGGAGAGGGATAAGCAAAAACATCATCTTCAGGAAAGAGTTCAGTTTCACTGAATTCTCCCGGGCTTGGGGGGTGGGAAGAAACCGAAAAGTCAGACAAGTCAGATATTTCAGCAAAAGCTGAGTCTGAGCTTGAGCTTGAAGAGCTGTGCCTCAGATCGTCGACCGGCACATCATTTGACTGAACTTTCTTACCCTGCCAATTACCCTGTTCCTTCTGTTCTGGCTGCGCCTGCTCAGGGACATTAGAGACATTAATGGCAGGCCCTCGCTTCTTTCCTGGAATATCCACGGATTTTTCCCTGGCTACTTTGACTATTAAGGAGTGCATCGGCAGGGATGAGAGGCAGTTAAAAAATAATAGGACACCCTTATATTTGACAAACAAGCCAGCTCGTCTAATTTTCCCCTGTTGCTGATATTTAGTTCCGGCAGGAGAGATTATGACCCGTGCACGAAGTTCTCTGATCGACCTAGGCTCCACGCCATATTATCACTGTATAGCTCGATGCGTACGCAGAGCATATTTGTGTGGAGAGGATCATTTAACGGGCAAAAACTACGAGCACCGTCGGCAGTGGATTGTTGACAAGCTCAGGGAAATGGTTTCAATCTTTTCTATAGAGGTCTGCGCCTATGCTGTCATGTCGAATCACTATCATGTGGTTTTGCATATTAATCAAAAACCTGCCAGAGAGTGGACAAGAGACGAAGTTTTGAGTCGATGGACAAGGCTTTTCACAGGGCCGCTTCTGGTTCAGAGGTATCTTGCTGCTGACCGGCTGAGTCATTCGGAACTGGCTCGCGTGGACGAATTTGTTGAAGAGTATCGAAATCGTCTAACGAGTATCAGCTGGTTCATGCGTTGCCTCAACGAATATCTTGCCCGTGAGGCTAACCAGGAAGATGGCTGCAAAGGTCGCTTCTGGGAAGGGCGGTTTAAAAGTCAGGCGTTGTTGGATGAGGCAGCGTTGTTGACCTGCATGGCCTATGTTGACCTGAATCCGCTCCGTGCCGAAATGGCGGAAACTCCAGAAGGATCAGACTACACGTCGATCCAGGAACGAATTGAAAATTTGGCAGGTTCTGATACCCGAAAGCAGCCAGCCACCCTTATGCCTTTTCGATCACAGGGGCAAAATCCGGATAAGGCGTTGCCTTATATTCTTCATGATTATCTTGAGTTGGTTGACTGGAGTGGGCGTGCAGTGCGATCTGATAAGAAAGGTTCAAACCCTTCAGACATTCCACCCATTCTGACCCGACTGGAAATTGATTCAAATGAATGGCTCAAAACCATGAGATGGAATAACCGCTTCTATCGTGCAGTGGGCAGGCTGGAAGCCATGAAAACTTTTGCTCGGGAAATGGGACAGCAATGGGTGAAGGGATTGTTTATCTGTAGTCGTTTATTTCATGGCTTAAGCTGATTGCCCGACTTTTTCGTTGTTATTTGTTGCTCCTGTCATATGGGGCGTCTAGCTATTTCTGACTTTTTCCTTTTTTGAGTGATCCGCTTGTCGTTTGTTATGATAAGCGATGATTTTGAGTGGCTGTCAGGGTTTGATGGGTTGCCAGGCTCCCAGTTTGTGGGCTGTATTTTATATTTGATGTGGATATCTTGTTTTTTCTTTAATTTTTTTCTTTTAAATGGATAATTTTTTTCTTTTAATTGGATGTCTTTTTTTTCCTTTTTTTCCTGCTTTAATTGGATGTCCTCTTTTTCCTTAATTGGATGTCCTCTTTTTCCTTAATTGGATGTCCTCTTTTTCCTTAATTGGATGTCCTCTTTTTCCTTAATTGGATGTCCTCTTTTTCCTTAATTGGATGTCCTTTTTTTCCGGATGTCCTTTTTTTCCTTTCTTTTTTTCCTCTTACCGCCGTTACTTGAAAGACGCCTAGGTGACTTATCTCAGACATGAGCTTGAGAGCCTTGCCAGTGCATCTGATGAGTTTGTCACAGCGGTTGTGAATGCTGTTGGCTATCAAAACACAGAGGCTGGATATCAGGCTGAGGATCAGTTGGTGCGCATACTCAAAGCCCGCTATCAGGTTTGTTTCAGTGAAGCCTGTGAGCAGTGGGCTGAAAGCGAAAGAGCGGCATGATGAGTCTGGTTGTTGGCATGGTGCCAGGAAGGGAGAAAAGCGAAATGGCTTGAACGATCTACCGGTTTTCGAGCAGCTTGCGTTTCCTGCTCCAGCTGCTATTTATTGAGTCACAGACCTGCAACGGTGCCCATTCTAATATGTAGCGAGTGGCCAGGGTTGTAGGTTCTTTGTATTCAGAGGGTTCGAATATACACATCGGGCCTGATGGCTATGTCAGGGTATTTTTTCAGCAGCTTTTTATCGTAAGTCACCAGGGGGATACTCTGGCCTTTCGCCACGGCAATGAAAAGGGTGTCATAAGCAGGGTGCTTGTCTTCACAGGCCAGAATCAAGGCCTCCCGCCAGTAATGTTCGGTCGGATGAACACGGCTGAACAGGGTGCTGGCATCCTGAAGCACATCCAGGCCGGTTTGCACGGAAATGCTTTTTTGGGTAATCCACTGCCATAGCACATTGGTCAGCTCGGCCCTGATGGAGTCGGGTACGTGAATAGTTTCTGTACGATCGATGGTTGTGAGTGAATCTTCTGCAAAGTCCGTTTCGTTAAGAAGACCATAGGCAAATACCATGGTATCGATGACAGCTGCTTTTATGCCCTTATTTGCCATCATGGACGCCCTTCGTTGCGCCACTCGTCCATTTCTTCATGATGGGTTGCCGGGAGCTGGTTCCAGCGGCTTCTGATACGGTCAATTGTATCCTGCTTCCTGGGGTAGCTGGCTTCCAGCAGTTCCCGCACCTCCTGCTCCATGGAACGATTGGCTGCTTTGGCTTTCAGTTTAAGGCGCTCAACCAGTTCATCGGGTAGATTTCTAATGGTCAGTGTTGCCATAGGGGGCCTCCATTTTGCTAAGTCATTGCGCTACCATTTTATATGCTAGCATATTGAAAGCATGCTGGCGTTAATGGCGTGTAAGCAATATGATCAGCTATTAATTATGTATCAGGCACTCTTGTGATTCAGCGTTATTCATCCCGCCAGCAGCCGCTGGGTCAATCGTTTATCAGTGAGAAACTGGCTGGCGCCCAATCTTATGACCGGATTGCCGGTTTTTTCGATCGAGCATATTCGAAGTGGCTGGCGAAGCTCTGGACAGCCTGTCTGGAAAGGTCCGGGTAATCTGTAATTCTGAACTCTCAGCTGAAGATTTTATTACTGCCAAGGCTGCCCAGCAGGCTATGCGCCGGGATTGGTGTGCCGGTGAACCTGAAAAGCCTCCAGAAGCCAGCCATAAGCGATTTAAGAAGCTCTACGAGTTTCTGGTTTCAGGCAAAATGGAGGTGCGGGTCTTACCCGATGAAGCCTTTGGACTTGTTCATGGCAAGGCGGGTGTCATTACTCTGGCAGATGGCAGCAAGACCTGTTTTATGGGCAGTACCAATGAGAGTCTGACGGCCTGGAAACTGAACTACGAAATGTTATGGGAAGACAGTTCTCAAGAGGGGATAAGGTGGGTTGAAAGTGAGTTTAATGCTCTCTGGAACCATCACCTTGCAACGCCTCTTAGTGATTCTGTTATTGCTGATATAAAACGGATTTCTGAGCGAGTTGAAGTAGACAGGACGACCTGGCAAACAGAGCCTCATATTGATCCGGCTCCTGCCATTGTCGAAACGCCTGTCTATCGTAAAGAGTTCGGCCTCTGGCCTCACCAGAAATATTTTGTCAAAAAAGCATTTGATGATCACCAAAAAGGCGGGGTCAGATATATTCTGGCTGATCAGGTAGAGCTGGGTAAAACTGTGCAGCTTGCGCTGGCTGGGATGCTGATGGCTCTTCAGGGAAATAAGCCGGTGCTGGTTATTGCCTCAAAGCCTTTGACCCTGCAATGGCAGGATGAATTGATGGAGCTGCTGGATATGCCATCTGCCATCTGGACAGGCAAACAGTGGCTGGATGAGCAGGGTATCGCCTGGCCCTCCAGGACCTGAAAGCATTCTTAAATGCCCAAGGAAGCTTGGCATTGTACCTCAGGGGCTGATTACATCCGGCTCTGAAATCAAAGATTATCTTCTTGCTGCCCATTATGAATGCGTTATTGTCGACGAAGCCCACCGCTCAAGGCGTAAGAAAATAACCGACAACTGTCTGGAAGAAAAAGCCGATCCTAACAACCTGATGCACTTTCTGACCCAGATCAGCCAAAGAAGCAAAAGTATGCTGTTGGCCACAGCAACCCCGGTTCAGCTGCATCCGGTTGAAGCTTTTGATCTGTTAAGCATACTTGCCTTGGGTAGTGATCAAGTACTGGGTGATGCCTGAGACGCCTGCACATGCAGCCGGGCGATTACGTTGCCGATGCTGCCAGCTTCAATCAGTTGCGTGGACCTGACAAAACAAAGCTTCGCCGGGTTCTTCCGGACTATGGGAGACAGCATAACCCCTTTATCAGACAAATCATTCGGCGCACCCGGGACTATTTGGAAGCTACCATTGACCCGGAAACTGGCGAGCCCTGCCTGCGGCCGGTCAAGGTCCAATTGTTTGGTGAGGGGGAGAAAGACTCTATCTCATTACCTCTTTACTTCCAGAAGGCTTATGAGAAAGCAGAGGAGTTTTCTGAGGCATTAAGCAAAAGAGCTAAAGGGGCCGGTTTCTTCAAGACCCTGTTGCTGAGGAGAATAGGAAGCACGCTCTACGCTGGACAAAGAACGATGGATAAGCTGCTTAGCGAGTGGGCTGACTCTGGCGATGAGCAGGATTTTTCAGCTTGTCTGGAAGATGAGGATGATGTCGAAAATCTCTCCATCTCTGACTCCATGAAAGACCTTACTCCAGCGGAAATAAGAATATTAAAGCTATGCAAAGAAGCTCTTGAATCCAGTCAGGATAAAGACCCGAAATACCTTGAAGTTCAGAGATACCTGTTTAAGGAATAGTGGCTGGAGTGCGGTTGTATTATCTTTTCGCAGTATTACGATTCCGTTTGGTGGCTGGCTACACAACTCTCTAAAGAACACCTGCCGGATGAGTCTTTAGCTATTTATGCCGGAGCTTCCCGTTCCGGAATCATGAAAAATGGTCAGTTCCGTAAAATAGGAGAGTGCTTTATATTCTTTAAAGGCATAAATAAAAACACCGTCTGACATTTATATGCCAGACAGTGAAGGTCAAAAATTAAGCCTGTTTGCTAACTTAAATGTTAGAATTTCCAACAAATTGTGCTGATTTCCAACTTAATTGTGTATCTATCAAATCAGAATCTTAACCAGCGTAATTAGCCGCAGCAAAGTCCCAGTTAACCAGTGCCCAGAAATGTTTCAGATACTCTGGACGCACATTGCGATAGTCGATGTAGTAGGCATGCTCCCACAGGTCGCAGGTCAGCAGTGGTTTCTGATTGGTCGTCAAAGGAGTGCCTGCATTGCTGGTGTTTACGATTTCTACAGAACCATCGCTGTTTTTAACCAGCCAGGTCCAGGAAGAGCCAAAGTTGTTAACCGCTTTGTCGTTGAATGCAGCAACGAAATCGTCAAAAGAACCGAAAGCATTATTGATAGCTTCAGCCAGTTCACCGGCAGGAGCACCACCACCATTAGGGCTCAGGCAGTTCCAGTAGAACGTGTGGTTCCAGATTTGAGCAGCGTTGTTGAAGATGCCGCCTTCAGAAGTCTTGATGATTTCTTCCAGGCTCTTGCTTTCCAGCTCGGTACCCGCAACCAGACCGTTCAGTTTGTCAACATAGGTCTTGTGATGCTTGCCGTAGTGGTAATCCAGAGTTTCTTCAGAAATGTGAGGAGCCAGTGCATCGCGTGCGAAGGGCAGTGCAGGAAGTTCAAAAGCCATGTTGTCGTTCTCCACTTGGGGGGTTGATCTTGTTTGACCTGAATTCGTCTCGCGCGACGATATTAACATCGGTTTGATTACGAATCTATGTGGTGGATAGTTTGGGGGCGCGCGATATCTCTTCAACCCCCGGGTGACAGAAAAAACCTGAAACAGTGTCATGAACCGGATATTTCCAGACTGTGATAGGCAATTCCGCTGATTTTCTCTGTTACAGCGGTGATCATAAAGTCTGTTGCCCTTATTCCAGTCTCTATTTCATAGTAGTATTGCCCCTCAACTGCCCATGGCGGAACAGATGCCCGTAGCGGATTAAGAGACAGATGAGAAACCCATGAGAGAAGAGAAAAAGGCGATCAATGATATACCGGATTTCTCAATTGCAGCGGACGAGCGTCCGGGGCGCAGGAAAGCTGTGGCTTCCGGAGGAACGCCTCCTCTCAAGAAAGGGGACTCGGGGCGGACTGCTTCGGCTAAAGGTGGAAATGGCCTGACCTGGCTCATACTGGTCATGATTGTTGTGCTTGGGGCGGGTGGCGTCTGGCAATTCAAATTGATACAAAAGGAGTTGGCTGATACCCGCCAGGCCTTGAAGGTCACTCAGGAAAAACTGAGTACCGTGACCGGAGAGATCACTGCTACCGGTGAAAACCTTGATCAGAGCGGCTCAGCGCTGCGATCTGAGCTGGAGGTAGTGAATTCTGAAATTCGCAAGCTCTGGGATGTTTCGAATAAGCGAAACCGCCAGTGGATCCTGATCAATAAGGATAATGTTGCCAAAGCTCTCAAGGACGCAGATAAGGCAGGCAAAACAGCGGATAAAGCATCTGGCCAGCTGAGTGCTTTGCAGAAGCGTATTCGTGAAATGGATCAGTTGATGAAGGCCATTAGCACTGAGCAGGTGGCTGCCCAGGGTATGATGACGGAGAGCCTTGCGAAGTTTGACAAACAGGTTGCTGAAATGAAAAAGCTGGTGGCTGATCAGAAAAAACTTCAGGCTGAGCTCACCAGGAAAGTGGAAGATCAGCAGCAGGCAGTTAAAGCGGTTGATTCATTCCGGGTGCAGGTTAACCGCAAACTTCAGCAACTGGAAGATACTGTCAGGGAACTGACACAACCCCCCAGGGAAGGTCTGGGGCTGGAATAATCCTCATAGCGAGGTAAGTGGTTTCAGGCGCTGCAGGGTGCTAAACAACATCTTGACAGCTTCTGAAAACCACCTTTCATTTTATGAAAAGCGAGATTCAGTTTTAAACTGGCTACATTTAAGGTAATAACTTTTTCCGGAGATGTGGGTCGATGATGGGCTTTTTTCCCATAACAGTGCGCATATGTCTGGTGGTTGCGATGGCAGTCATGACTTCTTCCTGCTCGCTATTTGACTGGTTTGAGACTAAAGCAGACACTTCCCAATCCGCAAATACAGTTCTAAAAAAGCCATCAGGCTGGACTTTCAATCATCAATGGCAGGTCAAGAATACTCATCCCTCCCTTGAATCTCTGGTACCTGACGAATACATGACCCTGACAGGACAGTGCTCATTTTCTGCAGATATGCTGACTCTGCTGGAATCAAAACCAAAAGGTTTGTTGGTACCTGTTATCAAGGTGGCCAGTGATCTGACATTGGCGCCAGATTTTGAAAACAGCGTGAGACTTTACCAGATACTCAGATCTCGATTCCCACTGGCTGGGGCAAGTGACAGCCTGAAATTTTATCAAACCCTGTTATCCAGCGTTGAACATACCTGTCCTGCCAACATGACCCGGGAGATCGACAGCTGCCAGTTTAAAAAGTGGATGTCATTTACCGGATTAGGGGGAGAAAACACTGTTCATGATGAAGGTCGTCTCAAGCGCTGGTACCAATCTCATTCGGCTGTTAAATACCTGATCATGGGCTCCAGTGAACTGTTTAATTCTGACGCTCTTGTTAGTGCTCGTTATTCTGCCAATTCCAGATTGATTTCCGAACAGCCCATTTCTGTCAGAGAAAAAAGCATCAGGCCTTACCTTGGCAGGATTCGTTTTGACTGGGCCGTTCCGGGTAATGGCGAGCAAAGACCTTTTATTAGCCTGGGTTCCTGCAGATTGAACTGGCAAGAGCTTGAGAAACAGAGACGTTTACATGGCCCGGGCTGGATAGAAACGACGTCACTGGCTGAGGTCAATCAGGTTTTGCTTCCCTATTTTATTGAGTTTATGAGCGACGCGACCAAAGCCATCTCAGCGCCGTCCAGATGAGTACTCTGGCGTTTTGACGAGCTGTGCTTTCAAGCCACCGGAATGCAAAACTCCTCGGCAACCCACTGCTAATCTTAAATTGTGAATTCATCCGACAGGTATGAATTTAGCGTCTTAGGTGCCGGAATGTAAGCTGTTTCTTGGCAGTTGTGTAGTTTTTCAACGGATGTTGTAGACCGCATGGACCATAGAAGCAGTGGCATTGGCATACCCCATAGCCAACACCTGAACAGTACATCAGTGCATGGTTCCCAGACTTCTGAGGAACAGACAAGTCATGGTGTGGGTTCAGTTCAACTGCCAAATAAGCTTCTACAAGGCGATCGTCCAATTACAACCCCCATTGGAGACAGGGGTATCTCCCATGTCGATGTGGGCACACCCTCAATTCCAAAACCTCACAACATGATTTGCAGGGCTTATGCCCGTCCTGTCAGTCAGGTTGCTGATCATACTCTTTTCAGACTCAGAGAAAGCATAAGGCCTGAGACAGTAAAAACTGCTGACAGGAAAACCAGACTACAGATGGCTGAACGGCTGGGCAGGGTCCATGATGTGTTGGGCTGGCGCTTTAAAATGCCAGCTAACCGCCAACAGCTGGAAACTGGCCTCAATGGCAACAACGGGCCTTTGATGACATTGGCCATGGCCCAATCCATGCTTCATCAGATAGAGGTTCTGCAGACCGGTGTTGCTGATGTAATCACAGCCAGTGGTCAATCGAAGGAAGCATGGGCATGGGGACTGCTGAAACGGTATGAGCTGGATAAAATGAATCGCGAGGTTCTGGCACTCGCTGAGTTCTATTGTCAGCATTCCCCCGAGCTAACAAACCCTGAAGAGATTTCCAGCCCTTCAGAGAATGATCCGTTTCTTGGTCACATCTTTGCAGAGAATAGTCTCGGCACGCCACCGTTGGTGCCTACACTTGCAACTCCCAGACCGCCTGATGGTCCTGTTCTTTCCACCCGGAGTTTTGAACTATCCAGGGCGCAACAGGAACTGAGATGTCTCAGAGAAGAGAAAGAAGAATTAGGCAACGAGCTGCAACAGACCCGCAATCAGTTGACTGAACTGAAGGAAGCAGTAGAAGTCCTCAAGCAGAAAGAAAAGAGAGTGCCTGAAGGTTTTTCAGAAAGGCTGAGTGAGCTTGAGAAAGAACAATCCGAACTAAAAGACGAACTCAGCGAGAGGGATCGTCAGTTACGTGAGGAGCAGTATCGGATAGTCAGTACCCATGGATCTCCCATTGGCAGCAGCGAATTATTGAGTGCAGAAACCTTCGATTCTGACGACAGGCTGGATGAGCTGGAAGCATTGAACAGTCAGCTTCAAGCTCGAATGAAAGAGCAAACCCGAATGCTGGCTGACAATGGCGTTACTCTGTCAGAACTCCAGAAACAGGTGGTTGACTCTGGTCAAAAAATAGACGCGCTGCAAAGTCAACTTCAGGCAGCCCATCTGAACCATCAGCAGATGGGTCAGGAGGCTGTTTCAGCTCTGGAACAAAAGGATCAGCTGATACTGCGACTGCGGCAGGAGTACCTGGAGAGCTATCAATCCGTTGAAAATGAACTGAATCAGGAAAGAGCCAGGCTGGCAGAGCTTCAGCAGAGTTATCAAAATGCTCAAGAGCGAGTGGCTGATTTATTCAGGCAAAATGGTTTACTGCATCTTGATATCAAGGCACTCAACAAGGACCTTGAAACACTAAAGCAAGTGGATACTGCAAGAGTGGCGCAGCTTGAATCGCAGGTGAAAGAGCTTACCAAGTATCGTGATCGTTGGATTCTGGCCCATGTCGATGTCACTGGCAAGAAAAAACAAGTTGAAGAAAAGGCGAAGCAACTGGAAGAGCAGCTAAATCGTATTGTAGAAGCTCACAAGCAAAAGCTGGATCAGCTGCAAAGAAAATTTGAAGAAGCAGACAGCAGGGCGGATTCAGCAGAGCAATCACTTTTTGCCCTTGAAGGCGACTATAAAGGGGCGCTTGCTCGTGAAGAAGATCTCAAAAAAGCATTAACGGATACCAAAAAAGATCTACGGGAAAAGGTCGAAGAACTCGAGAAGCAGCAGTCTGAGTTTGAGGAAAAAGCCCGATCATTAAAAGAGATTCATCTGGAACGACAGAAATACGACGATGAAATCAAAGGCCTGCAACAAAGCCTTGTTGAGCATAAGGATCAGGCTCAGGAAGAAAAAGCGAAGCTTGAAGCGTCGCTATTGACTAAACAGGCCGAACTGGAAGACTTGCAACTCAAATATGAGCAGGACTTAAAAGGTCTGGAAGCGCTGAATGAGCAGCTGGATATAGCCAGAGCTGAGATCACCTCCCTGAAAGAGCAGCTGCAGAGTCTCCGGCTTGAACAGAGTAACGGTTCGCAGGAGAGTCAATCTCACGAGGCTGAGATGGCTCAGATTGCAGAGCAGTTAAGAGTTGCTGAACAAAAGCATCAAAAAGAAAAAGCTGATTTAGAGTCAGAGGTCGAAAGCGCCAGAATATCTGAACAGCAGGTACAGATTCAGCTCACAGACAAAGAGAGAGAGCTGAATGAGTTGCAGTCAAGGTTGCAGAGCACTGAGCGTGAACTCAGGGAAAAAATAGTCAGTCTTGAGAATGATCTTCGCTCAAAAGAGGAGGATCTTTCACAGAGAGATCAGGCGTTAGTGATTGAGAGGAGAAAAGTTCAGGAGCTAACGGTTAAGAGCGATGGGCTTGAGGAAGAGAAAGATAAACTCGAGTCATCGCTGGCAGCCCTTCGCCGAGAACTTGAGACGGCTCAAAGGGCTACCCGGTCCTCGAAAGAGGAGGTCACCGAATATATAAGACAGCTTCAAGCTGCTGAAAACAACACAGAAAAGCTGCAAAGCAAACTTGATGAAGCAAAAAGCAAGGAAAGAGAGGCGAGAGAGCGCTCTGCAATAGCTGACGAGTCTATCCCTAAATTGCAGGAGACGTCAGAGCGTTATCACAGAGAGCTTCAGTTAAGCCAGCAGGAAGTGAATCGACTAAAAGATCTGCTAACCGGCAAAGAAGATGAACTTGCCGAAGCCAAAATCAGGGAAAACTCGCTGTCATCTTCGATCCTGGCAAAGGACGACAGGATTCGGGAACTTGAAGAAGCTGAGGTTGAATTCAGGCGCGAGATTGAAAAAGCCAATCAAAGAACGCAGGAAAAGCAACAGAAAGTGGTTGCGCTTAGCCAGAATGTCGATGATCAAGTTCGTGCTATTGAAAAGCTCACGCACAGAGTTCAACAACTGCTCCCTGAGAAAGAATTGAGTGACAATAAAGTCATTGAGTTGGAAGAGAGAGTTCAGTTAATTGCCCGGGAGCGAGATGAAGCAAAGCAAATGCTTCTGAAAGCTGAGAAAAATTTACGAAGCGGTAGTGATGCCGCTGAGATTGAGAAATCTCAATGGGAAAACCAGCTCAGGGATTCGAGATCCAGAGTGTCTGATTTGGAAAGTCGCCTTAAAGAGACCGAAAAGAAAAGAGATCACTTTCAATCAGAGTCAGAGGCTCTTGCTTACGACAGAGATCAGGTGAAGAAGCAGCTTCAGGAGCTTCAGCTCAATGCAGAAAGTCTGAAAAGTCAGCATTCCCTTGAGATGGAAAGGCTCATCCGGGAGCGAGATGAGTTTAAGCTACAGGTCGAGGCACTGGAGCAAAAGGCAGAAGTTGCTTCAGCTGACTGGGATAAAGAAAAGGTCAGAATTGAGGAGGCCAGGAAAAAACTGTTTGCTGATTTGAAAAACCAGCATGACCAGCTGGTTGAAACAAAACAACGACTTGATCAGCAACTTCTTGCGTCTCAGGAGAAGGTCAGGAAGACAAAGCTTGAGCTATCCCATAAAGACGCCACTCTCGAACAGAAAGAACAAAGCATTGAGCGTGTAAATAACCAGTTGATTGCGTTGAAAAACAGTCTTGAGGAAAGTCAAACCAGGGTGTTGAGTCTGGAAGGTGAGGCTACCGAACTGGGTACACAATATGGAAGGTTGGAGCTGGAAGTAAAAAGATTGACGCAAGAGAAGGATCAGGCTCATAGCGCTTCTTTAAAGCAGAATGAGGAGCTGCACCTTTTGCGAGGCAGCCTTGAAGAGGCAGAAACCACTCTGGAGTCTCTGAAAAAGCAGCTTAACGATGAGCAAAGTGAGAAGTCACTGGAGTTTGCTGATCTTAAAAGACAGATTCGTCTGGCTAAAGAAAACAGGGACCACTTTAAATCGCTTTCCGAGACGGCAGAAGAACAAAGAAAAATAAAGGATACAAGGCTTAGCGAACTGGAAGCCCTGTTGAGGGATAGCCAAAAAGAGGCTCACAGCTTAAAGGGTAAGGTCGATGAACTGGGTGTCAGACAGGAAAGGGCGTTGAAAGAGGCTCAAGGTTACAGCAGTCAGCTTGAAAAAGATCTGGCTTTTCAGGAAAGCAGGCACAAGCATGAAGCTTCGGGTTGGGAAGAAGAAAGGCAGCGTCTTACCAGCTCGCACAAAGAGATCGTCGTTGATCTTAAAGAGCAGTTGCAAAAACTCCAGGATCTGAAAAATGATGTTGATAACCGGGTTTCAAAGCTTGAACTGGAAGGTAAGACGAAAGATCTTGAGCTGCAGCAAAAATCTCTGGGCCTTGAGGAGAGAAAAGAAGAAGTCAGTCGTGTTCAGAGCGAGGCTGAAAGCCTGAAAGCTGAATTAAAGAGCCTGACTGATCAATCCAGAGAAGCAGCGTCAAATCATACGCTTGCATTGAAAGAGAAAGAACTTGCTCATCAAAAATTAGCCGAGAGTCTTGAGCAGGAACAGCGCCAGCGGGATCAGGAAAAGATAAAGCTGGAAGAGGCTGTCAGTGACCTGGAGCAGGAGCGAAAGGGTTTGCAATCCAAACTGACTGAGTTTCAGGCTGTGAGTATTGAAAACCAGACGCTTGCCACTGAAGTTATTCATTTAAAAGACCAACTGCATATAACTCAGGAAGAGTTGAACAAGATTAGAGAGAAAAAGAGAGAAGTCGAGCAGCAATCAGAAGAAGCTCTTAAGGCCAAGGCCTCTCTACAAAGCCAGTTAGAAGTTGAGCGGGAACGGGTTGAAACACTCTCTGAAACGAAAAGTAATCTGGAAGCTCAAGTTCTTGAGAAAGAGAGCGCCCTGATATTAAAAAACGAAGAATTAGTTGAAGCTAAGGAAAGCCTTGAGCGCGAATCTGAGCGGTTCAATCAATTAACGCTTCAGGCTGACAGTCATCAGGTTGACAGTCATCAGGTTGACTCCGGTTATGAGTCAGATTCTCTTTCCGAGGACGGCTTTTCCGAGGCGGAGTCTTATACTTCAAAGGCTTCTTCTGATCCGTTACCTGATCGGTTCGATTCATCTGCTGATGAAGGTTTGGATCTCACTCAGGAATCTCCATTGCCCCAGTGGACAGATTTGGGGACAGTCGTTTCAGAGATCAAAAGCAAAGAGTTTGCTTCTCTTGGCCCAGGAACTTTTGTTATTTCGGGCCTGATTCAAAAAATGAGTTCAGCCTGGTCTGAGCTGGCTTCCAGACTGGAAGTGATTGAAAAAGAAAGGGAAATTTATCATTTCACCGGTCCGGATGATTTTCCGGGCAGGAGTGGCTCCCGAAAAGAAGTGATATCAGTCCATGAGCAGTTCCTGATGGAGCTGGAGTCCATTGATCAGGCCTATCAAAAAGCCCCGGGTGCGACCCCGGATCGCCCTTTAGTGGATGAGTTTACCCGTCAGATTGACCGGACTGTATCCCTGACCCGGGGCAATATACAAGTAATGGCCAGGGAGCAGGATGATTTTCAGACTCAGCTCGACAGATTCGAAGCGACTCTTGAAGCCTTAAAGCCTGATGCTCTGGCTGGCCCGGAAGATCCTGAAGCCATAGTCGATTTGGAACTGACCAATATGAGTACACTGTTGGCAAAAAGTTCGGGGGATCGGGACAGGGAGTTCTATACACATGCCTTGTGCGCCCTTGCCAGATCAGCTTCAAAGCGTCTGAATGAATCCTGGAAGAAAAAAATTGCAACGATTGAGGGGCCAGACGAAGGGCATCGGCTTTTAAAACGGTATGAATACTCGCTTCAGCGATTGGCTTCAGAGCATCTGCCACCCCGGTTGAGACGCAGTGTGCCCGAACATGGACGGGTATTTTTATCGAAGCTGGTTGAATATCAAAAGGCGGAGTTTGAAGCCAGACTGGATCAACAGCTGGGAGTCGCTCTCAAGCCGCAGGCGGGCCATTCTCTGGAAGAGCAAATGGTCAGGGATCCGCAGATCTGTGACAGACTCTTAACTCTGCTGTCCAGTTTACAGGAGCAGCATGAAGGGATTGTTAAACAACCCGGGTCCGCAAATTTAGCAGCAGGGGCAACGCAATGGGTTGACTTCAGCTATGCCGATGCCTCCTTGGTGGGGCTCAGTCAGATCAGGGATGAATTTGGATTACCCGCGACACCGACCATGACAAAGGTGCTCAGAACCCTTCAAAAGGAGCTGAAAAGACCCGGATCACTGGTTCTCACCATGGCTGTCAGGCAGCACAAAGAGAATTACGAAACCCGAAAAGAGCGAGAGACGCGCAGGCTCAAGCTGGAAAGACAGTGCACAGAGTTGTTGGCTCAGGAAACCAGGCTCGAGCCGAAGCAGAAGTTCAGGGGCCTTACTCATGATGATGACTTTACCCAAGCTGTTGAACACCCTCATCAAGCCGAAATTGCCTGCTTTCAGCCAGATTCACCGGTACCTCTGGCAGAAGCTTCAGGTCATGTTCAGACTCAGGCTGGCTTCAGGGTGAGCGCTCTTACCCAGAACCCTAACTGTCTGATAAACAGTTTCATGAATGGTTTTAATAAGGTTGCTCTTCATAAAACCAGCCTTGTTACCGGTGACCGATACATTGAATTGTCTGAAGGTGCCCAATGCCGACCTTCACTGGTGTTTCACTCCAAAGAGGGTCAGCACTGGCAGATTCAGCTGGATGGACGAACCTGGTCTCTGGATCCTGCTTTTCTTCATGAGCATCCCAATTTCGAAGTTCCCTTTCAGGTCAGCAAGGAAGGAAGAGAAAAAAAGCGGGACTGGATTCCCCTGAAAAGTGCTTCGGGACAAACCGTCCTGCTGGTTGCTCAGAAAACACCTTCAGATCAGCAGTGCTTTATGTATGAACTGGGTTCCAATGATCAACTGATCCCGGTGCCAATCCGGGGGGAAAACCCCAGAAGCGAGCTGATTAAAGCGAACTTACTGAGTAAAGCTTGCTTACTGAAGCCAGACAGTACTTCACCATCAAGATCACGCAAAGATTATCCGCCTGAAGTCCTTGAGCTTGAATCGCTGAAAAATACCTGGCTACCGAGTGCTTCCCTCAAGCAAATTGATGAATGTTACAAGAAAGTTGTTAAGGAAGTGGATCATCAATTACTGAAACCGCCTTTTACCTGCACACCTTGTGATGGACGTGTCAGAAGCCTGCCTGTTGAGCTTCCGGTGGTGAGAAAAGTGGCTCAGGAAAAATCAAGGAAGCCGGAAACCGGTGCCCATCAGGAAACGTTTCATCCAGAACAGTTTTCGCCCTTTACTGTCAATGCCAGTTTCGGCCATGTCAGTGAAGCGTTTCTGAAAGCCAGGAGGGAGTTGCTGGTTGATAGTGCTCATAGTGTCACTAAAAGTGTCACTGAAAGTGTTATTAAAACGCTTGAAGGAGAACAAAAAGCGTTTCAGGAACAGGTATTTAAAAACCTGTCAGTCTACTCTGGTTGCGAGTTGCAAACCCAGGGACCCCGTGGGATACCTGATCCGAAAACGCTAAAAACCAACAGGCAGTCGGTTTTGAGCCATTTTGAAAAGGTCATCGTCAACAACAGAAAGCACTGTGTTCGTACACTTCAGTTAAAAAAAGCTTTGGAAAAAGGTCTGGTCAGCTACATTCGTAATGCTTCTGAAAATGATGTGCAGGGTTTTTCTGATGGCGAGCTTCTGGATCATGCCATTCGTAACTTTGAGAAGGGACTGGCTCCGGGTGGTAATGATGTTGACGGGTTTATCAAACGCATGTCGCAGCTGATGCTGGTGGATATTGACCTTGAGCAGAGCAGCCTGATAGGTCAGCGCCTTGAGGCGCTTAAAAGTGAGTTGGTGGATCTGGACTTTGCCGCCTTTGAGCAGGTGAGTGAGCCCCACGAATACATCAGGCGTTGTCAGGAATGGAATCTGGATATGGCTCTGCTGGCATCCAGACAGAGCAATCTGAATAACCGAATCAGCAGTTACGAGAATACCTTGCTGGATACTAAAAACCTGGCCCTTTTGTCGTTCGAAAGAAGGCATCACATTGTCTTGTCACCCGACCAGGCCGACGAACTGGCTGTTACACTGGACGGTGTCAGCCAATGGGCCGATGGCCATGAAGTTGCCATGATGTCTCATAAGGGCACTGGCTACGGTAAAAGTACACTGCTGCTGGCGCTGACGGATCACGCTTCGGCCCAGTTAGGTGCTGATACGGACCGTTCGATTATTGTCATGGCTCCAAAGACCAATCAGGCAGAACTGGATAAAGGCTTGCGTGAGTACTACGCCCGCAAGGGGCAGGACTATCGCCGATTGGATCTTGAAACCTGCTTTGCACCTCCCTGTGAGTTATCCGTCGCCCGGTTGGTAGAGGTTGAGAATACCCTGCTGGGGTTACCTGCCGGAACTTCGATTAATGACAGAGTATCCCTGCTGGCTCAGGGGCGAGTGCCCGTGGGCGCCTCAATCACAGATGTGCAGATTCTGATGCATCTGAAGCAGGCCTTGCTGGACGCTGAAAGTTTCATTCAGGACAAGCAGGCGATACTGGCAAAATTGGATGACTGTCTTGACTTGCTCAAAAACTCTATGGTGTTTGCCGACGAGTTTGACAGTGAGATGGTGCCTCATACCGAAGCTGAGTCGATATCAGTGGCTCAGACCGTGCAGGCAGTGATCAGAGGGCTTGGCTATGCCTTTGAAGTAGAGCCCCGAAGTATCAATCTGAAACATTCTGAATTTCTGTTTGGATGTAAAGCCCGGCATTTACTCTCAGCAACTTTGGGAACCTTGTACTGTGCAGCTTTGGCCAGTGCTTCAGGCACCGCAGAAGAAGTGCGTCACAAAGCAAGAACAGACCCGGTGACCACCAATCAGCGTTTCTGGCACTTCATTTCTCTGTCGGAACCGGTGTTTTTCAGCTCTTCCGACCCGCAGGGCAGGAACAAGATGCTGACGGATGTTTTGCACAGGGTAGGCCCAGAGCCCCAGATTATTTTCTTTGATGGCGCTGAGTCGGGTGATGAATGTACGACAAAGGCGCATCAGATGAGTCGGACTTTGAATCAGGAACGACTGGCCATGGGGGGCGTTCAGAAGTCTGTTATTTACTATGACCATGATAAGAATCTGCAGATGCAGTATCAGGATGATCCGGTCTATGGGCAAGGAGCTTCAGCTTCCCGGGAAACCATTACCCAGCTCAGACGTATGGGTGGACAGAGTACCGATGGTTACCTGAGCAAAGAGCAGTCTGTGGGCACTGACATGCCCCAGGGGAGTGCCAGTGTAGGTATTTTTCATGGGCTGGTGGGGCAGGCCGGTGGCGAAGCCAATGAAAACTATCTGGTTCAGCAGCTTGGCCGTCTTACCCGTGACAGCAAGGACTTGCACAAGGCACAGAGAGTGTTCATGGCGGTGGATCTGGATGCGGTTAAAGACATCAAAGGTGCCGACGTACAGAAAGAGGCATTTATGGAGGCTTTGAACGCGTTGGATGAGTCCATGCAGGCTGAAGAAAATCTGTTTCCTGAGGGCATTGATAACGCTTCTCCCGCTTTGAAAAAAGTGGTTGAGCAAACAGTTACCTTGCCTGTTCAGAAAACAGAAGAAGGCGAGAGTGGTTATTTGCAGAGCCTGCCACAAATAAGAGCCCAACTGGCTGAGATGGCTAAAAAAGAGTG
Organism: Endozoicomonas sp. 2B-B; assembly: GCF_053470045.1. Taxonomy (NCBI): domain Bacteria; kingdom Pseudomonadati; phylum Pseudomonadota; class Gammaproteobacteria; order Oceanospirillales; family Endozoicomonadaceae; genus Endozoicomonas; species Endozoicomonas sp. 2B-B. The sequence goes on from NZ_JBLZMU010000001.1 coordinate 2,093,667, forward strand.
GGCAGAGCTGGGTCTCTCTCAGGCAGCATTTCAGGAGCTGATTGAACTGAAAGTCCGCCAGTGGGTCTGTAAGAATGCATGGCTTGAACTTGTGGCTGTGGATATTGCCAGTCGTGAGAAAAGTCATCATACCCTGAGCTGTGAGAAAGAGTTGATGCAGGCCAGAACCAACAGTCATCTGGATAAAGTGTATGCTGCGGAGCATCACTGGTTGAATGATGAAGCGGTCAGTTTGGTGAATGGACTGGATATGAAGGCGATGGGAATTCCCACGGAAGCCATTCCTGTTGTGACCAGCAACCTCAAGTCAGAAGTTACAGACTTTCTCAAATCCATTGAGAGGCGTTTTGTTCTGCCGGGAACCTATCAGGAGGATCTGGTCGAAACAGCGGATGCAAAACCCACACGTGAATGCCTCAGTGGTTACTTCAAGCAGTTAAAGAGTGAAGGCATTAAGCTTGATGGCAAAGATATGGTGAGTGAGACCAATAAAAAATTGATCCGTGAGAGCGATGTCGCTTTAGAAGAGGCTCTTACAAGAGTCACTGAACTTCACAATGTAGTGAAGAGTTTAAATGACAAAGCTCTGGGCGCTAAGCTTTTCGAGGACATTATGGCTTCCCTTCAGGCCAGCAGGCGAAAGCTGAGTGGTGCAGGGGGGGCGCGGGAGGCGATGCAAACGGAGGCCACCATTCAGAGAGCGTACAGCGATATGATGAAGGCTGTCATGAAAGTCATAGTTTATCAAATTAAACCAGCAGACCTTGAAGCATTAGAAAAGCGAATAATGGACGTGATCACTCAATGTGTTGAACTTAATCATAACCTGCGGCTGTCTCTGTACAAGAATCCCATTGGTCCTGACGTAATCAAAGCGATGGGTTTCGGTCGACTTAAAGAGTTCGCTGCCAACCCTCAAAAGTTCAGGTGGCGGAGGAAGGGGCCGCAAGGTCAGTGGACGCTGATTGGGAATACCAGTCAGAACGTTATGGATTGCGATAAGGCCGAAGGTCATTTCGAGATTAAAGACGGTTATATCTCCAACAAAGCTCAGTTGAACCGCTTGCAGACCCAGGCTGCTTCCCTTAGTGAGCGGCAGGCTGAGCTGGATCGTGCCGTCAAGTTGTGCCAGCACCCGGTCAAAAACGAGTTCAGGGGCTGTGTGGATGAAGTGGAAAGAGCATTAATGCAGCAGTTTGATGCTTTTACCAGAGAACAGAAAAAGATCACAGAGCGAGAGCAGGAGTTAATGCTGAAACAGAGTGAGTTAAGGCAGAGCAAGTTGTACAAGGTTCTGGTTTAAATTTTTACAGGTTGGGCAGTAAAGGAATACAGATTATGTCTATGGTCCCACGCGGCAAGGAGCGTCGCAGCATCAAGCGTCACCAGTTGAATGATTATTTGACCATTTACAACAGGAACACGCTCAAGGAAATGGGAAGTATTGGCAATATCAGCAGCAATGGTCTGATGCTCATCAGTACGGTACCGGTTCTCATTGGTGCGGTTTACAGCATGAGAATTAAGCTGCCTGGCCCGGATGAAGAGAAAAACTATATTGACTTTGATGCCCGGTGTCACTGGTGCAAGCCCGACGTGGGTCCGGAGTTTTTTGATTCTGGCTACAGTATTGTCAGTGCAGGGCATGATATTATTGATCTGGTTGAAGTGCTCAAGGAGTACTTTTCTTTCACTGAGTGCCCATAGATTTAGCGGAAAATAAGGTCAACGATCACTGGGTTGATTGTTTTCTGCTTTGTCTTGTGCATTCACATCGCCCTGACTGCAACAAGAGAATTGAATGTCCAGCCAGCCCTCCGGCCGCTATCGGGTGCCAGACCTCTTACCCGAAACCTCTTTTGAGCGGGAAACGGAAGTCAAGCGAAGCCGTTTTATTACTTTCCTGTCCAGAGTGGCCTCAAGAGCCGAAGCACTCTCCTTCCAGCAATCTCTGAGAAAACAGTTTCCTGACGCCTCCCATCATTGTCTGGCTTTTATAGCGGGCCCTCCCGAGGGGAATACCGTCATGGGATTTGATGATGACGGTGAGCCCGGTGGCACGGCTGGCAGGCCCATGCTAAATGTTTTGCAGCATAGTCAAATCGGAGAAGTCGCTGCCGTCGTGGTACGCTACTTTGGTGGTACCAGGTTGGGAGCCGGAGGATTGGTTCGGGCTTATGGCTCATCAGTTCAGGCCGCCGTCGAACAGTTACCTGTGGTTGAATGCGTTCCCATGGTTCGGGGAACCGCAGTGCTGGATTATGCCAGCGAACAGGCTTTTCGACACTGGCTCGAATCTTTGTCAGGACAGATCATTGATTGTGACTATACCGACCAGGTTGTTATCCAGGTTAAATTGCCTGAAGCGAACCGGATGGACTTTGCTTCCAGAATTACTGAATCCCTGAAGGGGAAGATTGCATTAAATTGGCAGGAGTGAACATGCTGAGAAGTTTCTACTGGCACGATTACGAAACCTGCATTCTAATCAATTGATTTTAAAGCCTTTAATTTTTTTCTTAAATAAATCTGTACACACATATGTACACAGTTTTGGATTGGCCGAGTTAAACTCGGCCTTGTTCCTCTTCCCATTTTTTAATCTTTTCCAGTGAATAATATCTACCGGAAATAGGATTTGGAAAGCCCTTCTTTTTTCTCCAGTTGTACAGCGTGACGCTGCTGGAAAATCCATAGCGATCTTTCACTTCCTTGACGTTCAAAAATTCTTTGGCTTGCATAGCTTCTACCTTCTCAATAGTTATACCAATAACGGCTGAACAATCCCTTCAGCCAGTATCAAATCCATAGCTTTATCATCACTTCACAAATGACCCTCCTCATGACGCTTTTTCCCTTTCCTGGTGCTTTGCGAAGACATAGCGGACTACTACTTCGTTAGATTCTTTCAAGAGCTCATTTGGGACATGGCAATACGCATAATGACCAAGACAGTGCGCTGTGACCCAGGTTTGAATATTGTTAGGAATAACAGGTTTAAGTTCCTCGTAATGTGGGTATCCACCATCAGCCAATAACTGATCAATATCCGGTGTTATGTCCCGTTGGCTGTCTGCCGCAGTTTCGAAAAAATCACATTGCATCATGGTTCTGTCTCTATGCAGCTTGTTCTTTGGCTGAGCTGATCATGTTGGCCCTGACCAGAGCCTCTGAAAATTGAGGTGGTACTGCATTACCACACCGGGCCACCTGATTGGTTTTTGTCAGTTTTCTACCTGTTGTGTCCCGGTCAATGATGTAGTCCTGAGGAAACCCGTTTGCGTTATAGAGCTCTCTGGGTGTCAGCATCCTCATATTAATTAACTCACCGATTTCTTTAATATCCATCAGCGCCTTTTCCCCATGATCGTTCCATAAACGACCTGATCATTTTCTTTGGCTTTGAATTTCAATATCTGTTTATCGCTGTTGACTGAAACTTCAACTTCATCCAAGCGGTTTAAGAGGTTGAAATAATTTGGGTTCAGTCGCATACCAAGAAACTCTACTGAATGATGTTCTTTGTAAGTCTTTCCTGAACCGTGGCAGTAAAAACAGCTTTCCCCCTGCGCTGGTGCCATGAAACCACCTTCACCAAGACAGGTTTTACACTCTGCTTCATACCCATTGTAATCACTCTCAAAAGACACATAGCCGTGGCCTTTGCACTCCGGGCAATCTTTAGAACCCGATTCAAAACTCTGGCAATAAAAGCACTCATCATGTTTTGGAATAGTGATTTGTTCCGGCAGTGGCACGTAGTGATCGACCGGTTCAAGCAATGTGCTGAAGTGCTCCAGAATTCGATCGTCAACAGGGCCGTCGGACTGGGCTGCGCAGTAATTAGCACGTAGAGGTACTGTAATCGCTACATGACCGTTGCTCGCCACGGTTCTGCCATTGAGATTAAAGGGTTGGTGAAGAAATTCTTTGTGGTGACCAGGGTGGGCGGTCCATTCTTTCAAATTGATTTTATCAGCTGAAGTCTCTTCTTCTGTTCCAGCCGCCATATCTTCAATCACTTCATCCAGAATCGCTTCCGCTTCCGGACTGTTACACTGCTCAATACGCATGCAGTAAGCCTCTGAATAATCATTATTAAGGTGGTCATAGCCGTTCAGTTCGCTGGTGGGCTTTTCGAGTCCAGAGCGGGAGCATTTTGCAGTTTCCATGCTGTTCACCCCCTCAACCAAACATCATACTGACTGACATACCCACTCACAGATCGGTCAGGCCGCTTGGACTCAAAGCCCGGTTGCTGCTTAATAACTCCACCCGCTTTCAAAAACTCATCCACCTGCTTCTGGATGCGGGCTCTCAAGGCGGCCTTCTGCTCAACGGTGCGGTGCTCGTTATTGTTCATATCTTCCTTCTCGCTATCTCGTTAAGGGCTTCGATCTTGCAGATGTGGATCTGCCACGCCTCCATGCTGTCGGAGAAGTGCTCACACAGGGCGTTGTATTCGATAATGGCGCCCTCGATGGGCAGGCCTTGCTGCTGGAGAAAAGCAAACAGCTTTGGCAACAGCCGGATCTGTCGGAAGTGACTGCTGAGAAAGTAGTCGTTGCTGAACTCGGCTTTTTGTGTGGCCGGGTTCCATACGGCCAGGGCCTCACGACCAAAGCTGACGGAATCAAAATCTTTTGCCGGTGTGTCGGTCAGGTGGTCGAGCACATCCAGTACCCATTTTCTGAACGCTTTGGCTTTTGGGGTTCTGGCGAACATGGCGATCAGGTGGCAGCCACGGGGGGAGAAAATCCTTGTTGTGCTTTGAAGATTTCCCGACGTACCCAATTTGACTACGTCGACCATATCGCTTGAAAACTCATCTGAATTACGTTCGTAAATCTTGGTAACTGAATTGCTGGTCTTGTAGCCAAGAGCGTTAGAAAGATCAGAAGAGGTAAGGCATGGACGTCCTTTGTGATCGACAACAGTTAATTCTGTACCTTCAAATTCCAGACGATCAGGCAGGAGAGAGTTAGACATGTGAGATGCCCCCTTTGACGGATTTTTTAAACCGCCTCCCAGAGGTACCAATCTCATAATGGAGGCGAATCGAGCAGGGTTGGTACTACCGGCGCCAAAGGATCCCGGCCAGCCTGAAGGCTGCCCCACTCGACCCACCATAAAGAGGTAAGCACAAGAGTTACGCACAAAAAAAGCCGCAATAGGAAAGGGCGACTTGTGCGCCTTTAGCATAAACGGGGTACCAATCCCGGTGCCGGATTTTGCCAGCACCCCCTGAGAATAGCGGCTGGTGGACGAGGGTGTCAAGAACATCCCTCTGGTTTTAGGTGGCTTGTTGGCTACAATAGCTTTATGAAATACGAAGTGACTCGAACGCGGGAGTTTATCCGCTGGCAAGCCCGCCTGAAGGACCGTCAAGCCCGCAGGGCGGTTACCATGCGATTGGTTCGTGCCCGTGCTGGACACTTGGGCGACACCAAATCGTTGGGTGGTGGTGTCAGTGAAATGAGAATTTTTGTAGGCAAAGGTTACCGGCTTTATTTCACGATCCGTGGGGGGCAGCTGATTGTGTTGCTTTGTGGTGGCGACAAGTCCAGCCAGTCCAGAGACATAGAAAAAGCCAGACAGATCCTGAAAGACCTGGAGGAATAAACAATGAGTTTGAAATTGACACCCTTTGATCCTTTCGACCATGCCCTGACCGATGAAGATATTCCATGGTTTCTGACAGAGGCTTACCTTGATGAGGACCCCGCTGTGTTCATCATTGCCCTTGGGGATGTTGTAAAGCACAAAGGCGTGGCCGAGCTGGCCGAGCAAACAGGACTGAATCGCGAAAGTCTTTACAAGGATTTCAACGGCAAGACTCAGCCGAGCTGGGATACGATTCACCGCATTCTCAAGGCGCTCGGTGTCGTTTTGCAGATGGCGGCCTGAGTTGGTTGAACTTTTGTGCCCTTGATAAAAGCCAATAAACGGTAGATTAAACGTTATGCCGAAGCTTAGACCGGGCACTATATGGCCAACTGATGAAGAAGAGGCCTCCATCAATGAAGGTATTGAGGCCGACCCTGACACGTATGAGCTGACGGGCGAGGAGTTCAAGCAATTCCGACCAGTGGGGCGAACCAGGGCCGGAATCAAGACTAAATCCGGTCGGTGGCTTGAGCTGAACACCGACGAAGAAGAGGCAGCCATCAATGCGGGCATTGCCGCTGATCCTGACACGTACGAACCTACGGACGAGGAGTTCAAGCAATTCCGACCAGTGGGGCGAACCAGGGCCGGAATCAAGACTAAATCCGGTCGGTGGCTTGAGCTGAACACCGACGAAGAAGAGGCAGCCATCAATGCGGGCATTGCCGCTGATCCTGACACGTACGAACCTACGGACGAGGAGTTCAAGCAATTCCGTCCAGTGGGGCGACCCAAGGCCGAAGAGACCAAGGAGCGGATTACTATCCGGCTGTCACCCGAGGTGGTTGAATTTTTCCGAGCCACTGGCAAAGGCTGGCAGACCCGTATGGACGACGCCTTGCGTGAGTACGTGGTCAGGCATTCAGGGTAGCGGTTCATGCTGGCTCACCCTGATGAGACTCCAGCCCGCCAAAGGCGTGGGTCCAATCCTCCAGAAAGCACCTGAAGAAGTAGGTCATCACCTGGTAATCATGGAATGCCTGTTCTTCCGCAGTGTCTGCCTCCCGGCTGTCCTGCTCATCCTGAAAAATTCCGTGATAACGAATCTGGGATACTCTGAAATCTTCTTGCAGCTGGCAACTGAAAGCCTCTTGCCAGTCAACAGACAGTTTGCTGACCATTTTGCCTGCTGCCAGATGTTCACCGATCGCTATACTACCGGTCAGCTCTTCGTTACGTGCCGTGATGGTGGCGGCATCGTCACCGGGCTCACGCAGTGTGCAGTTGTAACTGATCGCAAAGCCATTGGCCGGTGTCTGGTAGCTCAACCACTCAGTCAGAACATGACAAGGCAGGTTCTTCGTGTCGGGTAGTACAATGGGCAGGCTGCCCAGGCATTCACGCAGGGCACTGGTGATCTCTTCTGCTGGCTTGAACGATGAAGCGTCCACCAACAGCCAGCCTTTATCTTTGTCGATGTAGGCCAGTGTTTCCTTCTGGCGGGTGAAAGCTTTGTGCAGAAGCTCCATGATAATGTCGTCTTTCAAAGAGCGACGTTCTTTGCTGTATACCTGGCGAGATTCCAGAGTTTCAATTTCTTCTAAACGCTCTTCAAGTCGGTCCCTGATGACGGAAGAGGGCAGTATCTTCTCTTCCTTGGTGGCACGAATCAGAAGGCAGTTGCCATATTCATGAACCAGAGCTGATGTGCCGTTAGCAAGAGCGGGACTGAAACCGTAAGTACTGAACTCCTGAGAATCACAATTTCTGGCGGTTTTGGCTTTGAGCTTTTCTTCCAGCTCTGTTGCCGACAGATCAAACGGTTGGGTGAAGCGGTAAATCACCAGATTTTTAAACAGGATGTTTTGGTATTTCATGGTGTTCACTTCCTTATGCTGCAGTCAGTGGCTGGTGGCCAGAAAACAAACGCTGCCAGATCACACTGACGTACTGAGCCTGAAAAATGGCGTCGTCGAGGGCGTTGTGGTGCTCACCATCGCGCTTCATATCGTATTTAGGATCGATCCCCAATTCCCTGCCCAGCATCACCATGGTTCTGACACAGGTGTCTTTACTGAAAGACCATGGCTGTTTAATCCAGGTCTTGTTAAAGGCTGTGGATAAAATGGCGTTGTCGTAGGACGGACCATTGCCCCAGACGTGAACTTCACCTTGTTCTGAATGCTGTTCAATGAAACCTTTAAAGTTAATCAGCGCATGTTTAAGGCTTTCACGCTGCTCGTCATTGAACACGGCTCTGGCTGCATCGCTCTGCTTCATCCACCATTCAACGGTGGAGGCGTCAATTTCGCCACCAAAGTACTGAGAGCTGGAGAGCTTGATCGGCTGGTAAAACGACGCCCCGATGTTGCCCGTCCAGGGGTCAAAGAAAACAGCGCCAATACTCACCAGTGCAGCACTGCTTGATTTACCTGCCGCTTCAATATCGACCATCAGGTGTTTGGTGGTTCGGGGTGTCATGGGTATTCCTTATTCTTTCCAGAGTCTCTCAATAACGGCTTGAATCTCGTTGGCTTCCTGTTCTTCAAGCCATTGCATCAAAAAGCGTTCAGCGTTTACCGGGCCAGCAGTGTCGGCAGCAGGTGGGTATCTGTTCCTGACCTGTACCGCCACAATGACGGCAGTGGTCTTTTTTCTGTGGCTGGCCGACACACAGCCCACTAACAGGTTTCTGGTTCTGGCTGGTGGGCCTTGTGTCGGACAAAGCCTGTTGCAACCCAGTCGCTTTCACGCTTTTTGCAGCTCCAGCGGGCAACCATGCCGCAGTCGTGCAATTCCCTGATTTCATCCAGCAAATCCTGAAAGCTCTTGGCTGTTATCTTTCCCATGATCCTGGTCCTTGTTGTTATTGGTTTCGATTAACCACAGCACGTTGTTTCTTAATTCAATGAGTCTTTGCAGGCGATCAATTCTGTCGTGGATATCGCGGTGAGTTTCACTGGTTATGTTGCCGTTCCTGATGTCGTCAAGATCTTTGCCGACTTTCCAGTGAGTCCCATCTGCCAGTGCCGTCAACTCTCTTTCAATCTCGTTCAGAGTGGTGGTGCAGATTGGCTGATTGTCCGAGGTATCGCTGAGCGCTTTAACAAAACTACGATACTTTTCGTATTGGCTTTTAAATAGCTGTGATTTTTCATTAATGATTGTGAATGTATAGGAATTTGATTGAGCCCATTCCTGCAAACGCTGAATCATTTCGCTTCTGTTTTCTGTGGTCATCGTTTTTCCCTATGTCCGGATTCCAGCCAGTTCGTGCAGTTCTCTTGAGCGTCCAGCTCTTGCCATTCTTACGGCCGGTGGACGGGGTGGGCGGCGCAGGGCGTCCATTTTTCCCAGACTCAGCAGGCAGAACAGAATACAGAGCGGTGTGATCCAACCTTGATGAATCGCTATGGCCACCAGCTCGCACCGGTTACGGGCGCCTGTTTTTTCTGTGGCGGTGAGCCAGAAGCGCTTCACTGTCGTGGGTGCGCAGTTCATCTCCCTGGCTGCTTCTTTGTGGCTGTCGCCTTCTGCAGCTCTGGCCACCGACTCGGTTTCTCTTTTGGTGAGTTGGTGGTTGGGGTTGTGTTGCCAGTGAATCCTTTTCATAAGCTTGTCTGTCAATGTTTTATAACTTTATTTGGTAATAATATATTTACATTTATAGCGAGTTCAGGATTCAAAAGCAAGCATAAAAGTTAACAATATATTTCTTTTTTTTATTCGAAAGCAGGCTCGCAGGCAATTTATGCTCTATCTTTCCAGGCTCACTGATCAAAAAAAGATTTACGAGCAGGTGTATACTCAATGCGGATAAAGTTACCGATACTGACCGAAGCCCTTGAGCAAGCAGGTACAGAACAGGAGCTGGCTATTAGGGCCAGTTGTGAGGTGTGCGCTATGGTAGACGGCTACCGACGGGAGATGACACGAATGTTTGAGCATTTCGAACAGCGTTTAAACCGCCATATTAATGACGTCGTCGGTCAGGCGTTGAGCCGGATTGATGAGCACATTATTCATATCGGCAATGTTCAGATGGAGCAGCACAGGCAGATTCAGGGGATGATGAATGGCATGTCCTTTCTGAATCAGCGGCAGGATCGGATGGAAGGGCGACAGGATCGGATGGAGGCTCGGCAGGATAGAATGGAAGTGGATATCAAGGATTTAAAACAGGGCCAGGCACGGATCGAGAAAAAAGTAGAGTATATGGACAGCAAGCTGGATGAAATTCTGAAAAGGGTTTAATGCTCTTGGTAGTGGCCGCCCAGAGCGACAATTTAGATATGGATATCGTAAAATTTATAAATCAACCGATCCTTCTGGGTGAGAGGACGTGACCAGAGACCGTTAGGACCATGCTTAAAGTTCAGAAGACGAAACAGTTTGCAAAATGGATGACAGGGCTCAAAGATCAGCGTGCAAGGTCCGCCATAGCTGCCCGAATTGACCGGCTTGCCTTCGGTCAGTCGGGTGATGCTAAGCCGGTCGGCATGGGTGTTAGTGAGTTGCGGATCCACATTGGAAAAGGTTACCGGGTTTACTACAAACAGCAGGGCAAGTATTTGTTCATCTTGCTTTGCGGGGGTGATAAAGCCACCCAGCAACGAGACATAAAGATGGCGAAAGAATTGGTGAAGCTAATAGAGGAACAGTCATGAAGAAAGTAGAACTCTACGATTATGACCCGGCAGACGACCTAACTACTCCTGAGGCGGTTGAATATTTTATGGCTGAAGCGTTTAAGACAAATGACGCCGCCTATATAGCTCATGCTTTTGGTGTGGCTGCCAGAGCCAGGGGAATGACGGCCATTGCAGAGCAGACTGGCCTTTCCAGAGAACAGCTATGCAAAAGCTTTAGTGAGCAGGGGAACCCTACCCTCAAGACTATTATTGCCCTCACACAAGCACTGGGGCTTACACTGACACCTAAAGCTACCTGACCTCTCTAACCGGCTGGTGGCCTTTGCATAGACCACAAACGCCCAATGAGTCAGCAATTTACCTTCTCAAGCTTGTGATTGCTGCAGGTATTCCGTAATCGCCTGTTCAAGCATCGACAGCAGGGTTTTATTGTTTCGGCCGCAGTCAGCATTTTTCAGGATCTGGCCCGTCAGTGCATGAATGGCAGAAATCTGGCCGATCAGATCGGAGTCGTTCTTTACCTCATAGGCGCTGCTGTGTTGGGAGATATGTTTGTTTGCCAATTCGAGCGCTTCTGAGATGACGGCTTCATCCGCTTCAGTCATGCTGCCCTTTCCAGTGATAAGCCATATAGGGTTAACGTTTAGAAATGTAGCAATCTTCTCCAGCTTTTCATTAGAAGTGCCGTTAACGTTCTTCTCTATTCTGACTATGCCTTGCCTGGTCATACCCACAACGTTAGCAACATCGCCTTGTGTCACCTTGCTCGCTTTACATGGCGTACCTCTCTCTTTAGCTGTGGCTCTGGCGTGAGATAGTCGTTCTCCAAGTGTTTCCAAGGTGTATACCAGCAATTTCAATCCCTAGATTCTGCCTAAATGGTAACTAATCGTCACCGAAATAATAAATTACTTCTATACTTCTTTCGGCGTAGTTATTGATCTTTCGGTAAATAAAATATTAACATTTAAGCAAATGGAGACTAAGAAGCAGCTATGACAGTCACGGTAGACCAGATTATTAAGCACTTTGGAGGTAAAGGGCGGGGGGCTATCAGTAGAACGGCTGAAGCGCTTGGCTGTTGTCGGCAATACGTAACCATCTGGAAAAAACGCGGCTACGTTTCAGGCCCGATGGCAGATGTAATTGAGCTGAAAAGCAACGGTAAGTTCAAGGCGATTGTGCTTCGAGAACAGGCCCGGGAGAGCAAAGGCAAGCGGGTTCATTGAGGCATTAGAGCGGAATAAGAAGACGAATAGGGAAGATGAAAACCCCGGTCAATTAGCTGTGGAGGCTAACCGAGGCTTTCATGCAGGAGATTCAATTATGGGAAGAAAAGCGTTGGAATGCAAATGGGGGGTTGTCTGATGCCAGACAGGGACATGAACATTGCATTGCCGGATCTCAGTCAGTTATTAAGCAGGCCCATTGCCTTCCAGCGTCCTTACGCTGTGATTGCCGGGTCTGCTGCTGGTGGACTGTTTCTGAGTCAGGCGGTGTATTGGTCCGATCGTTCACAACATGAAGGAGGGTGGTTTTATACGTCACAGGATGAGTGGCACGAGCAAACCATGCTCAAACGTTCAGAGCAGGAAAGAGCCCGAAAAGAGTTAAAAAAGGCGGGTGTACTGGAAGAGATCAGGAAGGGGAATCCTGCCCGATTGTGGTACCGGGTGAACAAAAATCAGTTGAATCTGCTTTTATATAAAACCATTGAAAAACAACAGTTTGCAGAATCCGACAAACAAGAATGCAGGATTCAACAAACAAGAATGCAGGATTCAACAAACTGCCCTGAGAGCAGTCTTTCAGAGCCTGCTTTAGAACACGAAAAAAACCAAGTAAATCAACAGATTGCAGAATCCGACAATCAAGACTTTTTGCAGGAAAAACAGCAGTTTGCAGAATCCGACAATCAAGATTGCAGGATTCGACAAACAAGATTGCAGGATCCAGCAGACTCTCTTACAGAGAATACAACAGAGAGTAATACAGATATTTCTGATACTGATTCTGATGACGCGCACGAGTCGCCCGACGGTGTGCCTGGTGTTTTTGGTTCTCACCTGATTCTCGATTGCCACCCGTACCTTTACTGGTTCCTGAGATTCATGGAAGACAAACACAGCAAAGGGTCGGCCAGCACCCAAACATTCGCTGAACGATTGGGCCAGTTTGGTCTGGAGGGTGGGTATTGCCAGGAGACCCTGAGTAATTTTCTCACTGCCCAGCGGGCCAGTGTTGACCGTTTCCTGATGCAAACGGATCACTCAGCGGATGAGGTCTCGGTATGGCATGAGCTGATTCAGGACTGGGATGACAACGCCCATGGGTTTATTCAGGAAGCGGACAGCTGTCTTGAATCTCATCGGGAAAGCTTACTGGCCCGCTGGGCTGCTTGAGCTGAACACGGAGCAGGATGATGACCAGCGCACTGAGTATCCATTCACTGAACGACGCCAGCCAAACCATGAGCAGCCGCGAGATTGCCCAGCTGTGCGGCATGAGACACGACAATGTGCTGAGAACGGCACGGCAGCTGGTGGAAATGGGGGTTACTCAATCTGAGGAGACCCAGGAACAACACCCGCAGAACCAGCAGCTTTACCCGGTTCATCGTTTGAACTTCAGGGATTCCGTCATTCTGGTGGCCAGATTGACACCGCAGTTTACTGCGCAGCTGGTGGATCGTTGGATGGATCTGGAGAAAGGGAGCGATCAGCCTGCACTGCTTGAACTGCAAGAACAAATGGCTCGACTGGCTCAACAGGTTGAGCAGCAGAAGCAGTCGATCAAGGCATTGGAAAGCTCTGGTCGTGTCATTCGTCAGGTTCAGCATCAGCCTGTGGTCAAGCCCTATCGCTCTGATCTGAAAAGTACGACACAGGTTGCCAAATCTCTGGGGATAACTGCTGTAGCTCTGAATCAGTTTCTGAGGGAATCGGGGGTCAAGATGAAGTGTCAGGACCTGCCCACCGTGAAATACATGGACTGGTTTGAGTGCTATGCCGGTACCAACACCATGAATGGTTACACCTATGAGCAATGCAAGATCAAGCCAGAAGGGGTTCTGGGCATTACTCAACTTTGGAATGAAGTTCAGGCTGAGTTAGCCAGCTGAGGGAGTGAAGACTATGGCAGGTTGCAGAAAGCTGGATAAAAAGCGCCAGCAGAAAAAGGACCTTATCAAGAAGCTGTATTTGCAGGAGGGCTTCTCCAGTTCTCAGATTTCGGAGATTACTGGCATACATCGCAGAACGGTCAATGGTTACCTGGGGAAAATTCGAAAAGAACATGAGCAAAGATCTGTTCTGGAGCAGGTCGGTGAAGATCGGGTTAATCAGGTGTTGATGATGTCGTGGGGGGCTGCATGACGAAATATCCGTTAGTGGTGGGCATCGATCCGGATCTGGTTAAGAGTGGGGTCGCTGTTGTTAAGGATGGAGTCCTTACCGAGCTGAAGAACCTGAATTTTTCAGAACTCAGGGGCTTTATAAAAGCGCATCCTCAAGCCGTGTTCGTTCTTGAAGATGTGGAAATCAATAAACCCGTCTTTGACCGGAAGGTGAACGCTCAGGCAAATCTCAGGATCGCTCAGAATGTTGGCATGGTGAAAGGCGTCGCCCGACTGATTGCTGAGTATCTAACCGAACAGGATTGCTTGTTCACCATGATGAAACCTCTCACGGGTCACGCCAAGCATGCCAAGAAAAACGCTGACTACTTCAATCGCCTGACAGGCTGGGAGGGAGGAAGAAGCAACGAAGATAACCGCGACGCTGCCATGCTGGCAATATACGGTGTCTTGCAGGGAAAGTTGATCATCCGGCCATCAGAGGTGCCCCATTGATCGAGCGGGGCAAAAGCCATCGTATTCAAAAACGACTGCTCAAGAAGTGCAATTCTCCTTTTTGTGATCAGGGGCAGGTAAAGGGGATATGTGGCTCTTTCAACACTTGTGTTCAGTGTGATGGTGCCGGGCTGGTGGATGCTGAGACAGGTAAGGCTCTGCCAAGTAATGAAATCATCAGACAGTTGATGATAAAGCTCATAGAAGAAAAGCGACTTAACGAGTTTCTCAGAAAAAAGAACAGCGAACTCTGGAAGCAGATACCGGAAGAGCGAAGAGTGTATCCAGAGAAGTCGAGAAAAGATTGAATCATCGGGATTGGGGGGAAGGGAGCATGCAGTTCATCGCCAATAGCAAGCAAATAATCATAAAAATGATTGAGGGGCACAGGAGGGACGCATATTGAGCATGTATCCAAGCGTTGGGGGCGCTCTGATTAATGCTTTTAATCCCTCATTGTTCGATAGTTACAAAAGTGCAGGCTGGCAAAAACTGGCTTCTGCACTGGCTGACAAATACCCGGAACTGGACACTTCAGTACCAACCAATAAAAGCTTTGAAGAAGACCGGTTAAACCGCACTGACTGGGCCACCCAAGCGGGTATGACAGCAGGATTACTGAGACAACATCTAAACCCTGCTGATTATCACCTGTTGAAAATGCGCTACACCCATGACGGCAAAGATATAGAAACGGGCAGTGATGCCTTGTTGCTGAAGATGACGGATAACCTTCAGCTTGCCTTGGTCGAGGGCTGGCCAGTACTGAGACACGAGCTGATCAGACAAAGAATGATTCGCGCCAGTGTCTTGAAGAATGAGATCCGGCTGCAGTACATGGCGCTCAGGGCTTTAAGGCCGGATGTGGTGGAGAAGGCATTCCGGGCTGAAGGGAGCGAGCGGCAGGCGACGGTAAACCTACAGCAGTATGAAGTGAAAAAGTCAGTAAAAAACATCGTAGAACAATCTCTTGTAAATGCCGAGAAGGTGCTTGAAGACTCTGGTCTGATAACCATGTGTTATTGAGCTTGAAGTGGCAGGTCAGAGTCATTGCGCTAGTTGGTTTGGTTGTATACATTTCTTTATATGGTGGTCGACTTGGGCTGAAATAAAGAGGCAGGATCGGCACGGTTTGGGTTTTGAGAAAATTCCCAAACACCAGATCAGGGCGACTATTCCGGCATTTATCACTGAGGAAGTAACCAATCTGCTGGCATTCCGTTATCACGGTAAACATCCTATGGTGGGATACCGGGTTAGGGATGTGTTTTATGTTCTCTGGTTTGACCATAATTTCTCACTCTATCCGCATTGAATGTCAGGGGTTGCCTTTTCATATATCCATATATATCCTAAGAGTCAGAATACGGTTATTTGCGCCCTGATTGCTTTGCAGTCGGGGCGTTTTGCTTTCGCGAGTTCGAAAAATTATGGCTCCCGTCAGGCTCAGGCTTGCTCGGGAGTTTTTTTATACCTGAAAACTCACCGGCTGGTGGCTCTTATGTAATTACTGATTTTATCTGACTGACTAAAAATCAGTCCGCAGTGCTTCCTGCAGCTGTGTAATCAACATAGCAGGCATGACAAGGCGACTTTCCTTTCATGTACCCTTAACGGGATAGGATAGATCGGGATTGGCGACCCGTTAACGCATCAAGCAGCCTTACGAATAAGGATTTATGGCGGGATAGAGCAGTGGTTAGCTTACTGGTCTCATAAGCCAGTGGTCGCTGGTTCGAATCCAGCTCCCGCCCCCAATTTCAGCAAGTTCCTTGCTCAGGCCTTACCCGGTATCCCCCACTGGGTAAGGTCTTCTATTTTCTACCTGAACAAACTTATGCCTTCATTCTCAAAAACATCAAAAGCCAGACTGGAAACTTGCCATCCTGATCTACAGCGTCTGATGAACAAGGTGGTAGAGCGCTTCGATTGTTCGATTATCTGTGGTCATCGTGGCAAGGAAGAACAAGAGAAGGCGTTCAGGGAAGGCAAAAGTCAGGCTCGCTTTGGTCAAAGCAAGCACAACACTATTCCATCTATTGCAGTAGACGTTGCTCCTTATCCCATTGATTGGGAAGACCGCGAATACTTTGCACACTTTGCAGGCTATGTAAGAGCGGTGGCTGATGATCTGGGCATAAAAATCCGCTGGGGTGGTGATTGGAATATGGACAACCGCTCCAGCGATGAAACCTTTTCTGATATGCCTCATTTTGAGTTAATGGACTGATTATGCTCGCTGCTATCTCTACACTTATATCAACAGGCATTAATGCCTGGTCAGCGCATTCAAAACAGAAAGCCAGCCTGAAGAGTATTGAGATCAGTGCTCAGCATCGATTGAAACAGGCCCGTATTGAAAGTCAGATTCGCAGGGCAGAACAGGGCGATGGTTCGGCGATCAGTCTTGACCAACTCAGCTTTCAGCATCGAGGTATTAAAGATGATTACCTGTTGATCATCACCACTATGCCCTTACTGCTTCTATTCACAGCACCCTTGTTTGAACTGGTTTTTCTTCAATCCGTTTATGTGGCCGGTGATCTGACTAACGCTGTAATGTCTGGATTCAATGCGTTGCAAATAGCACCTGACTGGTATCTGGTGGCTCTGGCTTTGATCTATGTCGATACATTCGGGTTTCGTCGTATGCTGCGCAGTGTCATTGAAAGTCGGCTGGGGCAATGGGCAGGCCAGAGTAAAAAATAATGACAGAACCACACACTATCACCGCAATTACTGGCGGCGCTGTCGGCACAGGTATTTCATTGCAGAACTCTGCAACTGCCAGAAGCTTTAGCGATGCAACATTGGTGCAGATGATGGATGGATCGTTTCAGTTGTATGTGTCGGATATTCTGGCAGTAGTCGGCGTGGTCGGGCTGGTGATTAATATCTCTCTTGGCATTATTCGGGAGCGCAGGCAGCGGGCGAGAAATAAGGATCATTTATGACCTCTGTTTTATCTGCTGTCCGGGCTTTTCCTGTTTCCGTTAAGAGTGTGTCGGCGTCTGCGGTTGCTGTGAAACCTGTTTTTGTTGGGGGTTATGCTTGGACGCCGAATTTTAATGGGATTAATAGTTACGTTGAGATTCCAGAGTGGAAGCCGGAAGGTGCTTTTGAGATTGAGATAGGTATAAAAGGGCAGTCTGTTAATCGGAATACGACTTTGATAAACGATATCGGTAACTCCATAGCTGTTTACTGGGATGCGCGGGATGGCGACGTTAGTGTTAAACGATTACCGTCGCCGTCACCGCTTTTTTTGCCGATAGGTGAAAAGGGCACCATACGTGTTACTGGGGAATCTTGGTCAAATTATTCTGGATTTGTCGTTATAGGAAAGACTGAAAACAATGAGAGTGGTTTTTTCAAAGGCCAGATATCCAATATCAAACTAACAGACCATTCGAACCTGTCCAATTCCCGTTTCTACGAGTGCATCATCTGTTCAGAAAAGATGCCGACTACGACGCTTTTAGAAGATAAGAGCAATCCAAGCATTGATAAGTGGGCCGAGTCCACGGTTGGGACAACTTTCATAGCAAAAGATGTTAATTCGTGGAAAACCATTCATGATGGAGGAACAGGAATCGTAGCCCTCGAGCCTAACTCCCGCTACCTTTGGGAAGTCATTATTGCTGACTCACCTGATGACACTGAATTTCGACTGCGCCTGTCCGAAATTGTGGGTTATATAAAAAGTGATGGCCCACATAAATTGTTTTTAGAGACCGGAGACGCTCCCATAACCCAGCGTTGCTATATCCAGAATGGCGGTGCTCCCGGAGCGGGAGCAGGGGCAAAAGTTACATCCTATTTATATAAGCTCTCGTCAACAGCCGGAATAATGACGAACTTCGGCACAGATCAGCCCTATGTAATCTTGGAAGACGATAACGTATGAGTGAAGTAGAAGATCCAAAACTGTACACAGTTTTCTCTTATTACCACTCCAACTTCGTCCACGGAGCAGAAGACAGGGAAGGCAACATCGAGTCACTGCCTTGGATGGAAATGCCCAACTCACCCCGGCGTTCACTGGATGGGAATCTGGGTCTTGTCACCGGTATCTATGACTTTCCCACCGCAGAGCATCTGACGCAGTCAGAGGCTGAAGCCCTAATGAAGACCGAACATTGGTCAGCAACGGATTCATTACCATGATCTACCGACAAGTTCTGCAGTTGAAAGCTAATACCCCACAGCGTGTTGATGACAACAATTTCACTGTTCCAAGGCAGCACTTTCTGGAGGTCGAAACCGGCACAGTCACCATCAAAGGAACGCTTGACGCCAGCCTGACACCCAAGGAACTGGGAACCGCAACAGGACCAACGATTGTTGAGATCCCCACTCCGGTGGTGCACCTGGAATTAACTTCCGATGCAGATACCACTGTTGTGGTATGTGGTGCCTGAGTCTTGATATTACTCTATGCCTGCACGACTAAAGAGAGCCTGCCGCAAGCCCGGTTGTCCGGGTACCACCACAGACCGATCCGGCTACTGTGAGAAACACCAGAAAACAGATGGAACCTGGCAACAGTGGCAAAAGAAGAAAGGCAACACAACGCAGCGCGGCTACGGTGCAGACTGGCGCAAGATTCGAAAAAGAATACTCGAACGTGACAGCTACCTATGCCAGTCCTGCATGAGAAAAGGCATTCTCACTGCAGCAAACATCGTCGATCACATCAAAGCTAGGGCGCATGGAGGCGACAACAGCGACTCAAACCTTGAGGCGATCTGCCCCCAATGTCACACACAAAAGACCGCCACAGAGCGCAGCAGGCAAGGGAGGGGGTAGGCAAATCCCTACACCCTTTCCCACAGTGACCGCCGCCCCAGGTAAATTTTTATGTGTACAAAATTAAAAAATCCGATTTGGTGATTTGTGGCTGGAAATCGAGCGCCCGGGCAAGGTCGAAAACCGAAACCCAATGCCCAGAAAAAAGCATCAGGCAGTCGTCATGTAAAGCAGGATGAGCCGCAGTTCACCAGTATCAACAACGCCGAAGCTCCGGAATGGCTGGATGATATGGCGGTGGGAATGTGGAATACAGTCTGCCCTGAACTGTGTGGTCAGAAAATTCTTTCTGCCACCGATCTGCATAATCTGGAAATGTTCTGCATTGCTTACTCGAACTGGCGTCAGGCTCAGATTGAAATAGCGGAATTAGGCGTCACCCTCGTTGATACCATGATGGATCCGGAAGGCAACATCAAAGAAAAACGCTACAAAAACCCAGCCTGTACCGTAGCCAACGAAACCATGAAACAGGTTTCCAGTTTTGGTGCCTTGCTTGGTTTAGATCCTGCCAGCCGTCAAAGACTGATCGGAGCAGGCCCAGAGAAAAAAGAGAATCCATTTTCCAAGTTGCTTCAGGCGAAAAAATAGACTTATGCAATGGCGTATCCCCATGTTAATGCGGCTAGTAAATACGCCAGAGACGTTGTTTCCGGGCGCATTCCAGCCTGTAAGTGGGTAAAGCTTGCCTGTCAGCGTCATCTGGATGACCTGAATAAACAAGGTAAGGATTGGCCTTATAAGTTTGATAAAGATAAAGCTGAAAATGCCTGTCGGTTCATAGAGTTACTACCCCATGTTAAAGCGAAGTGGGGACAGAGAAAGGAATTAATCAAGCTCGAGCCCTGGCAGGCATTCAACTTTTGCTGTGTCTTTGGCTGGGTCAAAAAGAAAGACAGCTCTCGTCGATTCAAGGAAGTCTATGATGAGATTCCTCGTAAGAACGGCAAATCAGTTATGGCAGCGGGTACTGGTTTGCTGTGTTTTGCTGCTGATGGTGAATACGGCGCGGAAGTCTACAGTGGTGCTACCACCGAGAAGCAAGCGCTGGAAGTTTTCAGCCCTGCGAAAAAGATGGTGCAAAAAACACCAGAGCTGAAAGAAGCTGCTGGTATAGAAGTGAACGCCAAGAACCTGGCCATTCTTGAAGATGGTTCCAAGTTTGAGCCTGTAATAGGAAACCCGGGTGATGGTAGTTCGCCAAGCTGTGCCATCGTTGACGAATACCACGAACACAAAAGCTCTGATCTGTACGACACCATGCGTACCGGTATGGGTGCTCGAAGTCAGCCATTGTTGTATGTCATTACGACGGCGGGCTTTAATATTTCCGGTCCCTGTTTTGAAAAGCGCAAAGAAGTTGAGGCGATGCTGGAGGGCACTCTGCCCAATGAAGAGCTCTTTGGCATTATCTACACCATTGACCCGGACGACGACTGGACTGATCCGGCCTCACTGAGAAAAGCCAACCCAAATATGGGGGTCTCAGTGAGTGAAGACTTTCTGCTGAGTGAACTGCAGAACGCTATCAACATCACCAGTCGGCAGAATAAGTTTAAAACCAAGCATCTGAACATCTGGTGTAATGCCAAAGATGCCTGGCTCAACCTGCAGCAGTGGGAGAAATGCCGTCGCAAGATGAGCATTGAAGACTTCCGGGGCGTGGATTGCTGGGATGGTCTGGATTTGGCCTCAAGGCTGGATATCTGTTCGCACGTCAAACTGTTTAAAAAGCATATTGATGGCAAAGACCACTACTACTGTTTTGGTCGCCATTACCTGCCAGAAAACACTATTAACGCCAGTGACAACAATAAGAACCGTGACGCCTATCAGAATTGGGTTAACCTGGGCGCACTGACAGCGACAGATGGTGATGAAATTGACTTCAACCAGATCAAAGACGAAGTGTTGGAGCAGGCAGAAGATTGTCCACCCAATGAAATCGCCTATGACCAGTGGCGAGCCACCCAGCTCGCGCACCAACTGGAAGAAGAAGGCGCTTCAACGATCGAAGTTAAGCAGGGTTATGCCCTGTCTCCTGCTATGCGGGAACTGGAAGCCGCTATTCAGTCCGGCCGATTTCACCATGATGGTAACCCGGTAATGACCTGGATGGCGTCAAATGTTGTTACCCGGGAACTGAAAGGCAACCTCTGTCCGATGAAAGAATCCAATGACCGGAAAATAGACGGCATGGTGGCGCTGTTAATGGCTATGGACCGGGCAATGAGCAACGAAGTCAAAGAAGATCTTTCCAACCACATCGAAAACGTAGGCATCCGGTCACTTTAATTTATGGGCATTTTTTCAAAACTATTCAGCCGTAAAAGCGCCGAAGTAGCAGCCACGCCTGAAGAATTGGCGGCCATGCTCGGCGGCTGGTCTGTGGATAGCTACAGTGGCCGAACTATTAATCGTAGAACCGCCATGCAGCTGACAGCCGTTTTTGGTTGTATCCGGGTGTTGACCGAATCCGTTGGCATGTTGCCCTGTCATCTGTTTGAACAGAAAGGACGCATGAAAGAAAAGGCGGTTGATCATGCTGTCTATAAACTGCTGGCGGTCAAGCCTAACGACTATATGACACCTCAGGAGTTCTGGGAGTTGTTGATAGCCTGCCTCTGCCTGAAAGGAAATTTCTACGGTTACAAAAACAAGGTTTATGGCAAGGTCAGTGAAATACTCCCTCTTGATCCAGACTGCGTAGAGCCAAAACTCGACAGCAACTGGAACCCGGTTTACGAAGTCACCTTTAAAGATGGCTCCAAGGATGTTCTGACACAGGATCAAATCTGGCACGTTCGCATTTTCACCCTTGATGGGCTGACCGGATTAAGCCCGATCTCTTACGCAAGACAAGCGATCAGTCTGGGTCTGGATACTGAACAGTTTGGCAGTCAGTTATTCAAGAACGGTGCGGTCGGTTCCGGCTCTCTGGAAACCGATCAACAGTTATCTGATGACGCCTATAAACGACTGAAAGAGGATTTTCAGGAACGGCATCAGGGCATGGAAAACATGCACAAGCCGTTCATTCTTGAGATGGGCCTGAAGTGGAACCAAATCACCATGAAGGCTGAAGATACTCAATTTCTGGAAACCCGAAAATTCCAGAAGGATGAGATTTGCGCCATCTTCCGTGTTCCGCCCCACATGATTGCCAATCTGGAAAAAGCCACCTTCAGTAACATCGAACATCAGGCCCAGAGCTTTGTGAATTACAGCCTGATGCCTTATCTCACCCGCATAGAGCAGCGCATCAACATAGGTTTGCTTGATGGGCAAGATCAGGGTCGTTATTACGCCAAGTTCAACGCTGGTGCGCTTCTGCGTGGTGATATGAAAAGCCGGTTTGAAGCTTATGCCAAAGGCATTCAATGGAGCATCTACAGCCCGAACGATTGTCGGGAGCTGGAAGACCTCAACCCAAGAGAAGGCGGTGACATTTACCTGAGCCCTCTGAATATGACCACTAATCCAGACGACACGGAGAACAGCAATGCTGACTAAAAAACGGCTTGATGCCCCACTGAAAATCAAGTCGGTCAGCGAGTCCGGCGAGTTCAGCGGTTACGGTTCTGTCTTTGGTGTCAAAGACAGTTATTCCGACATTGTTTTACCGGGTGCGTTCAAAGAGTCCCTGAACCACTGGCAGGAAAAAGCCCAGCTCCCAGCCATGCTCTGGCAACACCGCATGGATGAACCCATCGGGGTTTACACCAAAATGGAAGAAGACGACGAAGGCTTATATGTCGAAGGTCGTCTGTTGATTGATGATGATTCGCTTGCCAAGCGGGCACATGCCCACATGAAAGCCGGTTCACTGTCAGGCCTGTCTATTGGTTACAGCCTGAATGATTACGAATGGGACAAAGACAAGGGTGCATGGCTGCTGAAGGATATTGACCTCTGGGAAGTTTCCCTGGTCACTTTCCCCGCTAATGATGAAGCCCGTATCTCTGATGTCAAAACTGCCCTGTCACGGGGTGAGGAAGTCTCACCCAAACAAATTGAGAGAGTCCTGCGCGACGTAGGCCTGTCAAGAACTCAGGCAAAAGCCTTTATGTCTGAGGGATATTCCGCACTGAACCAGCGAGACGCTGACGACGAGGCGGCACTGGAAGCACTCAAGTCATTTAAAACCATCTGGAGCTAATTATGGCTATCGATAAAAAGGACATTGAAAACGTCGCGACCGAACTCAAGAGTTCCTTCGACGAATTCAAAAAGAAAAACGACAAGCGACTGGAAGCGGTCGAGCAGGAAAAGAGTAAGCTGGCTGAACAGGTAGAAGATCTGAACGGCAAGCTGTCTGATCTGGACCAAATCAAGCAAGATCTGGAAGCAGAACTGAAAGAAGCCAAGCGCCCGGGCACGACCAGCAAGAATGAGCGCAAAGAGGTCAAGGAGCATAAAGAAGCCTTTGACCGTTTCATTCGCAAAGGGGATGAAGACGGGCTCAAGGATCTGGAGCAAAAAGCCCTGAATACAGGCTCCGACTCTGATGGCGGTTACGCAGTACCGGAAGAACTGGACCGTATGCTGCTGGATCTCCAGCGTGATTCAGTGGTTATGCGTCAGGAAGCTTCTGTTATTACCGTCGGCTCCAGTGATTACAAAAAGCTGGTAAACCTCCATGGTGCCGGTTCTGGCTGGGTCGATGAGAGCCAAGCACGGCCAGAAACCAACACGCCAAAGCTGGCCCAGATTTCTTCTATTAATGGAGAGCTCTACGGCAACCCACAGGCTACCCAGACCATGCTGGATGATGCCTTCTTCAATGTTGAGCAGTGGCTCACCAATGAACTGCAGATCGAGTTTGCAGAGCGGGAAGAAGCCGCCTTCACCTCTGGTGATGGTACCAAGAAACCCAAAGGTTTCCTGGCTTATGACATGACCGAAGAAGTGGACAGTGATCGTGATTTCGGCAAGCTTCAGTACATCCGTTCTGGCGGTGCAGCAAATATCACGGCGGATTCTCTGCTCAAGCTGGTATACAGCCTGCGCAAGGTCCACCGCATGGGAGCCAAGTTCATGATGAACAACAGCTCATTGTTTGAAGTGCGTATTCTGAAGGATTCCGAGGGTAACTACCTCTGGCGCCCGGGTCTGGATGCTGGTCAGCCTTCAACGCTGTTGGGTTACGCTATTGCTGAAAACGAAATGATGCCAGACGTTGCCGCCGATGCGCTGCCTATCGCCTTCGGTAACTTTATGCGTGGTTACACCATTGTTGACCGCATGGGTACCCGTGTCCTGCGTGATCCTTACACCAACAAGCCGTTTGTTGGTTTCTACACCACCAAACGCACTGGTGGCATGTTGACCGATTCAGAAGCGATCAAGCTGATGAGGGTTCAGGCCAACGCCTGATGAGTCGCAGGGGTTCGCCCCTGCTCCCATTCAACCGGACAGGTACGCAGGATGATTACCATAACCAAATCATTTAAGTGGTCACCCAATGGCTATGATGTTGAAACTGTAGCAGCGGGTGAGCATGAAGAACTGCCCGAAAGGGCTCAGTTAATTGCCAAAGAGTTGGGTGTACTTGGGGATTCTGAAGCAGATTCCAAAGCCAAGGCAGAACAGAAAGCAAAAAAAGAAGCTGAAAAGAAAGATCAGCAGAACAATCGTGAGTCAGCCAGCCAAAATACCAGTCAATAATGAACTACCTCACCCTCGAAGAAATCAAAGCCCAGTGCGTCATCGATCAGGATGAAACAGAAGACGAAGAGTACCTTCAAATGCTGGCATCAGCAGCAGAGGATCAGGTTCAGTCCGACCTGAATCGCAATCTCTACGCTGATTTTGTCCCTGATGAAGATAGCAGCGGTTTGGTTGTGGGGGCGAGGATCAAAATGGCTATGCTGCTTCTGGTTGCTCACTGGTATAGAAATCGGGAAGCGACCAGTGAATTGACTATTAAAGAAGTGCCCCTGGCTTATGACGCCATTATCCGTCCACATCGGTTGATTCCTCTATGAGAGCCGGAGTACTTAGCCACAGCGTCCGCTTTCAAAAGCCGGTAGATACTTCCGATGGTTACACTGATAACGCCTCTACCAGTTGGGAAAACGCCACTAAAAGCCCAACCCGCGCAGAAATCAAACCAGTATCAGCCAAAGAGATCGAGGCCGCTGCAGGCAAAATCGTCAGCACTGATCTGACCGTTAACATCCGTTTCAACAAAACCCTTGCCCAGATGGACAACCAGTGGCGTATGGTTCACCGGGACATCACCTATGAAGTGCTGGCTGCTTATGATCCGGATATGCGTCGGCGGCAGCTGAAAGTCCATTGTCGCCGACTGGTGATTTAATGACCGACAAAATAAAAGTCACTGGACTGAAAGAGCTGGAAGCTCAGCTTCGCAAATTGGAAACCGAAGTGGGGGCAAAAGCGGTTCGTGGTGCGTTAATGACCGCCAGTAAACCCATGGCTGACCAGATGAAGGCCGATGTTCCGGTTGATAAAGGCAATCTGAAGAAGACTATTGGCCGACGTTCTGGGTTTTACAAGGGCGATAAAACCACCCGCAAGTTTCAGGAAACCTTTGCAGGTAATAATGCCATAGCGGCTGTGCAGGTGGGCGCCATTAAAAAAGGCGCGTGGAAGGCCCATTTTGTCGAATTTGGGACCGAGAAAAGCGCAGCCCAGCCGTTTATCAGACCTGCCGCTTACGCACTCTGGCAACAGACCGTGAGCCGCTTTAAGGACAGTCTGGCCCGCAGAATCAAGAGACTCCAAAAGAAAGCATGATTGAAAAGGCACTCTACAGGGCATTGAAAAAGCTTGATGTTGGCGGGGTATTTGCCAGTGTGCGGGGTGATGATCTGCCCGCTGTTGTCTATGCCCTGGTGTCATCGCCTCGTACAGTCACCATCACACGGCAACCCCAGATAACGGAATCCCGTTTTCAGGTGGACTGCTACGGCCAAAGCTATTCATCGGTAAAGGCGATGGCTGCAGACATTATCTCAGCCTTGCATAACCAGATAATGCTGGACAATGTGCCTGTTCAGCTTGTGCTGCTGGAAGACCAGCGTGACCAATACGAGCAATCGGCGGAAATACACCGCCAGTTGCTGCAGTTTGTTGTCTATCACCACTAACCCATCACACACTACTAACCAAGGAGAAATCAATGGCTGGCTCAACTGTAGCAGTTATTGGCGCTGGTACCACACTGGCGTATGAAAGCGCACCCAGCACCTTTACCGATCTGGTCAATGCCGTATCGGTGGGCTCTACGGGTGAAAAGGGCGAGTTTGTAGAAACAACCCCCATCAATGCAACCACCCAGACCTTTGTCTCCGGTATGCTGACACCCCCCGATAAAGAAATCACTCTGAACGATGTGCCTGGTGATGCTGATCAGGAAGATTTTCTCACTAAAGCCAAAAATCGTGAAACGGTGAAGATGAAAGTCACTTTCACCAA
Source organism: Endozoicomonas sp. 2B-B (assembly GCF_053470045.1). Lineage (NCBI taxonomy): Bacteria > Pseudomonadati > Pseudomonadota > Gammaproteobacteria > Oceanospirillales > Endozoicomonadaceae > Endozoicomonas > Endozoicomonas sp. 2B-B. The sequence continues at coordinate 2,120,028 of NZ_JBLZMU010000001.1, forward strand.
TGGCCGAAGTGGAGAATTTGATCTGGTTCTGGCGGGTTATGTCGTTAATGAACCCGAAAACGGATCGACGGTTACCGTTACTGTCACTGGCAAACAGTCTGGCGAAACCACATGGAGTGTCGTCTGATGGCTGCGCTCACCTTTGACGAGTTGTTAAACAAACCGCCTGAGCTGAAAAAGCATATCCGACAGCTGCCGGATGGTCGTGATTATCAACTGCATCAGCTACCACTGGGCGCACTGGATAAAATCGGCAAAATCAGTCGTATTGCTGAAGACAGCAATCGTGATCTGGAATGGTCAGAGTTTGGTGATATTGCAGCTCAGGCAATGCTAGGGCGCAAACCAGAGCCTGAAGAAGTAGCCGCATTGATTGAAAAGCTGGGTTTCGATGTGGTCTTGCATATTTATAAGGATGCGATTGCCTGCAGCCAGTTGGGTTCGGAGGCCATCGACGAGGCAAAAAAAGACTAAAGGCCAACCCGTACCGTCGGCATTTGTTTGCCCTGGCCTCCCATTTGGGCAAAACCGTTTATGAGCTCTCTTTCACCCTGAGTATTGAAGAACTCACAGAATGGCTGGCTTACTTTGAGCTGCAACAAAACCCCGAACCTCCTGAAATCACTTCTGAGCAGCAGTACGCTCAATTTCGCAATGTTTTGGATTAACCATGACAACACTGGCAACACTGACTGTTGATCTGCTGGCAGAGTCGGCACAGTTCCGTTCTGAGCTGAAAAAAGCCAACAAATCAGCTGAAGATTGGTCAAAAAAAGTGAGAGCCTCTGCAGCAACTGCGGCAAAATCCATGGTTGCTGTGGGTGCTGCTGCGGCTACTGGTCTGGCTGTCATGTATAAAAACACGGCAGAAAGCATCGATCAGCAAGCCAAGTTTGCAGACAAGATCGGCATCAGTACGGAAGCTCTGGCGGGTTTGCAGTATGCGGGTGAGTTGACAGGTGTCAGCACTGAAAAGCTGAACATGGGTTTACAGCGGATGACCCGGCGTGTTGCTGAAGCAGCACAGGGTACCGGTGAGGCCGTCGGGGCTCTCGATGAACTGGGGCTGTCTGCCGAGGCTATGGCAGAGATGTCACCTGATCAGCAGTTTCAGGCTATCGCTGCGGCCATGGGAGAAGTGGAAAGTCAGTCTGATAAGGTGCGGTTGGCCTTCAAGCTTTTTGACTCAGAGGGTGTTGGTCTTTTAAACACTCTTGATGCCGGTGTAGATGGTCTGCAGGCCATGCAGGATGAGGCAGAAAACTTCGGTATTGCTCTGTCCAGAGTGGATGCGGCAAAAATAGAACAGGCGAACGACGCCTTCTATAAAACCTCACTGACAACCAAAGGGTTTACCCAGGCGCTCACTGCTGAACTGGCCCCCATTATTCAGGGGATTTCTGAAGAGTTGGTTAATGCCAGTAATGCAGCGGGTGGGTTTGGTGAAGTTGCCACCGAAGTTGTTAACAGCCTGATGAAAGGCTTTGGTTTAGTGGGTGATGTGATTCGTGGTTGGGAATTTATCTTTGAAGGACTGGCGCTAACATGGAAAGAAGCGGTCTACGCCCTTGTTTATGATGTCACGTACCTGGACAAGGCCGTTACCGATCTGATCAACAAGCTGCCTGGTGTCAATGCTGAGTATAACCAGACTCTCCAGACTATGACTCAGGAGCTGGGCGTCGAAATTAATAAAGCCCGGAACGATTATATTGATCTTGTCAGTAAACCACTGCCTAGTGATCAGCTCGAAGTCTATGTTCACAAATGGCGAGAACTGGCACAGGTCCAAGCAGAAGCCAAAGCCGCAGCAGTTGCGCCTGCTCTACCACCTGCCGATATCGTCGCAGCCACTTCAGCCAGCAATGCCCCGGCATTTTCCGACAAAGAAATACAAGGTATGGAGGCGGAACTTCAGCGGCTGCAAGAATCACTGATGACTGAAGCCGAACTGATTGATCTCCATGAGCAACAGAAGCTGGAAAAACTTCAGCAATGGCGTGACGCCGATGTCGTCAACCTTCAGAACTATCAAAACCTGAAAACCTCCATTGTCGGTAAGGCAGAAGAAGATCGTCAGCTATTGCTGGCTCAGAGTCTCAGTGTTCAGCTTCAGAACAGCGGCAAGCTGTTTGGTGAGCTGGCGGATCTGAGTAAAACCTTTGCGGGTGAGCAATCCGGCATTTATCAGGCCATGTTTGCTGTATCCAAAGCCTTTGCTATTGCAGACTCCATCGTGAAAATTCAAACCGGTATCGCTAACGCTGCCGCTCTGCCATTTCCTGCCAATATTCCTGCAATGGCGACGGTAGCTGCTCAAACCGCCAGCATTGTCACCACCATCAGCGGCACTGAGATGCAGGGTATGGCGCACGATGGCATTGACTACATCCCGAAAGAAGGTACCTGGTTGCTGGATAAAGGTGAGCGGGTGGTTGATTCGAGGACCAATGCGGACCTGAAGGCTTATCTTGATCAGAATAATAAGTCGGGTATGGCTTCCGGAAGTTCTGATGTGAATTGGAGCATTCAAATTAATGAAGCGCCACAGGGAACTACCGCAACGGTTGACCCTGTAGCACAAGTCGTCAGTATTGCCGTTGGCCAGTCTCGACAGGCATTGCTTACCGACCTTAAGAATGGCGGTGAAGTCAGAAGAACGTTGGAAGGCATTTATCCACTCAACCCGGGCAGCAGGCTATGACCGAAGCAGTGATTGTCTGGCCCGATGTTCTCCCTGTGTGGAAGATGCAAGGTTATAGCCACAATCCAAACCTTCAGCGGGTAACAGTCGATGAAAAGCTGGGCTTTTCTCCTGGTGCTCGTATTCGTCAAAAGGTGCCTGTTCAGATTATCAAGGCCAGTCTGGAGCTGGACGACCTGCAAAAATCACTCTTTGACTGGTGGTGGCTAAGAAAGGTGTATAAGGGCGCGGTCTGGTTTCGTGCTCCGGTGAGTGTATCCGGAACCATGGCAGTGAAACGCATGAGAATTATTGATCTGAATACAGGCTCTTACACGAACAACAGCTGGCCCATCAGTTTGCAGGCAGAGGTTTATGACTGATCTGCGCTGGCCAGACTCCTTAGGGCAACCCAAAAAAAACGGATACAGCTACACTCTGCCCATGGCTCGAAACGTTAGCAAAATCAACGGACCTTCGGGCGGTATCAATCCCCAGCATCAAACCATTGAAACCTTTACCGTCGAATACCTGTGGAATGACGACCAGCTTATCAGGTTCCAGCAGTTTCGTGAGCAAGAGTCAGGCTATGGCGAAAGCTGGTTTAATCAGACGCTCAAGATCGGTTTTGATTTTTCTGACCATCAGGTTCGCCTGCTCTCTGTTGAGGAGTATCAGACAGATAGCGTCTACTGGAGAGTAAAAGTCGAGCTGGAATGCTTTCGTCTAAACATCATCGACGACGCAACCGCAGAATTCCTTCTGCAATACGGTTCACAGGAAACGCTGGCGATTCTGGCAGCGGCTGACCGTTACCATGAAACCATTAACTGGCTGGTACCTTTCGGTGCCACTGAGCTTGAGCGTATTTTGAGCCAGAGTCACGAATATTATCAGACCATTAATTACACCCTCCCCGAACAGTGGAGCAAGCAATGAGCACAACGATCAGCGACCGTCTGGAAGCCGCCACCCAAAAAGCTGAATCAGCATCGGATACACTCCAACAGGTGACTGAGGGTGATGATCAAGCCTGGATTCCAACGGAAAGTGGCAATCCCATTCCCAGCATCAGGAACGTGCAGCGTCAGTGGAATGATCAGGTGGAGGGTGATCTGACTCTTTCCAAGCAGTATCGTGATGAATCCGGGTCCAATGCCGTTCGTGCTGAAGCGGCGGCTGATCGGGCGGATCAGATTGCGGATTTGGAGACGGTGCGTGATGCGTTGAGATTGGCGGCGGTGCCTGCTCCTGATTTTCATTTGCCGTTGATTTCGGATTTGCGGATTGAGGAAGGGTTTGGGCCAGCGGATCAGGTTGATGTTTCGGCGGCTCAGGATGGGTCTGTGATGGTGGATTTGCCGAGTCGGTCGGCCAGTTTCTCACGCTCCAGTAATGCTACCGGTACCAACAAATCCGGTGTAGTGACAGCAGCTGGAATTAATGTGCCCAGGTTTGAAGCAGAAGGGCTTCGGCATGAGGAAGATCAAACTAATCTAATGATTCTTTCAAACTCGGTTGATCTTTGGGGTGAAGTCAATGGCAACACTATTACCGACTTTATTGACGGTGGCTTTAATGCCAGGAGGTTTGAGTTTGAAGGGGTTATGGGGGACGAGAGTGCTTATGGTCTGGTTCCTGTAACCGCATTACAGGCTACCAATAATGGCGACAAGTTTACCTACAGTGTACTGGTTCGGCATTTGTCTGGGAAACACAGGATTAGGATTCGTTTTTCTAACCCAGAGTTTCTGGGGGATGCTAGTTTGTACGTCGATACCAAGGAAGTTTCTGTTTTTGGTTCAGTTGTTGCGGAAGTAAAGGAAGAAGGTGATGGCTGGTATCTGTTTTCAGCAACCATATTGATCGGGGCGGATACCACAGAAATAAGGGCTTCAGTTACTCAATTGTCCAGCGGAACAGAAAATGGATCGAAAATTGAGCTAAAGCTTCCACAATTCGAAAAAAGCGCCCATGCAAGTTCCAGAATTCCGACAACAGGGGCAGCTGCTACCCGAGCCGGTGATCTGATCCTGGTCGATGGGGCCGAAAATTTCAGTCAAAAAGGAATGACAGTGTTTCTTTCTTGTCGATCCGATGATGTTGAGAATGGTGGGATAAGGCTTTTTGAGTTTTATGACGGTGGTATAAGGACCTTGTTTGCAGACTGGAGAAGCGATAAGGCTATTAACTTTGGGATAACTGGTGTCGCTAGTAAGATAGCGCGTACCAAAGTTGAGGATATTGGCTCAAGAAAAGACCGTGTGAATGTCTGTCTTCAATTCTTACCTGATCAGATCAAGGGTTTTATCAACGGTGAGGAGTCGGTGATGCTTAATGATGCAACGCCTTTGCCCAGCAGTACAAGTATGTGCATTGGTTCTACAAAAAATGGATCCTACTCAATAAACGGGCATATTCAAGATTTTAGAATATGGCATAAAGCTCTGACTTTAGAGCAGATAGCTGCTCTGGGCAGTGCCTAATATTGTCTTGTAGTGTTGTTTGTCATTAACCAAGGAAGTTCTGCATGAATCTAAGATTTATGGACCTATTAACATACACATCAAACTTGCCTGCACTCAAGCAGGAACTGATTGATAAAGGCCATAGCGACGAAGACGGTAATCCGGTTCTGAATATCTGTATGACGCTCGTTCAGCACGGCGGTGAATTGCACAGCGTTACGTTATGCAGAACCAGCACCAACGAAGAAAGAGAAATGCTGAACAGCTTCACCCATCTTGAAGTACTGGGCACCAAAGAAGAAGTGGATGCAGACCCTGCAAAGACAGCCAAGTATGAAAAAGCCTACAGCCGAGCATCGGTAACCATGACCGATCCGGACACACAGGAGCAAGTGACCTACACTCCACCCCACTGGCACGGCGAATTCGCCTGACCCTCAACCCATAAGGACAACCCCATCCCATGAGCGAGGCACTAAAAACAGCCTACGCTTCCGCACCGGTCAATAAAATCGTACTCGATACTTTCGAATTCCATCACCAAGGCTTTACTGACGATCAAGGCATTGTCAGACCATGGCGTTTTGTATCGACACTGACCAGTACAGAAGCGATAGAAGCGACACTGGAAGCCACGGCGCCGGTTGATGCGGGTAAGGTGGTGCGTTTTGAACCGGCTCCAATTTCGGCCAAACATCCGGAACGGAACGATCAGGGCTATACCGATTTCCCGATCAGCCTGGGCGATGTCACCATGGCTCTGGAAGAAGAGCTGGACAAGGCGCTGTTGCACCCGGGTGAGCTGAAAGTATACCGACGACTCTACCTGCAGAATCTTGATACTGGTGAAATTACCGGTCCCGAAAATGTGCCTTTCGAATGGACTCTGGAAGGCATCAGTAATAAAGACGGCCAAATGAATGCAACGGCCACTCTGGTCGATGTCGTTAACCGACCGTTCCCTTATCTCCTGTATACGCCCGACTTTGCGCCGGGTCTGGTCCGCTGATTCCAGCCATCTAACAGAGTCTTATTTTATGCATTGGGTTCATGACTATCTGGGTAAGCCTTGGGTGGCCTATGCCCGGGGTCCAGACACCTACGATTGTTGGGGGCTGGTAATGGCGGTGCTGTCACAGCAGTTCCGTTGTGAAGACTTGCCCGGATTAAATGACGTTACCACAGACAACACCCAAGAAATTCACCAGGCGTTTTCTGATCAGATCCGTTCGGGTGACTGGCAGCATTCACCGGTGCCGGTTCATGGTTCAGTAGCGGTGTGTTTTATCCGTGGCCAGTCGGCAAAGCTGGTGGTTCGTCATCTCGGCATCTATCTCGACATTGATGGCGGCGGGGTGCTCCATTGCCATGAAGGCGCTCTTTCGAAGTTTGAGCCGGTAACCCGTATTAAACGACTCTTTCCAAAAGTAGAATTCTATGTCCGCACGCATTCACGTTTCCCCGAACATTCTTAACCTTCGCCACAACGAAGAAGTGATTGAAGCGGCTACAGGTCAGACCCTTCATGAATGGATGCTGGCCAATGTGCCGGGATATTCTCAGGATCGTGAGACCCAGCCGGTTGAGTGTCTGGTAAATGGTCAGAGGGTGGCGCCGGAAGACTGGCCTTGTCTGATACTTGCTCAGGGTCAGAATTATGATCTGGCGGTCAGGCCCTTCGGCTTTGATCCCTTTACTATTGTCCTGGCGGTTTCTCTGGCAGTCAGCGCAGTGGCTCTGGCTTCTATCGAACCACCACCCACACAGCAGGCATTGCCAGACGCCAGCCCCACGTATGACGCTACCGCTCAGGGCAACAATGCCCGTTTAATGGAGCCTGTCCCTTTTGCCTGTGGGCGTAACCGCCATAATATGGATTGGCTGTCGGAGCCCTGGCGGGAGAATACCGGCAATACTCAAAACCTCTATCAGCTGTTTTGTGTCGGGTATGGTGAGTTCGATCTTGAAACCCTGATGATCGGCGATACCCCGGCTGATGAGTTCCCCGGTGTTCAGGTAGAGGTCTGTGGTCCCGATGATCCGGTCACGCTCTTTCCTGATAATGTGGATACCAGTGATGAGGTGGCTGGTATTGAATTGTTCGGTCCCAATGAAGACGAATACACGGGCCCGACCGGATATATTGTGCTGGTCACCGAAGGTCAGAAGGCCAACTTTATCGGTCTGGACTTTGCCTGCCGTGCAGGGCTTTATGGTCTGGATGATGATGGTGATATGTACAGCCGTTCTGTCACTCTGGATGTTATGTATCAGCAGATTGATGATGAAGGTAATGCCATCGGGACAGCCCAGACTAAAACCTATTCATATACCGCTTCAACCAATACTCCACAGCGCTGGAGTGAGCGCATTGAACTGACGACAACAGGCCGTTATCAGGTGGCGCTGGTTCGGACTAACAGCGCCGGTACGGATAGCAGGGTGGTCGACAGTATTCACTGGGAAGGGGCTCGGGCTTACTATCCCAGTGTTGAGAGTTACCCGGGCGTGACCAAGATTGCGGTGATTGCTCAAGGTAGCAACAGTCTGTCTGCCGTGTCAGAGCGTAAATTTAATCTTTTTGCTACTGCGAAAATGCCGGTATGGCAGGGTGACAGCTGGAGCGATATAAGACCGTCCCGGGAAATCGCCTGGAACTTCTGCAACGCCATTCGCAGTGATCACGGTGGCAGGCTGGATGAATCCCTGATCGATCTGGATAACATTCTGGGTAATCATCAGATCTGGGCCAGTCGTGAAGAAACGACAAACCGTGTCTTTGATACCCGTGGTACCTTGCTGTCGGCCCTTCAGGAAATAGCGGCTTGTGGTCGTGGCAACGTGCTGACCCACAACGGCAAATTCTATGTTGTGATAGACATGCAGCGGATGATCCGCAACAGCATGTACACGCCCTTTGATATGCTTAGCGCACCGACGGTAGAGCGAAGCTTTCCGAAGTCGGGCGACAATGACAGTATTATTGTCGAATTCTGGAATGCGTCGCTGTCGGCCATGGACGAAGTGCTGTGTCAGCTGCCTAACCACACCGCTAACAACCCCAAACGCATCAAACTGCCAGCGGTGGATAATCTGGAGCAGGCTTTCAATATTGGCATCTATGAAGCGGCCAAGATGGTTTATCGACGGATGCAGCTCAAGTTCTCCGTCAGCAACAAAGGTCTGAACAGTATCTGGGGTGACCGGGCAGGCATCAGCTATTGGCTGAAAGGGTGGGGCAGTAGCGGTGAAGTGATCAGCCATGAAGGCGCCCGGGTGCGCTTGACCGATCCGGTCATTTTGCACGACACCAAACAGAATTATATTGCCCTGTGCCGACCGGACGGCAGCTTTGCCGGACCTTACCCGGTTGAAGCAGGTGCCAATGCTCAGGAATTGATATTGCAGGAGCAGCCGGACTTTCAGCTTTATACCGGAGATCGTCAGCAACGCACTCAGTACCAAGTTGGTGTTGATGGCGCCTTCTGCCGTGACTTCATTATTACCAAGGTGTCACCCGCCGGTGATGATCAGGTAGATATTACTGCGCTTTGGGATAATCCCGTGGTGTATACCTTCGACGATGTGCCGGTACCCGAAAAAGATGGTGGCGGCAGTACCCTGCCGAACCCATCACTGCCTTCTATTACCAGCTTCCTGATTGTTCAATCGGTAGAAGATCCTCAAACAGCGATCCTCAGCTGGCAATCGTCCGGTGTGGCTCAGCTGTATTTGATAGATCACAGTCTTGACGGTGGCAACTGGGCCAGAGTTCAGGAACAACAACACAACACATGGGAAACCCGTCTCTACAACGGTATCAATTACTTCAGAGTGGCGGCTGTGGGGGACGGTCAAGGAGAGTGGGCCTATGAAACCATTGAGTTAAAAGGTCCGGATTTTGATATACCGCCCTCCACTACGGTTGCTTTACGTGAGCCCTTCACGGGTCCGGTGTTGAAAGTAAAGTGGGATGAGGTGCTCAGTGCGGTGCATTACCAGGTGGAAGTGGTTAAAGACGAGGTGGTTCTTCATACCGAGAAAAACATTCCCGTGATCGAGTGGGACTACTCAGCAGAGCAGGCCCGCAATCACGGAGCCGGTCGTGAATTTGCGGTCAGGGTGACACCTTTCAATGCCAAGGGGCGCCCCGGTGAACCGGCTTCACTGGACGTTCGCAACGAACCGCCAGCAGCACCCAATAACATTATCGTTTCCGGACTGATTGACGGTATCACCATTAGCTGTGATCCCAACACCGCTGAGGACATTCGTTCGCTGAGAGTCTGGGGGGCGCAGAGCTCGGACTTTACCCCGTCGCCTGATAACCTGCTTGCTGATTCGACAACCAGCTTTATTAACCTGACTCTCTCCGGGCAATGGTATTTCCGGCTTGGCTGGGTTGACCAATGGGGTGATGACAGCGTGTTGTCGTCCGTTCACCAGGCCAGTACTTTGCAAGTCGACGAGACGGTGATAGGCGACGATTCCATTTCAACACCCAAGCTGAAAGCCAACGCGGTTACTGCGGATAAATGTTCTATCCAGAGTCTTTCTGCTGTGTCTGCGTATATGGGTACGGTGACTGGTGGAACCTTTAAGACCGATGCAGCGGCAGGTGTGCGGGTGGAGATCTCCAGCGCAGGCAATTACCCGTTCTGGATCGGGACTGGTGATAAGACGTACAACAATGCACAGCTGGTGTATGACAAGACTCAGAACAAGTTGACGTTTAAGGGACAGCTCTCAATCAAGTCTGCAGAGACTGGCGGCCGTCTTGAAATCAATAACAATATTATCAAGGTGTTTGATGCCAGTAATGTTCTGCGGGTTGAGATAGGTCAGTTGTTATGAGTGCTGGTATACGGGTTTATTCGGCAGATGGAACGCTGTCGATGGATACTTCAAGGCGCAATGCCAAGCCGATTTATGAGGCTCAGGCGGTCATTGGTTCGAATGATTTTTCTATCTCCCTGCCGTTTCCTGTGTCTCCAAATATGTACGTTACATCTCTGGTCGTTAACTCAACCACTGCTACGCAGGCGATTGTCTGGCTTGAGTCAGGCGTCGTTCGTGTTAAATGCCGGAGTATGACTGATTTCGAGGGCGATAAGCCGAATGGGTATTTGAGGTTTATTGTTTATGACTACTGACTATGGTTTCAGGGTTAAAAATGATCATGGCAGCTATGTTGTTGACGGTGTTCACTTTAACTCGCATCTTGTAAAAGAAGTCTGGCTTGGAAAGGGGTTTCATACTGTCTCAGTAGGTAGAAAGAATATGCCGACTGTCGCGGTAAGAGATGGATGTGCCAGGATTACCAGCGCACAATTCAGTGGTGATGTTTGTGTCAGTGTTACATTGTACGTGATTCCTAATGGCGGCTCGGCTCGCATCAGAGTATTCAGTGTTCCGTTGACCAAAGATCAATTCGGCATGGCTGTTTATAATGCTCAGGGGCAGATGGTTTACAGCAGTGCTGAAAAGATTTTAAGCATTCATTCTGTTGTTTTTGAGCAGTCTATGGCTGGGGTTATAGGACAATCTGAAAACCCACCGCATTACACCAGTCACTGGGCCGCCGACACTCCAAAGGGTAATAAGCTTTATCGCTATGTCAGGAATCAGTCTGTTTTAGGAGACTGGTTAGTTTTAAACTCTATGACTGCGCTGGGTGGCACAAGAACTGAAATAGGTGATTACCAGCAAGCGTGGTCGAGTTGTTACGGCCTTTGTGCTGGTCTTGTTAATGGTTACGTCAATCTAAAAGCTGATAATGATCTATTGGCATATGATGAAACCTACAGCCCGGGGCACCTCTTCAGGATTTTTGATAAGCTCCTGGCTGTGGGAAGCTACATCATCACCTTATACGATTGATCAGGATGTTTTGGGTTTGAACAGCCTGCAGCTAATGTCGTATACGTGCCAGTACCTTCCCTTGAAATGCAGCGGCATGCGATCCTGAATGAAACGGGTTTTTACCGTATCTATCTCATTTTTCTGGTTGTCGAACAGAGTGCATTCAGCACTCACATCGCCGTACTTGGCACGCTCCTCAGAGACGAATATCTCTATCATTTGAGTGCTGGAGCTGATGACCTTTCCTTTCCCAATTTCTAATGCCTGAACAGTATGAAGGGGTAGGGACAGAACAAGAAGGGTGAGTAATTTTTTCACTTCGTTTCCTTGTGTTGTTGTTCTCCTGCTGATCAGGTTATCAGATTTTCTGCTTTGCGCAAAAAAGCTCCCAGCCCAAAAATGACGGTTCTGGGGTCTTTGTCTGCAATGAAACTATTTGGATAACCTAATAAAATACTGTATATATGAACAGTGTATTTTAGGCGATACAGGAGTAGACGGGATGGAGGAACATGATCTATACAGCGGAGATCCAGCAACAACGGTAAACAGGGTTCTAAAGGTACTATCTGAACTGGCCTCCAAAGATGAAAAAATTGTGCAGTGCATCAGGGCCTTATCGCAGTCAGAAGTGGATCTGGAAGAGAAGGAAGAGCTGCGAAGAGAGCTTTTAGAGAAGTTGCTGGCATTGGATGAAGCTGAATGATGCTTGGGTTGGTGCTCCCAGAGCACCGAAAGCTTAGCCGATTGCGGCCAGGATTTTACTGTTCCAAAGCTCGTAGGCATTGCGTTGATCCTCAAGCCAGTCATGTTTGTTATAAACCGCCATTACTCCAGTAAGCACATGGCCAAGCATTTTTTCTGTGACATGTGGCATGATTCCTTCTTCAGAAAGTCTGGTTGATATCGTTCTCCTGAAATCGTGACAACGCCATGACTCAATGACCTTTTTGTCATTTCTCAGACGCTGGCGAATGGCTCTTACCGTCTTATTGATGACACTGTAATGACAGGGCCTGTCTTGCTTTTGCTCTGCCGGCAGAAGGTAACCTGCTTCACCATAGAATGACCATGCCATCCTGATCAATTTCTCAGTTTCACTGGTTATGGGGCGTCTAATCGGTTTATTGGTTTTGCTCAGCTCTTTGGGCACTGTCCAAACCATCTCTTGCATGTCGAAATGATCCCTATGGGACTCTCTAATCTCGCTTTGACGACATCCGTATAGCATGCAGAGCTTAATGCAGATCTGTGTTGATGCTGCGGCTCGTGATCTGTCGAGAGCTTTCCAGATTTCGCCACATTCGTTCAGTGTCAGAACTCGCTCTCCCGTGTCTGACGGAAGACCGACATCACCAGGCTTCAGAATCATCATTGCTGGTGGATTGATCATCCGTCGACGACTGCACCAGTTGAAAAGCGTTTTGGCAGATTTCAGCAGGCTTGATGCGATCTTTGGATTATCTTCAGCCATCTCATCGAACCAGTCCAACCATTCATCGAGCGGGACAGAATCAATAGCACGACCGGGGAATAGTGTTTTGAAGTGACGGTTGAATACGCTCTTGTAGAGCACTTGAGACTTTTCTTTTAATTTGGGTACTCTAATTTTTAAGAACTTTTTGACGCAATCCTCAGCAGTGATCACATCAGAGGTAGACTGCTTCCATGCTTTTCTTGGATCGATATTATTTGCTAAAAGGTTCCTGATGTCAGGCAGGGTCTCTCTGGCTTCTTTGAGTGATAGGTCAGGATATCTGCCAACTGTTAGGCGGGCGGCCTTTCCCTGAAACCTAAAACGGTATTGCCAGCTAATAGTTCCGGATCCGGAAATCCGAACACTCAGACCGTCACGGTCAGCCAACTCAGGCTTGCCGCTGTAAGGCTTACCGGCAATGTTTCGAAGCTTTGTATCGGATAGAGGCATATTATAGGTGTGTACATATTTGAAACCGAGTGTGTATATTGGTGGAAAATTCAGGTGCTGGCAAATCTGTACACAGATATGTACACACTATGTCATGATGCAAGCTAAAATAAGACGAAAGTACTTGATTAAAAATGAATGATTTTGTCTTTTAAGTTTTTGTTTTTAATGGATTTTTTGTAATTATATTTATTTGGGTGAATTTGGTTATGTTATCTAGTTTCTACTGGCACGATTACGAAACCTTTGGCACCGATCCCGCGACGGATTGGCCTTGCCAGTTCGCGGGTATCAGAACTGATGCCGAGTTGAATGAAATCGGGGAGCCTCTCAATATCTTCTGCAAGCTACCCCCAGATCATCTGGCTCATCCCATGGCCTGTCTGGTCACCGGTTTGACACCTCAGGTTGTCAACGAAAGAGGGGTGGCTGAGCCGGAGTTTATTCGTCGGATTCATGCCGAGCTGGTGGAGCCCGGAACCTGTGCCGCAGGTTACAACTCGATTCGCTTTGATGATGAAGTGACTCGTAACAGCCTTTATCGAAACTTTTATGATCCCTATGCCAGGGAGTGGCAGAACGGAAACAGTCGCTGGGATCTCATTGATCTGGTGAGGCTGACCGCTGCTCTGAGGCCCGAAGGTATTGCCTGGCCCAAAAGAGAAGATGGTTTTAACAGTTACAGGCTGGAAGAACTGACCCAGGCAAACGGGATTGATCATGGCGATGCTCATGATGCTTTGTCTGATGTGAGAGCCACCATAGCGATGGCACGTCTGATACGTGACCGACAACCCCGAGTCTTCAACTTTATCTTGAACCTTCGCAATAAGAGAGACGTTTCCCGGCAGTTGAATCTGATGAAAAAAGAGGCTGTTGTCCATGTCTCCGGTATGTTTGGTGCCCAGAGGCATTGTCTTGCCATCGTGATGCCTGTTGCCATGCATCCAGTTAATCGCAATGGGGTGGTGGTTTACGACTTGTCTGTTGACCCTGAAGTTCTGATGGACCTGTCGGTGGAAGAGTTACAGGCGCGATTATTCTCACCTGCCAGAGAAGGGCAGGAAAGGATTGCTCTGAAAGTGGTGCATATCAATAAATGCCCGGTGGTAGCTCCCCTGAAGGTACTGAGGTCAGAGGACCAGCAGCGACTGGGGATAGATCTGAATGCGTGCTCAAGGAACAGGGAATGGCTGCTGCAACATCCACAAGTGATGCAGAAGGTTCAGCAGGTATTTGACTCTGCGCCAGAAAACACTTCCAGCGATCCGGATCAGATGATCTATACCGGTGGTTTTTTCTCTGATGAAGATAAAGAGCGAATGCAGGTGATCAGATCTTCGGAGCCTTCCTGTCTGGCCAGACTGGGCTTTTCTTTCGATGATGCGCGATTGGATGACATGTTATTTCGTTACCGGGCACGACATTACCCGGAGACACTGGATGTCGAAGAGTTGGAAGCCTGGGAATCTTATCGAAAGCTGAGAATGTCTGACGGTGACGACCGGATTCTCGGCTTTGGCTCATTCTGGCAGGCTATGGATGAAGCACAGGGGATGGCTTCCGTTGCACAGCAGGCTCTGCTTGATGAGCTGGCTGGTTACGTCAGGGGGCTGGAATCATCTGTGAGTTGAAATGAATCAAACCGCAGCAGCACCCCCTCCGCCGATCACCTGGTTAAAGTGTTCAGCCAGTCGGCCATAAATAACGGGCTTTTCGATGTAGTCGACTGCGCCTGCCTTAATGGCCGCGACGGCAGTGTGGACATCGTTATGGTGTCCAAGAACGATCACAGGAATATCATATTCAGCTTCGTTCAGGGTCTCTAACAGCTGTATAGCTTCTTTACTTTCTTTTTCATTCTCAGCAATGATGCAGTCAGGCTTTATGGCCTGCATCGCCATCAACAGTTCACTGCTGTTGCTGAAACATTCGAGTAGCATAGACTTCTCATCACACAGGCTGCGGATGGTGTCGGTAACATTTGTATCCTGTTCCAGAAGATACACAGTAGCTTTTGTTGCCAAGCTCATAGGGGCAGCCTTGATGGTCAATTCAATAACAATACTTGTGTCTTTTGCCGAGCCGCCAGCTTCTGCAGGGTAACCGGGTATCCTGCCAGAAAATGGAAACTCTGTTGTACTCATGCTCTGAAAGAATGACCTGCTCTCTTAACACAGGGCATCTACATCCAGCAGAGCGTTATCTGCAATGAAAGAAAAACTTTAGTTGCAATAAAGTAGATGATTTTTCTGAAATGATCGATTTTTTTATTAATAAAGTATTCAGTTACCGCTAGGTAGCCAAAAATAGTCCCAAAAATAGTCTCGTTCATTTAAGAAAAATCGACTTCTGCCCTCAGCTCTCTCATAGCGTATTAGGAGTTTAGGATTAGTCTCAGAATTGCTGAATGGAGGGATGTACTAGACGTTGTACGGGGACTACTTAAAAGGTGGCGCAAGGCTTCGCAGGGAATCCAGAGATAATTGTGAGGAGCAGGGCTGGCGTGTTATGGACTGACAAGACTGTGTGCTGACCACTACCAGGGAGAGATTAATGAACCGGGGCGTCATTCATAAAGGCGCCCCGGATAGAGATCAGACCTTGAAGTAAAATTCACCTTCCAGGTGCTCTTTAACCTGCATAACCTGGCGAACCAGATGGGCCAGGGATTTGGTGCCCATTTTTTCCATCACACGAGAGCGATGGATTTCTACCGTTCTCTGGCTCAGATTGATGTCAGCAGCGATCACCTTGTTCGCCTTACCTTCAACGACATGGTGTAGAACTTCACGCTCACGGTCAGTCAGCGTAGAAAGACGACGAAGGATTTCTTTGTGCTCGAGCAGCTCACGACGTTGTTGCGCATCAAGTTTCAAGGCGTCATTAATCAGATCCAGAAGCTCCTGATCGCGGAACGGTTTCTGGATAAAGTTCATTGCACCATCCTTGATAGCCTGAACGGCCATAGGTACATCGCCGTGTCCGGTAATAAAAATGATAGGCAGAATGCAGTGCATTTCGTTGAGTTTGCTCTGTAGCTCAAGCCCACTCATTCCCGGCATACGAATGTCCAGTACGATACATCCCGGACGGTTTTCATCGTAGACTTCCAGAAATTCGGCTGGGGAAAAGAAAGCTTCTACTGTCTGTCCAACAGATTTCATCAGCATTTTCAGCGAATCACGAACAGCCTCGTCATCGTCGATGATGAAAACGGTGGGCTCCTGCTTCATATCCTGTTGCTGCATAACGACTCCACTGTAACTGTATAAAAGTTGCCGTAGACGGATTTAATAATCAAACGCCGTCAGGCCGGAGAAAATTTGCGAAGGTAGAACCACGTCATTCATTTTTTTACATGCTTAACGGCTGTGGAATTCGATCTCAGTGTAGCAGAGGTTTGTAACAATGCACTGAAGTAACAACACCTCGAAGTAGCTATGCTCCGCGCAGGCTGTTTCTTGTAACGCCTGTTGTCTCTTTTACAACTTACACTGAGTGGGCTGTTCTGCCTGGATTTTGCTGGACAGCTTTTTGCAAACTACAACCCAGTATACTGAGCTTGGTTATTCGATGTCCGATATTTCCAAGTCGTAATTACGTTTGAATGGTCCAGATAATTTCGCTTTCTACTGGTCGCCTAACGGAATGCGCAATGTTAATGAAAAAATTATACATTCCAAGTGGTATAACTACTGTAAATGTTTATTAAATGTGGGTAAGTAAGCAGAAGGGCAGGTTTTGGGCGGTAAAATCCTTGTTGGTCTTGATTTTTCAACGGATTCCGGGGACAAAGGGCTGATAAAGGAACCGCACCTGCAATAGCGCGGTTCTTCATACACCGGATGTCACTATATACGACTGATTTTAACGATCAGTGTACCTTATTGCTCAGGTCCAGTGGCGCGATCATGTTTTCTGGCTTGAGGATTTCCGCCAGTTGCTCGTCTGTCAGCAAGCCTTCTTCCTTAACCAGATCTACTACACGACGACCGGTCTTCAAGGCAGTTTTGGCAATGCGGCTGGAATTTTCGTAACCCAGGTATGGGTTCAGAGCGGTTACCAGGCCAACAGAGTTGTAGACATAATCCGTACAGACGTCCCTGTTAGCCGTAATGCCTTTAACGCAGCGATCAGACAGCATGAACATACCGTTGGTGAGCTGCTGGATGGATTCCAGAATCTTGTAAACCAGTACCGGCTCAGCGTAGTTAAGCTGCAGCTGGGCTGCTTCTGAAGCCATGGTAACGACCAGATCGTTTCCGATAACGTGGAAAGCGATCTGGCTCATGGCCTCAGGAATAACCGGGTTAACTTTGCCCGGCATGATGGAGGAACCTGGCTGCATTTCAGGCAGGTTGATGTCATTAAAGCCACACAGGGGACCAGAGGAGAGCAGACGCAGATCATTACTCATCTTGGACAGTTTGACGGCCATACGCTTCAGGGCGCTGGAGAAGATGACAAAAGCGCCCATGTCCGAGGTGGCTTCTACCAGATCACTGGCCAGGATCATATTCTGGCCGGAAATTTCAGACAGGTATCTAACCGCCAGAGGGGCGTAACGGCTGTCTGCAGTGATACCCGTTCCGATGGCAGTACCACCCAGATTGATTTCACACAGCAGTTTGGCCATATCCTTGATACGGTCGATGTCTTCACCAATGGTGGTTGAGAAAGCACGGAATTCCTGACCGAGAGTCATAGGAACAGCATCCTGCAGCTGGGTACGGCCCATTTTCAGAACGTCTTTGAACTCTTCTGCTTTAACATCACAGGCATTCTTCAGGCTCATGGCAGCTACAACCAGTTCGTCGTGCTTCAACACCATGGACAGACGCATAGCCGTTGGATAAACGTCATTGGTAGACTGTGCCATGTTAACGTGTGTGTTTGGGTGCAGGTGCTCATATTGACCACGACGGTAACCCATCAGCTCCAGTGCGCGGTTGGCAATCACTTCGTTGGCATTCATATTGGTGGAGGTTCCGGCCCCGCCCTGAATCATGTCAACGGTGAACTGGTCATGCAGCTTACCGGCAATAATTTCATCACAGGCATCTGCAATGGCATCGGCCTTGGCTGCATCCAGCATTCCCAGATCACGGTTAGCCAGTGCACAGGATTTCTTAACCATGGCCAAGGCTATCGGAATGTTTGAGAAGTGGTTCAGAGTGACACCGGAAATGTTGAAGTTTTCCATGGCTCGCTGAGTCTGGATGCCATAGTAAACGTCCCGGGGTACAGGGGCTTCACCCAGCAGATCATGTTCGATTCGGTATTCGTTCAGATCAGTATTATCCAGTGCCATTGATGTATCACCATTAATAAGGAATATCGGCAACAAGAGATGGAGAGTCTGGTTAACTGCCACCTCAAAATATCGGAGCTAGTCTGTTCCTGCTTAGAGCTTCCGGCAATATGAAATTCTACCTATCAAACTATTACAATTGTCATCATTCAGGGTGTTAATAGCTACCGATGACAAGTCACAGGCTCTGCCTTTGGCTATTCTTCTAATAGGATGTCAAAGGCTTATTGCTAATGCTACTAAATCATATTCCAGGTCTGTTCTTTAATCCCAGACATGAGTGGACACAGATTTGCTCCCGGTATGATCAGACAACCCCTGTGGCGGTGCCCAGTGATTTACTGATTCTTTCTGCACTGCCCGGAATTTATCCCTGACTGAGGAATCATAGCTATGGATGGCAGCAAACTTCCATCGGGCATCCAGCCAGCATCGGTTAACCCTCAAGCGGCAACTCCGGATATCGGGGAAACGCAGGAGGCGAGGCACAGCAGCCGCCAGAACAGGTTCATCAAAGCCATTAAAAATGTTCTCAAAAAGTTGCCGGGACGAGGTAACCCGGCACCTCGCAATATCCCTATAGAGCAGAGACAAATTACTGCATTCAGTCAGCCTGTGCCGAAGATAATGTCTGACAATATTCGATCTCAGGTTCAGGCAAACAGTATTTTCGGAGAGGTTGGGGATGTCTTTGCCAAGGTAAAAATGGGGGAGGGTGACAGTCCTGAAGTTCAGAGGGCTTATCGGCAGGCCAGAAATCAATTCGAAAGTGCAGCTATTTCCGTAGCCAAGGATGTTCTCATTGAAGCCCGGCTTCAGTCTGATGGTGGCGAGCTTATTCTGGCAATGAAAGAGTTCATTGAGCAGCATGAGCAAAAGATTCATCAGAACTATGAACCCGTGACAGAAAAGATGGTGGAAGATCTGCGCAAGCTTCCAGGTATGCTCCTCAATGAATTATCTCTGAGGAATGTAGACAGGGAGGTTGCCAGAGAAGTGTTAGAGGTGCATCTGAATGAAAGCAGGGAGTCCCAGACCGTCTCAGATCACAACCAGATACCTCTATCAGATGCTGAAGTGGTCGTTCCCGGAAGTACTCACGATCACAAAGAGTTGTTCAAGTTACAGAAGCTGCAGTTTGATTCAGCCAGAGAAGTTCTGAAGAATGAATCACATTCGGCTCAGAGAGAGGGACGTACAGAGGATGTTGAACGTCTGACCAAGCTCGATCGTCAGCTATTGAATGAGTTGAGAAGACTCCAGCAAACCGTTCAGCTTAAGGGCGATGAACCTGTCAACAGGGAAGAGATGCGCAAGGCCAAAGTGTACTATCCGAAAATTCTGCAGGACGCCCTGGTTTCGGCTGGCGTCGATAAGCAAACCGTGGCCAGAGATTTCGAAGAGGCTTTTATCGATCAGTTAAATTTTCGTCCCTGGAAAACGATAGAAAAATCTTTTTCTCAGGCTGGAGTTGAGTTTGCTTCCAGACAGCAACCTGCGGCTGAAATCAAGGTGCCAGAGTCCTTAAGGGGAGAGGTTTCCCGTCTGTATGAAACTGACTATGCAGGGTATGGAGTCAGCGGTATCGATTCGACCAACACGTATCATGCTACTAACCTGAGTCGCAGTGATTTTTCTATTAACAACAGTAATGTCTACACAGGCATAAGACATGGCATTGCCGATCCTTATGGTGTTGACTGGGATCCCGATCTAAAGGCTGAAGGTGGAAAAGTCAAGGCCAGAGAAATCTTACTTTCGGCTCTGGCAACCCGGCCTGATATTTTTGAGCAAGCACTGATAGCGTCACAGGGAGGGCCAGTCCCAACACTTGCTATGACATCCACCTCCATGGTCACGACAGGCCTGGGTTCCGGAAAAGAGAGAAAAATGCAGAAAGCTCAGAATGAAGCTTTCAAATACTTTACTGACCCTGCTAAACAGCCTGTCACGATGGAACTTCCGGGATCTGATGGACAGACCCGGACAATCAAACTTAATTTCAAACAGGCACGCTTTAATATTCCTGTGAACTGGGGTGGGGTTGGAAGCGCCTCTCTGGTAACAGGTGGAAGATCTTTCCAGAAAAAAATGAACGATCCGGCTATGGAAATGCTGGTAGGAAAGCCGGGCAAGGACGGCATCCCGGGCGGTATGGCGGGTGAATTTCTCAGCGGTACCTCAAAGAAAGGTGAGGAAATCAGGGCGCAGATCAGGGACGCCGAAGAAGCCGGCAACGGGGAAAAAGTTTCTGAATTGAATGCCCAGCTGGACCAGTTAACCAGGGATGATCGAACAGTAAAGGACCTTACCACTCAGATTAAAGCAATCTATAAAAAAGGCAGCCATTATCACCATCATCATGATGCCTATAAGCTGGCTACCAGAGTGGCCCTATTGACTCATATGGTAGGTGCTGTGCCATTATCCAATTGCAAAAGCGGCAAAGACAGAGCCGGAATGCTGGATGCCGAAATCAAGTTTCTGGCGGCCAGGATCAACCCGGAAACCGGAGAGGTACCCGAACCGGGACCTATTGTGGATCCTGCTGACAGAGCCTTGTTCCAGAAGATTCTTCAGGAAAGCGGTAATCTGGAAGTCCAGGAGCAGAACGTCGGTGTTCGCGGTTATAAAACAGAATGGGTCGATTCGATCAACGAGAGAGTGGGTGATCCTGCCATTCGCGAAGAAATCAGAGGGCTTTCCAAATCAGTGGATTAGTGGGGAATTTTGTCGCCATAGCACAGTCTAAACTGGACAGGAAACTGGAATTAAACCTAACAGGAGGCATATTTATGAACAATAGGATCAAACAGGCAGGGACCGTCTTGCTGCTTTCTCTCTCTGTGGTTGGCTGTACGACTGATCAGACAGGGACTACTTATTCTGCTTCTGAAGCCCGTCAAATGCAGACAGTCCGGTTTGGTACGGTCGCTGAATCCAGGCTGGTCAAACTGGAAGGCAGCCAGGGTGAGGTCGGCACTCTGGCAGGGGCAGCGGCAGGAGGCATTGCAGCTTCCAGTATTGGTGGTCAGCGCGAAAGCGCCATTGCAGCAATAGCTGGAGCTGTTGCCGGTGGTGTTTTGGGCAATATGGCCGAGAAGAAAATCACCTCCAGGCAGGGTGTTGAACTGACAGTCAGACTGGATGACGGCTCTTATGTTTCTGTTGTTCAACAGGCTGATCCGGCCGTTAGCTTTGCTGCGGGCGATAAAGTAAAAATCCTTACCCAGGGCACTGCCAGCCGGGTTGTCAAGGTTCAGTGAGAAAAAGGCGGATCGGCTTAATCAATGCCCTCCGCCAGATTACCTGGGGTCATTTGCGGTCTTAAGAGGTAATACTCCACAAACAGTTTAGGCTTATTATCCACCTTCACTTTAGTTACGGGCTCGAATTCAAAGAGCCCTAGAAATTCAGCCTGAGGATAGTTCTTTTCAAGCCTTTGTCTGACTTCCTTTGAATATCGCTTGCCATCCGTCATGACAATGATTCCGCCTTTTTTGCGGAAATCTTCTTCTTTCATCCAGAGGCTTTCTGCCGGATTAAGACCAAAAAATGGAATGGTTTTGTGATTCTGGCTATACGCCAGCAGCTCAGCAACGTGGTAGTGAAGCCCGCCCAGATAAGGGATATAACCTTCGTTTTCAGGGCGATCTTCCTGGTGAAATGCCCACAACTCTTCAGCTTTTAGCATTTGGGCCCTGAGAGGCACGAACTCCACTGAATCCGAGTAATCTTCATCAAAGACAGGTTTGAACAGCAAGTAGCTGCATCTCAATAAAACAAACAATACCCCGGTGAATAAACACCAGAACACCACTTTCTTGAAACGCGGGTAATCGATCAATGGACGAGTCCAGACCAGCACCAGCAGCGGCAGCCAGACAAAGTAGGGGGTAGCCCAGCGGGGTACGAGCTTCTCGCCGGTTACCAGTCCAAACAAGAGTGTACAGGCAAATGGACCTGTCGCTATGGCGATTAGAAAAACTTTTTTGAAACGATCATAAAGGATAGGGAGCCTGGGAGCTCTGAAAAGGGGGATCATCAAAAGAAAGAATACCAGGACATTGCCCAGATTATTCTTGATAAAGTTCAGAGGAAATATCAGATGATCCCAGTGTGTACCGGTTCCATAACGCTCACTTTCAACGTAGTTTTCTCCCAGATAGCTCACTGCTGCAAAGTTGTTGTCCCATAGCCAGTAAAGATGGGGGGAGGCGATAGCCAGTGCGAGAAGCCCACCCAACCATGGGCCAACGGAGGAAAGTGCGAGTCTGCCTTCGTGGGTGATTAAAAGAACAATAAACAGGGGCGCAAACAAAACGGCCACCTGATATTTAGTCAGAATGGCCAGCCCTGAAATGACTCCGCTCAGCAGCCAATAAGCCGGGGATTGACGAGTCACTGCAAAATAAAAAGTCAGGGCAAGTAAGGCCCAAATTGGATGCTGAAGCGTGTCCGGTGTCAGTCTTTCTACCCGGTTACTGTAGAAGAGAATGCCTTGTAACAAAAAGACTGCCAGCAGGGCACCAGCCTCGGTCAAATATTCTCTGGCCAGACGCCAGACAGCAACAAAAGCAATCACCACAGTAACCTGGGCAAAGAGATAGACAGGCCAGTCGCTGGTATCACTTAAGTTTGAAAAAAAAGCGGCAGTCCAGGCTGCCAGCGGTGGGTGTTTTTCATACCCCCACTGCCAGAGGTTACCCCAGGCGATGCCTTCAAGTGTGTCAGAGTGCAGCGTGTTCCTGACCAACCAGGGGCCCAGGGTCCAGAAAAACAGCTGAAAAAGGCAGATCAGACCGAGCCAGCGAAAAGGGTGCTTAATGACCATGGAAGAGGGTGAAGACTCGGCAATCATTGCTTCATTCTGCACAGATCAACTCCTGTTTGTTGACAGTCGGCTAGAAATTGTTGGCTCGATAAATAATCAAACTCTAACTGTCTGGCTTGAGAATGATCCAGATTGATGTGGCCGGCAGTTTTACCCGGGTGACACATAATCAGCCCTTTGTCGTATGAATCAGAGAGCCATGCTTTCATCAGGGTGGAATAGTTTTCTTGCGGTTTCAGTGAATAGACGCCAGCAAAGGAAGTATTGGTATTGATACTCTGGTTGAGCAATTCGCAGTTCAGGCTCTTACTGCCAGAACCTTCAATAATGTAGCTTTTCAGGCCACCACCATGACGGATGATGGGTGTAACGCTTCTCACCCAGAAAGAAGGTTCGGGCCTAAAGGTGCGTATTACCGATAACAGGGTTTCACGTACCATGGGCAGGTGATGTACGTGCTGATGGCCATCAACAAAGTCGGGGGCTCTGCCGGTAGCGTCGATAAAATACTGATATTGTGCCGTGACTTCTTCCAGCAGGGCGGTCCGGTCCAATAAGTGAAGATGGCTCTTGATTAAAACCTGATTCAGGCTGGGGAGTCCGTCTACATAGGCGGAACTGAGGCCATTGCCTTCAGTTAAATTAAGATGCAGGCCAATATCAACCTTTTCCTGAATGGTCGTCAGGTGGCTTGCCTGCTTTATCCAGTCCGGACCAGTGACCAGACAACTGGTGGCCTGAATTCTGCCGAGAATGGCCAGCTCCAGAATAGCTTCCGATACCCTTGGGTGAATCCCGTAATCATCTGCGCACAGTGTTATTCTTTTCATTTAAAGGCCCAGTATTTGCTCAGGGTATAAGTGACCAGGGGAATCGTTGTCAGGACGATAAAGCTGGCC
Source organism: Endozoicomonas sp. 2B-B (assembly GCF_053470045.1). Classification (NCBI taxonomy): domain Bacteria; kingdom Pseudomonadati; phylum Pseudomonadota; class Gammaproteobacteria; order Oceanospirillales; family Endozoicomonadaceae; genus Endozoicomonas; species Endozoicomonas sp. 2B-B. Next base: position 2,144,015 of record NZ_JBLZMU010000001.1, read on the forward strand.
ATTAGATAATTCAAACCGGTGTAGGTTAACAGCAGGGTATAAAGCCCCTGATTGAGCACAAAACTGCAGAGCAATTGAACCAACAGGAATTTCAGCAGAGTATTGCGAAGTACATGTTGCTTGTGATTAAAAGTCCACAATGAATGACCCAGGTAACTGACGACAAAGGCCAGAATAAAAGCGGCAGGGTTCGCCAGTAGCGGGTTTACTTGAGTCAGGTCTACCAGAAGCCAGAGTACAAAAAGGTGAACAGCTGCAGCAGTACTGCCGGTTATAATAAACTTAATCGGCTGCATTGCTATCCTTCTGATTCTTGAACCCCAGTTGTCGCTGTATCAAGTATCTGGGGCGTTTTTTTACTTCGCAGAAAATACCGGCAATGTACTCACCCAGTAACCAGAGAGACAATAGCTGTATGCCGCCAATAAAGGTGATGGCGACAATAACCGTGGGCCAGCCCGGCAGGGGGGCGCCGAGAACAAGAGTCCGAAAGATGATAAAGAGTGCGTAAAACACCGAGATGAATGAAATAATCAGTCCAAGCCCACCGACAATCCTCAGTGGCAAAGTAGTGAATGCTGTAATGCCCGAAAGAGCCAGACTGGTCAGTTTGCCATAACCCCAGCCGGATTGCCCCGCCAGCCGGTTTCTGACCTGAAAGGGAAGGCCGATGCTCTTGTAACCTACCCAGGCATAGATACCTTTCATAAAGCGACTGCGTTCAGGCATGGCTCTGAGGGCATCGACCACCACCTTGTCCAGTAGCCGAAAGTCGCCTGCGTGAGCCGGTACATCAATGCCTGTGCTGGAGTGCATGATTCGATAGAAAAATTGTGCGCCTTTCTTTTTCAGGAAAGATTCATTTTCCCTGTCCTGGCGGACGCCGTAGACCATCTGGTAACCTTGTCGCCAGTAATCAACAAAAACAGGGATCATTTCCAGAGGGTGCTGAAAGTCTGCGTCGATCAAAATCACAGCGTCACCGGAAGTGGCATCAATTCCGGCAGTCAGTGCGGTCTCCTTGCCGAAGTTTCTGGATAACTCAATCAGCTTGATCCTCTCGTCATTACAGAAGGATTCGACCAGTTCGACCGTTTTGTCGGTACTGCCATCATCCACCACAATAATTTCAAGATGCTCGGTGATCTCTTCAAGCTGTTTAATCAGTGCTTCCATGAACCGACCAATGACCTGGCTTTCATTGAAAACCGGCACCACACAGCTAAGTAAGAAGTTGTTAGAGGGCATTTTGTCTCCGGCTCGATAATTTATAGGGTCATGAGTTTCGCTTTCCATCCTTGAACAGGGAGCGATATATCGGGCTCATGGCTACATTTAATTGTTATTATTTATCGGCTTGGCACTCTTTACAGTGAGGCTCAATTCACTAAGCTGCAGGAAACGAACAAGGTTATTCATCAGTAAAATGCTTTTTTTCTTGGTGTTGACAGAGCATTCCTGACTCGCGCTTGTGACCAAAAATTGAGCAAAGTTCTACACCATAGTGGTATGGTGTCTCTGAAAAAGCAAGTTGCGGTCAGAGTTTTAAAGGACTGACTCAGGATTGCGTGAATCCTTGCCTTCATTAGAAGAATCTTTTAGCTGGGGCATTCTGTCAGTTCGGGCCACAGAAGCATGACCAATGTCCTGTCGTCTGATACGGTATAGTCCGGATTTTGAGATCATAAACAGACCCTGTGACGGAGTAGCTATGAGAAAGGAACATCTGATTGCCCTGGTATTTGGCTTTGGGATTCTGGCCGTTGCCGCAGGGCTTTATCTGATGCAACCCGCTGATGAACCTGGGCAGGTAGATAGTAACAATGTGCTTGTTGAGACTCCCTCTGAGCCTGAGGCAGAAATCAGGGCAGCTGAAGACGACGATGATTTCCCGTTGTCCAATAATGGTGATGTAACACGGATTATTATTGATGATGAGGCTGGGGATATCGGTGACATTTTGTCTGAAAAGGTTCTGATCAATGACGAAGTGGTAGACCAGAGCGAACTGGATGAGCTGGATCACTGAGATATAACGAGGCTTATTGATTGATTACAAGATTGTGGGAAATGTCTTACAAAGTCTGGTGCTTTCTTCCTGCATTCTGCCCTTCAGCAGCTTGATATGTTGAAGGTGCATGGACAGCAAATTCACACGGATGTGAACCCATCATGGACAGTCGGGTAGTAACCCTGAGTCTCCCCTCAGGGTTTTTACCCTGCCCCTGCCTCTGAATTGATCAGCAATAATCCAGAACCTCAGTGAAGTCTTCTTACCGAGATGTTTGAGCATCTCCCTGAAAGTTGGGATGGATTTATAGAATGTCACCCTTCATAGAACCCGAAACCCTGGCAGCCCTGCTAACCGTCCCTGGGGTTGTCGTGCTTGATGCTCGCTTCAGTCTTGCCGACCCCAAACTGGGACAGACTCTTTACCTTCAAGGATATATCCCCGGTTCTCGATACATCGATCTCGAGAAAGACCTGTCTGCTCCAGTGGTTCCCGGGAAAACTGGCAGGCATCCCCTGCCGGAGCCTGAGGTGTTTGCTGAACATTTGAGAACCCTGGGTATCAGCAAAACCACCCATGTGGTTGTTTATGATGACGGTAATCATGCTATGGCTGCCCGAGCATGGTGGCAATTGCGCTGGGTTGGCGTGGAACCTGTTCAGGTTTTGCATGGCGGTTTCAAAAGATGGTCTGCTGGCTGTTATCCTGTAACGACTGAAACGCCTGCTATCACCCCCTCTGACTTTATGGCTGATGTTAATCACGGCATGACAGTCTCTGCCAGTGAGGTTATGGAGCAGTTGCAAAGTCCGGTTTTTCGTTTAATAGATGCCCGTGCTCCTGAGCGTTTTGCCGGAGAATCAGAGCCTCTTGACAGTAAAGCAGGTCATATTCCCGGGGCGATCTGTTATCCATTCACTTCCAATATGGATAATTCAGGTTCTTTTCTTTCCATAGAACAGTTACGAAAACAGTTGGGAGTTCTGATGGTCGATGGACTGGAGCCCGTGTTTTACTGTGGCTCGGGTGTTACTGCCTGTCATAACCTTCTGGCTATGGAATACGCTGGTATGCCAGCTGCCAAACTCTTTCCGGGTTCATGGAGTGAGTGGATTACTGATGACAGCAGGCCGGTAGCAACCGGTTTGGGTTGAACCCTGTGTCTTTTGGACTGGATGTTATCATCACAAGCGGCTATTGACTGAACTCTGTATACTCTGCTCTTTTCAGTGAATGCGTTAAGGGCAGAGAGATGGGCAGCAGTTATAGATTCCCGATTGGCACGCCTGGTCAAGTATGGGGCAAGGAAGAACGTAAAGTCTGGTATGAACAAACCACCATCAAGCGTGAATACCAAAGGGAAGTCGTGCCCAAAATAATGGCTTTGAAAGAGCATTATGATGTTGAGCAGTATGGTGCCCTCTCCTACGATGTTGAGCGTTTTCCTTTGTATGCCATCAGGAGTCGAAACTGGAACACTGACAAGCCCGTTGTTCTGGTGACCGGTGGAGTCCACGGCTATGAAACCAGTGGTGTTCACGGTGCGTTAAAATTTCTGGAAGTTGAGGCTAAAAACTTTGTAAGCCACTTCAATATCCTGGTGGCGCCCTGCATCAGCCCCTGGGGTTATGAAACCATCAATCGCTGGAATCCCAATGCCATTGATCCTAATCGTTCCTTCTACAAAGACAGCCCGGCAGAAGAGTCCACCAACTTGATGAAACTGTTGGCAGGTTTGGAGCAGGAAGTATTGGTTCATATTGATCTGCATGAAACTACGGATACGGATGAAACTGAATTTCGTCCTGCTCTGGCAGCAAGGGATGGCAAAGGCTATGTGGAAGAGGGAATACCAGATGGTTTCTACACAGTGGCTGATACCGAAAACCCTGTTCCCGAATTCCAGAAGGCGGTGATTGATTCCGTCAGACAGGTGACGCACATTGCACCCGCAGACGATCAGGGAAAAATTATTGGCTCCCCGGTGATTCAGGAAGGTGTGATCCACTATCCTATGAAAAAGCTGGGTCTTTGTGGTGGTATAACAAACTGCAGGTTTGGCACCACGACTGAAGTTTATCCGGACAGCCCAAAAGTAACTGACGAAGAGTGCAATGATGCCCAGGTGGCGGCTATTGTCGGCAGTCTCAATTATGTAATGGGTCAGCTCTGACTATGAGCCTGCGTTTCCTGCAGCAGGCAATGACGGCAGGAAACATCAACCGCAAACAAGCTTCAAGACAGCTTCAGATTGACAGGCTACAGGATCACCGGCGCAGCGGCGTCAGCTCGCGAATGTCTTTTTCCATAGCCAGCTTACTGACGACCTGGTTCTGGCTGGTAAAGCCTGAGACAGACATTTTGACTTCGTAGTGGCCTCGCTCCGGAACCAGTTCAGCAGAAAAGTTGCTGATCTTGAGGCCCTCTTCTGCACTGGAGTTCAATACTTTCTCAAGGCTGTCGAGGCTACCTGTCGTGACCAGTCTGAGTTTGAGTTCGCTCACTGTCTTCTCCTTTTTTTCGTGACGCTTTATTTCGCAGTGGCAAAAAAAAGCCCCCGGACCTTCTCTTGGTGCGGGGGCTGTGTTTTCTGCTTTTAAGCTATCCACGACAGACCCCGCGACACATAATAATGCCGCGTTTCATAATGGTTTTGGTCATGGATCGTGTGGAATTCATGGTCGCTAATGCACCAGGCTAAATTTCAGTGCACTGTATACCAAATTTTTCAATTGTGTGTAAAGGCTTTTTGTTGAAAGGCTGAAAGTAAAAAACAGGCTATTCTTTTTGATACAAGTTCGATAGAGATTGGGCTTTGTCCAGTGATTTCATGTAAAATGGCCTGTTATGTTCATGAAGAAATACGACGCCTCGAGAGGAGTAAATGAAACAATGGCAAGTTGATAGCTGGAGAGAAATGCCTGTCATCCAGCTGCCGGAATACCCCGATCAAGATCATCTTAAACAGGTGGAGCAACAGTTACACCGCATGCCGCCGCTGGTCTTTGCCGGTGAGGTAAGAGCGTTGCGACAGAAGTTGACAGCTGCTACCGAGGGCAAAGCGTTTCTATTGCAGGGTGGTGACTGTGCCGAGAGCTTTCTGGAGTTCTCAGCAGATAATATTCGGGATACCTTCAAGGTCCTGATGCAGATGGCCGTCGTGCTGACATTTGGCGCCAGTTGTCCTGTCATCAAGGTGGGCAGGATGGCTGGACAATTTGCCAAGCCCCGTTCGTCTGGTACCGAAGTCATAGAAGGTGTTGAGCTGCCGATTTATCGCGGCGACATCATTAATGCTATGGACTCCACAGTAGAATCCAGAATTCCTGACCCCGAGAGAATGCTTAAGGCCTATCATCAGGCGTCATCGACTCTGAACCTGCTCAGGGCTTTTGCCCAGGGCGGGCTTGCGTCTCTGGAGCAGGTTCACGCCTGGAATCTGGATTTTGTCGCCAGCAGTCCACAGTCTGAGCAGTACAGTCATCTGGCTGATCGAATTGATGAAGCACTTGATTTCATGAGGGCCTGCGGTATTTCTTCCGAGCATTCCAGGGTGATCAGTGAAACGGACTTCTACACCTCCCATGAAGCTCTTTTGCTGCCTTATGAGCAGGCCATGACCCGTCAGGACAGTCTTTCCGGTCACTGGTACGACTGCTCGGCACACATGCTCTGGGTAGGCGACAGAACTCGTCAGGTTGAGGGGGGGCACGTTGAATTCGTTCGGGGTATTAGCAACCCGATTGGTCTGAAGGCGGGTCCAACCATGCCTCCTGAAGATCTGATTCGCCTGATTGATCTGATCAGCCCGGACAACGAAGCTGGTCGCCTGAATGTGATTGTGCGCATGGGCGCAGACAATGTTGAAAAACACCTGCCAGAACTGATTCGTGCTGTCGAGAGGGAAGGGCGTCAGGTGTTGTGGAGCTGTGATCCGATGCACGGCAACACATTCAAGGCCTCCAACGGTTATAAGACGCGTGAGGTCAGCCGAATTCTGCGTGAGGTGAAACAGTTCTTTGCGGTTCACCAGGCAGAAGGGACCTATGCGGGTGGTGTTCACTTTGAAATGACTGGTCAGAAGGTAACCGAGTGCATTGGTGGTTCCCGTGCCGTAACCGAAGACTCTCTGGGTAATCGCTATCATACTCACTGTGATCCAAGACTGAATGCTGATCAGGCGCTGGAACTTGCTTTCATGATTTCCGACACTCTGAAAGACTGTCGAAAACTGCGTGAAAGATGACCACGATGATGCAGTTGGACAGGATCCTTCGAGGGGGTAGTGAATGGCATTGTTACTGCTCAACTCAGCACTGAGGAATTGGAGTTGATAATATCTTTACAGGGCATCTATGCTTCGGAAGGAAATTTTCCCAGTCTGACTAAAAAAATAACCATGAGCGAAAAAACATTTTACATTAAAAAAAGGTCCTTCCTGTGCAAGTTCTTGGTTGTCTGTTTTTTAGCTGGTTGAAGTTTTGTGGCAAATACTTTTGTCAAAGGCGAATCATTTTGGTAGATTAGCCGCCGTTCCGTGGCGAGGCCTCAAAAGCCTGTCACGAGATAGAGACGGGGTATAGCGCAGTCTGGTAGCGCGCCTGCTTTGGGAGCAGGATGTCGGGAGTTCGAATCTCTCTACCCCGACCAGTTTCTTGCAGAAGTAACCTGACTTCTGGTCAGAACACGGGGTATAGCGCAGTCTGGTAGCGCGCCTGCTTTGGGAGCAGGATGTCGGGAGTTCGAATCTCTCTACCCCGACCAAATTCTTGCAGAAATTTCACGGTTTCTGGTCAAAACGCATCGGGGTATAGCGCAGTCTGGTAGCGCGCCTGCTTTGGGAGCAGGATGTCGGGAGTTCGAATCTCTCTACCCCGACCATTTTTTCCTCCTTTTTTTCTGTCTATAGTTGTTGTGTAACAACCAACAAAATATTCACAGAAGAAGCTCCATGGCGATTTTAAAACTGGTTCCGGAATCCAATCCTGCTTTAAGAACTCCCACTGCTCCTGTTACTGACTTTGGTCCGGCTTTTCAGAAAATCGTGGATGATATGTTCGAAACTATGTATGCCGTTAACGGTGCCGGGCTGGCTGCTACACAAGTTGGTCTGGGGATGAGAGTGGCGGTAATTGATGTCACGCCTGATAAAAGTCAGCCTCTGGTCATTGTAAATCCTGAGATTATTGAAAAGTCGGGTGAACAGAAAATGGAGATGGGCTGTCTTTCACTGCCGGGCTGCTGGGCAGCAGTTAAGCGGGCAGGCTGGGTCAAAGTCAGGGCTCAGGATCGTCATGGTGAATTTTTCGAGATGGAAGGTGAGGGTATCCTTTCAGAAGCTTTTCAGCATGAAATCGACCATCTGGACGGTGTATTATTTATTGACAAACTCTCGGCTCTGAAGCAAAAAATGGTACGTCAAAGAGCACGTAAGGCGCTGAAGAAGCATGAAAGAGGTAATAAATAAGGCCGCAGACAGATTTGAATCCAACATGTTTTTGACTCTTGATCCTATAGAAGGTTTGTAGGCTGGAAAATAGACGTGTTTTCATAGTAAACCGAGCCTTGTTCATTTCAGAGTGCATTTATTAATAAACTAAAAGCAGCTTCCTTTCGGCAGAATGAATCGCTTTAGTCTACTTTAGATAAGGTCGTGTTTATTGGCTTGGAGTTACTGTTTTGCTCATTAAAAAAATAAAGGAGTTTGCTCGAACGGGACGTCGTTCATTATTTATAGCTTTTATTGTTTCTATCCCCTGGACTACTGCTGAAGGATCAAACGGCTTGATTGTTCAAGCTCTGGCGATAAACGCTTTTCTTGATTATCTCTATAATCTGCAACAGGGTAATCTGGAAGGAGAAAATGATTCTTCCAGACCTTTTACTATTGGTCTGGATGGGCCTTCCGGAGCCGGTAAGTCTACTTTTCTTGATCAATTTACTCAGGAGCTTCGAACTTCTTCGGCACTTTATCAACGATCACATTCGGAGCTGTCAGGCAGGGTCTGCAGTCTGGAGACACTGGGGATTGATACCTTTCTTCATTCCCGTGCCGACCGACGTGAAATGTTCAGCCATCTGGGCGATGGCGCGTCAGGGAACAACAATGGTGAGGAGTATCGGGCAGAGCTTAGAGATAGCTGTCTGGCAGCGATAGCCCGGGGGGATTCTTTTCGGTATGCCCCTTATTGTCGCCATCTGGAAGGTCAGCTGGGTCCTGAAGAAGCCCGGCGTATCACCTGCGATATTCTTATTATCGAAGGTACTCATGTGAATGATCCGGGGGCTCGGGCTTCCATTGATCACGCCCTGTTTCTCGACAGTGATGATAATTTAATTACCTGGAATATGTGGAAACGGAACTATCTTCTGGGTAATCGAACGAAAAAAGAATTATTTGCAATCTTGCAGGTTTTGTTTGAGCAGTTTAAAACCTGGAGAAGAAGAAATGCTGACCTATCGGACATTCATTTTTATTGGCATACGAATAACGAAGTTCCTGAACTGACAGAAGAAACTATTGATTCAGAGCTGCCAGATCTGGCTCGACAGTTGCGACTTCATCATTTTAACTCAGGCTATGCCCTGACACGTCTTTTTCAACAGAATTCATTAGATTCGGAAGTATTAAGCAGTCGTATGCGTCATCACTTCCAACCTTTCATGTCCAGTAGAAGTCTTGTGGCGATGGAACATGAAAGCTTTCTTTCGTTTGCTAGAATGTTGTTGGAACCATTAAGGCTGACTCTTCACGAGGTCCATCATGGCAATGAGTGTTTATTTGTTTCACTGAACGCTATTCTACCAAACGATTATTTGAATCGGGAGCGTGTCATTGTCCTGTTGAGACAGTTATGGAAAACCTGGGAGCAGAATAATCTGACTGATGCCCAGAGAAGGCTTTTAAGCTGGATTGCTGCAGATATTGAAGCTGAAGCTGATTTTCTCTCAGAAGGGAATCTGGGCGGACTTCCTACTATTTTGATGACCTGGGCAGCCCTGCTGGGGTCGGATCATCCACCTGATAAACCTTTGTATCTTATGATCCGGTTGGGCGGTGTTATACAGGTCTGGAGCCTTAATCTGGACGGCACCATCAGTGAATTGGATGCTGTTCCTGAAGTTGAGCCGGTGCTGATCTACGATGGTGTTAATCGCTGGATGTTTGCAACGTCCGAACAGAATATCCTGAATAATGTGCCCGGTGTGCTTCCAACGACGCTCTCCACTGATGGTGGTACTTTTAATGATGATGGAGGTCATGACGATGACTCAGGCTTCTATTCTTCTTCCAGTTCCAGTTCATCCTCTTCCCTGTCATCATTCTTGAGCTCATCGGGCGGTCCTATCCGCCAGATTGATGACATGGTGATTGGGGGTAATTTAACCGAACCTGAGCCTGAGCCGTTGTCCAGTTATATTATTTCGCCAGGATTGATAATGCATTCTCGGTAGTAGCCTGTGCGATCTCTTTTGTAGAGCTGGAACGTAATTGTGCCAGATGCTCAAGGACAACAGGTAATAGGGTGGGAGTGTTCCTTTGACCCTGATAGCCTGACATCGGCATTTCCGGGGCATCGGTTTCCAGAACAATACTACTCAGGGGTAACGAGGTGGCCAGCTGGCGTGTTTTTCTGGCCCTCTGGTAGGTAATTGTACCGCCAAACCCCAGTTTGAAGCCCAGTTCAATATACTGTCGGGCCTGTTGTTCACTGCCAGAAAAAGCATGTACGATGCCACCTTTCTCCGGTTTAATTTGCCGGATTTCTTTAAGGATTTCATCGTGTGCTTTCCTGCAGTGCAGAATGACAGGTAGCTTAAATTGATCGGCAAGCTCAAGCTGCCTGATAAAATAGTAGTGCTGTTGCTGACGGTCCGAGTTGGTCAGCGAGTAGTCCAGGCCTATCTCACCCACAGCACAAACCGTCTCGGAATGACGTTCCAGGAATACTTTCAATTCATCAAGGTGTTGAGGTCTGTGGCTTTTCAGAAAATAAGGATGTAGTCCGAGTGAGACAAAGCGTCGCACAGAATCGGGCGAATCATTCACTTGTTTCAGAACTCTGGGCCAGTAACGCGCTTCCGTTGCCGGGATGCAGATTGAGCGGACACCTGCGAGCCAGCATTGTTCAAGGGTTTCATCCCGGTCCTGGTCGAACTCGGGAAAGTCCAGGTGACAATGGCTATCAAACAATTCTGGTATAGGGGACATAATGTTCATAAAGTTGGTCATGGGGCTTCAGTCTGTTATGTTACCCCGATGAAAATAAAGCAGTACATAGGGTTGGGTGTTTCGCTGGTGCTGATTGCAGTACTGGTTTTTATACCTCGCTACTTCAAGTCGGAATCTGAAACAGGGCTGACCGGGCAGAGCTTCCACAAGAGATGTCTGGTGGCTGAAGGCTGTCGACTGACAACAGCAGACAGCGAGATTGAGCTGAGAATAAAGCCGTCAGGTCTGCCGAAGCTGGAGCCGCTGGATGTTGAAGTTCTCCTGAGAGGCCTGTCAGCAGACAGGGTTACCATGGAGTTTTTTGGCCGGGATATGCCGATGGGGTTAGCTCCTTTTCCACTCTACAAGCAGTCCTCTTTTTTTGGGCCTTCGGTATTCAGTGGCGTAGGTAACCTGACTTTTTGCACGGTTGATAAAGATATGACCTGGCTGGCCAGACTGGTGATTGAATCAGGTTCCGAAGTGACAACAGTTGTTTTTGAACTGGAGACTTGAATTATGAAGCTATTGGCAATGGCTACGTTGGCCATTTTCGCAGGCATGTCACCTATAGCCCTTCAGGCGGCAGATGTTGAGATAAAGGATCAGTACGCAAGAGCGGTACCGGCTGTTTCCACAAACTCTGCGGCTTTTCTGACTATTACCAACAAAGGTAAAGAAGATATCAAGCTGGTCTCTGCCGACAGTGATAGTGCGGTTCATGTTGAGCTGCACGGTCACAGGCATGAAGGGAATATGATGAAAATGTTCGAGTTGAAAGATATTGATATACCGGCAGGTAAAACTGAATATCTCAAAAGTGGTGGCAATCATATCATGCTGATGGGTTTGAAGAGGCCATTGAAAGCCGGTAGTGAGGTTGATGTCACCCTGCATTTCTCTGACGGAGACGCTGTGGATATAAAAGTGCCGGTAAAGGATCTTAGTCACGAAACCAAAGATATGGCCCATGGCAGTGCCACGAAGCATGGCGAGATGGATCACGGCTCAGTGGATCACAGTACCATGGATCACTGATTCAGAAGTCATCGTGGCCTGATCCTGTCACTTCACTTTAAAGCGAAGTGGCAGGATTCAGGAGAGCTCAGTGCTCGCGGGTGGTCCTGAAGCTAATATCCGGGTAGCGTTCCTCTGCCAGAGAGAGATTGACACGGGTAGGAGCCAGGTAAGTCAGGTAGCCACCACCATCAATCGCCAGATTGTCAGCGCATTTGCGCTTGAATTCCTCCAATTTACGTTCGTCCGTACAATCCACCCAGCGGGCAGTATTGACATTGACCGGCTCGTACATAGCCTCCACCTTGTACTCATCCTTAAGGCGGCGCATAACGACATCAAACTGGAGTACGCCGACCGCACCCAGGATCAGGTCATTATTGTTCAGAGGCATGAACAACTGGGTTGCGCCTTCTTCTGAAAGTTGTTGCAAGCCTTTCTGGAGCTGCTTGAGCTTCAGAGGGTCTCTCAGGCGAACGCGCTTGAAAAGTTCGGGGGCGAAGTGTGGAATCCCGGTAAAGCGGATCTCTTCGCCCTGGCTGAAAGTATCGCCAATCTGGATAGTGCCGTGGTTGTGCAGACCGATAATGTCACCGGAGATAGCTTCCTCGACATGGGAGCGATCACCTGCAAGAAAAGTGACAGCGTCGGCAATTTTTACATCTTTGCCGATTCGCACATGCTTCATTTTCATATTACGGGTGTATTTTCCGGAACAGATGCGCAGGAAGGCAATGCGGTCACGATGTTTAGGGTCCATATTGGCCTGGATCTTGAATACAAAGCCAGAAAATTTGGCTTCGTCCGGCTCCACTGCCCTCTGATCTGTTATACGAGCCAGAGGCGCTGGAGCCCACTCGGCAAAGTCGTCCAGCATTTCACGGACGCCAAAGTTGGCTAGGGCAGTACCAAAGAAAACAGGCGTCATCTTGCCAGCATGATAGGCTTCCAGGTCAAACTCATGACTGCCGCCGCGAACCAGTTCCACCTCATCGACAAAGTCTTCATGAATATCACCCAGCAGCTCTTTGGCTTCGTCCGACTCAAGACCCTTGATACGAATATCGTCGGGTATAGTATGTCCCTGGCCGGGGGTGAAGACGTGAATAGTATCGGTGTAGAGGTTATAAACCCCCTTGAAATTCTTGCCCATGCTGATCGGCCAGGTAATGGGAGCACACTGAATTTTCAGGATGCTTTCCACTTCGTCCAGCACTTCAATCTGGTCCCGGACTTCACGGTCCATCTTATTAACAAAGGTAAAGATTGGAGTGTCTCTCAGACGACAGACCTCCATCAGTTTAATGGTCCGGTCTTCGACACCCTTGGCGCCGTCAATCACCATCAGGCAGCTATCCACTGCTGTCAGGGTTCGGTAGGTGTCTTCCGAGAAGTCTTCGTGTCCGGGAGTGTCCAGCAGGTTGACAGTGCAACCTTTGTAAGGGAACTGCATAACCGAGGTGGTGATCGAGATACCTCTTTCCTGTTCCATTTTCATCCAGTCAGAAGTAGCCATACGACCGCTTTTACGACCTTTTACAGTGCCGGCCATCTGGATAGCACCACCCAGAAGCAGCAGCTTTTCTGTGATGGTGGTTTTACCGGCGTCCGGGTGACTGATGATCGCAAAGGTTCGACGCTTTGCCACTTCGGGGGATAATCCACTCATTGATGTTTTGCCTGATTCCAGAGCTTGAAAAAATGGCGACATTATATCCGCTCTGTTGCGCAAAGCCAGAATCATCATAAAAGATTGAAATCGGATGTTGTGCTTGATAACACAGGACTTTTGGCGAAACCGGTCGATAAAGTTGCGAGGAGATTGATGATAAGGAAGTGAGTGTTTTGAATCCATCGCAACGGACTTTGCAATGCTTGCAACCCCTGCTGGACAGAGGGCAGGATGAATCCAGTGACATTTCTGTCAGAGGCAAGTGGCGAGGCCGGGAGGCCGAGTTGCTGCCGCTTCCTGTCAGAGAGCTGAGGGAAGGTGAAAAACTCAGTGCCAGTGAAGGTACTACGGCATTTGTTTTCAAGTACGGCAGTTTTGTGGAAAATCAGCTTCACAATGATCTCAAAAGCAAGCCGCTGAACCAAAGAACCATTAAAAAGCTGGAAACACGGGCCACAGAGCTGTTAAGGGATGTCAGGAAGCTGAATTGCAGCAGTATAGAGCTCTGGCTGGATTCCGGTATGGTGGCAAAAGCGTTTGAGACTGCGACACCTTTTAAGTGGCGATCTCTTCCTGCACACGAACAGGAGCATCTTAAGGAAGTCGTTCAGTTTCAGCTCTCTGGTCATACCGATTATCTGAGTCAATCAAAGGCTCTTGAGCTTGCGGTAAAAGTGGTCGGTCAGCATGAATCTATCTTCTCAGCCAATATTCCCGAAACAGCCCGCTTTCTCACCAGTGAAACAGAGGAGGGACATACTCTTTTTCCCGGTCAGCTCAGGCTCTGGGCCGAAGAGCACTTTGATAAGGACAAAGTCCCGGGAACTCCGATAGAAGGTGATGATCTCTATATCAGCCAATACGAGATGGAGCTGATAGGTAATGCCGAGTATTACACCAACCGTGTTTCTGGGCTTCTTTCCGGTTCCCCATTGGAGCGTTTGCAGAACACCAGTTATGCCGAACAGGCTGAAGAGGCCAGAGAGCTTGCCAAGCAGCTTATCAAGACGCTGGATGCACTGGAACGACATTCACAAAATTTGCCTGCCCAATTGCAGCAGGCTCTAATCCATGATCTGGTGGGGCAGCTCGATGGTGTGTTGGATTTTATCGATCAGCTGGAGGTCAGTGACCAGGAGAATCCACTGGGGCCGCAGCAGTGGAAAAAGTTTAAATGTCTGGAACTGATTTCCGCAATTAATGTTCTCAAGAATGAAATTGAGCATGAAAGTGCACTCATCAACAACTCAGGCAAGGAAGGTCTATTCAGCAGAAAGAAAACCAGCAAGCTGGCAAAGCTGGAGGTATTGCATCAGACGTGGAGTGACCATTTTGACCGTATTCAGGAAGGAACAGACAATGATCTTCCTCCAGCCAGAGCGAAGCTAACCGGAAGAGCTTCCCGCGCTGACACCCTTCCTGTGGTTGATGCAAAGGCTTATACCGCCTGTATATTGAAGCGGCTGGGAGAGGTGGGCCTGGATAATGCCAGCAAGAAACTGAAAGAATCACGCAGTCATGTGCTCTCAACACTTCAATGGGAAAAAATCACTACCCATCTGGATGTGAGGATTGAAGGGCGAACCCGGCATTATGAGAGTCAGCTGACCCCTGCTTCGCAAATGAAATGGGGAGAAGGTGCAAAAGATATCTTTGAGCATTCTTATGAGGGTATGGGCAGTCCTTCGACTGCAACCAGTGAACGCGTTCATGCCGTCAATATGGCGCAATCTGAGCTGTCCACTGCAGAAAAGGGGAACAAGAAAGTTCTGTTCAAAGGATTGCGTTCCGGAACTCTCTCTGCCTATGGGATAAAAGAAAAAGAGCCTCGACTTGAAGCAGCCAGAAACCGGGCCAGGGAGTTGGTGACGGCGGCTGTAAAACAGTTTCTGGATGATAATCCCGGCTATCTGACATCGGGGCAGCCTGTTCCTTTGAAGATGCTCTCCACGTCTATGCTCAGTGCCGACAAACTGAGGCACTATCTGCATATTCATGATGATGAACTGAAGATGCAGAGAGAGCAGATCGCTGCCCTTAAGGAAGTTCAGAAAGAACTCAACGATGGTAAGCCATTGGTTATTTCTGATGCCAAAGGCGAAAAATATCAACTCAGAGTCAATATGAAGCTGGCCAACACTAATTATGGTGTCAATTCACTTTCATTGGGTGGTCTGAAGTCCGTTGTCCGTCCCTGGGGTGAGGCCAAGCGGGTTAATAATGAGGGGCTTATTGAACTGATGGGCTCTTTAGACCAGTTCGATCCTGTTGGCGGTTGGGTAGGCGACTATCTGGCAGGCTCGGCCCCGGAGCAATCCAAGCAGATTGTTCGTATGCTGGTTGAACAGATCAGGGATCTTCATGTTTCAGGCGACTATCAAACAGAAGGCGAAGATGCCTATAAGATGGTTGAGCGAATTCAGTTGCTGGCATTCAAGATAGGCGCAGTGGGTCATATCAATTGTAAGAGTGGCAAGGATCGAACCGGAGAAGCCGACGCCTCGATCAAGCGCTTTGCTGCTGAAGTGGAGGCCAGAGGCTATGTCCCGGACCCCCGCAAACCCGTTAGCCGGGAGGATCGTAACCTCAGTCAGGCTTTCCAGTTTGGTTCAGGCAATCTTGAATTGCAGCAAATGAACATCAACATGCCCGGGTTCAAGACGCAGTTGAACAAAAAGCGTCTGGGCGAATTTGCTCATAAGCTTGCTCATAAGGCCCGGTTTAAAGTGAAATAAGTACTCAGCCATACGGAATCGAATATTTCTGGCTTATTGGGCAGGTGCTCTGCAAGGCGCAACGACGGGAACATAGCAAGCTATGTGACCAGAGTTGCAACGCAGCACGACTGCATGGATGCAGGAGCTAGAGCAACGCAGGAGCAGTTGCCGCGAGTGCCTGAACAATAAGTCAGAAAATATGATTTCGTATGGTTGAGTACTTAACCACCGAAAATCTTGCGGGTGTGAACTCTGCCCGCCTTGTTTTTCCCGGTGCTAAACAGCATGAGAGCCTCCAACTGCTAAGCCAGGTTTCAAAGCTTTCTCAAGTCTGTCATAGACAGAAAGTATTTTGGATCTGTCTTACGAGGCTTATAGGTTGACTAGTCCTTTACTGACATCTGCAAATAACCCTCTTTCTACAAACATGGTTGTCTGTTGTTTTAAAAAGCATATCAGTTAAGCCGAGTTTGGTAGCTGTTTTATATTGTGGTAAGTGGCCACCTCAGAAAATACTTACTAGAAACCTAAATCGAAACCGCCATCTAGATCGCTAAAATCGAGGTTGCCTAAATCGAGGTTGCCTAAATCGAGGTTGCCTAAATCGAGGTTGCCTAAATCGAGGTTGCCTAAATCGAGGTTGCCTAAATCGAGGTTGCCTAAATCGAGGTTGCCTAAATCGAGGTTGCCTAAATCGAGGTTGCCTAAATCGAGGTTGCCTAAATCGAGGTTGCCTAAATCGAGACTGTTACCCAGACCGCTTAAATCGATGCTGTCACCGATACCGCTTAAATCGAGACTGCCTTGATCAAGAACATCTCCAATGACTGAATCTGAAATTGATAAATTTCCTGTGACAGTAGACGGAGAAAGATCTCCGCGCACATCACCAGTATCAGATGAATATCTGCTACCCATATTGACGGGATATTCAGGGCTTAATAGGGCAGCATACACATAGGGCATCAAAAACCCATCTGTTGGAAAAAACCAGGCAGTGGGACTCATTTGAGCCAAGCTATGGTAATAACTGCCAAGCTTCTGATGGTGCAACGACAATGAGTTGTCTAATTCTTGCTTTTTCTGGCTCACAAGTTTATCGAACTCATGGGATTTAATTAAGACCTGAGCGTCAAGCTTGCGTTTGATATTTGCGATGGCAGTTTCTTTTAAATTCTGACATTTGTTTTCTGCGGTTGGATAAGCTTTGATCTTTTTAATCTCTGTATTTATTATTTTTGGTCTCCGTATATGTTTTTGGTAAGTCCGTGGGTTCATATGTGTTTCATTAAAAAATTTGTCGATTAGTTCTTCAGCGCTTTTTCTCATTTTGTCTGTGGGTGCTAGTATCATAGCTTCCAAGGAAAGCGTAATAGCCTTTTTTAAAGGTATTTTTAATCTATCTGTGTCATGACGACTTCTAATGTGGCGAAAACTAAGATCAGCTTTTTCAAATTTCTCGGTAGCTTCTTTAATTTTTTCATTGTAGCGTGTGAGAATACTTGGTTCTCTAATTAGAGTGCTAATTTGATTTTGATAATTAGCTTTGTGTGAGTCAATAATCTTTTTAATCTGTGACTGACTGTTTTTATTAAAAACTTTTCTTGATGCATCTACGGTTTTATAAAACTGTTGATGGATTTTTTGTTCAATAATGTTTTTATGAAGTTTCCTGAGGTCAACATGGTCTGGATTTATTGCTAAAGCTTTAAGGCAGAAGGTGCTCTTGTCTTTATCAAAAGCTGTATGTTTGGTGAGTCGGTAAAAGTGCTCGAAACTGACTGCCTGGGATACCACTTTTTTATACAAGATATCGAAATGTTTTGAGGAATGTGGATTTAAGGCAGTGACTTTATCAAATGTAAGAAGTGCATCATCAAAGTCTTTAATAAATGTACACATCTTATAGAATAATCTGTCGGCAACCTCATCTCTAGTAAATCCGCCCAGTCCAGCAAGACTTACTCTGATAAAAGCCTTTATCCCGGAAGCTAATGAGTCGACCTCGTTGGTTAGTAAAGAAGATGCCTTTTTGAGAATTATTTTTTTACTGTCTTCATGAATAGCTTCCATCTTCTTATTAAGTAAAAACAATGGTTCACTGGATACCTCTTCAGGTAAATCTTCTATTGTTTTTATCATATGCTGAATAAGAAGATTATGCTTTAAATCTGACAGGATTCTTATATTTTCTTCATGATTTTCAACGAATTCTATTAACGACTCCATAGTGTTGAGTGAATCAAGCTGACGGCACATATTAGCAACGGCTATGTCGTGCAGTGTTGCATTCAGATTTTTAAGAAGCTCTAAGTTGCTTTGTATTCTTTCTTGCCCCCACGTCTGCCGATTAGTGCGAAGATGATCCAGGCTTTTTTGCTCTTTCTGTATCTTTTCATCGACCAAACAAGAAACCCTGTATATCAACTGGAGAGTCTCGGTATTACCGGAGTGAGGGTGTTGAGCCTGGTCCTCGTCAAATAACCTCTTTAATGAGTCCTTTAGCGGACAGATCGTATCGGGGAATTCAATGAACTCAGATAGCTCTGAGTAAACGAGGTTCAGTAGGGGGCTGATACTGGAAAATGATTGGGTGGCACGCTTCAGATTATCTTCCAGGAGCGTATATATATTCTGTATTTGTTCATCAAGTCTATTCTGTAGCCTGACGTATCTTCTGTTATCGTGTCTGTGTATGGGCCACTTAAGATTCTCATCTATATTAGATTTCAGTGTTTCCAACGCCAATTTGTTGCGCTCATAAGCTTCCAAAGGCTTATCCTTATCGGCATAAGCTTGAAAGCTATTCCGATAGCTATCAATCTGGCGTTCAATTTCACTAAGGCCTGAATGCAACCGAACAAAATTGGGTAGCAGGCATCGAAAACATGATTGATCAATGGTTGCAATTCTGGAGCGTCTTTGCAGTCCGGTACTTTGTGGTCCACTTGTTAAGGCCGAAGAATCGATGTTCACAAGGGGCAATACTGAAGTAGTTTGTTCTCCATGATTCTGGGATGATTGCCATCTCGTATCAGTCTTTGTTAAGGAAAAATCATGTATCATAGTAATCTCCAATTTGAGCGTGAGTAGTCAGTTAGAAACAGACGCTGAGAAAAGTCGATTAATCAATTCTTGCTAAGTGGTTCCTCAGTTGTTTTCGAGTATTTCTGACCATAATGACGGGTTAGACTGTGATTTCATGAAAATGTTCCCTACATTTTTCTGTTATTTTCTCATTACGTGAAATCTTTGCTGCATTGCTGATGAAGCCTGTCCTCCAACCTCTGATCCTGCCATCGTTGCTTCACTCAAAAAAGGCATAAACTGCTCCCGACATCCTGCGACGGTAGATTCAGGTCAGGTAATTATCAAACCGATGGGTTCTGAGGTGCAGCTTGATCCAATAAGAGGTTGGGTGGCTGACCAACAGAAGGTGAATCTGCTTGTCAGCTGCTCATACCCGATGGTTTAGAGTGAAATAAAGGTTCAGTGCCTTGCAGGTGGATAGCATCCACCTGAAGAGAGAAGCTGTTCGGCAGGCTAGCAGCCTGTCGGACTTAAGACTGTCCTACTGCGGTTGCAATAAATTGGTCTAAAAATCTCTGTTTCTTCGTCAAATAGCTCGCTATTCTCCTCAGAAACAGAGATTTTTATCCTCAATTTCTTGCAATCCTCGCTACGGACGCTTAAGTCCGACAGGCTGCTAGTGTTCAGAATGTTCTGGCCACAGCAAAACGTGCCAGGTCTTCCGTAGCGTCACGATACTCGCAGCAGCATGCAGGTGCCATCCAGACCGATAGCGATTGTTTCCACGGGCTCGGTAAGTGATGGCAAGTCGTAGCGAGTGTCTTTCTGGTCTTCGACTAACGCACCTAATCTGTCGGATAAATGCTTGATGTACGAGTTTGACAGCACTCTTTGATGATTGGTTTCAAAATCTTCTTTTACAGCAGGAGCAGGCATCTGACTGTATTTCCAGGCAAGAGTTTTGGCAAATTTGGGTGTAGCAGAGCCAACAATCCCAGTGCGAAGATCAATCGGTGCCAAAGTACTTCCACCCCTGACCCCCTGATAAACAGAACGTTCCATGGGTACGCGCCCGTATAAGGTTTCGTAGTGCTTTAGCACTTTTCCCTTATAGCTGCTCCACTTCTGCTGGTTAACGACGATAGGTTCTTTATTAGGGGGCTCAAATAGCTTCAGTAACTCTTGAGTTCCGAGTTGCCCTGCTTCATTCAGTGCTCTCTGCAAACCATCTTCAAGATTCAGCATGTTCCCAGAATCGTTAGGCACCTCAATCTGCAGGACAATAGTTTTCTCTCGGCGGGCAATAATAGAAGCAGGCATGACAGGTTACTACTATGAAAAGGTGTTTCCATAATAGCTGTAAATTAAGTGTACATTTGTTTCAATCATTCAGAGAGAGCACCCAAAGCTTCCAGGAAAAAGGTGCTCTTGTCTTTATCAAAAGCTGTATGTTTGGTAAAAGCTGTATGTTTGGTGAGCCGGTAAAAGTGCTCGAAACTGACTACCTGGGATATCACTTTATCATACAAGATATCAGAATATTTTTTTGAGGTATGTGGATTTAAGGCAGTGACTTTATCAAATGTAAGAAGTGCATCATCAAAGTCTTTAATAAATGTACACATCTTATAGAATAATCTCTCGGCAGCCTCATCTTTGCTAAATCCACCCAGTCCAGCAAAACTTGCTCTGATAAAAGCCTTTATCCCGGCATCTAATGAGTCGATCTCGTTGATTAGTAAAGAAGATGCCTTTTTGAGAATTATTTTTTTACTGTCTTCACGAATAGCTTCCATCTTCTTATCAAGTAAAAACAGTGGTTCAGCGGATACCTTTTCAGGTAAATGCTCTATTGTTTTTATCATACGCTGAATAAGAGAGTTATGGTTTGAATCTGACAGGGTTCTTATATTTCCGCCATGATTTTCAACGAATTCTATTAACGACTCCATAGTGTTGAGTGAATCAAGGTGACGGCACATATTAGCAACGGCCATGTCATGCAGGGTTGCATTCAGATTTTTAAGAAGCTCTAAGTCTCTTTGTGTTCTTTCTTGCCGCCGCTTCTGCAGATTAATGCGAAAATAATTCAGGCTTTTTTGCTCTTCCTCTATCTTTTGATCGACCAAACAAGAAACCTTGTATATCAACTGGAGAGTCTCGGCATTACCAGAGTGAGGGTGCTGAGCCTGGTCCTCGTCAAATAACCTCTTTAATGAGTCCTTTAGCGGACAGATCGTATCGGGGAATTCAATGAACTCAGATAGCTCTGAGTAGACGAGGTTCAGTAGGGGGCTGATACTGGAAAATGATCGGGTGGCACGCTTCAAATTAGCTTTCAAAAGCGTATCTATATTCTGTATTTGTTCAGCAAGTCTATTCTGTAGCCTGACGTATCTTCTGTTATCGTGTCTGCGTATGGGCCACCTGAGATTCTCATCTATATTAGACTCCAGTGTTCTCAATGCCAATTTGTTGCGCTCATAAGCTTCCAAAGGCTTATCCTTATCGGTATAAGCTTGAAAGCTATTCCGATAGCTATCAATCTGGCGTTCAATTTCACTAAGGTCAAAATCCAACCGAAAAGATTTGGATAATTTGGGTAGCAGGCATCGAAGGCATGATTGATTAATTGCTTCAATTCTGGAGCGTCTTTGCAGCCCGGTACTTTGTGGTTCAGGTGTTAAGGGCAATGAATCGATGTTCACAACCGATGAATCGATGTTCACAAGGGGCAATACTGAAGAAGCGGTTTGTTCTCCATGATTCTGGGATGATTGCCATCTCGTATCAGTCTTTGTTAAGGAAAAATCATGTATCATAGCAATCTCCAATTTGAGCGTGAGTGGTCAGTTAGACACAGACGCTGAGATAAGCCGATTAATCAATTCTTGCTAAGTGGTTTCTCAGTTGTTTTCCAGTATTTCTGACCATAATGAAGGTTTAGACTGTGATTTCATGAAAATGTTCCCTACATTTTTCTGTTATTTTCTCATTATGTGTTTTGCCCCCTTCGATTCGGATGATAAGAAGTCGTAGATCAAAATCTGATAGATGAATAAAATGAAGGGCTTATCAAGCTGATGGGTTCTGAGGTGCAGCTTGGTCCCATAAGAGTTTGGGTGGCTAACCAACAGAAGGTGAATCTGCTTGTCAGCTGCTCACACCCGATGGTTTAGAGTGAAATAAAGGTTCAGTGCCTTGCAGGTGGATAGCATCCACCTGAAGAGAGAAGCTGTTCGGCAGGCTAGTGCTCAGAATGTTCTGGCCACAGCAAAACGTGCCAGGTCTTCCATAGCGTCACGATACTCGCTGTCAGGCAAGGCCTGCAGGCAGGCAATGGCCTTCTCAGACTGTTCTCTGGCTATGCGGGATGTGTAATTCAGCGCTCCACAGGTGCGAACCGCCTCAACAATTTGATCAATCTTATCCAGACCACCCTGTTCAATAGCTTCCCTGACCAGTGCTTTTTGCTCCGGGGTGCCCTGGGAGAGAGTGAATATCAGGGGCAGGGTGGGTTTGCCTTCTGCCAGGTCATCGCCGAGGTTTTTTCCCATGTCTTCGCTGTTGCCCTCATAGTCCAGCAGGTCATCTACCAGCTGGAATGCCATGCCCAGATGATTGCCAAAATCTCTCAGGGATTGTTCAACCCTGCTGTCCACATTAGACAGGATCGCTGCAGTATGGGTAGAGGCTTCAAAGAGCATGGCGGTCTTACATCGGATAACATCCATATACTGTTCTTCTGTCACGCTGGCATCGTTGATATTCATCAACTGCATGACTTCACCCTCAGCAATGATATTAGTGGCATCAGAGAGAATCTTGAGCAGCTTCATGTTGTCCAGACTGACCATCATCTGAAAGGCTCGGGAATAGAGAAAGTCGCCCACCAGAACACTGGGAGCATTACCCCAGAGCGCGTTGACCGTATCGCGACCTCGGCGGAGGTCCGACTGGTCCACGACATCATCGTGCAGCAGCGTTGCGGTATGGAGAAACTCGATGATAGCCGCCAGTGGGATATGGTCCTGTCCCCGGAAGCCTGTGGCGCCTGCGGTCAGCAGAACCAGAAGGGGTCTGAGCCGTTTGCCTCCGGACTGGATTATGTACTGGCCAATTTTGCTGACCATGACAACATCCGAGTGCAGTTGTTCGGCGATGTACTGGTTAACCAGAGCAAAATCTTCGCTGACAACGGTTTGAAAGGAGTGCTTGTTGCGTTCAGGCATAAGGCTGCTGCAGAGATAGGGAAATCGAGCATCGTAGGTAGAGACCACCCGGCTGTCAATAGCTGTATGACTTTGGTGCTTATTTCATGGGTATCATCCCCAGGGGTCATAAAGGATAAATCGGGGTTGCCAGTCGGATTGCAATTCCTTAGAATTTGCGCCCCTGTCTTACAATCTGACTGAGAATCCGGGCGGCGGTCCATTTTGTCATGCTTTTGAGCTCTGTTTTCAGAGTTGATCAGAAGTTTATGCGGCGCAGCCCACCTTGAAGTGATGATCAGATAGACGTAGATGGCATTGAAAATTCCGGTCTGAGTACCCTAGTCTTGTTTTCTTGAACCAAAGCCTGGATCTCGCCGGATGCCTTTGACAAAGAGGCTATTAAGGATTTTCGGAGATAAATATGTACGCAGTTATCAAAACTGGCGGCAAACAGTACCGTGTTGCTGAAGGCACAACCCTGAAGGTTGAAAAACTGGACGTAGCTGCAGGTGAAAGCCTGGATATTAACGACGTTCTGCTGGTAGCTAATGGTGAAGAAGTCAAGATCGGCGCTCCTGTTGTTGAAGGTGCCAAGGTGACTGCTGAAGTTGTAGCTCATGGTCGTGGTCCAAAGATCAAGATCATAAAGTTCAAGCGTCGTAAGCATCACCGCAAGCAGATGGGCCACCGTCAGTGGTTCACTGAGCTGAAAATTACCGGCATTGCTGGCTAATGATCAGGCCTTTTGATTGCTGAAGCCGCTCAAGGCTGATTAAAAGGGCATGGCTGATGGACTGGAAACAGTTCGTTAAATACTTCCAAGGTCTGCATCTGGTGTGGTAGCCGGCTGTTTGACCGAGCTAAAAGGAGAGCAGCATGGCTCACAAAAAAGCGGGTGGTTCTACTCGTAACGGTCGCGATTCAGAAAGTAAACGCCTTGGCGTTAAGCGTTTCGGCGGTCAGGTAGTCAACGCAGGTAATATCCTGGTTCGTCAGCGTGGCACCAAGTTCCACGCGGGTGAAAACGTCGGTATTGGCAGGGATCATACCCTGTTTGCCAAGGCTGACGGTAAGGTTGTTTTTGAGGTTAAAGGTCCTCAGAAGCGTAAGTACGTTCGCATCGAAGCTGCGTAACAGTACTTTTCTGGTGTTTACCCCCTGTTGAGGGTGGCGCCACGGGAAAGCCCTGCTTTTTGGCGGGGCTTTCTTGTATATGCGTAAAGTGATTTGAGTGGTGTAGACTCCTGAAGTTGAGTGTCTGGAGGTCAATGCTTTTCTTTTGCTGCAGGCATTTGGGTGAGTATTTATCTGCAGGCATTGGCCGTCTGAAGTCATTGCTGCGGGAGGTTTTGAATGAAGTTTGTCGATGAAGCCACCATCAGGGTTCAGGCTGGCAAAGGTGGCAATGGCTGCCTGAGTTTCAGGCGAGAAAAGTATGTTGCCAAAGGGGGGCCGGACGGTGGCGATGGTGGTGACGGAGGCAGCATCTATGTGGTTGCCGGGAACGACCTGAACACGCTGGTGGATTATCGCTATCAGCGCAGCTATCAGGCAGAAAGTGGTGAGTCGGGTCGTGGTCGCAATTGCTCCGGTGCCAAGGGTCAGGATCTGGAATTGCCAGTGCCTGTGGGTACTACGGTTGTGGATGATGAAACAGAAGAAGTGATTGGTGATCTGACACACGAGGGTCAGAAATTACTGGTGGCCCAGGGTGGCTGGCATGGTCTGGGTAACACCCGCTTTAAATCCAGCGTCAACCGTGCTCCGAGGCAGACAACCAAGGGTTCTCTGGGTGAAGAGCGTTCGCTCAGACTGGAGCTCAAGGTTATCGCTGACGTGGGGCTTCTGGGTATGCCCAATGCGGGTAAGTCTACCTTTATTCGCTCAGTCTCTCATGCCAGGCCGAAAGTAGCAGACTATCCCTTTACCACGCTGGTTCCTAATCTCGGTGTGGTGAGTGTGGAGAAGCATCGCAGTTTTGTTATCGCTGATATTCCCGGTCTGATTGAGGGGGCTGCCGATGGTGCGGGTCTGGGAATTCGATTCCTTAAGCATCTTTCACGTTGTCGTGTACTCCTGCATTTGGTCGATGTGGCTCCCTTCGACGAGAGCGATCCTGTGCATGTGGCAAATGCCATTGTCGATGAGTTGAAAAGTTTCAGTCCGGCTCTGGCTGAACGTGAGCGCTGGCTGGTGCTGAACAAGCTGGATTTGTTGCCCGAAGAGCAACAGCAGGAGATCTGTGATCGGGTGATTGCAGAGCTGGGCTGGGAAGGACCTGTATACAAGATTTCCGCAATCTCTTCCCGGGGTACAGAAAAGTTGGCCCAGGATCTGATGTCTTACATTGAAGAGCGTAATCTTCAGGAGAGCGAAGACGCTGAACTGGCTGCTCAGGAAGCAGAGGCCCGTCAGAAGCTGGAGCACGAAGCCAGGGGGCGTATGCGTGAGCTGGCGGAAGAGAGAAGGCAGCAGCGTCTTGCCAGAAAAGCTGAAAAAGCGGCTCGGGACGATGATGATCATGACGACGATGATGATGATGTTGAAGTCTTCTACGCACCTTAGAAGCTGTGGCAAGAGAAGCGAGCAAAGCTGAGCCACTTTATAACTCAGTATCAGCAAAGCGCTGCACTGTTGTGACAGCCTTCTCAGGTTCAGAAGGCAGTGCAGAAGAGAGTGCAGGAGAGCAACATGAGTGAGCGTAGCAGGCTGAAAACAGCCCGACGCTGGGTGGTCAAAATAGGTAGCGCCCTGTTAACGGATGAAGGGCGTGGTCTGGCTATTGATCAGATAGATGGTTGGGTCGATGAGTTGTGCGAACTGCGTAAGCAAGGTGTTGAGCTGGTTCTGGTGTCATCCGGAGCTGTCGCGGCTGGCATGGAAAAGCTTGGACAAAAGGAGCGACCGACCGCTCTGAACGAGCTTCAGGCTGCGGCTGCCGTGGGGCAAACGCGACTCGTTCAAACCTGGGAGAGCAGCTTTCAGAGGCATGGTATCCAGCCGGCTCAGGTGTTACTGACCCATGCGGACCACAGCAATCGTCAACGCTATCTGAATGCTCGCAGCGCCTTGAGAACACTGCTTGATATGGATGTGGTTCCCGTCGTTAATGAGAACGATACCGTTGTGACCGATGAGATTCGCTTTGGTGATAACGATACTCTCGGTGCTTTGGTGGCCAACCTGGTGGAGGCTGATGTCCTGGTGATTCTGACGGATCAGGAGGGTTTGTATACTGCTGATCCTCGTAAAGACCCCGGGGCGAGACTGGTGAGTGAGGCCAGGGCCTTTGATTCGTCCCTGGATGTTATGGCAGGTGGTTGTAGTGGTCGTTTGGGGCGCGGTGGTATGCAAACCAAGCTTCGGGCGGCTCGTCAGGCGGCGGCATCTGGTGCGGCAACGGTTATTGTGGGCGGCAAGATTGAGAGTGTCATCCGTCGCCTGTTTGAACAGGAAGCTTTGGGGACCTTGCTCACTCCGGATCATGAGCGATTGGCTGCTCGCAAGCAGTGGTTGCAGGGGCACATGAAGACCTCAGGAAAGCTGGTTCTGGATGCGGGTGCCGTTGATGTGCTTAAAAACCAGGGCAAAAGTCTTCTTGCCGTGGGGGTAAAGGCTGTAGAAGGTCACTTCCTTCGGGGCGAGATGGTGGCCTGCATTGATGAGTCGGGTCAGGAAGTGGCCCGTGGCTTGATCAATTACGGGGCTGATGATGCCCGGAAGATCATGGGCAAACCCAGTCACCAGATTGGTGAGTTGTTAGGTTATTCAGGTGAGCCCGAGCTTTTGCATCGAGATAATATGGTGCTTGCTGGGCATTGAGTCAGGTATGGGATCAGATCGCAACTCATTGAGGTATTCGTCTTTATGATCTGATCCCGGTTTCATGGACACCGGTATAATTATTGTCAATCCTGTTTCTTTTTCCACAAAAAGGATGCTGCTCTTCCCAGATGCCCACCAAGCCAGGCGGTTTTTCGAGCAATAAATCCTGAATGTTTGGCGGCCCAGTGAATCATGAAAAAATTAGTGGCGACAAATTTCTTGCCGTAGTAAGGCCAGTTTCTGGCGCTGATGGCGCTGTAATTTTTATCGTATTTGAAAATAGGGATGCAATCTTCCAGCGGGTAGCCTGTTATGCTTTCGAAGATGATGTTAAACGCTGCCTGACCAAATGAAACGCCCAGTGCCTGTGTTGTGCCCATGCTCAGATATTTGGCCGCTGCCAATTTGATAGCGCTGAATGTAAATGCAGTGGCTGCAACCTGCTGGGTCAGAATAGCCCATGAGGTTGTTGCCACCGTGTTATAATCTGCCTCCGAAGCACGTAGCTTCTCATACTCTTCTTTAACTGCCTCTGCGGAATAACCATTGGTGTCCCACTCATCTTGAAACTCGCCCCCTTTGTTTTGTTGAAAGAGCAGACCTGCCTGGGCGGCAATGCCGGCGGTATTCAGCGCCAGAATGGTGAGTGAATTCCAGATGCCTGTTTGCTGGAACGAAATTCCCAGGCCGAGTGCCAGGATGTAGTAAATGGTGTATTCAGAAGCACCACTTGCGGCGAATACCAGAGGTGGAAGCAGGAGAAGCGTGCCGCTATTTCTGTTCATATAATCACTGATTCCAGCGTTAGGTATGCCGGAATCTTTTTGATAGAGAGCCTGAGCCTTTCCGGGTTCCATCAGGATCTCTTTTGAATTCTCCGGGGAGACGGTGCGGTAATAAAACTCATGATCCCCTTTGCGGAATAAGTTGGACGACTTTTCAGTCTTCGCAACAGCGTCCGCGATCTTCCGGAAGGCTTCCTGATCGTTGTCGTTTGCAGCAGGCTGGCTGCCAATTTTGACTTTCTCCATGATTTTTGAAATTTCGCCGGTGCAAACGACCTTGGGATGCAAAGGGTGGTCGGATATCGTCTTTTGCACGAGTGCGGCAGCCTCGACGGGATTTATTTTGTAGTCAAATCTGGCTATCCCCATCTCGGTAATTAAATCGGTCGTTGTGCCTTTGGGGGCACAGAGCACCAGAGTGATTTCCGGAGGTAGGGCTGGCGTCGCGTAAGAGAACGTTGCTGCCAGGCTGGTGAAAGCGAGTAAGATTAACGAATAAAAATGCCGCATGGTTAAGGTCCTCGTTGAGAGGGGGTAGGAAGAAATAATGCGGAAGTATAGTTGTGAATTTTAAGTTTCAATTTGTAAAGGCATAAAAAAAGCCGGTGAAAACCGGCCTTTTTGTTATGCCCTTGCTATGCAAGGGCTGGCAATTATGCAGACAGAGCTTTGATCTGTGCATTCAGGCGGCTCTTGTGGCGAGCAGCCTTGTTTTTGTGGATGATGCCTTTGTCGGCCATGCGGTCGATCACTGGAACAGCCGCAGTGTATTCAGTTTTAGCCAGTTCAACGTCTTTGGCTTCGATGGCGCGAACTACTTTTTTGATGGAAGTGCGAACCATGGAGCGCAGGGAAGCATTGTGAGTACGACGCTTCTCAGCCTGACGGGCGCGCTTCTTGGCGGATGGAGAGTTAGCCATTTGTGGTGCTCCTAAGAATCTTAATTAACCATTTGCACTGTTTTTAAACAGGGCTGCTTCGGGCACCCTGTTGGGAGTATGGTGTTTGCCGCGTCACAAATGAATCCCCCGGGCAAGGGTCTCACCAGTGCCATACCCATACAGTCAAGTCGCGGAATCATGCCTATTTGGACAAGGGTTGTCAATAAGGCTTCCTGGCGCTATAGCGTGCAAACCCGAATGGTGAGGCTGTTAATAACTTTGACAACTCAGTACTATTATCGGTTTTTGATCGTTTGAGCGACCTGAATGTCCACAGAAAACTTATCAGACAGTCCTCAGAAGAGTGAAGCTGAGGATAAAACACCCAGTTTGCTGAGGTCGAGCCTGGTCGTGGGCATAATGACCATGCTTTCCCGGATTTTGGGGTTGGCCAGAGATGTGGTTATTGCTGGGTATTTTGGTTCCACATCGTCAGCAGATGCGTTTTTTGTTGCCTTCAAGATTCCAAATTTTCTTCGTCGACTGTTTGCTGAGGGTGCTTTCTCCCAGGCATTTGTGCCGGTGTTGTCAGAGTATCGTACTAAACGCAGCTTTGATGAGGTACGCTATCTGATCAGTCGGGTCAGTGGCACTCTGGCAGGTTTGCTGCTGTTGGTGACCCTGGTCTGCATGTTGGCCTCTCCCCTGTTAATCCGCCTGTTTGCTCCGGGTTTTATGGATTATCCCGAAAAACTGTTGTTGGCTCAGGAGATGTTGAGGATTACCTTTCCCTATCTTCTGTTGATCTCGCTGACGGCTCTGGCGGGCTCCATTCTGAATAGTTACAACCGCTTTGCAGTACCTGCGTTTACCCCGGTTCTGCTGAATCTCAGCATGATTGGCTCTACTGTATTGCTGTCGCAATGGTTTGATGAGCCTGTCATGGCTCTGGCCTGGGGTGTGGTGATTGCCGGCGTGTCACAGTTGTTATTGCAAATTCCTTTTTTATTGCAGATTCGCTTGCTGCCAGCTCCCGGGTGGGGACATAAGCATGAGGGTGTAAGGCGTATCATGAAACTGATGATTCCAGCGTTGTTTGGGGTGTCTGTCAGTCAGGTCAACTTATTACTGGATACGGTGCTGGCGTCTTTTCTGGAAACCGGGAGTGTCTCCTGGCTTTATTACTCAGACCGTTTGTCTGAACTGCCGCTAGGTGTTTTCGGTATTGCTATTGCCACAGTGATTCTTCCAAGCCTCTCTCGCAAGCATGCTGATGACCACGGAGATCAGTTTTCCAAAACCCTGGACTGGGCAATTCGTCTTGTCCTGTTGATTGGCGTTCCGGCGGGCATTGCGCTGTTCATTCTGTCAGAGCCTCTGTTGGCAACATTGTTCGACTACGGTGAGATGCAGAACCGGGACGTTATTATGGCGGGTATGAGTCTTCGGGCTTATTCCCTTGGATTGATTGCTTTTATGCTGATCAAGGTGCTTGCACCCGGCTACTTTGCCCGTCAGGACACCAAAACTCCGGTCAAGATTGCCATCATTGCGATGGTGGCCAATATGGCTTTTAATCTGATGTTGGTTTTCTGGCTTAAACATGCGGGTCTGGCTCTGGCTACTACCCTGTCTGCTTTCCTGAATGCCGGACTATTGTTCTGGGGGTTAAAGCGTTCCGGTGTATTCACTCCTGAATCGGGGTGGTGGTTGTTCTGCGGGCGACTGATCTTTGCCAATCTCGCAATGGCGGTGCTACTGCTCTGGATGGCGGGTGACGCTGCCTGGTGGCTGGATGCAACGCTCTGGCAGCGAGTGTTTGAAATGGCGAAAGTGGTTGCTGCCGGGCTTGCTGTTTACGCAACGGCCTTACTGGTTGTCGGTTTGCGCCCTGTTCACTTCAGGCATTAATGAGCAGTGTCTGGCGGGCAGTTTTTTACTGTCTGTCAGGCTTCCTTTCAGTACTTTTCCGGGCGACAGATTCAACCCGGGAAAAAAGAGCGGTGATTTGATGAACATGGCTCTTAAGTACAAAACGCTCCTGAGATATAATCCCTGCCTTTGCCAGCCTAACAGAGAATAGACCGCCTAATGCAGTTGATTCGCGGAATGCACAATATCAGACCGGAGCATCGCGCCTGTGTTGCGACTATTGGTAATTTTGATGGTGTTCATCTTGGACACCGGACTATCCTGGAGACACTGCGGCAGCAGGCTTTCGAGTTGGATGTCAGGATTTGTGTGATCACTTTTGAACCTCAGCCCCGGGAATATTTTCAGGGCGATCAGGCACCGGCAAGACTGACTAACCTGAGAGAGAAACTGACACTTCTGGAAGAAGCCGGTGTAGATCAGGTACTGTGCCTGCCTTTCAATCAGAAACTGCAAAACCTGACACCGGATGATTTTGTTATGAAGGTGCTGGTGGATGGACTGGATATACGCTATCTGATAGTGGGAGATGATTTCCGTTACGGATTGAAGCGGCAGGGAAATTTTGCGCACCTGAGAAAGATGGGCGATCAATTCGGGTTTGAGGTGTGCGACACCCGAACGGTATCTATGGATATGGACCGTATCAGCAGTACCCGGATTCGTGAGCAGTTGGCGAGTGTGAGTCTGGATGCGGCAGAGAAATTGTTAGGACGTCCCTTCACCATGATGGGGCGTGTTACAAAAGGCCAGCAGTTGGGCAGGCAGTTGGGCTTTCCAACTGCGAATATACGTGTCTGCAGGCGGACACTGCCTATACAGGGAGTGTTTGCAGTCAGGGCATGGTTCGATGGCCGAAGCTATGATGCGCTGGCTAACCTGGGTGTCAGGCCAACCGTGAATGCCACCCGTGCCATGCTGGAAGTGCACCTTCTGGACTATCAGGGTGACCTGTATGGCCAC
Source organism: Endozoicomonas sp. 2B-B (assembly GCF_053470045.1). Taxonomy (NCBI): domain Bacteria; kingdom Pseudomonadati; phylum Pseudomonadota; class Gammaproteobacteria; order Oceanospirillales; family Endozoicomonadaceae; genus Endozoicomonas; species Endozoicomonas sp. 2B-B. Next base: position 2,175,274 of record NZ_JBLZMU010000001.1, read on the forward strand.
ACCCTGCGGGTAGAATTTATCAAGAAGATCCGCAGTGAGAAAAAGTTTGAATCGCTGGATGCTCTCAAGGCAGCGATTGCTGATGATGTGGAAGCCGCAAGAAGCTTCTTTCATCAATGAGCCGGATTCAAAAAAGCTGTTTCACGAATACTCAGAAAAACAGCTTGTGAGAAGATTGCTGAGAAACATCGTCTGGAACTTCCGGGCGGGTTTCTTGAAACAGTTTGGGATGACGAGCTTTGGGCCTGTTTGTCTGGCCCGCAAGACGTGTGATGATGAGATCCAACTATGACCGACTATAAGCATACATTGAACTTGCCGGAGACTGATTTCCCAATGCGTGGAAATCTGGCCAAGCGTGAGCCTGAAATGCTCAAGCGCTGGTACGACGAAGCGCTTTACGAAGAGATTCGCAAGGTGTCCGAAGGTCGTGACAAGTTCATTCTGCATGATGGCCCTCCTTATGCCAATGGCGACATCCATATCGGTCACGCGGTCAATAAAATCATTAAGGACATGATCATCAAGTCCAAAACCCTGAGCGGTTTTGATGCTCCCTACGTGCCGGGCTGGGACTGCCACGGCCTGCCGATTGAACATAAAGTGGAAGGCATGTTGGGCAAGGCGGGCGATAAGGTTGATTTTAAAACCTTCCGTGCCAAGTGCCGGGAGTATGCCGCCAAGCAGGTCAATGGTCAGCGTGAAGATTTCAAACGCATGGGCATCCTGGGTAGCTGGGATAAGCCTTACCTGACCATGGACTTCCAGACCGAAGCCGACATTATCCGGGCCTTGGGTAAAATAGCCGACAACGGTCATCTGGTGAAAGGTTATAAGCCTGTTTATTGGAGTGTGGTTGGGGGGTCTGCATTGGCTGAGGCTGAAGTGGAATACCAGGAAAAAACCTCTACCCAGGTTGATGTGCGTTACGCCGTTCTGGACGAAGCTGATCTACTGTCTGCTTTTGATTTTGACAATGATGGCAAAGGTAATGAGCAGGGTGAAGGCGAAGTAGCCGTTGTTATCTGGACCACAACGCCATGGACTCTGCCATCCTCCCAGGCAGTAACACTGGGTGCAGAATTGGGTTATGCACTGATTCAGTGTCAGGTCAACGGTCAGCCTGCACGACTGATTCTGGGCGAACAGTTGGTTGAGTCTGCCATGCAACGCTACGGTATTGAAGACTACACTATCATTGCCCGTAGTCTGGGAGCCCGGCTTGAAGGCAAAAAAGTAGCCCATCCATTCTATCATCGTGAAATCCCTCTGATTCTGGGTGATCATGTCACCACCGACGCCGGTACCGGTTCTGTACATACTGCACCTGACCATGGTGTCGATGACTTTAACGTTGGTAAAAAGTACGGCATTGGCACACTGAACTATCTGGATGATGCCGGTCTCTATCGCAGTCATGTTGAACGTTTTGCCGGAGAGCATGTTTACAAGGTTGATCCAAAGGTTGTTGAAACGTTAGAAGAAAATGGTCGTCTTTTGGCTCAGGCCAAAATGGTGCACAGCTATCCACACTGCTGGAGAACCAAAACGCCCCTGATTTTCCGTGCTACACCGCAATGGTTTATCAGTATGGAAAAAGAAGGCCTGCTAAACACAGCCATGAAATCTCTGGATAATGTCAGGTTCACTCCAGACTGGGGTCGTAACCGTATGGAGTCCATGCTGGGCCAGAGCCCTGACTGGTGTATCTCTCGTCAGCGTACCTGGGGTGTGCCCATTGCTCTGTTTATTCACAAGGAAACCGAAGAGCTGCATCCTGATACCTCTGCACTCATTGAAAAAGTGGCCTTGAAAGTCGAGCAGAAAGGTATGGATGCCTGGTTTGATCTGGAGCCTGCTGATCTGTTATCAGCAGAAGATGCTGAGCAGTATGTGAAGGTGACAGACACTCTGGATGTATGGTTTGACTCCGGTGTCACCCACTACTCTGTGTTGGATCGTCGCGAAGGTTTGCAGTCCCCTGCAGATATCTACGTAGAAGGATCTGACCAGCACCGTGGCTGGTTTCAGTCTTCCCTGAAGACCGGCATTGCTACTAAAGGTGTGCCACCCTACAAGCAGCTTCTGACCCATGGCTTCACGGTGGATGCCAATGGTCGCAAGATGTCCAAGTCTTTGGGCAATGTTATCGCTCCCCAGAAGGTATTCAAGTCACTGGGTGCAGATATTTTACGTCTCTGGGTGTCTGCAACAGACTACACCGCAGAAATGACCGTGTCTGATGAAATCCTCAAGCGCACGGCAGACAGCTATCGTCGTATTCGTAATACGGCTCGTTTCCTGCTGTCTAACCTAAACGGCTTCAACCCTGAAACCGACAGTGTAGCCTGGGATGATATGCTGTCTCTTGATCGCTGGGCCGTTGACCGTGCCATGGGTCTGCAGAAGGAAGTCATTGACGCCTATGACAGCTATAACTTCCTTAATGTTTACCAGAAAGTTCATAATTTCTGCTCTCTGGATTTGGGTGGTTTCTATCTGGACATCATCAAGGATCGTCAGTATACAACCCGGTCAGATAGTCTGGCGCGTCGCAGCTGTCAGACGGCTATGTTCCATATTGTTGAAGCCTTTGCCCGGTGGATTGCTCCCATCACCAGCTTTACGGCCGATGAGATCTGGCAGTCTATTCCTGGCTCGCGCAGCAAGTCTGTTCTGCTGGAAACCTGGTATGAAGACCTGAAAAGCCTGGAAGGTGATGAATTGGGTGCAGATTACTGGAACTCTGTCATGGCCGTAAAACACGCCGTCAATAAGGCGCTTGAAGATGCTCGTAAAGAAAGTGTGATCGGTGGCGGATTGGAAGCAGAAGTGACCTTGTTTGCCAGTGATGAGCTGTTGGAAACGCTGGGCAAACTAGGCGATGAACTGCGCTTTGTCCTGATTACTTCCAAGGCTGAACTCAAGCCTCTGCCTGAAGCTGTGAAGGCTGTGGATACCGAAGTTGAGGGTTTGAAGGTTGCTGTTCGCAAGTCAGTGCATGAGAAGTGTGTTCGTTGCTGGCACCGTCGTGAAGACGTTGGCACTATTGAAGCACACACTTCACTCTGCGGGCGTTGTGTTGAAAATGTTGACGGTGAAGGTGAGGCCAGAAGGTTTGCCTGATTGATCGTCATGAATCAGAAATGCCCGATAGCGTTCGGGCATTTTTTTCATTCACTGGTGCTCTATTTTTTGACTGCATGAACAGTCAGACGGACAAGGAAAAGTCACCTTCTCCGGTTATAGACATAGAGCTTTATCTTCTATTTCGGTTTGTAACCATATCGACATTTATACGACTCGGCATAAGATTTAACTGGGACTCACTAAAACAGATTAAAAGGGCCTCAACAGTATGAGAAAAAAATCATGGGGAATGCTCCACTGGTTGTGGATAAGTGGAGTGGTTCTGATTCTGGATCAGGTGGTCAAGCATCGCATTGTGGACAGCTTATACCTTTATGAGCAGGTGCCTGTCATTCCTTCCTTTTTCTCGCTGACTCTGGCCTATAATACTGGCGCCGCATTCAGTTTTCTGAGTGATCAGGGTGGCTGGCAACGGTGGCTTTTTGTGGGGGTAGCATCCGTCGTCAGCCTGATGTTGGTCGTCTGGCTTGCCCGAATGAAGAGAGAAGAAAGTTGGCAGGCCTGCTCAATGGCTCTGATACTGGGAGGTGCACTGGGCAATCTTTATGATCGAGTCATGAATGGTTACGTGGTGGATTTTCTGCTGGTGTATCATGACGGTTGGTATTTCCCGTCCTTCAACCTGGCGGATATGGCCATAACCTCCGGTGCAGCCATGTTGGTTCTGGATATCTTCCGGCCTCAGCATAACAGTCATAGCTGAGATTATGCTGGACTATGGGGCGCCTGGAGTCTTTAAGATGGCGGCAATCGTTGTCTGTGTATGAATGGATTTTTCGAAAGCGGGTATAGAAAAACAATGTCTGATGTTGTGGTAGGACCGGGAAGGCAGGTAACACTGCACTTTGCCCTGAAACTGGAAGACGGGCAGGTGGTAGACAGTAATTTTGATGGCCAGCCTGCTACATTTGTCGTGGGGGATGGGAACCTGCCTCAGGGTTTTGAGCAGGTGATTTATGGCTTGTCCGAGGGTGACCAGGGCAGCTTCAGAATCCCACCCGTCGGTGCTTTTGGTATGCCAAATCCCGAGAACATCAGGGAGTTTACCAGAGACACATTCTCTGATGATATGGAGTTGCAGGTAGGTTTAGTCGTTTCTTTTGCTGATGCCGCCAACTCTGAGCTGGCTGGCGTCATCACCGGTTTGACAGAGAGCCATGTTGAAGTGGACTTTAATCATCCACTGGCGGGTAAAGAACTGTTGTTTGAAGTGAAGGTTCTGAATATCACTCAAGCGATTCATACACCAGAAACTCATACACCAGACAAGAGCGCAGAGGCATGAAAATCAAGCTGGCAAATCCCCGGGGATTCTGTGCAGGCGTTGACCGGGCTATCGACATCGTAAACCGGGCTCTGGATGTTTTTGAGCCTCCTGTTTATGTGCGTCACGAAGTCGTTCACAACAAGTTTGTGGTAGAAAACCTCAAACAGCGTGGTGCCATATTTGTCGAGGAGCTCCATCAGATACCGGATGATTCTATTGTTATTTTCAGTGCTCACGGTGTCTCCAAAGCGGTCGAAACAGAGGCTGCGCGTCGTGGTTTGAAAGTCTTTGATGCCTCTTGTCCTCTGGTCAAAAAAGTCCATATGGAAGTTGTGCGTTACTCCCGGGATAGTATGGAGTGTATTCTGATTGGTCACGATGGACACCCTGAGGTGGAAGGTACCATGGGCCAGTACGACGACTCTAAAGGCGGGAAGATGTACCTCGTTGAAACAGAAGACGATGTTCGGAAACTGACAGTGAAAGATCCGAAACATCTTGCTTATGTTACACAGACGACACTGTCTATGGATGATACCGCCAGGGTGATTGATGCACTGAGGGTCAAGTTCCCTGAAATTAATGGGCCGCGCAAAGACGATATCTGCTACGCCACTCAAAATCGTCAAGATGCCGTGAGGGCTCTGGCATCCGAATGCGATGCAGTCTTTGTGGTAGGTTCGGTGAACAGTTCTAACTCCAACCGCCTTAGAGAATTAGCCGAAAGAACAGGCGCATCAGCTTATCTTGTTGACGGAGCCCAGGATATTCAGCCTGAATGGTTGGAAGGCAAACAGAGTCTGGGCATTACCGCAGGCGCTTCAGCCCCTGAAGTGCTGGTAAAAGGTGTCATCAATCGGTTGATTGAATTAGGCGCCGAAGAGCCCGAAGAACTGGAAGGGGAACAAGAGAATATTGTTTTTAGCATGCCCAAAGAGCTCCGGATGGTAGAAGTCTGACACATCCAATTGGTCAGGCATCAGGCATTTGCATCGATTTCGTTTCCGGAACAGCTGGCTGGTTCTGAATGCTAAACCCGTTCCTCAATGCTCTGGTACAGCCCTTGCTTAAAAATAGCCTGTGAATAGTTATCTTTTCAGGGATATAGAGTGTTACAGGCTATGGATTCAGTGTTGTTGATTGGAGACCGTTCGGCTCGACTGTCTGTTTTAAACCAGGCACTGAATGAGTTTGGCTACCAAGTCATTAAACGACAGGGGCAGAATGAGGACCTGCTGACCCTTGTGCCCGACCTCTCGCCCGATATTCTGGTGATTGGTCTGGATAAGCCTGCCCCCTCACTTCTGGAAAAGCTGGCTCTGATCAACAAGACCTCTCCACTCCCTGTCGTAATGTTTGTAGAGCAAACCACTGACAACATCGTCCAGCAAGCCACACGATCCGGCGTTAATGCCTATATCGTGGCTGATCTGCAGCCTCAGCGCCTCAAAACCATTATTGATGTGGCCGTTGCCCGTTTTCAGGAATACCAGTCATTGAAAGATGAGCTGGAGCGGACCCGGAGTCGTCTGGAAGATCGAAAGTTACTGGACAAGGCCAAGGGGTTGCTGATGTCCAGACAGGGGATCAGTGAAGACCGGGCTTATAAAAAGTTAAGAAAGATGGCTATGGATAACGGTAAAACTCTGGCAGCTGTGGCCAGAAATGTTATTGATGTTTTCAACATGCTGGAAGAAAAAGCGTCATGATCGGAAGATTGCTCGTTGTTGGTGCGCAATTTCAGTGTCGTGCACCAAACCGAAATAACAATGAAACAAAATTGAAAAAAGATCAGAGTTAGAGGCCGAAATTAGTTGGCACGAAGAATGCTTTAACTCAGCTACAACAATAAAAAATGTTTCTGCCAAGGGCGGCAGGAGCAGGCATTCGCAACAAAGACGTTGTGAAAGAGAGCAAAGGCGCTCATCGCTATCCGGAAAAATTTCCAGGTAGCGGTGGGCGCCTTTTTTTTTACATGGATGTACCGAACCCCTGAAATGCGTGATGACAAGGTGATGGAGCGATGTATGAGCCAGAGCCGAAAAGGCATTTCAGGGGGCGGTGCAGAATAATAAATCTTTAGGTAGCAGGGCAGTGAGCTATCAGTAGAGATATTTGGAGTGACAAATGAAGTGGTTCAGACCCTTTAAGTCGGTGGCAATGAGTGCCCTGATTAGCGTCAGTGGTCTTGTGTCAATGCAGGTAAATGCCGAGTTGGGTTATCCAGAAAAAGAAGAACTGAGGTTTGGTTTTATCAAACTGACGGACATGGCACCTATAGCCATTGCGTACGAAAAAGGCTACTTCGAAGATGAAGGCTTGTACGTCACCATAGAAGCTCAGGCAAACTGGAAAGTATTGCTCGATGGCGTCATCGATGGACGGCTCGATGGCGCGCACATGCTGGCCGGTCAGCCTATTGCTGCGACCATGGGTTATGGTACAAAAGCGGAAATCATCACTCCGTTTTCCATGGATCTGAACGGTAATGGTATCACTGTTTCCAATGAAATCTGGAAACAGATGAAACCGAATATTCCCAAACGGGCAGACGGCAAGCCTCAGCATCCTATCAAGGCGGATGCTCTGAAACCCGTTGTTGAAAAGTACAAAGACGACGGCAAACCATTCAACATGGGTATGGTCTTCCCGGTCTCCACACACAACTATGAATTAAGATATTGGTTGGCAGCGGGTGGCATTCACCCCGGATATTATGCTCCGCACAAGGGGGATACCTCAGGTCAGATTAATGCTGACGCACTGCTATCGGTGACTCCGCCACCTCAGATGCCAGCCACTATGGAGGCGGGTACTATCTATGGTTACTGTGTAGGTGAGCCCTGGAACCAGCAGGCTGTCTTCAAAAACATCGGTGTTCCTGTTGTAACGGATTACGAAATCTGGAAAGACAATCCGGAAAAAGTGTTCGGTATTACCAAAGCCTTTGCCGAAAAATATCCCAACACCACTATTCGTCTGACTCGCGCACTGATCCGTGCTGCCAAATGGCTGGATGAAAACAACAACGCCAACCGTCCTGAGGCTGTGAAAATACTTTCCCAGTCCAATTATGTAGGTGCTGACTACGACGTGATTGCCAACAGCATGACCGGTACTTTCGAATATGAGAAAGGTGACAAACGTGAAGTACCTGATTTCAACGTCTTCTTCCGTTACAACGCTACTTATCCCTACTACTCTGATGCGATCTGGTATCTGACCCAGATGCGTCGCTGGGGACAGATTTCTGAAGATAAACCCGATTCATGGTACGTCGACATTGCCAAGAAAGTTTATCGCCCGGATATCTATGAAGCAGCTGCCAGGTCCCTGATCGAAGACAAATTGGCCAAGGTTAGCGACTTCCCGAACTTTGCAGAAGAAGACGGGTTCAGAAATCCACAGACCCACTTTATTGACGGCATCGTCTACAACGGCAAGAAGCCTAATGAGTACATCAACAAGTTCAGTATTGGTCTGAAGCAGGGCGACAAGATTTGATTTTGTTGTGAATGGATCAGCCTTGTGGTTGATCCATTCAAGCTCGGGCTGATGATTTTGAAAATACAGCCCCATCACGATTTGTGCACTGTTTTATGTTCTGGGATGGGCTGAATTTTCCGCTCAAGGCTGTTTGGGGGAGAGAACCAACATGACAACTGAAACTGCGTTGGCCAATAACAATACTAACAAGCCAATTATTTCTGAAAATCTTAAAACAACAATAATAATAACTTTTAAAACCCTGTTGATTCCTTTTGCCGGCATCCTGGTCTTTCTGATGATTTGGTCAGGGGTCGCCAGCAAAATTGATACATCACTGGGCCAATTTCCCGGACCCTCGGCAGTCTGGGAGCAAATGGGGTCGCTCTATGAAGAACACAGCGCCGAACGATTCAAAGAGCAGGCCTTCTATGAGCGACAAGAGAAGCGTATCGAAGCCAGACTGGCCAAGGACCCGGATTACGTACCCAAAATTCGTGCCTACACCGGTAAAGAAACGTTTCTGGACCAGATCTTCACCAGCCTTATCACTGTGCTGAGTGGATTTGTCCTGGCAGCAGTCATCGCCATACCCCTGGGGATTGCCATAGGACTGAATAAAACCCTGAATGCGGCAGTGAATCCTGTTATTCAGATTTTTAAACCGGTTTCTCCCCTGGCTTGGCTACCTTTGGTGACCATGGTCGTCAGTGCTGTGTATGTCAGTCCTGACCCTTTGGTAGCCAAGTCCTTTTTAAATTCCATGATTACCGTCACGCTCTGTTGTCTGTGGCCCATGGTAATCAACACTTCAGTGGGCGTTTCTTCCATTGAGAAGGATCTGGTGAATGTCAGCCGTGTGCTGAGACTGCCAGCCCTGAAGCATGTGCAGAAAATTGTTCTGCCCGCTTCCATACCGATGATTTTCACCGGTATGAGATTGTCGTTAGGGGTTGCCTGGATGGTTCTGATCGCTGCGGAAATGTTGGCTCAGAACCCCGGTCTTGGAAAGTTCGTCTGGGATGAGTTCCAGAATGGCAGCTCCAACTCTCTGGCCCGGATTATGGTGGCCGTTATCGTCATCGGGTTTATCGGTTTTCTGCTGGATCGCACCATGCTTCAGCTGCAGCGCTTTGTCTCCTGGGACAAGGCCGGCATAGTCAGTTAATTCACGGAGGTGACGGACATGAACTCTCAAAAAGCAGCGGGCACTCTATTAGATATAAGCCACATCGACATGGTGTTTGATACACCAAAAGGACCTTTCACGGCACTCAAAGGCGTGGACCTGAAGATCAGTAAAGGAGAATTTGTTTCGCTGATTGGTCATTCGGGGTGTGGTAAGTCAACCGTATTGAACATTGTTGCCGGGCTTTACCAGGCCACTACCGGGGGTGTAGTCCTTAACGGTAAGGAGGTCAGGGAACCGGGACCGGAAAGAGCCGTGGTGTTCCAGAATCATTCTCTGCTGCCCTGGCTGACAGCCTATCAGAACGTTGAACTGGCGGTTAAGCAGGTATTTGGACGCTCAAAAAGCAAGTCTGAAACAAAAGAATGGATAGAGCACAACCTGGAATTGGTGCACATGGAGCATGCCATGCACAAGCGACCTGATGAAATTTCCGGAGGTATGAAGCAGCGTGTCGGCATTGCCAGGGCACTCTCCATGCAGCCGGAAATTTTGTTGATGGATGAACCCTTCGGTGCTCTTGATGCCCTGACCCGGGCTCATATGCAGGACTCTTTGATGGAGATCCAGCAGGAGCTGAATAACACCGTCATCATGATTACCCATGATGTGGATGAAGCCGTACTGCTCTCGGATCGTATCGTCATGATGACCAATGGGCCAGAAGCCACTATTGGCGAAATTCTTGACATCAATCTGGAACGTCCCAGAGATCGTCTGGCTCTGGCAGAAGACCTTGAGTATACCCGCCTGCGCTCTGAAGTATTGAAGTTCCTCTATGAGAAACAGCGCAAGGTGGAAAACATCAGCAAGCATAAAAAGAAAAAAGAAGCTTCCAGCAGTAAGGAAAGCTTTCAGGCCGCGTAGTATCCGGGGGGATATAACGCAGCTCAATCAACAATAACAACAATAAATCAGCAATGAGCGAGAAAAATAATTTTTTGTCGTCCATGCGATAAAAGGCTTTTCACAACAAAAAAACGGAGTTTAAGTCCTTGAAACACACAAAGGTAACATTACTGGCAGCGGCTATTGCGGGGGCAGCTGCTGTCTCAACAACTCAGGTTCAGGCTGACGAATTTATAGAAGCGCTTACCGGCGGAGAGGCGTATGGTGACTTCAGGCTCAGATACGAGAGTGTTAATCAGGACAATACCCTTAAAGATGGCAAAGCACTGACCCTTCGCTCTCGACTGGGATACAAGACAGGGGATTACTACGGTTTCTCTGGCCTTTTGGAATTTGAAGATTCAAGGTCTATAGCGGGTATCGAAGATTACAATGATGCGGTTGGCAATGGTGCTGACTATTCCGTGATTGCTGATCCTGAAGTGACTGAAGTCGATCAGGCATTTATTCAATATAAAATGGAAGGGCTGACAGCCAGGCTCGGAAGACAGGTTATCGCTTATGATAATCAACGTTTTGTTGGGCATGTGGGCTGGCGACAGGATCGACAAACCTTTAATGCATTCAGCGCTGATTATATGCCGGTTGAAGGACTGTCACTGAAATACGCCTACATCAACAAACGCAACCGGATTTTTGCGGAAGAAAAGGATCTGAGATCCAAGGATCATTTGCTCAATGCTTCTTATGCCACACCCTTAGGAAAACTGACCGGCTATGCATACTTGCTTGAGTTGGATGATGATACCGACAACAGTAGGGATACCTACGGCGTGAGACTTTCAGGTTCCACAGATGTCAGTGACCTGAAACTCCTCTACACCGGAGAGTTTGCCACTCAGGAGTACGAATCAGGTTCAGATAAATACGATGCCAATTTCTACTTTGTCGAGGGTGGAGTAGCGATATTCGGTATTACCACCAAAGTGGGTTATGAAGTTCTGGGCTCCGATGGTGGCAATTATGGCTTCTCGACGCCACTGGCTACTGCTCATAAGTTCAATGGTTGGGCGGATCAGTTCCTGAGCACTCCTGCTCAGGGTCTTAAAGATCTTTATGCCACAGTTGGTGGCAAGCTGTTTGGTGGTAAGTGGTCGGCCACCTATCACGATTTCAGTGCTGATGAAGAGACCTCCACTATTGAAGATCTGGGTAAAGAGATCGACCTGGTCTACAGCAAGAAGTTTGGTAAGCACTATAACGCGGGTGTGAAATATGCCACCTATACTGCAGGCGATGATGCTGCTGGTAAGGTAGATACCGATAAACTCTGGTTGTGGGTGGGTTTAAGTTTCTGATAATAACGAAAAGGGAAGCCTGAGCTTCCCTTTCATAAAATAGTTATTGATCCCACATTCAATCCAGCGTATCGGATGTCCAAAATACGATATTTATCGTCTACTTACCCAATTCTCTATCTGAAGTTTTGATACTCTTTCATAGTCTTGTAAATTTTTGGTTGCCACAATAAGTCCAGACTGACCGCATACCCTGCTATCAGTGTATCTGCAGGTATAGATGTAAATGCATGTGTCGATGAGGTGTCTGATCATGTCACAGAAATGTGGGTCTGTTATTTTGGTGTTACAACTCAGGAAGTTTCGCTATGACTTTTCAAACGAATTCTGCTTTCAAACCCAGAATGATAGGCGCTGTGCCTGTTCTTGAAATCGACAACCCTTTTGCCAAAGCTATGATTTCCCTGCAGGGAGGGCAGGTTTTAAGTTATCAGCCAAAAGGTCAGGAGAAGGTCCTCTGGATGAGCCCATTGGCAGACATGCTTGAGGGAAAAGCGATTCGTGGTGGCGTGCCCGTTTGCTGGCCATGGTTTGGTCCTCGACAGGAAGGAGGCCCCAATCACGGTTTTGCCCGTACAGAGCTTTGGAAATTTGAGTTGACTGACACGCTGGAGACTGGCGAGACTCGAGTTGTTTTGTCATTACCCATTGACAGTATTCCGGAATGGGATGGTAAAGCAGGCCTGACTATAGAGATTATTGTTGGCAAAACACTAAGAATCAGTCTGACCACGAGAAACACTGGAGCAGGAAAAGTTGAAATCAGTCAGGCGTTGCATACTTATTTCACCGTATCAAACACGGACCTGATCTGGATTGAAGGACTGGATGGCAAGCGTTACCTGGATGAGACCGACGACAGCAGAGCCTGCATTCAGGAAGGGGATGTGATCATTCAGGGTGAAGTCGACAGAACCTATATTGATGATAGCGAAGCCTGCATCCTTCACGATCCTGGTTTGGGAAGAAAAATCACCATCAAAAAATCCGGCAGCAACGGCACAGTCGTCTGGAACCCGGGACCTGTTCGGGCAGAAAAAATGCATGATGTGCCTACTTTTGATCATAAGTCTATGGTTTGTGTGGAAACGATAACGTTGCCCCAGGTTTCTGTTGGGCTGGAACCGGGGGGGAGTCATGTTATGGTGGCTGAGATTTTTGTGGGGTGATTGTTTTTTTTGGAATGGAGCCCTCAGGTTTAGAGGGCTTTTTCAGAATTAGTTATCCCAGTTTGCGTTTCTTCTACCCAGTGAATCAAGCGTCAGGTTTCCATCAGCGGCCTGTGCACCTTGGGGTATGGCAGTCAGTGTGTATCCATTTTGACAGCCACCCACAGCACAGGCGGCAGAAACAGAATACCACCCATCCTCAGTCATAAATGGACTAGTGGCATGGCCAAGTGCCGTCATATCGGTTGTATAGACTTTATTGTCTAAAAAAAACTGCTCCTGTTGACCTGCTGCTTGCAACAAAGCCGTTTGACCTTCTGATCTTCTTCCATCGGTGAGAAAGGCTTGATAACTGGGAAATGCTATTGCAGCCAAAACGCCTACGATTGCAACTACAATCATAAGTTCTATTAGTGTAAAGCCATTATATCTGTTCATTGTATTTTGATTATTGATCATAGTGAGTGCTTCTTTACTGCTGCTCTACCCAACCGTAACGGTATAATCCTATTTCGCTTGGGATACCATTATATCCGGTATTTAAGTCAACAAGATTTTTTCCGGCACCCGGTGAAAAGATAGTGGCATCACCGGGTGTACCGATGACGGATAAGGCTGTTTTTCTGACCCAGCTATCATCTTCTTGTCGGATTGCACTGGCAGTGTGTAAATTTAGAACATAAAAATAACTACTCCCTACACCAGGAGTACAAATATTAGCTCCGGGATTGCTGGATGGTGAGTAGGTACTGAATAGAAGCTGTCCTCCATACACTTGTCCCGTTGTTGTTGTTTTCTCTCCAGTAGATTCAAGCTGAATATACCAACCATAGGAGCCTGCCAGTTGACTCAGAGCCTCCTGCTGCTCAATAGCTGTGCCTGTCTGAATGGTATTGGCTGTTGCATTATACAAATCGGAATGCCTTATTGTTGCTGGAGGCGTGGTGCACCCATTGCAGTCTCCGGACTTGTAGTAACGATAAAACAGGTTTTTATCTCTGAGAACATAATAGTGATCAAGATTTGTTTCTGTAAGTGGGTTGGCACGGTTACCAGTTCCAAGAACGACAGCATCATAGGCTGTGCCTCTATGAACAGTTCTAACTATCTCAGGCTGATACATAAACCTCTTGTCATCAGTTGAATCGGGTGAAGGCTTAAAGCTCGAGGCATCAGCTCCCAGCTCTGCAAATTTAAAGATTGACCAGATCGCCAGTTCATCACCCTCATCATTGTAGTCTTTTCCGATATCAATTCGGAAAACATTCCCTCCTGAATCAGGTACATAAACCCTGTCAACCAGACCATCACCATTGCTGTCGAGGACTGCGGGTGGGGAAGGTACACTCCATTTTAAATCACTGTATTCAAAACGGGTTGCGTCGTTGTCATTGGTATCATCTGTATCGGGTGCAGTGAACGACTTTATAAGGCTGCCGGTTGCAGCATCAACAAAGTAAATGCCACGACCTCTGGTTGAGTAATAGCGTTCATATCTGGTCTCACCATTTGAGTCGACAATTTCCTCTCCTGTGCGATCATCATCTTTACCGTTAATTTCGTCACCGTCGTATCCTGCGCCAATAGCTAATGCGTATTTATAATATATGGTTTTTGCAGCTGTACTTCCGGAAACTGTCTCTTCCACGAATCGGTGGCCAGGTAAGATAACAGGTACTGGAGGTGCCCAGCTTTGGCCCATTTCTTCAAAGCCAGGGGTTGAATTATCAATTCTCCACAAGAGTATTGGAGGGGCTTCCGGGTCAGTCACATCAATAGCATAGTAACTTGTACCTCCTCGCCTCATGCCAAAGAACAGGATCATTCGGTCTTTGTCAGTTTTCTTGATGCTACCGTCGTTGTTTACATCAAGACGCAATAAACTTATCTGACCATCCAGTCCGTAAGGGTGAGGTACATCATCAAGATTTTCATAGAGTGACGGAACGATAGGAGCACTTTCTTTGGCAAAGAATGACCAATTTTCTCTGACAGTATTTCCTTGATCTTCTATAAAATGGAGCTGACCAAAGTTGGTACCAAACACTATTCGTATATCAGGATTGGTTTGTGTATAGGCATTGGTTCTCGCTCCATAGTTCAATGTTACAGGTCTGGAGTGGAGAATATCTCCTAATACCCACTCTCTGTTAGATCCACTGGCATCACTTCCACCCTTTAGCCAGCTTATCAGATTTTGCGCGCTATAGGTCTTGCCTGAAGCAATGTTAAAACTTGAAGCGGGAATGTTATCAAGAGAGCTAATTTGCTCGGAGCCATCGGAGTCAGCAATATTTGTATAGAATGTACCCCGGCTGGTGAGCAGTTGTTCACCCAGACCACCACTTTCCACCTGATCACCATCATTGATTGTTCCCCAGTAGGTAGAAGCGCCATCATCAATTTGACTGGAACCTTCTTTCAAAGCCTGATCACATCCACGATCAACGACAGTGCCCACGTCATAGTCATCGCCATTTCCACATCCGGGAGTTTCTGTCTGGGACTTGAAAACTTTCAGTTTTTTGATGTTACCCGTCCAGCGAGATGATTCTGAAGGCAGGAACATCGAATAATAGGCGTTATCAAGAGTTTCTGTTCTATTAAAGCTGTTAACAGCGACAGCGGGTGAAACAAATGTACTGCTTCGTTTCAAAATTTCTTTGATTGCTCCTTGAAAAGCCGAGGCTATATCATCAACGGCTATACAGCCAGATTCTGAGTCTGTATTACTTCCAACGGTAGTGTAACAAACACCATTGCCCTCTCTGGCAGTGTCATAGAGTAAGCTTTGGTCTGTAGCAAAACCAATAGTATAAGTGTAAGCTTTCTGACTACCTGTAGATGAGTTTCCGTCTAAGCCTGATTCTCCTGGATTGGCGAGATACTTTGCAAGTTTAGGTAAACAGTTCTCATGGTCGTTTCCTTGATAATCTTTATAGACATCACAGCTCCCGATTCGATCTGTCCCATTGATTCTCAAATTTTTTATAGCATTGTTTCTGGAACCGTCCTGCGAAGGTTCTCCATCAGTCATGTAGATAACATACAAATTCTGGCAGCTTCTGATAGGAGAAATGTAATTGCCGTTGGACTCTACTGAGGTATCTCTATTTGAAGAGTTTTGGCCAAAATAAATAGATCCCCCGGTAAGGTATCGATAAACCTCATAAAAAGCATCACAGAGCGGGGTCCATGTCTCAGGTTGAATGCTTCCTATTAAATTGACCAAATTCTGAGTTTGGCTTGAGTTACGTTCTCTTACACCACTATATATGTTTCCACCATAGTTGCCAATAGAGCCAGTACTTGAATTAAAAACAGATAGACCAAAATCGATTTCGGTGTTTTCATTGATCAAGTCCTTAATAGCTTCACGAGCGAGATCAATTTTTTTATTATTAGGATGATTGTACCAGTTAAGAAAATTTCCTTTGCAAGAGTAAGCCCAATACCAATATGAATCTGCTTCGTAGCCATTACACTGAGTTTGATCAACCTCACTTATTGGTATCCAGTCTTCCACCGTATAGTATTGTTCGGGGTTAGAATATCCATGGTCTGGATATATGACTGAAGAGTCAAATGGTACTTTGTTATCCATACTTCCTGAATTATCAAAAATGACAAGCACTTGAGGGCGTTCATTATTATTTATGTTGCCGCCAATAAATATATCAGTGTCATCAGCACCAGCAGTGAAACTCAGCAGCAAAGAACTCAGGATTGTGATTTTTCTCACTATAGAAGATATGTACTTCTTGGTTTTAAAGAGGATCATGCGTCTAATACTTTTATTTTAATTTGACCTAGTTTGACTGAAAGTTGTCACCTACCGTGACAGTACGACCTTCATCAAGGCCAAATGTTGAGCCGCTTTGGTCGCCCAGTAATCCCTTGTAGCTATTCATCGCAATCGAAGTTCGAATCCCGGACTGCTCCCTTTCAGCTTCCAGACGATAATATTCAACCGAATAATTACCAACGCCGCTGGCATCTTCTTTTCTGGGAGTATTTGCAGTTGTTGTTAGATAATTAGCAGAGGTATCAGAAGCAGTATTGCAACGATGATTCTGGATTTCAGCGCTGGTTGAGCCCGCAGGCGCTTCCGTTGGATTATAAGTATTTTTGGGGCTTTCTCCGGGACACTGATTTGGCGTTAATTGATCCATACCGAGTGCATTGACTTCATTCAATTCTCCTTGAGCTTGATTAAATGTCAGCGTTTTAAGTTCCGCATTAGCCAACTTCCTCGGTGACAGGTTCGAATAGTTTACAGAGGTGACAGCCACTGCAGTCAGCATAAGCAGGAATAATAGTGAGGTAAGCAGAATCATACCTTTTTGCGACAATGAATAACTTCTATGCATGGGTAAATTACCTGTATGCCTGATTGTATAGGTAGACAGTGGTACTGGCTAAGATACGGTGACGGTTGTCATTAGGTGCTGCAACAGTGATATCCCCCATCAAATAAGAACGTGTATCTTGATAGCCCGGATCATTGTCACTCGTGGTAAGAATATAAATGGTGGCTGAAATAACACTATTCCATTGATCTGCAGTCCAATTTT
Organism: Endozoicomonas sp. 2B-B; assembly: GCF_053470045.1. NCBI lineage: Bacteria > Pseudomonadati > Pseudomonadota > Gammaproteobacteria > Oceanospirillales > Endozoicomonadaceae > Endozoicomonas > Endozoicomonas sp. 2B-B. The sequence goes on from NZ_JBLZMU010000001.1 coordinate 2,192,316, forward strand.
GTGTATTGGTCGGTACACCAACATACCGATTTACCTGACCATCCTCGTTATCGTCAATACCTAAAACTACCCTCATGCTTTCTACATTGTTTGCAACAGTATCTGTGACAAGGCTATCGTTGATGAGTCTTGTCAACTGAAGATTGTTGTTAAAAAGATAAAAAAGACTGAACTGATATTCCCTGATTATTTCGTCTTCCGGAGTCGCAGGTGGATTAGTTCCTCTGAAGAGTTGGCCTTGTTGAGTATTGGAAAAAATATAATTGGTGTTTGCCTGAAGCTGGTTGACGCCATTGGCAGGATCGAACTCCAGTGCCGGGCCTACTGCACCTTTGAATAAAATCCAGTCAGACGGAGAGCCGGCATTTACGGTGTAATTCCCAACTTGGCCAACTGCACATCCAAGAATATCGGCAGAGGAACGACCTGCAAGAAAAGGGGTCAGCGAGTTATAAACAGCACCGAGGTTATCACAGTCACTATTTGCGGGGTTTATAGAAAGGCCGTTGGTATCCAGACTTCCTATTCCAAGACCGTTGCCGTATCCAGCTGATCTCAGGTGTTTTGATATTACCGTAAGAGCCGTTCTACTGTTGTCATTAAGATCAACTCTCTGATTACTGTCTCTTTGTATTGTGAATGTATTGATATATAAAATACCAACACCTGCTAAAAGAAAAAGAGATAGCGTCATGGCTACCATGATTTCTATCAGGGATAAGCCAGATTGGTTATGGAGCGAATTTAGTTGGCTTCTCATGAGCACTATCCCTTAGCTTATAGTTGTATCAACAACCATCAATCTGCGTAAATCATTTGCATTGCCGCCGTTATAATTTGGACTATTTGTGCCACAGGTCTGCGCAGCATTACTATCCGCTCTCTGAAACTTGCCTCTCCAGGCAATCACAAGAGTGACATCATCATCGTTGTTGACTGTTATACAGGCTGTGGGAGAAATAAGACCACCTGCGTCGTTATTGTTCAGTTGTATAGAGCTACCGAAAAGATAGGTGCTCCACTCCCAGAGGTCATAGGCTGCAAGTTGAGCGGGAGTGCAGTCGGAATTGTTCTGATTGCAGAGTGTTCCCGGCTGGTTCAAGGCGGCAGCAATATTGCCCTGGTAGTTAGCAAGTCCTTGGGGATTGGCAGTCATTCTGGCCAGAAGGTCGTTTGTGAGCTGAAGGGCTATTGATCTTTGCTGTACTTCCTGAACATTCTTCTGGGATTCACTGACCAGACCGGCAACACCAAGAAGGCCCACAGAGATAATGATTAATGCCACTAAGGTTTCAATCATAGTGAAACCTTTTTTCTGATGCTTGCTGTTGCCTCTTCCCTGATAAGTTGTCATCACTTTGGTCCCTCACTAACAGTAATTGCGCCGCCTGCTGATATATTTATGTTTACTTCGTTGTCTGAGTCATTGTGGTTGACGACAATAGCTGTGTTATTAATCGTTAAGCCTCTTGGGTCAAAGGTGTAGCTTGCTGAATTGTTAGTAATATTTGTAGAGCCCACGAGAGCGGGTAACTCTTGGATAGCGGCGCCATTAGCAGAAACACTTGCTCCTCCAAGCCAACTATTGACTGGTGTAACAACGACAGGAATTCCGCGGCTAATGGCTTCAGAACGAGCAAAACTAAGAATACTGGCAATATCCTGACCATGGGAGCGAACTCGATTATTAGCAATGGACGATTGCATGGATGGAAACGCAACAGTCGCCAATATGGCCACAATGGCTAATGTGATCATCAGCTCCACCAGTGTGAAGCCATTCGTCTTGGTTTTGGGCTGAACATCCATGAAAAAGCATTTCTTCTTGTATTTATTTTTCTTCTTTTCGCAAGCCGCAGGTAGTGTGATGATCCCTGCATGGCCGAGTTGAACACAATGTTTTTCCAGTTGGCAGTAGATACCGATAAGCGGTATTTCATCTGGATGAGCTGTTATAAGTACCTGCCACTTTACGTCCAGCCGCAATCTTTTATCCCTGAAAACCAAGCGGTTTTTGCCATTGGTCGGTTGAAGCGATCTTGCTATCCGAGTTTCTTACAGTGCTTCTACGGTTTGATATCAGAGACAACTAAAGTGCAGTTAAACGATGAGAAACCTTCTTCCCAAAGTATCGAAGCAGAGAACTGATTATGGTGTTCGGGTCGGGCCAAAAATGGAAAAGCAGGGCAGGGATGACGCTTCCTGAAATGCTGGTCACACTGTCTGTTTTTGCGATTCTTATCACTGTTGCAGCTCCCTCTTTCAAAGATGTACTGGCAGATCGTCGTGTTGCTGCTAATACCCAGACACTGTTCGGCAGTACGTTGCTGGCCCGAAGTGAGGCGATTAAACGACGAAGTCCTGTTTCGATTTGCAAGTCCAGTAATGGGTCTGGGTGTGATAACTCACTGACGAACTGGAGCACAGGGTGGCTGGTGTTTGCAGATGAAGATGCTGATGGTGCTCTCGACTCGGAAGATCAGTTAATCAGGGTCTTTGGAGAAACGGATAATCTGATTTCCATACAGTGGAATAATGGCAACACGCTGGGTTTTAACCCTCATGGACAAGCCCGGCTGGCAGGTACATTTACTCTTTGCGAAGCCAATTCGAGTGGCTTTGAAGTCAGGCAGATAGTTCTGAGTCTCACCGGGAGAGCAAGGGTGTCAGAGTCGGGAACCTGCAACTGAATAGACTGTGAAATCTACTGAGGTGCGTATGAAAGGAAGTACACGCAACCTGATCAACCAGCTGTATCAGAAGGGTATTGGCCTGATCGAGGTCATGGTGGCTCTGCTGGTGATCTCCGTCGGTGTGTTGGGCATGGCTGGCCTGCAAACCAAAAGCCTCCAGCATAACCAGTTGGCTTATCTCCGCTCCCAGGCTGTCATTGTTGTCAACGATATGATGGATCGTATTCGTGCGAATAAAACAGTCGCAGCTACGGGCAGTGATTACATTACTTTGGAAACAGAGCATGTTGCCGCTGCCTGTACGACTCAGGAATTTATTAATAGCTGTGAATCTGCAACCTGCAGTGAGTCACAGTTAGCAACCTATGATGTTCAGCAATGGAAATTTCAGCTGGCCTGTCAGCTACCCGATGCTACAGGCTCTATTGCCATAGAAGATACTTCCTCAGGCCGTGTTTATGTCATCACTCTGAAATTCAATGATTCCCGAAGTGCCCAGGCAGCACGTGAAGTGGTGTTGAGGAGTGCACTATGAATAGAGAGGGGGTGAAGCAGGCAGGGTTATCACTGGTAGAGATGATGGTCGCCCTGCTGTTGGGGTTGATTCTTATCGCGGGTATTGGACACCTTTTTTTGAGTGCCAATCGCACTTACATGCTACAGGATGAACTTTCCCGTATTCAGGAAAATGCGCGCTTTGCCATTGATTTGATGGCGCGGGACATTCGCATGGCTGGTTCTACAGGATGCCCTGTCAGTGCAGATCTTGCCAATGCCCTATTTACCAGCACGGATGATCGCACCTGGATGGCACACTTTGATAAGGGCATTCTGGGTGTCCCCCAGGCCAATCATTCCTCAGTCGACAGCAATGCTATTTCAGAGAGTGTTGTCATTCACAGGATTGATCAGGAAAGCGGGCTGAGTGTTATCAGTCACAATACCTCAACGGCCAGAATGACGCTGGCGGCTCCTCATAGTTTTAATTCGGGAGATCTTCTGGTTGCGGTTCGCTCTGACTGTCAGGGGGTCTCCGTTTTTCGTGCCGGAGCCAATACCAGTGGCTCAACGGTCTCTCACGAATCAGCTTCCAGTGGCAACTTGTATAACTGCACCAGCCAATTGGGTGGAAGCTATAACTGTCTGACATCCGCTGCGGACGCCAAAGCTGAGAGTCATACCGGTTCACAGGTTTTTCCTCTGTCTTCTGTCGTTTACTACCTCCGGGACAGTAACGGTGTCCCGAATCTCTATCGCAGGTTTGCCGGAGAAACTTCCTCTGGAGCGATTAATTCAGCTGAAGCGCTTCTTGAAGGTGTAGAAGGTTTAAGTCTGCTTTATGGCTATGACAGTGATGACGATGGCATTGCCAATCAATATCGAACCGCTTCAGAGATAGGGTTGTTCAGTCTTGATTGGCAAAGTGTGACCAGCGTTCGTATGGAGATGCTGTTTAGAAGTTTTCAGGAGGTGACGGACACCCCTCAGTCCTATTTTTTTGCCGGAAACCGCATAACACCCTCGGATAATTTTTTACGTCGATCTTTTGTGATCACTATGGAGTTGCGGAATCGAATTCCGCAGTGAGGATCGTTCAATGAAAAGCACAATGAAGTCTCAGCAGGGAAGCGTTTTAATGGTCAGTCTGGTGCTGCTATTGATTCTCACAGTAGCCGGTATTACTTCGATCAGGTTGACCAGCCTGGAAGAGAAAATGACCGGTAACTTTCGAAATGAACAATTAGCCTTTCACTCTGCAGAAGTGGCAGTGCTCGAAGCTGAAAATTACATTGCCAATTCCGTTTTTTCCCTTTCCAGTTTTAATTCAGGCTGCAGCAATGGGCTTTGTTTCAGTGGCACTGAAATTACCGATGCAGGAACCTGTGAAAATGGCAGTGACAGGCCCTGGGAAGATGAGTCTGTCTGGTCTTCCTCTTCAAGACATCGAACGACGGTCATTAATCTGGAAGGTATATCTGCTCAGGCTAAATACATCGTTGAGTTCCGGTGCTATCTACCCAAGGAAAGTGATGGCCCTGTCCCCGACCCGGGCAGTTTTACTGACTGGGCGCAGTTTTATCGGATTACCGTATTGGCAACGGGTGGTTCTACAGATGCCCGGGTCATGCTGCAGACTACTTATAAAAAAAATGACTAGCAGAGGCTATAGCTCAAGGAGTGCAGTCATGAAGATGAAGCAAATACTGATAAACAGCCTGTCTGTTTTGTCAGTCTGGTCCACTTTGGTATCAGCAGATCCCTCATCGAATCTCTATTCATCGGTGCCACCTCTGTTAAGTCGAAGCTCGGAACCTCTGGTTATGTTGGTGATGTCGGTTGATCACGAGCTGTTTAAAAAAGCCTACCCGGATTACTCGGATCTGGATGGTGATGGTCAGTTGGATGTGACCTATAAAGACGACTTCGAATACCTGGGGTACTTCGACAGTCAGTGGTGCTATTCGTACAGTTCGTCGAATGGGCGATTTTCACCGGTTGCACTGGCAACCGGTACCCATAGTCACTTCTGTGATACAGCAAATGCACCATGGAGTGGTAATTTTCTGAATTGGGCGACCATGAGTCGAATGGATGTTTTGAGAAGGGTGCTCTTTGGAGGTAAACGGTCTTCTGATAGTTCATCTCTGACCGTTCTGGAAAGAGCCTATTTGCCCAGAGATATTCATGCTTTTGTCAAAGTATACAATGGCAGTGATCTTGCCAGTCTGACTCCTTACAGTGGTTCTGTGAGTTTTTGTAATCTGGCGACCAGTGAACTTGGTGAACCAAAGGTTCGTATTGCCAGTGGTCAATGGCCGCGCTGGGCGTCTACTGAAGTGATTCAGTGCCAGTGGAGTGCGTCTAACAGTCCTTCCAGCAGCTATGAGTTAGCAGAAAAAACGGTTCGGGTTGAATCCTGTGTAGCAGGTAAAGATGCATCAACGTCGGTTCGTTGCAGAGAGTATTCTAATGGCAACGCCAAACCGGTGGGATTGCTGCAACGCTATGGTGAAGATGGCAGTCTCCGGTTTGGCTTGATCAGCGGCAGTTACGACAAGAATATTTCTGGTGGCTTGCTGCGAAGAAATATCTCCAAAATTGGTGGTAACTCGTCGTCTTCTGATGATGAGGTCAATGTATCTACCGGTATTTTTAACGGCTCTGTCAATGGCATCATACAGCACATCAACAGCTTCAGAATTGCCAGATACAGCTACAGTCAGAATAAATATACCGACTGCAGCACTTATGGCATTTCCATTGATACCTTTAAATCAGGGCGTTCAACTTATTCAAATCGTCATTGCAGCAACTGGGGGAATCCACTGGCTGAAATGTATCTGGAGGCTCTAAGATACTTTGCCGGTCAGTCATCACCCAGCAGTGCTTTTGATACCAGTGTTGATGATCAATTTGTGTCAGGACTGTCGACCGAGTCCTGGATTGCCCCCGTCACTTCAGCCAACGCCTGTGCCAACTGTTCAATTATCCTGTTGTCCAGCGGACTGAACTCTTTTGATTCCGACGAACTCTCCAGTAGTGCCGATTTGCCTGGCTTGTCGGGTACTGCCAGTGTGAATAGCAAAACCGATGAAGTGGGTGAGCTTGAATATAACAATAACTTTGCTGGTAACTATCTGGTTGGAGGTACAGGTAGCACACGACAGTGTACAGCCAAGTATCTTAATGGGTTGTCAGAAGCCAAAGGCCTGTGTCCTGAGTTGCCTCAGCTGGAGGGGAGTTATCAGGCGTCCGGATTGGCGTTCTATGGCAACCAGACCGATTTGAACACTACTCTTGATGGTGTGCAGAAAGTCAAAACCTATGCCGTTCAATTGGCAGAGAGTATGCCTAGCTTTACCCTGAATGCGGGTGGTAAGCCTGTCACTTTCCAACCGGTTTGTCATACCAGCTCCAACTTTGGTTCTGGAACGAATTTCTCTGGCAGTGGTAGTGACTGCACACTCACTGATGTAGTGGTAGAGAATACAGTACTGAACTCTGATGGTGAGGTCGTGGAAGGCAGCTTGCTGTTTACCTGGGAGGACTCTCTCTGGGGTAATGATTTTGATTATGACGCTTCCTCACGCATTAAGTTTTGCGTTGGAGCCCAGTGCTCAGACACTTCAGATTCAACCCTGCGTGTGGGTAGTTTTGGCAGTGACCAGGTGCGAATGGCTGTCCAAGTAGATGGTGTTTATGCCGGATTGAACCTGAGGTTCAGTTACACAATGACTGGTACTTACGACGATGGATTACAAAACGATTTTGTCTACAAAGGGCAGACGGATTATGAAGTGAGTAACTTTACGGCCAGCGGCAACTCAGCAGGTCGGCTTGAAAAACCGCTCTGGTTTGCGGCCAAGTACGGTGGCTTTGTTGATCTTGATGGTGATGGTACGCCCAGGTATGACGAAAATGGCGATGGGATTTCAGATGATGACCGGGAGTGGGATAGTCGGAATAATACCACCGGCTCAATAGGCGCAGATGGTTTACCTGACAATTATTATTTCGCTCGTAACCCCAGCCAGTTAGAAGCTCAGCTGGGGCAAGTGTTGCAGGATATCGTCAGCAGGGTGTCCTCCGCCACCAACGCGGCACTTTTTTCGAACAGTCAGACCGGCGCAGGTGTTCTCTATCAGGCGCTGTTTCAACCCGTTATGGAGTACAACGGTAAGACCATTTCCTGGGGTGGTATGCTTCACGCGCTCTTTGTCGACAGTAAGGGTTTACTTCGCGAAGACAGCAATGGTAATGACAAGCTTGATGATTATACGGTCGATAAAGTCGTGAAGCTGATTTTTGACCCCAACTCCAACCAGACTCTGCTTCAGAGATATTCCACTTCAGATTCTGGGGTAACACTGACGCCCGACGGCGCTCTTCAGTCCCTGAATCAGCTGGATGCAATCTGGGATGCCAGAGATCAATTATCTAGTCTCTCCAACGTCACCAGTCAGCGTACCTTCAGTTCCCTCGCTTCAGGTGGCCGCCATATTCTGACCTGGCTGGATGAAGATAATGATGGTGTTGTTGATATCGGTGAAACTCTGCCACTGACGCCTGATACATTCAGCACAAGCGAGGGTTATCTGGGGGTTTCAGCTTCTGAGGTTGCCAATGTCATCAACTATGTTCGCGGTGAGGAGATCTCCGGAACCCGTCCTAGAACCATTGACTACGATGAAGACGGAGACGATGATGTCTGGCGACTGGGTGATATTATTCATTCAACACCACAGCTGGTGTCTTCTCCAGAAAGTCGGTTTGATGCCCTCTATTCCGATACCACCTATACCTCCTTCTACAACCAATACAAAAACCGTCGGCACATGCTTTACGTAGGGGCTAATGACGGCATGATCCACGCTTTTAACGGTGGCTTCTGGGATGACAGTCAATACGGCTATAACACAACGGGGGATAACAGCGAAGTCAGCCATCCACTGGGTTCTGAACTTTGGGCTTATACGCCCATGAATCTGTTGCCTCATCTGCAATGGTTGAGAGAGCCGGACTATCCCCATGTTTACTACATGGATGCAGAGCCCGTAACTTTCGATGCCAACATTTTTGACAGTAATGACAGTGATTATCCCGGCGGCTGGGGAACCGTGCTGGTGATGGGTATGCGTCTTGGTGGCGGTGATTATGAGGTGACTTTGGGTGGGAATAACAAAACACTTCGCTCTGCCTATGTAGTGCTGGATATCACTAATCCAGAGGAGCCCCCTAAACTGCTGGCGGAAATAACCCATCCGGAACTGGGCTTTACCACTTCTCGCCCTGCTCTGGTAAAACGTCGTGTGGCCGCCAAAGACAGCCAGGGTGAAGATGATTGGAGTCAAACACCTACGACGAATGAATGGTATCTGGTTTTTGCATCAGGACCCATCGGTACAGGGGAGTCTGGCATACGAACGGCACTGGATGACGGGTCGAGTAATCAGAATCTGAAACTCTTTGTCTATGATCTGAAAAGTAAAGCTTTTGTGTCGGGCATGGCGCCGATGGATTCAGGGTTTTCTCAGGCGTACGGAGGTAATATTACAGCCGTGGATTGGGATCGGGATTATAAAGACGATGCTGTTTATCTCGGAGCAGTTGCAACAGGTGCATCGACTTTGGCTGGCAAACTTATGAGATTGCGTCTGCAAAACACTATGGCCGACTCAACACTGACAACACTTCTTGATACCGGGAAGCCGATTTCAGCCGCCCCTGTTGTGGCCTCAGACAAGCGTGATCATTGGCTTTATGTAGGGAGTGGAAGACTACTGACGTATGATGACAATCGCACAACACAAGCACAGTCCTTCTATGGTTTCAGGGAACCAAAAGATAGCAGCGGTGCTTTAACCTACAATGCGGTGTCTTTATCAGATCTGGTCAATACGACGGACGTTCAGGTCTACACCAATGGTAACATCAATAAAAAAACCAGCAGCGGCAATGTGGCTTATACAGTGGACTCCTCAATCGTCAGCAGCTTTACTGCGCTTCAGTCAGTGATTGCGGCCAAGAGTGGCTGGATGATTGATTTAGAGGGTGATGGTGTTATTCCCGCCGGGCGGTCAATCACCTCGGCTTCCCGATTGTTTTCTCTGATTCTGTTCACTGAATACAAGCCATCAGCAGACAGTTGCCGTGTGGATGGTTCCAGTACTCTGGTCGGCTTGCATTACCAGACGGGGACAGCATCACCCGATCCCGTTCTGGGTGAGCAGGATCAGGGCGATCAGGCCAGCGCTGATCTTTCCATAAAAAGAGTCAATCTGGGGCTGGGCTATGCATCGTCTCCCGTTATCCATCAGGGGGCTGGTGGCAGTCGATCTGCGGTAACCCAGGGCGCCGGGGGGAGTATCAGTAGTCACGAACTGAATTACCGTTTCCAGACTTCTGGCAGAATGTCATGGCGACAGATCTTGAGCATTCCCTGGGGAAGCGAATGATTCCATCGATCTCTGGTCTTGCCTTTCTTTTCGATTGGATAAAGCCATTATTCTGCATCCATAAAGACCAGATAACGTCGTGAATCCAGACCTATTTTTTCGAGATAGGCAAGACCATAGCTTCGCACTTCTTCAGGGGAATAATCTTTGGATGCCTTGATGTCAGCAGGAACGGGTTCCAGAGGTATATTGTCACGCCGACACTGGTGGATATATTGAAACCAGGCCTGCAAGAATTCATTGACCAGTTGTACCTCTTCAGCTGTTTTCGGACAGCGGAAAAAACGGAATTCCATTGTTGGAAGTGCATTGATGGCAGCTGTTCCGTTGATATGTAATAACGAGATCGCCATGTACTTTTCTGCAGCACCTGCAAGTGCATCATCTTCTTCACATGGCATACACCTCCATTTCCCGGTCATATGCTGAAAGTCGGTCATCTGAACAAATCGACTGTAAAAACCAGTAAACTGTTTCAGGTTTTCCATTTTTTCTTCATCGGTTGCTCCTTGCAAATTGCTGCTGCAATAATCCCCATCCATTAGTCTCGTATTGTAATGGGCAATCATTTGATTCATCCTGACTATCGCGATATCCTTCAGCTTCTCAAAATCACTGAATGTTTTATGCCATTGCGCCTCGCTATCTGAGACAATCCGTTTTTCATTACCGAAAAATCTGAGTAAATAGGGGTTGTTTTGTAATTCACATTCGATTGCCATGATAATTGCGGGATCACCGCCCGTTGCGCTCAACACATCAACATGTTTGTGCCCGGAGCTATAACTGATGACCCTATTGTTGCGCATGAAGTTAATCGCACTAATCACCTTTTTAAAGCAGTCATGGGCTTGTTTATCATCTAAGTGGTATGGCTTGCAGTTTATCTCAAGACACTCAACTGTATCCACAAACGAGGTAATCTCAAAATCACTGTTCAGGGTATACCGCCTCTTGTATGGTTCAATCCAACCAAGGAACTTAAAGCCCTGCTCTTCAAGGTGCTCTCCAAGAGGAAACAGGGCTTTACGCCTCGCTTCACTTTTTGAGCCCGATAAAGTGTTAATATAGTATTCGAACTCTTTTCCAAATTTAAGGCATGGACTCATCAATGGATACCCGCTGCTCCCCACGAATTCAGACTTTTTGGCAAACAGGTTGTCAATAACATGCATATAGCGTCGTTCAAATATTTCTTTCATTATCGATTTGTTGAATGTTTCGCGCAGGTCATCATCGATGCGTAAAACACACGACAACAAATTATTATTGAGACTGTCAGCAGAAGCTTTGGCAATCTCAATAAAATGGGATTCATGTTTGTAAATAAAACCAAATATAGCGATTAGCTCGGAAAACTTGCCGTAATGTGACAGGATAGTTTCAAAAAATTCAAACAGTTCCCTGCGAAGAGCCCAGGGTATATTATCGCAATTCTTCCAGACTGGGATATAACCGGTTTCCGCAAGATAATCAATCAGCATTTCAGAGAGATCATAATTAAGACCTTCATGTTTAAAATAGTTCTCGTTAGATTTTACTCCTTCTGAATGCTCTTGAAATATTTTCTTCAGGACATCACAGATCTCAGTAACCCGTCTGGCTTCGATTGTCTGGTCTGGCAAATATCGATTTTGTTCTCTTGCAAAAAAACCACGGTCTTCCTGGAGGCCCTCCTTGTATAATATAAAACCGATAAAAATATTGAGTGCCTCATCGGTTTTATCATCCTCCTTCGTTTCTTCAATCTGGTTTTCCGGTTCTTTAACGTCAGACTTTTCGATGGTTATTTTTTGATAATGCAATGTTTTGATAAGGTTCTGCAGCGTTTCCCGAAGATGTACAGCTGTGGACAGTGGCGTCAGGTAAATATCATGACCTGAAGCGGATACTGGGCCAGGCCCGTCAAAGAGGGCAAGGTTAGAAACCTTGCGCTGTACAACAGGTTGCTCTGAACCCGTGTAGTGATGTTCGCGATTAGCTGGTAAATAAACCTCTGCCGCGTTGTTGCTGCCAGGCAGTCTGGCAACGCTGTCCTGTAGCGAGTAGGGCTCATTTCCGATGGTGGGGCCATTGAAGGCTCCAGACTGCGATATATTCATATACTTAATCCCTGAAGTATTGTGTTCCTTGAGTATATTTTGACCTTTAAATCCAAAAAAAGTTCAAAGAAAGACAATAAAGACTGATGAGCTAGCTGCTTGAGAAAATCAGGAAAAGTGAGTCGGCGGCATATGCCGATTATTAATGACTGATTGCTAAATTCTGGTCGCAGTGATAAAAATAGCCTCACAATACTGCATATAAAAATCATCACAATAATAATAAGGAAAGAAGATGAAGCGGAAAATTCTATCTGCGGCTGTGGCTGCAGTCGTATCTTTTGGTGCTCAGGCCGAGCAGCCCTTCAGTGACTTTTACGTGTTTGGTGACAGCTTGCTGGATACAGGCAACCTGTCTTATGCGACAAATGATGGCGGAGTCATAGCGACTGAATTGCTGGCTAAGGCCCTGGGATTGGATATTGATACTCTTGCCAATGGCGGTAATAACTATGCAGTCGGGGGCTATCAAACCGCCGATGTTCTGGATTCTATTGTTGGTGGGGTTGCCCTTCAGGATGATGCAAATACTGTTACGGTCAGTGGAGGAAGCAATTTTAATTCTTACTTGATTGATAACCCTTCGGCCTCTGGAAATGCACTTTACTTGCTCGATGGTGGGGGGAATGATTTACGGGGAACATGGTCGAGCGCGCCCGATCAAGCGGCTGCGATTCAGGCATCAGCCCAGAATATGGCTACAGCGGTGGGTGCTCTGAGTGCTGCTGGTGCCAACTATATTATGTTGGCAAATTTGCCTGATATGGGGCGGATTCCGCTTACACAACTGGCTGCTCTGAGTGATCCGGCTCAGGCCACTGCGGCAAGTACTGCCGCTGCCGGTTACAATCAGGCGCTTGAAATTTTTGTCAACCAAACCGGTGCCAATGTCATACCGGTAGATTTTCAGGGTTTCATTAATCTTATTGTCAGGGATGCTGATCAATTTGGCTTTGCCTCAGGCGTGGATGCAGCTGTTACCGGCGCTGCAATCGATCAGGTGTACACCTGTTATGACAATGGTTTGGCGGGCAGTACTGGTCTTTCAACCTCATGCTTCGAGCATCCGGTCTATGGGGTTGATGGCACTGCTCCGGACCCTGACAGCCTGATTTTTAATGATTTTTTGCACCCCACCGGCAAAACCCATGCTCTGGCTGCAGATTACATGGCGGATATCATTATAGCCCCCAGAAAAGTGGGGTTGTTACCGCAGATGGGCTTGAGTGCAGCTCGCAGTCAATTCAGTGCAGTTACCAATGAAATGCGTCAGTCCCGCTGGAAGGATGTAAAAAGTGGCTGGTTTATCAGTGGCGCTGCGGGTGCCAATGAGCTGGATGGCGGCTTAAGTCCTGACGATGATCGTTATTCATCCACTGTGGGATTGATCAAAGGCCTGGATGACAACCATTTTTTGGGTATTGCTGTTACTCTGGGACAGAATGAGCTGGACGTCGATGGTTCATCGTTTGAGGCAAACAATTATGGTCTGAATATTCTTTATGGTTATCGTGAAGGTGCCTGGTTTTTAGAAGGTGCACTGGGTTATACCAATATGGACTATGCAGATCTTGCGCGTGATTTCAATATAGGTTCGCAGTCTTATACTGCCAAAGGGGATACCGAAGGCCATGCTGTTGGTCTGGATCTTCTGGCTGGCTATAACCTGCTTGATGAATCGTCGCAGTTTGTTTTTGGTCCCGTTCTCGGATTACAAGCCATTCATGCTTCTGTTAACGGTTATACCGAGAGTGGCGGAGAAATTTCCAATTACAAATGGGGGAATCAATCCACAGAAAGCATGCAGCTGCGTGCCGGTTTTATGGGTAGTATGCAGCTCACGGATACTATTGCCTTCAACGCCGAGATGTATCATACCGATGAGCAGGAAGGTGGCTTTGAGAGCATTAACGTCACCAATACCAATCTGAATTTTGGGCAGTACAACTTGCCTGGAGCCTATGTGGATGAAGGTGGCTTTGCTACGGCTAATCTGGGCGCCGTTATGGAATTGGGCAATGGCAAGTTGGGGCTGAATTATAACTATAGCGGTCAGGGTGATGGCTCTGAGCTGGTCAGTTTGACGTATTCGGCTGCTTTCTAATCCGGGACGTGACCTTTCCATAAAAAGAGTCAAACTGGAGCTGGGTTACATCGTCTTTCGTTATCCATCAGGAAGCCGGAGGCGGTATCAGCAATCACGAACTGAATTCACAAACCTCGGGCAGAATGTCATGGAGACAGATCTTTGGCATTCCCCGGGGAAGCCCTTAATCTCCCGATTCGTGTCAATTCTTTGAAGCCTTTTTTATCAGGTGCTATCCGGCTCACACCTGGATAAGCCGACTGTCATTCCCTGAATCTCTGGTCTTGCTTTTTTTCCTATAGTTGGAGTGTCATTCAGCAAAGGAAGTAGGTTGTGTTCAGGCATCGCTTCGCAATTACCCGGCCCGGGCTTGTGAAAGGGCTGACCCTTATCGAGATGATGATCACCATTCTTTTGGTCGGCATCATTAGTTCCATAACGGTGTCCCTGGATTCGCTTGTGCAATCGTTTCGATTGGATTTTTACAATCAACGTATTTTCAGTAGTGTGGTGGTGGCTCGCAGTGAGGCGATAAAAAGAGGCGTGAATATCAGTCTCTGTCGAAGCAAAAACGGCACAAGTTGCGATACTTCAGGCAGCAACTGGAAAGCAGGCTGGATGGTTTTCACTAATCCCAACAATAACAGTTCGGTTGATACGGGTGAGGACGTTATCAGGGTATACGGAGAAATTGACAGTGATGTCACGATTAATCTGAATGCCGGTAACACATTGACATTTACCCCCAGGGGCAGCCCTTCAGTGGTGCGAACTATCAGAGTTTGTCCCACGGGAGGATTGGGCACTCCAATTAAAACCGTATCGGTCACAACGACTGGACAAATTCGAAAATCTTCTTCCACAGGTAATTGTTGATGGAAGCACACTTAAAAGCACATACAAAGACGTACAGAAAGGTTCCACAGAGCAAAGAGAAAGGCTTTGGTCTCATAGAAGTGTTGATAAGTGTGGTGATTTTTATGGTAGGCATTCTTGGGATGGCGGGAATGCAGGCTCAGGCCACCAGAGCAACTCAAGACAGCCTGCAACGTTCTCAGGCGCTCTGGCTGGCGAATGAGATGTCTGAACGTATGAAGGTGAATGTTCAGGGGGTGCAGTCAGGCCGTTACCAGAGTAGAGCCCAGACCGCCAGCAGTAATCTCTCATCCTATTGTGCCGGGCCTGCTCCCAGACAATGCCTTGCCAACACCTGCACGGCTGATGAAATGGCTGATTTTGATGTTCATGATCTCATGTGCCGAAATGCCAGACTATCCGACCAGCAGATGACTGTCAGCTGTTCAGCCAGCCCCTGTAATTCTGGTGCAACGGTGTCGATAACCCTTGAATGGGAAGCCAGAGGCGGCATTGGTAGTTTGTTTCTGGCTCAGAAATCACTGACTCTGAAATATCTACGGTAATGATCAGAAAATCCTTATTCCGACAGCAAGGACTGTCGCTGATTGAACTGATGCTGGCACTTGTGATTGGTTTGTTAGTCAGCAGCACCTTTTTAAAACTGATGTTGAACAGCAGTCGTTCTACTTATTTTCAGGAAGATCTTGCCCTGGCACAGGAAAATGGGCGGCATACACTGTATTTGCTGGGTCGTGCTGTAAGACAGGCAGGCTACAGCGATGAAGTGAATAGTCTGGTGCTGCCATTCTTTACTGGCAGATGTGGCAGCGCTGCGCAATGTACATTTGATGGTGGCGGTAACAACAGTGATCAGGTGGCTGTCCAGTTTCTACCTCAGAACAGTGAAGATTGTGCAGGCAACACCGTTCCGGCGAACGAGCTGACGGCCAATGTTTACTATGTGGCTCCTGATCCGGCAAATAATAATATTGATACCCTGTTCTGCCGGGGCTACAACCCGGCAAACTCTATAGCCAGAGGTGCAGCCAGGGCTGTGATCACTGGTGTTGAACGCCTCCAGGCTCTTTATGGCGTTACCCACAATAATACAAATAATGTACATCAGTATCTGTCGGCCAGTACGGTCAGCGACTGGCGGGATGTCAGAAGTATCAGATTGGGTGTACTTGTGAATTCTGGTCAGCAGACTCGGTCATTTGAAAAGCGAACACGGACGTATAACATCCTGGAGAGTGGCACTTTGACCCTTAACGATGGACGCCCCCGATATGTCTTTACCACAGCCTATAAACTTAACAACGCCGGATTCTAGTATGAGGTCTATTCACAGAGCCAGGCAGCAAGGTGCGATCATGCTTATGACCATGATCATTATGCTGGTGATGCTATTTTCGGGTTTGTTTGTTATGGAAATGGCTATTTTTGAAGAAATGGCGGTCAGCAATGAGCAGAAAGGATTACAGGTCTATCAGGTAGCGTACAGTGAGTTGGATGGACAATATAAATACCTTATCGACAACCCCAGTGTTTTAATGGATGCCAGGGCCGCTGATGTCAGCCTTACCATTGTACAGGATCAGACAGGTTGTTCTAACCACACTCAAATCTGCCAGACTGCCACGCTCCGATATATCGGTGAGGTACCACCACCTCCGGGTTACAGCCTGGGGAAATACATGGGGTTAATGTTCGAAATTGATAGTGTCGCTACTTTGGTCAAGGCAGGCGCACAATCCAGTCAGACTCTGGGCTTCATCTACGTGACCACACTTTGAATCAATCTGAAGGCTGTGCTGCCGATGGAGAAGTAAGAGCGCGTGACAGAGGATTTCCCCTTTGATGCATCATCTACTTCTTACATTGTTTCTCAGTCTGCTGTGTCTTTCAGAGGTAAACTCTGACGACACGGATCTTCTGATCAATGCATACAATAATGGCCAGATTGATACTCTGGGGTTTGCGGCACCCGCATCGGTCAGTGATGCTGCAAACGCTCTCCAAAGCTCTGATGAGCTCTATTATATCGTGCTGCGATCTGTTAATGGCCCCAGCTGGCGCGGCAACCTCAAACGTTACCGGGTGGGTTCGGATAATAAGGTTTATGATGCCAATGGTAATCTGGCTATCGATTCATCCACCGGGTTTTTTACCAGCGCTTCCAAAAGCTTTTGGGGAAACGCTAATGATGGCAGCAATGTTACTAATGGCGGGATGGCTGCTCATTTGAGTCAAAATCGGCTGGTGGTTTCCAATATTATCACTGGTAACAATCTCATCCTGAGTGTTTCGGGTAATCGTGTCAGTGAGAATAATTCAAGGATTACCACCGGGCTTCTGGCTTTGTCCGGGAGTGGGTCGGCAACGAACCGCACCAATGTTCTCAAGTGGGCCAGAGGGGTTGATGTTGACGACGAAGACAGTGACGGTTCCATTACGGACAATCGAACCAGTATTGGTGATCCACTTCATACCCAGCCAAAAGTGATCACCTATTATAAGAACAGTGTTGGCTCAGTGGTGGATCGAACTGTCTATTTCACCACCAACGACGGCTTTTTACACGGTGTAAATACCGCTAATGGCAGCACCGAGTTCTCATTTATTCCTAAAGAGTTGCTCGTTAACCTTAAACTCTACAAAGATAATCTGGTAGGGGGGGGGGACCACTATAGCGGCCCATCTTCCGATGCGGGTTGTGTCTGGGACTACCAAATACCCGGTAAATGCATTCCCGAGTATTGGTGCAGTTATCAGTATCGTTTTTTAGATCTTCATCATACACAGAGTTGCCGTCTTAAAAATAGCATACCAAAGTCGGACGGTGACTGTTACTATAATTATTCTCTTTCTGTGCCCCCGCAAACCTGTTTAGAGCCTGAGTTTTGTGAGTATCGCTTTAAGTTTGGTGATGTCCTCCTTGATCAGAGCTGCAGGCTCAGGAGCACCCCTCAGATACCGCCTCCCCCTGTGAGTAAGCCGCCCAAGCCCTATGGCATGGATGGCCCGATGACGGTATGGATCGATGATGCCAACGGTGATGGCGATGTGCTTCAGACTAATAATGGCAGTCCCGATTCTGGAGAGCATGTCTATCTTTATCTCACCATGAGGCGCGGCGGCAGTAATATCTACGCTCTTGATGTTACTGAAAGGAACAGTCCGGTATTGAAATGGGTGATTCGAGGGGACCAGGACAGGGACAATCAGGCAGATAGCATTGCAAATAACCCTGATTTTCCTGAATTGGGCCAGACCTGGTCAGCCCCAACGCTGGCAAAGGTTCGTTTTAATGGTTCTGACAGACAAGTGCTGTTATTTGGTGCTGGCTACGATCAGGATGCTGATGAACAGACGACGATCGGCAATAATGACATCGGCCGGGCCATCTATATGGTGGATGCCGAAACAGGCCAGAAGCTCTGGTCTGCCGGTAACAGCGGTACCAACCTGAACCTGTCGGATATGGATTACAGTATTCCTGCTGATCTTGCGGTCATTGACATCGACAACGATGGGCTGACGGATTACTTTTTTGCGGTGGACATTGGCGGTCAGGTCTGGCGATTCGATGTTAACCAGAATAACAGCGGAGCCTGGAACTTCGCCACGGGAGGGCGAATTGCCAACTTCTCTGGCAGCTCCAGTGCCGATGCCCGACGGTTTTATGAAAGGCCGGATGTTTCGCTGTCAAGATCGGTTGATCATTTGAACATTGTCGTAGGCAGTGGTTTCAGGGCGAAACCTCTGGGGACTCAGGTCAATGATCGGCTTTATGTATTCAGGGATCCCAACATTTACGACGCTCCTGCCAGTTATAACTACAACAATGGTTCAGTCATTGATGAATCAGCGCTCTACGATGCCACGGCCAACCTTGTACAGCAGGGGAATGGGGTTCAGCGGGCAACGGCCCGCAGTTCTTTGGGTAGCTTGAAAGGCTGGTATATCCGCTTTGAGGTGTCTGGAGAAAAGCTGCTGGGCAGGCCCACTGTGTTCAATAATGTCCTGACCCTGACTACCTATGCGCCTGGTGGCGGGGGTAGCAGCTTTCTTTATGTGTTGAACATTGATAATGCCAGTGCAGTGGTTGATCTTGATGGCAATAGTCAGGTTGTTAAAGGCGACCGCAAGAGACAGCTACGCTATGATACCTTGACGCCAGCGCCCGTCATTCTTAACCGTAGCAGTCAAGGCGCAGATATCTGTGTGGGTGGGGAGTGTTTTCAGGATATTCTCAGGGAAGCGGGTTCGATACCTTTCCACAAAACGTTCTGGAGGGAAAAACAGTGAGAAAGGTAAAGGGATTTACACTACTGGAAATTATTATCGTGGTGGCCATCATCGGTATTCTCGCTGCAATCATTGTCCCGTCGTACAACGAACATGTCATGCATTCCCGACGCAGCGAAGGCATATCGTCCCTGTTGACGATTATGCAGCAGCAGGAACGCTATTTTACCGAACAACTGGCTTATACTACTGATCTCTCAAAATTGGGCTATGCCATCAATGGTGCCAATGAAGTGGTGTCCGAGAATGGTCATTACTTAATCAGTGCAGCTGCGTGTTCTTCTATGACTATTTCACAGTGTGTATTACTGACTGCGACCCCTCAGGGTGTTCAGGCCCCGGACGGTAACCTGACCATCAATAGTCGTGGTACACGAACGCCACTCGGTTCCTGGCAATAGCTCTTTCCGGTTCACCAACATTCTGAAAACGCTGTCCCGGCACTGTCAAAACCGGCTTTGACCCCAAGTTGATTTAAGGTGATGGTTCGACAGTCTGCATCTTCAAATTGGTTGCTGCTGCTGTTTGCTGTGGCTGTCAGGGTATAGGTGGTATTGGTGGCCGTTACGGCGATGGTGTAGTGCCCGTCCGGAGAAGTAGCTCCACCAAGATTGTTGATATCAGTAGTATAAGCATTGTCGTAGGTGTAGAACTTCTCCTGTTCTGCGGCCGCCGTCGTCAGGGCGATATGGGCGTCTGTCCTGCGACTTTCAAAGACATATTGCTGATAGGATGGAATGGCAACCGCAACAATAATGCCGATGATAGCAACGACGATCATCAGCTCGATCAGACTGAATCCATTGCCTATAGTAGGCACTGGCTCGTTATTCATAACTCAGCTCCTTAGAATTATTTCTTCTGGCACATGGCCGTTTACGCTATAGCCTTCCTACTTGGGGATATTAAATATCTGTCGCCAGGATTGTCGGCCATCATCTGTCAGTGTGTATTCCAGATCGGTGCTGGAAATATTACCGGCACCGCCCTGGATAATAATGCTGGTTTTGCCATCAATGCCCTGGTGGACTAACGGAGCCGGTGCCAGACCTGCTCCCAGGCTGATTTTCTTTTCCGATACCGTATCGTCAGTGAAACCACCCGGAGTCAGCACTTGCTGGATACTGGCGGGTATTGCCGTGCCGGTCTGATAGTGCAAAGCATTTAGAAAGCTGGTGCCATCCACCAGACACTGATCAGCAGGTGGTTGGTATTCGGTGAACAGCAGCAGGGCAAAAGCATTGGCCGGCGAGCTAACACTTTTACCGCTGGGATCTTTGCCGTCATGGATCAGTCGGTTTTTCCAACCGGCTTCGGTGGTCAGGGTGTTGCGCAGGGACTCAAAGTTACTCACTGTCGTACCCGGCGATACGGTAAAGCCGGATTTCAGGTCACCATCGGCTTCCACTTGAATATCCGTGGTATCAATCAGGCTGGCAAAAGGCACTGTGCCATAAGAGAATACATCACCGAGCCTGGGCTCTTTTACGCCAAAAAAGAATTCCTGCTGAGTATCCTGACTGTCTGCCCGGGTCAACTCACGACCCGTACCGACAAAGACCCAACGCTCATTATCGCTGTTGGTTACTGCCGTAGGGCGGGCGGTAACAGGGCGCTGTGGGCGGGTTAAGGTGCCCAGTGTCCAATTAGCAGCCAGTGGGTCTGCCAGGTTGATCCTTAGCAGTTCGCCACTGAGATTGCCTGCGGTTTCTACACTGCCAAAGTAGATGGCATCGTCATAGTAATCCTGATCCCAGTCCACGGTGGCCATGTTGCCGGCATAAGCCTGTGCGATACCACTGTCCATCGGGTTAAAAGCGCTGAGAAAGTTTTTGTTTTTCAGGTCATAGACAAACACTTTCATATTCTGGTCACTGGTGGCATCGCCCAGAGCTTGTCGTATACCGCTGGATCCTGTGCCCGTCGGACCTGAGCCAAAGGCCAGATACCAGTTGTTTTCGGTGGGGAAATTATAGTCTCCGGAAGCGTTGGGTTTTCGCCGTTGTATCACCACGGGTCGGCCTGTGGTAAAACCCAGCTCCGGATGAGTAATTTCTGCCATCAGTTTGGGAGGCTTTTCCGGATTAGTAATATCCAGCATGACGTAGGCAGAACGCATGGTCCGGGTCACACTATTGACTGAAGCGTCAATCGGCCCGCCGCCCAGTCGCATTCCCATGATCAGTACGGTTCCCCAACCTTTGGGGTGGTCAACATCCGGGGTGAAAATATTGGCATCAAAAATCAAAGGTTCGCCATCCATGTAATAAACATGGGGATAATCCGGTTCTGACAGCCAGCGAAGATGGGGCAATAAATTCATCGGTGTGTATGCCCAGAGTTCTCCACCCAGAGGGTGCTGAGTTTCTGAGGGATCATGATTCAGGTCAAAGCGCTGATTGTCTTTGTCCCAGAAACCGGCATTGAAGGCATGGATCATGCCATCGTTGGCACCGAGATACACGACCTGGCGGCGGTTTTCGTAGTGTTTCAGAAAATCGATAAAGGTTGAGTCGTTGCCGTTGAAAGGTTTGCTGTCAGAGTAATATCCTTCCGGTTTCGACACGGCGACAGGATTGGAGTGAATGATGTCGCCCAGACGCCATACTTCCAGGTCGCCATCATTGTCGATATCCACAGAGCGGGAGCGATAACCCGTCTGGTCTTCGCCACGAATGAATTTAACCAGCTTATCCGATTCCGATGCGTTCACACCCAAATAGTCGCCGTTGCTGCCTGTGAAGGTGGCAGAGACAAAAGGCTGTTCCTCACCGACATCGACACGGCCATTATTATTGGCATCCAGCCAGGTCAGGATATGACGGCCAGTGTTGGTCAGCGCCGTATAGTTTCTTTGACTGGTAATGTTGTTGATTTCCGTCAAACGTTCACGAGCATCCCAGACAGGTTTCAGTGAAGTCAAATCCGCGGTACTGCCATCAGGCGTCAGTGTTACACCGTTATCAGAAGAGGTATAACGTTGAATAACAGTAGAATTTCTGATGGGGTCAAAAGACAAGGTCACAACCCGGTCAGTCGAATAGTCATCCAGCGTCCGGTTACCATTGGAGTCTTCCCGGAAGTGACCTCTGGTATCAACAAATAAACTGTGCAGCAGTCCAACCCAACTGATTTCAAGGTTATTGACCGTTATTTTGGGGCGGAATAGCCCCTGAATAGCCGAGCCTGCACCGCTGGCACTGTTAGAAACCAGCGCAGCACTGGCACCGGAAGATATACGGCTGGCGATGTCCTTAAAAACCAGCTCCAGCTGGGTTCGTAACAAAGATGGATTGCTCGCCAGAAAAAAATTGTCGGGAATATTGTCGGCGCCCAGTTCACCTGTTGCGTTATTTCTGATATCCCACTCTCTGGAATCATTGTCAGGCACTCCATCACCATTGGCATCATGATTGGGTGTACCGTCATTATCCAGGTCGTTGAAGCCTCCATATTTTGCTGCCAGCCTCAGTGGCTTGGGCAAAATACCCGATGCCGTGCCAGTCGCCACATAGGTGTGAGTCACTGGCGTTCCGGGACCCTGGGCAGCTCCACCACCGGGGCCAAAGGCGTAGGGTGACGCTATACCATCATCATTGGTACCAAAAATACTGTGGGAAAAAGTGTAACCTCCATTAGAAAACTTCCCTTCGAAACGGGACGTGACCTGAATCTGATTGCCGGTGATGGCGGGTGAGCAGGCATTACCAAGGCAATAGGCAATACTGGAGCTGGCGTCATAATCATTGTCACAGCCTTCCTGGCAATCTTCCCAGATAAACGTGTATTTTCCTTTTTTGCCGTCTGCCGTCTGCTCATCAACCACAAGGTCACGGAAAGAGCCGCTGGAACTGATCGGTTGGAAGCTGACGGTCCTGTTGTTGACACTGGCGCTAAGGGAGGGAAGGCTGTCAGCCAGTTGAATGGTATAGGTCTTAATATTCTGGATACCATCAAGATCGGTTCTCAGGTCTGTTGTTTGAGCGTGATAAGCCAGACCCGAAACTGCGTAACCCCCTTCTTTGTTCGGAGCTTCAGGGCAGATACCGACGGCATCTGAAAGATTAGACAGGGACTTTGCTGTGCAAAGGTTGTTACTGCCACCGTAATAATAATTACCTGAGAGGTTGCCATTGTATTCAATGTCACCGAGATCGTCGGTTATGTTAATCAGGTCATTGATATTGCTCATGCCTGTGACATCAGAGATGCTATTGTCTAAATCATCCAGGTCATACACATTGGTGCCACTGGATATAAGAATGATGGCACAGCTGGCGCAGTCATTGGCCTGAGTCATGGGTGTCACCCAGGCTTCGTTGGTCATGCCCCGTCCGGCGTCTGAGGTGCTGAAGTCAGAAGAACCTGCGTTGCTTCCCGAGAAATACCTGATGGCCTCAAGATAAATTTCTGAAATCGGGTTACGCCATGCGGTCAAACCAATGGCATCGATATTGTGAATAATACCCTGAACACTGGTATTAAAGGTGCCATTGGATAGATTGATCTCATCCTCATTTGGATCGGTATTACCTGCAAATTGTCTGATATTGCGCCGCAACAGACCACCTGAGCTGTTGCGACCATAACTTCCGGTAATAAGACCAAATTGAATCTGATTTTCTTCGCCATAGCCTTGGAGCAGGCCAACGGGCTTGGGAACACCGCTGGAGTACTGTTTGCAACGCCCGGTATTATTGCCATCTTTGCCCGAGACACAAGCTTCTACCTGGACAGTGTGGGTCGCCAGTTCAGCACTTCTGGCAGGACTGAATGCATTTCCCCACTGACATTGGTTGATTTCTGTAGTGGCCCAGCGAGGAAACTGACCCGCTGCGATTCTCAGTGACGGTGCTCCAGCCCAGAGACTGCAAAAAGAAACCGGCGATGAATACGGAGTGTATTTATCAATGTCTGCACCGGAATAAACTTTGGCAAAAGCACCACTGAGGTTTGTAGAGAGGGAAGACCTTCTAAGCACTGTCTGTGTGGCAGAGTCCGTTGACCGATGTCCACCGTAGAGAATGACTCTCAGTATTTCCATTCTGGACATGGACACCCAGTTCATAAAGTTACCACTCCATGGGGCTGAGGCGTCCTGGCAGAAATGTTGATTGCTACCCGTAGCTGGCAATACGGGTTGGTACATCTTGTCCGAGCTGCTGTATGCGTAGCACCAGTTACTGTCAAAGTAACCGATGTAATCAAAGTCGTCCTTGTAAGTTGAATCGATCAGGCCATCGTCATCGAGATCGATGTAGTCTGAATAAGCTCTTTGAAAGAGTTGCTGATCCACTGGCATCGCCAGCATAACCAGAGGCGGTGAAAAGGTGCTGCCCTGGTTGGGCGTTGCAGCATAGTCCGAGGCGGCTGCGATGGCCTGTTGCAGGAAAAGGGGCTGGAGCAGGAATGTCAATAAACAGATTTTTAGCGAAAACAGAGATAAAGGCTGTTTTCTGGCTGCAAAAAGCGCAGACGGACTGATCCCTTTTAACACGAACACTGTGAAATCCTTATCCCTTTTAACACGAACACTGTGAAATCCTTTTTCTTCTGGTTCACCGTTTGTAGGTGGACTGCAACATGACCTGACTATTGAGGTTATCGACCGAAGAAAGCACGGTTACACGGTAAAGCTTTGACCAGTCGGAAGGGTTGGCGGGGTTGGGGGTGACCCCAAACAAGACTCTTGGAATGTAGCAGAGGAATTCCACCGTATAGCGGGCTGAGGTTCCTGAAGGCAAACTGGTGGCAGCAATGGTTTTGCTGGCATCAGCCCAGAGGGCGGCACTTTTCCAGGGGCTGGCATTCCCGGCCCGACAGCTGATAATGCTGTTACGGTCAGAGCCATTGAAGCACAGGCCATTACTGCAATCGCTGGCGAACGTGTTGATATCGTTGCAACTGCTCTGGCTTTTGATACAGCGTTCGGCTTCCAGCAGTGCGGTTTCCGCAGCGATAAAAGCGGTCTGATGAGTCCGGTAGCTGGCTGACATTCTTTGCTCAAGGCTTGAGAATTGAACCGCCGTCAGAGTCGCCATCACCATGAGTGTAAAAAAAATCATGGTGTAGAGCAGAGCGGTTCCGTCTTCATCGTGACGTCGTCTGATATGACTCATGATTATCCACTGTTTCTCAGGGCCATGGTCATGACATATTCCTTGCGTAAGAAGCGATCCGACTGAGTGACTTGTTGACCATCGAAAAGATAGGTTCTCGGGGGCGCAGGCGGAGGTGCTGGAACAGGGAGGATTTCGGTTTCACTGCGCGTCAGCAGATGAATTCGGATGGCGGTGGTTTGCAGCCAGTCAGCATGGCGAAAACTGCGATCACCGGCGCTGATATAGCGATTAGTGACCCCGTCGTTATCTGTGTCCAGGCCGTAATGAATTCGAATATCCTCAATGCCGTCCACTATGGCCAGTGCTGAGGCATTGCCTGCTTCTTTTCGGAACAGGGTAGGCAGGCCGTTATCCGGTTTCACAAAATAACCCACAGATTCCAGAGGCTTCAAATAACCGGGATTGAATGACAGAGCGCCGGAAGGCGTCGAGCCGTCATAGCAGCGAAAACTGCCCTTGAGTTGAGCGACACAATTCTTGAAATCGCCGACACCGCTGGTGGTATGGGTTACGGTACTGCCGCCGATGGAACTCAGGGCTATCAGGGCTACCTGAGAGCAGTCCTGACGGGTTATCACCGCAGCACCGCCGGCCGACAGGGTCGAACCAATGTTGCGGTCCAGTGTCAGGGTGGATGTGGATGTGTCATGGTTGGTTATAGCAAAAACAGTGTCGGGATTGGCTTTGAAGATCAACAGGCTTTCTGAAGTGGCCTGAGCGTCCATCTTTGACTGCGTGTCAGAAAGATTCATCCCCTGTGTCGGTTGTTCAGCAGTCAGCCATTCATGGGTAGCGCTGTTTTGAAGCAGGGCATTACCGATTGAAGCATCGGTATTACAGCCTGTGTAGCCAGCGACACGGACGTCATTGGAGATGGAGTTGACAGCAATTCTGGCCGCTTCCTGCATTAGCCCCAACTGAAAGTTCAAGCGATTGGAGTTATTGCTGCTAAGAAAAACCTGAGTGACCGAGGTAATGATGAAAATACCCAATAACATCGAAATCATCAGTTCAATCAGGCTGAGTCCTTTTTGCCTGGGGCTGTTCATGGTTTATAGCGTGCTCCTGAGAATTACCTGACGGCGGGGCTGTTGACCTTTGCTGTCATCAAAAAAAACTGTGATGGTGTAGTTCCGACCCTCTGGTGTATCGGTTTTGACAATTGAGCCATCTGAATCAGGGAGCTGAGTGTCGAGAATGAACTTCCACTGGGCTACGTCATAGCGGGCCAGCTCTGCAGGTGTGCAATTTGCTGTGTCGCAATCATCGGGATAGGCTGCGGGCACATTGCCGACACTGGCCGAATAACCGGGCCCATTCAGGGCATAGACCGGGTTGGCTTTGATCCTGTCGAGCATGTCGTAAGCAAGAATGTTGGACAGAGAGTTGAAGTAGGCAATATTGTTGTAACTGATGCTTCGGGTTTGTAAAGCAGCCATTCCCAAAAGGCCAGAGGCCAGAATGACCACTGTGATCAGAACTTCCACCAGAGTCATACCTGCCTGAGAGCGATTTGAACTCATGGACAGACCACCGAGTCAGTTGAGCGCACCCGACCAGACAGGTTAATGGTGATACCTCTGGCGACCTTCGATGTTGTCAGGCTGTCGCAAATAAGAAAGCTGCCTGAACTGGTGTTATTGACAGTGCCATCTCCCTCAAACACGATTGGAGTGCTGTTGCTCCAGGTGATTGAGGCGATGGAATCTGTTGTCTGGGAACGTCTCAAGGTATCGACTCCTGCATCAAATAGGCCGTTACTGTTTTCATCGGTGAAAATGATCCAGCCTTGACTCCAGAGGGTTGGGTCTGCTGCGCAGGTGGTCCCGTCGGTGGATGCACAGGCAATGGTATCGCTGCCGGTTTTAACGGCTTCACTGCGGGTGTAAAGCAGGTTTGACAGCAGGTTTTGCTGAATGTTTGAGAAACGGATGGAGTTAGACATTTCTCTCAGTTGTGGCAGTCCCATGGCAACAATAATCGCAGCGATCAACAGAGTGATCATCAGTTCAATTAATGAAAATCCCTGTTCTCCAGGCTCAGGGCTGTTTATTGCTCTGGCTTTATGATTGTTTGACTGCTCCATCGCACCTAACCGGTTTTTAGCGCTTATCTGATCAGTCTAGAAGTGCATTTTCATGATCTGAGTATAGGGTCAGAGAACCTGTAGAATTATTTACAAAGAAGCCAGACGGATAAAAACAAGGTGTTTTTTTGGCAGGGGCTAATGATTTCAGGCGTATGGCAGTTATAAGAATGAGATAAGCCTTAAACTCTCGTTGAATCAGGTCAATGCCATGGAGCAGGAAAAAAGGGATACTGTCCGGCTGTTGATAGTGGATGCTTCTTCTGAAGAAGCCGAGGCACTGCTGAATGTCTATCGGGATGCCGGATACCCGACCCGTGCTCATCATGTCAACGCTATGGAAAGTCTGGATGAAGCCCTGTCCTCTCATCAGAAATGGGATTTGCTGATTATCTCATCAGCAGACTTGCCAGAAGGATTAACAATCAGTTCAGTGCTTGATCGGGTTGACCAGCAGGGCAGGGATATTCCTGCCATCGTGTTGTCAGAAGAACAGGAAGAAGAGCAGGAAGAAGAACAGCTGGAATGGCTTAAGCTGGGAGTAAGAAGTGTCATTACCCAGGATAATGATGAACTGCTTCTGCTGACTTCTGATCGGGAAATTGCCGACCTTAATACCCGGCGTCACTATCGACGCATGAGTGTTGCCCTGAATGAATCAGAGAAGCAGAGGCGTCACCTGTTGGATGATCAGATCGATGCCATCATCTACATCAGTGAAGGTCAGATTAAATACTCAAACCCGGCATTTAATGAGCTGGTAGGGATTGATGGCAACGCCAGTCTTGTCGGTAAACCCTTTACTGATCTGGTTGCAGACAAAGATCGCAGGGATGTGGGTGACTTCCTGAACAGTATCGAAGACAGTGGCCGGGCACTGGCAGCCATTCAATGTCCACTGCTGGCTGATCGGGATAAGGAAGTGCCGGTCAGGGCTATAGTCAGTCCTACTTCCTATGAGGGGCGTTATACACTGAGCGTTTTGGTGAGAACCCGGGAATCCGAAGGAACTTCGGAAGTTGGCCAGAAAGACGTTGGAGTCGCACGTCCCGACACTGAAACCCATCTTTATGATAAAGAAGCTTTCAAGGAGCAGATGGATGTTGCCATGCAGAGAGTGGTCGCAGGCAAAGACCAATTTGCCTTGCTCTGTATTACTCTCGATTCACTGCGGGCACTTCATGCCAAAGGAGGCAAAAGAGTCAGCCAGCCTTACTACAAGGAAGTTAGTTCACGTCTCGGGTTGGTGTTGATAGAACATCAGGCTGCCAGTTGGAGCGGCGACTGTATTATGGCTCTGGTTAAGGCCAGTGATGAAAAGGCAGTGCGGGAGCTGGCCGATCAAGTTATTAAGGGCGTTACACAAGAGAGAGTCACACTGGGAAGAAATGAGCTTCCAGTCAAGCTGAGTCTGGGGAGTGTCATACTGACCGATTCCTGCAGCGATCTTAATACTCAGCTGGTCAGAGCCCGTCATGCTGCCACACAGGCTCAAAAAGAAGGTGGCGGAAAGATTTGTTTCTTCCAGAGACGTAAGGTTAATACGGTCAGTTCTGTGGAGAAGCATCTGGCAGGCATGGTCAGTCAGGCGTTGAAAAATGACAATTTCAAATTGAAGTACCAGCCTGTGGTCAGTCTGAAAGGTTCTTCTGAAAAGCACTTTGAAGTTCAGCTGCATATGTTGGATGCCAGAGGTCGTGAACATGACTCACTGGCATTCCGAAACAAGCTCGATAAAAATGCGCTCTGGAGCAAAGTCGATCGTTGGCAGGTCATAGAAGCAGGAAAAGCGCTTCTGAGCCGAACCCGCACAAAGGATAAAATCCGACTCTTTATGCACCTCGGCGGTAACGCCATACTTGAGAAGGAGTTCCTGCCCTGGATGGGCGTTGCACTTAAGGCAGCAGGTATTCCTGCTTCATCAGTGGTTGTGGAAGTCAGTGAGCAGAATATTGTCCGCTTCAATAAACAGGCACCGGACTTTTTCAAGGCGGTCAAGGAGTTGGGTTGCAGTACTGGAGTGAGTGAGTTTGGCTGTAGTTTGAACCCTATGGAAACCATTGCCTCAATGACCCTGGACTATATCAAGGTTGATCCGTCTTTCACCAAAGATCTGACCAGCGAAAATCAGGGCGAAGAACTCAAGAAAATGGTTCAGGCGCTGTCGCAAAAAGGTCAGAAAGTGATTGTTCCCCAGGTCCAGAGTGCTGTTGAAATGGCACCACTGTGGCATACCGGTGTTGATTTCATCCAGGGCGACTTTCTTCAGGAGCCTGCAGAACATATGGACTTTGATTTTGAGGGTGATTTCTAGGCCATAATCATGGATCATTTTGAGTTTTACACCGGCTGCAACATCGTCGAAAATAGCCTGCTCTCAAATTCAAGATTAAGGCATCAGGCTTTTCAATGTCAGCGAAGCTCAATATCGTCATGGCTCAGCTTAACCTCAAGGTGGGCGACATCGACGGCAACACCCAACGGGTGATCGAATCGGCTGAAGAAGCCCGTGATCAGCATCATGCCGATCTGGTGGTTTTTCCTGAATTGACACTTTGTGGGTATCCTCCTGAAGATCTGTTACTCAGGCCCAGTATGGTGTTAAGAATTGAGCAGGCCATCAGCAAGCTCAGTGTGATTAAAGGCGTTGACCTGGTGATTGGACTGCCCGCCATGGGGGCTCATGGTTTGGAAAATCAGGCCGTGGTGTTGAGAGACGGTCAGGTGGTGGCCCGATACGCCAAACAACATCTGCCGAATTACCAGGTTTTCGATGAAAAACGCTATTTCATGCCGGGACAGAAACCCTGCGTCTTTGAGTGTAAAGGGGTAACGCTGGCACTGACTGTCTGTGAAGATCTATGGTATCCCTCTTCAGCCCAGCAGGCTGCGGATGCCGGGGCCGAGCTGATTTTGAGTCTCAATGCGTCTCCCTTTCACAAAGATAAGCAATCTATCCGTTACCAAACCATCCGCAGCCGTTGTCTGGAAACGGGTCTTCCTGTGCTTTATGTCAACCTGCTGGGTGGTCAGGATGAACTGGTGTTTGACGGTGGCTCTTTTGCTATGAACGGCAATGGGCAGGTTGCTGTCAGGGCCGATTACTTTGCTGAAGGTCTCTACACAACCCGTTTCGACATAGTAGACAAGGCTTTTGATCAGGAAGACGTCGCAGAACTGCCAGGCCTTCATGAAAGGGTTTACAAAGCTCTGGTTACAGGTGTTCGTGATTATGTGAATAAAAATGGCTTCAAAGGCGTTGTTTTAGGTTTATCTGGTGGTATTGATTCCGCTCTGACTCTGGCCATTGCCTCTGACGCCCTGGGCGCTGAGCGGGTGCAGGCGGTTATGATGCCATTCCGTTATACCTCAAACATGAGTCTGGAAGATGCCCGTGAAGAAGCCGATATTCTGGGTGTCGATTACTCCGTCATGCCCATTGCACCGATGTTTGATGCGTTTATGGAAACGCTGAGTGCCCAGTTTGAGAATACCCAAAAGGACACTACAGAAGAAAACCTTCAGTCCCGTTGCCGGGGCGTTATGCTGATGGCTATTTCCAACAAAAAAGGTTACATGGTCCTCACTACCGGTAACAAGAGTGAAATGGCGGTAGGCTATGCCACGCTCTATGGTGATATGTGCGGTGGTTACAATGCCCTGAAAGATGTGCCAAAAACGCTTGTTTTTGAATTGTCCGAGTACCGAAATTCTTTGGGCTATGTGATTCCGCAACGAGTGATCGATCGCCCGCCTTCCGCCGAACTGGCACCGGATCAGGTGGATGAAGACAGCCTGCCTCCCTACGATGAACTGGATCGAATCATCGAAATGTATGTGGAAGAAGATAAAAGCGCGGAAGCCATTATCGAATCCGGTTTTGACCGGGATACTGTCTATCGGGTGCTGCGCCTGATTGACGTTAATGAGTTCAAGCGTCGGCAGGCGGTGGTCGGGGTTCGCATTACTCCCCGTGGTTTTGGGCGAGACCGCCGATACCCGATTACCAACGGATGGCGTCCGGGCATTTGAGGGTCCGGGCAAAACCAGGCTTCCCCAATAGGGCTCATGCGTTTGCCAAAGCCATGTAAGTCTTGTGAACCTCATCCAGCTGTTGAAACAGCTGCTCCAGAGAGCCGCTGTTATCAACTACGTCGCTGGCTTTCTCCAGCCTCTGTTGCCGGGAGGCTTGCCTGGCCATAATGGCCCGGGTTTGTTCTTTGCCCATGCCGTCCCGACTCATGGTTCTTGAAAGCTGAATGTCTTCAGGGACATCGACAACCAGAATGCGATCGGTGAGCGCATGTTGATCGGTTTCCACCAGAAGCGGTGAAACGATGATGGTGTAAGGAGACTCAGACGCTGCCAGTTCCTGAATAATTTGATGACGGATCAAAGGGTGCAGCAGCTGTTCCAGCCATACACGTTCGCTGTCGTCATTGAAAATAATATCCCTGAGTTTTCTTCGATCCAGTGTACCTTCATCAGTAAGAATATCCTGACCATGTCGTTCTGCAATTTTTTGCAGAGCTGGCCGACCGGGTTCCACCACTTCTCTTGAAGCCTGGTCTGCGTCCACCACGGTAATACCGAGACTGGAAAAGTAGTCGGTAACGGCTGTTTTACCACTGCCGATGCCGCCCGTTACGCCAATAACCAACTTACTCATGCTCAGCTCACAGCCCCATAATCTGCAGATAAGATTGAACCAGTGTTTCCCCCCAAAGCAGGGCAATAAAACCGGCAGCGGCCAGATAAGGTCCAAAAGGAACAGGTTTGCTCCGTTCCTGTTTTTTGAGAATGATCAGTACCACTGAGACAATGGTTCCTACCAGTGAAGACAGCAGAATAATCAGTGGCAGCATTTGCCAACCTATCCAGGCACCGAGCGCAGCGAGTAGTTTAAAGTCACCATAGCCCATACCTTCTTTGCCCGTCAGCAGTTTGAATAACCAGTAAACAGACCAGAGCGAAAGATAACCGGCAGCAGCACCCAGCACTGCGTCCTGCAACGGAATAAATAATTCAAAGCTGTTGGCCAGTAAGCCCAGCCAGAGTAAGGGCAGGGTAATGCTGTCTGGCAGCAGTTGGGTGTCCAGGTCAATCATGGTCAATGCCAGCAGGGACCAGACTAAAAAGCAAAGTAAAACTGTCTGGAGAGTGGCGCCAAAGTAGATACCAACAGCAACGGTCAGCAGGGCAGAGATCATCTCAATGATCGGATAGCGGGCAGAAATAGAGGTTTTGCAGGAAGAACAACGACCTTTCAAAAACAGGTAGCTGATAACCGGAATATTTTCCCAGGCCCGAATCTTGTGACCACAGCCTGGACAGGTGGAGTCGGGCTTGATCAGGTTATAAGGCTCCATCTCAGTGGGCACCTTGTCCGGATGAAGTGTTTCCAGACAATCCAGCTTCCACTGACGTTCCATCATCACCGGCAGGCGCAAAATAACAACATTGAGAAAACTACCGACCAGAAGGCCGACCAGAGTCAGGGTCAGGTAGAAGTAAGTGGGCGAAGATTGCAGTAATTCTATGAGTGCCATTAGTCAATAAATCCGGTTTTCTTAGTATTAAAGTGCCACTCGTTCAGGTTCAGAGGCGCATTATAATTCGATAGCAGCGACACTTTGGCTCATGGCTGTTTCTGGGGTTACTCTACTTGATTTTTGGCGTCAGTGCATTCTTGGGTGCAGTCTCAATTGAGCTGTCGGGCTATCCTCTGAAAGTCTTTACGGCCTGCCAGCGACTCAGACCATAATGACAATGTATTAAAAATACTGACAGGTGCCGGAAACTGTTACCAGCCAAGGCACCCAATATAGTCAGTGTGGATTTGTCTAGAGTTCTGCAGCAATCGCTTCAAATGCTGCCAGTCGCTCACTAATGCCTTCTTTTTAGTCAACCCAGGGAACAGAGCGATTAACGGATGGTAAAAGCTTTTTCAATAATAAGTATCTAACCAGTTGGTTTCGCATATTCTGGACGGCGGCTTTTTCCACCCTTCTGCGTTCCAACTCTGGTTGCGTAGCTATGGCTACGCGCCCGTCGTTGCGCCTTGAAGGATGAAAAAATCCACTCGCCAGAATATGCGAAACCAACTGGCCAGGTACTTATAGCGGCTTTCCGTTCTTCAGAATAACGAGGAACGATAAACTGTCTACCGCCGACGGTTTTATTAGTAGATTAATTAATAACCGGGACAATAATCATGACACAGCGGGTCCGCCTTCAACCGCACGCCTGAGGTGCGTCGGTTGGAAGGCTTTGTTAGTTGCATCCCATCCTGTTTAAAATATCATGATGATGCCGAAAATATATGAATATTAAATGGAATTCTAAGCGTTATGAAAAAATATAGATACATTTCTCTATCATTAATCCCTTTATGGCTTTCAGCTGACAGCACAATTCCAAGCGATGGTGATAATAGATTCTGGAAAAGCCCATATGAGCAAAGTATCACTGAAATAGAAAATGAGGATAAAAAGCATAATTTAAATAAATATATTTATACAGAGCTTTCTAAAGAGAGTTATTTATATGTGAATGTTAAAAATAACCTTGAATTAGAAATCAGTAATAAAGCTGATTTTGAAGGACAATCTAAATCATATCGAGATAATTATTCTAGATATTCCAAGACAAATTTCAACAAGCCAAATATTCTTAAAGCAGCTCTTTCTTCTGTTCCAAATGCCTCTGAAATTGATGGCAATGCAATACATGGATTGAAAAATATAGACTTTATTCTATCGGGAGGAACCTGGAAACCCTATTCGCTGGCCGTTGCAAAAAATCATTTGGCATTTTCAAAAGCAAGACGCACTAACTATAAGTTTGTATTGTTTAGCCAGAATAGTCAGGATGATGACTCAGTAGATTTGATGAATTGGATGCAAGGTATGCAGCCTTATTGGGGGAAAATATTTTTAATTAAGAAATTCCTGAAAGAGGGTCGGGTAAAACCTGGGAAATGGATTGCCTGGATTGATGATGACATTGTGATCAATGATTTCAAGAATGATCAAAGCCATCTTGATAAAATAATAGATTCAGTTGAAGAGAAAGTTTGCATTATAACTTCTCGGGACTACTGGTACTATGAAGAGTCAGATTTCTTAGATGGTGGTCATTTACCGAATACAGGCATTATTATGGTTAAGAATACAAGTTATTGCTCTGATATTGTAGGGCAATGGCTTAATTATGGAGATGACCCGGCTTTGGGAAAAAACACTCAAGAATATACGCTCCACGAACAAGAAGCCTTAGCTAAGCTTAAAAGAAATTTCGGTCGAGGATCTTCAGTTATCAAATTTATTAGAAACAGGACTAGAGATTGGGATTTTAATACATTTAAAAGATTTAACCATTTTTACAATGGTAGCCAGGCAAATTACAATTCAGATACAGAAAATGAAAGAGCCATAGCTGCACTTATTAATGATGCATATATTCATCACACTGGCATGGCTTCTCTTTATAGGCTTGCACTTATAGCTCACTCACTCTTTGAAATTTCAGGTAACTACCCCCGTATCCAAAATGCTGACGATGACAGCTAACTCCCCGCACAGCGGCTACGCATAAGCGCAGGCCACGACCTGCTTTACATGCGCTCATTTTATCTGGCTTTTGTAAACTGGAACGCAGTGCGTTCCAAATTGAGCAGGATCCACTATTTTCGTGTCGGTAGTTTAATCCACCATAAGTACTCAGCCATACGGAATCGAATATTTCTGGCTTATTGGGCAGGTGCTCTGCAAGGCGCAACAACGGGAACATAGCAAGCTATGTGACCAGAGTAGCAACGCAGTCAGAGTGCCTGAACAATAAGTCAGAAAATATGATTTCGTATGGTTGAGTACTTAACATGCTGTAGCTGCCTTTCATCACCCCGATTGATATTTACCTAAAATCTGTTGTCAAAGAAATAAACAGACATTCAGGTACACCAACATGTCTCAAGCTCAATACCAGTCTAAGAACCTCAACCACCTTGGCTTGGTTGCCGCTATGTGTCGGAAGTTAAGATAGCCGAATATATTGATGCCCGTATCACAAATGACTCCGATGTTCGTAATGTCACTATTGGACAAGCTGTAGTTGCAATGATCATCAATGGCATGGGCTTTACGGGGCAAACTCTGTACATGCTCCCTGAGTTTTTTGAGGATAAACCGATTGACCTCCTTATCGGGGAAGGTATACAGGCTGAACACTTGAACGACAAGGTACTTGGTCGGGCTCTCGACAGTTTGTACGACGCTGGTGTTAGCGACTTGTATCTCAATCTGGCCGTCAAGGTCGTCAATCATCTGAAACTTCCTTGCAAGGCATTAAATCTGGATGGCACCAGCTTTCATGTGGATGGAGTTCATGACAATCCAGACCAGAAAAAAAAGCCCTGCCAGAACCCAGCAGCAAGATAGGTATTTTTCTGTTTCCAGGGGCTTAGTGTATTAACGGTCAATAATCAGGAGGAACATGTGGTTGGCTCGAAGGAAAGGCAGTGGACGATCTATGTCCTCACTGCCAGCCGTTGGTTAGACCACAGACCCCAACTGGAAGATAGGCAAGTACATGGCAATAATAAGACCACCAACCAGCACACCAAGAACCGACATGATCAAAGGTTCCATCAAACTGGTCAGTCCATCTACCATGTTGTCGACTTCGTCTTCGTAAAAGGTAGCAACCTTATCGAGCATTTCATCCAGAGCGCCGGATTCTTCACCAATCGACACCATCTGAACGGCCATGGCAGGGAATATGCCGGAGTTTCTCATGGCAAATTGGAGTTGCTGACCGCTGGATACGTCTTCCTTGATCCGTTGGGTAGCATCGAAATAGACGACGTTACCTGCAGCACCGGCAACCGAATCGAGGGCGTCCACCAGGGGGACACCGGCGGCAAACGTCGTCGATAAAGTCCTGGCAAATCGGGCTACCGCTGATTTATCAAGAATAACACCAATCACCGGGATCTTGAGGGTGATTCGATCCATTTTGTCTCTGGTTGCTTTGGACTTCTGCAACAGTTTTTTGAACAGGAATCCGAAGGCGACAAGAACGGCTATCGCCAGATGCCATGAACTCTGAACCACTTCAGAGATACCGATAACCAGCTGGGTAAAGGCAGGCAACTCGGCTCCAAACCCCTGGAATACTTCCTCAAACTGAGGCACTACATAGACCAGCAGAATACCGGTTACGATCATCGCAACACCCACGACTGCGATGGGGTATTTCATTGCTTTTTTGATTTTTGCCTTGAGGGCCTCGGTCTTCTCTTTGTAGGTGGCGATTCTGTCCAGCAGTGACTCCAGAGAGCCTGACTGCTCACCGGAAGCGACCAGGTTGCAATAGAGGTCATCAAAATGAATGGGATGGTTTCTCAGAGCGTCGGCCAGGGTGGAACCACCGGCAACATCATTCTTGATTTTGCCAATGAGATCTTTCATGGCAGGCTTTTCGATGCCGTCAGAGGTAATATCAAAAGCCTGAAGCAGGGGTACACCTGCTTTCATCATGGTAGCGAGCTGGCGGGTAAACAGGGCAATGTCCATGGGCTTGATCTTGCCGCCCTTTGTGCCCAGTGACATACCTTTTTTTCTGACTTTTGTGGTGCTGATTCCCTGCTTACGGAGTTCGGCCTTGACCAGGGCAATACTACCACTCTGGATTTCTCCCTTGACCTTCCGTCCACTCTTGTCCTTACCTTCCCAGACGAATGTGGCTGTTTTTGTTGGTTTTCGTGCCATATCTAGCCAGTTCCGTAGCTTCTTTTATCATTCTTGTTGAGCCACCGCGATGCAATGGCGCTGAACCGCTGTTAACGGAGTTCGCTATAGGGGGTTCATTATAGCGCTAATGGCTTTGTCGGCGAGTATTGTACGAGACCTTAGGGAAACTTTATAGGAAGTAGAAAACAAAATCACAAAAAGATGACAGAAGTCTTCAGAACGGTTGTAAAAAGCCGGTGACTATTCTGCTGTAGCGGGTTTGCCGCAGAGGTTTTTTTTACCAGTGAAACCTTTGGTTTTTGACAGAAAAATACGCTTGCTTTCTTGAACTATCACTTTCTTTGTCTACTTTTCCAATCTAATAAATCAAAAACACAAGACAGAAGACATAAAACACAAAACAGATGTAAGGAAAAAATTTTGAAAAAACCACTCTCTTTGGCACTGCTGTTGCTGATGCTCTCTCTGTCTGTGATTTGTCAGGCCAGATCATTGAAAGGAAGTTTTGTTGTCGAGTTTGAACAGAGTGGCGTTTATCCGGGCGAGAGCTTTTCCATAGAGTCTGGCGAGCATGGATTGTCTGACAAGCCGTCATACGGTGTCGACGCCGATTCAGGATCAAATTTGCCAACTGATAACGAAGCATTCAGTCTTGGCGGTTACGGAGTGAAAACGTCTTTTATTGAGTCGATTTCGTGGCAACTGATTTACGCTACTAATCTGCTGGTTGCTTACGAACTGGTTCTGACCACCAATGGCACCCCTGACTCTAAACCCTACTCACGGCTGACTGCAGAAGCACTTGCTGCTGTAGGCGCGCTTTTGAAAAGCTGTTGGAACGCCGATTCACCGTTCTATAAATCGTTGGGTCAACTGGAGGCAACTCAGGGTGACCCGTTTGCGGTCACCACTATGATGCTTCCTGGTCACAGTCAACAACAAAAAGCGCCATCAGCAGAAGCATCGTCCTCCAGTCAGCAAGCCTCAGGAACAGCAACCCCCCAAGCTTTTTCCAGCTTTTGGTCTTCAGGCTCAGGCGGCGGTAACGAAGGCCCTGGACAACCCCAGCATACTTTGGGTTTAAATTGTTTTGTCGATTCCTGCGCAGGCGTCTGTAAACTCCCTCAAATAATCGATATTAGCGAGCCAGCTGATTGGTCGCTGGGTCCTCTGGAGAATTCGACGACCCACACTTGTTATGATCATGAGATGGCAGAAACACAACCCTTTGAGCAACCTCATACATTTAAATTTACGTTTACGATGGATGACCCAACAAATAGCTGCACGCTGCATCCAGAGGCAATCTTTACAGGTGATGCCTGGGGGGCAGACGACTACGATCCAGTAACCTGTGGATGCGGGGTAGTCTGTATGAATCATGAGGCTCTTTTGAAGCACCAAAAAAGAGAACACAATACCGGGCGTTCCGAGCAAAGTCAGAATTTCAAAAGAAGGCGCTAAGTACTCAGTCATACGGAATCGAATATTTCTGGCTTACTGGGCAGGTGCTCTGCAAGGCGCAACGACGGGAACATAGCAAGCTATGTGACCAGAGTTGCAACGCATCACGACTGCATGGATGCAGGAGCTAGAGCAACGCAGGAGCAGTTGCCGCGAGTGCCTGAACAAAAAGTCAGAAAATATGACTTCGTATGGTTGAGTACTTAAGGGCCCAAAGTGTTCAACAAACTTCTCTTAGCCATTTCATTCATCCTCATAGCAGCAGTCTACTGAGGTGGTAGTGTAGTCGTCCAGGTTCAGGGCAGTGAGGCAGCGTCCCCAGACGCAACCGGTATCAAGAGCATGGATTTTTTTTCGCTGACTGTTGCCTTCCAGGGCGGCCCAGTGACCAAAAATAATACGTTCCTTGTAGACCGGGCTGTCAGGAAAGCTGTACCAGGGGGCGAATGTCTCTGTGGCAGATGCTGTCTTGTTATCGAGGTCAAGCCGACCGTATTGGTCACAAAAACGCATCCGTGTCAGGTAGGCTGCGGTCAGTTTGAGACGAGCTCGACGGGTATAGGCCTCTTCCATAGAGCTGATGGAGTCTGATTTGAATAAAAACTGAAGAAACTCCTGATAGTTTTCTCCCTGAAGGGCTTTTTCCAGCTTGCCTGCATAAAGGCAGGCCTGCTTCAGAGTCCAGATCGGGGGAATTCCGGCATGCACCATGGTGACTTTGCGTTTTTTATCATGATGAATCAGTGGGCGGTACCTTAACCAATCAAGCAGTGAGTCCCGGTCAGGGGCGCTGAGTAGAGGGGCTAATGTGTCTTTCCTTTTAGATCGGCGAACGCGTGCAGCAACAGCTAGCAGGTGCAGGTCATGGTTCCCCAGAACAGCAGTACAATGGCTACCGAGACTTTTCAGGTAGCGAAGCGTGGCCAGTGAGTCGGGGCCACGGTTTACCATATCTCCCGCCACCCACAATTGGTCACGGCCAGGCTTGAAACGGACTTTGTCAAGCAGGCGTCTGAGAGGTTCGTAACATCCCTGGATATCACCTACGGCGTAAACGGTCATTAACTATAATCTCCTGAACCTTTCAATGTGGAACAGCAATACATGACTTATAAAGGTTGCTGATTTTTAACATCAAATTGAGGAATGCCTGGTGGAAATGCCCAAAGGCTTTTCCTGATCAGGTGTCTGTTTCAGGATAAGCTTCTGACCGACTCGAAAAAATATCCTTTTCTTCGTTGGCCGGATGGAGGTTCTTCTCCACACTACTGAAAACTGTATTTCCCTGCTAATAGTAGTAACTCAGTGAGCAGCGGGCATGCAAGCTGTCTTGCTGTTTAGCATTTAATAGCAGCTTCTCACGGTGAAAAATTGTTCATCCCCGAGGGTGATGAACAATTGTTTCAGTCGTTCATGGCAGATGTATGCAGATAGTTGGCGATGGCAACAAACTCGGGCAGCGTCACCGTTTCAGGGCGACTCGCTGGGTCAATACCCAGTTCAGTGAGTGCGTCGGCAGAGATCAGCTTTTTCAGAGTGTTTCGCATGGTTTTACGGCGTTGCTGGAAAGCTTCCCGAACAATCCTTTCCAAAAGGTTTACGTCATCCGCCGGGCAAGGTAACTCATTATAAGGCTCAAGTCGTACAATGGCTGAGTCAACTTTGGGGGCTGGTTTGAAACAGCCCGGGCCCACAACGAACAGATTGTCTACCTTGCAGTAGTACTGGGCCATGATGCCCAAACGCCCATAGTGCTTTTCACCGGGCTGCGCTGCCAGTCTTTCCACAACCTCTTTTTGCAACATAAAGTACATATCGCTGATCAGCCCCTGGAACTCAAGCAGGTGGAAAATCAGGGGGGTGGATATGTTGTAGGGCAGGTTGCCTACCAGTCTAAGTGTTTGACCCTCTTTAATGAGAGAGGAGAAATCAAACTTTAGGGCGTCTCCTTCGTGAATTCTGAACTCAGGATTCAGGCCAAACCTGAGCTTCAGAGTCGGGATCAGATCTCTGTCCAGTTCAACCACGTCCAGTTGCCCGGCAGCGTCCAGCAGAAATTCGGTCAGTGCACCCTGACCTGGGCCAATTTCCACAATTCGGTCGCCCGCCTTTGGGTGTATGGAACGGATAATCCGTTGAATGACACCGTGATCGTGCAGAAAGTTCTGACCAAATCGTTTACGGGCCTTGTGGTAGGGAATTTCAGCCATGCTTTTGACAAACTAAACCAGCAACAGAGGGGGCGCTATAATAGCGGCAGATAAGCCATTTGGCTAGGAGCCTGACCGAGAACAGACTGCCCTACGCGGCAACTGCTCCTGCGTTGCTCTAGCTCCTGCATCCATGCAGTCGTGCGGCGGCAGCAAATTGGTCTGAAAATCCGCTTTTGTTCGTCAAATAGCTCGCTATTCTCCTCACAAAACCGAATTTTCATCCTCAATTTTCTGCCGTCCTCGCTACGGGCGCTATTCTCGGTCAGGCTCCTAGCAGCCTGTCGGACTTAAGACTGTCCTACTGCGGTTGCAATAAATTGGTCTAAAAATCTCTGTTTCTTCGTCAAATAGCTCGCTATTCTCCTCAGAAACAGAGATTTTTATCCTCAATTTCTTGCAATCCTCGCTACGGACGCTTAAGTCCGACAGGCTGCTAGTGAACCATATCGAGAGCATAGCGGATAGCGGTAAACAGGCTGCCCGAATCGGCTTTTCCAGTCCCGGCCAGATCCAGAGCCGTGCCGTGATCGACAGAGGTACGAATAACGGGAAGCCCCAGGGTAATATTGACGGCATTACCAAAGCCTTTGTATTTCAGAACCGGCAAACCCTGATCATGGTACATCGCCAGAACAGCGTCAGCATTTTCAAGATATCTCGGGTTAAAGAGCGTGTCGGCTGGCAGAGGACCTATCAGATTCATACCTTCATGGTTTAACTGATCCAGTACCGGAATAATGGTTTCTATTTCTTCCATGCCAAGGTGACCCCCTTCTCCAGCGTGAGGGTTAAGACCGCAGACCAGAATTCTGGGGTTCTCGATGGTAAATTTTGTCAGCATATCCCTGTGAAGAATTCTGATGACTTCTTCCAGAGAAGATTGTGTGATAGCAGACGAGACATCCTTAAGTGGCAGGTGGGTGGTGGCCAGAG
Organism: Endozoicomonas sp. 2B-B; assembly: GCF_053470045.1. NCBI lineage: Bacteria > Pseudomonadati > Pseudomonadota > Gammaproteobacteria > Oceanospirillales > Endozoicomonadaceae > Endozoicomonas > Endozoicomonas sp. 2B-B. The sequence continues at coordinate 2,233,892 of NZ_JBLZMU010000001.1, forward strand.
CGACCCTGAGGCCTTCGGTTGCCAGCATCATAACGACTTTTTGAGTGTTGGTTTTTTCGGCTAGAAATTCGGTATGGCCACTGAAAGGAACACCTGCGTTATTGATCACTTCCTTGCTGACAGGAGCGGTGACCATGGCATCGAACAAACCGTTTTGACAGCCTTCAATGGCATAGCTCAGCATTTCCAGAACGTAGGGGCTGTTGGCTTCATCCAGCTGTCCGGCTGAGCAGGGTTTGGTCAGGGATACAGGGGCAACCAGAAGAGTTCCTTCTCTGGCAGGTTCTTTTTCATCAGGGTTGAATAATTCAAAGGTTATATCCATTCCCAGAGTGTCTGCACGCTGCGCCAGAAGCTCAGGATCGGCAGCGACCACTGTTTGCACTGGCAAATTCTGGTAAGCCAGTTGCAGGCAGAGGTCGGGTCCGATGCCCGCAGGCTCGCCGGAGGTAATGATCAGTCTGGGCAGTGTGTTGCGTGTCATAAGTCAGCCATGAGCCATGAAAAATAGAGTGTGTGCCACAAAAGAGAGTCTACAAAAAAAACAACGCCCCGGAAAACCGGGGCGTTATTCTTCTCGGGATGTCTCAGAGTCGTATGTCTATGTAGCTCTGATCTCTGATTTCACGTAGCCACACCTGAAGCTCTTCTTCAAACTTGCGGTTGCCCAGAATTTCACGCACTTTGTTTCTGCGGACCTTGTCGCTGATGTCTGAATTACGTTTACCCAATACCTGCAGAACGTGCCAGCCGTATGAACTCTTGAAGGGGTCGCTGACTACTTTTTCAGGCGTTTCTTTCATGGCTTTCTGGAATTCCGGAACCAGAGTCTTGGGAGAAACCCAGTTCAGGTCTCCGCCATTGAGAGCTGAGCCAGTGTCGTCAGAATAAGCCTTGGCCAGCTCAGAAAAATCTTCACCTTTCTCAATTCGGTCATAGAGGCTCTTGGCAAGCATCTGCGCTTCAAGATCGCTGCGAATTTCGTTGGGCTTGATCAGAATATGACGAACGTGTATCTGATGTTCCATATGCTTCTCGTTACCACGAGTGTCGATCAGTTTGAAGATATGAAAGCCACCAGGGCTGCGAATTGGTGCAGATACTTCTCCGTCTGTCATCTTCAACGCCTGTTCAGCAAAAAGAGTTGGCAGCTGATCAGCAGAGCGCCAGCCCAGATCGCCACCATTTAAAGCGTTCTGGCCGCCGGAGTAGCTGAGCGCCATTTCGGAAAAGTTGGCACCCCTGTCAAGCTGAATAGCAATATTGTTGGCTTTCTTTTCAGCTTCCCGAACCTGATCAGGTGTCGGATTGTCTGGCGTGGCAATGAGAATATGGCCCAGACGATATTCAACTTGCATGCTGGCCTGTCCTTCCGGCGACTTGAGGAAGTTGTCCACTTCCTGCTCGCTGATCTGGATACGCTCGGCAATCTGGCGTTGACGCACCCGGTTGATGATCATCTCGCGACGAATTTCTTCCCGGGCAGCGGCGTAAGACAGGCCGCCTGATTCAAGATTTTTCTTGAAGGCTTCAACAGACATACCGTTTCGCTTGGCGATTTTACTGATGGCGTCATTCAAAGCCCAGTCATCAATTCGGATTCCACCGCGCTGACCCATCTGCAGTTGCAGGTTTTCAAGAATCAGCTGGTCGAGCACCTGCTTCTTGAGGATGTTGTCAGGAGGCATGGGAATATCCCGACTGTTCAACTGACGCTGAACAGCTTCGATACGGTTGTTCAGCTCGCTTTCCATCACCACGTCTTTGTCGACGACGGCAACAATGCGATCCAATGGTAGCGACTTGGCGTTAGCCGTACCGCCGACTACTGCAAGGGTGCAGCAGGCGGCAAAGAATAGACTCTTCAATCCCGTCATCATTACTTCTCGTGAATCTCGTAACCTTGGATACCTTGCAAGTATTCCGTTCCGGAGCTGCCAGTGATATTACCCAGTCCACGCAAGATGAACTGGAAGAAAACACCGCTCTTCGGATCAGGGTGGTCGATATTATCGTCTGTTTCGATCCATGAACGCCAGAAAAATCGAACCTGATAACAGCAACTGTTGTATTCGACGCCCGCAAGACTCTCCAGGTTCCTTTTGTTGGTTAAATCATATTGCCAGCGACCCAGACCAACCCAACTAGTGGTTGCGGGGATCGGCCAGGCAAAGGACAGGTCGGTCTGCTTCACGTTGTTATCAGCAGTTTCAAAGATTGGATTGCCATTCTGGTCGGTGCCGATCTGAATATTTTGTCCATCTTTGTCTTGAACATAGCGATCAACCTGATCCCTGAAACGGAAACCGAGGTTCAGAGTCTTGCGCTGTTCAGGCTGCCAACGATAGTAGAGACCATAGTTGTCCAGACGATTTTCGTTGGTATTCCAGGAGAAATCCTGTCTCACACTCATTGTGCGATTGAAATTGTAGATGAATTCCGATGCCAGGGGAGAGGTTGGATCGGTCAGTTCACTTTTGAGTCTTTCATCCATGGCGACAAAGTTTTCATCAATGTCCTCAGCCGGAACTTTCTCGTAGCCTAAATTGTTGGCTATGTAGACTTTGCGATCCTGGAAATAGACAATCTGGCCAATACCAAAACGCATCCGTTCAAAACCATCGTCTTCAATCAGGCGGGTGGTAACACCCAGAGAGAGCTGGTTGGCATCGCCAATACGATCATAGCCACTGAAGCGGTTATCGAGCCACAGAGAACCGTAGGTGAAGCCCATGGCGGCGGTGTCGAAAATCGGGTTGTATTCCTGATTCTCGACATAAGGCACATAAAGGTACTTGGCCCTGGGCTCCAGAGTGTTTGTGAAGTCAGTACCGAACAGGTTGGTAAAGCGCTCAAAGTAGAGGCCACTATCCAGGCTGAAGGAAGCCGCTGTGGTATTCGGAGATTTGGTAAAATCATTCGGGTCGATGACAGATTGACCATAGGCTCCCTGAAGGTCGTTGATCACTTCACTTGCCACCAGATTGCTGAGGCTGTAGTTAACACTTCGAACCTTTACTTCAGGTGTCAGGAAGCCCCAAATGGTCTTCATTGGGTAGCTGACACCTGCCTGACCGAAGGCCCGACCCCCTTCGGCTTTTTTGATACCGTAGCCTTCGTCGTAAACACTTTCTCTGATATCCGGATCACCAAAGTCCGGATGCTGAATCTCTCTGACGAAGCGCCAGTCTTTATCCCGACTGAACTGGGTGTAATCCGCCAGGTAATTGACCTGCAATGTTTCTCCTGCTTGCCAGTTACCACTGAAGACCAGCTGTGGAAGTTTGTTATAGGGGTCATCAGCCGTCTGACTCATGTTCTTGAACTGGTGAGCATTGAGACTGAAGGTCCAGTTATTGTAAGTACTGCCGCCCAGGTATTGGGTGCCTATCTTCTGATTCAACGGACCAGAACTGGACAGGTTTAGATTGGTACCAAAGTCTTCAATATAATTTTTGTCACTGGCGTCGGCATAGTCGAGCTCTGCCGTCCAACGTTCAGAAAAACGCTGTTTATAACGCACATTGGCCAGCCAGCGTTCCTGATCGTAATAGGGGTTTTCTTTTTCCAGCTTGTCCTTACTGGTTAGCCCGGCAATACCTGCTTCACCTTCTCCGCTTGCATTCATATAGCGGAATTGGTTTTCCAGCAGCAGGCCACGCCTGGACAAAATGCGAGGCGTGATGGTGGCATCGTAATTCGGGGCAATATTCCAGTAATAGGGCAGGGTAAAGTCGATGCCGTTTTCACTGTCTGAGCCTATTGTCGGGTACAGAAAGCCGGATTGACGACGATCATCAATGGGGAAGTACATGTAGGGGGCATAGAAAATGGGTAGCCCTTCGACCCGAATAACAGCATTTCGCGCTGAACCAAAACCGGTATTGGGGTCAAGAGTGACATTACTGCCAGTTAGCAGCCAGCTTTCATCACCGGGGCGGCAGGTGGTGTAAGAGGCATCTTCGAGCACCAGTGTAGAGTCTTCGTTGCGAATGATTTGTTCGGAGTTCCCTCTGGCATGGGCTCCATGCATGGCGTAACTGGCATTCCTGATGGTAGCCCGGCCACTATCGAGCAGCATATCAGCGTAATCACCTACCAGCAGGGTGCCAGGCTCACGGTAGACCACGTTGCCTTCGAACTCGGCATAGTTGGTAGCGCGATTCATTCTGGCCGTATCACTCTGGATCTGACGATTGCCCTGTCTGATAGAGACGTTGCCGGTAAGAGTTCCTATGTCATTTTGACCAAAAGAGGATTCATCTGATTCGGCAATGATGGGTGCTGTATCAGAGTTGCCCGTGAAGTTTTTACCAGGACGGGCAGGCTCTGAATAGTCACCTGTGCACCAGGGCGTTGCCTGATCCAATGCTTTTCGTTCATTCTCGCTGAGCTGGGATTCAGGCACCCAGTCTAGCGTTTCCCTGAGGTTGGCGCGGCTGTTGCCGGTTACGACAGTCGCTGTTTCACTGCTGGCTTTCTTTCGAGCGGATTGGGTCACAGCCGGCGCAATGGGGCGAGACGCCCGATTCATAACACCAGGCTCCATCGGCTCGGCAGAACAGTGCCAGCCGGACCCATCCGGGCTGGCTTTACAGCTCCAATGATCATCTGCTGATAGTGTGGATTCGGCATAAACCCTGACAGTCGGTTGGCTGGCAAGCAGCACGGAAGCAATCGCCAGAGTTAATGTTGCCGGTTTGAAAGGTAGAGGGTATTTCTCCATGAGCTCAACTTTCCCGTGCCGTTCTTGTTACCATGGTTTGAAGGTTTTTTGCACAACTCCGGTTTATGTCGGAGCGTGACAAAACGGCGTGCCATGGTTGATGGCGGTTTAAATCTGCTCTGTCATGCGTACAGAGAACCTTGTTACTCAACCTGCTGCCGGAAGCAGCATTTCCTATCAATAAGGGCATCTGTAAAGCAGTGTTTCGGGTCTTGTGTGTGGTTATCATGATCGCCAGCTGTTCTGAAAACATGAAAGTTCAGGTCAGTCTCTGTCAATTGCTGGCAGACCTCTGGAAATCGTAGAGCGAACATCTGCTTTTTACCATGAGCTATTGTCCGGCTGATTGTTTCAGGCGGACAGTGATTTTGCCCGAAGACTTTGCATTCCATGGCTTGTTGACAATTTATGACTGAGCCCGATTGCTCATGCAGTAAACAATCAGTAGGGTCAGTTATATCACTGTTACTAGTCTGTGTTACTCTGTCTTTCAGTGCAATACATTTCAACACCTTGATGTTAAACCTTCAGTTGTTCAGTCCGAATATTGCATAGACATTCAAGAGTAAAAGAGGCATAAGCAATGGAGCCTCTGAATCTGTAGGTGGCCTCTCAATCAACACAGGACATGTAAAGCAAGTGACACCCTCTCCAAACGATCGTCTGCAGCAATTAAAGCATTGGGCGTACAAGGCTTTAACGCCGGTCCAGGCTACACTCGACCGGGCTGCCCAAATGATTCCTGTGGGTGGTGATGCCGGCTTCAGAAATTATTATCGATTGCAACTCCCTGAAGGCTCATTGCTGGCAGTAGACGCTCCACCAGAGACTGAAGACTCCCGTGCTTTTGTTGCCGTTGCGGGTTTGCTCAAGGCTCAGGGAGTCTCTGTGCCAGATGTACACTCGGTTGATTATCAGTCAGGCTTTATGCTGGTGGATGACTTTGGCGACACCCTGTTGCTTCAGGCCCTCAATGATAGCAGTGCTGACGAGTTTTATGGAAAAGCGCTGGATATTATTTTGCAAATCCAGACCTGTAAGCCTGACACACTCCCCCCTTATAGCCGTGAACTGTTGATGACAGAGCTGGAAATCTATCCCCAATGGTTTCTGAAAGAATTGCTGGGGTTGGATATTGAAGGCACTACCGGCAGGCAACTCAACCAGCTGTTTGAACTGCTTACCGAGACAGCTTTGCAACAACCCAAAGGGGTCGTTCACCGTGACTTTCATTCCAGAAACCTGATGGTGCTCTCGCAAGGGAACCTGGGGGTCATTGATTTTCAGGGAGCCCTTCATGGTCCCGTGTTGTATGACGCTGTTTCTTTGCTGAAAGATTGTTATATCAGCTGGCCCAGAGACAAGGTGGAGAGTTGGTTAAAGATGTTTATCAAGTCTCACCCTCAGTTGAAAGATGTGAATTTTGAAACCAGCCTTAAATGGTTTGACTGGATTGGATTGCAGCGACACCTCAAGTGTCTCGGAATATTCTCCCGACTCTGGTTCCGGGATAACAAGCCTCAGTACCTGCCAGAGATACCAATGACCTTTGCTTATGTCATGGATGTTTGTGAACGTTATCAGGAGCTGGATTTTCATGCCAAATGGCTCAAGCAGTCTGTGGCACCGATTCTTAAAGATTGTATTACAGCTACACGGAAAGAGACTGAACAGTGAAAGCAATGATTCTGGCTGCCGGCCTGGGAAAAAGACTCAGGCCACTGACTTTGGAAAAACCCAAGCCACTGGTGGAAGTGGCAGGTAAACCACTGATAGTACATCATCTGGAAAAGCTCTCGGAGACTGGCTTCACAGACATAGTAATCAATCATGCCTGGCTGGGAGAAAAACTGGTTGCGGCTTTGGGCAAAGGCAGCCAATGGGGCTTGAATATTGAATATTCAGCGGAGTCTGAGCCTCTGGAAACAGGTGGTGGCGTGTTCAAGGCGTTGCCGCTGCTGGGGGATGATCCTTTCCTGCTGGTCAATGGCGATGTTTATACTGACTTTGATTTCCAGTCTTTACCAGATACACCCAAGGACTTAGCTCACCTGGTGTTGGTGGATAATCCTGACTTCAAGAAAGTCGGTGATTTTGCCCTGGACAGTCTTGGACGGGTTCATAAGGATGGTAAGAACAAGCTGACTTTCAGTGGGCTGAGTGTATTGTCACCCGAACTCTTTGCACATTGTAAATCCGGCGTCTTTAAACTCGCACCCCTGTTGATTGATGCAATGGCCTCGGGCAAAGTGGCGGGAGAACATTATCACGGACTCTGGACTGATGTCGGCACAGTGGAACGCTTGCAGAGTCTGGAAGGACATTTAAATCAGAGCAGGGCAACATGACGGCAATTCTGATCGGTGTATTCATCGGTTTTGTGTTTGGAGGACCTTTCGGGGCGTTTTTGGGTGGCTTGGTGGGCGCCTGGTTGAACCGTAATTATATTAATCCCAATCAACGCCACGGTGGCGGTCCCGGGGGGCATTTTAATCGTCAGCGCGCCCAGAGTGCGTTTTTTCAGGCCACTTTTCTGGTGATGGGCAAGTTGGCCAAGGCTGACGGTAGAGTCAGTGAGCATGAGATTGAAATGGCATCGGCCATTATGAATCAGATGCGTCTCTCACCGGATCAGCGTGAGGCTGCAATCAATCTTTTTAACCAGGGTAAGCAGCCTTCGGCAGATATCAGTGCCGCCCTGGCTGAGTTTCGCAAAGTCGCAGGTTCAAGTACCCTGCTTCCCCTGTTTCTTGAAATTCAGCTGCAGGCTGCATACGCTGATGGCAGCCTGACTCAGGCTGAGCGGGTTGTTTTCAAACAGGTATGTGATCAACTGGGTGTCAGCAAGATCAGTTTTGAGTTGCTTCACAAAAGGTTTCAGGCTCAGAGAGCTTATTATCATGCCGGGGGGCATCAGGGTGGCGGCTGGGCACGTCCAGACAGTGGGAAAAGTCTCTCCAAAGCTTATGAAGTGCTGGGGGTTGAGTCTTCTGCGACAGACAGTGAAGTGAAAAGAGCCTACCGCAAGCTGATGAGTCAGCACCATCCAGACAAGCTGGTGGCCAAAGGTCTGCCCGAAGAGATGATGGAAGTTGCCAAGCAGAAAACCCAGGAAATCCAGGCGGCTTACGACCAGATTCGAGAGCACCGGAAAAGTAAGTAATTCTGGTGTATTTTTGTAGGGAACTTCCTTAAGAGGGAGAGGGCTAATGTTTCTCTCAAGTGCAGAGCATGGATTGCCTACAGTGTCGGAAGGGACGCCACCTCTCTCAGGAGATTCTTCCATTTTTATCACCGAGTTGGTCGACCATGAAAGAAAGTAAAAATGAAACAAATGTGCAAAAGAGGTTGCTGAGTGAGATAAAGCAAGTACCTCCTGAATTCCTGCCGGCACTGTTGACTATTGTTCATAGTTTTCGTGAGAGTGTTGCCTTCGATAGTGCAGAAAATTCGTTTGAAAAAGGCTGGAAAGAAATAACTGAAAACGACCTCAAGCCCATAGAGGACCTGTGGCAAGGTCTTGAGCATTGATAAAGCTCCAATACACACCAGAATTCAAACGCTCACTGAGCAGGTTATTAAAAAAATACCGCAGTCTTCGAGAAGACCTGGAACCGCTTCTTCATAAGTTGGCAGCGGGTCAAACACCCGGCGACAGACTTCAGGTGTCCGGAGCCGTTTTGTATAAAGTCAGGATAAGAAACAAGGATACGAAGCGAGGCAAAAGCGGTGGTTATCGAGTCATTTACTATCTGAAAGCCCAAAAAGATATTATTTTGGTAACCCTCTATAGCAAAACGGAGCAGTCAGATATTCAAGTCAGTGAGATTCAGAATATAATTGACCGTTACCTGCGATAGTTCAGACTAGTGTCTGTCGATTAAATAAGTCACTTGGAAATATTATGAGATACCTTTTGACTGCCTTGTAAGCTCTACTCGAAGATTCGAGAGCACCGAAAAAGTAAATAATTCGGGAGCATTTTGTCAGGAACTTTCCCAATAGGGAGAAGAGGACTAATGTTTCTTTCAAACGCAGAACACGGAATGCCTGTTGCATTGGAAGGGACGCCTTCTCTCTCTCAGGAGATTCTTCCATGAATATTGTCAGACAACGATTCATGTACTGGCACATTCCATCCACGACCCGGGTTGTTTTGAAAAGAGAGCGTACTGAAGGCTACTGCTTTTATCCGCTCAAACGGGTAAAGCAAGTACGGAGTTCTGTGAGGTATATTCGCTGTCTGATTTATGAACCTTTTGCAAAAACCATATGGGATCGAAGAGTCACTCTGAGCTAAGCTTCAGCAAACTGGCAGGTGCAGCCATTGCAACCTGCCAGAAACTTTTCACCATGAAATCAGGCTTTGCTCCCTTTGAGACCAAACCATGTGAGGTAAGTAAATCCGATCAGCGGAATAATAAAGGCCCAGCCAATCCCCGCCATATCTGAAATCCGCCCCATTATCGCGGTGAGCACCGCGCCACCAAGAATGGCCATAATCAGGCAGCTGCCACCTAGCTGAGTGTCCTTACCCAGCCCAGCTACAGAGAGGCCGTAAATGGTAGGAAACATCAGTGACATGCATCCGGAGATCACCACCAGAGCGTAAATGCCAGCATAGCCAGCGCTCATCATTACAACGATAGTCATAACTGCCGCAACAGTGGCAAGCCCCCCCAGTAAATTGGCAGGTTCGATATAGCGCATCAGAGAGGTACAAAGGAAGCGACTGCCACTGAATAACAGGATTGAATAGAGGTAATAGGTTGATGCTTCTGCCTCGGTGCCTCCGACATTATTCATGACATAACGAATTGTCCATGACCAGCAGCCAATTTGCGCCCCCATGTAAAGAAACTGCCCCAGTACTCCACGGATAAATATTTTCTTTTTGAAGAGACGGCTAAAGGATTTTGAATAGCTGTATGCTTCGCAAGCATCTGCCGCTTTTGGCATTTTACAGAGCGCTATAGACAGACAGCCTCCCAGAATGATGGCAGCCGTCACTATGTATGGCTCCATAACAGCCATTAATTCCCGGGACTGGATGGCCTCCAGCTGGGCAACCGGCATTGCTACCCGCTCTGCGACTGAAGCCGGGTTGAGCTGGCTCAGGATATAGAATTTCCCGATCAGGACCCCGACAATTGAACCTAAAGGGTTGAAGGACTGGGCGAGGTTCAATCTCTGGGTAGCGGTCTCTTGTGGCCCCATGGCAATAATGTAAGGGTTGGCACTGGTCTCCAGAATGGAAAGTCCGCCAGCCAGTACAAACAGGGCTGCCAGAAAGTGGGAATATTGCATAGTCTGGCTGGCTGGGTAAAACAGCAAGGCGCCAAATGCAAACAGACCCATTCCAAGCAGCACACCGGATTTGTAAGAAAACTTTTTTATGTAGATGGCGGCAGGAAGGGCCAGGCAAAAGTAAGCACCGTAGAAGGCGGTCTGCACCAGGCTGGATTGAGCATCGCTTAAGGTGAAGACCTTACGGAACTGGGCGATGAGAACATCGGTCATGTTATGTGCCAGCCCCCATAAGGCAAAACAACTGACCAGCAATACAAAGGGAATCATTAATTCTTTTGGGACAAAAGGCGACCTTGCCCCGGTTGCCGATTTGCCATCGATAGACCGGGTTGTAGATAATTCACTCACAACATTTCTTCCCCTGACAAAAAATAAATCAAACCTCCACCCGGTAATCAGCAATCAATGCTCTCGCAAATCTCACGTTGCTTTTCCGGGAACAGGTCGTGGCGCTAATAAAAAGCTTGCATGGTGTATGTGTAAGAAAGACATCTGATGCATTGTTGTAGCGTATTAAATTAATACATTCCTTCACGTTATGGCTGTCCTGATCGCATTCAAAACCAGACAGAAGACAACATAGATGGCAGCTTGCTATCTGTTGCCTCAGTGGCTTTTCGATGTCTTTCCGGGAGGGGAGTATAGTCAGGAAATTCAGTTATGCATGACAGCTATGCCCGGACTGGTTTCAGGCTCAAAATGCATGGCTCGGGGGCATGCTCGTTTGAGCCCAATACTCTGTTTTATGACAAAATCGGGTCGTGCGGTTGCGACAGGTATTCTCTGGATTGCATCTCTTGCAGACGACTGATGGTGCGCTGGAATTCAAAGTTCAGCCTGCCGGAGGTATAGAGTTCAGGCAAGGGCGTTGCAGCGGTCAGAATGAGCTTGACGTTGCGGTCATAGAATTCGTCCACCAGATTGATGAAACGTCTGGCCTGATCGTCTTTCTTCTCGCCCATCTGGGGTACATTTTCGAGAATGACGGTTTGGTAAAGGCAGGCCAGCTCTATGTAGTCGTTCTGGCTTCTTGGACCGTCACAGAGTGCCCCGAAACTAAACCAGCCTATGTCTTCGCAGGTGCGTTCGCTGTTGATGGCTCGGCCCGCTATCTCAATGACGTCGGCTTCCCTGCAGTGGCTGATGTCTGGTGCAAGGTCATCGAATGTTTTCTGCAAGTGCAGATCAGCTTCCGCTCCCAGAGGGCTGAAGTAAGTGTCTGCCTTTTCCAGCAGGCGCAGGCGATAGTCGGTGCCACCATCAACGTTGATCACCAGGGTATGCTCTTTTATCTGGTCAATGGCTGGCAGGAATCGGGCTCTTTGTAAGCCGTCTTTATAGAGTTGATCGGGTACCACGTTGGAAGTGGCCACCAGTGTAATGCCCCTTTGAAAAAGTTGCTCAAAGAGTCCACCCAGAAGCATAGCGTCGGTGATGTCTGAGACAAAGAACTCGTCAAAGCAGATGACCCGTGTTTCGGCAGCCAGTATTTCTGCCACTTTATCCAGGGGGTTTTTTTCTCCGGACAGCTTTTTCAGTTCACCGTGAACCCAGCGCATGAAGTGGTGAAAGTGCATGCGTTTTTTCTCGGAGAACGGGAGGCAGTCATAAAAGGTGTCCATCAGATAGGTTTTGCCCCGGCCAACGCCTCCCCAGAAGTAGAGTCCACGAACAGTATGGAATTCTTTGCCGGCAAAAGGGTTGATGCGCCTGAGCAGGGAGTTGCGGGGAGCTTCAGCGGTCAGCTGATCAAAAAGACGCTGGAGATGCTGAACCGCTGCTTCCTGAGCCGGGTCATAGCTGAAGCTGTCTTTCTTTAAGTCCTGCTGGTAACGAGATTCCGGGGTCATGCTAGTCATACAGTTGTTATTTCACCAGGTCCGTTGTTTACGGGTGTCATATCCAGGGTTGTTGAAACAGTTCCGGCCCATTCCTGTATCGGCAGGCATAAGTCGAGCTGCCATCATTACCGCAGTCTGGAATAACGGAGCACAATGTATCCTTCCGGCTTCAGCAGGACAAGGTATGTTTTGGCATCCCGATGTTACACAACCGCTCTATACTTTGCGCATAAAAGATTATAACTTTGACAGCAATAAAGGACGTGAAATGTTCCACCCAATGAGGCGATGCTGTGGAAAATGTGAATGTACTTTGGTTTTTAGGCAGTTTGGCATTTCTGGCGGGTATGACCGGTGGCGCACTTTTGTATCATCTGTTGGCAGGCCCCCGTTCGGATCGAGGCAAAATGGAAGCTCAGCTGATCGAACTGGAAGCTGATTTCAAGCAGTATCAGGATAACGTAGCCGATCATTTCAACACAACGGCTCACCTGATCAACAAGCTGACGGACAGCTATAAAGATGTCTATGAGCATATGGCTAACGGAGCCGATTCACTGTGTAACGATGACAGAGTCAAGAACAAGCTCAGTGATTCTCTGATCAGCAGCACAGCTCTGTCGTCGGGTCAGATTCCCAAGCGTCATAGCGAACGTGCGAAGCCTTTGGAGCAGCCTCTGGACTATGCACCCAAGACGACAGCTCCGGATGAGAAAGGCACCTTGTCTGAAGACTTCATGGTAACAACTGAAGCTCAAGAGGCGGTGAGTAGCCAGAAAACCTCCTGATCTCTCTTAAGCCTGCAAGCCGACAACAGAAGCCGACGCAAGACTCCACCCTCCGCTCCCGGGCCGCGACCCAAACGGCCTGAGAGTACGGCAGAGCTTTACGACAGCCTCAATGGCGGGGCACTGTGATCAGGACAGAGAGTCAAGGTATTTTTCAGCATCCAGGGCAGCCATACAGCCAGTGCCGGCAGAGGTAATAGCCTGACGGTAAACGTGATCCATAACGTCACCCGCAGCGAATACGCCTTCTTTGGAAGTCAGTGTTGCGTTGCCTTCTGAACCACTGTTGACTTTAATGTAGCCGTCTTTCATTTCCAGCTGGCCTTCAAAAATACCGGTATTCGGTGTATGGCCGATGGCAATGAAGCAGCCTTCAGCGTTGATTTCGCGGGTCTCGCCAGTATTCACATCCTTGATGCGAACGCCTGTCACGCCCATGCTATCTCCCAGTACCTCATCCAATGTGGCATCAAGGGCCAGCTCCATGTTGCCGTTTTCTACCCGGTCGATCATCTTGTCCTGCAGAATTTTTTCTGCACGGAAACCCTTGCGACGGTGAATGAGTGTCACTTTCTTTGCAATGTTGGAAAGATAGAGGGCCTCCTCGACAGCAGTATTACCGCCACCCACTACCACGACGTCCTTGTTTTTGTAGAAGAATCCATCACAGGTGGCACAGGCAGAAACCCCTCTGCCCTTGAAGGCTTCTTCACTGTCCAGGCCCAAGTAGCGGGCGCTGGCACCCGTGCTGATAATCAGGGAATCACAGGTGTAGGTATCGCTACCTTTCAGGGTGTATGGCTTCTTGCTCAGATCGACTTCTTCGATATGATCAAAGATGATTTCGGTACCAAAGCGTTCTGCATGGATGCGCATATCTTCCATCAGGCCGGGTCCCTGAAGACCTTCGGGGCCTCCTGGCCAGTTGTCCACGTCGGTAGTGGTTGTCAACTGCCCGCCCTGTTGCATACCAGTGATCATAACCGGCTTCAGGTTTGCCCTGGCAGCGTAAACCGCAGCTGTATATCCTGCAGGACCGGAACCCAGAATCAGCAGCTGGACGTGCTTGGCTTCACTCACATTTTACTCCTCGTTCAGGAATGACTGTCAGAGACAAAGAAAATCTCTGACGGTAAAGGATTCATAATTCGTTAAACTGTGTGAATAATAACGGCTTGTGCTGACGAGAACCAGAATCTCTTCAGCGATTGGCCTTTGTTCGTCATCAACTTCACTGCCAATTGTCAGCAGTTGTGTAACATCAATAAAAGGAACTCTGCTATGCCATCGCCTGCACCGGGAAGTGGACCCGGTTATTTCCTCAAGGGTCTATCCTATCTTCCCGATCCGGCCATCCGCCTGTTTGTGTTGATTCCCCTGACCGTTAATATTCTGGTGTTTGGATTCCTGATCTATTTCGGTCTTCAGCAAATGAGCGTGCTGATGGAGCAGCTGCTTAACTGGTTGCCTGACTGGCTGTCTTTCCTTGAATTCCTGCTCTGGCCCCTGTTATTCCTGGCCATGCTGGGAGTGGTCTTTTTTACTTTTACCATCGTCGGGAATTTTATCGCGGCACCCTTCAATGGGCTTCTTGCCGAAAAAGTTCAGAACCTTCATGGCAAGTCAGACCTGCCGGAATACGAGTTGAAAGACTGGCTGACCCTGTTACCCAGAGCCGTAGGCCGGGAGGTCAGAAAACTCATCTACTACCTGCCCAAGGCTGTGGTTCTGTTAATTTTATCCTTTATTCCCGTGGTGAACCTCGTCACCCCTGTGCTCTGGTTTCTGTTCAACAGCTGGATGATGTCGATCCAATACTGTGACTATGCTGCGGACAACAGGGGGGTGTCGTTTAATGATATGCTGGAACGTCTGAAGCAGGATCGAAATTACGTCTGGGGTTTTGGTACAGCCGTCACTCTGGTTATGCTGATTCCTTTTGTCAACTTGCTGGTCATGCCAGCTGCTGTCGTAGGATCGACGCTGCTTTGGGAAGACAGGATTGAGTAGTGCAACAGGAGCCTTTCGGGCTAAGGAATCTGATGATAGGCTTAATTCAGTTTTTCGACTCAAAGGCCCGGAGGTCAATTAATGAGCTGTCTTTTCTGCAAGATAGTCGAAGGGGAGATCCCCGTCGACAAGGTCTACGAAGACGACGATGTTCTTGCGTTCAGGGATATCAATCCCCAGGGCCCCGTTCATGTTCAGGTCATTCCCAGGAAGCATATCGCAACACTTAACGATGCCACTCCGGAAGATCAGGCAGTTTTGGGGAATATGGCGCTGGTGGCCAGCCAGATCGCTAAAGATGAAGGTTTTGCCGAAGACGGCTACAGAACGGTGATGAACTGTAATAGTCATGGCTGTCAGTCGGTTTACCACATTCATCTCCACCTGATTGGTGGTCGTCAGATGAGCTGGCCTCCGGGCTGACGAGCCATGCCTGTGACTCAGGCTTCAATAATCTCAAAGCTGTGGGTGATTTCTACATCACCCTTACCCAGCATCTTGGCAACCGAGCAATACTTATCTGCAGACAGTTCTATTGCACGCTCAACATGGGATTCTTTTACTGCAGTGCCTTTAACGACAAAGTTGAGGTGAATTTTGGTAAACACAGCAGGTACTGCATCGGCACGTTCAGCCTGAATATCGACGTGGCAGTCAACGACCTTCTGGCGAGCTTTTTTCAGAATACCGATCACATCAACAGATGAGCAGCCACCCAGGCCCATCAGGATCAGTTCCATTGGGCTGGGTGCGGATTTAACCGCTCTATCTGCGTCCATGACAACGGAGTTATTACTGTCAGTCAGTCCCAGAAAACGTTCCTGATCCACCCATTTGACTTGTGCTTTCATTACAGCGTCTTTCCTTTCTTGAAGAGGGCTCTCAGTCTCAAACCCACAAGCTGTGAAGGTCGGGAGCTTGGGATGGAGGCTTCATAAGAGCAGCCAGAAAAATATCCCCATCGTCTTTTATCCAAATCCAATGGGTATCAAGCCGCTATCTTACCTCAGCAGCAGGATGTCAGGCTAACCATCCTGTTAATGTACGCTCTGTGAGCAGGAGCCATAACGGCTCTGGCTGATAAGAAACGTGATGCTGGTGAGTCGGAAGCAACATAATAACGGTCGGGAATGTCAATGAGTTTTTTTGGAATAAAACCATAAAAAGCCTGTTTTTTAAGGCACTGTATTAAGTAAACCCGAATAAGCATGGCTATATTGCTGTTTTACAATCCCATTTCTCCTGGAGTTGGCAATCATGTTCAATAAAGTCAGTGCGCTATCGGGTGTAGTAGTCGTGGCAGCTACGCTTTCTGCCTGTACCTCCAATGAAAGCTATACGGTCATGGTGAATCAGGTTTCTCCTTCCGGTGTAGGAGCAGAACTGGGAACAGTGACTGTTTCTGAAGCCTCCGGAGGAGGGGTGCAGTTGACACCCAATCTTTATGACCTGCCGCCCGGAGAGCATGGTTTCCGTGTTCATGAAAACCCCAGCTGCGAACCGGGCTCCAAAAATGACGTGATGCAGGCGGCCCTGGCAGCCGGAGGTGCTCTTGATGATCTGCCCATGCTTGATGTAGACGACAAGGGCTTCGCCACAGTTCCGGTGGTTGCCAAGAATTTGAAACTGACTGATCTGAAAGAGCGCTCGCTGGTTATCCACTCCGGCACTGCTGTCATTGGCAATAACACGCCAGAAGGCGCCGATTCAAGGATTGCCTGCGGGGTCATCAAGTAGTTATCCGTTGGGCATTGAGAGCTTCTGCTTGAGCAGACGAAACCCGGGCCAGGAGCCTGTCGGACTTAAGCGTCCGTAGCGAGGATTGCAAGAAATTGAGGATAAAAATTTCTGTTTCTGAGGGGAATAGCGAGCTATTTGACGAAGAAACAAGGATTTTTAGACCAATTTATCGCAACCGCACGACTGCATGGATGCAGGAGCTAGAGCAACGCAGGAGCAGTTGCCGTGTAGGACAGTCTTAAGTCCGACAGGCTCTTGGGGGCTGGAGGCAGTATTGCGACAGCCTCTGATGCCTGGGTAGAAAACAGTTTGATCTTGGCTGCTGGTCCTCAATCTAAGGCGTTAAAGGTATTGACTAAACAGTTTTTTCAACCCGTCACCCGGATCTTCCTGACGCATAAATGCTTCACCGACCAGGAAGCTGTTTACACCCTTCGAAAACATACTATCCACGTCTTCTGTTGTATGGATGCCGCTTTCTGTAATCACTTTTCTGCCTTCCGGAATCTCAGTAAGCAGAGAGAACGTATTGTCCAATGTGACTTCAAAAGTATGCAGGTTTCGGTTATTGATGCCCAGCAATGTACCTTCCAGAGGTAAAGCACGTTCCAGCTCATCGGCACCATGGACCTCTACCAGAACATCCATCCCCAGGTCCAGGGCAGTACTGCTGAACTCCTGAAGTTCACCGTCTGTGAGACAGGCAGCGATCAGCAGGATGCAGTCTGCACCAATCATGCGGGATTCATAAATCTGCCATGGATCGATCATAAAGTCTTTGCGCAAAACTGGCAGGGCACAGGCTGAGCGGGCTTCCTGAAGGTAGCTTTCAGCACCCTGGAAAAAGTCCCTGTCAGTCAATACGGACAGGCAGCTGGCGCCCGCTTTTTCATAGCTCCGGGCAATGCTGGCCGGATCAAAATTTTCGCGAATCACCCCCTTGCTGGGAGACGCTTTTTTGATTTCGGCAATGATCGATGCCTGCCGGGCTTCTGTCCGGGCTTCCAGGCTTTTGGCAAAGCCACGGGACTCTTCAGTGTGACGGGCTCTGGTAATAACCTCCTGCATGGACAGTGTTGCCTGACGCTCTGCGACTTCTTCACGTTTTCTCTCAACAATTGTGTTGAGGATGGTTGGCATAGACATTGTTACCCCTCCGCAATCACTTGTGTGAAGCTGGCCAGCTCACGCATTTTTTCCAGGCCCAGCCCGCTGGCAATAGCATCCTGTGCCATGGCTATCCCTTCCTGCAGACTGGTGGCGACACCGGAAACATAAATGGCCGCACCAGCGTTCAGCGCGATCATGTCTGCCGCTTTGCTGGCGTATTCGCCTTCCCGTTTACCCAGGGCGTCCCTGATTAGCGCCAGTGAGTCCCCGGAACCTTCTACACTCAACCCGATCAGGCTCCGGGATTCAATGCCAAAGTTCTCTGGCTTGATCACGTATTCATGAATTTCGCCATCTTTCAGCTCAGCTATAAAAGTTTCGCTGGCGATACTGATTTCGTCCAGACCATCCATAGAGTGTACGACCATGATGTGCTTGTTGCCCAGCTCGCGCAGAACCTCGGCCATAGGGCGGCAGAGTTCACGGGTAAACACACCGATGACAAGGTTTTTTACACTGGCGGGGTTGGACATAGGTCCCAGGATGTTGAAGAAGGTTCTTATGCCAAGCTCTCTGCGGACACCGACAACGTTTTTCATGGCGGAGTGGTGAGCCGGAGCAAACATGAAGCCTACGCCCACATGTTCAATACAGCGTGCTACCTGTTCAGGACTGATGTCCAACTGAATGCCTGCTCTTTCCAGCAGGTCAGCACTGCCGCTGGAACTGGATACTCCCCGGTTGCCGTGCTTGGCAACAGAGGCACCGGCGGCGGCGGCGACAAACGAGGAAGCTGTTGATACATTGAACAGGTGTGCACCATCTCCACCGGTGCCGACAATATCCACCAGGTGGTCAGCGTTAACTTCAACCGCAGTAACCATTTCTCTGAGTACCTGGGTAGCCCCGGTAATTTCTTCAATGCTTTCGCTTTTCATGCGCATGGCGGTCAGGAATGAGCCGATCTGGGTATTGGTGCACTGGCCTGTCATGATGTCGCGCATGATGCTCATCATCTCGTCACGGCTCAGGTCAAGATGGCTGACAGCGCGGGAAATGCCCTCTTTAATATTCATGTAATCTGGCTCCAGTCGGTGTTCTCAATCGTTCGTCTGAATGTCTGTTGTCTATGGCCTGGCTTCTGTCACCAAAGGCTTTATTGCTTCAGGATTGCTTCAGAAAATTTTCCAGCATGTCGTGGCCTCGTTCGGTCATGATGGATTCCGGATGGAACTGGACACCTTCCAGGGGTAGAGTCTTGTGGCGAATCCCCATGATCTCATCCATGCTGCCATCTTCGTGCTGGGTCCAGGCGGTAATTTCAAAACAGTCTGGCAAGCTCTCTTTTTCAACAACCAGTGAGTGGTAGCGGGTCGTTGTGACCGGGTTGGGAAGGCCTGTGAACACCCCCAGCCCCTTATGATAAACAGGTGAGACCTTTCCATGCATGACTTGCCGGGCCCGGACTACTTTGCCACCAAAGACCTGGCCTATGCTCTGGTGTCCCAGACAGACACCAAGAATAGGCTTTTTGCCACTGAAGTGAGCAATAGCTTTCATGGAGATACCGGCCTCATTGGGTGTGCAGGGGCCGGGTGAAATAATTATACGTTCCGGGTTGAGGGTTTGGATCTGTTCCAGAGTTATGTGGTCGTTACGATGCACTGCCACTTCCTGACCCAGTTCGCCAAAGTACTGAACCAGATTCCAGGTGAACGAATCGTAGTTGTCGATCATTAAAAGCATCTTAGTTTCGCTCCCCTGTCTGCTTCTGGCTGCTGGAAGCAGCAGACAAACCTGTCTGAGCCATGGCAACGGCTTTGAAAAGGGCTCGCCCCTTATTCATGGTTTCTTTCCATTCCATTTCGGGAACTGAGTCGGCGACAATGCCCGCACCAGCCTGAACGTGGAGTTTGCGGTCTTTGATCACGGCAGTGCGAATGGCAATGGCAGTATCCATGTTGCCGTTCCATGCCAGATAACCCACTGCTCCGCCGTAAACCCCGCGCTTGACAGGTTCCAGTTCATCAATAATTTCCATGGCTCGTACTTTCGGTGCGCCACTGAGTGTACCTGCTGGTAGTGTCGCTTTGAGCACGTCCATGGCATCCATACCGTCTTTTAAACGACAGGTGACATTCGATACGATATGCATAACGTGAGAGTAACGTTCAATGATCATCTTGTCGGTCAGGCTGACACTGCCTGTTTTAGCTACACGCCCAACGTCGTTTCTTCCCAGGTCGATGAGCATCAGGTGTTCTGCCAGTTCTTTGGGGTCATTCAGCAGTTCTTGTTCCAGTGCCTTATCCCGCTCTTCGGTGGCACCGCGTTTGCGAGTACCGGCAATAGGTCTGACGGTGACTTCACCGTCTTCAAGACGGGCAAGAATCTCAGGTGATGAGCCTACGACATGAAAATCACCCAGATCCATGTAATACATATAGGGGGATGGGTTAGTACTGCGCAGAGCCCGGTAAAGGTTAAGGGGTGAGCTGTCAAAAGGAATGGTCATGCGCTGGGATGGAACCACCTGCATAGCGTCTCCAGCCAGAATGTATTCTTTGATGGTTTCTACTGCAGCTTCAAAGGCATCCTGACCGAAACCGGATTTGAAATCATTTTCCCGGGCAGGGTTCAGTGAAGCCTGTGCCGGTGGCAGTACATTGGTCGTTTGCAGTCTCCGCACCAGGTCGTCCAGTCGAAACTCTGCTTTTTCCAGGGCAGCAGATTCTGCCGGGTCAGCATGGGTCACCAGAATCAACTTGCCACTGAGGTTGTCAAATACCACCAGTTCGTGAGAAACCATCAACATGATGTCCGGGTTGTTTAGCTCATCTTTTGGTGCTGTTCGTTTCAGTCGTTCTTCAATATAACGGATCGTGTCGTAAGCAAAGTAGCCTACCAGTCCGCCGCTAAAGCGAGGCAGGTCAGGCAGCTCGGCCACTTTGTAGCCCTGTTGAAACTGCTTAATAAAGGTCAGAGGATCTTCCGGGTTATGCTCTTCAACAATCTGGCCATCGGTTTCCAGTGTGACCTTGCAGTCGGGGTTGTAGCCTGACACCCGGAGTATGGTTCTGCACGGTAGTCCAATCATTGAGTAGCGTCCCCACTTTTCTCCGCCTTCCACGGACTCAAGCAGGTATGAGTAGCGACCATTGGCCAGCTTCAGGTAAGTGGTCAAGGGTGTGTCCAGATCCGCCAGGATTTCCCGGGTTACAGGAATACGGTTATATCCTTCGCGGGCCAGACGAGAAAAAGCTTCAGGCGTCATACTGGCCTCTTTATTATCAGGCTGTTTAAAAAGTACTAAAAACGCAGGGTTTTGGCTGAGTTGGGGCTTTTTAATCAGGCGCAGGGCCAGCCAAGCCATCGCCGGGAGGAAAGCTTTGAGGTAGGGGTGGAAGGTCTCACTGACCGTTCAGTGTCTCTTGTATTGATGTATGTCTCTGAATGACTTGCTATCACTGCTGGCTCCGCAATTATTCTGGGCGCAGTCGTATGAGTAAGAGTTGAAGACTATATGACTGCAAGGGTTAATGCAAACACTGGGACTACTGAATTGTGTAGTTTATTGCCTCTCCCCTGAGTCTTTGCAGTTTGGCAGTCTGTCAGGCTCAGGGTCAGATTTCATAGCAAATCCGTCAGACTATCGATAACAAGGTCGGGGTGTGCAGACTCAATCGGCTCTCCATGGTTATAGCCGTAGCGAAGGCCCACCACATTTACATCTGCAGCTCTGGCCGCTTTTACGTCACTGCTGGAGTCCCCGATCATGAGGCTGTTCTGCAACCAAAGTGCTTCATGGTGTGCTGAAGGGGCAGCGGGTGGGGCTTTTGCTCGTTCAGGCTGTCACCACCTATGCTGAGTTCAAAGAAGTGGTCAATGCCCATATGCTTTAACAGTGAGTCGGTGAAGATTTCGGATTTGTTGGTTACTACAGCCTGTTTGACGCCCGCCTTGTGGATCTGGCTGAGGAAGGTGAATACGCCGGGGTAAAGAGCGCTGTGCTGGCCAACTTCAATGGCGTAGTGGTGTTTGAACCGTTCCATAGCTTTGGTAAAGGTGCCTTCTTCAACAACACCGGGTTGGTCACCCATCATGTCATCAGCCAGAGCCCTTTTGACCAGTGATGGAATACCATTGCCTACCCAGAGCCTGGCTTTTTCATCACCAGCTTCAGGCCGGTTGAGTTCTGTCAGCATTTTATCCAGGGCTATAGCCAGATCGGGAACACTATCAACCAGTGTGCCATCGAGATCGTACATGATTAATCGAACGGGACTGCTCAACAATTCAAACAACTTCATTGTTTTCAAATACCCAGAGGGAGGGAGTAATAGAGGCTGAGGTTTTAGAGGGGATAGAGTCAGCAGGCGACTCTACTCCCTGAGATCAGCTTCAGAGGGATTCTGCCATGGAAAGCTCTGTCCGCATTTGGCTGATAACATCATGATAGTCCTCAGCATTGAAGATGGCTGAGCCGGCAACAAAAGCATCTGCTCCGGCTTCAGCGATCTGGCGAATGTTCTGTACACCGACGCCGCCGTCTACCTCCAGACGAATGTCCAGTCCACTGTCGTCAATCATTTTGCGAGCATGGCGCAGTTTGCGCAGAGTCGAAGGAATGAATTTCTGGCCACCAAAGCCCGGGTTTACGGACATAAGCAGAATCATATCCAGTTTGTCGATCACATATTCAATCACGTCGGGAGAGGTTGCCGGATTTAATACCAGACCGGCTTTACAGCCACCTTCACGAATCATCTGCAGGCTGCGATCAATATGATCAGAGGCTTCAGGGTGGAAGGTGATCATACTGGCCCCGGCTTCAATAAAATCTCCAATTATGCGGTCTACCGGGTTGACCATCAGGTGGACATCGATGGGAGCAGTAACGCCATGCTTTCGCAGGGCCTTGCAAACCATGGGGCCAATGGTCAGGTTGGGTACGTAGTGGTTATCCATGACATCAAAGTGTACCCAGTCAGCTCCGGCAGCAATGACGTTGTCCACCTCTTCTCCAAGGCGGGCAAAGTCAGCCGAAAGTATGCTGGGGGCGATAATAAAGTCACGCATGTTTTGGTTTCCGGTGAGTTCCGATCAGAAATGTGGGGGATTTTAGACTTTTGCCCAGCCGATGTCAGTTCTTAACAAAAAAGTATTTACCTTCAAGTAGGTGGACTGACTAGATTGAGTCGTGCTTTCAGAAAGTGCCTGAAGCTTTGCGGTGTTTTGACCTTTTGCTCACTGGAAGAGGCTCGTTGTTTCAGGGGTGTTGGGTGTCATTGAGGCTGACACCCGATGAACAAGGGTGTAATAAATCAGGGGGCAGGGTTCGGCTGCAGGGTGTGAATGCTTTCAATCTCTTCCAGCAGGGGTTCTGACAGCTGCAATTCACTGGAAGCGAGGTTGCTCTCCAGTTGCTCCAGGTTGGTAGCTCCAATGATGTTGCTGGTCAGGAAAGGGCGGGATGTGACAAATGCCAGTGCCATCTGAGCAGGGTCCAGACCTGAATCTTTTGCCAGCTGTACATAGGCCTTGATGGCCCTGCGAGATTGGGGTGAGTCATAGCGCTGGTAGTGAGGGAATAACGTTAATCGAGCGTTTTCAGGTCGCGCACCGCCAATGTATTTGCCCGAAAGAGCGCCAAACCCCAATGGTGAGTATGCCAGAAGACCGACCTGCTCACGGTGGGCTATTTCAGCAAGACCTACCTCGAAAGAACGGTTCAGCAAATTATAGGGGTTTTGAATACTGACGGCTCTTGGCAGGTGCTTTTCGCTGCTGATACGGAGGTGCTCCATGACGCCCCAGGGGGTTTCGTTGGAGAGGCCGTAGTGTTTGATCTTGCCGACCTTAACCAGTTCATCCAGGGCTGAAAGTGTTTCTTCTACCGGCGTCCCGTCAAAGCCGTGCTGGTGAGCGTAACCGAGCTTTCCGAAGAAGTTGGTGTTACGATCAGGCCAGTGCAGCTGATAAAGGTCAATAGCTTCAACGCCCAGTCGTTTCAGGCTGCCGTCAATGGCTTTATGGATATGATTCGGTGTCATCATTCGGCCACCATCTATATATGTCAGGCCGGGACCGCAGACTTTGGTGGCAATGACCAGATCATTGCTTTTACCGCGCTGCTTTATCCAGTTGCCAATGATAGATTCTGTAAGGGAATAAGTTTCTTCCCTGGCCGGTACCGGATACATTTCTGCAGTGTCAATGAAATTGACACCATAGTCCACAGCTCGATCCAGCTGAGCAAATGCTTCCTGTTCGGTATTTTGCTTGCCCCAGGTCATAGTGCCGAGACAAAGGACACTGACATTAATATCGGTGCGCCCCAGTTTTCTGTATTCCATTGAAATCAAGCTCCAAAGGTTTCAGCCTGATGGCAGAATAACTCCGGATTTACAATGTTCACAAGGGTATTTGCAGATTATTTGTATCAGCGGATACGTAGGAATCCTCTAATGTGTCGGAAGGGGGTTTCATTCCTGTGAACAGACGATATAATACCGCTCCCGTTTCCCAATTGAGCGCCCATGTTTGAACAGGTCGTTGCCGAAGCTATTAGCCTTGCTTCGATCCCTGATCAGTTCCCTGAGAAGGGCGGCCAAGTAAGAACAGGTATTGCGAGAGCAATACTACTGAGGCGAATTTAATGAAAACTTTTAGTGCAAAGCCAGAAACCGTAAAACGTGACTGGTTCGTGGTCGACGCTGAAGGCAAGACCCTGGGGCGACTGGCTACCGAAATTGCAACCCGTCTGCGCGGCAAGCATAAGCCAGAATACACTCCTCACGTTGACACTGGCGATTACATCGTTGTTGTTAATGCCGAGAAGGTCCATGTTACTGGTCGTAAAGCGTCTGACAAAATGTATTACCGTCACACTGGCTTCCCTGGTGGCCTGCGTTCAGCCAGTTTTGAAAAGCTGATTGCGCACAAGCCAGAAATGGTCATTGAAAAAGCTGTTAAAGGTATGCTGCCAAAAGGCCCTCTGGGTCGCGACATGTACCGTAAGCTGAAAGTTTACGCCGGTACTGAGCATCCGCATGCTGCTCAACAGCCACAGAAACTGGACATTTAATCGGGGGTAGCCATGTCAGTGACTCAATACTACGGTACCGGACGTCGTAAGTCTTCTACCGCTCGCGTTTTCCTGAAATCTGGTTCTGGCAGTATTTCTGTCAATGGCCGTAGCCTGGACGAATACTTCGGTCGTGAGACTGCTCGTATGGTTGTTCGCCAGCCTCTGGAACTGACCGAATTGCTGGAAAAATTCGACATTAAAATCACCGTTAACGGTGGTGGTGGTTCCGGTCAGGCCGGCGCTATCCGTCACGGTATCACTCGTGCGCTGATCCAGTACGATGAGAGCCTGCGTTCTCCTCTGCGTAAAGCTGGCTATGTGACTCGTGATGCACGTGAAGTTGAACGTAAGAAAGTGGGTCTGCGCAAAGCGCGTAAGCGTCCACAGTTCTCCAAGCGTTGATGTCGCTGGCGCCTGTTTTCAGGCGCTGCAGAAAACGCCCGCTTTATGCGGGCGTTTTTTTTGGCTGAAAAAAAGAAAACGGTACGATCGCTGGTGTTTTGTATCCTTAGCGAAGGTTGTTTGTATAAAAAACAAACTTAATCAGTGTTGGATGTTTAACAAATATGATCTGGGCTGGATGTAATAGAATGTGCCCTTGGGCAATGGGGGGTGCTGGAGTTCCTGTGGCGTAAGGGTTTGATTCAGAGGTTAAGGAAAACTTCATGTAAGGCTTTTGTATAGAAACTAAAACCAGTATCATTACGCTCTGCTGCTTAGGTGGGACAAATAATCAGACAAGGCTTTGACAGGGGGTGAGAGAAAGGTCATCTAAAGATTTTTCTCTTAGTAAGAGACGTAACTCTTGTACTCCCTGCTAATATCCCACCCGTGAATTAAAAGAAGTTTTTGGGCATTTGCCTGGATGGGGAGAGTAGGTTAAATGAGTGACAACGGCGTAAATAACAGCCGGCGCCGCTTTCTCGTGGCTGCGACTTCGGTGGTGGGGGCTGCCGGGGCCGTTGGGGTCGCTACACCTTTTATCAAGTCATGGAATCCCAGTGCCAAAGCAAAGGCTGCTGGTGCTCCTGTGAAGGTGAACCTCAGCAAGTTGGAGCCGGGACAGCAGATTGTAGTTGAATGGCGCGGTAAGCCTGTGTTTGTGGTAAGACGAACCCAGGCCATGCTGGATAATATAAGGTCTCTGGATGACAAGTTGAGAGACCCCAGGTCCGAGAAATCAGAACAGCCAGCGTACGCAGCAAATGAGTACCGTTCCGTGAAGGATGAGTACCTGATTCTGGTCGGTCTTTGCACCCACCTCGGGTGTTCACCCAAATACATGCCTGAAGTCAAACCGATGGAATTTGACCCTGAATGGAAAGGTGGTTACCACTGCCCATGTCATGGTTCGAAGTTCGATCTGGCTGGTCGTGTATTCAAGGGAGTGCCTGCGCCCACCAATCTGGAAGTGCCTCCTTATACCTTTGAGAGCGACACAGTCATCATTGTCGGCCAAGATGAGGAGAATGCGTAATGGGCAACTTCATGGATTGGCTTAATGCCAGGCTACCTGTCACCCAGGTCTGGGAAGATCATCTCAGTAAATACTACGCACCAAAGAATTTTAACTTCTGGTATTTCTTCGGCTCTCTGGCGCTGCTGGTTCTGGTTAACCAGTTGCTGACCGGTATCTGGCTGACCATGAGTTACGTGCCCAGTGCAGAGCAGGCTTTTGCTTCCGTTGAATACATCATGCGTGATGTGGAATACGGCTGGCTGATTCGCTATATGCACTCTACCGGCGCATCTTTCTTCTTTATCGTTGTCTACCTCCACATGTTCCGTGGTCTGATCTACGGCTCTTACCGAGCTCCAAGGGAGCTGGTGTGGATCTTTGGTATGGCCATTTATCTGGCGCTGATGGCTGAAGCCTTTATGGGCTACCTGCTGCCATGGGGTCAGATGTCATACTGGGGTGCCCAGGTTATCATTTCCCTGTTCGGTGCTATCCCTGTTATTGGTCCAGACCTGCAGCAGTGGATCCGGGGTGACTTCCTGATCTCGGGTATTACTCTGAACCGTTTCTTTGCTCTGCACGTTGTGGCTCTGCCTATCGTTATTCTGGGTTTGGTGGTCTTGCATATCATTGCCCTGCACGAAGTGGGTTCCAACAACCCTGACGGTGTTGATATCAAGAAGCTGAAAGACAAGGACGGCGTACCTCTGGATGGTATTCCATTTCACCCATACTACACCGTGAAAGACCTGGTAGGGGTTGCAGTCTTCCTTTTTGTGTTCTGTAGTGTCATGTTCTTCTTCCCTGAAATGGGTGGCTTCTTCCTTGAGTACGCTAACTTTGAGCAGGCCGATGCACTGAAGACTCCGGCGCATATCGCACCGGTATGGTACTTCGGAGCCTTCTACTCCATCCTGCGTGCGATCACCTTTGACATAGGTCCGATCGACTCCAAGCTCGGTGGTGTCATCATGATGGGGGCAGCGATCGCTATTTTGTTTGTCCTGCCATGGCTGGATCGCAGCCGGGTCAGATCCTGGCGCTACAAGGGTATTATCAGCAAGGTTGGGATCTTCCTGTTTGCCATTGTCTTTGCGGTGCTGACCTGGTTAGGAACTCAGCCGGCGACAGTAACCTACACACTGATTGCACAGCTTTGCACCCTGTATTACTTCGCATTCTTCCTGTTGATGCCGTTTTATACACGATGGGAAAAAACCAAACCTGTACCGGAGAGGGTGACCGGATAATGAAAAAAACAATAATTACCCTGTTGTTTTCGCTGGTCCCAGTGCTTGGATTTGCGGCGGGTGGTTCAGGTTATCCTCTGGATCCGATTGAGACTGATCACTCTGATAAGGCATCGCTGCAGCGTGGTGCCATGTATTATCAGAACTTTTGTGCGGGCTGTCATGCGACTCAGTTCCAGCGCTACGAGCGTGTAGCCGACGATATCGGTATTCCACACGATCTGATGATGGAAAATCTGGTACCAAAGTCTGCCAAGATCGGTGATCTTATGAAGAACGGTATGCGCAAGGATGAAGCCAAGGTATGGTTTGGTGCTGCGCCACCGGATCTGACCATGGTGACCCGGGTACGTGGTGAAGACTGGGTCTACACCTACCTGCGTACTTTTTATGAAGATCCAAAGCGTCCGTGGGGTGTGAATAACAAGGTATTCCCTGACGTGGGTATGCCTCATGTGCTGATGGAGCTTCAAGGTGTTCAGATTGACAGCTGTCAGGGTGCTAGCCCGACTGAACGTGATCCTCTGACCGGTGAGAAGATTTGTGGTCTGGTTGTGGATCCTGAGCGCAAAGGCTCCATGACTCCGGCTGAATACGATCAGGCGATGTATGACTTGACCAACTTCCTGTCATACTCTGCTGAGCCTGTGAAGCAGAAGCGTCAGCAGCTGGGTATCTATGTCCTGCTGTTCCTGGTTCTGCTCTTCATCGTTGCTCTGCTGCTCAAGCGCGAATACTGGAAAGATATTCACTGATTGACAGTCTGTTAGCGTAAAAAAGCCCATGTCGGAATACCTGTCATGGGCTTTTTGTTATCTGCTGTTTTTCCCCGGGTAGTTGCGATCACTCAATCTGTTTGAAGAAGTGGTTTAACCTGCTCAATGATTTCCAGCGCCAGCGAGTCCTGACAGAGGGTTCGGCAATCGATAGTTACATCTGCGTATTTCTTGTAAAGCATCACCCGTTCTTCAAACAGATCCTCAATGGTTTGATCTTCTGCGCGAGCGATACCCCGTGTATCAAAGTTATGAATGCGCTGACGAATCTGCTCAAGGTCCAGATCCAGAAAGACGATGATCGATTCTTTAGCAAGATGTTTCATGGCGGCTTCGCTGTAAACGGCCGAACCCCCGGTGGCAATGATGTGTCGTTTAAGATTAACTTTGAGCAGTTCTGCTTCTTCAATGTCTCGAAGAGACATATAGCCTGATCTGTCAACAATATCCTGCAGGGTTTTCTGTTGGCTGATCTGGATCAGTACATCGGTATCCAGAAAGCCAAAGGCCAGATCTTTGGCCAGAATAATACCAATAGTACTTTTTCCAGCGCCTGGCATACCGATCAGTGTGATGTTGGTTTTCATTGTTAGCGTCACCCGTGACTGCTTTCCAGAGTTTAGTGGCCTATTTTCAAACACCTGAATGCTCAACTGCAAGTCCTCTGTTGAAGGCATGTGTCTTATCTACCAGAGTTCGGCTGGCTCCGAAATCACGCGGCTGCTAAGATATCACTCCTGAGATTTTATCCATCTTCGATCCATCTATTTTGAGCAATCCATGAGTAAATCATTAAGAGACCAGCTGATGGGCGCTGGTCTGGCAACCAAACAACAGGCATTGAAAGCCAAATCCAGTAATAAGAAAAAGAAGAAACAGGCTGCCAAGACTGGTGAGCTGACCGATCAGGAAAAACGCCGTATTGAACTGGAAAAGCAGAAAGCCGACCAGACAGAGCGTGATCGTGAGCTCAATCGCAAACTGGAGGAAGAACGTCAGAAAAAGGCGCTTGCTGCACAGGTTTGTCAGCTCATTGAGATGAACACTATTCCCCGGGAAGTCGGTGATGTGGGTTATAACTTTGTGGTGGATGGCAAGGTTAAAAAGATCTATGTCTCTGAAGACATGCAAAACAGACTGAGTCGGGGGCTTTATGCGATCGGTATTCTGAGTCAGGCAGACGAGGAAGAGTATCGGGTGATTCCCGCAACAGTGGCCAGAAAGATTGAAGAGCGTCAACCTGCTGTTGTGGTTGTTCAGTCTGAAAGTCAGAGCGAGCTGACCCAAGAAGAGCAGGAGTGGTACGCGGATTATGAAATTCCGGACGATTTGATGTGGTGAAGCACTGGGGGCGTTCAGGCCCCCTTACTGACGCAACTGACTACTCAGTGGTGGCAATGACTTCAATTTCTACCTTCACATCTTTGGGCAGGCGAGCCACTTCTACCAGACTGCGAGCAGGGAAAGGGAAGGTAAAGTACTGCTTGTAAACTTCATTGATGTCAGTGAAGTCATTCATATCTTTTACGAACACCGTCGCTTTCTTGACCTTATTCAGGCTGCTGCCTGCGGCTTCCAGAACAGACTTTAGATTTTTCAGACACTGATGAGCCTGTTCTTTGGTGTCTTCAGACATTTCTCCGGTCTCAGGCTCAATGGGCAGCTGGCCGGAGGTGAAAATCAGGTTGCCAAACTGAATCCCCTGGGAGTATGGGCCAATGGCAGGTGGTGCATCCGGGGTTTCAATGACTTTGTGCATAATACTTAAGTTATCTGGGGAGGTTTACCAATTTTAGTTTGCGGATTCTAATCACCTGTCAGGGCTTTGTCATCGTAGTGAGGGGGGTTAACTGGCCGATTTCGGTACAATTACTTAACAGGAATATCCAGACCACCTTCTTTAAGGTACTTGATCACTTCTTTGTAACGCTTTTCGACGGAAGCATCTTTCAAGCTTCCGAACCAGAATCTCCAGACAATACTGCCAGCAGCATCCGCCGCCTGAGTACCATTAGTGCTAAAGAAGAGCGTGTTTCCTCGTTTAGTGGTCAGTAAGTAGGAGGCGCCTACTATTTCATCAGGCATTTCAGTGCAGGTCATCTCTTTGTCACGGAGACTGGAATTGGCAGTGTTATTAACCTCTTTTTTATAAATCTGCTGTTCTTCGGGCGAGCGTTTATCCAGACCGCCTTTGGTGTACGCCACATAAAGCTCCACAGGTGAACCTTTCTGCGCCATTCTGCGCAGGGTGAAAGTCCTGTCCTGAATGGTTTTAACCCGGTGCGGGTCATCCTGCATGGAAGCTGACATGGTCTGTCTGAGTGCTTTGCCCACAGGATTGCATAGCGGGGTGGTCGGTTTGCGGGTGTGGATAATCGCTGTTGCATGACTGAGAAGGGCTTCATCAAGCATATTCATCAAGCTCTGCTCAAAGGTTTTCTGAAAACTGACAGCTATTGGGCGTGTGAACTCATCACTGCCGGCAACCTGAACTTCAGGTGTGTGCATGAGGGGGCTGATGACCAGGCTTGCGATGCTGGTCTTGATACTGCTGGCAAGCTCTCCGTCACTGATTATTGTGCTGGAGATGTCCGTAAGCACAGTCATTTTCAGTTCATTGACATCCAGCTTTTCCAGCTCTGCATTGCTTATTTTCGATGCAGGCTCGGTCTCTTCAGACTCGGAGGCATTAGCTTTGGCCAACCAGAATGCCAGAATCAGAAAAACAATATTCCAGATGGTCTTGCTGGTAAAAAGCGGTTGTGAGTGTGAAGGCTTTGCTGTGAGCTGCAAAATAATATCCTTGTACGCTGTTCATCAGTAGCTCACTTAAAATAGTCAATATTCCGGTTTCTGCCAGCGAAGAGCTTTCAGTATCAGTTGAATGATCTGGCTCTGATACTTTTTCCTGTGAAGCAACAGAGAGAGGGTTCTTTTCATGGTGATTCCGGAGATTTTGACAGCAACCAGTTCGCCCAGCTCCAGTTCATGGCTGACGCAAAGCCGGGACAGGCAGCCGATGCCCTGACCATACTGTACCAGCTTTTTGATGGCTTCTGACTGGTTTAGTTCCATCTTGATAGGCAGGTCAGTCAGCTTTTGGCTTAGATGTTGATCAAAAATATTTCGGGTGCCAGAGCCCGGTTCCCTGAGAATCCACTGCTGGTGATTGAGTTCCTTCAGTGAGATTTCCCCCCGTTTAGCTATAGGGTTGTCAGGGCTGCAGATGACCAGCAGTTCATCTTCTTTCCAGGGGATGACGTCAATATCTTCATGCTGGCAGGGACCTTCTACACAGCCAATATCCAGGTCAAAGCTGGTTACCCGCTTGATGATGGTCTCGGTATTACGGATATCCATGTTAAAGCTGATCCTGGGGAAGTCTGCACTGAACCGGGCCAGAATATCGGGTAACAAATAGTTGCCAATTGTTGTGCTTGCACCGATTCGAAGATGACCCGATTCGGTGTTTTGCAGATCTCTGAACAGAGTTTCTATTTCAGACGTCCGATCCAGTAACTCGGAGGCCAGAGGCATGAGCAGCTCGCCCTGGTGATTGATCAGGAGCTTGTTGCCAGTGCGGTCAAAAAGCTGGCAGCCCAGCTGATTCTCCAGCTCGGCAAGGGCCATGCTGGTAGCGGGTTGAGAAAGGTTAAGCTGTTGGGCAGCCAGGCGAACCTGTCCGAGACTTGCGACAGCCCGGAATGTCTTGAGCTGTTTCAGTGTGATGTGCATGTTGAGGTTCTGATTAGGGTGACGCTTGTATTTTAAACTGGTTGAGCACAATACTGAATTTTAAGATGTCTGATTGTCTTCACCTTTACGTCTTTGTAACCTATGGAGTTAACGGCTGATGTAAGCTCTGCACCAGTCTCCTGGTTGAGCTGTCAATTCCTCTGTGGGATGCTATTTTTCCTTGGTACCTCAGGCGCAATTGTTCTTCCTGGTCAACCCGAATCGACATAATCCTGATGTCTCATTGAATCGTTTTCAGAGGTTTTGATATGCATGAAACCGGCCTTGCTACACAGGTCCTGATACTGGCTGCTCTGCTGCTGCTTGCCACCAGCTCAGCCATATTTCTAAAAAAATTGCGGTTTCCTTATACTATTGGTCTGGTAGTAATCGGCATGGCTCTGGGAATTCTGGCGCAATACACTGACGTATTGGGGCCCTTATTAAAGGTCGAACTGTCCCATGATCTGATCATGTATATCCTGCTTCCGGTGTTGATATTTGATGCGGCTATCAACATAAAGCCTCCACATCTGTTTCGTGAGATGACTTCGGTGTTGAATCTGGCCATATTTGGCGTAATCCTTTCTATGCTGGTGGTTGGGGTCATCATGAATGTGCTGACTCCCCTCAGTCTCGCTGGAGCTATGCTGTTCGGGGCGCTGATTTCTGCAACGGACCCCGTTGCCGTTATTGCCCTGTTCAAGGAAGTAGGAGCGCCGGCTCGAATGTCTATGCTGATGGATGCAGAGAGTCTGTTTAATGATGCCACAGCAATTGTTATCTTCGGGATTGTCCTGGCGGTTATTCAGGCCGGTGGCGGCCTCGGCGTTGGTGTTATGTTCGACGGAGTCTGGTCATTTATCGAAATCTTCTTTGGCGGAATACTGGTTGGTTTGGTCATGGGTATCGGTATGGACTGGCTATTGAAGCTGGGCAGAAACGAGCCCTTTGTGCAGATTGCTCATACCACTATCCTGGCGTACAGCAGCTTTATCATTGCTGATCACGTTTTGGGAGTGTCCGGTGTTATGTCAACTATTGCTGCGGGTATCGTTACTCGATCCAATTCAGGAAAAGTATTGTCTCAACAGGTGCGCAGCTTTATTACGCCTTTTTGGGAGTTTGTGGCCTTTATTGCTAACAGCCTGATTTTCCTGCTTCTGGGGATGAAAGAAAACCTGTTATTCAGAAATCTGGACCACTTACAGTACTATTACCCTTACCTGTTGATCGCCATTGCTTCTGTTCTGATTGGTCGTTTGGTCGTCGTCTATCTGCTCCTGCCTATATCTAACCGCCTGCCGGTTGGGCGTCCGGTGGATAACAAAATCAAAGCCATTATGTTTTGGGGTGGGTTGAGAGGTGTAGTGCCTGTTGCACTGATGCTGTCGATTCCTGACAGTATTCCCGAGAAAAAACTGATTATGGACATGACTTTGGCTGTGATTTTGTTCTCTCTTCTGGTTCAGGGCACTACAGTAAACTGGCTGATGAGAAAGCTGGGTGTCAATCAACACTACATCATAGTTAGAGAAGCTATGAAAAAGCTGGGGGGATGACCCTTTTAATGATTCATCGTGAAAGCGGTAATAAGCAGTTAAATAAAATTGCAACAATCGCAAAATCAATTACGCCAGGCACAAGATAAATCGTCAAAAGGTGAATTTATCTTGTGGGGTTCAACTACAAAGCTAGCCAAGATAGAAGGCGTAACCAGCCAAACTATGGGGCGCAAGATCGAAAGCGGTCACTACGAAAAAGTGAAGCAAACCAGTGGTGGTCACTTCCGCATATTCATTAGCCAGTAAAGGAAGATATGCTATGCAAGAGTCAGTTCTGGAAAGCAAAAATCCAGCATTGATACGCAAAAGCGTATCTTACTCAAAGAGCACCCTGATGCAGAATTTATCAGCGACATTGCCAGTGCTTTCAACTTTAAGCGAAAAGGACTGCAAACCATTTTGGAATCAGCGGTGTGCGGAAATCCAACCCATATTGTGGTTGCCACAAAAGATAGTCTTGCCCGATCAGGGTTTGGACTCATCAAATGGCTTGTTGAATTATCGGGAGGACACAAGATGCCAGCGGAAAATTCATCAACATGCGACCTGCCATTAAAGCTCAAGTGAAGCAAGAGCAAAAAGAAAGTGGCAGGGCTTATAACTCGCTTGTTTCTGATAATGGAACACTGGCGGCAGCGACCACATTCAAAGCGGTCTGCGAGCACAACAAGAAGCTCAAGGGAGCTAAAGAGGGCTTTGCAGAAATCAGTTTCAAAAGCCGCAAAGGTAGCAGGCACTCATTCTCTATTGACCGTTTGCCAAAGGGGTTAAATCCCTGCGTACAAGCTCTTGGCAAGATTCACCTGACAGAAGATGTGCCAGCAGAAGCGATTGGTAAATCTTGTGTCGTAACCTACGACAAAGGTCGCTGGTACATTCAGGTTCAACAACATATTGAGCTAAATCCCGAAATCCAAGGGACGGTTAGAAGCGTTGGAGTTGACCCCGGAGTTCGCACCTTTGCCACTTGCTACAGCGAAAAAGAGGCGTTGAGTTCCCCGACATGCCCCAGTGGGCAAGAGATCGGATTATTCATTTCAACAGGGAAATTGACCGGCTGAAATGCAAAAAGGATGACATTGTTCTTGATCTGCATAACCGGCTGGCGTTCGAGCTGGTGTCGAACTACGACGTTGTATTTTTGCCAATCTTTGAGACAAGAGGTATGGTCACACGCAAAGATAAGAAGGTTCGCACCATTCGCCGTAACACCTGCCGCCAGATGCTTGACCTCAATCACTACCCATTCAAAAAGCGGCTTAAGTGGTACGCAAAAAAGTATGGAAAGCATGTAGTTGATTGCAACGAAGCCTATACATCCAAGACTCAATCATGGAACGGGACCATTGACGAAAAATTAGGTTCTTCCAAAATTATTAAGGGTGAGGGCTTCACCGTTGATCGTGACATCAACGGTGCCAGAAATGTCTTTCTCAAGTGTTTGACAAGGTAGCTTGAACCTTATCCATAACAGCGAGTGTTGCGCTCGTTGCGGATTTAATCAAGAGCAACGCTAATGAACGGATTGTTGGCCTCAAGTATTAACCGGTCGTTGATTCGTTGTCGATGCGGCCCTGCAGGGTGTAGACTAGCGGCCACTTAAAACTTTACTCATTAGTAGATCATGACTGTTCGTACTCGCGTAGCTCCCTCACCTACCGGCGATCCCCATGTGGGAACGGCCTATATTGCCCTGTTTAATATGGCTTTCGCCAAAAGTCAGGGTGGGCAGTTTCTGCTTCGCATAGAAGACACTGATCAGGCGCGAAGTACCGCTGAATCTGAACAGCAGATTCTCGACTCTTTGCGCTGGCTGGGGCTGAACTGGGATGAAGGCCCTGATGTGGGCGGTCCTCATGGCCCTTATCGTCAAAGTGAAAGACGTGAAATTTACGACGAGCACGCGCAAGCGCTGCTTGATAAAGGGCATGCTTTTCGTTGCTTCTGCAGCGCTGAGCGTCTGGATGCCCTGAGAGCAGAGCAGGCTGAAACCAAACAGGGCTCAGGTTATGATGGTCACTGTCTGCATTTGTCTGAAGAAGAAGTGCAGAGCAAGATGGCTGCAGGCGAGCCCCATGTTATTCGCATGAAGGTACCTTCTCAAGGCAGTAGCAAAGTAGAAGATATGTTGCGTGGCACCATCGAAATTGAATGGTCTCAGGTGGATATGCAGGTTCTGGTTAAAGCAGACGGTATGCCTACTTACCATCTGGCTAATGTGGTCGACGATCACCTGATGGGTATTACTCATGTCATCAGGGGTGAAGAGTGGATCAGTTCTGCACCCAAGCACCAGCTGCTTTATCAATACTTTGAGTGGGAAATGCCAAAGCTCTGCCACATGCCACTGCTGCGAAATCCGGACAAGAGCAAGCTATCCAAACGCAAGAATCCAACCAGTATTACCTATTATCGGGATGCCGGCTACCTGCCAGAAGCGCTGCTGAATTACCTGGCTCGTATGGGTTGGTCGATGCCGGATGAGCGCGAGAAGTTTAACCTGGAAGAGATGGTTGAAAACTTTGACATCCAGCGTATTTCCCTGGGTGGTCCGATTTTTGACCAGGAAAAACTGTCGTGGCTGAACGCCAGTTGGATTCGTGAGGATCTGAGCACCGAGCAGTTTGCCGATCGCCTTCATAAATGGTTGCTCAACAGCGACTACATTATGAAGTTCCTGCCTTTCGCCCAGGGGCGTGTCGAAACTCTGGCTGACTTTGCTCCCATGGCCAGCTTTATGTTCTCTGGCATGTTAGAGCTGTCAGAAGAAGACTTTATACATAAAAAGCTTGCGTCGGCTGAGGTAAAGAAAGTGCTACAGTTCACCCTTTGGAGACTGGAGCAGCTCAGGCAGTGGAACAAAGAAAATATCTTTGCTGAAGTGAAAACCCTTGCCGGGGAGATGGGATTGAAGCTGGGAGATTTTAATCCTTCAATCTTTATCGCCATTGCCGGGACACCGAACTCCTGGTCGGTAATGGATTCTATGGCCATTCTCGGTGCCGACATGACTCGTGCCCGTCTGCGCCATGCGGTCAATGTTCTGGGTGGATTGTCCAAGAAAGAAACCAAGCGTTTTGAAAAAGAGTTCAGGGCACTGGGCGCTGGGTCTAAGTAAACCTGACTCATCCCTCCCTATAGAAAAGGCTGGATTTTTCCGGCTTTTTCTTTATCAGGGGTAGAAGCTTTGTTTAAAGCCTGAGCGGTAAAGCGTCCAGCGATAAAAAACTATATAACTATCTGCTTCAATTAAACATTTTTTCATAAGTGAGCTTGACAGGTCAGGGGGGCATCCATATCATTCGCCCTGCGTTTCGGGGCAGCCAAACATCTTTTCAGGAAGGGTAGGGTGAGCCGGAGTGTTAAGGAGTATTTTGGGGCTATAGCTCAGCTGGGAGAGCGCAACACTGGCAGTGTTGAGGTCAGCGGTTCGATCCCGCTTAGCTCCACCAAATTTTCAAAGCCAGACGTTTTGTTCGTTATAGGCGTTTGGATAAAAAATTGCGTCCCGTTCGTCTAGTGGCCTAGGACACTGCCCTTTCACGGCAGTAACAGGGGTTCGAGTCCCCTACGGGATGCCATTTTCAAAGTCAGTGAGTAGTATTTTTACTGATTGTTCTGACCGGCTAAGTCATTAGACTGCGTCGCTCAGTTCATTGTTTAATGCACTGATTAAGCGGGAATAGCTCAGTTGGTAGAGCACAACCTTGCCAAGGTTGGGGTCGCGAGTTCGAGTCTCGTTTCCCGCTCCAAATTAAAGGCTGTATGCACAAGCATATAGACACAAAAGATTGTGTCCCGTTCGTCTAGTGGCCTAGGACACTGCCCTTTCACGGCAGTAACAGGGGTTCGAGTCCCCTACGGGATGCCAATTTAAGACATTGAAGAAGTCATAAAAAATCTTCACTGCGGGAATAGCTCAGTTGGTAGAGCACAACCTTGCCAAGGTTGGGGTCGCCCCAGAGTTAAAGAGTGAGTCTCGTTTCCTGCTCCGGACTTTGAAGAAGTCCTGAATAATCTTCATTGCGGGAATAGCTCAGTTGGTAGAGCACAACCTTGCCAAGGTTGGGGTCGCGAGTTCGAGTCTCGTTTCCCGCTCCAAATTAAAGGCTGTATGCACAAGCATATAGACACAAAAGATTGTGTCCCGTTCGTCTAGTGGCCTAGGACACTGCCCTTTCACGGCAGTAACAGGGGTTCGAGTCCCCTACGGGATGCCAATTTAAGACATTGAAGAAGTCATAAAAAATCTTCACTGCGGGAATAGCTCAGTTGGTAGAGCACAACCTTGCAAAGGTTGGGGTCGCCCCAGAGTTAAAGAGTGAGTCTCGTTTCCCGCTCCGGACTTTGAAGAAGTCCTGAATAATCTTCATTGCGGGAATAGCTCAGTTGGTAGAGCACAACCTTGCCAAGGTTGGGGTCGCGAGTTCGAGTCTCGTTTCCCGCTCCAAATTAAAGGCTGTATGCACAAGCATATAGACACAAAAGATTATGTCCCGTTCGTCTAGTGGCCTAGGACACTGCCCTTTCACGGCAGTAACAGGGGTTCGAGTCCCCTACGGGATGCCAATTGGGGCTATAGCTCAGCTGGGAGAGCGCAACACTGGCAGTGTTGAGGTCAGCGGTTCGATCCCGCTTAGCTCCACCATGATAATGTTTCATAAAAAAAACAGTCATTTGACTGTTTTTTTTATGTCTTTATAAAGTTCGATTGAGCTCTTAATGAATTTGCTTTTTGGCAAGATCGCCGTAAACCCTCCGCAGGGCGGGGAGTGTCACAGACCTCGGTAGTATCTACTACTTGATCATTGAGAAAATAACTGCATAATACGCATCAGATTTTGGGGCTATAGCTCAGCTGGGAGAGCGCAACACTGGCAGTGTTGAGGTCAGCGGTTCGATCCCGCTTAGCTCCACCAATTTAACACTTTCCTGGTGTTAGCTAAATATTGTGTCCCGTTCGTCTAGTGGCCTAGGACACTGCCCTTTCACGGCAGTAACAGGGGTTCGAGTCCCCTACGGGATGCCATTTATCTTTGAAGTGATGAATAAATTGAGATGATCGAAAAGATAATTCAATCATTCGTTGCTGCAATACAATTCCTTTCCCTGGCACCGATTCCCTTCTTAATTATTAAATGTGCAGAATGCTTTTCATCAGTCTGTTTGTCCAGGTCGGTCAGCCAGAAAGTGAATTGTCTGGCTGATGCAGGCTGAATCAACCAGACAGAAATGTCAGAGCATATAAAGGCCAATTACAAAGAGAATACCGGGTACGAAGAAGCCTACCAAAGCACCGGATTCCCTGTCGCCCCAATGTTTGTCGGAAATCTCTCCCATCAGGTAGGTAGCGGCAATCCATGCCACCAGGCAGAAAGCCACGATGATCCATCCGGTGGTCGACATTTCTTCAAGAATTCGATGTAAATTGAACATTACAGCCTCTCTGTTAATTGTGCTTTTGAACACACACCCCCTTCTTAACACTAGTCCAGCTTAGACCGGCTTCGGGAAAGTGCACGGTTAGCCTTATAATTAGTTAGAGTGACTTTAGAGACATAAGTTCCCCTTGCAGCCTGTCGGACTTAAGACTGTCCTACTGCGGTTGCAATAAATTGGTCTAAAAATCCCTGTTTCTTCGTCAAATAGCTCGCTATTCTCCTCAGAAACAGAGATTTTTATCCTCAATTTCTTGCAATCCTCGCTACGGACGCTTAAGTCCGACAGGCTGCTTGGAGTCTCTGAACTTGTATATAAACTGGCTCTGATGGTGATAATAACGGCAGTGGCTAGGTACTCTGCTGCGAAATGCTACTAACTTAGGGCTGTATCAAGCTGTATCTAAATGAGTGCAAGTATGTTTAAAGTTGTTGAGATGCCGGAGGATAAAGCCAGCTTTTATCGAATATTGGTGGCTCAGGCAAAGGCATTGACTGAGGGTGAAATGGATGCGCTAGCCAATCTCGCCAATGTTGCCAGCCTGCTGTTTACGACCATGGCAGAGGTAAATTGGGCCGGGTTTTATATCGTCCGGGGCAATGAGCTGGTACTGGGGCCGTTTATGGGTAACCCTGCTTGTGTTCGCATCCCGTTTGGCCGGGGCGTCTGTGGTACTGCTGCCCGGGACCAAACCACCCAGCTAGTGGCTGATGTGACTGCATTTCCTGGTCATATTGCCTGTGATTCAGCCAGTCAGAGCGAGATCGTGATTACCTTGTCTGAAGGGGGTGAGGTGAAAGCGGTTCTGGACATCGACAGTCCGATCACTTCCCGTTTTGATGAAGAAGACCAAAAAGGTCTGGAGGCCTTGGCAGAATTGCTGGAAGAAAGGGTTCAATTCGACCAGCTTTGCTACTGAGGTCTATCCTGTACTCTTCTGTTCCGAAACCTCATTGCTCAACACTGGGGTTTTGGAGCGCATGGCAAGTTAAATCTCCAAGCCTAATGGGCATGATGTGTGCCTTATCTTTTTCAGGGAGGAGAAAACAGTGTCTACCTGGATCTGGCTCACTTTGATGGCCGCTGTTGCTCAGGCATTTCGCACGGCATGTCAAAAAACACTTTCTGAGCGAGTCAGTGTCTGGGGGACCACATTTTCCCGATATGTTTTCTCACTTCCCCTGGTTTGGGTTTATTTGTATCTGCAACTGCACTGGCAGGATTCTGAGCTGCCTGAGATCTCTTCCACTTTCCTTCTCTACAGTTTCGGCGCCGGATTGGCTCAAATCGCTGCTACGGTTGTTATCGTCAAGCTCTTTCACCTGAGAAACTTTGCGATTGGGGTTATTTATTCCAAGTCTGAGACGGTTCTGGTGGCTGTGTTGGGTGCCATTATTTTTTCCCAGATGCTCAGCTGGGCGGGCTGGATCAGTGTTTTGTTGGGGGCGGTTGGGTTGATCTTTTTGAACCCGCCCGGGCAGCAAGGATGGCGATCCCTGTTTTCGGTATCTGCTGCGTTTGGCCTCGGCGCAGGGTTCCTTCTGGCTTTGACCACCCTTTGGGTCAGACAGGCGAGTTTGTCGCTGGATGATGATCTGCTCGTGGCTTCGGCCTATACACTGACTGTCACAGTTCTTATGCAAACGGTGCTTTTGGGTGGCTTTATCTGGTTAAAAGAGCCTCAGACTCTGGGAAACCTCATTCAGCAATGGAAGTTAAGTGGCGCTGTCGGGCTTCTCAGTCTGCTGGGGTCGATCGGCTGGTTTACAGCCTTCAGTCTGCAAAACCCGGCCTTGGTCAAAACCTTGGGGCAGGTTGAATTCTTCTTCACGCTGATTATCTCCAGTCGTCTGTTCAGGGAAAAACATTCGCCTCGTGAATATTGTGGTATGGCTCTGATTCTGAGTAGTGTCATTCTGCTACTCTGGCTTGACTGATTTATTAAGGGGTAGGGCTAAAGGTCGATAAAACGGTTATTAAGCTATCAGAGGCTTTTTTCAAATGACCGCTCTCCGATCTTCCTTTCTGATCCTGTTACTCATCCTCAGTCGTGCCGCCAGGGCTGAATTCGTTGAATTACCGAAGATGCCGGACTTCTCTGAACTGCAAACCTATGAAGAGGCCATACACCTGCTGTTTCAGGGTAAAGGTAAAAACTTTAAAGAAATCATAACCGCCGGTGGCGAGCTCGATCGGGCTTACACCGCTTTGTTTGATGGTACTGAATGGTTTGTCAAAATCTTTCGAGAAGATTGTTATGAATGTGAACTGATACGCTTTGAGTCCGAATGGCTGCTGAAAAAGAAGCTTTCGCTTTACCCCTGGTTGGTCAGGGTGAATGCTGAACTGGTACTCCCGGATCGTGCTGCTACTTTCATACTCAATCAAAAGCAGCATTACATCCTGAGTTATCCTCTGGTTCCGGGCAGGAACTTGAGTGACATTTACAATCAACAGTATCTTGCCTCAGATTATGCCCTGAATACCAAACAGAAAATTTTGCTGAGAAAGTCTTTTTACCGTTATGGGCAGGTATTGGCTCTGGCTCATTTAGATCCAAAACGACCCGCCAAAAACATTGCCGAAATGTTGAGCCGGATGGTTCGGTTACACCTTCCGGACCGAAATGGAAATAATGAAATCTATGACCAGGAATCTGATCGAATCTACCTGGTGGACCTGGCGGAGACCATTGGCGAATTTGGTGAGCCAGCCTATGTGCATGAAGATCTTAAGGAAGTGGTGGGAAGTTTGGCTGAAATGGCCTCTGATGCTCAGACCAGGAAGGGGTTTTATTGTGGGGTTGCCTATGACTGCATAGTGAATCCGCTCAGGCAGTTTGCTCTGGGTTATGCAAGCAGTCTGCCTCTCTACAATCGCAAAATGGTAATCACCATGATAGGGGAGGCGATGGTGGGTTATCTGCAGGAAGAATGTCTTGGTGAAATGCAGGGAGACCGCTTTTGTCATGCCGTGGAAACTATTGAACAGCAGTTTCTCAGTGATCAGAGCTAAAGGTTCAGGAGTAAGCAGCCAGTAAACTGGCTGCGAAAGTATCATTGGCCCAGCATATTAGCCTTGAGGTCAGCATCGGCAGGTTGGTCTCCCAGCCAGACGCCCAGTAGAGCTTTGCTGAAGTCATCACCTTCGATGGTAGCCAGCTTTTTCCCATTCTTATAGACATTAACGCCCTTGCCGGGGGTGATAAACATTACGAAGTTATCACCCTTAACAATCTCGTCTTTGAAAACTTCGATAAAGGCGGTCAGTCGATCTTCGAGAGGTGCGACCTGACCACCGGTTGACTTCTCAAATCCTTCATTAACGGCTTCAGTGAGTTTTTCAGAAGTGATCAGTGTGGAGGTGATGAACAGCTGAATGGCTACAGGCGTTTTGCTGTTTAATACACTGCTGGCTTCACTGGCTTTTTCCGTGGTGAAGAGCGAGCCTACGTACAGATCAACAAAAAATTTGGAGCGGACACCTGCACC
Organism: Endozoicomonas sp. 2B-B; assembly: GCF_053470045.1. NCBI lineage: Bacteria > Pseudomonadati > Pseudomonadota > Gammaproteobacteria > Oceanospirillales > Endozoicomonadaceae > Endozoicomonas > Endozoicomonas sp. 2B-B. The sequence continues at coordinate 2,276,222 of NZ_JBLZMU010000001.1, forward strand.
ATTGAGTTTCAGAGTCTGGTTTTCCAGGGTTAGCGTTTCTGGAACATTTACACCATCTAGCTCAATGGCCTGGAGGTTCAGGCTCATTACAAGCGCTGAAACAAAGAGGAGTATTTTTTTCACAGATCTCTCCTGAAGGGAATGACGAAATGAAGAACTAAATATACGCTAACCGACGAATAACTGTGAAAAAAACAAATGTATTAATTGGTAAAGAAAAGAAAATGAAAAGAGACTGATCATAACCAAAGGTTGGAAAGTTGACCTGCTAGTGTAGTGCGACCTAATTAACAGTACATAAAGACTCCTAACGGTCTACTATGGATGTTATTCCAACCACTGCCTGTTTTTACTATGCGAGTTGCCACAGAGATAATACTTGATGCTTCTGAAGAAATACGACTCAGAAAGATTACTTCATCAAATACTTGCCCTCTTCGCTTGGCCCGCCGTGCCCAGATTGTTCTTCTCTCTGCAGAAGGAAAAAGCAATCTTAAGATTGCGCAAATACTGAAGATCGGTCGTCATCAGGTCAGCCGCTGGCGTGACCGATATGCTCAGGAAGGCTTCTCCGGGATTGAACAGGATCGAGCTCGCAGTGGCCGTAAAAAGAAGATTGATGCTGCTGAGATTGTGAGTCTGACCACAAACACCCTTCCGGAAAATGCCACTCACTGGAGCACCCGAACTATGGCTGCTGTTAGCGGTATCAGTGAGAGAAGTGTTCGCCGGATATGGCATGCATATGGCCTCAAGCCTCACCTGGAAAAGACATTCAAGGTGTCCCGAGACCCGAAATTTGTGGAGAAGCTTGAAGATATTGTCGGACTCTATCTGTCTCCTCCTGAACATGCGTTGGTGCTGTGCTGTGATGAAAAAAGTCAGGTTCAGGCACTCGATCGAACACAGCCTGGCTTACCGTTGAAGAAAGGGCGTGCCGCAACAATGACTCATGATTATAAACGACATGGTACAACCACTCTCTTTGCAGCACTGAATGTACTTGATGGTGCTGTCATCGGTCAGTGCCAGCAGCGTCATACCCATGTGGAATGGTTGAAGTTTCTTAAACAGATAAATAGGGAAACGGCAAAAGACAAAGAGCTGCACCTGATTTGCGACAACTATGCGACTCACAAACACCCGAAGGTGCGAGAATGGCTGGAAAAACATCCTCGTTTTCATATGCACTTTACGCCAACGTCAGCATCATGGTTAAACATGGTTGAGAGATTTTTTCGGGATCTCACGAGTCAGCGTTTACGCCGTGGTGTGTTTG
>NZ_JBLZMU010000001.1:2282500-5697500 GCF_053470045.1 Endozoicomonas sp. 2B-B
TTGACTGGGGCGGTCTCCTCCCAAAGAGTAACGGAGGAGCACGAAGGTTGGCTAAGCACGGTCGGACATCGTGCGGTTAGTGTAATGGTACAAGCCAGCTTGACTGCGAGAGGTACATCTCGAGCAGGTACGAAAGTAGGTCATAGTGATCCGGTGGTTCTGAATGGAAGGGCCATCGCTCAACGGATAAAAGGTACTCCGGGGATAACAGGCTGATACCGCCCAAGAGTTCACATCGACGGCGGTGTTTGGCACCTCGATGTCGGCTCATCACATCCTGGGGCTGAAGCCGGTCCCAAGGGTATGGCTGTTCGCCATTTAAAGTGGTACGCGAGCTGGGTTTAGAACGTCGTGAGACAGTTCGGTCCCTATCTGCCGTGGACGTTGGAAGTTTGAGGAGAGCTGCTCCTAGTACGAGAGGACCGGAGTGGACGAACCACTGGTGTTCGGGTTGTGTCGCCAGACGCATTGCCCGGTAGCTAAGTTCGGACGGGATAACCGCTGAAAGCATCTAAGCGGGAAGCCCCCTTCAAGATGAGACTTCCCTGGCCGCAAGGCCCATAAGAGACGTTGAAGACGACGACGTTGATAGGCGGGGTGTGTAAGCGTTGTGAGGCGTTGAGCTAACCCGTACTAATGACTCGAGAGGCTTGACCATATAACGCCAAAGCGATTTGCGCAGCGAAGCTGCCAGCAAAAGCTGGAAGCCTGAAGCTTGAAGCCGTACACAGTGAACGAGAGTGTTGAGCAAGAATAGGCGACACAGCTTAAAAGAGATTTGGATTCCAGAGCCTTAGTTTTCGAGAAACAGCTTCAAGCCTCCAGCTTAAAGCTTCCAGCTCGAGAGCCAACGGCTCGACCAGTTTTGCCTGGTGACCATAGAGTGTTGGAACCACCCGATCCCATCCCGAACTCGGAAGTGAAACGACACATCGCCGATGGTAGTGTGGGGTTTCCCCATGTGAGAGTAGGTCATCGCCAGGCATTGAATAAAGCAAAACCCCGGTTGAGAGATCAGCTGGGGTTTTTGTTATTACTACTCATCGCACCCGGTCTCCCTGACCTTTCCCCGTCGCAGTCATCAAAATATATTTAAAATAATCCCGAAGAGTTAAGGATCGAATCATCTGGCTGTCTGTCTTGGCAAGCAGTTCAGGGGTAGACATATCAATCTGTCTGACTTGCGCAAGTCCGGTAAGGCCAGGCAGAACGTTATACACTCCGAGTTGTTCACGGGCCTCAATCAACTTTTTCTGATTAAAAAGATTAGGCCGTGGGCCCACCAGACTCATATCGCCAACAAGCACATTCCATAGCTGTGGCAGTTCGTCCAGCTTGGTTTTACGTAAGAAATGACCTAGCGGCGTAATGGATGAGGAAGGGACAAGATGACTTGCAACAGAGAAAGTATCCACTTGCATGGTACGGAACTTCACAAGCACAAACGGCTTTTTATAACGGCCAACCCGTTCCTGGCTGAACAGGGGAGAGCCGGTATCAAGAAGACCCATAATATAAATTACCAGAAGTAAAGGCGAGCTGAGAATAAGGCCGAGTAGAGCCAGCAGGCAATCAAGGAAACGATACACTTCATTTTTTACCTGGAGAATAGGCCAAAACGGTAGCCCGAATACCCTGTTCGACAGTCAAATAAAATTGCAACAATCGCAAAATCAATTACGCCAGACACAAAATAAATCGTCAAAAGGTGAATTTATCTTGTGGGGTTCAACTACAAAGCTAGCCAAGATTGAAGGCGTAACCAGCCAAACTATGAGGCGCAAGATCGAAAGCGGTCACTACGAAAAAGTGAAGCAAACCAGTGGTGGTCACTTCCGCATATTCATTAACCAGCAGAGGAAGATATGCTATACAAGAGTGAGTTCTGAAAAGCAAAAATCCAGCATTGACACGCAAAAGTGTATCTTACTCAAAGAGCACCCTGATGCAGAATTTATCAGCGACATTGCCAGTGCTTTCAACTTTAAGCGAAAGGGACTGCAAACCATTCTGGAATCAGCGGTGTGCGGAAATCCAACCCATATTGTGGTTGCCACAAAAGATCGCCTTGCCCGATCAGGGTTTGGACTCATCAAATGGCTTGTTGAATTATCGGGAGGACACATCGAGGTTTTGGATGACCCGGATAACGCCAGTGAGTCATTCGACACCCAAGAGCTTATCGGTTTCATTACCTCATTCTGCAATAGCCACTACGGGAAGCGATCTGCTAAAAGACGCAAAGAGAGTAGCGTCAAAAAAGATCAGGTTTTACCCAGAGAATAAGCAAGCCTATCACGATGCCCTGATGCTCTACCGCAGGTCGTACAACCTTGCTGTTGAGCGTTTCCGCAACGATGACTATAAAGATGCCAGCGGAAAATTCATCAACATGCGACCTGCCATTAAAGCTCAAGTGAAGCAAGAGCAAAAAGAAAGTGGCAGGGCTTATAACTCGCTTGTTTCTGATAATGGAACACTGGCGGCAGCGACTACATTCAAAGCGGTCTGCGTGCACAACAAGAAGCTCAATGGAGCTAAAGAGGGCTTTGCAGAAATCAGTTTCAAAAGCCGCAAAGGTAGCAGGCACTCATTCTCTATTGACCGTTTGCCAAAGGGATTAAATCCCTGCGTACAGGCTCTTGGCAAGATTCACCTGACAGAAGATGTGCCAGCAGAAGCGATTGGTAAATCTTGTGTCGTAACCTACGACAAAGGTCGCTGGTTCATTCAGGTTCAACAACATATTGAGCTAAATCCCGAAATCCGAGGGAAGGTTAGATGCGTTGGAGTTGACCCCGGAGTTCGCACCTTTGCCACGTGCTACAGCGAAAAAGAGGCGTTGAGTTCCCCGACATGCCCCAGTGGGCAAGAGATCGGATTATTCATTTCAACAGGGAAATTGACCGGCTGAAATGCAAAAAGGATGACATTGTTCTTGATCTGCATAACCGGCTGGCGTTCGAGTTGGTGTCGAACTACGACGTTGTATTTTTGCCAACCTTTGAGACAAGAGGTATGGTCACACGCAAAGATAAGAAGGTTCGCACCATTCGCCGTAACACCTGCCGCCAGATGCTTGACCTCAATCACTACCCATTCAAAAAGCGGCTTAAGTGGTACGCAAAAAAGTATGGAAAGCATGTAGTTGATTGCAACGAAGCCTATACATCCAAGACTCAATCATGGAACGGGACCATTGACGAAAAATTAGGTTCTTCCAAAATTATTAAGGGTGAGGGCTTCACCGTTGATCGTGATATCCCGCTGTGTCAGGATAGTTGTCCCGCTCACTGATTAACCAATAAAAGCTAGACAGTGGGCGATGGACGTTGAATATGCCTCGTTTTTCAGAGGAACGTAAATCAGCTGTTTTGAAAAAACTGTTACCACCACACAATCGCTCTGTGCCGGATGTTGCCAGAGAGGAAGGTATCAGCGAACAAACCCTGTATAATTGGCGTAAAAAACTACGGGACAAAGGATTACCTGTGCCAGGGAACGAACAAAAATCAGAACAATGGTCTGCTGAAAGCAAGTTTGCCGTGGTCGTCGAAACCGCTGCTTTGTCAGAAACAGAGTTAAGTGAATACTGCCGTAAAAAAGGGCTTTATCCTCAACAAGTCAAGGAGTGGAAGCACGCTTGTATTTCAGGTGCTGTTCAGGCTTCTCAGCGTGCAGACCAGGAAAGCAAGCAATTAAAACAAGAGCGTAAGCGCAATCAGAGCCTTGAAAAAGAGCTTCGCCGTAAAGACAAGGCGTTGGCAGAAGCTGCAGCCCTGCTGGTGCTATCAAAAAAGCTCGATGCCTTCTACGGGATAGACAGCGAGGACAACTGACACCTGTCGATAAGCGCCGCCAACTGCTGACATGGTTTGATGAGGCTATAGCAAACGGCGCTTCTCGCTGGAAGGCTGCTGAACAATTGGAAATATCCCTGAAAACACTGAATCGCTGGCGCGATGACAATGGTGCAGTGTTAACGGACAAACGCCCGGATGCCTTGCGCCCGGTACCCTCTAACAAACTGACTGAGGAAGAGGAGCAACGTATTCTGACTATCAGTAATGAAGATGAGTATGCGAGCCTGCCACCATCGCAGATCGTGCCAGCCCTTGCAGACAAGGGAGTATACGTTGCTTCTGAATCTAGCTTTTACCGTGTGTTGAAAAAGTATGGTCAGTTGCACCACCGCGGTCGTTCAAGAAAGCGATCGAAAAGCAACAAGCCGACAACCTATGTTGCTACTGGCCCTAACCAGGTCTGGTGTTGGGACATCAGTTACATACCTTCCAGGGTACGCGGCCAGTTCTGGTACCTCTACCTGATACTGGACGTTTACAGTCGTAAGATTGTTGGTTGGGAGATTCATAGCCGTGAGTCTGGTGAGTTAGCCAGTGAACTGATTAACCGGACAATGGTGGCTGAAAAATGCACTAAAACACCGCTTGTACTGCACTCAGACAATGGGGCTCCAATGACGTCGAGTACCTTTAAGGCCAAGCTTGAGGAATTGGGCATTATTCCCTCTCATAGTCGCCCAAGGGTGAGTAACGATAACGCATTTGCAGAATCGATCTTTAAAACGGTGAAGTACTGTCCTCAGTGGCCATCTCAAGGTTTTCTGACGTTAGAACACAGTCGACAGTGGATGCTGAAGTTTGAGCGCTTTTATAACAATGAACACCGCCATAGCTCAATCCGCTTTGTGACACCTGCGCAACGGCATGAGAAAAGAGATCAGGAAATCCTGAATCACCGGAAACAGGTGTATACCAAAGCGCGAGAAGCTAATCCAACGCGCTGGTCAGGAGTTATCAGAAACTGGGAGCCTGTAGGTGCGGTTGCACTGAATCCTGAGCGGTTGTCTGAAGCAAGAATTAACGAGAAAAAGGCAGCCTAAAATTCAGTTTTCGGGACAACTATCTTGAAAAACTCCGATATCAACGGTGCCAGAAATGTCTTTCTTAAGTGTTTGACAAGGTAGCTTGAACCTTATCCATAACAGCGAGCGTTGCGCTCGTTGCGGTTTTAATCAAGAGCCTCGTTAAGGTTTGGATCATTTGGTTGTCTGTTCTGGCAAGAAGTTCAGGGGTAGACGTATCAATCTGGCTGACTTGTGCAAGCCCGGTAACGCCTGGCCGCACATCATAAATACCTAGTTGTTCACGAGCTTCAATCAGTTCTTCCTGATTAAAAAGATTTGGTCTTGGTCCTACCAGACTCATATCGCCGAGCAGAACATTCCAGAGCTGTGGTAGTTCATCCAGCTTGGTTTTGCGTAGGAAACGACCCAGCGGTGTAATGGATGACGAGCAGACAAGATGACTGGGAACAGAGAAAGTACCTACTTGCATGGTACGGAACTTCAAAAGAACAAACGGCTTTTTATAGCGCCCAACTCGCTCTTGGCTGAACAAAGGAGAGCCAGTATCGAAAAGACCCATAATATAAATCACCAGAAGCAGAGGTGATCCAAGAATCAAACCTATTGAAGCCAGCAGGCAATCGAAAAAACGGTACACTTTATTCTTTATCTTTACCTTGGGAGTAGGCCGCAACGGTAGCCTGAATACCCTGTTCGACAGAATAAGGGGGTTCCCAGTCTAAAAGATGGATTGCTTTTGCGGGATCAACCTGTAAATCACCAATCAGCTTGCTTGTCAGCTCTCGTTTACCAACAAGAATTGCAACAGCACGGAGCATACAGGAAGGAACCGGTAATAAATGAACAGATCGTCCGAGTGAAGTTCGTAATAGCCTCACGAGCATAGCTAACGAGAGATCGTTATTATCTGAAATCAGAAATGTCTGGTTTGCTGCTGCCGGATGGTCAATGCATCTGACGATAAAATCAGCCAGATTGCCAACGTACAGCATACTTCGGCTGTTGTTTATAGCGCCAAAAGGTAAAGGCAAAGCGCTATCAGCAACCTTTATCAGGCTGAAAAAATTGGCTTTGACACCAGGGCCGTAAACCAGAGGTGGGCGGATAATGACCAGATCCATAGCGGTCTCATTGATAATACGCTTTAAGCCAATTTCAGCCTCACATTTTGAAATAGCATAAGGGTCTTGTGGAGTGAGCTTTGACGTCTCGTTAAAAGCAGGTAAACCGGATGTGGTTTCACCGTTGACTTTTATGGTGCTAATAAAAATAAAACGTTGAACACCTGCTTTGGCAGCTTGTCGAGCGAGGTTCAATGTACCGTCAGTATTTATCTTCTTGTATTCATTGCGCGAATCGCTGGAGGAAACAACCGTAATATGCGCACGAGCGGCAAGATGGATGACAATCTTGATATTGCGTAATGGCAAGCGCCAGTCAGTTTTACCATCAATATTTCCAACAGTGACTATATTTTTCTCAGGGGATAAATCAGAAAATGCTGTTCGATCTCTGATACAACAACGGTAGGGTAGAGTCATAGTTTTGAGTTTGTTGACCAGTGATTTCCCTATAAAACCAGTGGCACCAGTGATTAAAATAGTCACGATTTAAATTTTTAAATAAAGGTTAGGTTAAACCTCTACTTTTAACTGTTGTCAAAAATCGTGGGTACCATATTACTATGGTGTTATATGGCTAAATCCATTTCTAATTTTTTTATTCATATTTCCAACTCACTGATTTGTTTTGTCTGCTATGTTGTCCCTCTCATTCACTTTTCAGGAGCACAGCATGAGCTTAAACGCTAAACAAACGCCCGAAACAGAGCTTGACCATATCCGAGACACCCTGACGGGGCTTGTCAGCTACGCCAGTAAAACCCGTGCTGAAATGCACCAAGGGTTCGCTCAGATAGACGAATGTTTCGAGCAGGTAGACAAAAGTTTTGAAGAGGTAGACAAACGCTTTGAACAGGTAGACAAACGTTTTGAACAGGTAGACAAACGTTTTGAACAGGTAGACAAACGTTTTGATCAGGTAGACAAACGTTTTGATCAGCAAGGCAAAGATATTGCTGAACTGAAAGCCGACAATGCGGAAATCAAAGAAACCTTAAAGCTCATCCTGTCCAGATTGCCCAGCTAAACGTTGCATACCAAATCAGAGGTCTGCCCTGTCGGTCGGCCTTTGAACAAAGGGTTAGTATGATTAGAAAAAAATCACCGCTGAAGCAGGGCTTGCAAGTAAGACAAAAAAATAAACGTTTGACAATCAAGTTCGTAGTCGTAGCGTTCTAGGCGTGACTTGCTATCGAGCCAATACACTTTTGTACAGTTCAGCATAACCCCTCACCATTTTATCAACGGTAAAAAACTGTTCATAACGGGCTCTGGCATTAGTGCCGAGGTGGGTAGCTAATTGAGGGTTATTCCAGAGAGTGAGCATTGCCGCTTTTAAGGCGGTGGAATTGGAGGGTGGTACGACAAGACCTGTCTCATTGTCAATATTGATATATGTAGTGCCTGTGCCGATTTCGCTTGAGATCAGTGGCTTGCCATACATTGCGCCTTCAACCAGAGTGATGCCAAAAGCCTCTGACCTAAGATGGGATGGAAACACAACACCTAAACATAATTCTAACAGCGCACATTTATCTTCATCAGACAATGCTCCTAAAAAATAAATGTTTCGCAGATCTAGCCTGTGTGCTTGCCTCTTGAGTTCCTTCTCAAGCTTACCGATGCCAACAAGCACAACCGGTAAATCAACACCTTTCATGGATTCCAAAAGAATATGGAGGCCTTTGTAATAGCGAAAGGAGCCAATAAAAAGGAAAAAAGGCGAGGGGATAGTTTGTTGCCACTTGAGTTTTAGAAGGGTTGGAGCAGGTGCGGCAGCATGATCATTTATGCCAAGTGGAATAACGTCAACTTTCTTTTTTATATTTTTTAGCACACAGCTGGTTTTTAAATAATTTGAAGAGGTAGCGACAACCCGATCTACACTCTTCAGAAATAAATACATCAATGGTTTATAGAGATAATATAGATATTTTTGTTTAACAATGTCTGAATGGTAAGTGACTACGGTAGGTTTTTTTATCCTGTTGAAAAAGTGAACAATATCCATGAATGGCCAGGGAAAATGATAGTGTATTATATCTGCGTTATCAGCCAATTCTCTGAAGTCGTTGAACACAGAATATGAAAAACCCATCGACGCCAGATAAAAATCAAGCTTAGAGCGATGTGCCAGATGGTTATCAATTCTTTCATTTCGTGCACCCCCATTTGAACTTAATGACAATACCTCTGATTGAATACCCTGCTTATCACCGTTACTTGCCAGCTGAAAAATAAGATTTTCAATGCCGCCATAACTATCAGGATAATAGGTTTTAAAAAAATGAAGTACTTTCATAAACTCTATCATCAAAAAATGCTATTCAAGTTTTAAACAGTTCCGGGAGCTGATTCCTCAGTTCAACTTGTGCCAACTTGTAAGTCTCTGGTGTGCCAATGTCGATAAAATAGTGTTGTGAATGGAACAGTCGAAAATTATCTTCTCTGGTTAAAGATTCAAAGTAATCATACTCAATAGAAAATGCTTTACCCGAAGGGAAACGGTCCAGTGCTTTTTTTGGTAGTATATAAACACCAGCGCTGATAGTACCGGGGCCAGTACCAGATTTCTCAGCAATTTTTGTTATCAGAGTGCCTTCAGACTCTATACGGGCATAACGGTGTGTATCATCAATATCATAACCAAAAATAACCGGTGATTTGTATTTATCAAAGAATAGAGAAGCGGCATTAATATCTATATCCAGATAAGTGTCACCGTTCATCACCAATGCAAAATCTGTCGACATTTTTTCGGTAGCCAGCTTAACTGCGCCGCCAGTACCCAATAGTTGATTTTCCACAACGTAAGAGAGTGTTAGCGAGAATTGTCTGTTTTGAAAGTGCTGAATGATCGACTCAGCTTTATAACCTAAGGACAGGATAATGTGCTGTATTCCTTCAGTCTCTAGCTTATGGATCAAAATCTCAAGAAAGGGCTTGCCGGAAATCAACGCCATTGGCTTTGGTATATCCCCAATCTCCGATCGTAAGCGCGTACCCAAGCCACCAGCCAGTATAATTGCTTCAGAAATCATATTGATTACCCGTTATCGAAAAGCGTAGATTCTACAGCGCCACATAAAATATGTCCTAATAGCAAATGTCCTTCCTGAATACGAGGTGTTAAATCATGAGGGACTCGCAAAGTAATATCACATCGTTCAACCATTGCCATACTTTCTGGCTTGGCACCCGTAAGGCCAATGCAGCTAATATCACGAGTACGGGCAACATCAAGTGCTTGTAGGATATTGGGTGATGTTCCAGAGGTTGAATAGGCAATGAGCACATCACCTGAGTTACCAACGGCTTCAATTTGACGTGAGAAAATAACATCAAACCCATAATCATTACCAATAGCGGTTAACGCAGACGTATCCGTGGTTAGCGCGATTGAAGGTAGGCCCGGGCGGTTAAACATAAAGCGTGATACAAATTCAGCAGACATATGTTGTGCATCAGCAGCGCTGCCACCATTGCCTGCAAACATTACTTTTCGATTATTCTCAAAGCAATGAATGACTTTAGCAACTGCCATATTAAGTGAATTGATAAGCGTTTCATCATCCTGCATTTGAGCAATCAGAGAGTAATGTTGAGCCAGGCTATGTGTAATGTAATTGATACTCATTGATTAATCGTCCAGCATTGTGAGCCTTCATAACAAAACTGGCAGTTACTGTACAGCAACCATTTTCCTCTAATTGTTGCATAGTCATCCATGTCCACTTTGAACCACTGCATACCGTTCTCTGATCCTTTTTTTGAATGATTCTGGTATCTGATCTTTAGTAAACAACTCCACCCATAAGGTCAGATTACTTTACTTAGAGGCTTCTCGAAGCTTGGAAATAGCCAATGACCGTTCTGCACTGACAAAAGCAACCAGGTCAAGATCAGTTGCAGGTTTAGCATGGCCATTCACTCTTGGCCCGCATGCCCAGACCTTGGTAATGGGTGAATGTTACCTCAATAGCTTTTGGATTTGCTTTGGCATATTAGCATTCAGGTCGTTTCCAACGCTGTTTTCATAACCAGGTTTCACCGCTCAAGGATTGATAAAGGTTTATGGAATCTTTGATAATGGCTATGATACATTCAGGTGAAGAGAAATTATGGCTAAAAGTACATTTGCATTGTCCAGTTAATTACTAATTTATGTTCTCCTGTAATACTTTGATCTATTTAGGTTTTACTGTTAGATTTCTATGGCCTATTAACTCTAAAGTATAAACTACCCATTGCATTACAGTTAAGGAATGTGAACATTAATCTAATATCCTTTTCTGTCCATTCTTTGAATGCTTTTGTTTCTCCTTTGTTAAGGTCCCAAGTCCAATCATCAAAAACTAATATTGCACCATCAACTAGTCGGTCTTGCAAATATTCTAAACACTGCACTGATGATCGATATAAATCACAGTCACCTCTGGCAAATGCAACATTTTTAATTGATTGGGCCTATTCAGATTTTAATGAATCTGTAAACCAACCTTTAATCAAATGTATATAGTTTCTATTTTCACAATCCAGGTATTTATAGACTGAATCAAAGTTAGCTTTATACTGTCCCTCATTCCAACAGTCTAAATCATTCTTATCAGTTTTTGGAAGTCCATCAAAACTATCAAAACCCCAGATGTCTCTTCCATTGTTAAAAGATTCCACATGATTGGCTAATACAGATAACCACATACCTTCAAAAACACCGAATTCAACGATGTTCCCTTTGATGCTCTTTTTTTCTAAATCATTGATCAGGTCGCAAGCATAAAGGAACTCTGCTTTTAATGCTGCTTCATTGATTATTTTGAAGTATTCAGTTTCAGGCGGAAATGATGAATATAACCAGAAAAAGGTTTTCTCATGCATTTATCAGCTTTGATGAAATTAGTAGCCCATGCATCGTAATCATCAAGACTATTTTTTTGATCTGTCATTTCATATTTTTCCATGGCTATGTTCCCTTTAATGGTTAGTTGATCCAATGATCAACAATAGCTGCTGTTAATTTTTCTGAAGTCAGCTTCTGGGCTTCTGTCAGCCGCCTTCTCCAGCCCAGGTAATTAGCAATTAACTCTGGGTTGAATATTTTTTTAGATAATGTAGAAGAATTTATTTTAAAAATAGGTGTAGTTTAACCACTTATGTCACTTATTAGACCATTCTTTATATGAAGTATTTTAGTGCAGAGGCTCTCTAAAAAAGAAATATCATGAGAAGCAAATATCAAAATAGAAGTTTTTTCTATTTTATCCTTCAACAGTTTTTCTGCTTTATTCTTAAAATTATTATCACCAACGCTAAAAAACTCATCCATCACTAGAATATCAGGGGTACTAACAGTTGATACTGAAAACATCAATCGCATTAACATTCCTGATGAGTAAGTCCGCACAGGTAATGACAAGAAATCCTGAAGCTCTGAAAATTCTGCAATGCTTTCGGTTAATGTCTGAGCGTCGTCATCTGAGACACCCTGTAGCCTCAATAGTCGTTTGATATTGTTATAACCTGATAATTCAGGCTCCATACCAGCTCCAATTTCTATTAAGGGGGCAACTGAGCCTTGTCGCTCGATGGTCCCAGAAGTAGGCTGATAAATTCCAGTAACACATCGAAGCAACGTCGATTTACCTGCTCCATTATGACCAACGATACCAATGCGATCACCATCTTTAATATCCAGATTGATATTAGACAGCGCTTTAACCACGGTATTTTTGCGCGAGTTGACAGCTATTCGCCCCCCCGTAGCCATACGCAGTAAGTGATGTTTTATTGATGTGCTCTCTATATTGTAAAGGGGGTATTCGAGAGATACATTTTCTAACCTGATACAGGGCATTTTTGCTCCCTATAGCCAGAATGGGATTCGGTATCGGTATTTATCAATCATGATAACTGTAATGATAAAACCGACTAGCAAGGTGCTTGTCATCACAACATAGGAAAAAAATGGGCATGCATGGCCCGTAAGTGGGTCACGGATTGCACAGATAAAGTAAGTAAACGGGTTTAACCATATGACCAACTCTTTAATACCTAACTGTTCCGGTTTGTAGATAACCGGGCTAAGAAAGAAAAGGATGGTCATCATTGATGAAATGGCTGGTGAGAGATCACGATATCTAGCGCCCAAAAAACCCAAAATTACAGAGATCCAGGTAAGGTTGCCAATAACCAAAACAAGTCCTGGAATAATCAGCAAGGTGTTATAATTCAGGTTCGGCGGATAGAGATAAAAAACTACAAATAAGATTAGAAAGTTATGTGCTAGAATAATCAGATTTCTGATGATTGCTACAAGAGGATATATCAATATCGGGTTTATGGTATTTCTAATAATAGGTGCGTTTATGATAAAACAATTGGGCGTCTCCAATATGCACGACGAAAGAAACTGCCAGTTAACCAAGCCTATACATAGGGTAGGAATAAATGTCTCTTTATTTTGATTGAAGAGTATACTCCACACATAACCTAAACCCAATGCACTGATCGCTGTGGTCATTACCAACCAGAATGGTCCTATGACTGATCGGGCGTACCGTACCTTGATGTCATCCCATGCAAGATTAATAACCAGATTTTTCTTTCGATAGGTTTCGGATAATTCATAATAAGAATTTTTGAACATGCGACCTCTTTTTTATTACGACCTAGAAATTATTAGGCACAGTGTTACCTCTATAAAGCCTATTTAAAAGCCTGGCAATGCATAATACGGCAAGGGTTACGTACTCATAGCAGCTTGCATTAAGATATGATGCTCATGTGGCCGTTCTGAAAGGTAAGGTTTGCCCACGTTTTTTAAATCTTCTTAAAACGGTGCACCACATTCAGAAGTGGTAATCCTACGTGATATAAAACGGTTGCCGGTTTCAAGTATTGCCTTAACAGCAGCATTTGGTAAAGAGCAATTGCAAATCATTGTGATTAAGGTGAAATAAAGCAACATATTGCGTTAGTCATCCATAAATATTTAATGCTCTTGACGGTTCAACTATCTTGAAAAAACACTTAAACAGAACTATACAAAATATTTATACAACTCACATAGATGAATGCGTAAAAATATTTATTAAGAAATTATTTTCTCTGAATCAAAAAAATTTGTCGAATTAAAACGACTTTCCCAACAATTGTTTTCATTAAAAAAGTTTTTTTGGTAGTCTGAGAAAGTAAACTCGCTAGCTTTCTTTGCCATAATTTCTATATCATCATAAGATTTACTTATAAAAACGCCTGGTTCATTGCTTCGATGCTTCATTTCACCGAAGTTAGTTGAGATGACTGGAATCCCGGTACCTATATATTCATAATATTTAATGGGGTCTACATAATCAGTTAATACGTTAGATTTAAATGGGATAAGTCCAACATTGAAATCGCTTATTAATTTCATGGCTATGTCATGTTTCTTTGGTGGTAAAAGTTCCACATTTTTAGGTAACAATAACTTGGGGTTGTAATAAATTTTCCCGATTAATTTAATAACATCATTCGGTCTTTTGTTAGCAAGCTTTTCTACCCAAAACCAATCAAACCAAGTAGCCATCACTCCTAAATAACCAAACACAATAGAATTGCCAGGATTTGGCCTTGGCCTTGTGTAAGATATGGATTGAGTATCAAAAGCATTAGGAATAAGTTTTATTCCTGGCTGATATTTTTCCCATTTCTTTTTTAGTTTACTACTGGAAGACCACATAGTGTCAACTGCATCAACAACCTGTTGTTCTATTGCAGTCATTGATCTTCGGGATATTCCTTGATAAAAAGCTGGAACATTATCCATTGCGTCATAAACAGAAACCAATCTCTCAAATTTCTTAATAATAAATAATGCAAAACATGATGGTTTACCAATTACAATCTTTGTATCGTAGCCAGTGATAAAATCTGTAATAGAGTCTATTTGGTATTTCCAGAAGACTGTGTTTATAACTCTAATACAAGGTATAGGCTCTATAGGTAGAGAGACTGGTTTAAACAATTTAATCCATGAAGGGGTGGGTTTGGAATATTGTCCATTAAAGTGCGAAATTCGTCTGAAATCAGCAAGATTTGGTAGTCTTGTCGGATATGGTTCTACCCATAATACTTCTGATTTTGAATATTTATGAAACCATTCGACAAACTTATGCGGTCGCTGCACAAAGCCTTGCCATGGGACTGGAGAGAGATACAGCAGTTTCATTAGGCTAGCTCTGATTTTAGTGTATTTACTATTCGTTCTGATGCACGTCCATCGCCATAAGGTGAAGTTCCTTTGGCCATAGATTTGTAAGCTTGTTCGTTATCAAGTAATTTCTGAGCTTCAGAAACAATTAATTCATAATCACATCCTACTAGTTTGACTACTCCTGCTTCGATAGCTTCAGGGCGTTCAGTTTTATTTCTCATAACAAGTACAGGTTTACCTAGGGCAGGAGCTTCTTCCTGAATACCACCGGAATCTGTCATAACAATATAAGACTGCATCATCACAGCTACAAATGAAGCATAATCCAAAGGTTCACAAAGAATGATATTCGATACGGAAGCTAAATGCTTATAAGCATTCTCTTTAATATTTGGATTAGGATGAACCGGATATAATAATTCTATAAATGGGTTGTTTTGAGCAAGTATGATTAATGCACGACAAATATTTGAAAAAGGTAAACCGAAATGTTCTCTTCGATGTGATGTTATAAGTATAAGCCGTTTCTTTTCATTAAGTCTTATTTGATGTTTTGGTTTCTTTTTAGATATCATTAATAAAGCATCAATAACGGTATTGCCTGTAACAACGATATTTCTGTCAGAGATACCTTCTTTTATCAGGTTATTTCTTGAACTTAAAGTAGGTGAAAAATGCCATCTCGCCAATCTAGCAGTGATAACACGGTTGATTTCTTCAGGAAATGGACTGCTCATATCCCAGGTACGTAATCCAGCTTCAATATGACCAATGGGAATATGATGATAGAAACAAGCAATCGCTGAAGACATTACAGTAGTTGTATCACCTTGTAATAAGACAGCATCAGGCTTTTCGTTCAGCAAAACTTTATCAATCGATGTTATCAAATCAGCCGTTAACTGATGAAGTGATTGATTGGGACGCATAAGATTTAAATCTATATGTGCAGTAATATCAAACAGATTAAGAACTTGATCCATTATGTGTCTATGCTGTGCAGTACATAAAATGCGTACTTTTACCCAATTTTGATTTTTTAACGCAAGGATGACGGGTGCCATTTTTATGGCTTCTGGGCGGGTTCCAACTATGCAAAGAATTTTTTTCTGAACCATAAATTCACAATCTCTCAGGGTTGATAATAGATAATTTGACTACCCGTTGATTCAAATTTAAAGGGTACATAAATCAAATTACTAAGAGATGCCCTTACTGACTCCTGTTTAGATGGCTCAACAAAAAAAAGCATAAAACCACCGCCCCCAGCACCTATGACCTTACCCCCTATAGCACCAGCTTTAATAGCCTTACAATATATTTCTTCAATCTGAGAGTTACTTACCAAGTGAGAAAGTGACTGCTTGTATTCCCATGCTGTATTTAGCATTTCACCGAAAAGACGAATATCTTCCTTTGAGCTAAGTAAATCAACAGCTTCATTTACCATATGATATAAATGTCTGAGTTCTTTGCTTTTATCGACAAGATTTTTTATTTTTGATTTGGCTATATTAGAGGAAATACGAGACAACCCTGAAAAAAAAAGCATTAAATGATCGTTTAATTCAGATCTTCTTTCATTAGAAATAATGACGGGATTCACTTCAATCTGGCCATTTTTAAAGAAAGTTATGGTGTTCAGGCCTCCATGTGCGGCCGCTGTTTGATCCTGTGAGCCTACTGATTCTTTTAAAATCTCTTGTTCAATACGAATAGCCTCATGACTCAACCATTTTTTTGAAACGCGTTTCCCTTTAAATGCCTGAATCGAGTGTAATATCCCTACAACAAATGATGAGCTAGAACCTAGCCCAGAGCGTGCAGGCAGATCGGCGTCACAATGTATTTCCAAACCCTGTGTTAAATCTGATTGTTCTAAAACAGCTCGGACTGCTCTATGTTCTATATTTTCAATGTTTTTTGCATCTTCAACTTTTGAATAGGCGATACGGTATTTATGATCAAAAAAAGGTGGCAGCTCTCTACAGGTTATATAACAATATTTATCAAATGTTGTTGATAAAACGGCGCCACCATTATTCCGATACCAGTCAGGATAGTCAGTTCCACCACCAAAAAAAGAGATGCGAAATGGAGTTCTTGAAATTATCATGTCATTTGTCTACCTTTCTCTGGAGGTATACATGAAACCCAATTTCCGGATTAGTAAGAGCGCTCCAGTCCATAGCTCTGGGATTACCGGTCCCACGAGGAAAATCTTCTGTTAAAAAATAGGTTTTGAACCGTTTTGAAACCAAAATTATCAAATTTATCTAGCCACCACTCTTTCGGTTTTTCGGTAACGTGTCAGACAGCACAATAATTGGGTAATAATCCTCAGTTAAAGCAATAGAGCTGCAAACGTAACTATTTGGACTGCATATTCTGGTCAGCTTGAACACCCATTCTGCTCTCTTTCTAATCAAGCCATAATCGACGCCTTCAATAGCAACTGCTTCATGACCACGCATAATAAAAACAAGAACAATTCAACCACCTGCGCAACCCAAGTCTGAAAATGAATTTTTCTACCATCTACAGTTTCTGCTGCACGGACATAGCGTAAATGACGAGTATTGTCATTCTTAGTAACCCCCCCCCCAAAAAAAAATGATACGTGGAAGAGGGCTCGACTGATAATCACTGGTTAACACTCCTAGATTAACATGTAAATATTATCAGTTAGTAACAGTAGTATTGTTTATATATGTTAATCATTTTTTAAGAAGATCTATGGCTTAGGTTTTGGAAGAAATATATAAATTTGATCTAATTGTTTTGGAAGGTTGACAAGATTTTTGCTTCACTAGTAAATTCATTCACTACGAGAGTTTTACCATAACTAACCCCAAAGAAGGGGAGACAATTTTTATAAAAGAAAAGATGAGATACTTGTTCTAAGAGTAAACTGAGAGGTTTAAAATTCCTGAAATTAACATCACGCTCAACAATATTCTCACTCAAATAGTCCCATTTTATCTCTCCGTATTCGTCAAAGATTTTATTGAATATAGGCAAATAAAATTCGACATAATCTTCCAGATGTTTTCTGCTTTGAAAACCAACGTAATTACACCAAAAATCAGATACCAAGCAGTATTCATTAAACATATCTATACAGAATATGTCTTCTATAAATTTAAAGCCGGATTCCGTAGAGCCTAAATAACCTTTTTTAATATATTCTTTTATATCAATAAATGCGAAATCTCTATCATAAGATGGCAAGTAGCCGTATCCATATTCCCTCAACCCTTTAAACGCTATGTCTAACAAATCTGATAAATCTATAGCTAACCTTTGATTCTTCTCAAAGAAACGTGAAGATATACAATAAAATGGATATTCACAAAATTTATTCTCGTATTCGTTCAGAATGAAGCTCCATTCTGCGATATGTCTTTTACCTGCTGTAGTCCATTTTTCTGAGATTTCACTTTCGAACAGTGATATAGGTGAATACTTTATCGGTACATTTTCTCGCCTGTCAAAAAAATAGAAACGCGTTCTTTTGTCATCTAAAAAACGAGTGTCAATATCCATATTCCGCTCTAGATGACTAAATCTAAAGGCTGTCAAAACATAAACAGTACCTTTAGAAGAAAATAGCCTATTTAGTGCCTGCCCTAAAAAAACCACAAAGAACTCAACCTTTCAGGCAATAACCAAAATCTTTGGTCAAAATCCAACCTATTTGCTTGAAATCGCACATTCCTCGATGATTTCTAACCATTTTATGAACGAATTTTCATTTTTTGCGTACGGGCCAGCGTCACCCGAAGCCACTTTTCATTAAGCCGTTGCTCTTTTCAGGCCGCTCTTTGCTCTGCCTGGCAGGCCTTCTTCTGCAACAAGGTAACCAACCGATACAGATTGGTGCAGAACATCCAAGGCCACATGATGACGGTTACCATCAACCTCGGTGACCGGGCACCAGACCAGCCCGTGCTGGTCCGGCATTAATATCAGATTCTACTGTAAAGTGTTTCCTTTTGGCTCTGATAAACTCCGGGTGTCGCTCTCGAAGCCTGACCTGTTCTGCCCTCTGCCTTTTTTGGGCAACACTGCCCGGTCGAGGAATTCTTCCAGCTTTTCAAGGTTCTCTTGTGACTAAAAACCCCGGTCATAACCGTCTTGTGTCACCTGTGGTAACCGTTGTTTGACACCTTCGGCAATCAATACCGTGACCTGTTCGTCGATTTGTTTTTCCATAGACAGGTGATGCAAGGTAAAGCCAAATTGATCCTGTAATACGCAGACCCTCTGGTCCAGTTCTACTGGCATACCTGACTTGCCTTTGCTGATCCATTCGGTATGGCTTTCGAACGAGGGTAAGCGCTTAGTCAACAAAACCTAACCCGCAGTGCTTAAGTGGGATATTTTAAAGATACCAGTTTGATGTTCATAGGCAACAGCTGTTCCACGTCCGCGTCTTACTCTGGGGCCGGTAGAATCGTCAATACATGCCGTAGCCACGCGTAAGGCTTATGTCTGTGGATTTTGGCAGTTTACACCAGGCGTACAGAATCGCACCGCTGCGTGTAGCAACGAAACTGTCTGAGTATAGCCAGCTTTTGCGCCCTACCACGAAGGGTTTGATCGCCCGTTCTGATGCGTTGTTATCGATAACCGCAAGACCATTGTCCAGATAGCGCACAAGGTACGACCACTGATTCTGCATATTGCGGATCGCCTCCCACTGTTAAACCTTAAGAACTAAAAAAAGATGCGAAATGTAGTTCTTGAAATTAACATGTCATTTAAAAAAACTTTGATTCAGGTCGCAGTTAGTGGAAATTAAAAAACACTGCATAGTGTAGGAATCGCCTGCTAATACTCAAGATGTTTTTTAAATGATGATGTGATTTATTGAAATTAAATTGCAAAACTCTAGTCTATTTTGTAGGCTTGTGAACGATAAAACCAGTTAATCGTTGACTTTATTCCTGATTTCAAACTAGTAAACTCATAGTCATCCAATACGTTCGATAGTTTATCTATATCAAGAAACTTGGATTTTGCGCCTACATATCTTTCTGTATCAAAATTTACGTGACTTAATGGAAAATCCACTTCATCACAAATGAGTTTTGCGTAATATCGTATAGTGAACTCTTTGCCCGTTCCGATATTGAAAATATCATTATTGTATTGTTCAGTTAACTTCCAGAGTATGTGAACAAAATCATCTATGAAAATAAGCTCACGTTTTTGATGCCCATCTCCCCATAAAACAACATCGTATCCATACTCTTTACCTCTGATGATCTTTCGTATTAAATCGAATATAAAATGCATTTGGCGACCATCAGTATGGTAACCAGGGCCGTATAAAGTGGATGGAACTACATATAGATAATCTAATCCATACTGTTTGTTTAATGCCCTTGCTCCCTCGTAGAGCATTCTCTTTGTCATTGCATATGTATACAAGCTATCAATGGGCTGCCCTTCCATATAGTTGGTCTCAGTGTGTTTTATATCTGGTGCATAGCCGCAACTTGTACCAATCATTATTAGCTTGGAATGTTGCTGATATGAGGCCCACCAATCTAAAACATTCGTGTTGATATGCTGATTAATAATCCACTGTTCCCCAGGATAATGAATACAAAATTCCCCCGCTTGCGTCCAAGCTGCCAGATGAAATAAGTAATCAAACTTTTGGCTGGTAAAATTTTTTAAGCTGTCAGAGTTTCTTAGATCACAGTTTCTTGAATTCAAACACACTAATTCATGGCTCAATGACACAAGATATGAGCATAAAGACGTACCGAGGAAGCCACTACTTCCAGTTATTAAAATTTTCATATGATCACTTAATCTCTACGGGGAAGTAAAATTCGACACCTTTTTCAATGAGATGCTGATTGTTTTTTAAAATTTCATCTTTAAAGTTCCACGCGAGTACATAGTAAATGTCAGGATAAGAATTTAAATCTGACTCTATTAAAATCGGTATGTGCATGCCAGGAGAATAGAGACCACGACGTAGTTCATTCTTTTCAATCAATGCTTTAACTAATTCTCTGTTAATTCCAAAATAATTAAGCAAGGTATTACCTTTAACTGGTGCGCCAAAGCCATAAACAGTTTTACTATCAGATTTAGCGGATTGAAGATAGTTCAGATTCTGTTGCTTCATGACCTTGATGTCATGACTGAATTTTTCATAAGCTTCAAATTGATTACAATTAGAAATTGCTTCACTTTTACATAGATCCAAAAATCGTTGAGATGTAGGAAAAACTCCTTTGTGGGAAACGAAGCAAATAGCTGATCCTCCATGTATAGGACTAAGGTAAGCATCAAACATTTGAAGATTATGTCTTTCTAGCAAGAACTGGATTGTTTCAAATGTATAATACAGTAGATGTTCGTGATAAATTTGATCAAAAGCATTATTTTCCAGAATGTTCTTCATGTATAAGAACTGTACAACAAAAATGCCATCTTTTTTCAAACCATTTTTTATGGCTCGGCAAACAGAATGTAGTTCCTCAAGATGAAAAAAAACGCCGGCTGCATTAATAACATCAAATTTTTCTCCAATATTTTTCATTGTACTTTCATTAAAAAAATCATTGATAGTAGGAATACCAAAGTCAAGAGCAATGTTTGCTGTTGTTTTAGACGACTCGACTCCAAGAACGTCATAACCTAAAGATTTAAAATGTTTTAACTGAGTTCCATCATTAGAGCCAATATCTAATACTGTTTTGTTATTTTTACCACGCATGAATCTTTTATCCACATCACTGGCAACTTGTTGAAAGTGTGAGGATAAGGATTTGGTAATGCCCGAGAGATAGGTATGATCTCCGAACATAACTTCTTTTTTTACGGTATAACTGAGCTGCGCTGCATGGCAGTCATGACAGAACATCAGAACAAGTGGGTAAAACTCTTCCTTACCTATCTCTCTTTTTTTAAGAAAATCATTGCCCCATGGTTGTTCACCAAGATCAACAGCAGCCTGAAGATTACTAGAGTCGCAGATACGGCACATCATAGTTGGTCGTCCAGCTTCGTGAACCACATTGAGCCACCACCCCTCCATGACTGATTCAACTCATCATTACCTAGACCAATAAATTCGAAGTTAATATTCTTGCCGAAGAAATTATTACGACAGATCCAGGCTGTTGGCAATATAGGCCTGATACGTTCAAATGAGGCCATTAAATAGACGGCCAAGAGATATTGTTCATTCCAATACCAGTATTTGAAACTTTCAGGATAATCCCAAGGTAAAGTTACATCATGAATATGGATAAGAACTCCAGGCTGTATTTTAGGTAGGATATCAATAAAGAATACTGTTACATCAGAGTTCATAAATGATCGATGGGAACCATCAATAAATATAATATCATTTGGATTTAGTGAGTCAAAAATTGACAAATCACATATTTCTAAAGGGCTGCGAACTACAAGATCACATATGTCATCTATTTCTTTTCGTGGTTGCGGATCAATGGAAATAATCTTGGTTTTAATTTTTGAATCATTAATTGCCAATTTGGCAAACGATGTGGTCATTCCAGAGCCAACCTCTAAATATATTGATGGCTTGTATTTGAAAATCATTGTGTAAAGTGCAAGCGAATCAAATGCACATATTGGTCCACCAAGCCAAGAGGGGGTTATAGCGTTTTGTGTAGAACTAACAGGGATGTGATTAATTTTTAAACTATGCATTTCATCTAAAAAAGTCAGGTAGTCGTCATTGTAGAGCTCAAAAAAATCGCTAATTAATCTTATTCTATCTGATTTATACCCGTATCTAGGCGAAAAATCCTGTGATGGCTTGTAATCTAAGGGTATAAAGAACTTCGAGTATTCAGTACCTTCTAGAATTTCCATGTCTTTATACCCTGAATTCTTTAGAGTATTTAAAGATTTTTCTAATTCAAATACCCTCGACTCTAACTTATCCTTATTCGTTAGCTTACTTATCCAAGTCTTAATAGTTTGCTCTAATCTCATATACAAATCCTCATGTGTATAGTAAAATCTTTTAAAAATATGATTCGTACATAATGAGTAAATTATTATCGAAATCAATTCGGTAATGAGTGATTACAGGTGTACGCAATATCTAGAAATTAATTAAGATTTAGTCATTAATCCAGTAGTAATTTTTTGAATTAAAGGGGTGAGTAGTGTCCAGGTTACTGTACTCAGTTCTACGATCATCCCGATAATAAGTCATTCAGC
This sequence comes from Endozoicomonas sp. 2B-B, assembly GCF_053470045.1. Taxonomy (NCBI): domain Bacteria; kingdom Pseudomonadati; phylum Pseudomonadota; class Gammaproteobacteria; order Oceanospirillales; family Endozoicomonadaceae; genus Endozoicomonas; species Endozoicomonas sp. 2B-B. Next base: position 2,304,927 of record NZ_JBLZMU010000001.1, read on the forward strand.
TATTTTAAAACTATCCACACTCGTTTCTTCAGTTAAAAGAATACTGAAAAATTCATTTTTAACACTGATGATTACTGTTTAAAACAGTTTAATTAGAAAGAGCGTTAACATAGTTCTACCGTGGTCGTGCAACCTACTATTACTAACATAAAGAGATTAAAAATCTGAAATTTTTGCAACTAATACATGACCCATTCTAGAAAACTTATAACCCAGAGGTGATAATATCCTAATGCATGCATCATCTGTTAGAATATCAGATTTTGGGTGGTTATGAATGTCAATGTAAAGAATAGGTTTGTATTTTACCAAAGTCTTCAGCCCACCATTCAGGACTTTGTCTTCAAATCCTTCAACATCGATTTTAAATAACATTCTTGCAATAGCATCAATCTTTATATCCGATACAACAGAGTCAAGTGTCCCAACTTTAACAGGGTAAATATCTTGACCTTCATAAGATTCTTCCTCATTGTCAATCTCTAACCATGATCCTTCAGGAAGAAAAGGGTTTTTCCCGGTATCATCCTCGGGGAACTCTATGAAGTTCGACTCTCCATTAGTGTCAGATATAGCAAATGGTAAGATGGTGATATTTTGAGCCTGATTGCGTACAGTAAGGGCCGTGGCCAAGCATTTGTCTAAGGGTACCATGTTCATTGGCAAGCTCTCTCAGACAGTCGAAGTCGCATTTAGTGACCAGCCGGAGTGTACCCGGTACTAAGATTTTCCAGAACTCCATGCCAGGGCGATCATTGTTCTGGTCGGTGGTGGTCATAGTATCAAGTACCTGTAAGACCTGGTTGCGTAGTTCGATATTTGTTCATATGTGCTGTAAAGCCCGCAATAATCGTGGAATATCGTCCCTTGATTTAGCATCTAAGGTGATGGCAGAGACATCAACCTCTCCCAGCTGCATTTGTGGGTTTATGGTTTGGCGCATAAATGTGAAAACAGCCTGTTTTGGTAAATCTTCAAGAACTATATGGGGCTGAAGGCTTCTGTATTCAAGTGCTTGAGGGTTTTCGGACAGGCACTACTTACCAAGATTGAGGGGGATTTTGTTCGAAACGATTTGATTACCATTAATATTATTAAAAACATTTATCTTTATATCAAACAAGCTGCTAAATTTTGCAGGTATTTCAAATTTAAGCTCATCAACTTTTTTTTGTATGCATAAGCAATGTTTTTTATTTGCGCTTCTGATTTAAACAAGACTGAGTCATCTGTTACGCAGTAAGTGGAGACCAGTTGGATTGTTGCTCGAGAGATTTTATTTTCTGCAGCGACGGGACCAGCGTTGATTATCTTGAAAAACACTGTAGCCTACACATTTTAAAGTAAATACTTTATGTATGTATTTTGATCCACTTAAAGCAACCACAGCAGAGCAGTTTATTAACTTCAAAAATTATTTTATTTTTTGAAGATTAACCAATCTTGGAAGCTCCTTTCTGGTGGCTCTTTATGTTCTAAAAAAGTAAGATAACGAGACCAGTATTCTATCGCTATCTCTTTTTTCCAAAAAACTTGGCTAACGCTAGCATCACCATGATAGAGATAATCAACATCCATTAACGGATTATCATAAACCCTAGAAGTGAGATTTTCTCTAACCCAGTTTTCATTTCTATGCTGATAATAAAATGACCAAGCATTCTCAGCGTGTATCGTTTGAAGCAAAAGACCTCTAGGTTTCAATATACGCTTTAACTCAAGTAACCATGCATCCCATTGATACTTTATATGAGTAAAGACTGAAAAACCGTAAATCACATCAAAAGTATTATCTTCATAAGGCAAATGAGGTAGCGTAGATGAGTTCATGACATTAAAGTATGAAGGAAAGTTCTGTCGCATCCATTGAATAGCTCGAGCCTGAACATCACAACCGAATAAAGACCAATTATGTTTCAGATATTCACTATTGAAGTGTCTAAGAACTCTTCCTGAAGAGCAACCAAAATCTAATATGCTTAGATCACTTTTCTTATTAGGTAAGTATTTATTAATTACATCTTTGATTAAGATTGAGTCATCCTTTCCCCACCGAATATACTCCTTCTCATTGTCTATAGCATAACCAAATCTGGCATCATTACCAGGTATTGGAAGCTCCGATAACTCCTCATTCAAAACTGACTCATCATAAATAACCGGCTCAGTTACATCAAGATAATCTAAAGGTTGATGATAACCAAACCTGGGCATAACGGTGTATTCTGACCTAACACGTTCTAAGACATGATCAGATAACTCGTTTATAAATCGTAGATCATCCATTGCTAAATTACCTTCAAACCTTGTGCTGCTTTTTAAGCATTCGATCAAATATCATTATTAAAAAACAAGTGTCTATTAAATAAAACTTACCAAATGTTTGAATGCTGTTCATAGCGATTATCATTGAATATATTGTATGTTATAGGTAATTCCATGTCTCCAAAAAATGCTCTGTGCTTATTTTCATAACATTTGAATTTTTTCATAACTCTTGCAAAGTTCAAACTATTAATAAAAGGGCTTTTCAATTTTAATGAAAACTCAAAATCTCGAATAAGAGACTGCATGTCTAGTAAATCATCAAACAGCTCTTTAAACTCGTGATCTTTCTGTTTAATAAACATACAAGCAGAGATTGCGTACTCAATGTCGCAGCTCATGTGTTTGCAATAGGATTTTCTGTAACCAAGAGCTAGAGACAGCATTTCTATAGAATCAGATAAAAGCCGTTCCTCAAATGCATAATTGTAACCATCAGTAGTACGATGTATGTACCAGGCCCTAAGATCTTCTATTTCAGCAGTTGGACTACATGTTGTTTGACCATCAGGGTAGTTTAGGAATAAACCCAGTACTTTTGGGATGTATTTTATTTTTATAAATGGTAATACTCTGTTTTTAAATTCCGTATCACCAGCAGCTTTAAATGTCTCATCATAATAACCGCATCTTTCATGAATATTTTTTCGATACATGCCGCCAACCCATGATAAATAACAGGTTTCAAGATATACATGTTCCTTTTTGCCTCCTGTACGATCATAAACCATGATATCTCTATTAAATAGACCATTTGGCTCAACTTCAGTTACCAGACTATTAGCCATGACCCAATCTATTTTAGAGTTATCATCCAATTCATCTGAAAGTATTTCCAAGCAATCAGGGTAAAGTGTTTCATCAACACCCAAGAATACAAGATATGGAGATTTTGAAAGTTTTATACCTCGATTCCACGCACTTTGTATAGTCTCACGTTGTTGTGATCGGGCATAGACTGCATTTAGTTGATTTTCTAGTTGGTATCTACGAAATAGCTCATACTCATTGCTTGGTGAGGCACTGTCTATGAGAATAATCTCTACACAATTTTTTTTTATTAATGTTTGATTTTTCAGTGCTGTTAGAAAGAAAATTAATTTTTCCGCAGCGTCATAAATTGAAATAATTATTGATACCTTTGTTTTAATAGAATATCTATCGTCACTAATCAGTTCCCATTTTTTTTCAACATATTCACTATGGTTTTTTTTGCGCTCGTGCAGGTATTTATATATGCTATTTTCTGCTTGATTGTTTTTGTCATACATTAAGCTTAATACCGTTGCTTCTTCATGGTAATTATATTTATTCAGAATGCTAAGTGTGTTATTCAATATTCCTAAATTATCACTACCTAGACATCTAAGTATTCTTATTTGGTAAGTTGCTGAATTTAATTCGTTACCAAGCATAGCCTCTATACGTGATAACTCACGCCAGAAATTACAACGCGAGAATATTTTATTATTACTAGCTGATATTAAACTTTTCTTATACTCAAGTAGACCTCTGCAATTTTCATCTATCTTTCCTAATAGTTTTATTTTTTTGTTTTGTTTTATTATGATATTAAATGGATATAATTTCTCTTTTATTGAACGAAGATTATCTGAATTTATTCTGGAGTGAATATAGTCGTAAGGAGAACTTATAAGGTATTTAACGTTATGGACTATTTGTTCTGGGATTAATTTTATTGATCTATTTATAATTGATCGTATTTGTAATTTCGTCTCTTTATACTCACACAGATAAAAAGAAGAATCATTATTCTTTGCTTCTTTATCAATGAAAGATTGGTATATTTTTAAAAAATTTAGTTTTCTTTGCTTTTCATTTGAATGAAACTTTTGTAGAAAACTTTTAAGACGGCTTCTGTAGTATTCGTAGTTGTCGATTAGGGATTGTAGTTTATTGATAGACGAATATAAGTTATCCATATTTATTTTCACATAAGGTAGGCTTGGGTGGTATCTATCTAAATAATTACAAACGCCTGCTTTGTCGGAGATCGCTACTGGACATCCAGAAAATAAGGCTTCAAGTGCCACTAGATTCAGTGTGTCATATCTAACAGGCAATAAAATAATGCTTTTTCTCTTATATATACTGAACATTTCTTCCTTATTTATTGGAGACATGTGATTAATAACTATTTCTCTATTTTTTGCGATTTTTTCTAATAGAACACTTGAAGATATTCCATTAAATGAATAGTCATCATCTCCAATATCATATAATTTGTCGTATGTTCTTTGAGACAACCATTTTACAAGTTCTGTATAAATATCATTTCCCTTTCTTCTTTCCCTCCTTCCAATGCAATAAATGTCAGGTTTTTTATTACTGAATGCTTCATCTGTAATTTTTGATTTTATAAAACAGATTGGATCAACAAAAGTTATTAAGTTGTGTTGCTTGCCTATCCATTCTTCCATGTAATATGGCGAAATTGAATAAACACCGTCCGAGCTTTTGAACTGTAACTCTTCCAGATGTACTAAATCATATATGTTCTCGCTTTTTGTCCTATCCCAGTTTAATTTTATTGATGTAGATATATTGCCATGGAGAGAAAGTAAAATTCTTTTGAATGTGACTTTATTTGATTTAAGCGTTAATCTTAGAACTGAACCAATGGTAAGGTAGTCTGGTTGGTCAATAATGTCGAAAGTCATTCCAGCTACAGAACGTGAATATTGATGAGCTTCTTCAATTGCATTCTTAATAAAGGATGGCGGGGCTGGAATCATTGATAGTTCAATTTTTTTTCGAGGAAGTAGTTTAATTGAATGTGCATTCTTTGGCTTTCTGTATCTGTATTTTGTTATGTTTTTTTCTTCAAAATAATAAAATTCGACTTCAGGCGTAGATTCTATGATTTGACGATAAATTGTTTGACCACCACCAACACTATTGTACAAGTCTTTTTCTACGATTAATACTTTCATTGACTGCTAATCCTCGGGGTCGTTAATGTATTCAGACTTGATTTTTTTAACCACTCATTTCTTATATCAACCATTTTTTTTTCATAGTATGATCGCTTTTTTATTAATTCAAAAATTGCGCTTGGTATGTCTTTATCGTTTGAGTATAAAACACCACCTTGGTATATTGTTGAATTTGACGATAATTCAATTTCATAAATGTATATTGATTTTATCATATGAAAGGATTTTAATTTTCCATCTAAAAAAAAAGATAGTGTGCTCGAATTACTGCTTGGAATGCAAATTAAACCTAATGCGGTTTTGTTTCTCAAATCTAAGCTAATTGACGAGATGTACTTTGATTTATTAACTGTACTATTGTAACTATTTCTCCATGTTGCATCCATATATGTTCCAGGGTTTTCTCTATACTGTTCTATTTTTATTATCAGGTTTGTTTTTTCTGTGTTGGATTTACATTTAATAGTAATGTTAAAGTAGGAATGTATTCTTTTAAGTATTATCGTTTGATGTATTTTGTTACTAAGAAGTAGTAACTCGTAAAAAAATTGATTGTATCTATCTGCTTCGTATGCCATCCATGTTTTACTTGGTATGATAAATGGCACTCCAGCCGCTAAAGCCTCTGCAAACACACCTGAGCTTCTAGCATAATAATGTTCATGGTTGTAAGGTATTAAAATAATATCTGAATCGTTTATTAAATCAATATATTTTTCACTATTGAATGGTCCATCGATTATTTTTACCATATCACTGTAATTCTCTATTAACTGATATCTTGCCTTTCGTGTCTTTGACTCACCGCCTTTGATATTGAAATTACTTTGGATGGTGAATTTTATTTCATCTGAAGAATACCCTGCCTCTATTGTTTTTCCAACAATGTCTGGCAAGAGATGGAATCCTTTTTCATCTCTTGCATCTCCTATGTACGATATGTTTAGTGTGCTTTCTGATGTTTTTTTATGTTTATTAAGCAAGGTGTCTTGTGGTATTGGTAATGTGCAAAATTTCACCAAGCCTAATAAATTATATTGCTCTGAGAGAAGGTCTGTATCTGTATAAAAATTTAAGCATAGAGGTTTTCTTAAAGATATTTGCTTGCACAATGAAAGGGTTTCTATTAAATTTAGTTGATATTTTATTTGGTTAGAGTAATCAAACTCACGGCCTGAAAATATATTTCTTCTAAATAAGAAGTGCCAATTAATTTCATTTTTTAAATGATTCTTTATTGCTTTGTAACAGCCTTTCAACTCAATATTCCCTATGGTTGGAATAAATACTATATCATTGTCAGCTATATTTATATTTTTATGTAAAAGTAATAAATCTTTATAAAATTGATTGTTGTGACTATCCATATTTTTTTTAAAAAACACATGTCTTACTAATTTGTTTAATAAAATTCTGATGACTGGTTTTACAATAAGTATTGCTTTTTTTAACTTATTTCGTGTGTCGTATTTTCTATCTATATCTATGTGTTTAAGTTGGCTTATTTTCTCAATAAAATATTCAAATCCTATTTTTACGAATTCCGAAACAAGTTTTTTTTTAATTATACCTGCTCTTCTTGCTAGTGCTTTAATAGCTTTTGAAGTAAATGTTTGTTCACTTTTTAGGTTTTCCCAGAATGTATACTTGAATATATTTTCTACTATGTCGATTCCATTAACTTCCATGTTTTTGAAACTTTGGTTTGTCACAAGAACTGTTTTAAATCCATTTTTTTTTGCCGCTTTCAAAGTTCGCAGTGCATATTCAAGATGATGACCTCCTGAATCAGTTATAGATTGATCAATGAGGATGAATTTTCTCACTTTCACTCACTCTTGGATTTAATTAAATAGATGGTCTTACATGAAAAAACTCTGCTCATAAATTTTGATAGCGTGAGTTTGAAATCATTTTATATCCCTTTATTAATTCTCTTATACCATCATCAATTGTGAAGCTTGTTTTATACTTTGTTGCTTCGATTTTCTTGTTTGAGACAATATAGTTCCTCTGATCTGGATCTTTCCTGATTTTCTCTTCAAAATAAACAAAATCAGGTATTTGCCTTTTTATATGTTCACAAAGTTCTTTTTTTGATAAATTTGCATCAGATAATCCGACGTTGTATATTTCACCTCTCATTATCGCATGATTATCTATCCCATGCTGAAAAACACGACTAACATCTCTTACATGAATATAATTTCGCTTAAAATTGCTCTCAAACAACACCTGAAATCGGTCATAAACAGCACGGTAAGTAAAGTCATTAACTAGCAAATCTATCCGCATTCTTGGCGACATGCCAAAAACGGTTGCAAGTCGGAAACTTATTGCATTGCTATGATCCATTAAATATTTTTCAATCTCAGCCTTTTCTCTGGCATACTGACTTATTGGGTTCAGTGGAGATTGCTCGTCAAAATAACAGTTTGGCTCACTTGTGCCGTATGCACTATTGGTAGTCGGCATTAGCACTAACTGATCTTTAGATAATAGTTTGAGCATCATCTTGATAGCATCGTAATTTGTTGATGTAGCGCTTATTGGATCAAAATTGCAAAGCGGTGCACCTACCAACGCAGCAAGAGGTATAACTATGTCAGCACTTTTAAGTAACGTTGCTACAATTGATTTATTTCTGATATCTCCTTTAATTACGGTAAAATGTCGATGATATGCACAATGATTCAGACTTGATTGCTTGTACATGAAATTATCCAATACAGTAACTTCATAACCTTTTACAAGTAATTCAGGCACTAGTATTGAACCAATGTAACCAGCTCCACCTGTAACAACTATTTTATAACTCATATAAATCTCAATTCATCACAGAATATTTAATAAAACAAACAGATTATGCTCGAATTAAGCTTTCTTATTTTCTGTACTGTCTGAGCCTCCAGTCTGTCAGGCAATGTCCTCAAGACAGCCCCTTTTTTTCTGGCTTGCTTTATCATAGGGTAGTCCTCTCGGTTGATCATTGCTCCTTTCCCTGAGTGCTGGTAGCACTATGGTAATCGGCCATGAAGTGGTTAATCGAGAAGTCATTTCGAACCTGTGATTTTAGATCGCTGGAGGTAATAACAGAAAGCGAAACCTCTGGTTGAATAGTCCCACAACTAGCTTGAGAAGCAACAACCACCATCCAGCTCGAGATAACCGAGAGCTGAACCAGCGAATTTGGAAAGAGAAATTAGGGGCCAATCCGTTAAAATCTGATCACGACAAACAGATGGAACCTGCGCTAAGCTTGAACGCTTAAGGCTTCGGTTTAGAGTTTGTCACTTCACAGATTCTTGTTCCAATCTCCTGCTAATAAATCAGCTTTCAAGTGAATTCACCCGATTTAATAGTTCAGTCAAATGATTCTTTGGGCTATCATCTTTCCGATAGGCATAGCCGAAGTTGCTGCGGGTGATGGTGCGTTGCATACATGTAGCATCCTATTAGTCTCAAGAAACAAAAAATCATCCACAGCTTCACCATTTTTGGTTATGACTTGAGCACGTATTCCAGAATGTCTTGAAGTTAGATCACTAAGGCTAAGTACCGAACAATATTTTTGACACTCCAAAAGATACGCTGACTTCAAAATACTACCTTTTAGTTCATGTAATGCGTTACTTCGGTGTTTCCATATTTTTTTCCAAAATCCTGAAAAAGTTATGAACGACGACAAATCTCTTATGTCAAATGAGAACCTAGAATACTTCTCGCGCGCGAAACTTATGACAGCATTTGGTCCAACGGTGACTCCACCTTCTATGGTTCGGGTGAGATGGATACCTAAAAATGGAAGACTTGGATCTGGAACAGGATAAATTAAGTGGTTGATGATATTATTCTTGCTTGCTGGAAGTCGGAAATACTCACCCCTGAAGGGGACAATACGAAAGTCAATCTCAATTCCTGCTAATCGTGCAAGCCTGTCAGCTTGTAAGCCACCACAAACAACTAACTTTCTTGCCGACCAACTTTTACTATTAGTCGAAACTTGCACCACATCATTCTTCTCTATTATCGAAAGAACCTTTTGCCCAAGAATGAAATCAATACCAACTTTTTCAAGTAACTTTGCTATTTTTATTGCGAGTTCATTGTAATTTACTATCGCCGTTTTCGGACTTAGAAGCGCAGTAGTGCCTCTAATGTTCGGTTCGATAGCTCGAATTTCTGCTGCTGTAAGATGTTTGAGATCTATGCCATTAGCCGCTGCTCGTTGATAGAGCAACTCAAGACGCTGTTTTTCAGTTGGATTAGTTGCCACAATCAACTTACCACATTGTTCAAAGGGCACTTTGTGTTTTTTGCAAAAGTCTCTCGTCATTACCTGCCCTTGGCGACATAATCTCGCCTTTAAACTACCCGGTGTGTAGTAGATTCCAGCATGAACGACACCACTATTGTGGCCAGTCTGATGTGTGGCTAGACGTTCCTCTTTTTCTATTAAGCATATTGAAGCTTTACGGCTCTCCAAGACGGCCTTAGCCGTTGCCAGACCTATGAGGCCACCACCTATAATGCAATAGTCATAAATCATAAGGGGGAGTAGTGAGACGAAGTACAGACAATTAGGTTGTTTAACTTTTTAAGCATAATGATTTTCTGATGGATCTGAGTTCTGTGCCTACGGTTGAGAAGGCTTTGAAACATGCTTACGGTTCATCGCCCTTGGGTGAACAAATAGACAGATAAATTCAAAAGAAAGGCTACCGCCCGTCCAAATTTTTTTCGCTATTTTCTGTTGATCATCTGAAGGCACAAAACACCGATTTCTCCGCACACGGAGAAACATACGACAAACAACATAAAAATTTAGAAAAAACGTCTTTCTTTGGCAACAGACAAACGACACCCTTGAGTAAGCAAAGCCCACTTTCAAGTATGCAGGATTATAAAAACGACAAACTATATAAGTCTCAATGATATAGAATGGTTAGCTCAATGTTCTTGCGCTAACCGGCTTGGAGAAATAGTCTAGCAAAGCTTTTTAAATTTACATGTAAGGTGTCGATTTTTTTTACATGTTGACCCTTATAATTTGCTAAATCAGGTCCTCAGTCTTTTATCTGTATACTCTTCCAGTAATTGCTATCTTGCCAATGGCAACTGTCTCGTGCTTAAAGGTAATAACTGCAACCCCCCCCCACCTCGCTGTCTCGGTCAGCACTGATGACTACTGCAAAAAAGTATCGGAAGATATCAATGATATTTCCAACAATTCCCGATTCAGATGTACTTTTTAACTGCAGACATGTGTCGTGCGACATTGAGGTCTATGAGTAGCTTTTCCTGTTTTAAGAAGTTCAGGCCTGCTTTCGATTAAGAACTGATAGAAAAGGAGTGTGGGAACTCCCCCTGTTTGAGTCCATCAGTCACTAACATCACTAATCACCCCATCAACAACCCGCTGCCGCAAAGGACAGTGCCCCAGTTGGTAAGCCAGTTCATTGGGATGATCAATATCCCACAGGCAGAAGTCTGCCACCTTATCCTCTTCAAGGCTGCCATAGTGGTCGGCAATACCCAGAGCTCGAGCAGCATTAACAGTGACCCCTGCCAGAGCTTCTGCGGGTGTGAGTTCAAAAAAGATACATCCCATATTCATCATCATTCTTATTGAGGCCAGAGGTGAGGTCCCTGGGTTGGTATCTGTGGCAAGAGCGATCGGGACTTGATATTGCCTTAGCAGTTCCACGGGGGGGACAGTCTGAGAACGCATGAAGTAGTAAGACCCGGGAAGCAGTACCGCAATAGATCCGGATTCGGCCATATCGACAATACCCTGCTCAGAGATATGTTGCAGGTGATCGCAGGAGAGTGCATTCATTTGTGCTGCCAGAGAAGCTCCCCCATTTTCTTTGAACTGTTCGGTATGGCATTTTGTCGGCAGGCCGTGGTCTATAGCTGCCTGAAAAATTCTGGCTCTGTGGGTCATGGTGAAGGCAACATTTTCACAATTTACATCCACGGCTTCTGCGAGTTTTTTTTCAGCTAATTCCGGGATGAGTTGTTGGCAGATCATGTCAACGTATTCATCGGTTCTGCCCGCATACTCCGGAGGCAATGCATTGGCAACCAGCAAGGTATTGATAATTTTTACAGAATGGCGATTGCGCAGCTCTTTGGCCACTTCCAGCATCTTGATTTCATCCGTCAGGTTCAGGCCATAGCCTGATTTGATCTCGATCAGCGTAACGCCTTCAGTGGTTAATGCCTTGATGCGGGGCAGAGCCGATTTAATCAGTTGCTCTTTGGAGCGCACCCGGGTGGCCCTGGCAGTGGCAAGAATACCACCGCCCTGGGCGGCAATCTGTTCATAGGGCACGCCTTTCAGTCTCAGTTCAAATTCCTGAGCTCTATGGCCGCCGAAAACCAGGTGCGTATGGCAGTCTATGAGGCCGGGTGTCAGCCAGCCATTATGACCATCGATTACGTCATAGGGCAGTCGCGTAGCAGTAACCTCGGACATGGATTCGATGCGTGCGATTTTTCCACTGTGAATACCCAGGGCACAATGGTGTTTCAAGCCATAAGGATCTGACACGGCAGGATCAAAAGTCGCCAGATTGACGTTAATCCAGACTCGGTCGCAGTCTTTAAGTTGGATCATGGGGTGCATTGCCATGGGTTGAACTCAGGACAGTTGGCTCCAGACAGAAGCCAGTATCAAGATGCCGGCAGTTCATAAAGACTGGATATGGGAGATAAGGATAGCCAGATAATCTTAATTCGAAAGGAAATCTGAGTTAAGTAGGTGGTTAAGGTTGGTGAGTTGGGAAAAATAGTCGATTAATCCATCTGACTATAAAAAATGCCTGAATATTACCGAAGATTCATAAATGAACTACCTTGATTAAAAAAAAGCACCAACAACAATCATGGAATTAATTATGCCCGAAGGAAACCTGCAGATAATCCTGACCTTTCTGGTTTATTTTACCGTGATGCTGGGGGTTGGCTACATCGCCTGGCAGAGAACGCTCAGTTCGGCAGATTATTTTCTTGGGGGCCGCTCGCTGGGTCCATGGTCTGCAGCCCTCAGCGCGGGGGCGTCGGATATGAGTGGCTGGTTGTTGCTGGGATTGCCGGGCTATGCTTTTGCCGCAGGTCTGGAAGCATTTTGGTTGGCTGCAGGCTTGTTGGGGGGGACCTGGCTGAACTGGTTGATTGTTGCCCGACGCTTGAGAGTATACAGCGTAGTTGCCGATGACTCACTGACCTTACCGGAATATTTCGCCAGTCGTTTTGAAGATCGTAAAGGGTTTCTGCAACCTGTATCGGCAGCCTTCATCCTTGTTTTCTTCCTGTTTTATACCAGCTCTGGTCTGGTGGCCGGGGGCAAGCTTTTTGAATCTGTTTTTGGCATTGATTATGAGTGGGCAGTAGTCATTGGAATGTTGTCGGTGATCTCTTACACCCTGTTTGGAGGTTTTCTGGCGGTTTGCTGGACGGATCTGATTCAGGGTTTGCTCATGGCAGCCGCTTTGCTGATTGTGCCCATTGCAGCACTGCAGGTCAGTGGCGGGGTGGATCAGGTGTTTGTGGAAATCGGTGCGCTGAATCCGGAGCTTCTGAACCTTTTTACAACCAGTGAAGGTCAGGCGCTTTCACTCATTACCATTGTCTCTCTACTGGGTTGGGGGCTGGGTTATTTTGGTCAGCCTCATATCCTGGCCCGATTTAAGGCGGTGCAATCTTCAGACCAGCTGACTTTGGCCAGAAGAATTGCTGTGAGCTGGACCGGCATTTGTATGCTGGGCGCCTTAATGGTGGGTCTGGCGGGTATTGTTTATACGCAGCGGTCCGGTATTCAGCTGGATGATCCGGAAGCCATCTTTATGTTGATGGTGAATACACTGTTTCATCCGGTGATTGCTGGCATATTACTGGCAGCCATTCTGGCGGCCATCATGAGCACTGCCGATTCTCAGTTGCTGGTCTGTTCTACGGCTTTTGCTGAAGACTTTTATCGGGATCTTTTCAAAGTTGGCGCCGATGCCCGGGAAGTTTTGCTGGTGGGTCGACTGGCGGTTGTAGGCATTGCGGTGATCGCCACATGGTTGGCGATGAATCCCGACAGCAGTGTTCTTGCAATGGTGTCTTATGCCTGGGCTGGTCTGGGGGCGGCATTCGGTCCGGCCTTGCTGCTGTCTCTTTACTGGAAAAGAATGACCGGGCTGGGAGCCTTGGCGGGTGTTGTTACTGGTGCTGTCACCGTGCTGATATGGAAACCGTTAACCGGTGGCCTGTTCGATCTTTACGAGATAATACCAGGGTTCGTGATTTCTATGGTGGCTTGTATTTTGTTCAGCTTTTTGGGACGCCAGCCCTCGAGGAATATGTTAGATCGTTTTGAAAAAGTGTCGAGCAGGACTTGTATTGTTTCCCGTGTTGATGATGAAGAGCCCTCGTTGTCATAATTGCTTAGCATTACGCAGAATTAATCCATCGGGTATAGAGTAAGAGGTGTCTTTTTCCATTAACAAATCCTGAGTTCACAGTGGGAGGATGCCATGAAGCAATTGCAAGTGGCTGTCAAAAAGCGTCATCAGGAGAGTGATGAGATTGATCCTCATGATGCCGAGTTGAAACAAACCCTGGAGCGACTGAAGAAGAAAGGGTTGAACCCCATGCAGATGTGTCACAAGTTGATTGAGCATGAAGAACCTGCTCCCGAAGATCGGGTCTGGAGTTATGATCTGGTGGTAGCGGAGTGCAAGCGGCTGAAAGTTTCATACTGAGCGTTTGATTGAAAAAATGCCAGGGCTTTCAGCGTGGCACCAAAAGAGATCAGTGCGGTGCCACAGTCTTGTGTAAGGTGTTTTTTAACTTCGGTAGCTGTGATCACAGAGGTTGTGAAGGTCTGAGCGTTAGACTTTCCCGGTTTTCAGCAACTGCTGAAACTTCAACTTTTTCTCTTGGGCGCTGAGTTGAGGGGTTTGAAGGTCGGATTGAGGAACCAGCGGGCCCAAGTCCAGGCTGGCAGATTCACTTTCTGGTGCAGGTGAGTCACCTTCTTGCTGAAGCAGATGATTATCCATCACATCCAGAGCTTCCAGAAGACCGGGATAGGCCTCGTCGGATTCATCGAGATCCTGTAGTTTGTTTGAGATGTTATCTCTAATTTGTCGTATACGTTCAACAGAAACCTTATCCTGATTTTCTTCCAGCCATCTTTTGGCAGATTCGCCATTGGTTGCCATACTCGATCCAGTTCCAGAGTATTTATGTCGGGTTCTATAATATCATTTTCATTCGGCTTTTGGTCATGCTTTTGTTGGGGCTTTCGGGTGGAGTTATTTTGTGAAATTGTCTGAGCCTTTTGTCTTTCAAAATGCTGTTCTTTCCTGACTTACATAATGCTTTGGAAAATACCATCCTGAAGGGATTGATTCTGATAGGTAGAATTTATTATCTGAATTTGACCCAGGCGCTTGGGAGTAGGATGTTGATAGAAGAAGTCCGAAGTCAGGTAGCAGAGCTGACTGAGAGGCTGAGGCAGCTTCGGCTGTCCGGTGCACCGGAGCAGACTCTGGTACGGATAGAACAGCCCCTTCCCATGATTAATTTATTCAACTGGCTGTCAGGTCAGGCATTACCGGGAAAAAGCTACTGGCAGGATCGCGAAAGTGACTACAAGGTAGCGGGTCTTGGCAAAGCCTGGCGGTTTAAAGTCAAAGATCAGGCAGAGGTGAACACTTGCTTTCAACAGGTGAACGCAATGTTGGATAAAACAACGCGTTGCCTCGGATACCTGTCTTTTTCGGACAGTCAGAAGATGATCTGGCCTGAATTTGGGTATGGCGAATTCTTTTTTCCGGTGATCGAAGTGGTTCAGACCCGAAAAGGCTGTTCTTTGGCCTGTCATCTGCCGGGGCATGATGAGCTGTTATGGGGCACCAGTATTGAGAGGGTCCTGGGCTATCTGGCGCAAGTCAACTGGGCACTTGAAGAGGTAGGTACTCACTATTTATTGGGAGACCCGAAATTCATACCCGATCAGGCACACTGGACTTCTTTGATTGGGCATGCCCTTGAGGGTTTTGAGTCAGGAGCCTTGCAAAAAGTGGTGCTTTCCAGAGAGGCACAATTGAGCCTTCTGGAAGGTCAGCTGAACCCCTGGATGCTGCTCTATCACTGGCAATTGGCGAACCCGAGATCTTATGTTTTTGCTTTTGAATCCGATCAGGGTTCACTTTTCTTTGGTTGCTCTCCGGAGCGTTTGTTTCGCCGGGTTGATCGCGTTGTTCAGACTGAAGCCCTGGCAGGGACGACCCGGCGGGGCAGCAGTCGCCATGAAGATTTCAAACTTGAGTTGTGTCTGCTCAATGACTCTAAGAACGTTCATGAGAATCGTCTCGTGCTGGATGATATCCGCAGGCGTCTGGAATCCATCTGCTGTGATCTGGAATTTGACCGCAGTCATTCTGTGGTCAAACTAAAAACGATTCAGCATCTAAGGCAAGTAATAAGGGGCGTGCTCAAAGACGAAGTCAGTGACAGTCAGCTTCTTTCTCTCTTGCATCCTACGCCTGCGGTGGGTGGTGAACCCAGGGAGATGGCAAGACACTTCATTGAAGAACGTGAAGTCTACAGCAGAGGACTCTACGCCGGAGCTTGCGGTGTGCTCGGTAAAAAGCGCAGTGAGTTCACGGTATCGATTCGCAGTGCTTTGTTGGAAGAGAAACGGCTCAGGGTGTTTTCAGGTGCCGGGATAGTCAATGGCTCAGATGCTCAGGATGAGTGGCAGGAGTTGGATAGCAAGATCGGAACCCTTCTGTCATTGCTGGACCCTGAAGCCCCTGTGCTGAATGCATCTAACCAAATTGGAAGATCTAATGACCTTTCCCACCAGACATCCTAGCCTGAATTTTCTCTGGTCAGCACTGATTCTGGAAGAGCTCAGCCGGTTGGGTGTAGAGCAGGTATGTATTGCACCAGGCTCCCGCTCTGCGCCATTGACGCTGGTGGCAGCAGAATTCAGTCAGTTTGAAAAGCATGTCCATTTTGACGAACGCGGTTTGGGTTTCTTTGCTCTGGGACTGGCTAAAAGTACGCGGAAACCGGTTGCAGTGATCACAACTTCCGGGACAGCGGTTGCAAACCTTTATCCAGCCATCATAGAAGCCAGGCAGTCTGGTGTTTCTCTGGTTATAGTCACGGCTGATCGACCTCCCGAGCTTATTGACTGCGGTGCCAATCAGGCCATTGAGCAGCAGGATATTTATGCCGGTTATCCCGGAGCTGCTCTTAAGTTGCCAACACCTGATGAGAATATTCCCCCCAGCTGGCTATTAACCAGTATTGATCAGGCCTTTGCCCGCTCCTGCCAGCAGGGGCTTCCCATGCATATCAACTGCATGTTTCGGGAGCCTTTGTATCCGGAAGGCAAGGCCCATGATTTTTCAGGTTATCTGAGTCGACTGTCGTTCTGGTGCTCAGCCAGAACGCCTCACACTGTCTACGACACTGGGATGAATATATCACTCAACAAAAGTCCTGTTGCCTGGTCAGATTTTTCGACGGGCAAAGGTTTGATCATAGTGGGCCGTATTAATGAGCAAGAGTCTGCCGAAACGGTTGCAGGGTTGGCCCGGGCATTGGGCTGGCCTCTTCTGGCCGACATTCAATCTCAGCTTTATGGCCATTCGTTGGCTGTTTCCCATCCTGATCTGCTTCTGGCCAGCAAAGCCGGAAAAGCGCTGTTGAGTCAGGCTGATCGTATTCTTCAGGTGGGTGCTCATCTGGTTTCAAAGAGACTGGATAAGTTCATTTCTTCCGGCGACTGGCAGCATTACTGGATGCTTGGCCAGGCATTTCGCCGAATGGATACCGGTCACTGCCAGACCTATCGGCTGGTCGGGCCTGTTGCAGACTGCTGTCGTATGTTGACTGAACTTTCTGATGACCAGGGCTCTGATCCATTATGGAAAGGACAGATCGAGCAGTTATCGCAATCGATTCATACTTTGGTGGTCAGGCTGGACTCGGCCCCGGGGTCATTGACTGAACGTTGGCTGGGGGCGTATCTGACCAAACTATTGCCTGACGACAATTGTCTTTTTGTTGGCAACAGTTTGCCCATTCGACTATTGGATATGTTCTCCCTTGCCCCGGTCGGGCAGGTATATGCTAACCGTGGTGCCAGTGGTATTGATGGATTGCTGGCAACGGCAGCAGGTTGTGCTGTGGGCGAAAAGAAATTTATGGTGGCTGTCGTCGGTGATCTATCATTTCTCCACGATTTAAATTCCCTGCAATTACTGAGGCAGTTGAATTCACCCTTTGCTCTGTTGGTCATCAATAATGATGGCGGTGGTATTTTCAACCTGTTGCCGGTTGAGGATCGACCCGAAGCCGCGCAGAAATATTTTGTCAGCCCTCATGGCTTGAATGCCCGTCAGGCTGCGGAAATGTTTGGATTGCCCTACCATCAGCCGGACAGTCGAGAGACGCTGGCAGCTTTGCTGAAACAAGTGAGGCAAAAGCCGGGTGCATCAGTCATTGAAGTGATGACGCGACCCGGTCAGGCTGCTGAGCAGATAAAGCAGGCGTTGAGCCAGCTGGAGATGTTGTCATGAACGCAACCAACCTTGCTTATCGAACCTGGGGTATCCGTGAAGGTGTGCCGCTGGTTTTGTTGCATGGTTTTCTCGGAGACTCCGGGGACTGGGAGGAGTTCGCCAGACACCTGGAAACTGATCTGTATCTGATAGCCGTTGATTTACCCGGGCATGGCAAAAGTCGTGATGTCAAAGTCAGTCAGGATAATGCTTTTGAAGCGTTCAGCGATCTGCTGCTGGGAACGCTTTATCAATTGGGACTCGATCATTACAGTGTGTTGGGCTATTCACTGGGCGGGCGACTGGCCATGAGCCACCTTGCTCAGGCAGGAGAGGCTATTGACCGGCTGCTGTTGGAGTCGTCCCATCCTGGTTTGGAAGACAACGCTGAGCGTCAGGCTCGCTGGAAGAATGATCAGGATTGGGCGGAGCAGTTTCGCAATGATCCACTCAATGAAGTTTTGCAGCGCTGGTATCACCAGCCAGTCTTTGCGGACCTGAACAGTCGCGAGCGGGAGCGACTAATGCGGCATCGTTGTTCAAGTCATCAAATTGAAGGCTTATCTCCCGACAAAGCCGGTACGAATGGGGAATCTCTGGCATGGGTACTGGAAGCGTTCAGCCTGTCCCGGCAGCCAGAGTTCTGCGGGGTGCTCAATCGTTCTTCAGAAGCGTCACATTATTTTTGTGGCGAACGTGACCTGAAATTTCAGGACGTCGCTCATCGTCTACTTGAGATGGGGTGTGTTCATAGTGTTCATGAGATTAAAGAAGCAGGCCATAACATCCACCGGGAGCAGCCAGAAGCTATGGCCGCAGTTACAAGGCAGCTACTTTTGTGATCTGAGTTCATTATGACACTTGCTCTCTTTCAGTCCTGCAACCTATATCGATATCGACAACCACTGAGCAAGCCTCTTTCGTTAAAAACGATGACACTGACAATCCGTGAAGGGCTCATTCTTGAGATGGTCGATCAGAATGGGCAGGTGCATTACGGCGAAGCTTCGCCACTACCAGGTTTTAGCCGGGAAACTGTCTTTGAAGCTCAGGAGCAGCTGAAAGATGCGGCAGAATACTATTGTTCCCGGGGGGTGATTGATCAGAGTCTTCTATATCCGTCGGTTGCTTTTGCCATCGAGAGCATTCAGTTCAGTCTCGGCAAAGAGCATTGGAGTCAAGAGAGGGTCTCTGAATCACCCTTGCTTATGGGAGCCGATGCATTGACGCTCAAACGTCTGGATGACTGGTCCGGGAATTGGCCCGATGAGTTCAAGTTAAAGGTCGGGGGCAATAGCATTGGGCAGGATGTGGATGCGGTTAATCAAATTCTTGATCGGATTCCGGACGATGTAAAACTGAGGTTGGATGCCAATCAACGGTGGTCTTTCGATGAGGCTTTAGAGTTTGCCAGGCAGGTGCCAG
This sequence comes from Endozoicomonas sp. 2B-B, assembly GCF_053470045.1. Taxonomy (NCBI): domain Bacteria; kingdom Pseudomonadati; phylum Pseudomonadota; class Gammaproteobacteria; order Oceanospirillales; family Endozoicomonadaceae; genus Endozoicomonas; species Endozoicomonas sp. 2B-B. The sequence goes on from NZ_JBLZMU010000001.1 coordinate 2,324,209, forward strand.
CCAGCAGAGTCAGCTACATCGAAGAACCTACACAGTATTATGAAGAATTTCCGCAATTATTCCAAAAAACCGGTGTCGGGTACGCGCTGGACGAAACATTGCAGGAGTCGGCACTCGGCACGATGCTGCCGGAAATGAATAGACTCAGAGCTGAAGACGGACTCAGGGCTGTCGTATTAAAACCAACCCTGGTGGGTGGTGTGTCCAGATGTTTGACTCTGGCTGACTGGGCCAGAGAAAAAAAGGCCAGAGTCGTTTTCAGCTCATCCTTCGAAAGTACTTTGGGGTTGACTCTGATCGAGCAACTCAGCCTGCAGTGTGACCCGATGGAAAGTCCTGGCCTTGATACGCTCTCTGCTTTTCAGAACCCCGGATTTTGCCGGTTGCCTGAGTACGGTCGACGAATGTCTTTAGATTTACTCAATGCCATGGAGAATGTATGGAGTTATCGTTCTGCCCTCTGAGAGACTGGTCACTCAAAGATCCTCAAAGGGTCGTTGCCAGAGTGAATGGTCAGCCTGTATCCAGGGCTGAGCTGGACGCAAAGGCAGAAACACTCCTTGATGCATTTTATAGTCAGGGTGTCAGGAGAGGCGATCGGATTCTGGTACCGATAACCTGTGCATGGGATGCGGTCATACTGAGCATAGCCTGCCTGAGAGGCCGGTGGGTCTTTTGCCCGGTCAATCCGCAAATGCCGGACGTGCAGAAGAGGCAGTATTGCCAGAAGATCGGTGCCCAGTGGACCCTTCATGAAGGGTTTGGAGCAATAACGGGCCTGGAATGGCCCAGCTTCTCTGACCAGCCTGAAGCAGCGGATTCCCGTTTGGTCATCGAGCCAGAAGCTCTGTTTGATCTGATTGCTACGTCAGGCACTACCGGTGTGCCCAAAGCCGTCAGTCATACTTTCTCCAATCATGTTTACAGTGCCAAAGGCTCTCAATCCTGTACGCCTCTGACAGAGCATGACGGCTGGCTGTTGTCTCTGCCACTGTTCCATGTTGGCGGCTTTGGCATTGTGGTTCGTTGCCTGCTCGCAGGTGCCGAGATAGTGATAGATACGCAAAAAATGTCATTAGAGCAATTGCTGTTGGAATACAGAATCACCCATGTATCTCTGGTCAATACCCAGTTGCGCAGACTGTTGGTAAGAGGAGCCGATCTGCTGGATAACAGTAAGCTGAAATACATTCTATTGGGTGGAGGGTTTGCGTCTCCTGAACTGGTATCTCAGGTTCAGGAGAAAGGTATTAATATTCTAACCACTTATGGTATGACAGAGATGAGTGCCCAGGTTTGTACCGGAACCCCGAAATTTACCCGCTCAGGAGTAACCTCAGGTGAGCCTCTACCTTATCGGGAGCTGCAAATCGTTGCTTCCGGAGAGATTCTGGTCAGAGGCAAAACCTTATCTGCGGGCTATTTTGACGACGGCAGAATTATTCCGATTGTCGATGAGCGAGGTTGGTATCACACAGGCGACATTGGTCGGTATTCCGGTGATCAAATAATGGTTATTGGTCGTATAGATAATATGCTGATTTCTGGTGGGGAGAACATCCATCCGGAGGAAATTGAAAAGGCCTTGCTCAGCATTGACGACATCATTATGGCGGTTGTGGTGTCTGTAAGCGATGATGATTATGGGCAGAGGCCTTTTGCATTTGTGCAAACCGAGTCGGGCTCTCTGAATGAGGTATTTACAAAACAAAAGCTTGCAGGCATCATTAGCCGATTCAAGATTCCTGATATGATTCGCTTGCTCCCGGCTGAGCAGATACCCACCGGTCTCAAGCCCAATCGTCAAACCCTGAAAGCATTAGCTGACAGGCTAGCAAATCCTTAATCGTATTTTAACTGATTATCGTCGCTATCTGACCCGGACCAAGGCATAATGCTGGCAAATAGCGGTGATAATTGAAGTGTCTGATGAAAACAAAAGATCAAAAAAACATCCGTGCATTCATCGCTGTCAGGATTCCGCTGGAGCTTGCAGCGATACTGCACAAAAAAGCGCGCCACCGCGCCGGTGATGTGCTTCAGCACAAACTTCGCTGGATGGTGCCTCAGCAGCAGCACATAACACTGCGCTTTCTGGGTGAATGTGGCGAACAGAGTCTTGAGCAGTTTTCCAGTTATATCGAAGATGCCCTGGCAAATGTGCACGGATTCGACTGTATGACCGGGTGTTTCGAATTTTTCCCTGATGCACACAGACCCCGGGCACTGGCCTTGAATATACATTCAGGCCAGCAGTTGAATGCGTTGTCCCGAATTTGCGAAGAAGGCGCTCTTATGTGCGGAATGCGTCGTGAAATGCGCAACTTCCGACCCCATGTCACACTGGCTCGTTTCAAGCAGCATCATCATGTGACTCACAGCCATTTTTTCAATATGCCCAGTTACCGCATGACGGTTAATGAAGCGGTATTGATGAAGAGCGAAACCACGGCTGAAGGTACTCAATACTCGGTACTGAAAGAATTCCCTCTATTGCCCCTGGCTAAGTCAGCCTGACACTGAACTCCACAAGTCCAAAGGAAATTGAAACCCTGCACTTTCGTTGAAAGGTGGGGTTTTTTGCTATCTGGTCCAGTCTCGCTGTATGCCTTGATCAAAAACTCACCAGAAATTTGAAATTCGATTAAGAAGTTAATTTTTCGTTAGTAAGACTTTTGGTTCTGATGGGCCAGGCTGGCTTATTATTTTGTTAAATGATTTATTAGCCAAAATATATCTTGTTTTTATATAATAAAACAAAGTTTTTCACTGTTGTAAATTGTTCTTGTCAGGTATAAATTATGCCGCGTCAAACAGGTGTCTTAACCGCTCGAAACCAAGCGGCCTGTGTCTGACAACCTATTAATTTTTTTCAGACTTTTTCTGATGTGACTTACGTCAGAGGTTTTCTATTGTCTGCATTCAGGGGGAGTGATATGTCAATTAAACGCGAAACACTGGCAGATACATTTGCCCTGATCAGTTTTGGATTGGTTGTTGGATTACTGGTTGAGATTCTGGTGGCCGGGTTGACTATTGAACAATCCCTGCAGTCTCGTTTGATGAGTATTCCGGTTAATATGCTGGTTGCCCGTCCTTACGGAATCTATCGTGACTGGATAATGAGTTACAGCCATATCTTCAAATCAAGAAAAGTTGGAGATACTGTTCTTGATATAGTGGCGTTTATCTCTTTCCAGATTCCGGTTTATGTTGTTCTGGTTGCTGCCACAGGTGCAACAATGGAACAGATTATTACTGCCTGTCTGGGTCAGACTGGTGCTTTAATGCTGATGGCTCGTCCTTACGGTGTTTACATGCAGATTTGTCGTAACAGATTTGTATCAGGGGGTATGAGAACCGCTTAATAATATTTTTCATATTAGTACTTAGCTATATAAGTAATCTCCGAAATTATGCCGTTTTAATAGCTGTCATTAATTAATGAGGCTTCCTATTTTCTAACTATCTGGTTATAGTCCCCTCCAGTTTACCCGAATGTGTTGTATGGGTTTGCCTGTTTTAACTCCGCCAATAGTGGAGTTGGACAGTCTCGGTTGCCTCTTTATTATACAATTGCAGCGTCGTCCGGTGGACCCCGGATTCGCACAATTTCCGCCTTGGTCGTTGCGCGACTGTATAAATAGAGTGTTTGCCAAAAGGCGAATGTGCACCTTTCAGGTCGCGAAGCTTTGATTGGATCTTTCTTGTTTCTATGGCCGTAAGTCCGTTTAATTCAAGAGTGAAAGGATTGGCAAAGCACGAATAAGAATTAGATGAAAAAACAGTCATCAATAAAAGAATCCGCTGATAAACGATTAGCAGGACAATAGCTTTTAAAAGTTTTTCGTTTATTGGAACGGTTATCAAGAAGCGACTGTGTTTTCACATTGAATTTGAGGGGGGGAGCATGTCCTTATTGGAGGTCAATGACCTGCGTATTGAATTTCCTTCACGTCACGGTGTTGCAGTGGCTGTAAAGGGAATGTCTTTTACAGTTGCCAAAGGTGAGATTCTGGGCCTCGTGGGGGAGTCTGGAGCCGGTAAGTCCACGGTTGGTAATGCCATTATTGATTTGCTCAGTGCTCCCGGTCGCGTCGCGGGTGGTGAAATCAGGTTGAATGGTGAAATCATTTCAGGTCTCTCTGGTGAAGCCATTCGTAAAGTGCGTGGCAAAAGAATTGGATTTATTTTTCAGGATCCAATGACTTCATTAAACCCGCTTCTGACGATTGAAACCCAGTTAGTCGAAACCATTATCGAAAATCTCGGATTAAATCCGGCTGAAGCTTTCATTAAAGCAATCGATTTGCTGAAGGCCGTGGGTATTCCCGAGCCGGAAATCAGAATCAAACAATATCCCCATCAATTTTCCGGTGGTATGCGTCAACGGGTAGTTATTGCAATTGCTTTGGCCGGCGAGCCCGAATTGATTATTGCTGATGAACCCACTACTGCCCTGGATGTTTCCATTCAAAACCAGATTCTTGATTTGATTCGTGAACTCTGTAAAGAGCGGGAAGTCGGATGTGTATTGGTAACCCATGATATGGGTGTCATTGCAAACGTTACAGACCGCGTTGCCGTAATGTATATGGGAGAACTGGTAGAGATTGGTGAACCTGGCAAGATTCTGAAAAATCCTGAACACCCCTATACACAGAGTCTGATCAGTGCTGTGCCAAGAACCGATGTCAAACTGCATCGTTTTCCGCGGGTTGAATACATTGAGAAAGTCGAAAGCCGCAGCATTGATGTCAAAAATCACTGGCTGGGTCAGCGTGAATCCTTTGGCTCTATAAAAGATGAGAATCTTCTGAGCGTTGAAAATGTCATGCTCAAATTTGAAACCCAGTCAGCTTTCTTGAAAAAGAACCGTCGTTATGTGACAGCATCCAATAATGTTTCATTCAAAGTGCGTGACGGTGAAACCTTTGGTCTGGTGGGTGAATCGGGCTCGGGCAAGTCAACCATTGCCCGTGTGATTGCGGGTCTTTATCAACCTGACTCCGGGCAGGTCTTTTTCGCAGGTAATGATATTACCCGGCTGAACGAAAAGGCCCGTAAGCCTTTAAGACGACAGATTCAGATGGTATTCCAGAATCCCTATTCCAGTCTGAATGCCCGTATGAATGTTAACGATATTATTGCCGAGCCCATTCGTTTTCATGGCCTGGCTCAGTCTGAGCAGCAGATTCGACAGATCACTGCTGACCTGCTGGACCATGTTGGCCTGGGCAGTAGAGCCGGAATCAAGTTTCCTCATGAGTTTTCCGGTGGTCAGCGCCAGCGTATTTCCATTGCCAGAGCATTGGCGACCCGTCCCCGCTTCCTGATTTGTGATGAACCTACATCTGCGCTGGATGTATCGGTTCAGGCGCAGATTCTCAATTTGCTGAAAGATCTGCAGGAAGAGCTGGGCCTGACCATGCTGTTCATCAGTCACGATCTGACGGTGATCCGCCAGATGTGCGACCGGGTTGGGGTTATGAAGCATGGAACGCTGGTGGAAGTGGATGAGACCGAAAAGCTGTTCAAATCGCCCGAGCACGAATATACCCGGAATCTGATTGATTTGATGCCGAAAATGGATCATCTCTCCCATCGGGGTCTGAAGGAATTACAACAGGCACCCGTTGCACTGGTGTGATGTCTGATTGGCCAGCGCGTTAAAGCCCGTGTTCTTTGCCATGAGCGCAGAATCAGTTTTATTTTTTGTTCCAGAAAAAGTTGTTTCTTACAAAAGTATAAAAACGTTTGTTGACCTGCCCAGAGGGTAAAATAATGAAAAAAATGATCAAGTCACTGGCTGGAGTTGCTCTGGCTTCTACATTGGCCATGAGTGTACAGGCCGCTTCGTTGAAGGTTGCTTACGACGCTGACCCTGTATCTCTGGACCCTTATGAGCAGCTGTCGGGCGGTACCCTGCAGATGGCACATATGTCCTTTGATCCACTGATTCGCTGGAATCAGGACTTGAGCTTTGAGCCTCGTCTGGCTGAGAAGTGGGAGCGTATTGATGACCTGACCATGCGCTTTACCCTGAGAAAGGGGGTTAAGTTCCATTCTGGCAACACATTGACAGCCAGGGACGTCAAGTGGACCTACGATCGTATGGTCGACAGTGCGGACTACAAAGCCATTTTCGCTCCTTTCGCCGAGCTGAAAGTGATCGACGACTACACCTTTGATCTGGTCACCAGGAAGCCTTATCCACTGGTTCTGAACTCTGCCACTTACATCTTCCCGATGGACAGCCAGTTCTATAGCGGTAAAGATGATAAAGGCCGTGATAAGGGGCTGATTGTCAAGCACGGTGATAGCTTCGCTTCCCGTCACATTTCCGGTACCGGACCTTACGTCGTCAGTGAGCGTCAGCAGGGCGTGAAGCTTGAATATGAGCGTTTTGATGGCTATTGGGACAAACAGTCTCCGGGTAACGTGGACAAGATTACACTGACGCCGATCAAGGAAAATGCGACACGTGTTGCTGCTCTGCTGTCCGGTGGTGTGGACTTTATCTATCCGGTACCACCTAATGATCATGAGCGTATCAAGCGTTCAGACGATGCTGAATTGATCACTCTGACCGGTTCCCGTCTGATCTCTTTCCAGCTGAACCAGGATCGTGTTGAAGCATTCAAGGATAAGCGAGTTCGTCAGGCCATCGTTTATGCTGTCAACAACGAAGGCATTGTTAAAAAGATTATGAAGGGCTTTGGCGAGGCTGCCGGTCAGCAGGGACCTGAAGGTTACGTTGGCTATGTTGATGAGCTGGCACCACGTTATGACCTGAAGAAAGCCAAACAACTGATGAAAGAAGCAGGCTATGAAGATGGCTTCTCTGTCACCATGATGGCGCCAAATAACCGTTACATCAACGATGCCAAGATTGCCCAGACCGTGGCCAGCATGTTGGAGCGTATTAACATCAAGGTTGACCTGAAAACCATGCCCAAGGCGCAGTACTGGCCAGAATTTGATGAGCGTGCCGCTGACATCATGATGATCGGCTGGCACTCTGATACCGAAGATTCAGCCAACATGACTGAATATACGACTGCCTGCAAGGATGACACTACAGGCTGGGGTCAGTACAACAGTGGTAACTACTGCAACGAGTCCATCGATAAGCTGGTTAAAGCGGCAGGGACTGAAACAAACCTGGACAAGCGCGCCAAACTGCTGCAGGAAGTTGAGAAGGAGCTTTATCAGGAAGCGGCTTACGTTCCTCTGCACTGGGAGAACCTGGCCTGGGGTGCCCGTAAAGGTGTGAAAGCCGAAGAAGTGGTGAACATCATGAACTTCCCATACCTGGCTGACCTGGTCGTTAGTGAGAAGTAATCCCCACAGGGCCGGTTTATGCTGGCCCTTTTTTTATTTTTTCTGATCGATAATTTTCTCTGGTCAGTCTGTGTCGTCATCTGAGTAGAGCGGCATTTTCGCAACTATAAAACGCTGCAGGATTTTTTATGTTGTTATTTTTATTCAGGAGACTGATGCAGGGTCTGGTGGTGATGTTTGTCATCAGCCTGATCAGTTTTTCCATCCAGGATAATCTGGGTGATCCTCTCAGGGAGATGGTGGGCCAGTCCGTATCAGAAGCTGAAAGAGAGGTGCTGCGTGATGAGCTGGGCCTGAACGATCCATTCCTGGTGCAATATGGGCGCTTTATGTCCAAAGCCGTTCAGGGAGACCTGGGAACCTCTTACTTCTTTAAAGAGCCCGCCCTGGAAGTCATTATGGATAAGTTACCAGCGACGCTTGAGCTGGTATTCAGTGCTACCCTGCTGATTATTTTGATCTCCATTCCCGCAGGTGTTTACAGTGCTATTCGCCCGAACAGTTTTTTGTCCAGATTGATTCTCGGAGTCAGTATTCTGGGTATTTCTGTCCCTGTTTTCCTGACCGCTATATTCAGTATTTATCTGTTTTCCATTGAGCTGGGGTGGCTGCCTTCCTATGGACGGGGTGATTTAACCCACGTTTTTGGCAGTTGGGAAACTGGCTTCCTGACCAAAAGTGGCTGGCTGCATCTGATTCTGCCGTCTATTTCTCTGGCCAGCATCATGCTGCCGCTGTTTATTCGTTTGATTCGTTCCGAGATGGTGGAAACCCTGCACAGTGAGTATGTGAAGTTTGCTAAGGCGAAAGGTCTGCAGAAAGCGCGTGTTTACTTCCTGCACGCTTTGAAGAACACCATGTTGCCTGTTATTACGGTAGGGGGGGTCCAGATTGGAACCATGGTCGCCTATACAATTCTGACGGAGACCGTCTTCCAGTGGCCCGGCATGGGCTTCATGTTTCTGGAAGCGGTAAACCGTGTCGATACACCCTTGATTGTTGCTTATCTGATCGTTGTTGGCGGCATCTTTGTGGTGGTGAATACCCTGGTCGATCTGATCTATGGCCTTATTAACCCAACTGTAAAACTGGCAGGAGGCAGCCAATGAGTGAGTTGCCCATGAATGAAGCAGAGGCACAAAAGGTGCCTTCTATCTGGCAGAAGATTTGTCAGTCCAATGTCTGGTACAGTTTTGTCAATGATCGTCTGGCCATGGTGGCTGCTTTTATATTGGCTGTTATGGTTGCCGCCGCCCTGCTGGCACCGGTTATCGCTCCGACGAATCCCTATGATCTTTCGACCATTGATATTATGGACTCCGAGATGGCGCCGTCCTGGAGTGAAGACGGCGATGAGCGATTCCTTCTGGGAACAGACTCTCAGGGCCGGGATATGCTGAGTACCATTCTGTATGGTGCCAGAATCTCCATTACCATCGGTTTCTTTGCAGTGATACTGCAGGCGCTGCTGGGCATTGTGATTGGCCTGACAGCCGGCTATGTCGGGGGGCGGGTTGACAACTTCCTGATGCGGATGGCGGATATTCAGTTGTCCTTCTCAACCATGATGGTGGCCATTGTCGTGTTGGCTGTTTTCCAGGCATCCTTTGGGTCAGAGTTATACAGCAAGCTGGCGATGTGGATGTTGATTCTGGTGATTGGTATTGCCGAATGGCCACAGTACGCACGTACGATACGTGCGTCGGTTCTGGCTGAGAAAAAGAAGGAGTATGTCGAGGCTGCCAGGGTCATGGGCTTTGGCTCCGGACGCATTATGTTCCGTCATATTCTGCCAAACTGCCTGTCTCCTATTCTGGTGATCTCAACCGTTCAGATTGCCAACGCCATTATCAGTGAAGCTGCTCTCTCTTTCCTGGGACTGGGGATGCCAGTGTCAGAGCCTTCATTGGGCTCACTGATCTCCAGCGGCTTTGAGTATATTTTTTCTGGCAGCTGGTGGATTACGGTCATCCCCGGTGTGATCCTGGTCACTCTGGTTCTGGTGATTAACCTGTTGGGTGACTGGCTGAGGGACGTGCTTAATCCCAAACTTTATAAAGGTTAAATCAAATTTTCTTCAGGAAAAAGGCCGTTTAGCGGCCTTTTTCCTTTTTTGAACTCATGGGGCAAAAACCCTTTTTCTGCTCAATTGCCAGATCAGAACGCCGACGAAAACGGCAGCCATTAAAGGGTTGAACCAGCTGGTGGTATCTGTGACCAGCGTTCTTGAAATATCAAATGCTAACAGGACACCCAGGGCGATTAAGCCGATTATCCATGTCAGTGCTTTATCTCTCCATTGAAAGGCGGCAGCAGCAAACCAGAAGGCCAGAACGGAACCAAGAATAATATAATCGGTATTGACGCTTCTGGGGTTGAACATAACGTGATAGCAGGCTGCAAAACTCAATAAATAGATCAGGCCATTCCTGGTGCCATGACGGACAATGGCATAAAAACAAACGGCCCAGGTGGTGGCAGCCAGAATGATTTTTATTATGTTCTGCAAGGCTTCGGGTACTGAGTAGTTGAAAAGCTGCATGGGAATGTTAAAGAAACTGGCCCAGTTAGGTGTTGTTACTCCACGGTCAACTGCAGACTCGGCCATCTCAAGAAAGTTGTTGTACTGTTCAAGTCCGTAATCGAGCCCGCCAAATATCAGAGGCAGTGCAAGAAATGCCAGCAGCATCAGTGGCACTCTTAGCCAGAAAGGTCTGAACAAAGTGGTCACCAGCAGGAAAAAGACAATAAAGGTGGGTTTCAGACTCATGATCAGGGCCAGAACCAGGGCTGCCGAATTCCAGCGCTTCTCTATGATCTGGCTGATCACCAGCATCATGGCCGCAATAAGGATCACATTCACCTGGCCATTTCGAAAACCTGAAAAAGCAATGGGAACGGCAATCAGGCTGAATAATCCAAATCGGTTAAAGAGTGTCTCCTGTGAGTATTCCTGAAAGTGTCTCAGCAGTCTCAGGCTGGCCCAGGCATAGAGACCCATGATAAATAAACGCCAGAGCAGGTCAGCGAGAAAAACAGGCAGTTTGGTGACAGGAACAAACAGTAGGGCAAAAGTAGGTGTATAAATGAATCCTCCCGGTCCCGAATAGAGCTTTACCCGGTCGATCCATCGGTCAGCGCCCAGCAGGTAGCTGTCCAGCACTGTGTGCTGACCCGGTTCCAGCGCGACTTTGGCAAAGATCAGGGCCACGGCCAGCCCCCATAGAAACATTCCGAAAAGGGCAGCAGGATGATTTTTAAGGAGGGCTATGTCCTTCATCAGTACTCTTTCTTTTTTGAGTTATGACAAAAAATGGATAACTCCCAAATTGGCCGAAAGTCATCTGTTTTCTCCGAGGCTGATTACAACATACGATGAGAATGTCTTTTCTGCCAGTGGTCTGTATGAATTCCTGTCTGAAATTTCCTGTCCATTGGTTAAAGCAGCGTATTTGAAAGGGGCTTGTTTTCCGGTGTTTTTATTTGACTGTTCAATGTTAATTAATAGATTCTCTGCGATCATGGTATGTATTGCAGAGTTTTGAATAAAGCGATGTCTAAAGTTCTGATGCTGTTTGCATCCAGGGAAGGTCAGACACAGAAAATCATCGAAAGGATGCGCTCCATAGTGAGCCATGCCGGTCACGAGGTGGATTTGGTCGATCTTAAAAGGCCGACAACGGGGATTCGTTTGCAGCAGTACGATGCCTTTATGCTTGGCAGTTCTATCCGATATGGCCACCATCATGCTGATTTTTGTCGTTTCGCAGAGCAGAATGCCGGGGCGTTGAACAGGAAGCTCTGCTACTTTTTTTCGGTGAATCTGACGGCGAGAAAGGCTAACAGGAGTGAACCTCATCAAAATCCCTATCTGACCCGGTTTCTGCGCAATGGATCACTGCGCCCCGACAGTGTAGAAGTGTTCGCGGGTGCTTACAGGTTGTCCCGTTATAACTTCTTCCAAAAACTGCTTTTGCGTTTGATCTTCAGGGTGAGTGATGGCTCAAGCGCCCCAACAGAAGATCATGAATTTACAGACTGGAGTCGTGTAACACAGTTTGCTGAACGATTCGTTCAGCAACTGGCGGGTGAATTAAATGGGCATAAGCACCCTGATGATCAGGTTTCGGGCTCAAAAGCCAGGGACATTAGTAAAGCAAAACCGTAAATGGTGGGAAAAAAAAGCGACAGAGCCAGAATAATGTAATCCATGTTCATGGAAGGGTACCTGCTGTTATTCTTTTTATATCGAAAATCTCATATCCTGTTTTGCAGTTACTTTGTCGGGTAATGCAGGCTGGATGAGATCTCCTGAGCCGGATAGCCTTATATCAATCTACCAGTTTGCTGTAACGTTTGAAAAGTGGTGGCGATAAAATAGTGATGCTTATAAGACATGGAGTCCGTATGCGTTTAATTCTGTTACTGCTTTCCTTTTGGGTGTTGCCACTGGCCATGGCCCAGGATGTCGTTTCCCTTAAGTCCAAACTGATTCAGGGGGGCTTTTATGTAGGGCAGGTGAAGCCGGGAACTGAAGTCATCTATAAAGACAGGTCCGTCAGAGTGTCGGAACGGGGCCAATTTATCATTGGGTTTGGACGGGATGCCCGGCTTCTGCAAACAGTACGGCTGGTCGCTCCGGGTGGTAAAAAAGAGCAACTGAAACTCAGGTTGTCAAAGCGAGACTATAAAATTCAGCGAATTAATGGTATTGCCCGCAAATACGTCAGCCCGGCGGAAAAAGTGTTGGGTCGAATATCCGATGAAAACCAGCAGGTTAAATCAGCCAGACAGTTTGATTCCGTCCAGAAAGATTTTTTTGCAGGCTTTACACGTCCGGCAGAAGGACCTGTCAGTGGTGTCTATGGCAGTCAGAGAGTGTTTAACGGTGAGCCGAGGCGACCGCATTTTGGACTCGATATTGCCGGTCCCGAGGGGGCTCCGGTCATGGCGCCAGCCAATGGTATTGTCCGGCTGGCCGAGTCCGATTTGTACTTTTCCGGTGGCACAATCGTTATCGACCATGGTTACGGCATCACTACCAGCTACCTGCACCTGAGCCAGTTAAAGGTGGTTGACGGGCAGAAGGTAAAGAGGGGAGATGTGATTGGTGCTATTGGTGCAACGGGCAGAGTGACAGGTGCTCACCTTGACTGGCGGGCAAACTGGTTCGATGTCCGGCTTGATCCTGCTCTGATGATGCTTCAGTAGGAGATGGGTCTGCATGCTCTGCATTTTCTGATACGGTTTCGCAATCACTACCAGTTACCGGTTACAGAGGCAGCCAGGAACATGGCTTACTCTGGCGTTTCGGATACGGCTACGGGTCGCCTGGATAGTTTGACCAATACCTGATGAAGATGTTCAAACTCTGTTATTACCCGTCTTCGCTTTGAGTGCTGCCTGCTTGATTAAGAATTTCAACAAATGCCTGTTTTTGTTCGCCCAGATGTTTTAACAGAATTTTAAACATGAAAGTGCCAAAGCCGGGAATGCTGGCATCAGCTTTGGCCCCTCTGGCAATAAGTTTTTGAACCGCTTCTTTATCTTTTGCCAAAAGTGCGAAAAAAAGAAGTGTTTCTCCAGAAGAACAAACTGGCAGATTGACATCGGCAAAGGCAGCCATGCCAGCCGGAAGTAATTCCTTGAGCAACTCCAGAGAAAGAGGGTCGTCCGAAATTGCATCAAAAGCGGAATGCCCCGCCTCAGTAAAAAGGTCAATCCTGGCTCCTGCCGAAAGGAGTATCCTGGCAAGTTCAGGCGCATTTTTCTTCAAAATTCCCTCACTGCAGGAGAGAGAATCAGAAGTTGCACAGAAAAGAGGTGTGCATCCATCCAGATCAACCGCATTAACATCTGCGTGTTTGGCTATCAGTTTTTTCAGTGCCCGCTCATGCCCTGATTGTGCAGCTGCGTGCATGACATTTCTGCCATTTCCATCTGTTTTATCGAAGGAGGCGCCATTATCGATTAGGGTGTCAAATAAATCAGGGTTTTCAGGATCCTCGGCAGCCATGTGAAGAGCTGTATCACCACCTTTGTTCTGGAGATTCATATCTGCTTTGAGGTCCAGAATTATCTTTAATGTCTGAATATTGCTGTTACATACAGCATGGTGTAGAGGCGTCATCCCTTTTTTATCTTGCAGATTAATATTTGCCCCAGAGTTTAGCAGTGAACGGATCAATTCCGGGTTACCGTTTTTTGCGGCAATATGAATAGCTGCCATGCCCGCCTCTGAATGAAGAACGTTTGGGTCGACACCATCGGCGATCAGTTCGAGTGCTTGTTCTTCCCGGCCGACCTCGACGGCATGGGCAACGGGCGAGAAAGAGAGGTCTTGGTTAATAGGGGCAGGTGTGCGACAGGAAGGACATCTAATGTCCAATACAGGAGAAGATGAACGGCAATCACGCAGACACTTATTATGGAAGAAATGCCTGCCAGGTTTTTCGGAGTCGCGCATGTATGAAAGATTATTTTTATGCAGCATCGTAACAGTATGTGGGCCGAATAGACTTTTCAGGCATATTCCGCAGAGGGGATTATCATCTCCTTGGGCAGTCACATTGGAATTAGTTCCATCTGATGCAAGTCCGGCCTGAAGAGAAAGCATTTCATCCATTCGAGACGAATTAAAACAGTGAGGAGTTAAATTCATGAGTAGTACCTCTTTCAGGTTTTAAAGAATAAGTATCAAACATTTGCCATTCCCGTTAGCGGTAAGGTGTAATACTGCTTTCATTTTATTTTCCGTGAAAATTTCAAGTTTCTGAGTCAGGCAAAAACATGCCGTTCATAAGTACTTTGACCAATAGTGCTGGAATAAGTTCCCTTTCTAAGAGTCAGCTCAGTTTCGGGGCAGTGGGCAGAGTGACAGGTGCTCATGCTGGCGGGCGAACTGCTGCGATGTACAGTTTGATCCGGCTCTGAGGGTGCTCGAGTAAGCTTGGGTCTGCGAACTCTGCACCATGGCAGTATTGATTTTCAGATCGGCGGCTCCATAAAGCTATTATGATTGTCAGGAATTGGAGGGATTAGAATGTTGTTTGAAAAACATCAACTGCCCAGTGAGGAAAGCGCTTTGAAAGGGCGTGATCGGGCGATTAAAGTACCTGCAGAACACTTTGTAAATGGTCATGCTATTGTGCCCCCATTTCCCGGTGCAGTGGAGGTGATTTATGTCGGTATGGGCTGTTTCTGGGGGGCGGAAAGGCTGTTCTGGAAGCAGGAAGGTGTCTGGACGACGGCAGTAGGGTATGCGGGAGGTTATACCCCTAACCCGACTTATGAAGAAGTGTGCACCGGTGGCACAGGCCATGCGGAGGTGGTCATGATTGCTTTCGATCCGGGCGTTATCAGTCTGGACGCTTTGCTGAAACTGTTTTGGGAGTCTCATGATCCTACCCAGGGTATGCGGCAGGGCAATGATCGGGGCACTCAGTACCGCTCTGTGATTTATACCACTACCGATGAGCAGAGTGAGAAAGCTCGTGAATCCATGGCCCAATACCAGACAGCGTTGAATGAAAGGGGTAGAGGCAGTATTACTACAGAAATTGTTGATGCTCCGGCCTTTTACTATGCCGAGCCTTACCATCAGCAATATCTGGCCAAGAACCCTCAGGGATACTGTGGTATCGGGGGGACTGGAATCTGCATGCCTCCCTCGTTGCATGGATAAATTGAATTGCGTTTCCCTTGCGGTGATGAATAGTTACAAGGCAAAAGTTACAGGGCAAAAAAAACCGGACAGTCTCACAGAGGGGAGAACTGTCCGGACGCAACTGTATGAATGATTACTTCAAGGTGTTATTAACACCTGTGGTCGAATGATAGATGTGCTTTTGTGGCTTCGCCCTGAGTAGATGTCCTTTTGACGATTCGCTATACCGATGCTTGCTATCGGTTATTACTTGTTTGAAACAATGGCTCGAATCTTCAGCGCAATAGGGAGTTAGAAAGCACGATTGGTATTAAATCTGATTTCGACTCATTGCCCTTACCAGAAACCGGGTTGGGTTCAAATGTTCCAGAAGATCAGAAGCGACAGGTGAGCACTCTCCATTCATCTGTGCAGCCAATAATTCTCCCGACAGAGGTGCTGTAATCAATCCTCTGGAGCCATGACCGGCATTGATATACAGACCATTCAGGTATTCAGGAGGATGAGTGAATGGGTGCTTCATGTTTTTGCGCAGCATGGCAAACTCATTCAGAAAGTCTTCCTGATCAACAATCCCACCCACAGCAGGCATATAATCAGGCGTCGTGCAACGAAAGCTGGCTCTGCCTCCTGAAATGTTGGCCTGTTCTCCTCCCAATGCCCGGAAGAGTCCGGGCGCACATTTCTTTTGCATGGCCAGGTTTTTCTCATGATCTTCTTGTAACACCTCAGCCGAGTCACTGTGAAAGTCGAAAGTGGCTCCAATGGTATGACGACCATGGACGGCAGGAGCTGCATAGCCTTCGCCGCAGACGGTTGTTTTTAGCAGGGCACTGTCGTCAGTACAGCTTATCTCGGTGATTTGCCCTCTGATGTTCTTTAGTGGAATAAAGTTCAGGGCGGGCAATTGGCTGGACGCTCTGGCACAGGCAATGATGACATTACGGGACTTCATTATCCGGGAAGTGCCGTCAGCCTGAAGGGTTAAACTCCAGCCATCAGATCCATATTCAAGAGACTCTAGTCTCCTGTCAGAAAATAGTTTGATATTGTCGTGGTTCGCCAGAGTCTGGCAGAAAAGGGCAGGGTTTACCCATCCTGCACTCGGGAAGTAAAGGCCATCATGATCCAGCGGCAGGCCAGCGATCCCGGATAGCTCCTGGCTGGGGAGGGCCCTGAGAAAGTCAGTGGGAAAGAGTTGTGCCAGGTCTTGTTGACGTTTTCGAACTTTCTCATTGATAGCCAGCTGTACGACACCGGATTGTTGCCAGAGCTCCGGTTGGACACTGGTAAATGTGTTCAACAAATGAATGGAGTAGAGGTAGCCCTGGGTGATAAATCGACTGAGAGGCGTTTTACTGGCCGAGAGCTTGGCGTAAAGAATACCCTGAGGATTGCCGGATGCCTCCATGGCCAGAGCCTGATGTTGCTCGATCAGAGTGACCTGCCATCCTCTTTCAGCCAATGCTCTTGCTGTGCTGCAGCCAGCGAGTCCTCCGCCAACGACGATGGCACTCTGAACTGGTCCATCAGTATTACGCTGGTCGGGATTCGCAAACCATATCGGCCTGGTCTTCTGATCTTTGGCTGTTTGTTTCAGCCTGCCTTTGATCATATCCCGTTTGTGCCCGAAGCCCCCGCTTTTTTCGACACTGAAGCCCGCCTGACTGAGTCCGTCTTTGACGGCTCTGGCGGCCGTAAAGGTTGCGTAGGTGGTGCCTGCATGGCTTTTAGCTGCCATAACTGTGAACAGTTCTGGCTGCCACATCAGAGGGTTTTTCGCGGGGCTGAAGCCATCAAGAAACCAGGCATCAACCCGACCTTCCAGCTCAGGCAGTGTGTTTAGCACATCGCCGATGCAGAGTGTCAGTTTGACTCTTCCATCAGCAAAGCTGAAATGCTGATGCCCTTCTATGGCGGGCATGTAGCATTCAATCAGTGGTGTCGTGTACTTTTCCAGTTCTGGCCACAGGGAGAGTGCTTTCTGAAGATCTTTACGGGACAGGGGATACTTTTCGGTTGATACAAAATGAAGTCTTGCCGACTGAGGCGCTTCTTCATCGAAACAGGCCCAGGCACAGAGAAAGTTGAGGCCTGTCCCAAAACCGGTTTCTCCAAGCGTAAAACTTTTGTTCTGGTGCAAAGCGGCGAAGCGCTTTGGCAGATCATTGCCCTCAATAAATACGTGCCGGGTTTCCCTGAGGCCCGAAGCGGTAGAAAAATAAATGTCATCAAATGCAGTGGATGCAGGCTGACCGTTTTCTTTCCATTCCAGGTCTGCATGGGTGACAGGCAGGATTGCAGAATCAGATTTACGGCTCATTTGGCTTCCCTGATAATGTGGGAGAGGGTTTGCAGGCAGGTTTCCCGCTTCACTTTTTCAAACAGTTCACGGGCGTTGTCAGAGCTTTTACTCATTATGCTTAACCACTGCTTAAGCCTGCCATCCAGATAGCGTCTGGGATTGTTGATGAAATAAGGGTGCTCCTGCTCTGGATTATCAGGGGCAGAAACCACTTTTTCGGTAAACCTCTGGATCAGTGAAAGAGTGCGAGTCCAGCGTTCTTCAAGATCCTGGCTATGCTGGCTGGCGACAATGGCAGCAGGCAGATCAGGATCGCGAAGGATACCCCGGCCAATCATAATGTCCTGACAGCCGGATATTTCCCGACACCGTTGGGCATCCTCAACGTTAAAAATATCGCCATTGGCTACCAAGGGAATGGATAGGGCCTCTCGTAGTTGAACCAGCCCCTGCCAGTGAGCAGGAGGCTTATAACCCTGAAGTTTGGTTCTGGCATGAACCACCAGAGAGTTGGCACCGGCACTTTCTATGGCCAGGGCATTGTCCAGGGCAAGGTCACCATCCAGATAGCCCAGTCTCATTTTGGCAGTGACGGGCACCTCATCAGGAACCTCTTTACGAACTCTTGCGACAATCTCATGAATAAGCTCAGGTTCCTTCAGAAGAACTGCGCCACCCTTGTGGCGATTTACCGTTTTGGCAGGACAGCCGAAGTTGATGTCGACCCCCAGTGCGCCTAGTCGGGCAGCCTTGGCCGCGTTGTGGGCCATCATTTCCGGATTGTTGCCAAGAAACTGAATGTGTACAGGTGTTCCGCTTTGTGTACGACAGCCGTGCCTGAGTTCCGGACAGATCCGGTGAAACGTTTGTGTCGGCAGCCGGGTGTCGGTGATACGGATAAATTCTGTTACGCACAGATCAATGCCACCGGCCTCGGTCAGCAGCTCCCGTAGCAGATAGTCGACGACACCTTCCATGGGGGCCAGGGTTATAGTGCTCATGAATGATTAGGGTATAGCTCTCGGGCAAACGAGACAATCTAACAGAAATTTCTGCACCTACAAGTGCTATCTTCTGAAGGCGATCAATAATAACGTATGTCTTTTTATAAGACTCTGTTCCCTCCATTTCTGTCTGTTCTTTGCCCTAATCCTGACTTTTTCGATCACATGCAAGGATATTGTTTGACAGCAATAGTGTCAGCAGTTAAATACTTCAGTCATCTTTCTTTCAGGGTTGGAATATTCTCGATGGAATATAAAACACATGTCGTGCCAGCAAAAAAGAACATTGCACTGGTAGCTCACGATAAAAAGAAGGAAGAGCTGGTAGAATGGGCCCTGCGTCATCGTGATGAGCTGATCAATCATCAGTTATTTGCTACGGGCACAACCGGCAGTCTTCTGGAAAAGACGCTGTCTCTGCCCATCAGGAAGCTCATCAGTGGTCCGCTGGGAGGCGATCAGCAGATCGGTGCATTGATCTCCGAAAGTAAACTGGATCTGTTGGTGTTCTTCTGGGATCCTTTCGAGTCGCAACCCCATGATCCGGATGTGAAAGCGTTGCTGAGAATTGCAGCAGTCTGGAATATTCCAGTGGCCTGTAATCAGAACTCTGCTGAGTTTATGTTTTCTTCAAAAATGATGAGTCAGAGTCACGAAAGAAAGATTCCCGATTATGAGCATTATCTGAAGTCCAGACCCTTTTGATGAATAATACGGCTCGCCGGATAAGGTCAGTCGATTCATGTACAGAGCGCTCAATCATCTGTGTTGGAAGCATGCTTTGATCCTGTGAGCAATATTTCCAAGAGTATTTTTTTCCTGAGTGGGGGCAGTAGTTTGATCGAAATTTAGCTTAGCTTTAAGCCCTTTTCCGAAAAGTTGGTAAGAAATATGCCTGTTTTATGAACAGGTTTTATGAAAATTTATCAGATTTAGAGTGATGCTAAACAATAATTCGAAACAACAGCCAACAGAAAAATTGCCCGCAAAATATTACAGGCAATTTGATTACAATGTAACTCCGGGCAGCTGGAAGTCTTTACTAAGCTAGCCGAATCCAAGCTTTAATTGCCAATAGCTGATTCATAGTGACGACGTTTTTTATAGGTCACTTTCGGAGAGCAAGCCGACTTCTGCTCTTCAATGAAACTTTGACATTCAACAGGTTTTTGAGGCGTGGTTGTAAGTGAATAGTTTTGATGTCGGTACGGTTGATTCAAAGGCTGCCTGTCTGGCTCTTGCTGAAAATCAAGCTCACCATCACTGATATGATTGCAGTCGCCGGACGTTGACTCCTGAATATTGTCTTCCGATTCCTGCATATTTAAGCGCATTCTGTACGGATGACCATAGCCCCTTCTTCTACGAGGTTTATGTGATTTTGGCTCGGGCGGTTTTAAGCCGGTAAATTGCTCATAAACAGTGGCGTAAATATATTTGCTCATTACTGTCTCCAGAGGAGATTCGTCCCGGAAAGATTAATTTGTCTATTTATAACTTGATGATATTAAAACTCCACAAACCCATGTATAGGTAACAATACCTAAATAAAAAAGTCATTACCTAGGAACCGGGAACGGAGAGTTGGGTCGTTTTGCTAACGATGCATTAGTAACTTATGGACATGCTCGTGACCAATGTTGATATGGAATCATTACTATGGCGCGTCGATGTTAGGAGGGAAGAATAGCAGTCGGTGGTTTTTAGGGTTGTTTATTTAAATAATATTTTTGCATTTTGAAAAAATGTTAATAACTAATTAATTAAATGGGTTCAAATTAACGGCTATTTCCAAAAAATAACTGCTTTAAAGTTGATTTGATTATATGGCTCCAAAGCCTATATATGGATAAATTTTGAAAGAATCTTGTGTGGGTGATTTTGTTTTTCTTTGCATTCTGTTGTTATATTTTGGTTGATTTACTCTATGCAGGGTTGTGCTACCTTGTCAGTCATCAAGTTGTTTGCAGTCGTACAGTTGGTCGTGTAAGTCGTAAGTCGAGTAAATGGTTATCTTGGAGGTTAAAGTTTGATAGCTGTCCTGATAGGTATTGGACACGATAGTAGAAAGTAATTGGTTAATATATTTTGTAACTCAATGAGCGACAGTTTTTATCGAACAGAAGGGCAGTCATACTGCACTGCTTTGTAAGATGGTTGTCATTATACCGAGAGATCGTGAGTGGCTTCTGGTATTGCTCGACACAGGTATGCATTTCCTTTCTGTTTGGCCAGACTGATATTTTTTCTGTGAAGATGCGCTCTGTAAGTGTGACAGGATGTTCTTCACGGATATTCAAACACGAGGAGCTGCTATCAATGAGCAATCAAGCCAAAGACCTACCAGCAGGATGGGCAGGGTTTGCCCGGGGTGAATGGACCGAAAACGTCAATGTCCGGGATTTCATCCAGAAGAACTATACCCCTTATGAAGGGGGTGATGATTTCCTCGCCGACGCCACTGAAGCTACCAGGCGTCTCTGGGATGATGTCATGGAAGGGATCAAGGAAGAAAACCGTACACATGCGCCAATCGATTTCGATCATGATCTGCCTTCAACAATTACCTCGCACGAAGCCGGTTATATTCAGAAAGGTCTGGAGAAGATCGTTGGTCTGCAGACTGACAAGCCTCTTAAGAGGGGTATGATTGCCAATGGTGGTATCCGCATGGTGGAAACTTCCTGTGAAGTGTACGGGAAGGTTCTGGACCCCATGGTGAAAAAGATCTTCACTGAATACCGAAAAACCCACAATGCCGGTGTATTTGATGTGTACACGCCTTCTATTCGCAATTGTCGCAAGTCCGGTGTTATCACCGGCCTGCCAGATGCCTATGGTCGTGGACGAATTATAGGAGATTATCGTCGCATAGCTCTGTATGGTATTGATCGTCTGGTTGCAGACAAGAAAGTACAGCATGGAGAACTGGATTCCGTGCTGGAATCGGGAGAGAATCTTGAGCAAACCATTCAACTGCGTGAAGAAATTATGGAGCAGATCCGTGCCTTGATGCAGATAAAAGAGATGGCTGCCAGTTATGATTGCGATATCAGTCAACCAGCAGTAACGGCTCAGCAGGCAGTTCAGTGGACCTACTTCGGTTATCTTGCGGCGGTGAAATCCCAGAATGGTGCGGCCATGTCTCTGGGTCGCACAGCGACTTTCCTGGACGTTTATATCCAGCGTGACCTGGAGGCGGGCAGGATCACTGAAGTTGATGCCCAGGAATTGATCGACCACTTTGTTATGAAGCTTCGTATGGTTCGTTTCCTGCGTACGCCAGAGTACGATGAGCTTTTCTCCGGCGATCCAATCTGGGCGACAGAGTCTATTGGTGGTATGGGCCTTGATGGTCGCACACTGGTTACCAAAAACAGCTTCCGTTTCTTGCATACTCTTTACACCATGGGCCCATCACCCGAGCCTAACATCACGGTGCTCTGGTCCGAGGGCTTGCCTCAGGGCTTCAAGGAATTCTGTGCCAGGGTGTCCATTGATACCAGCTCCATTCAGTACGAGAATGATGACCTGATGCGTCCGGATATGGACAGTGATGATTACGCCATTGCCTGCTGTGTATCGCCAATGGTTGTAGGCAAGCAGATGCAGTTTTTTGGTGCTCGTGCCAACCTGGCCAAAACATTGCTGTACGCCATCAATGGTGGTGTGGATGAAAAACTGAAGGTTCAGATTGGTCCCAAGGTAGCTCCAATTACCGACGACGTTCTGGATTATGACGCTGTTTACGCCAGCATGGATCATCTGATGGATTGGCTGGCAACTCAGTACGTGACGGCTCTGAATGCCATACACTATATGCATGACAAGTATTCCTATGAAGCCTCTCAAATGGCTCTTCATGACCGTGATGTTGTGCGTACGATGGCCACAGGTATTGCCGGCTTGTCTGTTGCTGCCGACTCTCTGTCTGCGATCAAGTATGCCAGGGTCAGGCCTGTTCGTGATGAAGACGGTCTGGCGGTAGACTTCGAGATCGAAGGCGATTATCCCAAGTTTGGTAACAACGAAGAGCGTGTTGATACGATTGCCTGTGAGTTGGTAGAAACCTTCATGAAGAAGGTGGCTGCACACAAAACTTATCGTAATGCCATTCCAACCCAGTCAATCCTGACCATTACTTCCAATGTCGTGTATGGCAAGAAGACCGGTAATACGCCAGACGGTCGTCGTGCAGGCCAGCCCTTTGGCCCAGGTGCCAACCCAATGCATGGCCGTGACACAACTGGTGCGATAGCGTCTCTGAGTTCCGTCGCTAAACTGCCATTCTCTTATGCTAAAGACGGTATTTCTTACACCTTTTCAATAGTGCCAAAAGCACTGGGTAAAGATGAAGACGGTCGTCGTCGTAACCTGGTCGGTCTGATGGACGGTTATTTCCATCATGAAGTTGATCGGGAGGGAGGTCAGCACCTGAATGTGAACGTTCTGAATCGTGAAATGTTGGAGGATGCTGTGGTCAATCCAGACAAGTACCCTTCGCTAACGATTCGCGTGTCTGGCTATGCTGTTCGTTTCAACTCTCTGACTCCTGAGCAACAGAGAGATGTTATTGCCAGGACCTTTACATCAACCCTGTAAACTTTTTGGGTGCTGAGTGAAAGAGGTCGGCTCTGTGTCGGCCTTCTTTTTACGGCTTTTTATTCTTAAAATCCGTTATCCGGGATGACTTGCTGCAGGTCTGCATTTTCGCTATTTGTCATCTTTGAGATGAGGTCAGTTATGGCAATTGGGCGTGTTCACTCTATGGATTCATTTGGAACCGTAGATGGCCCGGGTATTCGTTATGTGGTCTTTATGCAGGGTTGTCTGATGCGATGCCGCTATTGCCACAACCGGGACACCTGGGATCTTCGTGAAGGCGGGGAGCTGAAAAGCCACCAAGAGGTATTTCGGGAAATCAAAAAAGTTAAAAGCTTTCTTTCAGGGGGCCTGACCGTCACCGGCGGTGAGCCTGTTTTACAGGCTGAATTTGTTGCTGACCTGTTTGAAGCGTGCCGTCAGGAAGGGATTCATACCTGTCTGGATACCAATGGCTTTGCCAAGCACATTAACGATGATGTTACTCGTCTGTTAAATAATACCGACCTGGTGTTGTTGGATATTAAGCACATGGATGAAGAGATGCATCATAAGCTGACCTATGTCACCGGCAGTCATACCCGGCACTTTGCTGAATATCTGGCAGAGATTAAAAAGCCTGTCTGGATTCGTTATGTCGTAGTCGATGGTTACACAGTCGACCCTCAGTACGCTGCTATGCTGGCTGAGTTTATCGAGCCCATGAAAAACATTGAGAAGGTTGAAATACTGCCTTATCACAGTCTTGGGGTCCATAAATGGAATTTGTTGAACGACACTTATGAATTGGAAAAGGTGATACCTCCTACTAAAGAGCAGCTTGATCTGATCCGGGATGAGTTTACTTCGAGGGGGATCGTGGCGGCCTACTAAACCTTTCCCGGCAAGCAATTGGATCGGGGTTGTAGAAGGAGCATAAGGTGGGGGTGGCCTTGCCCGAAAGGGGGAAGGCCATAGAAGTCTAGTTAAAGACTCTGTTTTCCTGTTCCTGAACGCGAATAAAGGTGGTTCGCTTGGTCAGTTCTTTCAGGGTGGCTGCGCCTACGTAAGTGCATGTTGAGCGAACGCCACCCAGGATGTCCTGGACTGTATTTTCAACGGGGCCACGGTAAGGCACCTTAACGGTTTTACCTTCAGAGGCGCGATAGTTGGCAACGCCGCCAGAGTGCTTGTCCATGGCAGTCTCGGAACTCATTCCGTAGAACAGTTTGAATTTCTCGCCATCTACTTCCACCTCTTCACCAGCGGACTCGTCGTGACCGGCAAACATGCCGCCAATCATGACAAAGTCAGCGCCACCGCCGAAGGCTTTGGAAACATCGCCTGCACAGGCACAACCACCGTCGGAGATAATCTGACCACCAACACCGTGAGCGGCATCAGCGCATTCTATCGTTGCAGACAGTTGTGGGTAGCCCACGCCAGTTTTGACACGGGTGGTGCACACAGAGCCTGGTCCGATGCCTACCTTGACAATGTCTGCACCCTTGAGAATCAGCTCTTCGACCATTTCACCAGTGACTACGTTACCGGCAATGATGACCTTATCAGGGTGCTGGTTACGAACTTTGGAAACATATTGAACAAAGTGTTCGGAGTAGCCATTGGCAACATCGATACAGATAAAACGAAGATTGTCGTTCAGCGCCAGGATATCGTTGAGTTTGGTGAAGTCGGCATCGGATGTGCCACTGCTTACCATGATATGGTTTTCAATACCTGCGGGTGCGTTGTCCAGAAATGCACCCCATTCTTCAATGGTGTAATGCTTGTGCACTGCAGTCAGCATCTTGTGTTCGGCCAGAGCGAGGGCAATGGAGAAAGTGCCCACTGTGTCCATATTGGCAGCAATGACAGGGACACCAGTCCATTCCCGGGTGGTGTGAACAAATTTGAAGGTGCGTTCCAGGCTTACCTGGGAGCGGCTCTTCAGGGTTGAACGCTTGGGTCTGAACAGAACATCTTTAAAACCCAGCTTGATATCAGCTTCAACACGCATAACTTTCCCGTTAGACCTTTTTACAGGTTAAAGACTAATTTACGGTTAAGGATTTAGTCTTCGACAGATTGATGACAAGGGAGAGTGTACAAGCGGCAGGATTTTGGAGGCTACCTATGAGGAGATACCGGTGACCCGGAAAGCGCGCGCACTTTCTACGCCTATACCGGTCGATTATACAAAAACAGGTACTCAGGTCAAAGGTTGAATTTGCGAAACGTTTTTTTTCGCTCATGGCTGGTTTACCGCCTGGACGGTCTCGCCCACGAGTGTCGGCAGAAGGGCTATGCCCTGCCTGAAATCAGGATCTGACTTATAAAATAGCAGACCTGAAAACAGAGTGTAGACAGGCATGAATTAATCAATCAGATCCTGAATCTTGGTTTTGATAAGGTCAATGGCAATTCTGTTCTTGCCACCGTGGGGAATGATCAGGTCAGCATGCTGGCGGGCAGGCTCAATGAATTGCAGGAACATCGGGCGAACCGTTTCCAGATATTGTCTGATGACCGAATCAACATCACGGCCCCGTTCGAGAATATCTCGCTTCAGTCGTCTTATCAGACAGATGTCCAGTGGCGTGTCCATGTAGAAACGAAGATCAAAGGTTTCACGGATATCCGGACGGGTAAACAACAGAATGCCTTCAATCAGAACCACCCGGGCAGGAGGGATTGTGCGGGTTTCCTTTTTACGGTTGTGCTCTGTGTAATCGTATAGCGGCACATCCACTGTCTGACCTTTTATTAGCAGCTTCATATGCTCCAGCATCAAGTCATGGTCCATGGACTCGGGATGGTCATAGTTCGTCTGAACCCTCTGCTTCATGGCCATGTGCGTCTGATCCTTGTAGTAAGAATCTTCGGAGATGACACAAACGTGCTGAGACTGTAGTTCTTCGACCAGAGTGCTGGCCAGCAGACTTTTACCGGAAGCAGAGGCACCGGCAACGCCGACCAGAATGGTTTTTTGTTTTAGCATTTATATTCCGTTATTTTTCTCTATCCACAGGTTGAGGGCGACCCTGTTCATCAATGGCTACGAAGGTAAAGACGCCTTCCGTCACCTTGATGCGTTGCTGATGAAAAGGCATATTCGTGATCCAGACCTCCAGCTTGATCCGCATAGAAGTGGTGCCAACGTGAATGACCTCAGCGTAACAACAGACTACATCACCGACATTGACCGGATGGTGAAATGACATAGATTCAACGGCTACAGTAGAAATTCGGCTGTGACTTCTCTGATTGGCAGCGATACCACCGGCAATATCCATTTGTGACATTAGCCAGCCACCGAAAATGTCGCCGTTAGGGTTGGTGTCTGCGGGCATGGCGAGGGTTCTGAGCATAAGCTCTCCCTGTGGCTCGGGCATTAGGGGTCTCCAGTGAGCACAAAAAAATCTGGCTCAAATGCTAAAAGCCACGGAAGATCATGTAAATCGGTAGTTTCAGAAAATGTACGTACACAAGTCGATCAAGTCTGGAAAGTCAGCCTCCTGGCCAGTTGATGGCCCATCAATAAGTCATAGATTTTATGACGTTTTCTCATTAATAGAATATTATTCTGTGCTGTGATTTTATTTGCTTGATTGAAGGATGCTATGAACGCTCGAGTTCTCTCTAACCCAAGCCAGTTGGTGGTTCGTAACAGTGAATGGCTGAGCTGCGATAAGATGCTCGTGCTGGGTATGCTTGCTGATGGTCTGGGAAGAGAAATTCTTCAGGAAGGCATTGCAGAAGAAGTTTACGGGCTGGCTCGAGACTTTTCAGTCTACAGGGCCATTAAAGAGGACTGGTCTGCAAGCAGTCAGATGACTCTTCACTATGGCTCTGTGGTCGAATCGACAGCAGGCCACTTTGATGGCGTGCTGATTTTTCTGCAGAAAAGCAAACCTCTGATGGATTTCTGGCTGGCGATGATTGCACCTTTGTTAAAAGAAGACGCTGTCGTCTGGCTGACGGGCGAAAACAGTGAAGGCATAAAATCCTGGCGCAAGCGACTCAGACAGAACTTTTCTGAAGTCAAAAACATGGATAATGCCCGTCATTGCAGTTTAATTGAAGCTTCAGGCTATCTGCACAATGGCGTTGAATTCTCCAGGCCGGATTATTACAGTGCCTATGAACTTAAAGTTCGTGATACATTTATGCCGTTATTCTCTCTACCTGGTGTATTCAGTCATGGACGTGTTGATGTGGGTACTGCAGCACTTCTGGATACCTTTGATCACTGCGCGGCCGAACGTGTTCTCGATTTTGGCTGTGGTGCCGGAGTGGTAGCCGGCTTTCTGGGGCAATTGAACCCCGACGGACATTATACTCTGGTAGACTCCGATGCTCTGGCTCTGGAAAGTTCAACCCGTACCCTGCAGGAAAATAACGTAAGGCACTTTAACGTGATCGCCAGCGACGGTTTATCTGAAATCACTGGTGAGTTTGACCTGATCGTTTCCAATCCTCCATTTCATCAGGGTGTCAAGACTCATTATGCAGTAACGGAACAGTTTCTTGCCCGGTCTGTTGACCTGCTAAAGAAAGGAGGGGAGCTGAGAATTGTGGCGAACAGCTTCCTCCGCTATGAGCCGATCATCAAACAGGCTTTCGGAGATTGTAAAACACTTGTCGTAAAAAAGGGTTTCTCAATCTATCAGGCTTTCAAGCGCTGATCGCAAAAATATTTATATAATATTTTCGCATAAAAACTGATGAAAATGTTATTTCAGTTATAATTGGTGACGCTGATAATCTGCGCTCCTGATTATGGGCAAGCAGCCTTCAGGACCACATTTCATTAGATTAAATGAGTGGTTGAGCACATTGCCCACAGCTGTTCTTAGGGAGACACTCATGTTCGGTCTTACATTTAAAAAAGCTATAACCACCGTCACTCTGGCTATGTCTGTGGTGCTGGCTGGCTGCTCTGATGATCAGTCTGCACAGACACAGGCAGGCAATGATGAAGTTAAGTCTTCTGTCGTTAAAGTCGGTATGTCTGGCACCTATTACCCGTTCACTTTTATGGAGCAGGGTGAACTGAAAGGCTTTGAAGTTGATCTCTGGAAGGAGATCGCTAGTCGCCTGAATAAAGATGTCGAGTTTGTTACGGCACCATTCTCTGGTCTGTTTGGCATGCTGGAAGCAGGTCAGCTGGACACTATTTCCAACCAGATTACGCTGACTGAAGCCCGTGCCGAACGTTATGCTTTCTCCGAGCCTTATGTTTACGACGGTGCCCAGATAGCAGTCCACGAAGACAACAATGATATTAAGTCAGTTGATGATCTGGCAGGCAAGAGAGTTGCTGTGAATCTGGGCTCTAACTTTGAAGCGATCCTGCGTCAGAATGATCCAGAGAACAAAATCAATGTGGTAACCTACGATACCGGCATTGAGCAAGATGTTGTGCTTAAACGTTCTGATGCTTTTGTTATGGATCGTGTCAGCGTAATGGCCCTGATTGATAAGTCTGATTTGCCTCTGAAGTTAGCCGGTGAGCCGATTGAGATCCTGAAAAATGCTATGCCCTTCGTCAATGATCAAGAGGGTCTGGCTCTGAGGGATCAAGTGAACTCTGCTCTGGCTGCCATGGCTGAAGACGGAACTTTGGCTTCTATTTCCGGTAAATGGTTCGGTGGAGACATTACTGTTAAACCTGCAGGGTAAACCTTTCATCCATTACTGTTCTCTGGAATACTGGCCCGTTTGTTCCGAAGTCAGCTACAGGCATTTGAATGATGGATTTTGAATACACTGTCGGAATGCTTCCGACAGTTGCCGTGAATCTGGATACGACGTTTTTTATGACACTGGGTGGTCTGGTGTTATCTCTGTCTCTGGGTCTTGTTCTGGCTCTGGTAAAAATTGCCCGGCCCTTTTATCTTCACCATCTGGCTGACCTGTATATCTCTTTTTTCAGGGGGTCGCCGCTGCTGGTTCAGCTCTTCCTGTTCTACTATGGCCTGCCACAGTTGCTACCTGCTCTTGCAGGTATGCCTGCCATAGTGGCTGTGATCATCGGTCTGGGTCTGCATTTTGCTGCCTATATGTCAGAAAGCATGAGGGCAGCGATCATTAGTATCCATGCAGGGCAGATGGAAGCTGCTTTGAGTGTCGGTATGACCCGGGCCGAGGGCATGAGAAGAATTGTTATTCCTCAGGCGGCAAGGGTGGCTTTTCCAGGATTGATGAACAATGGGATCGATCTGCTCAAGAGCACATCACTTGCCTTTACTCTGGGGGTTGTTGAGATCATGGCCCGCGCCCAGATGGAGGCCGCCAGCAGCTTCCGCTTTTTCGAAAGTTACCTCAGTGTGGCACTGATTTACTGGGGAGTGGTGTTAGTATGCACCTGGCTCCAGAAGTGGGCTGAAGCAAGACTCAATCGAGCATACATTTAGTTGTTCTGTTTTGCGGATGCCGAATCTACGGCACCCGCCTCTCTTCTGCGGTGATTCTGAATTTATAATGTTGTTATTCTGACTTCTACTAATATCGGCGTTATTCATTCTAATTTTTTCCTATACTAACGAAAAGTTATGACCGCGTTTGACCATGGAGAGGTCAGGATGAGTTTAAGAACACGTATAGAGTCCTTGGTACCCCGGCTTGCACATTTCAAGAGTGAAGTGTCACAGCAAGTCAAGGCATTGCACCCTAAAAAAGTGCTGGTTAAAAACTGGGGCCGTTTCGTTCAGGGAATGAAAATAGCGGCCTTCCATGCCAAACGTCTTGCCCACGGTATCTCAGACCGTATCCCCAGAGTTCGTATCACTGCCAGAAGGGTTGTCCAGATCAGGGCTGAGGAAGCCTTGATGGGTAACCGTATCAAGGCAAAGAGTAAAGAAGGTATTCCTCTAAGCTCTGATCAGTCAGAATTTCTCAAGAAGCACGCTGGCTTTGAGGTGAAGTCTCGAGAGGTTGGCTCTGAAGGTAGCAAAACAACTGTTGATTTCCTGGTTAAGGTTAAATCAAGCGCACTGAAAGAAGCTGATAAACAGTTTGAAATCGATCTTGAAGCTTTTGCCAAGGCAAGAGTTGCGTTTGAAGCCAAAATGAAGAAACGCCCTACCGAGGTGACTCAGGAAGAGATTAATGAAGTCAATCAACTGCAGAAGAACCTGGATGACTCGAAATCCCGTCTGGCTTACCTCAGACACATGGCTACAGAGCTCAAGTATAAGGAGCTGGGTGGCCAGTTTGATACTGAGGCTGCCCTTCGCGATGCCATCAGGGTTCAGGTGAAAACTCAGGGCTTGCAGAAAAGTAATGCCTTCAATCTTGTTCAGGGTGTCACCAATAATATCGCCAGTGTGATTCAGGATCGTCTGGATATTGATTCCCGGATCAGAGAGATCAGTGATAAGTACAGAAACAGAGTTTACAAAGACATTATTGCCTTTGTTGATAATCCTGATGAGCATTCAGAACACAATACTCTGGTCAGAGCCCAGCGTAACAGACAGATGATCTGGGGTACTGACAAGCTTCAATTTGCCACAGCAGAAGCGGGTTACTCCAAGCGTTTACCAGGGTTGGATTATTATATGTGTGCAGCCAAAGAAAACTGGCCACAGGGTGAGCCCGTCTATAAAGACCGCCTGGTACTGGAAGCTGTTCGACTCATGCACAATGACTGGTCTCTGTTTGCCAGTGACGTTCAGTCTGAGATTGATAAAATCAGGGTTGATATCGATAAAGAAAATGGCGTTGGCAGTTTTGATTCAGAAAAAATGTGGGAATATCACCACCTGAGAAGTTTCCAGGAAACACTGTCAAAACTGAGAAGGTTTGCAACCAAGGATGCTGACAGCACAAGCCGGGTGGTCGATTTCCTCTCCAGTTATGGTGAAGAGTTGGGACTGGGTGAACACCCGGGCTACAACCTGGATGTGTTGACGAAAGAGGCCCAGGCCAGATACGGTGTCACCAGCTTTAAGCAACTGGAAGAATCAGTGACCAGAACAGAAAAAGGTACGGCTGAGCACCCGGAGTACTTGCCCATTCCTCCTTTTGGTCAGACTCCTCCCCTTATACAACCGGCAGTGAATAACCGGTTTACGGGAGTCGCTTCAATACCATCTACTGATCCATTTCTTTCGGGTTTACAAAAACAACAGGATCCTTCAGAGGTGTTTAAATTGGCTCCATGGCCGACTGATACTGGATCACCTGTATCCAGTCCATTGCCACCGCCACCAGACTTTGGTAATGAATGGGAAGCCTTTGGAGAGCCAGATACGAGTGAATCAGAGGATCCATCCCAGAGCTCTGAAAAAGGTTCCCAAAACAATAGAAATACTTTCTAGCCCTGTTCAAAGAACAAACAAAAAAAACGGCACCTGACCTATAGGTGTCGTTTTTTTCAGGATTCCTTATCCATTTTCTGATAAGCGACAATGTCGTCTACATCGATATTTAAAGCCTCTGATAGCTTCCTTATAGTTTTTATAGACCCGGTTTTTTGTCCACTCTCGATCTGACTGATCATGGAAGCCGATACGCCTGACTTTTCATGTAGCCCTTTCTGGCTAAGCTCTCTGTACTCCCTCCAGACGGTAACGGGGTTATCACCGTTCATGAGCCTGTTTGTGACCTGATCAGGCAAAATCTCATCCTCTCCGTTGAGGAGATCTGCTTTTGCCTCTCTGAAGGCTTCAGAGTCTTCGATGTCTTCCATCTTTTCTAACATCGCCAGATATTCATTGTAAGGCATGACAACGAAAGCTGGTTTTCCTTCGTGATTCAATATTTCAGCCATTTCAAAACTCCGGAGGGACGAAGCCCTTCTCTCTAGTGTTTGTATATTGTTGCAGACTCGACAGGGAGTAAGCAGTTAAAGCTTTAAATAATAGGGCCTGAGAAGATCTATAGTCTCAGTTGTGTACGCTGGGTGTTCGCTGTAGATCGTGATCTGCTCAAGCTTATGTCTTGATCCGGAATGCCCCAGAACCAGCAGGTGACGATGATTTTTATGGGTGTCAGAAGAGCGAATAGCCAAGGTTCGCTCCAGCTTCAAGGGGGTGGCTTGGTGGAGCGCTTCCAAAAACACTGGGCTGGATTCAACCGGCAACAGAATCCAGGCTTTGCCATCTTCAGACATTAGTCTGTCAATATTTTCAGCCAGTTCCAGAAAACTCAAACTGTCTGTGTGACGTGCCAGTGATCGTCTGTCGCAGGGGGCTTTAGAGGCATTTTCAAAGAAGGGAGGGTTGCTGAGTATAAAGTCATAGCGTTTTTCAGGCACAAACGATTGAATGGAGCAGTGATGTAACTTCAGACGACTCTTCCATGGGCTGGCTGAGAAATTTTCCCGGGATTGAATAGCTGCCTGATCGTCCAGTTCAACCGCATCGATGCAGGCTGTCGATCTTTGGGCTGCCATTAAGCTGAGCAGGCCGGTTCCGGCACCAATATCAAGAATGGATTGACTGTTTTCCACCTCTGCTCTGGCGCCAAGAATGCAGGCGTCGGTGGTGATTTTCATGGCAGTCTGGCCCTGTTCTACCCTGAACTGCTTGAATTGAAAATAACTGTTTCTGGCCATCAATAGTTGCTCGCTACCGGAGCTTCTGAAGGCTTTTCAGGCTCTGGTTTTCTTTGTTGAAATACAACGGCTGAAACAATCATCAGCAGCCCCACATAGGTGGAAATATGAATGCTCTCATCCAGAACATTGGCGATGAATATCAGTGAAAGGAAAGGGCTGAGATAGCTGATGTTGCTGATGACTGAGGTGTTTTTTGCCAGTTTGAGGGCTTTGAGCCAGAAAATATAGGCAAATCCCATCTCGACCAGTCCTATATACAAAGCCCCGCTGAGACCTTCCACAGGAATAGGCCAGACACTGGACTGCCAGAAAACAGCCACCGTGATCCAGGGTAATCCAAACAGAAAGCACAACAGCAAGCCAACCTGTGAGTCACCCTTATTTCTGGCGTTTAAAATCCAGTACAAGGCCCAGACCAGGGTGCTGGAAAGCATCAGAATAACACCCTGTGGGCTACCAAAGTTGAGATTTTGCAGCTCCCCCCGGGTACTGATAATTAAGACGCCAAGATAGGCAACGAGACAACAGATGCCATCCTTGAAACTCAGCTTGTTACCCAGCAGCGGCACAGCCAGCAATGTGAGCGCCAGAGGCCAGCTGTAATTCAGTGCCTGAGCCTGCTGGGCGGGCAACAGGTCATAGCCGCCAAACAGGACGATGTGGTAGAGGAAAGGGTTAAGAAAACCTAGCAGGATGTAAAGTCCAAAGTGCTCTCTGCCCTGTTGGATCAGTTGGGGCCACTTGCCCCGGGCAATGACAAAACCTCCCAGAAGAAGGGTTGAAGTTAACACTGACCAGAATACCATTTGCCATGGATCGAGATGGTCGAGGGTAAGCTTGAAGGCGGTAGCAACGGTGGACCACATCAGGGCAGTGGCCAGAGCATAAAGGCAGGCTTTGGTTTGTGAAGACATACACTGTGTCAAGTCGCAACAGTGGGTACCAGCCTGACTCAGGCGGCTAAAACGGGCTTTATATCACGACAGTCAACTTTTCGCCATGTGGGTTTAACAGAGTCAGCCCACGCCGTTCATTTTCAGGAAGTTTTCCAGCACCGCTTCTTGCATCCTCAGGTAGTGAAAGGCAGTTGTCGTGTCGGCCTCAGGGTTTGCCAGCAGAGTTTCCATGGCACTGTTGATGCGCTGACGGGATTCATGGATGAGACGAGTGTCATTTTCCGAGAAGACTTTACTCGGTAGTGAGGTACCAATGGCATATTGATAGCACTGGCGTGTAAAGCTTTTCATCGTATCCTTGAATCGATCGAGAACTTCTTTGCTTTCAAATCCCGGAGTATTCAGAAGAGCCTGATCGATTTGCCTGACATCCTCCGTCTCACAATGAACGACATGCATTGTAAAGGCCGGTTCATCAAGCTCTGGCTTTTTCATGAAGTCTGAGTCTATTCGTAATCCCCTGCTGTTTCTCAATACCAGTGTAGGCAGAGGGTAGGTGGGGATAATGGACACCTGCTCCGGTGCATCCAGCTCGTGGCTGGCTCTTACATCGGCTAATTGCTGCTCAAATACCCAATGATGTAACCGGGCTTTTTCAAGTGGCGTCACAGAATGGTTTTGAAGTTTTCCGGAAGGTTGAACCTGATATTGGGTCGCACTTTGCAAAACAGGATGTTGCTCAGCTGCAGATGTCAACATAGGGTTTGGTTGTCGGTCGGGTAAATCCCCGACACCGTGTTGGGCATAAAGTCTCATGACTTCTGCCTGCATCTGATCATGGTTGAATTTCGTTGCTGTTTTTTCGGGGTCGGGAGCAACACCCTCAATCTTATCGATGAAAATCTCCAGCTCCGCTTTCAGTCTCTCGGTTAATGCTTCCATGCTACTGAGTTCCAGACTTTCAACCAGCCCCTGATGGCGGTGCCCCAGTCGGTCCTGCCAACCCATCAGTTTTCCCTGAAACTGTTTGAGGTCGTGCAGGTTCAGGGCTGAGTCCGGATCTATGTTTCGCTGCAGACAGTGAGCTTTGAAGCCATCATGGCCCGGTAAGAATCGCTTAGCCAGTTGCTGCCTTTTTTCCAGTGTCTTGAGCTGAGCAGCCTGTCCCAGATCTGAAAGCACAAACATGTATTCGGTCACCGCCAGTTTGATAAGATGAGGCAGTGAGTCTGCTTTTTCCATGACGCTTATGACAGTGTCGCAGAAGAATTTTATGTCTTGATAATCTGGAGTGGCTCCATTACCTGTTAGAAAATCTGTGAGCCTGGCTGCCTGATGATCAAAGTTGCGAATTGAGACATCCAGCCCGGTTTCTCTTTTAATCTTTTGCAGGCCCTTACGCAGCCTTCGGATTTGCCACCTTTTGGCTTGCTTGAAAGATATGTTTGAGTCTTCTGGCACTGCGTTATTGCCCGGCATAAGGGCTGTCAGGATTCTTCTGGCTCGTGACGAAGGTTCAGGAAAAGTTTGGTTTTCTTTCGGTGTTTCAACGTATGGAAAGCGGGGAGGGAGTTCAACACCGGAGACCATGTGGGCAGGCAGTGACTGATCGGAAAGCTTTTTGGCCAGAAGGTAGCCTTTACTGATAACAGGGCGTTGCCGGTAATCAGAGCCACTGGTTTTTTTTGGGGGCATTTTACGAACCGGATGTTTGACTGCTTCGGTCTTTTTTCCCCGGAAGCGAGAAACCACATTATCCTTGACGGTTCGGGCAAATCCGGACAGTCCATTATAAACGCTGCTTAAAATGTGCATCCTGCCTTCCCTGGCAATTTCAATCTTTCAGCTACCCGATATTAAAGGCCTGAGCCCGGCGTTTGGCGATTTTCTCAGTATATGTATCGACACTTGAGCTACCGGTATAACCCAAAGCTTTCAGTTTCTTGTCCAGGCCGGTTTTGTCGAATTGGAAGAGTAGAAGGTTGATTTTTTCGTGCATCTCTGGAAAACGATACTGCCTCGTTTTCCAGAGTATTTGGCGCTGTCAAACCTGCGGCAGGTACTTATTTGCCTGGTAGAGGGGATCGGAGGTGTAGCCATTACAGGCCAGAGGTTCCTGATTGCTGTCTGATTGGAGGGAGATAAGGTATTCCGGATAACGGATGTCGTCTATTTCGCCACCAGGGTGGGTAGCGTCCTCAAATAACCGTTTGTTGTCGAGTCCTGGATTATACATGATCGTCTTCCTTTACGATGCTGTTTTTTAAGACTTTAAAACGGGAAAGATTTAAAGCGGTAAATTGTTTAATCAGTTGTCGATGAACGCAGTATTTTTATTTTCTCCGATCTGAAAGTATTCCTGTTAAGCCTTAAAGCTATTGAGATTTGCAGCCCTGAAACATTCTGTCTGTGTTCTTCAGCTGTAAAGACTAAGGTATCGGATTTCTTTTCGACTGTCACTCTTTTGACGTGTGGTATTTTTTTGACAGCATCATCTGGATGCAGGCTCTCGCGGTTAACGCTGACAAATTCAGTTGAAAATGGGGATGCTCTGGAATGAGCGGGGCAAATTACTTATGCGGGTGATGCTATCCCACAGTCGATAGTGAGTGATCTTTACTGCCGAAATGGGCTTTCTGTTATATCATTATCCGTTCTCTAATTTTGAAAATCATTATGCCAGTGACTCAGCCCAAACCCCTGGACCGTAAGTTTTCCGTTGCCCCTATGATGGCATTAACGGACAGACATTGCCGTTACTTTCACCGTTTGCTGTCGGAGCACTCTCTGCTTTATACCGAAATGGTGACTACCGGGGCTCTGGTATTTGGCGATAAAGACCGTTTTCTCAGGCACAATCCTGAAGAGTATCCACTGGCCCTTCAGGTGGGTGGTCATGACCCTCAACATCTTGCCCGGTCAGCCGAGTACGCAGAACAGTCCGGATACCAGGAGATCAACTTGAACGTGGGTTGTCCCAGTGACAGGGTTCAGAATGGTCGTATTGGTGCCTGCCTCATGGCAGAACCCGAGACAGTTGCGGAAGGGGTCAAAGCCATGAAACAGGCGGTGGATATTCCGGTAACAGTGAAGCACAGGGTTGGCATAAACGGTCGTGATTCTTACGAGGAGCTGGTGGATTTTGTCGGAAAAGTGGCTGAAGCCGGTTGCGAAACATTTATTGTGCACGCGCGTATCGCAATTCTTGAGGGTCTGTCTCCCAAGGAAAATCGTGATATTCCTCCTCTAAAGCCTGAGTTGGTTTATCAGCTGAAAAAAGATTTCCCGCAACTGGAAATTACCATCAATGGCGGCATAGGAACCTTTGCCGAGATTGAACAGCATATGGAGCATGTGGATGGTGTTATGTTGGGCAGGGAGGCTTATCATAATCCCTATCTGATGGCTGAAGTCGATAATCGTCTATATGGTACCGGCAAACCGGTGATCGAGCGTCATCAGGTTGTTGAGAGAATGCTGCCCTACATTGAATCCGAGCTGGCAAAGGGCGCATTCCTGAGTCACATAACCCGTCATATGCTGGGTCTTTACCAGGGGCAGCCTGGAGCTCGTAAGTTCCGTCGTTATATCAGCGAAAATGCTCATAAAAATGGCGCGGGGCCAGAGGTGCTGCTTGAAGCAGTCAAGCAGGTTGAAAGTCTGAGGGAAAGAGCACAGGATGCGGCCTGAGATAGTAAAAAAGTCCCAGTGGTAAGCGACGTTGAGCTGAAACCTTCTCTCTGGAATTGATCTTCAGCTCCTGTTTTTGTCTTCCTGTTCATCTTCATCATCTTGATTTTTGTTTTTATCTCGATGTTTATTTTCGTCTTGATTTTTGTCTTCATCAGGGCCATTGGTTTGAATCTGCTCAAGCTGCTTCACCAGTCCACTGAAGGTTTCACGGTTTTCTTCGCTCAGACTCATTAATACCTTATGGGCGTCCAGAACTTTCCTGGCCTGACTGGACTGCTCCAGATTTCCATCGCAGGCAATGTCATGCATGTTCAGATTCAGGTTCAGTTTTTCATAGCCTTCCAGCTCCCTGACTATCACAAACACTCTGTCAAACCCCATACTCAGGAGAATTCGGGTGATGTCATCTTTAGTAGAAATAATAACTGGCACCAGCCCCAGATTTTTTTTGGTTTGAATCGACAATTTGGCCAGGAGGCCCAGAGAGGTGCTGTCGATGGTGTCAGTGTCGGTCAGGTCAATAATGACAGAGGTGAAATCAGGCTTGCTAAGCATCTTTTCAAGAGAAGCACAGAGGGTTAGCCGTACTTCTCCCACCAGTTTCAGAATATAAGTGCCATCGCTTTTTGCGAACAGTATCTTTCCAGTAGTCATTCAGTCTCGAGCCAGGATCAGCAGGGCAACGTCATCTGGAATGGCTTTCATGGTTTCTAGCCCCAGCTTTTCTGTCAGCGCCGATACGGTGACGGCTCCCTCTTTAATAACAGACAACAAGTAGTCTTCCTTCTCCTGAAGTGTCTGCTGTGGCAGTACCTCCAGAATACCGTCGGACAGGATAGTCAAGGTAAATTGCTCGGGCAAGTCAATGGTGACATCTTCAAAAGTGGCGTCTTCAAATAGCCCTACGGGCAACCCCCGGCCTTCAATACAGCGGGTCTCTTCCGGCGTGGAAAGAATGGGCAGAGGGTAGTGACCGCCAAAGGCATAAGTCAGCTTTTTATCACGGGTGTCGACAACACCGCCAAAGACCGCAACATGTTTACCCAGGCCGGTTTCGAGAAGGCTACGGTTGAGGAAGTTGAGCACATGGGAAGGTTTGACCCTGACCCGTCCACCATGAGACTGATATTCCTTGAGCAGGTTCATGGACATGTGTTTCAGTAATACCGTGATAAAGGCCGAAGAAGCACCATGGCCGGAGACATCAGCCAGGTAGAAGGCAAAACTGTGCTCGTTCAGGACGAAGTAGTCAACAAAGTCGCCACTGAGGTAGAGAGACGGGATGATCCGGTGGTCGACCTTGAAATTTTCAAAAATCAGGGGTTCCTGAGGCAGCATCTTCATCTGAACCTGGCGACCGGCCTTCTGGTCCTCCTGCAGCAGGTGCAGGTTGTTTTCCAGTGAGTGAATGGCCTCTTCAAGGCTTTCACGGTAGCGGCGGTTTTCAAGTATCAGCTGAGCATTTTCAAGAGCACGGTTAATGGCGTACTCAAGAACTTCCAGATCGACGATAGGCTTGATGATGTAATCACTGGCACCCAGGCGTAATGCCTGAACGACATCGGTCATGACACCGGCACCGGAAACCACAATAAAGGGTGTATCCGGAGACATCTCCCGGACGTTTCGAAGCACTGCCAGTCCATCCATCTTCGGCATCCGAAGGTCACAGAGAATCAGATCCGGGGAGGTCTCTTTGAATACAGCCAGCCCCTGCTCACCATTTTCTGCCTGAAGAATATTGAATCCGCTGTCTTCGAGATAGGCTACGATGCTTTCTCTGACAATTGTGTCATCATCAATGACCAGGATGGTCCTGCTGGTCATATTTATAATCCTGCCTGCTGGAGAGATCTGTCCAAACCTTTGTCAGGAAAATCTACGTCAAGGAAAACAGAGTGCATCTGACCTTAAACCATTATTGATTTGTCTGTGATGAAACATACTCTCAACCCGGCCTTGCTGCAAGCTGAGGGAAGGTAAAGCAAGGAAATCTATCCGGAGCTGAGGTTCCGTTTTTTCTGGTCTGATCGTCGGATTATATCGAGGCAGAATTGGCCAATTATGCCTCGAATCACTGGGTTAGGAGCCTGATTCAAGGCATTTGAAGAGGTACTACCTGTCAGAAGTCGTCTTCTGGCAGCTGACCTGTAATCAGGTATTCACGGCGTTGCAGATAGGCATCCCGAACAAAGGTATAGCTATCACCCACAATCAAATCTTCAGCGCTGAGCAGGGAGGAACGGGTGCTGACAATGTCCACTCCTCTTACAACCCATTGATTCCGTTCTGGCTCAAATTGTCCCTGAAGGTTCAACATGGAGTCTGGCAATAAGCCGATACCGGATCTGAGTGTTCTGGGCCCGAGAAACGGCAGTACAATATAAGGGCCCGACGGACTGCCCCAGTGAGCAAGCGTCAGGCCAAAGTCTTCATATTGCTGTTCAATCCCCAGTGGGGTGGCGACATCAACCAGTCCCAGCATACCTATCGTAGAGTTAATGCCGAAGCGACCAACTGAAGCCAATGCCTCACCGCCTTTAAACTGTAACAAAGCATTGGCAGCATTACGGATCTCGCCGAGGTTTGAGAAGAAGTTAGTGACCAGCTGCTGAATAGGTTTGGGAGTCACTGCATCATACCCTCTGGCCACTGGCCTCAGGGTATAGTCGTCCAGCGTATGATTGAATGAAAAGATTGCACGATTCGCTCGCTCCCAAGGGTCGTCGTAGGAGACAACAGCAGCACCGGCAGTCGAGATATAACCTGCCAGTAGCAGAGTGGGTATTAATTTAACCATATTTTTTAGAGTATTTTTCAGGTTTGCAGCCAGTGCGCGTCTCACGTTCCTGTCCTCGCTTTCCTTGTTGTTAGAAACTAGCCCAAATCATTGTGTGTAGAGTTATAGTTTGAATCATTTCACAGATGAGTGAAATAATTCATACGGATATTGATCTTTTAAGGATTCAAAAATCTGAAAAATGTATAAAAATCTTTCAATCTTCCTGTGAATCTGCCAAAACCGCGAGCCTGCACCTATTTTACGGTGTTCGTTAAGGATATTTTCTGACCATGCCAGCTAAGGAGTATACGTTTGGACAACCTGGCAATTATTCTCGTACTCGTTTCATCTTTCATGCACGCCGGCTGGAATTGTCTTGGCAAAAAAGTCAGGCCTTCTGGAGCCAGCTTTACCCTGTCCGTAATAATGGGGATGCTGGCTTTTGTGCCTCTGTTGCTTTTCTATATCGACTGGTTGGGAGAAATTTCCCGGGAAATTTGGCATTTGTTGATTCTGAGTGGTCTGTTTCAGGCCATCTACTACCTGGGTTTGGGCCAATCATACCGTTTTGGTGATATGTCGTTGATGTATCCGGTCTCCCGAGCCCTGCCTGTTCTTCTGGTTCCACCGGTTATCGGTTTATTAGGTTGGGGAGCAGAGCTCTCATCGGATAAATGGCTGGCATTCAGCCTGATTGTTTCAGGCTGTATCATCCTGCCATTGTGGCACTGGAGTGATATAAGCTGGTCTCATTACCTCAATTCTGCAACGGCCTTTGCAGTAATGGCTGCTGTAGGTATTACGGGATATTCTGTGGTCGACAGTCAGGCTCTTATGTTGATGAGAGCACTGTGGCCCGTCGAAGGGGTGGCCTTCAAAAGTGCTCTGCTCTATTTGATTCTTCAGGCCATCACAACCTGCCTCTGGCTGGTGCTTTTCACATTTCCTTTTCAGAAGCAGCGAAGGGAAATCGCACAGTTGTTTGCATCTCATCGGGGCACTCTGTTTTTTACAGGAGTGGCGATGTTCATTACTTACAGCATTGTACTGGCCGCCATGGCATTTGCTGATAATGTCAGTCTGATTGTGGCTTTGCGACAAACCAGCATTCCTGTAGGTGTTTTGATGGGTGTTTTTCTGCTAGGAGAGAGGGGGTCGTCACAAAAATGGTGGGGCACCGGATTCATCGTTTCCGGCTTGATTCTGGTAAGTATCTGACGATGCATAAGTAAATGAATCTGGCATGAAACCTGAATGGTAAAAAAGCCATGTTTTGGCACTGGAAGCTGAAAATATCTTGTGAGACTATCGGGTGCTTAGCAATCAGGAGGAATCATGGACGATAGCCGAAAGAACGAAACCGAGACTCGCAGCAGTTTACCCAATTGTCTTAGTGAGACACGGTTACTGGCTCTGAGAAAAGCTTACCTTGCGGGTGAGCTAAGGGTGGACAGTGCCAGAGTGGCAGATAAACTGCTCGCTTTCGAGAGTAAACTTGAATCAGCACTGAGTGACCGGAGTCATCTGAACGACAAAAGCAACTGACTGATTTCGCCGACAGGGATTTATCTTAAGACAGTGCTCAGAACGACTTTAATTCTTGGAAAAATTTCATCGATTCGTTAAAATGAAAGTCAGCCAGCCGGAACGATCTGCCCGCTGGCTTTTCTATGCTCCCTTGGCACAGCTGGATAGCGCGGCCCCCTCCTAAGGGGCAGGTCGGAGGTTCGAATCCTCCAGGGAGCGCCAGATAGAGTAAAGGCTCCAGATTTTGAGCCTTTTTTATCCTTGCGATGGGTCGTCAATAGGTCGGATGCACTACACATTGTCAGAATATTGCTGAGCCAGACTTTCATAGCTTTTTTGCTTGTTCAGCCAGTTATCCAGATCCTCTACCCTGTACCTGACTACTTTTTTGCCCACCCTGAAAAATTTTGGGGGAGCTTCCCCGCAAAGTTCTCCTGAAATCCTTGCTTTATCCAATTCAGATTTTGACAGGCCGATGTACTTTGCTGCTTGTGCTGTATTCAGGACGGCAGGTGAGAGTTCTTTAACGGTATGGTGGTTCATTGAGTTTACCTTTATTGAACAGGTTTATATTTTCAGGTAGCAAACTGCTACTCCAGACTTCATTGGTGATTCTGGTTTTCTGGTACTCGCTTTCATTGATCCAGCCTTGTTGATAGGCAACATCAACAATACGTTCCGTCAGGGCAGTCAAAGATGTGGAGCCTTGCCGTATAAGAACGATGTTGTCAGGAGGCTGCATAAGAAACAGTGCAGGGTATGTGGCAATATTCAGAGATGCAGGTGGCGACCTTTCTATTCGACTGTTTGGGAATGCTGGTATCAACTGTCCATCGGTAGAGATGGTGATCAGTTCAAAGTCGTATTCCATGCTCAGGAGCTGCACTGTCCTGGCCTGAATATGGCAAAGTCTGCAGCTGCCCCGGTAGTAGAAAACCAGGCCGGCTATCCGGGCAACTTTTCTCAAAATAATTTCCCTGGCCTTATGAGCCATATCATCTTTGATTTTTGCCGCTGCCGGAGAGATTGGTCGACGGACATTTTCATCCAGCATGGGGTCGCTTTCGATGATTTGTTTACCAACATAGGCAAACCGTTCTGCTTTTTCTTTTATCAGCCTGTCGAGATAGAGGTATTTACTCACGTTTTCTCTACTGGGAAGGTCGATGGCTTTGTCCAGGTATTGACCGATATTATCTCTGATCCATGCGGTTGTGAGTGGCTGGTGTCTTTTGGTTTGATCGTTGGCTACATTCTCGTCGGTTTCTGGCTCGGCAATCTGCTCATACCAGAACCAGCCTTCGGAGTGGCGACTAAACCATTGTTGTTCAGCTGAAGCAGTCACTGAATATATTCCGACTAATAGCAGAACGAAGGGCATCAGACTTTCTTCTGCCAGTTGGCTGTCCACCATCCCAGACATAGTGCAGCCAGCCAGGCGGCGGCAGGAATCAGCAATACTGGAACCGGCAGAGGGATGATGATTAGATAAAGAAATAAACCCGGAATCCATTTTGATGCCCGTCGGCTCCAGAGGTTTTGCAATGGACTGGTATAGTGAAAATCGTGATAACGGATTTTTCGGATCAAAAGGCCGTCGAGAATAGCTGCAATAAACATTACGCCCCAGAATGGCAGGCAAGCCAGCAATACGGAGATTCGATAGAACAGCTGTCGTATCAGACTAAGCAAGCTCTTAACCACACCCTGAATGAGCTCCATGGCCTTTGCCAACCCTTCACCCGAGCTTCGATCTGTAGTCGTATGTTCCATCAGAAAGTGCTGAATGCCGGATTTTACAATGGTTGTCGCATATAATTGGTCGCCTGTTCGCATAATCCATAGAGCATTCTCCCGCCCCAGCCTCTGGGCATATTGTTGCTGCTCTTTGTACAGATACTGGTTCATCTTTTGGCCAGAAAAAGCAAGCCAGAGCAATATCAGGCCAAGCCCGAAACACCAGATTGCGAATGGACTGGCTTGTTTTTGAGATGTTGTCATAAGAAAGATGGAATCAGATGTTCAGGATTTTGGGGAGCAAAGAATCGGGATTCTGCCTTTCAATAAACGTCCGCCGCCCAATCGTGCAACGTATTCCAGATTGGGCAGCTCACCAAGCAGTTGCGGCGGAAACAAGTCTCCGGTTTCTTCCAATTGCTGTTCACTTAGGTTGCCGGTGAATTCCATAGGGCGGTTAGCGTCGGTGCTGATGCCCTGATTGCGGATAAAGTAGCGGTAACGAACCGGCGGCAGTTTGTCGGTGATAAATTTCTGGGTGTCAGGGTTCTGTGTTCTCAGGCAGATAAGGTGATTGCAGTTGTCTATAAACTGTTGGGCAGCAGCTTTCGAGCCCAACTGAGCTTCAAAATCAGCCAGTGTCTGAGAAGCGACGTATAACCGGAATTGAGCCCCCCGGCCTTTGTTAAGCAGGGACAGAAGTTGAGGGCAAAGCACTTCTGCGGCTTCATCGACAAACAGGTTGATGGGTTTGTCGTTGCTATCTGTGTAGTTATAACGATCCCCCGCCACGGCCGCCAGGTCTGCCAATAGCAACTGTCCAATGGCTTTGCCGACCATAGGATCAGACAGGGAATCGAGCCCAAAATACATCACCTTGTTTTGCTCAATCAGGCTGGCGGTATGGGTACAGGGGCGCAGGTCGTCTGTATCGGTGGGATCAGGTGATAGCAGTCGGGCCAGTGGGCCTCCTGTCAGCATTCCCAGGTCAGGCAGTAAGGTTGCAATCATTTTTCCATAGTGGGCCCGATCATGTTCGAACAGTGAGATCAGTCCTTCCACATCAATACAGGGCGATTCAGGCATGACCTTATCCCGATAGAACTCTATCCAGCGTCGTGCCTTGGCTTCGGCTTTATTCTTGCCTTTAACTTCCTTCGCCAGAATGATA
Source organism: Endozoicomonas sp. 2B-B (assembly GCF_053470045.1). Classification (NCBI taxonomy): domain Bacteria; kingdom Pseudomonadati; phylum Pseudomonadota; class Gammaproteobacteria; order Oceanospirillales; family Endozoicomonadaceae; genus Endozoicomonas; species Endozoicomonas sp. 2B-B. Next base: position 2,368,483 of record NZ_JBLZMU010000001.1, read on the forward strand.
TCTGCTGCCTGAGCCAGGTGTCGTGTACAGACAATAGTAAGCGCTCTAATCAGCAGTCTGGTGACGCCACCTTCCAGTCCCTGACGAATCATGACAAGGGTCGGGCGCTGACCACAGAGCAGATAGCCCTGAACTACGGCATCAACGGCTTTTTGGGCAAAAGCCTGAAAGGGGGCATTATCACCACCGGAAGGCATCAATCCAGAAATCCGGCTGGCCAGCTCGCTGGAACGGTTGAAGTTCTGTAGCAGGTTGATACGAATGGAATTTACAGGAAAGCCCGGATGGAACTTCATAAATCGGTATTGATTGCCTGACAGCTCGCAACTTCTGAGGGTATGGCTAGTGTAGTGCGACCTAATTAACAGTACATAAAGACTCCTAACGGTCTACTATGGATGTTATTCCAACCACTGCCTGTTTTTACTATGCGAGTTGCCACAGAGATAATACTTGATGCTTCTGAAGAAATACGACTCAGAAAGATTACTTCATCAAATACTTGCCCTCTTCGCTTGGCCCGCCGTGCCCAGATTGTTCTTCTCTCTGCAGAAGGAAAAAGCAATCTTGAGATTGCGCAAATACTGAAGATCGGTCGTCATCAGGTCAGCCGCTGGCGTGACCGATATGCTCAGGAAGGCTTCTCCGGGATTGAACAGGATCGAGCTCGCAGTGGCCGTAAAAAGAAGATTGATGCTGCTGAGATTGTGAGTCTGACCACAAACACCCTTCCGGAAAATGCCACTCACTGGAGCACCCGAACTATGGCTGCTGTTAGCGGTATCAGTGAGAGAAGTGTTCGCCGGATATGGCATGCATATGGCCTCAAGCCTCACCTGGAAAAGACATTCAAGGTGTCCCGAGACCCGAAATTTGTGGAGAAGCTTGAAGATATTGTCGGACTCTATCTGTCTCCTCCTGAACATGCGTTGGTGCTGTGCTGTGATGAAAAAAGTCAGGTTCAGGCACTCGATCGAACACAGCCTGGCTTACCGTTGAAGAAAGGGCGTGCCGCAACAATGACTCATGATTATAAACGACATGGTACAACCACTCTCTTTGCAGCACTGAATGTACTTGATGGTGCTGTCATCGGTCAGTGCCAGCAGCGTCATACCCATGTGGAATGGTTGAAGTTTCTTAAACAGATAAATAGGGAAACGGCAAAAGACAAAGAGCTGCACCTGATTTGCGACAACTATGCGACTCACAAACACCCGAAGGTGCGAGAATGGCTGGAAAAACATCCTCGTTTTCATATGCACTTTACGCCAACGTCAGCATCATGGTTAAACATGGTTGAGAGATTTTTTCGGGATCTCACGAGTCAGCGTTTACGCCGTGGTGTGTTTGTCAGTGTGCCACAGCTAGTCAGTGCGATTGATGAATATATTGAAAAGCATAATCAAAATCCAAAGCCGTTTATCTGGACTGCTAAGGCAAATGATATCTTAGAAAAAGTCGTTCGGGCTAATCGCCGGTTAAGTTGCAAAAAGAACGACGCACTACACTAGCAAGATCATGGTCGCCTTTTGGGTCGACGATAATAACGGGCTCATTGCGTAATACGGCTTGTGTCACCAACAAATCAAAGAGTCGGGTTTTACCGCTGCCCGGGACACCGATCACCATGGTATGCATCTGAGTCTGTTCAAGAGGCTGATATAACGGCTCCTCATGTTCTTCCATACCGTGAATCCAGCCTGCTCCCATGTTTTTTTCTGATTTGGTTGGCAGGTTATCACTTCGTAATAGGTCCCAGGCTCTTTGCCCGTGGTGTCGTTGCCATTCAAAGCCCCAGCCTAACCAGACGCCTTGCTCCTGATTCTTTGTTTGCAATGAATGGCATTTTTTTTCCGTTAGTTTTAACAGAGCCAGCTTTTTCCCCTTAAGCCGCCGATGCTGTTGCCATCTTGGCAAAGCCTGTCTCAGCCGAATGAACATCATGACTCCGCAGGAAGCAGAGGTCAGGACAAAACCAATCAGTGGCAGTGAACTGAAAAACGATAAGGTATAGGCTGTAATCATGGCGGAGAACCATACGGCAGAAGAACTCAACTCATAAATGGGTCGCCAGTTTTGCAGATATGGGCGATCACTGATCATGCTGTGTCCCCGTGATGTTTTTTGTTGGCAACCATTGTTTGCACTGTTCGGAAATGACAGGTTGCAGAGCAATGACCAGTCGGCCATTACGTCGAAAAATAATCTGATTGCCAACAGGTCTGATCCAACCTCTCTGGTTCCATTGTTTGAGCAGAATATCCGGTTCTGGAGTTTCCCTGGATTTGACCGCATCAGGCCAAGGCAGCAGAAGGCTGTCTTTCGCCCATTTGATATCCTCTGCGTGGAGGTTACCTATAACCAGCTCAAGCCAACCGAGTTCATTATCCTTTTCCTCTGTTGGCTGATCCTCAGTTTTGGACGGTTTTGTGATCTGGTTAAGCGCCTCCCCATTTTCGAAATGCAATTTGATGCTTTTCAGGCGTGCCAGCTCAACGGCATCGATGATTTGCGATACGCCATGGCCGCTTTTTTGTCTGGTAAGCGCACCGATAAAAGTCTGCCAGAGAGCGCCATTATTGCCATCAGGTTGCAGGGCATTGCGAAATGCCTGCGGTGTCAGCTGCGGCAAAAGTAACAGATTGATGGCTGTATATTCTGGCCCTAATGGTTTCCTGGGATCGTTATCACACTGTTTCCAATGGGGTGAGTAATGGCTAATGCGGTGTTGTTGCAACCAGCTTCCAAGAGGTTGCTGGAACGCTGGCCATTGCTCTGCTGATTGCTCTGCGGATGATGTTTGAACAACAAGACAAGAGGTCATTCTCCCACTGTCATATAAAAGTCCGGCGATCCCTGCCATTAACCGCCATAGCGGTTCCCTCGCTCTGCGTTGATCTGGATACAAGTCGTGGTCTCTGTGAATCTGCTGCATGGCTGTGACGGACCAGAAGGCCGTTTCCAGAGCATGGCGGATCGCGCCTGCTGGTTCACAGTGGTGCTGAGGATGAGTAGGTAAGAGATGGAGCCAGTTGGTGAGATTATCCAGTGTTTGGTCAAACATGCGCTGCAGGTCTGCTGGCAAATTCAGCTGCTCGTTTAACTGTTCCAAAAGCTTTTGTTGCTGATGCAGGATTGTTCCTGTGCTCACCTGATACCCAGCGCAACCTGAACCTGGTTGTATAGACTGATCAGCTTCTGGAAGATTGATTGGTAATAGGATTTTTTCATCAGCGTGATGCGGGTGTAACCATTGATTGATAATGGCTAAAGCCTTTGAGGTGGACATGGTTAAAGCCCGAAAATGGAATTAATAATGGTGGGAGTGACCTGCAATCCGACAGCGGCCCCCACTCCGGTAGCAAAGCCGATTAATGAGTTTCGAGCCATGCCGTAGGCCAGTCCGATCAGGACAAAAGAGATAGACAGTGTTCGCCCCAGGTCTCCCTTGATCCAACCCACCAAACGACCATAAATTTCCGCAAAGTCAGTGGAACCTGTCACATTGACAGGATTGGCCGCCTGCAGCTCCTGTGGCAGTAGAGAAAGAATGATCAGAGGTGCCAGCGACACCATCAGTTTCTGCAGCTTCATAACAAGTTGTGGTCTATCAGCAAGCAGTACATACATATTCAGTGACTCCATTAATCATCAGACGGTGAATAGACGGGAATGGCAGACTGCCAGTCTCTTGGTGCGATATCGGTCATCACAACTCCGCCGCTGTGCCAGTTGCCCTGCTTGTCAACCCAGGGTGCAATCCAGATTTTCAGGATTTGAGCGGGTGTGCGGTTGGGTATCGCTTCGGGCGTTACAAAACGAAGATCGGGTTCTGAATAGTTTTTGGGAGCTGAAGGAAACAGGTTTTCAGCAGACGTTGAACCGGTATCCTGATAGACCTGTCTTGCCGATTTGCACACGCCTTTGCCGGGTTCCGGGCAGGCATACTCAGCTTCACCAACACCAAACAGTGAGCAGCCCTGAATAACAGGTACCAGCGAAACCATCAGAAGCAATGCTCTGGTATCGTGTTTACACATGGGTAAATTCTCGAAAGATTAGTTTTTCAGACCACGGGTGAGAATCAGGTCCACCTTACGTTCAGCGCTGATTTCAATGACGGGCACCATCTGGTCAGCCAGCTGCAGGTAAAAATCTGCCAGCTTTTCCAATGCTTTGTTACTGCCCTTTATCAGAGAGCTTTGCAGGGCTCCACTGCCTTTTAAGCCGGACTGAAACGGAGACTGAATCTGGCCGTTCTGGTTGGGAACCAAAGACAATACTGGAACGGGTTTGATATCAAAGGCCTCACTGATACCGCTGAGAAAGCCTGCCATAGCCGCCTTGGCCATAACCTGTCCCTGCTTACTGACCAGCCTGCCACGTAATCCGGCTTTGCCATCTTCTCCGGCGATATAACCTTCTAAAGGTTGTTCAATGACTTGTTCCTTGTCGTTGTATTTGAAGATGCACGACAGGGTTTCACTGCGAAGATAAGCCCGCTCGGAACTCAGATCGCCATAGCCTGATGCCAGAACAAAGCATTCCCTGACGTTAGTGCGATAGCGATTGGGCAAAATGGCAGAAGCTTTGATGCGAATAAGGACAGGATAAGGTTCACGTCTTGCCCCTTGCCCTGTCGGAACATCCAGCCCGGTGATTAACTGGCCGGATAGCAGACTTCCGGCCGGTAAGCGCAGAAGCTTTGGTTTATCCTCTGGTTTTGAATTTAGGGTGACTGCCTGAGGGTTGGTAGTTCCTAATACCCGGATAGGTCTGGGTGGTTGAGGAGGTGTGTCATAGTAATCAGTTTCGTTGTATTGGGTTGTTGGTGATTGACTGTAATGATTCCACTGCAAAACATCCGGAACAGGTTCTGGCAACGAAGGTTCAGGAACAGAGAGTGTGGGTTGATCGGGCTGCTTTAGCTGGCTAATTTCCTGTTGCAACTTCTCTATTTCTTGTTGATGTGCTTTGTGCAAAGCTTTCTGTTGCTGATGGATGCGTTCCAGATCACCACTGATACGGTTCAGAGTTAACTCTTTGGGTGGCACACCGGTAAAGTCTACAGAGGTGTTAGTTTGCTCCGGGGTTTTGATAATGCCTGAATCCTGCCGCTTACTGGTCATAAAAATCAGGGTGACCAGAACCGCTGCGGTACCCAGCACAATGCCATAACGCTTTATTCTTGGTGTTAAATAATGGTTGATGGTGTTCATTGCTTGATGATTATTTGGTCAGCAGAGAAGGGCGCAATATGGGAGCAGATTCATAATCAGGCGTATTCAGAAGAATAAACAGCTCTCTTCGCTGGCCGGGATGCAGTTTGTTGTTTGGCCACATTGCGACAGCGGCGGTGTGGCTGCCCTGACAATTTCTTTCATGGAATGTAAGCGGCTTTTCGGTGTTATTCTGGGCAGTGCCTATCAGAATGCTGAAGTGATGCCCCTGAACCTGCTGGCCTTTGAAAAAATCAAACACCAGGCCGTTCTGCTCGCAATGCTGAATATCGGATTGATGCAAAACGCTCAGTTCATAACCTTCCGGTATTTGCCCCTTAACCAGCGAAGCAAGCACTTCCGTGATAGCCTGCTGATAGTCCGAGGCTTCTTCGAATCGTTTTGCTAATGCCTTGTTATGGTTGATTTTTTGCTGCCATGGTTTTGATAGTGACAGCTGAATTTCTTTAGGAGGCACATCCAGTGGCGTTACCAGCAAAGAAAGGGCATGAGTCTCATTGTCATGAGGGGTGATGTACACGACAAAAGGTTCTTCTTGTTGCGAAGAGAGATAGATCACTGAACCTTCAATCCGAATATCAGCCTGATCAATGGTTCGAATCTGGGGAGCCGCAAAAGGCGTGACAATTCGATTCAGGTGTAGACGACTCAGGTTTACGGGTTGCTGTTGACCCGGTGATACCTGCAACTTGACTGGTGCAGCTGCCAGAGTCAATGAACAGTAAAAACAGACAGCAACAAAAAGCGTTTTGTTCATCGAGGAATCTCTGAATAAAGGAAGGGTTACTTGAGATCAGATTCAATCTGAATAACAGCAAGCACAGGGCGATAACGGCTCAGACTGAACTGAAAGGTAAAGGTTTTCTGCCCAGACAGGCGTTGATGGCCCGATGAGAGAGCACTGTTTCCCGTCACTCTGACCTCATGGGTGTTTTCATCAAATTCAAGCTGCAATGGCTCAAAGCTCAGGGAAACATTGTCTTCCCGTAACTGGTGGAACTGCCGATTCAATGTTTCATGGACTTGCCGGTGCAGATTGGGTGAAAGCAGACTTTGCAGCCTGGACTCAACAAACGACAGATTCTGCGGATTGAGATTGCCCAGTAATTCAGCCAGAGACAGTCCCCACCATTCGTAATAGATCTGAGAAGCCTCACCGGAGTGAATGACGATCTGCCCATCCATCAATGGCAAAGTCAGCTCAACAGCCGGTTTGCGACTGAGGCATTGGAAAAGCAGTAGTGCATTCGTCAGCACCAGTACCAGCAACATCAGCCTGTCCACACAGAGCTGCTGATGCCATTGCTTCAAACGACGCAGATAGTCTTGAATGGTCATTTTCGGGAAGGGTAAAAGACCCGAACATAAGGGTTGGGCAAGGTTCTGGCTTTTACAAAATAAAAGCCCAGCCAGTAAAGCCGGTGGCTCAGGTGGCCGTCAGGGTGACGGTCCCGGAACCGTCGATAGACACGAATCGCCATCCAGCCCAGGAACATGCCAAGCAATAGCTGGTCAAACCAGATACCCCAAATCAGACCCACGGCTACGGGGTAGATTTCATCCAGAGACCAGAACAGGAACTGGATGGGGTCGTTGATGGTGCGGGGGATTTCCATGATGCTTTCGACTCATTTACCGCCTATACTCTGTAAGACATATTCTTACAGGAGGTGCAATATGGCTCGAACATTAACCATCAGCCTTGGAGACGAACTTCAGGGCTATGCTCAACAGCTGGTCGATTCCGGTGCGTACTCATCCGTCAGTGAAGTGGTGCGCGAGGCGTTAAGAAACCTGAGAGAACAGAAAGCTTCCTCAAGCCTGGAGCAATTGAGGGCAATGATTGACGAAGGTGACAACAGTGGTGAACCGGTTGATCTTGAAGTTGAAAAGTTCCTTTCCCAAATGAAAAAACGGTAACCCTTATGCCCCCAAACAAGCAGTACTTGTTCAAGCCCCGTGCACGACAGGATTTGGAAGGCATATATGACTATACCGTTAGTGAGTTTGGAGAAGAGCAGGCTGATCTGTATATCCGAAATCTTTTTGATACCTTTCAACGACTGGCCGAAACACCGGGCTTTGCTCGATGCCGGGATGACCTCAGAAAAGGGCTCAAATCATACCCTGTGAAGGCTCATATCGTTTTCTTCAGAGAAACGGTGAATGGTGTATTAATTGTCAGAGTGCTTCACCAATCGATGGACTTTCAATCACAAAAATACTGATCGATCCTGAGAAATGCTCACTGCTGTCGAAGATTTATAGTTTTGGTGTTTTGATAGTGGTTGAGTTTTGATGGGGTAATGCTGTCGTATCGGGCTTCCAATCGTTTTCGACTGTCCTCCCTGTGCTGGTCGAAATCCAGCCTTGACCCTCTGCCCGTCAGAGTTTCCAGATTCAACTGTTTCAATGTATCAGCATTCAACTCTGGCAGTTTGTTTTGCAATTTTAACAATGCCAGCCACTCGCTAAGGTCAATCTGGTTCCAGTTCACAGCTTGCAGAGTTTCAGGCGTTATACCCGAGCAATCGGGATGTTCGGCAGAGCCGCATCCAGTGTTCAGCTGCTTCCTGATCTGCACTTGCATGATGCGGGAAAGGGGTGAACTGAAACAGCAATAGCGGTTGTACTCCATGCTGCTCAATCCCAAAAACTTGTTTTCCCTGTAGCTGCCGACTTTATGGCAGGTTTTCATCTCCCGTTTGGCGGCTAATTCAAATTCTTCGGTTTCACATTTGTTGGTGATCTGGATAATCCCCTGTGTCAGGAAAGTTGTCGCTGATGGCTTCTGGTAGTTTTACATTGTAACTATCCCAATTGTTAGGAATAATATCGTTATTCTTTGGACTTTCTATTGTCCAACCCCTTCCCTTAGTGTCATCATCAAACCTATCGATTTTTTAGTAGTTATGCCTCTATATGTCTAAAACCATAGCCTTTTATGAAGACAATTCAGATACTTTCTATGACTCTACCGTGAGCGTTGATGCACAGGCATTATACGACCGGTTTCTACCACTATTACCTGATCAAGCTCATATACTCGACGCCGGATGTGGCTCAGGGCGGGATTCTCTGGCTTTTTTGAAAGCTGGTTTTACAGTTACTGCATTTGATGGCAGCAGAAGTATGGCTGAACGAGCTACCTGTCTGACAGGGCTGGATGTCAAACATGCATTGTTTATAGATTACAGCCCCGAAGTAAAGTTTGATGCTATCTGGGCATGTGCCTCACTGCTTCACGTTCCTCTTCAAAATTTGGCTATGACTTTCTCTCACCTTGGTAATTTATTGAAATCAGGTGGACTTTTTTACTGCTCGTTCAAGCTGGGTAGTGGTGAAGAAGAACGGGGGGGAAGGCATTTTACCCATCTCGATGAAAAACGGCTTGAGAAGATTCTGGCAAAAAGTGATTTGAGCATCGCCAGAACCTGGGTCACTCAGGACTTACGGCCTGGCCGTGAAAATGAACACTGGTTAAACGCAATTCTGAAAAAGACTTGATGTATGGAAGCAAGACCGCTTGATCCTTCGTATCCTATTGATAACAATTCTGCTCTGCTGACAACCGGAGGGCTGAATGATCCACTGCTGCCCAAGTTGAGAGATGCTATTAACCGGGCGCGGGAAATTGAGATTACGGTTGCCTTCATACGCATCAGTGGCTTGAAGTTGTTGTTTGGTGCTTTATGCGATGCAGTTGATCGCGGCATAGTGATTAAGGTGCTGACTTCTGATTATCTGGATGTGACTGACCCGCAGGCTTTGCGGGAACTGATGCTGTTAAAAGAGAGGGGCGCAGATATTCGCATTTATCAGTGCGATGGTCAGCAAAGCTTCCATATGAAGTCGTACATCTTTATCCATACCCATGATGGTGATTTTATTGAAGGCAGTGCTTATGTAGGCTCCAGTAATATCAGTAAAGCAGCATTAACCACGGGGCATGAATGGAATCTTCGTCTGCAATGTAAGGGCGACTCTGATGACCTTTATGTTCGGCAGTTTGCCCGTATCCGCCACCAGTTCCATGAAATTTTCAGACATAACCTTGTTCTTCCTTTAAGTCATGACTGGATTGATAGTTACCTGAAACGCCATCGTAAAATGCGGCTGGTGGCTGTTGAAGCTGAAGAACTCATTGAAGCCCCCACGCCCAGTGATATTCAAACTGAGGCTTTGCAGGCATTGCAACAATCACGACTGGATGGATATCAGCGAGGACTGGTGGTTTTGGCAACGGGTCTGGGTAAAACCTGGCTTGCGGCTTTTGATACTCAGCAATGCAAGGCAGAGAAAGTGTTGTTTGTAGCGCATCGTGAAGAGATTCTAATGCAGGCTCAGCAAACCTTTGTGCGAATTCGACCTGATGCACGCACCGGATTTTATAATGGCAAGCAGCGTAATAAAGAGGCTGATATGTTGTTTGCTTCCGTGCAGACCCTTGGGCGGCAGGAACACCTGAAACAGTTCAGCGAAGATCATTTTGATTATATTGTGGTGGATGAATTTCACCATGCCGATGCCAGAACCTACCGTAACCTTCTCAAGCATTTTGAGCCAACATTTTTGCTTGGGCTGACTGCGACACCAGAGCGAACCGATCAGGCTGATATTCTCAGTCTTTGCGACAACAACCTGGTGTTTGAGCGCAATCTGGTACACGGCATTAATGTACGTCTACTGACTCCTTTCCATTATTTTGGTATTAATGACAAATACGTCGATTACGATGAAATTCCATGGCGTAACGGCAAGTTTGATACCGGAGCTCTGGAGAGTGCCTTTGCTTCCCGTAAGCGGGCAGAGCATATTCTGAACCATTGGCAGGAAAAGAAGCAGGTAAGGACGCTCGGGTTTTGTATATCAAAGCGGCATGCAGATTTTATGGCAACGGTATTTACCAAAGCAGGGTTCCGGGCGGCAGCGGTTTATAGCGACTCTGAGCTTCGCCGACATGAAGCCCTGCAAAAGCTGGAAGCAGGTGAGTTGGATGTACTGTTTTCTGTAGACCTGTTTAACGAAGGGACTGACCTGCCTGCCATTGACACTGTGCTGATGCTTCGTCCTACAGAATCTAAAATTTTGTTTCTGCAACAGCTAGGGCGGGGGTTGCGCCTGCATAAAGACAAGCAGTATCTGGTAGTGATTGATTTTATTGGTAACCATAAATCGTTTCTGACCAAGCCGGTTGCCTTACACAATAGTCATTCTATCCGTCAGGTTACAGAGCAAATTAGACAACAGATCACCACTTTGCCCATTGGCTGTTTTGCTAACTATGACCCGGAAGTGGTTGATTTTCTGGAGCGTATGGCTCGCAAGCAAAAACCCAGCATGGTGGATGAGTATCAATCCCTGAAATCACTGCTTGGCTATCGCCCCACTGCGACAGAGTTTTATCATTATCTTGCGGAAACGGAGACTGACTTCAATAGAGTTCGATCTGAGCATGGCAGCTGGTTCAAACTGCTTGAACATTTGAAAGAGTTGAATAAATCCGAGTCGGAAGTGGCCAATAATCATCATCAGTTTTTACTGGATGGTATAGAGCAGACGAACATGACTAAATGCTTCAAGATGATTTTGCTTGATGCCTTTCTGGAGCTGGATGGTTTTATCTCGGCACCGACCACAGAAGCACTGGCCGCCAGAAGCTGGCATCTACTTAAGCGCCGACCAACGCTGTATAACTCTGAACTGCCTGCTGGGCAGCGAGCAATGTCTGCTGAAGATAACGGCTGGCATAATTACTGGAAAAGAAACCCAATCAAAGCGTTTGCTGAGGGAGAAAATACCTTTTTTGAAGTCAGACATGGCCGGTTTACTTTCAAAACGGATATACAGCGGGAACATCGGGATATTTTGCATCGGCTGGTGCAGGAGCTGGTAGAGCTGAGGCTGGAGCAGTACTGTGTGAGGAAGGGGCTGCGACAAAGCTAGTGATCATTAATATCATGCACTGGGCAACCTGTCCGAGCCAGAAATGCCCCACAGATTTTGCTGTCGAGGCAAAAAAACTATGTCTATTCTTTGGACTATTGAATTTCAGACTGCTATAGCTTGGGAAAACTTGAGCTTTATATAGGCAGGCTTTTGTTTCCGTAATGGATGGAGAAACTAAAGTTTCAACGTTAACTATTACAGAAACCCGCACTGCCGTGAGGCACCAAGCACTCTTCGCGAGTCATTCCACTCAGCAGCTTCTCTGCTGTAATGACACCAGAACTCAACCACTCTTGCTACCGGGTTGTTCTGTTCGTCAGAATAACCTGTCACATTTGCTGCCCATTTCTCAGAGCGTGAATACCTGTGTTTGCCATCACCCATTACATCGGGTCACAGGTAAATGCGCACTGAAATCCGGTTACAGCGCATTTTCAAAAAGCCGTTTCAAGAGACCCTTTCTGGATATATTGGCATCCGTACCCTACAGCCAGACCAGTGTCTTCTACCGGCACTTTCTGATGATTTGATCAACTTTTTTATAAGCAGGCGAACGTGCTAAACCCGGCCATTCTTCAGTATTGGTTATAACAGCAACCGCCTCAGCTGCTGGCATCAGCAAAGCTCAGCTCTCTGGAGCAATGAGCGTCACTGCCCGCAACCCTTGCGTTACAGGCTGTCCCGTCTGGCCACTGCGTGATGTGGCTTCGAATTGAACTTTGTTCAGGGTTTCGGGACTGATTGTCCGATGTGCCAGATTGGGATGGAGGGGTAGAGTTGTGTCTCGTTTTTTAAGTCGTAACGACCATAATTTTGGTTTTGGCCGACAATTGTCTTATGCCGGACGAAATGCGCTCAGGGCAATGATGCCGGGTCAGTTTTGTACGGTGGCAACCCATTCTGAGCGATGGAAACAGTTTTGTGCCTGGAGTCATACCCGGAATATTTTTGAAGCCCATCAGGTGAATAACCAGACATTGAAGCACTATGCCGTTTACCTACGGGCAAGGCTGGAGGGGCAGGGCAAACCATTATCTGTCGCCACAGCACAGAATCTGCTGTCTACCTGTAATGTGGTTCTTAAGGCTTTGCGAGGCAATGAAGATATAAGGATAAAACCCTCTGAGGCTTTGCAGGTAAACCGGGAGAAGATTCGCACTGAACCTCCAGAGCTAAGCAGGGAAAAGTTGGCTCAGGCACAAGCTGAGTTAATTTTGAAAGGGCAGGAGCGAATAGCAGCCGTTTTAGGTTTGTGTCGAGAGCTTGGGCTGCGTTCCCGAGAAGCTGTAATGCTTGATTGCCATAGGGCCTTTAAACAAGACAAAGCCTGCGGAAAAGTCGATATAGAGCGGGGTACAAAAGGTGGTCGTGGTAAATCGACGTCTACCAGTCCTTCACGAGTTGAACGGTGGGTTCCAGTATCCGGCTATGCACGTATGGCTTTGTCTCAAGCGGTAAAGTTACAGGGTGACAACGACTGCCTGATACCTGTCGGTAAGAAGCTTGAGGATTTTCTGGCACTGGTGCGAATGCACAGCGGTCCGGTTCTCAAAAAGTATGGGCTGAATAATCGGCACGATCTCCGGGCAGCCTACGCTTGCGAACAATATCAACAAATTACAGGTTGTTCTGCTCCCGTTTTATCAAGTGGTATCACCATTGATAAACACGGCGATCTTCAAGCCCGAAAAGCCATCGCTGATCTGCTAGTGTAGTGCGTCGTTCTTTTTGCAACTTAACCGGCGATTAGCCCGAACGACTTTTTCTAAGATATCATTTGCCTTAGCAGTCCAGATAAACGGCTTTGGATTTTGATTATGCTTTTCAATATATTCATCAATCGCACTGACTAGCTGTGGCACACTGACAAACACACCACGGCGTAAACGCTGACTCGTGAGATCCCGAAAAAATCTCTCAACCATGTTTAACCATGATGCTGACGTTGGCGTAAAGTGCATATGAAAACGAGGATGTTTTTCCAGCCATTCTCGCACCTTCGGGTGTTTGTGAGTCGCATAGTTGTCGCAAATCAGGTGCAGCTCTTTGTCTTTTGCCGTTTCCCTATTTATCTGTTTAAGAAACTTCAACCATTCCACATGGGTATGACGCTGCTGGCACTGACCGATGACAGCACCATCAAGTACATTCAGTGCTGCAAAGAGAGTGGTTGTACCATGTCGTTTATAATCATGAGTCATTGTTGCGGCACGCCCTTTCTTCAACGGTAAGCCAGGCTGTGTTCGATCGAGTGCCTGAACCTGACTTTTTTCATCACAGCACAGCACCAACGCATGTTCAGGAGGAGACAGATAGAGTCCGACAATATCTTCAAGCTTCTCCACAAATTTCGGGTCTCGGGACACCTTGAATGTCTTTTCCAGGTGAGGCTTGAGGCCATATGCATGCCATATCCGGCGAACACTTCTCTCACTGATACCGCTAACAGCAGCCATAGTTCGGGTGCTCCAGTGAGTGGCATTTTCCGGAAGGGTGTTTGTGGTCAGACTCACAATCTCAGCAGCATCAATCTTCTTTTTACGGCCACTGCGAGCTCGATCCTGTTCAATCCCGGAGAAGCCTTCCTGAGCATATCGGTCACGCCAGCGGCTGACCTGATGACGACCGATCTTCAGTATTTGCGCAATCTCAAGATTGCTTTTTCCTTCTGCAGAGAGAAGAACAATCTGGGCACGGCGGGCCAAGCGAAGAGGGCAAGTATTTGATGAAGTAATCTTTCTGAGTCGTATTTCTTCAGAAGCATCAAGTATTATCTCTGTGGCAACTCGCATAGTAAAAACAGGCAGTGGTTGGAATAACATCCATAGTAGACCGTTAGGAGTCTTTATGTACTATTAATTAGGTCGCACTACACTAGGCCATCACAGAAGCACTGTGGTTTCAGCCTACATTGGCAGTAATCAGCGAGATAGAAGCAAAGTGCAACTGCCGAAAAAAAGACGTTGAATTAGCGATCTGAAATAACTGGGCAACACGAAGAATCAGTCACTACGCAACCTGATTAAAATCAATGCGTTCCAGGTTTGCTGTATCGACCACTTGCCTGGCTTTCCACAAGTCAAAGCTCTCCTGAAGTGTCATCCAGCTTTCAGCAGAACCACCCAGTACTTCGGACAGTCGAATGGCCATTTCCGGTGAAACACCTGCTTTTTCATTCAGCAAACGATTGAAAGTACTTCTGGCCACGCCCAGTTGGTCGGCAATTCTGTTAGCGGTCATTGAGGTGAATGGCTCAATATAGGTGCGGTAGATCAATGCCCCTGGGTGAGGTGGGTCAAATTGTTGTATGGCCATCAGTGGTAATCCTCATAGTTTACGATGTAGGCATCTCCGTCTTTAAATTCAAACACAATGCGCCAGTTACGTTGATCTGAATACACAACAGAGGAACTTTATCAGGCAGCCAGAGAATATGTGAAAGCAAAATATAAGGATAAAGAAGTATACAGCCTTGCCTTGAATAGTAATGTAGTACTTAATTGGCAAGGCTTGAGGCACCCATTAAAACCTACTTATTACGACCGAAACCGGGCACTGGTCATTCCGGCACTTCCTAAACTTATCGGCAGTGCGATCAATCCGGTGTTTTTCAAAGGATCGTAGTGAAAGGAAAGACATAAAAGGACTCTACCATCTTGATGCAAAAACACTGGTTAAAGGTCAACCCTTTGATGTGAAGCTAGTGTTCAAGGTTCTGGAAAAAGGCACTAAACAGCATTATCAACTGGAAGCAGAAAAAGAAAACCCCGCTGCAATAACCGGTACTAGCAACATCTCATACGAGGTGGTTGACGTAGTGCTCCGTCCTCCAGCGGGGGATTCATTAACTTTAGACCAGCGCGCCACCGAGAAGTTCAATCCCGGCAAAGGCAAAAACGGCCCAAAGGCCTTCACGGTCGGCCTTCAATGGATGAAGGTGGTAGCCCGGTTTATCCATGTCATTAACGGTTTTTGCTGCACTGCCTATATTTGATAATCATTGTAGTTAGAATCAGGTCATGCAGGTCGCAAACCGCTTAGATCGTTGTCTTGGTAGACTCATAACTTGCATCATCAGACTGATATGAAACCCGCTCAATTCCGCACACAGTGTGTGCTGAATCTCTGAAATAGAAAATAGAATCGTGAATGACTAAAGCCCTAAGCAAGTTGTGGACGACTCGAAAAAATTGAATTACCGATCATGTGTCCTATAGTTACCACTCCTTCCTGGAATATGATCTATGGCGTAGTGACCTCATCCTTGATGAGACCGCTACAACGGTAATGATCAGAATACGATCTCACAGGTCAGTGTGTTTTGCAGATCCGGCAGATAAAACACGCGCAGCGGTGAGGTGGTTGTCACAGGGAAGTGGCATTCCGGAATCAGCCTGTCAGCTTTGCGATCAGGCATTCAGAGCATCAATTTTCAAATGACGTTAGCAGAGAAAGTCTGTTTTCGTGTCCATTGATCGCTTCGGTGATCCACCTACGTCGTATGAGCTTCTGGCTTCGCCAGAATCTTATTCGTGCCTCACGGCAACTGCTCCTGCGTTGCCCTAGCTCCGGCATCCGTGCCGTCGTGCATGGCAGAATTTCTCTGTCATGCGGGGAAGTTCTGTCTTGCATCTTGTTTTTCAGGAAAGTGAGAGAGAACTTCTTATGAATCATTCTTGTGTTGTTAATGATAGTGGCAGTGCCAACGATCTGGTGGCTCGTTTTGCGGAACGCTATGGCTTCCGTGAAGATGAGTTGCTGAATACTTTGGCGCAGACTGCGTTTCGACAGCAGAACGGCAGCGTTCCCACCCGGGAGCAAATGCTGTCTTTGCTGGCAGTGGCAGACAGCTATGGTTTGAACCCATTTATCCGGCAGGTGTGGGCTTTATCCGACAGAAAAGGTGGAGTATTGCCTGTGATATCTGTCGATGGTTGGGTTTGTATCATGAACTCGTATCCAGAAAGTGATGGGATTGAATTCGGTTATCCCGATGAACTTATCCAGTTCGATGAGGATATGAAACCCTGCCATCCCTGGATTGAGTGCACGGTTCACCGTAAAGATCGGGAACATGCGATTCGGGTACGTGAGTATCTTGATGAGCTGTACCGGCCTGCAGTGATAAAGAATGGCAAGAAATTTCCTGGCCCCTGGCAGACTTGTCCTAAGCGAATGCTTCGCCATAAGTCTCAGATTCAGGCCATTCGGATTTCCTATGGTCTCAGCGGATTATTTGAACCGGATGAAGCTGAACGGTTACTGGAAACCCAGATGGGTGATCCTGTGCCTGATCTGCGGGAGTCTGAGTCAAAGCTGGCAGAAGCAGCGGGCAAGAAAGTGAAGGAAAATGCTGGGCTTGTGTCGCCTGAACCGGATGTTCAGGATGACACGCTGGCTGAGATAGCAGGGGAGTTATTACCAGCGAAAGCCATTATTGGTGATGAAGTGCCTGAGCCCAATGGTCTTGAACCACAGGTTGTGTCGTTTATTGAACAGATTGTGGAACGAGCCAGGGGAACAGGAGCTTTTACCGCCGCTCAGGGTTTTGCCCAGGAGCGGTTTAAGGAAGATGGTAATGCTCTGAATTACTGCCTGTTCCGGCTGGATGTGGCGCAAGCCGAATCAGCAGAACAGGCTGTTTAAGGTGATTTGTGATGAAGCAGATCAATCTTGAGCAACGATCCAGGGAATGGTTCGACTGGAGAAGCTGTGGCGTCACAGCCAGTGATGCTGCTGTGATTCTCGGGCAATCGCCTTATAAATCTCGTTGGCAGCTTTGGTGTGAAAAGAAAGGTGCAGAGAAATCAGGGATTCTGAAGGAACCGGATTTATCTTTAAACCCTCATGTTCAACGCGGGATTGAGGATGAAGACGACGCAAGGATTCGGATGGAAGAAGCGTTGGGTGATGCGCCGCTCTTGCCCGTTTGTGGAGAGTGGGAACAGAACCCAAGGCTGCGTGCCAGTTTTGACGGTATGACCAGGGACGGTATTCCGGTAGAACTGAAAGCGCCAAGTGAAAAAGTCTATCAGGATGTGAAGACTTTGAAGGGGCAGTCGGAAGGCTATCGACGCGCATTTGCACAAGTGCAGTTTCAGATGTTGGTTGCAGACTCTAATCGCGCCTGGCTCTGTTTTTATCGAAAAGGTAGGCCGATTCTTCCTGCCTGTATCAGCAGGGACGATCACCTGATTCAGCAGTTGCGGACGGAAGCAGAAGCTTTCTGGCGGCTTGTGGAAGAAGGTGATGAGCCGGAGAAAGATCCGAATCTGGATGTTTATGTGCCAGAAGGTCCGACGGAGCAAGCGCATTGGCTCAAGCTGGCAATGGTCTATCGCAGTAGCCAGTATCGTCTCGATGAGTTGAAAGAGAAGCTGGAAACCGGGAAGTCTCAACAGAAGCGGCTGCAACAGGAGTTGCAAAAGTTGATGGGAGCATTTCGGGTAGCTGAGTCTGATGGTTTACGTATCTGCTGCAGTGAATGCAGTGGTTCCATAGATTATCAGAAAGCGCTGGAAGCATTGTGCAAACAACACCAGCTGGCGTTGCCGGATCTTGATGCTTTTCGCCGCAAGGCGAGAGAGCAGGTAAGGGTAACCTTGTTGGAAAAGAGAGTGGACGACAGAGAGTCAGAAATTGAAGTGTCTGAGAATGATCGGTTGATCTTAAACCCGACCGTCAGTGAACAGAACTTCTATTTCTGAATCCAATTTTCATTAACCCGGGTGGGGCAGTTGTTTTCCCCATCCGGGGGAGATTTCTGCCCTTTTTTTGTTTTTTGAGAGTGCAGGATATTAACAATGGAAAATGATGCTCAGTCTGAGTCAGCGGGTTTGCAACCGGCGTTTTATGAGCTGAATGAAACCTTCGATCTGGATTCCAATCAACTGATTCTGCTCGAAGGTTATAAGGAATGTGGGCATCCGGCAGTACCGGCCGTTCAGTCTTATGTATTTGACAGAGACCGGCTGCGGAAGCTGCTGGCGTTTCTGGATAATCCGGAGGGTGATGGCTTGTATTTGTGCGGTCCGACAGGGTGTGGGAAAACCAGTCTGGTTTCCCAGGCTGCTGCAAGGTTGCACTGGCCAGTGCAGATGGTGCCTGTTCATGGAAGGTTAGAGCTGGATGATTTGCTGGGGCAGAAAGTGTTGGATAAGGGATCAACTCCCTTCCAATATGGCGCTCTCAGTATTGCGGTAAAAGACGGTCATATTCTGATCCTGGATGAGATGGATGTTGCCGACCCGGCAGAACTCGCTGGTTTGTATGATCTGCTGGATGGTGCGCCTCTTGTATTGGCGCAAAACGGCGGAGAAATCATTCCGGTGCATCCACGATTCCGGTTTGTTGCCACCGGTAACAGTGCAGGAGCAGGGGATGGCAGTGGTTTGTATCAGGGAGTATTACGACAGTCATTAGCCTGGTTGGATCGGTTTCGAGTAATTTCGGTGGATTATCCAGACGAATTCACAGAGCTGATGATTCTCAACCAGGTGGTGCCCGACCTGCCCGTTGTCGTCAGAGAAAAGATGGTGAAACTCGCTAACGAGGTGCGTCGTCTGTTCACGGGTGACTCTGATGGAAGAGCCGGAGAAGGCGAATCACAGCTCAGTGTCACTTTGTCCACTCGTGGACTGGTGCGCTGGGCAAGATTATCACTCCGGTTTCAGGGTGCACCCAGAGTATTTGAGTATGCGCTGGAACAAGCCCTGACTGCCAGAGTGGAACCTGCGGAGCGACAGGCGATTCATCGGATTGGGCATGATGTATTCGGAGACTTATGGTCTTCAGGAGTGGACTCATGACAGATCACGCTGTTGTAGACAAAGTTCTGGATCAAATGTCTGTGATTGCCCTGGACTGCTCCATCTGGTCGGGTGCCCGTCGTCTGAAACCAGAGGATTTGGTGCTGGGAAAAGGTGGTCAGTTGCCGTCTGATGAAGTGGTATCGCTGGGAAGCAAAAAACTGTGTAAACGGGAAGTGCTCAAGCCATTTCATCGTCTGAGAGATCAGGCCTGTCGGCTCTGTGGCAGAGAAGGAGTAAGGTTTCTGGGTGGTTATGCTGTGCCCGATCATTATGTTTCAGGATTAAGTCTGAAACTGGATCAGGTTCAGCAGGACTTTAACCAGGAAAAGCAGGTGTTTCTGACAGGCTATGACCAGCATATTCAGGAATGGGTGAGTGCCCATCCTGACTTTGCCGAAGCCATAAGAAGTGCCGTGCCGGATGCTCAGGATGTAGGTCAACGTTTTCATTTTGGTTACACGACTTACAAAGTAGTGGCATCGCCCCAGCCGGAGAACCTGAATCAACAGGTAAACCAGTTGGGTGGCACACTGCGAGAAGAAATCAGCCGGGATGCTCAGGCTCTGTTTGAGCAGACCTTCAAAGGGAAAAACAAAGTCACCCGTAAAGCTCTGAATCCGATTCTTCGGCTCAGAGATAAACTGCACGGTCTGTCGTTTGTTGATCCCGGAATTTCGCCCATAGTGCAACGGCTGGATGCCGGGTTATCGCAATTGCCTAACAACGGAGCATTGGAAGGTGAGGTGCTGACTCAGCTGATGGAACGGGTTTTACTGCTGTGTTCGGTGGAACAAATGGAGCGCTGTGCGGAAGGGTTGACGGCTCTTGAACCTGTGAAGGTGCAGGATCAGGAAATGCCTCAAACCCAGTCGTCGGCATTAAATGAGATAGAGATTCAGGAAGAACCTCTTAAAGAGCAACGGGTTGTGATACCCGAGGAAACGGTGCCTACAGCTACTTTCTACTTCTGAACCGGTTGGTGTAAGCCAGCCACCCCAAGCGGGACATAGTGCCCGCCGGGGCAGGAGCTATGTCCCTTTTCTTATGCATACGAGGTATTTGGATATGGCTCCTGTTTTACACAAAGCACTCCCAATTGTTGGCAGTGCATTGGGCAGAAAAATGGGTGTTCGGGTTGAAGTCTCTGGCCGTAAAGCGTGCACCGATGGCGAGTGCATCTGGATTCCAGCCTTTGACCCGCAGCAACGTGAACAAGAAACCCTTTGTTGGGGATTCTTGAGTCATGAGGCTGCTCATGTGCGTTACACGGATTTTGATCTGGACTATGAAGGCTCTGCTCTTCGGCACAGGCTGACTAACCTGCTTGAGGACATTCGGATCGAAAAAGCAATCAGCCAGGAATACCCCGGTGCTGGCTTTTCGCTCGCAGAAGTCATCCGGCAGTTAGTGGCTGAAGGTCGTGTAGGTGCACCAAAAAAGAGTGATCTACCTGTGAAGGTGTTAAACGACTCTTTATTGTCGATTCTGCGCTACGAGGTGCTGGGACAGATCGCTTTGGAGCAGGAAGCAGCGAAAGCCCGTGAAGTGATGAAAGACTGTTTTTCCAGACAGTTACTGGATTCGCTTGATGAACATTTGGTCAAGGTGCCTGACCTGAAAAGCACGAAGGAAGCTTTGAGTCTGGCTGACCAGATTATCGCGTTATTTCAGAATCTCAGCCATGAGAACGCTGAAAACGAAGATTCAGGTGAGGTAGGTACGGAAAAAACAGAAAATTCGTCAGAAGATCAGGAAACTTATTCTCAGAATTCTGATACACAGGATCAGGAGGATAAATCAGATTCTGTGTCAGGTGATGATCTGGAATCCGATTCTGCGGAAGGAAAAGAAATAAAAACTGAGAATTCGTCAGGAAACGATGATCAATCTGCTTCAGCAAACGGAGCTGCTTCAGACAAGGCTGAAGACCCGTTTCTGAAACAAATCCTGGAGTCGTCTGATGTTGACTGGCCTGAAGACCTCTACGAATCCGTGGCAGGACAGCTTGAATGCTGGAGTTATAAGCAATCACCCAGATTGTCAGCAATAACTACGACACCTGGAATTGATGAAGTGTTCATAAATGATCAAAACAGAGAGGCCGCAAAGGACTTGCTTTGGAAGGTAAAGTCAGAATCCGCTCGTTTAGCTGCACAGCTAGCCGGACTGGTTCAGGCGCAAACCTTAACCAGAGATCGCATCGGCAAGCGAGGTATGAGAATCAATGGTAAACGGCTGCACAGGATAGCTCTGGACGATGGTCGTCTTTTTAAACGACGTTCAGAATCCATAGAAACCAATGCGACTGTTCATATTTCTCTCGATATCTCAGCGTCGATGAGCCCACGGATGGAGCTGGCAAGAGAAGCGGTTCTGGCTCTGATAATGGCATTGAAGCCGATTAAAGGAGTCACTCTGACGGCTTCTGCCTATCCGGGCACTCTGTCTGACTGGGTATACCCAATAGTTTCAGGCAAGGATTCAGATCTGCGAATTGCAGAAATACTCTCTGCTCTGGACAGTCATGGCTCAACCCCCATGGCCACAGGATTGTGGTACGCAGTGCATCAGATTTGCCAGTCAAATGCCGAAAGGCGCTTGATTCTGATGATGACCGATGGAGCACCGGATATTGATCACTATGATGCGGTGGTTGATCTGGTAAAACGTTGTGAGTATTCAGGGATAGATGTTGTGGGGCTGGGGATCGGTATTCAGTTGTCGGAGGAGCTGTTTTCAAAAAATCTGATGATTGAGCAATTAGGTGAATTAAAAAATGGACTCTTCAGCTTGACCAGAGAATGGCTGCTTTGATAAATAAAAAAATGCCACTCGCTGTACCTTTGGACAGTAGAGTGGTTTTTTTAACCAAGATGTTGGAACTTTAAAATCGTGCAAATTTTCGAATAGCACCTTCAATCAAGCTATCCAGAGACTTGTCAGATAAAATATTCCTAAGATAATCATCGCTGTGGTTGGATGAGTCACTGTGCCAGACGTGTTCACGTACAATCTGTTTAAGTCGAGCTTTACTTAGAGAACTTCCGCAGTATCTTGCTGCAGACCCTGTTAAACTTCGAATAACTGGATAAAAGCCTTCACCGCCTTTATGGTCGCCAATTAATGCAAGCCAGTGTTGTCCTCGGGCTGAGTTTTTAAAAGACTCAACACACATCCCATAATAAGGCTGCTTGCTCGCTGCTTGTGTAGAGCTTCGGGACGCCGCTATCGGCTGGCTATCTTCCTTTTCAGCTGCTGAAGACAAGGTAGCAGCAGGCAAACTGTCCATGCTACCTTTCAACAAACCATTTCGGTTGGCTATCCAGTCTGCTAGTCCCATGAAATTTGGACTGGAAACATAAATCAGCTGAGCTGGGCTATATAAAGAAGGGTCAATACAGCAATCATTTTGCCTTGTTTTTGCCCAGGCTTTGATGGTTGCAAGAGCTAATGGGGTGTCCAAAAGAAAAAACAGCCTTGTATAAAGCTGGTTTGAAATGGCTTTCTGGCTGGCGGTGAACTGCCAGTGGCAACTGGTATTAGCAAAAGGTTCTCCCATTGTTGTCAGTGCAAAAGTAATGGCTGCTTCTGGCTCTTTGTTTGCGTCAAAAACAGGTACTGACAATCCATCAATATCTATGATCAGTACTCCTGTTTTTCGATCTCCCAATGTTGCTGGGTAATTATCATCGCTATAAAGCAAGCGGCGAACCCATTCATTCATGGGAAAGGTTTCGAGAGGCTCACCATGCACCAGTCCAAAGTAAAACTGAGTAGCCAGTTGATGAATAAAACAGGACAGCGCTTCAATGGTTTGAAGTGGTTCAGACTTGTGTCGCAGGAAATAACGAACTCTCGGATAAGAAGACGTCTTCAGAACGCCTCTTTGCCAGCAGATCGTTTTGCATAGTGGTTGTCGTGCCTGGAGCAGGGTTAAATGATTCATACCCTGAATCATAGGAGTGCATTAAAAAGATGGACCTTACGCAAGCTTGTCATCCCTTAGACAAGCTTGTCAGCGCTCTGCAAGTTGCCATTGTAGATTAATCTTTACGTTGTAACTCACAACAAAGAGAGACAATTTTTAATGGAAGATGATGATTTCTTTGAAGACTGGTCGGACACCTTTGATGATAAGGATGCCGATGACTGGGAAGGTTTTTACGGTTCTTCAGAACCGGACGAATAGCGGGTTATGCCCGGTATTCGTCTGCTGCTTTTGCCCACCGATGGGTAAAATACCTCATTCGTTTTTCAGTCAACTTTCCAAAGTGGTACCACTGATGAAACCAGACCTTTTGCCCTGGACTGTTCAATTCACAGATCTTATCTCTTTGCCAATCAAAATGCTTCACCTGAATAATATTGTTCAGAACCAGAGTCATAACGAATTGTTCCAGTTCAGGTCGAATACAATCAACGAGATCACAAGCCAGTGAAGCCCTGCCAGCGCTGGGTTTATGTAAAAAGCCGGCATAGCAGTCCATCCCTTTTTCAGAGAGGGCATTATGAGCCAGCTGGTAAAGAAAAGTAGCTCCCAGCGACAACATGGCATTCACTGGATCTCTGGGAGGTAGGCGGTTACGACCAGAGAAGCAAAACTGGGGAGGAACCAGGTTAGACATAGCCTGATAAACCTGCTTTGCAGCACGGGCTTCATTTGCCAGCAATTTTTCATAATGCATTGATCGATTTGTTTTCATTTGGCATTTAACACCTGCTACCTGTTCAGCATAATGCTTTAACCCCATTGCCTTAAGCCAGTGCTGCTGACGGTTTAACTTATACAGTATCAGTGCTCTGACAAGACGAAGGTTGTACGCTGTGTCTGTCAATGCCTGATACTGAGCCTGCCGACGCCTGACGTGAGCTACAGATTCCGGCGTTACTGATACAGAAGCAACCTGAGAGTGAGCATGATAAAAGTGCACGCTTATGCCCGATTTAGCCAAACCATGAAGAACTGATGTGTTTATATCAACAGGTTTGCAAATAATCACCTGTTTTAAACGTTTGAGAGCAATAGACTGTGACTGATTTTGCGAATGAACAACCAGTCGCCCATGCTTGAGGCTAAGTGTCGTATTCTTGCTATCAATATAAAGTGTATCCATCTTTACAGGCTTTCCCATTTCACGGTTGCAGGCCCTCCACTGAAGCGGATACCTTCAGGCAGTAAAGGTTTGCCATACCACTTAATGTTTTCGCCTGCTCTTGCAGGAATAATCCTTATATCATCGGTGCTCTCGTCCATCAGTGTCTGTATGTTTGACACCAGGTTTTCAATATCTTTTCTGCTCAGGTTTGCGTAGAACACAGAGCGTTGGAGAGAAAAGGCTTCCTGCCTTATATAACGATGTATCTTAGCCAGACGACGGGGACATGATATGTCGTAGCAAATAAGCCAGCCATTGTTTTGATTCATTGGATGGTTTCATCTATTTTGTTTTTCAGGGTTTTTGCGTACACCCACAACAGGCGTTTCCAGACCACCGCTTCTGATTCAAAGGTATCCTGAAAGCGGGTTAGGGTGTCTTTCTTTAAAAAAATACCTGAGTTTGTAGTGACAAAATGTCTCTTCCTTACAATTTGCTGATTAAACAACTTCAAAACAAACAGTTCTACCAATGGGCGTAGTGGTTCCATCAGATCACAAGCCATTGCCTGGCGGTTTTTTCCGGGTTTATGATAGAAACCAAGTGCCGGATCAAGTCCACAACATAAAATCATTTGCCATGCCAGCAAGTAGACCCGAGTATAGGTCAGCGATAACAGTGCATTTACGGGGTCTGGCGGCGGACGCTTTTGTCGTTTTTTAAATCCGAGACTTTTCGGTAGCAAAAAACGATAGGCGTAAAACCAGCTTTGTTGAGCTTTGCCCTCCAGTCCTCTCAGCTGGTCAACTGTTTGCAGGAGGGGCAACTGATTTCGGTAATGTTCAGTTTTACGAAGGCAATCAAATAAAATCCGGCGTAGATCCGGGCGACGTTTTATACAGATATCTATCGCTTTTAACATACGATAAAGTTTGGTATCGAGCCAAAAGCGAACCATTTCTAGTGACTCGGGGTGATTAATTAGTTGCAGCTGTTTGAGCCTGCATGAATAAACGGCAGACCCCACTGGCGCAATGGTGAAGCTTCTGGACAGTTGGTGAGTGTTAATATAAACCAACGTAATGCCCATTTCATTGGCAGTACTAATGAGTCGACTGGGCAGGTTTACCGAATGTAATAGGACCAGGGTATCAAGGTGTCGCAGAGGGATAGTCAGAGGTGGTTTGTTTTCCATTCGAATCATGAGTGCCTGCGCCTGACACTCTAAAGATATCACTCTGTCGTTAATAATCAGGTGTGCCATATCACGCCACCAATAGAAAGTCTGTGAATAGTAGCGAATCGGATTGACCCAGCCTAATGATCTTGCGGGAGCAACTGACAGGCACCCAGAACAGCGAGTCTTCTTCAGACAGGAGTGGCGTTAATTGCCAATAAATTTCCTGCAATTGCTGTTCATTCAGCCAGCATTCAAAGACTGACTTCTGGCGGCTGTCGCATATTTTTCGCAGCCGGTACAATGCCTTGTTTCTGGATTTTTGATCCTTAATGTCGTAGCAGATGAGTACGGGTATTCCGGCCATTATTTTTTGCTCTTATTAATTGTCTTGATAAAATTGTATGCTCTGCTGCTACTTAGATGTGGTTAGACAAGCTTGTCAGTTGGTAGGTAGGATTTTGTGTAAACGCAGGGTGGTCAGGATCTTCACGCAGTCTCTATCCCTTCAAAGTCAGGGACGTTCCGGAACAAACACATGCCTGGGAGCAGAGGCTGGCGGAGGGTCTTAATCCCTTCAAAGTCAGGGACGTTCCGGAACGGATAAGCGTACCAGAAAGGACGTTACAGCCATGTCTTAATCCCTTCAAAGTCAGGGGCGTTCCGGAACCTCGTTGATAAGGAAATGAGTGTGGTTAAAACGTCTTAATCTCTTCAAAGTCAGGGACGTTCCGGAACGGCGGTCTTGCTCGATCTGCTGGAACAAATCAGTCTTAATCCCTTCAAAGTCAGGGACGTTCCGGAACCTGGGGGAGGACCCGATTGATCTACTGGAGGCCGTCTTAATCCCTTCAAAGTCAGGGACGTTCCGGAACGACACCAAACCATCCTTCGAGAAACCCACGGAGTCTTAATCCCTTCAAAGTCAGGGACGTTCCGGAACTGGCGCAACCGAGCGCAAACCAAACAACGCCAGTCTTAATCCCTTCAAAGTCAGGGACGTTCCGGAACGAGCTGAAAAAACTGATTAAAAAGTACATAGACGTCTTAATCCCTTCAAAGTCAGGGACGTTCCGGAACAGGGCACTCCAGAAAAAGCCCTTGAATACATGTCTTAATCCCTTCAAAGTCAGGGACGTTCCGGAACAAAAACAAAAGACTTAAGCAGAAGGGCTGAGAGTCTTAATCCCTTCAAAGTCAGGGACGTTCCGGAACTTCGGTGAGTTGTATCAGCAAATAGCCGAAGGTCTTAATCCCTTCAAAGTCAGGGACGTTCCGGAACCAACACGAACAGGAGACACCTCGATGTCCCAACGTCTTAATCCCTTCAAAGTCAGGGACGTTCCGGAATCCTGGCACTGCGCCTATCCAGAACCTGAGCGTGTCTTAATCCCTTCAAAGTCAGGGACGTTCCGGAACATACAATGGAAAGTACTGACCCACTACTCACCGTCTTAATCCCTTCAAAGTCAGGGACGTTCCGGAACTCATTTGAGAAACCCACGGACTCAATCAACGAGTCTTAATCCCTTCAAAGTCAGGGACGTTCCGGAACGTAGAGAGGCAGCAAGGAAAAATAACAACGGGGTCTTAATCCCTTCAAAGTCAGGGACGTTCCGGAACGCTATTATATAGAAAATAAATACGCTGGAAACGTCTTAATCCCTTCAAAGTCAGGGACGTTCCGGAACGCTGAACGTGCCTCATAATATGTTTTTTCATGTCTTAATCCCTTCAAAGTCAGGGACGTTCCGGAACGTGGTGAGCCAATTATAGACGGGAACAGTGTGTCTTAATCCCTTCAAAGTCAGGGACGTTCCGGAACTTGATACGGGTATCATCGAAAGAGTCTATGGGTCTTAATCCCTTCAAAGTCAGGGACGTTCCGGAACGGGTCAGTTGCTTAGGATCGCCTTCATCCAGAAGTCTTAATCCCTTCAAAGTCAGGGACGTTCCGGAACGATTGTCCAGTAGGCCAGACCGTATTCATCGACGTCTTAATCCCTTCAAAGTCAGGGACGTTCCGGAACTCTTTTTGGCCTCGGGGTAACTGTTTGCTAAAGGTCTTAATCCCTTCAAAGTCAGGGACGTTCCGGAACGGATGGGAATTACTTGATCTTGATGTTAGGTTGTCTTAATCCCTTCAAAGTCAGGGACGTTCCGGAACGCACAAACTTTCTTTTCATAATGAGAACCCAGTCTTAATCCCTTCAAAGTCAGGGACGTTCCGGAACTCTGAGGAGACATCTACTACAAAGGAGTGACTAGTCTTAATCCCTTCAAAGTCAGGGACGTTCCGGAACGGATGAAATAAAAAAAGAGTTGGAAAGACAATTGTCTTAATCCCTTCAAAGTCAGGGACGTTCCGGAACACATTGGGTGCGGGTGTGGTGAATTTGGCAAGTCTTAATCCCTTCAAAGTCAGGGACGTTCCGGAACCACTGGCGGAGCGTGCAGATTTAAATTAACTCGTCTTAATCCCTTCAAAGTCAGGGACGTTCCGGAACACAACGCAAACAGGGCAAGGTGTTTATACCCTGTCTTAATCCCTTCAAAGTCAGGGACGTTCCGGAACGATGAACAGAATCCCTTCATCCCAACTGCTAATGTCTTAATCCCTTCAAAGTCAGGGACGTTCCGGAACGATCATCACTGGTCGCATCTTCATAAAGAAATCGTCTTAATCCCTTCAAAGTCAGGGACGTTCCGGTACTGAAAGCCGGTGCCATCATTACCGAATTCTTCGTCTTAATCCCTTCAAAGTCAGGGACGTTCCGGAACTCAGGGTGTTGTTCATTGCAATTTTTCTCTCTGTCTTAATCCCTTCAAAGTCAGGGACGTTCCGGAACTTAATTCAGACGTGCAGCCAGCTAAGGCCAAGGTCTTAATCCCTTCAAAGTCAGGGACGTTCCGGAACAAAGAAATCCGGTGCATTGCAGGCTCCCGGTCGTCTTAATCCCTTCAAAGTCAGGGACGTTCCGGAACGTCTACGAACAGAGAAACGGCTCAAAGTGGTATGTCTTAATCCCTTCAAAGTCAGGGACGTTCCGGAACAGTCGCTGAGTATTATTGAACCTATTGAACTAGTCTTAATCCCTTCAAAGTCAGGGACGTTCCGGAACGGAAGATTATTGATGGACTGGGTGTTGAGCATATGTCTTAATCCCTTCAAAGTCAGGGACGTTCCGGAACTCGCTATGCCGCAAACAATCCAAACAACCTTGTCTTAATCCCTTCAAAGTCAGGGACGTTCCGGAACTTCATGGGAGAGTCAGGCACTGGAGAAGACGGGTCTTAATCCCTTCAAAGTCAGGGACGTTCCGGAACCTCAAACATCTGGTCAGGAACGCCGTGATCCTCGTCTTAATCCCTTCAAAGTCAGGGACGTTCCGGAACCCTGCCAGAAATGATCTGGCAGACCAGCAAAGTCTTAATCCCTTCAAAGTCAGGGACGTTCCGGAACCGAAGGCTAGTATGCAGGATCAAATCGACGTGTCTTAATCCCTTCAAAGTCAGGGACGTTCCGGAACACTTTGTGGTGCAAATAGATCAAAAAACAGAGTCGTCTTAATCCCTTCAAAGTCAGGGACGTTCCGGAACAGATCGCCAAAGGTCTCACATCACAGGTCTATGTCTTAATCCCTTCAAAGTCAGGGACGTTCCGGAACATCAAACCGACGCGGTTAAAGACCGAGTTGGAGTCTTAATCCCTTCAAAGTCAGGGACGTTCCGGAACATTCACTCGAGAATGACCCCTGCCCTCTGCCATGTCTTAATCCCTTCAAAGTCAGGGACGTTCCGGAACACATAACTGAGCAGGATGTCGAAAATGCAAGAAGTCTTAATCCCTTCAAAGTCAGGGACGTTCCGGAACGCAACCCGATGTGAAACAAAAGAAATGGCCTGTCTTAATCCCTTCAAAGTCAGGGACGTTCCGGAACTTATAGAATTTCATGGTGGAACTCCTTTTCGGGGTCTTAATCCCTTCAAAGTCAGGGACGTTCCGGAACTCAATTCAGACGTGCAGACAGCAAGGGCCAAGCGTCTTAATCCCTTCAAAGTCAGGGACGTTCCGGAACTGTAACCTCCGGCGATCTGATCGTGGAATATGTGTCTTAATCCCTTCAAAGTCAGGGACGTTCCGGAACTGAACCTGAATGGTATGGAAGTCAAAGACGAATGTCTTAATCCCTTCAAAGTCAGGGACGTTCCGGAACGACACCTACGGGGTCAGTCAGGAAATTGAGCTGTCTTAATCCCTTCAAAGTCAGGGACGTTCCGGAACAAAAAACAATAACTTAACCTATGTTTTTTGTTGTCTTAATCCCTTCAAAGTCAGGGACGTTCCGGAACAGAACAAGCCTTTAAAACGTGCGTGGTCGCTCGTCTTAATCCCTTCAAAGTCAGGGACGTTCCGGAACAGGTACTGGAATAAAAAGGTAGTCCCCTGCGGGTCTTAATCCCTTCAAAGTCAGGGACGTTCCGGAACGCTTTGAGGCAGAAAACGCCCTTGAAGCCATGTCTTAATCCCTTCAAAGTCAGGGACGTTCCGGAACGGGCGATGGGAGGTATCAGCGACTGTACCATGGTCTTAATCCCTTCAAAGTCAGGGACGTTCCGGAACTTATGTCGGGTGCTTCAAAGAACCACGAAGTTGTCTTAATCCCTTCAAAGTCAGGGACGTTCCGGAACTTTTAGGGGGGCTGAGCAACCAAAAGAAGCGGTCTTAATCCCTTCAAAGTCAGGGACGTTCCGGAACGCGTAAGCAAACCCCATATCAAACTGGGCCGTGTCTTAATCCCTTCAAAGTCAGGGACGTTCCGGAACGGCGCAACCGAGTGCAAACCAAACAACACCCCGTCTTAATCCCTTCAAAGTCAGGGACGTTCCGGAACTAATTAAACCGAAAAGGAGTTCATTATGAACGGTCTTAATCCCTTCAAAGTCAGGGACGTTCCGGAACGAATATCTGGCTGACATCAAGAACGAAGACCTCGTCTTAATCCCTTCAAAGTCAGGGACGTTCCGGAACTATTTGCCAGAATCCCTGACCCTCAACCAGATGTCTTAATCCCTTCAAAGTCAGGGACGTTCCGGAACAAGGACCTTTGTCGAGGGACAAGGACAAAGGTTGTCTTAATCCCTTCAAAGTCAGGGACGTTCCGGAACTCCAGAGTCAAAATAGTACTTTAAACTCAATGGGTTGCAAAGAGGGTTAGCTAGTACTGTAAAAATGAACAGTAAAAAACAGCCGTTTTTCATACTTTTCATACCTTAGTTGGCAAGGGGATCTGTAAGTGACTGATTTATATCTTGCTTGTATAAAAGAGCAACAAAGTCGCTTCCAAAAACTGAGCTAGCTCTGTTGTTGGCCCAATTGAACATGGAATTGCTCGAAGCGAGCATTAAACCTCCGCATTTCTTCAATACTTAACTCCTGACCGCGTTTGTGTTCGGGAATATCTATGCAAAGATGCCAATATTCGGCCCCCAAGTCACACACAATAGCAGCCAGGTGCACGGGCAGTAATCCATAAACCCTATCGCCGCAATTAATAGTGCGGGCATTTATATGTTGGATGGTATGGTCAAAAACCAGCCCGGTTGACTTTGCCCATTCTACAGCACCGGGGTGACGGGTTATCAAATACACAGCCATATATTATGTTGCTACAAATCGATATAACTTGATTTGAATTTACTATAAGGTGTATTTCCAAATAAGTCTCACAAGCTTGTGAAACATCACATTGGCCGCAAAGCTTTCATGATTATGGTTGACGTTTTTCAGGGGAACTTAATGACAAAACCAACCGCTTACCGAAATATATTGTTTGTGGCGTCCGGAATGTCGCCACAGATACTGACTGAAACGCTGTATGCTTTAGTTGTGCAGGATACGCCTTTTATTCCTGATGAAATACATCTTGTTACCACTCTGGAGGGGCGTGAAAAGGCGCAGGCAGGCTTACTGAATTCTGGCCAGGGCCAGTTTTATCAGTTTTGTCAGGATTACGGGTTTTCACCAAACGCTTTCAGCGAAGGCAATATTCATGTCATATGCGATGCACAGGGAAATGCCTTACCTGATATTAAAACCCCTTCCGACAATGAAGCTACTGCAGACACTATTACTGGCCTTATTCAGCGATTCACCGTCGACCAGGATACCCGGCTGCATGTATCGCTGGCTGGAGGGCGAAAAACCATGAGTTATTACACAGGTTATGCTCTGTCGCTTTATGGTCGCAAGCAAGATCAGCTTTCGCACGTCTTGGTCAGTGAGGGCTACGAGAGTTGTCACGATTTTTATTATCCGACACCTGAGAGTCGCAAAGTTAGGAACCGGCATGGTGAAACCTGTGATGCAGCTGATGCCGAAGTAACGCTGGCACAGATTCCTTTTGTGCGGTTACGTGAAGATCTGCCCGAGCGTTTTTTACAAGGTAAGGCGTGTTTCAGTGAAACCATCCGTATTATGGGCAAGATAGACGAGCCTCGGTCACTGGTTATTAATGTCCAGGAGTCCACCATTACCGCATCGGGTTGCGTTATATCAATATCCGACCTTGAGCTTGCTTTTATCTTAATGTTTGTTCGAGACTTGCAAGATCATGGCGATGAGGCAGGGTATGAATTGCCTGGCATAACGGCCAGCCCTGCGATTGGACGAGCTTATTTACGATCTTTGTGTGAAATCAAAGGCATTGACTATGTCGAGAATTGGCAACAGCTGGAGGGCAAGCTGATTGACCAGGATGTGAATTCCAGAACACTTAAATCATTAACAGATGGAATGATGAAAGCTTCATTCTATAGTCAGCGTCGTAATGAGTTAATGCGATTGCTGAAAATTGAACTGGGTAAAAAGCTGGCTGAATGTTATTTACCCCAGCCTGCGAATGGCCGGGGTGGTGAACATCGCCTGCTGCTGGATGCCAGTCAGGTGTCTGTTATTATTTGAATTTCAAACTATCAAAACCACAAATTATAAATAGAATATATGGAAAAAGAATCTCTGCAAAAACTTGAGGCACGTTATCTACTTTCGACTCCCGTATTTCTCGGCGGGGCAGAGAGTGACAGCTGTGCGAATAAAATCAGGCCACCTTCTGTCAAAGGCGTATTGCGCTTCTGGTGGCGAGCGTTGGCATGGAGTCGTTTATTTAATGGCGATGCAAACCAGACACTAAAGCAGGTTCATCAGGAAGAGGGCGCTCTGTTTGGTCATGCTGCCGGAGGGAGCAGCAACAACAAAGCCAGTAACAAAGGCTGTCAGGCCGCTTTTCGTTTGAGAATACATGAAGACAACAGCGAGCAAGGTAAAGATCCACTGAAACGGGTTGATTATCTGCTTGGTCAGGGAATGATAGAACGTAATAAAAATTTCAAGTATCTGAATTCTGGCGGCTGCTTCTCAGTAAGCTGTTATCCACGGCAAATAATGACTAAGCAACAGCATAAGGAACTGGAACTGGCATTGCTGTGCCTTGGCTTGTTTGGAGGGCTTGGGGCTCGTTCTCGCAAAGGTTTTGGGAGTTTGTCCATCCAGTCTTTACAAGGTGGTCGTTATTCAGCACCTGCAAATGCCGAAGCTTATAAGGCTTTGGTCAAAGAGTTGTTGAAAAGTGTTGATGGTGCCCGAGCGCAACCCGTCTATTCCGCTTTTTCATCCTGTAGCCGGGTTGATGTGTCCACTATGGGCAAGCAGCCGGAATTGTTGTTGGAGAAATTGAACAAAGAGTTGCAGCAATACCGGGGCTGGTTTACCGAAGAGAAGAATTTTTACAAGGATCATGATTGGGCATATGAAGTTGCTGAAGGACAGCAAAAATCAGACTTGCCTAAGCGAACCGTGTTTGGATTACCTCATAATTATTACCTGAGTAAAGCCAGGGTTAAGGTTGGTATAAACGCCGACAGTGGTCGTCGTGCAACCCCGCTGTTCTGTCATGCTCACCAGTTTGAAGACGGCAGTGCGCTATTAGTGCAAACCTTGCTGCAATCTGATTTTTTGCATCACAGCCTCAAGGTTGAAGTTTCTGCTAACCGAAAAACGAGCAAGGTTAACGCTGATGTGGACTGGTCGGTTATTCGTACCTTTATGGACCGCTTTGAAGATAAAGAGGTGATCTATGGAAAGTAAGTATTTTCATATCACTCTGGGTCCCGTTCAAGGCTTTGTTGCTCAGGCGCGAAGAACCCGTGACTTTTGGGCAGGTTCATTTTTGTTGTCCTGGTTATCGGGTGTTGCCATGGTGGCCGTCAAAAAACAGGAAGGCGACATAAAATTCCCCATCCCGGCTGAAGGATACCTCGAGTGGCTGGAGGGCAACGGGGAAAATGCTGCTCCACAACAAGGCTCTATTCCTAACCGCTTTAAAGCCGTGAGTATGAAAGTGCCGGCTGACTTTAACCCCGAGCAGGTGGTTCAGTCTATTCGTGAAGCCTGGCAGGCTCTGGCGGAGCATGTCTGGCAAAAAGACCTGAAATCACTGGACGTTGACTTGACCGAAACCCGCAAAATCTGGGACCGGCAGATCAATAATTTCTGGGAAATCAGCTGGTGTCTGAGCGATGAGGCAGTTGCCTCCAACCTGCTTGACAGGCGTAAGAACTGGCGAACTTATCAGCCACCTCAGGAACCGGGTGTTAAGTGCATGATGATGGATGGCTGGCAAGAGTTGTCTGGTGCCAAACGTCCTGGCCGGGCAGGTCAGGGAGAGCGCCCATTCTGGAAAGCGGTCAGGCAGCAAATAGGAAAGGTTGATCTGCGTTCAGGTGAAGAGCTGTGCGCCATTGCTTTTGTTAAACGTCGGTTTGCTCATAACTTTGCAACCTTTCAGGCAGAAATGCCGGGAAGCTGGATGCTGTACGGCTGGCAGGTTCCTGTCAATGTGCCTTCCGTGAGCTATCTGGCTGCAACACACTGGCTGGAAGAAACCTTTAAACAGGCAAAAAAGCCGGAGCAATGGGATGCTATCTGGGCACTGCATCATGCTTTGGAACCGTTTGAAGCTAGCGACGGTCATTGTGCAGAAGTACCCGTATGCATTCGCAAAGCGACAGAGGATCATTCTGAAAAAGATCAGTGGCAGCGGTTTGACGGTCAATACCTGTTTGACTTTATCCTGCAATCAAAAGGTTGGCAGGAACCTGACTGGCAGCCACAGATGGAGGATGTATATCAGTGCCTGAAAAAAGTGCAGCAGATAACCGACTCCAGCCCTAGTCCTTTTTATGCAGTATTGCTCATGGATGGTGACTCACTGGGTAGCCAGATGAGTGATCCCGAGAAGCAGGTACCTATCAGCCAGGCCCTTAACCAGTTTACCAGCAATGTGTCGGACATTGTTCGCAAGCATAACGGATTTCTGGTGTATGCAGGAGGTGACGATGTCCTTGCTCTGCTGCCTATGGAAGACGCAATGCCCTGCGCATTAGCACTGCGCAGTGACTATTTGGAATGTTTCAGAAAGTTCGGAAAAGGCATGGCAACCAGTACTTTGTCAGGGGCTATTGAGTACTGTCATGTAAAGTCGCCTTTGATGAAGGGCCTGTTCGATGCTCATGGCCTGCTGGATGATATTGCCAAGGATCAGACAGGCAGGGATTCACTGGCGGTCAGAGTCTGGAAGCCGGGTGGTTTGCATCTGGAGTGGAGCTGCCCTTGGGAAAAAGTGCTGAACGGCAACAAGCTTGTGATTAACCAGTTAGCCAGCAAGCTCTGTCACACTGATGCAGAAGCTGAACAAGACCAAAAAGCCATTAACGGTTTTGCTTGGGGCTTTTTTCAGAAGGCGGAAAAACTGTTCAAGGATATGCAGCTGAATAAAGGTGAAGACGTTTTGCCTGTAGATGCAGTGCAGTCATTGCTCACAGCCATGTACCTGCATACCGGTCAACTGTCTAATAAAGACCAGGAAGCAGCGGGTCAGTTGGCTAAAGAGTTGATCAGTCAGTGTCAATTATGGGTGCGCGAATATCATGGGAAGGACAGCCAATACCATGAGCGTGCTGGCTTGTCGATAGACGCACTCAAGTTAGTCCGTTTTCTGGTAACCAAGGGACAGGATAAAGAGGGGCAAGCATTATGAGTACACATTGGCGTTTAACGTTTACCCCGGTAGATAGCTGGTATTTCCGAGAGTCAAGGCCACACGGTGCGGCTGGTGCTGACCGCCTGGAAAGTCTGTTTCCTCCCCCTGTAAGAACGGTTGCCGGTGCGATTCGTACCCGCATAGGGGAATGTCTGGATGTAGACTGGCAGACATTTCGTGAAGGTGAAGCGTGCTTTGGTGATATCAGCATTAATGAGTTGCTGGGCGACAGTGTAGATACAGGATCATTATCGTTTTCTCCAGTGGCAGTGACCACAAACAATCAGCCACTTTTTTCCTGGCCTGCCTGTTTGCTGGAGAAGAAATCACTGGCAACAGGTAGCCAAAGTGCCGACTATGTCCGGCTGGTACCCGGTAGTCCTGTGATGTGTGATCTGGGTAACGTCCGTCTGCCAGAACTGGCACAGCCTTGTTCCGGTGCCAAAGTGCCGGAGCGTGATTACCTTGATCAGACATTGCTGCAAAAGATATTGGCTGGCGGTTTGCCTGCTGACTCTGGCAAGGGTATTACCCGCCAGTCTGACCTGTTTTCACTGGAACCACGACTGGGTATCGGCCTGGATAAGCAAAGTGCCACTGTTGAGCAGGGGTTGTTGTACCAGACCAGCCATCTGCGGCTCGCAGATGAGGTTGCTGTGAGTATTTTGGTGAGTGGGCTGCCAGAAATTGTGGCAAAAAAAATGCAGGAAAACTTGCAGGCATCACCCTTTATACGCTTTGGTGCCGAGGGACGAATGGCCCGTGTCACTCTGCAGCCGGAAGCACAACCTGCTTTGCCTGACTGCCCCAAGGCCAAGGGCAATGAGCAGGGTCTGATGTTGATGCTGCTGTCCGATGGTGATTTTGGTGATACACAGCAATCTCCATTGCCCGGATTTAAGCCCGTTATTCAAGATGGTGTACAGCACTGGCAAGGTTCCATTAATGGCCTTGAGGTTGTTTTGCATTGTGTTATGACAGGCAAGCCGCTTCGACGAGGTGGCTGGGACTTGAAACAGGGTTGCCCCGGTGTAATGAAAAGCTATGTGCCAGCCGGTAGTTGCTACTTCATCAAGCCACTGGAAGGCACCCTGACCGAAGCGCTGGCATTACACGGCACCCGCATTGGTGATCAGACATCATGGGGTTACGGGCAAATTGCCTGCGGACTCTGGATATAATTCGAATCAAAAAAGGTATTACCATGACCACAGAAACCGCATTCTTTACCCTGATGGCTGAAACGAGCATTCACGCCGGTGCCAGTGAAGCAGAAGGTGCCGTAGATTTGCCCATTCAGCGCGAAAAACACACCGGTTGGCCCTGTATTTTTGGCTCCGGTGTTAAAGGCGCTATGCGTGCTAAAGCTGAAAACATTGAAGGTATAGACTCGAAAACAGTATTTGGACCGGGTCCCAAAGAGAACAACGGCAGCGACCATGCCGGAAGCCTGCTGGTAAGTGATGCACGTCTTTTATTTCTGCCTGTTCGTTCCCTGACAGGGCACTAT
The DNA here is from genome assembly GCF_053470045.1 of Endozoicomonas sp. 2B-B. NCBI lineage: Bacteria > Pseudomonadati > Pseudomonadota > Gammaproteobacteria > Oceanospirillales > Endozoicomonadaceae > Endozoicomonas > Endozoicomonas sp. 2B-B. Next base: position 2,405,369 of record NZ_JBLZMU010000001.1, read on the forward strand.
CGCTGGGTGTCTTGTCCGGCACTGCTCAGGCGACTGGAGAGAGATTTGCAGCGGGCTGGACGTGAAGGCTTTTCCTTCGATATTGAATTGAATGACAACGAGGTGTTAGTGGGCAAAGCAGGTAAAGCTGACCGTCTGTACCTTGAAGAGTACGCCTTTGATGTGAAAGGCCATGTGGACGATTCTGTTTTGAAACAGCTGCAAGGTTTGCTGGGCGATGACTATCAGAATGACCTTTCAAACAAGCTGGCCATTGTCAGTGACGATAACTTTGTTCATCTTTGTCAGGCTGCTGTGCCAGTGCATGCCCATATTGCGATTGAATCCGAGACTAAAACGGTGCGTGACGGCGCACTTTGGCACGAAGAATCTCTGGCTCCGGATACGGTAATGTACATGACACTGGTTGCCCATAAAGGACGTTCAGGGGCAATGACTGCAAAAGATGTGATGAACGAAATCAGTGAGAAATTGTTCCGGGAGCCCTACCTTCAGGTTGGGGGCAATGAAACCACAGGTATGGGATGGTTCAAAGTTAACCCTGTGGAGGAGGTAGCCTGATATGAGTCTTAAGGTTAAGGTCCGCCATAAGGGTGAAGGTGTAAAAATTGATAAGCCCCGCACCGTTCAGCAACAGCGGGCAGCGTTCTCTTATGAAAGGGTTTCACAAGTAGTAGCACTCAAGAACCCTGATGCTGCAAAAGTATTCAAAGCCAAAGCCAACTCATTGCCTGCCATGGTGCAGATGAATGGGCTTGGCCAGTCTCTGGCATTTGCCAAAAGTAAAGCTGATCCGCAAAAAGCGGAAGGCATTGCCTGGCAGCATTTGTATGATCTGGTTAGCGACTGGCATGGCCGTGAAACAGGTTGCTATCCGGATACTGATGTTCTTGAAGGCATCATGTCTCAGGACATGCACGTCTATCGCCAGGCTCAGGCTGAAACTCAGGCATTAATGGTCTGGGTAAAGCAGTTTGCCAGAGCAGAAATTCGCATTAGTGAAGAAGGTGGTGAAGAATGACACTGTTTTTACCACTTTATGACCAGTCTCAATGCAGTAAGCCAGCGTTTCCCTACCACAAGGGACTTTATTTTGAACGTTTTTTTTCATACCCCGGGCAATGGTCAGTTGATACAGACAAAAACCGCAAAAAAGATTGGATAAAATACATAACCGGTTCTTGCGGTGATGGCAATGAGATAACCCGTTTTGCCGAACGTCAGGTTCGTCTGGTTAATAGCCTGAAAGGGTTGTATCAGGTGTATCAACTGGATTGGCATTTTGTAACGGGTATGGGTAATCCGCATCCGGTGGAAAACGGTTTTCTCTGGCATCCCACGCTGGGTACTCCCTACCTGCAAGGGTCATCAGTAAAAGGTTTGCTGCGCAGCTGGATGGAGCAGGAAGGGGCTGACAAAGCTCAAATGCATCGCTGGTTTGGCAGCGAGTCCAAAAAAACAGAAGAACAGTTTAAGGATAATCAGGCCGGTGGTTTGATTTTTCATGATGTTGTGCCAACGAAATCTCCAACTGTTGCCCTTGATATCATGACACCACACATGGACAAGTGGTACGAAAAAGGTGGGTCTGGCAAGCCCGCTAATGATCCTCAGACTATTCCTGCCGACTGGCATAACCCGGTGCCGGTTCCGTTTTTGGTCACTAAAGAGGCCAGCTTTTTGTTTGCCATTTCACCGCGTACCAAAGCTATGGAAGGAGAAATGGAGGCCGTGATGGAACAAATGGCTGGGGCTCTGGAATGGCTGGGGTTAGGTTCCAAAACATCGGTTGGTTATGGTTCCATGAGTCCTGACGAAAGGGCTCAAAAAGACTTTGCAGATGAGCTGGCAGAGCAGTTGGAGAAGGAACAGGAAGAAAAACATAAGTCCAGCCTGACTCCTGCACAGTTATCACTTTTCGATCTGGAACAGCAATTGAACAGTGATATTGACAGAAAAATTGTAGAAGCTGGTGGTGTCTGTAAACAGCAGTTAAAACGGGTAGTTGATCAAGCTGATCAGGAGGGCTGGATTATCGGTGAACTGGAGGAACTGCGTGAGCTTGCGATTAAAGTACTGAAACAACATGGACCCGACCCGAAAAAAGGGAAAGGTAAAGAGTTGATGAAAACCATCCGTGCTTTACAGGAGCGGGCAAATTAATGCTGACATTACCAATGGCACGCTATCGTTTCCGGGTTCGCATGCACGACACACTGAAACTACCGGAGTTTTCCGGGTCGCTGATGCGTAGCGTGTTTGGAAGCGCTCTGAAACGATTAGCTTGTTCTAATCACGAAAAGCAACCTTGTACAGACCAATGCGCCTATAGACGGCTGTTTGATCCGGAGCGTCCTGAACAGGGGCGTTTTCCGGAAAACCCACCTCCCTATGTGATTCAACCTCCAAGGCAAACACTTGTGGAAGCTGGGCAATGCCTGCAGTTTTCTATGGTGCTAATGGGAAAAGCGCTGGAGGATTTTCCTATTGTTGTGCAGGCTTGGCAGCAAGCATTGGCAGCAGGGCTGGGTAAAAAGAGGGTAACGGGACAGTTGCTGGACATTACTCTGGTAAACGAGGAACAACCCCAGAGGGTGTATTCTTCCCTTGACTGTCAATATCAGCCGCATAAACCGGAAGTATTGTTACCTGCAGACTATTCTGGCTCTGTCACGATGAATCTGCTCACACCGCTCCGGTTGCAGCAACAAAAGCAGTTTATTAAACCTCAGGGTCTCACTACAGAGATGCTGGCAAAAGCACTGTTGCGCCGTACTCGCCTGGCAGGTGAGGTTTATCTGGACCTGAAATCACCGGACTGGCACCAGTTTGCTCAATGGTTTGAACCGGTAACAATGCAAAGTGAGCTGAACTGGCAAACAGTTGAACGCTACTCAAGCCGACAGAAACAGTCTATGAAGCTGGGCGGATTATTGGGTGTTATTCGATTGAATTATGTTCCTGCTGAATTGCAGCCCTGGTTAAAACTCGGGGAATATTTGCATCTCGGCAAGAACAGTTCATTTGGACTGGGGCAATACTACTTGAGTGTCGTATAACTGCAAGAGCAGTTGTTATAGAAGGATTAAAGAATGAATAATAAAAATTGCAAGACATTAATGGTGTGCATTGCCAGCAAACAGAATGCTGCTAATATTCTGCCAGTTATGACTATGAAACCTGACATTGTTGTATTAGCTGTGTCTGAAGAAATGAAATCTGCGTCAGAATCGCTGGAGCAATGGTTTCAGACACATGGTTATTTTCATCGCGAGCAGGTTATTTGCAGACCGGGTTTGCCGAGTCAGGGCATTGAGAGTATCAGCGAGTACGCACTGGAGCTTTTAATCAATATCGAAGAGCAGTGGCCAGAACATAAAGTGATACTGAATACAACCGGCGGCAACAAATTGATGACGCTTGGCATTGTGGATGCTTTTCGGCAAGGTGGCGTAAACAATATCATCTATGCTGACACCCAACACAGCGTTTTGGAAGTCATTGAGCCTGCCAAGACAGCACCTGTTTCCATTCCTTCTGTCTTCAATATTGAAAGCTATCTTGCAGGTAACGACCGAATTGCCCGAAAAGCAAAGAGCGATGATCAGGCCTGGTGTGACTTGGCGATGGAGAGAAAACCCCTGACAAAGTGGCTTGGTAATAATATTGATAAGCTATTGACCGAAAAAAAGAGGGGGATTTTGCGTCAAATTAATATTGCAGCCTCTCGTGCTTTGGAAGGAGGTGAAGCCATCAAGCCTTATGAAAACCAACAGGAGCTTGGCCATGTCAATAAAGATGCAAAAACTGTTTTGAAAAAGCTGAAAGAGCACGGTGTATTGCAGTGGTCTGAAGATCATGAAACAACGATTTACTTTGATGATGAGGAATCAGCAAATTATTTAAAGGGAGGCTGGCTTGAGGAGTATGTCTGGCATATTGCCCAGGACTCTAATGCTGAATATGTTGCCAGTGGTTTGCAAATTCATAGTGAGAAGTATCGTAAAGACGACCCTAGAAATGAGCTCGATCTGGTACTGGTACATAACAACCGTGCGTTACTTGTAGAGTGTAAAACAGGTCAAATTCAGAACGAATCTGACATTATTTACAAACTCGATAGTATTGCTTCACACGCTGGCGGTTTATTCTGCGAACGATTGTTAGTGAGTGCCAGTAAGTTGGATTATGAAAACCGGGATGGGCGAAAAATTAAGGTGACATCCCGTGCAAATAGTTACTCTATTGATGTACTTCAATATCTTGAAATAAAAAAATTCCGGCAATTGATTGACCACTGGTTGCTTAATGGTGAGTTACCCAGAGACTGAAGTAGCTTATAGAATCATTGCAGAGGGGAAAATGAATCATTTTTGTTGTTTTTTACTGTACAAAATAACAGTATATGCTAACCTCCTTTGCAAGTCTTTGAATTTAAAGTACTATTTTGGCTTTGGAGGTTCCGGAACATCCCTGACTTTGAAGGGATTAAGACTTGATCTCTTTCGCTTTGCCTTTGCCGTAGGTCGGTTCCGGAACATCCCTGACTTTGAAGGGATTAAGACGTGCCACTCCATGATGTAGTGGTCAAGTAAAAACGGACACCTCATTAAGCTGCTTTTTTCAATTTTTGCTTCTCGAAGTCTACTGGACTCATATAGTCCAGATGGGAATGCAATCTGTTATTGTTGTAGAACAAAATGTAATCAATAACATGCGCCTCTACTTCTACCCGAGTATCATAAATATAATGATCCGTTCTTTCCCTTTTCAGGCTGCCAAAGAACCGCTCCATCACAGAGTTATCCCAGCAATTACCCTTGCGACTCATACTACAGACCATCCCATACTCCCTGAGTTGATTCTGATACTCCAGAGACGCGTACTGGCTGCCACGATCTGAATGGTGCATCACGCCATCTCCAGGCTTTCTGCCCCAGTAAGCCATTCTCAAAGCTTCCAGAGGCAGCTCCGTCGTCATACGGTTACTCATCGACCAACCGACGACTTTCCGCGAAAACAGATCAACGACAGCCGCCAGATAAACCCAGCCTTCACGAGTCCAGAGGTAGCTGATATCAGCTACGTATACTCTGTCCGGTGCTGAAACTGAAAACTCACGATTCAAAAGGTTTGCCGCCACTGGGCAGTTTGTGTTTGCTGTTGGTTGTCACCTTGAATTTTTTGGCCACCCGAACCCGCAGGCCAAGCCGTCGCATCAGGGTTTTGGCCTGATAATGCCCTATGCTGTAACCTTTTGAACGCAGGGCTTTCGCCATTCGACGACTTCCATAAGAGTCATCTGATTGAGCAAAAATCTCTCATTTGTTAGCTACCTTTTTCTGTGCTAACGTATGTGAGTACATAAATAATAGGAATTTGCTATGGAAACTAGAATTCAGTTCCGGGTTGATGAGGAAACAAAGCGTCTGGCACAACAGATGGCTAAGAGCCAAGGGCGCACTATTAGTGATGCCTGCCGTGAATTTACAGAGCAATTGGCTGAGCAACAGCGAAAAGCTTTGTCTCAAGATTCTTGGATTACCAAACAAGTGAATTTGGCATTTGAGAAACTAGATTCTAATAACTCCGATTTTATTGACCATGAAACAGCCAAAGATGAAATGACAAAACGCAAGGCGAAAATTCGTAAACGAGGTGGTCATTAATGATTTATTGGGAAGTTGAATCTTTAAATGATCGAGAAAAAATATTTGAATTCATTTACGAATTTAACCCTATTGCTGCTGAAAAGACTGATGAAATCATCGAAGCTAAAGTTGAGAACTTGCTAGAACAACCAAATATGGGTGTCCAGCGTGATGGAATTCGTGGGAGATTATTAATTATTCCAGAAGTATCAATGATTGTTTCTTACTATGTGGATGATTCGAATATCCACGTTATGCGTGTGCTTCATCAAAAACAGAAATTTCCAACGGACTGATTGTTTGGTATTGGCAGCTAACGCCAATTTCAGCCGCGCGCCGCCAGGCGCGTCGGGTGGAGGGCGAAGCCCGGAACGAACTGGAAATTTTTGGTACGCCCGGCATTGGCATGAACTTATGGGGTGAAAGTCCCCTGTGGGTAAACCAGCATCGGATCTTGCGCCTAATAAGCCAACCGATGATAACCACTAGCTTAAGGCAAGTGCAATCCCGCGAGGGATTGTGCGGAGGCAGTCTGACTGCAAAGGTGCGAGCCGACGGTCAGAAATCGCATACAAGGCCGAGTCTCGTGGGCGAGTAGCCAACGATCACAAAGCCCTCTGGTTTGAGAGACACGGTAAATGCGGCGGTTGTGCACTGACAGTTCATGTTCTTATCCGGAGAGGTCTGTTCAACATGCGATTGGTTATCCCCAGTTCTCAGCCACTGGTTACAACAGGCTCGGCGAGCAAGATTCATCACCCTGTTCGAGCAAACCCGATGACAACCAATAGCGCCCAAAGGAGTAATCCTGTGTGGTGATTGAACAGAAGTCAGCAGACGTCATAGTAGTTGTTCGACAGGAGTCGTCAGCGAAGGACTGAACACCGATGACAAAGAGGAGACTGATTCCCTCAGCCCAGTGCAGCCGTCCGGCGAAACACTGTGTCTGGCGACAGAATCTTTAACCAGCTTTGAACCACGATCTACTAAGTTGTGCACTGGAGCCTGCCAACTTACTGAAGGCATGGAAACAGGTCAGAAGCAACAAGGGTGCTCCCGGCATTGATGGAGTCACCATTGAGGCTTACCCTGACTTTGCTAAACAGCATTGGTCCTCAGTGCGCCAAGCCTTACTGGATGGAACATATAAGCCGTCTCCGGTGCTTCGGGCTATCATTGAGAAACCCGATGGAGGAGAAAGGTTGCTTGGAATTCCTACCGTTCAGGATAGGGTTATACAACAGGCCATAGTGCAGGTGTTAACCCCCATCTTTGATCCCGGATTTTCAAACAGCAGCTTTGGTTACAGACCGGGAAGATCTGCACATGATGCTGTGCAACAGGTTAAACGCTATATCAAACAGGGGCTGCATCAGGCGGTTGACGTTGATCTGAGTCAATTCTTTGATACCGTCAGCCATGATGTGCTCATGTCGAGAATCGCTCATAAGATTAACGACAAGCGCCTGCTAAGACTGATTGGTCGCTGCCTCCGTGCTGGCGTCATGATTGATGGGCAATGCTACCCGACACGGGTGGGTATGCCACAAGGTGGTCCACTTTCACCGCTGCTGTCGAATGTACTTCTTGATGACCTGGACAAGGAACTGGAATACCGGGGTCACTGTTTCGCAAGATATTGCGATGACTTCGTGATATTGGTTCACAGCCAACGGGCAGGGGAAAGGGTGATGGAAAGCATCACCCGGTACCTTGAGCGTCGACTGAAACTGACAATCAACCCGACCAAAAGCAAAGTGGTGAAATCCATGCATATTCTGGTCAGCTTGAACACCTATTCTGGTTCATTTGAACACCCTGGATCTCCTACGCATCACCCAGTCTGATTTTTAGTCCAAGTGTTCAAGTGTTTCCAGTTTTCCCAGCTTCTTGCGCATGGATTCCCCTTTCAGCGTAATCCTGTGGGCGTTGTGCATCAGGCGATCCAGAATGGCGTCTGCCAGAGTCTCATCACCGATGCTGCCATGCCATTGCCGGGTCGGTAGCTGGCTGGTAACCAACGTTGAACTTTGTTCGTGACGGTCATCCATCACTTCCAGTAAATCGTTGCGTTGCTGCTGGGTCAGAGGTTCCAGCCCCCAGTCATCCAGTATCAACAAATCCACCTTCGCCAGTTGCTTGAGTTGCCTGCTGTAGCTGCCATCACCATGGGCAAGGCTCAGCTCTTCCAGTAAGCGCGAGAGTCGGTAATAGCGGACACTGTAACCCTGTATTCAGGCCCGGTGTCCCAGTGCACAAGCCAGGTAACTTTTACCACTGCCACAAGGTCCGGTAATCAGCAGGTTCCTGTGCCTATTTAACCAATCCTCGCTGGACAATGTGGCTATTTGGACTTTCTTCAACCCCCGGGGATGTTCGTAGTCAATGTCGTCTACCCGCGCAGTCAGCTTAAACCTGGCCGCCCTCAGTAACCGGGCAAGACGTTTGTTATTGCGCTCGGTCTCTTCCTGTTCTGTCAGGAGGGCCAGCCGCTCCACAAAGCTCAGGCTGTCGTAGGTGCCGGGCTGCTCCAGTTGCTGAGCCAGGGCATCGGCCATGCCTGTCAGGCGCAGTGACCGCAGACGGGTCAGAGTTTGATTCATCATGATACGTCTCCGGTTACTGATAGCTGGCTGCACCACGAACATTTTCGTGGCTGTCATGAAGAGGTAGTGTCGTTTGTTTCACCTCAGGTTGAAAAGCCTGTTTGTCTTTACCTGATTGCAGGATCGCCCGGATATTCTTGAGTCGGTAACCTTTGATTTTCCGGGCATGGGCGCAAGCATTGTTTAACCGGTCAGCTCCGTAATCCCGTTTGAGGTTCAATAACCCCAGGCAAGACCGATAAGCCTGCTCCGGATGCTCACGACTGTTCAACAGATACTGAGTTATCCAGTGAACATCGGGGCCCAGCTGTTTTGCCCACTCCAGCAGTCGTTCCGGTGACCACTCCTGGTGCTTGCTATGTCGTTCAGGCATATGGGCTGATTGAGTGGTAAAACCGGTTGTGAACTTACGGGGGTGACAGGCCACAACTTCACCTTTGCAGAAGACAGTGACCGTATGTTCTGTTGCCTGAACTTCCACCTCTTTCTTGACCAGCTGATGAGGCACTGAGTAGTAATGGCCTTTACAGTGAATGTGATAGTCAATGTTCACCCTGGCTTTGCTGAACTCAGCGTACTCAAAGGCCTGTTTGGGCAAAGGTCGCAAAGCGGGTTCATCCAGTTGCTCAAAGGTACTTCGTCGTGTACCTGGCAGTTTTTGAAAGGGCTTAAGGTTGAGTTCAGTCAATAGCTCCCGTATACGACTGTTCAGTTCTGCCAGGGTAAAGAAGGTCTCATGACGAAGTCTGGCCAGTATCCAGCGTTCAACCAACTGCACACCCACTTCGGCTTTCGCCTTGTCCTTGGGCTTGTTGGGCCGAGCTGGAATGACCGCCACCTGGTAGTGGTTGGCCAGGTGTTGGTAAGCCGGGTTCAGGTCCGGTTCATAACGGCAAGCCTTACTGACACCGCTCCTGAGGTTGTCTGGTACCACGACAGCTGGAATACCACCAAAGAACTCAAAGGCCCGAACATGAGACCCCAGCCAGTCTTCGGACTTCTGGGACAGGGTGGCTTCTGCGTAGGTGTAGTTAGAGGCTCCCATCACCGCTACGAAAATCTGGGCGTTATGAGCGATCTCACCGGTCTTTGGATTAACGACAGTGACCGTAAGACCGGCGTAGTCTACAAACAATTTTTCACCCGCCTTGTGATGCTGTCGCATGGAACGTTTCTGGCAGCCCAGCCACTGGTTGTAGCGGTGACAAAACTGCGAGTAGCTGTAGGCATTGAGAGTGCTCTCCTGGCAGTACTCCTCCCAGAGTGTTTGCTTGGTCACCTCCTTGCGCTTGAGTGACTGGTGAATAACGCCCCAGTCCGGGTCGACCAGACCTTGGCGGCTCGACAGTGGGGCCTCAGGGAACAATGTTTGCACCAGGGTAGCCTCAGAGCAATCTGAGGACAGAGGTCAGCTCAGTGGCGACCGCTCAAAGGCCTGAACGTAGTTGGACACAGTGCCAACACTAACCCGCGTGCTGCGAGCTATTTGCCGGATGCTGAGGCGGTACTCAAAGCGCATCCGGAGTATTTCTTGAAGTTTTCGCATGGAAATCCTGTTATCTGGCATGGCTGCTGTCCTTTCTGTTTAGAAAGGTCAGCGGCTAAAGTTCAAGGAAATCAATGCGTAAGAGATAATCTACCGAAAGAAGAGGTTTCAGATTCTGGAGGCTTGAACACGGATTCTGGGCAGTTGAACAGCAACTCTGGAAATCTCCAAAAAGTGTTCAAGAGTTAACAGAATGGGTGTTCAAGTGCTGCCAGAATAGGTGTTCAAGAGTTAGCAGAATCAGTGTTCAAGCGATGCCAGAATATGCAATGGGCAAATACAAGAAATTGAGGGGGCGAAAGTGGCGAGCTTCCCGATGTTTGGGAAGGGTGGCCAAAAGAGCTCCGTTGTTAATGGCGCACTGGCGTATTGGCTGTGTGTCAGCGGTTGGATGAGAAGAGCCGTATGAGCTGAGAGGTTCGAGTACGGTTCTGTGAGCGCCTGAGGGGGAGGTTCCCTTGGGCGACTCGACTGGGGGTTGGAGTTACAACTGGTAGCTCCTTCTACCCGATCCTGAGGGGGAGGTTCCCTTGGGCGACTCGACTGGGGAGGGCTGGAGAAAGACCAGCCCTTACCCGATTTATGCGCCGATTGGCACAGTGATTAAACTTGAGAGGCATTGCCGAGAACTTCAGAAGCCCATTGATTAAGGCTTTTTCCTTTGGCTTCAGCAGCAGTGGCAGCAGCGGCATGAACTTCGGGTGTAACCCGTAACATAAGGTTGCCTGAGTATGGTCTTTGAACTGGACGACCTGTTTTCTCACTAATAGCTATATATTCGTTAACTGCCTCATGGAATGCAGTTTCTAGTTCATCAACGGAAGAACCATGAAAACCAACAATATCCTTTATGCCTGCCAGATGACCAACAAAGATGCGATCCTCACTGTCGTACTCGACTCTGGCTATGTAACCTCTGTATTTCATCATATTCATGGTGTGATCCCCGCTTGTTCCAGAAAGCGTCGAGCATCCTTGATACGATACCTTAACGATGCTTTATCTGGGTGTGGTCTATGGAAGTCAGCACGTACATCATTAAGTACAAAGCTGACTGAAGAACCTCCTTTGGTTGTACGTTCAGCCCCCAATGACAGAAACAACGCTTCGACCTTGCGCCACTCAATGTTGCCATTTATCGGGTCAGCAAAGATTGCCTTTAGTGTTTTTCTGCTTGCATTATTCATAATGAGAAATGATAGCTAAATGTGCAATCATTGCAAAATTTATTTTAGGCGTATAACAGTCGTTTATAAGAATCAGTTTCGCACAACATACTGTAGATTCGACATACGTACCAGTGGATAACCCCTTACCACGTGATTTTTACTGTATTTTTCCTTTTGAAGGCTCTTATCTTCTGAATCGTACTTTGTGATTTGTATATTTTTCGGTTAAGCAATCTGTATGGTTGCAGATTGCCTTATTTTCCTTAAAAACAACAAGTTAACTGTTGAGTTGATTTTCTGTATGTCCGAACTAACTTTCCAGAAGCTTCACTGCTTCCAACTTTCTTTCATTGCTGGTATGCAGATAGCGTGCTGTTGTTTCCAGGGATTCATGCCCCATGAGTTCTTTGATGGTGACAAGATCAACTCGCGCATGGGCAAGCCGCGTTCCAAAAGTGTGGCGAAGATCATGAAACCGGAAATGGGTTAGACTGGCATCTCCCCTTACCTGATCCCACGCTTTCTTGATATTGTCAAATCTGTCACCGGTTACCGGCGATGGAAAGACAAGTTCGCAGTGTTTGTTCTGAGAGAGCCAGTTCTGAAGCACCAATGATATCTCAGGATTCAGTGGGATTTGACGGGTTTGACCAGATTTTGCGTGGCTGCCTCTAACTGTAAGAAGCTGCGCGTGAAAGTCCAGGTCGGAGACTCGTAAGTCAAATATCTCTCCTAAACGTAAGCCTGTATTCAGGGCTAATATAATCATTGGCTTGATATGGTCGGTGAAATTGCTGTCATGAGGCTTTGGAGCTTCTTTGTTCCGTTCCTGACACCAGGCAATGTAAGATTCGCGCTCTTTACGCATTCTGTTTTGTCTTTCTTCCAGTGCAAGCATCAGCTGCTTTTGCTCGATGTCAGATAGATAACGAATTTTCTTGCTCTTGTCTTCTCGGACATTTTTAACCATGGGCATGGGAGATTGATCAAGCAGACCCGCCCTGACTGCTTTTGTAAGTACACCTCTGAGGCTGGTCATGATTCGGTTTGCACCTGCAGGTTTGCCTTTATAGGCCCGTTTCCAAACATCAATTTCCCAAGCTGTAATTTCATTCATCGGCTTGTCAAGAAGGCTGGCAAAATGCCTTTCTATGGAAGCGATGACTTTTTTCGCAGTTGGCTCAGGAGTGACTTCAAGGAAGCCTTTATGGAGGAAGAGTCTAAGAGAACTTTGTGACTGTTGCTTTATGGAGTTTTTCTGCTCTTGCTTTTGCTCAAGAGGATCAGTCCCAAGAGCGACAACACCGGCGAGCCTTTTTGCAGCCTCTCTGGCCTTTTCAACAGTAATGGTTCCGTACTTGCCAATGGTGGTTCGCCGGTTAGTGAACGAAATGGGGGACTTGTACTCAAAGCTGAAAAATTTGCCTGTCTTTCGTACCCTGACAGAAAACCCCTTTATCTCAGAGTCGTAGAGCACTGTTTCTGGCATTCTGGAAACACTTGTTTCGGTTAACTTCTTGATAGCCATGGACTGAGCCGATTTCTTTGCCCGATATCCGGGTCGTCAATAGGTCGGATTGGGGGAGATAGCGTCAGAAAATATAGCACAGCATGAGGTAATGAAATTTTCGTGAAGTCCATTGCTATTAAAGGGCTGTGGTTAATAGTTCGTTGCTTGGTGTTGTCAGAGATTAGCTGATGTAAGGCGGTAACATACTCTCCTAAGGGGCAGGTCGGAGGTTCGAATCCTCCAGGGAGCGCCAATAAAATCAAGGGGTTATGGGCGATAAGCCCTTAGTGTATTGGGTGAAAAGGGCTGTTTGAGAACAAAAATGAGAACAAAACGGGCGTTTAAGGGTAGGATGTCGTTCACTTTTTGGTGCTGCTTCCTTTCACTTTTGGGGCCTTCCTGATGTAGATTTTCCTGCCTTTCATAGTCTTGTGTCCTGAGTATTGTTCTTCGTGATCCGGCACCCCTTTGGCCTTCATATTTCTCCCGCCCCAGCCTCTGGGCGTATTGTTGCTGCTCTTTGTACAGATACTGGTTTATCTTTTGGCCAGAAAAAGCAAGCCAGAGTAATATCAGGCCAAGCCCGAAACACCAGATTGCGAATGGACTGGCTTGTTTTTGAGATGTTGTCATAAGAAAGATGCAATCGGATGTTCAGGATTTTGGCGAGCAAAGAATCGGGATTCTGCCTTTCAATAAACGTCCGCCGCCCAATCGTGCAACGTATTCCAGATTGGGCAGTTCACCAAGCAGTTGCGGTGGAAACAAGTCTCCGGTTTCTTCCAATTGCTGTTCACTTAGATTGCCGGTGAATTCCATAGGGCGGTTAGCGTCGGTGCAGATGCCCTGATTGCGGATAAAGCCATCATTTCCCATAGTGATGAGATCAACAGAGCCACTTTCAATCCCGATAGCCGCTTTGTGGTGACCACCGGTTTAGTGTCACTTGATAGAGGTACCGAAAACATTGCAAAAATCATTGAGCTATGGAAGGAAGAGTAACCCCACCAGGTTCAGGAAATTCTGGGCTATTCTCTGATGCACCACCAATAATGAGATTCACCTATGTCGTTCCTTTATTTTTCCAGAACAGACATTCAACACGGATTGTCTTGTTATTTTCTGGCAAACAAGAAGGGCGTGATGGGTATTTTGGTTCTTTCCCTGCTGGCTATGCTAGTTGTGCCGTTATGCTATTCCTCAACGCTTATTGACCGTTATCATCCCGATGGGCGCAAGGTTCGGATTGAGATCAATGATTGGAGAACACGTAATAACACACTGACATTGACAGGAGGCCAGCCCGCTGGCAACGCCGACTTTCCCGGTGTCGGGAGCGGAGGCTTCTTTTATTTGCCTCCTCCTCCCTGGGGAGGTGGAAGACAATCGGGATTATTCGAAATTGACCTGACTATTCTGCAACCCGTCATCAACTGGCTGATGTCCATAGGTAAGGATTCTGGTGCCGCCACGACTTGCCCGGAGGATGGTCAACCCTCTGGCAACAAACCCAACGCGGGATCAAATGACGCAACTAACCAACACCATCAACAGGAAAAAAGAGAAGCACCTGAAAATCGGGAGAACAAATCACCGGGAGAAGGTAATGGTAGCAGCGGCGATGGCAATAACAGAAAAGACGACAATGGAGAGCAGAGTAAAAATAATGCTTCGACTCAGGACCTTGAGCTACTTGCCAACCAGCTTTTAGCCATCATTGAAAGCGACGAATCCAACGCCGCTTTTAAATTCAGGGAAATGTTAGAGAAGCTGGACATGCCTCAGCGTTTGCAGGTTCTGGAAACAAAAGGCACAAACATCAGCGGCAATACCGTTACTCCTCTAGAGGCGATATTGGCACTGCCGCGTTCTTCCCATGAGCACTCAACACGCAACCGATTTATCGGGCAGCTGATAGAAGCCGCTGGCAACAAACGCCAGATGATTTTGTCTGAGATTGTTTTGGACATAATCCACAAGGTCAATCAATCTCACCAACAACCACAGATAGGGGATTTTGAAAAAGGTTGCTTTACTGAGTACTTTATTCAATTGTTCCTGCTTCATTCAAACCCGGTTGAGCGTATTCGCAATCTATTAGAAGAAATATCAGATTTAGCCATAAGGAATGAGATTATAAATAATGCACAATCATTAACACTCCCCACCTCTTTTCTGGATACCTTGAAACAATTTAACCAGCACTCATCGTTCCATGAATTAATGTGCTTATCAAATGAACTGCGCATACAAAATTATTACATCGCTGTCAATTCTTTCGACGATAATGCACTGCGTGTGGATAAAGAAGAACCTGCAGACATTATTGATGCAGAGTGCACGGTATGTCAGGAGCAGTTTGTACGATCATCAAATATGGTTATAGTAAAAACGCCCTGCAATCACCTTTATCACGCAGGTTGTTTAAATCAGTGGCTGAAAAAAAGGAAGCACGATTGTTCAATTAGAAATTGTCCTTCATGTCGGACAGAATTAAATGCCTTAACTAAAAACCTTTCCGAATTTAACGAACTATTAAGAAAATACGACGGCTGTCATTCTTTAGCTATTGCAGAAAGAGCCGTTGAGGAATGGAATAAAGCAAAAACAAGTTATGAAACCCTATACCATTTTGTCCAGTTTTGCCGACATAGCAGCCGGGCATCTGATGATTCACAGTTTGTAAAACTCTTGCGACGCATCCTTCATCCCGTGACAAAAGCCAAGATTTACCATAAAGGTGAGGCCAACTCAGCCACCTTCAGCGCCAATAACCACCGTGTGGTGACCGCCAGTGACGATGGCACTGCGAAAATCTATGTTTATCAGTCCGATGGATCATGGAAGGAAGAACTCACTGTCCGCCACGATGGTCCGGTCAAATTAGCCAGCTTCAGCGCCGATAGTCGCCGTGTGTTGACCGGCAGTGACGATGGGACAGCAAAAATCTATGTTCAGAAGGAGGATGGATCATGGCAAGAAGAAATCACTATCCGCCACGACGGGCCCATTAATTCAGCCAGCTTCAGCACCGATAGCAGCCGTGCGT
Source organism: Endozoicomonas sp. 2B-B (assembly GCF_053470045.1). Classification (NCBI taxonomy): domain Bacteria; kingdom Pseudomonadati; phylum Pseudomonadota; class Gammaproteobacteria; order Oceanospirillales; family Endozoicomonadaceae; genus Endozoicomonas; species Endozoicomonas sp. 2B-B. The sequence goes on from NZ_JBLZMU010000001.1 coordinate 2,420,900, forward strand.
TGACCGCCAGTGACGATGGGACAGCAAAAATCCATGTTCAAAAGGAGGGAGGATCATGGGAAGAAGAAGTGACCATCAACCATGATGGTCCGATCCACTTAGCCAGCTTCAGTGCTGATGGTAGCCATGTGGTAACTGCCGACAAAGATAACCTGGTAAAAATCACAGGCAAATCCGCCAATGGATCATGGCAAGTAAAACTTATCGTTCACCATGAGGGCTCTGTCAACTCAGCCATCTTTAGCCCCGATAACCGCTATGTGTTGACCGCCAGTAACGATGGCATGGCAAAAATCATTGGCCAGAAAGACGACAAGTTATGGGAAGAAGAATTTACAATGGGTCACATTAGCACCGATGGCCCGATCGCATCAGCCGCCTTCAGTCCCGATAGCCGACATGTGCTGACTGTCGGCAAGGATAACCTTGTTAAAATCATTGGCAAGTGGGCCGATGGATCATGGCTGGAAAAAGCCATCATTTCCCATAGTGATGGCATCAACACAGCCACCTTCAGTCCCGATAGCCGCCATGTGGTGACCGCCAGTTACGACAAAGAGGCAAAAATCTACGGCGAAAAGACCGATGTATTATGGGAAGAAGAAATCACTATCCATCACAATCATTGGGTCAGCTCAGCCACCTTCAGTCCCGATAGCCAACATGCAGTAACCAGCAGTTATGATGGAACGGCAAAAATCCATAGCCACAAGAATGATGGATCATGGGAAGAAGGGCGCACTATCCGTCATACGGGTTGGGTTGCTTCAGCCATCTTTAGTGCCGATGGCCGCTTTGTGATGACCTTTGGTGTTGATGGTACCGCGAAAATCAATTACCTGAAGGGCGCTATCCAATTCACTATCCGCCACCCCTTTGCAATCCCCTCAGCCGGTTTCAGTGCCGATAGCCGCTTTGTGCTGACCCAAAGTTTGTTGCCAGTATCTGATGGTCCCGCCAGCATTGTGAAGATTACTGAACTATGGAAGAATGATTGAGAAGGGCATGGTTGGTATTTTTGTTCTTTCAATGCTGGCTATGATGGTTGTGCCCTTATGCTATTCCTCAACCCTTATTGATCGTCATCATCCCGATGGTCACAGGGTTCGGATTGAAATCAATGATGGGAGAACACGCAATAGCACCCTGACATTGACGAGAGGCAAGCACGCTGGCAACGCCGATTTTCCCGATGTCGGCAACGGAGGCTTCTTTTATTCGCCTCCTCATCCCTGGGGAGGTGGAGGCGGCAGGCCATCGGGATTATTCGAAATTGACCTGACTATTCTGCAACCCGTCATCAACTGGCTGATGTCCATAGGTAAGGATTCTGTTTCGTTTGAGCAACAGACATCCCCGGCACATTTGCAAATCACCCGTGTTAATGCCGATGGCTCTGCCAGTGAAGCGGCTATACCCCTTGACTGGCTGAACTTCCTGGATAGTGAACAGCTGCCCGATGTAGATTTTTGGGACACTCTCCTCAAAGAAAAGTAAAAAAAAAGAAAAGAAAAAAGGAAAAGAAAAGGACATCCATATAAAAAAAAGAAAAAAAAAAGAAAAAGACATCCACATAAGAAAAGAAAAGGACATCCATATAAATCCAATATAAATCCATATAAAATATAAACTAATAAATACGGTTCAAAAACCGAGAGCCCAGAAGTCCATTAAGCCCTGACAGCCACTCAAAAGAGGATATTAATCGTTTATCATAACAAACAACAAGCGAATCACTCAAAAAGGGGGGGGAAGTCAGAAATAGCAGAGCTCCCCAGATGACAGGAGAAGCAAATAACAACGGGAAAATTAGGCAATCAACTTATGCAACGAAATAAACGACTACAGGTAAACAATCCCTTTACCCATTGCTGCCCCATTTCCCGAGCAAAAGTTTTCATGGCTTCCAGCCTGCCCAATGCCCGATAGAAGCGATTATTCCATCTCATGGTTTTGAGCCATTCATTTGAATCAATTTCCAATCGGGTCAGAATGGGCGGGATATCTGAAGGGATTGAACCTTTCTTATCAGATCGGACTGCACGGCCACTCCAGTCAAGCAGCTCAAGATAATCGTGAAGAATATAAGGTAATGCCTTATCCGGATTTTGCCCCCGTGATCGAAAAGGCATGAGGGTGATTGGCTGCTTTCGGGTATCAGAACCTTCCAAATTTTCTATTCGTTCCTGTATCGACGTGTAGTCTGATCCTTCTGGAGTTTCCGCCATTTCAGCACGGAGCGGATTCAGGTCAACATAGGCCATGCAGGTCAACAACGCTGCCTCATCCAACAACGCCTGACTTTTAAACCGCCCTTCCCAGAAGCGACCTTTACAGCCATCTTCCTGGTTAGCCTCACGGGCAAGATATTCGTTCAGGCAACGCATGAACCAGCTGATGTTCGTTAAACGATTTCGATACTCTTCAACAAATTCGTCCACGCGAGCCAGTTCCGAATGACTCAGCTGGTTAGCAGCAAGATACCTCTGAACCAGAAGCGGCCCTGTGAAAAGCCTTGTCCATCGACTCAAAATTTCGTCTCTTGTCCACTCTCTGGCAGGTTTTTGATTAATATGCAAAACCACATGATAGTGATTCGACATGACAGCATAGGCGCAGACTTCTATAGAAAAGATTGAAACCAGTTCTCTGAGTTTATCTACAATCCACTGCCGACGGTGCTCGTAGTTTTTGCCTGTTAAATAATCCTCTCCACACAAATACGCTCTGCGTACGCATTGAGCTATGCAGTGATAATAAGGCGTGGAACCTGGGTCGATCAAAGAACTTCGTGCACGGGTCATAACCTCTCCTGCCGGAACTAAAACTCAGCAACGGAAAAGATAGACGAACTGATTTTTTTGTCAAATACAAGGGTGTCCTATTATTTTTTTCTCCTATTATTTTTTTTCAAATATAAGGGTGTCCTATTATTTTTCCTTTTTGTCAAATATAAGGGTGTCCTATTATTTTATTTTTTTGTCAAATATAAGGGTGTCCTATTATTTTTTCGTCAAATATAAGGGTGCCCTATTATTTTTCCTTTCCTATTATTTTTCATTATTTTTATTTTCAGGGTGTCCTATTATTTTTCATTTTTATTTTCAGGGTGTCCTATTATTTTTTTTTTCAGGGTGTCCTATGATTTTTGCTGGCTGCATACCGCTGGCAGGGAGAGTCCATCCTGAACAACAGCCACTTTGTTTGGGTTGATCGGGATCAGTAGCAGAAATTATTGTGATTACAATAAGTCAGAAGCCGGTAACACCAGGCTTTCAATAGAGACGATTACAGCGGCGATGGGTAGAGGCGGTCTTCAATGATATCTCCGGTAGAGGCATTTACGACCAATCTTTTCTTATAGCGGCTTTCGTCCAGATAATAAATTTCTCGGACTGGCTGTTTTTTCCAGCGAGCCAGACGGGTTTTCAGGATCACCATGCTCTTGTGAGTATCCCTGGCCTTTGTTATGACCTGATTCAGGGACAGCAGTTTACCCTGAGGTTTCATTGTGTAGTTGTATTCGTCAATGATCATGCCAGTATAGGCATCAAGCGTCGTAGACCAGCGCTTGTGTTTCTTGTCTATAAAGTCAACGATTTGAACCAGCTGGCCATTTTGCATGTCGGTCCTTGTTTTCAGTATGGCTACAACAGAATGTTTACTTTTGACTTTGGCTATGATTTTTTCCAGCGGCATGGGCGACTGTAATTGAGCAACTTCAATGATCCTGCCTGATCGGGCATCAACCACTGCACGCTGGTTTCTGTTCATACTGTCAGTGAAGTCTATGACCCTGACCTTACGTTTGTCTTCTTCAGTCATACGTACACTCTGAATGATGACCTCACCGTACTTCTTTCGAATCTGAATGATGATCTGTTCCAATGGCCACAGGTGGTTAGCTTCCACAGGTGTTGGCGATTCGGCCCTGCCGTCAGTCACTAATAATAACGACATGATCAGTGACAGGGTCAAGGCTCGAGAGAAACAGGACAGGAATTGTCTGTACATAACACAGTACCTGCGTTTTATATTGCAGATGCGAAGCCGCAGAAGAGGTCTTATGCAAACTGGAACATAAAACCGAATTATGAATTTACATCTTTCCGACAGGCTTCCGGCTGAATGGTTTTGTTTTCAGTCAAACTCATTGAAGCCATATACTAGCTGTTAATGTAGATTTGAATGGTTGGAATGCAAGCCTGAGTCTTCTCCAATATTAACTGACCATCGCCCGATAAAGGCTGTCCAAAACTCTAACAACTCGTCCCTTCGCTCCGCGTGAGAGCGCATAAGGGCCGGGAACCGGACTTTGATAACAAAGACAGCTTATGGGAGTCCGTGTTTTGCGACAGCCTTGACAGGGCGAGCAGAGTCAATCTTGATAAGCTTTGCGGACTTCTTCGGCAATAACATGGATACCACGCTCTACCGTTTCATTATCGCGTGAGTAAGTCATCCTCAGACATTCATGCTTGTGTTGCCAGTCATCATCCATGCCCGGGAAGAAATAGTGGCCGGAGACGACCAGAACGTTACGTTTTTTCAGTCGCTCGTAAAGTTCCTGACTGCTGATGGGCAGTCCTTCAAACCAGAGCCACAGGAACATGGCACCTTCCGGTTTGTGTATTTTCCAGTTCACGCCATTGAGATACTTATGTAATAGAGAAACGGCAAATCTGACCTTGTCTTCATAGTAAGGACGAATCACATTTTTACTAAGATCTATGATGCTGTCATCACGGATCATATCCAGCACAATCAGGCTACCAAAGCTGTTGGGAGCCAGATTCATGATGGCGTTAATACCAGACAATGCTTTGATAACCTGTTCGTTGGCAATGACGATGCCGGTTCTGGCAGCGGGCAGCCCAAGCTTGGAAAGGCTAAGGCAGAGAATGGTGTTCTCATTCCATTCCGGGTTGGCATTACTGAAGATCAGATTCGGGAACGGGGTGCCGTAGGCGCCGTCAATGATCAGAGGAATGTTATGGGCTCTGGCTATTTCGTCCAGCCGACTGACTTCCGAGTCGGTCAGGACATTGCCGGTTGGGTTGGTCGGGCGGGAAGCGCAGAGTGCACCGGTCCGTTCATCGACTTTCAGGCTGCTGAAATCAACATGGTATTTGAACATGTATTTATCAATGATCCTGATTTCAGGCTTGTTAGCGATGAAGAAATTTTCACTCAGACCTGCATCACCGTAGCCAATATATTCAGGCGCCAGTGGTAACTGAATACAACGATGACTGCCATCATCATAATCACCAGCAAACATATTGAAGAGCATGAAAAATGCCGCCTGACTGCCGTTGCTCAGAGCAATGTTTTCCGGTCCCAGCTGCCAGCCAAACTGACGGTTCAGAAAGCGAGCCGTCTCATGAATAAATTCTTTTTCTCCCTGGGGGGGGTCATAGGTCCCGATCAGACGGGTGAACTCAGATTGACTATCCAGAATTTTCCGAAGTCGCTGACGAAAAGCCTCTTCCACTTCAGGAATATGGGCCGGATTGCCTCCACCCATCATGATCATATCCTGGCCGCCGGCCAGTGCATTTCCCAGGTCATCCATAAGTTGGAGAATGCCCGAATGACTGGTAAATTTCGTGCCAAATGTGGAAAGCTTCATGCTTGTCTCAGGTCAACATAAAATCGAAAGGCTTTTGCTCATTCGCAGTAAAGCCCGGAAAGGGTTATCCTGCTGAAGGCTGTATTGAGTGAAGATTGCCGTCAGGGTGCAAGACTGTCGCAAAAGTGCTTCGCTTTGCCCGCTACTTGTGCGCTAGTCCCGGTGCTTGCGGACACTCGAGTCGTTTGAATCGCAGCGCTCTTATACCAGGAAATATCCCGGCAGTTTAACTGAGATTGTGCTTTTGTGCATAAGATATTTTATGCCCCCCCCCCCCGCCCTGCTCATCGTTTGACGTGGGGTGGGGTTCCGGCGAACTGTTTGCAAGTTACTCGGGTAGAGGATCTTCTGCAATAGCATTCATTTTGATAAGAGGCTCCCTTTGGAGAGAACGTTTGCTTTTGTACCTGACGTAGCTGATAACAATGCCCGCACCAACAAGGGCAACTACGCCAGTGGTTATCAGAGCGGTTTGCCAGTCATGCATACCTGACGAGTCGAGTCTTTTCCTGTCGTCCGAAAACTCAAGACCTGCCGGAGTTGAATTGTTGTTGGTTGGCTGTATTTGTGTCACGAGGCTTTGTGAATGGGTGGGCAGGCTGCTGGCTGGTGATGAATCTGGATGCTCTCTGGTGCTGTTACCCTCAGTATTTATGTGTTTGAAAATTTTATCCTTGCTACTGTTACTGCGTTTGCCAGAAGGGGTTGGCGAAGCCGGCGGTGATGTGCCATTGAAATTTTTGTGTGAACTTGCCGTTATCGACTCTAAATCAGATTTACTTCTGAGGGATAAGCCAGAGGTCACTGGTTTCTCTGCCCGGGAGCTCAGATCGGGTGTTGTGACAGAATGCGTTGCAGACTCTCTGAAACTGCTCTCATAGCTTGTTTCTGTAGGCTTTTCTGAAAAGCGACGGCTGTCTGAAGAGGGTGTGCCAGGAAAGTGATTCCTGCGCTTGTCGAAGTCTGACAGCTCAGAGGGGGTGAGTCCTGTTGTTGGAATGGCAAACCCTCTCGGGCAGGAAGCCCTCCCGTTAGAAAATACTAAACCACCGATGATGTTAGTATGTTCAAGCTGGTAGCAGGGATCATCCTCTAATATGGTATCATACAGGTTGTTTCTGTCGCCTGAGAGTGTGACAGGCAGTGTCAGATCGCCCCGACGTTCTATGGACAATCGCTTGCCAAGAAGCCGGTTTGATTTCAACACCAGCTTTTGATAACCGGTCAAAGACAGTGCTGCCTGATAACCCTGGATAAGATTGCCCGTCATATCCACAGTCAACGGGAATTGCCATTCTACACTGCTCTGGTTCGGACCATCAATGCTGATGCCTCTTGTATTCACGTCATCTTCTGTTGTCACAAACTCACTGTTGCTAATGCTGACTTTAACGTGTTCGGGAAGAGCCAGGTTCATAGCCTTTGGCGCATTTCCGAGGATGTAATTATCTTTGAATTCCAGAGCCCGGATAAATTCTGGTTTGGGTGTGGCATCCCGGTAGGTAAGGTCAATATCCACAGCCGTTTCAACGGGATTTCCCTTGTCGTAGCAGGAATAGACCTTATTGTTCGAAAAGCCAATCAGGGTTCTGTTCCTGAAAAGCGCTGAATAGACGTTTTCCGATTCATCGGCGAGAGAAAGGCTGATAGCCGGTTTCAGGATCTGAAAGAACTCATTCCTGAAAATATTGGCCATGTAGCCATTGTCCGGGACTTCCACGGACTTCAGGTTCAACTCCCCTTTCAGCATCTCAGCGTGCACTTCGTGGCTGGGAATAGTGACAAACTCCGAATCATATTTGCAAAATTTGCCAACATCTACCTTAAAGTTGTCTAGTGCAGGTGATGTGGTCAAACCTGTGATCAGGATGCCTGCACCGTTAAAGTGAATCAGCTCAAATATGGGAGGTTTGTTCTCGTTTTTTTTGTATTTCTCATCCAACCAGCCTTCTCCGCAAGTATGTCCATGTCCGGACTCAACTTTTCTCTTCAGGGCAGTAAAATAGCCGTCTGCCAATGAACCGTCACTGCGGTCCAGTGGCACCCCGATGAGCATTTGCCCTGCTTTTAAATTGATGGTTTTTCTGACCTGAAAGTGTTCAAGCCAGTTACCGGGCAGGGCTGAAGGCAGATCGTCGTCTTTATCGGCAATGACCGGCCGTTTCGAAGCGCAGCCTTCACCAGCGGAAACCGCTTCTGACTTCATGCCGACACCCACCAGAATAAACGCGGTGTTGGTGGTCTCTTCCCATGGTTTGCCACTATTGAAATCATCAATGTCTTCGTCGAGATAGCTGCTACTGGTCGGGGTATTGATAACACATCGGTCAATGGATTGTCTGGTCCTGGCAGAAACTTGCCTGAGTGCTTTTACAGTTGCCTGTAGCATGGCTTCTGAGGTGAGCAGGTCCTCGCCTAAGGGTTTTCCTTTGCACAACTCGGAAAGTTCCAGTCTGCCTGTTGCGACAGTGGTTTGAGGTTGGCTGGCACTGTAAGTGGGGCTTGCGGTTGTTGCAGTGGTGGGGAAAGCTGGGGAAGATTCAGCAAATAAGGCCGTTATAAAAATAATAATGCAGAGAGACAGTAAGTATTTCATGGCGTCCTCATTACACAATAAGTGTCGTAAAACAAAAACGGTTAGTACAGACAATCATTCATGCCGAAAAATGGCTGCTCAATATCAAGCAGGTACTGTTGTTTTTGTTAGATAATGTTTTTATTTGCTAAGGGAGTATAGACGGTGTTATCCATTGGTAGGTTTTTTTGAGAATTAATCGAAATACTGGCGCAAAAACGTTTTCTTCAGGGGTGAGTGATTTACAGCGAAACCTCGCCTGTATCCTGCCTCATGATTTGACTGGAGGCAGGGTATTCCGGTGACCTGTTTGCATTGCTCAGAACTCGGATTTTGGCCCTGATAGTGTCATTTCAGCACCAAATCTCGCCAAGAAATAGTTTCTCATTTTGTACTTAAGGTATCCGCCAATAATACCCAGGGTCGCAATCGAGACTCCGCCGATGAATATCGCTGTGAGTGGCCAGGCGTTGGAGTCTTCCGGGTTGTTACTTTCTGTATAAGCAGAGAACTGAAAATAAGCGCTCTCAGTTGTATCGCCGAATGCTGCCTGTATTTCAGTCACGGCGCTGAGTAAAGCGGGGGTTGGTTTACTGCTGGATGATGGATCAGGATACAACCCCCGCTTTTGATGACCTGCCAGAGACAACGCAGCCTGATAACCTTTTATAAGTTTTCCGGTTACATTAAGGGTTAATGAGGCTTGCCAGTTCTTGCTGCTCTGGTCCGGGCCATTGATGCTGATACCTTTTGTATCCCTGTCACTGACTTTTGTCGTCACAAAAAGATTGTTGATAATGCTGGCTTTAACCTGTTCCGGAAGCACAAGGTTTATGGCTTGCGCTGCATTTCCCAGGATGTGATTGTCATTAAATTCCAGAGCCTGAATGACCCCGGACTCTGATGAGGCATCCTGATAGGCAATGTTAATATTCACGGCCGTTTCAACTTGGCCCGGGTAGCAGGAATAGACCTGATTGTTCGAAAAACCAATCAGGGTTGTTTTGTCAAATAACCTTGAATCTACGTCTCCGGATTCCTCCGCCAGAGAAATGCTAACGACGGGCTGAAGGATTTGAAAGAGCTCATTCCCGAAAATATTGACCATATAGCCATTATCCGGAACTTCCGGCGATTTCAGGTCCAGTTCTCCTTTCAGTATTTCAGTGTGCATTTCGTGGCCTGGAGCGGCTCTATGGGTATTAAGCCAATCCCGATCGCAAAGCGTTTTTGTTTGGAGGTCAGCATGATAAGTACCAGTGAATGATGGTAACGTGGTTAAACCAGTAATCAGGATGTTTGTACCACTAAAATGAATCATCTCCCCTTTGTAAAAAAGACTTCTGAGGTTGTATAAGTGTTTGGAGCAGTTATTTGCCGGGTCAATTTTTCTCTTCAGACCTGCAAAATAACCCTCTGCAAATGCACCGTTGCTGCTGTCCAGTGGCACCCCGATCAGCATCTGTCCCGCTTTTAAATAAATGGTTTTTCTGAGCTGAAACTGTTCAAGCCAGTCCCTGGGTAAAACCGAAGGCTGCCCCCTCTGTTTTCCGGCAATGACCGGTTTCGTCGGAGCGCAGTCCTCTGCTGCTCTGACAGGTTCTGATTTTATGCCGACACCTACCAGCAGGAAAGCGGTATTGGCGGTGTCTTCTCTTGATTTGTTGGTATTGAATCCATTGATGCTTTCATCAAGATAGTTTCCCTTGGTCGGGGTCTCGATAACACAACGGTCGATGGGCTGTGTAGACCTGGCCAGGACCTGTTCCAGAGCCTTTACCGTTGCCCTTTTCATGGCCACAGTGCTGAGCAGTTCCTGATTCTCGATATTTCCTGAGCAGAGCTCGTAAAGCCTAAGTTCACTTGTTGCGGCAGTGGTTTGACTTGTTGGTATTGTCGGCAAAGCCGGACAAGATTCAGCAGACAGGACCGTTATAAGAGCGAGAATGCCAAGAGACAGTAAAAGCTTCATCGTTTCCTCGTTAGACAACATTGCTCGTAGAGTAAAAGCATTTTCTATAGACAATCATTCATACCCTGTCAGGACTACTGGTTTAATCTCAACCAGGTAATATCGTTTTTACTGGACAGCACTTTTTATTCAACAGAGGAGTATAGGTAGCAGGCAGAAATAAGGCTGATAAAAATCATTATTTTGCAAAAGGTTTTATTGGCAGGCTGAAACTGACTGTCCTATTAAAACCATTCACCTTTTTGATGGCACGAAGAGTCTTGAAGATATTGATATTTCTGCCGCTGGTTTTTCTGGTCTGGTGGGGCCCTGCTCAAGCTTCAGGGGAAGGACAGCCGGGAGTGGCTTTTTGTCATGAAGCCTTGTTGCTGATTTTTCTGACTCCCTTGTTTAGCGCCCATATTCCTGTTTATAACGGCCTTATGCCAAAAACGATCCAGGCGATAGGCGGCAGCTCTCAGGATAGGGTTTTTGAGGCGGCTAGTAATCTGAACTCTTTTTATGGTGCCTTGAACGGAATTCTGCAGTTCGGCGCCGATGTGAGCCGGTGCAGTGATAAGAGCTCAACTGATGATAATAGCGGGGGGGGTAACAGAAAAGGCACAGGTATGAAAGAGGCGTCGTCTGAGCCAGATAGGCTTGTTGCGGCCGGGGCGGAGGATCACAAGGAGGATAATAGCGATGGACGAAGCTCGGGACCTGGAGATAAAAAGATTTCTCATCTGTGCTGGTATTGCCAGAAAAAGGCGATTCGCTGGAAATACTCCTGTTGTGGCAAATGTCTTTGTGAAGACTGCTATCGGTTCTTTGGAGCCTCACCTGCCAGGTGTCCATGCTGTGGCAAGAGCAGAAGGCCCAGGGTTCACTGTAATCTTTGCCCTCCTGGGCATAGAACTATGGTACTTAATCAGGGGGGCAGGGCTCATTTTTTTTCGGAGCATTTGCAACAGTGTTCCAGAGGAAGAGTCCATGAAATGTGTCGGCATTGTAGCGAGAACCTGGAATTAAATCTTCCCCGGCAACAGCTCATAAATGCTTTGCTGCAACACTGTTTTAGCGCCTGTATTTTTCCCCGATGTGAGAGTGTTTTAACAGCAGAAACAGACAATACTGCTCATTTTGAGTCCTCACACCAGGGGCAGGTGCAATGTCCGGTATCAGGCTGTACTCTCAATCGGTTCGGACACATTCACCAGCCTTCCGCTTTTCACATGAATAGCCATTTGCAATACAGCTGTTGTTTTTGTGTGGTAACTTTCAACAACCAACAAGCCTTGCAGGCTCATCTGCCCCGCCATATCGAGTCATACCGGTGTGGTTCATGCCAGGGTGATGAGGGGGCTGAGTCCCTGCTTCGTGTGCTACTGATGGGAGGTCATCTTCAACAGCTCGACAATGCGGATTATACGGTTGATCTGCCACTGATGTCAGAAATGGCAGTGGTTAATCACTGGGCCTTTTTCCATTGTCAGATCAGTTGTCCGATATGCTCTCGGGCACTGCAGGGTTGTGATAGTGTGGTCGTCCAGGAGCATATTGATAATACCTGTTCAAGAGTTGAGCGTCTCTCCGGGTCAGATCAGAATCGGGGAGGCTTAAATACTGATTACGAGTTTGAGGATGGGGATAGTTCAGAGTAATATTCAGTCACTGTTGTCTATTTCACCATTCCAATAAACTGGAGCACAGCTCCATTGGGGTGATGGATATATTGAAGCCCGGTAAATCCCTGTGTCTGAAAAGTATTCTTCAGACGATTCAACATTGGGTAGCGCATCTTGGCCAGTAACTTGCCGGAAAGTTTGTCGAAGAAGAGGATGTCCAGCCCCCGTATACCCTGCTGAACAGACACTTTGAAAGCTGGGAATTCATTGATTTCCATGGGCTGATCTCTGGAAGTAGGACTCAGCATCAGTGGCAGCGTGACAGCGTACCCCCTGGTGCCCGGATCTTTTTGAAAATAAAAGTTCAGGGCCGCTTCCTGGGCGCTGGCCTGGGTCATTGGCGAAATAAGCAGGACGCAGAGGCTGGCCAGTACCAGAGTGATCCTTTTCATCAGTGTTCCTTTCGTCAGAGTCTCTGCAAATATGTCTCGACTGTAAGGTTTAAAACTTGACATCCTCTCCAATTTGAACAGTCGGCATGATGCTAAGGAATCATTACGCCGGGTATCACTAGGAACAGCGCTGAATTGATGATAGAAAGTACAATACTCATGATCAGTGCCCAGCCAAAATTTTTCACATGAAAACTGTCCATAAAGTAATTAACGATCATCAACATCAAGGCATTGAGTATCAGGATAAATAAACCCAGAGTCAGGATGGTGATGGGCAGGGTCAGGAAAAACAGAATCGGTTTGACAAAGGTATTCACCACTGCCAGCAGGATAGATACTAATATCGCACTTCCGTAGTTTTCAATCTCTACGCCTTTAAGGATTCTGGCGGTGATAAAAACAGCCAGACCATTGATCAGGAAGTATAAAATCAGGCTCAGCATGGCAAACGTTCTCCAGATGGCATCAATGGCTTGTGCACTTTACACCATCCTGAAGTCAAAGACAGAAAAACAGGTGTTAGTCCTGAATTTATCGTTCCCACGCTGGAGATGTGAACCAGAGTTTTGCGACACCCTCTTTAGCGAAATTCTTTGGTTCAGTATTGAATAGTACTAAAGTACTGTTCAAATCGACATGTCTATGTAGAATACCCTGGTCTTGTGCGCATTTGACCTTCTGTTGAAGGCCAAACAAAACGACAAATAAGCGAGATACTGTGCTGTCTCTGACAGCATATTTCACATTATAAAAAACTGGTAGTGACTGAGTTCCGGCCAAACCGGGACCCTGGAGTGAAACATAATGCAAAAAATAATGGTATTTCTGACGTTTATGCTGGCCTTTAGCACCAGCCTTTTTGCTTCTGACACAGAGCTTTGGCAAGAGTCTACCCTGAATGAAATCATTGAGCGCAAAACCCTCCGTGTTGGCATGGAAGCGGGCTACATGCCTTTTGAAATGACCAATAAGCGCGGTGATATTGTCGGCTTTGATGTAGACATTGCCCGTCAGATGGCCAAAGCCATGGGTGTTGAGCTGGAACTGGTCAACACTGCCTGGGATGGAATCATTCCTGCCCTGCTGACCGGCAAGTTTGATATTATTATGTCCGGCATGACCCTGACTCCTCAGCGTAACCTGCAGATCAACTTTGCCCAGCCTTACATTGTCGTCGGTCAAAGTATCCTGCTGCGCAAGGGGCTGGAAGGTGAAATCAAGAGCTACAAGGATCTGAATAACAAGAAGTACACTGTTGCCACCAAATTGGGTACTACCGGTGAACAGGCGACCAAACGTTACCTGAGTAAAGCCAATATTCGCCTGTTTGAAACAGAAGCCGATGGTGCTCTGGAAGTTGCTAACGGCAAGGCAGATGCTTTCGTTTATGACTTTCCTTTCAATGCGATTTACTCCAGCCAGAATGAAGGCAAGCTGACTCACCTGGACACCGCCTTCACTCATGAGCCTCTGGCCTGGGGTATTCGTAAAGGTGATCCTGATTTTGAAAACTGGCTGAATAACTTTATGAGCCAGATCAAGGCCGATGGCACCTACGATAAGATTTATGCCAAGTGGTTCCAAAGCTCCGAATGGCAGAAGACTCTGAACTAAGTGCTGAGCAGTAAACCCTTGACCGGCCGTCCGCTGCAAATGGAAAAACAACCGAACCAGGTTCTGTGGAACCTGGTTTTCGGTGCGTTATTGCTGCTGATGGGCGTGGGTATCTATAAGTCAAGCCAATCGATTGAGTATATCTGGCGCTGGGAGCGCATTCCTCAGTACGTTTTCTTCAAGGCAGAAAATCCACTCAGGGCTGAATACGACGGCACTGTTAAAACCAACGACAGTGGACAACTTGTTCTGGTGAATGACTTTGATGACTCAGAGCAGACGGTCATTAAAGGCTTTGCCGACGTTCAGGTTTATGACGGTGATCTGGTCTTTGAAGGGGATTTGCTGGCTGTCAATTATGAATGGAAGGCCGGACCCATAGCCAATGGTTTGGTGATGACCATAAAGCTGTCGCTGGTCTCTATTGTCTTTGCCATTCTCCTGGGAGTGATTTCAGGGTTGGCGAGAATTTCTCCCAATCCGGCGTTGAGAAATCTCTCGATACTCTATATCGAGGTGATTCGTGGCACCCCGTTGCTGGTGCAGATTTTCATTGTTTATTTCTTTATTGGTACGGTTCTTCATCTGGATCGCTTTACAGCCGGTGTTGCAGCACTGTCGATCTTCACCGGCGCCTACATTGCAGAGATTATTCGAGCCGGTATTGAGTCGATTCACAAAGGTCAGATGGAGGCTGGGCGCAGTCTTGGAATGAGTCGTGGTGCAACCCTGCGCTATATCATTCTGCCCCAGGCTTTTAAACGTGTTCTGCCACCCTTGGCCGGTCAGTTTATTAACCTGATCAAGGACTCTTCACTGGTTTCGGTGATTTCCCTGACCGATCTGACCAAAGCCGGTCGGGAAACGGTGAGCAGCACCTTCAGTCCCTTTGAAGTCTGGTTCACGGTTGCGGCACTTTACCTGGTACTGACCGGTATCCTGTCGTTTGTCGTCAGAAGAATGGAGGTGAAGTATGCTGCAAGAAACTGACGCTATCATTTCCGTGACGAGCATTCACAAGGTCTACCCCAATGGGGTTCATGCCCTGAAAAATGTCAGTCAGACCATCAGGGAAGGAGAGGTGGTGGTTGTGGTTGGGCCCAGTGGCTCGGGCAAATCGACTTTTCTGCGTACCCTGAATCAGCTGGAAACCATCAATGCCGGTGAAATCGTCGTGGACGGAATCTCCCTGACCACGCCCGGTGATGTCAATAAGTTGAGGGAAGAAGTGGGCATGGTGTTCCAGTCCTTCAACCTGTTTCCTCACCTGAGTGTGCTGGACAACATCTGTCTTGCACCGATGAAAGTGCGTGGTATCTCCAGAAGCGACGCTGAAGACAGGGCCTTAGCATTGTTGGCCAAAGTCGGTTTGTCTGACAAAGCCAGGAGTTTTCCACCTCAATTATCGGGTGGTCAGCAGCAGCGTGTAGCCATAGCCCGGGCACTGGCCATGCAGCCGAAGATCATGTTGTTTGATGAGCCGACTTCAGCACTGGACCCGGAAATGGTCGGTGAGGTTCTGGAGGTGATGAAACAACTGGCTCGCTCAGGTATGACCATGGTTGTGGTCACTCACGAAATGGGCTTTGCCCGTGAAGTGGCCGACCGGGTTCTGTTTATGGAGTCCGGTGAGCTGTTGGAAGACAGTGTTCCTGATCGCTTTTTTGGGAGTCCTGACAGTGAACGCCTGCAGGCTTTTCTGAGTCAGGTCATCTGAGTCATCACCGGGTTCTGGAAGATATGGCTTTGAGGATCAGGGCCATGCCTTCCAGTGCAGCATGACTCCCTTTAGCGGTAATACAGGGCCAGTACTGGCAAAATGCCCAGTGGCAGCCATGCAGCAGCGACCCGATTGGATTCGGAGGACAGTCTTAATTCAGGGGGTATGCATTTGCAGGTACTCTTTCCGTCAATCCAGCTGACTTTTGCATCCCGCCATGTGCCACCCTGTGCCTTGCAAACGGGAAGCTTAGGGTTCTTGTGTGAATCGCCTCCCGGACAGGCAAGAAAGTAATACCTGGCACACCCTTGAAAATTATCATAATTGTTCGATTCTTCCAGATGCGCTTGCCAGACAGTCTTGCCATTTTCATCGGTGTCGGGAGCACATTGCTGACCCCAGGGTGAATCAGATACACAGTCATCGCGACTCGGACACAGGGGTTCAACAACATTCAGTGTGTGCCAGGTAGCGTCAACAAACCAGAGGCGTCCGGTTTTTTGATCGACCTCAAGACCTGCAATCTGGCCTGCGGGCGTTTGAATGCAGCCTATGTAGGTATGGTTTCCTGTAGTGTCGAGACTTATGGCGTGGATCTTTCCGGTCTCAGAATCACTGACAAACAGCCTCTTGTTAGAAATAACCAGACCGCTGGGGCTTTTTAGTTCAAGTCCGGTGACACTGAGTTCGGTGAAGCTGGCACCTACTATTCTGGTATAGGCGGCATATTTTTCACGCCATTCATTTTTGGGCTTTACATCCCCCTCTTCGGTTCCGCTTTCAGTATCAAGAACGTTAATTACGCCTTTTTCTGGATTGGCTACAAACAAATACTTGTCGTATCTGGCCATATGTCCGGGGACAATATTGCTTCCGGGCTTTAAGTTCATGGTTGTATTGGCGTACCGATACAGAAAGGCATGGGTATGTTCATGTCCACCATAGCCATGGGAGCGGGTAATATTGCTGTACACAATACTTCCATATTTAGAGTCGGGGCCTGCGTCCCACGACCAGTAACCTGCTTGCCTGCCTTCCCAGGTGATACCCATTGCGTAGGGTTCCTGATGAAGCATGTCGATATGGGAGCCAAAAGGTTTTGTGGCGAGATCATCGGGGAAAAAATCATTGTTTTTAATAGCAAAGGTTTTAAGGTTGTTTTCCCAAAGAGTCGGTCCCATAAAGTCCGAACAGATTCGCTGAGTGAAATCGTATCCCATAAAGGCAGATGCCGTATAATCGTTACAGCTACCACCGGTGGTAGCAAAGGTTCCGGTCTGGCTTATATTATGAACCTCCTGCCCTTCAAATTCGGGGACATCACCCAGGGTGGGTGAGCCACCAAAGGCGATATCAGTGGGTCGGTGCATAAAATGACAGGAAGCCAGGTCACGACGATGTTCCGGTTTGTATGAAGAAGCGGACTTTACACCGGGACAGTAAAAAATACTTATGCTGTCATCGCCGCTGTTCAGCACAAAGAACTGACCTCTTGCATTGGGGTTCTCTGCCACTGCTACAGGCTTGTTCAGGCCTCCGATTCTGGAACTACCCCATTGACGAATTGATGGGCCGAAATGGCCATTTTTCAGTTTGGGTCCGAACTCCGGTATACAGTCCTTTTCATCATCAGAAGGTTTGCAGCGTTTATCGACAGGACACCGGCCGTATCCTGCCGACGCTCCGTCGTCAGGTTTAACAGTGAGAGAACAATCAGCAGACTGAGACCTGGCCGGTGTTGCATTCATCAACAATGGCAGAATCGCCAGGGTGAGAAAAAACAACGGTCGTCGCGTCACTGAGTCTGGTTTGAAGAAGTTACAATTTTTGAAATTCATGGAGCACACTTCTCTAAAAAGGTTTAGTTTCTGAGGTGCTCATTCAAAGTAGCCTGCTTCGGGGCAGTTTCCAGTAAATCCATAAAACCCTGGGGGATCCAGCCCTGGTACTCATCCGGCGGGTCCACGTTGTCCTTGGAAGGCATTTCCAGAGTCGTAGACAGACAGTCGAAGCGTTCAGCCAGGGCTGCCCGGCATTTTCCTGTTTCTATCAAGTCATCGAAGTATTAGAATCCCGCCGCCTTTCAGTTTTGATCATTGCTTTGGGGTTTCTGATTGTTTTTCCAATTGCAGGGGGTAGGTAAATGGAATGTCGTCTGGGTTGTGGTGCCTGTTGTATAGCACCTTCGATTTCTTCTGCCATACCAGGTATGCCTGAGGGAAAGCCTGCCGGGGTTTGCTGTATTCAGCTTGATGACAATAATCTTTGCAAAATTTTTGGTCAGTCAGGTCGTCCGGAAGTCTGTTCCGGTTTCAAGGCTGACCGCGCTGTATGCGGGCAGGAAAATTCTGTCGCTTTAAGTAATTTGATCGTGCTGGAGACACTGACCCGTTAAAGAAAAGCCGGATACTGTAGCCCGGCTCCAGGATAATCAGGCTCTGTTGATCAGCTCCACATCGGGTAATGGATATTCATCCACCACCACTTTGTCGACAGCGGGCATGACCTCCGCTTTGCCTTTGACCACCGTTTTGCCGTTCTGGTTCACTACGTTCGTGGAGATAGTGGCGCGTTTGCGACGTTCATTAATCTCAATCACTTCCAATTCAACGGTTATCGTGTCACCGATTTTGACAGGACGCATGAATTTCACTTCCTGTGACAGGTAAATGCCGCCGGGACCGGGCAGTTGGGTGGCGAGGGCACAGGAGATCAGGGATGACGTCCACATTCCGTGTGCAATACGACCCTCAAACTGAGTCTTGGCGGCATAATCCTTGTCCAGATGCACAGGATTGGTATCGCCGGAAACCTTGGCGAACAGCAGCAGATCCTGCTCGGTCAGTGTCCGGGTCAGAGTGTCTTTATCCCCGATTTTTAGCTCATCAAACGGGGTGTTTTCCAGTTTACGCATTATCATTGGCCCTTAAAGGCAACATAACAAGAAAGGGCGGCAGTAAACACTACCGGCTGACAAATCCATTAATGCCCCGAAAAGCTTTTTACGATCAGGACTCTGTGAGCTCCGGGGCGGAATTATTCACTGAGCAATATTCCTGACTCATGACTGTTTGATTGATCCATTGTAACAAGCGTTTTATTACTTGCTGAGAATTCGTTTCGTTCAACATTTCGTGACGGCCTTCAGGATACAGGCTCAGTGTGACATTTCTTAAACCGGCTTTCCGTAATGCTTTGGTAAGTTTCTGTTGCCCCAAAGGAGCGCTGACTGGATCTTTTTCACCGCCCATGACCAGAAAAGGCAGCTTCGATTCGATTTGTTTAAGATGGTGGGTGGCCCCGATATGAAGTAAACCCTGGAAAAGGTCGTGCCACAATTGATTGCTGCAGGAGAAACCACAGAGCTCATCGGAGATATAATCATCCACCGCTTGTGGGTCTCTGCTGAGCCAGTCAAACTCAGTACGGTTTGGCTTGAATCGGCGGTTATAACTGGAGAAGGTTAGTTGTTTGATCAGGGGGCTTATGCCTTTCTTGCCCTGTCTCAGGCATTCCAGTTTGGCGACCAGCAGGCCGACTTCCAGTAACAGTCTGGGGGCATAATTTGAGCCGGAGAGAATAGCTCCAGCCAGCCTGGGAGTATGATGGATCAGGTAGCTCTGCAAGATATAGCTCCCCATACTGTGACCCATGAGAACCAGCGGGGCGCTGGGAAACTTTTTCTGGATAAACTCAACAACGGTTGCCAGATCATCCACTACTTTATGCCAGCCTCGTTGCCCGGCGAAATAGCCTGCACCCTCTTGCTCAATACAAGCGCCATGCCCTCTATGATCATGGGCGAAGACAAGGTAGCCTGCCTGATTCAGTTCTGAGGCAAAAGAGCGGTAACGCTGTCCATATTCCGCCATGCCATGGCTGATGTGAACAATGCCTTTGCGGTCCACACATTCAGGCAGGTTATTCCAGCAATAGAGAGGAATGCTGTGGTCGTCGCTTTTCAGTGTGTAGATTTTCATGCCGTGGAGCTGCTCTCGTTATTGTTGAATTTTTGCTCTTTAGCCATGACTACAGGTTAGTACCTCTATAAGACAGGCGAGACAGGGCGGCTCAAGACTTATAAAGTCAGAGGACACTTTATGGCAAAAATGAAACAATTAGTAAATGGTTTAATGATTTTTTCTACCGGCTCACTACCGGGAAAACAGAAAAAATGATCATCTTCGACACCCCGTCGCTTCTGGCGAATGACTCTCAGAAGCCGCTTCATTCCCTGCAAGCGTATGAAAGAAAATCGGATATCAGAGCCCGGACCGAGTATAATTGGGCGTTTTGATTGAATTGCATTTTCCGGGAGATATGAGTGTCCGGCCGAAACAGCCCTGAGCCTATCCAGAGCCCTGAACCCACCCAGCGTCAAGAAAGGTCATCGCCCAGCGAACATTCCCCAGAGCGCGACCCTGCAAAGGGCGGCCAGCTGAACAAGAAAGCATTATACGACGCTCTGGACCAGTGCATGGTCAGGGATCGTTTTCCTGTTCGCAGGCAGATTCAGAGACTGAAAACCGGCGACCAGGCAGCGATGGATAAGCTGCAGGAAAGAATCAATCGATCCACTTCCAGAGTTCAGGAAAGGCGACAGGCTGTGCCTGACATTGAATACGATGAGGCGCTGCCCGTCGTAGCCCGTCGTGACGAGATCCGTAAGGCGATTGAAAAACATCAGGTGGTTGTTATTGCTGGCGAAACAGGTTCCGGTAAAACCACCCAGATTCCGAAAATCTGTCTTGAAGCTGGCCGGGGTATTGTTGGCCAGATAGGTCACACCCAGCCGAGAAGGCTGGCCGCGCGATCAGTCGCCAGCCGGATAGCGCAGGAGCTGAAAGTGCCTGTGGGAGAGCAGGTAGGTTATCAGGTTCGATTCACCGATCATGGCAATGAGAATACCCTGATTAAACTGATGACTGACGGTATTCTGCTGGCAGAGATTCAGAATGATCGTTTTCTGAACTGCTACGATACTCTCATCATTGATGAAGCCCATGAGCGCAGTCTGAATATTGATTTCCTGCTGGGTTATCTGAAAATCCTGTTACCCAAACGACCTGACCTGAAGTTGATTATTACTTCGGCCACCATTGATGTTGAGCGTTTCTCCAAACATTTCGATAATGCACCTGTTATTGAGGTTTCTGGCCGAACCTATCCCGTGGAAGTCAATTATCGCCCAGTGGAAGAACTGGAGCTGGAAGGTCGGGATGCCGACCTGAGAGTTCAACAGGGTATATTATCCTGTCTGCGGGAGATTGAGCAGCTGGAACGTTCCGGCGAAGGCGGACGTCTGGGGGATGTGCTGGTCTTTCTCAGCGGTGAACGGGAAATCCGGGAAACCAATAAATTCCTCAAGGATGCGCGGCTGGCTCATACCGAGATTCTTCCCCTTTATGCCCGCCTGTCTGCAGCAGAACAGAACCGTATCTTTCAGCCTCATGGTGGTGGCCGAAGAGTGATCCTGTCGACCAACGTAGCGGAAACCTCCCTGACCGTGCCGGGTATTCGCTATGTTATTGACCCGGGCATGGCAAGAATCAGTCGTTACAGTGTCCGTTCAAAAGTTCAACGACTACCTGTTGAGCCGATATCCCAGGCTTCTGCCAATCAGCGAAAAGGGCGATGTGGTCGTGTAGCAGAAGGTGTTTGCTACCGACTTTATTCTGAAGAGGACTTTCTGGGGCGTCCTGAATTTACCGATGCCGAAATTGTCAGAACCAATCTGGCGGCGGTTATTTTACAGATGCTGCGGTTGGGTCTGGGTGATATTGCTGCCTTTCCTTTTGTTGATGCACCTGATGCCAGGGCGATTAACGACGGTTTCAAACTGTTGCAGGAGCTAGGTGCCGTCAGTGACAAACGTCGTATGACTCGAATCGGCCAGCAGATCTCCAGATTGCCGGTAGATCCCCGAATGGCTCGGATGCTGGTGGAAGCGGATAAAAACCGTGCTCTTGGCGAATTACTCGTCATCGCCAGTGCTCTGGCGATTCAGGACCCAAGAGAGCGTCCGGCAGAGAAAAAGCAGGCCGCCGATCAGCGACACCGTGAACATTATCACGACGACTCCGACTTCATGAGCCTGGTTCAGCTCTGGAATAACTACGAAGAACAGCGTCAGACGCTGTCCCAGAACCAGTTGCGTAAATATTGCAAACAACAGTTCCTGTCGTTTATGAGAATGCGAGAGTGGCGGGACCTGCATCGACAATTAGCGCTGGCCTGCAAAGAAGTCGGTCTGAAAACCAATGAAGACGAGGCCAGTTACGCTGATATTCATAAATCCCTGCTGGCGGGTTTGTTGTCTCATCTGGGCAGCAAAGATGACGACGCAGATTATATGGGAGCACGTAACCGTCGTTTTTATGTGTTCCCGTCTTCAACGCTTTATAAGCGCAAGCCCAAGTGGTTGATGACGGCAGAGCTGGTGGAAACCTCCAGACTTTATGCCCGCACTAATGCCAAAGTGGAGCCCCAGTGGATTGAGCCGCTGGCGGGTCATCTGATCAAAAGAAATTATTTTGAGCCCCACTGGGAGAAGAAAAGAGCCCAGGTGGTGGCTTTTGAGCAGGTGACTTTATACGGCCTGATTATTGTCGGTCGTCGTCGGGTCGGTTATGGCGCCATTGATCCTGTGGTATCCCGTGAGATTTTTATCCGGGAAGCTCTGGTAGAGGGTCATTATCATTCACAGGGCAAGTTTCAGTCTCACAACCTGTCGTTGATTCAGGAAGTGGATGAACTGGAAGCCAAGTCTCGACGCAGAGATATTCTGGTCGACCCGGAAACTCTTTATCAATTCTACGATGAGAAGCTGCCAGCCAATCTCCACAACGGAGCGGGCTTTGAAAAGTGGCGAAAAGAGGCTGAGAAACAGGATGCTCTGCTGTTGTACCTCACCAAAGAGTATCTGATGAGGCATGATGCTGATGAGGTGACCGAGAACAAGTACCCTGACCTTTTCCGCTGGGAAGGGTTGGAATTGCCGCTGTCGTATCATTTTGAGCCAGGTGCTCTGGATGATGGGGTGACGCTGACATTACCGGTACAGGCCCTGAGACTATTGCCTAAACACCGGCTGGAATGGCTGGTGCCCGGTATGCTTTACGACAAGTGTGTGGCCCTGGTACGAGCCTTGCCCAAGGCGGTGCGCAAAAACTTTGTCCCGGTACCGGATTATGTTCGGGGCGCTATGGAGTCTATGTCTATCTGCGATGAGCCACTGACCGATATTCTGGGTCATCATCTGCATCGTATGTCCGGTATGCGTATTTTGGATGAGCACTGGGACACTGATGATCTGCCCGATCATTTGCAGATGAACTTCCGGCTGATGGATGAAAGCGGGAAGGTGCTGGGACAGGGCCGTGATCTGATCAAGCTCAAAGAAAAGTTTGGTCGGGAGTCTGAAGACAGTATGCGCAGACTCACGGACAGTTCATTGCAGCAGGAAGGTCTGAAAGATTGGAGCTGTGGTGATCTGCCGGAAGAGATAACCCGCAAAGTGGGTGGTCTGGTGCTTAAAACCTATCCCGCTCTGGTGGATCAGAACAGCTCTGTGGCCGTTAAACTGTTTGAAGACAAAGCTATGGCTGAAGCGACTCACCGTATGGGGGTGACTCGTCTGCTTCAGTTCAGGCTGTCCAGTCAGCTGAAGTTTGCCCTGACGAAAATGAACCATCTGAAACAGGTGAAACTGCTGACCACAGGCATCATGCAGGCCAGAGCACTGGAGGAAGATCTTCAGGCGTTTTTGATTTCGGAGGTGTTTGTTCGTGATCCTGCCCTGTTATCCGGGAATAATGGGCCGAGGGATGAAGCGGCTTTCAATGCTCTGATTGAAGATCGAAAAGGTCATCTGGTGCCTTTTGCCGAAGAGGTCGATGGCCTGTTGTTTGGGATTTTCCAGAAGACTCACAACATCAGCAAGCAGCTGAAGGGCAAAATATCCTTTGATCGGGCATTTTCACTTTCCGATATCAAACAGCATCTGGGGCAGCTGATCTATCCCGGTTTTCTCTGTGAAGCAGGCATTGAGTGGCTCAGGCACTATCCAAGGTTCCTCGAAGGCATTGAGGTAAGGCTGGAGAAATTGCCTGCCCAGGTCAATAAAGACCGGGCCTGGTCAGAGGAGTTGGCGACCCTTTTTAAAGCCTGGGAAAAACGTAGAGCCATTCATGAGAAACATAAAATAGTGGATGAAAACCTCATGCTTTATCGCTGGATGCTTGAGGAATACCGTGTCTCGTTATTTGCCCAGAAACTGGGAACCCGTTTCCCGGTATCCGACAAACGCCTCAGGAAACTCTGGCTGGAGGTTCAGGAAGTCTGAAAAAAGTCGTTAACCTTCAGAGAAAGTCGTTAAACACAGTTTGGCAGGGAGGCCACACCCATGAAAGAGCTTTTGAAGGGGGCTATTCTCATCCTGGCTGCTTTGGGGCTTGGTTTTACCGTTGCCAATGAGATGGATCTTTTTGAAGAACAGAATGATACTGACTCCGGGCAGCACGGCTATGACGCAGAAGATCTGTATCACAATGAAACGACTCAGTATCCGGACCCGTACTTTGACTCAGAAGGTGAGGATGAGGCTGATGAAGAAAGGTTCGATGAAGACAAGTACGACGATGACCAATACGATGATGACGAATACAGTGATGATTCTGATCATGATCAAAGCGTCGCAGAGCAGGACTATTAATACCTTCTGCAGTCAATATTCTGCAAGGGCATAGTTTTCACCATGCGCTTGCAGTCAAAAGATAAAGTGAAATCAGAAAAGCGAATGCTGGCTTGCCAGTAGAGGGTATGGCGTCACTTACAAGATACTCAAGGTTACCCTCACTTGCTATATTCACGGTCAGGGTTGATTTCAATACCTGCACGCTTCCTTGCTCAGGAAATGCTTCAAAGACATAAACATCACCGTTATTATATTTTGGTTTTAAAATAACTAAATGATGAACTCCACTCTGACATGGCCAGCTATTGACGACTTCACCTTCGTCACCCAATCGGGTAATGACACTGTTGGCTTCGCAAAATGCAACGATTGGAAAATCTGATTCCTTGTAAATATAGAGATTCTGACTCTCGTTATAGCGAACATTCCAAACGAGTTCAAAAGGTTGTTTAATTGAATGGCTATGCGTCGTTGGAACAGTTGTTGTATAAGTTGTTACTTCAGAATAATTCCCTGTCTCAGTGTAATTCGCTGTTTCAGTATAATTGCTTGTCTTAAAGTAAGTTGTTGGTTCAGGAGAAGCTGTTGTTTCAGGTTTTTTATAACTGCATTCGGGGCTATAGGGGTCACAGATATATACTGCAAGGCGCATATTATGAGATCGGCAATAGCCACCTTCAAGGCTATCGAGTGAAGATTTGGTACCATTTGCTGTGGATATAAAATAGTAGAAATGATCCTCTTTATAGACTGGCTTGTCTTTGTAGGAAACGAGTTCTTTAAATTCTGCTGTGTACGCTCTTAGCCCACTAGGGTCATTGCATTGGATCAAAAGTTTGCTTGTAGACTTGGTTTTATTCACTTTACATTGCTCATAGTCAGCTTTATCGACTTTCCACAGGTTGACATACATATCATCACGATTTTTACTGCTCCACCTGGGCGTTGCATAAGTGAAACGATTATCACAAACAAAATACTGAATTGATCCAAGCCTTATGGATAAGGTTTTATTCACATTTTTTGAAAATCCATCAACACTCCAAATTATTGAAGGCCTGAAAGTCTCTGATTGAGCTTTAACCAAGTGGGGTACTATGGCGAGTCCGAATAAGGTCACTAAAATGCATTTTCTCCATGACACGGGAAAAGACAGACGGATCATAACAGGAACCTGGCGGAGTTTTTCAAGATAGTTGTCCCGAAAACTGAATTTTAGGCTGCCTTTTTCTCGTTAATTCTTGCTTCAGACAACCGCTCAGGATTCAGTGCAACCGCACCTACAGGCTCCCAGTTTCTGATAACTCCTGACCAGCGCGTTGGATTAGCTTCTCGCGCTTTGGTATACACCTGTTTCCGGTGATTCAGGATTTCCTGATCTCTTTTCTCATGCCGTTGCGCAGGTGTCACAAAGCGGATTGAGCTATGGCGGTGTTCATTGTTATAAAAGCGCTCAAACTTCAGCATCCACTGTCGACTGTGTTCTAACGTCAGAAAACCTTGAGATGGCCACTGAGGACAGTACTTCACCGTTTTAAAGATCGATTCTGCAAATGCGTTATCGTTACTCACCCTTGGGCGACTATGAGAGGGAATAATGCCCAATTCCTCAAGCTTGGCCTTAAAGGTACTCGACGTCATTGGAGCCCCATTGTCTGAGTGCAGTACAAGCGGTGTTTTAGTGCATTTTTCAGCCACCATTGTCCGGTTAATCAGTTCACTGGCTAACTCACCAGACTCACGGCTATGAATCTCCCAACCAACAATCTTACGACTGTAAACGTCCAGTATCAGGTAGAGGTACCAGAACTGGCCGCGTACCCTGGAAGGTATGTAACTGATGTCCCAACACCAGACCTGGTTAGGGCCAGTAGCAACATAGGTTGTCGGCTTGTTGCTTTTCGATCGCTTTCTTGAACGACCGCGGTGGTGCAACTGACCATACTTTTTCAACACACGGTAAAAGCTAGATTCAGAAGCAACGTATACTCCCTTGTCTGCAAGGGCTGGCACGATCTGCGATGGTGGCAGGCTCGCATACTCATCTTCATTACTGATAGTCAGAATACGTTGCTCCTCTTCCTCAGTCAGTTTGTTAGAGGGTACCGGGCGCAAGGCATCCGGGCGTTTGTCCGTTAACACTGCACCATTGTCATCGCGCCAGCGATTCAGTGTTTTCAGGGATATTTCCAATTGTTCAGCAGCCTTCCAGCGAGAAGCGCCGTTTGCTATAGCCTCATCAAACCATGTCAGCAGTTGGCGGCGCTTATCGACAGGTGTCAGTTGTCCTCGCTGTCTATCCCGTAGAAGGCATCGAGCTTTTTTGATAGCACCAGCAGGGCTGCAGCTTCTGCCAACGCCTTGTCTTTACGGCGAAGCTCTTTTTCAAGGCTCTGATTGCGCTTACGCTCTTGTTTTAATTGCTTGCTTTCCTGGTCTGCACGCTGAGAAGCCTGAACAGCACCTGAAATACAAGCGTGCTTCCACTCCTTGACTTGTTGAGGATAAAGCCCTTTTTTACGGCAGTATTCACTTAACTCTGTTTCTGACAAAGCAGCGGTTTCGACGACCACGGCAAACTTGCTTTCAGCAGACCATTGTTCTGATTTTTGTTCGTTCCCTGGCACAGGTAATCCTTTGTCCCGTAGTTTTTTACGCCAATTATACAGGGTTTGTTCGCTGATACCTTCCTCTCTGGCAACATCCGGCACAGAGCGATTGTGTGGTGGTAACAGTTTTTTCAAAACAGCTGATTTACGTTCCTCTGAAAAACGAGGCATATTCAACGTCCATCGCCCACTGTCTAGCTTTTATTGGTTAATCAGTGAGCGGGACAACTATCCTGACACAGCGGGCTGGCCTTTTTTGAATATACCGGACTGTATAGCATTACATTGGTTTGTGCGCCATGGTAAACAAATGAATACTGACAAAAGAAGCTTATACGATCAAAGTCATCTATTGCGCTCTATTTTTGTTTGGTAGCTGTATTTGGATTGCCTTGAGCTGACAATCATTATCCAGGTGATCTTGAAATAAGTGCCCTGCAAGAATTCATGCGAAAGTATGATCCGGATTTTAAAATTCTGAGCAATGAGTAAAAAGTGTCACAAAACCTTCTTTTTCTCGTCACATCCAAGAAATATTTCCAGCCCAATATACTCACCCGCAGTTAACAAAAAAACAGCCATGAGCGTCTTGCAGCCGTGCTCCGGAATCTGGGGAGGTGGTAGGGCTTATCAGGCTGCGAATAATAAAAAATGCCAACACATCGCTCTTTAGAGCCAAGTAATAAATACAAAAGCACGATATAAATGGAGTTTTGAATGAAACTTAAACCTGTTTCTCTGGCAGTAGCCGCTGTTGCTGCAGGTCTGACCCTGTCTTCTGCCCACGCTGGTGTTGTTAAGACGGAAGGCGAAGATATTATCGTCAGCACCAAGAACGGTGGTCTTCAGCTGAAAACAGATGACGGCGCCTTTTCCTTTAAGGTAAGCGGCAAGCTGCAGTGGGACTACGCAAGCCTTGATGATCTCTATGTCGCAGACACTGGTAATGACGCTGAAGCCCGTAAAGGCTATATTCGCCGTGCCGAGATTGGTTTCAGTGGTAAGGCTTACACCGACTGGAAATACAAGCTCAAGCTGAAAACCAAAAGCGACGACTCAATCGAACTGGATGATGCCAAGATCACTTATGTTGGCTTCAAACCGGTAGAAGTGACTCTGGGTCGCTGGGGTCGTGATTACGGACTGGAAAATACCGTAAGCTCTTCCTGGATCATGGCGATTGAGCGTCCAATGATCTACGACTTTCTGCAGGGCGATGAAGGTAATGACTACGGTATTCAGGTAGCGACCGGTGGTGATAACTATACCGCAGTGTTTGGCATTCACCATGATGGACAGGCGGAAGAAGACAAGCCGGAAGTAGAACGGACTGCCAGCTACATCGTGCGTGCTACCTATGCTCCCATCATGAATGATGACATGCTGCTTCATCTGGGTCTGAACTATTACAACAAGAATCCGGATGGTGGTTCTGATGTTGACTTAAAGTCCTCCCTGGGCGTTAAAAAAGGTGAAGATGATCTGGGCGTAACGGTCACAAACGTTGATAAAGATTCTGAATATGTTTTGGAATTGGCGGGTCAGTTCCAATCACTCCAGCTTCAGGGTGAGTATGCGGTCAGAGACTTGAAGTCTGATGACGCTAACAGCGACGCAAAAGTCTCGGGCTATTACGGGCAGATTTCTTACATGTTGGACGGTGGCAAGCGTACCTATAAAGAAGGTGCTTTTGGTAAGCCAACCGGTGGTCAGTGGGAAGTGTTCGCACGTTACACTCAGGCCACTATCGACCAGGATAGCGTGAGTGATGATCTTGAACTGAAAACCACTACTCTGGGCGTGAACTACTTTGCGACCAAGAATATCCGCGCCAGCCTGAACTATGTTCAAGGCAAAACCAATGAAAACATAGAGAATGATAAGGGAAGCGCTATCGTATCCCGCCTGCAATACGTGTTCTGATCCCCATTCAGTTCCTTAGTGTCTGAGCCTGGCCCTGCTTTTGCGGGGCCTTTTTGGCTAAGCCAAAATGTTCTGCAGCCGGTTCTCCGGGGGGATATCTTATCCGCATACATGGTCATAATTGAGATTCTGGAACCAGCCCGGACAGAGCTGTTCCAGTTGATCTTCTGTGATCATTTGTACTCCTTATCGATCACTGACCCAACGGTAATATACGCCTGTTGAGGGTGGTTGAGCCTGGTGGGGTACATCAGCCTGAGTTTGTGCTCTTTGATCAATGGTTGCAGGTATTTTTTGCGCAGAGATTCGCCACTTCGATTCAGCAGTTTTTCCAGTTCTTCCAGTTGTAATGTTCGCAGCGCACACAAGTTAAGGATGGCTTGGCGCACCTCTTCGCAGGGGGCTCGCTTTTTTGTAGCTACAGGTTCTGCCAGAGTCGAAAGCTGGTTCTCTAAAGGTCCGGACCTTTCGGGGTGAGGTCCGGACCCTTCCCTTTCAGACCGGGATCTTTCCATCCCCATTTCTTCGAAAAACCGTTCTAACATCGTATCTTCCGCCATAGCCTGGGCGGTGAAATAAATTGTTCCACGACCACTACCATCTTGATATAGAAGCTTTTTGTCAACAAGAGAGGCAAGCAGGGCTGAGAGATCTCGAGGGTGAATATCCAGAATAGACATCATTCTGGCATGATCCACTGTCTTTTCAATATGAGCAGTAATCAGGATAAGCTGCTCTTGCTTGCCTAATTTATCAAAAACTACTTCCCCCAGGATTTCGGCATCCCGGCTCTCCTCAACCTGCTCAGCCATCATCCGGCGAACCATCTCTTCACTCACCTGCATATCACCACTGTTAAAGCGACGATAGGTGCCGATCATGGGGTTACCCTTGATTTAGACTGGCTTTTGCTTACGATTGGCGGGTGGAACATGAATGTGGATGAGAGACTTCCCCTCAATCTCGAGAACCTTGACCAAAGGATCCCGAATAATACAAGCGCTGACTTTCTGTGGATTGTTCAGGGTATCCCAAAACTCTTTCAGAACTTTCGGGGTGTCGGTAATACCTTCCAGAACAAATCGGTGACCCGATTTTTCTTCAAGGCCCAGAAAAATATCGCCGCCCTCGGTATTGGCAAAAGCACAGTAGGTTTCCCACATGTCTTTCGGGATAGCACCTTTGCCATCCCGCCCCTGTGCCAGTTTACACTCCACGTCCACACTTTCCCGCATGGCGGCAATATCTTCAAGCGTTTCGATAATCAGCATTCAAATTCCTGATGGCTGCCCATACCCGGCAGTGGTTATGTTACCGTTTATGCAGCTTGTTGTAGCAGGTAAACCATGATTTCATTATTTTCTTCTGAAAGCTCATTAATACCAACTCGATCAGTGGAGAATGAGACTATCTGTTTTACGGAGAGAACGCTCCGTTTATTCCAGCAAACGATTGATGAGCAGGGCTATTTCACGTCATTTTTTATAAAAAAGTCAAAAAATGAATTAAAGTGGCCG
Organism: Endozoicomonas sp. 2B-B; assembly: GCF_053470045.1. Taxonomy (NCBI): domain Bacteria; kingdom Pseudomonadati; phylum Pseudomonadota; class Gammaproteobacteria; order Oceanospirillales; family Endozoicomonadaceae; genus Endozoicomonas; species Endozoicomonas sp. 2B-B. The sequence goes on from NZ_JBLZMU010000001.1 coordinate 2,451,216, forward strand.
AGAAATTTGACGAAATAGAATTTTAGACCTTAAATGAATGAATAAGAGTTTGCTTATTGCAATTCATATTATTCAGAGCTGTTTGTTACATTGCGTTGATGACAAGGAAAGTCGTTACAATGGATGCAGCAGATCAGGTATTGATCATAGAAGACGCTCAACAGCGCCGACATGATCTAAGTACCGTTATCGAATTTATGGGGTATCGTACCAGGGCCGTCAGTTCCGCCTACTGGGAAGATGCTATCAGCGAGTCCAACAAAGAAGGATTCTGTGCGCTTTTTCTTGGCGATTTTCTCCAGGCAGAAAGCTCAATGCAGGGCATGATCGCCCGTATACAGAACTGGAGTGGCGGGGTTCCCGTCATTCGCATAGCCGAACCCCTTCCGGAAAACCTCCAATCTTCACTCCGCAGGCAGGTCATTGCCCGTATCGACTGGCCTTGCAATCGTTCACAGTTGCTCTCTTGCCTGCATTATGGTCAGGTGTATCGCGAACAATGGCGTCAACTTCACCAGACTGGTATGAATCAGCAAGTAGAGCTGTTCCGTGGGCTGGTGGGTAAAAGTGACAAAGTTCGCAAAGTTCGCGCTTCCATGGCACAGGTGGCTGACCGTGACGTCAATGTTATGGTGACCGGTGAGTCAGGAACAGGCAAGGAGCTGGTGGCCAGGAATCTGCACGATCACTCCCACCGTCGGGATATGCCTTTTGTGCCGGTAAACTGTGGCGCTATTCCTAATGAATTGCTGGAAAGTGAGCTTTTTGGCCATGAGAAGGGTTCTTTTACCGGTGCGGTCAGCTCAAGAAAAGGGCGGTTTGAGCTGGCGCAGGGTGGCACTCTGTTTCTTGATGAAATTGGTGATATGCCGCTGCACATGCAGGTTAAGTTGCTTAGGGTTTTGCAGGAGCGCACCATTGAAAGAGTGGGGGGTTCCGAACAGATTCCTGTGGATGTCAGAATCATAGCGGCTACTCATAAAAACCTTTCTGAAATGATTGAGTCCGGTGAGTTCAGGGAAGACTTGTACTACCGGCTGAATGTATTCCCCATTGAAATGCCTGCTCTCAGGGATCGTCCGGAAGATATTCCGCTGATTCTCAACGAGCTGGTCAGTGCAATGGAAAAACAGAGTCGCGGCTCCATTCGTCTGAGTTCTGCTGCGATTATGTCGCTATGCCGTCATGACTGGCCGGGTAATGTCAGGGAAATGTCCAATTTGCTGGAAAGACTGGCGATTATGTATCCCTACGGTGTCGTAGGTGTTCAGGATCTGCCACAGAATTTTCGTCATATGGAAGCTATTACTGATGATGACGGTGTTGCCGAGCTGTTCCCGGATAGTATTCAACCTGCAGGAACCGGAAAAGTCGATGATTTGGCGATTCTTCCTGTGGGCGGCCTGAATCTGAAGGAATTTTTGACACGGCTGGAAAAAAGCCTGATCCAGCAAGCTCTGAGTGACTGCAACAGCGTTGTGGCCAGAGCGGCTGACAAACTTCAGATTCGCCGGACGACACTGGTTGAGAAAATGAGAAAGTATGGCCTTCATCGTTATGAAGAGACCATGCGTTAATCAGATCGGTTCAAAAAAATGGCTATCAGCGTGAGCTGATAGCCATTTTTTTTGTCTTAACTTACCAGGTTCGATTTTATGACGGCCTCGTCTGCTTTTGAAAAAAAGTAGACGAGGCCGTTTTTGTATTTTTAGAATCCCGAAAAATTTTACCTGGTAGCTGTCTTTTTTATCTAAAAGTAAGTCGGTTTTATCAATTATCAAACAAGTAAAAAGATAAAATTTTTGACGTTTTTTATCTCTGGATAAAGTGTTTTTATCCATCATTGGAAATTAACTTTATTTTGTCGTTTTTTAAATCTCTCAGTTTCGGAATTTATTTTGTCAATTAAGTAACACTTTTTATCCCTCTGGAAAATATTATGCGACAGTAATTCGTCACTATAAAATGACACTGTCAAATAACTTTCTTTTTATTTTTCAATGAAACGACGTTTGATGTCTTCTTTTGAGATCGATTTTGACTCTGTCAAAAATGTAACATGACGGAAATTCGACCGGTAAAAATAAATCTCAATAAAAACAGCAGGTTATGATCTTTAGGCTGGGGCTGGTCAAAATGATGTCACGTCAGCTATGTGACCATGACTGAAAAACAGGCGTTTTAAAAAATTGGCACGGCTCTTGTTATTAATAAAGTACAGGCAGTAAAAAAAGAAAAAACGTTTTTGATTCCAGATTTTATGCAGTAATCACTGAAAAGAAGCTGAAAGCCATGAACTCATCAACAAAACAGATTATTGCAGTTGCGGGGTGTAAGGGTGGAGTAGGTAAAACATTAGTTGCAGTCAATCTCGCACTGGCTCTCACAAACAACGGAAGACGTGTGGTTTTAATGGATGGAAACCTGGCTGTCCCCGATGTTGGAATAAGTCTTGGGCTTGAGAAGAAGCTGGATATGACTCACTTCGATGCCAACGACTCTTTTTCCACTTTTATTCAGGATGGGCCCTCGGGTCTGAAGGTGCTGTCGCCAAAAGGGGAGCCTATCTGGAGGGAGACCGTAGAAACTGGTCATGCTGTCCGAATGATAGAAAGCCTGGAGTCTCTGGCTCCTACTCTTGATACCCTTGTTATTGATACCGCACCTGGATTGGCTCCGGACAATGTAGCTCTTATTCAGGCTGCGGGAGAAATTCTTATCGTTATCAATCAGGAAGTTGTATCACTGCTGGATGCCGTGAGAATGATACGTATGCTTTACCGAATATACGGTGTTCGTCGTTTTGGAGTGATTGTCAACGCCGTTAATAACCGTCGGTATGGATCGAACCAGTTTGAAAGGTTGCAATCCTATCTGAATGATGAAGTAGAAATTATTCTCCGTTATCTGGGGGCGATTCCATTCGACAAGGCTGTCGCAGAATCACTCACCCGTCAGCAGGCACTTCTGCAGGTAAATCCGGATTGCCGGGCTTCGAAAGCCATTTTGCGTATTGCACATCAGATGATGGCGATACCAGTAACACCGCCAAGAGGTCGTATCGAATTCTTCTTGCCAACAAGAATAAAAGAGAGGGTATAAGCATGGATGCTACAGCACAGGGAGTGCAGGCAACTCAAGCCAATCAGGAAAAGAGTCAGAAACTGATTCAGACCGAAATGGTTGAAACTCATAAGGCTCTGGTAAAAAGAATTGCGAATCATCTGGCCGCGAGGATGCCGGCCAGCGTTCAGATCGATGACCTGGTTCAATCAGGCATGATCGGTCTGCTGGAAGCGGCCTCAAAGTACGATGCCAGTAAAGGTGCCAGTTTCGAAACATTTGCGGGCATTCGTATCCGTGGTGCCATGCTGGATGAAATCCGAAAAGGTGACTGGGGGCCAAGATCCGTTTACAGAAACAGTCGCAGAGTGACTGAGGCGATTCAGAAGGTTGAAGCCCGCCTTGGAAGAGATGCCAGAGACTTCGAAGTGGCCAAGGAGCTGGAAGTCAATCTGGATGAGTTCTACACCATTCTCAGTGACCTTCGTGGTTGCCGACTGTTCAGTTTTGAAGAACTGTTCGACAGCGAAGAGTCCAGAATGCAGGCTCGCTCTGGAGATAGAGGCCCATCAGCCGATATTCAGGAAGAGAAGTTCAAGTATGCCCTGGTAGAAGCTTTAGAGAAGTTACCCGAGCGGGAAAAGCTGGTCTTGATGCTGTATTACGATGAGGAGATGAATCTCAAGGAAATTGGTAAGGTTCTGGGCGTCAGTGAGTCCAGGGTCAGCCAGATTCACTCTCAGGCAGCCGTCAGATTAAGAGCCAAGCTCCATCACTGGTTAGGTTAAACCACCAGTGTACCTGTGGGGACTCGTGGGTATGGGGTCCCCAAGCTCTAAAGCAAGCATTTTTTGTTTCTATCCAAGGTCAGTGCTTCTCCAAACCCTGTGGCTGGAATGAATGATTCGTAGAGTAGACGGTATTTTTTGACTCTATATGCTCTCTGGCAGTGAGCAGCAAGCTTTTAGCTTCCTATTATTCCAAGTACGCAGGTCCTTACTCCATATACTTTTTTATTAAGTAGTCTTATAACGGACCTGTATTAATATGAAATGGAATTCTTACCTTGCAGGGTGCTTTCTGGCCCTTACCTCCTGCTTCCTGTCTGCACAAGAAGCGCCAGTGAATATCAAGAACGTTGTTACCATTAACACTCATCAGGCCAAGCGCCTTCATGAATTGGGGGCTTTATTTATAGATGTGAGACCTTATCAACAGTGGGAGTGGGGGCATATTGACCGGTCTCAAAGTCTGGATTTAAGGGCGGGCTTCAGACAGCTGTTTAAGCCCGGCACTTTGGATAAAAAGACGCCTATTGTCATCTACGGAAACAGTACCTACCACATGAGGGGAGCCATAGCGAGTTACCTTGCCGCACTCTGGGGTTACCAGAGAGTGTTCTTTTTCAGGGACGGCTACTTTTCCTGGTTGGCACTTGATTATCCGGTAACACTTTATTCAGAACTGGAAACAGAAGAAGTCATCAGTTGGAAGCCAGGAAAGCAAAAGATAGATGATATGAGTGATTCGCAGACATTCTCGTCCATTTTGATGAAATAAGTTATTTCAAGTTATAAAAAAGGCGTCATGTGGCGTTTTTTTTATAACTTGCAGAAACCCATGGTATACAAGAGCCAGTTGATGCCTATAATTTTTTATTCAATATTGTGTCGAATATAACCAGTGGAGCGACACCCGCATGTCTCCCTTCTTCATTTGCCTGAATCGTTAAGCCGTAAACCCGTTCATCTCCAGCCACTTTAAACTCCCATAATGGCTCGCTCTTATATTTAAAGCATTTGTAGCCTGTAGCGCCTTCTTCATGGGCTGCATACCGGCCTGTTTCGTGAATGCTTTGCATTTTTTTAAGGGCATTATCGGATATTGTGCTTTTGATTGCATCTGATGAAGGGTCAAAATAGGCATAGGCAACAATGTTTTTTTTACCCGTATCTTTACTTGACGGCGTAAATCCTCTTTTGTAAATAGGTCTGATGTATTGGTGGTCTATCGGTATATCCTCTTTCCAGGGCCTCGCAGGCAACTGGTCCTTCGGCATAATGATATCCTTGAGTTTCCTGGCTATTGCCCCAATACTTCGACTTTTTTTAGGGCGTTTTTTTTTCTTGATCTGTGTTAAGTCATGATAGAAGGGTAAATACGGCTGCTTCCAGTCGTCGGGGTAATTGACGTTGGTTTTGGTTGAAAACGCTAAGTCTTGAGCGTTGTCGCACTTATCCATAGATTTTTTGATGTCCACTGGCATCTTCTTTTTCTCGGTTCTGATTATTTTTTCTAACAAACGACTAGTGTCTATTTTCTTTCTGTAGGCGAAGTAACGGGTTATTTTTTTCGGTAAAGGCACCAATGCAAGTGTAGAACCTAACATGCACAGAAGGTAAAATGTATAGGAAGCTACAGACGCTAAATTAAAGAGCTTCATAGTAAAGCTGTTGTTGTTTGCTTCTCTCCTGGCTCTTACTCTTTCAGCAAGCTCCCTGGCTTCAGTCCGCTTGTGCTCGTTGAGGCATGCTTGACGATCCTTTATGCATTGTTGGAACATTTTTTTTATTTCTACAGGGCTAAGAATGGCTGCAGATTTTCTAATCTGGGAATTAATGTATTTTCTGTGCTGCAGGATATCCTCTTTTTTGTGATCACTATTAACTTTTAATGCAGTTGATGTCTGTCTTTCTAAATCATCAAGTTTGCTTTTTAATGATTGTAACAAGCTCACAAATACAGTATTGCGTCCTTTTATTAAGTGGTCCAGTTCTCTAGCATAGGCTTTGTAATCTCCGGATTCTTTCTGATACATGAAAATTTGTTTTAATGCCGTATCGTAGCTATCGAGTTCATCGAGCAGATTTTTCATACAGGGGCTTAGAGGGAAGTACTCATATTTCTTAAGAACAGTGAGTTGCTTCTCATCAAAAACAAGCATTCCGAAATCATTGTTGTGTATATGGATGTAGTTGTTAGTCTGTTCCAGAATCTTTTTTAACTGTAATGTCTTGGACTCCAAACGGACAAGGTCTTTATATTTTTTCATTACAGGAACCGATTCAGGGTTCTGAATACCAAGCACTATGCCGGTCTCATCTGATTTTTTATAAACCCCGGTCATTCTATTCTCAGGACCGATCTGCTCCATCAGGCTTGGTTGGTGACAGGACTGAGACTGAATTTCTCTTTTAAGCGCTGTTCTTTTTTTGTGAATTATTTCTGTGGGGGCTGAGCACTTATCTGCCAGGCACACTGCCTGAGCATCATCTTTTCGGTTTGTTTTCTCTAACTTTGTGACCCAGTCTGGAAGGCCAGCTTTTGGGCAAGTGTTGAGTTCAGCTTTTGCCGGGGAAGCCATGCTACAAACGTTACTTCTTCCATTGCTTAGTGCATGCACTGACTGCAAGCCTGAAAAAAGACCAAGAGCAAAAACGAAGCGCTCTGTTATCGACATGTCAGAAAAGCTTTTACCACGGATCGCAGCCGTTTGTTTCTTTGTGGTTTCTTGGGGAAGGGTGTTTTTTCTTACTTCCCGACGACCCCATTGTTTTTTCTTACCCGGTTTTGTGGATTGTTTTGGTACAGAGCCAGATCGTCCATGGATTAAGGTGCTGTGACTGGAAACAGGAAGTGACATCGAAATTCTCCTTAATATGTGTATGTCAGATCAGAGCAAGTAAATCTTGTTTGGATTGGATTTTAGATTGGCAGATTTCAGTAAAGTTCCCTTGTTTCATTCATTTTTTAATGCATGATCCTGAACGCCAGTTCATAAAAACAGAGACGATTATTGCTGGCGATAACAAAGGCAGATGGCCGACCGGTCAGAGAGAATAGACTGTTGCCCGACTGGGAAAGTTGCAGTTTGCCAGTCTGCAGGGGAACTGAGTGGGCTGGTATTAATTGTGTTACTGATGTGCATGGTTACACCTCCATTGGTCAATGAATATTGTCAGAGCTGGATTTCCAGATTGCTCTTTCATCGGATGGAGTGTGAGCTAACATAGCTTGCAAAATTCCTGAGGTTAATTGCATGTGTCTCCGAGTCTGATAATAGCGTTAAATTTATTGCTTGTTTGATCGTTCAACTATAAAAAAGTTCCATTCATTTTCTTTTCAGAGCCAGATTACTCTCCTTCATGAGTATTCAAGGCATCAGCCTGCTGGCTCAATCTACAGTTCTTGTCGAACATACTGTCTTTCACTCTCAGCAGCGTTGTTTCAAGGCGATCTCTGCTATGGGCTGTTTTTGAAAGAAAGTAACTTTTGATTTTCTTATCGCAAAATCTAATAAAGCTATACTAACGCACATCAAGATAGATGAAAGGGTGGGAATGATGAGGAAATATAAACTTGATGCCCCCTCTGCGGCGGAGGCAGGGTGCTTTGTCCCACCTGGTTCCGGTTTTTTTGGCGGGTAAGACTATAGTGCGCTTGAACTGAGATAGATAAAATGGTGGTAACCATGAAGAAATATCAACTAATACTGCTTGTTGTTTACCTTGGTTTTATGAGTACCAGTTATGCCGGTCGACAACTGACCGAACTTGATTGTCACTATCTACACACGCCTCATAAGAAAGATTGGTACGCTTGGTATTTTGCACCCGACAGTGATCCAACGGCTGCCACCGGGAATCAATGTAATCTTTTCGATGTCAATGGCTATTGTCCTACTGGCAAGCGTTATCACTGTTGCATGGGTGTTGGTGGACTGAGTAAAGCTCAGGATACAAATTATTTCGCTGGTGTCAGCATACTTAGCAAAGACTGGCTGCTGTATAAAGTTTACTCAACATTAGGCGATGTCTTTCGGGGCGTCGGTGGTGAGATTAGCGAAGCCTTTGAAAAATGCTTGAATCTTGAGTAACTAATGGCTGTGAGAGGTTATCTGATAATCAATTCCCGAAACTTTTCCCCACTCCTGCGGCAGTGGCGTCTGCGGCACTGGTTCTGAGAAAGTCGTGACGACTTTGTGTCATGGCTCTCTTCCCGGGTCTAAATCTTTTCTCAGAGCTGTCTGACAGCTCTGAGTGTCGAGTCTTTATTTAATGTTGTTGAAGCCCATTCGGTTCAAGGCGCTGGCCGCTATTATTACCATCTGTTTTTTGGGGTTGCTCAGTGTCAGTGGTTCGTTGTGGTTTGCAGCGACCACAGAGAGTGATGCCGCCGCTATCAACCTTGCCGGATCATTGAGAATGCAGGCATGGCGTCTGGTAGACCGGGTCAACTCTGAGGAGACCAGCCACAACGGATTGAGCCAGTTAATCAAGATCTATGACAGCAGCCTTGACAGTCCTACTTTGAGGCATTTGGCTGACAGAACCGATATTATTGGCCGTCGTTATCAGGCTCTGGTCAGTGAATGGCACAGTGAGATGCGACCTTTATTGCGAGATAAAGTCGGATGGCGAGAGTTTGCGGATAAGGTTCCCGGTTTTGTTGATCGTCTGAACGATCTGGTGACCTCGTCACAGTTGCATACCGAGCGAAAACTGCACTGGCTGATGATACTGGCGATTTTTTCACTTTGTTCCATTCTGGCCATTGGGGCTTTGACGATACGTTACATCCAATTGAACCTGATCAAGCCGGTTGAACAGCTCAGTTATGCGGCAAAGAAGGTCCGTCTTGGTAAGTTTAACCACCTGCGTCTCAACTATAAGAATGCCAATGAAATGGGGCAGCTGACAGAGACCTTCTCTGCCATGGCCGACAGCCTCTCGCTTCTTTACAGTGATCTCGAGGCCCAGGTATCAGGGAAGACTCGATCACTGGAACATTCAAACACGGCTTTGCAACTATTGTATGAAACGTCCCGGATGTATGAAACGTCCCGGACGTTGGGCATGAACCCCTACGACGAAGATCAACTGGCGTTGTTGCTGGAACGCTGGAAGCGGCTGCTCGGACTTAAAAGTGCCTGCGTCTGTTTGACTGGCAATGCAGGGAGCATGAAATTACAGCGGATTTTTCCGCAAAGCGAGGCTTTTAATGATGTCTGCAACACGGGTCAGTGTGAAGACTGTATTCGAGAACCCTCATCGGATGTCCAGTTTTCACTTTTTTTCAAGACGATCTCTGCTACGGGCTGTTTTTGAAAGAAAGTAACTTTTGATTTTCTTATCGCAAAATCTAATAAAACTATACTGACGTACATCAGGATAGATGAAAGGGTGGGAATGATGAGGAAATATAAACTGCTTCTATTGGTCTGCCTTGGTTTTATTGAGCTCAGCTATGCGGGCTCACAATTGAACGAAGGTGAGTGCGACGATCTATATACTCCTTCAGGTACATTCTGGTACTTTACCTCCGCCAGTGATCCATACGGTGCCCTCGGGGCTCAATGTACTCTTCTGTATACATGGGGTGATCAGGGTTGTCCTGCAGGTGTGCATTATCGGTGTTGTATCACCATAGCTGGAGCGAACAAAACTTCAGATACAGATTATTTCGGTGGTGTGAATACCTATAAAACTGACTGGTTAGTTTATAAACAGTATTCAACCAAAAATGAACTCTTTCATGACGTCAACCATGGCGAGCTTAAAAGAGTCTACGAAGAATGTTTAAAAAAATGATTATCCTGACAGGACATCTGCCAGGCCTCTTCTCGACACCCCAAACTTTTCCCCGTCGCTGCGATATTGCCTTCGAAACAGTAGGTGAATTGACTGGTTTCATGAGTCCATTGTTCAGGGCTGCATAAATCGAAAAGCCGGGTAAGACTACACTCTGCGGGCACTGAAAACAGACTAATTGGTGGCAGCGATGAGGAAATACCAACGTTTGCGGATAAGGTTCCCGGTTTTGTTGATCGTCTCAACGATCTGGTGACCTCATTACAGTTGCATACCGAGCGAAAAGTGCACTGGCTGGTGGTACGAGAGAAGTTCTTCGACCGTTTGATGGCCCTTGCGACTGACGGCATAGAGCTGAATCGAGTCAGGTCAATGTCAGCGAATTTACCCAATCTAGATAGTTAATTACTTCGGAACGAGCGTCTTTTTCGATATAATCCTGCCCGGGTTTATGGCTGTTAGAGTGTTTTTTGAACAGCTACCAGCAATCGTAAACTGCTATGAAATTTCAGCCGTATAAGGGGGTAGAGGCTTCAGGTCTCTGAATCACTCAATTGACTGACAGACTTTAGGGAAAACGACTTGCTCGAAGTGGCTAAGCTGGGGTGTGAACGAGACGATCGTGTTCTTTTTTCAAACCTCTCCATTCAACTTTCCCCCGGTGAGCTGCTACAGATAGAAGGCTGTAACGGAGCCGGTAAAACCACGCTTTTGAGAGTGCTGGCAGGCCTCTGTGGTGATTATCGTGGCGAGGTGATCTGGCAGGGGCAGAAGCTTTCCAGCGTTTATGCAGACTTTCGGCTGTCAACCTTTTACTTTGGTCACAAACCTGCCGTTAAAACCGAACTCACTCCAATAGAAAATATTCTCTGGCGCTCAAACCTTCGTAACGAACGTTACCCGGAGCCTTGGATTTTTTCTGCGCTGGAGCAAGTGAACCTTGCTGGCTATGAAGAAGTTCCCTGCGGACAACTTTCTGCAGGGCAGCACAGACGGGTGGCTCTGGCAGACCTCTCACTTTCAAACGTGCCGCTCTGGATTCTCGATGAGCCCTTTACGGCTATTGATGTTGATGGTGTGGCCTGGCTTGAGCAATTGCTGGCCCGGCATATTGAAAAAAACGGCGCTGTGGTGATGACCAGCCACCAGAGCCTGTCAAAGCTGTCTGACCGGGTCAGAAAGCTTCGTCTTGAGGCCTATGCAAGTTCCGATGAAGAGGCCGGTCATGAAGAGTCGGGGGCCTGGTTATGAGTGACACTTCATTGCAGGGCAGCAGCTCATTACAGGGCGGTCGGGCATTTCTGGGATTGGTTAAAAGAGACCTGGTCCTGGCCTTTCGGACACCGGGACAGACTCTGAATCCGGTGGCATTTTATCTGATGGTCGCCAGTCTTTTTCCTCTGGGTATCGCCCCTGAAAAAGAACTTTTGTCTCAGTTAGCCGGAGGCATTGTCTGGATAGGCGCTCTGCTGGCGGTTCTTCTCTCCCTGGATTCCCTGTTCAGAAGTGACCAGGAAGACGGCTCACTGGATCAGCTATTGTTATCGCCACACCCGTTGCCTTTACTGGTGTTGGCTAAAATTTCTGCGCACTGGCTGACCACCGGCGTAGCACTGATAGTTATGGCCCCCTTACTGGCCTTGATGCTGCATTTACCAGCTCAGGCTTTTCCTGCATTAATACTGAGTCTGCTGGTGGGTACACCCCTAATGAGTCTCGCCGGAGGTATTGGTGCAGCGCTGACAGTGCGTGTTCAGAGGGGAGGAATACTACTGACATTGCTGTCTTTACCTTTATATATTCCTGTTTTGATATTCGGGACAGGGGCTGTTCAGACGGCAGTTGAGGGTATGTCCTATTCAGGGCATTTGTTGTGGATGGCAGCATTGCTGATGTTTGGATTGTGTCTGGCGCCACTGGCGATAGCCGCATCACTGAGAATAGTTGCAGACTGAGCAACAGGAACCAGTCACGGTAGAGTAAATAATGAACTGGACTTTTTTTCACAAACTGGGATCACCCAAATGGTTTTACGAGATCAGTGGCAAGTGGTTGCCCTGGTTGGCCATTCTGGCAGCCCTGTTGATGGCCACCGGCTTGATCTGGGGTCTGATGTTTGCGCCACCGGACTATCTGCAAGGCAATAGTTACCGGATCATATTTATCCACGTTCCTACCGCCTTTCTGGCTTCTGCTATCTACGTGATGATGGCCTGTGCAGGGGTTGTCACTCTGGTATGGAAAATGAAGCTGGCTGACATGGTACTGAAGTGCTGTGCACCCATCGGGGCTTCATTCTGCCTGATGGCTCTGGTAACCGGTGCTATCTGGGGCAAGCCGACCTGGGGTACCTGGTGGGTTTGGGACGCCAGGCTGACCTCTATGTTGATTCTGCTGTTCCTCTACATGGGTGTCATCGCTCTTCGTGGTGCTATGAGGAACACCAATACTGCGGCAAAAGCCTGTGCCATTCTGACTCTGGTTGGGGTGATCAATATCCCGGTCATCAAATTTTCAGTCCAGTGGTGGAATACCCTTCATCAGGGCGCCACGCTCAAGTTGACTGAAAAGCCGTCCATGGCACCTGAGATGCTTTGGCCTCTGCTGATCAGTATTGCGGCTTTTTATCTGTTTTTTATCGTCGTCCTTATTCTCCGTTTGCGAACTGAAATACTGGACCGTGAGCGCCGAACCAAATGGGTTCACAAGACCGTATTGGCCAAACTGGAGAACTGAAAACTATGTATTTTGAAAGTCTGGCCAGTTTGATACACATGGATGGTCACGGTGTTTTTGTTTGGGCGGCCTACGGCATTGGTGTACTGATCATTGCCTACAACATAATTTCTCCGTTGCGGGCCAGAAAGCGGATCCTTTCCCAGGTTCTGCGTCAGGTGCGCAGCAGCCGGTCCAGAGACCGGAGCTTAACAGCGAACAGGCGCCAAAGCTTGACAGCTGACAGAAAGCAAAAAATGACAATAACCCGTCAGCGGGAAGACAGAGTCAACATTGAAGATCAAGGTGTCCGGGAGGGAGAAGTGGAATGAATCCAGTTCGCAAACAACGCTTATTATTAGTGCTTTTATTGGTGGCCGGCGTCGGTATTGCTGTGGCTCTTGCTCTGTTTGCCCTGAAGGAAAACATCAACCATTACTTTTCTCCAGCCCAGATGGCCAGAGGCGAAGCGCCCGTCGGTCAGAGGATCCGTGGTGGCGGTATCGTCGTTCCGGGTTCGGTCATACGTGATCCGAACAGCCTGAAAGCCAGATTCCGAATCAGTGATGGCGATGGCGAAGTGGAAGTGGAATATACCGGAATCCTGCCAGACCTTTTCAAAGAAGGTCAGGGCATTGTCGGAACCGGCAAACTGGATGAAAACCGTCGTTTTGTAGCCGAGGAGCTGTTAGCCAAGCATGATGAAAACTATATGCCTCCGGAAGTACAGAAGGCCATCGACAAAGCTCATGGTTCGAAGTCAGGCAATCCGTCAGATAAGCCTGATGGCGCCCCGTCATACCCACAGGAGAGTCAACAGCCCCTTGAGAGCCTTCACTCTCAGGCATCGGAGAGCAAGTAATGAATCCTGAACTGGGGCTGTTTGCCCTGATACTGGCAACCTGTCTGGCTCTGCTGCAAAGTATTATCCCACTGGCAGGTAGCTACAATGGCCGACTGAACTGGATGGCTACCGGTAAAACGCTGGCAACAGGTCAGTTTGTTTTTGTCCTGTTGTCGTTCATGTGTCTGGTAGTTGCTTTTCTTTCGGATGACTTTTCGGTTCAGTACGTAGCCAGCAACTCGAACTCCCTGTTGCCTGTTTACTACAAGGTCACTGCCGTCTGGGGTGGCCATGAAGGTTCTCTGTTGCTCTGGGTTCTGACCCTGACCGGTTGGGGACAGGCGGTTGCTCTGCGCAGTAATAAACTGCCTCCGGAACTGTCTGCAAGAGTGTTATCGGTCATGGGTATGATCAGCGTTGGCTTTATGCTGTTTATCCTGCTGACCTCAAACCCGTTCGCCCGTATTCTGCCATTTCCTCCTGCCGACGGTTCTGATCTGAACCCGCTGCTGCAGGATCTGGGTATGATTGTGCATCCGCCCATGTTGTATATGGGCTATGTTGGTTTTGCGGTCGCTTTTGCCTTTGCTATTGCGGCATTGCTCGGTGGCCAGCTGGACAGCGCCTGGGCACGCTGGGCTCGCCCCTGGACAACTGTGGCATGGTGTTTCCTGACAGCAGGTATTTCCCTCGGTAGCTGGTGGGCCTATTACGAGCTGGGCTGGGGTGGCTGGTGGTTCTGGGACCCTGTGGAAAATGCTTCCCTGATGCCATGGCTGACGGGTACGGCACTGATTCACTCTTTGGCAGTGACTGAAAAACGCGGGCTGTTCAAGAGCTGGACACTGCTGCTGGCGATCACCACATTTTCCCTGAGTCTGTTCGGTACTTTCCTGGTTCGTTCCGGTGTGCTGACCTCGGTTCACGCCTTTGCCAACGATCCTGAGCGTGGTCTCTTTATTCTGGGCTATCTGCTGGTGGTGGTGGGTGCTTCCCTGACCCTGTTTGCATTCAGGGCACCGGAAGTGAGAAGTAAAATCAGTTTCTCCCTGCTTTCCCGTGAAACCCTGCTGTTGCTGAATAACATTATTCTGGTGACCAGCTGCGCCACGGTACTGCTGGGTACTATGTTCCCACTGCTGCTGGATGCCTTGGATCTGGGCATGATTTCTGTAGGCCCTCCCTACTTTAATCTGCTGTTTGTTCCTCTCGCCATGCTGCTGGCTGCCTGTCTGGGTATCGGTATTCTGCTGAACTGGAAAAAAGGCTCCGTCAGCTGGCTGAAACAGCAGGTGCGCTGGATTCTTATTGTCTCTGTGATCGGCGGCGTCGCATTCAGCTTCCTGTACGGAGATCGCTTCCGGGTGAGTGAAGCGCTGGCGATTGGGCTTGTCCTCTGGATGGTACTCACCATTGGCAAGGATGTACGTAATAAAACCCGTAATACCGGTCTGCTGAGAGGACTGACAAAGCTCAAGCCAGCCTACTATGGCATGCAGCTGGCACACTTGGGTCTGGCGGTTACCTTTATTGGTGTGGCACTGACGTCTGGTTACAGTGTTCAAAAAGATCTGCGAATGAGTCCGGGTGACTCTGCCCAGGTCGGCGAATACGTCTTCCGGTTTGATGGTGTGAGTCAGCGTCAGGGGCCTAACTATGTAGCGGACTACGGCACTATAAGTGTCTTTGAAGATGAGAAGAAAATAGCTGTCCTCGAACCGGAAAAGCGTATTTATACCGTGCAGAACATGCCGATGACTGATGCGGATATTGATCCGGGCTTAACCCGTGATCTCTATGTCGCCCTGGGCGAGCCACTGGGTGGCGATAGTTGGGCAGTCCGTCTCCACGTTAAGCCTTATGTTCGTTTCATCTGGCTGGGTTCGATCTTTATGGCTCTGGGTGGTTTGTTGGCGATTTCTGACAAGCGATATCGTGTCCGTCTCAGGAACAGGAAAGAGGCTTTACTGGGTAACAAAAAGCCCTCCCGGGATTCAGGTAAGGATGCGGCCATCACGACAGGAGGTCAGGCGTGAAGCGTTGGAAACTGTTTCTACCATTAGGTTTCTTTCTGACGTTCTGTGTGCTGCTTTATATCGGTTTGTTCATGGAAGATAAAAGTGAACTGCCTTCTATGCTGCTGAATAAACCTGTTCCGGAATTCAGCCTCAAAAAGCTGAAGCAGCCTGAACAGAGCGTTACTGAAGCAGCGTTGAAAGGCAAGGTTCTGCTGCTGAATGTCTGGGGTTCATGGTGTCCGGCCTGTAAGGTTGAGCACCCTTACCTGGTAAAGCTTGCCCGGGAAGGCATCAATATTGTTGGCGTCAACTACAAGGATGAGCGTCAGGATGCTCTGAAGTGGCTGGATCGCCTCGAAGATCCTTACCTTTTTAACATTGTTGATAAGGATGGCAGGCTGGGTCTGGACCTGGGTGTTTACGGCGCACCGGAAACCTTTCTGATCGACAAAAAGGGTGTGATTCGCCACAAGCACATCGGGATTATTGATAACCGGGTCTGGAAGGAAGATCTCAAGCCTCGTTACGACGCCCTGCAGAAGGAGTTAGTGCAATGACTCACGACTATTTGTTCAGGCACTCATCGCTGCTGAAATCTGCAAGTGTCACTCTATCTTTCAGACTCATAGTGGCGCTGTTTCTCGCGGTGCTGGTCAGCCCGGGCGCCTTCGCCGGGGTCATTGATAACTACCAGTTTGATTCTCCCCGGCAGCAGGAGCAGTTTTTCCGTCTGAACGAAGAACTGCGCTGCCCTCAATGTCAGAATCAGTCTATTGCTGATTCCAATGCGCCTATTGCTCAGGATCTGCGTCGTGAAGTTCACCGTATGATTGTTGAAGAGAAGGCTGATGATGACACCGTTATCCAGTTTATGCTGGATCGGTACGGTGACTTTGTACTCTACAAGCCCCGAATGGATGCCCGCACCATCGCCCTCTGGTTTGGTCCTCTGATTCTGCTGTTGCTGGGCATTTTCATACTGTTCAGAATCCTGAAACAGCATCGTCCCGGGATCGAAGATGAAACGCTGGACGAGCAGGACAAAGCCGTGCTGGAAAAGATACTGGGTGGTAAAGATAAATGACGCAGTTCTGGATAATCGCTTCCATTTTAACTCTCATGGGTATGGCTCTCGTAGTTGTGCCACTGTGGCTCCGCAGTCGACGCAGTGCGGATCAGGGTGTTTCTGACAAGGCTTCCAATATTGCTTATTTCAAGGAGCAGGAAGCCGAACTGAAAAAGCAGCTGGATCAGGGTTTGCTGACACCGGAAGATGCTGAACAGATTCGCACTGAGCTGGAAAAGAAGCTGCTGGAGGATGTGGCTGATAAGAAAGAGAAGCTCAGTTACACCGGCAGTAGTAACAAAGGCCTGGCTCTGTTTCTGGCCTTCCTGATTCCAGCCATCGCTGTGCCCGTTTACCTTTACCTCGGTTCACAGACAGAACTGTCTGTCGTTGAGATGATGAACCGGGATGTGCCCCATGAAGAGATGATCTCTACCCTGGAAGCCTGGAGTGACAAGCGACCTGACAATGCCCAGGCCTGGTATATGCTGGCAAGTGGTTACATGGCCAGGGGTGAGGTTAATAAGGCGATTGACGCTTATAAGAAGCTTTACACCGTCACCGAAGGCAGTCCTCAGGCGGCGGCCCAACTGGCTCAGGTGCTGTTCCTGGCGAACCGCAACCAGATCAATGGTGAGGTGCGTGGCCTCTATCAGGATGCACTGAGCAAGGATGAAAGCAACACCACGGCATTAGGGCTCAAGGGTATTGATGCTTTTGAGCAGGAAGACTTCCAGCAGGCAGTTCAGGCCTGGACCAAAGCCCTCTCTTTTGAAAATGATATGGCTGCCCGACAGTCCTTGTCTGCCGGTATTACCAAAGCACGCAAGCTGATGGGTGAAACGGTTGCAGAATTGCGGATCAATGTCGAGTTGGCGCCTGAACTCAGTGACCTTCCTGGCAAAGCCAGAGTCATTGTTTTTGCTCGTGAGAGCGGTGCCAAAAAGCCCCCTATTGCTGCTGTTCCTCTGCAGGTCAGTGACCTTCCCAAAGAGGTGATACTGGACGATAACGCCGCCATGATGATGGGCTCAGGCAGCCTGTCGGATTCAGAAAGTCTGGATGTGGTCGCTCGTATTACACTTTCAGGCGATGTGGCTCAGGCTGATTATCAGGCTGAGGTGCGTGATGTGAAAATCAAGGATAACGGCGTCATCCAGCTGCGGATTGCACCTGCCAGCTGATCTTGCTGCCCTTCTAAATTCTTTAAATTTGCTGCCTCGTTGACTGACCGGGCAGCGTTATTTTTCTTTCTGTTCACCTCGTTCCATTTCTACCTCTTCGTGCCTGTTCAATGTGATTCAGTCTCTGATGACCGGCTCAATGTTAGGAAAGGTCATTTTCCAGGAGGGCATGGTCTGTGGTCCGGGAGAGGACTGATAGTCCATCCGTCGGTCATGTTTCATCCTGTATTGGTTGTGATTGATGCGGTTCTGGCGGCTGATGCCAGATTCTTCCTCAGTCAATACCGGAGCGGGGCGCTGGTCGTTATAGAAGCTGTCATCCTGAACCATTGGTTCGGTGACACAGCCTGCTAAAAGGCTGCACAGTATGATTGTTGTTGTCGGTAAGAGCAGTAGTTTTGTCATAGTGAGTGTTTTCCTGTCTTGTATTTATTAAGAGTGATAGGCAATTATAGACGTTGTTATCAAAGGGGCAGGTTCAAAAAAAAAAAAAAATAAGACACCCAAAAAAAACCATAAAAAATAAAACACCCATTGAATAAAACATTTAAAAACTGTATCCCCAAAAAAGGATCTGAAAACCTATCTTCGAATAGCTTATCACCGAGCCACACAACAGGATTCGACGAACAGAGGCTGCTCAAGCCATGATTTAGACAATACAAACCTATTCCGACTTAAAGTCGAGGAAGGATAAAGAGAAAGTGTTTAATTCCTTAACTGACTTCTACGCTAACCTGTCAGGTACAAACGACTGCAGGCGTTTAACCCTCGAAGCCACTTCTGTCCAACTTCAAGTGCAAAGGCCTTCATCGCTTCCAGACGGCCAACTGCCCGATAAAAACGATTATTCCATTGCATGGTTTTCAGCCACTCATCCGGATCAATGTCCAATCTTTCAAGAATAGGAGGGGTACACGACGGGATGGAACCTTTCTTATCTGTCCTGACAACGCGGCCACTCCAGTCAACCAGTTCCAGATAGTCGTGAAGAAGGTAGGGAAGGGCAACGTCCGTATCCTGTCCTTGTAAACAGAAAGGTTTCAGGGTCAGCGGCTGCCTTTTGGTTTCAGAATGTTCAATCTGCTCCACTCGTTCCTGAATCGACGTGTAGTCTGATTCTTCCGGTGTTTCTACCTTTCCAGCCCGAATCGGATTCAAGTCAACGTAGGTCATGCAGGTCAGTAACGCTGCTTCGTCCAGCAATGCCTGGCTTTTAAAGCGTCCTTCCCAGAAGCGTCCTTTACACTGGTCTTCTTTATTAGCCTCACGAGCAAGATGTTCATTCAGGCAGCGCATAAACCAGCTGATATCCATTAAACGACGTCGGTATTCCTCAGCATATTCATCGATACGGGCCAACTCAGCGCTGCCCAGTTTGTCAGCGGCCAGATGCCTTTGCACCAGAAGCGGGCCTGCGAACAAGGTCGTCCAACGATGAAGCACTTCATTCCGTGACCAGCCTCTGGCAGATGACTGATTGATGTGCAAAACCACATGATAATGATTCGACATGACAGCGTAAGCGCAGACTTCGATAGCAAAGACTGAAACCAGTTCCCGGAGTTTATCCACCACCCACTGGCGGCGATGCTCGTAGTTCTTGCCAGTCAGGTGGTTCTCTCCGCAGAGGTAAGCCTGACGAACACATCTTGCCATACAGTGGTAATAAGGCGTTGAGCCGGGGTCAATCAGAGTATTGCGAGCTTGGGCCATGAACTCACCTGTTTGGGAAAAAAATCAATCGTAGGTGAAAAGTAGACCAGGTGGATGGTAAAGCAAATTTATGGGTGTCTTTTTTTTTCCGGAACCAAATTAATTAACTTCTGTCAAAACATACGATCAAATTCTGTGGCGCCAAGGTCTGTCCAGAGAATTCACTATCAAGCTGGCATTTAATGGTTTGCAGATCCCGCAGATGACTTGTCCGCACTTTAACTGAAAAAACTTTCATGGAGGAATTAATCATGATAAATCCAAACTCAACTCATCCAGTTGATCGTTATCAAAATAGCCAACCTGCTGAAGCAGGTAATAATTGCCCTATATGCAAAAAAGTGTTTGGCAGAAATGTGACTGTCACTGCTTGTTGTTCAAAAAAAATTG
Source organism: Endozoicomonas sp. 2B-B (assembly GCF_053470045.1). Taxonomy (NCBI): domain Bacteria; kingdom Pseudomonadati; phylum Pseudomonadota; class Gammaproteobacteria; order Oceanospirillales; family Endozoicomonadaceae; genus Endozoicomonas; species Endozoicomonas sp. 2B-B. The sequence continues at coordinate 2,470,802 of NZ_JBLZMU010000001.1, forward strand.
ACACTGGCTGTTTGCGACAGGCGTTTCAAGCTACTCCACTGGAGGCAAGGCTTAAATGCCCATTATGCAAAGCCAGGCAGCCTGATTCAGCGCAATCAGAACCTTCATTAGTCAGCGCAGGGGCGCAGCGAAACATACCAGGTTCCCTTAACGAGCCTCAGGGTGCCTGTTTGTCACAATCGGCCTCAGGAGGTTTTTCCGCTGCTCAAATAGCAGAGATGCCGACACTTCACGGAGGACAGATTTATACTCTGCCTAACGGAGGACAGATTTATGCTCTGCCTACTCAGGGGATGAGACAAAAGTGTATTCAGGGCAACAGTCGAAGGCAGACGGACGAAACCTGGGCACTGAGAAACGATCTGGTAAAGGCTTTGAATAATGGGTTGTGGGATGAAGTATATCGTTTGCAACGCATTATCCGGGAGACCGGGGCAAGGCAGACGGACAGAATGCCCTCGGTAAGGCTGACGCAAGACGCCAAGCTGGCACTGAGTCACAAGCTGATAGAGGCTGTGCATAATGGCTTGTGGGATAACGCAGATCTTTTACAGCAGGTTATCAAGAGCACCGGGGCATGGCTGACGTACGACGACCAGCAGGCACTGGCTAACAAGCTGATGGAGGCTGTGAATAATGAGTCTTGGGATATCGCAGATCGTTTACAGCAGATTTTTAAAGGCACCTGGGCAATACTGCCGAACGACGACATGAAGGCACTGAGCCACAAGCTGATAGAGGCTGTGAATAATGGATCGTGGGAAAACGCATATAATTTGCTAGGCATTATCCAGGGCACCATGACAAGGCTGACAGACGACGACCAGCGTGCACTGATTAACATGTTGATAGAGGCTGTGAATAATGGCTTATGGGAAAGAGCATTTAGTCTTCAACGCATTATTCAGGGCACCGGGGCAAGGTTGATGGACAATGGCACCATGGCAAGGCTGACGGACGACGACCAGCGGGCACTGAGTAATATGCTGATAGAGGCTGTGCAAAATGGGTTGTGGGATGACGCAAATAGTTTTCAAGGCATTATCCAGAGCACCGGGGCAAGGCCGACAGACGACGACCAGCGGACACTGAGTAACATGCTGATAGAGGCTGTGAATAATGAGTCCTGGGATAAGGCTCATAAAATTCAATGCATTTTCGAGGGCATCGGAGCAAGGCTGATGGACGATGGCAAGGTGACAAGGCTGACGTACGAAGCTCAGCAGGCACTGAGTGACAAGTTGATTGAGGCCCTGGAAAATGAGTCTTTGGATAAAGCAGATAGTTTCCAGAAGATTATTAAGAGCAGCGGAGCAAGGACGACGTACAAAGTTCGTGATCTAGTGGAACTTAAGCTGGTTCAAACCATAACAAATAGTCATTTGAGAGGAAACACATCGCGAATGGAAGGCATTATGCGCGGCATCGGGATGAATATCCCTCCATCAGTCGAGCGGGCTATACGTATCATGTTTTATGGGACTCGTAGAGCAATGTTCGACTATTAGCAAAATTGCCGTAAGCTTTCGCCAAATCGAGGGGGTTGCATAAGTAGTAAGCAAAGCTGATAAAAGGCAAAAAGTGTCGAGAAAATGCAGTTTACAGGGATTGACTGAGCATATGAGCCACTTTTTAAAGCAGTATCCGCTTTGCTTGCTATTTTTGCGACAGTCTCGTTAGGGCGGCTGGCATCAATCCCGTATTAGCTTTAATACCTTGGTTACGGAACTAAATTAATTAACTGCTGTCAAAAACATAGGATCAAATTAAGTGGCGCTAAGGTCTGCCAGGAGAATTCACTATCAAGCTGGTATTTAATAGTTTGCAGATCCCGCAGATGACTTCTTCGCACTTTAACTGAAAAAACTTTCATGTAGGAATTAATCATGATAAATCCAAACTCCACTAACCCATTTGATCATTCTCAAAATAGCCAACCTGCTGAAGCAGGTAATAGCTGCCCTATATGCAAAATAGTGTTTGGCAGAGATGTGACCGTCACCGCTTGTTGTTCGAAAAAAATTGATACAGCCTATTTGCTACAGGCGCTTCAAGCTACTCCACTGGAGGTAAGGCTAAGATGCCCATTGTGCAACGCCGGGCAGCTTGATTCAGCGCAATCAGAACCTTTCTCAGTTAGCGTCGGGGCGCAACGGAACATACCAGGTTCGCTTAACGAGCCTCTGATTGCCTGTTCCTCACAATCGGCCTCTGGTAATTTTTCCGCTACCCAAAAAGCAGAGACAACAACAAGTCATGAAAGACAGATGGATACCCTGCCTCCTACGGAACTTCAACAAGACAGTGTTCAGGACACCAGTGCAAGCCTGACGGAAGACGATTATTGGGCACTGATTAGCAATCTGACAGAGGCTCTGAATAATGGGTTATGGGATAAGGCATATAACATTCAACGCGCTATTCAGGACACTGGAATAAAGCTGAAGCCCAATTACATCTGGGTGGAGCATGACGCTAAACTGGCACTGGGTAACATGCTCATAGAGGCCGTGGATACTGGGTTTTGGGAGAAGGCAGATCTTTTACAGCAGATTTTTAAGAGCACCGGGGCAACGCCGAGGTACGACGTCCAGAAGGCACTGGGTAACAGGCTGATAGAGGCTGTGAATAATGAGTTGTGGGATGAAGCAGATAGTTTGCGGTGCATTATCCAGGGCTCCGGTGCAAAGCTGAGCATCGATGTCCAGAAGGCACTATGTAACAGGCTGATAGAGGCTGTGAATAATGGGTTGTGGGATAAAGCATACAGTTTGCAATGCATTATCCAGGACACCATGGTAAGGATGCCGAACAATTTTAGGGATGCACTGTGTAACAAGCTCATTGAGGCCGTGGATGATAAGTCCTGGGATAAAGCGGATATTTTACGGCAGATTATTAAGGGCACCAGGGCCATACCGCAGTTCGAACACGAGCGGGCTCTGGGTAATAAGCTGATGGAGGCTGTGAATAATGGGTTGTGGGATGAAGTATATAGCTTGCAACGCATTATCCAGGACACCGGGGCACGGCCGACGGGCAAAATTCTCTGGGTAAGGCCGACGCACGAAGCCGAGCGGGCACTGAGTAACATGCTGATAGAGGCTTTGAATAATGGGTCGTGGGATAACGCAGATCTTTTACAGCAGGTTATTAAAAGCATCGGGGCAAGTCTGACGGACGCCGATGAACGGATACTGAGTCACAAGCTGATAGAGGCTGTGAATAAAGGGTTGTGGGATAACACAGATAGAATTCAACGCATTTTCCAGGGCACCGGGGCGAGGCTGTCGGATGACGACCAGCAGGCACTGGCTAACAAACTGATGGAGGCGTTGAATAATGAGTCTTGGGATATCGCAGATCGTTTACAGCAGATTTTTAAAGGCACCTGGACAATACTGCCGAACGACGACATGAAGGCACTGAGTCACAAGCTGATAGAGGCTGTGAATAATGGATCGTGGGAAAACGCATATAATTTGCAAAGCATTATACAGGGCACCATGACAAGGCTGACGGACGACGACCAGCGGGTACTGATTAACATGTTGATAGAGGCTGTGAACAATGGGTTATGGGAGAGAGCATTTAGTTTGCAACGCATTATCCAGGGCGCCGGGGCAAGGTTGATGGACGATGGCACCATGGCAAGGCTGGCGGACGACGCCCAGCGGGCACTGAGTAACAAGCTGATAGAGGCTGTGCAAAATGGGTCGTGGGATGACGCAAATAGTTTTCAAGGCATTATGCAGAGCACCGGGGCAAGGTTGATGGACGATGACACCGTGGCAAGGCTGACGGACGACGACCAGCGGGTACTCAGTGACAAGCTGGTTGGGGCTGTGCTAAAGAGGTTGTGGGATAAGGCAGACAGTTTTCAAGGCATTATCCAGATCACCGGGGCAAGGCTGACAGACGACGACCAGCGGGCACTGAGTGACATGCGGGTACAGGCTATGTATAACGATTCCTGGGATAACGCAGATAGAATTCGATGCATTCTGGAGAGCATCGGAGCAGGGCCGATGGACGATGGCAAGGCTGATGCTCGGAGCTCAGCAGGCACTGAGTGACAAGCTGATAGAGGCCTTGGATAATGAGTCTTGGGATAAAGCAGATATTTTCCAGAAGATTATCAAGAGCAGCGGAGCAAGGACGGCGTACAAAGTTCGTGATCTACTGGAATTTAAGGTGTTACGAAGCTTAACGATTATTCAGTTAAGAGAAAAGTTTGGCAGAAATGTGACTGTCATTCGCTGTTGACGGTATAAAACTTAAACGGTTAGCTGCTGGTCGGGACAACGAAAAGCTTGAGGGATTATTAAGTTTCATAGTACTTATTTGGTGCTTAAGCCCTAATAAGGAGTGAGTATTTTTTAAAGGAGTTTTAATTATGTTTCCTGCACAGTCAAGGATCTTTATTCCGGTTCGACCTTTACCATCAGTATCCCAAAATTCTATCAAAAAATTGGATGTCAAGAATGATAAGGGTGACACTGAGTTCAGTATTGATCTGGATGAAATGCATGCTCGGGCCAGCCAAGAGAGTTATCTGGTTTGGGCAGGAATTGTCAGCGATAAAGCTGATCAAATAAATCATTTTGAAATAACGGTGGCCAGGGGTGAGTCAGTTTTTCTGAAGTTTCAGCCAGAGTCAGGGTATGATTGCAAGTTTCGTATGACTGCCATCAGGCACCGGGATGTGAAAATATTTCTGGTCAACGACTACACCGATAAGCGAGTGATAAAGGCTTCCAGGATAGTTGGCGAACATGGGCAAGATAAAATATTTGTTCTGGCTGATGAGGTGCCAGATTACGCTGAAAGATTACGAAGTTTTCACCCCTTGTTACCTTACATCCAAGGCGCTGACGTAAAGGAATTAATAAGCCGTCTGGCACTAAAGGGGTTTTATCTTAAAGATGGTTTTGTCCGCTGTAATGGCTGTGAATACCGTAAAACCTTGAAGGAGTTTACCGATTATATGGACTCCTCAGGGAGTTATCTGGCATCAATGAAATCAATGCTGGCTGTTCTTCAGACCCTATTGGGCAAAAGCGATGGTGAACACGATGATGACAATTGTTATCTGGCCAAAACGGATAAGAAAACATTTCTCCGTGTCAGTTACCCGCTAGATCCCAAAGTCGATGGTGGGTACAGTGAACAGGGGCACTACCTTGTCTGCCAGGCTGGTCGCAAAAATTACATCGAGTGCCCAAGCTATACCGAACGGTGGCCATACAAGAAACTGAAAGAAATTTATGCAGAGCATCCGCAAAAGAAGTACCGTGATCGTTTCCTCAATCACGATAGTCAATCTTTTCTGTTTACAACAACGGTTCCAAAATCGGCAATGCTGTCTCAGGATGATTTAATTTATGAGGCTTCGCAGATTAAAACCGATCTTGATGGGTTGCGACAGAAGTATAATGATTTTCAGCGCTTTGTGGATCAGTTATCGGATCATAATCCAGGGTTAGCCAAAGCATTAAATTTGCCTGCGACACAAAGCCTTTTATCCCCTGAAATTGGCATGCTTTTTTCCAGAATCATCTTCAAAATCGGCGAGAAATCGGCCAAAAACCTGTCGTGTCATGATAAACAGGGCTTGCGCCATTTGCTTGATCAATTGCTGACATTTATCGAACATCAAGGTGGTGATGTTGGCGATAAAGGCTTTAAGTGTCTCGGTATATACGCCGACGAAAACGATGCTGAAAAAGCTGCCTGCAGGGAATTTTCAGCACTGTCAGGGCAAAGCGAAATATCACCAATGCAGCAGCAGTGGCAGGAGCTTAAAACAGGGTTTGCCCAGGCTATTACCCCCACAATACTGAGCCCTTTGCTTAAGATACTCACTACCGACGGGATGGGTGATCACGTCATGAGTAAAATCTTTGGCATCAGTGTGGACCCTGTTTCACCGCCTTTGGTGCCAGCCCTTGCATCCCGGATGTCCGTGCGAAGACGCAAGGCATCGTGAGGGACCGCTCATGCATATTCGGGGTCAATTCCGCGAGAAGCCAAGGTCAGCAAGCGGATCACTGAAAGGTGTCGCTCAGAAAATCAAAAAGGTTTTATTCTCTTTTCACGCGCCTGAGCAAATAGTAAAGAAGAACAAGATCTGGCGGTCCAGCAGTCATTGTTGATATGCAGTCCCGAACCATCGCTCAGTGACACAGCCTGCTAACAGGCTGCAAGCATTATTGTTGTGGATACGAGCGGTAGTTTCCTCATCGTGGTTGTTCTCCAGATCTTAAATGAGAGGGAGTTTGATGCTCTTCCACGGGCAGACCGAAATGGAACTTTCCTGAAGACTGGTGGTCAAATACCAGGTTTAAACAATTTTGCAGGGAAGTATTAATAATGGATAACTTAAAGCCAGGTAACTCAGTTAATCATTCTCAAAACAGACAGCCTGCTGAAGCGAACGGCAGGTGCTGTATATGTCAGCGCGTGTTTGGCAGAGCTGTGACACTCATTCCATGTTGTAACAATAAAATTCACAGAGATTGTATGCAGAAGTTGTTTCAACATACTCCACTTGAGGCAAGGTCAACCTGCCCGCTATGTAGAAAAAACTTGCCTGAGTTAACAGAAATATTGGGTCCTGAACCCGGTGATCAGGGCACTGGGGCAAGGGGGATGCAAGAAGCCCCCGAAGAACTGAGTTATGAGCTGACAGAGGCCCTGATTAATGGGGATTGGGATGAAGTAGATCGTTTAGTAAGCATTATTCGGGATGCCAAGGTAAGTCTCACGAACGAACCCCGGCAGGTACTGGGTAACATGCTGATAGGGGCCCGGAAACGTTGGGATTGGGGTAGTGTAAGTTGTTTACTGGGCATTATTCAGGACACTGAGACAAGTCTGCTGGACGACGACCAGCAGGTACTGAGCAACATGCTGTTAGAGAGCCTGAAAACCAGGCGTTGGACTGATGCGAATGGTTTGCTACGCATTATCCGTGATGCCAGGGCAAGTGTGACGGACTACGTCAGGCAGGAAATGAGTAACATGCTTATAAATAGCCAGAATTATGGTGATTGTCATGGAGCATCTCGTTTAAAAAGTATTCTGGGCATTATTGAGTGTTCCGAGACAAGTCCGAAGGACGACGCCCGGCGGGAACTCGAAGAAGCACAGGTGGACTTACCCGATTCCTGTAACGAGCCGACGGATACTCATTCCTCACAAATGGCTTCTGCCAGTGTCTCCGACGCGACTACTCAAAGAGCAGAGACAATAACAAATCAGGAAAGGCCGGTTGATACCCTGCTGCCTCAGGGAACACAACAACTCAGTGATCAGGGCACTGGGGCAAGGGGGATGCAAGAAGCCCCCGAAGAACTAGGTTATGAGCTGACAGAGGCCCTGATTAATAGGGATTGGGATGAAGTAGATCGTTTAGTACGCATTATTCGGGATGCCAGGGTAAGTCTCACGAACGGCCTCCAGCAGGTATTGGGTAACATGCTGATAGAGGCCCGGAAGCGTTGGGATTGGGATAGTGTAGGTCGTTTTCTGGGCATTATTCAGGACACTGAGACAAGTCTGCTGGAAGACGACCAGCAGGTACTGAGCAACATGCTGTTAGAGAGCCTGAAAACCAGGCGTTGGACTGATGCGAATGGTTTGCTACGCATTATCCGGGATGCAAGGGCAAGTGTGACGGACTACGTCAGGCAGGAAATGAGTAACATGCTTATAAAGAGCCAGAATTATGGTGATTGTCATGAAGCATCTCGTTTAGAAAGTATTCTGGGCATTATTGAGTGTTCCGAGACAAGTCCGACTGACGACGCCCAGCGAGGCACACAGGCACATGACACCTAAAATAAAAAAAAGACACCCATTAAAGCCTCGTCAGAGGTACATGACACCCATAAACACCCATAAATAAAAAAAAAAAAATAAGACACCCATTAAATAATTAAGACATCTAAAAACTGTATTCCTAAAAAAGGATCTAAAAACCTATCTTCGAATAGTCTATCAGCGAGCCATACAGAAGCATCCCACGAACAGAGGCTGCTCAGGCCATGATTCAGACAACACAAACTTATTCCAACTTAAAGTCGAGGAGGGATAAAGAGAAAGTGTTTAATTTCTTAACTGACTTCTACGCTAACCTGTCAGGTACAAACGGCTACAGACGTTTAAGCCTTGAAGCCACTTCTGTCCGGCTTCAAGTGCGTAAGCCTTCATCGCCTCCAGACGGCCAACTGCCCGATAAAAACGATTATTCCATTGCATGGTTTTCAGCCACTCATCCGGATCAATGTCCAACCTTTGAAGAATAGGAGGGGTACACGACGGGATGGAACCTTTCTTATCTGTCCTGACAATGCGGCCACTCCAGTCAACCAGTTCCAGATAGTCGTGAAGAAGGTAGGGAAGGGCAACGTCCGTATTCTGACCCTGCAAACAAAAAGGTTTCAGGGTCAGCGGCTGATTTTTAGTCTCAGAATGTGTAACCTGCTCCACCCGTTCCTGAATCGACGTGTACTCTGACTCTTCCGGTGTTTCTAGCTTTCCAGCCCGAATCGGATTCAAGTCAACGTAGGTCATGCAGGTCAGTAACGCTGCTTCGTCCAGCAATGCCTGGCTTTTAAAGCGTCCTTCCCAGAAGCGTCCTTTACACTGGTCTTCTTTATTGGCCTCACGAGCAAGATGTTCATTCAGGCAGCGCATAAACCAGCTGATATCCGTTAAACGACGCCGGTATTCTTCAACATATTCACCGACACGGGTCAGCTCAGCGCTGCCCAGTTTGTCAGTAGCCAAATGCCTTTGCACAAGAAGTGGACCTGCAAACAAGGTCGTCCAACGATGAAGCACTTCATTCCGTGACCAGCCTCTGGCAGATGACTGATTGATGTGCAAAACCACGTGATAATGATTTGACATGACAGCGTAAGCGCAGACTTCGATAGCAAAGACTGAAACCAGTTCCCGAAGTTTATCCACCACCCATTGGCGGCGATGCTCGTAATTCTTGCCAGTCAGATGGTTCTCTCCACAGAGGTAAGCCTGACGAACACATCTTGCCATGCAGTGGTAGTAAGGAGTTGAGCTGGGATCAATCAGGGTATTGCGAGCTTGCGCCATGAACTCACCTGTCTGGGCAAAAAATCAGTTGTAGGTGAAAAGTAGACTATGTGTATGGTAAAGCAAATTTATGGGTGTCTTTTTTTCTTGGGTGTCTTTTTTTCTTTATTTCTTGCTGAACTTGCCTGAAGGCTGATGATCAAAGCTTTCGGTTACAACGACTTTTCCTGATGGGCATAATCTGTGTACACTCGTAGAGAATTGTTACCTACTGATAACCAGGCAGCTGTGGTCCTGATAGCTACGAACTAAGGAAAAGATGCGTCTTAAATCGATCAAACTGGCCGGTTTCAAATCCTTCGTGGATCCCACAACGGTTCATTTTCCCTCCAATATGTGCGGTGTCGTTGGTCCCAACGGCTGCGGCAAGTCCAATATTATTGACGCCGTGCGCTGGGTTATGGGGGAATCTTCTGCCAAGCACCTTCGTGGTGAATCCATGACCGACGTTATCTTCAAGGGCTCCAATAGTCGCAAGCCTTCAGCAAAGGCGACGGTAGAGTTGATCTTTGATAACAACGAAGGTCGGGTCACTGGCGAATTTGCTGCCTACAGCGAGATTTCAGTTCGCAGGATGCTCACCTCGGAAGCCAAGAACTTTTACTTCCTCAATGGCAACAAGTGTCGCCGGAAAGATGTTATGGATATCTTTCTGGGAACCGGCCTGGGTCCGCGCAGTTACTCCATCATCAGTCAGGGTATCGTTTCCACGCTGATTGAGTCCAAGCCGGAAGAGCTCAGAGTCTTTATTGAGGAAGCTGCCGGTATCTCCAAGTACAAGGAGCGCCGCCGTGAGACAGAAAACCGCATTCGCCGAACCAATGAAAACCTTGAAAGACTGACTGACCTGCGTGAGGAGCTGGGGCGTCGTCTCGGGCATTTGCAGAGACAGGCCGAAGCGGCAGAAAAGTACAAAGAATACAAGGCCGATGAACGACTGAAAAAAGCCCAGCTTCAGGCCCTGCGCTGGCAAGGCATCGATGAAAAGGTCAGGAATCAGGAACATGTGATTTCCGAGCTGGAAGTCCAGCTGGAAGCTGCCGTCAGTGAACAGCGCTCTTCCGACACCGGGATGGAAAAAGACCGCGCCCAGCAAATGGAGCTGAGTGATCATTTCCATGAAACCCAGGCCAGGTATTATGGCACGGGCAATGAAATCACCCGGATTGAGCAGACGCTTCGCCACAAGGAAGAGCGCGCCAAAGAACTGAGCCACGACCTGCAACAGCTTGAACAAAGCTGGCAGGAAGCCCGGGAACAGATGGCTGAAGATCAGTCTCAGCTGGAAATTCTGGAAGCAGAAAAATTGCAGATTGAGCCTGAGCTGGAGATGCTTCAGGAGCAGGAATACCAGTCTGGTGACTCTCTTGCCCAGGTGGAAGCGGAAGTGCTTCGTGTGCAACAGGAATGGGATCAGTTTAATCAACGCTCCCATGAGCCTCAGAAGGCGGCTGAAGTAGAACAGTCCAGGATTCAACATGCTGAAACCGTACTGGAGCGTTTGCAGGAGCGTGAACAGCGTCTGCGTGAAGAGAGCAGCAGTCTTGGCGGTGGTGAAGACATTGAAGAGATGGAATTGCTCTCCGAAAAGCTGACCGAGTTGGAGCTGACTCGCGAAAATCACGAACTGAAACTGGAAGAGGTTACCTCAGACATAGAGGAAAACCGCCTTCAATTTGATCAGTTACAGGAAGATCGTGACAGCCATCGCAATGAGCTGAGTATGATCAGAGGGCGTCATGCTTCTCTGGAAGCTCTGCAGCAGGCGGCTATGGGGCAGGACACCGGGGTCATGGTCTGGTTGCAGCAGCATGGACTGGCATCGGCACCCAGGCTGGCCGAAAAACTGCAGGTGGAGTCAGGCTGGGAACTGGCCGTTGAAACCGTTCTTGGAGAAAGCCTGCAGGCACTCTGTGTGGATGATCTGGACCCTGTTGCAGGGTTTTTGAATTCTCTGGAACAGGGCACAGCGGTTTTGCTGGATGCTTCTGCCCATCAGGTCACTGAGAGTGGCAAAGGGGGACTGGATAGCCTGGCCAGCAAAGTACAGTCAGGCAGTGAGGCCAAAGGGTTATTGGCAGGCATTTATGTCACTGATTCACTGGAAGCGGCTCTATCTGCTCGAGCTTCCCTGCAGGCTCACGAATCCATCGTCACGAGAGAGGGTATCTGGCTGTCCAGAAACTGGCTTAGAGTTTGTCGTGAAACAGACAATCACTCCGGTGTTCTGGCCCGTCAGCAGGAGCTTGAAGAGCTTGGCAGCCGAATGGAATCTTTGGAAGCGTTTAGCCTGCAGGTAGAAGAACGTCTGGCTGATGCCAGAACTCTGGCCGAGCAGCTGGAAACCCGCCGACAGCAGACTCAACACCAGATCACTGAGCTTAACCGAACCCAGGGTGAGGTCAGAGCGGATCTCGGTGCCCGAAAAGTCAGGCTCGAGCAGTTTTCAGAAAGACGTACCCGACTTCAGCACGAGATTGCTGAATGTCAGGAGCTCAGTCAGGCTGAACAGGAAAGTATCGGAGAGTCTCGTTTGCGACTTCAGGACGCTCTGGATCGAATGGAAATGGACAGTGGTCTGAAAGAGGATTTGCTGGAAAAAAGAGAGAAGGGCCGGGAGAAGCTGGAACAGTTGCGGCAGACTTCCCGTCAGGATAAGGATCGTCTGCATCAGCTGGCCTTGAGGCAGCAAACCATCAACAGTCAGGCGGAATCCCTGCGGGCGGCTATCGAGCGACTCAGCCAGCAATCCACAAAGCTGCGGGAGCGCCGGGAGTTGCTTCAGGCGTCACTGTCGGAGTCCCATTCTCCTGAAGGAGAGTTGCAGGAACAGCTGGAGATTCTTCTGGCCAGAAGGCTGGAAGAAGAGGAAGCCATGCAGAAGGCTCGCAGCGAACTGGAAGACGTTGAACAACGACTGCAACAAATGGAAAGGAGCCGACAGTCAGCTGAGCAAAAAGCCCAGACGGCCCGTTCAAGACTTGAGAAATTAAGAATGGACTGGCAAGGCATGCAGGTCCGGCGTACGACCTTGTCGGATCAATTGCGGGAAGACCAGTTTGATCTGGATACCGTTCTGGCCAACATGCCGGAAGAAGCCACCGAGAAAACCTGGGAGCAGGAGCTGGAAAGACTGCAGGCGCGGATTGAAAGGCTGGGAGCGATCAACCTGGCAGCGATCGAAGAATACGAAACCCAGTCGGAACGCAAAACCTATCTGGATGCACAGAATCAGGATCTGGAGTCCGCACTGGAAACATTGGAAAATGCTATCCGCAAAATCGACCGGGAGACCCGCCAGCGTTTTAAAGTGACCTTTGATAAGGTCAATTCCGGCTTGCAGGAGCTGTTCCCCAGAGTCTTTGGCGGTGGCCGGGCATATCTGCAGTTGACCGGTGAAGATTTGCTGGATACCGGGGTGGCGATTATGGCGCAACCACCGGGTAAGAAGAACAGTACCATTCATTTGCTGTCTGGTGGTGAAAAAGCGCTGACGGCGATTGCCCTGGTTTTTGCCATCTTCCAGTTGAACCCCTCACCCTTCTGTATGCTTGATGAGGTGGATGCGCCATTGGATGATGCCAATGTGGGCCGTTACGCCAAAATGGTTTCGGAAATGAGTGACAAGGTTCAGTTCATCTATATCACTCACAACAAGATCGCCATGCAGGCAGCGAATCAACTCGTGGGTGTAACGATGCAGGAACCCGGTGTCTCCAGGCCCGTATCTGTGGATGTGGAAGAGGCCGCAGCCATGGCAGAACTCTGAGTCTCGGGAACAGTCTTTACAGGCTGTATTCTAATATATTGGTTTGTTATTCGTTGTTAAGATTCAGAAATTTGTTGCTGTGCAACCCTCTTGTGAATGGTGAACTGTTTACAGAGTTGCACTGGCGGCTGGAAAAAGTTATCACTATTCAGGTGCCTGCCCATTTGGCCAGGTGCCTGAAGAAGATTGTTAATGATATCCGTGGTCTGCGCTTGAAGGGACAACAAATACTCGCCAGAATAGGGTTTCAGGTCAGAGCGATTCGTTTGTCCTGATTCTGGCACTTTCCGAACAGCGATGTGAAAGTAATGATTAAGGACGTGTTTCAGCAGCAGTCTTGGACAATAGTCATAGACAACGGTCTGATTACAAGATTTTTTGCTGTAACATAGTAGCACATTTTACTGATTTACAATTTTCAGATTTTTTTGCGTTTTCGGGTTGTTGATTTTCAGGCAGCAACAATCCATTGGGTAAGCAGGCGGCATGGACATGAGTTTACGAGATTGGTTGGTAGTAATCGGAATCGTCGTCATTATTGGCGTTCTGGCTGATGGATACCGCCGTATGCGTCTGGCTAGAAAAAGAGCGTCAGAACTGTCTTTCGGTCTTGAAGATGTAAAAGGTAACGAAGACGAATTTGGTAGTGAATTGCCCAATGGTGGAGCCAGAAAGTCTGAGGGAAGCCCCCAGAAGCTGGAAACAGTCAAGGGCTGGGTACGTTCGGAAGAATCATCCCATTTGCCTGTAAGGGAGCGAATCGAGCCGGAAATATCCAGTCTTGAATCAGAAATAGTAGCGCCTGCCAGGCCAGTGACATCGTTGCAGGCGCAGCCTGTCGAAGCGTCAGAGGTTCAGAAAGCGTCGGAACCCTTACCCGTCCTGACCCAGGTGGATGATGTCTCGGAAGTGCTTTCTGCCAGGCCCGGAGCTGGAGTTGAAGAGCCCACTCCAGAGATTGAAAAACCAGCCCCCGGAGTTGAAGAGCGCACACCTGTGCAGGAAAGCGTTACTTTGACGCCCGGGTTTGTTGAAGAACCCCAGGTGGCTGTCCCACCTGTTACAACGACCAAACCTGCAAGAGCGGAAAAAAATCACCGTCCTGTCAATCAGGAAAAACTGGCGGATCGTCCTGCTGCCAGTGAAATTCTGGTCATCAATCTGCTGGCTAAAGGTGGCGAAAAGTTTAACGGAGCAAGGTTGCTCCAAAGCCTGCTGGCTTCGGGCATGCGCTATGGTGATATGTCGATCTTTCATCGTTATGCCAACAAAGATGGAACCGGGCAGATTCTGTTCAGCATGGCAAACGGGGTAGAGCCGGGCACTTTTGACATCGGCAAACTGGAATCGACTGATACACCGGCAGTCAGTATCTTTATGGGATTGCCGGGGCCCCGTGAGCCACTCAAATCGTTTATGCTGATGGAAGAAACGGTTCGTCAGTTAGCACTGGATCTGGGTGGAGAGCTAAAAGACGAGCACTTCAGTGTACTGACTCAACAGACGCTGGAGCACTATCGTCAACGCATTCGTGATTTCGAAAGAAAACAGTTAACCCAGAAGATGGTTGACTGATTTCTTTCTAGCCTTCATCAATCCAAATCCTCTCCCGGACTGAGGGTCGCAAAACTCCAACATCTCGTTTCCTCGCGATCAGGCTCCTTCGACGTCGGCGAGGAAACCAGAAACGGCTTCGTACCTCCCGGGAATTGTCAGTTTAATAGCTCAAGGCTGTTTACAATCACTTCAGGCCGCTTAAGTAACAGAATCATGACCCAGACTAAGCTCTCTCTCAAGGAAGCCGAACAACAAGCTCAGAAGCTGCGAGAACAGATTGATGATCATAACTATCGTTATTATGTAATCGACGATCCCGTCATTGCCGACGCCAGTTATGATCGCCTGATGCAACAGCTGAAGTCCATCGAAGCGGACTTTCCGGAGCTGGTCACACCTGAATCACCCACCCAGCGTGTGGGTGCCGCACCTCTGTCGGCGTTTGGACAGATTCGTCATGAACTGCCCATGTTGTCACTGGATAACGCTTTTAACCAGGATGATCTCAATGACTTTGACCGCAGGGTACGGGAGCGTCTGGGCACTGGTTCAGTGGTGGAATATGCCTGCGAACCCAAGCTGGACGGCATTGCGGTCAGCCTTCTGTACGAGAGGGGTTCACTGGTGCGAGGTGCTACCCGGGGGGATGGCAGGACCGGTGAAGATATCACTCTGAATGTGCGCACCATCGTTTCTATTCCTCTGAAGTTGCTGGGCGATGGTTGGCCTGATCGTCTGGAAGTCCGTGGTGAAATCTTTATGCCCAGGGAAGGTTTTGAAAGACTCAATCAGAGAGCTAAAGCCAGGGATGAAAAAGTGTTTGTCAATCCACGTAATGCAGCAGCGGGCAGTCTGAGGCAGCTTGACTCAAAAATAACGGCGAAAAGACCCCTGGAGATTTATTGTTATGGTGCCGGCATTGTTGAAGGGGGTGAGTTACCAGACAGACATGCCGATATTCTTGAGTGTTTTAGAACCTGGGGCCTGCGGGTAAACCCTGAACTGCGCGTAGTGAAAGGGGCTGCTGCCTGCGCTGAATATTTCTCCAGAATAGAAGACAAGCGCGAAGCCTTGCCCTACGAAATTGATGGTATCGTTTACAAGGTCAACAGTCTGGCCCAGCAGGAACAACTGGGGTTTGTCGCCCGTGCTCCCCGCTGGGCCATTGCTCGCAAGTTTCCCGCCCAGGAAGAAATGACCATTTTGAAAGACGTCGAGTTCCAGGTGGGAAGAACCGGTGCCATTACCCCGGTTGCCAGACTCGAGCCGGTGTTTGTGGGTGGGGTCACCGTCAGCAATGCAACCCTTCATAATATGGCCGAGGTAGCACGTCTGGGGCTGAAAATCGGTGATACCGTTGTGATTCACCGTGCCGGGGATGTGATTCCGAAGGTGGTTCGGGTCATTCCCGACCGAAGACCGGATGATGCCAGAGATATTGAGTTGCCTGAACACTGCCCGGTTTGTCATTCAGACGTTGAAAGAGATGAAGACGAAGCAGCAGCCCGATGCACCGGCGGTCTTTATTGTTCCGCCCAGCGTAAGGAAGCTATCAAGCACTTTGCTTCCAGAAAAGCCATGGATATCGATGGCCTGGGTGATAAGCTGGTGGAGCAGTTTGTCGACAAAGGTCTTGTGAATACTGTCGCTGATCTCCACAAGCTCGAAGTAGAGCCTGTTGCATCCCTGGAGCGCATGGGTAAGAAATCAGCCACTAACCTGATCAATGCTCTGAAGGTTAGTCAGAAAACGACACTGGCCAGATTTATCTACAGCCTCGGCATTCGTGAGGTAGGTGAAGCGACTGCCCGGAGTCTGGTGGCTCATTATCGTGATCTTGAGGCGATCAGGTCAGCGACCCTTGAGCAGTTACAGGAAGTGGATGACGTTGGCCCGGTCGTTGCCGCTCATATTGAAAAGTTTTTTAAGCAGGAACATAATCTTGAAGTGATTGATGAACTGCTGAAGGTTGGGGTGCAC
Organism: Endozoicomonas sp. 2B-B; assembly: GCF_053470045.1. Classification (NCBI taxonomy): domain Bacteria; kingdom Pseudomonadati; phylum Pseudomonadota; class Gammaproteobacteria; order Oceanospirillales; family Endozoicomonadaceae; genus Endozoicomonas; species Endozoicomonas sp. 2B-B. The sequence continues at coordinate 2,487,225 of NZ_JBLZMU010000001.1, forward strand.
TGGGAAGAAGAAGCCGAACCGGAAGCCGACGTGGTTCAACCACTGGCAGGTGAGGTTTGGGTGCTGACAGGTACCCTGCTCACTATGACCCGTGATGAAGGCAAGGCTGTATTACAGAAGCTGGGAGCCAAAGTCACCGGCTCTGTTTCAGCAAAAACCACGGCGTTACTGGCCGGAGAAAAGGCAGGATCCAAGCTGACTAAAGCTCAAAATCTCGGCGTTCGTGTCGTCACAGAAGATGAGTTTGCTCATTTGCTGAAGGAATGGGGAGTTTGATAAGTGAAACGAAGGTTGGCACTGATCGTAACCATAGCCGGATTTCTTTTTCTGACCGGCTGTGCCACCAGTACAACACCACCTGCCAACCCTCATAACCTCTGTAGTATTTTTAAAGAAAAGCGTAGCTGGTATCGCCATGCTAAAAAAGCCAATGAAAAATGGGGGACTCCCATCCAGGTCATGATGGCTATTATGTATCAGGAGTCCGCTTATCGTCATGATGTAAGGCCCCCCAGACCCCGTTTCCTGTTCATACCACTGCCCAGAAGTTCATCGGCCTACGGCTATGCCCAGGCCCTGGACGGCACCTGGGAGATGTATCTGAAAGAGAATGGTGGCTGGTTCAAGGCGCGGGATGACTTTGAGGATGCCATTGATTTTATTGGCTGGTATACCCATAAAACGCGTACTATCAATGGTGTCTCTCTGTGGCATACCGATCTGCTGTACCTGAATTACCATGAGGGTTGGGGCGGCTACAAACGGGGTAGTCACAAGAAAAAAACCTGGCTGTTGAATACCTCTAAAAAAGTGCACAGCCGAGCCTCAAACTACGGTGCCCAGCTTCGACGTTGCCGTCTTTGAGCAAGAAGCCTCCAAGGATTCAGCGACTGATCGCAGTTCGGGACGTTATCGTCATTTTCGCTTTCTTCAAGAGATCATCAAAGGCCTCTGAATGACTTTCATCCCGAAAAATAGCGCCAGTTAAACGGGTCGCTGAATGGTAATGATCTTACCCAGCGCAGCGTAATCATTACCACCCAGTCGAGAAATGGGATCTACCTGAGTTGCATCAATGACCAGCCGTTCGCCTTTAGATGCGACTTTATCCGACAGATACGCTTGTTTGATTTCGCCGAATACAAGTCCCTGTTTGTTCTTGCCGATTTCCTGATACTCATAGAGTTGGCAGTACAAAGCGATATCACATTCAGATAAGCGAGGCAGTGATTGTTGCCAATCATTGTTGGTTGTCAGATGAATACGCTCTAATTCAGATTGGCCATAGTCCAGCGTTCGAGCTGTCTCAGTCATTTCTTCTGCTAATGAGGAAGGTGCAATATGAACAACAAACGATCTGCTACGCAAAATATTGCGACGTGTGTCTTTTATTTCGCCAGAGGGCTTACTTCCGACAGAAAACATAATCAGCGGTGGGTTACTGCTGATTGCGGTAAAAAATGAAAACGGTGCCAGATTAAAATCGCCCTCTTCATTAGCAGTGAGCACCCAGGCCACAGGCCGGGGAATCACAGTTTGGGTCAATAAGTGATAGGCTTGTGTATCAGACATTTCTTCTACGTTAAGGTGCATAACACGCTTCCCTGGAAAAATCAGCTCTCTGTTTTTGCAAGCTGTTTCTTATACTTTTCAATCGAATTCGGGCTTTGGTGGCCCAGGGGCTTTTGAGGTTTTGTTCGCAGGCTTGAGAAAGGTTCACAGACCCGTATCATTGCAGTTCGCACAAGCCCTGATACGAATCTTTTATGCCCCGCCTCATGCTCCGTGACAAGCACTGGTTGAAGCTTCAGCCAATTCTCAAACAAGCCCGTATAAATAACAAGCCTGATCGTATGCTTTATCTCATTCGTATAGGTATTCCATGGCGTGACCTACTGTGAGTTTGGAAAGCGGAATACCGTTTTCCAGAAGTTTAACGACCGTCTGCCAGGGGCAAATGGTTGAAGGTGTTTAAGTGGACACCGTGCCGGCCTCGTCGGCCTCAGAGTTCGTGTTGTAGGAAACAACAGTCACCGAGGGGCAGACTCATAAATCAAAAATGACTGACCATCAAGACTGAATAGCTGACCATCAAGGCTGTCCAGTCCACTCAAAGGATTGATCATGGAACCATTGATAGACCTCCAGGTATTGAAAACCTGGCAGACTTTCGCTGAAGTGGGCGTTACCATGGCACCGGCTGAATCCTCAGTGACTTCACACTCTCCTGCCAATGGTAGTGGATCAACGGCTTTCAAGCCGTATTGTTGTGGTCGCCACCACCATGAAGGTGGATATTGTCGCCACGGATTGACCGCCTTGAGATGGTTACAGGCCAGTGCCAGTTTAATGTGTCCTTCGATACCTATAGCTGTATTTTTTGAGCGTATCCGATTGCCTGCCAGATTAAAAAGAGGAGGTAGCAAGTTGACTTTAGTATCATAACTACCTCTGAGAAGGAAACCATCTCTAAAACGAGCTAATCCTGTTGGAAGAGGTTTCTTGCCTAGCGTATTGTTGTTGATATCAACAATGTTTCTGAAAATATCCATACTGCTCCCTGCCGGTAGGTAAAAGTCACCCGCGTGTGCCATCTCGCCCTTGAATCTATTTCCAATAACAGCGATCTTCTGTAACTGCTGCGTACCGGCATAATAAATATCTATCCCTTTGGGAACAATATCCCTCCCACCGTAGAGTATGGATTTGCCTATCATAGTGTTATCGGCAAACCGCAGGCCCGAACTCTGGTTCACCGATGCATCAAGGGGGCCTGCGCAAGAGAAGTAAAGTCCGGCCCGTCTGACAGAGACATGGAACAGGTTATTTTCTACAATCAGTTTCCGGTTATAACAACCAGCATAAATAATAGAAAAAGCCCCCACATTGTTATCAGGTCCAACGGGCTGGAAAGTAACATGCCTTATGTGACTGTCTCTGGTTTTATCGAAATCGTGCATGTCATCAATAAAGACCATAGATAGATCTCTAAAACCTGCATCAACTCTGATAACTATTTCAAAACCATCGTCTGCTGCACCAATGATGTTCTGACCGTTCTTCAAAACTATTGCTTTATCAATAAGATACTCAACCTGGGTTTTATCCACCGGAGGGAGAGAGGATGTAGAAGTAGATGACGCAGTAGACAGAGTCTCGGAAGAGAGCAGTATAACAGTGTCTTCAGGAATCCGTTTGATCGTCTCACTCAGATCCTCTGTCTCCCCTGTCGGATCAGCAGTGAGAACAATACACTGTCGTCCACTAAAAAGTTTGCTGTACTGGTTCAGCCGCTGAATAACCCCCGTCGTTAGTCCCGTAAGAGAGTCACACAATACTGTCGGCAGAGGAGAATAGGGTGCTGTAGAAGAAGAGGTTGTGGCTGGAGAAGAGTTGACGTTTGGAGATTGAGTCGTCCGGGCTTCTGCAAACAAAGCCATCAACAGGAGTAAAGGGACGACTAATCGGGCTAATAAATAGTGTTTCAGCGTGATCATGCTCAGGACCCCTTGAAGCAATCGACATGAAGTCTAGACTCTGTATTTATACTTATCCATCAAAAAAATTGTTCCATTCAGTGCTGTAAAGACTTTTCAGATTTTAATAAAAAAACCTTCACCATTGGCAACGTTTACACACTGATTTTAATCACAGATCTCAGGGTAAATATTAAGCCCCACCCACAGCACAAAAACCTAATCTTGTTCGTCCTGAACAACCATCTTGTGCAGGGTGTTCACGTTTGGCATTCCGGGGAGCATTTGGATTAAAAGGCAGAGATGAGGCATGGGGCTTGATAGACGTTGATCCAGCCGCTTCCCACAAATGTTCGAATGTGTTTGCTAAGCGTTATCAACCGGGATTTGCTTCAGTGAGTACATGGTCTTCGGCAGGCTTTGATGTTGCCTGTCATTCTGATTTGCCGACTTCCAAAGCCACGAATAATATTGGCACAGCAGGATTAACCTCAGGTCAGAAGCCAGGTACCCGGCAGTCAGCAGTCCAGTCGCTACCCAAAATGTGGCAGTGGATTGAGTGGAAAGAGATTCTATACTCTGTTGACACATTAAGCTCGATCGTGGTTTGGCACAAAGCTCTTTGCAAGTCGGTAATATGAATTTTTAAAGCAGTGTTACCGGCTTCCTGATATAAACATTCCAAAAGCATGAGGCTCATTTCCTACTGTTGAAGACATTGCCTTTATTTATGAAGACATTAAATAGGATTATCGTGGTAAGGATTCATCTGTTGTGACTTTAAAATATCAGACAGAGTACAGTTATGAATATTTCCAGATACAGTTTGGTCATCACTTTATTGTCAATAATTTATGCCTTACCCTGTCATGTCTACGCCACAGATGCGCCAGCAGGCAGTTCCACAGATGCGCCAACAGGCAGTCCGACAGATGCGCCAACAGGCAGTCCCACAGATACGAAGGTTTCAAGTTGCTCTGATTTAGCCAGCGATGTGGATAAGAAGGTGTGTGACTATCATTTGTCGGCTTTTGAGGCTCTGATCAGGGAAAAAAACGATCAGATATCTCCAACAACATCATACTCAACGGCTTCACCTAGTGCTTCTCCAATTCCCGAAACGGTCAATATAAAAAAAATATCGGCTACAACAAGGCTGGATAAAGAGGTTTTTGAAACCAGCATTCCAACATTGTTTATCTTTGATGCGCAATCACCCGGACAGGAACACCCCGCCGTTTATGAATTGCCATTGACTGTGCCCGATAGTGGCGACGATATCAGGGGAGTAAAGAGTTTTCAGTTGCCTGATAACTCAGCTTTTGTGGGGAACAGTAAAGATATTCGGCCAGAGTTCGTAATCGAGGGAGGTATACAGAATCATTATGTGATGTCGGCACCCAATAATGATGCTGTCTACTATCTGGCGAATATCGAAATTGATTCCAGAAATCCTCTGGACAGCGGCGGTTCTTCAGCGACGGCTGCCTCAGACTCCACCGGTAAAGAGAATCATATACCTTTAGGCATTCTTGAACTGGAAGGTGCGGGTATTTTTGTTGCAGACAACATCAAGGTGGTACTGGATCCGGCAGATTATCGTAAGACTCTCCAACCAGTAAAGCTGGGATGTACAAATTTTGCTGACGGGAGAGGAACAGAAGAGACTTTCGTCTATCGATTTATGGACTCTGAATTTGATCTACTGCAAGGCTTAAAAAAAACAAAATATGGTTTTCACGCTGCAATAAGTGTTTCCTGTTATCAACAAACAGGGCAAGTGCGATTGACCATGAGAAACACTACAACCGTTATATTTGTACCCCCTGGAGATCCAATATCCTCTTATGGACCAGGCAGTGGTAAGTTGTTCTCTATTTCCTTATGGCCAAGAAACAACATTATGCGCTTTGTCGGTTCTTCCTGTAACAGAGTCGTTGATCAGTTTGACAATGATCTATCCATTAACTCAGCTGATCCATCGCGTCCCGATCTGTATATGGGTAACATCTGGAACAGTATCTGTACTGAGATTAATGTGATTCATGGAGCCTTTGGATTAAAAGACAGAGAACTGGCATGGGGTTGGATATTAACTGATTACAACAGTGATTATGGCTGTGATCCTGCAGTGAAAAAGACTTATCAACCAAGGTTTGCTTCATTGAGCGAATGGTCTGAAGCAGGTGTTGAAGTTGCAGCTAATTGCACAATGCCAACATCTACTTCTATAACCCCGGTGCCCTACGCTATTGTTGGTGCCGATGCTCAGGTAAAGAATGATGCCAGTGCGGCAGGATTAACCCCGGGGCAAATAGCAGGCATAGGACTCGCCGCTGTTTTTGTGGACCAGGTCATTACTCAAGGCTGGTTCTATCTTTCACATCGGATCAGGCAAGACTGGATTAGACATACCAGTCAGGCGTTAGCCGCTACATTGGGGGTGGGGCTGCCGGTAATCCAGTTGATGCCAAAATGCATCAGTCGGTTGAGAGGTAGGAGTGCAGTGCACACTCTATTGACAGAAGAAAAGCAGCCATAGTTTGTTGCTAGCCTCCTGTAAGTCGGTAATCTGGATTAGCGTAAATCGCCGTAAACCATCGCCCTTTTAGGGCGGTGATATAAGGCGTGAAGGCCGCGCCGCGCAGGCCGGGCCGCGCAGGTGCAGAGCCTTCCGCTTGCGTGTTTGTAGATCCAAGGGGCACCCGGTGACTGCTGATGGAGGCTTATGCGTGGGAATGCATACCTCCACTGAAAAGCAGACTCTACACCGTGAGATAGGTATGGGTTCCCTAGCTGGGACCCACAAGGTCCGAAAGCATGGGAATCAGAGTTTTGTGACACCCTCGACAAGGGGGGAGTGTCACCCTTTATTTGTGAAATATCCGGTCTAGCAGCCTGTCGGACTTAAGACTGTCCTACTGCGGTTGCAATAAATTGGTCTAAAAATCTCTGTTTCTTCGTCAAATAGCTCGCTATTCTCCTCAGAAACAGAGATTTTTATCCTCAATTTCTTGCAATCCTCGCTACGGACGCTTAAGTCCGACAGGCTGCTAGGATTTACGACGAACTTAAAGAGAATTATCACAGTAAAGATGCTGCAGTTTTGGCTTTTAAAAAATCAGACAGAGTACAGTTATGAATATTTCCAGACCCGGCCTGGCGGTTGCTCTACTCTCGGCAATGTATGCTTTTCCCTGTCATGCTTTCACTACTGTTGGGCCAACGTTCAGTTCCACATATCCATATGTTTTTAGTTGTTCAGAATTAACCAGTAGTTTCGACAAAGAGGTGTGTGATCAACATTTACCTGCTCTCAAGGCACTCATCAGAAAAAAAAACAGCCAGGTATCTCCGACAACGTCTTCCCCGCTAGCTTACTCAAGTATTCCTCCAAATAGTTCCCTGAGCACTGCTCCAGGTACCTACTTGATAGATGAAACGGTCAAGATAAGAAAAATATCCGCTACGACAAAAAGACTGGGTCATGAGATTTTTAGAACTAGTGATCCAACCTTGTTTATCTTTGATGCAGAGCAAGTCCCCGGAAAGGGGCAACCGGCCATCTATGAATTACCGTTGAAAGGTGGCGTCAGTGGCAGTTCCGGAAGTGTCAACAGTTTTCAGTTACCGAATAACTCTGCTTTTGTTGGGAACGGCACGACTGTTCGGCCTCAATTTGTTATTGAGGGCGGTATACTGAGTCATTACGTGATGTCGGCACCCAATAATGATTCTGTCTATTATTTGGCGAATATTGAAATTGATTCCAGGAATCCTCGCAAAAAGGCTGTTAGATCAACAACAGCTCCTACAGGATCCCCCGTTACAACTCCCACTTCAAAGGCTCACATACCCGCAGGCGTTCTGAACCTGAAGGGCGCAGGTATCTTTGTTGCAAATAACATCAAGGTAGTACTTGATCCGGCGGATAATCAGGATGATATTGATCTGGTCATACTGGGGTGCGCAAATTCTGCTGACAGGAAAGGAACAGAGGAGCATTTTATCTATCAATTTACGGAGACCATATTTGATCTCCGGAAAAGCCTGAAAGAGGTAAAACGTTTTAAAAATGCTGCATTGAATGTCGATTGCAATGAGAAAACGGGGCATGTGGAATTGACCATGCAAGACACCACAACAGTGATATTTGTACCCACTGAACCTCTGTTAGCCCGTCCGCCACATAGCAATGGTGTCGTGTTCTCTATGAATTTATCGCCCAGGGAAAACGTTTTGCGCCTGGACGATTCTACCTGTAACAGTGTTGTTGATCAGCATGGCAATGATTTATCGGTCGACTTAACGGATTTATTTCGTCCCTATCACTATATGGGGGTGTTCCGGGGAGGCAGTGACTGTTCTGATATTAAAAGAATCCATGGAGCGTTTGGAATAAAAGACAGAGAGGAAGCGTGGGGCTTGATAGATGTTGATCACACCGATCTGCACAGGTGTTCGACTGAGCGTTATCAACTGGGATTTGCTCCTGTGAGTGCATGGCTGAAGGCAGGCTTGGATGTTGCCTGCAATTGCACCATGCCAACATCGGTTTCATTCAGTTCATTCCCAACCTATCTTTATACAACGCAGGTAGCATACACTTCACACACACTGATTCCGGGTAAAGGTGCTCTGTCTATTGACAGTAATGGCACTAAAGGATTGACCGAACTGGAGAAAGCAGGCATTGGTATTGCCGCAGTTACTTTGGATCAGGCCATTACTCATAGCTGGTTCTATCTTTCAAACCGTATCAAGCAAGCCTGGATAAGGCATACCAGTCAGGTATTAGCTGCTACATTAGGTTTGGGTATTCCCGCCATCCAGTTGCTACCGAAATGTAGAAGTGGATTGAAAAAAGCAGATATAGAGATTGGTCTATTGAAAGATCCCGCTCTAGAGATGTAGTTTGTCGAAAAAACACCACTTCCAAAGGAATGGGACTCATTCCATCTTAGGGAGGGCATTACCTTTATTTATAAAATATGCAGTGCAGGATAAATAGTAGCCTTCGGATGGATTATTAAAGAAAGGGTGCTTATATTTTTAATGTTTAAAAATTAGACAGGGTGCAGTTATGAATATTTCCAGATCCGGGCAAGGGGCTGTCCTATTGTTAGCAATCCATACCTTCTCCTGTCATGCTTCACCCACAGCTTGCTCAACGGAAAGTTCCACATGTACAAAATTTTCAAGTTGTTCTGAATTAGCCAGTGATACCGATAGGAGCTTTTGCATGCACCATTTAGATGCTTTTAAGGATCTCATCAGGCAAAAGAACAATCAGGTACCTCCGACAACATTTACGCCGGGCACTTCTCCAGGGATACACCCAGGTACCCCCTCAGTGTCTGCGCCCATTGCTGAAACGGTCGAGATAAGAAAAATATTCGCTACAGCAGAACCATTGGGTCAAGAGATTTTTAAAACGGACGTTCCAACCCTGTTTATATTTGATGCAGAGCAATCGTCAGGAGAGGAGCAACCAGCCGTTTATGAATTACCACTTAAGACCATCAGTCGCGGTCGTAGAACATTTAATACTTTTCAATTACCGGATAACTCGGCTTTCGTGGGAAACAATGCAGATATTCTGCCGGAATTTGTGATTGGGAGAGGCAAACATCATCATTTCATGATCTCGGCAACCCGTAGTAATTCTGTCTACTATCTGGCGAATATCGAAATTGATTCCAGAAATCCTTTAGATATGGGGAGGGGTTTAGCAACAGGGCAGCCGTTTACAACCCCGACCACACAGAATCACACTCCATTCGGTATTATGGATCTCAGAGGTGCGGGTATTTTTGTTGCTGACAACATTAAAGTGGTAATGGACCCAGCGGATAGTGATATGAAGATCGGGCTGGTAGAGCTGGGCTGTCCCAATTATGCTGACGGGTTTGGAACCGAGGAAAATTTCATCTACCGATTTATGCGCTCTGAGTTTTATCTGTCACAAGGTGAGCAAGGACCAACACGCCGTCAAAACGCTGCATTGAGTGTCAGATGTCTTCAGAAAACAGGGCAAGTGGCGCTGACCTTGAAAGACACCACAACATTCATATCTGTACCCACTGGCAGGACAGCAACCGATTCACCAAAAAGCAGTAGTGAGTTGTTCTATATAGCCTTATATTTCAGGAAAAACGTTCTGAACTTCGTCGATTCTACCTGTAACAGCGTCGTTGATCAGTTTGGCAATGATTTATCCATTGATCGGGATAATCCATCGGATCCTGATCACTATATGGGGCGCGTCTTTAATAATAATTTCTGTTTTGATTTCAAAATGATAAATGGAGCATTTGGATTAAAAGGCAGAGAGCAAGCATGGGGTTTTGTACCGGCTGTTGAGAACGTCGGTAAGCGTAGCTGCTGGGGTAAGAAAAGATATCAGGCTGGATTTGCTTCAGTGAGCGAATGGTCTTCGGCAGGTTCTGATGTTGCCTGTCATTGCAGTATGCCAACATCTACTTCATCCATTTCAAACACTTCAGTCAGTTCATTCACAACTTCTTCCTTTACGACTCAGGTTTCACCCGCACTGACTCCTGATGTTGTTGTTACAGGCGCTCTGGTTATGAATAAGACTGATGCCGAAGGATTAAAGGCATTAGAAAAATTAACCACGGGGGAGAAAGTATGCGTTGGAGCTGGCGTGTTTCTTGCCGACCAGATCGTTACTCAGTCCTGGTTCCATCTTTCAAAACGGATCAGGCAAGCCTGGATAAGGCATACCAGTCAGGCATTAGCTATTACGTTTGGTTTGGGTTTTCCGGCATTTCAGTGGCTACCGGGATGTATCAGTGGATTGAGAGGAAGGTCAGGGCACGCCGTATTGGGGGATAAAGAGCCATTGGGATATCAAGATATATTTGAACCACGCTAGTGTAGTGCGACCTAATTAACAGTACATAAAGACTCCTAACGGTCTACTATGGATGTTATTCCAACCACTGCCTGTTTTTACTATGCGAGTTGCCACAGAGATAATACTTGATGCTTCTGAAGAAATACGACTCAGAAAGATTACTTCATCAAATACTTGCCCTCTTCGCTTGGCCCGCCGTGCCCAGATTGTTCTTCTCTCTGCAGAAGGAAAAAGCAATCTTGAGATTGCGCAAATACTGAAGATCGGTCGTCATCAGGTCAGCCGCTGGCGTGACCGATATGCTCAGGAAGGCTTCTCCGGGATTGAACAGGATCGAGCTCGCAGTGGCCGTAAAAAGAAGATTGATGCTGCTGAGATTGTGAGTCTGACCACAAACACCCTTCCGGAAAATGCCACTCACTGGAGCACCCGAACTATGGCTGCTGTTAGCGGTATCAGTGAGAGAAGTGTTCGCCGGATATGGCATGCATATGGCCTCAAGCCTCACCTGGAAAAGACATTCAAGGTGTCCCGAGACCCGAAATTTGTGGAGAAGCTTGAAGATATTGTCGGACTCTATCTGTCTCCTCCTGAACATGCGTTGGTGCTGTGCTGTGATGAAAAAAGTCAGGTTCAGGCACTCGATCGAACACAGCCTGGCTTACCGTTGAAGAAAGGGCGTGCCGCAACAATGACTCATGATTATAAACGACATGGTACAACCACTCTCTTTGCAGCACTGAATGTACTTGATGGTGCTGTCATCGGTCAGTGCCAGCAGCGTCATACCCATGTGGAATGGTTGAAGTTTCTTAAACAGATAAATAGGGAAACGGCAAAAGACAAAGAGCTGCACCTGATTTGCGACAACTATGCGACTCACAAACACCCGAAGGTGCGAGAATGGCTGGAAAAACATCCTCGTTTTCATATGCACTTTACGCCAACGTCAGCATCATGGTTAAACATGGTTGAGAGATTTTTTCGGGATCTCACGAGTCAGCGTTTACGCCGTGGTGTGTTTGTCAGTGTGCCACAGCTAGTCAGTGCGATTGATGAATATATTGAAAAGCATAATCAAAATCCAAAGCCGTTTATCTGGACTGCTAAGGCAAATGATATCTTAGAAAAAGTCGTTCGGGCTAATCGCCGGTTAAGTTGCAAAAAGAACGACGCACTACACTAGGAGCCCATATGATCCGCCTCCGGAAGGTTTTTCTGAACCCTCCACAATTCGGTGGTCCGGGTTATTTACTATGGGACAGGACTTTTCCTGTATTTATGAAATATCCGGTCTAGCAGCCTGTCGGACTTAAGACTGTCCTACGCGGCAGCTGCTCCTGCGTTGCTCTAGCTCCTGCATCCATGCAGTCGTGCGGTTGCAATAAATTGGTCTAAAAATCCCTGTTTCTTCGTCAAATAGCTCGCTATTCTCCTCAGAAACAGAGATTTTTATCCTCAATTTCTTGCAATCCTCGCTACGGACGCTTAAGTCCGACAGGCTGCTAGGATAAGTAACGCCCCTAAAAAGTATGGTTAAGGAAAGGATACTTCTGTTTTAACGTTTAAAAATCAGACAGAGTGCAGTTATGAATATTTCCGGAATCGGGTTAGCTGTTGCGCTATTGTCAGCAATTTGTGGCTTCTCTTGTCATGCTATCACTACTGTTGGGCCAACGGTCGGTTCCGAATATACAAAGTTTTTAAGTTGTTCAAAATTAACCAGTAGTTTCGACAGAAAGGTGTGCAGTCAACATTTACCCGCTCTCAAGGCTCTTATCAGGAAGAAGAATAATCAGTCACCTTCGGCAACACCTTCTCCAAGTGCGTCTCCGGTTACCTCCCAAAATATATCGGCAAGTGCTTCCTCAAATATTTCCTTGCAAACTCCCACAAGCTCTTTTCCAGCCGCTACTCCAATTTCTGAGACGGTCAGGATAAGAAAAATATCCGCTACAACAGAAAGATTGAGTCATGAGGTTTTTAGGGTCACCCATCCAACCTTGTTCATCTTTGATGCAGAGCGAGTATCAGGAAAGGGTGAACACGCCGTCTATGAATTACCACTGACAGAGCCTGACAGTGGCAATCCCAGGATGACCAGGAGTTTTCAATTGCCTGTTAATTCGGCTTTTGTGGGGAACAGAGAGGATATTCTGCCTGAATTTGTGATTGCGGGAGGCATGCAGAATCATCACGTGATGTCGGCAACCTGTAATGATTCCGTCTATTATCTGGCGAATATCAAAATCAATTCCAGAAATTCTCAAGAGCAGGGTGGTTCATTAGCAACAGCTGCCACAGTATCCCCCGGTTCAACCCCGACCACGCAGTATCATGCGCCTCCGGGTATTCTGGATTTGAGGGGGGCAGGTATTTTTGTTGCAGACAATATCAAGGTGGTACTTGATCATGCGGATAATGGGATGAGGGTTAATACAGTAGACCTGGGGTGTACTGATTATGCTGATGGGAGAGGAGCAGAAGAGTATTTCATCTATCGATTTACAGACTCTGACATTGAACTTCAGCCAGGGTTAAATAATGTTCATAACGCTGCATTGAATCTTGAATGTTATAAGGAAACAGGGCAAGTGCGGTTGACTATGAAAAACACTACAACGGTCTTGTCTGTATCCACTGAAACTGATGCTGCAGGACGCGGGATGCCCCAGGGCAGTAGTGTGTTGTTCTCCATTAGCTTGTTGCCTAAGGAAAATATTCTGAGCTTTGTCAATTCTACCTGTAACAGTGTCGTTGATCAGTTTGGTAACGACCTGTCCATCGACCCTGCTAATCCATCGGATCCCGATCACTATATGGGCGGCGTCTTTGGCAGTGACTGTTCTGATATCAAAATGGTTCAGGGAGCGTTCGGATTAAAAGACAGTGATCAGGCATGGGGTTGGATACCGGTTGAACATGCCGAAAAAGAGAGCTGTTGGGCTCAATATGAGAAGAGTTATCGAGCGGGTTTTGCTCCAGTGGGTGTATGGTCTAAGGCAGGTTTTAATGTTGCATGCACTGCTTCTCCCTTTGCAACTCAGATACCTTACACAACGGCTGATGCAGATGCTCTGGTCGGGAATAAAATCAGCAGATCAAAATTAACCGGATTAGAGATCATAGGTATATCTTGCCTGTTCGGCGGGAGCCAGTTCATTGCTCAAATCTGGTTCCGGCTTTCAGACCGTATCAGGCAAGCCTGGATAAGGCATACCAGTCAGGTGTTGGCGGCTACATTGGGTTTGGGTCTCCCGGCACTCCAGTTGGTTCCGAAATGTGTCAGTGGATTGAGAGGGTACAGTGTATCGCCGATAAAACACTCTCTGTTACATGATGATTTTGATTCACTCTAAGTACCCCACCGTACGAAATCACATTTTCTGACCTGTTTTTCAGGCGTTCGTGGCAACTGCTCCTGCGTTGCTGTAATTCCTCATTCGGTTAAAAAAATACGACAATGGATATTCTTTTTGCTAGAGAAGACTTTGCCTTTATTTATTAAATATCTGGTCTAGGATGAATAACGGTCTTAGGAAGGATTGTTACGTTAAGGACGCTTCTATCTTGACTTTTAAAAAATCGACAGATTGCTGTTATGATAATTTTCAGGTTAGATATAGTAGTTGCTTTACTGTTATCAATTTATGCCTTCCCCAGTTGTGCTTTTCCTGCCGTTAGTTCAACGGTCAGCTCCACATATACAGAGGTTTCGAGTTGTTCTGAGTTGACCAGTCGTGTCGACAGAAACGTGTGCAGTCATCATTTAGCCGCTTTCAAGGCACTTATCAGGGAAAAGAACAATCGTCTTTCTCTAATTCCTGAAACGGTTATGATACGAAAAATATCCGCTACATCAGAAAGATTGAGTCATGAGGTTTTTGAAACGCTCCATCCAACCCTCTTTATCTTTGATGCAGAGCAATTACATGAAAAGAAACAGCCAGTCGTCTATGAATTGCCATTGCCAGAGGATGCCAGAATCAGCCACGAAGGGGGATCAACTTTTCACTTGCCGGATAACTCGGCTTTTGTGGGAAATGGAGCAGATATTCTGCCTGAGTTTGTTACTCAGGGAGGCTTACAGGACCACTACGTGATGTCGGCGACTCATAGTGATTCTGTCTATTATCTGGCTAATGTTGAAATTGATTCCAGAAACCCTTCAGTCGCAGACAGTACGCAAGCAACTGCGCCATCTGCGTACCCCTCTTCAACCCCGACCAGACAGAATTATGCAGCGTCAGGTATTCTAAATCTGATGGGTGCGGGTATCTTTGTAGCAGACAACGTCAAAGTGGTACTGGGTCCGGTAGATAACAAGGCGCAGATTAAACCCGTAAAATTGGGGTGTACAAGCTTTGCTGGTGGACAAGGATCAGAAGAAAACTTCATCTTTCGATTTATGCACTCTGAATTTAATCTCCTGCAAGGCGTAAAAGGACCAGCACATATTCAAAACGCTGCATTGAATGTTGAATGTTCTGATAAAACAGGGCGAGTGCAGTTGACTATGAAAAACACTAGAACCGTTCTATCCGTACCCACTGATACGCCAACACCTGATTCGTCACAAGGCAGTGCTGTCTTGTTTGCTATAAACGTATGGCCCGGAGAAAACGTTCTGAGCTTTGTCGATTCTACCTGTAACAGCGTCGTTGATCAGTTTGGCAATGATCTATCGATCGACTTGGTTCAGTCATCGGATCCTGATCATTATATGGGGGGTATCCGGTGCAGTAGTAACTGTTCTGATATTGAAATAATTCAGGGAGCATTTGGATTAAAAGACAGAGAACAGGCGTGGGGTCTGATAGAGGTTGATGATGCCGATAAACACAAGGGTATGTCCGCATTGGAGGAGCGTTATCAAGTCGGCTTTGCTCCTGTAAGTGCATGGTCTGAGGCAGGTTTAGATGTTGCTTGTAATTGCACTATGTCAGCGCCTGCTTCATCCAGTTCATTAATAGCATTGCCCTGTACAGCTCAGTTAGCCAACGCTTCATTTATAGCCGGTCCCGATTCGGATGAAGCAGGCTTCATAGTTAATGAAAATGACAATGCAGGATCAGACGAAAATCAGAGATTGAAAGTAGTCGTAGTGTCTTCCCTGCTTGCTGTGGACCAGGTCATTACAAATACCTGGTTCTATTTTTCATACCGAATCAAGCAAAACTGGATCAGGTATAGCAGCCAGGCCTTAGCGGCTATCTTGGGACTGGGTATTCCGGGAATCGTAGCCGTGGAGATAAAGAGTTTTATCCGTGCATTGAGAATGAAAGACCTCACTGTAGTACTGGTCATTGAGCCAAAGTAGTTTTTCGTTTCATACTCATTGCTTTGCAGTAGGACAGCCAATTTATAAGACCAGTTCGTTTAAGTCTGGTCGATAATAGACTCATAGTTTTGAGCTTCTTTGACAGGTATGATATTGACGCTCTCGGTTTGGGAATCAAAAACAATAGAGACTTCGCCTGATTTCAATAACCCAAGTACCTGCTGAATACGACTTTCCTGATCCTGCTCAAAACCGTTGTCGGTCCCTTCCCGGCTGACAAATTCAGCAATCAGGTTGTGCAGTGTTTCTGTGTTTAGTTCCTGATAAGGAATAATCATTCTTCAGCTCCTGAATATGGCCTTATGGATATAATTCCAGATCGGTGACCAGAAAGTGGTCTCCCCTGGACTCCCAGACCACATTAATGTCCCAGAGTGCGAAGCCATGCCTTCGCCCGGTGGTATCTCTGAGGTAGGCCGGGCGTGGATCCTGCCCCAATACCTGTTGAATCAGTTCCACCAGAGAGCGTCCGGTCCGGCGTTCATAAGCCAGGCATTTAATCATGGCCTCTTCGCTGAATTCCACTGCTGCCATGATGGCGGGTAAAGGTGCAAAGCCACCTTTAGCTTCTGGCAGAGCATCGGCGTAGGGCAGGTAGGGTTTGATATCAATAACCGGTGTGCCATCCAGCAGATCAGCTTCTGCCAGTCTCAGTATCAACTTGCCGTTCCCCGATTGGATGCTTTTCAGTTTTACCACAGACAGGCCAATGGGGTTAGGACGATGGGTCGAACGAGTGGCAAAAACGCCCATGCGCTGTTTACCACCAAGTCGGGGAGGGCGAATGGTAGGGCGCCAGCCTTGATTCATGGTTTCGTGAAAAACAAAATGAACCCAGAGGTGAGAGAAACCTTCCAGACCACGTACCAGGTTCTCCTGGTTGAAGGGTGGTAACAGTTCCAGCTCTGACTCTGCCGCTGTGACAATGCCCGGTTGGCGGGGGATTCCAAATTTTTGCCGGTAGCAGGAGTGAATCACTCCAATTTGTTGAAACTGGAAACTGCTTTTGCTCACATTTAACCCGTAATCGCTGTTTTGACCGGGCAATATAATGGAAAAATGAGGCTCTTAACAGGTCTTAGCCTCATGACGGGTCATTGTTTCAAAGCAACTGTGCTGGGCCTGATCAGGATTTCTCTAGAAAGATCAGGAGCCTGACAGAGACTATCAGACTCCTGTTGTTTTCAGGAAGTCTTTTTTCTCCAGAAGGTTGCCTGGGCAAGGGTATGCTGGTGTTTTCTGGCGGTTTCCCGGATGACAAAAGGAATATCTCTGGGTGGTTTAATCTCCTCAAAATGTTGGCCCAGAACTCTTTTCAGCCCGTCATAGGTTGTCAGGGCCTCACCATTCTCACGTATTCCTCCCAGCCATTTATCCTTTGACGTGTATTCTTCCAGCCAGGTATAGGGCGAAGTCAGCACCAGCAGTCCCTCCGGACGGATTCGCTCATGAACAGAAGAAAGGAATTTATGGGGATCGTTGAGTCGATCAATCAGATTCCCGGCAAAGACAAGGTCATAGTTATTGTATTTGGTTTTGAGATTACAGGCGTCTCCCTGGGTAAACAGAACACGACTGACATCAATGTTATCGGCAAAGTCAGTCAGTTTGGCTTCACGGTATTCACCCAGTTCTCCCTCAAAGGGCACAAAGTATCGAATTTTTCCATTCTGCTGAAGCCTGGAGGCCGCAGAGATAAAACGAGCTGAGAAGTCGATTCCATCAACATGTTTGAACCAGCGGGCCAGCTCAAAACTGCTTCTCCCTACCGAGCAGCCCAGATCCAGTGCCCGGGTGCAGTTGAGGTCTGTCAACAGCTCATGGCAGACTTCGGCACAGGCCCGGGGGAAATTTTCAACACCAAAGTAGCTTTCACCATAATGAAATTCCAGATACTGAGCCACCAGCACATCGGTTTCGTAGGGGTTCAGGTTGGCATTAAGCTCAGCAGTGGATTCAACATAGCGAAAACCGGCATGCTGGAAAAAATGTCGCCTGAAAGCATATCGGGAATCCCGGATCGCATAGTTACCTGTCGAGATCCAGCAGCCACCTTTGATCAGGTTATGCCGGCCGTCAAATGTGGGGGTTGAAAAGTCATCGTAGTAGGGATGAACCTTGAAGCCTTCAAAGGCATCAATGGGAGTCGTTGTCCATTGCCAGACATTGCCAATGACATCATAAAAGTCCCCCGTCCTGAACTGGTTAACCGGACAGGAAGAGGCCCAGTATTCGAGGTTGATGTTGCCAGGAGCCTGTTTCCAATAAGGTTGGTCTGTATCAATGCTGTCTCGCAAACAATACCATTCAGTTTCGGACGGCAGTTGTATCTGCAGCCCTGTCATTTCTGACTTCCATCGGCAGAAAGCCTGAGCCTCATGGCAGTTGACATCCACGGGCCAGTTCCAGGGCATGTCTATCTCTTCCAGCATGGTCCGGTATCGGTAATTTTCATCACCGGGAACCCAAAACTCAGGGTGAATGGCTTCGGCAAAGGTAGCCCACGCCCAGCCCTCGTCGGTCCAATATTTTTCGGCGTTGTAGCCCCCATCCCGGACAAACTCAAGAAACTCCTGGTTGCTGACCAGGTACTGGCTGGCCTTGAAGGCAGGGATAGTTTCTTCATAGTGACCGTATTCGTTGTCCCAGCCATAAAGAGCATGATCATATGGCTTGCCGAGAATCTGGTGGCCACCGGCATGTTCAATCAACTGATTTTCCGGCGCTGCCCCGGAAGTTTTGCAGGGTTGCCAGTCCGGGTGAGGCGTGACGTAAGCCAGGGGTAGCTGACGAATGAGAACCGATGAGGTCTCCAGGTGGATGCGCTCATGCTCAATGCCCATCATGATCAGCCAGGCTGGACTTTCCCAGGTGATGGGTATTTCCAAAGGCATGGTTTCTATAAATTCAACGATGAGTGCCCTGACTTTTTGACGGTATTCCTTCATGGCTGGAACCGTTGGCCAGTCGTAGTTGTTTTCGTCCAGATCATCCCAGGACATTTCATCAACGCCGATGGCTACCATTGCCTCAATATCGGTATCTACTCGTTCATTAATCAGGCGGGCAGCAATCAGTTTGTTGATAAAAAATGCTGCGGTATGGCCGTAGTAGAAAATCAGGGGGTGTCTCTGGGAAATAGCCTTACGATAGTAGGCCTCATCACCGGTGAGTGTTTCAAAAAGACGATCGTAGATATCGTAGGTTTCGCAGAAATACTGAATCAGCTCCTGGCGCTTTGCTTCCGGAGTGCCTGAATCGAGTATCAGCGTTCTTGTGGGGATCTGGAGTGGCGAGGTGTTTTCAGTAGACGTCACATTTGGCACGAGCTAACCTCCAAAGCAATTTAACAATGCGTTACGGTTTGACCAGAGACTATTAAAATATCCTATATGGTCTAGAGCTTAAAGGCAGTAGTATCAAGGTTGACCGATATGTCAATTTCAGCCAGTTAACTAATGCCTTTCGCGCTGCCACAGATCATACGTTTTCAAAGTGTTGTTGGATGACAGGTTATCAATGGATTGCTCTGGAAAGAGTTGAAAGGTCTGTCAGTTATTCAATGACAGACCTATATAATCCATTCAGGGTTTGAACTCAGCTATTGCGGCCCTGATCCTGCGAATGCCTTCCTCCAGAGTAGATCGACTGCAGCCAAAGTTCAGTCTCAGGTAGTCACGGTCTCCAAACTGGGCACCGGGGGAGAATCCCACACCGGCATCTTCAAAGAAGCGGTGTGGATCATCCAGGCCCAGTTCGCTGACATTAATCCAGGCCAGGTAGGTAGACTGCAGTGGCAGCATACTTAAGCCCTTAATGTCATTGATTTCGGACATCAGTAAATCGTGGTTACCCCGAAGATAGTCGAGCAGACTCTGGCGCCAGGGTTCGCCATGTTCGTAGGCGGCTCTGGCAGCCGTCAAGCCTATCAGCATGTTATCCGGATCAGGGACGATACCCTTGCGCACTCTTTGAAATTCCATGCGCAATGTGCCATCTGGTATTACGGCAAAGGCACAGCCAAAGCCGGCCAGATTAAATGTCTTGGAAGGCGACATCAGGGTGATAGATGTGTCCCGGGTGAATTCACTCAGACTGGCATAGGGGATGTGTTCGGCATTACGATCAAGAATCAGGTCGCAATGCACTTCGTCAGAACAGACGACAATGCTGTACTTTTTGCAGAGCGCCTCGATAGTCTCCAGTTCTTCCCGGGTAAGTACCCGGCCATTGGGGTTCTGAGGATTACATAGCATCAACAGCCGGGTGTCGTCGGTGATCCTGTGTTCAAAGGCTTCCAAATCCAGCTGCCACTGATTGTCCCTGATCACCCAGTCCAGTCCGATCATCTGGCGTCCTCCCAACCTGGGTGCCATCAGAAAGGGGTAGTAAACCGGCAGAGGCACTGCAACGGTCTCTCCGGGACCAGCGACGCTTCTCACCGCAATATTGAGTGCGGTCACCAGTCCCGGCAGCCAGACAATCCAGTCTTTTTCAATCTGCCAGCCGTAGAGGTTTTGCATTCGCTCGACAATTCGATCTTCCAGACCCTCATCGGCCAGGGTATAGCCAAAAACACCGTGGTCAACACGTTGTTGCACAGCTTCAATGATTTCAGGGGCGGATTTGAAGTCCATATCCGCCACCCAGAAAGGCAAGATATCTCTATCTTTGTAGCGATCCCACTTAAGGCTTGAGGTATGACTTCGGTCGATAAAAGTATCGAAATCTGTGGACACGGATACTTCCCCCGGGGTTGGATTGAATGTGTTTCACTGATACTACCTGCAGTCAGTCTTTTTTGAAATCTGATTTATCAGGATGGCTTTGCCGATTTTATCCGTTTTGCTGTCTCGCTGGTCAGCTCAGGGTGGTAAATCCTGCCAGGAGGCTGGAAAATCACGGTTTTGTAGACAATGCTCAGAGAACCTGAAGTTTCTCTGTGGAGAAGTCCCGAGTTGATTGCCAGAGGCGTTGTCTATTCGCTGTTGTCAGGAGCCTTGTTGGGGAGTCTGATCATTCTTCCTGGATTGATGTCGGAATATTCTGCTATTGAGCTGGTAGCAGGACGCTTTGCAGTATTTGGTTTATGGGTCTCTGTCATTGTCCTTTTTCGTCGCGAGATTATTAAAAGAGTCCGGCAAGATGGTATCGTGCCATGGATTTGGGTGGCCCTGCTGACGAATCTTCTTTATTACCTGTTTCTTGTCATCAGTATCCGGAGCCTCGGCGGCGTTTTTGCCTGTATTCTGATAGCCGCCTTACCCATGATTTTTCAGAAATGCTTTTTGGAAAGAAAGGCTGCCAGCCAGCTCACTATGCCTCTACTGCTGTTGATTGGAGCCTTTTTTCTGTTGATTTCCCAGAAGTTTGATCAGGTTAATCCGGACTCACATGAGCAGAGTATGGTCTATGGATTGTTCTGTCTACTGCTGGCGAGTATCTGCTGGCTCACAGGTACCCGCATACAGTTGTTAATGGCTACTGAGCGCCCCGATATTGATCCTTCCGATCGTTATCTGTTAACCGGACTGGGCTCTGTATTGGCATTGCCCATGATTTATCCACTGACCTGGCTGGACCACCCTGAATTCACCCTGTTTTCGGGAGGTGTTGTCAATATTGACTGGGCTTACTTCGGAGGAGGGGGGTTGGTAGCAGGGATATTAGCCACCGGTTTGGCCCGGATATGCAGACGCAAAGCAGTGTCGCACAACAGTGATTCAGGATTTTATCCCTGCACAACCCTTGAGGTTTTATTTGGAGTGCTTTTTGTCTTCATGCTGGAAGGGCGCATACCCAACAATCAGGAGTGGGCAGTCATTGCCATCCTGGTTTCGAGTATGGCTCTTTTTTACCGGAACCGAACTGTTTCTCAATTTAATACCAGTTCAGGATAGTTGTTTCTGATCTCGTCCCGGTTACCTCTGAAGAGAATTCTTTCCTGTTTCTGCTCCAGCTGATACTCGTACATGGGGTCATAGTAGCCAACCAATAATTGCTCAATCAGTGGCCGATAACCATCAATGACACCATGAACTTCATGTTGCTGAAGGGCTGAAGAGAGAAGCTCTCCCAGCTCCTGATAACGGGCTCCACCCAATCTTCTGCGAATCCGGCAAAGGCTGTCAGTCAGCTCCTCGCTGAAGCGGGCAAAGCCCTCTTCTTTACCGTAAACGGTCTGGTATTCGGCCAGGTTATTGCTGACATACTCCTGAAGACCTATCTCTACACGCTCTTCTATAGAAGCTTCCAGCAGAATAATGGAGGACTTTTGCATCTTGTTGCTGAACACCCGGGACAGGCTACAGCGCCCGATCAGCTTGCTTTCGTCTTCCAGAAGCAGAGCGCGCCCTGGTTTAAAGTGGCGGTGCTTGAGCATGGCGATAGAAAGACGATTTTCAAAGTCAATCTGAGTGGGCTGGCCACCATAACGACGACCGAAGCTCGACCCCCGATGGTTGGCCAAATCCTCCAGATCAATGCTGTCTTCAATGTCATAAATCAGACGAGTTTTGCCGGTACCGGTTTTGCCACTGAGAATCATAAAGGGAATGTCTTCAACAGACTTTTCCAGTTCATCGATCAGGAACCTTCTCAGTGCCTTGTAGCCCCCTTTGATCAGAGGGTAAGGGGATCCGGACTCGGCCAGCCAGGATTGGGTAATATGAGAGCGCTGACCGCCACGAAAACAGAATAGGTAGCCTTCTGGATGCTTTTGTACAAATTGCTGCCAGTGGGTCACTCTTTCATCACGCACATCGTCAGTGGCTAGCTGATAACCCAGGGCGACGGCAGCATCTTGCCCCCGCTGCCTGTACTCAGTACCAATCACTTCACGCTGGTAATCATCCAGGATTGGCAGGCTGGTCGCCAGTGGGAATGAACCTTTGTTGAATTCAACAGGTGCCCGAACATCCATCAGTGGCACATCATTCAGGAACAGGGCGAGGTAGTCGTGAGTATCCGGGCGTTGCTGGGTCATAAGGTTCCGTAACAGCTCAACGGGAGCGGGCTGGGTTCTTGTCCAAAAGCCCTATAGTTTCGCTGGAACCTGTCTGTTTAAGCAAGTGTGGATTGTTTCTATCGGATATAGAAGGGCAGAGTACAGCCAAACTTACCGGAACAAAACCAGGCAGCACAATACAGGCTGTGTATAGGAATCAGAGTTTGGCTGCTGTGTATATCTGAGTGCAACATTCTGCACAAGGTTTACATCGCCATAGCGATTGCCCAAATGGCTTTCTGACAACAGGTTTTTAACATTTGATGAGCATTAAAACTGCATGATTTCTATTTCAAGCTGTCTGTTGCCTCTGGGTTTGGCTTTGTGGAGAAGGTGGTAGAGGCTTGCTAAAGATACGAACGTAAAAAAGCCCAGACCGGTGGTTACTGTAATAATCGTAGGGTCAGGTCTGTATCCAAAGGCAGCAACAACTGACATAGGCAGTTTTTCACGACTGAGTATTTCATAACCATTGCCAACGATTAAATTTTTTCCCAAGTCCCAGAGAGTGCTCGATTGACCCGCAATTTTTTCAAATTCATGCCAGGCATTCGAGAACAGTCCAGCTCCCAGACTGGCGATTACAATCCATGAAAATGCTCTCAAACAGGCGCTATCGGTTTCCGGGTTGAATGGTATTAGTTTTGTAGCAATGACTCCCATAGGAATAAAAGACAAGGAAATGGCTTCGTATTTTTTATCAAGGATCAGCGGTAAGGTGGCCAGAGCGCCTTCTCCGGCTTCGCGAAAAGTATATGAGACAACATTGATCAGCAACCCTGACAAGAGAAGTTCTTTTTTACCTGTGACACCTCCAGCGAGCCCGAGAGCCCAGCCACCAGCGCAGATGCTGGCTTTTAATGATGTTAAGCCAGTAATAAGTTCAACCCATTTCTCGGGGATTTCCATCCCTGACTGCGAGAGTAAGACACCCGAAGTGAATACACCGCCCATGGTAATGAGACTGGTGCCAAGCGCTGTCCCCAAAATCTTATATTTGGCTTCTGGTTTAACTCTGATAGAGCCCTCAAGGAGTACGAACATCTCCACGCCTTCCATAATCCAGATAGCAACGCTGGTAAGAAGCGGCTCGGTACCTTGTTTGCTTTTTTTGGCGACAGTTGCAGTAGAGCTTTCACATCCCAGTTTATCTTTAATGGCGTTAAAGTCAGAGCTGTTGCTATAAAACACAGTTGAGTTATTCGGGTTGTTGATTTCTGAGCAGACAAAGGCTTTCAGCTTTCCTCTGTTCTCCCCGCAGCTGATATCGTCTGATGCTGTCTGCGGCAGTCTGGTGCTCATGGAAACCCTATCCGGTACTATGAT
Source organism: Endozoicomonas sp. 2B-B (assembly GCF_053470045.1). NCBI lineage: Bacteria > Pseudomonadati > Pseudomonadota > Gammaproteobacteria > Oceanospirillales > Endozoicomonadaceae > Endozoicomonas > Endozoicomonas sp. 2B-B. Next base: position 2,511,254 of record NZ_JBLZMU010000001.1, read on the forward strand.
ATTGAATTTTGAAGCAGGTGTGCTTCCGTTAACTGCTGAAGCCACTGTGGAGTAGTCAGATTTAACTAATTCTGAAGTATTCAGAGCAGGACTAGCCAGAGCTGAATGAACAGAAACATAAGCAATCATCGTCGATATTAAGAGCACAAGACAGGTTTTTGACCGTTGCATTGGATGTGTCTCCATGAGCGGGCTGACTGATATAAATTGAATTCAGATAAGCTGGTTTGAACACATTCGTATTGGCTCGAGTAGGTATAGTAAATTTGGGATGAAACGCAACTCGTTTGCATTTACAGGATGACCCAGCAGCCCAAGAGAGAGCTTGTATGGGATTACAACCCCGATGCCTCTGCGCTATCAGGCGTTAACAGACCAATACCTGTGGGTTGCACTCTGTGGATAATAAGATAGAGGCTTGCAAGAGTTACCACTGTAAAATAGCCCAGGCCGGACGTTAAGGTGATAACCGTAGGATCGGGTCTGTATCCAAAGGGAGCAATAATCGACATTGGCAGTTTTTTATCGCTGAGTATCTCATAGCCATCGCCCACCGTTGTTTGTTTGCCCAAATCCCAGACAGTAGCGGATTCACCGGCAATTTTTTCAAAATCATGCCAGGCTCCCGAGAACAGTCCGGCCCCGAGACTGGCTATTACAAACCATGAGAGCTTCTGCAAAAAGACACTGTTGGTTTTCGGGTTGAATTCTATGAGTTTTGAAGCAATGATCCCCATAGGGATTAAACCCAATAGGCCGGCCTCGTAATTTTTATTAAGGATCAGCGGTACAGTAGTGAGAGCGGCATTACCGGTTTCGCGAAACGTGTTCGAGATAACATTTATCAGTAACGCCGATAAGACGAGTTCTTTTTTACCTGCAATGCCTCCAACCATCCCAATAGCCCAGCCACCAATGCAGAGACTGGCTTTTAATTTTGTTAACCCGTTAATAAGTTGAATCCATTTCTCGGGAATTTCCTTACCGGATTCCGCGTTTGCAGCGCCGATGCCGTAAAGGCTACCCGTAGTGATGAAGCTGGTCAGATACGCTGTGTACAAAATCTGCTTTCTGGCTCCGGGGCTAACTTTTATAGAGGCACTAAGCAGTATAAACATCTCCACGCCCTCGCGAACCCAGATGGAAATACTGCTCACCCAGCGGTCGTAATCGGGTTTATTTTTTATGGTCTCTTCTGGAAGGGGGACGTCACATCCCAGATGATTTTTAATATTGTTCAAGTGAGAGCTGTTGCCATAAACGAAAGTTGAGTTACTTGGCAGGTTGATTAGTGAGCAGATAAAGCCCGTCAGTCCACCTTGGTTTTTCCTGAAAAGGATATCGTCTGATGATGTCAGGGGCAGCCTGATACCCAGGGAAACCGTACTCGATGAGCTGACATTAAATTCTGAAACGATTGCAGGCTCACTGAAATTTGAAGAAAAGGTGGAACTTTCAAGATTGACTGACGCCGTCGTATTTATGTCAGTTTTAGCCAAAGCCGAATGACTCAGGATATAAACAATCAGCGTCGATATTAAAAGCAGACGATCAGGTTTTAATAACTGCATTGGATGGTTCTCCATCAACAGGCTGATTGATATAAACTGAATTCGGCTCGACCGGCTTGTCGTGGCTCGGGTAGGTATAGACAATGTAAGATGAAATGCAACTTGTTCGGATTTACTTGAAGCTTCCGGAATTTTTACTTTCTGGCTGAGCATGCTGAGCTATCCCTCCCGGAAGGCTGTCGCAAAAGTACTGAGCTTCTCACTCTTTCCGGTTAAAGAGCTCCCACGTTGGGAGGATACTTCTCCATTCTTGCCTTTAAAAACTCAAGAGCCCTGTTGAGGTTATCTTTTTCCTGACTTGACACAGGCTGTGAAAAACTCAAAATAATAATCTTTCGGCTTTTCTTTGCTAAATACTAATGACTGTCCGAAGATTTTCTCCTTTCGATCGGTGAGAAAATCCAAGCATCCCCTGGTATGGGTTGCCACTGGTACAAAAGTTCTCAGCCTCTGGTATGGGCTGGCAAGAACGTTGAGCAAGCAGCCTTCGGTACAGGTTGCCACTGAAGATGAACACAATGCCAATAGCGGCAAAAGCCCTGGCGGCAAAAAATTAAGGAATATCTCCTCATGCCTGTAATTACGCTTCCCGACGGCAGCAAGCGCGAATTTGCTGACGCCGTTTCTGTCATGGAAGTGGCCCAGGATATTGGTCCGGGCCTGGCCAAGGCGACTCTGGCGGGTCGTATTAATGGTGAGCTGGTAGATGCCAGTGCCAAAATCACCGATGACTCTGAGCTGGCTATTATCACTTCCCGTGACGAAGAAGGTGTTGAGGTGATCCGTCACTCAACGGCTCACCTGCTTGCAATGGCCACTCAGGATCTGTACCCCGGTGCCCAGGTCACTATTGGTCCCGTGATTGATAATGGCTTCTATTATGACTTCTCCTATGAGCGGGCATTTAACCTCGAAGACCTGGAGAAGATTGAAAAGCGCATGGCTGAGCTGGCAAAGCAGGATCTGGGGATTGAGCGAGTGGTGATGACTCGTGACGAAGCCATTAGTGCTTTCAAAGCCATGGGTGAAGAGTACAAGGTCGAGATCATTAATGACCTGCCGAAAAATGAAGTGATTTCTGTTTACCGTCAGGGTGAGTGGATGGATCTTTGCCGTGGCCCACATGTTCCCTCAACAGGTAAGCTGAAAGCCTTCAAACTGATGCGTGTGGCCGGTGCTTACTGGCGTGGTGATTCCAGCAACGAAATGCTGACCCGTATCTATGGAACGGCCTGGGAAGACAAGAAAGCCCTGAAAGCTTACCTGCAGCGTCTGGAAGAAGCGGAGAAGCGTGATCACCGTAAATTGGGTAAGAAGCTGGACCTGTTCCATATGCAGGAAGAAGCACCGGGCATGGTGTTTTGGCACCCCAATGGCTGGGCCATCTATCAGGAACTGGAACAGTACATGCGTAAAAAGCAGATTATGCATGGCTACAAAGAGATCAGAACGCCTCAGCTGGTGGATCGCTCCCTCTGGGAAAAATCCGGTCACTGGGACAAGTTTCAGGACGACATGTTCACCACCAATTCGGAAGAGCGTGATATTGCTGTTAAGCCCATGAACTGCCCGTGTCACGTCCAGGTCTTCAATCAGGGGCTGAAAAGCTACCGTGATCTGCCGCTGCGACTGGCGGAATTTGGTTCCTGTCATCGTAACGAGCCATCTGGTGCGCTTCATGGAATCATGCGTGTCCGTGGCTTTGTTCAGGACGATGCCCATATTTTCGCAACAGAAGATCAGATTCAGTCGGAAGTGGCTGCTTTTATTGATTTCCTCCATGAGGTGTATGAGGATTTTGGCTTCAGTCGTGAAAACATGCTTTACAAACTGTCTACGCGTCCTGAAAAGCGCGTAGGTTCTGATGAAATCTGGGATAAAGCCGAAAAAGCCCTGGCCGATGCTCTGGATGCACAGGCGCTGCCATGGGAAGAACTACCGGGTGAAGGTGCTTTCTACGGACCAAAAATCGAATTTTCCCTGAAAGACTGCATTGGCCGGGTGTGGCAGTGTGGTACGATTCAGGTGGATTTCTCGATGCCGGGCCGTCTGGGTGCTGAATATGTCGATGAAAGCGGTGAACGCAAAACACCGGTCATGCTCCACAGGGCGATTCTGGGGTCGTTTGAGCGGTTCATCGGCATACTCATTGAACACTATGAAGGGGCCATGCCGCCATGGCTGGCTCCCAAGCAGGTTGCCATCCTCAACATTACTGACAGACAGGCTTCTTATGCGGTAGAACTGGAAAAAATGTTGATGGAAAAGGGAGTTAGGGTAAAAGCGGACTTGAGAAACGAGAAGATCGGCTTTAAAATCCGCGAGCATACCTTAAATAAGGTGCCTTATTTGCTGGTTATTGGCGATAAGGAAATGGAAAACAGAACCGTTGCTGTGCGTACCCGCACAGGTGAAGACCTGGGTACCATGCCTGTAGAGGCATTCAAGGAGCGCCTTGCAGCGGATATCAGCAAGCGTGGCCGTACTGCGTAATTAATCTGTAACGGGCTTGTCGATCTTGATGTTAAATGTCGACGAGCCCTTTCGCACAGGCTGCCTTTACAGGAGATACACCCATCAGACGTAACAGCTTCCGCGATCGTCGCCCGCAGAAGGCGCCGATTAATGAGAATATCCGTGCCAAAGAAGTCCGTCTAATAGGAGCCGATGGCTCTCAGGTAGGGGTGGTCGATACCCGTGACGCTTTGTCCATGGCCCAGGAAGCAGGGCTGGATCTGGTTGAAATTAATGCAACCAGCGAACCGCCAGTCTGTAAGATCCTTGACTACGGCAAGCATCAGTACGAGCAAAAGAAGCAGAAAGCCGCAGCCAAGAAGAAACAGGTTCAGACCCAGGTGAAAGAAGTCAAGTTTCGCCCGGGCACAGAGGAAGGGGATTACCAGGTAAAACTGCGCAACCTGGTACGTTTCCTGACAGAGGGCAACAAGGCGAAGGTTTCTCTTCGTTATCGTGGTCGTGAGATGGCTCACCAGCAGCTGGGCATGGAACTGATGAACCGGGTTGAAAAAGATCTGGAAGAGATTGGTACCGTTGAACAGCGTCCAAAGATGGAAGGTCGTCAACTGATCATGGTTATTGCCCCGAAAAAGAAGAAGTGATTTGAGTATGAAAAACCGGTCACTGCCTCAGTGGCCGGTTTTTCATGTCCTGGATGAGGCTTTTCTACACAGAAAATTTTCTCCCGGATTAAACGACAGTCGCTTTTATTTTTAATATCCCGACACCTCCTGGCCCTGAAACGGGCGCCGCTTTCCAAGATGAGAAGGGGTAGGTGGTCGCGAATGCGGAGTGCTTTTTCATGCCAAAAATGAAAACCAACAGTGGTGCCGCCAAGCGTTTCAAAAAAACGGCCAGCGGTTACAAGCGTAAGGGTGCCTTCAAGAGTCACATCCTGACCAAAATGACCACCAAGCGTAAGCGTCAGCTGCGTGGTACCTCCATGGTAACACCTGCTGACCAGGGCCTCGTTAAGCGTATGCTGCGCGACTAATCGCTTTATAGATCATTTTTTTCGGAGATATAGCTCATGGCACGTGTAAAACGTGGTGTAATCGCGCGCAAGCGTCACAAGAAAGTTCTCAAGGCCGCCAAAGGTTACTACGGAGCACGTTCACGTGTATTTCGCGTAGCCAAACAGGCTGTAACCAAAGCTGGTCAGTATGCTTACCGCGATCGTCGTCAGCGTAAACGTCAGTTCCGTGCTTTGTGGATTGCCCGTATCAATGCCGGTGCGCGCACCAACGGTCTGTCTTACAGTCGTTTCATCGCGGGTCTGAAAAAGTCTGCGATCGAAATCGACCGTAAGGTTCTGGCTGATCTGGCTGTGCACGACAAGGCTGTTTTCGGTCAGCTGGTTGAAAAGGCTAAAGCTTCTCTGGCTTGAGCCTGATTCATATCAGCCTTTAACGGGGTTATGGTTTTCCATAACCCCGTTTTATTTGTTGGGTCAGAATCAGGCGGTGCGTTTGGAGTGACGCTCCCGGTTTTCCAGTTTTTTTCTTTCACTCTTTCTTAGCACCACATACAGCGCCGCAGAACCGCCATGAAACTTTAATGCGGTATGAAAGCAGAGTACCTGATCCATTTCCCGCAGCCAGGTGTTGACGTAGCTTTTAATGATGGCCGGGGGATTAGTGTTCAGGCCCCGGCCATGATTGATAATGAGTGAGCGAAGCTCGTGTTGCTGACAGTCGTTGATGAAGTCAAAAACCGCTTTTCGAGCCTCAGCCGCTGTGTGATTATGCAGGTCGAGTCTGGCTTCAATGTCGTATTTGCCCAGTCTCATTTTCTTGAAAACACCTTCCTGAACACCGGAGCGTTTATATTCCAGGTGATCGTAAGGCTGGACTCTTTTCGGGTTATCCAGAGATAAAAAATTAGGGTCATTCAGCTCAGCCTGGGCTGCCTTCCTTCTCAGGGCCTGACCGGGAGTCGCTGTCTGATGTTTCTTGAGGTTCGCTTTGGTGCGGCTTTTCAGGGGAGCCACTCCCTCCATTTCCTGAAGGAACAGATCCTGGTCATCGTAACTCATAGCTTTGTACTTTTGCTGGAACGGTCAGAGGTGCTCCCCGGTCAGGAAATTTGACATTGGGGCACACCTTAATGGCTTTTGATATTACTCGTTTTTGTGTATCTGGAGAACCATAACCGTTTCGAACGTCTTATGTGGGAAACCTGAATTCACGAAAAGCCCGTCTTTTCATAGTCTCTGGCGTACATAGCAACGGGTTTTCCGATGACTTTATCCTGAAAAAAACGGTCATGCTTTTCCAGATTCAATGCAAACTCATCTTCCACAGGCTGGTAATGGATGATGGCTTCACTGGCGTCTTGCTGTTTTTCCTCGTCCAGAGAGTTAATGATATGCTTGCTCAGGAGCTCACTGGAAAAGCATCTGGCTTGTAAAACCTTATCCTGTGAGACCGCTGCATAAGCCGCCTGTGCTCCGCCTTTTTCGTAGCCCGATAATTTCAGAGTCCAGCCTTTAAAGGCACTGTTTTTCTTCATCAGGCTCTGAACCTGCCTGGTGAGTTCACTGGCTTGCCTGAAACTTTCAGGCACACTTTTTCGCCTTGCGTTTCTCAGATTTCGTACCCAGCGCACGAGAGTAAACGCTTTTTTGAACCTTCCAGTATGAGAAAGCTCATCCGGTTTTTTCAGGGCATCCCAGCTGCCAAAAACAATGCGAACTTCGGGTGGACTGGTTTTGGGGTTACGAAGAATATAGGCAGTGAGCCCGGTTTTCTTGTCGAACACACAGCCTTCGGATCCTTTGGTGGATAATCCGGCTGCTTTGCCAGCATTCAGGGCGAGAGGGCGATCAGTATCCCAGGACTTAAGTTCATTCAGGATCTTTTTGTCTTTTAATCCCCAGTCGTCTATTGACTTTTCGTAAGGGTAAGCGGCAATCCTTGCCTCAACGGCCATAGCTTCACCCATTCGCCAGTTATTTCTGGGAGTACCTTTATCCGGAGTCAGAGTTCCTACGTGATGCTGCCAGGGGTTGGTCAATGATGCAAAATTTCCAATATAACCCGGAGGTGAGTTTGTCATTGGTTTGAGCTTGGGCTTTTGAGTATCTTCACTTCTACTGTTTGCTTCTGCGTATCTACTTGCAGATAAACCTGCTCCAAAGAAGACTCCTCTCATTGTGCTATCCCTCCAGCAGGTGATGAGTTGTAGGCAAGCTCCTGCTCTTCTTCTGTCAGTTCCCGGGTTAATGTGCTGGCGAGCTCTATGAAGCCAAGCACCAGGTTATTGAAAGTCTCATGGGTCAGACTGCCGACAGGGTGACTGGTCATAAGGTGCAAACCTATTCCATCCTGGTCCGTATAAAACCAGGCACCTTTGAGCTTGTCTGGGGCTCCGTTGAGAGACAACAGCTGCATTGCTCTGGCGGCCTGTAGCTCAGGATCTGTTGGCATGGGTGCCAGCATGCGGTGCAGCAGTAACAGATCACTGTTTTCAGGTAACTCTATGATCACTGCGATCTCATTGTGCTCGTCTACCAGAGCGCAGGTGTTGTCTTCTGTGGTCAGGTCATGACCAATATGTTCACCAAAGTCCTTTAAAAACTCTTTAAATTGTTCGTAAGGCTCAATCATAGCCGGGCTCTCCATAGCAAATCATTAGTGTTTGGTTCGGCTTGGATAAATGAAATTGAAGGGTTTGGCGGAAGAGCTATGTATCATCAGGCTGTCAGAGCCTGTCTTAATGACCAGGCCCGACAATCAGATCATGAGATGACTTGGGTTAGTGGCTATAACTGCGGTCCCAATCCTTCCAGACCGGTTCCAGACCTTTTGATTTAATCGCAGCTGCAACCACTTCAGGACGACGGTTGTCGTCGATGGCGAACTGTTCCAGAGATTCTTCGGCACCATTGGCATAACCGCCAGGTTGAGTGCTTGAGAAAGCGCTCATGGCGGTAATACCCAGAGGCAATACATTGTCTCTGAACGATTCCGACTCTCGAGTGGACAGTGACAGTTCCGCTTCCGGTTTAAACAGGCGGTAAGCACAGATCAGCTGTACCAGTTGTCTGTCTGAAATGACGGAAACGGGCTGGAATTCACCTTCGCAGGGGCGCAGTCTGGGAAAAGAGATGGAGTATCGGGTTTTCCAGTAGGTCTTTTCCAGGTAGTCGAGGTGTGCGGCGACCATGGCAGAGTCTGTACGCCAGTCTTCCAGACCAATCAGGGCGCCCACACCAATTTTGTCGATGCCTGCTCTGCCGAGTCTGTCAGCGGTTTCCAGACGATAGTCGAAATCCATCTTGCTGCCTCGCAGGTGGTATTTGCCGTAGGCCGGGCGATTGTAAGTCTCCTGGTAAACCAGCACGGCGTCCAGTCCCAGCGCCATCAACTCTTCGTATTCGCTCTGTTCCAGAGGTTGTACTTCCAGCGTAATGTGGGAAAAGTGCAATCTGACTTTGTCCAGTACGGTTTTGAAATATTCGGTGCCCACCGTGCCCTGGGCTTCGCCAGTCACCAGCAGGATATGATCAAACCCCATGGCTTTGATGGCTTTCAGTTCCCGGTCCAGCTCTTCCGTGCTCAGGGTTTTGCGTCGAATTTTGTTGTCAAGGCTGAAACCACAGTAGGTACAGATGTTGGTGCACTTGTTGGACAGGTACAAGGGAATGTACATCTGAACTGTATTGCCAAAACGCTGGCGGGTGAGTGCCATGCTTTTCTGTGCCATCTGTTCCAGGTAAGGTTCAGCCGCTGGGGAGATGAGCGACAGAAACTGATCATGGGCCAGTCTGCCGGTGGACAGGGCATGTTCGACATCCGCAGCGGTTTTGCTGAGGATGCTCATCCTGATTTCATCCCAGTTTAACTGGTTAAACGTGTCTACAAATGACATTAAAAGTCTTCCAGAAATGCAGTCAGTGGGCTGCTTGCCTGAGCCTGGTGCGAACGTATTCCGAGGCCAGCCTCGTAAGCTCGTCTGCCAGCTGTCACGGCTTCCCTGAAAGCAATACCCATGGCTACCGGGTCATTTGAAACAGCAATGGCTGTATTCACCAGCACGGCGTCAGCTCCGATTTCCATCGCTTTAGCGGCGTCGGAAGGGCTGCCAATACCGGCATCTACAACCACAGGGACCTGGCTCTGCTCGATAATGATGTTCAGAAACGCCTCGGTTTTCAGGCCCAGGTTGCTGCCAATGGGTGCCCCGAGAGGCATAACCGCAGCGGCACCCGCTTCTTCCAGTCTCTTGCACAAGACCGGGTCAGCGTGAACATAAGGTAGAACAACAAATCCCAGTTCGACAAGTTCTTCGCAGGCTTTTAGTGTTTCGATGGGGTCAGGCAGTAAATATTTAGGGTCCGGGTGAATTTCCAGTTTTAGCCAGTTGGTCTGCAGGGCTTCTCTGGCCAGCTGGGCTGCATAGACGGCTTCTTTGGCGTTGCGGGCACCGGAAGTATTGGGCAGCAGGTTAACACCTGCTTCAATCAGGGGTGAGAGAATATCATCCTGATCATTACTCAGGTCCACTCGCTTAAGTGCCATGGTCACCAGTTCGCTCTGTGAAGCCCTGATGGCTTCAGCCATGGTCTGGCTGTTATTGAATTTCCCGGTACCGGTAAACAGGCGAGAATGGAAGGTTTTATCAGCAATGGTCAGCATACCAGCCCTGTAGTTCGATAAATTGTCGGTCATTCGAAGTGCGATTTCTGCGCGCTATCAGCCACCTGCGGTAGCCTTGATCAGGGTGATACGGTCACCTTCTTCTACTTTTCTGCGGGGCCATTGGGAGCGACTGACGACCTCTTGATTGACCGCAAGTGCCACGCCCTTTTCAGCCTGATTGATCTGTTCCAGCAGCTGCTCGAGCGTCAGAGGGGCTTCAAAGCTCAGGGGCTGGTCATTAACAAAAAATTGCATAGATCATTCTGGGAGGTTTTGAAAACAGGGGGGGAAGTTTAAAGCAAATTCTTCTCCGGATAAATGGTGGGCAGTCAGGAGCCGTTCTTGTGATCTCGGTCAGCCTTTTTGAGCGGCGTAGCGAGACTTGCCATGGCAGGGCTTATGGGCTAGTGGATAGGGTCAGAGACGAGAATATTGAACTTAAAACTGAAAAACAGGTTAAACAGTTTACATATATGCAATGACTTGAGGTTGTATATGGTTTTCAGAAAAATAGTAACCGCTTTAGCTTTTCTGGCTGCATCGGTATGTTATGCGGATTCATCGGTATGTTACCCTGATTCACTAATAACTGTTAAGACAAACAGCTTGCCGTTATCGGATTCATTTAAGGCTTACATTGAGCATAACCTGCCACAGGCTTTGAATAAAAGATGTTCTACTCCAGAACGTGTTTCTGCGTTAATTCGAAATGAATTGTTTTCAAATGGTTATGTTGCAACACCGGAGGATGTTGTTTTTTCGGTGCAGTATATCTTCGATAAAAAACTTTCTGGGAATCAACTGATTACTTCGGACGCCTGGTCATCAACAATAAAAGTTTTTAGCACTTATCATGAGCAGATAGACTGTGGAGCAGGCTTGGGAGTCGAGGAAAAAGACTATTTATCTATAAGCCAGCGTAAGCTTTCTCGCTTTGTTAGTGCATTAAACAGAGAATTGAATGGCTATGAGCTAGGAAGTGGCTTGTTTTTTATATTGGTTCAGCCAAGCTCGCAGTTCCCGGGAAAAAAGAATATATTTCATTGCGATGTCCTTTATTCAAAACACAGGTAGATGGAAGGTTTTAAATCACAGCAACGTCACTGCCCTGGCTGAAGTTGAGTCAGCTGCCAATGCCGCTGATCTGGACCAGGTCGGGCAAGGCTCCTTGGCAAAAAAGGCGAGCTTGATCAAAAGGTTAGGTCTGACCTGATGCGATATTTAGTAGATTATGTTGCAAGTTCCTGAAACGGGCACCTCCATTTGGCAATGAACTAAATCATTTCCTGGTTGTCAAAACTATTAAGACGATAGTTTCAGTACCATATAATTCGCACGTTCTCTTGAGATGACCTGAAATACTGTCAGGCAGGACTGAACAGGCTGACTAAATGAGCTGACTTCAAGAAGGTATTAACAGCAAACATAAGTGAATGGAGGATAAGAAATATGGATATTAAACCTGAAGGCTTTCAACCCGGCACATATTTTCAGCCCAGAGCAGAGGATGTTAAATATACTAAATTGGATTCTGACGAAAGTTCCACGAGAAAATTTTCGGTTAACCCTTCAAGGTGTGTATCACCTGTGCGATTTGATTCTTCAGATTCGCAAGCTTTAACCGCAATCGATATCGAGCGAGAAGAGAAACCGATACATAAACCTGTTTTGTCCAGGCGCGTATCATCTTTGCTATCAGGTGATGAGAAGAAATCAGTTTCAAATAATGTCTCGGACGACGATACTGCTACTTTGAACGATCATCTCAACTCTATACGTCAGATAATCCCCACTTACAAACCCTTTCCGAAAAGTCGCAGCACTAAGTCCGTGGCTGAGCAGTTCGCCGAGAATACAATTGACTGGCTCCAGCTCAGTAACACATCCTACGCTGATCGGGACTCAGTTGAGACAAGCTTTCAGCGTCGAGTGGAAGGTTCTGAAGCAGGAGAAGAACCATTTCAGGATGATTTTTGTATCAAGAAATATCGGACCCAAGTAGAAAAAAAACGTCTGGGTATTTTTTATCCTGAGGATTATCGGACTCACGAACTTCCCGGTCTGTCAAAAAGTTCATACCTCGGGAAGCACTCACTGCCGGAATATTTTGACATAACGAACAAGTATAACTTTGTAGCAATGGATAATGGCTATAAACCAAGTGAGCGTCTGAATGCTTTTTTTCATGGCCCTACCATTGCAGACTGTGCAACGACCCTTTCGGCCTGTCAGTATCGGGCCATTGAAACCATCATTGGCACCGACGAATTCGACCGCATCTTTGGCGCACCGATCTCAAAGTTCAGGATTCCAGTCACCCTTTTCGGTCACATGTCCCAAGTTATTGGATGCTTCTCAAAGGGTGAATATGTCAATCGGATCAAGTACAGCAACCCTCTCTATAGTCTGTTTGAGTATCTCGAGTTTTACAAAGGTTCAGGGAGTAATGAGCAGTCAGAGCTGAAAATAAAAAAGGGTGATATCCTCTATATTCAGGGCGTAGAAGGCTACGATTTGAAGCACGCAACTGGTGATGCTGTCGGTTTTAATCTGGTATGCACCGGGCAAAACAACAGCGGACAGAATCTCTATCTGGGGTTTGGTCCGGGTGAATTTGATGAACCGAAAACCTACGAGCAGGTCAAAAAAATACTGATTGATGGCTACAATAGACCACAGGGTCCTGAGACAATCCTCGCCATTAAAGAAGGGAAACCAAGCTATAAAGAGTGGACCGACGATATCCTGCCCTTCGATCACCCTATTGGTGGTATCACTATCGTGGCTCGATTTAATACTGTGACCTGGGAAAATTTTTTGTCCGAGTGTGATCAAGTCTGGCACCGTCAACCGCTTTTGTCTGTCACTCGGGCTATGGAACCAAAGCCGGTGCACCAGGTGTCACGTTTCCATACTGAAAATCTTGATGCTGATATAGATCAATTCGAACCCCGCTCAACACAGCAGGAACTGATGCATGAGACGGCCCTGAAGTTCACGCGCGCTGTGATTAATAATCAGGGTGGAGCCTCGTATAAAAAGCCCATGGGACTGTTCCTGACCGGATCACCGGGACTAGGAAAAACACATCTTTGTGTAGCTGTCACCAAAAAAGCAGCCGACTATGGTGTCAACACCCTGTATCTGGACGCAGATAAGGCAGGCGAACTGTATCAGTGCTTCCAGGGTAATGAATGGGATAGCAAGATCGAGGAAATGCTTGCCGGTAAAGATTTGGTGGTAATCGATGATGCTAACGGCGGTCACTTTAGCAAACAACTTCTGGCAAAAACAATGAAACATGTGATGACTGCTCAGAAAGCTATCATGGTCAGTTCAAATCATCATATTCCTGTCAAAGCTGAATTCCTTGGCGATATCGAGCCCTTAACCAGGTATGCCCATAATTTTCTTTACCTTAGTGATTTGCAGGGAGACAGTTGCCGTTCCCAATGGTGGCACAGCCCTGATGTACAGGCTGCTGATGCAATAGCGCAACTGGGTCAGTATCATGGCCGCAATGCGGCAGGAGTGATCACTGAGCATGCCGTACCAATAGAGGAAATGGCCAGAGTACTCAGTATTCCAGCTGATCGGATCCGCCAGGTGGGCCCTCCCGTATTACCTGGAACAGAATTTCTAAGCCAGGATTTCCATTTCAGCCATTTATCCAAAACGGAGCATCAGGCTGTTTTTATGGAGTGTAATTTTACTGTTAGTAGTACTTGGATAAAGCAGTTCTTAAATGTTGTTCAGAAAGTACACGACGAAGGCTTGAAGCTGGTAGTGAAAACCAATAACCGCACATTATTCTTGGAAGCTGTAATGGATTATTTAAAATTTCTTCAACTTCTAAATGGGGAGGTTCGTATCGGAGAGCGGCTAAAGTATATGTTCCCGGACTTTTCGGAATCCGGACCGCAGGAGCAGCCTGACAGACTTAAGCGTCCTTAGCTAGGATCGCGATAAATTGAGGATAAAAATTTCTGATTCCGAGGAGAATAGCGAGCTATTTGACGAGGGAGCAGGAATTTTCAGGCCGATTTATCGCAGTACTGTTATGAATGTCAGGGCTTTCCTGTACTGGTGAAATCTGTCCTGCAAGTAAATCTATTCAAACCCTTCCTCAACCGCTAGAATTGGCGGTTTATTTTCTCTACGCATCGGTTATCAGGAATCCCATGGAGAATCTGGAAACACTTGTTTCACCTATAGTCGTCTCTGCCCTGGCTGAAGTTGAGTCAGCTGCCAATGCCGCTGATCTGGACCAGGTTCGGGTACGGTTTCTTGGCAAAAAAGGCGAGCTGACCCAGCTGTTGAAAGGACTGGGCAAACTGTCTCCGGAAGAACGTCCGAAAGCGGGCGGCTTTATTAACGAAGCCAAGCAGCAGGTTCAGGCCGCCCTGGATGTGAAACGTGAAGGTCTGGAAAAAGTGGCTCTGGAAGCTCGCCTGGCCAGTGAAACCATTGATGTCACCCTGTCCGGCCGTAGCCAGAACCTGGGGACGGTGCACCCTGTTACCCGCACCATGGAGCGTATCACCGATTACTTCGGCAACATCGGCTTTGAAGTGGCCCAGGGGCCGGAAATCGAAGACGATTACCACAACTTCGAAGCGTTGAATATTCCCGGTCATCACCCGGCCCGTGCCATGCACGATACTTTTTACTTCAATGACAACACCGTTCTGAGAACCCACACCTCTCCGGTTCAGGTTCGTGTCATGGAGGCCCTGAGCAAGGCCGGTGAGAAACCTCCTATTGCCATTGTTTGCCCGGGCAAGGTTTACCGTTGCGATTCCGACCAGACTCACAGCCCGATGTTTCATCAGGTCGAAGGTCTTTATGTGGCAGAGAAAGTCAGTTTTGCTGACCTGAGGAGTGTTCTCAGTGACTTTCTGAGGGTGTTCTTTGAGCGTGACGACTTGAAAGTCCGCTTCCGTCCGTCCTACTTTCCGTTCACTGAGCCTTCTGCAGAAGTGGACATCGAGTGGGGACGCAATGAAGACGGTTCCATCAAGTGGCTGGAGGTTCTGGGCTGCGGTATGGTCCACCCGAAAGTGTTTGAATACTCCGGTATTGATACCAGCAAGTACACAGGCTTTGCCTTCGGTCTGGGGGTTGAGCGTTTTGCCATGCTCCGTTACGGCGTAAACGATTTACGTCAGTTTTTCGATAATGACCTGCGCTTCCTGAGCCAGTTCAATTAACGGTTTGCGGCGATCAGATCGAATAACGGAGTTGAGAAAAGTCTATGAAATTCAGTGAACAATGGTTACGTCAGTGGGTTGCCCTGGAAGCGGACACTCAGGAGCTGGTAGATAAGATCACCATGGCTGGCCTGGAAGTGGACGACGTTGACCCGGTAGCAGGCGAGTTTTCCGGTGTGGTTGTGGGTGAAATTGTTGCCTGTGAACAACACCCGGATGCTGACAAATTGCGTGTCACCCGTGTCAGTACTGGTTCAGAAGAGTTCCAGGTGGTTTGTGGTGCGCCTAATGCCCGTGTGGGTATTCGTGTACCTTTTGCAACAGTCGGTTCCGTTCTGCCGGGCAATTTCAAAATCAAGAAAGCCAAACTGCGTGGTGTTGAATCTTTTGGCATGCTTTGTGCGGAAGAAGAGTTGGGTATGGCTGAATCTTCAGACGGCCTGATGGAGCTGCCAGCGGATGCTACTGTGGGTCAGGATATCCGAGAGTACCTGAACCTTGATGACAGGATTATTGATGTTGACCTGACGCCAAACCGGGGTGACTGTTTGAGCATTGCGGGTCTGGCCCGGGAAGTCAGTGCGAACTTCCTGGCTGACGTCAGCGAGGTTCAGGTTGAGCCGGTAGCTCCGACCATTGATGATACTTTTAAGGTGGTTGTTGAATCCAGGGAAGGGGCGCCACGATTTCTGACCCGTATCCTGAAAGATGTTGATGTTACTCAACCTACCCCTTTGTGGATGGTTGAGCGCCTGCGTCGTTCCGGTATTCGCTCCATTGATCCCGTTGTCGATGTGACCGCTTATGTCATGCTGGAGCTGGGTCAGCCTATGCACGGTTATGATCTGGATACCCTGAAGGGTTCCCTGGTTGTTCGCATGGCCCACGAGCAGGAGAAGCTGGTTCTGCTGGACGGGCAGGAAGTGATTATGAATACCGGGACTCTGGTCATTGCCGATGAGCAGCAGGCTCTGGGTGTTGCCGGTGTGATGGGCGGAGAAGGCTCTGGTGTCTCACAAACCACCCGTAACGTGCTGCTGGAAGCGGCTTTCTTTGATCCCATTACCATTGCCGGTAAAGCCCGTTCCTTCGGACTGCACACCGATGCTTCTCATCGCTTTGAGCGTGGTGTGGACTTCCAGCTGCAGCGTAAGGCCATTGAGAGAGCAACCGCCCTGATTCTGGAAATCTGCGGTGGTCAGCCAGGTCCTGTTGCCGAGGCAGTGAGCGAAGACAACCTGCCTGAACTGAGCACAGTCAAGCTGAGAGCTGAAAAAGTGGCTTCTCTGCTGGGCATTACCATCGAGAATGACCTGATCGAAGCTCTGCTGACACGACTGGGTCTGGAGATGAGTTCTATTGCCGAAGGTGAGTGGTCCGTTTCAGTTCCAAGCTGGCGCTTTGATATCTCTATAGAAGAAGACCTGGTGGAAGAACTGGGTCGTATCTACGGTTATGAGCGTCTGCCAGAAACCATTCCAACGGCTCTGTTGAAGCTTAAGCAAGTGAATGAAAACAGAGTTAAAGAAGCGGATATTCGCCGTATTCTGGTCGCTCGTGGTTATCAGGAAGCGGTCTCCTTCAGCTTTATTGACCCGCAGTTGCATCAGCTGTTTGATCCCGGTCGTGAGCCTGTAGTTCTGGCGAACCCCATCGCCAGCGATCTTTCCGTCATGCGAACATCCCTGCTGCCGGGCCTGGTTAAAACAGTCAGCTACAACCTGAATCGTCAGCAGAGCCGTGTTCGTCTGTTCGAAACCGGTCAGACGTTTGTTCGTGAAGGCGACACACTGAGGCAGGAAAACCAGATTGCTGTCGTGATTACAGGCAGTCGCTACCCTGAAAACTGGGCGATTAAAGCGGAGCCCGCAGACTTCTACGACCTGAAAGGGGATGTGGACGCTCTGCTGGAACTGGGTGGTGCTGCAGGGGAGTTCCGTTTTGAAAACAGCAGCCACGATGCCATGCACCCAGGTCAGTGTGCAGCACTGATCCGTGATGACAAGGTGATTGGTCACATAGGCGCCCTGCATCCAAGCCTGGCGAAAAAGTTGGGGGTGAACGATGCGGTGATCGTGTTTGAGGCAAGTCTGGAAGCGATGAGCTTGGGCAAAGTAACAGAGTTCACACCGCTGTCAAAATTCCCTGAAGTTCGTCGTGACCTGGCCTTGCTTGTCAAGCAGGAAGTGGCGGCTGACAGTCTGAACCAGGTCATTCGGGAAGAAGCCTCTGAGCTGTTGAAAGATGTTCGTATTTTCGACGTTTATGCCGGAAAAGGCATTGCGGAAGGTCATAAGAGTCTTGCTTTGGGCTTGACCTTGCAGCACGCTTCCCGCACTCTAAAAGACGAAGAAGTTAATCAAGTGATTGACAGCATCGTAAGTCGGCTGGGATCGGAATTTGGTGCCAGTCTCCGAAGCTAATCAGCCAATGCGAGCGCTCTGTATTGAGCCTGTTTTCTGAGCAGGCTCGACAGTTCGCTGCCCTGGTTATAAGAGAGCGGAAGTTATCCATGGGAGCTCTGACGAAAGCTGATATAGCCGAGCGTCTGCACGAAGAACTCGGTTTGAACAAGCGCGAAGCCAAGGATATGGTCGAGCAGTTTTTCGAACAGATCCGTCAGGCATTAGAGAATAATGAACAGGTCAAGTTATCCGGCTTCGGTAATTTTGAACTGCGAGACAAAAGTCAGCGGCCCGGCCGAAACCCCAAAACCGGCGAAGAGGTTCCTATCTCTCCTCGCAGGGTGGTGACTTTCAAGCCTGGTCAGAAACTCAGGTCACGAGTCGAGGCTTATGCAGGAAACAGAGCTCAGGAAGAGTGATCTCCCTGTTATTCCCGGCAAGCGTTACTTCACCATCGGTGAGGTCAGCGACTTGTGTCAGGTCAAATCCCATGTCCTGCGATACTGGGAACAGGAGTTTTCGCAGTTAAAACCGGTCAGGCGCGGGAACCGTCGTTATTACCGGCGACAGGATGTGCTGCTTATCCGGCAAATTCGCAGTTTGCTCTACGACAAGCGTTTTACCATTGACGGCGCCCGTAATCATCTCAAAGGCGAAGTGCAGAAGCTGGACGCTTCCCAGTACAAACAACTGATCCGGCAAACTATTGCTGAACTGGAAGATGTTGTCGATGCGCTGGATGGGATTCCTTCCAAGTAAGAATATGCAGATAAAAAAATACCGGCGGATGCCGGTATGATTTACCTTCGGGAAGGAGTGGGCGGGGGGCCGTTTTGCGTGTGGTTATTGACGATTTTATCAATAAGCTGACCTATCTCACTCCAGTTTTTATCTGCTTTCAAGGTCTTGGTGTATTTAGAAATCTCAACGAACTGTTCCTGATCCTGAATCTTATTTGCCTGACGCAAGACACGGGTAAGTTCAGTGGTCAGCGTCTGTCTATCGAATGTTTGTATTGTCATTCCATACCCGCCGCCAGTAATTTTATCCAGCAATTCATCGGCATCTTTAGGGCCATTGTTTCTTGTTCTCTTCGCTGCTACCGGCGGTAAGTCTGGAGCCTTTTCAACAGAAGTTTTTGTTTTATCTGCAAAGTTGACATTGACGTAAGTGTCATCCCTATTGGCTCTTCTGAGTCTGTCAGCATCTCGCGCTTGCTTATTGACGACGGCATAATCTTCTGAGCCGTACCCCAGTCCGTTATCTTTGGGCTCCGGGGCTTTTTGAGGGGTAGCAGGTGTCGCAACGGTCAGACCCGCTTCTTTCAATAAGGGATTAAACAAGGGTGTGAACCGTCCGTGAACTGCTGTGAGGGTATTGAATTGTCCTGCTGTTTGCACGAATTTGTTCCTGACCTGGCGGGCGGTAGTAATGGTTTGAGTGAAATCCCGGGGAGCCTCACCCGTTTTTTGGTACTGCCGCAGGCTGTTATCAATCGTGATGAAGGTTCCGGTTCTGCCGACTCCCGCATTGCAGTTGACGACGGTGGGGTTGTTTGACCTGGCTGCAACAGAGGGGTGCTGACGTAACTTTTCAACCAGTACCGACAGTTTTGCCAGTCTTTCCGGGGTGCCGGCGCTATGGTCTGCCCAGCCTTTATCATAAACCCTGAATTGTGTTTCGCCATTAATGGAGAGTTGTTTGACGGTAACTCTACCCTCATCAAAAGAGTACTGTCCATCCAGTCTAACCTTAACGCCGCCACAGTTTTTTTCTTCGCCGACTTCCTTAGGGCCAACTTCAATAGAACGTTTCTTATCTGGTTTATGGGAAGTTTTCGGATCTTCGAGTTCTTTGGAGTTAACAAGAGAAACTGAAACGGCAGGACGATGATGAGCAAGCATTTTTATGAAGTTGTTTTCTGTGTTTTCAAGTGGCCCCTGACTGGCGATAAAACTACCACCAGGCAGGTCGACTTTTGCAGCATGATAGGGAGCTCCTGGTGCAAATCCTTTGCTTCTATTATTACCAAGATGGATGTCAGAAAATTTTGGATGTGCCTCATTAATGAAGAAATGTTGGTTATCGATCCTTCCTTGTATCTGTGGGCTTTTGATATTTTTGTATTGCCTATTAATTTCAGCGTCGTCAGGCCTAAAGGGGAACTCCTGACCCAAGTTAAGCGAGGCTCCCTGGTGAGTGCCAAATTCAAGTTGGGATCCATGGTTTGACCCATAGATACCCTGCAAGGATGGAGTCAGTTCCTTAAGTTCAAGGGATCGGGAGTCGGGAGCTTCCTGAAGACCAACTTGACGATCTATCTCTGCAAGCATCGCAGCTGCAAGTTTGGGGGAATCGGCATAGCGTCCGGCAAATTCGTTTTTGAGTCCCTGCACATTCTCACCAAATTTTTTCAGCCCCTCGGTGACTTTTCTTTCAGCATAAATTTCTCGTACTTCTTGCATGATCGTATCATAACCAGGGTCTTCCTTTTGGCTAAGTTGAAACAACAATTCCTTGATATCCGCAGTAGAGAGCTGTTGGACGGCTTCCGAGAACTTGTTGAGTGAGAAGCCGGATTTATCCTCAAATTTGCCATGCTCTAAGTTTTTAATGATTTCCGGAGCTGTCAGGGCTTTAGCCGGTTGGGTTTCAGGACTGCTGTTTCTGACTGCAAGCGGTATATTAGCAGGTTTAGAATGGGTCTTGGGTTGCTCATTCATCTGGTTGGGAAGCTTGGGCAGTGGGCGGGTACTTCTTTCTGAAAGCGGTGTTGAAGGCGCTTTTGGTGGGTTCGGTGTATTATCAGCGCGATGTTCTTGCAACTTGCCGTGGAAGTGGTCATAGACGGGTTTAACCAGGCCGTGAACACCGAGAACTTCCCGTGCAACTCTCAAACCCCAGACTTTCGAAGCACTGCAATTGTAGAGCTTACCGTTGACCTTGACTGTCTTGGTTATTGAATTCTGTGGATCAGCGCCCGCTGTTTGAGAATGGCCTATTGAAGAAGTCCCGCCGTTATTAATTGTATTGCCCACAACCTCTCTCCTGAGAATTTTCCCTGATTCTTGCAGTATAAAAGGCTATGTAACATTTTCCACAGAGTCAGGGTCAAGCGGCGCTGACAGGCGTTTATCGTTAATGGGTGTCATATTTCTGTCATAATTCGCCGATAGACTCACCGAAAAATTAGAAGTGTGCTCTGAAATTTACTCATGACAATAACAACATTCCGATCTCTGCTGTTTTATTCATTCTTATCTCTTGTTTCTTTTGGCGCTCAGGCTCAAGAAGAATTATTGTTCTCGATTCATGGCTCAAATACTGTGGGTGCCAGATTAGGGCCATCATTAGCTGAGTCCTATCTGAAGTATCTGGGGGCAGAAGGCGTAGGTGTTTTCCCGACCGGTCTGGATAATGAGGTCAAAGTGACTGGCTTTTTACCCGCTAAGGGTCAATTGGTCAGCATCTTTATTGCTGCACATGGTTCATCCAGTGGTTTTAAAGCACTGGCCAGCGGGAAAGGACAGATTGCCGCCGCTTCACGACCGATAAAGACTAAAGAGCAGGCCATGTTGTCTGGCATGGGCGATTTCAGCGGTCTGGAAGCAGAGTATGTTGTTGGCATTGACGGTCTGGCGATTATTGTGAATCCGGGTAACAGTATTAACAAGCTGGATATCAAAGATATTGCCCGTCTTTTTTCTGGTGAAGTGAAGAACTGGAAAGTATTGGGAGGGGCCGATCTGCCGGTTTCGCTGTTTGCCCGCGATGATCGTTCGGGAACCTGGGATACTTTCAAAAACCTCGTGTTGGCCAAAAAATACCAGCTCGACCCAACTGCCATGCGTTTTGAGTCCAATGCCGATGTCTCTGACAAGGTGGCATCGACCCCGGGGGGCATTGGTTTTGTCAGCCTGAATACCATTGGTCGAGCCAGACCATTGATGGTTTCTGAAGGCACTGACAGAGCATTGAAGCCTGAGCTGCTGCATGTTTCGACGGAAGATTATGTTCTGAGTCGCCGTCTTTATATGTATCTGCCAGAAAAGGACGCTGATCCTGATGCTCTCGACTTTCTCCGTTTTGCAACCAGCGATCAGGCACAACCTGTCGTAGCTTCTGTTGGTTATGTTCATCAGGCGGTTGAGCTGATGAGCCCTGATGTGCAGTCTGCACCAGAGGATTATCAGCGGATTGTTGACCAGTTTGACCGTGCGTCTGTTAATTTCCGCTTTGCTCAGGGGCGTGCCCAGCTTGATAACAAGGCTATCAATGATATTGAAAGGCTGGCGCGTTTCATTGATCGACAGCCAGGCGAGGTTCTGTTAATTGGTTTCGCAGATCAGAGGGCGCAATCGAGAAATTCAGATCTTTTGGCTAAGCTCAGGGCTGATGTGGTCAGAAGAGCTCTGGTCAAGGCTGGAGTTCCACGGAAGAAAATCCAGTACCGGGGTTACGGTCAGTATATGGCATTGTCTTCAGCAGAGAGTCTGGCCAGTAAAATAAGAAACCGCCGGGTGGAAGTCTGGGTCAAAGCAGACAGTGAATCCAATCAAGTGGCGGCCTCCTTTTGAATTCACCGATAAATTTCATAAAGGCGGTACAATAGCATGAAGCACTGTTCACTTCCTTCTTGAGCAGTGCAGACTATGTTACCGGTGCCTGCGCGGTGGGGCCTTGCGGGCTGATTTTAACTTATTGGCTGGCGGCTTGCCGCTGGCCTCCTCTGGAGAGTTAAACATCAGATAAAGCTCCATCAACACCTCAGGTATCTGGCTGCACATATCTTCAGTCAGCTTTTCGTCTTCCAGAATAGCTTCGAACTCAGGCTCGTCGTCAAACAGACCAGAGCCGAGCATGACCGGGAGCAACAGTTCACTGACTTCCTGTTCATTCTCTCGGAACCACTCTTCTTCCGTCATCATATGAGCCTGAAGAAAACCGCAGCACCAGTCCAGCAGGTCTTCATCATTCGGGTCGGCAAATTCTTCACAGGAAAGCTCAAAGCCTTCTTCTTCATTGAACTGTCGATCTATCGCTCGTGACAACTGATCAAGAGCCTGTTCCAGAAGGGCTGAATCTTCCCCGGAGAGTGTTACCCGAGTGCCAAACAGAATCTCATTACGCACATCGGTCTTCAATTCGAACGGGACGATAGCCATGGCGCTATAGAAACCATGGATGGCGTGGAAAGTAAAACCTTCCTCATCCGCATACCTGTTCAGCAGCGGCTCCAGAGTAGAACAGATGTCCTGCATTTAAAGAGAATCCGGTATGAATGAAAACCGGGGAGTCTACAGTAGTTTTCTGAAAGATTCCTGTCTATTCTCGGTCAGGTCCTCAGTTTGATGGTATACTGGTTTGTCTTTTCTTATCTAATTAATCACCGTCGTTTAAATGTGCATTGGACTGTAATGACTGATCCTGCTCTGAATGTTCTGCAAAATACTTTCGGGTTCGAATCTTTCCGTGGCTTCCAGGGAGAGGTCATCAGAGAGGTCACAGAAGGGCGTGACACGTTGGTCCTTATGCCTACTGGCGGTGGTAAGTCACTTTGCTACCAGGTACCGGCTCTGGTTATGGCGGGTACAGCTATTGTTGTGTCCCCTCTGATTGCCCTGATGGAAGATCAGATCCGTAATCTCAAGCAGATAGGTATTCGGGCCGAAAGCCTGAATTCGGGCATTTCCATGGAAGAGCAGTACCGAATAGAGCAGGAGCTGTTCACCGGGCATATTGACCTGCTCTATGTTGCTCCCGAACGTCTGATGACTGAAATGATGCTAAGGAAGCTGGATCGGATACAGATTTCTCTGTTTGCTATTGACGAGGCTCACTGTGTGTCGCAATGGGGGCACGATTTCAGGCCTGAATATCTGCAGCTCTCGGTACTGAAAACACGTTTTCCAACGGTTCCCAGAATTGCCCTGACCGCCACAGCAGACAAACGAACCCGACAGGAAATTATCGAACGTCTGGGTCTGGCGCAGGCCAGGGTGTTTGTTGACAGCTTTAACCGGGCCAATATTTTTTACCGCATCAGTCAGAAGAAGCAGGGTAAGCAGCAATTGTTGAGATTTCTGGAAAAAGAGCACCCTGATGATTCGGGCATAGTCTACTGTCTTTCCAGAAAACGGGTGGAGGATACTGCTGCCTGGCTGAATGCCCAGGGCCGAAAAGCACTGCCTTATCATGGCGGTATGACAGCTCACGATCGCAAGAATAATCAGCATCGTTTTCTCAACGAAGACGGCATGATTATTGTTGCTACCCTGGCATTCGGAATGGGGATTGATAAGCCTGACGTTCGTTTTGTTGCTCACCTGGACCTGCCAAGAAGTATCGAAGCTTATTATCAGGAAACCGGTCGGGCCGGTCGTGATGGACTCCCGGCTACTGCCTGGATGGTTTATGGTCTTCAGGACGTCATGTTGCTGAGACAGATTCAGTCGAATTCTACCGCAGCGCCTGAAATTCAGCGAATTGAGCAGCAAAAGCTGGAGGCCATGTTGTTTCTCTGTGAAGTAACGGGTTGTCGCCGTCAGGTGTTGCTGGAGTATTTTGATGAACCCTTGAAAGATAAGTGTGGCAACTGTGACCTTTGTCTGGAGCCGGTGACGACCTGGGATGGTACGGAAGCCGCCAGAAAAGCCCTTTCCTGTGTTTACCGGACCGGGCAAATGTTTGGAGTCTCTCATCTGGTCGACGTTCTGCTTGGCAAAGAAACGGCCAAAGTCAGTCAATTTGGTCACCGACGGATAAGCACTTTTGGTATAGGTAGTGAATTCAAACAGAGTGAGTGGCGCTCAATTTTCCGGCAGTTGGTGTCCAGAGGGTATATAAATGTTGATGTAGAAGGGCATGGGGCTCTCAAATTGAATGAAAAATGCCGTCCTCTGCTCAAAGGCAGTGAGCGATTATTGCTCCGTCAGGATCGCTTTGAATACGCCTCTGAGAGTGCAGCACGCAAAACCCGGAGAGTGGATCAGGGCAGAGTTATTATTGACGACCATGATCGTCCATTATGGGAAGCCATGAGAGCGCGTCGTAAAGAGCTGGCGGAAGAGCAGGGTGTTCCTGCTTATGTCATTTTTAATGACAAAACACTCTATGAAATGTTAGCGGTTAAACCCGCCAGTTTGGAAGCTCTGTCTCATATTTCAGGGGTGGGTGAGTATAAGCTGGAAAAATATGGGCAGACCTTTGTAGAGTTAATATCCGGGTTTGTTGTTTCGACTGTTTGATCCGGGTATTTTTTTCTATGCTGGAGTATGGGTGCTTTTCGAATCACGCTATCGGTTTTCTTTTTATCGGCTTTAGCAGGTTCTTATGTCTCATACCATTCATCTACCGTGTCACAGAGAAATCACATTGGCAAATCCAGACCTACTGGATGAAGCTCGTGAAAACCAGGTGACCTTTCACTATATCGGTTTACATAACGATCCAATACCGGACAACTATCAGCTATTCACCAGTGAGTTTGATTTTGGTCATAGTGCGACTTTGCTGGGTGATGGATTTCAGATGTTGGCGCAAACCACCGGGACGTACGACAAACCGGTTGATATTGGTCGATGTCCGGATAGCAGCAGTAGTTACCGGATTTATGGAGAGCAGCAGGGAAAGCGTTACTACAACTACCTGGTTGTAGACGATTCAGCGGAGTACACCCTGTTTGGTTTTACCTGTTGTCATCGCTATGCGGGCTACTTCGAAATAGTCAGTGGTGAGAGAGGTGTTTTGGTCTCAGCCTCTATCGATGGGGAAGGAACTTCTCCTCAGGACTGGGACAGCAGAGAGTTGGAATCTGTCGTCGTGCTAACTGGAGGCTCTTTACCTCAACTTTATCAACAATACGCGGGGTTGATTGCTCAGCATCACCCCCCAAGGGCAGGCGTCGTGCAACCAGCCCCCATCGGCTGGTGTTCCTGGTATGCCTATTATGCTGATGTCACCGAAGACAATATCCGCCAGAATCTGAATGTAATGACGGGAGATCTCAGCGATCTGGAGTGGGTACTGTTGGATGATGGTTATCAGGCATTTATGGGCGACTGGTTGACTCCGTCGGATAAATTTTCTGGAGGAGTGAAAGAATTAATAGCGGAGATCAAGCGCAAAGGAAAAAAGTCGGCGATTTGGCTTGCTCCTTTTATTGCTCAGCCTGAGTCAGAAGTGTTTAAACAGAATTCATCGTGGTTTGTTCGCCATCATAGCGGTGATCTCCTCAAGGCCGAAGATGTGACCTACGGAGGTTGGCGTTGTACCCCCTGGTACGTATTGGATAC
Source organism: Endozoicomonas sp. 2B-B (assembly GCF_053470045.1). Classification (NCBI taxonomy): domain Bacteria; kingdom Pseudomonadati; phylum Pseudomonadota; class Gammaproteobacteria; order Oceanospirillales; family Endozoicomonadaceae; genus Endozoicomonas; species Endozoicomonas sp. 2B-B. Next base: position 2,536,893 of record NZ_JBLZMU010000001.1, read on the forward strand.
ATCCAACCCCGAGGTACAGGCTCATCTAACTCACATAGTCAAAACCATGCGAGAAGAGTGGGGTGTTGAGCTGTTTAAATTTGATGCCAATTACTGGGGAACGCTCAAAGGAAAACGTTATCAGAAAGGCGTCACCGGAGTGCAGGCGTACCGAATGGGTATGGAGGCAATAGCGAAAGGCGCTCAGGATGCTCTTTTACTTGGGTGTAACGCACCCATGTGGCCGTCGTTAGGACTTGTTGATGCCATGAGAGTCTCGGACGATGTGGAGCGGAGCGCTCAGCGGTTTGAGCAAATTGCGAAAGAAACCTTCCATCGTAGTTGGCAGCATCGTAAATTGTGGCAGATTGATCCTGATTGCGGCACCTTTGTTTCGCTTGCTAATCAATCAACGGATCCCTGTAATTATGACTTTCATCGCAATGTATTACTCGCCAGTGGCGGGCTTCTGCTTTCGGGCGATCCGCTGCCTGATCTTACTCCGTTTGCTAAAACGACGTTAAGCAAATTGATACTGCGCCATCGTTATAGTCAAGACGCCGCTCAATTTACTTCACTGTCTTTACATCACGCTTCTCTGGCATTAACAGAGGGTAAAAAACTCCACTGTTTATTTAACTACAACGAGAATGCCAGGGAGGTGACATTGACCTCCGATCACCCTCTTTATTGGTACGATTACTGGAGCGGCGAGAAGCTCACTGAGGGGCCTGTTCAAAAGGTCAGGGTTTTATTGGCAGCAGGGCTAACGGGCCGCGCGATCATTGCTTCGATGTAAGAGAGGCTCACTCCCAAAAAACAGAGGTTTACCTCTCTTTAATTGCCCTGGAAGCAATGGTCTTCAAACGCAGATTATCTCAACGAACTTTAAAGGCTGTCGAAACTGGGTACATAAATAGACTGTACCTTTCACTTTTTAACTGCCTATTTCCTCTTCAAAAATAACTTCTGAGTCATGTTTCAGAGTTAAAAAATGACCATATTCCTTTTCAAGCTGATCCCGCTTTAGCTTCAGTGTTGGAGTGAGCATTTCATTCTCAATACTCCAGGTCGTTTTGGCGACTATGATATGATCCAGCTTTTCATGAGCCTCCAACTCATTATTAACCGATGTCATCGTGCTGACCAATTGTTCTTTTTGCTGGTCACGATCTTTTGAAGCGCCTTCTCCCAGCACAATCATTGCTATAGGTTGTTTGCGCCCAATCCCCATAACACAGACCTGCTCGATATCCGGGTTACGACCGAGGCTCGACTCGATAGGTACCGGAGAAACATATTTGCCTTTGCTGGTTTTAAATTGTTCTTTAACCCGACCAATGATTTTCCATGAACCCTCAGAGGTTATTTCAGCTTTATCACCTGTTTTAAACCAGCCGTTCTCAAAGGCAGCGTCTGTTGCTTCAGGATTGTTGTAGTAAGACTTAAATACCGCTTCTCCTCGAATCAACACTTCTCCTTGCTCGGAAAGTGACATTTCGACACAAGACTGAGGGCTGCCTATGGTGCCAATATCAGTGGGTTTGAAGGGGATGTTGCAGCACGATAAGCCTGAGGTTTCGGTCATACCCCAGCCTTCGCTAATACGAATACCCAACTTTTGGAACCACTTCAAAACCTCTGGAGAGATAGGTGCGCTACCAGAGCCGAAAATTTTAGCTTCCTGCAGGCCAAGAGCAGTGCGAATTTTCTTTGCTACTAATTTACCGATAATGGGGATTTTCAAAAGAGTTTGTAGCTTTTTGTTGGGCATTTTGGCCAGAATTTGTGACTGAAACTTAGTCCATAATCTGGGCACTGATAAAAAAGCAGTGGGACGAGCATAACGAACATCATCGACAAAAGTATCTAAGGACTCAACAAAGAAAATCTCGGCGGAGTAATAAATTGATGGGAGTTCAACAACGCATCGCTCAGTAATGTGGGCAAGAGGTAAATATGACATTACCCGTCTTTCTTGACCTGTTAAAAACTTCTCACCTCCAGCCATGGCCGAAGAAGCTACATTTCTCTGGCTGATCATGACGCCTTTGGCAAGGCCTGTACTGCCTGAGGTATAGATAATAGAAAATAGATCGTCGATATCCGGATTATGGAGTGTTTTTAGTGGCTCATAATTATTCAACCAGTCAAGCCACTGCTCTTTGCAATCAAGTGTAGGGTATGGAAATGAGATGCTGAGAAAGTCATCTGGCATTGCTTCTGAAAGGGCTTCAGTGCTGTCCAGTTTGCCAACAAAAATAGCCTTTGCATTACTGTGCTCAAGCACATATTTTATGTTGTCTGCCCCAGCTGTTGGGTATATCGGCACACTGATCAGGCCTGCCATCATGATGGCTAAATCAGCAATATACCATTCGGCTGAATTTTTGGCGATGATGGCGACTTTATCGCCCTTTGATATTCCATTGGATAAAAGACCTCGAGCGATCTTGCGGGCTTGCTCGTCAGCTTCCCCCCAAGTGTAAGAAGTCCATTGCCTGTTGTCAGGCTGATTAAGCCAGACCTTATCGGGATGCCTTGCAACGTTTAGCTGCATTTGTGCCAGGGGGGCTCTACGATTTTTCATATTATTATTTTTTCGTACATTCTTTGGTTGCTAACATTAGCTAACGGATGAACTCTAACTTGTACAATGGATAGATACAACAATTAAGTACTCAACCATACGAAATCATATTTTCTGACTTATTGTTCAGGCACTCGCGGCAACTGCTCCTGCGTTGCTCTAGCTCCTGCATCCATGCAGTCGTGATGCGTTGCAACTCTGGTCACATAGCTTGCTATGTTCCCGTTGTTGCGCCTTGCAGAGCACCTGCCCAATAAGCCAGAAATATTCGATTCCGTATGGCTGAGTACTTATTGTATTTTAAAAAATTTAACGATAATTGATCCGCAATTCCCCCTGAAGCACTGATCATCAAACGTTGATTTTCTCAACGAATTTCAAAGGTTCTCGACACTGGGCGCACAAATAGACTGCACCTCTTACGGCCCTGTTGTGGCGAATGGAACTGAGCGGGATGGTCTTTCCTGCACAGCTGCAACTGTATAGGAATGGTCTTTTGCTGGCATTGCTGGTGTTGTAGCTGTGGGTTCTCCGGGCCGGGAGTCTGAACACCTCTTGCATAATCAATTGCCACTCTCTGCCATGGGGGCGGATTTTTCTGCCAAACAGTTGGTGGGCAATGAGGTGTGCGACTTCATGACCCACGGTATGCTTCAGAAAATGTTCCTGGTTTTCTTTGAGCAGTTGTTTGTTCAGACGAAGCAGGTTTTTTTCGGTCCAGGCTTGTCCGGCCGTTTCGCCTCTTAAACTCAGACTGATCCGGGGGCGTGGAAATCGTTTAAGAAAATGCCGCTCGGCCAGGCAGTAAAGCTCACTGACCCGTAACTCAACGGTAGGCAAATAGGGGCATTGTATATTCGACATAAACAGGCTGACTTGGAAAACTCATGGGAGGATAGCAGAGGGATTGTATCTGTACAGTGGGTTTATTGGAATAATCAGGCAGGTTTCATCAAGGCATCACTTCCAGATGATACAGCTTAATTCATCTGGCTTGGCGCTGAACTTCAGTAAACTTGAATGTATTCGGGGCTTACACCCATACCCCAGAAGATCACGGTAGTGATCATAATCGAGACCAGAACAACCAGCCCGATGCAAAGCACAGAACTGGCATAGACAAACCCCTGCTCCTTAGGTATCTGCATAAAGGTTGGCAAACCGGAATACAGCATCAGGGCTGAGCAGGACATGGCGATAGTGCCAGCAACAATAGTCAGCCAGATAGAGGGATAAAGCCCGCACAGGCCCGCCAGAAAGAGTGGTAAAGCGGTATAACAGCTAAATGCAACACTCTGTGTCATGTTGGGTTTGCTGCCAAAGGTTTCTGCCATCCATTGGATGAATGCACCCATAACGGCAACGCCCGCCAGTATGGCCAGCCAGGCAAAAAATGCCATGAAAGCAGCACTGGTTTCCGTTAACTTGACGACCTGATCACTGCCCGGGACTGTCCAGCCGGTTCGAGTCGTCCCCAGATAAGTACAGACCGCTGGCAGGGCAGCCAGCCATATGACCTGACCCAGGTAAAGGCGAATAATGCCGGGAGGGTGCTCCCGAATATCGGTCCACTCTTCTTTCGGACGAAAGAGAAGCCCCCAAAAGTGACTTAATATCATGGTGCAACCTCCGTTATGGCTGTACCAGTAGCTGGTAATCCTTACGTTTTGCTAAGTTATCAGCTACAAAACAGCGGCTAATATGTTGTTATTATTCACTGTGACAGGCATCGGCTCTTCCTGTTCAACAGGATCGTTCGATAGCCTTGACTTCAGTGTTTACATATTTCTTATACGAAGTAAAGTAATATCGTCCCAATACAGGTTCTTTTATTGAATAATAGGGCAATTATTTCCTCGTTTATCAGTCTCATAAAGGCTTCGGCATGACTGTCTGGTTCAGTTCGCTGGTTTGGTGGATTGTGAGACTAAACGGTTAGTATCATAGAACTCCGGAATGATTACATGACTTCAGGCGAAGCCGTTTTTGTTAAAAAGTAGTGTCTAAATAGTTTCGTTTTTGCCGGACGGGCTCAGGAGAATGACATAGACCATGATGACTAGAATTGATCGTTTGTTTCTTTTACTGCTGGCAGGGCTCGTTGCTCTGGGAAGCGGGTACAACAGAGATTTTCAGCCTGTTAAAGAGCCCGCAATAGAACAGGTGCAAAAGGTCACCAGGGAGGAAGTCAAGGTTGAAAAAAAGGTTCAAAAGAATATTCCCGACTTTGCTGCCATTGAGGACGTCAATAAGAAGAAAAGTCAGTTCTTTGCCCACGTGAAGCAAATGGTTGATGAAGAGAATGAGCGTCTGGCGGGTATTCGTCAGGAAGTTAAGATGCTTAGGGAAAAATCGGCTCTGCATGAAAGCGAAGAAAAGTGGCTGTTGGATATGGCCCGAAAGTTCAGAGTGGATGAAGAGCTTAAAGTCAGTGATGCGCTTTATGACGACCTGCTGCACAGGGCGGACGAGATCCCGGTATCGCTTGCTCTGGTGCAGGCGGCTAACGAGTCGGCCTGGGGGACTTCAAGGTTTGCCGTTGAAGCCAACAACTACTTTGGCCAGTGGTGTTTTACTCCGGGCTGTGGTGTTGTTCCTGGTGAGCGTCCGGAAGGTGCGACCTACGAAGTCAGGAAGTTTTCTTCATTGGAGGCATCGGTACGGTCGTATATGCATAACCTCAATACCAGTCATCATTATGAGGGTTTGAGGGAGCTGCGTTCAAAAAGAAAATCCATGGGACACCCGGTTACCGGGCCGGTACTGGCACAGGGACTTTATGCCTATTCCTCCAGAGGTATTGATTATATAGAAGAGTTGGTATCCATGATTGAGAGTAATGATTTGTTGAAGTACGACCTGGAAAAGCCTCTAACGGGCCACTAGTCTGCCCAGAGCAATAGTGTAGCCATTGATTGCACTTATATTGCTGATGCCTCAGCAGCAGGCAGCACCCTCCGGTGAATACCGGAGGGGTTGGATAAAAGTAACGAGTCAGGGAAGGCGTGTTGCATCAGCAAGGTTCCTGGAGTGATTCAAGAACCTGGCCAAAGCAAAGCCAAGAGTGTGCGTGTCAGAGGTTAACAATATTCACAATGGAAGCTTGTTCAGGCTTTTCCTCTTCATCGTTTTCATCCCTGAAGGCCAGAGGTACATCCACCGGGTCAAACGCAGTGTCTCCATCTTTAACAGGCTGACCATCCGCCGACAGATTGTTGAAATCAAACAGTGAGCTGTCTGCCAGATGGGAGGGCGCTACGTTCCTCAGAGCTCTGAACATGCTCTCCATTCTACCGGGGAAGCGTTTGTCCCACTCGGTGAACATAGCCTTGATTGCCTGCCTCTGAAGGTTTTCCTGAGAGCCGCAGAGATTGCAGGGAATAATCGGGAATGCCTTAAACTCGGAAAAACGGACAATATCCTTTTCACGACAGAAGGCAAGAGGACGGATCACCGTGTGCTGACCGTCGTCACTGACCAGTTTGGGCGGCATGGCTTTCATCTTGCCGCCGTAGAACATGTTCAGGAACAGGGTTTCCAGAATATCATCCCGATGATGGCCCAGGGCAATCTTGGTGACTTTCAGTTCGCTGGCCGTGCGGTAGAGGATGCCTCGGCGCAGCCGAGAGCAGAGTGCGCATGTGGTTTTGCCTTCAGGCACCTTCTCTTTGACGATGGAGTAGGTATCTTCCTCAACAACGCGGTACTCAATACCCAGGGTTTCCAGATAATCAGGCAGTACATGTTCAGGAAAGCCAGGCTGTTTCTGATCAAGGTTGACTGCAATAAGGTCAAAATTGACCGGCGCATAAGTCTTCAGGTTCAGCAGAATATCCAGCAGGGTATAGCTGTCCTTACCCCCGGACAGACAGACCATGATGCGGTCGCCGTCCTCAATCATGTTGTATTCGGCGATGGCCCGACCTACCTCTCGTCTCAGGCGTTTCTGTAGTTTGTTGAAGTGGGTTTTTGCGCTTTTTGTTTGGCTCTGCATTTTGGTTCTGTCTTGTCTCTGAAAGTACCCAACTTCATTTAAGGCCCTTAGAGGGGGCGGTTAAACCGGGTGACTTACTGCTCTGGATAATGGTGAAACGGGCAAGATCCCGAAAATTCACAACATTATAATCAAAGGTTTCACGATAGGCATCAGGGATAATGACAGCAGCAGCTAAAGTACCTAACCAATTAGTTACCTCCCGAACTCACAGGGCTGACGGCTGCTATTGTGAATGAGCTGTCGAAATATGGTTAAGTGAAGCTATGCTTATCTAATGGACAAAATGCGCAGGGACACAGGTTCCAGTCGTTTATACACAGAATAATCGTGGACATTTATTCAGGGGACTTCCATGGCTGATTACGAGAAACTGAGAGTCTGGTTATTATCTCGCAGAGACGAGTTGAATATCCGGCTCGGAAACATCAATAAAGATATGACTCGCAGAGCCAATGCCGATTGGTCGGAGCAGGCGCAGGAGAGGGAAAATGATGAGGTTATTGATCAGCTGGGTAATGATGCCCGGGCTGAACTTAATCTGATAAACAAAGCATTGGATCGTATGAATCATGATGATTACGGCTTCTGTACCGGCTGCGGTGACAAGATAGTTGAAGCCCGTCTGGCAGCTATGCCTTACGCCGATCTTTGCATCAAATGTGCAGAAAAGCGGGATCGCGCCAGCTGACAGCGTCAGGGAGTCTTCAGGCTCTCTGACACTGTCTTTTCTGTCTCAGTAGAATTCGTTATCAAAGCCCTGTAACTGTCCACAAAGCTCTCGACGGGGCCTGGGTGGTGGCGATGATAGTAATTATGCCAGAGCTTACCCAGGGCATGGATATCATCATGGGGTACCTTGTGGATAGGCTTTTCGGTTCGATAATAAATCATCCAGGAAATGGCGGTAGCGTAAGAGAGGTTGGTCGCTAATTCCAGATGTGGATGAGCCAGAAATTCTCTCTGGCTGGCCAGTCCCCGTATCAAACTGGAAAGGTCGGATTTCTTCGCCAGGTAGTGATCCCAGATATTACGGTGCATTCTGGGTGAGATTTGATAAATTCCCAGAGCTTGATGATGCTCCTGTTTAAGATGAAAACCCAGGCCGGATTCTCTGGCCGCAGTTCCCAGCAGCAGGTTTTCTGCAGTAGGACTCCACATTCTCAAATGCTTCAGGGTAGGGCGAACAACATAGTGGCGCAGCTCCTTTGCACAAATACCCATTGGGATTTCCTTTGTCTTAGAGCATTATTTTCATTATTGAGATTATCGTAGCACTCAGAAAATTCTTAAGTACAGTAAAATTTAACCAACGAATACTTCGGGTGTGGAAACCACAAAAGCTCTTAATGGTCATTTTCCGATAAAACTGAATATCAGGAGATTGCAAAAGCACTAAGTACTCAGCCATACGGAATCGAATATTTCTGGCTTATAGGGCAGGTACTCTGCAAGGCGCAACGACGGGAACATAGTAGGCTATGTGACCAGAGTTGCAACGCATCACGACTGCATGGATGCAGGAGCTAGAGCAACGCAGGAGCAGTTGCCGCGAGTGCCTGAACAATAAGTCAGAAAATATGATTTCGTATGGTTGAGTACTTATATGAGGGGCATGAAAGAAAAGAAGGGGACTATTCCCCTTCAAATTCACACAGTGAGAAGACAGGAATTCCTGCTTCATTTAGTATCTTTGAACCACCAAGGTCTGGAAGATCCATAATGGCAGCTGCTTCCAGAATTTGTCCGCCCAGTTGTCTGACCAGTTGACCGGCCGCAAGCAAAGTGCCACCTGTAGCAATCAGGTCGTCAACCAGAATGACTTTATCGCCTTTCTTAATAGTGTCTGCATGAACTTCAAGCGTTGCCTTCCCGTACTCAAGTTCATAATCCTGAGCGACAGTATTGTAGGGCAGCTTTCCCTTTTTTCTAAACAGGATCAGTGGTTTGTTCAGGGCATATGACAATGCAGAGCCTATCAGGAAGCCCCGCGCATCAAGAGCGCCGATCCGGTCAAACTCAACATCCAAATAGCGATGAATGAGGCTGTCCATGACCGACCGCCAGGCTTTGGGGTTCTCGAAAAGAGTGGTCACATCCCGAAACTGAATGCCGGGCTTTGGCCAGTCAGAAACGGTTCTAATCTGTGCTTTCAGATAAGCTTCGTCAACGATCATATCTTTCCCTTAATGTCCGTTCCTGGTGCGCTTATGCGGAGGAGATAATCTGTTCCAAACCGACAGACTTTCCACCCGCCAGGGAGCATAATTGAATCGGGTCACGGATTTCAATTTCTTTGCCCACTGCGAAGATCAGATCGTTTTTCTGGAACCGGGTAAATACCCGGCTAACGGTTTCTACAGCCAGTCCCAGGTAATTGCCCATTTCATTGCGGGACATGGACAGGCGGAATGACTGGGATGAGAAGCCTCTGCGACGAAAACGACTGGCCAGGTTGATCAGGAAGGTCGCAATTCTTTCATCAGCGTTTTTCTTGGACAATAGCATCATCATCTGCTGATCTTCACGAATCTTCTTACTCATCAGACGCATCATATGACGACGCAACTCCGGGAATCGGTCGGATAGCGTTTCCAGCTGGTCAAAGGGGATTTCACAGATCATGGTGGTTTCCATGGCCTGAGCAGAGACCGGGTAGACGTCAGTATCGAGACCACTCAGGCCCAATATCTCACTGGGAAGATAGAAAGACGTAATCTGTTCCTCACCTTCATTGGTGGCGGTATAAGTTTTTAAGGCCCCGGAACGGACAGCGAAGACGCTGGTAAACCGGTCTCCTTCCAGGAACAGGTGTTCCCCCTTCTTGAGAGGGCGGCTTCGCTTGATGATGCGATCAAGCTGGTCAATGTCTTGTAGATTCAATGCCAGAGGTAGGCAGAGGGAGCTAAGACTGCAGTCTCTGCAGGCCACATGGCCAGGTTGTCGTACATTGGGCTTTGACGTCATTGAGTGGCCTCAAAGTCGTATTGGCGAAATCGCTGACGATTCTATTGAAAATGCTACCAAAGTGTAAGTCTGTGCTTTCCGAGACTAAAGCGTAATTCCTTCATACTTAAGGCTTTTTCGGAAAATACTTACTGGGTTGCGATAAGTCCGCACTAAAAAAATGTTGTACTTGATCAGTTGCCTGGCAGTTAAGTCATTGAGCTTGATGAGAAGGCTGTGAACGCTATCAATACCTATGATGCAAGAAAGATGTTCTTCAGCGCCAATGTGTCGATAACTGTACTGAATACAATTTCGTAAATCAGGGAGATTTACGCCATGAGTCTGCTCAGCTCAGTGACAGGGATTCTGTTTACTCCAACCGTGCAAGTGGCTGAACCTCGAACCTTTGAGGAACTCGTTGCCGCTGAGGATTTGACGTTCAATGATCTTTCACCACAGGAAAAGCAAATCCTGATGGCCAGAAAGGGTGAGCTGACAATTGAGGAACTCAGAGCATTAAAGCTCGAAGAGGCCGAGTGTGCTGAGCTTGAAGAGGCGCATCGTATCCGGCTTCAAAAAAGTGCGATCTGGGATGGCCGCAGAATTGCTGTCACGATAGCCAAGGGAACCGGGGTTCTAGTCGTCGGTGCTTTTGCCGCCGGGGCCGCTTCTGTATCGGTGCCTGTTGCTGCCGGACTGGCTGTATGTTCAGGGGTGGGCTACCTGTTTTATCTGCGGACCCATTCAGGCGAGCTGGAAACACGTTCAAAGCAACTGACTGATTTTGTCATTACCCATGCACAACCCCAGAGAATCATTCGGGAACAGCTGGAGCTAAGAGAGTCTGAGCGTGCAGAGGCTCTGGATAGAAGGCTCCGTGAGGCAGAAGACGCGCTGAAGTTGGAGAAACAGCGAAAAGCAGAGTTGGCCGACCAGCTCCCGGGAAAAGCGGATCTGGCATCAGGGCAAGAACACTTTAAACAAATGCAACATAGAATCGAAAAACTCAGGGCTGCGGAGAAACAGCAAAAAGAGTTGGCTGGTGAGTTGAAAACACTGACTGAGCAGCACAGGAAAGTTGATCGTGAGATGGTGGAAGTGCTTGATGAAGTTGAACAACTGAGTGAGGCGCTCAGGAACAGGCAAGGCAGTGATAAGGGAAGAGATCGCCAGCAGTTAAAACAACAGGATTTGAGGTTACAAGAGACACTTCAGCTTTTTCAGGAAAAGGTCGAGGCGCTTGAAGATGAAGCACGGATTCTGACTGAAACCATTAAAGAAAAAGATATTGAGTTTGAAAGGCTGAATCGGCAGAAAAACCATCAGACTACTGACATTCAGGCACTGATTTTGCAAAAGAAAGCCGTTGAGCGAGACACCATTAAACCATTGCAAAGAAGACTCAGGGCAGCCGAGCGGATGCTGATGGAGGCAGGAGCCGATCAGCAGGCTATTCAAAACCAGCTGTTTCAAACCCAGCAGACAGTTCGATCTCTGGAAACGGAGGTAAAGACGGTTTCTGATGAGGCAGTTACCCAAAAGCTTGATTTGGAGAGGGCTACTGAGAAGGTACTGTTCCTGGAGTCTCAGCTGAGTTCTGCCATTCAGCATAAAGACAAAACCTATAAGGACTACCTGATTGTCATTGATGAACTTAATGCTGTTCGTATGCAGCTTGAAAGCAGTCAGATGTTACAGCATGAGCTGGAGAATCAGCTGGAGGAGGATAAGGCGGCTCAACGCATTCAGGAAAGGCAACTGAGGTCAGATCTGGAACAATTGCAAAAAGAGAAGGCCGGGTTGATCAATAACTCAGCAAAGGTCGCTTCCGAGAATCAGTTTTATCGGGAGCAGATTGATCTGCTCACCCGGGAAGAGCAGATGGTCAGAGCCCGTTGGGTAGAAGCCCATAAGTCGACTCAGCGTCTCAAGGATGTTGAAAAAGAACTGCAGGCTCAGGGGGAACTGCTCCAGGAAACCAGAGTTCAGTTGCAACATGAGGCTTCTTCCAGAAAAGTGCTGACAGCAGAGCTCAATGGTTTTAAGCAACGGGAAGCAGCCGTTGCTAAAGAAAAAGGTTTGCTGGAGGTGCAGATCCAGCATCTCAGGGAACAGGAAAAGACCGATCGGGATGCGCTCGTCTTGACAGAGCGTCAGCTTGAAGAGAAAAAGAATGAGCTTAAATTGTTGCAGGAAAGTTATACCTGCCTTCAGGAGAATATCAGTCAGGGTGAGCTTTCGAATCAACAGCTCAGAGCTGAACTGGACCGGGTGAGACTAGAGGTGCTGGTTAGAGACAGAGAGATCAGGGAAGTTCGCGACCTTTTACAGAAAACAGAAAGTGTTCTGGAAAGCTCTGAGCAGAAGGTATTTGACCTGAATGCAGAGTATGAGTCTGTGCGCAGCCAGGCCATAGAGGGGACTGTGGTCAGCGCTATGGATCACGTGGATCAACTGACCAGTGATTCGCTGAATAGCAAAAACCACTCAAGAAAGGTTGAGGAGCAAAAGCATAACCTGGAGCTCCAGTTTCAGGCGCTGAGCAGTATGAATAAGCAGCTGCTCGAAGAAGTCACTCAGTTTAATAATAAACGAGGTCAGAAAAAAAGAAGAGTCTGGCAACAGCAAATCAGGCAGGCCAAATCTCAAGCTGAGCAGAGTCAGCTTCTTGCCAGAAAATTACAGCAGGACCTGATCAGCAAAAACGACTCAGTTCATGAAATGAGTGAGAGACTTAAGCAAGTTGAAGAGGCGTTCGCTCAGGTCTCGGAGCAGTTAAATGCCACAAAGCAGCAAGCGAATGCTGTATCCGTTGAGCTGGAGTCAACCAGGATAGAGTCCGAAGAGCGAAGGCTAAAGCTCAAAGAATTGGAAGACTCCGGGGCTAAACTGCAATTCAGACTGGATTCCCTGACCAACGAGCTTGAGCTGCTCAGGTCAAAACCCGAAGGCATTGATAAAGAAGCTCATCAACGAGTCGTGGACGAGCTGGAAAAAGCACAAGGCAATGTCAAAAAATTACAGGGAGAACTGAGTGCCAGTGACAATCTTGTAAGCGAATCTCTGGCTGATGTTCAGACGTTGCCAGAGCTCAAAGGTAAGCTCAGGGACATTGAGGAACAGCTGTCGCTCCTCGGGGGGTATTTGCAAACGCCTCATGAGTCGTTTCAAAGTAATGCTGATGAGTTTACCAGGACCTTGTCCCGGCTGAAGTCTGAATGTCAGGAGATCGTTGTTCTGACGGGACAGGAAATGACCGCTCTCAAACGTCAGGTCGAACAGCTCCATGATATGAACTATCTGTTGAAAGTTCAGGAAATAGAGGGTCAGACCAAGACTCTGGAAACCCAGGTTAAGCTGGTTGAAGCTCTGAGAACGCTCAATGGGTTGCAAAAGGGCAGCGACCCTGAACAGGCAGACAAGTTTGCTGAAGAATTGGTTGCCGCTGAAACCTCGCTGCAGGCATCAAGACAGGAAGCGAAAGAGCTGTCACGGACTCTCATGACAGTGAAGAATCATCCTGTTATTCAGGCTGAAGCAGATCCCGAAGCCCTGGCGCTGGAACGGGTGCGCGATGATCTCTTGCTGGAGCAAAAAAAGTCAGCAGATTATCTCAGTCAGATCAATACGCTGAAGATGCAGTTTGTTCTACAGCATTCTGAAATGCCACTGTCGGAGATTCCTGATGAAGACTACCCCAGGGTAATTCTGGAAGTGGTTAAAAAGTACATTGCCGTTGATGAACATGAAACCCGTCTCGGGGCAGGTCTGGAAGCCATGCTGACCGAACCTCTGGATTATATTCACCGCATTGACGATTATGACGATGACGCCAGAGACTGGGAGATTGAGCTGGCTGGCGAAGAAGCTCTTGAGAGCTGGCAGCAGGCCCTGAATGAAGAACAGCTTCGCTCAAGGGCATACTTCAAAGAATTGATGGCCCTTCGGACATACCTGATCGCTGAACTGGAATATCGTGGATTAACAACAAAAGCGCTGGAATGGGGCATGGGCGAGCTACAAGACATTATTGTTGATCAACTGCGAAGGGATGGAAGGCTTAAAGACTCCTCCCAGACGATTTCACCCACAGCGATAACCGTGCTTTCGTCATTGCAGTCGACGGCAAATGACCCGGGCAGTCTGCAGCTCGATGACCCTGTGGGATTGAAATGGGATTATAGTGATTTTTTAGATCACTATTCAGGGGGCTTTAACGATTTAACTTCTTGTGCCTCTGACGATGAAGACAATCCGCCATCAGAATACGATTCGACCCAGTCTGAAGTCGACAGCCTTGAGGATTCTGTTGAGAATGAGACGCTCTGGCAGCAGTTGCCTGAAGATTTGGACTATCAGGAAGAGTTTTACCTTTACCAGCAAGTGAGGTCTGCAGTGGATGAGCTGGAGAAAATTGACCGGGAGCTTGAAGAGCTGGATTGGTCTGAATCTTCCGATGAAGAAACCGGGCCAGAGAGTCCGCGAGTCAGGCTGGAACAGAGGAGGAAAGAGCTTATCGACTGGCTCCGGCAGGAAGATGCTGTCAATATAATGCAAAAGTTTCGTTAGCAAGCGGGCAATACACAACCGTTAATATAACAACCTTGTTAGTCAAATCCTGAAAATAATCGGTCATAGTCCCCCGAAGGAATTAAATCAGTACTCCGGGGGAGGGAATTATGGCCAGAAAATCGCTCAAATTATCTTTGGTCTTGGTCATGCTGTTGGCAACCGCTGTGTTGCCATTGCCAGTGCTGGCCATTGATCCGGCCATAATTGTGACCGGGGGAACGGCCCTGCTGGGGACTGGGCTTGGCGGACTCTCCTACAAATTTGGTCAATGGCTATACGGCCCGGACAACGGCAGTGATGATAAACCTGCTCCGGTATTGGTTGAACCGGTCTCTTTTTTTAATCCCGGTGAAGACAAGCCTTATGAAATTACTCTCAGGCTCCTTGAAAATGGCGGTGACGGAGGCGGTGGTGAAGGCGGAGAAGCGCACGTTAATCATAAACCTGACTCGGATTCGAGTCTCATCCCGACAGATCCTGCAAGTCCGAAAAAGCCTGGAAAACCTGTCGATGGGGTAAAAGGTGCTCAGGAAAAATGGGTGGTTGTCAGAGTTGAGAAAGGGGCTGCCAGTCGTGAGTTGCAGTCACTGATTGATCAGTCTCTGCCTGAAGCCGGAGAAGTGCTCTTTCATCCGTCTCCCAGTGCTCAGGCGACGTTAAATGGCTCACGCCACTTGGAAATGGCTACTACCCGGGCGCTGTTCAGTCAGTTGAGTGATCTGCGTCAGATTCTGGATTTCTACCGCAATGGTCAGGCTTTTCTTCTTGATAATGCCAGTCTGGATCAACGTACTGTGAAAGGCGGTAACCAAACATCTACCGGGAAGTTGCAGAGCGGTGAGAGCAGTCAGTGGCACAGCTTTGTACAAACTTATGGTTCGAAATCCCATTACTCATCACTGCCTGGTTTAGAGGGAATGAATGCCGACAGTCACGGGCTGAATGTCGGAGTATTCACTCAGGCCACTGAAAATACCCTTGTCGGCCTGATGCTGGGTAGCCGGAAAACATCAGCCAGTTTTCAGCAGAAATTGGGTTCGGGCTCCATAGAGTCTGTTCACTTTGGTCCGTTCCTGTCCTGGCAGAGGGATCAATGGCAGTTTGATGGTGCCCTGACTCTTGGTACCAAACAATACAGCAGCAAACGCACGGGTAGCGATGGTCATCGACTTCGAGCCTATCGCTCAGGCACCGACTGGAATGCCTTCGGTGCCCTGGGTTATGACATCGATATGGATAACTGGCTCGATGGTCTTACCGTCACACCTATGGTTGAGTTCCTTTATCATCATTCAGAGTCGGACAGCTTTAGAGAGAAAGGCTTGTCTGACGGAGCGCTGGCTGTGCGCGGGCAGTCTTTTGAGCAATCGATTTTACGATTGGGCAGTGACTTTGTCTTACTGAATGAAACCGGGGATACCCCCTCGGCCCTGAAGTTTTCTGCGGGCTACCAGCAGCAGACGGTGTTGAGTGGAAAGTCCAGATACACAGTTAATAATACCGGCCAGCATGCATCGTCAGAATATCGGGCTCAGGAGATTAACGACAATGGGTTGTATCTGAGTATGGGCTACAACACCACAATGTCCGGGCAATCCAGTCTGAGCATGAATTATACGGCGATTCGATCCAGTCGCAGTACCAGTGATGGCCTTCAGCTGAGCTACACACGATCTTTCTGATTGTTACCACAAAAACCGGGCTGTCTGGCTATTCTGGCCTTTAAAAGGATAACCAAACAGTAGAAATCGTGCATTGCCCGCATTTCTACACGAAAAGTGTCAAATAACCTTTGAATAGAGGTTCTGCTGCTGTTGTATCTGCTGCTTAAAATAACCATCAAACTGCATGCAGATGTTTCTGATCAGCATTTTGCCTCTGGGTTCCACCTTAATTCCCTGCTCAGTCAAAGAAAGCAAACCATCGTCAGCCATAGGTTTCAGTGCTGCCAGTGCATCAGAGAAATAGTCACTGAACTTGAGGCCATAATGCTCTTCCACCTCAGCAAAGTTCAGTTTGAAATGGCAGATCAGTTCGTTGATAACACTTTGGCGAATCTCATCATCACGATTCATAGTCAAACCACGGTAGATTGGCAGGCGGGCTTCGTTGATCGAGTTTTCATACGCTTCCATGCTGATATGGTTTTGCGCATAAACACCACCCACCTTGCTGATAGAAGAGACGCCCATGGCAATCAGATCACAGTGACTGTGTGTGGTGTAACCCTGGAAGTTCCTGTGCAGGGTGTCTGTTTCCTGAGCAACAGCCAGCTCGTCATCAGGCAGGGCAAAGTGATCCATGCCGATGAAGACATAGCCCCGCTCCACCAGCCTCTCGGTAGCCTTATGGAGAATGTCGAGCTTTTCCTCAGGAGAAGGCAGATCTGCCTCGTTGATCCTTCTCTGTGGTTTGAAACGGTGCGGCAGGTGAGCGTAGTTAAATAATGACAGTCGGTCTGGTGCCATCTTGATCACCCGGTTCACGGTATTCATAAAACCTTCGACGGTCTGATGAGGCAGGCCATAAATCAGGTCCATATGAACTGACTTGAAAGCCATGGTTCTGGCGGCATCCAGAACAGACTGAACCTGTTCTTCGGGTTGCACCCGGTTGATGGCTTTCTGAACCTTCTCGTCCAGATCCTGTACACCGATACTGATACGGTTAAAGCCCTCGTCACGCAGGCGAGACATCATGACCCAATCCACCTCGCGAGGGTCCAGCTCGATGGAAAAGTCCGAATGACTTTGACAGTTGAAGTTGAAGACGGATCTCAGCTTGTCCATCACCGCAGAAATCTGGTCCGGGCTCAGAAACGTCGGAGTGCCGCCACCAAAATGAAGCTGTTCGACTCTCTGCTCCCGGCCAAACAGACTGGCTTGCATGTCAATCTCGCGAAACAGGTAGTCAAGGTAGTCTTTTGCCTTGGAACGGTGTTTGGTGACTATCTTGTTGCAGCCACAGTAGTAGCAGACGTGGCTGCAGAAAGGTATGTGTACATAAAGCGACAGGGGTTTATTAGTCGCACTGCTTTCCCGGGCGCTGGATTCATAGTGCTCGGGTTTAAACCCCTCCTGAAACTGAACGGCAGTGGGGTAGGATGTGTATCTTGGGCCACTGAGGTCATACTTTTTGATCAGACCTGTATCCCATACGGGGGCTGTACTCATATTAACTCTCGAATTGGTTACAGCTCATCTGGCTGGGCTCTGTTGATGACTATACAGGTAAACAGCCGATTGACCGGTTCATTTATTAACAGTTTAAAGACTAAAAAGCCAAATGTATTTGACGTGTGTCAATAAGTAGGTGACGCAATTCATACCGGTTCCCATGCTTTCGCGCCTGTGGGGCTGACATGGAAAAAGTTTTCTTTAGGGCTGTGGGTTCAGGAGAAAGGCCGTTAGAAATGCTAACCGGAATGTCATTAAGAGGTCTTTGCGTGAAGGCTAAAATCAATTGATAGCAAAGTAAGGAATTTGCTTCACTGCAAACCTGAGAGTTCATACAGGCAATCGGGAACTTTTAATGTCCGTTGCCTGTCTAAAACTATAAATTATCACGGAGGATAGATTATGGCTTATGGATTAACACCAACAACAGACAGCTCCGCAACCGGGGCTGAATTTCAACCGCCGCAGAACAGCTCAGCGGGGTCCGGTAGCTATCCGGCGAAAACATCGAACGGTCGACGTCTGGTTGAGGTTGAGCCTGCATCTAATACAAGTAGTACAAGCCCAACAGGATTCGATCCGCGCCAACGTGCTTCATTGGATCAACGTACCTCTCAGTGGTTGGAAGAAGTCCAAAGCTTTACAGGCCTGAATGTACCCGATGTAAATCGGGCTGCAAGCAGCGTCGCAACCACAGCGGAATCAGAACCATCGCAGTATTGTGAATCGGAGGGCACTGGCTATTCGGCACCAACATATGTTGGTATAGGTTCATTTGTAAGAAGAGATGCTGTTTCATCTGATGAGGACGTCAGCCACCTGAAGGTGGCCCATGCATCGCCTGCAAACACTGGCAAAGTTTTTGAAAAAAACGGAAAAATTCCTGTTGAGTTTATTAAAGAAATGGCCAACTTAGTGTTAGAGAAAGAAAGATTTAAGCCTGAAGAATTATCCCAATTAAAAGAAGATCAAAATGCCCTGCTAAAATTATTGATACCCAATGATGTAGAAGACGAGCACGGCAAGAGTTACAGTATATTCATAAATTCAGAGGGTTTTGAGGTTGAGGGCGTTCCGGATCCAGAATCTTTAAAGGAGTATACACTGAAGCCAGACATTGAGCCAAAGGTAAAAACAGTTTACTCATTTATGGAGGAGACAGTGAACAGAATAGAAAGCTTCTATGGATTTGGAATCCTGGAAAGTGGTCATCCATTCAAATTCCAACTAGATGTTGATAACAGTAACCTGGGTAATGCATGCGATCCATGTATTACTATTGCACCTGACTGGAACAGTATGATTGATAATTTACATGATTATGATCTGAAATATCTTCTAGAAAATATGAATAAATGCAATTCTAAATTGCTCGACGATTGGCTAAAAATCACCCCATCATGCAGCCTTAATGATGTACGTGATAAATTGAAAATTGTTTTAAGTCCCGACTTATTGAATATGTTCTGTCAGCGGGTGTTCAAGATGATCAATCATTGAGCCACCTGCTCAAAAGGGCTGTTGCGTGCCCTATTGATTAGAACGGCTAACCAGTATGTCATCAAAAAGCTTTTGCGAGAAGGGTATAGTCCATTTACGACGAAGCAAGGATTTGCTGCGTTGAATAGTCAAAGGGGCTCCAGGTAATCGGGAACTTTTAATGTCCGTTGCCTGCCCAAAACCATAGATTATCACGGAGGATAGATTATGACTTACGGAACAACAACTAGCAGCGCTGCAACCAGAGCTGAATTTCAACCGCCGCAATACACTGCAGCGGGGTCCAATAACTGTTCGACAACAACGTCAAATGGTCGAAGTCTGGTTTGGGTTAAACCTGTATCTAATGTAAATCCAACAAGGCAAGATCCGCTCCAATCTGTTTCATGTGCTCAACGTACCTGTGAGAGTCTGGAAGTAATCCCAAATTTTACAGGCCGAAATGCAGCCGATGTAAGTCAGGGTTCAGGCAGCGCCGCAACCAGAGCGAAATCTCAACCACCGCAGAATTGTGAATCGGGAGCCAATGGCTATTCTGCACTAACTTATAGTTATCCAAGTGAATCTTCGAGTTCACCTAATAGTTTTTCAAGAGGAAACATGATGGGCCGAACTCTTGGAATTGGAGGAGAGCCCACAATCTTTCCTACAATTAATGGAATGTTTATTGAAACGAACCAGGGCTTTTATGGTGAAATGTTTATTGAAACGGAGCAGGACTTTTATAAACGTCGGCTGAACGATGATAGTAAAAATCTGACCGATTATAGAGAGCCAGGACCGGCCCAGCCACATTAGTAAAAAACGTTGCTGTAGAAAGGTAAGTGCACAAAAAGCGACAGGGGTTTATTGATCGCACTGCTTCCTCGAGCGATTCATTACTCGTTCCCACACCGGGACCCACAGAGCCTAAAAGCAAGGGAACGAGTTAACCTCATCAATTATTACAACTTTAGAGCATCCACTTCTGCGCCGAAAGCACATAATCAGTCTATGCTGGACAACAAATAACATTGGACTCAACCGGGAGAGAATATTTTGGGAGTTATTGGCCTTTGCAGTCTTGCATTGTTCAAGGTTCTTTTTGGTATTGTCACCTTCTCCGGAGTGATTACCTGGCAAGAGATTCAGTCAGGCCATATTGATACCCGAAGAAGTCCTGGCCAGCTGGCGGCTTACCTTGGCTATCTGACGCAATTGAAGCTGACTGGGAAATCGCCTGAAACTGCTGTTCTGGAGAATATTTTCAAGCTATCAAAGCAAAGGGCGCTGGAATGCAGTGATGGTCATTGTATGTTGGAAAGCCGACTGGCGTTGAATAGTTTTCCTTATTGGCTGGAAGACGACGTAGTACATCTGTTGCTGTTTATATCCGGCAAGGACTGGCAGGAAGAGTTTTTGCAGGAAGAGTCAAACCGGCTGTTAAAGAAAAATCTTGGCGAGTTACTGTCAAAGTACTCTCTGGAATGGTATATCCATGTGAATCCACCTCATAAACGAACGGTGGCGGGTCTGGCTCATGCTCATATCTTCCTCAGGAGTGTGAACTCAAAGGAGATTGCTGATCAGGTCGAGCAGATCTTGCAGTCTGGTCAATAAGGGCGGGATCTCTGGTCGTTCAGTAATGCCCGCCGTGTCCAACAGAGAGTACGGACATGACCCAACCCTGTTGCGGGCCCGGAATACTGTAGAGACCAAAGAGAATCATCATAATGCCGGCAATATTGCGGGTCATGCTGGCTTGTATGACAGACGCCAGTTGTCTTGCAAATAGTCCGGTCAGAAATACAGAGGGCAGGGTGCCCAGCCCAAAAGCGGCCATCAATAAGGCAGACTGAGTCGGGTTATTCTGACTGGCAGACCAGATCAGTGTGCTGTAAACCAATCCACAGGGAAGCCAACCCCAAAGGGCACCCAGGGCCAGAGCATTAGGTGTGCTGCGAATAGGCAGTAGTTCGCTGGCAAGCGGTTGAATGTGTTTCCAGAGGTGTTGCCCCAGCTTTTCCGTTTTCATCAGGCCTTTCCACCAACCGGTGATATAAAGACCCATGGCGATCAGCATAGCGCTGGCAATGATTCGAAGTGAAGATTGCAGGGTTTCGCTGGCATCCCCCAGGAACCAGCCTACTAATCCAAGTAGAAGGCCCGCCAGAGCATAACTGCTGATTCGGCCTGCATGATATGTCAGCATTAACCAGCTGGTTTCAGCTTTTGAGCGCCCTCTGAGGGAAAGGCTAAGGGCCGAGGTGATACCCCCACACATGCCAATGCAGTGAGTACTTCCCAGCAAGCCAAGGGTGCTTGCGGCTAGTAGAGTGGGTACTTCGGTCATGGCTATCTATCTGCTCAGGGTTGTTTATATGCTCAGGGCTTTTTATAGGCTCAGGGCTGTTTCTGATCACTCTTTTTTGGACGGACGACTGGCTTTTGGCGGGCCATCGTCAAAAAGAATACTATGGGCGGGCCCTTCCAGATCATCAAACTGGTCATTATCGACTGCCCACAGGAATATCCTGACAGCAACGGCAATCAACACTACGGCTATAGGGATAAGAATGATCAGGCTTTCCATAGGGCTCTATACCTTCACAGCAACTTGCAGATTATTCGCATTTTCACGATCACTATCCCGGCTGGCAAGTTGTTCTCCCCGGGGAGCAGGCTTTTTGTCTTTGCTCAAACGCAGTGCGTTGCCTACTACCAAAAGAGAACTCAGTGCCATGCCAATCGCAGCCATCCAGGGAGCCACCATAGCGGCCGCTGCCAGGGGCAGGGCCGTCATGTTGTAGCCAAATGCCCAGGCCAGATTCTGGCGAATGATCTTGCGGGTTCGCCTGACCAGGTCAAAGGCGTCAATCAGACGACTCAGGTCATCGGATAGAAGAACGGCATCGGCACTGGTCTTGGCCAGATCTGAAGCATTGCCCATGGCCAGAGAGATGTCTGCGCCGGCAAGAACCGGTACGTCATTAATACCATCGCCCACCATCAGAACATGTTCGCCATCAGCTTGTCGCTGACGAATAAATTGCAGTTTGTCATCCGGACTGGCCTGAGAGTGCCATTGTTCTATGGCTAATTGTCGGGAGACAGCTGCTACCACCGGCTCCTGATCACCACTGAGCAGTGTAACCCTGAAACCGGATTCTTTTAACTGAGCAATGACACGGGCCGCTTCGGGTCTGAGACTGTCTGCCACTTTAAACCAGCACAGTGGCAAGTCATTCTCGGACATCAGTAACCATTGTCCTTGCTGCTCCGGAGGTGCCGGTCTATTTGTTTGACAACAAAAATCGGGACGACCAATTTTGTAGTAATTTGCAGCCACTCTCGCTTCAATGCCCTGTCCGGTATGACTGACGACCTCTTCAGCCCTGAGGTCAGTGGCGACGGCAAAAGCTCTGGCAATCGGGTGTTCCGAATGCGCTTCAATGGCTGAAGCAATGGCGAGCAAATTATCTTCAGAATACTGGCAGCCGGCAACGGGATAAATGCCTTCCATTCTTAAACGGCCCTGGGTCAAGGTGCCGGTTTTATCAAAAACAATGTGGGTGATTTTGCCCAGACCTTCGAGTACATGACCCCGGGTAACCAGGAATCCTAATTTATGCAAATAGCCTGTTGCTGCCGTCAGAGCCGTTGGCGTTGCCAGAGAGAGTGCACAGGGGCAAGTGACGACCAGTACCGACAGGGTGATCCAGAACGCTTCTTCCGCTGCAACACCGGACCAGTAAAAGTAAACGACCGTTGCGGTCACCAGTACCGAAGCTACAAAGTAACCGGCAACACGATCTGCCAGTCGGGCAATGGCAGGTTTGTCCTGCTGGGCATGTTTTAGCAGTCGGAGAATCGCAGACATCCGGGTTTCTTCGCCCACATGAGTGATTTCAATTTCAAGGGCGTTGTCGATATTAAGGCTGCCTCCCATTACTGATTCACCTTTGCTGCGGGCTATTGGCAGATATTCGCCGGTCAGCATGGACTCATCGACACTGCTGCTTCCCTGCACTATAACGGCATCAGCCGGGATGGAATCACCGGGCAATACCCGAACATAGTCTTTGGGTTTCAGATCTTGAAGAGGGACTCGAACATACTCATCACCGTCTTTTTTCAGGCAGCTGGAGGGCAGCAGGTTGCTGAGGGCCCGGGCTGCCCGTGAGGTTGAGTGTCTTGCACGGAGTTCCAGATAGCGACCGGTCAGCAGGAAGAAAGTAAACATTGAAACCGAGTCGAAATACACTTCGCCACTGCCGTTTACCGTTGCCCAGAGGCTGGCAACATAGGCGCCACCGATGGCAATGGAGACCGGTACATCCATGCTGAGATGACGGGTACGGACATCTCGCAGAGCTGCTTTAAAGAAAGGTGCAGCAGAGTAGAGTATCACCGGAGTGGCCACCAGGGCACTGATGTATCGGATCAGATCCCGATAGGGGGCCGTCATGTCATTACTGATCGCTCCGGAGTATAGCGCGATGGCATACATCATGACCTGCATGGTGCCAATACCGGCAATGGCGAGGCGTCGTATAAATACGCGGTTCTCTTTCTTGAGCATGGCTTCCTGACGATCCGCTCGCCAGGGGTAGGCCTTGTAACCAATCTGGTGAATGGCGATCAGAATATCGCTGAGTGGAACCTGTTCATTATTCCAGCTGATCTGGGCTTCATGAGTACTCAGGTTAACAGTGACGTTTTCCACACCCTCGATCAGGCCAATATGACTCTCCAGCAGCCAGATACAGGCAGCACAGGTGATGCCTTCTATCAATAGGCTGGCCTGTCTTTCAGAATCGCCATTGCGGATCACAAAGTCCTGCTGAATGTCATCCCGGTCGTAGAGCTGGAGTTCTTCTTCCAGTCGCTGACTGAGTGCATTGGCTTGCAGACCGGGATCGGTGCGGTGCTGGTAATAGCTGTCCAGACCGCCGGCAATGATGGCTTCAGTCACCATCTTGCAGCCAGGGCAGCACATAGGCTGTTCTACATCTTCAACCATCGCCGTGTAAGGCGGAGTCCCTTCGATAGGCAGGTGACAATGGAAACAGTGGCAACTTTCAGAATGTTTACTCATCCACTCAATCCAAAATGCTTCAGGGTTCAGAGCTGGCTTTTGAGCTACCACGTGGCAGCAGCGCGCTGACAACACCGGCTTTCAGCATCAGAGGCTGATTCAGGCGCCAGCCTGTTTCGTAACCGACTTCAGGAATCAGTTCATCCAGTGTTTCCAGCTGGACATAGGTTTTCCCCTCAACCGCTTCATCAACCTGGCCCACATAGATCTGGGTGGACTGATCACCAGAGATGGAACGGTTGACCATGATGACCTTGTCCTGATCGGCGAATACCGGAGAAAGCAGGCTCAGTTTTAATTGTTTGGGCCACTCACTGATGTCGCCCTTCAGGGTGATTCGGACCTCTCCTGTCAAGTCATCAATCAGCAGGTTGGCACGAATGCCATAGTCCCTGGCGTTGTGATCACGGGTGAGGTCTTCATTGATCTGTTTACCTGTTTTGTAGTAGTCATCGACCACCACACTGTCCTGAATCTTGAACGCATAGTAGGTCCGGTAGCTGCCCCAGACAAAGGTGACGGCCAGTACTCCCAGAATTCCCCATACCCAGGGTTCCTGGTACCAGCGGGTGACGGGTTCATTCTTCACAAGGCTCATAATCGTTATTACCTGTCTTCAGATTTGCGGAGCAAGGAATCGGCTTTCGGCACTCACAGGCTCAATATCCGGCTGATCGCTGCTGATTATAAATTCAATATCGCGGCTGCCGGAATCGATAGAACCCGCAGGCAACACCAGTCGAACTACGTGTTGCGCAACTTCGCCAGCATTGACCGTAAAGCTCATATCGCCTTTGGTACTCAGATCCCCTATGTCCCTGACACTGACGGTCATGGTCAGCGGGCGCTGATCCTTGTTAGCCAGTTTGAGGATATAGGTATTTTCAATGCTGCCATCAGAAGTGGTGCGATAAAGCTGATTGCGGTCTCTGAGAATGTCCAGTTCCAGTGCCGAGCGATTGTTCAGGCTTCCTATGAACAATCCGATCATTGCTAGCAGGGCAGTGGTGTAAGCGATCAGCCTGGGACGTACGAAACGGGTTTTCTTACCTGAAAGCTCATTATCTGTGGTGTAGCGGATCAGGCCTTTTTCGTAGCCCATCTTGTCCATAATGCTGTCGCAGGCATCGATGCAGGCCGCACAGCCTATGCAGCCGATCTGCAGCCCGTTCCTGATATCAATACCGGTCGGACAGACCTGTACACAGACGCTGCAGTCAATACAGTCACCCAGTCCCTGGCTTTTGGGGTCCACACCTTTTTTGCGAGAGCCCCGGTTTTCACCACGGTTATGATCGTAGGCGACCACCAGAGTGTCCCGGTCAAACATAACACTCTGGAAGCGTGCATAAGGGCACATGTGCAGGCAGACCATCTCTCTCAGATAACCTGCATTGCCGTAGGTTGCCAGGGTAAAGAAGCCCAGCCAGAAAAGCGCCCAGGGACTTACCTCCAGGGACAATATATTCGGAACCAGTTCCCGAATCGGAGTAAAGTACCCAACAAATGTGATAGCGGTGGCAACAGAAACACTCAGCCAGATACCATGCTTTGCCAGTTTGCGCAGAACTTTTTCTGCCGACACTGGACCTTTATCCCTGCGTATTCGCTGGTTGCGTTCACCTTCTGTGATCTTCTCCGCCCACATAAATACCCAGGTGAACACACTTTGGGGGCAGGTGTAGCCACACCAGATCCGACCGGCAAACACCGTTATGGCAAACAGGCCAAAGGCGCAGATAATCAAGAGCCATGACAGCAGAATAAAGTCCTGCGGCCAGAAAGTAGCGGAAAAAATATGAAATTTACGCTCTGGCAAGTCGAACAGCACAGCCTGTCGGCCATCCAGATTTAGCCAGGCCGTGCCGAAATACAGAAGGAATAACAGCGCTCCCCCGACGAGCCTGAGATTGCGAAAGTACCCCTGGAAACTGCGAGTGTAGATTTTGTCCGGTTTTTGATACAGGTCAATCAATTCCGGTCCATTGGATTGGATTTTTTGGTCTGACTCTGGCATTTCACTTCACTGCCCTGATGGTCGATACAGGCTGTCCAGCGAACCGAATTCTCCCCTATGAATTTGAGAAGCGGTCCTTCGAACGGCATTTGTTTTTCATTGCTTATAAAAGATGCTATCGGAAACTCGGCATTATTTTACATGATAAAAAAAACCGCAGCCAGATGACTGCGGTTTTCATGACAAGGTGCCAGAAGGTAATTATACCAATCGAACTTTCTAACTCCCTATTGCGCTGAAGATTTGAGCCTTAATCCTGCGTTGCCGATCGTCGCCATAGCTAAGGCTATGACTCCTCACGCCGCCTTGTCTTAAGGCTCAAATCTCCATGCTCATCACGGGAGTTAGAAAGCACGATTGGTATTAGTCCTGCGCTTCTTCGTTGTCTTTGTTGTCTGCGTCCAGACTGAATACGTAGGTAGCGACCAGATGGACTTTTTCACTGCCCAGAATGTCTTTCCAGGCTGGCATTACACCGTTACGACCTTTGCGAATGGTGTATTCCACCTGAGCCTGGCTTGAGCCATACAGCCAGATCTCATCGGTCAGGTCGGGTGCCCCCAGCGTCTGGTTACCTTTGCCGTCGGCACCATGACACACTGCACAAGTCGTGTCATAAATCTTCTTGCCTGCAGTCATTGTGGCCGTGTCTACCTTGTCGATCAGACCTGCATTAGCACGGATGAAAGTGGCAACATCACGAACACCTTTCTCTCCAATCACCGCACCCCAGGCAGGCATCTGCCCGTTGCGGCCTTCCATGATCGTGGTGGTGATGGCGTCAGCCGTGCCACCATAGAGCCAGGCATTGTCGGTCAGGTTCGGGAAGCCAAAAGCACCGGCGGCATCACTTCCGTGACACAAGGCACAGTTGTTCAGGAAGATACGCTCACCCATCTTGACGGCTTTAGGGTTCTTAACCAGCTCTTCGATCGGAGTATCAGCGTACTGGGCAAACAGTGGCTGATAACGGCGATCATGTTTTAGCTGGTGACGTTCCAGTTCACCCGTAGAAGTCCAGCCCAGAAAGCCCTTCCAGTTTCCCAGACCCGGGTAGAGAGCCAGGTAAACAGCAGAAAAGATGAAGGTGGCGACAAACAAAGCCAGCCACCATTTAGGCATGGGATTATCCAGCTCTTCGATACCGTCGTAGGCGTGCCCGGTGGTTTCAGTCGTTGTCTCTTCGCGCTGCTGCTTCCAGGTAGTAAACAGCACATAGATTACAAATGCCAGGCAGGCCAGAGTAAGGATGACGACCCATCCACTCCAGAAACTACTCATCATTATATGGCCCCTTTGTCCTTGTCTGCGTGCTCAGTATTTGCTATGCCACTGGCGTGTTGCGTATTTATATGAGCTTCGTCATCTGCAAACGGCAATGATGCCGCTTCATTAAAGTCGCGCTTTTTATGGCCACTGTACGCCCAGAAACAAACCCCCACAAAGGCGAGCATGGCTAACACAGTGGACAGTCCTCTCAGATCATTAATATCCATGAGTGTCACCGTTTGTTCTGGAGTGCGGTGCCCAGTGACTGCAGATAAGCCACTACGGCGTCCATTTCAGAGTGACCCTTGACAGCGGCAGCTGCACCTTCAATGTCATCATCGGTGTAGGGTACGCCCAGGCTTCTCAGAACTTCCATTTTCTTGCCGGTCAGTTTGCCGTCCAGAACGTTTTCATTCAGCCATGGGTAAGATGGCATGATGGACTCGGGCACGACATCTCTGGGGTTGTTCAAGTGGGCACGGTGCCACTCGTCAGAGTAACGACCACCAACTCGGGCCAGGTCCGGGCCTGTTCGTTTAGAGCCCCACAGGAAGGGATGGTCGTAGACAGATTCGCCGGCTACAGAGTAGTGACCGTAACGCTCTACTTCAGCACGCAAGGGGCGAACCATTTGTGAGTGACAGCCTACACAGCCTTCACGAATGTAGATGTCACGACCTTCCAGTTGAAGGGCGTTGTAAGGCTTCAGGCCTGCCACCGGCTCAGTGGTGGTTTTCTGGAAGAACAGAGGCACGATCTCAACGAGGCCGCCAAAGCTGATGGCTACTACGATCAGTGCCACCATTAAACCAAGATTTTTTTCAACTAAATCATGTTTTTTCATGGTGAACTCCCCCGGTCAGGCCGTCTGTACAGGTGACGCCTGAACTTCACCTTCCTGCTGGTTTTCACTGCCCTGTCTGACAGTGCGGTATAAGTTGTAAGCCATGATCAGAACACCTGCTACGAAGAAGGCGCCACCGATTGCACGGACAACGTAGCCAAAGTGGCTGGCGGTTACAGACTCGAGGAAGCTGTAGGTCAGGGTGCCGTCGTTGTTTACAGCTCTCCACATCAGGCCCTGGGTAATGCCGTTGACCCACATAGCCACAACGTATAGAACGGTTCCGATAGTAGCCAGCCAGAAGTGAGCGTTGATCAGGCCAACACTGTACATCTGTTCACGACCATACACCTTGGGAATCAGGTGGTACAGGGAGCCGAAGGAGACCATGGCTACCCAGCCCAGTGCGCCGGAGTGGACATGACCGATCGTCCAGTCGGTGTAGTGAGACAGAGCGTTGACTGTCTTGATGGCCATCATAGGGCCTTCAAAGGTCGACATACCATAGAAGGACAGGGATACCACCAGGAAACGCAGAATTGGATCGGTGCGCAGTTTGTGCCAGGCGCCGGACAGGGTCATGATGCCGTTGATCATGCCTCCCCAGGATGGAGCCAGCAGAATCAGGGACATTACCATACCCAGGCTCTGGGCCCAGTCGGGCAGTGCGGTGTAATGCAGGTGGTGTGGGCCTGCCCAGATGTAGATGGCGATCAGTGCCCAGAAGTGCACGATAGACAGGCGGTAAGAGTATACCGGACGCTCAGCTTGTTTGGGTACGAAGTAGTACATCATTCCCAGGAAGCCAGCGGTCAGGAAGAAGCCTACTGCATTGTGTCCGTACCACCACTGAATCATGGCATCCATAGCGCCAGCGTAAGCAGAGTAAGACTTGGTCAGGGTGACGGGTACAGAGGCGCTGTTGACAATATGCAGGATCGCAACAGTAATGATAAAGGCACCGAAGAACCAGTTGGCAACATAGATGTGCCTGGCTTTACGTTTCATGATTGTGGCAAAGAAGACAATCGCGTAGCTTACCCAGACAATGGCAATCAGGATATCGATGGGCCATTCCAGTTCGGCATATTCCTTTGAAGAAGTCATGCCCATAGGCAGGGTAATAGCGGCCAGAACAATCACCAGCTGCCAACCCCAGAAAGTAAAAGACGCCAGTCCGGGCATGGCCAGTGGAGCCTGACAGGTTCTCTGAACGACATAGTAAGAGGTGGCGAAAAGGACGCAGCCTCCAAATGCAAAAATAACGGCGTTTGTGTGTAAGGGTCTCAGTCTGCCAAAACTGGTCCAGGGTAGATCGAGATTCAGTTCAGGGAATACCATCTGGGTAGCGATGAACAGTCCCATCCCCATCCCGACGACGGCCCAAACCACCGCCATGATGGCAAACTGCCTGACAACCTTATAGTTATAGGTTGGCTGTATCGTTGCAGTGCTCATGCTCCGTGTTACCTTCGGGTTCTGCTAACAATTATTACGACTTGGAGATAACCTGAGGCTTTGCAACTTTGACCGAAAATCCAGTAACACATTCCAATTTTGGTATTCACTTTGACACTGGGCGCAGTGTTTTCAGAGTCAGGCCAAGGCTATCTGGTCGCCAAAGTCTTCTGAAAAGTAAAGGTGAAACTGTTTTACTGGATTTCAGGCCAGATATTCTTTGCTACTGGCCAGCTCCCCCGGGTTTACGTAAGGCCGTGCTTCCTGCAAATTTTTTGTTAGTAAAAATGCAGTTAACGAGTTGAGTCGGAACGTTGCGCTCATGAGGGCGGCCAAAAAGCTGCGCTCGCGAGTGTTTGATATAAGACAGTTGTCAAATTCATTACCTGACAGAGATCCTCAGGCTCTGGCTGAATGACTTGGGACTGACCTATTACCTTCAGACTCCGAGTGTTTTGATCCTGATCCGATAGTCCTGATCTTGCACACTTCTGGTTATTATCCGGTCCTTATCGGTTGGCAGAGTTTTGTGATACCGCCAAACCCGTCGCAATCATACAGAAATATTACTTGGCCTGCTAATGCTTTTTGGGTATGAATGGCTGCCATGTATTGAAATCTTTTGTGATGGCCTGTTTTGTATAGAGTCTGTCAGGATCGCCATGGGGTCAGGGCTGTATCAGACGAGTAAGATGGGTCATTGCTGTCAATTTCTGCCATTGTCAGAGGATGTTCAGTTTTGTGTCAGTGTCAGCAGAAGCCAGAAGCACAAAAGTCTGCTCTGCATGAGATCTGACTATTGCTGGAAGAAACGCCAGTAGCCGCATAACAACCCAGATGGCTATTGAACTGAACTGTTCGTATTCATCAGAGTGAGTAGGTGATTGCTGTTCCAGAATGTTTATAGATAATTTGCACAGCCCTTTTATAAAGGCCTGTAAGGGAAAGCCAAACATATGTGCAAGTCCAAAATCATGATTTCTATCATCGTCCGCTTTATGAGAAAGTGAATCATTATGGATTTCCTTTGAAGTTTTCATTATCTCTGGATCAGGTCTTTTATTCTGCTTGATATGTGAGAAATAGTTCTGGTACTTATGATCATATCTTGAAATAAAAAAATCCTCCGTCATTTCATACGGCTGCATAGCGGACCAATAGACTATTTCTAATGAGGTTCTATGTAGCCATTTTTCGAACTCTGTATTATCCAACCCAAGAGCTTGCTGTAAGCTTATTGTATCGGTTGCATAATATCCCTGGACAAAATGCTCAAGAATATCTCCGATAAATCTTTTTACATCTTCAACAGCTGTAGGGTTTTGGTAATGAAACTCATGGGATAAACGTTTTCCACGGGCATAAACAATAACAATGGCAACGATATTATCCATAAGAGCATTAAAAAATGCTAACAGGTTTCCGACTTTTGGAAAGAAATTAACATTCAAAGCATTTTCAGAGGACAGGCAGTGCAACCGCCTTTCACCACCCCTATCAGGAACAAATATTTGGCTGTCACCAAGATCTCTCAGACCGGACCAGGATAAATCTGAGCGTTCAGTGTCTTCTACCCAGTTACAAATTGATCCGGGAAAAGCTTCATTTTTGCCATATCCATAAGAAATCAGTTGCCCTAAAGTCATCCACTTTGACAGACCTGACCAGTCAACACATAAGTCTTTACTATGCTGCGATTTAATAAGGCCATCGAATGACAGTCCGTATCTTGCATACTTCCCTATATCAATAGCAGATTTTTTTAACCCTTCTTCGGACCTGTAATGAGGGTTTTTGGAATTTGTTGGATCTAATTGGCACGCATAATTAGTGCCTGTCAGAAAACCCAGCACAATTCTGACTGACATCCATTCATAGCGACTGAACTTTACTGCTACGGCAAGCAAAGGCTATTTCTTATACTCATTTGTGTGAAATATAAACAAAAACACCCTTTCCAAATCGTGCAAAACCCTCATGCATAGCACGATAAAACAAAAACTGACCGGTAACAGGCTGGAAAGCTATTGACGATCTCTACTCAGAAAAATTTTACCTAATCGCTTTAGATTGCTGGCAACAACAGCCAGCGCAACGGGGAAAAAAAAATGACACCCATAAATTTGTTTTCTTCAGGAATAGAGCCATTAAAATAGGTGAATTTGACAAAATACGGCAATGCCGTATACTTCTAATCTA
Source organism: Endozoicomonas sp. 2B-B (assembly GCF_053470045.1). Taxonomy (NCBI): domain Bacteria; kingdom Pseudomonadati; phylum Pseudomonadota; class Gammaproteobacteria; order Oceanospirillales; family Endozoicomonadaceae; genus Endozoicomonas; species Endozoicomonas sp. 2B-B. The sequence continues at coordinate 2,568,517 of NZ_JBLZMU010000001.1, forward strand.
TGATTTTCATCGAAACAAGTAAATTTACCAAGATACTCTCTTATTATTTGTCAGATGATGAATACAGAATGTTGCAATGGCACCTTCAGGAGAAACCTGATTCTGGTGACATTGTTCGTGGTAGCGGAGGTGTCCGTAAAGTACGTTGGGCACCAGAAGGTAAAGGTAAAAGTGGTGGCGTTAGAGTAATTTATTACTGGAAAAAGAGTGACCATGAAATATGGATGCTCACAATGTACAGTAAGTCTGAACAAGCCTCTATACCCGGCCACATACTTAGAAAGATTGCGGAGGCTATCGTAAATGAATGATCGTGATATCGGCCAAGAAATTCTTGATGGTATAGAAGAAATTAAGGCTTTTAAATCAGGTAAGGGAAAGTTGAAAACTTCTACTCTTTCAGAGCCATCTCCAGCCAAAGAAATTCGACAAAAATTACAACTTTCACAATCAGCATTTGCTGGTTTCATGGGAGTGAGTATCAGAACCATTCAAGACTGGGAGCAAGGCCGTAGAACGCCACAAGGTCCGGCAAAAGCCTTGCTCAGAATAGCAGAGCAGTGTCCTGAAGTATTTCAAGAGTTACGCTAACCCATAGAAATAAAAAGGACATCCATAAATTTGCTTTATCATCCACCTGGTCTACTTTTTCATCCATCACTGATTTTTTACCAGGACAGGTGAGTCCATGGCTCAGGCCCGCAATACTCTGATTGACCCCAGTTCAACGCCTTATTACCACTGCATGGCAAGATGTGTTCGTCAGGCTTACCTCTGTGGAGAGAACCACCTGACTGGCAAGAACTACGAGCATCGCCGCCAGTGGGTGGTGGATAAACTCCGGGAACTGGTTTCAGTCTTTGCTATCGAAGTCTGCGCTTACGCTGTCATGTCGAATCATTATCACGTGGTTTTGCACATCAATCAGTCATCTGCCAGAGGCTGGTCACGGAATGAAGTGCTTCACCGTTGGACGACCTTGTTTACAGGCCCACTTCTGGTGCAAAGGCATCTGGCCGCTGACAAACTGGGCAGCGCTGAATTGGCCCGTATTGATGAATATGCTGAGGAATACCGGCGTCGTTTAACGGATATCAGCTGGTTTATGCGCTGCCTGAATGAACATCTTGCTCGTGAGGCCAACAAAGAAGACGAGTGTAAAGGACGCTTCTGGGAAGGTCGCTTTAAAAGCCAGGCATTGCTGGACGAAGCAGCGTTACTGACCTGCATGACCTATGTTGACTTGAATCCGATTCGGGCTGGAAAGGTAGAAACACCCGAAGAGTCCGACTACACGTCGATTCAGGAACGCGTGGAGCAGGTTACACATTCTGAGACTAAAAAACAGCCGCTGACCCTGAAACCTTTTTGTTCGCAGGGCCAGAATACGGACGTTGCCCTTCCCTACCTTCTTCACGACTATCTGGAACTGGTTGACTGGAGTGGCCGCATTGTCAGGACAGATAAGAAAGGTTCGATCCCGTCGTGTACCCCTCCTATTCTTCAAAGATTGGACATTGATCCGGATGAGTGGCTGAAAACCATGCAATGGAATAATCGTTTTTATCGGGCAGTTGGCCGTCTGGAAGCGATGAAGGCCTTTGCACTTGAAGCCGGACAGAAGTGGCTTCGAGGTTTAAACGCCTGCAGTTGTTTGTACCTGACAGGTTAGCGTAGAAGTCAGTTAAGGAACTAAACACTTTCTCTTTATCCTTCCTCGACTTTAAGTCGAAATAGGTTTGTATTGTCTGAATCATGGCTTGAGCAGCCTCTGTTCGTCGAATCCTGTTGTGTGGCTCGGTGATAAGCTATTCGAAGATAGATTTTCTGATCCTTTTTGGGGTTACAGTTTTTGAATGTCTTATTTTTTATGGGTGTCTTATTCTCTTTATTCTTTATGGGTGTCTTATTCTCTTTATTCTCTTTTAAGTGCGAATGATGAACTACATCTTCAATTTTGTATCTCAATATTTGTAATTTGGTCATTTTTATTAAAAAACACTCTTTTTTTGTTCTACTGGATTCTTTTTGAAATGCTTCCTGTTTTTTTCTGTTGATAATCCTCTTACCCATTTTTATTATCAGATAGAGCCAGTCATCGTCACTGAAGTGCTGAGTGTTTCCGTGCAGGTAATCTTCCATTAATGATATTTTGTATTTTTCGCCAACGGTGAAATAGCCTGCTGGTTTTTCCAGGGTTGTTATTTTTCTTGTTTTTATGGGATGAAGGCTCTGTTGCTCATCTGAAAGAGTGTCATCTACAGGCAACCGCTTGGTAATTTTCGGGCACGGGCCCGCCTGGCAAGTCGTATCTGCCGAGATGTGCTTTGGCTGTGAGGAGATTGGTGGTAAATGCATGGATATAGTCCTTTATAATTCCAACTCATTACTCTATACGATGATATTTTGCCGAAAAAGTTCAAAAGGTTTTAAAAAAAATTGAAAAGCTTGCCAAAGCCGGTTGAGTACTTATGAGTCTTCGGGAGTGGCCGGTGATTGCAGCTGTTCAGACACCATTGCAGAAGCACGCCTGCTGGTACTGAAAGATCCCAGCCTTTGGTAGCAAATTAATCTGAGTAAAAAATGTACGAAAGTACTATAAACGACGAGAGATCAGCCCAGTAAGTGAGTGGGTGCAAGTCGGCAATGCCACGACGCTTTTGCCAGTCTGACGAAAACGCGCTTTGTGTATGATCTTTCATTCCAGGGTCATCTGCTACAGATTTACAGGCAGTAGGGGCGCAAGTATGGAAAACTTGATTGAAATGGCATCCTGTAGTCTACCATGTAGGCTTCGCCCTAATTTCTGACGGCTATAACAATACAGGAGTCTTGGAATGTATAGACACTTCTTTTTTTGGCTATTAGTAATTTATCTACAAGATGCAAGAGCAGTTGAAGATTTAAGAGTTTTTTTCGTTGTCGAACCATCTAATTTGAAATTCTTGATGGATGGGTGTTATCAGTTTAATACAGAGTTCAGTTACTCTATAGAAGATGTTAAAGATGAAAATAAAGGGAGTCGTAAAGCAGTAGTCGTCTTTATGAAACATTTAAAAAACCCATTCTCTTGTTTTTTGGTTCCTTCTCGTGAGTTTGGGGTTTTTGCTGAGGGTTCTGATGATTATAAATTTTATTTGCATTATTTTGATTTTGGAGATGACGAGCCAGGTTTTACTCAATATTTTATTACCAAGTCTTTTTGGTATCATCTTTTTTATACGTCATTTATCGAGCAAAAAAATAGAGAGTCAAAGTTTGCTGAATCATTTGTTAGTAAAATCTCTGATTTGGAAGTAGTGCTTTTATTTAAGTGCTTTGGTGATGAAGAGTCGAGAAATGACTGTAAAGACTATTTATTAGAGAGCCTTGAGTGGTTTGGGTGGAATATTGAAACTAAAGACAGAAGAAAAGATGGTTTTATATACATTAGAATTATTATTCCTCTTGGAAATGAAAACCATAATAATTCCCAGACTTTTCAGCTAGATTCCAATGTTCGTTTGGATATTGAAAAGTCCGGTGTAAGAAGGAAAGGAGAGAGAAATAAAGGTTCTATGATTTTTTTTCCATCATTAGTATGTCAGAAGAAATCCTGCGAAACGCTGGCCCTCAGCAGCGTACAGAATCAGGAAGACTATTGCGCTTTCGGAATGATTGGTTCAAACAATGCTTGTGTATGGACATTTCCCAGAAGCTACAACCAACTGGAAACCTTTGTTGAAGAAAGCCCCAGCACTGGCACTAATGTTACTGCTAAAGCTAAAAATATCTATGAAGCCTGCAGAGAGTACACTAAAACCTCGGCAGATGTCTTTAGCATCACTAAAGCCTTATTCGTTGCTCTGACGGGAATTGTCAATAGTTTCAAAAGAGTAAAGTCAGACGGTTCTAACAGTCTGGAAAATACGAGTAAATATTTAAATGAGCTCGGCTTTGAGGTTCATAATATGCCAACTGATGGCTACTGTGGCTGGCATGCTATCCTCAGTTGGATCAGAAACAATAGATATGAGCTTTTATCTGAAATGACTGAAAATCCAGATGAATTAACGGCAAGTGACGTATTTGAATATTTTTCTGCCAGAGCGCAAGAACGGGTTGATGAAGGTGATGAACCTGACTTTTTCGTATCAATGGCCAATGAAATGAATGGGTCTCATTCGGATAGAATGTGGCTTGAAGATAATCATATTCGTTACCTGATTGCCCCGTTTATCAACCAAAATATTTTAATGTTTGATATAGCTTCTAATGCTCCCACTTCAGGATGTCCTTTTCAGGTTAGCTTGATAACACCAGATGGTGTTGATATTAACTTTCAGAATCAAAACGAAATTGTTGAAGCGTTACATGAAAATCGTCATTGTATGATGTTGCTTCATGCTTCTAATCATTGGTTGTTGATAGTGCCTGCTGATCAAGTGGCCAGAACTCAAGCTAATCAAGGAAATACAACTTCACAGGATTTACCCGGAGGGTGGCTTGAAATTGACTGGAGTAAAGTCGTTGTTCCACAGTCTCTTTCTGAATAAGTAGTTCAGAGCATTATAATGCCCGTTTTTGCTCTTGAGGCAGTTATTGTCACTGAAATATCGGGTATTTTCATACAACTTCACTATTGGTCCATATTTTTCCTGAATGTTCAAAAAAATTTGATAAACAATAAGGTCGATGGCTGTCTGAGGGGATTCTCCGGATCAGAGGCCATCTACCACAGAGTGCAGCTGTTGGAATTGTGTGTGAGCATAACCGATGAAGGGTTTTGATTAGTTTCATTTGTCAAGAGTCATAGTACTACTAGAGTTCACAAACAGTGATCCAAGAGGAAGTGACGCAGTGAAAGCATTTTTTTTCATTCTTATCTTTTTTTTTACGCAATTTTCTGTGGCAGGGAGATTTTCTGATGCTATTTTAGGTAACAATTTTACAGCAATAGAAGAGCTCATCAAGAAAGGTTATATGCTCGAAAGAGAGAATGACGCCGTGTCCGACGCACTTAATTCCGGTTCATTGGAAATGCTGCTTTTTGTGCTTAAGCATGGTGCAAACCCGAATTCATTTACCTATACACATACCTATAATAGTTTGAGGGTCGCACATATTTTAAATGATGCCTCAACGATATCTGAAATTGTTGCATTGCTCAGTTTTGGTGCAGACCCTTTTGCTGACTCTCTATGGGAGTGTAACCATGCATTAGTTGATAAAAGGTGGCTGCATTTAATTATTTATTATTATTGGTGGAAAACGTTAAAGTACGGTAATTTTACAGCCCCCAATAGCCTTTCTGAACTCAATGTCATTATAGGGTCTTTACCTTTCCTGATAATTAACTCTTTTGTTGTTTTTATGGAAAATAATCTTGATTTGGAAGAGATATTACCTGTGTTGCCAGAAGATCTGAAATGGTTATTTGATTTTGTAAGCAGACAATAACCAGACGACAAGGGAACCGTAGAATAAGGTCTGATTAATTCGAGTTATATTTACGACATATCAGGCCACTTTGACAGGCTCTTCCTTGCAGTTTTTTTGTTTCTTGCCATCTTGGCATCTTCAAAGTTGATCAGCCCTGTGCATGTTGATAAGTGCTTTTAATCCAAACTCTTCTTAAATCGTTTTGCTGCAGCCACTAATCCAACGATCGTAAAAACGCCCAGGTAAGCAACATCTGTTGTCATGCCCTCTAATTCTGCGCCTCTTAAAATAATACCCCTCATCAACCGCATATAGTGGGTTGCAGGCAAGAGTTCGGAAAACCATTGCGCAGCGATTGGCATGCCTTCAAAAGGAAACATAAACCCTGACAACAAAATAGAAGGCAGCAGAATGAAAATGGTCATTTGTGAAGCCTGCAATTGCGTTTCCGCGCAGGTGGAGATAATCAGCCCCAGTGTCAGACTGGCAGAAATAAACAGCAGGGTAGCCAGTAACATCTGGAAAATACTGCCGACAAAGGGCACATTAAAAATCAGATTACCCAGTAACATAATAATGCCGGTCTGAATAAAACCTGCAAAAATATAGGGAATGATTTTGCCAATCATCAGCTCTATCGGGTGAACGGGTGTTGCTATCAACAGTTCCAGGTTACCCCTTTCCCGTTCACGAACCAGTGCGGCAGAAGTGAACATAATCATCGTCATGGTCAGAATAACGCCCACCAGACCAGGAACAGTGTTAACGACGGATCTTTGCTCCGGGTTGTAATAAAGAGCAACTCTGAAAAGCTCTCTCGAAGGCTCTGGCGCAATGCCTGCAATGGCAGACAATGGCATCTCCCGGAGCTTTATAATAGCTGAGCTGATCATGGGGTCTGAGCCGTCAACCAGCCATTGCGCGGGGATTCTGCCATCGTCCAGGCGCTGGTTGAAGTCAGTTGGAATGATCAGGGTAGCCCTGACTTTTCCGTTCAGGAGTGCCTCTTCCGCTTCCTGTGGGAGCCTATCCTGTCGAACAACTCTGATCACCTGAGTCGCCTTCAGCGCCTCTACAAGAGCCCGGCTGAAGTAAGTTTGGCTAGTATCCACAATACTGACCGGTATTTCTCTGACATCGGTATTGATAGCGAAGCCAAACAGCAGCAATTCAACCAGAGGAATAATAACGATCATGGCAAAGGTGGCGTGATCGCGTGACAGTTGTCGAAATTCCTTCATCAGGACTGAGAAGGTTCTTTGCAGGCTGTTGCTCACGCCTGACAGGGTTGAAGCTTTTTCCACTACTGTCGCCGCTGTCGAGTGCAATGAACAAATACGTCCTCAAGACTGGGACGCACCCTCTCAATGGTTCTGTCTTTCATTTCTTGCGGCCATTGGCTTCGTAACCAGGCTTCAGGCTCAGTGATCCTGTTGCTGATCAGAACCCTGAGGCGAGTTCCCTGCTGGGCTGAGGATAAAATTTCTGATCGGGCTGCCAGAATCTCCCTGATCTGACGAAGATGATTGCCGTTCACCTCCAAAACCGTGGCCTGTATATCGGCCATGAGTTGTTTGGGTGAACCTTCGGCCTGTTTGATGCCACCCTCCAGAATGGCCAGGTTATGGCAGCGCTCAGCTTCATCCATGTAATGAGTGGACACCAGAATAGTGACTCCCTGATCACAGAGATCAAAAAGTGTTTCCCAGAAATCGCGGCGGTTCTCAGGGTCTACCGCTGAGGTTGGTTCGTCCAATAACAATAATTCGGGCTTGTGCAATGTCGCTGCTGCAAGCGCAAGCCTCTGCCGCTGACCACCACTGAGACTGCCCGTCATACGCTTGCGGCGCCGATCCAGACCGTAGGTCGTGAGTTGGCTATCAATGCGTTTATTGATCTCTCTGCCCGGCAGGTTGAAAACTTGTGCCATGAACTTCAGGTTTTCTTCTATGGAAAGATCGCCATACAGAGAGAATTTCTGGGTCATATACCCCAGACGTCGTCGAAGGGCTTCTGATTGTTCAGGTATGTCCAGCCCCAGAACACGGATGTCACCCTGACTGGGCGTCAGTAAACCGGTTAACATTCTGAGCGTAGTCGACTTGCCACTGCCATTAGGCCCCAAAAAGCCAAAAATTGTTTTTTCTTCAATGTTCAAATCCAGATGATCCACGGCCATGAAATCACCAAAACAGCGGGTCAGCCCTGTGGCTGAGATAGCTTGGCGACTCACAGGGGAAGGTCCACTTGTACAGGCAGGCCTGATGGCAGATCGGCAGCGGTTTCTGGAAGTTGTACTTCGGCCATGTAAACCAGTCGGGAGCGTTCCCTTTCATTGAGGGCATAGTGGGGAGTGAAAGCCGGGTCCAGAGATACCCAGCGTACCTGACCAGTAAAGGCTGTCTTTACGCCATCAACATGTACCGTTAAATGGTCGCCTACGTGTACAGCCGCCTTATGGGGTTCTGGAACGTAAATGCGGGCATAGGGGGCTTCATTCAACAGCAGGATGGCCAGTGTGCTGCCTGCTGAAACTCTCTCGCCCTGGCCTCTGGGCAGACTATCCAGCCAGCTGTCTCTTGTCGCATAAATGGATAGATCCTCCAGCTTTCTCTGTTCCAGAAACTGATTGGCTAATGCCTTTTTCACAGAAGCCTCTGCCTGTTCTATGGCTTCAGGGCGGTTGCCATTGAGCAGACTCAGGAGTTTTTCGTTGGCATTCACTTTTTCTGCAATAAGCACATCACGTTCTGCTCTCGCCCGATCCAGTCTCGATTGACTGATCAGTTTGCGCTTTAGCAGTACTTCGTTTCTCTGAAACGTTTTGTTGGCATCCACCAGCCGGGCTTCTATTTGCCCGACACTGGCTCTCGCTGCTGCTATATCTTCCATTCTTGCTCCGTTGACCATTTCATTGAGGTAGGCTCGTGCCCGCTCCGTTTCGGCCAGGGTGGCAGCAACAGCGGCCTGTTGTTTGCGATCATCCAGCTTCAGGATCAATTGACCGGTTTTAACAGGGTTTCCCTCAGGGATAAGAATGTCTGTAATCAGCTCCGAAGCGGTGGCTGTCAGAGTGACTCTGTCTCGTTCAAGTGTCCCTAGCGCCTGATGGTGATCGGAAGAGAAGCAGCCGGAAAGCAGGAGTGTCAGAGCGGCAGCTGTAGTTAACGCAAGATGACTTTTTAGCAATCGGTTCATAGAGTGAAGGTGTGTTTCGTGACGATTAACATCCAACAAATGTAGACACAAAACGAAGAGACGTCTTATAACTGTCTCGCCAATGTCTAATACGTGATGAACCCGAAGTCTGTGAGAAGGAAAGCAGTGAGTACCGAATCACTCAGGAATCGGGGAAGATCGGTACTCAAATAGACGTTTAAGGTCGATCACCCAGCTGATGTCAGGAACTCAACCGAGGGTGCAAAGAATGCGCATCCGGTGACGGCCTGTGAATAATCCATCAAGTGATCGTAGTGACCATGGTTATCGGCCTTGATCATGGACTCCATCATCTTGTCAAAATGGACTGGAGTGCGACAGTAGGAGACAAAGTAGAGTCCTCCCTCACTGGCATTACCATAGGGCATACTGTGACGGAGTATTTCCATACTTTTGCCTTCGCTGTTCTTGACGTTGGAACGTTTTACGTGAGCGGTTGGTGCTTTTTCTTCGCCACTGAATTCAATGTTGTCTTCCTTGGTGCGCCCGATCACTTTTTCCTGCTCGGGTACTGCCAGTTTGTCCCACTTTTTGAACAAGTGAACCCACTTCTGGGTGTGGATATAGCAGCCACCGGCAAACGACTGATCTTCGTCACCCACCAGAGTGACGCTGGCTCTGTCATCGCCCTGTGGGTTTTCGGTGCCGTCTACAAACCCGCTCAGGTCACGGCTGTCCAGGTAACGAAAACCTGTCTCGTCTTCCTGAATGTCAACCGCCTGTCCAAAATGATCCATGGCTCTGTGCAACAGGATAAAGTTGATATCCCGGCGGTTGGAACGGATATGAAGCAGCAGGTCACCCTGAGTGGCAGGTGCAGTCCGGTCACCTTCTGTCAGTGCTTTGAAAGGAGCAAGAAGGGCCGGCTTACCGTCTTTGTACAGAACATCCCAGGCCTCGCTGCCAATACTGATCGTGGAGGACAGCCTTGCATCGGGATACTGTTGGCTGAGCTCCTCAGTCAGTCGGGGAATCAGTGCACAGGTCTTTCTAATCTGTTCAAGGCTGTCTGCATCTTGTCTGATAGTTAAAACCAGAAAGCAGGCATCGGTATTGGCTTCTGGAGTAATTCCTGATTGTGGTGTGCTCATTTCCAAATCTAACGTCAGTTTTCGTAACAATGGGAACCTGTCTGTTTTCTGTCAGGTTACCTTGCATAGCATGAAGGGGTTTATAGTTTGGATCAATACGCTTATCTGGCTTTATCGGATAGATTGCGGGCCTCTTCGCACTCACCCTCTTCAGCCATTTGTGCCAGTTGCGAACATTCCGATGACATCGGCTGGAAAGGACAGGCTGTGGTCTCTTCCCGACGGGTCATGAGGCTGGCAATAGTGTCTTGCCTGATAATCTTGCTCTCAATGGAGTCAATGGTTCGAAAGCTCAGCCAGACTGCTATCAATGAAAACAGGACGCCTCCGGCTGCCTGACCCACCATTACCCCATAAGCCCCCATATATTCAGAGGCGACCCAGATGAAAGGGACTGTACCCAGTGTCGCCCGGCCCCAGTTTAACAGGGTTGAGTATCCGGGCTTGCCCAGATTGTTAAAGGCCGCATTGGCAACGTACATAGTTCCTGTAAACAAAAAGCTGATGGCAATCCAGTTGCAGAAAAACGACACCAGACTGGCAGTTTCACCCCGGGCTCTGAACACCTGAATGAGAATGTCCTGCAGTAAAAACAGTATGACTGAAATCACAAGGACATAATACACGTTAAAGAGGATAGCATTTCGAAGCGACTCCCTGACCCGGCTCATGCGTCTTGCCCCAAAATTCTGGCCTATTATGGGTCCAACCGCGCCAGACAGGGCAAAAATGACACCAAATGCAACAGGTATCAGCCGGTTAATGATGGAATAGCCTGCTACGTAACTGTTGCCGTAATGTGACATATAGCGAACCATCCAGGCACCACTGAAAGGCATGGCCAGATTGGTGGCAATGGCAGGGAGGGTGATGGCAAGAATGTTTTTGAGATCCTTGCAAAAAAGCGACCAATCAAAGGGGGAGTAGAGTTTATGTTTATAAAAAATACCGTAAAAGGAAATACCAAACATTGTGACACGGGCCATCACTGAGGCAATGGCTGCCCCCTCTATACTGAGTTCCAGAAGAAAGATCAGAATGGGGTCCAGGATGGCATTCACAGCACCGGCTGAGAGTGACGATGTCATTGAGAGCCTGGCATCTCCAACAGCTCTGAGTCCGGCTCCAAGGGTCATGGACAGGCTGACCAGAGGCATCGAGGGAATCACAATATGCAGGTAACTGTCGGCCAGTTCATGAACTCGTCCGGTGGCTCCCAACAGAGCAACCATTTGCGGAATAAGAAGCCAGAAGAGGATGGCCAGCGTGACACTGACTAATAGCACCAGGAAACAGATGTTTACCTGATATTGGCAGGCTTTTTTCCGGTTGTGGCTGCCAATGGATTTGGAGACCAGAGCCCCTGCGGCAATGGATAAACCAATACCCAAAGCGGAAGTGATAAACAGGATAGTGCCCGCATAACCAATAGCTGCAGCCAGATATTTTTCACCGAGCAAACTGAGAAAGAACAGGTCGAGCAGGTCGACAAAAAAGAGCGTAGTGATGCTCGCTGCATTGCTGAGACTCATAACAATGACGTGCTTCATTGTTGAGCCCTGGGTAAAGCGGGCATGGGTCATCGTAGGCTAACCTTTCGACACTGTTTAGGTGAGTTGGGCATAAAACGACAAAAGTCGTTAGAATTCTGGATAGTAAAGAGCCGTATTTTGCTCAGTGAACAGGATATTGTGTTTCGACCAGCTTAGTTCAGATCCCGGCGACGGGTCGGTTAAATGGCGTTACAATAAAACGCTTTAGCAATTGCGGACTGTTTTTCTATGGATCTTATCTGGAACCGGGCTGAAACCGGGTCCCCATTACTGATACTGGCCCATGGTGCCGGCGCGGCCATGGACAGTGATTTCATGAATCAAATGGCTGACTTATTGGTGACAGAAGGTATCAGTGTCGTGCGCTTTGAATTCCCTTATATGCGAGAGCGAAGAGAAACCGGAAAAAAAAGACCACCGGACAGGCAGCCAAAATTATTACAATGCTGGCAGGATGTGATCGGGCAAATCAAAAATGAATACAGCGGCTCTCTGCATGTTGGCGGTAAGTCAATGGGTGGACGAATGGCCAGCTTGCTGGTGTCTGAGATGACTGATCTTTCGTTGAGTGGCGTCGTATGTCTGGGTTACCCGTTCCATGCACCGGGTAAACAGGACAGGCCCAGAACAGAGCATCTTGCCGATTTCCCATTACCCATGCTGGTGGTGCAGGGCAGTCGGGATGCCATGGGTGATTATGCAACCGTTCAGGGCTATGAACTGTCAGAGAATATTGAGCTTCACTGGCTGGCGGACGGTAATCATGATCTGAAACCCCGGATAAAATCGGGTTTTACTCATCAGCAGCATTTGGTTAAAGCCGCACAAAAGATCTCTGACTTCATAAAGACAAAGTTTACGTATACTGGTCTGAACTAAAGTCTCATAGAATAGTCTCAATTCTGTCGGGCAATAGTGAGGATTGGTGTTGACCTCAACAGCAGCGTTGTATCGGCGGGTCTGGAAGTTTGCCTGGCCTGCTATTCTTTCCAATATTTCGGTTCCCCTGCTGGGTCTGGTTGATTCTGGGGTCCTGGGGCATCTCTCCAGTGATATTTACCTGGCAGGTGTCGCCATTGGCAGTACATTATTTACACTGCTGTTCTGGGCTTTTGGCTTCCTTAGAATGGGTACTACCGGACTGGTGGCTCAGGCCCTGGGTCAGGATGATCATCAGGAAACCCGGCAGTGGCTGGCCCAGTCGATCCTGCTGGCTGTTGTAATCGGTGTTTTCCTGATCCTTTTATACCGTCCGCTTCTGGATATTGCCCTGCCTTTATTTAACGCGGCTCCTCAGGTGACCGAGCAGGCCAGAATCTATTTCACCACCCGAATACTTTCAGCTCCTGCGGTCTTGATTAACTACGCGATCGTCGGCTGGTTGATCGGAATGCATCGTCCCAAGGGGCCCATGTTTATTCTGGTACTGGCCAATGTGGTCAATATTATTCTGGATCTGCTGTTTGTTATGGGTCTCGGAATGGCTACCCGAGGCGCAGCAGTGGCAACAGTGATCGCTGATTATACCAGCCTTTTGCTGGGGGTATGGATGGTCAGTCAAACCTTGAGAGGTATGTCCGGAAGCTTTGTTCGCGCAAGGATTCTGAATCCGGGCTCTATGCGCCGCCTGTTGTTATTAAATCGACATCTGTTTGTTCGCACGCTTTGTCTGCTTGCAACTCAGGCTTTCTTTATGGCACAGGGGGCCCAGAGCGGTAGTCATATACTGGCTGCCAACGCTCTGTTACTGAATATGTTGCTGCTGATTTCCAATGGATTGGATGGCTTTGCCCACGCTGCCGAGGCACTGAGCGGCGAAGCTCTGGGGCAGCGAAAAGAAGATCGCTTTAAGCAGATTGTCAGGGTAACAGGCTATTGCTCGCTCATGTGTGCCGTTCTGTTTTTCCTCACCTTCTCGCTGGTGGGGCAGGGCATCATTGGCTTGTTGACGGATATTCCTGCTGTCGCAGAAACTGCCAACATCTATCTGCCCTGGCTGGCCGCCATGCCATTATTTGCTGTCTGGTGCTATTGGCTAGATGGTGTGTTTATTGGTGCCGTGCGAACGGATACGATGCAAAACACCATGCTGGTGGCAACGTTAATTGTTTTCCTGCCGGTCTGGTATGTCACCCGGGATATGGGAAATCACGGCTTGTGGTTAGCCTACAGTGCCTTTATGCTGGCCCGCAGTGCAGGGCTGGCTATTGTTTATCGATCCCTGAGTCGGTCCGGGTCTTGGGTCAGATAACAGGAGTGAATGTGTCGGAGACTATAGAAATCAATCATGAACTGGATACTTCAGGTCTGCTCTGCCCGGAGCCGGTCATGATGTTGCATAACAAAGTGAGGGACATGAAGACGGGAGAAACGGTCAGGGTTATAGCGACTGATCCTTCGACCGAGCGTGATATTCCCAAGTTCTGTAACTTTCTGAATCATGAGCTGCTGTCTCGTGAGCAGCTGGAAAAACAGTATATCTACCTGATTCGCAAGGCCGGTACCTAGCCTGTACAACAGTATTACTTAATCTGGCAATCATTTCACATAACTGTTCCGGGGTCCCAGTATGGTGCGCTATGCACCATGCTGGGTCGTTGCGAAACGCATTGCGGTAGAGAAATTGAAGAAAATTGACTAAATAGTTAGTTTTTATATAAAGTTGACGAGTTGGTCAGGTATTTGCATTGTCTATACCAGACGCTGATACAGCGGCTATTGGATATATAGCTATAAAAGCACGGGTTACGCTCAAAATAATTGCGTGCATTTATTCAGAACAGAATTATTACAATAAATCCTGAAGGGAATAATCATGAAGTTAATGAAACAAGCCGCTATTGCTGCAACCATTGCTGCTGCCTCTGCAGGCGCTCAAGCGGATATCCTGTGGAGTAATGTCTCGGCAACTTATTTGACCGGTGACGGCTATTTGAATGCTTTTTCCGGTGAAGAGGGTAAATCCCAGGTGGTAACTCTCGAGCATGCTGCTGCATACACCTGGGGTAAGAGCTTTTCTTTTGTTGATCGTTCTTTTGTAGAAGATGACGTTGATAATGATGATACCTACGGTGAGGTACATATTGATTTTTCGCTTACTGGAGGTGAAGGCTTTAAAGACTCTGTGATCAAGGACGTTTATTTTGCGACACAGTGGGAACATGCTGCGACGGTAAATCTGGATAATATTTTATTGGGTGGTGCAATCGGTTGGAATGTACCTGGCTTTATCTTCCTGGATACTGCCGTTTATTATCGTGCTAATGGCAAAGACTCTTTTGACGTTGAGTTGGATGACAATTTTCAATTTACTACAGCCTGGGCCGTGCCTTTTTCTCTAGGTTCAACTAAATGGTTATTTGACGGTTTTGTGGATATTACTAATGCTACGGAAAATAACTCGGGTAAAGATGTCGAAATGCAAATTATTGCACAGCCTCAGTTAAAACTGGATGTGGGTGATTTCTTCGGTAAAGAAGGCAAATATTACGCCGGCATTGAATACAACTACTGGAAAAACAAGCTTGGTCGTGATGGGCAGGATCAAAACCTGCCACAGTTCATAGTGCAGGCAAATTTCTAAAAGCTTTCATATCTGTCAGTTGGAACAGTGTTGTGATGGAAAAGCCAGCGCTTTGCGCTGGTTTTTCATCATATGGATTTCAGGGCATCCATAAATTTGATCCCCCAATTCTTAAAAGCAGGTTTTAATCCTTTTAAATCTAAGCTCGGCAGGTCATAGCAGTCTGTCCCGCCTGAACGCTTACCAAGTAAAATCATTCTGATAATGGTACTTGAGTAACATTCCAACGAGACTATGTGCCTCTCTGTAATGATGAGCTATCAGATCCCGAACCTGCTCCGTCAACGCAAGCCATCAAACACGCGGCCGCACATCCCCTATCAGAAGCAAGCAGATTACAGCCTGTGACATTGGAGTCTGCCGTAGCAGAAGAGCATCAAGTCTTGTCAAATCACAGAAGGCAACACTGGACACTATTGTTTGATGATGCAAATTCAAGTGATTGATTTCTGCTTATCACAGGGTCAGGAGGGAAAGGCACTGCAACCGTTTTCGAATACCTGAAATAAATAAAGCACTTTCAAATATAATGTCTATTGTTATTTTTTGTCGATAAAACCTTAAAAAATAAATTCAGAAATGAAAGCAACGAGGTTCCTGACTATGGATCACCTGTTTTTTTTATTTATTTTGTCTGTTACTTTGCCGCTCGCTGGTCACTGCAATGCTTATACCAGCCTGTTGAGCTGGGCAGGTTGGGGGAGTTCCTCCAAAGTTACTGAGACATGGGGTGAGACAACGGGAGAAATTAGTAAACTGTCGTTTAGAGGGAACAATCCGCCTCTTCTTCTAACTTATGATCGCAAAGCGGTTGGTGAGAACGGTAAAACAGTTTCTGAATTGGAGAACAATCAGTTTTATGTCATTCTCGATAGTCAACCGGGCGATCAATTTAATTTTTGTTTCCGGACGTCTCCTGCATCGTCGACAGGGGATTTTCCCTCTCTGCCGGTATTTAAAAAGCCTGTAACGGGTCAGGGTATGCCGGATATGCAAAGTGGGAGAATAAGACGGGTTGCTTCAACACCCGACAGGGGTCGATGGCAACACGAGTACTCGGCCAGATGGCGTTTACCGGCAGGTCATCAATCGTTGGTTTTAGCCATTGAAGATAATGATGATGGGTGGATTATAGAACCGGAATGCAGCGGTATTGTTTCAGAAAACGGGTCTTTACCGTTTTTACCTGGCAGTAATGCGTCTGCTAACAAAAAAATATCATTTGTCGATATTTTTTACCGCGATAAACCGGCTGAAAAGGATGGGTCTGGACATTCTGACGACAGCAGTCGTGTCAGCGGGCCTTTTGCGATACCCGGAGCCTCGGGTACTGCGGATAACAGCGAACCATTCACAAGCTCTGGCGGAGGCGGTTTTGGCAGTGGCGATGATTTAGGCGATTTATTCAAGAAGAGGCCGAGTGGCGGGATGGGCCCCCTTTACTCCTTTGAATGGATGAGTGAGCAGGTCAGCAGGATTATTCTGGTGCCTGGCACTGACGGCCAGGCCGTAAAAAAACAGATTTGGGATGCCCGGATTGTGCTCAAAATCAAGCAGGGTTGGAATGAGCAGGCCATTATTATTTCGCAAGAACTTTGGGATAAAATAAAAGCTGCAAATCTTGAAAGGAGTTCAGGGCTTTTTCTGGCATTGTCGAGAAATCCTGATAATCCGGAAGCTGTATTTGAACATTACCTGAGCAGTAACCCGCCACAACCGCTACAAACAGAACACTACCGTCGATATGGACAGCAAGCGTTCATTTTAAGTCCCAAACAATTACGCAGCGTGTCCGTTTTTCCTGGCCAGATCCCCACCGGGATCGGCCATCCTGGAGGAACCGGAACCGGTCAGACTGGGAGTCAAAAGGGCGATCTCAACGGGGCCCAGCCAACTCAGTTTCAAGGTGGCTATGGTCGTCAAAATCAGGACAGCGGTGGTGGAAGAGAGAGTGGCGGAGATGATGGGGCAGGTGGTTCATCAAGCGGTAGATTATGCCAGAATTGTAATAATAATAAGCCTGTACTCGCCTTTAATAAATGCAAAGAATGTCTGGATCGTGAATCTGGTGTACTTGAGCAGGAATCGACTGAAGCGCAGCCTTCCGCAATGGCACAAGACAGGGAAGAAGAACCTGTGTCAGGTACACAAGACGCTGATACTTCAGTAACCGATGTATTTCAATGGTTCAAAGCTTTGGATTTAAATGAAAGGGAGAGAGAAGATTGTTTTCGCATTAATCATTACTAT
Source organism: Endozoicomonas sp. 2B-B (assembly GCF_053470045.1). Lineage (NCBI taxonomy): Bacteria > Pseudomonadati > Pseudomonadota > Gammaproteobacteria > Oceanospirillales > Endozoicomonadaceae > Endozoicomonas > Endozoicomonas sp. 2B-B. Next base: position 2,585,634 of record NZ_JBLZMU010000001.1, read on the forward strand.
AATTTACCGGCACTTTATAACCTTTTAACGCAAAATTTGATGTCAGATAAAAATGCGTTAAGTGAATTTTATCCGAAATGGTTTGAATTTTTAAAAGGCAGTCTGTCTCTTTATCACCTTATTTTACAAGTCGGTGAGTTGGCAAAAACCCAGGGAATTGAAGATTACGCTGAGGTGACAAGGATTGTTAAAACACTTGCTATTCACAGGGATGAGTTTGAGAGCGAAACCAGTTTGAATCGATTCGGAAACGAATTGCTGAACCAGCTAACCGGTAATGACTTTTTAGCTTCTGATGATCCGGGTCAAGTTTTTTATTCAGGAATAGATAGCCAACAGAAAATAGTGTTAATCAATTATATTTATAAAATATTTGAAGAAATGAGTCGGTCGCTAAAAGCTGAAATATTTCCATCAAGTTTTTTAATAGTAATAATGTTCAATAAATTTGGCAGAGATGTTTATGATAGGTACGGTTTTGGTATACCGGATCCGTACAATAATCGTGGGGAGTTAACAAGAATTCTTAAGTTTGGGTTTGGTGGTGAATACTCTTTTATTACTCCAAGTAACAGAAGTTATTTAACTGGAAGCAATAGTCAATCATTTCATGATCTGGCATTAAATATTAGTACCAATCAGTTTATAGATTTTTATGAAATTGAAACTCTATTGACTGCTTTTGTTCTCATAAGATCAATGCACGGAAAGCGTTTAAAAGATCTATTCTATGAAAATGTTCGTTTTGCGGAAGATGTATCAAGTAAGCAACTTGAGCTTCTAAGAACCTTTGCCTTAAAAGGCGTTGAACAGCTTGTTACGCTTCTGGAACAGAAGGGAGCAGAAGAAAAAGACAAGTTTATACATAGTATGTTTTTGATCTTTGGTATGGCCCCTGGGGCACTATTTGGTGAGCCATCGGATCAATCGTTTGATGAGCTATCGGATTCTGAACCTGTTCCGTCAACACAAGCCGTTGCACATGCGTCCGCAGATCCACAGTATCAGCAATCAGAAATAAGCAGGCGACAGCCTGCAACTTTGAGCCCTCATTTAGAAAAAATGATGGGTGTTTGTTCTAAACTAGGCATCGATCCTGACCAAATTGTCGAAAGAAAAAGCACTGTAAAGTTGAGCTCTACCGTAGCACAAGAGGAACTCCTGATTATTGCTTCTAAACTGGGAATCGATTGGCAAAGATTTGCCAAACAGACCGGTGTTCTTAATGAAGAACATCTAAGAGAGATTAATAAGGGTGACGATCATGATAAGGCAAGGGTAATGATAGAAAAATGGCAAAAAATGAAAGGTCGGATTATCTTCGATGACTTACTGGAAGTTTTTGCAAAGATCGGACGATACGACCTTATACAATATTTAGTAAGGCGTTACCATTTTTGAAATGAGTATCTTTGCAGTGCCCCTCTGTAATATGGGGCTGGGTTATAAGAAGCATCAGCAAGTCTACTGTCTGGCTCTTGATCAAGGGTTGAGCAAAACTTTTGCGGTGGAGCTGGCATTGAACGACACTCTTCTTGCAAACTTTGGGCTTGTTACTCAGAAAGACTTATGGATCCGGTTTAACTATCCCCAGTGAATTGCCGACTGTGGACCGGCTTGCCATGGTGTAGGGGCTAGAGACCTCCGGCTAACGGATATTTATGTGCAACCTCTGACTCCTTTGCTACTTTTATCCACTATGTCTTGTGAACTTTTGGATAACCGGATCAACTATGAAAATTTTATGTTCAAATATACAAGCCATTGCATTATGTATTTGTAATTTAATTTCATCTGTTTGTCATTCTACTCCGTTTATTGCAGAGCACAGAAGTGGATTTACGATTACCGGAGATATTAGCAGATACGAAAATAGTGTGTTATTTAACAATGTAAGAATGATTCGCTATGCAAGTAATGAAAGCTTGGAAGAATATTCTCATGATTATGTCTATTTTAAGGGGCTTTTGGAAGGACGTAATGATAATAGAGATATCCCCAATGAAGAATTTTTTCTTTTTATGGATAAATTTAAAGATGTAAGTGTTATACGAAAATTATTACCACTAACATTTTTTGTTAGCGAAGTTACTGATAAGCCTGTCTATATCACAGATATTCAATCTCAGAATGATATTACAATTGCCCATGGTATTGTAACAACACTAAGCAATGAGAATATAACACTTGTATTTTCGGAAAAAAGTATCCACTCCACTGAGTTAGATAACAAATGGACACTTAGGAAAATATACTTATATAAATCTCTTTTAAACTTTGACGGGCTGAATAATGCAAGAGAGGAGCTTTCTTTCACTGAAGTTTATACTGGTAGTCGATGTGAGTTTCTTATTGGTAATAGTAGAGAAATAACTTATCCATCAGATATTGCAGTGAAACTACTATTTAGTGCAAGTGCTTCAGTATTTTCAGTGGCAATCATTATAGTAACCCCAATAGTAGCTGTTTGTATTCCATTTTTACTTCACTCCTTGAAGCAAAGACTTGAATTCCGTTAGTAGTATGATTCACTTACAGCATATAACGAGCCTGTAGAAAAAAACCAAAAACAAAGCCGTAAAACTTGCGGCTCCTGTTATCAGCGAATGCTGATCTAAAACCTTTTCCCAAAGTGGTGTAGTTTTTTTGTTCGGAAAGCCTCCGCTGGACTCGCCATCAGTAATATGAGCATAAATATTTCTGATTTAGGAAAATACAGAATTAACCAGCAGCCGACTCCTGCCTGAAATATCAGTCCATTGTCCTTAGAATTTTTACCCTACCCAGGTCTTATCATGCCCATGATAATGATACTTGAGTAATTGCATTCCAACGAGGTTGTGTGCTTCTCTGTAATATGGGTCTTTATTATAATAATAAATATCTGGATTTTGATGAAGGTCTATAACGCAGGGGGCCTTTAGAGCACCTTCTAAGAAAAAATCTTTTGAATGCTCCGCCAGAAACAGACAACTATTGTCTCCCTTAGAAAAAACGAAACTAGTGTATTTCAATAACTTAACGTAATGAGATGCAACATCTGCTATCTGTTTTACTAGATATTCATAGTTGGACTGTGCCTCACCAGATAAAATATAATCAGACAGGTTTCTAGCTTTTTCAATAGACCAATTTCCTGAATTGTATTTATTTAAGTGAGGCATAGCAATGAAAAATGATCTATGCGTTCTTAAATGCTCTCTAACCTTATCAGATAATCCGTTTAAAATCACAAGTTCTAATTCGTTTAGTGGCAAATATCTTGAAAATATTGGCTGAGTAAATGTTCCATGGCTAGCTAGTATATAAGGTGGTTTGGAAAGCCATTGATTATCAATATCTGAATAAAACAAATGATTGCTCCCGAGCTTCTCAAAACGATTTACTAAATCAGTTTTGTTTTCTGATTTTGCCTTATCTATACAAAAACTTATAGTCTTGGTAATGTTTTGAGATACAGCAATTCTAATAGAATCCATAAACATTATGCCCATGGATGAAGCATAATTCTGTAGTTGTATGGGTAATTTCAACTGCAGGTCTGATTCAAAAGAAATACACAGGATATTGTCATGGTTTTTAAATTCATCTTTCATTTCTTGAATTTGATGTTTTGTGAGATTCATGTCCGAAAACACAATGAACAGTGGGATATCATGCCTACTGAGGTTAGTTGCTTCTTCTAATATTCTCTGAATATAATTTATTCCTGGTTGAGTTCGAGGATTGTTCTTGCCATTAAATATGGTCGTGCCGTGCAGTGCGACCCATGTGTGAAATACCGGGCATGGAGGACATACCTTCAAATCCATAGCTGTGGCTTTCTCTAATGAATTTATGCCCGAAAACTTTAAACTATCAGCCATGTTTTTCCAGGAATCGTCATCAATGGAATCAAAATAAACTGGATCCAGAGTGGCGACTATATTCTTTGCCAGTTGGAAGTGGTGGTTGTCGTTACCTTTTTCGGGTGTTACCGGAGCAACGTATCTTGATGATAAGTCCTTATAACTAAGAGAATCTCCATCGTTTTTTGCTTCAGAGAGATATTTCATAGCTTCAGATGGGCTCTCATACTCGGTTTTAGAGTATGGTGACGAATATTCTCCTGGAAATATGTTCTCTCCTACAACTTTATCCACGTCATTGCTCCTTTTGATACCCAATAATTTTTAGAGTCTTTTAACTTTGTTTAGTTCTAATTAATTGCTAACAAGAGTGTAAGTATCTCTGACAAAGTGTGATTGAAAGCCGAAGTCGAGATATAAAAACATTGATGATGGATATTATTTACATGGTGTCAGGGTCACTCTGTTTGAGTTTACCAGGTAGCAATGTGCCAAGTGTTATCATTTCCATGAGAATAATATTTGAGTAGTTGCATCCCAACGAGACTGTGTGCTTCTCTGTAATATTGATCTGGATTATAAGAGTCATTATCAAGTCGACTATCTGGCATTTGATGAAGGTCTATGATGAAAGGCCTTTTCAAAGCGCCTTCTAAAAAAACATCTTTAGACTGCTCTGAAAAAAAACAACAACTATTTTCGCCCTCCCAGGAAACTGCTCTATCAGGAATCAATAGATAATTGTGGTGTGGTGAAATATGTGCAATCTGTTTTGATAAATGTTCATAATTACTTTCTGCGTCACCACTTAAAATATAATCAAATAACTTTTTCGCTTTTTCTACAGACCATTTTGTTGATTTTCTTTTTTTGAAGTAAGGCATTTCTGAGAAAAATGATTTATGCCACCCTAAGAGCTCTCTATTGATTTCAGATAACTTTTCTACAACGCCTTCTCGTATGTGAGTTAGTGATAATATTTTTGAAATCATTGGCTGAGTAAAAGTCCCATGACTCGCTAATATATAAGGTGGTCTGGTTAACCATTGATTATCAATATCTGAATAAAATAAATGATTAACCCCGAGCTTTTCTAAACGATTAGCCAGTTCTGTTTTGTTTTCAGACTTTGCCTTATCTATACAAAAGCTTATAGTCTTAGTAATGTTTTGCGATACAATAATTCTAATAGAATCCATAAAATGAAAGTTCATGGATGAGGCGTATCGCTCTAATTGGGCGAGAAATTTTAGTTGCAGATCTGTTTCAAAAGAGATGCATAAAATATTGTCGTGATCTTTAAATTCAGCTTTCATCTCATTAATTTGAGATATTGTTAGATTTTTATCTGAATACACTATTAGTAGTGGTATATCACTTTTACTGAGGTTGGTTCCTTCTTCTAAAATTCTTTGAACATAATTAAGTCCCGCTAATTTTTCAGGATTATTCAAGCCATTAAATATGCTGGTACCATGCAGTGCGACCCATGTATGGAAAACCGGACATGGTGGACATACCCTCAAATCCATAGCAATAGCTTTTTCTAATGAATCAATGCCTGAAAATTTTAAACTGTCAGCCATGTTTTTCCAGGACTCTTCATCAATTAACTCAAAATAAGTTCGATCCTGGGTAAAGACTATATTTTTTGAAAGCTTGAGGTGGTGATTATCATCATTTTTTTCGGTTTGAGCCAAAGAAATGCATCTTGATGAAAGGTCTTTATTTAGCAATTGATTTTCTGTGTATTCATCAAGATTTGGAAGATACTTTTCAGCATCAGCTCTATATCTGGATGGAGTGTCTGCCACCACTTCGGGGTATGGCAGGATGTACCCCCATGATGATATGTCTGGTTTTATCGCTTGATCCATTATTCCATATCCCTTTGGTCTATATGTGCTTTAATATTTTCTCCTGAGATTAAATTCTCGGGCACAGGTAAAAGCTCTAATTTCTCACTTAGATTGTTCAATAAGGTTGTGATATCTGGAATACTAAATACACCTTTTGATAAGTTAATAATTAATTCTATGTGTTTTTTATCTAAATCCTTTTTCCAATCTAAATATGAAAAGTCAGGCTCGAAGAAAATTCTTTTAAAACATTTTACATTACAAAAAGCAGCTTTTCCCTCATAAGGCAGAGCATCACAATTATGGCTTAATCGGGTTAAAACATAATAGACAAGATTCCCGATTTTGGATTGTGTTGTACTACCATCCCAGTTAATTCCAAAATCTGTCAGTTTTAATCTGTTTTCACTTTTAAAATAGAGAACATTGCCTTCAGATAAATCAGTGTTGTTTAATAATCCCTTACTCTCAATATACTTATAGGCCTCTAATAACTCAGTAAGTAAAAAATCAAGTTGTCCAATTGATAATTTTATTTTTTCTTTACCCCATAAACCAACAAGTTTATCCAGAGAACAGTCTCCAAGTTCTAAGGCTAAGCATACTTTGTGATCAGAAATAGAAAAATCTAACAGATTTACAATGTTTCTATGAGGGTTTAGCTTACTTAATACGTTGATTTCAATCTCTCCATATCTTTGTGCTATTTTAAGAGCAACAAAATTATCTTTGTTCGTAGATTCTGTTTCATTTTTAGCTAAATAAACTTTTCCATAAGATCCGCAACCAATCAATTGTATTTTTACATAATGGCCTTTAGCTAAAACAACTGTTGTCTCATTAGTTGAGTTTGGGGGTGGTATTTGTGCTCCCTTTACATGGGTCGCTGAAGAAGTCGGCTGCATTTTGGTAAACCTGTAATGTATTGTGAATTTATACATTAGTGTGCTTTACATTTAAAATGTTTCTTTATTTGTTAGCATTACTTACCAATAAGTTAGGAGGATAATAAGCAAAACCGTAAATTTGACCAATCTACCGGTGAACAATTTTCATCCTGTTAAGTACTTGGCCAGTTGGTTTCGCATATTCTGGCGAGTGGATTTTTTCATCCTTCAAGGCGCAACGACGGGCGCGTAGCCATAGCTACGCAACCAGAGTTGGAACGCAGAAGGATGGAAAAAGCCGCAGTCCAGAATATGCGAAACCAACTGGTTAGGTACTTATCTATTCTTGTCGTTTTAGTTGGTTATTCCAGGGCTCGTGCTCGCAGCAGCCTGGTCGTTTCTATTTTTTTGTTTTCCGAAATATCCAGTGCTATTTTTCAAGGTAAATAGACCATGAGAACAGTTTATTATGAGGTTCAAAAAGACGATCTCATTGTTGCTGATATTTTTGCTTTCATTTCATTCGTACGCAACAGTTCTTTCAATCAGTTCTCGTTTTCTTTCGATTAACGACAGAGGATTAATAATATCATATAAAAAAAGTGCTGAGTGTCATCAAATGTTTTTGAATGCTTGTGAAATATCTGGGCTTGCAGAAATAATTGATATGATTCGAATTATATCTTCAGTAGTCTTAATTGGAACTCAATATAATCCAAAAAAACCAAAAGAAATATATTTGAGGCAATTAAAAAGGTTGGCAGAAGATGGTTTAGGTCGCACTGGTTTTAATCAGCCGATAAAGTCTTCTTCTGTATCCGCGTCAGGTGGTTTTGTTGATTTTACTTTTCTGGGTTTGCAAAAAAATAAAGACTTAAATGATCAGTTGATGGAGCTCTTACTAGGAGTTTTGAATGTTTTGAATGAAGGTGGAGAGTATATCAACATATGTAGTGACTTAGGCTTGAGCGAAGAGCTTCAAGAGTTAAAAAGTGAAATTATGGGGTTAAAGCAAAGTAAATAAAAGCATTATTCGTATCAGCTTTCGTTTTTCAAGTCTGACTATTCTGGTCTTGGCAGAGTCAATAGAAATATTTTGCAAGATGCATTAGCTTAGTTTGTGAAAATTCCTGCATCTGCCAATTCTATCCGGGACTTGGTTCGACTGCTCACTGCAGTCGGTGGTTCAGCTGAAGCTGGTGTTATGTTCCCGGGCTGGTCTATGCTATGACTCAGTTCTGTACAGTTGAGGAGCTCAAAGCATGACCGATCCATTGAAGATAGCAAAGTATTACTTCCAACTCTCAAATGACAGTAATTTTGATGAGATCACAAAGCTATTTTGTGAAAGTACTACTTACAGATCGGGAAAGGGTGAGCTTTTTCTGGGTGTGAATGACATCATGACTATGCAGAGACTTTATCATGGTATGTTTGCAAGCCTTGAATGGCAAGTAAGCAGTGTCATAGAAACCAAACCCGGAATTGTTCATTTTACTTTTAACTTTGTCGGTGAAACACACACTGGTGAAATTGTAGAGTATTCTGGTTCGGAAGATGTGGTTGTGCATGATGGGAAAATTCAGCACATTCAGGTTCAACGACGGTGAAACCTTGAAACTCTTTTAATAAAACTCATCAAGACGATTAAAAGCATACTTTAAAATCGGACCATAAAAAATACAGGCTCTACGGCGTACCTGAATACAATTTCGAGCGTATAGGTTAGTGATTTAATATAAAGTATAAGGGGGAAAGAGTAGAACAAAGAGCATCAGAGTTAGAGGTAGTGGAGGAAAGATGATTAAAAAATATTCCCATGTCTTTCTGTTAGTGGTTCTAACTGGTTGTTTTTATACCAGTCAGGGTGATATTCATAAATACGTTTATAGAGGGAGTATTTCAGGTTATGCATACGACGAGTATAGATTGTATTTATGTGAAAATGATAAACTCTTATCCAATCTTCAAGCAAAAAACCTTGAAGTTATAATTTATTCTCCAGTCAACCTTACTTTAGAAAATGATAAGCCTGTTGAAATACTGAAAGATGGTAACTATGTCATCAGGGTTTTAATGAAAAGAGCCTTTTCAAGAAGGAATGCTACCTATAATTATGAGCTATCTCTTTGGGTGTATGGTCATTAATTTAATACATTAGAATCAATTTAAAACTGTGAGAAGGTATTTTATAGAATCTTTTAAGTGGTTCTGGTGATGAAAATTATCAAACTAATAAAAATGCACCTGGCAGGGTTTTTCACGAGATTCCTGCTGTGCGCTCCTCAAGCGACAGGCGTTATAAGCCTCTCACTATAAGCTATAATACCCAATCTGATTTTGTTCTATTTAAGTTGGTGTTGTAATGAAGGTTTCTGTTCTACTCTTTGTTGTTGTTAAATTTATTTCAATAAACACTTGGGGCATGATGGAAGAAGATAACTCAGGTTCTGATAAGAATATCAGCCAGGACACAACTGTAAAAAAAACTGTAAAAAAAGAAGAGTGCAGTGTGAAATCACTAACTTATTTATTAAATCCTCCTTTGCAAGTAATCGTAATAACAACTGATGGTGATATTTATCAAGCAATTACTGGCGTGATGATGGGGCAATTTTATTTGACTGTGGCACATGTTTTACCTTTGTACGATCTGGATTCAATTAGCCAAATATTTGTTGGTCATCCCCAAGGCTCATTTTATAAAGAAGTGATTGTAGATTCCATAAGCTTTAATCCTGGGCAAGGAAGGGATCAGTGCGTATTAAAACCAAAATATTAAGAAATAGAGTTAATAACAAAGATTAGCAAGGGACTTTCCCTGTAGCCCAGCCTCTCCAAATGGGGGTGTTTAATAATTAGAAAAAATCTTCCCTGACATCAGGTGCTTAATCTTCGATCATTTCAGTGAAGGCTGCAATGGCATCAGGGTCACCATGTTTAATTTTGTTGGCAATGATGTGGTGAAAGAAATACTTGAAATCTTCATGCTCCTGCGCTGGAAAAAGGCATTCATCTTTGGGCAGAATGGGTGTGGTTTGTACTTTTTTCTCATCGGCCAGCATGGCATGAATTCGGCCGTCATTGTATAGGCGCCAGCTAGTGACATGAATCAACATCAGGGTGTGAAAGTTGTCTTCTGTCAGGATCGCATGAGTGCCAATATTGTCGCCAATTTCCTGCAAAACGAAGTCGGGGTCTTCTTCTTTCGTTTGAAAGTATAGGGCGGCGGTTTCCAGCTCTGTTATTTTGTATTCGGGAGGCTCAAAAAAGGCGTGATCATGAAAGCTGTCGTAGTAGCCTTCCCAGCGTCCATTCAGCGGATCATTGAGCTCTCGGGCAGGCACCAGCTTATTGAGCCATGGCACCAGAGCATCGACCGTACCATCTTTTTTCAGTGCCCAGCAGAGAATTTTCATACTGAACAGTTTTCCGGGATTAGCGTCGTTGCTGTAAAGCATTTCCAGGCCATCCTGCTCCGGCGCCAGCCTGATAATTTTTTCACTTTCGGTTTCGTTGACGGGTTTGCGGGTAAAAAGGTCAATCACATTCCCTTCGTCATCCGGCTTTTTATCCATTGAATCTCCCGTGCTGCAGGGCGCTTAAGTGTGAGTCAGGAATCGCCCTTAAGGCTGTCTATCGGCACTGGAGTCTGGAAGTTAATTCGGAGGGATTTGTCCGGGTTGCATCTGGCATTCAGACAGCACTTTTTGCCAACTTCGGGTATGGCGCAGAATGGCCTTGTCCAATTGATGCCAAACTGAAAAGGCGTAATCAGAACCGGTAATGGCCAATAGGTAGTCTTTCATGGCCTTGTCTGGAGCAGGTGGCAGTTCAAGCAGTAAAGGCAACATGACAGATCGCCACTCTCTCCCTTCCGAAACGACTTTGGCCATGTAGGGTTGGATACTGTCGACGTAGAAAAGTCTGAAGACATTGTTGAGTCGTTCTATTTTTACAGAGCGCCGACCTTGAGGGCAGATATTGTCGCTCTTTTCCAGCATCACTGAAACACGGTTGAGAGTGTTGGTAATAGCTGACGCGGCAGCCAGTAGTTGACCACTGTAGTGAGAAGCGGTTAATTGTTGCAGTTGCATTTCCAGAGACTGTTGATCGTAGGGAGGAGCAAAACGGTCATCTTTCAGATAAAGCCTCAGATAGTTTAAGGCTTCCAGTGTTCCCTGACGGCCATTATCTCCATGGAGAGGAAGCAGGGTCTGAAAGCCGCTCAACTGGCTTGGCAGTTCAGTTCCAGACAGCAGCATGTTCCATTTGGCGGCAGGCAATGCGGCTTCTTTCCGCTGAAGGATAGCTTTCAATCTGGTTCTTAGTTCTGCCTTTTTATTCTGCTGCTGTAAATAGTTTGTGCAGTCTTCCAGCTGGACGATCAGTTTTTTTTCGTAGTGCAGCAACTGGGAAGGCTGCATCTGCTTACCTAAACTGTTGTTGCGGTGTGCAATAAGCTGCGTAAGTCTTGGGCATTCGAGAAGATTCAGGGCTTCCAGTGCTTTTAAACGAATATCCGGTAATGGATATTGACGCTGTCTTAACGGAGGCATTTCAGGAAAACTGACCGTAGCAGACTGCATTGGCTGTCCGGTAACGTTACTGATTCTTTCTTCATACTCTTCCAGCTGGTATTCAGCTGTGGAACGATAACCACAGCCTGCCAGTGTGATCAGCAAAAGCAAGGCAAGGGAGCGAACAGTTACTTTCAAAGTCATGAGCAGTGATTGACAGGATTGAGTGCAGTATAGGTTTTATTTCTCAAACAGGAGTGACTGATCCACATAAGCCCTGAGTTGTTAATTTTAAGAATGGACTATAGTATCACGCCATCACTGGACTTAACGAATACGGCCATCGATGAAAATTGTTGCTGACGAGAACATTCCATTACTTCATGAATGCTTCGGGGCACTGGGTGAAGTAGTGGCTTTACACGGGCGAGATATTACTGCAAGCGATATTGCGGACGCAGACGCGCTGCTGGTGCGTTCAGTAACAGTGGTGAATGAAGCACTACTGCGGCAGGCTTCATCTCTCAGGTTTGTTGGTTCTTGTACTGCGGGCGTTGACCATATCGATCAGCAAACTCTGGCTGGCCGGGGCATTACTTTTGCCAATGCGCCTGGCTGTAATGCCCGTTCTGTTGTTGAGTATGTGCTTTGTGCCCTCGATATTCTTGCCGATCGGGATGGCTTCAGTCTGGTGAACAGAAAGGTAGGTATTGTGGGTCATGGTCAGGTGGGCAGCCAACTTTATAAAACCCTTGAAGGGCTGGGTGTTGAGGTCATGGCCTGTGATCCACTTTGTGAACGAACGGCGGGTGTTCGGTTCGAATCCCTGGAAACTTTGTTACGTCAGTGTGATGTCATTGCTCTGCATACTCCCCTGACCCGGGACGTGGATTATCCTACCTATCATATGTTGGATTATGACAGGCTGAGCAAGATAAAACCGGGCTCTATTCTGATCAATGCCGGGAGAGGCCCGGTCATTGATAATCAGGCGCTGTTGGAATTACTCGAAGAAGGTCTGGATCTCAGTGTGGTGCTGGATGTCTGGGAATATGAGCCCGATGTCAATCTGGATTTGCTGGCTCGCGTGGATATCGGCACCCCCCATATTGCTGGCTATAGTCTTGACGGCAAGATCTCGGGTACCGAGAAGGTCTATAAGGCCCTTTGCCAGACCTTTGGCTTGCCGTGCAGGGTTAGACTGGCCGCTATCACTCCCATGCCTGCACTGAAGAGAATGGGTTTTAATGACTCAGCTACCGCTGCCCAGGCCGCAGGTACTGCGATGAAATCCGTCTACGATCTGCGCCGTGACGATGCGCTTATGCGACGTCTCATCACCATGAAGAAAGAGGCGCGCGCGATCGAATTTGACCGGATGAGAAAGCACTACCGGGAGCGGCGGGAATTCAGCACTCTGGTGCTTCAGGCCAAAAAATGTGAGCCTAAGGTTCAAGAACATCTAAAGGCCCTGGGCTTTAATCTTCAGGAGGTCTGAGACAGTTTTGTTAGTTTCTCATATGCAGATCGATACGATCACTTCGTTATAAAGAGTCTCAGGAATCTTACGATAAACCTGTACAGATGAGTGCACTGGGACAGGTTACATGATCAAAACACTGGTGATGAGCCGCTACATTAGACCTTTGGGCTGGATAGCTATTGCGATTTGCGCAGTGACCTGGTGGATGGATCTGACAGAGATCGTGAAAACCTGTCCATTCTGCCGCACGGAAAGAACTGCCGTTGGTCTGCTCGGTGTTCTGATGGTTTTGCCTCATTACCGCTATATCAGTATTTTCTTAACCTGTCTGTTTTCCGTGGTCGGTCTGGTCACGGCTTCCCAGCATCTGTTCCTGATGATAAAAAGCTGGCACTTCTCGTTGAATACCCCGCTGGTTATCATTGCTCTGTGTTTGCTCTGTGGCGAGTTGCTGCTCTTGATCGAACGGGCTTTACTAAGCCGTAAAAGTCTGAAACAAAAGTCTGAAGCAAAAGTCTGAAACAAAAGTTCGAAGATAAGTTCCTGCTATTTGTTATGCTGGCTTACTTTATTGTTAGTATTAATATCCATAAAAGGAAATTATTATTCGTTTTATCTGTCAAATGAATAATAAGATTTTTAATCTGGAAGAATAAAAAAACTGCCATCCAGATTTGATAAACCATCTGGACAGGTGCTTAATGAAATACTAATGGATGTACAAGTACCTAACCAGTTGGTTTTGCATATTCTGGACGGCGGCTTTTTCCATCCTTCTGCGTTCCAACTCTGGTTGCGTAGCTATGGCTACGCGCCCGTCGTTGCGCCTTGAAGGATGAAAAAATCCACTCGCCAGAATATGCGAAACCAACTGGACAGGTACTTAACAATGAACTCAATGACAGAAATGCAATTACAATTCAACCTGGCTTCAATTCAATCAGAAAGTACTGAAGCTAAAGAGTCAGGCGCTAAAGAGTTAGGAGTTAATCAAGTTAGCTCTGATCAACGTTACCAGGCACAGGTTGAAACAAAATTATTATCAGAAAGAAAGGTTGATTTTGCTAATGATTTTCGTTTTCTTGATGAAGAGCGCTACGTAGTAAAGTGGTATCTTGAAGAACATTACGCTGAAAATCTCAATGTTGAAAAAAATTCCGGGGTTAAAAAAATGCATGTTTTTCCGTTTAGTTTAAATGGGGTAAAGCATTATAGATTAAGTCCGGATTACCCTGTTTCAGAAAAAGACTTTTCAGTGTCTTTGCCTTTGAGCGAAGAAGTAAATCTTGATTTATGCTATCGGGAGCAAGTAAAAAAAAGATTGTCAGATATCTTTACGCACGGCTTTGAGAATGTTTGTAAAACTTTTTATTTTTTTGAAGATCAGGGAAGTGTTGTGAGTGGTTTATGTCATCAATTTGTTAATTACCTGGCATTTGGGATGGATAAACAAATAAGTCAAAATTTCAATGGCTGGTATGAAAAGCTTTCATTTGTATCTATTCAAAAATTCGATCAGGAAAAAGTACGCTGGGGAGACATCGTTCAATTATTATCAGGTGAAAGTTTAGTTCATAGTCTTTTTTACATAGGAGATGGAAGGTATATAAGCAAACATGGAGTGTGTGATATATTTTTTCAGTCATTGTCAGCTGCTCAGGAGTCATACCCTTCAGACTCAGTGAGGATCGTTAGATTAGCGCCTGAATATTATTCAAAACAAATAACCTTTGAAGGAAATGACTGAGCCTTCTGGTTATCTGCGGCACGCCTGGTACTCCAAAAAAGTTTTGGTGCACTCAATGCAAAAACTGCTTCGGTAATGACTGCTGGTATCAAGTTAAAAGGCAAAGTGAAAAAAATGAGCTATTTTTAGTTTCTGATGTTAAAAACACAGGGTGGTACATCATGAAAAGTATAAAGATGTTCTTGTCAAAAGCGAGGAGTAAGTAGATAGTAAAGCGAAAAAATTGGATGGCCAGAGGTTTCTGGTATTTATCTACAGCGTCCGATAATAGCTTCTTTACACCGGCGGTTCACAATGGTTGGTGATAGAATCATAATTAATAGCTACTTTAAGATAATCGAGAATCATTTTTTTGAGCAGAAGCTTAAACATCGAAAGGTTAGAGCGTTGAGGTTTTTATGTTCCGTAAATATAAGATAAGTCTGATCTTGAGCTTATGTGGCATAGGCTGCTTAGTCGTCTACTACTCTGTCGGTGCATACGTAAATCACAACGGAATACTAACCGAGTCATTCGGTTTTCTCCCATTGTTCTGGATTTTTCAACTGTTGGCTTTGGTGGCGTTTGCTATCAGTTTTTCTAAGCCAGGATGAGCTAAAAATAAATAATTGTCATAAGTACCTAACCTTGCGAAAAAAAATGCCTCTCATTACTTTAGGTACTTGTCATTTCTTCTCAAAGTAATATTTGTCAATAATGGAAATGGTTATGTTGCTCGGTATAAGTATCGAGAAAACCATCAATAGCTAACGATTTTGTCAATAAGACTTTTTTCCATCGATTGTCATCAGGTAGGTAATATTGAGTATATAAATAACTATTTATTGAGTATGCTTCAAGCCCTAACATTAAGCCTATAAGAAGAGAGCTGCCAAAATAATCACCGAAGGTTTGATATCGCTTCCAGAAACCGTAACCTTCTCGCATGCGAGCAAGTCCGGAAATGGTCCAGAGGACAGGAAAAGATGTCATTCCTATTATTGCAGTTCCTTCACCGCGAGGGAAGCTATAATACTCGATTGTTCTGTAATTCGAAAAATTATTCTTTAGATTGTTTTTGAAAATTTCTCCAGCGGAAATACTTCCATGCCGAGCCAGCTTATCTGAAAAAGCATACAGTGTTGTAGATATATCTGTATTAATTTCACTGGGTGATGCAAATATATGTGACACCCATCGTTTAATAACGGGAGATTTATACTTTTCAGTTTTAATATCGATTACTGTATTTTTCCGTAAAACTAACTCAATATTATCAGCCGCTAAAGTTGTGGTAGGGTAAAATGAGAGGCCATAGGGTTTAAGATAATCGATTACTTTAGTGGAAGTGATTGGGCCAAAGATATTAATTCCTTTTATCTCGGATAAACTCACTTTTCTCTTTTCGGTATTATAGTTGATTCGTTTTTTTAGCTCATTTATATCAACAGTGTCAGTGCAAAAATGAAATGCGGAATACCCGTTTAACTCCAGGCTATCCATATAATGTTGAATCGCACTATTATAGTTTTTACAATAATTTTCATGAAAAACCATTACGTAAGTTGGTCGTAGCGCAGAGGCATCTGCACTAAGTAAAAAAGGAAATAAGTATAATAAAACTATTATTCTGAGCAACATAACTTCATCTCCATACTGTGTATATTGTATTAGACATTAAAAAAATGAAATAGTTTCAAACTACCAGAGATCGTGAAACGGCAGCATTGGAGTCAGGCGTTCATGCGGCGAAAAGGGGAAATAGGAAGGGGGAAGTAAGGGGAAGTAAGGGGAAATAGGACATCCATTAAATGCTTCTAAATCAGGAAGGGCTTCACATGAAAATCATTATTCTCATTGCCTACGAAGGAAAGATCTTCTTGCTATGCACAAATGTACGTATGCCACTTTTATCTTTACGAACTGCTTTAGCTGTTTCTGCCGGTTTAGGGTGTTGTAGCTCTAGCGCCGGAATGCCAGCGCGGTGTCCTTCTATAGTGTCTATTTTTTCACAAGGGCTTATGAACACCACTCAGAAAAAAACTCTCAACAAAATTACTGATATTAAGGCACTACCTGCACCAGAGAATTACTTTCATACTGGGTCGTACAGCGCTTCGTCAGGTCTGACATGGACATGCACATCAAACCACTTATACGCCTCTTTGTCGGTAATCGATTCATCAATCCTCTCCACCAGCTTGTGATGATAACTAACGGTGATACGTTCAATAATCAGTCCAAGATCCCGTGCAACATTAACCGTACTCTTTCCGTTTACCGTTGTTTCCAGGAAGGTTGTCTTGAAAGCGTCCGAGCCGTAATCTTTTTTGTGCTCTAACAGGATCTCTATGGTTTTCTGATTCGTAATCGTTTCCCGGTCAATGATCTCTGGCAGTTCCAGAAGCCATCCGAAACTGTCGAAACTCAACTTAAACTGACGGGCAATCACATTGCTCATATAGAAGTCTCTGGGCTTGATAGCCCCGGATTTGCGGTTATCTGAAAATGCCCAGCGGCTTTGGGTAAACTCGTTTTTAAACATGTATTGCGCAAAAGGTTCGCCCGGTTGATTGCTGCCTTTAGTGATCGCCTCATCGAGGACGGTTATTTTGGTTGTGGTCAGCTTATCGAGTTTTTCAAATTCAGAAGCATATTGCTTCTCCAGCTCCATCAGCCGATTTCGGATCTGCCGGTCCCGCCGGATTCGGTTTCGGAAATTTAAAAGGGTTTTAAATTCAGTGCTTAAAGTGTTCTTAACCTCCGGCTTCCATAACGACTTGCCTTTAGCCGTGGGTAGCAGGGCCGTAAACCGTTGTTCCAGCATTCGGCGCAGTTTCGGTTGATGGCATTCATCCTGCTCTGCCAAACGGACAATCCGCCCTTCCGCTGTCATGCCAAGCTTGTTCAGTGACTCTTTGCCAGAATTGTCCTTCAGGTAGCGCTCTATTGCTTGCGTCGTTTCTTCAACCGATGTTCCATGAGTTACAGTTGATTTCCCTGTATCGGCTAATAGGGGCGATTTAGGCAGTGAAGGTTCACTACTGTTACGTACTGTGACGTCCCTACCCATGATAACACCGGTGGATGTTTCCTCTGTTTTAGCTTGCTTAGGTTCTGGTGGAAATGGATTGAATGACTCATTTCTTTTATTGATACCGTCCATGTCTTATTACTCCAAAGCCAGTATTTATCTTTACCCAGTCAGGATAAAAGGAGTAAGTTAGAATCAGATTTATAAAAGAAGTTCATAACAAGTTGTTAAGTGTAACTAACAAAGTTTTTGTCTGTCAGTACATGCATGATGGTATGCGAAACCAACTGGCCAGGTACTTAAAGCTCTCGAGTGGATCAGACCTCATTCTCGCGTTGTGTAGACAATCACGGACATATGTAATACCAATCGTGCTTTCTAACTCCCGTGATGAGCATGGAGATTTGAGCCTTAAGACAAGGCGGCGTGAGGAGTCATAGCCTTAGCTATGGCGACGATCGGCAACGCAGGATTAAGGCTCAAATCTTCAGCGCAATAGGGAGTTAGAAAGTTCGATTGGTATAAAACCCGCTCTGGTTTAACTGCTTAAATACTGGATCAGATTGACAATAAAAAGTAACAGCGCAATCAACTGCCAGGTCAACACCGGATTTCGTTCTATCAGGGGCTGAAAGTCGTGGTTCCTGAATGAACGGTTCGGTTGTTTGAGATCTTGCAAAAACTCAGACAGGGCAGGGTATCGTTTAGCCGGGTCAGCAGCCACGGCTTTTGCCAGTGCCGAATCAATCCATGAAGGAATGGATGAGTCAGACAGGTTGGCGTGGCGGTATTGCATATGCTGATAATGTCTGACCCTGATACTGCTGCCTGAATGTTCCGGGTAGGGCAGTTTACCGGTCAGCAATTCATAGGCCATCACGCCAATGGCAAACTGATCCGCTCTTTCGTCGATAACCCCGTCCAGAAAGTATTCCGGCGCCGTATAGTTTTTGCTGCCCTGGGGTAAATCGCTGTGATGAGCCTGCTGATTTTCCAAATCCCCCGCGACTCTTGCTGATCCAAAATCAATCAGTTTCAGACGGCCCTTCTGGTCAAACATCAGATTTTCCGGCTTCAGATCCTGGTGCAGAATCTGAAGTCTGTGCAGCCCCCGAACAGCGGTGATCATCTGGGCGACAATATCCCTGACCTGAGTCAGAGTCGGTTTGGGGTTCTCCTGCATCCAGCTGCGCAGGGTCTGACCTTTTATGTATTCACAGGTATGGTAAAGAAATTTCCGACCTGGCCTGGGGGCCATGATTGCCATAATAGAAGGATGTTTTACTCTGCGACCAATCCATTCTTCACGCATAAAACCTTCGAGGTAATCGGGGTCATCTTCATAGTTGATAGAAGGGGTTTTGATGACCACATGATGGGCAGCGACTTCCTCAGGCCCAATATCTTCTGCGAGATAAAGCTGGCTGCGTTTGCTGGCGTGAAGTTCTTCAAGAATACGATAGCCGTCGAGTATCTGACCAGGGTAGAGATCTGGTGGCAATCTCAGTTGGGAAAGCCTTTCCAGGTTTTCACCAGCATCTCCGGCAGGGACTTCATCAATGCGACCGATGACGCAGGTCAGGTTGTCATGGCTGCCGTTCTTTAATGCCAGGCCCACCAGATGTTGTGCCACTTCATCCAGTGATCTTTGATCGGAAAAGCACTTTTTGAGGGCATCCTGTGAGAGAAAATCATGAATGCCATCGGTGGTCAGTAGCAGTATGTCTCCGACATCCAAAGCTTCTGATCTGTAATCCACTTCCACATCAGGCGCCATGCCCAGTGCCCGACCTAAATACTGTCGTCCACCCAGAGTGGCAGTATGATCCCGGGTCAGACATTCCAGCTCATTATTTCTTATCCGCCAGGCTCTGGAGTCACCGGTATGCACCAGATGCAATGTCGCTGACTTCAGAATCATGGCGGTAAAAGTGGTACACCAGCTGCCCTTATCCATGGGGTCCGTATGACCCTGCTGATAAAGCCAGCGGTTCAATGCGCTGAGAATCCTGGCGGCCGAATAACGGGCCGTCCAGGAATCCGGGGTACTGTAATAATCAGAGGTAAAGCTGGAGATAGAGGTATGGCTGGCCCGACGGGCTTCACTACAGGCGCTGACGCCGTCGGCCAGAGCCAGAACAGCACCTTTGTTATGCATTACATGGGTGTTTGCTGGCACCTCCGCCACCCAGGCGTCCTGATTTTCTTCCTTGACGCCGACACTGCTGGCAGCGGCTGTGGTCATTTTTAACGGCTTCATATTCTTCTTTTCTGTTTCCCGGCGCCTAGCAGCCTGTCGGACTTAAGACTGTCCTACTGCGGTTGCAATAAATTGGTCTAAAAATCCCTGTTTCTTCGTCAAATAGCTCGCTATTCTCCTCAGAAACAGAGATTTTTATCCTCAATTTCTTGCAATCCTCGCTACGGACGCTTAAGTCCGACAGGCTGCTAGAAAACCATTGCTGGCAGGTGCTGTCAAATGCAATAACAATACCGTGAAGTGCTGTGGTCTTGCATTAACATTGACCTACATGGTTTCTCGGAAGGTTTCTTTCTGATAACGCAGCAGGGGTGACAGGAAGTATTCCAGTAAACGACGCTGGCTAACAATAACGTCAGCGGTGACTATCATCCCCGGCTGTAATCTGATCCTGAGATCTTCCACCTGAAACCAGTCTTTTTCCAGATCAATATAGATTTGGAAAACCCAGCCCTTTTGTTCATCGTTAATTGCGTCGCTGGATACTCTTCGGACATGACCGTCCAGATAGCCATAGCGGGTGTAGGGAAAGGTTTCGACTTTTACCTGTACTTTTTGCTCGGGCCTGACCCAGCGAATGTCTTTATTAAGAATGATGGCTTCAACGATCAGCAGCATATTGGTGGGCACAATCACCATAACAGGCTGGCCCGGCTGAACCACATCCCCGGAGGAGTGGGTCTGAATTTGCTGGACAATGCCATCGATGGGTGCGATTAATATCTGGTTTTTTTCTCGCTGGTTCGCCTTTTGCCCCGTCTTGTCTGCACGATCCAGTTGTTCGATCGCTCCCAGATACTCCTTAACATGGTTCGAGATAAAAGATTCACGCTTTTGTTGTCGTTCGGCCAATAAAGCCTGATATCGCGCTTCGTGTTCCTTATGGCGCAGCACCATGACTTTCAGTTGCTGAGTGGTGTCAATCTGTTTTTCCCGTCGTGTCAGCCAGTCCACTTCGGACATCATTTTTTTCTGATAGAGGCCTTGGGTAATGGTGGCCAGCTTGTCATGAATAGGGTGTAGAAGCCGCAGACGTTCAATTTCTTCGGTATCAACCAGCAGGGTCGTAGACAACTCATCAATGGTTTTTGCTATAGCTTTATCCGCCGAAAGAAAAGCATCCAGCTCACTGGTCAGGTTGCTGTTTTCTGTCGACCATCGCTGTTCGTCAGGGGGGACCTCAAAAACCAGCTGTGCAAGGGCGGCTTCCTGTTCCAGATTAACGGAAACCGGCTGGTTAAGGTCCGGGGTGTTGACCATCCTGAGCAGGGTTTTTTCTCTTAGGGCAGACAACTGGGCACTGGTAATTTCACGGGCGGTTTGCAGGGTATTATTTTCTGAGTCAGTGGGGTTGGGGATCAGTTCAATAAGTTTGTCACCCTTTTTGACCCGACTACCCTCATCGACAAAAATGGTGCTGACTCTGGCCACCTGTATGGGACTGATTTTTTTTGAGTACCCGTCGGGGATAACACGCCCTTCCGCTTCTACGACGACATCAAGATTACCAAACCATGCCCAGACCAGAGCAATCACCAGTAACAGGCAGATACCGAGGGTTAAGACGTGCTTAAGGGGGGAAGCGGGGGTCTCCAGGATTTCTACCGCAGCGGGCAGGAACTCGTTTTCTTCTTTGGGACGAAAAGCAGAGAAGAGACGCTTGAGTCGTTTAATCATCTTGGTTACCTGACTGGATGTTCCACAATCTGGTGTAGTAGCCGTTCATTTCAATCAGGCTATGGTGGGTGCCATCCTCGGTAATCCTGCCATCTTTCATGACGATAATTCGGTCACAATGTCGGATGGTTGAAAGCCGGTGGGCAATGGTGATCACCGTTCGGTCTTCGGAAATGGCGTCCATATTCTGTTGCAGTACATGTTCGGACTCGTAGTCCAGTGCTGAGGTTGCCTCATCAAAAATAAGAATTTTCGGATCGCTGATCAGTGCCCTGGCAATGGCAATCCGTTGTCTTTGTCCACCGGACAGTCCTGTACCACGCTCACCCAGCTCGGTGTCGTAGCCCCGGGCCATACGGGTGATGAATTCATGGGCACCTGCCAGTTTGGCAGCACCAATCACAGCTTCCATTGGTAGCAGGGGGTCTGAATGGGCAATGTTCTCCCGGATGGTACCGTTGAACAGTGTGTTCTCCTGCAGCACAACGCTGATTTGCCGCCGCAACCAGGAGGGGTCAAGAAGCGCAATGTCGTTGTCGTCTATTAATACTTTCCCGGTGTTTGGCACATACAGACGCAGCAGCAGTTTTGCCAGGGTCGACTTACCGGAGCCGGACTCGCCAACAATGCCGATAGTTTGTCCGGCAGGAATTATCAGGGAGATGTCGCTCAGGGTATTCTGCAGTTCGCAGCTGTAGCTGAAATTGACCCGCTCCATCTGGATATGACCCTGCAATGCCTCTATGGGTGGTTTATCCAGACTCTGCTGTGGCTCCTGGGGGGTGTTCAGAACATCACCCAGGCGGGCAATGGATATCCGGAACTGCTGGAACTCCTGCCAGAGCTGGGAAAGCCTCAGGATCGGTTGGGCGACCTGGCCTGAAAGCATATTGAAAGCAATCAGCTCACCAATGGTCAGTTGCCCGCTAATGACCTCTTTGGCGCCAATCCACAATAGGGCTACGGTGACTATTTTGTTAATCAGCTCCACCAGGTTGCTGCCTACTGTGCCCAGTACACTGCTGTTGAAGCTGGCTTTGGCATAGCTCGACAGGTAACGCTCCCAGCGGGACTGCATTCTTGGCTCAACAGCGGTTGACTTCAGGGTTTCCATGCCGGTAACTGCTTCAGTCAGGAAGGCCTGGTTGATGGCACTGCGCTCAAACAGTTCCTTGGCGCGGTTGTGCAGGGTTGGGCTGATCAGTACGGAAAGCAGAACGTAAAACGGGATGGAAGCCAGTACGACCCAGGTGAGTGTGGATGAGTAGAAGTACATGGCGATAAATAAAACAATGGTGAAAAACAGATCCAGTATCAGAGTCATGGCATTGTTGGTAAGAAATGCCCGAATGTTCTCCAGCTCTCGAACCCGGGCCACCACCTGGCCCACAGGCCGGGCACTGAAATAGGCAATGGGTATTTTCAACAGGTGCTCGAACAGTCGGCTGCCCAGCTCTACATCCACCCGGCAGCTGGTGTGGGAGAACAGATACATCCGCAAGGTGCTCAGGGCCACTTCAAACAGCGACATGGCCAGCAGGGCAATGGCAATAACATTCAAGGTGGATATGGCCTGGTGCACCAGCACTGTATCCATAACCACCTGGAAACAGATCGGGGTAATCAGGGCGAACAGTTGCAGGAAAAATGAGGCAAGAACCACTTCGCCCAATACCCGACGGTATTTGATCACCACCGGAATAAACCAGCTGATGCCAAAGCGTTTCATGGTGTGAGCTAAATCAAACCGCCGGGTCATCCAAAGGGCGCTGCCATCCCACTTTTTCCAGAGTTCAGGCAGTTTCAGAATACACGGCTGCTGACCAAAAAATTGTACCATCGCGTTCTGCTTATCTGTATCGATATTGGCAATGATAAAAAACTGGTGATCTTTTCCCTGGGCGATAAAGGGAAGAGGGGCTTTATGAAGGTTGTTTTTAATTCTGACCTTCCGGGCCTTCATGCCAAGGCGTCGGGATAACCTGACAAGTTCCCTTAAGTCGATACTGACGTCTTTGCCGGATAACTCATGAATCAGCGAGTTGATGTCGACGTTTTTTTCATGGAATCTCAGCAGCAGAGCGAGTGCACTTGCTGCCGAGTGCGTGTTGGGTTGATCCATTGTGTACTGCCTGCAATGTTTTTTTGTGCAAATGAACTATGTGCAAACCAGCTTTGTGTAAACAAACAAAGCCTGAAAAAAAATTATTCTTAAGGTCATTTCTGTAGGTTAGTTCCCATCAAAAAACACAATCTATTGAAAACCTTGATTATTGAAACCTTGGAAATTGATCTTGAAAAATAAATAAAGCCCTTCTGTTTTTTTCAGCCATCACCCAATATCAATAAACATCAGGGAATGTTGAAACAGAGGGCTTCAAA
Source organism: Endozoicomonas sp. 2B-B (assembly GCF_053470045.1). Classification (NCBI taxonomy): domain Bacteria; kingdom Pseudomonadati; phylum Pseudomonadota; class Gammaproteobacteria; order Oceanospirillales; family Endozoicomonadaceae; genus Endozoicomonas; species Endozoicomonas sp. 2B-B. Next base: position 2,609,310 of record NZ_JBLZMU010000001.1, read on the forward strand.
TGCGTAAAAAACGCAACACGCAGTGTAGTATGGAACTCCGCCATGTTCCTCACAGAATTTGCACACAAACTTCCGGACTATCGTAATGACTTGATCAGCCTGTTTACTCAACCCCGGTTTATCAACGTCAAATTTAGCGGAGTCGTCAGGTTTTGTGTCATTCCCTGGCTTGCCGATGTAATAAACGACGGGCTCTCGCTACTGTGATTGCCTGATAGGGCACTGAGGTCCTGAACAAGTCGCTGGTAGTGCTGGTACAGTTCCGTATCATTCAGGCTTGCCCCTAATGGCCGCTCGCTCTCTGATTCAATGTCGCCTTTCTCACCTCCGGCCAGGCTGCACAGGTAATTCACCAGCCGTTGCCCCCTGCGAATGATCCTGTTCAGAAAGGTCACGGCTTCATTCTCTCCCCCGTCACTGTCGTCCATGGCTGACGTACTGTCATTTCTGTTGATCATAGCCATAGGGTTCAGGCTGACTTGTCCACCTTTAAAGTGCAGGCTGGCCAGCACGTCCGGTTTCACCAGTGCCAGTGTCTGGTTGTTGCGGGTATTGATGATCCTGAAGGTTTGGCTATCCAATGGCAGGGAGTGGTTGTTGTGGGTGAGGTTCTGCGGGTTACACTGGCTGAACGCCACCTGTTCCGGGGTCAGGTCGGTAAAGAACAGTGCGGTGCTGTTATCACCCGACAAACGTCGTAAATCCGCCTTAGACCCGGACGAAAGTAGAACATAATGCTTGCCACGGCTGTCGATTGTGCGGGCTGGCCTGCACGCCCGCAGGTCATAGACGTCATTGCCAACACCGCCGACCAGCGGGCGGGTCCAGTCCAGGATGGCTTGCCACAGGCTGCTGTTGCCGGGCGTATCCAGCCTCCGGTTGTCACACTGGTCGCCCCGGTTTGCCAGCACTTCTGGCCGTGCTGCGATGTTGCCTGAGGTTCCCAGCAGCAGCAGGTCATGACCGCCCCATCCACGGAGTGACCACTGTCGGGCGTCGGCGCCAAGGTACAGAATATTACTGCGGCTATTGCCCCAGAGTCTCGCTGTCCTGTTACCGACGGCGGACGAGCTGATTACGGAGGGTAGAAACGGCCATGACTGGTAACCGCTGTCGGGTTTCGGCCCGCTCACCTGAACACTGCCCGGCTCCCAGCCCCACTGTCCTGTGCCGGTAATAAACACCTGACGTCTGACGTATGTGGCGTTCAGGGGTTCCAGTGTCAGTTTAATCCCGTCCATCGCCTGGTAGGTGACGATTTTTACGGGTTGGTCCTGCTGGATGTACAGGGGATTGCTGGCTGTGGCGTTGATGAATCGGAGGCGTTCCTTCCTGACGAGGCTGCTCACCGTGAGTGGCAGGACGACCCCCTGACCTGAGTCCGTCACCCGTGCTGCCAGGTCGGATAATGACAGCTCAAGGTCATTGAACACCAGCGTTGTGGGTTGCAGGAACTGGTCGTGCTGTCTGGCCCAGACCTGCTGAATCTCGATCTCGGCATCGCCGGTGGTAAGCCGGTTGGACAGCACCAGGTTCTGACCCCGGCGCCAGGCAAGGAAGAGGAAGGCCGATACATTCAGTTCAATGCGGGTTTGTGCCCTGTCGTGCTTGGTGATGCTTTCTTCAGCCAGGCCGGGATGGATGAGGATTCGGGCAAAAAATGACAAGTCTGTCTCATCCAGTTTAATCACGTCGGACCCACCCTGGCCCTCCACCATGATCCCGAACCGCTGTCGGGTACCATTCCGGACAAAGGCCACCTGATGCTCTTGGTAGTAAGTGTCCAGCCGCAATGTTTCCAGTTTGATCTTGTCGGCTCCGGGGGTTCCTGACAGCAGCAGACCCTCGGCCATCACAGCTACCCCATTAAAAGTACCCAGAGACTGGTAACCTCTGAGGTTAACCCGGTACAGCGTTTGCTGATCCTTACTATAAACGACTGTAGCTGCTGAATGACGGAACCAGTACCAGTGATGGTCTTTCATGATGGCCGAAGTTTGCCCAATCAGTTGCTGAACACTGTGCCCCTTGTCAGGCAGGCCGAACAACAGTCTCTGTTGTGCGGGAAATCGGCCCCGGTAATCTATCCAGGCTGTCTGGGTTGGGAGATAGCCAGGGCGCAGCCTGAGGTCGATCAGTCCGGTGTCGATCCGCTCTCGAATGTCTCGTGGCAGTGATCTCATGCCATGGTTGAAATCCTGCCGGGTCCTGAACATTCGGCTGTTGGAAGCTTTCCTGGGCCCCATCCGGCTGAGGTCGAGGGCCACCAGGGCCAGACGCTCCCGGTTGGCCAGGTATTGGGCCTGCTGCGTTTGGACCCGCCATGCCTGAGCACTGGCTTGCCACTGGTAACTGCCTCGCAATTGGGTGTCATAGGGCAGATAGGGCAGGGTGTAACTGCAGGGACAGGAGATCAGGGTGTTGAACTCGTTGGGCACCCCGGTCAGCGGAACGGCGGCAGCCTTGCCACAAAAGGGATGGCCTTTGGCGCCCTGGTCAGGCTGGGGGAAAAACTCGAAAGCCTCCTGTTTGCGGGTGTCTGAAAGGGCGAGCAGCTGGCCATCGTCGTTCACCATGACCTCAAACCGGTCTCGGGTGTTGGCCGCCAGCAGGGTATCATGGCCTGGGAAGTACTTGAAGTCCAACTGTCTGATCGCGCCTAGCAGGGGGTGGTCGGTCATCGGGGTGATCGGTCTCAGCGGCACCAGTCCCACCGTTGCCGAAAACTGCTTCCGGGCCTCTGCCACCAAGGTGCGCAACCGTTCCTTAAGCCCACCGATGAATGCCCGGGCACTGGCGGTGGTCCAGGCTGTGCCGGGGTGTCTCAGGGTTACTTTGGTGAAGACCTGGTTGACTATCTGGCCCAGGTTCAGGCTGTCCATCACCACGCCGGATTGGGGGGTGAACTGGCGCACACTCAGGGTCTCGTTCGACTTGGCGACAGTCTGCCCGGTGGCCTTGACTTCCCAGTGCTCAAAGGGTCCTGACTCCACTGACAGGTTTTCGCTGACCACCCGGGTGTTGTCCCAGGCCTGGTCTGGTATCCACAGCCGGTAGCCACTGAGGGTATCAGCCAAAAGGCCGCCGGAGCGCGCCTGCACACGGGCAAAGATCCGGTTGTCGGCCATCTGTGCCGGGGACCGGCGCTCGCCCGCCGGGCGGATCACCTGGAAACCGGAGCTCAGGCGCTGGACGCTCTTGGTATTTTTGACGACAGTAGTTATGTAATACAGATTGCCGGAATGCTGGCTGAACAAAAGGTAGTAAACACTCCAGCCCTGCACCACCTTGCGCACCGGCAGGTGCTCCTCGCGCAGTGTCTTCTGGACTGGCTCATTGATCTGCCGGAAGCGGCTGCCGTCGTCCTTATTGATCAGCGGGCCGCCATCCAGCAGGCTGCTCAGGAAGGCAATATAGGTTCGGGTGGCACCGTCATAAAAACCGGTCCTAAGTATGCGTGGACTGTCGTATTCATCGACCATCCGCAAGGGAATCAGCTCCTCGTCAGATGTCGTTGTGTCGGGTGTCGCTGCAGGTGGGGTAGGAGGTACGCTGAGCTGCCCATCCAGTGTTTCTGCCGCAATAACCTGGTGAGCCAGCTGACCGGACGGGCTGGCCGTCAACAGGTAATAATAGGGGGCATCAAACACCAGCAATTGTGACTCATCTTTGTTCGGCACTGTCTTTGATACGTGGTTACCAAACAAGGCGCCATGTTTGCTGACCTCAAGCTCATGGAAGTGGCTGATGTCCCGGTTCAGGACTCCGGTGGTCTGTAGTAACACCTGGCCGTTGGCGGAGTCAAAAAAATAGTAGCCAGTGTCCGGGCCTCCCTGGAGTGGTTCTACCTGGTCATCGGAGGGAGCAACGAGCGGGATTACCGTGCTGTGGTGGGTATCGTACCAGAGCCGGATCCGGTCTAACTGATCCCAGTCCGCTTCTGCCAGTCCCAGCTTGTCAGGGAAGCAGCGGTAAGGTTTTTTAAGATACTCATTGACCTGTCGGTCACAGTCCTGCTTATGTTGCAGCCAGGCCGGGTTCTGCTCGACTCGCGGGGGCGGATCAGCTTTCATGGGTAACGGGTCAATAGCACCGCCCATCGCCCGCAGCTTCGGTTTTTTGGGCGCAAACCGGGATGTGAGCCACTGTTCCGGCGCAACGGCCATACAGCGTGCGCGGATCCGGGGTGAGGCGTCGCAGTCTTTCAGCTCCAGCGGCAGGAAACGGCTGGCCCCGGTGTAGTTGATCATTATTCCTTCCAGCTTCATGGCCCTTAACGAACTGTGATTCAGTTCGCCAGTGTCGTACAAGCGATGAATCACTTTGCGGTCCGGCAGCCACTCAAACTCGGCGTTGGTATCCTGAGCTATCACTCTATAGGGTGTGTCTGGCGTCGGGTTAGGAAACTGGAAGCGGGTCTCACCTAGTGTGAGGGTCCAGGTTTGGTTGTCAGTCGGCCCGGATGAACAGCGTTCCACCCCTCCACCCCATCCGTTAATGCAGGCATAGGGGAGCCGCCCGTCGTAGTTCAACACCCAGGTAGAGGTCTGCCCCCGGGGGTGAACGCGGATGAGGTGGTTACCGTTGGACATCAGGACGTAGGTCTTGCCGGCCCCTTTAGCAGGACTATACAGGTCATAACCCAGCAGTCTGGAAAATTCGTCTGAGACCTGACGAAAAACGACGAGGTGATTGTGGCTATCGAGATACAGACTGCTGGTTGACGGACGGAACTTCAAACCGTCGGTACTGGTGAGCATCTGGCCAAGGTATTTATGGTCGTAGCTGAAATGGTCGGAGCGGACATAAGTGGAGCCACGCCGCTCAAGCTCGGTATACCGGATGTCTTTCACTATTTTGTGGTAAAGCCATTTCAGCTTGCTGTCGCTGACGGCATCCAGAAGCTTCAAACCGGGGGAGCTGCTGTCCAGCGCACTCCTTGAAAGGATATTTTCTAAGGGGGTGTAGCGGAGCTTGACCTCCCACGGGGGTACGGAAGGCATTAAGATGATCATTTTACCGGTCATCTGCCGCAGGTTGTGGAATACCCCGTCTGAGCATTGATACCCGGTTAAACGCGACTCCGTCCTGCATAATGTCGTCAGGGCATCGTTGATCAGGTTAAAGGTGTCAGGAGAGTATTCGATGCGGTTAATGTCGCTGGCGCAGTATGGTTTGAAATGGTTAAGTATAACGGATTCGTCCTTACATGGTTTCCAGTCGTCTTTTTTTCCGGCGATTAAGGTTGTCTGGAATGAATAGCCGCCACCGTAGGTCAGGGTTCGGTTCACCAGGTTGATGGACTGGATGTTCAAGGTCAGGAGATTTTTGCCATCCCCGCTCATCAACGCATTGAGGGTCTGGTTGTTGGCCAGGAAGCTTTCGGGGTCTAGTTGGGCGTGAATCAGGTCAAAGATCTGTGTAGTCTTGGCCGGAACGTCCCGCAATCCTTTAGAGGCCAGCTCCTCTAACTGTTCCTTATAATAGCCATTAAAAACTTCCCTGACATGGTGCATGAAACTGTCAATGAAGACCCCGTACCGCCCGGTAAACTCAGAAGTGGTGGAATTTGCCGTATCCACCGACTCGAAGATCACCCTGGATTTCATGAGTTTGTTGACTTCCGGGTCCTGTTCTTTCTCGTACTCATTGACGGTCAGGTTGAGACTGGCTAACGGCACTCCGCTACCCAGCAAGGGCATAAAACGACCAGCTTTTTTCAGACCTCCAGCGGAGGTTTTTTTCCCTTTGACTCGGAACCCTTGATGATCTGGCCCCTGGAGAAAGCTGCGGAAGCGTTCAAAGGCTCCGGACGTAAACCGGATGTTTTTTCGGGCCTGGGTATCGGGTTCCAAAAAGTCCATGCGCCAGCCCCGGCCACGCCTGTGGAGGGTATCCAGTCGGGGGACCATGCTGTCGGGGAGTGAGTGCCCGGCTTTAACGTCCCTCAGGGCGGTGTCGAACTCCAGCAGCCGCTGCCTGAATTCGCTCCGTTCACTGGCCACACCTGAGAGACTGCCTTCAGTCCGGGGTTGCACCGGAACCGAAGGGTGGCCGGGCGGCAAATAGCGGAGGGAGACTTTTGCATCTGATGGCCGGGGCGACATCAGCACAGCCGTTTCGCCGGGGAGCAGCCGGTACTCCGGTTGCCGGGTGGCCGGGGAGCGTAGCACAAGGGTTTCAATCGCCGGGCGGTCCTTTGGCATCAGGCGCTCGATATCCTTCACCAGTCGTTTGAAGACATGGGCACTACGACTTCTGGGCTCGATAATCAGTTCGCCCACCAGGGGTTTGCCGTCGGTGGGCGAACGGGTCATAAAGGTTTTCAGGGCGTTCAGGGCCTTGATTCCGCGAGGCTGGCTGCTGCTGGCAAGATCACCGACGGTCAGGGTGGCGATGCGGCAGTCTGGGGTAAATTCGACCAGTGTCGTCAAAGCATGAGCGATGAGTCGAGCTGGTCGGCCGAGGACAGTAACGTGGTTGCCCTCTCCTCCGGCGATGGCCGACTGAACCCGGCCAGCGGGTGTGAGCAGCACATAACTGGCAGAGGGGGTGGCTTTCAGCAACAGGGGCTGGCCACTCAGCGTCCCTTTCTTGATTTGCCTTTGGGCGAAATCAAACGAGGCGTCGTCCAGGGCAATGACAGAGTGAGTGCCCCGTGTGTGAGCTAATGCGTCCTTGCCTTCCAGGCGACGAAACCGGGTGAAAAAATCCTGCAGCCAGCGCTCACCTTCGTTGGAGCTTTTCAGCAGGGCGATATCCGTTTTGTCGTTGTCGTCGCCAAGATAGAGTTGGGTATCGGAGCCGGAAAGTAAACGGAGGGCATTTGCCAGTTCTTTACGCCGGATGACACAGCTGTTGGTATCGGCTGATCTTCGAGGCCTGTTACAAGGCCCCGGTAGCTCGACTGTGAGAAAATCGATGTTGTCGAAATCATTTTTGTATCTCCCGTTAAGTCTGGCGGCACCTTCTACTGTTAAAGGATCGACAGTGTGAATATCGTATGATTTTGCCTGTATCCGTCTTTTAAGGGTTTCGAAGGCCTTGACCTTCGCTTCTTCACTCTTGAATTTGTCCATTTCCCGCTCAAGCAGGTCGACTTCGTGAGCCTCGGGAAAACGTCTTTTGTAGCGTGCAAGCCATTCACTGTACGAGGAAGAATGCTCAGCCAGGTAGAGTGAGTCTGATAAACGATCAGTTTTTCTGTGATCCGGATTGACGAAAGCAACTTTTTTATTGCCATTATTTTCCCATAATCCATGAGAGATTGCGGCTTGGAAATTAAATTGTAATTTATAATCTCGAGCATCTTTTCTGGGATCGTTAAAGTCATCTCCCATCTCGTTACAGTGCTCACCTTCGAGTCTTTGAGAGGAAGAATGACCTTCGGGGTTGGCACCGATAAATGGAATTTTGTCTAAGGCTTTGATCGAATCTTCTTCTAAATTAACAAAAGACTCATCCTGGCTTAAGACATCAACAATCTTACCTGCGGCTATGGTACCGGTACACTCACCTTCGGGTCTGGCATAAGTCAACTGACTTTCGGGGTCAATGGAGGCCAACCCGAACCTGGCTTTATATTTAATGGTATCGTCGTCGTTCAGGGTAAAAACAATACGGTTGAGTTCAGGATAGGGCGTATCTCTCGAGGTTGACGGCTTATCAGGATCACGACTAGTGGTTTGCTGAGGAGCGCCTGCTGACATCGACTCTCGAACCGCAACAGCTGAATGTGCACGGATACTCTCTTTGGCCAACTCCCTCAAAACTTCAGGGACAACATAATCTTTCTGTCTAATATCCAGTAAACCTTCAGAGCCCGGAATGTCTTGCGCAGAGTTGTCAAACAAGAACGTTATGTTTTGTACAGTGGTATGCCTGGGGATCACCATTCGCAGGACTGTTGATAGCTTTTCCACCAAGTACCTGGTGTAGAGAGGAGAAATTGCATTCAACTTGGTATCAAAGAAGTGAAGGTTTCCAGTAATGATGACTTTAGTGTCTTCGCCAATATTTGTGATCCGAGCGCCTTTTATTGTTTCAAGTTTTTTTCTTTCCGTTGAATCGACATTAACAGCGTTGTACAAAACGCTGCTGTCTTCAGTGCGGTAGTTATCATAAACTTTACGACACTTTTCTAAAGAATCGATCATGTCGATCTGATTATCAGAAACATGAATCATTATTAGTTTTTCGTACGGCTGCTGCCGTACTATTACTGACTGGACAATATCCGGGGTGTAGGGTTTTCTGTTATAGAAGGGATTGTTTGCTGAGAAGTCATCAGTTAGCTTGATTGTCGGTTTTATTTTTATTTGGTAATTTTTTAATCTTTCAAAGGCCTGATAACCTAATTGGGCGATAAGCTGGTAGTCATCCTTCCCGGGATCATATAAAAGGTTAGTTGCCATGATTGCAACTTTATTGATGTCATCGCTGGAGACACTGATTGTTTTTTCTCTATAGAATTGATTCAAATACTCCTTTATCTTTGCTGTGAGTTCTTTTGTGTTTATTTTTGATTTTTTTAAACCTTCTACAGTGTTATGAATAAAACAGAGTTCATCGAGTTGTAGTATGATTACCGGGTTTTTTGTGCGAGATGTCACCATTATTGGTTTGAGTGAGTCATAAAGAGATCCATGGATAATGTTGTCTTCAAAATTTACTTCTTTGCTAAAAAATAATTTATTACTGGTGTGGTCCGTTAGTTCGTATTCCTCAAGTTTATTGAATACATCCCCAATATTGCTTTGTTTTATGATGCTTTTGATTAGAGTGAATGCCTTTTTTGGCAGGTCTTTGTCGTATGTTTCAAAATAAGGGTCAGGGTCTGAAATAGTTCCATCTGCAAACATCTTTTCTAAAAGAGCACGTATCACAGCCCTTTCGATCTGCTTTTCCCTCCCATCACCTGCTGCCATCCCCGATATAGGGTTGAGCAAATTGCTACTTTTTTGAATGAGTTCAGGATCCATTTTTGGTAGTAGTCCTTTATCAATATATGTTCCCCCAAGCTTGAAGTGATGATGCAGTCCTATAAATCTTTCGGTTATTAAAGTGTTGTCAAAGCCTAAAGTGTACCTGATAAATTTATCGGTCGGTCCGTCAAAATCATCCAGGCTTCTATGGATGAGAGCCTTACTGATAGATCTTTCAATTTGATCTAATATATGGTTGGTTTTATTCCATTGGGTGAGAAATTCCTTCTTTACACCATCTGAAAAAACAGAATGCATTATATCCAAATTATTTATGTCACGGTTTTCACCGAAAAAGCTATCAATTTTATCCCAGATGCTGCGTTTCAACTGAGCAATACCTCTGGGGTAATCTTTTTCAATAGCTTCTGCTTTTATCTCAGATAACAGCAACGAATATAGAATTTTTTGGTATATCAAACGTTGAGGGGCCCATACATGGAGGGTATGGTGCGGGTTCACCCTTGCCCATATTGTTAGAGTACTAATCTCCCAACCTTTAACAGGACCGACAATACTGAAATGAATATTCTTGGATATTAGCATGATGACACCTGATAGATTAACCCGTACGGTTCCCCGAACGGGTGTGATGCCTGACTTTTCAACGGTGTGATCAGAGAGCTCTAAATACGCAAAAACCGCATCCTGCAGTGTAGTACGGAACTCCACCATGTTCCTCACGGAAACTGCGCATCTTTCCGGTCTATCGCAGTGGCTTGATTTACATCCTTAGTTCAATGACTGGATTTATAAAAAAATAAATGCTTCGTAAATGTTGTTCAGCTCTGGCCTATCGTAGCTAAAGGTTGAGGAGTCGTCAGGCTTTGTATTGTTCCCCGATTTGCTGACGGAATAAACGACGGGCTCTCGACACTGTGATTGCCAGTCAGGGCACTGAGGTCCTGAACCAGTCGCTGGTAGTGCTGGTAAAGTTCCGTATTATTCAGGCTTGTTCCTACTGGCCGCTTACTCTCCGACCCAATGTTGTTTTTCTCACCTCCGGCCAGGCTGCACAGGTAATTCACCAGCCGTTGCCCTCTGCGAATGATTTTGTTCAGAAAGGTCACGGCTTCATTCTCTCTCCCGTCACTGCCGTCCATGGCTGACGTACTGTCATTCCTGGTGATTACAGCCATGGGGTTCAGGCTGACTTGTCCACCTTTAAAGTGCAGACTGGCCAGCACCTCCGGTTTCACCAGTGCCAGTGTCTGGTTGTTGCGGGTATTGATGATCCTGAAGGTTTGGCTATCCAATGGCAGGGAGTGGTTGTTGTGGGTGAGGTTCTGCGGGTTACACTGGCTGAACGCCACCTGTTCCGGGGTCAGGTCGGTAAAGAACAGTGCGGTGCTGTTATCACCCGACAAACGTCGTAAATCCGCCTTAGACCCGGACGACAGTAGAACATAATGCTTGCCACGGCTGTCGATTGTGCGGGCTGGCCTGCACGCCCGCAGGTCATAGACGTCATTGCCAACACCGCCGACCAGCGGGCGGGTCCAGTCCAGGATGGCTTGCCACAGGCTGGTGTTGCCGGGCGTATCCAGCCTCCGGTTGTCACACTGGTCGCCCCGGTTTGCCAGCACTTCTGGCCGTGCTGCGATGTTGCCTGAGGTTCCCAGCAGCAGCAGGTCATGACCGCCCCATCCACGGAGTGACCACTGTCGGGCGTCGGCGCCAAGGTACAGAATATTACTGCGGCTATTGCCCCAGAGTCTCGCTGTCCTGTTACCGACGGCGGACGAGCTGATTACGGAGGGTAGAAACGGCCATGACTGGTAACCGCTGTCGGGTTTCGGCCCGCTCACCTGAACACTGCCCGGCTCCCAGCCCCACTGTCCTGTGCCGGTAATAAACACCTGACGTCTGACGTATGTGGCGTTCAGGGGTTCCAGTGTCAGTTTAATCCCGTCCATCGCCTGGTAGGTGACGATTTTTACGGGTTGGTCCTGCTGGATGTACAGGGGGTTGCTGGCTGTGGCGTTGATGAATCGGAGGCGTTCCTTCCTGACGAGGCTGCTCACCGTGAGTGGCAGGACGACCCCCTGACCTGAGTCCGTCACCCGTGCTGCAAGGTCGGATAATGACAGCTCAAGGTCATTGAACACCAGCGTTGTGGGTTGCAGGAACTGGTCGTGCTGTCTGGCCCAGACCTGCTGAATCTCGATCTCGGCATCGCCGGTGGTAAACCGGTTGGACAGCACCAGGTTCTGACCCCGGCGCCAGACAAGGAAGAGGAAGGCCGATACATTCAGTTCAATGCGGGTTTGTGCCCTGTCGTGCTTGGTGATGCTTTCTTCAGCCAGGCCGGGATGGATGAGGATTCGGGTAAAAAATGACAAGTCTGTCTCATCCAGTTTAATCACGTCGGACCCACCCTGGCCCTCCACCATGATCCCGAACCGCTGTCGGGTACCGTTCCGGACAAAGGCCACCTGATGCTCTTGGTAGTAAGTGTCCAGCCGCAACGTTTCCAGTTCGATCTTGTCGGCTCCGGGGGTTCCTGACAGCAGCAGACCCTCGGCCATCACGGCGACCCTGCCAAAGGTGCCCAGTGATTGGTAACCCTTTTGGGTGACCCGGTACAGCGTCTGGTTGTTCCGGTTATAAACGACCGTGCTCGTTGACGGAGGGAACGAGAACTTCCGGACGCTGCCAATCACTTGCTGAACGCCGTGCTCCTTGCCAGGCAAACCGAACAACAGTCTTTGTTTACGGGAACTCTGGCCCTGGTAATCCATCCAGGCTACCTGGGTTGGGGAATAGCCAGGGCGCAGCGTGAGGGCGATCAGTTCGGTGTCAGCCTTCTGGCGTATGCCCGCTGGCAGAGATCCCATGGCCTGGTTAAAATCTTGCCGGGTCCAGTAGACCAGGCCGCCGGTGGTGTTTCTGGGTCCCATCAGGCTGAGGTCCAGCGCCACCAGGGCCAGATGCTCCCGGTTAGCCAGGTATTGGGCCGTCGGTGTCTGGATGCGCCACGCCCGGGCACCCTGTTCCCAGTGGTGGTTACCCCTCAAGTCGATACGCTTAGCCATGTAACGGCAGGGAACGGAGATTTGGTCATCGAACTCACTGGGCATCCCGGTCAGCGAAGCGGCGGCGGCCTCACCACAAAAGGGATGGCCTTTGGCGCCCTGATCAGGCTGTCGGAAAAACTCGAAAGCCTCCTCTTTGCGAGTGTCCGACAGGGCGAGCAGTTGGCCGTCGTCGTTCACCATGACTTCAAACTGGTCACGGGTGTTGGCTGCCAGCAGGGTGTCGCTGTCCAGGTTGTACCAGACGTCCAGTTGCCTGATCGCGCTGAACAGGGGGTGGTCGATGATTGCGGTGATGGGTCTCAGCGGCACCAGCCCCACCTTGGCCGAGAACCCCTCCCGGGCCCCTTTCAGCCGGTCTCGCAGCAGACTCTTGAGCTCACGGATGAAAAAACGGGCACTGGCGGTGGTCCAGGTTGTACCGGGGTGTTCTATGGTCAGTTTGGCGAAGATCAGGTTGACTACCTTGCCCAGGTTCAGGCTGTCCACCATCAGGCCAGACTGGGGGGTGAACTGGTGCACACTCAGGGTATCGTTCGACTTGGCGACGATCTGCCCGGTGGCTTCCACCTGCCAGTTCTTAAAAGGTCCTGACTCCACCGACAGGTTTTCGCTGACCACCCGGGTGTTATCCCAGGCCTTGTCCGGTATCCACAGCCGGTAGCCACCGTTGGTATCGGCCAGGAGGCTGCCGGAGTGCGCCTGCACATGCCTGAAGACGCCGACTCTGGCTATCTTTGCCTTTACTTTTGCCTTTTCCAGCGCTCGCTTCTCACCTGCAGGGCGGATCAAATGGAAACCGGAGCTCAGCCGCTGGATACCACCGGGGCGATTCACGTCGGTGCTGAAGTAATACAGTTTGCCGGAGTGCCGACTGAACAAAATGTAGTAAACAGTCTGGCCCCGAACCACCACCTTGTGGACCGGCAGGTGCTCTTCACGCAGTGCCCTCCGGACACGCTCATTGATCGTCTGTAAACGGCTTCCGTCGTTTCTATTGTTTGGCATGTCGCCATCCAGCAGGCTGCTCAGGAAGGTAATATAGGTTCGGGTGGCGTCGTCATAAAAACCGGTCCTAAGAAGACGACGACTGTCGTAGCTATCGACATCCCGCAAGGGAATCAGCCCATGGTCGGATGTCGTTGTGTCAGATGCCACTGCAGGTGGGGTAGGGGGTACACTGAGCTGGCCATCCAGGGTTTCTGCCGCAATCACCTGGTGAGCCAGCTGACCGGACGGGCTGGCCGTCAACAGGTAATAATAGGGGGCATCAAATACCAGCAATTGTGACTCATCTTTGTTCGGTACTATCTTTGAGACATGGCGGCCAAACGAGCGGGCACTCAACTCATCGAAGTGCCTGATTTCCCGGGTCAGTGCCTCTTTATTCTGAAATAACACCTGGCCGTTGGCGGAGTCAAAAAAATAGTAGCCGGTAGCCGGGTTTCCCTGGACCGGTTGCAGCTGGACCGGTTGCAGCTCGGCACTGGCAGCAATGAGCCGGATTACCTGACGGTTAAGGGTGTCGTACCAGAGTCGGATACGGTCTAATTGATTCCGGTTCGCTTCCGCCAATCCCAGCCTGTCAGGGAAGCAGCGGTAAGGTTTACTGAGATACTCATTGGCCTGTCGGTCACAGTCCTGCTTGTGTTGCAGCCAGGCCGGGTTCTGCTCGACCCGCGAGGGCCGATCGGGTCCCATAGGTGGCGGGTCAAAGGCACTGTTCATCGCCCATGGGTTCGGTTTTTCGGGCGCCAGCCAGATTGTGAGCCACTGCTCCGGCGCTCCGGCCATACAGCGTGCACGGATCTGAGGTGAGAAGTCGCAGTCTTTCAGCTCCAGCGGCAGGAACCGGCTGGCCGCATTGTAACGGCTCATGATTCTGTTCAGTTTCGACGCCCTTGATGGCCCGTCATTCAGTCCGCTATTGTCGTACAAGCGTTGAATCACTTTTTGATCCAGCAGCCGCCACTCAAACTGTGCGTTGGGATCCCGGGCCACTACTTTATACGAGGAAGCCTGTTCATACCAGGAGTGTGGTCTTGGTTCAGGAAATCGGAAAAGGGTCTCACCCAGCTTGAAGTCCCGGTTATCTTCATAGGACAGGCTCACCCAGGACCGACAGTTTTGTACCTGGTCATCCCGCTCAGTAATGCAGGCATAGGGGAGCTTGCCGTCGTAGTTCAACACCCAGGTAGAGGCCGTCTGCCCCTGGGGGTGAAGGTGGATAGTGTGTTTACCGTTGGATATCAGGGCGTAGGTTTTGTTGGCCCCTTCAGGACTATACACGTCATACTTCAGAAGTCGGGAGAATGTCGATGAGACCTCGCGAAAGAGGACGACGTGATCCTTGTTATCGAGATACAGTCTGCTGGTTGACTGACGGTATTTCAAACTGTCGGTATGGGTGAACATCTGGCCAAGGTATTTATAGTCGTAGCTGATGTCATCACATGAGCCAAGCCCGTCGCACTCGGTATACCGGGTGTCTTTCACTTTTTTCTGGTATAACCGTTTCAGCTTGCTGTCGCTGACAGCATCCAGAAGTTTCGCACCGGGGGAACTGTTGTCTGGCGCACTCCCTGGATCGCGCTGGTCAAAGGGAGAGTAGAGGAGCTTGACCTCCCACGGGGGTACAGAAGGCATGAAAATGACCTTTTTATCGCTCATCTGCCCCAGGTTGCGGAATACCCCGTCTGAGCATTGATACCCGGTTAAACGCGACTCCGTCCGGCACAATGTCGCCAGGGCATCGTCGATCAGGTTAAAGGTGTCAGGGGAGTATTCGATCCGGTTGATGTCGCTGGCGCAGTGCCGTAAAGGAGCCTTAGGTACATAGGGTATCTTCTCACAGTTTTTCTGTTTCCAGTTGTCTTTTTTCCCGGCGATTAAGGTGGGCTTGAATGAATAGACGCCACCGTAGGTCAGGGTCTGGTTCACCAGGTTGATAGACCGGATGTTCAGGGTCAGGAGACTTTTGCCATCCCCGCTCATCAAGGCATTGAGGGTCTGCTTGTTGGCCAGGAAGCTTTTGGGGTCCAGCTGGGCGTGGATCAGGTCAAAGATTTTGGCAGCCTCACCCGAGGCATCCTGCAACTTTTTGTAGGCCAGCTTTTCTAACTTCCTTTTATAGTTCTCCTGAAAAATACCCCTGACGTAGTGCATGATCCCGTCAATAAATGCCCCGACTGGCCCGAGGAACTCTGAAATGACGGAGACATAGGTATCCACCCACTCAAAGGTCACCATGGATTCCATGAGTTTCTTGACTTCCGGGTCCTCTTCGTTCTCGTACTCAATGAGGGTCAGGGTGAGACTGGCTCCCGGCACGGCGAGACCCAGTATGGGCACAAAACGACCGACTTTTTTACCCAGCCTGCCGACTTTTTTCAGACCGCCGGGCAACTTGCCCGACCCGGGAATATCGGGTAGCTTTGGTGGTTTCTGACCGGGGGGCAATGACGACCGGATGGCCGGGATGATTGTCTTGATCCCCTGTCGCCCGAGATTGATGATCTCAATCCCTTGCAATGCCACAGCCGTATAAAAAAGCGTCTGGCGCCCGGTATAAATCTGCTGTTGGGTGTCCGTCATATTCTGAGACGGGGGATTTTTGTAATGGTGTCCCACAGGGGAAAGCCCTGCTATCAGGTCGTAAAGGCCTATAAAAGACCTGAGCTTTTCCAGTCCGTTGGTGGAAGATTTTTTTCCTTTGACCCGGAATCCCTGACGACCCGTCCCCTGGAGAAAGCTCCGGAAGCGATCAAAGGCACCGGAGGTAAAGCGGATGTTCTTACGGGTCAGGGTATCGGGTTCCATAAAGTCCATGCGCCAGCCACGGCCATCCCGACGGAGGGTATCCAGTTGGGGAACCATGCTGTCGGCGAGTGAGTGCCGGGCTTTAATGTCCCCCAGGGCGGTGTCAAACTCCAGCAGCCGCTGCCTGAATTCGGCTCGTTCAGAGGCCACACCTGAGAGGCTGTCTTTAGTCCGGAGCGGCACCGGAACCGAAAGGTGGCTGGGCGGCAAATAGCGGAGCGGGGGATTTGAATCCGATGGCCGGGGCGACCTCAGCACAGTCTTTTCGCCAGGAAGCAGGCGGTACTCCGGTTGTCCGGTGCCGGGTGAGCGCAGCACAAGGCTTTCAATCGCCGGGCGGTCCTTCGGCATCAGATGCTGGATATCTTTCACCAGTCGTTTGAAAACCTGGGGGCTGCCACTTCTGGGTTCGACAATCAGCTTGCCCACCAGGGGTTTGCCATGGGTGGGCGAGCGGGTCATAAAGGTTTTCAGGGCGTTCAGGGCTGTGATTCCGCGGGACTGGTTGCTGCTGGCAAGATCGCTGACGGTCAGGGTGGCGATGTAGCGGTCCGGGGTAAAGTCGACCAGTGTCGTCAAAGCATGGGCAATCATTCTGGCTGGCCGACCGAGAACGGTGACGCGGTTGCCGTCTCCCCCGGCGATGGCCGACTGAACCCGGCCATCGGGTGTGAGCAGCGCATAACCGGCAGCGGGGGTAGCTTTCAGCAACAGGGGCTGACCACTCAGGGTCCCGTCTTTTATCTGCTGTTGAGCGCGGGTAAACGAATCTTCGTCCAGGGCAATGACCGAGTGCATGCCCCGGGCGTGAGCCAATGCGTCCTTGGCTTCGAGGCGACGATACCGGGTGAAAAAATTTTGCAGCCAGCGCTCAAATTCGTTGGCGGGTTTGATCAGGGCGATATCCGTTTTGTCTTTGTCGGCTTTAAGATAGAGCTGGGTTTTGAAGCCGGAAAGTAACCGGAGGGCATACTCCAGATTTTTGCGTTGAGCATTGCAGCTGTCGGCACCGGCTGATCTTCGAGGCCTGCGACAAGCCCCTTGTGGCGGGACCGGGAGAACATGCACGTTGTCGAAATCATTTTCGAATTCTGCGTTAATTTCGGCGGCACCTTCCGGCGTTTCAATATCGACATTGCGAATATAGTATGAGCCTTTCTGTACTTGGTTTTTGATGTTTTCGAAGGCCTTGGCCTTTGCTTCATTACTTTTGAAGTGTTCTATCTCCCGCTCAAGCTGATTCATGTGATCATTGTGAAAACGTCTTTCATAGCGCGCAAGCCACTCAGTGTAAGAGGAAGATTGCATCGCCATTTGGAGTGTTTCTCTCAAACGTCTGGTTTCTGTTTCATCCGGATGGATGAAAGCAGCATTTTCAGTCGGCGGTTGCTGCACTAATCCAAAATAGATCGCTGCCTGGAAATCTGTGTAGTATGAGTATTTGCTGGCATCTTTTCTATTGTCGATAAACTCACGGCGGCCTGTGGAAGTGGGCACTCTGTTTTTGGATCTGGCAGAGGCAGAACCATCCTGGTGTCTGTCACCGGCATACATCATTTCGACAAGGGCTGCAGCTGAATCCGTCGCGAGTCTGGGATCGGTCGAACGCTGCGAATTCTCAGCGACTACGGATTCGAACAACTGATCTGCGAACATGGATTCGGGAGTTTTAATGTCGGGTCTGGGATGAAACTCTTTATCAGGGTCAAGGGAGTCCAACCCGAACTTGGCTATGTAAGTAACGGTGTCGTCTTCATTCCGGGTAAAAACAATACGGTTGAGTTCAGGATCGGGCGCATCTCTTGAGGTTGACGGCCTGTTAGGATCATCACCGGTGGTTTGCCGTGGAACGCCTGCGGATAAGTATCCCCGAACTGCAACAGCAGAATTTGCACGGATACCTTTTTTGGCCAATTTTCTCAGAACTTCAGGTACAATATAATCTTTCTGGTCAGCATCCAATACACCCTCAGAATCTGGAATGCCTTGTGCAGAGTTATCAAAAGAGAATGCTATGTTTTGTACGGTGGTATTCTCGGGGATCACTGTGCTTAAGATTGTTGATAGCCTTTGCACTAAGGATTGGGAGTGAATAGAATAAAAGTTATCCGATTCGATATCAGGGAAATCAAGACTTCCAGTAATGAAGACTTTAGTGTCTTCGCCGATATTTTTGAATGGTGTTCCTAAAATTGTTCTAATTCCTAGTCTTTGCCTTTTAACAGAATAAAAAAAGTCATACAAGACGTTCTTGCCTGCTGGAGTGCGATACCTATAATATTTTGCATAACTCTGCATTGCCGACTTTCCATCGTCCTCAGTCGGGGGCATATTAATCATTATGAACTTGCCGTATGGTCGCCTGTGCGCCGGATCTGGCAGGTCAGAATCAGAGCTCATGCTATAGAAGGGGTTTTGCTCTGAGAAGCTCTTAATTCGGGAGATTAAAGGTTCTTCTCCGTAATCGGTGCTTTCTATTCTTTCAAAAGCGTCATAACCTAGTTTGGCGAGAATCCGGTGGTCAAGATCCCCGTTATTATATGAAAGCTCCGCTAACATGATTGCAATTTCATTGATTTTTTCGTTGTCGGCAGGATCTTCATATTTAAAGAATTCATTTAAAGTCTTGTTTATCTCCGTTACGCGTCTTTCTTTGCTTATTTCATTATTATTTTTAAATTTTTCTAAAACACTATGGAAAAATGTGGCTTCCTGGATTACTTTTTTGATCAGTGGGTTATTTGGGAAAGCTTCCACCATCATTGGTTTGACTGAATCATCGAGGTGTCCAGCTCTAATCTCGTCTTTAGGAGGTATAACTCTACCGAAAAATATTTTAGAATTACTAGCCCACTTCATATTTTGACGATTACTCAGTCTATGAAATAGATCGCTAATATTGGTTATTTCTACGACAGCTCTAATTCGATTTAATTGTTCTTGTGGCAGGTTTATATCGTCTGTGTTGAAATAACGGTCAGGATCAGGAATGATTCCACATTTGAACATATGTTGCACAATAGCATGTATCTTGGCTCTTTCTAGCTGCTCTCTCTCACTACTGTCCAATCCCCCTTCCGACACAGGCGCGTGCGAAATGCCCATTTGTTCAAAGGGCGCAAGCCTCAGTGCTGGTAGCAGTCCTTCATCAAAATACACCCCTCCATCAGAGAATAAATGAGAAAACCCTATAGCTCTTGCGGTTATCACAGGTTTTTTAAGGCTTAAGGTGTACTTAATATATTCACTGTGTTGTCGTTCAAAAGCAGAAGTATCTCCTCTAACATAAGCCCTGCTAATGGAATTTTGAATTTGATTTAACTCATTGATGGTTTTATTCCATTGGGTGGCAAACGACCTCTTTACACTGTCTGAAAAATCGGCTTTCATTATATCCAATTTTTCTATGTCATCGTTTTCACCCATAAAAGTATCGATTTTTTGCCAGATACTACGCCTCAACCGCGCAATATCAGCGGGGTAATCTGTTTCAATCGTTTGTTGCATTCTCTCAGAATACAGCAACGAATATAAAATTCTTTTGTATATCAAGGCTTTGGGAGCCCATACATAGATGTCATGGTTCGGGTTCGCCCAGGCCCATATTGACAGCCAAATACGCTCCCAACCTTCAGTAGCATCGACAATAGCAACATGTACCTTTTTGGTTATAGATGGCATGATAACTCCTGGTAGATTGAACTGCATGGTTTTCAGAGGGGGGTGATACTTGTCTTTTCACTGGCGTGCTCAGAGGACTTTAAATGTTCAAAGATTGCACCGTGCAGTGTAGTTCGTAATTGAGATGGTGACCTTCTTTTCAGTTATATAAAATAAAAGTGTCGTATTAAATTTTAATGATAGGGAATTTTTAATGTTGTTCAGCCCTGACCCATCGTCGTCAAATTTAGCGGAGTCGTCAGGCTTTGTATTGTTCCCCGATTTGCTGACGGAATAAACGACGGGCTCTCGACACTGTGATTGCCAGTCAGGGCACTGAGGTCCTGAACCAGTCGCTGGTAGTGCTGGTAAAGTTCCGTATTATTCAGGCTTGTTCCTACTGGCCGCTTACTCTCCGACCCAATGTTGTTTTTCTCACCTCCGGCCAGGCTGCACAGGTAATTCACCAGCCGTTGCCCTCTGCGAATGATTTTGTTCAGAAAGGTCACGGCTTCATTCTCTCTCCCGTCACTGCCGTCCATGGCTGACGTACTGTCATTCCTGGTGATTACAGCCATGGGGTTCAGGCTGACTTGTCCACCTTTAAAGTGCAGACTGGCCAGCACCTCCGGTTTCACCAGTGCCAGTGTCTGGTTGTTGCGGGTATTGATGATCCTGAAGGTTTGGCTATCCAATGGCAGGGAGTGGTTGTTGTGGGTGAGGTTCTGCGGGTTACACTGGCTGAACGCCACCTGTTCCGGGGTCAGGTCGGTAAAGAACAGTGCGGTGCTGTTATCACCCGACAAACGTCGTAAATCCGCCTTAGACCCGGACGACAGTAGAACATAATGCTTGCCACGGCTGTCGATTGTGCGGGCTGGCCTGCACGCCCGCAGGTCATAGACGTCATTGCCAACACCGCCGACCAGCGGGCGGGTCCAGTCCAGGATGGCTTGCCACAGGCTGGTGTTGCCGGGCGTATCCAGCCTCCGGTTGTCACACTGGTCGCCCCGGTTTGCCAGCACTTCTGGCCGTGCTGCGATGTTGCCTGAGGTTCCCAGCAGCAGCAGGTCATGACCGCCCCATCCACGGAGTGACCACTGTCGGGCGTCGGCGCCAAGGTACAGAATATTACTGCGGCTATTGCCCCAGAGTCTCGCTGTCCTGTTACCGACGGCGGACGAGCTGATTACGGAGGGTAGAAACGGCCATGACTGGTAACCGCTGTCGGGTTTCGGCCCGCTCACCTGAACACTGCCCGGCTCCCAGCCCCACTGTCCTGTGCCGGTAATAAACACCTGACGTCTGACGTATGTGGCGTTCAGGGGTTCCAGTGTCAGTTTAATCCCGTCCATCGCCTGGTAGGTGACGATTTTTACGGGTTGGTCCTGCTGGATGTACAGGGGGTTGCTGGCTGTGGCGTTGATGAATCGGAGGCGTTCCTTCCTGACGAGGCTGCTCACCGTGAGTGGCAGGACGACCCCCTGACCTGAGTCCGTCACCCGTGCTGCAAGGTCGGATAATGACAGCTCAAGGTCATTGAACACCAGCGTTGTGGGTTGCAGGAACTGGTCGTGCTGTCTGGCCCAGACCTGCTGAATCTCGATCTCGGCATCGCCGGTGGTAAACCGGTTGGACAGCACCAGGTTCTGACCCCGGCGCCAGACAAGGAAGAGGAAGGCCGATACATTCAGTTCAATGCGGGTTTGTGCCCTGTCGTGCTTGGTGATGCTTTCTTCAGCCAGGCCGGGATGGATGAGGATTCGGGTAAAAAATGACAAGTCTGTCTCATCCAGTTTAATCACGTCGGACCCACCCTGGCCCTCCACCATGATCCCGAACCGCTGTCGGGTACCGTTCCGGACAAAGGCCACCTGATGCTCTTGGTAGTAAGTGTCCAGCCGCAACGTTTCCAGTTCGATCTTGTCGGCTCCGGGGGTTCCTGACAGCAGCAGACCCTCGGCCATCACGGCGACCCTGCCAAAGGTGCCCAGTGATTGGTAACCCTTTTGGGTGACCCGGTACAGCGTCTGGTTGTTCCGGTTATAAACGACCGTGCTCGTTGACGGAGGGAACGAGAACTTCCGGACGCTGCCAATCACTTGCTGAACGCCGTGCTCCTTGCCAGGCAAACCGAACAACAGTCTTTGTTTACGGGAACTCTGGCCCTGGTAATCCATCCAGGCTACCTGGGTTGGGGAATAGCCAGGGCGCAGCGTGAGGGCGATCAGTTCGGTGTCAGCCTTCTGGCGTATGCCCGCTGGCAGAGATCCCATGGCCTGGTTAAAATCTTGCCGGGTCCAGTAGACCAGGCCGCCGGTGGTGTTTCTGGGTCCCATCAGGCTGAGGTCCAGCGCCACCAGGGCCAGATGCTCCCGGTTAGCCAGGTATTGGGCCGTCGGTGTCTGGATGCGCCACGCCCGGGCACCCTGTTCCCAGTGGTGGTTACCCCTCAAGTCGATACGCTTAGCCATGTAACGGCAGGGAACGGAGATTTGGTCATCGAACTCACTGGGCATCCCGGTCAGCGAAGCGGCGGCGGCCTCACCACAAAAGGGATGGCCTTTGGCGCCCTGATCAGGCTGTCGGAAAAACTCGAAAGCCTCCTCTTTGCGAGTGTCCGACAGGGCGAGCAGTTGGCCGTCGTCGTTCACCATGACTTCAAACTGGTCACGGGTGTTGGCTGCCAGCAGGGTGTCGCTGTCCAGGTTGTACCAGACGTCCAGTTGCCTGATCGCGCTGAACAGGGGGTGGTCGATGATTGCGGTGATGGGTCTCAGCGGCACCAGCCCCACCTTGGCCGAGAACCCCTCCCGGGCCCCTTTCAGCCGGTCTCGCAGCAGACTCTTGAGCTCACGGATGAAAAAACGGGCACTGGCGGTGGTCCAGGTTGTACCGGGGTGTTCTATGGTCAGTTTGGCGAAGATCAGGTTGACTACCTTGCCCAGGTTCAGGCTGTCCACCATCAGGCCAGACTGGGGGGTGAACTGGTGCACACTCAGGGTATCGTTCGACTTGGCGACGATCTGCCCGGTGGCTTCCACCTGCCAGTTCTTAAAAGGTCCTGACTCCACCGACAGGTTTTCGCTGACCACCCGGGTGTTATCCCAGGCCTTGTCCGGTATCCACAGCCGGTAGCCACCGTTGGTATCGGCCAGGAGGCTGCCGGAGTGCGCCTGCACATGCCTGAAGACGCCGACTCTGGCTATCTTTGCCTTTACTTTTGCCTTTTCCAGCGCTCGCTTCTCACCTGCAGGGCGGATCAAATGGAAACCGGAGCTCAGCCGCTGGATACCACCGGGGCGATTCACGTCGGTGCTGAAGTAATACAGTTTGCCGGAGTGCCGACTGAACAAAATGTAGTAAACAGTCTGGCCCCGAACCACCACCTTGTGGACCGGCAGGTGCTCTTCACGCAGTGCCCTCCGGACACGCTCATTGATCGTCTGTAAACGGCTTCCGTCGTTTCTATTGTTTGGCATGTCGCCATCCAGCAGGCTGCTCAGGAAGGTAATATAGGTTCGGGTGGCGTCGTCATAAAAACCGGTCCTAAGAAGACGACGACTGTCGTAGCTATCGACATCCCGCAAGGGAATCAGCCCATGGTCGGATGTCGTTGTGTCAGATGCCACTGCAGGTGGGGTAGGGGGTACACTGAGCTGGCCATCCAGGGTTTCTGCCGCAATCACCTGGTGAGCCAGCTGACCGGACGGGCTGGCCGTCAACAGGTAATAATAGGGGGCATCAAATACCAGCAATTGTGACTCATCTTTGTTCGGTACTATCTTTGAGACATGGCGGCCAAACGAGCGGGCACTCAACTCATCGAAGTGCCTGATTTCCCGGGTCAGTGCCTCTTTATTCTGAAATAACACCTGGCCGTTGGCGGAGTCAAAAAAATAGTAGCCGGTAGCCGGGTTTCCCTGGACCGGTTGCAGCTGGACCGGTTGCAGCTCGGCACTGGCAGCAATGAGCCGGATTACCTGACGGTTAAGGGTGTCGTACCAGAGTCGGATACGGTCTAATTGATTCCGGTTCGCTTCCGCCAATCCCAGCCTGTCAGGGAAGCAGCGGTAAGGTTTACTGAGATACTCATTGGCCTGTCGGTCACAGTCCTGCTTGTGTTGCAGCCAGGCCGGGTTCTGCTCGACCCGCGAGGGCCGATCGGGTCCCATAGGTGGCGGGTCAAAGGCACTGTTCATCGCCCATGGGTTCGGTTTTTCGGGCGCCAGCCAGATTGTGAGCCACTGCTCCGGCGCTCCGGCCATACAGCGTGCACGGATCTGAGGTGAGAAGTCGCAGTCTTTCAGCTCCAGCGGCAGGAACCGGCTGGCCGCATTGTAACGGCTCATGATTCTGTTCAGTTTCGACGCCCTTGATGGCCCGTCATTCAGTCCGCTATTGTCGTACAAGCGTTGAATCACTTTTTGATCCAGCAGCCGCCACTCAAACTGTGCGTTGGGATCCCGGGCCACTACTTTATACGAGGAAGCCTGTTCATACCAGGAGTGTGGTCTTGGTTCAGGAAATCGGAAAAGGGTCTCACCCAGCTTGAAGTCCCGGTTATCTTCATAGGACAGGCTCACCCAGGACCGACAGTTTTGTACCTGGTCATCCCGCTCAGTAATGCAGGCATAGGGGAGCTTGCCGTCGTAGTTCAACACCCAGGTAGAGGCCGTCTGCCCCTGGGGGTGAAGGTGGATAGTGTGTTTACCGTTGGATATCAGGGCGTAGGTTTTGTTGGCCCCTTCAGGACTATACACGTCATACTTCAGAAGTCGGGAGAATGTCGATGAGACCTCGCGAAAGAGGACGACGTGATCCTTGTTATCGAGATACAGTCTGCTGGTTGACTGACGGTATTTCAAACTGTCGGTATGGGTGAACATCTGGCCAAGGTATTTATAGTCGTAGCTGATGTCATCACATGAGCCAAGCCCGTCGCACTCGGTATACCGGGTGTCTTTCACTTTTTTCTGGTATAACCGTTTCAGCTTGCTGTCGCTGACAGCATCCAGAAGTTTCGCACCGGGGGAACTGTTGTCTGGCGCACTCCCTGGATCGCGCTGGTCAAAGGGAGAGTAGAGGAGCTTGACCTCCCACGGGGGTACAGAAGGCATGAAAATGACCTTTTTATCGCTCATCTGCCCCAGGTTGCGGAATACCCCGTCTGAGCATTGATACCCGGTTAAACGCGACTCCGTCCGGCACAATGTCGCCAGGGCATCGTCGATCAGGTTAAAGGTGTCAGGGGAGTATTCGATCCGGTTGATGTCGCTGGCGCAGTGCCGTAAAGGAGCCTTAGGTACATAGGGTATCTTCTCACAGTTTTTCTGTTTCCAGTTGTCTTTTTTCCCGGCGATTAAGGTGGGCTTGAATGAATAGACGCCACCGTAGGTCAGGGTCTGGTTCACCAGGTTGATAGACCGGATGTTCAGGGTCAGGAGACTTTTGCCATCCCCGCTCATCAAGGCATTGAGGGTCTGCTTGTTGGCCAGGAAGCTTTTGGGGTCCAGCTGGGCGTGGATCAGGTCAAAGATTTTGGCAGCCTCACCCGAGGCATCCTGCAACTTTTTGTAGGCCAGCTTTTCTAACTTCCTTTTATAGTTCTCCTGAAAAATACCCCTGACGTAGTGCATGATCCCGTCAATAAATGCCCCGACTGGCCCGAGGAACTCTGAAATGACGGAGACATAGGTATCCACCCACTCAAAGGTCACCATGGATTCCATGAGTTTCTTGACTTCCGGGTCCTCTTCGTTCTCGTACTCAATGAGGGTCAGGGTGAGACTGGCTCCCGGCACGGCGAGACCCAGTATGGGCACAAAACGACCGACTTTTTTACCCAGCCTGCCGACTTTTTTCAGACCGCCGGGCAACTTGCCCGACCCGGGAATATCGGGTAGCTTTGGTGGTTTCTGACCGGGGGGCAATGACGACCGGATGGCCGGGATGATTGTCTTGATCCCCTGTCGCCCGAGATTGATGATCTCAATCCCTTGCAATGCCACAGCCGTATAAAAAAGCGTCTGGCGCCCGGTATAAATCTGCTGTTGGGTGTCCGTCATATTCTGAGACGGGGGATTTTTGTAATGGTGTCCCACAGGGGAAAGCCCTGCTATCAGGTCGTAAAGGCCTATAAAAGACCTGAGCTTTTCCAGTCCGTTGGTGGAAGATTTTTTTCCTTTGACCCGGAATCCCTGACGACCCGTCCCCTGGAGAAAGCTCCGGAAGCGATCAAAGGCACCGGAGGTAAAGCGGATGTTCTTACGGGTCAGGGTATCGGGTTCCATAAAGTCCATGCGCCAGCCACGGCCATCCCGACGGAGGGTATCCAGTTGGGGAACCATGCTGTCGGCGAGTGAGTGCCGGGCTTTAATGTCCCCCAGGGCGGTGTCAAACTCCAGCAGCCGCTGCCTGAATTCGGCTCGTTCAGAGGCCACACCTGAGAGGCTGTCTTTAGTCCGGAGCGGCACCGGAACCGAAAGGTGGCTGGGCGGCAAATAGCGGAGCGGGGGATTTGAATCCGATGGCCGGGGCGACCTCAGCACAGTCTTTTCGCCAGGAAGCAGGCGGTACTCCGGTTGTCCGGTGCCGGGTGAGCGCAGCACAAGGCTTTCAATCGCCGGGCGGTCCTTCGGCATCAGATGCTGGATATCTTTCACCAGTCGTTTGAAAACCTGGGGGCTGCCACTTCTGGGTTCGACAATCAGCTTGCCCACCAGGGGTTTGCCATGGGTGGGCGAGCGGGTCATAAAGGTTTTCAGGGCGTTCAGGGCTGTGATTCCGCGGGACTGGTTGCTGCTGGCAAGATCGCTGACGGTCAGGGTGGCGATGTAGCGGTCCGGGGTAAAGTCGACCAGTGTCGTCAAAGCATGGGCAATCATTCTGGCTGGCCGACCGAGAACGGTGACGCGGTTGCCGTCTCCCCCGGCGATGGCCGACTGAACCCGGCCATCGGGTGTGAGCAGCGCATAACCGGCAGCGGGGGTAGCTTTCAGCAACAGGGGCTGACCACTCAGGGTCCCGTCTTTTATCTGCTGTTGCGCGCGGGTAAACGAATCTTCGTTCAGGGCAATGACCGAGTGCATGCCCCGGGTGTCAGCTAATGCGTCCTTGGCTTCGAGGCGACGAAACCGGGTGAAAAAATTTTGCAGCCAGCGCTCACCTTCGTTGGTGGGTTTGATCAGGGCAATATCGGTTTTTTTACCTTTGTTGTCTTTTTTGCCATCAAGATTGAGTTGGGTTTTGGGGCCGGAAAGTAACCAGAGCGCATACGCCAACTCTTTGCGTCGAGCGTCGCAGCTGCCGGTATTGGCCGCTCTTCGGCGCCGGTCACAATACAGCGGCAACTCACCTGAGAGAAGATTGAAGTTGGGGAATTCATTTTTGTATATTGCCCTAAGCATGGCAGCCCCCTCTTTAGTGAGGGGATTGAATTTGAAGATATCGAATGAATAGGTCTCTGCCTTTCTTTTGAAGGTTTTGAAGGCCTCGACCTTCTCTTCTTCACCCTGATATTGGTTCATTTCCTGCCGAAGCTGGGTGATGTAGTTGAACTCGGGGAAACGCCTTTCATAGCGGTCAAGCCATTCGGTGTAGGAGGAAGATTCCTTCGCCATGTCGATTGTGTCTTGCAAACGACGCGTTTCTCTCGAATTCGGATGGAAAAAAGCAACTTTTTCAGGGGTCGAGTCTTTGTCTAATCCGAAAAAAATCGCATCTTTGAACTGAGAGGCAAATGAGTATTGTTCAGCATCTCTTCTATAATCGACCTCATTGTGGACGGTGGAAGTGGGTACCCTGTTTTCCGGTCTGGCAGAGG
Organism: Endozoicomonas sp. 2B-B; assembly: GCF_053470045.1. Lineage (NCBI taxonomy): Bacteria > Pseudomonadati > Pseudomonadota > Gammaproteobacteria > Oceanospirillales > Endozoicomonadaceae > Endozoicomonas > Endozoicomonas sp. 2B-B. Next base: position 2,636,633 of record NZ_JBLZMU010000001.1, read on the forward strand.
CAGAGGCAGAGGCAGAGGCAGAACCATCCTGCTGCCTGTCACCGGCATACATTTTTTCGACCAGGGCTTCGGCTGCCTCCTTTCCGGGTCTGGGGTCGCCCGAATCCTGCGAATCCTCAACGACTATGGATTCGAACAACTGATCTGCAAACATGGATTCGCGAGTGTCAAGGCCGGTTGTGGGATAAAACTCATTATCAGGGTCAAGCGAGCTCAACCCGAACTTGGCTATATACGTAACGGTGTCGTCTTTATTCCGGGTAAAAACAATACGGTTGAGTTCAGAATCGGGCGCATCTCTCGAGGTTGACGGCCTGTCAGGATCATCACCGGTGGTTTGCCGTGGAACGCCTGCGGATAAGTATCCCCGAACTGCAACAGCTGAATTTGCATAGATACCTTCTTTAGCCAGCCCCCTCAGGACTTCAGGTATAACATAATCTCTCTGACCAGCATCCAAGACACCCTCAACACCTGGAATGTCTTGTGCGGAGTTATCAAAAGAGAATGCTATGTTTTGTATGGTGGTATCCTTGGGGATCACTTCAATTAAAGCTGATAATAGCTTTTTCACTAAGAATCGGGAGTTGATGTGATTAACGGCACTCGACTCGGTACTAGAGAAATCAAGACTTCCAGTGATGAAGACTTTAGTGTCTACGCCAATATTTTTGAATGATTCTCCTGCCATCACTCTAAGTGCTTGCTTTTGCACTGCATCAGATTCAACAAATTCGTACAAAACAGCGCTGCCATCTTGAGTGCGTAACTTATTATAAAGTTCGTAAGACTTTCTCAAAGATTCTTCCCTATTCTCTGGAATCTTAAAAACATTAATCATTATTAACTTTTTGTATGGTCGCTTGCGCTCAAATTCTGGCAGGTCAAAATCATTGTCATAAGAATTCATGTAATAGAAGGGATTGTACTCTAAGAAATTTTGATCATAATTAACTGTGGTCCTTACTCCGGATTGGCTATTTTTTAATCTTTCAAAAGCGTCATAACCTATTTTAGCGAGAATCCTGTGTTCAAAATCCCCATTATGATATGAAAGCTCTGTTAACATCATTGCAACTTTATCGACGTCATCGCTAGAGATATAGAATGCTTTCAAAGCCTCCTGTAACTTTGGTATACGCTCTTGCTTGCTTATTTCATTTTTTTTAAGATTTTCTAAAACCCTGTGGAAATATATGGTTTCTTCCATTATTTGTCCGATCAAGCGGTTATTTGGGGCAGCTTCGAACATTATTGGCTTGATTGAATCACTAAGGTATGAAGCTCTAGGCCGGCCTCTAGCTATAGTTTTACCGAAAAATATTTTATGAAAGGTAACTTTCGATAGTACACGATCACTTAGTTTTTTAAATAGTTTGTCAATACTGGTTTCTTTTACGACTCTTTGAATTCGATCGGAGTCTACTTTTGGCAGTTGTAGGTGTACCTTAAAATAAGGTCCAGGATCAGGAATAATTCCACTTTCAAACATTTTTATCAGAATAGCACGCACCTTAACTCTTTCTATCTCCTCCGTGTAAATAGGCTTACCGCTGCTTCTCGGTATAAGATTTTTCGAAACACCCCCTTTTTTAAAGGTCTCATCGTCCAGTGGTGGTAACAGTCCTTGATCAATATATACCCCTCCATCAGAGAATTGATGAGAAAACCCTATAGCTCTTTCGGCTATCACAGTTTTTTTAAGGCTTAAGGTGTACTTGATATATTCACTGTGTGTTTTTTCAAATTCAAACTCTAATTCGTTAACAGAAACCGTGCCAATTTCATTTCGGATTTGATTTAACAGATCGTTGGTTTTATTCCATTGGGTGGTAAACGACATCTTTACACTGTCTGAAAAATGGGATTTCATGATATCCAATCCTTCTACATCACCGTCCTCCCCCATAAAAGTATCGATTTTTTGCCAGATGCTATGCCTCAACCGCGCAATATCAATGGGATAATCTGTTTCAATAGTTTGATGTATTCTCTCAGAAAACAGCAACGAATATAGAATTCTTTTGTATCTCAAAGCTTTGGGAGACCATACATGGATTGTATGGTCCGGGTTCAAGCTGGCCCATATTTTTAGCCAAATAAACTCCCAACCTTCGACAGGACCGACAATAGCAACATGAACATCCTTGGGTACAGCTGGCATGATAACACCTCATGGATTGATCTAGATGGCTTTCAGAAGGGTTGTGATATCAGAACGGTTGTGATACTTGTCTTTTCACCGGCGTGGTCGGAGGACTCAGCCCTGACCCATCATCGTTAAATTTAGCGGATTCGTCAGGTTCTGCGCCATTCTTTGGCTTACCGATGGAATAAACGATGGGCTCTCACCACTGCGATTGCCTGACAGGGCGTTGAGTTCTTGAACCAGACGCTGGTAATTTCGGTTCAATTCGGTGTCATTCAGACTCGCTACCTCAGGTCGTTCACTCTCGGCTCCACCTGTGTCAGCGTCGTCTTTCTTACCTCCAGCCAGGCTGCCCAGGTAATTCACCAGCTGTTGCCCCTTGCGAATGATCCTGTCCAGTAAGGACTGGGTTCCGTTGCCTGCTTCCTCAGCGGCCAATGCACCTTCTTCACTGCTCTCACTCAGTGAGCGCCTGCCACGTGACTGTGGGCTGTCCACTTTTGCAAACACCTCGCTCATGCTGAGCACCTTGTTATTGACGATCAGGCGCTCTATGGTCTCGCCTCCCTCACTGAAAAAATTTTGCACCCGAAGGCTCTGGGTGGCATTGATCGGCCTGGTGCTATTTTCACTGTTTTTCAGCAGGTTATGATTAGGCCTGACAGTCAGGATAAGATCCTCGTCCGACTTTTGATAGCGCAATCTCTGGCAGTCATGGGTATTAATTTCGAGCTGGTCAGCCGTGCCTGTGGCGTTTGCCAGAAGCCATTGGTCAGTGTCAGAGAAGTCATCGCCAGCAAAGTGGTAAACGGTGCTTTTTTCATCTATCAGGTACTGATGTCCGGGGATGGTTTGCTTTGAAAGTGAATAACCCGACTCGAGTCGTTGAGCAATTTTTACCTTGTCATCGAGAATGCTGTCATCCAGTTCCAGGCTGTCTGGCCAGCCATTGGCGTAGATACGGTCAGGGTCCTGCCAAGTACCTATTCTCACCAGGGGATCGGCACCGGACGCCATCATTTTTATGCCTTCAGGCGACGGCAGACGCCGGTTGATGATGAGTTTGTCAGCGGCATAACAGTTCAGCGTCCGAATTTTCCTGGCTGGCTTGAAGGCCCGGGTTGCCAGAGCAATCTGGCCATTCCGGTAGATGGTTAGAAAACCACTGTCATTTATAGTCATGACCAGATGCAGGTTGGGGGAGGTAAAAAATGGCCTGACCCTTCGATGGAAGACGCTGGCAGCCTCCGTTAGCCTGATCTCCAGTTTCCCGGGTTTCAGACTCAGGCTGATGACATCAGAGCCGTCAGCCCCGGCAAAATGAATCAGTGTGCTTCCGGCCTGTGTTCGCCTACCCAGCGGCAGGCCCCGGCGAATCCAGGCTGCCAGGATAAAACTGCCGCCGGTGACCGGAGGAGGCACCAGGCGGGATAAGCCCGCTGGGCAGCGAGTCTGGTCACCGCTGTTAGGAGCATTGCGTAGATCCAGCGAACGCCAGCTGGCTGCCTGCACATCCGCAAGGCTGACACCAGCCATTCGAACACGGTTAAACGAAAAGGGAGCAAAAAACAGCTTCACGGCGCGGTTTTCCCAGCCGCTTTCCCTGCCACTATCCCTGCCACTATCCTTTAAATCCCCCAGCTCCAGACTGACAAGGTTATTGCCAGGACCGGGGTGAACACTGGCACCACTGCTTTTGAGGTGGAAAATATCATTTCCCGACTCCCCGAACAGCCCAGCTCCCGGCTTGACAGCACCCGAGAAGAAAAACACGTCATCACCTGGCCCGCCATGCACCGGTGCGGTGATATTGCCAAGCTGATAAGTGCTATCCAGTCGTTTATCCACAGTCAGCTCGGCGTGATAGTAGTCTCGAAGGTTTTTGCCGTTAAGCAGCCTGCTTTCGTTGTTGGCCGGATCAATGGTTGTCAGGCGCCAGATATGCCGTTCCAGGCTGTTGATAAAGTGCCCGGTGACCAAACTGCCATCTTCGCGCACACAGTGGGGAACGTGCCCTAAATCGATGCTGAAAAAGAAATGTCCGTCGTTGTTCACTTCCAGATGGGTATAATTCCCGGTCAGTCGCCAGTCCAGCTTTTCGGGTTGGACTCCGTGCAATATCAGGCTATTTCCGTTGTCCCGGTCGACGATCCGGGTGCCATTGGCCTGTGGATAAATAACGTAAATATCCGGGCCCAGGTTGCCGGAAAGCAGGTCAGGCCCCAGGTTTGCCACCATTCGGTCAGCCTCCCGGCTGCCATAATGCCTGTTGTATCCGGGTCCCCCTATAGTGGAGGAGATTGAACTGTTGCTCTTGATGCGGGGAGAGGAAATTCTGAAAGTATCATTGCCACCTCCGCCATCAACGGTAATACCGGCAAGGGCCGGAATGTTGAACATATCGCCGGAATCGGGGCCCTTGAAAATCTCAAAATTACTGATAGCTGTCGACCATGTTTCGAAAATGCCCTTGGATTTGGGTTTGGGTTTGGGCGACCTTTCCGTAAAAGACATATGACCTTTGACGTTTTTATCAGGAGGGCAGGATCCCGAATCGCTTGCATAACAGGCAAAGCTCACTGCTTTTTTTCTTAAAGACAGATTGAGCCGGACAAAATGCGGCTCGATGGTCATCTGGCTGAAATCTATCGTGTCGGTGCCCGGACCACCGTTTAAATGGGTGACCTTCGGCTGCTCCAGAAGAAAAAGGTAGTCATCTCCTCCCCTGCCATTAAAACTGTACAGAGAACCTCTGGACACATAAATGTTATCTTTATCGTCACCGGAAAATTTTATCCTGCCCTTCCCGGTGTCCTCCAGGATAAAGTTCCTGACCGTTAAACTATTTCTCAGGTCGACAGATACACGACGACTGCTGGGCAAATCAAAGAGCAGTGTATTGGCACCGCTGCCGCCGTCCAGGGTAGTACCATTTTGCCAGCGGGCGTTAATGATGACCCGGTCGTTTCCGCCCCCCATGTGCACCTTGTCCAAACCGCCCCCGGTGCTGAAAATATCCGTACCATTGCTGCCAAAGTAGGTATCATCTCCCGAAGTCCCGTCAATCTGGCTGATGCCATTGAATAGGGTCTGGTGATAACGCCAGCTGTCCGTTTCCTTATTTCGCCATCGGGTCTGTGCGATCCCCCCCGTGACATTGACGCTCATCCCATCCAGCTCATACGTTGAGACGACCTTGATACTGAGATTCCTGGCGCTTTTGTGCAGGAGCCGGGCACCATAAAGTACGGCAGACTTGTCGTGTATTAGCCGATTGTGTCCCTTTCCGGCAGCCATCACGGTGGTATTGCCCATGCCGACAATAAACTGATTATTGCCACCCATATCCTTCAAAATGTCGCGCCCTCCCTTGCCAAGCAATATGTTATCCGTGGCGGGATTACCTGTTAGCCGATCATTGCCCGGACCACCGATAATGATAGGAACGCCAGAGTGTGAGTCTGAAGACAGGTCAAGGTGAGCACCCGGTAGGATCGCAGAGCTGGTAAACGGCCTGGAGGCTTCGCATAGCTTAAGAAAAGTCGTATTCCTGTGAAAGGTATGATGTATCTCCAACATGCTCAAGGCTTTCGCCACTGGCTGACCGGGAAACATTTCGTCCCATTGTTTTGAGACCGGTTTTATTTCTGATACCTTATGGCGGCCAAGATGCTGCCTGCGACCGTCTGCACGGGTGTTAACCAATTTTAAAGTCAGTGTGTGATTTGCTTTAAAAGCGATAATGGCATCTTCGTTCATGAAGGACATGACCCGCTTCTTCACTTCCGGGATTACGCCTTCAAAGAGCACCTGTTGTTGGTTCGGCTTCAGGGTCAGCTTGCGTAAAGGACCAGTACGCGGGTTGCAACTGGGAGAGTCGAAACGAAACTCAATACCCAGGCTGATATTATTACTTTCCTCACTGCTAATGCGGTGCAGGCCGACGCCCAGGTTTTTTCCTTCGTTAGCCAGGCTCTCCAGCTCAGTCTTGTCAGGCCACTGGAATTCACCTAAAGGTTTTCCGGGGTAGCGATTCAAAAATGCCAGCATCTGTGCTCTGGAAAAGGTATGGGTGTCCACTTCCCTGGTGACCTTGCAAACATCTTTTCCTGAATCAAAACCAGTTAGGGTCGTGTTGCCCAGCTTCATCACATCCCCGTCAATGAACTGCCAGCGGCCCGTTTTGGCCAAATCCTCCCGGTACCAGTGGGTATTAACCTGGCTGACTGTGACAGACGGGATATTGGGGGTGTTAAAGTCCAGAGTGACGTTAGCATTGGGGTTCTGTTTGCTGAAAACCAGATCCATGCGCTCGCTGAACGGGTTGACTGTCAGGCTGGCCAGCTGTTTGTGCTGCCGGATGCACCCGGCACCAAATCGTCCCCAGCGGATGACCAGGACCGGCCATTTTCCTGTCGAAGGTTCCTGAGGTTTGTGGACGTAAAATTGTTGGTTAACAAGGTTGTTGCCACTCACCCTGATTGAGTCGGCATGAATGCCCGTGTGAACCTTGTGGTGACCATCGCCCAGTAGCACGGAGTTAAAACCGCTTCTCAGCCAGACAGACGTCTTTCCGCCGTTAGTGATGACCGTGTCGTTACCAGCTCCGGCGTCCAGGATATTGGTGCCACCGGTGGTCATGAAAACCGTATTCTCATGGTTTCCTTTGATCCTGTCATCCTGGGGGGAGTCCTGTATGACCTCGACACCGGTCACCACCTCTCCCGATGACGGATCCCGGTTGGTCATATCCAGCCAAAGATTTTCCTTTCGAACCACGTAGGAAATGGTGTCTGTGCCGGGGCCACCGTGCACCGCATTTTGATCGCTCAACACCGCCCGGTCATTGCCCGCCCCCAGTTTTATTACGTCTGTGCCATTGCTGGCATAGACAAAATCGTCACCACCTCGCGCATTCACTATGTTGTTACTATTTTCATCGCCCCTGAGATAAATGTTATTGCGCTGGTCAGTCCCGTAAACTTCTGAGCCGTCTTCGGAACCCACCAGATTTTCCATACCCTGAACAAGGCCCCCGGTCACCAGGCAGTCCAGGAGGGTGGCGAAGAATTTAATGGCTTTGTTACTTTCACTGGCCCTGAGCAGGCTGTCCTTTTTGAAAAACAACAGGGAACGGTCGGCTTTCATCACGAAAACGCCTTTGAGCGAAAAATAGAGGTGAACTTGCTCTCGCGCGCTGCCGTACGGAACTTTGCCGAGGTAAAAGTAAGGCTGCCTACCGTAAATATCAGAAATTCGATTGATGCCTGTGTGACTGGCGTCGGGTCTGAGCTGGTTCATCAATTCCTTAGTCATCGATGACTTAGCGAAAGGCCATACATGAAAAACATCGAAAACGGATTTTTTGCCTGTTTCCTGGCTATCCGGGTGGTCGCGGTCCAACCCCTGAAAGTCGAGATAACGATAAAAACGGTTAAGCCAGTTTCCGTTTTTCAAGTCAACCCAGACTAATGGCTTAGAGTAATCATGACGGTAGTGAAACTTGATACCCGAGGTTTTAGATGATTGCTCACCGAGCCCCAAGGTATAACGACCAACACTATAGTGAGCCGTGAAATTGCCTATTATTGGTCCCTGGCTGAAAACAGGAAGCGAGAAGCTGGGCAGGACAAGCGTATCATCTCCGGGTCCGCCAAAAAGCCGTGCATAGCCTAACCCCGGCGAAAGACGGTCATTACCTGTACCACCGTATTGGTCGACTGCGCCGAGCTTGTCAATAAGCCGGTCATCACCCGAGTCGCCATACTGGGATTTGCCGTAATAAATCTGATCGTTTCCTGGCCCGCCATAGCCAATGCCACCGATCTTTGACAGGTAGAGAGTGTCGTCCCCGTATCCCCCATAAGCCTTACCTGAGTGCCCAATCCAGATAACATCATTGCCACTGTCACCGTGACCCGTACCTGATTTTTCAATCCGGATAATGTCGTTGCCACTGCCCCCGTAAGCAGTACCCGTCTTTTCAATCCGGAGAACGTCATCACCACTGTCCCCGTGGGCAGAACCTGACTTTTCAATCCGTATATCGTCATTGCCACTGCCCCCTTTTGCCACGCCTTTTTTCAGGATCAGCCGGTCGTTGCCTGTACCGCCATACAGCTCTCCCTCGTTAATGATCAGGATGTCATCACCACCCAGCCCATAAAACACCTTGAACCCTTTCTCGGCGTACATGGTGTCCGTCAGCGACGTTCCTCTTGTGGTTCGCCTTTCGTTGGTAAAATCATTAAGGGCAAGCCCTTTGTCTCCTTTGCTACCATCCAAAAACCGGAGAAAGGATTTCTTCAACGTCTCAAGGTTCTCCTTGTAATTATCCTGGTCAAGCCAACCCGTGGCATCCTGGTGGAGCACAAAATACCGGTAGCCCTGTTTCTCAAAGTGAGCGGCCTGTTCATTAAGATATTCCTTGAATTTATCGCTCTCCAGTACAACGCTGAAATCCTCCCTGGCGTTGGGAGGCGGCGCCAGGGCCGCCAGGGCCGTTTGCAGAAAACCCAGCAGTTGACTGATTACGTCCACAATAATACCCAGCTTTGGATTGATGAAGTCCAGCGCTGTACTGAGAACATCAAGGCCAATGGTAATGGCATCCAAAGCGGCCATTGCACCAAAAATAGCCGCCCGTTTATGGTTGCCAGATTTTCTTGCCGCATCGGCGCTGCTGGCATTGGAGACCAGTGAAGAAGCGCCAAGCATCACCGAAACGACACCGCCTATAACGGGTATCGCCCTGGCCACATTTCGTGACACTTTCGGGCCCAGCTTTAACGCGACGCCAATGGCCCCTACCGGATTGTTGGTCTTGACCAGGGTTTTGCTCAGCGCCCAGTTAGCGCTCATGGTAATGCCGTAGACCGAATTGACGGTGCCCAGGCTCGCACTTGCATAGGCCATGTTCCTGGCCCCAGCAGGCATCTCGTCTCCGTATTTTGCCAGGTTATTCAGTGACACCGAGGCCATGGCCAGGCCATAGACGGAACTTGCTCCGCCGAACATCACCCTGCCCGCATTGAATTTTGTACTGCGATCCAGCTTATCCAGCATGCGCATGAACTTCCCTTGCACTTTTTTCGACCCGCCTCCCAGTCGGGTGTCACCCGGGCTGCCGGGCTCAGGGCCATCCTCGACCTGGCCTTTTCGGGTCCGCAGGCTCGCCATGAACTCCGGGTTGCCAAGCAGCTGTTGCTTGACAAAGCGGGTGTCGTCGACACTGTAGCCCGAGTCATTGAGCAAAGTGGCCACCCGATCAATGACTTGCTCCGGATTCAGCTCCTGCTTTTGCGCCAGTGTCTGTCGTAAGAGTTCAAGAAGCTCCTTGCGCAACGCCGGGCTGTCCATAATGTCTTCGGTGACCACCGCCGCAAAACGCTCCTGCTCCAGCAGCAGGAAGGCGTCTGCCAGCAACCCCTTGTCACCGGCACTCTGTTTGACATGGGTGAAGCGATCACTGGCTTCAATAGCATCCAGGTGACTGCTGACCCGGTCTATCAGGGCTATCGCGGTCTTGACCGGTCCGGAGCCGTCGCACAGCACGCAGTTTGCATCAGGCAGTCTTGTGGCCTGACCGGCTGGCAAACCGGTCTTGTCCAGTGCCTGCAAGGTCCTCCTAAAATCACGCTCGGTGATATCAACCAGCTCAGCCATCTGGCCAAAATCAATATCACGCCTGAGTGCGGCAACGCCGTCGGCGACGTTCTGGCGAATCTTTCTGGCCAGATTAAGGGCTCCGGAGGAGCCCTCCCGCTTGAGTCCGTTCGCCAGCCCGATAAAGCTGGTCAGACGTTCCAGCAGGCCGGAGAGTGCCAGCTTGCCTTCCTTAACCGTGAACTCGCTGACCAGCGACTCTGGTGACAGGCTTTCCACACCCTTTGGCAATCGGATTCGCTTCTGATGCAGGGCCAGGAATGTTTTTGCCTGATCCTCCGGTTTCCGGGCTTCCCATGCCTGCAGCAGAGCCATTGCTGCGGCGGCGGTCAGCGGGCTGTCAGGGTCACCATTGCCCAGCATCAGCGTGCCTTGGGCAGGCATCAGGTAGGAGGCATCGGCGGTGATTGAGGGATTGGTCAGCACCCGAATATTCAGGTCGCCAGAGGTCAGTGAAAATTCCTTTTTCCCGGTCAGGTTCAGCAGCCCGTTGAGCCGCTGATAAAGCCCGGTAGAAATCGTTTCAGGCAGAGAACCCAGGGCGCTGACCTCTGCCGCAAGTAACTTCCCGGCGATGGTTTCAGCCAGACCTGCCGGGATGGCTGACTGCCGGGCATAGTGCAGGAAACCATCGGCAAACTGCTGCCGGGTGACATGGTCCATCTTGTCAATAACGCCATTGACCTGGCCGGTCATGTTAATGTCCTTCAGTTCACTAAAAGCCTCATAATGGCGTGCCAGCTGTGACAGGTAAGCCTGAGTGGCTGCAGCGTTTTTGCCCGGATTAAGAGGCCGCCATAACAGCCTCTTCAGGCCATCCTGTGACTGGGGTGACATGAACGGGAAAGGATTGCCCGGGCCCGCCGGAGTTATTTTCAGATAACGCCTTTTACCATCCGCCATAACCGCATAACGAGGGCTGCTGGCGAAGGTTTCAATGATCTGATCCTGCCCCGCTAAAGCCTGCACAGACGTGGGCTCTTTACCCCGGGCGTCCGGTTGTTGATTAACAGGCAACTGGAACGGCCTTCCGACGCGCCGTCGCAGTGCTACCGCCTTACGGAATACGGTGTCCACATCTTGCTTCAGATTGGCCAGCAGGCCAGTGTCAAAAGACTTCCAGCCGAGTCCCCGGGCAACAAAAGTGCAGGCTTTTTCCAATGCGACGAGAGTGGATATCCTCGGACTCTCTGGCGTATTTATCTCCAACCAAAGATCAACGTACATCAGTTTTGCGATGTCATCGATATCGCCGTCAGGCAGTATGGTCGTTACCGCATCGGTCACTCCCAAGTGTATCCGGCTGGCTGGCTGGCCGGTGTCACCCAGAACCTGCTCCATCTTCCAGTAGATAAAATGAACCAGCAGTGACTTCAGGTAAGTGCTGGCAACGACTTTTAGTCTGAAATGCTTTTTAGCGACCTCTATCTGTTGGGACAGGAAATTTTCTGCCGCCGCCCGACTTAACCCCAGCAGTCTGGCGTCGAGCAGGGATTCTATACCGGAACCGACGCTCCAGAGGGCCCGGTAATCCACGTTGACCAGCTTGGAGGTGGAGGGCAAGGCCTTGTAGGAGGCAATGGTATTATCAGAGCCATCTGGAACCAGGGGCGGCGCTGAGGATTGTTTATCATTGACAACCTCGTTGAAAAGTTTTTTCTCACGGTCACTGGCTGTAATTTCCCCTTTAGCAAGGCTATCCCTTATTGCCTGAATCCTGGTCTTATCATGCAACTCTAAATACGCCAATGCCCGGCGATAATCGGCTTTCGTACCTTTGGCTAACAGCAGGTTATGATGGCCTGCGACCAGTTGCCGATAGAGGCTTGTGCCTGAAGGGTCAACCGCCAGAGTCAGTGCGTATTGACGGGTCAGTCCCAAGGGACGCGACTCCTTGTCAGGCAGTGTCGCGGTGTTGATCCCGAACTGCTGGCGCACCTGCTGGCGCAAGGCTGTCAGCGACCCTCCACCACCTTCAAGGGCCTTCAACAGACTGGCACCCACCAGGTTGGTCAGGGTTTCCCGGAAAATAAATGGCCTGTTCCTGTTCTTCGTGCCCAGCAATAACAGGGCGTGGGCACTGTTTTCCTCACTCACCTCGACACGACTGTCCACCAACGGCCAGAGCGGCCTGGGGCTGATTTTTATTTTAAAAGGGCTAATATCGGCAATGCCTGCATCCCTGACGGGTTGCACCAGCGCCTGAAGAAGCTGCGATAGACGAGGCTCCCCCATCCCCCGGGCAATGAACTGAATGTCGTTCTGTAATTGCTCTTTGCCAATTCTGCCCTTGCGTTGCAGCTTGCGATAAAACTCCATGTGGACAACCAGCCTGATCGGCAAAAGACGGTCTGGCCAGCCATCAGGAAGCTGGAGGCGAAAGACCTGCTTGCGGTCGCCTTCGCTGTGAGTCAGGGTGTAGCCGGGCCCCCGGTTGGAAAAAGCCAGGTCATCCCGGCGACCCAGCGTGAACGTTTTTTGCCCGTCCTTGGTTTGAACCTGAGCCTGGTAACGGCCCAACCCGGTATCGAGGGTGAAAGCCGGGGGCTCCCAGCCGGGTCCCGGAAGCAATGGCGGATTTTTTTGCAGGAGATCAAGCCATTTATTGGCCCGCAGGGCATCCGCCCGCAACCCGGCTGGGTCTGTGGGTTCCAGCCCCCTGAGCCGCCGGTGAAAAAAATACTCTGCCAGCAGCGACTCACCGTCGGTCAGGGATGGCTTTTTGAGCACATCAACAAGGGTGTCGTCCAGGTTGTTGACCTGCTGTGGGGACAGTGATAACAGAGTACGCTTGATCGCGTCCCGGTAATAGTCGGGGTCGGTAACTGCTGGAGCCCAACCAAGCTCGGTCCTTAAAGCAGCGACAGCCTGCGGGCTGTCAGGTGACTCCTGTCTCAACAGGGCCAGCAAACCGCTAAGCTCATCGCCTGCCGGAGCGGACAGGGGGCCGTTCTGGCTTTCAATAGCAATGAGAGGCTGATCATTCAGCCGGGTGACCGGTTGCCGCCCGGTGCTGGTCAGGGCAAGGGTTTTTCGGTTACCAGTGGTGACCGGTACATTGCCGCGGGAATCCGCAGCGAGGGGAAGTTGTCCGGGGTCAGCCCATTCCTTGCGCACGGCCTGTGCGTCCGTAAGAACCGCCTCTGCACGGCTTAGCCAGCGCAATAATCCCTGTTGTTCTGCCGCTGTGAAGGCGATGCCCCGTCGGTCTTTCAGAGCATCGGTCAACACCTTTTCAAGCTGCCCGGCGAGGTTGTTGATCCCGGCCAGTGCTTTCAGCTCACTGTCATCAAGCACGGCTGTGACCACGTCCGCCGGATCAGCCAGCAGTGCAGGCTGCGATGTCACCATGCGCTGGCTGACCAGCCCACTCCAGGCCAGCTGCGTTAACAGTGAGCGGAGATTTCCCAGCTTCAAACGACCAGCGTCGGATAACCGGTCAACCCGTTGGTTGCAATAATACTGAACCCGCTGAAACAGTCGACGGGTTTCCATATCTCCTACCAGCCGACCAAAGCCGGACAGAGGCTCGGCAATCGCTTTATAGGCAATCCGGACCCGCTGGCGGTTTTTCACAGTCGTTATCCCGCCCGCTGAGGTGACCTCCTGAACAGGGGTATGGGCTGATGCCGTGGCCAGCACGGGCAGCAGGCCATACTGCTTACGAAGCTGGTTTTCCAGTTGCAGCAGCGTCCGGGCACTGGTGATTTTGGCCCCCTGCAACCAGGTCATGGCGATGGCTGGTGAGTTCGCCTGATCAGTACTGACCAGTGCTGCCCGACATAAATCCTTCAGGACAGAGGCCAATGCCCCCAGGTAATTACTGGTGGAACTGCGTTGCCCGGTCAACACCGCCGGGTCAACCTTCAGCACCACAAGCCGGTTGCCACTGGTGTCCCCGCTGTCCCCGGAGCGATAGGGTACCACCCGGTCAGCAAGAGCCTGTTTGCCGAACCTGATCACCAGCCTGAGAGGGGCAGGGGGCTTCATACCGGGCAGCAGCTGACTGTCCAGCTCAGTCATAGTGGCGGGTTTGATGAAGCTGCCGGGGAGCCCCAGGGCATTGACCAGACGCTGTCCGGCGGAGCTGGCAACAAAGACTCTCAGTTCTGACAAGAGCCGTTCGGCCTGATTCGCCAGTTTCTGGCCGGGACGGTAGTCGGCAGGAAGGATCACGGCTATTCTGTCGTCTGTGCCCGTCAGAGTCCGTAGCTCGGAACTGCTCGCTGACAGCCAGTGGCGGGCGGCGGCTAACTGATCCTTCAGCGATTCCTTCGGGGTGAGTTTGAACAGCCCGTTTGTCCCTGCGGCGGCGTCGTCCAGTTTCACGCCATAAATCGTCTTTCCATGGTCGTTTTTTTCCAGTACCGGAATAAGGGTTTTGCTGTTACTGTCGTACGACGCTAACAGCTTATCTCCGGATTGCAAACTCACTGCCCGGTAGTGACCGTCAGCTTCCGAAATCAGCTGATAAACCTTGCCATCGGAACGCCTGACCGCCACCGACGTGGTGGCCAATGTTGGGTCTGAAAACACCCGCTCAGCTGGGGAGTCGTTGCTATCGTGGATGCTGTCATAAACGGAAGCCTGGCCCAGGGGGGTGGCAGTGATATCCTTGTCTGAGCGCCTGAGCACCCGGTACAGCTCATCGTTGTGGTTAAGGAACTCAACTTTGTAATAAGGTTTGTTGGTATCGGTGTTACTGATATCCGTGCTGTCAATGTCCAAAAAGGGGCGGTCCGCCAGATTTTCTGCTGATAGCAGGCGAGTTCTGCACCCGTCGACCCCACGTCGGCAGCGTTTGTTGTCTTGCGCCTCAGGGTCCCAGATGACAATCCTCAACTTCCTGCCACCGTCGTTGTCACTGTCACTGTCGCTGCCAGACTCAACCAGCCGGTAGGTCGATGACTTAAACCCGTCAGCATCGGTTACCTGGGCTTGCGAATCGAACGTTGTTTTAAGTGTGTCTATGTAGTCAATCAGTTCCCACTGCTGAGGGGCCTGGTGAGTCAGGGCACCCTTCAGAAATTTGATCTGCCTGGGAGTGAAAGCCTCCCTGAACAGGACTCTGTCACCATCAGGCAGGTTGCGGTCAAACTCATACAGCGCCTCGGCAAAGGTTTGAACAGCCGGGTTATCCTGGTCCCCCTGAATTTGGTCAAAGAGCTGTTCAAGGCCCAATGAAATTGATTCAGGCTTCTGACCGAACAGCCATTTTAGCGTCCGTTTCACGCCTTCCTGACTGACGGATCCAGCATAAAGTTTTGGTAAATCCGGGCTGTTGTCTCTCGGAAGGGTATTATCCAGGTGCCGCGCCGCAGGCAGGGAATCCCATCGCTGGACAGAATCAAAATCAACAGTGTCGCCCAGTTGACGCAGTCGCTCCGCCTCCTCTGGCCAGACCGACTGGAACAGACTGGCATCAACAGCCTCTACACTCTTGGCCAGACCCATGGCGTAGAACCGGCCAACCACTTCGTTAAAGAATCTGTAATTCAGCAAAGGGTTATCCTTCATCCCAAACTCAATCGTTACAGCGGCATCCCCGACCTGCAACCGGGACTTCTGCAGGGGAATATGGGGATTTAACTGCCAGTGGAGAGGCCGGCCCGCACTCAGGTCAAGCGCCCCCCCCTCCTGAAGTCGTTGGCGATAGATTTCCGGTCCAAAGTCACTGAACGTTTTAATAAGCCACTGGACATCATGCTGGTAACGGTCGGGATGCAGCCGTCTATCCTGCATCGCTTGCCGGTACAGTCTGACGCTGTTGTGCGTATCCAGAAACGACCCTGGAAACTGGCTGCTGTATGAACTGGCGAGCATTAGCAGCCCTTGCGGATACGGCTTGAGTGATGGCTCTCCAGTCACCGGCTCCGGGGAGTCGGCCAGCACAGGTATGATCCCCTCGTCAGTCTCCAGCCTGAAGCCATGACTTCCGTCTTCGGGTAATGTCACACGCCTGATGCGAAACGCCGGCGGTGCCCCGTCCTGATCATCCTGACTGATCTGCTGATTCACTTCCGACAGCTGGAGTCGGGTAAGGGCGAGGGCCAGCTGCTTGATACTGTCCTCTGGATACTGCAAGCGATATTGACCCAGCGCCACCACCACTGCGGAACGCTGCAATTGGGGCAATGAAGAGAAGTACTCCAAAAACTGCGGCCAGTCGGCTTTACCCACCCCGGACATCGCCAATTCAAGAAACGCACGGGTAACCTCTGGATCACTGCCCAGCCAGTCCGGTTTCAAAGCCAATCGGAGCTGGCTCCGGAGGTTATCGGGGGGGGCCGGGTTTCGGAGCAACAGGCGTTTGACCATGCCGCTTTGACCCGGCAAGGCCAGGTCCAGAAGATATTGGCCATCGGCGTTTCTGGAGACAGGTCGCGCTGTGCTGTCCTCTGACATCTGGCCAGTCCAGAGCTCTCGATATTTTTTGTTATCTTTCAGGGGCAGCGAGTAGTAATCCGGCAGCGTGCCGGGCAGCAACATGGCGCCGTTGGCAAGGCGGTAATCCAAAGCCATCCCCAGCAGGTCTTTGATCCTGACGCCCGCTTGCAGATCCGGGGCACCCGGCTTTGCAATGACAGTGAGCTTCGTTTCCAGTTCCTGAGTGACCTGTTGCAGGCCAACACGGTGAATGTAGTCACTGAGTAAGGCAGCGGCACTGTTGGAAAGGCAGGTATGGATATAATCTGCCAGCCTTATTCCCGGAAACAGGGATTTCCCATGGGGGGCGTCCCTCGACAGCCGGTACAACAACAGGGTAAGCAGCGACCTTAACTGAGCATGGATTGCCCTGTAATCGCCTGAGGCCGGGGCAATATTTGTCACGAACTGTTTGGCAGCCTTCAGGCTGGCCAGCAGCCGCTCCCCTTCAGGGCTGTCACTGTCAGCAAACAGGGCAGCGAACACCGGCCTGTCCAGATCCTCAAAGGGCAGCCTCAGGATGATTCCGGTATCTGAGCCGTCGGTGGTTTTTGCCCAGTCAATGGGCTGCCCTTCAGAGCCTGACCGGTCGCTAAAATACTCCTTGTAGACCTCATCGAAATCTTTTGTATTGTCCGGATGAGTCAGCGTCGAGATCATTTTATCCAGCGCATAAAAATCGGCTGCCAGAGAAAGCCTGTGAGTGTCCAGGTCATCCGGGGACAGTGGGGCTGTTACCAATTGCAATCCCGGCTGACCTTCGGCACCAAGCCATTTCAGAGTCGTTAAAGGTGAGCCATTGATCTCTGTCGGGCTCTGCTGCACCGTGCTGTCCCATCCGGCAGGTCGGGAGACAGCGTCGGTTACTCTTTCAAGAACGATCTGGCCAGTTGCACTGTCCTTTTTTACCGCCGCTATTTTGGCAGGCTGCACCAGGGGAGCCAGCCCCATTTCCTGGCGAACCCTTGTTTCAATGTCTTTATCGTCCGGGGCGGCAGGCTGACTGCTATCATCCATGTCGTAGCCGGATTTAACCAGGTCAACAAACACTGGGATCAAGCTGGACAAACGGATCTCTTGACTGGCACCGGGATCAATGGTCACTTGTCTGTCAGCCGTTTTTTCCTCAGTCAGTGTTAACGAAACAACGATTTGCTGCTTTCCATCGCTTGCTTTTGGGGCATCAAAAATCAGGTCCTGATAACGACGAGGTTTGAAATTGTCTGTGAATTTATTCAGGTAATCTTTGCCCTGAGGCGTTGCCAGGAAGCTCCTGATGGCATCGGGTAATAAATGATAATTCGCCCCGGCATAATCGAAGTATTCAGGGGTCGCCTTTAACCGTATCCCCCTGCTCAGTGTGACACCAGGAAAGCTGCGTTTTAAATAGCGAGCACCATAAAGCGCGTCAAGACCTATGGCATCTATGATTGCCTCCAGGCCACTGATTAATGGCGCGCGCTTTTCATTCAGGGTCTGTTTCAGAAAAGTGCAGCCCTCTTTCCCGATGGCCTGACGCAGAGTCAGTGCTGCCCGGTCAGGCAGGTTCCTGTGTGTCTTCACCAGTGCTGAGGCAAAGGTGTCCAGGTGTACTCCGGTGTTTTGACGATGGTAGTTCTGAAGCCGTTGAAAAGCCTCTGTCAGACTGTCCTGATCATAGCGAGTGGACAACCCGTAGAGAACCCGGGCGAAATCCTCAACCGAGCCGGAAGCATACTGCCAATTGTGATCGGGGTTGCCGATTCCATCCACAAACTGTGTGTACAGGGCGTCCTGCTGCTCTGGAAAAATAGCCAGAGTCAGTTCTTTGGTCAGGCCATAGTTGCGGTCAGTCTTGATTGACGACAATCCCCAGATCGCCCGTAAATTCTTTTGCGCCTGATGGAGCGCGGCCACATCGGGATGGTTTAACAGGGCTATTGCGAAAAGTTTTCCTATAGGGGTAGCTTTATGGTTATCTTGCGTCGCGTCTTTTATTCCCACTGTCAGGGTCAGCGGATCCTTATTCAGTTGACTCTGGTACGGGTGCCAGTGGGGGTTAAGGACAATCGTTATTTCCTGCGACACACGGCGCAGAGACATTCCGTACTCGGACAGCACCTCTCCTGATTTAAGCACCGGCTTAATAAAACCTTCGCTTTCATCACCAGAAAACAGTTTCAGAAGTGTATTGAGTTCAGTGGACAGATTAAGCTCTGCCAGCTGTTGCCAGCGGGCCTGACGGTCATTGGCTGCCACAGGAAGCCGTTGCTCCCCGCTGGTTATCCGCTGAAGATCCACGGACACTATTTTTTGCAACTGCACCAGAGTGTCCCAGGCCGATCCTGACGACCCGCCGGTTATTGCCCTGAGATTGGCAGTCAGCAGCAACCGGGCCACTCGTTCCTGCCCGATTGGGTCCTGTGTTTGCTGCGGACGGTTGACGAAGGAGCGGGTTATATGCTCGAGCTTTGCCTGGCTGAGTCGACCCAAACGGTCGAGGATGGACTGCTTCACCCAGCTCTGGTAATGCGAATTTTCGGTTTCAGGGCTGACCAGGGATTGAGCTTTTCCTAAAAAAATCCCGTCAACCTCCGGGTCTGCTCCCAGTAACCCCGGGGTTTGAACGGACTTTATTACCGAAACCGTGAAAGAGTCGGGAGGGGAAAAAGCCATCTTATCGAGATTGGGCCAGAGTTTTCGAACCTCCACTGTCCCGAGGAAATGGGTTTGACCCTCTTCATCGACATAAGAAGTGACGCCATGTCTTGAGGGTGCATTGGTGACATCTACGTAACCCAGCTTCGGGCTTTTGTTCTCGCCCTGGGGTAATTCGAAAAAATCTGAGCCATGGTTATAGGGGATAATCATCGCCCCATGTTCGACACGATGATCCAACATGTCGGTGAACAACAATTTTAACCTGGCTTGCAATCGCTGTTCGGGAACCTTCCACTCCCTGCCAATTCCTTCAGCCTCAGATCCCACCGTGGCCAGATCATTGACCGTTTCCTGCATCAACGAAGTAAAGCTTTGCCAGCCGAAATTCTGGATGGCTGTCTTAAGTTGTTCGGCCTCCGACTCAGAGATGGCAGTCATTAAAAAATCAGCGGTACCCAGTCTCAGTAATCCTCTAAGTTTATTGATAGAGGTACCTGCAAGACTCATTTTCCCCCTCTTGAAATCGTTGGTTGAACTGTCTAATGCCTGCTTGTACAAATGCATGGTAAACATGGATTTCAGCAAGTCAGAATTCAGATTCAGCTTTTCTGAAATGACAGCGGCTTTATACTGGCTCCACTCAAAAACCTGCCTTAATGTGTCGCTTTTATCCGAGACAAAAAGATCGGGAATATAGGAGGTTATATCCCCAATCAAACTAAGGTCGACCCCAATATTGACATGAATACGATAAGGTGGTGACTGTGCTCCTGCCGCTACCGCTGCCCCCATCTTGCCAGGCAACAATGAAATCTGACTGTCTTTAAATTCATCAAAACTGGATAACTTGAAATTTTTTAAATTACCTTCGGGGTTATTGCCAAGTAGCTGATCATTATAAGCCTCAACTAAACCACTGACGGTAACCCCCCCTTCAGGTATGTTCGCTAAAACAGAGGCCAGCGTTTTGGTTGCAAGAAATAAATCTGAGGACTCACTGAGATAAGCCGAGAGAGGTTTGGGGCCGGTAACGATTTCAATGATGGCGCGACCTTCATGGCTATCAGTAGACAGGAGTATATTAGGAAAATCAGAGTTAATACGCTCATCAGGATTAAATTGAGAGTATGCAAGGTTTTTCCTCACTTCAGTGTCCACACTTGTGATGAGATTCTCTATTTCAAGGCCGGCCCGTCCCTTGAAAGGGTCGAAGGGGACAACGATAATGCTTTTCTTTTCTGGTAATGCCTTGATGCCAAATTTACGCAGCATTTTTTTGCGAAGGGTTTCATAATCTCTGTTGATTCCTTTTAGCAGACCGGATGCAACAATATAACGAGCTATCAGGCCTGATAAGGTCTGATGTTGTTCAACCTCTATTTGTCCTTTGATGAAATACTGGCTCGGATCCACTTTCAGAACACAACCGGTATTCTTAACCAGAACCGGCTGCGGCATTTCTGTAGCGGATGGAGTACCCGATGGATCGGGAGGAGTAATGACCAGCAATAGCCGGACAGAGTCGGGTATTTTGACTTGGTCGAAGCCGCTACCGGCAGAACCATCAATAACCCCCTGATCCACCAGCTTCTGGAGGTCGCCAAAGACCTGGCTCCGATCTTTCGCCAGAGCGCCGGAAAAAACCTTGAATTCAGGGACGGTGCTGAGCCATCTAAGGCTTTTGATAATCTTACTGTGTATTGAAAACAGGTGTTCGGAAGGAGCATTCTGTTCAAGAGCATTCTGATCACGAACATATTTGATAAACCCGGCAGAGAACAAGATCGCGACCTTGGTCTGCGAACCATTATCGCCATAGGAGCCTGGTGTTACTTCACTGATAATTCCGGGACTGTTCTCCTTTATGCCTTTGCTATAGACGTCCATGTAATGAGAAGGCAGGGTGCCGGTGTACGAAGTTTTGTCTGGCGGGTTTTCCATATTACCCAGACTTGACAATAACCTGCTCCTGGTATTGACGGGTAAATCGGAGCTGGTTAATCGTTGTTTCAATATCTGGTATTGCGATGCCTGCAACTGCAGCACCGACCGCAGTTGTGCATCCTGCATCTCTTTCCAGAAATTTGTGTATACCTTAACCAGAGCTTCTACAAAAGTATTAACAGAGGTCGCCGGATTCATTGCAATGCGGCTAATAACGTTTCTGACCGAATCGCTGAGTTTCCCTTCCGAATCCAATACCTCCATAGCCCGCTGGAAATCATCTACAGAACCCTCGGCAAACTTAAGATCATGGTTCTTACTGTCACGGATCAGTGCCCGGTAAAGCGGATCGCCAGTGTCCGGTAATTTCCGAAGTGTCAGAGCATTGTCAAAACCGTAATCACCCTCAGGATTATCACGGTAATCCATTTCCCATATCTCCATAGCCCCGATTAGATAGCGAGCATGTGGAGCCATTGCCCGGATTCGCAGACACAGGGCCATCCCGTAGGATTGGGTCAGCACCCGGGCCAGGCGGGCGTCAGACGCCTCTTCTGGTACATCCTTCACTCCAACCCGGACGATGATCGACTTATTTGATTGCCATGGATGGACAATTGCCTCACTGTCCTCGATGAATCGGTCTTGCTCCAGACGAATATCAAGGTTCGGCTTTTTAGCCTCAAAACCAGACTCTATTTCCCATTTTCGCCAGGCCAAAAGGGTATCGACAAATTGATTAGGTTTGCCGAAATAACGAAACACAGGTCCCTGTTTTTTTGGCATTCCATTCAGTTTCATCAGCTCACGCACCTGAGAGCGATAGGTACTGTCCTGAATGGTCGAGATAAAAAGTGGCGAACGAGCCCCCAGAGTGACTCGCGAATGCAAGCCACGATAGTCATTCGTGTCGATGGTCTTCAAAGGGTCCAGAGTAATCGTGCGTTGGTATTTTCCCGATTCTGGGACCAGGACGACAAAGGTCTTTTCTTCGGGGGCCCGGACGAGTAATTCTGCGATCAGAAACTTCTGCTGGTAATCCGGTTTGTGACCGATGTCCAGAGCCGTCACTGCGCTGGCTGCCAGGCGAATCAACAGTCTTCGTATCAGACTCCGAAGAGCCTTAGGCTCCGTGTCGAGGTTAATAACTTCAGTGGCCAGTGTGACTACATCAGCCATCGGCAGCCGGGTTATTTTTTCAGCAAACTGCTCTCCTGCCAGGAAGTCTGAATGCCGGGAATAGGCTAACTCAATGGTATTGATCAGCGTCTGGGCATTACGCGGCCCCAGCGGACCTGAGGACTGAAGCATAAACAGGATATTGCGCAGATTATCCGGAAAAGCTGCGCTGTTACTTTCTGGCAGGTCCAGCAGAACATAAGTTACGCCCGAAGGGTCGGTGACAACAGGCAGGTATTTGCTGTCATCAAAAGCCTCTCCGTGAATCCTGGTCACAGGGTCTGTAAAACCGACAGCGTCATGGGGAACTCTTTTATTAATCCCAAGGGAAAGTGTTTTTTGCAGCCACTGTCCCTGCTCATGCCATTCTCTGGCGTTCAGTCTCGGTATTTTTTCGTCTGCTTTGTCCGCCAGAAAGTGACCCAATAACTTTTTCAGAGACTTGATATACCACTGGCTCAAGTCGGCAAAGTCATTTTGCAACTGCTGGCCACGGAGAGCCTGCAGGTCACCTTTTCCCAATACCGAAGTCATCAGCTCAAGGCTGGAGACCCGGAACGGATCTATGTCATTGCCTCCGGGTGCCACAATGTCCTGCACAGACCCAAGCAACAGGCGGGTAAACAATGCAGCCATGACCTCGGATGGCGAGTTTGCAACTCCCATGGCCAGCAGATACCCCTCCTGCTGGATCCGGGCAAAATTCTCTTGCGCCAGGGGATCGTCATAGGCCAGCTGACCCACTCCGGAAAACGGGTCACCGATTGAGTCTGCGCGGACAAAGGCGCTTATCTGACGTCTTTCTTCTGGCTGAGGCTCTTTTGAGGCAAGAGGAAGCTCGACATCGGCAACCGGCAAAGGCATCAACCGGTAAGGGGAAGAGTCATCACGGGTGATTTGTTGCAGCCGAAGGTTGTAATGCTCAATCAGGTCGGAGAGTTTCTGCCTGCCATTGTTTTCGATCATCGTTTCAAGCAGTAAGTGTCTGGCCCGATCGAAATGACGGTCATTCTTGCCCAGATAGGCATAATCCCTGCCGGGGGGCAAAGCGGACAAATTGTGGAGTTTTTTCACCAGTCCTTCTGCAACCGGAAGCTGGCGGGCCACGAACTGCCCCTGTTTGTCCTTTTCAAGCACCAGCTTGAGGCGATGGTCTGACTGTGACCAGAGGACATCGCCAGCAGCGGGCAGGGTGCCGGTCCATTTACGGCCAAGCATATCCACCGCCACCAGTGCGTTGCGGGCAGTGATTCGTTCTGTCCGGATTTCAGCAAACAGTGTTCTGGCGAAGGCTTCTACAGGGTAATGCTCGCCGCCGGCATCAGCACCACAACCCACCAGACTGACAGTCCTGACAAACCGATCGCCGGTTATGCGCCCAAGCACTTCGGCCAGCTGCTTAGCTGTCTTCCCGCCCAGAAGAAACTTGTCAGAACCGGTCTTTTTATCCTGAACCTTGGAACCATGACCAACAACAATAATACGTGTGTCGTCTGTAATAAAACTGGCTTGCACAATCCTTGATTCAATGATGTAACCTGCTTTCTGATCAATCAGCGAGCCATCAGGCATCAGTCGTATAAGACGGCTGAAATCGGGCTGGTATTTATTTCTCAGGTATGAGCTGGCTCTGGCTTCATTGTCGCTGTTACCGAGCTGGAGAATGACCTGGTTTTTATAATGGCTGTCTCGCTCATTGGTCAGTTCATAACGCACGATTTTATCAGTAAAGGTAAGCCAGCTACTGGGCTGTTCATCCGTATCAACACTCACTGAATCAATCCTTGCCAGTGGGTTAATTTGCGTGAAATAGGATTTTAATTTGTAATCAAAAAGATCCTCTTCTGGAAGCAAAGCAAAGACAGATCTTCTGATGACGTGAATAATCAAACCCGGCCCGGTTAAATGCAACGTCGATCCAGATCTTCTAACTAATCCATCAACTCGATAGTTAATTATATCTTTGGCGAAATCGTTATTGATCCCCAATTCATTGACGATTGACTCTTTTATTTGCTCATCTGTATCGACATCGATACTGTCGTCATAAGAGTTTTCCGTGTCGCCTATTCCCAGCCGATCAATCAATTTGTAACGCCTTATTATTTCTCGATTAACTGCCTCGAGAACTTCACTGTCTGGCGGCGCCATAATAAAGCAGTTGCCGCCATTGATTCTTTCTACAAATTCTAACCTTATTTCTATTGAGCCAGGAATAGCCTTGACTGAGCCTGGAAAAGTAAAAAGAGGCTCTTTCCCATGATTAACGATGGCTTCTTTGACAGCCTTAAAAAAATCAGGGTATATTTCTTTGAATCTGTTATATTCTCTCCGTATTTCTGGATCAGGTGTTCTGTTAAAAAACAGTTGTTCCGGGCCTGGGTCAGCAAAATAATCCATAATCATATGGTTAATTAAATGATTCAGTCTTCCTGAATGTAAAATTTCACTTGGGATTTCAATCCCTTTAAACAATTTTTCATTATAATGAGGCAGCGTGTCGACATCCAAATAGACACCTCCCCCCTTCAGCAGTACCACTCTTACCAAATCAGAGGCTGCAGCTAAAATCCCTCTCAAGCCAAGTTCTCTCACGTACAACGCTTTCATGCTGGTTTCATCGCCTGACTGCCAGAGTTGATTGATATCTGCCAGCATGAATCCCCCGGATCCGGTGTTGCCCCGGAGCCCGGTCAGCTCTTTGGCGAGATCTGTGAACTCCTGCAGACTTTGCCTTTGTATTTGTGTTAATTCTTCTTGATCCATCCCCAGGTGGTTGACTAAAAATATCTTCGCCATGTCGTCAAAGGTTTTGCCCTGGGCGATGCCTTTTTTTATAGCGCTGTAGGCCAGATCTTGTAGATGGCACAAACGCGTCAAAAACTCCACTTTGGCTTGTTCATGTACCAGGAATGACTCGGCTATTTTCTCATCGGCAACAGCCTTATATATTTCCCGGGTAAGCACGGGCGCCAGAAATGCCTGTGGATCGTACCAGAGCGTTTGCGACCAGGAGGGAACCATCTTACTCCAGACTCTGAGATGGTCTTTGACCCCTTCGTTGAGACGACCAATCCAGATAAAGTTAAGCTTTTCAGGAACCTCCACCAAAGCATCCAGCAGGTACTGATTTATTGCTCCAGCCAAGTGGGAAGCCGCTGATTCCCCACTCAGAATTGCGGGCAGGTTTTTCTGCATCCGATAGACAAGCATGTATTTTTTCAGGGCACTTTCACTTCCCTCCTGGCGAAGTTGGTCAAATTCTGCAATTTTCGTCTCCAGTGCTTGTAAATCATTCGGTTTCAGAACACTCAGTAGACCCGGCTTCAAACTGCGGCTGAACATCGCCAGAGTTGGCACCAGGTCATCGGGATTGGCGGTGGGCCCCAGCAACCCGCTGTCCTGTGATAACACAGAGGGCAGCCGCCGGAGTCCAGTGGCACCTTCAGCCAATGTGTCTTTTTCAGTCCAGCGTTCGACGGTGATTTCACCGTCACTCATACGACGCGCTTTCAGCTTGTCAGAGTGGTCGGCCAGTGACCAGGTGACCGGATCTGTTTCTGAGACCAGGCCAACCCATAGGCGCCCCCAGATATCGACTCTCAAAAGACCGTCACGGGCAGTCACTGCCGAGGTTTTTGTTGTTTTCAGGATTTCTTTCAGGTATTGGGTTACAAGTCCGTTGTCGTCAATGCCTGAGCCAACCAGGTTAATGGTTTTAACCGGTGTATCAGCGGTCAATTCATTGATTTTTTTTGACAGTGCTAACGCGGTTTGGCCACTCAGGGTAAATTCCCCGTTCCCTGAGTCACCCAGACCTACTATATGAATTCGGCTTTTACTGTCCAGAAATCTGCCAATATCGGCATTGTTGACCTTTGCGCCTGTCTCTCCATCTGACCAGGCATCGTTATTCTTGACCAGCCTACGGATTGAACGATAACTACCTCCCGCCAGCTGACCATTGTTGTGTTTGCGAAACAGATAACGGCTGGCCCTGGCAATCGGGCTATCATCACCAGGCTCCATCTGGATAACCAATTGTTGGCTGTATTGGCTTCTGCTCTGTGGATCGGTGTTGGTATTGACTGCGATATCGTTTTGATGCTTCCGGACAGCCAGTGCCCGGCTGGAAATCGTATAGTATTCGCGGGAAGACAATTCAGGAATATCCAGCGAATCTCTATGGCTTCTAGTCCAACCCATTGCACTATTGCTTTGCTCCAGTGCATCATCACCACTCAGTATTTGATAGCCATCTGCAAATGTTGATATACCCCCGAGTCGATAATGAACCAATAACCGGGAAGCTATCTTATGCCAGGTGAAAAACGTTCTTGTATCCTGGATAGTTTTCCAATCTGTCACGTCGAACAACTTATATTGATCAATCGTCTGATAAGCGGCTAAAAGGTGGTTTTGGACCATCTGCATGGTCTTGCTGCCCTGTGATGCTGCAAAAAATAAACTTGGGGCTTTTTCCAATGGCAGGTATATCTCACTGGGAATGACTTTAACTTCTCCCAGTGGCTTAAATAGTTGCGACGGATCAGAGTTCGTCAGGCTCCGTTCAATATCGCCTTTAAACTCGGGGTATTTTTCACCGAACCAGACGAGATCATCTGAAACCTTCTGTTCTATTGCAGGATCCTGATCTTCGGGAAGGAATTCCCTGCCGAACCTTCGGATGACAAGCTCTGTCAGTGCCATCCGTATCCTATCCCAATCTGTTTTGATGAGGCCTGAATGGTCAATATCCTTGAAAAGATCCTCAATAATGGCAGGTGAAAAGTTCGTGTCAGAATAAACGCCACCGAGAGCGCCAATTACCCTGGCTTTTACCAGTGCAATGGCAGCAGGCAGGTGGCCACGCAACCCCAGCTCCCTGAGATAGTAACTTTCGGCCTCCTTACCCTTTTCCCCGAAGGCATCGCTCCAGACCTTATTAATGTCTTCGTAGGAAAACTTCGCCCCGGGATAAGAAGACGCTATCTTCTTTTTAAATCGCCGGTAGGCTGACATCATTTGGGCTTTTTTCTTATCAATATCCGATGATTTATAGTTGAGGTGGCCTACCAGAAAATTCTTCACCGCCAGATCAAATCCCCGGCCCTGTTCCATGTCTGACGCTATGGATTTCCAGGCCTGATCCTGCAGCTCCATGAATCCTCTCGTTAAATCCGATTCAAAATTAGACGGATCACCGGGACCAGATTGACGGGTCAATTGACTGGTCACTGCTTTTTTAAGGGCTTCAGAAAGCAGAGTGGCGAGCATTGCGTTTTGATCATACCAGAGGTTTATCTGCAAATCGGACTTTGAATTAGCTGCAATCCATAACCTGATAGTGTTCAGCTCTGCGACGGTTGGGCCGATGCTGACAAAATGCAGCTTTTCAGGGACTGGCCTAATGGCGCCATCTAACCAGCGACGAAAGTTTGTAGTCAGTTTCGCAAATTTTTCGCCGGCTTCCCCTTTCATCGGGTAACTCTCGTTGAGGGCGATGAGTTTTTCGTAGAACTTTACCGCTAAAGCATAAGTTGATGAAGAATTCACACGACGGTAGCCATCAAATATCTTAAAAGCCCTGAACAGATCTTCAAAACGTTCGTACAAGTCTGCATTTATGGCGCGTTGATATTGTAATAACGGCCAAAATTCCCTATAGAACGTGATAACGTCAGGAATCAGTTGATTCATTAATTCGAAGTCTGAACTTGCAACAGGAGCAGGAGCAGATTCAGAATCAGAATCAGAACGGCGAACCCTGTGCCTCGTCGCCGGTCTGGTGAGTGCGGGATAGTGGTGCCAGAGGGAAGGTGGCAGAAGACCGCCATCTGCGGTCATTGTGCCAATGGCAGCCAGTTGCAGACGATAAGTGCCGTTCCTGTCAGGCTCTGCTGTCAGTTTCAGATGACGCCCCAGGGAGCCATATCCGGTCACTGCCAGAGGTACGGGTTTTCTACTGTCTGTCGCTGTCGTTTGATTAAACCTTACCTGCACCGGCAGGGTCTCTTTGAGTATCACCTGACGGGGGTTTACTACCGGTAACGGCAGTCTGTCCTGTCCGGGGTAGTACCGTGGCAAACCAAGCTCAGTACGAATCCTGTTTTTGGCCGCATTGGCATCTTCTTCTGGTGCCAGCCCAAGGGCCAGCCGTAATGCTTCCCCCAGCTGGTAAAAGAACGAAAGATGGCCTGCCAGCCACCCGGAGCCGTAGGGTAAGTCCCCCTCATCCGGATCAAAAGGGATAAGCGTGAAGGTGCCGTTATTGACTGTCTGGTTAACCGGAGCAAGATCATGGATGGTGTCATTTTCCGCACTATGACGAATGGGCTGGTAGGTCAGCGGGCCTGACTGACTGGCAGTGGACGCGCCATTGCGACCTGGGATAATCAAACTGACATATTCCCCGGGGATCGTCCTGTTGCGCTCATCGGGGGGTATTTTCAGTAAACCTTGGTCGTGTATATCGCCAAGGGTGTCAGGTCTTATCGGGGTTGTTACGTTGCCCGACAGCATCCGTAACCCTTCGGTATTGTTCAACCGGTGTCTGAACAGGTCGCTGGCATCCACCAGTTGCCGCAGGTCACTGGCGAGGGTCTGATGACTGGAACTGGCCAGATAGTCCGATGTCAGATAAACCCCAATCCAGTCACCCAGAGCCTTGAGGGTAAGGAATCTGCCCCGAACGCTGCTGGTGGCATTGTTGCTGGTAGAATTGTTTAAGAGCGGCGCCTGCTCCGGCTCGAACAGACCATCGTATTCATCCTGTTGTGCCTCGTCATTTTTTTTTAGTTGCTGAAGGTTTGCCAGGAACGGGTTGTCGGGGTCTCTGGCAGTCAGCCAGTCCAGACTGGCATCAAGTGCCCTGCGGAAAAACCATTGTTCACTGCGCAGCGGCTGTTCGCCATAAACTGTGACAATGGCCTCGAGCAAATCCGCCATTTCCCCGGCTGTGTGGTTAGTCTCAGCTAACGCCTGCCAGTCTCCCATAACGCTGGCAAGTGCTGGCGCCAGCCCGTCACCTTGATAAAGTTCCCGGACGGCATCAACAAAGTCTTCCGCTGTGCCACCTCGTTTCCTGAGATCATGGCGTTGGCCTGACACCAGTCGCTGGTAGAGATCGCCGGACTCTTGTGGCCATTGCCGGGCCTGGTAGCGTTCATCAAGCCCATAATGCGGTTGCAGTGCTTTCAGCCTGTTGTCAGTGATTCCCCAGAGCTGTTCAATACCGGCCACAGCCACGGCATTGTCGGTCAGGGTTTTTCGCCATGCAGGTACCAACAGGGATGACAGTCCGTGTCCAAGAGCCTCGTCAGAGTGCCGGGAAAGATCAGCGGCCCCCAGACGAATCAGTGGCTGACTGTCGTTTGTGAAGGTTGCGTCACTGTCAATAAACAATCGGTCGGACTCTGCCTTGATAAGAGGGACCTTGTTATCCGGGCCACCCGGATCACTGGCAATCTGCAGTCCGTGAAGAAAAGTCAGCAATTGCCGGTTAAAACCACCGTATAGAAACAGTCCTGCCAATTTCTTGAGGTCAAAAACCAGCCGCTGGAGCGTTTGTGCCGGATCCTTGTAACCGAGTGAATGGTAGCTTTCCACATCAAGGGTGATGTCGGCCAGTCGCAGTGGCGGAGCGGCGTCGCCCTGGGGGTATACCCTGATGCCTATTTCTGTTCCGTTAACCCGGGTGCGGTAACCATCGCCAAAAGCAGGACAGGCTATTGTCTCGTCGATGCGCAAAAGAGGCGCTACGGGTGTGAAAGCAAAAAAACTGTCAGGCACTGGTCTGGTAACATTGCCTGTTGGAGGGATCTCCTCGCTTTTGAGCCAGGCAAGTGTTTGACCAAGATCGTTTTTAGAATGCCAGTGTCTGGCTTGCAGTTGGGCACTTAGAGGAGTTGGCGGCTTCCCAGGATTTTTTGGGGCATTGAACAGATCAGGAAGCAAAGACTCCAGCCAATAGAGTGAAACCGGTGATACTTTCTGATTCAACCATTTGGCAGCCAGGGTTTCAGAGATAAAGTCGAGCTGTGTTTGAGTGGCTATAGCGGAAACCACGTCATCAGTCTGGCTGATGGGAGACGGGATTAAACCGCCACCATTTTCTGTGGAACCATTCTGACGTGCCTGAAATTCTGACCAGAAGTTATTGGGATCACAGGCCTCATAAACGACCATTGCTATATTGTTTAGCAACTTGGCAACGAGCCGGTCAGTTCCAAGAGCATCGGCTATACCGGCAGCTTTGCCCGAAGCCTGGGGCAATAATGACGGATTGATGATCGATTGCCCGATTAACAATGTCACGCCATCGTCGTCATAATAGATATTCTGCCCCGGCAAATCAGGGTCAGACAGGATAATACTGATATTCCGATGCATGTAGTGAGGAAAAAAACCGGACTGCTCGATTAACCAGAAGGCTCGGTCAATGGCTGTCCTGACAGTAAGAATGTGTTCTGGTGTGGCAAAGACCGACTCCGGGTTGGCCGGGTTCGCCGACAGTCTGATGGTAAAACTATCGGTATGAACAGTGGCCGAGTAAAACCAGTCATCTCCGGTATCAATCCACTGTCGCTTATAAGTAGGATTGAGAGGGACTGTGTCGGTCAGATTTGCAGACATAAGAGAAGATCTCCGCAACTAACAGGTCGTTTAGTCTTGACCAATCCTAGTCGAAGGTTGCGGAGTCGTCAGGTTCTGCATCGATCTTTGGCTTGCCGATGGGGTAAACGACGGGCTCTCACCACTGCGATTGCCTGACAGGGCGTTGAGTTCTTGAACCAGACGCTGGTAATTTCGGTTCAATTCGGTGTCATTCAGACTCGCTACCTCAGGTCGTTCACTCTCGGCTCCACCTGTGTCAGCGTCGTCTTTCTTACCTCCAGCCAGGCTGCCCAGGTAATTCACCAGCTGTTGCTCCTTGCGAATGATCCTGACCAGTAAGGACTGGGTTCCGTTGCCTGCTTCCTCAGCGGCCAATGCACCTTCTTCACTGCTCTCACTCAGTGAGCGCCTGCCACGTGACTGTGGGCTGTCCACTTTTGCAAACACCTCGCTCATGCTGAGCACCTTGTTATTGACGATCAGGCGCTCTATGGTCTCGCCTCCCTCACTGAAAAAATTTTGCACCCGAAGGCTCTGGGTGGCATTGATCGGCCTGGTGCTATTTTCACTGTTTTTCAGCAGGTTATGATTAGGCCTGACAGTCAGGATAAGATCCTCGTCCGACTTTTGATAGCGCAATCTCTGGCAGTCATGGGTATTAATTTCGAGCTGGTCAGCCGTGCCTGTGGCGTTTGCCAGAAGCCATTGGTCAGTGTCAGAGAAGTCATCGCCAGCAAAGTGGTAAACGGTGCTTTTTTCATCTATCAGGTACTGATGTCCGGGGATGGTTTGCTTTGAAAGTGAATAACCCGACTCGAGTCGTTGAGCAATTTTTACCTTGTCATCGAGAATGCTGTCATCCAGTTCCAGGCTGTCTGGCCAGCCATTGGCGTAGATACGGTCAGGGTCCTGCCAAGTACCTATTCTCACCAGGGGATCGGCACCGGACGCCATCATTTTTATCCCTTCAGGCGACGGCAGACGCCGGTTGATGATGAGTTTGTCAGCGGCATAACAGTTCAGCGTCCGAATTTTCCTGGCTGGCTTGAAGGCCCGGGTTGCCAGAGCAATCTGGCCATTCCGGTAGATGGTTAGAAAACCACTGTCATTTATAGTCATGACCAGATGCAGGTTGGGGGAGGTAAAAAATGGCCTGACCCTTCGATGGAAGACGCTGGCAGCCTCCGTTAGCCTGATCTCCAGTTTCCCGGGTTTCAGACTCAGGCTGATGACATCAGAGCCGTCAGCCCCGGCAAAATGAATCAGTGTGCTTCCGGCCTGTGTTCGCCTACCCAGCGGCAGGCCCCGGCGAATCCAGGCTGCCAGGATAAAACTGCCGCCGGTGACCGGAGGAGGCACCAGGCGGGATAAGCCCGCTGGGCAGCGAGTCTGGTCACCGCTGTTAGGAGCATTGCGTAGATCCAGCGAACGCCAGCTGGCTGCCTGCACATCCGCAAGGCTGACACCAGCCATACGAACCCGGTTAAACGAAGAAGGAGCAAAGAATAGCTTTAGCGTACCCTTTTCTTTTGCATTCTCCAGCTCCAGACTGACAAGGTTATTGCCAGGACCGGGGTGGACACTGGCACCACTGCTCTTGAGGTGGAAAATATCATTTCCCGACTCTCCAAACAGCTCAACCCCCGGTCTGACAGCACCTGAGACGAAGAACTCGTCATCACCGGGCCCGCCGTGTACAGGCTCGGTAAGATTGCCAAGCTGATAAGTGCTATCCAGTCGTTTATCCACAGTCAGCTCGGCGTGATAGTAGTCTCGAAGGTTTTTGCCGTTAAGCAGCCTGCTTCCGTTGTTGGCCGGATCAATGGTTGTCAGGCGCCAGATATGCCGTTCCAGGCTGTTGATAAAGTGCCCGGTGACCAAACTGCCATCTTCGCGCACACAGTGGGGAACGTGCCCTAAATCGATGCTGAAAAAGAAATGTCCGTCGTTGTTCACTTCCAGATGGGTATAATTCCCGGTCAGTCGCCAGTCCAGCTTTTCGGGTTGGACTCCGTGCAATATCAGGCTATTTCCGTTGTCCCGGTCGACGATCCGGGTGCCATTGGCCTGTGGATAAATAACGTAAATATCCGGGCCCAGGTTGCCGGAAAGCAGGTCAGGCCCCAGGTTCGCCACCATTCGGTCAGCTTTCTGGCTGCCATAATGTTTGTTGTATCCAGCTCCTCCTATAGTGGAGGTGATTGAGCTATTGCCCCAAGTGTCGGAAGAGGAAATTCTGAAAGTATCATTGCCACCTCCGCCATCAACGGTAATACCGGCAAGGGCCGGAATGTTGAACATATCGCCGGAATCGGGGCCCTTGAAAATCTCAAAATTACTGATAGCTGTCGACCATGTTTCGAAAATGCCCTTGGATTTGGATTTGGGTTTGGGTTTGGGTTTGGGTTTGGGCGACCTTTCCGTAAAAGACATATGACCTTTGACGTTTTTATCAGGAGGGCAGGATCCCGAATCGCTTGCATAACAGGCAAAGCTCACTGCTTTTTTTCTTAAAGACAGATTGAGCCGGACAAAATGCGGCTCGATGGTCATCTGGCTGAAATCTATCGTGTCGGTGCCCGGACCACCGTTTAAATGGGTGATCTTCGGCTGCTCCAGAAGAAAAAGGTAGTCATCTCCTCCCCTGCCATTAAAACTGTACAGAGAACCTCTGGACACATAAATGTTATCTTTATCGTCACCGGAAAATTTTATCCTGCCCTTCCCGGTGTCCTCCAGGATAAAGTTCCTGACCGTTAAACCATTTCTCAGGTCGACAGATACACGACGACTGCTGGGCAAATCAAAGAGCAGTGTATTGGCACCGCTGCCGCCGTCCAGGGTAGTACCATTTTGCCAGCGGGCGTTAATGATGACCCGGTCGTTTCCGCCCCCCATGTGCACCTTGTCCAAACCGCCCCCGGTGCTGAAAATATCCGTACCATTGCTGCCAAAGTAGGTATCATCTCCCGAAGTCCCGTCAATCTGGCTGATGCCATTGAATAGGGTCTGGTGATAACGCCAGCTGTCCGTTTCCTTATTTCGCCATCGGGTCTGTGCGATCCCCCCCGTGACATTGACGCTCATCCCATCCAGCTCATACGTTGAGACGACCTTGATACTGAGATTCCTGGCGCTTTTGTGCAGGAGCCGGGCACCATAAAGTACGGCAGACTTGTCGTGTATTAGCCGATTGTGTCCCTTTCCGGCAGCCATCACGGTGGTATTGCCCATGCCGACAATAAACTGGTTGTTGCCACCCATATCCTTCAAAATGTCGCGCCCTCCCTTGCCAAGCAATATGTTATCCGTGGCGGGATTACCTGTTAGCCGATCATTGCCCGGACCACCGATAATGATAGGAACGCCAGAGTGTGAGTCTGAAGACAGGTCAAGGTGAGCACCCGGTAGGATCGCAGAGCTGGTAAACGGCCTGGAGGCTTCGCATAGCTTAAGAAAAGTCGTATTCCTGTGAAAGGTATGATGTATCTCCAACATGCTCAAGGCTTTCGCCACTGGCTGACCGGGAAACATTTCGTCCCATTGTTTTGAGACCGGTTTTATTTCTGATACCTTATGGCGGCCAAGATGCTGCCTGCGACCGTCTGCACGGGTGTTAACCAATTTTAAAGTCAGTGTGTGATTTGCTTTAAAAGCGATAATGGCATCTTCGTTCATGAAGGACATGACCCGCTTCTTCACTTCCGGGATTACGCCTTCAAAGAGCACCTGTTGTTGGTTCGGCTTCAGGGTCAGCTTGCGTAAAGGACCAGTACGCGGGTTGCAACTGGGAGAGTCGAAACGAAACTCAATACCCAGGCTGATATTATTACTTTCCTCACTGCTAATGCGGTGCAGGCCGACGCCCAGGTTTTTTCCTTCGTTAGCCAGGCTCTCCAGCTCAGTCTTGTCAGGCCACTGGAATTCACCTAAAGGTTTTCCGGGGTAGCGATTCAAAAATGCCAGCATCTGTGCTCTGGAAAAGGTATGGGTGTCCACTTCCCTGGTGACCTTGCAAACATCTTTTCCTGAATCAAAACCAGTTAGGGTCGTGTTGCCCAGCTTCATCACATCCCCGTCAATGAACTGCCAGCGGCCCGTTTTGGCCAAATCCTCCCGGTACCAGTGGGTATTAACCTGGCTGACTGTGACAGACGGGATATTGGGGGTGTTAAAGTCCAGAGTGACGTTAGCATTGGGGTTCTGTTTGCTGAAAACCAGATCCATGCGCTCGCTGAACGGGTTGACTGTCAGGCTGGCCAGCTGTTTGTGCTGCCGGATGCACCCGGCACCAAATCGTCCCCAGCGGATGACCAGGACCGGCCATTTTCCTGTCGAAGGTTCCTGAGGTTTGTGGACGTAAAATTGTTGGTTAACAAGGTTGTTGCCACTCACCCTGATTGAGTCGGCATGAATGCCCGTGTGAACCTTGTGGTGACCATCGCCCAGTAGCACGGAGTTAAAACCGCTTCTCAGCCAGACAGACGTCTTTCCGCCGTTAGTGATGACCGTGTCGTTACCAGCTCCGGCGTCCAGGATATTGGTGCCACCGGTGGTCATGAAAACCGTATTCTCATGGTTTCCTTTGATCCTGTCATCCTGGGGGGAGTCCTGTATGACCTCGACACCGGTCACCACCTCTCCCGATGACGGATCCCGGTTGGTCATATCCAGCCAAAGATTTTCCTTTCGAACCACGTAGGAAATGGTGTCTGTGCCGGGGCCACCGTGCACCGCATTTTGATCGCTCAACACCGCCCGGTCATTGCCCGCCCCCAGTTTTATTACGTCTGTGCCATTGCTGGCATAGACAAAATCGTCACCACCTCGCGCATTCACTATGTTGTTACTATTTTCATCGCCCCTGAGATAAATGTTATTGCGCTGGTCAGTCCCGTAAACTTCTGAGCCGTCTTCGGAACCCACCAGATTTTCCATACCCTGAACAAGGCCCCCGGTCACCAGGCAGTCCAGGAGGGTGGCGAAGAATTTAATGGCTTTGTTACTTTCACTGGCCCTGAGCAGGCTGTCCTTTTTGAAAAACAACAGGGAACGGTCGGCTTTCATCACGAAAACGCCTTTGAGCGAAAAATAGAGGTGAACTTGCTCTCGCGCGCTGCCGTACGGAACTTTGCCGAGGTAAAAGTAAGGCTGCCTACCGTAAATATCAGAAATTCGATTGATGCCTGTGTGACTGGCGTCGGGTCTGAGCTGGTTCATCAATTCCTTAGTCATCGATGACTTAGCGAAAGGCCATACATGAAAAACATCGAAAACGGATTTTTTGCCTGTTTCCTGGCTATCCGGGTGGTCGCGGTCCAACCCCTGAAAGTCGAGATAACGATAAAAACGGTTAAGCCAGTTTCCGTTTTTCAAGTCAACCCAGACTAATGGCTTAGAGTAATCATGACGGTAGTGAAACTTGATACCCGAGGTTTTAGATGATTGCTCACCGAGCCCCAAGGTATAACGACCAACACTATAGTGAGCCGTGAAATTGCCTATTATTGGTCCCTGGCTGAAAACAGGAAGCGAGAAGCTGGGCAGGACAAGCGTATCATCTCCGGGTCCGCCAAAAAGCCGTGCATAGCCTAACCCCGGCGAAAGACGGTCATTACCTGTACCACCGTATTGGTCGACTGCGCCGAGCTTGTCAATAAGCCGGTCATCACCCGAGTCGCCATACTGGGATTTGCCGTAATAAATCTGATCGTTTCCTGGCCCGCCATAGCCAATGCCACCGATCTTTGACAGGTAGAGAGTGTCGTCCCCGTATCCCCCATAAGCCTTACCTGAGTGCCCAATCCAGATAACATCATTGCCACTGTCACCGTGACCCGTACCTGATTTTTCAATCCGGATAATGTCGTTGCCACTGCCCCCGTAAGCAGTACCCGTCTTTTCAATCCGGAGAACGTCATCACCACTGTCCCCGTGGGCAGAACCTGACTTTTCAATCCGTATATCGTCATTGCCACTGCCCCCTTTTGCCACGCCTTTTTTCAGGATCAGCCGGTCGTTGCCTGTACCGCCATACAGCTCTCCCTCGTTAATGATCAGGATGTCATCACCACCCAGCCCATAAAACACCTTGAACCCTTTCTCGGCGTACATGGTGTCCGTCAGCGACGTTCCTCTTGTGGTTCGCCTTTCGTTGGTAAAATCATTAAGGGCAAGCCCTTTGTCTCCTTTGCTACCATCCAAAAACCGGAGAAAGGATTTCTTCAACGTCTCAAGGTTCTCCTTGTAATTATCCTGGTCAAGCCAACCCGTGGCATCCTGGTGGAGCACAAAATACCGGTAGCCCTGTTTCTCAAAGTGAGCGGCCTGTTCATTAAGATATTCCTTGAATTTATCGCTCTCCAGTACAACGCTGAAATCCTCCCTGGCGTTGGGAGGCGGCGCCAGGGCCGCCAGGGCCGTTTGCAGAAAACCCAGCAGTTGACTGATTACGTCCACAATAATACCCAGCTTTGGATTGATGAAGTCCAGCGCTGTACTGAGAACATCAAGGCCAATGGTAATGGCATCCAAAGCGGCCATTGCACCAAAAATAGCCGCCCGTTTATGGTTGCCAGATTTTCTTGCCGCATCGGCGCTGCTGGCATTGGAGACCAGTGAAGAAGCGCCAAGCATCACCGAAACGACACCGCCTATAACGGGTATCGCCCTGGCCACATTTCGTGACACTTTCGGGCCCAGCTTTAACGCGACGCCAATGGCCCCTACCGGATTGTTGGCCTTGACCAGGGTTTTGCTCAGCGCCCAGTTAGCGCTCATGGTAATGCCGTAGACCGAATTGACGGTGCCCAGGCTCGCACTTGCATAGGCCATGTTCCTGGCCCCAGCAGGCATCTCGTCTCCGTATTTTGCCAGGTTATTCAGTGACACCGAGGCCATGGCCAGGCCATAGACGGAACTTGCTCCGCCGAACATCACCCTGCCCGCATTGAATTTTGTACTGCGATCCAGCTTATCCAGCATGCGCATGAACTTCCCTTGCACTTTTTTCGACCCGCCTCCCAGTCGGGTGTCACCCGGGCTGCCGGGCTCAGGGCCATCCTCGACCTGGCCTTTTCGGGTCCGCAGGCTCGCCATGAACTCCGGGTTGCCAAGCAGCTGTTGCTTGACAAAGCGGGTGTCGTCGACACTGTAGCCCGAGTCATTGAGCAAAGTGGCCACCCGATCAATGACTTGCTCCGGACTCAGCTCCTGCTTTTGCGCCAGTGTCTGTCGTAAGAGTTCAAGAAGCTCCTTGCGCAACGCCGGGCTGTCCATAATGTCTTCGGTGACCACCGCCGCAAAACGTCCCTGTTCCAGCAGCAGGAAGGCGTCTGCCAGCAACCCCTTGTCACCGGCACTCTGTTTGACATGGGTGAAGCGATCACTGGCTTCAATAGCATCCAGGTGACTGCTGACCCGGTCTATCAGGGCCATCGCGGTCTTGACCGGTCCGGAGCCGTCGCACAGCACGCAGTTTGCATCAGGCAGTCTTGTGGCCTGACCGGCTGGCAAACCGGTCTTGTCCAGTGCCTGCAAGGTCCTCCTAAAATCACGCTCGGTGATATCAACCAGCTCAGCCATCTGGCCAAAATCAATATCACGCCTGAGTGCGGCAACGCCGTCGGCGACGTTCTGGCGAATCTTTCTGGCCAGATTAAGGGCTCCGGAGGAGCCCTCCCGCTTGAGTCCGTCCGCCAGCCCGATAAAGCTGGTCAGACGTTCCAGCAGGCCGGAGAGTGCCAGCTTGCCTTCCTTAACTGTGAACTCGCTGACCAGCGACTCTGGTGACAGGCTTTCCACACCCTTTGGCAATCGGATTCGCTTCTGATGCAGGGCCAGGAATGTTTTTGCCTGATCCTCCGGTTTCCGGGCTTCCCATGCCTGCAGCAGAGCCATTGCTGCGGCGGCGGTCAGCGGGCTGTCAGGGTCACCATTGCCCAGCATCAGCGTGCCTTGGGCAGGCATCAGGTAGGAGGCATCGGCGGTGATTGAGGGATTGGTCAGCACCCGAATATTCAGGTCGCCAGAGGTCAGTGAAAATTCCTTTTTCCCGGCCAGGTTCAGCAGCCCGTTGAGCCGCTGATAAAGCCCGGTAGAAATCGTTTCAGGCAGAGAACCCAGGGTGCTGACCTCTGCCGCAAGTAACTTCCCGGCGATGGTTTCAGCCAGACCTGCCGGGATGGCTGACTGCCGGGCATAGTGCAGGAAACCATCGGCAAACTGCTGCCGGGTGACATGGTCCATCTTGTCAATAACGCCATTGACCTGGCCGGTCATGTTAATGTCCTTCAGTTCACTAAAAGCCTCATAATGGCGTGCCAGCTGTGACAGGTAAGCCTGAGTGGCTGCAGCGTTTTTGCCCGGATTAAGAGGCCGCCATAACAGCCTCTTCAGGCCATCCTGTGACTGGGGTGACATGAACGGGAAAGGATTGCCCGGGCCCGCCGGAGTTATTTTCAGATAACGCCTTTTACCATCCGCCATAACCGCATAACGAGGGCTGCTGGCGAAGGTTTCAATGATCTGATCCTGCCCCGCTAAAGCCTGCACAGACGTGGGCTCTTTACCCCGGGCGTCCGGTTGTTGATTAACAGGCAACTGGAACGGCCTTCCGACGCGCCGTCGCAGTGCTACCGCCTTACGGAATACGGTGTCCACATCTTGCTTCAGATTGGCCAGCAGGCCAGTGTCAAAAGACTTCCAGCCGAGTCCCCGGGCAACAAAAGTGCAGGCTTTTTCCAATGCGACGAGAGTGGATATCCTCGGACTCTCTGGCGTATTTATCTCCAACCAAAGATCAACGTACATCAGTTTTGCGATGTCATCGATATCGCCGTCAGGCAGTATGGTCGTTACCGCATCGGTCACTCCCAAGTGTATCCGGCTGGCTGGCTGGCCGGTGTCACCCAGAACCTGCTCCATCTTCCAGTAGATAAAATGAACCAGCAGTGACTTCAGGTAAGTGCTGGCAACGACTTTTAGTCTGAAATGCTTTTTAGCGACCTCTATCTGTTGGGACAGGAAATTTTCTGCCGCCGCCCGACTTAACCCCAGCAGTCTGGCGTCGAGCAGGGATTCTATACCGGAACCGACGCTCCAGAGGGCCCGGTAATCCACGTTGACCAGCTTGGAGGTGGAGGGCAAGGCCTTGTAGGAGGCAATGGTATTATCAGAGCCATCTGGAACCAGGGGCGGCGCTGAGGATTGTTTATCATTGACAACCTCGTTGAAAAGTTTTTTCTCACGGTCACTGGCTGTAATTTCCCCTTTAGCAAGGCTATCCCTTATTGCCTGAATCCTGGTCTTATCATGCAACTCTAAATACGCCAATGCCCGGCGATAATCGGCTTTCGTACCTTTGGCTAACAGCAGGTTATGATGGCCTGCGACCAGTTGCCGATAGAGGCTTGTGCCTGAAGGGTCAACCGCCAGAGTCAGTGCGTATTGACGGGTCAGTCCCAAGGGACGCGACTCCTTGTCAGGCAGTGTCGCGGTGTTGATCCCGAACTGCTGGCGCACCTGCTGGCGCAAGGCTGTCAGCGACCCTCCACCACCTTCAAGGGCCTTCAACAGACTGGCACCCACCAGGTTGGTCAGGGTTTCCCGGAAAATAAATGGCCTGTTCCTGTTCTTCGTGCCCAGCAATAACAGGGCGTGGGCACTGTTTTCCTCACTCACCTCGACACGACTGTCCACCAACGGCCAGAGCGGCCTGGGGCTGATTTTTATTTTAAAAGGGCTAATATCGGCAATGCCTGCATCCCTGACGGGTTGCACCAGCGCCTGAAGAAGCTGCGATAGACGAGGCTCCCCCATCCCCCGGGCAATGAACTGAATGTCGTTCTGTAATTGCTCTTTGCCAATTCTGCCCTTGCGTTGCAGCTTGCGATAAAACTCCATGTGGACAACCAGCCTGATCGGCAAAAGACGGTCTGGCCAGCCATCAGGAAGCTGGAGGCGAAAGACCTGCTTGCGGTCGCCTTCGCTGTGAGTCAGGGTGTAGCCGGGCCCCCGGTTGGAAAAAGCCAGGTCATCCCGGCGACCCAGCGTGAACGTTTTTTGCCCGTCCTTGGTTTGAACCTGAGCCTGGTAACGGCCCAACCCGGTATCGAGGGTGAAAGCCGGGGGCTCCCAGCCGGGTCCCGGAAGCAATGGCGGATTTTTTTGCAGGAGATCAAGCCATTTATTGGCCCGCAGGGCATCCGCCCGCAACCCGGCTGGGTCTGTGGGTTCCAGCCCCCTGAGCCGCCGGTGAAAAAAATACTCTGCCAGCAGCGACTCACCGTCGGTCAGGGATGGCTTTTTGAGCACATCAACAAGGGTGTCGTCCAGGTTGTTGACCTGCTGTGGGGACAGTGATAACAGAGTACGCTTGATCGCGTCCCGGTAATAGTCGGGGTCGGTAACTGCTGGAGCCCAACCAAGCTCGGTCCTTAAAGCAGCGACAGCCTGCGGGCTGTCAGGTGACTCCTGTC
Organism: Endozoicomonas sp. 2B-B; assembly: GCF_053470045.1. NCBI lineage: Bacteria > Pseudomonadati > Pseudomonadota > Gammaproteobacteria > Oceanospirillales > Endozoicomonadaceae > Endozoicomonas > Endozoicomonas sp. 2B-B. The sequence continues at coordinate 2,677,730 of NZ_JBLZMU010000001.1, forward strand.
TCAACAGGGCCAGCAAACCGCTAAGCTCATCGCCTGCCGGAGCGGACAGGGGGCCGTTCTGGCTTTCAATAGCAATGAGAGGCTGATCATTCAGCCGGGTGACCGGTTGCCGCCCGGTGCTGGTCAGGGCAAGGGTTTTTCGGTTACCAGTGGTGACCGGTACATTGCCGCGGGAATCCGCAGCGAGGGGAAGTTGTCCGGGGTCAGCCCATTCCTTGCGCACGGCCTGTGCGTCCGTAAGAACCGCCTCTGCACGGCTTAGCCAGCGCAATAATCCCTGTTGTTCTGCCGCTGTGAAGGCGATGCCCCGTCGGTCTTTCAGAGCATCGGTCAACACCTTTTCAAGCTGCCCGGCGAGGTTGTTGATCCCGGCCAGTGCTTTCAGCTCACTGTCATCAAGCACGGCTGTGACCACGTCCGCCGGATCAGCCAGCAGTGCAGGCTGCGATGTCACCATGCGCTGGCTGACCAGCCCACTCCAGGCCAGCTGCGTTAACAGTGAGCGGAGGTTTCCCAGCCCTGCACGACCAGCGTCGGATAACCGGTCAACCCGTTGGTTGCAATGGTACTGAACCCGCTGAAACAGTAGCCGGGTTTCCATATCCCCCAGCAGCCGGCCAAAGCCGGACAGAGGCTCAGCAATGGCTTGATAGGCAATGCGGACCCGATGGCGGTTTTTCACAGTCGTTATCCCGCCCGCTGAGGTGACCTCCTGAACAGGGGTATGGGCTGATGCCGTGGCCAGCACGGGCAGCAGGCCATACTGCTTACGAAGCTGGTTTTCCAGTTGCAGCAGCGTCCGGGCACTGGTGATTTTGGCCCCCTGCAACCAGGTCATGGCGATGGCTGGTGAGTTCGCCTGATCAGTACTGACCAGTGCTGCCCGACATAAATCCTTCAGGACAGAGGCCAATGCCCCCAGGTAATTACTGGTGGAACTGCGTTGCCCGGTCAACACCGCCGGGTCAACCTTCAGCACCACAAGCCGGTTGCCACTGGTGTCCCCGCTGTCCCCGGAGCGATAGGGTACCACCCGGTCAGCAAGAGCCTGTTTGCCGAACCTGATCACCAGCCTGAGAGGGGCAGGGGGCTTCATACCGGGCAGCAGCTGACTGTCCAGCTCAGTCATAGTGGCGGGTTTGATGAAGCTGCCGGGGAACCCCAGGGCATTGACCAGACGCTGTCCGGCGGAGCTGGCAACAAAGACTCTCAGTTCTGACAAGAGCCGTTCGGCCTGATTCGCCAGTTTCTGGCCGGGGCGGTAGTCGGCAGGAAGGATCACAGCTATCCTGTCGTCTGTGCCCGTCAGCGTCCGTAGCTCGGAACTGCTCGCTGACAGCCAGTGGCGGGCGGCGGCTAACTGATCCTTCAGCGATTCCTTCGGGGTGAGTTTGAACAGCCCGTTTGTCCCTGCGGCGGCGTCGTCCAGTTTCACGCCATAAATCGTCTTTCCATGGTCGTTTTTTTCCAGTACCGGAATAAGGGTTTTGCTGTTACTGTCGTACGACGCTAACAGCTTATCTCCGGATTGCAAACTCACTGCCCGGTAGTGACCGTCAGCTTCCGAAATCAGCTGATAAACCTTGCCATCGGAACGCCTGACCGCCACCGACGTGGTGGCCAATGTTGGGTCTGAAAACACCCGCTCAGCTGGGGAGTCGTTGCTATCGTGGATGCTGTCATAAACGGAAGCCTGGCCCAGGGGGGTGGCAGTGATATCCTTGTCTGAGCGCCTGAGCACCCGGTACAGCTCATCGTTGTGGTTAAGGAACTCAACTTTGTAATAAGGTTTGTTGGTATCGGTGTTACTGATATCCGTGCTGTCAATGTCCAAAAAGGGGCGGTCCGCCAGATTTTCTGCTGATAGCAGGCGAGTTCTGCACCCGTCGACCCCACGTCGGCAGCGTTTGTTGTCTTGCGCCTCAGGGTCCCAGATGACAATCCTCAACTTCCTGCCACCGTCGTTGTCACTGTCACTGTCACTGTCACTGTCGCTGTCAGTCTCAATCAGCCAGTACGCCGATGAAGCAAACCCGCTGGCATTGGTTGGGGCCTGCGAATCGGGCGTTGTTTTAAGTGTGTCTACGTAGTCAATCAGTTCCCACTGGTGAGGGGCCTGCTGCGTCAGAACATCCTTCAGTAATTTGATCTGCTGATCAGTGAAAGCCTTCCTGAACAGGGTTCTTTCACCATCAGGCAGGTCGCGCTCAAACTCATAGAGTGCTCTGGTAAAGGTTTGAATACTCTGGTCATTCTGATGCCCCTGAATCCACTCAAAGAGCGCTTCAAGTCTCAATGATAATGATTCAGACTTCTGATTGAACAGCCATGTCACCTCTTGTTTAATTTGTTCCCGAGTGATGGATGATCCAGCGGGGTCAGGATAAAGTGCAATTGAATCCCGGTTCATTGCCGCAGGCAGGAAATCCCATTGCCGGACAGAATCATAACCAATAGTGTTGCCCAGTTGACCCAGTCGCCCGGCTTCCTCAGGCCAGCCAGACTGGAACAGGGCAGTATCAACAGCCTCTACACTCTTGGCCAGACCTATGGCGTAAAACATGCTGACGACTGAGTCAAATAATCCGTGTCTTAGCGAAGGGTTATCCTTCATCCCAAGCTCAATAGTTACAGCGCTATCACCGACCTGCAACCGGGACGCCTGCAAGATAATATGGGGATTTAACTGCCAGTGAACAGGTAGGCCGACACTGAGGTCAAGCGAGTGCTGCTGTTGGAATCGCTGGCGATAGATGTCCGGTGAAAAATCACTGAAAATTCTAATAAACCGCTCGACATCATGCTGGTAACGGTAGCGGTAGGGATCCAGCTGGCTGTTCCGCAAGGCCTGTCGGTACAGTCTTTCGTTGTGGTGTGTATCCAGAAATGCCCCTGGGAACTGGCTGCTGTGTGAACTGGCCGACAATAGCATCCATTGCGGATACGGTTTGCGTGATGGCTGTTGAGTCAACAGTCCGGTCACTGGCTCCAGAGAGTCAGCCAGGACAGGCATAATCCCCGCGTCGGTCACCAGCTTGAAGCGATGGCTTCCATCTGCGAGGGGTTGCACACTCCTGATGCGAAAAGCCGGCGGTGTCCCGGCTTGATCATCCTGACTGATCTGCCTGTTCACCTCAGCCAGCTGGATTTTGGTAAGAACACGGGCCAGCTGCTTAATATCTTCCTCCGGATACTGCAAGCGATATTGACCCAAGGCTTCCACCACTGCGAAACGCTGCAATTGGGGCAATGAGGAAAAGTGTTCCGAAAACCACGGCCAGCCGGCTTTACCCACACTGGACATCGCCAGTTCAAGAAACGCACGGGTAATTTCCGGATCATGGCCAAGCCGGTCTGGTTGCAAAGCCAGCCTGAGGCGGCTCTGGAGGTTATCGGGGGTTGCCGGGGTTCCCGGAAACAGGCGTTTCACCATGCCGGTTTGACCCGGCAGGGCCAGGTCCAGAAGATAATGGCCATCGGCGTTTTTGGCGACAGGTCGCGCTGTGCGGTCTGCTGACATCCGGCCAGTCCAGAGTTCCCTGGATTTTTGGTTATCCTTCAGGGGCAGCGAGTACTCGTCCGGCAGCGTGCCGGGCAGCAGCCCGGCGCCGTTGGCAAGGCGGTAATCCAGAGCCATCCCCAGCAGGTCTCTGATCCTGACGCTTGCCTGCAGGTCCGGGGTATCCCGCTGGGCCAGGACAGTGAGCTTCGCTGCCAGTTCTTTGCTGACCTGTTGCAGGCCAACGCGCTTAATGTAGCCACTGAGTGCGGCAACGGCACTGTCGGAAAGGTAGGTATGGATATAATCTGCCAGCCTTATTCCCGGAAACAGGGGTTTTTCGTGAGAGTCGTCGTCCCCCGACAGCCGGAACAATAACAGGGTAAATAGCGATTTTAACTGAGCATGGATTGCCTTGTTATCGCCTGAGGCCGGGGGGATAACCGCTGTCGCGATAACTCTGGCTGACTTCAGGCTGGCCAGCAGCCTTTCTCCTTCAGGGCTGTCACTGTCAGCAAACAGTGCCGCGAACACCGGCGTATCCAGATTCTCAAAGGGAAACCTCAGGATGATTCCGGTGTCTGCCCCGCCGGTGGTTTTTGTCCAGTCAATGGACTGCCCTTCAGGGTTCCCATAAAAGTCGGCTTCCAGAGAAAGTCTGTGGGTGTCCAGTTCATCCAGAGACAACGGGGCCGATAGCCATTGCAATCCCGGTTGACCTTCGGCACCAAGCCATTTCAGAGTCGTCAATGGTGAGCCATTGACCTTTGTCGGACTCTCGTGCATTGTGCTGTCCGATCCGGCAGGTCTGGGAACAGTGTCGGTTATCTTTTCAAGGATGATCCGGCCCGATGCGCTGTCTTTTATCACCGTCCCGATGTCGGTAAGCTGCACCAGTGGAGCAGGCCCCGTTTGCACCTTGCTGTTACTGTCTTGGGGGGCTTGCTGGTCTGGCAAAGCAGCCAGTGTCAGTCCTTTGCTCAGGCCATAACTGCGGCCAGTGATGATTGCTGATAACCCCCAGGTCGCCCGCAATGCTTTTTGGGCCTGCTTGAGCACTGCGACATCGGGATGATTTAACAGGGCTATGGCGAACAGCTTTCCTATGGAAACCGCTTTACGGTGTTCAAGCAGCGAGTCTTTTGTACCCACTGTCAGGGTCAGCGGATTGTTATTCAGGCGACTCTGGTACGAGTGCCATTGGGCGTTAAAGACAATCGTTATTTCCTGAAACACACGACTCAGAGAGATTCCGTACCCGGACAGTATCTCCCCCGATTTAAGCACCGGTATAATAAAAGCTTTACCTTCATCAGCAGGAAACAAGTCCAGGATTGTATAAAACTCAATGGGCAGAAAAAGCTCTGCCAGCTGTTTCCGGCGGGCCTGATTGTCAGTGGTTGCTAAAGGAAGCCGTTGATCCTGGCTTACCCGCTGAAAATCCACCGGGACTATTTTTTGCAACTGCATTTTTTGCAACTGCGCCAGAGTGTCCCAGGCTGATCCTGCCGGCCCGCCGGTTATTGCCCTTAGATTGGCAGTCAGCAGCAACCGGGCCAATTTGTCCTGTTGGATTGTGTCCTGGGTTTCCTGCAGACGGTTGACGAAGGTGCGGATTACATGCTTGAGCCTGGCGTGGCTGAGTTGACCCAGACGGTCGAGGATGGACTGCTTCACCCAACGCTGGTAATCCGGAGTTTCGCTTTCAGATTTGACCAGGAATTGGGCTTTTGTTAAAAAAACCCCGTCAATCTCCGGGTCTGCTCCCAGTAACCCCGGGGTTTGAACGGACTTTATAATCGAAGTCGTGTAAGGCTCGGGAGGGGAAAAAGCCATGTTTTCGAGATTGGGCCAGAGTTTTCGAACCTCCATGGTACCGAGGAAATGCTCTTGACCCTCGTCATCGACATAATAAGTGACATCATGTCTTGAGAGTGGACTTATGACATCTATGTAACCCAGCTTCGGTCCTTTGTTTTCGCCTTGGGGTAATTCGAAATAACCTGAGAAATCACCAGGGGGGATAACCATCTTCCCATGTTCGACACGATGATCCAACAGGTCGGTGAACAGCAATTTTAACCTGACTTGCAATCGCTGTTTGGGAACCTTCCACGCCCTGCCAAGCCCTTCAGCCTCAGATCCCACCGTGGCCAGTTCATTGACCGTTTCCTGCAGCAACGAAGTAAAGGCCTGCCAGCCGTAATTCTGGATGGCTGACTTAAGTTGGGCGGCCTCCGAATCGGAGATGACAGTCATTAAAAAATCAGCGGTACCCAGTCTCAGTAATCCTCTTATTTTATTGATAGGGGTACCTGGAATATTCATTTTCCCCCTCATAAAATTGTCGGTTGAACTGTCTAATGCCTGCTTGTACAAATGCATGGTAAACATGGATTTCAGCAAGTCAGAATTCAGGTTCAGTCTTTCTGAAATGACAGAGGCCTTATACTGGCACCAATGAAAAACTTTCCTTAATATGTCTTTTGTCTTTGAGACAAAAAGATTGGGAATATAGGAGGTAATATCCCCAATCAAACCAAGATCGACCCCAATATTGACATGAATACGATAAGGCGGTATCTGTGCTTCTGCCGCTATCGCTGCCTCCATCATGTCAGGCAGCAATGAAACTTGACTGTTTCTATATTCATCAAGGGTGAGCAACCTGAAATCTTCTGAATTACCTCTGGGGTTATTGCCAAGTAGCTCGTCATTATAAGCCCTAACTAAATCGCCTACGGTATAACCACCCTCAGGTATTTTTCTTAAAACAGAGACCATTGTCTTGGTCGCCTGAAATAAAGCTGAGGATTCACTGAGATAAGCCGAGAGCGGTTTGGGCCCGGTAATGATTTCAATGATAGAGCGACCCTCATGGATATCCGTAGACAGGAGCATATCAGGATAATCAGGGTTAATAAGCTCATTAGCATTTGATTGACTGCGTGCAAGCAATTCGCCGTCTTCAGCATCCACTTTTGTGATGAGATTCTCTATTTCAAGACCGATCTGTCCTCTATAATCGTCCCGACGGGTCTCTGGAGTTTTGCTCTTTTTTTGTAATCCCTTAATGCCAAGTTCAGGCAGAATTCTTTTTCGAATAGTTTCAAAATCGCTGCTGACACCTTTCAGCCGATTTGATGCAACAATATAACCTGCTATCAGGCTTGATCTTGAGAAACTTTGATAGTGTCCAACCAGCATTTTATCTTCGGTGAAATACTGGCTCGGATCCACTTTCAGGATACAACCGGTATTATCAACCAGAACCGGCTGTGGCGTTTTTGTAGTGGATGGATCGGGAGGAGTAATGACCAGTAAGAGCCGGACAGAGTCGGGTATTTTGGCCTGGTCGAAGCCTGTCCCGAAAGAACCATCAATAACGCCCTGATTCACCAGAGCCCGGAGATCACCAAAGACCTGGCTCTGATCCTCTGCCAGGGTGTCGGAAAAAGCCTTGAATTCAGAGGTGGTTCTGAGCAATCGAAGGGTTTTGATAATCTCATTGCGTAATGAAAACAGTTGTTTGGAAGGAGTATTGTTTTCTGGATCATTGTTTTCAAGAACATTGTTTTCAAGAGCATTGTTTTCAAGAACATGTTTGATAAACCGGGCAGAGAACAAGATCGCGATCTTCGAAACCGAACCCTTATCGCCATAGGAATCCGGTGTCACTTCACTAATAATTCCGGGGCTGTTCTCCTTTATTTCACTGCTATAGACGTCCGTGTCATGAGAAAACGTTTTGCCTGAAGGGTTTTCAATATTAGCCAGATCTGCAAATAACCTTTTCTTGTTTCTGGCGGATAAACCAGATCTGGCTATTCGTTGTTTTAACATCTGGTAATCCGGGTCCTGCAACTGCAGTGCAGACCTCAGTTGTGAATCCCGCATCTGTTTCCAGAACTCTGCGTGTACTTTAACCAGACCTTCTGAAAAAGTACAAACAGAGCCCACCGGGGCTCTTGCAAGGTGACGAATAACGTTTCTGACCGAACGGGAGAGATTTCCTTCCTCAAACAATACCTCCAGTGCCTGCCGGAAATCATCTACAGTACCCTCGGCAAACTTAAGCCCATGGTCATTGCTATCAAGGACCAGTTCACGATAAAGCGGGTCGCCGGGATCCGGTAACCGCCGCATTGTCATACTGTTGTCAAAGCCGAACTCACCAAGAGGATCACTATAGAATTGTGTTTGCCATATCTCCGAAGCACTGTTGAGAATGTATGGGTTTGCCCCAATTAACCGCAGTTGCAGGAATAGAGCCATTCCGTAGGATTGGGTCATCACCCGGGCCAGGTTGGCATCAGACGAATAATGCTCTACATCCTTCAATCCAATCTGGAGGAAAGGCCCGGCTATTTCCCAATCCAGGACAATTACCCGACTGTCCGCGAGCAACCGGTCTTGTTCCGGGCGAACACTAATGGGCACCCTTCTTGCGACAAAACCAGTCTCTATCTCCCATTTGCGCCAGGCCAAAAGGGCATCGACGAATTCATTAGGTTTGCTGAAATAACGAAGCAAAGGCTTCAGCCTATCTAGGGTTCCATCCAGTTTGTACAGCTCACGCAGCTGAGAGCGATAGGCTCTGTGCTGGATGGTCGAGAAAAAAAGGGGTGAACGAGCCCCCAGAGTGGTTTGCGCGGTAAAACGCTGATGCTTGTCGACAGGTATCAAATCGTCGAGAAAAACCTTGCGATGACGGCTTCCTGAAGGTGGGAGCTCAACGATGAAGACCCTTTCGTCGGGGGCCAGGGCGAGTAATTCTGCGATCAGTAACCTCTCCTGGTGATCGGGTTTCTGATCAGTGTCCAGGGCTTTTTCTGCGTTGGTCACCAGACGAAGCAACAGTCTTCGTATCAGGCTTCGCAGAGCATCAGGCTCCGTGTCCATGTTAATGACTTCATTGGCCAGTGTGACTACATCAGCCAACGGCAGTTGGTCTATTTTTTCATCAAGCTGCTGTCCTGCCAGGGAGTCTGAGTGTTGGGTAAAGGCTGACTCAATGGTATTGATCAGTGTCCGGGCATCACGCGACCCAAGCGGACCAGAGGACTGAAGCATAGACAGGGTATTGCGCAGATTATCCGGAAAAGCCAGGCTCTTGCTCTCTGGCACGTCCACCAGAACATAAGTTTCACCCGAAAGGTCGGTGACAACAGGCAGGTACTTGTTGTGTTTGTCGCTATCAAACGCCTCGCCACTGGCCAGAGACACAGGATCAGTAAAACTGAAATCGCCATCAGGATCGTGCTTCAGCCTTTTGTTAATCCCAAGGGAAAGGCTTGCTTGCAGCGACTTTCTCTGTTCGCTCCTTTTTCTGGCGTTCAGTCTCAGTACTTTTTTGTCTGCTTGGTCCGTCAGATAGTGACCCAGCAAATCTTTCAGAGACTTGATATACCAATCGCTCAAGTCGGAAAAGTTAGTTTGTGACCGTCGGACCGAGAGGGCAAGCAGGTCATCTTTTTCGAATACTGAAGCTATCAGGTCAGGGCTGGAGATCCGGAACGGGTCTATGTCATTGCCACCAGGTGCGACAATGTCCTGCAAAGACCCAAGCAACAGGCGAGTAAACAATGCTGTCATCTCTTTGGATGGCGGGTTTGCGACTTTCCGGGCCAGTTGATACCCCGCCTGCTGGGTCCGGAAAAAATTCTCCCGGGCAAAGGGATCGCCATAGGCCACCAGACCCACCCCGGAAAACGGGTCACCGATTGAGTCTGCGCGGACAAAGGCGCTCATCTGACGTTTTTCTTGTGGCTGAAGCTCTTTTGAAGCCCCGGCCCGGGCAACAGGGAGTTCGACATCGGCAGTCGGCAAAGGCATCAACTGGTAAGGAGAAAGGTTATCACCGGTGTTTTGATAGAGTCGACGGTTGTAATCCTCAATCAGATCGGAGAGTTTCTGCCTGCCATTGTTTTCGATAATCGCTTCAAGCAGTAAACGTTTGGCTTGTTGGAAATCAGGGTCACTCTCTTTACCCAGACGAACATAATCCCTGCCGGTGGGCAAAACGGGCAAATTCCGGAGTTTTTTCACCACCCCTTCTGCAACCGGGAGCTTGCGGGTTATTAACTGCCCCTGGGCGTCTTTCTCAAGTACCAGCTTGACGTGAGGGTCTGACTGTGACCAGAGCACATCGCCGTCGGCGGGCAGCATGCCGGTCCATTTGCGCCCCAACTCATCCACCGCCACCAGGGCGTTACGGACAGTGATTCGTTTTGTCCGGATTGCAGCAAACAGAGTCCTGGCAAAACCTTCCACGGGGAAATGCTCCCCACCGGCATCCGCGCCACAACCCACCAGGCTGACCGTTTTGACAAACCGCTCACCGCTTATGCGCTTGATTACTTCGGCCAGTTGCTCAACTGTTTTCCCGCCCAGGAGAAACTTGTCGGAGCCGTCTCTTTCCCCCGGATCTCCCGGAACCTGACTGCCGTGGCCAACTACAATAATGCGGGTGTCGTCTTTAATAAAGTCAGCTTGCAATTCTTCAAGCTCAGTGTTGAAGCCTGTATCCGGGTCGAACAGGGTACCATCAGAATCCAGAATTATATGGCGGCTGAAATCGGGCTCGTATTTGTTTGCCAGATATAAGCTGGCTTTGGTTTCATTGTCGCTGTCATCCAGTTGCAGAATGACCTGGTTTTTGTAATGGCTGTCTTGCTCAGCGATCAGGGCATAACGCTGGGTTTTATCAGCATCGGGTACCCAGCTACTGGGACTTTCATCAGTATCGACACTGGTTAAATCAATCTTTGATAAAGGATTGATTCGCATGAAAGAGGATTGTTCGTCAAGATCATTAATGTCTTTTCTTGAAAAAAAAGTAGACATATAACTCCGGGTGATCTCTGTAAACACACGGGACCCGGATATATACATCGCCGATCTGGAATCACGCAGTATTCCATCTCTGCGATAATAAAAATAGGTGCTGGCAGTTTTTCTTGGAATATTTAATTCCCTACTGATTGATTTTACAAGTTTGTTTTTATCTGCATCGGAAATATCCAATGGTTTATCGATATGTAAACGTTCAATCAATTGATAACGTCTTAGGATATTTTGCTTAACTTCATTGAGAACCTCACTGTCAGGTGGCGCGATAATCAAGTTATTATTGGCGAATATGTTGTCTTCATACTTTAATCTTATTTCCACTGAACCAGGAATAACCCTGAGGGAATCCGGGAAGACAAAAAGAGGTTTTTCGCCGTGATTAGCTATGGCTTCTTCGATTGCTTTAACAAAATCAGGGTATTCTTCCCTTACTCTGTCATAGTATTTATCGCGTTCAGGATCAGGTGTCCTGTCAAAAAGCAGCTGCTCCGGCCCTTCCTGGGAAAGATAATTAAGAATTGCATGGTTAATGGGGTAAGCCGGACCGACCCAACCGCCGTCAAAGAAAAATTTTTCCGGAAAACTAATGTGCTTAAACAATTCCTTGTTAAAAGCAGGTAGAATATCAACATCCAAATAGACCCCCCCTCCTTGCTTATCTGTGGCTTGCTTATTTTTGGCAAGTACTTCCACTCTTACCAAATCTGATGCAGCGGCTAAAATCCACCTGAGTGCAACTTCTTTCTGGTACCACTCTTTCAGGCTGGCTTGATCGTCTGTCTGCCAGAGTTGATTGATGTCTGCCAGCCTGAATTTAGCGGGTTCAGAGCTGCCCTTAAGCTTGGTTATCTCGTCCTCCAGCGCCTTGATTTGCTTCAGGCTTTCACTTTCTATTTTCTCTAATTCACTTCGATCCATACTCAAATGGTTGACTAAAAACGTCTTTGCCATGTCGTCGAAGGATTTACCCTCTGCGATGCCTTTTTTTATAGTGCTATAGGCCAGATCTTGCAGCTCATTCAAGCGTTCCACAAATTCATCCCTGACATTTTCTTTTTTCAGGAATGATGCGGGTATTTTCTCAGCGGCAACCGTTTTATGCATTTCCCGGGCAAGTACGTGGGCTAAAAACGCGTTCGGATCATACCAGAGCGTCATGGACCAGGAGGGAAACTGTGAAACCCAGATCTTTAGATAGTCTCCAACACCTTTTTTGAGCGGACCAATCCAGACAGTGTGAAACTCTTTAGGTACCTCAACCAAAGTATCCAGCAGGTACTGCTTTATTGTGGCGCTCAGGTAGGGGACTGCTCCTTCACCCACAAACGTTTTGGGCAGGTTTTCCTGCATCTGATAAACAAGGCCGTATTTTTCAAGGGCGGTTCCATCCGTGCGAAGAGATTGGTCAAATTGTTCAATTTTTTTCTCCAGCGACGCTAAATCATACGAACCAAGCATACCCAGACGGGGCTTCAGGCTGCGCTGGAACATCGCCAGAGTCGGTATTGCATCATCGGGATTGACGGGCCCCAGTAACCCGCTGTTCTGTGACAAAACATACGACATTTGTCGTAATCCCACAGAGCTTTCAGCGAGCAGGTCTTGTTCAGGCAAACGCTCAACTTTGACGCTCCCGTCACTCTTGCGCACTGCTTTCAGTTTGTCAGATTTGTCGGACAGTGACCAGGTTACCAGACCGGTATCCGAAAGCAGGCCAACCCAAAGGCGACCCCAGATATCGACTCTCAAAAGACCGTCCCGGGCAGTTACTGACGAGGTTTTTGTGGTTGTCAGGGTTTCTTTCAGATAATCGCTGACATGCCCATCGTTATCGATGCCTGAGCCAATCAGGTTGATGCTTTTAACCGGCGTATCACCGGTCAATTCATTGATTTTTTTAGACAGATCTGACGCGCTTTGACCGCTCAGGGTAAATGTCCCATCGCTGGATTTGCCCAGACCTACCACATGAATCCGGCTATCACCGTCCAGAAATCTGCGAATGTCGGCATTATTAACCTTTGCACCGGTCTCACCATCTGACCAATGATCGCTGCCAATGACCAGCCAACGGATTGAGTTGTAACTTTCTCTGGTTTGTTCTCTGGTTTGTTGGCGGTTTTTATATTTTTCAAACAGGTAGCGACTGGCCTTGCTAATTGGGTTAGCATCGCCAGGCTCCATCTGGATAACCAGTTGTTGACTGTATTGGCTATGCTTTTGTGGAGCGGTGTACACATAGCGTCTGATATCGTCTTCTTGGACCAGGCCAGCGACCGCTTCGCTGGCAATGGTAAAGCGTGCTCCGTCAGAAAGTTTAAGAGCATCAATTAAAGCTTCGAAGCCTGTCGTCCAATTCATTAAAACTTTGCTTTCCCTCAGAGCCTGATTACCATTGAAGACTTGATAGCCTTTCGTAAACCTTTGTACACCTCCGAATCGATAATAAGGTAATCTCCCATCAACCTTGTGACTGGTTACGTACAATTCTTTTTGTTGGGCATCTGGCCAATTTTTCAAGCGGTACAACTGAAATCGATCAATCTCTTCGTATTGTAATAAGAGCGTGTTAAGAGCAAACTGAATGCTTGGATTTTCTGGTTTTGCCGCAAAAAATAAACCCGGATTTTTTTTTGATGGCAGGTAGGTCTGATAGGGTATGAATTGAATTTTCTCTAAAGGCTTAAACAGTTGCGAGGGATCAGCAGCCGCCAGACGCCGCTCAATGTCGCTCTTCAACTTGGGGTATTTTTCACCTAACCAGGCGATATCGTCTGAAATCTTCTGTGTAATGGCGGGATCCTGGTTATCAGGAAGGAATTCTTTGCCAAGCCGCTGGACGACCAGCTGGGTCTGTACTGCCCTTACCCTGCTCCAATCCGCATTGCTGACGTTTGAATCATCAAGCCCCTTGAAAAGATCCTCATTAAATGCAGGCGTAAGCGACGTGTCAGAATAAACGCCACCAACACTGGCAATAATCCTCAGTTTTACCAGTGCATTAGCCGCAGGCTCATGATTACGCAACCCCAGTTCTCTGTAATAGTAATTTTCGGCATCCTTACCGTCTTTCCCGTAACCATCGCTCCAGATATCATTAATATCTTTTAAGGTGAACTTCGCGTTGGGATAAGCAGACTGTATCTCCTGTGCAAATTCCCGTAAGGGTTTTTGCAGTTGTTCTTTTTTTTTGTCAACGTCCGTCTGGTACTTGAGTCGGCTGACCAGAAAATCCTTCACCGCCTGATCAAACTGCTGGCCCTGTTCTATTTTTGGTTTTATGGCTTGCCAGGCCTCATCTTGTAAATTCATCAGGTCTTTCAGTAAATTCGATTCAAAATCGGACGGATTACCGGGACTGGGTTGGCCGGTCAATTTACTGGTCACTGATTCTTTGAGCGCTTCCCTAAGTACACCGGCGAGCATTGCCTTGGGGTCATACCAGAGGTTTATTCTTAAAGCGGATTCTGAATTGGCCAAAATCCATGTCCGGATACGCTTCAGCTCCCTATCAGTTGGGTTAACGCTAACAAAATGCAGCTGCGAAGGGACTGTATCCAGGTTGGTTTCTAACCAGCTCCAGATGTCTGAAGCCAGTTGCGCAAATTTTACACCGGTTACCTGCGGGTAAGTTCCAATCAGGTTGACGAGTTTTTCGGAGACCTTTAATACCGAAACAAATGTCAATGGCTCATTCTTATGGCGATGGCTATCAAGCATCACAAAAGACGAGAGCAGGTCTTCAAAACGTGCGTTAAGGTCTGCGTTCATAACGCGGTGATACCCTAATAACGGCCCAAATTCCTTATTGAACGTCTTGGCGTCAGGAATCAGTTGGCCGATTGATTTCGGTGCTGAACCTTCAGCAGGATCCGTATCGGAACGGCGAACCCTGCGAGCTGCCGCCGGATCGGTGATTGTGGGATAGCGCCAATGGAAGGGCGGCTGCAGACCACCAATCGGAGTCATTGTGCTAACCGGTGTCATTGTGCCAATGGACGCCAGTTGCAGGCGATAGCTGCCGTTCCCGTCAGGTTCTGCCGTCAGTTCCACGTGACGCCCCAGAGAGCCGTGTCCGGTTACCGCCAGACGCATGGACTTTCTGTTGTCTGTCTCTGTCGTTTGATTAAACCTTACCTCAACGGGAAGGGTGTCTTTGACCATTACCTGACGGGGGTTCACTACCGGTAACGGCAGTTTGTCCTGTCCGGGATAGTGCCGTGGCAAATCAAGCTCAGCACGAATCCGGTTTTTGGCCGCATTGGCATCTTCTTCTGGTGCCAGCCCAAGGGCCAGCCGCAATGCCTCCCCCAGTTGGTAAAAGAACGAAAGATGGCCTGACAGCCAGCCGAAACCATAGGGCAGGTCTCCCTCGTCCGGATCAAAATGGATGACCGTGAATGTGCCGTCATTGGTTGTCTGGTTAACCGGTATGAACGTATCATTATTGGTTGTTTGGTTAACCTGTACGAGATCATTAACGGTATCATTTTTTGTACTATGCTTGATCGGCAGGTAGGTCAGCGGACCGGACTTACTGCCGGGTAATGCACCATTGCGACCGGGGATAATTAAACTGACATACTCTCCGGGGATCGTCCTGTTACGCTCATCGGGAGAGACTTTCATTAAACCTTGGTCGTGTATATCACCAAGGGTGTCAGGTCTTATCGGGATCGTTAGGTTACCCGCCAACATCCTTAACGCATCGGTATTGTTCAACCGGTGTCTGAACAGGTCGCTGGCATCCACCAGTTGCCACAGGTCACTGCCGAGGGTCTGGTTACTGGAACGGGTCAGGTAGTCAGGCGTCAGGTAAACTCCTACTCTCTCACCCAGAGCTTTGAGGGTAAGGAATCTGCCCCGAACGCTGCTGGTGCCGTTGTTTAAGAGCGACTCCGGCTCGGCCAGACCGTCGTATTCATCCTGTTGTGCTTCGTCATTTTTCTTCAGGCGCTGAAGATTTGCCAGAGCCGTATTGTTGGGATCTCGGGCGATCAGCCAGTCCAGACTGTCATCAAGCGCCCTGCGGAAAAACCATTGTTCACTGCGCAACGGTTGTTCGTCGTAAACGGTTTCGATGGCCTTGAGCAAATCCGCCATTTCCCCGCCTGTACGGTTACTCTCCGCTGACGCCTGCCAGTCTCCCATAACGCTGGCAAGTGCTGGCGCCAGCCCGTCACCTTGATAAAGTTCCCGGACGGCATCAACAAAGTCTTCCGCTGTGCCACCTCGTTTCCTGAGATCATGGCGTTGGCCTGACACCAGTCGCTGGTAGAGATCGCCGGACTCTTGTGGCCATTGCCGGGCCTGGTAGCGTTCATCAAGCCCATAATGCGGTTGCAGTGCTTTCAGCCTGTTGTCAGTGATTCCCCAGAGCTGTTCAATACCGGCCACAGCCACGGCATTGTCGGTCAGGGTTTTTCGCCATGCAGGTACCAACAGGGATGACAGTCCGTGTCCAAGAGCCTCGTCAGAGTGCCGGGAAAGATCAGCGGCCCCCAGACGAATCAGTGGCTGACTGTCGTTTGTGAAGGTTGCGTCACTGTCAATAAACAATCGGTCGGACTCTGCCTTGATAAGAGGGACCTTGTTATCCGGGCCACCCGGATCACTGGCAATCTGCAGTCCGTGAAGAAAAGTCAGCAATTGCCGGTTAAAACCACCGTATAGAAACAGTCCTGCCAATTTCTTGAGGTCAAAAACCAGCCGCTGGAGCGTTTGTGCCGGATCCTTGTAACCGAGTGAATGGTAGCTTTCCACATCAAGGGTGATGTCGGCCAGTCGCAGTGGCGGAGCGGCGTCGCCCTGGGGGTATACCCTGATGTCTATTTCTGTTCCGTTAACCCGGGTGCGGTAACCATCGCCAAAAGCAGGGCAGGCTATTGTCTCGTCGATGTGCAAAAGAGGCGCGACGGGTGTGAAAGCATAATAACTGTCAGGCACTGGTCTGGTAACATTGGCTGTTGGGACGATCTCCTCGCTTTTGAGCCAGGCAAGTGTTTGACCAAGATCGTTTTTAGAATGCCAGTGTCTGGCTTGCAGTTGGGCACTTAGAGGAGTTGGCGGCTTCTCAGGATTTTTTGGGGCATTGAACAGATCAGGAAGCAAAGACTCCAGCCAATAGAGTGAAACCGGTGATACTTTCTGATTCAACCATTTGGCAGCCAGGGTTTCAGAGATAAAGTCGAGCTGTGTTTGAGTGGCTATAGCGGAAACCACGTCATCAGTCTGGCTGATGGGAGACGGGATTAAACCACCACTATTTTCTGCGGAACCATGCTGGCGAGCCTGAAATTCTGACCAGAAGTTATTGGGGTCACAGGCTTCATAAACGACCATTGCCATATTTTTCAGCAACCTGGCAACGAGTTGGTCAGCTCCGAGCGATTGCCCGATTAACAATGTAACGCCATCGTCGTCATAAAAGATATTCTGACCCGGCAAATCAGAGTCAGACAGGATAATACTGATATTCCGATGTAAATAGTGGGGAAAAAAACCGGACTGCTCGATTAACCAGAAGGCTCTGTCAATGGCTGTCCTGACCGTACTGATGTGTGCTGGCGTGGCAAAGGCTGATCCGGGGCTGGCCTGATCCGTTGACAGTCTGATGCTAAAAATATCGGTATTAACAATGGCCGGGTAAAACCAGCCATCGCTGGTCTTGAACCACTGCCTTTTGGGAGTAGAATTGAGAGGATTTGTATCAGTTAGATTGGCGGGCATGCAGGAAGCTCTCCTGAGCTGTAATGAATTCTACCGAAGTACGACAGTGGGCAAGACCAATTTGAGTAATGCAACAGATGTCGTTTATCAGTAATATCACTGTGTTAATGATTTCTGAGTTTTTCAACCCTGACTCATCGTAGTCGAAGGTAGCGGAGTCGTCAGGTTTTGTATCATTCCCTGGCTTGCCGATGGTACAAACGACGTGCTCTCGCCACTGCGATTGCCCGATAGGGCACTGAGGTCCTGAACCAGTCGCTGGTAGTGCTGGTAAAGTTCCGTATCATTCACGCTTGCCATCACTGGTTGCTCACTTTCCGCTGTACCCGTTCCAACGTCGCCTTCCTCACCTCCGACCAGGCTGCACAGGTAATTAACCAGCCGTTGCCCCCTGGATCTCAGGCTTAAGCTGATGGCATCAGAGCCGTCAGCTGCGGCAAAATGAATCAGTTTGCTCCCGGCCCGTGTTCGCCTGCCCAGCGGCAGGCCCCGGCGAATCCAGGCGGCCAGGATAAAACTGCCGCCAGTGACCGGAGGTGGCATCAGGCGGGATAAACCGGCGGGGCAACGAGCCTGGTCACCGCTGTCAGTGGCATTACGCCGAGCCAGCGAATGCCAGCTTGCCGCCTGCAAATCTGCGAGGCTAACACCAGCCATTCGAACACGGTTAAACGAAGCAGGGGCGAAGAAGAGCTTTACCGCGCCATTTTCTTCTGCATTCTCCAGCTCCAGACTGACAAGGTTATTGCCAGAGCCGGGGTGGACACTGGCACCCCTGCTTTTAAGGTGGAAAATATCATTTCCCGAATCTCCATACAGCCCGGCCTCGGGCTTGGCAGTACCTGAGAAGAAAAACACGTCATCACCTGGCCCGCCATGCACTGGTGCTGTGATATTGCCAAGCTGGTAAGTGCCATCCAGTCGTTTATCAACCGTCAGCCTGGAGTGAGCAAATAAAAAGACACCCTTATATTTGACAAACAATCCAACTTGTCTACTTTTTCCCTGTGTCTGATTTCTAGTTCCGGCAGGACAGGTTATGGCCGGTGCGCGAAGTTCGCTGAGCGAGAGGTTCTTGACCCGGTTTCTCCACACTGGTTTCAAAAGCCTTATAAAATACCCTTCTCACGATTCCAGCGTTCCGGGCACTTGCAGAAGTTCGAGTTCCGCATTGGACGCCTTAAAAACCACTATCTGCTGGCCGTTGATGGTACGCAAACCTTTTTTCTCCGGAAAGCTGCACGGTGACGACTGCTGTGTAATGAACAAGGGCAAAGCCAGTGAGGCTTACTATCACCAACTGATGGGAGGCTGTATTGTTTTATCAATAACAGCAGTGTTTCTGAAGATATTAATATTGCTTCCGGATCCAATTGCAATCTGAGCCAATTCCGAGATTTTGCCCTGGAATGCGTTACCAATTATTTCGAGTTTGTTTGACAGGTTATTGATGTTGCGAAGATTAATGAATATTGCTTCCTCGGGAATCATACTGAGTTTTGTTGTGTGGATGGTTTCACCAATGACCTTGTTATTAGCGAAACGTAAGCCTGGGTCCGTGTGCAAATCATTGGTGGATGCATCCAGATTCGCAGAACAATGAATGTTAACTGCGGCCCAGACAGGGAGATAAAAAACGTTGTTCTCTATAGATAGTGCCCCATAATAGCAGCTTGTGTGGACAATAACGTGAGTTTGAGTACCTGGATTAACTCCGGTTGGCTGGAAAGTAATGTGTTTTATATGATTGTCTGCTGTTTCTCCAAAATTGAATTTGTCATCGTACTGAACGCCAACTCCGATCATGTATCTACTTGTAAAGTTATCATGAAGCTTGATAACAATTTCAAAACCGTCATCAGCAGCCCCGATGATGTCCTGACCGCTCTTCAAAACGATTGCATTGGCGATAAGATATTCAACAGTGGGCTTACCTGTCACGAGGGCAACGGTTGAAGAAGTTGTTTTGGAGGAAAGCAAGATAACAGTGTTATCAGGAATCTGTTTTATCAACTCACTTAAGTCATCTGCAGGGTCGGCACTGAGAACAACGCAATGTCGTTCCCTGACAAGATCACTGTCGTCGATTAGCCGTTTTTGAACCCCCGTCGTTTGACCTCTGAGAGAGCTGCATAATTTCCTTGGAGGGGAAGTTGCAGTAGTAGGAGCTGCAGTAGTAGGAGCTGCAGTAGCATTAGCAGGAGCTGCAGTAGCATTCTGTTGATAGGTACCGTTTATTGGATAGTCGGGATGTAGGCCAATCTTGCCCAGGGTTCCTGCATAATTAATTTCTATGGGTGTTGATGCTTTAGTGGGTGTTGACTCTTTAGCGGCTCTTGACGCTGAAGTGGCTGTTGACTCTTTAGTGTCTGTTGACACTGTAGCGGCATTTACCGGGCAAGCATTACTATTCGAAAAATCCAGCGCATCCAGAAATTCAGTTCTCGAAGAGCAATTGGCTGTTAACACACGTAGGTCGGCTTTTTGGCAAAGAAGCTGATCATTGGAGATAGATCCAGAATTCGTTATATTGCCATTGATAAAGCTGTTCACCGCCGTGGTGTTGCCAACCGTACCTGTAACGTACCCCCCCCCGATGCCGGCGTGTGCAAGCCTGCCCGAGGTTTCGACCGTGCTGTTCACCGCCGTGGTGTTGCCAACCGTTCCTTTTACCTGCCCCCCCCCGATGCCAGCGTAATTTTTATCACCATTGGTGAGAATATGAACATCTTTCGCCCAGATATTACTGACTGTGCCAGTATCATCAACAACACAGGCTGCTAACCCGGTCGTGTTCTGGGAAGTTATACTGGCACCAGTAAAGTGAAGGTTCCTGATGCTGCCTTTCAGAGTGTCAATAAAACAGTCAGACAGGCCGCTGATGGTACGGCACTGCCCATAGTACTCCCCGGTGAATGGGTGGGTATCATTGCCAATGGATTGATAGTCTTTAGTGACAACAATATCTGCTGTCTGTTGATAGGTACCGTTCAGTGGATATTCTCGACCAATCTTGCCCAGGTCTTTTGCATCATTAATTTCTATGTGGGCTGTTGACGCTTTAGCGGGTGTAGATTGAGTGGTCAGGGGCAGTAACAGAAATACAGGAGCGATGAACAGAGCCGAATTGTGCTGCAACTTGATCATTTTCAGGACTCCTTGGAAAAGTCGGTAGGAAGCCTGGACGCTGTGTTTATAGTTTTCCATTAATATGATTATGGTGTTGCAAGAAAACAGGCGGATCTTTTTGTCAATCCTCTCTTTAGTGCTGCTATTCAGGGTATTAGCCATGACTCCTGAGCCGTTCATATACAGGGCAAGGGCGCTGCAACAGCCTCTTTTAAACGAGGGGGTGAATCACTCAGGCTATAGATTCAACAATATGGCCAGAGAGGCTATGATCCCCAGAGCATTGGTCACTGGGGTTGTATCAATGAGAAGATTTTTTCATTGTTCGAACGTCATACCGAATGGATCAGCAAAGGTAAGGCTGGAACCCCTGTAGAGCCTGGCCTCAGAGTCTGCGTATTGCAGGATCAGTTCGGCTTTACCCTGCATCATCTGGTCATGGGAAAACAGATGAACGACCAAGTTACTGTATCTATTGAAGAAGGTGCCAAACAGAGATTTCCCCAGGTACCACAAGTCAGTTATGACCGGGGTTTCTTATCTACGCCGTCACCATGGATGCACGACGAATCGTGTCTAACTTCACACTCGCGTAGGCTGTCCCGGTAAAGTCTGCGCAGACGTTGGCTCTTGATCCAATGCTTTGCCAGCAACTATTTTGAAAAACCTTGGTACTACTTTTGATCAGCTACAATTTCCATGTTTTGCTCGCTACTTGGTTCTTCTCACATGAAAACTCCATCCTACTTTGCAGCAAGACAGCAAACAAGCTTGTTATTCATGCCTCCTGATTCATCTGTAGTTATGCCTGATATTTCCGTTATTGATAACCCTGAAGTTAATACTGATGCCGATCGCGCTGAGCAAGAGCAATTATTTACACATTTGCAAAATGAGGTTCGCCAAGGGAACGTTGAAGAAGTTGGCAACCTGTTAGATGCTTCTCCGGATTTAATTAATCAATTGGATTCCTTTGGAAATACGCTGTTGCATGTAGCTGCAACACAGGGGGACGCAAGTACCTTAGAAGCACTCTTGAATGCGGGGGCAGATATAGAGATACTTAACAATCAGCAACACTCACCACTGCACTTAGCAATCATTAACAATTATCCTGAAGCTGTAAAACTATTGATAGAAAGCCCAGCTCGTATTTCTGAACGATTGAGAATTCTCAATCAAGAAGACTCTCAAGGCAATACACCTCTTCACTTAGCAGTATTGGCAAGGAACACTAAAGTCGTGACTTTACTTCTTAGTAATGGTGCTAGCCAGGAACGATCCAACAATTATGGATTTACACCACTGTACCTTGCTGCTATTAATGGAACACAAGATGCAATAAAAGTGTTATTAGACTGGAAATCTGCGATTTCTCAAGATGAAGTGTCAGCACTTTTTCATATTGCCGCAAATTTCAATAGTGAGTCCCTTATGGAAGGTTTGCTAATTAGAGGTCTACATCATGGGTTTAAGTTCTATCAACCATGCATGCCTGATACAATGGACCAGTTTTGCGTTCAAACTGAGTCAGGTCTAACTGTCTTACATGAGGCGGTTCTTGCTAATTCATATTCTGTAGTAAGGCTTCTAATAAGAGTGGGTTTGATAAAAATTAATGCACAGGACGACCAAGGTAATACTTCGCTGCACTATGCAATCCAGAATAACGATATGGAAATGATTGAAATTCTTTTGTCAGCAGGAGCAGGTATTAATATAATGAACGGCCTTGGATACACGCCTTTGCATCTTGCAGTCCAACTGGAAAATCAGGTAATTGTAGATTATCTACTGAATGAAGATAAACATAAAGATGAAATTGCCAACCCCAATATTCGTGCGCAAGATGGCCGAACACCTTTAGATATTGCCTTTGAAAGAGGGCTATTGAAAATGGTAAGAGCTCTGGGCCCGATTACATGGCATAATACTTTACCTAAAGAAAATAAAATATTTCATACAATTATCCATCGGATGTTTGTTTTGCAGGGGATTGACCACGCAGAACTTCTTCAAACACTTTATGAGCATGATCCCTACCTGTCTTTCGATAAAAATATGCAAGATTTTTCCGGTAATACGCCTTTGCATGTTGCTTTAGAAATGGGTCTTGACCAAGCTTCTGTATTATTCATTCGTTTATACAAGCCAGCTTTAAATATCCAGAATAATGAAGGACAGACACCTCTACATGTTGCTTTACGTTATGGAAATCAAAAAGCTATAGAATTTTTAATAGAAAAAGGTGCAGATTTACAATTAACGGATAACAATAATGAGTCGGTTTTAGACTTGGCAACGTCCATTGGTAATGAAGAAGCTTCTTCATTGATTCGAAATAAAATTGAGAGTTCGAAAACCAACGGAACGAAAAGTGACTCTGAGCGGCAACCCCCTGTGGTTACTGAGCTGCAAAATTGAGGTATACTTCATCCTCAACTTTAGAGTTTTCAAAGGACAATAGTTCTACTTAATTCATCCAGAATCTGCTAAAAGCAACCGTCTCAAGTCCAGTAAAAAGCGAGACGGTTGCCATGCTCAAGGTTGTGCGTCAGGAAACCGAATATAAAACCGGACTTGGATGAAGAGTCTGGCGGATCGGACTATCCCTTTCCTGGGTTAAGCGACAGTGGTTTTTTTACCTCGTTCCCACGCTGGGACCCGCAGGGCCTAAAAGCATGGGAGCGAGTCAAAATGGAGCAGCGCCAGAAAGGTTAGAGTTCAACTCCATTAAGGGGATACCAGCCTTTTTCCATTAGCTTTTCATAAGACCATGGGCAGGTATCAGGGAAGCTGCTGTTGTCCAGTTTTGGGTATTTAGTGGGGATATGGCGATTCATTTCCCCGATAGCACCCTCTTTGGCATCTGGGTAAGCACCATTCAAAGCACCCTCAACCCGTCTTTCTAAACAAGCGTTCCTCCGCATTAACTTATTAATCTCACGCCTTGCATTATCAATAGAGTTCAGCCACCCATTGATAACCCTTTCCGTGGCAACCGAATCTCTTAATACTGTTGTTTGATAATCACACTTGAGTAAATGGAGAATAAGATTGGTTAGAAAACGTTCAAGATTATCGACTTTTGATTCTATGCCCAACTCCAAATCCTCTAACAGATTTTCTAAATCCAACTGGTCAAAGTGGTGATTTCGCAGCAAGGCTACCTGATTGGATAACCACTGGTGATAATCAGTTTCGTATAAATTACTCATAATGTTCACTCCATTAAACGGATACCATTCTTCAGCCATCAACCGCTCCCTCCCAGTCGCGCTCCAGGCGCTTGGTGGATACCCCCCATCCCTGGGGATAAGTCGGCCAGCAGGTCTGAGTTTCACTTTTGTTCGAGGTTTGAGGATAGCAGTTGGTGAGGGGGGTGCAAAGTTGTTGGCGGGGGTTTCACCTGGTGAGTAGACCGGCGGAACTTCCCCGCCAGCCCCTCTCAGAACAGTACGTGAACCTCTCGATTCATACCGCTCCCATCAGGCAGGCTTCCTCATTAGCCAAAATTTACTCGGGGGATACCTGTCTTCCAGCAGGTATTACTTGCTAAACCTTGATATCATGCTCGACTTTAGAGTTCTCAAAGGACAATAGTTCTAATTAATTCATCCAGAATCTGCTAAAAAGCGACAGTGGTTTTTAATTTTTATTAATTAACCTCCGTCGTCTATATTCCCGGCGTCGTCAGGTTCTGAATTATTCTGCCACTTGCCGTCGGCACATACGACGGACTCTCGCCACTGCGATTGCCCATCGTGGCATTGATCTCCTGAACCAGGCGCTGGTAGTGTTGGTTCAGTTTTGTGTCATTCAGACTTACCACCACGGGTTGTTCACTGTCCGCTTCACCTGCTCCAACGTCGTCTTTCTCAACTCCTGCCAGACTGCCCAGGTATTTAACCAGCCGTTGCCCCCGGCGAATGATCCTGTTTAGAAGAGACAGGGTTCCGTTGCCTCCACTCTGAGCAGCCAATGCATCCTCCGGGATGCTCTCATTCAGTGGGCGTTTGCCATTTGACTGCGGGGCGTCGACTTGCGCAAGCACCTCACTCATGTTTAGCACCTTGTTATTGACGATCAGGCGCTCAATGGTCTCGCCTTCCTTGCTGAAAAAATTTTGCACCCGAAGGCTCTGGCTGGAGTTTGTCGGCTCAGCGCTATTGTCGCTGTTTTTTAGCAGGCCAGTATTTGGCGAGACCGTCAGGATAAGATCCCCGCCTGCTTTTTGATAGTGCAATGTCTGGCAGTCATGGGTATTAACCTCGAGCTGGTCAGCCGTGCCAGTGGCGTTTGCCAGAACCCATGGGTCAGTGTTAGAGAAGTCATCGCCAGCAAAGTAGTAAGTGGTGCTCTCTTCATCTATCAGGTACTGATGTTCGGGGATTTTTTCATGCAAAAGTGAATAGCCAGATTTCAGCCGTTGACGGATGAATTGCTTGTTATCCAGAATCCCGTCATCCAGCTCCAGACTGTCTGGCCAATCATTGGCATAGAAGAGGTGAGGGTATTGCCAATTGCCCATCCTCACCAGATGTTTGATACCGGATGCCATCATGTTTATGCCTTCAGGCGACGGGAGATGCCGACTGATGACCAGTTTCTCAACAGCATAACAGTTCAGCGCCCGAATTTTTCTGCGTGGCCTGAGGGCCTCGGTTTCCAAAACAACCCGGCCATCCCGGTAGATGGTTAGAAACCCACTGTCATCTATTGTCATAGCCAGGTGCTGACGGGGGGAGGTAAAAAATGGCATGACCTTTCTATGAAAGACCCTGACGCCCTTCGTTAGCCTGATCTCCAGCCCACCAGGTTTCTGGCTCAAGCTGATGGCATCAGAGCCGTCAGCATCGGCAAAATGAATCAGCGTGCTCCCGGCCCGTGTTAGCCCGCCGAGGGGCAAGTCCTGGCGAATCCAGGTTGCCAGGATAAAACTGCCGCCAGTGACCGGAGGCGGCAGCAGGCGGGATAAGCCGGCTGGACAAGGAGCCTGGTCACTACTGTCAGTGGTATTGCGCTGAGCCAGCGGACGCCAGCTTGCTGCCTGCAAATCCGTAAGGCTGACACCTTCCAGCTGAACCCGGTTAAACGAAGAGGGGTCAAAGAACAGCTTCACCGTGCCATTTTCTTTGCCATCTTTCTCAGAATTTTCCAGTTCCAGGCTGACAAGGTTATTGCCGGGGCCGGGATATACGCTGGCACCACTGCTTTTAAGATGAAAAATATCATTTCCCGACTCTCCGAACAGCCCGGCCTCCGGCTTGACCGTACCCGAGATGAAGAACACGTCATCACCTGGCCCGCCATGCACCAATGCCGTGATATTGCTGAGCTGGTAAGTGCTGTCCAGCCGATTGTCAACAGTCAGCCTGGAGTGATAGTAACTCCGAAGGTTTTGGCCGGTCAGAACTCTGGCTTCGTTACTGACCGGATCAATCGTTGTCAGGTGCCAAATATGCTGCTCCAGACTGTCAATAAAGTGCCCGGTAACCAGACTGCTGTCTTCGCGTACACAATGGGGAACGTGCCGTAAATCGATGCTGAAAAATATTTGTCCATCGTTGTTTACTTCCAGAAGGGTATAGTTTTCGGTCAGCCGCCAGTCCAGCTTTTCCGGTTGTACCCCATGCAATATCAGGCTATTCCCGTTGTCCCGGTCTATGATTTGGGTGCCATTGGCCTGGGCGTGGATAACGTAAGTATCCGGACCCAGGTGACCAGAAAGCAGGTCCGGGCCCAGGTTCGCCACCATCCGGTCAGCGTCTTCGCTACCATAATGTCGGTTGTATCCTGTTCCCCCGATGGTGGTGGTGATTGAACTATTGCCCCTGATGTGGGCAGCGGAAATTATGAAAGTATCATCGCCCCCTTTGCCATCGACGGTGAGTCCGGCGAGGGCCGGGATTTCGAAAAAATCGTCGCTGGTCGGGCCATTGAAAACCTCAAAATTTCTGACCGTGGAATCCCATGTCTGATAGGTGACCTGCGATCCGGGCAGCCGGAACGTAAAGAACAAACGACTTTTGATGTTTATATCCGGTGAGCAGGGTTGCGTATCGTTTACAGGACAAGAGTGGCGCACTGAGTTTTTTTGCACCGACAGTTTCAGCCGGACAAATTCCGGGGCAAGGGTTGCCTGGCTTAAGTCCAGTGTGTCTTTGCCCGGACCACCGTTAAAATGGATATAGGCGGGCAGCTTCAGAACAAAAAGGTAGTCATCCCCTCCCTGGCCATTAAAACTGCGCAGGGCACCTCTGGACACATAAACGTTATCGTTATCATCACCGGAAAATCTTATGTTGCCCTTCCCGGTGTCCTCCAGGATAAAGTGATCGACCGTTAAACCATTCTTCAGGTCGACCGTCACATCACGACTCACCGACAAATCAAAGACCAGTGTATTGGCACCGCTACCGCCGTCCAGCGAGGTACCCTTCTGCCAGGGGGCGTCAATGATGACCCGGTCGTCTCCGTCCCCCATGCTCACCTTGTCCAGGCCACCCCCGGTGCTGAAAATATCCGTACCATTGCTGCCAAAGTAGCTATCATCTCCGGAGGTCCCGGCAATCTTGTCCATAGCATTGAATAGGGTCTGGTGATAGCGCCAGCTGCCGGTTGAGTCAGTATTTCGCCATCGGGTCTTTATGATGCCCTCTGTCACATTGACGGTCATGCCATCCAGTTGATACTTCAAGAGGGTCACCTTGGCGGTCAGACTTCTGGAGCTTCGCCGCAAGAGCCGGGTACTATAAACGACGGCAGACTTGTCATGTACCAGCTGGTTGTGTCCCTCTCCGCCGGTAATCACTGTCGTATTACCCAGGCCAACCGTGAACAGGTTATTGCCTCCCATATCCTGCAACCGGTCATCACCTCCCATGCCCAGCAACACGTTATCCGTGGATGGGTTGCCCGTCAGCTGATCATTGCCCGGGCCGCCAATAATAATGGGGATGCCAGAGTATGAGTCTGAAGACAGGTCAAGGTGAACCGTCGGCATAATCACCGAGCTGTTGTATAAAGGGGAGGGACTGCATTTGCGAATAAAAGGAGTCTCGAAGGTATAATCCATCTCCAGCATGTTCAGGGTTTTGGCCATTGGCTGACCGGGGAATATTTCGGTCCATTTAGACAACGAGGTATATTGGCGCGCCTTCCTGAATCCCGGTATCACCTGAGGGCGGCCATGTTGTTTTCTGCGACCGTCTGCCCCGGTTTCAAACAATGTTAAAGTCAGTGTGTGCCATAACTCCAACAAACCAAGACCCTGGGGCACAACAGAGAGACTCCGCAAAATATCAGAACCTTCAGTGAGCACCTGCTGTTGATTCAGCTTAAACGTCAGCTTCCGTAAAACACCACTGCCTGGATTGCATCTGGAAGAGGCGAAACCAAACTCAACCACCAGCGTGATATTATTGCTTTCCTGGCTGGCAATCCTGTGCAGGCCAGCGCCGAGGGTTTTTCCTTCATCGGCAAGGCTTTCCAGCTCAGTCTTTTGACGCCATTGATCCCGGGGGAATTGACCTACCGGTTTTTCAGGGTAGCGATTTAAAAATGCCAACATCTCCTCTTGGGTAAAGGCATAGTCATCCACTACTCTTGTGATCCGGCATGTTCTGCTGCCTGAATTAACACGAGTCGAGAGGGTAGTGTTCCTAAGGGTTGTCAGAGCCCCGGTCAGTGACCGGGAAGGTTGTTTGCCCGCCACGTCGTCCCAGTAAATACAAGTATTGACCTGTACTGTGTTGAAGTCGGATAAGCCGGGGGTATGAAAGACAAATGTCGCATGCTCATCAGGCTTTTGAGCGTCAAAAAGCAGGTTCAGGCTCTGGTCAAAGGGATTAAACGTCAAACTGGCCTTCTGACGGTGCTCACAAGAGTTACCGGCTATTTCCCAACGGACGACCACGAATGGCCATTTTCCTGTTGCAGGCTTCTGGTGTTGATAAGCGTGAATTTTGTGATTGCCCAGATCGCTGCCACGACGCAGCAAGATGATGTCCGAGTGAGTGCCCGTGTATACCTCATGCCAGCCCTCACCCAGCATCACCCTGTTAAAGCCGCTGCGCAACCGGATAGAGGTTTCTCCGCCGTTGGCGACCACCGTGTCGTTCCCGCCCCGGACATCCACGACATTGGTGCCGTTGGTGATAACGAACAGGGTATTGCCGTGGTCTCCCCAGATCCTGTCATTGCTCGGGGAGCCCTGAATGACCTCTACCTGTTCCAGATGCTGCCCTGTCGACGAATCAGACGGGTTCCGGTGGCTGAGGTCCAGCCTGACCCCATTTTTTTTAAGACGGTAAGAAACGGTATCCCTGCCAGGACCTCCATACACCTCGTTCGAGCCCACACCCAACAACGCCAGGTCATCACCCGTCCCCAGGTGGATCAGGTTGGTGCCATCGCCAGCACTGACAACATCATTCCCGCCCAGGGTATGGGCTACATTTTTACCCCCCCGCAAATAAATTTTGTTGGGCTCGGCGGTTCCCCTTACTATCAGACCTTGCTTCGAACCCACCACATTTTCAATACCGCTAATTGTCCCCCCGGTTTCCAGCAGCTGACAGAGGGTTGTGTAGAATACGGTGGGCTCATTGGGTTGGTCTCTTTTGCTGCGTTCTATCAGTCCCTGCTTGCTGAAGTAATACACGTCCTCGTTTGATTTCAGGTAGATGCCCTGATTCGAAAAATAGACATGACCTCTTTGTGTATGTCCTCTCCAGTTGCTGGCGAATTTGTACAGGATTTTCCCAGCGTAATAGAAGGTCTGGCTGCTGTACTGATCAGAAATCCGTTTTACGCCTGTGTGCTTTTGATCGTACCCCGTCAGTAAATGTTCAGATATCAATACTTTGTCGTCTTGTTCACGCAGGTAGTCAGCTTTTATTTCTGACAGCGGGGCAATGTATAATTTCTTTGGATTCAGATCCTCGTCGGGGGTGGATGCGGTGGTTCTGAAACTGCGCTCCGATATGCGAAAGAGCAGAAGAGAGGTTGTTCCCCCTGTTTCCCTGCCATCCGGCGCAAGGCGTTTAAGGTTGTGGTCTTGCAGGTATTCAGCAAAATGGTTACGCCAGCGTCCCTGTTCCAAGTTAACCTCGAAGAATGCCCGGGATTCTGTCCTGCGAAGGTAATGGTAACCCTTAACCTTTTGCGAGAAGTTGTTGATTCTGGAGTAAGGAAACCTGACCTCTGCCGGCAAAACCAGGGTATCTTTTCCATACCCCCCTCTAATGTTTCCTCTGCCTAAACCCGGTTGCAGCACGTCATTGCCAGTACCGCCATACTGTTCGATATCGCCAAGGCCATCTACGAGCCGGTCATTATCAGCGCCGCCGGACTGTAGCGCGCCGTCAAAAAGAGTGTCATCACCGGGTCCGCCAAAGCCTTTCCCGCGATATTGCAGATAGAGGACGTCATTACCTCTGTTGCCATAGGCACTCCCTGAATCGCCGATCCAGATCCTGTCATTACCGGGGCCCCCAAACGCCGTCCCTGACTTTTCGATCCGGATAATATCGTGGCCGCGGCCTCCTTCTGCTTTACCTTTCTTAAGGATCAACTGGTCATGGCCTGTTCCGCCATAAAGCTCCCCCCGGTCAGCGATCAGGGTGTCATTGCCACCCAGACCATAAAATATCTTGTAACCTTTCTCACCATACATATAGTCCTGCTCAGACGTCCCACTCAGC
Organism: Endozoicomonas sp. 2B-B; assembly: GCF_053470045.1. NCBI lineage: Bacteria > Pseudomonadati > Pseudomonadota > Gammaproteobacteria > Oceanospirillales > Endozoicomonadaceae > Endozoicomonas > Endozoicomonas sp. 2B-B. The sequence goes on from NZ_JBLZMU010000001.1 coordinate 2,707,646, forward strand.
ACTCGCCTGAGGTTGAGCTTATCTTCAAGAGCAAGTCCCTTGTCTCTTTTACCATTCAGAATTCGGCTAATAGATATCTTCAATGACTCAAGATTATCCTCATACTTATCCTGATCAAGAAAATCGCTGGCGTCCTGGAAGAGCTGAAACTTCCTGTAGCCCGCTTTCTCAAATTGATCGGCCTTGCCGTCAACGTATTTCTTGAATTCGTCGCCCGCCAATAAAGCCTCGAAATCCTGCCTGGCGTTAGGTGGCGGCATCAGTGCCGCCAGGGCAGTCTGCACGAAGCCCAGCAGTGTGCTGACCAGGTCCACTAGCAGACCCAGCTGTGGACAGAGGAAGTCCAGCGCCGTACTGAGCACATCAAGGCCAAGCGTCATCAAATCCAGGCTCATCATTGCCACAAAAAGGGTCGCCTGTTTGTGGTTGCCAGCCTTGCTTGCCGCATCGGCGTTTTCGACATTACCTTTCAGCGAAAGAAAACCAGAGACAATAGCAACGACATTGCCAATAACCGGTAAAGCCCTGGCAACCATTCGCGACGCTTTCGGGCCCAGTTTTAAAGCGACGCCAATAGTCCCTGCCGGATTTTTCGTTTTGACAAGGGTTTTGCTCAGCAACCAGTTGCCGCTCATAGCGAGGGTGTAGGTTGAGCCGATGATGTTCAGGCTCGTCCCTGCATAGGCCATGTCCCTGGCATCATCAGGCATCGCGTACCCGTACTTTTCCAGATTGATCAGTGTCATCGTGGACATGGCTAAACCAGCGATGGCATTCCCTGCGCCGAAACCCACTCTGGCTCGGGTGAATTTCTTACTCCGGTCCAGCCGGTCCAGCGTGCGCATGAATTTCCCTTGCCATCTTTTCGACCCGCCTCCAGGTGTGGTGTCACCGGGCTCAGAGCCATCGCCGCCGGTATGGCCTTTTCGGGGCTGGAGGCGCGCCATGAATTCCGGGCTTGCAAGCAGCTGTTCCTTGACATAGCGGGTGTCGTCGGCGCTGTAGCCCGAGTCATTGAGCAAAATGACCATTCGGTCAATGACTTGCTCCGGCGTCAGTCCCTGTCGTTCCGCCAGCGCTTGCCGTAACAGATCAAGAAGATTCTTTCTAAACCTCGGATTGTCGAGAATGTCCTCGGTGGTAACCGCCGCAAAACGTCCCTGTTCCAGCAGCAGGAAGGCGTCTGCCAGCAACCCCTTGTCACCAGCAGTCTGTCTGATATTAATGAAGCGTCCACTGACCTCAATGGCATCCAGGTGACTGCTGACCCGGTCCATCAGGGCCATCAGGGTTCTGACCGGCCCGAAGCCGTAGCACAGTTCGCAGTCTGCATCGGGCAGCCTTGTTGCCTGACCGGCTGGCAAACCTGTCTGGTCCAGTTTCTGCAGGGCCTCCCGGAAATGACGGTCGGACATATCAACCATGTCAGCCATCTGGCCAAAATCGATATCACTTCTGAGTGCGGCAACGCTGTCGGCCACATTCTGGCGAATATCTCTGGCCAGAGTGCGGGCTTCGGAGGAACTTTCCCGCTTCAGCCTGTCCGCCATCCCGATAAAGCTGGTCAGACGTTCCAGCAAGCCGGAGAGGGTCAGCTTGCCTTCCTTAACCGTGAACTCGCTGACCAGCGACTCTGGCGACAGGCTGTCTATGCCCTCGGGTAGTCTGACTCGCTTCTGTTGCAGGGCCAGGAATGTTTTTGTCTGATCCTCTGGTTTCTGTGCTTGGGCGGCTTGCAGGAGAGCCAGTGCTGCCGCGGCGGTCAGCGGACTGTCAGCGTCGCCATTGCCCAGCACCAGTGTGTGTTGGGCAGGCATCAGGTAGGAGGCATCGGCGGTCATTGAAGGGTCGGTCAGCACCCGAATCATCAGATTGCCGGAGGTCAGCGAAAATGCCTTTTTCCCGGTCAGGCTCAGTAGCCCGTTGAGCCGCTGATAAAGCCCGGTGGCAAGCCTTTCAGGCAGGGAACCCAGCGCGGTGACCTCTGCCGCAAGCAATTTCCCGGCGATGGTTTCGGCCAGACCGGCCGGGATGGCTGACTGCCGGGTATATTGCAGGAAACCCTCTGCAAACTGCTGGCGGGTGACATCGTCCATCTTGTCAATAATGGCATTGACCTGGCCGGTAATGTCAATGTCCTTCAGTTCACTAAAAGTCTCATAATGGCGTGCCAGCTGTGACAGGTAAGCCTCGGTGCCCGAAGCACTTTTACCCGGATTCAGGGGCCGCCGTAACAGTTGCTTCAGACCATCCTGTGATTGGGGAGACATAAGCGGGAAAGGATTGCCCGGGCCCGCCGGGGTTATTTTCAGATAACGCCTTTTACCGTCTGCCATAACGATATGACGAGGGCTGCTGGCGGTGGTTTCAATGGTCGTATCCTGCCCCACTAAAGCTTGCACAGACGTTGGTTCTTTGCTCTGGGCGTCCTGCTGTTGGTTAACCGGCAACTGGAACGGCTTGCCGACGCGCTGTCGCAGTTCTACTGCCTCTTTGAATACGGTGTCCACATCTTGCTTCATATTGGCCAGCAGGCCGGTGTCAAAACGCTCCCAGCCGAGTCCCCGGGCAACAAAAGTGCAGGCTTTTTCCAATGCGGCGACTGTGGATGTCCTCGAATTTTTGGATGTCCCCGAATTCTTCACCGAATTCTTTATGGATGTCCTCGTATTCCTCTCCAGGTTTGCGATTTCATTGATGTCGTTGTCAGGCAGTATGGCCGTTACTGCATCGGTGACTCCCAGGTGTATCCGGCTGGCTGGCTGGCCGTTGCTACTCAGAACCTGCTCCATCTTCCAGTAGATAAAATGAACCAGCAGTGACTTCAGGTAAGCGCTGGCAAAGACTTTTGGCCCGAAAAAGTTTTTTGCCGCCACCCGACTTAACCCCAGCAGCCTGGCGTCAAGCAGGGATTCCATGCCGGAACCGACACTCCAGAAGGCCCGGTAATCCGCGTTGATCAGCTCAGAGCCGGGGGGCGGGGGAATATAGGGGGCGATGGTATGATCAAAGTGGGGAGCTGGGATCAAGGGAGCAGAAGATCGTTTTTCACTGACGATCTTGTTGAAAAGAGTGCGCTCACTGACACTGACTTTAATTTCCCCTTTGGCAAGGCTGTCCTTTATTGCCTGAATCCTGGCGCTATTATGCAGCTCCAAATACGCCAGTGCCCGGCGGTAATCGGCTTCAGTACCACCTTCAGCTAACAGCAGGTTATGATAGCCTACGACCAGTTGCCGATAGAGGCCTGTGCCTGAGGGATTGTCAGCCACCGGGGTCAGTTCGAACTGACGGGTCAGTCCCAGGGGGCGCGACTCACCGTCAGGCACTGTCCCGGTGTTGATCCCGAACTGCCGCCGCACTTGCTGGCGCAAGGCTGACAGCGACCCACCACCACCCTCAAGAGCTTTCAACAGACTGGCACCGACCAGGCTCGCCAGGGTTTCCCGGAAAATAAATGGCTTGTTCCTGTCCTTCGTGCCCAGCCTTAAAAGGACAATGCCGCTGCCTGTCCCACTCACCTCGACACGACTGTCCACCAAGGGCAAGAGAGGCTTGAGGCTGATTCTTATTTTAAACGGGCTATCATCGGCAATGCCCGCGTCCCTGATGGTTTGCACCAACGCCTGAAGAAGGTTCGACAGACGTGACTCAGCCATCCCCCGGGCAATGAGCTGAAGGTCGTTCTGTAATTGCTCTTTGCCAATACGGCCCTTCCGTTGCAGCCTGCGATAAGGCTCCATGAAGACAAGCAGCCTGATCTGCAAAAGACGGTCTGGCCAGCGATCGGGAAGCTCGACGCGAAAGACCTTGCGGTGCTCTTCGCTGCGGATCAGGGTATAGCCAGGCCCTTGGTCGGAAAAAGCCAGGTCATCCCGGCGACCCAGCGTGAACGTCTTTTGGCCGGCTGTGGTCTGAACCCGGGCCTGGTGACGGCCCAGCCCGGTATCGGTGATGAAAGTCGGGGCCTTCCTGCCCGGGCCCGGAGGCAATGGCGGATTTTTTTGCAGGCGATCAAGCCATTTATTGGCCCTCAGGGCATTGGTCCGCAACCTGGTCTGGTCTGTGGTTTCCAAACCTCTGAGCCGCCGTTGAAAAAAATACTCCGCCAGCAGCGGCTCAGCGCCGGTCAGGGACGGTTTTTTGAGCAAATCAACAAGGGTGTCGTCCAGGTTGTCGGTCTGCTGCCGGGACAGCGGTGACAGGGTACGCTCGATCGCGTCCCGGTAATAGTCCGGGTCGGAGGCAGGGGCATGCTGAAGCTCGGCCTGCAGTGCCGCCCCGGCAGGCGGCTGCTGTCTCAACAGTGCCAGCAAACCGTTAAGCTCATCCCCTGCCGGAGCGGCCAGGGGGCTGTTCTGGCTTTCAATGGCAATGAGATGCTGGTTACCCAACCGGGTGACCTTTTGCCGCCCGGTGCTGGTCAGGACAAGGTTTTTCCGGCTACCAGCGGTGACCGGCACATTGTCGTAGGAATCCTCTCCGAGAGGAAGCTGTCCGGGGTCGGCCCATTTATCGCGCACCGCCTTTGCATCTGCCAGTAACGTCTCTGCACGACTTAACCAGGTCAACAACGACTGTCGTTTGGTCGCCGTGAGGGTGCTGCCCCGTCGGTCTTTCAGGGCATCGCTCAGCACACCCTCAAGGTGCCTGGCAAGATCATCGATCCCGGCCAGTGCTTTCAGCTCATCTTTGTCGAGCACAGCCGTGACCACATCCGCCGGGTCAGCCAGAAGTGCAAGCTGCGCAGTCACCATACCCTGGCTGACCAGCCCGCTCCAGGCCACCTGGGTCAAGAGTGAGCGGAGGTTCCCCAGCCTCGAACGACCAGCGCCGGGTAACTGGTCAACCCGTTGGTTGCAAAAATACTGAACCCGCTGAAACAGTAGACGGGTTTCCCTATCTCCTACCAACTGGTCAAAGCCGGACAGGGGCTCGGCAATGGCTTTATAGGCAATGCGGACCTGCTGGCGGGTTTTCACGGTCGTTATCCCGCCTGCTGCAGTGACCACCTGAACAGGCTCGGGGGCGGCAGCATTGGTCTGGACGGTCTGCAGGTCGAACTGCTTGCGAAGTTGATTTTCCAGTTGCAGCAGCGTCCGGTCCCCGGTGATTTTTTTCCCCTGCAACCAGGTCATGGCGATAGCCGGTGAGTCCGACTGTTCAGTACTGGCCAGTGCTGCCCGACACAAATCTTTCAGGACAGAGGCCAACGCCCCCAGGTAATTACTGGTGGAGTGACGTTGCCCGGCCAACACCGCCGGGTCCACCTGCAACAGCACCAGCCTGTTGCCGCTCAGGTCCCCGTTGCCATCGCGGCGATAGGGTATCACCCGGTCAGCGAGAGCCTGTTTGTCGAGCCTGATCACCAGCCTCAGAGGGTTGGGGGGCGCCATACCTGGGAACAGCTTAGTGTCCAGCTCAGTCATAGTGGCGGGTTGGATAAAGCTGTCGGGGAATCCCAGGGCATTGACCAGACGCTGCCCTGCCGGGCTGGCAATAAAGACTCTCAGTTCTGACAGCAGCCGTTGGGCCTGGTTTGCCAGTGGCTGGCCGGGGCGATAGTCGGCAGTAAGGATCACGGCTATCCTGTCATCCGTGCCCGTCAGCGTCCGTAGCTCGGAACTGACGGCTGACAGCCGATGATTTTCCCGGCGGGCAGCGGCCAGTTGCTCCTCCAGCGGTTCCGCCGGGTTGAGTTTGAACAGCCCGTTTGTATCTGACGCGGCATTGTCCAGTTTCAAGCCATAAACTGTCTGGCCATGGTCGTTCTTTTCCAGCACCGGGATCAAGGTTTTCCCGCTGCTGTCGTAGGCGGCTAACAGCCTGTCGTTGGTTTGCAGGCGGATTGCGCGGTAGTGACCGTCATCTTCCGAAATCAGCTGATAAACCTCGCCACTGGAACGCTTGACCGCTACAGACGTGGTAGTGACCCCTGTGGCCGGAATGACACGCTCTAATCGGGAACCACTGCTATCGTGGATACTGTCATGAAGCGAAGTTCCCTCGCTCAGGGGGGTGGCTGTGATATCGCTATCTGAACGGCTAAGCACCCTGTGCAGCTTACCCTGGAAGGTCAGGAACTCAACTTTGTAATAAGGTTTGCCGGTATCGGTGTTACTGATGTCTGTACTGTCAATGCCCAAAAGGGGATGATCCGCCAGATTTCCCGTCAGGAGCAGGCGGGTTCCGCACCCGCCGACCCCGCGTCGGCAGCGTTTCTGGTCTGACGCATCCGGGTCCTTGATGACGACAACCTTCAACCCGCTTTCAGAGCGAACCAGCCGGTAGGTCGATGGAGCAAACCCGGCTGCATCGGTTACCGGGGCTTGGGAGTTGACCGCTGTTTTAAGTGTGTTTATGAAGCTGATCAGTTCCCGCTGCTCAGGGACCTGATAGGCCAGAACGTCGCTCAGCCGTTCGACCTGCTGATGGCTGAGCATCCCCCTGAACAGGTCCCTGTTATCATTCGACAGTTTCCGGTCAAACTCGTACAGTGCCCTGGCGAAGGTGCCAATATCCGGGTCATCCCGGTGCGTCTGAAGGTAGTCAGAGACCCTGTCAAAGCTCAATGTGAGTAATTCAGGCTTCCAGGCGAACAGCCACGTCATCGCCTGTTTAAAGTCTTTCTGACTGGCGGGTGAGCCAATAGGGTCAAACTGACGCTCAATGGCTTCCCGATTGTTGTCTGCCAGAAGGGTATAGAGAGTATTGGCCTGGTTCAGCGCAGGCAGGGAAACCCATTGTTGGGCAGCGTCAAAACCAATGGAGTTGCCCAGTTGCGCCAGTTGTCCGGCCTCCTTTGGCCAGCCAGATTGGAACAGTGCAGCATCAACTGCCTCTATACTCTTGGCCAGACTCAGGGCATAGAACCGGTCGACAACTGTGCCGAAGGACTCTAGGGTCAGCGAAGGGTTCTTCTTCATTCCAAGCTCAATGATGACCGCCGTATCCGTGACCCGCAAGCTGGACGCCTGCAGTAAAAGATGGGGGTTTAACCGCCAGTGGACAGGCCGCCCCGCACTCAGGTCAAGCCGGTGCTGCTTGTGGAATTCTCGACGATGGCTTTCCCCCTGGTGACTGAGAATTTCAATAAACCGCCCGACATCATCCCGGAAACGGTCGGGTGCCAGCTGGCCGTCCTGCAGGGCTTGCCGGTACAGTCTGCCGCTGTGGCGCCTATCCAGAAACGATCCGGGAAACTGGCTACTGTGTGACCCCCTCAGCAGCATCTGTTGAAGATCGGGTGATGGGGCCTTTTTGTGGGTTACCGGCAACAGAGAGCCAGCATGAAAATAGACCTTGCTGCCATCTTCGGTGGTCAGCGTGTTCTCGCCTGAGAGCGATTCCAGACTCTTGATGCGAAACATCGCCGGTGTCTCAGGATTATCACCTTGAATGATCTGCTCATTAATAACGCCAAGCTGGATTTTGGTAAGGGCACGGGCCAGCCGCCTGACATCGGCCTCCGGATAGTTGGAAGAATATTGACCCAGTGCTTCCACCAGGGTGAAACGCCGCGATTTCGGTAATGACGAGAAGCGTCTCGAAAACCACGGCCAGTCGGTATCCATCCTGGACATTGCCATTTCAAGAAAGGTACGGGTAACCTCCTGATCGCGGCCCAGCGAGTCTGGTTTTAACGCCAGCTTGAGAGGGCCCGTCAGCTTATCGGACTGATACAGCTGCTCCATACTGCTACTTTCGAGCGGCAGAGCTGCGTCCAGCAGATAATGGCCATCGGCGTCTTTGAAGACCCGTCGCGTTGTGTCGTACTCTGACATCAGCCCGGTCCAGAGTTCCCGGTATTTTCCGCCATCCGCCAGGGGTAGCGAGTAGGTGTCAGGCAGTGTGCCGGGCAAGAGTCCGGCGCCGTTGGCAAGTCGGTAATCCAGGGTCGTCCCCAGCAGATCCTTGATCCTGTCTCCTGCTTGCGGGTCCGGGGTACCGGCTGCCTGTTGTGCAAGATCAGTGACCAGATCGTCAGTGACTTGTTGCAGGCCAACACGGTTGATGTGGTGACTGAGTGTGGTCACGGCACCGTCTGAGAGGTAAGTGTGGATATAGTCTGCCAGCCTTACCCCCGGAAACAGGGCTTGCCCGGGCAGTTCGTCGCTCGACAGTCGGAACAACAACAGGGTAAACAGCGACCTTAACTGGGCATGGGTTACCTCGTTGCCTGAAGCCGGGGTAACAGTGCTCACAAACCGGGTGGCGGCCTGCAGGCTGGCCAGCAGCCGCTCTTTCTCAGGACCATCAGTGACAGCAAACAGGACAGGGGCCAGGGGCTTGTCCAAATTCCCGGAGGCAAACCTCAGGATGATTCCGGTGTCTGCACTGCCGGTGATTTTTGTCTGCCAGATGGTCTTCGGCTCATCAACATAAGGAGGCAGCCGGTGCCTGAAATACCCGTCAAACTTTGAGTGAAAGAGTTGGTCACTGAGCGGTTGAGGCTGCGTCGAGATAATTTTGTCCACTGCGTAAAAAGTGGCTTCCAACTTATCCCTGTTGGTGGTCTGGTGACTCAGTGCAAGGGGGGGCGTTACCAGTTGCAAACCCGGATAGAGTCCCGGACCAAGCCATTTCAGGGTGGTCAAAGGTGTAGCACCGATTTTTATCGGGCTTTGATACATCAGGGTGTGTGATCCGGTGGGTCTGTGGACCGTGTAAGTTATTTTTTCAAAGATTAACCGGCCCAGGGCGTTGTCTTTTTTTACTGGCTCCGTGTTGGCAAGCCGTTCGTGAAAGGTCCAGACCAAATCCCGGTTTTTAACCGAGCCAGACAAGGTCGAGATTGTTTTACCCAGTGCCTGAAAAGCGGCATCCAGCAAAGGCCGGTGCCTGCTTAGCTCATCCAGGGAGAGCGGGGCTGTTATCAGTTGCAGGCCCGGTTGACTGTCGGCAGCCAGCCATTGAAGGGTGAATAAAGGTGAGTCATTGACGACTGTCGGGCTTCTGGCCAGCAGGCTTTCCGGTATGGCAGGTTTGTCAATGGTGTAGGTTTTTTCAAAGACGATCCGGCCAGATGCGGTGTCCTCTTTCAGATTCAGATTCCCGGTGTCGTCAAGCTGCACCAGGGGCGCCAGCCCCATTTGCTGGCGAACCCTTCTTTCAATCCCTTCAACCTCTGAAGGGGCAAGCTGACGGCCACCGTTCAGTTCATGGCCGGATTTAACCAGGGCAGTAAACACTGGAATCAAGCTGGACAAACGGTTTTTTTGACTGGCAGCGGCATCGGGGTTAATCACCACTTTCTCGCCAGTGTGTGATAACCAAACGACGATTTGCTGCTTTCCGGCCACGGCTTTCGGGGCATCAACGGTCAGGGTCTGATCTTGAGATGAAGTTGCGGGATCGTTCCTGATTTTCTTCCGGTAATCTTCGCCCAGGGGCGTTGCCAGGAAGTCCTGAAGACCATCGACTAATAAAAGATACTCTGTGCCCCCATAACGAAAGTAAGCAGGGCTCAGTTTTACCGATATGTGGCGGTCAATCTTAAATGCAGTAGTGCCATCGAACGAATCACGGTCATCATAAAACGGGTCAATAGTCTCGACCAATATCATTGTTTTCAGACCGGCAACCAGGGATGCTTTCTTCTCCGTAAGGGCCTGTTGCAGATAAGTGCATCCCGCTTTCCCGATAGCCTGACGCAGAACCAGGCCCGCCCGTTTATCGGGCAGATTCCTGTGTGTCTCCACCAGAGCCGAGATAAAAGTGTCCAGGGATACTTTGGGGTGCTGACGATGGTAGTTCCTAACCCGTTCAAAAGCCTCTTTCAGCCTGCCCTGATCATGCTGGGAGGACAACCGGTACAGAACCCGGGCGAAATCCGCGACCGACCCGGAAGCAAATTGCCAGTTGTGATTGATGCGGCTGATGCCATCCACAAACTGTGTGTACAGGGCGTCTTTCTGCTTTGGAAAAGCGACCGGTACCAGTTCTGAGGTCAGGCCATAATTACGGCCAGTGGTGATTGCCGATAATCTCCAGATCGCCCGTAACTCCGTTTGAGCCTGACCGACAGCCGCCACGTCGGGATGGTTTAGCAGGGCGGTTGCGAACAGCTTTCCTGTAGCGATAGCCTCACGGTTATCAAAAGTGGTGTCTTTTATTCCCACCGTCAGGGTCAGTGGATTGCTATCAAGGTGACTCTGATACAGGTAGCTTTCGGAGTTAAGGGTAATGATTATTTCACGACACAAGCGACCCAGTGACATTCCGTTCCCGGAAACTGCCTTTCCCGACTCAAGAACCGCTTTAATAAAATCTTCGGCTCCGGTAAACAAGTACAGAAGTCGGTAAAGACTGGCGGGCAGATTGAACCTTGCCAGCTGCTGCCAGCGGGCGACAAGCAGGGCGTCGCTGTCAGTGGCTGTGGCAGGCAGCTGATGATCCCAGCTGGGCATCCGCTGAAGGTTAAAATCAACAGACACCATTTTTTGCAACTGCGCCAGGGTGTCCCAGGATGATTCTGACCGCCCGCCGGTCATTGCCCAGAGGTTGGCCGTCAGCAGCAACCGGCTCAGTGTGTCCTGCCCGATGATGTCCGGTGCTGCTTCGTGATAGTCGAAGAAGGAGCGGGTTACATGCTCCAGCTTTGCCTGGCTGAGTTGACCCAGCCGGTCGAGGATAGACTGCTCGATCCAGTCCCGGTGATGTCTGGACAGGATGTCAGTGGTGAGCAGGGATCGGGCTCTAATAAAAAAGATCCCGTCAACGTCCGGGTCTGCACCCAGTAAACCCCGGTTCTGAACGAATTTTATTACCGCAGCCGTTGAATGGCCGGGAGGGGAAAAGCCTATCTTTTTGAGTGCAGGCCAGGGTTCACGAACCTCCAGGGTGCCGAGGTAACGGACTCCATCCAGGCCACTGTTGTAACGAGTGACAGGTTGTCTTAAGGTTCCTGGGGCATCGATAAAAATAAACGTCGGTTCTTTGTCTTTGCCTTGCGGTAATTCAATATAGTCATAGTAATTACTCAGGGGTAAAGGCATCCTCCCATGTTCGATACGATAATCCAGGGTGTCGATAAACAGCGATTTTAATCTGGCTTGCAGTAGTTTTTCGGGCGCTGTCCACTGTCTGCCAGTCCCTTCAGTCTCGGAGCCCACTCTGGCCAACTCATTGACCGTTTCCTGCATCAATGAAGCAAAGGCTTGCCAGCCGTAATCCCGGATGGCTGACTTAAGTTGAGCAGCATCCAGATCAGAGATAACAGTCATTAAAAAATCGGCGGTACCCAGTTTCAATAATCCTTCAAGTTGAGTGACCGGTGAGCCTTTAATACCCTGTTTATCTCTGTCAAATTCCCTGGTTGAACTGTCCAATGCCTGCTTGTATAAATGGGCAGTAAACATGGATTTCAGCAAGTCAGAATTCAGACTCAGTTTTTTTGAGACATTTGAAGCCATATATTGGCTCAACTGAAAAACTCGCCTTAATACATCACTTTTCCTCGGAGCAATAAGAGTGGCAATATAGGATGTTATATCCCCAATCCCGCTAAGATCGACCCCGATATTAACCTGAACATGATAAGGTAATGGCTTTCCTTTTAGCTCGGCAGGCAATGAGACCTCAGGATTCATCTTTGAATTAGTGTGTAACCGGTATTCTTCTAAATCGTCAGTGGGATTATTGCCAAGCAGCTTGTTATTATACTCTTGAGTGATGTCGTCTACGGTATAACCACTCTTAGGTAAATTCGCTAAAACCTTGGCTAAGGTATTGGTGGCTCGTGATAAAGCTGAGGATTCATCCATATAATCCGAGAGAGGCTTGGGCCCGGTAATGATTTCAATGATAGAGCGACCATCATTGTCATCGGTAGATAGAACCAGAGCAGGGTAGGTAGGGTTCAAAAGCTCTTTAGGGATATATTTAGTAAACGCAAGCGATTGTCTCGATTCAGCATCTACGGTTATGCAATCAAACTCTATTTCAAGACCGAGCCGTCCTCCTTGAGTGTCATCAGGGACAGCTGGAAGTTTTGCATCCTTTTGTAATATCGTAATGTCATCAACGCCAATGTCCCGCAGTATGTTTTTTTGAAGGGTTTCAGAATCGCTGTCGATGCCTTCCAACCGATTTGCTGCAACAATATACCGGACTATCAGGCTTGATAAAGTGTGATAGTGTTCAACCCGCATTTTGCCTTCAGTGACATACTGGCCCGGATCAATTTTCAGGACACAACCGGTATTATTAACCAGAATCGGTTCCGGCTGAGTTGTACCCGATGAAGCGGGAGGGGTGATGACCAGTAATAGTCGGACAGAGTCGGGTATTTTGACCTTGTTGAAGCCTTTGCCGACAGAACCATCAATAATACCTTGATCCACCAGTTTCTGGAGGTTTTCAAAGGTCTGGCTCCGCGTTTTCTCCAACGTTTTGGAAAAAGCCTGGTATTTAAAAGTGCTTTTGAATATTCGAAGCGTTCTGATAATAACATCCTGCGCTGAATGCATCTTGTTTGAAGGCGCATCGTTTTTCAGAATATCTTCGATATATTGGGCAGAGAACAAGATCGCGATCTGCGAGCGCGAGCCTTCGTCGCCATAGAAAGCCAGCGGCACTTCTCTGAGAATTCCGGGACTGCCCGCTTTGATTTTGTGACCATGGAAGTATGAAGACGTTCCGCCTGTGTCTGGAGGGTTTTGCATAGAACCCAAATCTGTCAATAACCTTTCCCTGTCTTCAGCGGGCAAACCGGAGCTGGATATTCCTGTTTCCAACGTCTGGTAATCCGCTTTCTGCAACGCCAGCGCAGAACGCAGCTGCGAATCCTGCGTCTGTTGCCAGTAATCCCTGTATATATTAACCAGACCCTGCACAAACCCATCGACAGTGGTCTCCGGCTTTATTTCGAGGTGATTAATAACGGTTCTGACGGAGCGGGCAAGGCGCTCTTCCCTGAACAATACCTCCAGTGCCCAATGAAAATCATCCACAGAGCCCCGGGCAAACTTAAGATCATGGTCATTACTCTGAGCGGCCAGCAGCTGATAAAGCGGATCGCTGTCAGCGGGCAGCGGCTGCAGTTTCAGTCCGTTGTTAAAACCGTAACGGCCAGCAGGAGATCGAGGGTCATCCGTTTCCCATATTTCCATAGCCCTGGTGATAACAGAGTGGGGTGCCTGCCTTGCATGCAGTTGCAGGAGCAGAGCCAGTCCGCAGGATTGGGTCATCACCCGGGTGAGGTGGGAATCAAACGATTCTGGTCGTGCACTCGACAGTCCGACCTGAATGATAGCGGGCTCATTTTTTTCCCACTGCCGTATAATCACCCGGCTGTCGAAGATCAAACGGTCGGGTGCCAGCTTTATATCAACGGGTGGCGTGATCGTCTCCAAACCATTCTCTGTCTGCCATTTGCGCCAGAGCAGAAGGCTATCGATGAATTTATTCGGTTTATTGAAATAGCCAATCACATCCTCCAGTCCTTTTGGTGGTTCATCCCATTGCGCCAGCTCACGCAGCTGGGAGCGATAGGCATTATGATCAATGGCAGAGATAAAAAAGGGCGAACGAGCCCCCAGAACGGTCTGTGAGGAAGAATAGCGATCTTCGTCGTAGGGCAGAGAAAAGTCCAGATAAGCCCGGTGTTCAGGGTTTTCCGGAAGCGGAACCCTGAAGCCGCTGTTGTCGTCGGGAAGTCGGCTGGACAACTCCGCAATCAGCAGCTTCTGCTGGCGATTGGGTTTGTCACCGTTTTCCAGCGTGGTGACTACGCTGGCCACCAGACGCGACAAGAGTTTTTGCATCAGGCTCTGGACTGCCCGGTGCCCGGTGTCGAAGTGTTCGATTTCATTGGCCAGTGTGACCACATCAGCCAGCGGCAGTCGGGCCATTTTTTCATCGAGCCGCTGTTCTGGCAGGGAGGCTGAGTGATGGGAATAGGCTGACTCAATGGTCTTGATCAGCGTTTGGGCATTACGCTTCTCCAGCGGACCTGAGGACTGGAGCATAAACAGGATATTGCGCAGATTGTCCGGAAAAATCCCGCCGTTAAACTCTGGCACGCTCACCAGAACATAAGTTTCGCCCGCAGGGTTGGCGACAACAGGCAGGTATTTGCCAGGTTTGTCGCCAGCAAAAGACTCTCTGTCAGGCCGAGGCACAGGATCCGTGAAACTGACCTTACCATCCGGTTGGTGCTTCAGCCTTTTTTTAACCTCACGCGAAAGGGTATTTTGAAACGACTTTCTTTGTTCATGCCTTTTCCAGGCGTTCAGTCTCGGTGCTTTTTGTTCCGCCCGTTTGTCGGCCAGAAAGTCACCCAATAACCTTCTCAGAGTCTTGACGTACTGCTGGGCCAATTCGGAAAAGTCATTTCGTAGCTTTTGGGCATTCAGGGCAAGCAGGTCATCTTTTCCCAATACCGAAACCAGCAGATCAGGACTAGAAACCCGGAACGGATCTATGTCGTGGCCACCGGGTGCAATAATGTCCTGTAAAGACCCATGCAGCAGGCGGGTAAACAGTGTTGCCATGGCGTCAGATGGCGGGCTTGCGACTTGCCGGGCCAGCTGATATCCCGCCTGCTGGGTCTGGAAAAAGTTCTCCTGCGCATAAGGATTACCATAGGCCAGCAAGCCAATACCCGAAAACGGGTCACCGATTGAGTCTGCACGAACAAAGGCGCTGAGGTGCAGCTTTCTTGGTGCCCCTGTCTGCACAAAAGGCAGTTCAGCATCGACAGTCGGCAACGGCATCAACCGGTAAGGGGAAAAGTTATCACGGGTGACTTGTTGCAGCCGAAGGTTGTAATGGTCAACCAGGTCGGAGAGTTTCTGCCTGCCATTGTTTTGGTGATTGTTGTCGATAATCGTATCAAGCAGTAAGCGTCTGGCCTGATCGAAATGAGGGGCATTCTTGCCCAGATAGGCATAATTCCTGCCGAGGGGCAAAGCGGGTAAATTCCGGAGTTTTTTCACCAGCCCTTCTGCAACCGGGAGCTGGCGGGGCATTAACTGTCCCCGTTCGTCTTCTTCAAGCACCAGCTTGACGCGAGGGTCTGATTGTGACCACAGCACATTGCCATCGGCAGGGAGAATGCCGGTCCATTTGCGCCCGAGCATATCCACCGCCACCAGGGCATTACGGACAGTGATTCGTTTTGTCCTGATTTTACCAAACAGTTTCCTGGCGAACTTTTCCACAGGGTAGTGCTCCCCGCTGGCAGCAGCGCCACAACCCACCAAACTGACGGTGCTGACAAATTGCCCGCCAGTTATGCGCTTGAGCACCTCGGCCAATTGGCCAACCGTCTTCCCGCCCAGGAGAAACTCTCTGGAATCGGCCTTTTTGCGAAACAGGCCCAAGCCAGCCTTGTTACCCTCACTACCATGACCCACAACAATAATACGTGTGTCGTCTTTAATAAAACCGGCTCGCAATATCCTGAGCTCAATGTCACGGCCTGTCACTGGATTAATCAAGGTACCATC
This sequence comes from Endozoicomonas sp. 2B-B, assembly GCF_053470045.1. Lineage (NCBI taxonomy): Bacteria > Pseudomonadati > Pseudomonadota > Gammaproteobacteria > Oceanospirillales > Endozoicomonadaceae > Endozoicomonas > Endozoicomonas sp. 2B-B. The sequence goes on from NZ_JBLZMU010000001.1 coordinate 2,723,098, forward strand.
AGGCTCCAGTCGTATATGCCAGCTAAAATAGGGCTGGTATTTTTTCCTCAGGTAAAAGCTGGCTTTGACTTCATTGTCGCTGTTACCCAGCTGGAGAATAATCTGGTTGCCATAATGGCTGTCTTGCTCATCGTTCAGGGCATAACGCACGGTTTTATCAACAGTGGTGACCCAGCTACTGGCCTGTTCATCAGTTTCCAAACTCACTAAATCAATCTTTGCCAATGGATTAATTTGCGTGAAATAGGATTTTTTTTCGTAATCAAGAAGATCCTCTCCTGAAAGATAAGCATTGAAATATTGCTTCATGACATCACGAAACACACTTGGCCCTGATAGCTGCAAGGTCGAGCCGGATCCATACATTATTCCATCAGTCCGATATGAAATAAAAAAACCGGCGGTTACTCGATCGATTCCCAATTCATTGATAACGGCTGCCTTGACTTCAGCGAGATCGTAACTATAAAGTTTTGATGGATTGTCTATATCTAAACGTTCAATCAACTGATGCCGTTTTATCATTTCTTGCTTAACTGTCTTGAGAACCTGGCTGTCCCGTGGCGCAATAATTAAACTATTTCTGGGCTCGACCATTTTTGAAAAAACCAAGGTTATTTCTGCTGAACCAGGAATAGCCCTGATGGATTCTGGAAAAACGAAAAGAGGCTCTTTTTTGTGATTGGCTATGACCTCTCTAACAGCCTGGGTAAAATCAGGGTATTTTTCCTTTAATTGATTATATTTCTCCTGTATTTCCGGATCAGGATTTCTTTTAGGAAAAAGTTGTTCCGGCCCTGGCTCACTTAAATACTCCATAATCAGATGATTAATTAAATTATTCAGCTGGCCTTCAATTAAAAGATTTTCCGGAGGGTTAATGTGTTTAAACAAATTTTGATTATAAGGAGGTAGCGAGTCGACATCCAAATAGACACCTCCCTCACTCTTATCTTTAATAAGCAGATCTACTCTTATCAGGTCCGATGCTGCTGCTAAAACCGCCCTCAGCCCAAGCTCTTTCTCGTACCACTTTTTCAGGCTGGCTTCATTGCCTGCCTGCCAGAGCTGGTTGATATCGGCCAGTGTGAATCCCCCGGATCCGGGGTTGCCCCGAAGCCTGGTCAGTTCATTGGCAAAATCCGTGAATTCCTTCAGGCTTTGCCTTTGTATTTGTGCTAATTCTCCTCGATCCATACCCAAGTGGTTGACTAAAAATACCTTTGCCATGTCGTCGAAGGTTTTGCCCTGGGCAATGCCATTTTTTATAGTGCTGTAGGCCAGATCTTGTAGCTGAAAAATACGTGCCAAAAATTCATGTTTGCTACTTGCTTCTGCCAGAAATGCTTCGGGTATTTTCTCAGCGGCAACAGCGTTACGTATTTCCCGGGCAAGCACCGGCGCCAGCAACGCTTGCGGGTCGTACCAGAGCGTTAGCGGCCAGGAAGAAACCATCTTGGCCCAGACCTTGAGATGAGCTTTAACACCTTCGTTGAGACGACCAATCCAGATAAAGTTAAGCTTTTCAGGTACCTCGACCAAAGCATCCAGCAGGTACTGGTTTATTGTCGCGGCCAGATGGGAGGTCACAGCTCCACCAGGAAGAATTCTGGGCAGTTTTTTCTGCATCCGATAGACAAGCATGTATTTTCCAAGAGCCGTTCCGTCCTGACGACGTTGGTCAAATTTTGTGATTATCCTCTCCAGCGCTGCTAAATCATTCGGCTCGAGAACACCCAGCAGATGCGGCTCCAGACTGTGCTTGAACATGGTCAGGGTCGGCACCAGATCATCAGGATTGCTTGGCCCCAGCAACCCGCTGTTCTCTGACAAAACAGAGGGCAGCTGACGGAGTCTGATGGCACCTTCAGCCAATGTGTCTTTTGCGGACAAGCGTTCGACTTTGATTTCACCGTTACTTATGCGAAAGGCTTTCAGCTTGTCAGAGCTGTCGGCCAGTGACCAGGTCGCCAGACCCGAGTCAGAGAGCAGGCCAACCCACAGGCGCCCCCAGATATCGACTCTCAAAAGACCGTCACGGGCAGTCACTGCTGAGGTTTTTGTTGCTTTCAGGGTTTCTTTCAGGTACTGGCTGACAAGACCATTGTCGTCAATGCCTGAGCCAATCAGATTAATGGTTTTAACCGGGGTATCACCAGTCAATTCATTGATTTTTTTTGATAGTTCAGAAGCGGTTTGACCGCTCAGGGTAAATTTCCCGCTCCCGGAGTTACCTAGACCTACCACATGAATTCGGCTTTCAATGTCCAGAAACCTGCCAATATCGACCTTGTTGACCTTTGCGCCTGTCTCTCCATCTAACCAATCACCATTATCAATGACCAGCCAACGGATTGAGTTATAAGTTTGCTGGTGATTTTTATATTTGCGAAACAGGTAACGGCACGCCCTGCTGATCGGGTTATTATCAGCAGGATCCAGCTGGATAATCAGTTGTTGGCTGTATTGGCTTGTGCTCTGCGGATCCGTCTTAATATAATTTGTGATGTCGTTTTCGTGGTACCAGAAAGCTTCTGTTTCGCTGGAAATGGTATAGCGTGTCCCGGAAGGCAATAGAAGATAATCAAGTAAAGCTCTATGGCTTTCAGTCCAATCTACTGCACTATTGCTTGCTGACAACGCGTCATCACCATTCAGTAATTGGTAGCCTTCCGAAAATTTCCATACACCACCGAGTCGATAATAAGCCAATTTCGGGGTATCAATTCCTGCTTTGGTGAAAAACGTTTTTGTATCCTGGATAGATTTCCAATCTGTTACGCTTGGCAATTTATATTGATCAATCGTCTGGTATTTTAATAAGAGGCTGTTTTCGACCGCCTTCATGGTCGGGTCGCCCTGTGATACTGAAAAAAAACGACTTTGCATGTTTTTTAGTGGCAGGTCGATCGTACCGGGAATAATTTTAACTTCTCCCAGAGGTTCAAACAGTTGCGAGGGATCAGCACTCGCCAAACGCTGCTCGATGTCATTCTTTAACCGGGGGTATTTTTTACCGAACCAGGCAAGATCGTCTGCAACCCTTTGTTCAATCGCAGGGTCTTTGTCATCAGGAAGGAATGCTTTGCCAAGCTGTTGGATGACAAGCTGTACCTGTACCGTCATTACCCTGCTCCAATCGGTAATGCTGACGTCAGAGAAATCAATACCCTTGAAAAGATCCTTATTAATGACCGGCGAAAGGAACGTATCAGAATAAACACCACCGAGAGTGCCAAGCACCCTGCTTTTCACCAGTGCACTGGCTGCATGCTTGTTACCACGTAACCCCAGCTCTCTTAAATAGTAACCTTTGGCCTTATCTCCCTCTTCTCCGTAAGCATCGGTCCAGACCGTTTTAATATCCTCGCGGGAAAACTTCGCACCGGGATAAGAAGACTCTACCTTCTGTTTAAATCGCCGGTAGGCATTCATCATTTGGTTTTTTATCTCATCAATATCCGATGATTTATGGTTGAGGTGGCGCACCAGAAAATTCTTCACCGCCAGATCAAATCCATGACCCTGTTTCATGTCTGACTCTATGAATTTCCAGGCCTGGTCTTGCAGCTTCATGAATCCTTCCATTAAATCCGAGTCAAAATTAGACGGATCACTGGGACTGGATTGACTGGTTAATTGACTGATCACTGCTTTTTTGAGGGCATTGGTAAGCAGAGTAGTGAGCATTGCGTCCGGGTCGTACCAGAGGGTTATTTGTAAATCGGACTTTGAATTGGCTGCAATCCATAACCAGACCCGGTTTAGCTCCCCGGCCGTTGGGCTAATGCTGACAAAATGCAGCTTTTCAGGGACTGGCACCATGCTGGATTCAATCCAGCTCTGGATGTCTGTAGCCAGTTTCGCAAATGTTTCACCGGTTTCCAGCGGGTGGTTCTCGGTCAGGTCAATGAGTTGATCGTAGACCCCTAATACCAAAGCGAAGGTAGATGGAGTCTGCTCATGGCGAGAGCCATCAAGCTTGACAAAAGCTTCTAGCAGGTCTTCAACACGTGCGTTCAAGTGGTCGTTTGCGGCGCGCTGATACTCTAATAACGGCGCGAATTTTTCCAGGAACGCATCGGAGTCAGGAATCAGTTTGTCAATTAATTTCAGGTCCTGAACTTCAGCAGAATCAGGATCGGTATCGGAACGGCGAACTCTGCGCTTTGCCACTGGTCTGGTCACTGCGTTATAGCGCCACAGGGGGAGAGGCGGTGAGTCGTCAAGCGCAGTTATTGTGCCAATGGCAGCCAGTTGCAGACGATAGGTACCCTTCCCGTCAGGCTCTGCTGTCAGTTGCAGATGACGCCCCAGAGACCCGTATCCGGTCACTGCCAGAGTTATGGATTTTTTACTGTCTGTCGCTGTCGTTTGATTAAACCTTACCTGTACGGGCAGGGTTTCTTTGATCATCACCTGACGGGGGTTTACTACCGGTAACGACAGTTCGTCCTGTCCGGGGTTGTCCTGCCGTGGCAAACCCAGTTCAGTACGAATCCGGTTTTTGGCCGCATTGGTATCTGCTTCTGGCGCCAGCCCGAGCGCCAGCTGCAATGCCTCTCCCAGCTGGTAAAAGAACGAAAGATGGCCTGCAAGCCACCCGGAACCATAGGGTAAATCCCCTTCATCCGGATCAAAAGGGATCAGCGTGAAGGTGCCGTTATTAACTGTCTGGTTAACCGGTACAAGATCATAAGCCGTGTCATTTTTCCTACCATGCTCGATTGGCAGGTAGGTCAGCGGGCCGGACTGACTGTCGGGGAATGCACCATTGCGACCGGGGATAATTAAACTGACATACTCTCCGGGGATCGTCCTGTTGCGCTCATCGGGGGGTATTTTCAGTAAACCTTGGTCGTGTATATCGCCAAGGGTGTCAGGTCTTATCGGGGTTGTTACGTTGCCCGACAGCATCCGTAACCCTTCGGTATTGTTCAACCGGTGTCTGAACAGCTCGCTGGCATCCACCAGTTGCCGCAGGTCACTGGCGAGGGTCTGGTTACTGGTGCTGGTCAGGTAGTCCCGTGTCAGGTAAACCCCAATCCAGTCACCCAGAGCCTTGAGGGTAAGGAATCTGCCCCGAACGCTGCTGGTGGCATTGTTGCTGGTAGAATTGTTTAAGAGCGGCGCCTGCTCCGGCTCGAACAGACCATCGTATTCATCCTGTTGTGCCTCGTCATTTTTTTTTAGTTGCTGAAGGTTTGCCAGGAACGGGTTGTCGGGGTCTCTGGCAGTCAGCCAGTCCAGACTGGCATCAAGTGCCCTGAGGAAAAACCATTGTTCACTGCGCAGCGGCTGTTCGCCATAAACTGTGACAATGGCCTCGAGCAAATCCGCCATTTCCCTGGCTGTGTGGTTAGTCTCAGCTAACGCCTGCCAGTCTCCCATAACGCTGGCAAGTGCTGGCGCCAGCCCGTCACCTTGATAAAGTTCCCGGACGGCATCAACAAAGTCTTCCGCTGTGCCACCTCGTTTCCTGAGATCATGGCGTTGGCCTGACACCAGTCGCTGGTAGAGATCGCCGGACTCTTGTGGCCATTGCCGGGCCTGGTAGCGTTCATCAAGCCCATAATGCGGTTGCAGTGCTTTCAGCCTGTTGTCAGTGATTCCCCAGAGCTGTTCAATACCGGCCACAGCCACGGCATTGTCGGTCAGGGTTTTTCGCCATGCAGGTACCAACAGGGATGACAGTCCGTGTCCAAGAGCCTCGTCAGAGTGCCGGGAAAGATCAGCGGCCCCCAGACGAATCAGTGGCTGACTGTCGTTTGTGAAGGTTGCGTCACTGTCAATAAACAATCGGTCGGACTCTGCCTTGATAAGAGGGACCTTGTTATCCGGGCCACCCGGATCACTGGCAATCTGCAGTCCGTGAAGAAAAGTCAGCAATTGCCGGTTAAAACCACCGTATAGAAACAGTCCTGCCAATTTCTTGAGGTCAAAAACCAGCCGCTGGAGCGTTTGTGCCGGATTCTTGTAACCGAGTGAATGGTAGCCTTCCACATCAAGGGTGATGTCGACCAGTCGCAGTGGCGGAGCGGCGTCGCCCTGGGGGTATACCCTGATGCCTATTTCTGTTCCGTTAACCCGGGTGCGGTAACCATCGCCAAAAGCAGGACAGGCTATTGTCTCGTCGATGCGCAAAAGAGGCGCGACGGGTGTGAAAGCAAAAAAACTGTCAGGCACTGGTCTGGTAACATTGCCTGTTGGAGGGATCTCCTCGCTTTTGAGCCAGGCAAGTGTTTGACCAAGATCGTTTTTAGAATGCCAGTGTCTGGCTTGCAGTTGGGCACTTAGAGGAGTTGGCGGCTTCCCAGGATTTTTTGGGGCATTGAACAGATCAGGAAACAAAGACTCCAGCCAATAGAGTGAAACCGGTGATACTTTCTGATTCAACCATTTGGCAGCCAGGGTTTCAGAGATAAAGTCGAGCTGTGTTTGAGTGGCTATAGCGGAAACCACGTCATCAGTCTGGCTGATGGGAGACGGGATTAAACCACCACTATTTTCTGCGGAACCATGCTGGCGAGCCTGAAATTCTGACCAGAAGTTATTGGGGTCACAGGCTTCATAAACGACCATTGCTATATTGTTTAGCAACCTGGCAACGAGCCGGTCAGTTCCGGGAGCATCGGCCAGACTGGAGGGTTGGCCTGAAGCCTGGGGCAATGATGACGGATTGATGATCGATTGCCCGATTAAAAATGTCACGCCATCGTCATCATAATAGATATTCTGCCCCGGCAAATCACGGTCAGACAGGATAATACTGATATTCCGATGTATATAGTGAGGAAAAAGACCGGACTGCTCGACTAGCCAGAAAGCTCGGTCAATGGCTGTCCTGACAGTACTGATGTGTGCTGGCGTGGCAAAGCCCGACATCGGTCGGGCCCGGTCCGTCGACAGCTTGATGGCAAAAGTATCAGTATTAACACTGGCCGAGTAGAACCAGCCATTGCTGGTCTCGAGCCACTGTCTTTTGGGAGAAGGATTGAGAGGATTGGTATCGGTCAGACTGGCAGGCATACGGGAAGCTCTCCGTAACTAACAGGTTGTTCAGCCCCCGTCTATCCTAGTTAAAGGTTGCGGAGTCGTCAGATTTTGTTTCATTCCCTGGCTTGCCGATGACGCAAACGATGGGCTCCCGCTACTGTAATTGCCTGACAGGGCACTGAGGTCCTGAACCAGTCGCTGGTAGTGCTGGTAAAGTTCCGTATTATTCAGGCTTGTTCCTACTGGCCGCTTACTCTCCGACCCAATGTTGTTTTTCTCACCTCCGGCCAGGCTGCACAGGTAATTCACCAGCCGTTGCCCTCTGCGAATGATTTTGTTCAGAAAGGTCACGGCTTCATTCTCTCCCCCGTCACTGTCGTCCATGGCTGACGTACTGTCATTTCTGTTGATCATAGCCATAGGGTTCAGGCTGACTTGTCCACCTTTAAAGTGCAGGCTGGCCAGCACCTCCGGTTTCACCAGCGCCATTGTCTGGTTGTTACGGGTATTGATGATCCTGAAGGTTTGGCTCTCCAATGGCAGGGAAGCGCTGCTGCGGGTAAAGTTGCTGCTGCGGGTGAGGTTGCTCTGCGCCTGCGGGTTACACTGGCTGAACGCCACCTGTTCCGGGGTCAGGTCGGTAAAGAACAGTGCGGTGCTGTTATCACCCGACAAACGTCGTAAATCCGCCTTAGACCCGGACGACAGTAGAACATAATGCTTGCCACGGCTGTCGATTGTGCGGGCTGGCCTGCACGCCCGCAGGTCATAGACGTCATTGCCAACACCGCCGACCAGCGGGCGGGTCCAGTCCAGGATGGCTTGCCACAGGCTGGTGTTGCCGGGCGTATCCAGCCTCCGGTTGTCACACTGGTCGCCCCGGTTTGCCAGCACTTCTGGCCGTGCTGCGATGTTGCCTGAGGTTCCCAGCAGCAGCAGGTCATGACCGCCCCATCCACGGAGTGACCACTGTCGGGCGTCGGCGCCAAGGTACAGAATATTACTGCGGCTATTGCCCCAGAGTCTCGCTGTCCTGTTACCGACGGCGGACGAGCTGATTACGGTGGGTAGAAACGGCCATGACTGGTAACCGCTGTCGGGTTTCGGCCCGCTCACCTGAACACTGCCCGGCTCCCAGCCCCACTGTCCTGTGCCGGTAATAAACACCTGACGTCTGACGTATGTGGCGTTCAGGGGTTCCAGTGTCAGTTTAATCCCGTCCATCGCCTGGTAGGTGACGATTTTTACGGGTTGGTCCTGCTGGATGTACAGGGGGTTGCTGGCTGTGGCGTTGATGAATCGGAGGCGTTCCTTCCTGACGAGGCTGCTCACCGTGAGTGGCAGGACGACCCCCTGACCTGAGTCCGTCACCCGTGCTGCCAGGTCGGATAATGACAGCTCAAGGTCATTGAACACCAGCGTTGTGGGTTGCAGGAACTGGTCGTGCTGTCTGGCCCAGACCTGCTGAATCTCGATCTCGGCATCGCCGGTGGTAAACCGGTTGGACAGCACCAGGTTCTGACCCCGGCGCCAGACAAGGAAGAGGAAGGCCGATACATTCAGTTCAATGCGGGTTTGTGCCCTGTCGTGCTTGGTGATGCTTTCTTCAGCCAGGCCGGGATGGATGAGGATTCGGGTAAAAAATGACAAGTCTGTCTCATCCAGTTTAATCACGTCGGACCCACCCTGGCCCTCCACCATGATCCCGAACCGCTGTCGGGTACCGTTCCGGACAAAGGCCACCCGATGCTCTTGGTAGTAAGTGTCCAGCCGCAACGCTTCCAGTTTGATCTTGTCGGCTCTGGGGGTTCCTGACAGCAGCAGACCCTCGGCCATCACGGCGACCCTGCCAAAGGTCCCCAGTGATTGGTAACCCTTTTGGGTGACCCGGTACAGCGTCTGGTTGTTCCGGTTATAAACGACCGTGCTCGTTGACGGAGGGAGCGAGAACTTCCGGACGCTGCCAATCACTTGCTGAACGCCGTGCTCCTTGCCAGGCAAACCGAACAACAGTCTTTGTTTACGGGAACTCTGGCCCTGGTAATCCATCCAGGCTACCTGGGTTGGGGAATAGCCAGGGCGCAGCGTGAGGGCGATCAGTTCGGTGTCAGCCTTCTGGCGTATGCCCGCTGGCAGAGATCCCATGGCCTGGTTAAAATCTTGCCGGGTCCAGTAGACCAGGCCGCCGGTGGTGTTTCTGGGTCCCATCAGGCTGAGGTCCAGCGCCACCAGGGCCAGATGCTCCCGGTTAGCCAGGTATTGGGCCGTCGGTGTCTGGATGCGCCACGCCCGGGCACCCTGTTCCCAGTGGTGGCTACCCCTCAAGTCGATACGCTTAGCCATGTAACGGCAGGGAACGGAGATTTGGTCATCGAACTCACTGGGCACCCCGGTCAGCGAAGCGGCGGCGGCCTCACCACAAAAGGGATGGCCTTTGGCGCCCTGATCAGGCTGTCGGAAAAACTCGAAAGCCTCCTCTTTGCGAGTGTCCGACAGGGCGAGCAGTTGGCCGTCGTCGTTCACCATGACTTCAAACTGGTCACGGGTGTTGGCTGCCAGCAGGGTGTCGCTGTCCAGGTAGTACCAGACGTCCAGTTGCCTGATCGCGCTGAACAGGGGGTGGTCGATGATTGCGGTGATGGGTCTCAGCGGCACCAGCCCCACCTTGGCCGAGAACCCCTCCCGGGCCCCTTTCAGCCGGTCTCGCAGCAAACTCTTGAGCTCACGGATGAAAAAACGGGCACTGGCGGTGGTCCAGGTTGTACCGGGGTGTTCTATGGTCAGTTTGGCGAAGATCAGGTTGACTACCTTGCCCAGGTTCAGGCTGTCCACCATCAGGCCAGACTGGGGGGTGAACTGGTGCACACTCAGGGTATCGTTCGACTTGGCGACGATCTGCCCGGTGGCTTCCACCTGCCAGTTCTTAAAAGGTCCTGACTCCACCGACAGGTTTTCGCTGACCACCCGGGTGTTATCCCAGGCCTTGTCCGGTATCCACAGCCGGTAGCCACCGTTGGTATCGGCCAGGAGGCTGCCGGAGTGCGCCTGCACATGCCTGAAGACGCCGACTCTGGCTATCTTTGCCTTTACTTTTGCCTTTTCCAGCGCTCGCTTCTCACCTGCAGGGCGGATCAAATGGAAACCGGAGCTCAGCCGCTGGATACCACCGGGGCGATTCACGTCGGTGCTGAAGTAATACAGTTTGCCGGAGTGCCGACTGAACAAAATGTAGTAAACAGTCTGGCCCCGAACCACCACCTTGTGGACCGGCAGGTGCTCTTCACGCAGTGCCCTCCGGACACGCTCATTGATCGTCTGTAAACGGCTTCCGTCGTTTCTATTGTTTGGCATGTCGCCATCCAGCAGGCTGCTCAGGAAGGTAATATAGGTTCGGGTGGCGTCGTCATAAAAACCGGTCCTAAGAAGACGACGACTGTCGTAGCTATCGACATCCCGCAAGGGAATCAGCCCATGGTCGGATGTCGTTGTGTCAGATGCCACTGCAGGTGGGGTAGGGGGTACACTGAGCTGGCCATCCAGGGTTTCTGCCGCAATCACCTGGTGAGCCAGCTGACCGGACGGGCTGGCCGTCAACAGGTAATAATAGGGGGCATCAAATACCAGCAATTGTGACTCATCTTTGTTCGGTACTATCTTTGAGACATGGCGGCCAAACGAGCGGGCACTCAACTCATCGAAGTGCCTGATTTCCCGGGTCAGTGCCTCTTTATTCTGAAATAACACCTGGCCGTTGGCGGAGTCAAAAAAATAGTAGCCGGTAGCCGGGTTTCCCTGGACCGGTTGCAGCTGGACCGGTTGCAGCTCGGCACTGGCAGCAATGAGCCGGATTACCTGACGGTTAAGGGTGTCGTACCAGAGTCGGATACGGTCTAATTGATTCCGGTTCGCTTCCGCCAATCCCAGCCTGTCAGGGAAGCAGCGGTAAGGTTTACTGAGATACTCATTGGCCTGTCGGTCACAGTCCTGCTTGTGTTGCAGCCAGGCCGGGTTCTGCTCGACCCGCGAGGGCCGATCGGGTCCCATAGGTGGCGGGTCAAAGGCACTGTTCATCGCCCATGGGTTCGGTTTTTCGGGCGCCAGCCAGATTGTGAGCCACTGCTCCGGCGCTCCGGCCATACAGCGTGCACGGATCTGAGGTGAGAAGTCGCAGTCTTTCAGCTCCAGCGGCAGGAACCGGCTGGCCGCATTGTAACGGCTCATGATTCTGTTCAGTTTCGACGCCCTTGATGGCCCGTCATTCAGTCCGCTATTGTCGTACAAGCGTTGAATCACTTTTTGATCCAGCAGCCGCCACTCAAACTGTGCGTTGGGATCCCGGGCCACTACTTTATACGAGGAAGCCTGTTCATACCAGGAGTGTGGTCTTGGTTCAGGAAATCGGAAAAGGGTCTCACCCAGCTTGAAGTCCCGGTTATCTTCATAGGACAGGCTCACCCAGGACCGACAGTTTTGTACCTGGTCATCCCGCTCAGTAATGCAGGCATAGGGGAGCTTGCCGTCGTAGTTCAACACCCAGGTAGAGGCCGTCTGCCCCTGGGGGTGAAGGTGGATAGTGTGTTTACCGTTGGATATCAGGGCGTAGGTTTTGTTGGCCCCTTCAGGACTATACACGTCATACTTCAGAAGTCGGGAGAATGTCGATGAGACCTCGCGAAAGAGGACGACGTGATCCTTGTTATCGAGATACAGTCTGCTGGTTGACTGACGGTATTTCAAACTGTCGGTATGGGTGAACATCTGGCCAAGGTATTTATAGTCGTAGCTGATGTCATCACATGAGCCAAGCCCGTCGCACTCGGTATACCGGGTGTCTTTCACTTTTTTCTGGTATAACCGTTTCAGCTTGCTGTCGCTGACAGCATCCAGAAGTTTCGCACCGGGGGAACTGTTGTCTGGCGCACTCCCTGGATCGCGCTGGTCAAAGGGAGAGTAGAGGAGCTTGACCTCCCACGGGGGTACAGAAGGCATGAAAATGACCTTTTTATCGCTCATCTGCCCCAGGTTGCGGAATACCCCGTCTGAGCATTGATACCCGGTTAAACGCGACTCCGTCCGGCACAATGTCGCCAGGGCATCGTCGATCAGGTTAAAGGTGTCAGGGGAGTATTCGATCCGGTTGATGTCGCTGGCGCAGTGCCGTAAAGGAGCCTTAGGTACATAGGGTATCTTCTCACAGTTTTTCTGTTTCCAGTTGTCTTTTTTCCCGGCGATTAAGGTGGGCTTGAATGAATAGACGCCACCGTAGGTCAGGGTCTGGTTCACCAGGTTGATAGACCGGATGTTCAGGGTCAGGAGACTTTTGCCATCCCCGCTCATCAAGGCATTGAGGGTCTGCTTGTTGGCCAGGAAGCTTTTGGGGTCCAGCTGGGCGTGGATCAGGTCAAAGATTTTGGCAGCCTCACCCGAGGCATCCTGCAACTTTTTGTAGGCCAGCTTTTCTAACTTCCTTTTATAGTTCTCCTGAAAAATACCCCTGACGTAGTGCATGATCCCGTCAATAAATGCCCCGACTGGCCCGAGGAACTCTGAAATGACGGAGACATAGGTATCCACCCACTCAAAGGTCACCATGGATTCCATGAGTTTCTTGACTTCCGGGTCCTCTTCGTTCTCGTACTCAATGAGGGTCAGGGTGAGACTGGCTCCCGGCACGGCGAGACCCAGTATGGGCACAAAACGACCGACTTTTTTACCCAGCCTGCCGACTTTTTTCAGACCGCCGGGCAACTTGCCCGACCCGGGAATATCGGGTAGCTTTGGTGGTTTCTGACCGGGGGGCAATGACGACCGGATGGCCGGGATGATTGTCTTGATCCCCTGTCGCCCGAGATTGATGATCTCAATCCCTTGCAATGCCACAGCCGTATAAAAAAGCGTCTGGCGCCCGGTATAAATCTGCTGTTGGGTGTCCGTCATATTCTGAGACGGGGGATTTTTGTAATGGTGTCCCACAGGGGAAAGCCCTGCTATCAGGTCGTAAAGGCCTATAAAAGACCTGAGCTTTTCCAGTCCGTTGGTGGAAGATTTTTTTCCTTTGACCCGGAATCCCTGACGACCCGTCCCCTGGAGAAAGCTCCGGAAGCGATCAAAGGCACCGGAGGTAAAGCGGATGTTCTTACGGGTCAGGGTATCGGGTTCCATAAAGTCCATGCGCCAGCCACGGCCATCCCGACGGAGGGTATCCAGTTGGGGAACCATGCTGTCGGCGAGTGAGTGCCGGGCTTTAATGTCCCCCAGGGCGGTGTCAAACTCCAGCAGCCGCTGCCTGAATTCGGCTCGTTCAGAGGCCACACCTGAGAGGCTGTCTTTAGTCCGGAGCGGCACCGGAACCGAAAGGTGGCTGGGCGGCAAATAGCGGAGCGGGGGATTTGAATCCGATGGCCGGGGCGACCTCAGCACAGTCTTTTCGCCAGGAAGCAGGCGGTACTCCGGTTGTCCGGTGCCGGGTGAGCGCAGCACAAGGCTTTCAATCGCCGGGCGGTCCTTCGGCATCAGATGCTGGATATCTTTCACCAGTCGTTTGAAAACCTGGGGGCTGCCACTTCTGGGTTCGACAATCAGCTTGCCCACCAGGGGTTTGCCATGGGTGGGCGAGCGGGTCATAAAGGTTTTCAGGGCGTTCAGGGCTGTGATTCCGCGGGACTGGTTGCTGCTGGCAAGATCGCTGACGGTCAGGGTGGCGATGTAGCGGTCCGGGGTAAAGTCGACCAGTGTCTCCAAAGCATGGGCAATCATTCTGGCTGGCCGACCGAGAACGGTGACGCGGTTGCCGTCTCCCCCGGCGATGGCCGACTGAACCCGGCCATCGGGTGTGAGCAGCGCATAACTGCCAGAGGGGGTGGTTTTCAGCAACAGGGGTTGGCCACTCAAGGTCCCGTCTTTTATCTGCTGTTGAGCACGGGTAAACGAATCTTCGTTCAGGGCAATGACCGAGTGCATGCCCCGGGTGTCAGCTAATGCGTCCTTGGCTTCGAGGCGACGAAACCGGGTGAAAAAATTTTGCAGCCAGCGCTCACCTTCGTTGGTGGTTCTGAGCAAGGCGATATCTTTTTTGCCATCAAGATGGAGCTGGGTTTTGAAGCCGGAAAGTAACCGGAGGGCATACTTCAGGTTTTTGCGTTGAGCATCGCAGCTGTCGGCACCGGCTGCTCTTCGACGTCTGTCACAAGGCATCTGTAGCTGACCTGTGAGAAGCTTGATGTTGGCGAAATCATTTTTGTATTCCTTGTTGAGTTTGGCGGCACCCAGTATCGATTTAGGATCGAGAGTGTAGATATCGAATGCCTTGACCCGTATCCGACGTTTGAGGGTTTCGAAGGCTCTGGTCTTTTCTTCGTTGCTATGGAAATTGGCCATTGCCTGCTCAAGCTGATCTATCTGATCAGGCGCGCTGAAACGCAGTGCGTAGCGCTCAAGCCACTGAGTATATGTGTGAGAACTCATTGCAAGGCTAAGTGTGTCTGCCAAACGAATAGTTTCTCCTGCAACCAAAGTGGCGAAAGTGGCTTTTTCAGTCCGTGGGTGTTCCTTTAATCCATGAAAGATCGCGGTTTTGAACTCAAAGTGTAATGTGTAATTTTCAGCATTTTTTCTTCGATCCCCAGGCTCATCTTCGCCTACGGCTTTAGACAACTCATCTTCGAGTCCGGCAAAGGTAGACCTGTCTTCGATTACGGCTTTGACCAAATCATCGTTGAGTTTGGCATCAGCAAACTCTCCTTTGAGTAGAGCTTCGGTAAATTCTTTTGTGAGTTTGTCATCGTTCGGATCCTCTTTGCTTGTCTTTTCGATAAACTCATTTTCGAGGTCAAAGGAGGCCAACCCGAACTTGGCTCGGTATGTCACGGCGCCGCTACGGTCCAGGGTAAAAACAATGCGGTTGAGATCTGGATAGGGGGCATTTTTCGAGGTTGACGGCCCGTGAGGATCACCTGCTGACAAGAATCCTCGAATCGCAACAGCTGAGTTTGCATAGATACCTTGTTTGGCCAAGTTCCTTAAAACTTCAGGTACAATATAATTTTTCTGGCTGGTATTTAGTACACCCTCAGAATCTTCAATGCCTTGTGCAGAGTTATCAAAAAAGAATTTTATGGTTTGTACTCTGGTATTTTTTGGGATCAACGTTCCCAAAACCGCTGATAGCTTTAACATTAAGCGCTTGTAATAGAAAGTATCATATACATTCAAGTCGCTATTATAGAAATGAAGGCTTCCAGTCATGATGACTTTAGTGTCTTCGCCAATATTTTTGAGCGTTACTCCTGACACTTTTTGAAGTGTTATTGTTTCTATTTGATTTGAATCAACAGCATTGTATAAGACGCTGTTTTTTTCAGTGCGGTACTTATTATAAAGTTTAAAGCAATGTATTAAAGAATCGCTTATGCCTTCCATGTTTTTATCTGAATAATGAACGATTATTAATCTTTCATATGATTGCTGACCTCTTGTTGGTGACGAGTTAAAACCAAGGTTTCTAAAACTTCTGTTGTAGAAGAGATTGTTTGCTATGAAGTAGTTAATTGGAATGATTTTGATATCTTTTGGCTTTTCAAGATTTATTAATCTTTCAAAAGCATCATAACCTAATTTTGCAGTAATGATGCAGTTAAACTTGTCGATATCATGCCGAAGATCAGTTGATATGGTTGCAATTTTATCGATGTCATTATCAGAGATGATAACTTTTCTTTCCATATAGAATTTATGGATAGCCTCCCTTATCTTTAATGTGATTTCTTTTTTTCTTAGTGGTGATTTTTTTAAATTTTCTACAGTCTCATGAAGTAAGCAGATTTCATCAAGTAGTAGTTTGATTGTTGGGTGTCCTTGGCGAGAGGCCACCATCAACGGCTGGATTGAATCATCAAGAGCTATAGTGGGAGTATCATATTCAAAATTTACTTCCTTACTGAAGAATAATTTATTATGGCTATACTCCTTTAAGTCATATTTCGGCAGACTATGGAATAAATCACTAATACTGCTTTCTGCTACGATACCTTGGATTCGAGTGATTTCTTCTTTCGACAGGGTTGTACCGTATCTCTCAAAATAAGGGCTGGGATCTGAAATAGTTCCATCTGAAAACATTTTTTTAAAAACAGCATGTAGCTTGGCACTTTCGAGCTGCTTTTCCTTCTCAGAAGTCACTGCCGTCCCCGATATAGGATCAAGGGAACTGCTTCTTTTTAGAAAGGGGTGACTGTCCATTTCCGGAAGTAGTCCTTTATCAATATATACCCCTCCTAGTACGAATTTTTGACTTAGCCCGATAAATCTTTCGATTATTAAACTGTTAGTAAGGCCTAAACTGTATCTGATAAAATTTTTATATCCTTGATTTAGGTTTTCCAGTTTTTTATGAACAATAGCGTTGCTGATTGAATTTTTAATTTTATCTAAAGAATTGTTGATTTTATTCCATTGGATGACAAATTCCTTCTTTACACTGTCTGGAAGATCAGATTCCATTATATTTAATTCTTCTATTTCACTGCTTTCTCCCATAAAGCTATCAATTTTTCGCCAGATGCTGTCTTTCAGCCGAGCAATATCACCGGGGTCATCTTTTTCGATAGCGTTATTGCTTATCTCGGAAAACAGCAGCGGATATAGAATTTTTTGGTATATCAAACGTTCGGGGGCCCAGACATTGATTTTATAATCCGGGTTAACCTCGGCCCATATTTTTAGAAAAGCAAGCTCCAAACCTTCAATAGGGCTGACAATACTAACATGAATTAATTTGGGTACTTCGTGATTTGGCATGATAACACCTGAAGGATTGACCCACACGGTCTCCAGAGGGGGGGCGATACTTGCCCTTTCACTGACGTGATCAAAAGGCTCAGAATGGGAAAAAAGCGCAACATGCAGTTTAGTACGGAACTCCGTCAAGTTCCTCATGAAATTTGCAAACAATTCTCCGGTATAGCTCAATAGCTTGATTCAT
Source organism: Endozoicomonas sp. 2B-B (assembly GCF_053470045.1). Classification (NCBI taxonomy): domain Bacteria; kingdom Pseudomonadati; phylum Pseudomonadota; class Gammaproteobacteria; order Oceanospirillales; family Endozoicomonadaceae; genus Endozoicomonas; species Endozoicomonas sp. 2B-B. Next base: position 2,740,073 of record NZ_JBLZMU010000001.1, read on the forward strand.
ATCCTCTGTTCAATGATTCGATCTATCAAGAACTGATGAAAGAGGTAGGGGGGAGGAGGGACAGTGATTGAATTTTCTGATTTTTTATTTGCGAACAATGTCGTTTATTGCGCAACTACTCAAACCAAAGCGGCGGGGGCGTCCAGGGATCGACGCTATGGCCTCCTGCTCTGTCAGGAGGATTCGGAATCAAAGCGGTTTTTTGCAGGCATGTGTGTGGGCCATGTATCTTAAGGAAGTGTTTTATAGGAGAGGTAAAAATAGCAACTGGTAGTGCTATAGGGAGTGCTATAGGGTACAGTCGCTGCTTTTGGAGTGAATAATGAGTATTGAAGTTTGGTTTCTGTATGTTGTTTCAATCTTTGTAGTCATACTCATTCCTGGTCCTCTATCTCTGTACATGGTGTCCAATTCTATTAACTATGGGGTTATCAGGTCCTATCCGGCATTTTTGGGTGGTACGCTGGCTTCATCACTTTACCTGATTATTTCGGCCACTGGTCTTGGGGCCATTCTTACGGCTTCGGAAAACATGTTTCTGATACTGAAACTGATGGGAGCTCTTTATCTGGTTTATCTGGGGGTTGATACTATCAGGAAGTCGATGGCTGACACTACCAGTAAACGTCTCAATGATTGTTCTTTGCAGTTTCCCGGCTTCAGTAATCTGTTTAAAAAAGCTTTTCTATTGGGAGCCAGTAATCCAAAAGATATTATTTTCTTTATGGCTTTCTTGCCTCAGTTTATTAATAGAGATCAGGATCTTGTGCAACAAATATTGATCATTGTAATGACTTGGGTTGTAGTGGATTTGGTTTGCAAGCTTCTCTATGGGCTAATGTCGAAATCTGTGAAACCTATGCTGAGTACAAAAAAAAGTATGTCGTTATTTGAGCGTTCTACAGGGGGGCTCTATGTGCTGGCAGGTATCGCTGCCGTGTTGGTTGTGAAATAGAGGATCAGGCTGAAGAGTATCCGGTGGCTGTGTTTTGTTTTCAGTGGCCCATTGTGGACCACTGAAACAGAATGATCAGGTCACATCAATCATGGTGACACTGCCGTCAGGCATCACTTCGGCCATCTGACCCTTGGGTTCTTCCATCAGGAAGAGGGTAAAGAAACCCAACACTGCAGTGCCTGCGATAACCATGAAGAAGGTGGAGTAGTCCACCAGAGACAATACTGTCAGGTAGAAGACAGCGCCCACGTTACCATAGGCTCCTGTCATACCGGCAATTTGACCTGTGAGTCGACGCTTGATCAGGGGTACAGCCGCAAATACCGCACCTTCACCGGCCTGCACAAAGAAGGAGCAGGCCATGGCAGCAACAACAGCAAGAACCAGTGGCCAGCTGGAATCAATGATACTCATCATGTAGTAACCACCGGCCAGGCCTGCAGTGAGAACCAGCAGAGTGATCTTGCGGCCAAACTTGTCACTGAGTAATCCTCCGCCCGGACGGGACATCAGGTTCATGAAGGCATAAGCGGAAGCGACCAGACCCGCCATGACCGGATCCAGTTCAAAGGTATCTGCAAAAAACAGAGGTAGCATGGACACCACGGCCAGTTCAGAACCGAAGGTAGCGAAGTAAAGAACGTTCAGAACGGCCACCTGCTTGAACTGATACTGGTGAATAGCTGGCACAGGCTCGGAGAAAATGTGCTTGTTGACCTGCCAGACTTTCCAGACATCAAACAGGTAGATAGCAGTCAGACCGACATAAATAGCCGTTGAAATCCCGGCACTCAGCATGGCAACACCCTTAGGTGAAAGCTTCCAGGTCAGCAGAGCTAATGCCGCATACATGGGAATCTTCATGATCAGCAGCAAGGCAAAGTCGCCTTTGCTGGTGACTTCCATGGCGCCAATGTTCTTGGGGCGGAAGTAGGTAGCACCTTTAGGGGTATCTGTGACGTTTATGTAGAAGACGACACTGAACAGCAAGGAGATTAATCCGGTCAGGCCAATGGCGTAACGCCAGCCATCTTCTCCACCAAAGAGCAGTGCAATGGTGGGCAGAGACATGGCAGCAGCAGCAGAGCCAAAGTTGCCCCAGCCACCGTAAATACCTTCTGCGGTACCCAATTGGCGAGCGGGGAACCACTCAGATACCAGACGAATGCCGACCACAAAGCCTGCACCAATAGTACCCAGCATAAAGCGGGCTATGGCGGCCTGGGTAAAGTCATCTGCCATGGCATACATAAAACAAGGAATACTGCAGATGGCCAGGAGTCCGGAATAGACTTTTCTGGGACCGTAAACATCAGTGAGCATACCGATGATGACTCGAGCCGGAATAGTGAGGGCTACGTTCAGAATCAGCAGGGTTTTCAGTTCTTCACGAGTCAGGCCCAGAGACTCGGAAATAGCCAGGGCCAGAGGCGCATGGTTAAACCAGACCACAAAGCTAATAAAGAAAGCAATCCAGCTAAGGTGCAGAATCTTGGTCTTCCCGCTAAAAGAAAACAGGTTAAATGAATCGGGGTTGCTCATACATCCTCCTTGTTTAAGAAATTCCCCAAGCAAAAGCAAACATCAGGCCAATATGATAAATGCACCGATTTGACTTGCATTTTTATGCGTATTTAATGAATTTTCTCTTCTATGCAAGAAAGTTCTTTATTTGAGTGCGGGAAGTTTCTGAGAATTTTTATTCTTCTCACCAAAATGGTGCTCTTCAGCTGTTTGATTATTTTTGCGTGCATTATTTTTGTGCGAGCAGCTAAAGTTTCAGGAAAGAATTTCCTGTTTTTATCGTGTTTTGAAAGTGGGCACGGCAGTTGCATAGGCAGAAGAATTAGAAAAGAGGCTGGCTCTAAAGGATGCAGTTGCACCGGCCCAATGCTAGATACTAAAGAGGATGTCTGGGATGATCGGAAAAGAAACCCTGGTGGTTGTCGGTAACGGCATGGTAGGTCACCGCTTTCTGGAGAAACTGGTAGATGCTGGCGGTCTGAAACGCTTCGATGTGGTGGTATTTGGAGAAGAGATCCGTCCTGCCTATGACCGGGTTCATCTCAGTGAATTTTTCACAGGCCGCTCAGCGGATGACCTGTCTATGGTTTCTGAAGGCTTTTATGAGCAGGAAGGCATTAATCTTGTTCTAAATGAAGCTATCACATCAATAAATCGTGAGTCCTGTGAAGTAGTGACAGCCAGTGGCATGACTCAAAAGTACGATCAGCTGGTACTGGCGACAGGTTCCTATCCATTTGTTCCTCCCGTACCCGGGCATGACCGTAAAAACTGTTTTGTCTATCGTACCATCGAAGATCTGGAAGCGATTAAAGAAGCTGCCCGTAACAGTAAGATCGGTGCCGTTGTGGGTGGCGGTCTGTTGGGGCTTGAAGCAGCAAAAGCTCTGAAAGATCTTGGGCTTGAAACCCACGTGGTCGAATTTGCTCCCCGTCTGATGGCTGTTCAGGTGGATGATAGCGGTGGTGCCATGCTCAGACGCAAGATCGAGGGTCTGGGGGTCACGATTCATACCTCCAAAAATACCCGACAGATTGTTGATGGTGAAGGCGCTGTTCACCAGATGCAGTTCGCTGACGGCGAACAACTGAATACCGATATCGTACTGTTTTCAGCCGGTATTCGCCCAAGAGATGAGCTGGCGAAAGCTTCCGGACTGGAGTTGGGTGAGCGAGGCGGTATCGTTATAGATAACGACTGCCGTACATCTGATGAACGTATATTTGCCATTGGTGAGTGTGCACTCTGGAGTGGCCGTATCTTTGGTCTGGTGGCACCGGGCTACCAGATGGGGCAGGTGGTTGTAGATCAGTTGACGGGTAAGGACGGTAATCAGTTTACTGGTGCCGATATGAGCACCAAGCTGAAACTGATGGGTGTTGATGTTGCCAGTATTGGTGATGCCCATGGCAATACCGAAGGTTCCCTGAGCTACCAGCTGATTGATGAAGAGAAAGAAGTTTATAAAAAACTGGTGGTTTCCAGAAATAAGAAAAAGGTTCTGGGAGCTGTATTGATAGGCGATGCTGAAGAGTACGGCAGCCTGTTGCAGATGATGCTGAATGACATGCGTCCCCCGGAAAATCCTGCTGAACTCATTCTGCCTCAGACCGATGGTTCTGCAGCGACAGGTTTGGGCGTGGCTGCTCTGCCAGAAACGGCTCAAATCTGTTCCTGCTATGACGTCAGTAAAGGTGATCTGGTCAACGCGGTAGCCGGTGGCTGCATGGATATGGGGTCACTGAAAGCCGAAACCAGTGCCGGAACCGGCTGTGGTGGCTGTACGGCTCTGGTCAAACAGGTTCTGGATCATGAGCTGACGGAGTTGGGTGTTGAGGTCAAAAAAGATATCTGTGAGCACTTTCCACACTCCAGGCAGGAACTCTATCACCTGGTTCGTGTCGGTGAATTAAAGTCTTTCGACGAAGTTCTGGCAAAGCATGGCAAGGGGCGTGGCTGCGATATCTGTAAGCCTACCATTGGCTCTGTTCTGGCTTCCTGCTGGAACGAATATGTGTTGAAAGATCAGCATGCTCAACTGCAGGATACCAACGATTATTTTCTTGGAAACATGCAGAAAGACGGCACTTATTCCATTGTGCCAAGGGTTCCGGGCGGTGAAATTACGCCCGATAAACTGATCACCATTGGTGAAGTAGGACGGGACTTTAACCTCTACACAAAAATCACCGGTGGCCAGCGTATCGATCTTTTTGGTGCCCGTGTGGAACAGTTGCCAGAGATCTGGAAACGTCTTGTCGATGCCGGTTTTGAAACCGGTCATGCCTACGGTAAATCACTGCGTACCGTGAAATCCTGCGTCGGCAGTACCTGGTGTCGTTATGGGGTGCTGGACAGTGTCAGTATGGCGATTGCAGTTGAAAATCGTTACAGGGGCGTACGTTCTCCTCACAAAATCAAAATGGCTGTGTCCGGATGTACCCGTGAATGTGCTGAAGCCCAGAGTAAAGATGTGGGTGTTATTGCCACGGAAAAAGGCTGGAACCTCTACCTCTGCGGTAATGGTGGCATGAAGCCTCGTCATGCCGACCTGTTTGCCACCGAGCTGGATGATGAAACGCTGGTCAAATACATCGATCGTTTCCTGATGTTCTACATTCGCACTGCAGATCGTCTGCAGCGTACTTCTGTCTGGATGGAAAATCTGGAGGGTGGTCTCGATTACCTGCGCGAAGTGATTATTGAGGACAGCCTGGGTATCTGTCAGGAGCTTGAAGATGAGATGACCTACCTGGTGGGTACCTATCAATGTGAATGGAAAACCACCCTCTCAGATCCTGAGAAACTCAAACGTTTCAATCACTTTATTAACAGTGATGAAAGCGACACTAATGTGGTGTTTGTGAACGAGCGAGATCAGATTCGTCCGGCTACCCGTGACGAAAAAATTGCCCTTAAACAGCTGTAAACGAAGTGCCTATAGCGCTGAAAAACAGGAGACTTTAATCATGACTCAAGTGCTCACAGCCAGTACAGCCAATAAAGGTTGGACAACCGTTTGCAGTGAAAGTGATCTTATTCCTAACCTGGGTGTCTGTGCTCTGGTGGATGGTGTGCAGGTTGCGTTGTTTAAAGTAGACGACCAAGTCTATGCATTGGATAACTATGATCCATTCAGTCAGGCCAATGTTATCTCTCGTGGTCTGGTAGGTGATCTGGAAGGGCGTCTGGTAGTGGCATCGCCCATTTACAAGCAGCACTTTGATTTGACTACGGGTCAGTGTCTGGAAGATGAGAGCGTGGCGCTGAATGCTTATCCCGTAGAAGTGGTGGACCAGAGGGTTCAGGTCTCACTGGTATCGGTTTCCATTGAGGCAGCCTGATATGACAGCGGTATTCAAGGCGGCTGACGTTAGTCGTCAACCGCCATTGCAGCGGAAGCTGCTGGTGGTGGGAAATGGCATGGGCTCAGTCCGTTTTCTGGAAAAGCTGGTTGAGCAGAGCGGTCATCAATATCAGGTCACCGTCCTATCTGAAGAACCCTGTCCGGGCTACAACCGAATCCAGTTATCCAAGCTGTTGGCAGGCAGCGTCGATCTCCAGGGGATTCAGCTGCAGCCTGAGTCCTGGTATCAGGATCAGGATATCAATCTGTTATCGGGCTGTGACTATCGGGTCAGTGATCTCAATCTTGAGTTGAAGCGAGTCGAGACAGAGGGTGGTCAATGTTTTGATTACGATCATCTGGTCCTGGCGACGGGATCTCTACCCAATCGTATTCCCGTACCCGGGGCCGATCTGGAAGGCGTTATGGCTTTCAGGAATCTCGATGATGTTGAGCAGATGCTGACCGCTTCATCCGGTCCTGAGGCAAAGGCTGTGGTGATTGGTGGCGGACTTCTGGGGCTTGAATGTGCCAGTGGTCTTGCCAGACGGGGCATGAAAGTCACCGTGGTGGATACCATGTCCATTCCCATGGCCCGACAACTGGATGAAAAGGCCGGTAAGCTTTTGCAAGGAGCACTGGAAGAAAAGGGCATTGAGTTTCGTTGCAGTGCCATGCTCGATTCCTACACGGGCGAAAATGGCAAAGTGACTGGCGTGCAGCTGAAAGATGGCGAGTGCTTGCAGGCTTCACTGGTGGTCGTCACAGCAGGGGTTCGGCCCAATATAGAACTGATCAGGGAAACCGGGCTGGCGTGTGACAGAGGTATTCTGGTGAATGACAGAATGCAAACTTCTGACCCTTCAGTAACGGCAATTGGTGAGTGTGTTCAGTTGAATAGTGACCTGTTTGGTCTTGTGGCGCCGGTTTATGGGCACGCTCAAGTGGCCGTGCATCGCCTGTTGGGTACCTCGGGAGAGCGGTTTGAGCCGGTTCCGATTCCTACCAGCCTGAAAGTTGACGGTATTGATCTGTTTTCCAGTGGACAGTTTGTTGCGCAAGAGAGTGATGAAGAGATCATCATTGATGCTGCAGGGGTTGGCATCTACCGAAAACTGGTGATCCGTGATAACAAGTTGATGGGGGCTTTGCTCTTTGGAGATGCTTCCGATGGTCTCTGGTATCAGGAATTGATGGAAACAGGGCAGGATATTTCAGATATTCGCGACCGACTTGTTTTCGGCAAACGTTATCTGAATTCCTAGGAAACTATTAATAAAGGAAGTATGTCTATGTCTGGCAGCATCGATATCTGCAATAACCAGCAACAAGTCATCCATACGACGTGTGCCTATTGCGGTGTTGGCTGTGGTATCAAGGCGACGGTCACCAATAAAGATTTGCATCTTGTAGATATAGAAGGCCGCAAAGATCACCCCGCTAATTTCGGGCGCCTTTGTTCAAAAGGCAGCGCTCTTGGGGAAACGGTTTCTCTGGAAAATAGACTGCTAACGCCTTTTATAGGTGAACAGAGAGTCAGCTGGGATTCTGCTCTGGATGAAGTCGCTGAGCGACTGAAAGCCACAATAGAAGAGTACGGCCCTGAAGCGGTGGCTTTATACGGCTCTGGTCAATTACTGACAGAAGATTACTATGTGGCCAACAAACTAATGAAGGGTTTTATTGGTTCCAGCAATATGGACACCAACTCACGCCTCTGCATGGCTTCTACGGTAGCAGGTCAGAAGAGATCACTGGGTTCCGATACGGTTCCCGGCAGCTACGAAGATCTTGAATTGGCCGATATGATTGTTCTGGTCGGAGCCAATACGGCCTGGTGTCACCCGGTATTATTCCAGAGAATAAGAGCTGCAAAAGAGCAGCGTCCGGACATGAAGGTGGTTGTTATTGACCCCCGTGCCACTGACACCTGTGATATTGCAGACCTGCATCTTCCGCTGAAATCAGGCACGGACACCGCTCTCTTTAATAAGTTATTCAGTTATCTCGATAAGCACAATAAGCTGGATCAGTCGTACATTGATCAGCACACCCAAGGTTTTAATGAGGCTCTGAAAGCCGCCAGAAAAATAGGAAGCTTTTCAGAGGTCGCTGAACTTTGCGGGATTGAAAAACCTGCGCTCAAGCAATTTTGTGAGTGGTTTGCCGAGACCGATAAAGTCGTCACGGCCTGGTCTCAGGGTGTGAACCAGTCGGTTGCTGGCACCGATAAAGTCAATGCCATTATCAACTGTCACCTGATTACGGGTCGTATTGGTAAGCCGGGATATGGACCCTTGTCGCTTACAGGTCAGCCTAACGCAATGGGAGGGCGAGAGGTTGGAGGTCTGGCCAATCAGCTGGCTGCCCACATGGATTTTTCAAACACAGACGATGTAGATCGGGTCAGACGGTTTTGGAAGGCACCGAATATTGCCACTGTGCCGGGTAAAACAGCTGTCGATTTGTTTAATGCCATGGATAAGGGCGACATTAAGTTTGTCTGGATTATGGGCACCAATCCTGTAGTCAGTATGCCTGATGCCAATAAGGTTATCAGTGCGCTGAAAAAGTGTCCGACGGTTGTCGTGTCTGATTGTATTGGGAAAACAGACACCTCTGAGTTTGCCCATATTCGTCTGCCAGCGGCCGGCTGGAGTGAAAAGGATGGTACGGTCACAAACTCGGAGCGAAGAATTTCCAGACAAAGGGCCCTTTTTGATCTTTCCGGAGACTCTAAACCTGACTGGTGGATTATTTCAAAAGTGGCAGAGAAAATGGGTTTTGGTGACGCCTTTGATTATCAGAGGGCTGCTGATATTTTCCGCGAGCATGCGGCTCTTTCTGCTTTTGAAAATAATTCTGAGGGTCGTAGAAGAGATTTTAATATTGGTGCTCTGGCAGCTATCTCAGATGCAGAATACGAAGCGCTTGAGCCATTTCAGTGGCCACTGGTTTCAGGGCAGACGTCTCATCCACATACAAGATTGTTTGCTGAGGGTGGTTTCTTCACTGAAACAGGTCGTGCAACTATTGTTTCGACGAAGTTTGAGGTCTCCTACCATCAGCCCAATGCTGATTACCCGCTGTTGCTGAATACCGGCAGGGTTCGTGATCATTGGCACACTATGACACGCACCGCACTCTCTCCCAGGTTGAGTCAGCATATTGATGAGCCTTTCCTGGAAGTTCATCCTGCAGATGCTCAAAAATATGGGCTGGTTGATCAGGCATTGTGCCGATTGTCCACAGCCTTTGATTCCATTTTGATCAGAGTGGTTGTGACATCTACAGTAGGTAAGGGTAATGTTTTTATGCCCATGCACTGGACACGTCAGAACAGCAAGACCGGGCATTGTGGTGTGCTGGTGAAGCCTGCGGTAGACCCCTGGTCAAAACAACCGGGCTGTAAACACACCCCTGCAAGGATTGAGGCTGTATCTCTGAAACAACAGGCTGTGTTACTGAGTCGCAAAAAACAGGATTTTGAGCCATTTGATTATGCGACAGAGGTGAAATTCCAGCAGGGATTCCGATATGAGCTGGCAGGTCAGGGCATTGATTCTTCCATGCTGGAATCTATCGGCCCTGAGAGGGAAAGAATTGATTACACCGATCCGAAGACAGGCAGCGCCCGTAGCGCCTGGTTTGCTCTCGGCCAGCTACAGGCTCTTCTTGTTGTCGGCGAGTCATTGTCAGACTGTGATCGTGCATGGCTACAGGCTGCCTTTGAAAAAGAGGATATTCCTTTTTCGGAGCGCTGGCGTTTACTGGCAGGTATGCCACCTCAGGGAGAAGATACCGGCAAAGTAGTGTGTGCCTGTTTTGGTGTGGGGGAGAAAACCATTTGTCGTGCAATTGAAGAGGAAGGCTTCAGTGATCCTGCTCAGGTGGGCCTGTCTCTGAAAGCCGGAACAAACTGTGGCTCCTGTATTCCTGAGATTCGCAAATTGATCACCAGTGCGGCAGCACTGGCATAGACACACACTTCATTCATTCTGAGTTTTCGTCGAAGAGCGACCCGCACTTCGACAAGCTCAGCGTGAACAGTGTGAAGTAGAACCCTTAGCTGAACTAAATAATACCTGAGCCGATTTCACTTTCTTCTAATATCGGATACAGGTCGGCATCAGGCAATTGATAATGCCACCATTCGTTTTGTAAAGAGTCGAATCCAGCGACATTCATGGCACCTGCCAGTATTAACCGGTTTTTCTGTGCGAGCTCGGAAATCTGGTCATTGCCATGGTGAGCCAGAGGACGAAAGTCGTCAAACTCGGTACCCATTTCCAGTGTCCGCCCAAACCGATCAACCAGCGTGAGATCGATAGCTATTCCTCTGCAGTGGGTTCGCAAACCGGTTTTCGGGTGCGATACATATTCAGGGTCTGGTACACAGTTAAAGAGTTCTTGCTGGGCTTCCAGGGGGCGAAAGGCATCCCATATTTTTAATTTGAGCCCCATGGGTTGAAGAACTTCAATGACGTTTTGCAATTTGTTGGCGGCTTCTTCGTGCATCAGGCAGAGAGGTTTTTTATAAACCTGCTTACCGGTGAAGTTGTTCTCGGTGGCGTAGACTATCTCGAGAACAAGGTCGTGACTTTGCGGCGTGACTTCAACCAATGGATGCGAGTTCTTCATATGTTGATCTAACCTTCAGGCATTTTTAATTCAGGGTAAAGGTAATTATCGTCGACAGGTTCTTAAAGTTCTGGTTTTACAGGTTTTAACAGGTTGACAGCCAGAGCTGTTACCAGTGCGCCTGCGATAGTGGCCAGAATGTACCAGGAGCGACCGTCGACAACCGGTAGAACGATCCAGCCTCCCCAGGGAGCGTAGTTGATAACTTCGGCCATGAAACCTATAACATTGCCTGTAATACCTCCCAGAACAATGGCGGGTATGACCCGTATCGGGTCAGCAACAGCGAAGGGGATTGCCCCTTCTGATATACCTATCATACCCATGGCCAGAGCGGCCTTGCCAGCCTCTCGCTCTTCAGCAGTGTATTTGCCGGGTGACAGCAGAGTGGCCAGCCACATACCCAGTGGCGGGGTGCATATGGCGACGCCGACACCGCCCATAAGGTAGGGGTGGTTCTTTACCTGAGTCTGAGCAAACAGGGTAGCGACTTTATTGATTGGGCCGCCCATGTCAAAAGCGGTCATTCCTCCAAGAATGACCCCCAGTGAAACCTTCGATAATCCCTGAAGACTATGCAACCAATCGTTAAGGTGACTCATCATATTGGCGATGGGTTGTCCAATCACCCAAATCACCAGAGCGGAGGTCAGAAAAGTACCTGCCAGAGGGTAGACAAAGATGGTAGCAACAGGTTGCATGTTCGATGAGAAGGGGATTCTCTTGAGGGCATTGACGATATAGCCCGCGATAAGCCCGACAATCATAGCCCCCAGAAAACCGCATCCAAACTGAGCTGCCAGCCATGCTCCGATCATGCCAGGTGCCAGGCCGGGGCGGTTGGCAATAGACCAGGCTATGTAGCCTCCCAGAACCGGGATGAAGAGGGTAAAACCAGCGACTCCCATCTCCCACACATCTTTGAGAAAACCGGATTCGGGCGGGGCTCCCTTGCCATGAAACATAACAGACACCGATAGGAGCACTCCGCCAGCTACCACGAAGGGAATCATGTGGCTGGTGCCTGTCAGTAGATGGGATCTGAGCTTAATGAATTCTGCTTTCACGCTATTCATTAATATCACCCGTTTTAGTCATTGATGCCCTTTGAGGTGTCTGGGTAGAAGAATCTCCGGGGCAGGCCAACAGGCACAAGGGTCCCGGAGACTGGCTGCTTTTAATCCCGAATAAATTCCGTGAGAAGTGGCCAGGGAAGCCATATCTGAAACAGTTGAGCCTCATAGGGGTCTGTCCGGGCTTTAAATGTGAAAGCTGAAGTCTAGCAGCTCAGACGGATTGTCAAGTATGAAAGCGGGCTTCGCGTCTTCAAGAGTTTTACGGTTATGCCACCCCCAGCTGACTGCAACGGGAACAGCGCCAGCTTCTCGAGCTTCATGCAGGTCTCCTGAGGTGTCGCTAACGAAATAACAGGGCTGATCCGGGTGCTGTTTCATCACTGTTCGGATTTTGTCCGTTTTGATAAAGCTCTGTTCCATACCCATTATTCCCCTGAAACACCGGATATTCTGATTATTCAGGAAATGCTCTGCAGCTTGGGTAAAATTGGAGGTGATCAGGTACAGAGGGAAGTGTTGGCCAAGGTGCTGCAAGCTCTCATTGACATCAGGAATAGAGCGGCAGTTTTTCATGAACTCCAGGTGGGCAAGTCGTGCATGATTCATAAGAGCGTGTTGCACTTTGTCTCCGGCGACTTGCTGGCTTAGCTTTTTAAAAAAATTGCCTTCAAAAAGGGCGAGAACTTGCTCTTCTGTGGCCAGGTCTTCTGCGTCCAGTTTGATCAGAACTTCTGACCAGAAAGAGAAGAAGGGTTGCCAGGAGTCGGCAATCACGCCACCCATATCAAACAGAATCGGACAGGACATAACAGCTCCGGTGATAAGAGGGTGTTGCTCAATTGTTTGAGAATACTCCAATGCTACTTGTTTGTCGCAGACTGTCTCGATCGCAAACGGGTGTTGAGCATCTCGACGGCCATAGAAAAGGCCATGGCAAAGTAGATGTAGCCTTTTGGAATATGAAAGTCGAGACCTTCTCCCATAAGGGAGACTCCCACCAGAATCAAAAAGGAGAGCGCCAGCATTTTGAAGGTAGGATGATTGCTGACAAACTCTCCGATAGGGGCTGCAGCAAACATCATGATGCCTACCGAAATAACAATGGCGGTGATCATGACCCAGAGGTGTTCTGCCAGTCCCACTGCTGTAATGACTGAATCCAGGGAGAAAACAATATCGATGAGAGCAATCTGGATCAGGGTTATAACATACCCTCGTGGTTTAAGGTGAGATCCTTCATCTTCGCCGGGCTCAATAGAATCGTGAATCTCGTGAGTGGCTTTAATCAGCAGGAAGAGCCCGCCTCCGAGAAGAATCAGGTCGCGGCCGGATAGGGCATGATTGAACAGATGGAATAGAGGGGCAGTGAGACTCATGATCCAGGTAATGGAGAGCAGCAGGGCGATCCTTGTGAACATGGCCAGTAACAGCCCGAGTCTGCGGGCGCTGTTGCGTTGGTGTGCAGGCATTTTGTCGACAACGATCGTAATAAAAATGATGTTGTCGATGCCCAGAATAATCTCCAGAAGGGTCAGTGTTGCCAGAGCTATCCAGGGCTCCGGGGTCAGAAAAAGTTCAGTCATTGTTTCTATCGTATTCGCTCTATCGTATTAGCCGTTCTTGCCGGGATGCTCTTCCCTGAGCTACTCGTTAATAATATCGGTTAAAAATAGACGAGGCTGATAGCTGTGAAGAATGTTTTGACCCCCGGAAGTCTGAAAGGTTGTTCTGTCGGTGTTGTAAGCAATCAGCTCGAGGCGTTGTTTTTGGCCGCTTTCGAGAAAATGCTGGTCACGTCGCGAAGATGATGAAAGTGGGCAAAAAAGTCTGAGGCAGAAGGGAGGGCTGAAAGCCAATAAGACTTCGGCTTTCAGCAGGTAACGGGTATAGCAGTGATTAGCGATCGGAAACCGGGATAAAGTCTCTGGAAGTCTCGCCGGTGTATAGCTGACGCGGACGACCAATGCGGTATTCACCACTGATCATTTCATGCCAGTGAGCGATCCAGCCCGGAGTACGACCGGTTGCGAAGATTACTGTGAACATCTCTGTTGGAATGCCCAGGGCTTTCAGGATAATGCCGGAGTAAAAGTCTACGTTCGGGTACAACTTTTTCTCGACGAAGTATTCGTCTTCCAGGGCTATCTTTTCCAGGCGCTTGGCGATCTTGAACAGTGGATCGTCTTCCAGGCCCAGTTCACTCAGAACTTCGTCACAGGTCTGCTTCATAACCTTGGCACGTGGGTCAAAGTTTTTGTAGACTCGATGGCCAAAGCCCATCAGGCGGAAGGGATCATTCTTGTCCTTGGCGCGATCAATGAATTCATCGATGTGTTTCTCATCACCAATTTGGTTCAGCATCACCAGCACTGCTTCGTTGGCACCACCGTGAGCCGGTCCCCAGAGAGCTGCGATACCAGCAGCAATACAGGCGAATGGGTTGGCACCACTGGAGCCTGCCAGACGAACAGTCGAAGTTGATGCGTTCTGTTCGTGATCAGCATGCAGCAGGAAGATGCGGTCCATGGCGCGTGCCAGTACAGGATTAACCTCGTACTCTTCACAGGGAGTAGCAAACATCATGTGCAGGAAATTGCCGCCGTAACCCAGGTCATTGCGCGGGTAAACGAATGGCTGGCCGATGGAGTATTTGTAGGTCATGGCTGCCAGCGTAGGCATTTTGGAAATCAGGCGATAGGCGCAGATTTCACGGTGACGTTCGTTGGTGATGTCCAGTGAATCGTGATAGAAGGCAGAGAGAGCACCTACTACACCGCACATCACGGCCATGGGGTGAGCGTCACGACGGAAACCGGAGAATAGATCCACCATTTGTTCATGTATCATGGTATGACGCATGATGGTGTCTTCAAAATGCTTCTTCTCTTTGCTGTTAGGAAGTTCGCCATAAATCAGCAGGTAGCAGGTTTCCAGGTAGTCAGAGTGCTCAGCAAGCTGCTCAATCGGGTAGCCACGGTGCAGTAGCACACCCTTCTCACCATCTATGTAAGTGATCTTTGACTCGCAGGAAGCGGTAGATACAAAACCGGGGTCGTATGTGAACAGACCATTGGCAGTCAGGCTGCGAACATCAACAACATCTGGGCCCAGGGACCCCGTATGTACAGGAAGTTCCAGTTGTTTGCCGTCAATCGAGAGGGTTGCTTTCTTTTCAGCCATCATAGGCTCCTGTCTTGCCGTTTATTCTGTCGTTATCGTCTTCTCGGACCCATAATTATTATGCGTACAGAATAAGTTTTTTTGGTTGGGGCCCTTTACGGTTCGACCACTATAGGGCCAGAAATTTGTTTGTCAAACCTGTGTATCTGTGAAAAAGTCTGCGCAATAAGTTCAGAGGTCTATAGTAAATTTGCCTAGAGTGTTAATCAATTGTAATTGAAAACCGAACTGTTTATACTCCTCAGCCGAAGTCGTGGAGGACTTCATGAGGGGGGTGAGAAAAGAACGTTAACATGAATTAACGCGGCTTCTTAACCTGCATTCAGGGTAGCCTGTTCAGGCAAGCCTGATAAAAAGAGGGTATGAACCCGAGTGGGTCGTAGTCTCTGGATATTGTTGCTGATTCAGCTGTGCACGCCTCGGGCGTTGGGACAAAAAACGTGAATAGCAAAAGACCTGTCAATCTAGACATAACCACAATTAAACTACCTCTGCCAGCGTATACCTCGATCCTGCACAGGATTTCGGGAATATTGCTGTTTGTTGGGGTGGGTTTCCTGCTCTATGCACTGGATCTGTCGCTGTCTTCAGAGCAGTCCTTTGCCGAACTGAAAGCGCTCATGTCGGGTGGCCTGGTCAAATTTATTGTCTGGGTGTTGCTTTCCGGGCTGATCTACCACTTTGTTGCCGGTGTCAAGCATTTGTTAATGGATATCGGTATTGGTGAAGGTAAGGAGTCAGGTAAGGCTGGTGCGATCGTCACCGTTGTTTTATCAGCTGTACTGATTGTGCTCGCGGGGGTGTGGTTGTGGTAACAAATATTACCAACTTGTCCCGAAGTGGACTCTACGACTGGATGCTGCAGAGGTTGTCTGCCATCATTCTGGCTGCTTACACGTTGTTTTTAGGCGGCTATGTTCTTATAAATCCTGGTCTGGATTTTCAGCAATGGAACGGACTGTTCGAGCAGACCTGGATGAAGGTATTTACCTTGCTCGCCATTCTTTCCATTGCTGCCCACGCCTGGGTGGGTATGTGGACCATTGCCACTGACTACCTGAATGCTCGTGCACTTGGGAACAAGTCTGTTCTGATTCGTTTCCCCTTCCAGCTGATCTGTTTTGTAGCAGTATTCAGTTACATTGTCTGGGGCATTCAAATTCTCTGGGGGAATTGATCTATGACAGCTCTTCGCACACTGACTTACGACGCCATCGTAATCGGCGGCGGTGGCGCTGGCATGCGCGCTGCACTGCAACTGACTCAGGCCGGTATTAAAACGGCCTGTGTGACCAAAGTGTTTCCAACTCGCTCTCATACTGTATCTGCCCAGGGTGGTATTACCTGTGCTATTGCCAGTGCAGATCCTCAGGATGACTGGCGCTGGCATATGTTCGATACCGTAAAAGGTTCGGACTATATCGGTGACCAGGATGCAATCGAGTATATGTGTTCAGTAGGTCCCCAGGCTGTGTTTGAACTGGAGCATATGGGGTTGCCTTTTTCTCGTACTGAAGAAGGGCGTATCTACCAGCGACCATTCGGTGGTCAATCCAAAGAATTCGGTAAGGGTGGTCAGGCTGCTCGAACCTGTGCGGCTGCTGACCGCACAGGGCACGCTCTTCTGCATACTCTGTATCAGGCCAACCTGAAAGGTGGTACTACATTTCTGAACGAATGGTACGCCGTAGATCTGGTGAAGAATCAGAATGGTCAGGTGGCCGGTGTTATTGCGATTTGCATGGAAACAGGCGAAACCGTTTATGTTAAATCCAAAGCAACTGTTATGGCTACCGGCGGTGCTGGACGTATCTATGCTTCCACCACTAACGCCCTGATCAATACCGGTGACGGTATTGGTATGGCTCTGCGTGCTGGCTACCCAATGCAGGATATGGAAATGTGGCAGTTCCACCCAACCGGTATTCACGGTGCGGGGGTTCTGGTGACTGAGGGTTGTCGTGGTGAAGGTGGTTACCTGATCAACAGTGAAGGTGAGCGTTTTATGGAGCGTTATGCGCCCAATGCCAAAGATCTGGCTGGCCGTGATGTAGTAGCTCGCTCCATGATTCTCGAAATTCTGGAAGGACGTGGCTGTGGACCGGATAAGGACCACGTGCTGCTGAAACTTGATCATCTGGGTGAAGAAACTCTGAATCTGCGTCTGCCAGGTATCTGTGAACTGTCCAAGACCTTCGCTCATGCTGATCCGGTTAAAGTGCCTGTTCCGGTCGTTCCAACCTGTCACTATATGATGGGTGGTATTCCTACCAATGTGGGTGGGCAGGCTCTGTTTCCGGATGCTGAAGGTAACGATAAAGTTGTAGAAGGTCTCTATGCCTGCGGTGAAGCTGCATGTGTATCTGTTCACGGTGCTAACCGTCTGGGTGGTAACTCTCTCCTGGATCTGGTCGTGTTTGGTCGTGCAGCAGGTATCCAGATCGAGAAAAACCTGAGAGAGGGTTTCGATGGTGTTGATGCTTCTGACAGTGATGTTGAAGCGGCCATGTCCCGTCTGGATCGGCTGAACAAGTCCGGTAGCGGTGAAAAGGTTGCCGACGTCCGTAAGGATTTGCAAAACACTATGCAGCTCTACTTCGGTGTATTCCGTGAAGGCGATAGTATGCAGGAAGGTCTGAAGAAGCTGAATGAGTTGGGTGAGCGTCTGAAAAATACTCACCTCGAAGACAAGAGTCAGGCATTTAATACAGCCCGCATTGAAGCTCTTGAACTCGAGAATCTCTATGAAGTAGCTTATGCTACTGCGGTTTCTGCCGAAGAGCGTAAGGAGTCTCGTGGTGCTCATGCCCGGAACGACTTTACCGAGCGTGATGATGAAAACTGGTTGGCACATTCCGTGTATTTTCCGGCTGAAAAACGGGTCGGCAAGCGTCAGGTCAACTTTGCTCCTAAAACCATGGACGCTTTTCCACCGAAAGCCAGAACCTACTGAGGAGGAGGCAGGAATATGTTGGGTAGTTCATTAAGTGTCAGTGTCTATCGCTACAATCCGGAGACTGACTCCAAACCTTACATGAAAGACATTGAGGTGGATATTCCTGAAGGCAAAGACCTGATGGTGCTCGATGTATTAAACCTGATCAAGGAAAAAGACGAAACCTTAGTGTATCGTCGCTCCTGTCGTGAAGGTGTTTGCGGTTCCGATGGTATGAGCATTAATGGTACTAATGGTCTGGCTTGCGTAACATCTTTGTCGGAAGCCATGGGTAGCAAGAAGAAGTTGATTTTGCGTCCCTTGCCTGGACTGCCGGTCATCCGTGACTTGATCGTGGATATGAGTCTTTTCTATAAGCAGTACGAAAAGATCAAGCCCTTCTTGATCAATGAAGAGCCTGCACCGGCCATAGAGCGTCTGCAGAGTCCTGAAGATCGTGAGAAGCTGGATGGCCTGTATGAGTGTATTCTCTGTGCATGCTGCTCCACAGCCTGTCCATCTTTCTGGTGGAATCCCGACAAGTTTGTTGGTCCATCCGGCCTGCTGCAGGCCTATCGTTTTCTGGCTGACAGCCGTGATACTGCGACTCAGGAACGACTCGCGGAACTGGATGATCCGTTCAGCGTTTTCCGTTGCCGTGGTATCATGAACTGTGTGGCTGTGTGTCCAAAAGGCCTGAATCCAACCAAGGCAATTGGTCATATTAAACAGATGTTGTTTGATAGTGCATCCTGATCGGTTACTCTAAAAGGCGGCCTTAAGCGATTAAGCAGACAACAGGGGGGGCTCTTTTATTGCTGCACAAGAGACTCCCTGGAAGAGGAAGTTGTCGGAGAACTCGATTTTAGATCAATTTGAGGGTGGTCCGATTACATGAAATGTGCGAATGTTATGTGAGCGCACGTTTTTTCTATCAGCAGTATCTACACTGGTTTTCAAAACTAATTTTCAACATAAAGGGTCTGACGCTGACGCCAGAATTCTGGAGGAGCTGACGATCCAAAGAGAATTTCTGGCTATGGTCCCACTGTCGCACGAATTAAGTGGAACTGTAGTTTATTCTAAGCCTGACTGACTTCTGACTCTCCAAACCAATGAAGGGCAGGTCAGGCAGGTTTTATCAGCGGGACGGCCGGTCAATCACCGGTCTATCTGTGGAGTTTGAATAAGCGGGGGAGGCGAAAGCCCCGGTTTTCAGCGCTCTGCCTGTCAGGACAACAGACAGGCAGACCACAGTGCGACTCTCATGATTAGACAGCCCTTCATTCACGGGGTAGTGATGATGCAAGAAGGTGTGATGCAGCAAATGTGGGATACCTCACATATATCCGGGGGGAATGCTGCATACGTCGAAGAACTTTACGAACAATTCCTTCGCGATCCGAATTCGGTCTCTGAGGAGTGGCGTGATTATTTTGAAAAACTTCCTCAGGTCAATGGTGGTGGTCCGGATGTACCTCACTCCACCATCCAGGAAAATTTTGTCCTGATGGCGCGTCAGCGTCAGAGCACCCGCCCAATCCAAGCCGGCACCATTTCCAGCGATCATGAGCGCAAGCAGATTCAGGTGTTGCGTTTGATCAGTGCCTTCCGAATCCGGGGGCATCAGCAGGCCAGAATAGACCCATTGGGTTGTATGCAGCGTGAACAGTTTCCCGATCTGAGCCTTGAGTATCACGGGCTGAGCGAAGCAGATCTGGATACTGAATTTCAGACCAGTACCATTTTTATCGGTAAAGAGCGGGCAACGCTGCGCGAGATTATCGACTCTCTCATGGCCACCTACTGCGGCTCCATTGGTGTTGAATACATGCACATTGTCAACACTGAAGAACGTCGCTGGTTCCAAAGCCGCATGGAAAGTGTTCGAGGTCGTCCGGATTTGGGCCTTGAAGGTCGGCAGCATCTGCTGGAACGCCTGACTGCGGCAGAAGGTCTGGAAAAATACCTGGGAACCAAGTACCCGGGCACCAAACGTTTTGGTTTGGAAGGAGGGGAATCATTGATTCCCATGCTGGACGAAATTATCCAGCGCTCCGGTTCTTACGGCGCCAAGGAAATCGTGATCGGCATGGCCCACCGTGGTCGACTCAACGTATTGGTTAATATTCTCGGAAAGAACCCTTCTGAACTGTTTGACGAGTTCGAGGGTAAGAAAATGGCCGATACCGGCTCTGGTGACGTGAAGTATCACCAGGGCTTTTCCTCCAACGTCATGACACCGGGTGGTGAAGTTCACCTGGCACTGGCATTCAACCCTTCTCATCTGGAAATAGTGTCCCCTGTAGTAGAGGGCTCTGTGCGTGCTCGTCAGGATCGTCGTAACGATTCTGCCCGTGGTCAGGTTATACCGATTGCCATTCACGGTGATGCCGCATTTGCTGGTCAGGGGGTAGTCATGGAAACCCTGCAGATGTCCCAGACCCGTGCTTATAAGACCGGTGGTACTCTGCATATTATCGTCAACAACCAGGTGGGTTTTACAACCAGTAAACAGGAAGATGCCCGTTCTACAGAGTACTGTACGGATGTAGCCAAGATTGTCGGTGCTCCTATCCTTCATGTGAATGGTGATGATCCTGAAGCCGTCCACTTTGCGACCAAAATGGCGCTGGATTACCGAATGGAATTCAAGCGCGATGTTGTTATTGACATGGTCTGCTACCGTCGCCGTGGCCACAATGAAGCCGATGAACCTTCCGGTACCCAGCCACTGATGTATCAGATTATCAAGAATCACAAGACTACCCGTGATCTGTATGCAGAGAGACTGATGGAAGCAGGCATCATGGATGCAGAGAAGGACAAGGCGCTGGTAGACAGCTACCGTAATGCTTTGGACAACGGTGGTCATGTTGTTAAGTCGCTGGTAAAAGAACCCAACAAAGAACTGTTTGTTGATTGGGCTCCTTATCTTGGACATGAATGGACTGCGCGTCACGATACCCGCGTAGCTCTGGCTACTCTGCAGG
This sequence comes from Endozoicomonas sp. 2B-B, assembly GCF_053470045.1. Taxonomy (NCBI): domain Bacteria; kingdom Pseudomonadati; phylum Pseudomonadota; class Gammaproteobacteria; order Oceanospirillales; family Endozoicomonadaceae; genus Endozoicomonas; species Endozoicomonas sp. 2B-B. The sequence continues at coordinate 2,760,726 of NZ_JBLZMU010000001.1, forward strand.
GACTGGGGCAGAAGCTGTGCAAGGTGCCTGAAGGTTTTGTTGTTCAGCGTCAGGTCAGCAAGATTATAGATGATCGACTGAAAATGGCTGCGGGAGCACAATCCATCAACTGGGGTGCAGCTGAAACATTGGCATACGGTACCCTGATTATGGAAGGTCATCCGGTACGTATTACCGGTCAGGATGTTGGTCGAGGCACTTTCTCTCACCGTCATGCGGTGCTGCACAATCAGAAAGACGGTTCTACCTATGTACCACTGGCCAATATTTCCGAAAAACAGCCTGACTTCCAGATCTGGGACTCTTTGCTCTCGGAAGAGGCTGTGCTGGCTTTCGAATATGGTTATGCGACTACGACACCGGGCGCACTGGTTATCTGGGAAGCCCAGTTTGGTGACTTTGCTAACGGCTGTCAGGTAGTTATTGACCAGTTTATTACCAGTGGTGAGCACAAGTGGGGGCGTCTCTGTGGCCTGACCATGCTGTTGCCTCACGGTTATGAAGGTCAGGGCCCGGAGCACTCTTCAGCCCGTCTTGAGCGTTATCTGCAACTGTGTGCAGAGCACAATATCCAGGTGTGTGTGCCAACCACTCCGGCTCAGGTGTTTCACATGCTGCGTCGTCAGGTGTTGCGTCCGCTGCGAAAGCCATTAATAGCTTTTACTCCCAAGAGCCTGCTTAGGCACAAGCTGGCAGTTTCCACGTTGGAAGAGCTGGCTGAAGGCAGCTTCCAGACCATCATTCCAGAGGTTGATGTGCATGAAGCAGCGGAAATTACCCGTCTTGTCATGTGCAGCGGTAAGGTCTATTACGATCTGCTTGAGTATAAGCGTGCAAATGAACTGAAAAATTCAGCCATCATTCGTATCGAGCAGCTGTATCCTTTTCCTCAGGATGACCTTGATGAGGTGATTGCGCACTATCCAAACCTGAAGGATGTTGTCTGGTGCCAGGAAGAGCCGATGAACCAGGGCGCCTGGTATTGCAGCCAGCATCATATGCGCCGTGCTCTCGATAATCACTCTAACAACCTGCGTCTGGCCTATTCAGGTCGTGATGCTTCAGCGGCACCAGCATGTGGTTATATGTCCAAGCATGTAGAAGAGCAAGAAAAGCTGGTAGAAGACGCTTTTAACGTTTAATTGATGATGCCCCGGTAGCTCCGGGGCGATCGGTCGCAACCCCGAAAGGATCCATAATGGCCACTGAAATAAAAGCACCAACGTTTCCGGAATCTGTCGCTGACGGTGTGGTTGCCACTTGGCACAAGAAGCCTGGAGAAGCTTGCTCTCGTGATGAGCTGCTGGTCGATATAGAGACCGATAAGGTAGTACTGGAAGTTGTTGCTCCAGCGGATGGCGTGCTGAAAGAGATTCTCAAGAATGAAGACGAGACGGTCCTGAGCGAAGAGGTTATTGCCGTTTTTGAAGCCGGTGCAGCATCCACAGCCTCCGTTCCAGCAGCTGAATCAGCGTCGGCAACCAGTGAAGTGTCACCTAGTACGGAAGAGCCAGTATTGAGCCCCGCTGCTCGTAAGATCGCTAATGAAAAAGGCATTGACCCAACGACTATTTCTGGCACTGGCAGGGGCGGTCGTGTCACCAAGGAAGATGTCGTTCGTCATGCAGAGCAGCGGCCAGCTCAGGTAGCTGCTCCTGCTCCAACAGTCCATGCTTCTTCTGCGCCTGTGGTAGAAGCTACAACACCGGTATTTGCTGGCGAGCGCACGGAAAAACGTGTACCAATGACACGTCTGCGTGCTAGAGTTGCCCAGCGTCTGGTAGAAGCACAGCAGACAGCCGCCATGCTGACCACCTTCAATGAGGTCAATATGAAGCCGGTTATGGAACTGAGAGCCCGTTATAAAGATCAGTTCGAGAAGCGGCACGGTGTTCGTCTCGGGTTCATGTCCTTCTTTGTCAAAGCCTGTGCTGAAGCCCTGCGTCGTTATCCTGCAGTTAATGCCTCCATTGATGGTAATGATATCGTTTACCACGGCTATCAGGATATTGGCGTTGCTGTCTCCAGCGATCGTGGTCTGGTAGTACCTATTCTGCGTAATGCTGAAAACATGAGCCTCGCCGACGTCGAGGCCAAAATCCGTGAATACGGTAAAAAAGCCCAGGGTGGCAAACTGGATATTGAGGACATGACCGGTGGAACCTTTACTATTTCCAACGGCGGTGTGTTTGGTTCGCTCTTGTCTACACCGATTCTGAATCCACCTCAGTCCGCTATTCTGGGTATGCACAAAATTCAGGAGCGCCCCATGGCCGTCAACGGTCAGGTGGAGATTCTGCCCATGATGAATCTGGCTTTGTCCTATGACCACAGGTTGCTGGATGGCAAGGAAGCAGTCACTTTCCTCGTTACCATCAAGGAGCTGTTGGAAGATCCAGCCAGAATCCTGTTGGAATTGTAAGTTTTTATGGGTTATGCGGCGGCTCACAAGGCCGCCATTCTCATTTTCTTGGAATAGAAGATATGGCGAATCAGTTTGACGTTGTTGTCATCGGAGCAGGTCCTGCGGGTTACGTTTGTGCAATTCGTGCAGCGCAGCTGGGCCTTAAGACTGCTTGTATTGAAAAGTGGACTGATGACAAAGGAAAAACAGCTCTGGGCGGAACCTGTCTGAACGTAGGTTGCATTCCCTCCAAGGCGCTGCTGGACAGTTCTCATAAATTTGTTGAAGCTCAAAAAGACTTCAAGCTGCACGGTATCAATCACTCTGGTGTGGAAATGGACGTGCCGCAAATGATCGCCCGCAAGAGCAAGATCGTTAAAACCCTCACTACCGGCGTCGGTGGTCTGTTTAAAGCAAATGGTGTAACTCTGCTGGAAGGTGCTGGTAAAGTTCTGGCGAACAAGCAGGTTGAGCTGACCAAGGCTGATGGCACTGTTGAAGTTTATGAAGCGGGTAATGTTGTTATTGCTACTGGCTCCCGTCCGGTAGAAATTCCCCCTGCACCGACTGATGGTGATTTGATTGTTGATTCCACCGGAGCCCTCGAATTCCAGGAAATACCCAAACGACTGGGGGTCATTGGTGCTGGTGTTATCGGCCTCGAGCTGGGTAGCGTTTGGGGTCGTCTTGGCTCTGAAGTCATTGTTCTGGAAGCCATGGATCGTTTCCTGGCAGCTGCCGACGAGCAGATCTCCAAAGAATCCATGAAAATCTTCAAGAAGCAGGGACTGGATATCTGCTTGGGTGCCCGTGTCACTGGATCTGAAATCAAGGATAAAGAAGTACACGTTACCTATGCGGATTCTGATGGCAATGAACAGGTTGTTGTATTCGACAAACTGATTGTTGCTGTAGGCCGTCGTCCATACACAGAGAGCCTGCTGGCTGCAGACTGTGGTGTGAACCTGGATGAGCGTGGCTTTATTTTTGTCGATGATCACTGTGCTACTGACGTACCCGGTGTATACGCCGTTGGTGATGTGGTTCGCGGTCCAATGTTGGCGCACAAGGGCAGTGAAGAAGGCATTATGGTTGCTGAAATCATCGCTGGTCAGAAAGGCCATATGAACTACGATTTAATTCCTTCTGTGATCTATACCCATCCTGAAATTGCATGGGTTGGCAAGACCGAGCAGGAACTGAAAGCCGAAGGTGTTGATTACAAAGTAGGCACTTTCCCATTTGTAGCCAGTGGTCGTGCGCTGGCTGCTAATGATACGGAAGGTATGGTTAAGGTAATTGCTGACAAGGCAACTGATCGTGTTCTGGGTGTGCACGTAGTAGGCCCAAGTGCTGCTGAATTGGTTCAGCAGGGAGTTATTGCCATGGAGTTTGCTGCCAGCACTGAAGATCTGGCTCTGACTATCTTCTCTCACCCAACACTGAGTGAAGCTTTGCACGAAGCAGTTCTGGCTGTAGACGGTCATGCGATTCATATTCCTAATCGTAAACGTCGCTAGCTGAGCTTACGGGAATCATTTACTGATGTGTGTAAGACCTACTTGTATCAGTAAGCTTTCTCAATGGATAAACTGATTCGAAGAAGTGTCAGAGGGAATCTTAGCCTGTAGGACTTGAGACAATTTCATATCGAAAGTACAAGTTAGACAGGCGTCAGGACCCAAAGTTTAATTTCGATGCCTGAAGAGTTGGGGTCGAAACAAAGAAACCTTTTTATCCACGGATGTGGATAGGAATTTGATTAAAACAACAATGGTATTGTCAGTATGAATCTCCATGAATATCAGGGTAAGCAGCTATTTGCTGAGTATGGCCTGCCGGTATCCAAGGGTATTGCCTGCGATACACCGGAAGAAGCAGCTGCAGCCGCAGACCAAATTGGCGGAAATCAGTGGGTTGTTAAAGCACAGGTTCATGCAGGTGGACGCGGTAAGGCTGGGGGCGTAAAGCTGGTCAGCTCCAAGGACCAAATTCGTGAATTTGCCGAGAAGTGGCTGGGTAATAATCTGGTCACTTACCAGACAGACGAAAATGGTCAGCCAGTTAGCAAGATTCTGGTAGAAAGTTGCACCGACATCGCTCAGGAACTTTACCTGGGTGCTGTTGTAGACCGTTCTACCCGCCGGATCGTTTTTATGGCCTCCACCGAAGGTGGCGTTGAAATCGAGAAGGTGGCAGAAGAAACGCCAGAAAAGATTCTGAAGGCAACTATTGACCCTCTGGTCGGTGCTCAGCCCTATCAGGGTCGTGAACTGGCTTTCAAACTGGGTCTGAACGCTACACAGGTTAAGCAGTTTACCAAGATCTTCCTGGGTCTGGCGAAACTGTTCCAGGATCTGGATTTGGCTCTGCTGGAAGTCAATCCATTGGTTATCACTGAAGCCGGCGATCTGCACTGTCTGGATGCCAAGCTGAACATTGATAGCAACGCCCTTTACCGTCAGCCTCGTCTGAAGACCATGCACGATCCTTCTCAGGAAGACGCACGTGAAGCCCACGCTGCTCAGTGGGAACTCAACTACGTAGCTCTGGATGGTAACATCGGCTGCATGGTAAACGGCGCTGGTCTGGCTATGGGTACCATGGACATCGTTAAGCTGTCCGGTGGTGCTCCCGCAAACTTCCTGGACGTGGGCGGCGGTGCTACCAAAGAACGTGTCAGTGAAGCTTTCAAGATTATTCTGTCTGACGATAGTGTTAAAGCTGTACTGGTTAACATCTTCGGCGGCATCGTTCGCTGTGACCTGATTGCTGACGGCATCATCGGTGCAGTGAAAGAAGTCGGTGTTGAAGTACCTGTTGTTGTGCGTCTGGAAGGCAACAACGCTGAGCTTGGTGCTCAGAAACTGGCTGAAAGTGGACTCGATATTATCGCTGCAAGCAGTCTCTCCGACGCTGCAGACCAGGTAGTAAAAGCAGCGGAGGGTAAATAAGAATGAGTGTCCTGATTAATAAAGAGACCAAGGTGATCTGCCAGGGCTTTACTGGCTCTCAGGGAACTTTCCACTCCGAACAGGCGATTGCTTATGGTACTCGTATGGTCGGTGGAGTTACTCCAGGTAAGGGGGGGCAGGAGCATCTGGGTCTACCTGTATTCAACACGGTTGCCGAGGCAGTGGCTACAACCGGCGCTGAAGCCTCTGTAATCTACGTGCCTGCCGCTTTCTGTAAGGATTCCATCCTCGAAGCTGCCAATGCCGGTATTAAGCTGATTGTCTGCATTACTGAAGGTATTCCAACTCTGGATATGTTGGACTGCAAGGTTCGCTGCGACGAGCTGGGTGTTACTCTGATTGGTCCCAACTGCCCGGGTGTTATCACTCCGGGTGAGTGTAAGATCGGCATTATGCCAGGACACATTCATAAACCAGGCAAAGTTGGTATCGTTTCCCGTTCCGGGACCCTCACTTATGAAGCGGTTAAGCAGACCACTGACTTTGGTTTTGGTCAGTCCACCTGTGTCGGTATCGGTGGTGACCCGATTCCTGGCTCTAACTTCATCGACATTCTGAAGCTGTTTCAAGAAGATCCACAGACTGAAGCGATCGTTATGATCGGCGAAATCGGTGGTACAGCTGAAGAAGAAGCGGCTGCTTACATCAAAGAAAATGTAACCAAGCCAGTTGTTTCCTACATTGCCGGTGTTACTGCACCTCCGGGTAAGCGTATGGGTCATGCGGGTGCAATTATTTCTGGTGGTAAAGGGACTGCTGACGAGAAGTTTGCTGCTCTGGAAGAAGCCGGTGTAAAAACCGTTCGCTCTCTGGCAGAAATCGGTCAAGCTCTGAAAGAGAAAACAGGTTGGTAAGAGTCCGATCAAATTAGCTTTGGCTCATTATACGGCTCATCTCAGAGGAGATGGGCCCACTTTTATGAGTTCCTGAGTGACTAATCTCTTTCCTGTTTACCTACATGCTATCCGGGTTTCGGAATATCACCGTAGGCTCCAGCCGCTCAATGGTACTGCATAGTCCCGCATTTATCGCCACCCTCAGGGAATCCTCCAGTGGATACACCCAATCTTAATCCTGATAAATACCGTTTTGCGAGGGCGCTTAGGCCTTTTTCCTTCTCTGTTGCACTGATCACTTGTGGATTAGGGGTCGCCGTGGCTTTCTCAAAGGGAGAGGGTGACATTGCCAGAGCTGTGGCTGTTATGATTGCGGGTTTTTTTTTACAGGCAGCCAGTAATCTGGCCAATGATCATGCTGACTTACATTTCTGGGATGGCAAGACAGGCCAATTGGCAGAGCAGGTGATTCAGCAAATTCGCAGGAACTTTGCTTTTGCCGGACTTTTTGCCATGGTAGCAACTGCTATAGGACTCTGGCTTGTCTGGAAAACGGGCTGGCCTTTATTCTTACTGGGACTTTTAGGTGTGACTGCAGGGTACTTCTATACAGGAGAACCTGTCGTCTATAAACATCTCGGTCTTGGGGTTCCAGCCGCTTTTATTCTGACTGGTGTGCTGATGGTAAGCGGGTCTTACTATGCGGTTTCTGGTGTCTGGAATAATAAGCTACTTTGGGTTTCTATACCCGTGAGTCTTTTAACAGCTGCTCTACTGGTGTCGAATGAAATCCGAGATTATCTGGAAGATCAGTCTTCCAACATCAGAACCCTGACTGTCAGAATAGGGTTTGATACAAGTAAGAAACTATACGCTATATTGTTGCTGTCGGTATACCCGATCAGCTATTACCTCTACCTAAACAACTTGCTGATAAAACCTGTTTACCTGATATTTTCGTTATTACTCATCTTGCAGCCGATTAAATTGTTAAGATGTTCGCCGGGTGATTACGAGCTAAACAAATTGCCGCCTTTGTCTGGACGTTTTTTTCTGGTGTTCGGTATCTGCTTCATATTGAGTGTGTTTAGACCTTCTTGGGAATGAACGTCTGATGAAGGGCTCTTTGTTAAAAAAAATCAGAATGGTGAATTAATTTAGTTTCGACGGATAGATTTCAAAATAGACGACTTTTTTCTTTTTTATTGTCAGTTTTGTGAAAATTATAAGTCAAAAGTTTGCAAATAATTTTAAGGCAGTAAGCCTTTTATGAAAAACAGAAAAAGCCAGACTTCATAATCTGGCTTTTTCTAACTGGAAACTATTACTTGAATCCAGTATCAGTCACTACTTTGCCAGGCTTTTTTATCTTTCTTGCGCAGATCAAAGGCTTCTGGTTCGAACAGGGTAGATGGCTCTTCCGGTAGCATGTCAGGTGCCTTTTTGTTGTGCTGAATCACTTTCAACTTGGTGTAACGATCTTTGGTGGCTTTGGCCAGTGTTTCAGAGTTTCTCATGATGGTCGGTCTTATAAACAACATGAGATTTCGCTTCTGGTTCTTATCCTGTTCGAAGCGGAACAGGTTTCCGATGATAGGGATATCACCCAGAAGCGGGATTTTCTTCTTGGTCTGACTCTTGACGTTTTCAATCAGGCCACCAATGACAATGGTCTGGCCATCATCTACCAGAACGGTGGTTTTCAGAGTTCTGTTATTGAAGATCAGGTCATCATTCTTTAAAAGGGATTCTGAAGTACGAGTGTCCAGAGAAGAAACCTCCTGCTCCAGCTCTAGCCTGATGCCGTTACCTTCACTGAGGTGAGGGGTGATCTTTAGCTTAATGCCGACATCCTTCCGGTCAGTCGTAGTGAACGGGTTGTTGCTGCCACCACCGGCTGAGGTTTGATAAGAGCCTGTCTTGATAGGAATATTCTGACCTACAAGGAATTCAGCTTCCTGGTTGTCCAGCGTCAGCATACTGGGTGTAGATAGAATGTCGTTGTTAGACTTTGAACTCAAGGCAGATACCAGCACACCAAAATTATCCGCTCTCAAAGCCAGAGAGCCCAGGGTGATTGCCGCGTTATCGAGAATGTGTCCTGTTATGCTGCTCTTGCTGCCGACAACGGTTTTGGTTGATTTACCAGAAGGGTCTGTCTCGGTTGAGCCGCGAATGGTTTCCTTGCCATCAATACCCCACTGGACACCCAGAGCATCATCTATACCGCCAGAGACTTCTACGATGACGGCTTCCAAAAGTACCTGTGATCTTGGTACATCAAGCTGCCGAACGATATGCTCCATCTCTGCCAGAGTGTCCGGATCAGCAATCATGATGAGGGCGTTCTGGGATTCGTCGGCTTTAACGAACACGTTCGGTGCTGCTCCGGAACCCCTGCTTTTTCCGGAAGGCTGACCTTTGGTCTGAACCTTGGGAACAGAGGGGTGCGGTGGAACAGGCTGTTGTGATGAAGCCGAAGAATTGGATTTCTTTTCCTGACTCTCCTGAATCGTGGTAGATGCTTCTGCAAGGATTTCTGAAATATTCTTGGCATCGCCATAGCTGAGGAAGATCACCTTGGTAGTGGACTTGCGAATACCTTCCTTGTCCAGCGTTTCTACCAGTTTCCTGACTCTCTGGCGCTTACTGGAGTTACCTTTGATGACCAGTCGGTTGCTGCGCTCATCAGCAATGACTTGCAGTCCGCTTGGCATTTGCCCCTTGGCAGCTATCAGTGTGTCCTGAATGATTTTGGAAACATCACCCACCCAGGCATGCTTCAACTGAAGCACTTCGTAATCATTATTACCTGTCTTGTCCAGCTCCCTCACCAGCTTGGTGATTCGCTCAACGTTGTCTGCAAGGTCACTGACTATAACAGCGTTACTGGATGCGGAAGCGGCTGCGTGCCCATACTGGGCGATCAGAGGGCGAATAATGGGTATCAGTTCAATAGCCGATACACTGTGAAGTTCCAGAACCCGTGTGGTCATGACAGCATTACGTGGCTTCTGATTTCCACTGGGAGAGCTGGTTTTTGCTGTAGTACTGGGCACTATATTGATGATATTGCCCTTGGGTATTACGGCGTAGCCATTAGCTGACAGTACTTCGAGGAAAACATCGTAAACTTCGTCGCTGCTCAACGGTTTGGAAGAAATAACCGTTACAGTGTTACCCCCCTTGATTCTGGGGTCTATGACAAAGGTCTCACCAGTGATCTTGGCGATTTGGCCAATGAATTCACGAATGTCAGCGTTCTGATGATTCAGAGTCCACTTTTTGTCCCTGGCCGTTTCAGCCTTGAGGGCTTTTGTGGGAGGGGGTGCAGCCAGATTGACTACAGCAGTTTCAGCAGAAGGGGCCGCTGATACATTGCTCTGAAGGCTAAGGGCAAGCAATGCAGCAAACAGAGGTCTGAAGGCCATGCATACAAATGGACAGTCTTTAGTTTTCATCACTTAACCATATGAAAAAGTTTTAATTCTTGTATCAAATCCCTTGATTAGCCTGCTGAAGTTTATCTCTCAACTCCTGCATGCGCTGTTCAAGTGATTTTCCATCCGGCTCCTGAGTGAAGCCGGGGCGTTCTGTATTCTTATCCGTAGTGTCTGAGGGGCTCTTGAATTCCTGCAAAGCCCTGTCATCTTTACCTGCATCCGGAAAATAAAGGATTTCAAGCTGGCCATTGCGACTTAAAACCACATGATCTGAATGCACTTCCCTGAGTATGGCACCACCGGGCAGTGTGTCTTCGATGCCATAAAGCTTGTCCTGATTGTTGCCTTGGATAATAGCACTTGAATACTTATTCTTCTGGTCACGTTCTCCAAGAGTACCTCTGAGTACCAGATTTAACTTTGTTTTAGGAATATCGGCGGACTGTTTCGCGACTTCAGGCTGATGATTGGCACCAAAGAGTAATTCGAAGTCTTTAGGAGTAAGAATTTTTTCTTTTGGTTGATTTTGGTACACTTGTTCATAATTATCAAAAGCATCTTCCTTCGCCAGTGATTCATAAAAGAAAAATGACTGAGCGCCTAATGAAACAATCATGGTGATCGCCAGAAGGCAGGTCAGTGCTATGCAATTTTTTCGATGGCCCCATTTTAAGTAGGTGGCTATGACCTCTGAATTCATACTGTTCTCTAATTTCTCTATTTGATGTGTACTTGATTAAGGAAAGCGTTATGGGTCATGGGCTATTCTTAACCTAAATAAAGCATAAGAGTGCTATTTTTAAAAGCTGATGCTTTCACTAAAAACAGTTTTTAATTAATCATTTTTGATCAGGAATATCTTCTGGATCAAAAAAGTTGGGTTTGTGTTTGAATCATTTTTAAAATTCAGTTGTAAAATTTGGATATTGGATCACACTTCCTGTGACGTGCTTGAAGAATAATTCAATTTCCAGGGTTCAGAGCAAAAAATATCGGATTGTTTCTGGTTGTCCTCGATCAACCTAATAGAAGTTCTGGAATTATTAATTATCCAAGGAGTTAGCCTTGACTGACACAGCCAGCCTTCCAGAAGATCAGGCATCCCAAAATCAGGGACTGATTTTGCGTCGTCTGCCATTTACTTTTGCCAAAAGGCATGGGGTGGTGTTGGTCTGGGAGCAGGAACAGCCGGTGCTCTATTTTCGCTCGGTGCCTTCAGCTGATATCTTCTCTGAAGTCACACGAATTTCCTGCCAGTCTCCTGTTTATCGCAAGGTGGGAGCAGACCGGCTCTCCGAAGTCTTGTCCGAGTGTTATCACAATGACAGTTCCGAAGCTCTGCAGAATGCTGCCGGTATTAGTGATGATCTGGATCTGAGTAGTCTTGCTGAAGCAGTGCCGGTAACAGAAGACCTGCTTGAGCAGAGTGACGATGCCCCGGTGATTCGCCTGATCAATGCTTTATTGACGGAAGCGATCAAGGAAGGCGCATCGGATGTCCATATCGAAACTTTCGAAAATGTTCTGGTTGTCAGGGTGCGGGTAGATGGTGTTCTGAGAGAGATTCTCAGTCTGCAACGAACACTGGCTGCACTCCTTGTTTCGAGGATCAAGGTTATGGCTCGTCTGGATATTGCTGAAAAACGCATTCCCCAGGATGGCCGTATCTCTCTGAAAGTTGCGGGTAAAGAGGTGGATGTCAGGGTCTCAACACTACCTTCCAGTAATGGTGAGAGAGTGGTACTGCGTCTTCTTGATAAGGCAGCCGGTCGTCTTGAACTGAAGCATCTGGGTATGGAAAATCAGGATCTCCAATGCGTATCAAGCCTGCTGGCCAAACCCTATGGCATTATTCTAGTCACGGGGCCTACCGGTTCTGGTAAAACCACCTCTCTCTATGGTTGCTTGACCTCATTGAATGATAAATGTCGAAATATTCTCACCGTAGAAGATCCCATCGAATACAACCTCGAAGGTATTGGCCAGACTCAGGTGAATACCAAGGTTGATATGACGTTTGCAAGGGGGCTGAGAGCCATCCTACGTCAGGACCCGGATGTGGTCATGGTGGGGGAAATACGCGATACCGAAACAGCTGAAATTGCCGTGCAGGCCAGTTTGACCGGTCACCTCGTGTTATCGACACTTCATACCAATACTGCCATTGGTGCATTGACCCGCTTGCAGGATATGGGAATTGAACCTTTTCTACTCTCTTCCAGCTTGCTGGGTGTGATGGCTCAGCGTCTGGTCAGAGTTCTCTGTAATCAATGTAAACAGCCCTACCAACCTGATGAGGCTGAATGCAGGGAGTTGGGGGTTGAGTTAGCCAATGCGCCTGAACTGTACCACGCAAAAGGCTGTAAAGATTGCAATCACAGTGGATACCGGGGCCGGACCGGCATCTACGAAGTGGTCATGGTCGACGAGCAGGTCAGAAGAATGATTCATGCAGGAGAGGGAGAGCAGGTGATTACTGACTATGTCAGAAAGAGCTCTCCTGGCATAAGGGAAGATGGTGCCAAGAAAGTATTGGCTGGTCTGACAACACTGGAAGAAGTGCTCAGAGTGACCCAGAAAGATTAATCCGTATCGGAGGCGGATCACCGCACGACATGGCTGCATATGAATACATCGCCCTCGACCAGCAGGGCAAACAGCATAAGGGAACACTGGAAGCCGACAGTAACCGGCATGTCCGGCAGATGCTTCGTGATAAAGAGTTGACCCCCCTATCGGTCAATCAGGTCTCAGAGCAGAAACAGAATGCCGCCGGTGGGTTGTCCACGTTCTTTCAACGCGGTGTTTCTGCTGTTGAGCTAGCGACTCTGACTCGTCAGTTAGCCACTCTCATTCAGGCGGCCATGCCCGTTGAGGAAGCGCTTTATGGTGTCGCTTCCCAGCAGGAAAAGCGCAGGCTTAAAAATATTCTGTTGGCGATTCGTTCCAGGGTACTTGAAGGTTTCACATTGGCCCAGAGCCTTGAAGATTTTCCTCATATTTTCCCCCAGATGTTCCGGGCCACGGTGGCAGCCGGTGAGCATGCTGGATATTTGGACAAGGTGCTGAATCGGTTGGCGGACTACACCGAAGCCAGAATGAAATCCACCCAGAAAATTCAACAGGCTCTTTTGTACCCCGTCATATTGTTGATGGCGGCTCTGGGGATCGTTAGTTTCCTTCTGGGCTATGTGGTGCCGGATGTCGTAAAGGTCTTCGTCGACACGGGTCAGGATTTGCCCGGCATTACGGTTGCACTGATCGCTGCCAGTGAAGGATTCCAGACCTACTGGCCTGTTATTTTCGGTATTATTTTCTTTGGGATTGTTGCCTTCAGGCAGGCGCTGAAGAAGCCGGCCGTCCGGATGTCATGGGATCGTTTCTTTTTACGCTTACCCATTCTTGGTCGCTTCAGTAGAACATTAAGTGCTGCAAGATTTGCCAGCACTCTAAGCATACTCACCCGAAGCGGTGTTTCGCTGGTGGAAGCCCTGATCATTGCGGCACAGGTTATCGATAATCGGGCAATTTGTGATGCGGTTAAAGATGTTGCCCGAAGGGTCAGTGAAGGTTCCAGTCTGAATCGAGCCTTGGCTGAAACCGGTTATTTCCCACCTTTGATGCTTCACATGATTGGCAGTGGTGAATCGACAGGTGAGCTGGACGAAATGCTGGACAGAACAGCCCAGAATCAGCAGATGGAGCTGGATGGAAGAATATCCCTCCTGCTCGGACTTTTTGAACCCTTAATGTTGGTGGTTATGGGCGGTGTAGTCATGATGATTGTATTAGCCATTCTGCTGCCCATTCTTAACATGAACCAGCTTTTAAACTGAATGCGGTGAGCATGACTTTTACAGCAATGTTCGTAAAGGTTGAAACAGGACGTACACGACAGAATCTGCCGATTGACTGACAGATTTCTGGAAATGGAGGCAGTGATCCCATTTCCTCGGTACGGAATCCATTGATGAGGTCGTGAAAATGATGACAAGACAGGTACAAAGAGGTTTTACCCTCATAGAGATCATGGTGGTTGTTGTGATCCTCGGGATACTGGCTGCCATGGTGGCGCCAAAAATTCTCAGCCGTCCTGATCAGGCCAAGGTTACAGTGGCCAGGTCGGATATTGAAACGCTCTCCCAGGCGCTTGAATTATACAGACTGGACAATGGTTTTTATCCTTCGACGGATCAGGGTCTGGATGCCCTGATCAAGAAGCCTACCATCGCTCCTGAGCCTAGAAACTGGAATCCGGATGGCTATTTGAAAAAATCTCCGGTTGACCCTTGGGGAAATGCCTACATTTATCTGCAGCCTGGTGGTCATGGAAAATACGATCTCTATTCTCAGGGGGCTGATGGCCGTGAAGGCGGTGAAGGTCTTAATGCAGATATTACCAACTGGGAAGAGTCTTGAACTCAATTTTGATATCGGATTAATTCAAAGTTAACGGGGCTCAGTGAACAGTATGGTATCGGAAGTAAGCAGGGCAGGTAGTAACAAAAAACAGGGTTTTACTCTGGTAGAATTGCTCGTTGTCATTCTGATCATAGGCATATTGCTGGGTATTACGCTATTAAGCCCAATGACCGGCAATGTACAAAAAACAGTTCAGGAACAGGCGGCAAGATTACAGATTTTATTCTCTCAGGTCAGGGACAAAGCGCTCCTGGATAATGCCGAATACGGTTTTTCTATTGATGAGAATGGGCAGTACTACTGGTGGGTATTGCCACTGGAAAGTAATGAATGGATTGTGATCACAGAGACACCTTTTCAGCCCTACAGGATGCCGGAAAGTCTGGATGTTTATCTGTATACAGATGAGGACGATCTACCCTTTCTCGAACCCACAGATGTCGGCCCTGATGTTGTTTTTTATTCAGACTATCAGGTGACCCCTTTTTCTCTATTCGTGATCCCCAGTGAAAACAAAAAGCAGAGGGTGGTGCTGATAACCGATGGCTTGTCCGATGTCGAAGTCGTCCGCTAGTATTTTTGGTTTCACCCTTATTGAGGTGATGGTGGCTGTGGTCATTTTTGCTTTAGCCGCTTCCATGTTGATGCTGGCAGACGGTAACAGTATCCGCCAAACCCGCTATATGCAGGAAAAGGTTTTGGCTGCACAGCTGGCTGACCAGTATCTGAGCCGTATCCAGGCAGAAAAAAACTGGCCTGATAAAGGGGTCAGAGGAAAGGTTGAAAACTATGTTGGGTATGACTGGTACGTTCGTCAAACCGTCAGGGATACCACCAAGAGAGACTTCAGAAAAATTGTTGTGGATGTCTTTGTGGGTGTGCAGAAGCCTGATGGTGACGATATTCCGATATTCTCTCTGGAGTCCTATCTGAGGAAGCCCAGAAAATGAACGGAAGCAAGGGGTTTACACTGCTTGAGCTGATGATAGCCATAATGCTCTTTGCCATGATCAGCACGGCGGCCTACAAGTTGTTCGATTCAGTGAGTCGGGCTCAGCAGGTGACCGATGGCATTCTGGACAGTTTGGATGAAATTCAGCGGGCGAAGCTGATTCTGGAGAAAGATCTGTTCCAGTTGGCGGCAAGACCGGTACGGGATGAATTTGGTGAGATTCTACCAGCCGTCAAGTCTCCCAGTCTTGATGGCTTTGTTCTGGAATTTACCCGTGCTGGCTGGCGTAACCCGCTGATGGAGCTGAGGAGCAACCTGCAACGAGTTGCTTATAACCTGGAAGACGATGAGCTGGTTCGTTACTACTGGTTAATGTTGGACAGGGCTCCTGATCCGGTTCTGATAAGGCAGGTTATTCTCGACAATGTGCAGGCATTGAAAGTCCGTTTTATGGACGAAAAGAAGCGCTGGAAGAACAGCTGGCCACCGGAAAAAAAATCCCGGAGACCGAAACCGGCAACTGGAGCAAAGAAAACAGAAGATCCGGTGATGCCCCACGCAATAGAGCTGACGATGCAGCACGGGAATTTTGGAAAACTGGTAACGATTTTGCCAGCTCTAGACTACAAGTCCCCGAATGCTCATACAAAACCGGATCAGGAACAGGGTAAAGATCAGAATAGATCAGGGCGAATGTCTTTCATACCAGAGCTGTATGAGAGTGACTATGAAGAAGGTGATGAGAAAGAGGAAGAACGATGAGGCCAGTTAACCGGCAGCGTGGCATTGCCCTGATCTATGTGCTCTTGATCTTCGCGATGATTACCTTGATGGCTTCCCAGATGATGACCAGTCTCTGGCTCCACACTGAAAAAAATACCCATTATCTGGAGCGTATACAGGCCAGACATCTGGCTCTGGGGGCTGAAAACTATGTTGCTTTATTGCTAGAGCAGGATGCGGAAGAAGACAAGAAAAAGAAAAAAATCATGGATCACGAAAGTGAACGCTGGAATATACAAGAAGTGGGCTATGCCGTTGATCAGGGGGATATCGAGTTGGTCATTGTTGATGAAACCAGTCGGTTTAACCTGAACTGGCTCGCCGCAGATGCACTGGACGGACAAAAGTTTCGTGGAATGTTCGAGATCATACTGCAAAATCTGGGCCTGAATGTACAGATTGCCTCAGCCATCAAGGACTGGATTGATCATGACCAGGAACCCTCAGAAGACGGTGGAGAAGATAATAATTATCTGTCCATGGATCCGCCGAGAAGAACTTCTGATGCTCCGTTTGTTTCATTATCCGAGTTAAGACTGATTAAGGGCGTTGGTATTGATGAGTTTGAATTGTTAGCTCCTCTGGTAACCGCTTTGCCAGACACTACCAGTATCAACGTCAATACGGTGCTGCCTGAAGTAATGCGTTCACTGTCTGATAAACTCACAGAAAGTGATGTAGAGACTATTATTGATGCTCAGAGTGCAGAAGGGTTCGTCAGACTGGAAGATCTGGCCAGGCTGCCGGCCCTGAAAGATAAAACTGCCGCTCTTAAAGAAGTGCCTCTGGATGTTGCCAGTCAATATTTTACTGCTTACATCAAGGCAACGTATCGAGATACGTCATTCTATTTAAAAACCCTTATGTATCGTAATACAGAGGGACAGGTTCAAATCGCCGGTCGTGAGATTGGACCCAACGACTACTGGGTAAGTGCCAAGAAGGAATCCTGAGGTCTAATAATGAAAAACATCCTGTTGATTCGGATACCACCGCCGGTTTCCCGGATTGAGACGAACACTCGAGTTCAGTGGGGGGCTTTTGCCAGTAACGGACAGCTCTTGGGAGATGTCCATATCTCGGAGCTGGGTCAAGTCAAAAATGACTGGGTCCAGTTTGTTATCCATAAGCCTGATAACAAAGAGCTGGACGAGACCACTCTGGAAGATGAAATGCCGGACCAGGTGTTAGTGCTTTTGCCAGGGACTCTGGTCATGCACAAGCGGCTGCCTATTAACAGTGGTCAGCGAAAGCATCTTTCAACCGCGCTGCCCTTTATGATTGAAGAGGAACTAGCCGATGACATCGAGTCTATGCACCTGGCCAGTTATCTAAACAGGAAAAGTGAACAAGTTTACGTGTCGGCTGTTCCCCATGAGCAGATGCAATCTCTATTAGCCTGTCTTGACGAGCAGGGGGTTTCCGCCCAGCAAGTTATGGCTGAGCTACAGTTTTTTCAGGGCGTTCCGCGAGAATTAAACCTCCTTCTTGAAAATGATTCCTCTATTCTTTCTGCACCCGACCAAGCCAGTGTTTGTCTCGACTACGAAGCTCTCAAGTTTGTTTTGGGTCATTGGGGGGAAAAGGTCAGTGAAGATATTATTCACACGGATGAGGAGCTGATAGCTGAAGATGCTGAGGCTCTTGTTAGTGCCAGAATAAGATTTGCTGATGGTCTGGTGTCATTGGCTACTGAGAAGAGAGATCAGGTGAAACAATGGCTGGAAGAAAACGGCTGGCTGGTGGAAGAAGAACCATTGACTGGCACTGTTTTTGAGTATCTGGCGGCGTTGTATTTTTCATCCAAAAGATCTGCCGACTTAGTTGACCTTCGTTATGGCCCTTATCAATGCCCTAAAAGAGCTACCCGCAAGATGCGCCGCTGGAAGCCTCTGGCCCTGGTGGCTTCCATCTGGTTGCTGCTTGAGCTGGGTTTAAAAGTCGGGGAAGGAGTTTTGTATCAACAGAAAGCCCAAGAGTACTGGCAGGATAGCGCAGAGCTCTACTTGGAAGTCTTTCCACAGGATCAGCAGGTGCTTGAGGCCCAGACACATTCAGTTGGAAGCATTAACCTGAAGGGGCGTATGGAAAGTCGATTGAAAAACGTTGGTCAAAGTGCCACTGGAGAAGCCTTTTTACCTTTGCTGCAACAGGTTTCTGCTGTGTCATCTTCTTTGTCAGATTTTAAGCTGAAGCCGGTCAGCATGGATTTCAATGAAGCGACAGGAGCACTGGTGCTGGAGTTGAAAGCAGACAATCTTGAAGGGGTTGATAAGCTGTTGGCGGCAGTAAAATCATCCGGGCTAAGCGCACGCCTGGATAGTGCCAACCAGGAAAAAACGGGCGTCAATGCTCGAATGACGATAGGCAGGTGAAGCTGATGAAACTGACTCATCTACTCGAGAGAAGTCCGCTCTGGCTCCAGCTTCGGGCTAAGTACGAGCTGATGCCGGAGAAAGATCGAAGAGCATTGCATCTTCTGACAGCACTCCTTTTGTTGGCTTCAGTCTATCTGTTCGTTTGGAAGCCTATAACCGAATGGAGTGAAAAGCAGCAGGAAGAGTTCACTCACCAACAATCCATTTATGAATGGATGGCAGATAATGTTGATCAAGCAAAACAAGCTCAAAGGAAACAAAGGGCTGCAGGTGCAAAAAAAGACCTTTCTACTATTGTATCGGGCAGTGCCAGACAATCAGAACTGACATTAAGTCGTGTTCAACCTGATCGTAAAGGTTTGGGAGTCTGGATAGAAGATGCGGCCTATCAGAAGCTTCTGGCTTGGATGGTTGCATTGGATACCCGTTATGAAGTGACTATTCAGCAGATAAAAATCGATCGAGGTAAAGAAGAGGGTCGAGTGAAAGTCTATATGCATCTTGCAAATTGATTCTGGCAGATACGGGGGCTCCATCAAAAGCTTTCGTATCTCTGAATAAACGACAGCTTTAAGATTGAATTTTGGTGCTTTCTTCTTGGTTTTAAAGGAGAGTTTGAGTTGTCAAAAATAGACTCATGTTTTTGTAAACTCATTGATAGCATATCGCTGATATTGAAAACACAGAAAAACTCTCAGCTAGAACACAAAAGTTCTTCTTTTTACGTGTTTTTTTCCTTGACACTTTCATCTGATCTGCATAACATTCGCTCCACTTCAGCGCACTGCACCGCGCAGAGAGAGAAGTCGGGTGATTAGCTCAGCTGGGAGAGCATCTGCCTTACAAGCAGAGGGTCGGCGGTTCGATCCCGTCATCACCCACCAGTTTCTCTAAAGGGGTTGCGTGACCGCATACTGGCTACTTTGGGCGGTATGTGAAGGGTTCAGCGGACCGGTAGTTCAGTTGGTTAGAATGCCGGCCTGTCACGCCGGAGGTCGCGGGTTCGAGTCCCGTCCGGTCCGCCATATATCAAAAACCCTGTAGTCTGTCGTCTACAGGGTTTTTCTGTTTTGGCCCTACGTTTAAAGGGTTTTTGCAACTTTTGCCGGTTTTGCAAAACGGGCTTTTTCACTGTTTTTCCTCCTGTTCCTCTCTGTTTTTCTCTCTTCTCGGTTTTTTTGGAGGAACTGGGGTGTCACTTCCTCCACTTTGGTTTTTCTTTTCAAATCAGTACGTTAGTTTGGTTTTTGGGCTGGAGGTCGATGTCGGGTTCGTGGGCGATTTTATGGTGGGCAGATAAAACTGATTACAAACCAGAGTCTACTAATGTTGCGGTGGTTTGCTTTCTAAAATGTTCCCGCTGCTCAGACCAAAGCATTGGGAAGGGTTTCATACAGTCTTTCATCGACAGCTGCCACTTACCCTGGTAGCACAGAATATCCTCCTGAATATCCGGGGCCAGACAGGTCAGGCGGATGCACTTTGAGATCCTGGCCTTGTCCACCTTCTCTTTCTCAGCCAGCTGCTTGATGCCAGGGAGCGTTCTTTTCTAACCAGACAATCAATTTACTGATGTTGTCAAGCTAACCAGATCATGATGGCTGCTATCTGAAGCATTTTCATATAATTGCGTGCCAAGCGTTCATAGCGAGTTGCAACTCGCCGAAAGTTCTTGAGCTTTTGGAATAGTCGCTCAATTAGATTTCGCTACTTGTAGATTTCTTTGTCATATTTTCGCTGATCTATCCGATTTCGCTTCGGAGGAATCACTGCTTCAGCACCTGACTTCTTGACCTCGAGGAGGAGTGCATTTGAGTCATATCCCTTGTCAGCAAGAACGAAGTCCGCTGAAAATCCCTCTATCATGGCATTTGCCTGTTCTTACTCTGATGCTTGTCCAGCTGTGAGAATGAAGCGAACAGGATTACCAAGTGCATCCGTTGCAGTGTGGATCCTGGTTGTTAAACCTCCCCTTGATTTTCCAACTGCTTCGGCACTGTTATCCGTTTTTTTGGAGCACCGTGTTGATGAACACGGGTGATTGATCCGTCAACCATGAGGTATTCCGTATCACAATCCTGACTCAGTTCTTCAAAGACTTGATTGCATATTCCTTTCGAGCTCCAGCGACTGAATCGGTTGTATATTATTGTGCCAATCACCGAACTCTTCAGGCATGTCTCTCCACGGTACTCCGGTACGAGCAAGCCAGAGAATCGACTCAATGAATAACCTGTTGTCAGCTGTTGGTCCGGGGTCAGAGACTTTACCCGGCAGCATGTCTTTGACCCGATCCCATTGTTTATCTTTGAGTACTGTGCGAGTTGTAGCAGACCTAAACGCCGCATTCTAGATCACTTTCAGGTGTCTTTCCGGTCAGGTTACTGATGTTTTTATCTGTTCGGTCGGTTGGATAATAACGCGCCCTGGTCGAGGTTCAGGAGGATGCAGAGAGTTGGAGGACATTGTGCCTTTCAGCAAGCGTAAAGGCAGATTCTGGACGAGTGGTACAAATCATCGAGCCAGAAAGGCACTACTCACAGAATTAATGCTAATTGAGTAGTTACCACCGTTAATGATTGTTTTATACTCGTTGTTAAAAGCTCGAAGCCGTGTAAAATGGGCACCAGGTTATAAGTGCGTTTGATTCTTTATGTATAGATTTAGTGTTCTGAGCGTAGTGGCTCGTCCTGTTCTTCATAAGCGATAACAAAACTTCTAGCTTTACCGCCTTATCCGTGGCATACACGGCAAGGTATTTTGCTTAAAAAAATCAGGATATGATTATGTCTACTACTACCGGTACTGTTAAGTGGTTCAACGAAGAGAAAGGTTTTGGTTTCATCGCTCAGGAGAATGGTCCTGACGTGTTCGCCCATTTCCGTCAGATCGTTGGCGACGGTTTCAAAACCCTGACTGAAGGCCAGCAGGTTGAATTTCGAGTGACCCAGGGTCAGAAAGGTCCTCAGGCAGAAGACATCCGTCCTCTGTAAAGATTGAGCTACGTACTATGTAGCTGAGATGCTTCACATTGGTGAAGGTGAAAAGGCAATGCCTCAGGGTGTTGCCTTTTTTGCGTTCAGGGAAGAGTAAAAGGGAAGACCATGGCCACTACCAACATCTGGCAACAGTTCAGGCGCTTATCCCGGAAGGAAGCAAGGTTATAGCTACAATCACCGCGCTCAATGGCAATGGAACGAGTCAGTCAGAGCTAAGCGGTGGTTCAGTCGTGACAGTGAGAAGAGAGTCTGTGGGACTAGGGCAGAAGGCTTTTATTCAGGGGGAGAGGTAAAGGGGGCTGCGCCGGATTTGGCGCTGCATGAGGTGGAGGTTTGAGAACATCAGGCATCAGGGCGCAATTCAGGTTCTCGTAAATTTATTATTACCCGTCATTGTTTATTCCCCCTCCTGAACTGAAACTGTCATCGTATGAAGAACCAAATGAGCCATCAAATGATGAACTTAAAGAGCCATGCATATCGGAATCCAGGGAGTCATTCATATTTGTACCATTCAGGCTTCTGCCTATATCAATGCCGCCAATGCTGTCGTCCACCATTTTATCATTCTGATGACTATCAAGCTTCAGGCGGGTAATGGTTTTTCGAGCCAGTGCCTTTTGCTTGGCTGGCAGGGCTGGGTTAGGTGATATTTCATCGGGTGAAAAATTGATCACAAAGGTATGCTCCGCCATGCCAATAGTGCCTTCAACTGCTGATAAGGCTTCTTCTTTTCTTTCTGCCAACTGGCCCAATCCCGAATCAACCCGTTGCAAAGGGAAGCATTGCCAGCCCCCGCCAGTCCATCCCACACGTCTGAGGGTGAGAACACAAAAGCCGGGGTTCGCTCCTGAATATCTTCACCGTTCTTTTGCGGCAGCCAATAATTGCGGTGAGGGTCCCACACCGCAAAACGGCCATCAGTCATGGCGTAAAGCACCAGGCCAGGGTTGGCAGGGCGATCAGTTTAGCAAAATCGTCGTAAACCCTCGCCCAATCGAGGGTGTCGCAAAACTCTCTCCGGCGAGGGAACGCGTTGACTCCCGTCATTGCCGGCTTCATTCTCGTCATTCCCGCGAAGGCGGGAATCCACAATGACTCTCCACCAGAACCATACTGCCCGGTGTCCCCCTAGCCTTGTCATCCCCGAAAAGGCAGAGATCCACCGTTGGCGCTGGATTCCCGCCTTCGCGGGAATGACGACTTCAGAGCGTGAGAACGAGCTGTTGAAGTTTTGCGACACCCTCAATCGGGCGGGGATATAAGACGGGAACGCAGAGCGTTCCGGTTGAGTATTTGTACGTAGTTGGTTATATTTTCCATCGGTCTGTCTCTATGCAGAGACTCACGGTGACGAAAACCAAGCACTGTTAACAAAAAATTAAGGCAGAGAAAACTGCCCAACCGCCCTTGAAGAACCAGACGAGCCCATACCTGAGTGACCCGTTAAGGCTGCGGCAAATCAAACAAAAGACCAATAAATAACCGAGGGGCACCCGGTTACTGCTGATGGAGGCTTCTGTGTAAGTCCAGTCGCTATAGGCTGGCTGTAGCCTGTGAAGTGAGAAGCCTCGCCTGACAAGGCGGGGGAGTGTCACATGGTTGACAGCCATCAGTCGGTTACTGATTGTGGCTGGTTGCATAAGCTTGTTGTTAACTGTTGTGGGTCAAGCTGGCTACTGTATTGCTTGTATTAAGAAAAGACTGAGATACTGAGTCGTACACGCTATCAAGTGTTTTTTCCTATCCGGCTAAACATGTACGATAGTCTATGTTAAATGATTTTTTGACCAGAGCAGAGGAAGCTTTGGAGGGAGTTCAATATGTTTATTAACCTTGTTTGAGTAATCTTGATCACGCTTTAATAAACGTCTATGTTTCAGCTGTTTTTTTCTATACTCTTACCTGTTATTGGCCTAACGTCGGTTAACGGATGAAGATTAAGCAAGGTGTTGTTCTCGGTGAAGGGGGCAGATCACTAACAATAGAAAAAATAAACGCGGAAAATATCTATATACGAATGGCGCAAGGTAACCAATTGCGCATCATACCGGTCATCGTTGTTGGGGCGTTGTTAAAAGCGTTGGAAACAGGAAAAATTACGCTCCGGGACATTGATCGAACATATCGTAAAGAACATGATCTACCCCCTTTATTTGATTATCTTCATATTGATTTTGACAAGTATATTCTTGGTTATGACTCAACTATCAAGAGGATATGTGAGTACGAGTTGAGTGCGGTTGAACCTGCAGAAGTATCTGAAAACAATCGACTCAACCTCCCCAAACCCTTCCTCCTTCTGGCCGGAATCTCCGGCACCGGTAAATCCCGTTTTATCAGAAAGCAGGCAGAGTTCCATGATCCGGATGACCCTGAAGGGAACTTCTGTCTGATCCCGGTAAGGCCTGACTGGCATGAGCCTTCTGATCTGTTAGGTTATGTCTCCCGGGTTGATAAACCGAAATACATTGCCACCAAAGTGCTCGCGTTTATTATCCGTGCCTGGAAGTCGGTTGCGCCTGATGCCTCCGCAGCCGGAACCGGAACTCTGAATTCTGCTTCGCCTCCCTATTGGCTCTGTCTGGATGAGATGAATTTGGCACCGGTGGAGCAATATTTTGCGGATTACCTATCGGTATTGGAAACACGGGATTTCAACGAGGTTGGAGAGTATTGTTGTGAACCGTTGCTGGACTTGCAGGCACTGAATCAATCCGGTGACCTGGAGCTTCAGGCGGATTTAGGGCTGATGGATGATCCGCTGTGGGGTTACTTTCAACAGCACGGCATCGGCATACCACCCAATCTGTTGGTGGCCGGTACCGTTAATATGGATGAAACCACTCATGGTTTTTCCCGCAAGGTGATTGACCGGGCACTGACTTTGGATTATGGCGAGTTTTATCCTAATGATTATGGTCAGTTCTTTGAGGGACAACCGGAGAATAGAGTATTTCACTGGTCAGTGTTGACCTCGGCCAGGCGGGAGCAGCTGACAGGTACCTTCGACACTGATGGAAAGCGTACGGTTGCCTTTCTTGAGCGGGTGAATCAGGTGCTTAAACGAACCCCTTTTGAGTTGGCCTATCGCGCCCTGAACGAGTTGTTGCTCTATGTGGCGTGTTTGCAACCCGGAGATGAGCAAGCGCTGCAAGCGGTTTGGGATGATTTCATGATGACCAAGGTACTGCCCCGCATTGATGGTGATGAGGATAAGCTGCGAGTGGTGATCGATGAGGATGCGGTTAACCTGTTGGATAAACTGACCGACGAGCTCAAAGGCTTACTGCCCGATATCTGGGATGGGCAGCGTCCGGACCTGTTCCGTGATGTGGAAAAAGGCATCCCGTGTCGCTCCCGCAAAAAATTGGAGTGGATGAAAGCGCGGCTTGAGAGTCATACCTTTACCAGTTATTGGCCCTGAGTGAGTAGAGATTATGCCGGAACTGGCCGTTATTGAAACCGGGCATTTTGATTGCGTCATTTGGTCAAAAGATATTCGTACCAGTCAGCGGCGGCTGGAACGAACGCTGACGGAGCGTGGCAATGCCGTGCCGACTTCTGAGGTGCGGTTTTCTCCCCCGTTATTGTTAAAACATGCCACAGAGCCGGTGTTTGAATTATGTCTTGGTGAAGCGGTCTTCTTTGAAAACAAATATTACGAGATTGAGTTTCTGTTTCACCAGCCACCGGAAGCGGGTGATCCGCTGCCGACGGTGCAACATAAGCTAAAGGTTATTGAAGAGTCTTTTCGTTTCAGTCCCCGTAGCTGCTCTTTACGGGGAAGTATCAATGCGGGCAACCATGTCGGCACTTTTCAGTTTAAACTGGCCTATTCCTACCAGGGACGGCTAATAGAACAGTCGATTGCTTTCGATATTTTGCCGGTGAAGATGGATATGCAGTCGGATTTCAGGGCAATGAACGAGGCTGTTGATGCTGCGTTTCCACTGTGGCGTTACTCATTGGCAGAAGGCACCAGTCATTTATTAAGCGCCGTTAAAAAGCCGCACTCCCAATTCTTGCTGTTGTGGTTTGCACGATTTGAATCCCTTCATAAGGAGTTGTTGGCCGGGCTGAAGCATGTGGTGAATGCGCCGCATAGTCGGTTGATGGAGTATAAGCACACCGTTCCGATGAGTCGGTTGAGGGGCAGACTATCCAGACAGCAGGAAGAGCGGCTGGCGCTGGAAAAGGCCAATAAAAATTATGAGAAGTCTTTTACGCTGAGCAAAAAGCGACTCCACGTGGATACGCCGGAAAACCGTTTTATTAAAGCGGTGATTGGTCATGGCGTCACCAGGCTGACCCGGGTTCAACAGCTGGCGTGTCTGGCTCCGGAATCCGGTAAAGTGCGTTTTTCCGCCAGCTTTATGAAAGAGCTGGAAAGTTGGCAGAAGGCTTTGCGGCATTTTCAGAAACAGCCGTTTTTCAGGGACGTTGGAGAATACCGGGGGCTGAAGCGTGAGTCGTTGGTATTACAGCAAAAGCCTGGTTACTCGAAAGTTTATAAAATCTGGCAACAGCTTAAATGGTATCTCGAGCTTCTGGATGGGGCCGATCAACTCTCCTTGCGCAATGTGGCAGAGATGTATGAAGTCTGGTGTTTTCTGGAGATACGCAGGATTATTGTGGACCTGGGCTTTGAGGAGGTTCCTTGTGGGCGGATACCTCTGGTAGACAGTGGAATCCGTGTTTCGTTAAAGGATGGTATGGCCGGAGCTTTTCATTTCAGGCGGTCTGACGGGGTGAAAATCCGTTTGGCTCATGAACCGATATTCAGAAAGAAAGACGGTCAGATCAGAACCTGGTTGGTGACTCAAAAACCGGATATTTTGCTCGAGGCTACCTTTCCTGACGGGGCCGGGATTATCTGGTTATTTGATGCCAAGTATCGGATTGAGACGCCTGCGGATGATCAGGGAATCCCCTCAGGTTACGACCGGGTGCCTGATGATGCCATCAATCAAATGCATCGTTATCGGGATGCCCTGATTCATCGTTGTAAGTTTGATGACAGAGGGTTTGTGAAAACCCGTCCGGTGTTTGGTGCCTATGTGTTGTATCCGGGCTATTTCAATCAGCTTTGTGAATGCAACCCATACAGTGTCGCGATTAATGAAGTGGGCATCGGTGCTTTTAGTCTGTTACCTCAGGTTGATAACAAGGGGAGTCATTGGCTATCTGTTTTTTTGCAACGAAAACTGGGTGTTCCTGAGACAAAATATCCGTATGCGACCAGTGAACGGTATTTTGCGGAGGACGCTGCACGAATTCCGGGTAAAGGTTATTCGATCGCCCATTATCAGGGGCTGACTATTCTGGCAAATCAGTTGGGACCTGACCGGAATCAGGAGTATATAAACCAGTTTAAAAACGGCGATGCCCGGTTTTATCACACAAAGCTCGTTGCCTTTGAGCGAGAGAAAATCCAGCAACATATCGCTACCGAAGCTCGTTACCTTGCAGTGGCTCTGGATGATGCTGATGGTGTTCAGCGACGGGTGAACTATATTTATCCGATCCTGAAAGCAGAGCGTGTGCAAAGGGGGAACCTCACGGAAGAACAGACGGGTACTCCGGTTGTTTCCAGCCCGGATGAGTGGTTCTGGCTATTTAGCCTGGGATCTGCCTTACGTTTGAAAATACCGTTGTGGCAAGAGCGTAAGGTGCATTTTGAGTTAAAACTGGTCTCCAGGGATGACCTGACAGCAGGTTATGGATGGGATGAGCTGCCTGAACTTTATTCATCGTTAGTGAAGAAGTAAGGGGTAGATGTTTGCTTCTGGCAGATCACAGAGACCTGCCCGTTAGATCGACTCGGCTAACGACAATTGTCGGTTAAGAAATATGAGTTGATGAAAACTGCAGATGAGGGCGTTTAGTTACATTTTCATGCAGATGTTCCTGCCGATCTGAAAGCTTGTATGGATCTGGCTGTTTTAATGGCCTCTTGCGTGGAGCCCAATAGTCAAGGTTTCTTTGGCGCCACTACTCTCAGCTTTGAACCGGCTCATTAGATTCTTTATCAGCCGGACAATGCTTTTGCCAACCGCTAAACCTATGCCGGATGGTAAATACCCGATTTGTGCATTTTACACCATTGCGCCGGGCTCTATTTCGAGAAAAACGCTTCCAGCGTCGTTAGCCAAAAAACTACCGGGCTATCCTGTGCCTGTTTTTTTGCTAGCACAACTTGCGGTTCATAAAGGCTTCAAGGGTAGGGGGCTTGGAAAGATTGCTTTGATCAAAGCTCTTGAATACTTATACGACATTAATGCTCATATGGGGGCTTATGCTGTTATTGTTGATTGTTTGAATGATAATATTGCGGCCTTATATGAACAGTTTGGCTTTGAATCCTTAACGAAAGAAAGCGACCGGGAACGTATGTTCTTGTCCATGAAAACGGTGCAATTACTGTTTGATAAATGATGAAAAATAGTTGCACTCGTTCTTGTTGGTTTTGACATAAGGCTTAACAAACTGGGATGAGATTAACTTGACAGTATGCTCATATGTCTTAAGTAACTGATCCTGGCAATGAGCACTGCCACAGGCTTTCACGATAATAATACATGGCTCAAGATTGGCTTAGTATTCCAGCAGATGTTTCCTGGACAACTTCTTTCTGATAACTTTGCGACCCTGTTCATCAACACCAAACGATGGTAGCTGTTCTTGCCAATATTGATACCCAGTACTGAAATAGTCATGGGTGGTTCGCTCGGACTAATCCAGTTTAAATGGTTAACTCCATTTTGGGCTCATTTAAAGCCGTTTGGGAGGGGGAGCATCCCATGTTCTGGGTTGATGGACGCTATTATGACGATCGATGATCTTCTGGAACTGGTGTCGGGGGAATAGCCCTGAGCAACTGTTGGAAAACACTGTTACAACGTTTCCTTGTTAAAGTGGACAAAGCTTCCGAGCTTATCCCCGCTACCTGACTCTCAGGCACGTGGCTTGGAATTGCGACAAATCAGAAAGCTTCCGGGGTTCTGTTACATACGGTGCAGGACTTACCTCCTCGTTTTGTTATTTTGAACAAAAGAATAAAAACATTGTCTAAAGGAATAGGTGGTTTATAAGGTAGTAATCAAAAATGAATCTTGACCTAAGCATATCAGCCAAAAGTACGGAAAGTATAACAAGAGAGCATTGTAATTCAGCTTCTAAACAAGAATTTTCTGGTAATTTTTCACATTATACTGTGAGAGGGGTTGCTGAGAAGCTTGCAAAGCGTTTTCCTATTTCGGAAATAACAAATCTTACTCCAGAAACAACTTTCTGGTTCACTAACGAGTATCCGGGTGGTATTAGAGGCAGTGAACTTTCATTAGTCAGGACGATAACCGGGCTTCGTGAATTATGCCCCATAAGCGCAAGAAGAGTATCAATTGTCACGGGTGAGTCAGGCTTATTATCTTGTATTCCTGAGCTTTCATCCATATCAGAATTAATAATACAAGTTGACATTGATCCAGTACTTTTGAATTTTACTGGAGAGTTGCTAAAGAATTTAAGTAATTTAACTTCGGTTAATTCAAAAAAGTATTATGAGGTGGTTCATTTATCTTTGGATTTTTTAAAGCGTAAAGGGATTCCCATTGAGATATACGAATCAAAAGTTCTGAAATCTGCTGAAATGTACAAAGAAGCAATGGGAGAGCTACACTGCTTTTCATCTCAAAGACGATTTGATGAATTTAAGTCAGCCTTGAAAAATGCTATATACAGGCTCTAGAAGCAAACTATTTTTCAGAAAAAGACATGGCTAGTTTATTTAAAATACTGGTGGGAGAAGGACTTGAAGTGTCTTATTTCAATATTTCCAATGCCTATGAATACTTGTTTGATTTCTATGACATGAACCCTTATGTTGGATTGGTTAAGGGGCTGGAAAGTACCGCTTACATGAGAGCTATGCCTCTCGCTGAAGATGCAGTTTGTGCTTATTCTTCCCTTCTTTCAACTCACCACCATACTGGTACCAGCAGGAAAGATTTATTTTTTGACCGATTGCATAAAATAAATAAATCAAGGGCTTTATGTAAGATAAATCTGTTTTCCGGTACGAATGGATCTGATGCAGATAATATCACTTCTGCCTGTGTAGCATTAGCCAAAATTGATCGTATGAAGGTAAAAACAGCTATGTGTTTTTTAAGGCTGCTTTTGGCGAATATTACTAAAGAGGAATCTATCGCCTTGTCTTTCAAGGTGGCAGAAATAGATCAAATTCTAACAGAAAATAAAATGTATGACTCTGAGTCCGGAGATAAATTTATGGAAGTAATCAGAGCTTCGACAAAAAAATAAAAGTCATAGGCTTATGTTTTCGTCTCTATCACTCAACGTATCTTGAGTTGCTGTATTAGAAATTTTCTTTTCGTCTTTGTTTTAGGGGTGTTGCCGGTAGTTGAACTTTCACAAGGTATGCCATTGGTGCTTAATCCAGTTTGTCGGAATCAAAGAACAACTGTCTTTAAACGTAGAAGTGAGTACTTGCGCCTGATAATGTTTATTACATACCTTACTTGCCGAACTTTAAAACGGTAGAGCATCGCGTGAACATGAAGGCAAAGAGTGCCCCCATCCCTGAATTGATGAACGCCAGATCTGGCAATAAAGTAAATGTTTCCACCCGCTGAGACATAGATTCCGTATTTTACCTCGCTGTAATCTTCCGTTTGAAAATAAATAAAATGATAGGAATTCATTTCCAGTCGAATACTGGAAAGCTGATTGTGACTGTGCTGGCGACCAATGGTAATTTGAGCGATCGAGAATCCTCGCCCAGAGTGAAGCGATGAGCGGGGAGTGTCAGATATTTGAATATGTTAAGCATGATCCAGCTGGGTAGGTGGCCAGCCGAGGGATTGAGAAAGTTGCGCGTTCTCAGCCCTGACGGTTTTGTTTCTGACTATCACTGTTTGACCCATATTAACTGGTCAGTATCAAATCTGAGCTTGGCGGATTGTTGGATAAACCGTTCTTTTAACTTCTGGCTCACTTCAGGGGTTCGGGACAAAAGCCATAGATAATGCTTGTTATAACCGCTGACAAAAGCGTACTGGTAGTCCTTCTGGTCCAGTTCGAAGATGACATAAGAGGCATAAAAGGGGCCAAAGAAAGAGACTTTTAAATAGCCTTCATCACTGTGTCGAACGAACTTTGCCGTGCCTGTTGCCTGACGGTATTCATCGTCTTTTTCAGAGTAGCCAGAGTTGATCACTTTGACAGAACCATCCCGTTGTAGGGTGTATTCGGCAGTGACATGACTCAGTCCTCGCTCAAAGGAGTGATCCAGTCGGGCAATTTCAAACCACTTGCCCATATATTTTTCGATGTCAAAAGGTTTTACTGGCTTTACGTGTTCAGGAATTCCTGTGCAGCCTGAAAGTAGTGCGAACATAGCCAGGCAGGCAATGAGTTTCACAAGTAGTCATCCTCTTTTTATTCATGGTAATGATATGGGGATTTTAGGGGATTGGAAGCAATTAAACATCTATTGTCGTGAAGATGGGGTTTCCCCTCTGTCCAGAAAGATTATTGACCTTTACGTCCTCGGCAGCATCGCCAACGAATTGATGATTATGGTACTGATGGATTTATGCCAGAATTCGTTGGCTTTCGATCGAGACAATAATAACCACCCTGTATTAGCAGAACAGACCTTATCTTTCGCCTATCCTGAAGCATCTGGTCAATACGCATTAACGCTCTGATTCCTGACGAAAAGGTAAAATATCATGAAAAGATACTGGTACAGCCTATGGGCTATTCCACAGCTGGTTTTTGCCATTGGCTTTGAGTTCCCACCTTATCCTAACTACGACACAATGCCCCCGCCACATGTATTTGGACATGCGATTACTCCCTGCGCTATTCCAGCAGGGACCTACAGGCTTGATGCTAAATATCTGGCCAAAGTGCATAACATAGGCATTAACAAACTCCTCCTGAAACTGCATGTGAATCCTGGCGGTCTTATGATTTTGACTCTGCAACTGGTCCCTGATGGCAGAGAAGAGTATTTTTTGGTTAATCCCTATGGTAACTCAGCGGATTTGGCCAACCTGTGCAATGGCAATCATTTCAGCTTTTGGTTTCAGAACATCAATCTTTATGGGAAGACGCTAAGTGGGGAGATTAATGGTGAATTCACAGGAAAGGGTTCTAAGAGTTATCTGACAGTGCGAGGTGTTGTGGAGAGGTATGATCCTTCATGGCAATCAAAGGTGACTATAAAGCTTTCTAACCATCGAATGACGCTTGCATATCCTTACGTAGAATAAGGGTGGAGCCATGGATGGCTATCAATAACGATGATGTGGGACTTATGTTTGGGCATGCAGCTGTAGCCCTGAATTTTATCGGGTCCATCAATGGGGAGCTTGCTGGAAGGAAGGCTATATGGATTGGCACCCAGCACAAACTGCACTTCAGCGGAAGTGCAGATCGGGAAGTATCGATCAGCTATCGTTCATATACTGGCTTGGATCAATGTAGATACCCAGCGAGCGTTTGTCGATACGCTTTTCATTGCTCTGTTCTTTATAGCGGAAGACGATGGTATCGCCCACATTAACATCCAAGGTCTTGTCGGCTGAGAGGTACTTATACTCATCATCGGATATGGTCAGTGTATGAATGTAATAATCGGGCATACCCAGCCAGTCACTGTGAGGGCCTTCGGTGCTGATGTTCTCAAGCACACCGCGACCTTCCAGCTTTGGCTTGCGCTTTTGGAAGCTTCTTTGCATGGCAGTATTTGGATTACCGAGAAGTCAAAAAAAGTTTTCGAAACGTGAGTGCTTTAACTCATGGCGATAACTATAGGAAGACAGCGATCTCCTGTCCATAGTAATAGAATAAAAATGTCGCATTTTAAGTGAAATTTACCCTTTTATAACCCTGGACTGGAATACTGGCCATAGGGAAACTTGGGCAAAGAAGGGTCTATGACTTTTTGCATATTGTACGTTTGCGTCGCTGGCGCCAATTGTGAACGACATTCCAGCGCCAGTATAGCCTGATCAGCAGGTAGCCAAGAAAACCCAGAATTACACCGGTAACTAATGAACCCAGATACAGAGGTTTCCAGATTCTGGCCAATTCAACACCCACGCTATGTGCCGAGAGCTCAAAAGAGGTTTCGCTGATGGGGACATCCAGAATGTAGCATCCCACCTTATAGGTGAAATAAAATATGGCTGGCATAGTGACCGGATTGGTGATCCAGACCAGAGCCACCGAGAGGGGCAGGTTGCAGCGGAATACAACGGCCATGGCAGCAGCCACAACCATTTGGAAAGGGATGGGGATAAAAGCACAAAACACACCCACAAAAAAAGCACTGGCTGCAGAGCGTCGATTCAGGTGCCAGAGGTTGGCGTCATGGATAGTACTGCCCAGAAACCGAAGATGTCGGTTGTTCTTAATGGTTCCCGGATCCGGCAGATAGCGTTTTATCAGTTTCCTCGCCATGTCCCTTAACTGTACTCTTTCTTTGATCTGAGACTGACTTCCAGTCTTCAGTGTGGAAATACCGTTCCATAAGCAGCGAATCAAGTTTAGTGATTCTCACCTTAAAAGTCGGTCGTCTCCGGTTGTTTTGATCAGGCAATCTTGTGAGTGTTTATCACTCAGCCTGTCATTGCCTTGCAGAATTGGTTGGTTAAAAGCCATCTAACCAGCACACCTTTCAGCATAATCCAATCTTGATGACTATGCTGAGAGCCTGATCCAAGCGTTAAACTCATCATGGGTCTGACCCTTGTCTTCTCTGCAAAAAGCGCGACATTATGCACTGATTAAATGAAACACACTATCAATCTTCCCACAGGGTACTGTAGCTATTTATCGGGAATAGTGCTGACGGTTCTTTTTCCGACAATACCAGGCGATATGTCTATCAGGGTTATCGGCGTCCTGGGCGTGCTGTTGATTATAACGGGGCTGCTGTCTGTCATCATGGAGGCTGGAGCCGCCCAAACCGCAGATTCAGTGCCATTAAGCAGAGTGTCGAGATTCCGGAGGTTTTATAAAGTTTATCGAAGCCTTCGGAGCATTTTGCCCGGTGCTAGTTATTTCCCGAATGATTTTTCGGTGCCTGTTCTCCTTTATGTCGGGTTGGGGTTAACAGGAATCTTTACAGGATTTTTACATGCTGATGGGCTTAAGAAGAGCTGGATCAACACGGAGCAAGAAAGTAGAGCGATGATAGTAACAGGGTTTATCTCTGATATTCCTGCTTATCACCCGCATCTTACCCGCTTTGATTTTAATGTGAAAACGCTGGAGGGAGAGACTGCCGGGTATCTTAAAAAGATTCGACTCAGCTGGTACCGGGCACCTGAAGTTCAGGCTGGAGAGTTATGGACATTACAGGTTCGGATCAAGCACCCTCACGGCAATCGAAGTCCCGGGGCTTTCGACAGAGAGGCCTGGGCAGCCAGAGAGAATATTCAGGCTACGGGGTATGTCAAAACAGGCGAGAAAATAGCGACTTCAGATAGCATGGTTTTCTTCAGAAGTCGCCTTAGAAGTGCTGTGCGACACTGGCTCTATCAACATTGCAGCGAGCATTCTGCTGGCTTGTTATCGGCGCTGTTAATTGGTGACAAGTCAGGAATCTCTCAGCAGCAATGGCAGTGGTTGAATCAGACGGGTACCACTCATTTAATGGTGATCTCGGGTCTGCACATAGGTCTTATGGCAGCAGCAGGTTACTGGTTAATGATGATGCTGGCACGAACAGGCGTTGTTCCTCTGAGGAAGATTACCTTACCCCGGTACGCCGCTGGAGCAGGGCTCCTGTTTGCCCTGATGTATGCCTTTATGGCAGGTTTTACGGTACCGGTTCAGAGAGCACTGGTGATGACCGGTCTGGCATTATCAGGCCCTTTACTGGGTATTAAAGCCAGACCCCTGACGTTGTTCCTGTTGGCGCTTTGTGTCGTATTGTCTATCGAACCTCTGGCTATAACCAGTGCCGGATTCTGGTATTCCTTTTCGGCGGTGGGTATTTTGCTTTTCGGTTGTTGTGGACGGCTTTGCATGAAAGCTGATGACGATGTCAGTATGGGAGGCAGGTCGAAGCTTTGGCTGAGGCCTCAATGGCTGGTTTTCCTGATGCTGGCTCCCATGTTGTTATTCAATGAGCAGTCAGTATCTCTGTTTTCACCGCTGATTAATCTCGTTGCGATTCCTGTTATGGGACTGCTGGTCGTGCCTGCAGCTTTTCTTGCTTTGGCCCTTCAGCCAGTTTTCACTTCGGTCTCTAACGGGATTCTTCATTTTCTGGATGGTGCTTTCAGGTTATGGGATATGGGATTAGCCGCCGTGTCATCATTACCAGTCTTTTTGCCCGAGGCCAGCATAGGACTGATACAAGTTGTCCTGATGGCAGCAGCTGTATTGATTCTGGCTTCACCCAGAGGGCTTGGGTTAAGAGTGCTTTTCCCCTTTTTTCTTCTGCCTCTGTTTTTCCCCATCAAGGATTATCCTGAAACAGGTGAAGTGAAAGTAGCCGTACTGGATGTGGGGCAGGGTGTTGCAGTGGTCTTGCAAACTCGTCGAAAGACACTGCTGTATGATACCGGAGTGGCTTCCAGAGGTCGTTTCAACTCGGTGGATGGCATCATTGTTCCTTACCTTAATCGCTTTGGTATTGACCGGGTGAACCGTGTCATGATTTCCCATGGTGACAATGATCATTCCGGTGGGCTTGACGTGATTCATCAGCGATATCCTGAAGCAGAGATTATTTCAGGCTCTGCGGTTGCCGGGTTTGAAGGGGCAATGAGTCCCTGTCTGCCCGGAATGAAATGGCAATGGGATGGAGTGGCGTTCGAGGTGTTGTCAGGCAGTCGTTTATCGGTGACTGATAATGAGCGATCCTGTGTTTTGAAAGTGACAGCAGGCACTGAAAAGTTGCTCCTGACCGGCGATATTGGCAAAAAAACCGAGTCTTATTTAATCAGTCAGGTTGAAAACCTTGAGGCAGATTATCTTCTGCTTCCCCATCATGGCAGCCGCTTTTCAGGCTCAAAGGCGTTTCTATCTCAGGTCAACCCATCACAGGTATTGGTGTCATCGGGTTATCGAAATCCATTTGGACACCCGGCGGCAGAGACCCTGAGCCGGGTTGAACAACTGGGAGCGACTCTCTTCAGCACGGCCAGTTCAGGAACCCTCAGCTTTGTTATGGGGAAGGAGCCTGAGACCGTGAAGAAATACAAAAGTGAAAGTGCCAGATACTGGTGGCGCTGAGGAGGGGGTCTCCAATGTTTGCACTCGTGTTGTTGGCAATATTAGGGTTGATACGCAGGTGTGCGTGGTTTTAAACCGATGCTCTGTGATAAAGTCTTTCCATTAAACAGGCTTCTGGAAGGGAATGAGCTGTGTTCGAGTTGGTGAAATCCGGTGGTTGGCTGATGTTGCCAATCCTGCTTAGTTCTGTCATTGCCATGGCGATTATTTTTGAACGTCTCTGGACACTCAGACCGTCGCGTATTGCGCCCAGAAATACCTTGTCTCAGGTCTGGAAGTGGATAAAGAATAATGATCTGGACAACAAGAAAGTCAGTGGCTTGAGGGGTGGGTCTCCGTTGGGTGAAATCCTTGCTGCAGGCATCAGTAATGCCCGCTATGGCCGCGATATCATGAAAGAAAGTATTGAGGAGCAGGCTGGCAGGGTTATCCATGAGCTGGAGCGTTATCTCAATACTTTGGGAACGGTGGCTGCCATTGCCCCTTTACTGGGCCTGCTGGGCACGGTTATTGGCATGATTGATGTGTTTACAGTGATCATGCTGGAAGGGACAGGTAATGCCGGTGTGCTGGCCGGGGGGATCTCCAAAGCCCTGATCACCACTGCAGCCGGTCTGACCGTTGCGATTCCCAGTCTGATCTTTCACCGTTATTTTACCCGTCGTGTGGATGAGCTGGTGGTGACCATGGAGCAGGAAGCCACCAAGCTGGTGGAAGTGCTTCAGGGAGAGCGTAAGCTGAAAGACCGCGAGGGCAAGTGATGAAATTTCGTCGCCAGTCCCGGGAAGAAGTCTCGCTGAACCTGACACCGCTGATTGATGTGGTCTTTCTGTTGCTGATCTTCTTTATGGTCTCGACGACCTTCACCAAAGAGACCCAGCTGGCCATTGATTTACCGGAAGCCAGTGGCGAGCAGAGCGCGTCTGTTGAGAAAACTCAGGTGGAAATTACCATCAGCCGTGAAGGTCATTATGCGGTGAATGGCCAGTCTCTTGTGAACAGTGGTTTGGAGACATTGAAAAACGCTCTGGCAAAAGTCAGTGAGGGAGACTCCAATCTGCCTCTTACTATTACGGCAGACGCCAAGACACCTTATCAGTCAGTAGTCACCGCCATGGATGCTGCCGGTCAGCTCGGTTTTGCCAACCTCAGTATGACAACGCGCAAACCAGTAGAATCGGAACAGTAAGGGTAAATGAGCCTGAAAGGCCTGTTACCTCTGGTACAAACGCAGTCACGAAAGACTGCGTTGGCATTTTTTTCTTTATGAGAGCAACTGACCCCTCATGGAAAGCAAGGAATCTCGTCGTTGGCAGGCAGTACTCAGTGACTCGGTTCTCAAGTCATGGTATGGCCGTGGGTGCTGGACCCGACTGTTGCTTCCATTGTCCTTTTTATACGCTCGAATAGCCCAAAACCGCAGGTTAAAACTAGAGCGCTCCGAGCGCTGGCAGTCGCCTGTTCCTGTTGTTATCGTTGGCAACATTACGGTAGGGGGCACCGGTAAAACGCCTTTTGTGGCCAGTCTGGTGGCAAAATTAATCCAGCAGGGATTCAAGCCCGGGATTGCCAGTCGGGGCTTTGGGGCCGGAAAGGGTATTCATTTACCCGCAGAAGTATTGCCTGACTCTGATCCTGCTCTGGTCGGGGATGAGCCTGTGATGTTGGCTCAGCAGTTGAATATTCCGATTATGATCGACCCGGATCGGGTTTCAGCAGCGAAGGCGTTGATTGAACAGAAAAATTGTAATCTGATCATCGCTGATGATGGCCTTCAGCACTATAATCTTGATCGCCATGTTGAATTGGTGGTGATTGATGGCCAGAGAATGCTGGGTAATGGTCTTATTCTGCCTGCCGGACCTCTCAGGGAACCCCCCGGCAGACTCCGGGAAGTGGATCAGGTGCTGATCAATGGCGAGCCCTCCGGAACGCTGGATTGTCACTCTGAGCATTTTTCCCTTGAGCCAGGTGCGCTTAAGCCTGTCAATGGGCAAAAAGCAGGTCTGCCTCCTGCCTCCGGAAAAATACATGCAGTGGCAGGCATAGGTAATCCTGAGCGCTTTTTCAGAACGCTGGAAAAGCTCGGGTATGAGGTGATTCCCCATCCTTTTCCCGATCATTATGGGTTCAGGAAAGAAGATTTTCAGTTTCGGGACAATCTGCCCGTTATCATGACGGCCAAGGATGCAGTAAAATGTTCTGCTTTCGCAGAATCCCGTTTCTGGTTTCTGCCGGTCCAGGCACAGGTGCCTGAGCCGGTTTTTGAACGAATTCTGACACTGATTGAAACTCGAGGGCCGCAGAGCCGGCCTGATAAGGATACCCATGGACAAGAAGCTGTTTGAGATTCTGGCCTGTCCCCACTGCAAGGGCGATCTGAAATACGACAAATCAGCGGCTGAGCTGATTTGTCGTCCCTGCGGCATGGCCTATCCCATTCGTGATGGTATTCCTGTTATGCTGGAAAACGAAGCCCGCACCCTGACTGCTGATGAGCGGCTTGAAGGTGGTGAGGCGACTTCTTCCCAAGAGGATACGTCAGCCTGATGAGTGCTTCCAATGCTGCGTTTACTGTTGTTATTCCTGCCCGATTCAGCTCCAGTCGTCTGCCCGGCAAGCCGCTGATTGATATCTGTGGTAAGCCCATGATTCAGCACGTCTATGAGCGGGCCTGTGAGAGCCACGCCACTCGCGTCATTATCGCGACGGATGATGAGCGTATTGTCAAAGTGGCTGAAAGTTTCGATGCCGAGGCCTGCATGACGCTCTCCGGCCATCCTTCCGGAACCGATCGTCTTCAGGAGGTTACCCGCCTTTATGAGATGGGTGACAATGAGGTGATTGTTAACGTGCAGGGGGATGAGCCATTGATTCCGGCAAAAGTCATTAATCAGGTGGCTAATAATCTCATCCAGGCTGACTCGGCCGGTGCTGCGACCCTTTCGGAGCCTGTGCGAAATCGGGAAGATCTGTTTAATCCCAATGTAGTCAAGGTAGTAACTGATCATGAAGGGTTTGCTCTCTACTTCAGTCGTGCTCCTGTGCCATGGGCCAGAGATGACTTTGCTGACAGTGCTAAAGCTCTGCCTAAGGTGGATATTTTCAGACGCCATATCGGTATCTATGCCTATCGTGTCAACCTGTTGAATCAATACGTGCAGTGGCAACAGAGTCCGGTTGAGTCCGCTGAGTCGCTTGAGCAGTTGCGGCTGCTTTGGAATGGTCATCGTATTCATGTGGCCGACGCCATGGAGTCACCTCCCCATGGGGTTGATACGGAAGATGATCTTGAAGTGATCAGGGGGCTTATGGAGAACAGGCTGGCAGATATTTCCTGATTGGCAGCCAAGCAAGGGTAAAAGAATGATTCGGGTACTTTTTGTCTGTCTGGGTAATATTTGTCGTTCTCCCACCGCTCACGGTGTGTTTGTTCATTTAGTGGAGCAGGCCGGTTTATCTGGTCAGATCGGGGTGGATTCAGCCGGTACCAGTAGCTGGCACAAGGGAGCAGAGCCCGATGGCCGGTCAATAGCAGAAGCTTCACGTCTGGGCTATGATCTGTCGTTTATTCGTTCACGGCAGGTCTTGACCTCCGATTTTCAAGAGTTTGACTATGTGTTGGCCATGGATGAGAGTAATCTCGGGGATTTGCTGGATATATGCCCGCCTGAGTACCGCCATAAAGTACAACTTTTTCTGTCTTTCAGTGATGTTTCTGAACGTGAAGTGCCTGATCCCTATTATGGTGGGGCGCAGGGTTTTACCGAAGTGTTGTCTCTGGTTGAGAAAGGAGGGGCGTCACTGTTGGAGCACATCACAGATCATGATCGGAGCAAATTGCAGTAGTTCATGAGAATTCTTGAAAATTATTCCCTCCAGGCCCTGAATACCTTTGGTTTCAGGGTCAATGCCCGTTATTTTGTTGATGCCGTTTCGGTTGAGAATCTCCGTGAGGCCATTGCTTTTGCAAGCACAAAGAATCTACCCCTCGTCCCCCTGGGTGGTGGTAGCAATCTGGTGTTAAGTGGTGATCAGGAGGCTCTGTTTGTCCATATCAATATTCCTGGCAAAAAGGTCATCTCTCGTGAAGATGAATGTGTCACCGTGACTGCGGGAGCGGGTGAGAATTGGCATGAGTTTGTCCGCTGGACTCTGTCTGAACAGGCTTTCGGTTTTGAGAATCTTTCCCTGATTCCGGGGAGTGTGGGTGCAGCACCGATTCAGAACATTGGTGCCTATGGTGTTGAAATCAAAGATTACTTCCGGAGTTTGGATGCACTGGATATCCAGTCCGGAGAACTGAAAAGCTTTTCTCTTGAGGATTGCCGGTTTGGCTATCGTGACTCGATCTTCAAGCAATCAGCTCGAGATCGCTTTATTATCACGTCTGTTTCGTTTGCTCTTGATGCCAGGTGGTCGCCCAGACTCTCTTATGGCGATTTACAACAGGAAGCAGAGCGGCGCTCAGACGGGAGCCCAGACGCTTTTGTGATCAGTGAAGCTGTCTCTGATATTCGCAGGGAAAAATTGCCTGACCCTCTGAAACTGGGTAATGCCGGTAGCTTCTTTAAGAATCCTGTAGTGAATGAAGCACTTTTGAAGAAGATGCAGGCAGATTACCCTGATATCGTCGCTTATCCCTTTGAAGGCCGCTGGAAGCTGGCCGCTGGCTGGCTGATCGACAGGGCGGGTCTGAAAGGTTTTCGTCAGGGATCGGTAGGCACTTATCACAAGCAGGCTCTGGTACTGGTCAATCATGGTGGAGCAGAGCCCGATGATTTGCTGGGGCTGGCCAAGCATATTCAGTCTGTGGTTCGTAATAAATTTGGCGTCGAGCTGGAGATGGAGCCAAG
The DNA here is from genome assembly GCF_053470045.1 of Endozoicomonas sp. 2B-B. Lineage (NCBI taxonomy): Bacteria > Pseudomonadati > Pseudomonadota > Gammaproteobacteria > Oceanospirillales > Endozoicomonadaceae > Endozoicomonas > Endozoicomonas sp. 2B-B. The sequence goes on from NZ_JBLZMU010000001.1 coordinate 2,801,057, forward strand.
AGTCTATTAATTTCTTGAGCTTTTCCAATCACGAGTGCCAGTTTTCTGGCATTCCCCTTCCCTTCTGATGATAAAGAAAAACTCCCTTTTTCAGGCTGTCTACTCTTAAGAAAGTACGAGATGTTTTCTGTTCGATGAAAGCCTTTTATGCAGTGAGGCTTGTACTGTAAATGGAGCTTTCATGCGTGGTTTTCTATCGTTAGTATTGCCGTACCTCTTTGTTAACCTATCTGCTACAACCGTGTCCGCCGAGGACTGGTTATCAGTCCCTTCAGTATCTTCAGATCCCGAAATCCAAATCAAGAGTGAAGGGTATTCACAAGCTGCTTCCAGTGAGCAGTTGATCAGCTGGATGTCGACAGCACCCCTGCATGGTATTGAATTTCCACAGAGTCAGTGGTTGCAGCTGGCGATTGATCCCTCCGAGCAGAATGTTCGAAAAGTCGCTTACGAATTTGCAGCTTATCTGGATACCGGGCGACTGGACAGAAGGGTTTATCAGCCGGGGTGGAGAATTGCAGACACAGCTACTTTGCCTGTATTGCAGGAGCATATGGACTCTAACTCGCTTGATATGATTGAGCCCAGGCTGCCGCAATATGAGTTGTTGATGAGAGCGCTACAACGGTTTTATACCTATCTGGAGGCGGCTGCTGATCACTTTCCGTCCAGTATGGTGCTGCAAGAAGGGGATCGGCATCCTTCCATTTTGATTCTGAACCAATGGTTATTTGATCTGGATCTGGCTGATCGTCTGCCGACAGGGTATTACAGTCGATCCCACATGTCAGTGGTCAAGACATTACAGAAGCAGTATCGAATTCGTGCAGACGGATATGTAGGTGAGCGCACTCGTCAGGCTCTGATTGCATTAACCCTTCAGAGAATCAAAGTCCTGAAGGTGAATATGGAGCGAATGAGGTGGATGCCCAGATCCTTGCCTTATCCTCATGTGCTGGTGGATATTGCCGGTTTTAATGTGGCCTGGGTGACGAGTCAAAGAAAACAGAGGCTTTATCGCGCCATTGTTGGCAAGCCTTCTCGCCAGACTCCGATTTTTCAGGAAAGTATAGAGAGTATTACAGTGAATCCATACTGGCGGGTACCTAGCTCTATTTCCTCGACTTCGATATTGAGGAGGGCTCAGAAAGATCCTGCATTCCTGAAACGTGAGGGTTTTTCTGTGTATGAAAGTTGGAAGTCAACTGCAAGAGAGCTGGATCCTGACACGATTAACTGGAAAAAATACAATCGCAGAGTCTTTCCCTATCGTCTGGAGCAGAAGCCGGGGAAGGTGAATCCACTGGGCAAATATAAGCTCGACTCTCCCAATGCCTACAGTATTTACCTGCATGATACTGACAAGCCGGATCTTTTTAAGGAATCTGTCAGAGCCTTCAGTTCCGGTTGCACCCGGGTTGAAAATATTGAACATTTAATTGGCAATATTCTTAAAAGCCAGGGAATGGAAAATGAAGCAAGGACTTTGCAAGCCACTTCGGAGACGGGCAAGTTAAAACTCAGAAAGCCTGTTCCACTCTATTTTGTTTACTTCACTGCCTGGCCAGACAGTCATGGTCGTGTCCGCTTCAGGCAGGATATCTACAATCTGGATGATGCATTGCTGTCCGGACTGTAATTGCAACCACTGGAGACGTTCGAATTTTCTTCGCCACGAGCATTTGAAGTTGGTATCCTGAAGGGATTGATTGGAATATCTCCATGGATTGACACTCTGCTGCGCAGGGTGTTTTAGCTGACAAGAGTTTTCGGATGACTGCCAAGACAGCTGCTGTATCTTCTATACCTCAGACCCATCGTCAGGAATTGATTGTTGATTTGATTCGTCAGCATGGCTTTATGACGACCGATGAATTGGTGCAACACTTTAAAGTGGCTGCCCAAACGATTCGCAGAGATTTGAATGAGCTGGACAAAAAGAACCTGATCTCAAGGCATCACGGTGGTGCAGGTATGCCGTCCAGTAGTACAGTCAACACGGCTTATTCAGAGCGCAAGATGAGCCTGAGTGAAGAAAAGGCTTGTATTGCTGCCGAGCTGGTAAAAAGAATCCCCGATGGTGCATCACTGTTTATCAATATCGGTACTTCAACTGAAGCTGTGGCCAGGGCATTGTTGAATCACAAGGCGTTAAGAGTCGTTACCAATAACCTTCATGTGGCGTCAATTTTGCTGCAGCGCGAAGACTTTACCGTTGTCATTGCAGGGGGGGAAGTCCGTAATCGTGATGGCGGTATTGTCGGTCAGGCAACCCGGGATTTTATTGAGCAATTCAGAGTGGATTATGCCGTCATGGGCATCAGTGGCATCGATATGGACGGTGCCCTGATGGACTTCGATTACCATGAAGTCAGGGTCGCTCAGGCCATGATTGGTAATGCCAAACACTGTTTCCTGGCAGCGGATCACAGTAAATATGGTCGCAGTGCTATGGTCAGGCTGGGTCATCTTGAGCAGATTGATGTCTTATTCACGGATGTTGAGCCTCCTGAGCCGCTTAAAGAGGTTATGGCAAATTGCGCGATAGAGATGGTAATTTGCGAATAACGGATCATTGTTGCGCATAAAAAGTGTTTTTTTCAAAAAAGGTTAATGGTTAAAGAGCACCAAATCGCCCTTATAGCCATACAAGATTCAACCTTCATCTGTCTAAGGACTTTCAGCCATACACCAGCCAGAATCCGGCGGACTTTCAGGTAAAGAGGATCAAGCTCTTATCTCAATGAGTAAGGCCCGTTGGTTTACATACTATCGCCATTCCTTCAGCTGTAGCGAGCTTCAATCAACAAATTTAAAAAATGCAAGTCATTGAGGTCAGGGTCCACCAAGTGCAGGATAGGTGTGAAGTTACCAGCCTCTCTTAAGATCTGAACAAATGGGTCCTCTTGCTGGATAGTCCTATCCTTGAGGGGAGTCCTACACATAGCACATACATCTCCATGCTCTAGCCAGGTTTCCAGACAGGATGTGTGAAAATTGTTGGCGCATTTGGTAACCGATACTTCTTTTTCTGCAAAACTAAAATAACAAATAGCACATTCGTCCTCTTGCATATATTCAGTAGCGGGCCAGTAATATTGGTCAGAAGGGGTTGTGATTCCGTTCATGATATTTACTCCTGTTTGCTTGGCTTATATTTATCTGACTTGCGTTATCTCTTTTAGTTCCCTGATCCTCTGTATTTTTTGTGGTTATTGAAAGCGGTAACGATGTAATCGGAGTTGCAACGTCAATCGTGTTTTCCAACTCCCGTAATAAGCATGAAGATATGAGTTTTAAGACAAGAAAGGAGGGGCATTGCCTCTCCTTTTTCTATGGGCGTCATTGCAACATGACAGCTTGAAATGATGAACTCTCATCACTGGAGTCATAACAGCCCGATGATAGTCCACCGGGCTTGATGATTAATTTTCCTGTGATGCAGAGACAGCAGGTTGCTCATCTTCAGATGGCTTGCTTTCGGGCTGCTGGGCTGTTGAAGCCTGCTGTTGCTCCTGACGACGCTTCATGCGAGGGTCGTTGTGAGCCCTGCTGCGTCTGCGGCGGGGGGCAGGTTCTTCTTTCTTGCTGAACTCAACAACATTTGATGTTGGCTCGGCTGCTGCTTCGGGTTCGGCAGCTTTGCGTGCTTCCTGCTGTTGAGGTGCTGCTTCAGCAACCGGTGCCGGAGCGGTTTCCCTGCTGCTCTCAATTGCTGGAGTTGCGGGCTTGGCAGGTTCTTCTGCTTTTGCGACTGTGGGTTCAACGCTTTGTTGAACCGGAACATTTGGCTTCTGGAGAGGGACTGCATCCCTGTGGCTGCTGGCAGCGACTGCCTTGGCCATTTCAGTCATGCGAGGCGCTGCAGTTTCAGGTGCCTCAACAACTGGTGGGTTAGCAGGTCGGGTATCTTCAGCCTGAGGCTTCTGCCCGTTGGCAGGAGCTGCCTTGCTAACCGCTTCCTCAGCCTGTCTTGTTGCTGGCGTTTCGGCAATAGCATCGACCCTTTCTGGCTGGTGGGATGCTTTCTGTTCAGATTCTCTGGCAGCCATCTTTTCAGTCGGTGCTTCCAGTGGGGCTTCTACTTCCTGAGAGGCCCTTAGGTCCTGCTGAAGAGCCGGTTTAGCACTCTGTTTTTGAGAGGTCTGTTCTACAGGTTCTTTTACAGCTGCACTCGTTCTGGCGGCAGCAGGTTGCGATGGTACTTCCGTCTTGCCTTCTTCAGGCTGAGACAGAGAGGGTAGTGAGGGCTGTTCCAGTTGGCTACGATCTCTCTGGGAGGGACGGTTGTTTCTTCTGCGATGTGCAGAGCCGGGACGACGACGGCGACGGTTATCTTCCTGCTGCTCGGAAATGGCCTGATCCTGATGTTTCTGATCTGTCAGAGGCTCACGGCGATCTCTTCTTTCCTGTTGCTGGCGACGAGAGCTGCGCTCCTCCGGCTGCTGGCGAGCAACGCGTTCCTGACGGGGCGAGTTCTCTCTTCTCTCGTCCTGTTGGCGACTACTGCGACGGCGCTCATTCCGAGCCTGACGATCATCAGCCTGCTCTTTGCGGTGCGGTGGCTTGTTGCGTTGCTGGCGTTGGCCACGATGATCTCGCTGCTGAGAGTCGCGCTGTTGACTATTGCGATCTCTTGGCTGGCGCTGCTGAGGAGCAGGCTTTTGGGTTTCAGCCTGGGTAGGCTTTTGTGAGGCTTCTTCGGCCGTAAAAAGACCACCAATTGCTTTGACAAAAGACTTCAGCAGGCCTTGTTTTTCAGCCAGAGCGGGTGCGGGTTGAGATGGAGCTAGGTTTTTAACCGCCGCTTCCTGACGTGGAGTTGCCCTGGTCTGTGAAGAGGTTACTTTTTCTTCCTGTGGCTCGTCAGCAGTGATGATTTCGTAGCTGCTCTCGGAGCCTTCCAGCACGTGATCATCTCTCAGACGCTGTACGTCGTAATGCGGTGTTTCCAGGTTTGGATTGGGAATCGCAACAATGCGAATCTTGTGACGCTTCTCAATCTTGGCGATGGTCTGGCGTTTCTCATTCAACAGGAAGGCAGCAACAGCGACCGGCACCTGGGCACGGATTTCAGAAGTCTTGTCTTTGAGAGCTTCTTCTTCCATCAGGCGCAGGATTGACAGGGCCAGGGATTCAATATCACGGATAGTGCCCTGGCCAGAGCATCTTGGGCAGACCACACCGCTGGTTTCACCCAGTGACGGGCGCAGACGCTGGCGAGACATTTCCAGCAGTCCGAAAAGAGAAATACGTCCGGTCTGCACGCGTGCGCGATCCATGGAGAGTGCCTGACGAATGCGATTCTCGACTTCACGCTGATTGCGGTTGTGGCTCATGTCGATGAAGTCGATCACGATCAGCCCGCCGATATCACGGAGCCTGAGCTGACGGGCGATTTCATCGGCCGCTTCCAGGTTGGTGTTGAGTGCCGTTTCTTCAATATCGCCACCACGGGTTGCCCGGGCGGAGTTAATATCTATGGAAACCAGGGCTTCAGTGGGGTCAATGACAATGGAACCACCCGAAGGCAGCTCAACTTCACGCTGAAAAGCTGTTTCGATCTGAGATTCGATCTGGAAGCGGTTGAACAGCGGGATGCTGTCTTTGTATAGCTTGACCTTGTGCTGGTACTGGGGCATAACCTGCGTGATGAAATCCACTGCTTCGTCAAATACGCTGGATTTGTCGATCAGAACTTCGCCAATGTCCTGACGCAGATAGTCCCTGATTGCCCGGATAATGACGTTGCTTTCCTGGTAAATCAGCATAGGTGCTGGCTTTTGTGCCGCATCCTTGATGGAACTCCAGAGTTGAAGCAGGTAATCGAGGTCCCACTGCAGTTCATCTCCGGAGCAACCGAGACCTGCTGTGCGGACAATAACACCCATTTCGGAAGGGATCTTGAGGTTGCTCAGGATTTCACGGAGTTCAGCCCGTTCATTACCCTCGATGCGACGCGAAATGCCGCCGGCTCTTGGGTTGTTGGGCATCAGAACCAGATAACGACCGGCCAGACTGACCAGCGTCGTGAGAGCAGCGCCCTTATTGCCGCGCTCTTCCTTATCTACCTGAACAATGACTTCCTGCCCCTCTTTGATAACGTCCCTGATGTTGGGGCGACCACCTTGATGAGGGGAGCTGAAGTATTCCCTGGAGATCTCCTTAAGGGGGAGGAATCCGTGACGTTCAGCACCAAAATCGACAAAAGCTGCTTCCAGGCTGGGTTCAACCCGGGTGATTTTTCCTTTGTAGATGTTAGCTTTTTTCTGTTTACGAGCGCCGGACTCGATGTCCAGATCGTAAAGGCGCTGGCCATCAACCAGCGCGACGCGCAACTCTTCAGACTGAGTTGCGTTGATTAACATTCTCTTCATAGAGTACCGAATACATTAAGAGGCTATCCTCTCAAGCCGGCACTGCCCGTTTTCTTGTCTTCCGGTCCGTCACTGATGCGGAACTGCCGGTTTATAATCTGTGCTATCAGGGTTACTTCCCAGTACTTCTTTAACCAGCTTTGTAACTATTTAGCATCAAACCGGTGACCAGGTCTTAATTCAGACGGGTCACCCTGGGCGGGGAAATTCAGTTTTACCGGGAATTTTCGGCGTTTATCGATAGCGATTGGCTCGATAAAAAAGTAGGCCGATTATAATGTCAATCTTCCCGGAGTTCTCCTCACGCCCGGAATCCGGGGGTGCACTGCTTGACAGAGAGTAGCGCTGTTTATCTTACACGGCTGGGCCGTGATGGTGTTTCATCTGTCCTGAGTGTCATCGGCTCTGGTTCAAGTGGCTTTATGGCTCTTTCGTACTTGCCAATTCCGCTGTCGGCCGCTCTCAGGATTCGTAAATCGAACTGCCTACTCGTATATGCATAAGGCAGTGCAACAACTATACCAGTAATCTGTAAGTGCTTCAAATGACGGAAAGCTGATACTATAGCGCAATGGATAGACATCAGAACGACTCCCGGCAAGCCGGAGAACCCCGCCCAGCGGTAAAAATGATCAATATTGACAGCGAAGATGCCGGGCAACGGGTCGATAATTATCTGGTACGGATTCTCAAAGGTGTGCCTAAAACCCGGGTTTACAGAATCATCCGTAAAGGTGAAGTACGAGTAAACAAAAAGCGCGTAACTGCAGATTACCGGCTTCAGGATGGAGATCTGTTAAGGGTTCCACCTGTCAGGATTTCTGAAAAGGCTCTCATGGCAACGCCTGGGGCTGTTATTATCCAGAAGCTGGAAGATGCCATCCTCTATGAAGACAAATCTCTGATTATCATCAATAAGCCAGCCGGTATTGCTGTTCATGGTGGCAGTGGTATCTCTTATGGCGTTATTGAGACTCTGAGAAACATCCGCCCTCAGGATCGAAGTTTGGAACTGGTGCATCGTTTGGACCGGGATACTTCGGGCTGCCTGATGATTGCCAGAAAGCGAAGCATGCTTCGTTATCTTCATGCTCAGCTGAAGGAAGATAAAATCAGTAAAATCTACAACGCCCTCGTCCTGGGTCGCTGGCCGAGCAGGAAAGTTCTTGTGAATGCCCCTTTGCTGAAAAATACCCTTCGATCCGGAGAGCGGATGGTGACGGTGGATATAGAGGGTAAGCGTTCAAAAACCCTTTATCAGGTGCTTGAGAGATTCAGTTACGCCAATGAAGCAGCCACTCTGGTAGAGGCCAGTCCGGTTACTGGTAGAACGCACCAGATCAGGGTGCATTGTCTGCACGCCGGGTACCCGATTCTTGGAGATGATAAATACACGCCAGATGAAGATAATAAACGATTCAGGCAGTTCGGGCTGAAGCGACTGTTTCTTCATGCCGCCAAACTTAAGCTGGTTCTGCCAGATGGCCAGCCTTTGACAATTGATGCCCCTTTGCCGAAAGATCTTGAGGATTTACTTGAGACGATCAGGAATTAATATTTTTTTGGATATTGATGGCGTCTTTTTTCTCGTGTTACAGACATCTGGACAAGCAGTAGAAGATTGATCAGGTATGAAGGAAAGAAAAGAGTATTCACTGGTTGTATTTGACTGGGATGGAACCTTGATTGATTCTGTGCCCAATATCGTAACCGCCCTGGTCAGGGCGGCAGAGAACATGGCGTTGCCTGTTCTTTCAAATGAGACTTATAAAAGCATAATTGGACTGAGCCTGGGGGAGGCGGTTGCAAGACTCTATCCTGAGCTGGATGACGGGCAGGTCGCCGCTTATCGTGAAGCGTACCGGTTCTTTCATCTTAAGCTGGAGCAGAAGCCATCCCGTCCTTTCCCCGGGGTTACCCGGGGGTTGGAGCATCTGAAAGGTACGAGGATCAAAATGGCGGTGGCTACGGGTAAAAAAAGAGCGGGCCTGGAGCGCTCAATGACCGCTAACGGTTACCAGTCATTCTTCGAGGCCAGTCGGACAGCCGATGATGCCCATTCCAAACCTCATCCGATGATGCTTGAACAGTTGCTTGCTGAGTTCGGTGTAACTGCAGATCAGGCGCTTATGGTTGGAGATTCCGGGTTTGATATGGCCATGGCTGCCAATGCTGGTATGGATAGTGTGGCAGTCACTTATGGCGCTCAGGATGAAAGCAAGCTGAAAGAGTATGATCCGGTGTATACGGTGGACTCTTTTGATGATTTGATTGATTGGCTGGGCAAACACTGACAGCCATAGAAAAAGAACTTTTTTTGTGCTCCGTTCGAATAAGGGACAGAGAAGTTTGTTGAAAATAGCAGGAGTGAGTTGAGTGAGTAGTTCATGGAATGAGAGTGATGACTATGAACAGTCAGGTGATAAAGAAGGGCGTGCCTGGAAGCTGGTTGAGAACCTGGCCCAGGGTGCTTTGAAAGAGCAGCGTCGTGCACGTCGCTGGGGGATTTTCTTCAAGCTTCTGACTTTTATCTGGTTGTTTGTATCCGTTGGTGTTTTCTACAACGCCATGCATGTAGATCTTTCTGGTGCTCCAGCCAGTGCATCCCATACTGCCCTTGTAGAGTTGGACGGTGTTATCGGAACCGATGATGTCAATGCCGACTCTGTGGTTACCGGGCTGCGTGCAGCCTTTGAAGATAAAGGTACCAAGGGGGTTATTCTTCGTATTAACAGCCCCGGTGGCAGCCCGGTTCAGTCTGGCTATATCTATGACGAGATCAGGCGGCTGAGAGGCTTGTATCCTAAGACTCCCCTCTACGCAGTAGTCATGGATATCGGTGCTTCTGGTGGCTACTACGTGGCGGCGGCGGCAGATAAGATTTATGCAGATAAAGCCAGTCTGGTCGGTTCCATTGGAGTGATTTCTTCCGGTTTTGGCTTTGTCGAGGCTATGAAAAAGCTGGGCGTGACCCGCCGTAACTATACGGCAGGTGAGTTCAAAGCCTTCAATGACCCCTTTCAGCCCGAGGACTTTGAAGCGACTCAGCGCTGGCAGCAGTCTCTGGATACGATCCACAATCAATTTATTAATGTCGTAAAACAGGGGCGTGGTGATCGTCTGTCTGATAATAAAGATATCTTTTCCGGCATGGTCTGGACAGGAGAACAGGCAATAAAACTGGGTTTGCTGGATGGTCTGGGTAGTGCCGGTTATGTAGCACGCGAAGTAATTGGTGAAGAAGAAATTGTCGACTTTTCTCTGCGTTTGACTCCTTTCGAGCGTTTTGCGAGAGATTTTGGTGCCGGGGTTGCTTCGACTGCGGTTAAGGTGCTTGGGTTGAACTCCTTATCGTTGCAGTGATGTTTTTCGAGTAAGACCCATCGTGCTTTCTAACTCCCGGGATGAGCATGGATATTTGAGCCTTAAGGCAAGGCGACGATCGCCAACGCAGGATTAAGGCTCAAATCTTCAGTGCAATAGGGAATTAGAAAGTTCGATTGGTATAATTAAACCTGGAAAGGCCAGCGATTTGCTGGCCTTGTTTGTTGCAGATCCAGTTGAGATCAGCTTTTCCAGCGTACAACGGAACCTCTGTCTTCTGGTCGTTTTCCAGTCTCTCTTTGAAGTTCCACTCACCCTGAATCCAGTCGTCACCCATGTCTTCTGGATTGAATCAATTTGGCTGCTTGCCCACGCTCCTCAGCAATTTAGTGACTCGTACTGTTTTGTCCTTACTGGTGGTCACCACATGGCGTTGGTCGGCGCTGAAGAAGGCTGATGTGATGGGCCCCTCGTGGGAAATGGTGGCTTTTTTTACCCATGATCCGTCGGCCATCTTGCCGTAGACTATTGCTGTGTGATCGTCACTGGCCGTTACCACATGGTTCCCATCAGCGCTGATGTTGGCTGATATGACCTTGTCATTATGGGAAATGGTGACTTTTTCTGTCCATAATTCATCGGCCCCCAGTTCATAAATTTTCGCCGTGCAATCGTCACTGGTGGTCACCAGATGGCGGCCATTGGCGCTGAAAGCAGCTGAACTGATTCGACCCTCATGGGTAATGGTGACTCTTTCTACCCATGATCCGTCGGCCATCTTGTCATAGACTTTGGCCGTGTGATCGTCACAGATGGTCACTAAGTGACAACCATCAGCGCTGAAGATGGCTGATCTGACCTTGTCCTTATGGAAAATAGTGGCTTTTTCTACCCATGATCCATCGGTCTCCCTGCCATAAATTTTTGCTGTGTGATCGTCACTGGCGGTTGCCAGATGGCGACCATCGGCGCTGAAGGTGGCTGAGTTGATCTTATCATTATGGGAAACGATGGTTTTTGCTTTCCATGATCCATCGATACCCCAGTCGTAGATTTTCGCTCTGTAGTCGTTACTGATGGTCACCAGGTGGTGGCCCTTGATGCTGAAGCTGGCTGAGTTGACAGGACCTTTATTAGAAATGGTGGTTTTTTCTACCCATGATCCATCGCCGTTCCGGCCAAGGATTGTCGCAGTGCCATTGTCCTTGATATCAATTGCATAGAGGCCTTGCTCGCTATAGACCGTTGAGCGGCTCCAACCAGTCACGGCGACGGTGTCTTCTTCTATCCATGATCCACTGGCCCCCCGGGTATACATTCTCAACCTGTTATCGCCACTGAGGATTATCAAATGGCGACCATCGTCACTAAAGCTGGCTGACTTCATGGGAGCATTATGCAAAATGGTATCTTCTTCGACCCATAATCCATTGAGTTTCAGATAGATTTTCGCCGTGTTATCGCTACTGAAGGTCACTACACGACAGCCATCGGCACTAAAGATTGTTGGTTTGTCCAAACCATTATTGGAAATGGTGGTTTTTTCTACCCATGATCCCCCAGCTTTATGGCTGTGGATTTTCACCGTATGATCGTCACTGGTGGTTACGACATGTTGGTTGTCGGCGCTGAAGGTGGCTGAGTTGACCTTATCAGTATGGTAAATGGTGGTTTTTTCTTCCCATGATCCATCGACGTTCTGGCCATAGATTTTCGCCGTGTGATCGTCACTGGCGGTCACCAGATGGCTTCCATCGGGGCTGAGCTCAGCTGACCTGATATTGCGAGTATGGTGAATGGTGATTTTTTCTTGCCATGATCCATCGACCTCCTGGCCAAGGATTTTCACACTGTGATCGTCGCTGATGGTCACGACCTTGCTGCCATCGTCGCTGAATCTGGCTGATTTGATACGGCCACTATGGGAAATGGTGAGTTTTTCTTCCAGTGTTCCATCCTCTCCCAGAGCATAGATTTTCACCCTATGATCGTCACCAACAGTTATCATATGGCGGCCATCGGCGCTTAAGGACGCTGAGTTGATGCTGCTGTTATGGGAAATGCTGGTTGTCTCTAATTTAAATGTTTTACATTGAGACATCACTTTACTGACAGTGAAAAAGAACAGAGCAGGAAAATAAACACTCTCGCGGCGTTTCATGACTGAATCGATTAACGCCTCATCATCGGTAAAGCGCTGCAACCATTCAGTGAGCTGTTTGTCATCTTTGTTACTGAGTATTCTCTTTAATTGAGTCTGGTGTGAAGAGGGAAACCGGCCATACCAATTCTTTGCCAGAGTATCGCCTTGTTTGGTAGCGCCCTGAAAAAGGCGGGATGCCCTTTCCAAGCTGCTAACAGAGCGAAGATCCAGATATTTAAAAATTTCCGATTGTGCCAAGGGGGGCAAATTTGCCAATGAATGTTGTGGCTTATCAGGTGCTGTTACATGCTTTCCCGAACTGACTCCGGTCGTTGTCTCTGACCGGGATTGCTTTGGTTCTGACAGGCCAACAATGCCGTAATTATCATTTATGCGAGTCATACTTGCTCCCTCCCTGGATAGATATTTTCCTGCAATCAAGAATGATATTCAGAGTTGGTTTAATAGATTAGAGTCTTTTTTGGGACAATAGTTCAAAAAATAGAGCCACATGCAAAGTTGCTGGTATGCTGATTTGCCATTAAGAATGAGTATTGATTAATGATTCTTATGTTTTTTTCTTTAAAGGTCAGAATGTGTCTTTGTAATTGAGTGCTTGAGAAATAAAGGCTGAAATGGATTTCTGTAAAAAAAAGCCAGCGATTTGCTGGCCTTTTTCGTGCTGTGCCTGATGGGCAATTAGAAGTAGTAACGCGCCTGCAGAGACAGGGTGTTGTCACCCTCCTTCTTGCCAAGATTATTTTTGCTGTCGTCGATGGCGTATTCAACGGCAAACTGCATTGGGCCAGTTTCATAAATGGCGCCAATCATGGTTTCTTTCAGAGTTTCCTTAAACTGGTCATCGTTTGCTGAACTGTTGTCTTTCAGCTCATTATAACCTGCTTCCAGAGAGAAACCCTGCAGAACATTGTTCATAGCCAGTCGACCATAAAGTTCAATACCCTTGGACTTGGCGTCGGCGTAGACGTCGTCGTTGCCATTCAGTTGAGTTTTATTTGTCAGCTCGCCGTACATGGCAGCCAGGTACAGTCTTTCGTTTTCAAATTTCAGACCGGCAGTGGCAGACTTGGACTTTTCCTGGTCTTTATACTTGGTTTCAGAGTAAGTGGCACCCAGAGAGAGGCCCATGGCCAGATCATAGCTGGCAGAGATGCCGTAACCAGAATCACGCTGGGCATCTGATACCGTGTGATCTTCCATTTGGTATTGAAGGCCGATGTTCAGACCACCGAAGCTGTTGCGGTACTGGATAACATCATCGGCTCGGGCAGTACCGTCGAAGTCGCCGCCTTTGCGACCGTCATAGATACCCAGAGCGCTACCACCACCGATGGCATACATGTCTGTCCAGCCGGAAACGTCATAAGTTACGCTCCAGTTTTTACCGGCAGCGAATGCACCCATTTCTTCATGGCTCAGGCCAACATAGCCCAGACGGTTAAAGAAAGTGTCTTTCTTCTCACCATTTTCGTATTCATCTTGAGCGCGGAAGCCCCACTCTGCAACACCCTGGCCGGTCCATCCACTGTCAAACTTGTGCGCGAATTTAAAATTAATACGAGCGCTGTCGTTGTTCAGGGTGTTATCGCCATTCTTATTCTTGGCAACAACACCAACACGGCCACCAATACTCAGGCTGCTTGTGCCGTCGTCAAAAACGTTCACTGCCATTGCTGGACCTGCCACTGCGGTGGCTACTGCTGCGGCCAGAATCTTTTTGTGCATGGTTACGTATCCCAACTGATTGTGTGTTTAATGTTGAGCCAAGATTGTTATGTAGTTGTACTAACGGGTCACGTTGAAAGCATCAATGGTTATATCGAAATCGCGAATGTGTTAGTTGGCCGCTTACCGTGTAAATTACTTATTGGTCAGTTCAATGGGCTGAGTGATTTCTTTCACTGGCTGAGAGGAGTCGGGGTGGGTAATCTAATCCTCATGAATCGTCTACTCCGGTTCATGTGTTGTGTGTATTTGCCGGCATCAACCCAGAGTCATTGATGCCGGCTTTTTTGTTTTCAGGGTTTATTGTCTTTAAAGTGTTTCCGGCATAATCGGATTGGTGAAAGGGTTTTGTCTTCTCCTCTTTATTGCAAGAGGCTAAAACAAAGTGCTTTCATAGAGCGTAAAAACAGTTTGTTTCAGTGGATCGAATGAGTTGTCCGTCAGGCTGCCAGGCAACCTTTTTTGCGATATGGGCATTTCAATGTCTAACAGAGAGAGTTGTACTCATGGCCAGTAATCGGCTGAAAATGAGTTTGCTGCCCGCTTTACAGGCAATTCTGGATACCGGAAGTGTAACCCGCGCAGCAGATCAGATGCATGTGACCCAATCCACTATGAGCAGGACTTTGTCACAGCTGCGAGAAGCCTTGAATGACCCCATTCTGGTCAGGGAAGGGAATCATATTTTTCTTTCCGAAAAAGCGCGTCAGATTCAGCCGTTGGTTTCAAAACTGATGGCAGACTCTGAGACGCTGTTTGAGAATCAGAGCTTTGACCCTGCAACCAGTGAACATCATTTCCGGATAGGGACAAGTTCGGTTGTTCTTGATAATTTTCTCATTCAGGCTTTGATTGAGCTTAAGCAGGTTGCGCCTGGTATCAGCAGTTCGGTGTCGCTGCCGAATGAGGAAACAATTTACTCAATGGAGTCGGGCGAGTTGGATCTCGGGGCCATTGTTGCTTTTCCTGATACCACTGAGAATCTCTGCAAAGAAGTGATTACCTCAGCGTCGTTTAATGTTCTGATGCGCAAGGGGCATCCGATGAGTGGTCGGGACACACTCGATCTGACCGAGATGGACCAGTATCCTTTTGTTGTAACCCAGGCGGTGATTGCCGCCAGTCCGTATATTAATGGATTGCGTGAACAGTATGCCTTTTTCAGAACCCATGGCTGAAGCTGCCAAGCTTCGAAGCTGCCTTGAAGGCGATTCGATCCAATGACGCATTTACCATTGTCACCAATGTAGAGTACCTGGCAATGGACCTGTTTGAGGATTATGTCCTCCTCCCTATTTTGTCAGATTCTCCACCCCTGACATTTGAACTGGTGTGGCCAGAGCATTGGCAGTTTAACCAGGCGCATCAGTGGATGAGAAGCTTTCTGTTAAGTAAATTCCAGGAATTTTTCAAACCGGTCGAAGGACTTTGAGCTGGTGAACCAGGGCTTATTTGCCCCGGTTTTTACGGTTATCGTTGATAATGAAGCCCGCTACTGCACAACCAAAAATAAGTGTGGCTGCAACCACCAATAATCCTGCGACCACGACCGTGTCCATATACATAATTGATTCTCCTGAGTTTTTGTTTTCCACAGGATAGAGCGGGGAATGGCGCAGGGTATTGATCCGGGTCAACTTTTTTCTTGATTGTTAAATTCTTAACTAATGACTAAGCAGAGGATTGATGCCTTCGTTGATCAGCATGTGGTTTAGTTGAATCAGGGGTAACCCAATCAGGCTGTTTGGGTCATTCCCCTCCATTCTGGAAAAAAGGCTGATGCCCAGTCCTTCACACTTAAAGCTGCCTGCGCAATCCAGTGGTTTTTCCTTCTTTATATAGTTCTCAACTTCGACCCTTTTCAGAGTTCTGAAATGAACGGTGTAAGGCACTACAGCAAGCTGGTATCGGTCAGTTTGGGTGTTGAGTAGGCAAAGGCTGGTGTAGAAGGTCACTGACTGGCCGTTGCACTTCAGCAGTTGCTCTATGGCTTGCTGTTCGGTTCCGGGCTTTCCAAGAGTGATATTGTTGAGTTGTGCTGCCTGGTCTGAAGCGATAATCAGATGCTCGGGATAGTGAGCTTTGAGCGTATCGGCTTTTTTCCTGGCAAGTCGTTGGGTCAGCATTTCTGCGGATTCGCCTGCAACGGGTGTTTCATCAATATCAGGTGAATGACATTCAAACGCGAGGTCAAGCCTTGCCAATAAGGATTTTCGATAGGGAGAGCTGGAAGCCAGAATGATTTTCATAAATTTTGGTTGTTCAGGTTGGAAAAGCTTTCATTGATAGAGGTTTTTGGCAGTCATTCCAAACGTTAAGGGATAACTACCCGGAAGGCCAGAATAAGACGTGACAGGGGCGGAAATTACCTATTGTTTTTGTTGCTCTGGAGTCTGCTGGCCCCATGTCTGAGCCTTAAACAGTCTAAAGCGGTTAAACCCTTTGACAGAGACTTTTCTTGCCCCTATTATTGCGCGCTTATGACAACCAACCCGTGAGCTCATGGCTATCGGACAATTACCCAAAACCTTTGATCCGCGTAAATTCGCGCGTCAAGGCAGGCAGTTTCAAGGTTCGCTGGCGCTGAGTCAATTCGACCGGCTGGTAAGCAGTCTGGTTGATGACAGAGGCGAAGTCCAGGTTGACCTTCGCTTTTCATTGAGCGAAAACAACCGGGTTGTGCTGGAGGGGCATGTTGAGGCGGAACTGAGCATGATCTGCCAGCGCTGTCTGGATGTGGCCAAGCTATCGGTGCGAGCTGATCTCCATTTGATGGGGGTACTGACCGACGAGCAGGCCAAAGCCCTGCCGGAAGACTTTGAACCGTTAATGTACGGTGATGAGCCGGTAGAATTATTGCCTATTCTCGAGGAAGAGCTGATTCTGGCACTTCCGCTGGTGGCCTATCATCCGCCTGAAGACTGTTCAGCTCAGCAATATTACACCACTGAGTCTGAAGAAGAGGCTCAGGCTGCTGCCATTGAGGCAGATAAAGAACGCAGGAGCAGTAACCCTTTCAGCGTTCTGGCCAAATTGAAAAAAGATACTACGACCCAGGAGAGTTGACACATGGCTGTTCAGCAAAACCGTAAAACCCGTTCCAAACGTAATATGCGCCGTTCCCACGACAGTCTGACTTCTGCTCAGCTGTCTGTAGAAGCAGCTTCCGGCGAAACTCATCGTCGTCACCATGTTTCTGCTGAAGGTTTCTACCGTGGCAAGAAAGTGGTTGAAAGCAGCGAAGATTAAGCCCCAGGCTGTGTTTGCCCAAAGGAGTGATACAGTGACTGTTTCGCTGTCTTTCAAAGGCATGAGATAAAATGACATCAGGTGCAAACGAAGATAGAACAATAACGGTTGCGCTTGATGTAATGAGCGGGGACGATAGTCCCCGTTCTCGTATCCAGGCGGCTGTCAGGTCGCTCAAGCATTATTCTTCTCTCCATCTTCTGCTTGTCGGCGATCGACAGCTCATGGAAGATTATATTTCCGATATCGAATTTTCTGATCAATCACGTTATACCCTGATTCATGCCAATAAAACGGTAGCCATGCATGACAGGCCTTCGCTGGCACTTCGTGGAAAAAAAGATTCCTCTATGTGGAAGGTGCTTGAGACAGTCTCAAAAGGTGAGGCGCAAGCCTGTGTAAGTGCAGGCAATACCGGAGCGCTGATGGCTATGGGGCGTTATGTGCTTAAAACCTTTGCTGGTATTGATCGTCCGGCAATAGCGGCCAGTGTGCCTACCTCTAATGGCAGTGCTCTGCTAATGGATATGGGCGCAAACGTTGACTGCACTTCCATGCATCTCTACCAGTTTGCCATTATGGGGGCTCAGTTAGCCTCGTCAGTTTATGGTGTGGAGTCTCCGAAAGTAGCTTTGCTGAATATTGGTTCTGAGGAAATGAAGGGGAACGAGCAGGTCAGGCTGGCTCACCATCTGTTGCTGGAAAAGCTTGAGGTACAGCAGGGGCTGGATTATATCGGTTTTGTTGAAGGGCATGATATTTTCAGTGGCCGGGCTGACGTGATTGTCTGTGATGGTTTTGTCGGTAATGTTGCCCTTAAAACCGGAGAGGGAGTTGCGAACCTGGTGCGTGATGGCCTGAGGGCTATTTTTCAGCGCTCTCTGTTAAACCGATGTCTTTATTTTTTAATATCACCTCTGCTGAAGGAATTTAATCGCAAGGTTGACCCAGTGTTGCATAATGGTGCCAGTTTGCTCGGTTTGCAGGGGGTTGTCATCAAAAGTCACGGTGGGGCCGATGAAGAGGGTTTCTATCGAGCGATTCTTCAGGCAGTAAAAGAAGCACAAAATGATGTTCCGGCAAGGATTGCCCGAGAGGTTGAAGAGCGGTTGCTCTGAGAGAGCCTGTTTGTCTGGCTACCCTTTTCGCTTGCTCAGCCTCCCGGAGCTGCTGGCAGACACAGTCAGAGGATTGTTATTTGTCAGGGGCTGCTGCTTTGTTGCTTTTGCCACGTTCTTCAGCTGGTGCTTTGTTCATCAGTGGTTCAATAATCCCCGTGAAACACAAGGCGGCCATGATTCCTCCGGTAATTGGGCCCAAAACATACACCGTCAAAAAGCCATAATGGTTATCGGGAAACGCCGCGCTCGCCCAGCCGGACATTGAGGCTAACAGACGAGGGGATAAATCTCTGGCCGGGTTGAGTCCTGCCTGGGTCAGTGGCGCAATAATTGAGATAATGGCGGCAACGGTTAAACCGATAAATAGCGGGGCCAGAGCCTGATCCGGCCGCCCTGTGTTGCAGGTTTCGGTAAGGGCGAGAATCATAAATACCAGAGTGAATGTGCCTGTACACTCGGCAAAAAAAGCATTGGTAGTGGAAACAGAGGCTGTTTCTCCGGCCATCGGGTTGGGGTAGTAGTCACCGAATATCATTGCACTGGCTATGGATGACTCGGAACCGCGGACAATGTCATGGGCTAATTCATATTGCACGATTGAACTGGAGAAAAGCAGGTAAAGCAGGGCGGCTGCCGCAAATGCTCCGGCAAACTGGGCAATCAGATAGCAGGGTAGCAAGGTCAATGGCATTCGACGACTGATCACCATAGCAATACTCACTGCCGGATTGAGATGCGCGCAGGAAAGACGTCGGGTGGCGTAAATCGCCAGCATCACTGCCAGTCCCCAGACCATGGCCACCTGAAAGAGTCCGGCATGGGCAGAAAATAGCACCGTGACGGCCACTGAGCCGCAGCCAAATAACACAAGGATAAACGTGCCTATAAATTCTCCGGCAAAGCCTTTTAGATAGTTCATTTGAGTCATTCTCCTGATTTGAAGTCTGGTCATCCGGTGCGCAGGCGGGGAGATAAACTGTTTCTGAAGCAATTTACAGAATGTTATGATCCCGGTGGTGAGTTCCTCCGGGGTGTTATCGCTTCTCCCGGGTGTCTCGGCAGGTCTGCAAGGGGCAGGAAAAAAGGTAGTTCACAGGCTTGTTTCTCGCAACTGGTCTCTGCTCGTCCGCTTTGTTGCAGGCTATCGGCAAACATAGACATTGAGCTTAAAAGTCATGGATTAATTTCATAGCGTGCATGGCTGTTTCAGAAGTAAACATAAATTTACCAACCTGAGGTTCGACTTTTTCTATAATTGTCAGGATTTTCAGGAAGAACTGAATCGCCGGGAAGGGCGTGCTTCTTTCAAAGGTTGGCTATATCAGGATTAGACCCAAAGCAATGACGGATTTACTTGCATTTGTTTTTCCGGGGCAGGGATCCCAGTCGGTGGGCATGCTTGCTGACCATATCGACGACCCTGTTGTCGTGCAAACATTCACTGAGGCTGCTGGAGTGCTCGGGTTTGATGTGCTGAGGCTGATCAGTGAGGGGCCTGCAGAGGAACTCAACAAAACGGAGAATACCCAGCCAGCACTGCTCACTGCGAGTGTAGCTTTGTGGCGTCTCTGGCTTGAGAAGGGCGGTGAGCAGCCTGTCTTTATGGCGGGTCACAGTCTGGGGGAGTACTCGGCACTGGTCTGTTCGGGGGTAATGAAGTTTGCCGATGCCGTTCGGGTTGTTCGTCAACGTGGTCTCTTTATGCAAGAGGCCGTTCCGACCGGTACGGGCGCCATGGCTGCCATCCTCGGACTTGAAGATCAGCAGGTGATTTCACTCTGTCAGAATGCTGCCCGGGGAAGTGTGGTCGAAGCGGTTAACTTTAATTCTCCGGGCCAGGTGGTTATTGCCGGTGAAAAAGAAGCAGTGGCCCGTGCAGTTGATCTGGCTAAGGAGGTGGGTGCCAGAAAGGCAATGCCTT
This sequence comes from Endozoicomonas sp. 2B-B, assembly GCF_053470045.1. Taxonomy (NCBI): domain Bacteria; kingdom Pseudomonadati; phylum Pseudomonadota; class Gammaproteobacteria; order Oceanospirillales; family Endozoicomonadaceae; genus Endozoicomonas; species Endozoicomonas sp. 2B-B. The sequence continues at coordinate 2,820,938 of NZ_JBLZMU010000001.1, forward strand.
TGCCAGTGAGCGTGCCCTCTCACTGCGCACTGATGAAGCCAGCGGCACAGAAGCTGGCTGTTGAGCTGGAGCTTGTTGAGTTGAGCCAACCTTCAATCGCTGTGATTCAGAATGTCACTGCAGAGCCTTGTTCAGAGCCGGATAAAATGCGTGAAAACCTGGTCAGGCAGCTCTATAGTCCTGTTCGTTGGGTGGAGACGATTCAGTATCTGAATGGAGCGGGAGTGGCTCGGTTTGTTGAGTGTGGTGCTGGCAAGGTGCTTGCTGGGCTTAACAAGCGGATTCTGCGCAGGTCACCTGTACTGACTCTTGAATCGGCATCCTCTTTCGATGATTTGCCAGGTCATTCTTGATTGTCATTTTCAGGTATGCGGTATCTGGCAGTTTGTCGGACTTGCATTACATTCAAGTCTGCAGGGCTGACTGGTACGCACTTCTGTGACTGATAGCTATAAGCGAAAAAACGTGCTTATTTTAGGCGCTTGGAAGAAGTAGTTTCGCACTAGAACAACAGGATATAACTATGTCGAACCTTGAAGGCAAGGTGGCTCTGGTTACCGGCGCCAGTCGCGGAATTGGCAAGGCCATTGCCTTTGATCTGGGCCAGCAGGGGGCTGTAGTGGTAGGTACCGCTACTTCCGGCCCGGGTGCTGCAAGAATCACTGAAATGCTGCAGGCTGAGGGAATAAAGGGCTGCGGTATGGTCTTGAATGTCTCTGAGACTGGAAGCTGTACTGAAGTGGTAAAAGCAGTGACATCCGAATTTGGTGCCCCGCAAATTCTGGTTAATAATGCTGGCATTACTCGTGACAATATCCTGATGAGAATGAAGGATGATGAGTGGGACGATGTCGTCAATACTAACCTGAGCTCCATATACAGAATGAGTAAGGCGGTATTGAGAGGCATGACCAAAGCCCGTTGGGGTCGTATCATCAACATCAGTTCCGTGGTAGGTTCCATGGGCAATCAGGGGCAATCCAACTATGCGGCGGCCAAGGCCGGAATAGAAGGCTTCAGTCGCTCTCTGGCCAGAGAAATTGGCTCTCGCCAGATCTCTGTGAATACAGTAGCTCCGGGCTTTATTGATACCGATATGACCCGTGAGTTGCCGGAAGAGCAAAGAACCTTTTTGCAGTCCCAGGTGCCTATGGCTCGCCTTGGGCAGCCCGAAGAAATTTCCGGTGTGGTGGCTTTTCTGGCCAGTGACGCAGCCGGTTACATTACCGGAGAAACCATTCACGTGAATGGTGGGATGTACATGGGCTAGTGTTTGGTGTTACTTGCACTTGACTCGTGTCAAAAACCCCTCCGATAAAGATGAAATTTTCGGTAATATAACAGGCCTGTCCTTGAAATTACCGCAAGCGTTTATATATAGTAATTGACCGCAGACAGGGTGGCTTTGAATCACCCTACTGCACCCGAATATCCATAGGAGCACAACCAGGTATGAGTACCATTGAAGAGCGCGTCAAAAAGATCGTTTGCGAACAGCTTGGCGTAAAAGCAGAGGAAGTCACCAACAGTGCGTCATTCGTAGAGGACCTCGGCGCGGACTCTCTGGACACTGTTGAGCTGGTAATGGCTCTGGAAGAAGAGTTTGAAACTGAGATTCCGGACGAGGAAGCTGAAAAGATCACTACGGTTCAGGAAGCCATTGATTACGTTGTTGCTCATTCCTGATTCTGTCCGGGTTGCATGCGAGTAAATGTGTCCTGAAAAAGCCGTACGCAATAAAATGCGTGCGGCTTTTGTGTTTTTACAGTGAGTAACCTGACTGGGATATAATGCCAATCGAACTTTCTAACTCCCTATTGCGCTGAAGATTTGAGCCTTAATCCTGCGTTGACGATCGTAGCCTTGTCTTGAGGCAAAAATCTCCGTGCTTATCACGGGAGTTAGAAAGCACGATTGGTATAAGCTACTCACACAAAGATAATGTCATCATTTTTACATAATCATTTAGCATGATTTTTTGTAAACCTGTGGCCTTAACTGGTTTATGACTCATGAAAGGGCTGAGCTCGATGATTAATTGTCAGCGCCCCCAATGCCCGGGTATAAAAAAAGAAAGTCAGAAGATCTGATGCAGGAGTGAATTGTTTTGTCGCACAGAAGGGTAGTGGTAACAGGGCTTGGAGCTTTATCTCCGGTAGGTCTGGGTGTTGATCAGAGCTGGCAGTCAGTGTTGGCTGGTCGCAGTGGTATTCATACCATCGATCATCTGGATACTGAGAAATTCAGCGTCAGTATCTGTGGTACAGTAAAAGGCTTTCGAGCAGGTGATCACTTCAACCCTAAAGATGCCCGAAAAATGGATGTCTTTATTCAGTACGCACTGGCGGCTTCTGTTGAAGCGATGAAAGATGCAGGGCTTGATGGCAGTGATTTGCTGAAAGGCGATAATGTTGGTCGCTATGGTGTTGTCATTGGTTCCGGTATTGGTGGTATCACTTCTATTGAACAGAGCTATGATACGCTTCAGAAGTCTGGCCCTCGTCGTATATCTCCCTTCTTCATACCAGCGGCTATTATCAATATGGCGGCGGGCTGGTTGTCCATGCACTACAACTTGCAAGGACCTAATTTTTCCACCTCCACTGCCTGTGCAACGGGTAGTCATGCCCTTGCTCTGGCTGCCAGAACCATTGCCTACGGTGATGCTGACATTATGGTCTCCGGCGGTGCTGAGAAAGCCTCTTCAGCACTGGGGATGGCTGGTTTTGCGGCGGCCAGAGCCCTGTCTACCAGGAATGACCAGCCTGAAGCGGCCAGCCGCCCATGGGATAAGGATCGCGATGGCTTTGTGCTGGGTGATGGTGCTGGTGTTGTGGTGTTGGAAGAATACGAACATGCTGTACGACGTGGAGCCACTATTTATGCTGAGCTCAGTGGCGTAGGAATGAGTGGTGATGCTTACCACATGACATCACCACCTGAAGATGGTCGTGGAGCCGCCAGGGCCATGCAATCAGCATTGGATGATGCCGGCCTCAAGGCAGAACAGGTGGCCTATATTAATGCCCATGGTACCTCCACGCCTGCCGGTGATATCGCTGAAACCAGGGCAGTGCACACTGTTTTTGGTCAGGCTGCCAGGCAGGTTGCCGTCAGCTCCACCAAATCCATGACCGGTCATTTGCTGGGGGCGGCCGGTTCGTTGGAGGCCGTGTTTGCAGTGAAATCGCTGCAGGATAATATGGCACCTCCCACGATTAATCTGGAAAATCCGGGTGAAGGTTGTGATCTGGATTATGTGCCCGGAAAAGCCAGATCCATTGAGATGGAGCATGTGCTCACCAACTCCTTTGGGTTCGGGGGTACTAATGTGACTCTGGCTTTCTCGAAACTGGGTTAAAAACTTTGGATAATCATCATCCTGTCAGCTGGGTCAATGGAGAGCCAGCTTCTGAAGTATTGGTCAGCGACAGAGGTCTGGCTTATGGAGATGGTCTTTTTGAGACCATCCGGGTTCAGGCCGGGGTCCCCACTCTTTTTGATCTTCATTGTAAAAGGCTCTGTTACGGTATTGCTGTGCTGGGTATTCCTTTTGATCTGGAAGCGTTTAAAAATGAAGTCAGAGGCTTTCTGCAAAAGCAGAATCTGAAGGAAGGAGTGCTCAAAGCGATAGTGACCCGTGGTTCTGGCGGTCGTGGGTACAACCCGGAGGGTTGTGACCGTCCCAGTCGGATTCTCTCCTTTCATCCATTTCCGGTCTATCCTGACGACCCCGCCATCACAGGTGTCAGATTGCATCAATGTAAAATCAGGCTCGGTGATAATGTCTTTGCAGGAATTAAACACCTTAATCGTCTTGAGAACGTCATGGCTCGCTCTGAATGGCAGGGTACCGAATGCCTGGAAGGTTTATTGCTGGGTATGGACGACAGGCTTATAGAAGGAACCATGAGCAATTTATTCCTGGTATCGGGTAAAACCTTGAGGACGCCCGCTCTCGACAAATCAGGTGTCAAAGGGGTTTGCAGGGATCTGATTCTGGAGCAGGCCTGTCAATGGGGTTTTCAAGCAGAGGTGGGGGATTATCGCCTGCAAGATCTTGCAAAGGCCGATGAAGTATTCGTTTGTAACAGCGTTAATGGAGTCTGGCCGGTGATCGCCTGCGGACATTTACACTGGTCAGTAGGCAGTGTGACCCGGACATTCAGAGACAAGGTTCAGGAAGTTTTGAATGCTTAAGAAGTTGTTGTTTGTTGTGGTAGGTCTCTGTCTTGCAGGGTTGCTGACAGCCGTCGTGTTTTGGGAGGCGTTGGGTTGGTACGGTGATCAACATGTGATGGTGCCCGACGGTAATGATAACCTGGAGTTTACTATTTCTCAGGGCGAGTCCATGACTGCTGTAGCAGACAGTCTGGCTGAGTTGGGCTGGCTTCAACACCCGAAAATCTTTGTACTGCTGGCTCGAATAGAGAAGGCTGCCGCCGGGATTCACGCCGGGGATTATCTGATTCCGGCTGGCATTAGTCACAGGGAGTTGCTGAAGATTTTTACTTCTGGCCAGGTGCGCTACTACAACGTGACACTGGTTGAAGGTCATACGCTGGAAGAGGTCGTGACTGCCTTGAATCAACACGAAAAACTATCCTCACCTATGGACGACAAGGCGTTGCAATCACTTTACAAAAGTCTGGCAATAGAATTGAACCCGGAAGGTCTGTTTTTTCCTGATACTTATTTCTTCCAGTCCGGTGCTTCTGTTGAATCCATACTCAGGCGAGCATATAACCGGATGGATTCAGTACTCGGCGAAGAATGGGGAAAACGTGCCGAAGGACTCCCTTACAAAAATCCTTACGAGGCACTGATTATGGCTTCTTTGGTGGAAAAAGAGACGGGTGTCGTTTATGAGCGAGGTGAAATAGCAGGTGTTTTTGTCAGGCGTTTGCAAAAAGGTATGAGGCTGCAAACTGATCCCACCGTGATTTATGGCCTGGGGGATAGCTATAAAGGAAACATTAGTCGTCAAATGCTTCGCAGAGCCACTCCATACAACACTTATTTGATAAAAGGATTACCTCCGTCGCCTATTGCCATGGCCGGTCGGGAAGCGATTCATGCTGCTTTGCATCCGAAAGATGGCAAAACACTCTATTTTGTCGCCAAGGGTGACGGTACTCACTATTTTTCGAAAACTCTGGCAGAGCATAATCGTGCTGTCAGAAAGTATCAGATCGAACAGCGTCGAGAGGATTACCGATCGACTGTGGAGACTCAATAATGGCTAATGCTCCCTCCGGTTTTTTCCTGACGATTGAAGGTGGCGAAGGTGCGGGTAAAACGACGGCGGTTGATTTTATCAAGAGCTGGATGACTAAGCATCAGCTGGCATTTACTGAAACCCGTGAGCCCGGCGGTACCCTGGTAGCTGAAGAGCTTCGCTCGCTTTTGCTGGGGCATCATGGCGAACCCTTGTCTGATATGACTGAATTGCTGATGATGTTTGCCGCTCGCTCGCAAAATATGTTTCATAATATTTTGCCCGGGCTGGAAGCGGGAAAAATCGTACTCTGTGATCGCTTTACCGATGCCACCTATGCCTATCAGGGGGGCGGTCGTGGTCTGAATACGCAACCGGTTGAGATGTTGGAGAACCTGGTGCAGGGCTCCCTGCGTCCGGACATGACCATTCTGCTAGATGTTGATCCTGAAACCGGTATGGCCAGAGCCAAAGGACGAGGCGGCAGGCTGGATCGGATTGAGCAAGAAAAAATGGACTTTTTTATCCGGGTTCGTAATGCCTATCTGGAAAGGGCAAAGCAGTCTCCGGGGCGGTTTGAAGTGATTGCTGCCGGACAGTCTCTTGAAAGTGTTCAACAACAGTTGCTGGAAGTGCTTGAGAGAAGACTGGGAGGTCGATAATGAAAGACTGGAGTATTTTTCCCTGGCAAAACGCTCAGTGGGAGCAGATGGTTCACTGTCAGCAGTCGGACAACCTGGCCCATGCCTATTTGTTAAGAGGTCTGCCAGGTACCGGAAAGCTCCAGTTTGCCAAAGCATTAGCGGCTTATCTGTTGTGTATGAATCCTCAGGCGACAGGGGCTTGTGGTCACTGCAAGGAGTGTGAGCTACTGAAGGCCGGCACGCATCCTGATTTTACAGTGCTGGAGCCTGATGATCCCGGTCGACCTATCCGGATTGACAGTATTCGAAAGTTGAACGAGTTTGCCCATAAAACAGCTCAGCAGGGGGGGCGCAGGGTGATTATCCTGAGTCCGGCAGAGGCGATGAATGTCAATGCGGCCAACGCGCTGCTCAAGTGTCTCGAAGAGCCGGGAGAAGATACCATTTTCCTGCTGGTCAGTGCTCGCTCCGGCGATATGTTGCCCACCATACGCAGTCGTTGCCAGCAATTAAACTTTGCGACTCCCAAAAGATCAGAAGCGGAGCAATGGTTAGCTTTGCAGCTGGAAGACTCAAGTCTGGTATCGCAATTGTTGGATCTCACCGCTAACTCGCCTTTGGAGGCCAAACGATTTGCCGATCAGGGACTCCTTGAAAAAAGAGAAGCCCTGGCTGATGGCATAAAAGGACTTTTCAAGGGAAAGCTAACCCCTGTTGAATTGGCAAAAAACTGGCAGTCAGCAGATTTGACTCTTACGATCAGCTGGATCATTGGTTGGCTCGATGATGCCGTTAAGCTGGGTTTAAACGGCGACCCTTCAGACCTTCGAAATCGCGACCAGTTGAAAATGCTCGAGTATCTGGCTCGAAAAAGCGATGCCAAAGCACTTCTGCAGGAGAGGGAGTGGTTGATGTCGCAAAGACAGTCACTACTCGAAGGGGGGAATCTTAACCCGCAGATATTAATGGAAGGTGTCTTCTGTCGCTGTCTTGAGTGGGTGTTGTAAATGATGTCGAATGAACAATGTCAGTTTTTCATCAGACAGACTGCAAGTTCAGGATTAGAGCCCTACAAACGCCCTCTTAACCTTACGTCCTCCCAAAAAGTGGCGGCAGGAAAATAAAAACGCATCGTCGCATCCGGGTAATCAGTTCGCTGCTGATTTTTGCTCATCACGGGGGCGCTTCTTCTTGGCGGCCTCCTCTTCACGCTCCTTGTTCAGAGTAGTCACCAGCTGCTCAAGCTCGGTGTCATCCAACCACCTGGAGGAGTGATCACGTTCAAGGACTAACAGCTCAACGTTGCGAGCACCAGAGTCGGCAACCTCCAGCAGGCCCTTCAGGGCGAATTTAATCGTTTCATCGCGGCTCATGTCATCCCTGTATTCTTTCTCCAAAAGCTCCAACACAGCCTTACTCTTCTGTCCGACAGAGCAGGCCTTCCAGCTGGCGCAGACACCGGCGGGCTCAGTCTGCCAGAGCTGAGGGGTACCATCCATGTTGAAGCCACCAATGACACAGGCAACACCGAAAGGGCGACAACCTGCAGAGTGAGTAGCTTTCTGCTGGATTTCAGCAATATGACGGGCTATGCAGTTGATATCCATAGCGTCCTCGTAGGACAAACGGTAGCTCTGGCACTCCAGCTGAGCCTTCCGGATCAGAATACGGGCGTCAGCAGACAGACCAGCGAAGGCCAGATGAGCGTGCTCATCAAGCCTGACGATTTTACCGATAGTGTGGCTCTCCAGCAGCTGCAACGACTTCTTTCTCACAGCCAGGACGACGGTATCGGCAGACTTTACTCCGACCACGCAGAGACCAAGACCGACAGCCTCTCCAGCGTACTCCACTTGTAACAGACGACCGTCTCCGGAGAACATACGACCGTCTCCAGAGGACAGACCACCACCAGCAGCCGTATTTTTCTGTGGGTTGATCCGTATTTGCCTGCCATGCCTTTCGTTAGAGGCTGTGTCGGGTTCCGAGGGGCGTTCTGAATGATCAGGATGGAAAGGCTTCTTGCGAATGCAGCGGTTCCATTCATGCCAACCACCACCCGCTGGCAGCGATGGGCCGAAAATCTCCGGATACAATGACTCAAGAAAGTTCTGGCTGAACTGACTGAACCGCAAGCAGGCCTCAATCCTGCTGATAAATAACAGCTTGCCGTTGTCCTGGATGATGTATGACGGTTGCCCATTACTGTCCTGAATATAAAAAGCGGTGCCATGGGTGAATGCGAGAAATCTTAATAGCGGGTCATCGAATAATGAGTCCAGTGTCAGTTTATTAGCCCATCTGAAGACAGATCTGACACTGCCGGTGTCACTCTGAACAGATTCAGCCGCAATGAATTGCGGCCAGTTTTCCCCGGCAATATCGCTGACTCTCGCCGCAGCAGCAAACTCAGAAGGCGCAAGAATCAGCGATTCTTCTTGATCAAACCTCAGCCAGATTTCATCCTGAAATAAAACCGGAATACCGGATTCAACATAACGGATTGACAGAGGCAAGGGGCTACGAAGGAGACAGATTAACGGGTTTTCGACTGCGTCAAGGTCATTGTTTTCAGAGCTATCAAAACCACTGCCTGCAGCCAGAGTGACTGGTAATTTTATCTGAGCGTATTGTGGAGAAACGACAGAAAGCTTTTTATCAAAAGGACATGAGCTACTTCCGACATGCTGAGCAGGCTGTGGTGGCGTATTCAGGTCAGGCAAATGGTGTTTTGTTTCGGGAATAGTCCGGTAAACAGTGGCCATAAGAGGCAAAAGCGAACTTAATGACATCTGCCCGGAGATGCTATTGACGGCCACTGCCAGCTGAATCGTTGCCAGTTGCACCATAAAACAGGACGAAAGAAATTTGCAAACAGCAAGTGCGTAATATGTTTTTTTCATATCACTCTGGTATCCGTCATACACTATCCTGTTCAGGCTTCAATCACCGAACATGAAAATTACAGTCAAAGAACTTTCCGCAATGCCAGCCAGGTGCTTTTCCGTCCGAACAGTTGTTCAGAGATGAATGCGTTCAGTCCATAACGAATTCGATGCCAGATAGCAGGATAGACTATCAGACAGAGGGTCATTATCGACTCATGACCATCACCCTCACGATGCAGTGATGATGTCCTGCATCGGCAATGCTCCTGAAAGCTCCCAAGTCATCACTGACGGTGCGACAGGAAGTGTCGACCAGATCTTTTTGTGCGCACAAATCGGAGTTTTTCTTGTGAAAATAGTCTCTGTCAACTCATCGATGGACGGGTTACACTGACTGAAAGATAAGCTCAAATTCAGTCTGGGCTATGGGAAAAAGAAGAATCACAATAACAGGAGAAGAATGATGAACCGTGCAAAGGGTGGTATGTCAGGCATTTTGTCATTGACGATCAAAGACTCCTCTTCTCTCTATTCATCCTATATGCCTTTTATAACGGGTGGTGGGTTATTTATTCCGACTTCAAAGCGTTACTCACTGGGAGATGAGGTTTTTATTCGTCTGACTCTGATGGATGAAGCGGATAAATTACCTGTTCCCGGCAAAGTGGTCTGGATCACACCCCAGGGCTCTGCCCGAATGGCCGGGATAGGTGTTCAGTTTACTGACGCAACAGACACGGTCAGAACTAAAATAGAAATGTATTTGGCGGGGGCGCTCAAGTCCGATCGCGAAACCAGTACCATGTAGAGCTTTGACCTCAGGCAGTTTCTCTGCCTGAGGTTGTAATTACCGGGACAGGTATTCATTCACCGTTATAAACTTCCTCATCCAGATCATCCTCCCATTCCGCTATCATCACTGCAGCATGAATACTGATCCAGTTGACGGCCCTGCAGGGTTGTCGCCCAGAACAGCATGATATACAGAACAAAGGTTTGAGCTCAATTCTGCACGGCAGTTGAGGAAAGGAGAGGGCGCATAAGGTATCATGACCGATCATCTTATCTGAATACCATTGAATTTATTGCGACTGAATATGTTGATTGATTCACATTGCCATCTCGACCGTCTCAAGCTCGACAGCTACGACGGTGATCTGGAAGCAGCACTCAATGCGGCAAGGCAGGCGGGGGTTGAAAGAATACTTTGCGTGGGGATTGATCTTGAGCATGCAGATGCTGTGGTTGGTCTGGCTGACAAATATCAGGATGTGTATGCCTCGGTTGGAATACACCCTCTCGAAAAAGAGGCCGCCGAGCCGGATCTGCAAACCCTGTTGCATTATGCGGCACACCCAAAAGTGATTGCACTGGGTGAGAGTGGTCTTGATTATTATTACTCGGCTGACAATAAAGAAAAGCAGCAGGAACGGTTCAGAATTCATTTGCAGGCAGCTCAGCGGTCACAACTTCCAATGATTGTCCATACCAGAGACGCAAGAGAGGATACCCTTAAGTTGATACGCCAGCATGGCGATCTGGAAAAAGCAGGAGTGCTGCACTGCTTTACAGAGAGCTGGGAGATGGCGAAAGAGGCGATGGAGTTGAACTACTTCATCTCTATTTCCGGCATCGTAACCTTCAGGAATGCGACTGAATTAAGAGAGGTCGTCAAGAAGGTGCCTCTGGATCGGCTGCTGATTGAAACCGACTCCCCTTACCTGGCACCCGTTCCTCATCGAGGCAAACCCAATGAGCCTCGCTATCTGCCTGATGTTGCAAAATGTGTGGCAGAGTTAAAAGGTATCTCACCAGAAAAGCTGGCTGAAGTCACTTCTGAAAATTTTTTCCGGTTGTTCCCCAAAGCGGCTTCTGACTGAAGAGAGGGTTGGTTGTAAATGCAGGCATCCAATCAATTAGCCGACTCTCCAGATTGTCGGTAACGATCAATGAGTGGATATTCACTGAGTCGATCTCCACTATCAAGATAATGGTGACTTCTTTCTACATTAAGGGATTCCACGATCATTCGCCTATGGCATATCCAGAAGACTGTCTTTATAATTGCGCAACCATTTTTTTTCAATGGTGAGCCGCTGCGGCCACATAACGATGAATTGATGTGCGATTTTACTTGAGTCTCAGACAGAAGCCTTTCGGACTTATGCTTTCAAGCATGAAGCCGACACGCTCTTCGACAGCATGAGGCTTGGGGATGTTAATCGTCATTTTGCTTGGATCAGAATACTGCCAAACAGGGTTCATTCTACCGGGGTGCGTTCTTCAGGGAGCCTGCAGGACGGACTCAGGTCTGACTGACACCCTTCTGTGTATCTGATTGAAGTAGAGATCATAGCTTGAATTCTGACTTTCCGGTTGGAGAAAAGCTGTGTATTCGGGTTTGTTCTGGTCAGTTGTCGGTTATCACTGGAGAGGCGGGTTTATTCCGGACCTGAAAATTGATTGATTAGGCGAAAGGTATGATCAAAATCAAACAGGGGCTGGATCTTCCGATTACAGGGGTGCCTGATCAAAGCATATCCGATGGCCGAGCAGTTCGCTCTGTCGCCGTGATTGGCTCTGATTATGTAGGTATGAAACCTACAATGGCCGTCGCTGTCGGAGATCGAGTTAAAAAAGGGCAAGAGCTCTTTACTGATAAGAAAACACCGGGTGTGCGCTACACTGCGCCTGCCGGCGGTGTGGTTGCTGCGATTAATCGTGGTGAAAAGCGGTTACTACAATCCGTTGTTATTGATGTCGATGGTGACGATGAAGTCTCGTTTACTGAGCACAAGCCAGAAGCACTGTCAGCTTTGACTGCTGATCAGGTAGAAGCACAACTGAATGAATCCGGATTGTGGACTGCCCTTCGCACCCGACCCTTCAGTAAAGTGCCAGCCTTGGGTTCTCGCCCGGTTTCCATTTTTGTTACTGCCATCGATACCAATCCTCTCTCAGCTAACCCGGAAGTCATTATCAGTGAGCATGCTGAAGCGTTTGAACAGGGCATCAATATCCTCGGCAAACTCAGCGGTGGCAAAATCTTCCTGTGTAAAGCACCCGGTGCTCGTATTCCGGCCGGTATTGCGACTGCTGAAGAGTTTGATGGGCCTCATCCGGCTGGACAGCCCAGTACCCATATTCACTTTCTGGATCCGGTGAGTGCTGAAAAGACCGTTTGGCAGATTAACTACCAGGACGTTATTGCCGTTGGCAAACTGTTCACCACTGGTAAACTCTTTACTGATCGTGTTGTAGCTCTGGCAGGTCCTCAGGTTGAGAAGCCTCGTCTGATGCGGACCCGACTGGGTGCCAGCACTGATGAGCTGTCTGCAGGTGAACTGAAAGAGGGTGATAACCGTATTATCTCTGGTTCTGTGTTTGGTGGCCGTACTGCTAAAGGCTCCTTTGCATTCCTGGGTCGTTATCACACACAGGTTTCCGTTCTGGAAGAAGGCAATGAGCGTTTGTTCATGGGGTGGATAAACCCTACTGTGAACCGTTACTCTGTGCTGAATGTTCTGACTTCCGGCTTGAGCAGAAGCAAGCTGTTCAACTTTACAACCACCACCAACGGCAGTGAACGTGCCATGGTACCAGTGGGACAGTATGAAAAAGTCATGCCTCTGGATATCCTGGCGACACAATTGCTGCGTGCGATTGTGGTTGGCGATACGGAAATGGCCCAGAAACTGGGCGCCCTGGAACTGGAAGAAGACGATCTGGCACTGTGTACATACGTGTGTGCCGGCAAGTATGAATACGGTCCCATCCTGCGCGACAACCTGACCCGTATCGAGCTGGAGGGCTGAGAAATGGCTTTGAGAAAACTCCTTAACTCCCTCGAGCCCCACTTTGTCAAAGGTGGCAAGCACGAGAAGTGGTATGCACTGTATGAGGCAGTAGACACTCTGCTCTATACAGCTCCTAACAAGACCCATAACACCGCTCACGTTCGCGATGCGATCGACCTGAAGCGTATGATGGGCATGGTTTGGCTCTGCACCTTCCCGGCCATGTTCTTTGGTATGTGGAATGTTGGCTTCCAGGCCAACACGGCTATTGCTGGTGGTCTGGCTGCTCCTGCTGACTGGCACGGTGCCCTGATCAGCCTGCTGGCGGGTCATGATCCGGCAAGTCTGTGGGATAACTTCATCTATGGTGCTGTTTATTTCCTGCCTATTTATGCCGTGACATTCCTGGTCGGCGGTTTCTGGGAAGTACTGTTCGCTATCGTTCGTGGTCACGAAGTCAACGAAGGTTTCTTTGTCACTTCTGTCCTGTTCGCCCTGATTGTTCCCCCCAGTATTCCGCTTTGGCAGGTAGCCCTGGGTATTTCCTTCGGTGTTGTAATCGGTAAGGAAGTGTTTGGTGGTACCGGCAAGAACTTCCTTAACCCGGCGCTGACGGGTCGTGCGTTCCTGTTCTTCGCTTACCCTGCACAGATTTCCGGTGACCTGGTCTGGACTGCTGTAGACGGTTTCTCCGGTGCGACTGCCCTGAGTCTGGCGCAGCAGGGAGGTATAGATCAGGTAGTCTCCAATGGCATTACCTGGTTTGACGCTTTCCTGGGTACCATCCAGGGTTCTGTCGGTGAGACCTCTACTCTGGCAATTTTCATTGGTGGTGCTGTGTTGCTGGCGACACGTATTGCTTCCTGGAGAATCGTCGCCGGTACCATGCTGGGTATGATTGCAACGGCAACCCTGTTTAACATGATTGGTTCCGAAACCAACATGATGTTCAGTACTCCATGGTACTGGCACCTGGTTATGGGTGGTTTTGCTTTCGGTCTGATCTTTATGACAACCGACCCTGTATCCGCTTCCATGACCAATACCGGTCGCTGGTATTACGGTATTCTGATTGGCATCATGGTCATCCTGATCCGTACCGTTAACCCGGCTTACCCAGAGGGTATGATGTTGGCCATTCTGTTCGCCAACCTGTTTGCGCCGCTGATTGACCACTTCGTGGTTGAAGCCAACATCAAGCGTAGGGAGGCTCGTGCCTGATGGGTAACGATAGTATCAAGAAGACGTTATTTGTAACGATTCTGCTCTCTCTGGTGTGCTCCGTTGTGGTATCTGCTGCAGCTGTTTTCCTGAAGCCGCAGCAGACCCAGAATGTTGAGCTCGACGTTCAGCGCAACATTCTGAGTATTTCTGGTCTCACCAAAGATGCCAAGGCGCTGAGCAACAGCGAAGTGGCCGAACTTTACAAACAGGTTCAGCCGCGACTGGTTGACCTCAAAACAGGCAAGTTCGTTGAGGAAACACCTGAAGGTCAAACCGCTGATAACTACGACCAGCGTGTTGCAGCCAAGATTCCTGATGAGTCCCGTGCCCTGAGTGGTGCTGAAGATATTGCCAGCATCAAGCGTCAGGCTGACATTGCCAAGGTCTATATCGTTGAGAAAAATGGCAAGCTGGAAACCATCATTCTGCCCGTACACGGCTACGGACTCTGGTCTACCATGTATGGCTTTATGGCTCTGGATAGCGACCTGAACACCGTTAAGGGATTCGGTTTCTACGACCAGAAGGAAACTCCGGGACTGGGTGGCGAAGTAGACAACCCACTTTGGAAGGACAAATGGCCTGGCAAGAAGATCTACGACAATAAAGGTGTAGTGGAAGCAGGCCTGGTAAAAGGCGGTGCGGATCCCAGGTCTCCTTACAAGGTCGACGGTCTTTCCGGCGCCACTCTGACCAGTAACGGTGTAACCAATCTGATTCATTTCTGGATGGGTAAAGATGGCTTCAAACCGTTCCTTACTAATTTGAAAGCGGGGGATGCATAATGTCTGAGAAGACTAAGGATATCCTGCTGGAACCGGTCGTTAACAACAACCCCATAACCCTGCAGATCCTCGGTATCTGCTCGGCACTGGCGGTGACCACCAGCATGCAGGTCAGCCTGGTAATGGCCATGGCGGTAATCGGTGTTACCGCCTGTTCCAACCTGGCGGTATCTCTGATTCGTAACCACATTCCCAACAGCATTCGTATCATCTGTCAGATGACCGTAATTGCTTCCCTGGTAATCGTGGTAGATCAGATTCTGAAAGCTTACGCTTACGATATCTCCAAGCAGCTGTCTGTGTTTGTAGGTCTGATCATTACCAACTGTATCGTGATGGGGCGTGCTGAGGCCTTCGCTATGAAGAACGGTCCCAGGCTGTCGTTCCTGGACGGTATTGGCAACGGTCTGGGTTACGGTGCGGTGCTGCTGATTGTGGCATTCTTCCGTGAACTGTTCGGTGCCGGCAACCTGTTCGGTGTTGAAATCCTCAAGACTGTTAACAACGGTGGCTGGTACCAGCCTAACGGCCTGATGCTGCTGGCTCCAAGCGCGTTCTTCCTGATCGGTCTGCTGATCTGGGTGATTCGCAGTCGCAAGCCGGATCAGGTTGAAGACAACGAGTTCAAAATGGCTCCTAACACCAAGTTCAGCGAGGCCCACTAAGCCATGGAACATTTCATCTCACTTTTTGTGAAAGCAGTGTTCGTGGAAAACATGGCATTGGCTTTCTTCCTGGGTATGTGTACCTTCCTGGCGGTGTCCAAGCAGGTGAAAACAGCTCTGGGTCTGGGAGTTGCTGTAGTGGCCGTATTGACCATTACTGTACCCATTAACAATCTGATTTATCAGAATATCCTGAAAGATGGGGCGCTGGCACCCGGTATCGATCTGAGCTTCCTGGGTCTGATCACCTACATCGGTGTTATCGCCGCTCTGGTCCAGATTCTGGAAATGTTCCTGGACAAGTTTGTACCGTCACTTTATAACGCGCTGGGTGTATTCCTGCCGCTGATTACCGTGAACTGCGCTATTATGGGAGCTTCCCTGTTCATGGTTGAGCGTGACTATAATCTTGGCGAGTCTGCGGTATATGGGCTGGGAGCTGGCGTTGGCTGGGCTCTGGCAATCGCCGCCCTGGCCGGTATCCGTGAAAAGCTGAAGTACAGTGACGTGCCTTCGGGCCTGCGTGGCCTGGGCATCACCTTCATAACTGTTGGTCTGATGTCACTGGGCTTCCTGTCATTCTCTGGCGTACAGCTGTAAGGAGGTCGTGTAAATATGGATTCTACTATCGTATTGGGCGTAGTCATGTTTACCGTTATCGTGCTGACGCTCGTAGCGGTCATTCTGGCAGCTCGCTCGCGGCTGGTCAGCACCGGTGATGTGACCATCAACATCAACGAAGACCCCGATAAGGCCGTCACCACGGTGGCCGGTGGCAAGCTTCTGACGACTCTGTCAGGTGCGGGCGTCTTCCTGCCATCTGCCTGTGGTGGTGGTGGTACCTGTGCACAGTGCAAGTGTAAAGTACTCGATGGTGGCGGCGAGATGTTGCCCACCGAACGTTCTCACTTCACCAAGCGTGAAGAGAAGGAAGGCTGGCGCCTGTCCTGTCAGGTGAACGTCAAGCAGGACATGGAAATCGAAGTTGAAGAAGAACTCTTCGGTGTTAAGAAGTGGGAGTGTGAAGTTGTTTCCAACGAGAACGTTGCCACCTTCATCAAAGAGCTGGTTCTGAAACTGCCAGAGGGAGAAGACGTTAACTTCCGCGCCGGTGGTTATGTGCAGCTGGAAGCGCCTGCGCACACGGTTGAGTACAAGAACTTCGATATTCAGGATGAGTACCGTGGCGACTGGGACAAGTTTGACCAGTGGAAGTACGTTTCCAAGGTGGATGAAGAGACCATCCGTGCCTACTCCATGGCTAACTACCCTGAAGAGAAAGGTATCCTCAAATTCAATATCCGTATCGCTTCACCGCCTCCGGGTACTGACTTTGAGCCGGGCAAGATGTCTTCTTACGTCTTTAACCTGAAGCCAGGTGATAAGATGACTGTTTATGGACCCTTCGGTGAATTCTTCGCGAAAGACACCAACAACGAAATGGTCTTTGTCGGCGGTGGTGCAGGTATGGCGCCTATGCGTTCTCATATCTTCGATCAGCTGAAGCGTCTGTCTTCTACCCGCAAGATCTCTTTCTGGTACGGTGCCCGCTCCCTGCGTGAAGCATTCTACGTAGACGAGTTCGACAAGCTGGCAAAAGATAACCCTAACTTCACCTGGCATTTAGCTCTGTCTGATCCTCAGCCAGAAGACAATTGGGAAGGTTACACCGGCTTTATTCACCAGGTGCTGTTTGACAACTACCTGAAGCAACACGCTGCACCTGAAGACTGTGAGTTCTATATGTGTGGACCTCCCATGATGAATGCTGCGGTAATCAAGATGCTTGAAGATCAGGGCGTTGAACCTGAAAACATCATGCTGGACGACTTTGGTGGTTAATCACTTCGGTGGTTAATCCAGCAGTCTGATGCAGATGTTTATTCGTGAGCGCTCAGTTGTTCTCGATACAAAAAACCGGTGATACTCTCAGAGTTCACCGGTTTTTTTGTTGGATTTATCATTGAACCAATATCCGACGGTTAACTTCAGAAACTTTTTGCCCATGACTATTTTCATGTTGCCCTCTATATTTTGATCTCTGCTACGCCACTCCTTTTACCATTGAAGAAGAGTAATTACGTTGAGTTTAAAGTCCAGGCACCAATCTACGACAGAGCTAGATCACCTTCGAGACATCTTGACAGACGTGATTAGCTCATTAGGTGAAGCAAATAGCAATATTAAAAAGCTCGAGATTAAGGTTGATGAACGCTTTGACAAAATTGATAAACATTTTGACAAAACCGAAGACACTCTCTCCATTAGCGTGAATTACCTCAAGAGATAATCACGTCACTCAGCAAAAAAAATAATAGCTATTGGTATAATCAATGTGTAAATTCGACTAGCAGAAGTAATGGAGGTAGTTGAAGTGGCTGAAGCAGTTGAAGCAGTTGAAGCAGTTGAAGCAGTTGAAGCAGTTGAAGCAGTTGAGGTAGTTGAAGCAGTTGAGGTAGTTGAAGTAGCTGGAGCAGTTGAAGTAACTAAATCAGTCCACTCAGAATCATTTGATGTCAATGCATCATAAAAGTATGTTTGATTAGCTGATGAATTAAGGTAAATGTTTTTGGTTATAAAATCAGCGTTAGTGAATATTGGCGTGTAGATTATCGGGCTTCCATTGTAATTAGACCCGGTTGAATGTATACCAATTAGATATTCAGTATTATTAAACTTATAAAATAGCGGTGAGCCTGAATCTCCATCTTTTCCATCCCCTGGATAGTTTAAGATATATCTAAGATCCTTATGTTGGCACATCCGCCGTGTTAGCCATGATAAGCTCACTTTTTTAAGTACTGAGGTTCCCTGGTAGCCTGCTGCAAAAGGGGTTCTTATAGAACTGGCTAGATTTGAACAATTATATATTGAAAAATCAAGAAGGGGATGGTTGTCAAGAATGACATTTTCTGAAAGCTCCATAATTGCAATATCTGTTTTTGGGATTTCAAGATTCGGATGAAGAATGAATCTTTTAACTTTAATTCTTTTTTTGCTATCCATGTTTTTGAGATCGACATATGAATCTAATGCTTCTTTTTCAGAAAGGAAACAGTGAGCAGCACTTAAAACATGTCTTTGAGTGATCAAAAATGCGGTACACCTTATTATACAACAGGGATCAAAAATATTATTTAGCTGTACAATCCAGGGAAGCTGCCCTATGGGAACTACTTCTGCTGGATCAGTGTACCTTTCCACCCTGTCTCTTGCCAACAACTGCATTGGGTAACATAAGATAAAAAATGTGAACACAAGTTTCAGCAAATTCATGTACTTACCTTCGAATTATGAAAATCGAAGACATAAGGCTAGAACACATTACCAGCGCGAGCCATATAACATCGACTTGTAGGTTGAGGCAGAGTAGGTGCTGATGACATTTTCGCCCATGAGTTATGTCGATGCTCAGTTCTATCAGGCATTATCTTCAAAAACTGTGGCGGTGGCCCACAGTTGACCTATAAATTTCATAACCTGTCGGGCTTCTCGCTCTGCTATTTTTCGACTGAAGGATTTTGCCCTCCTATTTATTTTTTTATGGATCTGACGACTAAATGCTGATAAGACGGGAAAAGACTTAACAGGAAGTCGAGTTTTATTCGTAGGCAGAGTGGAGAAAGATGTTTCGGCAATCCGTAAATAGTTAGCATATAAACCTATTATTTCTCTGTTGAAAACTAGTTAATATGTTAATGCTAAGATTGTTTATTTCAGGCAGTGGCACTGCCATTGCCTGGGTGAAGCATTATTAAGATAGATAGAGGGGACCTCTTCATGCTTTGGGTTCAGTTAGCGGTTGTACTTGGGGCTATTTTTCTTGGGGCTCGGCTGGGTAGTATCGGGATTGGTTTTGCTGGTGGTATGGGGGTACTGGTATTGACTCTGGGCCTGGGGCTCGAACCCGGGGCAATACCTATAGATGTTATCCTGATCATTATGTCGGTGATCGGTGCAGTGGCTGCCATGCAAGTGGCTGGGGGTCTGGATTATCTGGTTGAGCTGGCCGAGAAGCTCCTTCGCAGTAAGCCAAAGTATATTACCTTTCTTGCACCGACTGTCACTTACGTTATGACTCTGCTGGCAGGTACAGGTCATACTTCTTATTCTACTCTGCCGGTAATTGCAGAAGTGGCTAAAGAAAACGGTGTTCGTCCATCTCGCCCACTGAGTATCGCTGTGATTGCTTCCCAGATTGCCATTACTGCGTCACCTGTCTCTGCTGCAGTTGTCGTGTTTAGTGGCTTTCTTGAGCCCTATGGCATTGATTACCTGCAACTGCTGGCCATCTGCATTCCTACTACTTATGCCGCAGTTATGCTGACCGCTGTTATCTGTAATTTCATGGGCGTGGATCTGGACAAGGATTCTATCTATCAGGAAAGATTGAAAGCCGGTCTGATTACCTTGCGTGAGACTAAAGCCCGTCAGGGCAGCAGGAAAGGCGCTGGCCTCTCTGTGGGTATTTTTGCACTCAGTATTTTGGCTGTGGTGCTATACGCTACGGCTATCAGCGGTAACGTCGGTCTGATTGAAAATCCTGTTTTGCCCCGCGACTCTGCCATCATGGTATTTATGATGATTGCGGCTGGTCTGATTACTATCTTCTGCAGGATTGATTCTGGCAATATCCTCAATGCCCAGACCTTCAAGTCCGGTATGAGTGCCTGTGTCTGCGTACTGGGTGTTGCCTGGCTGGGTAATACGTTTGTCGGGGCGCATATCGATTCTATCCAGGCTCTGGCGGGTAATGTACTGAACAGCTACCCATGGCTGCTGGCGGTTACACTGTTCTTCGCCTCCATGCTTCTATACTCTCAGGCTGCTACCACTCGAGCCCTAATGCCTGCTGCTCTGGCTCTGGTTGATCCTGTGACCGCTATCGCTTCTTTCGCAGCGGTATCCGCTCTGTTTGTTCTGCCTACTTATCCAACACTGCTGGCAGCCGTAGAAATGGACGAGACCGGGTCTACCCGTATCGGCAAACTGGTATTTAACCACCCATTCTTTATGCCGGGCACTGTCTGTATTGCACTTTGTGTTGCCTTTGGTTTTGTTTTTGCGCCAATGGTTATTTAAAGCGGGCAAAACAGAAACCAGCTTATCACTGATAAAAAAAGCCCGGTTAACCGGGCTTTTTCGCAGAGCTTAGCCGCGATAGTAACGCTGTTCAATAAACGGCATACGACTCACAGTCATAGGCAATTTTTTGCCGCGCACCTGCGCGAAAACTTCTGTTTCCAAGGCAGCATATTCAGTTGTAACGTAGGCCATTGCGACAGGAGCACCAACAGTGGGTCCAAAGGTTCCCGAAGTCACAACGCCGATCTTCTCGCCATCGGCGTTGACGATTTCAGTTCCTTCACGAACCGGTGCACGACTGCTGCCGATCAAGCCAACACGTTTGCGGGTGAAGTCTTTGTTTTCAATCTGGCTCAGGATCTTGTCTGCACCGGGGAAGCGGCCAGCACGCTCACCATCCTTACGACGGTTTTTGCTGATGGCCCAGATCAGGCTGCTTTCGATGGGAGTGGTATCTGTATCCAGATCGTGACCGTACAGGCAGAGTCCACTTTCCAGACGCAGGGAGTCACGGGCACCCAGACCAATGAACTCGACTTCCGGCTGATCCAGCAGCATACGACAGAATTTGTCAGCGTCTGCTTCAGGGATTGAGATTTCAAAACCATCTTCACCGGTGTAACCCGAGCGGCTGATGTATACGTCAACGCCTTCAATGGTCATGTGAACAGAGTCCATGAAAACCATCTTTTCTGTTTCAGGCGCAAAACGGGTCATAACGGATTTTGCTTCAGGACCCTGAATAGCGACCAGAGCACGGTCATCCAGAACCTCCAGCTTAACATCCTCAGGCAGATGAGCCTTCATGTGAGCAATGTCCTGATCCTTACAGGCGGCGTTGACAACAATGTACAGGCTGTCATTGCCTTCGTTGGTGACCATCAGATCGTCCATTACGCCCCCCTGTTCATTGGTGAACAGGGCGTAGCGTTGCTTGCGCTCAGGCAGATCAATAATGTCGACAGGTACCAGAGCTTCCAGAGCCCTGGCCGGATTGTTGCCTGTCAGACGAACCTGCCCCATGTGGGAGACATCGAACAAACCCGCTTTTGCACGGGTGTGCAGATGCTCGGCTTTAACCCCCAGAGGATATTGAACCGGCATATCGAAGCCTGCGAAAGGAACCATTTTCGCGCCCAGCTCCTGGTGCAGGCTATGCAGTGGTGTTTTTTTAAGTTCGGTCATTAGGGATACTCCCTGAAATTGTGAAGAAGCCGGGGAAGTGACTTCCCCGTTTCAATGCTGGTTCTCAGACGACTTTAGTCTTGTTCTTGATAGCTTTCGATAGATGGGCAGGAGCAGATAAAGTTGCGATCGCCGTAGACATTATCGATACGGTTGGCAGTGGGCCAGTATTTGCCATCGATAGAGCCTTTCAACGGGAAGACGGCTTCTTCACGACTGTACGGATGGCTCCATTCGCT
The DNA here is from genome assembly GCF_053470045.1 of Endozoicomonas sp. 2B-B. Classification (NCBI taxonomy): domain Bacteria; kingdom Pseudomonadati; phylum Pseudomonadota; class Gammaproteobacteria; order Oceanospirillales; family Endozoicomonadaceae; genus Endozoicomonas; species Endozoicomonas sp. 2B-B. Next base: position 2,842,668 of record NZ_JBLZMU010000001.1, read on the forward strand.
GTCTACCAGATCTTCCATAGTGTGCGGAGCGTTGCACAGCGGGTTATCTTCGGCAGGCCATTCGCCTTCCTGTACCTTGCGAACTTCTTTGCGGATCGCAATCATGGCACTCACGAAACGATCGATCTCGTCTTTGGACTCGGATTCGGTCGGCTCAATCATCAGAGTGCCGGCAACCGGGAAGGACATGGTCGGTGCATGGAAACCGTAATCCATCAGGCGCTTGGCAATGTCTTCTTCGGTGACACCGCAGGCTTCTTTGATCGGACGAATATCGATAATGCACTCATGAGCCACCTTGTTGTTGCGACCACGATACAGAACGTCGTAATGAGCAGCCAGTTTCTCAGCCATGTAGTTGGCGTTGAGAATGGCGACTTCACTGGATTGTTGCAGACCCTGCTGTCCCAACATGACAATGTACAGATAACTGATGGGCAGGATAGAGGCGCTGCCAAATGGCGCTGCTGATACTGCACCCATACCTTCGTTATCGCCTTCAATCGGGCTGACGCAGTGGTTTGGCAGGTAAGGCGCCAGATGACTTCTGACGCCGATGGGGCCCATGCCGGGACCACCGCCACCGTGAGGAATAGCGAAGGTTTTATGCAGGTTCAGGTGCGAAACGTCGGAGCCGAACTTGCCAGGTTTGGCGATGCCGACCAGAGCGTTCATGTTGGCGCCGTCCATGTACACTTGACCCCCGTGCTCGTGAACGATGTCGCAGATATTGCGAATCTCTTCTTCATAAACACCGTGGGTGGAAGGGTAGGTCACCATCAGGCAGGACAGGTTTTCACTGTGCTGTTCAGCTTTGGCCTGAAGATCGGCAACATCGACGTTACCATTCTCGTCACAGTCAACGACCACCACTTTCATGCCGACCATAGCGGCAGAAGCTGGGTTGGTGCCATGAGCGGAAGAGGGGATCAGGCAGATATTTCTGTGTGCCTGATCATTGGCCTCCTGATAGTTACGGATGGCCAGCAGACCGGCATACTCGCCTTGGGCACCGGAATTGGGCTGCATGGAGATTTTGTCGTAACCGGTGATTTCTTCCAGTGCCGCTTCCAGTTCGTTGATCATGGTCATATAACCCTTGACCTGTTCTCTGGGCGCAAACGGGTGGATGTTGGCAAATTCAGGCCATGACACCGGAATCATTTCAGCAGCGGCATTCAGTTTCATGGTGCAGGAGCCCAGAGGAATCATGCCGTGGGTCAGGGAGTAATCCTTGTTCTCCAGACGCTTCAGGTAGCGCATCATATCGGTTTCGGAATGATAGCTGTTGAAATTCGGGTGAGTCAGTACGGCATCAGTACGACGATGCTCGTCTTTGAGGCCGGACACTGCAAACTGGCTGTCAATGGTCTGAATATCCAGATCCTGACCCTGTCCCAGAATGATATTGAACAGCTGTGTGATGTCTTCCGCTGTTGTGGTCTCATCAATGCTGATGCCCAGTTGATCGAAGCTGATGCGACGCAGATTGCAGTCAGCTTCGAGGGCGCGGTTATAGATCGCTTCCTGCTGGCTGCCCACTTTCAGGGTCAGGGTGTCGAAGAAAGTATTATTACACTGAACGCCCAGAGTGGTCAGGCCTTTATGCAGAATAGTGGTCAGGCGGTGGATGCGCTCAGCAATGGTCTTCAGACCTTGTGGCCCGTGATAAACGGCATAGAACGCAGAAATGTTGGCCAGCAGAGCCTGGGCAGTACAGATGTTGGACGTCGCTTTTTCACGACGGATGTGCTGCTCACGAGTCTGCATCGCCATGCGGTAAGCCTGGTTACCACGGCGGTCGATGGAAACACCAATAATACGACCGGGAATGGAGCGCTTCAGTTTTTCACTGGCAGCAAAGAAAGCGGCGTGCGGACCACCAAAGCCCATAGGGACACCAAATCGCTGGCTGCTTCCCAGAGCAATGTCAGCCCCCAGCTCACCGGGTGACTTCAGCAGCATCAGAGCCATCAGGTCGGTGGCGACAGACACCATGGCTTTTTGTTCTTTGGCTTTGGCGACGATGCTGGCGACATCGGTAATCTGTCCGTAAGTGCCAGGGTACTGCAGCTGTACACCGAAGATGTCGTGTTTTTCGAGATCGGTAACTGGGTTGCCGACTTCTACCCGGATGCCCATGTGCTCAGCACGGGTTTTGATGACGTCGATGGTTTGCGGGTGGACGTCGTCTGCAACAAAGAACACCCTGTTCTTGCTGCGGCTGGATCTATGGCAAAGTGCCATCGCTTCTGCAGCGGCGGTGGCTTCGTCCAGCAGGGAAGCGTTGGCGACTTCCATGCCGGTCAGGTCCATGACCATTTGCTGGAAGTTCAGCAAAGCTTCCAGACGGCCCTGGGAGATTTCGGGTTGATAAGGCGTGTAGGCAGTGTACCAGCCGGGGTTTTCCAGAACGTTTCTGAGGATGACGTTTGGAATATGGGTGTTGTAGTAGCCCATACCTATGTAGGACTTGTTCACCTTGTTCTGGTCAGCCAGCGAACGCAGGTATTCCAGCGCCTGAACTTCTGTCTTGCCCGCTGCAACCGCCAGGGTGTTCTCTCCTGGGGTAGTGGATGGGCGAATGGCTTTGGGAACGGTCTGTTCAATCAGATCAGACAGTGACTCCAGTTTCAGTTCGGACAGCATTGCCTGTTGCTGAGCCTGATCCGGGCCAATGTGACGACCGGTAAATGCGTTGCTCTGTTCCAGAGCGCTGAGTGCCTGTTTATCAACAGCCATGTTTCTACCTTTCTCTGACGGCCGTCGGTGGATGGGACAGCCCTGTGATGGTCTGAAAATACCTGAACCACGGACCTCGGCCCATGCTCCCATGGGAATGCTCCGGGTTATACGGAGCATTCCGGGTATTTGTGCTGATTATTTTTGCTTTTATTGGCATCTGTCACGAGTCTCAGCACACGACAACATTGACTGCCAGTCCGCCAGTGGCGGTTTCCTTGTACTTATCCTGCATGTCCAGGCCAGTCTGGTGCATGGTTTCTATCACGCTGTCCAGTGAGACCCGATGCTGGCCGGTACCCTGTAGGGCGAGTCGTGCCGCATTAATGGCTTTGACTGCACCCATAGTGTTTCGCTCTATGCATGGCACCTGAACCAGACCTCCAACCGGGTCACAGGTCAGTCCCAGGTTATGTTCCATACCAATTTCTGCCGCATTTTCTATCTGTTCATTGGTGCCGCCCAGAACGGCGCAGAGTGCCCCTGCTGCCATGGAGCAGGCTACCCCGATCTCGCCCTGACAGCCCACTTCAGCGGCTGAAATGGAGGCATTTTTTTTGTACAGCATACCAATGGCGGCTGCGGTAGCCAGAAAAGCCTGAATGCCCTGTTCGCAGCTGCCGGGAACAAAGCGATCATAATAAGCCAGAACGGCGGGTATGACACCGGCAGCACCATTAGTCGGTGCGGTGACGACCCGGCCCCCTGCTGCATTTTCTTCATTCACGGCCAGGGCAAAAAGACTTACCCAGTCCATGCTTTGCAGGTCATCCCAATGCTCTTTTGGCTTGTTGATTAAGCGTTTGTGTATGTCACTGGCGCGGCGGGCAACATCCAGTCCCCCGGGCAGTTTCCCGGTTTGCTGGCAACCGCGCTGGATGCATTGATCCATCACCTGCCAGATGGCCATCAGATCCCCGGAAATATCCTGACTGCGACCCAGATGTTTTTCGTTTTCAAGCACCAGCTCGGCGATGGATAAACCACTGTTTTTGCCGTGGTCCAGTAGGTCCTGACCTTTTTCAAAAGGGTAGGGAATGGGGGCAGCTTGAAGGTTGGTGGATAGATTGGAAGAGGCTTCCTGCTCGTTGAGAACAAAACCGCCACCTACCGAGTAATATCGGTTCTTGTAAAGGACTTGCCCATCGGCATCGAGAGCCGTAAGTGACATGCCATTGGGGTGATTGGGCAGGGAGTTTCCAAAATGAAATTGCAGATCAGTATCGAAATGAAATGTTATAGTCCTGATTCCACCCAGCTTGAGTCGATCGTTGTTCTTAATGTCAGAGACGTATTCAGGCACTTTGTCGGGACTCACGCTATCAGGGTGTTCGCCCAGAAGTCCCAGAAGGACGGCAACATCTGTAGCGTGTCCTTCTCCGGTCATGGCCAGAGAACCATAGAGGTCGGCCTTAATGCGGTGTGTCTGCTCGAAGTGCTGGTTGGTGTGGAGTTCATCCAGAAAACGGTTGGCAGCCACCATGGGACCCACGGTATGTGAGGATGAAGGCCCGATGCCAATTTTAAAAAGGTCGAAAATGCTCAGTCCCATGATCTGCTCCCTCTGTATTCTTATCTCATAAAAACCTTTTGTATTTTAGATTTTTATCGGACTAACGATTCTGGTCTGAAAGAAGCCGTTGTTTTTCCACGATAAGATCCCTGAATTAAACGACTAAAAAAATTCAACATACATTCAGAGAATTGGCAGAGTAGCAAATCTGGAGGTTTCACATCAACCCATTTGTTTCCTATAGGAAACGAAGTGGGTAAAAATTTATAAAAATCAATGATTTATAAGATTTCGGGAAAAGCAATGGTAACAGTGCTGCTGTCTTGTCCACTCTTGTATGAGCCCATTCATTCACGCTTGCACCACTTAATGTCATTGCATCTGGTAGTTGAGACTAAGCACCCAGCCATTCGGAATCGAATAGTTCGTATGGTCTAGCTGGCATCATCATCGCTATCAAGTATTGCTTGATCATCCAGTTCGAAGTACTCAGGAGCAGATACAATTTCCTTCTTTGGCGGTATTTTCTCTGCACACTCGTCTTCATCCTCCGGGTCGCCCATTTTGTCAGAATCCAATTTATAATTGTCAGCAACAGTTACAAATCTCTCCCCTGGCAATGCTCCTCTTAAAATCTTATTTTCTGCTTTCGTGTCGGAAATGTGCTTTGCCATTTCAGTGTTCTTAACCTGCAGGTACAAATTTTCCATTTTAATGTTTTGTAATTCTTCTTCCAGGTATGCCAAACGAGTTTTTGCCTTTTGTCTGGTTCTTCGAGCAGACTCCCTGTTCTTCAGCCTTCTTGTTTCAGGTGATCTTGCTTTTTTATTCCTTGACTTCTTGCTTCTGACTGCTGCGGATGAAGAAGGCCCTGTTGCTGTTTCGACTTCTACGACACAAGCTACCTGAACAACTTGATCCAGCTGGCAGGCAGTGATGGAGCTCCAACTCGACAGGCTCTTGCCTGTCAATGAAAAATTCTGCGGGCAAATCGATATTTTTTTTGCAGGCTCTGGGGTGACGTGAGAAGTTGCCACCCTTTCCAGCACAGGTATTTCTTCTGTGGTCGTTAGAGTATCAGTAAGCTCCTGCGAAAGACTGGCATAACAATGATCCAGTGCCACAATACTGCATTTTGCATCAGCCTTATCAGTTTCATCACTACTGCCCTCAGCGTCTTTTGTCGACACAAGATTCAATGAGGAAGTGCTCGGAGTCGAAGATATATTCATTGTTGCTGTCTCTGTTTATTTATGACTGATAAAACCTAGACACTCTCCATACATGGAATGTTCCGTTTCTGACAGTAAATCTGACAACTTTGTTATAGGGAGAGTGGGTACTCGCCAGCAGTTACAACTGCAAGCTTATTAACTCAATCTGAATGATTCCCGCCTTTGAGGCTGTCGCAAAACTCCAACATCAGGGGAGGTATGCATTCCCACGCAGAGCGTGGGAACGAGTTGTTAAATAGAAAAATCCTGAGTTTTGATTAATATTGAGAGTTTGGCTTCGTTCTGGCTACAGAGGTTATAGCTGTTGAGAGGAATTCCGTCATTATGAAACACTCCGCTTCCTATCTATTGCCTTTGATGTCCACTTTAACTTTACAGTCAGGCTTTACTCAGGTTTTCGATTCGTCGCTGCCTCCAACTCCAGCGATGGCTGGACGGTTATGGGCGGGTGCTTTATTTTTAGGTGCCGGGCTTGATAGCTCAAGGATCATGCCGAGTTCAAGCGCGCCATATAGCAGTAGTGAAGATGACAGTCCGTTTACCTTTACGGTTAGGTTGGCCCCATCGAGTACAGGCAGTTATGCTGAAAGCACCACTGCTGGTAGCACAGAAACAATTTCATCAAATGATTATTCTTTAGCAACATTCAATTCAGGGTTTCCGGTAGCATCCGCGACTACACATGTTGCGGCGAGCAGTTCTGACACAGTATTACTGACCTCGGATCCAGGCTTGGTAGTAATAGCAAGTCAGAAGAGAGCCGTTGACGAAGAATTAATGGAGGCGGTAAGTAATTATGATTTTGAAAGAGTTGAAGACTGTTTGAACAGAGGGGCTGATCCAAGTTACAGGCAGTCCACAGATCAGGACGATCCAAACGGGTTTATACAACCGATTACGCCTTTAAGATTAGTAATGTTTCGTATTTCAGACTGTGAATTAACTGATGAGGATTTGAGAGAGTTTTATAAAATCGCCAGATGCCTTTTATATCATGGAGCAGACCCCAAACCTGCCATAAAAATAGCAGAAGAGAGATATGGAAAATATGAAGATGCTTTGGGAGGCGACACTCATGTTGTGTTTATGGATATATGGCGAATTGTACACAATGCCCGAACGAATTAAATCCAACAGGCTCAAATGACCTACAGCTCTGGATTTGAGCCAGGAAGACTGATCATCGTGATGCACCCCTGAACGGGACAGGTGATCTGGCAAAGGTTGCAACCGACGCACTCCCCCGGAATGACTTCAAAGGTTCGGTCTTTTCCGTCATCAGATGTTTGCAAGGCTATGGCCTGATGTTCAGTATCTTCGCAGGCCGCAAAACAACGGCCACACCGAATACACTGATTCTGGTCAATATGAGCAACACTTTTGTAGCTCAGATCCAGTCTGTTCCAGTCGGTAAGGCTGGCAACGGCAGCCCCACGAAATTCAGACAGCGCCCGGTAACCTTTCTGATCCATCCATCTTGAGAGTCCGTCAACCAGTTCATCAATGATCTTGAATCCATTCAGCATCACCGCTGTGCAGACTTGCAGGCTTGTTGCCCCCAGTGACAGATATTCTGCAGCATCCCGCCAGGTCGTGATTCCGCCCATGGCGGATATCGTGAGTTTGGCTGTTTCATCGTGTCGTGCCAGTTGTCCCACCATATTCAGGGCAACAGGTTTGACGGCCTGGCCGCTATAACCACCGCTGGTGTAATAATTGCCGACGGCCGGGTAGCCGACCATGGTATCGAGATTGATGCTGGTAATGGAGTTAATGGTATTGATCAGTGAGACAGCGTCTGCCCCGCCAGCGAGAGCGGCACTGGCAGTCTGGACAATATCGGTGACATTAGGCGTCAGCTTAACAATAACCGGCAGTCGTGTATGTTGTTTACACCATCCGGTGACTTTGGTAATGAGCTCGGGGACTTGCCCTACCGCCGCGCCCATACCGAGCTCCGGCATGCCATGGGGGCAACCAAAATTGAGTTCGACGCCGTCACAGCCGGTTGCTTCAACCTGATTGAGAATACGTTGCCAGCTCGCTTCTTCGCAGGGTACCATCAGGGAGACAATTAAAGCCCGGTCGGGCCAGTCTTTTTTGGTCTGTTTGATTTCATCCAGATTGACTTGTAACGGGCGATCTGAAATCAGCTCAATGTTATTGATGCCCAGAATCCGCCCGTGAGTATCCCGATGAGCAGAGTACCTTGAGCAAACATTGGCCGGCGCCGGGTCTTCACCCAGAGTTTTCCAAACGGCACCTCCCCAGCCTGCAGAAAATGCCCGGTAAATGTTGTATGCCTTATCCGTGGGCGGTGCTGAGGCTAACCAGAATGGATTGGGGGACCGAATCCCGAGAAAACCGGTGCTAAGGTCTGCCATCATCTTTTACTGCCTATACTTCGAGCGGTTGCAGAAACCGGTTGATGGCTTCAGCAGCCAGTTTGCCATGCTGGACTGCATGGACGGTGAGATCCTCTCCTTTATCAACACAGTCACCTCCTGCCCAGACATTACCGATAGAGGTCCTGAATTGATCGTCCACTCTGATTTTTCCGTTTTGACTCCGGTCAAGCTTTCCAGAAGAAAAGCACTCTGCTGTTAATGTCTGGCCAATGGCCTTGTAAACCCGGTCAGCGGGAATCACTGTCTGTTCGCCGGTTTCAATCAGTTGGCCAGCAGAGTCCTGAGTGGTTTTCACAAAGCGGATGCCATGCAATTGCCCGGCTTTTGTCTCAAAACCTTTGGGCTTCAACCAGGGAATAATGCGAACACCGCTTTCTTTCGCGAATGATTGTTCATGATGAGTTGCCGACATCTGTTGAAGACCTCTTCGATAAGCGATCGTCACTTCATCGGCTCCCAGTCGGCGCATTTGGCTGGCCACATCAATGGCCGTATTACCTCCGCCGATCACAACGACCTTTGCAGCCACGGGCAGTTCGGCGAGGTTTTTGGTTTGACGAATGGTTTCAATGGTGCCAAGCGCTTCCTGGATGCCTCTGGATTGCTCACAGGGCAATCCAATGGCTTTCGCAGACCCTAGTCCAATGGCAAGAAAGACGGCATCAAACTGAATGGTCAGGTCGGGAAGCTGTTTCTCAAGGTCGATTCTGCTCCCTGTCTCAAGGTTTATGCCGCCGATTTCGAAAATGAATCGGATTTCTTCCTGGGCATAATCCTCTACCAGTTTGTAGGCAGCTATGCCGTACTCGTTGAGCCCGCCGGGTTTGCTGTGAGCATCGAAGACGGTGATGTCATGTCCCAGTCTGGCTAATTTGTGTGCACAGGCCAGACCGGCAGGACCCGCACCCACAACTGCGACGTTTCGGCCTGTTTTTTGTGCGCGGGTAAATGGGTGAGCAGCTTTCTGTCGGTGGTCAATAGCGTACCTTTGTAAACGGCCAATCATCACCGGTTTGCATTCTGGCGAGTGGTTTCGAACGCAAGCCTGCTCACAAAGGACTTCTGTTGGACAGACCCGGGCACAGCTCCCCCCCAGAATGTTTTCTTCCAGAATAACCCGGGCGGCGCCGTCTTCATTATGATCAGCGATTCGGTGGATAAACGAGGGAATATTGATACCTGTCGGGCAGGCAGAAATGCAGGGGGCATCGTGACAATAAAGGCAACGACTGGCTTCCATATTGGCCTGATAGCAGGATAACGGAGGCTTGATATCAGAAAAGTTCTCCTGATAAACCTCGTCAGACATTCGATGGTTCCTGATATCTTTACTGGTCATAAAAAAGACTCCTGACCGGTAACTGAAACGACAGATTCTGGAATAGTAGCAGTGACAGGGCTGTCGGGTAGCGCTTTTTTATGGCCCTCTGAATATGTTTCAGGGTTTGGGTAAGGCGTGAAGTACTCAAGAATGAGAGGGTGGGAAAGAAAGCTGCAAACAGATGGTCGATCTGTTTGCAGCTTCGTTGGAGCTGATTAGAGGCACTGTTTACTCAGTCACTGCCTCTGATGCTTCAGATTGCTTGCCGAAGTATTCACGCACCAGCTTGAATACAACGGGGCTTAGCAGCGCCAGGGCAATCAGGTTGGGAATAGCCATCATAGCGTTCATAGTGTCAGCTACAAGCCAGATGAAATCCAGGCTCACAGTAGCGCCCACTGGAACGGCGACAATCCAAAGGAAGCGATAGGCTTTTACCGCTCTTGGGCCCATCAGGAATACTATGCAACGCTCGCCGTAGAAGCTCCAGCCCAGAATGGTTGTAAAGGCGAAGATAGCCAGAGAAATGGCAACCACATAGTTACCGACACCCGGCAGTGCCTCAGCAAATGCGGCAGAAGTTAACGCGGCCCCTGTCACACCTGAGGTCCAGGCACCGGAAGTAATGATGACCAGGCCGGTGATGGAGCAGACGATGATGGTGTCCAGGAAAGTACCCAGCATGGCAATCAGGCCCTGACGAACGGGGTCGTTGGTTTTTGCTGCCGCGTGAGCGATAGGCGCAGAACCCAGACCGGCTTCGTTAGAAAACACACCACGAGCGACACCAAAGCGGATAGCAGCCCATACCGCAGCGCCAGCAAAACCACCGGTAGCCGCAGTAGGTGTAAAGGCGTGGGTGAAGACCAGGCTCAGGGCGGCAGGAATTTGCTCAGCATTGATAGCCAGAACAACCAGACCGGCGACCAGGTAGGCAATGGCCATCAGGGGAACCAGAGTACTGGCCACTGCGCCAATTCTACGGATGCCGCCAATCAGTACAGCACCCACCAGGAACATCAGAATAAAACCGGTCACGACGGGAGGCAGGCTGAAGTTACTTTGCAGGACGTCAGCCACCGAGTTGGACTGAACGGTGTTGCCGATACCGAAGCCGGCGATCGCACCGAAAATAGCGAAGGCTGTACCCAGCCAAGCCCAGCGTGAACCCAGACCATTCTTGATGTAGTACATAGGGCCACCGTAGTGCTTGCCGTTTTCGTCGACCTCACGGTATTTTACGGCCAATACGGCTTCCGAGAATTTGGTGGCCATACCCACCAGAGCAGTACACCACATCCAGAACAGCGCACCGGGACCCCCCATGAAGACGGCCGTTGCAACACCGGCAATGTTACCGGTACCGATGGTGGCAGAAAGGGCGGTCATCAGGGCCTGGAAAGGAGGGATTTCACCGGAGTCGCCGGACCCGGCACTGCGGCCTTGCCAGAGGAGTTTAAAGCCGGTGCCCAGCTTCAGGATGGGCATCAGTCGCAGGCCCAGCATCAGGAATAGTCCTATCCCCAGCATGAGGACCAGCATCATGGGTCCCCAAACGACGCCATTAATGGCACCGATGATTTCGGTCAGTGTTTCCATTATGAAACTTCACTCCACGCTATTGGATGTTCTGTTATTATTTTCAGGTCTTTGTTATACGACACTAAAGGGTGTCAGCTCAGACAGATGATCAGGGTCAGGACGAGACCTGCAGTACAAAGGTTTCTTATCCTGACGGTACGCCTAACTTAATGAATTAATTGAGTAAATACAACGCTGAATGTTTTTTGACAGATTTTAGGGGAATTTAATTTCCGGGAAGCTTATTTCTTTTTACGGGAAGCTTATATAGTATCAAGTACGTCTGGAAGTAGAGATAACTATAAATGTCAGAACAGGAAATATCAGAGCAGGCGCACTTTCTGAAGCAGGAAAAACAGTCGGTCATCCTCTCCCGCAGTAACAGGGAGGCTGCTGTTGAGCCGTTGCAACTGGGACAGCGAGTCCGTGAAATCCGTCTGAGCCTCAATCTGACACTGGAAGAAGCCAGCCAGAAAACCGGCCTGGCCCGATCAACCCTCTCCAAGATAGAAAATGAGCAGATATCGCCCACCTTTACTGCTGTGACCAAACTGGTAAGGGGTCTGGGTATTGATATCCCCCAGTTGTTCACCCAACCTTCGGAAAAGAAGGCCGCCAGCGGTCGCCGGGACATTACCCGAAAAGGGCAGGGGCGCCCACACCCCACCACCACTTACGAACATGAGCTGCTGGCGACTGAGTTGTCGGGCAAGAAGATGGTGCCCTTCAAAACAACGGTTTGTGCCCGGTCATTTGAGGATTATCAGGATTGGGTAAGGCATGAGGGTGAGGAATTTTTGCTGGTTCTCAGTGGCAAAATCATGCTTTACACAGAGTTTTATCAACCGGTAGAACTCAATGAGGGTGACAGCACCTATTACGATGCTGAGATGGGACATGCTCTGATTTCCCTCAGTGAGGAAGATGCCGTTATTCTTTGGGTGACCGCCTGACCTGCCTTTCCTGATGCGTGGCGTATTCAGCCCGCTTGTCTAAACTTATCCGTTTTATTGAGCCCTTGGCAATTTGTTGAGTCAAATTTCATAAAGGCCAAGCACTTATGGCTTTATCCATTGCCCTGATTTCGAGGTTTTTATGATTCGGACTTTTAAAGCCCTGTTGTTTTCATCTGTCACGCTGCTTTCCTCACCGAATTCACAAGCTAAGGAAACCTTGGTGTTTCAGCTTGGTGCAGTCAACAGCGACGGTAACGCAGTTGTTATCGAAAGCAGGCCAGGTAGCAAGGCTTGGAAAACGGTTTTTAATGGCAACCTTCCCGGTTGTTTAATGAATGAATTTACCAATATTCCCCTGACCAGCAAAACTATGGCTCATCGTTACAGTCTGAGCTCTTTTCACATACCTCTGGGAAGCAATCGGTTCGCTTTTGGTTGTTCCAACGGTTTGGTGTTTGTTGGGGGCGAAGGAGAGGAGCCTTTCTCGGTAAATTCTCCATCTCCTAATCTTGGTTACTTCAATTTATCCTATGCCAACTCGCCTGTTTATCTCGCCCACAGTGCCGAATTTAATCAGCGCTACAAGAAAAACTGGTTGTTTGCTGCCCAGCATGGACACCTGTTTATTATCGATATCGACAAGAGGCAGCTGGTTAGGTTTCCGCATTGGATAGAAGGAAACTACCTCTCTATGTGGGATTTCCGCATGGGTGTTGATTACTCTATGCCCATGACCGGGCTGGATATCTACCAGGACAAAAAAGGGACTTTCCATGTGTTGGGTGTCATGCAAAGAAATCTGGAGAAAAAAAAGCGTCATTATTCCAGAGCACTCCTGCAACATGTAACGCTCGAAGATGGAATCCCTTACAGCTATTGGGATGATATTGACGATGAATCGATCAACAGGGCAGGAGATGGTCTGTTACAGTTTGGTGAAACCCTGTTTATAGCAGATGAAGAAAATGGGATACACCACCCTGGTACGAATACCTCTTTAAGAGGAGACCTCAGTGGCCTCAATGTTGACCCTTATACCCGGGCAATGGTGCTAAGGGGCAGGCATCATCAGCTGGTCATTGTTCGATACCCTGAAGAACCCGTAAACGTGGCCTATATCGGTGCTTGGGGAAAATTGGTGAGCTCAAAAAAACTGGATGGCAAAGAGCCTCCATTGCTTAAAGATGGTTATTCCAAGACATTCAGAGTCAACCATGACTTTCAGTATGATTCTGATCTACTGCCGGTCAATGAAGATAAGAAGAAACGCTATGCGCATCACCATATGATCAGTATGAAAAAAGGCATTATCTTTTCTGCAGAAGCAGACTCCGAAGGTTTTGGGCAGTACGTCTATCAATGCGATACCGGTCTGACCTCCGGAGAAGCCTGGAAAAAAGGTGCCTGGATAGAGCCCAGGCAATGCAATTGGGAAAAAGCTTCTGCCAGATTCACCCGGCCCGACAAGCTGGAGGGGCTGAACTATCGATTAACCGGATTGAACTACTACCATTCCTTCACGGCCCGAGTGATGGACGAAATCCATTTCTTCAGCGATCGGGTGGAGGACGAAACGGGCGTTATTCATCCCAATGATCCCAAGCCAAGAGATGAACTCTAACAGGACTCCCCGAAAAGGGCAGGGGCATCCACATCCCATCACCTATGAACATGAACAGCTGGCTACCGGGTTGTCGGGCAAGAAGGTGGTGTCCTGCAAAACGACGGTCTGTGCCCGGTCAGCCTGACCTGCCTTTCTTAACTTTTGCAGTGTGTGGCCTATTCAGCCCGCTCGTCTAAAATTGTCGGTTTCATTGAACCCTTGGCAATTTACTGAGTCAAAACTCATAGAGGCCATTACATTATTACCCTGATAAGGAGGTTTGTATGATCCGGACACTTAAAGCCCTGTTGTTGTCGTCTGTCACGCTGGTATCCTCACTGAATTCACATGCTGAGGACACCCTGGTATTTCAGCTTGGAGCTGTCAATAGTGACGGTAATGCAGTTGTTATCGAAAGCAGGCCAGGCAGCAAGGCCTGGAAAACGGTTTTTAATGGTAACCTTCCCGGTTGTCTTATGAATGAATTTACCAATATCCCTCTAACCGGAAAAACCATGGCTCATCATCACAGTCTGAGTTCATTCCATAAGCCTCTGGGAAATAACCGGTTTGCTTTTGGTTGTTCCAACGGTTTGGTATTTGTTGGGGGCGAAGGAGAGGAGCCTTTCTCAATCGATTCTCCATCACCAAATCTTGGTTTCTTCAATTTATCCTATGCCAACTCGCCTGTTTATCTGGCGCATAGTGCTGAATTTAACCAGCGCTATAAGAAAAACTGGTTGTTTGCCGCTCAGCATGGACATCTGTTTATCATCGATATTGACAAGAAAGAGCTGGTGACAGTACCGGGCTGGGAACACCGAACCTACCTTCCAATGGAAGATTTCCGCAAGGGGGTTGATCACTCCAAACCCATGACCGGGCTGGATATTTACCAAGATAATGAAGGAACTTTCCATGTACTGGGTATCATGCAAAGAAATCTGAAGAAATCTGAGAGTTATTACTCCAGAGCGCTCCTGCAAAGTGTCAACCTCAATAATGGCAAGCCTGCCAGCCGTTGGGATGATATAAAAGATGAACCGATCAATGCGAAAGGGGATGGTCTCTTACAGTTCGGCGAAACCATCTATATAACGAGCGATATGTTAGAAATTCACGCTCGTGTGCCTTCCACTTTGAGAGGAGACTTCAGTGGCCTTAATGTTGACCCTTACACCCGTTCAATGGTGCTCAGAGGCAAGCATCACAAGTTGGTTATTGTTCGATACCCCGTGGAACCCGTGAGCATGGCCTATATTGGAGCCTGGGGAAAAACGGTGAGTTCAGAGATATTGGACGGTAAAGAACCACCGCTGCTTGAAGATGGTTATCCCAAAACATTCAGAGTCACCCATGACTTTCAGGATAAATCTGATCTACTGCCAGCCACTAAAGAGAAGAAGAAGCGTTATGCGCATCATCATATGATCAGCATGAAAAAGGGCATTATCTATTCTGCAGAAGCGGACTTTGAAGGTTTTGGGCAGTTCGTCTATCAATGCGATACCGGTTTGACCTCTGGAGAAGCCTGGACAAAAGGTGCCTGGATAGAGCCAAGGCAATGCCAGTGGGAAAAAGCTTCTGCGCACTACACGCGGCCCGACAAGCTGGAGGGGCTGGGCTATCCATTAAACGGATTAAACTATTTTCATTCTTTTACTACCCGGTTGGTGGATGAGAAAGGCCTTGTTGATCCTAACCTCCCTGATTCAAGGGATGAACTCTAACAAGGCTGGAGGCGCTCTTATGGCCAATAGGCAATGCAATCGTACTTGCGCAAAAAAACAGGAAATATGATGAACATATCATCTAGCACAAACACTGTGTTTCGCCCCGAAAAAACCGTGAACAACAATAGTCCAGAGGAAAACAGCAACACCTCATTTGCCGGTAAAAAAACAGGCCATGCAAAAACTGTCAGGGTTTATATAAAGGATTCGTTTATACAGACACATCAGTCATTAATAAATCCCTCTATTACCAACAAAACAACCCTCCATAGCTTTGAAATCGGAGGCAGAGCTTATGGCTCATTTTGTGATGAGGGCGCTCACGAATACATAAGATCACTTTTTCAAGACAAAGATGATGATATTTCTTTTGTTGTCAAAGAGCAGGATGACATTGAGCGTGAATATCACCCTCCGGCTCTCTGGGGAAAACGATTTGTTCAGTGGATTTCACTAGGGGCCAATTACTGTACGACTTGCGAAGACGATAAGGATCAGCTTCCATCATGTCATCAGTTCGAGCATTTCTTGCACTGCGGAGTAAAAAAATTCTCTATTAAAAACGTTATAACCTGTTACAACGAAGCAATAGTCACTGATATAAAAACAGTTAAGCCATTCAGCTATCTAAACTTGGCAGATACCTTTACACAAGAGTGGATTCACTCCATGACCTACATAGGCTCCGGTTTCTGCACCGGTATGTTTGGTACAGATGGTCCTATTGCTATCCAGACTGTTGAAAACTCTTTATTACACTGGAGCAACAAGGACTGTGAAAGCCCCAGGTCAATTACCTTACGGACTGGTTTATTGTACGCAGGCAGTAATTTTGCAACATTCACCTGAAAGCCAGGCGACGCCACGCTTCTCCCCTGAAAAGCGGACTCTGCAGTGCGAGATAGGTATGGGTTCCCACGCTCCTTCAGAGCCCAGTATTTTACTAGCCCGGAAGAGGGGGTAAATGATGAAGATTACCCATAAGAACGAGGTCAAACACAGTCTGAAGCCCAGTTCACACCCCTATCTAAGCGGTGCCTGGACTCCCAATTTCACGGAATACTCGGCCAGTGATATGGAGGTTATTGGGGAAATACCGACCGATATAGACGGCGTATATGTAAGAAATACTGAAAATCCTGTGCAGGAACCCATCGGTCATTACCACCCTTTTGATGCTGACGGCATGATTCATGCGGTGTCATTTCGCGATGGAAAGGCTGAATACAGTAACCGCTTTGTTCGCACCAAGGGGTTTGTCGCCGAGCAGGAGGCCGGAGAAGCGCTTTGGGCTGGTTTTATCAATGACCACAAGATGTCAAAGCGTCCGGGGATTGGTGCTCAGGGCAGTTCCAAAGATGGTTCATCAACGGACGTGGTGGTTCACGCAGGCAAGATCATTTCCACGTTTTGGCAATGCGGTGACGGGTATCAGCTGGACCCCTATACCCTTGAACAGTTGGGCACATTTAGCTGGGCGCCCATTGATGGGATATCTGCCCATCCGAAAGTCGATGAAAAGACGGGTGAGATGCTGTTCTTCAATTATTCCAGGTATCCACCTTATCAACACTACGGTGTCGTTAATCGTGACGGCAAGTTGGTGCACTTCACACCGGTGCCGCTACCCGGTCCCCGCTTGCCCCATGACATGGCATTCTCTGAAAACTACTCGATTTTTGCCGACCTGCCACTGTTTTGGGACCCCGTGCTGCTGGAAGACAATATTCACTTCCCTTGCTATTACCCTGAGTTGCCTTCGCGATTTTCTATCATTCCCAGGTTCGGTAACGAGAAAGACATTGTTCAGTTTGAAGCAAAGCCGACTTATGTTTTGCACTGGCTTAATGCCTACGAAGAGGGTGATGAAGTTATTCTGGAAGGATATTTTCAGGAAAACCCCAATCCGGGTCCCATTCCTGGCTTGCCCAAAGGCGCTGGTAAACTGATGGCTCAGCTGGCCCTGAATCATCTTCAGCCGAAGCTGTATCGCTGGCGATTTAACCTCGTAACAGGTGAGGTTGTTGAGGGCAGGTTGGATGATCGGGATCGATCATGAACCTGATCGGAAAGACACCTGAGAGCAATCTGGAGAAGGGTATTCAGATGTGCTCCGGCTGGCAGACCAGTCAATATTGATGGTCTGGTCAGATAAGAAAGCGCTCTGGTGCTCTGTACGGATGACGATGCAACACTCCCGGTGGTACACTGCGTCCCCTTGAACGAATTCTGGAGGTGTCAGAACGGCATTTCCAGTGTCTACGGGAGAGAACAGGTTGTTGTCCAAATCCTATAAGTGGTCACTGTTGATCGGCTTAATTCTTCTGGCTGCTGGCTTTTATGCTCTGTCTTTGCGTCCTACCCTGAAGCATATAAAGGGTGAGACCATGGGCACTACCTACAGTATTACTTACGTTTCAACGCCTTTTTCCCATTCGACAGGGAGTGTTAAAAAGCAGGTGGATAGGCTGCTGGAAGAGATCAACGACAGCATGTCTACCTACCGTGAAGACTCCGAGTTGATGCAATTCAACCGCGCCGAAATCGGGAAGCCATTCAAGGCTTCCGATGAGCTGGTGGATCTTGTCGAGAGAAGTCTGGTGGTTTCCCGCATGTCGGATGGTGCCTACGATGTGACTGTGGGTCCTCTGGTAAATCTGTGGGGTTTTGGCCCTTCCGATGCCAGCAGGCAAGCCTCACAAAGTAAAGAAGAATCGTCCGGTTCCGGTGATAAAAAAGCTCCGGAATACATAGAATGGATGATCAATAATTATCCGGCTGAACTGCCTTCTGATGAAGAGATTGCTGCAGCTCAGGCTAAAGTGGGTTATCAGGCGGTTATCGCAGATACCCGAAACGATGAGCTGACCCGAACCAAAGACGTCTTTGTGGATCTCAGCTCCATTGCCAAAGGTTATGGTGTCGACAAAGTGGCTTATCTGCTCAAGTCAGAAGGCATCAACAGTTATCTGGTTGAGATTGGTGGTGAGGTCATAGTCGGTGACCCTAAACCGGATGGCTCTCTCTGGAAGTTGGGTATCCGTGGTCCAGCTATGATCGGCAGTAATCCGGCCCTGATTGTTGAGCTGGAAAACAGGGCCATGGCGACATCGGGCGACTACCTGAATTATTTTGAAGTGGATGGCCAGAAGTATTCCCATACGATCAATCCCCGAACCGGCCATCCTGAAATGGGGCGTCTGGCCGAAGTGGCTGTGATTGAGGATAATGCTGCTGAGGCTGATGCACTGGCCACCCTGTTTATGGTTTTAGGTGATAAAGAAGGTCTGAAGCTGGCCAACAGGGAGGGAATCTCAGCCTACTTCACCTATCATACTGAAAAGGGTTTTGAAGCGGTCAGCAGTGATGCATTCAAACCCTTTCTGCCAGAACAGAATTGAGTGATGACCAGGCCGATAACCCTGGCTGCCATTGCAAACGACAGAGCACTTATTGCAGTGAAAAACTGTCATATAAAATTAACAGTGCCCGAGCGGTGCTAGATAAATAAGAGTGTTTTCTTTAGCTACGGGCCTCTTCTCAGGAGGGCAATATCATGACACTGATGCTGATTACATTTGGAATCTTTTTGCTACTGATGGCCCTGATGGCCATTGGTGTAATTGTTGCCAACAAGCCGATCAAGGGGTCCTGTGGTGGTTTGAGCACCCTTGGCCTGAAGGATGGCTGCATGATCTGTGGCGGCGGGGACAAGAACGATCCTTTCTCTGAAGGTCAGCATAGGGATATGGAGCATCTGTTTTACGATGCGACTGCCGAAAAGACTGTTAAGAAGAGTTGATTTGCTCTCTGAACGGGCTTTCTGCTCTGCAGGAAGAGTGCGAGCAATATCCGGAAAAAACCGGAGTTTCCCAATACGGATGACCGATTGTTTCTGTATTGAAGGTTAAGAGGCTGTTCCCTTAAAGTTTGTGGGCAGCCTCTGAGAAAATTAATAAAAATATGGGAGCCTTGCAGTGTCATGAACCTCTGGGCACAGAGTTCATGACCTGATGCAATGCTGCCCGGATCGCTTTGAGGGGTTAAAGGATGGGTGTAAGTCACTACGATCTGGTTGTGCTGGGTTCCGGGCCGTCGGGCGAAGGGGCGGCAATGAATGCTGTCAAGCTGGGCAAGAAGGTTGCAGTCGTTGAGCAGAATGCCTTTGTAGGTGGTAACTGTACCCATCTGGGTACCATACCTTCCAAGTCTCTGCGGCACTCAGTCAAACAGATCATGGACTTCAATACCAATCCCATGTTCCGTGAAATTGGTGAGCCCCGCTGGTTCAGTTTTCCCAAGGTTTTGAAAACGGCTGAACGCGTCATTCAGAAGCAGGTGCAGTCCCGCACCTTATATTATGCCCGAAACCGGATTGATCTTTATTTTGGCCATGCCTCCTTTGTTGACGAGCATACTATTGAGGTTCAGCAGGATAATGGCCATGTCGAAAAACTTCACGGGTCCAATATTCTGATTGCCACCGGCTCCCGTCCTTACCAGCCTGCAGATGTTAACTTCCGTCATCCACGGATTCACGACAGTGATTCTATTCTTCAGCTAACCACTACTCCACGCCGGATGATCATTTATGGAGCGGGTGTTATCGGTTCCGAGTATGCCTCCATTTTCTCTGGTCTGGGTGTGCTGGTGGATCTGGTGGATACCCGTGATCGTCTGCTCTCTTTTCTGGATAAGGAGATTTCCGATGCTCTGGGCTACCAGCTGCGGAAAATGAACGTCATTATTCGTCACAATGAAGAATACCAGAAAGTGGAAATGCTGGATGACGGCGTAGTGATGCACCTGAAATCAGGCAAGAAGCTGAAAGCGGATATTCTATTGTGGGCCAATGGCAGAACGGGCAATACTCAGGATATGGGCCTTGAACTGATAGGTCTGAAGCCGAACAGCCGCGGACAGCTGTCTGTTAATGAGAATTATCAGACAGAGATTGATCATATCTATGCAGCGGGCGATGTGATTGGGTGGCCCAGCCTGGCCAGTGCTGCTTATGATCAGGGCAGGTCCGCTGCTGGTAATATGGAAAATATCGGACAGTGGCGTTTTGTCAACGAAGTACCGACCGGTATCTATACCATTCCGGAAATCAGCTCGCTGGGTAAAACCGAAGAAGAGTTGACAGCTGCTGCTGTGCCCTATGAAGTGGGCAAAGCTTTCTTCTCGAGGCTGGCCCGGGCCCAGATTACCGGCGAAACAGTGGGTATGCTAAAAATCCTGTTCCACCGCGAGACCGGTGAAGTGCTGGGTATCCATTGTTTTGGTGACCAGGCATCGGAGATCGTACACATCGGTCAGGCTGTGATGTCCCAAAAAGGGGAAGCTAACAATATCCGCTACTTCCTGAACACCACATTCAACTATCCCACTATGGCCGAAGCCTACCGTGTGGCTACTCTGGATGGTTTGAACCGTTTGTTCTGAGTATCTCCAACCTGCCAGGCTAAACAGTCTGGCAGAGACCCGATGATTAGCTTTTCTTTTGCAGGAGGCATTTGATTTCGGTCAGCTGTTGCTGCAAATCTTCAAGGTTGGGTTGACCCTCATTCTTAATAGCTTCTTCTTCACTGCGCACCTTTTGACGCTCTTCCTCCAGAACGTTGACGACAATACCAATGATCATGTTCAGAAAGGCGAAGGTCGTGAAGAAA
The DNA here is from genome assembly GCF_053470045.1 of Endozoicomonas sp. 2B-B. NCBI lineage: Bacteria > Pseudomonadati > Pseudomonadota > Gammaproteobacteria > Oceanospirillales > Endozoicomonadaceae > Endozoicomonas > Endozoicomonas sp. 2B-B. Next base: position 2,863,432 of record NZ_JBLZMU010000001.1, read on the forward strand.
ATAAAACTGAGATAGTAGGCCCAGCTCAGTGGGTAGACAGCCATGGTTTCGTACATGACATCGGTCCAGTCTTCGAAAGTCATGACCCTGAACAGGGTCAGCATACTGATGGAGATATTACCCCAGAGTTCAGGATTGATATTCAGGAAGAAGGTGCTGCCAACAGCGGCGTAGATATAAAAAATGATGAACATCAGCAACATGACATAACCCAGTTGTGGCAGAGCTTTCAGCAGTGAGTTCAGTAGCAGTCGAAGCTCGGGGATGACAGATATCATCCGCAGTACCCGGAAAATTCTGATTAATCGACCCACAAGAGCCATCTCGGTATCGCTGACCGGGATCAGGCTGACGATCACAATCAGGGTGTCAAAGAGATTCCAGCCGGACTTGAAGAAATTCTTTTTGTTCTCTTCGCCAAAAAAGCGGATTAGTATTTCCACCAGAAAAAAGAGTGTAATACCGATATCCAGCACGCTGATAGTGCCTTCAAGGTACGGTGGCAGCTTATAAGTCTTCGCGCCAATGACCAGGGCAGAGAAGATGATGATACTAACGACAAAGAGTTCAAATATCTTGTTGGAGCGTATGGCGTTGAAGCGAGCCTGTAAATCGCTGTTTTTCATGGTTTGGTTACGATTAAAAAGGGCGGGTTGACTGCCCCGGATGCGACTGCACCGGGCTATGTTTTAATTTTAAGGCAGTTATTCTACCGTGAATAACATTGCCTCCCCAAGAGGGAGGCAAGTATTTTTTCAGCAGGCAGATTCTAAGTATCTGCTTCTCCTGGTGTCTATCAGATAAAAAGCTTATTGAGGGCAGAAAGAATAATCGATAGGGCCAGACAGCGAGTGATTAGCCCTGATGCACGACTCTGCGGGTCTGGTTTCTGCAATCAGCTGGCCGTTGCGGAAAGAGTGGGTTACCACTGACTGACGTCTGATGGCATCAAAGACGGTCTCGGAGTCCAAAACAATCAGGTTGCCGGGTTTCCCTTCTTCAATCCCGTATTGGTCGTGAATATTCAGGCATTTCGCACTGTTAGTGGTAATCAGGTCGATGCCCTGATTTATCTGATCCAGCCCTGTCATTTGACAGCCCACCAGACCTGTAAACAACACTTGTAGCATATTACAGCCCTGCATCGGGAACCATTGGTCAACAATGTCGTCCTGACCAAAGCAAGCATTTACACCGGCCTCAAGCAGTTCTGGTATACGAGTAATACCACGGCGTTTCGGGTAAGAATCCATTCGCCCCTGAAGGTTCAGGTTGGTTACCGGGTTGGCGATAAAGTGTATGCCTGACCGTTTCAACAGCCGCATCAGCTTCACGACATAGGCGTTGTTATAGGAATGCATGGCAGTAGTATGACTGGCAGTCACACGCTGACCCATGTTGCGTTCCAGAGCCAGACAGGCAACAGTCTCGACAAATCGGGATTGTTCGTCGTCTATCTCATCGCAGTGAATGTCGATCAGGCTGTCGTATTTTTCGGCAAGGTCAAAGACGGTATTGAGAGAGTCCAGAGCATATTCACGGGTGTATTCAAAATGGGGAATAGCACCGACGGCATCACAGCCCAACTTCATGGCTTCTTCGAGAAGCTCTGCACCTTTAGGAAAAGATGGGATGCCTTCCTGCGGAAAGGCGACCAGCTGGATATCAATCAGATCTTTAACTTCTTCTTTCACCTCGAGCAGAGTATGAACGGCGGTAAGACCCGGATCGGTAGTGTCAACATGACTGCGAACATGCTGCACGCCCTGACCTGCATACCAGGCAAGTGCTTTTCTGGCTCTTTGCCTGACGTCGTCGTGAGTCAGGTTTTTCTTGCGCTCAGACCAGTTTTGAATCCCTTCAAAGAGGGTGCCAGTGCGATTCCAGACGGGTTCACCTGCCGTTAGGCAGGTATCCAGATGGACATGAGGATCAATGAAGGGAGGGAGTGCCAGCTTACCCCCGGCGTCAAGGCTATCAGTGTCAGGCTGGCGTTGAGTACCGGCGGGAGTAACGCTCAGGATCATGCCCTGATTAAAAAGGATATCAAACAGGCCTTCCTGTTGATGCAGACGCACATTTTCAAGACGCATGATTTACCTCAGCCCGCTTTTGCCGGAATAGGGCGGTTTTTCAGAATAAAGCATCACAGATAAAGGCGAAATGCACCATTACCTCCAAGTCGGGCTAATGGTACAAAAGTTTCCAGATAGAAAAAGAGTGGCCCGATCCCATTCATTCGTCAAAGCAGGAATAACTGCGAAAACTTGAGAAAGTAGCAACCCAAGTGGCCCAAGGGAATTTCACAGTGTTTTCTTTTAATTAGCCGTAATGAACGTCAACTCTGAGTGAGTTGATTGAATGCCTTGGCCAACTCAATGTCTGTTGCCTAGATAGAGTGAACTCGTAGTCGATTGGCTGATTAAGCAACAAATCTAGAAAGTTCAATGGCATGGCAGGCACTGGTTGTACTTCCCTTCCCCTGAGACTGGTTCTGCACAAAGGACAGATACTATTGGCCGATAGCCACCTCGCCACGCAGTCTTTGTGAAACATATGGTGGCAATCTTCGAGAACCCTGACTTCCCTTCCGTCAAAGGATTCGAGACAAACAGGGCAATTGTCGGTGGGCTCTTGATAAGGTGCTGACGGACTTGGTGTGCTGGGTGGTGTGCCGAGTGGTCTGGTTCCGTTCATATCTCATACTCCTGTCTCTGATTTTTCAAATGGCTTATAGTTTTAGATCATTGTCTATGCATTTAGTTCCCTGTGCATATAAGTACCTAACCAGTTGGTTTCGCATATTCTGGACGGCGGCTTTTTCCACCCTTCTGCGTTCCAACTCTGGTTGCGTAGCTACGGCTACGTGCCCGTCGTTGCGCCTTGAAGAATGAAAAAATCCACTCGCCAGAATATGCGAAACCAACTGGCCAGGTACTTAGAAAAGCTCTTTTGCTGAGAAGGTTCTGAAAGCAACAGGCAGCGAATGTCTCTAATGCCCCGTTTTTACTTTTAACTTTTAGAATAAAGCATCACAGATAAAGGCGAAATGCACCATTAACTCCAAGTCGGGCTAATGGTACAACAGTTTCCAGATAGAAAAAGAGTGGCCCGATCCCATTCATTCGTCAAAGCAGGAATAACTGCGAAATCCCGAGAAAGCAGCAACCCAAGCGCCTCCACCACGGGAATTCACCAGTGATTTCTTTTAATTAGCGGTATATTCAACTCTGACTGAGTCATCGACTAAATTCCCTGCCGGACGTCATGTCAGCAGCCCATGTTGAGAGAAGCTTGAATCTAACGGCGCAGGCAAGTATTCAACTCTGACTGAGTCATCGACAATATTCCCTCGCGATGTCAGCAGCCCATTTTGAGAGAAGTCTACATATGCCTGCGCAGACGAAAAAACTTGAAAGCTCAACGGCATGGCAGGCACTGGTTGTGCTTCCCTTGCCCTGAGACTGGTTCTGCACACAGGACAGATACTATTGGCCGATAGCCACTTCGCCACGCAGTCTTTGTGAAACATATGTCGGCAATCTTCGAGAACACTGACTTCCCTATCGGCAAAGGATTCGAGACAAACAGGGCAATTGTCGGTGGGCTCTTGATAAGGTGCTGACGGACTTGGTGTGCTGGGTGGTGTGCCGGGTGGTGTGCCGGGTGGTCTGGTTCCGTTCATATCTCATACTCCTGTCTCTGATTTTTCAAATGGCTTATAGTTTTAGATCATTGTCTATGCATTTAGTTCCCTGTGCATATAAGTACCTAACCAGTTGGTTTCGCATATTCTGGACGGCGGCTTTTTCCACCCTTCTGCGTTCCAACTCTGGTTGCGTAGCTACGGCTACGCGCCCGTCGTTGCGCCTTGAAGGATGAAAAAATCCACTCGCCAGAATATGCGAAACCAACTGGCCAGGTACTTAGAAAAGCTCTTATGCTGAGAAGGTTCTAAGCAACAGACAGAGAATGTTTTTAACGCCCCGTTTTCACTGTTTAATATTTAGTCAGTCAGTAAATAAAGCACTACCAGCCCACATCAGGAGAGGCAACAAGTAATACTTTGATCTAATTGTGAGATCTGAACCAAATTCCTATTGTTAAAGTATCGAAGCTAAGTCTTATGACAAGGATGTTAGTATGATCTTGGAAAAACTTTGCGGTCAAAACTGGCCTGCCCATTTAAGAACAAACTCGGGCTGTCAGGTTAATGGCATTGCCCAGGGTAACTCAGGAAGATTCCGGGTCCGAGAGGTAAGGAGTTGTCAAGTTGAAGAGAATTTGATGCCAAAGGGCGTCTCTGACATAACATTCCGGTCCGCCACCAGAGGTTTGGTGAATATTTCTAAAAGCCTCGCTGCAGCCGCTAATTCTTGTGGGAAATTACCTGACCGAAAGGTAAAAGTAGCGGCAGTAGCTGCTGAATTCACTATTAAGTTGACAATGAAGCTGGTCGTGAAACCACAAATTACTTCTTATTTAAAAACAGCCGTCAAACCATGATAACAAGGCCAGTGACCATCGGACTTGAAAGTGCTTTAAACGCTCTCCACCAGCTTTTGCCAAGGTAGTTGTCTGTTGCTCGAAGCGATGGCTATCTTCAGGGAAGCACTTGACTGACAAAATGACACTGGGGTGGATTTCCATGACACTTGAATTCCAGCCAGCGAAAAAATGAGTTCTGCTTCTGTTGTTACTGCTTTCATTAATAATTACGGTTCAGGAAAAGTTTCGGGTATTCGAAATGGAGTGAAGATTTGATCACTTTCTCAGCTTATTTTTTCAGGTGTGTAAATCGAATTAGTGTGCCGGTTTGAATTATATGTATCAATTGCCTGACGACTTACGACGGTATTTATCAACCAGCGGCCTGAGTGCCCGTGCCTGCTCAGCAATGACCGGATCATTACCAGGTTCCGCACTGGTCAATCTTGCATAGATAGGGTTGTCATCTTCTGGTCAGGTTCCTCTCCCTGCCTGCACTTGTGACACCGGATGCTTCACGGTGTAACAAACTAACGTATGGCCTGAGTGTCTGTGCCTGCTCAGCAATGGCCGGATCATTGTTTCGTTCTGCACTACTCAACCTTACATAGATAGGGTTGTCATCTTCAGGCCATGTTCCTCTCCTTGCCAGCACTTGTGTCACCAGATGCTGCACAGAGTACAAATTAACCGATGGCCTGAGTGCCTGTGCCTGCTCAGCAATGGCAGGATCATTGCTATGTTCTGCACTACTCAACCTTGCATAGATAGGGTCGTCATCTTCAGGCCAGGTTCCTCTCCCATCCTGCATTTGTGACACCAGATGCTGCACAGAGTACAAATTAACCAATGTCCTGAGTGCCTGTGCCTGCTCAGCAATGGCAGGATCATTGCTGCGTTCTGCACTTCTCAACCTTGCATAGACAGGGTTGTCATCTTCAGGCCAGTTTCCTCTCCCATCCTGCATTTGTGACACCAGATGCTGCACAGAGTACAAATTAACCAATGGCCTGAGTACCTGTGCCTGCTCAGCAATGGCTGGATCATTGCTGCGTACTGCACTTTTCAACCTTGCATGGATATGTTTGTTATCTTCAGGCCAGGTTCGTCTTCCTGCCAGCATTTCTGACACCAGATGCTGCACAGAGTACAAATTAACCAATGGCCTGAGTGCCTGTGCCTGCTCAGCAATGGCCGGATCATTGCTGCGTTCTGCACCTCTCAACCTTAAATAGATATATTCGTCATCTTCAGGCCAGGTTCCTCTCCCATCCTGCATTTGTGACACCAGATGCTGCACAGAGTGCAAATTAACCAATGGCCTGAGTGCCTGTGCCTGCAAAGCAATAGCCGGATCATTGCGACGTTCTGCACTACCCAACCTTAAATAGATATATTCGTCATCTTCAGGCCAGGTTCCTCTCCCTGCCCGCAGTTGTGACATCAGATGCTGCACAGAGTAAAAATTAACCAATGGCCTAAGTGCTCGTGCCTGCTCAGTAATGGCCGGATCATTGCTACGTATTGCACTGCTCAACCTTGCATAGGTACATTCGTCATCTTCAGGCCAGGTTCTTCTCCCTGCCTGCATTTCCGTTACAATTTGAGCAACCTCCTGGAGTGCGATACGAGCAGAGCTGACTAGTCTCTCTTGGTTGACAGTGTTTTCTTTATGGATCAAAAAACCATGTAAAACGCCCTGATCATGCCGACATTCCGGGCAGGAATTAACTGTTCGCTCATCAATTTCTGTCGTTAACCACAGTTTCAGACAGTCTACATGAAACAAATGCGAACATGACGTTTTCACCACGTCCTCAGATTCCTCAAAATTAGTCAGACATATGCTGCAAGTTCTTCCAACATATTCAACCCCTTGCGCTTCATCAAGGCTGTTCGACGCAGACTCTGGTAGTACAAATACGGGATACAACATAACTGTTTCTGACTGATGTACCTGCGAATAGCCGGACAAACCTTTCCCTTGAAGATGTGCAAGCAGTTCTGAGGCATCTAACGGCATCTGGCTGAATAAGGATTTATTGTGTGCCTTTTTAATTCCATCCAAAGCCGCAGATAAATCTGTTGCCCTGACGAATTGTCGGGATTTACCGGAAGTGGTGGGATACCCATTATGAAGCCATTGTTTCAGCCACTGGCTGATCCGGGCCAAAGCTAACAGGTAGTCAAACTGCCAGTCGGGCAGATTAAAAAATCCCTTGGCAGGAATGCCCGGCATAAAAGGAGGAGAAGGTGGTGGTGGGTCAAATGGAAAGCCTCCCCCTGATAATCGCAAGTTGGGTTCAGGTATTAATGCGGGCCATTCTGGCAATGGGAAGCTCATGCCATTTTTCTCTGCTTCCTCAGAAACCTTACTTGTAGCCAGGTCACCCTCGTCACTGTCAGTTCTATCCAGTTGCAATTCAGGGCTGATACACAAGAAGTTTCCTTGTTCCGTTGATGGGGTTTCAATATTATCGCGATTGAGTAGATAACAGTTGAATGAAACTTCGTCTATTGGCACCCTGCCAATATGGGTAGCATTTGCAGCGACCAGCATTTCTTCAAACAAGGCCAGAGAGTCTTCAGGCACAAAGAAGACAAAATCTGTTATCAGATAAGCCTCCTGGTCAAGCGCCCTGTTTGTGACGATGAGCAGACGTCCTTGAAAACGGCTATCACCAAATCCACTGACCGCCAAAGAGATCAAGAGCGTCCCGATTATAAGAAAGATCACTGTTTTAATTTGCACTCAAATTTCCATCTTTCTTTAGTCAGGGCTGAGTGTAGCTCAGAGTGCGGGCAGGCTCGCCTGACAGTTTCGACCATACTCATCGCAATACCTTGCCATCTCCCGGGAAAAAAACAAAAAAACAGTATGAGTAAACCTGCTGTCTGGATCGAAACAGAGCGCTGGTTGACTTCAGTCATTACCGATAACTAAAGTATCCAGACCCTATAGACCTGAGGGCTGACAGGGTTCATGCTATTGCCCAACGCAAGCAATTCAAAGGACACAAGAGCAATGACAAAAAGAGTAGCTCTGGTCTTGGGCAGTGGTGGTGCCCGGGGTTATGCCCATGTCGGGGTCATTCGGGAGCTGGAGGCCAGAGGGTACAAAATTACGGCAATAGCCGGTTCTTCCATGGGCTCACTGATCGGTGGTCTATGGGCTACGGGTAAACTGAATGAGTACTGTCAATGGGCCGAGACCCTTGATTCGTTCGAGATTATCCGTTTGTTGGATATTTCTTTGGGGCGTCCGGGCGTCATCAAGGGTGACCGTCTTTTTGAACGCATGCGCGATATTATTGGTGACTGTCGTATAGAAGATCTGCCGATTCCCTATACAGCGGTGGCTACCAGCTTGACTTATCGCAAGGAAATCTGGTTTCAGCGTGGTGATCTGGTGACGGCTATTCGTGCTTCCAGTGCCATTCCTTCTTTGTTCAGTCCGGTAGAAATACATGGTCAGGTGCTGGTAGACGGCGGTGTGCTTAATCCTTTGCCAATGGCGCCTGCGGGGTCCGCTCTGGCCGATATGGTGGTGGCTGTTGATCTGTTGGGCAAACCTTTTCAGAAAAATGACGGGGCTGAAGAGAGAGAGAAGGAGAAAAAATCCATTTTTGACGGGCTTATTGATAAGTTTGTAGGTGTCAACGAGAGTAAAAAGTCTCAGGATGAACTCAGTGCTTCCATGAGCCTGATGGAAATTTCCAACCAATCCATGGAAGTGATGCAGGAGTCACTTTCCCGATATAAAACGGCGGGCTATCAGCCAGATGTCCTGGTCAATGTGCCTCGAAACATCTGTCAGTTCTACGAATTCCATCGCTTTAACGAGATCGCGGCTGTGGGCAGACAATTGGCTATTGATGCCCTGGATCAATGGGAATCCCGTCACCAGGAGGAGTCTGCCATTCTCCTGGAAGCATAAGTTTCCTCTGTTTGAAAAAAATCTCAACCTATTAGTGAGGCTGAGTGCTGAAGGTGTTTGTGAAGGGTTATCAGGCTTTTCTCTTCAAAAGCACAAGAAGCGACCCGGTCCCGCCTTCTGAAGGGGGTGCTGAACAAAATGCCAGGACTTCCGGAAGCTGTCGCAGCCAGTGATTGACATGACTTTTCAGGGTGTTCTGGCGATTGGTACTGCGGTGTGATTTGCCATGGATAATTCGAACGCATTGCATGCCTTCATTACGGCAGAACAATAGAAATTCTGAAATCAGCTCCCTGGCTTCCTCGATCCTGTAACCGTGGAGATCCAGTTGATACTGGATAGGCAGTAATCCCTGGCGTAACTGGCGCATACGGGTATGTTGAATGCCTGATCTGCTGTATACCAGTTTTTGCTCTGGTTCTATAGGTTCAACCCAGGCTTCCGAAAGAGCGGCTCCGCCCGGCTTGTCTTCCATCTGAGCAGACTGCCGACGAGCTCTGAGTGTACAGTCGGGCACTTTAGTCGCTGGTTTTTTGAGCTCGGCAGAGCGGTTGGTTTTCTTCAATGGCCGCACGTCCATCATGGCTTCTTTGAAAAGGCCTTCCTGATCGTCGTTATCGTTTTCGGTCATGACTCTGCGCTCATTTTTAAACAGACTTAACAGGCTCCTGGCAGCCTGAAATAGAGGTATTCTAACCCTAATTGTGGTCTGACTAATACCGTGGCAGCTGTTCGGAGCCGTTTGCGGCGAAAAAGTGGTTCTTTGCCTGTGCCTGAATATGCTACCTTATGGCGGTTTTGCAGGGGAGATCCTGAAAGTGACCCAGAGGAGAGAGAGTGACTGAAATCAGTGACACGCGTACTGGCAAGTCCTACAGAGCCATCAAGCCCTATGATGGTCTGGTCAGTATCCGGGACTTCATTCGCTGGGCGGCATCACGATTTAACGAAGCCGGGCTGTTTTTCGGGCATGGAAGTGATAATGCTCTGGATGAGGCTTTTCATCTGGTGTTTCAGGTGCTACAGCTGCCCTGGGAATTGCCGGAACCCTACATGGACTGCCGACTTTCCCTGAATGAGCAGGAGAGAGTGGCAGGGCTGATCGAGCGCAGAATTTCAGAACGCAAACCCTTGGCTTACCTTGTCAATCAGGCCTGGTTCTGTGGTCAACCCTATTACGTTGATGAGCGAGTGTTGGTACCTCGTTCACCGATTGCCGAGCTGATTCAGCATCAGTTTCAACCCTGGTTGATGGACATCCGGGTTGAAAGGGTGCTGGATCTTTGTTCAGGTTCCGGCTGTATTGGTATTGCTGTGGCCCATGAGTTTCCTCAAGCCACAGTCGACTTACTGGATATATCAGAAGACGCTCTGGAAGTGGCGGGTATCAATATCGACAGTCATGAACTCTGGGGCAGGGTTCAGGCCATTCGTTCTGATCTTTTTGAAGCGATCGATCATGCTCCGGAAAAGCCAAAGTATCAGCTGATTGTCAGCAATCCACCCTACGTGGATGCTGAAGATATGGCCGATTTTCCGGATGAGTTCAGCCACGAGCCGGAGCTCGGTCTGGCAGCGGGAGAAGACGGTTTGGATATGGCCCGCGTTATTCTGGCACGTGCCGCAGACTTTCTGGATGAAAAGGGTTTGCTGGTTCTGGAAGTAGGTAACAGTCATTGGGCCCTGAGAGATGAGTATCCTGATGTGCCGTTTATCTGGCCGGAGTTTGAAGCAGGTGGTCATGGCATCCTGATACTGGATGCCGGAAGCTGTCGTAAATATCAGCCTCTGTTTAGCAGCCGTGAGCAAAGAAAGCAGGCTGAAACAGCTATGAATGACTGAAACCTTTTTCTGGAAAAAGGTTTCACAGTAGAGCATTAAATCCCTGACGGGAGCAACGACGGACAACTGTCAGAGGAGGGGGAAGTTGAAATGGCAGGCAACAGCATAGGCCAGGTTTTCAGGGTTACGACCTTTGGTGAGTCCCATGGTATTGCCCTGGGGTGTATAGTGGATGGCTGCCCTCCGGGCATACCTCTGAGTGAGGCCGATCTGCAAAAGGATCTCGATCTGCGCAAGCCCGGTACCTCTAAATATACGACGCAGCGTCGTGAGCCGGATCAGGTCAGGATTTTGTCCGGCGTTTTTGAAGGTAAAACCACCGGCACCCCCATTGGTTTGCTTATCGAAAATGTGGATCAGCGTTCCAAAGATTATTCCAATATCATGGATCGTTTTCGTCCTGGCCATGCTGACTATACCTACACCCACAAATACGGCTTTCGTGACTACCGTGGCGGCGGGCGCTCGTCTGCTCGTGAAACCGCCATGCGTGTTGCAGCCGGTGCGATTGCCCGGAAATACCTGGAAAGTCAGGGCATCGAAATTAAAGGTTATCTGTCCCAGCTGGGCACGATCAGTATCGACAAGATTGACTGGGATGAAGTTCGCAACAATCCTTTCTTCTGCCCGGATGCGGATAAAGTGCCCGCCATGGAAAAACTGATCGATGATTTGCGTCGTGATGGTAATTCTACCGGGGCCAAAGTGACCGTGATGGCTACAGGTGTGATGCCGGGACTGGGTGAACCGGTTTTTGATCGTCTGGATGCCGACCTGGCTCATTCTCTGATGAGCATTAATGCCGTCAAAGGTATTGAGATAGGCGATGGCTTCGACTCTGTAGCCCAGAAGGGAACAGAGCATCGTGATGAGTTGACGCCAGAAGGCTTCCTGTCCAATTCAGCCGGTGGTGTTCTTGGCGGTATCAGCTCAGGTCAGGATATTGTTGCCCATATTGCCCTGAAACCCACTTCCAGCATGACTGCGCCTGGCAAGAGCATCAATATGGAAGGCGAACCTGTTGAAGTGGTCACAAAGGGACGTCACGATCCCTGTGTCGGAATTCGTGCTGTACCCATTGCTGAAGCCATGATGGCTATCACCCTGATGGATCACCTGATGCGTCAACGTGCCCAGAATGCTGATGTGGTCAGTCCGGCTCCGGTTATTCAGGGTCAGGCCTGAACCGTTCCGTTCCCCGGCCCTCTGTCAGGGGTCGGGGGTTGTGTTATGAGTATTCAACGGCTTTCAGTGGCTTACTTTTTGCCAAACTGATCAATGTCTTCAGCATCCCAGGCGTAGTTAATCCAGTGGTCGTGGATGTCCTCACCAGTGAAGAAGTGGCTCAGCCTCTCTGGCAGTGTGCCTTTCTTTTCTTTCAGTTTATTGTGCACGACGAAGGCAGCAAACTCGGTTTCAGGGTGTGTGTCGTACAGATGATTCAGTGTGAACTGCAGAGTGGTTCTTTCATCATCGACCTCATCAATGACCAGAACTTTTTTACCATCCAGGTTGGTGTCTGTTTCCAGCCATTGTAGTTTGACCGGTGTCTCTGATGGCGCCGTACCTGTCTCGTCACTGTAGCGGGAGAGGGATACAATCAGAATCGGTTTGTTGATATAGGTGCGCATGATGCGTGCTGGAATCAGACCACCGCCACCAATGGCCAGGAGATAATCAGGCTCAAATCCGGAGGCTCTGATCTTTTCCGCTGAGGCGCGAATGGTGTTATGGATATCGTTATAGGTGAAATTATATTGCTCCATGAGCACTTAAACCTTTAGATGAATGAAGAGTCTTTTGACAGGCTAATAAAACTGAAGCAGGGAAGGATAGGCGATTTAATATTGATAAGCCAAGTAGGGCTTTCCACTGCAGCATTAAGAGGCCATCCGGTTTGAGAATGGCCTGCCTTGGTGTCAGGGTGACGTGACCGGTTGGTACATGGCTTCGATTTCCTTGCGGAAACGTTCCATGATAATCTTTCTGCGCAATTTCAGTGTTGGCGTGATCTCTCCCGTTTCGATGGAGAATTCACGAGGCAGCAGAGTGAATTTCTTAACCTGCTCGTACCGGGCCAGTTCTTTCTGAATGTGATCCAGGCGTTTCTGGAACATAGCCCGGATATCCGCATTGCGGATCAGATCCATTTTGTTTTCGTATTTCAGGTCAGTGCTTTTTGCGTACTCTTCCAATGCTTCAAAAGCAGGTACTATCAAAGCAGAAACATAGTTTTTGGCATCAGCAATGATGGCAACCTGTTCAATAAACCGATCCTTGCCCAAAGTGCCTTCTATGTATTGAGGTGCAATATATTTGCCGTTGGACGTTTTCATCAGCTCCTTGATGCGCTCGGTGATGCGAAGCTGCCCTGTCTCATCGATCAGACCTGCATCGCCGGTTTTTAGCCAGCCATCGGCATCAAAGGCTTTGGCTGTTTCATCCGGCTTTTTGTAGTAGCCGCGCATGACGGTTGGGCCTTTCACCAGTATCTCGCCTTCCTGCCCGATTTTAACCTGAGTGCCGGGGAGCGGTGAGCCGCAGCTGCCAAACTGGTAACCCGTATCGCGAAAGCAGGTAAAAGTTGCCGTGGTTTCAGTCATGCCATAACCCACTTTGACATTGATGCCAAGGGCATGGAAAAAACGGTTGATTTCGTCATCCAGCCGGGCACCACCACAGGGCATGAAACGGATACGCCCTCCCAGCTTTTCTTTGATTTTGCTGAACACCATTCTGTCAGCCAGCTGGTTCAGGCTTGTCAGATAACCGGGTACTGTCTTGCCCTGGCGCTTCAATTCCATGGTGGTGAGACCGACTTTCATAGCCGTATTGAAAATAAAGCGCTTAAGCGGAGAGCCCTTTTGTACCATGGTGTTCACGCCGGTATAAATCTTCTCGTAGAAGCGTGGTACTGCACAGACCACCGTTGGCTTCAGTGTGGGCAATATTTCTGCAATTTTGGTCGGATCTTTCAGGTAGCAGTTAACAGCGCCCCGGGTCAGAACGTAATAACTCCAGGCCCTTTCAAAAATATGGCTCAGAGGCAAAAACGCTATGGATACATCGGTATGGTCAATATGAATCAGAAGATCATGTGACTCAAACGATGCACCGATGCTGTTGTAATCGAGCATAACGCCTTTTGGTTGACCGGTGGTGCCCGAGGTATAGATCAGGGTGTAGAGGTCGTCCAGAGCCTGATTTTTCAGGCGTTCTGTCAATAATTCGGACTCAGTGGGAGCACTGGCCATAAAATCACTGAAATACAGTGCTTTATCGCAGCCTTTCAGGTTAGTCCGGGAGTCAAATACAATAACTTTCTCCAGACATTCACAATGGTCCAGAAGCTTCAGCGCGCTATCGAACTGCTCCTGTTCGCCGACAAACAAAATGGAAATTCCGGCATCTTCAATAATGTAGCGAGCCTGCTCAGCGGTATTGGTTGGGTAAATGGGCACAGTGACGCAGCGAGTCTGCAAAATGCCAAGGTCTGCAATAGTCCATTCGGGAAGGTTCTGCGACCAGATCCCGATATTAGTCTGAATCGGCAGATTGTCTGTTAGCAGAGAGCGAGAAACGCAATCGATCTTTTCTCCGAGCTGCTGCCAGTTAATGGATTGCCATTGATGATTTTCAGAGAAACGAATAGCCGTTTGACGGGAATGGTTATTTGAGCGCTGACGAATCAGGCTGACAAGGTGCGACGGAGGATTATCATTCATTGGCAAGCAATATACATATTATAGAAGTGACTGTTTTCTCGGTTCAAAAAACGACACTTTCTGCTTATGGCTGATTTTATTTAGCATCAAACAGGTTGCAGCCTGCTTTCAATGCTTTCGTTTGCGGCGAAGAATATTACAGCAGTAACGATAAATACTATTTGATTTATATCAGTTTTCTAGCAGCCTGTCGGACTTAAGCGTCCGTAGCGAGGATTGCAAGAAATTGAGGATAAAAATCTCTGTTTCTGAGGAGAATAGCGAGCTATTTGACGAAGAAACAGGGATTTTTAGACCAATTTATTGCAACCGCACGACTGCATGGATGCAGGAGCTAGAGCAACGCAGGAGCAGTTGCCGTGTAGGACAGTCTTAAGTCCTACAGGCTGCTAGTGCTTCCAGAATGCTGGAGTGAAGAGTACCAAAACGGTAATAACTTCCAGTCTGCCTAGCAGCATTCCCACGCTCAGGAACCATTTGGCGGCATCAGGCAGTGATGAAAAGTTGCCCGCAGGTCCGATAATATCTCCAAGTCCGGGACCTACGTTGGCAACTGCTGTCAATGCACCACTGAGACTGGTGACAAGATCCAGCCCCAGAAAGCTCAAAAGCAGGGTGAGAATAGTGGTCAGGAGTGCGAAAAAGAAGCAGAAAGCGATCAGAGATCTCAATATGTCGCTACTGATTTGATGGCCGTTGTAGCTTTGTACAAAACAGGCTCTCGGATGAGCCAGTTGTTTCAGTTGAATGCCCAGCAAACGTGCTGCAATCTGAAAACGGAAAACCTTTATTCCTCCTGCTGTGGAGCCTGAGCAGCCACCAATGACCGTCAGGCAGAGGAAGAGGGCGGCTGCAAACCCTCCCCATGACTCGTAGTCAGTCAATGCGAAACCTGTCGTCGTGATCACAGAAGTAGTATTAAAGGCGACCAGGGTCAAAGACTTGAGCAGTGAATAATCACTGTTTATAAACAGTCGCAGAGTCAAAAAGCCCCAGAGTATGAGCAGGAATTTGAGAAAAGCCTGAACCTGGTTATCCCTCAACAAAGACTGAGAATCACCCCTGAGAAATTTGACAAAAAGGACAAAGGGAAGCGATCCAAAAATCATGAACACTATAGCAACCCAGTGAATGAAGGGGTTTTTGAAGTGATCCATGGAGCTGTCGGAAGTTGAGTAGCCTCCGGTGGAAAGCGTGGTCATGGCGTGGTTGATGGCTTCAAAGCCATGCATGCCTCCGAGAAAATAGAGATACGCACAAAAAATGGTCATACCCAAGTAGATACAAACAATACGTTTGGCGATGCTGCCTGAACGGGGCATGGCTTTGTCTGACCAGTCGGAAGATTCGCTTTGGAACAGACGCATACCACCGACTTTCAGAAAAGGCAGTACCGCTACAGCCAGGACAATAAAGCCAATGCCGCCGAGCCATTGAAGTAGAGAGCGCCACAGCAGGACCCCGGTATTCATCTGGTCAAGTCCACTGAGCACGGTAGAACCGGTGGTTGTAATCCCGGACATGGTTTCAAAGAATGCGTCGGTGTAGCTGATATCCAGCTGTATGTAGAGAGGCAGAGCTGCGAAGGCACTCAGTGTCAACCAGGATGCGTTGGTCAGCAGAAATATTTGCCTTGGTTGCAGGCTGAATACATGTACACGACAAAAGTAGTAAAGTGGTGCGCCTGCCAACAGGGTGATCAGGGCCGACAAGCCGAATGAATAAATTCCTTCCTCGCCAATGACGAAATCATGCAGGGCTGGCAGTAGCATCAATACTGACAGCATCATCAGAAACAGGCCTATGACAAGCAGAACGGGGCGCAAATTCATGGTTGTTTTTGTTTAATCAGTCAAACCTCGAACTATTGCACTTAAAGGGTTCGAAGTAATTAGGGGTTAATACCAGTACATGGCTTCAATGAGTGTATCCTCAATTTTTGCCAAGAAAGCATGTTGCCGCAAGATTCATGGAGCGATCATGAACAGCACGACAACATCAAGAGGATGAGAAAATGAGTCAGCTGAAAAACAGCAGAGCGAAAAATTCGATGCCTTTTGTAAAGGCTGCTTATAAAAATGACTTATAAAAAGAACGGGTTAGATTTTCACGATCACACGACCGGTCACCTGACCCACCGTGATGGCTTCAGCGTACTCAGCAATTTCTTCCAGTGTCACTTCCTGACAGGCAGAGTTGTAAAAATCAGCAGGTAACAGGTCCACCAGTCGCTCCCAGGCCTGAGTACGTTTTTCTGTTGGACACATCACAGAGTCGACGCCCTGGAGGTTTACGCCCCTCAAGATGAATGGCATCACCGTAGTCGGAAGGTCAAAACCTCCTGCCAGTCCACAGGCTGCAACAGCACCGCCATAGTTCATTTCTGAGAGAACCCTGGCGAGCAGCTTGCTGCCAACCGTATCAATTGCACCCGCCCACATTTGTTTATCCAGCGGGCGGGCGGGCTCCTCAAAACGGCTTCTTGGCAGGATCAGTTTGGCTCCCAGGTTGACCAGCATGCCGGAGTTTTCCGGACGACCTGATACAGCGACAACATCGTAATGCAATTTTGCCAGCAGGGCGACAGAAGTACTGCCCACGCCACCACTGGCACCGGTGACCAGAATTTCACCTTTTTCAGGTGTGACACCTGAGTGTTCCAGAGCCATTACGCACAACATTGCTGTCAGACCTGCTGTGCCGATTATCATGGCTTTCTGGCTGTTGAGTCCCTTTGGCATTTTTACCAGTTGACTGGCTTTGACCCTGGCTCTTTCAGACATACCACCCCAGTGGTTTTCACCCACGCCCCAGCCGGTGAGGATAACTTTGTCACCTTCTGAAAATTCAGGATTGTCAGAATCAATGACTGTACCCGCAAAATCAATGCCCGGTACCATGGGAAAGTTGCGGATAATCTTGCCCTTGCCAGTGATGGCCAGACCGTCCTTATAGTTCAGCGAGGAATATTCGACGGCTACCGTGACCTCCCCTTCGGGTAAACGACTGTCGTCCAGTTCCCGGACAGAAGATACAGTGGCTTGGCCTTCCTGCTCCAGCAACAGCGCCTTGAACATACAACACTCCGTCAGTTCTGTGAAAGGTAGTGAAATCGATAGTGGAATTATAGGGACAAGTTGGCGAATAACAATGATCAGCCGGTTTCCTGATTCAGAAGGTCCAGAAGCGCATTGGCCGCATTCGACAGGGTTCGCTCTTTGTGGATGATATACCCCAACTTTCTTGAAGGCGTATGGCATTGTGTGTTCAATGCAATGAGATCGTCGTCCAGCATCGAGGCGGGCAAAATGGTCCATGCCAGACCGATGGAAGCCAGCATACGGATTGTTTCGAGGTAATTGGAAGACATGGTGGTTTGCAAAGACAGACCTTCTTCTTCAAACAGTGTGCGAACCAGCCGGTGAGTGAATGTGTTTGAGCTTGGCAGAATTGCCTGATGTTCACTTAACTGCTGGGTGGTGACTTTTTTCAGGCTGGATAAGGGGTGGTCTCTGGCCGCCATAAAAATCAGCGGGTCATTCCAGACCAGACGGGATTCAAATCGATCCGGGTTGTCAGGAGAGAGTGTTACGATACCGAATTCAATTTCACCACGACTCAGCATTTCATAAGCCACCTCCGAATCCACAAAGCGAATGTCGAGCTTGACATCCGGGTAGCGGCGGGAGTATTCCCTCAAGATGTCAGGGAGCCTGCGTAAGCCTATATGGTGACTGGTGGCTATGGCCAGAGTCCCTTTTACCTGAGTCTTCAGGTTACTGATTTCTTGACGGGAGTCCTTCATCAAGTCCAGCATTTGTCTGGCTTTGGGCATAAGGATGCGTCCAGCTTCGTTCAAATTGATCTGTCGACCCATGCGATCAAATAACTGGGTGCCTAATTGGCTCTCAAGCGAAGCAATGCGCTTGCTGACGGCCGGCTGGGTTAAATGCAGCTTTTCTGCCGCCTGGGAGAAAGACTTGCACTCAGCAACGGTCAGAAATGCGGTGAGGCTGGGTATATCCATGGTTCAGTTTTTTGTAAGGGGTAAATGATTGATAACTTATAGTTATTAATAGCATGAAAAAGATGAATTTGAGTAATCTGTTCTGTCGTTCTAGGATACCCATAAAACGGAAACGCTGTAATGAGGATTCAACCAATGGCAGGTAAGACGCTCTATGACAAGTTGTGGGACAACCACCTTGTTCGTCAACGAGACGATGGTTCGTCTTTGATCTACATTGATCGACAGCTACTTCATGAAGTCACCTCTCCCCAGGCGTTTGAAGGTCTGCGTCTTGCTGGCCGCCGACCCTGGCGAATTGATGCCAACCTGGCAACGCCTGATCATAATGTGCCAACTACCGTTAATGAGCGCAAAACCGGCATTGATGGTATCGAAGATCCTATCTCGAAAATTCAGGTTAAAACGCTGGATGATAATTGCCACGATTTCGATATCGTCCAGTTCGATATGATGGATACCCGCCAGGGGATTGTCCATGTTGTGGGTCCTGAACAGGGCGCAACTCTGCCAGGTATGACCGTAGTCTGTGGTGATTCCCATACCTCTACTCACGGTGCTTTCGGCGCGCTGGCCCATGGTATTGGTACCTCCGAAGTCGAACACGTCATGGCTACCCAGTGCCTGGTTGCCAAGAAAATGAAAAACATGCTGGTGCGTGTTGATGGCGAGCTGGGTTTGGGTGTTACGCCGAAAGACGTGGTTCTGGCCATTATTGGCAAGATCGGAACCGCTGGTGGTACCGGCTTTGCTGTCGAATTTGGTGGCGACGTTCTGCGAGCCATGAGTATGGAAGGTCGAATGACTGTCTGCAATATGGCTATTGAAGCAGGTGCCCGTGCAGGTATGGTTGCGGTCGATCAGACCACGGTCGATTATGTAAAAGGTCGTCCTTTTGCACCCAAAGGCGAGCTCTGGAACAAGGCGGTAGAGGCCTGGTCCGATCTGCACTCTGATGCTGATGCTGTTTTTGATGAAGTGGTTGTTTTAAAAGGTGAAGACATCAAACCTCAGGTGACCTGGGGTACCTCACCTGAAATGGTTCTGCCTGTGGATGCTAATGTACCGTCCCCGGCAGATGCGGAAGGTTATGCAAGAGCCCTCGAGTACATGGGGCTGACAGCAGGCATGCCGATCACGGATATCCCTGTTGATCGTGTTTTCATTGGTTCCTGTACTAACTCCAGAATTGAAGACCTCAGAGAGGCGGCTGCTGTCGTAAAAGGTCGAAAGGTAGCTGACACCGTTAAGGAAGCTCTGGTTGTCCCGGGCTCGGGTCTGGTAAAAGAACAGGCAGAAAATGAAGGGTTGGACAAAATCTTTGAAGCGGCCGGTCTGCAATGGCGTGAGCCGGGTTGCTCCATGTGTCTGGCCATGAATGCCGACAAACTGGGTGCCGGTGAGCATTGCGCATCCACTTCAAACCGCAATTTTGAAGGTCGTCAGGGTTTTGGTGGTCGAACCCATCTGGTAAGCCCGGCTATGGCCGCAGCGGCTGCGGTAACCGGCCATTTTGTTGATGTGCGTCAGATGATGGGGCAGGGGGCTTAAGACACCATGAAGGCATTTACTATTCATAAAGGTTTGGTAGCACCTCTTGATCGTGCCAATGTTGATACCGACATGATCATTCCCAAGCAGTTTCTCAAGTCCATCAAGCGCAGTGGCTTTGGTCCCAATCTGTTTGATGAGTTGCGCTACCTTGATGAGGGCCAGCCCGGCCAGGATTGTTCAAAGCGTCCGGTGAATCCTGACTTTGTGCTGAATCAGGATCGTTATCAGGGGGCATCGGTACTGATCGCCCGTCAAAACTTTGGTTGTGGCTCCAGTCGGGAGCACGCTCCATGGGCTCTGGATGATTTTGGTTTTCGCTGCGTCATTGCGCCGAGCTTTGCTGATATTTTTTACAACAACTGTTTCAAAAATGGCATTCTGCCGATCACTCTCTCGGAAGAGGCTGTTGACGAGCTGTTCAGTGAAATTGATGCGCAGGAAGGCTATCAGCTGAAAGTGGATCTGGAACGTGAAAAAGTGATCAAGCCTGATGGCAGTGAACTCAGCTTTTCGATTGATGAGTTCAGACGTCACTGTCTGCTCAATGGTCTGGACGACATAGGTCTGACATTGCAGGACGCTGATGCGATCAAAGCCTTTGAAGGGCACCATCGCAACAGTCAGCCCTGGCTGTTTGATGCTATTCATTAAATTTTGCCAGTTTAACAAATAACAAAGTAAGTCGACTCTTGCTCCCATACACCAGAGGCTATTGCAAAGCTCTCACTCCCGCGCCGGGGTCCAAAGGGCCTGAGAGCGTGGGAATCAGCTTTTTGTGACAGCCGCCGGAGCCCGGGGGGAGTTTTTCAACAGCCTGCCCAGTGTCAAATCGAGCTTACAAAACACTGTTTTTAATGAGAGGTAAAGGGAAGTGAGTAAACAGATTTTATGCCTGCCCGGTGACGGCATTGGCCCTGAGATTGTGGCAGAAGCGCTGAAAGTTCTGGATGTCGTTAAAACCCGCTTTGGGTTGGCTATTGAAATCAGTGAAGGTTTGGTGGGTGGTGCTTCGCTGGATGTTCATGGTGTTCCCCTGACCGACGAGACTCTGGCCGAAGCGAAAAAATCTGACGCGATTCTCTTTGGTTCTGTGGGTGGTCCCAAGTGGGATGACCAGCCGATGATGAACCGTCCTGAGCGTGGACTGCTGAAGCTGCGTTCCGAAATGGGACTGTTCGCCAATCTGCGACCAGCAATGCTGTTTCCCCAGTTGGCAGAAGCATCCAGTCTCAAGCACGAACGGGTGGCGGGTCTGGATATTCTGATCGTCCGTGAACTGACCGGTGGTATCTACTTTGGTGAGCCAAGAGGTGTTCGTACCCTCGAGAGCGGAGAGCGGGAAGGTTACAACACCTATGTCTACCGTGAATCTGAAATCAAGCGTATTGCCAAAGTGGCTTTTGAAGCGGCTCAAAAGCGTGGTGGTCGACTGACATCGGTTGATAAATCCAATGTGCTTGAAGTGACCGCTCTCTGGCGTGAAATAGTGTCAGATATGGGCTCTGACTACACCGATGTGGAACTGAGTCATATGTATGTTGATAATGCGGCAATGCAGCTGGTGCGTGAACCCAAACAGTTTGATGTAATGGTCACCGGCAACATGTTTGGCGACATTCTCAGCGACTGTGCTGCTATGTTGACTGGCTCCATTGGTATGTTGCCATCGGCTTCCCTGAACGAAGCCAACCAGGGGATGTATGAGCCTGTGCATGGTTCTGCCCCGGACATTGCCGGTCAGGGTAAAGCGAACCCGCTGGCTCAGATTCTTTCTCTGGCGATGCTGCTCCGATACTCCCTGGGGGAAATTGCAGCGGCAGATGCGATTGAAAAAGCCGTCAGCGATGTTCTGGATCAGGGACTGCGTACCGGAGATATTGCATCAGCAGGTTGCAAACAGGTAAGCACCTCTGAAATGGGCGATGCCCTAGTGGCTTGTTTGAAGGGTTGAGCATTTAGGGAGGCTAGTTATGAAAAAGGTCGGTTTTGTTGGCTGGCGGGGAATGGTCGGCTCGGTTTTGATGGATCGTATGCGTGAAGAAAACGACTTTGCGAATATTGACCCGGTCTTCTTTACCACTTCCCAGCAGGGTCAGCCTGGTCCACTCGTAGGTCAGGATGCAGGCAGACCTGCTACAGCGCTTCAGGACGCTCACTCAATTGAAGCGCTGGCCGCTATGGATATCATTATTTCCTGTCAGGGTGGCGATTACACCAATAAGGTTATTCAGCCATTGCGTGACAGTGGTTGGCACGGCTACTGGATTGATGCCGCTTCTTCTCTGAGGATGAAGGACGACAGTGTTATTGTTTTGGATCCGGTCAATCGTCCTGTTATCGATCGGGCCATTGATGCCGGTGTCAGGAATTTTATCGGTGGTAACTGTACTGTCAGCCTGATGCTGATGGCCATTGGTGGTCTGTTTCGTGAGGGGCTGGTGGACTGGGTCAGCGCCATGACTTATCAGGCTGCCAGTGGCGCCGGTGCCCGAAACATGCGTGAATTGATCGCTCAGATGGGTGTGATTCGCGATAACGTTGCCCGGGAGCTGGCCGATCCAGCCAGTGCCATTCTTGATATTGATCGTAAGACATCTGATCTGCTGCGCAGCTCGGATTTACCACAAAGTGAGTTCGGGGTGCCTCTGGCAGGCAGTCTGATTCCCTACATTGATCGTCAACTGGAGAACGGGCAGAGCCGTGAGGAGTGGAAAGCTCAGGCAGAGACCAATAAGATTCTCGGTCTGGACGGTCAGTCTCTGGTGCCGGTTGATGGTGTCTGTGTTCGTGTCGGTGCCATGCGTTGCCACAGTCAGGCGTTGACAATCAAGCTGAACAAAAATGTGCCAATGGCTGATATCGAAAGCCTTGTTGCCAATGCCAACGACTGGGTTTCTCTGATTCCCAATGATCGTGAGGTGACCATGGAGAAGCTGACACCGGCAGCCGTGACCGGCAATCTGGATATTCCTGTGGGTCGTATTCGCAAATTGAATATGGGTCCTGAATATCTGTCTGCCTTTACGGTAGGTGACCAGTTGTTGTGGGGGGCTGCAGAGCCTCTGCGTCGGATGTTGGGAATTTTGCTCTGATCCTTCTGGCCAGCCAGTTTTCTGGCTGGCGATCTGCTAAATGTCTGAGTTGAGCTACTTGGTGGGGTCCTTCTGTTGCCCAGGGTTTCGGCGGTACTCTTCAAGAATTTCGGGTAGCACTTCTCTAGGAGCCTGACCGAGAATAGGCTTATCTGTTATGATAAGCCTTAAACCAACTCCGATGATGCCAGATGTCACCACCACCAAAATTCAAGGACAGCCCTGTTGAGTTTGACCAGCATCTGCTGTTCCCAACCAACATTTTCGACCTGCTTCCCAAAGACCATGATTGTTTCGTTTATGAAAGCATTTTTCAGAACATCGATACGTCTGAGGTTGAAAAAAAATATCACCACCTTGGTCAGCACGCTTACCCTCCAAAGCTCATTGTCGCTATTCTGATCTACGCCTATAGCCATGGTGTTTTCAGCTCCCGTCAGATTGAGCGACGGTGTCGACAAGATCTGGCGTTCATGTATATCTCACAAATGAACTGCCCAAATTTCAGGGTTCTGGGAGATTTTCGTAAGGAAAATCTGTCGTTTTTTCATGACTGCTTCAAACAGTCCGTCAAACTGGCCATGGAGCTCAAAATGGCATCACTGGGCCATATCAGCCTGGATGGCTCCAAGTTCAAAGCCAACAGCTCAAAGCACAAGGCCATGACCTACGGAAGGCTCAAGGCTAAAGAGGCAGAACTCAGTGCAGAAGTGGATGAGCTGATCAAAAAAGCCAGTCAGTGCGACCAGGAAGAAGACGACGCCTACAAAGCAAGCAACGGCTACAGCATTCCTGAAGACCTCCAGTTTAAAGAGGAGCGTCTGAAAAAAATCAAAGCGGCCAAAGAAGCCCTTGAAGAACGCGAAAAAGCCCTGAACCCTGATGAGCCTATTGACGACAAAAGGCAGATAAGCTTTGCAGACCATGATGCCCGGATCATGAGCAAGAAAAGTTACTGTGAGTACAGCTACAATGCTCAAATCACCGTAGATGCTGATAATCAGATCATCGTCGGCCAGCACATCAGCCAGCAAGCCAATGATGTTCAGGAGGCAGAGCCTGCTTTGGAAGCACTGTCTGAGACAACCGATGGTGCTGTAGTGGATAAGGTGAGCATGGATAATGGTTATTTCTCAGGGCCAAACCTGCATGTGCTGGATAAGCATGAAATAGATGGCTACATAGCCACCGACAGAAAAGAGAAGCCAGCAGATACCCAGCTTAAGGACTCTGAGCGTAAGTTTGTCAAAGCAGATTTTGACTACGATGCAGAAATGGATGTGTTTATCTGTCCGGCTGGGGAGAAGCTGATAACTAACCCAGACAGCAAGGCCAAGAGGCAGAGTTACCGGGCGAACAAGGACGCATGCAGGAAGTGTGTTTACCGTTCACAATGCAGTGGCTCAAAAAAGGATGCTGGCAGGGTCATCCGCACAGACAAGTTTGAGCCCGCGCGGCAACGTATGAACAAGAAAATGGAGACAGCCAGTGCGAAAGCAATCTATGAGCGTCGTAAGGTCATTGCAGAGCCACCGTTTGGTCATATAAAAAACTCAGGGTTCAGGAGTTTTAGCCTTCGTGGTAAAGAGAAGGTAGAAGCAGAGTTCTCACTGGTATGCACGGCACACAATTTCAAAAAATTTGTGAAGGCCGCTTCAACGGGATCAATCCGTCTTGAGAATTTAAAAGGGGTTAAAAAAGCGGCATAAAGGCTGTGAAAAGGCCTAAATTTGCAAAAATGAGCAAAATTACACCAAAAATTGGATGTTTTTTGCTCATCCTGAAATTTTAGAGAGCCTCTGGGGATCTAGTTACGCCATTCTCGGTCAGGCTCCTAGGAGCCTCACCGAGAATAGACTGCCCTACGCGGCAACTGCTCCTGCGTTGCTCTAGCTCCTGCATCCATGCAGTCGTGCGGCGGCAGCAAATTGGTCTGAAAATCCGCTTTTGTTCGTCAAATAGCTCGCTATTCTCCTCACAAAACCGAATTTTCATCCTCAATTTTCTGCCGTCCTCGCTACGGGCGCTATTCTCGGTCAGGCTCCTAGGAGGCTTATATGGTTCGCCCGTAGCGAGAACAAGCACCATTCCAGGTCAGCCTTCCAGTTTAAAGAGTTGAAGGATAGATCAAGATAATAAGAGTGTTTTTGTGTCTTCTTCATGAAGGGCGGGCGTCATTTCAAGGAGTAAGGTCATTGTTCCGGTTTACATCAGCAAGCTTGTGTTTTCGATGCATTCTTTTATGATTCGTCAAGTCAAAAGCGTTCTTGCAAACAGTCCCGCATGGTCTCTGCAGACCATCCTCTGAGACCACTGTCATATCGCAGGTTTGTGGTTCGCTATGGTCTTTCCTTTTGTGGTTCGACAGGGCTTTGGTATTATCGAAGAGCTTTCCGCATGGCCATGGTCGGCCATCCTTACCGACTTGTGTCAGGTGGCAGGTTTTTGGTCCGGTATGGTATGTGCTTTTGTGAATAGACAGGCTTGAAGCACTTTTACACACCGACCCGCATGGCCGCCGCTGCCCGTCCTTCCCAATGACAGTTTCCTTACAGGTTTGTTGCCGGGTGTGATCTCTTCTTATGTGATCACTCAGGTCCTGAGAATTCTTGTAGGTCTTGACGCATAGCTGCTGCTGGCCATCCTCTCCGGCCACGGCCACGCCACAGATTCGTTTTCCGCTGTGGATTCTGCTTTTGTGACTCGACAGGGTTTGAGCGTTCTTGCAGACTGTCCCGCATAGTCGCTTCTGGCCATCTTCCCCAACTACGGTTGCGTCACAGGTTTGTTGTCCAGTATGGAAGGTTCTTTTGTGATCCGTCAGGGCTTTAGAAGTTATGCAGAGCGCCCCGCATCGGCGAGGCTTGCCATCGTCCCCGATCACGGTTACATCACAGGTTCGTTGCCCGCTATGGTGATTGTTTTTGTGAGCTGACAGGGCTTTAGCATTATTGCAGACTGCCCCGCAAGGCTGCGGCTGGCCATTCTTCCCGATCATCATCACGGCACAGGTTTTTTGCCCGGTATGGAATCTTCTTTTGTGACCCGACAGGGCGCCAGCACTTCGGCAGACCATTCCGCATGGTCGTGGCTTGCCATCCTCTCCGACTACTTTTACGCCACAGGTTTTTTGCCCGCTATGGTATAAGCTTTTGTGACTCGACAGGGCTTGAAGACTGTTGTAGGACTTTCCGCATGGTCGCTGTTGGCCATTTTTCCCAACCATGGTCAGGTTACAGGTTTGCTGCCCGGTGTGGACGCTTCTTTTGTGATACGCGAGAGCTGCAACATTCTGGCAGACCATTCCGCATGGCCTTGGTTGGCCATCGTCCCCGACGAGTGTTACGTCACAGGTCTTTTGTCCGGAATGGTATCTTTTTTTGTGCGACAAAAGTATTTTTTGATTCTTAAAAACTTTCCGGCATTGCCGCAGTTGGCCATCCTCGCAGACTAGGATCACGTTGCAGATTGCTCGCCCGCTGTAGTCAGTTGTACCGGCTGCGCCTGAACCCATTGAGTCTGCGACCCCGTCTGAGGCGACCCCGTCTTCAGAGCTGCAACGATAGCAGTGTCTATTGGCCACGTGGGAGCATGTACTTTCTCCGGATGTTTCTTCAGTGTCGTATGTCGAACTTTCTTCACAATCTGGCACTATGCTATCGGATGGTTCGGAAGATTGTCGGAATCGACAAACACCATTACAGGGATGGATATAACAATTTAAACCTAAAGTATGCAGGTGTTGTTCAGGATCTTCGTCACCGTCGGCAGAGTCAGAAAACAGGAGACTGGTGAAATAGCCTGTGCTGTAAGTGCTGGCTTGTGGAGCACGGCCTGATGATTCCGGTGCTTGATAATGGGGTTGGCCTTGTTCAGAGCCTGGCGTCACGGCGGTGATAGCAAGCCGGTAATTTTCACTCGCTTCCTGTTGCTCAATAGAGTTAAACAGCAGTGAATTGGCGTTCCAATAGCTTTTTAAAAGCCAACCAACGGTGATAACTGCTTCTATAGCTAAGGATGAACAAGGGTTTGAGCTTGGGGAGGCATCTCTGGTGCTCAGAATGAACTCACAAGCAACCAGCAGATTCGTCGCATAAAGCCATGGCCACGAAATCGATTCTATAAGAGTCGTTTGCACTTCCTGACTGTCAGGCTTGTGTCGTTTGTCATCAGCTGATGAGTCTGGTTCTACATTGCCGTTTGTGTCGACAATGTCTGATGGGTTGCCTGTAAATGTTGGTCGGTTAAGCTTTATAGAAAAGTTCTGGTCAGGAAAATCTGCATTCTGTTCAACCTCGATAACAAAACGTCTTGCCAACGCTTTAGTCTGGCAGACGACAGAAAACGACAGTAACAGCAGTGCCGCAAAAAGTGAGTGTTTAATAATTCTATCCTTGCCCTGTGGTTTACAGAGAAGAAGGATAGATTAAGAACACAAGAGTGTTTCTTTATCTTTTTCATCAAGAAGGCGTTGTAAAACGCCAACAACCAGGATTTGTGGATCTCAATCACCTGACAGTCTGCTGAACCCTGGCTGAATCGGGCCGTCACCCGTTCACCTTCAGTCAGTTGTCCGGCATCCCGAATAAATTCATCGCCTCTGGCGACAAGGGAATTTTGCGATACCCCCTCAAGGGCGGGTGCCATTTCAAGGATTGAGGTGATTGTTCCGGTTTACATCAACAAGCTGGCGTTTTCGATGTCTTCTTTTATGATTCGACAGGTCAAAAGCACTCTTGCAGACAGTCTCACATGGTCTCTGCAGACCATCCTCTCCGATCACTGTTACATCGCAGGTCTGTGGTTCGCTGTGGTCTCTTCTTTTGTGGATCGATAGGGCATTGGAATTATTGAAGAGCTTTCTGCATGGCCGTGGTCGGCCATCCACTCCGATTAGTGTTAAGTCGCAAGTTTTTGATCCGGTATGGTATGTGCTCTTGTGACTCGACAGGAACATAGCATTCTTACACACTACCCCGCACGGACGCTGCTGCCCATCTTTCCCAATGACAGTTTCCTTACAGGTTTGTTGCCCGGTGTGATCTTTTCTTATGTGATCCCTCAGGTTCTGATAACTCTTGTAGACCTTCCCGCATGCCTGCTGCTGGCCATCCTCTCCGGCCATGGTCACTCCACAGGTTCGTTTCCCGCTGTGCATTCTGCTTTTGTGATTAGACAGAGTTTGAGCGTTCTTGCAGACTGTTCCGCATAGTCGCTTCTGGCCATCTTCCCCAACTAAGGTTGCGTCACAGGTTCGTTGTCCAGTGTGGAAGGTTCTTTTGTGATCCGTCAGGGCTTTAGAAGTTGTGCAGAGCGCCCCGCATCGGCGAGACTGGCCATCTTCCCCTATCACGGTTACGTCACAGGTTCGTTGCCTGCTATGGTGATCGGTTTTGTGAGCTGACAGGGCTTTAGCATTGCTGCAGACTGCTCCGCATGGCTGCGACTGGCCATTCTTCCCGATTACCATCACGACACAGGTTTTTTGCCCGGTATGGAATCTACTTTTGTGACTCGACAGGGCACCAATATTTCGGTAGACCATTCCGCATGGTCTTGGCTGGCCATCCTTTCCGACTACTTTTACGCCACAGGTTTTTTCCCCGCTGTGGTATAAGCTTTTGTGATTCGACAGGGCTTGAAGACTTTTGTAGGTTCTTTCGCATGGTCGCTGCTGGCCATCTTGGCCAACTATGGTTTCGTTACAGGTTTGTTGCCTGGTGTGGACGCTTCTCCTGTGATACTTGAGGGCTACAACATTCTGGCAGACCATTCCGCAAGGCCGTGACTGCCCATCCTCCCCGACTATTGTGACGTAACAGGTTTTTTGTCCGGTATGGTATTGGCTTTTGTGAGTCGAAAGTGTTTTTTGATTCTTGTAGACTTTCCGGCATTGCCACTGTTGGCCATCCTCGCCGACTAAGATCACGTTGCAGGTTGCTCGCCCGGTAGTAGTGTCAATTGTACTGGCGGCCCCTGCACCTGTTGAGTCTGAGGCGACCCCTTCTGAGGCGACCCCTTCTAAAGGGCTGCAACGATGGCAGTGTCTATTGGCCAGATGGGAGCATGAACTTTCTCCGGATGTTTCTTCATTGTCGTATGTTGAACTTTCTTCACAATCTGGCTCTATGCTATCGGATGAGTCGGAAGATTGTCGGAATCGACAAACACCATTACAGGGATAGGTATAACAATTTAAACCCAAAGTATGCAGTTGTTGTTCAGGATCCTCGTCACCGTCGGCAGAGTCAGAAAACAGGAGACTGGTGAAATAGCTTGTGGTGTAAGTGCTGGCTTGTGGGGCACACTGGCCTGATGATTCCGGTGCTTGATAATGGGGTTGGCCTTGTTCAGAGCCTGGCATCACAGCAGTGATAGCAAGCTGGTAATTTTCACTCGCTTCCTGTTGCTCAATAGAGTTAAACCGCAGTGAATTGGCATTCCAATAGTTTTTTAAAAGCCAACCAACGGTGATAACTGCTTCTATAGCTGAGGATGAATAAGGGTTTGAGCTTGGAGAGGCGTCTCTGGTGCTCAGAATGAACTCGCAAGCTACCAGCAGATTCGTCGCATAAAGCCATGGCCACGAAATCGACTCTATAAGAGTCGTTTGCGCTTCCTTACTGTAAGGCTCGTGTCGTTTGTCATCGGCTGATGAGTCTGGTGCTACATTGCTGTTTGTGTCGACAATGTCTGATGGGTTGCCTGAAAATGTTGGTCGGTTAAGCTTTATAGCAAAGTTCTGATCAGGAAAATCTACATTCTGTTCAACCTCGATAACAAAACGTCTTGCCAACGCTTTAGTCTGGCAGACGACAGAAAAAGACAGTAACAGCAGTGCCGCAAAAAGTGAGTGTTTAATAATTCTATCCTTGCCCTCAGGTTTACAGAGAAGAAGGATAGATTAAGAACACAAGAGTGTTTCTTTATCTTTTTCATGAAGAAGGCGTTGTAAAACGCTAACCACTAGGATTTGTGGATCTCAATCACCTGACAATCTGCTGAACCCTGGCTGAATCGGGCTGTCAGCTGTTCACCTTCAGTCAGTTGTCCGGCATCCCGAATAAATTCTTCGCCTCTGGCGACAATGCTGTAGCCTCGAGACAGGGTTGCCAGAGGGCTGACAGCATCCAGCATGCCTGTCAGTTGTTTCAAGCGATTTTCTTTCTGTTTTAAAAGTACCTGCAGAGATGAATCAAGCTGGCTTTTCAGCAGATTCAACTCTCCTTGCAGCCGCTCAATGCGTCTTGAAGGTGAAGACTGTAAAAGCCTGTCGTTTAGCCTTTGATACTTTGCAGCCTGAGCCTGAAGGGCTATGGTCATCGATTGTTGCAGACGAATGTCCAGATCTTTCAGCCGCTGGTTGAGCTCTCTCAGGCGTTCCCCCGGATGACGCAGGCGCAGACTGGTGTTATCAAGCCGCTGGGACAGGGCCTGCAGACGATGCTTCATCAGAGTCTGTAGCTTTCGATTCAGCAGACCGAGCTTATTGAGAATTTCCTGTTGGTCCGGACTGAGTACTTCAGCCGCCGCCGATGGTGTCGGTGCCCGGTAATCAGCGACAAAATCAGCAATGGTAAAATCAATTTCATGGCCCACAGCACTGACCACGGGAACTTGAGAAGCCGCTATGGCTCTGGCGACTCTTTCCTCATTGAAAGGCCAGAGGTCTTCCAGTGAACCACCCCCACGACCGACAATCAAAACGTCAAACAACCCACTGCGATTGGCCATTTCAATGCCTCTGACCAGCTCGTCGGCAGCTTCTTTCCCTTGAACCGAACTGGGAATGACTGTGATGGGTATGGAGGGGAAGCGTCTTTTTAATACCGCCAGGATGTCGCGGATAGCCGCGCCTGTTGGAGAGGTCACAACACCAATATGGGAGGGCAGGGCAGGCAGAGGCCTTTTCCGCTCCGCATTGAACAGACCCTCGTTGTCCAGCTTCAGCTTAAGCGCCTCAAAAGCACGTTGAAGAGCACCGGCACCGCCTTCTTCCATGTGATCGACAATCAACTGGTAGTCGCCCCGGCCCTCATAAAGGCTCACCCGACCCCTGACAATCAGTTGCATGCCTTCAGCCGGAACAAAACGAATGCCGCGATTGCGGTTTTTGAACATCGCACAGCGAATCTGGGCATTGGCATCTTTAAGGGTGAAGTACCAGTGTCCTGACCCGGGTCGGGCAAGGCCGGAAAGTTCGCCTTCCACCCTGACGTTTGCGAAGCGCGTTTCCAGCATTCTCC
Organism: Endozoicomonas sp. 2B-B; assembly: GCF_053470045.1. Classification (NCBI taxonomy): domain Bacteria; kingdom Pseudomonadati; phylum Pseudomonadota; class Gammaproteobacteria; order Oceanospirillales; family Endozoicomonadaceae; genus Endozoicomonas; species Endozoicomonas sp. 2B-B. The sequence continues at coordinate 2,894,343 of NZ_JBLZMU010000001.1, forward strand.
GGGTTTGGCTGTTCAGCTCTGTTACCGTCAGAGGACGCTGATTCTCTGATTGAGCGGGAGACCCCGGCTCAGCATGAAATAAATTCTGGCCTTGCATGAGGATGTTGATGCCACAGTGTTTGAGAGATGAGATAAGGCTGAACAACAATATACCGGATTATTCCCGGGCAAACTATACACTTATTGATGCCAGGTTGGGCATTTCAGTATACCTTACTGAGTAGATTATCAACAACTTTTTAAAGATCCAACATTCTTATTTGGTTTTCAATAAACGTCATTATCTCATCGCCATTTGTCTGTTCTAAGCCTTGCAAAAAAAGCTCGGAAGCGTGTGTGAAAAAGTGAAACAAAGTCATCCAGAAACTAATTTCCAGATTGTATTCTTTGAATGCGGTCCTCACGGCCATCCGGTTATCATCGTACTTAAGTGTTAGATCGGCGGTTGCCAGCAGTGCCAAAAAAACGTTTCTCATTTTTTCATCTTTTTCAATCTTCTGTCTCATGATCCCATCCCAGAACAGATCCCGTTCGTTGTCACTGCTATCATTGAGGGTCTCGTACGCCCAAAAATAATAGTGAATCAGGGCCGACTTTGTGCGATGTTTTTTCAAAAGAACATGGCTTATAGCTTCATAATCCGGGTGCGATTTAAGTTGCGGAAGGTTATAAACGTATTCATCAAAACCGGTGTCAGGTTGTGGTGTTTCCCGCAGTGCTTTAAACAGGTTTGTATAGTCATATCGGCTTAGCTCGTAGCTGGCAATAGCCTCTGGTAATTGGTCAATATCAGCAGCAGTTGCCTCAGATGATGTATCAGGCGCCTCTGATTTATCCGACAAAAAAACGTTAACAAGGCTTAAATAGTTTTTAATATTTTTTGGCCTGTCACCACTTTTGATTTCACTGTTCAGCCAAAAACTATATTGCTTTATTCTTTGGTTAATGGGAAAAAGCCTTGTTTTCTCCAGTGGTTCCAGAAGTATTTGCTCAATACTTTCAGGATCACTTTTACTCTGAAATAACGCTTCTTCAACTTCAGGGACATCATTGCTGAACACAAATTGGATGTTATGGTGTATGGGGCTAATTAAAAAATGCTTTGCGATCACTGTCGGCCAACCAGCTTGGGGGATATGCAAAAGATTAAAGCGTTTATCAGTAAAGACTCTGATGGCTGCCTCAACGGCAAAACGTACACCATATAGAGAGCTTGCTAATAGCCCTGGCAAGATGTCCGTGACAATCTTACCCGCTTCAATAAAGATCTTTTCCCCTGGTTTTCTGGTCGATGCGTATTGAATAACAGGCTTATTGTCCAGGTCTGTTTGCCAGGCTTCTGATGTCTCGTCCTGATAATACTGGTAGTTATCCAGTCGCATAGCCACTAGTGATTCCAGATAACCGGCATAAGGAAAGTTGAGATGGCGTGCTTTCTGGAAATGGGCATGTGCGCTGAGCATAACTCTTTTGTGACCGGTTAATATTACCTGCTGAGAGTCCAAATTTATTTGTGCCTCCAGAAGTGTCAGGCCAGCCAGACAATGAAGCCAGCCTGACATCTCTGATGATTGAGAGTCCATTCTATCTTCATATTCTTCTAACTGCTGTTTTAATTCCTCGTAGCCAGCTTTTCTCGCTTGTTGAATAGCTATAATAAAAATATTTTCGTTTCCAGCTGTGAACATTTTCAAGTGTTCATGATTAAAGACAATATGTTCGATGATTCTTGATTCAATATGACTTGCAATAGTGTTTACTGGCTTATGCCATACAAAGTGTTGAAAACGTGCGAGAAATGTTTCCCAGTCGTAGGACTTAATCTGGAGTTTTTTTGCCTTTTCTGCATTTCCACCAATGAGCCTGAGAATATACTCATGAATCAGAAAAAAGGTGTTGTACCAGTAGGATTCTTTATCGTGGGCAGTCATTTCGGGAAGCAAATGAATTATTTTTTTCAGAAGTCGTAAGTCATGACCAAAATGAAGTGCGGTTGTGCGGGCCTGGATTTCAAAGGGAAGAGCTTTAAGATGAGGGAGATCCGGTTCTGCTTCTGGTGATTCACTAACCAGATAAAAAGCAAGTTCTATAATATCTGCCATTACCCGAATATCAGGATCAGTATCTTTAGAGAGCTTGCCCTGAGCCTCTTTCAGGGATACGTACACGTTCGAGTCTGATGCCAGGCCGAAGACTGAATAGTAAATGGTCAACATAGATAAATCCAGATAATCAGAATCCAACAAATCCGATCGACCAGAAGCGAGGTAGAGAATCAGTCTTAATATTGCTTCCTTATCAGCTTCCGCTTGCAATTTTGCTTCTGCTTCCGCTGCCGCTTTTGTTACTGCTTTCGATTTCGCTGCTACTTTTGCTTTCTCTGCTGCTTTCGATTCCGCTGCTACTTTTGCTTTCGCTGCCGCTGTCACTGCCGCTTTCGTTTCCGCTATTGCTGTCGCTACCATTCCCGATTCCTCTGGCGCTCTCCTTTGAGGTTTCTTTTCCACTGTAGCTTCTGCCAGCGCTATCGCTGCTGCTGTCGCTTTTGTATCTGCTAACTCTATGGCTACTGCTGCCGCATTCTCAGCTTCCCTGACTGCCGAAGCCTCTCTCTCTGCCGCAGCCTCTCTCAACGTCGCTATCACTGCCACAGCAGTTCCCGCTTTCACTAACGATCGTTCATTCTGTCCGTTACGCAGATGCTGGGTAATAGTATATTGTTGGTCCATTCGATTCAAAACAACATCAACTGCGCCGTCAGAGCCTTTTACCGTTAGCTGATCCATAAATTCTCTGAGTATTCGTATGGAAGTTGTTACCCTGCCAGGAATATTGCTTTGCGGGTTTTTCGTGTAAGTCTCTGCACCAAAGGCCAGTTTCAGTTCGAAAGGCTTTGGAATCAGTATCAGCCACTTGAGCAATACTCCGATCATAACCATTAGGTTTGAATCCGATTCTAATAAAATCTCAATAGACTGTGACACCCCGGAGAATGCAGAGTAAATGGCTCTGGATGTTGCACTGGACTCTATTTCCATAGCATATTCAAAAAACAGCAAGAGTATCGGGGCATAAGGGAAGCCATGATCACCAGACAATAAAATAGTTTCGTTTATCCTTTTGGCGTTGAGTTTCACTTCCGGGCCAAAGGGTAACTCAATGGTTTTGTTGTCATCTGACATTTTGGCACCCATCATGGCCAGTGCCTTCATAAAATAGTAATAACCGATTCCCAGTCTGTTTGTTAAATGGTTACCATTTCTTATTATTGCCTTTCGGAATGCAGTGATTTGCTTTTCTGCCTGTTGCAAAAATTTCTCCGGGTTGCTCTGAATAAGTCTGAGTTCCTGAATAATATTGTTATCCAGTTGTAATAAATACTGGTTATAAATTTGTTCATCGTATGGTCCTGTTGACGGTCGGATGCCAGGCCTCAGGTCTTTTGGTTGCCTGGCTGCTTTTACGGTTCTTTTTGCCTTTTCAGAATGTGTACCTGTTCCAGAGGTTAGTTGCGCCGGAGTGGGGGAAACCGGAACCTTTTTGATTTGAATAAAGTCTCTTGCAAGCAGCAAAGAGCGGGCAAGCATCCAGTCTTTTATTAAATCGGATCTGGACTTTTTAATCGCTTTATTGCTTATTTTGTTATGATGCCCGTCAAAAATTTCCTTTTCACCCTTACTGTCTTTGCTCAAAGAAGCCTTGAGATAGCTTTCCCAAAAACCCATTTTCCAAAAGGCTATGAATCTGGGTTGATGATATTTGAGCAGTTGTCCGGTTTGCTCAGTATCCATGAATGCCTTCAGGTCAGTCATGGCCAGTACGTTTGGGAAATAAGATATATCCATGAGCTGAGCTTTTTTTTTCGAGGCGCCTTTAATTTGCAGGGCGTTAAGGCTGTACGACCAAAGTTCACTGTGAATCTGAGCGACTGCGGGTTCTTTTTTTCTCTCCAGTATCAGTATCAGTGAACCGATGGTTTGTTGCAGTTCACGAGTCCGGGGTCGAACTGCTTTCAGGGCTGTTAATACAGAGGCGGTATCCGGTTCTCTCAGGGCATTGACAATGTGCTTCACCTCTTTGCCTCTGTCTGAGAGGTCTGACTCTTTGGCTAACCCCTGCTCAATCCTGGTCAGGGTTATGGCGTCTGTATCCTGATAGAGCTGCTCCAGAAATCCACCCTTCAATAGACCTTCAACTTTTACCTGGTTGAAGCTTGTCGCTCTGGAAGCCATGCTGCGTAACAGCCGGCTGACAGGTTCCATCTGAGGCCAGCCTGCCGGATGTTGGTTGCGCAATTGCATCCCGATTAATAATTGGTAGGCAAGCGGTATACCGGCAATGGCTGCCGGTAGCAGTAGCTCGAAGGTTTTTTCGTAGATCTGCAATACTTCTGATTTTCCAGCTGGGAATTTCTGGTTCAGAATGAATAACGCCTGAACCAGTTGCGCATAAGGAAAGTGGTTCTCATAAGCCGCCTGTTCTAAGCTTTTGGCCGGGGTATGGGCCAGGTTGATGGTGATGACTGGCTGGTCTGTAGATGTATCAGCCGATGCTCCGGAACAGGCCAGTGTTTTCAGGGTTTTTGTTTTTCCGTCATGCAGTTGCTTTTGCAGTGTATTGGATTCTTTATCGGGCGCAGGATTTTCTGCCGGGGCTTCGCTTTCTGCAGAGGCTTTGCAATCTTGTGTCTTTGTTGCCCTGTTCAGCTCGTCCGCAAAGCTATGATCCATCTCCTTAAGCCAGTTTGATATTTCTACGGACTGAGACAAGGCCGTTTCGAAATCGATCGTATTCGAGATTGACTTTTGGGCTGGGGTGTTATTCTTTCTTTTATTTGAGCGTTCAGCAGGATCAGGTGCCATTGCCTCACTGTTATCAGCAACTACAGAGCGTTGATCATCAGGGCTTGCTTCTACTGTGATATCGTTTTTTTCTGGTACCGTGGCAATGTCGCTTATTTCTTGTTGTTTCTGTTTGTTCTCATGGGAATCGAAAGAAGAATCTTTTGTTATCGCTTCTCTAGCTTCGACATAAGCAGCGGTAGAAACTGTTGCCTGTTCGTCAATATCACTATTGCTTTCCAGTGCCTTGTCAGGTTCGGGCTTGATATAAGGAAGCAGAAATTCCGGTAACCCGGATGATTCTGAAGAACGGCTGAGCAGTGACTGTTGAATAATCGCCTGAACCTGTTGCTCAGTGTCACTCACCAGCAAGATTTTTAATATATTTTGAGCATTTTGCCCCCTTTTCTTTGCATCAATGCCCGGGCAGGTTTGATCAAGTTGTGTGTCCTGAAGCAGTTTTTCAACCATAGCGGGCAGGCTTGGCATAAGTAGCCTGGAACTCTTGGCAAAAGGTTCTACACGGGTGAAATCGAAATACCCTTGAGGGCCGGCAGAAATATTGATCGATAAGATGCGCCATTTTTTGGTCTTGCAAGCGGCGAATCTTATCGTATTTTCTTTGCCGTTATCGGGAAAGCAATGGATCTTTAAAGTGTGCAGTAACCCTGTGCGCCGCAATTCTTTCGGGCTGGCTAAAGCTATGGTGTGAAAGTTGTTGCGTCTCACGGTAGTGCCAGGCAGGGCGCGTGTCAGCTTTTCCTCAAGGGAGGCCGAAATCTTTTCCAGACTTTGAATATTCTCAACTGCCAGATCAATATTATTGGTAGCAGGTACCTTGCCCAGTTCGGTGGGTTTAAACAATGACGAGAGATGTTGCCATCTGGCTAAACTCCCATAAACAAAAGCATCTTCAGTATCGGATATAATACTCTCGGCTTCTGCATAGGTTTTTCTAAAAACAGGTGCCAGCACCAGGAGTGCAGGAATCACATAGCGGATATCCTGTTTTTTTACTAAAAATACGCCCTCGGAATAATCTTTTACATGATTATCCAAAGACTGTATTTTGTCGTTTATTGCAGATGTGGAGAGATCAGGGGCTATAAAGGCGATATATTTACTGGCAGACTCTTCCCAGAAAAAAACCACTGCTCCAAGCACGTTTTTGCTAACGTAAAATGTTCCATCAGGGTTCTCTGTACCGTCGAACGGGTAACAAACAAGGCGTAATTTATTGTAAAACCTGAACAGGTTCTGTCCGAGATCTCCCTGCATGAATGTATCGGGTGCAGTGAACGCCTGTTGTAGTATTTCGCTGGCAGATTTTATGGACGCCTCCTCCAGCCGTTCGCTGGCAGATTTTATGGCGTTGCACTGGAGCGTTTCCCGGCATAACAAAATATCCTTCTGCCATTGTGGAAACAGTTCCCATAAAGTATTTTCAAACGCACTGTCTTCCAGCCATTCGTTTTCCTGCTTGTTTAAGTAGGAGCTGATCAGGAAGTGAGTGAACCAGGGGGGGGTGTCACTTTGATGAGACAGTTTTACCGTGTGATTCTCGTGAAACAGAAACATATGGATATTTTCAAGCCCATCCAGAGGCTCTTGAGGTGTGTGGTCATGGTAGCTATAGGAGAGATATCCCCGACCATCAGTAACAATGACCTGTATAGAATTTTCCAGTGCTTTGGATGCCAGCATCATGTGTTGTTGGTTTTTTGGATCAAAACCCCGGAGCATCTGGTTATATAATGTTTCACTGCCACAGTCGGGTGGTTTGCATAGACGGAGCAGGGTGTCAAATTTTTCCCTGGATGTGATACCAAGCTGTTCTGAAAGAAAGTCCGATCTATGGGCCATTCTTTCAGGCCGAAGTCCGGAGCGCCTGTACAAATAGAATAGATGTTTAAGCAAGGATGCTGAGGGTACTGCGTCTGCTGGTGTGACCGGATGCTTGCCGCCCGGTGGTGGTGGCTCATTGTCGTCAATATTGTTCCTACCGACAGAGCTGGCAGTTCGTTTACTTTTGTTGCCACTTTGTTCGGCTTTTTGTGCAGAGGGATTACTCGGGGAGGACTGAGATTCAGGCGGTCCATTATTCCCCTGGACACCAGAAGCAGTCATTATGCCTGATGCAAACCCCATAGAGGGGAGTGACACATCTGGCTGATGAGGGATGGCAGGAGGATGAAAACCGTCGAATGCGTTGCTTGTTTGGGGCACCAAAGCCAGTGGGTTTCCGTCTGTTTGACGGGTAAAATAAGGTGATACACGACCGGAAAAGTGTGAGTGGACAGGGTGCCCCGGAAACTCCCGGTTTAAATAGGTCAGCACATTGTTCAGTAACTCAGGCCGCCGTTTAACAAACTGGTAAAGTGAACCGGGGTCGCTCTGAATCTGCTCCCTTACCCGGGCACTGAGGCTTTTGGGGATGGGTGATATGAACCCTGAGAGAATTCCCCGCCATTGATAGAGATTAAAGGGCGTACTGGTCACCGTGCTCATAAGCAGGGCGGCCAGGTTAAGGTGCTCACTTTCTACCAGGGTGCCAATTTCAGGTCCGTCCCAACCGGCGTAATGATCCTCGACATTATAAGGGGCATCAGCGAACCGCATCAGCAGCACCGGGTCACCTGCTCCCCAGAAATGGTATTTCCGATGTCTGTCGTTGCGGGCGATGAATAAAGAAGATCTTGACCAGGCTGGACAGGTATCATTGCCAGGCGATACTTTTTCCAGTGCCCAGAGGTTAAAGTACTTCCCGGTCATGAGCGCCGGGCTGGGTTCTACCGCAGTCTCGGGAATACCCGGTTGGTAAAGCCAGCTTTGATCCGACCACTGATAAAGCCAGTGATTATTCTGGCAGGCGTGTACTTTTGCTTTGTCAGCTGACTTGCTTTTATTGGGTTCTCCAAACAACTTATTGTGGGAAGAGAGACAGTGAATAGCCTGATTGACCCGCTTGATATAGCCACTGTCTAAAGCGGTTTGCCCGTCAGTGCTGATGATGTCTTTTTTAGCCAGTTCGGGCAATAGCCAGGGTTTTGCGTGGTTCAGCGGGAAGTCAATAAGAACGCTCTGACACTTTTTATGCTCTGTAAGCAGATTAGTCTGGCAGATAATAGCCTGCAGGCGATTCTGCTGACTTTCCCGCCAGGGACGCAGGAAAAGGGTACTGGTATGGGTGTCGTTTAGTAGTTTCCAAAGCGACAGCCAGGCAGACAGAGAATCACCCTCGACGGCCTGAGTCTCTGACGATGATGTCGAGGGTGAAGCCGTAATCTGCCATACAGGATGATTTTCGATGCAAGTGGTTTGCACTGATAAGCGGCTTTTCAGCAAAGAGTGATCGATCATCACCGGATGAGGATTGCAATCGGGGGCATCACCAAAAGCCCGGGACAGTGAGGGGAAGCCGCGACTGAAAGAAGGGTAGGGTATGATTGAAGGCGGAAGCAGTTTTGCAAACAGGAACCCGGGCAGATGACTCAACCATTGATTCCTGAAAAAAAGGGACAGTTTTTTGGGGGTTCCAACGTCGTGTATTACGTGATAATGGTTACCCAGCTTGAGGTGAAAGTTATTGGCTTTAAATCCGGCGTAGAGACCCAAAAAGCGGATTTCTGGTGCCTTGTATCCGGGTTCACTCTGGTGGCCGGAGGCATGACCTGTTTGTACGTTCATTGCAATCATGAACAGCAGCGAAATAAAGAGAAGTTTTAACAGTCTTCTGTGACAAACAAGCATAGAGTTGCCATAGATCCCAATTGATGATTATTAATTTATTAATCAGAATTGACCTGTTAAACAACAGTTTTTATTTATTGAATTGTTCTGATCTCTATGGAGTCTGAGGAAAAATAGCAGTGGGTTCAGGATGTAGCAAGAGTGGCTTTGTAGCTGAGCGTAAACTGAACACATGCCTTCAATTTACTCACTTGGTCTTTCCAGTGTTCCTAACGGGCCAGATAATGAATGAAGTACTAGTTTTTGTTGGTTTTCATGATGCTTTTGATGGAAATCTGCTTTTTGTGTCTCTCCCAGAGCAAAAGCGGAATTGGCCGAGAACCCGTGAAAAACGACCAACCAGGGAGCAAAATCCGTATTGTATTGTTTGAATGCAGTGTTCATGGCCTCCCGGTTATCATCGTACATAACCGTTAGATCGGCGGTTGCCAAAAGTGTCAGGAAAGCTGTTTTCATTGGTTTATTTTCTTCAATCTTCTTTGTCATTATTTCCTCCCAGAACAGCTGTCGTTCGTTGTCATAGCTGTTATCGAGGGTCTCGTAAGCCCATAAATAATAGTGAACCAGGGCTGACTTTGTACGATGTTTCTTCAAAAGAGCATTACTGATAGCCTCATACTTTGGGTGAGATTTTAGCCGGGGCAGATTAAAAACGAATTCATCCAAACCGGTTTCAGGTTGTGGTGTTTCATGTAGCAATCCAAACGACGTTGTATAGTCAAACCGACTTAGCTCATAGCTTGCGATATTCTCTGATAATTGATCAACATCAGAAGTTGTTGTCAGGGATGATATATCCGGCACCTCTGATTTACCCAATACAAAAGCTTTGACAAGGCTCAAATACTTTTTACTATTTTCTGGCCTGCTACTGCTTTTGATTTTGTTGTCCAGAGCAATACCATATTGTTTTGGTCTTTTTTTAATGGGGAAATGCCTTGTTTTCTCCAGTGGTTCCATAAGTATTCTCTCAATGCTGTCAGGATTACTTATCTCGGGAAATAACGCTTCTTCAACTTCCGGGCCATGATTGCTGAATACAAATTGCAGGTTATGGATTACGGGGGTAATCAAAAAATGCTTTGCGATCAGTGCTGGCCAACCGGCCTGAGGAGTTTGCAGAAGATTAAACCGATTGTCAGTAAAGACTCTGATAGCTGCTTCAGCCGCAAAACGCACACCCAATCTAGAGCTTGTTATTAAGCTTGGCAAAATATCGTTAACAATTTTACCTGCTTCAATAAAGATCGTTTCCCCTGGTTTTCTGGTCGATGGGTATTGAATAACAGGGTTATTGGTGGAGTCTGTTCGCGAGGCTTCGGATGTCTCGCCCTGATAATACTGAAAGTGCTCATCCAGACGCATATGCACCAGTGATGCCAGGTAACCACCATAAACAAAGCCGAGTCGATGTGCTCTTTCGAAATGATAATAAGCACTGCCCAGAACGCTTTTGCGACCGTTTAATACTACCCGCTGCAAGCCAGAACTTACTTGTGCCTCCAGAAGCGTCAATCCAGCCAGACAATGAAGCCAGCCTGACATCTGTACAGATTGAATATCCAATTTACCATCATATTCGTTTAACTGCTGTTTTAATTTCTGATAGCCAACTTTTCTGGCTTGCTCAATAGCAAGAATAAAAATACGTTCGTTTCCAGCTATGAATATTTCCAAGCTGTCATAGTTAAAGACAACCTGTTCAATGATTTTTGATTCAATACGACTTGCGACAGTATTTGCTGGCTTATACCATGTATAGTGCCTAAACCAATCGTGTAATGTTTGCCAACCAACTGAATCAATCTGGAGTTTTTTTGCCTTTTCTGCATTTCCACCAATGAGCGTGAGAATATACTCGTGAATCAGAAAAAAGGTGTTGTAATAATACGACATGGTATCGTGGACAGCTATTTCAGGAAGCAAATGAATTATTTTTGCCAGAAGTCGTAAGTCATGACCAAAATGAAGAATGGTCATGTTAGCCTGGGAAGAGAATGGAAGGGCCTTAAGATGATGGAGATCCGGCTCTTCTTCTGGTGATGGATTATACAGAACCAGATAAAAAGCAAGTTCTATAATATCTGCCAGTGCCCGCCTCTCCGGATCAATATTTTTAGTGAGCTCGCTCTGAACCTGTCTCAGGAATGTGGTAACCTCCAAGTCTGAAACATAGCCTAATATAGAAAAGCTAATGATCAATGTCGAAAGATCCAGGCTATCAAAATCCAACAGTTCCGTTCGGCCAGTAGCGATGTAAAGTGTCAATCTTAATTCTGCTTCCGCTGTCTCTACTGTTTCCAAATTCGCTGCCGCCAGCGCTTTTTCTGCAGCTATCACTTCCGCTTTAGCTTTTGCTAACTCCGTATTTAACGTTAATACTCTCGCTTCTGTATTCGCTATCTCTAAGGCTACTGCTGCCGCTGTCGAAGCCTCTTTCGCTTCTGTATTCGCTACCTCTAAGGCAACTGCAGCCGCTCTCGAAGCCTCTCTCGCTTCTGCATTTGCTGTCTCCAGAGCTACTGCTGCTGCTTTCGAAGCATTTTTCGCTACTTCTAAAGCTTTCAGAGCTTCTTTCGTTGCCGCTAACAGTACTCCAGCCACTCCTGCTTTGCCTGACTCGGCTGCAGCCGATTTCTTTTCCGCTTTTTCATTCTGTTTGTTTGGCAGATGCTGGCTAATGGTATGTTTCTGGCCCATTCGACTCAAAACAACATCAACTGCGCCGTCAGAGCCTTTTACCGTTAGCTGATCCATAAATTCTCTGAGTATTCGTATGGAAGGTGTAACCCTGCCGAGAATATTGCTTTGCGGGCTTTTCAGGTAGGTGTTTGCATCAAAGGCCAGTTTCAGTTTGAAAGGCTTTGGAATCAGTATCAGCCACTTGAGTAATAGTCCGGCCATAACCTGTGGGATTGAGAGCGATTCTAATAAAATCTCAATAGACTGCGACACTCCGGAGAATGCAGAGTAATGGGCCTTCGCTATTGTATTAGTATTTCCTCCCATGCCATGCTCAAAAAACAGCAAGAGCAATGGGGCATAGGGGAAGAAATGTTTATCAGACAATCTAATAGTCTCTTTTATCTTTTTAGCGTTGAGTTTGACTTCAGGGGTAAAAGACAACTCAATGGTTTTTTCATCATCTGACATTTTGGCCCCCATCATGGCCAGTGCCTTCAGAAAATAGTAATAACCGATTCCCAGATTGTCTGTTAAATCGTTGCCATTTCTTACCAGAGCTTTTCTGAATGCAGTGATGTGAGCTTCTACCTGTTGTAAAAAATTCTCCGGGTTGGTCTGAATAAGTCTGAGTTCCTGAATAATATTGTTATCCAGTTGTACTAAATACCGGATATATAATTGTTCATTGTGCGATCCTGTTGATGGTCGGATGCCAGGCCTCAGGTCTTTTGGTTGTTTGGCTGCTTTTACGGTTCTTTTTGCTTTTTCAGAATGTGTACCTGTTCCAGAGGTTAGTTGCGCCGGAGTGGGGGAAACCGGAACCTTTTTGATTTGAATAAAGTCTCTTGCAAGCAGCAAAGAGCGGGCAAGCATCCAGTCTTTTATTAAATCGGATCTGGACTTTTTAATCGCTTTATTGCTTATTTTGTTATGATGCCCGTCAAAAATTTCCTTTTCACCCTTACTGTCTTTGCTCAAAGAAGCCTTGAGATAGCTTTCCCAAAAACCCATTTTCCAAAAGGCTATGAATCTGGGTTGATGATATTTGAGCAGTTGTCCGGTTTGCTCAGTATCCATGAATGCCTTCAGGTCAGTCATGGCCAGTACGTTTGGGAAATAAGATATATCCATGAGCTGAGCTTTTTTTTTCGAGGCGCCTTTAATTTGCAGGGCGTTAAGGCTGTACGACCAAAGTTCACTGTGAATCTGAGCGACTGCGGGTTCTTTTTTTCTCTCCAGTATCAGTATCAGTGAACCGATGGTTTGTTGCAGTTCACGAGTCCGGGGTCGAACTGCTTTCAGGGCTGTTAATACAGAGGCGGTATCCGGTTCTCTCAGGGCATTGACAATGTGCTTCACCTCTTTGCCTCTGTCTGAGAGGTCTGACTCTTTGGCTAACCCCTGCTCAATCCTGGTCAGGGTTATGGCGTCTGTATCCTGATAGAGCTGCTCCAGAAATCCACCCTTCAATAGACCTTCAACTTTTACCTGGTTGAAGCTTGTCGCTCTGGAAGCCATGCTGCGTAACAGCCGGTTGACAGGTTCCATCTGAGGCCAGCCTGCCGGATGTTGGTTGCGCAATTGCATCCCGATTAATAATTGGTAGGCAAGCGGTATACCGGCAATGGCTGCCGGTAGCAGTAGCTCGAAGGTTTTTTCGTAGATCTGCAATACTTCTGATTTTCCAGCTGGGAATTTCTGGTTCAGAATGAATAACGCCTGAACCAGTTGCGCATAAGGAAAGTGGTTCTCATAAGCCGCCTGTTCTAAGCTTTTGGCCGGGGTATGGGCCAGGTTGATGGTGATGACTGGCTGGTCTGTAGATGTATCAGCCGATGCTCCGGAACAGGCCAGTGTTTTCAGGGTTTTTGTTTTTCCGTCATGCAGTTGCTTTTGCAGTGTATTGGATTCTTTATCGGGCGCAGGATTTTCTGCCGGGGCTTCGCTTTCTGCAGAGGCTTTGCAATCTTGTGTCTTTGTTGCCCTGTTCAGCTCGTCCGCAAAGCTATGATCCATCTCCTTAAGCCAGTTTGATATTTCTACGGACTGAGACAAGGCCGTTTCGAAATCGATCGTATTCGAGATTGACTTTTGGGCTGGGGTGTTATTCTTTCTTTTATTTGAGCGTTCAGCAGGATCAGGTGCCATTGCCTCACTGTTATCAGCAACTACAGAGCGTTGATCATCAGGGCTTGCTTCTACTGTGATATCGTTTTTTTCTGGTACCGTGGCAATGTCGCTTATTTCTTGTTGTTTCTGTTTGTTCTCATGGGAATCGAAAGAAGAATCTTTTGTTATCGCTTCTCTAGCTTCGACATAAGCAGCGGTAGAAACTGTTGCCTGTTCGTCAATATCACTATTGCTTTCCAGTGCCTTGTCAGGTTCGGGCTTGATATAAGGAAGCAGAAATTCCGGTAACCCGGATGATTCTGAAGAACGGCTGAGCAGTGACTGTTGAATAATCGCCTGAACCTGTTGCTCAGTGTCACTCACCAGCAAGATTTTTAATATATTTTGAGCATTTTGCCCCCTTTTCTTTGCATCAATGCCCGGGCAGGTTTGATCAAGTTGTGTGTCCTGAAGCAGTTTTTCAACCATAGCGGGCAGGCTTGGCATAAGTAGCCTGGAACTCTTGGCAAAAGGTTCTACACGGGTGAAATCGAAATACCCTTGAGGGCCGGCAGAAATATTGATCGATAAGATGCGCCATTTTTTGGTCTTGCAAGCGGCGAATCTTATCGTATTTTCTTTGCCGTTATCGGGAAAGCAATGGATCTTTAAAGTGTGCAGTAACCCTGTGCGCCGCAATTCTTTCGGGCTGGCTAAAGCTATGGTGTGAAAGTTGTTGCGTCTCACGGTAGTGCCAGGCAGGGCGCGTGTCAGCTTTTCCTCAAGGGAGGCCGAAATCTTTTCCAGACTTTGAATATTCTCAACTGCCAGATCAATATTATTGGTAGCAGGTACCTTGCCCAGTTCGGTGGGTTTAAACAATGACGAGAGATGTTGCCATCTGGCTAAACTCCCATAAACAAAAGCATCTTCAGTATCGGATATAATACTCTCGGCTTCTGCATAGGTTTTTCTAAAAACAGGTGCCAGCACCAGGAGTGCAGGAATCACATAGCGGATATCCTGTTTTTTTACTAAAAATACGCCCTCGGAATAATCTTTTACATGATTATCCAAAGACTGTATTTTGTCGTTTATTGCAGATGTGGAGAGATCAGGGGCTATAAAGGCGATATATTTACTGGCAGACTCTTCCCAGAAAAAAACCACTGCTCCAAGCACGTTTTTGCTAACGTAAAATGTTCCATCAGGGTTCTCTGTATCGTCGAACGGGTAACAAACAAGGCGTAATTTATTGTAAAACCTGAACAGGTTCTGTCCGAGATCTCCCTGCATGAATTTATCGGGTGCAATAAACGCCTGTTGTAGCATTTCGCTGGCAGATTGTATGGACGCCGCTTCCAGCAGTGCGCTGGCAGATTTTGTGGATGCCTCCTCCAGCCGCTCGCTGGCAGATTTTATGGCGTTGCACTGGAGCGTTTCCCGGCATAACAAAACATCCTTCTGCCATTGTGGAAACAGTTCCCATAAAGCATTTTCAAGCGTACTGTCTTCCAGCCATTCGTTTTCCTGCTTGTTCAGGTAGGAGCTGATCAGGAAGTGAGTGAACCAGGGGTCGTTGTCACTTTGATGAGACAGTTTTACCGTGTGATTCTCGTGAAACAGGAACATATCGATATTTTCAAGCCCGTCCAGAGGCTCTTGAGGGGTGTGGTCATGGTAGCTATGGGAGAGATATCCCCGACCATCAGTAACAATGACCTGTATAGAATTTGCCAGTGCTTTGGATGCCAGCATCATGTGTTGTTGGTTTTTTGGATCAAAACCCCGGAGCATCTGGTTATATAATGTTTCACTTCCACAATCGGGTGGTTTGTATAGACGGAGCAGGGTTTCAAATTTTTCCCTGGATGTGATACCAAGCTGTTCTGAAAGAAAGTCCGATCTACGGGTCACTCTTTCAGGGCGAAGTCCGGAGCGCCTGTACAAATAGAATAGATGTTTAAGCAAGGATGCTGAGGGTACTGCGTCTGCTGGTGTGACCGGATGCTTGCCGCCCGGTGGTGGTGGCTCATTGTCGTCAATATTGTTCCTACCGACAGAGCTGGCAGTTCGTTTACTTTTGTTGCCACTTTGTTCGGCTGTTTGTGCAGAGGGATTACTCGGGGAGGACTGAGATTCAGGCGGTCCATTATTCCCCTGGACACCAGAAGCAGTCATTATGCCTGATGCAAACCCCATAGAGGGGAGTGACACATCTGGCTGATGAGGGATGGCAGGAGGATGAAAACCGTCGAATGCGTTGCTTGTTTGGGGCACCAAAGCCAGTGGGTTTCCGTTTGTTTGACGGGTAAAATAAGGTGATACACGATCGGAAAAGTGTGAGTGGACAGGGTGCCCCGGAAACTCCCGGTTTAAATAGGTCAACACATTGTTCATTAACTCAGGCCGCCGTTTAACAAACTGGTAAAGTGAACCGGGGTCGCTCAGAATCTGCTCCCTTACCCGGGCACTGAGGCTTTTGGGGATGGGTGGTATGAACCCTGAGAGAATTCCCCGCCATTGATAGAGATTAAAGGGCGTACTGGTCACCGTGCTCATAAGCAGGGCGGCCAGGTTAAGGTGCTCACTTTCTACCAGGGTGCCAATCTCAGGTCCGTCCCAACCGGCGTAGTGATCCTCGACATTATAAGGGGCATCAGCGAACCGCATCAGCAGCACCGGATCACCTGCTCCCCAGAAATGGTATTTCCGATGTCTGTCGTTGCGGGCGATGAATAAAGAAGATCTTGACCAGGCTGGACAGGTATCATTGCCAGGCGATACTTTTTCCAGTGCCCAGAGGTTAAAGTACTTCCCGGTCATGAGTGCCGGGCTGGGTTCTACCGCAGTCTCGGGAATACCCGGTTGGTAAAGCCAGCTTTGATCCGACCATTGATAAAGCCAGTGATTATTCTGGCAGGCGTGAATTTTTTCTTTGTCAGTTGTCTTGCTTTTATTGGATTCTCCAAACAACTTATTGTGGGAAGAGAGACAGTGAATAGCCTGATTGACCCGCTTGATATAGCCACTGTCTAAAGCGGTTTGCCCGTCAGTGCTGATGATGTCTTTTTTAGCCAGTTCGGGCAATAGCCAGGGTTTTGCGTGGTTCAGCGGGAAGTCAATAAGAACGCTCTGACACTTTTTATGCTCTGTAAGCGGATTAGTCTGGCAGATAATAGCCTGCAGGCGATTCTGCTGACTTTCCCGCCAGGGGCGCAGGAAAAGGGTACTGGTATGGGTGTCGTTTAGTAGTTTCCAAAGCGACAGCCAGGCAGACAGAGAATCACCCTCGACGGCCTGAGTCTCTGACGATGATGTCGAGGGTGAAGCCGTAATCTGCCATACAGGATGATTTTCGATACAAGCGGTTTGTACTGACAGTCGGCCTTTCAGCAAAGAGTGATCGATCATCACCGGATGAGGGTTGCAATCGGGGGCATCACCAAAAGCCCGGGACAGTGAGGGGAAGCCGCGACTGAAAGAAGGGTAGGGTATGATTGAAGGCGGAAGCAGTTTTGCAAACAGGAACCCGGGCAGATGACTCAACCATTGATTCCTGAAAAAAAGGGACAGTTTTTTGGGGGTGCCAACGTCGTGTATTACGTGATAATGGTTACCCAGCTTGAGGTGAAAGTTATTGGCTTTAAATCCGGCGTAGAGACCCAAAAAGCGGATTTCTGGTGCCTTGTATCCGGGTTCACTCTGGTGGCCGGAGGCATGACCTGTTTGTATGTTCATTGCAATCATGAACAGCAGCGAAATAAAGAGAAGTTTTAACAGTCTTCTGTGACAAACGAGCATAGAGTTGCCATAGATCCCAACTGATGATTATTAATTTATTAATCAGAATTGACCTGTTAAACAACAGATTTTATTTATTGAATTGTTCTGATCTCTATGGAGCCTGAGGAAAAATAGCAGTGGGTTCAGGATGTAGCAAGAGTGGCTTTGTAGCTAAGCGTAAACTGAACACATGCCTTCAATTTACGGATTTGGTCTTCCTGCTATTCCTGCTGATTAGTTAATTAATGAAGTTACATGCCTTTTAGTTTTTCAAAAAGCTCGAAATGATAATCTGCCTTTTGCTTCTCGCCCAGAAATAAGGCGGAAGTGGCTGAGATCGAGTGTAAAAAGGCCAGCCAGCTAGAAAGATCTATATTGTATTGTTTGAATGCATTGATCATTGCCTCCCGGTTATCATCGTACATAACCGTTAGATCGGCGGTTGCCAGAAGTGCCAAGAAAGCTTTTTTCATTGGTTTATTTTCTTCGATTTTCTTTGTCATTATCTCACTCCAGAACAGATCCCTTTCGTTTTCAAGGCTATCATTGAGGGTCTCGTAAGCCCATAAATAATAATGAATCAGGGCTGACTTTTTACGATGCTTATTCAAAAGAGCATTCGTTATAGCCTCGTAATTTGGGTGAGATTCCAGCCTGGGCAGGTTATAAACGAATTCATCCAAACCGGTTTCAGGTTGTGGTGTTTCCTGTTGTTCTTTCAACAATGTTGTATAGTCGAACCAGCTTAGCTTATAGCTTGCAATACTCTCTGATAATTGATCACTGTCAGAAACTGTTGCCTCGTATGGTGTATCCAACAGATCTGATTTATTGAATAAAAAAGCTTTGACAAGGCTTAAATACTTTTTAATACTTTCTGGCCTGTCACCATTCTCGATTTCACTGTCCAGAAAAATACCATAATACTCTGGTCTTTCGCTAATGGATACCTGTCTTGTTTTATCTAGTGGTTTCAGAAGTATTCCCTCAATACTGTCTGGATCATTTGTCCTGGGAAATAGCGCATTTTCAGCTTCAGGACCGTCATTGCTGAACAGAAACTGGATGCGATAGTTTGCAGGGCAACTCAAAAGGTACTTTGTGAGCATTGTCGGCCAACCAGCCTGTGGGATATGCAGAAGGTTAAACCGTTTATCAGTAAAGATTCTGATGGCTGTTTCGGCCGAAAAACGTACACCAAGTAAAGAACTTGCCAGCAAACCGGGCAAAATTTCCGTAACAATCTTTCCCGCTTCAATAAAAATCTTCTCTCCTGGTCTTTTGGTCGATGTGTATTGAATAACAGGCTTATAGATTGAGTCTTTTTGCCAGGTTTCTGATGTCTCGTTCTGATAATACTGGTAGTGGTTTGCTAGTCGCATAAATACCAGAGATTCCAGATAACCACCATAATGAAAGCCAATTTCACGTGCTTTCATAAAATGATTATGAGCACTGATCAGGACGCTTTTGCGATCGGTTAATATTATCTTCTGGTGATCAGAACCTACTTTTGCTTCCAGAAGTGTCAATCCAGCTAGACAATGAAGCCAGCCTGACATCTGTAAAGATTGATAATCCAATTTACCCTCGTATTGGTTTAACTGCTGTTTTAATTTCCGATAGCCAACTTTTCTGGCTTGCTCGGTAGCAAGAATAAAAATACTTTCGTCTCCATCCCAGAACTTTTTCACGCTGTCATTTTTAAAGACAACATAGTCCATGACTTTTGATTGCATATTATGGGAAGCAGTCTTGACCGGCTTATACCATACAGAGTTCTTTAACCCGGTGCCTAATATTTTCCAGCCCATTGAGTTAGCCTGGAGTTTTTTTGCCTTTTCTGCATTTACACCGATAAGAGTGAGAATATGCTGGTGAACCAGCAAAAGAATGTTATAAAACGAATGGCTATCTTCGGTAACCAGTTCGCGAGACAAGCCAATTAATTTTGTCAAAAATTGTAAGTCATGACCAAAATGCATAGCGGTTAAGAGAGCCTGGTTATCGAAGGATTGGGTTTTAAGATGAGGGAGGGCCAGCTCTGCTTCTGGTGATGCACCAACCAGATGAAAAGCAAGCTCTATAACATCTGCCATTGCCCGATTTTCAGGTTCACTATCTTCAGAGAGATTCCTCTGGGCTTTTTTCAGGTATGTGGGGAGCTCCGTGTCTAATTCAGGGCCAATTATAGAAAAGACAATGGTCAATATGGATAGGTCCAGGCAAATAAAATCAATCAATTCCGTTCGGTCAGTGGCGAAGTAAAGTATCAATCTTAATGCTGCTTCTGTTCTTTCTTCCGCCTCTAATACTGTTTCCCTTAGCGTATCGTCTACCGCCTCCTCTACCGCTTCCTCTACCGCTTTCGCTTTCTCGTCCGTTAACACTTCTATTATCGTATGCGCTGCCGCTTTAGCTGCGTCTACCAGCTTACCTATCGCCGTTACCACCTCTGTCGATATCTCCAACCCTGTAGCGTTCGACTTCGTTATTAGTGTCAGTTTCCTTGTTGCTTTCGTTAACGCCATCGCTTTCTCTTTTGCGGTCGCCTTCACTTTTACTATCTCGTTCGCTAACTCGTTCTCGTTCTCGTTCGCTACCGCTACCGCTACTGCTATGGCTACTTCTACTATGGCTTCTTCTGCCGCTTTCTTGGCCTCAATTGCTGCCACTGAGGCTGACTGAGACGATTCCCCTTGTTCATGCTGTTCGTTTAGCAGATACGCGGTATTTGTAAATAGCTGGCTCAATCGATTCAATACAACATCAACTGCACCATCAGGACCTTTTACCGGAAGCTCCTCCAGAAATTCTCTTAGTATATGTATAGAAGGTGTTAGCCTGCCTGGAATCTTGCTTTGCGGGTTTTTGAGGTAAGTGTCGGCATCAAAGGCCAGTTTCAGTGCGAAAGGCTTTGGAATCAGCACCAGCCATTTGAGTAATAGTCCGGCCAGAACCGGTGTATCTGCGCGCGATTCTAATAAAAACTCAATAGACTGTGATACCCCGGAGAATGCAGAGCAATAGGCCTGGATTACTTGATTAGGCTTTCTTCCCATGCCATGTTCAAA
The DNA here is from genome assembly GCF_053470045.1 of Endozoicomonas sp. 2B-B. Classification (NCBI taxonomy): domain Bacteria; kingdom Pseudomonadati; phylum Pseudomonadota; class Gammaproteobacteria; order Oceanospirillales; family Endozoicomonadaceae; genus Endozoicomonas; species Endozoicomonas sp. 2B-B. Next base: position 2,914,588 of record NZ_JBLZMU010000001.1, read on the forward strand.
AAACAGAAAGAGCATCGAGGCATAAGGGAAGTTAAGATCTTTGGACACTAAAATAGACTCCCTTATCTTTATCGCGTTGAGTCTGGCTTCCGGGCTAAAGGACAGTTCAATAGTTTTGTTGTCATCTGACATTTTGGCCCCTATCATGGCCAGTGCCTTCAGAAAATAGTAATAACCTGTTCCCAGCTTGTTTGTTGAGTTATTGCTATTTTTTACCAGAGCCTTTCTGAATGCGGTAATGCGGTCTTCTACCTGTTGCAAAAATCTTTTCGGGTTTTCCTGCATAAATCTGACTTCCTGAATAATGTTGTTATCCAGCTGAAATAAATACTGGTTATGTAGTTGTTCATTGAATAGTCCTTTTGATGGTTGAATGCCTGGCTTCAGTTCTGTTGACTGTCTGGCTGCATTTACGGTTCTTTTTGCTTTTTCAGAGTTTGTAGCTGTTCCAGATGATAGCTGCGTTAAAGTGGATGGAGTGGGTGAAGCCTGAACCTTTTTGATTTGGATAAAATCTCTTGAAAGCAGAAAAGATCGGGCAAGAATCCAGTCTTTTATTAAATTGGATCTGGACTTTTTAATCGCTTTATTGCTTATTTTTTCATGATGCCGGTCAAATCTTTCCTTTTCTGTCTTGCTGTCTTTGCTTAACGAAGTTTTGAGATAGCTTTCCCAAAAACCCACTTTCCAAAAGGCTATGAATCTGGGTTGATGATTTTTGAGCAATTGTCCGGTGCGCTCAGTATCCATGAATGCCTTCAGGTCAGTCATGGCCAGCACATATGGGAAACACGATATATCAATGACCTGAGATTTTTTTTTCAAGGCTCCCTTGATTTGCAGGGCGTTGAGGCTGTACGACCAAAGTTCATTATGAATCTGACCGACTGCGGGTTCTTTTTTTTTCTCAAGTATCAGTATCAGTGACCCGATGGTTTGTTGCAGCTCCCGAGTCCTGGGATGAACTGCTTTCAGGGCTGTTAATATAGAGGGGGTATCCGGTTGTCTCAGGGCATTGACAATGTGCTTCACTTCTCTGCCTTTGTCTGAGAGTTCTGACTCTTTGGCTAAGCCTTGCTCAATCCTGGTCAGGGTGGTGACGTCTGTATCCTGATAGAGCTGCTCCAGAAATCCACCACTCAACAGGCCTTCAACCTTCACCTGATTGATGCTGGTTTGTCTGGAAGCCATGCTGCGTAACAGCCGGTTTACAGGTTCTATCTGGGGCCAGCCTGCCGGATGTTGGTTGTGTAATTGCATCGCGATTAATAATTGGTAGGCAAGCGGTATACCGGCAAGGGCCGCCGGTAACAGCAGCTCGAAAGCATTTTCATAGATCTGAAGTGCTTCCGGTTTTCCGGATGGGATTTTTTGGTTCAGAATGAACAACGCCTGAATCAGTTGTGCATAGGGAAAGTGGTTTTCATAAGCAGCCTGTTCTAACCCTGAGCGCTGTTGACTGTCCGGGGTATTTGCCATATTGATGGTGATGACCGGTTGCTCACCGGATGTATCTGCAGAAGCCCCTGAACAAGACAGTATTTGCAGGGTTTTTGTTTTTCCTTCCTTAAGTTGATTTTGCAGTGTATTGAATTCTATATCGGACGCAGGGTTTTCTTTAGAGGCTTCGTTTTCTTCAAAGCCTTCGCAATCTTGTGCCTTTGTTGCCCTATTCAGCTCACTCGGGAAGTTATAATCCATCTCCTTAAGCCAGTTTGATATTTCTATGGACTGAGACAAAGCCGTTTCGAAATCGATCGTATCGGAAATTGACTTTTTGGCGGAGGTTTCGTTTTTTTTCTTTTTTGAATGTTCAGCCAGGACTGGTGCCACTGGCTTACTGTCATGAGCTACTGTAGAGTGTTCATCGCTCGCATCATTTTCTGTCTTATTCTCTACATTAATAGTGCTTTCCTGTTCGTTGTCAGGTTGTGGCTTGATATAAGGCATCAGAAATTCGGGTAACCTGGATGATTTTGAGTAGCTGCTGAACACTGACTGCTGAATAATCTCCTCAACCTGTCGTTGAGTGTCACTTGCGAGCAAGATCTTTAATACATTTTGAGCATTTTGCGCCTGTCGCTTTGTTGCATTACTACCCGGGTAAGTTTGATCAAGTTGCGTGTCCTGAAGTAGTTTTTCAACTATAGCGGGCAGGCTTGGCATAAGCAGTTTGGAACCCTTGGCAAAAGGTTCTACACGGATGAAATCGAAGTACCCGTCAGGACCGGCAGAAATATTGATTGATATGATTCGCCACTCTTTTGCTTTGCAACGGCTCAACCCCATGGCCTTTTCATTGTTTTTATCAGGATAGCCGTTGATCTTTACGGTGTTCCTTAGCCGTCTGCGCTGCGATTTTTTTGGGTTTAAAACCATAGTGTGAATATTGCTGCGCCTAACGATGGTACCAGACAGATCGCTTCTTAGTTTACTCTCTATAGACTCCGAAATGGTTTCCAGATTTTTGATATCCCTGACTGCCAATTCAATATCATTGGTAACAGGTATCTTGCCAATTTCGGTGGGTTTAACCACTGATGAAAGATGTTGCGACCTGGCTAAACCCCCATAAACAAGAGCATCTCCAGTATCGGATAAAACACTTTCGATTTCTGCATAGGTTTTTTTAAAAACAGGTGCGAGCACCAACAGTGCAGGAATTACATAGCGGATATCCTGTTTTTTTACTAAAAATGCGCCCTCGAAACAGGCTTTTAAATGATTATCCAAAGATTTCATTTTGTTGTTTATCGTTGATGCCGAGAGATCTGGAGCTATAAAGGCGATATAGTTACTGGCAGAGTTTTCCCAGAAAAAAATCACGGCTCCAAGCAGGTTTTTGCTAATGTAAAAAGTTTCATCGATAGTCTCTGTATCATCGAACAGGTAACAAACAAGGCGTAATTTATTGTAAAAACTGAGTAGGTTATGTCCGTGTTCTCCCTCTATGAATCTATCGGGTGCAGTAAACGCTTGTTTTAGCTGTTTGCTGGCCGATTTTATGGACGCCTCTTTTAGCTGATCGCTGGTAGATTTTATGGCGTTGCAATGAAGACTTTCCCGGCATAATAAAATGTCTTTTTGCCATTGTGGAAACAACTCCCACAAAGCATTTTCAAACTCACTGTCTTGCAGCCATTGGTTTTCCTCTTCGTTTAATTGGGATCGGATCAGGAAGTGAGTGAACCACAGGTTGCTGTCACTGTGATGAAACAGTCTTACAGCGTGATTCTCGTGAAACAGGAACGTATGACAATCTTCAAGCCCTTTCAGAGGTTGTTGAGGCATGTGATCATGTTTTATATCATGGCTATAACAGCGATATTTCTGACCGTCAGGAACGATGGCCAGTATAGAGTTTTGCAGGGCTTTTGATGCCAGCACCAGGTGTTGTTGGTTTTTTGGATCAAAACCCCGGAGCATCTGGTTATATAATGCTTCACTTTCACTGTCAGGTGGTTGGCATTGACGGGCCAGGGTTTCAAAATTTTCACTGGTTGTGATATCGAGGTGCTCTGGAAGAAAATCCGAGCCATGGATTACTCTTCCAGGCCAAAGTCCGCAGTGTCTGTAAAAATGCAATAGATGTTTAAGCAAGGATGTTGAGTGCACTGCGTCTGCTGGTGTGACCGGATGGTTACCGCCCGGTGGTGGCTCGTTGTCGTCAATATTGTTCCTGCCGTCAGGGCTCGCAGTTCGTCTACTTTTGTTGCCACTTTGTTCGGCTTTTTGTGCAGAGGGATTACTCGGGCAGGACTGAGATTCAGGCGGTCCATTATTTCCCTGGACACCAGAAGCAGTCATTATGCCTGATACAAACCCTGTAGAAGAGAGTGACATATCTGGCTGATGAGGGATGGCAGGAGGATTAAAGCCGTCGAACACGTTGCTTGTTTCGGGCACCAAAGCCAATGGGTTTCCGTTTGTTTGATGGCTAAAAAAAGGTGATACACGACCGGAAAAGTATGAGTGGACAGGGTGGCCCGGAAACTCACGGTTTAAATAGGTCAATACATTGTTCAGTAACTCAGGCTGCCGTTTAACAAACTGGTAAAGTGAACCAGGGTCGCTCAGAATCTGCTCCCTTACCAGGGCACTGAGGCTTTTCGGGATGGGTGATGTGAACCCTGAGAGAATTCCCCGCCACTGATAGAGATTAAAGGGCGTATTGGTCACCGTGCTCATAAGCAGGGCAGCCAGGTTGAGATGCTCACTTTCTACCAGGGTGCCAATCTCTGGTCCATCCCAACCGGCGTAATGATCCTCGACATTATAAGGGGCATCAGCGAACCGCATCAGCAGCACCGGGTCACCTGCTCCCCAGAAATGGTATTTCCGATGTCTGTCGTTGCGGGCGATGAACAAAGAAGATCCCGACCAGGCCGGGTAGGTATCATTGCCGGGCGATACCTTTTCCAGTGCCCAGAGGTTAAAGTACTTCCCGGTCATGAGTGTCGGGCCAGGGTTTATTGCAGTCTCGGGAATGCCAGGTTGATAAACCCAGTTTTGATCTGACCACTGATAAAGCCAGTGATTATTTTGGCAAGCGTGTATTTTTTCTTTGTCAGCTGGCTTGCTTTTATTGGGTTCTCCAAACAACTTATCGTGGGAAGAGAGGCAGTGAATAGCCTGATTGACCCGCTTGATATAACTACTGTCCAAAGCGGTTTGCCCGTCAGCGCTGATACTGTCTTTTCCAGCCAGTTCGGGCAATAGCCAGGGTTTTGCGTGATTCAGCGGGAAATCAATAAGAACGCTCTGACACTTTTTATGTTCTGTAAGCGGATTGGTCTGGCAGATAATAGCCTGCAGGCGATTCTGCTGACTTTCTCGCCAGGGACGCAGGAAAAGGGTACTGGTATGGGTGTCGTTTAGTAGTTTCCAAAGCGACAGCCAGGCAGACAGAGAATCACCCTCGACGGCCTGAGTCTCTGACGATGATGTCGAGGGTGAGGCCGTAATCTGCCAGACAGGATGATTTTCGATACAAGTGGTTTGAATTGACAGTTGGCCTTTCAGCAAAGAGTGATCGATCATCACCGGATGAGGGTTGCAATCGGGGGCATCACCAAAAGCCCGGGACAGTGAGGGAAATCCGCGACTGAAAGAAGGGTAGGGTACGGTTGAAGGAGGAAGCAGCTTTGCTAACAGAAACCCGGGCAGATGACTCAACCATTGATTCTGGAAAAAAAGGGACAGCTTTTTGGGGCTGCCAACGTCGTGTATTACGTGATAATGGTTACCCAGCTTGAGGTGGAAATTATTGGCTTTAAATCCGGCGTAGAGACCCAAAAAGCGGATTTCTGGTGCCTTGTACCCGGGTTCGTTCTGGTGGCCGGAGGCATGACCTGTTTGTACGTTCATTGCAATCATGAACAGCAGCGAAACAATGAGAAGTTTTAACAGTCTTCTGTGACAAACAAGCATAGAATTGCCGTAGATCCCATTTGATAATTATTAATTTGTCAATCAGAGTTGACCTGTTAAATAACAGTTTTTATTAATACTGATTGAATGAATTGTTCTGGTCTCTATGGAGACTGAGGAAAAATAGCAGTGGGTTCATGATGTAGCAAGAATGGTCCCGCGTTCGGTTTGGCTGCTGGTTTCGAATCTTGTGATAACGTTTTTATGTTGCTGCTGAAGGTAGCGGCTCTGTTTCCGGAGGTGAGGCTGGCAACTTCGGGTTAAAGCAGCAGACTCAATAATTATACGACAAAAATCTATTTGCTAAATTGATATACGATTGAGAATCGTACGTCAGTTTGTTTCATGTTCATTGATGAATTCTTTTGGGCCGTCGAAGTTGAAATGAGTGGCAACCGTAGGGTGCCTAACACTAATATTTTTCAGAAGGTTTTCATCCTTTAAGGCGTTTATAGCTTTGGTGACAACAACAGGCGAATAGCTTCAGCCAATTAAACTGAGTTGGAACGCAGAGGGATGGAAAAAGTTGGTATTCAGATAGATGAGAATAAGGGGGCTGTTACTTAATGACTTAATATTCTGTCAAGGCTCTAAAATGCTCGAGATAATGGTGATCTTTCTTTAGGTCGTCTCCCAGAAAAGAGGCGATTTCAGCCGATATACAGTGAAATAAAGACAACCAGGAATTAAGATCTTTTTTGTATTTTTTAAATGCGGTGCACATAGCCTCCCGGTTATCATCGTACATAGCCGTTAGATCAGCGGTTGCAAGAAGTGCGAAAAAAGCCTTTTTTATTGGTTCATTTTCTTCAATCTTCTGTGTCATTATCCTATTCCAGAACGAATACCGTTCGTTGTTACGACTATCATTGAGGATCTCGTAAGCCCATAAATAATAGTGAATCAGGGCTGACTTTGTGCGATGTTTTTTCAAAAGAGCATTACTGATAGCCTCGTAATTTGGGTGAGACTCCAGTCTGGGCAGGTTATAAACGAATTCATCGAAACCGGTTTCAGGTTGTGGTGTTTCCTGTAGTTCTTCCAACAATGCTGTATAGTCAAGTCGGCGTAGCTTATAGCTTGCAGTACTCTCTGATAATTGATCACTATCAGAAACTGTTGCCGGTGTTTCCAGCAGATCTGATTTATCTAATAAAAAAGCTTTGACAAGGCTTAAATACTTTTTAATACTTTCTGGCCTGTCGCCATTTTCGATTTCACTGTCCAGCCAAATACCATATTGTTCTGGTCTTTTTTCAGTGGCAAATTGCCTGGTTCTCTCCATTGGTTCCAGAAGTATTCTTTCAATACTGTCAGGATCACTTATCCTTGGAAATAACGCTTCTTCAACTTCAGTGACATCATTGTTGAAGACAAACTGTAAGCTATGGTTTACGGGGAGAATTAAAAAGTGCTTTGCGATCAGTGTCGGCCAACCAGCTTGAGGCATCTGCAGAAGATTAAACCGTTCATTAGTAAAGATTCTGATGGCTGCTTCAACGGCAAAACGTACACCATATAGAGAGCTTGATAATAGCCCGGGCAAGATGTCCGTGACAATTTTACCCGCGTCTATAAAGATCTTATCCCCTGGTTTTTTGATCGATGCGTATTGAATAACAGGCTTATTGGTCAGATCTCTTTGCCAGGCTTCTGATGTCTCGTTCTGGTAATACTGGTAGTTGTCTAGCCGCATGTCCACCAGTGATTTCAGATAACCTCCATAGGGGAAGCCGAGATGACGTGCTTTTGCGAAATGCTCATGAGCAATGGTCAGTACTTTTTTGCGACCGGTCAATATTACCCGCTGGTCATCAGAACTTGTTTGTGCCTTCAGAAGCGTCAATCCAGCCAGGCAATGAAGCCAGCCTGACATCGCTGTAGATTGAGAATCCACTTTTCCCTCATATTTGTTTAACTGCTGTTTTAATTTTTGATAGCCAATTTTTCTGGCTTGCTCAATAGCAACAAGAAAAGTATTTTCGTCTCCATCTGTGAAATTTTTTACGCTGTCGCTGTTAAAGACAACATGGTCTATGACTTTTGATTGCATATTATGTGCAACAGCCTTGACTGGCTTATGCCATACATAGTTCCTAAAACATGTATGTAGTGTTTGCCAACCATCTGAGTCAACCTGAAGTTTTTTTGCCTTTTCTGCATTCCCACCGATAAGCTCGAGAATATACTGGTGAACCAGCAAAAGAATGTTGTAAATATACAATTTGGTATCTTGGGTAACCAGTTCGCGAGAAAAACCGATTAATTTTGTCAGAAGTTGTAAGTCATGACCGAAATGCATTGCGGTTAAAAGGGCCTGGGCATTGAAGGGTTGGGCTTTAAGACAAGAAAGGGTCGGCTCTGTTTCTGATGATACACTAACCAGATGAAAAGCAAGTTCTATAATATCTGCCATCATCTGATCATCAAAATTAGTATCTTTAGAGAGCTGCCTATGAGCCTTTTTCAGGTACTCGAAGAGTCCCGAGTGTGATTCAGAGCCAATTATAGAAAAAACAATGGTCAATGTGGATAAATCCAGGTAAACAAAATCAATCAATTCCGTTCGACCAGTAGCGAAGTACAGTACCAATCTTAATGTTGCTGCTCTACTCTCTGCCGTTTCCTTTACTGCTACCTTAACCGTCTCGTTTACCGTTTCGTCTATCGTTTCCTTAATTGCTTTCGCTTTCGCTTCCTTTAACCTTTCCAGAACCGTGATCGCTGCCGCTTTACCTGTCTCTGCCGCTTTATCTAACGCTGCCACTACCGCTGTCGTTTTATCTAACGCTGTCGCGTTCGAGTTCGTTTCTGCTGTCACTTTCTCTGTCGCTTCCGCCAGGGCTATCGCTTTCGCTTTGACGTTTGCTTTCGATTCCGCTATTGCTTCCGCTAACACTATAGCGTTTTCTGTTGAGTTCGAGTTCGAACACGAGCACGAGCTCGAGCACAAGTGCGAGTTTGCTTCTGCTATCGCTACCTCTATGGCTAATTCAGCTATGGCATCTGCTGCACTTGTCGTAGCTGCTTCTGCTGACACGGACTCAGTCGCTTTCGCTTGTTCATGCTGTACGTTTTGCAGATGCCGGGTATTGGTAAATTGCTGACCCATTCGATTCAAAACAACATCAACTGCGCCATCAGAGCCTTTTACCGGAAGCTGCTCCAGAAACTCTCTGAGTAGACGAATGGAAGGTGTTACCCTGCCCGGAATATTGACTTGCGGGTTTTTCAGGTAAGTCTCTGCATCAAAGGCCAGTTTCAGTTCGAAAGTCTTTGGAATCAGTATCAGCCACTTGAGTAACAGTCCGGACAGAACCGGTGCATATGTTTGCAATTCTAATAAAATCTCAATGGACTGTGACACCCCGGAGAATGCAGAGTAGAGGGCCTGCTTTGGTGTTTTAAGCTTTTCTTCCATACCATGTTCAAAAAACAGAGAGAGCATTGGAGCATAGGGGAAGTAATACTCTTTAGAGATTAAAATAGACTCTTTTATCTTTTTCGCGTTAAGTTTGACTCCCGGTCCAAAGGACAACTCAATAGTTTTGTTGTCATCTGACATTTTGGCCCCTATCAAGGCCAGTGCCTTCAAAAAGTGGTAATAACCTATTCCCAGCTTGTTTGTTGAATCATTGCCATTTTGTACCTGAGCTACGCTGAATGCTGTGATGTGCTCTTCTACCTGTTGCAAAAATAATTTCGGGCTTTTCTGCATAAATCTGACTTCCTGAATAATATTGTTATCCAGTTGAAGTAAATACCCGGTATGTACTTGTTCATTGTGTGGTCCTGTTGATGGTCGGATAACAGGCTTCATTTTTTTTGACTGCCTGGCCGCATTTACGGTTCTTTTTGCTTTTTCAGAATGTGTACCTGTTTTAGACGTTAGTTGCGCCGGAGTGGGGCAGGCAGGAGCCTCTTTGATTTGAATAAAGTCTCTTGAAAGCAGCAAAGAGCGGGCAAGAATCCAGTCTTCTATTAAATCGAGTCTGGACTTTTTAATCGCCTTGTTATTTATTTGGTTATGATGCTCGTCAAATATTTCCCTTTCAGTCTTGCTGTCTTTGCTTAACGAAGCCTTGAGATAGCTTTCCCAAAAACCCATTTTCCAAAAGGCTATGAATCTGGGTTGATGATATTTGAGCAGTTGTCCGGTTTGCTCAGTATCCATGAAGGCTTTCAGGTCAGTCATGGCCAGTACCTGTGGGAAATAAGATATATCCATGTGCTGAGGTTTTTTTTTCGAGGCGCCCTTAATTTGCAGGGCGTTGAGACTGTAAGACCAAAGTTCATTGTGAATCTGACCGACTGCGGGTTCTTTTTTTCTCTCCAGTATCAGTATCAGTGAGCCGATGGTTTGTTGCAGCTCCCGAGCCCTGGGTCGAACTGTTTTCAGGGCTGTTAATATGGACGCAGTATTTGGTTCTCTCAGGGCACTGACAATGTGCTTCACCTCTCTGCCTCTGTCTGAGAGGTCTGACTCTTTGGCTAACCCCTGCTCAATCCTGGTCAGGGTGATGGCGTCTGTATCCTGATAGAGCTGCTCTAGAAATCCACCGCTCAACAGGCCTTCAACCTTTATCCGGGTTAAGCTTGTCGCTCTGGAAGCCATGCTGCGTAGCAGCCGGTTGACAGGTTCCAGCTGGGGCCAGCCTGCCGGATGTTGGTTGCGCAATTGCATTCCGATTAATAATTGGTAGGCAAGCGGTATACCGGCAATGGCTGACGGTAACAGTAGCTCGAAAGCCTTCTCATAGATCTGCAGTATTTCTGATTTTCCAGATGGGCATTTCTGGTTCAGAATGAACAACGCCTGAACCAGTTGCGCATAGGGGAAGTGGTTCTCATAAGCCGCCTGCTCTAAGTCTTTGCGCGGTTGACTGCCCAGGGTATTGGCCAGGTTGATGGTGATGACCGGTTGGTCTGTGGATGTATCAGCAGATGCTCCGGAACAGGCCAGTATTTTCAGGGTTTTTGTTTTTCCGTCCTGCAGTTGTTTTTGCAGTGTATCGAATTCTGTATCGGGCGCAGGGTTTTCTGCAGGGGCTTTGCAATCTTGCGTCTTTATTGCCCTGTTCAGCTCGTCCGCAAAGCGATGATCCATCTCCTTAAGCCAGTTTGATATTTCTACGGACTGAGATAAGGCTGTTTCGAAATTGATCGTATTCGAGATTGACTTTTGGGCTGCGGTTTTATTCTTTCCTTTATTTGAGTGCTCAGCAGTATCAGGTGCCACTGCCTCGCTAATATGAGCAACTGTAGAGCGTTGATCATCAGGGCTTGCTTCTACTGTGATATCGTTTTTTTCCGGCACAGTGGCAATGTCGCTTATTTCTTGTTGTTTCTGTTCCTTCTCATGGGAATTGAAAGAAGAATCTTTTGTTATCGCCTCTGCACCTTCGGCATAATTAGCAGTAGAAACTGTTGCCTGTTCGTCAATATCACTATTGCTATCCAGTGCCTTGTCAGGTTCGGGCTTGATATAAGGAAGCAGAAATTCCGGTAACCCGGATGATTCTGAAGATCGGCTGAGCAGTGACTGTTGAATAATCGCCTGAACCTGTTGCCCAGTGTCACTCGCGAGTAAGATTTTTAATGCATTTTGAGCATTATGCATCCGTCGATTTGCATTAATACCCGGGTAGGTTTGATCAGGTTGCGTGTCCTGAAGCAGTTTTTCAACCAAAGCGGGCAGGCTTGGCATAAGCAGTTTGGAACCCCTGGCAAAAGGTTCTACTCGGGTGAAATCGAAATAGCCTTCAGGACCAGCAGAAATATCGATCGAGAAGATTCGCCATTTTTTTGCTTTGCAAGTGACGAACCCCATTGCCTTTTCATTGTTTTTACAGGGAGTGCAGCTGATCTTTACGTTATGCAGTAGCCGACTGTGCTGCAATTCTTTGGGGTTAGCTAAAATCATAGTATGAATGTAGCTGCGTGTTACGACGGTGCCAGCCAGTGCGCTGCTTAGCTGTTCCTCTAAAAAGGCCGAAATGGTTTCCAGACTTTTGATATTATCGACTGCCAAATCAATATTATTGGTAACAGGTAACTTGCCAAGTTCGGTAGGGCCAACCAATGACGAAAGATGTTGCCATCGTGCTAAACCACCATAAACAAGAACATTTCCAATATCGGATATAACTCTATCGACTTCTGTATAGGTTTTTCTAAAAACAGGTGCGAGCACCAATAGTGCAGGAATTACGTAGCGGATATCCTGTTTTTTTACTAAAAATGCGCTCTCGTAATAAGCTTTTACATGAATATCCAAAGATTGCATTTCGTTGTTTATTGCTGATGTGGAGAGATCGGGCGCTATAAAAGCGATATATTTACTGGCAGATTCTTCCCAGAAGAAAATCACCGCGCCAAGCACGTTTCTACTAATGTAAAACGTTCCATCGGGTTTCTCTGTAGCGTCGAACGGGTAACAAACCAAACCTAATTTATTATAAAACCTGAACAGGTTCTGTCCCTGTTTTCCCTGCATGAATTTATCGGGTGCAGTAAATGCCTGTTTTAGCACTCGGCTGGCAGATTTTATGGACCTCTCTTTTGGCTGTTCGCTGGTAGATTTTATGGCGTTGCACTGAAGACTTTCCCGGCATAACAAAATGTCTTTTTGCCATTGTGGAAACAGTTCCCATAATGCATTCTCAAAATCACTGTCTTGCAGCCATTCGTTTTCCTGCTTATTCAAGCAGGAGCTGATCAGGAAGTGGGTGAACCACAGGTTGTTGTCACTGAGATGAGACAGTTTTACAGCGTGATTTTCGTGAAACAGAAACGTAACGACATCTTCAAACTTGTCCAGTTGTTGAGGCGTACGATCATGGTAGTTGTGGGAGTGATATCCCTGACCATCAGAAACAAAAATCCGTATAGAATTTTCCAGTGCTTTTGATGCCAGAATCATGTGTCGTTGATTATTCGGATCAAAACGCCAGAACATCTGATTATATAATGTTTCACTATCGCAATCGGGTATTTGGCATTGATGGAACAGGGTTTCAAATTTTTTATTGGATGTGATACCAAGCTGTTCCGGAAGAAAATCCGATATATCACCTATTTTTTCAGGCCGGAGTCCAGCGCACCCGTAGAAATACAATAGATGGTTAAGCAAGGATTCTGAGGTTACTGCGTCTGCCAGTGTGACCGGGTGGCTGTCGTCCGGTGGTGGCGGCTCATTATCGTCAATATTATTCCTGCCGTCAGGGCTCGCAGTTCGTCTACTTTTGTTGCCACTTTGTTCCGCTTTTTGTGCAGAGTGATAACTCGGGCAGGATTGAGATTCAGGCGGTCCATTATTCCCCTGGACACCAGAAGCAGTCATTATGCCTGATACAAACCCTGTAGAGGGGAGTGACATATCTGGCTGATGAGGGATGGCAGGAGGATTAAAGCCGTCGAACGCGTTGCTTGTTTCGGGCACCAAAGCCAATGGGTTTCCGTTTGCTTGATGGCTAAAAAAAGGTGATACACGACCGGAAAAGTATGAGTGGACAGGGTGGCCCGGAAACTCACGGTTTAAATAGGTCAACACATTGTTCAGTAACTCAGGCCGCCGTTTAACAAACTGGTAAAGTGAACCAGGGTCGCTCAGAATCTGCTCCCTTACCAGGGCACTGAGGCTTTTCGGGATGGGTGATGTGAACCCTGAGAGAATTCCCCGCCACTGATAGAGATTAAAGGGCGTATTGGTCACCGTGCTCATAAGCAGGGCAGCCAGGTTGAGATGCTCACTTTCTACCAGGGTGCCAATCTCTGGTCCATCCCAACCGGCGTAATGATCCTCGACATTATAAGGGGCATCAGCGAACCGCATCAGCAGCACCGGGTCACCTGCTCCCCAGAAATGGTATTTCCGATGTCTGTCGTTGCGGGCGATGAACAAAGAAGATCTCGACCAGGCCGGGTAAGTATCATTGCCGGGCGATACCTTTTCCAGTGCCCAGAGGTTAAAGTACTTCCCGGTCATGAGTGTCGGGCCAGGGTTTATTGCAGTCTCGGGAATGCCAGGTTGATAAACCCAGTTTTGATCTGACCACTGATAAAGCCAGTGATTATTTTGGCAAGCGTGTATTTTTTCTTTGTCAGCTGGCTTGCTTTTATTGGGTTCTCCAAACAACTTATCGTGGGAAGAGAGGCAATCAATAGCCTGATTGACCGGCTTAATATAACTACTGTCCAAAGCGGTTTGCCCGTCAGCGCTGATACTGTCTTTTCTAGCCAGTTCGGGCAATAGCCAGGGTTTTGCGTGATTCAGCGGGAAATCAATAAGAACGCTCTGACACTTTTTATGCTCTGTAAGCGGATTGGTCTGGCAGATAATGGCCTGCAGGCGATTCTGCTGACTTTCTCGCCAGGGACGCAGGAAAAGGGTACTGGTATGGGTGTCGTTTAGTAGTTTCCAAAGCGACAGCCAGGCAGACAGAGAATCACCCTCGACGGCCTGAGTCTCTGACGATGATGTCGAGGGTGAAGCCGTAATCTGCCATACAGGATGATTTTCAATGCAAGTGGTTTGCACTGATAAGCGGCTTTTCAGCAAAGAGTGATCGATAATCACCGGATGAGGGTTGCAATCGGGGGCATCACCAAAAGCCCGGGACAGTGAGGGGAAGCCGCGACTGAAAGAAGGGTAGGGTACGGTTGAAGGAGGAAGCAGCTTTGCTAACAGAAACCCGGGCAGATGACTCAACCATTGATTCTGGAAAAAAAGGGACAGCTTTTTGGGGCTGCCAACGTCGTGTATTACGTGATAATGGTTACCCAGCTTGAGGTGGAAATTATTGGCTTTAAATCCGGCGTAGAGACCCAAAAAGCGGATTTCTGGTGCCTTGTGCCCGGGTTCATTCTGGTGGCCGGAGGTATGACCTGATTGTACGTTCATTTCAATTATGAATAGCAGGGCAATTAAGAGAAGTTTTAACAGTCTTCTGTGACAAACAAGCATAGAATTGCCGTAGATCCCATTTGATAATTATTAATTTGTCAATCAAAGTTGACCTGTTAAATAACAGTTTTTATTTTTACCGACTGTATTGTTTTGATATCCATGGAGTCTGAGAAAAAATAGCAGTGGGTTCAGGATGTAGCAAGAATGGTTCCGTGTTCGGATTGGCTGCTGGCTGCGAATCTTGTGATAACTTTTTTATGTTGCTGCAGTGAGCGGCTATGTCTACAGAGGCCAGACTGACAGCATCGGGTCAACGCAGTAAACTCAATCACTATGCGACAGAATCAACGGATCCGGTGCTTAATGATTTTATATTTTTTTGAGACTTCAAAATAAGTGGAATTGAAATCTGTATTTTGCGCCTCTTCCAGAATAGTGGCGATTTGGGCTGACATACAGTGATAAAAAGACAACCAGGAATTAAGGTCTTTTTTGTATGGTTTAAATGTGATGCTCATGGCCTCCCGGTTATCATCGTACATAACCGTCAGATCGGCGGTTGCCAGAAGTGCGAAAAAAGCCTCTCTCATTGGTTCATTTTCTTCAATCGCCTGTTTCATTATCGCGTTCCAGAACAGAACCTGTGCGTTGTAACGGCTATCAGTGATGGTATCGTAAGCCGACAAATAATAGTGAACCAGGGCAGAATTTGTGCGATGTTTTTCCAAAAGAGCATAACTTAAATCCATACAATTCGGGTGGGGTTGGTGCCAGGACAAGTTATAAAAGAATTCATCTAAATTGTTTTCAGAATGTGATGTTTCCTTCAACACTTCAAACAATTTTGTCCGGCTTAGCTTATAGCTGGCAATATCCTCCAACAATTTATCAATATCAGAAGCTGTTTTCCCAGATGATGTAGTCTGCACCTTTGATGTGTCCAATATAAAAGCTTTGACAAGACTTAAATACTTTTTAATATTTTCTGGCCTGTCACTATTTTCGATTTCACTGTCCAGCCAAATACAATATTGTTTTGGTCTTTCTTTAATTGTAAATTCCCTTTTTTTCTCCAGTGGCCTCAAAAGCATTCCTTCAATACTGCCTGGGTCAACTATCCTGGAAAATAACGCTTCTTCAACTTCAGGGCCATCATTGCTGAACACAAATTGGATGTTATGTTCAAAGGGGTTAATCAAAAAAAACTTTGCCATCAGTGCTGGCCAACCAGCCTGAGGAATATGCAGAAGATTAAACCGTTCATTAGTAAAGACTCTGATGGCTGCTTCAGTGGCAAAACGTACACCATGTAGAGAGCTTGCTAATAGCCCGGGCAAAATGTCCGTAACTATCTTACCTGCTTCAATAAAGATCTTTTCCCCGGGTTTTATGATCGATGAGTATTGAATAACAGGCTTATTGGCCAAGTCTGTTTGCCAGGCTTCTGATGTCTCGTCCTGATAATACTGATAGTCGTCTAGCCGCATAGCCACTAATGATTCCAGATAACCACCATAAGGGAAGCCGAGTTGACGTGCTTTCATGAAATGATCATAAGCACTGGCCAGTGCACTTTTGTGACCGGTCAACACAATAGTCTCTTTTAACTTTTTGGCGTTGAGTTTAATTTCCGGGCTAAAGGGCAACTCAATCGTTTCGTAATCCTCTGGTATTTTTGCCCCCATCAGTGTCAGTGCCTTTAGAAAATAGTAATAACCCATTCCCAGCTCGTTTGTCTGATTTTTATTTTTTAGTAAAGCCCTTCTGAATACAGAAATCTGCTTTTCCACCTGCGGCAAAAAAAATGCCGGGTTTTCCTGAATAAATTTGACTTCCAGAATAATCTTGTCATCCAGTTGAAACAAATTCTGGAGATGTTCTTCCCGATTGAATGGTCCTGCCGAGGGTCGGATACCTGGCTTCAGTGCTGTTGGTTGAGCGGCTGCGTTTGCGGTTTTTTTTGCTTTTTCAGGTTTTTTATCTGTTTCAGACGTTAGTTGTGCCGAAGTCGATGGAGTAGGGTGAGGCGGATCTTCTTTGATTTGAATAAAGTCTCTTGAAAGCAGCAAAGATCGGGCAAGAATCCAGTCTTCTATTAAATCGGGTCTGGACTTTTTAATCGCCTTATTATTTATTTGGTCATGATGCTCGTCAAATATTTCCTTTTCAGTCTTGCTGTCTTTGCTTAACGACGCTTTGAGATAGCTTTCCCAAAAGCCCATTTTCCAAAAGGCTATGAATCTGGGTTGATGATATTTGAGCAGTTGTCCGGTTTGCTCAGTATCCATGAATGCTTTCAGGTCAGTCATGGCCAGTACGTTTGGGAAATAAGATATATCCATGAACTGAGGTTTTTTTTTCGAGGCGCCCTTAATTTGCAGGGCGTTGAGGCTGTACGACCAAAGTTCACTGTGAATCTGACCGACTGCGGGTTCTTTTTTTCTCTCCAGTATCAGTATCAGCGACCCGATGGTTTGTTCCAGTTCCCGAGCCCCGAAGTGGATTGTCTTTAGTGCTGTTAGTGTGGAGGGGTTATCCGGTTCTCTCAGGGCATTGACAATGGCCTTTACTTGACTGCCTCTGTCTGAGAGGTCTGACTCTCTGGCTAACCCCTGCTCAATCCTGGTCAGGGTAGTGACGTCAGTATCCTGATAGAGCTGCTCCAGAAATCCACCTTTCAACAGGCCTTCAACCTTTATCTGGTTGAAGCTTGTCGCTCTGGTAGCCATGCTGCGTAACAGCCGGTTGACAGGTTCGATCTGGGGCCAGCCTGCCGGATGTTTGTTGTGTAATTGCATCCCGATTAATAATTGGTACGAAAGCGGTATACCGGCAATGGCTGCCGGTAACAGCAGCTCGAAGGTTTTTTCATAGATCTGAAGTACTTCTGGTTTTCCAGATGGGAGTTTCTGGTTCAAAATGAACAACGCCTGAACCAGTTGTGCATAGGGGAAGTGGCTCTCATAAGCGGCCTGTTCCAAGTCTCTGCGCTGCTGACTGCCCGGGGTATTAGTGAGATTGATGGTGATGACCGGTTGGTCACCGGATTTATCTGCAGAAGCTCCGGAGCAGGCCAGTATTTGCAGGGTTTTTGTTTTTCCGTCTTCCAGCTGATTTTGCAGTGTATTGAGTTCTGTATCTCGCGCAGGGCTTTCTTCAGGGGTTTCGCCTTCTCCTGTGGCATCGCAATGTTGCATCTTTATTGCCTTATTAAGCTCGTCCGGAAAGTTATAATCCATCTCTTTAAGCCAGTCTGATATTTCTACGGACTGTGACAATGCAGATTCGAAATTGATCTTATTCGGGATTGGCTTTTGTGCGGCGGTTTTATTCTTTCCCTTTTTTGACCCTTCAGCAGGATCAGGTGCCACCACCTTACTGTCATGAGCAACTGTAGAGTGTTGATCTCTGGCATCGTTTTCTGCCTTATTCTCTACCTTGATAGTGCTTTCCTGTTCATTGTAAGACTGCGGCTTAATATAAGGATGCAGAAATTCCGGTAACCTGGATAATTCTGAAGAACCGCTGAACACTGACTGTTGAATAATTGTCTGTACCTGTTGCTCAGCGTCACTTGATAGCAATATTTTCAATGCATTTCGGGCATTTTGCACCCGTCGATTTGCAACAATACCCGGGTAGGTTTGATCAGGTTGTGTGTCCTGAAGCAGTTGTTCAACCATAGCGGGCAGGCTTGGCATAAGCAGTTTGGAATTCCTGGCAAAAGGTTCTACACGCGTGAAATCGAAATACCCTTCAGGGCCAGCAGAAATATCGATCGATAAGATTCGCCATTTTTTTGTCTTGTAACGGACGTCCCCCAGTGTCTTTTCATTGTTTTTATCGTGAAGGCAGGTGATCTTTACGTTATGCAGTAGCCGTTTGCGCTGCAATTCTTTTGGGTTGGCTAGAGCCATAGCATGAATGTTGCCGCTTCTAACAATGGGGCCAGACAGGGTACTTTTTAGCTTTTTCTCTAAAGCGGCTGAAATGGTTTTCAGACTTTTGATATCCTCAACTGCCAAATCAATATCATTAATAACAGGGACCTTGCCAAGTTCGGTGGGCTTAACCAACAATGAAAGATGTTGCCACCTGGCTATACCCCCATAAACAAGAGCACCACCAATATCTGATATAACACTCCAGATTTCTGTATAGATGTTTCTAAAAACAGGTGCGAGCACCAATAGTGCAGGAATTACATAGCGGACATCCTGTTTTTTTACTAAAAAGGCGCCCTCGTAATAAGCTTTTACATGAATATCCAAAAATTGCATTTTGTAGTTTATTGTTGATGTCGAGAGATCCGGAGCTATAAGGGCGATATATTTACTGGCAGAATCTTCCCAGAAAAAAATCACTGCTCCAAGCAGGTTTTTGCTGATGTAAAATGTTCCGTCGGGGTTCCCTGTATCGTCGAACGGGTAACAAACAAGGCGTAATTTGTTGTAAAAACTGAATAGGTTGTGTCCGTATTCTCCCTGCATGAATTTATCGGGTGCAGTAAACGCCTGTTTTAGCAGCTTGCTGGCAGATTTTATAGTGTTGCACTGAAGACTTTCCCGGCATAATAAAATATCTTTTTGCCATTGTGGAAACAGCTCCCATAACGCATTTTCAAACTCACTGCCTCGCAGCCATTTGTTTTCCTGTTTGCTTAAGTGGGGGCGGTTCAGGAAGTGATTGAACCACAGGTCGTTGTCACCGTGACGGGACAGTCTTACCGCGTGATTCTCGCTAAAGAGGAACGTATGAATACCTTCAAACTCCTCCAGAGGCTGTTGAGGCGTATGAGCATGGTTTATATCATGGCTGTAGTAGCGATATTTCTGACCACCAGGCACGATGACCTTTATAGAATTTTGCAAGGCTTTTGATGCCAATTCCATGTGTTGTTGGTTTTTCGGATCAAAACCCTGGAGTATCTGGTCATATAATGTTTCACTGTCGCAGTCAGGTGGTTGGCATTCACTGACCAATGTTTCAAATCTTCCACTGGATTTAATATCAAGTTCTTCCTGAAGAAAATCGGACACACCAATCACTCTTCCGGGCCTGAGCTCGAAGCGCCGGTAAAAATACAATAGATGGTTAAGCAAGGATGCCGAAGATACTGCGTTTGCCAATGTGACCCGATGGCTGCCGCCCGGTGGTGGCTCATTGTCGTCAATATTGTTCTCACCATTTGATTTAGCACTTCGTTGACTTCTGTTGCTGCTTTGTTGCGCTTTTTGTTCAGAGGAAAAAGCCGGGCAGGATTGGAATTCAGGCAGTCCATTATTCCCCTGGACACCAGAAGCAGTCATTATGCCTGATGCAAACCCAATATAGGGGAGTGACATATCTGGTTGATGAGGGATGGCAGGAGGATGAAAACCGTCGAATGCGTTGCTTGTTTCGGGCACCAAAGCCAATGGTTTTCCGTTTGTTTGATGGCTAAAAAAAGGTGATACACGACCGGAAAAGTATGAGTGGACAGGGTGGCCCGGAAACTCACGGTTTAAATAGGTCAACACATTGTTCAGTAACTCAGGCCGCCGTTTAACAAACTGGTAAAGTGAACCAGGGTCGCTCAGAATCTGCTCCCTTACCAGGGCACTGAGGCTTTTCGGGATGGGTGATGTGAACCCTGAGAGAATTCCCCGCCACTGATAGAGATTAAAGGGCGTATTGGTCACCGTGCTCATAAGCAGGGCAGCCAGGTTGAGATGCTCACTTTCTACCAGGGTGCCAATCTCTGGTCCATCCCAACCGGCGTAATGATCCTCGACATTATAAGGGGCATCAGCGAACCGCATCAGCAGCACCGGGTCACCTGCTCCCCAGAAATGGTATTTCCGATGTCTGTCGTTGCGGGCGATGAACAAAGAAGATCCCGACCAGGCCGGGTAGGTATCATTGCCGGGCGATACCTTTTCCAGTGCCCAGAGGTTAAAGTACTTCCCGGTCATGAGTGCCGGGCCGGGGTTTATTGCAGTCTCGGGAATGCCAGGTTGATAAACCCAGTTTTGATCTGACCACTGATAAAGCCAGTGATTATTTTGGCAAGCGTGTATTTTTTCTTTGTCAGCTGGCTTGCTTTTATTGGGTTCTCCAAACAACTTATCGTGGGAAGAGAGGCAATCAATAGCCTGATTGACCGGCTTAATATAACTACTGTCCAAAGCGGTTTGCCCGTCAGCGCTGATACTGTCTTTTCTAGCCAGTTCGGGCAATAGCCAGGGTTTTGCGTGATTCAGCGGGAAATCAATAAGAACGCTCTGACACTTTTTATGCTCTGTAAGCGGATTGGTCTGGCAGATAATGGCCTGCAGGCGATTCTGCTGACTTTCTCGCCAGGGACGCAGGAAAAGGGTACTGGTATGGGTGTCGTTTAGTAGTTTCCAAAGCGACAGCCAGGCAGACAGAGAATCACCCTCGACGGCCTGAGTCTCTGACGATGATGTCGAGGGTGAGGCCGTAATCTGCCAGACAGGATGATTTTCGATACAAGTGGTTTGTATTGACAGTTGGCCTTTCAGCAAAGAGTGATCGATCATCACCGGATGAGGGTTGCAATCGGGGGCATCACCAAAAGCCCGGGACAGTGAGGGGAAGCCGCGACTGAAAGAAGGGTAGGGTACGGTTGAAGGTGGAAGCAGTTTTGCTAACAGAAACCCGGGCAGATGACTCAACCATTGATTCTGGAAAAAAAGGGACAGCTTTTTGGGGGTGCCAACGTCGTGTATTACGTGATAATGATTACTCAGCTTGAGGTGAAAGTTATTGGCTTTAAATCCTGCGTAGAGACCTAAAAAGCGGATTTCTGGCGCCTTGTACCCAGGTTCATTCTTGTAGCTGGAGGCATGACCTGAATGTACGTTCATTTCAATCGTGAATAGCAGCGCAATTAAGTGAAGTTTTAACAGTCTTCTGTGACAAACAGGCATAGAGCTGCCGTAGACCCCATTTGATAATTTGTTAATCAGAGTTGACCTGTTAAATAACAGCTTTTATTGATACTGATTGAATAAATTGTTCTGATCTCTACGGAGACTGAGAAAAAATAGCAGTGGGACCAAGATGTAGCAAGAGTGGCTTTGTATCTGCGTGAATAGCTTTTAATGGGGTTTATGTAATTCTGCCGAACGCTGGGTTGTAGATCCCTTATTTGACTGGTTAGAAAACTATCGCCGTTTATAGAAAATAATGAGCGTAAACTGAACCCAAGTCTTCAATTTACACATTTGGTCTTGGCTAAGTTGCTTTTATCTGTTGTTTGAACCAGTGTCCCGCAATTTTTTCAGAAAGCCGTTCACCTGTTAGCTCGGTAGCCTCTGTCAGCACTCGCCGCCAGCCCAGATAATGTTTCAAGTATTTGGTCGCAATCCCGTGAAAAACACCATGAATCCATCCTTTCAAGTGGCTGTCCGTTTTTTTATCATTACCTCCTTGTCTTGCTGGTCTTGGTAGCTCTGATCTCTGCCCTTTGAAGGACTCACGCAAAAATGTTTCATCCAGTTCAACAATATCACCCAGATCATTTCCTTGGTCATCCTCCAGCACGACAAGGAAGCGGTGTCGCCAGCGGAAAGAGGTGCGCAGAGTGACGCCACATTCAGATGCTGCCACTCGCAGGGTTGTGGAGTGGCTCATTCCATTCAGATAAGTCTGCCACTTTTCAGGATGTCGAAGCCGGGCTAACGGGGTTGCTGTTAATGCATTAAATGTTTTGTGGCATGACTTGCAACGGTAGCGCTGCTTGCCATCACTGCTACCCCAGCGTTTTATCTGATCACTTTCACAATGAGGGCACCTCGGGTGCTCAGAGAATTTCTGTTGAATGGTGGTGCTCAGGTTCGGTTGATGCGTCTTGGTCTCAACCTCTGGAGAAAGAGCTTTGTTAAGAATATTCTTCTGATGGCTGGTCAATGTCGAAATGGCATCAAGAAATGACTTGAAGGGAGCATATTGCATAACGGCATCCCTTACAGTAGGAGACCGTTGTATTATAGTTCAAACAACAGATAAGGCTAACTTAGCCTTTGGTCTTTCTGGTAATCTTACGGGTCAGGTACTGAATAAAGTAATATTGCTTTTTGGTTATCATAATGCTTTTGATGGAAATCTGCTTTTTGTGTCTCTCCCAGAATAAAGGCGGAATTGGCCGAGATCCTGTGAAAAAAGGCCAGCCAGGAGGCAAGATCTCTATTATACGTTTGAAATGCAATGTTCATGGCCTCCCGGTTTTTATCGTACATAACCGTTAAGTCGGACGTTGCCAGAACTGCCAGGAAAGCACGTTTCATTGGTTCATTTTCGTCAATCTTCTTTGTCATTATCTCATCCCAGAACAGATCCCGTTCGTTATCAAAGTGATCATTAAGGGTCTCGTAAGCCCATAAGTAATAATGAACCAGGGCTGACTTTGTGCGATGTTTCTTCAAAAGAGCATTACTTATAGCCTCATAATTTGGGTGAGATTCCAGCCGGGGAAGGTTATAAACGAACTCATCGAAATAGGTTTCAGGTTTTGGTGTTTCCCGCAGTACTTCAAACGATGTTGCATAATCATATCGGCTTAGCTCATAGCTTGCAGTATTTTCTGAGAGTTGTTCAACATCAGAAGCTGCTGCCTCTGATGATATATCCAGTGCGTCTGATTCACCCAATACAAAAGATTTGACAAGTCTTAAATACTTTTTAATATTTTCTGACCTGCCACCACTTTTGATTTCACCATCCAGCCAAATACCATAGTGTTTCGGTCTTTTTTTAATGGAAAAATGCTTTATTTTTTCCAGTGGTTTCAGAAGTATTCCTTCAATACTGTCTGGATCAATTATCCTGGGAAATAACGCTTTTTCAACTTCAGTGCCATCATTATTGAACACAAATTGGAGGTTATGGTTTACGGGGGTAATCAAAAATTGCTTTGTGATCAGTGCCGACCAACCAGCCTGAGGAATATGCAGAAGATTAAACCGTTCATTAGTAAATACTCTTATGGCTGCTTCGGCAGCAAAACTCACACCCATTAGAGAGCTTGATAACAATCCGGGCAATGTGTCCGTAACAATTTTGCCCGCTTCAATAAAGAGCTTTTCCCCTGGTTTTATGGTCGATGCGTATTGAATGACAAGCCCATTGGTCGAGTCTTTTTGCAGGGCTTCTGATGTTTCGGTCTGATAATGCTGGTAGTTGTTTAGCCGCATACTCACCAGTGATTCCAGATAACCACCATAAGGGAAGCCAAGTTGACGTGCTTTCCTGAAATGATCATGTGCACTGGGCAGAACTCTTTTGCGACTGGTTAATACTATCGGCTCTTGGAAAGATCTTAATTCTGCCTCCAGAAGCGTCAATCCAGCCAGGCAATGAAGCCAGCCTGACATCTGCAATGATTCGGAATCCATTTTATCTTCATACAGACTTAACTTCTGTTTTAATTTCTGATAGCCAGCTTGTTTGGCTTGTTCAATGGCAAGAAAAAAAGCAATTTCGTCTCCATCTGCGAACCTTTTCAAATTTTCACTGTTAAAGACAAAGTAGTCGATGAATTTTGATTGAACATTACGTGCAACAGCCTTTACTGGCTTATGCCATATAAAGAGCTTAAATATTTTGCGTAATTCTTCCCAATCACCTGAATCAATCTGGAGTTTTCGTGCATTTTCTGCATTTCCACCGATGAGCGTGATGATATGCTGATGTATCAGCGAAAGGGTGTTATAACAATACGACGTGTTATCCTCGGTAACCAGTTCACGAGAAAAACCAATTAACTTTGTCAGATGTTGTACATCATGACCAAAATGAAGGGATGTTAAGCGAGCCTGGTTAACGAAGGGGAGGGCTTTAAGATGGGGGAGAGTCGGCTCTGCTTCTGTTGATGCACCAACCAGATAAAAAGCAAGTTCTATAATATCTGCCAATGCCCGATTATGACGGTCAATATCTTTAGAGAGCGTCCTCTGAGCTTTTCTAAGGAATATGGGAATCTCCGGGTTTGCTTCAGAGCCGAATATAGAAAAGTTAATGATGTACAGGGATAAATCCAGGCAACCAAAATCCAACAGTTCCATTCGACCGGTTGCGAAGTACAATATCAATCTTATTGTTGCTTCCGCCCTCTCTGCCGCTTTCACTTTAGTTACCTCTTCAGCTGCCGCTGCCTCTTCAGCTGCCGCTATCGCTTTCTTTGTCGCTGCCTCTTCAGCTGCCGCTATCGCTTTCTTTGCTGCTGTCAGTTTTGCTTTTGCTTCCTGTGCTGCTTTTTGAGCTGCTTTTTTTGCTGTTAGTACTTGCACTTTCGCTGTTAAATCCACTGCCGATAAGATTTTTGCTTTCACTTCCTCTAACTCTTTCGCTTCCTTGAACGCTCTCGCTTTCGTTTGCTCTTCATTTACGGCTAATTCTGCCGCTGCATTAGCCTCTTTTGCGGCAAGCACAGCTGCAGTTGATTCCGGTTTTACTAACACTCGTTCATACTGTATGTTTGAAAAATGTCGGGTATTTTTAAATTTCTGGCTCATTCGATTCAAAACAAAATCAACTGCTCCATCAGAGCCTTTTATTGAAAGCTGCTCCAGAAACTCTCTGAGTACACTTATGGAAGGTGTTACCCTTCCCGGCATCTGGCTATGGGGGTTTTTCAGGTATGTGTCTGGATCAAAGGCCAGTTTCAGTTCGAAAGTCCTTGGAATCAGCACCAGCCACTTGAGTAACATTCCGGCCTGAACCGCTGAGTCTGAGTCCGATTCGAATAAAATCTCAATAGACTGAGATACCCCCGAGAATGCAGAGAGGTGAGCTTGCGTGACTGCGCTGGGGTTGCCTTCCATACCATGTTCAAAAAATAGCAAGAGTATCGGGGCATAAGGGAAAAAATGACTATTAGACAATACAATAGCCTCTTTTATCTTTTTGGCGTTGAGCTTGACTTCGGGACTAAAGGACAACTCAATAGTTTTGTTGTCATCCGACATTTTGGCCCCTAACATGGCCAGTGCTTTCAGAAAGTAGTAATAACCCATTCCAAGCTTGTTTGTTGTATGGTCATGATTTCTTAATAAAACTTTTCTGAATGCAGTAATGTGCTTTTCCACCTGTTGCAAAAAAACTTCCGGGTTCTCATGAATACATTTGACTTCCTGAATAATATTGTTATCCAGTTGCAACAAATACTGTGTATGTACTTGTTCATTGACTTGTTCTGTAGAGGGTCTGATGCCTGGCTTCAGCTCCGTTGGTCGTCTGGTGGCATTTATTGTTTTTTTTGCTTTTTCAGTATTTGTAACTGTTGCCGAAGTGAGTTGAGTTGAAGTGGCTGGTTTAGTGGTAGCCGGAACCGTCACCTCTTTGGTTTGAATGAAATCTCTTGACAGCAGCAAAGATCGAGCTAGAACCCAGTCTTTTATTAAATCAGATCTGGACTTTTCAATCGCTTTATTCCTTATTTTTTCATGATATTCGTAGAGCATTTCCTTTTCATTGTTTCTGTCCTTGCTCAATGAAGCTTTGAGATAGCCTTCCCAAAAGCTCATTTTCCAAAAAGCTATGAATTTGGGTTGATGACTTCTGAACGATTGTCCGGTACGCTCAGTGCCCATGAATACTTTCAGGTCAGTCATCGCCAGCACCTGCGGGAAACTCGTTATATCAATGAACTGAGTTTTTTTCCTGGAGGCTCCCTGAATCTGCAGGGTGTTGAGGGTGTAGATCCAAAGCTCACTATGTATCTGACCTGCCGCTGGTTCTTTTTTTCTATCCAGAATCAGTTTCAGTGAAGCGATGGTTTGTTGCAGTTCCCGAGACCCGGGACGAACAGCTTTCAGGGCTGTTAATGTGGAGGGTGTATCCGGTTCTCTCAGGGCATTGAGTATGGCCTTCACTTCTCTGCCTTTGCCTGAGAGTTCTGACTCTTTGGCTAAACCCTGCTCAATCTTTGACAGGGCGGCAACATCTGTATCCTGATAGAGCTGTTCGAGAAATCCACCATTCAACAGGCCTTCAATCTTTACCTGGTTCAAGCTTGTCTCTCTGGAAGTCATACTACGCAACAATCGATTTACAGGTTCTATCTGAGGCCAGCCCGCCGGATGGTGGCTGTGCAATTGCATTGGGATTAATAATTGATAGGCAAGTGGTATACCGGCAATAGCTGCCGGTAACAATAGCTCGAAGGCATGTTCATAGATCTGAAGTGCTTCTGATTTTCCAGAGGGTAATTTTTTGTTCAAAATGAACAACGCCTGAACCAGTTGGGCATAGGGGAAGTGGTCCTCGTAAGCCGCCTGCTCTAAACGCCTGCGTTGCTGACTGTCCGGGATATTAGTCAGATTGATGGTAATGACCGGCTGGTCTCCGGATGTATCAGCAGAAGCTCCGGAACTGGCCAGTATTTGCAGTGTTTTTGTCTTTCCTTCCTTCAGTTGTTTTTGTAGTGTATCGAGTTCTGTATCGAGCGCAGGATTTTCTGTAGTGGCTTTGTTTTCTTCAGTGGCATCGCAATTTTGTGTCTTTATTGCTCTATTCAACTCTCCTGAAAAGTTATAATCCACCTCCTTAAGCCAGTTTGATATTTCTACGGACCTGGACAATGCTGTTTCGAAATCGATCAGATTCGAGATTGGCTTTTGGGCGGTGGTTTCCTTCTTTCTTTTGTTTGAGCGTTCAGCATTATCAGGTGCTGTTGTCTTGCTGTTATGAACTACTGTAGCGCTTTGATTATCAGGGCTGGCTTCTACTTTGATATCGCCCTCGTCTGGCGTAGTTGCAGTGTCGCCTGCTTTTCGTTGAACCGTTTTTTTCAGCTTTTGTCTCTGTTTCTTTTTCTTCTTACGGGAATTTAAAGCCGAATCATGGGTTATCGATTCTGCACCTTTGACATTAGCAGTACTGGCAAATGCAGCATGTGCGGCAATAGTTGTCTGTCCTGGTGCATTGTCTTTCAGAGGCTCATCGACAGTGGGTGCTGTTGTTTTGGCTTTGGCAGCAACTAAAGGATGTTGATTATTCGTATCATTTTCTGCCTTATTCTCTACCTTAGTAGTGCTTTTCTGTTCATTGTCAGGTTTACGCCTGATATAAGGATGCAGAAATTCCGGTAACCTGGACGACTCTGAAAAACGGCTGAATACTGACTTTTGAATAATTGTCTGTATCTGTTGCTCAGTGTCACTTGATAGCAATATTTTTAATGCATTTTGAGCATTTTGCATCCGTCGCTTTGAATCAATACCCGGGTAGGTTTGATCAAGTTGTGTATCCTGCAACAGTTTTTCAACCATTGCGGGCAGGCTTTGCATAACCATTTTGGAGCCCGTGGCAAAAGGTTCTACACGTATGAAATCGAAATATCCTTCAGGACCGGCAGAAATATCGATCGATAAGATTCGCCATTTTTTTGCCTCGTAACTGGCGAACCGGATGGTATTTTCTTCATTTGTATCGGGAAAACAATTGATCTTTAAGGTGTGCAGGAGCCCTCCGTGCTGCAATTCTCCCGGGCTGGCTAGAACTAAGGTGTGAATGTTGTTGCGTCTAACAGCAGTGCCAGGCAGGACGCCTCTTAGCTTTTTCTCTATAGAAGCCGAAATGTTTTCCAGGCTTTTGATATCCGTGACTGCCAGGTCAATATCATTGGTAACAGGTACTTTGCCCAGTTCGGAGGGTTTAAGCGATGACGTAAGGTGTTGCCACCTGGCTAAACCACCGTAAACGAGAGCATCTTCAGTATCGGATATAATTTTTTCGGCTTCTGTATAAGTTTTTCTGAAAACAGCTTCAAGCACTATCAGTGCAGGAATTATATAGCGGATATCCTGTTTTTTTACTAAAAATGCGCCCTCGGAATAATCTTTTAAATGATTGCCCAAAGACTGTATTTTGTCGTTTATTGCTGATGTGGAGAGATCCGGCGCTATAAAGGAAATATATTTGCTGGCAGAGTCTTCCCAGAAAAAAATCACTGCTCCAAGCACGTTTTTGCTAATGTAAAACATTCCATCGGGGTTCTCTGTATCGTCGAAGGGGTAGCAAACAAGGCCTAATTTATTGTAAAACCTGAACTGGTTATTTTCGTGTCCTCCCCGCATGAATTCTGCAGGTGAAGTAAATGCTTGCTTTAGTGTTTTGCTGGCAAATTTTATGGATGGGTTTTCAAGACTTTCCCGGCATAATAAGACGTCTTTCTGCCATTGTGGAAACAGATCCCATAAAGCCTTTTCAACCCAATTGGCTGCCAGCCAGTCATTTTCCTCAGTATTTAAGCGGGAGTTGGTCAGGAAGTGGGTGAACCATAGTTTGTTGTCACTGTGAGAAGACAGTTTTACAGCGTGATTGTTGTGAAACAGGAAGATATGGCGATCTTCAAGCCTTTCCAGAAGCCGACGAGAAGTATGATCGTGGTTTTTGTCATGGTCATAGCAGCGATATTCCTGACCATCATGAACGATGACTTGTATCGAATTTTGCAAAGCTTTTGATGCCAGCATCATGTGTTGTTGGTCTTTCGGGTCAAAACCCCGGAGCATCTGGTTATATAATGTTTCACTTCCACAATCGGACGGTTTGCACAGACGGAGCAGGGTTTCAAATTTTTCCCTGGATGTGACACCAAGCTGTTCTGAAAGAAAGTCTGATCTATGAGTCACTCTTTCAGGCCGAAGCCCGGAGCGCCTGTACAAATAGAATAGATGTTTAAGCAAGGATGCTGAGGGTACTGCGTCTGCTGGTGTGACCGGATGCTTGCCGCCCGGTGGTGGCTCATTGTCGTCAATATTGTTCCTACCGACAGAGCTGGCAGTTCGTTTACTTTTGTTGCCACTTTGTTCGGCTTTTTGTGCAGAGGGATTACTCGGGGAGGACTGAGATTCAGGCGGTCCATTATTCCCCTGGACACCAGAAGCAGTCATTATGCCTGATGCAAACCCTATAGAGGGGAGTGACACATCTGGCTGATGAGGGATGGCAGGAGGATGAAAACCGTCGAATGCGTTGCTTGTTTGGGGCATCAAAGCCAGTGGGTTTCCGTCTGTTTGACGGGTAAAATAAGGTGATACACGACCGGAAAAGTGTGAGTGGACAGGGTGCCCCGGAAACTCCCGGTTTAAATAGGTCAGCACATTGTTCAGTAACTCAGGCCGCCGTTTAACAAACTGGTAAAGTGAACCGGGGTCGCTCTGAATCTGCTCCCTTACCCGGGCACTGAGGCTTTTGGGGATGGGTGATATGAACCCTGAGAGAATTCCCCGCCATTGATAGAGATTAAAGGGCGTACTGGTCACCGTGCTCATAAGCAGGGCGGCCAGGTTAAGGTGCTCACTTTCTACCAGGGTGCCAATTTCAGGTCCGTCCCAACCGGCGTAATGATCCTCGACATTATAAGGGGCATCAGCGAACCGCATCAGCAGCACCGGGTCACCTGCTCCCCAGAAATGGTATTTCCGATGTCTGTCGTTGCGGGCGATGAATAAAGAAGATCTTGACCAGGCTGGACAGGTATCATTGCCAGGCGATACTTTTTCCAGTGCCCAGAGGTTAAAGTACTTCCCGGTCATGAGCGCCGGGCTGGGTTCTACCGCAGTCTCGGGAATACCCGGTTGGTAAAGCCAGCTTTGATCCGACCATTGATAAAGCCAGTGATTATTCTGGCAGGCGTGAATTTTTTCTTTGTCAGTTGTCTTGCTTTTATTGGATTCTCCAAACAACTTATTGTGGGAAGAGAGACAGTGAATAGCCTGATTGACCCGCTTGATATAGCCACTGTCTAAAGCGGTTTGCCCGTCAGTGCTGATGATGTCTTTTTTAGCCAGTTCGGGCAATAGCCAGGGTTTTGCGTGGTTCAGCGGGAAGTCAATAAGAACGCTCTGACACTTTTTATGCTCTGTAAGCGGATTAGTCTGGCAGATAATAGCCTGCAGGCGATTCTGCTGACTTTCCCGCCAGGGGCGCAGGAAAAGGGTACTGGTATGGGTGTCGTTTAGTAGTTTCCAAAGCGACAGCCAGGCAGACAGAGAATCACCCTCGACGGCCTGAGTCTCTGACGATGATGTCGAGGGTGAAGCCGTAATCTGCCATACAGGATGATTTTCGATGCAAGTGGTTTGCACTGATAAGCGGCTTTTCAGCAAAGAGTGATCGATCATCACCGGATGAGGGTTGCAATCGGGGGCATCACCAAAAGCCCGGGACAGTGAGGGGAAGCCGCGACTGAAAGAAGGGTAGGGTATGATTGAAGGCGGAAGCAGTTTTGCAAACAGGAACCCGGGCAGATGACTCAACCATTGATTCCTGAAAAAAAGGGACAGTTTTTTGGGGGTGCCAACGTCGTGTATTACGTGATAATGGTTACCTAGCTTGAGGTGGAAATTATTGGCTTTAAATCCCGCGTAGAGACCCAAAAAGCGGATTTCTGGTGCCTTGTGCCCGGGTTCATTCTGGTAGCCGGAGGCATGACCTGATTGTACGTTCATTTCAATTATGAATAGCAGGGCAATTAAGAGAAGTTTTAACAGTCTTCTGTGACAAACAAGCATAGAATTGCCGTAGATCCGATTTGATAATTATTAATTTGTCAATCAAAGTTGACCTGTTAAATAACAGTTTTTATTTTTGCCGACTGTATTGTTTTGATATCCATGGAGTCTGAGAAAAAATAGCAGTGGGTTCAGGATGTAGCAAGGATGGCTCTGAATGTAGTTTGGGTGTTGGTTTTGAACCGGAGATATTCACCATCCCGGTCAGTCAACGCTGGTAGTTCTTGAAAAGTCGGAGAATAAATATCTCCGGTCAGTTTATAAGCTATGAACCTGATGGCTTTGTACCTGTGCGAATAGACTCTTAGAGGTGATACGTTAATCTGCCGGATGCCCGGTGCCGGGTTGTCGAACCGAAGCATTTGGCCTTATTGGTACTCTAACTGGTTAGGTACTTAATATATTAATCCGGTTTGAGGTAATATTTCTTTTTGTATTGAAAAACGCTTGAAATGGAAATCTGCTTTTTGCTTCTCTCCCAGAAGGAAGGCGGAAGTGGCTGTAATCGAGTGTAAAAAGGCCAACCAGGAAGCAATATCTATATTGTATCGTTTGAATGCGGTAATCATGGCTTCCCGCTTCTCTTCATACATAACAGTTAGATCGGCAGTTGCCAGAAGTGCAAGAAAAGCTCTTTTCATTGGTTCATTTTTTTCAATCTCCTGTGTCATTATCCCATCCCAGAACAGGTCTCGCTCGTTATCACTGTTATCATTGAGGGTCTCATAAGCCCATAAATAATAGTGAACCAAGGCTGACTTTGTGCGATGTTTCTTCAAAAGAGCATTGCTTATAGCCTCATAATTTGGGTGAGATTCCAGCTGGGGCAGGTTATAAACGAATTCATCAAAACCGGTTTCAGGATGTGGTGTTTCCTGAAGTGCTTCAAACAATTTTGTATAGTCATAACGGCTTAACTCATAGCTTGCAATATTCTCTGAGAGTTGATCACTATCAGAGGCTGTTGCCTCGGATACTGTATTCAGAACCTCTGGTTTATCCAATACAAAAGCCTTGACAAGACTTAAATACTTTTTAATATTTTCTGGCCTGTTGCTATTTTCGATTTCATTGTCCAGGAAAATACCATAATCTTTCAGTCTTTCATTAATGGTTACCTGCCTTGTTTCCTCCAGTCGTTTCATAAGTATTCCTTCAATACTGTCTGGGTCACTTATCATGGGAAATAACGCTTTTTCAGCTTCAGACTCACCATTGCTGAACAGAAACTGGAGGTGATGATTTACAGGGGTAACCAGAAGATGTCTTATGATCATTGCCGGCCAGCCAGCCTGTGGGATATGCAGAAGATTAAAGCGTTTGTCAGTAAATATTCTGATGGCTGTTTCAGCGGCAAAACGTACACCAAATATAGAGCTTGATAACAAGCCAGGCAAAACTTCCGTAACAATCTTATCCGCTTCAATAAAGATTTTTTCCTCCGGTCTTTTGGTCGATGCATATTCAGTAACAGGCTTGTTGATCGAGTCAGTTTGCCAGGCTTCGGATGTCTCGTCCTGATAATGCTGGTAGTGGTTTATTAGTCGCATAAGTACCAGTGATTCCAGATAACCAGCATATTGAAAGCCAATTTTACGTGACTTGAAGAAATGATCATAAGCAATGCGCAGGACTCTTTTGTCGCCGTTTAGTATTACCCGCTGGTGATCAGAACTTATTTCCGCCTCCAGAAGTGTCAAGCCAGCCAGGCAATGAAGCCAGCTTAAAATATCTACTGATTCAGGGTCATTTTTATCTTTATATTGGTTTATCCGTTGTGACAATTTCTGATAGCCAACTCTGCTGCTTTGCTCAATAGCAAAAATAAAAGCTCTTTCTTCCCCACTTTTGAACTCTTTAATCAAAGCAATGTCAAAAATAGCATAGTCGACGTTCTTTGGTGTAAAATAAGTATCACCCGTTTGGAATGGCTTATACCATATATGGTTTTCAAGCCATTTACGTGTTTTTTTCCAATCTTCTGAATCATTCTGCAGTTGTTTTACCTGTTCTGCATTGCCACCGAACTGCCTGATCGTGTACTCGTGAATCAGCAAATAAATATTGTACCATTGTAACTTATTCTCGGCAGCCAGTTCAGGGAATAAGCTAATTAATTTTTTTAGAAGCTGTATGTCATGGCCAAAATGATTAGCGGTTAAGTTGACTTGGGTATCGAGGGGAAGGGCTTCAAGATGAGGAAAAACGGGCTCTACTTCTTCAGATGAACCGATCAGATGAAAAGCAAGTTTAATGATGTCTGCAATTGCCCGCTTCTCTGGATTAATATCTTCAGCGAGTTGCGCCTTTTTTTTGGTGAGGAATGCGGATCCCAATGAGGTTGCGTAAAGAATGCCTGGCACAGTAAGACGCAAGATAACTGAGGATAAATCCAGACTATTAAAGTGAAGCAAGTCTATTCGATCAGTGGCAAAGTGCAGCACCAATTTTAATATTGCTTCCTTTTTCGCTTCCTCTTGCATTACTTTTTCTGCTTCCACTGCTTTCTCCGATGCCACTTCCAGTCTCAATATTGCCGCTGTTGACAGTTCCGATTGAGCTGCCACTGATGCTGCCGCTTTAGAACCATCTCCTACCTCTATTTCCATTCGCATTTCCACTTCTGCAATAGCCTCCGATGCCTCTTTTGCTGCTGCTTTCGCTACCACAAATGCCAACGCTGCTTCATTGATTTTGATTGTATCTGCACGCTTCTGTGCTTCCTCATGCGCTTTCATTGCCGCCGATTCCATTTGCGCTGCTTCCGTTGCCGCTAAACATGCCGCTACCGCCAGCACTTGTTCGTGCTGTCCTTTTGGCAGCTGTTGGATATTCAGAAACATCTCGCTTATTCGCTTCAAGGCAAGATCAACTGCGTCATCAGTGCTTTTTAGCGGAAGCTGATCCAAAAACTCTCTGATTACAAGTATGGAAGGTGTTATCCTGCCCGGAATCTTGCTTTGCGGGTTTTTCAGGTTAGTATCTGCAGCAAGGGCCAGTCTCAGTTCGAAAGGCTTTGGAATCAGCAGTAGCCACTTGAGTAAGATTCCGGCCAGAGCTGCTGAATCTGATTCCATTTCTAATAAAATCTCAATAGACTGTGACACTCCGGAGAATGCAGAGATACAGGCTTGTAATTTAACGTCAGGCTCTCCTTTAATAGCATAATCGAAAAACAGCATGAGCATCCTTGCATAAGGGAAGTAGAAATGTTGAGAGTGTATAATAGTTTCCTTTATGTTTTTGGCGTTGAGCCTGACTTCCGGGCTAAAGGACAATTCAATGGTTCTGTTATCACCTGACACTTTTGCCCTCATCAGTGCCAGTGCCTTTAGAAAATAGTAATATCCTATTCCCAGCTCGTTTGTTGGATTTTTGTTTTTTAGTAAAGACCTTCTGAATGCAGAGATCTGCTTTTCTACCTGTTGCAAAAAATTTTCCGGATTTTCCTGAATAAATCTGACTTCCTGAATAATATTGATATCCAGCTGTAATAAATACTGGATGTGAGCGTGTTCATTGAATTGGTCTTTTGATATTCTGATGCCTGGCTTTGGTCCTTTTGACGGTCTGGCTGAGTTTTTTGTTTTTCCAGAATTTGTGCCTGTTCCAGAAGTTACTTGCTTCGAAATGACTGGTGGAGTGGAGGAGATCGAAACCGGAACTTCTCTGGTTTGAACAAAGCTCCTTGAAAACAGAAAAGATCGGGCAAGAATCCAGTCGTTAATTAAATAGGGCCTGAATTTATCAGTCGCTTTATGGCCTATTTTGTCATGATACTCCTCAAATACTTCCCTTTCATTCTTCCTGTCTTTGCTCAACGAAGCTTTGAGATAGTCCTCCCAAAAACTCATTTTCCAAAAAGCTATGAATTTGGGTTGATTACTTCTGAACGATTGTCCGGTACGCTCAGCGCCCGTGAATACTTTCAGGTCAGTCATCGCCAGCACCTGCGGGAAACTCGTTATATCAATGAACTGAGTTTTTTTCCTGGAGGCTCCCTGGATCTGCAGGGTGTTGAGGGTGCAGGCCCAAAGCTCACTATGTATCTGACCTGCCGCTGGTTCTTTTTTTCTTTCCAGAATCAGTTTCAGTGAAGCGATGGTTTGTTGCAGTTCCCGGGTTCCGGGGCGGACAGCTTTCAGGGCTTTTAATGTAGAGGGGGTATCCGGTTCTCTCAGGGCATTGAGTATGGCCCTCACTTCTCTGCCTCTGCCTGAGAGGTCTGACGCTTTGGCGAAACCCTGCTCAATCTTTAACAGGGCGGTAACATCTGTATCCTGATAGAGCTGTTCCAGAAATCCACCATTCAACAAGCCTTTAATCTTTACCTGGTTCAAGCTTGTCTCTCTGGAAGTCATACTACGTAACAATCGGTTTACAGGTTCTATCTGGGGCCAGCCCGCCGGATGGTTGCTGTGCAATTGCATTGCGATTAATAATTGATAGGCAAGTGGTATACCGGCAATAGCTGCCGGTAACAATAGCTCGAAGGCATGTTCATAGATCTGAAGTGCTTCTGATTTTCCAGAGGGTAATTTTTTGTTCAAAATGAACAACGCCTGAACCAGTTGGGCATAGGGAAAGTGGTCCTCATAAGCTGCCTGTTTTAACTCTATGTGCTGCTCTCTACTCAGGATATTAGTCAGATTGATGGTGATGAAAGGTTGATATCCGGATGTATCAGCAGAAGCCCCGGTACAGGCCAGTATTTTCAAGATTTTTGCTTTTCCCTCCTGCAGTTGATTTTGCAGTGTATCCAGTTCTGTATTGGTGGCAGGTTTTTCTGCTGTGGCTTTGTTTTCATCAGAGGCTTCCCTTTCTTCAGTGGGACCACAATGTCGTGTCTTTATTGCCTTGTTTAGCTCTCCCGAAAAGTTATATTCCATCTCCTTAAGCCAGTTTGATATTTCTACGGACCAGGACAGTGCCGTTTCTAAGTCGATCAGATTCGAGATTGGCTTTTGGGCGACGGCTTCCTTCTTTCTTTTGTTTGAGAGTTCAGTAGTATCAGGGGCTGTTGTCTTGCTGTTATGAACTACTGTAGCGCTTTGATTATCAGGGCTGGCTTCTACTTTGATATCGCCCTCGTCTGTCGCAGTTGCAATGTTGCCTGCTTTTGGCTGAACCGTTTTTTTCAGCTTTTGTCTCTGTTTCTTTTTCTTCCTACGGGAATTTAAAGTCGGATCATGAGTTATCGATTCTGTACCTTTGACATTAGCAGTACTGGCAATTGCAGCATGTGCGGCAATAGTTGTCTGTCCCGGTACATTGTCTTTCAGAGGCTCATTGACAGCGGGAGTTGTTGTTTTGGTTTTGGCAGCAACTAAAGGATGTTGATTATTCGCATCATTCTCTGCCTTATTCTCTGCCTTATTCTCTGCCTTATTCTCTGCCTTATTCTCTGCCTTATTCTCTAACTCAATAGTGCTTTTCTGTTCATTTTCGGGTTCAGGCTTGATATACGGATGCAGAAATTCCGGTAACCCGGATGACTCTGAAGAGCTGCTGAATACCGACTTTTGAATCATTGTCTGTACCTGTTGCTCAGTGTCACTTGATAGCAATATTTTTAATGCATTTTGAGCATTTTTCATCCGTCGCTTTGAATCAATACCCGGGTAGGTTTGATCGAGTTGGGTATCCTGCAACAGTTTTTCAACCATTGTGGGCAGGTTTGGCATAGCCAGTCTGGAGCCTGTGGCAAAAGGTTCTACATGTATGAAATCGAAATACCCTTCAGGACCGGCAGAAATATCGATTGATAAGATTCGCCATTTTTTCGCCTCGTAACTGGCGAACCCGATGGTGTTTTCTTCGTTCGTATCGGGAAAGCAATTGATCTTTAAGGTGTGCAGTAGCCCTTGGCGCTGCAAGATCTTTGGGCTGTCTAAAACCGTACCGTAAATGTTGTTGCGTCTAACGGTAGTGCCAGGCAGGACACCTCTTAGCTTTGCCTCCATAGAAGCCGAAATGTTTTCCAGGCTTGTGGTATCTTTGACTGCCAGGTCAATATCATTGGTAACAGGTACCTTGCCCAGTTCAGTG
The DNA here is from genome assembly GCF_053470045.1 of Endozoicomonas sp. 2B-B. Lineage (NCBI taxonomy): Bacteria > Pseudomonadati > Pseudomonadota > Gammaproteobacteria > Oceanospirillales > Endozoicomonadaceae > Endozoicomonas > Endozoicomonas sp. 2B-B. The sequence continues at coordinate 2,951,497 of NZ_JBLZMU010000001.1, forward strand.
GGTTTAACCGATGACCTGAGGTGCTGCCACCTGGCTAAACCACCGTAAACGAGAGCACCTTCAGTATCGGATATAATTTTTTCGGCTTCTGTATAGGTTTTTCTAAAAACAGGTGCGAGCACTATCAGTGCAGGAATTACATAGCGGATATCCTGTTTTTTTACTAAAAATGCACCCTCGGAATAATCTTTTAAATGAGTATCCAAAGACTGTATTTTGTCGTTTATTGCTGATGTGGAGAGATCCGGCGCTATAAAGGAAATATATTTGCTGGCAGAGTCTTCCCAGAAAAAAATCACTGCTCCAAGCACGTTTTTACTAATGTAAAACATTCCATCGGGGTTCTCTGTATCCTCGAAGGGGTAGCAAACAAGGCCTAATTTATTGTAAAACCTGAACTGGTTATTTTCGTGTCCTCCCCGCATGAATTCAGCAGGTGAAGTAAATGCCCGTTTTAGTGCTTCGCTGGCAAATTTTGTGGATGGGTTTTCAAGACTTTCCCGGCATAATAAGACGTCTTTCTGCCATTGTGGAAACAGATCCCATAAAGCCTTTTCAACCCAATTGGCTACCAGCCAGTCATTTTCCTCAGTATTTAAGCGGGAGTTGGTCAGGAAGTGAGTGAACCATAGTTTGTTGTCACTGTGAGAAGACAGTTTTACAGCGTGATTGTTGTGAAACAGGAAGATATAGCGATCTTCAAGCCTTTCCAGAAGCCGACGAGGAGCATGATCGTGGTTTTTATCATGGTCATAGCAGCGATATTCCTGACCATCATGAACGATGACTTTTATCGAATTTTGCAAAGCTTTTGATGCCAGCATCATGTGTTGTTGGTCTTTTGGGTCAAAACCCCGGAGCATTTGGTTATATAATGTTTCACTTCCACAATCGGGTGGTTGGCACAGACGGAGCAGGGTTTCAAATTTTTCCCTGGATGTGACACCAAGCTGTTCTGAAAGAAAGTCTGATCTTTGAGTCACTCTTTCAGGCCGAAGCCCGGAGCACCTGTACAAATACAATAGACGTTTAAGCAGGGAGGCTGAGTACACTGCGTCTGCTGGTGTGACCGGATGGTTGCCGTCCGGTGGTGGCGGCTCATTATCGTTATTTTTCCTGGCGTCCGATTTAGCACTTCGTTGACTTCTGTTGCCGCCTTGTTGCGCTTTTTGGTCAGAGCAAAAAGCTGGGCAGGCTTGGGCTACAGGCGGCTCACTACTCCCTTGAATACCAGAAACAGTCATTATGCCCGAAGCTAACTCTGTTGAAGGGAGTGATGCATCTGATTGATGAGGGGGGGCAAGGGTAGGAAAACGGTCGAACGCGTTGCTTGTTTCGGGCACCAAAGCCAATGGTTTTCCGTTTGTTTGATGGCTAAAAAAAGGTGATACACGACCGGAAAAGTATGAGTGGACAGGGTGGCCCGGAAACTCACGGTTTAAATAGGTCAACACATTGTTCAGTAACTCAGGCCGCCGTTTAACAAACTGGTAAAGTGAACCAGGGTCGCTCAGAATCTGCTCCCTTACCAGGGCACTGAGGCTTTTCGGGATGGGTGATGTGAACCCTGAGAGAATTCCCCGCCACTGATAGAGATTAAAGGGCGTATTGGTCACCGTGCTCATAAGCAGGGCAGCCAGGTTGAGATGCTCACTTTCTACCAGGGTGCCAATCTCTGGTCCATCCCAACCGGCGTAATGATCCTCGACATTATAAGGGGCATCAGCGAACCGCATCAGCAGCACCGGGTCACCTGCTCCCCAGAAATGGTATTTCCGATGTCTGTCGTTGCGGGTGATGAATAAAGAAGATCTCGACCAGGCCGGGTAGGTATCATTGCCGGGCGATACCTTTTCCAGTGCCCAGAGGTTAAAGTACTTCCCGGTCATGAGTGTCGGGCCAGGGTTTATTGCAGTCTCGGGAATGCCAGGTTGATAAACCCAGTTTTGATCTGACCACTGATAAAGCCAGTGATTATTTTGGCAAGCGTGTATTTTTTCTTTGTCAGCTGGCTTGCTTTTATTGGGTTCTCCAAACAACTTATCGTGGGAAGAGAGGCAATCAATAGCCTGATTGACCGGCTTAATATAACTACTGTCCAAAGCGGTTTGCCCGTCAGCGCTGATACTGTCTTTTCTAGCCAGTTCGGGCAATAGCCAGGGTTTTGCGTGATTCAGCGGGAAATCAATAAGAACGCTCTGACACTTTTTATGCTCTGTAAGCGGATTGGTCTGGCAGATAATGGCCTGCAGGCGATTCTGCTGACTTTCTCGCCAGGGACGCAGGAAAAGGGTACTGGTATGGGTGTCGTTTAGTAGTTTCCAAAGCGACAGCCAGGCAGACAGAGAATCACCCTCGACGGCCTGAGTCTCTGACGATGATGTCGAGGGTGAAGCCGTAATCTGCCATACAGGATGATTTTCAATGCAAGTGGTTTGCACTGATAAGCGGCTTTTCAGCAAAGAGTGATCGATAATCACCGGATGAGGGTTGCAATCGGGGGCATCACCAAAAGCCCGGGACAGTGAGGGGAAGCCGCGACTGAAAGAAGGGTAGGGTACGGTTGAAGGAGGAAGCAGCTTTGCTAACAGAAACCCGGGCAGATGACTCAACCATTGATTCTGGAAAAAAAGGGACAGCTTTTTGGGGCTGCCAACGTCGTGTATTACGTGATAATGGTTACCCAGCTTGAGGTGGAAATTATTGGCTTTAAATCCGGCGTAGAGACCCAAAAAGCGGATTTCTGGTGCCTTGTGCCCGGGTTCATTCTGGTGGCCGGAGGTATGACCTGATTGTACGTTCATTTCAATTATGAATAGCAGGGCAATTAAGAGAAGTTTTAACAGTCTTCTGTGACAAACAAGCATAGAATTGCCGTAGATCCCATTTGATAATTATTAATTTGTCAATCAAAGTTGACCTGTTAAATAACAGTTTTTATTTTTACCGACTGTATTGTTTTGATATCCATGGAGTCTGAGAAAAAATAGCAGTGGGTTCAGGATGTAGCAAGATTGGCTCTGTATGTAGTTTGGGTGTTGGTTTTGAACCGGTGATATTCACCATCCCGATCAGGAATAAATCGATTGATGTCAGAACGGCTAGTGAATGCCGGTAGTCATAGAAAAGCCGGAGGAGGATATTTTTTCTTTAACAGTTTGTAATCTATTAACCTGATGGCTTGATAAAATTATTTTTTTCAGGGCTGCGTGTTTTTCTAATGTTTACAAGTTTTGGAGATACATGGATTACCTTCTCAATATTCAAGTTCGTAAGGTCAAGGAAGTCATTATGATGGGTATCCTGAATAATGAGTCCCTGCGGAACGTTAAAACCAAGTTAATGACGGCATCAACGACATCAAAACCAGCTAACTTGATTTTTCCAGCCAGTCATCGGCTTTGATTGGCACTGGCTACATCTGAATAAGTACCACTTATTACTGGCATAAATTGGTTTCAGGTCAGGACTGATAAGAACAGTTTTCATGGTCTGGTTCATTACTTTTTGTGGTTCTCTATTTGAATAAAGAAAACTAATCAGCTCGATAGATGGGAAGTTCTTTTTGATCTGCTTAACAAAATTTTCAATGCAATTAGTAGCAGACGAAATGCAGGCATTGCGAAAAATAATGGCTAACTTGTCTGATCTCTAATGATCTCAGCTAAGGTTTCAAGGGCCCCCTCTGTGTCAGGCTAGATGTCGCCTCTTTTGATTCATGACTCTCAATAACTGAGAGCATTCAGAAAGAGGCTGTTATGGCTCGCTATTCCAAAGAAATGAAAGAGTCCATTATCCAGAAGATGATGCCGCCCAATAATGTTTCCGTGACTCAGCTTAAAAGAGAAACCGGCATTACTGATGCAACCCTGTATACTTGGCGCAAACAGGCAAAAGCGCAAGGTGTAGCCGTGCCCGGTGATGGTAAGAATCCTCAGCAGTGGAGTGCTGAAAACAAGTTCGCGGTTCTGATGGAAACCGCCAACATGAACACAACAGAGCTATCCGAATACTGTCGTAAGAAGGGCCTCTACTACGAAGACTTGCAGCAGTGGAAAGCTGATTTTATCGCAGGCAGCACAAAGCCTGCTGAATCCCGTCAGGTACAGGCCGCTGCCAGACGAGATGACAAGAAGCGCATCCTGAAACTGGAAAAAGAACTCAAACGCAAAGACAAAGCACTTGCTGAAACCGCAGCATTGTTGGTTCTAACAAAAAAGGCAAACGCGATCTGGGGGGAGCGCGAGGACGATTGATTCCTCTCCCTGATCGCAAGGAAGCCGTTGCTTTAATCCAGGAAGCTGTTTCACAGGGTGCACGTAAAGTGAAAGCCTGTGCTGCGCTCAACCTGTCGATACGCACGGTTCAGCGCTGGCAAACGGATGTGGAACAGGTACGGGAAGATCAGCGTCAATACGCAGACCGGCGAATACCTGCCAACCAACTGACCAAGAGTGAGCAGAACGAGATTCTGAAAGTCTGTAACAGCGAGCGATTTAAAAGTAAGTCGCCAAGCCAGATTGTACCGACACTGGCCGACGAAGGTGTTTATATGGCTTCTGAGTCAAGCTTTTATCGAGTGCTCAAGGCCTATAATCAACAGCATCACCGCGGTCGCAGTCGGAAGCCCGGAAAGCGGAAGCCAACATCGCATCGGGCCACGGGACCAAATCAGCTCTGGTCGTGGGATATAACCTTTTTAGGGTCACCCATCAGGGGTAAATATTATTACCTCTATTTGGTTCTGGACGTCTATAGCCGCATGATTGTGACCTGGGAAGTCCATGAGAGGGAGTCTTCTGATCTGGCTGCTCAGATGATCCGAAAAGCGTTCATGCAGCATAAGATCAGCCTTAAGGAACAACCGCTGGTCCTGCATTCGGATAATGGCAGTCCGATGAAGGGGGCGACCATGCTGAGTACTCTTCAGCAACTGGGTGTACAGACATCGTTCAGCAGGCCACGCGTGAGTAACGATAACTCATACTCAGAGTCAGGCTTCAGAACCATGAAATATCGTCCCGGGTATCCGAATCACTTCTCCAGTCTGGAGTCAGCCAGAAAGTGGGTGTACGGGTTCGTAAACTGGTACAACATGGAGCATAAGCACAGTGGCATCAAGTTCCAGACCCCCTACGACAGACACACAGGGAAGGCTCAGAAAAAGGTTCTGAATCGTGAAAGAGTTTACCGTAAAGCAAAAGAGCAACACCCTGAGCGATCAGAGAATCAGCAGCATTGTGATTTAGCTGCATAAGTTGAGGCGACATCTACCTTGAAAGTTACCGGGCCATTGGTCCTGTCTTTTTATTGTGAGCTGCGATACATGTTTTTGGAATATCAGAATTAACATCAGAGTCAAAAGTAACCAAAGGGATGCCCACTGAGTCTGCTTTTTCCAGAATGGGGTTGACGCATTGATGACACTTTTCAATTTAGGCAACAGTCAGTCGTTTAGCTTTGCAAAAATCCTGATGAAAATACCAAACGTTTCTTGAAACAACACCTTCGGGTGATGATCAATAATCGTAAACTCATGTACTGTGTCGGTTATCTTGTTTAGCAGACCAGCCGATAGTCCGGATTCTCAAAATCTGAGTCGGTGTCCGTTTGTGTAGACGTAGACAGAACAGAACACAAAAAAATTGTAAAGATCGATGGTACAGGACCTGACTGTCTGCAGCGCTTTCGAGAGCAAGAAGAAGCTGACACTGTTCGCGGCTGATATTGCCGGGCTGCTACCCTCTTATACCCTGATTTCTCAAGGGAAAAAGATCTTGAGCCGCCTCTTGGTATTTTTGTATGCGCATTCAAACTATTTGAATGGATTTTCTGTTTTATTGATAATGATCTTGATGTATAATCCACGGGATTCTTTCCATCCACTCAATACACTCGGATCGGTAACAGGTAATGCTGAGAATCGCCCAAGAAGCCCTCACTTTCGATGACGTCCTGCTTCTGCCCGGATATTCAGAAGTTCTCCCCAAAGATGTTTCTCTGACCACAAAACTGACTCGCGAAATCGAGCTGAAAACCCCCCTGATTTCGGCAGCCATGGATACCGTGACTGAAGCTCGTCTGGCCATTGCCATGGCTCAGGAGGGTGGGATTGGCATCATTCACAAGAATATGACTGTTGCTCAACAGGCCAATGAAGTTCGCAAGGTTAAAAAGCATGAAAGTGGTGTGGTCAAGGACCCTATTACGATTGACTCGGCAGCGTCGGTCAGAGATCTTCTTGAACTGACCGGTCGTCATAAGATATCCGGAGTTCCTGTCCTGGATGGCAGTGATCTGGTCGGTATTGTCACCAGCCGTGACGTTCGTTTTGTCTCCAATCTGGACAAGATTGTGGCTGATATCATGACCCCTAAAGAGAGACTGGTCACTGTGAAGGAAGGAACTGACCAGGAGGCCGTTCGCAAGCTGCTTCATAAACATCGTATCGAGAAAGTGCTGGTGGTTAATGAGGCGTTTAATCTGGTCGGTATGATGACCGTAAAAGATATCAAGAAAGCCCAGGACTACCCTAACGCCAGTAAAGATTCCCATGGTCAGCTGAGAGTGGGTGCGGCAGTTGGTACCGGACCTGAAACCCCGGAGCGAGTCGCTGCTCTGGTCGATGCTGGTGTTGACGTTGTGATCGTTGATACCGCTCACGGTCACTCCAAAGGGGTTATCGAGAGGGTTCGCTGGGTTAAGGAAACCTATCCACAGGTTCAGGTTGTTGGCGGTAATATTGCTACCGGTGCAGCAGCCAGGGCCCTGGCTGATGCAGGTGCCGATGGTGTGAAAGTGGGTATCGGTCCCGGCTCAATCTGTACTACTCGCATCGTGACCGGTATCGGTGTACCGCAGATTTCTGCGGTAGCCAACGTTGTGGCAGCCTTGGAAGGAACGGGTATTCCGGTGATTGCCGACGGCGGGATTCGCTTCTCCGGTGATCTGGCTAAAGCCATCGTAGCGGGTGCCAGTGCGGTCATGCTGGGAAGTATGCTGGCAGGTACCGAGGAAGCTCCCGGCGAAGTTGAACTGTATCAGGGCAGAAGTTACAAAGCCTATCGTGGCATGGGTTCCCTGGGTGCCATGGCTCAGGCTTCCGGCTCCAGTGATCGTTACTTCCAGAGTGCGGAAGCCGGTGCCGAGAAGCTGGTCCCGGAAGGTATTGAAGGTCGTGTACCCTACAAAGGGCCGCTGAATGCCATTGTCCATCAGATGGTAGGCGGTCTGCGTGCTGCAATGGGATACACCGGCTCGGCAGATATGAAGACCATGCGCACGGTGCCTGAGTTCGTTCGGGTGACCAATGCGGGTATGAAAGAGTCTCATGTCCATGATGTAACCATTACCAAAGAAGCACCCAATTACCGGGTGGGTTAATTTGATTATCCCTTGAACTGTTGGCTCTATCATCCGCAGTTTAATGAATGTCGTATCAGTAACAGGCCTTCATCCACCTCGAAGACCGCTTGTTGCTTGTCGTAGCAGTTATCTAATTTTGAGAAGACACATGTTAGAGGATATCCACGCCGAACGAATTCTGATTCTGGATTTTGGTTCCCAGTACACACAGCTGATCGCCCGACGTGTACGTGAGATAGGCGTTTATTGTGAGCTGCATCCCTATGATATGGATGAGCAGGCTATTGTCGAGTTTGCCCCCAGGGCGGTGATTCTTTCCGGTGGGCCTGAATCTGTGACCGGTGATGCTTCGCCTCGCGCGCCGAAGACTGTTTTTGATCTGGGGGTTCCTGTGTTGGGTATCTGCTATGGCATGCAGACTATGGCAGGGCAGATGGGTGGCAAGGTATCGACCTCAAATCTGCGTGAATTCGGTTATGCCAAAGTGAATCTGGAAAACAAGGTCAGACTGTTCGATGGCATTGAAGACCATGTGAATGAGCAGGGTCGTCTGAGTCTGGATGTCTGGATGAGTCACGGCGACAAGGTTTCCCAGCTGCCTGAAGGCTTTGTGGTAGCGGCTTCTACCGATTCCTGTCCTCTTGCAGCCATAGCCTGTGAAGAGAAGCAATACTACGGTGTCCAGTTTCACCCCGAAGTGACTCACACCAAACAGGGCGGTCGCATCCTGGAACGTTTTGTCATTGATATTGCCGGCTGCCAAAAGCTTTGGACTCCGGGACAAATTATTGAGGATGCCATTGCCCGCGTTCGGGAACAGGTGGGTGATAAAACCGTACTGCTGGGTCTTTCTGGCGGTGTTGATTCCAGTGTCGTGGCAGCGCTGTTGCACAAGGCTATCGGTGATCAGCTGGTTTGTGTCTTTGTCGATAATGGTCTGCTGCGTCTGAATGAAGGTGATCAGGTGATGGCCATGTTCGCTGAGAACATGGGGGTACGTGTTATTCGCGCTGATGCTGAAGAGCTTTTTCTGGACAAGCTAAGAGGTGTTCAGGACCCTGAGGCCAAGCGAAAAATTATCGGTAACACCTTTATTGAAGTCTTTGATCAGCAGGCTGCTGCCCTGGATAATGTCCAGTTCCTGGCTCAGGGCACTATCTATCCTGATGTAATCGAATCAGCAGGCGCCAAGTCTGGCAAGGCCCATGTCATCAAGTCACACCACAATGTGGGTGGTTTACCTGAAGATATGGCGATGGAGCTGGTTGAGCCTCTGCGTGAACTGTTCAAGGATGAGGTGCGCAAGATTGGTCTTGAGCTTGGACTGCCCTATGACATGGTTTATCGCCACCCATTCCCCGGCCCGGGTCTGGGCGTAAGGGTACTGGCAGAGGTCAGGAAAGAGTACTGCGATATTCTCCGTGAGGCAGATGCCATTTTTATTGAAGAACTGCATAAAGCCGACTGGTATCACAAGACCAGTCAGGCCTTTGCTGTCTTCCTGCCGGTTAAATCCGTAGGTGTGGTTGGTGACGGTCGTCGTTACGAGTATGTGGTGGCTTTACGCGCGGTAGAAACCATCGACTTTATGACGGCTCGTTGGGCCCACCTGCCTTATGAACTGTTGGAGAAGGTTTCCAGCCGGATCATCAACGAGATAGAGCATGTTTCCCGGGTGACTTACGACGTATCCAGCAAGCCACCTGCGACGATTGAGTGGGAATAGAATCGGGTATTGACTGGTTGAGTGAAATGGAACGGCTTGTCTAAGGATGAGCCGTTTTTTTTGAGTTGTTCCCACGCACCAGAGGATGCCGCAAAACTCTGGCTTTCACACTAAGTGTGTTATGCGAAACTGAGTCGGCAAGTAAGCTGTTACATGGCCAAATCAAACATTTGAGTAAATTGCAGAACCAAGAATATGAAAAAAATTGCAGTACTTTCTGATATTTGGCTCGTTCCCACGCTCCAGCGTGGGAATGCATATCAGACTGACAGTTCACTCGGAATTAAATATGGGTAGAAGTCGATACAAATTTACGGAGCCAGACCAACCTCATTTTATGACAATAACCGTTCTGCACTGGATCTCAGTTTTTACCAGACCTGAGACTGTCGCCATACTTCTCGACTCAATGAGGTACATGATGAGTCAGGGGATGAAAATACACGCTTATGTGATTCTTGAAAACCATCTTCACCTTCTAGCTCAAAGTCAAGAGCTGGATAGAGACATAGCAAAATTCAAAGCATATACAGCCAGACAACTGCTCAAATGGTTGACAGAGCGGAATGTAACAACATTACTGGATCAGCTGGCTTTCTACAAAAAAGCACACAAGGGCGACAGGGCCTATCAATTCTGGCAGGAAGGTGTACATCCTGAGTTAATCCAGAGTGAAAGCATGATGAAACAGAAAGTTGAATATATTCATCAAAACCCGGTGAAAAGAGGTTATGTCGATAGGGCGGAGTACTGGCGTTATTCCAGCGCAAGTAATTACGTCGGCGTCGAAGGTTTGTTGGAGGTGGATCGGTTATGGTGAGTCAGGTATGCATTCCCACGCTGGAGCGTGGGAACGAGTCACATTCCTCCAGCCCGGAGGTAGGTCTGCAAGAGACGTCAGGAAAGATAGTTCATGGGCTTGCTCTGCGCAAACAGAGATTTGTGACAAAAGAGATTTGTGACACCCACTCTAGAGAGGGAGCGAGTTGTACTAGCCAACCACAATCAACATCACAGTGAACATCAAGAAAAATGATAAGAATTGCAGAAACTAAAGACAGTTCTGATATCGCAGCACTTTCAATACAGATTTGGCTCGATACCTACGCAAAACGAGGGGTTAGAAAATCCATTTCTCAGTACGTATTGAGTGAGTTCACAGAGCAAAATATTGAGATCAAGCTCAGCTCTGAAAATGAAGTCTACTTTATAGCCATCGAAGATGATCATTTGGTAGAGTATCTCTCTCTGAACGTTTCTGCTAGATGCCCTGTTACAGGTAGCAAAAAACCTGAACTTGACAGGTTGTATATTCAGGAGAGCTTCACTGGAAAGGGTTTGGGCTCCAAGCTTCTGCAAGAAGCCTTAACATTTTGCAGCTCGGCTGGGCTCGAACAATTGTGGCTGACTGTATTTCATGAAAATACACGAGCACTGAAGTTTTATGAGAAACACGGGTTCAAAGAAATTGGCTTGACCTATTTTGAGCTTGAGAACGAAAAACATAAAAATTATGTTCTAAGCACATCAATTGCTGTATAGGTGGAATGCCTGACAGGCTAAATAACCGGAAAATATTTTTTGTAGAGAGCAAAAACTTCATTAGCTAAATCTCACAATTGTCAATCATCCAGCGATGTGCATAATTACCGCCCATCAGCAGGAGTGACGTGGCAGGATGCTGTCGCTACACTTCTGCCTGTGATCCTCTTAATAAACACCATAAGCCGGGTTCGTTTCAGGTTACAGAGCCTGTAAGAGAGCGGTTATGAGTGAAAGGGTGTTTCTCTGCAAATGGCAGAGGAATTTCCCACAATAATCAGCCTTGATCTCTGGAATCCATGGATCAAGACTAAAAGTAGAGGCGCACCGTTTATCAGTAATCCGTAGCAGGGTGACTCCGTATGTCCTGGATTGACCAGGACAGAGAGCCGGATGAAAGGAAAAGGTGCCGAAGCAGAGTCGTCGTCAAACTCATCTGCTGGTGGTACATCGAAGAGGTGTATCATTGTCACAGTTTTTTACTGTGGAGCGCTACTGGACAATCGTTTCTGAAGGACTTTGCCCAAAAGGCAGGTTGCTCAGCAACAGGCAGATACGGGCTCTATCCGGTCGTATTCTGCTTCAATCCATTGCCCTCCTGATCCTGTCTCGTGAATTAAGCTTAAAGTCGGCAGTCATGAATATTCTGCCCTCCGGACGTGTTCACCCAAAAGATCAGTATTTATGGAATTACTCAGTTACAGCACATCATCCTTGTCATTAGTCGCTCCGGCAGTGGCTATTATCCTGGCGATTCTGACTCGTCACGTCCTGTTTTCTCTTGGCGCAGGTATCCTTGCCGGTACGCTGCTGCTGACTGACTTCAGCGCCGGCAGAACGTTTTCTTACTTGCTCAACAGTTTTGCCGGGATATTTTGGGATAATGGTCTCAATACAGGCACTGTCTTTATTCTGCTCTTTCTGGTGATACTTGGCATCATTACCACCCTTATAGGTGTTTCTGGTGGCGCCAGAGCCTTTGGTGACTGGGCTCGTCAGAGAGTAAAATCCCGTCAGGGATCACAACTGGTGACTGTGTTGCTGGGTATCATTATCTTTATTGATGATTACTTCAACGCTCTGGCCGTTGGCAATATTGGTCGTCCCATGACAGATCGTCAGGGTGTCTCCAGAGCCAAGCTGGCTTATCTGATTGACTCAACGGCTGCACCGGTCTGTGTTATTACACCAGTTTCCAGCTGGGGTGCCTACATTATTGCCCTGATTGGCACTATTCTGGTGGCCCATGAAGTGACCGATATCACTGCTATTGGTGCTTTTGTCAGCATGGTGCCGATGAACCTCTACGCTGTCTTTGCTCTGGCGCTGGTGTTTTTTACTGCGGCCATGGATTTAAACATCGGTCCTATGCGGACCCATGAGCGCCGTGCTCGAGCCGGTGAACTGTATGACAGCCGAAAGGGGACTCCTCCCGGATCTTCTGAGGCCATCAGTAGCAGTGTAAAAGGAACGGTTGCCGATCTTGTGATTCCTGTTCTCTCTCTGGTGATCGCGACGACGGCTTCCCTGATTGCTACGGGCGCTTCTGCGCTCCTGGAAGCCGGTACGCCGTTCTCTATTCTGGGCGCTTTTGAAAACACCAATGTGGTCAATTCGCTTATCTATGGTGGTCTTGCTGGCCTTCTGGTCACGGCGCTCAGAATGCTCAGCCATAATCTCGATGCCTCCACCTGGGGAAAGGCGGTTTTAGAAGGTACACGCTCCATGCTGCCTGCCATTTACATTCTGGTACTGGCTTGGGTGCTGGTGGATATCATCAGCTCTCTGGAAACCGGCAAGTACCTGGCTCACCTGGTCAGCAGCTCGAAGATTGATACTGGCTATTTACCTTTGATTCTGTTTGTGGTCTCCGGCGCTATGGCTTTCTCAACCGGCACCAGCTGGGGCACTTTCGGCATTATGTTGCCCATAGCGGGAGATATGGCTGCTGCAGCAGATATTGCCATGATTCTGCCGATGTTGGCCGCTGTTCTGGCCGGTGCGGTGTTTGGCGATCACTGCTCACCGATTTCCGATACCACGATTTTGTCGTCTACAGGGGCCTCCTGTCACCACATTGATCATGTGATGACTCAGCTTCCTTATGCCCTCAGTATTGCTGTTGTGGCTATGCTGGGCTATCTGGTGATGGGGCTGACGGATTCTTCAATCATGGGCTTTTTTGCTTCCGGAGCTGGTTTTATTCTGCTTGTGCTTGTCTTTCGCAAGATGTCCGTCAGGCAGATGGCTAAATCTGAAGATCACCTGGTGGCAGAATAAGCTCAGACGGTGTTTACAGGTTATAAGTACTCAACCATACGAAATCATATTTTCTGACTTATTGTTCAGGCACTCGCGGCAACTGCTCCTGCGTTGCTCTAGCTCCTGCATCCATGCAGTCGTGATGCGTTGCAACTCTGGTCACATAGCTTGCTATGCTCCCGTCGTTGCGCCTTGCAGAGCACCTGCCCAATAAGCCAGAAATATTCGATTCCGTATGGCTGAGTACTTAATACCGGGAGATTTTTTCCGGTACCTGCCGAAACAGTATTTCATAGTAAACTGTAATTAATACCCCATCAGAAGGCATGGATGCCTTCACCCGGAGCAGGGAAGCTATGAGTTTCGACAATCTTATGAAAGCCGTTGCCCGCAATAATCAGCTGGGTGAACTGGACTTTCGCGATAACCGCTATTATCTCACCATCGACAGCCGCATTGAGTTCACCTGTTTTCAGGCCAATGGGCGATTCTTTATCCATGGCGTCATTGCCCAGCTGCCACCCGGCGAAAAAGATCGGGAAAATATCCTCCGAAATCTGATGGCCAAAACTGTGGGTCTGGCGACTACCCAGCGGGTTATTTTGTCCATAGAGCCTGAGAAAGATGCATTAGCTTTACATTACTCCTGCCCGCTTCAGGGGATGGATGACAACCTCGTTGAGGAAGCTCTGGCTGAGTTTGCCAATAACTTTGAGTATTACCTCAAAGAAATCAGTCAGGAGCAGACTGTTGTGCCGACCATGCCAACGATGATCATGCCATGATGGATCAGGTTTCTAATCATTCCTTATTTGGCTGTCTTGTAACCTGGGCAGAAAACTCAAACGATGGGTATAACGGACTTCGTAAGGCCAATGAAGCTTTTTTGAAGGCGGTGATCCGATACAGCTGTTTTAACGAACTGCATCTGTTTCTTCATGAAGGGCAGATTTCTGCTTTCAGGCAAGACTGGAAAGAATACCTGCGCCAGTACGGGGCGGGTAAAAACATCACTATTCTGCCGGTTCACGATCTGCCTTCCTGTTTTCAGAGACATGCTTATACCGTTTTTCATTGCGGCGATCCCTATATATCAGACCTCGCCACTCTGCGAGAAAGACATGCGTCCAGTTTATTCCCTATCACTGGCAGGGCTCACAGTCTCAGTGATGATGCCCGTTTATCCCGGGTCAGGGATTTGATCTTCTCTTCCGTTAAACCTTGTGACTCCATCCTCTGCAGTTCCACAGCTCAGAAAACCGTGATGAAGCGTCTGATCTCTTCGGCCAGTGCCAGTGTCAGTGATACTGTGGGCAGGGCTGTTCCTTATCGTGGGCAGGTGAGTCTTATTCCGCTGGGTATTGAGCCGGCCAGACAAGAGGCTGTCTCTTCCAGAGAAGGTAATGTGCTTCAGATACTCTGTCTTGGCAGGCTGTCAGCAGCCGATAAAATGGACCTTCATCCATTATTACTGGCATTGAATGATCTGTTTGAGGAAGGAACCGTTTCCCGGTTTCAGTTGGTGATTGCAGGGGCTGGTGATGCCTCCGGCGAATATGTTCGCTCATTACTGGCTCAGGCCTATGAGTTTAATCTTGAAGATTGTATTCGCTTTGAACTCACCGTTGATGATGAGAAGCGGGAGCAGTTGCTGGCTGAAGCGGATGTGTTTGTTTCTCTTGCAGATAATGTTCAGGAGAGCTTTGGGCTGGCTCCGTTAGAAGCAATGAGGGCAGGTATTCCGGTGATTCTTTCAGACTGGAATGGCTATCGAGACTTGATTGTTTCCGGGCAGGAAGGTTTTCTGATCAAAACCACCTCGGCTGACCATGATGCTATTTCCCGTTCTCTCAGCCTTGTCAGCAAAACTCAGGCTCAGTTGATTCAGGCTCAGGGAGTCGCTGTAGATATAGAAGCGTTGAAAACAGCCTTGTCGACATTATTAATGGATGAATCTACCCGGAAAGAAATGTCCGATGCGGCCATCCGGAGGGTGAATGAAACCTTCAGCTGGCCTTTGCTGATTGATCAGTATCACCGGCTGGTAGACGATTTGAGGCTGGAAGCATCAAGAATACGACATCATCAGGGTAGGGCAGTGGGTATGCCCTACCAGGACGTGTTTGGGCATTATGCGTCTGTGGCTCTGCAGGAAACGGACTTCCTTGTAGCCACCGACAGAGGTCTCCGGGTTCTGTTGATGTCGGAGAGAGGTTTCTTTTTCAATCAGCTGAATCATCTCCTTGATAAAAACGAAATAAGAGAGGTGATCAGTAAACTGGTGACACCTCAAAGCGTCAGCAACATGCAGAAGCTGTTTCCTGAAAGGCAGACCTTATTATTTCTATTATCCTGGATGTTGAAGTATCAGCTGGTCTCTTTTTCCGATGAGGCAGAGGGGCGCAAGCCCTCTTTCGCCGGATTACCGGACTGGTTCAAGGTTGAAGATCCCTGCCCGGTGTGTGGCCTGGTCTTTCCCGAGCAGCTGAGATCCAAATGGATCAAGCCCGTTATCACTCAATACGTCCAACTCATTCAGAGTTATGTGAATGACATTGATAGTTCTGAAAAGGGTTCCGAAAATAGCTTGATTCAATCCATTGCCCAGGCAGTCATTGAATGGATGGATGACAGGTTGCTGCAGGCCATAGGCTGGTTTGCAGAAGATCATACACTGACCAGTTACGGTGAAGTGCTAAAGCTGCTGGAATCCAAAGGGGTGGAGGCACTGATTGAAGCTTATCCTCACTGGTATCGAAACATTCAGAAGGAGTTTTTCCAGCAAGTCAGAGTGATTCGTACACTGCTGAGTCGGGTAAAGCAGGACTTGTCAGAGATCAATCATTACTTTTTTTCAGGAAACCCTCAGCTTAAAGAGAGCCCTCAGTTTAAAGAGAGCCGTAAGCTGGCTTCTGGTCTGATTTCTATCCGTCATTTGCAATCAGACGCTGGATCGCCCGTTTACCAGTTGACGTTTAACAATGGTGAGCATCTGGTATACAAACTCAGGGATCTTGCCATTGACCAGTTATTACTGGGTGATAAGCGGAGCATGGCCCAGTCACTGAATGGCTGGTTGCAGGACTCGGAAGCTCTGGGTGTATTCAGGATACTGAATAAGTCTTCCTACGGTTATGTTGAGTTTATTGCTCCGGAAACTCTTTCTGAGTGTAATGATCCGGCAACTTACCATCGTCGCATGGGGGTGGCAGGCGGCTTCTGTCTTATGTCGGGTCTGGCAGATATTCACAGCAAAAATCTTCATATCAATGGTAACAAGCCTTACCTTATTGATGCTGAGACAGCACTGCACAGTGCTGTGATTATGCAATTGCAGGCAGAGTTGCAAAATCCCGAGCTGGGTTTTTTAAGAGGCATTCGGGATTCCAGCCTGGGCCTGACCGGTTTGATGAAAATCTGGGAAAATTTCCATACCTGTCAGACTCATTACCGTTCCGTTAAACTGGAAAATGGTGAGCTGGTGGCGGAACAACCGCAAAAAATCACCCCTTTTCTGGATCATCTGCTGATGGAAGAGGGTCGACACTCTCTGGATAATCATCATCCACCAGTGGCCTCTCAATATAGCAAGGCGTTTGTGGAAGGCTTTAGAAGTTCAGTGTCTGCTATTTCTCAACATTCACAGCAGTGGTGTGATTACCTGAAGTCGATGGCGGGCTGTGAGGTGAGGTATCAACCGCGCTGGAATCTGAATGATGCTCGCAAACAGTTTCGTGACCTTCATGTCGCTAGAGAGTTGCAGGATATTTCCAGAGAGCGCCGCAGAGGATATTTTCTGCGACTGGCAAGACGCATCACGCTGGCCGCCGAGCTCAGTCAGCGCTGGCTTGATGTTCCGTGGCAGGAACCGGTCAGTGCTCTGGCTGAGTCGGTGACCGATGGGTGGCTGGCTCTGGAGCAGCGTGAATTTGTCAGAAAGCTTGGAGAGCTCGGGGTATTTGTCCAGCGATACGATGGAACTTTGGAAGAAATAAGTCGTCATTACTTCTCTGCAAATACCATAGAAAAACAGTCAGAGTTGATTGCCAGCCTGACGGATCACAAGCTCAGGGATCGATTCCTGAATGCCTGTCAGCAGATGATTGAAGGTTGGTTTGAGCAACATATCAATGCGGGAGAAGGAATGCCTGAAGAGCTCAGGCATGGGGTTTTGGAAGCGTTGGCTGACAGGGAGAGAAAGACTTAACCCTTTCTGATGTTCTCCAATAGCTCTTTGGCCATGATGGTGGTCTCTTGGTCACCTTCTTTGTTGGCTGTGGTCAGGTAATCTTCACTTTCCTTATTCCTTCCTTCCATCATCAGAGCCATACCGATAAAGGCTTTAACCGTCGGGTTGTCAGGATCTTTTGGGATGGCTTCCTTATGAAGAATCTCGAGGGCTTCCTGATTCATCTTTTTATTAATGAAGGTCAGGGCAAAGCCCAGAGTAGGCAGGATGCTCTCAGGTCTGGCTTTCTCCAGAGCGCTGAAAATACCGAAAGCATGTTTTGACATACCCACGCTGGAGGCCATAAAGCCTACATCTGCCAGGGTTTTGATTATTTTTTCATCGGTCATGTTTCAGGCCTCTTGCTGTTTACCCGGCTTACAACTTCTGGATAATACTCTGGAGTGTGTCTTTGATGGATTTGATGATGCTGGATCTCAAACCCTCAATAATCATGTATTTATTGAACTCAACCTGAAACTCCACCATGTCTTTGGTATTGTTCGGGTCCATGCTCGATATTTTGCTTTTCAGAGCCTGATCAAGATTTTCAGCCGTTTTACCAAATACGTTCTGTACATGATCGAAGTTTAAATGGTTGGCTCGCTGCTCTGCCATGATCCCTCTCCCTGTTGGACGTAGCTGTCAGAAGGTGTTTAATCAGCGCGTTTCTTGTGATGAGTATTCCAGGTCTTGTCAACGACTTCAGCAGCGGCGATCAGGGCAGTGATCATCTTGTCGTTGATTTCAAACTCACCAGGAGAAAGCCCTTTGTCCCGTTCCGACTTCAGGCGAAAGGCTTCATCCACTAATTCCTTCAGCACCTGCTCCTTGAGTTCACCGTCAGCGTCTTGAATCAGGCGATCTTCGAGGTCGGAGAGATGGACTTTCTCATTGTCGGTTTGTGGGTCCTTCACTGTTGCCTCCAAGACGATATTTGATCCGATCTGTGCCTTTTGATAATAAAAGATAGTCAAGATTAATATCTTCAATTATATACCCGTTGGCCAGTTTTGCGCCGATCAGGTATTTGGCACCATCTTCCATGGTTACAAAGGGCACCCTTCCCATACTCACTGACCGAATCTTCAGAGAAGGGGCCAGTGGGGTGTTTAATACTTTGGCAGGTGCTCCAGCTGTTTTGGTAGCGAGTTTCAGCTGGGGCTGATTGCCATACTGTTTTCTGAATCGTGTGACCACATCGTTCAGGTTATATACTTGTTCATCGTCCAAGAGGTGGCCTTCTAAAGTGATTTGATTAGGTTTTTGTATCAAATGTATGCGGGGGCTAAGGCCTTTCTCCCTGAGCATGGACTTGAGCGTGTTAAGACGACCTGCCTGATTTTCTACCTGATCGACAATGGAAACCAGTCCGTGAACCTCCTGTTTCAGGGCGGCAGTTATTTTCTGCAGCTCTTCTGAGGTGGGAACATAACCGGTCATAACCAGTGAGCCAGGAGAGTTATCCAGCTCCAGACTGAGAGACGTATGCCCCTGATTCTTTAAAAGTACATCGGCGTTAGCCCTTAATTCACTCATGACCACCAGCTGTGAGCTGAAAGGAATCCCCTGCTCACGAAGTTCACGCTGGATTGTCTGTTTATCACTCATTGTCAGGGTGTAGCCAGAGATCAGGATGCTCTGGTCAGGAAGCTCTTTCAGTTTGATGTTTTTCTGGTTCAGTCGATTGCGGATCTCTTTGGCCTGATCAAGATGGCTTGTTTCAGCAGGCGCTTCGTCAGAGCCTCCTGAAAGTAAAACTATAAGAAGCAGGAAAAGTGCAAACATGCCTGCCGGGATTCCTATCAGCCATTTCCGGTCAATATTTTTCAGGGGGTTCTCAAACTCCTCTGAGTCGTCTTCAGCCTCTTCGTCATTTGCCTGAGAGTCATTAATGCCATCCAGATCATTGCTGAGGTTATTGAGGTCATCGCTGTTGAACTCTTCATCCTCATCGTCCGTCAGGATGTCTGGAGCATCAGGGAATTCATCATCTTCATCTTGCTCAGGGCCTCTGTTCTGATGTTCTTCCGGTTCTGGCTCAGGTCTCTGAAGCTCAGGCAGTGGTTGATCGGGCCAGTCGGCATCTACAGGGCCCAGAGAAAAAAACAGTTGACTGGAGGTTATGATGTCAAAATGATTGGCGTTCAGCTCTGAGCCCCTGGGCAGGCCGTTACTGTAGAGTAATCCGTCTTTAGACTGGCTGGATATTTTTATCTGACCCTGAGGGCTGATGTTTATTATCAGTTCCAGATCATTGAGCGATTCATCGGTCAGGACCAGATCAGACTGATCGCTTTTACCCAGAGAGTGGCTTCCGGGTTCAAGTGGAATTTCAGCCCCCTGGTGATTGCCAGAGAGTATTTTGAGGTAAAACTCGATCATGGCCGTCTACCCGAAATGCTTTCCTTAGCTAATGGTTCCGTATGGGCTAATGGTTATTTTCACTTTCCCAGAGCCTATCTCATTTCATCGTTCTTAAGTTTAAAAAGTGAAATGGTTTTTTTGGGCTATCTTTCCCCTGATAAAGATTTTATAAACTTTGATTTTCAGGTGATTTAAATCCTAGGTTAAGTGAAACTACCTGTCTTTTCCAGAGTTCTTTATTTGGTCTACATCTTCGAACAAAGTGCTGATAAGGTTAGTATCAACCACGAAAAGCTGGTAAAACTCCCTTAGCGGCTATATGAGTGCAGGTGCATTTTTAGCGTATTTACCCTACAAATGCACCAAAGCGGCTGTAAGAGCAAAGAGCCTATGGGGCTGGTAGTTGACGGTTGACGACAGAAGTCGGCCAGACCCAAAAGTGCGAACACTCTTATATAAATGGTGATGTATGCGGCAGCAGGCGAACGATCACTTGTGTGCGCCAGAAGTCGTCGCATGATAACAAGAAGAGAGCAGGTACTTATGGAAGCATCTTTCTGGAGCGATAAGCGTCCGGCTGGCGTTGCTGAAACTATTGATCCCGATCGCTACCCCAATCTTTTGGCGATTATAGAGGAGCTTCTTGAAAAAAATGCCTCCCGACCGGCATTTACAGGTATTGGGTATACTCTGACTTACGGTGATCTGGACCGCTACAGTCAGCAGTTTGCCAACTATCTTCGTGAGCACACATCCCTGAAGCCTGGCGACAGAATTGCCATCCAGATGCCGAATCTGCTTCAGTATCCTATAGCCGTCTACGGAGCCATCAGAGCAGGTCTTGTCATAGTTAATACCAACCCTCTTTACACCGATCGGGAAATGTTGCATCAGTTCAATGATTCCGGTGCCAAAGCTTTGGTGTTTATGGACAACTTTGGCCATCTGGTTGAAGAGGTTGTAGAAAAAACCGGCATTGAGCACCTGATTGTAACCCGCGTGGCCGACATGCTGCCATTTGCAAAACGTACCCTGATTAACTTTGCTGCAAAACATGTCAAGAAGATGGTGGAACCTTTTAATCTGCCAAAGGCGGTGTCTTTCAGGGATGCACTGGCAAAAGGCGAAGCCTGTCAGGCTGTACCTCTTGAAAATCCTCCTGCACCTGAGGACCCTGCTGTTTTCCAGTACACGGGCGGAACCACAGGGGTTGCGAAGGGGGCGGTACTGACTCAACGCAACCTGATTGCCAATATGCTTCAGGCTGCGTCAGCTCTGTCACAGCTGGATGAAAGTGGTCAGCCGGTTCAGCAGCTCGGCAATGAAATTCTCGTGGCGCCACTGCCTCTTTATCATATTTATGCGTTTACCGTGCATCTGCTCTGCATGCCGTATATGGGAAATCAGAATGTCCTGATTGCCAATCCCAGGGATACCAAAACCTTTATCAAATTTATTAAGCCCTGGCAGTTTACTGGCTTCATTGGTTTGAATACGCTGTTTGTCAGTTTGCTCAATCACCCAGACTTCAGGGGGTGCGATTTCAGTAAACTAAAACTCACCCTTTCCGGTGGTACGGCTTTGCAGAAAGAAACCGGAATTCGCTGGCGGAAATTTACCGGATGTTATGTCTCGGAAGCCTATGGTTTGACGGAGTGCTCTCCAGCAGTTTGCATGAATCCTTTTGGCGATACTGCCCAACTGGGCACTGCCGGACTGCCATTGCCCAGTACTGAACTGAAAGTGATTAATGATGGCGGCGAAGCTCAGGCTGTAGGAGAAAGGGGGGAACTGTGTGTGCGAGGACCCCAGGTCATGCAGGGGTACTGGAAAAGGGCAGAAGCCACTGCCGAGGTGCTGTCTGAGGATGGCTGGCTGAGAACCGGCGACGTGGCCGTTATTAAAGAAGACGGCTTTGTTGAAATTGTTGACAGAATCAAGGATATGATTCTGGTTTCCGGCTTTAATGTTTATCCCAATGAGATTGAAGATATAGTGGCCAGCTTTGACCGGGTAGAGAATTGTGCCGCCATCGGCATTCCTGATGACGTCACCGGAGAGAGAATCAAGTTGTTTGTGGTTCCTGCAGACGACGAATTGAAGAAAGAAGATGTGGTGGCTTATTGCAGGGATCATCTGACTGCATACAAAGTGCCCAAGGATATAGAATTCCGTCAGGAGCTACCCATGACACCGGTCGGAAAAATTCTGAGGAAAGATTTGCGTAAGGAAGAGCTGGAAAAAAACGCCTGATATCCATTCAGGTACTCATAAAAAAACCGGCTTTGCGCTGGTTTTTTTATGAGTACCTGAAAATATTTTGAGTAGATAGTTTATCAGGTACTTGTCTCAGCCTTGGATTCGTTGCTTTTATTCTCCGGAAAATACTGGCTGAGTACCTCTGGGTCACTGCTAAGTGCATCGCAGGCTTCTGGTTGTGAAACAGGAGTGATGCTGGTCGAGTAGAGCTTCATGTTGCGGATACTGGCATCAAACCAGAACCAGTTTTTATTCTCCGAATAACACAAGGCTCTGGCCGTGTAGTTAACAGATGGTACCAGGGGGACTGCAGGGAAGCCATGCAGTTGTTTTTTGACAACTGTAGAGTTCAGGCAGGAGTAGGTAATATCGTTGTAGCGTCGTTCAAACCGGTTAAACGTCTGAGCGATCAGCTGTTCAGCCATTTTGTCTTGTCTCAGACTCAACTGATAGAGAGCCAGTCCACATAAGAACAGAATGATTACGCTTTCCATAATGAGTACCTCAAGGCTTTATTAATAAGTGCAAGCGTCCTTACCTGCTTTTTCTAACCTCTTTTTCAATCAAACCATATATCCCTGGCTTAGGGAAGCTTATGATTGATTATGTAATACCAATCGAACTTTCTAACTCCCTATTGCGCTGAAGATTTGAGCCTTAATCCTGCGTTGCCGATCGTCGCCATAGCTAAGGCTATGACTCCTCACGCCGCCTTGTCTTAAGGCTCAAATCTCCATGCTCATCACGGGAGTTAGAAAGCACGATTGGTATAATTAGTGTTTTCGATGACTTTCAGATTTACTTGAGGCATCAGAAGATACGGCTTCAGAGTAGAGTGTTGATAGATTGACAATTTTTGTGGCGAATCTGGTATAACCTGGTCAGCGTTGGGTTGAAGTGAATTTTATCAATGCTGAAGGCCAGCCTGAATTTCATACCATTGTCATAAATGAGGGTGCATATGAGAAAAACAAATCCGTAAAAATTCCGGCAGACAGTGCAAGTGGCTCTACTGCTGAATTTGGCGCTATGTAATCAACATTAATCCTGCACCATTGGGTCAGATCCTGAGCTGCCTGATGCTTTGTATTTTACCAAGTAGTCAGGTAAAGATGGTTTATCTTCAGATAAAGTGCTGCAGAATGTTTCGTCTGAATATTTTTCAGTCCAGGTAGCTTGCCTTTCCCATTCCAGTAATTGCCCATTGTCTTCATATTTACAGTCAGACATCCTGAAAAGTCTGGTTGTTGCAACAAGGTGGGGTCTGTAATCCGCGTAAAAAGACAACATTCCATATGCGCCGCACATTGGGTAATCTGTTATTAAATCATTATTATCTTCATAAGTGGCAAGAAAGCTGTTAGGCACCATGCCACTAATAGAAAGCGATCCTTCAAAAAAAAATATTGTATCAAAAGTACCGTCTCTACAAATTTTTCTATAGGGATGATAAAATGATTTGAATGGGACAGGTATATAATCCACATCAAAATAAGCCCCCATAGTTGGAATTTGCGCTTCATGGATATGTGATTCTCTCATCGCAGATTTTATATAAGAGCTTCCCCTTGATAAAAGCACAGGTCTTAAGCCATCTATAACTTCATCGAAAGCTAGTTCCTTGTTGAAAACCAATGTTTCAGAAATTCTGGATTTTCCTATATGCCAGTAGGTATATCTTTCCTCATCACCCCAGTTGATATTATCAATATCCAGGATCAATATATTTTTAATTCCATCAGATAGAATATTCCTTTGAAAATCGGAGAATGTACTTTTTTCTTCTTTTCGATCTAACATTGATGAGCTGTACCATAAAACAACCAGTTTATCATTATTGTGTTGAGCCCAGTCATAACATCTTTGTTTTACCGGGCAATCCGTTGTGTTTGGTAAAGTGAGTGAGCTTTCATCTTTTTTAATCCAAATAAGAAAAATATATGATGTAAAGCATCCTGATTTATCAGGAAAAGGATTTGTCTGGATTTTTTCTTGATTGTTTATTTCCCGAAATGGGTAAAATTTTTTGTTAAAATGCCCACTTCTTTCGATAGCATTAAAGATAGCTTCTGCATCCATATTTTTATCAATTTGTGCTTTTCGTATCATAGCTTCAATTAAAAAAACAAAGTCAGGCAGTTTAGAGTGAAGCTTGTTGTGATGAGATTCGGTTCCACGGATATAGGTACACTGAAGTTCTTGAATTTCAGCATCAGTGAAGCCTAAAGATGATGCCATTAACTGCCATTTTTCTCCGACAGAGTACTTGATGAAATCAATGCAAGAATTACTCAAGGGCAATTCAATTGAGCGATTGAACAAGCGGGTAGAGCGTTCGTGGTCTGGACAAAATGAAATATGTTTTTCTGTACAGTTTACTGTGCAAACAGGAATTCCATTCCACAATGGTTCATCTCTGTATGACCTGAGCAATGAGCTGTTCATGACTCCGACTTGAAAATCAGTTCCTTTTCCTATGCCATCCATATATCAAGACCCTTTAATCATTAGATATATGATTTAGACTCTGATCTCAAACCAAAGTTCATAAAGTGTGAGTTTTACTAACCACCTGGAAAGAACATAAAACACAAAATTCTACCTCAGAGCGCCTGCGGCGCAGCTGAAAGCCATTATGAGGTGTGGCTTACTGGGGAATACTTTTTCCGGACGAAAGAGGGCGCTGAGTTTTTTGAGTTCAGGCTTAACGAAATACACTGCTGTTCATGGCAGCTTAATGTCATAACATCCACTGTCTGGATGTTGTGCTCAGAGTGCCCAGTCTGCCAGCATCTGTTTGGCTATAGGGCGGTAGGCGTCTTTACCGTATACCGCATCAATCAGAGCGAAGCTGAAATTCATGGCGCAGCCGGGCCCCTGAGCGGTAATTACCCGGTTTTTCTGATCGACGACCACCGGGCTTTCCGGTTGTGGCAGAGCCCCCTCCAGCTGATCAAAAAAAGTGGGGTAGCAGGTAGCACGCACATTATCGAGAAGTGAGTGATGAGCCAGAACAACAGCTGATGAGGCACAGATAGCGGCATACCAGCGTTGGGCTTTGTGTTGCCGGTGCAAAAGTTCCGTAAGGTGGGGGTTGTCTCTGAGGTTGGCTGCCCCGGGCATGCCCCCGGGCAGGGCTATCAGGTGGAAGTTTTTATTGAGAAATACTTCGATGTGGTCGTCGGCTATCAGCTTGATACCTCTGGATGCCTCAATTTCCAGATTGCCATCGGAAGTGCAGGCAGCGACAGAGACCTGGGCTCCGGCCCTGCGAAGGGTATCGATAATAGTGACGGCTTCAATTTCCTCACAGCCATGAGCAACTGGAACGAGAATCTGCCTTGGCATAATGAAACCTCTATGGTTGAACCTTCGGAATGCAAGTATACAACCTGCTCTGAATCTGGCGGTTTTAGAACAGGCACTGCTTAGCCTGTCGAGCTGATTGAGACAATCGTCAGTTCCACAGATTCATAAGCCTAGTAGGGATGGTTAATAAAGCCAGAGAGTATGTTATAGAGTTTGTAAATCGGCATGATCACCAGGATCAGGTCAGTCAGGCCTGATTAAGCTGTTGGAGGAACGAAAACCCTGCGGAATAGCCTTTGTGATAGTCGGAAACCAGTCTGGCACGGTCTCGCGTGCTTCTGGTTGAACTCAGGGAAGTATCCGGAGCAATTTCTGTAATGGATATACCATTACGTTTTAACTGATCAAAGCTGTCCAGAGTTTCGTTATAGATTGAGTACTGCTGGCGAATCAGCTCGGCCACTTCAGGTTGCTTTCGGAATTGCCAGGCCAGCAATCTATTGCTCGACGAAGCCTTCTTGCGATAATGGCTTTCGCGACTCCTCAACACAACTATGTGTTCATAGCCATCCTCGGCAGCTTTCATAACTGGCAGGGGGTCGGCAAGACTTCCATCTACATGATTTTTTTCATTAATGGTTATGGTACTACGATAAATCATGGGAAGTGCGCTGGAGGCCTTCAGAACTGTGAACAGTTGTTCCAGTTCAAAGTATTCATCGAACTTGTGGTAGATAGGGTAACCTGAACTTGCGCAGCTGGTAACCACCGTGAATGTTTTGTCTCGAAGATGGTTTCGAAACTTGTCAATATTCATGTGCTGTCTCTGGATGCGATCAAACAGCCAGTCGAGGTCAAACAGATTACCGCCTTTCATGTGGCGCTTGAGGCTGATGAAATGGGTTTCCAGACAGGCGCCTGTGTAGATGTCGAGGTTACGACCCCGTTGACCGGCAATAAAGGAAACCAGGTTGAGCGCACCGGCCGAAGCTCCATAGAAGCCATTGAACTGCCGATGGCGTTTGTCCATGAAGGCGTCCAGAATGCCGGCGGAGTATATACCACGCATTCCTCCGCCCTCAACGACAAGTGCCGTTTTTGTGAGTGAGCTGGCCTCTTTTTTCTGCATTGAGATCCCAAACAGTCACGAACGGAAGAGAAATCTTTTATCCCTGCCTGATGCAGGCATTAAAAGTTTTTTCTGCAAAAAAAATAAAGCCGGAAAATCCGGCTTGTATTTGGTAGCGGGAGCCGGATTCGAACCGACGACCTTCGGGTTATGAGCCCGACGAGCTACCAGGCTGCTCCATCCCGCATCGAAATCTGTGCAACAGTTGTCTGGTGGTCAACTGTCGTTGTAAGTTGGTAGCGGGAGCCGGATTCGAACCGACGACCTTCGGGTTATGAGCCCGACGAGCTACCAGGCTGCTCCATCCCGCACCGAAATCTGTGCAACAGTTGTCTGGTGGTCAACTGTCGTTGTAAGTTGGTAGCGGGAGCCGGATTCGAACCGACGACCTTCGGGTTATGAGCCCGACGAGCTACCAGGCTGCTCCATCCCGCACCGAAATCTGTGCAACAGTTGTCTGGTGGTCAACTGCCGTTGTAAGTTGGTAGCGGGGGCCGGATTCGAACCGACGACCTTCGGGTTATGAGCCCGACGAGCTACCAGGCTGCTCCACCCCGCATCAACGAGGAGCGCATAGTATGGACGATGATCCCTAAAGTCAATAAAAGATTAAAATGCTGCGGTTAATAACTATACCAAGGGTGAGACAAAGAGCTCCGGAATGCAGAGCTCTCTGTGGGTTTAAAATCTCAGTCCGGGAACAAGGTCAGCCCGCTAATGCGCGGTCCCTGATGAGCGTTTCTACAACAGAAGGATCCGCCAGTGTCGATGTATCTCCCAGACTTTCATACTCGCCTGAGGCAATTTTGCGCAGGATTCGGCGCATAATTTTGCCGGATCGGGTTTTGGGGAGTCCCGGAGCCCACTGGATGATATCCGGTGAGGCTATAGGGCCGATTTCCTTGCGAACCCACTGTCTTAATTCACTCTGGAGCTCTTCTGAATACTCAGACTCGGCTATCAGTGTTACGTAGACGTATATTCCCTGCCCCTTGATATCGTGAGGGAAGCCAACAACAGCAGCTTCGGCAACATCATGATGAGAAACCAGAGCGGACTCAATTTCAGCAGTGCCCATGCGGTGACCGGAGACATTGAGAACGTCATCAACACGCCCCGTGATCCAGTAATAGCCATCATCATCCCTGCGGGCGCCATCACCCGTGGTGTACATACCCTTAAAGCTGGAGAAGTAGGTTTGAACAAAGCGCTCATGGTCATTAAAGACGGTCCGGGCTTGTCCGGGCCAGCTATCGAGAATAACCAGGTTGCCTTCCTGTTCGCCTTCGAGAATACGACCATCGTTATCAACCAGGGCGGGTCTGATACCAAAGAATGGGCGAGTTGCAGAACCGGGTTTCAGATCGGTGGCGCCGGGGAGAGGTGTCAGCATAGCCCCTCCCGTTTCTGTCTGCCACCAGGTATCTACTATGGGGCAGTTTTCATTGCCGATGGTTTTGTAGTACCAGTTCCATGCCTCGGGGTTGATCGGTTCTCCTACGGTGCCCAGAAGTCTGAGACTGGAGCGATGAGTGTCTGCAATAGCCGCATCACCTTCAGCCATTAGCGCCCGTATTGCCGTGGGGGCGGTGTAAAGAATATTAACCTGATGTTTGTCGATGACCTTGCTGACTCTGTTGCAGGCCGGGTAGTTGGGTACACCTTCATGCATAACCATGGTGGCGCCATTCAGAAGTGGGCCATAGGTGACATAGGTATGGCCTGTAATCCAGCCAATGTCAGCGTTACACCAGAATACTTCACCCTCCCGATAGTCAAAGACATACTGATGGGTCATGGATGCATAAACCAGATAACCGCCAGTGGTGTGAAGAATGCCTTTAGGTTTGCCCGTGGAGCCGGAAGTGTAGAGTATAAACAGTGGGTCTTCCGCGTTCATCGCTTCAGGCGTGCAGTGAGGTGAAGCCATGGTCGTCAGATCCTGCCAGCTCAGATCACGACCATCCTGCCAGTAAACCGTTTCACCGGTGTGTCGCAAAACAATGACCTTTTCAACGCTGGTCACTTCCGGGTTTTCGAGAGCTTGATCAACGTTCTTTTTGAGAGGAACTTTTCGTCCACCCCGAATGCCTTCATCAGCGGTAATAACCAGCCTGGCGTTGGCGTCGATTATTCTTCCCGCCAGGGCTTCGGGTGAAAAGCCACCGAAGATGACTGAGTGAATGGCGCCAATGCGTGAACAGGCCAGCATCGCCACTGTGGCCTCTATGACCATTGGCATGTATATGGCGACAACATCACCTTTGCCAATGCCCTGACTCTTAAGCCCATTGGCTAACCGACAAACTTGTTCGTGAAGCTCCTGGTATGTCACTTTTCTGGGGGCATTGCCTTCTTCATCCGGTTCCCAGATGATGGCAACCTGATCGGCTTTTTTGTTGAGGTGACGATCCAGACAGTTGAAAGAGGCGTTGGTGGTGCCGTCGAAGAACCATTTGATATCGACATTTTCATGATCGAACGACACCTTCCTGATCTGAGTGTATGGAGTGAACCAGTCGATTCTCTTGCCATGCTCTCGCCAAAACTTTTCGGGGCTGACGACTGATTGCTGGTACATCTCAAGATAACGTTTGTTATCTGCCAATGTATTCTCTCGTTGGACCTCAGTTACCGGGTACACACGCACTTCGTTCATAATGAATCCCTGGTTTATTTTAATTGTTCTTGTGATTGTTCTTCTGATTGTTCTTCTGGCAGTGTATTGATACGGTGTTTGTAGTTTTTAGCATTGTGGTGTCTGAATGTCATCTTAAGGCGATACTTCCATAAAGAAATCAGACTTTGTCACCATAATTCTATTCTCATCGCTCACAGCGCCTGTATCCGTCAGGGCTATATTTGACCGTGAGTTGATTAAGCAGGAGGAGGGACAGCAGACGAGCCGTTGTCACCTGCGAAAGGCTGATCAATTTCCAGCTCGTTCATGGCAATCACAGCCTGGGTTCTGCTGCGAACGCCCAGTTTTTTGAAAATAGCTGTGATATGTGCCTTTATCGTGGCTTCTGATACTTCCAGTTCGTAAGCAATTTGTTTGTTCAACAGACCTTCACTAATCATGCCCAGAACTCTGAACTGTTGTGGCGTTAGTGTGGCGAGCTTTTCTTCCAGTTCGGACAGCTGTCCCTGTTCTGGCAGTTCGGGCAGCGATTCTGGTAGCCAGGTATCTCCCTCAAGCACCCGGCTCACGGCATTCTTCAGAACATCCAGTGGTGAGGATTTCGGGATAAAACCCTGAGCGCCATGATGCAGTGAGCGATGGATGATCTGGGCATCCTCAGAAGCGGAAACAATAACAACAGGGACCTGCGGATACTGTCCCCTGAGAAAGATCAGACCAGAAAGGCCATGAGCACCCGGCATGTTGAGATCAAGAAGGATCAAGTCAGGCGATGGCACCTGTTCAAGGACATTCTGCAGGGCTGCGATGGACCCGGCTTCATAAATTTCAGGATTATCCAGCCCCTGACGCAGAGCTGCCTGTAATGCGGCCCTGAACAGAGGGTGGTCGTCTGCAATGATGATCTTGTATTCCATGGACTCAGAGTGCCAATTACCTGGTCAGTGATGGAGGCTGACCGTTGTTATTGTTTTGCAAGCCGACCCTGACATCACGTCCCGGCTGTGTCCTGAACAATGTTTGTATCGGCCGCAGTTGTTTGGATCTTTGGTTTTTGGAACCTGTCGGGATTTTCTCAAGAGTCTTTTCATTGGCATTCAGAAGACTGGATTCTTTATCCTGATCAAATTGCGTACTTCAGGACGACGGGTGAACTTTATAAAAAAATCATTGTCGAAAGTTATATAAGTAATCGTTCTTTGCAGTAGCGATTAAATCGGGGAAGAACAATAACATAGGGGGGGAATCCTGATGCAACTATCTACCTTTACTTGTGGCCTGTTAAATCGTCAAAGCCCGACAACTCAATCCGATCAGGTTGCTGAGGTTAATCGTGCACCTGCAAAAAAGTATTTCAGTGTTCTTGATCCCGATGGCGTACCCGATCCAAAGTCACTCACCAGGCGCACCTGCCGCTCACGTCAGGCTGCTGACCGTTCTCCTGGCAACCGGGAACAGCTCGGCGGCAAGGGTATGTTTTTGCAGCGTATGAAAGAAGCCGGTCTGTCTGTTCCCCCCTTCAAATGTGTTACTGCCCAGGTTATGAATGCTCTGGAACAACACCCTCTGGATAGCCATCGTTTAGCCCGCTATCTTCCTGGAATCGACCCTCAATGGGGCTCAGAGACCAGCCTGACGAACATCCGGGAATACCTCAATACCTTGCCGCCTTCGGAGCAAACCAAAAGGAATAACTGGTTGGCGGGTCTGGCAGAATTTATTGCCAGTGATGACTATTACCAACAGGTTAAAGATTCTGAAGCGGCCCAACATATCAGGGGGCTGCGCCGACAGTTGGACCGATCCTCCAAATCAAAGCCCGTTATTGTCCGCAGTTCCGGCATCAATGAAGATAACTACGGCGATGCCCAGGCGGGCAAGTACCTCTCTAAAGTTCAGAATGAAGACGATGTTTTGCGTACCTGTCTTGAGGTTATGGCCTCGGGTTACCGGCCTGAAGTCTGCCCCGAAGGTGTACCGCAACCCATGGCGCTGATTATCCAGGAGTGTATTGACTGCCTGTATGGCGGGGTCGGCACGAGTTTTCAATCCTCTCAGGATAAAACCATCAGGATTGAGTACACGCGCGGTCAACCCAGAGGCGCAGTGGCAGGGCAGTTTGGTAACACGCCTCACCGCATCGATATTTTTCGCGAGGATCGCAAAAAAGAGGCTGGCCGCTGTCAATACTTTCCCGGGACGATCTCAAGCCACTTTATCCTGGAAAAGAACAATAACGGCTATTCGGAAAAAAGAATTGATGATGCCGATGTCCAATCAAACGAAGGTGGACAGCGACTCACTGATAAAATGGTTTCTAAACTCAGAAAGGCGCTGACAAAGCTCGAAAATCTGTTGCTCTGCCCTGTGGATGCAGAGTTTGCTATCGACCCTGAGGGTCGCTGTTTCGTGGTGCAGGTGCGCCCTGTTACCCAACTTTCTGGCGATATGGTTTTTGCCATGCCCATACCTGAAGAGGCTCTGGCCATTGGCGAGGGTATCAGCGAAGGCTTCTGCACCGGACCACTCTGGCTGGCCAAACGACAAGCGGCAGACTCTATGCCGAAGGGAGCCATTGTCGTAGCTGACCACGCTGAAGATTGGATGCTTGAGCGCAAATTCCTGGAACGGGCAGGAGGGTTTGTCCTGGCCGAAGCAGGGTTCAATGATCATGTAGCGATCTCCCTGAAACAGGAAAAAGTACCCTTAATGCGGGCCGGTGAACAGTTTGCGGCATTGGCCGCTCAGGGTGGCCAACAGGCGACGCTGGCCTGCGCCCGTTTTAACGGTGAGCCCGGAGCCTTTATCGTTGCGGGTGACCTTTCCGGAAAGCTGACCAGTCACAGAAGCCTGTCTACTGCATTTTCTGATGAACTTTTAGCAGAGGCCGTCCCCTCAAGGGATGATTTGACCCCACCTGAAGGCACATTCCTTCAGGTGGCCAGTGCTTTTCAATGGCTTTCAGATCAAAATGCCCGCCTGTTGGCATTGTTTGCCCCCGGCGGCGGACTGGATTGCCTGGCAAACCCGGTAAAATTAAGCATGTCGCCACAACGATCAGAGCTACTCGCAAAAACTCAGGACAGCGTAATTCGACTGGTTGGTGGGGCTGAAGCTCTGCTGGATGGGTATCGGGCCTTCCTGAGTCTGGCGGGTAACGGTGATCTATCTCAGCTCAAGCCAAAGAGGAAAGAATTACCGCAACTGAGCAAACGTTTCGAAATGCTGAAACAGACTATTCAATCAGTGTTAGAGAGAATTATTCTGCCAATGCAAACCGCTGAAAAGGGGCAGGCATACCCGAGAGATTTTTGTCACTGGGTGGCAGACTGTCATCAGCTGCGATCCTGTCTTCAGGCACTGAATCCCGAGAGCGCTGTGCAGGTGCGAAGTGTCCATGAGCTGATTTTTGCCCTGCATCAGCGCTTCATAGATGCCCTGGCACCGGTCACTTTGGAGTCGGGTCAGGGCAGGCTACC
Organism: Endozoicomonas sp. 2B-B; assembly: GCF_053470045.1. NCBI lineage: Bacteria > Pseudomonadati > Pseudomonadota > Gammaproteobacteria > Oceanospirillales > Endozoicomonadaceae > Endozoicomonas > Endozoicomonas sp. 2B-B. The sequence goes on from NZ_JBLZMU010000001.1 coordinate 2,983,804, forward strand.
TGAGGAGCAGGTTAGGGATAGCTCAAACTACAAACAGCGCATCACCTTTGTTGATTGCACAACTCCGGGCAAGTCGGGTGAAAAGGCACCACTATTGAGTCCGTCCGTCAAGGAATCCATCTGGCAGTTAGGGCGTAAAACGACTGTCATCAGCATGGATGATGCATTGATCGTTAATCTGAAATTAGGGGCAGGGGGGCATGTGGGCCTTGTTGAATTACTTGAAAACGCAGAGGGTGGAAAAGGACGAACCTTGCGGCTGAAATTTTCTGACGATTTCGATGCAGCTTGTAGTAATGGCAAGTTTCAGCGTGTGTGGTTTCTGGCACAACTTCTGAAAGCGATCAAACTGGATGAAAATGCTGCTGGCATGAAACTCGCGTGCAACCCTGTGGCGCGTGAATTAATTGTCGAATATCCGGGAATGAAAACACGTGAAGCTATGCAGGCTGCCTTTAAAAAACTGATGATTGTCTTAGAAGCTATATATGCTTTCGATATAGCCTTTGAAAGAGCAGTCATTCTGGAGGAATCTCGTTGGGATTTTAACCTGCTTGCGCAACGTCTTAATCCCGATGTTACAATAGAAACTGATGCATTCAACTTTCAACACTGCATTTTCGCAATACCTTATCTGAAGGTTAGCCGCATTACTATTAGTCCCGCTTGCCGCCAGTTATTAAACAACCACCTTCAACAGATTGTTCATTTTGCTGAGCAGTTACATGAGTGTCGGGAATTAGTCGTTCGCGGGGAAAAACCGCAGGACAGTCTGAGGGAGATATTCAGAAGTGATGAGTTGAGTGAGAGCACCCGCAGGCAGCTGATACATCATTTTTTTTTGTTAGAAGCCCATTACTCTATTCCACCGTTTGAGGATTTTTATGACCGTTATAGAGACCAATACTATATTCTCAAACCAACACGCGATTTCAAGCCGACGTTTGCTGTGCCACCGAGTCAGTCTCTTTCGGATATTAAAGAAGAGGTCAGCAAAGCCCTGGTGAAGAATGGGCTGAAAGACGTCAGCCAAAGGATTCGAGGTGATAAAGAACTTGTATTGGAAGCCATTATAACAAGTCCGGAAAAACAGAGGCATTTTAGTGAAGAACTGAAGGAAGATAAAGATGTCGCCATCGCCTTAGTGTCTAATTGTGATTGTGAACTGGGATACCTCCGACCGAAATTCAAGGATGATTATGATGTTGTCAAGGCTGCTGTCAAAAAGTTTTCAAGATCTCTGCAGTTTGCCAGTGAAAGAATCCGAAGCGATAAAGACTTTATTAAAGAGCTGGTTGCTATAGATGTTGAATGTTTAAAGGATGTCAGGGAAAGCCTGTTGAGTGATCGCGAGTATATGCTCGACTTAATTGCAGTGGATCCTGGTGCTATCGAATATGCAGCTCTCAAGTTTATGTATGATCAGACTTTTATCGATGCAGCAAAGCTAAGAAATCCCAAAGTTATTAGATACATCGGGGGCCGTTTGGAGAATATCAGATTGACTCTGACAACATTGGTCGATGAAATGCGTTGTGGTATTTCTTAAGGCCAATGGGTGAACTTTATAAAAAAACCGTTGTCGAAAGTTAAGTAATCAATTTATTTAATGGCGGTGGTTGATGTTAGATACAACTTTTTTAAAAAAAACGGATCCACAAAGCCCGGCAACTCATTCCAATCAGAATAACGGGGCTAATAGTTCACCCAAAAGACATTTCGGTAATGTTAGTCCCGGAGTTGTTGTCGATCCAGCGCCACTGGCCGAACGCAGTTGCCGTTCACCGGCTGCTGACTGTTCTCCCGGCGACCGGGAGCAACTTGGGGGCAAGGGAATGTTTTTGTGGCGCATGAAGAAAGCCGGTCTGTCTGTTCCAGCATTTGAGTGTGTTACTGCTCAAGTCATGAATGCCCTTGAACAACAGCCTCTGGATAGCCATCGTTTAGACCGCTATCTCCCTGAGATTGGCTGTGTATTGAAGGCAGAGCCCAGCCTGACGAGCATCAGGCAATGCCTCAATGCCTTGCCGCCGTCAGAGCAAACTAAAAGGAATCACTGGCTGGCGGGTCTGGAACAATTTATTGCCAGTGATGACTATTACCAGCAGGTTAAAGATTCTGAAGCGGCCCAACATATCAGGGGGCTGTGCCGACAGTTGCACCGATCCTCCAAATCAAAGCCCGTTATTGTCCGCAGTTCCGGCATCAATGAAGATAACTACGGCGATGCCCAGGCGGGCAAATACCGCTCAGAAGTTCAGGGAGAAGAGGATATTGTGCGTACCTGCCTCAAGATTATGGCTTCAGCTTACCGGCCTGAAGTCTGTTCCGAAGGCGTACCCTCCCCCATGCCACTGGTCATCCAACAATGCATTGACTGCAAATACGGTGGGGTCGCCATGAGCTTTCAATCCTTTGAGGATGGCACCATCAGGGTTGAGTACACAAAGGGTCAGCCCAAAGGCGTAGTAGCAGGGCAGTCCGGCAACACGCCCCACCGCATCGATATTTATCGCGGGGATAGCAAAGAAGAAACTAAAAGCTTTCAATTCTTTCCCGGGAAGATCTCGAGTCACTTTATCCTGCATAAGGACAATAACGGCTACTCGGAAACCAGAATTGATGATGGCGATAGCCAATCAAACGACGTTGAACAACAACTTACTGATGGCATGATTTCAGACCTGAAGGAGATGGTGACAAAGCTGGAAAAACTGTTGCTCTGCCCCGTGGATGTGGAGTTTGCCATAGATCATCAGGGCCGCCTGCTCTTGTTGCAGGTGCGCCCTGTCACCCGACTCTCCGGCGGCCTCGACTTTGCCATGCCCATACCCGAAGAGACCTTGGCCATCGGCGAAGGTGTCAGCGAAGGCTACTGCACCGGATCACTCTGGCTGGCTCAAGAATCAGCGGCAGACTCCATGCCAGAGGGAGCCATTGTCGTGGCCCGACACGCTCAAGACTGGATGCTTGAGCCCGGGTTCCTGAAGCGTGCAGGAGGCTTTGTCACCGCTACAGGAGGATTCAATGATCATGTAGCGATCCTGATGAAACAGCAACAAAAAACCCTGATGCTGGCGGCTGGCCAGTTTGAGGCTGTGGCCGCTCTGGTTGGCAAACGGGCGACGCTGGCCTGTGCCCGCTTTAACGGTAAACCCGGAGCTTTTATTGTTGTCGGTGACATGACCGGGAAACTGCTGAGTCACCAAAGTCTATCCTCTGCTGTTTCTGATGTGCCGCCAGCAAAAGCCATCCCTTCATGGGATGATTTGTCCCTCCCGAAAGGCGCACTCCGTCAGGTCGCGAGTGGTTTTCAATGGCTCACGGATCAAAATGCCCGCCTGTTGGCATTTTTTGCCTCCGGCGGCGGACTGGATTGTCTGGCAAACCCGGTAAAACTGAGCATGTCGCCGCAAAGATCAAAGCGACTGGCAGAGACCTGTGACAGCGTAAATCTACTGGTTCATGGGGCTGAAGCGCTGCTGGATGGGTACGGTTTATTCTTGCAACTGGCTGGAGAGAGATGTTCATACAGTGTCGTGTCATTGCAGCATGAAGTAACGCAACTGATCAACCGGTTCGAGAAGCTGAAAAAGACCATTCAATCCGGGTTGAAGCGTATCACTCTTCCCATGCAAGCCTCCGACAAAGGACAGCTATCCCCGGGAATATTTCATCAGTGGGTGGCAGACTGTTATCAGCTACAATCCTGTCTTCAGGCACTCAGTCCCCGGAAGGCTGAGTGGGTCCGTAGTGTCCATGAGCTGATTTTTGCTTTGCATCAGCGCTTCGTAAAGGCGTTGGGACAGGTTACTCTGGACTCGGGTCAGGGCAGGCTATCTAAAATAAATGACATCACCTATGCTGATTGCACGACCCGGGGTGAAGAGGCTCCGCTATTGAGCCCGACCGTTGCATCCATCGATAAGTTAGAGTCTAAAGCGACTGTCGTCAGTATGGATGATGCCTTTATTGTTACCCTGGATCTTGGTGATCATAAGACTGTTATCGAGCTATTCGAGCATGCAGAGGGGGGAAAAGGTCGAACCTTTCGGCTAAAATTCTCTGACAAATTTTATAGCCCTGATGGCAGTGATGCACCTGGGAAGTTAAAACGTATGTGGTTTTTGGCGCGGTTACTGAAAGCAATCGAACTGGATAAAAATGCTGATGCTATGAAGCTAAGCTGCAATGCCGTAGTGGGAGAAATTACTGTCGAATGCGCTCGAATGCCACTGGTTAAAACCAGGCAGGATATTATTGTAGAACTGATGACGGCATTAAAGGTCATTAGCAATCTGGATTTATATTTAAATGGAAAAGTCATTTTTGAAAGAGATCAGTGGAACTTTAACTTGCTTGAACAACGCCTTAATGGCGATGTTACGACAGAAACTGATAGATTCGTCTTTCAACAATGCCTCTTCGTACTGGTTCATGGTACACGAAATTACATCACTGAAGATTGCTACCGATTATTAACCAACCCCTACCAACAGTTTATTGATCAGGCTCGCCGGTTGGCAGAGTATGATTGTAAACCGCTGCGCCAGCTTCGGGAAGTTTTAATGAATGACAAGATTACTGATGACACGCGCAGGAAACTCTTTCATCATCTTTTAACGTATAAGCCCAGCATCGCTAGTCAATTGACTGAGGATGTGTATCCCCATTTGAGAGATAAATACTTTGTTGTCGAACCATCACAAGGTTACGAACTGAGGTTTGCTGTTTCACCGGATCAGCCGCTTTGGCGGCAAAATAGAGAAAAAGTCGAAAAAGCCTTGCTGAAGCATGAGATTGAACATGCCAGTCAAAGGGTGCGAAAAGAATACTGGTTTTTATTTGATCGGTGAATTTGCGAATTCTACCGGTGCAAAGCCTGTTACCAGTCTGTTGTTGTTTTTACTACTGCGTGCCTGAAGCTGTCGGGGGAACTTTATAAAAACGTGATTGTCAAATTAAAGTAGCGGCTCGCCATTGAGTCATGGATGAATATTAACGTGAGAGGGATGTCTTTATGTTCACTTTACCACCTGCAAACATTGTCAGATCAGACTCTGAAAGTCTGGCTACTGTCCCCGATCAGAATACCGGTGCTGATAGTTCACACAAAAGGTATTTTGGCGATCTTAAAGCCACTGGTGTTCCCGAAGCAACGCCACTAGCCAAGCGCAATATCCAGGGCCTGGCACCACCTGTTGCCAGTGATGACTATTACGTACAGGTTAAACATTCCGAAGCGACCCTGGCCATCGGCGAGGAGGGCAGCGAAGGCTTGTGCACCAGACCAATCTGGTTGGCCAAAAAATGGGACGCAGAATCTATGCCAGATGGTGCCATTGTCTCGGCCCCATACATTGAAGACTGGATGCTTGAGCCTGAGTTCCTGGAACGGGCAGGCGGCTTTGTCCTGGCCAAAGCAGAACTCATCACTGACACTGTAGCGACCCTCATGAAAGAGAAAGGAAAAATTTTGATGCTGGACGTTAACGCTGGTCTGCCCCTGTTTTAACGATGAGTCTGGTGCCTTCGATCCGGGTGCCAGTCAAAGGGTGCGAAACGAATACATAACATGAAAGGGATATCTTGATGTTACCTGCAACTAGATTTGACATTTCAAACTCTCAAAGCGTGGCAACCGTTCCCAATCAGAATACTGAGGTCAACAGATCACCGGAAAGATATTTCAGTGGTCTTGATCCCAGTTGCGTTCGCGACCCAACGTCGATTACCGGGCGCACCTGCCGTTCTCCTGCTTCAGATCAGGCTGCTGGCTATTCTCCCTCCAAACGGGAACAACTCGGGGGCAAGGGGATGTTTTTGTTGCGCATGAAAGAAGCCGGTCTGTCTGTTCCGCACTTCGAATGTGTTACGACTCAAGTCATGCATGCGCTTGAACAACACCCTCTCGATCGCCATCTTTTAGAGCGCTATTTTCCCGGGTTTGTTTATGAACCGGCGACGGAGACCAGCCTGAAGAACATCCGGGACTACCTCAATACCATGTTGCCTTCAGAGCAAACCAAAAGGGATGACTGGCTGGCGGGTCTGGTGCAATTTATTGTCAGTGATGACTATTACCAGCAGGTTAAAGATTCTGAAGCGGCCCAACACATCAAGGGGCTGCGCCGACAGTTGGACCGATCCTCCAAATCGCAGCCCGTTATTGTCCGCAGTTCCGGCATTAATGAAGATAACTACGGCGATGCCCAGGCGGGTAAATACCTCTCGGAAGTTCAGGGAGATGAGGATGTTTTGCGTACCTGCCTCAGGGTTATGGCTTCAGCTTACCGACCTGAAGTCTGTTCCGAAGGCATATCATCCCCCATGGCGCTGGTCATCCAAGCGTGCATTGACTGCCAATACGGCGGGGTCGCCATGAGCTTTCAATCCTTTGAGGATGGTACCGTCAGGGTTGAGTACACAATGGGTCAGCCCAGAGGTGTAGTGGCAGGGCAGTCTGGTAACAGGCCCCACCGCATCGATATTTATCGCGGGGATAGTGAAGAAGAAACTAACAGCTTTCAATTCTTTCCCGGGACGATCTCGAGTCGTTACATCCTGCGCAAAAATAATAACGGCTATTCGGAAACAAGAATGGATGATGCCGATGCCCAATCGAACGACGTTGAGCAACAACTCACTGATGACATGGTTGCAGACCTCAGGCAGATGGTGACAGAGCTGGAAAAACTTTTGCTCTGCCCTGTGGATGTGGAGTTTGCCATAGACAATCAGGGTCGCCTGTTTCTGTTGCAGGTGCGTCCTGTCACCCGACTCTCTGGCGGCCTGGATTTCGCCATGCCCATACCTGAAGAGACTCTGGCCATTGGCGAGGGTGTCAGCGAAGGCTATTGCACCGGACCACTCTGGCTGGCTGAAGAACAAGCCGCAGGCTCTATGCCAGAGGGAGCCATTGTCGTGGCCCGACACGCTAAAGACTGGATGCTTGAGCCCGGGTTCCTGAAGCGGGCAGGAGGCTTTGTTACTGCCACAGGCGGCTTCAATGATCATGTAGCGATCCTGATGAAACAGCAACGCAAAACCCTGATGCTGGCCGGTGACCAGTTTGAGTCCGTGGCCGCTCAGGTTGGCCAACAGGCGACGCTGGCCTGTGCCCGCTTTGAAGGTAAGCCCGGTGCCTTTATTGTTGCCGGTGACATGACCGGGAAACTGTTGAGTCACGGCATTCTATCCTCTGCTGTTTCTGATGAACCTTCAGCAAAAGCCATCCTTTCATGGGATGATTTGTCCCTCTCAGAAGGCGCACTCCGTCAGGTCGCCAGCGGATTTCAATGGCTCACGGATCAAAATGCCCGCCTGTTGGCATTTTTTGCCTCCGGCGGCGGGCTGGATTGTCTGGCAAACCCGGTAAAACTGAGCATGTCGCCACAACGATCAGAGCGACTGGCTGAGACCTGTGTCAGCGTAAATCGATTGGTTCATGGGGCTCAAGCGCTGCTGGATGGTTACGGGGCATTCCTGCAACTGGCTGTTAAGCAAAGTTCAGACAGAGTCGAGTCATTGCGGCATGAATTACCGCAACTGATCGACCGGTTCGGGATGTTGAAACAGGCCATTCAATTCGGGTTAGAGCGTATCACTCTTCCCATGCAAGCTGCCGAAGCAGAGAAGGTATCCCCCGTAAACTTTCGTCAGTGGGTGGCAGACTGTCATCAGCTACAATCCTGTCTTCAAGCACTCAACCCGAAAAGCGCTGAGCAGGTGCGAAGTGTCCATGAGCTGATTTTTGCCTTGCATCAACGTTTTGTGGAGGCATTGGCACCGGTCACTCTGGCTTCGGGTCAGGGTGAGGTATCCACGATTGATGAGATCATCTATGTTGATTGCACGACACCGGGTGCAGAGGCACCGTTATTGAGGCCATCCGGAAGAGCGTACATAGAAGGTTTAGAGCTTTCAGGAACTGTCGTCAGTATGGATGATGCCTTGATTGTTAACCTGAAGCTTGGAAGTCATATGAGCCTTGTCGAGCTGCTTGAACACACAGAGGGGGGTAAGGGACGAACCTTGCGGCTGAAATTTTCTGACCAGTTTCGAAGCCCTGATGGCAGTGGTGAGCAAGGTAAGTTAAAGCGTATGTGGTTTTTAGTGCAGCTACTGAAAGTGATCAACCTGGGTGAAGAGGCTGATAGCATGAAGCTGGGTTGTAACACCGTGGCGGGTGAAATTATCGTCGAGTACCCCGGTATGAAATCACGTAAAGCCATGCAGGATGCCTTTGAAAAACTGATGATTGTGTTAAATGGTATGGCTGAGCTTGATTTTTTCTTCAGGGACAGGCAAACATTTGCAGAAGATCATTGGGACTTTAGCTTGCTAGCGCAAAGCCTTAATCCCGATGTTATGACAGAAGCCGACAGATTCACTTTTCAATATTGTCTTTTTACAATGTATTATCTGAGGGATTTTTGCCGTATTAATCCCGAATGCTGCCAGTTGTTAAGCAACCACCTTCAACAGTTTGTTTATTATGCTGAGCAGTTGGGGAAGTGTTGCGCGTTGGTCTATTCCGAGAAAAATCCGGAGGACAGTCTGAGGGAAATTTTAATGAGTGTTGAGATTAGTGAGGATCTCCGCAGGGAGCTCTTGCATCATTTTTTATTATCAGAACGCCATTACTCTATAGGACTGATTGAGTATTTTTATCCGGATTTGAGAGGTCAATACTTTATTATCAAACCATCACGCGATTACGCGCTGACCTTTGATGTTCCACCGTCTCAGTCGCTGCTGGATATCAAAGGAACGTTGAAGGAAGCCTTGGTGAAGGGTGGGCTGGAATATGTCAGCCAAGGGATTCGAAGTGATAAAGAGCTTGTATTAGAAGCCCTGGCAGGGCATCCATCTGATGTGAAATATGCGGGTAAGGAGCTGAGGGGTGATAAACAGGTTGCCATAGCAGCAGTCACCCGGAGAGGCTGTCTCCTGTTTGACGTCAACTCGAAACTTCAGGATGATGATGACGTTATCAAAGCCGCTATCAAACAGAATCCAGGTGCTCTGGAGTTTGCCAGTGAAAGAATCCGAAGGGATAAAAGCATTATTAATAGTGTGATTAAACATGGCGTTTTTTACTTGCAAGATGCCAGTGAAACTTTGTTAAATGATCGCGAGTATATGCTTGACTTAATTGCAGAGTATCCTGAAGCATTCCAATATGTGGCTTCCGGGCTTAAAAGTGATCAGAATTTTATCGATTCAGTAATGTTTAGAAACCCCAAAGTTGATAAATACATCAGATATTTTTTAGATAGTGTCTGATCTGTTCTGACAGCAATGGCCAGTGCAAGCTGCGTTGCTAACTTATTGGTTGTAAGATCATAAAAAACTCCGGGGTCAGCTAATAAACAACAGAAAACATTAACATAAGAGAGATGTCATAATGTTAAATGCTGATTTTGGTACATCAAAGCCTCCAATTCTGAGAAGGATTCCCAATCAGAATAACCGAGCTGATAGTTCACCCGAAAAGTATTTCATTGACCCTCAGTCCTTTGGCATTCGATCCATTCAAACTCCTTTATCCCGGCGTCTCTGTGGTTTGTCTGATTCAGATCAGGCTGACACACTCCGCGAACAACTTGGAGGCAAGGGGATGTTTTTGTGGCGCATGAGCAAAACCGGTTTATCTGTTCCGCCATTCCAATGTGTTCCAACCGGGGTCATGGCTGCTCTTGCACGTTATTCTCTGGATACCCGTCGTTTATCCCGCTATCTTCCCGGGATTGACCACGGACAGCAGGCACAGACCAGCCTGACGAAGATCAGGGAATACCTCAATGCCTTGCCACCTTCGGAGCAAACCAAAAGAGATAAATGGTTGGCGGGTCTGGCAGAATTTATTGCCAGTGATGACTGTTACGAACAGGTTAAAAATTCTGAAGCAGCTCAAAAAATCAGGGATCTGCGTCGTCAGCTGGATGGACCCTGCACATCACAGCCGGTTATTGTCCGCAGTTCCGGCATTAATGAAGATAACTTCGGCGATGCCCAGGCGGGCAAATACCTCTCGGACGTTCAGGGAGATGAGGATGTTTTGCGTACCTGCCTCAGGGTTATGGCTTCAGCTTACCGACCTGAAGTCTGTTCCGAAGGCATACCCTCCCCCATGGCACTGGTCATCCAACAGTGCATTGACTGCCAATACGGCGGGGTTACCATGAGCTTTCAATCCTTTAACGATGGTACCGTCAGGGTTGAGTACACAAAGGGGCAGCCCAGAGGCGTAGTGGCAGGGCAGTCTGGTAACAGGCCCCACCGCATCGATATTTATCGCGGGGATAGCAAAGAAGAAACTGACCGCTTTCAATTCTTTCCCGGGACGGTCTCGAGTCACTTTATCCTGCAAAAGGACAATAACGGCTATTCAGAAACAAGAATTGATGATGCCGATGCCCAATCAAACGACGTTGAGCAACAACTCACTGATGACATGGTTTCAGACCTCAGGCAGATGGTGACAGAGCTGGAAAAACTTTTGCTCTGCCCCGTGGATGTGGAGTTTGCCATAGACCATCAAGGTCGCCTGTTTCTGTTGCAGGTGCGTCCTGTCACCCGACTCTCTGGCGGCCTGGATTTCGCCATACCCATACCCGAAGAGACCCTGGCCATCGGCGAGGGTGTCAGCGAAGGCTATTGCACCGGACCGCTCTGGCTGGCTGAAGAAGCAGCGGCAGACTCTATGCCAGACGGAGCCATAGTGGTGGCCCGACACGCTGAAGACTGGATGCTTGAGCCCGGGTTCCTGAAGCGGGCAGGAGGCTTTGTCACTGCCACAGGAGGGTTCAATGATCATGTAGCGATTGCCATGAAACAGAAACGAAAAGCCCTGATGCTGGCCGCTAGTCAGTTCGCGGCAGTGGCCGCTAAGCCTGGCCAACAGGTGACGCTGGCCTGTGCCCACTTTAACGGAAAGTCCGGAGCCTTTATTGTTGCCGGTGACATTACCGGGGAGCTTGTGAGTCATGGAAGCCTGTCTGATCTGCCGCCAGTAAAAGCCGTCCCGTCACGGGATGATTTGTCCCCCTCAGACGACACATTCCATACGGTCGCCAGCGGTTTTCAATGGCTCACGGATCAAAATGCCCGGCTGTTGGCATTTTTTGCCTCCAGCGGCGGGCTGGACTGTCTGGCAAATCCGGTAAAACTGAGTATGTCGCCACAACGATCAAAGCGACTGGCAGAGACCTGCGACAGTGTAAATCGGCTGGTTGATGGGGCTCAAGCTCTGCTGGATGGGTATGGGACATTCTTGCAACTGGCTGGTAAGAGGTGTTCACACAGGGTCAGGTCATTGCGACAAGAAGTACCGCAATTGAACGACCGGTTCGCAATGTTGAAAAAAACCATTCTATCCGGGTTAAAGCGTATTATTCTTCCCATGCAAGCCACTGAAAAAGGGAAGCTATCCCCGGTAATGTTTCGTCAGTGGGTAGCAGACTGTTGTCGGCTACAATCCTGTCTTCAAACACTTAACCCTGAGGAGGCTGAGCAGGTCCGGAGTGTCCATGAGCTGATTTTTGCCCTGCATCAGCGTTTCGTGAAAGCGCTGGCACCAGTCACTCTGGCCTCGGGTCAGGACAGTCTGTCCATAAAAAGGAAAATCACCTACGTTGATTGCACGACCCAGGGTGAAGAGGCGCCGCTGTTGAGGCAGTCCAGCAGAGCATTCATGGAAGAGTCAGGGCTTTCAGGGACTCTTATCAGTATGGATGAAGCCTTGATTGTTAACCTGGATCTTGGCAGCCATGTTGGCCTTATCGAACTGCTTGAACGCGCAGAGGGAGGGAAAGGACGCACCTTGCGGCTGACATTTTCTGACCAGTTTGTTAGCACTGATTACGCAGGTAAATCCGGCAAGTTAATGCGTATGTGGTTTCTCGCGCAATTACTGAGAGAGATCAAACTGGCTGATAATCCTGATAACATGAAGCTAAGTTATAACGCCGTAGCGGGTGAAATTATCGTCGAATGTTCCCGAATGACAACACGTCCAGCTATGCAGGATGCCTTTGAAAAACTGATCACTGTCTTACCTGCTATGTCTGATCTGGATCTGCATTTGAAGTGCAGTCCCATTTTTGAAGGAAGTCAGTGGGACTTTAACCTGCTTGCACAACGCCTTGAACGTGATGTTGCCACAGGAGCGGATAGATTTGCCTTTCAACATTGCCTTTTTGTCATGTTTTATCGGATTGCGGGTGGTCAATACTCGACTGCCGCTTTCTGCTGGCTGTTAAGCAAACACCAGCAAGAGGTTGCTCATCATGCCCGCCGGTTGGGCGCGTGTCAGTGGTCGTTGTTGCTTAAGAACAAACCGAAAGAGAGTCTGCGGGAAATCTTAATGAGTGATGAGATGAGTGAGGATATCCGCAAGGAACTCTTACATCATTTTTTATTATTCGATCCCAAAAGCGCTACCCGATTGGTTGAACAACTGTATGACCTGGGAGATCAATACTTTGTTATCAAGCCATCTTATGGTTACAGATTGGAATTTTATGCGCCACCTCAGCCACTGTCTGGAGATCATAAAGAAAAGGTCAGGAATGCCGTGCTGAAGCATGGTTTGGAATATGCCAGCCAACGGGTTCGCAATGATAGAGACTTTGTATTACCCGCCATTTCAAAACATCCCAAACAACTGCAATATTTGAGTGTGGAGCTGAGGAATGACAGCGATATTGTTATGGCCGCTGTCGAAAAAAATCCCTTAGCTCTGAATTATGCCAGTGAAAGACTCCGAAACGATAAAAACATTATTCGAATGGCCATTGCTGAGAGTACTTATCCCTTATCATTTGCCAGCGAAAAGGTTTTGAGTGATCGCGAGTGCATGCTCGACTTAATTGCAAAAAATCCTCAGGCTTTCCATTATGCTGCTGTAAAGCTTAAAGATGATAAAAAATTTATCAATGCCGCAAAACAAAGAAACCCCGAACTTCGTAAATACCTCAGATAATCTGCAAATAAGGCCTGACCGATTCAGAAAATGTGGACCAGTGCCAACCCTGTTGTTGTTTCTACTGCGTGCCTGAAGCTGACGGGGGAACTTTATAAAAACATGATTGTCAAACGTAAAGATAATCACCAGTCGTTGATTCATGGATGAATATTAACGTGAGAGGGATATCTTTATGTTACCTTTACCACCTGCAACCATTGGCAGATCAGATTTTCAAAGTCTGTCAATTGTCCCCAATCATAAGACTGAGGCTGATCGTTCAGCCAAAAAGTATCTTGGTGATCCTGAACCCGCTGGCGTTCCCGACACAAGGTCACTAGCCAGGCGAAAATGCAGCTCACCTGTTGCAGATCAGGCTGCTCATTGTTCTGTTGCCAACCGGGAACTGCTTGGTGGCAAGGGAATGTTTTTGCAGCGCATGAAAGCAGCCGGTTTGTCTGTGCCACCGTTTCAGTGTGTGACAACTCAGGTCACCAATGCGCTGGAACAATACCCTCTGGATAGCCAGCGTCTGGAACCCTGTTTCCCCGGGATCGGCAATGAACCGGAGGCGGAGATCAGTCTGGCAAACATCAGGGAACGCCTCAATGCGTTGCTGCCTTCAGAGCAAGCCAGAAGAGACAGCTGGCTGGCAGGTCTGGCGAACTTTATTGCCAGTGATGACTTTTATGAGCAGGTTAAAGATTCTGAAGCGGCCCGACACATCAGGGATCACGGACTATCAACATCAGGGCCGCTTATTGTCCGCAGTTCCGGCATCAATGAAGATAACTACGGCGATGCCCAGGCGGGCAAATACCTTTCGGAAGTTCAGGGAGATGAGGATATTTTGCGAACCTGTCTAAAGGTTATGGCCTCAGCTTACCGGCCTGAAGTCTGTTCCGAAGGCATACCGCAACCCATGGCGCTGATTATCCAGGAGTGTATTGACTGCCTGCACGGCGGAGTCGCCATGAGTTTTCAATCCTTTGATGATGATACCGTCAGGGTTGAGTTCACACGGGGGCAGCCCAGAGGGATAGTGGCCGGGCAGTCCGGTAACAGGCCCCATCGTATTGATATTTTTCGCAAGGAAGGCGCCGACAGCTATCAATACTTTCCCGGGACCATCTCGAATCATTACATCCTGCGCAAAGACAATAATGGCTATTCGGAAATAAGAATGGATGATGCCGATGCCCAATCAAACGACGTTGAACATCAACTCACTGATGACATGATTTCAGACCTCAGGGCGATGGTGACAAAGCTGGAAAAACTGTTGCTCTGCCCCGTGGATGTGGAGTTTGCCATAGACCATCAAGGTCGTCTGTTCCTGTTGCAGGTGCGTCCTGTCACCCGACTCTCCGGCGGCCTGGATTTCGCCATGTCCATACCCGAAGAGACCCTGGCCATTGGCGAGGGTGTCAGCGAAGGCTATTGCACCGGACCACTCTGGCTGGCTGAAGAACAAGCGGCAGGCTCTATGCCAGAGGGAGCCATTGTCGTGGCCCGACACGCTAAAGACTGGATGCTTGAGCACCGGTTCCTGGAGCGGGCAGGAGGCTTTGTTACTGCCACAGGCGGCTTCAATGATCATGTCGCGATCCTGATGAAACAGCAACGAAAAACCCTGATGCTGGCCGGTGACCAGTTTGAGTCCGTGGCCGCTCAGGTTGGCCAACAGGCGACGCTGGCCTGTGCCCGCTTTGAAGGTAAGCCCGGTGCCTTTATTGTTGCCGGTGACATGACCGGGAAACTGTTGAGTCACGGCATTCTATCCTCCGCTGTTTCTGATGAGCCTTCAGCAAAAGCCATCCCTGCATGGGATGAATTGTCCCTCTCAGAAGGCGCACTCCGTCAGGTCGCCAGCGGTTTTCAATGGCTCACGGATCAAAATGCCCGCCTGTTGGCATTTTTTGCCACCGGCGGCGGTCTGGATTGTCTGGCAAACCCGGTAAAACTGAGCATGTCGCCACAACGATCAAAGCTATTGGCAGAGACCCTGGACAGCGTAAATCGACTGGTTCATGGGGCTCAAGCGCTGCTGGATGGGTACGAGGCATTCCTGCAACTGGCTGTTAAGAAGAGTTCAGACAGAGTCGAGTCATTGCGGCAAGAATTACCGCTGCTGAGCGACCGGTTCGGGATGCTGAAACAGACCATTCAATCCGGGTTAGAGCGTATCACTCCTCCCATGCAAGCCGCTGAAAAAGAGAAGGTATCCCCGGTAAGCTTTCGTCAGTGGCTGGCAGACTGTCATCAGCTGCAATCCTGTCTTCAAGCACTCAACCCTAAAAGTGCTGAGCAGGTGCGAAGTGTCCATGAGCTGATTTTTGCCTTGCATCAGCGTTTTGTGGAGGCATTGGCACCGGTCACACTGGCTTCGGATCAGGGTGAGGTATCTACGGCAAATTACATTACTTATGTTGATTGCACGACACCGGGCGCAAAAACGCCGTTATTGAGACCGTCCGACAAAGTATCCATTGAAGAATCAGGGCTCTCGGGGACTGTCATCAGTATGGATACTGCCTTGATTGTTAACCTGAAGCTTGGCAGTCATATGAGCCTTGTCGAGCTGCTTGAAAACGCAGAGGGAGGTAAAGGACGAACCTTGCGGCTGAAATTTTCTGACCAGTTTCGGAGCCCTGATGGCAGTGATGAATACGGTAAGTTAAAACGTATGTGGTTTTTAGTGCAGCTACTGAAAACGATCAAGCTGGGTAAGGAGGCTGATAGCATGAAGCTGGGTTGTAACGCCGTGGCGGGTGAAATTATCGTCGAATACTCCGGCATAACATCATGCAAAGCCATGCAGGATGCCTTTGAAAAACTGATGATTGTGTTAAGTGATATGTCTGAGCTTGATATTTTCTTTACTGACAGAAAGACATTTGCAGAAAATCATTGGGATTTTAACTTGCTTGCACAACGCCTTAATTCCGATGCTATGACAGAAGCCGATAGATTCACCTTTCAATATTGTCTTTTCACAATGTATTATCTGCGTTTATGCCGTCTTGTTCCCGAATGCTGCCAGTTACTAAGCAACCACCTTCAACAGTTTGTTTATTATGCTGAGCAGTTAGGGGAGTGTCTGGCGTTAGTAAATTCCAAGAAAAAACCGGAGGATAGTCTAAGGGAAATTTTAATGAGTGTTGAGATTAGTGAGGATATCCGCAGGGAGCTCTTACATCATTTTTTATTGTCAAATCGCCATTACTCTATAGGACTGATTGAGTACTTTTATCCGCATTTGAGAGATCAATACTTTATTATCAAACCATCACGGGATTACACGCTGACATTTGATGTTCCACCGTCTCAGTCGCTTTCGGATATCAAAGGAACGGTGAAGAAAGCCCTGGTGAAAGATGGACTGGAATATGTCAGCCAACGGATTCGAAGTGATAAAGAGCTTGTATTAGAAGCTGTTACAGGGCATCCATCTAACCTGAAATATGCAAGTCAGGAACTGAGGAATGATAAACAGGTTGTCATAGCCGCAGTTACTCAGAGAGGCTGTTGTCTGATCGACGCCAGCTCGAAACTTCAGGATGATGATGACGTTGTCAAGGCCGCTATCAAACAGAGTCCAGATGCTCTGGAGTATGCCAGTGAAAGAATTCGAAGAGATAAAAGCATTATTAATAGTGTAATTAAACAAGGCGTTTGTCACTTGCGATATGCCAGTAAAACCTTGTTAAATGATCGCGAGTATATGCTTGACTTAATTGCAGAGTATCCTGGAGCTTTCAAACATGCGGCTTACAGGCTTAAAAATGATCAGGTTTTTATCGATTCAGCAAGGCTTGGAAACCCCGAAGTTGATAAATACGTCAGGTATTTTTTAGCCTGAATTATGAACTTTATAAAAATATTATTGTCAAATGTAAAGGTAATGACCAGTCGTTGATTCATGGATGATTATTAACGTGAGAGGGATACCTTTATGTTACCTTTACCACCTGCAACCATTGACAGATCAGATTTTCAAAGTCTGGCAATTGACCCCAATAATAAGACTGAGGCTGATCGTTCAGCCAAAAGGTATCTTGGTGATCCTGAAGCCACTGGCGTTCCTGACACAAGGTCACTAGCCAAGCGCAAATGCTGTTCTCCTGTTCAAGATCAGGCTGATCATTGTACTCCTGCCAACCGGGCACTCGTTGGGGGCAAGGGAATGTTTTTGCTGCGCATGAAAGCAGCCGGTTTGTCTGTGCCACCGTTTCAGTGTGTGACAACTCAGCTCACCAATGCGCTGGAACAACACCCTCTGGATAGCCAGCGTCTGGAACCCTGTTTCCCCGGGATCGGCAATGAACCGGAGGCGGGGATCAGTCTGGCAAACATCAGGGAACGCCTCAATGCGATGCTGCCTTCAGAGCAAGCCAGAAGAGACAGCTGGCTGGCGGGTCTGGCGAACTTTATTGCCAGTGATGACTTTTATGAGCAGGTTAAAGATTCTGAAGCGGCCCGACAGATCAGGGATCATGGACTATCAACATCAGGGCCGCTTATTGTCCGCAGTTCCGGCATTCATGAAGATAACTATGGCGATGCCCAGGCGGGCAAATACCTTTCGGAAGTTCAGGGGGATGAGGATATTTTGCGAACCTGTCTAAAGGTTATGGCCTCAGCTTACCGACCTGAAGCCTGTTCCGAAGGCATACCACAACCCATGGCACTGATTATCCAGGAGTGTATTGACTGCCTGCACGGCGGAGTCGCCATGAGTTTTCAATCCTTTGATGATGATACCGTCAGGGTTGAGTTCACACGGGGGCAGCCCAGAGGTGTAGTGGCCGGGCAGTCCGGTAACAGGCCCCACCGTATTGATATTTTTCGCAAGGAAGGCGCCGACAGCTATCAATACTTTCCGGGGACTATCTCGAGTCATTACATCCTGCGCAAAAACAATAACGGCTATTCGGAAACAAGAATCGATAACGCCGATGCCCAATCAAACGACGTTGAACATCAACTCACTGATGACATGATTTCAGACCTCAGGGCGATGGTGACAAAGCTGGAAAAACTGTTGCTCTGCCCCGTGGATGTGGAGTTTGCCATAGACCATCAAGGTCATCTGTTCCTGTTGCAGGTGCGTCCTGTCACCCGACTCTCCGGCGGCCTGGATTTCGCCATGTCCATACCCGAAGAGACCCTGGCCATTGGCGAGGGTGTCAGCGAAGGCTATTGCACCGGACCACTCTGGCTGGCTGAAGAACAAGCGGCAGGCTCTATGCCAGAGGGAGCCATTGTCGTGGCCCGACACGCTAAAGACTGGATGCTTGAGCACCGGTTCCTGGAGCGGGCAGGAGGCTTTGTTACTGCCACAGGCGGCTTCAATGATCATGTCGCGATCCTGATGAAACAGCAACGAAAAACCCTGATGCTGGCCGGTGACCAGTTTGAGTCCGTGGCCGCTCAGGTTGGCCAACAGGCGACGCTGGCCTGTGCCCGCTTTGAAGGTAAGCCCGGTGCCTTTATTGTTGCCGGTGACATGACCGGGAAACTGTTGAGTCACGGCATTCTATCCTCCGCTGTTTCTGATGAGCCTTCAGCAAAAGCCATCCCTGCATGGGATGAATTGTCCCTCTCAGAAGGCGCACTCCGTCAGGTCGCCAGCGGTTTTCAATGGCTCACGGATCAAAATGCCCGCCTGTTGGCATTTTTTGCCACCGGCGGCGGTCTGGATTGTCTGGCAAACCCGGTAAAACTGAGCATGTCGCCACAACGATCAAAGCTATTGGCAGAGACCTTGGACAGCGTAAATCGACTGGTTCATGGGGCTCAAGCGCTGCTGGATGGGTACGAGGCATTCCTGCAACTGGCTGTTAAGAAGAGTTCAGACAGAGTCGAGTCATTGCGGCAAGAATTACCGCTGCTGAGCGACCGGTTCGGGATGCTGAAACAGACCATTCAATCCGGGTTAGAGCGTATCACTCCTCCCATGCAAGCCGCTGAAAAAGAGAAGGTATCCCCGGTAAGCTTTCGTCAGTGGCTGGCAGACTGTCATCAGCTGCAATCCTGTCTTCAAGCACTCAACCCTAAAAGTGCTGAGCAGGTGCGAAGTGTCCATGAGCTGATTTTTGCCTTGCATCAGCGTTTCGTAAAAGCGCTGGCACCGGTCACTCTGGCTTCGGGTCAGGGTGAGATATCTACGATCAACGACATCACCTATGTTGATTGCACGAGTGCGGGCGCAGGGGCGCCGTTATTGAAGCCGTCCGACAAAATATTCATTGAAGGATCAAGGCGCTCAGGGACTGTCGTCAGTATGGATGATGCTCTGATTGTTAACCTGAAGCTTGGCACTCATATGAGCCTTGTCGAGCTGCTTGAACACGCAGAGGGAGGTAAAAAACGAACCTTGCGACTGACATTTTCTGATCAATTTGATAGATCTGATGATTTTGATATATCTGATGATTTTGATATATCCGGCAAGTTCCGGCGCATGTGGTTTCTGGCGCAATTATTGAGAGAGATCAAACTGGATGAAAATGCTGATAGCATGAAGCTGAGTTGCAACGCTGTTGCGGGTATAATGACCGTCGAATGCCCCCGAATGAAATCAACTCAAACCATGCAGGCTGCCTTTAAAAAACTGATGATTGTGTTACGTGCTTTGAGTAATTTGGATATTCGTTTGAATTACGGACCCATTTTTGAAGGAGGCCAGTGGGACTTTGACCTGCTTGCCCAGCGCCTTAATCGTGATATTGCGACAGAAGCGGATAGATTCGCCTTTCAACGTTGCCTTTTCTTAATGTCTTTTCAGAATAAAAGAGAGTGGTCCCATATTGCTCCTTGCTGTCAGTTATTAAGCAGATACCATCAACAGTTTATTTATTATGCTCATCGCTTATGTGTTTATTTTTTGTCATTGGAAAGTCGGGAAAAACCTGAAGAAACTGCGCGGGAAATCTTGATGAGTGATGAGATGAGTGAACAGACCCGCAGGGAACTCTTGCACCATTCTATATTATTTAATCCCATAAGTACTATTAGATTGATTGAGGAAGTGTATGACATCGGATATCAATGCTTTGTTATCAATCCATCTTGCAATTACAAATTGGAGTTTTATGTACCACCGGACCAGCCACTTGAGGATCGTAGAGAAAAGATCAGGAATGCCGTGCTGAAGCATGGATTGAAATATGCCAGTCAACGGGTTCGAAATGATAAATACTTTGTATTACCCGCCATTACAAAAGATCCCTTACAACTGCGAGATTTGAGTGAGGAGCTGAGAAATGATAGCGATGTCGTCAAGGCCGCTATCGCAATGTCTTCCATATTTCTGTTTCATGCAGGTGAGAAAGCCCGAGGGGATATAAAGGTTATTCGAGTGGCCATTGCTAAGAGTATTTCTAGCTTATCATTGGCCAGTGAAAAGATTTTGAAGGATCGCGAGTGTATGCTCGAATTAATTGAAATAAATCCTCAGGCTTTCAATTATGCTGCTTCCGAGCTTAAAGGTAATAAAGCTTTCATCAATGCAGCAAAACAAAGAAACCCTGAAGTTCATGAATTCCTCAGATAATCTGCGAACCAGGTCTGATCGATTCAGATAATGTTGACCAGTGCCAACCCCGTTGTTGTTATTTTTCTACTGCGTGCCTGAAGCTGACGGGGGAACTTTATAAAAACATGATTGTCAAATGTAAAGGTAATGACCAGTTGTTGATTCATGGATGAATATTAACGTGAGAGGGATATCTTTATGTTACCTTTACCACCTGCGACCATTGGCAGATCAGATTCTCAAAGTCTGGCAACTGTTCCCGATCAGAATACTAAGGCTGATCGTTCAGTCAAAAGGTATTTTGGCGATCCTGAACCCATTGTCATTCCCGACACAAGGTCACTAGCCAGGCGCAAATGTCACTCACCTGTCGCAGATCAGGCTACTCATTGTTCTGTTGCCAACCGGGCACTGCTGGGCGGCAAGGGAATGTTTTTGCAGCGTATGAAAGCAGCCGGTTTGTCTGTGCCACCGTTTCAGTGTGTGACAACTCAGGTCACCAATGCGCTGGAACAACACCCTCTGGATAGCCAGCGTCTGGAACCCTGTTTCCCCGGGATCGGCAATGAACCGGAGGCGGAGATCAGTCTGGCAAACATCAGGGAATGCCTCAATGCGATGCTGCCTTCAGAGCAAGCCAGAAGAGACAGCTGGCTGGCGGGTCTGGCGAACTTTATTGCCAGTGATGACTTTTATGAGCAGGTTAAAGATTCTGAAGCGGCCCGACACATCAGGGATCATGGACTATTAACATCAGGGCCGCTTATTGTCCGCAGTTCCGGCATCAATGAAGATAACTACGGCGACGCCCAGGCGGGCAAATACCTTTCGGAAGTTCAGGGAGATGAGGATATTTTGCGAACCTGTCTAAAGGTTATGGCCTCAGCTTACCGGCCTGAAGTCTGTTCCGAAGGCATACCGCAACCCATGGCGCTGATTATCCAGGAGTGTATTGACTGCCTGCACGGCGGAGTCGCCATGAGTTTTCAATCCTTTGATGATGATACCGTCAGGGTTGAGTTCACACGGGGGCAGCCCAGAGGGATAGTGGCCGGGCAGTCCGGTAACAGGCCCCATCGTATTGATATTTTTCGCAAGGAAGGCGCCGACAGCTATCAATACTTTCCCGGGACCATCTCAAGTCATTACATCCTGCGCAAAATCAATAATGGCTATTCGGAAACAAGAATGGATGATGCCGATGCCCAATCAAACGACGTTGAACAACAACTCACTGATGACATGGTTTCAGACCTCAGGGAAATGGTGATAAAGCTGGAAAAACTGTTGCTCTGCCCCGTGGATGTGGAGTTTGCCATAAATCATCAGGGTCGCCTTTTCCTGTTGCA
Source organism: Endozoicomonas sp. 2B-B (assembly GCF_053470045.1). Taxonomy (NCBI): domain Bacteria; kingdom Pseudomonadati; phylum Pseudomonadota; class Gammaproteobacteria; order Oceanospirillales; family Endozoicomonadaceae; genus Endozoicomonas; species Endozoicomonas sp. 2B-B. Next base: position 3,005,663 of record NZ_JBLZMU010000001.1, read on the forward strand.
GGTGCGTCCTGTCACCCGACTCTCCGGCGGCCTGGATTTCGCCATGCCCATACCCGAAGAGACCCTGGCCATTGGCGAGGGTGTCAGCGAAGGCTATTGCACCGGACCACTCTGGCTGGCTGAAGAAGCAGCGGCAGACTCCATGCCAGAGGGCGCTATTGTTGTGGCCCAACACGCTAAAGACTGGATGCTTGAGCCCGGGTTCCTGAAGCGGGCAGGAGGCTTTGTTACTGCCACAGGCGGATTCAATGATCATGTCGCGATCCTGATGAAACAGCAACGAAAAACCCTGATGCTGGCCGGTGACCAGTTTGCGACCCTGGCCGCTCAGGTTGGCCAACAGGCGACGCTGGCCTGTGCCCGCTTTAACGGTAAGCCCGGTGCCTTTATTGTTGCCGGTGACATGACCGGGAAACTGTTGAGTCACGGCATTCTATCCTCTGCTGTTTCTGATGAACCTTCAGTAAAAGCCATCCCTGCATGGGATGAACTGTCCCTCTCAGAAGGCGCACTCCGTCAGGTCGCCAGCGGATTTCAATGGCTCACGGATCAAAATGCCCGCCTGTTGGCATTTTTTGCCACCGGCGGCGGGCTGGATTGTCTGGCAAACCCGGTAAAACTGAGCATGTCACCACAACGATCAAAGCTATTGGCAGAGACCTTGGACAGCGTAAATCGACTGGTTCATGGGGCTCAAGCGCTGCTGGATGGGTACGGGGCATTCCTGCAACTGGCTGTTAAGCAAAGTTCAGACAGAGTCGAGTCATTGCGGCAAGAATTACCGCTGCTGAGCAACCGGTTCGAGATGTTGAAACAGACCATTCAATACGGGTTAGAGCGTATCACTCTTCCCATGCAAGCTGCCGAAGAAGAGAAGTTATCCCCGGTAAGCTTTCGTCAGTGGCTGGCAGACTGTCATCAGCTGCAATCCTGTCTTCAAGCACTCAACACTAAAAGCGCTGAGCAGGTGCGAAGTGTCCATGAGCTGATTTTTACCCTGCATCAGCGTTTTGTGGAGGCATTGGCACCGGTCACTCTGGCTTCGGGCCCGGGTGAGGTATCTACGGAAAATAACATCACCTATGTTGATTGCACGACTCCGGGTGCAGGGGCGCCGTTATTGAGGCAGTCCGACAAAATATTCATTGAAGAATCAGGGCGCTCAGGGACTGTCGTCAGTATGGATGATGCTCTGATTGTTAACCTGAAGCTTGGCAGTCATATGAGCCTTGTCGAGCTGCTTGAAAACGCAGAGGGGGGTAAAGGGCGAACCTTGCGGCTGAAATTTTCTGACCAGTTTCAGAACCTTGATGGCAGTAGTGAGCACGGTAAATTAAAACGTATGTGGTTTTTAGTGCAGCTACTGAAAGCGATCAAACTGGATAAAGAAGCTGATGGCATGAAGCTGAGTTGTAACGCTGTGGCGGGTGAAATTATCGTCGAATATCCCCGGTTACCATTACGTCAAACCATGCAGGATGCCTTTGTAAAACTGATGATTGTGTTAAAAGCTGTAAATAACCTCGATCTATACTTTCAGTCCGCAAATGTTTTCAAAGAATATTATTGGGACTTTAACCTGCTTGCACAACGACTTAATCCCGGTGTTGTGACAGAAGCCGATAGATTCGCCTTTCAACATTGTCTTTTCTCAATGTTTTATAAGTGTAGTTTTCATAGCATTACTCCCGAATGCGGCATGTTATTAAGCAACCACCTGCAACAGTTTATTAATTATGCCGGGCGGTTAGGGGCGTGTCAGATGCTGAGATTTTTCAGTAAAAATCCGGACGACAGACTTCGGGAAATGTTCATGAGTGATGAAATGAGTGAGAGCATCCGCAGAGAGCTCTTACATCATTTTTTATTATATAATCCCGAATGCGCTATTCGATTGATTGAGCAAGTGTATGAAATGGAGTATCAATTCTTTGTTATCAATCCATCTGACAATTACCTGTTAGAGTTTTACGTACCACCAGGCCAGCGGCGTGAGGATTGTAAAGAAAAGATCAGGAATGCCTTGCTGACGCATGGACTGAAATATGCCAGCCAAAGGGTTCGGGATGATAGAGACCTGGTATTACCCGTCATTTCAGATTATCCCGAAGAACTGCGAGAGTTGAGTGAGGCGCTGAGGGATGACAACGATATTGTCATGGCCGCTATCAAAAAGTCTCCCAAAGCCCTGCGTTATGCATCAGAAAGATTCCGAAACGATAAAAACATTATTCGAATGCTCATTGCTGAGAGTACTGATCCCTTATCATATACCAGTGAGGAGATATTGAATGATCGCGAATATATGTTGGATTTAATCGCAAAGAATCCCGGAGCTTTCCTGTTTGCAGCTTCCAGGCTTAAAAAAAATACGGCTTTTATCAATGCAGCAGAACAAAGAAACCCCAAGGTTCGTAAATACCTCTGAAAATCCTGATCATTGCCATCCCTGTTGCCAGTTTGTAGTTGCTTTTGCTACTGCGTACCTGAAGCTGACGGGTGAACTTTATAAAAACGCCATTGTCAAAGGGGGGGAAAGGGATATCTTGATGTTACCTTTTAATGAAGTGCGCAATAGGGAATTAGAAAGTTCAATTGGTATTAGTGGGAAACCAGAGAATGATAAGTACGTCGTCATGGCTGCGGTCACTTGGTATGGCAACGGGCTGGCAGATGCAAGCCCGGAGGATGAACATAAACATCAGAGGAATGTCTCAGTTACATGCCAATTTTGATCGTTCAAATCAGCAAATCCCGACAACCATTCCAAGTCAGAGTACCGGGGCTCTCAGTTCAGTTAACAGGGTCAACCCTTTAACCAAAAGATATTTCAGTTATCCGGGTGCCAGTAGCATTCCCTGCCCGATATCACTGGCCAATCGTGTCTGCCGAATACAGACTTCAGCTCCACTCAATCAGGCTGTTGACCAGCCTCGCCCCAACCGGGCACTACTTGGGGGCAAGGGAATGTTTTTGCAGCGCATGAAGGCAGCAGGTCTGACTGTTCCACCCTTCAAGTGTGTTACTGCTCAAATTATGAATGCGCTTGAACAATATCCTCTGGAGAGCCATCATCTTGCTCGCTGTCTCCCGGGGATTGTTCATCAACAGGAGCCTGTGACCAGCCTGATGAGCATCCGGATATACCTCAATGCCTTGCCATCTTCAGAACAAGTGAAAAGGGATATCGGGCTGGCGGGTCTGGCGAAATTTATTGCCAGTAATGACTTTTACGAACAGGTGAAAGATTCTGAAGCGGCCCGGCACATCGGTGAACTGCGCGCTCAGCTGGACGGACCATGGACACAGCCGGTGATGGTTCGCAGCTCTGGCATCAGGGAAGATAATTACGGCGATGCCCAGGCGGGCAAATACCTCTCGAAAGTTCAGGGAGAAGAGGATGTTGTGCGAACCTGCCTTGAGGTTATGGCCTCAGGTTACCGGCCAGAAGTCTGTCCCGGAGTTATACCACCCCCCATGGCGCTGATCCTCCAACAGTGCATTGACTGCCAATATGGTGGGGTCGTCATGAGCTTTCAATCCTTTCAGGATGATACCCTCAGGGTCGAATACACACCGGGTCAGCCCAGAGGTGTTGTGACAGGCCAGTCCGGTAACAGGCCTCATCGCATAGATATTTCTCGCAAAGAAAGCGCTGACAGCGCTCAATATTTTCCCGGAACGATTTCAAGTCGCTTCATCCTGCGCAAAAACACGAATAATAACGGCTATTCAGAAAAAAGAATTCACGATGCGGATACTCAATCAGACGACTTCAGTCAGCAACTAAGTGATGACACGGTTTCAGCACTCAGGGAGATGGTTACAAAGCTCGAAAACCTCTTGCTCTGTCCTGTGGATGTGGAGTTTGCCATTGATTATAAGGGGCGCCTGTTCCTGTTGCAGGTGCGCCCTGTTACCCGACTCTCTGGTGGCATGAGTTTTGCCATGCCGATACCGGAAGAGACTCTGGCTATCGGCGAGGTTGTCAGCGAAGGCTATTGCACCGGAGCACTCTGGCTGGCCAAAAAACAAAAGGCAGACTTGATGCCAGAGGGAGCCGTTGTCCTGGCCCACCACGCGCAAGAGTGGATGCTTGAGCCTGAGTTCCTGAAGCGGGCAGGAGGGTTTGTCTTTGATGAAGGAGGATTCAATGATCATGTAGCGATCCTCCTGAGACAGAAAGCAAAAACTTTGATGCTGGCTGCTGGCCAGTACCCGGCCATAGTCGCTCAGGACGGCCAACAGGTTACGCTGGCCTGCGCTCGCTTTAAAGGGACGCCCGGTGCCTTTATTGTTGTCGGTGACCATACCGTAAAACTGGCCAGTTACAGAACGCCATCCACTGCTTTTTTCGATGAACCCTTACCGAAAATCATCCCGTCACGGGATGATTTGTCCCCCCCTGAAGACACATTTCGTCAGGTCGCCACTGGCTTTAAGTGGCTTACAGATCAAAATGCCCGACTGCTGTCGCTCTTCGCCCCGGGTAGTGGCCTGGATTGTCTGGCAAACCCGGTAAAACTAAGTATGTCGCCACAACGGGCAAAGATACTGGCAGAGACCAGGGAGTGCGTAAATCGGCTGATTTATGGCGCAAAAGCCCTGTTGGAGGGTTACCTGGCCTTCCTGCTGCTGGCGCGTAAGAGCAGGGCACCCAAGGTCGGGCGATTGCTGGATGAATTACCGCTACTAATCAACCGGTTCGAGACGCTGAAACAGACCATCCGAGCAGAACTGGAGGCTATCATCCTGCCACTGGATGACGATGAAGATGGGAAGATATCGTTTCGTCAGTGGCTGGTCGCCTGCCACCGGCTACAATCCTGTCTTCAGGCACTCAACCCTTCAGAGGCTGAGCAGGTGCGGAGTGTCCATGAGCTGATTTTTGCCCTGCATAAGCGCTTTGTAGAGGCGCTGGCACCGGTCACTCTGGCCTCGGGTCAGGGCAGATTGTTCAAGGAGGAAGAAGTCGCTTATGTTGATTGCACGACTCCGGTTAGCTCGGGTGAAAGTCCTCCGCTATTGAGTCCCTCCTGCAAGGCATCCCTCAAAAAATTAGCCCGTCCGGCAACGGTCATCAGTATGGATGATGCCTTGATTGTGAACCTTAAGTTAGGACATCACCTGGCGCTTATCGAGCTGCTTGAAAACGCAGAGGGGGGTAAAGGACGAACCTTGCGGCTGAAATTTTCTGACGAGTTTGATGCCATTGATGGCACTGATGCACCCGGCAAATTGAAACGTATGTGGTTTCTGGTGCAATTACTGAAAACGATCGAACTGGATAAAAATGCTGCTGGTATGAAGCTCAGTAGCAACGCCGTAGCGGGAGAAATTATTGTCGAATACACCCGAATGACATCACGTCAAACCATGCAGGCTGCCTTTGAAAAACTGATGACAGCTTTGCATGCTATTCAGGATATGGATATTTATTTAGAAGACTGCAGCCTTTTTGAAGGGGATCAGTGGAATTTTGATTTGCTTGCGCAACGTCTTGATAGAGACTCAGCCACAGAAGCTGATAGATTTGCCTTTCAACATTGTCTTTTCTCAACGATTTATGACTATTCCACGATGACTCCCGATTGTTGCCAGTTATTAAGTAAACAACACCAACAATTTATTGATTATGTTCAACGGTTAGAAGAGTGGTGGAGAAAGTCGGAGAACCATTTTCGGGAAGTGTTAATGAGTAATGAGATCAGTGAAGACACCCGCAGGGAGCTTTTACATCATCTGTTATTGATAGATGCCCAAAACGCTATGCCATTGGTTGAGGCTGTTTATCCCGATTTGAGAGACCAATACTATATTGTAAAACCATCAGCCTGCAGTTATAGCCTGGAGTTTGATGTTCCATCAGGTCAGTCGCTTCCGGAAGATAGAGAAAAGGTCAAGAGTTTCTTTCTGAAATATGGGCTGGAATACGCCAGCCAACGGGCTCAAAAAGATAAACATCTGGTATTAGCCATCACTGCAGCACATCCGCATAACCTGAAGTATTTGAGTGAAGAACTGAAAAGTGATAAAGAGGTCGTCCTGGCCGCTGTCACTGGAGATGGCGGTCTGCTGGAATATGCCAGCTCGGGACTTCAGGATGATGATGAGGTTGTCATTGCTGCTATCGCACAGTATCCAGGCGCTTTTAAGTACGCAAGTCCAAGAATACGAAGCGATAAAAACATGATTAAAATCTTGATAGCTGATGATATCACTCACTTAAGACATGCCCATAGAGCGGTATTTCATGATCGCGAGTATATGCTGGACTTAATTCAGGAATATCCTCTGGCTTTCGAATATGCTGCCTACAGACTTCAAGAGGATGAGGACTTTATTGATGCAGCAGTCCAAAAAAATTGCGAAGTTCTTAAATACATAGGCAAGTAAGAAGTTCGGAATGCTCCATTTTTTATCCTGATTAAGCTCTGTGCTTGAAGCGAATGGCGGAACTCTATAAAAATTCTCTTGTCAAATCAAAGGTAAGTAGCTAACCAGTAGGTTTCGTATATTCTGGACGGCGGCTTTTTCCATCCTTCTGCATTCCAACTCTGGTTGCCTGGCTATGGCTACACGCCCGTCGTTGCGCCTTGAAGGATGAAAAAATCGACTCGCCAGAATATGCGAAACCAACTGGCCAGGTACTTAAAGGCTCACTCTGGTCACCCAGTACAAAAGTAAATAAAACGAGGGTTTTCTTTACTTTCTGTTGTAGTGGTGTAGTGGTGTAGTGTTAATAGGTAACACCTTTTAATACCAAAGGAGAAGAGGATGGCCACCACCTCAGTTAAACTTGATGAAGACTTGAAAAGGAGGGTTCAGCACTTGGCTGAAGCCAGACACCGATCAGCCCACTGGATTATGTGTGAGGCAATTCGTCACTATGTGGCTTGTGAGGAAAAGAAAGAAGCCTTCAAGCAGGATGCTCTCAATGCTTGGGAAGCCTATCAGGAAAATGGCATGCACCTGACGCTTGAAGAGGCAGATGCATGGCTGGCCAAACTTGAAGCCGGAGAAGATGCGGAGATTCCTGAGTGTCACGATTGATATGGTCACCTTCTGCCCTTAGAGATGTTCAGCGACTTCATCGGTTTCTGGCAAGCAAAGGTGGAAAGTCTGCCAGCCGTGCTATCAAAACAATCCGTTCTAATGTGAAAATTTTAGCCCATCAACCTGAAGTTGGTCGGCTTGTTGATGGCATGGAGCCTGAGTTTATGGAGTGGCTGATTGACTTAGGTAGCAGTGGTTATGTTGCCTTGTATCGTACTGATGGCGAACCAACAACGGTACTAGCTGTACGGCACCAAAGAGAGGCTGAGTAATGATTTAGAGAGTAAACAAACAATGTCTAAAGAACGTATTGATACAGGATATATCGGAGCTTCTGTCTTGTGAACATATCAGACAAGACTTTGAAAAGTTCATGAACTCTCTGACTCATGTTAGATATTCGATGGAAAGGGATGAGCATGATGAATACAAACAGACGGCAGTTTTTCACATGTGGACTGGGTACTCTTGATTAAAACCGCAACGAGCGCAACACTCGCTGTTATGGCTAAGGTTCAAGCTACCTTGTCAAACACTTAAGAAAGACATTTCTGGCACCGTTGATGTCACGATCAACGGTGAAGCCCTCACCCTTAATAACCTTGGAAGAACCTAATTTTTCGTCAATGGTCCCGCTCCATGATCGAGTCTTGGATGTATAGGCTTCGTTGCAATCAACCACATGCTTTCCATACTTTTTTTTGCGTACCATTTAAGCCGCTTTTAACAACTCGTTCCCACGCTCTTCGTGGGAATGCATACCTCCCCTGAAAAGCGGACTCTGCGGCGCGAGATGGGTATGGGTTCCCACGCTGGAGCATGGGAACCAGAGTTTTGCGACACCCTCAATCGGGCGGGGATATAAGACGGGAACGCAGAGCGTTCCGCCTGCAAGCTGGTACGCAGTCAATTGAAATAACCTGTAATAAGTCTATTATTTCAGGCATTGTAATAATGAGTACTCACTTGTAAAGAGTTATGTTGAAAGCCACTAAAGTACGCATCTACCCAACACCAGAGCAGGCGGATTTTTTAAACCGTCAATTTGGTGCTGTGCGTAAGGTTTGGAATAAAGCTCTGGCCATCAAGAACCATTACTACAAGGTGCGAGATCAGAACCTTGCTCCGAAAAAAGACTTGAAACCCTTGTTGGTAATTGCTAAGAAAAGCCGAAAATACTCATGGTTGAAAGAAGCTGATTCGATTGCCTTGCAGCAGTCAATTATCAATCTGGACAAGGCATTTCAGAACTTCTTTAATCCGAAGCTGCAAGCTCGTTTTCCTCGTTTCAAGTCAAAGCATGGTAAGCAAAGCAGCTACCATTGCACTTCTGTTTCCACAGGTGATGACTGGATCAAAGTACCCAAGTGCGAGCCAATTAAAGCAAGGATACACCGGGAAATTACCGGACAACTCAAGTCGATTACCCTGAGCAAAACACCGACAGGTAAGTTCTACGCTTCTGTACTGGCTGAAGATGGTGCGTCTGAAGCGAAGCCAGTAGCCGATCTGCAAAGTTCTTGCATAGTCGGTGTGGATGTTGGGTTAACTGACATTGCCATTACCAGTACCGACCATAAGACTGGCAATCCCCGCTTTCTGAAGAAAGCACAACGCAACCTGAAGCGAAAACAGAAAAAACTATCGCGATGCAAGAAAGGCTCTAAAGGCAGAGCCAAAGCCAGACTCCTTGTAGCAAAGGCGCATGAGCGTGTCGCCTTTGCCCGTAACGACTTCCAGCACAAACTGTCCAGACAACTCATTACCTAGGCGGCCCCGACGACAACCAAGCGGTGATTGTGGAGACGCTGAAGGTCAAGAACATGCTCAAGAACCATTGCCTTGCCCGATCCATTGCTGATGCAGGTTGGCACTCCCTTGTGACCAAGCTCGACTACAAAGCAAAACAGGCCGGTAAACATCTGGTGAAAATTGACCAGTGGTTTGCCTCATCAAAAACCTGTTCCTGCTGCGGTCGCAAGCGAGAGGAAATACCGCTCAAAACTCGCTCATGGACGTGTGAATGCGGTGCTGTCCATGATCGGGATATTAACGCCGCTATCAACATAAAACATCAAGGCATTTTGAAGTTAAAGGCGGAAGGTTTGTCCGTCTCTGCTGATGGAGGCGAGCGTAAATCCGGCACATTGCCGGTTGCTGTCTGAGAAGTCAGAAGCCTCGCCCGACAGGGCGGGGAGCATTCACAAAGATTAAATCTGCAATGGATAGGCTTTATAGAAAATTTTGGCCATCCAGACTCTTACCCAGCAGCTGGTATTATTTACCCTCGTTTTCGTTCAAGGTGATAGTGCCGCACATGGCGATCCGGTAAGAAATGTAATAATGATATTAAAATGACCTGGGGTAAAAAAAATAATGTATAAAAACCAAGCACTATCAAAGTAGTCCTGGTATCGTCTAATTCATTAGTATGGCTAGCAGTATTAGACAAATCTAATGATTCTGTATTTCTTTCTATGGACTCGGGTGTATATCTTTCCCGAAGACACTTTGGCACAAAATCTTTCGTTAAAAATGCCTGATATTGAGGTGTTTTCAGGATGGGTATGGCTGCAGCATCTCCCTCCCAATGAACATCAGTAAGAAACATGGGAGTATTTGCCCGGTCAAAAGTGTTATTTTTATAGTTGACGCTAGCAAGAACCTTATCATGACCATTTACCCATAAAGGAACCTGAACTTTATCAAAAGCGGAATCATGGGATGCGGATGGCTTGGTGCTTATATTTTCAAAACTCAATTTGGCAGCGTGTATTTCGGGATCTTTATAAACGATAAAAATCCCCGGGGTAACTCCAGATTGCCAGGACTGTGAATGCTTAACAGGGTAGGTAAAGTTCGAATACGACACCTTATGACTATTTTCATGCAAAATCAGTGTACATTCTGATGGGAACCCATGCACTGTACTGTCGCTGAATTGCACTTCAAAAACCCCTTTGGTTTCAATCAATGGTGGTTTTTTGTAGCCATCTCTCCAGATTTCCAAATGGCTGCCTTCCAATTTTTTGGAGCGCTCCACATAGATAGCACTATCAACATATTCGTTAGCTTTGTGTAATTTCAGATTCTTCAGTGTAACCCTGTCGCTCCTGGCATGAATAAAATGATTAAGATTGCCGTAAACATTAGCAAAGCTGCCACCGGCATCCAGTTCAAACCCATCAACATACAATAACCGAGTGCCTGAAACTCGAATGAATTCATCAACACCGGTGGAAAACCTTGTCCCTTTTAATGACAAGGTTGGATACTTGCCATCAGTTGCAACACCAACAATCCCCACATTGATGGCATTGTCTGGTACGGTAATCGGAGCATTCAGAGCGTAATCACTGGTCACAATATGCAGCGTATTTTGTGATTCCTGAATACTCCCCAGACTCTCACCCGGAACGTCATGAAAAACAACATTAGTAAACACACCCGGAAATGCTTTTAAAACCTTTTCACAACGAGTCTGAACTTCAGCTCTATGGTGAGTACAGCAATAGCCGGCATTGATGCAGAAAGCGGACAATATTATTGGAAATCGGTATAACCAGATCTGCAATACAGAAAACATATCTAATTCCGTTAAAAATTCTTAACAATAGCAGAAGCTGAATCCTTGTCTGGGCTGCCAGCGACACATAACGACGGAAGCCATCAATGCCAGTATCCGGGCATCGATCCAGCCCATGCTGTGACCAGAAACCCCGGTCATAACTGACTTGTGATACCTGGGGAGATCACTGTTTGGCACCTTCCGCAATAGGTACAGTTACTTGGTCGTCCGTCTGTTTTTCCATGACCAGATGATGCAGGGTAAAGCCAAACTGATCCTGCAATACGCAGACTCTGAGGCCAAGCTCCACAGGAGTTCCAGCCTTACCTTTGCTGATCCATTCGGTATGACCTTCGAACAAAGAAAAAACCTTCACATCACTTCATCAGCGGATACAACTCCAGTGACCAATGCTTTGGAGGTCATAACCTCTCTGGCCATACTGTTGAATCTATAGCCTGAGTGATACCCCCTCGTTCCCACGCACCAGCGTGGGAATGAATGCCTTGCCCAACAAGCCGACGTAGCTAAGGGTTAATATCCGTACCCTTTCAACTCGCTACCATATTTCAGCATCGGAGTGTGTCCAGTCCGCAGTATGCACTCCCACGCAGAGCATGGGAACGGGGGGGATGGCAGTTTGTAAATAAAAATCTTGACCCTGCTTTTCAACTGCTATGCTCACCTGGCGAACAAAAAACCACATAGGAAAGCAGTATGAGCCTTGAGGCAAGAGTCACGGTACTGGAAGAACAACAAGAGAACTGGTTTAAAACCACCGGAAGCTTGAGCAACAGCCTGTCGTTTTTGCTTAATTTTCATCAGGAATTAAAGCGTCACCTGACGATACATGACCGGAAATTTACGTCGATCGGGCAGCGTTTTGACAAAGTTGACCAAGGTTTCAAGAAGGTTGACCAGCATTTTGTCAGGATTGAAACCTATTTAGAACATCAGGACCGACGTTCTGACAATATGGAAAATGTGTTAATACAGGTCGTCAATCATTTAAAAGATCATGACCGGCGTTTTGACGATCATGACCGTCGTTTTGATAATATCGACAAACGTTTGACCGAACATGACGGGCGTTTTGACGATCATGACCGTCGTTTTGATAATATCGACAAACGTTTGGCCGAATATGACGGGCGTTTTGACGATCATGACCGTCGTTTTGACAAGATGGAAGACCTGTTAATGCAAATCTACGATAATTTAGAAAATCATGACCAACGTTTTGACAAGATGGACCGACGTTTTGGCAAGATGGAAGACATACTAACCCAGATCTCCAATAAGCTGGCCTAGGAGCCTATATGGTCCGCCCCGTTTTGCAAGAGCCTGTTTTGTTAATTAGCAAACAAAGATAACTGCAATCATATATACGGCCTATTCATGAGGTCTAACCCTCTGGCCCTGATGGGTATCCGCGCAACCTGGCCTTATCAGTCCGACGGCCTCAAGGGTCAAGGCTCCTATCAGGTTTCAGGTTGCCGGTTTTTACCTGTTTGCCATCAACTGTACATGCTCATCGCAATCTGCGGGGGGGTCCCCTTTGATTAAGCTTATGCTTTACTTTGCCGCTGCCGCCTTTACTTCATTATGCAGCCTTGTAAACTTCATTTCGGGTCATGATGACCCAGACAATCCGAGCCATTTTATTAGCCAGACCAACGGCGGCAACGTTGTGATTGCTGCGCTCATTAAGTTGGCTAACCCATTTTTTACAGCGGTCATCCTTATTTTTGAGGCAGTGGAGTACCGAACGTGCGCCGTGTATCAATAATGTGCGCAGGTATTTATCACCCCGTTTACTGATGCCCAGCAGGACTGACTTACCGCCTGTGGAATGCTGTCTTGGAACTAATCCCATCCATGCGGCAAGGTGTCGACCAGATTTAAAATACGTCGCATCACCAATGGCTGCCTTCAATGCTGTGGCAGTGATGGCTCCGATACCCGGCATAGTCATCATTCGACGACATTCGTCGTCGTTTTTTGCTAGCTCCTGAATTTTCTGGTCATACTGTTGAATACGCTTGTCAAGACTGGCCAACTCTTCTGATAAACCATGTAGCAGCTCACGAGTCAGCGAATGGAGTCCATTTTCAGCATCTTCCAGAATTCGTGGAAGCTGTGCACGAACTTTACCAATACCCTGGGCAACTACAATACCTTCTTCCAATAGTGACCCCCGGATCTGGTTAACCAGGGCAGTTCTCTGATCAACCGCTTGTTGACGATAGCGGTGCAGAAGTTGCCAGGCCTGCTGCTCTGACGTTTTAACAGGTACAAAACGCATGCTGGGCCGTGAAGCTGCTTCTGCAATCGCTTCAGCATCGTTGTAGTCATTTTTGTTGGTCTTGACATAAGGCTTGACAAATTGAGGTGAAATCAGCTTGACAGTATGCTCATAGTTCTTGAATAACCGAGCCAAATAGTGAGCACCACCACAAGCTTCCATAGCGATAATGCATGGCTCCAGATTTGCCACGTACTCTAGAAGGTTCTTCCTGGACGACTTCTTTCTGATGACTTTGCTACCCTGCTCATCAACACCAAACAGGTGAAAGTTGTTCTTGCCAATATCGATACCAAGTACTGAAATAGTCATGGGTGGTTCGCTCCGGTTAATCCTGTTTAAATGGTTAACTCCATTTTGGCTCATTTGAAGCCGTTTAGGAGGGGCGGACCATCCCATTAGACCGAGAATAGACTGCCCTACACGGCAACTGCTCCTGCGTTGCTCTAGCTCCTGCATCCATGCAGTCGTGCGGCGACAGCAAATTGGTCTGAAAATCCGCTATTTGTTCGTCAAATAGCTCGCTATTCTCCTCACAAAACCGAATTTTCATCCTCAATTTTCTGCCGTCCTCGCTACGGGGTCGCCTAGACGGGCGCTATTCTCGGTCAGGCTCCTGGGCTTTCTGTCGGCTTTTCCAAGGAGTCCTGAAAATGATTAAGTTGCGGCACTATTCGGTCCTGTTCATCGCTCCTGTATTTCTGTTACTGCCCCTGACCACTCAATCTACACCCACTACAGCGTCAACAACCCCCATAGAGATTAACTGAGATTGAATGTAATGGCAGAGATATCAACCTAGCCAAGCTGCATTTGTGGAGTAATGGTCTGGCGCATAAGTTCGGAATGCTCCATCTTTTATCCTGATTAAGTTATGTGCTTAAGGCTAATGGTGGAACTTTATAAAAATATTCTTGTCAAACCAATGATAATGACTCGCTGTTGAATCATGGATGAATATTAACGTGAGAGGGATATCACTATGCTACCTTTGCCACTTGTAAATATTGACAGATCAGGTTCTCAAAGCCTGGCTACTCTCCCCGATCAGGAGATTTTGGCTGATCGTTTAGCCAAAATGTATCTTGGTGACCCTGAACCTATTGGCGAGCCCGACGCAACGCCACTAGCCAAGCGCAAATGCAGCACACCTGTTGCAGATCAGGCTGCTCATTGTTCTCCTGCCAACCGGGAATTACTGGGCGGCAAGGGAATGTTTTTGCAGCGCATGAAAGCAGCTGGTGTGTCTGTGCCACCGTTTCAGTGTGTGACAACCCAAGTCACCAATGCGCTTGAACACCACCCTCTGGATAGCCAGGGTCTGGAACCCTTTTTCCCCGGGATCGGCGATGAACCGCAGGCAAAGATCAGTCTGGCGAACATCAGGGAACGCCTCAATGCGTTGCTGCCTTCAGAGCAAACCAGAAGAGAGTGCTGGCTGGCAGGTCTGGCGAAATTTATTGCCAGTGATGACTTTTATGAGCAGGTTAAAGATTCTGAAGCGGCCCGACACATCAGAGATCACGGACTATCAACATCAGGGCCGCTTATTGTCCGCAGTTCCGGCATTAATGAAGACAACTACGGCGATGCCCAGGCAGGCAAATACCTCTCGGAAGTTCAGGGAGATGAGGATATTTTGCGAACCTGTCTCAAGGTCATGGCTTCAGCTTACCGGCCTGAAGTCTGTTCCGAAGGCATACCGCAACCCATGGCGCTGATTATCCAGGAGTGTATTGACTGCCTGCAAGGCGGAGTCGCCACGAGCTTTCAATCCTTTGATGATGATACCCTCAGGGTTGAGTTCACACACGGTCAGCCAAGGGGGGTAGTGGCAGGACAGTCCGGTAACACGCCCCACCGTATTGATATTTCTCGCAAAGCAGGCGCCGAAAACGTTCAATACTTTCCCGGAAAGATTTCAAGCCACTTCATTCTGCACAAAAACACAGATAATTGCGGCTATTCGGAAATAAGAATTGATGATGGGGATGCGCTATCAGACGACGATGGTCAAAAACTCAGTAATGGCCACATACTCAGTAACGACATAATCTCACAACTTAAGGACGTGGTGGCAAAGCTGGAAGACCTGTTGAACTGCCCCGTGGATGTAGAGTTTGCTATCGATCATCAGGGGTGCCTGTTCATGTTGCAGGTGCGCCCTATAACCCAACTCTCTGGCGACATGGTTTTTACCATGTCCATGCCCGAACACAGCCTGGCCAGTGGCGAGGGCATCAGTGAAGGCTATTGCACCGGACCACTCTGGCTGGCTAAAAAACAACAGGCAGGCTTTATGCCAGAGGGAGCCATTCTCGTGGCCCGACATGCTGAAGACTGGATGCTTACGTCTAAATGTCTGGATCGGGCTGGAGGTGTCGTCTTTGCCTCAGGTGCATTCAATGACCACATGGCCATCCTTATGAGACAGAAAAAAATACCCTTTATGCTGGCCGGCGAAGAGTTTACGACCCTGGCCGAGCGGGATGGCCATCAGGCGACATTGGCCTGCGCCCGCTTCAAAGGTGAGTCCGGAGCCTTCATTGTTGCCGGTGACATGAGCGAAAAACTTGCCAGTCACAGAAGCCTGTCCTCTGCTGTTGCTGATCTGCCGTCAGTAAAAGCCATCCCGTTAAGGGATGATTTGTCCCCCCCTGAAGGCACATTCCGCCAGGTCACCAGCGGTTTTGAATGGCTCAACGATCAAAATGCCCGTTTGTTGGCATTCTTTGCCCCCGGCCGGGGACTGGATTGTTTGGCAAACCCCATAAAACTTAGCATGTCGCCACGACGCTCAGAGCTATTGGCAGAGACCAGTGACAACATCAATCAGCTGATTCATGGGGCCGATGCACTGTCGGAGGGTTACCGGGCCTTCCTGAACCTGGCGGGTGACAAAGAATTACAAAAGGTGCAGCCATTGCTGAATGAGTTGCAGCTGCTAATCAACCGGTTCGCGACGCTGAAAGAGACCATCCAATCAGGGTTAAAAACGATCATCCGTTCCCTGCAATCCGATGAAAAAGAGCAGTTATCCACGGGAGCTTTTCGTCAGTGGGTGGCTAACTGCCACCAGCTGCAATTCTCTCTTCAGGCACTTAACCCCAGGGAGACTGAGCAGGTACGGAGTGTTCATGAGCTTATTTTTGCCTTGCATCAGCGTTTTGTGGAGGCATTGGCACCGGTCGCTCTGGCTTCGGGTCAGGGCCGGATATCTACGGAAAACAGGATCACCTATGTCGATTGCACGACTCCAGGTGCAGAAGCACCGCTCTTAAGACCGTGCGACAAAGCATCCATCCAGCAATCAGGGCGCAGAGGGACTGTTCTCAGTATGAATGATGCTTTGATTGTTAACCTGAAGCTTGGCTATCATGTGGCCGTTATTGAGCTATTCAGGGACGCAGAAGGGGGAAAAGGCCATACCCTGCGACTGAAATTCTCCGACCTGTTTGATAAACCTGATGGCAGTGACAATCCCGGTGCTTTAAAACGTATGTGGTTTCTGGTGCAGTTACTGAAAACGATCGGACTGAATAAAGAGGGCGAAACCATCAAGGTCAGTTTTAACGCCATAGCTGGAGACATGATCGTCGAATGTGCCCGTATGACATCACCTGAAACCATGCAGGAGGGCTTTGGAAAACTGTTGACAGCGTTGCGTGCTACCCGTGACATGGATCTTTACTTGGCGGACAGCGCTATTTTTGAAAGAGATGAAGTAGAACAGTGGAACTTTAACATGCTGGCACAACGCCTCGATAGTGATGCGGTTACTGAAACTGACAGATTCTCCTTTCAACATATCCTGTTCTTGATAGCCAGTGATTTATATAGAGAAGACAGAACAACCCCCGTTTTCTACCATTTATTAAGCCATCACCAACAACAGTTTATTGATCAGTGTCGAGAGTTAGTTTTTTCGTATTCTGTGGAAGTGCTAATGAGTGATAAGATGGCTGAAAACATCCGCAGGGAATTGTTACTTCATCTTTTATTATCACGTCCCCAAGAGGTTATTTGGTTTGTTGAAGATGAGTATCCCAATTTGAGAAATGATTACTTTATTATCGACCCGGCTTACAGCTACGAGCTAAGGTTTTCTGTTCCACCGGGTCAGTTGTTTCCGGGTGGTAGAGAAGAGATTAAAAAAAATCTGCTGAAGCATGGGCTTGAATATGCCAGTCAGCGGGTTCGAGATGATAGAGAGCTTGTATTGGCAACAGTTAAAGTGCATCCGGGTGACCTGACATATGCTAGTGAAGAACTGAGGAATGATAAAGAGATCGTTATGTCTGTCGTTACTCAATCTGGCATTGGATTGGCATATGCCGGCGAGGAAATGCGGGATGATGATGAAGTTGTAATGACCGCTTTCGCTTCGCATCCGAAAGCTTTTCGTTTTGCAAGTTGGAGAATCAGAAGCGATATAAACATTATTAAAAGGGTGATTGCTGATGATATTGATCGCTTGTCATGGGCCAGTGACAGGATATTGAGTGATCGCAAGTCTATGCTGGCCTTAATTAAAGATAATGCTCTTGCTGTTAAATATGCCTACAAAGAGCTTCTTCGTGAGAGGGCCTTTATTGAGGTGGCAATCCGGAAAAACGCCGAAGTTCAAAGATACGTGAAGAAGCCTGCGAGTTAAAACTGATCGATTCAGACAAGGTTGGTCAGTGCAAGCTGTGTTGTCGGCTTGTTGTTGTTTTTTTGCGTGTTTTAGCCTGACGGGTGACGGGTGAACTTTATAAAAACATCATTGTCAAAGAAAGAGGCTTATTAATTAGCTGTTAGTGAATAATGGATGAATGTTAATACACGAAGGATATCTTGATGTTTCCCACTACATTTGATGCTCAAACTCCGAAAGCAAATTCAAATCAGAATACGGTGACTGGAAGTTCATCCAGCAGGGCTGGTAGTTCATCCAAAACGCATTTTAGTGACCATGGCACCCGTAGTTTTCCAGAGCCAAGGTCGCTAACCATGCGCTCCTGCCGTTCACCTGTTTCAGATCAGGCGGCTGACAGTTTTCCCTGCAGCCGGGAACAAGTTGGCGGCAAGGGAATGTTTTTACAGCGTATGAAGAAAGCCGATCTGCCTGTTCCACCCTTCGAATGTGTGACAGCTCAGGTCATGAATGCGCTTGAACAACAGCCTTTGGATACCCGGCTTTTAGACCGCTATTTCCCCGGGATTGTTTATGATCCGGAGGCAGAGATCAGCCTGACGAACATTCGGGAATACCTCAATAGCTTGCCGCCTTCAGAGCAAACCAAAAGGAACAACTGGCTGGCGGGTCTGGCTGAATTTATTGTCAGTGATGACTATTACGAACAGGTTAAAGAGTCTGAAGCGGCCCGGCAAATCAGGGGGCTGCGCCATGAGCTGGACAGACTCTGCATATCACAGCCGGTTATTGTCCGCAGTTCTGGCATCAATGAAGATAACTACGGCGATGCCCAGGCGGGCAAATACCTTTCACTGGTTCAGGGAAATGAGGATATTTTGCGTACCTGCCTTAAGGTCATGGCCTCAGGTTACCGGTCTGAAGTCTGTCCCGAAGGCATACCAGAACCCATGGCACTGATTATCCAGCAGTGTATTCATTGCCGATGCGGCGGGGTCGCCATGAGCTATAAATCTTTTGATGATGATACCATCAGTGTTGAGTTCACACCCGGTCAACCCAGAGGTGCAGTGGCAGGGCAGTCTGGTAACACGCCTCACCGCATTGATATTAGTCGCAAGGGTCGAAAAAGAGCTGACAGTTATCAATATTTTCCCGGGACTATCTCAAGCCAATTTACCCTGCACAGGAACAATAACGGTTATTCGGAAAAAAGAATGGATGCTGTCGATGTCCAGGCAAACGACGGCGGGCAGCTAATCAGTGATGAGATGGTATCAAAACTCAGGAAACTGGTGAAAAAGCTGGAAAAACTGTTGTTCTGCCCCGTGGATGTCGAGTTCGCCATCGATCATTCGGATCGCCTGTTCCTGTTGCAGGTACGTCCTGTTACCCGACTCTCTGGCGATATGGTTTTTGCTATGCCCATACCCAAAGAAACCCTGGCCATTGGCGAGGGCGTCAGCGAAGGCTTCTGCACCGGACCGCTCTGGCTGGCCAGAAAACCAGAGGCAGCCTCTATGCCACAGGGAGCCATTGTCGTGGCCCACCACGCTGAAGACTGGATGCTTGTGCCTGAGTTTCTGAAACGGGTTGGGGGTTTTGTCCTGGCCGAAGCAGGATTCAATGATCATGTAGCAATCCTTATGAAACAGGAAAAAATAACCTTGATGCGGGCTGGTGGCCAATATTCGGCATTGTTCGCTCAGGATGGTCAACAGGCGACGCTGGCCTGCGCCCGTTTTAAAAATAAGCCCGGTGCCTTTATTGTTGCCGGTGACATTGCCGAAACACTGGCCAGTTACAGAAGCCTGACTTCAGCTGTTTCTGATGCATCGTCAACAAAACCCGTCCCGTCACGGGAGGATTTGTCGCCACCTGAAGGCACATTCGACCGGGTCGCCAGCGGTTTTCAATGGCTTACGGATCAAAATGCCCGGCTGTTGGCATTTTTTGCCTCCGGAGGCGGACTGGATTGTCTGGCAAATCCGGTAAAACTGAGCATGTCGCCACAACGATCAGAGATACTGGCAGAGGCTAAGTACAACTTAAAACGCCTGCTCTATGGAGCTGAAGTCCTGCTGGAGGGGTACCGGGCCTTCCTGCTGCTATCGGGTGACAGCGATTCAATCTGGATCAAGCCAGCTCTGGCAGAATTACCGCAATTAAACAAGCGCTTCAAGACACTGAAAAAGACCATCCGATCAATGTTGGAAACGATCAGGCTTCCTCTGAAAGTCGATGTTGAAGAGCCGTTGTCCACCGTAACTTTTCCTGAGTGGCTGGACACCTGCCACCAGCTGAAATCCTGTCTTCAGGCACTCAACCCTGAGAAGGCTGAGAAGATCCGCAGTGTTCATGAGCTGATTTTTGTCCTGCATCGGCGCTTTGTAAGTGCCCTGGCGAAGGTTACTCTGGCTTCGGGTCAGGGCAGGCAATCCAGTAGCGGGAGCATCAAATATGTTGATTGTGCGGTTTCGGGTAATCCGAATGAAAAGATGCCGCTATTGAAGCCGTCCTGCAAAGTATTAATTGAAAAGTTAGGGTGCTCAGGAACGGTCATCATTGCCGATGGCGTTTTGATTGTTAACCTGAAACTTGGAAGTCATCTGTGTCTTATCGAGCTATTTGAAAACGCAGAGGGGGGTAAAGGACGGACCTTGCGGCTGAAATTCTCTGACCAGTTTTATAAAGATGATGGTATTGATTCAGCTGCCAAGTTAAAGCGTATGTGGCTTCTGGTGCAGTTACTGAAAGTGCTCGAACTGGATAAAGATGCTGATAGCATGAAGCTGTGTTGCAATGCGGTAGTGGGAGAAATTATCGTCGAATGCACTCGAATGAAAACAACTAAAACTATGCAGGATGCCGTTGAAAAACTGCTCACTGTGTTATGTGGTATGTGTGATTTGGATTGTAAGATGCTGCACATTGACATTTTTGAAGGCAACCAGTGGAACTTTAGCTTGCTGGCACAAAGGCTTAATGGCGATATTACGGCAGAAGCTGACAGGTTCGCCTTTCAACATTGCCTTTTCGCAATGTATTATAAGGTACGAATCTTCTTCTATATTCCCGATTGTTTCAAGTTATTACCAAGCCACCATCAACAGTTTATTCATTATGCCAAACGGTTTGCAGAATGTCGTGATAAAGAGTCTCGTGATAAAGAGTCTCGTGATAAAACTGAGGACAACTTTCGGGAAATATTAATGAGCAATGAAATCACAGAGCAAACCCGAAAGGAACTTTTACATCATCTGTTATACCTGGATGCCCAAAGGACTGCTCCATTGGTTGAAGATGTTTATCCCGATTTGAGACATCAATGCTATGTTCTAAAACCATTCTCCTACGGTTACAGGCTAAGTTTTGATGTTCCACCGGGTCAGTCGCTTGCGGATAATAGAGAAAAGATCACAAAAGCCTTGCTGAAGCATGGACTGCAATATGCCAGCCAACAGCTTCGGAATGATAAAGAACTGATATTAACAATTATTGCAGCACGTCCCAAATGCCTTGAATTTGCCAGTGAGAAACTAAAGAATAGTAAAAAGGTCGTCATGACTGCAATCAACCAACATGGCTTTTATCTGCAATATGCCGGCCCGAAAATTAAAGATAATGAAGAGGTTGTAAAGGCTGCCATCACCGATTATCCAGAGGCTCTCGTGTATGCAAGTGAAAGAATCCGAAGCGATAAAAACATTATTCAAATGGTAATTGATAAGCATATTGACCACTTATATTATGCCAGTGAAAGGGTATTGAATGATCGCAAGTATTTGCTGGATTTAATTGCACATAATTCCCGTGCCTTCATATCTGTTGCGCATAATCTTAAACGTGATATGGATTTTATCAGGTCAGCAATCCACAGGAACCGGGGTGTTGTTAAACACGTAGACGAGGAAAGTTTAGAAAAATACTACAGTAGTGAATTTGCCGGTTCGTAATACAAACAGCAGCCTGAAAAACCAAAGCCCATAGCTGTTTGTAAAGATTTTCACCTTTTAAATACTTTGATGAGCCTACAAGAGCTTATTTTATAGCCTGATCAATTTGCTTGCTTCAGGCTGATTGGCGAACTTTATAAAAACATCATTGTTAACGTTAGAGAGGGATATCCTGATGTTACCTGCTATTTCTGAGACGTCAGATCCTCAGAGTCTGACAACGAATCCAAATCATAATACCCGGGCTGGCAGTCCATCCATCGGGGCTGATGATGTGCCCAAAAGGTATCTCGGCCATTCTGATCCCGATGGCATTCCCGACCCGGAGCCACTTATCAGGCGCACCTGTTGTCCAGCTGATTCAGATCAGGCTGCTGACTGTTTTCCCCTCAGCAGGGAACAGGTTGGGGGCAAGGGGATGTTTGTGCAGCGCATGAAGAAAGCTGATCTGCTTGTTCCACCCTTCAAATGTGTCACTGCGCAAGTCATGAATGCTCTTGAGCAACATCCTCTGGACAGGCATCGTTTAGACCGCTATCTAAAGAAGACTGAGCGTGAACCGGAGGCAGAGACCAGCCGGACGAACATCCGGGAATACCTCAATACCCTGCTGCCTTCAGAGCCAACCAAAAGGAATGACTGGCTGGCGGGTTTGGCTGAATTCATTGTCAGTGATGACTATTACGAACAGGTTAAAGATTCTGAAGCGGCCCGGCAAATCAGGGATCTGCGTCGTCAGCTGGACCGACTTTCCATGGCACAGCCGATTATTGTTCGCAGTTCCGGCATCAATGAAGATAACTACGGCGATGCCCAGGCAGGCAAATACCTCTCTTTAGTTCAGGGAGAAGAGGATATTTTGCGAACCTGCCTCAAGGTCATGGCCTCAGGTTACCGGCCTGAAGTTTGTCCCGAAGGCATACCGCAACCCATGGCGTTGATTATCCAAAACTGCGTTGATTGCCAATACGGTGGTGTCGCCATGAGCTTTCAATCTTTTCAGGATGATACCGTCAGGGTTGAGTACACACGGGGTCAACCCAGAGGTGTTGTGGCAGGGCAGTCCGGTAACACACCCCATCGCATTGATATTTATCGTGAGGATTGCAAAGAAGCAGCTGCAGGCTCTCAATACTTTCCCGGTACGATCTCAATTCACTTTATCCTGCAAAAGAACAATAACGGCTATTCGGAAACAAGAATTGATCATGTTGCTGCTCAATCAGACGACGGTGGACAGAAACTCACTGATGAAATGGTTTCAGATCTCAGGAAGGCGGTGACAGAGCTGGAAAACCTGTTGCTCTGCCCCGTGGATGTGGAGTTTGCCATAGACAAACAGGGTCGCCTGTTCCTGTTGCAGGTGCGCCCCATCACGCAACTCTCTGGCGGCATGGATTTTGCCATGTCCATACCCAAAAAGACACTGGCCATTGGCGACGGTATCAGCGAAGGCTATTGCACCGGACCACTCTGGCTGGCCAAAAAACAAGAGGCAGGCGCTATGCCAGATAAAGCCATTGTTGTGGCGCAGCACACCGAAGACTGGATGCTTGAGTCCGGCTTCCTGATGCGGGCAGGAGGTTTTGTCATTGCAAAAGGAGGATTCAATGATCATGTGGCGATACTCATGAGACAGGAAAAAAAGCCCTTAATGCTGGCCGGCGGGCAGTTTGACACCCTGGCTGCCAGGGTTGGCCAGCAGACGACGCTGGCCTGTGGCCGCTTCAAAGGCAAGCCCAGAGCCTTTATTGTTGCCGATGACCTTAGCGAAGAACTGGCCAGTCACAGAAGCCTGTCCTCTGCATTTTCTGATGCACCATCAACAAAAGCCTTCCCGTCCCGGGAAGCTTTGTCTCCATCTGAAGGCACATTCCGTCAGGTCGCCAGCGGTTTTCAATGGCTCACGGATCAAAATGCCCGGCTGTTGGCACTTTTTGCCCCCGGCAGTGGTCTGGATTATCTGGTAAACCCGATAAAATTGAGTATGTCGCCGCAACGATCAAAGTTACTGGCTGAGACCAGGAATGACGTAAATCGGCTGATTTATGGCGCTGAAGCTCTGTTGGCTGGCTATCAGGCGTTCTTGCAGCTGGCAGGACAACGCGGTTCACCTGAGGTCAGGCAATTACAGGAAGAATGGCTGGAACTGAGCGACCGTTTCGAGGCGTTGAAACAGGCCATCCAGTCCGGCCTGGAGAAAATCATTAAGCCAATGCAAGTCGCTGAAGACGGGCAGCTATCCCCGGGAATGTTTCGTCCGTGGATAGCAGACTGCCATCAGCTAAAATCCTTTCTTCAAGCGCTCAATCCACAAGAGGCTGATCTGGTGCGGAGTGTCCATGAACTGATTTTTGCCCTGCACCAGCGCTTTGTAAAAGCATTGGCACCGGTCACTCTGGCTTCGGGTCAGGGCAGGATATCCGGGGAAAAAAACATCACCTATGTCGATTGTACGACACCGGGTGAAGAGGCACCGCTATTGAGACCCTCCGACAAAGCCTCTATGGAAGAGCTGGAGCTTTCCGGGACCGTCATCAGTATGGATGAAGCCGTGATTGTTAACCTGGAGCTGGGAAGTCATGTGGGCATTATCGAGCTACTGGAACAGGCAGATGGGGGTAAAGGACGAACCTTGCGGCTGACATTCTCAGACAAATTTGATGCAAAGTATGACTATGACAGACCCGGCAAGTTCAGGCGTATGTGGTTTCTGGCGCAATTATTGAGAGAGATTGAACTGGATAATGATGCCGATAACATGAAGCTGAGTTGCAACGCCGTAGCGGGTGAAATGATCGTCGAATGCCCCCGAATGAAATTACGTAAAACCATGCAGTATGCCTTTGCAAGACTGATCATTGTGTTACGTGCTATGTTTGATCTGGATCTTGATTTGAATTCCAGACCCATTTTTGAAGGAGGTCAGTGGGACTTTAACCTGCTTGCACAGCGTCTTAATCGTGATGTTGCGACAGAATCGGATAGATTCGCCTTCCAACATTGCCTCTTCATAATGGCTTATCGGGCTGGGAGCATTTGGTCCGTTACTGCTATGTGCTGCCAGTTTTTAAGCACACACCACCAACAGTTTGCTCATCATGCCCGGCACTTAGGTATGTGTCGGAGGTCAAAGTTTATCAGGGGGAATCCATGGGACGCTATGAGGGAAAGGTTAATGAAGATCAGTGAGAACACTCGTACGGAGCTCTTACATCATCTTTTATTATTAAATCCCAGAACCGCTACCCGATTGATTGAGCAACTGTACGATTTGGAAAATCAATGCTTTGTTATCAATCCATCTTACAGTTACAGACTGGAGTTTTATGTGCCACCGGGTCAACCGCTTGGGGATCATAAAGAAGAGGTTAATAATGCCTTGCTTAAGTATGGACTGAGATATGCCAGCCAACGGGTCCGAAATGATAAAGACTTTGTATTACCGGCCATTTCACGACATCCCGAGGAACTGCAATTTTTGAGTGCAAAGCTGAGGAGTGACAGAGATGTTGTCATGGCCTCTGCTGCAGTGTGTGCAAAAGTTCTGTCCTATGCCAGTAACACAATCCGAAGCGATAAAAGCATTATTGAAAGCTTAATGGCTGTCGATGTTAATGTCTTAAAATATGGCAGTGACACCTTATTGAGTGATCGCGAGTTCATGCTGGACTTAATTGCAAAGAATCATCAGGCTTTCCAATATGCAGATCTGGAGCTTAAAATTGATACAGATTTTATCAATGAAGCAACCCTGAGAAACCCCTTACTTGGTAAATAGGTCAGATTCTTAGAATAGGTTCAGATCTATTCTGAAAACGTTCACCTCAACAGCTTATTATCGTCTTTCCTGTTATCTGTTTCAGACGGACGGGTGAACTTTATCAAAGTCTCATTGTCAAATGTCAGGTAATCGCTTTAAACGTTTGCACTTGAATCATGGATGAATAATATCATTAGAGGGATATCTTGATGCTAAATGCTACTGCTACTGTTGAAATTTCAAATCATCAAAACCTGGCGACCGACCCCAATCAGAATACTGAGGTCAATGAATTGCCTAAAAGGCACTTCAGGAATCTTGATCCCGGTGGCGTTCCCGACCCAAGGTCGCTAACCAAGCGCACCTGCCGTTCACCTGTTTCAGATCAGGCTGCTGACTGTTTTAGCGCCAACAGGGAACAATTTGGGGGTAAGGGCATGTTTTTGCTGCGCATGGTGCAAGCCGGTCTGTCTGTTCCACCCTTCAAATGTGTCACTGCTCAAGTTATGAATGCGCTTGCACAACAGCCTCTGGACCCCCATCGTTTAGCCCACTATCTCCCCGGGATCGCCCATGGATGGGGCGCAGAGACCAGCCTGACGAACATCCGGGAACATCTCAATACCTTGTCCGCTTCAGAGCAAACCAAAAAGAATAACTGGCTGGCGGGTCTGGCAGAATTTATTGCCAGTGATGACTATTACGAACAGGTTAAAGGTTCTGAAGCGGCGCAACACATCAGGGATCTGCACCAGGAGTTAAACGGATTCTCCCTATCACAGCCCGTGATTGTTCGCAGCTCTGGCATCAATGAAGATAACTACGGCGATGCCCAGGCGGGCAAATACCTCTCTGTCGTTCAGGAAGAAGACGATGTTTTAAGCACCTGCCTTAAGGTCATGGCCTCAGCCTACCGGCCTGAAGTCTGTGCCGAAGGAATACCGCAACCCATGGCACTGATCATCCAGCAGTGTATTGACTGCCTGTATGGCGGCGTCGCCATGAGCTTTCAATCCTTTCAGAATGATAACCTCATGGTTGAGTACACATCCGGTCAACCCAGAGGTGCGGTGGCAGGGCAGTCTGGTAATACGCCTCACCGTATTGATATTTCTCGCGAGGGTCGAGAAGGAGCTGACAGTTATCAATACTTTGCCGGGACGATCTCAAGCCAATTTATTCTGCACAAGAACAATAACGGTTATTCGGAAAAAAGAATTGCTGGCGCTGATGTCCAATCAAACGACGGCGGGCAGCGACTCACTGATAAGATGATTTCAAAACTCAGAAATATCGTGACAGAGCTGGAAAACCTGTTGTTCTGCCCCGTGGATGTTGAGTTCGCCATCGATCATTGGGGTCGTCTGTTCATCTTGCAGGTGCGCCCTGTTACCCGACTCTCTGGCGATATGGTTTTTACCATGTCCATACCGGAAGAGACCCTGGCCATTGGCGAGGGTATCAGCGAAGGCTTCTGTACCGGACCACTCTGGCAGGCCAATAAACAACACGCAGAATCTATGCCAGAGGGCGCCATTGTCGTGGCCCACCACGCTGAAGACTGGATGCTTGGGCCTGGCTTCCTGAAGCGGGCAGGGGGTTTTGTCCTGGCCGAAGCAGGATGCAATGATCATGTCGCGATAGTCATGAGGCAGAGAAAAATAACCCTGATGCGGGCTGGTGGCCAATATTTGGCGTTGGCAGCACACTATGGCCAACAGGCGACGCTGGCCTGCGCACGCTTTAACGGTGAGCCCGGAGCCTTTATTGTTGCCGGTGACATTGTCGAAAAACTGGCCAGTCACAAAAGTCTGGTCTCTGCTGTTCCTGATGCGCTGTTTGCAAAAGTTGCCCCGTCCCGGGAGGATCTGTCCCCACCTGAAGGCACATTCCATCAGGTCGCCAGCGGTTTTCAATGGCTCACGGATCAAAATGCCCGGCTGTTGGCATTTTTTGCTTCTGGTGGTGGACTGGATTATCTGGCGAACCCGGTAAAACTGAGTATGTCGCCACAACGATCAGAGCTACTCACAAAAACTGAGGACAGTGTAAATCGGCTGGTTGATGGGGCTGAAGCAATGCTGGATGGGTATCGGGCCTTCTTGCAGTTGGCGGGTAAATGGCCTTCATCCGAGGTCAAGTCAAGGTGGGATGAATTATCGCAACTGGACAACCGCTTCGAGATGCTGAAAGAGACCATTCAATCAGGGCTAAAGAGTGTCGTTCTGCCACTGCAAGCCGCTGAAAAAGGGCAGTTATCCCCGGGAGTGTTTCGTCAGTGGGTGGCAGACTGCCATCAGCTGCAATCCTGTCTTCAGGCACTCAACCTTGATGAGGCTAAACAGATCCGTAGTGTCCATGAGCTGATTTTTGCCCTGCATCAGCGTTTCGTAGGGGCATTGGAGCCGGTTACTCGGGATTTGTGTCAGGACAGGATATCTGAGGGAAATAACATCACCTATGTTGATTGGACGACCCGCAGTCAGGCGACACCGCTATTGAACTCGGCCGGCAAAGCAATGTTGAATAAATTATGGCTTTCAGGGTCTGTTGTCAGTTTGGACGATGCCTTGATTGTTAACCTGTCGCTCTGTCAACATATGAGTGTTATCGAACTACTTGAACACGCAGAGGGGGGTAAAGGACGAACCTTGCGGATGACATTTTCTGACCAGTTTCAGAAACCTGATGGCAGTGATCAACCGGGCAAGTTAAAGCGTATGTGGTTTCTGGCCAAGTTACTGAAAGTGGTCGAACTGGATAAAGATTCTGATAGCATGAAGCTCAGTTGCAACGCCGCAGCGGGAAAAATTATCCTTGAATGCCACCGAATGACATCAACGAAAAACATGCAGTATGCCTTTGAAAAATTGCTAACAGTGCTAGGTGCTACTGATCAATTAGATGTTTTTCTGGACAGAGCCATTTTTGAAGAAGATCACTGGTGCTTTAACACACTTGCACAGCGCCTTGATAGCGATGTTGTCACAGAAGCCGATCGATTTGCCTTTGAAGACTGCCTTTTCTCAATTGCCAGAACTTATTTACATAGAGTTCCGCGTTTTTATCATTTATTAAGTAAACAACACCAGCAGTTTATTCGTTGTGTTCAACGCTTGGAAACGTGCATGAGAACATCGGCGGACCATTTTCTGAAAAAGTTAATGCGTGATGAGATCGGTGAGGGCACTCGTATTGAACTCTTACAGCATTTTTTATTGACATATGCTAAAACCGCTATGCCATTTTTTGAGATTATGTATCCTCACTTGAAAGGTCAACATTATGTTATCAAACCATCCTGCGGTACACGTCTGAAGTTTTATGTTCCGCCAGGTCAGCCATCTGGGGGTCACAAAGAAAAGTTCAAAAATGCCCTGCTCAAGCATGGGTTGAAATATGCCAGCCAGGCGGTTCTCAATGATAAAGACCTTGTGTTGCCCGCCATTTTAAAACATCCTGAACAACTGGGATATGTCAGTAAAGAGTTGAGGAATGACAGCGATATTGTCATGGCATCAGTCACTCAGAATGGTTCTCAGCTACAATACGCCAGCCAGAAAGTTAAGGATAATGAGGAAGTGGTCATGGCTGCTGTCAAACAGTGTGCCGGAGCCCTGGAGTATGCCAGTGAAAGATTGCGAAGCGATAAAAATATTGTTCGAATAGCCGTTGCTAAAAGTATGTATTATTTGCCTCGTCAGCAAAATCTGTGGGGCATTTCTGGTTCGGGCAGGTTGCCCAGTGCATGATATAAAGCGATTTCTGCACATCTATAGGTTCTGAAACCATACGATTTTCTCGTAGTGAGTTTTATCTTGGTGTTCAGACCTTCCACAATTCCGCTGGAAAATGCTTTTTTTGCCCTGAACCAATTCAGGATCAGTGGCCTGTGCCGCCGAACAGTTTTAGCTACTTTCTTCATCGGCTCTATCTTTGACCGCATGACTCTTGTACACCACCGGTCCAGATACTTTCCTGCCCAGTGTGGTGATATGTAACCCCAGAACACTTGAAACTCCTCTCTGAGCAGATAGCCCCTGACACTTTTGAGATTATACTGAAGCACTGTATTTAACTTGATCTCTTCTTTCTCGGTCAGGTTTTCCTTCCGTTTCAGCAGACACCAACGGGTCTTTTTCAAAACAGGCTCATAGCCATCAGCCTGAAGCTGTTTGTGTTCTGATGCCCTGACCTCATCGATGGCCTTGTTCAGCATGGCCACAATGTGAAATCGATCCAGAATATGCAGCGCCTGATTGGCAAACTCGGCGATCGCCTTTACATAGGGCTTCCACATGTCAGAGCAGACATACCTCAGTTGTTGACTACGCTCAGGGCCAAAAAAGAAGAAAAAGTTTCTAATTGTGGCTTCAGTACGATCCTGACCAACCCATAATAGCCGGGTGCAACTGCGATCAATCTGATAAACCACTGTCAGGTATTTATGTCCGACCTGGTAAGCCACTTCATCAACGCCAATGGCCTTGATATTGTCGAGTGAACGATGCGCTTTGCCCCACTCAACCATGTACTCCACAGCATGAAATACTTTCTCCCATGAGGTATTGAAAGTACTGGCAACCTCTTTCCAAGACAGCTTTCTGGCCCAGTTTGCCAGAAATTGCATATAGGCTTTGGTCAGCTCCTTCTTACCTTCAGCCCATGGGACTTGCTCAACCTTTACGCCGCACGTCTTACATTCCACCCGGCGCATTCTATAGAGCAAGAAAACTCTGATTCCCCAGAGAGGAACAAACTCGAAACGACGCTCAGAAAGATGATCGTAGCCCGGAGCAGGTTTCTGGCATCCTGAGCAGATAGCGTGACTGTTCTTTCGTGGAACAACGGCTACATTGAATACTTCAGAGCCTTGGTAGAAGCCAAGTTTCACATCCTGATAAACAAATGACTTGAGTTTATGAACTTTATTGAGGATAGTTTTTATTAGCATCAGCGGTGTCTCTTGTGGTTATTTTGTCTGCTAACAAAAAAACTATCAAAAATCAGCCGCTGGTGCTTCTACCTATCAAATTGACTCATTTTTACCCACAGATATCCCTGAAGAGCCTATTATTTAAGAGGGGCCGGTGAACAGATATTAAATGATCGCGAGTTTTTGCTGGACTTGATTGCAATCGATTCATTTGCTTTCTCAAATATTACTAACAGCCTTCAACATGATACCCAGTTTATCAATTTAGCAATCTCCAGAAACCCCGAAGTTCGTAAATACGTCAGGTGATCTGCAAATAAGTTCTTTTCAACTCCGGGTACATTGACCGGTGCAAAGGTTGTTACCAGCTCATTACTTTTTTTCTATTGTCAGCTTCATGCTGTCGGTTGAACTTTATAACAATATCATTGTCAAAAGAAAGTAATCTATTGAACTTTAGCGATTAAATCATGGATGATTTTAACATGTGAGGGATGTCTTGATGTTACCTGCTACTGCTGAGGCGTCAGATTCTAAAAGCCTGACAAGGATTCCAAATCATAATATCCAGGATGGTAGTCCATCCATCGGGACTGATGATTCTCACAAAAGGTATTTCGGTAATTCTGATCCCGGTGGCGTTTCTGACCCAGAGTCGCTCGCCAGGCGCACCTGCCGACCAGCTGATTCAGGTCAGGCTGCTGACTGTTCCCCCTCCAACCGGGAACAATTTGGGGGCAAGGGAATGTTTTTGCAGCGCATGAAGAAAGCCGGTCTGTCTGTGCCACCGTTCAAGTGTGTTGCTGCTCAAGTCATGAATGCCCTTGAACAACACCCTCTGGATAGCCTTGACCGCTATCTCCCCGGGATTGACCGTGAACTGAGGGCAGAGACCAGCCTGAAGAACATCCGTGAACACCTCAATGCCTTGCCGCCTTCAGAGCAAAGCAAAAGGGATAAGTGGTTGCCGGGTCTGGCGCAATTTGTGGCCAGTGATGACTTTTACGAACAGGTTAAAGATTCTGAAGCGGCCGGGGAGATCAGAGGTCTGCTTCGTCAGCTGGACCGACTCTCCACATCACAGCCGGTTATTGTCCGCAGTTCCGGCATCAACGAAGATAACTACGGCGATTCCCAGGCGGGTAAATACCTCTCGGTAGTGCAGGCAGATGAGGATATTTTGCGCACCTGCCTCAAGGTCATGGCCTCAGGTTATCGGCCTGAAGTCTGTCCCGAAGTCATACCCCCACCCATGGCGCTGATCATCCAGGAGTGCATTGACTGTCAATATGGTGGGGTCGCCATGAGTTTTCAATCTTTTCAGGATAATACTGTCAGGGCAGAGTTTACATCGGGTCAACCCAGAGGCGCAGTGGCAGGGCAGTCCGGTAACACGCCCCACCGCCTCGATATTTATCGCAAGAATCACAAAGAAGAAGCTCTCAGCTATCAATACTTTCCCGGAACCCTCTCAAGTCACTTTGTCTTGCACAAGAATAATAACGGCTATTCGGAAGTAAGAATTGATCATGTTGATGCTCAATCAGGCGACGGTGGACTGCAACTCACTGATGAAACGGTTTCAGAACTCATGGAGGCGGTGACAAAGCTGGAAGACCTGTTGCTTTGCCCCGTGGATGTGGAGTTTGCCATTGATCGCCAGGGTCGCCTGTTTCTGTTACAGGTGCGCCCTGTTACCCGACTCTCTGGCGGCATGGATTTTGCCATGCCTATACCAGAAGAGACCCTGGCCAGTGGTCAGGGCATCAGCGAAGGCTATTGCACCGGAACACTCTGGCTGGCGGAAGAACAAGCGGCAGATTCAATGCCAGAAGGAGCCATTGTCGTGGCCGACCATGCCGAAGATTGGATGCTTGAGCCTGAGTTCCTGAAGCGAGTGAGGGGCTTTGTCTTTGCCAAAGCAGGATTCAATGATCATGTAGCGATCCTCATGAGGCAGGAAAAAATAACCTTAATGCGGGCCGATGATCAGTTTCCGGCATTGGCCGCTCAGAATGGCCAACAGACGACACTGGGCTGCGCCCGCTTTAACGGTCAGCCCGGAGCCTTTGTTGTTGCCGGTGACCTTACCGGAAAACTGGCCAGCCACAGAAGTTTATCCTCGGCCTTCTCAGATATGCCCCTGGGAAATGCTGTCCCGTCACGGGATGATTTGTCTCCCTCTGAAGACACACTTCGTCAGGTCGCCAGCGGTTTTCAGTGGCTGTCGGACCAAAACGCCCGCCTGTTGGCATTTTTTGCCTCCGGTGGCGGACTGGATTGCCTGGCCAACCCGATAAAACTGAGCATGTCGCGGCAACGATCAGAGCTACTGGCTGAGACCAGAGAGAACATTAAACGACTGATTTATGGGGCTGAAAAGCTGTTGGAGGTGTACCGGGCATTCCTGCAGCTGGCGGGCAACAGCAGTTCATCCCTGATTGAGACATTGCGAGATGAATTACCGCAAATGAACAAACGCTTTGAGACGCTGAAACAGACCATTCGATCTGGCTTGGAGAGTATCATTATGCGAATGCAAGCTGCTGAAGACGGGCAGCTTTCCCCGCTAATGTTTCGTCAGTGGGTGGCAGACTGCCAGCAGCTGCAATCCTGTCTTCAAGCGCTCAACTTCGGGAAGGCCGAGCAGGTGCGTAGTGTCCATGAACTGATTTTTGCTCTGCATCAGCGCTTTGTAGAGGCTCTGGCAGCGGTCACTTTGGGGTCGGGTCAGGGCAGGCTATCCGAAATAGGGCATGCCACCTTTGTTGATTGCACCACTCCGGGTAAGTCGGGTGAAAAGGCACCGCTATTGACTCCGTTCGGCAAGGAGTCCATCGGAAAATCAGCGAATAAAGCGACTGTCATCAGTATGAATGATGCCTTGATTGTTAACCTGAAATTAGGAAGTCATGTAGGCCTTGTCGAACTGCTCGAACAGGCAGAGGGGGGTAAAGGACGAACCTTGCGACTGAAATTTTCTGACAAATTTCGTAAGCATCGTGCATCAGGTCTTTATAATCCCGGCAAGTTAAAGCGCATGTGGTTTCTGGCACAGTTACTGAGAGCGATCGAACTGGGAGAAAATACCGAGAGCATGAAGCTGAGCTGCAACGAAGTAGCAGGTGAAATGATCGTCGAATGCTCCCGAATAAAATCACGTCCAGTCCTGCAGGGTGCCTTTGAAAAACTGATCACTGTATTAAACAGTACCTATAATCTGGATCTACAATTGTCGGACCTGCCCATCTTTGAAGGAGATCAGTGGGACTTTAACCTGCTGGCACAACGCCTCAATCGTGATATTACGACAGAAGCCGATAGATTCGCTTTTCATCAATGTCTTTTCTCAATGTTTTATGATTGGAAATTATACATTTATTACAAATGCCTTATTCCCTGCGACCAGTTATTGAACAACCACCAACAACGACAGTTTATTGATCATTGTCGAAGTTTAGGTGAATCAGAGAGCAATCTTGGGAAAGTGTTAATGAGTGATGAGATCGGTGAAGACAGTCGCAGGGAACTTTTACAGCATCTTTTATTGATACATCCGGAACATGCTATGCCATTGTTTGCCCATGTGTATCCCCATCTGGAAGGTCAATACTATGTTATCAAACCATCCCTTAATGTCAGACTGGAGTTTGATATTCCTCCGGGTCAGCCAGTTCCGGATGATAAAGAAAAGGTCAGGAATGTCTTACTCATGCATGGGCTGAAATATGCCAGCCAACGGGTTCGAAGTGACAAAGAGGTTGTGTTACCCACCATTAGAGTTTATCCAGGTGACCTGGAATATGTGAGTACAGAACTGAAAAATGATAAAGAGGTTGTAATGGCCGCAGTGACTCAGAAGGCCGGACAGTTGCAATATACCAGCCCGGAACTTCTTGACAATAAAGAGGTTGTCATGGCCGCAGTCTCTCAGAATGGTCGTATGCTGGAATATGCCAGCGCAACACTTCGGGATGATGAAACGGTGGTCATGGCCGCTGTTGAGACGTTTCCGCAAGCTCTGCGTCATGCCAGTGAAAGATTACGAGGCGATAAAAAAATTATACAAATCGCAAGCTCTGGTGATGTTCGTAGCTTATATTATGCCAGTGAAACCTTACTGAATGATCGAGAGTACATGCTGGGCTTAATTGAGAAGAACTCTATTGCTTTCGAATTTGCTGATTCAAGGCTTCAAATGGATTATGACTTTATCAATGCAGCAACCATAAGAAACCCGGCAGTTTTTGAATTCTTCGAAATACCCTGCTAACAAGGTCTGACCGGCTCTGGCAGCATTGGCCAGCAGACTTCGTTTTGCCCACTTCAGCCGTACGGTTGAACTTTATAAAAACATCAATGTCTATAGGAAGCAATCAATTAACGTATCAACCGTTGATTCATAGATGAACATAATGAAAGGGATACTTTATGCATTGTGCTACTTCTGAGACATCAGATCCTAAAAACCCGATAACAAATCCAAATCAGAATACCCTGGCTGGCACTCGATCCAATAGGGCTGGTGATTCACCTAAAAGATATTTCGGTGCCCTTGATCCCAGCGGTATTCCCGCCTCGACTTTGCTGGTCAAGCGCATTTGTAGTTCGCCTGTTCCAGGTCAGGCTGCTGACCATTCTTTCTCCGACCGGGAACAATTGGGGGGCAAGGGGATGTTTTTGATGCGCATGGAAAAAGCCGGTCTGTCTGTTCCGCCCTTTGAATGTGTGACAGCCCAGGTCATAAGTATGCTCGAAAAACACCCTCTGGATAGACAGCTGTTAGTCCGCTATCTCCCTGTGAATGTTGATGAACCGGATGCACTGACCAGCCTGACGAACATCCGGGAATACCTTAATACCTTGCCACCTTCAGAGCAAAGCAAAAAGGATGACTGGCTGGCAGGTCTGGCGGAATTTATTGCCAGTGAAGACTATTACCAACAGGTTAAAGACTCTGAAGCGGCGCAAAAAATCAGGGATCTGCGTCTTCAGCTGGACGGGTGCCCCACCTCTCAACCGATTATTATCCGCAGCTCTGGTATTAACGAAGATAACTACGGCGATGCCCAGGCGGGCAAATACCTCTCTGTCGTCCAGAAAGAAGACGATGTTTTAAGTACCTGCCTGAAGGTCATGGCCTCAGCTTACCGGCCTGAAGTCTGTCCAGAAGGCATACCGCAACCCATGGCGCTGATCATCCAGCAGTGCATTGATTGCCAATACGGCGGGGTCGCCATGAGTTTTCGATCTTTTCAGGATGGTACCATCAGGGTTGAGTACACACCCGGTCAACCCAGGGGGGCAGTGGCAGGGCAGTCTGGTAACACACCTCACCGCATTGACATTTCTCGCGTGGAAGGAGCTGACAGCATTCAATACTTTCCGGGTACGATCTCAAGTCACTTTGTCTTGCACAAAAACAACAAGGGTTATTCAGAAACAGCTATTCAGAATGCTGACGCACAAACAGACGACGGCAGGCATAAACTCAGTGATCATTTGGTTACAAAACTCAGCCAGGCGGTGACAGAGCTGGAAAACCTGTTGCTCTGCCCCGTGGATGTCGAGTTTGCCATCGATCATCAGGGTAATTTATTCCTGTTGCAGGTGCGCCCTGTTACCCAGCTCTCGGGCGGTATGGATTTTGTCATGCCCATACCCGAAGAGAGTCTTGCCATTGGCGAGAGCATCAGCGAAGGCTATTGCACAGGGCCAATCTGGCTGGCCAATGAACGACAGGCAGACGCTATGCCAAAGGGCGCCATTGTCGTGGCTCAACAGGCTAAAGACTGGATGCTTGAGTCCGGGTTCCTGAAGCGGGCAGGTGGCTTTGTCTTTGCCTATGCCGGATTCAATGATCATGTAGCGATCCTCATGAGACAGCTAAAAGTCACTTTAATGCGGGCCAGTGGCCAGTATTCGGCGTTGGCCGCTCAGGTTGGGCAACAGGCGACCCTGGCCTGTGCCCGCTTCACGGGTGAGCCCGGAGCCTTTATTGTTGCCGGTGACATGACAGAAAAACTGGTCAGTCACAGAAGCCTGTCCTCAGCTTTTTCTGATGCGCCCCCGAAGCAAGCCAGCCTGTCAAGGGATGAATTGTCCCCTCACAGATGCATTTTCCGTCGGGTCGCCAGCTGCTTTCACTGGCTCACAGACCAAAATGCTCGTTTGTTGGCATTTTTTGCCTCCGATGGCCGATTGGGTTGTCTGGCGAATCCCGTAAAACTGAGCATGTCGCCAGCACGATTGCAACGACTGGCGGAGATCAGGGACGACGTAAACCAGTTGATTCGTGGAGCTGAAGTCATGTTGGAGGGGTATCAGGCGTTCTTGCGGCTGGCTGGTAAAACGGATTCGCCTCTGGTCAACTCATTGCGGGTTGAATTCCCGCAACTGAGCAGCCGATTCGGTGCGTTGAAATGGGCCATCGAATCAGGGTTGGAGAGTATTATTTCTGCAATACAAACCGCTGAAGAAGGGCGGCTCTCTCTGGTAATATTTCGTCAGTGGCTGGCAGACTGCCAGGAACTGGAATCCTGTTTGCAAAAACTCAACCCACAGGAGGCGGAACAGGTCCAAAGTGTTCATGACCTGATTTTTGCCCTGCACCAGCGCTTTGTCGAGGCGC
This sequence comes from Endozoicomonas sp. 2B-B, assembly GCF_053470045.1. Classification (NCBI taxonomy): domain Bacteria; kingdom Pseudomonadati; phylum Pseudomonadota; class Gammaproteobacteria; order Oceanospirillales; family Endozoicomonadaceae; genus Endozoicomonas; species Endozoicomonas sp. 2B-B. The sequence continues at coordinate 3,042,514 of NZ_JBLZMU010000001.1, forward strand.
TGGCTCCGGTGACTCTGGGCTCGGGGCAAGGCAGTATATCCAAGAGAAAGGATATCACTTATGTTGATTGTACGACCCCTTGTGAAAGGCCGCCGCTACTGACGCCTTCCGCAGCAGCAGCCATGGAAGCATTTAATTTTACAGCCACTGTCGTCAGTCTGAACGATGCCTTGATTGTTAACCTGAGGCTTGGCAATCATATGAGTGTTATTGAGCTGCTTGAACATGCAGAAGGGGGCAAAGGACGAACCTTGCGGCTTAAATTTGCTGACACCTTTGGTAAAGAATGGGACTTTGTAGTCGGCAAATTAAAGCGTGTGTGGTTTATGGTGCAGTTACTGAAAGAGATAGTACTCGATAATAATACCGATGGCTTAAAGACAAGTATCAATGCCGTAGCCAGTGAAGTTATCATCGAATGTCCCCGAATAAGATCACCTGAAACCCTGCAAAATGCCTTTCAAAAACTAATCATAGTGTTACGTGATATTAAAGATGTGGATATGAATTTGGACGATAAACCCATTTTTGAAGGGGACCAGTGGGACTTTAACTTGCTTGAACAACGGCTTGATCGCGATATTGCGACAGAAGCCGATAGATTCGCCTTTCGACGGTGCCTTTTCTCAATCAGTTATACCTATTTACACAAAGTTACTCTTTGCTACCCGTTATTAAGCAAGCAATACCAACAGTTTATTGATGATGTTCAACGTTTATCCCGGTGCGCGATAAAATCAAAGGACGATCTTCAGGCGCTTTTAATGAGTGATGAGCGCAGTGATAACAACCGCAGGGAACTGTTGCAGCATTTTTTATTCAGAAATCCTGAAGCAGCTGTGCCATTTTTTGACATTATGTATCCTCAATTGAAAGGTCAATATTATGTTATCAAGCCCTCCTTCAGTGAGCGTCTGGCGTTTTATGTGCCACCGGGTTTGCCGGTTGGGGATCACAAAGAAAAGATTGCGAATGCCATACGAATGCATGGGCTGGAATATGCCAGCCAAGCGGTTCGAAATGATAGAAAGTTTTATACTCACTATCTCTGAAGATCCCAAAGAACGCCAATATGTGAGTGAAGAGCCCAAGAATGGCAGCTATGTCGTCATGACAACATTCACTCAAGTCACTTCATTATGACTTGAAGCCGGGCTGTTAAACAGCAGATGAGGGATCAAAGTCAGCCCCGGAATACGTAAACTGTGTCGTTTTTCGGGCTAAAAACCTGTTTTTTAAAAATTAATGGGTATTTCAAAACATTCCTTTGATTACCTAGAATGAGTGTGGTAAAGCTCCGGTCATCTTTCGAACGCCAAATCAGATTTTCAGCGGTGGTTTCTCCCAAACTGTCTGCCGCCTCTTTCCCATAATACGCCTCCTGCTGATATTCCAATGACTTTTGAAGGTTTATCAATGAGTCATCCTTGGCCTAATGTTTTTTACTCGAAGATTATTCTGGCTTTTGCCGTTGTTTCTGTGATTTCCGGGTGGGTTTTGGGAGATGATAGCGGCGGCAGCCGCTTTGACCCCAAGGAATGGCCCCCCCATAAAACCAAAGTTGTAGAGTGGGTAGAATCCATCCCAAAAGATAGTACCGTTACCATAGGTCCCGCTGATCCATCCAAACCCGACGAGATAAATTACATAAAAATGGTGAATGGAACATTAAACATCGAAGGTTCTCTGACGAGCGAATTACCCAGTGGCAATAAAGTGCAGGCCGGGGTTCATATGATCGTCAGCGCTGTAGGCATGAATAATAGAGTCACTAACAAAGGCATACTCAGCAGTGCACGGGAGAAGAAGGGTTACGCTGCAGACGTCGTCATGGCCCTGACCAAATATGGGGATACTATCAGCAACGAGGGCATAGTCACTATTCAGGGGATAAAGAGACGAACTGCACCCACAGCCTTTCAGGCTGCGCACAAAGCTTCTGAGGCCGCTAATGAGATAAATGGAACCTTTAATATTTTAAGCGCTCCCGCAATGGGCTTTCTCATTATCAACGGTTTGGGTACAAACAGTGGCACTCTTAACTTGTCTAGCCAGTCCTCAAGCGACCAACCGTCCTATGGAATGAAAGCCAGAAATCAAAATGTCCACGACTTCGGAGTAGAACAGGGTAATGCAGAAGTTCGCAATAGAGGCACCCTCAACGTTAATGGCAAAAACAATTATGGTATGGCGGCAACCGCCGATGCCAGTAACCCTCCCCCGGTCGGTTACTCCTCCACCGCTGCCAACTGGGCCACTATCAACGTTTCTGGCGACGATAGTGTTGGTATGAGCACAGACACAGATCGAGCTAAAGTAGACAACAGTGGTGATATTTTTACCAAAGATAATGCTATTGGCATCAAAATCTCAGGCAATGGTCAGTTAGTGAATGCGGGAACCGTAAGAGGTACTGGCACCGGATTGCTTTATTCTGGTAATTTTCCAAGAGGCCTTAGCATTAAACCCGGATACGTCATTGAGGGGTCGCCTGCCATTAAAATGGAGCAGGCAAGTCAATCCCCTCTGTATTTGCACGGAGGATTCATAACAGGAAACATCGAGAGTGCTGGTGGCGAAGACAACACTCTTTATATTGCTCTTCCTGAAGAAGTTCCGGGTAAAAATACGACATTATCCATAAAGGGCAATATTTCCGGCTTTTCCACCATTAAGATTTCCGGATCAGGCTGGAGTCTGAGTGGCTGGATTTCAGAGGCGACAAGGTTTGATACATCCAGTCAAATCAATAGCTTGTTTGTGAGCGATACAATAGCATCCTCCCATGAAGCCCCTGACGCTTCCTTAAGGTTTGCTACTACAAGTGAGAGCAAGAACAAACTGGACATAAATACTGAAGGGGGAGGGAAGGTAGAGAGTCTGAACCTTTTCGGTAGCGCTCAGCTTAATCATTTACCGGAGCTAAAACATATAGCTGTTTACCATTCCGGGAACTGGTCAGTCTCGCCTGTTGCACCTTTGCCTGACCTGCTCACCATTACAGCAGGTTCAGGAGGTCAGATTGAAGAGATAACTACTAAACGTCCCTCGAACAAATCCAAATCACTCTATCTGTCGTTCAGCCAATCAACTTTGGTTGCTCGTGATCTGGTTGTTCATAGCTTGCCTGAGAGCATCATCAAGACGATTGATCTATCGTCAAAAGACGACCGAAAACCTCTATTGTTGTTTCTGGAAGGGGGGGAAACAGGAACCATCAAGGGCCGTTCTGACCTGAATGATAAATTTGTACTGAATAAGGGGTTAGTAACAGCAGCGGTTAATGATATCTCTACCATTACGGTAACAAGTGACAATACTAACGCCTGGTCAGTGACAGGGCCAGTCTACAACCCCGATTCCATAAATATAAACGACGGTGCGCAGATCAACAGCATCAATACCCACTCCAGCCATGGCAGTGACCATGGTGCTTTAAGTCTGGCATTTAACAGCACCAATAACAAAAACGACTTCATTAAAGTGGATAATCAGGGGAAATTAGGGAGTCTGGACTTCTCGAGTGACGCTGAACGTCCCAGGCTGAGGTTTCTGCAACAAGGTCAAACAGCAGTCATCAAAGGTCGTTCCGATAAACAGGATGAACTTGAATTGAAGACGGGTTCAGTGAAAGGAACGGTTGATAATATCCATACCGTCAGGGTAACAGGTGGGGATTGGACTGTTCTGAACTGGCTCACCGGCACACAGAAAGTGGATCTGCAAAGCCCTATTCATCAGATCCGTATTTCCGACAAGAAAGAACAGGGAACCTTGCCAGGCAGCACTCTGGGCCTGGTCAACAGCAAAAGTCCAATCAGTATCACCAGCCATGTTGATCAACAAACGGATCTGTGGTTGCGAGGTAAAGCTCAGATCAGCGATCTTCAGGGAGCCAGGAATATTCTGCTGGACACTGCTGACGTTTGGTCAGTGACAGGATCAGTCCCCAACCCCAAGTCCATAACCATTACCCCCCATGCCAAGGTCAGCAGCATCAATACCCGCCTCAGTCATGGCGATAAAACGTTAACCCTGACATTTAATGGCACCCATACTGACGATAACTTTTTTAAAGTAGATAACCGCGGAACACTGCAGAGACTGGACTTTTCGAACGGCGCTAAACGACCTCCTCTACAGCTCTCTCTGAAAGGGGTTGAGATGGGAGCAATCGAAGGCCATCCTGATCGGGACGATCAACTTATACTGAACACCGGCTTAGTAACAGGCGAAGTTAATAATATCCGTACCATCAATGTGACGGGTAAAGCATGGACGTTTCTGAACTGGGCCGTCGGCACACGACAAGTGATCCTGGAAAGTCCTATTCATCAGATCCGGGTTTCCGACAAGAAACAACAGAAAGCCGTGCCAGGCGCCACCCTGAACCTGATCACCAGCGACAGTCCAGTCAGTATTAGCAGTCATGCTGATCAACAAGCGGATCTATGGTTGCGGGGAAAAGCTAAAATCAGCCATCTTGAGGGTGTCAGAAATATCCTGCTTGACAGTGCTGAAGACTGGTCGGTAAATGGCTCAGTCTGCAACCCCAATGCTATCACCATAAGCCCTGAAACACAGGTCAGCAGTATCAATACCCACTCCACCCACTTAAACAGGGGAAGCTCGGATAAAACCTTAAACCTGTCATTTAACGGCAGCTACACAGACGACAATGTCTTTAAAGTAGATAATAGTGGAACATTGGGAAGCCTCGACTTTTCCAGTAACGCTAACCGCCCTCCACTGCAGTTTTCTCTGAAAGGGGGTGAAGTAAAAGAAATCAAGGGTCGTTCTGGTAAAAATGATGAACTGATACTTGACAAGGGTTTGGTGGCAGAAGCGGTTAATGATATTCATACCATCAGGGTAACAGGTCGGGAATGGACTTTTCTGAATTGGGCCACCGGCACTCAGAAAGTGGATCTGCACAGCCCTATTCAGCAGATCCGTGTTTCAGACCAGAGAGAGCAGGCAGGCGAGGAAGGGAAAAAAGGCTTGCCAGCAGCGACCCTGGGCATCATCACCCGTAGCAATCCAGTCAGTATCACCAGTCATGCCGATAAACAAACCGATCTATGGTTACAAGGTGAGGCCCGGATCACCGATCTTGAAGGAGCCCGGGGTATCTGGCTGGACAGCGCTAAAGACTGGTCGGTGACGGGGCAAGTACTAAACCCTGACTCCATAACCATAAGACCGGGTGCACAGGTCAAGAATATCAGTACCCACTCCGGATTCGGGACTCAATCTCTGGCTCTGGTGTTTAAAAGTATTGATGCCGACGATGACTTTAAAGTGGATAACTATGGAACACTGGAGAGCCTGGACTTGTCCGCTCATGCTCAGCGCCCTTCTTTAAAGCTCTCTCAGAAAGGCGGTGAAATAGTTAAAGAAATCAAAGGTCGCTCTGATAAAAATGATGAGCTGATACTGGACTCCGGCTCAGTAAAAGGAGCGGTTGATAGCATCCATACCATCAGGGTAACAGGTAAAAAATGGGATTTTCTGGACTGGGCCACAAATACACGACAAGTGACTCTGGAAAGCCCCATTCATCAGATCCGTGTTTACGACAAAAAAGATCAGGAAACAGTTCCAGAAGAGACCCTGAGCATCATCAGTGATAAGAATCATCCAGTCATTATTACCAGTCATGCCGATAAACAGGCAGATCTATGGCTGAAAGGTGAAGCCCAGATCAGAAAGCTTCAAGGAGCCAGACACATCCTGCTGGACAGTGCAGATGCCTGGTCGGTGTCAGGGCAAGTCAACAACCCCAGTTCCATAACCATAAATCCTGATGCCCAGGTCAGCAACATCAATACTCGTTCCACCTATGGCAATAAAACCTTAGCTGTGGCATTTAACGGCACCTTTAGCAACAACGATTTCTTTAAAGTGGATAACCATGGAACTCTGGCAAGCCTGGACTTTTCCAGCGACGCTCAGCGCCCTTCACTGCAATTTGTCCAATCCAGTGGTAATGCTGACCTGGTAAAAGCACGCCCTGGAATGAACGACACTCTTATAATGGTTTCAGGCACTCTCAGGGAACAGAGCGGCTTTGATAACCTGATCCTGCAGGGAGATAAATGGGGCTTTTTGAGAATGGAAAATCTTGACACTGTGAACCTTGTTAAAGGCGGTGTCGTTGCCAGAATCAGCGATGACACGAAGGATAAAAAAGGAACTGCTCGTCTGCTATTAGACTTTACCAAGTCTTTCCTCAAACGGTCAGCCTTTGCTATCAATAATGAAGGCGGTAAAATCTATGAAATCGACTTCTCAAGACCAGACTCCGCCCGTCCGCAGCTCTCCCTGAACCATGTCAATGGCATCACCGGAAACATTAAAGGGCAACCAGGCTACGGCGATAATCTGTTCCTCAACGGTGGCAAGATCACTCAATCGGTCAGCGGCATAGATAATGTCTGGATCACCGGCAAACAATGGGAAACCATTGCCATACAGAACCCATTAAGCATCACGGTGACTGAAAACGGTACAGCCAGACTAATAACGACCAGAACCATAGACCCTGCTGGCGCTGCTTTAAAATTACCTCTTAAATTCATCAAATCAGCGGTACCTTTCAAGAAGCTGCCATTAAACACCCGTGGCACAATAGGAGAGATCAAGTTTGATGACTCCGTCTCCACTAAACGCCCACCCATCAACATTATTCAAGAGGGTGGCACCATTAGCGGCATCCTGAGCCTACCGGGTAAAGGAGACAGTCTGGATGTTCAGAACGGCATCGTAGAGGGCAACATTATCGGGCTAGACACCCTGACCTTCAGCGGTCCGGAAGCTCAATTCGGTGGTCAGCTGATTGAGACTATGGGAACAGTGAGCATTTCAGGCAAACTGACCCTGACCTCAAACCTGAAATTGTCTGTCACTCCCGTCAAATTTTTACAATCTGTTTCAGAGGCTGAATCTGATACCTCAACCGCCTTGGCCAAGACAACTGTCCATATTAACAAAGGCGGTACTTTATACCCGAAGGCACCTTCTGCAGCTCTGTCGTCCAGACGTGACAGTGCCTTGGAAGTGGCAGGTCTTTATAAGCAAGAGGGCACACTGGTAGTGACTCTGGATGAACTGCGTGACCTGAAAGCACCTTACATCAAAGCCAGCAGAATTGAAGTCGGCCCTGAAGCCGGTGTTTTACTGAATAATCAACCGGATATCGGTGAGAGCACCGAATATCTTTTGATGCAATCAAGCGACTGCGACATTAAAACAATGCCCTCCCTGGTAACGACTTCATTCACTCCTCACACCCTTTACTACCTTCGCCTGACGGCCAGACAGCTGTTCCTTGTCAGCTACCGTGTAGCGACATTTGTTGCGGATCTTGCCAGATCCGGTGGTGCCAACGATTCAGCCTTGAAAGCGATTGAAATAGCACTGACTACCCGTCAATCAAACGACAGTGAACCATTGAAAAACTGGATCCTGAGTCAGGTCAAGATGATCAAAAACAACACTGCCGAAGTCGCCAAAATTGTCAACCAGATGACTCCGGACCTGTCCGGTGCGTCCATAAGTTCTGCCAACGCTTCGATCAGACAGGCCCGTACTGCCGTTGGCGCCCGACAGACTGGCCTTCGCAACGGTATTGCTGCGGGTGATATGGTTGCCTCCGGTAATGTCTGGATGCAGTATGCCAACACGGATGCCAGGCAGGATAAAAAGGACGGGTACAACGGCTATGAAGCCAAAACCCACGGCTTCACAATGGGTGTTGACTCTGATCTGAATGAACGCATGACGTTAGGTGTCGCCTATACCTACTCAAAGGGTGATGTTAACGGGACCGATGGCTCAAGCAGCAGGATTGATACCGAAGGGCATACCTTCAGCGTCTATTCGAGCTTTGCGCAGGACTCCGTGTTTGTCGATGGCCGTATAGGTTACAGCTGGAGTAATAATGATGGTAAACGTAACGTTGTCGGCAATGAGATCAAGGCCAAACATGATCTCAATTCGTGGGATATTGGTCTTCTGACTGGCTATAAAATGCCATTGGGTCAGTCAGGAGAATGGCACTGGTTGCCACAACTGGCCTTCAACTATGCCAGCATCAAGCCAGACGACTACCGGGAGGCAAGCGTTAACGATTGGTCAGATATCCTGCGGTTTGCAAGAGTCAAAAGCGACACTTACGAGATACTGGAACTGGGCGCTGGTCTGAAACTGTCGGGCGATATCACCACAGCCAGTATGACCGTCAAACCTGAAGTCAGCCTGATGGCCTTCCACGATTTCAAGGATGACCCGGTGAGCATGACCGCGCAATTTGCCCAAGGTGGCAGTGCTTTTCTGATGAGCGGGGCCAAACGTGAACAAAGCCGTTACCAGTTCGATGCAGTGATTAATATGGAGAGCCACAGCAACCTGGCCTTTACTATCAGCTATCACTATGACTGGATGGACAGCTTCAAGGCCTATGGTTTTATTGCCAAAGTCAGCTACGGGTTCTGAGTAAGCCGTCAATTTTTCACCGGAAAGAGCGTAAAACCACCTTTCACCACCCCTTTTCCTTCAAGCCAGCCACCTGTTCATCCTTTCATATCAAGCTTTGTCTCGAAATTGTCCCCTAGGAGCCTGACCGAGAATAGCGCCCGTAGCGAGGACGGCAGAAAATTGAGGATGAAAATTCGGTTTTGTGAGGAGAATAGCGAGCTATTTGACGAACAAAAGCGGATTTTCAGACCAATTTGCTGCCGCCGCAGTAGGGCAGTCTATTCTCGGTCTAATGGGATGGTCCGCCCCTCCTAAACGGCTTCAAATGAGCCAAAATGGAGTTAACCATTTAAACAGGATTAACCGGAGCGAACCACCCATGACTATTTCAGTACTTGGTATCGATATTGGCAAGAACAACTTTCACCTGTTTGGTGTTGATGAGCAGGGTAGCAAAGTCATCAGAAAGAAGTCGTCCAGGAAGAACCTTCTAGAGTACGTGGCAAATCTGGAGCCATGCATTATCGCTATGGAAGCTTGTGGTGGTGCTCACTATTTGGCTCGGTTATTCAAGAACTATGAGCATACTGTCAAGCTGATTTCACCTCAATTTGTCAAGCCTTATGTCAAGACCAACAAAAATGACTACAACGATGCTGAAGCGATTGCAGAAGCAGCTTCACGGCCCAGCATGCGTTTTGTACCTGTTAAAACGTCAGAGCAGCAGGCCTGGCAACTTCTGCACCGCTATCGTCAACAAGCGGTTGATCAGAGAACTGCCCTGGTTAACCAGATCCGGGGGTCACTATTGGAAGAAGGTATTGTAGTTGCCCAGGGTATTGGTAAAGTTCGTGCACAGCTTCCACGAATTCTGGAAGATGCTGAAAATGGACTCCATTCGCTGACTCGTGAGCTGCTACATGGTTTATCAGAAGAGTTGGCCAGTCTTGACAAGCGTATTCAACAGTATGACCAGAAAATTCAGGAGCTAGCAAAAAACGACGACGAATGTCGTCGAATGATGACTATGCCGGGTATCGGAGCCATCACTGCCACAGCATTGAAGGCAGCCATTGGTGATGCGACGTATTTTAAATCTGGTCGACACCTTGCCGCATGGATGGGATTAGTTCCAAGACAGCATTCCACAGGCGGTAAGTCAGTCCTGCTGGGCATCAGTAAACGGGGTGATAAATACCTGCGCACATTATTGATACACGGCGCACGTTCGGTACTCCACTGCCTCAAAAATAAGGATGACCGCTGTAAAAAATGGGTTAGCCAACTTAATGAGCGCAGCAATCACAACGTTGCCGCCGTTGGTCTGGCTAATAAAATGGCTCGGATTGTCTGGGTCATCATGACCCGAAATGAAGTTTACAAGGCTGCATAATGAAGTAAAGGCGGCAGCGGCAAAGTAAAGCATAAGCTTAATCAAAGGGGACCCCCCCGCAGATTGCGATGAGCATGTACAGTTGATGGCAAACAGGTAAAAACCGGCAACCTGAAACCTGATAGGAGCCTTGACCCTTGAGGCCGTCGGACTGATAAGGCCAGGTTGCGCGGATACCCATCAGGGCCAGAGGGTTAGACCTCATGAATAGGCCGTATATATGATTGCAGTTATCTTTGTTTGCTAATTAACAAAACAGGCTCTTGCAAAACGGGGCGGACCATATAGGCTCCTAGCAGCCTGTCGGACTTAAGACTGTCCTACACGGCAACTGCTCCTGCGTTGCTCTAGCTCCTGCATCCATGCAGTCGTGCGGTTGCAATAAATTGGTCTAAAAATCTCTGTTTCTTCGTCAAATAGCTCGCTATTCTCCTCAGAAACAGAGATTTTTATCCTCAATTTCTTGCAATCCTCGCTACGGACGCTTAAGTCCGACAGGCTGCTAGAGAGCCATTAATGATTACTCCGTAGTTCAGTGATTTTCACCGAAAGGTCTCTGGAGACTGTTACCACATAGCGACCATCGGCGCTGAAGGCGGCTGATTTTAAACCGCAATCATTAAAATCAATGCCGTTATCGTGTGAAATGCCGGCTTTTTCTAACCATGACCCATCGGTCTCCTGACCAATTATTTTCGCAGTTCCGTCTTTGCTGGCAGTCACCACATGGCGGCCATCAGGGCTGAAAGTGGCTGATAAGACTCCGCCTTCATGGAAAATGCTGGTTTCTGGTTGCCATGACCCACCGGCTTTCTGGCTATAAATTATTACTCTACCATTCGCAAAAGTTCCTATACCACCCACAGAAGCAGTCACCAGATAGTGGCTATCGGGGCTAAAGTTGGCTTCGAAGACCCAGTGATTATGGTGAATGGTGTCTTCTCGTTCCCATGATCCATCGGCCTTATGACCAAAGATTACAGCCGTGCCATCGCAACTGGCGGTCACCATATAGTGACCATCGGGGCTGAAGGTCGCTGATTTGATGCTGTTACCGTGTTTAAAGCTGGTATTTTCTAACCATGATTCATCGGCCTGCTGGCTGAGGATTGTTGCCGTACGATGCTTATTGGCTATGACCAGATGGCGGCCATCGGAGCTGAAGCTGGCTCTTTTGATCGGACTGTCCTGTTGGATAGTGGCTTCACTTTTCCATGATCCATCGTCCCTGAGGCCATAGATTTTTGCCGTTTTATCTCTACTGGCGGTTACCACACGGCGACCATCGGTGCTGAAACGGGCTGAGCTGACACGGGCAGTATGGGTAATGCAGCCTACTCTTTCCCAGGACCCATCGGCCTGATGGCCACAGATTACAGCCGTGCCATCGGTACTGGCAGTTACCATATGCTGACCATCGGGGCTGAAGGTGGCTGATCTGAGCCAATCGGCATGGTGAATGATGTCTTTTACTTCCCATAAGCCAGCACCCTTGTGAACGTAGATTTGTGCTGTGTCGTTATCGTAACGGGTAATGACCAGGTGGCAGCCATCGACACTGAGACTGGCCGAGTCGATGCGGCTATTTAGTTTGATGGTTGATCTAGTCACTAAGTTAAATGTTTTGCATTCAGCCATCAGCCTGGCTTTGGTGAAAAAAAACAGAGCAGGCACATAAGCCCCCTCCGGGCTGCGATCTGTGAGTGACTTCACCAACGCCTGATCATTCGTGAAGGATTCAAACCAATCACGAAGTTGATCCTTGTTTTTTGTATTGATGGCTATCCTCAGCTGATTCTGGTGCGAGGAAGGAAAACGGCGATACCAGGCTTTTGCCTCAGCATTATCCTCTTTGATTGCATCGCGCAGGAGGGTACATACCTGTTTTAAACGGCATATATCCCGAAGTTCCAGACAGCGAAAAATCATGGGTAATGACGATAAGTCCAGCAGTGAGGGTTTATCCTTTTTTTCCCTGATTGCTACAGTGACACACCTGCCTGCAATGGTGCCCGTTGTTGTTGCCGATTCCACTTGCCCGGGTGGTGGTGAGGTGTGACTTTCACTACTGAAGTCAGTATCTATTCCATTCATGCCTGGTTCCCTGAGAGTAAATATTTATTCCCGATAGTTAAGGATGTCGAACAATAATCTCGTTGGTTGGAGTCGGCTTTGAAAAGAAAGTTCATCCTATTGTTAAGCGAAACGAGCAAAGTGTACGTCTTTCTGCACAGGCAGAATGTCGTTACTCAGTGACAGTAAACAATGAATTGTTACTCCGTAGTTCAGTGATTTTGACTGCGCCGTCGGAACCGGCGGTGATCACATGGCTGCCATCGGCGCTGAAGGCTGCTGAGGTGATCCAGCCATCATCAGGGTCAATGCTGTTACGGTGGGAAATGCTGGCTTTTTCTAACCATGTGCCATCGGCCTTCTGACCAATTATTTTCGCTGTTACGTCGTCACTGCCAGTCACCACATGACGGCCATCAGGGCTGAAAGTGGCTAGTAAGACTGCGTCTTCATGGCTGATGTTGGCGACAGGTTTCCATGATCCATTGGTTTTCCGGGCAAAGATTTTTATCGTGTTATCACTACTGGCAGTTACCAGATAACGGCTATCGGGGCTAAAGTTGCCGTAGACACGGTCAGTATGGTGAATGGTGTCTTCTGGTTCCCATGATCCATCGGCCTTATGACCGTAGATTACAGCCTTGCCGTCTTTACTGGTAGTGACTACATAGTGGCTATTGGGGCTGAAGGTGGCTGATTGGATGCTGCCATGATGGTCGATGCTGACTTTTTCTAACCATGATTCATCGGCCTGCTGACTAAGGATTTTTGCCGTTTTATCTTTACAGGCGGTCACCAGGTGCTGGCCATCGGAGCTGAAGCTGGCAAATTTGATCTTACTTTTCTGCAAGATAGTAGCTTCGCTTTCCCATGATCCATCGTCCCTGAAGCCATAGACTTTTGCCGTTTTATCTTTGCTGGCAGTCACCAGATGGCGGCTATCAGCGCTGAAGCTGGCTGAGACGACATCATCAGTATGAGCAATGATGCCTGCCAGTTCCCAGGACCCATCGGCCTTGTGGCTGTGAATTAAGGCCGTGCCATCATAACTGGTAGTCACCAGATGCTGACTATCGGGGCTGAAGGTGGCTGAATTGACCCAGTGGGCATGGCGAACGACGAGTTTTAGTTCCCACAATCCAGCATCCTTATGAAAGTAGATTTTTGCTGTGTGATCTTGACAGGCGGTGACCAAGTGGCAGCCATCGACACTGAGGCTGGCTGAGATCAGTGCTTTATGTTCGTGAATGGTCGATGTTGTGACTAATTTAAATGTTTTACATTCAGCCATCAGCCTGGCTTTGGTGAAAAAAAACAGAGCAGGCACATAAGCCCCCTCCGGGTTGCGATCTGTGAGTGACTTCACCAACGCCTGATCATTCGTGAACGATTCAAACCAATCACGAAGTTGATCCTTATTTTTTGTATTGATGGCCATCCTCATTTGATTCTGGTGTGATGAAGGAAAACGGCGATACCAGGCTTTTGCCTCAGCATTATCCTCTTTGATTGCATCGCGCAGGAGGGTACATACCTGTTTTAAACGGCAGATATCCCGAAGTTCCAGACAGCGAAAAATCATAGGTAATGAGGATAAGTCCAGCAGTGAGGGTTTATCCTTTTTTTCCCTGATTGCTACAGTGACACACCTGCCTGCAATGGTGTCCGTTGTTGTTGCCGATTCCACTTGCCCGGGTGGTGGTGAGGTGTGACCTTCGCTACTGAAGTTAGTATCTATTCCATTCATGCCTGGTTCCCTGAGAGTAAATATTTATTCCCGATAGTTAAGGATTTCGAACAATAATCTCGTTGGTTAGAGTCGGCTTTGAAAAGAAAGTTCATCCTATTGTTAAGCGAAACGAGCAAAGTGTACGTCTTTCTGCACAGGCAGAATGTCGTTACTCAGTGACAGTAAACAATGAATTGCTACTCCGTAGTTCAGTGATTTTGACTGCGCCGTCGGAACCTGCGGTGATTACATGGCTGCCATCGGCACTGAAGGCTGCTGAGGTGACGCAGCAACCATGAGGGTTAATGCTGTTATGGTGGGAAATGCTGGCTTTTTCTAACCATGTCCCATCGGCCTCCTGACCAATTATTTTCGCTGTTTCGTCACTACTGCCAGTCACCACATGACGGCCATCAGGGCTGAAAGTGGCTGAGATGACTTCGTTTTTATGGCTGATGTTGGCGACAGGCTCCCATGATCCATCGGTTTTCCGGGCACAGATTTTTATCGTGTTATCACTACTGGCAGTTACCAGATAACGGCTATCGGGGCTAAAGTTGGCATCGCAGACACAGTCAGTATGGTGAATGGTGTCTTCTGGTTGCCATGATCCATCGGCCTTATGACCGTAGATTACAGCCTTGCCATCTTTACTGGTAGTGACTAGATGGTGGCTATTGGGGCTGAAGGTGGCTGATTGGACGCTGCCATGATGGTCGATGCTGACTTTTTCTAACCATGATTCATCGGCCTGCTGACTAAGGATTTTTGCCGTTTTATCTTTACAGGCGGTCACCAGATGCTGGCCATCGGAGCTGAAGCTGGCAAATTTGATCGGACTTTTCTGCAAGATAGTAGCTTCGCTTCCCCATGATCCATCGTCCCTGAGGCCATAGACTTTTGCCGTTTTATCTTTACTGGCAGTCACCAGATGGCGGCTATCAGCGCTGAAGCTGGCTGAGAGGACACCATCAGTATGAGCAATGATGCCTGCCAGTTCCCAGGACCCATCGGCCTTGTGGCTGTGAATTAAGGCCTTGCCATCATAACTGGTAGTCACCAGATGCAGACTATTGGGGCTGAAGGTGGCTGAAAAGACCCAATGGGCATGGCGAATGACGAGTTTTAGTTCCCATAATCCAACATCCTTATGAAAGTAGATTTTTGCTGAGTGATCTTGACAGGCGGTGACCAAGTAGCAGCCATCGAAACTGAGGCTGGCTGATATCAGGAATTTATGTTCGTGAATGGTTGACGTTGTGACTAATTTAAATGTTTTACATTCAGCCATCAGCCTGGCTTTGGTGAAAAAAAACAGAGCAGGCACATAAGCCCCCTCCGGGTTGCGATCTGTGAGTGACTTCACCAACGCCTGATCATTCGTGAAGGATTCAAACCAATCACGAAGTTGATCCTTGTTTTTTGTATTGATGGCTATCCTCAGCTGATTCTGGTGCGAGGAAGGAAAACGGCGATACCAGGCTTTTGCCTCAGCATTATCCTCTTTGATTGCATCGCGCAGGAGGGTACATACCTGTTTTAAACGGCAGATATCCCGAAGTTCCAGACAGCGAAAAATCATGGGTAATGAGGATAAGTCCAGCAGTGAGGGTTTATCCTTTTTTTCCCTGATTGCTACAGTAACACTCCTGCCTGCAATGGTGCCCGTTGTTGTTGCCGATTCCTCTTGCCCGGGTGGTGGTGAGTTGTGACTTTCACTACTGAAGTCAGTATCTATTCCATTCATGCCTGGTTCCCTGAGAGTAAATATTTATTCCCGATAGTTAAGGATGTCGAACAATAATCTCGTCGGTTAGAGTCGGTTTTGAAAAGAAAGTTCATTCTATTGTTGACCGAAACGAGCAAAGTGTCCGTCTTTCTGCATAGGCAGAATGTCGTTACTCAGTGACGGTAAACAATGAATTACTGCTATGTACAGAGTTTATAGAGCCCAAGCCATTGATGATCATTGCAACTACAGCTTGTCCAATAGTGACATTACGAACATCAGAGTCATTTGTGATACGGGCATCGATATATTCGGCTATCTTTAACTCCCGACACCATAGTGGCAATCAAGCCAGGGTGGTTGAGGTTCTCAGACGGGTACTTAGGTAAATATCAGTCGCTGTGGTGAAAGGCAGTTATCGAATGAGCGTAAAACCCCGTACTTTGATGACGGGGATGAAAGCTCGGCTTGCAGAGCAAGCCCCTTGTGCTACTTTACTATCCGTCAGGTGTTTTTAGCGGTTACGCTACCTGACAGGAAAAGTAAAATACTTTCCGCTTTCTGCCCGTGTTTGTTAACGGGGTCGCCTAGGCAATCCGAAAGGTAGAGCAGATTGTCGAATAAGGTGTATGCCGCCGCTATAGGGTAAGGTATACACTGCGGTCGGGCATGACCGTCTAGCCGTAGGAATCCCCGTCCTTTAGAGGGTGTCGCAAAACTCCAACAGCTCGTTCCCATGCTCTTAGGTCGTCATTCCCGCGAAGG
This sequence comes from Endozoicomonas sp. 2B-B, assembly GCF_053470045.1. NCBI lineage: Bacteria > Pseudomonadati > Pseudomonadota > Gammaproteobacteria > Oceanospirillales > Endozoicomonadaceae > Endozoicomonas > Endozoicomonas sp. 2B-B. The sequence goes on from NZ_JBLZMU010000001.1 coordinate 3,058,681, forward strand.
CGGGAATCCAGCGCCGACGGTGGATCTCTGCCTTCTCGGGGATGACAAGGCCAGGGGGGCACCGGGCAGTATGGTTCTGGTGGTCAGTCAGTGTGGATTGCCGCTTTCGCGGGAATGACGAGAATGAAGCCGGGAATGACGGGAGTCAAATCGTTCCCACGCTGGAGAGAGTTTTGCGACACCCTCTGAAGATGTGAACCAGAGTTTTGCGACACCCTCTTTAGGGCGGGGAGGATTCAATGCTAACCAATAACTCTGGGATGGATATTAATATGAGAGGGATTTCTTGATGTTACCTACTGCTCTAGTTGATAAATCAGACCTTTGCAGCCTGACAACGAATCCGGATCAGAATGCCGGGACTGCAATTCCATCCATAGGGGCTAATGGTTCATCCGAAGGCTATTTGGCTGGTCATGATACCACTGTCGTTCCCGATCCAAAGTCACTGACCGAGCGCACCTGCCGTTCACCTGATTCAGATCAGGCCTCTGACTGTTTTGCCGGCAACCGGGAACAATTTGGGGGCAAGGGAATGTTTTTGCGGCGCATGAAAAAAGCCGGTCTGTCTGTTCCGCCCTTTGAATGTGTTACTGCCCAGATCATGAATGGGCTTGAACAACACCCTTTGGATACCCATCTTTTAGACCGCTATTTACCGGAGTTTGTTTGTGAACCCCTGGCTGAAACCAGTGTCAAAAGCATCCGGGAGTCTATCAATGCCTTGCTGCCTTCAGAGCAAACCAGAAGGGATGAATGGCTGGTGGGTCTGGCGCAATTTATTGCCAGTGATGACTATTACCAACAGGTTAAAGATTCCGACGCGGCCCGGCAAATCAGGGCTTTGCGCCGCCAGCTGGAAGAGCTTTCTAAATCGCAGCCCGTGATTGTGCGCAGCTCTGGCATTAATGAAGATAACTACGGCGATGCCCAGGCGGGCAAATACCTTTCTTTAATTCAGGAAGAAGAGGATGTTTTAAGTACCTGCCTTAAGGTCATGGCTTCAGCTTATCGGCCTGAAGTCTGTCCCGAAGGCATACCAAAACCGATGGCACTGATCATCCAGCAGTGTATTGACTGCAAATACGGCGGGGTTGTCATGAGCTTTCAATCTTTTCAGGATGATACCGTCAGGGTTGAGTACACATACGGTCAACCCAAAGGTGTGGTAGCAGGGCAGTCCGGCAACAGGCCCCACCGTATTGATATTTATCGCGAGGATCGTAAAGAAGAAGCTGACAGCTATCAATACTTTGTCGGGACGATCTCAAGTCATTTCGTTCTGCACAAAAAGAACAACGGCTACTCGGAAATATCAATTGATAATGTTAATGCTCAATCAGACGACGGTGGACAGAAACTCACTGATGAAACGGTTTCAGAACTCATAGAGGCGGTGACAAAGCTGGAAGACCTGTTGCTCTGTCCTGTGGATGTGGAGTTTGCCATTGATCGCCGGGGTTGCCTGTTGCTGTTACAGGTGCGCCCTGTTACCCGACTCTCTGGCAGCATGGATTTTGCCATGCTCATACCCAAAGAGACTCTGACCATTGGTGAGGGCATCAGCGAAGGCTATTGCACCGGAACACTTTGGCTGGGCCGGGAACAAGCGGCTGACTCTATGCCAAAGGGAGCCATTGTCGTGGCCGACCACGCTGAAGAGTGGATGCTTGAGCCTGAGTTCCTGAAGCGAGCAGGGGGTTTTGTCTTTGCTAAAGCGGGATTCAATGATCATGTAGCGATCCTCATGAAACAGGAAAAAATAACCTTAATGCGGTGCGCTGAAGAGTTTGCGGCATTGGCCCCTCAGAATGGCCAGCAGGCGACGCTGGCCTGCGCCCGCTTTAACGGTGAGCCCGGAGCCTTTATTGTTGTTGGTGATCTTACCGGAAAACTGGCCAGTCGCAGAAGCCTGGCCTCTGCTGTTGCTGATGCACCCCTGGCAAAGGCCATCCCCTCACGGGAGGATTTGTCTCCCCCTGAAGGCACATTCCTTGAGGTTGCCAGCGGATTTAAATGGCTCACGGAACAAAACGCCCGACTGTTGGCATTTTTTGCCTCCGGCAGCGGACTGGATTGTCTGGCAAACCCGATAAAACTAAGCATGTCGCCACAACGATCAAAGCTACTGGCTGAGACCAGGGAGAGCGTCAATCGGCTGGTGCTTGGGACTCAGTCACTGTTGGCTGGGTACCGGGCATTCCTGGGGCTGGCGGGTAACAGTGATTTATCTCCGCTCAAGTCATGGCGGGAAGAGTTACCGCAACTGGTCAACCGCTTCGAGGCTCTGAAAAAGACCATCCGATATGGTTTGGAGAGTATCATTCTCCCCTCGCAAGCCGGTGAAGAAGACCAGAAATCCAAGGGCGCTTTTCGTCACTGGCTGGCCGCCTGCCAGCAGCTGCAATCTTGCCTTCAGGCACTTAACCCCAAGCAGGCTGATCAGGTCCGGAGTGTCCATGAGCTGATTTTTGCCCTGCATCAGCGCTTCGTAAAGGCACTGGCACCGGTCACAATAGCCTCGGGTCAGGGCCGACTGTCCAGTGAAAGGAAAATTACCTATGTCGATTGTACAACCTCAAGTGATGAGGAACCGCTATTGAGGCCGACCGGCAGAGCATACATGGAAGAGTTGGGGCTCTCAGGGACGGTTATCAGTATGGATGAAGCCATAATTGTTAACCTGAATCTTGGCAGTCATGTGGGCGTGATCGAGCTACTTGAACAGGCAGAGGGAGGTAAAGAAAGAACCTTGCGGCTAACCTTTTCTGACAAATTTGATAGACCTTTTGACTATGGTAGATCCGGCAAGTTCAGGCGTATGTGGTTTCTGGCGCAACTTTTGAGAGAGATCAGGCTGGATGAAAATGCGGGTAGCATGAAGCTGAGCTGCAATGCCGCAGCGGGTGAAATGATCGTCGAATGTCCGCGAATGAAATCACGTAAATCCATGCAGTATGCCTTTGAACATCTGATCATTGTGTTACGTGCCATGTATAATCTCGATCGTCAGTTCGGGGATAAACTTATTTTTGAAGGCGGCCAGTGGGACTTTAACCGGCTTGCACAGCGCCTTGGTCGTGATGTTGCGACAGAAGCGGATAGATTCGCCTTTCAACATTGCCTTTTTGTAATGTCTTATCGGAGTGGGGGTAGTTGGTACATTACTGCTGCCTGCAGCCGGTTATTAAGCAAACACTACCAACAGTTTATTCATCATGCCCGGCGCCTGGGTGCCTGTCAGTTCTCAGTATTTCTCCGGGAAAAACCGGAGGACAGCCTGCGGGAAATGTTAATGAGTGATGAGATAAGTGAGGATATCCGCAGGGAGCTATTACATCATTTTTTATTATTAAATCCCATAAGCGCCACCCGATTGGTTGAGCAAGTGTATAACCTGGAAAATCAATGCTTTGTTATCAATCCATCTTTCCGTCACAGATTGGAGTTTTATGCGCCACCGGGCCCACCGCTCGGGGATCATAAAGAAAAGGTCAGGAGTGCTCTGCTGAAGCATGGTCTGGACTGTGCCAGCCAACGGGTTCGAAATGATAAAGACTTTGTATTACCCGCCATGTCCGAACATCCCCTGGAGCTGCGAAATTTGAATGAAAAGCTGCGGGATGATAGAGAGATTGTCATAGCCGCTGTCGAAAAGTATCCGGGAGCTTTGCGTTATGCCAGTAGAAGACTTCGAAGCGATAAAAGCGTTATCGGAGTGGCAATTGCTGATGGCATTGATGCCTTAACATTTGCCAGTGATACGGTATTGAGTGATCCTGAGTATATGCTGGACTTAATTGCAAAGAATCATGAAGCTTTCCATTATGCTGCTTCCGAGCTTAAAGATAATGAAGCTTTCATTAATGCAGCAAAACAAAGAAACCCCGAACTTCGTAAATACCTCAGATAATCTGCGAACAAGGTCTGATCGATTCAGACAACGCTGACCAGTGCCAACCCTGTTGCCAGCCTGTTGTTGTTTTTTCTACTGCGTGCCTGAAGCTGACGGGGGAACTTTATAAAAACATGATTGTCAAATGTAAAGGTAATGACCAGTTGTTGATTCATGGATGAATATTAACGTGAGAGGGATATCTTTATGTTACCTTTACCACCTGCAACCATTGGCAGATCAGATTTTCAAAGTCTGGCAATTGACCCCAATCATAAGACTGAGGCTGATCGTCCAGCCAAAAGGTATCTTGGTGATCCTGAAGCCACTGGCGTTCCCGACACAAGGTCACTAGCCAAGCGCAAATGCTGTTCTCCTGTTCAAGATCAGGCTGATCATTGTTCTCCTGCCAACCGGGCACTAGTTGGCGGCAAGGGAATGTTTTTGCAGCGCATGAAAGCAGCCGGTTTGTCTGTGCCGGCGTTTCAGTGTGTGACAACTCAGGTCACCAATGCGCTGGAACAATACCCTCTGGATAGCCAGCGTCTGGAACCCTATTTCCCCGGGATCGGCAATGAACCGGAGGCGGAGATCAGTCTGGCAAACATCAGGGAATGCCTCAATGTGATGCTGCCTTCAGAGCAAGCCAGAAGAGACAGCTGGCTGGCGGGTCTGGCGAATTTTATTGCCAGTGATGACTTTTATGAGCAGGTTAAAGATTCTGAAGCGGCCCGACACATCAGGGATCATGGACTATTAACATCAGGGCCGCTTATTGTCCGCAGTTCCGGCATCAATGAAGATAACTACGGCGACGCCCAGGCGGGCAAATACCTTTCGGAAGTTCAGGGAGATGAGGATATTTTGCGAACCTGTCTAAAGGTTATGGCCTCAGCTTACCGGCCTGAAGTCTGTTCCGAAGGCATACCGCAACCCATGGCGCTGATTATCCAGGAGTGTATTGACTGCCTGCACGGCGGAGTCGCCATGAGTTTTCAATCCTTTGATGATGATACCGTCAGGGTTGAGTTCACACGGGGGCAGCCCAGAGGGATAGTGGCCGGGCAGTCCGGTAACAGGCCCCATCGTATTGATATTTTTCGCAAGGAAGGCGCCGACAGCTATCAATACTTTCCCGGGACCATCTCGAATCATTACATCCTGCGCAAAGACAATAATGGCTATTCGGAAATAAGAATGGATGATGCCGATGCCCAATCAAACGACGTTGAACATCAACTCACTGATGACATGATTTCAGACCTCAGGGCGATGGTGATAAAGCTGGAAAAACTGTTGCTCTGCCCCGTGGATGTGGAGTTTGCCATAGACCATCAAGGTCGTCTGTTCCTGTTGCAGGTGCGTCCTGTCACCCGACTCTCCGGCGACCTGGATTTCGCCATGCCCATACCTGAAGAGACTCTGGCCACTGGTGAGGGTGTCAGCGAAGGCTATTGCACAGGAACACTCTGGCTGGCTGAAGAACAAGCGGCAGACTCTATGCCAGAGGGAGCCATAGTCGTGGCCCGACACGCTAAAGACTGGATGCTTGAGCACCGGTTCCTGAAGCGGGCAGGAGGCTTTGTTACTGCCACAGGCGGATTCAATGATCATGTAGCGATCCTGATGAAACAGCAACGCAAAACCCTGATGCTGGCCGGTGACCAGTTTGCGACCCTGGTCGCTCAGGTTGGTCAAAAGGCGACGCTGGCCTGTGCCCGCTTTAACGGTAAGCCCGGTGCCTTTATTGTTGCCGGTGACATGACCGGGAAACTGTTGAGTCACGGCATTCTATCCTCTGCTGTTTCTGATGAACCTTCAGCAAAAGCCATCCCTGCATGGGATGAATTGTCCCTTTCAGAAGGCGCACTCCGTCAGGTCGCCAGCGGATTTCAATGGCTCACGGATCAAAATGCCCGCCTGTTGGCATTTTTTGCCTCCGGCGGCGGGCTGGATTGTCTGGCAAACCCGGTAAAACTGAGCATGTCGCCACAACGATCAAAGCTATTGGCAGAGACCCTGGACAGCGTAAATCGACTGGTTCATGGGGCTCAAGCGCTGCTGGATGGGTACGAGGCATTCCTGCAACTGGCTGTTAAGAAGAGTTCAGACAGAGTCGAGTCATTGCGGCAAGAATTACCGCTGCTGAGCGACCGGTTCGGGATGCTGAAACAGACCATTCAATCCGGGTTAGAGCGTATCACTCCTCCCATGCAAGCCGCTGAAAAAGAGAAGGTATCCCCGGTAAGCTTTCGTCAGTGGCTGGCAGACTGTCATCAGCTACAATCCTGTCTTCAAGCACTCAACCCTGAAAGCGCTGAGCAGGTGCGAAGTGTCCATGAACTGATTTTTGCCCTGCATCAGCGTTTTGTGGAGGCATTGGCACCGGTCAGTCTGGCTTCGGGTCAGGGCAGGCTTTCCAGGGAAGGTTTTGTTGACTACGTTGATTGCACAGTTCGGGGTAACCTGGATGAGGAGGCAGCGATACTGAGCCCCTACTGCAAAACATTAATTAAAGCATTGAGGAAACGAGGGACTGTTATCACTATGGATGAAGCTGTGATTGTTAACCTGCATCTTGGCAGTCACGTGAGCCTTATCGAGTTTCTTGAACGGGCAGAAGGGGGGAAAGGACGAACCCTGCGGTTGACATTTTCTGACGAATTTGACAAAGATGATAACGCTGAAAATTCCGGCAAGTTCAGGCGTATGTGGTTTCTGGCGCAATTTTTGACAGAGATCAAACTGGATGAAAATGCTGATCCCATGAAGCTGAGTTGCAACGCCGTAGCCGGTGAAATGATCGTCGAATACTCTCGAATAAAATTAAGTCAAACCATGCAGTATGCCTTCGAAAAACTGATCATTGTCTTACACGCTATGTATGATCTGGATGTTCGGTTGCAGAACAGGCCCATTTTTGAAAGAAGCCATTGGGACTTTAACGTGCTTGCACAACGCCTTGATCGTGATGTTGCGACAGAAGCGGATAGATTCGCCTTTCAACATGGCCTTTTCTTAATGTCTTATCGGAGTAATAGTGGTTGGCACAAAACTGCCGCCTGGCGCCAGTTATTGAGCAAACACCAGCAACAATTTATTGATTATGCTCATCGGTTATTTGTTTATCTTTTGTCATTGAAAACTCGGGTAAAATGTGAAGAAACTGCGCGGGAAATCTTGATGAGTGAGGACACTCGCAGGGAACTCTTAGATCATTTTTTATTTTTCGAGCCCATAAGCGCTACCCGATTGATTAAGCAAGTGTATGGCTCGGGAAGTCAATATTTGTTATCAAGCCGTCTTAAAGTTACAGACTGAAGTGTTATGCGCTAACAGATCAACCGTCTGAGACCATGAGGAAATGTTGTTTTTTTTCTAATGCGTTGACGGGGGAACTTTATAAAAACCTTATTGTCGAACGTGAAGGTAATGACTCGCTGTTGAATCATGGATTTACATGAGAGGGATATCTTTATGTTACCTTTACCGCCTGCAACCACTGGCAGATCAGATTCTCAAAGTCTGGCAACCCCCGATCAGAATACTAAGGCTTATAGTTCAGCCAAAAGGTATTTTGGTGATACTGAACCCGTTGTCATTCCCGATACAAGGTCACTAGCCAGGCGCAAATGCCACTCACCTGTTGCAGATCAGGCTGCTCATTGTTCTGTTGCCAACCGGGCACTACTGGGCGGCAAGGGAATGTTTTTGCAGCGCATGAAAGCAGCCGGTTTGTCTGTGCCGGCGTTTCAGTGTGTGACAACTCAGGTCACCAATGCGCTGGAACAATACCCTCTGGATAGCCAGCGTCTGGAACCCTATTTCCCCGGGATCGGCAATGAACCGGAGTCGGAGATCAGTCTGGCAAACATCAGGGAATGCCTCAATGCGTTCCTGCCTTCAGAACAAATCAGAAGAGACAGCTGGCTGGCAGGTCTGGCGAACTTTATTGCCAGTGATGATTTTTATGAGCAGGTTAGAGATTCTGAAGCGGCCCAACACATCAGGGATCACGGACTATCAACATCAGGGCCGCTTATTGTCCGCAGTTCCGGCATCAATGAAGATAACTACGGCGACGCCCAGGCGGGCAAATACCTTTCGGAAGTTCAGGGAGATGAGGATATTTTGCGAACCTGTCTAAAGGTTATGGCCTCAGCTTACCGGCCTGAAGTCTGTTCCGAAGGCATACCGCAACCCATGGCGCTGATTATCCAGGAGTGTATTGACTGCCTGCACGGCGGAGTCGCCATGAGTTTTCAATCCTTTGATGATGATACCGTCAGGGTTGAGTTCACACGGGGGCAGCCCAGAGGGATAGTGGCCGGGCAGTCCGGTAACAGGCCCCATCGTATTGATATTTTTCGCAAGGAAGGCGCCGACAGCTATCAATACTTTCCCGGGACCATCTCAAGTCATTACATCCTGCGTAAAGACAATAACGGCTATTCGGAAATAAGAATGGATGATGCCGATGCCCAATCAAACGACGTTGAACAACAACTCACTGATGACATGGTTGCAGACCTCAGGGTGATGGTGACAAAGCTGGAAAAGCTGTTGCTCTGCCCCGTGGATGTGGAGTTTGCCATAAACCATCAGGGTCGCCTTTTCCTGTTGCAGGTGCGTCCTGTCACCCGACTCTCCGGCGGCCTGGATTTCGCCATGCCCATACCCGAAGAGACCCTGGCCATTGGCGAGGGTGTCAGCGAAGGCTATTGCACGGGACCACTCTGGCTGGCTGAAGAATCAGCGGCAGACTCCATGCCAGAGGGCGCTATTGTCGTGGCCCGACACGCTGAAAACTGGATGCTTGAGCACGGGTTCCTGAAGCGGGCAGGAGGCTTTGTTACTGCCACAGGAGGATTCAATGATCATGTAGCGATCCTGATGAAACAGCAACGAAAAACCCTGATGCTGGCCGGTGATCAATTTGCGACCCTGGTCACCCGTGTTGGACAAAAGACGACACTGGCCTGTGCCCGCTTTAACGGTGAGCCCGGTGCCTTTATTGTTGCCGGTGACATGACCGGGAAGCTGGTGAGTCATGGAAGTCTATCCTCTGCTGTTTCTGATGTGCCGCAAGAAAAAGCCGTCCCGTCATGGGATGATGTGTCCCTCTCTGAAGACGCATTCCGTCAGGTCGCCAGCGGTTTTCAGTGGCTCACGGATCAAAATGCCCGCCTGTTGGCATTTTTTGCCTCCGGCGGCGGACTGGATTGCCTGGCAAACCCGGTAAAACTGAGCATGTCACCACAACGATCTAAGCTGCTGGCAGAGACCCTGGACAGCATAAATCGGCTGGTTTATGGGGCTGAAGCGCTGCTGGATGGGTACGGGGCATTCTTGCAACTGGCTGTTAAGAAAAGTTCACACAGAGTCGAGTCATTGCGGCATGAATTACCACAACTGATCGACCGGTTCGTGATGCTGAAACAGACCATTCAATCCGGGTTAGAGCGTATCACTCTTCTCATGCAAGCCGCTGAAGAAGAGAAGGTATCCTCGGTAAGCTTTCGTCAGTGGGTGGCAGACTGTCATCAGCTACAATCCTGTCTTCAAGCGCTCAACCCTGAAAGCGCTGAGCAGGTGCGAAGTGTCCATGAGCTGATTTTTGCTCTGCATCAGCGCTTCGTAAAAGCGCTGGCTCCGGTCACTCTGGACTCGGGTCAGGGCATTCTGTCCAGAAAAGGGGAAATCACCTATGTCGATTACACGACACCGGGTGCAGAGGCACCGCTGCTGAGGCCGTCCGACAAAGTACTTATTGCAGAGTCAAAGCTTTCAGGGACTGTTATCACCATGGATGAAGCCTTGATTGTTAACCTGAAACTTGGCAGTCATGTGGGCCTTATCGAGTTGCTTGAACAGGCAGAGGGGGGGAAAGGACGAACCCTGCGGCTGACATTTTCTGACCAATTTAACAGAACTGATTACGCTGATAAATCCGGCAAGTTCAGGCGCATGTGGTTTCTGGCGCAATTACTGAAAGCAATCAAACTGGATGAAAATGCTGATCCTATGAAGCTGAGTTGCAACGCCGTAGCGGGTGAAATGATCGTCGAATGCTCCCGAATGAAATTACGTCAAACCATGCAGTATGCCTTTGAAAAACTCATCATTGTGTTACGTGCTATGTTTGATCTGGATCTTGATTTGCGTTCCAGACCCATTTTTGAAGGAGGTCGGTGGGACTTTAACCTGCTTGCGCAACGTCTTAATTGTGATGTTGCGACAGAAGCCGATAGGTTTGCCTTTCAACATGGCCTTTTTGTAATGTCTTATCGGAATTGGAATGGTTGGCACTATACTGCCGTTTGCTGCCAGTTATTGAGCGACCATCACCAGCAGTTTGCCCATCATGCCCGGCGGTTAGGTGCGTATCAGTCGTCATTGTTTTTTCATGAAACACCGGAAGAGAGTCTGCAGGAAATCTTAATGAGTCATAAGATGAGTGAGAACACCCGCAGGGAGCTCTTGCATCACTATTTATTGTTTGAGCCCAAAAGCGCTACCAGATTCATTGAGCAAGTGTATGTCTTGGGAAATCAATACTTTGTTATCAAGCCGTCTTACAGTTACAGACTGGAGTTTTATTTGTCACCAGGTCAACCGTTTGGGGACTATAAGGAAAAGGTCAGGAATGTCATGCTGGAACATGGATTGGATTATGCCAGCCAGCGGGTTTGGAATGATAAAGACTCTGTATTACCCTTCATTTCAGAATATCCCTTAGAGCTCAAATATTTGAGCGAGGAGCTGAGGAATGATAGAGCTATAGTCATGGCCGCTGTCAAAAAAAATCCCAGAGCTCTCTGTTATGCCAGCGAAACGTTATTGAATGATCGTGAATATATGCTGGAGTTAATTGCAAAGAATCATCAAGCTTTCCGATATGCTGCTTCAGAGCTTAAAGCTGATCCGGTTTTTATGGATGAAGCAACCCTCAGAAGCCCCGAGCTTCGAGAATACTCCAGATAATCTGCGATTAACGTCTGACTTATCCAGACAACTTCTGCCAGTGCCAACCGTGTTGTTGTTTTTTCTGTTGTTTGTTTCAGGCTGATTGCTGAACTTTTTAAAAAAATTATTGTCGAAACAAAGTAATTGATTAATGCCACAGCCATTGAACCATGGATGAATGTTAATAATAGAGGGATATCTTGATGTTTCATGCTAATTTTGGCCGTTCAGAGGGTCAAATCCTGAAAACTGATCCAAATCGGAATGCCGACGTTGGCGGTCCATCCAGGGGGGTTCGCAGCCTATACAAAAGGCGTTTCAGTGATCCTGGTCCCTGTGGCGCCCTGACCAGCGAAACTCCACTGGCCAAGCGTGATTGTCGTCCATCTGTTGCAGATCAGACTGCTGGCTATTCTCCTCCCAATCGGGAACAACTGGGCGGCAAGGGGATGTTTTTGCAGCGCATGAAAGAAGCGGGCCTGTCTGTTCCGCCGTTCCAATGTGTGACTGCTCAAATCATGAATGCGCTGGCACAACACCCTCTCGATCCCCATGCTTTAGACCACTATTTCCCCAGGTTTGTTGATAAATCGCTGGCAAAGACCAGCCTCAGGAACATCCGGGAATACCTCAATACCTTGCCGCCTTCAGAGCAAACCAAAAGGGATGACTGGCTGTCAGCTATGGCAACATTTATTGCCAGTGATGACTTTTACGAACAGGTTAAAGATTCTGAAGCGGCCCGAAAAATCCGGGAGCTGCACCGTCAGGTGGACCGACTCTCTGGATCACAGCCCGTGATTGTCCGCAGTTCCGGCATCAACGAAGATAACTACGGCGATGCCCAGGCAGGCAAATACCTCTCTGTCATTCAGGCAGGAGGCGATGTTTTCAGAACCTGTCTCATGGTCATGGCCTCAGGTTACCGGCCTGAAGTCTGTCCCGAAGGCATACCGCAACCCATGGCGCTGATCATCCAGCAGTGTATTGACTGTCGATATGGTGGAGTCGTCATGAGCTTTCAATCTTTTCAGGATGATACCATCAGGATTGAGTACACACGGGGTCAGCCCAGAGGCATAGTGGCAGGACAGTCCGGTAACACGCCCCACCGTATCGATATTTCTCGCAAGGGTAGGGAAGGCAATGACAGTTATCAATACTTTCCCGGGAAGGTCTCCAGTCACTTTGTCCTGCACAAAAACAATGATGGCTATCTGGAAACAGAAATTTATGATGCGGACGCCCAATCAGACGACAGTGAGCATAAACTCAGTGATCATTTGGTTGCAAAACTCAGTCAGGCGGTGACAGAGCTGGAAAAGCTGTTGCTCTGCCCGGTGGATGTGGAGTTTGCCATCGATCATCTGGGTAACCTGTTCCTGTTGCAGGTGCGCCCTGTTACCCGGCTTTCTGGCGGCATGGATTTTGCGATGCCTATACCCAAAAAGACCCTGGCCATTGGCGAGGGTGTCAGCGAAGGCCATTGCACCGGAACACTCTGGCTGGCTGAAGAACAAGCGGCAGACTCTATGCCAGAAGGAGCCATTGTCTTAGCCCACCATGCTGCAGACTGGATGCTTGAGCCAGAGTTCCTGAAACGGGCAGGGGGGTTTGTCTTTGCCGAAGGAGGCTTCAATGATCATGTCGCGATCGTTATGAAACAGGAAGGAAAAACCTTGATGCTCGCCGGTGGACAGTTCGCGGTCGTGGCCGCTCAGGTTGGCCAACAGGCGACGCTGGCCTTTGCCCGCTTCAAAGGTGAGCCTGGCGCCTTTGTTGTTGTCGGTGACCTTAGCGGTGAACTTGCCAGTCGCAGAAGCCTGTCCTCTGCATTTTCTGATGTGTCGCTGCTCAGAGCCGTCCCGTCACGGGATGATTTGTCCCCCCCTGAAGGCACATTCCTTAATGTCGCCAGCGGTTTTCAGTGGCTCACGGATCAAAATGCCCGTTTGTTGGCATTTTTTGCCTCTGGTGGCGGACTGGATTATCTGGCAATTCCCATAAAACTGAGCATGTCACCACAACGTTCAGAGTTGCTGGCAGAGATCAGAGTCAGGGTAAATCGGCTGGTTCAGGGGGCTGAAGCATTTCTGGATGGCTACCATGCGTTCTTGTTGCTGGCGGGTAAAACAGATGATGACAAGGTTCAGTTATTGCGGGATGAAATACCGACATTGAGCAACCGGTTCGAGGCGCTGAAACAGACCATCCGATCCAGTTTAGAGGCTATCATCCTGCTTCTGGATGATGGTAAAAACAGGCAGATAACATTTCATCAATGGCTGACTGCCTGTCAGCAACTGCAATCCTCTCTGCAAGCACTGAATCCTAAAGAGGCTGAGCAGGTCAGGAGTGTTCATGAGCTGATTTTTGCCTTGCACTGGCGCTTTGTAGATGCACTGGCACCGATCACTCTGCTTTCCGGTCAGGGCAAGCTATCAAAAGAAAACAAAATTACCTACCTTGATTACACAACTCAGCGCAACCCGGGAGAAAAGGTACCGCTATTGAGGCCGTCCTCGAAACCATTAATCGAAAAGTGTAGTTGTTATGGGACTGTGGTCGTTATGGATGATGTCTTGATTGTTAACCTGAAGCTCGGAAGTCATGTGTGCCTTATTGAGCTGCTTGAATGCGCAGAGGGAGGCAAAGAACGAACCTTACGGCTGAAATTCTCTGACCAGTTTTATAAAGATGATGGTGTTGATACAACCGCCAAGTTAAAGCGTATGTGGTTTCTGGTGCAGTTACTGAAAGTGCTCCAACTGGATGAAAATGCTGATAGCATGAAGCTGTTTTGCAATGCGGTAGCAGGAGGCATTATCGTCGAATGCACTCGAATAAAAGCAACTGAAAACATGCAGGATGCCTTTGAAAAACTGATTATTGTATTACGTGATATGTGTAATGTGGATTGTAAAATGCAGTACATTAAGGTTTTTGAAGGAGATCAGTGGAACTTTAGCTCACTGGCACAACGCCTGAGCGGCGATGTTGCGGCAGAAGCTGACAGGTTCGCCTTTCAACATTGCCTTTTCGCAATGTATTATGAGAAGCATTTCTCCTACAATCCTGATTATTTCCTGTTATTACCCGATCACTACCAGCAATTTATTAATTATGCCCAACGGTTTGATGAGTGTCGTAATAAATCGGAGGATGACTATCGGCAAATATTGATGAGCAATGAGATCACTGAAGAAACCCGCAGGGAATTTTTACATCATTTGTTATTCCTCGATGCCAAAAGAACGGCTCCATTGGTTGAAGATATTTATCCCGATTTGAGAGATAAATACTATGTTATAAAACCATCATCCTACAGTTACCGGCTAAGTTTTGAAGTCCCTCCGGATCTGTGGCTTTCTGATGATAAAGAAACATTCAAAAAAGCCTTGCTGAAGCACGGACTGCAATATGGCAGTCAACGGGTTCGGAATGATAAAGATCTGGTATTACCAATCATTGCAGAACGTCAAGGAGACCTTGAGTTTGCTGGTGAAAAAATGAAGAATGATAAAGAGGTTGTCATGACTGCAGTCAAAGAGCATGGCGTTTGGCTGCGATATGCCAGCCCGGAAATGCTGGATGATGAAAACATTGTAAAGGTCGCTATCGCCAGTTATCCACCAGCACTGAGTTTTGCAAGTGAAAGAATCCGAAGCGACAAAAACATTATACAAATGGCAATTGTTGATGATATCTGTTGCTTACAATGTGCCAGCAAAAGAGTACGGAGTGATCGCGACTATTTGCTGAACTTGATTGAACATAATTATCGTGCTTTCGACTCTGCTGCTAATGAACTTAAACGCGATAAGGATTTTATCCGATCAGCAATCCACAGAAACCCTGATGTTGTTCAATACCTCTCTGCGGAGACTTTAAGAATGTGTCTGAGTACTGGGAGTGCAAGTTCACAACAGAAAAATCAGCCCGAAAACGCTGAGGACCATAACGTTCTGTGTAACATCCTCTAAGCCTGATTATCAGCCAGTTGCTACCGGTTTTTTTAAGCAGGCAAGCAACAGTTTTCTCATCAGATAACGCCCTCCAGTGCAAACCGAGTTGTTATTTATCCTATTGCGTGCTTCAGGCTGAACTTTATAAAAATAGTATTGTCCAAACAAAGTAATTGATTAATGCCACAGCCATTGAACCATGGATGAATGTTAATAATAGAGGGATATCTTGATGTTTCATGCTAATTTTGGCCGTTCAGAGGGTCAAATCCTGAAAACTGATCCAAATCGAAATGCCGACGCTGGCGGTCCATCCAGTGAGGCTCGCAGCCTATCCAAGCGGCATTTCAGTGATCTTGGTCCCTCGGGCGCTCTGACCAGCGAAACTCCACTGGCCAAGCGTGACTGTCGTCCATCTGTTGCTGATCAGACTGCTGGCTATTCTCCTCCCAATCGGGAACAACTCGGCGGCAAGGGGATGTTTTTGCAGCGCATGAAAGAAGCGGGCCTGTCTGTTCCGCCCTTCCAATGTGTGACTGCTCAAATCATGAATGCGCTGGCACAACACCCTCTCGATACCCATGCTTTAGACCACTATTTCCAAGGGTTTGTTGATGAACCGCTGGCAAAGACCAGCCTCAGGAACATCCGGGAATACCTCAATACCTTGCCACCTTCAGAGCAAACCAAAAGGGATGACTGGCTGTCAGCTATGGCAGCATTTATTGCCAGTGATGACTTTTACGAACAGGTGAAAGATTCTGAAGCGGCCCAAAAAATCCGGGGGCTGCACCGTCAGGTGGACCGACTCTCTGGATCACAGCCCGTGATTGTCCGCAGTTCCGGCATCAACGAAGATAACTACGGCGATGCCCAGGCAGGCAAATACCTCTCTGTCATTCAGGCAGGAGGCGATGTTTTCAGAACCTGTCTCAAGGTTATGGCCTCAGGTTACCGGCCTGAAGTCTGTCCCGAAGGCATACCGCAACCCATGGCGCTGATCATCCAACAGTGTATTGACTGTCGATATGGTGGAGTCGTCATGAGCTTTCAATCTTTTCAGGATGATACCATCAGGATTGAGTACACACGGGGTCAGCCCAGAGGCATAGTGGCAGGACAGTCCGGTAACACGCCCCACCGTATCGATATTTCTCGCAAGGAAGGCACTGACAGTTATCAATACTTTCCCGGAAAGGTCTCAAGTCACTTTGTCCTGCACAAAAACAACGATGGCTATCTGGAAACAGAAATTTATGATGCGGACGCCCAATCAGACGACAGTGTTCATAAACTCAGTGATCATTTGGTTGCAAAACTCAGTCAGGCGGTGACAGAGCTGGAAAAGCTGTTGCTCTGTCCGGTGGATGTGGAGTTTGCCATCGATCATCTGGGTAACCTGTTCCTGTTGCAGGTGCGCCCTGTTACCCGGCTTTCTGGCGGCATGGATTTTGCGATGCCTATACCCAAAAAGACCCTGGCCATTGGCGAGGGCGTCAGCGAAGGCCATTGCACCGGAACACTCTGGCTGGCTGAAGAACAAGCGGCAGACTCCATGCCAGAGGGGGCCATTGTCGTAGCTCACCATGCTGCAGACTGGATGCTTGAGCCAGAGTTCCTGAAACGGGCAGGGGGTTTTGTCTTTGCCGAAGGAGGCTTCAATGATCATGTCGCGATCCTTCTGAAACAGGAAGGAAAAACCTTGATGCTGGCCGGTGGACAGTTCTCGGTCGTGGCCGCTCAGGTTGGCCAACAGGCGACGCTGGCCTTTGCCCGCTTCAAAGGTGAGCCTGGCGCCTTTGTTGTTGTCGGTGACCTTAGCGGTGAACTTGCCAGTCGCAGAAGCCTGTCCTCTGCATTTTCTGATGTGTCGCTGCTCAGAGCCGTCCCGTCACGGGATGATTTGTCCCCCCCTGAAGGCACATTCCTTAATGTCGCCAGCAGTTTTCAGTGGCTCACGGATCAAAATGCCCGTTTGTTGGCATTTTTTGCCTCTGGTGGCGGACTGGATTATCTGGCAAATCCCATAAAACTGAGCATGTCACCACAACGTTCAGAGTTGCTGGCAGAGATCAGAGTCAGGGTAAATCGGCTGGTTCAGGGGGCTGAAGCTTTTCTGGATGGCTACCATGCGTTCTTGTTGCTGGCGGGAAAAACAGGTGCTTACGAGGTTCGGTTATTGCGGAATGAAATACCGACATTGTGCAACCGGCTCGAGGCGCTGAAACAAACCATCCGATCCAGTTTGGAGGCTATTATCCTGCTTCTGGATGATGGTAAAAACAGGCAGATAACATTTCATCAATGGCTGACTGCCTGTCAGCAACTGCAATCCTCTCTGCAAGCACTGAATCCTAAAGAGGCTGAGCAGGTCCGGAGTGTTCATGAGCTGATTTTTGCCTTGCACTCGCGCTTTGTATCTGCACTGGCACCGATCACTCAGCTTTCCGGTCAGGGCAAGCTATCAAAAGAAGCGAATATTACCTACCTTGATTACACAACTCAGTGCAACCCGGGAGAAAAGGCACTGCTATTGAGGCCGTCCTCGAAAGCATTAATTGAAAAGTTTGCTTGTTCAGGGACTGTCGTCATCATGGATGATGTCTTGATTGTTAACCTGAAGCTTGGAAGTCATGTGTGCCTTATTGAGCTGCTTGAATGCGCAGAGGGAGGCAAAGAACGAACCTTACGGCTGAAATTCTCTGACCAGTTTTATAAAGATGATGGTGTTGATACAACCGCCAAGTTAAAGCGTATGTGGTTTCTGGTGCAGTTACTGAAAGTGCTCCAACTGGATGAAAATGCTGATAGCATGAAGCTGTTTTGCAATGCGGTAGCAGGAGGCATTATCGTCGAATGCACTCGAATAAAAGCAACTGAAAACATGCAGGATGCCTTTGAAAAACTGATTATTGTATTACGTGATATGTGTAATGTGGATTGTAAAATGCAGTACATTAAGGTTTTTGAAGGAGATCAGTGGAACTTTAGCTCACTGGCACAACGCCTGAGCGGCGATGTTGCGGCAGAAGCTGACAGGTTCGCCTTTCAACATTGCCTTTTCGCAATGTATTATGAGAAGCATTTCTCCTACAATCCTGATTATTTGCTGTTATTACCCGATCACTACCAGCAATTTATTAATTATGCCCAACGGTTTGATGAGTGTCGTAATAAATCGGAGGATGACTATCGGCAAATATTGATGAGCAATGAGATCACTGAAGAAACCCGCAGGGAATTTTTACATCATTTGTTATTCCTCGATGCCAAAAGAACGGCTCCATTGGTTGAAGATATTTATCCCGATTTGAGAGATAAATACTATGTTATAAAACCATCATCCTACAGTTACCGGCTAAGTTTTGAAGTCCCTCCGGATCTGTGGCTTTCTGGTGATAAAGAAACATTCAAAAAAGCCTTGCTGAAGCACGGACTGCAATATGGCAGTCAGCGGGTTCGGAATGATAAAGACCTGGTATTACCAATCATTGCAGAACGTCAAGGAGACCTTGAGTTTGCTGGTGAAAAAATGAAGAATGATAAAGAGGTTGTCATGACTGCAGTCAAAGAGCATGGCATTTGGCTGGATGATGCTGGCCCGGAAATGCGGGATGATGAAAATATTGTAAAGACCGCTATCGCCAGTTATCCAGCAGCGCTGAGTTTTGCAAGTGAAAGAATCCGAAGTGATAAAAACATTATAAAAATGGTTATCGATGATAATATTGTGAACTTAAAATGTGCCAGTAAAAGAATACTGAGTGATCGCGAGTATCTGCTGAACCTGATTGAACATCATTGTTGTGTTTTCAATTATGCTGTAGATGAACTCAGGCGCGATAGGGATTTTATCCGATCAGCAATCTACAGGAACCCTGATGTTGTTCAATACCTCTCCGAGAAGACTTTAAGAATGTGTATTAATACTGGGAGTGCAAGTTCACAACAGAAAAATCAGCCCGAAAACGCTGAGGACCATAGCATTCTGTGTAACATCCTCTAAGCTTGATTATCAGCCAGTTGCTACCGGTTTTTTTAAGCAGGCAAGCAACAATTTTCTCATCAGATAACGCCCTCCAGTACAAACCGAGTTGTTAAGTACCTAACCAGTTGGTTTCACATATTCTGGACGGCGGCTTTTTCCATCCTTCTGCGTTCCAACGCTGGTTGCGTAGCTAAGGCTACGCGCCCGTCGTTGCGCCTTGAAGGATGAAAAAATCCACTCGCCATAATATGTGAAACCAACTGGCCAGGTACTTATTTATCCTATTGCGTGCTTCAGGCTGAACTTTACAAAAAAATTATTGTCAATAGAAAGAGATTTGTTTATTCGTCAGCGATTGAATCATGGATGAATATCAATAACGGAGGGAAGTCTTGATGTTTCCTGCTCATTCTGGCCGTTCAGAGGGTCAAATCCCGAAAACTGATCCAAATCGGGATGCTGGCGCCGACAGTTCATCCAAGGGGATTAGCAGTTTATCTAAAAGGCATTCCAGTGATCCTTATCCCTGTGGCGTTGCGACCAGCGAAACTCCCCTGACCAAGCGTCACTGCCGTCCATCTGTTGCAGATCAGACTGCTGGCTACTCGCCTCAGAATCGGGAACAACTCGGGGGCAAGGGGATGTTTTTGTGGCGCATGAAAAAGGCTGGTCTGTCTGTTCCGCCTTTCGAATGTGTGACTGCTCAAGTCATGAATACGCTTGAACAACACCCTCTGGATAGCCATCTTTTAGACCGCTATTTTCCCGGGATTGTCCATGAGTGGGACACAGGGAACAGCCTGAGGAACATTCGTGACTACCTCAATACCTTGCCGCCTTCAGAGCAAACCAAAAGGGATGACTGGCTGTCGGGTCTGGCAGAATTTATTGCCAGTAATGATTATTACCAACAGGTTAAAGATTCTGAAGCGGCTCGACAAATAGCTGGTTTGCGCCGTCAGCTGGGTGTACTCCTTGCATCACAAGCGGTTATTGTCCGCAGCTCTGGCATCAATGAGGATAATTACGGCGATGCCCAGGCGGGCAAATACCTCTCTTTGGTTCAGGGAGAAGAAGATATTTTGCGAACCTGTCTCAAGGTCATGGCTTCAGCTTACCGGCCTGAAATCTGTCCCGAAGGCATACCGCAACCCATGGCGCTCATTATCCAACAGTGCATTGATTGTCGATATGGCGGAGTCGCCATGAGTTTTCAATCCTTTCAGGATGATACCGTCAGGATTGAGTACACACGGGGTCAGCCCAGAGGCGCAGTGGCAGGGCAGTCCGGAAACAGGCCCCACCGTATTGATATTTATCGCGAGGATCGTGAAGAAGAAGCTGCCAGCTCTCAATACTTTCCGGGGACGATCTCAAGTCGCTTCATCCTGCAAAAGAACGATAACGGCTATTCGGAAACAAGAATTGATAATGCCGATGCCCAGTCAGGCGACGTTGGACAACAACTCAGTGATGACACGGTTTCGACACTCATGGAGTGGCTGACAGAGCTGGAAAACTTATTACTCTGCCCCGTGGATGTGGAGTTTGCTATTGATCATCAGGGGTGTCTGTTCCTTTTGCAGGTGCGCCCTGTTACCCGCCTCTCTGGTGGCATGGATTTTGTCATGTCCATACCCGAAGAGACCCTGGCCATTGGCGAGGGCGTCAGCGAAGGCTTCTGCACCGGTCCACTCTGGTTGGCCAGTCAGCCAGAGGCAGGCTCTATGCCAGAGGGAGCCATTGTCGTGGCCCACCATGCTGAAGACTGGATGCTTGGGCCTGAGTTTCTGAAGAGGGTTGGTGGT
Source organism: Endozoicomonas sp. 2B-B (assembly GCF_053470045.1). Lineage (NCBI taxonomy): Bacteria > Pseudomonadati > Pseudomonadota > Gammaproteobacteria > Oceanospirillales > Endozoicomonadaceae > Endozoicomonas > Endozoicomonas sp. 2B-B. The sequence goes on from NZ_JBLZMU010000001.1 coordinate 3,079,303, forward strand.
TTTGTCATTGCTGAGGGAGGATTCAATGATCACGTAGCAATCTTCATGAAACAGGCAGAAATAGCTTTGATGCTGGCCGGTGGCCAGTTTACGGCAGTGGTCGCTCAGGTTGGGCAACAGGCGACGCTGGCCTGCGCCCGCTTTAACGAAAAACCCGGAGCCTTTATTGTTGCCGGTGACCTTAGCGGAAAACTGGCCAGTTGCAGAAGCCTGTCCTCTGCATTTTCTGATTTATCGTTGGCAAAGGCCGTCCCGTCACGGGATGATTTGTCCCCCCCTGAAGGCACATTCCTTCAGGTTGCCGACGGTTTTCAATGGCTCACAGATCAGAATGCCCGTCTGTTGGCAATGTTTGCCTCCTGCGGCGGACTGGATTGTCTGGCAAATCCGGTAAAACTGAGCATGTCTCGACAACGATCCGGGATACTGGCAAAGATCAGAGACAGTGTAAACAGGCTGGTTCATGGCGCTGAGGCAATGCTGGAAGGGTACCGGGCATTCCTGCTGCTGGCGGGAAACAGCAGTTCATCAGAGGTTCAGTTATTGCAGGATGAAGTACCACTATTAAGCAACCGGTTCAAGACACTGAAACAGACCATCCAATCATTGCTGGAGGCTATCATCCTGCCCCAGGATGACGATGAAGAACGGCAGTTATCGTTTCGTGATTGGCTGTCAGCTTGCCAACAACTGCAATCTTGTCTTCAAGCACTCAATCCCAGGGAGGCTGAGCAGTTCCGAAGTGTTCATGAAGTGATTTTTGCGCTGCATCTGCGCTTTATAAAAGCACTGGCACCGATCACTCTGGACTCGGGTCAGGGCCGGTTATCCAGGGAAAAGCGAATCACCTATGTTGATTACACGACCCAGGGTAATCCTGATGAAAATGCGTCGCTATTGAGTCCAACCGGTAAAGCCATTATGAATGAATTAGAGCTTTCAGGGACTGTTGTCATTATGGATGATGCCTTGTTGGTTAATCTGGGATTAGGCGTTCATGTCAGCCTTGTCGAATTATTTGAAAACGCAGAGGGTGGGAAAGGACGAACCTTGCGGCTGAAATTTTCTGACCAATTCGATAGACCTGGTGGCTTATATAAATCCGGCAAGTTACAGCGGGTCTGGTTTCTGACACAGTTTCTGAAGGCCATCGAACTGGATGAAAATGCTGATCCCATGAGGCTCAGTTACAATGCGGTAGCGCGTGAAGTTATTGTCGAATGTACGCAAATGCAATCACCTCAAGCTATGCAGTATGCCTTTGAAAAGCTGATGGTTGTTTTAGATTCTATGACTGATCTTGATATTCTCTTTGATTACGAAGACATTTTTGAAGAACCTCATTGGGATTTTAACTTGCTTGCACAACGTCTTAATCCCGTTGCTGCGACAGAAGCTGATAGATTCACCTTTCAACATTGCCTTTTTTCAATGTTTTATAAGAACGATTATTGGATGAGTCCCGCTTGTTGCCAGTTACTCAGTAACGATCTTAAACAGTTTGTTCATCATACTGAGCGATTAGGGGAGTGTCGGTCTTTAGTCTATTCAGGGAAAAAACCGGAGGCGAGTCTGAAGGAAATATTTATGAGTGATGACATGAATGAGAGCATGCGCAGGGAACTCTTACATCATTTTTTATTGCTAGATCCCTATTACTCTGTTGGCCCGGTTGAGGATTTTTATCACCATTTGAGAGGCCAATACTTTATTATCAAGCCATCACACACTTACACGCTGACGTTTGTTGTTCCACCGTTTCAGTCGCTTTCGGATATTAAAGAAAAGGTCAGGCAAGCTTTGCTGAAAGATGGGCTGGAATATGCCAGCCAACGGGTTCGAAATGATAAAGACCTTGTATTAGAAGCCATTGCAGTACATCCATTTAACCTGAAATATGTAGGTGCAGAACTGAAGAGTGATAAAGATGTCATCGTAGCCGCAGTTACTCAGAAGAGCTATTGTATGAGCTGCGTCAGCCCGGAACTCCCAAATTATGATGAGGTGGTGATAGCGGCTATCGCAAAGCGTCCAGCAGTTGTGAGGTATGCCAGTGAGAAAATCCGAAGTGATAAAAACATTATTCAAAGTGTCATTACTCATAATATTGATTACCTGGCATATGCCAGTAATACGGTGTTGAATAATTACCATTCTATGCTCGATTTTATTGAACAAAATCCACGTGCTTTTGAATTTGCTGCTCCCGGGCTTAAACTTAATAAGGCTTTTATCGAGGCAGCAAAACAAAGAAATCCCGCAGTTATTCAATACACCAGAGAGCTTTTGGATAAGGTCTGAACGGCTCTGAAAAGTTAGTCAGTGCAAACCCTGTTGCCAGCTTATTGGCATTCTTTTTATTTCGTATTTCAGTCTGACGGGGGGAACTTTATAAAAATATCATTGTCTGAACAGGGTGATACATTGAATTTCTGGCAATTAAATTATGGATGAGTACTTATACCAATCGAACTTTCTAACTCCCTATTGCGCTGAAGATTTGAGCCTTAATCCTGCGTTGGCGATCGTCGCCATAGCTAAGGCTATGACTCCTCACGCCGCCTTGTCTTAAGGCTCAAATCTCCATGCTCATTGCGGGAGTTAGAAAATACGATTGGTATTAGTATGACGAGGATGTCGCGATGTTACCTTTATCTGAAAATTTTGGCAAATTAGATCCCCGAAGCCCGGGCACCTGTTCAAATCAGAACACCGGGGCTGGCAGTCTATCCAACAGCGGTCGCAGTGCAACCAAAAGGCATTTCGATAATTCTGTTCTCTCTGGCGTTTCGACCAGCGAAACCCCTTTAACCAAACGTCTCTGCCATTTAGCTGTTTCAGAGCAGGCTGCTGGCTGTTCTCCTTCCGAACGGGAACAGTTCGGGGGCAAGGGAATGTTTTTGTTGCGCATGAAAGCAGCCGGTCTGTCTGTTCCGCCCTTCGAATGTGTTAGTGCTCAAGTCATGAATGCGCTTGAACAACACCCTCTGGATGCCCATCTTTTAGAATGCTACTTCCCCGGAATTATTTATGAACCGGAGGTGGGAACCAGCCTGGCGAGCATCAGGAAATACCTCAATGCCCTACCGCCTTCAGAGCAAACCAAAAGGGATGAATGGCTGTCGGGTATGGCGAAATTAATTGCCAGTAATGACTATTACGAACAGATTAAAGATTCTGAAGCGGCCCGACAAATCAGGGCTCTGCGCTCTCAGCTGGGCAAAGTCTCCAAATTACAGCCCGTGATTGTCCGCAGTTCCGGCATCAATGAAGATAATTACGGCGATGCCCAGGCGGGCAAATACCTCTCTTTAGTTCAGGGGGAAGAGGATATTTTGCGAACCTGTCTTAAGGTCATGGCCTCGGGTTACCGGCCTGAAGTCTGTCCCGAAGGCATACCACAACCCATGGCGCTGGTTATCCAACAGTGCATTGATTGCCTATACGGCGGGGTCTTTACGAGCTTTCAATCCTTTCAGGATAAAACCGTCAGGGTTGAGTACACAAAGGGTCAGCCCAAAGGCGTAGTGGCAGGACAATTCGGTAATACGCCCCACCGCATCGATATTTATCGCAAGGAAGGTGCCGAAGACGTTCAATACTATCCCGGGACCATCACAAGTCACTTCATCCTGTACAAGCACAATAACGGCTATTCGGAAACAAGAATTGATAATGTCGATGCTCAATCAGGCGACGGTGGACTGAAACTCACGGATAAAATGCTTTCAGATATCAGGGACGCGGTGACAGAACTGGAAGACCTGTTGCTCTGCCCCGTGGATGCGGAGTTTGCCATTGATCACCGGGGTCGCGTGTTCCTGTTGCAGGTGCGCCCTGTTACCCGACTCTCTGGCGACATGGATTTCGCCATGCCCATACCGGAAGAGACTATTGCCTCTGGCGAGAGCGTCAGCGAAGGCTACTGTACCGGACCCATCTGGCTGGCCAGTGAACAAAAGGCAGACTCTATGCCAGAGGGTGCCATTGTCGTGGCCCATCATGCTGGAGACTGGATGCTCGAGCCTGAGTTCCTGAAGCAGGCAGGAGGCTTTGTCATCGCCGAAGGAGGATTCAATGATCATGTAGCAATCCTCATGAAACAGGAAGGAAAAACGTTGATGCTGGCCGGTGGGCAGCTTGCGGCAGTGGAAGCTCAGGTTGGGCAACAGGCGACGCTGGCCTGTGCACGCTTTAAAGGTAAGCCCGGAGCCTTTATTGTTGCTGGTGACCTCAGCGAAAAACTGGCCAGTTACAGAAGCCTGACCTCTGTTGTTTCTGAGGTGCCGTTAACCAAAGCCGTTCCGTCACGGCAGGATTTGTCCCCCGCTGAAGGTACATTCGATCAGGTTACCAGCGGTTTTCAGTGGCTCACAGATCAAAACGCCCGCCTGTTGGCATTTTTTGCCTCAGGCGGCGGACTGGATTGTCTGGCAAACCCGATAAAACTGAGTATGTCGTCACAACGCTCAAAGTTGCTGGCAGGGACCAGGGACAGTGTAAACCGGCTGATTCATGGGGCTGAAGCATTGCTGAATGGGTACAAGTCATTCCTGCAGCTGGCGGGCGTAAAGGACCCATCCGAAATCGGGCCATGGCTGAATGAATTACCGGAACTGAGCAACCGGTTCAAGACGTTGAAAGAGAAAATCCAATCAGAGTTAGAAATGATCAGCCTTCCCCTGCAAGCCGGTGAAGAAGGTCAGAAATCCATGGGCATTTTTCGACACTGGTTGACGGCGTGTCAGCAACTAAAGTCATCTCTTCAGGCTCTCAATCCCAACACGCCTGAGCAGCTCCGAAGTGTTCATGAACTGATTTTTGCCTTGCATGAGCGCTTCGTCAAGGCACTGGCACCGGTTACCCTGGCATCGGGTCAGGGCAAGATCACCAGGATATGGCCCATCACCTATGTAGATTGCAGGACTCCGGGTGACTCGGCTAAAAAGGTACCGCTATTCACTCACTCCTACAATGCATGCCTCGTAAGATCAGAGTGTGAAGCGACTGTCATCATTATGGATGCTGCTTTGATTGTTAACCTACAACTAGGACATCATGTGGGCCTTATCGAGCTACTTGAAGAAGCAGAAGGCGGGAAAGGACGTACCCTGCGGCTGAAATTTTCTGACCGGTTTGCCACAGCTGATGGCAGTGATGGCTCCGGCAAATTGAAACGTATGTGGTTTCTGATGCAGTTACTGAAAGCGATCAATCTGGACGAACAAGCGGGTCCTATGAAGTTCAGTTGCAATGCCGTAGCGGGTGAAATGATTGTCGAATGCCCCCGAATGAAATCACCTCAAATCATGCAGGAAGCTTTTGTAAAACTGACAGCGGCGTTATCTGTCATTAGAAACCTGGATATGGACTTAAACTCAGCAGCCATTTTTGATGGAGATCAGTGGAGCTTTAACAGCCTTATGCAACGCATTGATAGCGATGTTACGACAGAAGCCCATAGATTTGCCTTTCAACACTGCCTTTTCTTAATGGCTTATTCTGCTCGACATAACATTAATGAGGATTGTTACCGATTATTAATAAAGTTCTTGAACAATCATCAAGAACAGTTTATTCGTCATAGTCGACGTCTTGCTGAATCAATACCCCCCCCTCTGGAAACGTTAATGAGTGATAAGATCCCCGGGGACACCCGCAGGGAACTCTTGCAGCATTTTTTGTTGTTAAAGCCTGATGACGCTGCGCCATTGTTTGAAGAGGTGTATGAGCTGGAAGATCAGTACTTTGTTATCAATCCATCCTGCAGTTGCAGTGTAAATTTCGAGGTTTCACCCATTCAGTTCCTTGGGGCTCAAAGAGAAAATATGAAGAATGTTTTAAGCAGGCAGGGACTGAAATATGCCAGCCAACGGGTTCGCAATGATAAAGATCTTGTATTAGCGACCATTGCCGTACATCCATACAGCCTGAAATATGTGAGTGAAGAACTGAAGTGTGATAAAGAAGTCGTTCTAACCTGTTTTAAAGCGCTCAATTTTTTGAAGACTGAAGAGGTACGCAGTGTCAATCACCTGGTCTCTGACTTGTATAGGTCCGTGACAGAGGCCCGGAGACCGGTTACCAGGGCCTCAGCTCTGAGCATGCTATCCAGAGATGATAAGGTCATATATGTTGATTGCACGACTCCGGGTGGCGCGGGTGAAAAGTCAACGTTATTGAATCGGTCCTGCATAGCAGTCCTTGGAGAATCAGGACTTTTTGAAGGAACTGTTACCAGTATGGACGATACTTTGATTGTTAACTTTAAGATAACCGATCTTGTAGGCGTTATCGAGCTACTTAAAAACGAAGAAGAGGCAAAAGGATGTACCTTGCGGTTGAAAATTTCTGACAATTTTTCCTACTCTGATGGTAGTGATGCACCTGGCAAGTTAAAACGTATGTGGTTTCTTGTGCAGTTACTGAAAGCGATAGAGCTGGATAAAAATGCTGCCAGCATGAAGCCTGGTTGCAACGTCGCAGCGGCTGAAGTGATCGTCGAATGCCCGCAAATAACATCAACTCAAGTCATGCAGGGTGCCTTTGTGAAACTGATAAGGGCATTAGAGGCTGTTAGATCTTTGGATATGTTTTTAGGCCCAAGACCTGTTTTTGAAGGGGAGCAGTGGAGCTTTAACATGCTTGCGCAACGCCTTGATAGCGATGTTGCTGCAGAAGCCAATAAATTTGCCTTTCAACATTGCCTTTTCTTAATGGCTGAACGTTACCGATATGCCATTGATCTCAGTTGCTACTTGTTATTAAGCAGTCATCAACAACAGTTTATTGATAATGGTCATCGGTTGTTTAAATTGGAGGGTAATCCTGGCGACGTATTAATGAGAAATGAACTCCCTGAGGACACCCGCAGGGAGCTACTGCATCATTTTTTATTGTCAGATCCCGGTGAGGCTAATCGATGGATTGATCTTGTGTATCCTCATTTGAAAGATCATTACTTTGTTATCAAGCTATCCTGCAGTTACAGCCTGAAGTTTGATTTTTTACCGGTTCAGGCGCTTGGTAATCATAAAGAAAGGGTCAGGAATATCTTGCACAGGGATGGACTGGAATGTGCCAGCCAAAGGATTCGCAATGATAAAGACCTTGTGATAGAAGCCCTTGCAATACATCCACATAGCCTGGAATATGTAAGTGAGGAGCTGAAGAGTGTTGCTGAGGTCGTCATGCATGCAGTCACTAAAGATGGTTATTATCTGCAATATGCCAGCCCGACACTTCAGGATGATGAGAAGGTTGTCATAGCCGCTGTTACAAATTCTTCAGGCGCTCTGAAATTTGCCAGTGAAAGAATTCGAAGCGATAAAAACATTATTAAAACCTTGATAGCTATCAACATTAATAACCTGATATACGTCAATAAAACGATATTGGAGGATCCTGAGTATATGCTGGACTTAATTGCAAAGGATTCTGCTGCTTTTATTTTTGTTGCTCCCGAGCTTAAACAGAATGAGGCTTTTATTGAGGCAGCAAAAAACAGAAACCCCGAAGTGAGTCAACACCTCGCCTTACGCAACGCATATCTCCGGTAAGGATGATATAACCCGGTCTGGTGGTTTCTGGTTTGCAGTGTGTCGTTTAAGCAGACGGCGGCACGGATACTGCCCTGAGAGCGGGTCAGAAGCCTGAGTGATATAATCAGGCATTTAAGTCTTAAGGCTACGAAATATGTTAAAGGTAAAACAGTCAGGAAGCATGATCGCGGGCATCTTGCTTCTGTTTGCAACTCAGGTTTTTGCCTGGTCTCATGTCCGTATCGTTAATAAAACTGACCTCGAGGTATATGGTGAAATCAAATACATTGGCGGATCCGCTTGGGAATGTGAGACACAAACCTATGCACTCGCTTCCTGGGGGGCATTTACTGCACCTTCTCGAGGCGCATGTCTGGTACACGAAATTACCGTCAGTGCCTATGACCTTGGCAATGGTACTCCCTATAAGTCATCGATAGGAACTGCCTATGTCCAATTTATAGTAGTCAAGAGCGACGACGGACAGCCTATGGTGACTCGCCCTTAAGAGAGTTAACGCGTTTGTTCCGACAACGCTAAACAGTGCCAACTGTGTTGACAGCTCATTGTTGTTTGACCTTTTGTCTGGTTCAGCCTGAGTGCTGAACTTTATAAAAAAATTATTGTCAAATGTGAGATAGGTGATTTTTTAGGCGTTAGCCATTGAATTATGGATAAATATTAATATGAGAGGGATATCTTGATGTTGCCTGAAACTTTTGATCCTCAAATATCGAAGACGAACCCAGGGCAGAATACCGGGGCTGGTAGTTCATCCAGCGGGGCTGGTAGTTGCCTCAAAAGGTATTTCAGTCATCTTGATCTCAGTGACGTTCCCGACCCAACGTGGCTAAACAAGCGCACCTGCTGTTCCCCTGTTTCAGGCCAGGCTGCTGACTGTTCTGCCGCCAGCCGGAAACAACTTGGTGGCAAGGGAATGTATTTGCAGCGCATGAAGAAAGCCGGTCTGTCTGTGCCACCGTTCGAATGTGTTACTGCTCAAGTCATGAGTGCTCTTGAACAACAGCCTCTGGATAACCTTGACCGCTATCTCCCCGGGATTGACCGTGAACTGAAGGCAGAGACCTGTCTCAAGAACATCCGTGAACACCTCAATGCCTTGCCGCCTTCAGAGCAAAGCAAAAGGGATAACTGGCTGCTGGGTCTGGCGCAATTTGTTGCCAGTGATGACTATTACGAACAGGTTAAAGATTCTGAAGCGGCCCGACACATCAGGACTCTTCGCCATCAGCTGGACAAACTCTCCAGATCACAACCTGTTATTGTCCGCAGTTCCGGCATCAACGAAGATAACTACGGCGATGCCCAGGCGGGCAAATACCTCTCGGAAGTTCAGGGAGAAGAGGATGTATTGCGCACCTGCCTAAAGGTCATGGCCTCAGGTTACCGGGCTGAAGTCTGTTCCGAAGGCATACCACAACCCATGGCACTGATCATCCAACAGTGCATTGATTGCCGATACGGCGGTGTCGTCATGAGCTTTCAATCTTTTCAGGAAGATACCATCAGGGTTGAGTACACACGTGGTCAGCCCAGAGGCGCAGTGGCAGGGCAGTCCGGTAACCGGCCCCATCGCATTGATATTTATCGCGAAGATCACAAAGAAGAAGCTCACAGCTATCAGTACTTTCCCGGAACAATCTCCAGTCACTTTGTCTTGCATAAGAATAATAACGGCTATTCGGAAACAATCATTGCTAATGCCGATGCTCAATCAGACGACAGTGGACAGGAACTTACTGATAAAATGGTTTCAGATCTCAGGGATGCGGTGACAAAACTGGAAGACCTTTTGCTCTGCCCCGTGGATGTGGAGTTTGCTATCGATCATCAGGATCGTCTGTTCCTGTTGCAGGTGCGCCCTGTTACCCGACTCTCCGGCGACATGGTTTTTGCCATGCCCATACCCGAAGAGACTCTGGCCATTGGCGAGGGCATCAGTGAAGGCTTCTGCACCGGGCCACTCTGGTTGGCTAAAAAAACACAGGCAGACTCTATGCCAAAGGGCGCTATTGTCGTCGCCCGGCAGGCAGAAGACTGGATGCTTGAGCCCGGCTTGCTGAAACGGGCAGGAGGTTTTGTGCTGGCCGAAGCCGGATTCAATGATCATGTAGCGATCCTCATGAAACAGGAAAAAATAGCCTTGATGCGGGCCGGTGATGAGTATGCGGCTGTGATCGCTCAGGATGGCCAACAGGCGACACTGGCCTGCGCTCGCTTTAACGGTGAGCCCGGCGCCTTTATTGTTGTCGGTGACCTTGCCGGAAAACTGGCCAGTCACAGAAATTTATCCTCTGCCTTCTCTGATGTGCTGCCGGGTAAAGCCGTCCCGTCGCGGGCTGATTTGTCTCCCTCTGAAGATACACTTTGTCAGGTCGCCAGCGGTTTTCAATGGCTCACGGATCAAAATGCTCGCCTGCTGGCATTTTTTGCCTCCGGCGGCGGACTGGATTGTCTGGCAAACCCCATAAAACTAAGCATGTCGCCGCAACGATCAGAGTTACTGGCAGACGCCAGAGAGAACATAAGCCGACTGATTTATGGAGCTGAAAAGCTGTTGCAGGGTTATGAGGCATTCCTGCGGCTGGCGGGCGACAGTAGTTCATCCCGGGTTGAGCCATTGCTGGATGAATTTCTGCACCTGTCCAACCGCTTTGAGACGCTGAAACAGACCATCCTATCTGGCTTGAAGAGTATCATTATGCCAATGCAAGCTGCTGAAGACGGGCAGCTATCTCCGGTAATGTTTCGTCATTGGCTGGCAGACTGCGATCAGCTGCAATCCTATCTTCAAGCTCTCAACCCCTGGAGGGCTGAGCAGGTACAGAGTGTCCATGAACTGATTTTTGCTGTACATCAGCGCTTCGTAAATGCGCTTGCACCGATCACTCTTGCCTCGAGTCAGGGCAGGGTCTCTCGGGAAAAGCGCATCACCTACATTGATCACAGGACTCCGAGTGAAACGGCACCGCTACTGAGTCCAGCCTGCAAAGCATCCCTCGAAGGATTATTGTTTCGTAAAGCGATTGTCGTCTGTATGGATGAAGCCTTGATTGTTAACCTGAAGTTAGGCACTCATGTGAGTCTTATCGAGCTACTTGATCGTGCAGAGGGGGGGAAAGGACGAACCCTGCGGCTGAAATTTTCTGACTCTTTTGACAGTGATGATGGCAGTGATTCACCCGGCAAATTAAAACGTATGTGGTTTCTGGTGGAGTTACTGAAAGCGTTCGAACTCAATAAAAATGCGGGTAGCATGAAGACAAGTTGTAACGCTGTAGCGGGTGAAATTATCGTTGAATGCACTCGCATGAGATCACGTGAAAACATGCAGGAGGCCTTTGTAAAACTGACCAAGGCATTATATTCATTAGTTAGTCTGGATCAATACTTAAGTCGGATAACTCTGTTTGAAGGAGGTCGGTGGAGCTTTAACTGGCTTGCGCAGCGCCTTGACAGCGATGCTTCGGCAGAAGCTAATAGATTCGCCTTTCAGCATTGCCTTTTCTCAATGGTTAATAGTGTCCGAGATGGCATTGCTCCAGAGTGTTACCCGTTATTAAGCAAGCATCAACAAGAGTTCATGGATCAAGGTCGATGTCTGGTCAAATCGAAGGACAATGTTTGGGAACTATTAATGAGTGATCAGGTCTCTGAAGATATCTTAAGGGAGCTATTACATCATTTTTTATTGTCATATCCTGGTAACGCCAGTCAATGGGTTGAGCTTTTGTATCCTCATCTTAAAGATCAATACTACATTATCAAACGTTCCTATAGTTACAGTCTGGAGTTTGATGTGCCACCGATGCCGTTGCTCAGGGGGCAAAAAGAAAGGGTCAGGAGTTTCTTGCTCAAGCATGGCATAAAATGTGCCAGCCAACGAATTCGAAATGACAAAGACCTTATGTTAGCGGCTCTTGCAATACATCCGTATAGCCTGAAATATGTCAGTGAAAAGCTGAGGAGTGATAAACAGGTCGTCCTCACTGCAGTCAGCGGAGATGGTTGTAGCCTGCAATACGCCAGCACCAAACTGCGGGATAATGAAGAGGTTGTCAAAGCCGCTATCAAACATGATTCAGCAGCCCTGGAATATGCCAGTGACAGAATTCGAAGCGATAAAAAAACATTATCAAAGCCTTAATGGCTGTCAGTTTTGATAACTTAAGATATGTCAGTAAAGCGGTGTTGAAGGATCGTACAGGTTGAACTTTATAAAAAAATTATTGTCAAAAGATTAATTGATGTTTTTTCTAGCAGCCTGTCGGACTTAAGCGTCCGTAGCGAGGATTGCAAGAAATTGAGGATAAAAATCTCTGTTTCTGAGGAGAATAGCGAGCTATTTGACGAAGAAACAGGGATTTTTAGACCAATTTATTGCAACCGCAGTAGGACAGTCTTAAGTCCGACAGGCTGCTAGATGAATCATGGATGAATATTAACATGGGAGGGATATCTTGATGTTACCTGCTAATTCTCATATGTCAGCGCTTCGGAGTCCAACAACGAATCCAGATGAGATTACCGGGACTGGTAGTTCATCCGGCAGGGTTGGTAGTTTATACGGCAGGGCTGTTAATTACCTCAAAAGTTATTTCAGTTATCCTGATAGCACTTCCATTCCAGACCCGACGTGCCTTGGCAAACGCACCTGCTGTTCATCTGTTTCAGATCAGGCTGATGACTATTCTCCCCCCATCCGGCATCAGCTTGGGGGTAAGGGACTGTTTTTGCAACGCATGAAGGAAGCTGGTCTGCGTGTTCCAGCGTTCAGATGTGTGACAACTCAGCTCGTTCATGCGCTTGAACAACACCCTCTGGATCCTCACTCTTTAACTCGCTATCTTCCCGATATCGCCTGTGAGCCGGGTGTGCACAGCAGCCTGACGCTCATCAGGGAATACCTCAATACTCTGCCACCTTCAGAACCCGTCAAAAGAGCCGGGGTGCTGACGGGGCTGGCGGAATTTATTGCCAGTGATGACTTTTATCAGCAGGTTAAAGAGTCTGAAGCGGCCCAACAAATCACAGACCTGCGTCGTCAGCTGGACAATCTCTCTTTATCACAACCGATTATTGTCCGCAGTTCTGGCGTCAACGAAGATAATTACGGCGATGCCCAGGCAGGCAAATACCTCTCTTTGGTTCAGGAAGAAGACGATGTTTTGCGTACCTGTCTGAAAGTCATGGCTTCAGGCTACCGCCCTGAAGTCTGCCCCGAAGGCATACCACAACCCATGGCTCTGATCATCCAGGAGTGTATTGACTGCCAATACGGCGGTGTCGTCATGAGCTTTCAATCTTTTCAGGATGGAACCATCAGGGTTGAGTTTACTCAGGGTCAGCCCAGAGGTGTGGTTGCGGGGCAGTCCGGTAACACGCCTCACCGTATCGATATTTCTCATGAGGAAGGCCCTGACAGCTATCAATATTTTCCCGGTACGATTTCAAGTCACTTTGTCCTGAACAAAAACAATCATGGTTATTCAGAAACAAGAATTGATAATGTCGGTGCCCAGCCAGACGACGGTGAACAGTTACTTGGTGATCAAACGGTCTCAGATCTCAGAGAGATGGCGATAACGCTGGAAAACCTGTTGTTCTGCCCCGTGGATGCCGAGTTTGCCATCAATCGTAAGTGGCAGCTGTTCCCGGTGCAGGTGCGCCCTGTTACCCGACTCTCTGGTGGCATGGATTTTGCCCTGCCCATACCCGAAGAGACCATTGCCACAGGTGCCGGTGTCAGTGAAGGCTTTTGCACCGGAACGCTCTGGCTGGCCAGACGACAAAAGGCAGACTCTATGCCAGAGGGTGCCATTGTCGTGGCCCCACACGCTGAAGACTGGATGCTTGAGCCTGGGTTCCTGAAGCGGGTTGGTGGTTTTGTCATTGCCAAAGGAGGATTCAATGATCATTTTGCGATCCTTATGAAACAAGAACAAAAAGCGTTGATGCTGGCCGGTGGGCAGCTTGCGGCAGTGGAAGCTCAGGTTGGGCAACAGGCGACGCTGGCCTGTGCCCGCTTTAACGATAAGCCCGGTGCCTTTATTGTTGCCGGTGACCTTACCGGAACATTGGCCAGGCACAAAAGCCTGTCCTCAGCTGTTTCTGATGTGCCGCTAGCCAAAGCCGTCCCCTCACGGAATGATTTGTCCTTTCCTGAAGGTACATTCCTTCAGGTTGCCAGCAGTTTCAAATGGCTCACGGATCAAAATGCCCGCCTGCTGGCATTTTTTGCCCCCGGTGGCGGACTGGATGGTTTGACAAACCCGCTAAAACTCAGCATGTCGCCACAACGATCCAGGATACTGGCAGAGACTAAAGTCAGCGTAAATCGGCTGGTTTATGGGGCCGAAGCCTTGTTGCAGGGTTACTGGGCCTTCTTACAGCTGGCGGGTGAGAAAGGTTCGCCCGAGGTTCAGTTATTGCGGGATGAATTGCAGCAACTGATCAGCCGGTTCGAGACCTTGCAAAAGACTATCCAATCAGGGCTGGAGAGTGTCATTCTGCCCATGCAAGCCGCTGAAGAAGGGTGGCCATTCCCCGGTATCTTTCGTCAATGGCTGGCCGATTGCCATAAGCTACAATCCGATCTTCAGGCGCTCAACCCCAGCGCAGCTGAGCAGGTCCTAAGTGTCCATGAGCTGATTTTTACCCTGCATCAGCGCTTTGTAGAGGCACTGGCACCGGTCACTTTGGCTTCGGGGCAGGGCATGATATCTACAGAAAAGAAAATCACCTATGTCGATTGCACGACTCCGGGCGGCTCAGGTGGAAAGGTGCCGTTATTGAGGCAGTCCGGCAAAGCATTGATTGAACAATCAAGGCACCCGGTAACTGTCGTCAGTCTGGATGATGCCTTGTTGGTTAACCTGGAGCTTGGGCATCATTTAGGCCTTATTGAGGCACTTGAATGCGCAGAAGGAGGGAAAGAAAGAACCTTGCGGCTTAGGTTTACAGACCGGTTTCGGAGCCCTGATGGCTATCAGGAACCCGGCAAGTTGAAGCGTATGTGGTTTCTGGCGCGGTTGCTGAAGGCAATTGAACTGGATAAAGAGGCAGATGGTATGAAGATCAGTGTCAATCCTGCAGTGGGTGAAATGATTGTTGAATGCTCTCGAATGTCATCACGTAAAATCCTGCAGCAGGCTTTTGAAAAACTGATAATGGCATTGTATTCAACCTATAGTCTGGATCTGTACATACGTAATATAGCCCTTTTTGAAGGAGATCAGTGGAGCTTTAATTTGCTTGCACAACGCCTTGATAGCGATGTTGTGACAGAAGCCGATCGATTCGCCTTTCAACAATGCTTAATTCAACATGGCTTATGCTCACTACATTACTCCGTTGCGATCGGTATTTCAGATGCTTGCTACTCGTTCTTAAGCGACCATCAACAGCAGTTTGTTTATCATAGTCGGCGGTTCTTTCTATCGGAGAAGAATTTTTCGGAAGTGTTAATGAGTGATGAGGTGGATGAGGACACCCGCAGGGAGGTACTGCATCATTTTTTATGGCTCAATCCCGATGAGGCGACTCCATTGTTTGAGCTTGTCTATCCTCGTTTGAGAGGCCAATACTATATTATTAAGCCATCATGGGATTACACGCTGATGTTTGATGTGCCACCGGGGCAGCCGCTTCCCGATCACAAAGAAAAGGTCAGGAACGTTGTGGTGAAGGAAGGGCTGACATATGCCAGCCAGCAGGTTCGAAATGATAAAAGCCTTGTATTAGCGACCCTTGCAAGACATCCAGATAACCTGAAATATGCGAGTGAAAAACTCAAGAGTGATAAAGTGGTCGTCATGGCTGCAGTCACTCAAAATGGCTTTTGTCTGAAATATGCCAGCCCGAAACTTCAGGATAATTATGAAATTGTCATGGCTGCAGTCACTATTCATGGCAGTTATCTGGAATTTGCCAGCCCGAGACTTCGGGATAATTATGAAATTGTCATGGCTGCAGTCACTCAAAATGGCTTTTCTCTGAAATATGCCAGCCCGAAACTTCAGGATAATTATGAAATTGTCATGGCTGCAGTCACTATTCATGGCAGTTATCTGGAATTTGCCAGCCCGAGACTTCGGGATAATTATGAAATTGTCATGGTTGCAATCAAACGGGATGGTATACATCTCAAATATGCCAGCCCGAGACTTCGGGATAATGAAGAGATAGTCAGGGCTGCAGTCGCAGTTTATTCAGGACCTGTGTCTTATGCCAGTGAAAGAATCCGAAGCGATAAAAACATTATTAAAAACCTGATAGCCGTTAATATTGAAATTCTACGAAATGTCAGGAAAACATTATTGAATGATCGGGAGTGTATGCTGGACTTAATTGAACAGGACTCTTTTGCTTTTTTGTATGCGTCTGATGAGCTTAAACAATATAAGGCTTTTATTGAGGCAGCAAAAAAAAGAAACCCCGAAGTGATTCGACACCTCAAGTAATCTCCGAACAAGGTTTCATTTATTCTGACAACGCTAAGTACTCAACCATACGAAATCATATTTTCTGACTCATTGTTCAGGCACTCTGACTGCGTTGCAACTCTGGTCACATAGCTTGCTATGTTCCCGTCGTTGCGCCTTGCAGAGCACCTGCCCAATAAGCCAGAAATATTCGATTCCGTATGGCTGAGTACTTAAACAGTGCCAACTGTGTTGACAGCTCATTGTTGTTCCCCCTATTGCGTGGTTCAGCCTGAGGGGTGAACTTTATAAAAAAACTATTGTCAAAGGTTTATTGACCTCCCAGTCATTGAGTCACATGGATGAATATTAACATGAGAGGGATATTTTGATGTTACCCGCTTGTTATCAAAGGGCAGATTCTCCGACTCCGGCAACGAATTCAAATCAGATTCCCGGGGCTGAGGGTCTATCCGACGGGGCCGAGAGTCCACACAAAAGCTATTTCAGTGATCCTGATCTCACTGGCGTTCCCGTCCAGACATCGTTAGCCGATCGTCTTTGCCGTTCACCTGTTTCAGATCAGGCTGATGACTATTCTCCCCCCAGCCGCCATCAGCTGGGGGGTAAGGGAATGTTTTTGCAGCGCATGAAGGAAGCCGACCTGCCTGTTCCACCCTTTGAATGTGTGACAATCCAGGTCATGAATGCACTTGAACATGAGCCTCTGGATCGCCGCTGCCTGGCCCCCTATCTCCCCTGGATTCCTGATCAACCGGAGGCAGAGACCAGCCTGTCGCAGATCAGGAAATACGTCGCTACTTTGCCACCTTCTGAGCAAGCCAAAAGGAAAGACTGGCTGGCGGGTCTGGCAACATTTATTGCCAGTGATGACTATTACGAACAGCTTAAAGATTCTGAAGCAGCCCGGGAAATCAGAGACCTGCGCTGTCAGCTGGAAAAACTCTGCCCATCACAGCCGGTTATTGTTCGCAGTTCTGGCGTTAATGAAGACAACTACGGCAATGCCCAGGCGGGCAAATACCTCTCGAAACTTCAGGGAGAAGAGGATGTATTGCGAACCTGCCTTGAGGTCATGGCTTCAGCTTACCGGCCTGAAGTCTGCTCCGAAGGCGTACCCCAACCTATGGCACTGATCATCCAACAGTGCATTGATTGTCGATATGGCGGGGTTGCCATGAGTTACCAATCCTTTCAGGAGAATACCGTCAGGCTTGAGTACACATATGGTCAGCCCAAAGGTGTCGTGTCAGGGCAGTCCGGTAACAGGCCCCACCGTATTGATATTTATCGTGAGGATCGCGTAGAAGAAGTTAACAGTTTCCGATACTTTCCAGGGAGGATCTCCAGTTACTTTATCCTGAAAAAAAATGATAACGGTTATTCGGAAACTGAGGTTTTTGATGCCGATGCCCAATCCGACGACGCCAGACATGCACTCACTGATGACATGGTTTCAAAACTCAGTGACTATGTAACAAGACTGGAAAACCTGCTGTGCTGCCCGGTGGATGTGGAGTTTGCCATCGATCGTCTGGGTCGTCCGATCCTGTTACAGGTGCGCCCTGTTACCCGACTCTCTGGCGGCATGGATTTTAACATGCCCATACCCGAACAGACCCTGGCCATTGGCGAAAGCGTCAGCGAAGGCTACTGTACCGGACCCATCTGGCTGGCCAAAAAACGACACGCAGGCTCTATGCCAGAGAGAGCCATTGTCGTGGCCCACCACGCTGAAGACTGGATGCTTGAGCCCGGGTTCCTGGATCGGGCAGGGGGTTTTGTCCTTCTCGAAGGAGGATTCAATGACCATGTAGCCATTCTCATGAAACAGAAACGAAAAACTTTGATGCTGGTTGCTGGTCAGTTTGCGGCAATGGATACTCTTGTTGGCCAACAGGCGACGCTGGCCTGTGCCCGTTTCAGGGGTAAGCCCGGCGCCTTTATTGTCGCCGGTGACTGTACCGAAAAACTGGCGTGTCACAGCAGTCTGTCCTCTGATTTTGCGGATATGCCCTTAGCAAAAACTCTCCCGTCACGGGATGATTTGTCCCCCCCTCCAGGCACATTCTCCAGGGTCACCAGTGCCTTTCAATGGCTCACCGACCAAAACGCCCGGCTCCTGTCATTCTTTAACTCCGGCAGCGAACTGGATTGTCTGGCAAACCCGATAAAACTGAGCATGTCGGCACAACGTTCAGAGCTACTGGCAGAGACCAGAGACAGGGTTAACAGGCTGATTTATGGAGCTGAAGCCCTGTTGAAGGGCTACCAGGCATTCTTGCGGCTGGCCGGGAAAAAAGATTCACCCCATGTCAAGTTATTGCAGGATGAATTTCCACTCCTGAGGGAACGGTTTGTGGAGCTGAAAGAGACCGTGGAATCAAAGTTAGACAGTGTCATTCTGCCAATGCAAGTCGCTAAAGAAAGACTGGTTTCCCCGTTAGTGTTTCGGCAGTGGGTGTTTGCTTGCCACCAGCTGCAATCTTGTCTGCAAGCACTCAACCCCAGAGAAGCTGAGCAGGTTCGAAGTGTCCATGAGCTGATTTTTGCTCTGCATAAGCGCTTCGTAGAGGCGCTGGCACCGGTCACACTGACCTCGGGTCAGGGCAAGATATCTATGGATAAGAACGTCACTTATGTTGAGTGCTCGACCCCGGGTGAAACAGTCCCGCTGATCAGTGCATCCTGCAGAACATCCCTCAAGAGATTAGTGCGTCATGCGACGGTCGTCACTATGGAGGGAGCATTTATTGTTAACATGAAGTTTGGCGAACACTGGGGGTTGATTGAGCTGCTTGAAAAGGCAGAGGGGGGGAAAGGACGAACCTTGCGGCTGAAATTTTCTGACGCATTTCATCCATCGGATGGTAGTGAAGAACCCGGTAAGTTGAAACGTATGTGGTTTCTGGTGCAGTTACTGAAAGCCATCGAACTGGACAAAAATGCTGATAGCATGAAGCTAAGCTGCAACGCCGTTGCAGGGCAGATTATTGTCGAATGCCCCCGAATGACATCACCTGAAACCATGCAGGAGGCCTTTGGAAAACTGATAACAGCTTTACGTGCTGTTCAGAATCTGGATCTTTTTTTAGAGGATAAAAGCATTTTTGAAGAGGTTGAGTGGAACTTTAACCTGCTTGCACAACGCCTTGATAGTGATGTTGTGACAGAAACAGATAGATTCGCCTTTCAACATTGTCTTTTCTTAATGGTTCTTAGTCAGCAATATGACATTCTTCCCAGTTGCTACCGGTTATTAAACCACCAGCAGATGCAATTTATTGATCATTCCCGGCGGTTAGTTAATTTGGAGAATGCTTATGAAAAAGTGCTGATGAGTGATGATATCGGTGAGGCCACTCGCAGGGAACTTTTGCATCATTCTTTATTAGTAGATCCCGGATGGGTGACTCCGTTGGTTGAGGATGTGTATCCCCATTTGAAGGGTAAAAGTTTTATTATCGAACCATCAGAAGATTACCAGTTGAATTTTGTCGTTTCAACTGATCAGCTGTTCAGTGAGCATAAAGAGAAAGTCGAGAAAGCCTTTCAGAGGAATGGGCTTCTATATGCCAGTCAACGGCTGCGAAATGAATACTTTGCTTTTAGGTACGATCAATAATTTTGTGAATCAGCTCTGATCTATTCTGACAACCTTGACCTTAACGGCTTATTGCCATTTTTACTGGTGCCTGTTTCAGACTGAAGGTTGAACTTTATTGATGTGCCGGTTATTTATGAAAGGGATATCTTAATGTTAAATGTCAATTCTGATAAATCGAATGATGGACTCCTGACAGCTTATTCAAGTCAGAATAACCGGGCTGGCAGTCCATCCAGAGGAACTGATAGTTCACCCAAAAAGCATCTCGATGATTCTGATTCCAGTGGCGTTTCCATCAGCAATACGCCTTTAGCCAAACGTCACTGTTGTTTATCTGTTTCAGATCAGACTCCCCTCAACCGCGAAGAACTGGGGGGTAAGGGAATGTTTTTGTGGCGCATGAAAAAAGCCGGTTTGTCTGTTCCGCCATTTGAATGTGTGCCAGCCCGGGTCATGAACGCGCTTGAGCAACACTCTCTGGATAGCAGACTTTTAGCCCGCTATCTCCCAATGATTGCATGTGAACTTGAGGCAGAGAAAGAGATCAGCCTGACGAACATCAGGGCATGCCTCAATGCCTTGCCACCTTCACAGCAGACCAAAAGGAATAACTGGCTGGCGGGTCTGGCAGAATTTATTGCCAGCGAAGACTATTACCAACAGGTTAAAGATTCTGAAGCGGCCGGAAAAATCAGGGGGCTGCACAGTCAGGTGGGCGGACTCTCTGCATCACAACCCGTGATTGTTCGCAGTTCCGGCATCAATGAAGATAATTACGGCGACGCTCAGGCGGGCAAATACCTCTCTTTAGTTCAGGGAGAAGAGGATATTTTGCGAACCTGTCTTAAGGTCATGGCTTCAGCTTACCGGCCTGAAGTCTGCTCCGAAGGTATACCGCAACCTATGGCCCTGATCATCCAACAGTGCATTGACTGTCGCCACGGCGGTGTCGCCATGAGCTTTCAATCTTTTCAGAATAATACCCTCAGGGCAGAGTTTACATCGGGTCAACCCAGAGGCGTGGTGGCAGGGCAGACCGGTAACACGCCCCACCGCATCGACATTTATCGCAAGGATCGCAAAGAAGATGCTGTCAGCTATCAATACTTTCCCGGGACAATCTCAAGTCACTTTGTCTTGCACAAGAACAATAACGGCTATTCGGAAACAATAACTGATAATGTTGATGCTCAATCATGCGACGGTGGACTGCAACTCACGGATGCAACGGTTTCAGAACTCATGGAGGCGGTGATACAGCTGGAAAACCTGTTGCTTTGTCCTGTGGATGTGGAGTTTGCCGTTGATCATCAGGGGCGCCTGTTCATGCTGCAGGTACGCCCTGTTACCCGGCTCGCTGGCGACATGGTTTTTGCCATGCCCATACCCGAAGAGACCCTGGCCATTGGCGACAGCATCAGTGAAGGCTATTGCACCGGTCCCCTCTGGCGGGCTGAAAAAAGAGCAAAAGACGCTATGCCACAAGGCGCCATTGTCGTCGCCGACCACGCTGAAGACTGGATGCTTGAGCCTGACTTCCTGAAGCAAGTGAGGGGCTTTGTCTTTGCCAAAGCAGGATTCAATGATCATGTAGCGATCCTCATGAAACAGCAAAGAATAACCTTAATGCGGGCCAATGATCAGTGTCCGGTATTTGCCACTGACAATGGCCAACAGACGACACTGGCCTGCGGCCGCTTTAAAGGCAAGCCCGGAGCCTTTATTGTTGCCGGTGACATGACAGAAAAACTGGTCAGCCACAGAAGCCTGTCCAGCGTTTTTTCTGATCTGCCTTCCGCGAATGCGATTCCGTCCTGGGAGGATTTATCAATTCCTGAGGGCAAGTTCTGTCATGTCGCCAGCGGCTTCAAATGGCTAACGGATCAAAATGCCAGGCTTTTGGCATTTTTTGCCTCCGGTGGTGGACTGGATTGCCTGGCAAACCCGGTAAAACTGAGCATGTCGCCAGATCGCTTAAAACTATTGGCAGAGACCAGAGACAGCGTGAAGCGGCTGATTCATGGATCTGAAGCACTGTTAGCTGGATACAAAGCATTTCTGGGTCTGGCTCTGGAAAGTCGACCATACCTGACCACGTCATTGCGGGATGAATTACAGCAACTGGAGAAACGCTTCAAGACGCTGCAACAGACCATAGGATCAGTGTTAGATAGTATTATCCTGCCAATCCAGGCCGCTGAAGAAGGGGATGTATCCCCGGGCATCCTGAGTCAGTGGGTGGCAGATTGCCATCAGCTGCAATCTTGTCTTCAGGCACTGGACCCTGAGCAGGCTGAACAGGTACGGAGTGTCCATGAGCTGATTTTTGCCTTGCATCGACGTTTTGTAGAGGCACTGGCCCCCGTCACTCTGGCTTCTGTTCAGGGCAAGGTATCTACAAATAAGCACATCACCTATTTTGATTTTACCACTCCGGGTGGAGAGTTACCGCTATTGGGACTGTCAGGCAAAGCATCCTTGGACGGGTTGAGGCTTCCAGGGACTGTCATCAGTACGGATGAAGCCTTGATTGTTAACCTCAAGTTAGGATCTCACGTGGGCCTTATCGAGCTGCTTGAGAATGCAGAGGGAGGTAAAGGACGAACTCTGCGACTGAAATTTTCTGACCAATTCAATATATCTGATGGTGTTGAAAAAACCGGCAAGTTTAATCGTATGTGGTTTCTGGTGCAGTTACTGAAAGCGATCGGGCTGAACAAAGATGCCGATAGCATGAATCTGAATGGCAATGCTGTAGCAGGTGAAATCACTGTTGAATGCACGGGAATAGCATCACGTGAAACCATGCAGCATGCCTTTGAAAAACTGATCATTGTGTTAGATTCAATGGCTGAACTGGATCGACGGTTTCATAAAAAGGTTATTTTTGAAGGAGGCCAGTGGGACTTTAGCTTGCTTGTAGAACGGCTTAATCGAGATGTTGCGACAGAAGCCGATAGATTCGCCTTTCAACATTGCCTTTTCTTACAGTTTCACCAGCGAGGTTGGAGCATCACTCCCGCTTGCCAGGAGTTATTGAGCGATCAGTGTCAACGTTTTGCTGAGCATGCACAGCGGTTAGGTGAGTGCGCGCGGGCAATTTTTTGGCGACGAAAATCGGAGGACAGCCTGCAGGAAATGTTAATGAGTGATGAGATCGCTGAGGACACTCGCTGGGAACTCCTGCATCATTTTTTATTGGTAAACTTCAGTTACGCCACTCGATTGGTTGAACGTCTGTATGGCCTGGAAAATCAATACTTTGTGATCAATCCATCTTGCAGTTACAGATTGGAGTTTTATGCTCCACCGGGGCAGCCGTCCGGGGATCATAAAGAAAAGGTCAGGAATGCCCTGCTCATGCATGGGTTGATGTATGCCAGCCAACGGGTTTTGAATGATAAAGAACTTGTACTAGCCGCCATTACAAAACATCCCGAACAACTGCAATACGTGAATGAAGAACTGAGGGATGATAGTGATGTCGTCATGGCATCAGTCACTCGAGATGGCAGTCAGCTGCAACATGCCAGTCCAGAACTTAAGAATAATGTCGGGGTGGTAATGGCGGCTGTCGAACAATATCCAGATGCTCTGAGGTATGCCAGTGAAAAAATGCGAAGCAATCAAAATATTATTAAAATCGCAATGGCCAATGATATTCAATACTCAGAATATGCCAGTGAAAGTGTATTGAGTGATCGCGATTTTATGCTGGACTTAATTGCAAAAAATCATCGAGCTTTCAAATATGTTGCTTCAGAGCTTGAAAAGGATAAGGATTTTATTGAGGCAGCAAGACACAGAAACCCCAAAGTTATTAAATACATCAGGAAACTTTCGGATAAGGTCTGATTGGCTCTGAAAACGTTGACCGGTTCAAATCGTCTGGCCAGGTACTTATACCAATCGAACTTTCTAACTCCCTATTGCGCTGAAGATTTGAGCCCTAATCCTGCGTTGGCGATCGTCGCCATAGCTAAGGCTATGACTCCTCACGCCGCCTTGTCTTAAGGCTCAAATCTCCATGCTCATCACGGGAGTTAGAGAGTACGATTGGTATTATTGCCGTTTTCCTGTTGTGCTCTTCAGCCTGAGTGGTGAACTTCATAAAAATATCATTGTCAAAAGTACCAAACGTTTTATGCCATAGCGATAAAGTCATGGATGAATAAGAACCTGAGAGGGATATTTTGATGTTACCTCCTGCTAGAGACATACCAGGTCCCAGTGGCCTGACAACTGTTCCTGATCAGGATAATGAGGCTAAGCATTCACACAAAAGGCATTTCAGTGATCTTCATCCCGGTGACGTTCCGGACCGGACGCCGCTAGCCAAGCGCACCTGCCGTTCAGCTGTCTCAGATCAGCCTGCTGATCGTTCATCCGCCAAACGGGAAGAATTTGGGGGCAAGGGAATGTTTTTGCAGCGCATGATGAGCGCCGGTCTGTCTGTTCCACCGTTCCGATGTGTGACAGTCCGGGTCATGAATGCGCTTGCACAATACCCTCTGGACAAACACCCTCTGGATAGCCATCTTTCAGGCCGCTATCTCCCCGGGATTGACCGTGAACCGGATGCCGAGACCAGCCTGAAGAGCATCCGGGAATACCTCAGTGCCATGCCGCCCTCAGAGCAAACCAAAAGGAATGACTGGCTGACGGGTCTGGCAGAATTTGTAGCCAGTGATGATTATTACCAGCAGGTTAAAGATTCTGAAGCAGCTCAAAAAATCAGGGATCTGCGCACCGAGCTGGACAGACTCACCAGATCGCAGCCCGTTATTGTCCGCAGTTCTGGCATCAATGAAGATAATTACGGCGATGCCCAGGCGGGCAAATACCTCTCTTTAGTTCAGGGAGAAGAGGATATTTTGCGAACCTGCCTTAAGGTCATGGCTTCAGCTTACCAACCTGAAGTTTGCGCCGAAGCTATACCACAACCCATGGCGCTGATCATCCAACAGTGCATTGACTGCGAATATGGTGGTGTCGCCATGAGCTTTCAATCTTATCTGGATAATACCGTCAGGCTTGAGTATACACAGGGTCAGCCCAGAGGCGTGGTGGCAGGGCAGTCCGGTAACAGGCCTCACCGCATTGATATTTATCGCGGGGGTGTTAAAGAAGAAACTGACAGCTACCAATACTTTCCCGGGACCATCTCCAGTCACTTTATCCTGCACAGGAACAAGGATGATAACGGCTATTCGGAAACAAGAATTGATGATGCCAATCCGCAATCAAAGGTCACTGGGCATTCACTCACTGATGACAGTATTTCAAAACTCAGGGAGGCGGTAACAGAGCTGGAAAACCTGTTGCTCTGCCCCGTGGATGTGGAGTTTGCTATCGATCATCAGGGACAGCTATTCCTGTTGCAGGTACGCCCTGTTACCCGACTCTCCGGCGACATGGTTTTTGCCATGCCCATACCCGAAGAGACCCTGGCCACTGGCGAGAGCGTCAGCGAAGGTTATTGCACCGGCCCCATCTGGCTGGCCAAAAAACCAGAGGCAGACTCTATGCCATACGGAGCTATTGTCGTGGCCCCGCACGCTGAAGACTGGATGCTTGAGCCTGAGTTCCTGAAGCGAACAGGGGGTTTTGTCTTTGCTGAAGGAGGATTCAATGACCATGTAGCCATCCTCATGAAACAGAAAAAAATAGCTTTAATGCTTGCCGGTAAAAAGTATACGTCAGTAGTGAATCATAATGGGCAGCAGGCGACACTGGCCTGTGCTTGCTTTGACGGTGAGCCCGGTGCTTTCGTCGTGAGCGGTGACATGACCGGTAAACTGGCCAGTTACAGAAGCCTGCCTTCTGCTGCTTCTGATATGCCGGTAGCAAAAAACCTCCCCTCACGGGATGATTTGTCCCCCCCCGAAGGCACATTCTGTGAGGTGGCCAGCGGTTTTAAATGGCTAACGGATCAAAATGCCCGGCTGTTGGCATTTTTTGCCACCGGCGGCGGACTGGATTGTCTGGCAAACCCAATCAAACTGAGTATTTCGCCACAGCGATCAGAGCTATTGTCAGAGACCAGAGACAGCATAAATCGGCTGATTTTTGGTGCGCAAGCCTTGCTGGAGGGATACCGGGCAATCCTGTGGCTGGCGGATGAAGGTGATTCATCTCAGCTCAAGTCAATGTGGGAAGAATCACAGCAATTGATCGATCGGTTCGGGACGCTGAAACAGATTATCCGGTCAAGGCTAGAGGATGTCATCCTGCCCCTGCAATCCGTTGCAAAAGGCCTGGTACCTGCTGGAACTTTTCGCCAGTGGCTGGCCGCCTGCCATCAGCTACAATCCTGTCTTCAAGAACTCAACCCCGGGGAGGCTGATCAGGTCCGAAGTGTCCATGAACTGATTTTTACCCTGCATCAGCGCTTTGTAGAGGCAATGGCACCGGTCGTTCTGGCTTCGGGTCAGGGCAGGATATCCAGGAAAAAGGACATCACTTATGTTGATTGCAGGACTCCGGGTGGCGCGGATGAAATGGGACCACTATTGAGTTACCCCTGCAAAGCATCCCTCAAAAAGTCAAAGCGTTCAGCGACGGTTATCAGTATGGATGATGCTTTGATTGTTAACCTTGAGTTAGGACATCATATGGGCATTATCGAAATGCTTGAACATGCAGAGGGGGGGAAAGGACGTACCTTGAGACTGAAATTTTCTGACCAGTTTGTCAGGGCTGATGGCCGTGACGCCCCCGGCAAATTGAAACGTATGTGGTTTCTGGCGCACTTGCTGAAAGTGATCGAGCTGAATAAACACGCTGGTAGTATGAAGCTGGGTTGCAATGCCATAGCAGGTGAAATGATTGTTGAATGTCCGCGAATGGAATCACGTGAAATCATGCAGGATGCCTTTGTAAAGTTGATAACGGCTTTACGTGTCATCAAGAATCTGGATATGGACCTAAAGTCAACAGCCATTTTTGAAGGAGATCAGTGGAGCTTTAACTTGTTAGTACAACGCCTTGGAAGCGATGTTGCGGCTGAAGCCAACAGATTCGCTTTTCAACACTGCCTGTTCTTAATGGTTTATGGGAGTCGAGATTGCATTATTCAGGACTGCTTCCGGTTATTAAAACGGTTATTGAGGAAACACCAAAAACAGTTTATTCAGCATAGTCGACGCTTAGCTCAATCAAAGGACAATCTTCGGGAAGTGTTAATGAGTGACAGGATCGCTGAGGACAACCGCAGGGAACTCTTACAGCATCTTTTATTGTTAGAGCCCAATAAAGCTACTCCATTGTTTGAGGAAGTGTATAGCCTGAGAGATCAATACTTTGTTATCGATCCATCCCTCAGTTACAGCCAGAATTTTGAGGTTCCAGCGGTTCAGTCGCTTGGGGATCAAACGGAAAAGATTAAAAATGTCTTGCGCAGGCGAGGACTGAAATATGCCAGCCAACGGGTTCGAAATGATAAAGATCTGGTATTGGCGGCCATTGCCGTACATCCATATAATCTGGAATATGTGAGTGAAGCACTGAAGAGTGACAGAGAAGTCGTCCTGTCCTGTATTCAGGCACTCTATCCCATGAAGACCGGAGAGGTCCTGAGTGTCAATGGCCTGATGCTTGCGTTGTACGAGTGCCTGGTAAAGTCCCGGGCACCAGATACTCCGGTCTCGGCTCAGGGCATGCTGGCCATGGACGAGGGCGTGATCTATGTTGACTGTACGACAGCGGATGGCTCGGGTGAAAAAGCACCGGTATTGAGTTCGTCCTGCAGGGCAGGTCTGAGAGAGTTAAGGCTTCTTAAAGGGACTGCCATCCGTATGGATAATACCCTGACTGTTAATTTGGATTTAGATAATACTGCGAGCGTTATTGAGCTTCTTGAAAACGCAGAGGGCGGAAAAGGGCGAACCTTGCGGCTGACATTTTCTGAGGAATTTTATGCCACTGATGGCAGTGATGCACCCGGCAAGTTGAAACGTATGTGGTTTCTGGCGCAGTTACTGAAAGCGATCGAACTGGATAAATATGCTGATAGCATGAAGCTGAGTTGCAACGCTGCAGCGGGAGAAATGATCGTCGAATGCTCCCGATTGACATCACCTGAAATCATGCAGGATGCCTTTTTAAAGCTGATAACGGCGTTAGATGTCATTTATGATCTGGATGAGTTTTTAGAGCTAAGAAGCATTTTTGAAGAAGATCTGTGGAGCTTTAACTTGCTTGCACAACGCCTTGATAGCGATTTTTCGGCAGAAGCCAATAGATTCGTTTTTCAACATTGCCTTTTCTTAATGGTTGATAGTCACAGAAATGGCATTAATCCCGGTTGCTACCAGTTATTAAACAGTCATCAACAAGACTTTATTGGTCATAGTCGACGGCTCATTAATTCGAAGGACAATCTTCGGGAAGTATTGATGAGTGATAAAAACGCTGAGGACATCGGCAAGGAGCTGCTGCATCATTTTTTATTGTTACATCCCGGTAAGGCTATGGGATGGGTTGATCTTGTGTATCCTGATTTGAAAGATCAATACTACGTGATCAAGCCGTCCTATCTTTACAGCCTGGAGTTTTATTTTCCACCGGCGCAGTCGCTTGGGGATCACGAAGAAAAGATCAGGAGTGTCTTGCTCAGGGGAGGATTGAAATATGCCAGCCAACGGATTCGAAATGATAAAGACCTTGCATTAGCAGCCATTTCATCAAACCCCTATAATCTGATACATTTGAGTGAAGAACTGAAGAGTGATAACGAGGTCGTTCTGGCTGCAGTCACCCAAGAAGGCTATCAACTGCGATACGCCAGCCCGAAACCACAGGATAATGAAGAAGTTGTAATGGCCGCTATCAAAAATTATCCGGCAGCCCTCAGATATGCCAGTGAAAGAATCCGAAGCGATAAAAACATAATTAAAACCTTAGTGGCTATCAATTTTAATATCTTGAGATATGCCAATAAAACGCTATTGAAGGATCGTGACTATATGCTGGACTTGATTGAACAGAATTCTGATGTTTTCAATTTTGTTGCTTTCGAATTTGAAGATGGTGAGGATTTTATTGAGGCAGCAATACAAAGAAACCCCGAAGTTCGTGAATACGTCGAGTAATCTGCGAATAAGGTCTGATCAATTCTGACATCGTTGACCGGCACAAGCCGTTTTGCCAGCTTATTGGCTTTTTTTCTAATGCGTGCTTTTGGCCGACGGTTGAACTTTATAAAAATATCAATGTCCAAGGACAGTAATTAATTGACTCATCAACTATTGGGTCACAGGTGAACATTATGAGAGGGATGTCTAATGAATCATGTTACTTTCAGAGCATCATGTCCTGAAAGCCTGACAACCAATCCTGATCAGAATACCGGAGCAGGTACTCGATCCAATGAGGCTGTTCATCCAGCCAGAAGGTATTTCGATAATCTTGATACCCGTGGTACGCCCGACTCAAGCTTGCTGGTCAGGCGCAACTGTCATTCAGCGGTTTCAGATCAGGCTGCTGAGCATTCTCCCTGTAAACGAGAACTACTCGGGGGCAAGGGGATGTTTTTGTGGCGCATGAAAGCAGCCGGTCTGTCTGTTCCGCCCTTCGAATGTGTTACTGTTCAAATCATCAATGCGCTGGCACAACACCCTCTCGATACCCATCTTTTAGACCACTATTTGCCCGGGTTTGTTGATGAACCGCTGACGGAGATCAGCCTGAAGAACATCCGGGAATACCTCAATACCTTACCGCCTTCAGAGCAAACCAAGAGGGATGACTGGCTGTCAGGTATGGCAGAATTTATTGCCAGTGATGACTTTTACGAACAGGTTAAAGATTCTGAAGCGGCCCGAAAAATCAGGGAGCTGCACCGTCGGGTGGACCGACTCTCTGCATCACAGCCCGTGATTGTCCGCAGTTCCGGCATCAACGAAGATAACTACGGCGATGCCCAGGCGGGCAAATACCTCTCTGTCGTTCAGGCAGAAGGCGATGTTTTAAGTACCTGTCTCAAGGTCATGGCCTCAGGTTATCGTCCTGAAGTCTGTCCCGAAGGCATACCGCAACCCATGGCGCTGATTATCCAACAGTGTATTGACTGTCGATATGGTGGCGTCGTCATGAGCTTTCAATCCTTTCAGGATGATACCGTCAGGGTTGAGTACACACCAGGTCAACCCAGAGGTGTGGTAGCAGGGCAGTCCGGTAACAGGCCCCACCGCATTGATATTTATCGCAAGGATCGTAAAGAAGAAGCTGACAGCTATCAATACTTTGTCGGCACGATCTCAAGTCATTTCGTCCTGCAAAAGAAGAATAACGGCTATTCGGAAGTAGCAATTGATAATGCTGGTGCTCAATCAGACGACGGCGGACAGAAACTCAGTGATGAAACGGTTTCAGAGCTCATGGAAGCGGTGACAACGCTGGAAGACCTGTTGCTCTGCCCCGTGGATTTGGAGTTTGCCATCGATCATCAGGGTCAACTTTTCCTGTTACAGGTGCGTCCTGTTACCCGACTTTCTGGTGGTATGGATTTTGCCATGCCTGTACCCGAAGAGACTCTGGCCATTGGCGAGGGTGTCAGCGAAGGCTTTTGCACCGGTCCCCTCTGGCTGGCCAAACAACAACAGGCCGACTCTATGCCACAGGGAGCCATTGTCGTGGCCCACCATGCTGAAGAGTGGATGCTGAAGCCTGAGTTTCTGGAGCGGGCGGGAGGTTTTTTCATGGCTGAAGGAGGATTCAATGATCATGCAGCGATCCTCATGAAAGAGAGAGGAAAAACGTTAATGCTGGCCGGTGAAAAGTTTGCAGCTATAGCCGCCGGGGAAGGCCAACAGGCGACGCTGGCCTGCGCCCGCTTTAAGGGTAAGCCGGGTGCCTTTATTGTTTCCGGTGACCTTACCGGAAAACTGGCCAGTTATAGAAGCCTGGCCTCTGCTTTTGCTGATGTGCAGTTACACAAAGCCGTCCCGTCGCGGGATGATTTGTCCCCCCCTGAAGGCACTTTCCTTAAGGTTGCCAGTGGTTTTCAGTGGCTCACGGATCAAAATGCCCGCCTGCTGTCATTTTTTGCCTCCGGCAGCGGTTTGGATTGTCTGGCAAACCCGATAAAACTGAGCATGTCGCCGCAACGACTCAAGATTATGGAAGAGATCAGAGACATCGTTAATCGGTTGGTTTACGGGGCTGAAAAACTGCTTGATGGCTACAGGGCATTCTTGTCGCTGGCGGGTAAAAGCGATTCACCTCAACTCAAATCACTGCAGGAAGAATTACCGCAACTGAGCAACCGGTTCGAAACACTGAAACGGATCATCGGATCAGGGTTAAAGCGTTTCATCCTGCCAATGCAGACTACTGAAAAAAGACAGCTATCCCCGATAATTTTTAGTCAATGGGTGACAGACTGCCATCAGTTGCAATCCTGTCTTAAGGCACTCATCCCCGGTGAGGCTGACCAGGTCCGGAGTGTCCATGAGCTTATTTTTGCCCTGCATCAGCGCTTCATAAAAGGGCTGGCACCGGTCACTTCGGCCTCGGGTCAGGGCAATCTGACAAGGAAAAGGGCAATCAACTACGTTGATTGCACGATCCCGGGTGAAAAAACACCGATATTGAGTCCGGTCCTCAGAGCACTTATGGAAGAGTTAAGGCTTATAGGGACTGTCATCATTATGAATGAAGCCTCGATTGTTAACCTGGAACTTGGAAGTCATGTGGGCCTTATCGAGCTGCTTGAGTGTGCAGAGGGGGGGAAAGGTCGAACCTTGCGGCTGACATTTTCTGATCAATTTGACAGGCCTGAGGACCGTGATAAATCCGGCAAGTTCAGACGCATGTGGTTTCTGGCGCAATTACTGAAAGAGATCAAACTGGATCAAAATGCTGACAGCATGAAGCTAAGTTGCAACGCAGTTGCGGGTGAGATTATTGTCGAATGCTCCCGAATGAAATTACCAAAAACCATGCAGAATGCCTTTCAAAAGCTGATCATTGTGTTACGTGCTATGTATAATATGGATATTCGGTTGAAGTGCTCACCCATTTTTGAAGGCGGTCAGTGGGACTTTAACTTGCTTGCACAACGTCTTGATCGTGGTGTTGCGACAGACGCAGATAGATTCGCTTTTCAACATTGCCTTTTCGTAATGTTTTATTGGCTCAGGGGTGGCCGCTACACTACTGCCGCTTTCTGCAGTTTATTAAGCAACCACCACCAACAGCTTACCCATCATGCCCGGCGGTTAGGCGCGCATCAGTGGTCATTGTTTTTTAATAGAGAACCCGAAGAGAGTCTGCAGGACATCTTTATGACTGAAGAGATGAGTGAGGACATCCGCAGGGAGCTGTTACATCATTTTTTATTATTCGAACCTAAAAGTGCTACCAGATTGGTTGAGCAAGTGTATGACCTGGGAAATCAATACTTTGTTATTAAGCCATCGTTCAGTCACGAATTGGAGTTTTATGCGGCACCAGGCCAACCGCTTGGGGATCACAAAGAAAAGGTCAGGAATGCCCTGCTCAAACATGGATTGGAATATGCCAGCCAACCAGTCTGGAATGATAAAGACTTTGTATTACCCGTCATTTCAAAATATCCCATGGAACTGAGATATTTGAATGAGGTGCTGAGGAATGATAGAGATATCGTTATGGCCGCTGTCGCAGAATCTCCCGGAGTTTTGTGTTATGCCGGTGAAGGGCTCCGAAGCGATAAAGACATTATTCAATTGGCAAATGGCAATTGCCGATAGTATTTCTCCCTTATTCTTTGCCAGCGAAACAAAGCAATCCCGAATTTCGTGAAAACTTCATGAACTTTATAAAAATATCAATGTCCAACGAAATTAATTAATGACTCATCAGCTATTGAGTCATAGGTGAACATTATGAGAGGGATGTCTAATGAATCATGTTACTTTCAGAGCATCATGTCCTGAAAGCCTGACAACCAATCCAATTCAGAATACCGGAGCTGGCACTCGATCCAATGAGGCTGGTCATCCAGCTAAAAGGTATTTCGATAATCTTGATATCAGTGGTACACCCGACCCAAGGTTGCTGGTCAAGCGCAACTGTCATTCAGCTGTTTCAGATCAGGCTGCTTACCATTCTTCCTGCAAACGGGAACTGCTCGGGGGCAAGGGGATGTTTTTGTGGCGCATGAAAGCAGCCGGTCTGTCTGTTCCGCCCTTCGAATGTGTGACTGCTCAAATCATGAATGCGCTGGAACAACACCCTCTTGATACCCATCGGTTAGACCACTATTTGCCCGGGTTTGTTGCTGAACCGCTGGCTAAGACCAGCCTGAAGAACCTCCGGGAATACCTCAATACCCTGCCGCCTTCAGAGCAAACCAAAAGGGATGACTGGCTGTCAGGTATGGCAACATTTATTGCCAGTGATGACTTTTACGAACGGGTTAAAGATTCTGAAGCGGCCCGAAAAATCAGGGAGCTATACCGTCAGGTGGACCGACTCTCTGCATCACAGCCCGTTATTGTTCGCAGTTCTGGCATCAATGAAGATAACTACGGCGATGCCCAGGCGGGCAAATACCTCTCTGTCATTCAGGCAGGAGGCGATGTTTTCAGAACCTGTCTCAAGGTCATGGCCTCAGGTTACCGTCCTGAAGTCTGTCCCGAAGGCATACCGCAACCCATGGCGCTGATCATCCAACAGTGTATTGACTGTCGATATGGTGGAGTCATCATGAGCTTTCAATCCTTTCAGAATGATACCGTCAGGATTGAGTACACAAAGGGTCAGCCCAGAGGCGTAGTGGCAGGTCAGTCCGGTAATACGCCCCACCGTATCGATATTTATCACAAGGAAGGCGCTGAACACTTTCAATACTTTCCCGGCAAGGTTTCAAGTCACTTCGCCCTGCACAAAAACAATAACGGCTATTTGGAAACAGAAATTTATGATGCGGACGACCAATCAGACGACAGTATTCATAAACTCAGTGATCATTTGGTGGTAAAACTCAGTCAGGCGGTGACGGAGTTGGAGAACCTGTTGCTTTGCCCCGTGGATGTGGAGTTTGCCATTGATCATCAGGGTAACCTGTTCCTGTTGCAGGTGCGCCCTGTTACCCGGCTTTCTGGCGGCATGGATTTTGCGATGCCGATACCCAAAAAGACCCTGACCGTTGGTCAGGGCGTCAGCGAAGGCCATTGCACCGGAACACTCTGGCAGGCTGAAGAACAAGCGGCGGACTCTATGCCAGAGGGTGCCATTGTTGTGGCCCAACACGCTGCAGACTGGATGCTTGAGCCAGAGTTCCTGAAGCGGGCAGGGGGGTTTGTCTTTGCCGAAGGAGGCTTCAACGATCATGTCGCGATCGTTATGAAACAGGAAGGAAAAACCTTGATGCTGGCCGGTGGGCAGTTTGCGGTCGTGGCCGCTCAGGTTTGCCAACAGGCGACGCTCGCCTTTGCCCGCTTCAAAGGAAAGCCTGGCGCCTTTATTGTTGCTGGTGACCTTAGCGGTAAACTTGCCAGTCACAGAAGTCTGTCCTCTGCATTTTCTGATGTGCCGCTCACCGGAGCCGTCCCGTCACGGAGTGATTTGTCCCCCCCTGAAGGCACATTCCTTAATATCGCCAGCGGTTTTCAGTGGCTCACGGATCAAAATGCCCGTTTGTTGGCATTTTTTGCCTCCGGTGGCGGACTGGATTGTCTGGCAAATCCCATAAAACTGAGCATGTCGCCGCAACGGGCAGAGTTGCTGGCAGAGATCAGAGTCAGGGTAAATCGGCTGGTTCAGGGGGCTGAAGCATTTCTGGATGGCTACCATGCATTCTTGCAGCTGGGGAGAAGCAGTGTCAGACCTTTGCAGGATGAAGCACGACAATTAATCAAACGGTTCATGACAGTCAAAGAGAGCGTCCTGTCAGGCCTGGAGGCTATTATGCTGCCCCTGAAAGCTGCTGAAAAAAGGCAGGGGTCCTTCCGTCAGTGGGTTACAGACTGTCAGCAACTACAATCCGTTCTGCAATCATTGAATCTTAAAGAGGCTGAGCAGTTCAGAAGTATTCATGAACTGATTTTTGCCTTGCATCAGCGTTTCGTAAACGCGCTGGCTCCGATTGCTCTGGATTCGGTTCAGGGCAGGGTATCGAGAGTAAAGAAAATCACCTATGTTGACTGCACGACCCCGAGTGACAAAGTATCGCTACTGAGGCCGTCCGACAGATCATCCATTGAAAATTCCGGGTCTACGGGGACTGTCTTCAGTATGGACAGTGCCACGATTGTTAACCTGAAGCTTGGCGTTCATCTGTGCCTTATCGAGCTACTGGAAAACGCAGAGGGGGGAAAAGGACGAACCTTGCGGCTTAAGTTTTCTGACCAATTTGATGGCAATGATGGTGTCGATGTCAGCGCCAAGTTAAAGCGTATGTGGTTTCTGGTGCAGTTGCTGAAAGCGATCGAACTGAATAAAAATGCTGGTGGTATGAAGGTAAGTTGCAATGCCATAGCGGGTGAAATTGTCGTCGAATGCCCGCGAATGAAATTGCATCAAACCATGCAGCATGCCTTTGAAAAACTGATGATTGCGTTAGATTCCATGTATAATCTGGATAGACATTTAGAGGACTTACGTATTTTTGAAGGAGATCAGTGGGACTTCAACTTGCTTGCACAACGCCTTAATCGCGATGTTGCAACAGCAGCTGACAGATTTGCCTTTCAACATTGCCTTTTCTCAATGTTTTACCGCGGTGGGTTCAGGATTTCCAGCGAATGCTGCCAGTTATTAAGCAACCGACTGCAACAGTTTGTTCGCTGGGCCCGGCAGTTAGGTTCGTGTGATTCGTTAGTATTTCAGAGGAAAAAAACAGTAGATAGTCTGAGGGAGATGTTCTTGAATGATGAGATCGCTGAGGACATTCGCTGGGAGTTCTTGCATCATTATGTATTGTTACATCCCGAATACGCTGTTCGAGTGGTTGAGTTGGTGTTTGGCTATAAAAACCACTACTTTGTGATCAATCCATCCTTCAGCTACAAACTGGAGTTTTATCTTCTACCGGTTCAGCCACTTTCAGTTAATAAAGAAAAGCTCAATAATGTCTTGCGAGAGCATGGGCCGAAATATGCCAGCCAACGGGCTAAAAATCATTACTCTGCTTATTTCTGGAGATAAGGTCTGATCTATTCTGAGAACCCTGATCAGTGAAAATATTGTCGTTTTTCCTGATTGCTGGATAGAACCGGGCTGAAGCAGACCGGAAATTTCCCTCGTTTTTTATCGATCATTTGAAAATACCTAAATATTCAGCGTTGCGACATCTCTCTTGGGGTGACATGGCATCTTTCTGCGTCATTAAGACTTTGCTGAACATTTTTGAGGTCATACCAATCGAACTTTCTAACTCCCTATTGCGCTGAAGATTTGAGCCTTAATCCTGCGTTGGCGATCGTCGCCATAGCTAAGGCTATGACTCCTCACGCCGCCTTGTCTTAAGGCTCAAATCTCCATGCTCATTGCGGGAGTTAGAAAATACGATTGGTATCAGACATGTCCAGAGTGAAGAGACCGATCAAAGTCGTATAAAAAGTCAGTAAGAAATCATTGTTTCCTACTTCTCCTGTCGTTAGTCTTTACAGGCAGATTCAATTTTTTCGCACTATTTTTCGATCACAGTATGCAGGAAACGAATCAATCCGTTCAGAGAAAAATTCTCCATGTTGATGCAGATGCCTTTTACTGCTCTGTAGAGGAGAGGGATGACCCCACGCTAAAAGGCAAGGCTTTTGCTGTGGGGGGTAAAGCTGAACGTCGGGGAGTGATTGCCACATGCAGTTATGCGGCGCGAAAGTCGGGCGTGCATTCTGCTATGGCGTCCTATCGTGCACTCAGGCTCTGTCCTGATCTGATTATTTTGCCAGCCCGGTTTGATGTCTATAAAGCCGCTTCACGGCAGATGCATGCCATTTTTCATCGTTACACTGAGATGATTGAGCCCTTGTCGCTGGATGAGGCCTATCTGGATGTTTCCCTCTCCAGTCACTGCCAGGGCAGTGGCACGCTGATGGCCCGGGAGATTATGCAGTCTGTCCTGGAAGAGGTGGGGATTTCTGTCTCTGTTGGTGTGGCTCCAAACAAATTTCTGGCCAAGGTGGCATCGGACTGGAACAAGCCAAAAGGTCTTTGTGTGATCACGCCCGACCAGGTTCAGGATTTTGTTTTTGAATTACCGGTTGAGAAGATACACGGTGTCGGCAAGGTCACTGCTCAAAAGCTACATAGCAAAGGGATTATGACCTGTGGCATGTTGCGACAATACTCTCCGGTTGAGTTGTGTCGTTGGTTTGGCAGTTTCGGCGAGCGCCTCTGGGAGCTTGCCAGAGGCGAGGACAATCGTGCACTGGAGCTGGATAGAAGACGGAAGTCGTTATCTGTTGAGCACACTTTTGATGCAGATTTGCAGGACGAACAGTCGATACTGACTCAGGTAAAACCCCTGGTTGAGGATCTGTCGCAACGTTTTCAGGCAATCAGGAATGAATATTCGGTCACCAAGCGGTTTGTAAAAGTGAAGTTCAACGATTTCACCCAGACAACACTTGAGGAAATGATAGAGTCCGATGATCTGGCACCCGAGGCACACTTCCAGGCATTGCTGATTCGAGCCTGGCAAAGGGGGAATAAACCTGTTCGTCTACTGGGTGTTGGCGTAAGGCTGCTGGATTTGAGAACCTCGGGGCAGATGCAGCAATTGGAGTTGTTTGAACGCAGGGGTAGAAGGATATAGTATGGTATCTCTCAATATTTAAACTCTGATAAGGTCCCATGGAGCTGAATCTGACAACTCCCGCCCTGTTGTTTCCGGCCATTTCTCTATTGTTCCTTGCCTATACCAACAAGTTTCTGGCGCTGGCTACATTGATCAGAAATCTTCACGGTGAGTTCAAGAAACATCCGGATAACCCTCACATCAAAGGGCAGATGGAAAACCTCAGGCGACGAATGATACTCATCAAACACATGCAGGGGGCTGGAATTGTCAGCTTTATCTGCTGTGTTCTGGTTATGTTTCTTCTTCACCTGGGTCAATATCAGGTGGGTTTTATCATTTTTGGTATAAGCCTGCTGGCTTTATTGATTTCCCTGATCATCTGTCTGGCCGAAATTAAAATTTCGATTGATGCGCTCGAACTTCAGGTAAGTGAGATGGAAGATTGAGCAGTTTATGGCTGCTCTTTCAATAACAGCTGCCCTGTCAATCCTGAAACCAGGCAGTAGGCGACAAAGAGATAGAATCCACAGTGCAGTTCTGCCTGAAAATTCAGCAGAGCGCTTTCCGACGCAGTGGCGTTGGCAGCCAGCATGGCAATGATGATCCCCATTGCGAACACGTCTGCCATAGACCATTTACCGAGCGCAGCGTTGACTTTAAGTGCAACTCTTCGTGATGGCGAGTGACAGGATGCCAGCAAGAGTAAGCTTTTGATAGCAGGTATCAGGACACTGAAGGTAAGAATCAGAATGGCGACAAATTTGTAGCCAAAATTCCAGAGGTCGCTGGCAGTGCCAAGAATGCTTCGGGTCTTGTCATAAACCCGGCTCTGGCCTTCCACCTTCAGATTAGAGAGAAACTGGTTGGCCATAGTCAGCAGTGCCGGGTGAATGGACTGTTGTTCCATAATTTTTTGACCTTCCTTGACCAGGGCCTGTCGGTTCATATCCGCTTGAAGTGTGATCATGGGTTGGGTGATTCCGGGAATCAATAAACCTAGTGAAATGATTAAAACAATCAGGGGGGCAGCAATACTGAAATTTCGGGGCTCAGTCATTTTTCTTGTGTCTTCTGGAAAGAGTTATCTTGTCACTAAAATAGTTGAGAAACCTGCAAAGAACAATGATATGCCAATGAGGGCAGTCCCCCTGCTATCAGGCTGATTCAAGGTGGTCAACAATCAACTGAAGGCTCTGTTGACCCCGAAACTCGTTAATGTCCAGTTTATAAACCGCTTTAACGGTTGTTATGTTCTGGTTTGGCCACTGCCCCGGGTCAATGTTGAAGGCAATGGCATCTACATAATATTCTGACGAAGGCAGCTTGAGCACCATTTTCAGATGTTTCTGGCCTACCAGCCGCTGCTGAATGATCTGAAACCGGCCATCGAATGAAGGTTCCGGGAAATTCTGTCCCCATGGCCCGCTATCGCGTAGCAGTTGAGCCGTATCCATTGTCAGCTCGGAGACACCCAGTTCGCCATCGGTATGGATCTCTGCTTCAAGCTGCTCAGCAGAGAGCTCCTGTTTTACAATCCGGTCAAAAGCAGCCGCGAACGTCTCGAAATCTTTTTTATAAATGCTCAGACCTGCTGCCATGGCATGACCGCCGAATTTGATGATGAGGCCGGGGTTTTCCCGGGCAACACTGTCCAGAGCGTCGCGCATGTGCAAACCTTTTATGGACCTTGCCGAACCTTTGATTTCGTCATTGTCGGCTTCTGCAAAGGCGATCACCGGGCGGTGTAATTTCTCTTTCACCCTTGAGGCCAGAATGCCTACCACACCCTGATGCCAGCCTTCGCGGAAAAGACTGAGCCCCCAGGGCAAGTCGGAATGCTGATCCAGTTTCAGGCTGGACAAGTGGCTCATGGCCTCTACTTGCATTCCTGCTTCAATCTCTTTTCTGTCCCGGTTAAGACCGTCCAGCTCAGCAGCCAGTTCCCGTGCTGTCTCGATACGCTCTGTCAGTAATAATTCGATACCGGTGGACATGTCATCCAGGCGTCCCGCTGCATTGAGGCGAGGTCCCAGGGCAAACCCCAGGTCGGAAGAGGTCAGGCGTGACTGTTGTCGGCCTGAGATCTCAATCAGTGCCTGAATCCCCGGACGACAATGGCCAGCACGAATTCTTGCCAGACCCTGATAGGCGAGAATGCGATTGTTGGCGTCCAGACTGACAACGTCAGCAATGGTACCCAAGGCAACGAGATCCAGTAATTGAAAAGGGTTGAACTCGGTTTTTCCTGCAAACCAGCCCCGCCTGCGCAACTCGGTTCTCAGTGCGCACATGACGTAAAAAATAATGCCCACCCCGGCGGTATTTTTACCGATGAAAGGGCAGTCAGGCTGATTGGGGTTGACGATAGCGTCGGCTTGAGGAATCTGTTCGCCGGCCAGATGGTGATCCGTGACGATGACCTTCCAGCCCAGAGATTTTGCAGCTGCTACGCCTTCTATGCTGGAGATGCCATTGTCGACGGTGACCAGAACGTCAGGCTGATATTGTCTGGCGACCTGAACAATCTCCGGTGTCAGACCATAACCATATTCAAATCGGTTAGGCACCAGGTAATCCACTATTGCACCCATTTCTCTCATGGCCAGGACACCCAGCGCACTGCTGGTGGCTCCGTCACAATCAAAGTCTCCGACGATTAAAATACGTTGCTGGCCATAAACAGCGTCAGTCAGAAGACTGGCTGCTTTTTCAATATCCTTGAGACTTTTATAGCTCTGAAGACCCTTTAGCTGACGATTGATTTCCGAAGGGTGGCTGATGCCCCGGGCACTGTATATTCGGGCGAGAAGCGGGTCTATGCCATCAGTTAAAGAGAGAGGGGTGCTGGTGCGTCTAATGATCTGAAGCGGCATGGAAGTTCTGGGCTGTCTGCAGTAAAAAGTATCGGTTTACTCTATCACAGAGAGCGTCAGAGCACAGGAGGGTTATTGGCTAAATGAGAGCAGGCAGCTCAGGATAAGCTGCCTGCGGTAAGCTTTATTGTGCCAGATGATTCTGAATAAAGCTTTTCACAGCGTTCAGGTCGTCAGGCAGAACCTCATAACGCTCTTCACGTTCCAGAAGGTCCTTCAGATGATGTGGCAGCTCCGGGGCGTCCAGTCCGGCTTTTTCAATGGCTTCGGGAAACTTCACAGGGTGAGCGGTTGCCAGAACGACATTGGGAATACGGCTGTCCGTTTCAACTTCTGTCAGTGCTCTGATAGCGGTAATAGTATGAGGGTCGGCCAGGTATTCAGTGCGATCAAACAGGTCTTTGATGGCATTGCAGGTATCCTGGTCGGCACTACGACTGCTGTCGAACAACTCGCGGATTTTCTGCCAGCGCTGTTCTGAAACCGAGAGCTTGCCGGTTTCTTCAAAGGCTGCCATCTGTGCGGCAAGGGCCTGGCCATCACGATCCTGAAGGTCGAACAGCAGGCGCTCAAAGTTGCTTGACACCATAATATCCATACTGGGCGACAGGGTGTGTTCGAGGCCTTGTTTGCTGTAATCGTTGCTCTGGAAAAAGCGGTGCAGAATATCGTTACGGTTAGTTGCAACAATCAGCTTATTGATTGGCAGTCCGATACCCCGGGCGATGTAACCTGCGAAGATGTCACCGAAGTTGCCGGTGGGTACCGAGAAGGAAACCTCTCTGTCCGGGCCACCCAACTCCAATGCTGCATGGAAGTAGTATACGACCTGAGCCATGATGCGGGCCCAGTTGATGGAGTTGACAGCCACCAGGCGGGTCTTTTTTCCTGGCGAGTCTGGCAGGAAGGACTGATCGGCAAAGCACCGTTTGACCATCGCCTGACAGTCATCAAAGTTACCCTGAACAGCGATATTGTTGACGTTGTTGTCCAAAATAGTAGTCATTTGTCGTCTCTGGACTTCAGAGACTCTCTGGTAGGGGTGAAGGATGAAAATATCCAGCGCTTTACTGTGCCGACAGCCTTCGATAGCTGCCGAACCTGTGTCACCGGAGGTGGCACCCAGAACGACAGCACGTTCACCTCTTTCGGTAAGAGTGTAATCCAGTAATCGGCCAAGCAGTTGCAGGGCAAAATCTTTAAAAGCCAGGGTAGGGCCGTGGAACAGCTCCATGACCCACTGGTGACTTTTTAGTTGAGTTAGCGGTGCAACTGCTTCATGAGCAAAGGTTGCGTAGCTGTCATCAATCATTTCCTTCAGTTTGGGGTCAGGAATTTCACCTGCCACAAAAGGTTTAATCACTTCAAAGGCCAGTTCGTTGTAAGGCAGGCCCCTCAGTGAGCGGATTTTATCTTGATCAAACTGGGGCAGTTCGGCAGGGATGTACAAGCCACCGTCTTCGGCCAGACCGGCCAGAAGTACTTCCTTAAAACTCTTTTCTCCACCCTGTCCCCGGGTACTGATGTATTTCACGGTCTATTCCATCTATTGTTTATGAGTTCATGGCTGCTTTCCCATGAAGGGTGAGACTTGAATCTCACTCCTTCCGGGGCTTATGCACTCAGGACTTAATCTGTAGCTGTCTGACAAACGACAGTTTTCAAGCCATGGTCTCAACACGAATGCGTGTGACAGGTGCCTGGATATCGCTCAGGCTTTCAATTTCGGCAATGGCCTTATCCAGCTCCGATTCTTT
This sequence comes from Endozoicomonas sp. 2B-B, assembly GCF_053470045.1. Lineage (NCBI taxonomy): Bacteria > Pseudomonadati > Pseudomonadota > Gammaproteobacteria > Oceanospirillales > Endozoicomonadaceae > Endozoicomonas > Endozoicomonas sp. 2B-B. The sequence continues at coordinate 3,121,277 of NZ_JBLZMU010000001.1, forward strand.
GATGGTCTGGGTCAGGATAACAATGTCAGCGAAGCCATCGCTTTCACGGATCGCTTTTTGGGTGATGGCATCCATATTGATCCCACGGTCACTGAGAATCCGGGTAATGGCATTCATGACACCAGGGTGATCGTCAGCATGGATGCGCAGATAATTGGGACTCAGTGTTTCACCGATGGCCAGAACTGGAATGCTTTGTAACTGATCTTCGGAGAAACCCAGTGGGTTAGGGGCTGCTTCTGGCGTTGCCAGTGCTCTGGCAATGTCCATAATATCGGCAACAACAGAAGAGGCTGTTGGCTCGGCGCCAGCACCGGGTCCCACCATCATGGTTTCACCGATGGCATCTGCATTGATTACAACAGAGTTCAGAACGCCGTTGATATTGGCCAGTGGTCGGGAAGCCGGAATCAGGGTCGGATGAACTCTGAGTTCAACGCCTTCATCAGTCTGTCGGGCAATGCCCAGATGTTTTATGCGGTAGCCCAGCTCTTGCGCGTATTGAATATCGGCCGGAGTTATACGGCTGATACCTTCTGTATAGGCGCGCTCAAAGTTCAGAGGGATACCAAAGGCAATAGAAGCCATAATGGTCAGTTTGTGGCAGGCATCAATGCCTTCTACATCAAAGGTGGGGTCAGCTTCTGCGTACCCCAGGGCCTGGGCCTCGGCGAGTACTTCTTCAAATGAACGATTTTTGTCGCCCATTTCAGTCAGAATAAAATTACCGGTTCCATTGATGATGCCGGCCAGCCATTTAACCTGGTTGCCTGCCAGACCCTCTCTCAGGCACTTGATGACAGGGATGCCGCCAGCCACTGCCGCTTCATAGGCAACCACGACATTCTTTTCACGGGCTGCCTGAAAGATCTCATTGCCATGTTCGGCTATCAGCGCTTTGTTGGCCGTAACAACATGTTTGCCGTGTTGGATCGCTGTGAGAATCAACTCCTTGGCAACATCGTATCCGCCAATGGTTTCGACAAGAATATCCACTTCGGGATTACGGGCGACATCAAAGATGTCACGGGTGACTTGGGTGGTCGAGGTATCAGCAGCAGGATTGTCCCGACGGGCACCAATCTGCTCTACAATAATGGGTCTGCCAGTTCGTGCAGCAATGCTACTGGCATTGCGTGTCAGTACATTAAACGTACCGCTGCCTACGGTACCCAGGCCACATATTCCTACTTTGACCGGTTTCAAACTGTTATCCCCCGTGAGCTGATCTCAACTCACTGTCTGTGTCGACGGCTTTCAGAAACAGAAAGCGCTCTGATTTATTATCAATGGATGGGGGATTATAGCCATAAACCGGCCTTAAGAGCGATAGTTTGCCCGAACTGTTTGCAGGTTCTTCGCTGTTCCTGCTGACGATCAGAGGCTATTAATGTATGGCGGTATGACTGATTTGGGAAGCAGGTGCGAAGCAGGTTCGCACCCTGAAGTACTCTATGACTTTGGCGCAGAGTCAGCTTTAGTGTCAGGAGCTGGTTCAGGGGCAGGAGGAGGTGTAATGCCCATAATTTTGGCAAGCTCCACCGCTGGGCGGTAACCGGGTATGGCTTTGCCGCTCTCAAGAAACAGAGCAGGGGTTCCGCTCACACCCAGCTTCAGGCCCTGCTCGAATTGCTCTTCAACGAGAACTTCGCATCGGGTTTGATCTTTGTCTTCTTTGGAAGCTTGATGAGTAATCTCTTTGCCGTTTTTCAGCTCTGAAAGGGCTTGCGTTCTCTCAGGTGAACACCAGGCATTAACCATTTTGGCGTAGGCGGGGGATTGTTTTCCGCCTCTGGGGAAAGCCAGATAACGTACTTCTATCCCCATATTATTGAGTTCAGGCACTTCCTGGTGGAGCTTTCGGCAGTAACCACAGTCGGTATCTGTAAAGATATAAACAACGCCTTTGACCTCTTCGGGTGAAAAGACAATCTGATCTTCTTTTTTCAGAGACTTCAGTTGGTCTGCCACGGCTTTATTACGGAGTTCTTCTGTCAGGTTAACGATCTGGCCATTGTTAATTTCCAGCATGTCACCACGCAGCAGGAGTTTGCCGGTTTCATTGGAATGGATCACGCTGCCGCCTTCCAGCGTTATTCTGAACACGCCTTCCCAGCCAGTCTTTTCAATCTTTTTAATGGGAATGTTGGGATCCAGACCTTTCAGTTCACTGGTAATGGCATTTTGTACTTCTTGAGTGACCTGGTCTGCTAATGGCGCAGCCCGCAAAAAGGGGGCAGTCGCCAGAGTGGCAGATAAGATCAGGGTGCTTAGGCGCATGAGTCATCCTCCTGGGTATTGTTTTTTTCTCGACCGACAGTGTGAAGCAAGTCAGGTAGCTACTGCCAATATGATCGTAGGTTCTGGGGCAGAAGTTTAGACACTTTATTGGAATTGTCAGTTTTAGCTGTCATGAATCAGAAAATTGACTACTGGTTGGTTGTGATATCTCCTTTTGTGTTCCGTCAGGTCTCTTGAACTTCTGCAGAGCGTCCAACATAGCCTCTGTTGGCCATCCTCGCCGATTATGAAGGTGTCACAGACCAGCCCGACTACGACAGCCTCCTTCGCGGGAATGACGGGAGTGAAGACAACTCGTTCCCACGCTGGGACCCACAGGGCCTGAAAGTGTGGGAATCAGTGTTTTGCGACACCCTCAGAGCGTGGGAACGAGTGGTGAGTGCTCTAACAGGCGGCGACATAAACCATGACCCGTTCGGAGTTGGGTCTTTACTTTCTGGGTGGAGGCATTAATGCCGGGTCCAGGGGGAGCCTTCGAAAAGTCTCCCTATCAATATATGCCACACCATAGTTGGTGCTGAGATAGTCCAGGATCGGTTCCCAGGTTTCAGAAAGATCCCAGAGTCCCTGGGTATCTATCATCCACTGCAGGGTCTCACGCCAGGCTTTTTTGTCACCACTGTTCTGGCTGATAATAAGACTGCTATGGCAGACGTTACACTGAGCGTTAACCATCTCCCAGCCCGGAGCCATTATCAGTCCGGACCCGGGATCAACCGGGTACTCTTTTTTTGGCACTTCATCGGGTGCGGCCAGGCTTGCTCCACAAAGTAACGCCGAGACTATCAATATTTTGAGCTTTTTTAAGTCCGGCATCAGGCAACCCTCACAGCAATTCGGTGACAGCCATTGAAGAGGTAGCCTTTCGGATTCCACTGGGGTTGTACCACAGGCTGGGAATCTCCTTCACTGTCCGTGGCTTTGGCCCAGATTTCGTAGTAACCCTGCTCTGGCAGCTTCAGATTTATGCGCCACTGTTGCCAGGCACCCTTGTTGACCGGTTGACTCAATTCGGCCTGATGCCAGCGAGTACCATAGTCATAACTGACTTCAACCTTGACGACTTTTCGCAAACCGGCCCAGGCGTGCCCCCTCACTTCCTGGGTTTTACCCAGTGACAGTTCAATCCCGCTCTGCGGGAAAGTGATCAGAGATTTGACGATCATCTCTTCGATAATTTCATAATCTTCATTGGGCACTTTCTCTCCGGGTGCTATAGGGTATCTGGGAACCTGATAGGCCGGTGCTGCCATCTTGGTGCCATCATGCACCTTGTTACGAACACTGATACCTGTGGCTGCCTTCTGGGAGACAGAAGCCGGGCGGCCAGCAAAGACAATGCGCAGGGGGAAACCGTGGCGAAATGGAATATCTTCGCCATTCATAGCCCAGGCGATCAGGGCGTTATCATTCATGGCTGCGGCAATGGGTACACCCCGCGAAATCGCAGGTCCTGTGCCGCTCAGTTGTTTATCAATCCCATGGTTACCGGTGTAAACTGCGTCGTCTTTCACGCCACAGTCTTTCAGTACATCGCTGAGCAGGACGCCGGTCCATTGTGAGCAAAAAACGGCAGCGTTATTCCATTGGTTGCCTTTGGTGTTGGGAAAAAAATTTTTACGGCTATTGCCGCCACATTCCAGAACCAGGTTCTGTTTGTGGTGTTTGAACCTGCTTTTGAGTTCATCAATGGTATAAGTCCTGGATTTGACGACGGATTCCCCGTCGACAGTAAATGTCCAGGTCTTCGGGTCTATCTTGTCAAAATCCGGCATCTGACCATTCCAGCGTGTAAAGGCTATGTTTGCCGGTGTGACTGCCGGGTCCAGCAGATGCTCAGCAGGATGGGCATTTAACGGGTTGGTATTCAATACCGTGTAATAATCTGGCAGATCTTCCGCCCTGACCCATTTCATTGTTGAGATGTCAACAGGCTCCAGACCCGGGGGACGGTTTTGAGCAAAAACCCACCTCACAGACAGAATGGAAGCAGCGGATGCGGTCAGTGCCTGCTGTAGAAACTTTCTTCTGTTCATTGTCTGGTATCCGGTTAACCTTTTGGTGTCTGGTTTGTTCAGATTGCAGAGGCTTTGGGTATGCTCAAGGCTTTTTGCCTTCGTAGAAAAAGTCAGCCAGACGCAGCATATCTTCTTCACTTAACAGTTGAGCGACTTTAGTCATGGTGATGTCCTGTCGTTTACCGCTTTTGAAAGCCTGTAATTGAGCGAAAAGGTACTGGCGATTCTGCCACTTGAGATTCGGGATGGTATTGAACTTATTACTACCATCCTGACCATGGCAGGCACGACACATGTTAGCTAACTTTTCATATCTGTCAGCTGCCTGGGCTGTTGACAGGATGGCAGAAGGCAAAAGCAGCAGTGCTGTAACTGCCCAGGGTCTCAGGTAGAGCCTGATGGTATCCGGTAAGTTCAAAGCGCAAGCCTACACAATGTTTTCTGATTTTAATCCGAATGGCTAAATTAAAAGGCTTAGGTCTTATAATTGCTAAATAGTGATGCTTTTAAATACTTAATATCTGTTTTTTTTGGGTCTGATGAAGCCGGATTCGGATGTTCAATGGGTGTCTGTCAAATGAAGCTTAGTCTTGTATTTTACTGTTTAAAAAGGCTGAACCTGCATTCAGCCTCTGGGATGGTGAGATTCATGCAGTTCGCTCAACCGCTGCCGGGCAATATGGGTATATATCTGGGTCGTTGAAAGGTCGCTGTGTCCCAGTAGCAGTTGGACCACCCGGAGGTCGGCTCCATGGTTCAACAGGTGGGTAGCAAAGGCGTGTCGAAGAACGTGGGGGGAAACCGTGCTTTGAATGTTAGCTGTTATGGCATGTTGTTTGATCCGGTGCCAAAAGGTCTGACGTGTCATCGGGCTGCCGTTTCGGCCGGGAAACAGTACCCGATTCTCCGGGTCACTGATCAGAAAGGGTCTGCTGTCTTTCAGGTAGAGGTGAAGCCAGTTCAGGGCCTCTTCACCCATAGGCACCAGCCTCTCTTTATTACCCTTGCCCTGAATACGAACGATGCCCTGCCTTTGGTTGATTTGATTCAGGTTGAGGTTGACCAGCTCCGATACTCTGAGTCCGCAGGCGTAAAGTAGCTCCAGCATACATCGATCTCTAACTCCTAAATCGGTATCAAGATCAGGGGCTGCAAGCAGGTTTTCAACGTCAGTCTCTGTCAGGGATTTGGGCAGAGGCCGTCCCTGTTTGGGCATCTCAATATTTTGAGTAATGTCCTGACTGACCATGTTTTCTCTTAAAAGGTAACGGTAATAGCCGCGCAGGCTGGATAGTGCTCTGGCTGTTGAGCTGGGTTGAAACTTTTGCTGGTGTCGCCAGGCCAGATAGTTTCTCAGGTCCGAAGTAGATGATTTCTCAAGTGTGAGTCTGTTCTGAGAAAGCCAGGAAGCGAATTGTTCTATATCGTTTTTATAGGCCGTGCGGGTGTTTTCGCTAAGGCCTTTCTCAAGCCAGAGGTGGTTGAGAAACAGTTCGATGGAGGTATTGGCCATTATTATCTGTATATCAGGTTCAGGTCTCCATTATTGCGGCATATGGAAGGATCGTAAAGAAAACAGTACAAGCCTGAAAATGAAAAGCTGTTTTCTGTTTTGAAGGCATAAAAAAAGCGACTTTCGTCGCTTTTTTTATGGACTGACAAGGTTGCCGGATTGTCAGAACTTTTATGACCCTGGGCGTCATGCTCAGGGTTTTGGAGAACCCTAAAGAGTTTTTCCGCGCGAGGCGAAAAGCGTCCCTTAGTTGAGCTTTTCCTTGATACGAGCCGCTTTACCGCTCAGAGCGCGCAGGTAATACAGCTTGGCTTGACGTACGTCACCGCGACGCTTCACATTGATAGAAGCGACCAGAGGGCTGTATGTCTGGAAAACACGCTCAACGCCAACACCGCTGGAAATCTTGCGAACGGTGAAAGCGGAGTTCAGGCCACGATTACGCTTGGCAATGCAGACACCTTCGAACGCCTGCAGACGCTCACGGTTACCTTCTTTAACCTTAACTTGTACGACCAGGGTATCACCAGGGCCGAAGCTCGGGATTTCCTTGGTCATCTGCTCTTGTTCGAGCGCTTCAATGATTCTGTTCTTGCTCATTTTAAATCTTGCTCCCGTTAGTCAAGTGTTCCGCTCGTCGAGTCTGCCTTGCTGTGGCTATCCGAAGAATGATGCTCCTGAATAAATTCAGACAACAGTTTTTCCTCTTCACGGGTCAGTTTTCTGTCTTGCAACAGGTCCGGTCTTCTCAACCAGGTTCTGCCCAGTGCCTGTTTGAGGCGCCATGCACGAATTTTTGCATGATCCCCAGACAACAGGACTTCCGGCACTCTCTGCCCCTTGAAAACCTCAGGGCGGGTGTAGTGCGGACAATCCAGCAGGCCATCAGCAAAGGAATCCTCTAATGCGGAATCCTTGTGACCCAGGGTGCCCGGTACAAAGCGTGAAACTGCATCAATCAGAGTCATGGAGGCGAGTTCGCCACCACTTAACACGTAATCACCGATCGACCATTCCTCGTCGACTTCTTCGTTGATTACACGCTCATCAATACCTTCATACCGCCCCGATACCAGAATAAGCCGCTTTCTGGCGGCCAGCTCCTGAACCCCGGCCTGGTCAAGCAGGCGTCCCTGGGGAGACAGGTATACTACCGTGGCATCGGCTCCTGCAGCCTTCTTGGCTGCATGGATGGCGTCACGCAGAGGTTGAATTTTCATCAACATGCCGGGACCACCGCCGTAAGGTCGGTCATCCACAGTCCGGTGTCTGTCGTGGGTGAAGTCCCTGGGATTCCAGGTTTCTACCGAGACAATTCCCTCCTTTACAGCACGGCCGGATATGCCGTGATCGGTAATGGCCCGAAACATTTCCGGGAAGAGGGTGACTACACCGAACCACATATCTGCTGTTACGGGTGATTGTTCATGGCTGTTCTGCGGCTCAGGACTGTCTAACGGCTCAGGGCTGTTTAACGGCTCAAGGCTGTCCGCAGGCTCTGGGCTTTTAATCAGACCAGGGCTGTCCATGTCAGTTTCACTCATAACGGTTAAAATTCCGGATCCCAGTCAATCCGAATGAATCCTGCTTCCGGATTCACTTCCATAATCACCTGATCCAGTAACCAGGGGACCAGTCGTTCGCGTCGGTCGATGCTGCCCTTGCAGGCTTTGATGACCAATACGTCGTTGGCTCCTGTCTCCATCAGGTGGCTGGCTTTGCCCAGCAGAAGCTCCTTGCCCGCCTCGTCAGCGGTTTTCACTTCCAGACCTTCAAGCTGATGCCAGTATATCTCGTCATCAGCCAGTGGGGGCAGTTCGCTCTCAGCGATGAGGATTTCTGAGCCAGTGAACTGGCGGGCGATATCCCGGTCATCGCATCCGGCGATGTGTGCGACCAGTCCCTTGCCCTGACGGCGGCCCTGATCGACTTCAATGGTCTGCTGGCGACCATCCTGGCGCAAAATCCAGTGTTTGTAGTTCAGAATATTGGTCATGGGATTGGTGTGTGAATACACTTTCACCCAGCCTTTTACTCCGTACACACCAGTAATACTTCCGAGGACAACCTGTTTGGGTTGAGCGGTTGCTGATGCTTTTTTCACTGGTTCTGTTCCTTTTTGAGGTGGTTGTTTAAACGGCCCGGGGCTGTTCTAAACGGCTCAGGGTTGTTCAAATCTGACCTCAGGCTGCTTTGGCGTCTTTCAGCAGCTTGCTAACGCGGTCGGATACGGTAGCGCCCTGGCTCAGCCAGAACTCAACACGCTCCTGATCCACACGCAGACGCTCTTCCTGACCACGGGCAGTGGGGTTGAAGAAACCTACACGCTCGATGAAACGGCCACCTTGAGCCTTACGGCTGTCAGCAACAGTCAGGTGGTAGAACGGACGCTTTTTGGAACCGCCGCGAGCTAAACGAATTGTTACCATGGAATAATTTCCTGTAATCGTGATGTCCGGCAACACTTGTCTCTGAAAGCAGCATTCACCGCTTTCAGGTTCATGGAGCACATGCAGTGAGCCATGAAGGGCGCATATTCTAAGGAATAACTGTCCCGCTGACAATATGCCCGACACTTATCTTGTTGCGGAAAGTCTTATGGAATGAGGGGAGGGCAGTTTCTGTGGGCTAAAACGACGGGCTTGTTATGATTTGACTCTGGTTCCCTTGCTTTCAGGTCCTGTGGGTCCCAGCGTGGGAACCCATACCCATCTCGCGTGAGTCCGCTTTTCAGGGGAGGTATGCATTCCCACGCAGAGCGTGGGAACGAGTTGTTAGAGTTTTGCGACAGCCTCAGAGCGAGGGAGCGAGTGGGTCAGGCTGGCCATAAAGTTTTCGGGAAGGGCTAGCAGCCTGTCGGACTTAAGACTGTCCTACTGCGGTTGCAATAAATTGGTCTAAAAATCCCTGTTTCTTCGTCAAATAGCTCGCTATTCTCCTCAGAAACAGAGATTTTTATCCTCAATTTCTTGCAATCCTCGCTACGGACGCTTAAGTCCGACAGGCTGCTAGAATGGAAACTTCTTACCGCCGCCTGGAGGCATCATGCCGCCCATGCCGCCGGGCATCTGACCTTTCATACCACCGAGGCCGCGCATTAGCTTGCTTATGCCGCCTTTCTTGGTGACTTTCTTCATCATCTTGCTCATCTGCTTGTGCTGCTTGATCAGACGGTTGATGTCCTGGATCTGGGTGCCGGAACCTGAGGCAATGCGCTTCTTGCGAGAGCCGTTCATAATATCCGGATTTGCACGTTCAGCCGGGGTCATGGAGTTGATGATTGCTTCCATCTGGACAAAAATCCTGTTGTCCATCTGGCCGGGCATGTTGGCTGGCATACCCGGCATGCCGGGGAGTTTGTCCATAACGCCTGCAAGGCCGCCCATTTTCTTCATCTGCTGAAGCTGGTCACGGAAGTCTTCCAGGTCAAAGCCTTTACCCTTTTTCAGTTTGCTGGCCAGTTTGTCGGCTTTCTTTTTGTCGAGCTTCTGTTCAGCTTCTTCAATCAGGGAGAGAACGTCACCCATGCCCAGGATTCGGGAAGCGATACGGTCAGGGTGGAAGGGGTCCAGAGCGTCTGTCTTTTCACCGACACCCATGAACTTGATTGGCTTGCCGGTAATATGGCGAACTGACAGGGCGGCACCTCCGCGTGCGTCACCATCTGCCTTGGTCAGAATGACACCGGTCAGGGGCAGCGCATCACCAAAGGCTTTGGCGGTATTGGCGGCATCCTGGCCGGTCATGGCGTCAACCACAAACAGGGTTTCGACAGGATTAATGGCACCGTGCAATGCCTGGATTTCAGCCATCATATCGCTGTCGATGTGCAGACGACCGGCGGTATCGACAATGACCACGTCAATGTGTTTCAGGCGAGCTTCCTGAATGGCTGCTGTGGCAATATCAACGGGTTTTTGTTCGCTGCTGGATGGGAAGAAATCGACGCCGACTTCACCCGCCAGCGTTTCCAATTGCTTGATCGCTGCCGGACGGTAAATGTCGGCACTGACGACCATCACAGATTTTTTGTGGCGTTCCTTGAGGAACTTGCCCAGTTTCGCCACAGAGGTGGTTTTACCGGCACCCTGCAGACCGGCCATCAGCAGGACGGCAGGTGGCTGGGTCGACAGGTTCAGCTGGTCATTGGCTTCGCCCATGACCGAAATCAGTTCTGCCTGAACAATCTTGACGAAGGCCTGGCCGGGGCTCAGGCTGGCCTGTACCTCCTGACCAATCGCCCGCTCTCTGATCCGGTTGATGAACTCTTTGACCACCGGCAGCGCAACGTCAGCCTCCAACAGAGCCTTGCGAACCTCGCGCAGGGTATCTTTAATATTGTCTTCAGACAGTTTCGCCTTGCCGGTGACGTTACGAAGCGTCTGCGACAGGCGTTCGGTTAAATTCTCGAACATCCAGTTACCTTGGAAATACCTTGAAGTAAGGTGCAAGTACGTAATTGGCAGTCATTATATCCAATCCAGCGCAAAAGGGGCAGTATCGGGTCCCGGCAGAGACAGTATTTCCACTTGATGGATGAAAACAAAGTGGTTCTTGTGTAGATTTGGACATGGCAAGCTCTGGTTTGCATCTTCCTAAGTGGCTTTGTGACGGTTTCGCCATCAGGAAAATTTCAGATGGAGGTTATAAAAGAATCAATGAATTTCATGCTCGTCAGCATCGGTGCCATTATTTTTTATGCGGTGGGAATGGTCTGCCAATGGGGAAGAATTACTGGTCGCGGTGGCGCTCGAAAGGTGGTGTTGCTGGCAACCACAGTCGGAGCTGCTTTACATGCTTTTTCGCTCTATTTTTCTATTCACACCGATAAAGGGACCAACCTTGGTATTCTCACGATCGGTTCTTTGACGACACTGATAGTCACACTGGTAGTACTGCTCAGCAGTTTGCGAAAGCCTTCTGAAAGTCTGCTGGTTACGATTCTGCCTTTTACCATCATCTCGGTTCTGGCGGACTGGCTGGCTCCGTTGGAACACATTTTTCATTCACCCACCCTGATGGTGGTGCATGTTCTGCTGTCGGTATTGGCCTATGGTTTGTTGATGGTGGCCGTGTGTCAGTCACTGCTACTGGCCTATCAGGAGAAGCAGCTGAGGAGTCACAATCAAAAGCGTCTGCTAAAAGCCCTGCCGCCCCTGCAGACTATGGAAAAATTGCTGTTCGAGTTTCTATCTGTAGGAGTGATCCTGCTGACCCTCTCGCTGATTTCAGGCTTCCTGTATATCGATAATATGTTTGCCAGTGATATGTTCCACAAAACAGTGCTTTCTCTGGTGGCCTGGGTGCTGTTTACGACACTGCTGATTGGGCGCTGGGTCAATGGCTGGCGAGGACAAAAGGCCATGCGTTGGACGGTTGCCGGTTTTGTCCTGTTGTTGGTGGCTTACTTTGGCTGGCGGACGGTTGTTGACTTTATCCTGGTTAGATGAGCCTTTTCGGGGCAGACTCTGTTTCCTGCTCCTCTTAATCTCTCTTGGTACTTCTTTTTTTTTCCGGCAGCTTGAGATGTCTGTAAGTCGGTCTATTGTTTATGGCTATGAAAATGATAATAGCCACCAAGCTCAGTAAAATTTTCTTGACGGCGGGTGTTGCTCTATTTAGTACGTTGGTTGTGTTTAATAATCTGATGGACCACCAGAGCAATTACCTTTATGTCCAGCATGTGATGAGTATGGATACAACCGGGAACCATGCTCAGGCAGAATGGCGAGCAATTCATGATCCCATGGTCTGGAAAATTGCTTACAGCCTGATTATTGCTATTGAAGCCATTATAACCCTTTTATGTTGGACGGGTGTCGCTTGTATGTTCTTCAATCTGCACGGTGAGAATTTCCATGAAAGCAAGTGTCTGGCTCTGCTGGGTTTGACTCTGGGCATCATGCTCTGGTTTCTGGCCTTTATGGGAATTTCGGGAGAGTGGTTTCTGGCCTGGCAGTCTCGCAGCTGGAGTGGTATTCAGCCAGGCTTCAGGGTGGCCACATTGTTTTTTTTGACCTTGCTCTATTTGAGTCAGGAAGAGCGATAAAAGTGTTTGGGGTTTAGAGTATGAAACGTTAGAATCAGCGCTTTCATAAACAGAATCTTAACGAGCGATTTCAGCCTTGAGCGAAGCATCTACCAGTCTTCTTTTAACCATATTGGCCCTTTTAATGTTGTTGTCGGCTTTTTTTTCCAGTTCGGAAACCGGCATGATGGCGATCAACCGTTATCGCCTTCGCCATCTGGTTCGCAAGAATCACAAAGCGGCCATGCGGACTCATAAACTGCTTGAACGCCCCGACAGACTGATTGGTGTGATTCTGATTGGCAACAACTTTGTCAATATCCTGGCTTCTGCCCTGGCCACTCTGGTGGCAGTGAGACTCTGGGGGGATAGCGGTATTGCAATTGCTACTCTGGGTCTGACGGTGGCAGTACTGATTTTCGGTGAGGTAACACCCAAGACAGTTGCCGCGCTCTATCCTGAAAAGATTGCTTTTCCTGCCTCTTTTATTCTGACGCCGCTGCTGAAACTCTTCTATCCCATGGTGGTCGTTTTAAACTGGGTCTGTGGTTTCCTGCTGAGACCTTTTGGTATCAAACCCGGTCAGGCTGCCGAGGATCAGTTGAACGCTGAAGAGCTGCGCACCATTGTGACCGACCCCGGCATGTTATTGCCGCAGAAAAGACGGGGAATGTTACTGGGTATTCTGGATCTGGAGAAAGTCCGGGTAGACGATATCATGGTACCCCGAAATGAAATTTTCGGAATTGATATTGACGATGACATCAAGGATATCCTGGAGCAGTTAAGGGCCTGTCAGCACACCCGCTTGCCAGTCTATCGTGGCGATGTGAACAATCTTGTGGGCATGTTGCATATGCGAAAGGTGGCGCGACTATTGAGTCAGGAAGAAGTCAACAAAGCGCTTCTCCTGCAGGAAACCACAGAGCCTTATTATGTTCCTGAAAGCACCCCCCTGCATACCCAGCTGTTTAATTTCCAGAAGTCAAAAGAGCGTGTAGCGCTGATAGTCGATGAATATGGCGATGTTCTGGGCCTGGTGACGCTGGAAGATATTCTGGAAGAAATTGTGGGTGACTTTACTACCGATGTTTCCGACTCCAGCCAGGATATTACCCCTCAGGAAGACGGCACTTACATCATTGATGGTTCTGCATCCATAAGAGACATTAACCGTTCTCTGGGTTGGAAATTACCCACCGGGGATGCCAGAACAATTAACGGTTTGATCACCGAGATGATGCAGTTTATACCGGAGTCCAGTGTCTGTCTCAAAGTAGGCGAATACCGGTTTGAGATTATGCAGGTCAAGGACAATCGAGTAAAAGCAGTGAAAATTTTCACTGCTTAACCTGAGTCACTTATTCTGTAAAATGGACTTTAACCTCAGGCCATCCGAAAGTTAGCGGTTTTGCGTAAAACTGTGGCTGGCATGAAACTGAGGGGCATCCAGTGGAATAGTGGTGTTTAATCCCACATTCAGAAATTCTACCAGCATAATGGCCGTCAATCCCCAGATCAGATATTCATCGTATTGATAAGAGGGCATGGAGTAGGTTTTATCGTTCATGCTCCAATGGTGAAACTGCAGGTTGTCCAGATTGGTGAAAAACTCCAGTGGGACGTGAAAAATGCGGTCCAGCTCTTCAATGTTTGCGCTGAGTGACAGGTTTTCCGGTACAGAACCGACGACAGGGATCACCTTGATGCCAAAGCGGGAAATAACTGGACCCATGGTGCCCAATATATGGACGGAAGCAGGGTTCAGATCAATCTCTTCCTGGGATTCTCTCAGGGCGGTCTGAATCAGATTATGATCGTCATCTTCCCGTTTGCCACCGGGAAATGCCACTTCACCGCTATGCTTGTTCATGTGCGAAGCCCTTCGGGTAAGGATTATTTCGGTGGCCTGTCCCTGGCCATTAGTCACCAGAGGTATCAGTACTGCGGCTTCCGGTAGAGGAGTGTCTATACTTCTTGGCTGATGTTTGTGGAGTCTTCGTTCTATATCTGTAATCAACATATAACAAGTGAATCTCTGGCTTTCTTGGCGACATTCAGATGCTCAGAAAACATAAGTACTCAACCATACGGAATCATATTTTCCGACTCATTGTTCAGGCACTCAGACTGCGTTGCAATCCTGGTCACATAGCTTGCTATGCTCCCGGCGTTGCGCCTTGCAGAGCACCTGCCCAATAAGCCGGAAGTATTCGATTCCGTAAGGCTGAGTACTTAGTGACATTGAAAAAAGGCGCCGTTGGAACATTATTGTTATCGACCTTGGGTACCAGACTGCCAGTAACACCAGGCAGAGCTAAGCTTCCGTGGGTGCAACACTAATTTTTCAGGCTTTGAAAAGATCATAACACAGATATTTTTTACGGCATGATCCATCTGGTAAAGAAATGATAAGCATTTTCTACACCAACTCTGATTCAAGTGACTTCAGGTATGAATCAGGTTAAGGTGAAGAAAGATTTTCATAGTTAGAAGGAAAAACAGTGAATTTCTGCAGTGAGTGTGGTGCTAAGGTCAGTAAGAAAGTTCCTTGTGGCGATAACCGGTTACGTGATGTTTGTGACAACTGTGGCAAAATTCACTATCAAAATCCGTTAATCGTTGCCGGTTGTCTGCCAGTCTATGAAGGTAAAGTGCTCCTTTGCAAACGCTCTATCGAACCACGCAGGGGTTACTGGACATTACCCGGCGGTTTTATGGAGCTGGGAGAAACCCTTGAGCAGGCTGCCCTGCGGGAAACCATGGAAGAGGCCGGAGCCGAGGTTACTCTGCAATCACTATATACCCTGTTTAATATTGTTCATGTGAGCCAACTCTCGGTATTTTTTCTGGCTCATCTTGATAAACCCGAATACAGCGCCGGTGAAGAAAGTGAAGCAGTGGCCCTTTTCAGTGAAGAAGAGATTCCCTGGGATCAGCTGGCTTTCAACACCATCAGTCGCACCCTTCGCCATTACTTCAGTGATCGTCAGACAGGTGATTTCCCTCAGCGGATGGAAGATATTGCCCTGCCGGGCCGTAGAGTGGCTTCCTGAATTTCAGGGGTATTTTATCAGGTTGAAGCAGCGTGAATGACAAGCCGGAAATTACCGATCAGCAGTTAGTGAAACTGGCAGGCGAGAAAGCTTTTTCCCGGGGGAAGGGGTACTACCAGGAAGGACGGGTCACAGACCTGACGATCCGGGGCCAGAGGATTTCAGCCAGTGTTATGGGCAGCGAGGTTTATCAGGTCAATCTGGTTTATACCCAGAGTGCCCTGGACGGCAGTTGTAACTGTCCGGCTTCTGATGGCATCGACTTTTGCAAACACTGTGTTGCTGTGGCTATGGTGTTGCGAGATAAAGTCTCTGTTCCCCGGGTGAAAAAAGGCGCACAGGCCACAGACGTATTGGCCGCTTATTTATTGCAGATGCCCAAAGAAGAACTGGTGGGGCACTTTGTTGAAATGATAGACGCCAGTCGTTCAGTGCGAGAGCACTGGTTGCTCAAGGCTGAAACAGCACTGGGCATTATGGACCGAAAAACCATCCGTAAACGAATAACCGCCGCTATCCCCTACAATCGACATTACTTTAGATACGCTCAAGTCAGGCAGTATTTTGCCAATGTCGAACAGGTTCTCTTTAATCTTGAACCACCTTTAAAAAAGCTGGCAGCTACTGATCAGTTGGCGTTGCTGGACTATGCTATGTCACGAATCGTCCGTGCGCTGGAGACAGTGGATGATTCCGGAGGTTTCAGGTTTGAGGCTGTCGCTCAGTTACAGAGGATGTATGTTGAGGCCTTTGCTTCACTGAACTGGTCTGAAGCGTCCAAGGCTCAGCATCTGTTGGAGTTGCTGCTCAAGGATGAAGATGAATGGCATGGCCGCGTCCCGGATGATTTCAGTGAAGTTATGACGCCAGAGTGTCAGAAGACTTTCCTGGAGATCGCCCGGGCTCGTTGGGATGAGTTACCCAGGCTGAAAAGTGATAACTGGCGGGATCGCCTCATTTATGAACGGTTGCTCAGTGTCCTGCAAGTCGAACCCGAACTGGAAAATGACTACAAGACATTGATTCAGCTCTATAAAAAGATTGCCATGACTGAGAAAGACTATCTGGTTATTGCGCGCTGTTATCTGGAGCTGGATGAGCATGACGAAGTCCACAATTATCTTGATAGAGCTCGGCAGAGCAGTCGTTTCGGTGAATCAGCTGAGATTCATGAACTGCAACAGTTGCTGCTTTTGAAAACGGGGCGAAGCTCTGAAGCTTTGCAGGATGTTTGGGAGCAATTTAAAGAGTCACCAACACTGTCCACTTTTGAGTATTTGCAGGAGCTTTCACAAGACCTGAACAGTCAGCAAGACTGGCGGCAAAAAGCCATAGACTGGATGAAAGAGCGTGTCGTTAGTACTAAGGGGTATCTCCACCACCGTGTGTTAAACACACTGATGATGACTTTTCTTGCCGAGTCCGATCTGGAGTCGGCCTGGCAACTGGTTACAGATTCAGAACCGGATGTGGCATTGCTCTACGAGCTGAGGAAACATTTTCGGCAGGATGGAGAACGCTCTTTTGCTCTCTATGGGAAGCTGGTTGAAGCTTGTCTACAGAAAAAAACGAATAATAGTTATAAAGAGGCGGTCGAGCTAATGGCCGAGTGTCAGCAGATATTGACTGGACTGAATCAGCAGCGGGCATTCAGTCATTGGTTTGAAGAGCTGCGCGAAAAGCACAAGGCTAAAAGAAACTTTATTCGTTTTCTCGGTGAGGCGTTTCCCGGCTTTTAGACTCAGGCTCCAAGCGGCCAGCTTTCAAAGGCTGGCTCTTCATAAGGGTGTGCCGATTTCAACGCTGCAATGGCGGCTTTCAGATACTGGTCCTCGCAGATCATTTCAACCTTGAATTCCTGAACGGTTTCCAGCTTACCCTGGCTACCGATAAAAGGATCGCTGCCATCCAGCGCTCTGAACTGTCCCTGACCTAACGTTTGCCAGCAACAGTTGTCGTACTTTTCATAACGACCGGCACCCGCAGCAAAGACGGCAGTCTTCACTGATTCAAGATGACTTTCAGGGACAAAAAAACAAAGCTTATGCAAAGACATGTCGTTTTCCAGCAAAATGATTGATAACAGGATTGGCGTACATCCTCAGGAACCAGGGTTGATGAGCCTCCGGGCACTGGGTTATGCGATCATTGAAGTCTGTGACTTTATCGTCGAGCGATTCTTCCGGGCAAAACCTTTCAAACAGAGCTTCTAAAGTGCACTCTGTGACATTGGGATAGCCACTGCGGAGCCGATCAAAGGCAATCAGATTGGAAGCGAACAGATGGTAGTTTTGATGAACCTGACGATCTACCTCTTCAACAACCTGATTGGCATTTTCATACTCGTCGAACAGCGGTGTACCGAAAGCCACATGAACCTTGCCTTTGAAGCCTTCGATGCCTGTCACTATGCTTTGCAGGTCTTCTCCTTTAAATTTTTCGTAATTACCCCAGGTTTCAGTGGCGTGGAGTTCTCTGGCTTTGGCCATATCGCAGGGGTCGTATTCGTAAGCAATCGAAACCGGTACCAGGTTCATGGAGCGAATGCTGTCGGCAAAAGAGGTTTCCGCAGCCTTTCGGCTCATGTGGAGCATTTTGATGATAGCAGAGTCGGTTTTGTCGTCACCGTCTTTTGCCCGGCCTTCACTTTGAGCGATCCAGACGGGATGCCCGGTATCTATGGAGTGATGAATATAGGCTGACAGTGTCTGATAAGACCTGAGTTTTTCCCGGCGGCCTTCCACAGAGCGTTTGACGATAAAGCTTTTGTTAAGACGCATCAGGTCGCTGACAAAAGGTCTTTGCAGCAGGTTGTCACCAATGGCTATTCGAACGGTTTGCATGCCCTGTTTGTAAACAGCCAGATTGACAAAAGCCGGGTCCATGACAATGTCCCGGTGATTGGACAGGAACAGATAAGCCTGCTCTTTGTTGAGCTGATCCAGTCCGGAAAAGCTGATGCCGGAAGTACTGCCTTCAATGACACGGGTCAGGTAAGGTTCAATGACCTGTTGCAGTCCATCAATGTCATGTATGTTCTTTAGTTTGTAGCGCAATCCCATGGCTGTCAGCCAGCCTGCAATGCCATTAAGGAAAACTGGCATGTCAGGGTATTGATGACGCACCAGTGCCTGAATAAGTTCAGGGTCTTGCAACAGGCGGTCCAGGACGGGCCTTACTTCCTGATCGTGATAGGGGCGGATTTCTTCAAAACGTTCCATCTGTTCCGGGTGGTTGCCTTTTATAACAGCGGTGAGTAAAACCATGAGTATATAGTTATTAAAACAAAGGGTCTGTAGCCGGGGTGTGGCACTTTGTAACGGTTTGAGAATAGCCGTACGTATGAATGTTTGTTGATGTGGGTTTAACGGGTTATTGATAATTGAAAGCTTGCAGAATTCCCTGTCTTGAGTGTGTATACTCTGCGCAATCGAAAAAATCAGTGTTTCAAAAATGCAATCATTGGGCAGTCGACTGCTCAAAATGGCTAGAGGTAATAGATGTTATTGAGTAGAAAGTGCCAGGGTGGGCTACTGGCCATTACATTACTGTTTTCCCTGAGTGGCTGGGCTGCTGACTTTTCCAGTCTGTTGAAGCGGGCCAGCTCAGGTGATGAACAGGCCGTGCTTGAAGCGGGCAGCCTGTTGGTTGCTGGTAAAGTCAGGCCGGAAAATCCCAGTCAAACCCTTTCTCTGCTGGAACCTCTGGCGAACAGAGGTAATGTTCAGGCAGAACTTTTGTTGGGCAAGGCCTATCGAGAGGGTCTGGGGGGCGTAGCTAAAGATCCCAAAAAAGGTTTTCAACTGATCGAACGGGCCGCAGGTCGACAGGGCAAGAGTGCAGAGGCTCAGTACGAACTGGGGAAATCCTATTATAAAGGGGCAGGCACAGACCGCAACCTGATTGCTGCTTATATGTGGACTGCCCTGAGTCTGGAAGATTCCGAGGGGGACTTTCTGACAGCGGCCCGTAAACAGAAGCAGGAGCTGTCTGAACTGCTTACCCCTGCCCAGAGAGCTAAAGCGAACGAGCTGGTCAGCCAGATCAGGACGGTCTACCTGAAGTAAGCTTGCTTTACGACGATAGTCGTGTTTTTATTAAAAGTATGATCAAGATATTCAGCCCTGAAAATCTCCTTGAGGCTCAATGCCTCAAGGATGTTCTGGAGAGCCATGGCATTGCCTGCCATCTGGGAGGTAGCTATCTGGCGGGTGCCGTGGGTGAACTACCCGCTACCGGTCTGCTGGCTCTCTATGTAGACGACTACGATGCCGGTCTGGCCAAAGAAATGATCGAGGATTACCTCAAGGCGTCCCCCGTTCTGGAAGAATCTGATCACATTCAGGAAGAATGATTATGTGTGGTCGTTACACGCTGATGGCTGATCAGATCAACCTGGGGTGTCTGGGTATCCGCCAGACGGAAGTCAATATTCCCTCCTATAATGTTGCGCCTGGTGAACAGGTACTTATTGTCAAAAATAATGAGCAGGGCGGTGTTGAAACCGCGCGGGTTAAGTGGGGTCTGGTTCCTCACTGGCTGCAGGATTTTTCCAGAGCCCAGATCAATGCCAGAATCGAAACCGCTGCCGATAAACCAATGTTTCGCAGCGCCCTCAGAAAGCAGCGTTGTCTGATTCTGGCCGATGGCTGGTTCGACTGGCAGAGGGTAGGGGATCACAGTCAGCCATGGTATATACGTCCAAAGTCGGGTGGTTTGTGCCTGTTTGCCGGTCTCTGGGAGAGTTATCCTGTGGACGACCAGTTGAGTTTCGAGTCCTGCGCGATTCTTACTCGTCCTGCTATCAGTGATATTACACCGCTGACCGAGAGAATGCCGGTTTTGCTGCAACAAAAACAGGCTAAGGAGTGGCTGGGTGAGCGCTATAAGACGGTTCTTGCGAGTCTGGGCAAACCGACTGAAACGGTCAGTAAACTGTCTTTTTATAAAGTGGGCAGAACGGTAAATCATGTTTCTAACAAGGGACCAGAGTGTGTGAAGAAACTGGTTGCTCGCAATTAAACGACTCCCCCGTTGCCCACGACAAAAGGTGAGGGGAATCCTGAGGCTCCGCTTACCCGATTAATGGGTATCTGTACCCGATTCCGAAGTGCTTCGAGGGTCAAGTGTCTGCCCAATAAAGAGGATTCTTTTTGTTATTTTATTATGCAATACATAAAGAAATGGTCGATTAAATTGGACGGATTTTCTCTGATTGTCCTTGGTCGATCTCGTAGAAATAAGGTGTGTGACAGCTGCGGCTCGGGTCCCATTTTCATTAAGCTCAATCGCACAATGTTGATGAGCCTCATCAATAGAAACAGCTAGAGGATTGGATAGCATAGCGCCTAATTCCAGGGGTCTTGTAAAAAGAGGGTGTAAAGCTGTTTTACTTAAAAAATCGCTCAACTCAATGTCCGAATCCACTTTAAAGGGTGGAAGTCCAATAGAGATTTTTGAACATGATGGACATGATTCCCCGGAGTTTAATGATGAAAATAATGCCATTATTATTTCTGCTGATATCTCATGGGGCATTATCCCTTGGGGAGGTAAAACTAAAATCATTTCATGGGCTCCCTGGTAAGGAACGGTGACTGCTTCCCAATCATTGTGATTTGTGTACTGGGAGGAACTGATTTCACCCACCATAAATTCGTTCAAATTGACTCTCTGACCGTCGGGTAAAGTAAATTTAGCTTTTCGGACATTAAAAGACCTTTCCCAAAGCCCTTTGAAGTAAATAGAATTTATGAGTGCCATGGTGGTATCTGGCGACCATTGGTCGGCGTAGCAAAATTGTGGAACCATGCCATGGGTTAACTGGCTAAATAGTTTGTTGAGCTCATCAGCAAGGCTTTCTAAAGATAGACGGTCGAAGAAGTTGATGTTATCACGAACATCGACGTTTACTTGTTTTAGTCTCTCACGATAAGTTTCCTTAAGTTCAAGTCCACTGGACAAGAGCATAGTGTTCGAGATGGAGTATTCGTCCTGTGCAGAAGATGTTGCGGTTGGTGCTGCTGCAAGGGATGGCTCAGAATAATTATCTCCCAGGTAGCTTTGAAGCAACCGCCTGGTTTCTCCAGTAGCCCCCATGAGTAGTGGTGCCAGAGCTCGAAAAAGGCCATCAGGGGAGATAAGAAAATTTTCAGGCGTTACTTTTGCTGCCTGACTAAATACACTTATGGCAAGCTCCAGATTCCCCTTGGACTCAGCCGCCCGTCTACCAGGATCCGAATCAGGGCTTTCTGGTGTTGCCGATTGGAAAGGCATTGTGTCACCTTTAAGCTCGTCGTCAGAATCTTCTTCATGAAACGCCGTGCAGGCTGAAAATTTTTCACGATCCTGATTGATGTCGCAGTTGTCATTGGTCACAGCCCTGAGTTGTGAGGATAGCAACAGGAAATAAAGCAAACTGACCAAGAGCAGAATGCGCCTGTGCTGCAAGGCCATATCGGGAGATTTAATTACCTGAGCCATGTTGGCACCTTATAACTTCATGATTTCAGGGGTTGTCTCAAGATGATCATACAGGATGGTTTCCTGGTTAGCGCCAATAAAAAAAAGTTTGAAGATTAAAATCTTTCAAAGCCACATTCTTCTTCGCTTGCAACAAAGGGCGAGGGAGTCGCGAGGCTCCCCCTGTCCCGATTACCGGGTACCCGATCCTGAAGTACCTGTTCCTGATTTACGAGGATCAAGTATCTGCCCAATAAAGAGGATTCTTCCTGTGTTTTTATCACGCAAGAAATAACTAAATGGTCGATCAAATTTGACGGATTTTTTATCATGACCTCCTGCTCCAAACGATCTCGTTGAAGAGACGCGTGTGATAGCTGCGGCTCGGGTCCCAGCTTCATTGACCTCAATTGCGCAATGTTGACGAACCATATTAATAGAAGCACCTCGAGGATCACGTAGCATAGCTCCCAATTGGAGGGGGCCTTTATCAAGGACGGCGGCTGTAAAAACAGGACGTAGAGGCGTTTTTCTTAAGAAATAGCTCAAATTCATGTCCGAATCAACCTTAAAGGGTGGAAGTCCGATAGAGATTTTTGAACATGATGGACATGATTCTTCGGAGTTTAATGATGAAAGTAATGCCATTATTATTTCTGCTGATATCTCATGGGGCATTATCCCTTCGGGAGGTAAAACAAAAATCATTTCATGGGTTCCCCGGTAAGGAACGGTGACTGCTTGCCAATGTTTGTGACTTGTGTATTGGGAGGAACTGATTTCACCCACCAGCCATTTGTCCAAAATGGCTCTCCATTCTTCGCCGGGTACAGTAAATAAACCTGTCATATCGACTTTAAAAGAGTCTTTCCAAAGCGCTTTGAAGTAAACAGAACTTACGAGTCCCAAGGTGGTATCTGCCGACCATTCGTTGGCGCTGCAAAATTTTGGAACCATGCCATGGGTTAATTTGCTAAATAGTCTGTTGAGCTCATCAGCAAGGATTTTTAAAGATACACCGTCGTAGAACCTGATCCTTTCACGAAGATCGACGTTTACTTGTTTAGCTCTCCCACGATAATTCTCCTGAACTGCAAGTTCTTCGGACAAGAGTATAGTGTTCGAGACGAAGTAGTCGTCCTGTGCAGAAGATGTTGCGGTTGCTGCTGCAGGGGATGGCTCAGAATATTTATCTCCCATGTAGCTTTGAAGCAATTGCCTAGTTTCTCCAGAAGCCCCCATGAGTACTGGTTCCAGCGCGCGAAAAAGGCCATCAGGGGAGATAAGAAAATTTCCAGGAGTTTCTTTTGCTGCCTGAATAAATAGACTTATGCCAAGCTCCACATCCCGGTTGGACTCAGCCGCTCGCGGACCAAGGTCTGAATCAGGGTTTTCTGGTGTTACCGATTGGTAAGGCATTGTCTCACCGTGAAGCTCGTCGTCAGAATCCTCTTCTTGAAACACCGGGTAGGGTGAAGATTTTTCAGGATCTTCGTTGTCGTCGAAGTGGTCATAGGGCGCAGCCCAGAGTTGTGAGGGTAGCAACAGGAAATAAAGCAAACTGACCAAGAGCAAAATGCGCCTGTGCTGCAAGGCTATAGCGGGAGATTTCATTACTCGAGCCATGTTGGCACCTCATAACTTCCCGATTTCAGGGATTGTCTCAAGATGATCTTCCTGTTCACTGGACAGTTGCCCTGAGGAGTGGTGAACGGAATACGTAATACAATATAGGGTGGTTTTTTGGTGAGTGCCTAAAAAACTATACCTGCTCAAGGGTCAGAGGGAATTGATGCTGTAAAATTTAAAGATTCAATGTTTACCGATGGCTATTTACCCAAAAATCTCTGAGAACCCTATTCCATCTGGCTTGCAAAGAAAGGGTGAGGGGGAGTCGTGAGGCTCCCCATGTCAATTATTGGGACCCGAACCTGAAGAGTCTTCTTTCAAGTCCGGGGATCAAGTATCTGTCCAATGAAGATGATTTTTTTTGTTATTTTATTACGCAATATATAAATGAATGGTCGTGTAAAGTTAATGGGCTTCGGAAAACTCATACCCGTTGATGTAAAAAAACCGACGTGTGTTACAGCTGCGGCTTCGGTTCCTTGTTCATCAACTTCTATGACGCTGTGTTGATTAAACATATTAATAAAAACAGGTGCTGGATTGGATAGCATAGATCCTAAGCTGAGTGTGCCTGTAAAAAGAGAGTGTAAAGTTGTTTGAGCTAATGTATTTATCAATTTAGTGTCCGAGTCAACACTAAAAGTCGGGAGTCCAAGACCAAGAGGAACTGATGAGCTTGAAAATAATAGCTCTTTGGAGTCTAATGATGAGAATAGTGCCATTATTATTTCTGGCGATACCTCGTGGGGCATTATCCCTTCCGGGGGTAAAACCAAAATCATTTCATGATCTCCCTGGTAGGGGACGGCAGCTGCCCTCCAATCATTATATTCAGCCTCCTGGTCAGCATTAATTGTTCCATCCATAAACCCGTCTAAAACAACTCTTTGATTGTCGGGTAAAGTAAATGTTGATCCTCCAATTCGTTTCCTGAAAAACGTTTCCCAGAGGCCTTTGAAGTAAACAGAATTTATGAGTGCTATGGAAGTATTGGAATGCCAATCATTGTCCTGGCAAAATTCTCGAACCAATCCATGGGTTAATTGGCAAAATAGATCGTTGAGTTCTTGAGCAAGGCTTTGTAATGATGCACGGTCGGAGAAGTTGACGTTATCTCGAATATCGGCGTTTATTTGTTCAAGCTTTTTTTTATAAGTTTCCTGAAGAGTATGCCTATTGGAGACAAGCAGGCAATTGGCAATACAGTATTGGTCCTGTCCAGAGGCTGTCGCGCCTGATGCTGTGGCACCGAATGGCCCAGAATAATCCTCTCCCAGACACTTTTGAAGCAATTGCCGGGTTTCATCAGTGGCCCCCATCAGTAACAGTGACAGTGTCTGAAAAATGCCATCAGGGGACAGGACCAGATTTTCAGGAGTTGCCTGTGCTGCACGCCTGAATATATCTATGGCAAGACCCAGAGTCCCGTGTGATTCATCTGCCTGTGCACCGGGATTTAAATCATGACCCTCATCAGCAGAATCAGAACCGTCTTTTGTTCGACATAAATAGCAGGGTTCAGATTCTTTAAATAAGTCATCACTGTACTCACGGTCGCACTTTATACAGTTCACTGCCAGAAGTTGTGAGGGTACGAACAGGAAGCAGAGCAAACAGGATAACACTGAAACGTACCTGCACTGCCTGGCTATATTGGAAGCCTTGCCTGGTGAAGCCATGTATGTACCTTGTCGTCTTAATCTTCGGTTAGGAATATCGTCCCTATCTTATGAACCGCTACCCTGCAGAATGGTCAACCTAGTGTTAAATCAGGCACTCAATATAGGATGGTTTCCTGGTTAGCGCCAAAAAAACAAATCAGTTTGAAGATTAAAATCTTTCTAAGCCACATTCTTCTTCGTTTGCAACAAAGGGTGGGGGGGTCGTGAGGCTCCCCCAACCCCGATTACTGGGTACCCGATCCTGAAGTACCTGCTCCTGATTTCCGGGGATCAAGTATCTGCCCGATGAAGATGATTTTTTTTGTTATTTTATTACGCAATATATAAATAAATGGCCGTGTAAATTCAATGGGCTTAGGGCTATTCATACTAAATCCTCTCGAACAACCGATATGTGTTACAGCAGCGGCTTCGGTTCCTTGTTCGTTAACTTCTATGGCGCTGTGTTGATTAAACACATTAATTAAAACAGGTACAGGCTCCGATAGCATGGTTCCTAAGCTGAGTGTATTTGTAAAAAGAGAATGTAAAGTTGTTTGAGTCAATGCCTTTATCGAAAGCCAGACCCTATCGGAATATTTGCTTAGTAAAACCACGTTTGTACCTTGTTGACTTAATTTTAGGGTTGGTCTCAAATCAGAGTGTGTTGACTTTATACAAAATCAGCGAGGGAGCCAAGAGGATCTCCTGATCCCGATTAACGGGTTCAGGATCATGAAGTGTCTCTGAGATAAAATATCCGCCCAATATAGATGATTATTTTTGTCATTCTGTTACGCAAGATATAAATAAAGGGTCGATCAAATTGGATTGGTCGTATTGTATCTCCCTCGTGTGTTCTCTCAAAATCAGTGTGCGTTAAGGTTGCGTCCGGGGCTGCCTGGTCACTATACACATTCATACGAGCAGGCATCGTTGGTATAGCTCCTGAACTCAGATCACTGGTAACAACTGAAAGTAAACCTGAACCTGAACGACTTAAAGCTTCGCTCAAGTGAGTGCTTGTATCAACGCGAGAGGGTGGAAGTCCGTGAGTTGTCGTTGAAATGGACTTTTCGGAGTCTAATGACGATAATAATGCCTTTATTATTTCTGAACTTAGTCCATAAAGCACTATCCCTGCCGGTGGTATAATCAATACCATTTCTTCATTTCCCCAGTTGGGGTAGGGAAAGGAAAATGCCTCCCAATCATTGTGATGGGCGTATTGGGAAGGTCTGATTTCTTCATCCACAATTCTACGCAAAGTGGCGGCCTGGTCGTTAGGTAATGAGGTAAATAAACCTGCTGCATTTTGGGTCCCAAAAGACCTTTCACGCAGCCCTATGAAGTAATAAGCACTTATGAGTTCTGTGGACCAGGATCGGGGCCAGACGTTGGAGTTGCAGAAACGTTGAATTATACCGCTGGTTAACTGGCAAAATAGACTGTTGAGCAACAGGGCTAAGTTTTTTATAGGCCCACGGTTGGTGAAGTTGACATTACTACGAGCATGGCGGTTTGCTTCTTCAAGTCTCTCTCTGTAAATTGCCAGAGGATCAGGCTGACTGGCTGCGAGCCAGTCAGTCATATTCCGGTTTTTCTCCTGTCCGGATTCTGTAGCGCGTGATGATGCTGCACCGGTTGGCTCAGAAGAATACTCTCCCACATAAATTTGACGCAATTGCTCGGCCGCACCGTCAGCACCCACATGTAGCAGCAACATTGCCACTGTCTGAAAAAGGCCATCGGGGGAAATGACAAAATCTCCACGAATATTTGCGGCAACATGGCCAAGTACATTGATGGCATAATCAAGATTTCTCTGGGATCCATTCACTTGCGCACCAGGATCTGAATCAGGGTTTACTCCTGTCGCCCCCTGGGGAGGTGCTGTGTCATGTTGAGGGGGCTGACTCTCAGCTTCTCTATTACATGACGCTGTTGGGCAAAATTTAAAGTCTTCCTGATCGTAATTGAAGCCGCATTGCTCACAAGTCACAGCCAGAAGTTGCGAAGGCAATAAGAATATGTGGAGTAAACAGACCAATACCAGGTCGACTCTGTAATGGCAGTCTGGATCGGAAGATTTTCTGAGTAAAACCACGCTTGTACCATGCTGCCTGAAGTTTTAGGGTGAGCTGGAATAACCTTCCTGTTTTTTTATGGAACGTTATTTTGCCGAACACTCAATCGAGTGTGAAATCCATAGTCCAATATAGGGTGGTTTTCTGATCAGCGTCCAGATAAAAACTAAAACAATTTGAAGGACATAGAGTGTCGACGTCGTATAAAACAAATGTCCATTGTCTTTTGATTGCTTATATCCCTCATTAAATCTTTGGAAGTCCCATTGACCTTCGCTTGCGAGGAAATCAGCGAGGGATTTATGAGGCTCTCCTGATCCCGGTCAGCGGGTTCACAATCATGAGGCGTCTCTGGGATAAAATAACCGACCAATGTAGATGATTCTTTTTGTTATTCTATTACGCAAGATATAAATAAAGGGCAGATCGAACCGGATTGGTTGTATTGTATCTCTCTCATGGTTTCTGTCAGAATCAGCGTGTGTTAAAGCTGCGCCCCGGGTACCCTGTTCACTAAGTATATTCGAACGAACTGTCAGATCTGGCATAGCTCCTGAGCCCAGATCACTGCTAGCAATAGAAAGTAAACCTGAACCCGATCGACTTAGAGCTTCACTCAAGTCAGTGTTTTTATCAACTTCAGAGGGTGGGAATTCGGTAGTTGTCGTTGAACTGGATGAAAAGGGTTCCTTGGAGTCGAACGAGGATACCAAGGCCGATATTATGTTACACTTTAGCCCATAAAGAAACACCCCTGCCGGGGGTAAAACCAAAATTATTTCATTGTCTTCCCGGAAGGGAAAGTTAAATGCTTTCCAATTATTGTGACGTGCGTATTGAGAAGGATTGGTTTTTCCTTCGATAATTCTTTTTAAAGCGTCTGCTTGATCATTGGGTAAGTTAAATAAATAGGCACTATCGGTCCCAAAAGACTTTCTCCACATCCCTATGAAGTATAAATAGCATGCGTGTTCTATGGAGAAAGATAACTGAAAGGAGTAAGCATCGGGAGTGCAATAATCTTGAACAATACCATGGGTTAATTGGCAAAATAGTCTGTTAAGCAGTTGGCCAAGGGTTTGGGTTTGTCCGCGATTGGTGCAGTCGACATTACCAGGAGTATTGTCGACTTGTTTAAGTCTTTCTCTATAAACTGCCAAAGCCTCAGGTTGACTGGCTGCGAGCATGATAATCGAAGAAGGGTCTTTGTTCTTTCCACCGGCTGTTGCGCCTGCACCGGATGGCTCATAATCATAGCCTGGCCAATAAATTCGACGCAATTGCTCGTCCGTACTGTTGGTACCCGCTTGTAACAGTAACAGCGTCATTGTCTGCAAAAGGCTGTCAGGGGACATGACAAAATCTTTAAGGATATTTGCTGATGCCTGGTAAAATACCTTCATTGCAAAATCAAAATTTCCCTGGGATCCATCCACTTGTGCAACATGATTTGAATCAGGTTTAACTGGTGTTGCCCTTTCAGGAGGTGCTGTGTCATGTTGAGGGGGCTCACTCTCAGCTTCTATGTTACACGACGGTGTTTGGCAGGATGAAAGGGTTTCATCATCGTAATCCAGACCGCAATTTCCACAAGTCACAGCCAGAAGGTGTGAGGCTGGCAACGATAAATAGAATAAGCAGAGCAATACCAGAAGGATCCTGTAATGGCAGACTGAATTGAAAAAATCACTGAGCAAAACCACGTCTGTACCTTCTTACCTTGGTTTAAGGTTTTTTACTTGCCATAACCTCTCTGTCTACCGAACCCTTGCCCTATGGATGCGATCAACTGAATACGAAATCCGAAATTCAATATAGGATAGTTTCCTGGTTGTATCCCATCCAGAATTCAATCCACTCGTCGGGTAATTACATAGCCATTGGATTTGACGGTCAGTTTAAAAAGTTGCCTCGTCAGCAATATCTGTGGGGCATTTCTGGTTCGGGCAGCTTGCCCAGTACATGAAAATTAAAAATGAAAATTAAAAAGACACCCATAAATTTGCTTTACCATCCACCTGGTCTACTTTTTCACCCATCACTGATTTTTTACCCAAACAGGTGAGTTCATGGCTCAGGCCCGCAATACTCTGATTGACCCCGGTTCAACGCCTTATTACCACTGTATGGCAAGATGTGTTCGTCAGGCTTACCTCTGCGGAGAGAACCACCTGACTGGCAAGAACTACGAGCATCGCCGCCAGTGGGTGGTGGATAAACTTCGGGAACTGGTTTCAGTCTTTGCTATCGAAGTCTGCGCTTACGCTGTCATGTCGAACCATTATCATGTGGTTTTGCACATCAATCAGCCATCTGCCAGAGGCTGGTCACGGAATGAAGTGCTTCATCGTTGGACGACCTTGTTCAGTGGTCCGCTTCTGGTGCAAAGGCATCTGGCCGCTGACAAACTGGGCAGCGCTGAGTTGGCCCGTATTGATGAATATGCTGAGGAATACCGGCGTCGTTTAACGGATATCAGCTGGTTTATGCGCTGCCTGAATGAATATCTTGCTCGTGAGGCCAACAAAGAAGACGAATGTAAAGGACGCTTCTGGGAAGGTCGCTTTAAAAGCCAGGCATTGCTGGACGAAGCAGCGTTACTGACCTGCATGACCTACGTTGACTTGAATCCGATTCGGGCTGGTAAGGTAGAAACACCGGAAGAATCAGACTACACGTCGATTCAGGAACGCGTGGAGCAGGTTACACACTCTGAGACTAAAAATCAGCCGCTGACCCTGAAACTTTTTTGTTTGCAGGGCCAGAATACGGATGTTGCCCTTCCATACCTTCTTCACGATTATCTGGAACTGGTTGACTGGAGTGGCCGCATTGTCAGGGCAGACAAGAAAGGTTCCATCCCGTCGTGTACCCCTCCGATTCTTCAAAGGTTGGACATTGATCCGGATGAGTGGCTGAAAACCATGCAATGGAATAATCGTTTTTATCGGGCAGTTGGCCGTCTGGAGGCGATGAAGGCTTATGCACTTGAAGCCGGACAGAAGTGGCTTCGAGGTTTAAACGCCTGCAGTCGTTTGTACCTGACAGGTTAGCGTAGAAATCAGTTAAGACGTCAAAGACCCTCTCTTTATCTCTCTTCGACTTATGTCGGAATGAATTTGCATTGTCTGAATTATGGCTTGAACAGCCTCTGTTCGTTGGGTGGCGCTGTGTGGCTCGTTGATACGCTACTTGAAGATAGATTTTTCTGATCCTTTTTGGGAGTACAGATTTTTGAATGTCTTATTTTTTTATTTTTTCCCTTGAAGAGACATTTTTTATGGGTGTCTTATTTTTTTTCTGACGAGGCCTTTTTTTTATGGGTGTCTTATTTTTTGTTAAGAAGGGTTTTTGTTCTGTTCATGGGCTGCTGCACCGGATGGCTTAGAATGATCCTCACTCAGACAATTTTGACGCCATTGCTCGATCGCACCGTCAGGACCCGCATTTAATACTAACAATGCCAGTGTCTGAAAAAGACTATCAGGGGATAATACAAAATTTTCAGGGATATTGGGGGCTGCACGGCTAAATACTTTTACGGCAAACTCCAGATTTCTCAGCGATTCATCCACCTGTGCACCAGGACTTACTGGCGCTGCTGATTGGGAAGGCATTGTGCGATGCAGAAGATCTTCATTTTCAGCTTCTTCCCCACACATTGGGCAGAACGAGAAGTCTTTTCGATTGTAATTGAAGCCGCATTTGTGACAAGTCAAAGCCAGTAGTTGTAAGGGCAGCAACAGTAAGCAGAGCAACACAAGAACGACAGTGTACTGGCAGGTTGAACCGGAAGGTTTAGCAATTAAAAACAAGTTTCACCTCACCTCTCTTAATTAAATTTTGCTGTCTTTTGATAAAGCTGAGAGAGAATCAACCGCAGCACTTTTTGTATTTTTTGCCACTGCCGCAGAGACAAGGGTCGTTTCTTCCAGGCAGTCTGGCAGGTATATCCGGATAAATAAAATACCAGTGACCCTGTTCCCTGATGAAGTCTGAGTGCTCATGGTGCGCTTCTTCCCTGCCGGTGGCGGGGTTCAGGAACCAGGCTTTGAATTCCACTTTTCCCCGGCTGTCAGCACTGCCGCCAGCTTCAGTGCTGACCACGTCCAGTCGGGTCCACCGGGTGGCGTCTGTCTCTCGGTGAATGTCGGCTTTATCCAAGCCATTGATCTGGCGCTGCCAGGTGGTGGCCAGCAGATAATCCGTGTTTTTAAGATAATAGGCTGAAAAGCGGGAACGCATCAGGGCTTCTGCGGTTGGAGCCGCTTGCCCCGAATGGTAAGGGCCACAGCATGCTTTATAGGTTTGGCCTGAACCACAAGGGCAATGGTTGATAGAGGCGTCTGAATAAGGATGTTTGTGCTCAAGGCTGTTTTTAAGCTCAGGGCTGTTTTCAGTCATAGAATTCTTCGAGCAGGAGTGATGGGTTTTCGATAGAATATCATTTTACTTAAATTACAGGATCAGATACATGGGCTTTGGCAAAGCGGTGGTGGTTTTATTCTGGCTTTCAGCACTGTGGAATCTCTTTGTGCCCGTGGCAGAACCCATGGGGTCCGTATTGAATTGGGCTGCGCCCCTGTTGCTGCTGTTGCACACGGCAGAGCATTTCTTCTTCAGTCGCCGTTTTGCCGCTATGGGCGCGCCGCTGTCCATGAAAGATCGCTACATGATTCTGATCTTTGGCGGCTTTCACCTGATGAGTCTGATGAAAAAAATTCCAACCCAGCCGGTGGGTGATCAGCACAGTGCTTGAAGATTCACAGAAAAAAAAGATCCAGAAGGCTTACAGCACGTTTCTGACCAGCAAAAAGCTGAAGGCCCGGCCCGGTCAGAAACAGATGATTGCAGAAGTCGCCCGTTCCCTGGGTGAGGTCAAGACCGACAGTGAAGGGCGCAGAACCTCGGATCCTTCCGTGATTGTCGTCGAGGCTGGTACCGGTACCGGTAAAACGGTGGGCTATGTTCTGCCTGCTGTGGTGATGGCGCAGGCTGCTGATAAAAGACTGGTAATCTCTACAGCCACTGTGACGCTGCAGGAGCAGATTATCGGCAAGGACCTGCCCGATATTATCCTGAAAACCGGACTTAAGTTCTCTTTTACCCTGGCCAAGGGTCGTGGGCGGTATGCTTGTCTTAGCAAGCTTGATCGGTTGTTGCAGGAAGAGCAGTCAACGGCCTCATTAATGGATATGTTTGCCGCAGAAGGTTTCACACTGGCGCAGGACGAGACTTCCCTGAAGCTCTATCAAACTATGTTGGAAGACTTTGCCGCTTCCAGTTGGGAGGGTGATCGCGACAGCTGGCCCGATGCATTGGAAGATCAACAATGGCGAATGATTACCACGGATCATTCCCAGTGCAGTGGCCGCCGCTGTGGCTATTTCAATCAGTGTCCTTTCTATAAAGCCCGGGCAGATCTTGAACAGGCCGATGTGGTGGTAACCAATCATGATCTGGTGCTGGCTGATCTGGCCCTGGGCGGTGGCGCTATTCTGCCTGATCCGAAAGATACCGTTTACGTCTTCGATGAGGGCCATCATCTGCCTGACAAGGCGATCGATCATTTCGCCTGTCATTCGAGAATAAAAGGAACGGCCAGCTGGCTGGAGAAAGCCAGTAAGTCTCTACAGAAAACCCTGTCCCAAAACGCCTTGCCCGGTGAGTTGGGTGAAAGACTCGAAAAACTCATGCCTGAGTTTGATGAACTGGTGAATGCCCTGGGTCACACCCATACTCTGTTACAGGGTGTTGCAACCTTTGAACCTCGAATTCAGGGTGATACGACGGTTGCTGTCTATCGCTTTGAGCAAGGGAAAATACCTGAAGCACTCCGTCAGCAGGCTGAAGTACTCAAAGCCGTTTTCAGTCGTTGCAGTGGTATGGTAGAAAAAATTACCAGGGAACTGGACGATGCCATGGACGGTGATGTCCCGGGTATTGACCGTTGGCAGGCCGAGCAACTGTATCCGGAAATGGGT
Source organism: Endozoicomonas sp. 2B-B (assembly GCF_053470045.1). Taxonomy (NCBI): domain Bacteria; kingdom Pseudomonadati; phylum Pseudomonadota; class Gammaproteobacteria; order Oceanospirillales; family Endozoicomonadaceae; genus Endozoicomonas; species Endozoicomonas sp. 2B-B. The sequence goes on from NZ_JBLZMU010000001.1 coordinate 3,154,016, forward strand.
GCAATGCAAATGCGTCTGGAAAACCAGTTTAAGCTCTGGTTGACCTACACCATGAAAGACCCTGAGGGTGAGCCACCCAGTGCCCGCTGGCTGAAGTGGAGTGAAGGGCCCTTTGGTGAGGAACTGGAGGTTTTCAGCAGCCCAATACTTTCTTCGGCAACACTCTGGCAGACGCTCTGGAATCCGGGTTATGCATCGATTGTTACGTCGGCCACACTCACTGCATTGGGCAACTTCAATCGTTTCCGTATGCGCTCAGGGGTTCCGTCTGAATCCCGTTGCGTTGTGGTTCCCAGCCCTTTTCAGCACAGTCTCGCTGCACAGCTGGTGGTACCGGGTATGTTGTCTGATCCTCGTCAGAGTGAAGAGCACACGGAAGAAATCGTTGAGAAGCTGCCCGATCTGATGGCCAGACAAAAAGGTACATTGGTACTTTTTTCATCACGCAAGCAGATGAAAGATGTGCATTTTGGTCTCAATGATGCCTGGCGCAAGAAGATCCTTTTGCAGGATGATTATTCCCGGGCGGAACTTCTGAAACTGCATCGCAAGCATATTGATGAAGGCAAAGACAGTATTCTCTTCGGTCTGGCCAGTCTGGCGGAAGGGATCGACCTGCCTGGTGAATATTGTGAGCATGTTATTATCGCCAAAATTCCTTTTGCGGTTCCCGATGATCCTGTGGAATCGGCACTGTCAGAATGGCTTGAGGCTCAGGGCCGGAATCCGTTTATGGAAATAACCGTTCCAGATGCAGCCATCAAGCTGGTACAGGCCTGCGGTCGTTTGTTAAGAACAGAGCAGGATACCGGCCAGATCACCCTGCTGGATCGAAGAGTGGTCACAGCGAGGTATGGTCGTATGATTCTGGACTCTCTGCCGCCTTTCAGAAGAGCCATAGAGCATACAGTTTTCTGAATCTTGCAGAGAGCGTTGCTTCTGCTGTCGATGGGGTTCATCGACGGCAGAAGCAGTTGCCGGATGCCAGCTTTTGACTTTGTTCCGGCTTCGCCATCTTTTTACAGCAGTTCAAAACGGTTGTTTTGTTCTGTCGATGTTTTTTCATCCTCCGCAGACTCTTCTTCGGTGTTTGTCTCTTCATTTTTAGCCATCAGGCTTTGAAGGATCAGAACCTTCTCGCTTTTATTGCTCTCATCCTGCTTTGGCTCTTCTTCATCAGCAAAGCCGGACAGGGCTACAGCGGTCAGGGGCAGTATCAGGGCCAGGGCCGTCAATTTCTGTTTGATCATGATGTACACCTCTTGTTGGTTGCTTTTTTTCTGTTCTCATTACATTTGACTGCCAGATGCTGAAAAGGTTCCCTGAATAGTCTCCTGGCCAGACATTCGGGGGCTAGCTTTTGTTTTTCTCTCATTCCAACACTTGGGCTGATCAGGTAGAATGTTCGGCTGTTTTTTATTGTGGAAATCATTCTTTCCTGTCACTGCCCGGGGCAAGCCATCCGGTTCTGTTCCTGTTCAGGCATTTGCCTTACTCATGGTCAATACCGGCAGCCGAAGTGATATTTCCCGATTTTTCATCGAACACTGAACGATATTGAGCGATAAACCATGCTTGAAGTAAACCCTATCAAGGAGCGTATTAAGGATCTGACAGCGCGTACTGACGTGCTTAGGGGGTATCTTTGACTACGCTCACAAGAGTGAGCGTCTGCAGGAAGTAGAGCGGGAGCTTGAAGATCCGGATGTCTGGAATGAACCGGAGCGTGCCCAGGCCCTGGGCAAAGAGCGTTCCATGCTGGAAGGCATCGTTGCTACCATTGATCAGCTGACATCAGGCCTGGCAGATTCCATTGAACTGCTGGAAATGTCGGTAGAAGAGCAGGACGAAGACGGCGTCGAAGGCGTTGTGGAAGAGCTGGACCAGCTGGGCGAAAAACTGGCAGAGTTGGAATTCCGGCGTATGTTTTCCGGAGCAATGGACCCCAACAATGCCTATCTGGACATTCAGTCGGGTTCCGGTGGTACCGAGGCCCAGGACTGGGCCAATATGCTGTTGCGGATGTACCTGCGATGGGGTGAGCAGAAAGGCTTCAAAACAGAAATCATTGAAGTATCTGCGGGCGAAGTAGCTGGTATCAAGTCGGCTACGGTTCAGTTTACTGGTGAATATGCTTTTGGCTGGTTGAGAACAGAAACAGGTGTGCATCGTCTGGTACGAAAGTCTCCATTTGATTCTGGTAACCGTCGTCATACCTCCTTCTCATCGGTTTTTGTCTCTCCGGAGATAGACGATAATGTCGAGATTGAGATTAATCCGGCCGACCTTCGAATTGATACCTACCGCTCCAGTGGTGCCGGTGGTCAGCACGTAAACACCACCGATTCTGCGGTTCGTATTACTCACGAGCCCTCCGGTATTGTGGTGCAGTGTCAGAATCAGCGTTCCCAGCATCAGAACAAGGACAAGGCTATGCAGCAGTTAAAAGCCAAGCTGTATGAGCTGGAGATGCAGAAGCGCAGTGCTGACGCCCAGGCTCTGGAAGATTCCAAGTCCGATATTGGTTGGGGCAGTCAGATTCGTTCCTACGTTCTGGATGATTCCCGAATCAAGGATTTGAGAACCAGCGTGGAAACCCGAAATACCCAGGCCGTTCTTGACGGAGATCTCGATAAGTTTATCGAGGCAAGTCTCAAGAAAGGCCTTTAAAGTCAGCCGTTGGCAGAGAACAGTTTACGCAAAAGTTTACGCAAAGGAGTAGCAGGCAACTGTTAACTCTCGCCCCCCCCTGGGGTTGAACCGGAGAAACTATGTTTGAAGAACAGATCTTAGATACCCAGGAAGAGAACCGGCTGGTGGCTCTTCGCCGAGAAAAACTCACTGCCATTCGTGCTGAACGGGTCGCTTTTCCAAACAAATTCCGTCGTGATGCACTGGCTGCTGATCTTCAAAAAGAGTTTGCAGATGCCAGCAAGGAAGCGCTGCTGGAAGCTGGAAAGAAGGTCAAGATAGCTGGCCGTATCATGCTGAACCGTGGTGCATTCATGGAAATTCAGGATATGTCTGGTCGTATCCAGGTGTACGTGAATCGCAAGGTGCTGGCTAAAGAAGTGCTGAAGGAAGCCAAGACCTGGGACCTGGGTGACATCATCGGTGCTGAAGGCACCCTGCAGCGTTCCGGCAAGGGGGATCTTTATGTCGACATGGAGCAGGTTGAGTTGCTGACCAAATCCCTGCGCCCATTGCCCGAGAAGCACAAGGGTCTGACTGACACCGAAATGCGTTATCGTCAGCGTTATGTGGACCTGATTACCCGCGAAGAGTCCCGGGAAGCATTTCGTGTTCGTTCCCGTATTGTTCAGGTGATTCGTGACTATTTCCATGAGCAGGATTACATGGAAGTGGAAACCCCGATGCTACAGGTGATACCGGGTGGTGCAAGCGCTCGTCCGTTCGTGACTCATCATAATGCGCTGGATATTGATATGTACTTGCGTATTGCTCCAGAGCTCTATTTGAAGCGTCTGGTGGTGGGCGGATTTGAACGGGTGTTTGAAATTAATCGGAACTTTCGTAACGAAGGATTGTCTACACGTCATAACCCTGAATTTACGATGATTGAGTTCTATCAGGCTTACGCAGACTACATTGATATGATGGATCACACGGAAGCCCTCTTTAAGCGTCTGGCAAAAGACGTGACCGGTGGAACCTCAGTGACTTACCAGGGTAAGGAGATCGATTTCGGCAAGCCATTTGTGCGTATGTCCGTTTTCGATTCTATACTGCACTTCAATCCGGATCTTGAGGCTGCTGACATCGATACGATTGATTCAGCAACCCGGGTTGCGGAAAAGCTGGGTATCGAGGTCAAGGGTACCTGGGGCCTGGGCAAGGTTCAGATCGAAATATTTGAGGAAACGGTTGAACACCGGCTGATGGATCCGACATTCATTACCGAATACCCGACAGAGGTTTCGCCTCTGGCTCGTCGTAATGATGACAATCCATTCATTTCTGACCGCTTTGAGTTTTTCGTGGGCGGTCGTGAAGTGGCCAATGGTTTCTCCGAGTTGAACGACTCTGAAGATCAGGCTGAGCGTTTTCATCAGCAAGTCACAGAAAAAGACGCTGGTGATGATGAAGCCATGCATTTCGATGCAGACTACATCAACGCTCTGGAGTACGGTTTGCCGCCAACGGCGGGCGAAGGTATCGGCATAGACCGTCTGGTCATGCTGTTTACTGATGCACCTTCTATCCGTGATGTACTGTTGTTCCCGCACATGCGACCCCAGCAGTAATCCCGGCTGGAATCATGGCAGACAGTTGATCTGTCTGCCTCCTAGCCTGCAGCCCAGTCTTCAGCGGCCATTGACCAAGCCTGGACAATGACACTTTAACCGTCATTTTCAGGCTGAAGTACAAGAAGATTGGCGTAGCTGAAACCTCTCTTTCAAGCGATGGTTTCAAACGTCTTAAGACTAACAGGCAACTGCAAGGCATTTAATCATGGAAGCAACGTACAGTGACGAAAGAAACTGCGTCCTAACGCAGATGGCCCGGAATGAAGGAGCAGCTCTCGGAAATGGAACTCTGAAATACCAAGGGCGTAAAACCAGTCGGGCCAATAGTGAACAGCGCCGTCGAACCATACTGGAGGCAGCACTGAGAATCGTAGTAAGAGATGGCGTTCGTGGTGTAAGACACCGCGCAGTCGCAAAAGAAGCTCAAGTACCTCTCTCTGCGACTACTTATTACTTCAAAGATATTTCCGACCTCATAACAGACACCTTTACCCTGTTTGTGGAAATGGGGGCTGAAACTTTCAAGGCATTCTGGGAAGAGTCTGATGATCAGCTGCAAAAAGCGCTTTCACTGCTGGATGACTCCAGTGATTCCAGGGATCAGTTTGTTGATCAGATGCTGGATCTGGCCGTTGATTATGTTGGCAACCAGCTGACTGAGCATCGTGATTACCTGATCGCAGAGCGGGCTTTCCAGCTGGAGTGCCTGAGAAATGAAAATTTGCGTCCCATCGCTTTTAAACATCAGACCTATCTGTTGAACAGCCTGACTTCACTCTTCAGGCGCACAGGCTCTTCACAGCCAGAAACCGATGCACAACTGCTTGCCTCGTTCATTGCGCAGGTTGAGTATGAGGGGCTGTTGCAGAAAGGTGGACTGGATATGACACCGATTAAAGAAAGACTACATCGCCAGATAATGTTGATGTTCAAACATTGATTAATCACGGACTGTCAACAGGCATTCTGTAAAGTTAAAAATACCGTACACCTCTCTGCTAACGGGTGTACGAAACTATTTTATCAAGTCAGTTTAACATCAATCGTATGTATAAGTGCCTGCCTTGTTGGTTCTGCCTCTCTGGGCGACGTCTTAATCGATCCTTCTGCGTTTCAATTCTGTTAACCTGCCCTGGCTATGGGGTCGTGGCTGTGCCACGAGGGATGAAGAAATCCACTCGCCACTATATGCAAAACCAACTGGTCAGTTACTTGCTGACTCGATTATCATTCAACTCTTATTGTTAATATTTACAGAACCGGGGAAGTCCTATGCAGGAAATCAGACTGGAGCCCTCCTGGAAGTCTCATTTGCAGAGTGAGTTCAACAAGGAGTATATGCAGGTTTTGCGTAGCTTTCTGTTGAATGAAAAGGCCGCTGGTAAAACGATTTATCCTAAGGGCAGTGAATATTTTCGGGCTATGGAGCTGACACCTTTTGAACAGGTCAAGGTGGTGATTCTTGGACAGGACCCCTATCATGGCCCGGGTCAGGCTCATGGACTTAGTTTCTCGGTGCGTCCAGATGTTCGTATTCCTCCTTCACTGATCAATATGTACAAAGAGCTGCAAAATGATCTCGGGATTCCCCCAGCCAGTCACGGTTGCCTCGAACACTGGGCTGAGCAAGGGGTTTTGCTGCTCAACAGCGTCTTGACTGTTGAACACAAGCAGGCTGCTTCCCATCAAAAGCGAGGCTGGGAGCAGTTTACCGACAGAGTGATTGCAGAGCTGAACAATAAGAGAGAAGGGCTGGTGTTTATCCTCTGGGGTAGTTATGCCCAGCGTAAAGGGCAATTCATTGACCGCAGCAAACATCGGGTATTGCAGACTGTGCACCCTTCGCCACTGTCAGCACATCGGGGCTTCTTTGGCAGCCGACCTTTCTCGCAGGCTAATGATTATCTGACTTCCAGAGGCGTTCAGCCCATCGACTGGCAGCTGCCATGATAGCGACTGAATGAGGACTCGAAAGTCCTCATCTTTTTTCAGATCGTCAGCTCACCAGAAATACTCTTTCCGACCAGTTCTCTGATCTCTTGTGTTGAGAGGCCTTTTGACAGTAAGTGATGAAGCTTACAGAACATGGCTTCAGTCGTGGTGTCCAGACCACCAGTTACCCCCGCTTTGGCCAGTGCAGAGCCTGCGGCATAACTGCCTTGATGGACAGCGCCCCTGTGGCATTGGGTCAGATTGACGATGATTTTTCCGGCATCTGTCGCCTTTTTCAGTGCGTTCAGCAGGGCCGGGTCGTCATCAGGGCCATTCCCTGCGCCATAAGTCCTTATGATAAAGGCTTTTTGAGGCTGGTTCAGGGCCGCTTCCAGCCACAGGGCTGTGATACCGGGGAAGAGTTGCACAATGCCGACCTGGGTATCTTCAGAGCATTCAAGATGAAATTCTGGTTTTTTTTCAGGCTTCAACAACAGTAGATCATTGATCTCGATATTGATATCGGCACGTCCCAACCAGGGGAAGTTGGGAGAGTCAAAAGCATCAAAAAGATAGGCGTTTTGTTTGCGAGCCCGGTTGCCGCGCATTAAACGACCGTTAAAGTACAGGCATACTTCATTGATGCGCTCATCAGCGGCGATACTCAGGGCGCCGACAAAGTTTTCCAGTCCGTCACTACGAGGTTCACACAGAGGGATCTGGGAGCCGGTAAAGACAACCGGTTTATCCAGATTGCGAAGCATAAAAGACAGCATGGAGCTGGAAAATGCCATGGTGTCGGTACCGTGCAGAACTACAAAACCATCGTAGTCTTCATAGTGATCAGCAATGTCCGTTGCTATCTGCTTCCAGTTTTTTGGGCGGATATTACTGGAGTCGATCAACTCCCCATACTCCACCAGGCCAAAGTCGGGCAGACCCTGACGGACATGGGGAGGCAGTTTTTCATCCAGAAGCGCCTGCATATTACCAGAGGGGGCATAACCCGAATCAGTGGGTTTCATGCCGATGGTGCCGCCGGTGTAAATAACGTAGATTTTCTTGGTCATAACAGCAATTTCAGGGGCTTTAATGGTTAATGAGTCGGTCTTTCAATCCTGATGAACGCAGGGTCTTCTGTTGAATGGCTTTGACCAGAATCTGCGGCAGTGCAAACAGATCCAGTCTGGCCTTGGCCCGGGTGATGCCGGTATAAACCAGTTCCCGGGTAAGAACCGGTGTCATCTGTTCTGGAAGTGCCATGACGGTGTGGGGGAATTCTGACCCCTGGCTTTTGTGTATGGTCATGGCAAAGACCGTCTGGTGCTCTGGCAAGCGACTGGGCAATAGATGTTTGAGGCTACCGTCGGGTAATTCAAAGACCACTTTCAGGCGGCCATTGCAATCAGGAAGAGCAATGCCAATATCACCGTTGTACAGGCCGAGGTCATGGGCATTTCGGGTAATCAGAACCGGGCGGCCCGGATACCATAAGCCTTCTGATGGAATCAGGTTGCTCCTTGCCAGAGCTGAGCGAATGCCATCATTGAGTCCTTCAACACCCCAGCGTCCTTCCCGCAATGCACAGAGCAAGCGAAAATGGTTAAAGGCAGCGAGAACTGTTTTTTCATCTTGCTGATCATTAATGGCCTGAAGATAGAGGGTATAGCCCTGTGCACAGAGTGACATCAGTTGGGAGTAGCTGCTATCGTCTACAGGGTGCAGGGCAATATCAGCAAATGTTTGCTGAAATATCTTCTTTATAAGTCTGGTGTCGCCTTTATTGACGGCTTTGGCCAGCGTGCCTATGCCCGATCGGTCATCAAATCGGTAACTTTTCTGAAGCTGACAGAAGCGGTCATTGATAGCCCGACTTTTTTCTGAAAAACAGGCTGTCATATCGTTCTCTTTTACTGTGGACATTTGTTGTCTTGTCCATGATTTCAGATCAAAGCCGGTTAATTGTTCCAGTGTATTAGCCTGGGCCTGTGAGTAACCACCTTCGGCAGCGGAACAAATATCACCCAGCACACTGCCAGCATCCACAGAAGCCAGCTGATCTCTGTCACCCAGCAGAATAACTCGGGCATGGTCAGGCAGTGCGTCCAGCAGCTGACGCATGAGTGTCAGATCAACCATGGAGGCTTCATCCACCACCAGAACATCCAGATGCAGTGGGTTGTTGGCGTTGTGGCGAAATTCCGGGCGGTTAGGGATAACACCCAAGAGCCGATGAATCGTTCCTGCCTGAGTTGGGATCAACTTACGCACCTCTTCATTGCAGTGAAGAGCGGGCAGGGCGCCCCCCATCGATTCAGTGAGCCGGGCAGAGGCTTTACCAGTGGGTGCCACCAGTCGGATGTCCGGTATTTTGTCACTCTTCAGTCCTTTCTCAACCAGCATGGCCAGCAGTCTTGTGACCGTTGTTGTTTTACCTGTACCGGGTCCACCGCTGATGATGACCAGGGGTTGAGTCGCTGCCATGGCCGCTGCAACTTTCTGCCAGTTCAGGCAATAGTGTTGCGGGATTGTTTGATCGAAAACCTTAAGGTCTCCAGTCTCTCTGGCAGACAGCAGCGTCTGGATACATTCTTGCCAGTCAATGGCCTCAGGAAATTCTACATCGAGCCATTTTATGAGGTATTCCTGGAGGGCTTTCGAATCGCTGGTATCGGGACGATTCTCAAGAAGAGCGGAATAGTTTCGCTGAAACAGCCGATCCAGAATGGCTCGGGTTTCCTGAAAGTCTTCTGACTGTTTTCCCTCTTTGAGCAGGTGTCGGGCAACCAGACACTCATGTTGCCAGTATCGATAGAGATAGAGTCGCTTAGCGTCCAGAATCAGAGGCGAATTGGTTTCACCCTTGCTGATAACCGGACTTGAGAGTAGAAGACTGATCAGCTTGTCTTCGGATTGACTGTCAATGTCTGCTAAAGCCCTGAGTGCATTGCTGTTTGCCAGACTCAATTCGAACAATGGCTTATGGAATAAATGACTGAACTCCAGACAGAGGTTGCCTCGACCCAGCTCATGACTGATGAGGGCTGCCACCATTACAACACAGGGCGTGTCGTCCAGTTCATGAATAAAACGGGCAAACTGGTAATCCAGGGGGCGAATCTTGCCTTGTTGGTAAAGATGCTTAATGGCATTGATCATGAAGAGACTCCGGTTTTGGTGGAGCCTTCTTCACTTAGGGCAGAGTCTCCATAAAAAAGACGATCCAGTTTTTCAATCAGGATTTTACTGGGGCGACAGTGGAAAATGCCCGGCTGGCCTGGCTCATCTTTTCGTATACCCCTGAGAAACAGGTAATAACCCCCCCCGAAATGTTGCTCAAAGTCATAATCTGGCAGCCTGCTACTCAGTAGCCTGTGCAATGCCAGTGAATAGAGCTGGTATTGAAGATCGTATCGGTGCTCAATCATGACTTTCTGCATGTTCTCCCGGGTGTAATCGACGAGCTGGTCACCCAGCCAGTTTGACTTGTAATCGAGAACATACCAGCGGCCATCTTGTTCAAAGGTCAGATCGATAAAGCCTTTTAACATGCCTTTCACGGTTACAAAGTCCAGTAATCCCGCCTCGGCTGACAGTCTGTCTTCTGACTGCAGGATGGCGTTTAGTTCCCTGGCTCTGAGCCTGCACACCGGCAGATAAAACTCCATCTCGACTTTTTTGCAACGCTTGGGCAGATCACCCAAAGTGAGTCCGTTGTCGTTCAATGGTGCTTTCAGGCAATGATCCAGCATATTTTCGAGGGTAGGGCACCACTTCTCATCAAAGCCTTCCATTTGCAATTGTTCGAGCACATAGCCAGATAAATCCCGGGGCAGGTCATTCAGTGTATCTGCTGTCAGATCTTCGAGGTTTTCGAACAGGGCGTGCAGAAAGGTACCGGGTCGAGCGCCTTTTGGAAATGTGAAAATATCCAATGTTTCCGCTTCGGGCTCTTGCTCATTGCTAAAAGCTGCTTCTGCCTCATTGATTACTTCGATATCCAGACCGGCTGTTTCCAGAGAGGCATCAGGCTCCTGAGCTTTGTGGTGACTCTGCTCTTTTTTATGAGACTGCGAGGTTCTGGACAATGCGGAGTAGCTGGTGACCCACCAGTTCTTCTGGATGTCACCCCTGAACTCTTCTGCGACAAGATGAGGAGTCTCTTCAGATTCGCTCTGGTAATCAGGTAGCTGAAGGTCTTCAACGGGCTGGAAAGTAATGCCAGGGTGGCTTTCGGCCAGATGTTTCAGTTGTTGCTCCAGCGTCGCATAATCAAGCTCTTCAGGGCCGTTCAACAACCAGCCAATGGCGGTTCTGTGCAGATCGGTCAGATCACCTTTTCGTCCCGAACCACTTTTGACGGGAGCCATGCCCATGTAGCAACGATGAACTGAACGGGTGAGTGCTACATACAACAATCGAATGTCTTCAGCCAGTCTTTCTTCATCGGCTTTAATCAGGGCCTGATCATCACCAGACAGGTCTAAGGTGGTGTGCTGGCTGTCATGATAAACCGGCTCTTCCGCTTCCCTGAAACTGCAGATATGGGGCAAAAACACGACAGGGTATTCCAGCCCCTTGGATTTATGGATGGTGACAATCTGGACCCGGTTGCGTTCGCTTTCAAGATGCAGCTGCTGCTCATCGGCATGGGTGTCCGGCTTGCTGATGTGTTCAGACAGCCATCTCTGCAGAGCGTGGGGGCTCTGCAGCTCAAGGCTGGTTGCTGCCAGCAGCTCACCCACATGCAGCAGGTCTGTCAGACGTCGCTCGCCATGGTCTTTTGCTAACAGCTTTTCTGCCAGTTTGCGTTTTTGCACCATGACTCTGAGCATGGGCAAAACACCCTGCTTCATCCAGATCTGGTGGTAGTTGGAAAACTCTTCAACGGCTTCTTCCCAGGCAAGCTCATTTTCATTCAGTGCATCCAGGGCCTCAGCCGTCAGATCCAACAATGGCGTTGCCAGGGCGGATCTCAAGGTTCTGTCGTGGCCCGGATTGAGGCAGGCGGTGAGAATTCTCAGCACATCAACCGCTTCATTTGAGGTAAACACCGAGTCACTGCTGCTCAGATAAACACTGGGAATCCCCTGTTTTGCCAGGGCTTCCCTGATCATCAGGCCTTGTCGGCCAGTTCTTACCAGAATGGCAATATCTCCGGCTTTTAAAGACTTTTGCTGTTGGTCTGAATGAATGGCAGCCTGAGCCTGGCTCAGCAATCGGTTGACTTCACTGGCTGTCGCCAGAGTCATGGTCTGCTCATAATCTGTTTTGCCCACCGTAGTGCCTTCATTATCCTGCCACCAGATTGTCAGAGCCGGAACCTCAGAGTTTGCTTCCAACAGACGTTGACGGTCGGCTTTCGGTGAAGGTTTGACGGATAAAAAGGGAATGTCCTGGTAGATAAAAGGTGGGCGACCTGTGTCAGCGGATGTTTTGAGACATTGCTCAAAAATCCGGTTCACACTTTGCACCATATTGCTGCTGGAACGCCAGTTGGTATCCAGTGAGTAGTGAGCCGAAACCTGCTTTCTTGCCTGCATGTAAGTGAAAATATCGGCGCCCCTGAAAGCATAGATAGCCTGTTTTGGGTCGCCTATCATAAACAGCCCGGCATCACGGTTGGGGCTGGAATCACCGGGATAGATTAGGCTGAAAATAGCATACTGCAGTGGGTCGGTATCCTGAAACTCATCAATCATGGCCACCGGAAACTGGATTCGCAGCCTGTTTGCCAACTGTTCGCCGTAACCTTGGTGCAGTGCCAGATGGAGGCGGGTCAGAAGGTCGTTAAAAGACATCTGATGCTTCAGGTTTTTGATCGACAGGCTTCTCTGCTGAATGCTGGACAGGGCTCTGGCCAGCATCATGCTTTTGAAGGCATCCTGTATGCTGAAGGGCTGATCCAGCAGATCTTCGATGAGGCCAAAAACCCTGTGCCCGGGCAGCTGGCCTTTTTTGGACAGGGCCTTTTCCAGAATCTCCCTGCCATAGATTTCCCAGCTCTCGTTTTTACCAAGAACCGGGAAGAGGGCATCACTATCGGCAAAAGCCGCCATTTTAGCTATTCGCGTGAAAGGTTTGCTTCTTTTAGTGAGACCACAAGACAGCAGCTGATCTTCTATGGCATTGCGATCGTCACGCCATAAATTTCTGATGGCCACAGCGGGTTCAACAAACTTTTGGTTGAAACGTTCAAGGTTATCAGGCATTGCACCGGTTTTGATTTGCAGCCCCGGTTTACCCAATAGCCCTCGCAGATCGTTAAGCAGATCGCCGGGGGTTTTCCAGACAGATCGCGCCAGTCGTGCCAGAGGCTTGTCCAGTGGGTAAAGTTCGGTGCGCCAGAAGTCTGCGGCTGACTGCTCCAGCAGGTGGGATTCGTCGGTAATTAACTCATTGGTAAACAGCGTACCACTTTCAAAGGCATGTTGTTTCAGCATTCTCTGACAGAAGCCGTGTATGGTGAATACCGCTGCCTCATCCATCTGACGCTCTGCGGCCAGCAATAGTTTTGCTCTTTCTGAGTGACGATCAAGGTCGTTCATCAATGTTGCTATGAAGTCATCATCCTTCAGACCTTTTTCAAACGCTTCTCTGGCCTGGTGAAGCCGGGCACGAATTCGGTCTCTCAGCTCTTCAGTGGCTGCCTCGGTGAAGGTGACTACCAGGATCTGGTCCACTGTTAAAGGCTGACAGTGGGCTGATATTTTATGGTTATGCTCAGGTCCGTGGCCAAGGACCAGCCTGAGGAAAAGGTTGGCAATTGTGTAGGTTTTGCCTGTTCCTGCACTGGCTTCGATCAAGCGGTTTCCATGCAGGGGGAAGGTTCGGGCATCCAGCTGTAGTGGTGGATTGGCTATTTCTGCCATGGGCTGGCTTTCCGCTGCAGGCTGTTGAGTGGTATCAGTCATTTGCGGCTTCCTTTTGAAACCACTTCTATCGTCCGGGCCATGGGCTCAAGAATAAGACGACTCAGGTTAGTAAATTCGTCAAAGATGGGTTCCAGTTCAGGAAACGTCCTGTGGATGTATACATTCTCAACTTCGCCATAAATCTTAAAACCCCCATAAAAGGCCGTTTCAGCCGCTTTGCGTGCTTTTTCTTCGTCGTCTTCTTTTTCCAGCCACGCCTGTGAGGTGGTTGGGAAGAAGGGAACAGGTCGGGTTTGCCCCTGCAGGTAGAGAGACACCAGATCGCCAAGGTAGGCTCTGGCCTGTTGTCGGGCAATGGGGGTAAACAGGATCTCATCATCCAGTCCCATTAACCGGGTATGGCCACCGCTATGTGATTCACTTTCCAGGGAAGCGCAATACAAGAGATGTTCAATCCAGGCGAAGAGTTTGTCTTTTGCCTTAAGCCCTGCAGCCCGGTAGCGCAGCAATCCGGAATTCTGACCTGCAAATGAGTAATGCTGTTTCAGCCAGCCAGTGACCTTGATACCGGCTACTGACAGATTAACCTCAACATCATCCAGGGGGGCAAGGGTGGCATCTTTCAGCTTTTCCACGAGTGGTGAGACGGTATTCTGCTGGTCTTCCAGAAGCAGCTCACCAAAGGCACCATGGGGTAGTGTGCCAGTGGCGTTTAATTTTTCCCGGAGGCTGTCCAGCCTGTTATCTGCAAGAAGAGTGTCCAGCATGGACGTTTTGAGCCAATAGGTGTCCAGTGCATCCAGGGCAAAAGGTTCGGTTTCCACCAGCAGGGTGTCTTCCTGCTCGAAGAAAACTTTTAATCTTCGGTTACAGAAATATTGGCTGGGATTACGAAAGAATCTCAATAATTCCGGGACTTCAAGTGCTTCCGGCGTTTCTCGAGTGCTTAGTGGTGAAGCCAGAAAAGGAGCGGATGATTCAGTAGGATTGTTGGCATTCGGTAACCACTCTTTGGCGTAACTGAACAGACCGCTGTCCGGGGTGAAGTTCTCCTGACTGAAGGGTTGTAGCCGGTGTTCTGTGATCAGGTTCTGAAAAGCTTCACTATCGGTGAAAAACTGGCTGCAATATTCCTGCAGTTCCGTTACCAGTACTGAGGGTATACGTTCACTGTTGTCTTTAATGCTTCGACCCGTATAACTGATGTAGAGAGTCTGGCGGGCCGATAGCAAGGCTTCCAGAAACAGGTAACGGTCGTCTTCACGGCGAGAGCGATCACCCCGTCGGGGGCTTTCTGTCATCAGGTCAAAACCGGCTGGAGCAATGCTTCTTGGATAAGCACCGTCATTCATACCCAGCAGACACACCACTTTAAAAGGAATGGATCGCATGGGCATCAGGGTGCAGAAATTGACTCGGCCTGAAAGGAATTTCTGGCTGCTCCGTTCGCTGGTGAGTCGTTCTGTCAGGTAATCCAGTAAGACAGGCCGGGATAACCTGTCGCTATAACCTGCATCCCGAACTTGCTCTGTCAGGTGTTCCAGTGAGCTTCGGACCAGTTTCAGTGCGTATTCGTCTTCTTCATCGGGTTGAAAGAAGTTTTCCAGTATCTGATTGATAAAAAGTGTCCAGCTTTCAATGGAGCGAGATTCGTTAAGTTGCAGAATCAGTTCAGAGGCTTCTTCAACAAAAGCTGCCAACTTTCCGCTCAGAACCGCATTCATTCCCTGTGAAGAATCCAGTGACAGTATGCCCGAGAAAAGTCCGGCATCTTCTGGCAGCGCATAACCCAGCAGCATCCGCTTGAGGCCAAAGAGCCAGGAGTTACTTTCTCTTGGCGGGACGCCAAAGCCACTCTGGTGTTCAGGGTTTAATCCCCAACGAATGCCTGATTCAGCGATCCATCGGCGCAGGAGTTCAAAGCCCTTTTCATCAATCTGGAAGCGTCTCTGAATGGCTGGAATTTCCAGCAATTCCAGCATTTCCTGGGCACCACAGCGCTGATTGTCCAGGTCAAGCAGCTCCAGTAAGCCTTTCAGCAGAGGAAACTCCTGGCGGGCGCTTCGATCTGAAATAGCAAAGGGGATATAGCGTGGATTGTTGTGATGATCCGGCAGTCCACCAAAAACAGCCTGAATCCAGGGGCTGTATTGATCTACATCAGGCAGCATGACAACAACATCTCTGGGTGTGAGATCAGGATTTCGTTCAAACAGTCTTAACAACTGGTCATGAAGAACTTCCACTTCCCTGAGCGCACTGTGGCAGTTATGGAAAACCAGAGACTGATCATCAGGGGCTATAGTGACGGGACCTTCAAGAGTTCTGTCGGTCAGGTCCAGGATATCTTTCTGAATCCGGTGCAGCAGTGAATCTTCCTGACCATCAACAAAGGCCATGATCTCGGTTGCGTCCAGGTCATGCAGCTGATGCATGTAATCTCTGCCCAGCTTGCCCATGGAGGCTAACAGGGGGTTGCTTTGCTCATCAACTAGGGATTCGAACAGGTCAGTCTGTTGTGAAGCGCCCTCAGCTTTATGTGCCGTCGATTGACTGACCTGTTTACTGAAGAGCCGGGTTGCCAGTTTGGCCAGGTATTTAGGGTCTTTCTCGTCACCCCAATAGTATTGGCAGGGGTTGCAGACCATGAGATGGACGTTGGTTTGTTGACCCAGTGCTTTCAGGGTTTCTACAAAATGCGGGGGGAGTGCGGAAATTCCGAAAACAAATAACCTGCGGGGCAGGTCTTGTTTGTGAAGAAAGTGTTTATGAGAGTCGTTCTCCAATGCGCTCAAAAAACTTTGATGCATATTGGCCCGATGCCAGTGTGACTGGCCCGCTTCCGACGTTCTTGAGACCAGTGCTCGCCAGAGCATAGGCTGCCAGAGCTGATCTCTTGCTGTCTTATCCTTTCCCTGTTCCCAGTCAGCGATCCATTCCGGTCGATAGACCAGATATTGGTCAAAAATATCCGCTACCTTGCCTGCCAGCTGGTAACACCGCACGGTGTCGCTATCATCGGCCAGATAGTGCCTGAGAGGCTTGAAGGCCTCTTCTTCCAGCATGTCGGGCAGCAATGACATCAGCTTCCAGGTCATGGCTTCCTTATTGAAGGCTGAACGTCCCGGGACATCCGGTAACACCTTGACGAACATGTCCCAGAGAAAACTGGCTGGCAACGGAAAATTGAGAGATGCCGCGATGCCCATGGATTGAGCCAGCTCCTGCCGAAGCCACTGGGCCATGCCGGGGCTCTGAACAAGAATCTGTTCGTCTTCCAGTGGGTTGGGAAGAGGATCCCGCTGTATCAGATCAATCAGCAGGTCTTTAAGCAGGTCAAGCTGGTTAGAGTGATAAATAGTGAACACGAAAGGAAAATCAGCCTGTATCTATGAAGGTTCTAACTCTTCATGTTCTGGTGGGTTATGTCAACACAAATGGAGGAGTACCAAGACTTTAAGTTAAAAAACAATGCTTTCAGGCAGTAATCACAATCTGCCTGTGTTCCTGATCAGGCTCTGCCATGTCTGTGCAGGGCATTCATAAGGTTCTTGTGCTTCTTTTTCTTCCTTTCCGGGTTGCTGCTTTTTCCGGTGTATTGGCTGGCAATTTCCTTTTCAGCGGTTTTCAGGCTGGCTTCATCAGGCTTGATTCTTTGCAGGTAGCGTCTGCCTGCGCCCTCCTGGATGTTTAGCTTTCCTCGCAGGGCGGCCATTTTGTCCATCAGGTTTTGGGCCTCAAGAATGCAGTTTTTACTCTCATCAAGACTCTGTTGGGATCGTTTTTCAATGTCCATGATTCATCCGGAATGGGTATACCTCTATTTATTCTAGGTTCTTGTCTGTGAAATTGCGTACTTCTCTCAGTGGCATAGCCGTTGATTACAGGTAAAATGTTCGTGCCAAGTCCTATATAGACCCAGAACGAGCTCTTATGTCATACGCTCTAAAAAGCCTTGAGCGTGAAAACAGTCCTGAACCGTTGGTTAGTCTGGAAGCCTTCGGTGAAGAGTCTGTTTTCACTATAAAAAGAAAACGTGGCCTGATTTTTTACTTCGTTAGCCTGCTTTTTTTCTGTACTTTGTCGTTTTCAGCCTGGGCTGATGACAGCAGGCTCAAGTCGGACTCCAGTTATTTCAAGCCTCTTAAAATTGCTTATACGCAAGACTCTCTGCCCTGGGCTTTCACCAATGATGCCGGTGAACCGGACGGTCTGATACTCGACCTCTGGCGGGAGTGGTCTGAACAGGTTGGCGTGCCCGTCAAGTTCTATCCCATGGCTCGACAACAGGCGATCGATCTACTTAAAAATAATGAAATTGATGTCATTGCTCTGCTTGGGTCGGCAGATGAAGTCACCGAAATAGGTGTGATGACCCGCGAGATCTTCCAGAGTCGCAGGGCTTTGTTTATCCGCAACGACATTACCCCAAAGCCCATTGAGGAGCTGTTTTCAGAGCATCAGGTGGCCATTCTGGACAATGACTATCTGAAAGACAAGATCATTAAGCGGTTTCCTGATGTCCGTCTGAAAGAGTATGACAATCAGCATTTAATGATTGACGACATTGCTGCCAGGAAGGTGACGCTGTTTGCCGGTAATGCAGATGTATTGGGGTATTATCTGGAAAGCCGGGGGGTCAGCTCCGAATACTCGCCTTATGCATCGCCTTTGAATACTTCTGTTTCACTTCTGGCCGGGATTAATAAAAAACGTTCTGCCCTGGGTTCTATCATTGAAAGCGGTATGGAAATGATACCGCAGGACCGTAAGAGTCTGGTATTCGAGAACTGGCTTGGGAATGATAGCCAGACTTCTGGCAAACTGGTTATTGCTCTGGAATCAGCCTCGTCGCCGCTGTCTTTTGTGAATGCGCTGGGTAAACCGGCAGGTATGTATGTAGACATCTGGCGAAAGTGGTCAGAAAAAACTTCTACGCCTCTTCGCTTTAGAATGGGAGAACAAAAAGAGATCATTCGGGCACTGAAGAGTGGCAAGGTAGATGTTCTCGGGAGCATTTCGCCCTCCCGGGCTCGCAGTGAGTGGATGCGTATGTCCAATCCATTCTATGGCATCAATTCACGAATTTACTATCGCAGTAACCAGACTCTCAATGATCTTGGGCCTGATCTGGAAGGCAGAAGGCTGGGCGTTGTCACAGACTCCAGTCATGAAGAATTTGTCGACAAGTGGCTTCCGGGGGTTATAGTGGTAACCCGTGATAATGTCATTGAGCTGATCCAGAGTCTGTTTAAAGGTGATATTGATGCGCTCCTGGCTGAGCCTGTGGTGGTTGAGTCTGCCTTGGGCGCTATGGGGCTGATCGGTGAACTCAAAAGTGGCAAATACTTCAATATGAATGAGGCGATTGCTGCCGGGGTAGCTGCCGATAGAACAGATGATCTGATTACTCTGGTCAACACTGGGCTGGGAGATATCTCGCCAGAAGAATACCGTAAGATTGAAGAGCGCTGGATTGTTAACAGTGATAACCGGTATTTTGGCAAGGGCGTTACCAATGTCAACCTGACCGAAGCGGAGCGTCGCTGGCTGGACAGGAATCGTATTATCCAGATTGATGTGCAGGCGGATCATCCTCCGTTCCTTTTTCAGGACGAAGAAGGGAATTATCAAGGCATAGCCGTTGATTATATTCGTCTTCTTGAAGATCGTCTGGGTTTAACATTCCGTCTTAACCCCTCCAAGGTCTGGACCGAATCTCTGGGTCGTGCCTATCGTCACGAAACCGATGTGCTCGGCATGGCACAGAAGACAGACGAGCGCAGTCGTTATCTGGACTTCACCAGCCCGTTGTTTAAGGTGCCTTCCGTGATTCTGGCCAGAACCTCGGATAAAACCATTGAAAATATTCGGGATCTGAGAGGACACGATGTGGGTTATGTGCCTGGCAGTGCTTCTCTTGATTATTTCAGAGCGAAAAATCCCGGTATTAATTTCAAGCCGGTGGCCAGTCTCAGTGGTGGTATCAGTCGGGTTTCCAGCGGTGCTCTGGATGCGGTGATTGCCGACATTGCAGCTTCCAGTTTTGAGCTTGATCGACTCAAAGTCACCAATCTTCGCGTGGTGGGTGAGGCAGGTTTTGAATATGAATATGCTCTTGGTAGTCGCAATGACTGGCCCATGCTGGGTTCCATTCTACAGAAAGCGGTTGACAGTTTGACTGAGGCAGAGAAGTCGCAGATTAACAGTCGCTGGGTCTCTATTACTGAGCTGAGGTGGCAGCCTAACAAGGAACTGTTTATCGGGCTGTTACTGATTTTTGTGACGCTGATTCTCATTATATACTGGAACCGAAGGCTGACTCTGGAAATCGGTGAAAGGGAGCGTGCCGAAGAAGAGTTGAAAGCCCGTTCAGATCTGGACCGCCTGCTCAGTGATATTTCCAGAAAGTTCATTAACAAACCGCTTGAAGAGGCCGTTCAGTACTTCCTTCGCAAATTGGCTGTCTTTATGAGTTACGACATAGCTCTGGTTTATTCGAGAACGGATGGACATGCAGCCATTGAACATTTCTGGTCCGACAGAAAATTTCTGAAAATGGCTGACCTGAATGAGTTGCTCCGGGGTGCTCTCAGTGAGGGAAGCCAGCCATCTGAAGATGGTATAGCAACAATGAAATTGAGTGTTGATAGTGAACAGTTAGCCAAAAGCGAATCTTTGAGAAGCATCAGTAAGGACGGAGTGGTAGCAGGGATTCATGTGGCCATGAGGCTATTCGCTGAAGAGATAGGTGGGGTCATTTTTCTCAATCGCCAGACCGAAGACGAACTGTTGAGTGATGAAGTGGATCTCCTGCGCAGGGCCAGTGAACTGGTGGCTGTTGCGCGTTCAAGACAGCTCTCCGAAGATGCCCTGAGGTCCAGTGAAGAGCGCTATCAGCTGGCAATGGATGCTGCTTCTGATGGTCTCTGGGACTGGGATGTCGCTAATGAACGTATCTATTTCAGTCCCCGATATCAAAGTATGCTCGGCTATGAGGCCGGAGAGCTGATAAATACCCCAGGGGGCTGGCGTCGGCTGATCCACTCAGATGACAAGATTGCGACCGTAGACTTCTTTAACGACCAGTTTGCTCACTCGGATAAAGCCTTCGTCTATGAATACCGGATCAGACGCAAGGATGGCAGTTACGCTACGGTCAGGAACAAAGGTAAGGTTGTTTTCCGGGATAGTCGTGGTCATCCATTGCGAGCAGTGGGCACCATGGTGGATATTACCGAGCAGAAAGAACGTGAGCGTGAACTCTCAATGGCCCGTTTCACGCTGGATCGGGCTGCTGACTTCATTCACTGGTTCCGCCATGATGGCAGCCATAAATATGTGAATGAGTCTTCTTGCCGCGCCCTGGGCTATACCACCGCACAGGTGATGGAACTCAGCATCATGGATATCAATCCTGCGGTGACGGAAACTTCCTGGGAGCGGCTCTGGGATCAGCTGACCATGCGCAAGGCAATGACTTATGAGACCCTGCGCAAAACCCATGATGGCAGGGTTTTCCCGGTTGAAGTGACGGCGAACTATATGGAGTACGAAGGCGAAGGTTATCTCTCTGCTACCGGGCGTGACATCACCGACCGCAAGCACGCTGAAGAAACGCTTCATAAAGCCAAAGAAGCCGCAGATCAGGCTAACCAGGCGAAAAGTAACTTCCTGGCCAATATGAGCCATGAAATCCGTACGCCAATGAATGCCATTATTGGCCTGAGCCACCTGGTGTTGCAAACAGATATGTCTGACAAGCAGCAGGATTATGTCACCAAGATCCAGTCCTCTGCCCATGCTCTGCTAGGCATTATTAATGACATCCTTGATTTTTCCAGAATTGAAGCCGGAAAGCTCAATATGGAGACCATTGACTTTAATCTGGAGGATGTTTTTGACAATGTTTATGACATTACCAACGTAAGGGCAGAAGAGAAGGGTATTGAACTTGGCTACGATATTGCGCCGGATGTTCCGGACCACCTCCGGGGTGATCCTCTGCGTCTTGGACAGGTATTGATTAACCTGATTCACAATGCTGTGAAATTTACCCACGTTGGGGCTGTCAGAATTTCAGTAAGACTACTGTCGCTTAATTCAAAAACTGCCAGAATCTGTTTTGAAGTACAGGATACCGGTATCGGTATCAGTCCTGAACATCAGGCCCGACTGTTTGAGTCTTTCTCTCAGGTTGATGGCTCCACTACCCGTAAATTTGGGGGTACGGGTCTCGGTCTGGCCATCTGTCGAAGTCTGGTCAATATGATGAATGGTGATATTGAGGTGGAGTCCGAAATTGATCGGGGCAGTACCTTCAGATTTGATGTTGAGCTGGGTCTGGGTGTACCGATTGGGCTTAATGATCAGGCGCTGGTCGGCACACGAGTGCTGGTCGTCGATGACACTGATGAGGCCCGGAAGATACTGGTTAGTCAGCTCAACAGTTTTGGCTGTGAAACTCTGGAAGCCTGTGACAGTTCAACGGCTCTGAATATCCTGAGAGAGCACAATCTTGACTCGAATAATCCGGTTACTGTGACTCTGTTGGACTGGCGAATGCCAGATACCGATGGCATTGAGCTGGCAGAGCAGATCAGAGCGATGAATCTCGACTCTGCACCCGTATTGATCATGGTTTCAGCTTACGGTCGTGAAGAGGTCATGATCAGGGCTTCTGGCAGGGTAGACGCTTTCCTGATCAAGCCTGCCAGCAGCTCTGTGTTGATAGAAACCATTCTTCGCACCCTTGATTATAAAAGCTCGGGTGGCGGCCGCAAGGGTATCGACAGAAGTGCCGGCAAGCAGACGTTCAATGGTGATATTCTGCTGGTGGAAGATAATGAGATTAACCAGCAGGTAGCCCGTGAGCTGCTCGAAGGTATGGGGCTGAAGGTGACCCTGGCAGATAATGGTCAGGAGGCTGTAGATATTCTTGAATCCAAAGCTTTTGACCTGGTCTTTATGGATATTCAGATGCCCCTGATGGATGGTTATCAGGCAACCAGAGTCATACGACGAAATTCAGGTGATAAAAATTTGCCGATTGTTGCCATGACGGCCCATGCTATGACCGGTGACCGTGAGCGTTGCCTGCAGATGGGGATGAATGATCATATTTCCAAACCTTTGAATCCTGCTGAGTTGCAGGAAATGGTAGGTCGCTGGCTTCAGGTACCTGAACGAGGAAAGTCATCCAGCCTCGCTGTAAAGGATGCATCAGAGCAAAAAGCGTTTGCAGAAGATCTTGAGAAACTGGAAGGCATTCATCTCCACAATGGTCTGAACCGGGTTAGAGGAAATGTCGATTTATACCGGCAGTTGCTAGTGAACTTTTATCTGGATCAGAGAGAAGACTTGCAAAAGCTCTTGAATTGTCTGGATAAACGGGATTGGCAGGGTGCCCGTTTTATTGTTCATGGCATTAAGGGGGCTGGAGGCAGCCTTGGGGCAGAACAGTTACATATTACTGCGGCTCGTTTGGAGGCAGCCTTGAGAAACCGGGATGAATTGCCTTCAAAAGCGTTGATTGAAAGTTTTGAGCATGCCTTTAACAAAGTGATGGAGAGTCTTAAGCAGCTGGTCGAGAACGGCCCGGAAGAAGAAGTGATAGGCGAAGGTATGGTTGAGGTTGAACGCTTGTCCTTTCTGATGAGTTCCATGATCACTCAACTTCAGGAAGGCGATGTTTCTGCATCAGAGTCTCTGTCTGAACTGGTTGGCGGACTGAACGGTAAGGTTGACAAACAGAAACTGGACAGACTGCAGAAAAGCATCAGAGTCTATGATTTTGAAGTAGCTGAGCAGATTCTTGAGGATTTTCAGTCAGAAATCGAGCATTAAGAAAATGCAGCAATTCCCGACGATTGAATTTATAGTCGGTTCGTTACTTTCAAAGTGCATTTTGTTGACGCGATATTATTGGCACAGCACATTATAAAAGGTTCTTTGAAAAACTTCCCACAGGTGTATTCGCTTAATGATAAATGCTTTACTCACTTTCGCTGAGTACCTGACCGCGCAAGTGCTCAACCATATTAACCGAGTCAGGATTGAAGGCGGCCTTTAAGACCGGAATCGCTAATCCTGGCTGAGCATCACCACAGACAAAGATATCGAACGCCGCGAAGTCCCTCTCTGGCCAGGTGTGCACACTGATATGCGACTCAGCCAGTATTGCAACGCCAGAAATGCCGCCATTGGGCTCGAAGCGATGAAGATGGATATGCAACAAGGTAGCACCTGCCTTTGCAACCGCATCACGCAGTGCTTGTTCCATCAGAGCGGGGTGATCCAGCTTTTCAGCTCCCCAAAAGTCGAGGATCAAATGCGTGCCCGCAAAGGTTATCCCATCACGGGTAATAAAGTGATCCGCCTGTTCTTCACCAGTGATGGAAGTATGGTCGTGGGTGGGCCAACGCCCATCATGCGCTATGGAAACAGCTAATTCAGTAAAAGATCCTTGAGTAACGGAAGATGTCGCTAATAAATTACCTGGTTGATATAGATCTGGACGTCTCATTAGACCAGGATCCCCTGATGGGTTATGTCCTGACTTTCTTCTCAATCCAATAATACATTCCGGTAACAACGGGAGAGCCGGAAGACCCAAACCCAATGTCGCCGCTAACACCTGACTGGTATGTCTTATCCAGGCCTGCTTGATAAGTTTTGAAAGGTGGAACCAGGTTTGAGTTATAGCCTGATTCAAAATAGAGAAGCCAGCACCTAAGCCTACTTTTTCCCATGTGGCTAACCTTTCCAGTCTTTGTGACTCTGCTGTTTCAATATTATTCATAAACATAGCGCCCGTATCACCTGCATCAGGAATGAATGCGGGTGATGAACCGGGTGTTGGCACAGAAGAATCACACTTAACATCAAAACCCGCCCTGGCCCATGTGCGCACTGGGGCAAATCCTGTTCGATAAACCTTTTCAAACAGAGTCGTACAACTGTGTTGATCAGTGTCGTCTACGGATATCCAACCCCATGCCTGCTCTCTGTTTTTTAATCCAAAGGGTCCATTAACCATTTTGATATTGGAACAGTTATTACTGCCAAAAACGCCACCTATATAGTGATAGGGATCTGCTGGATGAGCTGAGTCAATGGATAGATCATTATCATGCTGATCAACGACACTGTTACAGGTAGCATCGACAAAGCTCAGAATATTTTCTCTGGGCCATAAGTTCATGGAGAACAACACACTACGGCTTTGTTGCGATCCAGGTAGTGACCCGGATCTGGGTGTGTCAGTTTCAGTGGGTACAGCTATGACGGTTTTAGTGTTTTTCAGGGTCAAGTGTACTTGCCCTGTTTGCTCAAAACATTCAACATTCAATGCAGCGCTTTGAATGCCTGTTAATCTCTGTACGTCTTGCAGAAGATCAAATTCAGAGTGCATAAATCGATAGATGAAATTTGCCTCTGTTCCCCTGCCATCATAACAGGCACAACCGAGATATATCGGTTTGATCCCCATTTCGTTATCTGCAGGAACCACTACCACTCTGATGTTGTCTGCAACGAAAATACCCGCGCCCCTGAGATCCATAATGCCTGTCGGTGAATAACGCAGTGTGGTCGGGATTGTATCGGACTGTCCCGTGGCAGCTGTCGCTGTTGAAACGCTTTTATCCAGAGGGTTTCTGGAATTAATTTTGATATTCGCCAGATAATACACAGAATCATGATGAGGTGCCGACATCACAAAATGATTCTGTAGAACTCCCCCAATCACAAATTCTGGCAGAATGTCTGCACTGTTCCCCACAAAAGCTGAGTTATCCGGCAGATGAAAACTGTTGATTCTTTTGCCATCGCCAGTTATGAATTCTGACAGTGGTAATTCATAGACGGCGGCTTGTCCCTTACCGGGTGATCGTTCTGCATCAAAAATAAACAATGTTGGATTCGAAGTTTCAAAAAACTCATGACCCGGTTTTTGTGTTGACGCAGATATTTTTATTATCTTGATTGTTTCAGGAATTGGCTCAGACATTGGGGGAGAAGTTGGGGGGATGCCTGAAGAAGCGTCTGAAGAAGTTCCTGGCGAAGATGTTGACGGAAATACCTGATTGTTCTTCTCTCTGATAAGCGCCTTAAAAGCAGGTAAATGGCGACTGCACACATCCCTGTCGACACTGCGGGTCAATTCAGAACAACTTGAAACCTCTCTAACGATGGAACTGTCCGTTGAGCCACCTGTGGGCAAAGCATGACAAGAGAGGGCATAGATTGCTGACAATATCACGACCCCTGACCCGGATCTGGAAATGTTCATAACTGCACTCTGCCTGATTTTTAAAAGTTAAAACAAAAGCATCCGTGCCGTAACAATTCATTTTAAGGGCGCTACTCATCCTAGACCGGAAATTTCATAAATAAAGCTAAAACGTTTTCCAAAACGATATGAAATTTACATCTTTGGATTGTTTGTTTATTGCAGCCGGTAGCGCTACTTTAAACACAGATTACCGGCTTGTGGAGGTTTCAGGACAAACGACAATGTTTTATTTTATCGAAGGGTTATTCGTCGGGAATAGCTCAAGAGAATGAATGCTCAGTATTCAGCTGATGGTGTTCTGAGCATCTGAAGCCAGAGGTACCTCCTGTTAATGTGCAGGTACCCTGGTTTAAGTACTCAACCCTACGAAATCATATTTTCTGACTCATTGTTCAGGCACTCTGACTGCGTTGCAACTCTGGTCACATAGCTTGCTATGTTCCCGTCATTGCGCCTTGCAGAGCACCTGCCCAATAAGCCAGAAATATTCGATTCCGTATGGCTGAGTACTTAGAGTTCACTGGCAGTTAGACACTTTTTAAGATTGCAGTTCCTGTTTGGGATCCACTTCGTAAGGCAGTGGCTGACAGTTGAGTTTTTGTCCTTCACCGCCATCCAGTCGAATATCATTTTCCTGGGCGGATTCAACTCGAATCACCGCCAGCAGTTCTGTTCCCTGTCCGGTTTGAACGCTTTCAATCACTTCACCTATAGCTTTGCCTGTGCTATTGAACAGGCGCGTATCAGGTTCCAGCCTCAGCTGTTGGTCTGAGCTGAGGCGATAACAACGACTCTTGAGCTGCCCCAGATTTTGCATGCGGGCAACTATTTCCTGGCCGGTGTAGCAGCCTTTTCTGAAGCTGACACTTTTCAGTGAGGGCAGGTTGAGATGCTGCGGAATGTAATTATTTGCGGTTTCCGGTGACAGGCAGGGCTCGACTGCGAGACAGTCCAGCAGCTGCCAGTGCTGATGCCCTGCGGGTGAGAACTGCTCAGTGAGTTTGTCCCAGAGTGTTGCCAGATGCTCGAAGGTAATCCATAGTTCAAAACGATTCAGGCTCCCGGAAACATTCAGAAGCCAACCCTGCTGATCAATATTGAGCGCGCTGTTGCCATCGGGAACATCATTAAAGAGACTGGCAATTTTCTCTTCAACAGCATTTCCGGAAAGCCCCAGACAAACATACTTCTGGTCAGGGGTCAGTTCGGTTTTATAAAAAACAGCGTATTTTCCCAGGCCGGTCCGGGTGCTCTCAACCAGCCCCTGATGCATAGCCATCATAAATTGATCTTCACCGGCCATGAGCAGTCTGAAGCTGGTGAACATTCTACCTTTGGGGGTGCAGGCCGCTCCCCCGCAAAACTGGTCAGTCGCAAGCGTATCAAGATTGCAAGTGAGTTGTCCCTGGAGAAATTTCAGACTATCCGGGCCAGAAACCTGCAAAAGTGCTTTTTGATCCAGAACAGATAATATCGGGCTTTCCGGTTCGGCTGCTGGAGAGGCCTCACCAAAGTCAAGCAGTTTGCCGTTTTCATAACGAGCGCCCCGTTCAGTAAAAAACTGTTGTAATCTTTCTTCTTGATCGTTAGTCATGATCCATTCTCTGCAATGTTTCGAAAGTATGCTGATTTCAGTATCCCCGCTGGCTGGCAATGGATACAGATAAGGGCGGGTGAATGTTAGTCGTCATAATATAGAGTATTCAGGACTCTAACTAAACCGTATAATACTCGTCGCTGGAAACAAGATGCTTGTCCTGTCTACTTTTAGACAGGCTTCTGGTCCTGTGACAAGACTTTCTGTTCCTGTTTATCGAACTCAATCAAGGGAGTATTGCGATAATGTTGAGCGCTGATGATTTCAGACGCCTGCAATGGCACAGTCGACGCGGTATGCTGGAGCTGGATGTCTTGCTCGAGCCCTTCACCAATCAGGTTTTTAAAAAACTCTCTGTGGAAGATCAGTCTGTCTACTTGAAATTAATTGATTGCGAAGATCCGGACCTGTTTGCCTGGTTTATGGGAGAAGGTCGTCCTCAGGACCCTGGGCTGGCAAGTATGGTGGACAAAGTTCTGCAATATGCCCGTAGTGGTTTAGCGAGTGGTTTGAAGAATGCGGTTAGCATCCAATGATACTCTGATTGAAGTGCGGGCAGGCCTTTCTGTTCGTCACTTCATACTGGCTGTTTTCTGTTATCTGCTTGCCAGTCTGGCACTGTTTTTCACCTCTCTTGATTTTATCTACTCCCTATTGTTTTTTGCAGGCCTGAATGCCTATGCCATTCATTATTATCTGTTGCGGCTAAAAAAGAGTATTGGTACCAGTGTGCTGGCTATTCGCTGGCATGGAGATCGATGGTTTATCGAGACTCATAAAGGTTGGCAGACATGCCGACCAAGGGGGGAATGGCTGGTATTGCCATGGCTGATGTGTCTGAGATTTCGTGGGGAGGATGAGCGAAATTATTCAGTGAATTTTTTCAAAGACTCTGATCACCCTGAATCGCTGCATGCTTTGAGGTTGCGCTTGCTGTTGATGACTGAAGGAAGAAATTGACAGCCACTGAATCAAAGGGGGCTATTCACCGAACAGGTTTCGCTGGAATCTATAATGTTGTCTCTCGAGTCGACGATCCTGATACTTGACTATCATTAGTGCTAAACCCGCTAAACCTATTCCAATCGCAACGACTAACGCCAAAGCACAATGGATTGAGCAGGCAGGTTCAGGTTTTGCCAGATTTCCGTTTCTATCTCTATTTCCATTTCTGTTCACATATTCAGTATCGGTCTGAACTTCAGTGAGCTGATGAATTCCATCGCCATCAATCCTGTACTCCAGTAAATAGCCGTTTTCGTCACTGAACGAAAAGTAATTCGGCTGCAGGTCAAGACTTAATGTTGCCAGAGTCATCCCGTCTTGATCTTTGGTAATAATCTCTGTACCAACATTTTCAGGAATGGCCGCTGAGGCGTCTGGCAGTATATCTCTTGTTGAAGAGGATATTGATAAAGACCGGGTTGGAGAAGGGTTGATTGTTGTATACGTCATTAGACCAGTGTCAGACAGGGTAACCGAGGTTCTTTCAGCCCTTGCTTTCCAAACGACTTCAATCGAATAATCCAGCTTTTTTTCCAAGCTTAGAATAGGTTTGAAGGGCTTAAACTCACCCCTTTTTGGGATCAAACCCTCTGGCCCGGTGTTATTATGGGAAGTCAAGTTAGCATTTATAAAAGTATCGTTTGAAGACTGGCCTGAATGAGGTGTTAGAATCGTGCTATTAGTGTCAGTAGCGTTGCTGACTGAAACCGGTAAGTCAGACTTATTTAAAACGTTCTGCAAACAGATCGGCGCAGCCGATGGACTGGAAACAGCTGTATCTATAACACTGTCTTCACTCTCTTCATAGTAGCCAAGATACAATTTTGAGGAATCGACCGGGTTTTCAATTAAAACCAGATGGAACAAAACCTCCTGTAATGAATGCCCCCTGAGTGTGTAGTAAAGAAAATCAGACTCCTTACTTTGAAAGCGGACTTTTGACTCAATTTTGTAAATTGGCTGACTCCCCCGCATGGACCTACCCAGCGGGTTTACGGAGACAGATATTTTTTTAGAGGTAGTCAGGGAGTAACCTTTCAAGAATTTTGTGAGTTTAATTCTGGCTCCTGATGCTAATGAATTTATGTAGTTTGTTAGCTTGTGAGTGCCTCCTGAAGAGCCGCCATCTCTTCGCGCTTCCCTTTTGTCCCTTTCAGAAACAACGTCACCTTCTTCATTAACGTCGTACTCATGAGAGTCGTATGGCAACAAACTATTTGCTCCGATCTTCTCATTCCCAGCCCAAAGAGAAGAACAAAAAGGGAGCAGCAGAGCCAAAAGCAGGCTTGAAAATATCTTCATAAATTATGGTAACCAGCTGAAGAGGTTAAAAACCAAAAGAAAAAGTTGTTCGCCGGAAACAACAGCTGACCCGGATGCTCAGACTGGTGGGAAGCTTAGACAGCATATTTTTACTTGTCCAATAAAGAAGTCGTCGATTGCATGAATGGTACTCGTGTTTATTTCAGGTTGCGCTTAGTATTGATGAATGCCGGTGCTTCCATGCATCAAACTATATGTTAAATGTCTTTGAAAAAAACTATTACAGTAGAAACTGCCATCAGTGCTGCAACTGGAGCAAATGAGAAGCGTATAAAAAAACTCAAGGATTTGCGTAAGGTCTCTTCTCCCAATGATTCTCATAATAGTGTATTAATGCGAGTGCACCGACGTAGAGTAATAGAAGCCCAGCAACCACTGAGCCAACCACGATTAGACTGGTATCATCATGTCCTTCTTGAGAGGTGAAAACAATTCTGCCTTGATTCTCATATTCAGTTTCGGTATGAATTTTAGTGAGCTGATGAATCCCGTCCCCATCAATCCTGTACTCCAACAAATATCCGTTTTCATCACTGAATGAAAAGTAACTCAGCTCCAGGTCAAGGTTTAATGTTGCCAGAGTCATCCCCTCTTTATCTTTGATAATGATCTGTGTGCCGACATTTTCTGGAATGGCCGAGGCGTCTGGCAGTATTTCTCTCTTCGAAGAGGCTATTGATGAAGACTGTGGTGATAAAGACTGGGTTGGTGAAGGGTTGATTGTTGTATACGTCATTGTACTGGTGTCAGACATGGCAACAGACGTTATTTCAGACTTTGATTTCCAGACGACTTCGATTGAATAATCCTGCTCCTTTTCCAAACTTAGAATGGGTTTGAAGGGCTTAAGCTCACGTCTTTTTGGCATCAGACCCAGCGATCTGGTGGTGTTGTGGGAAGTTAAATTAGCATTTATAAAAGTGTCGTTTGAAGTCTGACCTGAATGAGGTGGTAAAACCGTGCTATTGGTGTCAGAACCACTGGAAACCGACGTGTCAGATTTATTTAAAACGTCCTGCAAATAAATGGGCGCAGCCGTTGAACTGGAAACAGCTGTATCTATAACACTGTCTTCATCCTCTTCATAGTAACCAAGATACAATTTTGAGGAATCTTCCGGGTTTTCAATTAAAACCAGATGGAACAAAATATTCCGTAATAAATATCCCCTGAGTGTGTAGTAAAGAAAACCAGACTCTTTACTTTGAAATTGGACTTTGGACTCAATTTTTTTTTACTGGCTGACTTCCCCTCAGGGAACTGCCTATCGGGTTTACGGAGACAGATATTTTTTTAGAGGTGGTCAGGGAATAACCTTTCATGAATTTTGTGAGTTTGACTTTGGCGCCTGATGCTAATGATTTTATGTAGTTTGACACCTTATGACCGCTTCCTTTGTAACCGCCTCCTTTGTAACTGCCCCCTTTGTTGCCGCTTCCTTTTGAGCCAACTCCTTTTGAGCCGCCTCCTTTTGAGCCGCCTCCAGAGGATCCACTGCCCCTTCGCGCTTCTCTTCTGTCCCTTTCAGGAACAGCACCAACTCCTTCGTCAGCGGCGTATTCCTGAGGATCGTATGGAAACACACCGTCTGGTCTGATCTCATCATTCACAGCCCAAAGAGAAGAACAAAAGGGCAGCGTCAGGGATAAAAGAAGGCTAGAAAGTAACTTCATGATTTTTACAAAGCACCTGAAGGATAAAAAATCAAAGAAAATTTTATTTTCCGAACATAATAGTTTTGTCAGATGTTTATGGTAGCAGGAAAATTCGATATCACATTGTTATCTGTCCAATCAAAATACATGAGCACTCTCTCTGGTTGTACGATATTCCAAACCACTACAAGCTCTGCGGAAAACGGTTTACAGAAATTCCAGTAGCCATATTGTCTCGCTCTTCTGAGCGGGTTGTTTGGCAGAACGACATTGGTATCAGGGTCAAAAATTATTGTCCTGAATGTGCATACGGGAAGAAATGGTTGGTTTTCTACATTTCCAGGAAAAAGCCTTACATAGCCATCTGCACAAGGTAGACGCTGTGTTTAGTTATTGATGAACACAGCGACGAATATCTGCTTATATTGCTGCCATAACGAATACTGGTGTTTCACTGCTCCAAACAATCAGTTAAATTTCGTTATAGAGGACATGAAAGCTGTAATTGCCACTAATGCTGCAACCGTTGGCAAAAGAGAGCGTATAAATAAACTCAGGGTCTTTTTATAAAGGCACTTCATCAAGTCTCGCAGGGGAACGATTCTTACGATAGTTTATAAATGCTACCAAACCAACACAGCCTAATCCAAATGCGACAAGTCCGGCAATAAAATTACGCATGATGTCAGGCTCAGGTTTTTCCGGATCAGGATTAGATCCGTTTTTTTTCACATATTCAATATGAGTTTGAATTTTAGTGAGCTGATGAATCCCGAACCGATCAATTCCGTACTCTAGCAAATATCCGTTTTCATCACTGAGCGAAAAATAACCCGGCTCCAGATCAAGGTTTAATGTTGCCAGAGTCATCCCGTCTTTATCTTTGATAATAATCTCTGTGCCGACATTTTCGGAAATTTCTGCCAATGGGACTGGCTGTATTTGTTTTGTCGAAGACAATATTGATGAAGACTGGACTGGTGAAGGGTGTATCAATGAAGACACGGTTGCTGAAGTACTGGCTGCTGTAAACGTCATACTACTGGTGTCAGACATTACAACTGACGTTATTGCATCCTTTGATTTCCAGACTACTTCGATTGCATAATCCTGCCCTTTTTCCAAACTTAGTATGGGTCTGAAGGGCTTAAGCTCAGGCTCTTTCGGCATCAAACCCTGTAACCCGGTGGTATTCCTGGAAGTAAGATTGGTATTTATCAAGGTGTCGTTTGCAGACTGCCCTGAATGAGGTGGTAAAACAGTGTTGTTGGTGCTGAATCCATTGATTGTGGAAGCCGATGTGTCAGACTTTTTCAGAACGTTTTTTAGAAAGATGGACGCAGGAGTTGAACTTAAAACAGTGGTATCAATAACACTGTCTTCATCCTCTTCATAGTAACCAAGATACAATTTTGAAGAGTCTTCTGGTTCTTCAATTAAAACCAGATGGAACAAAGGCTCCTTTAATGCATACCCACTGAGAGTGTAATAAAGAAAATTAGACTCTTTATTCTGAAAGCGAACTTTGGACTCAATTTTGTTTATTGGTTGACTCCCTTGCATGGTCTTAGCCAACGGATTTATGGAGACAGATATTTTTTTAGAGGTGGTGATCAAGTAGCCATTCATGAATTTTGTGACTTTAATTTTGGCTTTATGATTATATGGCGGCAGGCCGTCGTCAAAAATTTCATTATTCGCAGCCCGGAGAAAAGAGCAAAAAGGCAGCATCAAGGCTAGAAACAGACTTGAAAGTATCTTCATGAATTATACAAACCATCTTAAAGGATAAAAGCCAAAAACAAAGGTTGTTTTCTGGATGCAATAGCTTGCTTGAATGCCAAGAGCAGCGGGAAGCTTAGACAGCACATTTTTACCTGTCCAGTCAAAACCCTAATGAAAGATTACGAAACGGACTGATTAAAGTTCATTGTGCCACAGCAGGTAAATAGTTGAGAGCTGAGGTCAACGGAGCTGTAAGTACTCAGCCATACGGAATCGAATATTTCTGGCTTATTGGGCAGGTGCTCTGCAAGGCGCAACGACGGGAACATAGCAAGCTATGTGACCAGAGTTGCAACGCATCACGACTGCATGGATGCAGGAGCTAGAGCAACGCAGGAGCAGTTGCCGCGAGTGCCTGAACAATAAGTCAGAAAATATGATTTCGCATGGTTGAGTACTTATGTTCTTTATTTTTTAAAAATATGATCGATCGCACAGGGATGGTCAATATTGGTCTATCCTTGTTCATTCGCAGGTTGGGTTTGCCTTGAATTGCAACTGAATGGATTGTGACTCTTGTCACTTTGAGCTGGCTTTCGGTGAGTATTTCAGAGTGTTGTCCAGATTGTAATTTTTTATGCCTGGCCACGGTGGGCAGGAGCAAACCTGGTGTATTGAGTCATACCGATTGTGATAACAAAATGACCTCTATCGATAACTTACCTTCCGCTCCGGAACTCTCCAGTGACTTTATGCATTTTATGGAGCACGACCGCATGCAGGCCTGGGGTGTGCATGATTGCCATGCCAGAGCGTTCTATATGAATGAGCACTCTCTTCGGTTGTACGGTATTCCACGCCGCTACAAACTCTGTGGAAAACGGTTTTCAGAGATTCCAGCACCCATATTCTCTCGCTGTGCTGACCAGATTGTGGAGCAGAACAACATTTGTATCAGGGAAAAAAAAGAGATTACTGTCCTGAATGTGCATCCGGGAGGAAATGGCTGGTTTGCCTACATTTCCAGGAAAAAACCTCACTACAACCATCTGCACCAGGTAGACGGTGTGCTCAGCCATGGTTATTCGGTGACGCAGTCATGGATGAAAGCAGCCATGAACATCCGCTGTCTGATGAAGCTGGACGGTCGAGCCAGAGGTCAGTCAACATTTCGTGTGGGTGTCATGCCCAACCTGAGTCCCAGAGAGTCCGAGGTGTTGTTCTTCCTGATTTGCAATCAGCAGATCAAGCAAATTGCCGGCATTCTGTCACTGTCTGAAAACACTATCCGGTCCCACATTGAGCATCTGAAGAAAAAGTTTGATGTGCATTCCGTCGCCCAGTTGATAGAGGCAGCGATTTCTGTGGGCTTTCATGACTTCCTGCCTCCTACTTTACGTCTCAAAGAGCTGTCTATGATTATGGCTAACGATCGGTGATGCACCTGGAAACTGACCGGGAATAGACTGCCCTGCGCGGAAACTGCTCCTGCGTTGTCGCGCAGGACAGTCTTAATTCCGACAGG
Source organism: Endozoicomonas sp. 2B-B (assembly GCF_053470045.1). NCBI lineage: Bacteria > Pseudomonadati > Pseudomonadota > Gammaproteobacteria > Oceanospirillales > Endozoicomonadaceae > Endozoicomonas > Endozoicomonas sp. 2B-B. The sequence goes on from NZ_JBLZMU010000001.1 coordinate 3,188,216, forward strand.
CTCCTGAGCAGGTGCTACTCCCGATCAGGCTCCCAGAAGCGGATAGATGATATCTGATGCTGTTTTGCAGACCTGTTGAGATTAAGTTAAGTCATTTTTTTGCAATATTACTTGTGAATTTTTCAGAGAGTTAGCTATGGCTTTGTCCCAGAAAAAGGTAGTAGCGATTACATCAATGGGCGGACTCCTTGAAGCCTTCGACTTTACTGTGTATGCGTACATGGTAGTCTATATCTCTCAGGTTTTTTTTCCAGCTTCTGGTACTACCAGTTCACTCATTAATACCTTTGTTACTTTTGCGTTTGGGTACATTTCCAGGCCACTTGGGGCTATCGCCTTCAGTCACTGGGGAGATCGCCATAGCCGTAAATCCAGTTTTACGGTCACCATTCTCTTAATGGCTATCTCAACATTATTGATTGGCCTGCTACCCGGTTACGCTCAGTGGGGGCTGCTGGCACCTGTACTCCTTGCTGTTTTACGTTTTTTGCAAGGGTTTTCTTTTGCAGGTGAGCTTTGTGGTGCTTTCGTTTATCTCTATGAAACCGTCCCTGCTCAATCAAAGGGTTTTGCTGTCAGTATCCTGAGTGCAACCACTATGACTGGAACGCTTCTGGGCATTGGCCTGCAAGGGGTTCTTGTTTATCTGTTGACGGTAGAGCAAATGATTGATTGGGGCTGGCGAGTGCCCTTCATACTGGGTGGATCTCTTGGGGCTGTCAGTTATGTCGTCAGAAGACATTTTGTGGAGCCGGAAGCTTTCAGGCTGCTGTTGGCTCAGGGTGAAGCAGAGAGAGTGCCAGCGCGCACCCTTTTGAAGCAATACAAGGCAAAAATTTTTACCGGGTTTCTGCTGGTTATGCCGGTGCTGGTTGCTGTGACAATCCTGGTCCTCTTTATGCCTGGCTATCTGACAGGGCTGCTTGATTATTCGGCCAGAGAAGTGGCGGTGGCCAACGGGATCAGTATGTTTGTCGGAGTGCCTGTCTGCCTGCTGACGGGCTGGCTGGCTGATCGGTTAGACAGGCGCTATCTGATGCTGGGGTCTTCTTTTCTGATTGTTGTGATGGCCTGGCCACTTTTTCATTGGTATGCTTCTGGCGATGCGAATCTGCCGGTGACTGCTCTCATTGGAGCCATCTTATGGGGAAGTATTGATGCTATTTCCTTTTTGTTGCTGGTATCGGCCTTTCCAGTAGGCATTCGTTTTACCGGAGTGGCTTTCGTTTACAATATAGCTGCCATGATTTTTGCCGGATTTGGCCCGGTTATCTCAATGGGGTTGATTCGAGTGACACAGTTGCAGGCAGCACCGGCATTTTACCTGATGGTCGCCGGGGTTGTCGGTTGTCTTGGGGCAATGCTGATATCGCCGGAACAGAGAACGAACCATGCACCTGTTTCTGAAGAGCTGGAACCCAGGGCTTAGAAAAATTTCTTGTCTATAAGCCTGTGGGTTTCAACCCTTTGGAGATATTAAAACTTAATTGCGTTTTCCGGTACAAAATTTTCCGGTATCAGGGTAGTTTCCTTGCTGTGATCCTGTGTGAAGGGGAAGTCCAGATTGAAATGCAATCCTCGTGACTCTTGCCGGGAAAGAGCGCATTCAATAATCAATTCCGCAACCTGAGATAGATTTCTCAATTCAATCAAGTCATTGCTGATCTTGAAGTTGCTGTAAAAATCATGAATCTCATGCTGTAACAATCTGGAGCGGTTTCTGGCTCTTAGCAGGCGTTTGGTCGTTCTGACAATGCCAACGTAGTCCCACATGAAGCGTCTGAGTTCGTCCCAGTTGTGCGAGATTACAACATTTTCATCAGAGTCGCTCACCAGGCTGTCGTCCCACACCGGAATTTCAGGGCAGGGAGGTTGATCGGCGATGGTGCGGTTGATGTCTTCGGCACAACTTCTGGCGCTGACGAAACATTCCAGCAGTGAGTTGCTGGCCAGACGATTGGCACCATGCAGGCCGGTAAATGAACATTCACCGATGGCGTAAAGTCCCGGAAGGTCCGTTTGACCGTTAAGGTCAACAAGAATGCCACCGCAGGTGTAGTGGGCTGCCGGAACGATGGGGAGAGGTTCACGGGTCATATCAATCCCGTATTCCAGACACCGTTCATAAATATTCGGAAAGTGGGAAGTAATAAAATCCCGTGGCTTGTGACTGATATCCAGAAACAGACAGTCTGCACCCAGCTTTTTCATTTCATGATCGATGGCTCTGGCAACAATATCTCGGGGGGCCAGCTCGCCACGGTGGTCGTAGTCATCCATAAAGCGTGTTCCATCAGGGCGAACCAGCATACCTCCTTCTCCTCGAACCGCTTCAGATATCAGGAAGGATTTGGCCTTGGGATGGAACAGACAGGTGGGATGAAACTGGTTGAACTCCAGATTGGCAACCCGGCAGCCCGCACGCCAGGCCATAGCAATACCATCTCCGCTGGCACCATCGCTGTTAGTGGTAAAAAGATAGGCTTTGCTGGCTCCGCCACTGGCAATAGCCTGTGCACGTCCACGGAACAGTTTTACCTGGTCTGAACGAATATCCAGCACATAGACCCCGACGCACCTTTGCTCATCCAGGCCCAGTTTGTTGGTAGCAACGACATCGATGGCCAGGTGGTGCTCATAGAGATGAATGTTGGGTTGTTTTCTGGCTTTATCGATCAGGGTTTCTGAAATGGCTCTGCCGGTCGCATCGGCAGCATGAATAATTCTTCTGGTGCTGTGACCGCCTTCACGGGTCAGGTGAAAATTAAAGTTTTTTTCATCTTCTTCATCACGGGTAAAGGGGACACCCTGGTTAATCAGCCACTGGATGCTGGCATTACCCTGTTCTACAACGTGCCTGACAGTGGACTCCCTGCAGAGTCCTGCACCTGCAAGAAGTGTGTCTTCTATGTGTTTGTCCAGGCTGTCTTGTTGTGTGTCCAGAACAGCAGCGACACCACCCTGGGCCCCGGCTGAAGAGCCGGCCATTAGCTCACCCTTACTGAGAATGGCGACTTGAAGTTGGCTGTCCAGGTGCAGTGCTAGTGTCAGTCCCGCTGCGCCACTGCCAATGATTACTACGTCATAGTCAAGTATTGGATGCATGTATATTCTCTGATCCTTTTATAACAGACTGCTGGGTCTGTACCGGGAGTCTGTCACTGACAGACTCAGGTCTGAAAAATATTATGAACACGGGCAGGGAAATTATCCACTGGGCATCAATAGACAGTGGAGATTCCTGTGTCTGAAGCTGGACATAAAGTGAATATGGTCGTTTTACAGGTGAAACTGGAACTAAGAATCATGGCGGTTAAACTCACTTCCATCTAAAGCTGTGTCATAGGTTGCCGATGGTCTGTACGGAGAATATCACTCACCTTTGCAGTGAAAATCATTACGCTCCCTGAGGTTCGTAATGCAGTCTTCGCTTTTGGCGGTATATAAAGCAGACACAACGTACGGCGTTATAAAACACTGAAAAACTGGTATCTAGTATATAGAAATTATGGCGAGCACTATAGTACGCTGTGATAGTCCGAATCAGTTTTCAGCCGATACTGTGAATTTTTTTGAATGAGTTCGGGAACTTTCTGGCCAAAACATGGTCTATATAGAAGAAAATAGAGTTCACAGCACAAGCATGTGTTTGTGGAAAGGGGGGGAGTCTGGTCAGCCGGGATGCCGATTTGTGGTCGGTCAGCTGACTGTCTCATATTTCCATTCCTTTCCCTTTTGCCCATGTGTTTTCTGCAATAGTGGGAGACCCCCTCTATGGTAGAACAACCACAGGCGGACAAGCAGCTCGTTGAGCGCGTTCAGAAGGGCGATAAAGCGGCTTTCGATATGCTGGTTCTCAAGTATCAGCATCGTGTACTGGGTCTGGTAGGTAGTTACATTACTGACTATCAGGAAGTGCAGGATGTAGCTCAGGAAACGTTTATTAAGGCCTATCGGGCAATAGACAAGTTTCGCGGCGACAGTTCTTTTTATACCTGGCTGTACCGGATTGCTGTGAACACTGCCAAGAATCATCTGGTTTCCAGGGGGCGCAAGATTCCGGAGTCTGAGATTGATGTTCATGATGCAGATTTTCTGGACACTACAACGTCTCTTCGAATGGTTGATACCCCCGAGAGAAATCTTTACCGGGATGAGATTGAACGGGTTATCCATGATGTAATCCGTCGTCTGCCGGATGAGTTGCGAACGGCTGTCGTGCTGAGGGAGTTTGATGGTCTCAGCTATGACGAAATTGCTAATGTTATGGATTGTCCCGTCGGTACGGTAAGATCAAGAATCTTTCGTGCCAGAGAGGCGATTGATAAGGAAGTCGAGCCACTTTTGCGTCGCGGTCCATAACTGGCCGTTAAGGCCATGAGTGAAGAAAATGATTTCCTTATGGTGATCATTTTCGTGTTATGTTGATTGATATTGTTGATACTTGATGCATCGGGTATCAGACAGGTCGGATGACCGGAGGTATGCCTATGAGTGAGAAGACACCTCACAATCATGCCCAGGAAAGGTTGAATGAGTCGCTGTCAGCAGCGATGGACGGTGAAGCTGGAGAGTTTGAACTGCGTCGGGTGCTTGATAATATCGGCAGCGATGAAGATCTTCGGGGCAAAGCTCGCAGGTATCAGATAGCAGGTGATGCGCTGCGGCGAGAAACCAACGAATTTATGAATATCGATCTGTCAGCCGGTATTCGCGACCAACTGGAGGCTGAGCCACCTCATTCTCTGGCTAAAGAAAGATCTGTAACCGGTTACAGCGTCTTGAAGGGTGTTGGGCATTGGTGGTTTAAAGCGGGGCGACTAGCGGTAGCTGCTTCTGTTGCATTGGCTGTGTTGCTGGGTGTAAAAAATTACCACACCACTCCGGAAGCTTTACCTCTGGTCACATCGGTAACTGATCAAACGACACTGTTGCAGCCAGTGCAGATCATGCATAATGGCTATGGTGCTGCCGGGATCCAGGCGGGATACAACTCTCGTCAACATGACAGCATTACCCCGGAACAACTTGCACAGGCCCAGAGAGTTGCAGACAGGGCTATCAAGGAACGTTTCAGGGCTTATGCACTTCAGCATGCTGAAATGAGTGCCATGAATTCAGGACAGGGAATCCTCCCTTTTGCACGCTTGACCACTTTTGAATCACAATGAGTTTATGAAAGGAATTCGATTGAACAGGGGGCGTTTACTGTCATTACTGCTGGTTTTGCTGGTAGTAACAGTGGGTCGTCCCTTTGCTGACGGGGAGTCATCAAAATCGGGCAATCCGTCATCAAAACCTGCCGACCAGTCATCTAAATCTGTCGGTCAGTCATCTAAGCCTGTCGGCCAGTCATCCAAGCCTGCCGATACGCCCGAAAAGTGGTTGGAAACCATGATTCAGGCCACTCAAAATCTTACCTATCGCGGACACTTTGTTTACCAACAGGGTGCTAATCTTGAGACCCTGGCAGTTACGCATACGCTTCAGAAGGTGAATGGTAAGTCAGAAGAGCTGGAGAGTATTGCTTACCTTGATGGATTGCCCAGAGAGATGGTTCGTCAGGGAAACAATATCACTTTTGCCAGCGCTGGAAGAGAGCCTGCAAGGTTTGAGCACGAGTCTCTTGTTCCTATGGTGGGGCGTTTTACTTCCGGTCATTTTGACAAACATTACAAACTGAAGCCAGCCGCACTGGACAGGGTGGCGGGCAGGGAAGCCGTTCAGCTGCTGGTGGTACCAACGGACCGCTTCCGTTACGGTTATCAATTATGGCTGGATCGTCGAACCGGTCTGCTGCTCAAGTCCGTTATGGTGGACAAAGAAGGCAGGATCATCGAGAGAATGCAGTTTACCAGCCTTGAATTTCCGAAAGAGTTGACTTCGCAAGAGCTGGAGCGATTAAAACGGAAACTGCCTGAATCATCGGGCAAGAATGTAGTGAAACTTAGCAGTAAATCAGTCCCTGAAAAGGCTGAATGGAAATGGGAAACTGGCTGGATACCTGAAGGCTTTTCGCCTCGTGGCCACAGCAGTAGAAACTCAGCTGTCAGTAATCAAAAGGTGGATACTCTGAACTTTTCTGATGGACTGGCCAGTTTTTCAGTATTTGTTGAGCCGGATGAAACCCGGGTATTGAGTCAGGCTACTGAGCAGATCGGTTCTATGGCAGCAGTGTCTAAAGTCTTTCGTAACGGTGCAAAGTATTTTCATGTCACTGTTTTGGGAGAGATTCCATTGGGTACGGCCGAGAGGATAGCGGTTTCAGTTCGCCCCAGGGAACAGAGTCGGAAGGCAGATAAATGATTGAGGAAGAAGGCAGGGTTGTGGCTATTGAGCAGGGGGCTGTCTGGGTAGAAACCATTCGCAAAAGCACCTGTTCGAGTTGCAGTGTACGAAATGGCTGTGGTCAGAATCTGCTTGAGAAGTATCGCTCCAATAAACATCAGTCGTATATCCAGGCGATCAATGACTTCTCTATTGAAGAGGATGATCAGGTCATCATAGGTATACCTGAAAGTGCGTTGATGAGAGCCTCGTTTCTGGTTTATCTGATGCCATTGGTAGCTATGATGGGGGCACTCTTGCTGGCCACGGCTGTTGGCTGGAATGATTTTTTTACCGCCTTGTCTGCTATGGCAGGCCTTGCTGCGGGGTTTGTTTCCGTGCGTATGCTGGGTCATTCAACCAGCGACCAATGTCGCGTCAGGGTGATAAAGGTGATGCCCCGCAAGTTGGTCGGACCTGAACTAATCACAATCGATCAGTCCTGGTCTGCATAAACAGCTTAAAACAAAGAAAAATGTTTTTTAACATGAAAAATGAATATGGAAAGTTAGCCATCAGAATATTTTTCATAATAAACGTTATAACCATTCATTCACAAAACCCATTTTGGGTCTCTAATCACAAGGTGTAAGGAGAAGTCAGGTTCATGAACAGGGTCAACCTTCTCTTCAGGAACTTTATTTATTTTCTGAGTCTCTCGCTGCTTTCATTGCAAATGGTTAAGGCCACTGAGTTGCCGGACTTTGACCGATTGTTTGAAGAGGCCTCGCCCGCAGTCGTTAATATCAGCACACTTGCGACCCCAAAACAGGGGCGTGGGCAGATTTATGGTCCGGGCGGCGAAGAGTTGCCCGAGATATTTCGTCGCTATTTTGGTTTACCGATGCCTGAGGCGCCTTCTGGTAAGCCGCAGCCCATGTCCCTGGGTTCCGGATTTATCATCTCTGATGATGGCTATATCCTTACTAACAATCATGTGGTGCAGGGTGCAGATAAAATTATCGTCAGACTGCATGATCGCAGTGAGAAGGTGGCCAAACTGATTGGTGCCGACAAGCGCTCTGATCTGGCGTTGCTTAAAATTGAGAGTGATGCCAGTTTGCCCGCAGTGAAGATGGGTAATTCGGAAGATATTAAACCGGGACAATGGGTGGCAGCTATTGGTTCACCCTTTAACTTTGAGTATTCCATCACCAAAGGCATTGTCAGTGCTCTGGACAGAAGTCTGCCCAGTGACGCCTATGTTCCATTCATTCAGACAGATGTGCCTATTAACCCGGGTAATTCCGGTGGCCCGCTGTTCAACATGAAGGGTGAAGTGATTGGTATCAATTCCCAGATTTTTACCCGCTCCGGTGGTTTCATGGGGCTGTCTTTCGCTATTCCTTCGGACCATGTTGAATGGGCTGTTGAACAGCTTAAGGATAAAGGCTACGTCTCTCGTGGCTGGCTGGGGGTGGCTATTCAGGAGGTGGATCGCGATCTGGCAGAGTCTTTTGGTCTTGAAAAGCCGATGGGGGCCCTGATCAGTCAGATTGTGCCCAGTGGACCTGCAGACAAAGCCAAGTTGCAACCAGGCGATATCATTACCCGGGTCAATGGTCGTGAGATCATGAGATCTGGTGCTCTTCCCATGGCAATTGGTGTTATCAAGCCGGAAGACAAGGCAACGCTTGAGCTGATTCGTGAAGGCAAGAAAAAAATCATTAAGGTGGAAGTCGGCGAGTTGCCTGATGAGCAGGGGCAGGGCTCAGAACGTCCTCAAAGCACAGATATTAAAAAGAACCGTCTGGGCATCCAGGTCGAAGCCCTCAATGATGACTATCGCAACAAGTTGCGCCTTGAAAAGAGTGTTAAAGGAGTGGTGGTGACTGGCGAAATTTCAGGTGTGGGTCGATCCATTGGTCTTCGTAAAGGGGATGTTATCACAGATCTGAATAATGACCGTATTCAATCAGTTAAGGACTTTAACAAGGTAGTGGCTGATCTTCCTGTAGATCGCTCGGTTTCCATGAGGGTAATTCGTGGTGGGCAGTCAGGCTACATCACATTCCGGCTGACCGAATAATTCAGTTCTGGTTGGGGTTTCAGGTCTTCAGGGGTGATCTGTATCTTCAGATGCTGTAGACTTCGTCTGAATTTACAGCAGCTTCGCGCCTTTGTTTCAGGCTCGCGAAGACCCTGCAAGCTGAACAACTGTCCTCGTGAAAGAGATTGAGCTCTGAACGGGGACAAATTTTTTGTAGTGATGCAATCGTGAGCGACTTAAGTCATATCAGGAATTTCTCCATTATTGCCCATATCGACCACGGTAAGTCGACGCTGGCAGATCGCTTTATCCAGACTTGCGGAGGGTTAAGTGATCGTGAAATGCAAGCCCAGGTTCTTGACTCCATGGAACTTGAGCGTGAGCGTGGTATTACCATCAAGGCGCAGAGTGTCACTCTGGACTATACCGCTAAAGACGGTATCACCTACCAGTTGAATTTCATTGATACGCCCGGACACGTAGACTTTTCCTATGAAGTTTCACGTTCTCTTTCTGCCTGTGAAGGTGCTCTGTTGGTAGTGGATGCTGCTCAGGGCGTTGAAGCTCAGTCTGTGGCAAACTGTTACACCGCAATCGAGCAAGGGCTGGAAGTGATGCCCGTGCTGAATAAAATGGATCTGCCTCAGGCAGAACCTGAGCGAGTTGCGCAGGAAATCGAAGAAATTATCGGTATTGATGCCCTGGATGCAGTCCGCTGCTCCGCCAAGAGTGGTCTGGGTATTGACGATGTGCTTGAGCGTCTGGTTCAGACTATTCCTGCTCCAGAAGGTGATGTCGACGGTGAGTTGCAGGCCTTGATTATTGATTCATGGTTTGATAACTATCTTGGTATTGTATCTCTGGTCCGTGTCAAGAACGGTACCTTGAAGAAAGGTGACAAGGTGCTTGTCAAATCGACTGGCCAGACCCACGGCGTAGATAATGTGGGTATCTTCTCTCCAAAGATGGATGCTACTGGTGAACTGAAAGCGGGTGAAGTCGGCTATGTTATCGCCGGCATCAAGGACATTCATGGAGCACCAGTGGGTGATACCCTGACTCTGGCAAAAACACCGGGTGTTCAGGAGCTACCAGGTTTTCAGAAGGTCAAACCTCAAGTTTATGCAGGTCTTTTCCCGGTCAGCTCTGACGACTTTGAGTCTTTCCGTGAAGCCCTGGAAAAACTGAGTCTTAATGATGCTTCTTTGTTCTACGAGCCTGAAAGCAGTGATGCCCTGGGCTTTGGTTTCCGCTGTGGCTTCCTGGGTATGCTGCATATGGAGATCATTCAGGAGCGACTTGAACGTGAATATAACCTGGATCTGATTACTACTGCACCGACGGTTATCTACCAAGTAGAGCTGAAAAATGGCGATCTGGTAGAGGTTGATAACCCATCCAAACTACCAGATCCAGCTGGTATCCAGGAAATCAGGGAGCCCATCGTTCAGGCAAATATTCTGGTTCCCCAGGATTATCTGGGTAACGTGATCTCCCTGTGTGTTGAGCGTCGGGGAGTTCAGAAAGACATGCAGTTCACTGGCAGCCAGGTGGCAATAACCTATGATATGCCTATGAACGAGGTGGTTCTGGATTTTTTTGATCGTCTGAAGTCTGTTAGTCGCGGTTTTGCGTCTTTGGACTACAGTTTTGATCGTTTTGAAATGGCCAACATGGTTAAGCTGGATATTCTGATCAATGGTGAGAAAGTTGATGCACTGGCTCTGATTGCTCATAGAGATCATGCAGTCTCCAGAGGTCGTTCACTGGCTGAAAAGATGAAAGAGATTATCCCGCGCCAGATGTTTGATGTGGCCATTCAGGCTGCAGTAGGTGGTCAGATCTGTGCACGGACCACTGTTAAGGCGCTGCGCAAGAATGTGACTGCGAAATGTTACGGTGGTGATGCTTCTCGTAAGCGTAAGCTGCTTGAGAAGCAGAAAGCAGGTAAGAAACGGATGAAGCAGGTGGGGCGGGTTGAAATTCCTCAGGAAGCTTTTCTTGCTGTGCTTAAGGTAGATAAATAACTGACCTTTGATAAAAAGTGTCAGGGTTACTCAATGGAGAGTCTGTCATAACAGGCGGGCTTCCCATGAATATGAAAAAACATCCCGTTGAGGCAGCTTAGATTCTGCCTTGGCAGCAATTTTGGTAGAAAAAAGATCGGGTATCTGAGAACAAATAACCATGGATATTAATTTTCCACTGCTGTTGGTTCTGGCGGTTTTTATTACAGGTCTGGTTGCGCTGTTTGACAGGCTGGTTCTATTGCCCAAAAGAAAGGCGGCCATAGAAAGCTTCAACTCCAGTTCGGGTTCTGAGCCGGACGAGGAGACTCTGGTCAGTCTGGAGAAAGAGCCCAGTATTGTTGAGACCTCGAAGTCGATATTTCCGGTTCTGGCTCTGGTGCTGGTGGTCCGGTCTTTTCTCTTTGAGCCCTTTCAGATTCCCTCCGGTTCCATGATACCTACCCTGCAGGTGGGAGACTTTATTTTGGTAAACAAGTTTGAATACGGACTTCGTCTACCGGTCATTGGTACCAAAATTGTCTCCATCAATGAGCCAGAGCGTGGCGATGTTATGGTCTTCAAGGAGCCACAAAATCCGAATATCAATTTTATCAAGCGGGTGATTGGTATACCGGGAGATGAAATTCGCTATTTGAACAAGAAACTCACCATCAATGGCAAGCCGGTTCCCGAGAAATACATCGCGCAACTGAGGGATGAAAGTCGAGCTTATCAGCTGTTTGAAGAGACCATTGATGATAAAAGCTTCGAGATTCGCAAGGACCTGGGCGTGAGAAGTCTGCGAGCTGAAGGAATCTGGGTCATTCCCCAAGGGCAGTATTTTATGATGGGGGATAACCGGGATCGCAGTAACGACAGTCGATATTGGGGAACCGTGCCTGAGAAGAATATTGTCGGTAAAGCCGTTTATATCTGGATGCACTGGCCGAGCTGGACTCAGCTGCCCGGTTTCAAGAATAATGGGACAATAAATTAATTATTCTCTCGGTTTGGCTCTGCCTGTTACGGTGAGCAGAGACAGAGTTGTCCCGGGGTTTAAAAAACGGACAATAATAGCCCGGCGGGAGGGATCATGACCGTTGCAAAAAACAGACAAAAAGGACTGAGTACTTTGGGCTGGCTGGTAGCTATACTGGTCGGTGGTTTTATGATCATGTTGACTCTCAAGGTGACACCGGTCTATCTGGATGATTATGCCATCAAGAAAGTGCTGACGTCTTTGGATACCAGGCCAGGTATTAAAGAAGCGGGAGTGCAGCAGGTAAGAGAATGGCTAAATAAGGGGCTCTCGACTAACCGGGTGCAGCTGGCCAGGGAAGAATCCAATGTTCTTCGGAATAAGGGCCAGTCGGTGGCGGTTGAAATCAATTATGAGCGTCGTGTACATCTGGTGCACAACGCTGATCTTGTATTAACTTTTGAACATAACTGGAATGCTAAAACTCAGTGAAGACTGATGAACTTGCCCGGCTGGAAAGACGGCTGGGCTATACATTTTCTGATCGTAACCGGCTGGAGCTGGCTCTGACCCACAGGAGCTGTGGCAGTCGTAATAATGAACGACTCGAATTCCTTGGGGATTCCATCGTTAACTTTGTCATCGCAGAAGCTCTGTTTGAGCGTTTTCCTGATGCCCGGGAAGGCCAGCTAAGCCGACTGCGTGCTCGTATGGTACGAGGAGCGACACTGGCTGAAATTGGCCGTGAATTCCAGTTGGGAGACTCTCTGCGATTGGGTTCGGGTGAGTTGAAGAGTGGTGGCTATCGTCGCGAATCCATTTTGGCGGATGCGGTAGAAGCGATTATTGGTGCCATCTATCTGGATGCTGGCATGGAGGCTTGTCGTGCGCGTATTCGCAGCTGGTTTACTGATCGTTTGGCAGGGCTCTCCGTCACCGATCAGCAGAACAAGGACCCTAAAACCCGTCTGCAAGAGTTCCTTCAGGCTCGTCAGAATCCTCTGCCAAAATATCGGGTGTTGAATATTGAAGGTGATGCCCATGATCAGGTGTTCACTGTGGTTTGTGAGCTGGAAAGTCTGGACATAACCACTGAAGGTCAGGGGCCCAGTCGTCGAGGGGCAGAGCAGCAAGCTGCCCGTTTTGCATTGGAAAAACTGCGAGTAGATAATCAATGATTTCAGCCGTGACCGGATCTGAAGCAGTGACTGAAGGTCAACGATGTGGCTACGTGGCAATTGTCGGGCGCCCTAATGTAGGTAAATCAACGCTGCTCAACCATGTTCTGGGACAGAAGCTGTCCATTACCTCCCGCCGTCCCCAGACCACACGACACCAGGTTCTTGGTATAAAGACGGAAGATAATGTACAAACCATATTTGTGGATACCCCCGGTATGCACAAAGTGGAAAAGAAGGCCATTAACCGTTACATGAACCGTGCTGCCAGCAGTGCTCTGACCGGTGTTGATGCCGTCGTGTTTGTTGTCGATCGTTTGACCTGGACCGAAGAAGACCAACTCGTGCTCACTAAACTCAGTCATGCCAAGTGTCCGATTATTCTGGTACTGAACAAGGTCGATCGTCTCAAGGAACGCAAAGAAGAGCTGATGCAGTTTATGCAGGAAGTTTCTGATAAGGCGAACTTTAAAGCTATTATTCCGGTGTCGGCTCTGCACGGTCATAACCTGAAAGAACTGGAAAAATTGATTGCTGATCTGATGCCTGAGAGTATTCACTTCTTCCCGGAAGACCAGATCACTGATCGCAGTTCCCGCTTCATGGCCGCTGAGCTGATTCGTGAAAAGATCATGCGTCAGCTGGGTGACGAACTGCCTTACGAAATGACGGTTGAGATCGAAGAGTTCAAGCAGGAAATGCGTCCAAAAGGCCCATTGCTGGTCATCAGTGGTCTGATTCTGGTTGAACGCTCCAGTCAAAAGGCGATTGTCATTGGTGATAAGGGTGCCAGACTGAGACAGATCGGTCAGGAAGCCCGGATTGATATGGAAAAAATGTTCGACAGCAAGGTCATGTTGAATCTCTGGGTTAAGGTCAGGGGAGGCTGGTCTGATGATGACAGGGCTCTGAAAAGCCTTGGCTACGACTTCGACTGATGAATGAACTGAGCGCAGCCTGGATGCTGCACAGCAGACCCTACAAGGAGCGCTCTGTTATTGCTGAATTCCTGGTGAAAGACCATGGCCGTATTGCCATGGTTATCAGAGGGGTTCGTCAGGCAAAATCCCGCTCCTGGGCTATTCAGCCCTTTACCCGGCTCTTCGTCAGTTGGAGAGGGCGGTCAGAACTGAAAACTCTCAACAGCTTTGAAACCGCTGCCGCCATAAACCTGAAGGGACAATCACTCTACTGTGGTTTTTATCTGAATGAACTCTTGATGCGTTCAGTGTTGCCAGGACAGCATGTTGAGGGGTTGTTCGACCTGTACAGTGCTGTGCTGCAACAACTGACTTCGGGAGCGCCTCTGCAACCTTTGTTGAGAGTGTTTGAGATTGAATTGCTGGAAATAACTGGCTACGCCCCGTCATTGACTTCTGACGCTGCATCAGGGACAGACATAAAACCCGATCTGCTTTATGAATTCAAAGCCGGAGTGGGTTTTATACCTGTTCTTGAGCTTAGGGAAAAAGACCGGTCCCACTATTTTTCCGGAGAGCTGCTGCTGTCTCTGGCAGAGAGGCGTTTTGACAAGGTTCGGCATTATCCGGGCTATAAACGATTAACCCGTCTGGCACTGGTTCCTCTGGTGGGAGAGAAGCCGCTGAAAAGTCGGGAATTTTTCCGTACCAGGGAGAAGTTTGTCTCATGATTCCTCACAACCGCATCCTGCTGGGTGTGAACATTGATCATATCGCAACCATCCGTCAGGCCCGGGGAGGTACTTACCCTGATCCGGTTCAGGCCGCCATTGAGGCGGAGCAGGCAGGAGCCGATGGTATCACTCTGCATTTGCGTGAAGATCGCCGTCATATTCTGGATCGGGATGTCAGGCTGATTCGCCATGTACTTCAGACCCGTATGAATCTGGAGATGGCTGCTACGGAAGAAATGTTAGCCATTGCTGAAGAGGTTCTGCCTCATGCGGTTTGCCTGGTACCCGAAAAACGCGAAGAGCTGACCACCGAAGGGGGGCTGGATATTGTTGGACAGATGTCTTCCACCTCCTCTGCCTGCTCGCGAATGGCAAAGGCTGGTATTGAAGTTTCTCTTTTCATTGATCCGGATCTGGGGCAGATAGAAGCTTCTGTGGAAGCGGGAGCGCCTGTCATTGAACTACATACTGGTGCATACGCCGATGCAGAAACACCAGAAGCTATGCAGGTAGAGCTGGACAGGCTGAAAAAAGCCACTGAGTTTGCCCTGTCTAAAGGCTTAATAGTGAATGCCGGGCATGGTTTGAACTATCAGAACGTGGAGCCTGTTGCTGCTATCAATGGCATGAATGAATTGAATATTGGTCATTCTATTATTGGTCGGGCATTTTTTAGCGGATTGAAAACTGCCGTGAAAGAGATGAAGACCTTAATGCTGAGAGCTTCTCTTCATAAATGATTGCAGGCATAGGCACGGATATCGCCAGTATTGCGCGATTCAGGAAAATCCTGGAGCGGCGGGCAGAGGCCTTTGCCCGCCGAATTCTTACGGATTCCGAGCTGGAAATCTTTGCGTCTCACCCCCAGCAGGCAGCCTGGCTGGCCAAACGCTTTGCGGCCAAGGAAGCCGCTTCCAAGGCTCTGGGAACCGGCATAGGCAAGGTTTCGTTTCGGCATCTTGAGACATTCAGTGATGAGAGGGGCGCACCTCGTATGCGTTTTTTGGACTACGCCCGGGAACTTCAAAAAGAGAGGGGGATAAAAGCGATCCATCTGAGCCTCTCTGATGAAGCAGAGCATGCTATCGCTTTTGTTATCCTTGAGTGCTAACCCTGATTGTTATTACTCTTGTGGTTAGACCTTGTCGCTGGCTATTTCTCAAGATACAGGCTCTCTTTAATTTCACGTGTGTTTTTGCATCTCCCAAACCGGGACCCAGAAGTTAACAACTCGTTCCCACGCTCTGCGTGGGAATGCATACCTCCCCTGAAAAGCTTACTCTACAGCGCGAGATAGGTATGGGTTCCCACGCTGGGACCCACAGGACCTGAAAGCATGGGAATCAGAGTTTTGCAACAGCCTCTGGTTGGTGGAGGATATCAATAAGAGCGGCCCAAACAATGCCATCTATTCCGTGGCTGAGTTAGCTTTGTCTTCCGGTTTTGGTACAGCCGCATCAATATCAGAAGGATTCCCTTCCAGATCATCTCCAGCGTCGTTAGGGCCATATAAATAGCTGGGCCCGGGATGCTCTTGCAGCATTTCTTTTCCGGATTCAAGCTCACTGTCAGCGGCGTCAACTTCAAGAGAATGTCTCACCTCAAAGGTTCGGGTAGCAATATTAAATGTGACGTCAACAGCTACTGATTCTCCAGTTTTTGTGAAATTAGCCGGACTGACACGAAAAACACTCCTGAGCTTATCTGTAACGTCGTCATTGGCACATAAATAGCTCGTCCCGGGATATAGACTCAGCATTTCTAGCCAGGACTCAGCTTCGCGGTAAGCTGATCTAACTTCAAGAGGATTCTCCATCGTGAACATGGCTTCTATTAAATCGTCGGCTAAAATTGCCTTGTTCACCGAGTTAAAATGCCATGCATTATAGAATTCAGCATTATCAGGAACATGAATGGCGAACAAGCAACCATTAATCTCTGTAGCTTGAACATTCTCATTGATCCCAATCCATTCACGTTCATCCACATGCAATTGTAAGATTTTATTATCATTGTTTTCTGAATTATCATCAGAAGTCTTAATAGAATATGAAGACAATCCTCTAGTCTCAAAGCGATATCTATAATCAGAAGTGTCTATAAAGCGAGGGGCTTTATTTTTATCAAAATTTTCTATGATGGCTTTCTGCCTATCTGGCTCCATTAGCTTCTGGTAAGGACCCGCAGTAGATTGATTAGTTCCATAAGAGTTAAAATTATTCATAAGATTCTCCTTTACTTGGTTGTTGGGTTATTCCGTAGTCACTGCCCAGAATTTGCAGGCGCCTTTTGAACTCGATGAGTTGCAGCCCGGAAAAATCCGCGAGCTTCAGCTCAAAATGAACAACTGCGTCCTGTACTAATTTGGACGCAACCAAATAAAAAAAGTTCCAATCAAAAAGACACCCATAAATTTGCTTTACCATCCACCTGGTCTACTTTTTCACCCATCACTGATTTTTTACCCAGACAGGTGAGTTCATGGCCCAAGCTCGCAATACCCTGATTGATCCCGGCACAACGCCTTATTACCACTGCATGGCAAGATGTGTTCGTCAGGCTTACCTCTGTGGAGAGAACCACCTGACTGGCAAGAACTACGAGCATCGCCGTCAGTGGGTGGTGGATAAACTCCGGGAACTGGTTTCAGTCTTTGCTATCGAAGTCTGTGCTTACGCTGTCATGTCGAATCATTATCATGTGGTTTTGCACATCAATCAGTCATCTGCCAGAGGCTGGTCACGGAATCAAGTGCTTCACCGTTGGACGACCTTGTTCAGAGGTCCGCTTCTGGTGCAAAGGCATCTGGCCGCTGACAAGCTGGGCAGAGCTGAATTGGCCCGTATCGATGAATATGCTGAGGAATACCGGCGTCGTTTAACGGATATCAGCTGGTTTATGCGCTGCCTGAATGAACATCTTGCTCGTGAGGCCAACAAAGAAGACGAGTGTAAAGGACGCTTCTGGGAAGGACGCTTTAAAAGCCAGGCATTGCTGGACGAAGCAGCGTTACTGACCTGCATGACCTACGTTGACTTGAATCCGATTCGGGCTGGAAAGGTAGAAACACCGGAAGAATCAGACTACACGTCGATTCAGGAACGCGTAGAGCAGGGTACACATTCTGAGACTAAAAATCAGCCGCTGACCCTGAAACCTTTTTGTTTGCAGGGCCAGAATACGGACGTTGCCCTTCCGTACCTTCTTCACGACTATCTGGAACTGGTTGACTGGAGTGGCCGCATTGTCAGGGCAGACAAGAAAGGTTCCATCCCGTCGTGTACCCCTCCGATTCTTGAAAGATTGGACATTGATCCGGATGAGTGGCTGAAAACCATGCAATGGAATAATCGTTTTTATCGGGCAGTTGGCCGTCTGAAGGCGATGAAGGCTTATGCACTTGAAGCCGGACAGAAGTGGCTTCGAGGTTTAAACGCTTGCAGTCGTTTGTACCTGACAGGTTAGCGTAGAAGTCAGTTAAGACGTCAAAGACCCTCTCTTTATCTCTCTTCGACTTATGTCGGAATGTATTTGTATTGCCTGAATTATGGCTTGAACAGCCTCTGTTCGTTGGGTGGCGCTGTGTGGTTCGTTGATACGCTACTTGAAGATAGATTTTTCTGATCCTTTTTGGGAGTACACATTTTTGAATGTCTTAATTTTTTATTTTTTTTTATGGGTGTCTTAATTTTTTATTTTTTTTATTTTTTTATGGGTGTCTTAATTTTTTTTGGGTGTCTTAATTTTTTTAATTTTTTTTTTTTAATTATTTTTTAATTTTTTTTATTTTTTTGTACTAATCTCAGCATTGTCAGGTCTGGCATCCCCCTTAAGTACCTAACCAGTTGGTTTCGCACATTCTCGGAGTTTTTCAAGATAGTTGTCCCGAAAACTGAATTTTAGGCTGCCTTTTTCTCGTTAATTCTTGCTTCAGACAACCGCTCAGGATTCAGTGCAACCGCACCTACAGGCTCCCAGTTTCTGATAACTCCTGACCAGCGCGTTGGATTAGCTTCTCGCGCTTTGGTATACACCTGTTTCCGGTGATTCAGGATTTCCTGATCTCTTTTCTCATGCCGTTGCGCAGGTGTCACAAAGCGGATTGAGCTATGGCGGTGTTCATTGTTATAAAAGCGCTCAAACTTCAGCATCCACTGTCGACTGTGTTCTAACGTCAGAAAACCTTGAGATGGCCACTGAGGACAGTACTTCACCGTTTTAAAGATCGATTCTGCAAATGCGTTATCATTACTCACCCTTGGGCGACTATGAGAGGGAATAATGCCCAATTCCTCAAGCTTGGCCTTAAAGGTACTCGACGTCATTGGAGCCCCATTGTCTGAGTGCAGTACAAGCGGTGTTTTAGTGCATTTTTCAGCCACCATTGTCCGGTTAATCAGTTCACTGGCTAACTCACCAGACTCACGGCTATGAATCTCCCAACCAACAATCTTACGACTGTAAACGTCCAGTATCAGGTAGAGGTACCAGAACTGGCCGCGTACCCTGGAAGGTATGTAACTGATGTCCCAACACCAGACCTGGTTAGGGCCAGTAGCAACATAGGTTGTCGGCTTGTTGCTTTTCGATCGCTTTCTTGAACGACCGCGGTGGTGCAACTGACCATACTTTTTCAACACACGGTAAAAGCTAGATTCAGAAGCAACGTATACTCCCTTGTCTGCAAGGGCTGGCACGATCTGCGATGGTGGCAGGCTCGCATACTCATCTTCATTACTGATAGTCAGAATACGTTGCTCCTCTTCCTCAGTCAGTTTGTTAGAGGGTACCGGGCGCAAGGCATCCGGGCGTTTGTCCGTTAACACTGCACCATTGTCATCGCGCCAGCGATTCAGTGTTTTCAGGGATATTTCCAATTGTTCAGCAGCCTTCCAGCGAGAAGCGCCGTTTGCTATAGCCTCATCAAACCATGTCAGCAGTTGGCGGCGCTTATCGACAGGTGTCAGTTGTCCTCGCTGTCTATCCCGTAGAAGGCATCGAGCTTTTTTGATAGCACCAGCAGGGCTGCAGCTTCTGCCAACGCCTTGTCTTTACGGCGAAGCTCTTTTTCAAGGCTCTGATTGCGCTTACGCTCTTGTTTTAATTGCTTGCTTTCCTGGTCTGCACGCTGAGAAGCCTGAACAGCACCTGAAATACAAGCGTGCTTCCACTCCTTGACTTGTTGAGGATAAAGCCCTTTTTTACGGCAGTATTCACTTAACTCTGTTTCTGACAAAGCAGCGGTTTCGACGACCACGGCAAACTTGCTTTCAGCAGACCATTGTTCTGATTTTTGTTCGTTCCCTGGCACAGGTAATCCTTTGTCCCGTAGTTTTTTACGCCAATTATACAGGGTTTGTTCGCTGATACCTTCCTCTCTGGCAACATCCGGCACAGAGCGATTGTGTGGTGGTAACAGTTTTTTCAAAACAGCTGATTTACGTTCCTCTGAAAAACGAGGCATATTCAACGTCCATCGCCCACTGTCTAGCTTTTATTGGTTAATCAGTGAGCGGGACAACTATCCTGACACAGCGGGTTCTGGACGGCGGCTTTTTCCATCCTTCTGCGTTCCAACTCTGGTTGCGTAGCTATGGCTACGCGCCCGTCGTTGCGCCTTGAAGGATGAAAAAATCCACTCGCCAGAATATGCGAAACCAACTGGCCAGGTACTTAAAACCTGTGGTCTGGGTGGCACT
Source organism: Endozoicomonas sp. 2B-B (assembly GCF_053470045.1). NCBI lineage: Bacteria > Pseudomonadati > Pseudomonadota > Gammaproteobacteria > Oceanospirillales > Endozoicomonadaceae > Endozoicomonas > Endozoicomonas sp. 2B-B. Next base: position 3,208,052 of record NZ_JBLZMU010000001.1, read on the forward strand.
GGAGCATTTATGACTTACTTTTTTCTTTTCACTTCAAAGTCGGCCCTGATGCCATAGACCGACATTTCGATATTGGTGACCTTCATAAAGTCACTGCCAGAAGTAATAAAATGGTGACTACGATCAAAAACCCTGTTTTCCGAACTGTTATTAAACTCCAGATCATCACCGCTCACAGCAATAACAACATCGAGTATGGTGCTGGTCAGTATATCCTCGGAAACGTTGATTACGATCTTTGAGTCAGAATCAAGTCTGATTTTTCCGGTGGCGGAAAGCAGGGGGTTCATATTATTGAAATAATCAATCTTTGTAACTGTGATATTGGTGGTACCTCCGGAGCCATTAAAGTCAGCAACAACAGATTCCTGCAGCATTGACAAGGTACCCGCATTCCTCACATTACCACTGCTTTTCATAACTCCGAGGGATGCGACCGCTCCCGCATTATTATTAAAGTGTCCGTTACTCCAGTAACTTGCGGCAGTCAATGCTCCCGAATTGGTGGCCGTCAATGTGCTTCCGGAAATGTTCAGCCCCATAGAGACGTTAATATTGCCACCCACCCTGTTGCTAAAAGGGCCAGTAATATTCATATTACCGTCTATGTTGAGATAGCCTGAGTTATCGATACCGGCAGAATCATAATTTCCGGCCACAGAAAATCTATTGCCTTTGCCCATGACCTCTTCAGCCGTCGCTGGGGAAGCAAGAGTTACTGAAAGCGCTGCTATGACAGTCAAGTTAAAAAACGCTTTTTGAAAACCATCCATGGGTACTAAATCCTTAATTCCGGGTTGAAAAACAGGGCCTTCTACCTGAATAATGTGAGGCAGACAGGTTGTGAAGCACTCAAAAACCGTAAAGGTTCATCCTTGACCAGAAAAATTCCCAATGACCGGTCGAGCACACCAACGCTCTCAATGACAGCATAACTGAAGCTTCCAAGTCTTTACAACGTATGTCTGATTGCACATGTGCTCTTCAGCAATACTGGCAACAACATCTGCTGTGATCAGGCAGAGCAATCTGAATGAGATTGGCTCATTACTTGAGCAAACCTTCATTAACTGCAATTGCTTGCGAGAAGCGCTCTCATAAGAAGGACTCTCATGATCGTAAGGAGTGACAGTACCGGTGAGTGCGTTCGCTGCGTGACCAGCCGATAACCGGGCAGATTTGTTTGCAGTGTCCTAAGTCGGGCCTGATCTTGTAGGTTGAATGCTCTCCATAGCTTTAATCTCCTTGAAATGAAACCCTTACTTTATTCCGTTACCGGGCCTCTTTTTCTGCACTACATCAGTTCACAAAAGCGCACTCAGAAGGTGAAAATCAGAGTCATAGGATGACACACGAACGCTTTTTATCTTTCGGCTTTTCAAGCTAATCTCAACTTTCGGTTTCAGGTTCAACTTCAATCGGGCGCCCGGCTGCAGCCATAATATCCGGATCCGATTTCAGTCTGTCACTGAGATATTTGTAAATGTCGGCATTTTCGTAAGTGCGGGTATTTCCCAAGAGCACTGGCAGGACAAAGTCCTTGTCATTTTTAAGGGACTCAGTTGCATGGATCAAGACCATAGGGTTTTCTGCAATGAGGACTCTCAAGAGGGATTCGTTGTTTTTTACTGTCTGCCCGGCATATTTTATGGAATGAAAACTATATCGGGTAGCTGCCATAACCACATCTGGGGTATTTTTGAGATCGGTACTGGCATACTCAAGCGCAGGATAGCCAGGATCACTAATGGCAAGCATTACCAGAGGTTTATGCTTTTTGAGACGATCGCTGGCATATTCTAATAATCGCCCTCGCGATCCTATTGCAGACTTGGCTATTTCGAAATCATCCCTGAATGCGTCGGAGACATAACGGAATAACATCGGGTTTTGTTCTATCAGGAAAAGCACCAGGTCCTTATCGTGATCTAAATCAAAGTCCTCACGCAAGAGTGTAAAAGTAAGCTCCGGGTGGAAGTCTTCAATGACCATGTGGGTCAGCAGTTCCTTTATTATTCTTGCCGCATCATCGGGTTTGAGTCGTTTGCTGGCGTCGGCTAACATTTGGCGAAGTTCTGAACTTCTGTACGAGCCCTGAAATGCCTCAAGAGTTTCATGAGTATTTTTGGCCATTTCATGTAACAACTTGCATTCGTCGTCCAGATAATCAACGAACGCATAGTTTTTTTGACATTGATGCCTGTTGCGGCTTTCGAATACATCCACAACCAGGCAATGTTTGAATATCCAGTTATTTGCAGAGTCGCTCAGCCCGGTTTGAGACTTTTTAACCAGCGTTTCAAAATTCCATTCGTCAAGATTTTCACCGCGATTAAATTTGTTGATTGACATATCCAGGTCGGTCAGTCCGCTCAGAACAGTCACTAATTTCACAAAGCCCTCTTGTAATGCTTTTTTTGAATCAACCTGAGTGTATTCTATGGTCATTTTCCATGCATTTTTATTGAAACTGATTGCCATTGGCAGTGAATGACTATCAATCGATGCGCAGCGCAGTGTCTGGATCAAAAACCAGAAACGTTTCAATTTACCCTGTAAGTGTGTGTTTTCCTCGTCTTGGGAAAATTTATCAGAGATGTCGAGGCGGAGTGTACGGCCCTTGCCTCCCTCGGCCTGTTCCAGCATGGATATAGTGCAGACGTGTACTCCGAGTGTTGCACTGACAAAAGCGGCATCCACCATATTAAGTATCCGTAGCCTTAATGTGGCAAGTTTGCTCAGTACCGACATGCAATTGTCGTTTAATAGTCCCCAGGCGCCCTGGGGGAGTATATTAATCAGCACTTCGGTGTATGAAATTTTGGTGATTTGTCCCTGTCCTGATGCTGCTGCCACCGAGTCGAGTGCAAGAACGAATTTCTGATGAAGCCAGAAAATCAGGTCGTGGGCAGAACTAATATCGCGCACAAATCTGGACCGGGTCAGTTTTTGCAATCTATCCTGCAAGGTCTGGCAATCGCTTAGCCACTGTCTGAAATTTGCGGGCTGGTCGGGTAATTCCAGACCGGTGGTCAGCGGCAAGACTACCTTTAAGCGCAGTTTATCAATGGCATCTTTCAGGCTTTTGCATTGTTCTTCAAGGAGTCGGATTTCCTTGATAAGATTTTTGACTTGAGATGGTGCAGTATTCGATTCAGATGCTGTGGCCAGACCTAAAAAGTGTTGATAACCAGAGACAAACAGGTCTAAATCCTTCTGTAGTTGCTGAATCTCAAGGTCAAGTTGTTGTAATAGTTTCGATCGGTTTGCTGACATGCTGACTGCCTTACTTCGGCCCGGGCCAAGGCAGCGACTTGTTATACGGTCAGGGTGAAAATAGTCAAGCAACCGGTGATTCTGGCGATTCAGCCAGGCAAAACCGTCGTCGACACGGGTGAAGTCGGGTGGTTCCGCAGGACTGGTTGCGGCTGAGCTGATGATATCCTGACCGGAAATGGTGCTCTTGGCCTGCCAGAAGCCAGACTGGTCGCCGGTCAGCAAACAGGCTCCGGACTTGCCGGCAAAACTGCCTGCCACCAGTGTTACCTGTTGTCCGCTGCTCTGTCTTAATGCTTCAGAATACTGAGAACCAGCCAACAGACAGGGTATACCCGCCTGACGCAGGGTGATGGCAACATGATCGTTAGTTCCTCCCTGTTTGAACACGCAGCCACCCAGACGTTTTAAAATATCGGGTGCCAGCATCCAGTCACTGGCGTGATTGGCAAACAGAATGGTTCCGGGCGGAATCTGTTCCGCATTGACCGGTTCGGTGACCATCAGGGCGACACCACTGCAACAACCTTCACTGACCATGGTTCCTTTAGCCACTGGCAGGGTTGGCACAGGTGCAGAGAAACGGGTACTGCCCGGCAGCTGGGTCACTGGTCGACTCTGGAACATGTGGAGTTGCAGATCGCCATCCACGCCGAACTCAGCATCAATCGGGCAACAGAACATATCTTCCAGCTTTTCTATGTTTTTCTGCAGTTCTTGCAATATCTCGTCAGAGAGCATGATGTCTTTTGCATCGGTGGTTGCCGTGTTGCTGCGTTCGATATAACCCGCTTCACCGGTCTCTTCATCGGTGATTTTTTCCAGGACAAACTGTGTCGTAATATCACCCGGGGTAAATTGCCGATCTGGTTGACTGTTTTTATCGTCACTGCGCCTGATTGTATAGCGATGGGGGCGAATTCCTGTTGTTCCGGAGACCGCCCCCCGCGGCTGACCCAGAGCATATTCCACCTGAATGGCATTGTCCTGTAGTGTTGAGTGGCTGATCACTGCACCCCCCAGCAGGCAATGAATGCACTGCTGCAGGACCAGCGCCATGGGCTTTACCTGTCCGTTTGGACAGACTTCAGGCCGGTAGGCGGAGGACAGGACTTGCAGGCAGGTTTTCAGGATATCGCCGCCACCATGAACCCGGGAATCATAGCGACCGGCCTGGGCATTGCCGAAGCGGTCTTCATCAACGCCGGAACTGCGGACGATGCAGGCTTCGCTGGCTTGTTGCTGAAGCACGAAGTAGCGATGACGAATATCCTCGGCAGCACTGATATTTTCTACCTGTTGATAGAAGTCCTCACTGGCAATAAATTCGGATAACCCCTTGAGCCATTTTGATTGTTGCTGATGCGGTAGTTCGGTAACGGTCCTGCGCAATTGTTCCAGGCTGAATGATGCCTGACTTCGCGTGTCAATATCTGGCAAAAAGGGCAACAGGCATTTTGTGGGGAAAGGCTGTTGCTCGAGCCTGGCGATCAGGGCTGTGTCAACCACAGTGAAGGGTGGAACCGGTATCCTGGCCTGCTGCATACGGTGCAGAAACAGTCCCTTGCCGCCAAAAGAGGATCGGATTTGCTCGTCTGTGATGAGAGTAGAAATGCCAGCTGGCAAGTCATGGCAGGCAGGCTTGCTATTTTTCGTATCCGGGCGTTCGATACCACGAGCGGATAGCGGAGTAAAAGACGGGAAAGCTTCACCTGGATCAACCTCCATTAACCGCAGCTGCTTGTGAGGAGGGCTCTCATGATCGTTAGGAGTGATAGAACGGGTGAGTGCGTATGCTGCCTGAGCAGCCGACAACCTGGCGGATTTGTCCTCAGTCGGGCCTGTTCTTGTTGGTTGAATGCTCTCCATAGCTTTAATCTCCTTGATTTCTCTCCTTGAAATGAGACCCTTACTTTATTCCGCTACCGGGCCTCTTTGTCTGCACCACATCAGTTCACAAAAGCGTACTCAGAAGGTGAAAATCAGAGTCACAGGATGACACACGAACGCTTTTTATCTTTCGGCTTTTCAGGCTGATCTGAACTTGCGGTTTCAGGTTTAACTTTAATCGGGTGCCCGACTGCAGCCATAATATCCGGATCCGATTTCAGTCTGTCACTGAGACATTTGTAAATGTCGGCTTTTTCGTAACTGCGGATTTTCCCTGAGAGCAGCGGCAGGACAAAGTCCTTGTCATTTTTAAGGGACTCAGTTGCATAGATCAGGACCTTAGGGTTTTCTGCAATGAGGACTCTCAAGAGGGATTCGTTGTTTTTTGCCGTCTGCCCGGCATATTTTATGGAATTAAAATTATGTCGGGTAGCTGCCATAACCACATCAGGGGCATTTTTGAGATCGGTACTGGCAAAAGCAAGCGCAACACAGGTAACATCACTAATGGCAAGCATTACCAGCGGTTTATGCTTTTTGAGACGATCGCTGGCATATTTTAATAACCGCCCTTGCGATCCTATTGCAGACTTGGCTATTTCGAAATCATCCCTGAATGCGTCGGAGACATAACGGAATAACATAGGGTTTTGTTCTATCAGGAAAAGCACCAGTTCCCTATCGAGATCTAAATTAAAGTCCTCACGCAAGAGTGTAAAAGCAAGATCTGGGTGGAAGTCTTCAATGACCATATGGGTCAGCAGTTCCTTTGTTATTCTTGCCGCATCATCGGGTTTGAGCTGTTTGCTGGCATCGGCTAACATTTGGCGAAGTTCTGAACTTCTGTACCAGGCCCGAAATGCCTCAAGAGTTTCATGAGTTTTTTTGGCCATTTCATGTAACAACTTGCATTCGTCGTCCAGATAATCAACGAACGCATAGTTTTTGTAACATTGGAGCAGGTCGCGGCTTTCGAATACATCCACTATCAGGCAATGTTTGAATATCCAGTTATTTACAGAGTCACTCAGCCCGGTTTGAGACTTTTTAACCAGCGTTTCAAAATTCCATTCGTCAAGATTTTTACCGCGATTAAATTTGTTAATTGACATATCCAGGTCGGTCAGTCCTCTCAGAATAGTCACTAAATTCACAAAGCCCTCTTGTAATGATTTTTTTGAATCAACCTGTGTGTATTCTATGGTCATTTTCCATGCATTTTTATTGAAACTGATTGCCATTGGCAGTGAATGACTATCAATTGATGCGCAGCGCAGTGTCTGGACCAAAAACCAGAAACGCTTCAATTTACCCTGTAAGTGTGTGTTTTCCTGGTCTTCAGAAAATCTATCAGAGATGTCGAGGCGGAGTGTACGGCCCCTGCCTCCTTCGGCCTCTTCCAGCATGCTTATCGTGCAGACGTGCACTCCGAGTTTCGCACTGACAAAAGCGGCATCCACCATATTAAGCATGCGTAGACTTGCTATGGGAAGTTTGTTCGCTACCGACATGCAATTGTCGTTTAATAGTCCCAAAGCGCCCTGAGGGAGTATATTAATCAGCACTCTGGCGTTTGTAATTTTGGTGATTTGTCCCTGCCCTGATGCTTCTGCCACCGAGTCGAGTGCAAGAACGAATTGCTGATGAAGCCAGTAAACCAGGTCGTGGGCAGAACTAATATTGAGTATAAATGTGGGCCGGGTCAGTTTTTGCAATGTATCTTGCAAGGTCTGGCAATCGCTTAGCCACTGTCTGAAATTCGCGGGCTGGTCGGGTAATTCCAGCTCGGTGGTCAGTGGCAAGACCACCTTTAAGCGCAGCTTATCAATGGCATCTTTCAGGCTTTTGCAGTGTTTTTCAAGGAGATGGATTTCCACGGTAAAGGGTTTGACTTTGGATGGTGCAGTATTTGATTCAGATGCTGTGGCCAGACCTAAAAAGTGCTGATAACCAGAGACAAACAGGTCTAAATCCTTCTGTAGTTGCTGAATCTCAAGGTCAAGTTGTTGTAATAGTTTCGATCGGTTTGCTGACATGCTGACTGCCTTACTTCGGCCCGGGCCAAGGCAGCGACTTGTTATACGGTCAGGGTGAAAATAGTCAAGCAACCGGTTATTCTGGCGATTCAGCCAGGCAAAACCGTCGTCGACACGGGTGAAGTCGGGTGGTTCCGCAGGACTGGTTGCGGCTGAGCTGATGATATCCTGACCGGAAGTGGTGCTCTTGGCCTGCCAATAGGCAGACTGGTCGCCTGACAGCAAACAGGCGCCGGGGCTGCCGGCAAAACTGCCTGCCACCAGTGTTACCTGTTCTCCGCTGCTCTGTTTTAATGCCTCAGAATACTGAGAACCAGCCAACAGACAGGGTACACCCGCCTGACGCAGGGTAATGGCAACATGATCGTTGGTTCCCCCCTGTTTGAACACACAGCCGCCCAGACGTTTTAAAATATCGGGCGCAAGCATCCAGTCACTGGCGTGATTGGCAAACAGAATGGCACCGGGTGGAATCTGTTCCGCATTGACCGGTTCGGTGACCATCAGGGCGACACCACTGCAACAACCTTCGCTGACCATGGTTCCTTTAGCCAGTGGCAGGGTTGGCACAGGTGCAGAGAAACGGGTACTGCCCGGCAGCTCGGTCACTGGTCGACTTTGGAACACGTGGAGTTGCAGATCGCTATCCACGCCGAACTCAGCATCGATCGGGCAACAGAACATATCTTCCAGCTTTTCTATGTTTTTCTGCAGCTCTTGCAATATCTCGTCAGAGAGCATGATGTCTTTTGCATCGGTGGTTGCCGTGTTGCTGCGTTCGATATAACCCGCTTCACCGGTCTCTTCATCGGTGATTTTTTCCAGGACAAACTGTGTCGTAATATCACCCGGGGTAAATTGCCGATCTGGTTGACTGTTTTCGTCGTCACTGCGCTTGATCGAATAACGATGGGGGCGGATACCTGTGGTTCCGGAGACCGCCCCCCGGGGTTGACCCAGTGCATATTCCACCTCAATGGTATTGTCCTTTAGTGTTGAGTGGCTGATCACTGCGCCCCCCAGCAGGCAATGAATGCACTGCTGCAGGATCAGCGCCATGCGCTTTACCTGTCCTTTTGGACAGACTTCAGGCCGATAGGCGGATGACAGGACTTGCAGGCAGGTTCTCAGGATATCGCCGCCACCATGAACCCGGGAATCATAGCGACCGGCCTGGGCGTTGCCGAAGCAGTCTTCATCAACGCCGGAACTGCGAACGATGCAGGCTTCGCTGGCTTGTTGCCGAAGCATGAAGTAGCAATGACGAATATCCCGGGCAGCACTGATATTTTCTACCTGTTGATAGAAATCCTCACTGGCAATAAATTCGGATAACCCCTTGAGCCATTTTGATTGTTGCTGATGCGGTAGTTCGGTAATGATCGTGCGTAATTGTTCCAGGCTGAATGATGCCTGACCCCGCGTGTCAATATCTGGCAAAAAAGGCAACAGGCATTTTGCGGGAAAAGACTGTTGCTCCAGCCTGGCGATCAGGGTTGTGTCAACCACAGTGAAGGGTGGAACCGGGATCCCGGCCTGCTGCATACGCTGCAGAAACAGCCCCTTGCCGCCCACGAAGGCCCGGGATTGCCTGTCATCGGTGGCTGGCAAGGTGGCAGGTTGCAAGTTATGGCTGGCAGACCCGCAGTTATCCGTATTCGGAAGTTTGATATCACGATCAGGTAGTTGAGGACAAGAGAGAACGGTTTTATCTGAATCATCCGTCATGTGCCCCACGCAAGGAGGCGAGTCTTGCCCGGCAGAAATAACAGAATGAGCGAATGCCCGTCCGATGCAGCGGTCTGCTGCACTGGCAGATTCGGGCAAAGTAAAGCCCGTCGTTGTTGGTTGAGTCTTTTCCATGACTGTGATCTCCTTAATCCCTCTTACCTTTGACCGGTGCTTTTGAAAAAAGTTTCAACTACCCGTCAGTCCGGATCCAGGCGGCAGGAACTTTTTGGATATAAAAAAGTCAGAAAGCATCAATACCGGTTTTAAATGAACCTTAATGTCAACACCATCATCCCGATGAAGGCAGTTATTTTATCGTCAGGCTCCTGGCGGCAATACGAGTGAGGTAATTCTAATCCGGACATCACAATGACTTTCCAATGTCTCTAAGGAATATTGAAATGGATTCATTACCAAAAACAAGAAATTTACTCTCGACAGTATCGTTTACCAACTCTGAGAGTTGTTCTGCGCAGTCTGGCAAAAAATCAAACACTTCACATAGTCTGTCCCGGTGTAGCAAAGAACAGCTAAGACAGGAATTGCGGGCAGCTCTGAAGGCAGGCACTTTCGGTGCTCGACAGATTGAGGTGCGCGACTCGGAATCATGTTATACAAGATTCGAAAGAGAGTCGGTTTATCTTGACCATAACGACGAGCTTCCAAAAGCACCAAGACCTGTCAACCTGATTATCGAAGACGTGCCCTCGATGTTAGTAAGACCGAACGATGTCATAGTCGGCATTCTAAAACCCGATACGCTCGCTGCTTATAAAGATCATGCCGGTACATTTTCTTTAGAGGAAAATACGTTAAAACCAGATGAACTGCTTACTAAATGCCAACCTGACCACAGTTCACTGCGATTGAAAAAGCTCGAGCAAGCTGACCGGCTCTGTAGTGTCTATAGAGAGTCTACGTCAGGTGAACTGCGTCCAAATGGCACATTCAAACCGCCCGAATTCAGGGAAAAAGATAATAAAAAGTTAAGACAGCCTGCAGAATGGCTCACGACCGGGTATACAAAATCACAAATCAAGTGTTTTTTGACTGTAAAAGAGAACATTGCCAAAGGTATTAGCGATCATTTGCAGGATAAACACCAATTAGAAGAGGCTTTTGGCATAGACCCATTGCCCTGGCTGGTTTATTCCCGGCAAGGTGGTTCTGCAGAAGTTTATTTTGAGGATGAACTCCACTGTGATCATCTGTTGACGCTTAATGAAGCCAGGCTTGGTGATTTTGCGATATCCCATAACATTTCTGAAGAGATCCTGAAGAGGTTATTGAATCTTCTGCCAATGTCGTTAAAAGCAGAAATTCTGAATCAACAGCATCTGCCAACGGTGCAGTTTCGAGCTCAGGACATTATAAAACTGGTAACGAATCCGGATTGCTTCACTCGTGAACGCTTACGGGAGTTAATAGACCAGGGTTTCCCTGTTCAAAAAAAAGTACTTTACCGGGGAGAATACCAAACAATATTTGATTTATTGATCAAGTCAGCAACCGTATCCTGGCGGAACGATAAGCTTTACAGAATGACGGGTAATGACGAATTCCAGTGCCAGAGCTGGGCAGATTATCAGGAAGATATCATTATCCAATTATCCACTGATCTGGCCAGATGTGGAGTGCCTGTTACTGAGAAAACCACCAGTAGACTTTTAGAGGAATTTTATTCAAAAAGACTTTTCTGCCATTTGAAGGCATTGGGAGTATCCTACCAGGGTGCAGACTTATGGACTTTAATGATTGATCTCGACTCTATCACCGATCCGGCTGTGATGCTGGAGTTTCATCAACGTTGCCAGAGACTCAGTTCAGCACAACTGCAGGAAGCGTTTCACCTTGTCCTTCGAGGACCTTTTGAGGGACATCATCCCTGTAAACAACTTAAGAATTATTTACTGGCGTTGTTTCATTTTGGCAAGCCCAATGAGCAAACATTAAGCGCCATCAGAAAAAAAATAGCAGACACCAGCGCTATCGGCATTAAAAAAGCCCTGGGAACGTTAAGCACAGATGATTATATCCACTGGGTTAAAGCACTCTGGGAATGGCGAGATCAAGAGTCCTTTTACCGGCAATGGCCAGAAAAAGTCAAAACAGAGCAGCAACAAATAGTCAAACTGCAAAAGTCCCTCGGCCTCACCGACTGTCGATCTGTCCAATCCGCCTCCCTGACGCAACCAGAGGCGTTGCAATTTCTCGTCGACGCCTTCAGCGTACCACCGGTTTTGTCCAATGCCAGGGATAACGAGGAGACCATTCTGAAAATACTGCAGCATTATTACCGACGTCCCGGACCGGAGCGAGTCATCCAATGCCTTGGCAGTGACACATTGCCCGGGGTATGGAAGCCTGATCACAACTGCAGTCATGTATTGCGGGCCCGGAACAATCTGATGTGGTATATCGAGTTGCTGGAGAAATTCGATCTGATGCATTTCTCTGAACCTGAAAAGAACCTGTTGTCATTGGCAATCATCTATCATGATGCCGCTGCAGAAGATGTCCCTAAAGAGGATGAAGAAGGCAAGGCGGCTTTCTATTTCAAGCGGGATCTGAAGGGGCAGTACCCACAACATCAGCTGGATGATATTGCCGAAGCACTGGCCCGCAAGGAAGATGACGTAGAGGGTAAGAGTGACCAGAATATTTCCACACGGGTTCGCGGTTATCTGCATGTACTGCGCTTTGCTGACCGCATGGACTTTATCCGATTCACCGGGGTTGATGCCTCGTTCCCGGGGTTCTTGACAGGACGACAGAAGTTCTGGCAGTTTGACCCATCGCGCCTGGATCTGCCGTCGCAACTGACCCGGAATTTCAGCCTTGATCCTGCCCTGAAACCGGACTTGCAACAGCAACTGGAAGCCGCCATGCACGGTGCTGTTGATCTGCTACAGGTCACTGGCAGTGATCATGAAGACCTCCGGACGCTTTCTTATGTTCAAACTTTCCGGCTCCAGCCTGACAGGACCGCTATCACCGATAAATTTGAACAGACGCCCCTGCCTCTGCAGAACATGGAAAAATACCTGGATGATAACGTCCGGCGCTATATTGCCAGCTGTGCAGGTATTAACACCTGTTCCAGCCCTGACCATAGAGAGTGCAAAACGGACCAGCAAAAGGGGATTACCCGTGGCATCCACAACAGTTTCCATGATCTCAGACAAGTCAGAGTGCCTGAAAGAATGACCCGTCTGGAAAAAATGCAATGTCGCCACGGTTTCAGATTGCTGAGCACTGAAACACAAGAGGCCATCGTTCAGGAGGTGCAACGACTGCAATCCGAAGGGATACTCATGAGCCTTGGCACATTAACCCAGAAAACCCTGAAATCACTTCTGGCGAAAGAATCGCTTGAGCAAAGAGGATTTGCGGTGGTTAAGGAGAAGCGCTTCAGGGGATATGACGAGAAAGGTAAGGTAAATCGGCAGGAAATGCTGGTGCCCGTGAAGGTTCCGCCTGATCCTGATGAAGCGAACAAGCTACAAGGCTGGCTGGAATAGATACAGCCAGCCCTCATAAAGAGACGAGGCAAAATCGCAACAAACTGACACCTTGCAGGCAGGTTTGAATGCGGACTGTTTAGAAATGATAAATGATTAATGGAATTATTTTGTAGTGGCACTGTCTAAAGCCGCAGGGATTAAAGAAATCAGCTTAATTCCGTTGTCAGATTACTTGATACTACAAATATGCGCTGAATATTTTGTGAAATATATGATCACAAGTGTCGGTAAAACTTATTCTCTGTGAGGGTAAAGTAATTTGAACGATTTATAATTTAAAAACAGAAGTAACTTATTATGAATGTAAACACTCAAACACCCAGTCATCAAACAATTGACCGAGGTACACAAACGGATTCAAGCACGGATTCAAATGTTGGCAAGTTTCTGCGGCTGACCGTAAAAAAATCTTTCTACGAAAACTTCCTCTGGGATGCCCGTGATTGGACATGTCATAATCCTGCTGAAATACGGTTTGGTCCGGGCTTACAAATGAGGAAAGTCGGTATTTCTACCGGTATCGCTTGCGGTTTGGCTGCCGGGCACCTATTGTCACTTGGCCCTCTGGGGGTTGTGGGTGCTGTGGTAACCGGGTTCATTCTTGGCGGGCAAGCAGGTTTTCAGGCCGAGGCAGCCTTTATTAAAGAATGTCAGCGATTAGGAGATCTTCAAAGAGCAGTTAGAATTCAGGCAGAGCGAGACGCAAACCAGCGTCGTTCAGGCATCCCCCGGGATCAAGACAGAACGAATGCTCCACCCTCATATGATGAATCTGAGCATTACGAGCGCCTTCGCCAAAGTGAAGTAATTTCATCGGATTAATCAGCGTTTCAAGATACTATTTGTCAGTATTTTTACTGAGATTAAATGGGTTGATTGACAGATCCATGGAGGTCAGACCTGACAGAATGGTCACCCATTCCACTACATCCTTTCAGCTGCAGACTGAATATCCGGATCAGATTTCAGTTCGTCGCTAAGGTATACGTAGATTTGGGGAACGCGTGAGAGCAGAGACAAGACAAAATCCTTGTCATTTTTAAGGGAATCAGCGACATAGAACATGGCTAAAGGATTTTCCTCAATGATTGTCTTCAACAGGACTTTATTGTTTTTTGCTGTCTGTCCGGCATAGTAAAAGGCAGGAAAATAGCTTCTGGTAGCCAACAAAACCACTTGCGGGTCATTCCTGAGGTCTGTGCTGGCATATTTGAGTGCATCCGCATAATTATTGACGGCAAGCTTAACCAGCGACTTGTCATTTCTGAGACGTTCGCTGGCATAAGCTAACAAATCTCCTTGCTGTTCTATGGCAGATTTCGCTATGTCAGTATCATCTTTAAACAGGTCGGCGATCAAACCGAATATTTCCGGGCTTTGCTGAACCAGCGAAAGCACCAGATCCCTGTCATGATCTAAATCAAAGTCCTCTCGCAGCAGTTCAATGCAGGCTTCTCGCCCTTGCCACTCGCTTGCAATGGCCATGCTACATAGCAGTTCTTTTATTATTCTTGCAGCATCATTCGGCTCAAGGTGTTTGGTATCAGCATTAAATATTTGGCGAAGTTCTGAATTTCTATTCGGATCTTCAGTTGCCTCAATAAAATGACAAGCTTTACTGGCCATATCAAAAAACAGCTTGTATTCGCTATCCAGATAATCAAGGAAAGTATATTCATGATCCCAATAATCTGCCTCCCTGTCATTGATTGCATCCAATACCAGGCAATGTTTGAACGTCCAGTTATTTAAAGGTTCGTCCAGCCCGTTTTGACACCTTTTAACCAGCGTTTCAAAATACCATTTGTCGTTATTTTTACTGAAATTAAATTGGTTGATTGATATATCCATGGAGGTGAGCCCGGACAGAATGTTCACCAATTCCACAAAGGCCTTCTGTAATGCTGGTGTGGAATCAAACCGGGTATACTCTATGGTCATTTTTCCCGCGCTTTGATTGAAGCTGATCGCCATTGGCCGTGAACTTTTATCTAATGATGCGCAACGCAGTGTCTGGACCAAAAACCAGAAACGCTTCAATTTACCCTGTAAGTGCTCGTTTTTCTTGTCTTGGGAAAAATCATCTGAGATGTTGAGGCGGAGTGTTCGGCCCTTGCCTCCCTCGGCCTGTTCCAGCATGGTTATGGTACAGATGTGCACTCCCAGAGTTGCATTAACAAAGGCGGCATCCACCATATTCAGCACGCTTAGTTCAAATAAACTAGGCTTGCCCAGTACCGAGATGCAATTGTCGTCTAATAGTCCGGAAACTCCCCGGGGGAGTATCTCAACCAGCGTTTTGTCTTCTTCAACTTCGGTAATTTTTCCCTGGCCGGATGCGCCAGCCACCGGCGCGAGAGCGTTGACAAATTGCTGATGAAGCCAGTAGATCAGGTCGTGGACAGTACAGATTTCGCATTCATAACTGGGCTGGTTCAGTTTTTGCAATGTATCCAGCAAGGTCTGGCAGTCTCTCAGCCATTGTCCGAAATCCGTCCGCCGGGAGGGCAATTCTTCATTGCCAGCCAGCGGCGTGACCACTTCTGTGTAAAGGTCATCAATGGCATCCTCCAGGTCTATCAATTGTGTTTCAAGGTACGGGAGTTCATCGGTAAAGGGCTGGATTTTGGAGGGTATAGCAACCGCTTCAGACCCGACGGCCAGATCTAAATAACGCCGATAACCGGATAAAAATTGTTGCAGATCGCCCTGCAGAAGATGAATCTCCCTGCCAAGTTGTGACAACAGATCCGATCGGTTTGCTGACATGCTGATTGCCTTGCTTCGTCCTGGTCCAAGGCAATGGCTTAGTAACCGGTCAGCGCGAAAGTAGTCCAGCAACCGGTCATTCTGGCGATTCAGCCAGCCAAAACCTTCATCGACTCTGGTGAACTCGGGTGGTTCTACAGGAATGGTTGCGGGTAAGCCGATGATATCCTGACCGGAACTGGTGCTATTGGCCTGCCAGAAGGCAGACTGGTCGCCGGTCAGCAAACAGGCTCCGGGGCTGCCGGCAAAACTGCCTGCCACCAGTGTTACCTGTTGTCCGCTGCTCTGTCTTAATGCCTGAGAATACTGACAACCAGCCAACAGACAGGGTATACCCGCCTGACGCAGGGTGATGGCAACATGATCGTTGGTTCCCCCTTGTTTGAACACACAGCCGCCCAGACGTTTTAAAATATCGGGTGCCAGCATCCAGTCACTGGCGTGATTGGCAAAAAGAAGGGTTCCGGACGGGATCTGTTCTGCGTTGACCGGTTCGTTGACCGCCAGGGCCAAACCACTGCAGCAACCTTCACTGACCATGATTCCTTCAGCCATCGACACGGCTGGTGCTGGTGCAGAGAAACGGGTACTGCCCGGCAGCTGGGTCACTGGCCGACACTGGAACAGGTACAATTGCCCTAACATAGACACGCCGAACTCAATATCCACCGGGCAACAGAACATATCTTCCAGCTGTTCTGTGTATTCCTGCAGTTTTTGCAATATCTTGTCAGAAAGCCTGATGTCTTTTGCATCGGTGGTTGCCGTGGTGCTCTGTTCGATATAACCCGTTTCATCGGTCTCTTCGTCGGTGATTTTTTCCAGAACAAACTGTGTGGTAACGTCTCCAGCGGTAAATTGCCGATCCGGTTGACTGTTTTCGTCATCATTGCGCCTGATCCTGAAGCGATGAGGGCAGATGCCTGTATGTCCGGAGACCGCCCCCCGGGGTTGACCCGGAGCAAATTCCACCTGAATGGTATCGTCCTGTAAGGTTGAGTGGCTGATCACTACACCCCCCAGCTGGCAATGGATGCACTGCTGCAGAACCAGCGCCATGGGCTTTACCTGTCCGTTTGGACAGACTTCAGGCCGGTAGGCGGACGACAGGACTTGCAGACAGGTTTTCAGAATATCGCCGCCACCATGAACCCGGGAATCATAGCGACCGGCCTGGGCATTGCCGAAACGGTCTTCATCGACACCGGAACTGCGAACGATGCACGCTTCGCTGGCTTGTTGCTGAAGCATGAAGTAGCGATGACGAATATCCTCGGCAGCACTGATATTTTTGACCTGTTGATAGAAAGCCTCACTGGCAATAAATCCGGATAACCCCTTAAGCCATTCTGATTGTTGTTGATGGGGGAGTTCGCTAACGAACGCGCACAATTGTTCCAGGCTGAATGATTCCTGGCCTCGCATGTCAATATCTGGCAAAAAGGGCAACAGGCATTTTGCGGGGAAAGGCTGTTGCTCCAGCCTGGCGACCAGGGTTGTGTCAACCACAGTAAAGGGTGGAACCGGGATCCTGGCCTGCTGCATACGGTGCAGAAACAGTCCCTTGCCGCCCAAAAAAGCCCGGGTTTGCCTGTCATCGGTGACTGACAAGGTGTCAAGCTGCAAGTCATGGCTGGCAGGTCTGTGGTTATCCGTATTCGGAAGTTTGATATCACGAGCAGGTAGTTGAGGACAAGAGAGAAGTATTTTGTCTGAATTAACCGTCCTGTGCCCCATGCCAGAAGGAGAGTCTTGCCTGGCAGAAATAACAGAACGAGCGAATGCAGATGCTCTGTTGCAGTCTGGCTTACGGGCAGGTTTCAGTGAAGTTAAGCCTGGTGTTGTTGGTTGAGCCTTTTCCATGACTGTGATCTCTATAATTCTTCTCACATCTGACCGGTGTTTTTGAAAAAAGTTTCAACTAATCGTCAGTCCGGGTTTAAGCTGCAGGAACTTTTTTGATGTAAAAAAGTCAGAAACTATAGTGCCGTTTTTAAAAGAACCTTAATACCAACACCATCATCCCGATGAAGTCAGGTATTCATCGTCAGCAGTGACTCACCAGCGGCTCAGGAATGACGTCGGGTTTATCTCTATGTTTAACGCTTCCTTGCTTCAGGAACATCAGGGCGGCAATACGAGTGGGGTAATTCTAATCCGGACATCACAATGATTTTGCAATTACTCCAGGGGTTATTGATATGGATTCATTACCAAAAACAAGAAATTCACACTCGACAGTATCGTTTACAAACCCTGAGAGTTGTTCGGCGCAATCTGGCAAAAATTCAAACACTGCACACTGCCTGTCCCCGGGTAGCAGAGAGCAGCTAAGACAGGAATTGCACGCAGCTCTGAAGGCCGGCACTTTGGGTGCACGGCAGATTGGGGTGTGCGACTCGGAATCATGTTATACAAGATTCGAAAAAGAGTCGGTTTATCATGACCATAATGACGAGCATCCAAAAGCACCAAGACCCGTCAACCTGATTATCGAAGATGTGCCTTCTTTATTACCCCAAACGAAAGATGTCACAGTTGGCATTCTAAAACCCGATACGCTCGCTGCTTATAAAAATCATGCTTGTACAGCTCATTTACAGCTCAGGGGTTTAAAGCCGGATGAACTTTCTACTAAATGCCTCCCTGACCACAGCTCACTGAGATTGAAAAAGCTCGAGCAAGCTGACCGGCTCTGTAGTGTATACAGAAAGTCTACGTCAGGTGAACTGCGACCGAACGGCACATTCAAAGCGCCCGAATTCAGGGAAAAAGATAATGAAAAGTTAAGAAACCCTGCAGAATGGCTAACCACCGGCTATACAAAATCACACATCAAGTGTTTTTTCACTATAAAAGAGAACATTGCCAAAAGTATTACCGATCATTTGCAGGATAAACACCAATTAGAGGAGGCTTTAGGCATAGACCCATTGCCCTGGCTGGTTTTTTCCAGGCAAGGTGGTTCTGCAGAGGTTTATTTTGAGGATGAACTCCCCAGTGATCATCTGTTAAAGCTTAATGAAGCCAGGCTTAGAAATTTTGCGATATCCCACAACATTTCTGAAGAGATCCTGATGATGTTATTGAATCTTCTGCCATTGCCGTTAAAAGCAGAAATTCTGAATCAACAGCATCTGCCAACACAGCGGCATCCGGTTCAGGTTGAGGATATTATGAAACTGGTAACGAACCCGGATTCCTCCACTCATCAACGCTTACGGAAATTAATAGACCAGGGTTTCCCTGTACAAAAGAAAGTATTTTACGAAGGAGAATACCAAACACTATTTGATGTATTGATCGAATCAGCAGGCGAATTATGTCTTTACGACCATCTTCACAGAGAGACAGAAGCTGACGAAGACCAGTGTATGAGCTGGACAGCTAAACAGGAAGAAATTTTTGTCCAATTAGCCACTGATCTGGCCAGATGCGGAGTGTCTGTTAATGAGCAAACCGCCAACAACATTCTAAAGGATTTTTATTCAGTAAGATTTTGCCGCCATCTGAAGGCATTGGGATTATCCTACAAGGGTATTGATTTACGGTCTATGATACTTTGCCACCCATCTTGCAATCATCCGGCTGTGATGCTGGAGTTTCATCAGCGTTGTCTGAGACTCAGTTCAGCACAACTGCAGGAAGCGTTTTACCTTGTCCTTCAACGACCTTTTGAGGGACATCATCCCTTTAACCAACTTAGGAATTATTTGTTAGCACTGTTTCATTTTGGCAAGCCCAATGAGCAAACATTAAGCGCCGTGAGAAAAGAAATAGCTGACACCGGCCCTAAAGGCATCAAAGAATCCTTGGGAAAGCTGAGTGCAGATGACTATATCATCTGGATTAAAGCACTCTGGAAATACCGAGATAAACAGCCCTTTTACCAGCAATGGCCAGAAAAAGTCAAAGCAGAGCAACAACAAATAGTCGAACTGCAAAAGTCCCTCGGCCTCAGCGACTGTCGATCTGCCCAACCTGCCTCCCTGACGCAACCAGAGGCGTTGCAATTTCTCGTTGACGCCTTCAGCGTTCCACCGGTTTTGCCCAATGCCAGGGATAACGAAGAGACCATTCTGAGAATACTGCAGCATTATTACCGTCGCCCCGGTCCTGAGCGAGTCATCCAATGCCTTGGCAGTGACACATTGCCCGGGGTATGGAAGCCCGATCACAACTGCAGTCATGTATTGCGGGCCCGGAACAATCTGTTGTGGTACATCGAATTGCTGGAGAAATCCGATCTGATGCGTTTCTCTGAATCTGAAAAGAACCTGTTGTCGTTGGCGATCATCTATCATGATGCTGCTGCAGAAGATGTCCCCAAAGAGGATGAAGAAGACAAGGCGGCTTTCTATTTCAAGAGGGATCTGAAGGGGCAGTACCCACAACATCAGCTGAATGATATTGCCGAAGCACTGGCCCGCAAGGAAGACGACCTACAGGGTAAGAGCGACCAGAATCTGTCCACACAGGTTCGCGGTTATCTGCATGTATTGCGCTTTGCCGACCGCATGGACTTTATCCGATTCAGCGGGGTTGATGCCTCGTTCCCGGGACTCTTCAAAGACCGACAAAAGCCCAGACAGTTTGACCCATCGCGTCTGGATCTGCCGTCGCAACTGACCCGGAATTTCACCCATGGTCCTGCCCTGAAACCGGACTTGCAACAGCAACTGGAAGCCGCCATGCACGGTGCTGCTGATCTGCTACAAGTCACTGGCAGTGATAGCAAAGACCTGCGGACGGTTCCCTATGTTCAAACTTTCCAGCTCCAGCCAGACAGGACCGCTATCACCGATAAATTTGAACACACGCCCCTGCCTCTGCAGAACATGGAAAAATACCTGGATGATAATGTCCGGCGCTATATTGCCAGCCGTGCAGGCATTAACACCTGTACCAGCCCTGACCATACAGAGTGCAAGACTGACCAGAAAAAGGGGATTACCCGTGGCATCCACAACAGTTTCCATGATCTCAGACAAGTCAGAGTACCTGAAAGAATGACCCGCCTGGAAAAGATGCAATGTCGCCATGGCTTCAGATTACTGAGCACTGAAACACAAGAGGCCATCGTTCAGGAGGTGCAACGACTGCAATCCAAAGGGATACTCATGAGCCTCGGCACATTAACCCAGGAAACCCTGAAATCACCCCTGGCGAAAAGAGCGCTTGAGAAAAGAGGATTTGCGGTGGTTAATGAGAAACGTTTCAGGGGATATGACAAGAAAGGTAAGGTAAAGCTGCAGGAAATGCTGGTGCCCGTGAAGGTTGTTCCTGATCGTGATGTTAGTGTTTTGCCGTATAAGGAATGAAGCGAAGACGCAACAAGGCTGGCTGGAATAGGCACAGCCAGCCTCATAAGTTGTGCCTATTGCTCTATTGCCTGAATCAAGCGTCCTGGTTCCGGGCTGCAGCCTGAATATCCGGATCAGATTTCAGTCTCTCGCCAAGGTATTCGTAAATGCGGACATCCCTTGAGAGCAGTGGCAGAACAAAGTCCTTGTCGTTTTTAAGGGACTCAGGAGCAAAGTCCATGACCTTGGGGTTTTCTTCAATGAGTATTCTCAAGAGGGTTTTATTGTTTTTTACTGTCTGCCCGGCATAGTGAAAGGCATCAAAATGCCTTCTGGTAGCCGCCATAACCACATCAGGGTCATTTTTGAGATCCTTACCGGCATACTTTAGTGCACAGCCATCACTTTTAATGGCAAGCATTACCAGCGCTCTATCCTTTTTGAAACGAGCGCTGGCATATTTTAATGACAGCCCTTGCTGTCCTATTGCAGATTTGGCTATTTCAATATCATCCTTGAATTTGTCGGAGATATATCTGAATATATCCGGGTTTTGTTGCACCAGGAAAAGCACCAGATTCCTGTCGTGATCTATATCAAAGTTCTCACGCAAGAGTAAAATAAAAATCTTTGGAAAGTGGGTTTCAATGGCCATGTGAGCTAGCAGTTCTTTTGTTATTCTTGCAGCGTAATTCGGCTGAAGGTGTTCGGTAGCAGCGGTCAGGATTTGACGAAGATCTGAACTTCTATCCGGGCCTTGAGTTGTGTTGAGAAAATCATCAACTTGTTGGACCATTTCATGGAAGAACCTGTATTCGCCGTCTAGAAAATCAAGGAACGCAAAGTCATAGTAATATGAGGGTATATTCCGGCTTTTGATGACATCCAATACCAGGCAATGTTTGAATATCCAGCTATTCAGGTCGTCGTTCAACCCGTTTTGGCACTTTTTAACCAGTGTTTCAAAACACCACTTATCAGTATTATCTCCGCGATTAAAATTGTTGATTGATATATCCATTGAGGGCAGTCCTCTCAGGACAGTGATCAATTTCACAAAGCCATTCTGTAACGCTAAGGTGGTATCAACCTGGGTGTATTCTATGATCATTTTCCCCGCGTTTTGATTGAAACTGATCGCCATTGGTCGTGAACTTTTATCAATTGATGCACAACGTAGTGTCTGGACCAAAAGCCAGAAACGTTTCAATTTGCCCTGTAGGTGTTTTTTTTCCTCGTCTTGGGAAAAACGATCAGAGATGTCGAGCCGAAGTGTACGGCCCTTACCTCCCTCAGCCTGTTCCAGCATTGCTATGGTGCAGATGTGCACTCCGAGGGTTGCATTAATAAAAGCGGCATCTACCATATTAAGCATGCGTAGCTTTACTACGCCAAGTTTTCTCAGTACAAAAAGGCAATTGTCGTTTAATAGTCCGGGAACTCCTTGGGGGAGTACGTCAATCAGTGTTCTATTTTCTGTGATTTTGGTGATTTGTCCCTGCCCTGATGCTGCTGCCACCGGGGCGAGAGCGCTAACAAATCGCTGATGAAGCCAGTAAATCAGGTCGTGGGCAGATTGGATATCGGTCACTTCTTTGGGCTGGTTCAGTTTTTGCAATTTATCCAGCAAGGCCTGGCAATCTCTCAGCCACTGTCTGAAATTCGCAGACTGGTCCGGTACTTCCTGGTCGGTGGTCAGCGGTATGACCACTTTTGAGCGCAGGTTAGCAATGGCATCTTTCAGACAATTGCTTTGTGTTTCAAGGGATGGGAGTTCCTCGGTAAAGGGTTGGACTTCGGCTGCTATTGCATTCGATTCAGACGCTGTGGCCAGCGTTAAAAAGTTTTGATAACCGGATACAAACCGTTGTAAATCCTCTTGTAGCTGCTGAATCTCGATGCCAAGCTGTTTTAATAGTTTCGATCGGTTTGCTGACATGCTGACGGCCTTACTTCGCCCCGGGCCAAGGCAGAAGCCTGCTAACCGGTCAGGGTGAAAATAGTCCAGTAACCGGGTATTTTGGCGATTCAGCCAGTCAAAACCTTCGTCGACTCGGTTGAAGTTCGGTGGCTCAGCAGCACCAGTTGCGGGTGAGCTGATGATATCCTGTCTGGAACTGGTGCTATGGGCCTGCCAGAAGGCAGACTGGTCGCCGTTTAGCAAACAGGCTCCGGGGCTGCCGGCAAAACTCCCTGCCACCAGTGTTACCTGTTGTCCGCTGCTCTGTCTTAACGCCTCAGAATACTGAGAACCAGCCAACAGACAGGGTATACCCGCCTGGCGCAGGGTGATCGCAACATGATCGTTGGTTCCCCCCTGTTTGAAGACGCAGCCGCCCAGACGTTTTAAAATATCGGGTGCCAGCATCCAGTCACTGGCGTGATTGGCAAACAGAAGGGTTCCGGGCGGAATCTGTTCTGCCTTGACCGGTTCGGTGACCGCCATGGCTACACCACTGCAGCAACCTTCGCTGACCATGATTCCTTCAGCCAGTGGCAGGGTTGGCACAGGTGCAGAGAAACGGGTACTGCCTGGCAGCTGGGTCACTGGTCGGCACTGGAACACATAGAGTTGCTGATCGCCATCCACGCCGAACTCAATATCGACCGGGCAACAGAACATATCTTCCAGCTGTTCTGTGTATTGCTGCAGTTTTTGCAATATCTCGTCAGAGAGCATGATGTCTTTTGCATCCGGGGATGCCGTCGTGCTTTGTTCGATATAACCTGCTTCGCCGGTCTCTTCACTGGTGATTTTTTCCAGAACGAACTGTGTGGTAACGTCTCCAGCGGTAAATTGCCGATCCGGTTGACTGTTTTCGTCATGACTGCGCCTGATCGTATAGCGATGAGGGTGGATACCTGTATTTCCGGAGACCGCCCCCCGGGGTTGACCCGGTGCAAATTCCACCTGAATGGTATCGTCCTGCAACGTTGAGTGGCTTATCACTACGCCCCCCAGCTGGCAATGAATGCACTCCTGCATGACCAGCGCCATGGGTTTTACCTGTCCGTTTGGACAGACTTCAGGTCGGTAGGCGGAGGACAGGACTTGCAGGCAGGTTTTCAGGATATCGCCGCCACCATGAACCCGGGAATCATAGCGACCGGCCTGGGCGTTGCCGAAGCGGTCTTCATCGACGCCGGAACTACGGACGATACAGGCTTCCCCGGCTTGTTGCCGGAGCCTGAAGAAGCAATGGCGAATATCCTGGGCAGCACTTATATTTTCGACCTGTTGATAGAAACCCTCACTGGCAATAAATTCGGATAACCCCTTGAGCCATTCTGATTGTTGCGGATGGGGGAGTTCGGTAACGATCGTGCGCAATTGTTCCAGACTGAATGATTCCTGGCCCCGCGAGTCAATATCTGGCAAAAAGGGCAACAGGCATTTTGCGGGGAAAGACTGTTGCTCGAGCCTGGTGATCAGGGTTGTTTCAACCACAGTGAAGGGTGGAACCGGGATCCTGGCCTGCTGCATACGCTGCAGAAACAATCCTTTGCCGCCTAAAGAGGATCGGATTTGCTCGTCTGTGATGAGAGTAGAAATGTCAGGTGGCAAGTCATGGCTGGCAGGCTTGCTATTTTTCGTAACCGGATGTTCGACACCACGAGCGGGTAGCGGAGTAAAAGACGGGAAAGCTTTACCTGGATAAACCTTCATTAACTGCAGCTGCTTGCGAGAACGGCTCTCTTGATCGTAAGGAGTGACAGAACGGTTGAGTGCGTACGCTGCCTGATCACCCGATAACCGGGCCGATTTGTCCTCAGCCGGACCTGATTTTGTGGGTTGAATACTCTCCATAGCCTTGATTTCCTGGATTTCCTTGATTTCTTTGAAATAAGACCCTTACTTTTGAAAAAAGTTTCAATAAATGAACACCAGACCTCTTCTTGCACAGAGCTAACAGAATGAGAGGTGTTTCTTGAGGGGTGTAGCGAAATCTTCGGGACAACATCGGGTACCGGGCATCTTTTTCTGCACCCCATCCGTTCACAAAAGCGCACTCAGAAGGTGAAAGTCAGAGTCAGAGGATTACACACGAAGAGCCCTAGTCTGTCGGCTTTTCAGGCTGATCTGAGCTCGTGGTTTCAGGTTCAACTATATTCCTTTGACTGGCTGCGGCCAGAATATCCGGATCAGATTTCAGACTCTTGCTGAAATATTTATAGATGCAAGGCTGTTGTGAGAGCAGTGGAAGAATAAATTCCTTGTCATTTTTAAGGGAATCATCAATGCATGCGAAGGCTAAGGGTTGCTCCTTAATGATAATTCTCAACAAGGCTTTATCGTTTCTTGCTTTCTCCCCGGCATCAAGAAGGGGAGACGCAATCTTTTTCACGGCCAACAGAATCACCTCGTGGTCATTCCTGAGCTCGCTGCTGGCATACTTGATTGCATGACCATCTTTATTGACGGCAATCTTTACCAGCATTCTATCATTTCTGAGACGGTCACTGGCATATTTTAAAAAATCTGGATTTTGTTCTATTGCAGTTTTAGCGATGTCAACATCATCCTTCAATTTGTCATCGAGAGATGCAAATATCTTTGGATTTTGCTTAACCAGCAGAAGCACCAGACCTCTATCCTTATCCAAATCAAAGTCCTCACGCAAGAGTTTAATAGCAACATCATCTATGCGCCGCCAATCATCCAGACTAGCCATACAAAATAACAGTTCTTTTATAATTCCTGGTGCAGCCTTCGGCTCAAGGTGGCTGGTAGCAGTGGTCATGATTTGGCGAAGTTCCGTATGGTTATTCGAGTCCTCAGTTGTCTGAAGCCAGTCTTGGACTTCTTTGGCCATTTCATAAAAGAGCCTGTATTCACTTTCCAGATAATCAAGGAGCGAAACACGAGGTCCGTAGTGGTCTAGACGATCTTCGAAGTCATCATCCCTGCCCCCTGAGATTGAATCCAATAGCACGTATTCTTTGAAATCCGTCTTATTTCTTATGATTGCATCCAATACCAGGCATTGTTTGTATGTTGACTTATTTAAGGGGTCGTCCAGTCCGTTTTGGCACCTTTTAACCAGTGTTTCAAAATCCCACTGATCAGTAGCACCCTGATAAGAATTGCTGAGTGACATATCCATGTCGCGCAGTGCTGACAGAATAACCAACAATTTCACAGAGGCCTCCTGTAATGCTGATGTGGAATCAACCTGATTGCACTCTATGGTTATTTTACCCGTGCTTTGATTGAAGCGGATCGCCATTGGCCGTGAACTTTCATCAATCGATGCACAACGGAGTGTCTGGACCAAAAACCAGAAACGCTTCAATTTACCCTGTAGGTGCATGTTTCTCTGGTCTTGGGAAAAATCGTCCGAGATGTCGAGGCGGAGTGTACGGCCCTTGCCTCCCTCGGCCTGTTCCAGCATGGTTATGGTGCAGACGTGTACTCCCAAGGATATAGTGGCAAAAGCAGCACCCGCCATGTTAAGCACACTTAGCTTCAATCCGGGAATATCCTCCAGTAACGAGATGCAATGGTGGTTTAATAGTCCGTAAGCGCCTGGGGGGCGCATATCAATCAGCGATCTCTTTTTAGCAAATTTGGTAATTTCTCCCTGTCCTGATGCTTTAGCCACCGGGGCAAGAGCTTTAACAAATCGCTTATGAAGCCAGTAAATAAGGTCATGGGCAGAATGGATAGCTGTCACTTCCCTGGGCTGGGTCAGTGTTTGCAATTTATCCCGCAAGGTCTCGCAATCCTTCAGCCATTGTCTGAAATTCGCAGGCTGGCTGGATACTTTCAGGCCAGTGGTCAGCGGTATGACTACTTTTGAACACAGGTTATCAATGGCATCTTTCAGGCTCTTGCATTGTTTTTCAAGGAGCTGGATTTCATTGCAAAAGGTTCGCACTTTAATGTGTGCTTTATCGGATTGAGACACTTTGGCCAGATCTAAAAAGTGCGTATAACCGGATACAAACAGTTGCAAATCATCCTGCAACAGCTGAATCTCCATGCCAAGCTGTTGCAACAGATCCGATCGGTTTGCTGACATGCTCACGGCCTTGCTCCGCCTCGGACCAAGGCAGTGACTGAGTATTCGGTCAGGGAGAAAATAATCCAGCAAGCGGTTATTTTGGCGATTCAGCCAGCCAAAACCTTCGTCGACCCGGGTGAAGTCCGGGGGTTCTGCAGCACCTGTTGCAGGTGAGCTGACGGTCTCCTGTCCGGAATGGGTACTATTGGCCTCCCAGAAGGCAGACTGGTCGCCTGTCAGCAAACAGGCTCCGGGGCTGCCGGAAAAACTGCCTGCCACCAGTGTGACCTGTTGCCCGCTGGCTGCCTCAGAATATTGAGAACCAGCCACCAGACAGGGTATACCCGCCTGACGCAGGGTGATGGCAATATGATCGTTGGTTCCTCCCTGTTTGAACACGCAGCCGCCCAGACGTTTTAAAATATCCGGTGCCAGCATCCAGTCACAGCCGTGATTGGCAAGCAGAATGCTACCGGGCGGAATCTGTTCCGCGCTGACCGGCTCGTTGACCACCAGGGCCAGGCCACTGCAGTAACCTTCACTGACCAGGGTTCCTTCAGCCAGGGGCAGGGAGGGAGCGGCTGCACGGAAACGGGTACTGCCCGGCAGCTGGGTCACTGGTCGGCACTGGAAGACGAAGACATTCCCCTGGTGATCGACACCGAACTCCACATCCACCGGGCAATAGAACATATTTTCCAGCTGTTCTATATGTTTCTGGACTTGTTGCAATATCTTGTCAGTAAGCCTGATGTCTTTTGCATCGCTGGTTGTCGCAATGCACTCTTCAACATAACCCTCTCCACCGGTGATTTTTTTCAGAACAAACTGGCTGCTAACGTCTCCCGGGGTAAATTGCCGATCCGGTTGGCTGTTTTCGTCATCACTGCGCCTGATCGTATAGCGATGAGGGCGGATGCCTGCATTTCCGGAGACGGCCCCCCGTGGTTGCCCCTGTGCAAATTCCAGCTCCATGGCATCGTCTTCCAACGTTGAGTGGCTGATCACTACACCCCCCAGCCGACAATGGATGCACTGCTGCAGGACCAGCGCCATGGGTTTTACCTGCCCGTTCGGGCAGACCTCAGGCCGGTAGGCGGATGACAGGACTTGCAAGCAGGTTTTCAGGATATCGCCGCCACCATGAACCCGGGAATCATAGCGACCGGCTTGGGCATTGCCGAAGCGGTCTTCATCGACGCCGGAACTTCGGACGATGCAGGCTTCGCTGGCTTGTTGCCGGAGTAGGGTGTAGCGATGGTGAATCTCCCTGGCAGCAGTGGTTTTTTCGACCTGTTGATAGAAGTCCTCACTGGCAATAAATCCGGATAAACCCTTGAGCCATTCTGATTGTTGCTGATGAGGGAGTTCGGTAATGATCGTGCGCAATTGTTCCAGGCTGAATGATTCCTGGCTCTGCGTGTCTATATCTGGCAAAAAGGGCAACAGGCATTCTCTGGGGAAAGGTTGTTGTTCCAGCCTGGCGACCAGAGCAGTGTCAACCACAGTGAAGGGTGGAACCGGGATACCGGCCTGCTGCATATGGTTCAGAAACAGACCCTTGCCGCCCACAAAGGCCCGGTCATTGTTGGGTTGCAAGCTGGACAAGTCATGGCTGGCAGGCCTGTGGTTATCCGTATTCGGAAGTTTGATATCACGAGCAGGTAGTTGAGGACAAGAGAGGACAGTTTTGTCTGAATTATCCTTCATGCAGGGTGGGAAATCTTGCTTGGCAGAAATAACAGAACGAGCGAATGCAGATGCAGATGCTTTTTCGCATTTTGGCGAACAGGCAGATGTGGGTAATGCTAAGCCCGATGTTGTTAGCTGAGTGTTTTCCATGACTGTGATCTCCATAATCCTTTCTATATTTGACTGGTGTTTTTGAAAAAAGTTTCAACTATCCGTCAGTCTTATCCTCAACAGGGCTTCAATGTTTTTTGCTAACGACCTGGCATAGTCAAAGGAATAAATATTTCTTCTGGTAGCTGACAGAATCACATCATTGTCATTTTTGAGATCTTTACTGGCAGAGTGGAGAGCACAATCAATGATTATTGACGGCAAGCGATACCAGCGATGTATTGTTTCTGAGACGTTCGCTGGCAAAGGCTAATAAATCAGTTTCCTGTTCTATGGCCGTTTTAGCTATGTCAATATCATCCTTGAATAGGTCGGCGACATTTTTAAATATCCAAGGGTTTTGCCGAACCAGCAAAAGCACCAGATCCTTGTCATGATCTAAATCAAAGTCCTCACGCAGGAGTTCAATGCAAGCGTCCTGCAATGGCGAGCCGCTTGCAATAGCCATGGAAAGTAACAGTTCTTTTATTATTCTTGCGGCATCATTCGGCTCAAGGTCTTTGGTATCAGCATTAAATATTTGGCGAAGTTCTGAATTTGTGTTCGGATCTTCAGTTGCCTCAATACAATGACAAGCTTTATTGGCCATATCAAAAAACAGCTTGTATTCGCTATCCAGATAATCGAGGAAAGTATATTCATGATGCCAATAAGCAGCATCTCTGTCATTAATTGCATCCAATACCAGGCAATGTTTGAACGTCCGGTTATTTACTGGTTCGTCCAGCCCGTTTTGACACCTTTTAATCAGCGTTTCAAAATACCATTTGTCAGTATTTTTACTGAAATTAGATTGGTTGATTGATATATCCATGGAGGTGAGCCCGGACAGAATGTTCACCAATTTCACAAAGGCTTTCTGTAATGCTTGTGTGGAATTAACCTGGGTATACTCTATGATCATTTTCCCCGCGCTTTGATTGAAACTGATCGCCATTGGCCGTGAACTGCTATCAATCGATGCGCAACGGAGCGTCTGGACCAAAAACCAGAAACGCTTCAATTTACCTTGTAAGTGCTTGTTTTTCTCGTCTTGGGAAAATTTGTCCGAGATGTCAAGGCGGAGTGTTCGGCCCTTGCCTCCCTCAGCCTCTTCCAGCATGGTTATGGTGCAGACGTGCACTCCGAGGGTTGCATTAACAAAAGCGGCATCCACCATATTTAGCATGTCTAGCTCTACTACAAAAAGTTTGCTCAGTACTGAGATGCAATCGTCGTTTAATAGTCCGGGAACTCCCTGGGGGAGTATATCAATCAGCGTTCCATATAATGTAATATCGGTAATTTGTCCCTGACCGGATGCTTTAGCCACCGGGGCAAGAGCACTGACAAATCGCCGATGAAGCCAATAGATCAGGTCGTGGGCAGAATGGATATCGCACGATCTTCCGGGCTGGTTCAGTTTTTGCAATTTATCCAGCAAGGTCTGGCAATCTCTCAGCCATTGTCTGAAATTCGTCCGTCGTGTGGGTAATTCTCCTCTGCTGGCCAGCGGCGTGACCACTTCTGTGTACAGGTCACCAATAGCATCCTTCAGGTAGCGCCATTGTTTTTTAAGGAACGGGAGTTCATCGATAAAGTAACTGACTATCGAGCCCGCTGTAGACCCAATGGCCAGATCTAAAAAACGCTTATAACCGGTTATAAATCGTTGCAAATCGTCCTGCAGAAAATGAATCTCCATGCCAAGTTGTAGTAACAGGTCCGATCGGTTTGCTGACATACTGATCGCCTTGCTTCGCCCTGGTCCAAGGCAATGGCTTAGTAACCGATCAGTGCGAAAGTAGTCCAGCAACCGGTTATTCTGGCGATTCAGCCAGGCAAAACCTTCGTCGACTCTGGTGAAGTCGGGCGGTTCTA
This sequence comes from Endozoicomonas sp. 2B-B, assembly GCF_053470045.1. Classification (NCBI taxonomy): domain Bacteria; kingdom Pseudomonadati; phylum Pseudomonadota; class Gammaproteobacteria; order Oceanospirillales; family Endozoicomonadaceae; genus Endozoicomonas; species Endozoicomonas sp. 2B-B. The sequence continues at coordinate 3,238,309 of NZ_JBLZMU010000001.1, forward strand.
CAGGAGTGGTTGCGGGTAAGCCTATGATATCCTGGCCGGAAGTGATGCTGTTGGCCTGCCAGAAGGCAGACTGGTCGCCGGACAGCAAAAAGGCTCCGGGGCTGCCGGCAAAACTGCCTGCCACCAGTGTTACCTGTTGTCCGCTGCTCTGTCTTAATGCCTCAGAATACTGACAACCAGCCAACAGACAGGGTACACCCGCCTGACGCAGGGTGATGGCAACATGATCGTTGGTTCCCCCCTGTTTGAACACGCAGCCGCCCAGACGTTTTAAAATATCGGGTGCCAGCATCCAGTCACTGGCGTGATTGGCAAACAGAAGGGTTCCGGGTGGAATCTGTTCCGCGCTGAGCGGTTCGGTGACTTCCATGGCCACACTACTACAGCAACCTTCACTCACCATGATTCCTTCAGCCATTGGCAGGGCCGGTGCTGGTGCAGAGAAACGGGTACTGCCCGGCAGCTGGGTCACTGGTCGGCACTGGAACACGTGGAGTTGTTGATCGCCATCCACGCCGAACTCAATATCGACCGGGCAACAGAACATATTTTCCAGCTTTTTTATGTATTTCTGCAGCTGTTGCAATATCTCGTCAGAAAGCATCATGTCTTTTGCATCCGAGGTTGCCGAGGTGCTCTGCTCGATATAACCCGCTTCACCGGGGATTTTTTCCAGTACAAACTGTGTGGTAACTTCTCCAGCGGTAAATTGCCGATCTGGTTGACTGTTTTCGTTATCACTGCGCCTGATCCTGTAGCGATGAGGGCGGATGCCTGTATTCCCGGAGACCACCCCCCGGGGTTGACCCGGAGCAAATTCCACCTGAATGGTATCGTCCTGTAAGGTTGAGTGGCTGATCACTACCCCCCCCAGCTGACAATGAATGCACTGTTGCAGGATCAGCGCCATGGGTTTTACCTGCCCGTTCGGGCAGACTTCAGGCCGGTAGGCGGACGACAAGACTTGCAGGCAGGTTTGCAGGATATCGCCGCCGCCATGAACCCGGGAATCATAGCGACCGGCCTGGGCATTGCCGAAGCGGTCTTCATCGACGCCGGAACTGCGAACGATGCAGGCTTCGCTGGCTTGTTGCCGGAGCATAAAGAAGCAATGGCGAATGTCCTGGGCAACACTGATATTTTTGATCTGTCGATAGAAATCCTCACTGGCAATAAATTCGGATAACCCCTTGAGCCATTCTGATTGTTGCTGATGGGGGAGTTCGGTAACGATCGTGCGCAGTTGTTCCAGGCTGAATGATTCCTGGCTCCGGGTGTCAATATCTGGCAAAAAGGGCAACAGGCATTTTGCGGGGAAAGTCTGTTGCTCCAGCCTGGCGATCAGGGTTGTGTCAACCACAGTAAAGGGTGGAACCGGGATTCTGGCCTGCTGCATACGCTGCAGAAACAGCCCCTTGCCGCCCATAAAGGCCCGGGTTTGCCTGTCATTGCTGGCAGGCAAGGTGACAGGCAAGGTGGCAGGCTGCAAGTCATAGCTGACGGGCCTGCGGTTATCCGTATTCGGAAGTTTGATATCACGGGCAGTTAGTTCAGGACAAGAGAGATGAGTTTTGTCTGAATTATCCTTCATGCAAGGAGAGGAGTCTTGTCTGGCAGAAATAACAGAACGAGCGAATGCAGATGCTCTGTCGCAGTTTGGCTTTCGGGCAGGTTTGAGTGATGTAAAGCCCGATGTTGTTAGCTGAGTGTTTTCCATGACTGTGATCTCTATGATCCTGGCTAATTTCGACCAGTGCTTTTGAAAAAAGTTTCAACTAGTCAGTCCGGGCTTAATTGAGGTGTGCGACTCGCATCCACTGAGCTGGCTATGAAGCAGGCAGCCTTTGTAGTGCATGGGATGCAGAGATTTGGATCAGTATGAGACTTCCATCCTTTGCGCTGCAGCCTGAATGTCCGGATCAGATTTCAGGCAGGTTTTCAGGATATCGCCGCCGCCATGAACCCGGGAATCATAGCGACCGGCCTGGGCGTTGCCAAAGCGGTCTTCATCGACGCCGGAACTGCGGACGATGCAAGCTTCGCTGGCTTGTTGCCGAAGCCTGAAGTAGCGATGACGAATATCCCGGGCAGCACTGATATTTTCTACCTGTTGATAGAAATCCTCACTGGCAATAAACCCGGATAACCCCTTGAGCCATTCTGATTGTCGCGGGCGGGGGAGTTCGGTAACGATCCTGCGCAATTGTTCCAGGCTGAATGATTCCTGACTCCGCGTGTCTATATCTGGCATTGCTGAACCAGCGAAAGCAGCAGGTCCCTGTTATGATCTAAATCAAAGTCCTCACGCAGGAGTTCAATGCAAGCGTCCTGCAATGGCGAGTCGCTTACAATGGCCATGCGTAATAATAGTTCTTTTATTGCTCTTGCGGCATCATTCGGCTCAAGGTGTTTAGTAGCAGCGGTAAACATTTGGCGAAGTTCTGAATTTGTGTTCGGTTCTTCCGTTGTCTCAATACAGTGATAAGCTTTATTGGCCATTTCAAAAAGTAGTCTGCATTCGCTATCCAGATAACTGAGGAACGTATATTCATGATTCCCGGCTTTCTCATTGTTGATTGCATCCAATACCAGACAATGTTTGAACGTCCAGTTATTTACTGGGTCGTCAAGCCCGTTTTGACATCTTTTAACCAGCGTTTCAAAATACCATTTGTTAGTATTTTTACCGCGATTAAATTGGTTGATTGATACATCCATAGAGCTCAGCCCTGACAGAATGGTCACCAATTCTACAAAGCCCGCTTGTAACGCTGATGTTGAATTAACCTTGGTATACTCTACAGTCATTTTTCCCACGCCTTGATTGAAGCTGATTGCCATTGGCCGAGAGCTTTTATCAATTGATGCGCAACGGAGTATCTGGACCAAAAACCAGAAACGCTTCAATTTACCCTGTAAGTGTGTGTTTTCCTCGTCTTGGGAAAAATCATCAGAGATGTCGAGGCGGAGTGTGCGGTCCTTGCCTCCCTCAGCCTGCTCCAGCATGGTTATGGTGCAGACGTGTGCTCCGAGGGTTGCATTAATAAAAGCGGCACCTTCCATATTAAGCACGCGTAGACTCGCTGCCATAAGTTTGTCCAGTACTGAGATGCAATTGTCGTTTAATAGTCCGGAAACTCCTCCGGGGAGTATATTAATCAGCGTTCTGTCTTCTGTCATTTCGCTAATGTTTCCCTGCCCTGATGCTGCTGCTACCGGGGCGAGAGCACTAACAAATCGTTGATGAAGCCAGTAAATCAGGTCGTGGGCAGATTGGATATCGGACACTTCTTTGGGCTGAGTCAGTTTTTGCAATTTATCCAGCAAGGCCTGGCAATCTCTCAGCCACTGTCTGAAATTCGCAGACTGGTCCGGTACTTCCTGGTCGGTGGTCAGCGGTATGACCACTTTTGAGCGCAGGTTAGCAATGGCATCTTTCAGGCAATTGCTCTGTTTTTCAAGGGATGGGAGTTCCTCGATAAAGGGTTGGACTTCGGCTGCTATTGCATTCGATTCAGACGCTGTGGCCAGCGTTAAAAAGTTCTGATAACCGGATACAAACCGTTGTAAATCCTCCTGTAGCTGCTGAATCTCGATGCCAAGCTGTTTTAATAGCTTCGATCGGTTTGCTGACATGCTGACTGCCTTACTTCGCCCTGGGCCAAGGCAGAAGCTTGCTAACCGGTCAGAGTGAAAATAGTCCAGCAACCGGGTATTTTGGCGATTCAGCCAGTCAAAACCTTCGTCGACTCGGTTGAAGTTCGGTGGCTCAGCAGCACCGGTTGCGGGTGAGCTGATGATATCCTGTCTGGAACTGGTGCTATGGGTCTGCCAGAAGGCAGACTGGTCGCCGTTCAGCAAAAAGGCTCCTGGGCTGCCGGCAAAACTGCCTGCCACCAGTGTTACCCGTTGTCCGCTGCTTTGTCTTAACGCCTCAGAATACTGAGAACCAGCCAACAGACAGGGTATACCCGCCTGGCGCAGGGTGATGGCAACATGATCGTTGGTCCCCCCTTGTCTGAACACGCAGCCGCCCAGACGTTTTAAAATATCGGGTGCCAGCATCCAGTCACTGGCGTGATTGGCAAACAGAAGGGTTCCGGGTGGAATCTGTTCCGCGCTGAGCGGTTCGGTGACTTCCATGGCCACACTACTACAGCAACCTTCACTCACCATGATTCCTTCAGCCATTGGCAGGGCCGGTGCTGGTGCAGAGAAACGGGTACTGCCCGGCAGCTGGGTCACTGGTCGGCACTGGAACACGTGGAGTTGTTGATCGCCATCCACGCCGAACTCAATATCGACCGGGCAACAGAACATATTTTCCAGCTTTTTTATGTATTTCTGCAGCTGTTGCAATATCTCGTCAGAAAGCATCATGTCTTTTGCATCCGAGGTTGCCGAGGTGCTCTGCTCGATATAACCCGCTTCACCGGGGATTTTTTCCAGTACAAACTGTGTGGTAACTTCTCCAGCGGTAAATTGCCGATCTGGTTGACTGTTTTCGTCATCACTGCGCCTGATCCTGTAGCGATGAGGGCGGATGCCTGTATTCCCGGAGACCACCCCCCGGGGTTGACCCGGAGCAAATTCCACCTGAATGGTATCGTCCTGTAAGGTTGAGTGGCTGATCACTACCCCCCCCAGCTGACAATGAATGCACTGTTGCAGGATCAGCGCCATGGGTTTTACCTGCCCGTTCGGGCAGACTTCAGGCCGGTAGGCGGACGACAAGACTTGCAGGCAGGTTTGCAGGATATCGCCGCCACCATGAACCCGGGAATCATAGCGACCGGCCTGGGCGTTGCCGAAGCGGTCTTCATCGACGCCGGAACTGCGGACGATGCAGGCTTCCCCGGCTTGTTGCCGAAGCCTGAAGAAGCAATGGCGAATATCCCGGGCAGCACTGATATTTTCTACTTGTTGATAGAAATCCTCACTGGCAATAAACCCGGATAACCCCTTGAGCCATTCTGATTGTTGCGGGTGGGGGAGTTCGGTAACGATCTTGCGCAATTGTTCCAGGCTGAATGATTCCTGACTCTGCGTGTCTATATCTGGCAAAAAGGGCAACAGGCATTTTGCTGGGAAAGGCTGTTGCTCGAGCCTGGCGATCAGGGTTGTGTCAACCACCGTGAAGGGTGGAACCGGGATTCCGGCCTGTTGCATACGGTGCAGAAACAATCCCTTGCCGCCTATTGAGGATCGGATTTGCTCGTCTTTGATGAGAGTTGAAAAGTCAGCTGGCAAGTCATGGCTGGCAGGCTTGCTATTTTTCGTATTCGGACGTTCGACACCACGAGCGGATAGCGGAGTAAAAGACGGGAAAGCTTCACCAGGATCAACTTTCATTAACCGCATCTGATTGCGAGAAGTTCTCTCATGATCGTAAAGAGTGACAGTTCGGGTGAGTACGTACGCTGCCTGACCACCCGACAACCGGGCAGATTTGTCCTCAATCTGGCCCGATCTTGTTGGTTGAATGCTATCCATAGCCTTAATTTCCTTGATTTCGTTGATTACCTTTAATTAAGACCTGTATTTTTGAAAAAAGTTTCAATAAATCAACATCAGGCCTCCTCTTGCACAGAGAGACCAGAATGAGAGGTGTTTCTTGAAGGTTGTAGCGAAATTTCCGGGCGACCTTTGGAGTACAAAAATAGCACAAAATAGCAGACATCCACCCTGAATACATTGAGAAATCCCTGGGAACGCTGAGTGCAGATGATTATATCCACTGGGTTAAAGCACTTTGGAAACGGCGTGGTCAAAAGCCCTTTTACCGGCGATGGCCAAAAAAAGTCAAAGTAGGGCAGCAACAAATAGTTGAACTGCAAAGGTCCCCTGGTCAGCCACTGTCGATCTGTGCAACCTGCCTCTCTGGCACAACCAGAAGCGTTGCAATTTCTCGTCGACGCATTCAGAGTACCACCGGTTTTGCCTAATGCCATGGATAACGAAGAGACCATTCTTAGAATACTACAGCATTACTACCGTCGCCCCGGGCCAGAGCGAGTTATCCAATGCCTTGGCAGTGACACATTTCCCGGGGTATGGAAGCCTGATCACAACTGCAGTCATGTATTGCGGGTCCGGTGGTTAAGGAGAAGCGCTTCAGGGGATATGACGAGAAAGGTAAGGTAAACCTGCAGAAAATGCTGGTGCCCGTGAAGGTTCCGCCTGATCGTAATTAAGCGAAGACGCAACAAGGCTGGCTGGAACAGAAGCAGGTAGCCCTCATGCAATAGCTACTGCTTCCTTCGACCGCTGCCAGTCCAGAAGCTCTTTAATGGCTTTAATCACTTCTTCAACACCATGAATAATAGGGCTTGAATTGAGGTGGGTACTCTGTTTGAGGCTGGTTTCAAGCTCCAGACAGGCTTTCAGAAGTTTTGGTGCCGCGCAATATCGGCAAGCTCCGTGAAGTCTGTGAACCCGATCCAGTAACGGCTCATGGAGATGGTTTCGGAAGCTCTCTTCGATGGTCTGCAAATCCTCTGGCAAACCATCAAGCAGCATGTCCAGCATTTCTCTGGCCAGTTCCCGGTTGCCGGCTGCCAGTTGTATGCTCTTCTCCACGTCTATTGGTGAGGAGTCAGGCTCTAGCTGAACGGATAGGCTCTCTTCAGTCGGGTCATCCGGTGCCTGCACTGAATTGCCTGTCCAGTGACTGATGGTAGAGACCAGCTGACGGGTGTTGACGGGCTTGGTCATATAGTCGTCCATCCCGCTTTGCAGGATCTGCTTGCGTTCTTCAGGCAGTGCGTGGGCAGTCACAGCAATAATAGGAATACGGTTGTAAATAGTGTTGATATTTCTGATTCGACGAGTCGTTTCCAAGCCATCAATCTCAGGCATCTGAACATCCATCAGTATCAGGTCGAAGATTTTCTGATGGCAACATTCAATGGCTTCAAAACCATTTTTGGCAGTGACTACAGACTGATCCATTTTTAACAGAATGGTTTCCAATAGCTTAAGGTTGACCTCATTATCATCCACGATCAGGATATCCAGTTTTTTTTCAAACACTGCTTTGGCAGGCTGCATGACATCGGCTCCGGGGGCGGGGTTCGAAGTCATCCCTTTAATCGCCCGCAAGAGCTTGTTTCTGGCTACGGGTTTAAGGAGGCAGTGAATCCCTGAGGGCAGCGTATCCAGCAGGTTGCTGCTACCGGCCACGGCAAGAATCAGAACCGGGCTTTGCTGGAGATAGTTTACGGCGATTTTTAGGGTGCGCTGCAGATGATCGTCACCCTGGCTCAGCAGAAGCAGGTCATGGTTGTTATGAGTTTCAACGTAAGTCTGCAGTTCTGACAAAGACTGAAAAGAAGTGACTTTTAATCCCAGGCTCTGTGCCTGATGCCCAATGGAAAGTCTGGAGAGTTCCTGAGGCTCGTATAATAATAAATGACGACAGCCGGGTAAGGGCTCCGGCTTAAACTGAACGCTCTCATCTTTTATCGAGCGGACTCGAATGGTAAACCAGAAAGTAGAGCCTCTGCCCAGATCAGAATCGAGTCCGATTTCCCCCTGCATCTGTTCTACAAGACTTTTGCTGATGGCGAGTCCCAAACCAGTACCACCGGCTTGTCGTGTTCTGCTGGAGTCAGCCTGAGAGAAAGATTTGAAAATGCGGGAGTGCTGTTCAGACGTCAGCCCTGAACCAGTATCTGTGACGGTAAACTTAAGTGTATGGATGTCAGCGTCATCCACTTGCTCCAGCATGACTCGAATGGCGACACTGCCGTAATTGGTGAACTTGATGGCGTTGCTTACCAGGTTGGTCAGAATCTGGGAGAGCCGCAGCTTGTCGCCAATGATATCTTCAGGAGTATCTTCATAAATGAAACTGACCAGTTCCAGCGATTTATGGTGTGCCGCAGGGGCCATAATAGCCAGGACATCGTCGATCACTTCCCGGATACTGAGTTGCTGATTGTCCAGTTCGAGCTTGCCTGCCTCGATTCTGGAGAAATCGAGAATGTCATTCAGCATGGTCATCAGACCCTGGGCAGATTTCTCAATAGTGCACAGATACTCCCTTTGCTGTGATTTAAGTTCCGTTTCAAGCAGCAGGGCAGTGTAGCCGGAAATACCGTTTAGAGGTGTCCGAATTTCATGGCTCATATTGGCCAGAAATTCACTTTTACTCTTATAGGCTTCAAGGGCTTCTTTTCGGGCCAGGTCCAACTCAACATTCTGGATTTCTATGGTTTCCAGGGTTTCGTGTAATTCATTGGTGGATAAGTCAGCGCTTCTTTGCAATACCTCCCGGGAGTGAGTGAGCCGCTCCAGCAGTCTGTTGATTGCCAGCTCCAGAGTAAAATAGAGACTCCCGGGAGAGGCTTCCAGTCGGCTACCCTGATCATCTGCATCGATTTTATCCATGGCATCGGCGATGGATCGCATGGGGTTGATCAGGGAGCGGGACAGCTTCATGTAGAGAGACAGGACAGTGCCAATAGCCAGAGCCAGCAGAATAACGGCCACAAGCGTGGCTCTGTGTTTCTGTATACGTGTTTCCGAATAAGCGTATTCAATCTGCAGCCAGCCAAGGGTTTCAGTCGAATCACCACCGAGTCGAACCACAGGGGTAATAGCTCTTAAAGTATCCCGGGTGGTGAAAAGAGTCAGAGTGTCGGGAAGTGGTTGATCCATGCCTATAGGGAGCAGGTTGGGGCCGGTATGGAGTAATTCCCTGCCATTTCGATCGAGCAGGCTGACTGCCCTGATATCAGTATCATCCAGAATCCGGACCGCCAGATCACGGGTGTTCTGCATCCCACCGCTTTCTATTGAATAAACTACAAGCGTCGCCAGCTTGCGAGTCATATCTGTGGCTTTCGTGATCAGCTGCTGGTCAAGTCCGGATAAATGTGCCCAGAGGTAAAGGCTGCACATAAGGGCAGAGATGAGGGTGCCTGGCAGCAGTGCCAAAACCAGAATCCTGCGCTGGACAGTCTGGAAAGATGTTTTCATAAGTAATAATTGTACAGACTGGATTATTATCATTTATGCTGGGGGCATCATAAGAGTTATGTGTCAGTTTTGGAAGTTTTGGTTTAGGAAGTTTTGGTTTAGAGAGTATGGATTACCCCACAATCGAGTCGCTGGTAGGCAACACTCCTCTTATTCGGCTGCAGAGACTTTCTGCCGGGCGGGGGAACACTATTCTGTTGAAGATGGAAGGGAATAACCCTGCGGGATCGGTCAAGGATCGTCCTGCGCTCTCCATGATATCTGAGGCGCAAGCCAGGGGCGTCATCAAGCCCGGTGATAATCTGATCGAAGCGACCAGTGGCAACACCGGTATAGCACTGGCCATGGCTGCTGCTATCAAGGGTTATCGAATGATTCTGATCATGCCCGATAACATGAGCGAAGAACGCAAGGGTGCCATGACTGCTTATGGTGCAGAGCTTAAAATGGTGAGCAGGGAAGAGGGTATGGAAGGGGCCCGGGATCTGGCGCTGGAATTGGAAAAGCAAGGTCTGGGCAAAGTGCTCAACCAGTTCGCGAATCAGGATAATCCTCTGGCGCATTACAAAGGCACCGGCCCTGAAATCTGGCAGCAGACTGGTGGTGAGATCACCCACTTTGTCAGCTCCATGGGTACTACCGGCACCATCATGGGTACCTCAAGGTTCCTGAAAGAACAGAACCCGGATATCCAGATTGTAGGTCTGCAACCTGCTGATGGAGCCAGCATTCCCGGTATTCGGCGCTGGCGACCGGAATACCTGCCGGAAATATTCGATGACAGTCGTGTAGACAGAGTGATGGATATCCATCAGTCCGAAGCCGAAGAAACCATGAAAACCCTGGCCAAAAAAGAAGGTATATTCTGCGGTGTATCTTCCGGTGGCTCTGTTGCGGGAGCATTAAGACTGGCTGAAGAAGTGGAAAATGCCACCATCGTCTGCATTATCTGTGACCGGGGTGATCGTTATCTTTCTACCAACGTCTTTAACCGATAGGGGAATCAACGCATTGACTGTGTCGTCTAAAAGCGGGTTCAAAAAACATTTACACAGTCATTGCTCTCCAGTACTGAAATTTTATACAGCTGTAGGTACAATTCTCAACGGTATTAATTTTTACGCAGCTACTCCCGTGAAAATACAGCGTTATTCACTCCGGCACTGCTTCTTGTTGTGAGGGGGTGTGTTGTTTCGTTGACAGGCTGCGTGTGTATTTCTGAATCTGAAGGATACAGTTTCATGCGATCTCAGAAGGCTTCTCCGGGCGCCAGACGTCGGGTCGTTGGAGAAGTTCTTGTACAGGGTCTTTCCCATGATGGTCGGGGTCTTGCCCGATTAAAAGGCAAAACCCTTTTTGTCGAAGGGGCGCTTCCCGGGGAGCAGGTTTCGGTCCTGCTGACAGAAGATCGACGTCGTTTCAGCAGTGGTCGGGCCACTGATATAGAGTCTGCTTCAGATGAGCGCGTCTCTCCTCCCTGCCGACATTTTAAAGTCTGTGGTGGCTGCAGCCTGCAATACTGGTCCCATGAGGGTCAGCTTCAGGGCAAACAAAGTATTGTACTGGATCAGTTGCAGCGGTTTTCGTCGCTGACGCCCATGGCAATAGCTGAACCTCTGGCTTCTCAACCCTATGGTTATCGTTATCGTGCCCGTTTGTCGATCCTCTGGAAGAAGGGCCACTTATCACTCGGGTTCAGGGAGAAAAGCAGTAAACAGATTGTCGATGTTCGTGAGTGTCCGGTCCTGGCAGAACCCTTGCAGTCACTACCGGCGTTGCTGCGAGAATGTTTACCAGAACTGAATCAGCGAGAAGCGATCAGTCATGCTGAACTGTTGCTGGCTGATTCCGGCCGCGCCATTCTGCTCAGACACACCAGAGGGTTGCCGCCCGAGGATTTGAACAGGCTGGAAGCAATGGCCCGGGAGCAGCAATTGCACCTGTACCTGATGGGGGATGAGAAGCTTACCCGTTGCCTCTCCTCTCCGGTGGCTGATCCCTGGCTGTACTACCGGATACCGGAGATGGACCTTAGGTTTCAGTTCAGGCCAACAGACTTTACCCAGGTCAACTGGCCTGTTAATCGTCAAATGGTGGCACAGGCTCTGGATTGGCTGGAATTGACACCGCAAGACCGGGTGCTGGATCTTTTTTGTGGTCTTGGCAATTTTTCTCTGGCAATGGCCAGAAAGACAACTTCTGTCGTTGGTGTCGAGGGCAGTGCGGGGGCTGTTGAGAGAGCTGTATTCAATGCCGGTCTGAATGGTCTGAAAAACACTCACTTTTATCAGGCCAACCTTGCTGCGCTGGTTGAGGGGAACAAGTCAGGGGAGGGCTGGTTGCATCAACATTACGACGCCATGTTGCTGGACCCTCCCAGAACCGGTGCTATTGAAATTATTGAACACATGAAAGGTCATATACCCGATCGGTTGCTTTATATCTCGTGCAACCCTGCAACCCTGGCCAGAGATGCCGGAGCCCTCGCCCAACAGGGGTTCAAGCTGGTCAGATTAGGCGTGATGGACATGTTCCCGCAAACCGGGCATGTCGAATCCATGGCACTTTTTAAACAGTCCTGATTCAGGAGATCCCTTCATTCAGGCAGTGCCTCCGAAGAAATAAGTGGAAAACTTGCATGGTAAAGGTAAGAGAAGATCATCCCGTTCGCTTTGATGGCTCCATCGATTTGGATGCCTGGCTGGTGCGTATGCAGGAAAGCTTTGGTGTGACCGGAACGGATCGCCTCAGGGCTGCCTGTGAACTCAGTCGTTGGGCCGAGCTTGAGGCTCGTCAGCAGGCAGATACTGTCTGGCCTACAGGTCTGGGTTGTTTTCGTACCGGCCTTGAGATGGTTGAAATCCTTGCAGAGCTGAGGCTGGATACTGAAACGCTGGTGGCTGCTGCTCTCTATCGGGCTGTTCGTGAACACAGACTGTCCATGAAACAGGTGGAAGAAGACTTCGGCAAGACCGTCGTTCGTCTGATTAAAGATGTTCAGGGTATGGCCGCCATCAGTGAACTCCTGAACCCGGCCAGAACCCAGGTGCTGGATCAGAGTCAGGACCAGCTGGAAAAAGTCCGCAAGATGCTGGTTTCTATTATTGACGATGTTCGGGTAGCACTGCTCAAGCTGGCAGAGCGTACCTGTGCCATCAGAGCTTTGAGAGATGCTGATAAAGACAAGCGCCGCCGGGTGGCCCGTGAGGTTTTTGAAATCTATGCCCCCCTGGCTCACCGCCTGGGTATCGGTTATATCAAGTGGGAGCTGGAAGATCTTTCCTTCCGCTATCTGAATCCTCAGGATTACAAACGTATTGCCCGCCTGCTGGATGAGAAAAGAACCGATCGCCAGCAATATATTGACCATGTTGTCGATCAACTCAGGCAAGCGCTGGGTGAAGCTCAGATAGAAGCCAATGTTTATGGTCGCGCGAAACACATCTACAGCATCTGGCGAAAAATGAAACGCAAGGGGCTGGACTTCAGGGACCTTTATGACATTCGTGCTTTTCGGGTGATTACCAGAGAAGTCAGGGATTGCTACGCGGCTCTGGGTGTTGTGCACTCTCTGTTTAATCATATCCCTCAGGAATTCGATGATTACATCGCAACGCCCAAGGAAAATGGTTATCGCTCCCTGCACACAGCGGTCTTTGGACCGGAAGGCAAAACGCTTGAGGTACAGATTCGAACCGAAGCGATGCATGAAGAAGCTGAGCTGGGTGTTTGTGCCCACTGGAAGTACAAGGGCACCGACGTTAATACCAAAAGTGACAGTTATGAAGAAAAGCTCAACTGGCTGCGTAATGTTATGGAGTGGCATGAAGAGCTGGGTGATCTGGGAGGCATCGCTGAAGAGTGGCGTTCTGATGTCGAGCCGGATCGTATTTATGTGTTCACAAAAGCAGGTCATGTAGTGGATCTGTCTCTGGGTGCTACGCCCATTGATTTTGCTTTCAGAATTCATTCAGAAGTGGGTTTGAAGTGTCGCGGCGCTAAGGTGGGAGGCCGCATTGTGCCTCTGAATCACAATCTTAAAACCGGAGATCAGGTAGAAATTCTGACCGGACCCAATGTTCAACCCAGTCGTGACTGGCTCAACCCGGATCTCGGTTATGTCAATACCAATCGGGCAAGAGCCAAAATTACCAACTGGCTGAAAAAGCAGGATCGCGACTCCAATATTGTTGATGGCAGTAGTCAGCTCAACGCTGAGCTTAAACGTCTGGCTCTGACGGGTGTTGATTTCAACGATCTCCTGCCTCAGACGCCCTTTAAGGAAATGGATGATATGTACGCAGCCATCGGAGCTGGCGATTATCGTGTCACCCAGGCCGTAGCCCTGGCTCAAAGAGAGCTGGAGCCGGAAGCAGAAAAAGAGTTTGAGATACGTACCCGGGCACCTCAGGAAAAAGTGTCAGACAGTACTATCACCATTGACGGGGTGGGTAATCTGATGACCCAGATGGCCGGCTGCTGTCAACCGGTGCCCGGTGATCCCATCATAGGCTATATCACGATCGGCCGTGGTGTCACCATTCACCGACAGGACTGCAATAACGCCCTGAATCTTCAGGAGCTGGAACCGGAAAGACTGATAGAGGTGAACTGGGGCTATTCTCCGGAATACATGTACCCGGTGGAAATTATCATCACCGCCTATGACCGCTCAGGGCTGCTGCGCGATATTACCATTGTTCTGGCTAATGAGCGTGTCAATGTTCTCTCAGTACAGACGCGAACCAGCAAGGAAGACAACATTGCCAATATGTTGTTGACGGTTGAAGTTCAGAGTCTGCAGCAACTGAGTAAAGTCCTGGCTAAAGTCAATCAGCTGCCCAACGTGGTCGAAGTTGCGCGTTATCGCAAGGAAGGCAGATGAGTCAGAGTAGCCTGGAGGATATGCTGTATCTTATGAGCAGGCTTCGGGACCCCGAAGCTGGTTGCCCCTGGGATCTGGAGCAGAACTTTACGACTATAGCCCCCTATACACTGGAAGAGACCTGTGAAGTTCTGGAGGCCATTGCCAGCGAGGATTTTGAAAACCTTCGTGAAGAACTCGGTGATTTGCTGTTTCAGGTAGTGTTTCATTCAAGAATGGCAGAAGAGGCCGGGCTCTTTGATTTTCATCAGGTCGCTGCTGGTCTGGTGGAGAAAATGGTGCGTCGTCATCCCCATGTTTTCCCTGACGGAACCCTGGAATCCAGAATGTCGCCGAATGATGACACCACTTCCGATCAAGTCGTTGAAAGTTGGCAGGCGATCAAGCAGAAAGAGAAACTGGCAAGGGGGGAGAAGACTTCAGAGTCTGTCATGCCGTCAAAATTACCGGCTGCTCTACCCTCGTTAACAAGAGCGTTCAAGCTGCAAAAAGCGGCTGCAAAGGTCGGTTTTGACTGGCCAGAAGTCGAACCCGTGTTTGACAAGATTCAGGAAGAAATGGAAGAAATTCGTGAAGCTGTGCGAGAACAGCAGGGCAATGATCGGATTGCAGAAGAAATAGGTGATCTGATGTTTGCCTGTGTCAATCTTGCGCGTCATCTTTCAGTGGATGCGGACTTGTCATTGCGCAAAGCCAGTGACAAGTTTGAGAAGCGTTTTCGAACCATGGAATTAAGGGCTGCTGAAGAAGGCCATGAGTTTCAACAGTTAACACTGGAAGAAATGGAAGCGTACTGGCAGCTGGGAAAAGTTCGTTAGTGGGCTTTTTTGACCCTTTGCAGAAATAACATTGACATTTTTCCACCCTGGCCCTACGAAAGGCACGACATTGAAAAAATAGCAGAGCAAGATGCTTGACTCTTTACATTATGCGCGGAGTGATGGACCTGATTAGAAAAAAAACGAACATGTTTGAACATTGGTTGACTTAAATCAATGGTTTGGCGTTGATGAGTTTTGTTGTTGTTTGAAATAATCTGCCCGCTGTCGGGGCTGCTAAAAATTAACAAGTTTTTATAAGGCCTCGCAATTAATATCTTGGATGTATGCCTACGTGGGCGGAGCTCATTTTTATGCGAAAATCTTTCTTTGGTGAATGTCTGGCTGAGTTTATTGGCGTTGGCCTTCTGATTTTCTTCGGTGTTGGCTGTGTTGCCGCATTGGTTCTGGCAGGCGCGGATTTTGGTCAGCTGGAAATTTCTATTGTCTGGGGGCTGGGCGTCTCTATGGCGATATACGTAACCGGTGGTGTTTCCGGCGCTCATCTGAACCCGGCAGTCACTTTAGCATTGACTGTGTTTAAAGGTTTCGAAAAGCACAAGGTTGTGCCTTACATCCTTGCCCAGATTTTGGGTGCTTTCTGTTCCGCTGCATTGGTTTATTTTCTTTATAGTAATCTGTTTGCCGATTTTGAACTGTCTCAAGGTATCGTCCGTGGTTCCGAAGAGAGCCTGGCCACAGCGGGTATCTTTTCCACCTATGCGCACAGTGCTCTGAGCAATATGCAGGCATTTGCTGTGGAGTTTGTGATTACTGCAGTGCTGATGGGGGTTATTCTGGCTATTGGTGATAACAACAATGGTGACTCCAATGGTGCGCTGTCTGCCCTCCTGATCGGTTTGCTGATTGCAACCATTGGTTCTGCTTTTGGCCCACTGACTGGTTTTGCCATGAACCCTGCCCGGGATTTTGGTCCCAAGCTGTTCACCTATATGGCAGGTTGGGGTGAAGTGGCTCTGACCGGCGCTCGAGCCAATCCCTATTTTTGGGTGCCAATAGTGGCTCCGATCGGCGGCGCAATGGCTGGCGCATGGATTTACATTAACCTGTTAGGTAAACAATTAGAGCCCGAGACAACATCGAGCCAATTAGAGATAAAAACCACATAACACGGTAAAACCCGTTACGCACCCTGTTACATAGAAAGCGCGGTCTTTTTCACTGTTTTGTATAACAGGCTTAACTGGGTGCACTGCTGATATCAGCCCAGAGCTGAATGATAAAGAAGATTGATTATGACGACTGAGAAGAAATACGTTGTTTCATTAGACCAGGGTACTACAAGCTCCCGAGCCATTATCTTTAATCACGACGGTGACATGGTGGGTACTTCACAGCGTGAATTTACCCAGTACTACCCACAGGCGGGTTGGGTTGAGCACGACCCAATGGAAATCTGGGCGACCCAAAGTTCTGTGCTGACGGAAGTTCTGGCTAAAACAGGTATTCGTTCTGACGAAATCGCTGCTCTGGGTATCACCAATCAGCGTGAAACCACTGTCGTTTGGGATAAGAACACTGGCCGCCCTGTTTATAACGCCATTGTATGGCAGTGTCGTCGTACAACCGAAATCTGCGAACAGCTGAAGAAAGAAGGTCTGGAAAACTATATCCGGGAAACCACCGGTCTGGTTCTGGATGCTTATTTTTCGGCAACGAAAATCAAGTGGATTCTGGACAATGTAGAAGGTGCTCGTGAAAAAGCTGAAAACGGCGATCTGCTGTTCGGTACTATCGATACCTGGCTGACCTGGAAGCTGACCGAAGGTCGTGCCCATGTCACCGATTATTCCAATGCTTCGCGCACCATGCTGTACGATATCAATAGACTGGACTGGGACGAAAACCTGCTGAAGGCTATGGGAATTCCTTCCTCTATGTTACCGGAAGTGAAATCCAGCTCTGAAATTTATGGCCAGACTAACATTGGCGGAAAAGGCGGTACCCGCATTCCTGTAGCCGGTATTGCGGGGGATCAGCAGGCGGCTCTGTTCGGCCAGATGTGTCATGAAAAAGGTATGGCCAAGAATACCTATGGCACAGGATGCTTCCTGCTGATGAATACGGGGAGTGAGCCGGTCAAATCAGAAAACGGTTTGCTGACCACCATAGCTTTCGGTATTGATGGCAAAGTGCAATACGCTCTGGAAGGTGCCGTATTTATGGGTGGTGCTTCAGTTCAGTGGCTTCGTGATGAACTGGGACTGATCCGTGATGCTGCCGACACGGAATATTTCGCCAATAAAGTCGACGACACTAACGGTGTTTATGTAGTGCCTGCTTTTGTAGGTCTGGGTGCCCCTTACTGGGATCCCTACGCGCGTGGTGCGATCTTTGGCCTGACCCGGGGAGCTAACCGTAACCACATAGTTCGTGCAACACTGGAAGCCATTGCTTATCAGTCCCGTGATCTGATTGACGCAATGGAACAGGATTCCGGAATTGAAATGAAACAATTGCGCGTCGACGGTGGTGCGGTAGCCAATAACTTTTTGATGCAGTTCCAGTCTGACATTCTCGACACTGAAGTGGTTCGCCCGACAGTTGTAGAATCCACTGCCGCAGGTTCGGCCTATCTTGCGGGCCTGGCCGTTGGTTTCTGGAAAAGCACTGATGAGTTAAAGGATAAGGTTTCCGTTGATCGAGTCTATGCTCCGTCGATGTCCGATGAAGATCGTCTGAAACTTTACGACGGTTGGAAGAAAGCGGTCGTTCGTAGTCAGTCATGGGAAAATCAGGAGTGATGTAAATTTTTCCTGATACTATTGCAAATGAGCCTGCTCAGGCAGGCTCGCGATTGCAATGGGGGTTATTTACTCTGCGCTCTGAGTCTTGACTGGGTTCGGTTTCTGGTTCATTGGAGATGACTTTTTACGCAAGCCATCAAAGGTGAAAATAATGAGCGCCAGCCAGATCAGACCAAAGGTGATTAATTGAGCCTGAGTCACCTGTTCTTTGTAGACGAACAGTCCAACCAAAAAAGAAATGGATGGACCAAGATACTGCAGGATACCGATAGTGGTTAATGTCAGCTTTTTGGCCGCAGTGATAAACAAAACCAGAGGGACGGTGGTCACCAATCCGGCCAGAGACAACAGTAGACTGGTGTGAGGGTCCGAGAAACGGAAACTGTGGTTGCCACTTTTGTAGAGCCAGAAAAAATATCCCAGAGTCACTGGCAGCAGAATCAGAGTTTCGAAAGCCAGGCCAGGTACAGCCTCCACCTGAGTCTTTTTCCTGACCAGTCCGTACAAGCCAAAACACATAGCCAGGGCAAAAGCAACCCAGGGCACAATACCTAACATCAGTATCTGATAGATGACAGCGACAGTAGCCAGCAGGATAGCAATCTGTCTGAGCGGTGACAGTTTTTCATTCAAAAACAGATAGCCCAGAAGAACATTAAACAGTGGGTTGATGTAATAACCGAGACTGGTTTCAAGAATCCTGTCATTGGTCACACCCCAGATAAAGATCAACCAGTTTGCACCAACGAGAATAGCGGATAGTGTCAGTGTTCCCGACAGTTTGATACTGGAGAAAATCTGCTTTAGCTCTGAAATCGTACCTGTTATTTTCAGTAGAGCCAGCAGCAATAAAGCTGACCAGAATACGCGGTGTCCCAATACTTCCAGCGGAGGTACGTGTTCCAGAGCTTTGAAATAAATGGGTACCAGCCCCCAGATGGTAAAGGCCATTATACCCAATGCAAAGCCAGAGAAATCTCGTTGTTCGGACACTCTTTTTCCTTAAATGGTTACTTCTAATTACGCAGTTATGGTGACGAGCATGGTGTTCTGTTTTTCACGAAGGGACATTGTGCCTGAACATTTGTTTCGAGTTAACCCACTTCTCTATTGATAAGCACGCATTGAGAAAAAAGCCCTTAAGCCGATGACTTTACTGATGGATGAGTAAAGGATGCAAAGGCTGCGATGCGATGGATTACCGGTTTTACGATAGTTCTGTTGAGTCTGTTTACTCAGGCCGAAGTGCGGTTACCTGTTTATCGTGTAGCGATCATTGATCGCTTTTTCCCTCCGGCCGAAGGTTTTAAAAATGATGAAGAGCGGGTTCTCCATGGTTGGCTGTATGGCATGATGGACTTAGACGACGATGAACGTCGGGAGCCTTTTTATCATGGTGATGTGGTTCGGATGATAGCGTCTCACCCTCAGATTACGTTTATCCAATACCCGATTCTGGATGGGAAAAAGCCCATGTCAGAAATCCTGGTCAACCTTCAGAATATTCTGGCTCGCTTCGAAAAACAGCCCGTTGATGCCGTTCTTCTTTCCTGGGAGTCTTCCACGTTGATCAGCACATTCAAGGCGCCACTTCAGTTGCAGCGGTCAGGAGAGTACAAGGAGAAAGTCAGGGAGATGGGGCAGGCGGATGAAGTCTGGAAAACCACTTACCAGATTATAATGGCTCTGGAGGCACTTACTGCTCAGGGTATACAGGTCTATACCATAGCCGGTAATGGCGGGAGAGGAATGATCAATACTTTTTCTCTTGCGGATGATGTAGTCACGGTCGGCTCTGTGGAACCAGAATTGCAACACTTTGTTGCTAATAATCCCTTTGTTGATACTTACGCCCGGGCTGCCTACGAAGTCATCCGTATTGATGATTCTGAAGGTGAGCCCGTTGGTTATGACCTCAATGGCGACCAGTGTGTAGATATTCCTTTAAATCGACTGACCGGCTATTCACGAAAAATGACTGAGTACCCTAAAAAATTCTGGCGATTGCTGACAGGCTCTTCATTTGCCGCCCCTGCTGCTCTCAAGGCGGCATTGTTTAACAGCCTGCCGCTAAGAGCCTGTAACTGACCTGCAAAACGTCATTCGTTGTCTTTTGTGATGGGGCTATTTTCCCTGCTGACTGACTTTTGGACAGCGGCAAGAATGCCTCTGAGCATATTCAGTTCTTTGGCTTCAGGCCTGGCCCGGTTAAACAGACGACGAAGGCGGGTCATTACCAGACCAGGGTGCTGTTTGATAATAAAGTTGATGTTGTTGAGCGTCTCTTCCAGGTGCTCGTAGAAATATTCAAGCTCACGGGCCAGTGGATATTCTTCTGCTTCGTCGCCTGAGAAATCCGGCTGGCTCACGCGCAATTCTGCCTTGCGAATGTCGTAGCAGAGAATCTGAATGGCAGAAGCCACGTTGAGCACGGGGTATTCAGGGTTAGCATCAATGGAGACATGATAATGACATTTCTCCAGCTCCTGATTGGTGAGCCCCATAGTCTCCTGACCAAAAACCAGTGCCACCGGATTTCGGGCCGCTTCAGCAACCAGCTTGTCGGCACAAACTTCAGCCGTCAGCATGGGTCGGTTAAAGGTATGGTTGCGGGTGCGGGCACTGGTTCCTATTACCATTGAGCAGTCAGCAATCGCTTCATCCAGAGTCTGAAATACTCTGGCAGCTGCCAGAACGTTCTGGGCTCCTGCTGCCATGGATTCGGCATCCGGATCCGGGAATCGTTGCGGGGAGACCAGGCAAAGATTTGAGAGTCCCATGGTTTTCATGGCCCTGGCGGCGGAGCCAATGTTTCCGGGATGAAAGGTATTGATCAGAATAATGCGAATGTTAGACAGCATCGTAACCCGAATTAGCACTGAGAAGAGGGGTTAAAAGCAGGTCATTATACGTTGAGTCGTTTTAACTTACGACCGGTTGGGTGAAACCGGATTGAATTATTGCCATTCCATCTGAAGAGTGACGGTAATTTACTGTTGCCTGACTGTATAACCACCCGAGTTCAGATAGAATAGTCTTCTTTTCCCCCTCAGGTTGTGTCCTCTGCTATGAGTCGTATTACGGAGAAGCAGGCTTATAAATGGTTGATTGGCCAGCTCAGTCCTACCCGGAACTGGTTGCTGGTAGCCATCATACTGGGCTTGATCAATGGTCTGTTGTTTCTGGCTCAGGCTGGGTTGCTGGCGAAAATTATTCATCAGATCGTAATGGAAGGCGCAGTCAGGGAGTCTTTGATCCATGACCTGATTACGACGGCTATGATTATCCTGCTTCGGGCACTCTGCCATTGGGGCAGGGAGATCACCGGGTTCAGAGCCGGGTTGATCGTCAAGGAGACTATTCGAGGAGCTATTCTCAATAAGCTGAAAGCTCTTGGTCCTCTTGTCATTGCAGAGCAGCCAGCTGGTAGCTGGTCGACCATGGTGGTAGAGCAGGTGGAAGAGTTACAGGACTTTGTTGCCCGTTACATTCCGCAAATGGCTCTGGCAGTTCTGGTTCCGCTGGTCATACTTATCGTGGCCTTTCCAGTGAACTGGACTGCCGGTCTGATTTTCCTGGGAACAGCCCCTTTGATTCCTGTATTTATGGCCTTGGTCGGGATGAAGGCTGCCGAAGCGAATCGACGGAATTTCCGGGCCCTGGACCGACTGGGTGGTTTTTTCCTTGATCGTTTGCAGGGCATGGAAACGCTGAGGTTATTTCAGCGGACCCATCATGAGCACCAGTCGCTGAAATCGGCCAGTGAGGACTTTCGACACAAAACCATGCAGGTACTGCGACTGGCCTTTCTGTCTTCTACGGTGTTGGAGTTTTTTGCTTCTGTTTCCATTGCTATTCTCGCCGTCTATCTGGGAATGAGCTTTCTGGGCTATCTGAATTTTGGCAGTTATGGTGCCGGGGTCACGCTCTATACCGGCTTGTTTCTACTGTTACTGGCGCCTGAGTTCTATCAGCCATTGCGTGATCTGGGAACGCACTATCACGCCAAGTCAAAAGCGGTGGGTGCTGCAGAATTGATCCTTGAGCTGCTAGAGCGCAAAGAGTCCGGGATGCATCAGGGCAGCAATTCAATGGCTATGGACGTGCCGGTTTCACTCAGTGCTGATTGTCTGACGGTTCAGGGCAGTGCCGGTGGCAGAGCTTTGCTCAGGGATGTTTCTTTTGATATTGCAGCTGGCGAGCGAGTGGCCATCATTGGTCCCAGCGGGGCAGGTAAGTCGACTCTGGTAAATACCCTCATGGGGTTCTGGAACTACCAGGGTAAAATCAGAGCCGCAGGTGAAGACCTCTCCAGCCTGTCAATGGATGACTGGCGCAAAAGAATTGCCTGGCTGGGCCAACAGCCCCTGATTATTCATGGCTCGGTCTATGAAAATGTTTCATTTGGTCGGGATCTGGATGAATCTCAGGTCAATCGGGCTCTGGCAAAGGCTCAGGCTATGGAGATTGTCGAACAGCTACCGGAAGGGCTGAACAGTCTGCTGCAAGAACAGGGAGGCAACCTTTCCGTAGGGCAGGCACAGCGGATAGCTTTGGCAAGAGCTATAGCCGAGCCGGTAAAACTGTTAATTCTCGATGAGCCAACGGCCAGCCTGGATGCCTACAATGAGCGTCTTGTCCTGGATGCTCTGGAAGCCATCGATCCGCAATGCACTGTCATTACTGTCACCCACCGACTCAAGCAGATAGATTCGATGGACAGAGTGTTGATGTTTGAAAACGGGGAGTTGGTCGCTGATGGTGAACCCGGTGTCCTCAGGCAGCAGTCTGCGGTGGTGCAAGCTTTTGTGGCCGGTTTAGCAGGGAGTCTGGATGATGAGTGAGTTGTTGCCTTATTTAAAGCTTTATCGCAGGCACTGGAGTGCACTGTCTGTGGGTATGTTTTTGGCTCTGGCAACCTTGTTGTTCAGTCTTGGGTTGCTGGCACTGTCAGGTTGGTTTATCACGGCAACAGCTTTGGCTGGTCTGACGGTCGTGACCGCTCAGAGATTTGATTTCTTCTCTCCCGGTGCCGGGGTCAGAGGTTTTTCAATCGGTCGTACCGCTGCCCGTTACTTTGAACGTTTGGTGAGTCACGATGCGACCTTCAAACTGTTGGCCTGGTTAAGAAGCTGGTTTTTCGAAAAACTGCTCCCACTTTCTCTGACTCAGTTGAAACGTTATCGTAAGGCTGAATTGCTGAACCGCCTTGTGGCGGACGTTGATGCCCTGGATCAGCTGTATCTGAGACTGTTCAGTCCGGTTATTGCTGCGGTGCTGGTTGTGATTCTGCTTTCTCTTGGGCTGAGCTTTTTTAGCCCTGTTCTGGCTCAGGGGGCGCTGCTGCTGATGGGAGTCTGGTTGATCGTTCTGCCGGTGATGTTCTACCGTCTGGGTTTCAAGAGTGGCCGGGCACAGGGCAAACTTCTGGGGGAGCTGAGACAGAAAGCCCTGGATTATCTGCAGGGCATGGCCGAATCCAGAATTTATGGATCAGAAGTCCGAATGAGGGAGCATATCGATGTTACCGGGCAAAATTTGAGTTATATCCAGAGAAAAATGTCAAGGCTGGAGGGGCTGGGTGGTGCGTTGATGGTGGCCGGGGCTGGTATTTCAGCGGTCATAATGCTCTATCTTGCTGCAGGGGAATACCAGCAAGGCGTTATTTCCGGACCAGTGATGGTTATGTCCGTCTTTGCAGTACTGGCAGGCTTTGAGGCATTGATGCCTCTGCCGGGTGCTTTCCAGTTTCTCGGCAACACGCAACTGGCCGCTGCGAGGCTGACAGAGATCCTTGAAGAAGAAGCTATTGAGTTTGGTGATCAAACCATTCCGGATGCCTTCAAGGGTCATATCATTTTTCGGGATCTGTGTTTCCAATACCCCGTAGCTGCGGGAATTTCGACAGCAGGGCCGATGATTCTGGATGGCATCAGTCTTGATGTTCCGGCGGGTCAGCACTTGGCGTTACTGGGTAAAACGGGCTGTGGTAAATCGACACTGATCCGTATCCTGACCCGGCAGCTACCGGGTTTTGAGGGCAGTATCGAGCTGGGTGGCATTGCTATTAATGAATATTCCGAGGCTTCACTTTATCAATTACTAACGGTGATTCCCCAGCAAACCCACGTGTTCAGTACAACGTTGAGGCAAAATCTGAAAATGGCCCGACCCGAAGCGCAAGACAGTGAGCTACTGGAAACTGTCAAAGTGGTAGGCCTGGATCGTCTTGCGGCGGCTGAGGGTGAACAGAACCTGCTGGATCTATGGTTGGGACAGGCTGGGATCGCTCTCTCCGGTGGTGAGCAGCGCAGGCTCGCAATAGCCCGGGCACTCTTGAAAAAGGGTGAAGTGTTGATTATGGATGAAGCCAGTGAAGGTCTGGACCCGGTCAGTGAGGATCATTTGATGAATCTGATTCTGGACGCATACCGGGATAAAACCGTCATTATGATTACTCATAAGAAGGCCATGCTGGAGCGCATGGACCGAGTGATCCGAATGGATGGCGGACGTATTGTGTAGTCCACAAACGTTATCGTCATGACGGTTTTTTTGGACGACCTTTCTCGTCCAGTTCGGTATCAAAGTCGACAAGGTTGTCATCACTGCCTTGTCGCTCGCTCAGAAATTGAGCGGTCTCCTGCTTTTGACGGTCACTGATCACTTTTCTCAGCAGGTTCTGCTCGGATAGCTGATGACTTTCCGGGTGGGTCGCCAATTCATCCCGGCAGGCTTTGAGGAGTTCGATCTGTTCACTGGGGGTATAGTTGCCAATAAAACTGTCCAGATACATATCGGCTGATTCCTCATCATGATCGAGATTGAGAAGTTTTTCGTTATATTTCTCCTTTCTTTCAATCTCATCCGGGGTATCTGTGGGCAATACGGTTAACAGGTTTTCCCTTTGACCAGCAGCTTCAGAGGGATGCAGCAGCTTAACTGCAATGCTCAGACGCAGGGACATGCGGGCCGCATGATTGCGATTAAGGCCCAGGCTGGCAAATTGCTCCATCTGCCAGGGGATAAGCTCTGCCTCCAGAAAGTGTTCCGGGAAAGGTTGATCGTTTTCAATGCACCAGAGAGCAAAACTGTACGGGTCTTTTTGCCAGAGTTCCCGGGCGAGGCGGGTGCGCTCAACAAGCTCCTGCTGAGGAATGTTGGCAGGAAAAAAATTCTGGTCAACCAGTCCAGCCCCGGCAACACTTCGAGCCCACCGGCATTCGCGAATTTCCCGTTCATTGATCTTTTTATTACTGAGCCAGCCCCGGCCCCTGAGTATATCGGCCAGCTTAAGACCGAAACCCTTTACTTTTCTGACCACACGCCTTCCGAGCCAGAGAGGCTTATTCTCAGATGTCTGCTGGCTTGTGGGAATGTCCTGAAGAAGGTCCTGGCGAAGTATATTGAGGCAGTTTTCAACGCTGCTGGTCATGATTAAGTCCCTGTAGAGCTGTCCTTATTGTGTTTTGAAAGAAGACACTCTCAGTATAGAAGGCTACCCATGATGGCTTATGACAGCTTGTCATGCAGGTAGTGATCAATTTTATCAGTCATGGGTCACCCTGTGGCGGATCAATTTATTCAAAGTTTTATCGCAGTGGGGAGAACTGTAAAAGAGATGTGTTGTTCCGGGGTATGATAAAGATTCAGGCTACCAGCCACCCGGTATTCACTCAGAATTCCGGGCGCTATGGGTTCACAGTTTTTTTGAAAAGAAAAGGCTGTTGGGGTCTTCGTGATAATCTCCAAAAGGTGCACAGGGCTCGAAACCAAAGCGTTCATAAAGCTCACAGGCCGGTTTGAAGTGATTCATTGAGCCTGTTTCCAGGTACACGGTCTTATATTGTCTTCGTTCTGCCTCACTGAGGATATTTTTTAAGAGGGCGGAAGCTACACCTCTTCTGAGAAAGCCAGATGAGGTTTTCATGGATTTGATTTCGCCTTCAGAGGGCGAGAGGGCTTTTAATGCACCACAACCTGCCAGGTTGCGGTTTATCCAGGCGGACCAGAAGGTTATGTCTTGCGAACGCAACCTCTCAATATCGAGGGCATGAACGCTTTCTGCCGGTGAGTGACTATACATATCATCCAGGTGGTCCTGGAGCAGATGGGCAATTTCCTGACCCTTTAGGTCGTCTAGTTTTATTTCCATAAATTATTCTTTTACTGCTGAATGGTTATTTAATCTGCAAAGCTGATGCTGTGATCCGCTGGCTGCCGGGTGAGCATCACGATCTTGACTAGTTTCGGTGGCTCATCGTGAATGACTCCGGTTCAGGACATAATACTTTACCGTATCCATGTCCTCTTTTACTTTTTCAAGAATTTCCGAAGTGGACCGAAAACCGAGCCTTAAAAGAACCTGTTCGGACTTTATGTTCCTGGTCAGTGCCCTGGCCCGGATCTGACTGAGTGGTAACTGTTCAAAGGCATGGTTTAGCAGTGCTTGTCCGGCTTCTGAGCAGTACCCTTGCCCCCAGAAGGGTAGACCCAGCCAGTAACCTAATTTAGCCTCGGTATGAGTTGCGTTATTCAATCCGATGGCTCCGATCAGTGTACTTGATGATTTCAATTTGATGGCATACACAAAAGCGCTGTTTGTTTCTCTCAGGCTTTCTTGATCTTTAATCCATTTTTCTGCCAGTCCGTCCGGGTAGGGGTGGGGAATATTTTCGGTCAGTCTGGCTACCCGCTCCTCTCCAGCCAGTGTCTGTACCTGGTCAGCATCCTGCTGAGTGAAGGCTCTGAGGATTAACCGGTCTGTGGCAATTGTTTTTTCCATAATGTCAGACTCTTGTTGTTTCTTCCTGTTTGATATCCTGCCATGGATTTAAACAAAAATCCCTGTTTTGGGGCTTATTGAGATAATGTTAAAGTCACTGACATGGCTTGGCCTTCAACACTTTCATCAAGAGCACTCAACAATATCGTCGATTGAAGAGTGCTTCAGGATCACAAGGACTTTAAGTACTCAACCGTACGAAATCATATTTTCTGACTCATTGTTCAGGCACTCGCGGCAACTGCTCCTGCGTTGCTCTAGCTCCTGCATCCATGCAGTCGTGCTGCGTTGCAACTCTGGTCACATAGCTTGCTATGTTCCCGTCGTTGCGCCTTGCAGTGCAGCTGCCCAATAAGCCAGAAATATTCGATTCCGTATGACTGAGTACTTATAATAAATAACTGATTGATCTATAGGGCTCAGTACTGTGAATGAATGTTCTCTGATCATCTGACAAGGACCTTATTCCTTTTTTGATTTGTCCTATGAGTGATCTTGACGAGGCTGAAGTTCGATCAAAGCCTTTCTCCAATCTCTTACTGGCCAGGTTTTTTATGGCATCTATAACCGTCTTATAAAGTGGCTCCGTCATATAGTGAAGGCCTTTACCGCTGTGAAAGGGGTCTTCGCCGCCACCGGCACCACCAATGGCACCCGAGTTTTTACCATTTTTGCTACTTTTTCCATTGCGTCCATGGCTACCACCTTTCTGGCCATTTCCATTTTTCTTGCTTTTGGCGCCAGCTTTTCCGTTACTGCTTCCTGAGTTACCTTTTTTAGTTGCCTGTCGGATTTTGCTGACAGGGGCTGTGAAGTCAGGTCCTCCCATATATAAGCCAGTGCATGCGGGAAGACCTATATCTGAAAAGCCAACACCTGAAACGTCGCCAGAAATCAATGCGCCAAAAAGGGCAAGACCTGAATGGAAACAGCCACTGATGGTGGGTTTGAGTTGAGAGCGATCGATGATGAAACCATTTTCAATAATCACATTGCCCGGCAGTTCCAAAAGAACTTCCTCTTCATAGCCCGGAGCTGCCATTAAGGTAGGTTCTTTCGGTGTTAAGCCATCAGAATAACCATCATTGCCAGCACTGGGAGAATACATTGGATAATATTTGACTGTATGCGAGGTGGGTTCTATTTTGTCGGATGAAATAAATGACACATCTACTTCTTTGTGATTTTGATGGTCGCGGGCTATGGGGCCTCCCGAGTCAGAAACCGGAGATGGTTTCAAAACAATCGGGAGTATGGCATCTACAAGAGAAACCTTCCTGTTGAGCTCGCTTAATGGAAGAACAGTGATGTTGCATTTATTATCAATCCACTCGCCATAGGCTCCTCCACGACTGGAGGGTGAGTTAGCCAAATTGAAACGCTCTCCATACTCTTCACACAATGTTTCTTTTGGTAATCCATAGGTGCTCGTCGACATAGATATCGAAACAGCCAGAAGAAAAGACGGAGTTAAAGTTTTTGAGAAAGAAGGAAATGTTTTATTCAACGAAAACCTCACAGTTTATAGTACAGTTTTATCATTAGTTGTGGAGTATTCAAACTAGTTTAAAAAAAGAAAAACGGTTGAGTTTTTTTTGTAAGCATAAGTACCTGGCCAGTTGGTTTCGCATATTCTGGCGAGTGGATTTTTTCATCCTTCAAGGCGCAACGACGGGCGCGTAGCCATAGCTACGCAACCAGAGTTGGAACGCAGAAGGATGGAAAAAGCCGCAGCCCAGAATATGCGAAACCAACGGGTTAGGTACTTAATGTATAGGTGTTTTTAACTGCCTTTGTGGGAGTATAAACAGATGGAAGCAGCTTAAACGGATGTCAGTTTGACTGCTTCACACTAAAAAATACATAAACACTAATGCGTGTCACTCTCATAATCTGAGCCATCTCTATTATTATATCTTGGGAGTGCACAATTACATGCTCCACTACAATCACAGGGATCAAAGAATCTAAGTTCCGCCCAAGAGAAAATCAGGGGAGGTTGGTTGGCTAAAGCATCATAATTATTAATAACAAACGACAGGGTATAATAATTAGAGCTAACCGAAATCGCTAATACCTGAAGGTCATTGGTGAGTGATCTCTTGAGGTGGTATCGCAGGACGGTTCCGTCGTCAAAGTATAATGATACAAAATCTGTTGGTTTCAGGGTGTCATCATCTTCACTCTCGTTTTCACTGTCTCGCTCTTGCACAAGAACCTCAGCAGGTCTGGCGGTATTGAATAACCCGGGTATTATAAATTCATGCGTCAGGTAGGTCTCCGAGTTTAGATATCCTGTTATCCATTTTTGTGTTTCCGGATTGCGCAGGAAAAGGTCAAATATATGGATATCATCGTCTATAACTTCTGTGTTTGATGACGAAAGCGTTTCATAATGACTGGTCATAGTTATATGAGCCATAGAGCGACTATCGATCGTGACATGTTCAGGCAAATGGTCTGGTGTTGCTGTTTCCAGCTCTCTCAGTTTTGCTTCCTGCTCCAGAATGTCTTGATTAATTATCTTGCTACTCAAAAAACAAGGAAGACAGAAAATGCAACATAATAATTGGGCAATAGATCCTTTTTTGGTTGTTGTTTGACCTCTTAGTGTGTAACGAGTATGAAAGCTGTGTTGAAGGTCATGGCTGCCATTTCCTAATAAGCCATGAAAAAAATCGGGCACATTAATGGTCGAATCATGCGGGTAAAATTCTATATTGGTGTCAGAGAGCAGATCGTAAATAACAAAATGATCCCCGGAAATACCACTCAAATAGTTAGTGAGGGCATCCCAATAGCCTTCTCTTGTGGCTTCGCTATGACCGGAGTGAGTGGATGATGTGACTTTACCATTGAGTACAAGTTGACCCAAATGCTCCAACTTCCATCTAAAGTGCAAGTCTTCTGCATTTGAATAAGACGATAGCAAGT
The DNA here is from genome assembly GCF_053470045.1 of Endozoicomonas sp. 2B-B. Classification (NCBI taxonomy): domain Bacteria; kingdom Pseudomonadati; phylum Pseudomonadota; class Gammaproteobacteria; order Oceanospirillales; family Endozoicomonadaceae; genus Endozoicomonas; species Endozoicomonas sp. 2B-B. The sequence continues at coordinate 3,267,481 of NZ_JBLZMU010000001.1, forward strand.
AGAGAAAGAATACAATTATTACACTGACGTTTGTTTTCATTGTTAACTACCTGTTGCTCAGAGGTAAAACGATTGTGCTTGAGAAATGTGAACGGGTGGAGATAGCTTAACCTGATGTTCATTACAGTTTCGTATTGAGTTTGCCATCCATATCTTGCGATTCCTGGGTGCCCAGCGGCACTATCACTTCTGCATGATTGAGCATGTCCTTGCCATTATCACCTATGGTTTCACGCTGATAATTTGAATTATGGGTATCATTATTTCTTGAAGTTGCACAATTACATGCCCCATAATGGTGACAGGCTTGTTGTAATGGTAACTGTATTGGTAGCTCGGTGTAATGTGGCGGAGGCTGGTTTGCTATAACATCATAATTATCAATAACGAGTGTCAGAGTGTAACCAGCAGAACTAATAACAATTGCCAGTACCTCAATTTGATTGTTGGATAACCTGTTAAGGTGATATTGCACTCTAGTACCGGTCAGAAAGTTTAATGATAAAAAATGTGACGCTTGCAAGTTTTCACTGCCTTGCTCTTGCACGAGAACTGTAGCTGGTATAGCCGTTCGGATTAATCCGGGAATTATCAATTCCAATACATGGTTGGTCGTTGAATCCAGATGCCCTATAATCCATCGTTGAGTTTCCGGAGTATTCAGGAAAAGGTCAAATATACGGGTGTTATCATTTATGGCTTCTGTGTTTGACGATAAAAACGGTTGATAATTATTGGTCACAGCTGTATGAGATAGAGAGCGGCTATCAATAGTTACATGCTCTGGCAAATGTTCTGGTGTGGCTGCTTCCAGCGCTCTTACTTTTTCGTCCAACAAGTCTTGATAATCCCAAATGAAAGCCGAAAAACAACAAGGACAGAATAAACAGCATATAAGTTCAGTAATCATGGATTTCCTGGTTTCAATTTGACCTCTTAGTGTGTAACGAGTGTGGAAGCTATGTTGAAGGTTATGAAGGCCATTTCCTAGCAACTCATAAAAAAAAACGGGTACATTATTTCCAGAGTTCTGCTGATTGAACTCTATATTGATCGAAGAAAGCAGTTCATAAATGAGAATGTAATCCCCGGATAGATCACTAAAATCATTGGTGGAATCACCCCAATAACATTCTCTTGTAGGCCCGCTATGACTAGAATGGGTGGATGATGTGGCTGTGCCGTTGAGTACTAATCGACCCAAATGCTCCAACTTCCATTTAAAGTGCAAGTCATCTGAGTTTGAATAAGATGATAACACGATAAGGCAGAATAAAATCATTAATTTTATGTTTTCTTTCACTGTTAAATACCTGTTTTTAACTCATATCGATTTTTAGAAATCAGAGGTGAAGAGTAGCTCAAAAAAATCATACAACAATTTTTTGAAGCTTATAACAGCTATTAGACGTCCATGTACAACTTAAAAAAACGTATATATTTTTTTTCAACGTAATATGTGGTTTTTTTACCCGTCTTTGTGAATACAGTTTGCTTCAGGTAATCCTGTTCTCGATGGTTATCAAGATGATAATGCCTGAGAAATATAAGTACTCAACCATACGAAATCATATTTTCTGACTTATTATTCAGGCACTCTGACTGCGTTGCAACTCTGGTCACATAGCTTGCTATGTTCCCGTCGTTGCGCCTTGCAGAGCACCTGCCCAATAAGCCAGAAATATTCGATTCCGTATGGCTGAGTACTTAGACGATATTAAGTAGTTTAATCTGATGTTCACTTCAAATGCTCCAGACCTGAAATTACATGATCACTAGTGGTGTCACTCTGATAATATGAGTCATCTGTGCCGTATGATTCATCTGTATCATTTTTCCTTTGGTTGGCACAATTACAGGCTCCTGTGCAATGACAGGTGTTTGGTCGTGCTAATTCTGTCTGGTTACAATACGGGGGCGACTGGTTGGCTGAAGTATCATAGTTATCAATAGCGAATGTCAGGGTGTAAAGATGAGAGCTAACTACAATTGCTAATACCTGAATATCATTATTGGATAATTTCTTAATGTGGTATTGCACTCTGGCTTCGTTAGGAAAATATATTGATACAAAATGTGAGGGTTGCAGGCTTACATTGTTATCTTCACTGGTTTGATGCTGCACAAAAATCATAGCGGGTAAAGCTGTATTGAATAGCCCGGGTATTATCAGTTGTAACATCATTCCGTTTTTAAGATTTAGATGCGCTATTATCCATTTTTGTGTTTCCGGATTATTCAGGAAGAGATCAAATATATGGGTATCATCGTCTATTGCTTCTGTATTTGACAATAAAAACGTATGACGATCATTTGACACAGCTGTTTCAGATAATATTGAGCGGCTATGGATAGTTACATGATCTGGCAAATGGTTTGGTGTTGCTGCTTTCAACTCCTTCACTCTTTCTTGCTGAATTTGCGAATCTTGAGAAACCAGCTCAGCAGGCATGAAGCAGGGAGTGCAGAAAGTGGAATATAACAGCTCAGCAATTGAAGATGTCGTCTTTGGCGATTGACTTCTAAGTGTATAACAAGTCAGGGAACTATGTTTAAGGCTATTGAAGCCATCTCCTAACAAACTGTAAAAGAACATTGGTACAATATTACAAGATTTAGTCTGATTGAATTCTATAGAGGTAACAGTAGTTACTTCATAAACGCAAAAATCATACCCTGAGTAATCAGTCTTCGATTGAGTAAGGTCTCCATAATTACATTCTGTTAAATCTTCTCTATGACCACAATGATGGGATGATGTGGCTGTACCACTTAGCAGCAACCTGTCGTTCAGCTCCAGATTCCAGTTAAAGTGTAAGTCTTTTGAGTTGGAATAAAATGATAGCGAGTAGAGAAAGAATACAATAATTAATCTGACGTCTATATTCATTACTAACTACCTGTTTTTTACGAATATCAATTTCCAGACATTTGAAGCTTAGAATAGCTTAAACATTTGATATAACTTTTTTTATGAGTTCTTCTAGCGACCAATAGACGTCTTTGTATAAATGTAAATCTTCGGCGAGCTGCTAGTGGCGATCAGGTAGAAACTGACGTATTGTCTTGAGCGACAGCCTGGTATAAATAAGGGCGAGTATTCACTGATGTGGGGCAGTTTTGAAGCGAATTGACACAAAGATGGCACGATTCGACAAAAGCATCATAACAGAGCCACTGCTGGGACTCTGTTGCTGTTAATTTCGTTCAGTTGGCCAGGTCATTTTACCATCTGAATGACTCTCAGGGGGCTGGGAAGCAGATTGTTGCCAACGTCCACTGCCCAACGGAGACGCTCATTTTCAGCCTCACAAACGAGTATGAGGAAAAAATATACGAGGATTCATAATGTTAATTCTATGAATCCGATTATCTGAATTATCAGTATCATTTGCCCTTGAATGGTCACAATTACATGCGCCGTTACAGTTACAGGTTTTTGGTAATGCCGCATAATGTGGGGGAGGTTGGTTAGCTGTAATATCATAATTATTAACTACGAGTGTGAGGGTATAGCCCTCAGCGCTTACCACAATTGCTAATACCTCAATCTCTATGTCGGAGACTCGATTAAGGTGATATTGTACTTTAACTCCATTGGTAAAATCTAATGATAAAAAATGTGATGGTTGCAGGCTTTCATCATTAGTTTCCCCGTTATTCTCTTGCACAAGAATTGCAGCAGGTGCTGCTGTATTGAATAACTCAGGTATTATCAGTTCTAACCTCTGGTTGGTTTTTGGGTTTAGATTCTCTATTAGCCAATGCTGTGTTTCCGGAGTATTCAGGAAAAGATCAAATATATGAGTCTTAGCGTCTGTAGCTTCTGTGCTTGATGATGAAAGCATCTTATGATGACTGTCCACAGCCCCATGATATAAAGCGCATTTATGAATAGTGACATGCTCTGGAAAATCGGCTGCTATTGCTGCTTCCAATGCTCTGATTCTGGCCAACTCATTGTCAGATCCATGTGAGACTTTGGCTGAGCATTTCTTGAATCCCAGATAAAAAGGATGACAGAGCACGCAACAAAAGAGTTCAGCAAGGTTACTTGCTTTTGTTGTGTGACCTCTTAGTGTGTATTGAGTATTGAAACTATGGTCAAGACGATCATTGCCATTGCCTAATAAAGTATTAAAAAGCTTTGGCACAGTATAACCTGGATTATTTTGATCAAAATTCACAGTAGTAAAAGAGACTACGTCATAATAAATGGCAAAACTGTCCCCTGAACAAGAAACAGAAGGTGGAGTGGAAATGTCCAGCTCTGATGGGTGATCATTCCAACCTGTTAAAGAATTGCTATGACTGACCTGATTGGTTGTTACTGTTTTACCACTTAGTAGCAAATTATTATGGTGTTCCAGCTTCCAATTGAGGTGTAAATCTTTTGAATGCGAATAAAATGGTAGCAATAATAGTAGGAAAAAAATAATTGATCTGACGTGCATTTTCATTGTCAATCACCTGTTTTTCATTAAAATCAACTTGCTGGTGTAGGCAGTTAAGGATAGCTCAAGTCATTGGTGAGATATTTTTTTGAGGATTTTAATAATGGGTAAACATACAGGTATGTTTGAAAAATTTTGTGCCGGATTATAATGTTTTGGTTGCATGGTTTCGTTAACGATTTCAGTATTTTGTACTTTTATATGAATAAAGGCAGGTAGAGTTGTACTTAATAATTCAGGTATTATTAATTCTAAAGTCAGGGTATGGTTTGTTTAGCGTTCGGTTTGTACATGACTGGGTGGAATTGATAAATTGTAGTAATAGCTGTTAAACAACAGTCAGACCGGTTGAGTACTTATGGGTCTGACGGAGGTGAGTGATGACGGAGTTTTTCAAGATAGTTGTCCCGAAAACTGAATTTTAGGCTGCCTTTTTCTCGTTAATTCTTGCTTCAGACAACCGCTCAGGATTCAGTGCAACCGCACCTACAGGCTCCCAGTTTCTGATAACTCCTGACCAGCGCGTTGGATTAGCTTCTCGCGCTTTGGTATACACCTGTTTCCGGTGATTCAGGATTTCCTGATCTCTTTTCTCATGCCGTTGCGCAGGTGTCACAAAGCGGATTGAGCTATGGCGGTGTTCATTGTTATAAAAGCGCTCAAACTTCAGCATCCACTGTCGACTGTGTTCTAACGTCAGAAAACCTTGAGATGGCCACTGAGGACAGTACTTCACCGTTTTAAAGATCGATTCTGCAAATGCGTTATCGTTACTCACCCTTGGGCGACTATGAGAGGGAATAATGCCCAATTCCTCAAGCTTGGCCTTAAAGGTACTCGACGTCATTGGAGCCCCATTGTCTGAGTGCAGTACAAGCGGTGTTTTAGTGCATTTTTCAGCCACCATTGTCCGGTTAATCAGTTCACTGGCTAACTCACCAGACTCACGGCTATGAATCTCCCAACCAACAATCTTACGACTGTAAACGTCCAGTATCAGGTAGAGGTACCAGAACTGGCCGCGTACCCTGGAAGGTATGTAACTGATGTCCCAACACCAGACCTGGTTAGGGCCAGTAGCAACATAGGTTGTCGGCTTGTTGCTTTTCGATCGCTTTCTTGAACGACCGCGGTGGTGCAACTGACCATACTTTTTCAACACACGGTAAAAGCTAGATTCAGAAGCAACGTATACTCCCTTGTCTGCAAGGGCTGGCACGATCTGCGATGGTGGCAGGCTCGCATACTCATCTTCATTACTGATAGTCAGAATACGTTGCTCCTCTTCCTCAGTCAGTTTGTTAGAGGGTACCGGGCGCAAGGCATCCGGGCGTTTGTCCGTTAACACTGCACCATTGTCATCGCGCCAGCGATTCAGTGTTTTCAGGGATATTTCCAATTGTTCAGCAGCCTTCCAGCGAGAAGCGCCGTTTGCTATAGCCTCATCAAACCATGTCAGCAGTTGGCGGCGCTTATCGACAGGTGTCAGTTGTCCTCGCTGTCTATCCCGTAGAAGGCATCGAGCTTTTTTGATAGCACCAGCAGGGCTGCAGCTTCTGCCAACGCCTTGTCTTTACGGCGAAGCTCTTTTTCAAGGCTCTGATTGCGCTTACGCTCTTGTTTTAATTGCTTGCTTTCCTGGTCTGCACGCTGAGAAGCCTGAACAGCACCTGAAATACAAGCGTGCTTCCACTCCTTGACTTGTTGAGGATAAAGCCCTTTTTTACGGCAGTATTCACTTAACTCTGTTTCTGACAAAGCAGCGGTTTCGACGACCACGGCAAACTTGCTTTCAGCAGACCATTGTTCTGATTTTTGTTCGTTCCCTGGCACAGGTAATCCTTTGTCCCGTAGTTTTTTACGCCAATTATACAGGGTTTGTTCGCTGATACCTTCCTCTCTGGCAACATCCGGCACAGAGCGATTGTGTGGTGGTAACAGTTTTTTCAAAACAGCTGATTTACGTTCCTCTGAAAAACGAGGCATATTCAACGTCCATCGCCCACTGTCTAGCTTTTATTGGTTAATCAGTGAGCGGGACAACTATCCTGACACAGCGGGATGATAAGAGTCAGCAGAATTAACCATGTGGGCATTCGGGTAAGCGATTTGCAGACGACCAGGAGCTTTTATCAGCAGCTCGGTTTCCAGTTTCTGGCAGGGCCTGTGGGGCCAGAGCCGGTTGCCATTATGGAGCACCCCTGTGGCGTCAACCTGAACTTCATCCTGAACGCAACGGTTCAGCCGCAAGAGAATATCCTGATGGATATTGACCAAAAGCACCCGGGCTATACCCATATGGCGCTTGAAGTGGATGATATCCATGAGGTTCAGAAGCAGCTGCAGGCGTTTGGAATCACTATCACAGAAGGTCCTGTTACTACAAACAATGGCTCAATACTGCTTTTTATCCGTGATCCTGATAGCAATGTAATTGAGTTCCATCAGCCAGCGGGTAAAGGATGAATGAGTTTTTCTTGGTCTTTTAACCTTGCTGGACTAACTACGAGAAAAAAATCAGGAAAACAAACCGTTCTCTGGCTTCTATTGCTGAAGCGCTCGGACTGAGCGTATGTGTAAAGTGTTCCCCTGTCGTGGATTAGTATCCTCTACGACAGCGGGGGGCTGTGGTTGTATGTCACCGGTGATAAGCGATTCTGAAAAGATTCAGGCGCAGTGATCTGGTCAGGCTCGCTGTATTTTTATAACTATATGACCAAGTCTTTTCGAAAAATTGCCGAAACCATTATGGGTTGAGCGGGCACCCTCTCTAAGTCGAAAATAATCTAAGTAAAGACCACCTGTTATCCAGTGGCTTAACTACTTTTAGTGGTTTGTTATGAACAGGTCTGGTTATGAAAAAGCAGGTTATAAAAAAATATTTCAACCTGAAAGTCTTGTGGAGTTTTATCACTGTGTTGGCAATCCTGCTGATGCCCACGACTTCATTAGCAGGATATTACGTGCTTCACCTTAAAGGCACCAAGTCATACGTCGGACTATTGCTATCAGTCGAGCCCGATACAGAAACCGATGGATCATCGCAAGCGCAGGGGCCACAAGAGCCATCCTCCGGGTTGTTATCCAGAGCAAATCGGGAATCCGGAACCATTGATGACTTGTTTCCCCGGGAATCTGGCAGGACTGATAGCGCATCAGTCCCTCAGGAAGAGTGTGGAGCCGTTGGTGGCTTACCGGCTTCCCCGGCAATTGGAACAGCTGCTTTGCCAGTTATAACGACATTAATCGATTATATTAATGACTGGACTCGTTCCCTGACAACCGGAAGTACTACTGTTTTGGCTTGGTTAACACGTTTTAATACAGCAACAGACATGGAAACAGCAACAGAAATAGAAAATTTACCGGCTAATGAAATACCTGAAAGCGAGCTGCGTAATTATGTTATGACGCTTATCAATCTGATGGAGGAGCCGATCCTAATCTATGCCAATCAGCCTTCCGTGAGCTCTGGCAGCTGAACATGTGATTCGCTCACAAACCTGTGCGGGTGGCGTCGAAAGTTTGCAATTTTTTTGAGGTCTGTCACAACAATGGCAGGCACAGCTGGCAACTTTGGTTCAGGGATACCTGGCCTGGAGTTCGGATGGTTATTATTAGAAAGTGTGTCTACTTTTGGCTTTATCTCTCTTTTTAGCCATGGTCAGTTTCCAAATCAGTTTCAGGTGAGCTTCACATTCAGTAGTAACGGCTTGACCATCACTCAGGAAATCGACGCTTTGCAGCAAATAGCGCAGTTACTGAAGTGCTCGGGTGGCTATAATATAAGAGCCTTTGAACGACAGGTTGAAAGCAAGACACTGACGTTTAATGTCCAGGTATCGGATTGCGTGGATGCCGATCAGCTAAGAAGATTGCTCGAAACCAGTAATCAACAGTTAGCTAATCCGTTTAGTATAAAAGTCTCCCCTAACGGGTCCTGATGACAGCCTGTAGAAACTGTAACAGGCCGTTACTATCTGCGAGCGATTCAGACCATGGATGGTCTGTCGGTATTGAGCCCCCTTTATATTCCTCAACATGAATTGTTAACCCGTATTCATGCTCTTCACGTAAATCTTTTTGTTGCTTATCAATTGGCTCCGGTGATGGCCAGGTACTTATGATAATGACCAAATTAACTACTTCATTGTAACGGGTGAACTTTATAGAAATATTACTGTCCAACCGGGATGAATGATTTTCTTTTCCAACTTTTTGGCACCATGATCACTGAAAACCACAGGTATTAGCCATTAAGTACCTAACCAGTTGGTTTCGCATATTCTGGACGGCGGCTTTTTCCATCCTTCTGCGTTCCAACTCTGGTTGCGTAACTATGGCTACGCGCCCGTCGTTGCGCCTTGAAGGATGAAAAAATCCACTCGCCAGAATATGCGAAACCAACTGGCCAGGTACTTAAGTCATGGACAAACATTAGACGTTATATTGGAGATCTTGATGCTAAATCCTCAATTTGGCAGTCCTGATTATCAAAGCCCGACCACTCAACCCTCTCAAAATAACGGGGCCAAAAGCCCATCCAAGAGATATTTAAAGGATACTGATCCCCATGACACTCTGACCGAGACAACACCATTAGCCAAGCGCATCTGCCGTAAACCTTTTCCTGTTTCTTCTGACCATTCTCTCCCCGACCGGCAACAGCTCGGGGGCAAGGGTATGTTTTTACAGCGTATGCAGGAAGCAGGGCTGACTGTCCCACCCTTCAGATGTGTTGCAGCCTCTTTGACGAATGCTCTTGAACAACAGCCACTGGATAACCGTCGTTTAGCCCCGTACCTTCCTGAAATAGTGGCTGAATTGGGGGCAGAAACCAGCCTGGTGGATATCAGGAAGCACCTCACTGGCTGGCTGGATTCAGAGCCTACCAGATGGGTTGACTGGCTGACAGGGCTGGCAAAATTTGTTGCCAGTCATGACTTTTACGAGCAGGTAAAAGATTCAGAAACGGCTCAACAAATCAGGGATCTGCGCTTTGAACTGGGCGGGCCATCCCTATCGCAGCCTGTTATTGTCCGCAGCTCTGGTATCAATGAAGACAACTACGGCGATGTCCAGGCGGGCAAATACCTTTCTGAAATTCAGGGAGAAGATGATGTATTGCGCACCTGTCTTAAGGTTATGGCTTCAGGTTACAGGCCTGGAGTCTGTCATGGGGGTATACCGGAACCTATGGCACTGATCATCCAACAGTGTATTGTCTGCCAATATGGCGGTGTAGCCATGAGCTTTCAATCACTCCAGGATAATACCATCAGGGTTGAGTACTCATCCGGTCAGCCCAGAGGCGCAGTGGCTGGCAAGTCCGTTAACATGCCCCACCGCATCAATATTGAACGAAGGGGAGGGGCTGACCAGGTGACTTACTTTCCCGGGACGGTCTCAAGTCACTTTATCTTGCAAAGGAATAGCGATAACGACGGCTATTCGGAAACAGAGATTCATAATATCGTTGGCAAACCAGACAGTGTTGGGGAACGACTCAGTGATGACCTGGTTTCAGAACTCAGGCAGGCAGTGGCAATACTTGAAGACCTGTTGCTCTGTCCTGTGGATGTGGAGTTTGGCATCGATCAACAGGGTCGTCTGTTCCTGTTGCAGGTGCGCCCAATTACCCGACTTTCCGGGGGCATGGATTTTGCCATGGCCGAACCCGAAGAAACCCTTGCCAGTGGCGAGGGCATCAGCGAAGGCTATTGCACCGGACCACTCTGGCTGGCCAAAAAACAAAAGGCAGACTCTATGCCAGACGGCGCCATTGTCGTGGCACGACACGCTGAAGACTGGATGCTTGAGCCTGATTGCCTGAAGCGGATTGCGGGTTTTGTCTTTGTTATTGGAGGATTCAATGATCATGTTGCGATCCTCCTGAGACAGAAAAAAATACCTTTAATGCTGGCCGGTGACCAGTGCCTGACATTGACGGGCCAGGATGAACAACAAACCACGCTGGTCTGCGCCCGCTTTGACGGTATGCCCCACGCGTTTATTGTTAACGGTGACCTTACTGGAAAACTGGTCAGTCACAGAACCCAATCCTCTGGATTCTCTGATGTGCCATCAGTAAGAACCGGCAAGTCAGCGGATGATTTATCTCCCCCTGAAGGGACCTTCCGTGAAGTTGCCAGCGGGTTTCAATGGCTTGTGAATCAAAATGCCCGCCTGTTGGCATTCTTTGCCCCCGGCGGCGGACTGGATTGTCTTGCAGATCCAATAAAACTAAGCATGTCTCCAGAACGCTTAAAGATAATGTCAGAGACAGAGGATGACGTAACCCTGCTGCTTCAGGGAGCTGAAGCACTGTTGGGAGGTTACCGGGCATTCCTGTTACTGGCGGGTGAGCACCTTTCACCCCAGCTCGAGTCATTGCACGATGAATTACCACAACTGATTAACCGTTTCGGGACGCTGAAAGAGACCATCGGATCAGCGTTAAAGCGTATCATTCTTCCCCTGCAGGCGGGTGAAGCACTGAAACTGTGTCCGGACATGTTTAGTCAGTGGATGGCCACCTGCCATCATCTGCAATCTTCTCTCCAGGCACTCCATCCCTTGGAGGCTGAACAGGTTCAGAGTGTCCATGACCTGATTTTTGCCCTGCATCAGCGCTTTGTAAAAGCGTTGGCAATGGTCTCTCTGGCTTCTGGTCAGGGCAAAGTCTCTACTAAACAGGAAGTCACCTATGTTGATTGCACACCCCCGGGCGATAAAACGGCGCTATTGAATCAGACCTGCAAAGCAGCCATCGAAAAAATGCGGATTAATGCAACTGTCGTCAATATGGTTGATGCCGTGATTGTTAACCTGAATTTTGGCAATCATGTGGGTATCATTGAGTTACTTGAACAGGCAGAGGGTGGAAAAAAACGAACCTTGCGGCTGACATTCTCTGACCAGTTTTATAGTCCTGATGGCAGTGATCAACCCTTCAGGTTGAAGCGTATGTGGTTTCTGGTGCAGTTATTACAAGCGATCGAGCTGGATAAAAATGCTGATGGCATGAAGCTAAGTAGCAATGCCGTAGCGGGAGAAATTATCGTCGAATGCCCCCGAATGAAAACCACTGAAACTATGCAGGATGCCTTTGAGAAATTGATCGCAGTGTTAGACGATGCTCTTGATGAGGTGGAAGTTCACTTGAGGCACAATACGACCATTTTTGGTGGAGATCAGTGGAACTTTAACTTTCTTGCACAACGCCTTAATAGCGATTCTTTTGCAGAAGCTGATAGATTTGCCTTCCAGCATTGCCTTTTTTCAATGTTCTATTTCAGATTTTTCCACAGCGCTCCCGATTGGTGCCAGTTATTAAGCAGCCACCACAAGCAGTTTATGGATGACAGTCTACGGTTGGCAGAATCAAAGGAGAATCCTCAGGAAATGTTAATAAATGAAGGGATCGGTGAGGACAACTGCAAGAAATTTTTATTTCATCTCCTACTCGTTGGTTCCCGAAAAGCTACCCCATTATTTGAGCATTTTTATAGCCATCTGAGAAATGAATACTTTGTTATCAAGCCACCTCATACTTACAATCTGGAGTTTATTGTTTCACCGGGTCAATCGCTTCAGGATCACAAAGAAAAGGTCAGGAACATCCTGCTGGAATATGGGCTGACCTATGCCAGCCAACGGGTTCGAAGTGATAAAGATTTTGTATTACTCACCATTAAAGAACATCCGGGCGACCTGGAATATGCCAGCCCGGAACTTCGGGACAATGATGAGGTTGTAATGACCGCTATCGCAAAGTCCCCAATGGCTCTGAATGATGCAAGTGAAAGAATCCGAAGCGATAAGCACCTTATTCAAAGAGTCATTGCCGACGACATTAGTTTCTTATCATATGCCAGTAAAAAGATATTGAATGATCGCAAGTATTTGCTGAAATTAATTAAAAAGCATCCTCGTGCTTTCATTTATGCGGATGATGAGCTTAAAAATGATACAGTCTTTGTCAGGTCAGCAATTGAAAAAAACAGTAAAGTTCGTAAATTTATTTAGAAAGCGGCGCATAAGTCCTAGTTCACTATGCTGTCATCACGTAAAACACATCTGAGCTTTATAATGCGCTGATAACTTTGAGCGACCATTGGAAATCGTTGTTATTATTTATCATGTCTGCCTTGCCTGGTTCTTACTGCAAACCAGCGTGGCAGGAATCTTAAAACTCTTCCGTTTATTCAACCGGTCAATAGAGACAATAAAGTGCAATCTGAATCGAACATTAACAATCGGCCCTGGAGAGAAACTGCAGGACTATTTAAGCATCTTTGTATGCTGCGACTTTTCACTGCATTACTATTAGTAACTTTATCGCTGTCTGTGCCAAAGGTTAACGCCAGTTGTCCTGACTGCCAACATTTGTCAAGCCTCGGGGCAGTGGGTGGCGTTTGCGCCAGATGTTCAGAAACAAGTTCTGACACGTCAAGTCTGGGTTTGCAAGGGTTCTGCGAATTGCTGGTAGAGCTATTGAATGATAAAACAGACGACAATAGCATAATGAACGCAAATATACTGAGCGTTGCGAATAACTGTTTAACAGGTCAGCCAGTCATGCTGAATGAGAGGTTGAGCAATGAAATACAAGCATTCAGAGAAAGATCTGAATTGATGCAGCGACATATTCACCGAAACCTTCCCGGGGGAGATAGTGAAGGCTATGCCAGCTTGTTTAGTCCGGAAGATCTGACAATTTTTTTCGCCCTTATGGAGGCAGGTGGGATCACCGATATTGATTTAGATCGGCTTGAGAAAACCTTCTTTATCAGAATTGGCTGGCTGTCCATCGGAATAAAAGCAGAACTAACGAGCTATGACTGGAAGCAACTGAGGAATGAAAAACGTTTTTTCGTTTATCTCTATTACATTATACTGCGGCAACAGCAGGCCGGTCAGGAAGAGGATGATAGTCTGGCCAAACGATTGCATGGCTATTTACTGGATTATGATAGGGGAGATGAGAAAAGTATTGACAATCTTTTTGTTCCTGAGCACATGACATTTGGCTCTTATATTGAGTCCTGTGTTGTTCCATCCTCGGTGCTTGACATGACAAGTTCATGGAGATGGAAGTGGCTTACTCAATATCTCAATCCGCAGGGTTGGACTATGATGTATCTGCAACCGCAGGATTGGATTTTAAGATTCCTGCAAGAGGGACGATGGAACTTTCTGGGACGTTTTTATATATCAGATGGAACCTCGTCCTATCAATTACCAGAACCTCACTCTGACATCTGGATTTTGCTTGCTTTAAATGATGATCAAACGGTCACTTTGTTCACTAATTATGGAATGGGCATGATGATAGTCAACGAGAGTGACCTCGGATTGCTGTTGGAAGGAATGCAAAGCACTTTGGGTCATACAGACAATTTAAACTCTGGACCACCCGTATCGGATGACCAGCTTCAGTGGCTTCTGCCTGATGATCATTTTGGGATTGATTCTCCTGAACAATGAGTCAGAAAATATGATTTCGTATGGTTGAGTACCTAGATTACCGTTCTCTGGCATGTATGATTACACGTCTCAGGCCATTGTTGAAGGCTATAGCCATTGCTGTTGCAGCAACAAAGACTAATCCGTTCACAATAAAAGTCACTAAAACTGCAGAGGCTTCCGACTCTTTAGTCGGTACATTCGGACAGCTTTCACATTGGCACGGGGAGTGCCGCCCAAAGAATTTTTCATTCGTGTCATCAAAAGAACTGAAATTTACAAAATTATAGAGCCTGGTTTTTAGAGGTCGGTCTAATAAGCGGGGGTCAGAGATGTTATGAACATACATTTCAATCTCTGATATATTGCCGATAGGTGAGTCAAGTCGATTACGCACTTCATCTATGACATTAACGAAAAGGACATTGGGTAATACTATTCCATCAACCAGACAGCCTCCAAATGCACTGGCCGCATGCCTTCCTGTTTTGCTGCAAATGGGGCACTGACACTGGAGTGAGTTGTCTGAAAAGCTAATGAACTCGCCTTTAGTCTTAAATGAGTGCACAGATTTGTTGGCTGATAAAGCAAATTCTCTCACCGTATTGGCGCTGGTCAATAGCGGAAAACCATTTTTAGGATCAAAAATTAATACGCCCTGTTGGTACATATCCCTTATTAACCTTTCAGTGTTGATAATGACAAAAACACGGCAGCCTGTGAAGTTATAAGAAGGTTGTTCTATATAGTCAGTAAAAGTGTTTTCCAGTGGCTTTGTGTAGAGCGGTGAAAATATTGAAACAAATAATGCCCCTGCAGGGCTGAATCGAGTGAAAGTCGGATAGTAACTTCGGATCATTAACCAGACTCTCCTGATCCAATGTGGAATTTCTTCGTTTAGTTCATCAAGATCATCCAGGTGTTTTACTATTTTTCCTATCTCTTCATGAATAGTTCTGGCTCTTTCAGCGTTCATCTGAACAGCCGAAGTTGTAAAGTAGATTGGAGTTCCATCAGGATTTGCGCTAAAGACAGTGGATTGCCTGAAAGTTTCTAAGGCATTTTTTATTGCTATAGGGGGAGCCTGTGTGGGTAACTCGCTTTCACTAACGGCCACATGACTTTTATTGAGACTAATGGCGCCTAAAACAGTTAAAGACGAAGAAGTTGGTGTTGCGGCAAGTGTATTGGTTATAACAATTTCGGTATAGCCCGAATAAATTTCAGGGTCATCAGAGCCTGGTTGTTCGCTCGGTGGGCTCATTGGAACAGCCACCATCGGAACAGGCATGACCTGGCTCACAGCTTTTGAAACCGTAGATGCTTTGTTCTTTTTTTTTGAGATGCACAGGAAATACTGATAAGGACTGTCCTCCTTCAGTTTGGTGCCTGCTTCATTGCAGTATTTCGTAAGGCTATGAGAATATTTAAACTCCCAGGCAGAAAAAGCGGCGGGCAAAAAAAAAGACAGCAGGACACAGAGAAGTATTTTTCTGCTTTTTATTCTCCGGAATTGAGGTAAATAAAAAATTGAAGTCATGATAAAAATAACCTACTGAAGTACTACTTAAGTATAAATGTGAACAATAGGCGTCATTGGTAAGTATTTCTAATCTCTGCTCTCTGTTAAAGCATATCTCTGCTCCAGAAGCTTTTGTTCATGGAGTCTGGAGTTACCATTCGGAGTTTATCGCACAGCTTCAGTCAAGGGGCCTGGTAAAAGAATTGTCGAAATACTCTCTGCTCTGGGCAGTCATGACTTAATCATGGTCACAGAATTGTGACATGCAGTGCAAAAGATTTGTCAGTCAGACGCCAAAAAAGGCTCGATTCTGGCGGTCCAGCGAGGTGACCGGGCAGTCTCTGAGGGATTTTGTTAGGGGTGCTGTCGTTGCTGTTATGAACTTTTCTTGAAGACTAGGGCTCTAAACATTCATTTTATCAAGAAAGGGCTTAATCATGGATTCAACTATCAACCCAGTATTAACTGCATCAACTATGGCGCTGCCTCAAACGAGAGATGGAAGTGCATATTCTCCTGTGACAGTCGATCCTTCTCCTAAAAACCTTGTCCTTAAAGATGATGATGAATTCAAACCGGAAATCTTGAGGACAAGAAGAAAATTAGAAGAATATTCTGTTGCAAGGCAGCATAGTTTTCCTTCGCATAAAAGTAGAGTTGATCAAATTTTACCCACACAGCCTGATTCAGAATGGTTTCAAGATCAAGCTGCCTTATTACAGCCATCTGCAATGTCTGTGGATAAGCCTGATAAGCTGCCTGGTAACAGTAATGCTTGCAAACAAAGTAAAGTTATAAAGGCCTTCAAGGAAGGAAAACTTATTGCCAAAATGCTTGAAAATCCCAAACGATTCGTCATCAGAAAAGGTGGTCTGCGTTCAGGCTATGACAGAGTACGTTTAGAGGTGGATGAGCTAAAACATAGAAAATGCATTCAAGTGTCATCAGTAAGCTATATGTCCCCCAATGTTCCAATTGAGTTATTCAGAGATATTGGTTTTCTTCTTGAGCGTGATAAGTGCGAAGTAAAGGCTATATATTCGAAAGATGTGTATACACAATTACTGGATAATCAAGGCGAATTTTGTAAGTGGAGTTTAAACAAGCATGAATTTGTAAAAGATGAGCTCTTTAAGGTAATAGATCAAGAGTATGCCGGATCAGAAGCTGTTTCTTTAATGTTGAACACATACTTTAACTTTGCGCTACAGAATATTTACTCGAGGCTTACAGGTCAGGATCTTCGGGTTTCAATACCCGAGAAAGCCTTCGACTTAAACTTTTTTTTAAAAAATGAACAAGCCAAAAAAGCAAAATACTTTGAGCTGGAAACCAGTTTTGGAGGGTACTACCGAACGGTAACGGGGAGTCATGAATTTAAAAAGGAGTCCATTTCTGCACTGCAAGATTCATTGGATCTAAAGTATAACTCGGAAAAATGCCCTCTAGAAAACGAACTTATTATTTCATACTCGAAAAAATCCATTGTTGGAATGGTCGTTAATTTATCATCATATGAAAAAAAATATGGAAAAAATACTGAGGCAGGTTTATCGAGTCTCATTGTTAATTATATTTCAGAAGACTGTAAGTTGTTCCGGAACTTAGTGAAAAAAAAGTTAGGACTTGAACTGGATGTTTTTCTCTATAATTCTGATACCTGTGAACTGTCTGTTTTGGAGAGAGAGGTTCAGAGTGAGAGGTAGAATGACATGGCCAAAATAGGGTCAGCATCACTTTATTTTGATGGTTGCGGATTCTGTATTGACAATAATTCTCAGTAGGTATTATTCGCAAGTTTTATTGTCATCGTCTTAATATTAGTATTTGAAAGTCGTATTTATATCCCATGGCTTTTGTCTGGGTAGAAAATAAAGATGAGAATAAAAATGATAAAAACTTCTTTTGTCGGGCTGGCATCGCTGGCCACTGCAGTGTTTTCCAGTATGGCTATTGGTCATGGCTGGACTGAATTTCCCAAAGCAAGGCAGACAATCTGTGCTGATGATGGGGGTTACTGGGGTAATCAGGATGGCTCCACGATTCCCAATGCAGCTTGTCGTGCTGCGTTTCTGGAGTCTGGTACATACCCTTTTGTTCAGAAGAATGAGTTTGCAGCCAATGTTATTGATTATAATAACAACGCAGCTGTCAGGTCGGTTGTGACAGATGGTAGTCTTTGCAGTGCTGGCTCTGCCGCCAAAGCGGGCATGGATATTCCTTCCTCGCAGTGGCAGAAGACTGAATTGTCTGCCGGTACACACACACTGAGATTCAGGGCAACTGCACCTCACAACCCCAGCTATTGGCGAATTTATTTGACCAGACCCGGATTTGATTCTTCCCTACAAAGGTTGCACTGGTCCGATCTCGAATTGATCAACAGCCATGATGACCTGCCCGTAGTGAACGGGTATTTCGAGATGGATATCAATATTCCCGAAGGAAGAAGCGGTACCGGTATTCTTTATGTGCGGTGGCAACGCGCTGACCCTGCAGGAGAAGGCTTCTATAACTGTTCTGACATTGCTTTCAGCAGTGATGGGGTGACACCAGCTCCAACACCTTCTCCAGATCCGGATCCTTCACCTGAGCTGGTGAATGTTGGAACCTATGTGAGTACCGGGCACGATATTGCTGAAGCTGGTGACAGGGTCCGCTTCCGACTCTTTGACGGCACAGGTAAAGAAGTGGCGGATGAGCAGATTGCCATTACCAGCAGCAATGCCGACTTTAACCTCTGGACCACAGAGTTGGCACTGAAGGTGAATGATCGCAATCAGGGTAAAGGCTTCATTGGTATCTGGCATCAGGAGATGAATCATTTGATGTATGATGAAGACAACCTGTTCAGCAATCGTATCTGGGCTCCTGACACTAAACACTCTGCATCCACTTCCGTCATAAAAGCAGATAACGTTCCCACACCCTCTCCGACACCGAATTACGAATATAAGTATCCGGAAGGTAAAGGTAGCTATCAGCCTGGTTCAGTTGTCCTTGGCACAGATGGCGAGATCTATCAGTGCAAGCCTTTCCCTTACTCTGGTTGGTGTAATCAGTCTGCTTTGTATTACGCTCCGGGAACCGGTTTGCACTGGTCCGAGGCCTGGATGAAAAAGTAAGTCCGTTGATTCAGGTCGGGCTTTTGCCTGACCTGTTGACAGTTTTGAGAAAACCTTGTAGCTATCAACCCGGTGGCCATCAAAAATGGCAATTGATGTCAACAGAATATACAGATTAAAAGATGGGAGCCTATGTTTAGCTGTATATGGTGTGCAACCGGAAGACAGCTAAATTACTGAGACTCCCATTTTTAAACATTCCAATAATCAGTCAGCTTTTACCTGGTTAATATTTTTTGCAATGATACACTTTTTATCTTTTGTCAGTGTGAATGTATATCGACCGGTATAAGGCATTACATCATCCCCACAACCTATATAGCCAGGAATGCCAGGATCAAAAAATCCTAATTGTATATTTGAACCACGTTTTATACCTAAGTTTATTAATATGATATTGTCTTCAGTAATAGGTCTGGTGTCTCCTGGATAGAGAAACCCTCGTTGGTTATCAGCGGTAAAACCGTTTTTAGTTGCGGCAATTGCTGGGTAGACATTGATTCCTTTTTTAGTTGGATCACTTAGGTCACTCGAATCATTTCGGATGATAAATAAAGGAGCATCACCTTTTAAATGGTCCTGGCTTTTTGTGCAAGGAAAATCACTGCCCTCAAAAGCCCATCCATTTTTTTTACTTAGTGTAAAGCTATAATTACAACCTCCTGTATAGAACTGATCATTTAAAGAAGTGTTTAATACCAGATTTATAGGAGTTGTGAACTTGTCTACTCTTACTATGAAGTAATTGGTTTTAGGATTTCGATCAAGATAAATGCTTCTATCATGCTGGTCGTATATGAGTGAATCTCCATCAAATACTTCTATAGTGTATTCATCCGGATTGTCGAATACAAAAGAATCAGCAAACAAAGAAAACGAAAAAAATAGCAGCAGAGAAATTAAAAAGGAGATGATTGATTTCATGATTTCATCCTCGCTATTACTTATCACATAGAACATTATACAAGAATTGATTTTTGTCATATTGCTATATGACGATGTGGCTCTGTTCATGGGCATATATAGGGGCATATATAGTGCCTGTCAGAAAACCCCAGAAAATTCACAGCGAATTCTGACTGACATCCATTCATTACATATATAGTACATATATGAGCATATATAGTATATAGGACATCCAATATATTAGCTCATATTAAGAGTTCTACTGAGCTAAATCCAACTGTTAGAGTATTCCGGAGTTTTTCAAGATAGTTGTCCCGAAAACTGAATTTTAGGCTGCCTTTTTCTCGTTAATTCTTGCTTCAGACAACCGCTCAGGATTCAGTGCAACCGCACCTACAGGCTCCCAGTTTCTGATAACTCCTGACCAGCGCGTTGGATTAGCTTCTCGCGCTTTGGTATACACCTGTTTCCGGTGATTCAGGATTTCCTGATCTCTTTTCTCATGCCGTTGCGCAGGTGTCACAAAGCGGATTGAGCTATGGCGGTGTTCATTGTTATAAAAGCGCTCAAACTTCAGCATCCACTGTCGACTGTGTTCTAACGTCAGAAAACCTTGAGATGGCCACTGAGGACAGTACTTCACCGTTTTAAAGATCGATTCTGCAAATGCGTTATCGTTACTCACCCTTGGGCGACTATGAGAGGGAATAATGCCCAATTCCTCAAGCTTGGCCTTAAAGGTACTCGACGTCATTGGAGCCCCATTGTCTGAGTGCAGTACAAGCGGTGTTTTAGTGCATTTTTCAGCCACCATTGTCCGGTTAATCAGTTCACTGGCTAACTCACCAGACTCACGGCTATGAATCTCCCAACCAACAATCTTACGACTGTAAACGTCCAGTATCAGGTAGAGGTACCAGAACTGGCCGCGTACCCTGGAAGGTATGTAACTGATGTCCCAACACCAGACCTGGTTAGGGCCAGTAGCAACATAGGTT
The DNA here is from genome assembly GCF_053470045.1 of Endozoicomonas sp. 2B-B. Classification (NCBI taxonomy): domain Bacteria; kingdom Pseudomonadati; phylum Pseudomonadota; class Gammaproteobacteria; order Oceanospirillales; family Endozoicomonadaceae; genus Endozoicomonas; species Endozoicomonas sp. 2B-B. Next base: position 3,287,954 of record NZ_JBLZMU010000001.1, read on the forward strand.
GTCGGCTTGTTGCTTTTCGATCGCTTTCTTGAACGACCGCGGTGGTGCAACTGACCATACTTTTTCAACACACGGTAAAAGCTAGATTCAGAAGCAACGTATACTCCCTTGTCTGCAAGGGCTGGCACGATCTGCGATGGTGGCAGGCTCGCATACTCATCTTCATTACTGATAGTCAGAATACGTTGCTCCTCTTCCTCAGTCAGTTTGTTAGAGGGTACCGGGCGCAAGGCATCCGGGCGTTTGTCCGTTAACACTGCACCATTGTCATCGCGCCAGCGATTCAGTGTTTTCAGGGATATTTCCAATTGTTCAGCAGCCTTCCAGCGAGAAGCGCCGTTTGCTATAGCCTCATCAAACCATGTCAGCAGTTGGCGGCGCTTATCGACAGGTGTCAGTTGTCCTCGCTGTCTATCCCGTAGAAGGCATCGAGCTTTTTTGATAGCACCAGCAGGGCTGCAGCTTCTGCCAACGCCTTGTCTTTACGGCGAAGCTCTTTTTCAAGGCTCTGATTGCGCTTACGCTCTTGTTTTAATTGCTTGCTTTCCTGGTCTGCACGCTGAGAAGCCTGAACAGCACCTGAAATACAAGCGTGCTTCCACTCCTTGACTTGTTGAGGATAAAGCCCTTTTTTACGGCAGTATTCACTTAACTCTGTTTCTGACAAAGCAGCGGTTTCGACGACCACGGCAAACTTGCTTTCAGCAGACCATTGTTCTGATTTTTGTTCGTTCCCTGGCACAGGTAATCCTTTGTCCCGTAGTTTTTTACGCCAATTATACAGGGTTTGTTCGCTGATACCTTCCTCTCTGGCAACATCCGGCACAGAGCGATTGTGTGGTGGTAACAGTTTTTTCAAAACAGCTGATTTACGTTCCTCTGAAAAACGAGGCATATTCAACGTCCATCGCCCACTGTCTAGCTTTTATTGGTTAATCAGTGAGCGGGACAACTATCCTGACACAGCGGGATTCGCTGAAATCGACGTATCCGTCAGCACATCCACCAGGAGCTCTCTCATCATCAATCGTCATTCAACAGACAAGAACATTCTGGTGGTTCAAAAAAATGGCCGCAGCCAAGAGTCTTCAAAAGCATATGTGGGAAAAGCATATGTGGGAAAAGCATATGTGGGAAAAGCATATGTGGGAAAAGCATATGTGGGAAGCATATGTGGGACATCCAATGTACTAGCTCATATTCAGAATTCTACTTAGCTAAATCCAACTGCATAAAAGAGCTCAGAGTATTTGCTGAAATCGACGTATCTGCAGGCACATCCACCAGGAGCTCTCTCATCAGCGATCGCCATTCAACAGACAAGAACACCCTTGGTGGTTCAAAAAAAATGGCCGCAGCCAAAAGTCTTCAATGATGACTTTTGGCTGCACCTGATTGGCAGGAGTCTCATAAGCTTAACCGTCAACAACACGGCTGTATTGCTCTCTGAGATTTTCCATAGCCTGTAGAATTGCCGAAGCGACATCTACCTTGTACAGTGAGGCATTGAACGACACTTTTCTTGTCTTGCAAACCTTGGGCTTGTTTCTCTGGAGGGCTTATGGATCAGCTTTAACCATCCTCGATGAACCTACCCCGGTGCGGACCCGAATGTCGATGTGCTTGGGGGCTGGAGAGTAGAGACATCCAGCTACCCGATTCAGGTGGCTATAGTTTTTTTTTAGCCCACCACTTATTTTTGTATAAGCGCTCTTTGAAGTAATTGACAGTTTTATCACGATCTAATGTAGTGGCTAGCCTTCTTTCCATATTAATCATGTTTCTTTCATCGACAGCATCTGATGAACTTCTGTAAACCAGCTGCATTAGTGCAAAGATAAAGTTATCTGATAGTGCGTACAGATGCTCAAGAAGACCGTGAATGAAAGGATAGCTTATAACCAAATACACAAGAGTTGGATTTATTTCATAGCCGTAGTGTGAGTATATTTCCAGAGGGTCAGATTTGGCTTTAACAGATATAACTAAAATTAGTAGCAGTACTCCAGTAGCTTTAAACATATGCATCAAAATGCCTTCCTAAAATGAAAAACTACCTATAAACACCTTCTTTATAGATCATCCTTCTAAGATAGCCAGTTACTGGTGTGCCACTATCACTGATTATAAGACATCCTTATATTTGACAAACAAGCCAGCTCGTCTAACTTTGTTCCCTGTCGCTGATTTTTAGTTCTGGCAGGAGAGATTATGACCCGTGCGCGAAGTTCTCTGATCGACCCAGGTTGCACGCCTTATTATCACTGTATAGCTCGATGCGTACGCAGAGCATATTTGTGCGGAGAGGATCATTTAACGGGCAAAAACTACGAGCACCGTCGGCAGTGGGTTGTAGATAAGCTCAGGGAACTGGTTTCAATCTTTTCTATAGAGGTCTGCGCCTATGCGGTTATGTCGAATCACTATCATGTGGTTTTGCATATCAATCAGAAGCCTGCCAGAGAGTGGACACGAGATGAAATTTTGAGTCGATGGACAAGGCTTTTCACAGGGCCGCTCCTGGTTCAGAGATATTTTGCTGCTGACCAGTTGAGTCATTCGGAGCTGGCTCGTTTGGATGAATTTGTTGAAGAGTATCGAAATCGTTTAACGAATATCAGCTGGTTCATGCGTTGCCTGAACGAATATCTTGCCCGTGAGGCTAACCAGGAAGATGGCTGCAAAGGTCGCTTCTGGGAAGGGCGGTTTAAAAGTCAGGCGTTGTTAGATGAGGCAGCGTTGTTGACCTGCATGGTCTATGTTGACCTGAATCCGCTCCGTGCTGAAATGGCGGAAACTCCAGAAGGATCAGACTACACGTCGATACAGGAACGAATAGAAAATGTGGCAGGTTCTAATACCCGAAAGCAGCCAATCACCCTTATGCCTTTCCGATCACAGGGGCAAAATCCGGCTAAGGCATTGCCTTATATTCTTCACGATTATCTTGAGCTGGTTGACTGGAGTGGGCGTGCAGTTCGATCAGATAAGAAAGGTTCAATCCCTTCAGATATCCCACCCATTCTGACCCGACTGGAAATTGATTCAAATGAATGGCTCAAAACCATGAGATTGAATAACCGCTTCTATCGGGCAGTGGGCAGGCTGGAAGTCATGAAAAATTTTGCTCAGGAAATGGGGCAGCAATGGGTACAGGGATTGTTTACCTGTAGTCGTTTATTTAATGGCGTAAGCTGATTGCCCGACTTTTCCGTTGTTGTTTGTTGCCCCCGGAGTTTTTCAAGATAGTTGTCCCGAAAACTGAATTTTAGGCTGCCTTTTTCTCGTTAATTCTTGCTTCAGACAACCGCTCAGGATTCAGTGCAACCGCACCTACAGGCTCCCAGTTTCTGATAACTCCTGACCAGCGCGTTGGATTAGCTTCTCGCGCTTTGGTATACACCTGTTTCCGGTGATTCAGGATTTCCTGATCTCTTTTCTCATGCCGTTGCGCAGGTGTCACAAAGCGGATTGAGCTATGGCGGTGTTCATTGTTATAAAAGCGCTCAAACTTCAGCATCCACTGTCGACTGTGTTCTAACGTCAGAAAACCTTGAGATGGCCACTGAGGACAGTACTTCACCGTTTTAAAGATCGATTCTGCAAATGCGTTATCGTTACTCACCCTTGGGCGACTATGAGAGGGAATAATGCCCAATTCCTCAAGCTTGGCCTTAAAGGTACTCGACGTCATTGGAGCCCCATTGTCTGAGTGCAGTACAAGCGGTGTTTTAGTGCATTTTTCAGCCACCATTGTCCGGTTAATCAGTTCACTGGCTAACTCACCAGACTCACGGCTATGAATCTCCCAACCAACAATCTTACGACTGTAAACGTCCAGTATCAGGTAGAGGTACCAGAACTGGCCGCGTACCCTGGAAGGTATGTAACTGATGTCCCAACACCAGACCTGGTTAGGGCCAGTAGCAACATAGGTTGTCGGCTTGTTGCTTTTCGATCGCTTTCTTGAACGACCGCGGTGGTGCAACTGACCATACTTTTTCAACACACGGTAAAAGCTAGATTCAGAAGCAACGTATACTCCCTTGTCTGCAAGGGCTGGCACGATCTGCGATGGTGGCAGGCTCGCATACTCATCTTCATTACTGATAGTCAGAATACGTTGCTCCTCTTCCTCAGTCAGTTTGTTAGAGGGTACCGGGCGCAAGGCATCCGGGCGTTTGTCCGTTAACACTGCACCATTGTCATCGCGCCAGCGATTCAGTGTTTTCAGGGATATTTCCAATTGTTCAGCAGCCTTCCAGCGAGAAGCGCCGTTTGCTATAGCCTCATCAAACCATGTCAGCAGTTGGCGGCGCTTATCGACAGGTGTCAGTTGTCCTCGCTGTCTATCCCGTAGAAGGCATCGAGCTTTTTTGATAGCACCAGCAGGGCTGCAGCTTCTGCCAACGCCTTGTCTTTACGGCGAAGCTCTTTTTCAAGGCTCTGATTGCGCTTACGCTCTTGTTTTAATTGCTTGCTTTCCTGGTCTGCACGCTGAGAAGCCTGAACAGCACCTGAAATACAAGCGTGCTTCCACTCCTTGACTTGTTGAGGATAAAGCCCTTTTTTACGGCAGTATTCACTTAACTCTGTTTCTGACAAAGCAGCGGTTTCGACGACCACGGCAAACTTGCTTTCAGCAGACCATTGTTCTGATTTTTGTTCGTTCCCTGGCACAGGTAATCCTTTGTCCCGTAGTTTTTTACGCCAATTATACAGGGTTTGTTCGCTGATACCTTCCTCTCTGGCAACATCCGGCACAGAGCGATTGTGTGGTGGTAACAGTTTTTTCAAAACAGCTGATTTACGTTCCTCTGAAAAACGAGGCATATTCAACGTCCATCGCCCACTGTCTAGCTTTTATTGGTTAATCAGTGAGCGGGACAACTATCCTGACACAGCGGGCCCCTGTCATATGGGAAGCCTTGCTATTTCTGACTTTTTTCTCTTTTGAGTGTTTCGCTTGTCGTTTGTTATGACAAACGATGATTTTGACTGGCTGTCAGGGTTTGATGGGCTGCTAGGCTCGCAGTTTGTGGACTGTATTTATATCTTATGCGGATATCCTATTTTTTTCCTTTTAATGGATGTCCTATTTTTTTTCTTTTTTCTATTTTTTTTTCCTATTTTTTTTCTTCTTTTTTTAATGGATGTCCTGTTTTTCTGTCCTATTTTTTTCCTTTTAATGGATGTCCTATTTTTTTCATTTTTGTGGATGTCCTATTTTTCTCTTTTTCTTTTGTGGATGTCCTATTTTTCTCACTCTGTTTCTCTGCTGTTTTTCTCTGTTTTTCTATGTTTATTTTTCTTGTCTTGGTTTCCCTGTTTTTCCGGTTCTTGTTTTTTGGTTCTCCAAAAACGCCACTCACTGCTTTTTGCAGTAGAGTGGCGTTTTCTCCCTGGCAACTGAATCAGACTTCAGTGGATGGTTCGAAATTGTAGTTTCTTATTGAGCATGTTCAGAAATCAAGGATTGAGTTTGAGAGTAAATAATCGCTCCCAAAGACCAGCATCAATCCTTATTGATTGGCTCCCCGGTCTCTTCATCAAAATGATCGGTGTGAAATTCATACCACATCACGTTAAGCGCCCCTTCCTGTCACTCTAACCTCTTGTTTTACTGCAATTCTGATTACCGTTGAGAACTATAAAACCCCTTGAAACACCTATAATTCATCAGCATTTACTCCCAAATTTACTCCCAAAAACTTGCTTGAAAGGTAATGCTGATGAGTATCTATTGCGACACCCGAAAGCGGAAGAAAGGCACTGTTTACAAGTTCATCGTTCAGGTCATGAAAAAGCATTTCGTAGCCAAAGAACAGATGACATTTCCGGACAAGCCGTCAGGACGTGCCTGGGCAAAACAGGTTGAAAAGGAAATGCTGAGAGAAGCGGAAAAAGAGGAACCAAAGTACGAGGCGGCTCAGTCTCGAACCGGCGATATTACCCTGAAATCTTACCTTGAACATTACAGGCTAAAACAGGGTACCCTGCCAGAAGAAAAGCAGATCAGCTATCGGGATATGCAGGCGATCAAATTTTGGGAGAAAAGCTGGCTGGCAGAGAAGAGGTCAAATGAAATTACCGAGCAGGATTTAATCAAAATCCTCGATGAACGACTGGAGACGGTTACTCCATCGACCAATCATTTATATGTCTCTGTACTGAGGCGTGCCGTCAGCTGGCAAAAGAGGGTAGGAATTTACTTCAAGAGTTTTATTAATGATGAAGTGATGAAGGAGCTTTGGAAGCTCGGATTGGTGGGAAAATCCCGACGGCACGACATATGGCCTACTGAGGAACAGATACTTCAGCTATATCAGGTACTACTGGCTGGTTATAACAAACCTACTGGAACCATACCTCACCATCACATCATGATGTTCAGCATATACAGCACCTTTCGTGAGGGAGAGGTTTGTAGCATCAAGTACAGTCAGCTCGATATGGAGCATGGGCTTGTGATCATTGAAGACAGGAAAGACCCCAACAATAAATTCGGGAACCATCAAAAAGTGCCCATACCTGTTGAGTGTCTTGAAATTATTGAGAGGCAGCCAAAGTTCGAGGGGGAAGACCGGATATTTCCTTATAAGGCAAAATCTATCGCTGTGCGCTTTTCCTATTGGACGAAAGAGCTTGGGTTTCCAGATATCCGGTTTCATTCCTTTCGGCACGAAGGTGTATCAAGGCTGTTTGAGCAAAATATGTCGATTCCTGAAGTGGCACTTCGTAGTGGTCATAAAACCTGGGAGCATCTGCGGCGCTATACTCACCTCTTGCACAAAGAGCCACCGGATTTATGGGGGCAGTGCAAGAGAATAGAAAATAATTACTGGGCTGAAAATGAGCTGGTGAACAGGCAGTTGCTCAAGGTTTCGATGTCGCTTTCATGGGGAACGGAGTAAGAAACTTAAAGTTCTGCCTGCTGTGGTCAGCGCATACTTTCTAAACCTGTAGCCACTGCTTCAGTGTATTCTCCAGTTTTTCAAGCTGCTGCTGATGCTTGTCTTTGTTTTTTGACAACCGCTGAATATTCTTTAGCTTCCAGCGGATAGCGGGAAGTTCTGCAGCAGAAGGCTCGTCAAACAGTGTCCAGTCTGGCTTGCCTCGTTTGAAAGATAATAGAAAATCCTGGTCTCTCTCGGTGAAGTGAGCTTGCAAGGCTGCCACCATACGAGAACGGGTTTCTATTAGTTCGTTCAATTCCACTGGTTCGTTCGTCATACCGGCAAACTCATCGTAAAACGTTTGCTCCAACTCTTTCCAGCGTGGTGACATGACTTCATGTATTGGGCGTGGATGGCTCAGTGTGTAGGTTAGAAAGCCAGTAAATATCTCTCTGGAAATTCCACCTGCATTTAGTATTCGCTGTACATCATACAAGTCTCGTGGGTGCTGGCGATCCATAGCAGCACAAAGCTTTCCTCCATATAAATCGGCCTGACTGACAACAGGTATTTCAGCATAGCCAAATCCATCCTCTACTGACTCAACCACAGGCAGCAACTCTGGGTCATGCAGTGTACCCCGGGCAACAGGAGAGACTTCGATTTTGATGGTTACGGATTCTGTAGTAACAATAATTCTTAATTCGTCTTGTCGGTTGTCCTGAAGCACTGCACTGGTTGAAGGCTGCGTATTAATCCGCTCAGCTATACGTTCGAGTGCTGAGCGAACATTTTTCAGTGCTTCATCCCATGGTTCGAGAGGAAGGTAGGCAAGGTCAATGTCTACAGAAAGTCGAGGAAAATTCTGAACAAACAAATTGATGGCTGTTCCGCCTTTCAGGGCGAAGACAGGCTCGGTTGCCACAACTGGCAGCATTTGGATCAACAGGGACAGCTGTTGGTAATAAACGGATTTTTTGTCCATTTTAGTCTGATCTTCTTTTACGATGCAGGATAGTGTAGAGATTGAGGAACAGTGATCTGGTAACGCTCGTCGAATCGACCGTTAGTCACTACTTGACGTTTACCTGAACCGAGTTGTATTTGAGATTCATCAAGACGGCCAAACCATTGATGGCCATAGTAATCACTCAGAAAGAGAAATATGCGGTTGGTCTGAACAGCACTACTGCGATTAAGAAGTGACTGCACTTTTCTTGGGCTCAAGTTAACTAAACCCTGAAATAATTCGGCGACGTGTTCAAAACGAATATTTTTCCCGATAGCATCGACCACTTCATAAGCTGCGAGTTCTGGGCGACTGGCTCTGAGTTCCTTTCCTTTTACGGTTACTGTAGTGAAATCTTTGTCAGTTAGTTCACAAAGCTTTTGGTTACCAGTATATAACCAGGGCTGTTCGGAAAACTCCCGAAACCATTTGGGCAGGATTTGCTTGCTTCTGGTCCCAACCCAGACCTGTTCTGAATTCAGTTGCAGATAATGGCTAAGCCCCTGGTGAGTCAAACTGCTAAGCCCTGCAAGGTGTATTGGCAACTGTAACTGTTGAGTAAGAGCCTGCAATGCGTCCGGCCAGTCAGGTTTGATCTTGCCACTGGGTTCCGGACGATAGTAGACACCAGAGCTGAGTCTCTTCAACCAGCCGCTTTTGGCATATTTCTGGGCTAGAGAATAACGGATACCGTTCTCCGTCAGCCATTGTTGGAGCACCAGAGAACCCGGAGAGGTATGGTTTATCAGCCAGTTTATTTTAGATGACATATTAATACCCAAGGTGTTAATTTATATCTTATGCCAAACAGACAGGTTTGTCTAAATGCAGATATTAATACCTAAGGTGTCAATATATTAAATATCATAAACTGTGCTGTTTTGATCAACGTACTCCTCTAACCTTTTCCCAAGTACTGCTATAGGTTTGATGCCGATTATCAAGATATTTGGCCAAGTCTGACAACCGAATCATCATCGGCGACTTCCTACTTTCAGTCAGTCGCACTACCGGTACAGGTAGTTGTTGGGAAGCTGCCGCTGCTTTGGCTTTTTTCTCACATAAACCAAAAAACTCGTCACATACCTCTTCGAGGCGGACGTAAGGTTTCTCGTACTTGGCAAAGAGCATCAGTTCAGTATTCATAATATTCAGACTATGACATTGGGTATTAGTGAGGGTTAAAGTGAGGCTTGCTAAATAGATTTATTTTTTCAGTTAGCAAACCTTTATCCCAGGTTTCATTGGTGATTCTGGTTTTCTGGAAGTCATCTTTATTGATCCAGCCTTGTTGATAGGCAACATCAACAATACGTTCCGTCAGGGCAGTCAAAGATGTGGAGCCTTGTCGTATAAGAACGATGTTGTCAGGAGGCTGCATAAGAAACAGTGCAGGGTATGTGGCAATATTCAGAGATGCAGGTGGCGACCTTTCTATTCGACTGTTTGGGAATGCTGGTATCAACTGTCCATCGGTAGAGATGGTGATCAGTTCAAAGTCGTATTCCATGCTCAGGAGCTGCACTGTCCTGGCCTGAATATGGCAAAGTCTGCAGCTGCCCCGGTAGTAGAAAACCAGGCCGGCTATCCGGGCAACTTTTCTCAAAATAATTTCCCTGGCCTTATGAGCCATATCATCTTTGATTTTTGCCGCTGCCGGAGAGATTGGTCGACGGACATTTTCATCCAGCATGGGGTCGCTTTCGATGATTTGTTTACCAACATAGGCAAACCGTTCTGCTTTTTCTTTTATCAGCCTGTCGAGATAGAGGTATTTACTCACGTTTTCTCTACTGGGAAGGTCGATGGCTTTGTCCAGGTATTGACCGATATTATCTCTGATCCATGCGGTTGTGAGTGGCTGGTGTCTTTTGGTTTGATCGTTGGCTACATTCTCGTCGGTTTCTGGCTCGGCAATCTGCTCATACCAGAACCAGCCTTCGGAGTGGCGACTAAACCATTGTTGTTCAGCTGAAGCAGTCACTGAACATATTCCGACTAATAGCAGAACGAAGGGCATCAGACTTTCTTCTGCCAGTTGGCTGTCCACCATCCCAGACATAGTGCAGCCAGCCAGGCGGCGGCAGGAATCAGCAATACTGGAACCGGCAGAGGGATGATGATTAGATAAAGAAATAAACCCGGAATCCATTTTGATGCCCGTCGGCTCCAGAGGTTTTGCAATGGACTGGTATAGTGAAAATCGTGATAACGGATTTTTCGGATCAAAAGGCCGTCGAGAATAGCTGCAATAAACATTACGCCCCAGAATGGCAGGCAAGCCAGCAATACGGAGATTCGATAGAACAGCTGTCGTATCAGACTAAGCAAGCTCTTAACCACACCCTGAATGAGCTCCATGGCCTTTGCCAACCCTTCACCCGAGTTTCGATCTGTAGTCGTATGTTCCAAAAGAAAGCGCTGAATACCCGATTTCATAATGGTGGCTGCATATAATTGGTCGCCTGTTCGTATAATCCATACAGCGTTCTCCTGCCCCAGCCTTTGAGCATATTGTTGCTGCTCTTTGTACAGGTACTGGTTCATGTTTTGGTCCGAAAACACCAACCAAAGCAGTATCAGACCGATTCCAAAACACCAGATTGCAACGGGGCTGGTTTGTTTTTGAGAAGTTGTCATAAGAAAGATGGAATCAAAGGTTCAGGATTTTGGGGAGCAAAGAATCGGGATTCTTCCTTTCAATAAACGTCCTCCGCCCAATCGTGCAACGCATTCCAGATTGGGCAGCTCACCAAGCAGTTGCGGCGGAAACAAGTCTCCGGTTTCTTCTAATTGCTGTTCACTGAGGTTGCCGGTGAATTCCATAGGGCGGTTAGCGTCGGTGCTGATGCCCTGATTACGGATAAAGTAGCGGTAACGAACCGGTGGCAGTTTATCGGTGATAAATTTCTGGGTGTCGGGGTTTTGTGTTCTCAGGCAGACAAGGTGATTGCAGTTGTCTATAAACTGTTGGGCAGCCGCTTTCGAGCCTAACTGAGCTTCAAAGTCAGCCAGCGTCTGGGTAGCGACGTATAACCGGAATTGAGCCCCCCGGCCTTTGTTAAGCAGGGACAGAAGTTGAGGGCAAAGCACTTCTGCGGCTTCATCGACAAACAGGTTGATGGGTTTGTCGTTGCTATCTGCGTAGTTATAACGATCCCCCGCCACGGCTGCCAGGTCTGCCAATAGCAACTGTCCGATAGCTTTGCCGACCATGGGATCAGACAGGGAATCGAGCCCAAAATACATCACCTTGTTTTGCTCAATCAGGCTGGCGGTATGGGTACAGGGGCGCAGGTCGTCTGTATCGGTGGGATCGGGTGATAGCAGTCGGGTCAGTGGGCCTCCTGTCAGCATTCCCAGGGCAGGCAGTAAGGTTGCAATCATTTTTCCATAGTGGGCTCGATCATGTTCAAACAGTGAGATCAGTCCTTCCACGTCGGTGCAGGGCGTTTCAGGCATGACCTTATCCCGATAGAACTCTATCCAGCGTCGTGCCTCGGCTTCGGCTTTATTTTTGCCCTTAACTTCCTTCGCCCGAATGATATCTGCTGCCTGAGCCAGGTGTCGTGTACAGACAATAGTGAGCGCTCTGATTAGCAGTCTGGTGACGCCACCTTCCAGTCCCTGACGAATCATGACAAGGGTAGGGCGCTGACCACAGAGCAGATAGCCCTGAACTACGGCATCAACGGCTTTTTGGGCAAAAGCCTGAAAGGGTGCATTATCACCACCGGAAGGCATCAATCCAGAAATCCGGCTGGCCAGCTCGCTGGAACGGTTGAAGTTCTGTAGCAGGTTGATACGAATGGAATTGGCAGGAAAGCCCGGATGGAACTTCATAAACCGGTATTGATTGCCTGACAGCTCGCAACTTCTGAGGGTATGGCTGGCAAGATCATGGTCGCCTTTTGGGTCGACGATAATAACGGGCTCATTGCGTAATACGGCTTGTGTCACCAACAAATCAAAGAGTCGGGTTTTACCGCTGCCCGGGACACCGATCACCATGGTATGCATCTGAGCCTGTTCAAGAGGCTGATATAACGGCTCCTCATGTTCTTCCATACCGTGAATCCAGCCTGCTCCCATGTTTTTTTCTGATTTGGCTGGCAGGTTATCACTTCGTAATAAGTCCCAGGCTCTTTGTCCATGGAGCCGTTGCCATTCAAAGCCCCAGCCTAACCAGACTCCTTGCTTCTGATTCTTTGTTTGCAATGAATGGCATTTTTTTCCCGTTAGCTTTAACAGAGCCAGCTTTTTCCCCTTAAGCCGCCGATGCTGTTGCCATCTTGGCAAAGCCTGTCTCAGCCGAATGAACATCATGACTCCGCAGGAAGCAGAGGTCAGGACAAAACCAATCAGTGGCAGTGAACTGAAAAACGATAAGGTATAGGCTGTAATCATGGCGGAGAACCATACGGCAGAAGAACTCAACTCATAAATGGGTCGCCAGTTTTGCAGATATGGGCGATCACTGATCATGCTGTGTCCCCGTGATGTTTTTTGTTGGCAACCATTGTTTGCACTGTTCGGAAATGACAGGTTGCAGAGCAATGACCAGTCGGCCATTACGTCGAAAAATAATCTGATTGCCAACAGGTCTGATCCAACCTCTCTGGTTCCATTGTTTGAGCAGAATATCCGGTTCTGGAGTTTCCCTGGATTTGACCGCATCAGGCCAAGGCAGCAGAAGGCTGTCTTTCGCCCATTTGATATCCTCTGCGTGGAGGTTACCTATAACCAGCTCAAGCCAACCGAGTTCATTATCCTTTTCCTCTGTTGGCTGATCCTCAGTTTTGGACGGTTTTGTGATCTGGTTAAGCGCCTCCGCATTTTCGAAATGCAATTTGATGCTTTTCAGACGTGCCAGCTCAACGGCATCGATGATTTGCGATACGCCATGGCCGCTTTTTTGTCCGGTAAGCGCACCGATAAAAGTCTGCCAGAGAGCACCATTACTGTTGTCGGGTTGCAGGGCATTGCGGAATGCCTGAGGAGTCAGCAGCGGCAAAAGTAACAGATTGATGGCCGTATATTCTGGTCTTAATGGTTTCCCGGGATCGGTATCACACTGTTTCCAATGGGGTGAGTAATGGCTAATGCGGTGTTGTTGCAACCAGCTTCCAAGAGGTTGCTGGAACGCTGGCCATTGCTCTGCTGATTGCTCTGCGGATGATGTTTGAACAACAAGACAAGAGGTCATTCTCCCACTGTCATATAAAAGTCCGGCGATCCCTGCCATTAACCGCCATAGCGGTTCCCTCGCTCTGCGTTGATCTGGATACAAGTCGTGGTCTCTGTGAATCTGCTGCATGGCTGTGACGGACCAGAAGGCCGTTTCCAGAGCATGGCGGATCGCGCCTGCTGGTTCACAGTGGTGCTGAGGATGAGTAGGTAAGAGATGGAGCCAGTTGGTGAGATTATCCAGTGTTTGGTCAAACATGCGCTGCAGGTCTGCTGGCAAATTCAGCTGCTCGTTTAACTGTTCCAAAAGCTTTTGTTGCTGATGCAGGATTGTTCCTGTGCTCACCTGATACCCAGCGCAACCTGAACCTGGTTGTATAGACTGATCAGCTTCTGGAAGATTGATTGGTAATAGGATTTTTTCATCAGCGTGATGCGGGTGTAACCATTGATTGATAATGGCTAAAGCCTTTGAGGTGGACATGGTTAAAGCCCGAAAATGGAATTAATAATGGTGGGAGTGACCTGCAATCCGACAGCGGCCCCCACCCCGGTAGCAAAGCCGATTAATGAGTTTCGAGCCATGCCGTAGGCCAGTCCGATCAGGACAAAAGAGATAGACAGTGTTCGCCCCAGGTCTCCCTTGATCCAACCCACCAAACGACCATAAATTTCCGCAAAGTCAGTGGAACCTGTCACATTGACAGGATTGGCCGCCTGCAGCTCCTGTGGTAGTAAAGAAAGCATGATCAGTGGTGCCAGGGACACCATCAGTTTCTGCAGCTTCATAACAAGTTGTGGTCTATCAGCAGGCAGTACATACATCTTCAGTGACTCCATTAATCATTAGACGGTGAATAGACGGGAATGGCAGACTGCCAGTCTCTTGGTGCGATATCGGTCATCACAACTCCGCCGCTGTGCCAGTTGCCCCGCTTGTCAACCCAGGGTGCAATCCAGATTTTCAGGATTTGAGCGGGTGTGCGGTTGGGTATCGCTTCGGGCGTTACAAAACGAAGATCGGGTTCTGAATAGTTTTTGGGAGCTGAAGGAAACAGGTTTTCAGCAGACGTTGAACCGGTATCCTGATAGACCTGTCTTGCCGATTTACATACGCCTTTGCCGGGTTCCGGGCAGGCATACTCAGCTTCACCAACACCAAACAGTGAGCAGCCCTGAATAACAGGTACCAGCGAAACCATCAGAAGCAATGCTCTGGTATCGTGTTTACACATAGAAAAAGCCTCGAAAGATTAGTTCTTAAGACCACGGGTGAGAATCAGGTCCACCTTACGTTCGGCGCTGATTTCAATGACGGGCACCATCTGGTCAGCCAGCTGCAGGTAAAAATCTGCCAGCTTTTCCAATGCTTTGTTACTGCCCTTAATCAAAGAGCTTTGCAGAGCTTGGCTGCCCTTTAAGCCAGACTGAAAAGGAGACTGAATCTGGCCGTTCTGGTTGGGGATTACAGACAAGACTGGGACGGGTTTGGTATCAAAGGCCTCACTGATACCGCTGAGAAAGCCTGCCATAGCCGCCTTGGCCATAACCTGCCCCTGTTTACTGACCAGCCTGCCACGTAATCCGGCTTTGCCATCTTCTCCGGCGATATAACCTTCTAAAGGTCGTTCAATCACTTCTTCCTTGTCGTTGTATTTGAGGATGCACGACAGGGTTTCACTGCGAAGATAAGCCCGCTCGGAACTCAGATCGCCATAGCCTGATGCCAGAACAAAGCACTCCCTGACGTTAGTGCGATAGCGATTGGGCAAAATGGCAGAAGCTTTGATGCGGATAAGGACAGGATAAGGTTCACGTCTTGCGCCTTGCCCTGTCGGAACATCCAGCCCGGTGATTAACTGGCCGGATAGCAGACTTCCGGCCGGTAAGCGCAAAAGCTTTGGTTTATCCTCTGGTTTTGAATTTAGGGTGACTGCCTGAGGGTTGGTAGTTCCTAATACCCGGATAGGTCTGGGTGGTTGAGGAGGTGTGTCATAGTAATCAGTTTCGTTGTATTGGGTTGTTGGTGATTGACTGTAATGATTCCACTGCAATACATCCGGAACAGACTCTGGTAGCGGAGGTTCAGGAACAGAGAGTGTGGGTTGATCGGGCTTCTTCAGCTGGCTAATTTCCTGTTGCAACCTCTCCATTTCTTGCTGATACGCTTCATGCAAAGCTTTTTGTTGCTGATGGATGCGTTCCAGATCACCACTGATACGGTTCAGAGTTAACTCTTTCGGTGGCACTCCGGTAAAGTCCACAGAGGAGGTGGTTTGCTCCGGAGTTTTAGTAATGTCTGAATCCTGCCGTTTACTGGTTGTAAAAATCAGGGTGACCAGAACCACTGCGGTACCCAGCACAATGCCATAACGCTTTATTCTTGGTGTTAAATAATGGTTGATGGTGTTCATTGCTTGATGATTATTTGGTCAGCAGGGAAGGGCGCAATATGGGAGCAGATTCATAATCAGGCGTATTCAGAAGAATAAACACCTCTCTTCGCTGGCCAGGATGCAGGGTGTTATTTGGCCACATTGCGACAGCGGCAGTGTGGCTGCCCTGACAGTTTTTTTCATGGAATGTAAGCGGTTTTTCGGTGTTATTTCGGGCAGTACCTATCAGAATGCTGAAGTGATGCCCCTGAACCTGCTGGCCTTTGGAAAAATCAAACATCAGGCCGTCCTGCTCGCAATGCTGAATATCAGATTGATGCAAAACGCTCAGTTCATAACCTTCCGGTATTTGTCCCTTCACCAGCGCAGCAAGCACTTCCGTGATAGCCTGCTGATAGTCCGAGGCTTCTTCGAATCGTTTTGCTAATGCCTTGTTATGGCTGATTTTTTGCTGCCATTGTTTTGATAGTGACAGTTGGATTTCTTTGGGAGGAACATCCAGTGGTGTTACCAGCAAAGAAAGGGCATGAGACTCATTATCATGAGGAGTGATGTAGACGACAAAAGGTTTTTCTTGCTGCGAAGAGAGATAAATCACTGAACCTTCAATCCGAATATCAGCCTGATCAATAGTTCGAATCTGGGGAGCGGCAAAAGGCGTGACAATTCGATTCAGGTGTAGACGACTCAGGGTTATGGGTTGCTGTTGACCCGGTGATACCTGCAACTTGACTGGTGCAGCTGCCAGAGTCAATGAACAGTAAAAACAGACAGCAACAAAAAGCGTTTTGTTCATAGAGGAATCTCTGAATAAAGGAAGGGTTACTTGAGATCAGATTCAATCTGGATGACAGCAAGCACAGGGCGATAACGGATCAGACTGAACTGAAAGGTAAAGGTTTTCTGCCCAGACATGCGCTGATGGCCTGATGAGAGAGCACTGTTCCCCGTCACTCTGACCTCATGAGTGTTTTCATCAAAGTCAAGCTGCAATGGCTCAAAGCTCAGGGAAACATTGTCTTCCCGTAACTGGTGGAACTGCCGATTCAATGTTTCATGGACTTGCCGGTGCAGATTAGGTGAAAGCAGACTTTGCAGCCTGGATTCAACAAACGACAGATTCTGTGGATTGAGATTGCCCAGCAATTCAGCCAGAGACAGCCCCCACCATTCGTAATAGATCTGCGAAGCCTCACCGGAGTGAATGACGATCTGCCCATCCATCAATGGCAAAGTCAGCTCAACAGCCGGTTTGCGACTCAGGCAGTGGATCAGCAGCAGTGCATTCGTCAGCACCAGTACCAGCAGCATCAGTCTGTCCACGCAGAGCTGCTGACGCCATTGCTTCAAACGACGCAGATAGTCTTGAATGGTCATTTTCGGGAAGGGTAAAAGACCCGAACATAAGGGTTGGGCAAGGTTCTGGCTTTTACAAAATAAAAGCCCAGCCAGTAAAGCCGGTGGCTCAGGTGGCCGTCGGGGTGACGATCCCGAAACCGGCGATAGACACGAATCGCCATCCAGCCCAGAAACATGCCCAGCAGCAGCTGGTCAAACCAGATACCCCAGATCAGGCCGACGGCTACGGGGTAGATTTCATCCAGAGACCAGAACAGGAACTGGATGGGGTCGTTGATGGTGCGGGGGATTTCCATGATGTCTCTCAGAAAGTTCGGGTTTGTTCGAATATTTCGTTTATTGCTATTTCGTTTATTTCGATTAAACTGCAGTTAAGGAAAAAACTTAGTAAATATTCGATCAGGGAATACCTATGACTACAAAAGACAAACTGACTCTGCCTACTGCTGAAGAGATTGCGATTGCACAAGAGTGCAGCCGGGAAATTTCAGCCTTTCTTGAGACGGGTGCTAAATCTCAGCAAATTGATATCAGCTCTAAGGATGGGGAAAAGCATGCGTTGTCGATTCCAACCAGAGCGTTGAGCCTGCTGGTTGATATTCTGGCGCAACTTGGACAGGGCAATGCGGTAAAAATCATCCCGATCCATGCGGAACTGACCACTCAGGAAGCCGCTGATATTCTCAATGTTTCCCGGCCTTATCTGGTCAGAATGCTGGATGAGGGGGAAATCCCTCACCACAAGGTTGGTCGGCATCGCAGAGTCCGGTATCAGGATTTAATGGATTACAAAGCAGCTATAGATGCTAAACGACTCTCAGCTTTGGATGAGTTGTCATCCCTCTCCCAGATGAACGATCCGGAGTATTAATGGCTTCTCAATTTACTGCTGTTTTTGATGCCTGTGTTCTTTATCCTTCGGTGTTAAGAGACGTGTTGTTAAGGTTGGCGATAACAGACACTTTTCGCGCCAAGTGGACAGACAAAATTCATGATGAGTGGACTCGCAATCTGAAAGCCAATCGTCCAGACATTGATGAGAACTACCTCAATAAAACCCGACAGCTGATGAACGCTCATGTCCGGGATGCAGTGGTTGAAGGCTTTGAGCACTTGATTGATTCAGTTCAACTACCAGATCAGGATGACCGGCATGTTGTTGCAGCGGCAATTGTCGCTAATGCCGATGTCATAGTGACTTATAACCTGAAAGACTTTCCTGATGAAGCCCTAACCCCATATGAACTTCAGGCTATTCATCCTGACAGCTTTATTCATGATCTGATTGATCTGCATCCGGCAGAAGTCATTGGCGTGATCCGCTCGGCGAGAGGTGCTTTAAAAAAACCATCATTGACGGTTGATGAATATCTGAGCAGGCTAAGAAAGCAAAGGTTGCCGGAAACGGTCACCTGGCTAGAGTCAATGAAGCTCGTTTTGTAAGAGGTAAGCCTTTTTACCGAAACAAGGTAGAAGTCGAAATCTCATCCTGAACATGGTGATATAAAACTTTTTCATCGGCGGTGAAGTGAAGAATGGCGTATCTCTTCAGATTTGGTTGCTTGATAACTGTTGATATGGCTTGGTGTTATATCGTGATAGCGCGCTTCCAGCCGCTTGCGACTGTCCTCCCGCTGCTGGTCGAAATCCAACCTTGACCCTTTGCCCGTCAGAGTTTCCAGATTCAACTGTTTCAGAGTATCGGCATTCAACTCTGGCAGTTTGTTTTGCAGTTTTAACAATGCCAGCCACTCGCTAAGGTCAATCTGGTTCCAGTTCACAGCTTGCAGAGTTTCAGGCGTTATACCCGAGCAATCGGGATGTTCGGCAGAGCCCCATCCAGTGTTCAGCTGCTTCCTGATCTGCACTTGCATGATGCGGGAAAGGGGTGAACTGAAACAGCAATAGCGGTTGTACTCCATGCTGCTCAATCCCAAAAACTTGTTTTCCCTGTAGCTGCCGACTTTATGGCAGGTTTTCATCTCCCGTTTGGCGGCTAATTCAAATTCTTCGGTTTCACATTTGTTGGTGATCTGAATAATCAGTTTGGTCATGGTGTATGCCGTATAGATCATGGTGACGACGCTGATCGCTGAGGTGATGGCCGGGTTCATAATCAGGGTTTGTTGGCTCAGCTGATTGCCCTGAGAAGCCAGGTTGTTACCAACCGTTCGAAAAAGCAGATTGGTGGCATCCTCGCCCAGAATTTTATGAACGACTTCTGCCATCTTTCGCATCAGTTGTTGCTGCATATTGCCGAGCATAGACTTCTGAGCTTCATGCGACAGTTCTCCGGCAATGGGCTTGGCAGTGGCAGCCTGGGTATGAACTTCAGCCGGTGTCGGCCATAGCCTTTCTGTGAGCTTGTCCCAGCTTTTGCCTAAATCGGACCATAGATTCTTTGCAGGCTGACTGAGCTTGTTGATGCCCTCCATCAGTGGTTCCCTCATTTTCTGATAAGACCCAGTCAGCTGATTGGGAAAATTCCCCTGTAGATGGATTGCTGATTGATCAAATAGATAGCCCATCAGCAGCAGGTTCAAATAGCTGGCAAAATTCACATGGGTAGGTAGATTGCAGCAGTCCACCATATTTAAAATGCCTTGTTTGCAGGTGCAGGGCTTGCCGCTGAATATCTTGCATCCACTCCCGTCCTGATTGCACTGCATATCGTGCGCCATATGTTTTGCAGCATGGAGACGGCTGACGGCACTGGCAAAGTCAGTGTTATCCGCATCGGTAATATTGGCCTGACACTCGCCTAACATGCACTGCATGGGTTGACCTTCGCAGTGAATACTTTCCTCGATACCGATGCGATTCACGTGGCCTTTGTAGCCACAGTCATAACGATCCTGTCGGGTATAACAGATGCCGGACTTTTCCCCTAAACAACGGCTGTCCAGAAACTCACAGTGAGGGTTATTGGCATAGTGAGCACAGTGATCCGGCGGAGATTTTGATGATCTCGTTTTGTAGAAGAAACAGTCGACTTCAGCCTTGGCCATTTTACAGTCCGAAGGTAATTCTGGAGACAGTGAAGAGAACAGAGGGACGGTTTTGCCGTGTACGGTATATTCAGCCGCAGGCAGTCGTTCAAGGCAGTGAAACGACAGCTTGCATAGACCATCGTTATGCCACTGCTGCATATTGGCCAGCTGCTCTTGTTGTGCCAAGGTCCCCCAATGGTCTGATGAAACCAGCTGGCTAAGATCAAAATACAGACGGACCAAGGCAAAGCCTTCCCCTTTATCACCGACGGAGGTTCTTAACCGAAAGGATATATCGGGTGCTCCGGACTGAATGACTTCCCTGGCAAGGCTGACTTCCTGGTTCAGGTAATAGTTTTTATCCCGGTCACACCGGCCACCGGATTCTGGCGGAAAATCTGGGTTGCTTTGCCATAGCTTGTGATCATTCAGCCAGAGTTGAATGCGGTCATCCCAGCGGGCATCGACCAGTTTGGCTTGATTGAGGGCTTCGGGTTTCAGCATTTTCACCGTCAGTGACTCTTCCTTAATACAGCAGCGGCAGCGGTAGTAGTTGTCAGCACTGCGGCTGATGCCCAACCGGATTTCCAGGCAACCTTCTGTGTCTGAACCACTGTCGCAGGCTCTTAGGCCGGAGATACTGCTGCCTCGTATATGTTTCAAAAAAGGCTGGACAGTCAGATGGCGATTGAGCGTCAGGCTGTGATCTTTAACTAGGACCCGGCTGCACTCCCTGATGTCCGGGCTGTGTACCTGACGGTCTTGTTTCAGTACCAGTGTTCTTTGGTAGTCACAGCCTCTGAAATGTCGACGTAGTCGTGCGATCGTGGCACTCATTTCGCTCTGCCCATCTAAAGAGTTGTCGTATATGGGATTGCCATTAGCATCTGTAGGCCAGTGCTTCTGTTTAGATCAGGTGTTGGGGTGCTGCAGGGCCTTAATACTTTGTTCTACAGGGTGGAGAATCGTGTGTTCGTTGGCATCGGGGTAATATCGATCCGGTGACTGGTTCAATAGGCGCCATGCTTCACCTACGGGGGATTGTTCAGTTTCCAGTTGTTGCGCCCGCTGTTCACCAAAAGATTGTAAGCCATCGAAATCTTCATTTTGATAATAACTTTCCAACTTCCGACGCTGAGTAGTGTCTGAAGGTTTTTCCATCATCAGGTTTGGTACCTGGTTGGTAGTAGGCTGAGGGTTTCTTGTAATAGCTTCAGATTGCTGGTTAATCTGATGGAGCCAGGTGGAGCGGGTATGCTGCTCAAATGTGCGAATGGCTTCCTGAGTGGTTTCTGCCATTGCCGTGTGAAAGCAGAAAGCTAACAACCGAGCCAGTAGGTTGTAGCAGGCACGTATTGTCATTGACTGACGGTCTGGCAACAATCCCGATATTGCCAAAGCAGATACATAGCGTCGTCTTTAGCCAATGGGTGACGATGCATTCCCCATGTTGCGGCTGAAGCCCCGATCCAGTGTGCATTCTGCTTCTCCGGCTCAGGCCAGAACATGCTCATTTTGTACTGGCTTTTGGGGAGCCAGGGAGTGATACGGCTCTGGCACTGGGCCTCTTCTCCTATGGTTTTTCTGCCAAGACCAATCCGGTGAATTTTGGCTAGAGCTCGTGTTGCCAGCAGACTGGTGTTATCGGCAAAGTGACCGTAGGTGCTGGTAAAACCGGACAATGGATAAAGGGAACCCCAGCTACCAGCGCACCAGTGTAGATTATCCATAGGTTGTGAGTTCAAAGCGGCTAGGCCATCAGTTGTACAAGCATTAATCGCCGCAGGATTGGCATAAGCAGCCAGGTCGGGAGAGAGCAGGGCGGCCAGCTCCGGGTGATTCCACGACGGGTCTACTTCTGACAAATTCAGCAGATCAAAATCCACCAGATCACTGGTACAGCCCCCAATGCCGGTATACATATTCAGCATTTCAATCAGTGGCAGGCTGTAAACATGAGCGTGGAGATAGGTTAAGCCTTTGGGAATATTGGCAGAACCCAGTGTTCCCCAACGACGCTGGTCAACCATAGATAGCTTGTGACCACCCAATGCCATCAGGCAGCCGGGACTGCGGGTAAGTTCAATCAGCTTTTGAGGTCGCCAGAAGCCGGTAGTCACGCCAGGGTGAAACATGCCAGCGCTGTCTTCGCAGAAACATGACCCCGTAATGGTGTTAGCTCTGTCATCAGGCTCTTTACCCGAACCCATTTTTGCCAGTCCGATACGAATGGGAAACAGCTCTTTCCAGGGTACAGAATTAATCAACTTCTCTGACAGAATGGGTACGTTCTGGCACAGGGCTATTGATGGGTTGTCTGTGGTTTCCTGCGCAGAGGCAGATTGTGCAGACATGGAAATCAAAGCTCTTGCCCATGACACCACATCAATGGCAGAAAACTGTGATACTGCTGCTGTTATCACTCGCCAGTGATTCAGGTTTTCTGGTGTCATTAATGCGGGCAAGGTAGTCAGTTGAAAGCGATGAATCAGCTCCGGGGGCATGATGTAAATTGGATGTTCATGCCAGAGACTGGATAGTTTTTGAAACTGTTGCAGTGATCCACTGGATACCAAAACCAGCGCATCAGGATATTGCTGTAACCATGGAATCACAGCCTTCAATTGCTGACGATCGTTAATATTCACGGCAACCACTGGGTCATGGGCGAGCCCGATCCTGTTTCAGGAGTGACGTTACACATCCGCTTTAATGGTTCAACGCCTTCTGTAATGCAACTGAGCCAGGCAGAGTTCCGCCAGCTAAAGGCATATATGGGAAGTTCGCAACAGCTACTGCAATGGCTTGCTCCCAAACTGAGCGGCAGAGAAGCATTTATTCACTTTCTTATGGATATGACCGCCGGACTGTCTGAACAGGATGAAGGCTCCCGACAGCAAATTGAAAAGCAAATCGATACGCTGGCAGAGTGGCCGGATCATGAGTTTAACCTGGAGTTTGAGTGGGAGCAGCTGGGTAGAACATTGACTGACTCAGGTAGAGTTAAAGACAAGACTGCGGGTCATGAACCCGATACAGAGACAATCTATGAAGGAGAGGATATCAATAGACTCATTTATCAGGCTATGAACAGCCAGTTTTGGGGAAGCCAGAAATCTACCTCAACCGGAGCAACAGGAAGTGGTAATAGTGGAAGTTACGGGCAAAGGGGGGGGCGGAGCACAGGTGGAGCCAGTGATAGAGAAGATGATAATGATGAACGGAGAGAGCGAGAGCTATTAGGTAACATGGAAGCGTTAAGTTTATCAAAACATCCCGTACTGAGAATAGTCTTTGTTGGGCAACAAGATGTTGGCAAATCATCACTAGGCAATCGGTTAGTCGGCTGGAAACCTTTTAAAGTAATTCCAGTTTTCAATGAAAATTCAGATCCTGTTTATCGATTTGGCGATTTAGAAATAAGATCTTTAAAAGGGTATGGGGATTTTGATCATGATGCTGATTACTTTAAAGGTCGATTTATTCAAGATCAAGAAATTCACCCCGACGATCTGGTTGTTTTTGTATTTGATCATGATCTGAATGGGTTTGATAAAGGAGCTATTAGCGCTTTAACAAAAAATGGGAATAAGATTGTTTTTGTTTGTAACAAGATTGATACATGCGTTGATCAAGAAAAAGAGAAAGAGCTGTTTAAAAAGAAGTTTGAAGAAAATTTAAAAAAATTAAAACTACATAAAACTCCAGAGCTGGTTTTTGCATGTTCCATTTCAGAAAAACAAGATGAGCTTGTGCCTACCAAAAAATTAGAGGATGTGATTCTTTCGGTTCTGGAAGAAGATAAACAAAAAAAAGAGCTTTTTGAACATTTCATTAAATCGAGAATACGTCCAGATAATAGGTTCATGACACTGATAAAAAAGAAGATCGAAAAGAAAGTTCAAGATTCTGATGGTAAATTACCTGACTTGAAAGAGATTAACAGCATTGTGTCGGATACTATTGTTTCCTACATAATACCGAAAGTATTCCCAGAAGAAACTATTACTGACAATTTCAAAAAATTTAATGCTGATTTTAATAAAGTTGTAAACAAACTTAAAAATATAGTACCTGATGAAGACTGTGAATTTTTTCTAAAAGTATGTAATGAAAGTAGCAAGAAGGGTTATTCAAAAGAGACTGCGGGGGTTACTGGTGCTGTTGTAGGGGGAGCTGTCGGCACACAATTTGGTGGGTCGTGGGGGTCTCTCGCTGGAGCCGCTCTTGGAGGTACACTCGGAGGACTGATTGGAATTGGTGGAGCCATGAGTGTTAATTATTTGTTCATGGATGATTTACGCATTAATCTTACTGAATACAGAAAATGCAGGGAAGATGTTCAGAAAGCTTTGGACAAAAGAATGAAAAATGAAATTTCAAAGATTTCCCCTCAAAAAGTGCAAGTCATGATAAAAGGAGTACTTCAGTACCATGAGCATCATAAAATAAAGAAAATCAGAGAGAGATACCGCCATATAATGGAGAAGTTTGATCCATGGGTTCATGAGCTTGGTAAAATAATAAAAGATGCAACACAGATATTGAGGCGTCTGGTTGAAGACGTGCTTACGTATTATCAGCTACACTTTGACGAAATTTATGCTCTCACCTACGAGTCTGTAACTGTTAGTTTGGACTTGCCAGAAACATACGAAGAGGTTCCAAACCAGTCGGTATCCAATCAGGCTATCCAGCAAGTTCAACCGGATGCCATTGTTTCTACTTCCTTACCTCCCGCCAAACCAGCCCATATATTGCAAAACGATCAGCCATTACCTGAGGAAATGACCGTTGAGCAAAATGCAGAGGTGTTGCAAGCACCTCATACTTCGGAGCTGCAATCAATACAGGACACACAGCCTGCAGTTCTTTTACGACTTGTAGAAAAGGCAGCCGATGGGGGTGGCAGCATGGGAAAGTGGGCAAAGCCCCTGTATGGCATCCACCTGAGAAATGGTGACTTATTTGATGAGCACATTGGTGATATGACCGAGCCTGTAGTTGTGGCAGTGAGTGGTTATGGTGTCACCGATGACGGGTATGCTTTTTTACTGTTCCGTAATTCAAAAAACGGAGAGTTCAACAGCTTTCATATCCTCCAGGGCCGCGACTACCCGGAGTTTATGGATAAAGAGGCCACAGTTAAGTACTTAAGGGCAGAGAAAAAACAATTAAAAGATGCTCTTTCGGTGAATAGGTTCAGTGACCTGTATGGCAGGGAGGCGGACCTGGGCAGGTTGAGAGAAATTTACTCACAGCTTTTCGGTGAAAAATGGAACTACAAGAAAGATAACAATTGTATGACATTCAGCCTACAAGCACTTGATGCCACACCTCTGAACCGAGAGACTTGGCTACATAGCGCTTCTCCACAAGGAGTACATTCACCCTACCACATCATGAAAGCGTTCAGGGAAAGCGAGGAAAAGGATTATTCAGCAGCAATGCATAATCCTTTAACCAACAATCTCGGCCTTCCTGACTGGCTAATTAACCCAATCCAGCCATAACCAGTGCACCAAGCTTTTGATGAATCCGTTGGCGACAAAAAACACCACCCCTTGCCCTGTAAAACATAACTTGGAAACCACTTTTTCATGGACTGGTCTGTTCATTTTAACGAGGGATTTTCTGAACGTTCGTTATATCCCTGTAACCCAGGAAAACCTGTCCAATTTTGACGTTAAGCTATCTGCCGTCTAATTTTTAGGCGGCTCACTAAGAGAGGTGGAAGTCATCGGTCCTTGAGCGATGGTTGTTCTGTTTCTACTATGAAATTTCAATTCTTACTCTTCTGGTATCTTGCTTTAATTTTTGAAGGCTCGGCTCGAGCTGCTTGTGATGGGCTTACTTTCAACAATGATCACTTCTGTGATGAAGAAGATGTGACCTTCCCCCATGGCCAGTGTGTCACTGCAGATATAGTCGTTTCTGGCCCTGGTGGCCAGGGTAACTATTCTTCAGCCAAGACATCATGTACTACTGGAGTAAGCGTTCAAGCAGGGTATAGACTCCCCCTACTTATCGAGATCGGATTTTAACGAATTGGCCCCGAATTTCTCTTTCCAGATTCGCGGGATTAGCTCCCGGATATCTCGAGCCGGATGGTAACTGATGCGCTGAAGCACATCGACGAAGTACTTGTATGGATCAATGCCTGCAAGAAGACAACTGACGATTAACGTCTGGAACACGGCTACATTGACTGCCCCTTCTTCTGTCCAGCAAAAAAGCCAGTTCTTTCTCCCCATCGGGATACACCTGAGACTTCGCTCCAGGTGATTCGTATCAATGGCGACATCCGGATTATCCAGATAAAGCCGTAGCTCTTTTTCCCGTTTGTTCACGTAGCCAAGAGCCTTGCTCAATGGGTTGCTTTTCACCAGATTCAGGCGACGAAGTTGTTCTTTATGCCAGTTAAAGAACTGATCAACCAGTGGCTTGGCATTCTGTTGGCGGTATTCCTGCTTTGCTTCGCCTTGCAGCCCAGCTTTGCGGATTTCGTCTTCGACTTGATAGATCGCACCTATGCAGTCCAGCGCCTCTTTTGCGGCTTCTGGCTCGACCTCTTGTGACTTGACGAAGTACCTCCTGCTATGTGTCCAGCACTGGGCATGGATGATTTTGGGATATTTCATGCACAGGCGGTCGTATTCCGAATAACCATCGGTCAGCAAGACCCCCTTATACTCTTTCAGATAAGGCTCTACGACCCTGCCAGAACGAGTGGTGGAGAAGGTAAAAGCTATCTCATTCTGGTCTCCGTAAAAACACCAGAAGTAGCCTCTTTGCATCTTGCCCTTGCTTTTACGGCCCGCTTTTCCGGGCGTTTCATCCAGAGTGAGGACATGACTTTCCAGACAGCTGTTGAGCACTTCGTCAGCGATGGGTTTGAGTAACTGCCCGGCACGCTGCTCAAGATGTGTCAGGGTTCCACGGCTGATGGTAATACCACTGGACTCAAGTTTCTGATGCTGGCGGTAAAGCGGTGCGTGAAAGCGGTACTTCTCTACCAGCAGACCTGCGATAAAGCTGACATCGGCAAAGCTGCGATCAAATAATCCTGATGGTGCGGCTACCGTTGTTAGCGTCTGGCTGGGCTTATGGCGAACGACTTCGCGCTGATATTTCAGGATGACATAGCTGGCAGGGCGCTGCGCCAGCCGATAGGTGTACTTGTAGTCAATGATTTCGTACTGGTCTGCGTCTTCACCCTTCATTTCTGCAGCAGGCATCGGGATGAGTTCAATCGGTACATCTTCAGTAAAGCGCAGTCCCTGATCGGTCACACAGTCTTCAGGGCGATTCTTTTTCCGCCGTTCGTAAGTGATGGTTTCTGTGGGAGTTTCCTGCTCTTCAGGCTTGTCCTGAAGGATTTCTCCCAGCGCCAGCTGGTCCGGATTCTCAATCAGGCGCTTTTCGGATTTTTCACCAAATAGCTGTTGTTTAAACCAGGCCAGCTGATGTTTAAGAGAAGCTATTTCCTGATCACGCTCCGACAGCAAGACCAGGATCTGCTGGAGCAGGTCCTGGTCAGTGGTGCCGGGGGTCGAAACAGGTAATTTCATGGCGGTTAAAGATAGACCTTTGACTCTCCTTTTGTGTAACGGGACGGTTGATGTTTGTAGCGTTTATATTGCTGAACGCAGCGGGTATCAATGCCTTCAAGGATGAGCTTCAGATCTGTCCACGCCATTGTTTGCTTGATGGATTTGCCTGCATGAGTATGAAACTGACCCTGTTCCAGTCGTTTGCTCCAGATACAGTATCCACTGCGATCAAAATACAGCACCTTGCACTGGGTTTGTTTGCGGTTGATGAAGACAAACAGCTGGCCGCTGAGTGGGTCTTCTTCAAGTTTGTTTCTCACCAGGGCAGACAGGCCGTCGTAGGATTTACGCATGTCGGTGGGCCGGTTGTAGAGCCAGATCCGAACCTGAGATTCTGGAAAAAACATGATCAGCGACGCATACGAAGAATAACACCACCGGGCAGCTCAAGTTCCAACTGCCAGTTTAAGCTGGCTGGAGGCTCAGTCAGCCCGTTTGGGACTTCAACCCATTCCGGGGCAGAAGCCTGAGCGATATCAAAGGAGTCAGTGTTGTTGTAATTCCTGAGTTTGCGTTTCCAGTTTGTGAATGTTGCCAGGCTTATGTTTTGAGTTTGGCAAAAAGCTTTCTGGCTCAAGCCACTGGCTATTTGCTGATCAATGATCTGTTGCCACTGCTCAGGGTTGAGACGGGTAAAGGGTTTTGTCAGTTGCTTCACGTTAGGTATCTCCTGCGTTGTTTGCAGGGGAAAGGCTGGCAGTCAGGTTGTGATTTTTGAAGACGTCCTCAAATGAGCGGTTACCTACTGGAAATGGTTGTGCATGGACATGTTATACAGATAAGCACTGTTCATCAGAGCCTGCTGAGTGTGCCACCGGCTATAAGTCCCTTTCCTGTAATTGTGTAGATATCAGTATGTCTTGGTCAGTTCAAATCAATGGTTACGATGAATACAGCTGGAAGGGTTATGATCCAGGCGCGTGTGATGGGTTTGAATACTATTTCAGTGACTGCATTAATAGAGTTATCGACAAATGCACTGATTATCAATTTGGTGCCATTGCGGAAGGAACATGCACCAATGCTCATACCAAGGAAGTCTGTAAATTCAAGGCCTTAGATGATATTAGATTTCCAGTTCCCTTCGATGATATAAAGTGCCCCTCTTGCAATGCCAGTCGTGCTTCTGACCCCAGTACGTTTGCCCTCTGTTCACCAGATAATGCCAAATGCTTTGACCATTGTAAGTTTGATACATGCATTAACAATCTTCCTGCTCCTTATCTCTTTGGCTGCCAAAATCCAATGATAAAAGAGTGTGAGGCACGAGAAACCTACGCAGGCTATGGAATAAGTCATGTGAGTGGAACCTGCACAAATCCCCAAAAATCAGAAACTTGTCAGTTTGAAATCGACTGCGATTTTGGAGAAATCAGTTCTTGTTCCCCTAAGGAATTTTATTACCTTAATCCAGTGACAACCACTGTGAATTGCTCAACGTTTACAGCCAAGCAGGTTACAGAAGGAGATGTCTCTGGCAATGGCTGCTCTTCCGTTGACTGCCTGCCAGATTGCAACCATGGCAAGCATCATAAGGGTGAAGGCACTGCCCGCACCAAATGGATTATTGTCGGTACGTCTGTGGGGGTAGGAGTGCTATTAGCCGTCACGTCAGCAGCCATAATTATTTATAAATGCACTCACAGGGCCGGATACCAGCAAATTAGTGAAAATTGATAGCCGTAGTTCAAGTTGAGAGAACAGCCTCTTTGATTTGAGCTAAAGGTTTTGATAACTTGCCCGGTGGCGGTATTTGTAGATCAGGCATCCTGCAACTGTGCCTATCAAAACCAGACCTCCCGCAACACCACCAACAATTGGCGCAATTAAATTTTTGCCATTATTGTCAGGTTTATCCTTGCAGCCGGGCATACAACCCTTGGGTTTGCACGTCGTTTTCTTGCTTCTGTCGTCAGGGTCATCTTCATGATTGTATTCCGCATAGCATGAAGTGCATTTAACAGTATCCCCTCCCCCTACATAATAAGGGTATTGCTCCTCTTCTATATACAAACTATCAAAGTCACACTTCTCACCTGATAGTGGATTTATACAAGTACCCGTTGCTTCTAATGTAGGGAAAACTTGGCAATATTTGAGTGTCCTTGTTCCACAATGAAAATGATATGTTTTGACAACTTCCTGAATGCATGTTTTTTCAGACAAAGTTAAAGTGGGATTTAAAACACCCAGCAATGAACTAATCACTACGCATGAATCACCAGATACAGTGCACAAGGCTCTTTGGTGCTGACTGACTAAAGCCCCATCAGGTAAATAGCTAACAGGTAATGGAATAGTCAATTGATTTGCAACAGGTAACTCCTCCAGAGATATTGCTTGCTTGGCAACGACTAACCCGTCATTGTTTTCCAGATAATAGACCACCGCATCAGTATTGCGGGTAGCATTACCAGAACTCAATGGAAGTGGCTTAAAGATCGTATTATCTGCATTCCTTTTGATAGGCAGAAACCCGCTTGCTGCCGCTTGACTGTTTAATTTTTTGATACGACCAATTGTTAAGCTATCAACGTTCAGAGCTTCGATAGTCAGTGCCTGTCTCGCCATATGAAATATTTTCTTGTAACACGCTTTCGAGGTTAATACACGGTCATCTGAAACACGAATGCCTTGGCAAGGCTGAGCTTTCTCCGGTATGTAAATCTGGGGCTGGAAGTACACAAGGTTGGATAAAACACCATCTTCAGTATCAGTTTCTGCAAAAGCTGAGTGATTGATATAACTGCAAATCAAGACAGAATAAAAAATGATGTTTTTTATTCTGTCTTTTTGATGACTTGGCTTAGCTTTAATCATGCTAATGCTCTCTGTTTTGATAAAAGCACGCGTTATTAATCGTGCTTTTTTATTCAGGAAAATGTTACTGCTGTCATAGGTCTAAGTATCAGCGTTACATTAACTGAGAAAACGTATTGCAAACTATAATCTCCTCAATTGCCTAATCTTTTATACCCGAAACGGTGGCGATTTTTATATAAGCAATAAGTGGTTATAACCAGCGCACAGAGAGCAGCTGAGCTTCCGGCAATTATGGCTACCAAGTGATTGCCGTGACATTGAGCACAATCGCTAGTGGTATCCATACAATTGCTCGGGTACAAAGAGGCGCAGTTTTTATGAGAATCATCCCGAAAACCAAAGAAAGTTTCACATTTGCACGTATCCGGAGCGTCTGGAGGACTACAACCTGTCGGGCAGTCAACACTTGAGCAGTAACCCCATGGGCAGTCATAATCACCTTTTTTATTATAAAAAACTTCATAATCACATTCCTGCTGTGTTTTTTGGTTGATACAGGTTCCACTTCCCGAACCCTCAATACAAGAATCCGAATCAGTGACCAAACACTGGAAGCATTTCAAATCGCATGAACCATCGTTAATTCTCTTTACTGATCTTGCCATGTTGCAGTGCCCTGACGAACTCACACACAACAATTTTCCGTTCTGAAAAATAGCTTCACCGTCACTCAAGTTTGGGTTGTCATCGTTTTGTAAAGCGCATTGATCATTCTGGCATCCACTAAGCAGCCAGTGATTAACCCTATGTTGTTTGTGTTCATCATTACCTATATATGGGGAATAACTTTGTACCGATATTGGTATATCTGAAACATAATCTTCCTTGTCAATTTTAGGCCAACGATTGTTTGGCCTACCGGGAGAGCTCAAGAGAACTGTTGTTAACTTTCCAGCCTCTGAACCTGTTATTACTTCTTCAGAAACAAATCGTATGCCTCCATAATCCTCACCTTTGCTTGAGAGTGCATGAATTTCATCGCCTGCCCCTTCATGAGTTTTCAGCCTTTTCAGACAGCTAATACTGGTAACTAGCTCAACATGAGAGATACGGGCTCCCAAGCAAATAACATGAGTGGCGTTATCCTGAATTATCTGAAAGCTAACAGAAGACTCAGCTGGCGTTTTAAATACTTTATATTTGTGATTGTCTGCCATAGCTTCTGAAGCCAGAGGCAGTAGTAATAGTAATACCCAAGCATAGACTTGCTTCAATACGCCAAGTAGAACATTAAAATTTCGCATAGATAAAACTTCCAGAAATTGAATGTTGCTCATAACACAACCCCCAGCCCTTTCACTGTATTCACAATTTCGTCCAGCCAGGGAGCGGAAAGTTTCCCTTGAATAAGGGTTGCCTTGGGCTTTCCATGATGACGCAAAGCCCTGTAAGTACCGGCTTCTTCTGACACGCCATATAATTCAGCGACCTGCTGAACGGCCTGTCTGCTTTTCCAGCAAGCCAGGCACAAGATAAGCAAGAACATTCAGTCGACACTCGTCTTATTCCAGATAGGTTCTAATTTGCTTAATGAGTAGATCAGCGGGTTCCATAATCGTGAGGTATTTTGAGTTTAAACACATCAAGACAGTGGATCTCGCTGACTTACTCCTGATTTTTGTCGTATACAATGTGCAAACCTCTCTACCTCGGATGAGGGATTGCCGATTAATACTACTGGGAATACAGCGGTGGTGCTGACTGTTGAGGCTGATTAGTAATAATAGGGGCCCGATCTATGCGTATGCCTCCATATTCTTCTATCCAGTTTGTCGCAGCACGATAAGCAGATAGAGGCCAAAAGATGGGCGCGCAGAAGAAAATCCCAACAATTGCATAACATCCAGAAGTTGAGTCGCAGTAACCGCAGTGTTTCTGGCCCAGAATACCAGCCCAGTAAACCCTGGCAGGCATACCCATGGCACGGGCTTTATGGTAGGTAGAGAGATAAAAAAATGCGGTGGCTGCTACACCAATAGCAGCAGCGATTCCTAAAACAATACCTAATGATTTTGCATCAAGTGAGGCAAAGATTTCGTCATCTGAATCATCATCTGGATCATACGGGTAATCTTTTAGATCTCTTCTGAATCTTGCAATTGGCAGTTCGCTGACAGAGAAGCATTGGTTGTCCGTACCTCTCAGACAAACCAGCTGGTTTTTGAGGTCGAAGATTGGTGAGCCCTGAGGTATTGAGAACTCTGAGGAAATAATAAATGTCGACTTATTTCGAGTTTCATCAAGAGCAAGAGTGACTGGCTGCTGAACCAGCTGTCGTTTTTCATTAACATTGTACGTAAATGCTTGCTCTGGAACTAATAAAGCATCATTAAAGGCAGGATAACTCCCCGGCCTGAAGGTCTTACTATCAAGGCTGATATTCACTAGCATACTGCTTTCAAGGGACTTGTCGGACTGTTCAGTGATGTACCCTACAGACTCGCCTGATAATGTTAAAGTTTCAATCAGTCCATCATTCGAGAGTTCCTTTGCCTTTAGCCCGCATGCTGGCGACGTAGCCATTAAATCTTTCGATACCAGCACCCCGCGACAAGGCGGAGAATCTGTTTCAGGAAAAAATTCTATAAGTGCTCCCGCAACAGGAAGGGGGCTAGCATTCACAGCCATACAACATGAAAGCGACGTAAATAGAAGGCTAAAGCCAATTATTTTTTGTGGTTCGATGATCATCATTAAAACCTTGACAAGATGTCAGATGTGACAGGCGTGATGGGTGTTGAAGGCGTGAGTATAGAACCGAAAAACTGTCCCTTCCAATTCTTCTCCAATAGTTTTCTCAGGTACGACTTACCACATGATCCTCCCAGACGTATTGATGACTTGCAGGAATCTATAGAAATTGCCAAATTCAGATAAAGTCGTGATAGAAGAATCGCTTTATGCAAATTCGCTTTGGTACAGTCGAATAGGAAGAGGTAAATGGAGTTACTGAACGACTGTCAAGCAACTACATGGGGATGCTTGAGTTAGCGGCAATCATGATCTGGCTGGCCTGATCATGAAACAAAATTAGATAGGCCGGTTAGATAATGACGCCCCTTAGGCAGGTGGCTCAAAATGATCAGCCAACCTGCAAAAGGGCCATATAATTGTAATGAACAACCCAGATTCATATTTGTGGTTGTGTGTTTATAATTGGTTTGCTCTCTGCAGCATTGGAAGGATCATAAGTATCAATCCATTTCCAGCCTGCCTCGCCCACTGCTGCGCACCATCCAAACATAAAACACCGGAACCAACTAAAATACTGGCAGTAGTCGTATGTACACAGCATACCTTTACAGAGCACACCACAAGGCATACCTTTATGCTTGGCTTTGCATGCCAGAATAGCAAACATCACGCCTGTCAGCAGTACGATTACAATTGGAATAGCGATGAGATATGTCATAAGGTCGGTATCAGTATCATCGTCATCATCATAGTCAAGCTTTTGGAAAAACTCCCCTTTCGGTAGCAAAAAACAGTAACTATCTGATGATGCCAAACAGACGAGCTTGCCGTCTTGGTCTAATATCGGCGTTCCATCAGGTAACTGAGTATTTGATGAAAGTTTGAAGTAACCCAAATCACCGGATGGTGTAAATGCTGAAACAGTTACTACCTTCTGATTTAACTGTTGTTCACCAATAAAATAAGCTTGAGTTGAGACTGGTGACTCAGTCTCTGAATCATAAGCCGTAGTATAAAAGTTAAACTCGTCATTTTGGCTGCTGTCAAAGCGAAGTAATGAAATGCCATCTATGCTAACACCCAGACTTGGCTTTTCTTCTTCTGTACCAAAGCTAAACCGGGTGATTTTTCCGTATAGTTGATTATGGGTACCATATACATCAACTGCCGCTTTTGAGTTTTGAACACTAATCATTTTCGCACACTTTGCCGTTGTTGCAATTACGTGCTTCGCCACGCGCACCCCCTGACACTCTTTTGTGGTCTCTGGAAAAGTTGAGGAAGAAAAGCGAACCAAACTTTCATTTATGGTTAACGTGGGTTCAGAAGCAGCACTGGATAGTGAAAAAATAACAATCGAAGGATAGATAAGGTTTCTTACATAAAAAAAAGCAGGGAGCATCATGATAAGAACCTGATAATGCGATTACTGTAAACTCCGGCAATCAATGACCCAAAATCACCGGTTTGAAATGACCTCTCGATTAACCAGTTTATGGCCGACTTTCTTAGTGTTACAAGCTCCTAAGAGCCATAATCAACCAAGAGGACTATCTCATGATAGAGCAAACCAGTGAAAAAGGCTGAAAACTTGATGATATTGCCTGCCCTGGCTAAAACACTAGTCCAGTTTAATTAGTTTTTGCAGCATATTGTGGATCGCAAGGTGATGCGTGAGCTTTCTGGTCTGGGTTTTATGGTTTGTGCAGAGAATGTTGTGTTGCTTGGTCCGGCGTGGGCAAAACCCATTTGGCTGTAGTCTTGGCAGTGAAAGATGCAGAGGCGGGCCATAGGGTTATGTTTATAGTAATGAATAATGAAAACCCAGATAAATTGGGTACAAGGTCGGAGCGAGAGTGCAGCTAACCAATAAGGATAAATTACGGCTGAGCGCAATCTAGCCTTATTCGTTGGGCGTACCGTTGCCTCTTTAAAATATCTAGAAGCACTGAACTGGTAAAACACGACACATATCAACAGATTTTACTAATGACTTATCCTTTGGTATCCAGCTCTCTTAACATACTTATAATAAATAATTGCAGCAGCTGTCAGCAGCAGCACGCCTCCACCGACGGATGAGGCTATTATTATAAGATTTTTACGGTGGCTTTCATTATCATCATTTCCATGACAGGCTGGTAGGCAATCGATAGGCGAGCACCCAGTAATGTTATTTATACTTGGAGTACTTGGGTATGCTGTAACATAAGCACTGCATGAAGAACAAACAGTCGTGTAATCGTTTATTAGATTCATTAGATTATAAAGGCTGAAATCACAGAGTTTTCCTGTCTTCGGGTTCAAGCATGTGCCTGTTGCATTTACTGTGCGATAATACAAATCTGATTCACACGTTTTATAGTTTTTTACCTCACAACCATAAAAATAATGTTGCGAATCACTCATGTGCTCAAGACATTGAGTGGATTGACATTTATCAAAGCAGATAACATTATCGGTACACGTTGCGCCAGGGTCGCCAATAGAACCATGACCTGTTGCGTTACATGAAGGACAATTAATGGTCTCGGAAAAATATGGGTCACCTTCTGATGCTGAGAATCTGCAAAGCTCCATAGTATTAGAATTAATACAGGTACCAGAAGCTTGCATAGAGATAGAGGTAGGGGAAAATGCATAGCAATATGTGAAGACCCTTTCGACGCAATCATCAAAGTAGAATGTCATATCAGAACAAACACTTCCAAATTTATAGCCTTGAGAGCTAGACATATCGTTTCCATTAATATTAATTGTATTATCTAAATTTTTACAATCACACGAAAAACCTGAATATACAGTAGGCTTAGTCGAACAGTTCTCATCTGAGTAGCAACGCCACGTACAACCACTTTCTTCCGAACATGAGCTAGTAGCTGATAAATAATTATTAGTTCCCGCCACAGTAATATTGGCCTTTATACATTCAGCCTCTGGAAATGAATATGTCTGACCATAACCACAATCAAATTCACTGAAATAAATACCATCACAAACAGATGAAGAGAGACTCTGTTCAGGCCAGACAGGTGAAGCTTCAAAAATAAAAAGACTACAAAGTACGGCGTTTGAGATTGCATTATTCATAGTGACCGCTGCAGCATGACATTGAAGAAAGTGGTCAGAGTATGCGCCTGACCCAGTCTATCAGCTGCCTGCAGGTTAGGTGGTGGATAGCTAAGTGTCAAACTTGAATGTCTGAGAATATTGAGATTTCACTGTAGTCAGAAAATATCCTGAAACAGTGGGCACGGTGAAGACCCTCATGCAGAAGCGGAGTGCGGGCAGTAGGTTAGACACCACCAGCTACCCGATTTACACGGCACTGTCTCAGTTTGTGACTATCCCTTCAATATGCTGATACCCTTGTCGGTTATAACGATGATTACAAAAGTAAACTGATACCCCGACAATGGCAGCGACTATTCCAACAAAGACAACACCTCCAGCCACAGATAAAGGAATAATATATTTTTCATTTTCAGGAGAAAAAGGATTAAAAGGAGAAGGTCTATTCATACAACCTAGTGGGAAATCATAAAGAGCCGGTTGATCTGGTAGATTCCAGCCTGCTTCGCAACCATCACATTTAATTGCCCCGCAAGTCTTGGATTTTGTGACTGGACAATCAGACGACATGATAACATCACAACTATCCATATCATTGGTGCATTTGCCCTGTCCATTACCATTTACACAAACATCCCATAAAACACCTTTGCATTTAAACGAATCAGGAAGGTGACAGCTTCCATCTTTTACGGGCTCAATGCAAGAATCAACAGAAAATTGATTAAAATCATTGCTATCTACAGGATAACCTATTGGACTTAAACTCCACCCAATACTATCTTCACAGCTTGGGCAGTTTAATTCACCATTGCTATTATCATGATTTGAAATTCTGCATATTTCATTCGACCTTGGATTTGTGCAATTGCCGATAGCTTCACCATTTTTACAACCCAGAAAGCTGGTATTATCACAGACATAATATTTCACATCACAACTTCCGTCGCGAATTAAATCAAAAGGTTGACAAGTATTCATTTGGTCATAAGAACAGCCGAAAGGGCATCCAAAGTAATCACCACCCTTTCGGTATGCAGCTGTTACATTTTTTTTCGAATTGTATAAAAATGCCTCGCCTTCGCCAGAACTACAGTAAAGCTAATCTATTTTCCAGTCATAAAAATCATAATAAAGGTTTATATAATCCTCCTTCTTAAACGCTTTTGGTAAAACGCATGTGCCATCATTTACTAGTGGAAAGCAACCTTTGGGAGTTTGGCACACTAGTGGAAAGCAACCTTTGGGAGTTTTGCACTGATAATAAGTTTCAAGACGCGTAAGAATTGTTACGCATGAATTATTATTGCAATTGATAGAAAAAAGGGTTTCACCAAACATTCCTCTACCAGAAATTGATACATGACAGGATGAGTCATTAGCTATCACTCCAGAACAATTTAAGTCATCGGATTCAGGATTAGAACAATTATACCATAGAAATTTTTTTTGAATGGCAAATTCAAAATCTATCTCTGCATCTCGATAAGGATAGTCATCTTGATAACATAAACAAGTTTGATTAGGAGCAAAAACAGCTACTGCCGAATCACCAAAACCCCAATACGGAAACATAAGAAATAAAGCATGAACAAGCTTCACGACGACACATCAACCTGATTCTAACTCCAAACAAAGTTCCAGACGGAGTATAGCCACATAACGAGTCTGCAGAAAAACACTGACCACCTTAAAGGCCGCTACCTCCAGAAGACTCACTTTAATATTCATTTAATCCTGTTTCAGCCATTCAGTTATATCAGAGTGGCTAAGTCGGATTAAACATTTGAAATACTCTCTGTCAGAGGATATGAACTACAAACCCTGATAAGTTGCCCTGTGGCGGCGTTTGTATACCAGGTAGCCCACTGAAGCAACTGCACTAATCAAAGCAACAGCTGCCACTCCTCCAACTGTCCACTCTACGATGGCGTTAACAGTTTTTTTACCAGAATGCTTTGGATCAGGCTTACCTGTACAACCAGGCATACAGCCTTTAGGATTGCAAATCACATATTTGCCGGGGTTTGACAGCGAATTAGACCACTCATACTGGGCTGAACAAGATTTGCATGCAATAACATCACCCTTTCCCTCATAATTCATTTCATCAGAATTAAAAACGTACAAAGAGTAGAATGTACACTGCTCTTCTGAATCAGGGTTAATGCATGTCCCATTTACCTCAATAGCTATCGCTTCTGGTGATACAGCTTCAACACAATCGTATATCCCCCTTTCTCTACAATGAAAATAGTAAGTCCTATTAGCATCTGGACATCTGGGGTCATTGTCTTTTGCAAAGGCATTTAATAAGTAGGATGACCTGATGCAGGTATCGCCTACCACTACACAGAACAGCTTGTTTCTTAGTTTCACCGGTGCCCCATCAGGGATACTGATATCCGATGGAAGTTTGATCATTGTTTGCACTCGGGAATTTTGCTGGCTATCAAAGGTAAAAGTAACATTCATCCCTTCATCGCTACCACGCATGTAATAAGCCGATAACTCATTCTCATTTGTAGTATTAACGGAACTTATCAAAGGCGGTTGATAGGGTAGGTTATCAGCATAAAGATCTATAGACAGCAGGCCTGCTTTGGCCGACCGCTTATGTGAAGTTTGAATATGGCCAATCCTTACGCCACCGGGACTCAGTACATTTATATCAACAGCTTGCATAAATAACGCGAGTATTTCCTTAGCACAGGATGGCGAGGTAAAAATTTGCTTTTTTGAAATTCGCACCCCCATACAAGGTTGAGCCTTTTCAGCAATATAAATCCGGGGTTGAAAGTAAACAAGATTAGCCGACGCATTGCCTTCAGTATTTTCTTCCGCAAAAACAGGCTGTTTAGAAAAATGAATAATGAAGAAAAAACAAAAAATAACGTTACCTATTCGTTTTTTTAACGGGCATTGTTCAGTTTTCATCAAAATACACTCCTGCCCCGACAAAAGCGCACCCTCACAAGTACGCTTCACTGTCAGGTGGCTGTTTTAGTGGCCACTGCAAATTTGCTGACACTCTTTCTCTTGCTCTTGAACAGCTCGTGAACAAGCTTCGCAGGCTTTATAAGACATACCACTCTGGCAAATTTGAGAACAGCTGTTAAACATCTGCTTTTCCTCTGATATGCACTGGGTGCAACTTTCCATGACTTTTAAGCTCATGGTGTTATTTTGCAATCGCAGCGTATTCACCTTTTCTGTATTATTGTTCGAATGGCTTTGTGAGATACAACCTTTTATGCACATGGAAGGCGTACAGACGTCAGAGGGATAGGGTTCTTCGGTATCACCAAAAAAGTCTGCACTGCATGAAGGGCAGGTAATACTGTCAGTATACGCTATTGATTCGGTTGAATAGCTTTCACTCGTGGTGAATTGGCAGTTTTCCTGTGACTGTGAGTTTATGCAGGTTCCTTTTCCGTCAACACTTCCCAGATCGTAACTGCAATGAGTGATCGTTCTGTTAACACACCCGGAATAAAAATAGAAATGAGGCAGGTAAGAATGACAATCTACTTTTATTCTGCTTAAGGTTTTTGCATCCATTACAGGTGCTCTGCAAGTTCCGTCAGCCGAGACTAGACAAACAATTTTACCTTCGTGAACAATTGGAGAACCCGCTGGTAAAGGATCACGACTATTCAAGGTGTAATAGTGATGGGTATCTGATCTTTGGTGATTGACTATCGATGGTACCGTCTGTATCGCAGCATCCACTGGTCGTACATAAAACCCCTCTACAGCTGTAAGTCTGGCAAGGGGTCTATGGTGTAACGCGGGATATGTCCGATGTATTTTTTGACCTTCGTTTTGAGCATCTATTCCCAGAAGACCTTTTTTGCTTTCAGTTCTGCCAAGTAACCTGACTTTGCCTTGAGGCCGCTTTTGTCTGTTCAAGATATTGACCGTTATGTCAGCATTATATTGCTTGCTGATCAATCGGGCGCACTCGGTGCTGGTTAACAAAATTTCTGCGCTTAGACGGACACCCAAGCAGAGCTGAAAGTCGTCGCCTATATAGATACCGGGTGAAAAAGTAACGATATGTTCCTGTATGTTGTTGTCTGTCAATTCGGCAAAGCTTCGGGCAGATAAAATGAGCAATAACAAACAATAGAAAAATGTTTGGTATTTGTGCAGTTTCATAATAAATAACCTCTGATGAATCAACACTTACGCCGCCTGCTTATTTACAGCAGGTAGCGGTGCCGTAGTGCAGGCTTTAGCAGACCTGAGAGATAGGGTAGAAGCGATGATGCAGTATAGCCTGTAGCGCTGGGTCTGGACTGAAATAATCAGATCAACCTGAATTCAGATACTCTGAAGTCAAGCCTCAATGTATTAAACGAAAAAAGTGTGGCTATCAAATAGAACAAAAGAACAGGCTCTACTAGACTCCTATCGGTTTTTGATTATTGGCAACCCACTGGTGCCATAAATGCTATTTCCCGAATACCTCACGCCAAACCCAGGTATCGCGTTGCTTGTATTCCTGCTGAGTCAGTTACCGGCCTATGCGGACGACAGCTGTCAACTTAAACATATTCAATGCGCAAACCCTTTTCTTAATAGCTGCAACAGTGGTTTCGGGGCTGGTCGGTGCACAAATACTGTAACTAACGAAACCTGCTCAATGGTCACTTTTCCCAAGGGGTTTTCCGGAAGCTACAGAGGCCGACCGGTCACTTGCGACGAAGCTGATGGTTGTGAGGCGGTAAGTTGCCCCCAGGACTGTGTCAATGACCCGACAATTCCTTGCAGCTGTGTTGCAAAGTGGGGGCTTAACGGTGACATTCATTTTGTACCTGCTTTTTGTATTCCCGGTTCAACAGACGACAGCTGCAAACAACAGTTTTTTAAGTGCAACCAGGTCGATTTCAATTTTTGCTATCAGGGCTATGGCACTGGTTTATGTCAGAACGTCGAGCATTCCAACCGAAACTGTACTGTGAATTATTACCCTGATCCTTTTAATAAAACGGTCAATGGGCATCATCTTAAATGTGATCACCAAAATGGGTGTGAAAGCATCGCTTGCACCGATGGCTGTCAAGGCTCCTGGCAGCTCAATCATAAAACGGAAGTTGTTCCTGGTAATTGTGCAGCAAACCGGGGGAAAAGTTGTGAGCTTAGGTTTTTACATTGTGATAACGCTCTTTTTAAATTTTGTAGAGAGGGGTTTGGAAGAGGGCATTGCCAAAACCCTGTGTCTGGAGAAAGCTGTACGACAACAGTGTTGCCAAATCACCAGACCGAAAGCTGTAATAACCCGGATGGCTGTGAAAAATTATCATGCCCGTCGTGTAAAGCTCTTTGGATGGTCAACAATCGTACATCGATTGTTCCTGAAGGCTGCGCCACTGGCTTAAACGACGGTAGTTGTCAGTTACGCTTCTTTAAATGCGCCCAACTGAAGCTGGACTTTTGCCAGAATGGCTATGGTTTGGGCCGGTGTTATAACGAGGCTCAGAAAACGGGTTGCACGGTTCACTTTGTACCCCATCAATCCAGCTTTGCTGATTCGGGAGGTCGCACCCATTGCCAGCATGCTTCCGGTTGTGAATCGCTAAAATGTGATAATGACTGCCGTGGCCATGGCCACGAAGGCTGGCAGGAAACAACACCAGGCAACTGCCTGCCAACAGCCAGTAAACCCTGCCAGCTGCAATACTTTTCCTGTGATGATGCGCAGTTTGACAGCTGCAAGGGAGGCTATGGCACAGGCACCTGCAGCAATTTCAAAACGGTAGAAACCTGCGATATTACTGTCTACCCAAGAGGCTGGAGGGAGTCACCCAATGATCCTTTGCTTTGCAGCAATGACCAGGGCTGTGAAGAGGTTCAGTGCCCTGAAGACTGTGGGGATGTTTGCGACTGTGCAGCCCAGTGGCAAGTTTATGGCAAAACCAATACCTATCCCCGGGGTTGCATTGATGACAATAGCAGCCAAAAAAAATCCAATGATCTTGCACTGGCTTTGGGTATCACCGGCGGTGTCGTTCTGCTGGCTGTAGCAATAGTGACCCCGGTGGCCTGTTATTACAGACACTCAAAACGCAGTACCTATCAAAGGATTTCCCCAGCAAATTGAAGGGGCTTCCATAACCACTGAGTTAAAGCTTTTTATGAAAATCACGATTCACGTTCTTCATAGGCAGCACCCCCGGAAAGTCAGGTTCTTTTTCTTAGTGTTATTCTCAGCCTTTGTCTGCCTGACAAACGCTGCCCCGAACGATGCGCCGGAAATGGTCGCCAATGCCTTCCATGCCGGAAGCGTAAAAAAGGCCGTTTTCTCTTCCGATGGGCGATGGTTTGCCACGGCGTCGGCGGATCATTACGCAAAGTTCTACAGCACCGGCCACCCCATAGAAAAAGTGGCTCACAAGCTGGCAAACCTGCCTCATGATAACGAGGTGAATGGTGCATTTTTCAGTCCTGACAACCTCTTGCTGGTGACCGTCTCCAACGACAATTCGGCAAAAATCTGGGAGGTTAGCCATCCCAAGACGAATATCCCCACACTAATATCAATCCTTCATCACAATGGCAACGTCCTTTATGCCAGCTTTTCACCATCAGGCAAATTGCTACTGACAACCAGCACCGAAGGGGCAGCCCTGCTCTGGGATCTTAGCCTGGTCAAATCAGGCAAGGTAACGCAGCTGGCAGCAATGGAGCACAATGCTACCGTATTTCAGGCAGTCTTCAGCAGCAAAGCAGAACAGGTGTTGACTGTATCAGCGGACTGGACAGCCAGGCTTTGGGATATAACCCGGATAAAAGACAAAACCCCTGTATTATTAGCGACACTGAAGCACTATGGCCCTGTCTATCAGGGGGCTTTCGACCCGGCTACGGATACTCTGGCTGCAACGGCATCCGACGATCATACCGCAAAACTCTGGGATTTCAGCGCAATCTCCAGCGGCGCAGCCAGACTGTTAACCACTATAAAGCATAATGGTTCAGTCACTGGCCTTACCTGGCACCCCGCCGGTTCAAAATTATTCACTTACTCGGTTGACCATACTGCAAAATACTTGGACATCTCCAAGGCAGAAACAAAGCATAGCGCCCAGTTACTCGCCACCATTGAACATGCAGCGCCGGTACGAGATGTCAGCTTTGACACTAAAGGTCACTGGGCAATTTCCGCTTCAGAAGATTATACGGCTGGTGTCTGGGATATGACGGCTATCAGCCAGGGAAAGCCGTTGCTGGTGTACACCCTGCATCACCCGAATTCAGTGAATTCAGCTTGCTTCAATCCAGTTGCCTTAAAACCAGACATTTTTATGCCACCGTTAATTCGTAGGCTGCTTCATAATTCGTTCCTGCAGGTTCTTACCGCTTCCGATGACTTCACGGCAAAACTCTGGCAATTAAGTATCAGGCGGGTGAGACCCTCAGGTAAAAAAAGTTCCCTTGGAGAATAAAGATGAAAGTGCAGGCTCTGAGCTGGATGATTTGTCGCCTTGTATGGTTCAGCTTCTGGGTGGCCAGTCCAGTGGTATTTGGGCAGGACAAACAGCCCGTAATTATAATCGAACCTTGGAATGTTTGTGATTGCTGCGATAACTTGGTGGACGCGACCTTTGATTTGACAGGGGAACGATTATACGTTGCTGCCAATGGAAAAAATCAGGCCGGTGATACCTACTCCCATCTTGGCCTTTTTGATATAACACGGACTAATCGAACTCTGGCAACAGCGCTTGTAAAAGTAAAAGGTCCGGTATTGGATTCCCGGGATTTTGGAATAAAACTTGATGCGACTGGTCGTTTAGTTGGTATTGCAGGCAATTCCCTGAAGTTATGGTATGCCAGGGTGAGTAATGGCACTTTGCCCTATCTGGCAACACTGGATAATGACTTTAACAGTATTTATTCATTTGCTTTCAGTCGCAAAAGTGACAAAGTAGCGGCTTGGTATAATGAAGATGGCGATAATTATCTTGGTGTTTGGGATACCTATCAACTTGAGGATGATAAACCGAAGCTGCTGGCCAAAGTAAAAAACAAAGACCGAGCAGTGTCTATTCAATTTGATCCTACAGGTCGTTATATTCTGGATGAAGGG
Organism: Endozoicomonas sp. 2B-B; assembly: GCF_053470045.1. Classification (NCBI taxonomy): domain Bacteria; kingdom Pseudomonadati; phylum Pseudomonadota; class Gammaproteobacteria; order Oceanospirillales; family Endozoicomonadaceae; genus Endozoicomonas; species Endozoicomonas sp. 2B-B. Next base: position 3,332,088 of record NZ_JBLZMU010000001.1, read on the forward strand.
GGGGAGGCGCTTGCTGAACTTTGGGATTTAAGCCAAATTAAAAGCGAAACTCCCGGTCGTATTGGGCTTAAATCATTCGGTTATCTATATAATCCATATACTGTTACCTTCGATCATGAGGGCAAGCAAATTGGCATCTCTATGGGCTATGAATGCTACTGCGGCGGGTTGTGGAGTATGGATAGTATTGTCAGCGGAGATACTGCTCCATTGGCATTCATGAAACATAATAGTAATGTGTATTCTATCGCTTTTGACCCAACAGGTCGTTATATTGTCACCACTTCCGAGGACCACACTGCCAAACTCTGGGATGGAACCCAGATTAAAAAGAATAGTCCTAAGCTTCTTGCAACGATGAACCATGACTGCACAGTTCGACAAGCCATTTTTACCCGCAACAACACTCGAATGTTCACCCGGGACGACTGTGATATTAGGTTCTGGGATATTCAACATATCCCGGTCGATGGCAAAGCAAAGTTGCTTAATACCTTTCATACCGATGGAGGTTACCATAAAATTGAACTCGACCCTGCAGGCATCTGGCTGTTAACTGTCAATAATAAAGCCGCTGAAGTTTGGGATATAGTAGCACTCCAGCCTGACTCGGAACTCTCCAATGCAGATTAGTATTTCAGCCATTAAGTCAGATTTAGTCTTCAGGTAGCATGCCGAAAAATAGCTGCATCAATTACAACTCGTTCCCACGCTCTGAGGGTGTCGCGAAACCCAAGGCAAACAGATATCATTGTCTTGATATCTGTTTGCCCATGATGACCAATGACAACTAAACAAAAAATCAAAGTGCACCAGCCACCCCAGCAGGATATGTTTTCTCCTGCTCCTTTCGAGAGGCAAAAGCTACGCACCACCTGCCATTCATCACGGCGATTTATTCATCCTGATGAGATCTTTTTGTCCGGCCATCCATTTCCAGGTCGGCAACCAACAGCCTGACCCCGAACGCAGCATGCACCTTTCTATGCACTACGCTCTCCGGTATTAATATCTTGCTGATTTACTCCATAGCTAGGAGCCTGACCGAGAATAGTCTGCCCTACTGCGGCGACAGCAAATTGGTCTGAAAATCCGCTTTTGTTCGTCAAATAGCTCGCTATTCTCCTCACAAAACCGAATTTTCATCCTCAATTTTCTGCCGTCCTCGCTACGGGCGCTATTCTCGGTCAGGCTCCTGGCGCCTGATCAAATGGGTTTAGGAAAATTACCACTTACAAATCACCAGGCCCCCAAAGCTATATACTGCTCCCGCCTTTTTTCCAACTCTTCATCTCCTTTAATCTGTCGCATCAATACTCTGAGATAACTCGCTGCTGACTCATAATCTCGCATCTGCTCACAAACATGCAGAAGCTTTTTCAGAATCGCTGGTTTCATTGGATATTGCTTGTTCAGAGATTCCAGTTTTTGGCGAGCCAGTTTGAAATTGGCCGACAACCCTTCGACAGAGGCATCGTACATCTGAACTTCAAATAAGTCCGGAGTGTTTTTCTTGGCAACTTTAATAAGCTGCCTTGCCTTATCAAAATTTCTTCTCTTTAAATAAACTTTTATTGCAAGCAGGCGGATTGTTGCCGCATCATCAGAGTTACTTTCTATAAGGTGAGGCTCTTTTTCAAATACCGCCAGAAAATCAAATAATCGGTTGCCACGGTATAAAGCATTGAGCTGTTGTAGAAGGGCTGCTTCATTCCCATTCTTTTTAAACTCTGTTTCAGCCAGTTTGGCTGCCTTGCGATATTCCCCCTGTTCAAGATTATAAACAACAGCAGAAGACCAGTCATCACAGGCTTCTCCTGATTTAGGAATGGTAAACGTCCGTGAAAAATTAACCTGACGAGCTTTTGCCGACTCGAACTGATCGATAAGCTGGTCTATAGATTCAGGGCGCTTTCCGGGGTCTTTTTCCAGGCAATTTAATATGAATTGCTCAAGCTCCAGACAGATACCACTATTAATTTCTGTGGGCTTACTGAAAGGATCATGGCTTCGTACTGCTGACTGAGTATCGTGTGGCAAAGCTCCTGTTGTCAGTTGGTAGAGCAACACGCCAAGGCTGTAAATATCACCTTTTATCAGCTCTTCGAACGAACCTTTTCGACTCACACAGTCAGAGAACTCTGGTGAAGAATAAAGTACAGTTCCACCATTTTCCCGGGTTCTGGTGTAAATTTCCTCGGGTAGAGCTGAACTGCCAAAGTCTGTCAGTTTAACCAGATCATCCTGACCCACCAGAATGTTATGGGGTTTTATATCACCATGAGAAACAGGTACCTCTAAATTAGCCAGATGTTTTACAGCCTGAAGAACCTGATCATATATTTTGAACAGTCGCTGATAGGTATTGCCAAAGTGGTGTGAGCGTTCTTCCAGCTTCTGGGCCAGACTTTCACTGGGGAAATATTCCATTTCGATGGCATAGCACTCTTTTTCAGGAGGTACTTTGCCCATGTCGTACAGCTCAATAACATTGGGATGCCCGGGAGTGTTAAGAAGTTCTTTTCCTTCTGCCAGTTTCCATTCAGGCTTGGTAGGTTGCTTGGGTATCTTAACGGCGACAACAGCACCATCCGAGCATCGCTCCGCTCGCCAGACAACACCGTGTGAGCCGTCACCCAACTGTTCCAAAAGGGTATATTTATTGCCCAGAGGCTTGTTAGAGCCGGGAATAAGGTAAGCTGGATTGAGATTCATGCCCCCTCCTGAAAGGTAATATCATTAAGCCTTATTGTTCCATCAGGCATGGATTCAAACATGAAGCGGCAGAATAAAAAATTATTGGCATCAATGCTGGGAACAGGAACACCTAGCCGATTGGTTGTCCCAGAGTAGGCTTGCAATGCAAGGCTCTTTACATTGGGTGCAGAGACAATATCAATATTCCATGCAGCCAGAATCAACAGAGGCTTTTCAAATAAGTTGTGAGCCGAAGCCTGCCAGCGTCCAGCCGCTTCCATTAAGTTTGATAGCTTATCAAGTAACTTCTGCTTGCTACCTTCACTGCCATCATACCTTTCAAACTCAATCAGCACACAGGGCTGTCGGGTTTCTTTATTAAACCAGGCTGAGTCTGAGCGGATGGAATCTCCGGCCGCGACCGGGGCAGGGCATTCAGCCACTGCCATGTGGTTTAACTCATGTCCAAGGGTATTCCAGAGACTGACGCCCATGCTGTGCACAAGCACGTCTTCATCTTTTAAGCCCCAAAGGGCCAATGACGGCATTACAGCATTTAGAAAAGCCGGATCTTTAAGCTTCTTCCTGATGCTCAAAGTCTTGTTATTCATTGAAGCTGTCCCATACCTTAAGCACTTCAGGCGATTCACCACCGTGAATGAGAGTCTTGTTACCCACTTTCACCAGCAAAGGAGCAGGAATCGAACGACCACAAACAAGAGCTTCGCCTGTTGAAAGGCTGGGCAACTCATCCAGATCAGCCTTACTTACCATATCGGATGCTTTCGAGATGAATCTCTGATCATCAGGATTTTTAAGCCGCATGGTGATCATAGTATTGCACTGTGAAGTGACATCTGCGTCCAGTTTAGAGGGACGCTGACTGACAATACCAAAGCCAACCCCAAACTTACGACCTTCACCGGCAATCTTTTTGATAATTCGGTGGCTAACGGCATTACCGCCTGCAGGTGCAAAATTATGACCTTCTTCATAGATAAGGAAGGACGGACGCAGAGGGTCAGTTTTACTGGCAGCTGCTCGCAGAATTTCACTGGAAAGCAGGGCACACACCACCTGTTTGGCGGTATCACTCAGTCCTTGCAGGTCAACCACTACCAGTCGACCTTTGCGATTAGCAGGTCGACCAATCATTTTGTAAATATCTGTTGGTTCAGCAAGCGTGGCAGAGTAAAAGCTTTGCGCTTCATTAAGAATCCGGCTTAATTTCATGGACGCCACCGCCGCACTTCTTCCATTTAACGCCTTGGCTTCCGCTTCAGATAAATCGTCCCACTCTCTGAGCTCTTCAATACCATCACCCAGGAAATAACGCAGGCGGTTAATATCTCTTGGCTGTGACTTATCGGTCTTTCTCCAATAACGAATAGCAACATCAAGAACACGTTGCTGCGGCTCCGTCAGGCCGGGCAGAATTTCTGCAACATCATCCATTTCAAAACTATCAAACTGCAATGCCAGTGCCTGGTTTTTGTTGGCATATTTATGACGGAAGGATTCGTGCTGAGGTGTGTAAACCTCAATACCGGCATCAGCCTTCTGAAGCTTTTCAATCATTTCCCTGATTTTAGGCAGAGCCTGACGATCCCGGACATCTTCGATCTCTTCAATGCCTTCAGAAAAATGCAGTTTACCTTTCGAAAGTGCTTTGCCGTATTCACCATGAGGATCAAAAACAACCACTGTACCGTTGTTCAGTGCCACCAGTCGCTCAATAATACGACCCACGGTATATGATTTACCTGAACCTGTCATAGCCAGAACAGCCATATGTTCGGTGACCAGCCTGTTCACATCCAGGAAAACGGGAACCGTATTTTCCCCCCGCTCATAGCCAACCAGATTGCCAAGGTGAAGGCTGGTGTGTTCATTAAACTCATAAAAATCACACAAGAACTGATAGTCCACGGTTTCAACTTTGGCGCCAGGGTCAAGTGGACGACGAGGAATCTTTATTTGTCGTGAAGCCGGGTCCCGGTATCCAACCAGCTCAAGGTGAGCATAAAGGTTTTCGCCAGTCATATTGGCACCAGGCAGAAGTTCAAGCTCAGTGACACTATCGCCAAAACCGGCATTAAAAAGCATATTGGATCGATGGATTTTCGTAACCCGGCCCAATACGGGAACCTCAGACTCATCCTGTCGTTCTCTATGCATAATCCGGACGAACTCGCCTCGGCGTACCGAAAAAGAACCTTCAACCACCATGGTTAATTTGGCCGCATCACCTGTGTTACCAACCAGTTTGCCCAATACTTGATGTTTCATCGCTTAAAATTCCTCATCCAGACCTGAAAGCCAGGTCTCTTCAATATCATTCTTCTTCAGGGCTTCACTGATTCCCTGGCGGTAATAAATAACAAACTGGTCCAGCAGCTTCAGTTGTTCCTGGCCGAGAAGCTGGGGTAGTGGCAATACTTTTTTGCGGTTCTGCATATCCAGAACCATCAGTTTCCATGCCACTTCGTCCAGTGTTTTGGTGTTCCAGTCGGGCTCTTCGCCTGCCAGTTGAACCATTTGAATCTGGCTGCCTCTGCCACCTTTATAATGGAAGCCGGTTACTCCCGGTGTGACTGCTTCAGAGGGTTCCAGCCTGGTTTCGCTCTCTGTCATTCTGAAAGCAATAGTTCGGGTAAATGCGCTAAGGATGCCGTTGATAAAACGGGTATCACCCACACCAATCAGTTTTTCATTTAGATTGGTCAGTTGATTTGCCTGTTCTTCAGAAAAACCATCTGACAGTAATAAATGTTTACGACCAGTCTCTGTCCGTAAATCATGCTTGGCAATGCTGATTATCGCGCTGAAGCGCTCTGCAACAATACTGGCGATGACCGGGCCTTCTTTATTCCACGGGAAAAGCTGCTCACGATGGGTCTCCCAAAAGCTGCGGATAAAATCACGGGTTTTGGTATATTCTTCTTTATGCTTTTGGTTTCTCTCCAGTGGTGCCATATCACGACTAATGAACAAAGGTGTGTCCAGCAAAATCAATTGTGGTGGGGTACTGGATTTCAACTGTTTTTCAACAAGCCGGTAGGCTAACCGCATTTCAATAAGATCGAGTCGCTTTCTTTGAGCTTCAAAGTCAATATCATCCAGCTCTGAGACGGAGTCACTTCCCTGAGTTGCCACTTGATTTCGATTAATCAGAATATTGCTCGCTACCGCCGCAGAAGCGAATAAAAAGCCGCCTAACGCTTTTTTGATGGTGGAACGTGTGGCAATGCCAGAAACGTTCAAGTCCAGCATTGCAGGCCGGTGAACAGATTTGACCAGCCCGGCATCACGAAATAGCGGGGCTACAGACTCAATATCCCTGATCTGTTTTATCAAACGCCCGGCGCTGCCGGGCAGTCGTAACTGGCTCTCAATAGCCAGAGACTGAGCAAGGTTTATATTTTTCACAAACTCTTCCTTAAACTGTCGGCATAGGCCAGATATGGAGAAGCCTCCAGAACAGAAACCCCGGCTTCTGACAAACTAATCAGCGATTCTTCTGCAACCAGATACTTTGCCTGCTTTAATCTTTTTAACGACTCTTCCAGTTCATCTTGCTCGATGGAGAAAACAGGAATGCCGCCTGTTGCATACAATTTATCAGTCAGGTCAGAAAGGGTTTGGCATGACCAGCCGTGGATACAAACCATAGTCGTGTAATCGGTATCCTTAATAACCACTTCGTTCTGCTGATCTGCTGAGGATTTCGTAGAGTCAGAAGCCTTTCCTGCATGGCTGTGAATATGACCTAGCCAGGACTGCAATAACTCACCGTGTCCCAGCAGAGATATCGACCAAAGAGGGAGAACGGTGGCCGCAAATACCCCTGTACCGGCGTGTTTCTTCCAGTAGCGAGAGTTTGGAGACATATCAAGCCATTGATGGTCATGCTCTGAATCAAAAGCGCCATCGGTACCCTGAAGAGAGAGATTCACCTCATCTGCCAGAACGCCCGGTAAAGAATCCTCATCAGCCGCAGCGGGTGATTCTCTGTAGGCAAAATGCCAGTCAATGAACTCTGACTCTGATAATTGTTTCTCGCTAAAAGGCGGAATCAAGAGCAGAGTCCTTCCGGGCTGACTACACCAGTTAAAAAATGCTTCCTGCTTTTCCAGAGCTAAAGCCTGAAATGCCTGCCCGGGCATCAACATTAGTCCGGCATCGGGGAAGGAGTTCTCTGATGCTTCAGCCTTAAGTAATTTACCCAGCAGTCTTCCACGTCGATGATTCGCCAGAGAAGACTGAAGATAGACTGATAATGTCATTTTTAGCCACCGTAGGTCGTGCGATAACGAATAATGCCAGCCTTTTCCAGTGCCTGACGTTCATCAGAGGTCAAGTCCGGTTCTTGCTCGGCATTAAGGGCTTTAGCAATCTCAATCCACCGCTGTAAATTGATACCGGTTGGTTCCAGCAACTTCTCTGCTTCTCTTGACCATTTTGCTTCCCTGGCCTCAAGAGTCAGACCAAGATCGTGTAGTGTCTGATGACTGATTTCATGCTGTTGAAGCACTGGCATTTCAGGCTGACCACAAACCTTGAACAATGGGTTTAGCGTTTCCATTAGCTCGCCATTGGCAGCGTCCAGCTTCTCCTTCTGATAACCTTTTATCTGGTTCTGAATAGTGAGCAAGTGTCCCGCAAATGCATTCAACTGTTTCTGAACCGGGCTCACCAAGCGCTCAGGAATATCTTTAATGCTGCTGAATTGCCCTTTGCAGGATTGCTCAGAAAATCGCTGCCGCTCACTTTCAACATTGTCGACAATATCTTCAAAGGCATCACCAATAAAGGTAAGTTGATCTTCCAGATCAGTGAGAATATTCAGAACATTCTTATCTTCATAATCAGCGGGGAGCATTTCCAACTGTTGCTTACAACGTTCTACCCCCTTTTTATAGCCGTCAAACTGTTCAAGCAGTTTTTTAAAGGAAGTCTTGAATCGCTTAAAAGTGGTCATAATATGCCCACTGATATCATCGGGGGCACAGAGGCTGTTATTCGACAGGTTGTAACCTACTTCATGTCCTAACAATTGAAGTCTGTTGTAGGCTTTATCAATTTTAAGATCTCTCAAATAATGCAGCAGTGTTTCCGAGCTGCCGCCCGCTTCACGCTTGGCAGTAGCTGATTCCATGTTGCGATCAAGTGCTCCTTCGAGGATATGAGTAATAGTCTGAAGTGAGAGCGTGAAAAGATTCTGGGGGAAAGGAACCTGGGCTTCAGGATCTTCTCTCAGGTCTTCAACCAGCTGAGAGACTCTACTACTGATTTTTTCTCCACAATTATTAACAATTTCTGCAAACTCTCTGGCTTGCTCAATGCGGTTGTAAAGGGGGATATCATCGTTGCCAAGATCTATAGTGTTGAAATTCTGATGTCCCGGCTTATAGCTATCAGCAGGTTTTACCCTGTCAACTTGTGCGAGTACATCATTACGATCTTTAATGCAGGAAACCATTGCCCGAGCTAAATCGTCCAGATCGATAGTAATATCCAGCTTCTCTTCTGCCTGCTTTAAACGGTCAAATGTGATCTGGGCACGATCAAGTGCGGTCACAGCATTAGTCGTTTTTGGGCCTGATGGAGCAAAAAGACCATTGATGCGCTCCTGCCCATACACTTTCTTCAGTTGCTCTACCGTTTCACGGTAATGCCCTGGCTGATCATCATCCAGCCAGTTTCTTGCTTCCGTAATCACATTTTCAAATGAAGCTCTGGGTACACCCGTCCACTTGGGGTCATTACCAATACGGTGTTCCGGTTTAACCTCCAGCAGGTTCAGCTGTGCAGCCCACCACATCCAGTCTTCAAACACTGATTTAGGATTATTGGCATTGTCCCACAGATACCCCCAGTACCAATTCATTTTGGCCTGGCTAAAAGTCCAGGCATGATCTTTAGCGGGGTTGGTGATACTCGCCAGAAAGGGTGGTAGCTGTGCCAATGCATGGTTCGGGTTGTCAACGTCGGAGAACAAGCCAGCATGTTCGGTTTTGTCGTAACCTTTACTGGTGACAGATCCTGGTACTGACAAATCACTCAGAAGGTTGGCAATTTCTACTGCATCCACAGAATGCTCTGATGTCAGGCTGGCAAGTCCAGTCCCCGGCTGATCTATACCCAGTAACTTCCAGGCTTTAAACAATTCGTCGCGTTTTTGAGGATTCAGTTTGCCTGAAGGACGCAGCGGCCACGCAATCAGTCCTTGCTCATTTAGAGATTTTCGCCATTGATGAATAGCCTGATAAGCATGGTCTTTCAGGTTATTCAGTCGTCCCTTGAACTTGGCGTTAAACAGATTGTTTTTAAGATCAAGACCCAAAGAATACTGTTGAGGCAAGCCGATCAGCTCAAAGGTATCCGTTTCGCTGGTGTTAAGTTGATAGAGCAGAATATCATTCTGCGTGCTGGTGGCAGTGCCTTTTCGGTAAAAGTCGAAAACACCAATGGATGTGGTAAAAGCCATTACCGGCAAACGTCCGGATGCACGCTGTGCGGTCACTTCACGGTGCAGGCTGTTTAACTCATCATTGTTATTGACCCAGGCGAACCAGACTTGGTTATTAGGGTGTAATCTGAGGCCTTCGCAAGACTGCAAGCCGCCTCTTGCTGGTTGAATAATGGCTAAATCAGAAGCGTTACTGTAAACAACGGGCTGATAGCCCCAGTTGTTATCCAGCAACCGATAAATACCCGTCAATCGGGTGATATTGCGAAGCAATGGCTCTTTAGGCAGCGCGGCTTCCCAGGCTGTGACGCCCTGACTGTGAGTATCGGCATGTTCAGTGTCCAGGAAAATCATGGAGTTACTTTGCTGGCTGCGATAACGCAGATCCAGCTTCAGCAGCATGGCAATACTTGGGCCAATATGGGTTGCAAACGCCTCCGACAGTTCCTTGTCGTCACCAAAGAACTTACGCCACAGGGCTTCTGCTGCGTATTCGGCGGCAGGGTGGTTATAGAGCAGGTTGATCAGATGGCGAAACTCACCCAAAGAGAGTGGAATCAGTAGGCTGTCTTCTTCAGTTTCATTAATGGCAAACGTCTGCAGATTTTGCAGTAAGGCATTAAGAGAAAGAGGCTGCTCAATACTTGGATAAGACCATTCTTCCTTATCCCGAATAAACTTATATTCTTTCAAGGCCTGACGGCATTCCAGCGGGTCCCATTTAACCTTGCGGTATAAACTGGCCACTGGCTCATTATCCTCGTTCTGATGATCAAGCAGGGCTTTTGTTAGTGCTGAGCAGCCTTCAAGAGCAACAGGTAACTGACCAAATAACAGGGTGCGTGCTTCTGCCAGCAAATCCCGGTTCAGAGTATTAATGCCATCTATGGCATGGTGATCAAGCACATGCTCTGAAACCCGGCCTGATTTGCGAATAAGAATATCAAATAGCTCGCCATTCGGCGGAACCGGTTGACCAGCATTGGTCAGCTCATCCAGCACAACATCCACATTGGACATAATCACGTTGAACCAGCCAAAGTTTGCACCGCTCATGGTATAGGCCGCTTCAACCAGTCCGGCAGGGTAGGTATGGCGCAACTTACGATCTGCATTCAGGCGTTTAACATAGTCCGATACATCGGCAAAGGCGTTGTGTTCCAGCTGCACCAGCTCAAAACGACGGGCATTGGATTTTACCTCTCGCATCTGCTGGCCGAGCAACGGAGAGCATAGTGCGACATAACGCAGCCAGGGGAAATTCCGGCGGTGGTCTTCTTCTTTAATGGCACGACCAATCAAGCGAATAGCCTGACCGTCCAAACGTTTGGTATCGTCGTCTTCAAGGCCAAAAGAAGCGGCTTCGGCAATGGTCTCCAGCTCATCCAGAACCAGCAAAACATGTTTGATGCCAAATTTCTCAAGATACTCGAACGCCTGATTAACCAGACGGGTTAACAGCCCGGGCTCTTCATACAAAGCTTGCGTGCTGTGTTTTTTATCCAGCTCCAATGCCTGTGCCAGCTGAGCAGAGTCAAAACCAAAACCTCTATAGCGGTTAAAGGCCTGTTTTGCGATCCCCCCCTGAATAGAGTCATCAAAGGTCTCGGTTGCCAGCGGTAACAGAGCTTTATAAACACCAAAACCAAACCAGTTGTTGGCATTCTGGAACTCAGAAGCGACCTGCGAGTATCGAATATAGAGACCGAGATAGCCGTCCCGGTCTTCTTCCTTATTGAACAGCTGGGCATCGTTCAGTTGGCCGGTTTTGCTGTCCCGAACAAACCAGCCCTGAGAGCATTCATTGATCTGGGCGATCAGTTCATGACCCAGACGGGATTTACCCCGTCCCCATTCCCCTTCAATGGCAAACACGTGGGCGAACTTATCTTCATCCCGGTCTACGGTATGGATAAAGGTTTTATAGCGTTCAAAGAAAAGCCCTTGTCCCACCAAGGGGTCTTGTGGTGGATAATCGGATACACCCGTTGCGGCCCAGTTGTGATGCCTGGCAATGGTGGCCACACCAGCAGTTGTCATTGCTCCTGTATTCATAAATTAGCTCCTGATAATTTGCTGGGTTGCCGGTTCTGTCCATCAAAATTTGCTAACGTCTTTTGTTGCCGGAGTTTTTTCCCTGAATGCTTTTCTTTCCGCCACTGTACAGCTTGTTTTCTAACGGCTTCCCAGACAGGGCGACCCAGTCGCCCAAAAAGACGGCTGCCTTCTATCCCGTAACATTCGTCGGCAAAGGCCGGATCAATGGTGTAATAACCCTGTTCACCCGACAGCCCTTCATTAAACCACCACAGTTTCTGTTCCAGCATTTTTTGAATCATGGGGGATAACAGGGCATTAAGCCCATGGGTATCGGGTGTTTTTGGAAAGAGTTCCATACCCAAAGCACCCAGCATGCGTGTCACCAATTCTGCCAGAGTGCCGCAGAAAATCTCAATTCCTTCGCTGTCTTCAACCAGCACCTGAATTTCTGTCGGGTGAGTGGGTTGCTGACCTGCTGGTAACTGCAGCAATAAACCGCCCGTTTGTTCCGCTGCCCAGCTGTCCTGGGCGTAGACAATGGCGCATAACAGGAAATACCAGGGGGTGGCAGCAATATCGGCCAGCTTGCCATGGCTGCTATGGGGTTTTTGTTGTTGTAACAGCATTTGTGGCTGTTTTGAATCGGTGTTTATGGCCGCAAAATGATTACTGGAGAAGATGAATGGCGGCAGTTGCAGTAAACGCCCGGAAACCCAGTTTTTTTCAGGGTTGCAAGTATCGTCCAGAGGCTTCAGTTCTGGTAAAGGGTAGGGTTGCCACTGTGTCAGCTGGGCTGCTGCGGCTAACACCCGGGTAATAACGGGAAGCGACTGGCTTTGCTCAACACCGGCACCTAATAATTGTTGCTCCAGACTCTGAAATTCTGTTGGGGCAATACTGGCCGAAGGCAGGGCTTCTTCCACCCAGGGTGCGGCAGAGCCAAGGCGAGTAACCAGCTGTATAAGGGCATCCTGATTACTAAGCTTGCCTGCTTCTTTAACCCTGCCCGCCATAACGGATAACCAGGGCTGGCGAATGGTTTTATCGGTGGCGAGAATGGCTGCTACCGCTTCTTCGTCAGACGACAGCTGGCTACGAACTTTTAACAGCCTCTGGCTGATGCTCCAGAGCTTTGACTCAGGGGCAGGGTGGGCCAGCCCGGTCAGTAATGTATCGAGCCGGGGGGCAAAACGACATTGTCCATGGCTGAAGAGTTTCAGCAGGGCAGCAACAGGGTAGTCTTTCATTCCTGGTTATCCTCCGCCTTGCTGATTTTATTTTTTTGCTTTTCCAGTTGTTTAACGCTGGTTTCCGGTGTGGGCAGGTCTTCAGGCATAGTGCCACCCAGCTCATCAATGGTCTGTCTTACTTTGGCGCCGACCTGATGATGGGTCTGGTTGGCCTGGGTTTTGCCCTGCACCTGATCACGGCGTAACTTTTCTTCGGTCTGGGTAGCCCGGAACAGGTTGGCGGCCAGTTCGGTCGAGCCCATAAAATCGAGAATTTTATGGCTTTTTTTCAGCCCTTTGCGCTGGTGGATATCTTTGGCATCCAGCCCGCCATAAAGCCCCCGGTAACCGTGGTTCTGGAAAATGGCAAAATCCATATTGGTGGTGACACCGGCATCGGCCGCAGCGTCCACCAACTGTTTATTATGTTCTTTCATCTCTTCCCGCAGCAGTAAGCGTTTTTCATCTTCCTTCAGCTGCTTGAAAGCCTGATCATCGGCCAGCTCCTGACGGCGGGTTTGCAGGGCAAAGTAGGTCTGACCATTGGCGATCACTGGCTTGGACGGGTCACCGTTCTGAACCACCAGATAACAGGCATAGCGGGACAGGCGCACGTCGGGCAGTTTGCGTTTGGCACCGGAGCCGATCAGAACCATTTCGTGGATCTCCACGAAATGGTCTGAAATAGCCTGATCGCTGTTAGTGCAGGCCTCGGCGGCTTTCGCTATGACGGGCTGAAAGTTTCGATATTCAGAATATCCCAGAACTTTGCTTAATTGTCTGGCAGACCAGAATGCCTGACCGTGTTCATTCACCTGCCTGATGGACTCAAAACTCTGATGATCTGTGTTCATTGATTTATCCATGCTCTGTCTCTACCTGTATAAAAAAACAGTTATTATATAGCACGCCCTGCCCGTTCTGGCTTCTGACCATATTGCGCAGCTGCGCAATAGGGTCGTGAAGGAGGCCGGTTCAATGTCATTCCAGCAGCCGCTTTTTCAGCAGACTCTGTAAATCCCTGCGGCTATCAATAACGGTGAACACAAAGACCGACTGTTCCCGAATCTGGTAAATAATCCGGTAAGGTGGATGAGACAGTTCCCGGTGAGTTTTCATACCTGCGGCCAGCATCTCCGGTACCCAATGGCCCCGCTCAGGCATAGTGTTCAGGGTGCTGATGGCATTTTGCAGTTCATCCAGCCAGGTCAGCACCTGCTGTTGTCCGGTTTTCTGCAGCAGGAAACGGCTGATATCCTGTAAATCCTGTTGTGCCCAGCGGGTGAGGTAGACAGTGTAAGACGGACTTTCGGTTGCCCCGGACGGTTCAGGTTTGCTCATCAATTACCGCTCGCCAGACTCTATCTGTTGTTTAAGCCGATTGAAAAACGCTTCAGCGGGTTCGGTATCGCCCTGTTCGATCTGTTGCTGACCAGTGGCCAGAATTTTCAGCAGTGCCAGTAACTCCTGCTGTTGCTGGTAGCTATCGGCATCGAGAATGACGGCGCTGGCCTCGCCGTTCTGGGTAATCACCATGGGCTGGCGGTTTTCCCGGATTTCGTTAATCACCGCTGAGGTGTTTTTTTTCAGATAACTGATCGGTTTGATTTGGTCCATACGCATGGCGTCCTCCTGATGAAAGTCTTATAAAGTGCCTTTTAAGGTTCTTAATTATAGTCCTTAAAAGGCGCTTTGTAGCAAGGGCGGATTTACTGATCCGCCGCTTCCTCCAGCAGTTGTTCCAGCTGGTCAATATCCGGGAACAGGGGTTCGCCTTTGCCATCGAAACCATCGGTTTTCAGGCGTTCCAGAAGGGCGCGGTTGGCGGTTGCGCTGGATTCGGCTTGGATTAGCTGTTGTTCGGTGAGTTGGCCTTCGATCAGGGCTTCGACCAGGAATTTGGCTGCTTGGGTAAGAGCTTTGCATGCCCTGATGCAATTTTCCCGGTCTTTCAGTATTGCCAATAATTCATCAGCAGCATCAAGAATGAACTGAGGAATAGGTAGCTTCAGTAATTCATCTTGGCCTATCTGCGGTTGGACAGCTCCATAACTGATCTTGTGTTGAAGCACATTACCGGCTTCTGAATTCAAAAAACTGGAAACAGCAGCAGCGACTGATTCTGATTTGAACTCTAGTGTAGTGCGTCGTTCTTTTTGCAACTTAACCGGCGATTAGCCCGAACGACTTTTTCTAAGATATCATTTGCCTTAGCAGTCCAGATAAACGGCTTTGGATTTTGATTATGCTTTTCAATATATTCATCAATCGCACTGACTAGCTGTGGCACACTGACAAACACACCACGGCGTAAACGCTGACTCGTGAGATCCCGAAAAAATCTCTCAACCATGTTTAACCATGATGCTGACGTTGGCGTAAAGTGCATATGAAAACGAGGATGTTTTTCCAGCCATTCTCGCACCTTCGGGTGTTTGTGAGTCGCATAGTTGTCGCAAATCAGGTGCAGCTCTTTGTCTTTTGCCGTTTCCCTATTTATCTGTTTAAGAAACTTCAACCATTCCACATGGGTATGACGCTGCTGGCACTGACCGATGACAGCACCATCAAGTACATTCAGTGCTGCAAAGAGAGTGGTTGTACCATGTCGTTTATAATCATGAGTCATTGTTGCGGCACGCCCTTTCTTCAACGGTAAGCCAGGCTGTGTTCGATCGAGTGCCTGAACCTGACTTTTTTCATCACAGCACAGCACCAACGCATGTTCAGGAGGAGACAGATAGAGTCCGACAATATCTTCAAGCTTCTCCACAAATTTCGGGTCTCGGGACACCTTGAATGTCTTTTCCAGGTGAGGCTTGAGGCCATATGCATGCCATATCCGGCGAACACTTCTCTCACTGATACCGCTAACAGCAGCCATAGTTCGGGTGCTCCAGTGAGTGGCATTTTCCGGAAGGGTGTTTGTGGTCAGACTCACAATCTCAGCAGCATCAATCTTCTTTTTACGGCCACTGCGAGCTCGATCCTGTTCAATCCCGGAGAAGCCTTCCTGAGCATATCGGTCACGCCAGCGGCTGACCTGATGACGACCGATCTTCAGTATTTGCGCAATCTCAAGATTGCTTTTTCCTTCTGCAGAGAGAAGAACAATCTGGGCACGGCGGGCCAAGCGAAGAGGGCAAGTATTTGATGAAGTAATCTTTCTGAGTCGTATTTCTTCAGAAGCATCAAGTATTATCTCTGTGGCAACTCGCATAGTAAAAACAGGCAGTGGTTGGAATAACATCCATAGTAGACCGTTAGGAGTCTTTATGTACTGTTAATTAGGTCGCACTACACTAGCTTAATAAGGTGGCTGCTGATAACGGCATGCTTGTCTCGTTCATCTACTTTGACAGCATTGCCAATAGAACCTGTTCTAACTGCCAGAACGCAACGCTCATTGATTTGTGCTTTGTCAGGTATGTCCGCTTCTATACTGATTTTTGGTGATGTACTCAGGTCAAGTCTGCCAGAAGAAACCTCAGAAACCGTAATGTAATCAACACCAGTTTCTGTAAAGCTACGTTCCTCAAATCCATTGCTAATTTCTGCAACAAGTGTGTAAAGCGGTACGCTGTTTTGATGGGCCGCACGCAGAACTTCCAAGGCCCTGTTTCCGTAATATTTAGGATCAAGTCTTGGTGTTAAATCTAAAACATTGGGACGGCTGATATGTTTTGACTTAGTAGCCAAAGCCATTTTTATTTCATCAGAGGATGTCGTTTCTGCCAAATCATTCTCAATCTCTTTCGCCCAAGCCCTGAGCCGCTCGGCCTGACGGACTTTATCGCCGATGTATTTTTCAACTCGTTTATCACACTGAATAATTGGTAGGCCTCGAATATGAGTACTGGAGATGCTTATTTGTCCTGTACTGCCATAAACTCCTTTTTCAAGAAGGCGTTCTCCCCAATAAGAACGAAGATAAGCGGCTACAAAAGCAGAGTCACCATTCGATATCGAAACTTTAAATATAAGATCGTCGGTATTTAAAGGTTTTTTACCGCAGAAAATCGAAGCTCGGCCAATAGTACCTGTACCCTTTCGAGTAATAACAAGATCTCCTGGATTAACTTTGAATTTCTTATGCGCTTTGGCAAACGCTGGATCAACCAGATCTCCATCGACATCAATGCAAAGCAAATCAGCTGTATGCTTCGATTTAAGGCATGGATCACCATTGTGTCCAAAAGTTGGAGTTGGGCCTTGTCTAATTATTTCCCTACATAAACTTTGAAGTGACGTATGATTGAATGCCTGCACTTTATCGTAAGCTGAAGTGATTTCAGGACGATAGGTTTGAGCTGTGAGGAAGTCATCAAGCTGATTAGTAGAGATTCGGTTTATATGATGCGTTTCGCGCAAGGTATCAACAGACATCACTCACCCCGCCTATAAGCACCAACAATCTTATCCAGATCATTGGAAACACCCGCGGAGTAATCCTCCACATTATTCTTCACCAGATAGCCCAGAGTTTCAGCCACAGCCATAAATACATCGCCCTGAGGTTCCGGCAGAAAACGATCTTCATTCTCAGGATCAGCCGGACGTTTCTGCAAATAAAGAATAGAGGTTTTGGCACCCGTACCCGACAGTTTAAAGGTATCTGCTGGCAGACTGACTACGGCTTTAACAATGGCCTTACCGCCCACAAACTCACCGCTTTTCTCATCCTTTTTGCCCATAATGTATTCCCGCACATAACGGTCACCGGAGTTGCAGAGAATGCCATCGGGCAGAACAATCAACAGACGACCGCCGGGTTTCAGCAGTTGCAGGCAGCGGTCAATAAAGAGTACCGCCGGATCAATGGAGCCGCCTTTTACCTGCTTCCACTCGCCACTTTTATTGGGTTTGCTGCCCAATGCCAAACCTTTAGGAGAAGGGCGTAGCTGGTATTTGGCTTTTTTGCCGTTGGAAACATTACGCAGGTCAGTTCTGAAACCTGCCCAGAGTGGATTACCATCGTCGTCTTTAAACAGGTCGCCAGTATCTTTCCATTCCATTCTTTCATAGTCGTAATAGGCGTTATACGATTCCACCACCTGCTCAGCAGGACGGAAACCACCCAGCACTTGCTCCATATTTTCTTCGTACTGTTTTTTGGATTCCTTGCCGCGCTTGTCGCTTTTGAACTTCGGCGTACCAAAGGGCGGGTTGGTGCAGATCAGGCTCAGGCTATTAGGCTTCAGGGAGCGGCTGGTCAGGGAGTTATCGGTATAAAAAATCTTGGCTTTGTTTGCCCCCTGCAAGGCCATATTGACCCGCGCCAGCATCACCATGCGTGGGGCGGCATCAGCACCGATAAAGCTGTTGTTCAGCATATCTTCCCAGAGCTTGTCACGCAGGTTGTCCTGCATGGGCAGTTCATCCAGAGCGGTCCTTAAATGACGCATGGCCACAGAACCAAAACCGTAGGAACCGCAGGTAGGATCACCAAACATAAATACCGGATTACCATCGGCATCACGGGCGGTTAACTCTTCCGGGGATTGTTCTTTGATATCGTGAAACGCCATTTCCAGCATGGCCTGTTTCACTGGATTGGGGGTCAGGTAAACACCCAGTCCGCCTTTGGATTCAAAGTTGGCACGCAGGAAAACATCGAACACCCGACCCAGTAAATCGCCGGACATATCTGCCAAAGTGCCTTGCTCTTTGTTCGGAACCGGTAGGTTGCGGTTATCAGTTACCGGCCCCAGATCCTGAATTGCTTTTAACAGGGTTTCGTAATTACGGGGTTGCACCAGACGCAGGTGGGTTTTCTCATCAAAGATCGGGTTGCGGTTGCCTTCATCATCGACCACCACATAATCTTTATGCAGTTTCAGCTCATCAAAGGCTGCCTGAATCTGATGTACGGCGGTGTCTCCTTTATCTGCCACGTAGTGATAGTTGAAGACTTCACGCAAATTCAGCTGCTGACCTTTATAGGTAAAAGTCAGGTTCTCACCGTAATGCAGACGGAAGGATTCCAGAAACAGCAGCTTGGCCACTTCTTCAATAATGTCGTTTTTGTCAGACACCTTATCTTTAACGGTCTGGTACACTTGCTCGTGGAAATCATCCAGTCGGTGCATCAGTGTCGTGTAGGTTTTCATGGACCAGCGAAAGGTCGGGTCTTCATTCAGTCGCTGATGTTCTCGCATCAGTTCCACAGAAGGGATTTCATCAACGGAATGGGTGCCTTGTTTGCCAAACAGGCTGAAATAAACATTTTTGTGGGTGGCAGTGTCGTGCAGGTGGGCAAATACCGGCCAGTCTCCCGGAATGCTGGCGCAGAGTTCAATGGCCAGTTCTTCCAGTCTGGTGGGTTCGGAGTAATCCCAGTGCCCTTCATTCAGGGCGATCAGCAAGATATGCGGTGTATCGTTACCCTGGTGTTCGCCCCAGACTCTGGCAGCCTGGGCAAAGTCGTGAGTTTTTGGCAGATCATCGCTGCGGTCGTATTGCTTCTGGCGATATTCGCTCAGAAGATACTGGGCGTTGAATTCTGTCGCTGTCTGGTCAGACATAGGTTGTTCCTGTTTAACTGTGCGCTATTCGTCGTTAAATAATGCAAACGTGTTTTCAGTGCCTGCGGACAAAAGGTCCCATCAGGCTTAATTCAGGGTGCTGGTTTACGGCAACTTTGATTTGTTCAATAGTGACCATTTCAACCGGAAGTTTTTGAAGCAGAGCATTGATTTGAACGCGCCCGCCCAGATTATCGACGGTCTGTAGAATCAGGCTGCCCAGATCGTCGCCCTGTGCTTCGTTACTCGCAAAGCTGTATTCAGGGTTGTCACTGTCGCTGTTCTGGATACTGATATCGGGTAGGGCGCTTAACCACAGTCGCAGTTGCCCTTGATCCCAGCCAGCTTGCTGCCAGAGTTGCTGGTAGCCCTGCCAGAGTTGTTCCAGTGTCTGTGCGCTCTGGCTGAGGTTTCTTTTAATGTTATCCAGCCCTGAATGAATCGGGTTCATGATTTGCCTCCCTGCCAGGCGTGGGCCTGATCAAAAATCTGTTGTAAAGCTGGGGCTAGTTCCGTCATTTGCTGTCGGGCTCTGGCGGCCTTTGTCGTGCTTTTAACCAGTAAGCGGTGCCAGCGTTGGGCTTGTTCGGGGTTTTGCTCAATAGGGGGTAGTACCAGTTTGCGAATCATGGTGGTCGGTACAAACTGTTGCACCGATCCTGTTGCCAGCCGCGACAACTGACTGCGAACAAAGGGGGTTTCCATCATCAGGGCATAGGCTCCCTGGTATTTATGAAAAGCGAGGGTGGCCAGCTGATCGCTGGGCAAGGTTTCCCGATCAGGTGTTTGCTCAATAAAGCCCACTTTAATTTGATGGATAAAGGTTGAAACCAAAACATCGTATGGTTGATTGGGGCGTGGTCGGGTGCGCCATATCATTTCGCTAAGGGGCTGAGGTTGGCTTGAAAGACCAAAATGGTTGTCGATATCCCGGATTCTCAGGGCGCGTGTTCGATTGTCCTCACCTGAGTATTCGGGCTGACGTGGGTTGATAGACGCCAGGTTTTCAAGCAGGCAGGCATTGTATTCCTGCACACATAATCTGGCCATATAGCGTTGCTCGGTATAAGACATCAGCCAGTTATCACCGATATCGGATGCCGGGAATGATTGCCAGCGTTTTTGCCAGGGCTGGTGGTTTATAAACCTTTCCAATCCCTGTTGCCAGTCTTTCATCCACTTGTTGACTTCCTGTCTTAATGCATCCAACTGGTAGCGAGCTTCGGCCAGCTGCCGGTATTGGGCGATAAAAACGCTTGCCGGTTGTTTGAAGCTTTCCGGCATGGGGTTCAGAGGCATTTGTTTAAGTTGTTTGATGCCAACCCGAATCAGAGAGGTAATACGCTCGGAGCTTTCCAGGTAATCTCGATATAAAGGTTGCTCAAGACATTTTGTCAGCCATAAAGCCTGTTCAGGGTTCATTCCCCGAATGATGGCGAGGTTGGCATCGGCAGGGTGTTGCCCGTGTTCAGGCAGAGTGAGTGCTGCTTTGATGCCGCCGACTTTTTTAATCACAACATCCCAGGGCTGAATGCAGAAAGGCTTTGATTTTATAACGGGTGTTTGGGCGTGTTGGCTGTCTGTTTCAAGAATGGAATTCTCGATATGCCTCAGTCTGTAGAACGGCATCTCTTCAATATCATGCTCTGATAAGCCAGCGACTGGCTTCAATGAGGTCCTCCAGCCTTCGATACAATCGCTTCCCAGCTGTTGAATGCTTGGCCAATGTTCTCCCATTTCTGGCAACAGGGCGGCTGGTGACAGGTGATAACTCGCCCGCCAGTCGTCGCTGTTGTCCAGTCTGTTTGCTGTTATGTAGCGGGTTTTCATTGGTTTCCTGGTCCAAATAGAACTCTGGTGTTGGGTTATATTGGCTTATTCTGACTGAATATTCAATATACGTAAAAATGTGAGTATTAATGCGAAAGTAATATTTGCTCTTGTAGTTCTGCATAATCTGATCTAAGTTGATTTTGCGGTTAGACAAAAACACGAGCCTGATCAGCGAATTCCGCCACTCTCACGCAAGGAGCTTGAAGGCTTGCCGCTACTTCCTTCCGAAGAGCAGCGACGGGACTTCAGGAAAGCCTGTCTGAATATGGCGTTATTGCCGATTTTTCAGGCTGACGAGTCGGTTGTTCTGATTCAGCTGGATAATGCACCTAACCTATTGAAGGTCTATCTGGATCAGGCTTTATCCTGAGATAACTGGTCGTTACTTGAAAATGCTTTGCTTGAAGGTCAGGTTCCGGGTTTAAAAAAGCACGCTCTTGGAGAAGCAAAATTTCCGAAAAACCAGAGGTGGTGGACTGTTTCTTCTGGAGTGATTCCGGGCAGAGACAAACATTCCTATAGCAGCCTGTCATCATTACTGCTGAAGCCTCATGAGTACGTTTTGCGATATGGGGCCAAACTTTCTGAGGGAGCAATCAGAGCTGTCTCATTGGACAACCGGCTTAAAGGAAACCTGGGGCACAAGCTGGTTGAGTGCTGGTTCCAGCAAAATATCTGGAGGGGTGAAAAAATTGTGCGATCAGACGTTGAACGCTGGTTGCATGCAAACTTTGATGAATTTGCTCTCCGGTATGCTTTACCAATGCTGGCACAGGGAATGCGGGCAGTAAAACACTTATTTCTTGAGACGATGACTCATTCACTGACCAAACTGCTTGAGCATTTTTATGAAGCAGAGGTTTCTGAGGTTTATGTCGAGAAAACCCTGTCACAGGGTGAGTCTTTCGGGGAACTTGAAGGCGCTCTCGATCTTTTTGTATTGAGAAAAAGCGGTAAATGGGCGGTGATTGATATCAAGTGGGGCAGTGAATCACGCTATTCCACTGAGCTTAAGGAGTCTCGTTATTTGCAGCTGGCAACTTATCAAAAACTCTGACTCTGGCCGGTGCTGGTTCAGGTAAAACTTATAAAGTTGAGCATGCTACGGCAGACAAATTGCTCGATGACAATATTTCACCAGCCAATCTGATGGTTGTCACTTTTACGGTTCTGAAAATTGTTAAGCAGGCACGAGTTAACCGGATTGATGCCGAGGCCTTAAACAAGTCTGCTCAACTCTCGGTCAGTGAATTGGAAAGCCTTTTGCCGCGAACTGATGACTCAGTGACAGAAGTTCGGGTAAGGCTGCTAGTGCCTTCCAAGGTGGCCATGAATGAGCTGGGAGATGCTATACATCATTCCCTTGCATTATGATTCAAAAAAATGGCCGCAGCCAAAAGTCTTTAATGATGACTTTTGGCTGCGGCCTCATTGGCAGGAGTCTCAAAAGCTTAATTTAATATGCTTATCGAAGAGGGTGACAGGATGTGCCCGCCGCTTGATTGTCAGCTGGGAAGGAACTCCTTGCCCCAGCCTGTACCGGCGATTCCGCGCTCAATCATTGACTCAATAGATTCACTGTCGTAGCCCATTTCAGCTAACACTTCTCTTGTTGAATGACCAAACCTTTCAGTAGGCGTGGCAGCAACGATAACTGACTCTGTGGGTCTAATGGAATAATGGTCGATCTGTGTGATCTGATGGCCGCTGGGATGCTCAGGATAGATCGAGAAGGCAAAGCTGCCCAGGTCGGTACCTGCTTTACCATCAGCAACACGGCTGTATTGCTCTCTGAGATGTTCAATAGCCTGTGGAATGGCCGAAGCCACATCTACCTTGTCCAGCGAGGACTTCCAGTAAACGGCTGGAGCTGTTTTAAAGGCTTCTGCAAGATAATCTGAGAGATTGTCAGCAGTTAATATACCTTTGAGGCCTTCTACCTGATCCAGTCTGCCCAACTCGGTGTCGTTGCTGTCCAGATAAATCCAACCTTCCTGTGTTTCATAGAAGTGAGACAGGGCGTTATAGCCCAGAGCCTGTCGACCTGAAGGCTCATTAAACGCAGCTCTTCCCTGGTAGTCAAAGGCAAAGGGAATCTGTGCCAGGTTGGTTACCGCAGACAAAGACGTTCTTGCCCTGGTAGGCTGACCTGTTTTCTGGCGGTGGAAGAGAGAGACTGCCATAGCCAGTCCACCGGAGAAACCGCAGTTTACGTCCAGAGTGCCGAGGTGGGCGTGTTCTTCCGGAGTCTCACGGCCACCGAAGCGACTCATGATACCACTGTTGGCCTGAATGATGTCGTCGTAACCAATGTAATTGGTTTTTGGTCCGGGCAAAGGGCCGCCTAAACAATCCAGGCGACAGAAGAGAACACCCGGGTTAATGGCTTGCAATGATTCGTGGTCCAGACCCAGAGGCTTCATCTGGCGTTCAGGAGCATTGATAACAACTATATCTACCGACTTGACCAGTTTGTTGAATACCTCACGTCCTTCTTCAGATAGGATGTCGACCAGAGCGCTACGTTTGCCAACGCCGGTCTGGAAGGTAAACAGAGTACCAATCAGAGGATCATAAAGAGGGGTGACCGGGTCCAGCTTAATAACTTCGGCACCAAAGCGAGCCATGAAGGCTGTAGAGTGTGGTCCGGCAATAACATTGGTCAGATCAAGAATGCGCAATCCGTCCAGCCATTGAGCGGGAGCTTTCTTCTGCCTGCGAGCGGCAAACCGATTCTGGTCATTTTCATCAGTGACTGTATTCAGTTCAAAGAGGGCTTCTTCGTAGCAGACATTCTTGCGTGGATTAGGAGTAACCATCTGCTCGGCAAACTCTTCAAGCCAGGCAATGGGGCCAGGTTGTTTCATCAGACCATAGACGGGATCATTAACCTCAACGATCAGGCCAGACTGATTGGTGTGCTCATCATTCACCCATTCCCGGGTTGTTCTGTGAGGAGCGCCCGGGATCTTTCCTTCACCGAAAATTTCACCCCACTCTTGCGAGGTTTTGCTCAGGAACACTTGCTTCATTTTGGCTGAAATAATGTCAGCCCATTTCTTCGGTAATGGATAGACGCCTATGGATGTTTCACCATCCCACTCTCTGATTGGCAGGTGAAGGTCTTCAACATCTGGTAGTCCCTCAGCCAGCAGTTCTTCATAAATACCGAGAGCCTCAAGGCACCGGCGGGCATGATTACGGTGGGATGGGCATACACAGTAGAACATTCGGCCATCGGCGCATTCGTAGGTTCGGTAAAAGGGGTCCAGGTACTCCTGAAGCTCTTTGTAACTGAGATCCATGGGAATGTTGTTGTGCTTGCGATGCCCAATTTCATGTTCACGCATGGTTTTGTAACGCTCTGGTAATCCTTCGACAACGTAAGAGTTATAGGAGAGGCCTTCCATCATGGCAGCAATTATAGGGACTTCAATGTGATCGCCTCTACCGGTTTTCTCACGTGCAGTGAGCGCCAGAACCACTGAACTGGCTGCGAGAGATGTGGCATAGGAAGAAGCCAGTGGCAGAGGAGAAAAGCTTGGGTCCAAACCCATCAGAATGCGGTTGAATCCCATGTCCGTGAAAGCACCAGCAGTTGCTGCAACAACTGCTTCAGTGGCTTTCCATTCCCTTCTCAACTGGTCATTACTGGCAAAACCAGGAATTGACAGTGTGATCAGATCCGGGCGCGACTCTCTCAATTGTTGAAAATCAATGCCCAGACGTTTCATAACGTCGGGTCTGAAGCTCTCAATGACGATATCGGCTTTTTCAATCAATGACAGTGCCCGATCCAAGCCGGATTCAGTTTTGAGGTCAAGCTTCAGGCAGAGTTTGTTTCTATTTAGAATGGCATTGGCGGGATGGTCCCATTGAGGACCTTCGGGCGGATCGATATGGACAACGCTTGCACCCAGATCGGCCAGTACCATGGCAACAGCCGGACCAGCAATCTGCTGACCAAAATCAATAACCCTGACACCATTTAATGGTAATTTATTTTTATAGTGCATCTGGTAATCCTGCTAAAAAGAAGCAGCGCTTCATTAAAATACGGTGCGTTCATTGCACGCGTTTATGCTCGGAAAATGGTATGAATGGATGGCACGATCGACCAGCAAAAAAAAACATCCCTGAGACCTGATTTTTTTTATTGCAGAAAAAGGGCTTGCCATTCTTGCCGTGACTTAAATGAGAGTGTTTTCAAAATAAACTGGCTGATGTCGAAGTTTAATGGGCGTTTCCGAATTGAAAGGTGAATCCCTTCTCTGTTTAGCTATAAAAATAATATGGTCTCAGGTGTCTATTTTATTGTTTCTCATTTTTTTTTCAGCCACTGATAATAAATGCGCGCTCTGATATGCAAATTGCATTTAATGATGCCCCTGAGGATAAATACCCCCAAAAGAAGGGTTGAAAATGAAAAATAAAAATAAAAATGTATCAATTCCCATAGATCAATGCTGTGAAAGTTTCTGGGAGCGCTCGCACCCCACTGCTATGGATCTGGCCTTAAGTCACCATGCCAAGTGTTCCGTCATGGTTGTTCGTGAACCTGGAAAGAGCAAAACATAATGAATAATAATACCACGTCGTATACTGGCTTGCTTTCGGGAGCCAATCCAGTTATGGCCGTTGGCTCCGCTTTACTGATTCTGGCATTTATTGTTTTTACCGTTGCCAATCCTGAATACGCCGATGGTATTTATACTTCGGCAAAAAACTTTATTGCTTCAGATCTGGGCTGGTATTACATAGGGATAATGTCGTTTTTCCTGTTTTTTTCTGTTTGGCTGGTGTTCAGCCGCTACGGCGACATTCGCCTGGGCAGTGATGATGACAGACCGGAGTTCAGTAATTTCGCCTGGTTTTCCATGTTATTTGGTGCTGGCATTGGTATTGGTATCCTGTTCTGGAGCATTGCCGAACCGATTTACCATTTTCAAAGCAATCCGTTCGTCAGCGAAGACGAGGCCATGACAGTCGAAGCGGCTCAGATTGCCATGAGAATCTCGATTTTTCACTGGGGTTTGCACGGTTGGGGGCTGTTTTCTGTGACTGGTCTGATTCTGGCCTATTTTGCCTATCGCAAAGGGCTGCCCATCACCATTCGCTCGAGTCTTTACCCCATCTTCGGTGACAGGATTTATGGTCCTATCGGTCATGCAGCTGACTTACTGGCAGTATTTGGAACAGTTTTCGGTATAGCTACTTCGCTGGGACTGGGCGCACAACAAATGAATGCCGGGTTGGGCCATCTTCTGGGCATAGAAGTGTCTACCACCAATCAGGTGATCCTGATCGCAGTTATTTCGGTAGTGGCAACTCTTTCAGTACTGACCGGGTTGAACAAAGGCATTCGTATCCTAAGTGTTTTCAATATGCATCTGACCATAGTTATTTTGGGCCTGTTCGTCATCTTTGGCCCAACTGCCTATCTGCTGGGTGCATTCTTTACCAATACCGGTGACTATCTGTTGAATGCTGTTTCCCTGGGGTTGTGGGTTGATCCAGAGCCAGATGCTCAATGGCAGGGATGGTGGACCATCTTTTATTGGGGCTGGTGGATTGCCTGGGGTCCTTTTGTCAGCATGTTCATTGCCCGTATCTCCAAGGGCCGGACCATTCGTGAATTTATCCTTGGTGTTCTCGTGGCACCTACGACACTGGCAGCTTTCTGGATCACTATATTTGGTAACAGTGCCTTCTATCTCGAGCTGTATGGCGATGGCGGTGTCACAGAGGCTGTGAACAAAGATATCACTACTGCGTTGTTTACCACCCTGAAACTGCTCATTGAGAGTGAGTTGATGTCCCTACTGATGGCATGCATCTGCACCATTATGTTGGTGACTTATTTTGTTACCTCCGGGGACTCGGCGACGCTAGTAATCTGTACCCTGGTTACCATGGGGGATGATAATCCGCCTGCCAGATTCAGAGTGTTCTGGGGACTGGTGATTGGTGCCTCGGCAGCCGTTCTGTTGCACTCCGGTGGTCTTAAGGCTCTGCAAACAGCTTCTATTGTCGCGGCCCTGCCATTCTCGATCATCCTGCTTCTTGCCACTTATGGACTTATCAAATCCCTGCGCGAGGAGGCTTTACCAGCTGAAGAGGGTTACAGGGTGTCCATGGCAAGAGACGGGCGTTCCTGATAGATATTGGCTGTGCGCTGGACTCGCACGGTCATTTTAGTAGATTAAAAGAGGTTTGTTATGTCTACACGAGTGATTTTGCCCCGCATAATGCAGGTGGGGTCAGGTGCTAGCCTGGCTCTTCCTGATGTTCTGGCTAGTTTGAGCTGTGCAAAGCCTCTCATTATTTCTGATGCCATGATGGTTCAGCTAGGTTATGTCCAGGCATTGCAAGACTGTCTGACAGAAAACGACATTGAGTCCAGTGTTTTTGCAGATACTGTACCGGAACCCACCGTCGGCTCGATTCAGACGGGTGTTGAAATGGCCAGGCAAGGAAACTTCGACTGTATTGTTGCTCTGGGTGGAGGTAGTCCTATCGACAGCGCCAAGGCAATAGCTGTTCTCTCATGCCATGGCGGTGAAATGCGGGATTATAAGTTCCCGAGGATCATGGATCAGCCCGGAATGCCTGTGATTGCCATACCCACTACAGCCGGCACGGGTTCTGAGGCCACTCGAGTAACCATTATCACAGATGAGACCTGTGATGAAAAAATGCTTTGTGTCGGGGCCGCTTATATGCCCACAGCAGCGTTGGTGGACTACAACCTTACATTGACTGTGCCTGCCCGAACGACAGCAGATACAGGTATTGATGCACTGACCCATGCCATGGAGGCCTATGTCAGTAAAAAAGCCAGCTTGTACAGTGATAGTCAGGCTCTGGAAGCCATGCGCCTGATTGCACCGAATCTGCGAACTGCCTACCACAATGGCAGTGATGAAAAAGCCCGCGAAGCCATGATGCTGGGCTCAACCCTGGCGGGTGTCGCCTTTTCTAATGCATCAGTAGCTCTGGTCCATGGAATGAGCAGACCTATTGGAGCTTTTTTTCATGTTCCCCACGGCTTGTCCAATGCCATGCTATTACCGGCTGTCACTGAGTATTCTATTCCTGCTGCGCCCGATCGTTATGCTGACTGTGCGCGGGCAATGGGCGTTGCCGAACAGGGAGACAGTGATGAAGCGGCAAACCAAAAGCTGTTGATCGAACTGAAAGCCCTGAATGATGAGCTTTCAGTTCCCGGGCCACTGGAATTTGGTATTGATAAAGATGCATTTTTTGATGTGCTGGACACCATGGCAGTGCAGGCACTGGCATCCGGGTCACCTGCTAATAATCCCAGGGTGCCTGACGCAGAAGAGATTAAAGCCATTTACCAGCGGCTCTGGGACTGAACCAAAACAAGATAGTCACAAGCTAAGCAGCCTGTCGGACTTAAGACTGTCCTACTGCGGTTGCAATAAATTGGTCTAAAAATCCCTGTTTCTTCGTCAAATAGCTCGCTATTCTCCTCAGAAACAGAGATTTTTATCCTCAATTTCTTGCAATCCTCGCTACGGACGCTTAAGTCCGACAGGCTGCTAAGAAAACCATTTCTGATAATAACAAGAGAGTGAATCATGAACACAGTTGCCCACCTTATCAATGGTAGCGAAGTCAATGATGATGTACGTCATCAGCCGGTTTATAACCCGGCAACTGGTCAGGCTGAAAAGCAGGTTGCTCTGGCTTCAAAAGCTACGGTAGAAGAAGCTGTTGCCGCCGCAGAAGCAGCTTTTCCTGCCTGGAGGAACACGCCCCCCATTAAGCGTTCCCGCATCATGTTCCGGTTCAAGGAACTGCTCGAACAAAATGCCGAACGTATCTGTGAATTGATTGGCCAGGAGCACGGCAAGATTTCTCATGATGCCATGGGGGAGCTGCAGCGTGGTATTGAAAACGTTGAGTATGCCTGCGGTGCGCCAGAGCTGCTAAAGGGAGAGCACAGTCGCAATGCCGGACCAGGCATTGATTCCTGGAGTGAGTTCCAGCCTCTGGGGGTTGTCGCCGGGATCACTCCCTTCAATTTCCCGGTCATGGTGCCTCTCTGGATGTACCCGATGGCCATTGTCTGCGGCAATACCTTTGTTTTGAAGCCTTCCGAGCGGGTGCCAAGTTCAACCCTTTTCGTGGCTCAACTGCTGCACGAAGCTGGTCTGCCTGCAGGTGTCATGAATGTTGTCAATGGTGATAAGGAAGCTGTCGATACTCTACTCCATGATGAAAGGGTCGAGGCTATCAGCTTTGTTGGATCGACTCCTGTCGCTGAGTATATCTACACGACAGCAACAGCTAAAGGCAAAAGATGTCAGGCATTGGGTGGTGCCAAGAACCACGCGATCGTAATGCCTGATGCTGATATGGATAATGCTGTTAATCAGCTGCTTGGTGCAGCTTTTGGTTCCTCCGGCGAGCGCTGCATGGCATTGTCTGTAGCCGTTGCCGTGGGTGATGATGCGGCCAACCAGTTGGTAGGCAAGCTGGCTGAAGCCATGCAGTCCCTGAAAGTCGGTGCTTACAGTGATAGTTCCAATGATTTTGGACCGGTTATTACCCGACAGCATCAGGAAAAAGTAGTCGGTTTCATTGACAGTGCCGAAGAACAGGGAGCCGAGATTGTAGTTGATGGTCGCCAGCCAGATGTTTCTGATTATCAGGAAGGTTACTTTGTCGGTGGCACTCTTATTGACAGGGTAACGCCAGAAATGACCAGCTATCAGAATGAAATCTTTGGCCCTGTTCTGCAGGTTGTCCGAGTCAACAGTATGCAGGAAGCCATGGATCTCATTGATTGTCATGAATACGGTAATGGTACTTGCATATTTACCCGGGATGGCGAAGCCGCTCGTTATTTCTCCGATCACATCAGGGTAGGAATGGTTGGTATCAATGTGCCTTTGCCAGTGCCAGTGGCCTATCATAGCTTTGGTGGCTGGAAACGCTCACTCTTTGGTGATCTCCATGCTTATGGTCCGGATGCGTTGCGTTTTTATACACGTCGCAAGACCATTACCCAGCGCTGGCCTTCGGCGGGTGTTCGGGAAAATGTCCAGTTTTCCATGCCTACTATGAAGTAAGCGAAGCCCAGGTAATAAGCCCCGCAATTAGTTTGATTGCAGTTTTGTTACAAAAAATGAACTGTCTTCAATTTGTCTGGGGATGATACTGCAGGGCTTTGCCCTGCTGTGATTATTACAATGAAAAAGCGACTACCCCCTTTGAACTGGCTGCGCTCCTTTGAGGCGTCTGCTCGTCTGCTTAGCTTTACTCATGCAGCCAATGAATTGAATCTTACCCAGGCTGCGGTCAGCCAACAGGTTAAAGGTCTTGAGTATCAGCTTGGAGTAGCCCTGTTCAAAAGGCTTCCCCGTGGGCTGGAAATGACGGAAGCCGGTATGGCTTATCTTCCTGCTGTTCATGAAGCAGTCAGCTCGCTGGCCGTGGCTACTGAAGAGCTGTTCGGTCAGGGCAGGGACAGATTGTTGACTGTCAGGGTCAACCTGGTGTTCTTTACGACCTGGCTGGCTCCCAGAATGGTCCGTTTCAAGGAAGAGTTCCCTGAGATCGGAATACGTTTTACCAGTAATATCTGGGCAGAGGACAAGGACAGGGAGGCGGACCTTGAAATACGTTATGGCCGGGGCGACTGGCCGGGGCTGAAGGCTGATTGTTTAACTGAGGACGAGCTCTTCCCTGTTTGCAGTCCTGAGTTGGCCAAGGGGCTGCCACTGCCTGATTGTCCGGAACAGCTAACGGATCATACCTTATTGCATGTTATTGGCTACGAAGAAGGCTGGGGGTACTGGTTCAGGCAGTTGGATTATGAATTCCGTGAAAACTCTTCAGGCATGCAGTTTGATACCCTGATTACAGCACTGGAAATGGCGAAGTATGGTCAGGGTTTTGCACTCGGCCGGACGTCACTCGTCGCAGGAATGTTGGCCAGTGGTGAGCTGGTGGCACCGTTGCCGCAAAAAATCAGGGCTTCTGAGGGATTCTATCTCACTTCTCCTTCTCGTCAGTATCTGCATCCCAAGGCAGAAATGTTCAGAAGCTGGGTTCTGGAAGAGAGCCGGAAAAGCAAAGTTTCGTCATCAACGAGTCAGCTAAATAAGGATGCGAAGGCAGCAAATACTGAAAACTGATTGACCTTATCCTCTGGCCACACTGATTCCATTGAGGGATTGGAGATGCGGGTGATGTCCTTGGAGCAGTCAGTTGTTGCCTGTATCTCTGATGATCTTGCATTTCATAACGTGGGACACAGCAAGGAAGCATTGATAGCTCGGCAATTTTCGACTTCGGTTTTCCATATATATGCAGTTTCTTTTAGTCCATCCAGTTTTCGGGATGATTAATCACCAGGCAAACCTCCGGCTATGCTGGGGAGACGCGCATAGGTTATACCGAGGCTTCGATAGCCAACCTCGAAGGTTCCGCCAAGAACCGAGAGGTTTAACTTATGCCAGACTACAAAAGTCTGACTCATACTCGATGGGATTGTAAGTATCACATTGTCTTTATTCCCAAAAAGAGGCAAAAGGTTATTTATGTGAGCTTGAGAAAATTTCCGGGAGCCATTTTCCAGGATCTTGCCAGTCGCAAAGGGTGTGAAATTGTGGAAGGGCATTTGATGCGAGATCACGTTCATATTTGCATTAGCATTCCGCCGAAATACTCTGTTTCAAAAGTTCAAACATAGACAAATCCTTTCCCATTTTAAGGATTATTAAGCCAGCAGGATGAGGTGCTCATAAACGATAGACCATGAATGTCTTGAGCAGGGAATGGGCGCGCTTTGAAAAGCTTTATATCATGACATTGGTTTGCAGTTGTCCCTGTTCAATCATTAGCCTCAGGGCTTCATCAGCTGCCTGTCCATCAGGGATAAGCAGTGTGTCCTCAAACACAATGAATTGTGTCCATTCGTCAGGGTTTTCAGTGGCTACTTTAAGCAAACTATTACTACTGTCTTGCTCCAGTTTCAGATAACGCTCCGGATTTTTGCTGGCTTCCCGGGGCAGAAGCTCGGCGATATCCACAACATCCTTATTGCCGTCCACAGATGCAAAGTTTTTCAAAATGTCGGAAGCTGGATTCATGGTTGTACCTTCATGCCCTTTCTTCCAGATAGATGTATCTGTACTGCTCCCCAGAATATACTGATCATTACCGCTGTTTCCTATCAGGTTACTGCCTGATAAGTGGGCGTAAAGCACATCGTCATCCCCACCGGCGTCCAGAGTCAGGCCTCCGACAGTATCGCGCAGTACATCAGAACCTTCATGTCCATATTGGTTAGATACCTTCAGGGTGCCGGACTCTACAAGAGCGCTGAGTCTCTGTGCTTGAGTCATGCTATCGCCACCGGGAATGAGGGTATTAAGAGGCAGGCTGTTGAGATAGATCAGCTGTTTGATGGAACCGGAAACTTGGACACTGTCGTCATTACTGATGTTAAAAGACGATGTCCCGCCAGTGCTATCGTCGGTCCAGTAAATCACTATATTATGATTGGCGGATTCAGTGATCACCAACTGGCTGGAAAGTTTCGATGTATCCCAAACAGTCTGGATATTGAGCATGGCCGAGAGGTCAATTTTGTCCAGACCGGGCTCAAAATCCATGATATTGTCCCAGGCTCCGCCGGCACCTTCATCACCCTTCTGCCAGACGAAGTGGTCGGTTTTTCCATCACCATTTTTGTTAATCTCACCCCCCCAAATCTGCCCGTTGCCTGACCCTTCAATGACAGTGTTCTCGGCCAGGCCTGCTCCAATGGTATCATTTCCCCCCTGAGTGTTTATGGTTCGAGCTTTGTCACTACCCAGTACAAAATCATCTTTATCGGACGTTTGAATATTGGCTGTTTCCGGGGTCACTGTGACTGAAATATTCTGGATTGCACTTTGCTGTGGTGCACCATCGGCAGCATCAGAAACGGCTTTCAATTGCAGGTCATACTGACCTGTGGGCAGATTTATGATGGCAAGCTCACTGAGCTCGCTGGTTGTCAGTGCCCAGCCAGAAGGTGAGGCCGATGGTACTCCTGATGGCTGGCCCGTAACACTGTTGATCAGCGATGCAGCCGGTGGCAGGTTTTCCAGAAGCACGTACAATTCAGTTTTGACCAGGTTGTTGACCTGAAGAGCCGGGTTCACCACAGCCGCTTTGATACCAAGAGGTACCGGAACATTTTTTGATACAGTAATGTTGTCGTATGCTATCTGGCAGTCAGGCTGGTCTGATGCGGGTGCAATGATAACTTTGATTTGGAGGCTGACATCTGAACCTTCTCCGGGAACGAGACCGTCAGTGTTATCAACCGAGTGAGCCGTAATCTGCAGATCTGCTTTGCCATGTCCATCTCCGGGCTGATAGATCAAATGTGGCAAAGTAGTGGTGGTTGTTTCAAGTCTGGCTTCGATCTCTGTTCCTGATTGGATAAATAGAGCCCGAAGGCCATCAGGGGTTTTTATATAGGGCTTTTCAGCTTTGCTTTCCGTTGGGAAAATGGTCGGTTCACTGCTGCTGAGTATTTTGACCGATACAGCGATCACTTCAGGATGATCAGTGGGGTCTGAGGCAGTGTCTGTGATCCTGATATCCAATGGCAAGTTTATGGCAACATTTTCATGGCCGTTGCTCTCTGTCAGCTCTTTTAGAGTCAGGTCATCCCCTATCGGACGGACTTTCACCGGGAGCGGGCTCATATTGGTACAGAATGTGGTCAGAGATTGTTCATGACTGTAACTGGTTAGTTGCAGGTTCAGCTCACCGCTGAAATCAAGGGGAGGCCTTAGATTTAATGGAGCGATTTGACCGGAGCTGTTGATCAGGCTAGCAGGAATTTGCCAGCTGCCATTACCGTTAGCAGGCAAAAGGTTATTCGATTGATCTGACAGGGTTGCGCCGTTGGGCATGTTTTCGATGAGGGCTGACAGGGCCTCGGAGCCGTCATTGTCATTGAGTGTTGCCTGCAGACCAGAAAGCAGAATATCAGAGTCTTCATCACCTTCTGCTGTCGGCGAGGTCAGGGATGCACAGTTATTTGCAGGTACAATCTCCAGCTGAAGCTGTCGGCTGAAATCTTTTTCCCGGGACTCGCTAATATCGGGTGCATAGTCCTGTATCCTGAAATCGACAGTGACAGATACCTTCCCTGAAATACCCTTGGCAGGAATAAAATGAATACTTGCCAGTCTCTGGTTAAATGCATCGACAGACTCACCGGGCTCTCGGGTGAGTGTATATCGAGCGCCATCAAATGAAAGACCGGTGCCTTGTAATTGAATGCCTGTTGGAGGAACCAGTTCAACACTTATAACTCTTTCAGAACCATCAGTATCCGCCGGATTTATTTTCAGATTCATGGGCCAGGGTTGATCTTTTCCGTTCCATTCAGAGCCTTTGGCTTGCGGGTCTGTCCTGAGATCCGGGTTGTCGTCAACTATTGGACTGACCTTGAAAAGCAGATCCTGTGAACTGACTTTGGTCTGATCACTGATATTGTTGCGCTGAAGAATTTGTAAAGGAATGACCTGCTGTCCGGAAAAGTCCCTGGCCGGTTTAATGACAATATTGGGAAGGCTGCCGGGAAGAATCAGGTAACTGATTGTCTCGCCACTCTCACCCCATGACCTTGTGTAGTCACCGTTCAGGCTCCAGTTCGGAGGCAGATCGGAAGCATTGATCCGAAATGCTGTGGTCTCATGACTGAAAACAGCTTGTGCAGGATCAACGCAACCGATAAGAGGGAGTGAGTTATCTTCATCTGTCTTGATGCCATCAGCGCAGGTAAAGACTTCGCCGGGATCATGGGGAGGTGTATCCACCGAAGATTGGTTGTTGATCACATTAAAATGGGCCGAGCGAGCTTCAAGGTCGCCAATATCCGTGATGAGTGATTCCACCTTCATTTCATAATGACCCTTCATTGAGATATGAAGAGTCGTGCCTGTCAGGCTGTTTTTGCTTACCAACCATTCATTGCCATTATACGTCAAGATGTTGGGATTACTGCCGGATAGATGCCAGCCGCTGCTCAGAGGCTGACCCCCGGCGTCCAGCAAAGCAATCCTGAAAACAGGGTTGTCTTGATTAACATGCTCGCTCTGATCTGTGTCAGTTGAAGTAAACTGATAATTCGTCAGAAGTATATCCGGCCCTGTAAAGGAATAGCTGGAGGGATATTCTATGCGGGTATTCTCATCATTGTTGACCGGCGAAGAAGTAGGACCGTCGACCTCACCGGTCCAACGAATGGTTGCCTTCATGGTGATTTCGCTGGTGGTCTCCAGATTGTTTTGTTGGTCACGAATCACCGGGTAGAAAGTGAAGTCTGTAACGGTTTGACTGGCTGTCGGAAAGTCGGTGTCGATATTGCCTCCTGTTCCGGGAACAATGACCAGCGTTTTCTGGCGCAAAGCCTCGATTAATGAATCCCTGCCACCGAGCTGACTGGCCAGAGGTTGATCTGGATCCAGACTGGAATAGGTAGCAATGCTTTTCTGGTAAAGCAGAAATCCGGCAGGCAGTTGAACTCTGTTGATATCCTGAAGGCTTTCACTGCCATCAGTATCTTTCAATTTGATGCTTTCCAGTGTTAAAGCAGCACCGCCTGAGAAGCCCTTATGGTCAGGCAGCAGATCCACTTCCCGACCTCTGTAAGACAAGGGTTCACCAATAGTATCGACAATTGGGAGGAACTTTGCGGTCAACTCAACGGGAAACACGGAACGGGCACCGTCTCTTTCGGTGATCAGGGTTTTCAAGGTCAGCTGCTGTTCACCGGCGTAATCCACAGGAGGGATGATGCTGTATTTTCCGGTTTTCAGATCATTCTGACTGACCTGGTAGACAGGCTTGTTAGAGGAAATACCTGCAATAGGAGGCTGTTGATCCAGAGAGTCCCTGATCATAAACCGATTGGAAAGAAGAGCGGTATCCAGAAGGACATTCAGGGATTCCGACCCATCGATATCAGAAGACCTGATATCGAACTGTATAGGCAATGCATGATCCTCCTGACCCGTGCCTGTCAGTGAAAATCTATTTTGGGGGTCTGTTATCCAGACAGCGTTGCCTGTGACCGAGGGAGCATCGGGTACCCCTTTTATGTTGAGCTCGAGAAACCTATCTGCAGAAACGGCTTTTTCTGCAGAGGGGACAACCCCCTGCTGAGAGTCTTCTTTACTGACCGCATTGATTTTCAAACGAAGGTCAGCAAAGTTTGCAGAACTGCGATCCTTTGCGGGTTGATAAGCAAGATCGGACAAGTGATCGTAAGCGATTTCGGCGCTGCCATCCGGTAGCATTCTGGCATTCTGGTTTTTGCCAGTGGTTAGAGGATCACAGCTTCCATCTGTTTTTTCGAGGCAGAAGCTTCCGGGATCTTCTCCAGGGTTCACCATGGGTTTAATGTGAATAAACAGTTGCTCTGAACCATCCGTATCCGAAAGCTTTGCATGGATATAATTGGCCACCAGAGTCTTGCCATCTTCCAGAGTTGAAACTCTGGCTGAAGTGCCCCCCGCCATTGCTGGAGTAACGGAAAGTGATGGTTGATCGGCTACGGGTTGTACATCCACAGTCAGAGTATGTTCAGCCTTAGCTGTCTGGACCGAGAAGGGAGGAGCCTCAGTGACTATGGCTTTGAGCGGTATTAACAGTTTCCCACTCCAGTCAGAGTCCGGAACCACTTCTATTTGCTTAATCTCTGATGTCGTTAAGATGTGTCCAGCCAGGAGGGTTGTGCCGTTTAGTTTAAGAGCGGAGTGTTCTGGTATGCCCAGTATTTCGTATGAAAGGGTTTCGGATCCGTCAGTATCCTGCAACCGGGCGCCAGCCCCCGTTAACGTCAGAGGATGATCTTCTTCTGTCGTAAAGTAGTCGATGTCCTTACCTTTGTTCCACAATGGCTCGTCTGCAACCCCGCTGATGTTGATTTTCAGCTGACTGCTGATGCTCTGATCGGGTCCGGGATTTTTGCTGATACCAGCTTCTAGTCTCAATCGGATTTTATTTTGGGCGAAGCTGTAATCAGAGCCATTTGCGGGTGGCAGATAACCCAGTTCAACTGAGGTAAAGAAACGATAACAGTCCTCCTGGGAAGGCGCTAATGCTTCAGAAGGTATATTAATCTTTCCGTCATTTGTCGGGAGCGGATTGCCCTTGTAAGTCAGTTGACCGTTTTGCAGTGAACGCTCAACAACCCATAATTGGCTGATTGTTTCACCACGGTCTGTATCACCCAGCAATATTTCAAAATTCACAGGCACTGGGGAAACCTGGTCTTCAATGCCTGATGCATTCTGTATTTTTCGAAAGCGTGCATCAAAGTCTCTGATTGTGATCGAGGCTTCCGAAGCGGAAGTGTCCTGATCGCCATCCGTAATCGTGTACTGGAAGGTTTCGGTTCTGTCTCTGCCGCCGCTATGATCAATACATGCTCGTGTATTCAGAGACCATTGGCTGTCAGAGAAAACGGTCAGATTGCCCAGGGGGGTGTCCACTGCTATTGATGAACCAGCAGGAACCTGATGATCATAAGGTGGATAATGCAGCCCTGTAATTCTGGCATTGTCTGCATCGGCGTTCAGCTGATCATTGTTCATCAGCCCACGACTCTTATCCAGAGAGACGGTTTGACCTTCACGAGCCAGAGGGCTGCCATTGTTGAAATAGTCTGGTGAAGCAGAAGGGTTGGTATCTTTAATATCAATATGGATGATTTTGTATTCTTTACTCTCGTCACCATCAGAGTCATGCAGCCAGACTTTTATCAAGACTGACCTGGTTTTCGCAAATTCTGGAAATAAAGCTGTTGGCAAGTGGTCAATATTGTCGAGCTGTCTGACTTCCAGTGCAGCCTGATTGCCAGGTAGTGCTTTGCCTTTCAGGGTAAACACGAGCTGATTATCTGAACGATAAACATTAATAGAACCATCAGGGGCTTTTTCTATTTTATTCAGTAGATGCCCATCAGAACTGAACCCCCCAAGCCTGCTTTGCAGATCGTTGAGCTCAATATCGGGGATGACCCGGTCAGAACCGGGGGTAAAATCAAGCGTTGCTTCAAGGGTGTTTACCTGACCTCGATTAATGTCCACAGCAGGTTCGGGTGACCGGGGATCCCCAGGCACCGGTAAAGTACCATCAGTCAGAGTCAGGATGATCTGATCCTGAACCCTGGAACCGTCAGTATCTATCGCAGTCACGGTCGTTGGCAGTTTTAAATTATCTTTTTGTCCCTTGTCATCTTGATGATCAAGGAAGGTGAACCATTCAATCTTCAGATGAACAGTAGCAAAAGTATTAGCAAGGATAGGGTTGCCCGAACTGGGGCAGTCCTGACAGGTAAAGGTGAAAACCTTCTGGTCCGGAGCTCCATTTTTATATGCCCAGGCTTGAATCGATTGGTCGCCTTCTGTCTTATAGTGAACAGGTAATCCATCATGCAGGAGGGGATGGCCTGAGTCATCAATGGCCCGGTTCTGGCTATCAGTAGCAGGTGTCAGGAAATGAACCTGTTCTATGTTATCAGTGCCAGCGTGTACAATGGCTGATGTCATATCGGTTGTTGGCGAAGGTGCATCCAGCAGGGGCTCAATCAATGTTAATTCAGGTGTATTCACCAGAATATCGAGACCACTGATGTTGTCTCTGATATCTGCTGCCAGAATAAACGTTGTAATGTCACCATCGGAGTCTGAGATTTCTGCTGCAATCTTCAGGGGCCATTGGCCTTGGTCCTGATCCATTGGACTGTCCATTTGAACGGACCACCGGACCTTTGAGGGTGCATTTGGCGCTGGAGCACCCTCGAGTTTAATGGTCAGCACCTGAATAACAGGGTTTTTGTTGATGACCAACCTGAGAGACTGGTCATTATCCCGAATCAGAGTCAGTGGCTGGTCATTGCTGAAAAGACCCGACAGGCCCGGTTGATTGTTTGCAAATCGCAGGCTGGAAGGTGCTATCGGGTCAGACCCTGGTTCCAGAGTCACGGACTCAGAGTCTTTGACAGGAATGTTTTTCTCGTCGATGCCTATCTTGGTGATATTCGTTACTTTCGGCATTATTCCATCCTTGATTTTGATCTCCAGAAGCCCTGTTTTCTTTGCGGGTGAGCCATCAAAGTCGGAAAAAGTCATGGGTAGCTTCAGATCAATGTCAGTCCCATCAACACTGACAAGCTCATTGATTTGCCCAGTGCCCTGGTGATCCAGCGGTCTGAACAGCTGCACTTCATGAGTGACGGGTGTATCCTTGCTGGAAGAAGCCATCGAAAGGTGAGTGAAAATAGACAGGACTGTTATTCCAGCACCCGTTTTGCCTTGCAGAGACTGTTTTTCCTGGGTAAAGGACAAAGGTTCGCCCAGCGATGTCAGTTTGTTATTCAAGTCGCCAAACTGACCAGCAAAGCGGACACTGTTTGGATCAGCCGGGTCCGAACCTCCGGGTAAAAGACTGTGCAGTGAGCCATGGACGGGGTAGGATCTCTGCCCGCTGACTTCCCCCTCAGTTATTCTTATTTTTCCCAGGTTATGGCCTTCCGGTGGCGTTCCGTCAACAATAGAAATATAAACACTGGCATGATCCTTGTGGCCCTCAACATCCTGCAAGGTGTAAGAGAAAATTTGTTGGACCGAATCAGGATTATTTTTCAGGGAGTCGCTGGCATCGAAACGGTAACTGCCGTCTTTATTGACCATCAGCGATCCATACTTTGTGGTAAGCGGTGTTCCGGGTGGGTAATTGAAGATTTTTTTGGGGTCGTTCCCTGCAGTGTCGAAGTGGGAGCCAAGATTGACAGCAATGACGGCTGTCGTGTCCATACAGGTTTCATCATTGTCCATCAGGTTACCGGTGACGGTCTCTCCCTCAATAACATCGTTATAGTCATCAACGGCGGTTACAGTGCCATCAATCATGTTCAGATCGACAGTTGCACGAACGGTGTCGTCATCATGATCAATAGCCTTTAACGAAACAGGCAAAATGACAGGTTCAGTGCCGCTTACCTGAAAAGCGTTTTCCTGCAGAACGTGAATTTCAGACTTCAGGTTTCCGGTGCCGGGATCTGGAAAAAAATTCTCCAGAGAGATCAGCAGAACGGTTTTACCTTCGTCGGTTTTGAGCTCGAGACGGTGGTTGTCAGCGTCCTGATTCAGGCCTGACAGATCTATCGGGTGACCATTACTCTGAGGGCTTCTGCTGGCTAAAGCTGTCCTGAACAGCTCAAGGGTTTTATCCGGATCGAATTGCAGAGATTGATCGACTGGCAGACTGTCTGAGCCTTTAATGACAGTGATTCTGCCCCTGTCAGCTTGAGACAG
This sequence comes from Endozoicomonas sp. 2B-B, assembly GCF_053470045.1. Taxonomy (NCBI): domain Bacteria; kingdom Pseudomonadati; phylum Pseudomonadota; class Gammaproteobacteria; order Oceanospirillales; family Endozoicomonadaceae; genus Endozoicomonas; species Endozoicomonas sp. 2B-B. The sequence goes on from NZ_JBLZMU010000001.1 coordinate 3,372,247, forward strand.
GGACTTGCACTCCTGATTGATATCCAGAGTCATTAATTCACCGGAGACGTTTGAAGGACTCCCGGTTGAGGGTGGAATCGGAGCACTGGTTGGATCAAAGTGAGGCGGTGTCCCATCTTCGACGGTAAAAGTAATTTGTGCGTTGGACTGATCACTATCCGAATCGGTCAGTGTGTAAGTCAACGTCTCTGATAGAATATTTTCTGGTGGATGAATCAGGTTTGGCAGAGCCTGATATTGCCAGGTGCCGTCAGGTTTTACTGACAGGCTTCCAAGCTTTCCGGGGAAGACCTGAAAGTCGGTACTGGAAGTCAGTTCAGTGCCATTGATGGCGGTGATCTTACCCAGGTCTGCTCCTGCCTGTTCAAGTGTGAATAGAGTTCCTTCCTGACTGCTGGAAATGTTCTCGCCTTCGATAAGCCTGAAGCTGTGGTCCACAGCCTTGGGTTGATCATTGCTGATGTCCAGAAAAAACCATCCCTGAACCTTGTCGTTGTCCATATCAGCGGCCTCAACCGCCAGCTGTATTGGCCATGCCCCCCGATCCTGATCCATTGGCTGGTGCAATTTAGCTGTCCACTGAAGCATTGACTTGTTTTGTTCTGAAGGCAGGTTATCCAGCGTCAGGGTCAGAACCTGTTTGTTAGTGTATGAATCTTTAAGTTGAATGACTCTATTGATGGTCCCGGTTTCGATGAGCAAAGAATGTCCCAGGGAGGTAAGATTGAGCAGGCCAGGCTGATTCGACGAAAACTTCCAGCTGGACGTGTCAATTTTGTCGGAGCCTGGGGTCAGCAGCAGCTTTGCAGTTCCTTGTATCACAGCTTGGCTGATCAGGGCGGATTCATCCAGAGTAGCCATTTCCTGATCTGAAAACTGTAAGTTTGCTCCATCCTGAACAGTGAGAGAAAGACTTCCGTGGTTTACTAATGGACTGCCATCAATATCAGCCGCATTGACCGTTAAAGACATATCTAATGCGTTGTTTTTCGGGTGCTCCAGAGGCTGGTAGAGCGTTGCCTTGTAGCTGAATTCGAGGTCCTTTCCGATTTGGGTTTCCGGGATCAGCTCGACGTCCAGTACTTTTGTACTTGCCGCCAGACCCGAGAGAGTCTTTCCAGAAACCGTGAAGAGAACCGGAACATGACCAGAGAAATATTTCCCCGATAAATCTTTGGCATTGCTGTCACTGAATACCAGGCTTGAAGAAGCTATGGGGTCTGAACCGTCTCCAGAGATGATGACCCTGTTGCTGTTAGTGACAACCGGATAAAGGGGAGGGTTTTGCAGCCCGGCTTCTTTGAAAGTGAGACTGGATAAAAAGCCGCCGGCAGGAGGGGCACCATCCGTTACATCAATAGTGCAAGTGGCTGCGGTTTTATGGCCATCAATAGCAATAAGGGTGTATTTGAACGGAAGTTGCTGAGGTTGTGACTGATTCAGCGAATCCCTGCTGCTAAAACTCCAGGACCCGTCCTTTTCAACACGAAGCTCACCCTTAAGTGTTTGAATCGTTTGTTCCGGAAGGAAGTGACTGTCCGTTCCTGAAGGAAGAAAACGGCCATTAATAAAGAGTTCTGATACCTGGGCAACGTGCGAGCAGAGCGTGTCGTTTGAAATAACATTGCCACTGAGTTTCTGGCTTTCAATAACGGACCCTGTGTCGTCACGGGCTTCGAGTCTGCCATCTTTCAAGGTGATATAAGCGGTACCTTCTGCCATATCATCCTTGATCTCACGGGCATGGGTGACAACCGGGAGAATAAGATCGGATGTGCCCTGTGCATCCGTTACTGAAAGATTGAGATGCTGTAGAACCGAGATACGGGCGCTGACATCCCCCTTGCTGTTCGTTGTCACCGAATCTATCCAGAATTGTGCGACTGTTTTTCCATCGACTGTTTTCAGCTCAAGATTACGTTCTTGACGGTCAGGATAAAGACTGCTGAGATCGAGAGCTACGGCACTGCTGGTAGCCGTTCTGCCTGACAGGACCTGTTTGAATTGAGAGAGTGTCGCATCTGCATCAAAAGTCAGGCTGTTCTCGGCAATAGTGTCTGAACCTTTGAAATAGGTGACTATCCCACTGTCAGCAGCGGGTGGTGACTGGCATTCCTGGTCAGCTGTGAAAAAAATATCGGCAGTAGAAATGGCAGTGCCGTCCAGAACATCGAAAGTAATACTGGCCGATGAATCATCCCCATCGTAATCGGTTACGGTAAACTCAAACGTTTCACTCAAGGGTTTGCCCCCTGGGTGCAACTGACCTGGCGAAGCCTTGTAAAACCAGCGACCGTCCGCCTGGAAAAAGAAGTTTCCATATTGTCCTGTTAGCTTATTCCAGTCAGCCCTGTTTCCAGAGGCTTCAGCAGGGTAGTCTTCTATGGCCTTCTGGTTAACAGCGGTCAATCTTGCATCATCATTCCCGGCATCATTTTTAGTGAATAGTCTGCCTCTCTGGTGCCAGCTAGCTAAGGAGCCTTCTATCAAATCTACCGCCGCGTGGACTTTTGCGACAGGCACGTCGTCGGTAACTTCAACTTCTTGACCGGCCAGGGAGCGGTGTTGAGTAATGAGATCACTTTTTAGATAAGGGAGGGTAAAACGGATACTGTTCTGCCCCTGACCGTCAGGATGCTTTAGCGGTGCATCAAGAGTAAATTCAGCCAGACCGGAGCCGCGCGCAGGCATCTGGAAGTGAATGGCTATCTTTTCCTTGCCGTTAACGGAGTATATTCCATTAAGAACACGTGAACTGTCTGATATTTGCCAACGCAGAGGGTAAGCCTGTCCATTATCAATCACTTCAAGATTCTTTGGAGCGAACTTCTGCAGTGATGGCAGGTCAAAAGTAAGATCCGTCTTTTCACTGCTAATGGGAGGGTTCTGTTGTCTGACATAAATGACCGTATGCTCATCAATGGCCAATCGAATTGGGTTACCAATAGGAGGGAGGTAATCTGTCGCGATGTTGCCAGCCTGGTCACTGACGTATGCATTGGGACTGATACCGATAAGGTCCTGAGTAACGGGAATCGGGGTCTGCCAGCTTGAGCCGCCATTGGGAATCAACCTGGCATAGGGGAACACAACAGGGTTAGTGTCTCTCAGTTCAATTTCCCTGCTATTTTCGACTCCGTCTATGCGACCACTGAGCATTGTGGGTAACGTCTGACCGATACTGTCAACGTCATCGATTCGGGTCCATGCAAAGGTATCCAGAATAAATGAATGGCTGTCACTGGCTCTATTCCCAAAAAGATCGGAAGCTGAAGCATCGATCAGAACAGAGCCATCAACAAGACCTGCACTGTTGCCTCCCATTTCATTAAAAATGCATTGCCAGTGACCACCGGAAATAGTACTTGAGACTTGCAGGCTTTTACCGTTTTGATCCGTCAGGATGACCAGAACACTCTGGCCGTCTTCAATATCCGTGACGGTACCGGTGATGAGCAGGTGCCCTGACTCCTTGAGATTAACGACATTATCGACTGTGATCGGTATAGCAATTTTCAGAACAGCACTGTTGTCGTTTACTTGTGCCCGATCATTGCTGAACTGGCCAGAGCGCAGCCGTTCAGACTCTGCACCTTCAGATCTTGCCCCTGTTTGAAAGCCCGCTGCTGGTACAATCCGGACCAGACTCAAGGGTAAGACAAAGGGCACGGTGACACTTTGGCCATGTCCGGATGTGGTGGCAGGCTCTCGTCTGAGAGCATCAGAAGGTTCGCTTGTCTCTGTAAAAAGCTCATCCAGGGCCTGGGGTTCTGGAATCAGTTCAAGATCGGAGTCATCTTCTACTTCAACAGTAATACTGGAGGACAGGGCAGTGCCAGTGTCTTCAGGAAAAATTCTCTGACGGGAACCATCCGGTAATAGCTTCCAGACAACGCCTGAAACTTTCCCGATTCTGGCACCTTCAGATGGAATGACCAGCTTTCTCATGACCTTACTTCCCGGGTGGCATCCGGTCTGCGGGCAGAGTGAATTTCAGTGAGTCGAGCAGTCTTCCGGTGATATGCAGTAGTCGGTACTTGGCTTCCAGCTCATGGGTTAAAGCCCGGTTCCAGGCCATGTTGGCTTCCAGCTTTTCGTTTTCGGCATTCAGGACATCCACTAAGGTCCGCTCTCCCAGGATAAACTGTCTGCGATAGGCTTTGACGGTCATATTGATGGCCTCAAAGTGCTCTTCCAGTTTGGGAAGCTGTCTTTTGAGTTGCTGGCGAGCTTCCCAGGAAAGCCTGACTTCTTCCTGAACCTGTAGCCTTGCCTGTGAGTAAATGTCCTCAGCCTCCTCTCGCCGGGTCAGGGCAGCCTTCATCAGACCGGTATCTCTGCCACCACTGAACAGGTTGTATCGGGCGTGAAACATAATAGCGTAATCATCGTCTCTGCCCTTGATCCCGTTAAGGTTGTAATTCCAGGAACGACCCGCTTCGATAGACAACTCGGGATAAAAGCGTCCTTTGCTGGCCTCGTACTCATGATCGGCAGCCTTTTGGTCAAGTGTGGCTGACTGCAGGAGTGGATAGTCGCTTGTAGCCACTCTCAAAGTGTCGTCCAGTGTTTCTGGAATCAGGCTGGTATCGGGATCTGGTGCGATCAAATTATCTGGTTGAATACCCACCAGTTTCAGGAACTGTATCCTGGCGTCGTTCAGGTTATTCTCGGCAGCAATGACATTGGCATGCGCTACTGCCAGACGCCCTCTGATCTGGCTCAAATCGGCTACGCTCTGAACTCCATGCTCTGAGCGTTTAAAGATCGAGTAATAGATCTCTTCATGGGCATCCAGATTCTGATGAGCCATTTTCAGGGCTTTTTGCTGCATCAGGATCGTCAGAAAAGAGCGAGTCACATCAAGAGCCATTTCGGAGGCGATATTCAGGAGGCGGTATTGCTCTGAGTGAGTTGCTGCCTTCGTTCTGCGGTCATTGTTCAGGGTTGAGAAACCTTCGAAAATCATCTGGCGCAGTACAACAGAGGCTTCCCGTCGTCTGAGGTATTCGTCAGTAGAAGGTCCGCCGCTGCGGGTTGCCGGGCTGTCAGTGCGCTCATGACCGACGCCAGCATGAAGATCCAGAGTGGGGAGATAGCTTGATTTTGCAACGGTTTCATCGTGTTTGCGTTCCTGAACCTTATGAAGAGCCTGTTGCATTTTCGGGTTAGTGATGAGGGCAATACTGACCACTTCTTCAAGGTTCTGCCCGTGGGTCTGGTGGCTGGAAAGAGTGAGAAATACGACAAGAGCCAGACCTACTGACGGCTGACGTCGTTGAAATGGCAGTTTCATGTGAGCTAATTCAGTAAAGAACGGTGGCGAAAAAAACAGATGGAGCTAGAACTATTTAAGGGTAGGTGATTTTCCTCCGGTCTGCTTTTTCTTTATTGCTGCATGAATGGTGAGACCTTTCGAGGGATTATGGCGGTCCTGATATTCATGCTCTACTCTAACTTAGCGTTCCACTGTCGTTGAGAACATGACTAAGGCGAGCGAAATGAGCCGGGATCCCATACTGAATTGCCTGGTCTGGCTGGCAAACTATTATGAACGGTCGGTCTCTCCTGAAGTTGTTTTATCGGGTCTTCCTCTTGAGGATGGATTTATTCCTGAGCATCTGCTTAGAAGAGCGGCTGAAAATGCAGGACTACTGACGTATGAGAAAGCACTAAACCTTTCCGAAGCGGGTCTGCCAAAGGGTAGCCTTCCTTGCCTGGCATGGTGGCAGGATTTGCCCATCATTATTCTTGCTGTTGAGGATGGGAAAGTCAGGCTGCTGAATCCTTCGGAGCCATTAAAACCTTACAGTTTTTTAGTTGAAGAGTTTCAGAAAAGCACCCGTGATGTTCTTATTCTGTTTAGTCCTGCCAGTATCAGAGACGATCGAGAACCGGACCTGGAGCCCGCTTTGCATGAGCACTGGCTCTGGGGGGCTCTTCTGGCCGGAAGGGCCATCTATCGGGAGATATTGCTGGTTTCACTGCTGGTTAATCTCTTTGCGCTGTCTGTTCCCCTGTTTGTTCGTCTGGTCTATGACCGGGTGATCCCGGGTATGGCCATGGGAACGCTCAATGCTCTGACATTAGGAATATTGTTGGTCATTGTCTTTGAGTTTTCCTGCAGATACCTGAGAAACCGGTTTATTGATCTGGCTGCCAAAAAGTCTGACCTGCTGATAGCCAGCCGGATTTATGCCAAGGTTATGGCTATGCAGTTATCAGCCAAACCTGCTTCCACAGGAGCATTCGCCCGGCAGCTTCAGGACTTTGACGCCATCAGGGAATTTCTTACGTCCACCTGCCTTATCGCTGTGGTGGATATTCCTTTTGTTTTGGTTTTTCTTTTGGTGATTGGTCTTCTTGCCGGCGGACTGGTCTGGATACACATTGTTGCCATTGCGTTGATGGTTCTGGTGAGTTTGTTGATACAACCCGCATTGCGCCGCACTATAGAAGAGGGTGAGCGCTTGTCAGCAAGAAAGCAGGGAGATCTGGTTGAAAGCCTGACCGGTATGGAAACTCTGAGGCTGGCGGGTGCACAGTGGCGTTTCCAAAAACGTTGGGAGCAGGCTGTAGGTCAAATGGCCACCTGGGGGTTAAAGACTCGGACGATCACCGGAACAGTGACGGTGGTTGCACTTTGTGCACAGCAGCTGACGACAGTGGCCGTTATCTATTACGGGGTGAATGCCATCAGCATTGGCATGATCAATCTGGGGGCGCTCATAGCGGTTATGATGTTAACCGGCAGAGCTATGGCTCCTTTCATGCAACTGGCTCTATTGGCAACCCGCTACCATCAGGCAAAGACTGCCTTCAGGGTCACCGGGCAATTAATGGCTCAACCGGATGAACAACAGACCGGCCATCATTTTCGCAATCTGGGTCGGCTCGAAGGCAGGATTGGCTTTGAGCAGGTGTCCTTCAAATATCCGGGCGCAGCAGTGCCTGCGCTGGTGGACTTGACTCTGAAGATTCCATCAGGTGAAAAAGTAGCTATTGTGGGACGGTCTGGTTCCGGCAAGTCAACGCTGGCCAGAACTCTGGCTGCGCTCTATACGCCCGAACAGGGACGAATCACCTTGGATGATATTGATATCAATGATATTCATCCTCGCCACTTGAGGAAGAAAGTTGGTTTTCTTGCCCAGGAGCCCTGGCTTTTCCATGGCACGATAAAAGACAACATTATTCTGGGTCATAACGACATTGAAGAAGCAGCTCTCTTAGTTGCAGTAAAGGCATCTGGAGTCAGTGCTTTTACAGGGATGTCACTGGCTGGATTGGAATACCATGTTGGAGAAGCTGGACAGAGGCTCTCTGGTGGTCAGCGTAAAGCTGTCGCTTTGGCCAGAGTTCTTTTGAATAAGCCCGATGTGCTGGTGCTGGATGAGCCCACTGCTCATATGGACAGCCTGTTGGAGGACCAGATACGTCAGACTCTTGCTGATCTTCCAGCCACCACCACATTGATATTGATGACGCATAGAAGCAGTCTTTTGGATGTGGTCAGTAGAGTTATTCTGCTAGATGGAGGGCGATTGGTTTCAGATAAGGCCAGAGAAGACATCAGGGCTGAGTCGTCATGAAGGAAGAAAGTCGCTGGCAGAGATGGTTACTAGAAACAGCTGGAAGCCGCGATCAGGCTAGACTGCTTGATCTTTCTGTTCACAGCCGATGGTTTGTCTGGATGCTTCTGGCTCTTCTCGTTGTGCTGATTCTCTGGTCATGCTGGGCGGAACTTGACGAGGTTGTCACCGGTTATGGTCGGGTAGTACCTGACAGCCGGGTGCAGCTGGTACAGAGTCTGGACGGTGGCATATTGAAGTGGATAGGGGTCAGGGAGGGGGATCATGTCAACAGGGGCGATACACTGGTGCAGGTAGATGAAACCCGTTACCGGTCCAGCTTGATGGTGAATGAAACCGAACTGGAAGACACAGCATGGGAAGTTCTAAGACTTGAAGTGGAATTGAATTCACTCCACGAGAAGGAAGGTCAATGGCAGATTACTCGATCCGAATTACCGGATAAATTCCATGCAGAACCTGTTGATTTGATGAGACTTGAACAGCAGAATGCCATTCTTGACAAGAGATTAGAGTCGTTTATAAGTCAGCTCGATATATTGTCTATCCAGGAAAGTCAGAAGAGTCAGGAGCTGAAAGAGCATCGACAGAAAATAAAAACCCTGAGCCGAAGTGACAGCCTTATCGAAGAAGAACTGAAGCTGAAAGAGCCTCTCGTTCGCGAAGGGCTGGTCACTCAAGTGGATATTCTGGGGCTGCAGCGTCGAGCCAATGAATTGAAAGGCGAGCTAGAGAGTGCAAAATTGATGGAGCCCAGGCTGGCATCCGCTTTGAGTGAAGCCCGCAGTCGCTACAGAAGCACAGCTGTGCGCTACCGGGCAGATGTCCAAAAGGAACTGCAGTCGGCTCGCGAGCGTTTGGGAAGATTGACTGAAGGGCAGGTGGGGCTTAAGGACAAAGTCCACAGAACATCGCTTTCAGCCCCTGTCAGTGGGCTGATAAAAGTGGTCCATGTGAATACGCCGGGCAGTGTTATTCAACCCGGTGCCACGTTGATTGAAATTGTCCCTGAAGGGGACAGTCTGGTGGTTGAAGCTCAGGTGAAACCATCGGATATTGCTTTTCTGAGATCAGGTCAGAATGCCCAGGTGAAACTGACGGCTTATGAAAATGCTTCCTACGGAAGTCTTAAGGGAACATTGGAGTCGATCAGTGCGGACACGCTGGAAGATGATCGGGGGCAGCCTTATTACCGGATCAGGGTAAAGTTACCCACCACTGAAGATCAGTGGCCTGTTCTGCCAGGTATGACAGCCGTAGTCGATGTGCTTACCGGGAGGAGAACCGTCATGAATTATGTGATGGCGCCAGTCCTGAAAGCCATACAATGAAACGAACTTGAATCAGGCACAATATGTATTTCCGGATTGTAGTTGGTGGCTAACTTGCAGGTGGCTGAGCCAGTGTATACAGGGTATACCTCATCGACATTTGACCCACGAATCAACGACTATGCGGGTAATCCAGGCTCAGGAGGTGAGAATGTTGAGTATCTGGATTATGTAATGCTCAGCACTGAATTTGGTCGTAAGCAATCCACGATTAACCGAGTGGATGTCCCTCGAACCACCGATGACGCATTGTGGAAGCACTGGAATCTGTCAGATCACTTTCCTGTAACGGCAGTGATTAAAGAATGAAGTATGGTGTATGGCTATTCGTGATACTAGGGCTCGGTTATACAGTCTGGTTCGTAAAGAGTAGTGAAGGGGAACTAAGCAGAGCTCCTTATCTTGCGGTTACAAAACAGGATGCTGAATTACCAACGCTTGAGCATAGTAAAGCGTCGGCAAAGACTGATAATGAGACTGCTATGAGTGAGCAGCCTTTTGACAGCGATGCGCTGAGTGTTGGTGAAGGTCGCCAGTTGCGACAGGCTCTGGCGGATTTTTGGCAACGTTGTCAACAACAAAACAATTGCTCTGAACAGTTAATAAAGCTCAAGCATCAATTGACCGACGAGCGGTTTCATCTGGTGAGTCAATACCTCACCATAAATGCCCGGTGGCAGCGAGTATTGGGAGATATGGCGTTGTCAGATCTGAAAACGCTGAAAGAGCAAGTGAATAAGGTCAGGCAAGAAGCGTTCCGCGTCTGGACCAAGGATGGCTTTGCTTTTTTTGCTGATGAATTTGCCTTATACGACTACAAGCTGGATGCGCAAAGCCTGAAAGAGCTTCCTTCTGATGAGTTTGTTGATCGTTACCTGTCGTTACGAGAAAAATGGCAGAGTGAAGACGATGTATTTGGATTAACGACCAAGACAGCTCAGTATGAACAGGCGTTATCGCTAATGCCTGAGCAATATACAGCTTCAGAACGAGAGCAAGTCAGAACAGCGCTGGCTCAACATTATTTAAGTCGTGAACAAGAGTTTGTGATAATAAAGCGGCAACAGCAATTGATTGAGCAGCAACAAAACGTTCAGGATTATCAGGCAGGGTTACGAGAGCTCAAAGCACAACTGGCCATGCAGAGGGCTGGTCAGGACTCTGAGCTTGCTGGGGAGCGTTGGCAGTCCTACTATCAGAAACAAGTGGAAGACTATCGACGTCGTTTTTTTGCACAAGAGGAAAGCAAATGATGCTCTGCTCATTGGGATAAGAGGTGATGCCAATAGTCGTTCTGAAAAGCCTCTAGAGGCTAATGTCTATTTGTAGACCTGATGTGCCACCACTTCATTAAATTAGGCCTCGTCCTTAAAATCTGTGGGTCATCAAATTGCCTCCAGCGAGCCTGCACGTCGTCTGGCTCGGAGCTGCCTGATCTGTTTTTTATCTTCACCTGCCAGTGTTACCCGAACATAAATTACGTGCTCTTCTGCAGCCAGGCGAGCTTGTTCAGCCTGGCCTGCCAGTATGGCTGCCATAATGTCTCTATGCTGCTGAAGCAGCTGGGTACCCGTTTCCTGATTGTTATACATACCGCCAATATTGGCGGCAATATTATGCTCCAAAAGGCTGAAAATACCGCGCATGGCTTGCAGAAGGATAATGTTGTGAGAGGCCTCAGCAATAGCGAGGTGAAATGCAAGGTCTGCCTGACTTTCCTGATCAGTCCCCGTACTCTCTTCCAAGAGCCTGAAGGCCTTCTGCAGATTTTGTTTATCCTCTTCTGTTGCTCTTTGGGCAGCGTAGAATGCACAGGTACCTTCCAGAAGTACCCGAAATTCCAACACATCATCCTGAGCGTTCGGGTGCTTGCCCAATATGTCTACCAGTGGGTTGGTAACCGATCGCGTCAAGATATCTGTTATGTAATGTCCGCCGCCCTGACGGGACCGGAGAATGCCTTTGGCTGCCAGTGTCTTAAGAGCTGTGCGTAGTGATGGGCGGGAGACTTCTAGTTGCTCTGCCAGTTTTCTCTCTGGTGGAAGACGATCTCCTGGTTTGTAAACACCTTCCAAAATCATGGTTTCCAGCTTTCCGGTAATACGGTCTGCCAGGGTTTGTTGTTTCACTTCTCTTTCTCTCTATTAGCCCTTGGTGGTATTGGAACCGCCTCGATCTGTAGTTGCAAGATCTTTATTCAAATGAACAAAAATTAACATTTATTCATTGACAGTGATCATACATGATCATTACTCTGCGTGAAAATTGGGTAATTGGTAAGACCAATCCTTTTTTTAAGTGTTTTGTTGACTGCAAAATTAGTATAAGAGAGGTAACCTCCCATGAGTCCAGGTGTTCAGGCTTTGTTGGCTTTTGCTCCCATTCTTGTCACCGCTGTTCTGCTGCTTGGCTTTCGCCTGCCAGCCAGAACTGCGATGCCTGCAGTCTTTCTAATAACGGCAGGTATTGCTGTGTTTGCCTGGGATGTTTCATTTAAACGTGTCATGGCTTCCTCGCTGCAGGGGCTTGTCTTTACCATTGCTGTGCTCTGGATAATCTTTGGTGCAATTCTGCTGCTGAATACACTCAAACATTCCGGCGCAATAACTGCTATCAGGGCTGGCTTTGTGGGGATTACGCCAGATCAGCGTATTCAAGCCATCATTGTCGCCTGGCTATTTGGTTCGTTTATCGAAGGTGCATCGGGCTTTGGTACTCCAGCGGCTATCGCAGCGCCTCTTCTGGTTGCGATAGGCTTTCCGGCACTGGCCGCCGTTATGGTCGGCATGATGATTCAAAGTACACCAGTGTCGTTTGGTGCTGTGGGTACACCCATTATTATTGGGGTAAACAAAGGTCTGGATACCCAGACGATTGGTGAGCAACTGGTGGTTCAGGGGGGCAGCTGGGACGCCTTCTTGCAGCTGATTACCAGTGAAGTTGCCATCATCCACGCAGTAGTCGGCACATTGATGCCTCTGTTCATGGTAATGATGATGACCCGCTTCTTCGGACAAAATAAATCCTGGAGAGAAGGTTTACAGATTCTGCCATTTGCTATTTTTGCCGGTCTCTCATTCACCATTCCCTATGTCTTCACTGGCATTTTTCTGGGTCCTGAATTCCCGTCTCTGCTTGGTGGGCTGATAGGTCTGTCAGTCGTCACAACAGCGGCTAAAGCTGGCTTCCTGATGCCAGAGAAAGTATGGCAGTTTGCACCGGCTGAAAAGTGGCCTGTTGAGTGGACAGGGAAACTGGAAATCAAACTGGACAGCTTAAGTGCTAACAGGGACATGTCCCTTTTAAAAGCCTGGATGCCTTATGTACTGGTTGCAGTCCTGCTTGTTCTTAGCCGTACCAGTGACACTGTTAAAGCCTTCACCCAATCTGTTTCTTTAAGCTTCAGCAATATTCTGGGAGAAGCGGGTATCAGTGCCAGCATTCAACCTTTTTATCTACCCGGAGGAATACTGGTAGCAGTGGTATTATCTACAATTTTCTTACATCGTATTTCCCTAAAAGATATGAGAGCGGCTGTTGGGGAATCTACAGGTACTCTGCTGGGAGCAGGTTTTGTACTCATGTTCACGATTCCTATGGTTCGCATACTGATTAATTCTGGTGTAAATGGTGCAGGCCTCAGCAGTATGCCCGTGGCTATGGCCAGCTTTGTGGCAGACACTTTTGGTAGCGTTTACATGGTCTTTGCGCCGACTGTTGGCGCACTGGGTGCTTTCATTTCTGGATCCAATACTGTCAGTAACATGATGTTGTCTCAGTTCCAGTTTGGTGTGGCCGAAGCTTTGAGTGTTTCTGGTGCCATGATAGTGGCAATGCAGGCTGTTGGGGCTGCAGCAGGTAACATGATTGCCATCCACAATGTGGTGGCTGCCTCTGCTACAGTTGGTTTACTGGGGCGTGAGGGCGCAACTCTGAGAATGACCATCCTGCCCACCATCTACTACGTGATATTTGCCGGTATTCTGGGCGCATTAGCTGTGACCACTTTTGGAATCACTGATCCTCTGGTCAAATGACCAGAAATTCGGAGCCAGACTGCCTGGCTCCTGTTGTCGAGGTTTTCTGTATGTCTGAACTTTACGTGAATGCTATGGGCGACAGCAGTCAGCAACCCACATCCAGTCCCCGCAAAAAAAGAGTCTACCCTTCACCGCCTGAGACAGTGTATTTATACGGAACCTGTCTTGTTGATCTGTTGCAGCCTGAAGCGGGTCTTGATGCTTTAAAGCTGCTGGAGAGAGAAGGCATCAAGGTTGTGTTTGCAGAACAGCAAACCTGCTGCGGCCAACCCGCCTATACCTCCGGATACGATGATGAAGCCCGTGAGGTGGCCCGTCTACAGATGGGCATCATGCCAGAAGATTGGCCGGTTGTGATTCTGTCCGGTTCCTGTGGTGGCATGATGAATCAGCATTACCCCAAACTCTTTGCTGGCCACCCTGAAGAACAGCAGGCTCTGAAGTTTGCAGACAGGGTGTTTGAATTCACCGAATTCCTTGTGCATGTACTGGATTATCAGCCAGAAGATAAAGGTAAGTCGGAAATGGTCGCCGTTCATACTTCCTGCGCTGCACGAAGAGAGATGAATGTTCATCAAACCGGCTGGGCTTTGATTGATACTCTCACCAATGTTACCCGCGTTACCCAGGATCACGAATTTGAGTGCTGTGGATTTGGCGGTTCCTTCTGTGTGCGTTACCCGGATATTTCCGGCGCTATGGTAAACGACAAAGTAAAAGCTATTTCTGATACCGGAGCAGACCGGCTGGTGAGTGCAGACTTTGGTTGCCTCATGAATATAAACGGTGCCCTCGAGTTCCAGCAAAAGGAAATGAGAGGAGAACATTTTGCCTCTTATCTCTGGGAACGGATCGGAGGTGACAATCTATGAACGAACGCATTCCGGCCCGGAACCTGAGCTTTGACGAGCGGGTTGAACGTGATCTGAATAATCCACTGCTGCGCACCAACTTCCGGGAAGCCATGGACTTCCTGATGGATAAGCGAAGTGATCGCTTTACTGATGATCAGCAGCTGCAGAGCTTGCGTGATCTTGGGGCAAGCATTCGCAAGAGAGCGCTGTCAAAACTCCCAGATTTGCTCGAGCAGCTGGAAATGAAATTACGTGAGAATGGCGTTCGTGTGCACTGGGCTGAAACGCCTGAGCAGGCGAATCAGATTGTTCTGGATATTGCCCGGCATCACGGTGCTAAAACCATGATCAAAGGCAAATCGATGGTCAGTGAGGAGACTGAGTTAAACGAATTTCTTGGGCATGAAGGCATCACTCCGGTAGAAGCAGATATGGGGGAATATATTCTTCAGTTGGCTGGGGATAAGCCTTCTCATATTGTGATGCCCGCCATTCACAAGACTAAAGGAGACATTGCTCAACTGTTTGAGGAAAACCTGGACGAGTGTGAATACACAGAAGACGTTGATGAGCTGATTCAGGCTGCCCGCAAAGAACTACGAAAACGCTTTCACGAAGCGGATATTGGGCTCACCGGCGTAAATTTTATGGTGGCTGAAACGGGTACACTTGTTCTGGTTGAGAATGAGGGCAATGGTCGCATGGCCACCACTGTGCCAAAAATCCATATTGCCATGACCGGCATAGAAAAGGTTATTGAATACCTGGACGACCTGCCGCCTTTGCTGACTCTGCTGACCAATTCGGCCACCGGTCAGCCGATAACCACTTATGTGAATATGATTTCTTCTCCCCGTAAAGGCAGGGAAGACGGGCCAAAAGAAGTGCATCTGGTTTTGCTGGATAATGGTCGCAGCATTCCCTACGCCGACCAGGAAATGCGGCAAACTTTACAGTGTATTCGTTGTGCTGCCTGCATGAATCACTGCCCGGTTTACGCACGCCTGGGAGGCCATGCCTATGGCACCACTTACCCTGGCCCGATAGGTTCAATACTTTCTCCTCATCTGCTGGGCCTGGAAGAAACCAGAGACTTACCCAGTGCTTCCACTCTGTGCGGTGCCTGCTCAGAAGTCTGCCCGGTACGTATTCCAATTCCCGATATACTCAGACGACTGCGCCATGAGGGAGTCCGTAAACTCAAGAAAGGGGAAAAGGCGGTTATTCGCGGCCAGGGTGCCAAGTACACCCATACAGAAAAAGCGGTCTGGCTCAGTTGGAGTAAGCTCTACAGCTCGCCTGCCCTCTATAGAGGTTTTGTACTTTCAGCCACACTTCTCAGGGGCCTTACGCCATCGAAAATGAAAGGCTGGACAGATTTTCGAGCGTCTCCCCAACCTTCAAAGAGAAGCCTGCACAGTCTGGTAAAGCAATACAAAAAACAACAGGAAGGCGCTGAGCAATGAGTACTGGCATTGAATCCAGAACCAATATTTTAAATCGCCTGCGCAAGGGGTCAGGCAAAGACCCAAGTCTTTCTCTGGCTGACGATTGTGGGCAGACAGCTTGTTATGATTGGGATAAGAGTCAGCGCATGCAGAATTTTATTAATGCTATGACTGCGGTAAAAACAGAAATTCACCTCACCACTGAAGCGCTTTGGCCAGAACTTCTTACCGTGATACTCTCTGAGAAAAACATCAACAGCTTACTGGTGTCTTCCGAGAAAGAAACCGGTAGGCGTATGGCAACCCATAAATCCGTTGTTGAATCCGGGTTAATTTTGCAAACCGTGCCAGACGACCCGTTAAGCCTGAAGGACGAACTGTTCTTTGATATTCCGGCAACACTGACAACCTGCCGAAGTGCCATTGCCGAGACTGGCAGCCTGGTTATTTGGCCTGATGAGTTTGAGCCCCGGGCAATGTCGTTAGTCCCGCCTGTCCACTTTGTCCTGCTAAAAGCAAAACATATATATAGTACCCTGGCCGATGTTATTAGGCAGGAAGGCTGGGCCACAGGAATGCCTACCAATGCTTTACTGATTTCCGGACCATCCAAAACTGCAGATATTGCCCGCATTCTCGCTTACGGTGCCCATGGTCCGCGTGAACTCATTGTCCTGCTGGTGGAGTAGGTAGCTTGTTGTCCTGCTAGTGAGGTATAAGAGAGAACAACTGAGCGTTGCTGTGACCGGTTCTCATCTTCATTCGCGTAAGACCTTCAACGGCTTGGGGGGCTTACGCGAATTGAGGATGAAGATGCTAAGAATCTGTTGCTTTGAGATGGGAAATCCAGATAATTTTTCCTCTCACATAGGGTTATTGCTCAGCTCTGAGCCTTAACTCCATTCTTCAACACTCATTTCCTTCGATCATGTTGGTTTCATCATGCATCAATTCATACGTCACATCACCTGTGTTTTTCTCTTCCTGCTCACTCTCCAAGAAAGTAGCGCCGACGTCATTCTTCATGCTTTCAACTGGAAATACTCGGAAGTCAGCGAGAAAGCTCATGAGCTATCCAAGCTGGGGTACAAGATGGTGCTGGTATCCCCTCCACTGAAAAGCACCGGTAAAAAATGGTGGGCTCGGTATCAGCCCCAGGACTACCGTGTGATAGAAAACCCTTTGGGTGACACTAATGACTTCAAGCAGATGCTTAATGCCCTTAAACGTTATGATTTGGTCGTATATGCTGATATCGTCCTGAATCACATGGCTAACGAAGCTTCTGAAAGGAGTGATCTTAATTATCCCGGGCAAAAAATCCTTACACAATATACAGTCAGCCCTGCGAAGTACTCCTCCCTGAGGCTTTTTGGCGATCTGAGCAAGAACCTCTTCTCTGCCCCGGACTTTAACCCTTCAAAATGCATCAATAACTACAACTCGCCTTATGAGGTTCAAAACTGGCGGCTTTGTGGCGCACCTCCAGATACGGGTCTGCCCGATCTGGTGAACAATGACTGGGTTGTTGAGCAGCAACAGAACTATCTCAGGAGTTTGCGTGACATGGGGGTCAAGGGCTTCAGGATTGACGCAGCGAAGCATATACCTCTTGAGCATGTAAATCAGGTCATTACAGCTGACATCAGGCATGGCATGCACATATTTGGAGAGATCATTACCAGTGGTGGAGAGGGAAGCCCTGAATATGACAGGTTTCTGAAACCATACCTGGATGGTACAGGTTTTGCTGCTTATGATTTCCCGCTATTCAGTAGCCTTTATAATGCTTTCAAAATCGGAGGTAGCCTGAACCTTCTTGTTGATCCCCTTGCCTATGGTCAGGCTCTTCAGTCAGGAAGAGCAATAACTTTTGTTACTACGCATGACATTCCTAATAACCAGGGCTTTCGTTACCTGATCATGGACGAGACTGATGAGCAGTTGGCCTATGCCTATATCATGGGACGTGATGGAGGAGTTCCCCTGGTGTTCTCCGATCATAACGAGAGCGGGGATAATCGCTGGGTAGATGCATACAAGTCCAGCACCTTGAAAGCCATGCTCGAATTTCACAGAGCCAACCAGGGGCTACCAATGAGAATAATAGGGCAGGGTGATTGTTTTCTTCTGTTTAGCCGAGGTGAGCCAGACGCCGCTGCGGTGGTCGGTATCAACAAGTGTGAACATGGCCAGGAGTATTGGGTAAATACGGAGGAGTACAAATTCTTCTGGCATCAAACTTACTTTGATGCCATGGAACCTGCTGACACATTCATAGTAAACAGCCAATGGCATAGGCTATACATACCGGGGCGTAGGGCTAAAATGTGGATGCGGCGGTGATGATCTAACACGATAAGAACTTTTGACTGGCGCATTGCTGAAGTGCATTGTTAAAGGTACAACCAGACGAAAAAAAACGCCAATCTTGCGATTGACGTTTCCAGAGAAGCTTTGAAATGGCGTCAGCCTGTTGTTGGCCTTCCTTGCATGCATCTTGCAAGCAAGTCCTTTGCTCCCCCTTTGTCCATTGGTTGTAGTTTCTCAAACCTGTCTGGTTTTCATCATCTGTGGTTATACCTGATTTTCTTCGGCCAACCTGGTTCGATCCGGCTAATTTTTGCTGAAAGTCGCCAGATGCCTTCATGAGCTGCATTAAAAAGATAATGAAAGTACTTGGGACAGGTCTGTTGAATGCCTGCTTCTGTCATAGCCCTGCATGATTTACCTGCGGTGTGGGGTTTTGTGTAAGGAGGTTCGATTCGTAACAGATGGCTGCCCGTAATCCACCAATCTATAGATACTGTAAGTTTTCTAATGATTCGCAATCCACTGGGATTCCTTGAATTCTACATATTGGCACGCAGTATGCTGCATTCTACTTGCACGGCAAGCTCAGACCCGTTCCAGGAGGGATGTAATGGCCAAGGATGGCCACCAATAATAATTACAGCCGGGAAACCTGAGATATTTCAAGCCCTGCCAGCCAGGGCTTAGTTTTCTTAACATAGTCATAAGCGACTAGAGCCGGGTGTGGATTGTCTGGAAAAGCGATTATTTATTCAGGCTGGAGTCAGAAAGCGTTCCTATCTAACCATTTCAGCCCTTGAGCACAAAGTATTTATTCCGTCTTTGGATACTGAGGCTGAACGGGTTTATCTTATGGCTTCAATGGCTTTCTCAAAACTCTGGAACGTCATGGTCGATATAAAAAAACATTTGCTCTTTTCATGTTGGAAAAGACTGCCTTTCGAATTACCGTTCTCTAGCATGTATGATTAAATGTCTTAGGCCATTGTTGCAGGCTATAGCAATTGCTGTTGCAGTAACAAACACTAATCCATTCACAATAAATGTCACTAAAACTGCAGATGCTTCCGTCTCTTTAGTAGCTGAAATCGGACATCTTGCACATTGGCATGGAGAATGCGGGTCAAAGAACTCTTCATTTGTGCCATCAAAAGAACTGAAGTTTACAAAATTATAGAGTCTGGTTTTCAAAGGTTGTTCTAATAAGCGAGGATCAGAGATATTCTGAACATACATTTCAATTCTTGATATATTTCCGATAGGCAAGTCAAGTCGATTACGCACTTCGTCCATGACATTAACGAAAAGAGCATCGACTAATACTATTCCATGAACCAGGCAGCCTCCAAATGCATTGGCCGCACTTCTTCCTGTTTTAGTGCAAATGGGACACTGACATTGGAGTGAGTTGTCTGAGAAGCTAACGAACTCGCCTTTAGTCTTAAATGAGCGCACAGATCTGTTGCCTGATAAAACAAATTCGCTCATCGTATTGGCGTTGTTCAATAGGGGAAAACCTTTTTTAGGGTCAAACTTTAATACACCCTGTCGGTACATATCCTCTATCAAAGTCTCAGTGTTAATAAGGACAAAAACACGGCATCCTGTGAAGTTATAAGAAGGTTGTTCTATATAGTCAGTAAAAGTGTTTTCCAGTGGCTTTGTGTAGAGTGTTGAAAATATTGAAACAAATAATGCCCCTACAGGACTGAATCGAGTGAAAGTTGGATAGTAACTTCGGATCATTAACCAGCCTTTCCTGATCCAATGTGGAATTTCTTCATTCAGTCCATCAAGCTCATCCAGGTGGTTTACTATTTTTCCTATCTCTTCATGAATAGCTCTAGCTTTGTCAGAGTTCATCTGCACGGCCGAAGTCGTAAAGTAGATTTGAGTACCATCGGGATTTGCGCTATAGACAGCGGATTGCCTGAAAGTTTCTAAGGCATTTTTGATTGCTATAGGGGGAGCCTGAATGGGTAGCTCGCTTTCAATAACAGCAACATGATTTTTATTGAGACTAATTGCTCCTAAAACAGTTAAAGACAAGGAAGTTGATGTTTCTGCAAGTATATTGGTTATGACAATTTCGGTATAGCCTGAATAAATTTCAGGATCATCGGAGTTTGGTTGTTCACCCGTTTGGTTGATTGTAACAGCCTCCATTGAAATGGGCGTAACCTGACTCACAGTTTTTGAAAAAGTAGCTGCTTTGTTATTTTTTTTTGAGATGCAAAGAAAGTACTGATATGAACTGTCCCCCTTCAGTTTGGTGCCGTCTTCATCGCAGTATTCCGACAGGCTGTTAGAATATTTAAACTCCCAGGCAGGAAAAGCTGTCGACACAAAAAAAAAGACAATAGGACAGAGAAAAGTGTTTTTCTGTATTTTATTCTCCGGAATTGAGGTAAAAGCCAAATTGTAGCCATGAAAAAAATAACCTGCTGAAATACTGCCTAGATATAAGTCTAAACAATAGACGTCATTGGTAAATATTTCTAATCTCTGCTGTCTGCTAAAGCATAACTCAGCACTAGAAGCTTCTATTTATGGAGTCTGGTGTTAAGCTGGAGTTTATCCCACAGTTTTAATTAAGGAGTCTGATATAACAGTTGCAGGAATATCTCTGCTATGGACAGTCATGACTTAACCAATCATGCTCACAGGGTTGTGGCATGCGGTGCAAGAGAGACAGTCAGACACGGAAAAACGCTCGATTCTGATGATTACGAATGGAATACCAGAGACAGACAAGCATGGTTTGATTGCTGATCTCGTGAAACTCTTTGAGTATTCAGTGGAAGATGGAGTGGGGCAGTTAATCGTTATTAACGTGAGTTCGATGCTCGGCAAGCCATAGGTACACCCTCTGTTAGTGCTGAAATATCAATATGAGGCTTTGTGGTTTGTTGGGTGTAGGCTATGAGACCTGCTATCAGATTTATAGCAAAGCAGAATGGTGATTATATCATTCTGGTTCAAAAACCAGGTAGAAGTCATCAACATCACAGAGTACATTGGTCATAGACATGGGAGCCTCTGCTTAGCTATGTGTAGTGTGCGATCGGAAAATAGCTAAATTACTTGGGCTCCATTGACTTTTTTGAGTCGAACTCACGTTGATTATGTTGCAACAAAAATAGCTGGAGTTACGCTTATATATCATAATTTTCAACGCACTACTCCAGCATGTATGACTAAATGTCTTATGCCATTTTTGCAGACTATAGCAATTGCTGTTGCAGCAACAAACACTAATCCATTCACAATAAATGTCACTAAAATTGCAGATGCTTCGGACTCTTTCGTCGGTTCATTTGGACAGCTTTCACATTGGCACGGAGAATGCCGACCAAAAAACTTTTCACTCGTGTCATCAAAAGAACTGAAGTTTAAAAAATTATAGATTCTGGTTTTCAAAGGTCGGTCTAATAAACTAGGATCTGAGACGTTCTGAACATACATTTCAATCTTTGACATATTACCAATGGGCGAGTCAAGTCGATTAGTCACTTCATCCATGTTATTAACGAAAAGGTCATCGGCTGATACTATTCCATGAACCAGACAGCCTCCAAATGCACTGGCCGCATTTCTTCCTGTTTTGGTGCAAATGGGGCACTGACATTTTAGTGAGTTGTCTGAAAAGCTAACGAACTCGCCTTTAGTCTTAAATGAGCGCACAGATTTGTTGCCTGATAAAACAAATTCCCTCACCGTATTGGCGCTGGTCAATAGGGGGAAACCATTTTCAGGATCATACTTCAATACGTCCTGTTGGTACATATCCCTTATCAATCTCTCAGTGTTGATAATGACAAAAACACGGCAGCCTGTGAAGTTATAAGAAGGTTGTTCTATATAGTCAGTAAAAGTGTTTTTCAGTGCCTTTGTGTAGAGCGGTGAAAATACTGAAACAAATAACGCCCCCACAGGGCTGAATCTAGTGAAAGTCGGGTTGTAACTTCGGATCATTAACCAGCCTCTTCTGAGCCAATGTGGAATTTCTTCTTTCAATTCATCAAGATCATCCAGGTGTTTTACTATTTTTCCTATCTCTTCATGAATAGCTCTAGCTCTGTCAGAGTTCAACTGCGCGGCAGAAGTAGTAAAGTAGATTGGAGTACCATCAGGGTTTGTGCTGAATACAGTGGATCGCCTGAAAGTTTCTAAGGCATTTTTTATTGCTATAGGGGGAGCCTGAATGGGTAGCTCGCTTTCACTAACAGCAACATGATTTTTATTGAGACTAATTGCTCCTAAAACAGTTAAAGACGAGGAAGCTGATGTTGCTGCAAGTGTATTTGTTATAACAATTTCGGTGTAGCCTGAATAAATTTCAGGATCATCAGGGTTTGGTTGTTCGCTCGGTGGGTTGATTGGAACAGCCACCATTGGAATTGGCATAACCTGGCTCACAGCTTTTGAAACAGTAGCCGCTTTGTTCTTTTTCTTTGAGATGCACAGGAAATACTGATATGGACTGTCTCTCTTCAGTTTGGTGCCGTCTTCATCGCAGTATTCTGACAGGCTATTAGAATATTTAAACTCCCAAGCAGAAAAAGCTACTGGCACAAAAAAAAAGACAGCAGGGTACAGAGAAGTATTTTTCTGTTTTTTATTCTCCGAAATTGAGGTAAATGACAAACTTGAGCCATGATAGAAATAACCTACTGAATTACTACTTGAGTATAAATGTCAACAATAGACGTCATTGGTAAGTATTTCTAATCTCTGCTGTCTGGTGAAGTATATCTCAGCTCCAAAAGCTCCTGTTTATCGAGCCTGATGTTACTACCCGGATCCCATAGCTCCAGGTAGAGAGCCTGATATAAGAGTTGCAGGAATATTCTCTGCTCTGAACAGTCATGACTGAACCACCATGGTCACAGGGTCGGTGTTTTTCATGGTGGTTGTTCCGATAACCAGATTTCTGGCAGATATTTTCTTGCAGCCCACGTCTCTGATTCCTGATCTGGATTCTGAGCAATATGGCCTATTGGCTCCCAGTTCCGGATTTGACCTGATTAATGTAATGGATTCATTTCACATGCTTTCTTGTACACTTGTCTTCGCTGTTCCTACATCGCTTTGTTACGTCCAATATGACGCTGCTCGGGTGTAACAAAGCGAATAGCGCTGTGACGTTTTTTTCTTGTGAAATCTGTCAAACGATAGCACCCATTTCCGACTCTCTTTCAGTAACAGGTCAGATGGTTTGCTTCAGCGTAGCTTCCTGAAAGGATCGGAGGGCATTAAGCTGAAGGCGATCTTATGCGGAGCAGGTCATAACTTCCGGCTGATCCTTAAGAAGTTAAGGCTTTATTTGTCTGGATATTCTGGGTCTTCATAAATGTTAAAAATCAAGCTGGGATATATTCTGCCTTGTTTTTTATTTTTTAACCTGATTATTGAGGTACGATTGATTAGAAGTGCCTCTGTTTAGAAATAATATCAGGACATCATTTTACTTTTCACCGTTATTATGGACGACTACTGCCAAATTCTATCAGGAAGTTATGAATTCCGGAAATGAACATTGTCGGCGGTATCTTTGCGAATTATCAACCCTTTTATACTTTTTATGTATTTATATATCTATTTTTTATATTTTTTTTCAATTGATTGCTAAGTTTTAAAGTTGATTTTTAATTATGAAGTCAGTCCATCACGCTTTTCAGCATACGCATTTGATAAACTGCTACGCCAATGGGTGTGCAGTTATCGTCCAATAACACAGGGTTGTACTGTTTATCCAAAGGCTCCAGAAACCGGCCGTTATTGGTCAGCACGTAGCGACCAAAAAGCCAATTTGTACTTTTCTTGTGATTGAAGGAGTATTGTCTCAGGGCTAACACGAAGGTGTCTTTTTCTGCCCCCCAGCGATTAGGCCCGTCATTAACCCGTTCAAATATAATGATATCTCCGGGCAAGAACATGGGTTCAAGATCGTGATGGTTATAGCCTATAGCAAAGGCATTTTTGCTAAGTGTTAGATGGCCGGGAGAATCTATCCAGTCCAGGGACTCCATCTCAAGATTTTTACCGGAGAACCACTGACACAGCTTTTCAGCGGTATCCAGAAAAGGGATTCTATGAATGACCCTCATGGTATCGCCGTATAGCAGGTACTGAGGGGTAGTATCCAGTGCCGTGGCGATTTTCTCTATGGTCTTCTGGCGAGGCATGTGTAGGCCACGCATAGCCTGGTTCAGGGAGCCGGAGGATACTCCTGAGTGATAAGCTAAATCCTGATAAGTATGGATTCCTTTTCCGGGCATTAACGCTTTCACGCGCTCTATCCAGTCTCTCAAGTCTTCTCTGTTGTCTGCAACCATACTAGCAAAATCTCATGTTGAAACCTCGGGAGTGGGTTAAGTCTGGCTCAAAAAAATGATGTTGCAATCTAGAATTTAAATTCTATTATATGAATGTAGCTCGTTGATCCTTTCTCAAAAGAACTCCCCACTTAGCTCCATATCCGAACTATCTGATGGAGGTACGCCATGCACTATGCACTATGCAAACCCTCACACTGTCTTCTATCTTGCTCAACTCGATTTAACAGAAAATATTTTGTAGCTCCGATTTCCACCTGCCGTCGAAACACTAACGTTACTCTTTTCATGACCCCCCTCACTCCTGGTGATCTATCTTTTCAGGCTTTGATATCTAAATTGACGCCTGAAGCAGCTTGCTTATGCACTCAGGCATTTTTCTGAATAAGGCTTAATGGACGCTCCTATGAGAACAAAGAATCCATTTATGGATGGCAAGATGACTGATCGAATCAAAACCATTAGTAACTTTCAGGAAGCAGAGGTGCTGATGTGGCAATCCTTATCTCCTGAAGTGATTAGAACCAATGCAGAACTGTTCCGGCAATATCTCATTGATACCGGACTGCTAATCCACTCAGCCATGGAGCAGATTCTGGATCTGAGCGAAGAGTTGGTTGAAGAGGAGTTTGAGAATTTTTCCTGTGACAATCCACAGCAGGAAAAATCAAGGGATAACAGTTTTCAAACCATGCCGGAGTGAAACAGGTTTCAGAATTCATGAATCCATCCCGGGGATCTGAACGGCCAGAAAGACTGGTCAGGAGGAGAGTAAGATGTTTGGAATCAGTTATAGCCAGGCAGGGAGGCGGCTATGAATCCGTTGTTTAAACCCATGGACCGTTTGCTGGAAGAGTGGGCGGGATGGCGAATAACCTATGAAATTTATGAGGGCACGGGGGATAGCCCAGTGTCGAGGCTTTTGAACCCCGCACCCTCAACGACACCTGGTTCAAGGATTCTCTGGTCAGGGGCGATGAACAGCCAGTTATCTGCCCTGAACAAAGCTTTGATAGGGCGTCTGGGTGTTTATTATACAACGGTTACTGCCATTCTGTATGGAACAAGCGGAACAGATCGCCAGAAGGCAAAAGCTCTCAGACTTTCTTACAGCACCTTGTCCAGGCTCAGGAAAAAAGCCCGCCTGGTCGCATCCGCTTTTATTGAAGGAGATTTGATACCACAGCCCGAAGTCGAAAGAAATCGAGCCTGATAAATACTGGCGGCAAAGGAGTGCCGCTAATATTCACAGAGTTGGAAGGGGATAAATGAAACGAGTGGAGTTGTCTGAAGGAGGTAACAGCTCAAAACTTTATTAGTTGTGACTTGATGTGACACAACTCCTTAACTTAATGAGTTACCCGTTTAAGTTTGAGCTACCACTAACTAACAAACAAAAACAAAGCTAACTCTCTATTAGTCAGAATAATGATCCTACTGTCAAAGCATCTTTCAGTGCCCTCCAGCGACCCAGCTGACGGAACAGATTTTTCTGGACTCTGTTACCACACAAGGCAGGTGTTAACCAACACAACATCGACTTCTTCCGGATTTTCCGTTTACTCCAGAGTGTCAGTTTCTCCGAACAGGTCCGCCATTCGAGCTGAGTCGAAATCGTTCATCTGGCAACCGTGTGTCTTGATATAAAGCTTTTCAGGGATTAGGTGATAATCATTCGGTTACAGTTCGTCATTCAATCCTGTTTTGGGGGTGTAGACAGGCATTAATGTCATTTTTACAACCCCTTTTTTCATGATGACATAACTTTGTACGTCGGTTCTTTGCAGACGAACGGTATCCAGAAGGTCATCCGCATTTGTTCTGTCCAGGGCATGATAGAAGTCTGTTTCCTCCGATGAGGAGTGATTACTAAGTGTGCCAAGAGCATCCTGGATTTGGCCTATTTCAGGATAACTGACACCGGCCAGTTGCATTCCGACTGAAAAAGCCTTGCTAATGATTTTGCCGATCAGTCTGAAGGGTATTTCCCAGTCATTTTCCATCAAAGTCAATTGTACGGAGTCTGCATCCAGCCAGATAATTAGCTCCGTTTTGCCTTTATTGACGCCTTTTTGTACTGCCCAGGGGATCTCAATCGTATCTTCACGAATTGGCTGGTCGCCATTGTAGTAAATCAGATGCATGTAGATTTCAGGTTTAGCGAAATAATCGCCGATCTTTTGCATGTTCAGCTCTAAAAGATAAGTACGTTCAGGCAGGCGATCTGTGGTAGTGGTTTTGGGGTCGACAATGGGTTTTGTATGAACCACTGGTGTACTAAGTCGGGTAGGGCGATAAACCAGCAGGATGATATCTTTATCCAGATCATCGACGTTCTTTATAGTGAAGTCGCAGTGTCTATCCTGGCAAGATGAAGAACTGGCTACTTTCGCTTTAAGTGGCTGATCAGGCTCCTTTGGCAACAGGAAACCAATATAAGGGCTATCGGTTTCTTTGACCTTGCGGTAACGCAGTTTCATCATAGAATCTTTGCTTCGTTTACCCAGGTGGTAACAGTCTGAAACTCTATCGAGCGCTTCTATCTGCTCAGAGATATCTGCCTGAACGGTTTTGGACAATTCCGGATAATGTTTTTCAATGATTTCAGGGATGCTCTGCAGGGTGAGGTCCCCGACTTCATCTAATTGCGAGAAATTGGTGGTCTCTTTACTAATATCATCCAGACGTTTCCATGGCTTAAGGCTTCCGATGAAGTGCTCTTTCATATCAGTAAACCTTTGCTCTTTCTCTTTCAAACTAAGAGCTTCAATATCGGAACATTCACTGTCGGCAAAAGCGGGAGGGATAGAAAGAGACAAGAATATAGCAATAAACAGCGAGAGTCGTGTATTCATGAGGAACCTGACATGAGAGCTTGAGGAGTGAATGCGCAAGGCAGCGAGAGCAAAACGGCAGAATGTGAAAAGATTTATAGATAAGTTTGTCGAATCTGTCAAATTCCGCCATGGGCTATTGAGGTTTTGTTCGTAGGCTTGAGAAAGGCTCACAGATTCGTATCATTGCAGTTC
The DNA here is from genome assembly GCF_053470045.1 of Endozoicomonas sp. 2B-B. Classification (NCBI taxonomy): domain Bacteria; kingdom Pseudomonadati; phylum Pseudomonadota; class Gammaproteobacteria; order Oceanospirillales; family Endozoicomonadaceae; genus Endozoicomonas; species Endozoicomonas sp. 2B-B. The sequence goes on from NZ_JBLZMU010000001.1 coordinate 3,399,192, forward strand.
CCAGAAAGCCTTGATACGAACCATTTATGCCCCGCCGTCATTAAGAAAGGTGTGATATTTCTATCACACCCTCTCGTGAAAGCTGAAAATTATCAATAAATGCTTAAGTACTCCTGAAACAGCTGGTTAATGTACTTGATGCTTTCGTTGTCACTGAACTCCGGCAGATATTCATTCACTGCATTTCTGACCTTGGCCTCAAGCTTGCCGACAGACAGATCCGGTTCATAGACATAGGGTTCCAACAGCGCCAGCAGCTGGTGATTGCTTGTGAATTTGTCTCCGATTTTATTCATAACACCTTTGGAGCCCGGTGCTCCTGATGAGGGAGGCAGGATGCGACTGACATAAGTGACCCGGTGAAGCAGACGCCATGGTTTTTGTTTCTCATTGTCTGCCAGTTGAACTCCGGGCTTTAACACCTGCCGCAAAGCTACGGCTGAAGGGCTGCCATTCTGCAGTAGCCAGGTCGGGTCAATGACCTGGTTTCTGAGACGCTCAAATGACTCTTCGCGAGGTTGCAGAAAGAATGTGTATCCGCGGTAGGCATCAACTTTTCCCGGTCTCAGTATGGGGGCTGATATGGTGTAGTTGGTTCCAGGGTAACCGGGATTTGCCAGGGTTCTGACACTCTTGAAGGCAGCATCGCCCACTTTATTAACGCCGAACTTGTTTTTCTCGGCATTATTCACGGTATACAGTTGAAGATCCCGGTCAGGAGACACATCGGCAGTCAGACTGAACCCGGCGCTCTCTGTTTTGGACTTAGTGCGGGATAATGTCAGGTTGACATCGGCTGTCGCACCCACATCAATACCAAACCCTACACCGGAGAACAGGGCTTTTAATTTGTAGTCGGCTTTCACACCAAACTTAAAATCAAAGCTACCGGTATATGATTCACTGATGCATTCTGTATAACTGCTGGATTCATTGTACATGCCTCCATCCGCTGTCCAGATGTACTTGCTGTATATGTCGACAGCGTGCACTAATTTCGGCGGGGTGTACTCTTTATGATCACCTTCTGAATCATTGGCATAGCCGACAACGGCGCTCTCTTTTGCCTCTGGTAATCCCAGTGCGTAATCGAATGTTCTCAGCTTCGCTGAATTCCAGCTTTCATACTCCGCTTCAATTTCTGATTGCTCGTCATCAACCTCCTTGACCAGCTCATAGGTTTCCGATGGTTTGTAATAACTGTACTCACCATAGCTTCCGCTCTGCAGATAGTCCGGGTCCTTGACCAGCTGGTAACTGGTGTCGGCTGTAGTAAAACCAAGTTTGCCGTCCAGGGTTCCCTGCTTGATATAGTTAGGGTTGATCGGGAAGGTAATAATGTTCCGATCCCTTGGTATCTCTTTATTGGGAACCACGAACATACCCACCAGAGCCTTGGTTTCCCTGACTCTCAGCCCGTAGATATCGGCAGTGAGTGATTCCACAAGCGCCGTTCCATAGTTCTTGGGAATAAACCGTCGCTGTGGAGTCCAGTAGCGGCCATCGACTCTTTCCGGTTCCCATTTACCACCAAGTGACTGTTTGAACTCCTGGCTCTTCGAAAGCGAGTTGCTCAGAGCTTTCTGGGCACTGAAGCCGCCACCGAAGTAAGTTGATATTCCTCCTGTTACGCTGCCTTCACCTTCGCCTCCGGTAAACCCAACCCCGAAGCCAAGAGGGGCAACTTCTACATCCGCCTCAAACTTCATTTGATAGCCGCCCTCAACAGATAGGCCAACACCACCGGAGTCAGATCGCGACAGGCTCCATGTATACTGGTCGCTCTCACTGGTAGCTATGTCGACTGAAGACGAACCGCCATAGGATTCCGCTTCACCTACGATCAATCCGGTTGAGGTCAGGTTTTCTCCAGGAACCGGAGGCGCCCCTTCGCTGTATCCAATGATCTGCGGATCTGTCTGTCCCTGGCTCAGCCACTCGGTATAGAGTTCGGCAACAGGAACGCCGGTGAAGATCTTGATATCTCCATTTTCAACAGAGGCATAGGCTGCTTTTCGCAGGGAGCCAGCCACCTTGTTGTTATCATCGAGATACACCGCATTATAGAAACCACAGGTCACAGGCTGGGAAGCACTGGTGCGAATATGGTAAGGCGAAGGCAGGGCCTGGAAGTAATTGGAAACATAAGGCGTTCCCTCATTACTGATCGGTGCCACCGACAGTTTGTTGGAAGCATCGCTTGCGCCTTTCTCAAGCAGGGTGAAACCTGTTCCCGCCCGGTTATAAGCTTTCTTCTCCCTGAGGTTGAAGTCATAAAGCAAAGCGAAGTCACTGAGCGCCCCCGGCGATGAGCTGAAAGCCGATTGAATGATATCAACCCTGGTTCTGGCTTTTTTCCAGACCCGCAATTCACCAAGATGACCATGTGCATACTTGGCATTCGTCGATACATTGGTTTTACCTAACAGCAGGTTCTTCCGATTGGAGAACACATTGTTGGGTGCGACGGTGTCCAGCAGTGTTATGTCGTCACCATCCACATACAGCTTGGGCCGATTGGAAGAGTCGTTCAAACTCCAGGATGTACTGCGAATTTTGAAGTAGCGTCCCTTGTTCGGAGTTTTCACGTCATAGGCGCGTTCACCTGTTTTCTCGTCGAACTTCCAGTAGGCCACCAAGCTGTTCTCAGAGGTTTTGATCTCGGCAAGGTGAGTACTTTCTGCCTTGTCTTCTCCCCAGATCACCAGTCGGCCGATCTCTCTGGTAATGCCAGTATCTCGTCCGAATTCCAGTTCGTTGGTTGAGCTGGAGTTAAAGCCATCAATGTAAAATGTTTCCGACTTGGGTGTACCAAGCCTAGTGCCAACACTTCTCTTCATTGAGTAGAGATAGATTTTGCAGACAACCTTTGAGTTTCCGCTATTGCCCGAGTCAGAGGGCGGAGTAGTGACATCGTTAACGGTATACTGCTCATTGTTCACGGTGACCCTGGCGCCACCAGGAACAAGTTCGGAGATATCTCCCATATTGGAGTAATTAATATTGGCGCTCTTGTTAACAGCCACAACAACTCTGTACTTCTTGTTAGCTTCCAGAGGAGTGCTGTGTATCACTTCGTGATCAGTGTTACTTGAGTCGGTAAACTCAAAGGCCATTTTTCCACTGTTCTTGATGGAGATCTTGAAGTTATCGCGAAACTCCAGCAGAGACTTGGTGCTATCAACAGTATCAACCGAAAAATCCATCGCAATTGTCTGTGACCCATTGATTCCCAGCGCATTATTCTTGGGCGCCGATTTGATGGCAGGCACATTGTCGGCAAGGCGTATGCCTGTGGTTGAAGGAGAAACAAAGGCAATATGTTTCATTATGCCTGCCGTGAATGAGTCTTCAGAGAGATAAGTCTTGCCTGATCTCTGCAGACGTACCTTTAGGGACTTGCCTGTCTTGTCTGCAGGAACCAGTGACATCTCAAGCCGCTTTCTGGCATTGGTACTGACATCATCCAGACAGAACAGGGTGTGAGGGTCAGAGCTGACAGCGGGCTTGTACCAGGCCTCAATAGTCAGATCGTTATGTTGATCAACCGGCCACTTCCCGATGGCTTTGCTGTCGACTTCAAGGTAATTGTTGCCGCCGAATTCAACCCCCCGGTCGAGTTTACCAACGCTCCAGCGATTACTGAGAATGGATTTTGTCGGCACCAGTTCGATGACATTTTTGACACTTCCGCCCTGGGAGGATTTTGGTGAAACCCGGATTAGCCGACTTCCTTTATCCAGAGAACCTCCAGCTTCAAGGGTCACGGAAGCATAGTTGTAAGTGACAATATCAGGTGCCAGATCACTATTGCCTGCTATCCTGGCCGCCTTGCCATTGAGAACTGTGGCAAACTTCTGGGCAGCCCTGGGAACATTGATCCAGGTCTCGCTGAGACCAAGTTGGCTATTGGCTATCACCACCTTGCATAGCAAGATGTCGCTGTCGTGATCCGAGATGGTGATGCGGGTGTTTTGATATTCAACCTCCGTCGTTGGTGCACTGGCCACCAGAGCGTCATTAAGGCTGGCCCGAAGAACAAATGTTGCCCGCTCTGAATCTGTCATATACGACAGGCATTCAAAACGGTGACAGTTATTCTTGTAAAAGAGTTTCAGACCTCCTGAACCGGTTCTGATAAGTGATGGGGATGTGCTGGTCCTGATACCCAAAAGCGAAGCTTTCACCGTCAGTCCGCCCGGGTTCATGCCAACAATCGGCATCAGCAGGTTTTTACTGCTCTGGTAGGTTTTGGTGAATCGTTCCAGACGGTCGTTGGCTTCGGCATAGTTGAAGTAGAGGTCCATCACTAGACCAAGCAGGAACAGCTTGGGATCAACCGTGATCTTTTTGATCTGGCCGGATTCAGAATAGCGATAGACCATGCTGGGCCAAAGGAAGGTGCTCGCGACATTGTCGGTCTTGCCTATAAACCTGGTCTGGTAGTCTGACCAGCCAAACTCACCGATTTCAGACAGGAACTTGCTATAACCTTCCAGCTTCTTGTGGCCAAGATCGGTATCAGGAAAGTGCTCTACCGTGTTCGGCAAAAAGTTTTCAGTAGAGCCATCCATGGCACTGTAGGTGTAATTAGAGAGATACGAGTTTGTGAAACTGATCTCGTTGGCATCAAGCTGTGGTTTTCTCAGGGTATTACCATCATAAACCGCAGTTTTGTCATAGGCGCTGAGCAGTGCAGCATTGTTCTCTACTAACTGTTTGAGGCTTGGGTTTGAACCCGAGAATGAGTAACCCATATCACAGGAATATTCGAACTTTTTCGACAGGTTCTCAATGGGTGCCGGGATAGGCTCAACTGTCAGTTTCTCCAGGAAGTTGTTTAAAGCCAGATGATTGACAGCAGAATCGTAATTATCTTTATGAGTTTTTAACTCCTTCTCAAGATATTTGATATGTTCAATTGCGCTGGTGCTGACAGAGTTGGGAGCAGCAATTTTTTTCAGATTTAGACGTGTGGCGGTGTTGGCCAGGGTTCCGTCTTTGTCGAGGCAGAAATCTATGGCAGCAAGATCGTTAACGCCCTGTTTCTCAACCTTGACAACCATCAACAGGTGGCGGTCGGCCAGGATACTGCTCCGGTCATTATTATTGGTCGCCAATAACTGCTCGCCCTGGTAGTACTCGATGGAGACTCCCGGAATATCGGTGAATTTGTTGCCATCGGCATCCGTAAGTTGATACAGCCTTTTCACCAGACCGGTGCTCTCGTATTGTTTGGCAGATGATCGTTTCCAGAACAGGTTAACGTCGAGTACTGCACTGCTGCCCTGGCCTGGTACCAGCGTTGCAGTATTTCCTTCCAGGGATGAGTCAAGTACCTCTGTGCCTGAACCTTCATTAAAGGCATAACAGCCTTTCAGACCCGGCTCGATGGTATTTGGCACAATCTGTGTGACTGAGTTCAGCACATGATCGCTAAGGCCATAGGACCAGATCTGCAGATCATCAATGAGTCCGGCGGTTGCCACGCCACCAAAAACGAACTTGTTGTTGTCAATGGTGTAGCTCCCCAGTGATGGTCTTGTTGGCAGGCTGGTTTCGGATACGTTGGAGCTCTTCAGAGTGCCATCAACATAAATACTGAAATTGCCGTCTTTTACGCATACCGCATATTGATGCCAGTCCAAATCGCCAATAATGGTGCCGACCTTATGGTGCCGGTTGTAGACACTGACGTGCAGATTGTTGGTGTCATCAATCCAGATATACTGCTGGTTATGGTCACTGGAATGCAGAAGCCAGACCGCGCCATCACCAATGGCCGGAATTTTTGATGGCTTGAACCGGAACAGGATACTGAAGTCCTGGGGTTTACCGTTGGCAGAAGACCATGACCCGGTTTCATAAAACGGGTTATCCACTTTCAGGTAGGAGTTCTGAGCCAGCAGCACAGCATACCCGGCCGTTCCCGGTTTACCCTGGGTTGGAATCAGTGGTTTGTTCTCGTAAGGGTCGGTTCCTGGATGGTTCTGGAACACCCGGTCACGGTAGGCAGGGTTGGCACTGGTATAGTAGGTTTTGCCCTCGGTGTTGAAGAGTCCGTCACTCCTTGAGGGAATACTGAAATACCGAAGCACTTTGCGCCTGCTTTCGGTGGCCAGAATTGTCCAACGCCAGTCACTGCCGTTTGATGTTGGTGTGACATTGACGGAGAACTGCCCGCTCAAATCATTAATAAACGGCAGTTCATGTGTAGGTTCAATAAAGTATTTGCCGTTGGGATCCTTGACGGACTTGACGTCATCCGAGCTGAAGGCACGGAACTTGTTGCCACTTCGCTGGTGCCGCGATTCCAGGCGGGTGATAAGGAATTTGCCCTGCACCAGAAATCGGTCAACGAGTAGCGTGCTGTTGACTATCGGTGTGTTATTTCTTTCCGGAACAATCTTGTCTTCGGTTCCAGGGTATTTATCATTTTCCGATGCTGACTGTCGGGCAAGAATGATACTGTTGCCATCCGACAATACATCAAAAGGAACATTGGGGGCGGACAGGTTACCTGTTGATTTCTTGAAAAGATCCCTGGCATAAGTTGCTGTTTCCCCACCGGCGTTCAGGCCACTGGTATCAAACTTATAGTCGTCAACAACGGTGTACCCGACCTGTCGCAGTTCCGTTGGGAATTTCAGCTGTCTGACTTCTGAAGGCCAGAACGAAGCATCGGTGACCGGTTTGTTTGCCTGCTCTGCCTCTGCACGGGTGTCCTTATCAACCTGAGGCTGGCATATGGCGTAGTAAATTCGTCTATCCGACGCCATGCCAAACAGGATCAGTTTTCCCTGGTGTTCCACCAGTTTGGCGAACTGGAATGAGTAGGAAGAGGGTAGGGAGAATGTTCTTTCCAGAGGGTCGGTGAAGGAGCAGGTGTCTTCATTCATGTACTGGCAGACGGCTGTTTCATCCAGTGCATCCATAAACATTCTGACAGGGCCGATTTTGACCCCGTTTTTCAGGGCCAGTCTGGAGGCATCGGGAGTTGCACCGTGGGTGGTTGTAGAAGATGGTGCTGCACCAATATATCCAAACCGCAGACCTTCACGGCCAAAGTTGCCGGGGTGGCCTGATGCTTCCTTACTGTCCAGCGCACCATCGATATAAATATATTTATTCTTATCAGTGCCATTAAACACCACGGTGATGAAATGCCATTTCCCGTCGTTGACTGTGACTGTTGATTTGGCATCGTTGGTCGTGTTGTTGCTGGAGGTTGTCACGAAGCTGATCTTGCCATCAGAGGCTATGGACAACTCGAAGTACTTATTCTTGTCGAAGGACAGCAGAACAGAATCGCTTCCTGAGGATGGGCAGTTAATCCATGCACACAGCGAAAGGTTTCTTATCGCCCCGTTGCCGTTAAAGCTGACGGTATAGTCGAGGTAGACATGAGGGCTGCTGTCATTTGTCTTGACCAGGAAAGGAACAGGGGCATCTCTTTCATGGGGTTTCACTTTGGCGTTTGATAGAACAGCACCGGGAACCGTGCAATATTCGCCATTGAGCCGGTCATTGGAAACCTGCAGGTTTGAGAAATCAACCTTCAGGCCTGAAGGCGCAGCATACTCAGTGTGATAGGCTGCGTGATCATCATTGCTGATAAACCGCTGTTCCAGTCTGACAAAGCCGATATCTCCGGCAAAGTTTGTGGCCTGCCCGGTGGCCGTTGGGGCAACACATTGACCCAGTGTGATTCTGCTGGTCTGGCTGACTTTACCAAAGTAGAGATCCTGCTTAACCTTTTTCACCTCATTTGATGCACCATCAACCAGTAACCCAATATTGCCTTTGGTGGCATCAACCCGGACAGAGAGCAGGTGCCAGTTGTTATCATCAACCTTCTCTGTGCTCACCATCTCGATAGGGTTGGCTGATGAGGAATTATCTCTGATCTGGGCAATCAGCTTTCCGCTGTTTGAACCTGTGTTCTCAACCCAGACTTCCATAAAGTGATTGCTGCCGGAGAGAATCACCTGTCTGCTGGCAGGGTCTGCAGCAATACGGAACCAGCAGCTGAATGAAAAGTTCTCAAGGTTACCATCATCGCTGCCAAAGGAAAGGTTGTCCGGAATGGACAGGCTGCAGGTCTGGCTGTCATCTCCCCGCAGGTAAGAGAAAAGCTGTCCACCGAAATACTCGCTGTTACGGTTGAAACCGGTTAACCGTGCATGAAGGTTATTGCCCGAATCGTCAATAACGTTATTTTCCCGAACCTGATTAAATGGATAGAGGGCAAGGTACCGGTTTTTGTTGGTCAGGCTGTGTGGTCTTGCCTTCATCATCTCCTGAATTTCAGTCTGGGTTTTCAGGGATGGGAAAAAACTGACAGGCCCCAGGGAACCATTGAAATTATCGGGGTCAGCCTCTTCTGATGGACGTGCATGCACCAGTTGTTTGTTGCATTTTGACAGCGAACCAACGCAGCCGACCTGGTAATCCTCGGTGACAGACTGGCCGGAGAGTGCAGTGGTGGTGGTTTTGACCCGCTTACCATCAAGATAGATCTTCGCGACATCCAGATCTTTGTCATAAACACCGGCAACAAAATGCCAGTTGTCATCTTCAATACAGGTGCCTTCAGATACTGTTCTTACGGCAGTGACACCGTTTTCAGTTTGCCTGGGGCTTACGAATGTCAGGCTGCCTTTAGCTGCCGAACTGTTTTTATAGGCTGAATTGACCGACAGCCTTATAGTGTCTCCATAGCTGATTAGTACCCGTTCTTCTGTACCATCAGTGTCGGAAGGGTTACCAAATTCATCCGGTAACTTGACCCAGCCGCACAGTGTCATGCAGGAGTTCTGGGTGTTATAGAAGTAATCTTTCCAATTAATATTGATAAAGCTGTCTGCGGTACCTTCGGACTCAAGGTAGTTGAATGGAGTGCCGTAGTTGGTTTCATTTCTGTGGGTAAAGCTACTGACAGGTGAGACAAGATCCGACTCTGTATCAATGACAGAGACGATTTCATTATTGCTCTTGATAATGTTGCTTTCTGCAAAATCAAAAGAGACTGCGGGGATATTATGTGGGAGATGGAAAGCGTTATAACGTTCGGTGATTTCTTCGCTGGTGAGTGGTTTGAAGTCTATTGTGATGTCAGCAACGGCAGCGTACTTTGCTGAAGGTCTGAAATAGCAATTGACTGGTACAAAACCTAAATCGAAAGAAGCGTCGATGAGTTTTACGCAATCATAATAGAGCTTTATTTTAGCGTTCTCTAAGTCAAAAACCCAAGTCGTATAGACAAAGCCGCTGGTGGCAGGATTACTTCCTGTCGTTCTTCCAAGCAATTCTACAGCGGAACTATTATACAAGCTAATGTTGTTGTTTGTGGGATGGTGCTCATAAGTTACCCATTGAGCTCCCCATGTCGTCTTACTAGCTAGATTGAATAGAGCGAAAATGTATCTCACCCCCCATTTGTTGGGAATATTCAGGAATGAAGTCCAGCAACTTATAGTTAGCCCTTTATCACCCAAGTTGGTCATATCATCAAAGTCTTCGGCTATTATAGAAAACTCATGTTCTCTCCAGCTCCTGGGTGGCTTCCATGGTAGATATTTTCGACCATTTATCCCCCGACTGTTTGTTATTATCCCATCTCGTGTATTTCTGTCCGGGGTACTGCCTATTCGATAATTCCCACACATTGATGTGATGGAATTATCTGTTACGGAATCTTCAAACAGAATAAAACGTGCAGATTTGTTAGTACTCATTTCTGATTTACCATATTTGGACAATAGAAGGTTGTGACATGATTTTGCACATGCCGGTGGATGGATCTTTTATATCGGGTGATGATTGATGATCAGTGTTGGAATGTTTTGATAAGTGAATACCTGCCTGTTAGCTATCTTAAACTGGGTGTAATTTATCTCTTTGATTGAATGTTCATTGATATACGGCCTTCGATTTGATTAATATCCTGTTTTATATGAATCATGGTCTTACTTTTCCAGATTGATAGTATTTCACAGTGATTTAATCGGGTTATGGTTTTTGGTAATCCTCCTCTTGATTTCAAAGCCCCTTAAAAATACTGAGCCAACCAGTGCAATAATAGTCAGAAGATGTCTTATGTTTAACTGGTTATTCTTGGCCATAGTAAATATTCCACGCATTCTCATACATTAAACAAGTCGCCTTTCCTTTATTGGAGTTCCAGTAAAACTTGGCATACCTTGCTAATGCGGCTATATCACTCTTGTCTGGTATTGGCTCAGTGAATCTAAGGAAGAATATTCTTGCTATGGCCGCTGCAAAAGCCGGGTCAAACAGCAGTCTCTTTACTGATAAGTTTTCCTCTTTGTTTAGATACCCTCTAGAACAGCCGTAGGCTACAACATCCTGATAGGTACGTGGCTCTATCTGGAATATTGATAGGGCAGGCCCGTGAACCTGCTTGTTGTAATGAAACCCTCCTGATTCATGTGCAGCTATCATGCAGAGAAGTTGAATAGCTGACTCACTGACTGGCAGATGGTATTTTTCCAGTGCAGCTCTGATCATGGTACGACATTGTCGGCCTTCCTCTTCTTTATTACTAAACATTGTATTTTCCAGTTCGGTTGCAAATATTCTGATAGACTCATTCTCCAGACGCGATCAGGCTGCCAGAGAATACAAGTATTCCCAATCATTGACGGTTTCGTTTTTGCCATGACCCCAGCCTGATTTGCCTTTTAAAAAGGGGCGAGCACTCACAATGACACACGATTATAAACGTCATGGAACAACTACCTTATTTGCATTACTCAGTTTTTTTAAAAGCCCTATACCTGGACAGCCAAAGCAAATGACATATTGGAAAAGGTGTTTCTTGCGAACCGTTGATTAAGCTCTAAACCGAGTGAGGTACTTTACTAATATCCCTTTTTGATCCCGGTAACTCAGATTGTAACGCCTATGTCAGCGAACGTACTGGAAGATAAGATTTTGGAATAGTGGTGATCAGAAAGTGATTTTGTAAAGAAATCGATAAACTAATGATAATTTGATTGACTGTTTCGTAATTGTTCCTCAATAACAATGATGTCACGGCGAAGCGTTTCCAAAGATCGCTCGGCCTGATTCCACCGAACCTCCTGAACTTTTTCAAAGGCGTCTACGCTGGCGCTATTATCGCCCACCTGCCGCTCCAGTTTTATGCCCCAGATCATTAACGAACTGATGAAACCAAGTAGTGTAACGATGCTGGTAATGTCGAAATTCTCAGGTAGCTTCAAAGTATTTCCTCCAAGTATTGGTGTACGTATCAGCAGTCGCCCTGCAAAGTGAGGTATTCCAATAATTCCAGGGGCATCGAGCGAGAGCTTTAATGTCCTTATTAATGAGAAGAGGTTCGGTGAACCTAAGAAAGAATATTCTCCCCATAGCTGCTGCAAAACCTGTATCGAAAATTAGCCGCTTTTCCGGACAGGGAATCTCGCTCTGAGGGAATCCTTTTCTGAAGACTTACTTACAAATTATTGTTGAATATCGTAGCCTCCATCTGAAATATTGACAATGCCGGACTGTTGTTCTGTTTGATATAGACAAAGTCACCTGATTTATGGACGGCAATCACACATAGCAACCAAGTAGCAGATTCTGTGTTCGGCAAATGGCGTTGTTCCAGTATCTGTTTGATCATAAGACGGCACAGAAAATTTTCGGGTGACATGAATACATTTGTACAGGAACTAAGAGTGCTAGAAATTCATCACAATCCATAAAGTCAAGGCATAAAAAAGCCACTACTGGTAGTGGCAGAGGTTGGGGGCCTTACAAGGCTCTATGTGACAGCAAGATTGAAAGCATCTCATAGAAAACCCATCCTATGGACGAAGGATAGAAAAGATGTCAGCTTTTGCTAGAAAATAATTGGATTTTTTTAGAATAAATAATGCTTAGGATGACTCAGTTGATGCGAACTTTTTACGCGTAGATTCCTCTGATGTCTCCAACTAGTGGGAACGGTGGAATAGGCCGGGTATAATGACGTCGGATGTCGTTGGTTTATCAATATATTTGTATAACTTACTTAAGTGATAGCTGTTAAGTGTTTCTACCAGTGTATGACAATCATAAGGGTTATCATTCAACGCTTGATAGCAAACGACAAAGTTATTACGGTAAGTTACCGCAATGCTGACTTTGCTACCAAACTCATAGCGTCTGAGTGCTTTGCATTTGTTGATACAGACCGTGTCCGGTTCATGAAGGCTGTATATACAATCGTTTCAGTTGCTGGTGCTCGGAAGGTATATGGAATGGAATCCTTGAAGTACTGAATAAAGATTGTGATATGGAGTACCTCTTGGTTGATGGTTCAATTACCCGTGTTCATCAGTATGGTACCCCCCAAAAAAACAGCTCAAGCGACTGAAGCGATTGGTAGGTCGAGAGTAAGCGCCAAATAAACCAGCGTACTGGCTGCCGCCCCCAAGATTTCTTATTCTTTGCCTGTCTTAACATTCCAGGGGAGAAGCTGTTCCAGTTTCTCAACGGTATCGGCGTAAGGCAGCTCTTTTAAAATATGGTTCAGGTAATTGAAAGGCTCCAGACCATTCACCTTTGCGCTTTCAATCAGGCTGTATAAAAGGGCACTGGCTTGCGCCCCTTTTGGCGTGTCTGCAAACATCCAGTTCTTGCGGCCAATAGCGAAGGGGCGGATGGTGTTTTCCGCTGCGGCATTACTGATATCCAGGTGGCCGTTGTCACAGTAAACGACCAGTTTTGGCCATTGGTTCAATGCATAGCTCATGGCTTGGTGCGACAGGCTGCCCGGGTCTAGCCTGGTTATGTTTTTCTCCAGCCATACATGAAAGTCGTCCAGTAGTGGCTTACTCTTTTGCTGACGCAGGATGGCTTTTTCTGATGGAGGAAGATCTCCTATTTCTTTCTCAATGGCGTAAAGCTTACCGATTTTGCCTAAAGCGACATTCGCCTTGCTAACGCGGGTGTTTTTCACCTTTTTGCCCGGTTTGGCTTCGCCCTTCCTGGCATCCAGAAATTTCCTGCGAACGTGGTCGAAGCAACCCGCCTGGGTGATGCCTTCTTGTTTGCATACAGCGTCGTAACTGGCATACCCGTCAGTTTGCAGGTAACCGCTGAACCCTTCGAACAGACGCAGGGGAACCTCCTTGCCTCTTGAGGGATCGTATTCAAACACCACCGATGTTTGTCCGGGTGGCCCACCAAGGCTGACCCACATATATTTGTCAGAGTTGATGGACTTGCTGGTTTCCTTGATCACCTGAATTCGGGTTTCGTCAGCATGGATCACCGAACCGGTCTTTTGATGATCTCTCATCAAATTGATGAGTGGCCGCAGTTCTGTAGACAGCCGAATCAAAGAGTTGGCCATCGTCGTCCGGGTGACAGAGCCACCGTATCGCTTGAGGATATTCTCTTGCCTGTACAAAGGCAGTGCGTCGCAGTACTTGGAGACAATGATCCAGGCCAGTGTGCAAACAGAGAGTGAAGATTTGGGCAGTGGGTGTTTTGGCAGCTCTGCAACTTTAATGACCCGCTTCTCCTGTCCATGCTCATCGACTTCTGGAAAGACTGCTTTCTCTTGCAGAATTTCTTTCACCTGAACCTTGGTCGGAACGATATCAAGCTCTTCACGGACTTTGACAAAGAAGGTATCAATGGCTCCGGCTTTTTCTTCTTCACTGAGTTCAGAGCGTTCCTGCACTCTGGGCAGAGACTCTGAAAATGACTTGCGCCCTGTTTTCTTTTTGCGTGGTTTTGGAGGCTCTTGCTCTGGCTGACCTTCAGCTTCGTCTTGCTCTCCGGTGCAGCCTTCCAGCTCCACCTCGTTGAAAATGTCGACCTGGCTGTTGTTTTTTTCAGTGCTTCTTCCGTACAGGCGGGATCGGGAGAGCCTCAGGTACTCTTCCAGTTGCGCAATGCGTTTTTTTTGAGAATCGATGACCTCTGACTTCTTTTGAATAATGTCGTCTTTTTCAAGAAGGGCATTTTCTTTTTCAAGAAGGGCATTTTCTTTTTCAAGAAGGGCATTTTCTTTTTCAAGAATGACACTTTCCTGCGAATGGATCGCCTCAAACAAGGCGACCATTTCAGGGTTAGTCTCAGCCTGATGAAAGGGCAAATCCAGTGCGGATTTCGGCTGAAAAATCAGAGTGTCGGCGGTCGATTTCATGGTCGCTATTTTACCATAAAACCCTGAAAAACAGGACTAAAAACAGCTCTCATAATGCCTTTTTTTATGGGGTTGCATGGCATTGAGATTGTAGCCGTCCAGCAGCCAGTTTAATTGTTTCCCGGTTAATGTAACCAGCTCTTCGTCCGGTTTGGGCCAGTGGAATTTGTCCTCAGACAGGCTCTTGTAATAAAGCACAAAACCATTATCTTCCCAGAACAGGCACTTGATTTTATTACGCTGCCGGTTGGTAAACGCATATAAATAGCCGTCAAAGGGGTTGTGCCCCAGCTCTTGTTCAACCAACACAGCAAGCCCACGAAATGACTTGCGAAAGTCAATCGGCTCCCGGTAGAGAAACACCTTTGGTAATACCTCTGACGGTCGCATAACCGGGGTGTTCATAGCATATCCCTCACCAGTTGCTCACAAAGCGACAGGTTACTTTCATCAATACCGGACACTGTTACACCACTGGGTAGGGTGATGGAGAGTGGTGTTATCCGAGAAGGCGCACCAGGTTCTGGTTGGGGTGTTACCTGGACAAAGCCAGAGTTGTTCGGGGTCGGTTTTACGCTGGGGGTTGTGTCGAGTTTACGCTTCCAGTATCCGAATTTGGATACCCTTATACCATGCTGTTGGCACCACGCACTCTGAGTCAAACCTGAATCCCGCCACGACTGAACACGCTCTAGCCATTCACTGTCTGCGGGTAATTTCTTTGACATATTGGCCTCCTTATATCGGGAGGCTAATCATTTCAAATGGGGTTTTGATTCTGAAGGGCGTGGGTTTATTTGGCGTTTACGGTCGAGAGGTGGCTTAACAACCAAAATTCATGCTGCCACGGATGCTCTTGGTAACCCTGTTCGCTTTATTCTCACTGCTGGGCAGGTCTCAGAGTATGGTCAGGCAAATGCACTGATAGAGGGTTTCTCTGCTGATTTTATTCTTGCCGATGAAGGTTATGACTTCAATGAGTTTCTCCTTCAGATCAAGGGATCTGTGCATGCCATTGCTCATAATGTGGGTGCCAAATACGGTGTACCACATTGCGTGGCTAGCTCGACTGTCTTGCCCAAAGTTATGGGATTTTCGTTTGATAAAGCGTCAGCCAAAATGGCTCTAATAGCCAAAGAGTGTAGTTTAGCCAAGTCGGAAGACAGTGAAATTACAGTGTCTAAAACCCTCATCGATCACATTATTGTTATGAGCGAGGAGTTTAATGTTCCGCCGTATTTTGAAGCGCTGCAAGCAGCGGGTATTCCTCAGATTGCCGCTGCAGCACTTAAGGGGGCACACTTTATGCTATTTATTAAAAATCGAGCTAAGTAGCCAACTGAGTAATCAATGCGCCCTGCACACCATAGCACTAGGCCGTGGTGAGCGGTAATTAGCGCTAATTAATTCCCCCAGTGGATGGTTTGTGCTGCGCTACCATCTGCATCCCACAGCCACAACGGCTGCCCATTGATGTTATCACCCCACTTCAAATCCAGCGCTAGATAAGGTGCAACACGTGGTCGAATCGTGTGGCCTTGCCAATCCCATTTGAGGTTGATGTGATCTTCACAGAGCCATTGACCAATATCACTTCCCGATACCGTATGGCCGCGGCTATCAAGACACATGTCAGGATTGTGTTGATTGCGGATCAAGCCCGTCGCAGATTCATACACCCAGGTTTGCCAAGCGCCACCGTGACAATCCCACACAAAAACCTCGGCGCCATTGTCGCCACTGCGGCCATTTTCAATACATTTGCCCATTACCTTTAGTTCGCGATATGGCTGCACGGCTTGGTGTGGCGTATCAATCACCGCCTCTGGACCAGCAAGCCAGTGAACCTTGGTCAGATCAAGCACCTTGTTACTATCAATCACATTAATATCAAAGGTATTCACGCTTAAGCCTAAGTTAACATCCAGTCCCACTTTGGTGGTATTGAGATAAGCCGTGGCATCATACTGCCCACCTGAGCCACCATCGCTCCAATCCCACATATAGCCACCATCTCTGAGTAAATCATTGCGTACGCAACGCAGCATGTCGGTACTAGGCTGGTTGAAACTGTGATTAGTAATCGCAATATCGCCTAAGCAGGTATAGCCAGCCGATGGCACAGGACTCCATAAGGTCACATCTTGATCGCCACCGGTCTTGGTGTCATTCCAGCGCCACTGATAAGACACTGGCTTGGCCAACATCCCACTGCCATCATCATAGGCAATAATGCTACTGCCAGGCTTGCGCCCATAGCTAGAGGCATAAGGTCCGCTGGTTGCCAAGCCGACGGTATCCCCTAAGCGATACCAACCTGGTGGTATGTCCTTAGCTCGCCAAATCATAATATTGTTATTGCCGCCCGTGCCGGTGTCGGCGTAATTCCAGCTGTAGCGATTCCAGCTAGTCACCTGTAAGGCCTTTGTGGAGTTTTGTTTGGCGATATAGGCTTTATCGGCGCCCGTTAGCCACGTGCCTTCCAGATCAATATCCGAATAATTTAGCCAAAATTCGCTATGGCCAGCCTGTTGCGCAGCGCTTATGGCCGCTTTGTTTTGTTTAGCCGTTCTGGGGACGTCAAACGCAAAACTTGCGCCAAATTCGCTTTGGCATTGGGCAGGCCCTTGTTGCCAATTCCCGCTGGCACTGGTCACTTTCCATTGCGAACCATCGCTGCAAAAATACGCAAAGCTCATATCACAGGGCACATCGTTAAACCCACCATGACCACTAACGGCGCAGTCTTCATTGCCACCAGTGTTATTCGGTTCATTGTTCTGCCAACTCCAGATGGCCGTTGTGGTACGCGGGTCATTGTGCTGTAACCAGTCAAATCCAAATACTGAACCACCGCATTGCATTAACGGCTGAATCATATCGTTAGGTACAAACTGATCGAACATGAAATCGCCTTCGGCGGCTGAGTCATAAAACAGTGAATAACGGGTATCCGAATGGCTAGAGCAATTGAGTAATGCTGCACGGTTCGCTTTAACATCACCGCCATCGTTCTCGGGGTTGGTGGTGCCAAAGATCCAATGGCGCCCGATAGGTGTGCCGGAGGCACCAGCATAGCCCTGAAAAATTACCTGCTTGCCCTTTGCCAGCATATCTGCGGGAGTCAAATCACTGGGGAAATACACAATCCCACCAGCGCCCTCCGGGCGCTCAGGGCGGTAAACAATATCCCCCATCGTTCGTTGTATCGCTTCGGCAAAATAGTGATAGTCGTCATCATCCATTTGGTCTTCAAGCTTAATCACAATCACTTGGTCGCGGTTTTGCCTGGCCCAATCTGCTATTTCACGTAGTGCATTATCTGTATAAATAAAATCACCGGTAATAATGCCGCAGCGTCCGCCGTTGTGGCACAAAACCGTAGAGACGTACTCCATATGGGTATTGCGCCATAGATCAAGCTCTAAAAACCTGGCACCCTCATTGAGCTGGGCGGTGATACTCATGTCCTGATTTTCGTATAGATTCATGCCGTACGCATTAGAGCTATATGAGTTATGCGTACCGATAATATTGTTTTGTACAAGAGGCGTATGTTTTTGTAGATTGTACTGTAAGGTCAACGCTTCTTGAGCCCAGCCTGCAGAAGCGGCCTTACTTAACAGCACGGTAGATAGACCTACCAAGGGTAACTTTAGAGGTGTTTTTTTCATTATTATTTTCTAAATGTATTTGGAACGATTGGTAGTAAAGTCATGGTTAGGTTGCCCCACTATCCTTGTACGACAATCACGAATACGTTATTCGCACGTTCTTTATACCACAACTTTATAATTGAAGTCGTCGCCACAGTTCATTGAGATATCTGAGTCCAGATAACTATGAGTTAGCGGAAGTAGCTTAATCCGGTGTCTATTTTTACTTCCTCAGATCAAGTGGTAATACCACCTTTACTTTCAACCCCTGCGGATTATTTTCGAGATAAATTTCTCCGCCATGATTGCGAATCATATTCCGGGAAATAGCCATACCCAGGCCAATACCACCAGTATTCCTGTTTCTGGAACTTTCTATACGGAAGAATGGCTCAAATACTTTATTCATTTGATCTTCAGGAATGCCGGGGCCGTAATCCTGAATAATCACAAACACATTATTCCCTGAAACCTCCATACGCACTTCAGCTCTGTTACCGTATTTCACGGCGTTTTCCACCAGATTTCGAATGGCTCGTTTCAGACTTGTAAGGCGACATTCGACTACAATTTTGCCAGCTTTAGCAAACCGAACATCATGTCCTAAATGCAGCTGATCATCACAGAGACTTTCCATCATGGCATTAAGATCAACTTTTTGTGTCTGCTCATTATCTGAAGATTGACGTATGAAGGCCAGGGTCGCTTCAGACATCTGCTTCATTTCATCCAAAGTTGCTCGTAAACGATTTCTATCATTACTCTCGGGCATTAACTCAACCCTAAGCTGCATGGTAGTGATAGGCGTTCTCAAATCGTGTGAAAGTGCTGCCAGCATGTGAATCCGGTCAGACACAAAGCGCTGAAGACGGCTATTCATAAGGTTAAATGCCCGAATCGTTTCCCGCATATCCTCCGGTCCTTTTTCTGGCAGATCGTCGACATGCTCTCCTTTCCCCAGACGATAAGATGCATTGGCCAGCATCTGCATTGGGCGAGTAATTTTGCCTACCATAAAGGCCAATGCCAGCAGAACAAAAAAGATCGAGACCGCCAGGAAGATAACTGTCTGTCCCGGAGCCAGAGGCGGTACAGCAGGTGTTGTTGCTTTGACGTTTAACCACAAACCATTGTTCAGATGCACCGAAGCCTTAAAATGCCCCTGTTTTGGTGGGCGTAACAAAAAACTTTCTGACTTGTCACCCCATGTCTCCTGCCTTGAGTTATAGTCTTTGTTTTCAAATGATTTGATTTTAATTCTTGCTTGACCATTATAATTTTCGCCCAGTTGTTCTTCCAGCTTTCTAGCTAGTGTAGTGCGTCGTTCTTTTTGCAACTTAACCGGCGATTAGCCCGAACGACTTTTTCTAAGATATCATTTGCCTTAGCAGTCCAGATAAACGGCTTTGGATTTTGATTATGCTTTTCAATATATTCATCAATCGCACTGACTAGCTGTGGCACACTGACAAACACACCACGGCGTAAACGCTGACTCGTGAGATCCCGAAAAAATCTCTCAACCATGTTTAACCATGATGCTGACGTTGGCGTAAAGTGCATATGAAAACGAGGATGTTTTTCCAGCCATTCTCGCACCTTCGGGTGTTTGTGAGTCGCATAGTTGTCGCAAATCAGGTGCAGCTCTTTGTCTTTTGCCGTTTCCCTATTTATCTGTTTAAGAAACTTCAACCATTCCACATGGGTATGACGCTGCTGGCACTGACCGATGACAGCACCATCAAGTACATTCAGTGCTGCAAAGAGAGTGGTTGTACCATGTCGTTTATAATCATGAGTCATTGTTGCGGCACGCCCTTTCTTCAACGGTAAGCCAGGCTGTGTTCGATCGAGTGCCTGAACCTGACTTTTTTCATCACAGCACAGCACCAACGCATGTTCAGGAGGAGACAGATAGAGTCCGACAATATCTTCAAGCTTCTCCACAAATTTCGGGTCTCGGGACACCTTGAATGTCTTTTCCAGGTGAGGCTTGAGGCCATATGCATGCCATATCCGGCGAACACTTCTCTCACTGATACCGCTAACAGCAGCCATAGTTCGGGTGCTCCAGTGAGTGGCATTTTCCGGAAGGGTGTTTGTGGTCAGACTCACAATCTCAGCAGCATCAATCTTCTTTTTACGGCCACTGCGAGCTCGATCCTGTTCAATCCCGGAGAAGCCTTCCTGAGCATATCGGTCACGCCAGCGGCTGACCTGATGACGACCGATCTTCAGTATTTGCGCAATCTCAAGATTGCTTTTTCCTTCTGCAGAGAGAAGAACAATCTGGGCACGGCGGGCCAAGCGAAGAGGGCAAGTATTTGATGAAGTAATCTTTCTGAGTCGTATTTCTTCAGAAGCATCAAGTATTATCTCTGTGGCAACTCGCATAGTAAAAACAGGCAGTGGTTGGAATAACATCCATAGTAGACCGTTAGGAGTCTTTATGTACTGTTAATTAGGTCGCACTACACTAGCGTTAGTTCAGGACATCAGACAGAAGACGATTGCAGCGCTATATACTGTTGTAGAGAATGAGCCGCTCTGATCGGGCAACAAAAAAACCTCATCCAGTCATACAGCCATTCCACATCAAATCAGGTTATTATTGTAAATATTTTCTATACAGGAGTGTGCTATGCAGCCGGTCTCTGACGACAAGCAGCTGACTCACCTCAGAATTGGTGGCTTCAAGTCTATACGTTCGTGCGATTTGGAGCTGGGTTCCCTGAATATTTTGATAGGTGCGAATGGCGCAGGTAAGACGAACTTTATCAGCTTTTTCCGCCTTATTGGTCAGATTCTGTCGGGCAACCTGCAAAGAACTGTAGGCAAGCAGGGAGGCCCGGACGCTCTTTTAAGGCATGGGCGTAAGGTGACCCGGTCATTTGAGTCAGAACTGTATTTTGGTGACAAGGTATACATGTTGGAGCTGGAGCCAACAGCAGATAACCGAATGATGTTTCATCATGAATCTCTGGCGGCTGGGGGGCATATCAGCAATGCGGGGCATTTCGAAAGTTATGTCGGTCAGCATGTGACGGATGGTACAGAACAATCAGTATGTAATGCCATCACTAACTGGCGGGTTTATCATTTTCACGATACCAGTGAAACTGCGCTTGTAAAACAACCGAGCCAGATTAATGATAATGAATATCTACGACAGGATGCCAGAAATCTAGCTGCATTTTTGCTGCGTCTTAAACAGAACCATCCTGCGCATTACAAAAAAATAGTACGGGCTATCCAACTGGTGGCTCCATTTTTTGGGGATTTCCACCTTCGGTCCACTACACATAATGCAGATCAAATAGAGTTGGAATGGACCGAGAAGGGGATGGATGTTCCCCTTAAGGCTCATGCGCTTTCTGATGGTACTTTGCGTTTTATTTGTTTGGCTACCGTATTAAATCAGCCTGAAGACTTCATGCCCAGCACCCTGCTGATTGATGAACCTGAACTAGGGCTGCATCCTTATGCCATAGCGTTATTGTCAGCACAGTTGAAAGCTGTGTCACTCAGTCATCAGGTGATCGTTTCCACGCAGTCCGTTGAACTGGTGAATGAGTTTGAAGCTGATGATCTGGTGATTGTTAATCGGCGAAATGGTGAAACAGTTTTTGAACGAACGAGTGAGGAGAAACTCAAAGGCTGGTTGGAAGATTATTCTCTTGGGGATATCTGGAAGAAGAACCTCCTGGGAGGAAGGCCGTCAAAATGATTCGTCTGAACATAGTTGTAGAAGGACAGACGGAAGAGGCCTTCGTGAATGAAGTTCTGCAGGAGCATCTTCAACGGTTGGATATTTATACAACAGCTATTTTGCTCCGAACCAGCAAAACCGGGCGTGGAGGTGTATCCACATTCGCTAAGATCGAGAATCAGGTCAGTCGGCTTTGCAAGGAAGATACCGGAGCGTATGTGACCACGATGCTGGATTATTACGGCTTGCCGGGTGATTTCCCTTCTGTGGATCTGAAAAATCCAAAGGATATTTATGCTTCAGTGCAGCGGATAGAGGCAGATTTTCAAGCTCGCATTGGTTTCAGCCATCGTTTTATTCCTGGCATTATTCTGCATGAATTTGAAGCTTTGCTTTTCTCTGATGTGAATGGATTTGAAATACTGGAAGCAGACAGGCCTGGCTTGGTCGCTGACTTGGAAGAAGAAGTCGAAGGTCTGAAGCCGGAAGCTATCAACGATAGGCCTGAAACAGCGCCTTCCAAGCGTATCATCAAACATTTCAGAAGTTACCAGAAACCTTTCCATGGTAGTTTGGTTGCAATGGATATTGGGCTTGATGCCATGAGGGTCAAGTGTCCGCACTTTGCACAGTGGCTTGAAAAGCTGGAGCGATTAAAGCCAATAGTTTCCTGATTTTGTTTAAGCGCTTTCCACAGATCAGACCAGCGGCTCTGAGATATTGCCATTTACTGGTTAATTGCTGAATAAGCAATGTTCCACTTGAGCTGAGTGTCGGTACCGTAAACGCTATAGCAGCCCTGAGGTTTTATGGATTTTCACAGACTTGTCGGACTTCGCAGTCATCCCGCCTGGCGTCTATTACAGGCTGACAGCGCGCCGCTGATTATCAGCTTCCTGCATCGTTCTTTTATCGTGACCAATCAGCGTTCCATCGCTGCTGAAGAGCTGGCGACCCGGCTGGACGATTATCTGCACCATTTGCGTGAGAGCAGCGGTGAAAACAAATACCCCCGCAAAGGTCGGGACTACCTGAACGACTGGGCATCCGGGGAGCAGGGATATTTGCGCAAATATTATCCGGCTGCCAGTGTAGGCGATGAACCCCTGTTTGATTTGACACCGGCCACGGAGAAAGTGATCGAATGGCTGTCCGGGTTTGAGCAGAAACAGTTTGTGGGTACCGAGTCCCGTTTGTTGACGGTCTTTCGTCTTCTCAATGAAATTGCCCATGAGACGGAGGTCGACCCGCAGTTGAGAATCGATCGTCTGGAGCAGGAAAAAGCCGGGCTTGAACTCGAAATTGCTCGTTTGAAAAGTGGCCAGATGGCGCCTCATGACCCGACAAGAGTCAAAGAGAAATTCTTGCAGGCTGAAGATACCGCACGACAGTTATTATCAGATTTCCGCCAGGTAGAAGAGAACTTTCGCAGCCTTGACCGGGGCGTTCGGGAACGAATCACGATCAGCAATAGCGGCAAGGGGCAGATGCTGGATGATATTTTCTCGGAACAGGACGCCATCACCGAATCGGATCAGGGGCGTAGTTTCAAGGCGTTCTGGAGCTGGCTGATGTCGCCGTCCAGTCAGGATGAATTACAGACAATTCTGGAAAAAGTGCTGGCACTGCCCGAAGTGCGTAGCCTGCAACACGATGAGCTGCTGGGCCAAATTCGCTTCCGCTTGCTGGAGGCCGGAGAAAAAGTGAACAGCACTTGTGCGCAACTGGTGGAACAGCTCCGGCACTACCTGGCGGATCAGGCCTGGCTGGAAAATCGTCGCATCATGGAGATTGTCCGGGAGATCGAGCAGAGCGCTATCGCTGTGCGCCAGAGCCCGCCACCGGATAAACTCTTTACTACATTGCAGCCTTGTAAACCCGAGATTGAACTTCCTATGTCCCGTGGTCTGTTCCGCCCGGCTGTGCGCCCGGTGATTGAAGAGGTGCCGGAAGAAGGGCAGGCCGAATTTGACAGCACCGCTTTGTATAGCCAGCACTATGTGGATGAGCGGGAGCTGCGGGCACGTATTCGCCATGCGCTCCAGAATCGTCAGCAGATCAGTTTATCGGAACTGGTGAAACAGTATCCGGTTCGAAAGGGCTTGAGCGAAGTGGTGGCCTATCTGCATATAGCATCTGAATCGGATCATGCGCTGGTCAATGCTGAACAGGTTGAAGTGATTATCTGGCTGGATGACAAAGGACATCAGAAAGAAGCCTCAATGCCGGAAGTCATCTTTACCCGATGACGCTGAAATCAGACGACAGTTTACTGGAGAAAAGTTTTTGTGAATGATGACGTAGAAACAGCACAGGATGCCTCGCTCGGTGTAGTGGTTATTCATTTGATGAAAGGCGTTTTATATCGGGACAATAACCCTGCGGTCTGGCAGCAGTTACAGGATTTACATGCCAGAGTGATTGATTATGTCAAAGTGATTGGACTTGACCTGGTACTGGATGAAGCAGAAGGTTACGCTTTTCTGAAGCAGGTTAATGACGAAGAGCTGGCATTGCCGAAACTGGTCACCCGTCGTCCGTTAAGTTTTCCGGTCAGCTTACTCTGTGTGCTGCTGCGCAAGAAAATGGTGGAGCAGGATGCCGGTGGTGGTGAATCCAGGCTGATTTTGTCGCGGGAGCAAATTGTGGAAATGATGCGAGTCTTTCTGCCAGACCGCGCTAATGAAGCGCGTCTGTTTGATCAGATTGATACTCACCTCAATAAAGTCGCCGAATTCGGATTTCTGAAAAAACTGAACAGCAATCCGCCCGCCTGGGAAGTTCGCCGGATCATCAAGGCATTGGTAGATGCCGACTGGCTGGCGGATTTTAATGACAAGCTAAAGGTATACCGGGAACATGCAGAATCAAATAGTTGAGTTCAACGAGGACGATGGCAAGGCAGGATTCCGGCTCGAAAAACTGGAAGTGTTGAATTGGGGGACCTTCCATAAAAAAATCTGGTCGGCACAGCCGGATGGCAACAACAGTTTGTTAACCGGAGATATCGGTTCCGGTAAATCGACCCTGGTGGACGGGTTAACGACACTGTTAGTGCCCAGCCAGAAGATCACCTACAACAAAGCGGCAGGTGCGGAAACCCGTGAACGAAGCCTGACGTCTTATGTTCGCGGCTATTTCAAAAGCGCTAAAGATGATGACACGCTCAGTGCCAAAGCCGTCGCCCTGCGTGACCACAACAGTTACAGCGTGATCCTCGCCCGGTTCAGGAATGAAGGCTATGACCAGACGATCACTCTGGCACAGGTATTCTGGAGTCGGGATAACGCCAATACACCGGAACGCTTTTATATTGTTGCCCGAAAGCCGTTAACCATTGCCAGGCATTTCAGTGGTTTTGGCAGTGATATCGGTGACTTGAAAAAACAACTTAAACGTAAAGATCACCTGAAACTGTTTGACAGCTTCTCTCAGTATCAAGCGGAATTTCGTCGGCAGATGGGGATTGAAAACGATCAGGCGCTGGACTTGCTTTATCAGACTGTCTCGATGAAATCCGTGGGTAACTTAACAGAGTTTGTCCGCAGCCATATGCTCAAAAGCACCGATGTGGCGGATCGGGTAGATGAACTCAGTCGTCAGTTTGATAACCTCAATCGTGCCCATGAAGCCGTACTGAAAGCCCGCCAGCAAATAGAAAAACTGTCGCCACTGGTTCAGGATTGTGAGCGCTATTCGGAACTGGAAGCCGCCATTCATTCTTTAAAGCAGTGCCGGGAAGCGCTGTACGGATTCTTTGCTGACAAGAAAATTCAACTGTTAAATGATCGCATTGTTCGTCGGGAACAGGAGCAGACCAAACTCACCGCCAGACTGGAAGAAGCCCGGCAGCTGTTAACGGATTTGCGCTCGGAGTTGCGGGACATAGAGCGGGCGATAGATCAGAACGGCGGGCAACGACTCTCGGATCTGAAAACTGAAATAGAACGTTTGAACAGGGAAAGGGAGCGGTTGTCTGATGCCTGTGACAAATACCTTGGCCTGTGTCGTGAACTGGATATGCCGGAGCCAAAAGACGACGAAGGTTTTTATGGCAACCAGAAAGAGGCGCAGGAAAGTCGGCAACGGCTGGAACAGAAGCAGGCTGATTTACAGAACGAACAGGTGGAACAGGCCGTTGTTCTGAAGCAACTGCGGAATGAACATTCAGAACTGGAGCAGGAAATTGCTTCCCTGAAAGGGCGTAAGTCCAATATCCCAAGCCGTAACCTTGCCATTCGTGAAGCGCTTTGTGAGAACCTGTCCCTGTCGGAAGACACCCTGCCTTTTGCCGGTGAGCTGCTGCAAATCCGGGAAGAAGAAAAACAGTGGGAAGGGGCGGCTGAAAGAGTGCTGCATAATTTCGCCCTGAGCCTGCTGGTGCCCGACGATCATTATCAGGCAGTGGCCGACTATGTTAACCAGACCCATCTGAAAGGACGGCTGGTGTATTACCGGGTTCGGGAGCCTTCACGTCCAGTGCATGATGCCATAGACGAACACTCGCTGAGCCGTAAAATCTCGGTGAAAACCGACAGCCTGTTTTACGGCTGGCTGGAACAAGAGCTGATTCAGCGATTCGACTATACCTGCTGCGATAACATGGCAGACTTCCGCAGGATGAGCCGGGCGATTACCCCCAATGGCCAGATCAAAAGCAGCGGCAGCCGCCATGAAAAAGACGACCGCTACCGTATTGATGACCGATCTCGATATGTACTGGGTTGGAGTAATCGGGAAAAGATTTTTGCCCTGGAAACAGAACAAAAGCGGAAAGAGCAGACGATTCAAAAGGCGGCTGCGAAGCAGGCGCAATTTACCCATCGGCTGAAGGGGTTACAGAACAGTCAGTTGAAGCTGGAACTGTTATTGAATGTGCAAAGCTTTGCCGAGATTAACTGGCAGCCACTGGCGCTGCAGATTCAAACTCTTGAGAAAGAAAAACAACAGCTGGAAACCGGTTCGGACATCCTGAAAACCCTGCGGGAGCGCCAATCCCGATCCGAAGCCCTGATTGCTGAACAGGATCGGCTAAAGGAGAAGCTTGGGCAGGATGTGGGCAACCTGAACTCAAAGCTGGAGCGAGATCGTGACGATCGGGATCAGGCACAACGACTATTGGATGAACTGCCTGGCGAACACCGGGAAGCCTGTTTCCCTGAATTGGAGTTGCTGGAGCCAGAAGCACTGCCCGATAAAAAAATCACTATTGAAAGCTGTGACAGTGGTCAAGTCGTCATGCGTAAATGGCTGACCAGCCGGATTGATACACGTCAGAATACCGCCAAAAACCTGATCTCAAAAATTACCGGACAGATGTCCGATTATAAAAACGCTTACCCCCAGGAAACCCGGGAAGTGGATGCCGATGTTGCTTCTGCCGGAGAATTTTCCGGTATGCTGCAAACCTTGCAGGGTGAAGACCTGCCAAGGCATGAGCAGCGCTTCAAGCAAATGCTCAACGAAGGCACCATTCACAATATGGCGATGTTTCAGAACTGGCTGGATCATCAGCAGCAAACCATCAGGGACAAGATTGACACCATTAACCGCTCGCTGTCGGCGATTGATTACAGTGAAGGTTCTTATATCCGTCTGGTGGCGGATAGTAACCGTGACCCGGAAATCAATCAGTTCAAAATCGACCTGCGTAATTGTCTGGGGGACAGCCTGTCGCCCGATACCAGTGAACACTATGCAGAAAACAAGTTTCTTCAGGTGAAAGAGATTATTGAACGGTTTAATGGCCGGGAAGGGCAGAGCGACCTTGATAAGCGCTGGACCAAAAAAGTCACGGACGTGCGCAACTGGTTCCTGTTTAATGCCTCTGAACGTTACCGTGAAGACGACTCCGAAAAGGAATTTTATTCCGATTCGGCGGGAAAATCCGGGGGGCAGAAAGAAAAGCTGGCCTACACTATCCTGGCGGCGGCACTGGTCTACCAGTTTGGTCTCGAGTGGGGAGAGAAACGCTCACGGTCATTCCGTTTCGTGATGATTGATGAAGCCTTTGGCCGGGGATCTGATGAATCTGCCCGATATGGACTGGAGTTGTTCCGCAAGCTCAATCTGCAACTGTTGATTGTGACGCCTCTACAGAAAATTCATGTGATAGAAGACTACGTCAGCTCGGTGCATTTTGTTCATAACGAAGGCGGCTGCAACTCGGTCTTGCAGAACCTGACCATTGAGGAGTATCGCAGGGATAAACAGCAATATCTGCTGGAGCAAAAAGAGCAGATGCTCGCAGGCATTGATCCTGTTTCGGTGACTGTGAATTAGTATGATTTCCCAGAAAGAACTGAAAAAGAAAGCCCTGCGCCCCTGGGTGTCTGGGACTTTCCTGAAAAGCTGGCTGAATGATGAGGTGTTTTTCCCCTTTGAGGTTCCTTTCAAAACACCGTCAGGGCGTACCCTGAGCAGTGAATTTATTCAGGTTCGGGACTGGGTTGCAGAATTGCACCGTCATTCCAGGGCCGTCACCGGTAGCGGCTATCAACTGGAATATCGCACCATCAGTCACCAGCAGTTAGGGCAGCAAAGGCTACCCCATAAAATCCTGTTTGAAAGCAGGGACGACTGGCTGACCTTTATTGGGCAGCAGTCGGCTTTCAAACAGTTTCAGGCCTTGGCCAATCAGACCCGACGACAGCTTCCGCAGGTCATGCCGTTGGTTAACAGCAAACCAGTGAAATTACTGGATTATGCTGATGTCTGGCCTCAGCTGATTAAAGTCTGCCGCTATTTTCAGCTCAACCCTCAGCCATACCGGTATATCCGGCAACTGGATATTCAGGGTGTTGATACCAAATTTATTGAATCTCACAAAGGCGTGCTATCAGATCTACTCATGCTGGCACTTGAACCGGGAGAATTCGACGACAGCGTATCGGGTATAGCCGAGAATGGCTTTGAGCGTCGCTTTGGGTTGTGTTATGACGAGCCATTGATCCGCTTTCGCCTGCTGGACTCAGCGGCCCCGGCCACAGATATGAGTGTGCCGCTATCACAGTTTGTTGATCCGGGTGTAAGCCGGGTCTTTATCACCGAGAATAAAATAAATGGCCTGACTTTCCCGTCAGTAAAAGATGCCATAGTCATTTTCGGGCTGGGATATGGCATTCGATCTCTGTTCTCACTGAACTGGCTTGAGGACAAACAAATCAGCTATTGGGGGGATATTGATACCCACGGTTTTTCTATATTGTCGCAACTGCGAGGTCGCTTCCGGCAAACAGAGTCGCTATTAATGGATCAGGCAACACTGGACATGCACATGCCTCTTTGTGTGGAAGAACCTGAAAGCAAGCGTTTTTTGGCGGAGCTTACCAACCTGACGAACAGAGAGCAGGTGTTGTTTGACGCTTTGCGTCAAAACAAACTGAGCAAAAATCTTAGGCTCGAGCAGGAGCGCATTGCTTTTTCTTGCCTGAGGGAGGCTTTAGCGGCTGGGGCTTGCTGAAGCATGAAATTGGGTTATAGCTCGAGCAGCTAGTGCATAGGGATTTTTTAGAAGCGATTGTATAAAACGCCACTCATGACATTTTGAGCAGTAGAGTGGCGTTTTCTTCCTGAGCAACTAAATCTTGCCATAAGGCACGATCCGGAATTATTGCTTCTTTTTGGGCATGTTTGGGAACGAAAATTGAGCTTGGGAGTAACAAAAAATTACTCCCAAACACCTGCCCTAGTCATCTAACTCGTTGATATCATTATCAAATCCCATATCATGAAACTCATACCACATGACATTGATGATACCAAAGGCACACGCAAGGAGTACGCCCAGAATCCAGGCAAAATACCACATAGTCTGCCCTCCTTAGTAAAGTGAGTGGGTGTTTTCGTTAAGGTGTTCTGCTGTCATACGACCCCACAATTTGTAGAAACACCAGATGGTGTATCCCAGAATGATGGGAACAAATATCATGGCAACCACTGTCATAATTCCCAGCGTCAGGTAACTGGACGTTGCATCCCACAGTGTCAGGCTAACGTTAGGGTGGGTGCTGGACGGCAGAATAAATGGAAACAGTGAGAACCCGGCTGTCATGATAATGCCTGCCTGGGTGATTGAACTGCAGGTAAAGGCCAGGCCGTGCAGACGGCTGTTGGCCAGCAGGAAGACACCAATGGCGCCAGCAAAACCCATGACCGGTGCAATCAGCATAACCGGGTACTTGGTGTAATTAGCCAACCAGATGCCTGCGTCAGCTATGTGAACTGTTTTGATCAGAGGGTTGGCTTCGCCATTCATAACCAGACCGCTGACGACCTCAAAGCCGGGCAGGTTAGCTACCCAGACACCCGCAAGTGCAAAGGTGACAATGGTCGCAAGGGCAGAGATGCGGGCGACAATGGTCGCACGCTCTTTGATCGGGCTACCAGAGCGCATGCTTTGCCACACAGATCCCTGCATGGTTAGCATAGAGACACTGACAACACCACAAAGAAGGGCAAAGGGGTTCAACAATGAGAAGAAACCCTGAGTAAAACTGGAGCGCATTGTGTCATCCAGATTAAAACCAAAGCCCAGGAACAGGTTGCCAAAGGCTACGCCGAATACCAGAGAAGGTACGATGCCGCTGATAAAGAGACCCCAGTCACAGTACTTTGTCTGCTCAGGTTTAACCTTGGAGCGATAATCAAAGGCCAGCGGACGGACAATCAGTGCGAACAGAACCAGCAGCATGGCCCAGTAGAAGCCAGAGAAAGCTGTGGCATAAACGATAGGCCAGGCCGCAAACAGTGCGCCACCTGAAGTGATCAGCCAAACCTGGTTGCCGTCCCAGTGAGGGGCGACGGCATTGATCATGATACGACGCTCTTCGTCGGTTTTGCTCATGAAAGGTAGCAGGTTGGCGGTCCCCAGATCGTACCCGTCCATTATGGCAAAGCCAATGAACAGGACACCGATCAGAACCCACCAGATGAATTTGAGAACTTCGTAGTCCATAAGGGCCTCCTTTTATGCCTGAGCCATATCGTCGGTACGATTACGTTCAAAGTGGTAGCGGCCAGTGTGCAGGCTGCTAGGACCTTTGCGGGCATATTTAACGATCAGGTAAATTTCGATAATGATGCAGATACTGTAGAGCGCAGTAAAACCAATGATGCTGAGCCAGAGGTCTGCTTCTGTCCGGGTAGAAGCAGACAGATAGGTAGGCAGTATGCCTGAGATCGACCAGGGCTGACGACCAAACTCAGCAACGAACCATCCCATTTCACTGGCAATGAATGGCAGTGGCAACGAATAGAAACAGAGTTTAAGGAATGTTGGGCTGTTGTACTCAGTTCTGCGGGCTGTCTTGTAGAAGGCGGTTACAAGCAGCAGGAGCATCACAACACCGAGACCCACCATGATTCTGAAAGAGAAAAACAGTGGCCACACGGTCGGAATAGCCTCTTCTGCAGCCTGCCGAACCATTTGGGGTGTCGCGCTTCGAATGTCGTCGGTATATCGGCTGAGTAACAAGCCATAACCCAGGTCATCCACGACTTTATCAAACTCGCGACGATTGTCGGGTGTATCTTCACCATTTTTAAGTTTTTCAAGCAGTTCGTAGGCTTTGATACCATTGTTGATTCTCTGAATCTTGTCGTCGATCAGATCTTTGATACCCAGTACTTCTGTGTTTGTTGAGCGGGTTGCGATTATGCCCATGACGTAAGGGATTTTGATCGCGTAATCTGTTTTCTGCTCTTCCTGGTTGGGGAGTCCAAAAACAGTAAAAGCGGCCGGTGCAGGTTCGGTGTCCCACTCGGCCTCAATCGCTGCCAGCTTGACCTGCTGAACGTCTCCCAGTTCATAACCGGATTCATCGCCTAGCAGAAGCGTAGAGAGGATGGATGCCAGACCAAAGCCTGCGGCTACCGCAAATGAACGACGTGCGAAACCTATATCACGGCCTTTAAGCATGTACCAGGCACTGATAGACAGTACAAATATGGCACCTGTTGTATAACCGGCAGAAACCGTATGAATAAATTTCACCTGAGCTACAGGGTTCAGAATCAGGTCAGCAAAGTTGGTCATTTCCATGCGCATGGTTTCATAATTGAACTCTGCACCCACCGGGTTCTGCATCCAGGCGTTAGCAATCAGTATCCACATGGCCGATAGGTTAGTACCTATAGCCATGAGCCAGGTACAAGCCAGATGCTGAACTTTACTGAGTCGGTCCCAGCCGAAGAAGAACATGCCGACAAACGTTGACTCGAGGAAGAAGGCCATCAGGGCTTCAATGGCCAGTGGAGCACCAAAAATGTCACCAACATAATGGGAGTAGTATGACCAGTTGGTTCCGAACTGAAATTCCATGGTGAGGCCGGTAGCAACGCCGAGTGCAAAGTTAATACCGAACAATTTACCCCAGAATTTGGTCATATCCCGATAGACTTGTTTGCCGGTCATAACATAAACCGACTCCATGATCGCCAGAATGAAGGTCATGCCCAGGGTCAGCGGCACAAAGAGGAAGTGATAGAGTGCTGTCATCGCGAACTGGAATCGCGACAGGTCGATGATTTCGTCTGTAATCATGGTGCTCCTCGTTTATGACAGTGTTAAATCAAATCCGTACTGGAAATCAGAAAATGCATGCTGCCACAGAGGTCCTTTTTGTGCTGCAGTTACCGCGCATTCTGGATAATAGATACATGCTAAATGCATGTATGTGGCCGGTGCGCCGGTATATACGAGTTTTAGATGGGTCTGGATCAATCTGTGGCTGGTTAAACAGATTTGTGGACATGTTACTCGGATTTGTTACGTATATGAACTACAGTAGGACGCAAAGTTTGATCTTCATCAAAAATGTTTAAAATATATTGTTATCCAGGTGTTTTTTAGGGATATAAATGTTTTTTGTTTGAATATAAAGAATAAATCACTGTGTAAAAACGAAACATTCGAAATGTAAAGTGAATTTTTGGCTATAAGGAATGCTGATAGATGTAATAACTGTCTATCAGTATTTCTGATTGGCATATAGAAAATATTTGCTCGGTTGATTGTTATCAGGATGGGCTGAGAGGTGACTCAGCCATGGCTTCTGGCAGAGCTGTATTTGCTGATGACTTTATTGGCGTTGTATAAGTCAATTTGCCATTTGTTACTGGCAGGGGGAACTTCGATGGGCGAAATATTATCCAGTGAATAGCGAGCGCTCATAGGGCTCTCGAACTGGGCAATGAACTGTAATCGTTTCAAATCGGCCTGATAGGTGTGT
This sequence comes from Endozoicomonas sp. 2B-B, assembly GCF_053470045.1. Lineage (NCBI taxonomy): Bacteria > Pseudomonadati > Pseudomonadota > Gammaproteobacteria > Oceanospirillales > Endozoicomonadaceae > Endozoicomonas > Endozoicomonas sp. 2B-B. The sequence goes on from NZ_JBLZMU010000001.1 coordinate 3,431,958, forward strand.
ACCAGGAAGTTAATGGTTCTCTCACTCAGGGGGACGCGATAGTAACGGATCAGGTTCTGGGCCAGTTTCTCGGCACTGGCCGAGAGGTTTTTGTCAACATCTGCGGCCAAAGCTTCTCCCAGCGCTGCCTTGGTCCTGGCGCTCATACCGGGCTCAAGAAAAGCCAGGCTGGAAGCATTGGAACTCTCAATAGCCCTCTGAATCTGTGGGTCATGAAGATGTATGTAAGGGTCTAGAATAGTTGCCACCTCGATGGCCACCTCCCTGGCACGTGTTTCTGTCAGGTATCTCCGTGCAGGCGACAGGGAGTGGACTCGATGGCTATCTTTTCTCAAGCGGGTTTCCTTTGAAAACGCTTCCAGACGGTTGGCAACCTCCATTCTGGTATCATCGTCCAGTTCGATACTCTGCTCTGAAATAGTCAGGCTGCGTTTTAAGTTCTCTTTAGGGTTGTGCTGATGGAGTGTGGAGAGTTTTTGCCAGTACTTCAGGGCGCGTTTGAGTTTGTCGCTGTCCCGTCCCTGTTTCAGGTAGGCGCGGTGAGCTTCATTGTAGAGTTGAATGGCTTTATCGAGTTGTTTGCGTTTTATGTTCAGGGCCTTAACGTGTTTGCCGGTTTTATGGGTCAGGTCCCTGGCCTGGCGAACCTGCAAACTGAGAGTGTCGAGTGACTCCCTGACCGCCGCCAGCAAATTCCGGGGGCTCAGGCCGTGATCGGTAATAATGTCATTCTGGATATCAACATTATGGAGCCAGGTAGCCAGAGCCTTGAGGCGGGAGTAAACCCTGGCCCGGCTGATCCGGAAATCATTGCGTTCTTCCTCGAGCCTGTCCAAAGCCTTGGCCAGATCCCAGCGACCGGTATACTCAATTTTTAGCCAGGAAATTTTGCGCCCGCAAATCAGCTCGAAGCATAATATGAGTATTTCCTCGACATCGTGAAGAGTCATCAATTCTTCATTATCTCGCTCGCTGGCAGTGAGAATCCGCTCAATAAACAGAGGCTCCCTGGGCTGCCCTTCATGGGGTCTGGCCACGATCCCGCTTAACCTGTTTTTGAGCGCTTTGGCTATGCGTGGGTGAAGTTCTTTGAGTTCGTTTTGATAACGCTCTGTGTCATCGGAGACTTCGTGAACAATGTCATGCATTCTGTGATAAAGGCCAGCCCTGCGAAATATTTCAATCTGTTCGGCCTTGCGGGCCAGATCGGGGTCACCCGTAATATCTTCGATGGCTGTTGATATCCATTCCGGACCAAGATCGAACTTTTGCAAAAGAATACCGGCAGAGTGGATGCGACGTGCATCTTCGGTCATATTACGTTGGGTCAGATCACGCACCATGTAAATGATTTCGGGAATTCGGTCGATGATGCTGAGCAGGTTGTTTTTGTCTTGATTGATCCGTCGGCCGTGGGTAACGTCGTAAATCAGCTTGGTGAACAGACCCAGACCGATGGCAACAACAGAATAGCCAACAAAATACAGGGTTTTGTCCAAAGGCATCATGGTGCCGTAACCAATATAGTAGCCTGCAAAGGCGGCCAGAAGTGTGACCGGACCGGCAGTCCAGGCGTATTGCAGTATGGTGACACTCCAGGGCTCCTGGTGAGGAGCGCGTGCCACTTTCTCCAGCCAGCTTGAATTTCGTTCTTCAAGCTGCAGGTCTGCGTCATTCCGTTGCCGTCTCCAGCGACTGAAAAGAGCGGTCATTGTCGTGTATTACGTTTTTTCGGTGGGAGATGAGTACTATATTCTAAAGCCTCGGTGTGACGGTGCAGTATATGTAGATTTACGTTTCAGGATAAGCGTTTTGTAATCTCTTCTCGCGCAGGCTGTCCAACTTTGTCTGGTTCACCAACCGATAGTCGAATATCTGCACAGGAAGGTGCCCGACAGACTCTGTTCTTACCCAGATGCTTGGCCTGGTATAAAGCGTCGTCTGCCTCTTTGAGTATTTTGTCGAGAGTGTCGGTCTGCGGACCGGTGGCAGCAATGCCCAGGCTGAGGCTCAGGGGTACAGGACCTCCCTTGTAGAGTAATGCCGAGTTCCTGAGTCGCTCAGCGATCTTTACGCCCCTGACAGCATCTGTGTTGGGCAGGAGAACAACAAATTCTTCGCCGCCATAGCGGGCAATCAGGTCCTCCTGACGAAGATCTTTCCTTAGTTGACAAGCAAGGTCAGAGAGAACCTTGTCACCCGCCGGGTGACCGAAACGATCATTGATCTGTTTGAAATCATCGATATCTATGAAAATCAGACAGGATTGGGACTTTGCGGAATCAGGGCGGTGAAGCAGTTCTGAAGCCTCATTGACAAAAGCTCTCCGATTCAGAAGACCCGTCAGTGAATCAAGGCTGGCCTGCAGTTTCCAGAATCGAGTCTGCTGATTGGCCTGAAACAGGGTTCGCGCATGGTTGCTGATGTCGGTTATCTGTTGCCACTTCAAAGGTCTGTTGGGTTGGCTTCCCGGTGAGACCACCAGCAGACTATGGTGGTTTTCTTCACTGTGAAGCAGAAATATCCAGTATTTAACGCCGTTTCGATCTTCAAGCCGGATATGGTGCTTTTGTTCCGAGGTAATGATGTTCATCAGCTCATCTTCAATACTGTCAATACTGTTTGTTAGAATCTGGGCTGCTTTAGGGTAATGGCTGCTGACATCCCACTGGTCTTTATTCTTAATCAGTATCATAGAGGGTGTATCGGGTATTATCGCATCCAGAGTTGCCAGAATGCGCTGTCGAATGGTCTTTTCATCCATTAGTGCATTGCTGGGTGCCTGAAGATGTTTGCGAAGGGCTGAATCAAAGACTCGTCGTTTATCAAATTGGCTGTTAACCAGATTGATAGAGATAGCCTGGCGATTCTTGTGTTTGCGGTTAATCCAGTAAAGACCGTTAATTAGCATGGATTGGAGAGCAATTAATGCCAGTTCGGCCTGACTGGGAATGACTCTGGGCCACTCTTTTGAGGCCCAGCTGCTAAATAGGGCAAAGAACAGTGTGAGCATGACCGGTAACGCCAGTTTGGCGGGTCTGACACCCTGCGAAAAAATAGTCAGAAGGCTGGCAATGAGCAGGACTGCGGACACTGCGATCATTAAAAATGCCGCATTGAGAAGCAGGGTTTTCTCTGTGGCGAAGAAGCTGAGAACCAGTCCGACCGACAGGCAGCTAAGCCAGAGCATAAGTCTGTCTGTTTTGGGATTATAGAGTGCCAGCAAACCGAGGTTCTTGTAACAGCCCAGGGCCGAGACAAGGCTGATGACCGTCATGATCAGCACCCAGAATTCGGGGTCCCAGGACCCGTTAATTATCCAGAAAATGTCGCCTTGGTAAAATACGACCAGCGTCGTGGTGGCCAGCAGGTGTGCAGTAAGCAACAGGTAGGAAGGGTGCCGGGTGTAGATCATTACAGCCGCTGTAACGATCAGAAAGAGCAGAAGCAGTGCCAGCAGTGAAGCTGACAAGGCCTGATTCTTGTATTCATCCAGCATGTAGAGTGATTGTGGCCAAAGGTGAGGGTTCAACCTGTTTGGTTCTGAGCTGTCCACACGTATATAAATGTCGTGGGTTTTGTTCCCAGGTAGCCGGAGTTTCAGAACTCTTGGGTCTGACTTGCGGCTTTGACTGCCAATACCCAATGAAGTGATCCGATAACCCTTTTCAGAAGGTGTGAAGACATCAAGTTTCTTGTGGGGAGTCCTTCTGAATACCAGCAACCAGTCTGAATTAAGAGAATGATTCAATGTCAGGCGGAGTTTGTACCAGCGATCACTGGTGCCGGGCTGTTTTCCGCTCAGGATCGCTTCCGGAGCAGGAACCGAAGTCAGGAAGCTGACCAGTTTAACCGGTCCAGACGGTGAAGATTCTGCAACGGAAGTCCCGTGGGTAGCCTGGCTGACAAAAAAGATCAGCAGAAGCACCAGAGCCCTGATGAAAATGACTGCTCTTTGCGAACAGGTTGAGAAGGTCAATAGAACCCGCAATTCAGGCAGTCCTCCATGACGAATTGACAGCTTTTCACTCTTCCTTCAAAGGGTCGTCTGTTAAATCTATTTACCCTGTAAATGATTGTGACACAGACAAGGTGTGCAGGCCAAGGTGGCAGAGCGGATTCGTCACTAAATTAACTTCGACAGTGACGTTTTCTGTCACTGGTGTGAGGAGTGTACATCAGGACGTCGAGTCCTGATGTAGTGGAAATTACATCGCAAAGTGCTCTTTAGAGAAGGCGACTTTCTCGTCAATAGGCATAGTCCAGTTGGGCAGAGACTCAATCAGCTCCAAACGGGGCTGGATGCCGCAGTCATTGGCGATCTGGATAGCCAGGCCGGGTCGGGCATTGAGTTCAAGGATCAGTGGACCATCCCTCTCATCCAGGACAATGTCCACGCCCAGATAACCCAGTCCTGTCATGTCATAACAGGCTGATGTCAACTTGAGCAGTTTGTCCCAGTGAGGTACTGCCAGTTTTTCAAAGCTGTGACCCGTGTCAGGGTGCCTGTCAATCGGCAGATCAAACTGGACGGCTCTGAGGCTTTTGCCAGAGGCAATGTCCAGACCCACTCCAACGGCTCCCTGGTGAAGGTTGGCTTTACCATCAGAAGCCCGGGTGGCCAGACGCAGCATGCCCATCACCGGAAAGCCCCGGAAAACAATCATACGAATGTCCGGCACACCTTCAAAGCTGTAATCATTAAATACCGGGTCTGCCACGATCAGGCTCTCGATCATGGCTACATCACTTTTGCCTCCGAGACTGTAAAGGCCACCCAGAATGTTGGAAACATGTCGGTTGATGTCTTCAAATTCCAGAGTGTCGCCGCTGGCTTTTACATAACGTGGACCGTCGCGACCCACGATGACCAGAATGCCTTTACCGCCACTGCCCTGGGCGGGCTTGATCACGAAACTGTTGTGTTCTTCAAGCAGGGTACCCAGATCTTTAATGTCGTGCTGGTATTCGACAACACCCAGCAGTTCAGGGACGTCTACATTGGCTTTTTCTGCCATCCTTTTGGTAGTGAGCTTATCGTCCACCTGAGGTAGCAGTTTGCGGGGATTATATTTGATAACATAATCGAGGTTCCGCATGTTCATGCTGAGAATCCCGGCCTCGTGGAGGCTGGATGGACTGGCAAAACTGCGAAAAAATCGTTTGATGAACTCCATGGGTTAACCTCCAACCAGAGGCTTGAAGCGACGAAGTTCCAACAGACGGTAACCGGTGTATTGACCCAGCATGAGGGTCAGACCCAGAACGGTCAATAGCAACTCCGGAAAGTTATAGGTCAGGTGCTCAACCAGTGGGTTGGACATTAGCAGGTAACTCATAGTGGCCACCAGCAGACTACCAGAGCCTTCAATCAGTACGTCTTTGGGGCCTTCTTCTTCCCAGAGGATAGACATTCTCTCAATGGTCCACGCCAGAATAATCATTGGGAAGAAGGTCACGGTCAGGGCCTGGGTAATCCCCATCTTCCAGGTGAGTACGCTCATAACGCCCATTATGCCTATGACGACAATGATCACCGCCGCCAGTCGGGCGACAAGGAGCATATTGAGTTGACTCAATATCGAGCGAATCCAGAGGCCGATGGAAACTATGGTGACAAAGATAATCAAACCAGGCAGTAACTGGGTTTCCAGGAAGGCCACGGAGATCAGGACCGGCATAAAGGTTCCTGATGTTCTCAGGCCGACCAGGATACGCATGATCAATACGACCAGGGTGCCAATCGGAATTAGCAGAATGCTCTTGAAGGCATTCTGGACTTCCAGAGGCAGGGCGTAAATAGAGAAATCGACCAGTGCTGCATTGTCAGCCCGGGACGTTTCAATGGCCAGATCCCTTGTTGGCTCGTTCTGAGAAATCATCGAAAAAGAGACCCGGGACGCTGTGCCACCCATGACATCCAACAGGGATTTACCACCTCGTTGCCAGAGGAAGAAGTTTTCCGGGTTTCCGGATGCTCCGGTTTCAGGATCAAAGAGTAACCAACCATCATTGGTGTAGACTTCCAGCATCTCTACTATGGGCTGACGACGTCTGCCGTCTTCGAGGTAAAGGCCTCGAACAACCCGGGCCGGTATATCGGCCATGGAGAGCATCTCGATCAGCAGATTGGTGAGCTCAGCACGGCTATCAATCATGCTAAGCAGCATGTTGGTATTCTGACTGGGCTGTTGGGCAATAAATTCCTTGATCAGGGTGCCTGTGAAACTTCGACTATCAGCAGAGCGTTCTTTCACCTGTTCCAGCAGTGAGTCTGCTGCAGTCTGATAAGGTTCCGGCAGGGACGGTTTGGCCTTCAGGGTGTCGTTGTTTTCTTCAACAGGAGGGGCCAGAGGTTCCACCAGTTGTCGATCCGGATGCAGACTCACCTTGTAAAACAGGCTTTGTTTGCCACTGGCCTTGCGAATGCTCCACTCTGCACGACGTTGTCCTTCATCATCATACTGGTTGATGCCATAACCCGGAGAAGCAAAGGATTCATTCAGAATACGGAAGCCGGATTGTTGATCGGGTAAGGTCAGGGATGCCTTGACGGGTCCACCGTCGGCCTTGAACTGTATTTCAGCTTCAACACTCCAGACGGTGGTAGTTTCTCCCCGGGTTAAGGGAAACCCCAGGGCAAAGTGTTTGTATAAAGTCAGGCCCAAACCTGCCGCGATCAAAATGACCACCGCCAGACTGAGTTGAAAACGTCCTTTCATTCAAAACCTCACTTCTTTTTCTCAGCAATATTTTGCTGGGCAACATCAACCAGAGCCGTATTGCTCAGGAGTCTTTCACCGATAAGAATCGGATGCTCGTAGCCAGTGCGATTGGTCAGCGTAAATTCAACATTTTTGGAAATCTTTCCCAAAGTTATGGGAATAAAGACAGTAACCCGGCTCTGGTTTGCCAGACCGCCGTGACGTTTGATTGAAACTTCACGATGGACTTTGCGCTCAAAGGTCCGGCTGTTGTCACCATTGACGATCTTGAAACGAACCCACTCTTCGCCATTTTTTGTGAAGTATTCAATATCGGTTGCATCGATGGAAGACGTTTTGGCACCTGTATCAATACGTGCCTTGAATGGGTTCTTGAATCCTTTGATACGAACCTCTTCAAGCTCTCCAAACAAAGCAAGACCACTGACGTCGACAGGCTTGTCTATCTGTTCCTTGATACTCAGGTTGCCGCCAGTCGGGAGCTTAACGGTCAAGGTATCCAGGACTTTCTCGGTTGCGATGTATTTCTTGCTAACATTGGCTATGGCCATGTCTTTGAGAAAATCCCGACCAATGAGCAGTGGGAATTCAAAACTTTCCCTGTCGTTCAGTGAGACATCCAGGTTCTGGGTAATATCGCCGACCTTGACGTTTATATTGACGACATAACGGGTCTGGGACTCTTCACCGCCCGGAACCTTGATCAAGACAGTGTCTTTGACGGGGAGTTCCAGAGTGACATTGCCCTTGCTGGTTCTGGGGAGGTCAAAGCGAACCCACTTTTTACCATCCCGTTCAAAGTTCTTAATGTTTCTGGCATCAATCGACGAGCGTCCTGCACCGGTATCGATCTTGGCATTCATTTTCAGACCGTATTCTGTGAGAGTGCCTATCTCTGCAAAACCCAACACCAGTTTTCCGCCAACACGGGCGGGGGTTTGAACCAGTTGCTGTTTAACAGAAATGGTATCCGGATGAAGAGGCTTGGAAGGTTTAAAAGTTTGTAATTCTTCTGTCTTCTGTTTTGAGTCGGGCGCCTCGGTTTCTGTCCTGGAGGTCTTTTGACTGTCCGTAGTTTGAGCAGGTTTTTGTAGCACCTGGCAGCCAGTCAAAGCGGATATCGCCAGGATAAGCGCGGGTAATGCCGGAAAACGGGTCATGGGTAAGCTACTTATTTTTACATAAAATGAGTGAATGGTAGCCGCGATAGTCTATCGCAAGCCGAGCAGCTTACTTGATGTTTGGTGACTTGCCAAGAAGTCTGGCCTTGTGAGCAGGCTATGAAGGGGTAACGCGTTTCCCGATCAGGCAGGTCAGAACAATAGTCACCACAGAGGGGGCAACCCAGCTTAAATTAAAGTCGTACCATGGTAGTGACTCAAGAGGTACCAGAAGCTTTTGTGTAATTGGATGGTTCAAACCCTTACTGGCATCGACCAGGCTGAGTATAAAGGTGACCAGGAGCGTGGCTCTGTAGACCAGCTGAGGATTGGGTAGCAGGCTTTTGATCAGTCCCAGGAGAATCAGGGCAATAGAGACCGGGTAGAGTACCAGTAAAACAGGAATAAACAGTTCGATCATCTGGTTGAGATTAAAGTTGGCAAACATCATGCAGGAGAGACTGATGGTCGCCACAAGTACCTTGTAATTGAGTTTCCCGGAGAGATCACAGAAATACTCCGAAGCAGCAGTGATCAATCCAATTGCGGTAGTCAGGCACGCCAGTGTCACAACCGTTGCAAGCAGAACATTGCCATAGAAACCAAACAGTCTGTTGACATAAACAGAAAGAATCTGGCCGCCGTTGTCTGGGTGGGCAATGATTCCGTGACTTTGAGCACCCAGATTGAAGAGGGACAGGTAGACCAGAGCCAGTCCGAAAGCTGCTAGACAGGCCGTTATGACAGAATATCTGACCAGGGCGTCGGGTGTGGTAATACCGTGAGATTTAAGGTTGGTAATGATGACAATGCCGAACAGCAGTGCAGCCAGAGCATCCATCGTCATATAGCCTTCAAGGAATCCACTAAAGAAAGGATTTTCTGCATATCCGTTCATAGGTTCACCGGCTTCTCCCAGAGGGGAGATGAGGGGAGATATACCGAGAATCATCAGCAAGAGGATGAGGGCCGGTGTGATGATCTTGCCTACGGATTCAAGTAATTTTCCCGGATAGAGGCTGAGATACCAGGCAGTGCCAAAGAAAATGATGCTGTATGCCAGTCTGGAAGTGCTGTCGGGCTCTTTCAGAAACGGGATTATTCCGATTTCATAGGCAACAAGGCCGGTTCTCGGGACACCGTATATCGGGACAACAATGATATAAATGCAGCAACCCATCAATGCAATCATGCTGCGTGGCAGTTCACCGGTGATCTCGTTGAAGCCGCCGCCAACTCGGGAAATCATGACCACAGCTAACAAAGGGAGAAGCACTCCGGTGACCAGAAAACCGGCAGCAGCAAGCCAGACGTGGGTGCCAGCCAGCTGTCCCGCCAATGGAGGAAATATGAGATTGCCCGCGCCAAGAAACATGGCGAAGGTCATAAAACCCATACCAATGATGTTCTGAAGACTTAATCGTTGCTTCATGCGTAAGGTTCTGCCTTGATTGAATGTTATCTGGTCAGAAACGGACGTCCATGCTCAATCCTGGGAGATGAACGATTTTTTTGTAATGAATAGGAAGTATGGACTCAATTTCAGAAAGTGGTAGTCCGGTCCGACTTTTGCTCGGTCATTATTCGAGATGAGCATAAGATTAACTTTTGTTAATCTTATGCTCATTGGGTCTTCATTGTAGAGTCACTATCCTTTGCGATTATTCACTGATTTCATACAGGTAAGTGTCATGAGGCTTTTAAAAGAGGCCATTCTGGGCCTTTTTCTGGTATCAACCGCTGCTCTGGCAAGCCAGGAGGATGTCCTGCTTCAGCTGGCTATCGAAAATGCCAAAATCAAACCCGAACAGGCCATTGAGAAAATTTCCGACCGCTATTCCGGGCATCTCAGCGAATTTGGCATCGATGATGAAGACGGTAGAATGGTTTATGAGTTTGCCATTGTTGATCCTGAAGACAGCGTTGAGTTGGAAGTAATTATGGATGCTGACTCGGGAAAGGTCTGGCTGGACGAAAAAGACAGGCTTTCCAGCAAAACGTTGAAACGTAAAAAGTACCAGCTGTTAATGAACAGTGGCATGACTTTGAAGAAAGCCATTGATGAAGCGAAAAAGATTGTTCCGGGGCAGCTGATGGAAGCAGAGCTTGAACAGGAGAAGGGTATTGTATTTTTTGAAATTGAGTTGTTGACGGATAAAGGCGTGCGCAAGGTGATTGTTGATCTTCAGTCTGGCAGGCCGATTCCGGTGACCCAAAAATGATCAGGTTTTTGATTCCCTTCCATTGTCAGAACGGAATAGGTGTGATGATATGAAGTTGCTAGTGGTTGAGGACGACCGGACAACCCGTGAATACATTGCCAAGGGATTCATGGAGCATGGCTGGACCGTGGATGTGGCTGACAATGGCCGGGATGGTCTGTTTCTGGCATCAGGCGAGAGCTATGACATCATTGTTCTGGATCGTATGCTGCCCCAGATGGAAGGGCTCAAGGTGCTGGCGGCACTGAGAGCTTCTGAAAACCAGACACCGGTAATCATTCTCAGCGCTCTTGATGGCGTTGATGAACGCATTAAAGGCTTGAAGCAGGGAGGGGATGATTACCTTTGCAAGCCTTTCTCTTTTGGGGAACTTCTGGTTCGGGCAGAAATTCTGACTCGCAGAGGGCACAGTAAAGAAGCTAAAAATACTCTTGTTATTTCCGATCTCGAAGTAGATCTATTATCCAGGCGTGTGGTCAAAAACAGGGTTGAGGTGAACCTTCAGCCAAGAGAGTTCCAGCTTCTTCGCTTTCTCCTGGAGCATCAGGATCAGGTGATTTCCAGAACCATGCTGTTTGAGTCTGTGTGGGATTATCACTTTGATCCGGGCAGCAACATTATTGATGTTCATGTCGCTAAATTGAGGAAAAAGCTGGATACTGCCGGAGGAGCATCCCTGATTCACACTGTGAGAGGGGCAGGTTATGTTCTCCGTGAGTCGGCTTGACCCTCTGGGTCGGTTACGGGCATCCTCACTGCTGCGCTATACCTTGCTGCATACAGCTATTGTCCTGGTACTCTGCGGATCAGCCCTGTGGTTAGTGAAAGACTACAGTCTGGGGTTCTATCAGAAACGACAGGATCAATTTGTTCTGGAACAGCTCAATTCTCTGGCATCTTTGGCCAGAAGCCATTCAGAAAGTGAATTCAGCGCGGTTGTAAGTCAGATGGCTGAAAATAACCGGCAAGTGCTGGTGGTTTTTAAAAGCGCCGAGGGCTATCTGGGTAATTTGAATTATCTGCCTGAAACCGTCCCCCTGTCACCAGCGACGGGCAGTTTCTGGATACTGGGAGATTCGGTTCTGGGAGACGGTCGCTTCCAGAAAGTGCGGGGGAGTCGTATTAACAGTCGCTGGGGTCCCTTGGTGCTGGCCTACAACTCTTCAGACTTTAACCTGTTTGCTTCTCGTTTCACTCTGGCACTTTATGCCGCTATGGTATTGGTTTTGCTGGTAGGACTGGTGACCGGGTTTTTATTTTCAAAAAAAATATTGGCTCGTCTTCGCGCTATCAATAAAGTGACTGCAAAAGTCGGTGAAGGTCTGTTAGCCGCCAGAGTTAAAGTCACTGAAAAGGGCGATGAGTTTGATGAGTTGGCTGGTCATATCAATCAAATGCTTGCGCAGATCGAAGACTCAGTAGAAGCCATTGCATCGGTAACCAGCAGTATTGCTCATGATCTCAGAACGCCTTTATCCCGACTGAGGATCAAGCTGGATGGATACTTGCGAAATGGCGGTGCTGGTGTTGAGGATATTCTTGAGGCCCAGACTGAGCTTGATACGATCCTGCATACCTTCAATGCCATGCTTGAACTCACGAAACTGGAATATGGGCAGGGGGATCTTGAGTTTGTCCGTTGTGACCTGAAAGAAATAGGCTACGAAGTGGTTGAACTGGCGGAGCCTTTGGCAGAAGCCTGTGAGCAGTCTCTAATACTTGAAGTGCAGCAGCCTCTGGTTGTTCGGGGGAGTCACCAGTTGCTGTTTAGAATCCTGTTTAACCTGGTGGAGAATGCAATCAAGTACTCTCCTGAAAAAGGCGAGGTCAAAATTCGTATTGATCAGGATTCAGTATCAGTTATTGATCAGGGGGCAGGTATTCCGGAATCAGAGCAGGAAAAGGTATTCCAGAGGCTGTACCGGCTTGATCAGAGTCGAACAACTCCTGGTCATGGGTTGGGTTTGTCGCTGGTCAAGGTGGTCGCTGAGCTGCACAATGCCAGGATCAGTTTTGAGCAGGGTGAGCAATCTTTTGCTGTTAAACTGACGTTTCGCAGAGGAGAGTAAAGCCTGGCATATGGGCAGGCTTTACTCTGTTCGGTTACTTATAGCCAGCCTTTTCGTTTAAAGAAAAAATAAGTGCCAAGAGCGCTTGCCAGCATCAGAATCAGGGCCAGAGGGTATCCCCAACTGCTACTGAGTTCAGGCATTACCTTGAAGTTCATACCATAGATGCTGGCAATCAGGGTCGGCGGCAGAAACATCACGGCGGCTACGGAAAATATCTTAATGATATTGTTCTGTTCCAGATTGATGAAACCCATGGTGGCGTCCATCAGGAAGTTGATTTTATCAAAGAGAAAGCCAGTGTGGGGTGTCAGAGAGTCAATATCACGAAGAATGTCTCGCACCTGGTCAACCTGTCCGTCATCCAGCTTGTGACGGCAGTTTTTCAGTATGTATCTGAGGCAGCGCTGGCTGTCCAGTAGATTAAGACGAACTTTGCCGTTTATATCTTCCTGCAGGGTAATATTTTTCAACAGGTCATCAACATCAGTATCATCGTCAGAAAGAGCATGTTGACTGGTGGCTTCGAGATTTTCGTAAACTTCTTCCAGAGTGTCAGCTAGAAACTGAACTTTAGTGTCAAACAATGCGATCAAGATATCGATCGGTGTTCGTGCCTTTATGTGTTGCAGTTTCAGATAATTTCTCATCAGTCGGAACAGGGCGGTAGGCTCATCCTGTAGGGTGACCAACTGGTCGTCACGAAGGTTGAAAGCAACGTTGATGCTTCGAAATTCCTGGCCTGCCTGATGAGGGAATAAGGAACGAATATGAAAACCTGTCTCACTTTCAAAAAATCGTGATGAGGCTTCAATCTCGTACAGTGCATCTTCGTCTTCTATAAATCCCGGGCACTCCTGTTTCAGCCAGTCATCCTCGTTTTCGTCCAGTTCAACAAGGTCCAGCCAGAGTGTATTTTCAGGAAGCGCCACATCGGTCTGTATACGGGTGATGCAGTACTGCTCAGTATCACGGTGATAGGCGTTGATCATAAAAGACTCTGATAGCAAATCTGGTACTTGGCGTCTGTTGGACTCAGGCTTCCCGGAATTGGCTGAAATCGTCTAAGTCCATCAGGCTCCTTTAAGAAGGGTCGCTCTATTGTACAGATCGATGCACCTTAGTCCAGCAGTGATCTGGCTCTGGTGGAGGCAAGGCATTTGTCCACCAGAGTCTGGTGATATGCTTTATAAGGCTTTTTACCTGTCAGCAATAGTGAGACAGTTCAGCCCAGGCTCTATAAGCGGGTTCTTTCATCGCCTGTATGTTCAGATCTTCGCATCATAGAGGTGACCTCTATCCGAAAGGGATTGGTTGATTGCTGATTATAACTTTCGAGCCAGTCTCTTAGCTGGTCGGCATTTGCGGCATTCGGACATTAAGCATCAGTGTCTGGCTTTTGCGCTCCCTGTCAAAACGAAATCCGATCAAATAATAAGCAACTGAGCATTGCGGCATTTTTTCTTCATAATCATACCTTTTTAGTCAGAAGCTTCAGAATAGTTAGGTCAATGAAAAAAGATGCTTTTTACTTAGATGATATCTGAATGTAAAAACTCTCAATCAGCCATTCCCGCTGAGTAGCTGTAGATGGAGAAAAAATACAAAGTGACTCAAATCAGGCTGTAATTTTACTTTCTGGTCGTTTTTCAGTATCTGCTGTGAGACATGTCTAACTCATTTTCTTTCGGCAGGCCAGCTTTATCGCTATGCATTGTTGCGATAGGAAAGCTACCCGGCCTGCCGCCTTGTATAAAGTTAATGAGCCCTATAGTTCGGTTTCCTTTTCGACTTTATCCATCAGCTCGTTATCTGCCGGCTGATTTTCTGCCTGCTTGTTATCTGCTGGCCGATCTTCTGCCTGCTTGTTATCTGCTGGCTGATCTGCTGGCTGCTTGTTATCTGCTGGCTGATCTGCTGGCTGCTTGTTATCTGCTGGCTGATCTGCTGGCTGCTTGTTATCTGCTGGCTGATCTGCTGGCTGCTTGTTATCTGCTGGCTGCTTGTTATCTGCTGGCTGATCTGCTGGCTGCTTGTTATCTGCCGACTCATCATCTGCCTGCGCGCCATCTGTTTGCTCTTTATCTACCGGCTCCTTATCTACCGGCTCCTTATCTGCCTGCTCGCCGATAGAAGAGATCTCTATCTCAAAAGGATTAGCCAATTGCTGATTACGAGTATCGAGCCATTTTGTTAGCTTCTCGGCATTCACAGCCTTCGTCACCCATAGCCTGAAACTCAATGTATGGCTGGCGTTTTGTTCGTTCAAACTGAATGAGAGCAACTCATAACTTCCAGAGTATTGCAGTATCGGCAACATATGCTGCAAAGTATCGATTTCCAGATTACTCGAACTGTACGTAAAGCTGACCTGAAACTCTTTTGGAAAGGTGGTATAACTTAAGAAAAGGCCTTCCAGACCTAAAGCGACCAGTCCTGCACCCAGGCATCCGCCTCCCAGCTCTGGAATCCCTATACCAAATCCAGCTCCTGAAACAGCCCCTGTCACGACAACCGTAGCCGCAAGCGCATACTTCATATAAGACCATGACGGATTTACTTCCGAGTTACATATATAGTTACCACATAAGCAGCTGAGCTGACGGTCGGGCTCTATGGCTTCCGGGTCTGATACACAGTGAGGCCGGGAGAAAGGCGGGGTGGAATACATTTCGTCGGCTTTCATGGCCACCAGCCTGGCGAATACGTGGATAAACGTTTTCAGCTGGTTTTCATGAATATGTACAAACGGTTCACCAGCGCCACGGTCTTCTCTTTCCAGCCAGGCGGAAACAGAGGCACTTCCGGTGGGTAGAAATTCAGCGGAACGTCTCGACATAGCAGCAGGCTGACTGGTCAGGGGCTGTTCGGGAGTGGTGGATTCAGCCCTGTTATCAGAATCAAAGAAAGACACTGAGACTGGTAAGGAAACCGCACCATTTGCCGGAGAAGTCGGCACTCCCCCAACAGCTCCCTGTTCCTGACCCGTATCGTCAGCCGCCGATGTCAAGCCACTGGAATGACTCTGGGCAGAAGGGATCCGTCCGGTAACGGGTAACCCGCCAACCATGTCAGATCTCTGGCTTTCAGTATTTTCATGGGTTGGTAACTCAGAGTAGTCTCCCTGTGATCCGGGGGCTGGAGTTAGGTCATCAGCGACGGTTTTTGTGTCAGACTCTACGGACAGATAAACTTTGACGAGTGCCCGTGAGGTTTTGAAATTAAGCACGAAATTATCTGCGACTGAAATTGTGGGAGTCAGCAGGAATAGGAGTGCAGTGAAAAAACTACACAATCTCTTGATGCTCGAAATTTTTTTCATAACTACACCTGTTAATCAGAAATTTTAAATTAGTTAAGCCTATGGAAAAAATGGGGTTTTATTTAGAACATTTCCGACTATGACAACTATTAACCAGTCATTCCCTTTGACCATAGTAAATAAAGTATTTTGTTAGACTTTTTAACAAAGATATCGAGGCTCTTTAGATCGGTTGTGATGTTCCTTTATGGTCGTTTTTCAACACCTCTTGTAGGGCGCGTCCTGCTTGTTTTCTGTCAATAGGCCGCCTTGTATCGGTAACTTTCAAGGTAGATGTCGCCTCAACTTATGCAGCTAAATCACAATCATGCGGCTATAGACGTCCAGAACCAAATAGAGGTAATAATATTTACCCCTGATGGGTGACCCTAAAAAGGTTATATCCCACGACCAGAGCTGATTTGGTCCCGTGGCCCGATGCGATGTTGGCTTCCGCTTTCCGGGCTTCCGACTGCGACCGCGGTGATGCTGTTGATTATAGGCCTTGAGCACTCGATAAAAGCTTGACTCAGAAGCCATATAAACACCTTCGTCGGCCAGTGTCGGTACAATCTGGCTTGGCGACTTACTTTTAAATCGCTCGCTGTTACAGACTTTCAGAATCTCGTTCTGCTCACTCTTGGTCAGTTGGTTGGCAGGTATTCGCCGGTCTGCGTATTGACGCTGATCTTCCCGTACCTGTTCCACATCCGTTTGCCAGCGCTGAACCGTGCGTATCGACAGGTTGAGCGCAGCACAGGCTTTCACTTTACGTGCACCCTGTGAAACAGCTTCCTGGATTAAAGCAACGGCTTCCTTGCGATCAGGGAGAGGAATCAATCGTCCTCGCGCTCCCCCCAGATCGCGTTTGCCTTTTTTGTTAGAACCAACAGTGCTGCGGTTTCAGCAAGTGCTTTGTCTTTGCGTTTGAGTTCTTTTTCCAGTTTCTGGATGCGCTTCTTGTCATCTCGTCTGGCAGCGGCCTGTACCTGACGGGATTCAGCAGGCTTTGTGCTACCGTCCTGTTTTCCGCCCATAAATTCAAACTGAATTCTAAAGTCTGGATTCCCGCTCACCCATATAGTTTGGTCTGCTGATGTCGGAGACCCCTATCTGGAAAGGGCTGGCCCAGTGATGATTATGACTTTCGAGCCAGGCTTTTAACTGGTTGGCATCTACTGCGTCCGGCATCCGGACATTAAACCTCAGTGTCTGGCTATCGTGTTGATCGTCCAAAATGTACGATACCAATTCGTAACCTCCCGAATATTTCAGCATGATCGCTATTCGCTGCAAATTACAGATTTCGAAATTGTTCGAGCTAAATGTGAAGTTGACCTGAAACTGATTTGGAAAGTGGGTAAGACTATAGAATAAGGTAGAGGCAGAGGTGATGAGTAGCCCTGCTGCCAGGGATACGGCAGCAAGAATAGGAGCTCCCTCAGCAAATGCAGCACTGGAACTTGCTGCTGTCAAAATCAACGCAAAGAAAGGCACAAACTTTCCATATTTCCAAATCCTATTTGCGGCCGAGTCACATACAAAGATGCCACACCGTGTGAAAGGCTGGTAGGTATTCATTTCTTTTGGTTCCATAGCAACCAACCTGGCGAAGACACGGACAAACTCATTGAGCTGGGTTGAAGGAACATGAATTGACGGGGCGTCATCGGCCATCTCTACTCTTTCCAGCCAGGCGGAAACCGAGGCTCTTCCAGTTTGCAGATTTTGGATAGAATGGGTTGAAACTGCAACGGGTTGAGTGGTTAAGGGTTGAGCTGGAGGAGAGGATTCATCTTCGTCATCGGAATCAAACTCAAACTCAAGCTCGAATAAAGATACTGCAATTGGCAGGCCCCCAACGGCACCTCGCTCCTCGGTCTCATCATTATAAAAGGGTGTCATCCCAGGAGCGTGAACCCGGGAAAATGGCGAATTAAAAATTGGTAACCCTTCAGCCTTTTTGGAATTTCGACTCGCACTGTTATCAACGTTTGGTAACACAAAGGAATGCCCTTGTAGCCCGCATGCTTGCGATACTTCATCGGTTTTTCTGTCAGGGTCTATAGATAAATAGACTTTGACGAGAGTCTTTGAAGTTTTGAAATTAAGCACGTAGTCATCGGCTGCTAAAACCATGGGAGCTGTCAGAAACACTGTTGTAGTGACAAAATGGAACAATGCTTCGATGATTAAAAATTTTTTCATAATCACACCTGTTAATCAGAAGTCTTAAAATAGTTAAGCCACTGGAAAAAGATGTTTTTTATCGCGTGAGAGTTCCCAGGGTGTCGCAAAAGCAGAGAGCAAAGCTGAGATAAGGAAGAAAGTACTGAAAAAGCGCAATATACTGCCACCCGGCAATACCATCACCCAAACTCTTTCAAAAGGCACCCGTTAAGTACCTGGTTAGGTACTTACAATAGGCTGAGCGTCAGGACGTGACCTGCTGGCCTTTTGAGCAGGCTCATTGGCATCTGTGACGAAGCAGGCAGGAACCACTACGAAATCGTGAAAAAGTAGATGCAAAGACAATCCCCCGCTGATTTCTTTGAATCAGTGGGGGGATGTTTAGATGAGGATTAATCTGTCGGCTGCGGATAAATTCAACCTTAGCCCTATAGCGTGGTTTCGGATTTGCCCATGGAAGAGACTTTTATCTGAAACGGATTAGCTAATTGCTGATTCTTACTTTCCAGCCAGTTTTGGAACTGTTTGGCATCCACGTTATCTGGCACGCGGACATTGAACGTCAGTGTCTGGCTGGCGTTTAGCTCATCCAAACTGAACGATACCAATTCATAACCTCCCGAGCACTGTAGAATATTCACAATTTGCTGAAAATCATAGATTTCCTGACTGATAAGCAACTGGTTTGAACTGAAAGTGAAGCTCACCTGAAACGGGTTTGGAAAACGTGTATGGCTGAAAAAACAGGTACACAGAGGAGTAAAGACCCCCCCTGCGACCAGAGATCCGTAAGCTAATCCAGAGACTCCCGTACCAAATCCAGTGCCCGTACCTGCCGCTGCCGCAAGAAACGTCGAGAGCACCGCAAACTTTCCACATGACCAGGTCGGATTTGCCTCGGAGTTAAAGACGTAGGTGCTGAAACGTGGAAAGGGCTTCCAGCTTCGCATTTTGTTGACTTTCATAGCAACCAGACTGGCAAACATCCGGACAAAGGCTTTAAGTTCATTGGCAGAAATATGAAACGGGTTGCCGCCGCTTACCTCTCTTCTTTCCAACCAGGCATAGACGATTGAACTCCCTGTTTTCAGATAGTGGACTGAATGCACCGACGCATCATCAGGTTGATTGGTTAAGGGTTGGGCAGCTGAAGTGGAATCAGCTGCGTCGATAGAGTCAATAATAGTCACTGAAACTGGCGAAGACGCAGGCCAGCGCCTGACTGCTCCGGGCTGCTGATCTAAATCAATGCCAGTAAATCTTAAATCAAGGGGCTGACTCTGGGGAGAAACTGGCGGGCCGCCTGTTGCTCCAAGTTCCTGATCTATAGCATGTTCAACCATTGTCAAATCAGATAGCAGTCCCTGTATAATGCCATCTACTGTTTCAGGTTCACGGTCTCCATCACTGCCTATCGATGTCAAATCGCGAGGCTGGCTCTGGACAGAAGGTGGCGGCCCAGAAATTGGTAACCCTCCAACTGTCTTATGTTCATGGCTTCCACTCACATCATCGGGGGACATCCCGGTGGCCGTGGCTTGCTCTTCTGGTGCTCCATCAGTGTTAGTTTCAGGATCAATAGACAGGTATACTTTGACGTGTGTTTGTGAGGTTTTAAAGTTAAGCACGTAATTATCGGCCACTGAAACCATGGTGGTCAGCAGAAAGATCAGTGCAACGACAAAGCTGCACAACACCTTAACACTACAAAGTTTTTTCATAATTACTCCTCCAGCTTAATAGCCGGAAACGCATTTCCAATCTGCACAGTGAATTAGATAAGAATGAAAGGGAGAGTTGCTCCAGGGCAGAATAAAGACCCGGCGAGTAACTAAGCCTTCCCGAAAAAACAGAAAATGCATTCAATTAATGCTTGCCCGAAAACACTCCTCCATGATTGTTGATGGTGTTGTCTGCAAACTGTAAGGGGTAATAAAAAAATCGCCATAATGTGTCTTTTAAAGACTCAAACATTATTGCACCTGATTACCAGACGTTTTTAAAATAGTTAAGCCGCTGGAAAAAGATGCTTTTTATTTAGAATATTTCTGTCTATAAAATATAAAATAAAGGGGCGTCCACAAATTTTACTAACAAGGAAACAAAGAAAAACAAAGAAAAACAAAGAAACGTTCGGGGAATTCTTTGACCGGGTGACTTTAAAATAGAGAAGGAAAAAGTATCCATATATTTGACTAACTGACGTGTTGAACTACTTTTTAGACTTGTATCAGTTGGGGACTGTGTTCGAGTTTGCTTGCACCCAAAGTAGACTGATTGATCCGGGTAATACTCTTTTATTATTGTGCGTTTTGTTCCGTAATCAGAGACTAATGTTGTTTTGAGAATTATACGACTATGGGTTTTTTTCAATCTTCAAGGTGGCAGGTTGTCAACTGTTTAGGTGGATTGGACTCTATTTTTGCTATCAAATTTTGTGCTTATGCTTCAATGTTCAATTGCTATGTTTTTCTAGTCGCATATTCTAGTCGGCGTATTTGAATTCTTTGAATTTTTTTATTGTATTTCTACTGAATGATTTTGATGTGAAGATATACAGATTTTCAAAAAAAACACGTATTCTGCTTTTTATAATAATTTTAATAAAGAGCGTTTGAGTTGAGCAGGTGGTTTTTATGTTTCTCATAACAGTTTGTTTGTTAATTTGGCGAAGGGGTTTTTGAGTATGTTATTTCTTCTCTCTTACAGCGTTTTGATACCAGGCTTCTGTAGTCCGAAATAACGGATATAAAGTTAATCTGTGCTCTAGAGGCTGGTTTCCAGAAGACCAACAGGGTGTGTTGTTGGCTCGCCAATGGCAGATACCTTTATTTGAAGCGGATTTGTTAATTGCTGATTCTGCCTTTCAAGCAAGCCGCGGAGATTGCCAGCATTCACTGTGTCAGGCACCTGGACGATAAACCTCAGTGTCTGGGTGGAGGTCCGCTCGTTGAAATGAAATGACACCAGATTAAAGCCTCCTGTGCACTGCAGTAAATTCACTATCTGCTGCAAATGATTGATTTCCTCACTCATGAGTAAATTATTCGATCGAAATGTGAAACTCACCTGAAACCGGTTTGGAAACCAGGCACGGCTTAACATTAAAATGCTGGGAGGAATACAGATTCCGGTACTCAGACATGTGCCTCCCAAGGCAGGGATTCCCATACTAAATCCAACACTGGTAACTGCCGCTATAGCGATTGACTCAGTGAGAACCGCAATCCTTCCCCGATACCAGCGCGGATTTACATCCGAGTCACATATGTAGCTGCGGAGCCGCGTGAACGGCTGACAGGAATGCATTTCTTTAGCTTCCGTAGCAACCAGACTGGCGAACAGAACGACAAATTCATCCAGCTGATCTGGAGAACCTTCAAAAAAAAATGCACCACCGCCATCCTCTACTCTTTCCAACCAGGAGGAAACGCTTGAACTTTTGGTTGGCAGTGGACGGATATATTCTTTCGATGTAGCAGTTGGTTGAGTTGTTAAGGGTAGGGAAGAAGTTGCTCCAGTCCCATCATCAGGTTCAATGAAATGCAGTGAAACGGGTGAAGGAAGCCCTCCTGAGTTCTGGCCTTCGTCGTTAATAATATATGTCAAATCAGTGAACTGACTTTCGGTAGATACCGGCAATCCCCCAACTGCACCTGGTTCCTGATTTTCATCATTACCACCTGATGCAAGATCAGAGGGCTGGGCCTGGGGAGAAGGCGCCGGTTCAGAAATTGGCAAGCCACCTACCGTTGTATATTTCTGGTCTTCACGATCATCACTGGGTAACAATCCAGAGGGTTGCTCTTGCAATCCTTGCTCTACCGATGCTTGATTCGCTTCTGTATCAAGGGGTACAGAGAGGTGTACTCTGACGACGGTTTGCGGACTCTGAAAAACAAGTAGGAAATGCTCTGCAACCGAAGCTGGTGGGGTCAGCAGGAGCAACACAGTAATGACAAAACTGAACGATACCCGGATAAGATATAGTTTTTTCATCATCACACCTGTTAATCAAAAGCTTAAAAATAGTTAAGCCACTGAAAAAAGATGTTTTTTATTTAGAATATTTCCGACTATGCAACACTTTGCAGGTGTTGTTAATGCTTTCCTGGCTCCGGTGTTTTTTGGTACAGCCATAAAGGGACATAAGAGTCATAAACAGCTTGAAGTCCCCGGTCGGCCTGGCTAAGAACTTATGGTTTCTGAAAGCGGATGACATCCTGTTCAGAGGCCTGTTGCAGAATCTGCTTCAGAGTCAGGCAGATATGCTCGGCAACATCAGGATCACTGATGGGCTGATGGTTTTTATCCGTGATAAAGAAGCTGTCTTCGAGTTTTTCACCAAAGGTAGCAACCTTGGCATTATGGACTTGCAGCTCCAGTTCCACGAAAGTCCTTACGACTCTGGCCAAAAGTCCGGGTCTGTCGGTTGCCCTGATCTCCAGCAGTGTCTTTTTAATGCCGGGTAAGTTGCTGATGGTGATCAGAGGTTCTTTGGCGAAGTGCCGAAGTTGTCTGGGGGTGCGTCTCTGGGCAGCAACGGGCATTTGCCCCGAATCGCTGAGAATATCTTGCAGGTAACTCTGTATCTGCACAATGCGAGACTCATTGTTACCTATGGCTGAACCGTCTTCTTCTAATACGGTATAAGTATCGAGGCTGAACTGTTCACTGGAGGTGATGATTCTTGCGTCCTGGATACTGATGTGCAGGGAGTCGAGTCCGGCTACCGTTGCAGCAAACAGATTGGGGCGGTCAGGTGCATAAACAAAAATTTGAGAACCACCGTGCTCCCTGTCAGTGTCTGTTTCCCGTGTCAGTACCAAGGGTTGCCGCTCCTGGTGAGCGAGAATTCCCCTCGTATGCCAGGCAATTTCATGGGGGTCATGACGGGAAAAGTAGTCGTCATCCAGAGTGTTCCAGAGTGACTGAATCGATTGTGTGTCCAGGTTGTCATCAGCCAGCAAGGCGAGCGTCTCCTGCTGAATGTCCTGCAGTCTTTCATCATTGTCAGGCATATTCTCTATGCCGTGCTCCAGGACCAGGCGGGTCTGGCTATACAGCTGTTGCAATAAGGAAGATCGCCAGCCATTCCACAACTCAGGATTGGTAGCATTAATGTCGGCAACAGTGAGCAGGTAAAGATGGTTCAGGCTGTTCAGATTGCCCACTTTACGAGCGAAATCCTGAATGACTTCCGGGTCCGACAGGTCTTTTTTCTGGGCCGTGGTCGATAGGGTGAGGTGTTCACGTACCAGCCAGACAATGAGCTTCGTATCGACACGACGCAGGCCGTGTCTTCGGCAGAATACTTCGGCATCATCGGCGCCCAGCTGAGAGTGATCACCTCCACGCCCTTTACCGATGTCATGATAAAGGCCGGCGACATAGAGTAACTCTGGTTTTTTGATGTCATGTATGATTCGAGAGGCAATAGGGTAGCGCTGCTTGTTTTCTTCGTAGCGAAAGCTACGCAGGTGCTTGATCAGCAACAGAGTATGCGCATCGACTGTATAGGTGTGGAACAGGTCAAACTGCATCTGGCCAATAATGCGACCAAACTCTGGCAGGTAGCGGCCAAGGATGCCATAGCGAGCCATTCTTCTGAGACTGATGGTTAATCCATAGGGTGCCTGCAAAAGCTGAAGGAATAATTTTGCGCACCTTGGGTCTTTTCTGAACTGACTGTCAACGGTGTGACGAATATCGCGCAGCAACCGGATGGTCTCAGCCCTTGGGCCGAGAATATCGGGGTCGCGGGTCATGAGGACAAACATTTCCAGAATAGCTGGCGGGTGCTCAGCGAATACCCGGTCATGAGTAACTTCAATGTACTGATTGCGTATCTGGAATCGATCATTGATAGCCGTTACGGTCTGCGGTTTGTCCGCATTCAGAATCTTGTCATCAAAATTCTGGAGGATCAGGTCTTTGAACTGGCCAACAATCAGAACCGTGCGGAAGTAGCTTTGCATGAACTGTTCTACCGCCAGTGAGCCAGGTTGGTCCCGGTAGCCAAACTGTTCAGCCAGTGATCGCTGGTGGTCAAACAGGAGTCTGTCTTCGCCCCGGCCGGCCAGTGTATGCAGTGCCCATCGTATCTTCCACAAAAATGCCCGGCAGCGGATGAGTTGTTCGTATTCGGCTTCTGTCAAAAAATTCAAAGCCATCAGTTTGATCGGGTCCTGGGTACCGAAATGACGTCTTGCGGTCCAACCCAGCATGTGCAAATCACGGATGCCGCCGGGTGAGCCTTTTATGTTGGGCTCCAGGCTATACGCGGTGTCAGCATACTTTTTGTGTCGGGCCTTCTGTTCGTCAAATTTGGCCTGAAGGTACTGATTGCTGGGCCACATATGGTGGACGCTGATCTTTTCCTGAAGTTGCTTGTTGAGATTTTCAGGATCACAGAGGGGGCGTGCTTCCATCAGGTTAGTGATGATGGTCAGATCGTCTCTGGCCTGTTCGGCGCATTCTTTTATGGACCGCACACTGGAGCCTACTTTCAGGCCAATGTCCCACAATGTCGTCAAAAAAGTTTCGATTTCTGTCTGGTGGGTCTGGTACTCGTCATTCTCCAGAAGAATCAGAATGTCGATATCGGAGCCGGGATGAAGCTCGCCCCGACCATAGCCTCCTACTGCAAGCAAGCTGATGTGTTCAGAATCGTCCCAGGCAGATTGTTCCCATACTGTGATAAGAATTTGATCGATAAGCCAAGTATGACTGTATACCAGCTGATCAATATTGACTTTTTTCCTGAACCATTGGTTCAGCATATCTCTGCCAGACTGGATGGTGTCTTTGTAAAGAGGGATGGAAGGCTGATTGCTGAGAGCGGTAACAAACGAGTTTTTATCAAACAGCTGGGCTTCAAGCTGATTCGGAATCTTTGGGGTTGCGTGATTCATAATAGATTATTCTCCTGGCACTCCGTCGCTAAAAAAACGGCTCGCGCTTCTTTGAAGGCGAAATTCTACAGATCAGATTCTATAAATAAACCGTGCGAGCCATTCAGGGGTCAAAAAGGAAGCGTTTCTTCACTTCTGAGAGTCAGTACCTCGACGCCATCAGCGGTAACAAGAATGGTGTGCTCCCACTGGGCTGAAGGGCGACGATCCTTGGTGACCGCAGTCCAGCCATCTCCCAGGAGTTTGGTGAACTTCTTGCCGGCATTGATCATGGGTTCAATAGTGAATGTCATGCCTTCCCGCAGAACATAATCGTTATGATCGCCATAACCATCGTAATGAAGTACCTGAGGATCTTCATGGAAGACCTTTCCGATGCCGTGGCCGCAAAACTCTTCAACCACAGAGTAGTGGTTGGCGTGAGCATGCTGGGCGATGACCCGGCCAATATCACTCAACCTTACACCGGGTTTGACGATCTCGATGCCCTTGTAGAGACATTCCTGTGTGACATTGACTAATTTTTCTGCATAGGGCTGGACGTTGCCGACCAGGAACATCTTGCTGGTGTCACCGTGGTAACCGTCTTTGATAACAGTAATGTCGATGTTGAGCATGTCGCCGTTCTTGAGGGTCTTCTTGTCATTGGGAATGCCGTGACAGACAACATGGTTCAGAGAGGTGCATATGGATTTTGGAAAACCGGGGCGACCGGGTGCAGCACCATAGTTCAGGGGGGCTGGAATAGCCTGCTGTTCATTAACGATGTAGTCGTGACAGATACGATCAAGTTCGCCAGTAGTAATGCCAGGTTTTACGTGGGGGGTGATCATCTCCAGTACTTCGGCAGCCAGCTTGCCGGCGATGCGCATTTTTTCAATATCTTCAGGGGTTTTGATCGTAACGTTCATTTCAAATATTCTTTGTCAGGCGCAGGAAATACCGAGAGTGCTCTATAGTGAGTGATCTTTGATGACGGGTTAACAAGGTCGTTTTGATCACTTATGACGGTCTGCTTCGGTAGCTTCCCAGGGGCTTTATGGATTCATTGCTGAAATTCTAACAGAAAAGAAGAGAGAGTTGGTTATTGTTAACTGGAACTGGCTTCAACTGTATAAAGAATCCTCCTGCAAAGAAATCTGTCGACTTTGAATCATCATAAGATTGTGGTATAAAATTGCGTCCTCGTGTTCAGGGTCACCTGATTGCGAGGTTACTATCTGATTTTGTAAACAGAACTCACATACACCGACACATGATTCAGGGTGCCCGAGTGCAGTCAGCGAGAGCTGATCGTTGGGTCGAACTCATGGGGTGTGTGGAGGCCTAACCCTGTAACAGGAGAATTCTCATGGCTCAAGTCACCATGCGTGACATGCTCAAGGCGGGCGTGCATTTTGGTCACCAGACTCGTTTCTGGAACCCGAAGATGAATAAATTCATCTTTGGTGCTCGTAACAAGATTCATATCATCAACCTTGAGCACACCATGCCTGCCTTTAATGAAGCGATGAGCTTCATTCGCAAGCTGGCCGAAGGTAAGAACAAGATTCTGTTTGTTGGTACCAAGCGTGCCGCCGGTAAGATCATTCGTGAAGAAGCTGCTCGCTGCAGCATGCCTTTCGTAGCACATCGCTGGTTGGGTGGTATGCTGACCAACTACAAGACCATTCGTCAGTCTGTACGTCGTCTGCGTGACCTGGAAGCTCAGGCTGAAGATGGCACTTTCGAAAAGCTGACCAAAAAAGAAGCCCTGATGCGCCGTCGTGATTTGGAAAAGCTGGATCGCTCTCTGGGTGGTATCAAGGAAATGGGTGGTCTGCCAGACGCACTGTTTGTTATCGATGTCGAGCACGAGCGCATCGCTATCCAGGAAGCCAATAAGCTGGGCATCCCTGTCATCGGTATCGTTGACACCAACTCCAGTCCTGAAGGTGTTGACTACGTTATCCCTGGTAACGATGATGCGATTCGCGCTATTCAGTTATACATTAAAGCTGCTGCTGATGTTGTTCTTGAAGGTCGTTCCGCTGCCAACACAGGCGCTGAAAGCGAGTTTGTAGAAGTTGAAGTAGAAGCTGCAGAAGCAGCTGAAACTGCAGAAACTACAGAAGCAGCTGAAGCCAAGGCTGAAGACGACCAGGAAGACACTAAGGAAGCTTAATCTTCTGGTCGTTGCGAAAAGGGGGCGTGGCCCCCTTTTTCAGATTTAAAAGAGCGTTTGTCACTTTGGGGTGGTCATTGACAGGAGCTTCAGTATGCACAAGCCTATTTTGTATGTCGTAAGCTTGAAGCGCTAAACAACTAAGCTCAAGGCTGCCCTGAATCCCTTATTGAATATTTGCGAGAGGAACCCACCATGGCAGCAATTACTGCAGCACTGGTTAAGGAACTGCGTGAACGCACTGGCCTGGGCATGATGGAGTGCAAAAAGGCTCTGGTTGCTTCAGAAGGTGATATTGAAAAGGCGATTGAAGAGCTGCGTAAATCTGGTCAGGCTAAAGCCGCCAAGAAAGCAGGTCGTACCGCAGCTGAAGGTATTGTCGCTACCAAAGTTGCTGAAGATGGAAGCTTCGGTGTAATGGTTGAAGTTAACTCCGAGACCGACTTTGTTGCTCGTGATGACAACTTCCTGGGTTACGTTCAGACAGTGTTAGACGCTGCTTTTGACCGTAAGGAAGCTGACGTAGCCAAATTGATGGAAGGTGAACTGGAAGAAGCACGCCTGGCGCTGGTACAGAAGATCGGTGAAAACATCGGTGTCCGTCGTATTGAAATCGTAGAAGGTGGCGTGATTGACGCATACGTTCACGGTAACAAGCGTATTGCTGTTCTGGTTAGCCTTGACGGTGGCAGCTCCGAGCTGGCTCGTGATGTAGCTATGCACGTTGCTGCTGTTAACCCTCAGGTGGTTAACAAGGACGACATGCCTGCTGAGCTGGTTGAAAAAGAGAAGGAAATCTTCAAGGCTCAGGCAGAGCAGTCTGGTAAACCAGCTGAAATTATCGAAAAGATGATTGCTGGTCGTATCAACAAGTTCCTGGCTGAAAACAGTCTTACTGAACAGCCTTTTGTTAAAGACCCTGATGTCAAGGTAGGTGCTCTGGCCAAGAAAGCTGGGGCAACTATCACTGGCTTCGTTCGTTACGAAGTTGGCGAGGGTATCGAGAAAGAAGAAGTGGACTTCGCTGCTGAAGTTCGCGCTCAGGCTGGACTCTGATCCTGATACTGGTTATTACTGGTTAATGGATGGTGCCTGACCTGTTAGCTGAACAGGCTTGACAGAGCCTGTTCAGCGGGTCTGCAGGTTTACCCGTGTTCTGGTATCTGAGCAATGATGCACTGCTGCAAGGTTGTATGTAAACGGCCGCTTTTGAGCTGCTGACAGTGCAGAAAGCTCATTTGGCAGGATGTGGGGTGAGTCGGCAGGTTATCGGGGACAGGCGCGCCTTCGCCTAACTCTGAATTGGAAAGCTGAATATGCCGGCAAATGATCGACAACCGAAATACAAGCGCATTTTGCTTAAGCTCAGTGGCGAGGCCCTTCAGGGAGCGGGGGACTTTGGCATTGATCCCAGTGTTCTTGACAGAATGGCTCTGGAAATTGGCCAGCTGGTCGGTATCGGCGTTCAGGTCGGTATCGTGATCGGTGGTGGAAACCTTTTTCGTGGCGCAGCGCTGAGTGCCGCTGGCCTTGACCGTGTGACTGGTGACCATATGGGGATGCTGGCCACAGTTATGAATGCTCTGGCTATGCGTGATGCCCTTGAGCGTTCAAACATCAACACCCGGGTCATGTCTTCCATTCCGATGGATGGTGTTGTAGAGCACTATGACCATCGTCGTGCAATACGCTACCTCAATGGTGGCGATGTAGTGATTTTTTCAGCGGGTACCGGCAATCCTTTCTTTACAACAGACTCTGCAGCCTGCCTTCGCGGTATTGAGGTTGAGTCCGATGTTGTGCTGAAAGCAACCAAGGTTGACGGTATCTATGACAAGGATCCGGTTAAACATTCTGATGCAGTAAAATTTGAATCCCTGACCTATGATGATGTGCTCGAGCGCAAACTCGGCGTAATGGATTTGACTGCGATCTGTCTGGTCCGTGATCAGCAGATGCCCGTTCGGGTTTTCAATATGAATAAATCCGGTGCTCTGCTCAATGCAGTGGTAGGTGGCGAAGAAGGAACACTGGTGAGTGGGGTGGAAAATGATTGAAGAAATTAAGCAAGATGCGCAGGAGCGCATGAGCAAGAGTGTTGACTCTCTGGACAGTGCATTTGCCAAAATTCGTACTGGCCGCGCTCACCCGAGTCTGCTCGATAGTGTCAGGGTCTCTTATTATGGCTCCGAGACGCCATTGAGCCAGGTGTCTAACATTTCTACTGAAGATGCCAGGACTCTGGCTGTCCGCGTCTGGGAAAAGCAGATGGTTCCTGATGTAGAAAAAGCGATCCTGAAATCTGATCTGGGTCTGAATCCTTCCACTGCCGGTGAAGTGATTCGTATCCCTCTGCCTCCCCTGACTGAAGAAACCCGGAAGGGCTACACCCGTCAGGCACGTCAGGAAGCTGAAAACGCTAAAATTGCTATTCGCAATATTCGTCGTGATGCGCTGGCCGATATCAAGGAGCTGGAAAAGGAAAAAGAAATCAGTGAAGACGATGAGCGTCGTGCACAGGACGATATCCAGAAGTTAACTGATAAATACATTGCGGCAGTAGATGCGGCGTTGGCCAGCAAGGAAAAGGACCTGATGGAAGTTTGAGCGCTTCATCTTCTAATTGATTGGTTATAGACAGTCATGAGCGAAGAAAATCAATCTGTGTCAATCTGGATATAGCAGTCTCACTTTAATTGCAAATGTGGTTATTGTGGTGCTGTCGTCAGCTCTGTGTCATTGGCATGGCTGTGTTTCCTTAACATGGCTGTTTGATCGCTCCTCTTAATGTCTCATTTGATCAGGGATGGTGTTTCTCAGGTGGATTTGTGTATCTGTTCTGAGGTGTTAGGAGTGGCACTTTGCTGGCGTTTACAATTTGCAGTGAACGCTTCCGGAGTGCTGCAAATAAATTGTATTTTCAGATCAACAAAATAGTGAATGGCCATGAAATCGCAAGAGGAAATCGGCAGCCTTAAGGAAGTACCAGTTCAGAAGTTGCCCCGCCATGTGGCCATCATTCTGGATGGAAATAACCGCTGGGCGAAACGGCGACTGCTTCCGAGTCTTGCCGGCCATCGAGCGGGTCTGAAAGCAGTCAGAGAAGTCATTGAAGCCTGCGGTGAAGCAGGTATTGAAGTTCTGACTCTTTTCGCTTTCAGCAGTGAAAACTGGAACCGGCCGAAGAGTGAAGTGGATGGCTTGATGGAGTTGTTTCTGAGAACGCTGCGCAAGGAAACCGCTAAGCTCAAGAAAAATAATATCAGACTGAAGATTATAGGCGACATTAGTCGTTTTAGTCCGGACATACAGGCACATATTGCTGAAGCAGAAGCTTTGACTGCTGACGAAGCGAAAGTGACTCTGGTGATTGCTGCCAATTACGGCGGAATGTGGGATATTGCCCAGTCTGCCCGCAAAGTGGCTAACATGGTAGAGCAGGGGGAGATATCCGCTGACCAGGTTGATGAGTCGTTAATTGGTCAGCATTTGAGTACAGTGGGTATACCCGAGCCTGATCTACTCATCAGAACCAGTGGTGAACAGCGTATCAGTAACTTTCTTTTATGGCAGTGTGCCTACAGCGAATTTTATTTTACCAAAACCTTGTGGCCGGATTTCGATCGCAGGGAGTTTGAGCGTGCGCTCCTGGCTTATGTCAATCGCCAGAGACGATTTGGCAAGACCAGTGAGCAGGTGGAGGCTGAGGCTACGTGTTAAAACAGAGAATTCTAACTGCTGTAGTTCTGGCAGTATTGGCCCTGAGCAGTGTTATTTTTCTTCCTCCCACCGCTTTTTCAGTCCTGATTGCCCTGGTTATCATGCTGGGAGCCTGGGAATGGGCTAATTTGTCCGGCTTTAAAGATGTTTTTGCCCGGGTGGTTTATGTGTTGCTGATCGCTGGGGTCTGCTGGTTTGTGAAAGATATGTCGGCCTATGCACTGCTGACAGTGTCTGTTATCTGGTGGCTGCTGGCATTTGCTCTGGTGAAGAGTTATCCAGCTTCTGCCCGTTTCTGTCAGAGTCGATTGCTCAGGCTGGTGATGGGTGTGTTGACCTTGGTTCCAGCCTGGTTTGCACTCTCAAAACTTAAACTCCATGATCAGCATGGCTGGACCATTATTCTGGTGTTTCTGCTTGTCTGGGCAGCCGATATAGGTGCCTACTTTGCCGGTAAGAATCTTGGTCGTCACAAGCTCGCCGAGAGGGTGAGCCCCAAGAAAACGGTTGAAGGATTGGTCGGTGGGCTACTAATGTCGTTACTGGTGGCGGCCTGTGTGGGCTTGTATTTTGACCTTTCTTTAGCTCGTGGGCTGGGTCTTTTGGTACTTTCAGTTGCTGTTGTTCTGGTTTCCGTATTGGGTGATCTTTTTGAAAGTATGCTCAAGCGTGAGCGCGGTATTAAGGACAGTAGTAATTTACTGCCAGGTCATGGTGGGGTGCTGGATCGAATAGACAGCCTGACGGCGGCTGTGCCGGTCTTTACTCTGGCTCTGATTGTCGGAGGGAGTTAAGCATGCAACAGGTTTGTGTCCTGGGTTCAACCGGGTCTATCGGAAAAAGCACTTTGGACGTCATTGCTCGAAACAATGATCGTTACAGAGTCAGGTCGCTGGTCGCATGTCGAAGTCATGATGCGATGTTGGAGCAGGTGAGGGCGTTTAAGCCGGACTTCGCTGTCATGTCAGATCCTGCTGTTGCCGATCAGTTGCGAGCATCGGTAAAAGCTGAAGGGATTAAAACAGAGGTTCTTGGTGGTAGTCGGTCAGTCGCTCTGATGGCTGCTGATTCAGACATCGATATCGTCATGGCTGCTATTGTCGGAGCCGCAGGTCTGCTGCCTACTCTGGCCGCTGTCAAGGCAGGTAAGAAAGTCTTGCTGGCAAACAAAGAGGCGCTGGTTATGACCGGGGCGCTCTTTATGGATTCGGTAAAAGAGTCTGGTGCCCAGCTGTTGCCAATTGATAGTGAGCACAATGCTATCTTTCAGTGTCTTCCCCATGGTTATAGTGAAGGTCTTCAGGGGGTTGGGGTTCGCAGAATTCTATTAACCGCTTCGGGTGGGCCTTTCAGGGATGCACCGGTAGACACTCTACCTGCTGTTACACCAGCCCAGGCATGTGCTCATCCGAACTGGAGCATGGGGCGAAAGATTTCAGTAGACTCGGCCACCATGATGAACAAGGGGCTTGAGTTTATTGAAGCTTGCTGGCTCTTTGGTGCTCGTCCCTCCCAGGTCGAGGTGCTGATTCATCCGCAGAGTATCATTCATTCTCTGGTGGATTATGAGGATGGCTCAGTTCTGGCACAAATGGGCAATCCGGATATGCGCACACCGATTGCTCATGCAATGGCCTGGCCTGAGCGCGTGCAATCCGGTGTGGAGCCACTTTCTCTGGCCGATATTGGCAGACTGGATTTTCAGAAGCCCTGTATGCAACGTTTCAGATGTTTGCAGCTGGCTCAGGATGCTGCAACTACCGGTGGGACTGCAGCCGCTATGTTAAATGCAGCCAATGAGACGGCTGTGGAAGCCTTCCTGGGTGATCATCTACGTTTTGATCGTATCCCGGAAGTCATTGATGCCACGCTTCAGGCGCTTCAGGTGTTCAGTGCAGGTGATATTGAACAGGTGCTGGATGCTGACCGAAAGGCCAGGTTGCAGGCCAGAACCCAGATTGAACAGTGGCACAAGACAGCTTGATGCTGTCATGGCTTAAATACATATATTTACTGTCATTCTGGCGATATTCTATTTACAGTCGTACATTGAATCATAAAACTCTGTCAACCACTGCTGTCTGCGAGTTCAAGGTCAAAGCAGGCAGGCAGGCGTACCGGAGGTTGGGTAGCGCGAAATGATATTTGGAACTTTGCAAACGTTTTTGGCTTTTGTCATAACGTTAGGAATTCTTGTCAGTATCCATGAGTTTGGCCACTTCTGGGTGGCCCGTCGTTGTGGTGTCAAGGTTCTTCGCTTTTCCGTAGGTTTTGGTAAGCCGCTCTGGAAGCGAACTGATCGTCAGGGGACTGAATACGTAATTGCAGCCATCCCCCTTGGCGGTTATGTCAAGATGCTGGATGAGCGGGAGGGGCCTGTACCTGAATCGGAAAGAGCCTTCGCTTTTAACAACAAGCCTGTCCTGTCCCGGATAGCGATTGTGGCTGCGGGTCCGATCGCTAATTTCTTGCTGGCAATAGCGGCACTGTGGTTAATGTATGTTTTGGGTGTAAAGACTGTGCTGCCGCAGGTTGAAAAAGTATTGCCTGATTCTCCTGCTGCAATAGCCGGTATTCAGCCCGGTGATGAGATTTTAAGAATCGACTCAACAGATACACCCGGATGGCAACAGGTGAATATGGAGCTTTTGTCGTTTATTGGCGACAATCGCTCTGTTGAAATCGTGGTCAGGCCCGGAATCCCTGGTCAAAAGCCTGAAGGCACTGAAGTCATCAGGCAGGTGCCCCTGCATAACTGGCTGGTAGGTCAGGAGAATCTGAATCCCGTCAGGGCACTGGGGATTGTACCTTACTCACCACAACTACCTGCCGTTATCGGTCAGGTTGTTCCGGGCGGTGCTGCTGAGCAGGCAGGCCTCCAACCCGGAGATAAAATTCTTAAAACCAATGGTGAGCCTGTACAGGATTGGCTGGCATGGGTTAACCTGATTCGTAGTCACTCTGGTAAAACACTGCAGTTAGACGTTGAGCGTAACGGCAGTCTCCAAAGTCTTACCATTACGCCTGGTGAGAAAGAGGTGGAAGGTCAATCTGTGGGTTATATTGGTGCTGGTGTTCAGTCGGTCTCCTGGCCTGACGATATGGTCAGGACCTTGCAGTTTAACCCGCTCTCCGCAGTGCCCAAAGCTATTCAGGCAACGTCAGCTTTGACAGGAATGACGCTTGAGTCGCTGTGGAAGATGGTTGTCGGGCTGGTTTCGGTAAAAAACTTGAGCGGCCCTATTACCATTGCTAAAGTGGCTGGCGCGTCCCTGCAATCAGGACTGGAGAATTTTCTCTATTTCTTGTCCATGTTGAGTGTCAGCCTTGGGGTTTTGAATTTACTGCCCATTCCTGTACTGGATGGAGGACACCTGTTGTTTTATCTGGTGGAGTGGGTCAGAGGGAAACCTCTGTCTGAAAAGGCTCAGATGGTTGGGTTGAAAATTGGGGTGACTCTGGTGGTCAGTGTAATGATGCTGGCTCTTTATAATGACATAAGCCGGCTTTTCTGATGCGACTACCCAGAGTGAAAAATGAACACGGACTAAGAACGGATTCCATGAAGCGATCACTGTTGTCTCTGCTGATTGGCTCAATGGCCTATGCGTCAGGCGCTAATGCTTTTGTAGTGTCTGATATCCGGATTGATGGCCTTCAGAGGGTTTCAGCCGGTACAGTATTTAATGCATTGCCCATAGAGGTTGGGGATGATGTTGAATCTGTGCAGATTTCCAGTGCAGCTAAATCTCTGTTCCGCACGGGGTATTTCAAAGATATTCAAATGGCCAGAGACGGTGATATTCTGGTCATTTCGGTTATTGAGCGACCTTCAATCAGTGAAATTGTAATTAAGGGTAACAAAGCCATCAAAACTGATGATCTCAAGCAGGGGCTGAGTAAGTCAGGTCTGGCTGAAGGTGAGATTTTTCAGCAGGCTACCCTGGAGGCTATTCGACTTGAACTGGAGCGTCAATATGTTGCTCAGGGTCGCTATGGAGCCAGTATTACCGCTGATGTTGAAGCTCAGCCCCGTAACCGGGTCAAGCTGACTATCAATGTCAAAGAAGGCAAGGTAGCGACCATCCGACATATCAATGTCGTTGGTAATACGGTTTTCCCTCAGGAAGATGTACTGGGTTTGTTTGAACTCAAAGAGTCGCACTGGCTCTCGTTCTTTGGCTCCAGTGATAAGTATTCCCGGGAAAAACTCTCGGGTGATCTGGAGCGTCTGCGCTCTTACTACCTGGATCGGGGCTACATCAACTTTAATATTCGCTCCACTCAGGTTTCGATCAGTCCTGACAAACAGAGTGTTTTTATCACTGTTAATATTGATGAAGGTGATAAATACTCAATCAGTGATGTCAAACTGGCGGGCGACTTGATTATCTCTGAAGAAGAGGCCAAAAGCTTGTTGCTGGCCAGACCGGAACAAGTGTTTTCCCGTCGGGTGATTACGACGACAGAAGAAATTCTGAGCAGACGTCTGGGTAATGAAGGATATACCTTTGCCAATGTGACAGGTATACCGACTCCGGATCATGAAAAGAAAACCGTTTCCCTGACTTTTTTTGTTGATCCTGGTAAACGTGCTTATGTTCGCAGGATCAACTTCACCGGGAATACCAAAACCGAAGATGAAGTTCTGCGTCGTGAGATGCGTCAGATGGAGGGTGCTTCTGCGAACACTCAGAAGATTGAGCAATCCAAGGTGCGTCTGGAACGTCTGGGTTTCTTTAAGTCAGTCAATGTTGAAACACCACCGGTTCCCGGAACCAGTGACCTGATTGACGTGAACTACACCGTTGAAGAGCAGCCTTCGGGCAGTATATCAGCCAGTGTGGGTTTCTCTCAGTCTGACGGCCTGCTTTTGGGCGGCTCTATCAGTCAGAACAATTTCCTGGGGACCGGTAACAAGGTGTCTGTAGGTCTGAACAAAAGTGATGTCAGTCAGCTCTATAACTTCAGCTTTACTGATCCGTATTTCACCGTTGATGGTGTCAGCCGTGGTTTCAACTTGTATCACCGTTCTTATGATTACAGTGATACTGATATCTCGAACTATGCTGCAGATACAACCGGTGCCAATGTTAACTTTGGCTACCCGATTTCGGAAACTCAGACAATCAGTATGGGATTGGGTATTGACGATACCAGTATTACAACGGGTTCAGAAACGCCGGATTATATTCTCAATTATCTGAAGGAGAATGGTGATAGTTTCACAAACGTCAAGACAACGCTGAGTTGGTCCGAAAATGAATTGAATCGAGGCTTGCTGCCGACACGGGGTTACTCTCAAAGTGCATCGGCGCAGGTGACTATTCCGGGGTCGGATGTCAGCTTTTACAAGCTGGTTTATCGTGGCCAGTACTTCTATCCGTTTACCGACTCGCTGACAGGGCGCGTCTCTACCAGAATCGGTTATATCGGTGCCTATGGTGATACCACCGACATACCTTTCTTCGAGCATTTCTATGCGGGTGGCTTTGGCTCTGTTCGTGGCTATAAAGATAACTCCCTGGGTCCTAAGGCCAAAGAGCGGACAGACAATGATTATAACGCCATTGGTGGTGATTTTGTCTTCGAGGGTACCGCTGAAGTGCTCTTCCCTCTACCTTTTGTGAAAGATCAGCGTTCGCTCAGAACCAGTCTGTTCTTTGATTACGGTAATGTCTTTGATACCAATTGTCCCAGCGGTGATATCAAGGATTGCTCGAAGCCTGATTTTGGTTCGCTTCGCTACAGTGTCGGCGTCGGCCTGACGTGGATTACCCCACTCGGACCGCTGACCTTTAGTCTGGCCAAAGCACTTAATCCCGAGGGAGAGGACGAGACTCAGGTGTTTGCGTTCTCCTTGGGTACGCCTTTCTAAAACCTCTCGTGATTTTATTGAGGGCTGCTTCTGGCATTAGCAGCTCTCAATAAGATTTTCAGAAGCCAATACAATCATACAGGTTGAGCGAGTGTTTCCTCAGCAGTTTTCGGCTCTGATTTCCACCTGATTATTCCTGCGATTCGATAATACCGAAGGATGGTTTTATATATGATGAATGCCCACTTTTTTT
Organism: Endozoicomonas sp. 2B-B; assembly: GCF_053470045.1. Taxonomy (NCBI): domain Bacteria; kingdom Pseudomonadati; phylum Pseudomonadota; class Gammaproteobacteria; order Oceanospirillales; family Endozoicomonadaceae; genus Endozoicomonas; species Endozoicomonas sp. 2B-B. The sequence continues at coordinate 3,468,494 of NZ_JBLZMU010000001.1, forward strand.
GCCAGGAGAAAGAATCAGTTTTTACTGATTCTATACAAGCAGAGCGGTATAAATAGATGCGATATAATACCATTTCATTATAATTAGTGCGTTCTCGCATGTGGCTTTAGGAAAGCTTTGAAGCTGTTTCAGAATTTATCAGGTGATTGTTTCAGGCTTTAGAGAGTTTCTGGTATACAAAGGTATACTCTGTTTTGGACTTTGCGTTTTTATTCAGGAGAAAGAACTTGAAATCGATCAAATTGGCGTTTGTTGCTCTGCTGCTGTTATCTCCATTGGCTCAGGCACAAAAAATCGCTGTTGTGGATTCTGAGATGGCTGTTCTGGAGTCAGACGCTGCCAAAAAATATGCCAAAGAAGCTGAAAAGATGTTTGCTCCTAAAATCAAACAGCTCAAAGCACTGCAGGAAGAAATCAGAGTAATGGAGCAAAAACTGCAGAAAGATGGTCCTACTTTAACCGAGGGCCAGCGTGAGAATCGTCAGGTCCAGATCAAGCGTAAGTTTGAAGATCTGCAACTGCAAGATCGACAGCTGCGAAGCGAAAAAGCCCGTTCTGACCAGACCGAACTGGGTAAGCTGAGACCGAAGCTTGATAAAGCGATTGAGGAAGTGTCTAAAGAGCAGGACTATGATCTGGTTCTGGAGCGTGGTGCTGCGCGTTTCGTTAAGCCTGGTTTTGATATCACCCGTAAGGTGATTGAGCGCATGAATAAGTTGAAGTAATTCATGAAACAGTCTTTTTCCTTTACCTTGTCTGAGCTGGCTGACAGAGTGGCTGCTGAACTCAAGGGTGATGGTGAGGAGTGTATCTCTGGCCTGAATACCCTTCAGGATGCTGTTGCTGGTGAGCTGGCCTTTTTAGCGAATCCCGCCTACGCTCGCTACCTGGAGACTACAGGGGCCAGTGCGGTTATTCTGGCACCCGCTCAGGCTGAAGCCTGGGCCGGGAATGCATTGATTCTGGATAATCCTTATCTGGGGTATGCTTCTCTTTCTCATCTGTTTGATACTGATAAGGGGTTGCCTGAAGGTATCCATTCCTCCGCAGTTATTGCTTCAGACGCCGCGATTCATCCAACGGCCGCAATAGGCCCAAAAGTAGTGATTGAGTCCGGAGTTCAGATCTCTGAGGGTGTTCGAATTGATGCCGGTGCTGTGATTGGTCATGACACTGTGATCGGTAAGAACAGTCATATTTGTCGAAATGTTTCAGTCTGTCACGGTGTCTTTATTGGTGAGCGCAGTATTATTCATGCTAATGCTGTTATCGGGGCCGATGGCTTTGGCAACGCCCGATTGGACGGGCAGTGGCATAAAATAGCCCAGATCGGTGGAGTAGTTATCGGTAACAATGTAGAGATTGGTTCCTGCACCTGTATCGATCGAGGCGCATTGGGGGACACGGTGATACACGACGGAGTCAGAATCGACAATCTTGTGCAGATCGCTCATAACGTGATAATAGGAAAGCATACTGCTATTGCTGCCAATGTCGGTATTTCCGGTAGTACCAGGGTTGGTGAATATTGCACCATTGCTGGTGCTTCGGGTCTTGCGGGTCATATCACCATTGCTGATCATGTTCATCTCTCTGGAATGGCAATGGTCACCAAATCCATATCCCGTTCTGGTGCCTATGCATCCGGGACAGGCATCATGGATGCGGGGGAGTGGAGAAAGAACGCGGTCCGCTTCAGGAGACTTGATGATATGGCCAAACGACTGAAACGGTGCGAGCGCCGACTCGAAGAATGAAACCCGTTTGATGTGCCGCACGTTCGGTATCTATCAGCAAGAGGCTGGTTTATCAGTCTCTTGCTGTATTTCCTGATCATCCTGTCATGCCCGGTGATCAGGTTTTGCTGAGGGCTTAATTTCTGGCCATGAAAAGAAATGTCTGGAAGTTCTCCTGTCAGGGGGAGGTTGATGGTAAGATAGCCCGCTGTGCTGAAATAACCTGTGCAAGAAAGGAACTATAGTCTTGATTGATTCCCGTTCCAGCCAAGAATCAAATGCTGTTCTGGATGAATTGATCCATCCGACAGCCATTATTGATCCGCGTGCTGCTTTGGCACCGGACGTAAAGGTCGGACCCTATGCCATTGTTGGTGCAAACGTTGAAATTGACTCTGGAACAGAAATTCATGCCCATGCTGTTGTCAAGGGGCACACCAAAATAGGCAGAAATAACCGCATTTTCCAGTTCGCCAGTGTTGGTGAAGATTGTCAGGACCTGAAGTACGCAGGCGAAACGACCTGGCTTGAAATTGGTGACAATAATGTGATCCGTGAGGGTTGTACTATTCATCGGGGGACTTCCCAGGATAATTCGATTACCCGCATTGGCAGCAATAACCTGTTGATGGCCTACGTTCATGTGGCCCATGACTGCATCGTTGGTAATAACATTATCCTGGCCAATAACGCTACGCTGGCCGGTCATGTCAGGATTGGTGATGGGGTCATCCTGGGAGGGTTCACCACCGTGCATCAGTTTTGTGTTATTGGTGATTTCAGTATGAGTGCTGCTCATACAGCTCTCTTCAAGGATGTTCCTGCATTCGTGATGGTCAGTGGTAACCCGGCCAAGGCTCACGGCATGAATTTTGAGGGGATGAGGCGTCGTGGTTACAGTTCGGAACTGATCCGTGAATTGCGTCAATGTTACAAGTTGATCTACCGGCAGGGTCTGCGGACTAATGAGGCACTGGACAGGCTTGAATCCATGAAAAAACAGCCCCAAATCCAGTTGCTTATTGACTCTTTGAAAGCGTCAACCCGAGGTATCACGCGCTGATTTTCGAAGTCAGTCTTTCCCTGCCAGCCACATATTTTTCACGGTAAATAGGAATGTCCAGAACACTGTCATTTGCTCTGGTGGCCGGGGAGGCCTCGGGTGATCTGCTGGGAGCAGCGCTGATCAGAAAGATCAAATGCCATCACCCCGATGCCCGATGCTATGGGATTGGTGGTCCAATGATGATCGCTGAAGGGTTTGAGAGTCTTTTCCCCATGGAGAGGCTTTCAGTAATGGGGCTTGTTGAGGTGCTGGGGCGGCTGAGAGAGCTATTAGGTATTCGCAAGCAGCTGAAAGAAACTTTCATGGCAGAAAAACCAGACGTTTTTATCGGGATTGATGCGCCTGACTTTAACCTGGCTTTGGAAAAGTACCTTAAATCCAATGAGATACCTACAGTTCATTATGTAAGTCCTCAGGTTTGGGCATGGCGAGAAGGCCGATTGAAGAAAATTCGGTGTGCCGTTGATCATATGCTCGCGCTTCTCCCGTTTGAGGCAGATTACTATCAGGGGCATGGGGTTCCGGTCACTTTTGTTGGTCATCCGCTGGCCGATCAAGTGGCCTGGGAGCCGGACGCGGTTGCAGCTCGGCGCTCACTGGGAATGGATGAAGAAGGGCTTGTGGTCGCCTTATTGCCGGGCAGTCGAAAAGCTGAAGTATCCCGTTTGGGGGAGCTTTTTTTAAACACTGCGCGCCTGCTAAAGAAAGACCATCCCGATATTCGGTTCGTCATTCCCTGTGCCAATGAAAAGAGAAAGTTGCAGTTGCTACCCATGCTGGAAGATTTTCCAGATCTGAATGTCACGGTTGCCGTCGGTAAAACTTCTGAGATGATGGCGGCAGCCAATGCGATTTTGATCGCTTCAGGAACGGCTACTCTGGAGGCAGCTTTACATAAGAGGCCTATGGTGATCAGCTATCGAATGGCGTCACTGAGTTTTGCGATTCTCTGCCGTTTGGTAAAAGTTGAACATGTTGGCCTGCCGAATTTGTTGGCGAGCGAGCCCTGTGTACCTGAGCTGCTGCAAGACGATGCGACCTCTGAAAAGCTTCATGAAGCCATGGCCAGGGCATTAGACGATCAGGAGTGGCGAAGTCATCTGGTTCAGGAATTTACAGCGATTCATAAAACCCTCAAACGTGATGCCAGTGCTCTGGCCTATGATGCGGTGATGTCGGTAGTAGGAAAATACGATGCAACAAAATGAGCTGGGTTTTTTTGCTGTCCCCGAGACCGTTACACAGGTTTGTGGTGTCGACGAGGTGGGTCGGGGCCCACTCTGCGGTCCGGTGGTGACCGCCGCTGTCATTCTGGACCCTGATAATCCCATAGCCGGGCTTAATGATTCCAAGAAACTGTCTGAAAAGAAACGTGATGCGCTCTTTAAAGAAATCAAAGAGAAAGCACTGGCCTGGTCCATCGGCAGGGCTGAAGTTCATGAGATCGATGAACTGAATATTCTTCATGCCACTATGCTGGCCATGCAGAGAGCGGTTGCAGGCCTTTCAGTGAAGCCGGAACTGGCCCTGATCGATGGTAATCGTTGTCCTGATCTGCCCTGTCCTGCTGAGGCTGTGGTGAAAGGTGATGGTTCTGTTCCGGAGATTGGGGCAGCTTCTATTCTGGCAAAAGTAACACGTGATCGTGAAATGGTTGAGTTGGAGAAGCACTATCCCGGTTACGGGATTGCCGGTCACAAAGGTTATCCAACCAGAGTTCATATGGATGCCCTGAAAAAGCTTGGAGCGACGCCTATCCATCGTCGTTCGTTCAAGCCTGTCCGTGATGCATTGGAGGCATCGGGGTTATAACGAGCTGGCAGTTAACATGGCTCCGTTGTTAGAATTAAAAATCACCATCAATCGGTCTACCTTCTCTCATGCCTGCACGTTTCATACATCTGAGACTTCATACAGAATTTTCCCTGAGCGATGGCCTGGTTCGCATCAAGCCACTGATTAAGGCAGCCGGAGAGCTGGGTTTTCCTGCGGTGGCCGTTACTGATCAGTCGAACCTTTGCTCGCTGGTAAAGTTTTATAACAGTGCCCAGGGGGCGGGTATTAAACCGATCAGTGGCGCTGACTTATGGGTTACGCATTCTGATCCGGCTCTTGAGCCTGTGAGACTTGTATTGCTTTCTATGAATGAGAAGGGCTATAGAAACCTCACAGAGCTGATTTCCCGGTCCTTTCTGGAGAATCAGCAGCATGGCAAAGCCATTGTTAAAAGAGAATGGATTCAGGAAAAATCTGAAGGCCTGATAGCGCTATCAGGTGCCAGAGAAGGGGATGTAGGTCAGGCCATTCTTAATGGCAATGAAGCGCTGGCGGGTGAGCTTTTGACTGAATGGATGGAAGCTTTTCCGGGGCGTTACTATCTTGAGCTGCACAGAACATCCCGAGCGGGTGATGAGGATTGCCTGCATGGCTCCGTCGCGCTGGCTGAAAAATACGATTGCCCGGTAGTGGCCACCAACGATGTCATGTTCATCAATAAAGAAGACTTCGAAGCCCACGAAGCCCGGGTGTGTATCGGTGAAAGTTCAACCCTGGACGACCCGCGCAGGGTCAAAAGATACAGCGAAGAGCAGTATCTGAAAACGGAAGAAGAGATGTGTAAACTCTTCTCCGATATCCCTGAAGCGCTTGAAAATTCAGTGGAAATTGCCCGGCGCTGCTCGGTTTATGTGCATCTGGGCGAGTACTTTCTGCCAGAATTTCCCATCCCTGAGGGGATGACGATGGATGCCTTTTTCAGGAAGTTTTCCCATGATGGTTTGACTGAACGTTTGCAAACTATTCTGGACCCTGCTGATTCTGACTATGTCAGTAAAGAAAAAGTGTATCGGGATCGTCTCGATTTCGAACTGGATATTATTCTCCAGATGGGATTTCCGGGCTATTTCCTGATCGTAATGGATTTTATCCAGTGGTCTAAAAGTAACGGCATACCGGTCGGGCCGGGGCGTGGTTCCGGTGCTGGTTCACTGGTGGCCTACGCGCAAAAAATTACCGACCTTGACCCTATTCAGTATGACCTGCTGTTCGAGCGATTCCTGAATCCGGAGCGGGTGTCCATGCCTGACTTCGATGTCGACTTCTGTATGGATGGCAGAGACAGGGTGATTGACTATGTCGCCAGAACCTATGGTCGTGATGCGGTCTCCCAGATCATTACTTTCGGTACCATGGCTGCTAAGGCGGTGGTCAGGGATGTAGCCAGGGTCCAGGGCAAGTCCTACGGTCTTGCAGACCGGCTCTCGAAAATGATTCCCTTCGAGATCGGTATGACCCTCGGTAAAGCTTACGAGCAGGAAGCTACTATCAGGGATTTTCTTGATATCGATGAAGATGGCAAGGAAATCTGGGATATGGCGCTCAAACTTGAAGGGGTTACCCGCAATGTCGGTAAGCACGCTGGCGGTGTCGTCATAGCACCGACCAAACTGACCGATTTTGCACCGCTTTACTGTGATGAAGCCGGTGGCGGTGTTGTTACCCAGTTTGATAAAAATGATGTTGAGTCTGCCGGTCTGGTGAAGTTTGACTTTCTGGGGCTGAGAACTCTGACCATCATTGACTGGGCGTTGAAAATGATCAACCCCCGCCGCCAGCAACGTGGCGAGGATGAGCTTGACATCATGATGATCGATCTGGAGGACAAGTTCTCCTACGACATGCTCAAGCGGGCTGAGACCACTGCGGTTTTCCAGCTTGAGTCCCGGGGCATGAAGGATCTGATCAAGCGTCTTCAGCCCGATTGTTTTGAGGATATCATCGCTCTCGTGGCCCTTTTTCGCCCGGGGCCTCTGCAATCGGGCATGGTAGATAACTTCATTAATCGTAAGCATGGCCGGGAAGAGTTGTCCTATCCGGATGCTCAATATCAGCACGAGTGGCTTCAGCCGATTCTGCAGCCTACCTATGGCATCATCCTGTATCAGGAGCAGGTCATGCAGATCGCTCAGGTGCTGGCAGGTTATACCCTGGGTGGTGCGGATATGCTTCGTCGAGCCATGGGTAAGAAAAAACCCGAAGAGATGGCCAAGCAGAGAGCAGTCTTTGAAGAAGGGGCTATCAAACAGGGGATTGATGGCGAGCTGGCGATGAAAATCTTCGACCTTGTGGAGAAATTTGCCGGTTACGGCTTTAACAAATCTCACTCAGCTGCCTATGCCCTGGTCTCTTATCAGACGCTTTGGCTGAAAGCCCATTACCCGGCAGAATTTATGGCGGCGGTCATGAGTTCCGATATGCAGAATACCGACAAGGTTGTGACGTTTATTGAAGAGTGTCGGGAAATGGAACTTACGCTGCTGCCACCGGATGTAAACAGTGGTGACTATATGTTTGGCGTGAATGACGACGGGCATATTGTTTATGGTCTGGGTGCCATCAAGGGCGTTGGTGAGGGGCCTATCGAATCCATTGTTGAAGCCAGAAACTCAGGCGGTCCATTCAAGGACCTCTTTGATTTTTGTGAACGTGTTGATGCCAAGAGTATCAATAAACGGGTTCTGGAGGCTTTGATTCGTTCCGGTGCCCTTGATCTGCTGGGGCCTGCACCGGGTAAAAAGGCCCGATACAATTTTAACCGCGCGGTGTTGGAGTCCAGCCAATCTGAAGCCATGAAAGCGGCAGACCAGGCCGCCAAGAGTTTTGACTCTGGCCATGGTGATCTGTTCGGTGCACTGGTGCCCGCCGGTGAAGAGGATGTCTACGATAAGTACGGCAATGTCGAAGAGTGGGCCGATAAAGTTCGGCTGAGTGGCGAAAAAGACACTCTGGGTCTGTACCTGACCGGTCATCCCATTGATGAATATGAGCAGGAGATCAAACACTTTATTCGCAACCGTATCCGGGACCTTCAGCCAGCCAGAGGCGAAAGTCAAAACATAGCAGGCCTGGTGGTGGCCATGAGGACCATGAATAACAAACGCGGCGACAAAATGTGTTTTGTGACATTGGATGATCGTACTGGCCGAATCGAAGTATCGATCTTTGCCGATGTTTTTGAGCAGTGTCAGGCGCTCATCAAGATGGATACGGTGATTGTCTTTGAAGGGGAGGTCAGCTTTGATGATTACTCTGGTAGCCTCAAGGTCAGAGCCAAGAAAGCTCTCAACCTGATTGATGCCCGAAGTTACTATGCCCGCAGGCTGCTGGTGGATTTAAGCAGTGGGCAGGTGGACAATGCGTTTCATGCCAAAATGTCCGGCTTGCTCGGACAGCATCCGGGTCAGCTCCCGGTGCAGGTCAACTACACCCGTGACGATGCTTCGGCCAGTATCCAGCTGGGCGAAAAATGGAATGTTAGTCCCAGTGATGACCTGGTGATGGGTTTAAGGCAATGGCTGGGCAAAGAGTCCGCCAAAGTAGAGTATCAGTAACAGACGCTTACTCTTATTAACTCGACATATTGATCGCTTTTACGTATTTTTCAGCTGATGCGGAACTCTTGAAGTGGAATCTATGAACCCGAATTATCTGGATTTTGAACAGCCGATTGCTGAGTTGGAAGCCAAGATCGAAGAGCTAAGACTGGTTGGCACCGATGCCGAACTGAACATTACTGATGAAGTCAGCCGCCTGCAAGAAAAGTGCAAGACCCTGACTGAGCAGATTTTTTCTGATCTGTCTGCCTGGCAGGTAGTTCAGCTTTCAAGACATCCGCGTCGTCCTTACACTCTGGATTATATTCAACATCTCTTTACCGAGTTTGATGAGCTGCATGGTGATCGTCACTTTGCAGATGATCCTTCAATTATCGGTGGCATTGCCCGATTCAATGGTCGTCCGGTGATGGTCATGGGTCATCAGAAAGGCCGTGAAATCAAAGACAAAGTGCTTCGTAATTTTGGTATGCCCAAGCCCGAAGGCTACCGGAAGGCCTGTCGGCTCATGGAGATGGCCGAGCGCTTCAAAATGCCCATCATGACTTTTATCGACACGCCGGGTGCTTATCCGGGCATTGGCGCGGAAGAGCGTGGACAGAGTGAGGCCATTGCCTACAATCTGGCCGTTATGTCTCGCCTGAAAGTGCCCATTATCTCTACTGTTATCGGAGAGGGGGGCTCCGGTGGCGCGCTGGCTATTGGTGTCTGTGACCAGCTGCTGATGTTGCAGAACTCCATCTACTCGGTGATCTCTCCGGAGGGCTGTGCATCGATTCTCTGGAAAAAGTCTGAATATGCTTCCACAGCCGCAGAAGCCATGGGTGTAACTGCATCCCGGCTGATGGAGTTGGGGCTCATTGATCGTCTGGTCATGGAGCCTCTGGGTGGTGCTCACAGTCAGCCAGAAGTGATGGCTTCTACACTGGGTGTTGCCCTGGAGGAGGAACTCCGAAAGCTGGAGACAATGGCCGCTGATGAATTGATAGAAAGTCGTTACCAGCGCATCAGGGATTACGGCGCTGTCTGATGGCGGATCAGCCTTTCGAAAAGAATCGACGATTGAAAAAGTCTTTCATTTCATCCAGTGACGAAAGATTTTTCTCCTTAACAGAGCATCTTTCTGAGCAAATCAGAGGCATTGCAGGGAAGCCAGTTTTAGTGGCGTTTAGCGGTGGATTGGATTCTACCGTTCTTCTTCATTTATCGGTGTCTCTTCGTGAACAGGGGAAGATTAAGTCTCTCTCGGCAGTTCATATTCATCACGGGCTCAGTGAGAACGCCGACTCATGGGCGGAGCATTGCCTGTCCCTCTGTGAACAATGGCAGGTTCCTCTGGAGGTGGTCAAAGTTGCTATTGAGTCATCCTCGGATATTGAACGACAGGGCCGTGAAGCACGCTATGCCGTTTTTGAAGACCGTCTGCCTGATGGTGGTTGTCTGTTGATGGGTCATCATCAGGATGATCAGGCGGAAACAGTGCTTTTTCGATTGCTGCGAGGCAGCGGGTTGGATGGTGTGGCCGGTATGCCTGCTTCAAGACAGTTAGGTGGTGGGATATTACTAAGACCTCTGCTTAATACTTCCAGGCAAACCATTGAAAACTATGCAGAAAATTATGGTTTGGCTTTTGTCGAAGATGAATCCAATCAAGATCAGAGGTTTCGGCGTAATTTCCTGAGGCTAAATCTAATGCCGCAGATTGAGGCCGTCTGGCCAGGTGTTGCAGCCCGGCTGGCACAGTTTTCCGAGGATGTTTCTGAACTAAATCAGATGCTCCTTGAGCAAACAGAGCACTATGCCCGGCCGATTATTCAAGCACCGCCATCCCGAATTTGGGGTGAACGCAGCGTTTTAGATCTGGAGGCGCTCAAGCTTATTAATGGTCTTGCAGCCCGGAGAGTGGTTCGCTATTGGCTGGCCTCTCATCAGGTCCAAATGCCAGACAGAATCCGACTGAACGCTCTGTTCACAGATTTGATTGAAGCGGCAGAGGATGCTGAGCCTGTTGTCTTAATAGGTGCTTTTCAGTTACGCCGCTTTGCAGGAAAGCTGGTGCTGCTTCGTAAACCTGAGCCTATTGAGAGAGAAGGTTTTGACTGGCAGTGGCGTGCGGAGCAAGTCATCAAGCTGCCTTTTTCGGGGGGGCGTTTAGCGCTGGAAGAGGGAGGGGATGTCCGGCTCCCGGAAACGGCATTGCGTATATTGTTTCGTTCTGAGCTGCCTGCGGGGCTAAAAGTCGCTGTGAAAGGTCGTGACGGCCGTAAGACGATCAAACGTTGGTTGCAGGACTACAAAGTTCCCCCTTGGGTCAGGGAGTCTGTTCCATTTGTTTTTTATGGGGATCAGCTGGTGGCGTTACCGGGGGTTTTTGTCACAGACACGTTCGCCTGTGAGCCGGGCGCTGGCAGATGTCTGTCCTGGTGTCCCGATGTCTGAGTCTGGTCAGCAGGACTTAAACCAAACTTTCTAGGCATTTTCTCAGTATGTGTTTTACGTTTAGCAGCGATTTTGGTATCCTGATCTCCCATCTTGAGTATTCATTTTTTTCCCGCATTTAAGAGTCAGCAGATAACAATGACGCGTTATATTTTCGTCACGGGTGGTGTTGTTTCCTCATTGGGCAAAGGCATCGCTTCAGCTTCCCTCGCAGCTATCCTTGAGGCACGCGGTCTTAAGGTGACGATGCTCAAACTGGATCCTTATATCAACGTTGATCCTGGCACCATGAGCCCGTTCCAACATGGTGAAGTGTTTGTTACTGAAGATGGTGCGGAGACCGACCTCGACCTGGGCCATTATGAGCGTTTTGTGCGCACCACCATGAAGCAGGGCAACAACTTTACCACGGGTCGAGTCTATCAGGACGTTCTTCGTAAAGAACGTCGTGGTGATTATCTGGGCGGTACGGTTCAGGTTATTCCCCACATTACCGATGAAATCAAACGTCGCGTTGTTCAGGGGGCTGGTGACGCAGATATAGCTATGGTTGAAATTGGTGGTACTGTGGGTGACATTGAGTCTCAGCCATTCCTGGAAGCGATTCGCCAGTTGAAAGTTGAGCTGGGTTCTTCCCGTGCTTTGCTGATGCACCTGACCCTGGTGCCCTTTATCAAGACTGCGGGCGAAACCAAGACCAAGCCTACCCAACACTCTGTTAAAGAGCTACGATCCATTGGTCTTCAGCCAGACATTCTGGTTTGCCGAAGCGAACAGTTTATTGAAGCCTCTGCCCGTCGCAAGATCTCCCTGTTTACTAACGTTGAAGAGCGTGCGGTTATCTCTCTGGAAGATGCAGATACTATCTACCGCATTCCCCAGATGCTCCATGAGCAGGGACTGGACCAGATTGTTGTCGACAAGTTTGGTTTGGATGCTCCGGCTGCAGATTTGTCTGAGTGGGCAGATGTTGTGGATCGTGACACCCACCCGCAAAAGGAAGTGACTATTGCCATGGTGGGCAAATATATGGAGCTTCTGGATGCTTATAAATCCCTGATTGAAGCGGTTCGCCATGCCGGATTGAAAACCCGTACCAAGATCAATATCCGTTATGTTGATTCCGAACTGCTTGAGCAGGAGGGACTGAGTCGTCTGGAAGGTGTCAGTGCGATTCTGGTGCCTGGTGGATTTGGTCACCGTGGTGTGGAAGGCAAGGTTCAGGCGGTTCGTCATGCTCGTGAGAAGAAGATTCCCTATTTGGGTATCTGTCTGGGTATGCAGGTCGCTGTTATTGAATACGCTCGTAACAAGGCAGGTCTGGAAGGAGCCAACAGCTCAGAGTTTGATCAAAACTCCGAGCATCCGGTGATAGGTCTGATTACTGAGTGGTTGGCTTCCGATGGTGCTTTAGAAACTCGCACCGAAGCGTCCGATCTGGGGGGAACTATGAGGTTGGGGGCCCAGAAGTGTAACCTCATCTCTGGTACACAGGCTCACTCTGCTTACGCTAAAGACATTATTATTGAGCGGCACCGTCATCGTTATGAGGTCAATAACAATTACCTCGAAACGCTCCAGGATGCTGGTCTGGTTATTTCCGGGCGCTCTGAAGACAATGCTCTGGTTGAAATGGTAGAAGTCAAGGAGCACCCCTGGTTTGTGGCCTGCCAGTTTCATCCCGAGTTTACTTCTACGCCGAGGGATGGGCATCCGCTCTTCAAGTCATTCATTGAAGCGGCTTTAAACTATCAGGCTAAACAGGATTAAGGGCGCGTATGTCTGAACAGAAAGCAGTCTCTGTAGGCTCTCTTCAGGTAGCTAACGACAAGCCGTTCGTGCTGTTTGGTGGCATGAATGTGCTCGAGTCTCGTGACATGGCTATGAAAATAGCAGAGCACTATGTTGCTGTTACAGAGAAGCTGGGTATTCCTTATATTTTCAAGGCTTCCTTTGACAAGGCGAACCGTTCTTCCATCCACTCTTATCGTGGGCCGGGCATGGAAGAAGGTCTGAAGATCTTTCAGGAGCTGAAGGAGACGTTCGGAATGCCGTTGATCACCGATGTTCATGAAGTTTATCAGTGCCAACCGGTAGCTGAAGTGGTTGATGTTATTCAGTTGCCAGCTTTTCTGGCGCGTCAAACCGATCTCGTGTTTGCCATGGCCAAAACCGGTGCTGTGATCAACATCAAGAAGCCTCAGTTTCTGAGTCCTTCGCAGATGGGTAATATTGTCGACAAGTTTGCTGAGGCGGGCAATGAGCAGGTTATTCTCTGTGAACGTGGATCTTCTTATGGTTACGACAACCTGGTGGTTGATATGCTGGGCTTTCGTACCATGAAAGAGGTGAGTGGCCAGTCTCCCGTTATTTTTGATGCAACACATGCACTACAGTGCAGAGATCCAATGGGAGCGGCTTCCGGCGGTCGTCGTCATCAGGTGACTGAGCTGTCTCTGGCCGGTATGTCGACCCGTTTGGCAGGTCTTTTCCTGGAAGCCCATCCTGATCCGGATGCAGCTCGTTGTGATGGTCCCTCAGCGCTGCGTCTCTCTCAGTTGGAAGGCTTTCTGGTACAGGTGAAGGCTATTGACGATCTTGTTAAGTCAATGCCCGAGCTGGATACCCATTGAGTGTTCCGTTCGATGTAAGAAAACCGCCGAATTCCGGCGGTTTTTTTTGTCAAAAATAATCTCTTTGATGGCGGCAAAGGGTTCTGTCTTTAAGAGGCTGGGGTTCGTTTTTTTATCAAGCTTCATTCGCTCATTGTTATCCGTTTTTCATCACTGTGATATCAAGGGCTTCCATTGAATTCAAGTTTAATCTTTGCGCCTTCGGTGTTGCTGTGTGCAATAGTTGATAACCCGCCGGGAGTTGGTATAGTGTCCGCACTGCAGCGTCTGGGAAGCTAAAAACAGTCCAATTGGATAATGGCACTGGAAAATTGAATCAGTATTATTATCTAATCGGGCTGAGATGGTTGGGTTGGGAAGATCTGGATCTCAGACTTCATCGGTCTACAGTAAGATTCCTCACTGCCCGGTCAGGTCAGGTATATTTCCCTTCATAGACATGGTGTTGTGAAAAGTATTTTTGTCTTTCTGTGCAACAAGAGTGAAGCAACGTACTTTTCATCGTCTATCGGCATTTGTGTAGAGAGAAAGCTATTATGGCAAAAATTGTTGAAATCAAAGGCCGCGAAATCATGGATTCTCGCGGTAACCCAACCGTAGAAGCCGATGTCATTCTGGAATCGGGTGCCATGGGGCGTGCTGCTGCACCATCCGGAGCCTCTACCGGTTCCCGTGAAGCTCTGGAGCTGCGTGATGGAGACAAATCTCGCTACCTGGGTAAGGGGGTCCTGAAGGCTGTGGGCAACATCAATGGACCTATCCGTGAAGCTCTGCTGGGGCGTGATGCCACTGATCAGCGTGGACTGGATGCGGCCATGATTGAGCTGGATGGTACCGAGAACAAGAGTGTTCTGGGCGCCAATGCCATTCTTGCAGTATCCCTGGCCGCAGCAAAAGCCGCTGCTGCAGATAAGAAAATACCTCTCTACCAGCATATTGCTGACCTGAACGGCACTTCTGGCCAGTTCACCATGCCGGTTCCTATGATGAACATTCTCAACGGTGGTGAGCACGCTGACAACAACGTCGATATTCAGGAGTTCATGATCCAGCCAGTCGCTGCCAGGACTTTTGCTGAAGGTTTGCGCATGGGTGCTGAGGTATTTCATGCCCTGAAGAAAGTTCTGTCTGCCAAAGGCTTGAATACTGCGGTAGGTGATGAAGGTGGTTTCGCGCCCAATCTCGCTTCTAATGCTGACGCGCTGGCTGTCATTAAAGAAGCAGTTGAAGCAGCTGGCTACAAGCTGGGTACTGATATTACTTTGGCGATGGACTGTGCGGCATCAGAATTCTATGTTGACGGCCAATATAATATGAAGGGTGAAGGCAAAATTTTCTCTTCCAATGAGTTTTCTGACTACCTGGCCAATCTTTGTGAAGAGTACCCGATTATCTCTATCGAGGATGGTCTGGACGAGTCTGATTGGGACGGTTTCAAATATCAGACTGAAATTCTGGGCGACAAGATCCAGATTGTTGGTGATGACCTGTTTGTAACCAATACCAGGATTCTCAAGGAAGGTATTGAGAAAGGTATCGCTAACTCTATCCTGATCAAGTTCAACCAGATCGGTTCCCTGACTGAAACGCTGGAGGCTATCAAGATGGCCAAAGATGCTGGATACACTGCGGTGATCTCTCACCGTTCCGGTGAAACAGAAGACGCTACTATTGCAGATCTGGCTGTGGGAACTGCTGCAGGTCAGATCAAGACCGGTTCTCTGTGCCGTTCTGACCGTATTTCCAAGTACAACCAGCTGCTCCGTATTGAAGAAGAGCTGGGTACAAAAGCTCCATATCGTGGTCTCGCTGAATTCAAGCGTGCCTGACAGGTTGTTTGATTAGCGCGTCAATAAAGGGAGGCTTTTAATGTCTCCCTTTGTTCTGTGTAACGAGCCTTTGCTTTTATTTTTATGATCACTTTTCGGGTATTCTAGTTTTTTCTGTTTTCATCGTGGGCACATTTTACAGGCTTTGATAGACTCAATGGCTGGAAACAATGAGAGATTCAGATGCTAAAGCTGGTGCATACATTACTTCTTCTGGCGCTGTTGGTCCTTCAGATTCAACTCTGGACGGGAGAGGGAAGTGTGGCCGAAATGGTAGCGATCAAAAAACAGATTGAGCAGCAGGAGCGGGAAAACGAGCGCTTGTATCGGCGAAACCGCTTGCTCGCTACCGAAGTTATTGAGCTGCAAAACGGTTTGCAAACCCTGGAAGAGCACGCACGTCTTGATTTGGGGATGATCAAGAAAGATGAAACGTTTTATCTGATATATGACTGAGTGTTCCAGCTACTTTAATACTGGCTCAATACCGGGCAAAAAATTCCACAACGCTCATCATTGCAGCTATTTTATAGATCGGGGGAGGTTCCTGATCGGCTATTTAAGTGGCGTTTCAGATTTATAACAGACTGAAACATATTCTGTTTGCAAAAGGTTCCTTATGACCTTTCGTAGGTGACAATGTGAGTACGAGTACCCCTCTTGAGCCCCGTTTTTGGGCAATTGTTCCTGCCGCTGGAGTGGGGCGTAGAATGCAGAGTACAATCCCCAAGCAGTATCTTGAGATTCATGGTCGCACCTTAATAGAACACACCCTTGAACGTCTGCTGGGTTTTTCTGTGTTGGAGAAACTGATTGTTGTGATTGGTGCTGAAGATGAGTACTACAAAAATATTGAGATGTTGCGGGATTCGCGAATTATGTTGGTGCAGGGAGGGGATGAGCGTTACCATTCCGTCTTGAATGGGCTGAAAGCTTTGTCCGAGTTGGCAGATGCCGAGGATTGGGTGATGGTGCATGATGTGGCCAGACCTTGTATTCGTCATTCCGATCTGGAGTGGCTTGTGAAACAGTTAGCTGGCCACGCCACCGGCGGTTTGTTGGGAATGCCTGTCAGAGATACTATGAAGCGCACTTCTTCTTCTGGCGAAGTGACTGAGACCGTGGATCGGGATGAGCTTTGGCATGCCCTGACCCCGCAGATGTTTAGAATGAAGCTGCTTTACGATGCACTCAAAAAAGCGCTGGATGACGGAATGCCCGTCACGGATGAAGCCAGTGCTATTGAATACGCTGGATTCAAGCCGCTGATGATCGAAGGGCACAGCGATAATATCAAGGTGACCCGTAGCGCTGATTTGACACTTGCAGCCCTCTACATTCAACAGCAAGATAAACTGATTGAGACAGTATGATGCGAATTGGTCACGGTTTTGATGTGCACCGCTTTTCCGATGAAGTGGCGGCTGATGCCAGCATTGTGCTGGGCGGGGTCACTATTGAACACAGCCATAAGCTTTTAGCCCATTCTGATGGCGATGTTCTCCTTCATGCCGTTTGTGATGCATTACTGGGAGCGGCTGCTCTGGGTGATATCGGTCAGCATTTTCCGGATACAGATCCAAGGTATAAGGGAATCGACAGCCGACAGCTTCTCAAGCATGTGGTGACATTGATTCATGAGAATGGCTACCAGGTAGTCAACGTCGACAGCACTATTGTTGCCCAGACACCAAAAATGGCTGCTTATATTCCTGCCATGAAAGAAAATATCTCCAGAGATCTTCAGATCGAAACTGAAGCTGTCAATGTAAAAGCAACGACAACTGAGAAGTTGGGCTATACCGGGAGAAAAGAAGGTATAGCAGTTCATGCGGTGGTGCTTCTGACTCATAGCAAAGGCCTTTTTTGTTGATCCGTTTGCGCTATACCCGAAAGATTATTGTTTAATGAATCAAATTTCTTACACACCATCCTGGTCTTATTGCTGGGGTGGTCCACTGGGGCAGTGCGCTTTCAAGTCTCTGCCTGAGGATTTCATCGTTGAAGAAGAGCTGCCCTTTCTTCCGGAAGGTGAAGGGGAGCATGCCTATATCAATGTTCAGAAAACCGGAGAAAATACCGATTGGGTAGCAGGGCGGCTTTCCAGATTCGCTGGTGTAAAACGCTCTGCAGTCAGCTATGCAGGACGAAAGGATCGCCATGGTGTTACACGTCAGTGGTTTAGTGTCTGGCTGCCCGGGCAGGACTCCCCGGAATGGTCGCAGCTGAATAGCGAATCTTTGCTTATAATTGCCGCGACCCGACATGGTAAAAAGCTCAAGACCGGAGCATTGAAAGGTAATCACTTTATCATCACTTTAAGGCATGTAAATGTGCCGCAGGTGCTGCTGGAAGAACGCTTGAAGTTGATCGCCGGTCGAGGTGTGCCCAACTATTTTGGAGAGCAACGCTTTGGTCATGAGGGCGCTAATGTTGATCGGGCATTGCTGATGTTTACCGACAGTTTCAAGGCTCACAGAAACAAACGCGCAATGTATTTGTCTGCAGCACGTTCCTGGATATTTAATCAGGTCGTTTCTGAACGTGTCAGTCAGCACAACTGGACCCGCTACCTTGAAGGAGATGTACCCGGTTTTCAGGACAGTGGTAGTTTAATTCTGCGGGACCATGACCAGAACCTGATGACAAGAATTGAATCGGGAGAAGTCTCATTGACCGCGCCTCTCTGGGGTCGAGGGGAGTTGCTTTCAGGATCGGATTGCAGAAAGATGGAAGAAGAGATTTCTGCACGCAACCTGTTGTTGTGTGAAGGTTTGGAGCAGGCAGGTATAAAGCAGGAGAGAAGGGCCATCCGTCTGATACCTGCAGCCATGAGCTGGAAATGGTTATCAGATGATTGTGTTCAACTTGAATTTTCTCTTCCAAAAGGCTGTTTTGCAACAGCAGTATTGAGGGAAGCTTTAGAATGTATAGAAGGATGTTTCGGTGAGAATACTGCTCAGTAACGATGATGGTGTTTTAGCTACTGGGTTATCCACCCTGTACAGTTCGCTCGATGGCCTGGGTGAGAGAATTGTCTTTGCTCCTGATAGGAACAGTTCGGGCTTGAGCAGTTCATTGACCCTGGGTCGTCCCCTGAGGGTGACTGAGCATTCCAATGGTTTCAACAGTGTTGATGGAACTCCGGCTGATTGCGTTCATTTGGCGGTCAATGCGCTGTTGGAACAAGAGCCGGATATTGTTGTTTCAGGCATCAATCATGGCCCCAACCTGGGTGATGATGTTCTTTATTCAGGGACAGTAGGTGCTGCTATGGAAGGTCGTTTCATGGGCTTACCTGCCATTGCTGTGTCTGCCTGTGGCAAAAGTGAACAAGACTTCATCACAGCAGGAAGGGTGGTCAGAGAATTGATCCCCAGACTTGAGCAATTATCTCTGCCAGAAGGAACCATTTTAAATGTTAATGTGCCCGATAGGCCTTATGAAAAGCTCCAGGGGCTGGCAGTGACTCGTTTGGGGCACAGGGAAAGGCCTGAAAAACCTGTTAAAGTATTGGACCCCAGGGGAAAGCATGTCTATTGGATTGCTCCTGTTGGTAAAGAACAGGACGCGGGTGAGGGTACTGATTTCCATGCAATTGCTGAAGGTTTAGTCTCAGTAACACCCCTTCAGTACGACCAGACTCATCATGCAACGCTCTCTGCGCTCAGTGAATGGCTGGGCAGATGATATGAAAGAGGTTGATATTCATGGTATAGGAATGACCTCCCGGAGAACCCGGGAGCGTCTTATCCATCGACTTTCAGATCAGGGGATTGACTCTGTCGAGGTTCTGGAGGTCATTCGAAATACACCGAGACATCTGTTTGTGGACGAAGCGCTATCCCACAGAGCTTATGAAGATACTGCCTTGCCTATTGGTTTCGGGCAGACACTGTCGCAGCCGTATATTGTGGCCAGAATGACAGAGGCTCTCATGGCAGCAGGTCCACTCAACAGAGTACTTGAAATAGGCACGGGTTCCGGTTACCAGACAGCGGTCCTATCGCCGCTGGTAAAAAAAATATACTCCGTTGAGCGTATCAAACCCCTCCATGAACGAGCGAAGAAATTGCTTAAAGCACTTTCTATTCACAATGCTCAGTTTAAACTTAGCGACGGTGGTATGGGTTGGTCAGTCATGAGCCCCTTTGATGGAATCATTGTGACAGCTGCCCCGGATCAGATACCTGAAGAGCTATTACAGCAGTTGTCCGAAGATAATGGTCGTCTCATCATTCCTGTTGGAGGTCGCAGTGTTCAGGATTTATTGCGGATCACCCGTCAGGGAGATACCTTCAAGAAAGAAATGCTTGAAGCTGTGCGGTTTGTGCCATTACTGGATGGGATTCAGAAGTAATACACTCCTTTGTATCTCAAGAATGAAAACCAGTCGGGTCGCTCTTAAAAGATAAACGGGTCTCTTGCTGATTTATGCATTACAGAATAAGACAGGTTGGATTATGTCAAAGATGAAAGAAAGTCTGGGTATTCTGCTCAAGGGGGTGGCGATGGGGGCTGCCGATGTTGTTCCCGGGGTTTCAGGAGGTACTATTGCTTTTATCACTGGTGTCTATGATCGTCTGTTAAATGCTTTGAAGAGTATCAATCCCGGTTTGCTGGTCAAGCTCAAATCCGGAGGGGTTGCTGAATGCTGGAAGCATATAGATGGGAGTTTTCTGGTTCTGCTGTTTGGCGGTGTGTTGATTAGTATAGTGAGTTTTTCGCATCTTATTACGTACCTGCTGGAAAGTTACCCGGAACTCATATGGTCTTTCCTCTTTGGTCTGATATTGATTTCAGGGGTTCATATGCTAAAACAGATAAAGCATTGGACTGTCGCTTCTATGATACTTCTTATGCTTGGCTGTGGTGTCTCCTATTTTATCGGGACGCTGACGCCTACATCTCTGACTCCTTCTTATCTGATGTTGTTCTTTGCTGGTTGCATTGCTATTTCTGCGATGATTTTGCCGGGCATTTCTGGCAGTTTTATCCTGTTATTGATGGGATTATACCCTGCTGTTTTGGCTGCCGTGAAAGATCTGGATATTCTGGTGCTGGTGATTTTTGGATCTGGATGCATTGTCGGGTTGCTGACATTTTCTCATATCCTCTCCTGGTTGTTAAAGCAGCATCGTGATCTGACTCTGTCTTATCTGACAGGGCTGATGCTCGGTGCCTTGGGAAAAGTATGGCCGTGGAAAGAAACCCTGGAAACGAGAATAAACAGTTCGGGGCAGGAAGTTCCTTTCCTGGAAAGAAATATTTCTCCCTGGACGTATGAAGCGCTTTCTGGTCAGTCGGCTTACCTGTTGCCATCCATTACTTTAATGTTCTCAGGTATTTTGCTGGTTGTTCTGCTTGAGAAATTCAGTAATCGTTTTACTGAAAATTAACTATTGGGCTCTCTTGCTGCATAAGTGAGCAATTAATTCTTAATAGTTGTCAAGGGTTGGTTGCTGCTCCCGGCTGTTCTAAAGATTCTTTGCAGAATTGTGTGTTGGTGTCCTGGTCTCACGAACTAAATACATTCCTGACAGACAGTCTGGAAGGTGGCTGATATGAAAAGAATGTTTCGGTACTGATGATCCTTTGTAGGTAAACTGCGCTGAGATATAGGCGTTATCACTTTTTTTGATATATTTTTTTAGATTAAGAAAATTTAAATATATCCTAATTTATTATATTGTGGGACGTGCCTCGGAGGCTGAGTATGGAGCAGAGTCAATGACAGGTGATCGTCTTGGGCAAGAAATTAATTTGAGTGTTTGCTCAAGAATATTCGGTTGGATAGTATTGACTCTGTTACTGTCAGGGTGTTCTCATGACCCTTCCTCAGTTCAGGTTAAAGAGCTCAGGTTACCCCCCAAAGTAGTTAGTGGTAGTCATATTGTTCGTGGCGGCGAAACTCTTTTTTCAATAGCTTGGCTTTATAGTAGAGATTACAAAGAGTTAGCTGCTGTCAATGGAATACGTTCACCTTACACGATCTTTCCGGGCCAACATATCAATTTGACTTCCTCGAGCTATGTATCTCACTCTCCAGGTCCTGTAATAAAGAGCACAACCATTTCATCCAAGTCTGCTGCGGTTAAAAAAACAACAGTAAAAATGCCTGTGAAGGTAGAACGATCATCCAATATTTCAAGTTGGCGCTGGCCGGCCAATGGAAAAGTGGTACAGGGATACCACAACGGCAATGGGCTGAATAAAGGGATTGATATCAGAGGCAAATTGGGAGAGCCTGTAAGTGCAGCTGCCGCTGGTGAGGTGGTTTACGCGGGTAGTGAGCTCGCTGGCTATGGCAAGCTGATCATTATGAAACATAACAACAGCTATCTGAGCGCTTACGCTCACAATAAGGAGTTGCTTGTGCGTGAAGGAGACTCAGTTAAAGCAGGCCAGAAGATAGCCGAAATAGGTTCTACAGGAACGACAGAGCCTAAGCTGCATTTTGAAATTCGGCATAATGGCAAACCGGTCGACCCGATGCGATTCCTGCCTGTACGCTGATTTCATTCTGCGGTGTCGGTAGAGGGATCTCACGGGTGTCGACTCAACTCTCAGTTGGTTGTTCGACAGACAGTGGGGCTTTCGGATAGGACTGACTCTTATGGCAGCAAAGAGGGAAGACTCAGAGCAAAATAATTTTGCTGAGGATTTTACCCAGGGAAAGAGTGAAATTGATAACGTGTTGGACTCTGATCTCAATGAAAATGAAGAAGTTGAAGAGAAAGAGCCTGCACAGCAGACACTTACACCGAGCGCGTCAGATTACAGTAGGGCCCGTCGTGATGATGACGGTTTCTATAAATCCATTGATGCCACTCAGCTCTACCTCAACGAGATAGGCTTTTCACCTCTGCTAACACCAGAGGAAGAGGTGCATTATGCGCGTCTTGCCCGTCGAGGTGTTGAAGCGGGCAGGCGTCGTATGATTGAAAGTAACTTGCGCCTGGTTGTAAAGATCTCAAGGCGGTATGTGAATCGTGGACTGACACTACTGGATCTTATTGAAGAAGGAAATCTGGGTCTCATCAGGGCGGTTGAAAAATTCGATCCTGAGCGTGGGTTCCGTTTTTCAACATACGCCACCTGGTGGATTCGTCAGACAATTGAGCGGGCCATCATGAATCAGACGCGCACCATTCGTCTGCCTATTCATGTGGTCAAGGAACTCAATGTTTACCTCAGGGCGGCTCGAGAGCTGACTCAAAAGCTGGACCATGATCCTACCCCGGAAGAAATTGCGCAACTGCTGGATAAACCAGTCGATGACGTTAAAAGGATGCTGGGGCTTAATGAGCGTGTCACTTCTGTTGATACCCCATTAGGTCCGGATTCTGATAAGTCCATCCTTGATACCATCTCTGATGAGAAGGAGTCTGATCCAGCGGAATTGCTTCAGGATCTTGATCTTAATGACAGTTTGGACAAGTGGCTGGGAGAGCTTTCTGAAAAGCAGCGTGAAGTGGTGGCCAGAAGGTTTGGTTTAAGGGGCTACGAAACCAGTACCCTTGAAGAAGTGGGTAAGGAAATTGGTCTGACAAGAGAGCGAGTCAGGCAAATACAGGTTGAGGCTCTTAAGCGATTGCGCTCGATCCTTGAGAAACAGGGGTTGTCCGGGGAGTCTCTTTTTAGCTGATAGCAGTGCCTTGATAATAAAAAAGCCATGATCTTGGGGTCATGGCTTTTTGTTTGGGAAAGAGTCAACGCCCGAACCATTGAAAGCAGTAATCAAGGTCGTTCTGCACACTTTTCCTATAGTGATCTTCTTGGTTCTATCGTTCCAGATGTTCAAGCTTACCTTTAACGCCATCCCATTTTTCCGCGTCGGGGAGTGCATCTGTTTTTTCTGTAATGTTATCCCAGACGTCAGCAAGTACGGCGTTGAGTTCAATAAACTCCTGCTGATCTTCCGGTACCTCATCCTCGGAGAAGATCGCATTGGCTGGGCACTCAGGCTCACAGAGGGCGCAGTCGATACATTCGTCCGGGTGGATGACCAGAAAGTTGGGTCCTTCGTAAAAACAATCTACGGGACACACTTCCACGCAATCGGTGTATTTGCACTTTATGCAGTTTTCACCCACTACGAAAGTCATGATGGTTACACTCCGTTTGTTCAGGCTGATGATAAGTCAGTCACAATACATTCATGAAATGTCACCATCAGGAATGACATTTCCAATCGCATATCCCTGACTGGTTTGACGCAAGGCCTAACCAGTCGAGGCGACAAGTCTACCAGTATTGTTTCTAAGGTAGTAGTTTAACCAGTTATGAGCATAGTCAGTTTTGCGCAATCAGTGACTTGAGATCGTACAGCAACCCGAGAGCCTGACGGGGTGACAGGTTGTCAGGGTTGAGATCTTTGAGTGCTTCGACGGCCGGATGTGGTTGTGAAGCTGCAAACATATCTGCCTGAGTCGGGTTCTCATGACAACCCTTTTTGGCCTGTTTTGGGGGTTGTCGCATAGCCTGATCAGTTGAGCCTTCTTCCAATTGTTGCAACCTGGATCGCGCCTGAGAGACTACATTTCTCGGGACGCCAGCTAGCTGAGCCACTTGTAAACCGTAACTCTGGCTGGCAGGGCCATCCTGAACCGAGTGCAAAAATACAATTTTATCGTCGTGTTCTGTAGCATTCAGATGAACGTTGGCAACTGAGCCGCACTCGTCTGGTAGTTGAGTCAGCTCAAAATAGTGAGTGGCGAACAGTGTGAATGCCTTGACGGTATCGGCCAGGTGATGAGCGCAGGCCCAGGCCAGTGACAAGCCATCGAATGTGCTGGTTCCCCGACCCACTTCATCCATCAAAACCAGACTGCTTGCTGAGGCGTTATGCAGAATATTGGCTGTTTCAGTCATTTCCACCATAAACGTGGATCGTCCCCCGGCCAGGTCATCGGATGAGCCTATTCGGGTGAATATTCTGTCTACCAGACCAATTTTTGCGTGGTTGGCAGGAACAAAACTCCCTACGTGGGCTAATAAGACGATCAGTGCCGTTTGCCTCATATAGGTCGATTTACCACCCATGTTTGGACCAGTGATAACAAGCATTCTTTTTGTTGCATGCAGGTCTACATTGTTGGCGACAAAGGGCTCAGTTAACACCTGTTCGACAACCGGGTGGCGACCATCTTCAATATGAATGCCAGGATCCGGGCTCAGTTCTGGCTGGCAGAAGTTCAGAGTCTCAGCTCTTTCTGACAAGTTGTTCAGAACGTCCAGTTCGGAGATGCTCATGGCTGTTTCCTGAAGAGGGCCCAGTGCTTCCAGAAGATTAACCAGTAATTCGTCGTAAAGTGCTTTCTCCCTGGAAAGCGCTCTGCTTTTGCTGGACAGAGCCTTATCTTCGAACTCTTTTAATTCCGGTGTGATGAAACGTTCTGTATTTTTCAGTGTCTGGCGACGTATGTAGTCTACCGGAGCGTCTTCAGACTCTCTTCGGCTGAGCTCAATGTAATAGCCATGAACCCTGTTAAAGCCGACCTTCAGGCTAGGTAGCCCTGTTTTCTCCTTCTCTCTTTTTTCCAGTTCAACAAGATAATCGCCTGCGTTCTGACTGAGAGCACGAAACTCATCCAGTTCTGTGTCAAAGCCCTCCGCAATGACGCCGCCGTCTCTGATGATGACGGGCGGATTTTCGATAATGGCCCGGCTCAGTAGATCTGTAACCTGAGGGTGTTCACTGATGGCTTCAGCCAGCTTATGAATGTCCTCATTGTCGATCGTTTTGAGAATGGATTGCAGCTCAGGCAGCTGATTTAGAGCATCTCTCAGACGAGCCAAATCTCTTGGACGGGCTGATTTTAATGCTACTCTGGCAAGAATACGCTCAATATCGCCAATGCCGCGAAGCAAGGGTTGAATCTGCTCGAAGTAATAGCCAGATTTTATTGTTGAGAGAATGGATTGGCGTTTTTGTAACTTATAAAGATTTCTCAGGGGGCGATTCAGCCATCTTGAAAGTAATCGGCTGCCCATAGCGGTCGCTGTTTTATCAAGTACTGACAAGAGTGTGTGATCCCGGCCACCATTGAGGTTCTGGGTTAGTTCCAGGTTTTTTCGGCTGGCTGCGTCAAGGACTACGCTTTCTTCGCGAACTTCCTGCCGGATGCTTCGAATGTGGGGCAGGGCAGTTCTCTGTGTTTCCTTGGCGTATTGCAACAGACAGCCTGCCACCTCCAGACCGACTGTTAATGATTCGCAGTCGAATCCTTGCAGGTTTTTGGTTTGAAACTGACGGGTTAATCCTTCATAGGCGCTGTCACGATCAAAGTCCCAGGGCGGGCGTTTGATTGTCCCCGGACGTTCAACAATTCGGACTGGCCATTCAACACTGTCATTGATGAGAATTTCGGCAGGGTTGATACGCTCAACTTCTGCCATCAGCGCTTCTTCACCCTCGACTTCTACTGCTGTAAATTGACCACTGCTGATATCCAGAGAGGCTATTCCATATCGATTTTCTGATCGGGTCAGTGCGGTCAGAAGATTGTCCTGCTGTTCGTCCAGCAGTGCTTCGTCACTCACTGTACCAGGGGTCAGGATCCGGACGACTTTTCTTTCAACAGGGCCTTTTGATGAAGCCGGGTCGCCAACTTGCTCGCAAATGGCGACAGAAACGCGCAGTCTGACCAGGCGAGCCAGGTAACCCTCTACAGCATGGTAAGGGATACCTGACATGGGAATGGGCTCACCGGCGGACTGTCCACGGGTTGTCAAGGTTATATCCAATAACTCCGCAGCTTTACGGGCATCGTCATAGAAGAGCTCGTAAAAATCTCCCATGCGATAGAATACCAGGTGCTCCCGGTGCTTCTGTTTGATTCGCAGGTATTGCTGCATCATTGGTGTATGCTGACTCTGGGTGTCTTTGCGCTGGCTCATAGATGAGGGTAAGCCTTGAATTCAGGTTGCTGACAAACAATCTGTCATTTTACTATGAAAAGCTGGCTGTTTTCATGGCAGCAATGGTTTATCTTTAGCTATTGGCAGCTGCGGGCAGTTGAATGTATGTCTGACCCGATTCAAAAAAACTCTTCCTATTTGACCCAGAGGCGAAATTGATGTCCGGAGATTTTGACAAAAAGCTGCTGCTGCTGGCTGGAAAACTTCAGGCTGGAAACTTGAAAGTGGCTGCTGCTGAATCCTGTACTGGTGGCTGGCTCAGTCAGGTTTTTACTTCTCTTGCCGGTAGTTCATCCTGGTTTGAAGGCGCCATTGTCAGCTACTCCAATGCTATGAAACACAAGTTTCTGGGTGTGCCTGTTGCGCTGATTGATCGTTACGGTGCTGTCAGTCAGCCTGTTGTAGAAAGCATGGCATTGGGTGCTGTCAAGCGCCTTTCTGTACCCTTGAGTGTTTCCATTTCTGGCGTTGCTGGCCCTGAAGGTGGGACTGATGAAAAGCCGGTGGGTACAGTATGGGTTGGCTGGTGTTTTAACGATCAGGTAACGACTGAGGTCTTTCACTTTTCCGGAGACAGGGAGCAAGTGAGAAGACAGGCCGTTGATGTCGCTCTGGACGGCTTGATTAAACTGGCGGATAGAATTTCCAGATAAATGCTGGACAAATATACAGATAGTGTTTAAATATACAGTATCTAAAGATTTGAATACTTAAAGAATAGTGGCCTGTACTAAAAGGTGGATTTGAATAATGGATGAGAACAGAAAGAAAGCATTAACGGCGGCTCTGGGTCAGATTGACCGCCAGTTTGGTAAAGGAACGGTCATGCGCATGGGTGACCAGAAGCAGGAAGCCATTCCAGCTATCTCTACAGGCTCATTACAACTGGACATAGCGTTGGGAATAGGGGGGCTACCAAAGGGTCGTGTAGTTGAGATTTTTGGTCCTGAATCTTCTGGCAAGACCACACTGACGCTCAGTGTAATTGCAGAAGCTCAGAAGCAGGGTGCTACCTGTGCTTTCGTAGATGCTGAGCACGCTCTGGATCCTCAGTACGCTGGCAAGCTGGGTGTGGATGTTGATGACCTCTATGTTTCGCAGCCTGATACCGGAGAGCAGGCACTGGAAATTACGGACATGTTGGTTCGTTCCGGTGCGGTTGATGTCATTGTTGTAGACTCCGTTGCGGCTCTGGTTCCCAAAGCTGAAATCGAGGGGGATATGGGTGACTCTCATGTCGGCCTTCAGGCACGCTTGATGTCTCAGGCTCTGCGAAAAATCACGGGTTCTATCAAACAGGCAAACTGTTTGGTTATTTTCATCAATCAGATTCGTATGAAGATTGGTGTAATGTTTGGTAACCCCGAGACTACCACGGGTGGTAATGCTCTTAAGTTCTATTCTTCTGTTCGTCTGGATATTCGCAGAACCGGTGCAGTGAAGCAGGGTGATGAAATTACTGGTAATGAAACCCGGGTCAAGGTGGTCAAGAACAAGGTTTCTCCTCCCTTCCGTCAGGCTGAGTTCCAGATTCTTTACGGTCAGGGTATTTATCACATGGGTGAAGTGATTGACTTGGGCGTTAAACAGAAGTTGGTCGAGAAATCCGGCGCCTGGTACTCCTACAAAGGTACGAAAATTGGTCAGGGTAAGGCCAATGCTGCTCAATATCTGACCGACAATCCAAAGATTGCTGAAGAGATAGAAGCACAGATTCGAGCTGAATTGTTGGGTTCTGCAGAACCTGGGTCTGAAGCCTCTGCAAAATCAGATGCAAAGCATCAGGATGAACTTCTGACGGAATAAGTTTTGGAAGTCTTTGACAAAGATATTCGCCGTGCTGGCATGGATTTGCTGGCACGCCGTGAACACAGTTTTCAGGAGCTTCAGCAAAAGCTCAGTCGGCGTTACCCTGATTTTGATGTGGTTCCTGCACTTGAGAGATTGCAAGACGAAGGTCTCCAAAGTGATGAGCGCTTTATCGAGAGTTATGTTCGTTCAAAAACAGAAAAAGGATATGGCCCCGTCAGAATACGCTCTGATTTGCGCAGGAAAGGCCTTGCTGATCAAGTAATCTCATCTTTTCTGTTTGAGGACGATGATGTCTGGCTGGAGATGGCAAGATCCAGTAGGTGTCGCAAATTTGGTAATAACTTGCCCGCTGGAGCGGGGGAAAGATCTAAACAGTATCGGTTTCTGGCGCAGAGAGGCTTTACCAGTCTTCAGATTTCAAATTGTCTAAAGCAGCTATTTTTAACTTAGCTCATATGAACAACATTTAACTTAAACAGAGTCTGCATGGCTGTTTTTCTTTCCCTTCTATATAATGTCCGTCTTTTATAGATTGCTGTTTAATCTCCCGTTTGGAAGACTTGTATGACTCGTGTGAAATATATGAAAAGTGCTGAGATTCGCTCTGCTTTTCTTGAATACTTCAGAGAAAATGGGCATGAAGTCGTACCCAGTAGTTCTCTGGTGCCTCACGACGATCCAACCCTGCTGTTCACCAATGCAGGTATGAACCAGTTTAAGGAAGCATTCCTCGGCAGGGAACAGCGAGCATATACACGAGCAACCTCGTCCCAAAAGTGTGTTCGTGCTGGTGGTAAGCACAATGATCTTGAAAATGTGGGCTACACTGCCCGTCATCACACCTTTTTTGAAATGCTGGGTAACTTCAGCTTTGGTGACTATTTCAAGCAGGACGCCATTCGTTTTGCCTGGACTTTCCTGACTGAAAAACTGCAACTGCCCGTTGAGCGTCTCTGTGTTACGGTTTATGAATCAGACGATGAGGCTTATGACATCTGGCTTAATGAGATCGGTGTTGCTGCTGAAAATATCATTCGTATTGGTGACAACAAAGGAGCTCCATACGCCTCTGACAACTTCTGGCAGATGGGAGATACCGGTCCTTGCGGACCTTGCACAGAAGTCTTCTATGATCACGGTGATCATATCTGGGGTGGTCGACCCGGAACTCCGGACGAAGATGGCGATCGTTTTATTGAAATCTGGAACATTGTCTTCATGCAATACAACCGTCAGGTGGATGGACTGATGGAACCTTTGCCCAAGCCATCGGTGGATACAGGTATGGGGCTGGAAAGGATTTCTGCGATTATGCAGGGAGGGCATAGTAACTATGATATTGATATCTTCCAGAACCTGTTGAATGATGCTTCCGGAATTCTGGGTGGTGTACCAACACCAGAGGCTTCACTGCGCGTTATTGCCGATCATATCCGTTCAAGCTCATTTATCATTTCCGATGGCGTCGTGCCGTCTAACGAAAGTCGCGGATACACACTCAGACGTATCATCCGTCGCGCATGTCGCCATGGACACAAATTGGGAGCCACTGGGTCGTTCTTCTATAAGCTGGTAGCTTCTCTGGTGCGTGAGATGGGTGATGCTTATCCTGATCTTGCAAAAAATCAGGCGCAGATAGAGAGAATATTGCTACAGGAAGAAGAGCAGTTTGCTAAAACGCTCGATAAGGGAATGAAACTGCTGGAAGGCAAGCTCCAGGGGCTTGAGGATAGTGTTATTCCTGGTGATGTAGTGTTCATGCTTTACGATACCTATGGTTTCCCCGTTGATCTGACCAGTGACATTGCCAGAGAGCGTAAGCTGGCGGTAGATGAAGAAGGTTTCGAGCAGTTACTTGAGGCTCAGCGAGAAAGGGCCCGCGCAGCCAGCAAATTTGGCGTGGACTACAGCGAACAGTTGGTTATTGAGGGAGCTACTGATTTCACGGGCTATGAAAGTCTTCAGGACGGAGCTGAAGTCACTGCTCTGTTTGTTGATGGACAGTCAGTTGATTTTATTTCTGAAGGTCAACAGGCGACGGTCGTTCTGCAGTCAACACCTTTTTATGCAGAATCTGGTGGTCAGGTGGGTGATAGCGGCTCGCTCAGGTTTGAGGGTGGCGAGGTTAAAGTGCTGGACACTCAGAAACAGGGCGACAGTCATCTTCATATCTCAGAAGTATCCCAAGGTAAATTAAAAGTTGGTGATATTGTGAGTGCCTACGTTGATGTTGAAGCCCGAAAGGCAACGGAGCAGAATCACTCTGCCACCCATTTGCTTCATGCTGCACTTCGCAAGGTTCTGGGTGAGCATGTTACTCAAAAAGGCTCTCTGGTAGATCATGACAAACTTCGCTTTGACTTTTCCCACTTTGAAGGGGTTAAGCCAGAAGAACTCCGGGCTATAGAGAGACTGGTTAATCAGCAGATCCGTAATAATAGTCAGGTGGAAACCGAGCTGTTAGATATGAAAGCTGCTCAGGCTAAAGGCGCAATGGCTCTGTTTGGTGAAAAGTACGGTGTAGAGGTTCGCGTGCTTTCTATGGGTTCTGAAGGCTTCTCTGTTGAACTCTGCGGGGGTACTCACGTTAGTCGTACGGGTGATATCGGTTCATTCAGAATTATTTCTGAGTCCGGTATTGCAGCGGGTGTGCGACGCATTGAGGCTGTAACAGGTGCAGCTGCGATTGATTATCAGGAAAAACTGGAAGATACCCTGAAATCGGTCGCAAGTCTGGTAAAAGGTTCTCAGGACAATTTACAAGATAAAGTTTCTTCTCTTCTCGATCGGAATAAAGAACTTGAGAAAGAGCTTCATAAACTTCAACAGAAGCTGGCCTCTGCCGACAGTGCTGACCTTCTGTCCAGGACAATTGATGTCGATGGTGTGAAGTTGCTGGCTACTGAGTTAGAGGGAGTAGACCCTAAGTCTCTCCGTGACATGGTCGATCAGCTGAAAGGTAAGCTCCAGACAGGTATCGTATTTCTGGCTGTCCCTGGCCACTCTAAGTTCCCTCTGGTAGCGGGAGTAACCAAAGATCTTACTGATAGGGTGAAGGCGGGTGACTTGTTGAAAATGGTTGCCAGTCAGGTCAATGGTCGTGGTGGAGGTCGTCCAGACTTTGCTCAGGGTGGTGGTTCAGATGCTTCCAAAATCAAAGAAGCGCTTGAATCTATAGTACCATGGTTACAAGAACGTCTGTAATGTGATCGATTTACCCCGATAAAAAAACGAGCCATATGGCTCGTTTTTTTATCGTAAGCTTTTTTTAATAAAGCTATTCGTGTTAAATTCCGGCGTTGGCTGATTGACGTAGAACGATATAAACATGGCGCTGTTAGTACAAAAATTTGGCGGCACCTCTGTTGGGGACCTGGATCGCATCCAGGGAGTAGCTGACAAGGTGAAAGGGTTCAGGGATAAGGGGCATGATGTCGTTGTCGTTGTCTCAGCAATGAGTGGCGAGACCAATCGACTGACTGATCTTGCGTCCAGTATTCAAAAACAACCCACACCCAGAGAGATGGATGTTCTGCTTTCCACCGGTGAGCAGGTCACAATAGCCCTTCTGGCAATGGCTCTTAATGAGCGTAACTGTCCTGCCCGTTCTTATAACGGTAGTCAGGTTTCCATTGTTACGGATCAGGCTCACACAAAAGCTCGTATACAGCATATAGATACAGAGAAGGTGCGGGCTGACCTTGATCAGGGTCGTGTAGTGATCGTCGCTGGCTTTCAGGGGTGTGATGCTGAAGGCAATGTTACAACTCTTGGAAGAGGCGGCTCCGATACTACAGCCGTTGCTTTGGCAGCTGCTCTTGAGGCAGATGAGTGTCAGATTTATACAGATGTCGACGGTGTTTATACAACCGATCCACGAGTTGTGGAGGGGGCAAGAAGACTGGACAAGATTACTTTTGAAGAGATGCTGGAAATGGCCAGTCTGGGTTCAAAAGTTTTGCAGATTCGGGCGGTTGAGTTCGCTGGAAAATATAATGTCAAACTGAGGGTACTGCATTCCATGCAGGAAGGCCCTGGAACTCTAATTACGATCGACGATGAGGATGTAGCTATGGAATCACCGGTAGTATCTGGTATAGCCTTTAACAGGGATGAAGCGAAAGTTACTATTAAAGGTGTACCTGACATTCCAGGTGTCGCATCCCGAATATTGGGTCCTGTCAGTCAGGCCAACATTGAAGTGGATATGATTGTTCAGAACGTGTCAGATGATCGTACCACTGATTTTACCTTTACTGTGCACCGTAATGATTATCAGAACACTCTTGATGTTTGTGCCAAAGTCTGTAAGGAATTGGGTGCACGCGAATATGACGGTGATGAAAAAATCGCTAAAGTTTCTATCGTCGGTGTGGGTATGAGATCCCACGCAGGTGTCGCCACCCGGATGTTTCAGGCTCTGGCTGCAGAAGGTATCAATATTCAGATCATCTCAACTTCTGAAATCAAAGTTTCCGTTATTATCGCAGAGAAGTATCTCGAGTTGGCTGTAAGGGCTCTTCACTCTGTATTTGAACTGGATAGGGAACCTGTAGAGAGTAGCGAAGTCTAAGGTTAAGTAGGGTATCTTGAAAAGGGAATGCTGCAGTTCAACGTGCTAAACCCGAATGGCTCTGAGACTGGTTTGATCAACAGTCAGGAGGAATATCGGACAAATACACCGTCATTCCCGTCAGGCATGGATTCTTCAACTAGAATGGGTTGTGCCTGTTAAAAACTTACAAAATGTGATTTTTTTGATGACTACATTTCTCTGCTAGTAAAAATACGCATGGAAATGTTGGGTTCGGTGGCTAGACTCTGTTGGCTGAGAGCTTCTCAAGCATGAAACGGTGATCTGGCAGTAGCTGCCTTGCTGAGAAAGTGTTCCCGTATTTGGGGCTAAGGTCAATCAAGCAAAGCATCACCGTGCTCAGGATTGACGGTCGTTGACTTACAGAGATGTAAATAAGGAGATTGTAATGCTGATTCTGACTCGCCGCGTAGGAGAGACCCTGATGGTCGGGGACGAGGTCACTGTCACTGTGCTGGGCGTTAAAGGTAACCAGGTGCGTATTGGAGTCAATGCGCCAAAAGAAGTTGCCGTTCATCGTGAAGAGATCTACCAGAGAATTCAGAAAGAGAAAGAGCACGGGGGTGTTCCGTCTGCCTCTGAGCCTTACTGAGTATCTGGTTTTAACACCGAATTCAGTGAAAAATACCCGGCTAACAGCCCGGGTATTTTTTTATCTATGAAAAATGTCTCGATTAAGGAGCGATAATGCGTTTGCCGATAAGGTGACAAACTTTAGAACCTTTATAAAAGTCTCTGGTCGTAAGTAAGAAGAAAAAGCTTGCATTCCAGGGTGCGAACAGTAGTATTAATTGCGCATGCGGTGAGGTGGCCGAGAGGCTGAAGGCGCTCCCCTGCTAAGGGAGTATACGGTTTGTAGCCGTATCGAGGGTTCGAATCCCTCCCTCACCGCCAGATTCTTTAATGTTTCCTTTCTCATTAAGATCACAGGGCAGGCTGGTTGTTATCAATCTGCTCCATGCTCTGCTCCAACCTTTGTGATGTGATGCTCCTTCAACTCTAACGATTGAAATACACTTATCGTTGCTCAGTGAATTTCGATAATGCTTTGAAATTTGATAGGGGATTATGGGGTCTTTGCTGCCATAAAAATGTCTTTGAGGAATGTCTCTGAGTTTATCTCGAAAATCTAACGGGTTCAGAGCAGAAGGCATTGGGCTGACTTTATGAAACTGGTTGGTGAAAAACGGGTCGAGGTTGCCAGCCACCGTCAAGATTGAGGCCACGTCATCCCTTTGGGCCGCTGATAACAGAGCCAGAGTGGCCCCTCCCGAGTAACCAATCAGCTCGAGTTCTCTATAATTACCCTTTTTCTTCAAATAATCTAAAGCCTCGTTAATGCTTGTCAGAGAAGCCTTGTCGTAGCGGCCAAAAGTCCAGACTGATTTATTGCAGAACTTGGTCATGATGTACTGGCAAGGTCTGCCCAGATAAGCGATATCGGAGTATGGATCCTTCAACATAAGGCTATGAACCAGTCTATTGACCGGTGTTGGGTCGGAAGAGGGTGTACCCCTCTTTAGCCAGGCTTTACCATCTCCTTCTATATAGACCCTTAATCTTTCTTTTCTGGCGTTTTCAGATAGCCATGCCTTGAGGGTGTGGGTTGAAGTGGATATTTCCACAGAGGACAGCTTTTTCGAGTTGGCCAGAAGTTGTGTGGTAGTGGTATTAAAAGGAGCAGGGGAGTGACAGCCAGAGAAAATAAGGCTGAAAGAAAGTATTAAAAGAATGTGCTTCATAGGCAAGTATTTTTTAGAACTAATGTACCTTTTTATTTATCGGAAGCTTAGCTCCCTAATATAGTGACTTAACCTGGCAGTTTTTGATTGATACTGTTGTGTTTGTTAAAAAATATACGAAAAATTTACCAATGTTTTAATTAATAGGCGCTGGGGGTTAGTTGCAGGTTTCTAAAAGAAAGAATCTTTATATCTATAGAATCTATAGAAAAATTAATATCACTTTTAATTCTGAAAAAGTATTTAATATTACTTGTTGCCATCTGTACGATACCTTGCCTTCAGGCTCCTATGTCTGATATGTCCGTTAATTTGAAAACTTATAAATGAGAAAGTTCAACGAAAAGAACATCCAGAAAAGAGGTTGGAGTTGCAGTAATGAGACAGGTTCAGGTGTTTAATAAGACACTGCTTTCCATAGCCGTGGTCACGGCTCTTGGGGGTTATAGTAAATGTTCACAGGCTCAATTCCTCGTGAATAACAAAGATTTCTTTAAAACAGTTGAAAAAGTAGATCTTTCCGGAATGGTAAAAGTTCGGAATGAAATGCTTTCTGATGATCCACTGATTAAACAGGCTGATAAGGCAGTTAAACGTTATGAAGTCTATAAAGTTAAACATGATGAAAAACAAACAGATGCAGAGCGTTTATTCATCAATGCCAGTTTCTGGAAGCAGCTTGAAATAGATGCACCTGATTTTTTATTGTTAAGTGAAAGAAGTGTATC
The DNA here is from genome assembly GCF_053470045.1 of Endozoicomonas sp. 2B-B. Classification (NCBI taxonomy): domain Bacteria; kingdom Pseudomonadati; phylum Pseudomonadota; class Gammaproteobacteria; order Oceanospirillales; family Endozoicomonadaceae; genus Endozoicomonas; species Endozoicomonas sp. 2B-B. The sequence continues at coordinate 3,503,389 of NZ_JBLZMU010000001.1, forward strand.
TGCCGATGATCGCAAGCCAAAAGAGTCAGAGTCTTTGGTTAAGCGGGAAAGGGCCGTTTTGGGGAGAGCGCATAGTGCACTTGAGTCTTTGGGTGCAGCAGAGACGCAATCGAGCTTTAGTGGTCAAGATTATGGGCTTGATAAACACCTTTTTAAAAAAGACGGTCAAAGCCTTAATGAAGCCAGGAACGCCTACCTTAAAAGATTGGTAGAACTTGAAAATTTAGCACTTCGTGATGCCATTCTCGTTGAAAAAGAAGTTGTGGATGAATCTACCAGGAAAACGAAAAAGGTTAAGGTGGCTCCGGATGCAATCATACTGAAAGGTATCGATTTATCTGACGGGGGTGTCAGAAAAACAGTTCTTGAAAAGCTGACCAATGTTGAAGAAGTCTTTGAATTAAAGACAAATGGCAATGGTAAAGTGACCGGGCTGGGCTTTAAAACCAGAGTGTTGGAACTGGCGGATGTCAGCAGTGGTTTTAAAGAGGGAGAAAGAGTACCAGTGGTAGCATCAGCTGCAACTGAAGACGAGGCTGATGTTAAGGCATACGGCACAGTTGTTCTTTCTGGAAGATCCAGTGCGGTGCATGAAGGTTTCGGCACAAGTGAACGAGCACTTGATGCATTTGTTGCCAAAGAAGGTACATCGGTACGTATCGCAAAAGATGGTGCTATCCGATCTACGATCATCTATCTGAAAGGTGTTGATGATGTAACGGGTGTTGATGTCGAAGTTGACGGAAAAAAAACCAAGACTGTTGATACTTTTTTAGACTTGGTAGGAATACTACCAGAGCAATTGGAAATTATGGAAGAAGCCATGAATAAGCATGGTAAAAAGGTCCATAAGCCAATTGCACGAAAAGCTGCGGTAGCAGTTATCGATGGGGCTAAAAAAGGTACTGTCAATCTGAAAGGCTATGAAGATATAGAGATCAAAGGCTCCAGGTTAGTTGTTCGACAAATCGGTGTTGCGGAAGATGGTGTTACTCCAGCATCCGCTAATGTCACTATCACAGACAGTGATATAACTGTTGATGCAGGGTCCGACGATACAGCAAATGCTGGAAAAGGCGTTGTGGCTGGTCAGAATATCGTTCTGAGTAATACTCATCTGAGTATGCAGGAAGAGAACAAGATTGCTCTGGAAAGCATTATTTCTGATGAGTTAGAAGGTAATGACAACACTAGGAAAATGAAACAGCCAAATTCAATTACGGTTACTGAAATCAAGGCTGTTCCCGTTAAAGGTCTTAATGCTCAGAAGGCAATGGAAGGCTCCATTGATGGTTTTGCAGAGCACGTTGTTGATGTTGAAGCTGAAGATGTACTTGATGTGTTTGAGGTTAGGAAAGGCTCTGTCTCACACGTCAGCCTTACTGATATTGAGAAGGTTCTGGTTGAAGATGGTCAACTGTATGCCGACGAAGTCAGTACGCTCGAAAGGCCACTGGTCTCGTTTGACCTGAGAGGAAAAGCGACCGTTCGATCAATGTCTAATGATGCGCAGCCTGTTTTCGTTAGTAGAGACGCAGATGTAACTCTGGCTGTCGGGCAGGAAGTGTCCAAGGATATTCATGGTTTCAGACACTTTATTTTGGACGGTGGTACTTTAGAAGGTAGCCTACAAGGCTTTGCTGCTGAAAATGGCGATGAGAAAGATCCTGAACGCTTCACTGGTTCAACAGTTACTCTGAAAAAAGGTACTTTGAAGGGTGGTGAGATTGGCGGCGTTGTTGATGGGAAAGAGCGAGGGCACCTAAAGGAAGTGCTTGTAACGGGTCAGATTGATGTTAAGCCCGGCACTACTGAGCTGAGAACTTTGGATAGGGTAGCTACTAAAAAGTCTCAAATGCCTATCTTTCAATCTACTGAACTCAAGCAGGTCAAAGTGGTTGCTCCTTTGGTTGTCGATTCCAAAGGTAGTTTGAAACTCTTTAAGACGTTTAAGCAAAGCAAGCTGGATGAGAAAAATACCCCTGTTCTTGAGTCAGCACCTTCATTATTGGCAACGAAGGGTAAAACACTTGAGAAAGGTGCTAACCTGTTCCTTGTCGTGGATGGTGATGATAAATCACTGTCGTCTGTCCCCTATGTCAGTGTTGATGGTTCTTTGAAGTTGCAGGGACAGAACCAGATCAAACTTGATTTGACCAATAGCATTGACAGTAAGAAACGTTTTGAAAATGCCAAAAATCTTTATGAAGAAGCCAAGTCTGGTAAGCCTTTGACTACTTCGATTGCAGTTATTGAGGCCGATAAAGTAGAGGGTAGCTTTGTTGCTCCCGATACAGGTACCGTATTCATTGATGCTTCAGACAGTGGATTTGCGAAGAGTGAGAAGACTGGCAAGTCTGTATACTCTATTAATGTGAAGTATGATGACAATCCGGTTCAGAAATTGCGCTCTCAATATAGTCTGTCTGAAGATCAGGCAAAAATGTACATTGCTACCTATGAATCGGCATTGTCTACTGACAATATGGTTTCATCACAGTCTATGTTCAACCTTGTAACAATGGCGGAGCAGCAGGACATCAAGTTGTTTGCTGACCAGCAGTTGCCCGATCTCAATAACGCAGTGGGTCGTGCTTCTGTAACTTTGCAAAATAAAGTTAATGAGTCGATTGGTCGTCGTCTCAACAGTAACCGTACTGGAGTTAATGCTGGCGATATGTATCAGTCTCAGGGGTTTTGGGCCGAGTATATTTTCAATAACGGAAAGCTTGATAATGATGAAGTTCTAAAAGGTTATCAAGCCAGAGTTAATGGAGTCACTCTTGGTGCTGATACCACGCTTAATGATCAGATGACGGTCGGTTTTGCCTTCACTTATGGTAATACAAAGGTTGAAACTAACGACATACATCGTGAAACAGCGACCGATACTTATATGGGCACCCTTTATACTGGATGGAATCAAAATAATTACTTCCTGGACTCAATGTTCAGTTATGGTAAGGGAGTCAATGAATACAAGCGTAAAGTTCAGCTGGAAAAGACTGCTTACAGAGGCGAAGCCGATAGCACTGTCTGGGGGGCACGTTTAGTAGCTGGCTATAACTATCAGATAAATCAGTGGGTTCTTCAGCCTCAGGTCACCTTTGGCTATAACAGTGTTAAATTTGATGATCTCACTGAAAAGCAAACAGGTGACTGGGCTCAGAAGCGTAAGATGAAGGAATTCGAAGTCATGGAACTGGGTGCAGGTTTGAAGCTTATGGGTGATTTCGAGTTGGGTCGAGGTATTCTCCAACCTGAGTTTGTTCTGATGGGTTACCATGACTTTAAGGATGAAAAGCCTGAAGCAACGGTGACAATCCTTCAAGGCGGTAAAACCTTGACATTCACGGGAGCTGAACGTGAGCAAAATCGCTTCCTGGCCGGTTTGGGTGTTAACTACAAAATGGAAAACAACCTGAGCTTGAGTCTGCATTATGACAATAACTGGATGGGGGGCTTCAAGGCGGATAGCTTGAATGCAACTATCCGTTATGATTTTTGATTGGTTGCAAACTAACGTCTAACCACCAGCGTCTTTAGTTGGACCTGAACTTTTTTAGCCCTGCCTGTGTGGGGCTTTTTTGTTGTTGTGCGTTGTTGTTCAAATGTGAAAATTGCCACAATACCGTTGACTCCTCGGGGTTAAATCTCTATAGTTCGCTCCCGTTGATGCAGCGCGCTCGTAGCTCAGCTGGATAGAGTACCTGGCTACGAACCAGGCGGTCGGAGGTTCGAATCCTCCCGAGCGCGCCACTCATTAAAACGGCAAGTGTCGCTAGTATAAGTTGTACCGGTGAGGTGGCCGAGAGGCTGAAGGCGCTCCCCTGCTAAGGGAGTATACGGTTTGTAGCCGTATCGAGGGTTCGAATCCCTCCCTCACCGCCAGTGAACAAGTTAGTATTACGCGCTCGTAGCTCAGCTGGATAGAGTACCTGGCTACGAACCAGGCGGTCGGAGGTTCGAATCCTCCCGAGCGCGCCATTTAAGAAGTTTTCAAATATGAGCGTCCGTAGCTCAGCTGGATAGAGTACCTGGCTACGAACCAGGCGGTCGGAGGTTCGAATCCTCCCGGACGCGCCAATTTGAAAGTTGGGTAACCCCATCAAAACAAAGAATATGACGGTGAGGTGGCCGAGAGGCTGAAGGCGCTCCCCTGCTAAGGGAGTATACGGTTTGTAGCCGTATCGAGGGTTCGAATCCCTCCCTCACCGCCATTCTGTATCTCTTAACTCATTGATTTATCAATGCTTGACTATTTAAACAACTCAAGTTACGCAGTTAGCAACCTCTTTCAAGTGCCTCAGAGAAGCTTTTAGCCTTGCCATATAAATTTTGGCTCTGAGCTGAAAGTGATTCACTTCTGTTACGCGTTGCTCAGAATACAACGGCTTTCAAGTTCTACTTACAACAAATAGCATGGAGAATCAGCCCTAATCTGATCAGCCGCCGTTCTTTGATGGAGTTATTCAATGATCCAACTGAGAAAATGAGAGTCAATTTACTCATGAATCAGGGGGCTGGAGCTTGGGTATGTTTAGCCGGACAGTAGTGAGAAATCATATCAATTTCCCAGATGAACTTTATTTATTAGAAATGATTCTATCTTCAATAAGAAGTCGTTTAAAAGTTGTTAACTTGCCTATAGGTGCATAGTTACGAAGGTGTAACCTCTGCTATAAAGACCTCTTAAAGAGATTTAAAAGCTAAATGTCGGAGCATTGCAACAAAGCTGCTTTATTCTGTCTCCCCTGAGATTAATAAACTATAAACTGTTTTTTCGTGAATATAAGAGCGAAGGGAACTCGCCTTATTCTGTGCTTGAGTTGGCTGCACAGCACTTGGATCGAGTTTCCTCTTTTCCCTCAGGATTCAGAGAGTACAGAAATATGAATTCAAGCTCAGGAAACTCTGCACCTGCTATTGGTGAGATCTCAGCAGCGTCTGGTAAAGTGATCGCCATAAAGCCGGATGGAACCCAAATAGTTCTCGAGCCAGGGGACAAAGTTTTTCTTAATGATCGGGTCGTTTCAGAAAATGGTGATCTCGTTGTCATTACAACATCGAATAACCAGGTTCTGGAACTGAGTGGTCAGCAGCCACTTACTCTTACAGATAGTGTGCTGTCCGGTCAGGATACTGATATCGATGAAGAACAGGCCGAGGAAGAGCTGGCTGATGAAGAGGTTCGGGACGCTGTTGCTGAAGGAGCAGATCCCGGTTCTCCAACAGAAGCTTCAGCGGCAAAAGAAGATACCTCCGAAGAGAGAAGTCCTGACCAGACAGAACCCAGGCTTGCCCCATCAGATATCCCTGTTATCACGCTTGAAACTGATGACCAGTTAGATGAGGAATCCATTACCGAGTCTTCTGAGATCCTGACTGCCAGCAGCAGGCCTGTCACTAACGCAGTTGTTCAACAACAAGAATCTGAGAAAGAATCGGAGACTCCAGAGCCTGTCGTTATTTCGTACCAGCCTGTCGCTCAGGCATTGTCAATGGATGGTAATGAAGATTCACCGATCCTTCAGGGACAGCTTTCTGCGACAGATAATAGTGGTGGTGCTGGCGGAGCATTGACGTACTCTCTGGTTTCTGCAACGGAAGCAGGTTCAATAAATATAAGTGGTGACGGCTCTTTTGAGTTCAAGCCTGGAGCAGACTTTGACTATCTGGCAAAGGGTGAAAGCCAGACTGTTACTTTTGTTTTTGAGGTTATCAATTCACAGGGAAACAGAAGCCAGGCATCCGTAGGTATCACGATAGAAGGTGTCAACGATACGCCTGAAGTAGAGGCTCCGATTGTTCTTGATCTAAATCAGAATGACTCTGGCATTAGTCTGGATCTTTTACAAAAAGCCAGTGATAAGGATCTGGACGATGAATTGTCTGTTACCAGCCTTCGTCTGGTTTCTGGTAACGAAGCTGGCGTCAGTGTGACCGAAGAAGGATCAGAGCTGGTTATTGATCCGGAAGCTTATAAGTACCTTGCCGTTGGCGAGATGGAAATCATCACCTACGAATATCAAGGATCGGATTCACAGGGAGATTTTACGACCCAAACCGCCAGCATCACCCTGGCAGGAAGTAATGATGACCCGGTAGTTCAAAATGCAATTTTATTGAGGACTAACCAGAATTCGCCATCAAATAGTATTGATTTGTTGGCAGGGAGTACTGATGTTGATCAGACCGACACCTTAGATGTTGTGAACCTCCGACTCACCGCCGGTGACCCGGTTGGCATCAGCATCTCGGAAGATGGCAACAGCCTATCTCTGGATTCGTCCGCTTATAACTATTTGGCGGCAGGGGAATCAGAAAGAATTGATTACAGCTACGAAGTTGACGATGGTCATGGGGGAACGGTTAGCCAGAGTGCTTCAATAACCATTGAAGGCCTCAACGACGCTCCCACTATTAGCAATGCCACCGATGTTGCCGGTGCAGTCACCGAGATTGTCGACGGGGGTGCCGGTGAAAACAGCAACAGCCTGACCGACACTGGCTCGTTCACCGTTGCTGATGTCGATCTGAGTGACCAGCAGACTGTCAGCGTCAGTGCCGGGGCCAATGGTTATCTGGGCAGCCTGACGGCTAGCGTGGCAGATGACACCCAGGGCGACGGCAGCGGTCGGATTGACTGGAGTTTCAGCGTTGATGATGCCGACATCGATTACCTGGGCGCCGGTCAGACTCTGACTCAGACCTACACTGTCACAGTTGACGATGGCGAAGGCGGTACCGTCGATCAGCAGGTGACTATCACTCTGACCGGCACCAACGACGCACCTACTATTACCAGTGCCACCGATGTTGCCGGTGCAGTCACCGAGATTGTCGACGGGGGTGCCGGTGAAAACAGCAACAGCCTGACCGACACTGGCTCGTTCACCATTGCTGATGTCGATCTGAATGACCAGCAGACTGTCAGCGTCAGTGCCGGGGCCAATGGTTATCTGGGCAGCCTGACGGCCACCGCGGCGGATGACACTCAGGGCGACGGCAGCGGTCGGATTGACTGGAGTTTCAGCGTTGATGATGCCGACATCGATTACCTGGGCGCCGGTCAGACTCTGACTCAGTCCTACACCGTCACAGTTGACGATGGCGAAGGCGGAACCGTTGATTAGCAGGTGACTATCACAATAACTGGCACCAACGATGCTGCGGTGATCAGTGGTACAGACACCGGTAGTGTTGCTGAAGATGCTGGTAATATCCTGACTGCAACAGGAAGCCTGAGTGTGAACGATGTAGATAACGGCGAGGGGAGTTTTACCGGAGAGACTATATCTGGCACCTATGGTTCACTGACCATGAACACCGATGGCAGCTGGAGCTATTCAGCGGATAACAGTCAGTCAGCTATTCAGGCTCTGGGGGATGGTGACAGCCTGAATGAAACCATTACGGTGAGGTCTCTGGATGGCACCACCCGCGATATAGTGATTACCATTAACGGCACCAACGACGCACCCATTGCAGCTGATAACAATCTGAGTCTCAGTGAAGCGGGAAAGCATACTTTTACTCTTGCTGAATTTGGCTTCAGCGATGTGGATTCAGGGGATAGCCTTGCTTCCATTACGTTGACGTCCCTGCCTGCTTCGGGAAGCCTGACATTAAACGGCAGTGCCGTCTCCATTAACCAGGTAGTCAGTGCCAGTGATATTCCCAACCTGGAATTTACCGCAGATGCCAGCATTAACGGTAGCCATCATGGCAGTGTAGGTTTCAAGGTGAGTGATGGTGCGCTGGAGAGCAGTGCCTATACCATTGACTTTTATACACCGCCTAAAATTGATTCGGTGATGCTAGATGGCAGTTTCCAGCCCGTAATCACCGGTACCGGTCAACCAGATGCAGTGCTGAATTTTACTATCAATGGTAACAATTACAGTGCATCGGTTGGCAGTGATGGTAACTGGAGCTTCACGCCCTCGTTAACACTGAACGACGGTGATCCGCTGAATATCAGTGTTACCTCGACGGAAGCAGGTGGTGTTGCCAGTTCTGCGACCACTTATAGCGCAGATGTCAGCCGGGGTGATCCACAGAGTAATACTGTGACGGGTGGCAACGATACTGACTTTATGTACGGTGAGGCAGGCGCTGATGTTCTGATTGGTGGTGAGGGCGATAACTGGTTAACAGGTGGCAGTGGTCAGGATCGGTTGGTTTGGCAAGCTGGTGATGGTGGCACCGCTGCCGACCCGGCTGTTGACCATGTTACAGATTTTTCCGTTGGTGCCGGTGGTGATATTCTCGATTTGCACGCCCTGCTCAGTGGTGAAGAAAGTACTTCGGCTGATCAGTTTATCCAGTTCCGTGTAGAAGGTAGTGACTCCATTATTGATATCAGCACGGTGGCCGGTGGCGATATAGTTCAGCAGATTGTGCTGGAAAACACGGATCTCTCGTCCTTGGGCAACACCGATCAGGAAATTATTGAGCAGCTACTGAGCGATGGTCAGCTCACCCTTGCCCGAACCATTACCATTGATAACAACATAATGGGTGACAACCAGATCAGCGCTGCCGAAGAAGGTGCCGTTCTCGTTTCCGGTGTTGGTGAGCCCGGTGCTTCCATTCAGGTCGAAATTGAAGACACATCAGCTGCGACTGTCTCTGCCACCGTCACGGTTGGACTGGATGGCACCTGGAGTTTGGCGGGCAGTGAACTGGATGTCAGTGCCCTGTCTGACGGGACGCTGGATATTACCGTTACCCAGACTGACAGTGCTGGAAACATCACGACGGATACTTCAACCGTCATCTTCTCCGGTACCGCCCCCACCCTGTCCTCTGCTGAAATCGTGGCCAATACACAGAATCTGGTACTGACTTTTAGTGAAAATATGGATAGGAGTCGTGTCCCTGACCTGGCTGACTTTGATGTGGCTATTGATGGCAGTGCCGTCAATGTTCTTAATGTCTCTTACCTCAACGATACCCAGATTCGCCTTAGTCTGGACACAGTGGTCAGTCCCTCGGGCAGTGTGACGCTTGATTATACGCCAGGCAGTCATGCCCTTCAGGAACAGGTGGGAATTAACCCATTTGCCGCATTAAGCAGTTTCTCTGCCACAGTGACGCCCGATGTTTCTGCCGCAGTTCGTCAGAGCATGACTGTGGAGGGTGACCAGCTAGTCATTGATTACAATGAAGCACTTGATCCCGCCAGTGTTCCTGATGTCAGCGCTTTCAACCTGTCTCTGGTGGGTGGCGGCAGCCGCACGGTATCAAACGTCAGTATTTCCGGTAGCCGAATGACACTGACCCTGGACAGCCCGGTTGGCGATGCAGATATTGTTAAGCTGTCCTATAACGTGGCAGATGCCAGCAATAATGGCGGTGGCCCCATTCAGGATGACCAGGGAAATGACAGTAGTAGCTTCAGTAGTGCGCTGGTTGAGAATAATACAGACACCTCAGTACCAACTATAAACAGTGCCGTGGTGGACGGTGATACTCTCACCCTGACTTATTCAGAGGATCTGAACGAAAGTGTCAGCCTGAGCGGTATTCTAAATGTTGAGGTAGCAGGTACCAGCAGATCGGTCAGCAGTACCTCAATCAGTGGTAATCAGGTAACGGTGCAGCTGGCCAGCCCCGTGGCAGACGGGGAGTCGGTGACGTTCAGCTATAGCCCATCCAGTGCAGATAGCAGTAATAATAACGACCGGATTGAAGATTTGCGGGGTTTTGACGCCGCTGCCCTCAATCATGGTGACCTGACCGTCAGCAATATCACGGATACGATTTCACCCAGCCTGTCCACCGCCGAGGTGGATGGCAATACCGTTACATTAACGTTCAGTGAGGAACTGAATGGTAATGCCACCATTAATCCATCCCTGTTTAGAATTGCCGTTGATGGGCAGAGTGAACCGATCAGCAGCCTTGCGATCAACGGCCAGCAACTGACCCTGACGCTTTCCAAAGCGATTACGGATGGCCAGTCGGTTACTCTGGATTACACTCCGCCCGCTGCTGGCAGTGCCCTGGACAACGAACGTCTGGAAGACCTTGTCGGCAATGACACGGCTTCGATAGCCAGCTTCTCCGTCGACAACGTGACCAACAGCGGTGGTAACCCGGAAGTCGTGCGCCTTTACAGTGATGACGCGGATCAGTGGTATCGCGATGGTGACACCATTACCGTCAAGGTAGAGTTTTCTGAGCCAGTTCAGGTGACAGGGAATCCAACCCTGCAGCTGGAAACAGGAACCATTGACCGCCTTGCTTCGTACAGTGGTGGCACAGGAACGAATGTCCTGTCGTTTACTTACACTGTGTCTAACCCCGATGAGTCCGCCGACCTCAATGCATTATCCACCTCCGCACTGGATCTTGGTGGCGGTACAATCACCGACCTTTTAGGTAACAACGCAGACTTGCTCCTGCCGGAGCTGAATGAAGCCGGGGCCCTGGCTCAACAAAACGACATCAGGATTGATACTGTGTCTCCGACCGTAGGGCTCAGCAGCAGCTCAGCCAGTTCAGCGGGCATTCTGACGCTTTCCGGTAATGGCTTCAGCTCACTGCTGTCACCAGGTGAGTCTACCGATACCGATCTGACTGGCAGACTGGACTGGTCAAAACTTTCATGGCGGGTTGTAGACAATAGCGGCAGTAACACGGATATCAGCTTTAGCGCTGCTGATATTGAGTCCGCCCTGGCCGTTAATGATCAGCAATTGAACATTAAGTTCAGTAGTAGCAAGCTTGCCACCATGCGTGCCACTTCAGGCTATGGTAATGAGGAAGGTCAGGATCTGATCCGGATTACCAGTGATGGCTTCTTCCAGGATGCGGCTGGTAACACCATGAATGATGGCAACAGCGCTGGCGTGGAGATCTTCATACTGCCTCCTGATGGTATTGCACCTTCTGTCAGCAGTATCACCAGCCTGACGGCAGATGGGGAGTACGCAACGGGTTCCGTTATCCGTTTGCAGGTGAGCTTTGATGAAGCCGTGGAGGTGACGGGTACACCGGTACTGTTGTTGGGCACTGGTGACAATATCTCTGCTGCCCGGTTCAGTTCCGGGTCTGGTACCCAGGAGCTGGTGTTTGAGTACACTGTTCAGCCAGGGGATGAGGCACCGGACCTGGATGTACTGAGTGCCAGTGCCCTGCAGCTTAATGGCGGCACCATCAAAGACTTATCGGGCAATGCCGCTGTGCTGACGGTTCCTGTTGCTGCCAATAGCGACTCGCTGGCCAGTACCGCGGATATCATGATCGACGGCTCCGCCCCAGATGTGTCTATTACCGGGGTTACCCTGGCTCCCGAAGGCGCCAATGATCAAAAGCTGACCATCAATGGCAGTGGTTTTGATGCGTTATTGGGCAGTGGCGAATCCGTTGGCCTGAGCCTGACAGGAGATGCGCTGTCACGGTTTGACTGGAGCAAGCTCTCTATAAAACTGAAACAGCCTGATGGCAGCTTTGAAAGTGTCAGTCTTGGCGCCTCGGATATTGGTTCAGTAGAGATTCACAGTAACCGGCTTGAGATTGTTATTGATGAAGGCGTCAACAAGGTACTGGACAACAATGGTTTCAGTACCGTATCAGGGGACACAGCACTGGATATCAGTCAAGGCTTTATGGCTGACCGGGCGGGCAACCGATCGACTACCGATGCTCTTGCGGATCAGGCGGTTACTGTCACCAGCAACGGCGCTACGGTTCTTAATGTTTCCTCCGACACCGTAGATGGAAGCTATCAGGCCGGTGATGAGATTCTGATTCGCGTACGGTTCAGTGAAAAGGTCTCGCTGCAAAATTACGACCCTAATAATGACCCTCTCTTGTTGTTGCTTAATGACAGACAGCCGACCCAGGCTGATCCTTATGGGGGGAATGCCGTTTATGTCTCCGGTGATGGTACCAGGGAATTTGTGTTCCGCCATACCGTGAGTGCCGGGGAAAACATTGATGACCTTAACTATCGTGATACCAGTTCCCTGACGTTCAGTACCGGCATTTCAGGATTCCCGTCTGCAGGCTCCCTGGTCAACGGTGCAGGCAGTAATGTCAGCCTGACATTGCCCGGAACCGCCAGCACTGAATCACTGGCCGGTAACAGTAACATTGTTATTGACACAGATGCAGCTACCACCACCATCACCAGTGCCGCCTACGATGAAAGCAACAACCAGCTCCTGCTGAAGGGAGCGGATTTTGATCAACTGTTGAACAACAGCGAAAGTGCCACCGCCGATCTTTCGGGCAGGCTGGACTGGAGCAAGCTGGTGATTGATATCGACAAGGATGACGGTATCACACAAAACGTCAGCTTCTCTGCCAGTGATGTGACGGTTGCCCGTTTGGCAGGAACGGATACCCTGTCGATCCAGTTGACTGACGCCAAGGCTGCTGAACTTGAGGGTATTTTTGGCTACAAAGGCTCGGAGGACGGTGTTGATATCCAGGCGGGATTCCTGAGGGATCTGGCGGGTAACGAAGGGGCAGCGGCTGTCAGTGACCTGACCCTGGATTACGCCGACATTGCTGCTCCGACAGTCGTGCAGGTACGGCTTGAAGATCCCGGTCACTTCTCCATCGGAGAACAGGTGGTCATTCTTGTTCAGCTTAGTGAAGCTGTGAGCGTCAGTGGCATTGATGCTTCCGATGCCAGCACTTACCCAACTCTGGCTCTTAACAACGGCGCAGTAGCCACCTATGACAGTGGTGCAGGAAGCGATACATTAAGGTTTGTCTATACATTTGGTGCGGGTAATAGTGAAAACAGCCAAGGGCTTAACTATGCCTCTGATACAGCGCTGACCGTACCTGCCGGAGTCATGGTCTTTGACTCCGCAGGGAATAGCATGCTCACCACACTGCCTCCGGTAAGCAGTAACGATGCCCTGGCCCAGACGGGCAGCGCCATCATTGATGTTAATGCCCCAGAAATTCTGCAAATCAGCAGCCTGACAGCGGATGGTGAGTACAGCGAAGGGAAGCTGATCCAAATAGAGGTCTCTATGAGCGAGGCGGTCAATGTGACCGGCTCCCCGATCCTGAATCTAGATAGCGGTGGTCAGGCCACCTATGCAAGTGGTTCCGGCACAGACAAGCTGATATTTAATTACACGATTTCGTCGGGGGAGAACGATTCTGACCTGGATGTATCGAGCATTTCATTGTCGGGGGGCAGCATACAGGACCAGGCCGGAAATGACTTGGATACCAGCACTCTACCCACTGGTAACGACAGTGATTCGCTGGCTAGTCAGTCGGATATTGAAATTGATACCATTGCTCCCACGCAATCGATCACAAGAATTTTTATGTGGGGGCATGTTTTTGAATTTAATGCCTCCAGCTCATTCGTAACGCCTAAAGGGGGGGGATTTAACGGACGAGTTCGGAATTGGTTGGTCAAAATTTGTACTGACTGGTACCGATAATTTCGGCCAAAGCACCAGTTTTTACTTTCAGGAAAGTGATGTTGGTTCATTTGAAGTTCATAGTGGTTCTTCCTCAACAGGGGTAATATCACTTTCAGATCAAGGGTATGAGCGTTTAGTTTCGTGGCAGGGCTATTCCTACTTCAGAAACAATAATGAGTTCTCTGATATAGATATAAGGGTCGATCAAGGTTGGCTTGCTGATTCGGCGGGTAATTTATCGACCTTTACCTGGAGTCAGAGTGCACTTGAAGCTTCAGGTTGGCAAGAGAATAATTCAAAATATGCCACCCACCTGGAATCTATCACAGCCAGTACGGCAAATGGCATTTACAAGGCAGGTGACGTTATCAATATCACCGTCGGCTTTAGCCAGAAAGTGATGGTGGATACCAGTAGTGGTACGCCGACCTTAACTCTGAGCAATGGCCAGACGGCAACCTTGGTGGAATCAGGTGGTACTAAGGCCAGGGTCTTTAATTTTTCCTATACCGTCCAGGCCGGGGACTTGGTGAATGACCTGGATGTTACCAGTATTAATACCAATGGTGGCCGTTTTTATGGTGGCGGTGGCCCCAACAATGGTACCGTGGATGTGTCTTCTTCTGTTATCAACGGTTTGGACATTGAAGACACTATGGCCGGAGCTAAAGAGATTCATATTGACACTACTGCTCCGGCAACGACGATATCGTCGGCCGAGTACGATCCTGAGAGTAATATGCTCGTTCTTGATGGCAACGACTTTAACAGTATCCTTAGTGCTAACGCCCCGGCTGACAGCACCGAGTTAAGGCTGGTGCTGGACTGGAGCAAGCTCAGCTACAAGGTCAACGGCTCACTGACTGAGAGCTTCAGTGAAGATGACGTGTTGTCTGCCAAAGTGATTGACAACAACCAACTTATTATTGAGTTGGCAGCGGCCAAGGCTGACAGTATCGAAACTAACTCCGGTGGTGATTATAGCGATGATGCGCTGGATATCTCCGCCGGGTTTATCAAGGATCTGGCGGGCAACGTGTCAACCACCGATGCGCTCTCTGCAGGTAGTGTGACCCAGTCGGATCTGAAAGCGCCTGATTTAACCTCATCTCTGGCTTCCAGTAACGAGCTGGTGCTGAGTTTCTCCGAAGCCATTTCCGGCTCGCCCTCAAACTCTGACTTTACCGTTCAAATTGATGGCAGTGCACGTCTGGTGACTGGCGTTGCCATAAACGGTCAGGAAGTTACCGTGACCTTTGATGGCGCCCAGATTGACAGCTCAGAACAGTTATTGTTCAGCTACACCGGCAGTAGCCTGAGTGACAGCAGTGGTAATGATGTGGTTACCATCAGCGACCGGGTGGCAGGCTTTGACCATAGTTCCAGTGCGGGTTTGGATACTTTGATTGGCGATATCGGGGACGATATTTTCACTATTGACCATGACGACGTCACTGCTTCTGGTGGTCTGGGGGCTGATATCTTTGATTTTAATGCCACCGGCACAGCGCAAAACCCTGCCGAGCTGATTATTACCGATTTCAACACCGATGAAGGCGATGTGCTGAAGCTGGATGATATTCTGGTGGATCCAAGTGACAGCCTTGATGAGCATTTTCATTTTGTTGCCAGCGGCAATGATACCGTGATGGAGATCAGTGATACCGCCAATGGTGATGTTACGAAGAAAGTTAGGTTCAAAGATGTTGATCTGTTCGCCCTGGGCGGAAGTGATGCTGATATTCTTAACAACCTGATGGATAACAATAATCTGGATCATGGCTCCTAAAGCCTGTTATTTTTTTCGATTGGCACATTTTGTCGTCTTGTGATCCTATCTATGATCTCACGGATCTGACGACAAAATGCTGTTATATCGGGTAATTTCTAAACTTGTTTTTCTTAGTGATCCATAAAGTATCCATTTTGTTTAATGGATTCACTCTCACCGTATCTGTCAATTGTCATCCTGAGACCAAAATGGCTGAGTGTTACAACAGAGCCGTTTTAATCTGTCTATCCTGTAACTAATAAGCTTTTAAACTGGTTTTTCGTGATACAGGAGCGAAAGGAATTCGCTTTATTCTGTGTTTGCATTGACCGCACAGTACCTAAGTCGATTTTCCGCTGCTCCCTCAGGATTCGGAGAGAGTACAAAAATATGAATTCCAGCTCAGGAAATTCTGCACCCGCCATTGGTGAGATCACAGCGGCATCAGGTAAGGTTATTGCCATAAAGCCGGATGGAACTCAGGTAATTCTTGAACCAGGAGATAAGGTTTTTCTTAATGACCGGGTGGTATCGGAAAACGGTGAGCCTGTTGTCATTACGACAGCGAATAATCAGGTTCTGGAGCTGAGTGGACAGCAACCACTTACACTGACCGACAGTGTGTTGTCCGGCCAGGGCTCTGAAGCTGATGAAGAACAGGCTGATGAAAATCAAGCTGACGAAGGGGGGCGGGATGCCATTACCGAAGGGGTTGACCCCGCTTCCGTGGCAGAAACTCCAGCGGTAGAAGAAAAAGCTTCAGAAGAGCCAGGCTCTGAACAAACAGAGTCCAGACTCGCACCTCCGGATATGCCTGTTATTACCCTTGAAAGCGATGACCAGGCAGATCAGGATTCAGCGGTCGAGTCTTCAGAAATTCTGAATGCCAACAGCAGGTCTGCCAGCAGCAACATTGTTCAGCGACAACAGGAGGCAGAGAGGGCAGAGAGTGAAGCGGGGTCGGCAGAGCCTGTTGTCGTTTCGTACCAGCCTGTCGCTCAGGTATCTTCAATGGTTGGTAGTGAAGATGCACCGGTTCTGCAGGGGCAGCTGTCTGCGACGGATGCCGGTGGTGGCGCACTCACCTACTCACTGATATCTGCACCAGAAGCAGGCTCAATCAATATTGATAGCGATGGCTCTTTTGAGTTCAAACCAGGGGCAGAGTTTGATTATCTGGCTGCGGGTGAAAACCAGACGGTTACTTTTGTTTTCGAGGTTATTAATTCACAGGGGAACAAAAGTCAGGCATCCGTAGATATCACGGTAGAAGGTGTTAACGATACACCTGAAGTAGATGCCCCGATTGCTCTTGATGTCAACCAGAATGATTCCGGTATTAGTTTAAACCTTTTAAAGAACGCCAGTGATACAGACCTTAACGATGATCTGTCTGTTACTGGCCTTCGTCTGGTTTCTGGTAATGAGGCTGGTGTTAGTGTGGCTGAAGATGGCTCAGAGGTGATTATTGATCCGGAAGCCTATAAGTACCTGGCCATTGGAGAGACGGAAACCATTACCTACGAATACCGCGTAACGGATTCGCAGGGAGATTTTACGATTCAAACCGCCAGCATCACACTGGCAGGAAGTAATGATGACCCCGTGGTTCAAGATGCAATTTTGTTGAGGGCTGACCAGAACTCGCCATTACAAAATATTGATTTGTTGGCAGGTGCCAGCGATGAGGATCAGACAGATACTTTAAATGTTATGAGCCTCCGACTCACTGCTGGTGATCCGGTTGGCATCAGCATCTCGGAAGATGGCAACAGCCTATCTCTGGATTCGTCCGCCTATCAGCATTTGGCGGCAGGAGAGTCGGAAACAGTTGAGTACAGCTATCAAGTTGACGACGGTCGAGGAGGAACAGTTAACCAGACTGCCTCAATGACAATTGAAGGCCTCAACGATGCACCCACCATCACCAGTGCCACTGATGTGGCCGGGACTGTCTCTGAAATTATGGACGGCGATGCCGGGGAGAACGGCACCAGTCTGACCGACACTGGTTCCTTTACCATTGCTGATGTTGATCTGAGTGACCAGCAGAGCGTCAGTGTCAGTGCTGGAGCTAACGGTTACCTTGGCAGCCTGACAGCTACCGTTGCTGATGACACCCAGGGTGATGGCAGTGGCCGGATCGACTGGAGTTTCAGTGTTGATGATGCCGACATTGACTATCTGGGCGTCGGCGAGACTCTGACCCAGACCTACACCGTGACTGTTGATGACGGCGAAGGCGGTACTGTCGATCAGCAAGTGACCATTACGCTGACCGGTACTAATGATGCACCAACTATCAGCAGTGCCACCGATGTTGCCGGGATGGTCACCGAGATTGTCGATGGTGGCGCCGGTGAGAACAGCAACACCCTGACCGACAACGGCTCATTCACCATTGCCGATGTTGATCTGAATGACCAGCAGAGCGTCAGTGTCAGTGCTGGAGCCAACGGATACCTGGGCAGCCTCACCGCTACCGTTGCTCATGACACCCAGGGTGACGGCAGTGGCCGGATCGACTGGAGTTTCAGTGTTGATGATGCCGACGTCGATTACCTGGCTGCCGGTCAGACCCTGACCCAAACTTACACTGTCACTGTTGATGACGGCGAAGGCGGTACTGTCAATCAGCAAGTGACCATCACCCTGACCGGTACTAATGATGCACCAACTATCAGCAGTGCCACCGATGTTGCCGGGATGGTCACCGAGATTGTCGATGGTGGCGCCGGTGAGAACAGCAACACCCTGACCGACAATGGCTCCTTCACCATTGCCGATGTTGATCTGAATGACCAGCAGAGCGTCAGTGTCAGTGCTGGAGCCAACGGATACCTAGGCAGCCTGACAGCTACCGTCGCTGATGACACCCAGGGTGACGGCAGTGGCCGGATCGACTGGAGTTTCAGTGTTGATGATGCCGACGTTGATTACCTAAGTGCAGGTGAGACACTGAACCAAACCTACACCGTGACTGTTGATGACGGCAAAGGCGGTACTGTCGATCAGCAAGTGACCATCACCCTGACCGGTACTAATGATGCACCAACTATCAGCAGTGCCACCGATGTTGCCGGGATGGTCACCGAGATTGTCGATGGTGGCGCCGGTGAGAACAGCAACACCCTGACCGACAATGGTTCCTTCACCATCGCCGATGTTGATCTGAGTGACCAGCAGAGCGTCAGTGTCAGTGCTGGAGCCAACGGTTACCTGGGCAGCCTCACCGCTACCGTAGCGGATGACACCCAGGGTGACGGCAGCGGCCGGATCGACTGGAGTTTCAGTGTTGATGATGCCGACGTCGATTACCTAAGTGCAGGTGAGACACTGAACCAAACCTACACCGTGACTGTTGATGACGGCAAAGGCGGTACTGTCGATCAGCAAGTGACCATCACCCTGACCGGTACTAATGATGCACCAACTATCAGCAGTGCCACCGATGTTGCCGGGATGGTCACCGAGATTGTCGATGGTGGTGCCGGTGAGAACAGCAACACCCTGACCGACAATGGCTCCTTCACCATCGCCGATGTTGATCTGAATGACCAGCAGAGCGTCAGTGTCAGTGCTGGAGCCAACGGTTACCTTGGCAGCCTCACCGCTACCGTAGCGGATGACACCCAGGGTGACGGCAGCGGCCGGATCGACTGGAGTTTCAGTGTTGATGATGCCGACGTCGATTACCTAAGTGCAGGTGAGACACTGAACCAAACCTACACCGTGACTGTTGATGACGGCAAAGGCGGTACTGTCGATCAGCAAGTGACCATCACCCTGACCGGTACTAATGATGCACCAACTATCAGCAGTGCCACCGATGTCGCCGGGATGGTCACCGAGATTGTCGATGGTGGCGCCGGTGAGAACAGCAACACCCTGACCGACAATGGCTCATTCACCATCGCCGATGTTGATCTGAGTGATCAGCAGAGCGTCAGTGTCAGCGCCAGTGCCAACGGATACCTGGGCAGCCTCACCGCTACCGTAGCGGATGACACCCAGGGTGACGGCAGCGGCCGGATAGACTGGAGTTTCAGTGTTGATGATGCCGATGTCGATTACCTAAGTGCAGGTGAGACACTGAACCAAACCTACACTGTGACTGTTGATGACGGCAAAGGCGGTACTGTCGATCAGCAAGTGACCATTACTCTGACCGGTACTAATGATGCACCAACTATCAGCAGTGCCACCGATGTTGCCGGGATGGTCACCGAGATTGTCGATGGTGGCGCCGGTGAGAACAGCAACACCCTGACCGACAATGGCTCCTTCACCATTGCCGATGTTGATCTGAATGACCAGCAGAGTGTCAGTGTCAGTGCTGGAGCCAACGGTTACCTTGGCAGCCTCACCGCTACCGTAGCGGATGACACCCAGGGTGACGGCAGCGGCCGGATCGACTGGAGTTTCAGTGTCGATGATGCCGACATTGACTATCTGGGCGTCGGCGAGACTCTGACCCAGACCTACACAGTGACTGTTGATGACGGCAAAGGCGGTACTGTCGATCAGCAAGTGACCATCACCCTGACCGGTACTAATGATGCACCAACTATCAGCAGTGCCACCGATGTTGCCGGGATGGTCACCGAGATTGTCGATGGTGGCGCCGGTGAGAACAGCAACACCCTGACCGACAATGGCTCCTTCACCATCGCCGATGTTGATCTGAGTGACCAGCAGAGCGTCAGTGTCAGCGCTGGAGCCAACGGTTACCTTGGCAGTCTCACCGCTACCGTAGCGGATGACACCCAGGGTGACGGCAGTGGCCGGATCGACTGGAGTTTCAGTGTTGATGATGCCGACGTCGATTACCTAAGTGCAGGTGAGACACTGAACCAAACCTACACTGTGACTGTTGATGACGGCAAAGGCGGTACTGTCGATCAGCAAGTGACCATTACTCTGACCGGTAGTAATGATGCACCAACTATCAGCAGTGCCACCGATGTTGCTGGGATGGTCACCGAGATTGTCGATGGTGGCGCCGGTGAGAACAGCAACACCCTGACCGACAATGGCTCCTTCACCATCGCCGATGTTGATCTGAGTGATCAGCAGAGCGTCAGTGTTAGTGCTGGAGCCAACGGTTACCTTGGCAGCCTCACCGCTACCGTAGCGGATGACACCCAGGGTGACGGCAGCGGCCGGATCGACTGGAGTTTCAGTGTTGATGATGCCGACGTCGATTACCTAAGTGCAGGTGAGACACTGAACCAAACCTACACAGTGACTGTTGATGACGGCAAAGGCGGTACTGTCGATCAGCAAGTGACCATTACTCTGACCGGTACTAATGATGCACCAACTATCAGCAGTGCCACCGATGTTGCCGGGATGGTCACTGAGATTGTCGATGGTGGCGCCGGTGAGAACAGCAACACCCTGACCGACAATGGCTCCTTCACCATCGCCGATGTTGATCTGAGTGATCAGCAGAGCGTCATTGTCAGTGCTGGAGCCAACGGTTACCTTGGCAGTCTCACCGCTACCGTAGCGGATGACACCCAGGGTGACGGCAGCGGCCGGATCGACTGGAGTTTCAGTGTCGATGACGCCGACGTCGATTACCTGAGTGCAGGTGAGACACTGAACCAAACCTACACCGTGACTGTTGATGACGGCAAAGGCGGTACTGTCGATCAGCAAGTGACCATTACTCTGACCGGTACCAATGATGCACCAACTATCAGCAGTGCCACCGATGTTGCCGGGATGGTCACCGAGATTGTCGATGGTGGCGCCGGTGAGAACAGCAACACCCTGACTGACAATGGCTCCTTCACCATCGCCGATGTTGATCTGAATGACCAGCAGAGCGTCAGTGTCAGTGCTGGAGCCAACGGTTACCTTGGCAGCCTCACCGCTACCGTAGCGGATGACACCCAGGGTGACGGCAGCGGCCGGATCGACTGGAGTTTCAGTGTCGATGATGCCGACATTGACTATCTGGGCGTCGGCGAGACTCTGACCCAGACCTACACCGTGACTGTTGATGACGGCAAAGGCGGTACTGTCGATCAGCAAGTGACCATCACCCTGACCGGTACTAATGATGCACCAACTATCAGCAGTGCCACCGATGTTGCCGGGATGGTCACCGAGATTGTCGATGGTGGCGCCGGTGAGAACAGCAACACCCTGACCGACAATGGCTCATTCACCATCGCCGATGTTGATCTGAATGACCAGCAGAGTGTCAGTGTCAGTGCTGGAGCCAACGGTTATCTGGGCAGCCTGACGGCTACCGTGGCAGACGACACCCAGGGTGATGGCAGCGGCCGGATCGACTGGAGCTTCAGTGTTGATGATGCCGACATTGATTACCTGAGTGCCGGTGAAACCTTAAACCAGACTTACACCGTCACTGTTAATGACGGGGAAGGTGGTACCGTTGATCAGCAGGTGACTATCACAATAACCGGCACCAACGATGCACCTACTATCACGAGTGCCACCGATGTTGCCGGGGCGGTCACCGAGATTGTCGACGGTGGTGCCGGTGAAAACAGCAACAGCCTGACTGACACCGGCTCGTTCACCATTGCTGATGTCGATCTTTCAGACCAGCAGACGGTCAGCGTCAGTGCCGGAGCCAATGGTTATCTGGGTAGCCTGACGGCTACCGTGGCGGATGACACCCAGGGTGATGGCAACGGCCGGATCGACTGGAGCTTCAGTGTTGATGATGCCGACATTGATTACCTGAGTGCCGGTGAAACCTTAAACCAGACTTACACCGTCACTGTTAATGACGGGGAAGGTGGTACCGTTGATCAGCAGGTGACTATCACAATAACCGGCACCAACGATGCACCTACTATCACGAGTGCCACCGATGTTGCCGGGGCGGTCACCGAGATTGTCGACGGTGGTGCCGGTGAAAACAGCAACAGCCTGACTGACACCGGCTCGTTCACCATTGCTGATGTCGATCTTTCAGACCAGCAGACGGTCAGCGTCAGTGCCGGAGCCAACGGTTATCTGGGCAGCCTGACGGCTACCGTGGTAGACGACACCCAGGGTGATGGCAGCGGCCGGATCGACTGGAGTTTCAGTGTTGATGATGCCGACATTGATTACCTGAGTGCCGGTGAAACCTTAAACCAGACTTACACCGTCACTGTTAATGACGGGGAAGGTGGTACCGTTGATCAGCAGGTGACTATCACAATAACCGGTACCAACGATGCACCTACTATCACCAGTGCCACCGATATTGCCGGGGCGGTCACCGAGATTGTCGACGGTGGTGCCGGTGAAAACAGCAACAGCCTGACTGACACCGGCTCGTTCACCATTGCTGATGTCGATCTTTCAGACCAGCAGACGGTCAGCGTCAGTGCCGGAGCCAATGGTTATCTGGGTAGCCTGACGGCTACCGTGGCGGATGACACCCAGGGTGATGGCAACGGCCGGATCGACTGGAGCTTCAGTGTTGATGATGCCGACATTGATTACCTGAGTGCCGGTGAAACCTTAAACCAGACTTACACCGTCACTGTTAATGACGGGGAAGGTGGTACCGTTGATCAGCAGGTGACTATCACAATAACCGGCACCAACGATGCACCTACTATCACCAGTGCCACCGATGTTGCCGGGGCGGTCACCGAGATTGTCGACGGTGGTGCCGGTGAAAACAGCAACAGCCTGACTGACACCGGCTCGTTCACCATTGCTGATGTCGATCTTTCAGACCAGCAGACGGTCAGCGTCAGTGCCGGAGCCAATGGTTATCTGGGTAGCCTGACGGCTACCGTGGCGGATGACACCCAGGGTGATGGCAGCGGCCGGATCGACTGGAGTTTCAGTGTTGATGATGCCGACGTCGATTACCTAAGTGCAGGTGAGACACTGAACCAAACTTACACCGTGACTGTTAATGATGGCAAAGGCGGTACTGTCGATCAGCAAGTGACCATCACCCTGACCGGTACTAATGATGCACCAACTATTAGCAGTGTCACCGATGTCGCCGGGATGGTCACCGAGATTGTCGATGGTGGCGCCGGTGAGAACAGCAATACCCTGACCGACAATGGCTCCTTCACCATCGCCGATGTTGATCTGAATGACCAGCAGAGTGTCAGTGTCAGTGCTGGAGCCAACGGTTACCTTGGCAGCCTCACTGCTACCGTAGCCGATGATACCCAGGGTGACGGCAGTGGCCGGATCGACTGGAGTTTCAGTGTTGATGATGCCGACGTCGATCACCTGGCTGCCGGTCAGACCCTGACCCAAACTTACACCGTCACTGTTGACGATGGCGAAGGCGGTACCGTCGATCAGCAGGTGACTATCACCCTGACCGGTACTAATGATGCACCAACTATTAGCAGTGCCACCGATGTCGCCGGGATGGTCACTGAGATTGTCGATGGTGGTGCCGGTGAGAACAGCAATACCCTGACTGACAATGGCTCCTTCACCATCGCCGATGTTGATCTGAATGACCAGCAGAGTGTCAGTGTCAGTGCTGGAGCCAACGGTTATCTGGGCAGCCTGACGGCTACCGTGGTAGACGACACCCAGGGTGATGGCAGCGGCCGGATCGACTGGAGTTTCAGTGTTGATGATGCCGACATTGATTACCTGAGTGCCGGTGAAACCTTAAACCAGACTTACACCGTCACTGTTAATGACGGGGAAGGTGGTACCGTTGATCAGCAGGTGACTATCACAATAACCGGCACCAACGATGCACCTACTATCACGAGTGCCACCGATGTTGCCGGGGCGGTCACCGAGATTGTCGACGGTGGTGCCGGTGAAAACAGCAACAGCCTGACTGACACCGGCTCGTTCACCATTGCTGATGTCGATCTTTCAGACCAGCAGACGGTCAGCGTCAGTGCCGGAGCCAATGGTTATCTGGGTAGCCTGACGGCTACCGTGGCGGATGACACCCAGGGTGATGGCAACGGCCGGATCGACTGGAGCTTCAGTGTTGATGATGCCGACATTGATTACCTGAGTGCCGGTGAAACCTTAAACCAGACTTACACCGTCACTGTTAATGACGGGGAAGGTGGTACCGTTGATCAGCAGGTGACTATCACAATAACCGGCACCAACGATGCACCTACTATCACGAGTGCCACCGATGTTGCCGGGGCGGTCACCGAGATTGTCGACGGTGGTGCCGGTGAAAACAGCAACAGCCTGACTGACACCGGCTCGTTCACCATTGCTGATGTCGATCTTTCAGACCAGCAGACGGTCAGCGTCAGTGCCGGAGCCAATGGTTATCTGGGTAGCCTGACGGCTACCGTGGCGGATGACACCCAGGGTGACGGCAGTGGCCGGATCGACTGGAGTTTCAGTGTTGATGATGCCGACATTGATTACCTGAGTGCCGGTGAAACCTTAAACCAGACTTACACCGTCACTGTTAATGACGGGGAAGGTGGTACCGTTGATCAGCAGGTGACTATCACAATAACCGGCACCAACGATGCACCTACTATCACGAGTGCCACCGATGTTGCCGGGGCGGTCACCGAGATTGTCGACGGTGGTGCCGGTGAAAACAGCAACAGCCTGACTGACACCGGCTCGTTCACCATTGCTGATGTCGATCTTTCAGACCAGCAGACGGTCAGCGTCAGTGCCGGAGCCAATGGTTATCTGGGCAGCCTGACGGCTACCGTGGTAGACGACACCCAGGGTGATGGCAGCGGCCGGATCGACTGGAGTTTCAGTGTTGATGATGCCGACATTGATTACCTGAGTGCCGGTGAAACCTTAAACCAGACTTACACCGTCACTGTTAATGACGGGGAAGGTGGTACCGTTGATCAGCAGGTGACTATCACAATAACCGGCACCAACGATGCACCTACTATCACGAGTGCCACCGATGTTGCCGGGGCGGTCACCGAGATTGTCGACGGTGGTGCCGGTGAAAACAGCAACAGCCTGACTGACACCGGCTCGTTCACCATTGCTGATGTCGATCTTTCAGACCAGCAGACGGTCAGCGTCAGTGCCGGAGCCAATGGTTATCTGGGTAGCCTGACGGCTACCGTGGCGGATGACACCCAGGGTGATGGCAGCGGCCGGATCGACTGGAGTTTCAGTGTTGATGATGCCGACATTGATTACCTGAGTGCCGGTGAAACCTTAAACCAGACTTACACCGTCACTGTTAATGACGGGGAAGGTGGTACCGTTGATCAGCAGGTGACTATCACAATAACCGGTACCAACGATGCACCTACTATCACCAGTGCCACCGATGTTGCCGGGGCGGTCACCGAGATTGTCGACGGTGGTGCCGGTGAAAACAGCAACAGCCTGACTGACACCGGCTCGTTCACCATTGCTGATGTCGATCTTTCAGACCAGCAGACGGTCAGCGTCAGTGCTGGAGCCAACGGTTACCTTGGCAGCCTGACGGCTACCGTGGCGGATGACACCCAGGGTGACGGCAGTGGCCGGATCGACTGGAGTTTCAGTGTTGATGATGCCGACATTGATTACCTGAGTGCCGGTGAAACCTTAAACCAGACTTACACCGTCACTGTTAATGACGGGGAAGGTGGTACCGTTGATCAGCAGGTGACTATCACAATAACCGGTACCAACGATGCACCTACTATCACCAGTGCCACCGATGTCGCCGGGATGGTCACTGAGATTGTCGATGGTGGCGCCGGTGAGAACAGCAATACCCTGACTGACAATGGCTCCTTCACCATCGCCGATGTTGATCTGAATGACCAGCAGACTGTCAGCGTCAGTGCTGGAGCCAACGGTTACCTTGGCAGCCTGACAGCTACCGTAGCGGATGACACCCAGGGTGACGGCAGCGGCCGGATCGACTGGAGTTTCAGTGTTGATGATGCCGACGTCGATTACCTAAGTGCAGGTGAGACACTGAACCAAACTTACACCGTGACTGTTGATGACGGCAAAGGCGGTACTGTCGATCAGCAAGTGACCATCACCCTGACCGGTACTAATGATGCACCAACTATTAGCAGTGCCACCGATGTCGCCGGGATGGTCACTGAGATTGTCGATGGTGGTGTCGGTGAGAACAGCAACACCCTGACCGACAATGGCTCCTTCACCATCGCCGATGTTGATCTAAATGACCAGCAGAGCGTCAGTGTCAGTGCTGGAGCCAACGGTTACCTTGGCAGCCTGACAGCTACCGTTGCTGATGATACCCAGGGTGACGGCAGCGGCCGGATCGACTGGAGTTTCAGTGTCGATGATGCCGACGTCGATTACCTAAGTGCAGGTGAGACACTGAACCAAACTTACACCGTGACTGTTGATGACGGCAAAGGCGGTACTGTCGATCAGCAGGTGACCATCACCCTGACCGGTACTAATGATGCACCAACTATTAGCAGTGCCACCGATGTCGCCGGGATGGTCACTGAGATTGTCGATGGTGGTGTCGGTGAGAACAGCAACACCCTGACCGACAATGGCTCCTTCACCATCGCCGATGTTGATCTAAATGACCAGCAGAGCGTCAGTGTCAGTGCTGGAGCCAACGGTTACCTTGGCAGCCTGACAGCTACCGTTGCTGATGATACCCAGGGTGACGGCAGCGGCCGGATCGACTGGAGTTTCAGTGTCGATGATGCCGACGTCGATTACCTAAGTGCAGGTGAGACACTGAACCAAACTTACACCGTGACTGTTGATGACGGCAAAGGCGGTACTGTCGATCAGCAGGTGACTATCACAATAACCGGCACCAACGATGCACCTACTATCACGAGTGCCACCGATGTTGCCGGGGCGGTCACCGAGATTGTCGACGGTGGTGCCGGTGAAAACAGCAACAGTCTGACTGACACTGGCTCGTTCACCATTGCCGATGTTGATTTTTCAGACCAGCAGACTGTCAGCGTCAGTGCCGGAGCCAATGGCTACTTGGGTAGTTTGACGGCGACCGTGGCGGACGACACCCAGGGCGATGGCAGCGGCCGTATCGACTGGAGTTTCAGTGTTAATGATGCCGACATTGATTACCTGGGTGCCGGTCAGACTCTGACCCAGACTTACACCGTCACTGTTAATGACGGGGAAGGAGGTACCGTTGATCAGCAGGTGACCATAACAATAACCGGCACTAACGATGCGGCGGTGATCAATGGTACGGACACCGGCAGTGTCACTGAAGATGCGGGTAATATCCTGACTGCCACTGGCAGCCTGAGTGTGAACGATGTGGATAACGGCGAAGGGAGTTTTACCGGAGAGACCATAACTGGCACCTATGGTTCACTGACCATGAACACCGATGGCAGCTGGAGCTACTCAGCGGATAATAGTCAGTCAGCTATTCAGGCTCTGGGGGATGGTGACAGCCTGAATGAAACCATTACGGTGAAGTCTCTGGATGGCACCACCCACGATATAGTGATTACCATTAACGGCACCAACGACGCACCCATTGCAGCTGATAACAATCTAAGTCTCAGTGAGGCGGGAAAGCATGCCTTTACTAATGCTGAATTTGGCTTCAGTGATGTGGATTCAGGGGATAGTCTTGCTTCCATTACGTTGACATCCTTGCCTGCTTCGGGAAGCCTGACATTAAACGGCAGTGCCGTCTCCGTTAACCAGGTAATCAGCACCAGTGATATTCCAAACCTGGAATTTACCGCAGATGCCAGCATTAACGGTAGTCACCATGGCAGCATTGGCTTTAAGGTAAGCGATGGTGCTCTGGAGAGCAGCACTCATACCATTGATTTTTATACACCGCCCAAAATTGATTCTGTTGTCGTCGATAATAGTTTCCAGCCCGTGATTACGGGTACGGGCCAACCAAATACTACCCTGAACTTTACCATTAACAATAACAGTTTCAGTGCATCCGTTGGCAGTGATGGTAACTGGAGCTATACGCCCTCGCTGACACTGAACGATGGTGACCCACTGAATATCAGTGTTACCTCTACAGAGGCAGGTGGTGTTGCCAGTTCTGCAACCACTTACAGTGCGAATGTTAGCCGAGGGGATGCCCAAGATAACACCCTGACAGGCGGCAACGGTACAGACTTTATGGACGGTGAGTCAGGTGCTGATGTGCTCACTGGTGGTGAGGGCGATGATTGGTTAACGGGTGGTAGTGGTCAGGATCGTTTTGTCTGGCAGGCTGGTGACGGTGGCTCTGCCGGTGATCCGGCCATTGACCGCATTACAGATTTTTCCGTCGGTGCCGGTGGTGACATTCTCGATTTGCACGCTCTTCTCAGTGGTGAGGAAAATACTACAGCAGATCAGTTTATTCATTTCCGCACAGAAGGCAGTGATACCGTCATTGACGTTAGCGTTGTTGCCGGTGGTGATGTAGTGCAGCAGATTGTGCTGGAAAACACAGATCTGTCGCCTTTGGGGAATACGGATCAGGAAATTATTGAGCAGCTGCTGAGCGATGGTCAGCTCACCCTTGCCCAGACCATTGCCATTGATAACAACATAATGGGTGACAACCAGATCAGCGCCGCCGAAGAAGGTGCCGTTCTGGTTTCCGGTGTTGGTGAGCCCGGAGCTTCCATTCAGGTCGAAATTGAAGATACATCAGCTGCTACTGTCTCTGCCACTGTAACGGTTGGACTGGATGGCACCTGGAGTTTGGCGGGCAGTGAGCTGGATGTCAGTAACCTGTCTGACGGTACACTGGATATTACCGTTACCCAAACCGACAGTACTGGAAACGTTACGACGGACACTTCGACCGTTATCTTCTCCGGTACCACCCCCACGCTATCTTCTGCTGAAATCGTGGCTAATACACAGAATCTGGTACTGACTTTTAGTGAAAATATGGACAAGAGTCGTGTCCCTGACCTGGCTGACTTTGATGTGGCCATTGATGGTAGTGCTGTCAATGTTCTTAATGTCTCTTATCTTAACGATACCCAGATTCGCCTTAGTCTGGACACAGCGGTTAGTCCCTCGGGCGGTGTGACGCTTGATTATACGCCCGGCAGTAATGCCCTTCAGGAACAGGTGGGAATTAACCCATTTGCCGCATTAAGTAGTTTCTCTGCTTCAGTGACGCCCGATGTTTCTGCTGCGGTTCGCCAGAATATGACCGTAGAGGGTGACCAGCTGGTCATTGATTATAATGAAACGCTTGATCCCGGCAGCGTTCCCGATACCAGTGCCTTCACCCTGTCTCTGGTTGGCGGCGGCAGCCGTACTGTGTCAAGCGTCAGCATTTCCGGTAGCCGGATGACGTTAACTCTGGACAGCCCGGTTGGCGATGCGGACATTGTTCAGTTGTCCTATAGCGTGGCTGATGCCAGCAATAATGGCGGTGGCCCCATTCAGGATGACCAGGGCAATGACAGTAGTAGCTTCAGTAGTGCTCTGGTTGAGAATAATACAGATACCTCAGTACCAACTATTAACAGTGCCGTGGTGGACGGTGATACTCTCACCCTGACTTATTCAGAGGATTTGAATGAGAGTGTCAGCCTGACCGGAATTCTGAATGTTGATGTGGCGGGTACCAGCAGGTCGGTCAGCAGTACTTCAATTAGTGGTAATCAGGTAACGGTGCAGCTGGCCAGCCCCGTGGCAGACGGGGAGTCGGTGACGTTTAGCTATAGCCCATCCAGTGCAGATAGCAGTAGTAACAATGACCGGGTCGAAGATTTGCGGGGCTTTGACGCCGCTGCCCTCAATCATGGCGACATAACCGTCACCAATACCACGGACACCATTTCACCCAGCCTGTCCACCGCCGAGGTGGATGGCAATACCGTGACATTAACGTTCAGTGAGGCACTGAATGGTAATGCCACCATTAATCCATCCCTGTTTAATATTGTCGTCGACGGGCAGAGTGAACCGGTCAGTAGCCTTGCTATCAGTGGCCAGCAACTGACTCTGACGCTCTCCAACGCGATTACGGATGGTCAGACGGTCACTCTGGATTACACTGGGCCCGGTGCGGGCAGTGCTCTGGACAATGACCGCCTGGAAGACCTCGTCGGTAATGACACTTCTTCGATAGCCGGCTTCTCTGTCGACAACGTGACCAACAGCGGTGGTAACCCGGAAGTTGTGCGCCTTTACAGTGATGATGCGGATCAGTGGTACAGCGATGGTGACACCATTACCGTCAAGGTAGAGTTTTCTGAGCCTGTCCAGGTGACAGGGAATCCTACTCTACAGCTGGAAACCGGCACAATTGACCGTCTTGGCACGTACAGCGGTGGTTCAGGAACTAAAGTCCTTTCCTTTACCTACACAGTGGCTAATCCCGATGAGTCTGCCGACCTCAATGCATTATCCACCTCCGCACTGGATCTTGGTGGCGGTACGATTACCGACCTCTTAGGTAACAACGCAGACTTGCTCTTGCCTGAGCTGAATGAAGCCGGGGCCCTGGCTCAACAAAACGACATCAGGATTGATACGGTTTCTCCTACCGTAGGGCTCAGCAGCAGCTCAGCCAGTTCAGCGGGCATTCTGACGCTTTCCGGTAATGGTTTCAGCTCACTGCTGTCACCAGGTGAGTCCACCGATACCGATCTGATTGGCAGACTGGATTGGTCAAAACTTTCATGGCGGGTTGTTGACAATAGCGGCAGTAACACGGATATCAGCTTTAGCGCGGCTGATATTGAATCCGCTCTGGCCGTGAACGATCAACAATTGAACATCAAGATCAGTAGTAGCAAGCTTTCCAGCATGCGTGCCACCTCAGGCTATGGTAATGAGGAAGGTATGGATCTGATCCGGATTACCAGTGATGGTTTCTTCCGGGATGCGGCTGGTAACACCATGAGCGATGGCAACAGCGCTGGCGTGGAGATCTTCATACTGCCTCCTGATGGTATTGCACCTTCTGTCAGCGGTATCACCAGCCTGACAGTGGACGGGGAATACGCAACGGGTTCCGTTATCCGTTTGCAGGTGAGCTTTGATGAAGCCGTGGAGGTGACGGGTACACCGGTACTGTTGATGGGTACTGGTGACAATATCTCTGTTGCCCGGTTCAGTTCCGGGTCTGGCACCCAGGAGCTGGTGTTTGAGTACACTGTTCAGCCAGGGGATGAGGCACCGGACCTGGATGTACTGAGTGCCAGCGCCCTGCAGCTCAATGGTGGCACCATCAAAGATTTATCGGGCAATGCCGCTGTGCTGACGGTTCCTGTTGCTGCCAATAGCGATTCGCTGGCCAGTACCGCGGATATCATGATCGACGGCTCCGCCCCAGATGTGTCTATTACCGGGGTTACTCTGGCTCCCGAGGGCGCCAATGATCAAAAACTGACCATCAATGGCAGTGGTTTTGATGCGTTATTGGGCAGTGGCGAATCCGTTGGCTTGAGCCTGACAGGAGATGCTCTGTCACGGTTTGACTGGAGCAAGCTCTCTATAAAACTGAAACAGCCTGATGGTAGCTTTGAAAGTGTCAGTCTTGACGCCTCCGATATTGGTTCAGTAGAGATTCACAATAACCGGCTTGAGATTGTTATTGATGAAGGCGTCAACAAGGTACTGGACAACAATGGTTTCAGTACCGTATCAGGGGACACAGCACTGGATATCAGTCAAGGCTTTATGGCTGACCGGGCGGGCAACCGATCTACTACCGATGCTCTTGCGGATCAGGCGGTCACTGTCACCAGCAACGGCGCTACGGTTCTTAATGTTTCCTCCGACACCGTAGATGGAAGCTATCAGGCCGGTGATGAAATTCTGATTCGCGTACGGTTCAGTGAAAAGGTCTCGCTGCAAAATTACGACCCTAATAATGACCCTCTCTTGTTGTTGCTTAATGACAGACAGCCGACCCAGGCCGATCCTTATGGGGGTAATGCCGTTTATGTCTCAGGCGATGGCACCAGGGAATTTGTGTTCCGCCATACCGTGAGTGCCGGGGAAAACATTGATGACCTTAACTATCGTGATACCAGTTCCCTGACGTTCAGTACCGGCATTTCTGCAGGCTCCCTGGTCAACGGTGCAGGCAGTAATGTCAGCCTGACATTGCCCGGAACCGCCAGCACTGAATCACTGGCCGGTAGCAGTGACATTGTTATTGACACAGATGCAGCTACCACCACCATCACCAGTGCCGCCTACGATGAAAACAACAACCAGCTCCTGCTGAAGGGAGCGGATTTTGATCAACTGCTGAACAACAGCGAAAGTGCCACCGCCGATCTTTCAGGCAGGCTGGACTGGAGCAAGCTGGTGATTGATATCGATAAGGATGACGGTATCACACAAAACGTCAGCTTCTCTGCCAGTGATGTGACGGTTGCCCGTCTGGCGGGAGCGGATACCCTGTCAATCCAGTTAACTGATGCCAAGGCCACCGAACTTGAGGGCATATTTGGCTATAAGGGTTCAGAGGATGGCGTTGATATCCAGGCAGGATTCCTGAGGGATTTGGCGGGTAACGAAGGTGCCGCAGCCACCAGTGACCTGACCCTGGATTACACCGACATTGCTGCACCGACGGTGTTGCAGGTACGCCTTGAAGATCCCGGTCAATTTATCACCGGAGAACAGGTGGTTATTCTCGTTCAGCTCAGTGAGTCAGTGAACATCAGTGGTATTGATGCTTCCGATGCCAGCACCTACCCAACGCTGAATCTGAATAACGGCGCCGTAGCCACCTACGACAGTGGTGCTGGTAGCGATATATTAAGGTTTGTCTACACCGTTGGTGCGGGTAACAGTGAAAACAGCCAGGGGCTTAACTACGCTTCAGATTCTGCGCTGACCATACCTGCCGGGGTCATGGTCTTTGATTCCGCAGGGAACAGCATGCTTGCCACGCTGCCTCCGGTTAACAGTAACGATGCGCTGGCCCAGACGGGCAGTGCCATCATAGATGTTAATGCTCCGGAAATTACCGCAGTCAACAGCCTGACCTCCGACGGCCCTTACAACGAGGGCAAGGTAATCCAGATTGAGGTGTCTTTCACTGAAGCCGTTGATATTTCTGGAGTTCCAGCCCTTAACCTGGATACCGGTGGCCAGGCCACCTACTCCAGTGGTGCCGGAACGGACAAACTGGTGTTCAATTATACGATTGGCAGTGGTCAAGACAGCTCAGACCTTGATGTCAGCAGCCTGGATCTGTCCAACGGCAGCATTACCGACCTGGCCGGTAATTCAGTGGATGTTAGCACCCTTCCGACGGGGGCTCAGGCCAACTCACTGGCAAGCAATGCAGCACTTGAAGTTGATACAACCAACCCTTCCTTACCGGGTCTGGGTGCGGTTAACTTCTGGGTTGGTAGCGACGGCTATTCGCCGGGCCGGATATTTATTTATTCAGATGGTAATCAAGCGCTTAATTCCAACGAAGTCAGCCAGATGACGCCTGACTGGAGCAAGCTGTACGTTGAAAATACAGAGACTGGCGAGCGGCATTATTTCAAGGCAGATGATTTTTCGGCCAGCAGTTTTGAACGGCACTCATCAATAAATCATGAGATGAAAATAGACCTGAACCAGAGTGGGGCTGATGCGTTTGAAAAAAACTTCCGGGGCTACAGTGACTGGCCAGACACTATGGTTGTACATGTTGAAGAAGGGTTTCTGGTAGACCGTGCTGGCAACGGCTATTCTTTTTCATCACCGTCAAACGGTCTGGATATGGAAATTCTCTCTCCTACGGATACGCCAACCGCGCAGGGGAGGCAAGGTAACAAAATTACGGATGTTCGTGTTGTCTCTGTGAATGACACTTATAAAGCCGGTGAAGAGTTGTTGATTCAGGTGGATTTCAACCATGTGGTTAAACTTGACTACAGTACAACACCTGAACTCCGGTTTAATATTGGCGGCACGCAACAAACCGCAGTACTGGACACGAATGCCCACTTATCCGGCGAGTACAACAACAGCTTTTTATACCGTTATACAATTCAGAGTGGCGATAATGTCACTGGCAGTATCTCCCTTGCGGCGTCCAACCCCATCGATACAGTATTCAAGGAACCTGCAACTTCTTCATGGACTAATGGCGCTATCACTGTCAATTCAGAGCAGAGTATCGCCCTGACAGCACCTTCAGGAGCAGGTTCCCTGGATAACAACAGTTCAGATCTGATTATCGATACGACTGCTCCGCTCACCACCATTGCCTCGGCCAGTTATGACCCCGATACCAATCAGCTGGAGCTGTCGGGTTCAAACTTCAATGATATTTTAAGTGGCAATACCGCCGCTGACAGTGCTGAGTTAAGGCTGGTGCTGGACTGGAGCAAGCTCAGCTATAAGGTCAACGGCTCACTGACCGAGAGCTTCAGTGAAGATGACGTGTTGTCTGCCAAAGTGCTGGATAACAATAAACTCATTATTGAGTTGGCAGCGGCCAAGGCTGACAGTATTGAAACCAACTCCGGTGGTGATTATAGCGATGATTCCCTGGATATCTCCGCCGGGTTTATCAAGGATCTGGCGGGCAACGTGTCAACCACCGATGCGCTCTCTGCAGGCAGTGTGACCCAGTCGGATCTGAAAGCACCTGATTTAACCTCATCTCTGGCTTCCAGTAACGAGTTGGTGCTGGGCTTCTCCGAAGCCATTTCCGGCTCGCCCTCAAACTCTGACTTTACCGTTCAAATTGATGGCAGTGCACGTCTGGTGACTGGAGTTGCCGTAAACGGCCAGGAAGTTACCGTGACCTTTGATGGCGCCCAGATTGACAGCTCAGA
Organism: Endozoicomonas sp. 2B-B; assembly: GCF_053470045.1. Taxonomy (NCBI): domain Bacteria; kingdom Pseudomonadati; phylum Pseudomonadota; class Gammaproteobacteria; order Oceanospirillales; family Endozoicomonadaceae; genus Endozoicomonas; species Endozoicomonas sp. 2B-B. Next base: position 3,538,254 of record NZ_JBLZMU010000001.1, read on the forward strand.
ACAGTTACTATTCAGCTACACCGGCAGTAGCCTGAGTGACAGCAGTGGTAATGATGTGGCCAGCATCAGCGACCGGGTGGCAGGCTTTGACCATAGTTCCAGTGCCGGTTTGGACACTCTGATTGGCGATATCGGGGACGATATTTTCACCATTGACCATGACGACGTCACTGCTTCTGGTGGTTTGGGGGCTGATATCTTTGATTTTAATGCCACCGGCACAGCGCAAAACCCTGCCGAGCTGATTATTACCGATTTCAATACCGATGAAGGCGACGTGCTGAAGCTGGATGATATCCTGGTGGATCCAAGTGACAGCCTTGATGAGCATTTCCATTTTGTTGCCAGCGGCAATGATACCGTGATGGAGATCAGTGACACCGCCAATGGTGATGTCACCAAGAAAGTTACGTTCAAGGATGTTGATCTGTTCGCCCTGGGCGGAAGTGATGCTGATATTCTTAACAACCTTATGGATAACAATAATTTGGATCATGGCTCCTAAAGCCTGTTATTTTTCGATTGGCACATTTTGTCGTCTTGTGATCCTATCTATGATCTCACGGATCTGACGACAAAATGCTGTTATGTCGGGTAATTTCTAAATAGTGATTCTTTCCCATTTCCGGGCCTGCCAGACCATAACAAAAGCCAGTGAGCTGATAAGTCTCTGCAAAGCCTGTACCAGCCAGATTGCAGTCAGTCCCAGGCCCAGCACAGGTCCAACCAGCCAGCACAGTGGTAACAGGATTAACCACTGTCCGGCAGCTCTTATACCTAGCACCGTGCGATTTGCACCGGCACCCAGAAGGGCCTGTGTGAATACCAGAGAGGCCGCATCAAGGAAGATACTCAAACCGGTCAGCTGAAGCGGAATTGTTCCCATCTCCACAAGCGACTCCTGATGCAGGAAGAGACTCAGCAGGAACTTGGGAGCAAAAAGTAAGGGGATGCTCAGTAGTAGCAGTATACTGGCTGCGACCATGACAATATCCCAGCCCCAGCGCCAGGCTTTATCGGGTTTACCGGCTCCCAGGCTCTGGCTCACCAGGGTATTAGCAGCCATACCCATGCCCATACCCGGCAAAATCAACAACAGGGAAATATTCATCAGAACATGGGCTACAGCCAGTTCACTGGTTCCCATCTGGGCAATGATGGCAAATAGCATCATAAAACCAAGAGAGAACAGCATTTGTTGCAGAGAATCCGGAACAGCCAGTCGTATCAGTCGAAGGGTCTGCCCAAAGTCACGATTCATTAAAAACCTGAAGTCCATAAAACCTTGTTCTTTGGCGATCCCCAGAAGGCTGAACAAATTCAGCATGGTAGCGAGGTACATTGCGAGGAAAGTGCCAAGTGCTGCCCCGGCAACTCCCATTGCTGGTAATGGACCTATGCCATAGATAAGACCGAAACTCACCAGCGCATTGAAGAGGTGAGAGATGACCAGAATACGCAGAAAACCTGAAGGCCTCCCCGTGCCATTCCAGTAACCTCTGAAAGAGAGGCAAAGAGCGGCAGCAGCCAGGGACATGACACGAATCCGAAAATAGGTAACGGCAGTATCCTGCACTAGTGCACCCTGGTTAAAAATGTGCAATATCCATGGGGCTAACAGCATCAGCATAAGACTGACGGGCAAGGCAAAGAACAGGGCGATGATGATGCCATGGTTGACGGGCGTCGCACACAGACGACCATGGTCAGCCCCCAATCGACGGGCTACTTGCGCCTGTACGCCGGCAGAGAGCCCTGCCACAAGGGAGAGACCGACAAAGTTTGCATAACTGGCGGCACCCACTGCCGCCAGCGCTTCTTTTCCCAAGGGACCCACCAGGGCAGCATCGACAAGATTCAGAAGGCTTTGAGACAGCATCGCCATGATGATGGGGGTGCCCAGTTTCAATATGGTAGTAACGCGCTGTTTCAAGTAAACCTCAGACTGTGTTATTCAAGATTTGGGCGTAACCAGCGTTCGGCTTCTTCCAGACTTATGCCCTTTCGCTCAGCGTAAGAAGCAAGCTGGTCTTTGGCGATCTTACCCAGACCAAAGTATTTGGATTCAGGGTGAGAGAAGTACCAACCACTGACACTGGCTGCGGGCATCATGGCAAAGTGTTCTGTCAGGTTGACTCCGGTATTTTCCTCGCCATTGAGCAGCTTAAACAGTGTTGCTTTTTCGGTGTGGTCCGGGCACGCCGGGTAGCCGGGGGCAGGGCGGATACCGGTGTATTTTTCCTTAATCAGTTCTTCATTACTTAAGACTTCATCCGGAGCATAACACCAGAATTCCTTGCGCACTTTTTCGTGCATATATTCGGCAAACGCTTCAGCCAGCCGGTCAGCAAGCGCCTTCACCATGATGCTGTTGTAGTCATCGCCCTTGTCTTCGTAGGTGTTGGCCAGTTCATCCGCACCAATGCCCGCCGTGGTGATAAAACCGCCGACATAGTCTTCCAGTCCAGAGTTTTTTGGTGCAACAAAGTCTGACAGGCAGTAGTTTGGCTTATCATCCGGTCTTGGGTTCTGCTGGCGAAGATGATGAAGCATGGCTTTGACTTCGGAGCGATCTTCGTCGGTATAAACCTCAAGGTCATCATCGTTTACCTGAGATGCGGGCCAGAAGCCAATAGCCGCGCGAGCACCAATTTTCTTGTTCTCAACAAGATCTTTCAACATGGCCCTGGCATCATTGTAAAGGGTGGTGGCCGCTTCACCGACAATGTCATCTTTCAGGATATTCGGATATTTGCCCGCCAGATCCCAGGTGATGAAAAAAGGTGTCCAGTCGATGTAATCCACCAGTTTTTCCAGCGGGTAATCTTCAAACACTTTGACACCTGTGAAGGTTGGGGCGGGTGGTTGATAGTTGTTCCAGCCGGCATCAAAGCGATTATCAACAGCCTCCTCATAAGTCAGTAATTGTCGCTTATTACTGCGTTTCTCATGGCGTACTCGAATTTTTTCGTACTCGGCACGCGTCTCCTCGATCAGTCCCGGTTTCAGTTCTTTACTCATCAATCGTGTCGCAATACCAACACTACGGGAGGCATCGGTCACATAAAGTGCCAGATCATTTTGAAACTGTGGCTCTATTTTCACAGCCGTGTGAGCTCTGGAAGTGGTTGCACCGCCGATTAACAGGGGCAGGTGCATGTCCTGGCGTTGCATCTCGCTGGCGACATGCACCATTTCGTCCAGAGACGGTGTGATCAAACCGCTGAGACCAATAATGTCCACGTTTTCTTCCCTGGCTACCTGCAGGATTTTTTCGCAGGGTACCATAACACCCAGGTCGATCACCTCGAAGTTATTACAGGCCAGCACAACGCCGACAATATTTTTGCCAATGTCGTGTACATCGCCTTTAACGGTCGCCATCAGTATCTTGCCGTTGGACTGAACGTCGCCGTCTTTCTCTTCTTCAATGAAAGGAATCAGGTGGGCAACGGCCTGTTTCATAACCCGGGCACTTTTGACGACCTGGGGTAGAAACATTTTACCGGCTCCAAACAGATCACCGACTACGTTCATACCCTCCATCAATGGACCTTCGATAACATGAATAGGGCGATCTGCCTGTTGACGAGCTTCTTCGGTGTCTTCAACAATGTAGGTGGTTATCCCTTTCACGAGGGCATGTTCAAGACGTTTGTTGACGTCCTGTTCACGCCAGGAAAGGTCTTCTACTTTCTTCTGGCCGGTGCTGCCACCGCGATAGTCCTCTGCAATGGCCAGTAAGGCTTCTGTGGCTTCGTTATTGCGGTTGAGAATGACATCTTCAACCCGTTCACGTAGCTCTTTGGGGATTTCCTCGTAAATTTCCAGCTGTCCGGCATTGACAATACCCATAGTCAGACCATCTTTGATGGCGTGATACAGGAAGACCGCATGAATGGCTTCCCTGACCGGGTTGTTACCCCTGAATGAGAAGGAAACGTTACTAACGCCGCCAGAGATCATGGCATGGGGCAGGTTTTCCCTGATGTAGCGAGTCGCATTGATGAAGTCCACCGCATAATTGTTGTGCTCATCAATACCGGTAGCCACAGCAAAGATATTCGGGTCAAAAATAATGTCCTGGGGTGGGAAGCCCACTTCATTAACCAGAATATCGTAAGAACGCTTACAGATTTCTATTTTGCGGGCTTCGGTGTCAGCCTGACCGGTCTCGTCAAAAGCCATCACCACAACGGCAGCACCGTAATTACGGCATAGCCTTGCCTGATGGCGGAAAGCTTCTTCGCCTTCTTTCAGGCTGATAGAGTTAACAATGCCTTTGCCCTGAATGCATTGCAGACCGGCTTCGATGACATCCCATTTAGATGAGTCCACCATGACCGGCACTTTGGAGATGTCCGGCTCAGAGGCCACCAGATTCAGGAAAGTAGTGATAGCCCTTTTGGCATCCAGCATCCCTTCATCCATGTTGATGTCGATGACCTGGGCTCCGTTTTCAACCTGCTGACGAGCAACGTCCAGGGCTGTGTCGTAATCTTCTTCAATAATCAGGCGTTTAAAGCGGGCTGAGCCGGTTACATTACAACGTTCACCGACATTGACAAACAGCGAGTCTGCAAAAATATTGAAGGGCTCAAGACCACTGAGACGACAGGCGACAGGAATTTCAGGAATCTGACGTCTTTCGATAGACGTCATTCTATCTGCAATTGCCTTGATATGAGCCGGAGTACTGCCGCAGCAACCACCAATAATGTTCACCAGGCCGGATTCGGCAAACTCGGCAACAATGTCTGCCATTTCATCCGGAGTTTGATCGTACTCGCCAAACGCATTAGGCAAGCCCGCATTAGGGTGTGCGCTGATAAAAGTGTTGGCAATGTTGGACAGTTCTTCCAGATATGGACGCAGCTCACTGGCACCCAGGGCACAGTTCAGGCCTACAGAGACAGGATTGGCATGTTGCACAGAGTTCCAGAAAGCTTCCGTGGTTTGTCCTGAAAGGGTGCGGCCGGAAGCATCGGTAATGGTGCCTGAAATCATGATGGGCAGTTCATAACCCAGCTCGTCAAACAGTTCTTTTACGGCAAAGATAGCGGCTTTGGCATTCAGGGTGTCGAAAATGGTTTCGATCAGAATAATATCGGAACCCCCCTCAATCAGGGCAAGGGCTGCTTCTTTGTAGGCCATAGCCAATGCTTCAAAGCTGGTGTTGCGATAGCCCGGATTGTTGACGTCAGGCGAAATGGAAGCGGTTCTGTTGGTTGGGCCTAGCACCCCTGCTACGAAACGGGGCTTATCAGGGTTTTGAGCAGTGGCTACATCAGCCACTTCTCTGGCTATACGGGCTGACTCCCGGTTGATCTCCGGGACCAGATGTTCCATCTCATAGTCAGCCATGGCAATGGTTGTAGCGTTAAAGGTATTGGTTTCCAGAATGTCAGCTCCGGCATCCAGGTAAGACTGGTAAATCTCCTTGATGATCTCAGGGCGTGTCAGAGAGAGAAGGTCATTATTGCCCTTGAGGTCACAGCTGTGATCAGCAAACCGTTCTCCACGGTAATCTTCTTCATCCAGCTTATAGCCTTGAATCATGGTGCCCATGGCACCGTCAAGGATCAGAATCCGTTTCTCCAATTGCTCTTTAAGAAGGTTTGCTCTTGGAAAGTGTGCTCTTTCTTGACTGTTAGGCATGGGTACAGATTCCGGGCCAGTTCTCTCTATTGCCATGAAACAGGCCGTCAAGGTTTCAGTTTGACGGCTCACGGCTGCTTGTAGGTATTTTCAGGAGAGCGATGGTATCAGAAATGTGCCTCAGAGTGTGTACTTCAAATTACACATATTCATAGAAAAAGTAAGTAAAATGCAAGGTCGACTATGATACCGCTGTCGGCATAACGACGTTCAATCCCATACCACGATCGAATAAAATATTGGCGAGCTTAAACAGGCTATAGCCCAAAATCGTGCCAATATAGTGAATTTTCGCTTACTTTGGTTGAATAAATGACGCGGGTTTTGCGTCTTCGGGTAAGACCGGGAATGGCCACTCATGAATCCGTCATCAGGGCCAGTTCTTCAATTGTGGGCATTTGTTGTTAATACCTGCAGTGGCAGCTTGAATAAGGGTAAAATTGCTGAGGCTTAATATCAGCGATCATTGTTTATCCATTGCACCTGCCTGATACAAGGGCGTGACATCCTACCCCAGTTTTTTCGGTGTCATGGCAATCACTAATACACGATAATCTCCATTACAGAAGTGCTGTGCCGCAGCGAAACCAACACCATTGCAGTTATCCGTGATCACTGCATTATTCATGATATTTTTCCCATTTTTTACTGTTATTTTAATGGGTAGAGAATATCAACCTGAGCCTGTCAAAGTGACCCGTGAACGCTTTCGCGTGCGCCAGCCAAGTACCTTTACCTGATGGGTGGTATGTGATAAACCCTATGGGCTGAATGGATGGCATGGACAACTTAGAAATGGCGAATGATATACGCAGTTTACTGAACACCTTCAACGATGCGTTTTCGAATCAGTGTCTGGATCGGGTTATGGAGCATTTTGCTGACGAGTGCGAATTCCGAGAAATGAATGGTCATACTGCCCGAGGTAAACACAAGGTTCGTAACGCCATCAAATCAGTGTTTAGCGGTATGTACGGAAAATTAACCTTTATTGAAAAAAGTATGTTGGTTGATGAAGACAATAAAACAGCCAGTTTTGGGTGGTATTGTCAGCATGATATGCTACCAGTGGCAGGTATGTCGTTTAGCCAGAAGGTTATTGCCTCACTGATTAAGCTGCGTTTTGGTAAGTCGTTTCACTGGGAGGGTATGGATTATTTTGTGTTTGATGATGAGTTAAAGATTGTCAGTAAACAAAGTTATGGCCGTGCGGCGATACCAAAATTTATTTGCGGGCCTGCACCGCGTCAATGTGACTGATTGATTATGAGGAAGACCCGTGACTCTTTCTAAAAAACATCACCTCCCAAGCGGTGGCTTTCGCAATAATGACAAGATGGAAATGCATCACCGTTCGTTATGGAAAATTTTAAAATGGAAGTTATTTGAAAAATTACCGGAAAAAGTTTCGATTCCTATTGTGAAAGATGATCATTCGGTCTTTGAGTACTCAGATAAATCGCTGACAAGTTGGATTGGTCATGCGACTTTTTTGATTCGTCATCAGGGCATGAATATTATTACTGATCCTCATTTTTCTGAACGAGCATCGCCAGTGCAGTGGGCTGGGCCAAAGCGTTATTCACCTCCTGCGATAGATATTAATGCCCTACCTCATGTTGATGTGATATTGATTTCCCACGATCACTTCGATCATCTGGATCGACAATCTGTGTTGACGATCCAGAAAAGGCAGAAACACAACCCGCCGTTATTTATGTTGCCACTCGGATTAGGCCATTGGTTCAGCAGGCGGGGAATTGATAATTGGGTTGAACTGGATTGGTGGGAATCGCATACCCATCGTGGCTGGACGTTCACCGCAGTGCCGTGCCAACACTTTAGTGGCCGTTCCATCTTTCCTGACCGAACGCTCTGGTGTGGGTGGGTATTTGAAGCGCCTTCAGTATTTGCGAAACCGGGTAAACGCTTTTATTTTGCTGGAGACACTGGCTACAGCTCAGACTTTAAGGCTATTGGTGATCACTTTGGCTATATGGATATGGCCATGGTGCCCATTGGGGCCTATGAACCACGCTGGTTTATGAAAGAAATCCACGTTAACCCACAAGAGGCGGTGCGCATTCATCAGGATGTTGGCTCGCGCTTATCGCTGGCGATGCATTGGGGCAGCTTTATGCTCACCAACGAGCCGATGTTGCAGCCGCCGGAAGATCTACAGCTTGCCAAACGACAACAGAATGTTGCGGATAACGATTTTATTGTGATCAAGCCTGGAAAAATCACTGCTTTATTTGACGATTTATTATGACAAGGGCGGAGCTGGCATTCTCGACGGAATTGCTAAAGACTCTCGGCTCCTCTACTGTTTTGAAAATCGGGATGCTTATGCTGAAGCCTTAATATTGTCGTGGCTATTCTTTTGAAGGCAAAACCCAGCAACCAGGGTGGCAACCAGAGTTACACTGGCAAGCGTCACTGTTCCCATTTGTGGCAGTGAACCCACCAAACCACTGACTATTGTAGCCAGTAGCATTTCTATGAAGAAGATCAGTCCGGCAGCGGTGCCTGCATTGTTGATCATATGTTCGGTGGCTCTGGCCTGGCATAGGGGCATAAAGAGACCCAGTCCCAGCTCAAAGACAACCATACCAAACATATAACCCGGAATAGAGCTGCCATGACTCCACCAGGCAGTGGCAAAGGAAATGTTTGCACCTGCAGCCAGAGTGATCCAGGCAAGTCGAGTGCTTTTCTCACGTCCTAACCGGTCATTCAATTTGGGGCCATAGGTTGCACTGAAAAGGTAGCCCGCAATGGCTATCGCAAAAAGGAATCCATAAAATTTTGGAGCCAGGCCTAATTGGCTGATCATTACAAAAGGACCACCGGCGACAAAAACAAAAGCGCCAGAGAAGGCTGTGCCGGCAGCGATAGTGAACCGCAGATAGCGCCAGTCAGTTAATACGTCTTTATAGCCTGAGAGAATAGGGTGGCCAACGTGCCTGGGGATTTGATGTTTTTCAGGAATAAATAGCAGGCTCATCATCGCAATAATGGCCATAGCGCCCATGGCCAGAATGTTGTACTTCCAGCCTGCATATTCTTGAATAAATCCACCTGCGATGGGAGCCAGCATAGGGACCAGTGTCAGGCAGGCGCTGATATAGGACAACATCCTTACTTCCATTTTCTCTCGGAAATAATCTTTGGCCAAAATTCGGGCAACGGCAGTACCAAAGCAACCAAATACGGCCTGGGCAAAGCGTGCAGCTATGAACAGACCAATGTGATTGGTCAACAGGGTGGCAGCAGTGGCAAGCAGGTAGAGGGTATAACCCAGCATCAAGGTCTTTTTACGACCCAGGCGGTCAGCCAGGGGGCCCACTATGAGCATCGATATCGAAAAACCCAGCATAAAAATACCGATACTCCACTGGGTTGTAGCACTGTTACTGCCAAAATGTTCTGTTATAGCCGGGAGAGAAGGTGAATAGATATCGATAGAGACCGGACCAACAATGGCAAACACTGTCAGTATCATCAGGACAGTAGTGGAGTGTTTTTCTATATCTAATGAGCTCATGGCTGCGACTCGTTCTACTGAAATTTATGCTGGAAGGGATAAGTTCGAAAGGTTCGAAGGAATTAATTGGCCCTTATTTTTAGGCAAAATTCCCCTTTAACCTGGAAAAAGAGCGCGAAGGGTACAGGCTTTTGAACAGGGTAACAATCGTATAATTTCACATAAGACTGGGGGCTCACGAAGCACTAAAGAGACAAGTACAGCAATGGGGTGTAACCTGCCGTCGTTGAAGCACAAGTCTTTAATACCTGACTAGCCCACTGGGGATTTCAACATAACGCTGAATGGCATAGAATGTCGACAGAATGTTGAGAGGGTTCTTGAGTTGAAGATTACATTTGCGGAAGCAGCACAAAAGTACCTTGCCACCCTGTTGGAGAAACAGAATGTGGAGGGTATTGGGGTGCGCCTGTTCGTTACCCAGCCCGGTACTCCTTATGCTGAAACCTGCCTTGCCTACTGTAAACCCGGAGAGGAAAAGGAAGGAGATCTGATTCTTGAGCTGGAATACTTCAATTGCCATGTAGAAGGAAAAAGTGAACAGTACCTGGAAGACGCTGTTGTTGATTTCTCCGAAGATAAACTGGGTGGCCAGCTGACTATCAAAGCACCGAATGCCAAATTGCCCCAAGTCAGTGAAGACAGTCCACTGGACGAGAAAATCAACTATTTCCTACAGACCGAAATCAATCCGGGGCTGGCTTCTCACGGTGGTGTTGTTTCTCTGGTTGAGATTGATGAGGATGTTGCTGTTTTGCAGTTTGGTGGTGGTTGCCAGGGCTGCAGTGCAGTAGATCTGACTTTGAAAGACGGTGTCGAGAAAACTCTGATTGAACGAATTCCTGAGTTGAAAGGCGTCAGGGATGTGACAGATCACAGCATTACCGAGAATGCCTACTTCAAGTAAAAGGCTGTCTGTCTTAAGAGCCGGTTTATAGACTAATGGCACTCCTATAAGCGAGTCCATTCTTTCCATAAACCGGTTTTTTGTGCGCTGGAAAATGGTAGAAATAGCGAATTAGCATCATTTTGCTATGTATGTACAATATACAATCATATTTATTGCTATTAATTGAAGTGAGGCTTCGTTCGAACTTTGAAACTCATATAAAAAAAGAGGGACTGACTGTTAATCAGTCCACATTTGTCTGGGAGGGTATGGCAATCAAGCAATTATCTGGCAGTAATGGGGTTGTCTAATTCCTCTTTGAAAGAACGATGGTTCAGAGCTTTCCCGGCTGTATATCTCTTCTCTGGATTGGCTTCCAGTAGCTTAGGCAAGAGTTCTAAAATCATGAAACGATGCCCGGATCGAGTCTCTCTTTCCAATGTTTTATTACAGGCATCTTTTAATGTTTCGGCATAATCAACGATGGCCTTTCTGGAAGTCTTCAGCTTACCGGTGTTTTGCAGGGTCTCAACTATGTGTCCATCAGTAATGCTCTGGCACTCTCCAGGAGCAATACAATGAGCCATAGAAGCCATAGTGACACCCAGCGCCCAAATATCACCAGCTGTCTCATACCCTTTTCGTGGGAGAAAGCTTCTGGTGGCAAAAGTTCTGGATGAGGAACGTTAAAGATCGTGTCAGAAAAGTATTTTACCCGGTTCATCATGGATTTATCATGAAGTGCAGCACTGTCCTGATGTTCGGTTGCCATGCCAAAACCATCGAATCTAATCTGGTTATTATCTTCAACAATACATTCTTTACTGACACGGCCGTGGGCAAAACTTTTGCTATGGATGTAAACCAGACATTCCAAAACGGGTTTTATTTTGTCTGTAAATGGTTTTAAGGACTCTCAGGCCTTAGGGCAGACCAGTGCTGCGAGTGATCCCGAATAGGCTTTGAATGTTTTTCCATCTGCCTCAACAAGGCTTGGTAAATAGCTGGCTCCTGTATCCTGTGTTCTTTTTTTTGGTGCAGCTTCTTCAAGTTTGATATTTCGCAAAAATGCGTAGAACCAACTTTCTTTATATTGTTTTTCCAGTGTGGGTAATTTATTGGTTGGTTGGGCTAGGCCGGGTGTAGGAAGGGCTTTCATGGTAATCGTCCTTGATTGATCAATATTCACACCATAGATGAAAATGTAAATAAAATGACTGTGCTGGATGATATTGCTAAAACAGTGCCTTGATTGATTTCTATCTTTGATTAGGATGTTGGGTTAACTCATTTTTTTCTATAAAAAAAATGGATTTCACTGGATTGGCATTAAATGAAGTCGAATCTCATTACACAGGCAGGCAAAGACAAGCTTGAAAAAGAGCTGCATGACCTCTGGCGGCATAAGAGACCGAAAGTGACTCAGGCAGTTTCTGAAGCTGCAGCGTTGGGTGACCGAAGTGAGAATGCAGAGTATAAGGAAGGGAAAAGACTGCTGAGAGAAATTGATCGAAGAATTCGCTTTCTCACCAGGCGGCTTGATGTTATCAAAGTGGTGGATTATTCACCTGAGCAGGAGGGCAAGGCTTTTTTTGGTGCCTGGGTAGAAGTCGAGAATGAGGAAGGAGAAGTGCTCCAATGCCGGATTGTGGGGTCTGATGAAATTGACGTCAAGCGAGGGCACATAACCGTTGATTCACCCATGGCCAGGGCTTTAATCGGTAAGCAGGTTGACGATGAAGTACTGGTCAGGACGCCGGAGGGAAACAAAATCTGGTTTATCAACAAGATACAATACAAGCCTTTCCATTGACTTTGATGACAATTTCGGTCCTGGATCTTGTAACCAGAGTTCATAACAAAAGCGCAGAGCCTTTTGCTGTATTTTTACCTATGTTGGTTTTAGGGTGTATGACAGTTGGCCATAAACGTATATCATAATGTGCCCTTTTTCGTAGTGTTTCTGGTTTTTCCAGTAAATAAAGAACCTGTGAAACTGTATAAGCAAGTCATACTGTCAAATTTCTTCGTTGCCAAGATCATCCAATCTTGCGGCTCCCAGTGTACACACTTGGTAGAAGCCAACCTTGATATTGAATCTCGCGCGGACCGCACACTGTGTACAGAAGTGTTACACGGTGCGCACCACTATAAAGTGCTGACCAATCACTTGCTGCCGGAAGTTTGCCCGATTTGTGCTGCTATCCTGGCTAGAAGAATCAGTAATATGCCAAAAAAGCGGTTGATTTCTTCCAGTTTTCCCGATGAAGTTTGTGTGGAAGTGCCAGAATCACAAATGGACCTATTATCTGGTCTGACAGAAGAGATAGATATACTTGGAACTAAAGAGGTCACACAAGGACATCAATTCGATTTGTTTTAAAGGATGCTGACACAGTCATAAACTGACCGTGTCAGACTGTTAATTATTCTGCAATTCTTGCAGGAAGTAGGTTTTTTAACTTCTCCCTCATATCACGCAGGCTTTTCTCTGTAGTTTCCCAGTCAATGCAGGCATCAGTAATCGATACACCGTATTTCAAGTCTTCAAGGTTTGCAGGCACTTTCTGGGCACCCCAGCCAATGTTGCTTTCTATCATGAGGCCCACAACAGATTTGTTGCCTTCGATAATCTGATTAGTCACGTTTTCCATGACCAAAGGCTGAAGCGCCGGGTCTTTGTTAGAGTTAGCGTGAGAGCAATCAACCATAACGTTTGGCTTGATGCCGGCATTCTCAAGCTCCTGCTCGCAAAGGGTTATGCTGACAGAGTCATAGTTGGGCTTGCCGTTACCACCGCGCAGAACAATGTGACCATATTGGTTCCCCTTGGTACGCGTGACAGCTACCTGACCATTGCCATCAATACCCAGGAAACGATGAGGATTGGATACTGAGTTCAGAGCGTTGATCGCTACTTCCAAGCCACCATCGGTACCGTTTTTGAAACCCACAGCCGAAGACAAACCACTGGCCATTTCACGGTGGGTCTGGGATTCAGTGGTCCGGGCACCAATAGCAGACCAGGATACCAGATCCTGCAGGTATTGTGGGGAGATAGGATCCAGAGCTTCGGTGGCAGAAGGCATACCAAGCTCGGCAACATCCATCAGCAGGCGACGGCCAGTGTGCAGACCTTCTTCAATCTTGAAGGTGTCATTGAGGTGTGGGTCGTTAATCAGACCTTTCCAGCCAACAGTGGTGCGTGGCTTTTCGAAATAGACGCGCATGACCAGATAGAGAGTGTCGCTAAGCTCATCTGCCAGTTTCTTTAGACGTCCGGCATAATCCATGGCCGCATCAACATCATGGATAGAGCAGGGGCCTACCACAACAAAAAGACGATGATCCTTGCCATCGAGAATATTGCGAATAACTTCACGGCCTTCGGAAACGGTTCGCTCAGCTGCCTCGCTCAGGGGAATTTCCTTTTTCAGCTGCTCTGGAGTGATCAGTAAGTCCTGAGATTCAATGTTCAGGTTTTCAATCGGTAATGCGGCCATTTGTTGCGCTCTCAACTTTGATTATTACTCCCTTCCGGGTTTGCGCCTTAGATTGCTCGCCCGGGTATGTATAAGTCGGGCTTGCAGAGTTCAGCGACGGTGATTCACTCTAATCAAGAACTGTGGCTGCTACAACCCTGTGAATAATAATTTTGCTTAATTTAAGTCGTTGCTACTATTGTGAAATCTTGCTGGTTTACATTAGGTAACGAATACCCAGCACCAGCAGAATAGTAGCCAGAATCATACGCATTATGTTCTCTGGCATGTATTTGCCAACTTTAGTGCCCAGATAAATGGCTGGGAGTGAACCAATCATCAGCGCTCCCAGAAGGTTAAAATCAACATTGCCCAGCAAGGTATGACCTATCCCGGCAACGAGGGTTAGTGGTACTGCATGTGCCAATTCAGTGCCGACTACTCTTACAGAAACCAGTGCAGGGTATATCAGTAAGAGAATTGCTGTTCCCAGTGCCCCGGCTCCTACAGATGACAGGGTGACCAGAACGCCCAGGACCATCCCCATAAATACGGTAAAGTACTTCAGTCTGTTTCCAGACAGCACTTTTCTGTTGTAAAACTGCATTTTTTTCAATTTGTTGCTAAATATAAGCACCAGTGCTGTTAAGGTAAGCATAAAGCCAAGGCAGGTAGTAAGTATCGGGCTATAATGATCGCTTCCAGTGAAAAGATATTTCAACAGGAATATAGTAGCCACAGTCGCTGGGATACTTCCCATACACAGTAGTTTGACGAGTCGCCAGTTAACACTATTTTGTCGATGATGAACCCAGACGCCACTGACTTTGGTCAGGGCGGCATACAACAGGTCTGTACCTATTGCTATGTGAGCCGGAAATCCAAATAAAAGGAGTAGCGGAGTCATCAGTGACCCGCCTCCTATGCCGGTTAAGCCAACGGCAAAGCCCACGCTGGCACCCGCTGAAATGTAGAGCAATGTGTCCATAAAATATGGTCTAAAGTTATAAGTAGCTCAGGCGATGTTTGAAATCATGATTAAAGCTGCATGATTCACTGGTAACTGTAGCGACCGGCTTGTATTCTTGGAAGTAATTAAATGATATTCTCTTATGCCGCTATGAACTAAGAGTGCTTGTATTTTTTCACGCTATGGGTAGACGTTAGCTCGACCGGAGGCCATCAATGAAGCTGCAACAACTGCGCTATATCTGGGAGGTCGCTCACCATGATCTCAATGTATCCGCCACAGCGCAGAGTTTATATACCTCGCAACCTGGTATCAGCAAACAGATTCGTCTGCTTGAAGATGAACTGGGTGTTGAGGTGTTTGCCCGCAGCGGTAAACATCTGACCCGAATCACCCCGGCTGGTGAAAAAATTATAGAAACTGCGGGTGAAATTCTAAGAAAAGTCGAAAGCATCAAACAGGTGGCACAAGAGTTCAGTGATGAACGTAAAGGCTCTCTGTCCATTGCTACGACTCATACCCAGGCACGTTACGCGCTGCCTGACATCATCAATAACTTTATTTCCCAGTATCCAGATGTGTCCCTGCACATGCATCAGGGCGCTCCGATCCAGATTGCCGAGATGGCCGCTGACGGTGTTGTCGATTTTGCCATTGCGACCGAAGCGCTCGAACTCTTTAACGATCTGGTGATGATGCCCTGCTATCGCTGGAATCGCTGTGTGCTTGTCCCGAAAGATCATCCGCTGGCACAAATATCTGAACTGACACTTCAGGATGTTGCCCGACATCCTTTGGTGACTTATGTATTTGGTTTTACAGGTCGTTCCAAGCTGGATGAGGCTTTTATGAATGAAGGCTTGTCGCCCAGAGTTGTCTTCACGGCAACCGATGCTGATGTCATTAAAACCTATGTAAGATTAAAGCTGGGTGTGGGGATTGTTGCGAAGATGGCCTATGACCCAGAGCTGGATTCCGACCTGGTTCCCCTGAATGCGGATCACCTGTTTGAACCCAGTGTCACCAAGATTGGTTTCAGAAGAGGGACCTTCCTGCGCGGATTTATGTATGACTTCATCCAGCATTTTGCGCCACATTTGACGAAAGAGGTTGTGCAGGAAGCGATTTCAAGACATAACAAAGCTGAGGTAGATGAACTGTTCTCTGGTGTTCAGCTACCCGATCACTGACTTTTATTTCCTTTGAAGTGGCGGCTGCATTACGCAGCCTGCCGATTCAGCACTTCCTTCACCAGCTTGAAGTAAACGGTGTAGACTCTCGGTTCCTGACCGTCTTCCTCAACTACAAAAAACGGAGCCTTGTCTACCTGGTAGTGATCGGCCAGAAGTGCACCCTCGCTCGAAGTTTCACCTTCCTTGGCAATCAGTACCTGGTCAATTTTTTCAAGGTGACCGGAGCTTTGTAGTCGCTCCAGAACTTCACTGCATTTTTTGCAGGGGCTACCGTCCGCCATTATTTTTTTGACCATGGTGATTTTCATCAAGAGACTCCTGTGGCTGGTTTGCGGTTTATTTTATTATGAAAACGTTGTTTTTTCTTCGCTCGTGGTTATTTATTCAAAGAAAGTTTCGAGAGCTGTCATCAGGTTTTTTACCTTGGTTATGGATTCCTGATATTCCTGGTGACAGTCTGAATCTGCAACAATGGCACCTCCACCCCAGCAGCGAAGCTTTTGATTATGAGCAACCAGAGTCCTGATGGTAATGCTGGTGTCCATCTTGTTGTTACAGCTGATATAGCCAATAGCGCCGCAGTATACGTTTCTGGCGACAGCTTCAAGTTCACGAATGATTTCCATGGACCTGATTTTTGGGGCGCCGGTGACTGAACCACCCGGGAAGGCACCTTCCATCAGTTCGAGAATGCTGTGTTCCTGACTCAGCTCACCGGTCACGGTGCTGACCAGGTGATGAACATTAGCATAACTTTCCAGCTCAAACAGTCTGGGAACGTTTATGCTTCCGGGCTTGCAGACTTTACCGAGATCGTTTCTCAGCAGGTCAACAATCATCAGATTCTCAGAGCGATCTTTTTCGCTAGCCAATAATTCTTCAGCATGGGTAAGATCTTCTTCAGGTGTTTCACCTCTGGGTCTTGTACCTTTTATGGGGTGAGTTTCTACCTTGGAATCAGTCACTTTTATAAAACGTTCTGGCGAGTGACTCAGAACAGTGACATCGAGATGAGACAGGTAAGCAGAATAGGGCGCTGGACTCACTTTCCTGAGATGTTTGTATGCCTGCCAGCAATCGCCATTGAATCGACTGGTAAATTCCTGTGTCAGATTTACTTCATAGGTATCACCTGCAAGTATGTAGTCCTGAACTTTATTGAAGGCGGATTCATACTCTGATTCGCTGATGGTAGTAGAAAATTTTTCCTGCAACTGAAATGGCGATGAATCCTCGAGGCCTGCTTTGTTATGGATGAGAGCAAGAATACTTTCCCGGTTACTCTCTGGCATATCAGGGTGACTGAAAAAGACGGTTTTTTGTCGATGGTGGTCGGAAATAATGGCCCAATGATAAAGACCTACGCTCATTAAAGGCGTTTCCAGCTGTCGAAACTGAATCCTTTCCGGCTCACTCAAACCGCAAAGCTCGTAGCCCCAAAATCCCATGGCGCCACCCGTGAAGGGTAATTCAGAGTGTTCTACTTCCGACATGGTTGCGAGTAAATTATCCAGAATCTTGAAAGGGGACCGATCGCTCTCAACCCGACTTTCACCGGATAGACGATTGATGGTCTTTATGCGGTAGTGGCTGTCTACAGTGACGACGGCCCAGGGATCAGCAGTGATGATGTCATAGCGATTGTGCTGCTCTTTCAAGGATGAGGAAGAGCAGCTGTCCAGATAACATGCCCAGGGTTGCTTGATAAAAGGCTCGAAATAAGGGCTGGAGTCACTCAGGTAGTCCAGTTCAACGATGAATAGCTCTTTCATAAAAGGCATAAAAATCCCGGGTCAGATCAGAGGCGCATTTTACCTTCAGAGTATTGTTGGCGCTACGGACTTTTCTGGTGTTTTATTGTTCAGGATTACTGTTTTCAAAGGCCGGTCAGGTTCTAAGAAATTAGTCTTAATTCAGTTGAAAGCAATATATCTTGCAAAAATTTTTGCCAATTTTCAGATTGTTAACAATAATCTGTATTTTGAAGCATTACTAATGTATAAATGGCTTAAAAAAAGAATATTGTAAACAATTCTTATGCCAGAAAAGTTCGCAAACAAGGACCCGGTTCGTGTTGGGACTCAGTCGCAAGAGGTGATGGGCCTGCTGATCGGAGATATTACTTCGGGTCGTTTAAGTCAGGGCAGCAGAATCTCAGAGCCAGAGCTTTCAAGAAAGTACGGTGTCGGGCGTGGTCCTCTTCGAGAAGCGCTCTTGAAACTTGAAGCTGCCGGTCTCGTTGTTCGTGCTCCTCATGTGGGTGCCAGGGTAGTCACTCTTAGCCAGAATGAGTTGTCAGAAATTTTTGCCGTTCGGGAAGCGCTTGAGGGCATGGCGGCTCGATTGGCAGCAATCCATATGTCCGATCAACAACTGCTGGATCTCGAATTCCTGCTTGAAACACATGCCAGCCATATTAATGAGCACAGTGGCCAGTCATACATTGATCAGGAGGGTGATCTGGATTTTCATTACCGTGTGATCCATGGTTCCTGCAATCAGAGGCTGATACGTTCGCTCTGTGATGAGCTCTATCATCTGATTCAAATGTACCGAAAAACTTCAGGTCGTCCTGCTCGTCCTGAAGAAGCGTTGACTGAGCATCAGATGATCTTCAGGGCTCTGAAAGACCGTGATGGTGAGTTGGCCGAAATGTTGATGCGCCGTCATATTGTCCGGGCCAGAAAAGAAATTGAACAATTCATTGACTCCAATCACCAGCATGAACGAATGAAATAACCTTTGCCCCAGGGGCGAAATATTTTTTCTGGATAAATAGAGGACGTGAAATGAGTGATAAAAACAACGCCCTTGGTCGACTGATCGCTAAAGAGGGCATTGTTACCGCGCCTGGTGTATACGATGGTATCTCTGCTCGTCTGGGTGAAGAAGCGGGCTTTTCTGCACTGTATGGAAGTGGTGGTGCTATAGCTCGAAGCACAGGTGTTCCCGATATTGGTCTGCTGACCTTGACTGAAGTGGTCGAACGTGTCCGTCAAATCTGTGAAGCCACTTCACTTCCCGTGATTGCCGATGCGGATACCGGTTTCGGTAACGAAGTAAATGTCAGACGCACCGTAGAACTTTTCAGAAGCGCCGGAGTGTGTGGCTTTCACCTGGAAGATCAGGAATTTCCAAAGCGTTGCGGGCATCTGGATGGCAAGTCTCTGGTGTCCAGTGAAGAAATGTGCAGGAAAGTTTCCATTGCTGCCAAATACGCCGGTGATGTCACTGTCATAGCGCGAACGGATGCTATTGCGGTAACCGGCTTTGACGATGCAATCGAACGGGTCAAGGCCTATGTTGATGCGGGAGCAGATATGTTGTTCGTCGAAGCTCCCCAGACTATTAAGCAGATAGAAGAGATCGCGAGACAGGCACCTGGCCCGAAACTGATCAATATGTTCTACAGTGGCAAGACACCGCTGGTACCTACAGAAGATCTTAGAGCAATGGGCTATCAACTGATCATCATTCCTTCCGATCTGCAGAGAGCTGCAGTGACTGCTATGCGTGAAGTGCTTGAAGTCATTAAGCGTGACGGCAACAGCGGTGCCATTGCCAATGGCATGATGACGTTTCAGGAACGTGAGCGACTGGTTAAGACCGAAGAATTTCTGAATCCTTAGTGATGACACCTATTCAATAAGAAGAACGGAGAACGATCGTGGCAGAAAAGACGCTTTCCATTAAGAAGCCCGGTGGTGCTGGCCTGCGTGGTCAGTCTGCTGGTGAAACTGCACTCTGCACCGTTGGTAAAACTGGTTCAGGTCTGACTTATCGCGGTTATGATATCAAGGAACTGGCTGACAAGGCACAGTTTGAAGAAGTGGCTTATCTGCTGCTTTACGGCAAGCTGCCCAATCAGTCCGAGCTGGAAGCCTATAAAACCCGTCTGAAAGGGATGCGTTCACTGCCTGATGCCCTGAAGGTGGTATTAGAGCAGGTTCCTGCGGGTGCGCACCCAATGGACGTTATGCGAACCGGTTGTTCAGTGTTGGGTAATCTGGAGACTGAGCATAGTTTCTCCGAACAACTGGATCACATCGATCGTATGCTGGCCATCTTCCCAGGCATGATCAATTATTGGTACAACTACAGTCATAAAGGCATTCGTATTAATGTAGATACCGAAGCTGATTCCATTGCTGAACAGTTCCTGTGGACTTTGCATGACAGCAAGCCAGAACCTCTGCACGTAAAGGTAATGCACGCTTCCCTGATCCTGTACGCCGAGCATGAATTTAATGCTTCCACCTTCACCGGCCGTGTCTGTGCTTCCACACTTTCTGACGTTCACAGCTGTGTAACGGCTGCGATTGGTTCTTTGCGTGGACCTCTGCATGGCGGTGCGAACGAAGCTGCCATGGCTATGATAGAGAACTGGCGCTCTGCCGATGAGGCAGAACGAAGCATCATGACCATGCTGGCTCGTAAGGATAAGATTATGGGCTTTGGCCATGCAATTTACCGTGAGTCTGACCCTCGTAACGCCATTATTAAAGAGTGGTCCAGAAAATTGTCTCAGCAGGTTGGCGATGAGTACTTGTATACTGTTTCCGAGCGTGTTGAAGCGGTCATGTGGCGCGAGAAGAAATTGTTCTGTAACGCTGACTTCTTTCACGCTTCTGCTTATCACTTTATGGGTATTCCAACCAAGCTGTTTACACCAATCTTTGTTTGTTCACGTGTTTCTGGCTGGACGGCACACGTTATGGAGCAACGTGCCAATAATCGTATTATCCGTCCTTCTGCTGACTACACAGGTCCGGAAACTGCCGAGTGGGTTGCGATCGAAGACCGTTTATAAAACAGAAGGCCTGAAGTTATGAACATTGCCTATCGCAAACCATTACGGGGAACTCAGCTGGATTATTTTGATACTCGTGCAGCCGTCGAAGCGATCCAGTCTGGTGCCTACGCAACTTTGCCATATACTTCCCGGGTTCTGGCTGAGCAGCTCGTTCGTCGCTGTGACCCCGAAACCCTGACGGATGCCCTGAAGCAAATCATAGAACGTAAGCGTGAGCTTGATTTTCCCTGGTATCCAGCCCGTGTCGTGTGTCATGACATTCTCGGCCAGACGGCTCTGGTTGATCTGGCTGGCCTTCGTGATGCGATTGCCGAACAGGGAGGTGATCCTGCCGAGGTTAATCCGGTTGTTCCCACGCAGTTGATTGTTGACCACTCTCTTGCTGTAGAGTTCGGAGGCTATGATCCGCAAGCTTTTGAAAAGAACCGTGCCATTGAAGATCGTCGTAATGAGGATCGCTTTCATTTTATTGAGTGGACCAAAACGGCTTTTAAAAATGTTGATGTTATCCCGGCGGGTAACGGCATCATGCACCAGATTAATCTGGAGAAAATGTCTCCGGTGATTCAGGCCCGTGATGGTGTCGCTTATCCGGACACCTGTGTGGGTACAGACAGCCATACGCCTCATGTTGATGCTTTGGGTGTTATTGCAATGGGTGTTGGTGGGCTGGAAGCTGAAACGGTTATGCTCGGGCGTCCTTCCATGATGCGTCTTCCAGAGATTATTGGTGTTGAGCTATCAGGCAAGCGCCAGCCCGGTATTACCGCAACCGATATTGTTCTGGCCATAACAGAGTTCCTGCGTAATGAGCGTGTTGTTTCTTCTTACCTCGAGTTCTTTGGTGAAGGTGCTGCGGATCTGACTATTGGTGACCGTGCCACTATTTCCAATATGACACCGGAGTTTGGTGCTTCTGCGAGCATGTTTTACATTGATGAGCAAACCATCGACTATCTAAAGCTTACAGGGCGTGAGCCGGAGCAGGTGACGCTGGTTGAAAATTATGCCAGGACAACCGGGCTCTGGGCTGATGATTTGAAAACTGCTGAATATGAGCGTGTACTCAGGTTTGACCTGTCCACTGTTGTTCGTAATATGGCGGGGCCATCAAACCCTCATCGTCGTCTGCCCACCTCTGAGCTGGCCAAGCGTGGCATTGCTGTAAATCTGGACAAAGCTCAGGCCGAAGAAAAAGCCGGTCTTCTGCCCGATGGTGCAGTGATCATTGCTGCGATCACCAGCTGTACTAATACCAGCAACCCTCGCAATGTTGTGGCTGCGGGCCTTGTTGCCAAAAAGGCGAATGAACTGGGTCTGGTGCGCAAGCACTGGGTTAAATCCTCTTTTGCGCCAGGCTCCAAAGTTGCCAGACTCTATCTTGAAGCGTCTGGTTTATTGCCTGAGCTTGAGAAACTGGGTTTTGGAATTGTCGCTTATGCCTGTACGACCTGTAACGGTATGAGTGGTGCCCTTGACCCGGACATCCAGAAAGAATTGATTGATCGCGACCTCTACTCTACAGCGGTATTATCTGGTAACCGAAACTTTGACGGCCGTATCCACCCCTATGCAAAGCAGGCCTTTCTGGCTTCTCCGCCTCTGGTAGTGGCATATGCCATTGCCGGTACCGTTCGTTTTGATATAGAAAAAGATGCACTCGGGACAGATAAATACGGCAATGACGTCACTCTGAAAGACATCTGGCCAAGTGATGAAGATATTGATGCGATCGTTGCTGAAAATGTGAAACCAGAGCAGTTTAACGAAGTTTACATCCCTATGTTTGATCTGGATAGGGTAGAAGAAGCCAGTAGTCCGCTTTACGACTGGCGTCCAATGAGTACTTATATCCGTCGCCCTCCTTACTGGGAAGGAGTGCTGACTGGTGAGCGAACACTGAAGGGTATGCGTCCTCTGGCACTT
Organism: Endozoicomonas sp. 2B-B; assembly: GCF_053470045.1. Classification (NCBI taxonomy): domain Bacteria; kingdom Pseudomonadati; phylum Pseudomonadota; class Gammaproteobacteria; order Oceanospirillales; family Endozoicomonadaceae; genus Endozoicomonas; species Endozoicomonas sp. 2B-B. The sequence goes on from NZ_JBLZMU010000001.1 coordinate 3,560,732, forward strand.
TTGGGTGACAACATTACTACCGATCACCTGTCACCATCGAATGCCATTCTGGCGAGTTCTGCGGCTGGTGAATATCTGGCGAAAATGGGATTGCCTGAAGAAGATTACAACTCCTATGCCACACACCGTGGTGACCATTTGACCGCGCAGCGAGCGACCTTTGCTAATCCGAAACTGCTCAACGAAATGTGTCTGGATGACAGAGGCGCGGTGAAACAGGGTTCCCTTGCCCGTATTGAGCCTGAAGGTAAAGAAACCCGTATGTGGGAAGCGATTGAAACCTACATGAATCGCAAGCAACCACTGGTTATTGTTGCGGGTGCCGACTATGGCCAGGGGTCGTCCCGTGACTGGGCTGCGAAAGGGGTTCGTCTTGCCGGCGTTGAAGCTATTGTGGCTGAAGGTTTTGAACGTATCCACAGGACCAACCTGGTGGGTATGGGGGTTCTGCCACTTGAATTCAAGGATGGCACTACCCGTAAAACTCTGGGTCTGGACGGTACTGAAACTTATGATGTTCTGGGTGAGCCTGCTCCACGAGCGAATCTGACGCTGCTGATTCATCGTGCCAATGGTGAAACCTTGGAAGTAACTGTGACCTGCCGCCTTGATACACAAGAAGAAGTTTCTGTATACGCTGCTGGTGGTGTACTACAGCGATTTGCCAAAGACTTTCTGGAGGGCAAATAAGAATGTCGCATGTGCCTCAGATCAGGATACCAGCCAGTTATATTCGGGGTGGCACCAGTAAAGGAGTCTTCTTCACTCTGGAGGACCTCCCTGAGCGGGCGCAGATTCCCGGCGAAGTCCGGGATAACCTGTTGCTGCGGGTGATTGGCAGTCCCGATCCTTATGAAAAGCACACTGATGGAATGGGCGGGGCTACTTCGAGTACCAGTAAAATTGTCATTCTTTCTAAAAGCCGTCAGCCAGATCACGATGTGGATTACCTGTTCGGCCAAGTTTCCATTGATAAGCCTTTCATAGACTGGAGTGGCAACTGTGGCAACCTGACTGCTGCTGTTGGTGCTTTTGCCATCAGTAGAGGTCTGGTTGATCCCCGCCGTGTTCCGGAAAATGGTGTTTCCATGGTGCGCATCTGGCAGTCCAACATCAAAAAGACCATTGTTGCCCATGTGCCTGTCATCAATGGGGAGGTTCAGGAGACTGGGGACTTTGAGCTGGATGGTGTGACCTTTCCGGCGGCAGAAATTCAGGTGGAGTTTCTTGATCCAGCCGACGGCGATGGCGTTATGTTCCCAACGGGTAACCTGATTGATGATCTGGAAGTTCCCTCTCATGTTATAGAGAGTGGGACGCTGAAAGCTACGTTGATTAATGCGGGTATTCCAACCATTTTCCTGAATGCGCAAGAGCTGGGTTACTCCGGAGTCGAGTTGCAGGAAGCCATCAATAGTGATGAAGAGGCAGTGGCACGTTTTGAAACCATTCGTGCTCATGGTGCTGTCCGGATGGGGCTCATTGACCATGTGGATGGAGCTGCAAAACGTCAGCACACTCCCAAGGTTGCTTTTGTCGCCAGGCCTGCCCCATATACCACATCCAGTGGTAAAGAGATCAAAATGGATGATATTGATCTATTGGTGAGAGCCTTATCCATGGGCAAGCTTCACCACGCCATGATGGGAACTGCCGCAGTAGCCATCGCCACTGCAGCCGCTATTCCCGGAACATTGGTAAACCTGGCTGCAGGTGGTGGTGAACGCAATACGGTTCGTTTCGGGCACCCTTCTGGCGTCTTGCGAGTTGGCGCGGAAGCTGCCCTGGAAAAGGGAGACTGGACAGCGAAAAAAGCTATTATGAGCCGCAGTGCCCGGGTTCTGATGGAAGGCTGGGTAAGAGTCCCCGGGGATTCTTTTTAATTTGACAATCAAAACTCCATCGAATGTTACTTCAGCCGTCGTTTGAGGTGAGCAAGATCCATAATACGAGTAGAAATTTCTTCAACAGAGTAATCAGTACTGTTGATGTAGGGAATACGTTCCTTGCGATAAATCTGCTCAATCGTATGGATTTCAAACTGACATTGCTGGCTGGATGAATAGCGTGAGTTTGGCCGTCTTTCGTGGCGAATACCAGCCAGACGACCGGGATGAATCGTCAGGCCAAACAATTTGTCCCTGTGTGGCTGCAAGGGTTTGGGGAGCCTGAGCGGTTCATCCAGATCTTCTTCTGTGATCGGATAGTTCGCTGCGAATATGCCAAACTGCAGGCCCAGGTAAATGCAGGACGGGGTTTTACCACTTCTGGAGGCCCCCAGCAGAATAATATCTGCCTTGTCATAATTTCTTGTTTTTGCACCGTCATCATTATCAAGAGCGAACTGAACAGCTTCTATACGTCGGTGGTAAATGTGGCTGTGAGTTGTGGAACGTTTTTTGCCCGTTCTATAGAGGGGGTGTTGACCGAACTCATGCTCAAGACCCGGCAGAAAAGTTTCGAAGAGGTCTATTATATAAGCACCACTGGTGTGGAGTATGCGACTGACGTCTTCATTCAGAACTGTCATGAAGACGACAGGTCTTATCTGTTCTACTTTGTGAATGCTGTGAATCTTTTCAATCAGCTGAATGGTTTTTACAGTGGAATCTATATAAGGGAAGGTAACATGTTGAAACTCATAGCCTTCAAACTGCGCGAGGAGACTCTGTCCGAACGATTCTGCAGTGATTCCTGTGCCATCTGAGACGAAAATTGCCGTTCTTTTCACTTTTTTTCCTTCAAGGTATTTCATTTTATAACAAAATCTAACATAGTGTACCTACCGTAACACGGAAGCGATAGGCTGGACTGAATCTGGTATAACAGACGTTTGTCTTTTGTACAAAAAAGCCAAGAGTTGGCCATAAGCATACAAGCACGCCTGGCTAACCGAAACAGCCATAAGCAGATAGAAAAGAGCGGGGAATGCTGCTTTGAATAATTTTGTAGTAGGCCTGGAAACTCTGGGCATGGGAGACGTCGAAAAAGTCGGCGGCAAGAACGCCTCTTTAGGCGAGATGATCAGTGGCTTAAGCAAGGCCGGGGTAAAAGTCCCGGGTGGTTTTGCAACAACGGCCGAGGCTTATCGGGACTTTCTCGATGGCAACGGACTTTATCAAAGAATTCATAGCCTGTTGGATGACCTGGACATCAATGATATACGGGCGCTGACCACTGCTGGCGCTAAAATCCGTCGCTGGATTATGGAGGAACCTTTCAGGCCGGAACTGGAAGAGTCCATTATTAAAGCTTACCAGTCTCTTTCCGGGAGTGATGACCTGCCAGTAGCGGTCCGCTCGTCAGCGACTGCGGAAGACCTTCCCGATGCCTCTTTTGCAGGTCAACAAGAGACTTTTCTGAATATTCGCGGTGCAAAAAACGTGCTGATTGCTGTTCGCGAAGTGTTTGCCTCGCTCTTTAACGATCGTGCTATTGCTTACCGTGTTCATCAGGGCTTTGATCACAGGAATGTAGCACTGTCTGCCGGTATTCAGAGAATGGTGCGCAGCGAGACCGGTTCTTCCGGGGTTCTGTTCTCTCTGGATACAGAGTCCGGTTTTGATCAGGCCGTGTTTATTACGGCTTCTTACGGTTTGGGTGAGACAGTTGTTCAGGGTGCTGTTAATCCGGATGAATTTTACGTCTATAAGCCTGCTGTCAAAGCTGGACGTCCCGGTATTCTGAGACGTACTCTGGGCAGCAAGGCGATCAAGATGATCTATGGCCACAGCGGTTCGGCAGGTCGTTCGGTAGAAACGGTAGATGTGGATCTGGATGCCAGAGGGCAGTTTTCAATCAACGATGAGGATGTCACTGAGTTGTGCCGTCAGGCCATGGCTATTGAAGCGCATTACGGTTGTCCAATGGATGTTGAATGGGCTAAAGATGGTGATGATCAGCAGCTCTACATTGTTCAGGCTCGTCCTGAAACGGTACAAAGCCAGAGCAGTGGCAGAAAGCTGGAAAGCTTCATCCTTAAAGAGAAGGGCGAATTGCTGGCTGAAGGTCGCAGTATTGGCCAGAAAATCGGTCAGGGTAGAGTTCGCCTGATCGAAGATATTGATGAGATGGACAAGGTTCAGGAAGGCGATGTTCTGGTCACTGATATGACTGATCCTGATTGGGAACCAGTTATGAAGCGGGCTTCTGCCATCGTGACTAACCGGGGTGGCAGAACCTGTCATGCAGCCATTATTGCTCGTGAGTTGGGTATTCCTGCGGTTGTGGGTTGTGGCGATGCGACCTTCAGGCTCAGGGAAGGTACTCCTGTAACCGTTTCTTGTGCAGAAGGGGATACCGGTTTTATATACGAGGGCCTTTTAAACTTCGAGCACAAGGTTCGTGATCTGGATGTCATGCCGGAGTTGCCTTTCAAGCTGATGATGAACGTAGGTAATCCGGATCGTGCTTTCAGTTTCTCTCGTACACCCAACAAAGGTGTAGGTCTGGCAAGACTTGAATTCATCATCAACAAAATGATTGGTGTGCATCCGAAAGCCCTGCTGAATTTTGACAAGCTGCCTGTGGATGTGAAGCGACAGGTAGGTGAGCGCATATCAGGCTACAGCAGTCCGGTAGACTTTTATGTTGAAAAACTGGTTGAGGGAGTCTCCACCATTGCGGCCGCCTTTGCACCGGAAAAGGTCATTGTTCGTCTGTCTGACTTCAAGTCTAATGAGTACTTCAATCTGGTGGGTGGTCACCTCTATGAGCCCAATGAAGAGAACCCAATGTTGGGTTTCCGGGGGGCATCACGCTATATTTCTGAAGATTTTCAGGATTGTTTCGAACTCGAATGCCGGGCTATGAAGCGGGTGCGTGATGAAATGGGGCTGACCAATGTTGAGCTGATGGTACCTTTTGTCAGAACCCCGGAAGAAGCGGGTCAGGTCGTTTCCATCATGGAGAAGTTTGGCCTGAAGCGAGGTGAAAACGGTCTTCGAGTCATCATGATGTGCGAGTTGCCTTCTAATGCGTTGATGGCCGATGACTTCCTGCAATACTTTGATGGTTTCTCCATTGGCTCTAATGATATGACTCAGCTGACATTGGGTCTGGACAGGGATTCTGGCCTGATAGCCCATCTCTTTGATGAGCGTAATCCTGCTATCAAGCAGTTATTGTCGATGGCTATTCAGGCTTGTAGAAGGCAGGGTAAGTATGTGGGTATCTGTGGACAGGGTCCGAGTGACCATCCTGACTTCGCCAAATGGTTGATGGAAGAGGGTATAGAGACTGTATCTCTTAATCCGGATTCTGTGCTGGAAACCTGGCTGTACCTTGCTGACAATGAGTCTCAATAGCGATGAACCCTAAATGAAGCCCGTAATGCGGGCTTCATCATTTCTCTTTATATTCACTATTCACTTCCTTTGTCTTCTTCACTTCATTGATTCCTGTACACTTTTTTTGTCGGCAAACCTTGTTCATAAAAGAAGGAAAAAAGAATGACTCAGTTTACTACCCCGGATCTTTGTGATGATTTTCCTGAAAAGATCTCCGTTGTTGAACCGGGTTTCAGAAACTTTGGTGGCGTTAATGCTTTTCATGGACAGGTCGTGACCTTGAAGTGTTTTGAAGATAATTCTCTGGTTCGTGAGTGGGTGGGGCAGCCAGGAGAAGGCAGAGTGTTAGTGGTTGATGGCGGTGGTTCCATGCGCAAGGCCATGTTGGGCGATATGCTGGCAGAGCGTGCCGTTGAAAACGGTTGGGCAGGCATTATTATTTATGGCTGCATCAGGGATGTCGATATTATTGCCGATTTACCGCTGGGTGTTCAGGCGCTGGGCTGTCATCCCATGAAGACAGATAAAAAAGGCGTGGGTGAAAGCAATCTGGTCGTCTCTTTTCACGGTGTTGATTTTGTACCTGAGGGCTATGTTTACGCCGATAATAATGGAATTCTTTTCTCCCGAGAGCAGTTGATATGACGCAATCTTGAAGGAGGGTTGAAAAAAGCCTGCTGTTAGATCACACGAAAGGATGATTGGGTCATCGATGAATGATCATGGCGTATTTTTCAATATCAATGTTTCCGCCTGAAGCGATGATTACAGTTGTTTTTCCCCTGAACTTTTCTGAGTGTTGCAATAGTGCCCCGAGTCCAATAGCGCCACTGGGCTCGAGGATTAGCTTCAGTTTGGAAGCCGCAAATCGGATGCCTTCGTGAACAAACTCTTCATCAACGGCCAGGCCGGCGACCTTTGAATTCTGTATGATTGAGAGATTCTTTTCCCCCGGGCTTAAAGCTTGAAGGGCATCACAGGAGCTGAATAGTTTGCCATCTGCTCTGGCGCGCTGCCCCTCTTCAATCGACAAAGTCATTCCTTCGTACCCGGAGGGTTCAATAGCCAGCACTTGGGTATCAGGGTAGTTCAAAGTATTAAAAACCATGCTCGAACCGGCGGCCAGGCTACCGCCACCGGTCGGGCATAACAGGAAATGGCAGGTCTCTCCCATCTGTTCAAGTTGTTCGGAAGCTTCCATGGCGACAGCGGACTGACCCTGAATCAGAGTAGCATCATCAAAAGGGTGAAGCAGAGAGTAGTCATGCTGCCGGGAAAGTCTAACGGCCTCTGCGGCAGCTGCCTCCTCTCTGGATGGTTCGGATTGGTAACAGAGTTTAACGTCTGCACCATGGGCGCGGGCACTTTCTATCTTGTTCTTCGGGGCATCAGCGGGCATAACAAGGTGAACATCAATGCCCAATATCTCGCCTGCTGCAGCCAGTCCTCTGGCAAAGTTGCCGGAAGAATAAGCAATAACGCCTCGTGATTTCTCGTGTTTAGTGAGTTTTAGTAGTCTGTAGAGGGCTCCCCTGAATTTAAACGCGCCGGTTTTTTGCAGAGACTCAGCTTTCACAAATACTTTGCCTTGGACCCTGGCTCCCAGTTCTTCACTGGGAATCATAGGTGTCTTTCGAGTGTAGCTCTGCAGGCTTTGATAGATTTCCTTCAGGGTTTTTAAGTCAGGGATAGGCATAGAGGTCGGCATAGGGGTTCCATTTTGTACAACTCAGTACAGAATAGACACAATGAAGGGGGCGGGAGTTCCTATCGGTATGGAAAATGGCGTGCAATAAGAAACAGCTCTTCATCCGTTGAAGATGAAGAGCTGTTACAGGTACTAAAATTTGTCAGAAAGCTCCAAAATTTCCCACAATCAATTAAGGCACTATCGGTTCTTCTGGATCACGTGTGTGATGTGGTCAAAGTATCCTGTCCCAACTTCTTTCTGAGGGCATGAAAAGGTGTAGCCTCGTTCAAATGCAGCCTGCTCGGGTTGCTGAACCATTTCTGCGTAATGTTTCATGCCCTCTCCCTTACCGTAGTGATAAGCCAGATCAAACATGTTGTGCCACATACTGTGGATACCTGCCAGTGTGATGAACTGGAATTTGTAACCCATCTCACTTAGTTCATCCTGGAAGCGGGCAATGGTTTTATCGTCCATGTTCTTTTTCCAGTTAAAGGATGAAGAGCAGTTATAAGCCAGTAGTTGATTCGGGTATTCGGAACGAATAGCCTGGGCAAAGGTTCTTGCTTCGTCCAGATCCGGTGTCTCTGATTCATACCAGAGCAGGTCGGCAAAAGGTGCGTAAGCCAGTCCCCGGGCAATCGCCTGTTCAATACCCTTGCGGGTGCGATAGAAGCCTTCTTTGGTTCTCTCGCCGGTCAGGAAAGGCTGATCATAGTCATCGATATCAGAGGTGATCAGATCAGCTGTGCTGGCATCGGTTCTTGCCATAAGCAAAGTCGGAACTCCAGCGACATCTGCGGCCAGTCGAGCAGAAATCAGTTTGTCAACAGCTTCCTGGGTAGGAACAAGAACTTTTCCTCCCATGTGTCCGCACTTTTTGACAGAAGCCAGCTGGTCTTCAAAGTGAACACCCGCAGCGCCAGCTTCGATCATGCTTTTCATCAGCTCGTAAGTGTTACGGACTCCACCAAAGCCATCTTCACCATCGGCAATGATGGGAGCGAACATATCTCTGTATCCTGCATCGCCTGGTTCGATACCATTTTTCCATTGGATCTGATCTGCTCTCATGAAGCTGTTGTTCATTCTTTCGATTAACGCCGGTACCGAATCTACCGGATAGAGAGATTGATCGGGGTACATGGAGCTGGCCGAATTATTGTCGGCAGCCACCTGCCAGCCAGACAGGTAAACGGCTTCTAGTCCCGCTTTAACTTGCTGCAGTGCCTGACCCCCTGTCAGAGACCCCAGACTGTTTACGTAACCCTTGCGTGACTTGTTTTCATAGAGTAGAGTCCAGAGTTTCTCTGCTCCCATTTGTGCAAAGGTATTTTCTACCTTAATGGAACCGCGCAGACGGACGACATCCTCAGCTTTGTAGGTGCGTTTTACATTGGCCCAACGAGGATTTTCTGACCAGTCCTGTTCGATACGGGCAATCTCTTCAGCGCGATTATAAGTTGACATTGTATCGCCTCTCCTGAAAATCAAACGGTTGTTTGTCAAGGCAATTTCAATCTATAACAAAAGATAACAAACTTGATAATTTATTATGGTTATAGTGAATATTCTCATCAAAAATGTCACAATATCCTTCCCTTGCCACTAAATAGTTGGCTCTTTTACTGAAAAACTCTTCTTTATAACCGGAAAGTTAATGTCACAAGACTTCCGGAAGCTTTAAAGCAGTATTCTCTGGATTCAGGTGTCCTGAAGTGTCATTCAAAGAGCTTGCTGCCGCTTATAGCAATAAATGGGGCGTTTTTCAGGATCAGAGGATTGTTTGACTTTGCAGCAGGGGGATAACTATTCTTGGCCATCTGGCGAACCGCTTCAGGATGTAAACAAAAAATATGAACTTGGCTCGTGTTGATCTGAACCTGCTGGTGTATCTGGATGTGCTTCTGCGTGAAAGAAGTGTCACTAAAGCGGCTGAGCAACTGGGCATAACCCAGCCAGCGATGAGTAACGGGTTGAAAAGACTCAGGAGTTTGTTTAATGACCCTCTGCTGGTAAGAACCAGTGAAGGCATGTCTCCAACAGAGAGGGCTCTTGCCCTGAAACCCCAGATTGCAGACGCTTTGAAACTTTTGGAGCAGGCTCTTCTGCCCAGAGATGCCTTTAATCCTGGAGAGAGTTCCAGGGTGTTTCGTGTTATGGCCAGTGATTATTCAGAATCCACTGTCATTCCCATGGTGCTGAAAAAGCTCAGAGCTGAGGCTCCGGGGATTACTCTCGATATTCTCACGCCCAGCGATGTGACCTTTCATGATGTGGAGCATGGTCGTGTTGATATGGCCATTAACCGTTTCAGTCATATGCCGCAATCTTTTCACCAGTCATTGATCTGGGAGGACTCTTTTTCCTGTGTCCTGAGTCGCGACAATCCGGTTATTGGTAATTTCACCCTTGATAGTTATCTTTCCGCGCAGCATATATGGGCAAGTAAGACAGGTATGGGTGTCGGGGTGGGTATTGACCCAAAAGATGTTCAGCAACTCGGATGGGTTGATGAGGCGTTGTCGGCTATTGGTCACAAGCGTGACATCAGGGTCCTGACGAGACATTACCAGGTAGCCATGCTGCTCTCATCCCAAAATGACCTTATTGCGACTCTGCCCAGTAAGTTGGCTGAATTGCACCGCCATGAAGATGAGCTGGTGGTTTTGCCGCCGCCGTTTGAGATCCCCCCAATCCAGCTTCGTATGGCATGGAGCCCGTTGTTGCATCACGACGCCGGGCATAACTGGCTACGGCAGGTTATCAAAGCTACTGCACAACAAACCAAGCCGGGTGACGACCCTGTTTGATAACAAATGATAATTTATGTGAAATAAGTGGTCTAACTATCTAGAAAGTTGTGTTAACTAGTGTTAATCTCTGATTGCCTTTGAGCGATGGCGGGTAGCTAAGTGCTTTGCCTGTCGAAGTCCTGATAATACCCAAACGAGACCCACCGGAAGGTAAGATAAAATGAACTGGTTAACACAACTGAGCACAGAGCACACGCTTTACCCTGTGGCTGATGAATGTATTGAAAATACATCAGAAAGTTACTACCTGATCATCGCTGAGCAAAAGCAGGAATCACATCCGGACGATTGAGTTTCAGAATCCAGAAAAGCCGCCGTTGTGCGGCTTTTCTGTGCATAATCTTTGTTAATAATTGCTATTTATTGAAAAAATATCATATATAACTGAGTTGAATTGGTCATCACCTGTCGGTTCAAACAGAATAGTGCTCAGACTTGAGCTGTCGGATTTTTTGGTGAAAATCAGGCGGTCCATCTCAACATTGGCATTGTCCCCCACCTTATTTCGGTGAGGGTTCCCTGTTGGTCACCTGACAGGTTTCTGTTACATGGTTCGCTGCTCAGGGAGTAATCTTGGTTACTGCGTAAAACTCTCCCAGAGGGAGCTTTTATTGGGCTAATCAAGTTTGCTTCCAGGGTCTCAAACCAACTCTGCAGACTTAACATCCCGTGAGCCCCACGGCAGGTCTGACAGAAGCAGAAAAAATAGTTCACAGGCTTGCTCTTCGCAAGCCCCGCTTACATCTCCACCTGATTCGGTGGTGGTCTTACGCGAATTGAAGATAAAAGCGTGTAGAAGGAAGGCATATGGCTGATCGTATTCAGATCGGAGGTTTGCAGATAGCAGCCCCTATCCACAATCTCTTGGTTGAAGCTATTGAGGGCACTGGAGTGACTTCAGAGGTCTTCTGGTCAGGTTTTGAGGGTGTTCTGGATGAGTGCGTCCTTGAGAACAGGTCTCTGTTGCAGAGGCGGGAGGCTCTGCAAAATCAAATTGATCAGTGGCATAAAGAGCATAAACAGCAGCCCCATGATCCTTCTGCCTATAAACAGTTTCTGTTGGAAATCGGTTACCTGCAATCTGAGGGTGAAGGCTTTAAGATTACGACGGAAAATGTTGATACAGAAATTTCCTCCCAGGCGGGACCTCAGCTGGTTGTACCTGTGATGAATGCTCGTTTTGCACTTAACGCAGCGAACGCTCGTTGGGGAAGTCTTTATGATGCTTTGTATGGTACTGACGCTATTCCTGAAAGTGATGGTGCTGAGCGTGGTAAGGGCTATAACCCTGTGCGTGGACAGAAAGTCATCGCTTTTGGTAAGGCATTGCTTAATCAGGCGGCGCCTCTGGCTAAAGGAAATCATTCCAGGGTGGCCGGTTATGCTGTCAAGGAAGGGGAATTGGCTCTCTCTTTGGACGATGGCAGCGTAACGGCGCTGGCCCAGCCTGAAAAGTTTGTCGGGTATACAGGCAGTGAAAAAGCGCCTGATAGTGTTCTGATCAAAAATAATGGCCTTCATATTGAGATTCAAATTGACCGTCAATCTCCTATAGGAAAGGCTGATGCGGCCGGAGTGAAGGATCTGGTGGTAGAGGCAGCTCTGACAACTATTATGGACTGTGAAGATTCTGTGGCTGCCGTCGACGCTGAAGATAAAGCGTTGGTTTATCGAAACTGGCTCGGATTAATGAAGGCAGACCTGCAGGACACATTCATTAAAGGTGATAGAACCTTAACCCGTCAGCTGGTTGCTGATCGTAACTATACATCCCCCGCAGGTGAAGCGTTTTCTCTGCATGGCCGGAGTCTGATGTTTGTTCGAAATGTCGGGCATCTGATGACTACTGATGCCATTCTGGATCGTCAGGGAAATGAAATTCCAGAAGGCATTATGGATGGAATGTTTACTTCGCTGATTGCCATGCATGACCTGAAAAAACAGGACGGCATGAGAAACTCCCGCACCGGCAGCGTTTATATTGTTAAGCCAAAAATGCACGGGCCAGAAGAGGTAGACTTTACCAATAAGCTGTTTGGCAAGATTGAAGATGTTCTGGGTCTTGAGAAAAATACCCTGAAGGTTGGCATAATGGACGAAGAGCGTCGTACTTCTGTCAATCTCAAAGCCTGTATCCGGGCGGCCAGAGATCGCGTTGTCTTCATTAATACAGGTTTCCTTGATCGTACTGGAGATGAAATACACACCAGCATGGAAGCTGGTCCGATGATTCCAAAAGGCGAAATGAAACAGTCCGCCTGGATTAATGCTTACGAGGACCAGAATGTTGAGGTAGGACTTGACTGTGGTTTGGCCGGTCGTGCTCAGATTGGTAAAGGTATGTGGGCTATGCCGGATGAGATGGCCAAGATGCTGGCGACTAAAATCGGGCATCCCCAGTCAGGAGCGAATACCGCCTGGGTGCCTTCACCTAATGCCGCGACACTGCACTCTACTCATTATCATTCCGTAAATGTTCTTGAAGTTCAGGAATCTATAGCTGAGCGTCAAAGAGCGAGTCTGGATGATCTTCTGACTATTCCTTTGCTGCACGACAGGGCTTCTCTGACTGAAGATGTGATTCAGCAAGAGCTGGATAACAATGCTCAAGGTATTCTCGGTTATGTTGTTCGATGGGTGGATCAAGGTGTGGGTTGTTCAAAAGTTCCTGACATCCACAATGTTGGCTTGATGGAGGATCGCGCAACGCTGCGTATCTCCAGTCAGCATATGGCCAACTGGATGAGGCATGGTGTCTGTTCTGAGGAGCAGGTGATGGATGCCATGAAGCGTATGGCAAAGGTGGTTGATGAGCAGAATGCCGGGGATCCTGAATACCGACCTATGGCTCCCGATTATGATGCCAGTGTTGCTTTTAAAGCAGCGTGCGAGCTGGTCCTGAAAGGTTGTCAGCAGCCTAATGGATATACCGAACCGGTACTGCATGCAAGAAGGCGTGAATTTAAAGCCACTGCAAAATGAAATAACTGAATGGTAATAAATAAAGCCCTCAATTGAGGGCTTTGTTGTCTTGAAGCGATTTGCTCGCTTCGCTATCGTCAGGTTAGATCGCTCTAGCTTGAGAAGCAGCGTTGCCCACATAATTCGCGGGTGTCAGCTTCTTAAGTTCAGCTTTTACCCCGGCAGGCATGTTCAGGTTGTCAATAAAGGTCTCCAGAGTCGCCTGGGTGATGCCTTCCTGACCACGAGTCAGAGCCTTGAGCTTTTCGTAAGGCTGCTTAATACCGTATCTGCGCATAACTGTCTGGATGGGCTCCGCCAGAACTTCCCAGGCATTATCCAGGTCTTCATTCAGGCGTTCGGCATTGATCTGTAGCTTGCTGATACCTTTCAGAGTCGATGCATAAGCAATCAGGCTGTAACCCAGACCCGCTCCCAGGTTGCGCAGAACGGTTGAGTCTGTCAGGTCGCGCTGCCATCGGGAAACAGGCAGTTTCATAGCCAGATGCTGCATAACGGCATTAGCAATACCGAGGTTGCCTTCGGAGTTTTCAAAGTCAATCGGATTAACTTTGTGAGGCATGGTGGAAGAGCCTACTTCGCCGGCCACAGTTTTCTGTTTAAAGTATCCCTGGGAGATATAGCCCCAAATATCACGATCAAAATCGATCAAGACAGTGTTGAAACGGCAAATGGCATCAAATAGTTCAGCGATGTAGTCGTGAGGTTCAATCTGGGTGGTGTAGGGGTTCCATTCCAGACCCAGACTGGTGACAAACTTTTCAGCATGTTGCTGCCAGTCAATTTCAGGGTAAGCGGACAGGTGAGCATTGTAGTTACCAACGGCACCGTTGATTTTGCCTAGTGGAGTAATTCGGTTGATTTGCTGAACCTGACGGCGCAGACGGTAAGCAACGTTTGCCATCTCTTTGCCCAGCGTGGTAGGGGAGGCTGTTTGTCCGTGAGTACGGGACAGCATTGACTGATCGCTGTGCTGATGAGCAAGACTTTCGATTTCCTTGATGATCTGATGCATGGGCGGAAGTACCGCCTGTTCAATGCCAGTCTTCAACATCAGCCCGTGAGACAGGTTGTTAATGTCCTCGGAAGTACAGGCAAAGTGAACAAACTCACTGATAGTAGCCAGCTCATCGTTATCCTGTATTTTTTCCTTGATCAAGTACTCAACGGCCTTGACATCATGGTTCGTGGTGCGCTCAATTTCCTTGACGCGCTGGGCATCCTCAAGGGAAAAGTTGTCGACCAGCCGGTCTAAGAGGACGTTAGCACCCTTGGATAGTTCAGGAACTTCGATGATTTCGGGGTGGCTGGCCAGTGCCTGTAACCATTTAACTTCAACGGTCACTCGAAAGCGGATCAGACCATACTCACTGAAAATGCTTCTCAGGCTTTGGGTCTTGTCCCCATAGCGACCGTCGACGGGGGAAACAGCAGTCAGTGCAGACAGCTCCATGTTTAACATGCCTTATGCTCATACAAAGGACGCATCATACCGGAAAAAGGCTTTGGATGCAGGGTGGATGATTTGGTTTAAAGCTGATTCAAGCCGTTCAATAACTTTTTTCGGCTAAGTAATAACTGCCAGCGGCTGCCACCTGTCTGGCGCCAGAGAATGGCAGCCCGTATCCCGGCAAACAAAATGGCGCGTATCTTGTCAGCATTGCCCTGATTCTGAAGATGTTGGAGGTCGCCTGAAACTTGTACTCTTGTCTTAAAGGTGCTGATGGTGTCGAGGTAAATACCGGCAAGGCTGGCAATAACATTTTCATGGAGGATGCCAAAGTGGTCGGCCTGTTCCCTGCAGCGTTGCAGGCGCTGGGAGATCTCATTCAGCATGTCACGATTTCGGGAAAGTTTGCGTTCCAGATGTATCAGGGTCAGGGCATAACGAACGGTGTCGGCCTGGATCGCGTCGGCCTGACGTTGCAGGACATCTTTCAGTATTTTTCTGCCAGTGAGCAGGCTGTCGTAACCATTGAAGACATCCTCAACGCGATCAGGAGAGATGACAAACAGGCTGCCAATCAGTGGTTCGAGTGGCCCTTCACTGATTTGCCCGCTCTTGGCCAGACGTTCTACAAGGCCAGCAGCCTGAAAAATCGCTGAGAGGGCAGCTGCCTGTTCCTTTGCTGTGTATTGCACCTGAGTTTCTCTACCTTACTTATGCTTTCTCTTTTCGGAAGGTTGTCTGCTCCCGGTTGTGGAGAGTTGAGCGAACTGATTGATGTCTTATTGAATCTGAGCCTCACTCAGAGAGTGATGTCTGGTTTCAATAACTCCACCGCCCAGACAAATATCATTCTGGTAGAAAACAACAGACTGCCCCGGAGTGGCCGCCCTCTGAAGTTCGTCAAAAACCACAAGATATCTCCCATCTGGTGTTCGCTCAAGGCGGCAGGCCTGATCCTGTTGTCGATAGCGGATCTTGGCGGTCAGGCTGGCTGGCATTTCGGGCGCTGAGCCGGAGATCCAGAATATTTCAGAAGCGGTCAGGGCTTCAGAGAACAGCAAGGGGTGACTATTGCCCTGAGCAACGATCAGTTGATTGTTCTCAAGATCTTTCTCAACAACATACCAGGGCGATTCTGAAGCGCCTTTCAGTCCACCAATACCAAGCCCCTGCCTTTGGCCGATGGTATGGTACATCAAGCCTGAATGCTCGCCAATAACTGTGCCCTGATCGGTCGCAATGTCGCCAGGCTGGGCCGGAAGATACTGCTTCAGGAAATCACGAAAACGGCGCTCACCAATAAAGCAGATACCTGTGCTGTCTTTCTTGTTGTGGGTGATCAAATCGTGTTCTTCTGCTATGCGCCGAACTTCGGGCTTTGCTATTTCACCCACTGGGAACAAAGTTCTGGCCAGTTGTTCGGTTCCGACCTGATGCAGGAAGTAGCTCTGGTCTTTATTGGGGTCAAGACCCTTTTTGAGGCAAGCCCGGTCATTAATGTTGTCTCTGCGGGCGTAGTGGCCCATGGCGATACAGTCAGCTTCCAGTGTCAGGGCATAATCCAGAAAAGCCTTGAACTTGATTTCCTTGTTGCAGAGAATGTCGGGGTTGGGGGTGCGTCCGGCCTTGTATTCCTGCAAGAAATGCTCAAAGACATTATCCCAGTATTCAGCAGCAAAATTGGCTTTATGGAGTTTAATGCCAATTTTGTCGCAAACGGCCTGAGCATCTTCCAGATCGGTCATGGCAGTGCAGTATTCAGTGCCATCATCTTCCTCCCAGTTTTTCATGAACAAACCTTCTACCTGGTAACCCTGCTGTTTGAGCAGAAGTGCAGATACCGAGGAATCAACACCTCCGGACATACCCACGATTACACGGGTGTCCTGAGGGTTTTCGTCAGAAAAAGTGGCACAAGAGTCTATCATAGTTAATGTATGGCTGAATCGGGAAGCAGGGCATTGTACCTGTCTGGCTAATTCAGTTCTATAGAGTATTTCGATATGCAAACAGAAGATTGTGTAGCAAAACTACATTTATTCCTTACGCACATTGGTATATCTTATAGGCGATAACGTCAAAAGCGTTACGGGGCTGTGCAAATAAAGTGATAAATAGTGGTCGTCAAACTCCACTTAAACCCCTCCGCAGAGGCACCACAGCCAGTTGTTTTTTGGAGATAACATGACAACAGATACAACCAGAATTATTTACACTATTACTGACGAAGCTCCCGCCTTAGCCACCTATTCACTGCTCCCTATTCTCAAGGCTTTTACCCGAGCCGCAGACGTAGCCGTTGAAACCAAGGATATTTCACTGGCTGGTCGAATCATAGCTAATTTCCCTGAGAAGTTGAGTGCAGCACAAAAGCAAAGTGATGCTCTGTCTGAGTTGGGTATGCTGGCTAAGACGCCTCAGGCAAACATCATCAAGTTGCCTAACATCAGTGCTTCTATCCCGCAACTGACAGATGCGATCAAAGAGCTACAAGAACACGGTTATGACATTCCTGATTTTCCTGTAGAACCCGGGAATCCTGAAGAAGAAGTCATCAAGGCTCGTTATGCCAAAGTGCTTGGTAGTGCGGTAAACCCGGTTCTTCGAGAGGGTAACTCTGATCGCCGTGTTGCGGCTCCCGTAAAAGAGTTTGCGAAGAAGCATCCTCACTCTATGGGTGCCTGGACTGCAGATTCCAAATCTCACGTTGCTCATATGCACAGCGGTGACTTTTACTCCAGTGAGCAGTCAGCAGTCATGCCTGAGGCTACGGATGTAAGAATCGAGTTTGTTGGCAGCGATGGATCTGTTTCGGTGCTAAAACCGAGTACGAGCTTGTTGGCCGGTGAAGTTATTGATAGCGCTGTCATGAATGTGAAAGCTTTGAGGGCATTCTACGAAGCTTCTGCCCAGGAAGCTAAAGAGCAGAATGTTCTGCTCTCCCTGCACCTGAAAGCAACAATGATGAAGGTTTCTGACCCGATCATGTTTGGTCATGCTGTCACAGTCTTCTTTGAAGACGTGTTTGAGAAACACGCTTCTCTATTTTCAGATCTGGGCGTCGATCCGGACAATGGTCTGGGTGACGTTTATGCCAAGATTGCCAAACTGCCTGCTGAGCAGAAGGATGAAGTAAAGGCGGATATTCAGGCCGTATACAAGACTCGCCCTGAGCTGGCGATGGTGGACTCCGATAAGGGTATTACCAACCTGCATGTACCGAACGATGTCATTATCGATGCATCTATGCCTGCCGCTTTGCGTTCCTCGGGCCAAATGTGGGGGCCTGACGGAAAGCTGCATGACACCAAAGCTATGATTCCTGATCGTTGCTATGCGGCTATTTATCAGGAAGTCATCGATTTTTGTAAGGAGAACGGTGCATTCGATGTCACTACTATGGGTAATGTTTCCAACGTAGGTCTGATGGCTCAGAAAGCTGAAGAGTATGGTTCTCATGACAAAACCTTCAAGGCTCCTGCAAACGGCATTATCCGTGTTGTAGAAGAGTCTGGCAGTACTGTGTTTGAGCACAATGTTGAAGAGGGTGACATCTGGAGAATGTGTCAGACCAAGGACGCGCCAATTCGCGATTGGGTCAAGCTGGCCGTTAACCGTGCCCGGGCAACAGGGGCTCTGACTCTTTTCTGGCTGGACGAAAATCGTGCCCACGATGCCAACCTGATTGCCAAGGTCAACGAATACCTGAAGTTCCACAATACCGAGGGTCTGGATATCCGTATTCTTTCTCCGGTGGACGCTTGCCGTCTGAGTATGGAAACGATTCGGGCAGGTAAAGATGCCATTTCCGTGACCGGAAACGTTCTGCGTGATTACCTGACTGACCTGTTCCCGATTCTGGAGCTGGGTACCAGTGCTAAAATGCTCTCTATTGTCCCTCTGCTGGCTGGCGGAGGTCTGTTCGAAACTGGTGCTGGTGGTTCAGCTCCCAAGCACGTTCAACAGTTTGTTAAAGAGAATCATTTACGTTGGGATTCTCTGGGTGAATTTCTGGCTATCGCTGTATCGCTTGAAGATATTGCCGTTAAGACTGGGAATGCCAGGGCCCAGATTCTGGCTGACACATTGAACGCTGCTATTGGCCAATATCTGGATGCTAACAAGTCTCCTTCCCGAAGGGTGAAAGAGCTGGACAACCGTGGTAGTCATTTCTATCTGGCTCAGTTCTGGGCAGAAGCTCTGGCGGCTCAGCAAGTAGACCAGGAACTCAGCAGCAAGTTTTCCGGTCTGGCAAAGGAGCTGGTCGAGAAAGAAGGTCAGATTGTCTCGGAACTGGCAGATTGTCAGGGGGGGGCTGTTGATCTGGGTGGCTATTATGAGCCCACTCCAGCTAAAGCCACTGAAGCTATGCGTCCAAGCACTACCTTTAATGCGGCAATTGATGGCATGATTTAATTTCCGGGCATTTTTACCCATCAAGAATGGCTGCAGGCTTGTTCTGTGGTCGTTTTCTTGCTTGTCAGATCAAATGATTATTTTTCTGATTCTTTTGCTATTTTATTTCGGTTGTCAGTCGATGGTATCCATGAAATCAATAGCTTTTGAAGTGACGAGTGATGTAAATTGTTTTTCTTTGCTCTCAGCGTGTTTAGAATGGTATTCAGGGTGTAGTGCTTTTGACGTTTTTCGTCATCGACACCTGGTTACAGGCAGTCCAGAGCCTGGTTAATTCAGCTGTAAATTCACCTGGAAGCGAGTGCAATGCAGCAGATAGCAGTTCATCAATACATGAGTAACTTTGAGTGGCTTCGTCTAAGCTTAGAGAATGAAGGGATAGAGCAGGAAGGCGATCATGATATCGCTCTGGCACCAGCTAAAGCCAGAGTCAAACCGCCCGCTATGTATCAGGTTCTGCTCTTGAATGATGATTTTACACCGATGGATTTTGTGGTTGAGGTCCTGGAGAAATTTTTCAGCATGAGTAGTGAACAGGCAACACAAATCATGCTGATGGTTCATACGCAAGGCAAGGCTGTATGTGGATTGTTCAGCAAAGATGTTGCTGAAACCAAAGCCCAGCAAGTCAACGAGTACTCCAGAGAATTCCAGCATCCCCTGTTGTGCAAAACAATTAAGGCCGATTAGTGTTCTCAGGGTAATATCATATGCTCAATAAAGACCTCGAACTGACTCTTAACAGTGCTTTCCGTGATGTAAGAAGCAAGCGACATGAATTCATGACCGTGGAACATCTGCTTCTGGCACTGCTTGATAATGAATCCGCTTCCCGAGTACTTCTAGCTTGTGGTGTAGAAACCGAAAAGCTGCGCAGGGAACTGATTGATTTTGTTGATTCAACAACCCCTTTAATACCTGCCAACGATACCGAGCGAGAGACCCAACCCACTCTCGGGTTTCAGAGAGTTCTGCAACGCGCTGTATTTCATGTGCAAAGCTCAGGAAAAAAAGAAGTCACCGGTGCTAATGTTCTGGTTGCAATCTTTAGTGAGCAAGAAAGTCAGGCCGTTTATTTTCTGAAGCAGCAGGATGTTGCCCGCATAGATGTCGTCAACTATATCGCTCACGGAATTTCCAAAATGCCGGGCAATGAGTTGGAAGAGTTGGGTGGAGAGCTTATGGAGGAAAGCACTGACTCAGAGGCAGCCGGTCAAGACCCCCTTAAAAATTATGCCACTAACCTGAACGAACAGGCCCGTATAGGTAAGATTGATCCGCTGGTAGGTCGGGCAGAAGAGGTTGAGCGGGTATCCCAGATATTGACGCGACGTCGTAAGAATAATCCTCTGCTGGTGGGTGAAGCCGGAGTTGGGAAAACAGCCGTTGCTGAAGGTCTGGCAAAAAGAATAGTGGACGGAGAAGTTCCTGAAGTACTCTCCAAAGCGGTTGTGTATTCTCTGGATCTTGGTTCGTTGCTGGCTGGAACCAAATACCGTGGTGATTTTGAGAAGCGATTCAAAAAGTTGCTCAGCGAACTTAAAAAGCTCGATAACGCCATTCTCTTCATTGATGAGATTCACACTATTATTGGTGCCGGTGCTGCATCCGGTGGTGTTATGGATGCTTCTAATCTTTTAAAGCCACTGCTGACTTCTGGCGATCTTCGTTGCATAGGCTCAACGACCTTTCAAGAGTTTCGTGGTATTTTCGAAAAAGATCGTGCCCTGGCTCGTCGTTTCCAGAAAGTGGATATCAGTGAACCGAGTGTTGACGATACCATTGATATTCTTCGTGGTCTCAAGAGTCGCTTTGAAGAGCATCACACCATTGAATATAAGGATGATGCCCTGAAAGCTGCAGCAGAGTTAGCTAATCGCTATATCAACGATCGTCATATGCCTGACAAAGCGATTGACGTTATTGATGAGGCTGGTGCTTATCAGCGTCTTTTACCAGAGAATGAGCGCAAGAAGATCATTGAGGTGGGCGACGTTGAAAGTATTGTCGCCAAGATTGCCCGGATTCCACCTAAGTCTGTTTCTTCTTCTGATAAAGAGTTACTTTCCAAGCTTGAGAGGAATCTCAAAATGGTGGTCTTCGGCCAGGACGAAGCCATTGTTTCTCTTTCAACTGCGATTAAATTGTCGCGTGCTGGTTTGAAGGCGCCTGACAAGCCGGTGGGTGCTTTCCTGTTCTCTGGGCCAACAGGTGTCGGCAAAACGGAAGTTTGTCGTCAGTTAGCCAAGTCCATGGGGGTTGAGCTGGTCCGTTTTGACATGTCCGAGTACATGGAAGCTCATACAGTTTCCAGACTGATAGGTGCACCTCCTGGCTATGTCGGTTATGACCAGGGAGGACTTTTGACAGAAGCGATCAACAAGACACCCCATTGTGTCTTGTTGCTGGACGAAATTGAGAAAGGGCATCCGGATGTATTTAACCTGCTTTTGCAGGTGATGGATCACGGCACTCTGACAGACAACAATGGTCGTAAAGCTGACTTTAGAAATGTTATTCTGATCATGACGACCAATGCTGGTGCTGAAAGCATGACGCGTACTTCTATTGGTTTCACTGAGCAGGATCATACGACAGACGGTATGGAAGCCATTAAGAAAACCTTTACACCGGAATTCAGGAACCGTCTTGACTCCATCATTCCCTTTGACTCATTGACCGAGGATACTATCAAGCATGTTGTCGATAAGTTCCTTACAGAGCTTCAGGCGCAGCTGGATGAGAGAATGGTTCAGATTGACGTTGATGATAAGGCACGAGAATGGCTGGCAGAGAAAGGTTATGATCGGATGATGGGGGCTCGTCCTATGGGGCGTGTTATTCAGGAGCATCTCAAGAAGCCCCTGGCGGAACAGATCCTTTTTGGCAAGCTGTCTGAGAGTGGTGGCTTTGTCCGCGTGACAGTCAAGAAAGGAGGGCTGTTCCTGAAATTCGAACCTGCCAAAAGCCTGACTTCGGATTTTGAAGTTGTGGATGGTGAGCAGGGCTGAAAAAAAGCCAGGAGAGGGACAGGGGCAAGAGGCCCCTGTCAGCGGGAACGGTATGTGATACGGCCTTTGGTCAGGTCATAAGGAGTCAGTTCAACTTTGACTTTATCACCTGTCAGAATGCGGATGTAGTTTTTACGCATTTTGCCTGAAATATGTGCGGTCACAACGTGACCGTTCTCCAGTTCTACACGGAACATAGTATTAGGCAGGGTGTCAATGACAGTGCCTTCCATTTCAAGACTTTCTTCTTTCGCCATATAAAGTTTGACCTCAGGAATAGAGCGTTAGCTGAATAAATCTGGCAGGCATTCTGCCTGAAAACCAGCTTTAAAGCAAAGTGAACCGGCCTTTATCCATATAAAAACATTCTCTGTCATCACTTTCGATCCCCATCAAATCCTGATTGACCAGATAATACGGTGAATTAACTGGGAGTTAATGTCGCTGTAGCTGATTAACCCTGTCTGAATAATCAGTTACAGTGTATGTCAGGACGACTACCTCAAAGTAACCCAGCGGTTGTTAACATAGACTTCCAGAGGACGGTATTGAATTTTGTAACTCATTTTTTTGCAGTCCTTGATCCAATAGCCCAGGTGAAGGTGCTTGAGCCCCAGTTTTTTGGCTTCCTCTATCTGCCAGAGAATGCAGTAACTGCCCAGACTTCTGGTTTTGCTGACTTCAGGGTCATAAAAGGTATAAATTGCAGAGAGTCCATTTGACAGCTCGTCGGTGACTGCAACAGCCACGAGTTTTTCGTCCAGCCAGAATTTGTAGTAGCAACAGAATTCAGGGCAACCTACCAAAAAGGATTGGAATTGCTCCATTGAGGGAGGGTACATATCGCCATCGCGATGCTGTATGGAGATGTATTTTTTGTAAAGCTGATAGGTTTCTTCATCGTATTCAGCTTCGGATCGGGTGACCAGGATATCCCGATTTTTTTTTAATAGCTTTCTGTGCTTGCGTCTGGGTTCGAAACTCTTGGCAACCACTCTGGCCGGAATGCAAGCGTTGCAGCCCTGACAGTGAGGTCTGTATACGTGTCGACCGCTTCTTCGAAATCCAATGTCGGCCAAATGCCGATAAAGAGCTGGATCCAAGTCTTTGTCGGGATCCATAAATAATGTTATAGCCTGCTTATCCTCCAGGTAGCTGCAGTTGTGTGGCTGGGTTGCGTAAAATTTAAGATCTTTAAGTGCGCTCATCAGCTTCGGCCGTCCATTGCCCTGTCTAATTCCAGTGTGCACTGGTTGCAGGCGTTCGGCAACCGTCTTTCAATGCCTTGAGAAATGCATCCCGGCTTATCATTCTCGCGCCCAGTGACTCCAGGTGGGGGCTGTGTATCTGGCAATCGATCAGATGGAAGTTTCTATTCAGCAACTCTTTGCACAACATAATCATTGCAAGTTTTGACGTATTGGTTTCGAAACTGAACATGGATTCTCCAAAGAATACTTTGTCAATCGTGACGCCATAAAGCCCGCCCACCAGCTTATTGCCTGACCAGACTTCCACCGAATGAGCCAGACCCTCTTTAAAAAGGGCAGTATAGGCTTCTTTCATTTCTTTGATGATCCATGTGCCATCCTGATTTTTCCGGGGCGACGAGCAGGCAGTCATGACTTCACTGAAGGCTTCATCAAAACTCACTCTATAAGAGTGTTTTTTTAGAAAACGCTTCATGGAGCGGCTTATGTGCAGATACTCTGGATAAAGCACCATTCTTGGGTTAGGAGACCACCAGAGAATGGGTTCGCCTTCGTTGAACCAGGGGAAGATGCCCCTCTTGTATGCGTCAGTCAGTGTTTCAGGGGCAAGGTTGCCACCCATAGCCAATAGGCCATCAGGGTAATCCAGAGCCTCATGAGCAGCAGGAAATTGAGGTCTATCGGGATCTAGTAAAGGAATGGTTTTGCGCATTATCTGGGCAGCCGGGTTAAAAAAGAGATCAGGTTTTCGGTTTTACTGTTAGTGAATACGGCAATCTCGGTTTTTGATTAGTGTATTCACTAATGGGCGTTCGTTCTCGCAGGGGCTATTTTCATAGACTCTTTCCCCCCCCATCAACAGGAGATAGCTGTGACCCAGCTTGTTGAATTATCCCCTCAACCTATTTGGCGACACTTTCAGGCACTTTGCAAGATTCCCCGCCCCTCCAGGCATGAAGATGCTGTGCGTGCCTACGTAAAGGAGTTTGGCGAAAATCTTGGTCTGGATACCCTGATAGACGAAGTCGGCAACGTGATCATTCGCAAGCCAGCTACTCCGGGTATGGAAAACCGCCGTGGCGTTGTTCTCCAGAGTCACCTGGACATGGTGCCTCAAAAAAACGCAGATACAGAACATGATTTTACTAAAGATCCTATCAGGGCGTACGTTGATGGCGATTGGGTTACTGCGGAAGGAACCACTCTGGGAGCCGATAATGGTATTGGTGTTGCAGCGGCTATAGCGGTGCTTGAGTCGACGGATATTCCCCATGGTCCTGTTGAAGCTCTGTTTACCATTGATGAAGAGAGTGGGATGACCGGAGCTCACGGTCTTAAGCCTGGTTTGCTGAAGGGTGAGATCATGCTGAACATGGACTCTGAAGATGAAGGAGAGCTCTATGTTGGCTGTGCTGGTGGTGTCGATGTTTGTATTTCTCACAGTTACCAGGAAGAGTCTTTGGAGGAAGGATATAGCAGTTTCACTCTTGCTTTGAATGGCTTGAAAGGCGGTCATTCCGGTATTGATATCAAACTGCAGCGGGGTAATGCCAACAAGCTGATGGTGAGGCTAATGAAAGCCTTGTCTGGAATAGGTGCCAGACTGACAGAATATTCCGGCGGTTCACTCAGAAATGCAATCCCGAGAGAAGCCTTTGCTCAGGTAGCTATCCCTCTAAGTAGTCGCGAAGAAGCTGCCCGAATAGTTGATGAGTATCTGAATGTATTTCGTACAGAGCTGTCAGAAGCAGAGCCAGATCTGAGTCTTGTTATGCAGGTCTCAGAATCTGTTCGGAAGGCTATGACCCCGGAAGCACAAAGTCAGCTGATGAACACCCTGCATGTATCTCCAAATGGCGTCCACCGGATGAGTCTGAGTGTTGAAGGGGTGGTGGAAACATCAAATAACCTGGCCGTCATCAAGATAAAGGAGGGTCGGATTACCATAGAAAACATGGTACGAAGCCTTATTAACAGTGCCAGGGAAGAACATGCCGAGAGTATTGCCGGTCTTTATCGGTTAATCGGAGCAGAAGTCAAAAAGCAGGGGGGTTACCCCGGATGGAGGCCCAATGCTGAGTCTACTATTTTGAAAACCATGAAGGATATTCATGAACAGGTGTTCGGTTACGAGCCTGAGATCAAAGTCATTCATGCTGGCCTGGAGTGTGGGTTACTGGGTGGTGTTTACCCAAACTGGGACATGATTTCTTTTGGCCCAACCATTCGGTTCCCTCATTCACCGGATGAAAAGGTCCATATTCCGGCGGTTGGAAATTTCTGGAACTACCTGATTAAAACACTGGAGGCCATACCAGAAGCCTGATTGACCAATAATGCTGTCAGAATGAGCAAATAAACTGGCAGCATTGCAAAAAATTGTGTAAATTGCGCTTTCCTAGGGGAAGTAAGTGTAATAAACTTGTCTCCGTCTAAAGTCAGTCTGCTTTTGCCAGCCATTGAATGAAGAACAATTGATCTCATTATCAAATATCCCCCATACATGTGTGGATGCCCTGCGCTGGCAAGGGCAGCTTCCTGTTGTCATCACTTCAAACTCTTTTCGGAGGTAGGTAATTAATATGGGTACCCTGAGCGCGGGAGGCCGTTTCTTTAAAAATGAAGAACTGGACGTTATTGAGCAACAGCGCCTGCAAGCTCTCCTTGATATCACTGATCAGCACGATAAAGAAGTGACTCAGCTGAAGTCACGGCTTGATGCGGCTGAGCAGAAGGCTGAAAAGCTGAACAAGCAGGTCAAGAGCGCTGATAACGAGCTGAAAACGCTGCGAGCCAGCAATCCTGATCGTATGAAGAAACAGATCAAACGTCTGCAGGAGCAGAACCGGACTCTGACGACAGAGAACGGGACACTGAAAACCAAGCAGAAGCAGCTCACTCAGCAGCTCAATGCCAGTAAGCAGGAGCTGGAGCAACTTCAGGCTGAAAAGGTTGATCAGGAAGAAAGCGAAGAGAGCTTGTAAAAGGCTCTTGTAGTGTGCAGCAGGCTGTGCAGCGTATGGATATGAGGCTCAAGCCATCAGGCAGTTATGTCTTGAAAAGATATATACTGTATAGCCCTTGCTGATTAGCACGTTAATCATCCAGTTGCCATTTCCTGGGAAAGGAGGTTCGATCAAAGCCCAAAATTCATTTATCCTTTCGTGGGGTCTGTATAGACTCTGTCTGTATCATCAGAGTGCTTTCTTGCCGTGCCTGTCAGGTAGGGTAATAAGCCACCAGGAGGATAATATATGAGTAACTGGTCGTTGTGTCAGTATGAAGGCGTTGATCACCTTGAGAAGTCCTATACCTTCAAAAAGTATTCGAAGTCTCTCTGTTTTCTTAATGCGGTGGCGGGACTGGCGGAGTCCTACGTACATCATCCAAGAATGATTATTGAGTGGGGCAAGGTAACGGTTGCCTGGGGGACTCATGAGTCTGAACAAGGGTCCGGAGTCATGGCCAGAGATCGTCATCTCACTCAGGAAACGGATCGATTGTTCGAGCTATTGCAGGTCAAACAGGTGTCGGACGATATCCAGCTATGATTATCTCTGCGTTGGCTGATTGAACCAGAACATGGGTGTGTTTTATAACCGTCAGTGAAAATTTTTATCTAAGGCATACCTGGTAGCGATCAAGCAAGAATAAAAACTTGCCAGGGTGGTGATCGAATTTGCAACAGAATGTTGGTCTGCTTCAATACAATCAAACAACAACGAAGCCGTCAGTTGTCATGAAACACCCTCAGGGTTAATGTAGGGCTACAGAGTAGTTATTTGATGACTATCAGCCATGAAAGTCCTTGAGGGTATTCTAAAAAACAATGAATGAGGATTTCATTAATACCTATCTAAATGAACTTCAACAGGAAGAGGTCGGCCGGTGTTGTAAATGCAAAAGGATTTCTCTGCGCTTTGCCAAGGTCGTTGCTCAACGGAGTCACACTGATAAGGCTCATAAGAACAAGTAGACATCCTCGCTCACCCGTGCCTGGCATACTGAAATAATGAGCCTTTCGTACTTACCAACTTGCAAGATAATCCCAAATACTTCTTACGCAGTTCCGAGATTTTTTTTGATTGCTTTATAGTAATCCCACTGTTTAATGCATTAATTTATAGAAAAATATAACATCCCGGGCTTCAAAACTGAGCACTGCCTGCCATTGTTCAGCAAGGTGCTGAAAGGTTTCTATTGAGTAAAAACAGACATGGGTAGGATCATTCTTGTAATGCCATCTGCAAAAGGCTTCCTGATCTATCACCATTTTGGTCATGAATGCCAGTGTCCCGCCGGGTCTGATCATACTCCAGAGTTTCGGCAACCATACATCCGGTTGATGGATGTGTTCTATGACTTCAGTGACTGTGATAAAATCGTACGTTTTTTCCAGAGCGCTTTGATCCGAATGGAAAAAGGGGTCATACAGAGCCATAGGCCAACCAGCTTCAGCCATCATCAAAGAAAGTGTGGGGCCAGGCCCGCAGCCAAAGTCCAGTCCCTGTGCATCCAAAGATATCCTGCCTTTCAACGGCTCTGTCACCCTTGAAAGAAATTTTCGATATCCCGGCTCAAAGGCATTGTTTGTATGAAGCTCATATTCTGAGCGTTCCAGCTCAGGCGTTGGCCAGCTTTTTTATCAGCAAAAACCAGTGAGCAGTCAGAACATCTGAAATAATCTCTTCTTTTATCGCTGGCAAAGTCTCTGGATAAGGCACTGCACAGGGGACATTGACTGTTTTCAGTGGTTGAAAGTGACATTATTAATCACTTTCATGACGGTATTCAGCGAATTTGGATATAGGCACCCAGCCCGTCTGTTTCTGTTGGTTTTCTACCCAGGCCCAAGCGTTAATCTCACGCATGATTCTCAAATTTTCACCCGCTTTCACACTGAGTTTCCTGGCGCTAAAGTCCTCTAATGCAATCCCGTGTTTCTGGTTCAAACGTCTTATCAGAGGCAGGGGAGTCCAGCCTTCTTTGCCCGATCCAGTTGTGACCCAGATCCATCCGGGAAACTCATCATCACTTTTACCTAATATCAGACTGTCACCTTCACTGAAAGTCACTGGGTCCGGGTAGCAGGCCTGATAATCTTCTATAACCTTGACTGTTTTCATAACTCAGCTTTTAGTAGACAACTCTTTCATACCCTCTTCCAGACCCTTCACCGTCAGAGGGAACATTCTGCCCTCCAGCTGTTCATGGATGATCTTTGTAGAATGGGTGAAAAACCAGCTGTCTTTATTGATGGGGTTCAACCAGATAGCATTATCAAAATGATCCAGAACACGCTGCATCCAGGTGTGCCCCGGTTCTTCATTCCAGTGTTCAACGCTTCCGCCCGGTGAGGTGATTTCATAAGGTGACATCTGGGCATCTCCAACAAAAATCACTTTGTAGTCTTTACCAAAGCGATGAACGATGTCCCAGGTTTCGGTTTTTTCACTTTGTCGTCGGACGTTGTTTTTCCAGACCCATTCATAGAGATAGTTATGGAAGTAGAAAAACTCCATATGCTTGAATTCAGAGCGTGCACAGGAAAAGAGTGCTTCACAGTCTTTGACGTGAGCATCCATGGAGCCACCGATATCCATAAAAAGCAGTACTTTCGCTGAATTACGCCTTTGCGGAACCATTTTTATGTCCAGCAACCCTTTATTGGCTGTGGATCGAATGGTGTTATCGAGATCCAGCTGATCCGGAACCCCCTGTCGTGCGAATTTTCTGAGTCTGCGCAGGGCCATTTTCATATTGCGACTGCCCAGTCTTTCATTGTCATCCAGGTTCTGGAATTCCCGTTTATCCCAGACTTTGGTGGCGCTCCGGTTTCTGCTCTCGTGTTGGCCAATACGAACCCCCATTGGATTGTTACCATAGGCACCAAAAGGGGATGTGCCGCCAGTGCCAAGCCATTTATTCCCCCCGGCATGACGTTCTTTTTGCTCCTGCAGACGCTGCTTCAGTGTCTCCATCAATTCTTCAAGGCTGCCGAGTGCCTTGAGCTTTTCCCGCTCTTCTTCGCTGAGCTGATTGATGAATTCTTTTCTGAGCCAATCTTCCGGTATAGTGGCTTCAAGCAGATCTTCAACGCTCTCAATGCCGTCAAAAAAAGCTTTGCAGGCTTTATCGAAGCGGTCGTAGTGACGTTCATCCTTGACCAGTATGGCTCTGGATAGTTGATAAAATGCTTCGTTATCCGCGAAGACTACATGAGCCTGCATAGCCCTGAGCAAGTCAAGGTACTCCCGGGTACTGGCCGGGACACCAAAGGCGCGAACCGTATCGAAAAAGTTAGTCAGCATCGGTTCACCTTATCGACGAGTCATGAAGGCGAGCCGTTCCAGTAAATGAATATCCTGTTCGTTTTTAACCAGGGCTCCGTAGAGTGGCGGTATAGCACTGCGAGCATCGCTGTTTCTTAGCACATCGACTGGTATGTCGTCAGAGTTCAATAGCTTGAGCCAGTCTATCAGCTCAGAGGTAGAAGGCTTTTTCTTCAGGCCGGGGATATCCCTTAATTCAAAGAACATCTGCAAAGCTTCGGAAACCAGCCCCTGCTTCAGGGTGGGAAAGTGAACATCGACAATCTGCTTCATGGTCGCCGGATCAGGGAAACGGATGTAGTGGAAGAAACAGCGTCTGAGAAAGGCATCGGGCAGTTCTTTTTCATTGTTACTGGTGATGATCACGATGGGCCGCTGTCGGGCCTTAACCATTTTCCGGGTCTCGTAAACAAAGAACTCCATCTTATCCAGTTCCTGAAGCAAATCGTTGGGGAACTCGATATCAGCCTTGTCGATTTCATCAATCAGCAGAACCACTTGTTCATCGGCTTCAAAGGCTTCCCACAATTTACCTTTGACGATGTAATTGCCGATATCGTGTACTTTTTCATCGCCCAGCTGAGAGTCGCGCAATCTTGAAACAGCATCGTACTCATACAATCCCTGTTGGGCCTTGGTGGTGGATTTGATGTTCCACTGCAAAAGTCGTTTGCCCAGGGATTCTGCTACTTCTTCTGCAAGCATGGTTTTTCCGGTTCCGGGTTCGCCCTTGATCAGAAGAGGGCGTTGCAAGGCAATGGCCGCGTTCACAGCAGTTTTCAGTTCGCTGGTTGCAATATAATTGTCGGTAGAATCGAATTTCATGATCACAATCGGATTTGTTGGCGTTAGAGTTCTGTCAGCACTCTAACGAGGTTTGTAGCTGCTGTGAATACTTATTTGATATTTTGTCCGATCAACGATGACTATCTTTCCATGATCTCTGTGACTTTTACAGAGGCTACGACAGATTTAGGACATTGTTGATTTTTTCTGTCAGACTGTCCGCTGAATTGATTCTACTTTTCAGGCTAAGGAGTGACTAAATGGGTTTTGAGATTACAGCCATTGCATTGGTAGTCCTGATCGCTGTGCTGATAGGTACTGGTGTCAGAATGGTTCCACAGGGCTTTCATTTCACCGTAGAACGTTTTGGTAAGTACACCCGAACACTGTCTCCCGGCCTGCATGTCATAGTGCCTGTTGTTGACAGGATTGGTAAAAAAATCAATATGATGGAGCAGGTTCTTGATATACCTTCACAGGAAATTATCTCCTCCGATAATGCCCAAGTAACGACAGATGCCGTTTGTTTTTACCAGGTTCAGGATGCTGTTCGTGCGTCCTATGAAGTCAATGAACTCTATCGGGCTATGCAGAATCTGGTGATGACAAACATTCGTGCGGTTCTCGGTTCCATGGAGCTGGATGAGATGTTGTCCAACCGTGACCGTATTAACAACATGCTGCTCCTCAAAGTGGATGAAGCTACCAGTCCATGGGGAGTGAAAGTGACTCGCATCGAGATTCGGGACATAGCTCCTCCTAATGATCTGGTGGAGTCCATGGCCCGTCAAATGAAAGCGGAGCGGGAGAAAAGGGCTCAGATACTTGAAGCAGAGGGTAGCCGGGAAGCGGCTATCAAAGTAGCAGAAGGTGAAAAACAGGCTCAAATTCTACAGGCAGAGGGTGAGCTGGAAGCAGCCAAGAGAGAAGCTGAGGCCAGGGAAAGGCTGGCAGAAGCAGAAGCGCGGGCGACTGAAGTCGTTTCCCAGGCTATTGCTAATGGAGATGCCCGGGCTATCAATTATTTTGTTGCGCAAAAATACGTGGATGCCTTGCAATCTGTTGCGGCGGCGGAAAACAGCAAGACCATCATGATGCCACTGGAAGCAGGCAATGTGATTGGCTCGCTGGCGGGTATTAAAGAACTCTTCGATGGCTTGAAGAAAACACCCTGACAGGATCTGGTATATCAATGGACTTTCTCAATACTTTGCAACCCTGGCATTGGTTGATTGTTGCGTTCCTGTGCCTGGGTCTGGAAGCTCTTGGGGCAGGAGGCTTCCTTCTTGGCAGTGCTGCAGCGGCTCTCCTACTGGCAGCGTTGGTGTGGCTGCTGCCTGAAACCAGTTGGGCCTGGCAACTGGTGTGGTTTGCATTGAGCAGCCTGATCTTTACGGTGGCTTACTGGAAATTTTTCCGTCGGGTGAATGAAAAAAGTGATTACCCTCAGTTAAATCAGCGTTCTGCTCAATTGATCGGCCGGGTGCTGGTTCTGGAAAATGACCTGCCCGGTGGGCAGGGAAAGATCAGGGTTGGTGATACCCTCTGGTCCGTCAAAGCGCCCGGAGACCTTGAGAAAGGCTGCTCAGTCATCGTCACTGGTGCAGATGGGATGATACTTCTGATTGACAGACATAACTGACCATGGAGAACAAACTGTGGGGCCGATAAAAACAAGCCTGCACTTTATCACTCAGAATCTGATGAAGTTGAGCTGGCTGGCACTGCTTGTTGTTTTGCTGCTGTTGTTTTTTGGCAGCTGGTTGTTAATGTGGCTGTCCGGAGAACAGGAACTGACTTCTCCGGAGATCTGGTTTTATTATTTTGTGGCCACGGCAACTACGGTGGGTTACGGCGATTTCACCCCAGAAACAGCGGGCGGAAAAATGACTGCTTCACTTTTGGTAATGCCGGGCGGTTTGGTGATTTTTGCCGGCTTTCTCGGCAAACTGTCTTCATTTTTTGTCGAGTTATGGAGAAAAGGCATGAAGGGGAAAGGCGATTATTCAGCATTGGCCGGGCATATAGTGATTTTGGGCTGGCATCCTGAAAGGACAGCCAGAATGATCGAACTGATTTTCGGTGATATCCGCAGAGAAGATCGCAAGGTAGTGCTCTGTGCCACAGAAGAGATGGACAACCCTTTTCCTGATCAGGTTTTGTTTATTCAGGGCAAGAGTCTGAGTGATTATGAACTGCTTAGCAGGGCCGGAGTGACTTCTGCCGACCGGGTCATCATTTACCGCTCCAACGATGACAAAACACTGACCAGTTGCCTGACCGTAACAGCAATGACGAAAACCGCTCATATCGTGGCCTGGTTTGAGCATGAACATATGGTCAAACTGCTCAAGTCCCATTGTCCGCAAGTGGAGTGTCATACCAGTATTTCCATGGAGATGCTGGTGCGATCGGCTCAGGACCCCGGTTCTTCTCGAATCCAGGGGCAGCTTCTGTCAACGTTGATTGGCCCCACACAATACAGCGTTAAAGTCCCTGAAGATTTTGAGGGAGTAAGGTTCAATCGATTGCTGGAATTTATGAAAAAACAGCATGAAGCTATTGTTCTGGGAGTCGCTGAGACGGCCACCGGTGATGATCTGGTTCTCAACCCCAATGGTGATCAGCGAGTAAAAGCAGGTCAACTGGTTTACTACATGTCGGCACAGAGAATTCGCTCCGGAGAAATTCGCTGGAGCGATATTAAGGAGTAATAAGGCATCCCGATTCATTATTCACTCATGACGGTAGTGAACCTGGCCTTCCCGGAATGCAATAAATTCTCCGGACTTCATAATGTTCCAGCTCTCATTGGTGGTCAGAGGTTCGGTGGCGACTAGAGTGACAATATCGTTTTTAGTTGTCACCTGCTTAAAATCAACACTCAATGAATCATCCTTCAGAGTCGCTTTTTCAAAAGGTGCTTTTCGGGTAATCCAGCTTAATTTGGTCGAGCAGAAGCAATAAAGATGTTTTGAGTCCGTTAATAACATATTGAACACCCCCAGCTCTCTTAATTCCAACGCCAGCTTATGAATATAGCGCTGCAGGGTTGCAGCCCGTGCAGGGGGTTTAGGAAAGCGTTCCCTGAGCTGGCTCATTAACCAGCAGAAAGCATATTCGCTGTCAGTGGTGCCCACCGGACGGTAATAGCAAAGCGGTTTTTTCTTGATCCCTTTAAGCTGGCCATTATGGGCAAAGGTCCAGTTTCGTCCCCAGAACTCCCGGGTAAAAGGGTGGGTGTTTTCCAGAGAAACCCGTCCGGCATTCGCCTGACGGATATGGCTGATCACAATATCGCTCTTGATCGGATAATTCCTGACCAGTCTGGCGATTTCTGACTCACAGCTCGGATGGGGGTCGCGAAACTCACGTAATCCCGCCCCTTCATAAAAGACGATACCCCAGCCATCACTGTGGGGACCGGTGCGTCCGCCTCTCTGCATCAAACCACTGAAGCTGAAGCAAATGTCGGTCGGTGTGTTGGCGCTCATGCCCAGCAGTTCACACATCTCAACTGTCCGTTAGTATTGTTTCTTGGCATTGTTTGTTCCGTTGGTTCACAAAACTATCAGCAGGTGGGTTCCTGCCTTTTGGATCGTATCTCGCTACCAGAGGGTTTCGGAGCTCGCTCAGTTTTTTTCTTGTCTGTGTTTGACTTCTTTACGGGCAGGACAAAGGCAATCAGGGCCGCTAATCCAGCGGCGAACACAATGATCATTCCTGTTCTGGACATGGCTTCAAAACCGTGGGTCATGCCATCGTATATCATTGTAAACAGCGCGGGAGACAACAGATCAGAGCCTCTGGTTATCCACCAGGGTGTGCAAAGCAGGGCAGCAGCTGTAAAACGCAGTACCCACTTCAAGCGCGCAGGCAGTCTTCCGGTAATCATAATAAGCGACACCAGACAACCCATTGCACCTGCCAGGTAGATTGTCCAGCCTAGAATAAATTGCGAACTTGTCATCCTTTCTCCTGTTGACGATGGCACCGGGCTAAGCCAGAGCTGGAGGAAAATAGCCGATAAGAAAAAATCAGGTGGTCGATCCCGGGATGTCGGCCGATAAAAACTGAAACAATAGTCTATATTGATGCAGGTGTTAACCCGTGAATATTACGCCTGAAGCAATCCAGAGTCTTAACTTGAGGCCACTTTAGCATATGTTTCCGGCAATTTGATCTTTTCCCGGCATGAGGCAGGTATTGCCTTCGCAGTCATGGCTATCGGGGTAGATAGAAGATACTGCTTTATCGAATGACAACAATAACCCAAGAGGACGGACTATGGTCAATCTATCTGGGGTTGCCTCCTGGTTTGACTGGCTGGCACTCCTGTCACTGATTTTACTGTGGGTAGGCTATACCATTTTTGCCTATCGAAAGGGGCAGGCAACGGCATGTCTGGCCAGCGTTCTGGCACTCTACAGACGAGACTGGATGTATCGGCTGCTTGGCAGGGATAACCGGATAGCCGATGCCAGTCTGCTCGCCAGCCTTCGGGCATCTGTCAGTTTCTTTGCTTCCACCAGTATTCTGGTTATGGCGGGCCTGATCACCGGAATTGCAGCATCAGAAGAAGCGGTCGGCGTTCTGTCGGCTATGCCTTTTGTGACGACCAATACCCGTGAACTCTGGGAACTGAAGGTTTTGGTCATGCTGGTTATATTTGTGTATACCTTTTTTGAGTTTACCTGGAGTCTCAGACTCTATAACTTTACCTGTGTTCTTATGGGGAGTGCCCCTCTGATGCAGGATATCAGTGGTAATAAAACGGAACAGAAAGTATTTGCGGACAAGGTGGGCTTTATCATGACGCTGGCCGCCAACCACTTTAACTACGGCCTGCGAGCCTATTATTTTTCTCTGGCCACATTGTCCTGGTTTATTCATCCGTCTCTTTTTATCATCAGCACGGTCATGGTGGTGGTTATTCTGTACCGTCGGGAGTTTCATTCCAAAGTGCTTGATACGCTCTCTGATACTGCTAAGGAGTAGCAGGCAAAAGAATATTCATAAAATTCTCGAATTCTGCCTTGAAATCAAAAAGCCTGTCCCCACATTAGTTTCAAAGCAATTTATGATCAGGCTGATCGCTCATGAGAAGGTTCTGAACGACGGCCACTGGCAGAAAACAATGTAGAGGGCCAAATGACTGCAGAAGCCAAAAAAGAAACACTGGGTTTCCAAACCGAGGTCAAGCAACTTCTTCACCTCATGATCCACTCCCTGTACTCCAATCGCGAAATCTTTCTGCGGGAGTTGATCTCTAACGCTTCAGATGCTGCTGACAAACTGCGCTTTGAAGCGTTGCATAATGATGGTTTGCTGGAAAGTGATCCCAATCTGGATATTCGTGTTGATTTTGACAAGGAAGCAAAAACCGTTACCGTCGCTGATAACGGCATTGGTATGAACCGTGAGGATGTTATTGCTCACCTGGGTACCATTGCCAAGTCCGGCACCGCTGACTTCCTGCAACAGCTGACCGGTGACCAGAAGAAAGACTCTCAGCTGATTGGTCAGTTCGGCGTCGGTTTCTACTCTGCCTTTATTGTCGCTGATAAGGTCACCGTTGAAACCCGCAAGGCGGATGCACCGGCTGAGCAAGCCGTCCGTTGGGTATCTGACGGCTCCGGTGAATTCACCGTTGAAGGGATCAGCAAAGAAAAACGTGGCACCTCCATCATCCTGCACCTGAAGGACGATGCCGAAGAGTTTGCTGACGGCTGGCGTCTGCGCAACATTGTTCGCAAGTATTCTGACCATATCTCCATGCCAATTCTGATGGTCAAGCAAGAGATGCCTTCAGAAGAAGAGGAAAAGGAGGAAGACAAGGCGCCTGAGTGGGAAACGGTTAATACCGCAAAGGCCCTGTGGACTCGCTCCCGTTCTGATATTACTGATGAAGAGTACAAAGAGTTCTACAAACACATCAGTCATGACTTTGCTGACCCTATAAAGTGGAGTCATAACCGTGTTGAAGGCAAGCTGGAATACAACAGCCTGTTGTTCATTCCTGCCAAAGCTCCCTTCGATCTTTATAATCGTGATATGCAGAAAGGCCTGAAGCTCTACGTTCAGCGCGTATTCATCATGGATCAGGCCGATGAATTCCTGCCCATGTACCTGCGTTTCATTAAGGGTGTGGTGGATTCTAACGATCTCTCCTTGAACGTATCGCGTGAAATCCTTCAGAAAGACCCTGCTGTCGACAGCATGAAAGCCGCATTGACCAAGCGTGTTTTGGACATGCTGGAAAAAATGGCCAAGAAGGAAGAAGAGCAGTATGCAGAGTTCTGGAAAGAGTTTGGTCAGGTATTAAAAGAAGGCCCTGCCGAGGACTTCGCAAACCGTGAGAAAGTTGCCAAACTCCTGCGTTTTGCTTCTACCGAGAGCAAGGGTAGTGATCAGGATCAGTCTCTGGAAGGCTATGTTTCCAGAATGAAGGAAGGTCAGGACAAGATCTACTACATCACTGCAGAAACCCACAATGCGGCGGCCAACAGTCCTCACCTGGAAGTGTTCAGAAAGAAGGGGATCGAAGTTCTTCTGCTGAGCGATCGTGTTGATGAGTGGCTGATGTCGCACCTGAACGAATTCGATGGCAAACAGTTTGCAGACATCGCACGTGGTGACCTGGATCTGGGTCAACTGGACGATGAAGGCGACAAGAAAGCCCTGGAAGAAAGTGCCAAGGAGAAAGAAGATCTGCTCAAGCGCATCAAGGATGCCCTGGTGGACCAGATTGAAGAAGTCCGTGTAACGCACCGTCTGACGGATTCACCCGCTTGTCTGGTCGTAGGTGAACAGGATATGGGCGCCCAAATGCGTAAGATCATGGAAGCTGCGGGTCAGGCCATGCCTGAATCCAAGCCTATCTTTGAGATCAATCCTGAGCACCCTCTGATTAACCGTTTGGATCAGGAAGCAGATGAAGATCGTTTTGCTGATCTGTGTCGTGTGGTCTTTGATCAGGCCAAGCTGGCTGCAGGTGGCCAGCTGGATGATCCTGCCAGCTACGTTCAGCGTTTGAACAAACTCCTGTTAGAAATGGCAGGCTAACAAATATTGGAGCTGGAGCTTAATCTAAGTTCCAGCCCTCAACTGTCACTTGTCCAGTTTTTCCACCCTGCCTTAAAGTCATGCCTCAATTCTGACCATCGATTTTTGACATCGTGCCTGAACTCGTTCATCTCTTTTCTAGCTTTCAATTCAAGGCGCTTGAATTTTGAGTCCGTATTGTTCATTTTGACATCAATACTGGCCTGTTCTGCCTCGTGTCTGAGTTTATTGGCGGCTTTTATAAAGTTCTCAAGTGTTAACACCTGACACAGATAGTTGCTGATAGGCTTAAACTCCAGAGCCATGTCTTCAAGAAACTCCGCCAGTATATAAAGCAGGCTGTCCAGACTGGATCTGGATTGAACGTCCCGATTATAAGTACGACCACTGGCGGTTTGCGGAAGGTTGTCAGTCTCAGACTGATACGGTCTTCCAGATAGTTGTTGTCCTTCTACTTTCATAAACGATACCTCCCTGTTCGTTTTAATCCCTGTTTGATTGTAGAGTTTTTTAATGCTGTATTGGTCCTGTTTCGTAAGTTAGATAACCGGTTGGTTATCATTCGGTCGGTTGATTCATAAGCGACACCTCCCTCGTACCTTTGGTCCCTCCATTCGTTTAGTCATTACAATGTTTGCACTCAGAATAGTGGAGAGGACTCCTTGAGCAGTATACGACCTTGATCGATTAGACTTAGGGCTAACTTGACAAAATTACTGCCAGTTCAGTTCATTGTTTCCAGTTTTGATCTACGCTGTATTAAGGCTGAAACGGGTTTTTCTCACCAGTTCCCTGTGACAGTGGCATTCTTTCATGAAGTCCGTCCGTACCGTATTTTTGTCAAAATGGCTGACTGTCCTGTTAGCGATTCTTCTCATTTCTGGCTGCAGCATGCAGTCATCTCCCATTCTTTATCCAAAAGGTCCGGTTGCTGAAACCGAGCGGAATCTGTTATTCCTCGCGACAGCCATCATGCTTTTTACTTTGCTGCCCGTTTACCTGATCACTTTCTGGTCATGCTGGCGTTATCGAGCCAATGGCAAAGGGGCCTATCGGCCAGACTGGCACAAATCCATTTTCGTTGAACTGTTTATCTGGGCCGGTCCACTGGTCATTATCGTTGTGATCGGTGTTCTTGTTGTGATTTACACCTACCAACTCGACCCCTACAAGCCTCTGGTCAGTGATGAGAAAACGTTCAGGGTTCAGGCAGTGGCTCAGAACTGGAAGTGGCTATTTATCTACCCGGACCAGCAGGTAGCGGTAGTCAATGAACTGGCTTTTCCCAGTGACAGACCCGTTAATATTGAAATTACTTCAGACACGGTCATGACATCCTTCATTATCCCTGCGCTGGGTGGCCAAATTTATGCCATGGCCGGGATGACCACTCATCTGAACCTCAAAGCCTTCGAGCCAGGTCGTTTTACTGGAAGAAATACCCAGTTCAGTGGCCGGGGCTTTCCTCATATGGTATTTGACGTTCAATCACTCTCTGAAAGTGACTTTGCACAATGGCTCGATAACGTCAAAAAAGCAAACAAACGACTGGACTCAATGAGTTATCAGAAGCTCCTCAGGCCGGAAACAAAGTACCCGGTAGAGTACTACTCCTGGGTTGAACCGGAGCTGTTCAGTCGAATCGTTGCTAAATACACCGGAGCAAGCGGTGCCTTACCCCTGCAAAAAACCGGAAGTCTGGAGTAAGCCATGTTAGGCAGATTGACCATTGATGCACTGCCGTTCTATAGCTCGGTTGCTATGGGAGGCGCTCTTGTTACAGTGATGGCTGTGCTTTTGACGGCTCTGGCCGTGACCTGGGCAGGCAAGTGGCGATATTTGTGGGAAGAATGGCTGACCAGTGTCGATCATAAGCGAATCGGGGTCATGTATATCTTGCTGGCACTGGTCATGCTTGTCCGTGGGGTTATTGAAGCCGTCATGATGCGAACCCAGCAAGCGATTGCTCTTAACAATGATGGGTATTTGCCGCCAGAGCATTTTGAGCAAATTTTTACTACCCATGGCACTATCATGATCTTTTTTATGGCCATGCCGTTTCTTACTGGCCTGATCAATATCGTTGTTCCCCAGCAGATTGGCGCCAGAGATGTGGCTTTTCCCTTCATGAATTCGGTCAGTTTATGGCTGACTGCTGCAGGTGCCGGGTTGGTGGGAATTTCCCTGGTTCTGGGCAAGTTCTCGACAGCGGGCTGGACCGGGTATCCACCTTATTCAGGTATTGGTTTCAGTCCGGGAGTTGGTGTCGATTACTGGATTTGGGCACTGCTTGTCAGTGGTGTGGGCAGTACGATGACCGGAATTAACTTTATAACGACCATTTTAAGATGCCGGGCTCCTGGCATGAAATTGATGCAGATGCCATTGTTTGTCTGGACCACACTCTGCACCAGTATTCTGATGGCGTTTGCTTTTCCTGCCCTGACCGTAGTGGCGGCTCTGCTGGGGCTGGACCGGACAGTGGGGATGCACTTTTTTACCAATGAGCTGGGTGGCAATATGATGAACTTTGCCAACCTGATCTGGATCTGGGGACACCCTGAAGTCTACATTCTGATTCTGCCTGCTTTCGGTGTATTCTCTGAAGTAACCGCTGTGTTTTCCGGGAAAAGGCTGTTTGGTTATCATTCGTTAGTCTACGCCACCATGGCTATTGGACTTTTGTCGTTTACAGTATGGTTGCATCATTTCTTTACTATGGGCTCCAGTCCAAACGTCAACGCCATATTCGGTATTGCCACAATGATTATTGCTGTTCCCACAGGCGTTAAAATATTTGACTGGCTCTTTACTATGATCAGGGGGCGGATTGTTTTTCATCCCGCTATGCTGTTTACCATCGGTTTTATTATTACCTTTGTAATAGGGGGTATTACCGGAGTCTTGCTGGCAATTCCTCCGGTAGACTACCAGATGCATAACACCACCTTTTTAGTAGCGCACTTTCATAACATGCTGATACCCGGCGCCTTGTTTGGTTACTTTGCAGGCACTCAGTTCTGGTTCCCCAAGGTCTTTGGCTTCAGACTTAATGAGTTCTGGGGCAAGATGGTGTTTTCCTGCTGGTTGATCGGTTTCTATCTCGCCTTTATGCCACTCTACGCCCTTGGGCTTCTGGGTATGACAAGGAGGCTTGAACAATACACCCAGCCTGATTGGCAACCTTTTCTGCTGGTGGCTTTTGCAGGTGCATGTTTTGTACTGGTTGGCATTTACAGTGTCTTTATGCAGTTTTACGTCAGTGTCAGAGACCGTAATCAACATCGGGATCTAACCGGTGATCCATGGAATGGCAGAACTCTTGAGTGGGCCACCTCCTCACCGGCAGCACCCTATAACTTTGCTGTGATACCCAAAGTCAACTCTGTTGATGCCTTCTGGGAAATGAAAAAAAAAGGGGAAGCCTATTATTTTCCTGATCAATACAGCGCCATCATAATGCCCGCTCTTAGGGTAGACATTAAGCTCAAAAAAGCTTCATTTCCAGCGGCAGAACTCACCTTGAACAGCCAAAATAAAGCTTCGCGAAAAGTATCAAGGCTGAACAAGATGAGTATCGCAAATAGTAGACTAGTTCAAAAAAACTGCTGACGTGTTTCGACCGGTCTGAACTTCTCAGTATGGCGGAACAGCTTGGTTTTACTATACGACAGCGAGATATCCGCCCCTTGGACTTTATCCTTTCACTGATTGATGCCCTTGCTGGTGATGGAAACTGCGATACTCAAGCCGATCTCCACCGTAAATTTAATGAGTTGACGGGGCTGAATGTCTCCTATCGTTCCTGGGCAAATCAAGCTAAAAAAGACGCGATGCCTGCTCTTGTCCTCTGGCTATGGGTGCAGTGTCTGGAAGTCTTTACCCGCAAAGTCATGGCGTTTGATGAGGACAGTCCATTTTCAGAGTTCGAGCACATTCTGATTCATGACGGCTCATCGCAGGCTGTCTACAATGCCCTAAAGGAAACATTTCCCGGCAGGTTCTCAACGGTCAGTCCTGCTGCTGTAGAACTTCATACGACAATGGATCTTCTTACCAACAATCTGGTGCGCGTGCAGCTCACTGAAGATACCCGTTCAGAAAGAGACTGTCTGCCACCACTGCCAACCTCCATGGCTAATATCCTGATGCTGATCGATGCCGGTTATTTTGAGTTGGAACGCTTTGCTGCCATTGATGATCGGGAAGGTTCTTTTATCTGCAAGGCACCTCAGAGTATCAACCCGACGATACTCAGCGCAGTACGGGAGGATGGCAAAAATCTGAATCGCTACAAAGGGAAAAAACTTAAGGAAGTGTTGTCTGGCTTCCCTAAAGATCAATGCCTCGACCTGGATGTAGAATGGCCAGGATTCAAAGCCTGGCCATATCGTTTGGTTGTCCGCTGGAATGACAGGAAACTGAAATGGGTATTCGTTGTAAGCAACCTTAACCGGGTTGAGTTCACCCTGAATGAAGTACTTCAGGCCTATCGTCTACGATGGCAAATAGAGCTTATCTTCAAAGAGATCAAGTCCTATTCAGGGTGGCATCGTTTTAACACTAAATCAGCGACACTGGTGTTTAGCCTGATTCTGATGTCCTTCGTGGTTGTGACGTTGAAAAGGTATCTTGCCCATGCTGCACAGGCGAACCTCTATGAAAGTGGAGCCATTGAAGAAATCTCGACGCATAAGGCGATGAAAAGTGGAACCCGACTGTTTGGTAATGTCATTTTATCCCTTATGAATGCAGGAAAGTCTCTGCTCTCACATACAAGGAAGCTGCTCAACTTCTGGGCAGATAATGCGAAACGTGAACACCCTGCACGAGATGGTTGTTCAGGGCGTACAAGATTAGGTCTTTGTGCTGTGGGTGGGGCTTAATGTCTACCTTAAGAATGCCCGCTAATACCGGAGCGGGCGTTTATATTGGTTTGTTTGGATTTTTAGTAGGGTTTGCTTTCGTCTGGTATTTATGGTGGTTGGCCATCCTCGCCATGGTCGGTGCGGTAACAGTATTGATCGTTAGAAGTTCTAATGATCATGAAGAGGAGATCTTTACATCAGAAGCTGTCATGGCCATTGAGAGCAAACGAAAGGCTCAGTTAATGTCTGCTGAAAGTCTCTCACCCAGAGGAGGGCCTGTATGAATCAGAATGCGCTCCAACAAGCCATGGCTGAACATCTTGAAGAGTACCTTGATAACCGGGAATTCGGTTTCTGGCTCTATCTGATGACGGATGCGATTATCTTCGCGCTGCTTTTTGCAACCTATGTCAGTATGTTCAGAAATACTGCCAACGGACCTGGGCCCATTGAACTTTTCGATCTCAAACATGTCTTTCTTGAAACCGCCTGCCTGTTGATCTCCAGTGTCACATTTGGTTTTGCCTGGTTGGCAGCTATGCATAAAAAACGACCGATTGTAATGCTTTGGTTAATCATTACCCTCGTTTTTGGTGTCACTTTTGTTTCTCTGGAAATCGCCGAATTTGCAGAAATGATCAGAGAGGGGGCCGGGCCTCAAACCAGTGGTTACTTGTCGTCTTTTTTTACACTGGTTACTACCCATGGCATCCATGTGAGCATTGGCATGCTTGGCATCCTGATGATGGTGTTGCAGGTTTTTATGAAAGGGCTGACGCCCCAGGTCTGCTCCAGGTTGTATCGCCTCGGTTTATTCTGGCATTTTCTGGATATTGTCTGGATAGGGATCTTTTCTGTCGTTTACCTACCGGTGTTCATATAGGAGGTAGCCGTGCAAGCACATGAACATAGCCTGAAGGACTACCTTGCAGGGCTCGTTCTGGCGATCGTTCTGACGGTGATCCCTTTCTGGGTCGTCTGGTCCTCAGCTTTCCCGGCCAAAATACTGTTTGCCATTATTGCATTGTGTGCCTTGATTCAGGTGCTGGTTCACTTGCGTTTTTTTTTAAACATCACCCTCAGGCACACGGGCAGAGACTATCTGACAGCGCTGTTTTTTGCCGGAGTTCTGATTTTCATTATGGTGGGTGGGACTATCTGGATATTGTTTGATCTGAACTTCAGAATGATGTGAGTGGCAGAAGGCTGCAGCCTAAAGAGTCAAGCGACAATCGCGTTATATTCTTTCACTTTCCTGGCGTATATAGCCGGACCTCTCAGTGGGGTTTCACGATATTTGGCCCGCAGATCAAGACCGGTGCGATAGATGGTTTCGATGCAGCTATCGAGTGATACTGCCTGAGTTGCGTCACCAGGCATAGCCAGACGAGCAGCAGTGATTGCCTTGATAGCCGCCATACCATTTCGCTCGATGCAGGGGATCTGGACCAGGCAGATCCCACCTCTGCCTGACAGCCTGCTTCTGCGCCCGATATGTCGGGTTCAAATATTGCCTTAAAAAAGCATTGTCATTTGGCGTGTTCTCTCATAAAATACTTCAAGATTTTGGAAGTTGTTGGTTTTAAAGACTTTTATCTGAAAATCGATCCATTACGGCGAGTTAGCAAAGCGGTTATGCAGTGGACTGCAACTCCATTTAGACCGGTTCGACTCCGGTACTCGCCTCCATTCTCTTTTTTAAGAATCTAATCTTTCACCCATGGCAAAATATATGGGGCTTCGATGCCGGAGCATGTCAGTTGATTATCTATTTTCCAGGCTTATGATGAGTTCAAGAGGCGTTGGCCACTAACTTAGTGGTAAAAGAAAGCAGCCCAGCGGCTTGGGAACTCTTTCCGTTCCTTGATAAATTGCAGCAGGGTTTTCAAGGGCATTAATTTCAGGGAAGCCCTGGCCTTCTTGTAGCCGAGGCCGTAAACAGGATCGTCACTGTTTTCTATTGCTGCTCTGCGGAATTCTGCGTCTTTTGTATCCTGATTTTTCAACCAGATATAAGTACCTAACCAGTTGGTTTCGCATATTCTGGAAGATGCCTCTGGATCAGAATATCGTTGAACTCTCTGGCTATCACCTGACCATTGGCTGTTGTAGAGGTGCTCCATCGGGTCAGACCCAGTATCGGCCTTTCATTATGAAAGTTACTTCGGCTGGCTTAACGATTTAGACTGTAAGTCTGACAGAACGACCAGAAGGATGAGACTAAGTCTTGTCTCGATGCAGATTATAGAATCAGTAATAGAGCCAGTGTGATTATAATACCGAAACCAGTATCGACTATGGCTTTACCCACAGATGAAGTGGGTACCTTGCTGATACTCGAATCCATACTGTAACTTGAATTAATAATGGAACTTGAATTGATAACGTAGCTTGAATTAATAATGGAGCTTGAATTTGAAAAGGTACTGGATACTGCGTTGTTAACAAAAGCGTAGTTTGTCATGTTTACCGGGCAGACTTCCGAGTCGAAGTATAAATGATCTTCGAGATTGATCAGTCCGCTGCAGGCAGTCGCTGTGGAACCTTTGATGGCTGTCCAGGTGTTGATGGTCTGGTTGATGGCGTAGGGGGCAGGTGATGCCGTGACAACGGATGAGCTGGGTGTCAACCTTTCGCACTCATTTCTCAACAGGAACGGATCAGCCGCTTTCAGGCTGAATTGTTCCTCGATTTGTCGCCACGGACTGTGTCCTTGCAGGTGATTACAGGCAAAGGCCAGTTCAATTGGTGCTTTGACGATTAAAGCGGTCTCTGTCACCTGAATCTGATTGCCTGCCAGGTTAAAAAGGGGACGTTCGGCATTGTTCTCTGTATGACCTGTAAGAACGAAGCCTCCTCTCCTTGATATTAGTAACCAGCGGTGATTATTGGATGCGATGCCACTATTAGAGATGTTGACTTTGTTTCTGTAGATATTCACACTGGTTCCGGATCCAAGAATAAACTCAGCTGCGTCGGCCATTTTGCCCTGCAATGTGTTCCCGATAATCTCCAGTCTTTGCGACTGGTTCTTGATGGCAGGAAGATG
Organism: Endozoicomonas sp. 2B-B; assembly: GCF_053470045.1. Classification (NCBI taxonomy): domain Bacteria; kingdom Pseudomonadati; phylum Pseudomonadota; class Gammaproteobacteria; order Oceanospirillales; family Endozoicomonadaceae; genus Endozoicomonas; species Endozoicomonas sp. 2B-B. The sequence goes on from NZ_JBLZMU010000001.1 coordinate 3,605,696, forward strand.
AATAAACACCGCTTCCGCAGGAATACCGTTGGTAGTCGGCATGATGTTATTACCTATGACCGTGTTATTGGCAAACCTCAGACCCGGGCCAGATTGAGTGGGGTCAATCGATGCATCCAGAGGTTTTTTGCAATCAAGATAAACTGCAACCCATCTAGGGAGACGGAATACGTTGTTTTCGACAATCAGCCTCCGGTTAGAGCACGCAGCTCCAATAATGATGATATGATCTTCGTTGGTCATAGGTCTATCTGACAGGAAAGTAATATGGCTTATATGACTGTCTTTTGTTTCTCCAAAATTGAAGTTATCAGTAGCTCCAACCCAGATCATAAATGTAAGACGATAATTTGGCCGAAGCGTAATGACGATATCAAAACCTTCATCGGCAGCACCAATAATGTCCTGACCATCCTTCAAAACTATAGAATTTTCAATGCCGTACTTAACTGAGATTTTATCAAGCAGAGGGGAAGCTGTTGATGGGGAAGGTGTCATTGTAGGAGTAGCAGTGTTGGAGGAAAGCAGTATCACGGTGTTCTCAGGAATCCGGTTGATCAACTCAGCCATATCTCTTGTCTGATCGGCATTGAGCAAGGTACAGTTTCGCCCGCGAACAAGATTACTGTATTCGTCCAGTCGTTTATCAACCCCCGCTGTTTGCCCTCTGAGGGATTCACACAATGCCGTTGTAGGGACTGTTGAAGCAGGAGAAGTTGTGGATTGAGCCTGAAGGCTCAAGGGTTGTAAAAGGAATAAAGAAGCGATTAACTGAACCAGATAATGTTGCTGCTTGAACATCGATTTTCCTCAAGTGGATACCCCGTACTTCTAGTGCGGGAAGGAATGTTGACTTGCTGGGGTCGCCCAGACCGTTAGAGCAAGCCATCACTCTATTTTTGGTGCTTACACACCGTCCTAGCCTTGCGGCAGTAAAGTTCACCTCGACGGGGTCGCCTAGACAATGTTAATGGACGGTTTCTTGATAGCAGCACTGTGATTAACCCTCAATACACTGTTTAACCACTATCCTTAGAGCTTGGGACTGGTGAAGTCGGTAGGAAGTCTAGGTGTTGTAATTATACTTATCCAATCAGACTGTGCACGGACTCCCGACAATGGTGTATAGAACGACATCTGTTTTTTTTTGTCCTGACTTAATGATAAAAGAATGCGCTCCAACGGGTAGGGAACGTTTTCCGTTCTTTGATGAATTGCAGCAGTGTTTTCAAAGGCATTAATTTCAGTGAAGCTTTGGCCTTCTGAAAACCAAGGCCGTAGACAGGATCGTCACTGTTTTCTATTGCTGCTCTGCGGAATTCTGCGTCTTTTGTATCCTGATTTTTCAACCATATATACTCCATCATGACACACATGCCTTCTTCAACCTCCAGTGGCAGGTCGCGATAGTTGTTGTAGAAGAACCAGGCATGGGTTAATTCATGGATGGCTACGGTCCGGAAATGTTCTTCTGGCAGATGTCTCTGGATCAGAATATCGTTGAACTCTCGGGCAATGACCTGACCATTGGCTTTCGTAGAGATACTCCATCGTGCCAGACCCAGTATTGGCCTTTCATTATGAAAGTTATGTCGGCTGGCTTCCCTGAGTTCATCACGACCGCACAGTGTCAGTGGGGTTTTGGATTGATGCAAATTCAATCCTACAGAGGAGAGGGCAGAGCGCATCTGCTCCATGATTCTGTCCCCTTCTTCCTGAGAAACTACACCGTGAAGATTGCAGAGGTTGCAGATCACCAGACCGTCCGGGAAAGACATGCCGCCATCGGTGATGTTTTTGCAGACTATGCGGCCGCAACTTGAACAATTGGTGTAGTCCTGATGGGTCTCGCAGAAGGTATTGCCCCAAAAATCCATCAAATATTGTTCACCGAGAGGTTTGCGGCAGACAGCACAGGGGGGATGATGCTGCTTCAGGTAGCAGTCCAGATGCCAGGGCATGCCATCGTTTTCTATGTATTTGTCTTTGATGGTCTTCCGGCATCCGGGGCATTTCAGGCATCTTGTATGAAAAGGACGGCCATTAAAGCCAACAAACGGTTTGTTCAAAAGCGGTTTTTTGCAGGTTCGACAGTTAAAACAATGTGTGTGCCAATGACTACCAAGGGCTTCCAGACCATTTCCGTGGATTGGCTTTCGACAGCTCTTGCAGAAATTCATGTCCTTCCCTGGCCATGTGATGCTTACTCAATAACTTTAGCAGGAGCAGGTTAAAGCTGTTGATGATTCAGAGAAAATGGGTTGCAGTCATTTGCTTCAATCTCTTGGCTTCAGTGTGGTAGTACTGGCTGGTGGTATTGATCGAGTCATGACCTGCAAAAATGGCCAAATCTTCTATGTCCATCTGACGGGCAAGGTGTGTCAATGCAGTATGTCGCAGAGCGTGGAAAGGCATAGCCTTGAATCGACTTGCCCTGATAGCCATCCCGTTTGCTTGATAAGCGCAGAAGTCCATAAAGCTCTGCCACCAGAAACGTAATCCTCTGGAGGAAAGTCCGCCCATTTTGCCCTGAATTTTGCGTGTTCTGGGAGCTAATGGGAAGTCGTCCCCCAACAGGCCTTCATAGTGAAACCTTTGCCTGAACGCCTTGATCTCTTCAATAAGCTTGTTATTCAGTGGCAGCTGACGACGTTTTCGACCCTTCCCCAGAATACTGAGAAAATAGCCGCCTTCAATATCCGGGTGAATATCATTACAGCTATGTCCGGTCAGTTCAGACTCTCGAAGTCCGAGACTGTAGCCCAGCATAATGATGTAGCGTGTTCTTGCTAACTCTGATTCAGAGATGCGCTCACTATGCCTTTGTAGCTCAAGGCAGTTCAGTAAATGCTGCCATTCTTCTTCATGAAAAAAGCGGACAATAGAAGTGCCCCTGGCGAGCTTTTCGCCGGAACGAATCAATGAAACAGCCGGGTTGCCCGGTGTGTATCGATTTTTCTCCAGAAAAGAAAAGAAAGATGAGAGTACGTCTATGACCTGATCAGTGCTTTTTCCGGGCTTGATGGATGCCTTAAACAGTATTCTTTCTGGTTGTCCGGGGATAATACCTTTCTTTAGCCAGCGATCTGGCAGATTTTGTACATGATGAAGATACATCTGAAGATGCTTCAGCCGAACCTCTTTATAAGTTGCCCCCATATCCTGATACAACCAGGCGCTGAAACGCAGGATTTCTCTTTCATAGCGTCTGAGCGTCTCGCTGGAGCGGGCTGCAGATTTGTTCAGAAACAAAGTAAGAATCTCACTGTCATTGACAGCGCCGGTCATATCAGTATTGAACGACGATAAGTCGGACTGATGGTTTGGATGGTTGCCCCCGGGAAGTAGCAGAAGTTTTGAGAGCGCTGGTAAACTCATGGCCTGCTCTCTTTGCTTTGTTCAATAGACAGCTTTAGAGCATCGTTATAGCCTTTAAGTCGTTCAACTTCGCGCTCCAGTGCTTTTGTTGAATCAAGTTCTTCCTGTAGCTCCCGGTTCTTTTGCTCAAGGTCAGCTTGATGCCTTCTGGACTCTTTGATGACATCCTCGTTATGTCGGGCCTTTTGTTCTGTATCCATAAGCTGTCGCACTGCGCTGGTAATCGCTTCAACAGGCAGGTTCATAAGTAGTACCAGCTCTTTAATAGCCTGAAGTTGCGGATCTGATTCTTTAACAATGGCTTTGTAATGATTCCTCTCTTCGCAAGCTTCCAAATGGGCTTTAGACTTGGCTTCCAATCGATATTGAATTTCATTGTGCGCCCTCTCGGCAGCCAATCCGGATTCTTTCTGTTTCTCCAGCTTGGATTCAATATCTGTTCTTAGCCGACGTTCACTGTCTACGGTTTTGATCCAGTGGTTGATTTGTGCCTGGTACTGACTGTCGAGCTTAGTCTCTAGAGAGGAGAGGGCATTGGTATGTTCTTTTTTATTGCAAGCCAGAGTTTCTTCATGCTTGTTATTTTTTTCGATCTCTGCGTTTAGCTGTTCCTTCAATTGAATGATGCTTTTCTCATGCTCTGATTGTTGCTGAATCAGCTTCTTTCCATTTTCTTGTAGCACCTCATTTTCAGCCGTTAGTTGCTCCAGTTGGTGTTTCAGGGCCAGTCGTTCTTCAGAGAACTGCTGTACTACCTGTTGCAGCTCGTCAATTTCCTGATTGGCTTGATCTTCAAAGTCACGCTGCAAGGCGGTTGCATCATGTTTCCATTGGATGAGAGAGCGTTTCAGAACACGCACAAGATCAGCAGGTAGCTCTTCGTTTGTCTCTTTCTGGGCGTCATCCAGAAAGCGCCACTCATTGTAATAGGGCAAAACCGTTTGTTTCCCCATTTTGGCAATGCGGGCCAGTTTATCGGCATTAATTCGTTCTCCTCTGGTCTTGAGATCGTCGAGGACTCTGAAAACCAGCTCTCTGCGCTGAATTTCCTTCTGGTTCTCGCTATTGGCTTTGTTATCCATGATTTTTTACCCGGGAACATACTATCAATACCAGTATTATAATACTGGTATTGATAGTATTAAAGTTCTTTATCTACTACCGGTAAATGAACTTACCGGTAGCAAGTAATAGTTTTTGCGAAAATTCTAAAGATCTGCTTTAAATCTGAATGCGTACAAAACTATTTTGATGAATGACATACGATGAGGACTGAAAATGGATAGAAGAAAGTTTATGCAGCTTGGGTTGGCTTGCACCTTAATCCCACTGGTTGCCATGGATACTGTTGCGGAACCAGCAGCCGCTGGTGAAGTTCAGGAAGACGATCCACAGGCAAAAGCTCTCAACTACGTGAAGGAGGCTTCTGAGGCCAAGGGCAATCCAAAATATAAGGAAGGGGATATCTGCAAAAACTGTATGTTCTTTGAGGCTAGTAAGAATAATGGCTGTACACTTTTTGCTGGTCGCAGAGTAGAGGAGGGTGGTTGGTGCACAGCCTGGGTAGCAAAACCGAAATAATTTACCCTTTCAACGATTCGTTGTTCGGGGCTATCTGAAGAGTGACTTTATAGCAGGTAGAACGATGCGTCCGGTACAACCATCAGAGTCGGGCGCAATATAAACCGCAGTAAGGGCTCAAGCTGGAAAGTCGTACTTGCTAATATACCCGCTAGCAGCATTCCTGAGCCCAAAGGGAGGGTCACTTAATATAGCGAGCTTTGGATTTTACTTTTTCGACCAGCTTTTTACCTTTGGGAGTTAAGGTTAGTTTGAAATAACGACCGTCGTCCTCATGTTGAGCCTTTTTGATCAGACCCAGACCAGGGCGGTCATGGCGGCCTTCGCCCAGACGCTTCACACTGACAGCAATATCGCTGGGTGTGCCACAGGTCAGTTTTTCAGCATTCACCAGGTCAGTTATGGTTTCGCCAGGATTCTCAGCCACTACCAGCAGGATCTGCCATTGGATAATGGTAAGTGGGTATTCCTGAAGCAGGTGGGTAAGTTTAATCAGACCTTTTAATGTCATTATTAATCTACCTTTAGGTTAGGTTATGGGCGCGCTGTGAACTTAAGGCGTCGTATACTTCTTATTTTTCGGCCTCTAAAGCGTACTGCACAACGGGTGCAACAACAGAGGTACCAGAACAAATATTAGACAGTTTTATACTGATCTGGCAAATTTTAAGAGTCAGGTCGTCTATTTTAATGCGAAGGTAGCATAGCTGTTACGCTTTGAAACAAGTAAGGCTACTATTAATCCATGATCAAAAAATGCCTTTTTCCAGCTGCTGGTTACGGGACACGCTTTCTGCCTGCGACCAAATCCATGCCCAAGGAAATGATGCCTATCGTAAACAAACCCCTTATTGAGTTCGGCGTTGATGAAGCCCTGCAAGGTGATTTGCGTGAGATTTGCATCGTTACAGGACGTGGTAAACGGGCTTTGGACGACCACTTTGATATAAATTATGAACTGGAACATCAGATCCAGGGAACAGTCAGGGAACAAACCCTTTCGGGTATTCGGGGTTTGATGGACGAATGTACATTCTCCTATACACGTCAGCGTGAAATGAAAGGACTGGGTCATGCCATTCTGACCGGAGAAACTTTGATTGGAGATGAGCCGTTCGCTGTCGTCTTAGCCGACGACCTCTGTATCAACCTTGATGGAAAAGGTGTTCTGTCCCAGATGGTTAACCTGTACAAACAGTTCCGTTGCAGTATTGTCGCCATCGAGGAAGTGCCTGCCGAGGGTGCCTTTTTTATATCATAGATTGCGCATAATATATATTATGTTAAATATATAATAAGGCTTTCAACTTACGCTGGCTTATGGAGCTTTCCTCCTTCCTTCGCATCAAGGTTCATACTCTATAAATTTCGAGTCATGTAGCCGCAATGTGAACCTATAGCAAATTTACCTGCACGTAAGATACTTTTTCCTTGGAACTATTCAAGATTCAATTTGTTTTACGGAACTTTTTTTTTATTCACTGGTCAACAAGCGTAAGTACCTGTAGAGGGTAACTTTCCTTCATCATGGATAAAGCCAAGAGAATAAAACGATGGACAGATTAACTAACACCTCATGTAATCCGGGACCAAGCCAGTCTGGTTATAGTGCTAAAAACGATGGTAATGAGAATTATGGCAATGCTTCATGCAAAACCGTAAGGCCTGTCAGCGGTGAGCCATCTGGAATCAATCAAGCAGATTTCACACCTGACCCTGCAACAAGACAGAAAGAGATCGAAATTTCCTCCAGAGCAGTTGCTTTCGATGTAAATGCTTCTAAAGCGGCTGAACGCAAACCAAAACTGGATTTTACTGATGTCAGTAGTATTGGTCTTATTTACTGGCAAGAAATCTCTAAGGCGGAAGCTCATCCCGGCAAGAAGTTTGAGGTTAGCAATAGACCGGGCGAATGCCGAGATATTTGTGATATTTCAGAAGACTCAATAGTTGGATTAATCCAATATCATAAGTTTATGGCTGAACGTAAAGCTCTTTTAGCTGGGGACATAGTAACATATGCTCCATTATTGCCGTCCGAGTTTGATGAGATTCGCTGTTTTCTGGAGGACAACTTAAATCTGGATCCAAAAGACAATGTTATCATTGATGCGGGCTCAGGGCCTTTTTGTTATCACAGTGCGCTATTTGCCATGGCAGGCTTTACTGTGAGACCTTACGACTATTCACCTGCCAGAAGTCTCTACGATAAAGAAGATCATGGCTTAGCAGAGAAAGCTCTTTCTCCTTTTCTGAAGGTAAATGATAAGGATTTGACGGGCGATGATATTACTCCCTTATTTTTTGATAAGAACTCAGTATTATTTATGAGTTTCCCTGACTTGCAGGGGCATCCTATTAGCTTTCCTATGGTAAAAAAATACACTGAATCGGAAGCATTAAATAAAGTGGTTGTTCTCATTATTGTCGAAGATGACGACCAACAGGATCATTTTTTTTCTGTGTCAAAAGAGACAATAGAGTTTCTCAGAGAAAACTATGAATTGCGTGATAAAACTCTTATGCGAGGGACTTTGTTAAGCTGTACGCAGGTGCAAATCTACGTCAGGAAAGGAGTCAATCGAGCAGATTTCACAACAGATCCCGTAACAAGTAAAAACAAGACTACCGCTAAAGATAGAATGCGTGAAGCTTTCATAGAACTAGAAAAACAAAATTTCAGACATGCGGAAGGATTATTCCGAGACATTTTGAACGAAGGCCCGTTCACGCTGAGTGTTAGTGAATGCCAAAATATTATCATTGGGCTTGCCAGCTCGCTGAAAGAACAGACCTATGAAAAAAAGACGCAAGCATGCTCTATGCTGGAAGCGCTAAGGTCGAGAAACCCGCTTAATGAATTTGGAGCTTCGACTATTCCCAACCTTGACCTGACCCTGAGTCTTTGTGAACAGGCAGCTGGACGTTGCCGTGTTGCTGAAGCACGGCTGCTGGCTCTGAGAAATAAAGGGCAAGATGCCGACGAGGCAGCACAATGTGAGCCATCTGGCAATTTTGACTTTGACCAGGCTCAGGTAAAAGTGTGGGAGTTGATGCGTAAACATGAATTGGCCGAAAAACTGCAGCTTAACCTGACTGGCAAGCCTCCGGGTGATAGTGAGAGCAGCCCGAGCCAGCCCACTGATAACGATCCGGCCTGAATAAAGATTGGAGAAAATTTAAATGGATATTTCATCGACGCTAAATCGAAGTACAACCGATCAGAATGAAAGGTTCTGGTTAGTGGGTCTGAGTGACTCGGAGGAGGATTCTGCAACAATAACCAGTACTTTTCACTCACGAAATACCTCTACAACAGAGCCACTTGAAATACAGAGTTTGAAGATTCGGGGATTTTCACAACGAGAAATCAGTGCAGCAGAGAAAACACTTCAAGAGAGAAACATTACCCCCACCTATGAAGCTATATCCCACTTTTTGGATTCGGGCTCGCGCACTGGTCGTTTTCCTCTTTTTGACCAGCTCAGTGAAGCTATTAAACGGACACCAGGCGTTCAGGGTAAAGCCCGGCTGGCCGAGGCACTGACAAAATTTGCAGAGTCAGTCAATAATGATGTAGCCGAGAAACTTGACAAACACTATGCCACCTTGTGGCCCAATAGTGAGGAAATTGTAACCATTGTCGACGGTTGGCCTCCTGAACTCAAAGAGCAAGCTCGATATATTAAAAGAAACTGGCCAGAACTGGTGTTAAAAGGTGACGTGAAGTTTAACTTCGATTCTACGTCGGAGGTTTGCTCCGACCACTATCGAAGCTATAGGGGTGCACCATCACCGTTAGGATATCTGGCATTTTTCCGTCTGGTCAAAGACATCTGGTTCGGTGCTGTAAATACGAACAATGCATGCACTATGAACAGAGTCTGCCATCTGCTGATTTTCTTTACCAAGGAAATATCTGACAATACCTTCGCATACGAAGACGAAGGAGCCAGTCGAAAAGAACAATTCGAAAATGTCATTCAACGGGAGCTGAAAAAAGGCATCTCATCGACTTATGATATCGGCGCCTTTGCTTTTATGCTGGTAGCAAACCCATCGTTATGGACTGATCATAAACTTGAAACCTTTCAGTTGATGATTGGCAGGGCCTTTATTGACAAGACCGATAAACTGACTCCCCTGTATTCCCAGTGGCAGGATCCAGCCCAGCAAGATAAGGTTTGCAAAGCGGTCGAGGCCGAGATCATCCCTAATATTGCCCTTACCTTACATTACCTTGATGGCATTTATAACTACCTGATGAACTATAGATCAGTGGTCAGTTGGAGAAGTAATGCACTCAGTGAAGAGATTGCTAATGGAGACTATTTCGACAGCACCACTAAACAGTTGGCGCGTCCAATACAACTGGCTGAATGGAAAACGTTACCTCCTATTCCGGAAATAAAAGAAATACTGTCTCAGTTTTATACTAATCCCAACAATCAGAAACTGTTTTTAGGAACAGAAGAATTCAAAGTATTCCAAAAAGAACAAAGACGACTGAAAGCCAGACAAGGGTTCATTGAGGCCATTAAAACTACGACAAAGCAGATTAAAAAAGAGAAATCTAAACTCATTAAAAAGCAGTTCAAAGAGCAGGGATTTGCAGCAACAAAGGATAATCAGGGCAATATCAGCTACGGAGAGGAATATTATCGAGAGCGCAAACAATACATTAGTCACCTTAAGGAACAAAAACTGGCCGTTGAACAACATATTGGCATCCCTATTCCCTTTAAAGTAACGGCTTTGCAGTTGAGCCAGTTGCTTGGGGCATTTGATGAATTACCCATTGCTGAGCAACGGTACTGGAAAATGAGCCGCGCTTATGCTGAGAGCACTGCCATTCCAGAACTATTGGAAGACTTGACACTGACACAGGATTCAGAGCCTTCAGATCTGGCCGATGAGCACGAAAAACTGAGGGAACAACAAAGTAAATTTATTACTTGCCGCTGTTCAACGTGTACCGTTTGCGAAGCAACCCGTTATCTTTGTGAATGTCGGGATGGCTTGAACCGGAGACTTGTCATAAGAGAGAACAAACACAGAGATCACGTCCTGAAACAAAGAATTGCTAAAAGCGTTAAGGATTTTTATGCTAAAAATTTCTGTACAGAAGGCACTCCTGTGTTGGTCGAAGATAAGCAAATAGCCATTCCCGCAGCACAGAGGCAAAACCCAAATTACAGAAAACGCACAAAGACCCCTGTTGATCCTGATAAAAGCACCCTCCCCCATCCAGCTAAAATGACTCATTTTGAGCACATGCTCACGGATGGAAGCCAGTGTGAGAAAAAACATCGCTCAGAATTCGTGATTGATAAGGACCAGCGCAAGTTTATAACCGAAGTATTTCGTAAAAAAGTAAACTCTCCCGCAAAAAAACAACGACGTCACCGACATTCAGCACTACCTGCCGGGCAACTGAAATATAATAAAGTGCTCCGACAACTTTATAAACACCATGCTGACAATCCGGCCTCCCGAATAAGCACTACTAAAATCCTTGACTGGTTTGATAAAAACCCGGAACAGGCAGCTGCTGCTGTTAGCTATTTGCAGAAAAAGCCACAAGAGATAAGATCGCTGTTTAAACCGGACACTCTGCAGTTTGCAACGCCTAAGTCATTTAAGGCAATTCCATGTCAGGAGATCTATCACAATATTGAATCATTTAATAAACACCTTCATGACCTGGCAGCTGGAAAGGATAATAACTTCATTCCCCTGGATAAAAGGAAAATGAAGGGGTTATACCTCCATAAGACATTCTGCCTTGCCTGTCGGACTAATTTTGGTCAGAAGCGCGAATTGCAGGCTCATTTAAAAGAGACGCATCAGGCAAACATGGACAAAACCTTTGAACGTATTCGAGCCATGGGACATGAGGCGACAGAAGAGCCGACTTCCACTGCGGTGATTGACTCTGTTAAAAACAGGGAGCTTCAAACCATTGAGCAAATGCCTTTCGATCAACGATCTGAAGCAATTGCGGCTGTTTTCGAGCATGAAAGTGTATAGATATAGGGATGCGATTTATCCAAATTGCAGGCTTAGATGCCAGATAATGCTCAACAGCAAGCATTATGCCCTTTTGAGAGATCAGCGAACTGAACGAGCTCGCCATTTCCCGGAGATCATCAGCAGGCAGGGTGTCACCAGCAGTGTTAACAGAGTGGCAAAGGTTAGCCCCCCTGCTATGGAGGTCGCCAGCTGATTCCACATCTGGGTGGAGGGTGCTCCAATCTCGATGGAATGATCAAACATATTGATGTTCATCGACAATACCATGGGCATCAGGCCCAATACGGTCGTGATGGTTGTCAGCATAACGGGCCTGAGACGCTGAGCGCCAGTTCTGAGAATCGCTTCTCGTACACTATGCCCTTCTCTTTTAAGACTATTGAAAGTATCGATCAAAACAATGTTGTTATTCACGACAATCCCCGCCAGGGCAATAATGCCGATGCCACACATAACGATGCCAAAGCTCTGACCGGTGATCATCAGTCCCAGGAAGACGCCACCTGTGGCCAATATCACGGCTGACATAATTAATGCAGCCTGGTAGAAACTGTTGAACTGGGTGACCAGAATCATGGCCATGACAAACAGCGCGACGCTGAATGCTTGCATCAGGAATTGTCCGCTCTCTTTCTGGTCCTCTTCCTCGCCCTTAAAGTCAAAGCTGACACCATCGCCAAAATTGGCCGCTGCTAACGCTTGGGTCAATAACGGGATTTGTTGTGAAAGCAGCTCTCCATCAACCAGATCAGCTGAAAGAGTGATGCTTCGTTTACCGTCTATGCGCTTGATATTATCGAGCTTGCCAGTGACTTCTCGCTCAGTAAAGTTACTGATGGGCACCAGTCCGGAAGAAGTCATTAGACGAAGCTGGTCAATACTTTCCAGATGTCGTTCACTTTCAGGGTAACGGATGCGTATATCTACTTCATCCTCGGAATCATCAGGGCGATAGGACCCCACTGTTAATCCGGATGTCACCATTCTTACCATACTGCCGGTTGTTGTAACGTCGGCTCCATATCGGGCAGCTTCAGCACGATCAATACTCAGACGCCACTCGTAACCGGGTGCGGGCCCTGAATCTTCAATATTGGTAAAAGAACCCAGATTCTCGAGCAGGTTTCTTGCTTTAGCTACTGCATTGTATAGAGTGTCAAGATTGTCGGCCCTGACAATCAGCTCCAGCGGCTTACTGCCGGGAGGACCATCCTTGACACGTTCAACGGCTATATCCAGCCCTGAGAATGCTGACAATCTTTGTTCAGCATCCCCGGCTATGGCCAGGGTTGTGTCACGGTACTGCCAGTCTTCAAGATTGATTCTTAAGGTCCCTACAACCTGATTATCTCCGGTTCTGGCATAGAGTGTCTCCATGCCAGGCAGATCCAGCAGGCGGGCTTCTATGTTTTCCATCAGGGCATCTTTTTCGTCAACGGAAAGGTTCCCTGAGTTCACTTTTACGGTAATGATAATGGCATCAGTATCTACATCAGGGAAGAATTCAACACCACGGGAAGTCTTGATAAAAAGAGTAAAAATCAGCGCTACCGTGATGCAGGTAAAAAGTAACACCTTGCCAGGGTTGTCTATCGCGCGGGCTAAAACTGAAACATATCGCCCGGTGAATCCGGTGGTCTGATCAAATTCGCCTGACTCAACAGCCTGCATGGATGCTTTTTCTCCAGCCCCCAGTGAGCGGGGTTTGCCAATCGTGGCACCCAGCGTTGGGATGAAAATCAGGGCCATGATCAGTGAAGAAGCCAGTGTTGCAATCAGAGTCAGGGGCAAGTACTTCATAAACTCCCCCATCATTCCCGGCCAGAACATCAGTGGAAAGAATGCTGCCAGTGTTGTGGCTGTGGAGGCGGTGATGGGCCAGGCCATTTTGCGAGAGGCTTCGAGATAGGCCTGTTGGCGATGAATCCCCTCCCCCATTCTCCTGTCTGCATATTCTGTGACAACAATAGCGCCATCAACCAGCATACCTACCGCCATAATCAGCGAGAAAAGCACGACCATATTAATGGTCAGACCCATAATCTCCAGGATCAGAATGCCCGACAGGAATGAACCGGGTATTGCGATGCCCACCAGAAAGGCACTGCGAGCCCCCAGGGCACCAATAATAATGATAACAACGAGAATCACTGCAGACAGGACGTTGTTCTGCAAGTCAGTCAGCATCCTTTTTATTTCTTCGGACTGATCACCCACGTAATCCACTTTCAACGTCTCGGGTCCGGCTGCAATACCATGATTGATGATAGTTTTTGCCACTTCAATGGCTTCGATAATGTTCTCACCGGGGCGCTTTTTTATTTCCAGGGCAATACTGTTTTCGCCGTTCAGGCGGGCATAGCCTCCGCCCTCTTTAAACGTACTCAGGACGGTAGCGATATCTGCAAAGGTCACTACCCGGTTCTCTTCTACTTTTACTGGTTGGGAAAGAATATCTGCCGGGGTTTTGTAAACGGCAGGGACTTTAACAGAGTAACTACCCTGACCGGTATCCATGCTGCCAGCAGCGACCAGCTGATTATTCTGAGAAACCAGGTTAATGACATCGGCAGGCACCAGACCATAACTTTCCAGCTTCATAGGGTCGATAATAACGTCTACGACTTCTTCCCTGTCACCGGCGATATCTACTTCCAGAATCGCCTTGCGGGCTTCCAACTCATCCTTCAGGGCTCGGGCAATCTTTACCATGGTTCTTTCAGGAAGATGGCCCGAGAGAATAGCAGTCATCACAGGGTTTACGCTGGCCATGGTAATTTGTTCAATGACGGGCTCATCGGTTCCATCTGGCAGCTTGCTTTTTGCCAGGTTCACCTTGTCGCGGACATCGGCAAGCGCTTTATCAAGCTCCATACCAGCCTCAAACTCAAGTGTGACAGAGGCATGAGATTGTGAAGCCGTTGCAGAGAGTTCCTTGACGCCTTCAAGTCCCTGGAGCTCTTTTTCCAGAGGCAGAATCAGTAATCTTTCTGAATCTTCCGGTGAAATGCCTTCGTAGCTGACGGAAACATATACGAAGGGAATAGGAATATCAGGCGAAGATTCTCTGGGAATCGTCAGGTAGGAGACCATCCCCGAAATAAGAATCAGAATAAACATCATCAGAACTGTACGACTGCGATCCAGCGACAGGCCAATCAGGCTGCTCATGGTGTATCCCCCGCAAGCTTGTCTCCTTTAGCCGCAAGAGCCTGCTCCAGTTCAACCATCACCCGGTCCCCTTCCCTGACAAAACCCTGTCCTCTGGTGATGAGTCTGGCACTGGCAGGAATACCGCCAAGCCAGATACCGCTGGCTTCAGATTTGACAATATCAACGGCAGTGAAGTGCACCTGATCCTGTTCATCCACCCATTTGATGCCGGGGTTACCGGTCTCATCCAGACTTAATAAGGCTGGTGAAGCCTTGATGGCTTCAACTTGTTCCAGTTGAAGTTCAGCCTCAACACTCAAACCGGCCGGTGTCTCCATAGCTGCATTAGGCAGACTGAGTTCTACCTTAAAGGTTCGGGTGCCCGATTCCGCCAGACGGGCAATGTTGCGAACTTTTGCAGAGACTGTTTCACCGGAAGCAAAACGAATATCCGCGCTATCACTCAGGGTAACTGCAGCAATATGTGACTGGGGAACATCAACAGCAACCACCAGAGGATCAAGATCGAGTATCTCGGCGACGGGTTTCCCTGTTTCAATATAATCACCCTGCTCAACAAACCGGTCATTCAGAATGCCGGTTACCGGAGCACGGATTCGGGTGTTATCGAAATCAATTTCAAGCGTTGCAAGCGCTGATCGCGCTTCGCTCAGGTCCACTTCCAGTCGTGGCAAATCATTCTCAGCAATCAGGTTTTTACTTTTCAGTGACAGTGCTGATTCATAGTCCAGCTCAGCTTTTCGGACTCTGGCTTTGGCAGTGGCAATCTGGGCCGGTAATGCCCCCTCTTTCAAAGTGACGATAGCTTCTCCACTTTTTATGAGCTGCCCTTTCTGACCAGTTGCGGCTATCACTCTGGCAGAGATTTCTGCACTGATCGTCACGATCCTGTCGGGCTGGGTTTCGCCAAACAAGCTAAGTGTACGGTGAATAGATTCAACAGGAAAAACTCTGGCTGAGACTCTGGCCAGCGGCAATTCAGCAACAGGGGTGCTTTGCGCCAGAGATGAGGACTTACCGGTATCGGACATGGAAGTCACATCTGCGGTCAGCAGATAGATTCCTAAAAGCCCCGCCATTCCTCCGGCAAGGATCCAGGATCGATTAATGTCAGGCATAGAGTGTTCGCAATGTGTCGTGATGGTTCCAGAGATGTCGTACGACCTTGTACGATTCTTTAAAGGAAACTATATAAAAGCTGACCAGTAAGCAGCAAGCCAAGGCTAATATCTTTGCACATCTCTGACCTTTGGGTCTGGCGTTTCAGCTTATAACCAGGAGGCTTTTCGGCTATGATGCAGCTGATACTACCTAAGGAAGCCGTTTCAAGGTTATGAAAGTCATTACATTCAATGTCAATGGAATCCGTGTTCGTCTGCATCAACTCAAGGCTCTGATCGAAAAGCATCAGCCTGAAGTCATTGGACTGCAGGAGATCAAAGTCACTGATGAAGATTTCCCGGTCGAGGCCATTGAAGCCCTGGGTTATCATGTTGAGTATTTCGGACAAAAAACACACTATGGCGTTGCCTTGATGAGTCGTCGAAAGCCTGTCCGGGTCGAGAAAGGTTTCAAAACCGATGGCCCTGATGCCCAGAGGCGCCTTATCACCGGAGAATACCAGACCGACAGTGGCCAATCCTTTACCGTCATTAATGGTTATTTCCCTCAGGGCGAGAGCCGTGATCACCCTACCAAGTTTCCAGCCAAGCAGGCTTTTTATCAGGATCTGATGAGCACTCTGGATAAAGAGTATTCACCGGATCAACCTTTGCTGGTTATGGGCGACTTTAATATCTCCCACACGGATACTGACATTGGTATCGGCCCCGATAATGCAAAGCGCTGGCTAAGAACGGGAAAATGCAGTTTCCTGCCGGAAGAAAGAGAGTGGTTTGACCGACTTCTGGCCTGGGGGTTCACTGATTGCTTCCGTGCATGCGCTAAAAAGAACAGTGAAGAACTATACAGCTGGTTTGACTACCGCAGTCGTGGATTTGATCGTGAGCCCAAACGAGGTCTTCGAATAGATGGTGTTATCGCAACGGACTCTTTGATGACGCACTGCAAAGCAACCGGCATTGATTACGATATTCGTGGTTTGGAGAAGCCTTCAGATCATGCTCCTCTCTGGGTAGAATTTGACGTCTGACTATTATCTGACAAAAAATAGCCTCTTGCATCAAGAGGCTACAATATTTTCTTAATGTTCTTTAAAACTATTCAATAATCTCGACTGTGTCGCCAGATCGGATAACGCCTTCAGATTCATGGATCAGGTTTTGTCCAAAAATGACGCCCATCTCCGTTCTTCTGTAACCTGACAATGTCAATAGCGGATCTTTTCCTGTCTTAGTGCCTGTTGCCGGATCAACCGTTGTCATGACACATCGGCTGCAAGGCTTGGCCACACGGAAAACCACCTCACCTATTTTGATTCTTTGCCAATGATCTTCTGCATAAGCGCTGGTGCCCTGAACGACAATATTGGGTCTGAAACGGTCCATGGTGACCGGAGTATCAAGGCGGCTGTTAAGCTCATGCAATGAAGCTTCTGTGGTCAGAAGGAAAGGAAAACCATCAGCAAAACCTGTGCAATCTCCCTCATTGGCAAAACGAAGATCCACCTGACGATGCACCTGCTTTGAGAACTTAACCATTCTGCATGGCAAGCCAAGACATTCAGTGAGCCATTGGGATGCGGCATCACCCGCATCAAGCGCCTGCAGCTCATCTTTCCAAACCACAACACGCTTTTGAGAGACTGCAGACGCTTGCTCCGGGTCTTTAATGATGAGATCAGACATCCCCGGTGCAGACAGGGTCAGTCCACCTCCGTCTGGAGTAGCAGAAATCAATGCCATTTTTGGATAATGGCGCTGGGTCATAAATTTGCCATCGGGCTCGACGACCAACCAGCGTCGATCATTAATAAATCCCATAGGATCAATAACAGCCTGATCGACTGAAATCTTCTTGAGCGACTTCACCGGGTGAATGGCAAGATGGGACACAGTCAGGGAAGAATGAGTCATTAAAGTCTCACTATGAATTTAAAGATTCAGCGCATAGCCCGATTGCCATGCCCACCTTATTTTGGAGAGAATGTACCAGATTTTCACCTGTAACTTCGAGGTTTTATGAACCCTAATCTGGTGGACATCGGTGTGAACCTCACCGATAAGCAATTTTCAGAGGATCGGGACGAAGTCGTGGCGCGTGCCGTTGCAGCAGGCGTGAATACGATGATTCTTACCGGAACCTCTGTTGCTGAGTCTCAACAGGCATTGGAACTGGCCGAAAAGTATTCCGATTACTGCTATTCAACGGCCGGCATTCATCCTCACGATGCAAAAAACGCCACACAGTCCTGTTACAAAGCCCTGAAAGAGCTGTTTCAAGCATCGCCAGTGGTTGCTGCGGGTGAAATGGGTCTGGACTTTAATCGGGATTTTTCTCCCAGACCGATTCAGGAAACTGTTTTTCAGCAACAGTTACAGCTGGCCGTTGAAGCAGGTCTCCCGGCTTTCTGCCATGAGCGTGATGCAGCTGAGCGTTTTACAGCCATTGTCAGAGAGTTCAGAGATCACCTTGATGGGCTGGTTTTGCATTGTTTTACTGCCGACAAAAAAGCGCTCTATCAATACCTTGATCTGGATCTGCACATTGGCATAACCGGCTGGGTCTGTGATGAAAGGCGTGGTACGCACCTGCATCCATTATTGAAAGAGATTCCGGCAAATCGCCTGATGATAGAAACCGATGCCCCCTGGCTTCTGCCCAGAAGCATGGACAAAAAGCCAAAGAGCAGGAGGAATGAGCCTGCCTATTTGTCCTGGGTAGTGAAAACCATTGCTGAACAAACGGGCAAAAGCTTCGGGCAAGTGGCCAGAGAGACATCACAAACGGCCAGAAACTTCTTCAATTTGGATCCAGATGAACAATGACGTCGGCATTGGGAAGGAACGCCATAATGGCATCTTCCGCAGCCTGACCAATATCATGAGCTTCGTGCAAGCTCTGATCACCATCAAGGTCGATGTGCATCTGGATAAAGGGAACCCGACCAGAAATACGGGTTCTCATCTCATGGATGCCAAGAACCCCTTCAATAGCCAGCACAATGCGTTCAATGTCCTGAACCTGCTGCTCTGGCAATGAATGGTCCATAAGCTGCTGAACCGCATCCCACGCCATTTTGCCAACACTGACCAGCATATAAATCGAAATCAGGAGAGCAAATCCCGGATCAAGATAGAAATAACCCTGACTGGCACCATAGAGCGCAATAATAACAGAGGCATTGGTGAGCAGATCGACTCGATAATGTGCGGAATCTGCAGCAATGGCAGCAGATCCGGTTTTCTTCACAACATAGTTTTGTATAGACAGGAGTACGAGAGTCACTATAATCGAGAAAAGCATGACGGTCATGCCCACTGTTTCATTGTCAACGCTGCCTTCCTCTCCTAACAGCTGGTCAGTTGCGCTGAGAAACAAAATAATGGCCGAGCCAGAAATAAAAGCAGATTGAGCCAGAACAGCCAGATACTCAGCTTTGCCATGGCCAAATCGATGCTCTTTGTCGGCAGGTTCGAGGGAAATTTTGACTGCCACGAGTGTGATCACCGAGGCAACCACATCCATGACAGAATCCAGCAGTGTTGCCAGAACACTCAGAGAACCGGTCATAAACCAGGCGGCAATTTTAACGAATAAGAGGATGGCGGCAGTTGTGACTGAGGCCATTGAAGCGAGCTTCATTAACTTTTCATGGCTGTCAGAGATTTTTTTAAAGGCTGTAGACATACGATCCATCAATGTTGTGTAAACTGTTTCCCTAGTTTCAGAATACTGAATCTGTAATAAAAATCCTAGGAGCCTGACTAAGAAGCCATCAACTCCGGGATGAATGCTCAGTCAGGTGGTTATAGATCCATTCTCCGAGCTCTTCCATTTCAAACGGCCAGCCTATCTCGTCACCCTCTTCGGTAGCGATCACCGGGATTCTGACACCATATTGTTCAATCAAATCGTCAGATACGCTGATTTCAACCGCCGACCAACAGAATTGACTATGAAGTTGGGGATGTTGGCCGAGAATTATAAGGAACTCTTCAACATGATCACACAGATGGCAACCAGATGTGGTATAGAAAGATAAGTGCAGCACAAGTTTTCCTGAACAGCGGGAGGCTAAGTCGGATACAATTGTAACCGTTCATTTAGCTCACCCCAAAATTTTGCTAGAGAGCTGTATTTTCACTGTAAAAAGAATAACCAGGCCCTATAAACGATGGACTTTACTTTTTTCAATCAATTGATGTTAATTCTGGCTCTCTCCGTGGGAGCCATTGCTCTGTTTCATCGCCTGAATCTGCCCGAAAGCCTTGGCTATCTGGCGGTGGGTATCTTGCTTGGCCCCACCGCTACCGGCTTGATCGATCATAGCTTTGATATCAGCTTGCTGGCAGAAATTGGCGTGGTCTTCCTGCTGTTTACTCTTGGTCTGGAGTTTTCGCTTAAACGAATTAAGTCCATGAAGCGGGAAGTGTTTGGGCTTGGGGGCGGGCAGGTCCTCTTGTGTGGGGCAGGAATCTTTGCGGTTTTGCTGGTGGTTGGAACTTCAGTAAAAGAAGCTTTGATCGTCGCAGCAGCTCTTGCTTTATCTTCTACTGCGATTGTTTCCAAAGAGTTGACCCAGAGCAATGAAATTCGCAGTCGTCAGGGCCAGATGGCGATTGGTGTGCTGCTGTTCCAGGACATTGCCGCAGTTCTGTTCCTGATTCTGGTTCCAGCCCTGGCGGGGGCGGGAGACAAATCAGTCTTCACCACCATTAGCATGGCTCTGGCCAAGGGCCTGCTTTTTGTCCTGCTCATGATGGCCGTTGGTAAATGGATTCTGCCCAGAGTCTTTAACGAAGTCGCAAGGACCCGCTCTGAAGAGCTGTTTGTATTAACCGCTCTCATGATTGCCCTGATGGCGGCCTGGTTAACTCATGTTCTGGGTTTGTCCATGGCTCTGGGTGGTTTTATTGCCGGCATGATGATGGGTGAGAGTAACTATAAGCATCAGGTGGAAGCGGATATCAGACCTTTCCGGGATATTCTACTGGGACTGTTCTTTGTCTCCGTCGGGCTGATGCTGGATCTGAATATCCTGCTGAATTTCTGGCCAGCGATTATCCTGGGTACAGTGGGCCTGGTCATCTTCAAACTGGGTATCATTACGCTACTGGCAAGAGTGCTCAGAGAGAAAAAAAGTACTTCACTCAAAACCGGTCTGGCTCTGGCTCAGGGGGGGGAATTCTGTTTTGCCCTCATTGCTCTGGCTACTCAATATGGCCAAACGGAGGGAGAAAGAGCTTCCGTGGTGCTGGCCATTACTATTCTATCCATGATTCTGGCGCCATTGCTCATCAGAAACAGCAGCAAAATTGTCAATCTTTTATATAAGAAACAGGAGGCTATACAGTCCCAAATTGATCAGGGCGATATTGAGCAGCAGGTCTCTCACATCAGACAGCATACACTCATTTGCGGCTACGGCCGTGTGGGACAGACAATAAGCCGATTCCTGGGGCAGGAAAAGCTGGCCTTTGTAGCAGTAGATAATGACCCCTTACATGTTCATGAAGCCGGACTTGCAGGCGAACCTGTCTTTTATGGAGACTCGCGTCGTTTGGAGCTTCTGGAGTCAGTTGGTTTGAAACGCGCCAGGCAAGTCATTGTCTGTATCGATCGCAGTGAAAATGCCCTGGAGATTGTCAAAACAATTCGTTCCCATTATCAGGATATTCCCATTCTGGTCAGAACCCAGGATGACAGTCTGACAGACTCACTCAAAAAGGCCGGTGCCACAGCCGTTATTCCTGAAGTGCTCGAATCCAGTTTGTTGATCGTCAAGCATGTTCTGTTAATGCTGGGCATAGATCGTAATCAGGTCAGAGACAAGATCCATAAAGCCAGAGAACAACAATATGATATTCTCAATGGTTACTATCCCGGCTATGAAGATGTTATGGGAGACAGCGAGGAAACTTCTTTACGGCATGCTGTTAACGTTTGCCGGGGTAATACCTGTGAAGGATTGAATCCCCGTGATTTACCGCTTGAAGACGATGTTTCTGTTGTTGAAGTAAAACGGGACGGCCAAAGTCTGGATCCGGAAGAAGTGGATGCCCTCGAACAAGACGATATTGTTATTCTGACCGGGCCTCTTGCACCTATGCAGCAATCTGAAAAGAACCTTATCTGATATTTTGGCAGTCCTGAAATACGGGCTGCCACATTCTCAAAACCCTTCCGAAACATTTAGCTTTTTTCAGTGTGAGATAACTGCCTGAGATAACAGTCACCATTTATATAATAAAAAGAACTCCATTCATTTCAATATGATACAAGAATAACCTAATAATTATTCAAACAGACACTATAATGAATTTTCGAAAGGACTTCTGTGTAAAACAGGGCGTTAACAAAAACTTTTATAATATTAAAATAGGTGAATACTATGGTCATTCGATCGATTCGGCTGTCCCTCAGTTCGTGTTTTTTGCTGATATTGATTCTGACCATAAAGCCCTTAAACAGTCACGCCATCTTTCTTGAATTTTACTTGCCACCCTACTTCTCCGGCATGGAAGGACATCCGATTGTTTCCAGAGAAGAACTTCCTCAGAATACTACCCTGATCCAGCAGCAAGAACCTTTTTTCTGCAATGACTACGAGACTAATTTTAATTATTTTAACAGTCTGCCATCCGCCTCATTAATCAAGTTTGGTGGTTTCGCATTGTTGGGATCAGCTTTTACCAATTCAATAGCAGGCGGAGTTGATCCTCATAATTACTGGCACAAGCCTGTTTTTCTGTTGAATCTGGTCACCATTCTTTCCTGGTCCATCCCTCAGACCAGCTTCACCAACGAATACGCTCTACCTGTTGCACAATACCGTGAAGTCGAAAAGGTGTTAGACCAAATAAAAACGACAGAAAGCAACGAGACTCAGCGTTATAAGGAAGAACCTTCAGCCGGTTACGTCCTGACGGGCCTGTCATTTGTTGGCCTTAATTTATTCGCTGAATTTTATAATGCCAACAATCCATCTCCGGGACCCGGAGTGAATATGCTGGAAAATTTCGCCATCGGAGCTAAATCCATTGGTGTCACCAGCAATATGGCATCAGCCCTGAGAACTCACTTAAAAAATATCTACCTGAGTAAAGGCTTTACAAGTTACGAAGCGACTGCGGCAGCATCAAGAGATGTAACAACCATCTACGTTGTCCTTCTGGCTGGGGTGGTAAACACGGGTCTGCTCAACTCAGCAGCCATGGAAGGTATAAACGCCAAAGATATTGAGCAGTATTCATTGGCGATGGCTCGTTATGTCGGTCGAAAATACTACCACGTATCTCTATCGGGCGGCCTGATGATCAGTGCCGCTTATGAAACCATTGGCTCTCTTGAAAATTACTGTATGGCAAACTTTGATCATGTTTTACCTCATGCCCACTATGGGGAGTCAGAAAAACTGGTTTTATGTAAAGGGTTAGCTTCTGTTTCTATGGCCAGCATGAGCGGTCTGGCCTTATTGAAATTATCCAGTGGTTTGCCCTGGGTCTATCTTGTGAATGCTCTAGAAGCAGCGGGTCTGGTAAACACTGAAATGGCGATCACTCTGGGTCGAAACCTGTTCGATCATCCGATTGCTAAAGATACGGCAGGGCTCGCCATGGGAGGCGCTATTACGGCAGGTTCCCTTTACCTCAACCTCCGATACTTCCCCGGATCGATGATGATGTACATACTCCAGGGCTCCGGGTTAATCATGATCTACGAAACGGGCTCTGCACTGGTAAGTCATTCTTATCCGACTGCAGGAAAGGTACTGGCACTTGGTCATACCGTGATGGGAAATTATGACTATGCCTGTAAGCCAAGACCTTAAGGTCTCAGTTATCAAACTCCTCAAGCTTTCAGGTGTTTTTATTATTAAAGGATGCTCTATGCAATTAATGCTCAAACAGTTAATTTTTTTGGTTTTATCTGCTTGCTTCACTTCTCTCTGTGTTGGCCAAACAAACTCGAAGTTGCGTGATCCTCATACTGCTCCGGCTCCGGGTTTTGAAACGGGAATCGATGTACATGCTGCCTGGTTTCAGCAGCACTTTGGTGTTGATGCTATACAAGAGCAGGAGTCCGTAGAATTTATCATAACTGAGTTACCGGATATGTATTCGGAAGAGGCAAGAGAATATCTCGAGCTGACATTACCTGGCTTGTTAAAGGCAAGAAGTCTGGATCACGAAATTCGGGCACCCTGTCATCAGCAGAGACTCAAGTGTGATGTTGAGATTTACCTTTTCAATCAACAGGAAACTTCAAAGCAGCTGACAGAGATTGTGCGCTTTACTGTACTTACGCAGATAAAGCCAGCCGAAGTATCCTCAGGCTCTGACCATTCATCATTAGAAAAAGATGCCCAGTTACATTGTACTGCGAAAATGGATTGTCCTACCGCTACTGATTCGGAAACAAAAACGGCTTTATTTCAGGAGTCAGATCTGCCTGAACTTGGTACGGACTGGCTGGAAAAAGTCCATGTTTATCAAAATAAGGAGAATGGAGACAGTCTGGTCATAAGGAATAACATTGTTTATTACACCGGTAAATCACTGACTGTTCTTCTCAAACTTTTCAATTCCCTGCTCTTCAGCTCGGGACCTGTTGATACCAGTGACGGATATTATGGACATTTCGCCAACGCTCAAATACTGGCAGAAGCTCTGGCATTGGGGGATATAATACCGCTTTTGATCAGAGATCATAATTGGTCTTACATCACACCTCAGATAGATGCCAGCGGTTACACTTTGTCTCTTGCTATTTTTTGCACCTATTTACATTATCGGGATAATCTGGGCCTGGTTCTAAACAAGAAAGAGATGTCTGAGTCTGATGTGCGGATATTCTATACGTGGAAGCTGTTTGCGAATATTGCGACCAAAGCGATTAATGAGGTTGCTGAGAAGAAAATATTTGCCAAAGAGACCGATAGCGAGATTAATAAAATGAAATCCTCGCTGTTCACCAGTTTAGTTACAGCCATTCCCTATGGAACAAAGTTAATGGTCACTGCCTTTACGGGTAATACCTATGCCAATAATATATTGAAGGCGGTACCGGCAGATCACTTCCTCTCCTGCTCGATCAGTGTCAATGGTGCCTGCATTCAACTGTTCTTCCATCGTATTCTGGGTGAAGCTGATATAACCATTGTTCCTGCCACCAGTCTGGAACCGGCCAAAAAAGTGACATCTGGCCTTTCCTATATCCCGTCAGCCATAACACAGGCTGCCATAGGAAAAGCGTTTAATAGCCTTGGAATGACTGTATGCGGTGGACATTACATAAAAGGAGCCGGGTATGCATTGGTTGATGGTGCCGATAAATATCTGGTGGCTCAGGGGGCCAGTGACTTTACCCGCTATTCAGCGTTAATGGCTGGCTCTCTTTTTATGAGTTACAGCAACTACTCATTCAGTAAGACATTTGCGAGCGGATTCACCAATCGCTATGCAAAATATCTCATGATTTGGGCGACTACAACTTTTATGACATTGTCTGAACTCTACTTTCACACGTCTACCTTGAGGTGATTTTTAAGATTATCACGCTTTGTTAATTCTTCTCCTGTCATATCACTTGCGACTTCATCACTGGCATGTAATAAATGAGACGAACTCACGAAACGGGGAATTATCATGGCAAAGGGCACTGGCTTCCTGTCAACGCTGCAGAGCGCCTTAGCGTCTGCGTTTGGTGTGCAGAGTGAAAAAAACAGGGCGCGTGATTTTTCGCAGGGACGTCCGGCGCACTTCATCATCGCCGGTATTGTGGGAACGCTTGTTTTTATTCTGATCCTGGTAATGTTGGTGAAACTGGTGCTCAGTCAGTCTGGGTAGCTTATTGATGGCTGACCCAGTATACAGCAGTAACAACAATCAGCATTACTATCGAAACAGCTGCAATGGCATCAACAGTACTGTCTTTCATGGGCTTTCCCTGAGACATTTCTCATTCCCTCAATCAGTTATTTGATGGTGCTCCTCCAAGCTAGCTGATTATCGCTTTTCGGGCAACTGCTCAATGGTCCTTTTCCGCGCCATAAGTCTTGATTGAAAAGTTTATCTGGAATAATGTGTTCGTGGCACTTAAGCAAAGCGACTTATTCAGTCTCCCGAATACATGGATTTCTTCGGATATGCAGTTTTCATCTAGTTATATAAAAAAATTTTTTATTACTAAATACAAAAATACTGTTATCTTGTCTACTCTCGGTCGTAGCTGGAATCTGCATCGAGCCTGAAACAGATTTCCAGAAGCCTGATATAGTCAGGCCTCTGGATAGCTCGCCAACCCATTTAGAAAAATTATTCCCATGTATAAATACGATGAGTACGATCAACGCATCGTCGACGAAAGAGTGAGTCAGTTCAGAGAGCAGACTCGACGTTACCTCGCCGGTGAGATCGCAGAGGACGAGTTTTTACCCCTGCGTCTGCAGAATGGCCTCTATATTCAGCGTTTTGCTCCCATGCTGCGGATCGCAATCCCGTACGGCATGTTGAATACCCGCCAGGTTAGAAGACTTTCTGAAATTTCGCGCAAATATGATAAGGGCTATGTGCACTTCACTACCCGCCAGAACGTACAATTGAACTGGCCTCTGCTTGAGCAGGTTCCTGATATCCTGGCTGATCTTGCGGAAGTAGAGATGCATGCAGTGCAGACCAGTGGTGCTTGCATTCGTAACACAACTACTGATCAGTTTGCCGGTATTGCACGAGATGAAATTGTAGACCCAAGACCCTGGTCTGAAATCATCCGTCAATGGTCCACATTCCACCCGGAATTTGCCTTTTTGCCCCGTAAATTCAAAATCGCCGTTTGTGGTTCTGAAGAAGATCGTGCCGCTACCATGGTTCATGACATTGGCGTCCATGCCTTTCGAAATGAGAGCGGCAATGTGCGATTCAAGATACTGGCCGGTGGTGGACTGGGACGAACTCCCATGGTCGCCAGTGTCATCAGAGAGTCCATAGAGCCTGAGCATTTATTGACCTATCTGGATGCCATTCTGAGGGTTTACAACCGCTATGGCCGTCGTGACAACAAATACAAGGCGCGCATCAAGATTCTTGTAAAAGCCATGACACCTGAAGTATTCACAGAGAAAGTGGAATCAGAATGGGAGCAGATCAAAGATGCCCCATCCCTTTTGCCTGAAGCTGAGATAAAGCGTGTCAGCCAGCACTTTATTGATCCAGAATACAAGGGACTGGTGGATCAGGACTTTAATGATCTGGCTTTGAAAGCGCCGGCAGGTTTCCATTCCTGGCTGAAACAGAATGTGTTTTCCCATAAGAAACCAGGTTACTGTGCCGTCACCCTGACTTTGAAAGCTACCGGGGATGCTCCTGGTGATGTATCTGCAGAACAACTGGATGTTATTGCTGATCTTGCCGATCATTACAGTCTGGGAGAGCTCAGAGTTAGCCACGAGCAGAATCTGATATTCGCTGACGTGGAACAAACGGCACTGATTGAACTTTGGGAAAAATTGTCAGCTGTTGGCTTGGGGACGGCCAATCGTGGCCTGTTAACCGATGTGATCTGCTGCCCGGGTGGTGATTTCTGTGCACTGGCCAATGCTCGATCTATTCCTCTGGCAGAGGAAATTCAGCGCAAGTTCGACGATATTGACTATCTGCATGACGTCGGTGAGCTGGACCTGAACATTTCAGGTTGCATGAATGCCTGTGCCCATCACCATGTGGGTCATATAGGTATTCTGGGTGTCGACAGAAAAGGCATTGAATATTATCAGGTTCAGGTCGGTGGCTCTGCTTCAAAAGAAGCTGCCCTGGGCAAGATTATTGGACCTTCATTCAAGCGTGAAGAAATTCCTGACGTGCTGGAGAAGATCCTCAGTGTTTACATAGAGCAGCGTCATGAAGATGAACTGTTTATCGATACCTGCCAGCGCATTGGCATAACCCCTTTCAAGGAGCGTGTGTATGCCCAGGCTGCTTAAAAATAGCGAAGTTTTTGAGGATGATTACCGGATTCTGGATTCAGAATCTGCAGATCAGGTATTTGCAGGGACGCTGCTGATTCCAGCTAAGGAACTTGATCAATATAAGAAACTGCTTGAACAAAAGCAGCAACCAACCGGCTTGTTCCTTGATAGTGATGACGAAGTTGAAAATTATGCTGACATACTGTCCAGCTTCGACCTGATTACCATTAATTTTCCCAAGTTTATTGATGGTAGAGGCTACTCCCTGTGCCGCATCCTCAGGGACCGTTATCATTACAAAGGAGATATCAGAGCCGTGGGTGACGTGCTTATCGATCAGATTTTCATGTTGCAGCGGTGTGGCTTTTCAAGTTATTACCTCAGAGAAGACCAGAAAGCAGAAGATGCTATCAAGGCATTGGACACTTTTACCCTAAGGTATCAGGGAAGCACTGATGATCCTGAACCTCTCTACAGAAAAAGACAGGCATCTTAGAAGAGCCAGATCCAACTTGTTAAGGGCTGCTGTCAGCGGCCCTAACCTTCTCTTGTTTACCGGACTCACAGCCTTGGGTATATACTTGGCCTTTTAGCTTCAAGAAAAATGCGGGCTGGAATAGCCCTTTTATAAACAATCATTTATCTGGCGAGTCTAATGGAAAGTGGTTCCCTGCTCTTCTCTTTCTTCCTTATCTTCAGTGGTGCTGCAATACTCGCTACTGCTGCGCTGTTTACCCGTCAACCTCTCCTGGTCGCCTACATCGTACTGGGTGCCTTTCTGGGCCCCTATGGCATGGAAATGGTTACGGATACCGGGCTTTTAAATGATATTGCCCACGTCGGAATTATATTCCTGCTGTTTTTGCTCGGACTGGATATGCAGCCCGCTCACCTTGGTCATCTGCTCAAGAAAACAGCTACGGTAGGATTAATCAGTTCGATCATATTTGCACTAACCGGTTATGGACTGGGACTGGCATTTGGTTTCAGCCAAAAAGAAGCCGTCATAACCGGTGCGACAATGATGTTCTCCAGTACCATTATTGGTATCAAATTATTGCCAACCACGGTACTGCATCACAAACATACCGGCGAAATTCTTGTCAGTCTGCTGCTTTTGCAGGATCTGCTGGCGATTCTGGTTCTCCTGCTGCTGTACAACTTTGATGGTGGATTTGCCAACAGTAAAATGGATGTTCTGATGGCTCTCGCCGCACTTCCTATGATCATAGCTGCGGCTTTTTTGGCTGTTCGTTATGCTCTGCTGCCATTGATGGCACGCTTCGACCGGTTTCATGAATACATGTTCCTCTTAGCCATTGGCTGGTGTCTTGGCTTCGCTGAACTGGCCCATGCCTTGAATCTTTCCTATGAAATTGGTGCCTTTATTGCCGGGGTCAGCATTGCTACCAGCCCGATTTCTCAGTACATAGCCATTAATCTCAAGCCTTTGCGGGATTTTTTCCTGGTTCTGTTCTTCTTCTCAATCGGTGCCAGCTTTAACCTCAATTTGTTCGGAGAAGTGTGGCTGCCTGCGGTTATCATGACCGTTATTTGTCTGCTTCTGAAACCTGCCACATTTGGTATCTTACTGAGTGCCAATGAGAACAAATCAACGGCATGGGAAGTCGGTTTCAGATTGGGCCAGACCAGTGAGTTTTCTATTCTGATTGCAGTACTGGCAGCGGGGCAGATGTTGATGGGAGAGATCGCAGCTCACGTCGTCCAGGCAACTGCCATATTAACGTTGATCATCTCTTCCTACGTGGTGGTGTTTAACTATGAATCACCCATAGCGGTATCGGAAAAGCTGAGAAGAGACTAAGGCAAAGAAACCCCGCATAACACGGGGTTCTTCTATCCAGACAACTCTGGAGCAGTTAAGAGAAATATCGACCCTGAGACAATCTTTCCCAGATTTTTCCGAAGGCATTGTCCAGAGTCGTTTCAGCAGCCAAGCCCAGTTTACTGGCCATTCCTTTCTTCACTTCATAAGTGACCTGAATAATGTCTGAGGAGTCTACCCTGCTATAGATATACTCATCACTGGTCATGACCAGATCAATCAGGTTTTTCTCAATCGCCTGACGGCCATACCAGATTTCACCGGTAGCGACCTCCTCTACGTTAACCTGCTCACGTTCCTCCTTGATAAACTCTTTGAACAGCTCATGAGTGTCCTGAATATCCTGCTTGAACTTATCACGACCTTTTTCAGTGTTTTC
Organism: Endozoicomonas sp. 2B-B; assembly: GCF_053470045.1. Taxonomy (NCBI): domain Bacteria; kingdom Pseudomonadati; phylum Pseudomonadota; class Gammaproteobacteria; order Oceanospirillales; family Endozoicomonadaceae; genus Endozoicomonas; species Endozoicomonas sp. 2B-B. The sequence goes on from NZ_JBLZMU010000001.1 coordinate 3,635,174, forward strand.
ACCAAGAACCGTCAGAGTGCGCTTAAATTCACCGGCAGTGTGCAGTTCAATATCAACATCATGTTTCTTAAGCAATTTGTTGATATTAGGCAGCTGAGCCATAACACCTATAGAACCAATCACGGCAAAAGGCGCAGCAACAATCTGATTAGCCGTACAGGCCATCATATAACCGCCACTGGCAGCCACTTTATCGACTGCAATAGTGAACTTAATACCACGATCTCTGATACGTTGTAGCTGGGAAGCTGCAAGACCATAGGCATGTACCATACCTCCCGTACTTTCCAGCTTCACAAGTACTTCATCCTTGTCTGTGATAACAGATAGTACTGCAGTGATCTCTTCACGAAGAGACTTGACTGCAGAAGCTTTCATATCGCCGTGAAAATCAAGGACATACAAACGTGGTTTTATTTCCTTTTCTTTATCCTTTTTCTTTTCCTTGTCGGCTTTCTTTTTTTCCTTTGCCAGCTGCTTCAGACCTTCCTTGTCGAGCGTCGCATGCTGAAGATCATCCTTCAGATGCTGATAGTGTTCATTCAGTTTCTTGATTTCAAGATGCCCTTTACTGATCTTTTTGGATTTTTGTCCCATTGCAGCTGCCGCAACAATGATGATCAGCAGTGCCACAACAAATGTGACCACTTTGGCAAGGAATAAGCCGTATTCCGCCAGATACTCCAAGAGAGCCTCCAATAATTCATTTCAATATGAGTGCTTAAGGATACCTGAAAAAGAGAATGTGAAAAGTCCAACTAATGCTTGGTTGGCCATCTGCTTACCTGCGGCTTGAGTGATCTCCAGCGACCAGTTTTTGAGAACATCAGCTGACGAGCCTACGGCTCTGCCGTAGGTCATTTAACTGGTCACACAAAGGCAGAGACAGTCGTTTTGATGACCATGTGTTCCGTATTTTTTGAGTGGTAGAATTTGCACTGAGCCAAATCTTTAAACAGAACAAAAATATGATTGTATAATATTAAATATCTATCAACATCCTGGATATTGTGAATTTCGGTGGAATGTCCGGCAGATCATCTCTAAGGAACCATTCGGCACTCACCAGCTCTGCCTCTTCAAGCTTAATCTCACCTGATTTATATTCTGCGTGATAGCCCAGCATCAAGGCATGGGGAAATGGCCAACTTTGACTGAGTTGGTACTTTATTTCACCGACCTCCAGACCCACTTCCTCCCTGATCTCTCTTATTACAGCTTCCTCAGCACTCTCGCCCGGCTCGACAAAGCCCGCGATGACCGTATGCATTGTTGTATCACGCAAATGTCGCTGATGTTGAACAAGCAGTACTTCATCCCCTTTATGAACAAGAACTATGATGCAGGGAGATATCCTTGGATAGTAAGTCATCTCACAGGCTGAACAAACCATTGACCAGTCCCCTTCGCTTGACATGCATGGACTACCACAGCGGCCACAGAATTGGTGGTCTTTTCTGGATCTCAGGATTTGAGCGGCGTGACTGTATAACGCCACCATTGATTCAGGTTGCATCGCCATATATTGTCGGGCATTAACAGCACTCCCCTCTTCAGGAATTCGGTCTGTTTTTATAACCGACACCGAATATTCGTCCAGATTTCCAGTTCTGATTGATTCGTGGTTATCCATCCAGGGGTGTTTCTCCCAGAGGAACTCCCCCTCGGAATTCATCAGGATGTCATGACCAGACAGAATTAGATAACGATCAGCATTACCCCCTTCCGGGGTCCAGCCGTTTGCAGGTTGGTATTGTTGCATGTATGTCACTGCTTTCGATGATGAGTTAATGGTCAGTCGGTCATTGCAAACTGGTAGCAATTACCAATTCTGCTGGCCTATCTTTTCCAGTTTTTCCTGATGCAACTGTAATTCAGCATCGGTCGGTTTGATGATTTTCAAGGCGGGTCTGTCCAAAGATAGACGTCTGATAACCGTTACATCATCAGTCCCCTCTCCGGTTCCTCCCAGAAGCAGAGAAGTCTGACCACCCGTCATGGCAAGGTAGACTTCAGCCAATATCTCAGAGTCAAGGAGCGCACCATGGAAGGTACGAGCCGAGTTATCGATAAAATAACGTTTGCAAAGTGCATCCAGGTTATTTTTCTGACCAGGGTGCTTCTTTCTGGCTATAGCCAGAGAGTCGGTAATTTTACTGTAGTCTTCAACCTGCCCAAGGGCTGGATCCAGCCACTTTAGTTCATGGTTGAGAAAGTTAATATCAAAGGGGGCATTATGGGCAATCAGCTCGGCATCTTTGATAAAATCCAGAAAATCTTTGGCCACTGCTGCAAAGAGCGGTTTGTCCTGAATAAATTCGTTGGTAATACCATGAACCTGGATAACCTCATCATCCATTTGCCGCTCAGGATTGATGTAGACATGATAAGTATTGCCCGTCAGCTTACGGTCAATCATCTCCACACAACCGATTTCGACAATCCGGTGACCCTGTGAAGGGTCTATCCCGGTGGTTTCCGTATCCATTATGATCTGGCGGTTCATTGCTTCTTACCTTCAATAATCTCTTGAGCACCACGACAGGCGAGTTCATCCGCCATTTCATTTTCCCGGTGTCCGGCATGCCCTTTTACCCAGCACCACTCAATTTTATGGAGGGTATTCTGGGCATCAAGCCGCTCCCATAAATCTTTGTTTTTTACAGGGTTACCAGCCGCTGTTTTCCAGCCTTTGCGTTTCCAGCCGGACAACCACTCTGTGATACCCTTGCGTACGTATTGGGAATCGGTTGTGACACGCACCTCGCAGGCCCGGGTTAATGTTTCCAATCCGACAATGGCAGCCATCAATTCCATGCGGTTATTGGTGGTTTCCTTCTCGCCACCATACAGTCCTTTTTCAGCGGTACCGTAACGCAGAATGACCCCCCAACCACCGGGGCCGGGGTTTCCTTTACAGGCACCATCTGTAAAAAGCTCAACGAGCTTGCTCAACGATTATCTCCCACTCGGCTGGACCCTGTAATCGGTTTTCCGACCAGGGATTGCCCCACGGAGGACCAGACAGGCTTGATGGGTGTCATGCCTGCCACTTCCCGGGTGGCAACTATGATGTAAAAACTGCCAAAGGGCAGCATCCAATTATGACAGCGCTGTTCAATCGATTCTGACTTCAAGCCCATGACTGAGTGGGTGGAAGGGAACAGATAGGCACCATGAATCACTTTCTCAACACTGAACCCCAACAAGGTTAACCAGTCCTTCATCCGACTTGGACTAATGAACTGGACACCACTGAACAACCTACGATAACCCGGAAGTATCATCCGCTTGATGTTGCAGAGACTCAGAGGGTTAAAACCGACTACCATCATCTTGCCTCCGGGGATGATGGTATGCCCCGCTTCGCTGAGAAGTCGGTGCGGGCGATCAGACACTTCTACCATATGATGCAGCAGGACCAGGTCAAGGCTGCCCGGAGCTATCGGCCAGTGATAAGGATCAAGCAACAACGAAGACGTCGGCTCAGAGTTTAAGGGGTGAAACTGAAAGTTTCGACTTACCTGGGACTCTGACAACAGAGCCGCAGTCGGAGATACCGATAATTCAACAGCATGATAACCAAAGATATACTTTAACTCATGTTCTATGTGACAGCGTTCTGTCTCAAGGACAAACTCTCCTGCACCGGATTGCATCCACCCCTGCAGGGCCTGCAATTTTTGAGGCATTTCAGGTCTGGTCGTTTTTTTAAACCATTGCATCAGGCTTTTTCCGTGTATGCTGCAGTGAAATCAGCAAAAACCTCGAGCCAGATTGTTGTCCTGCTCAAATACACATCTTATCGGGCACGGCAGGATTCAACCAGCATCGGTGTCATCCCCTATGACAATCGTAAAGAAAATAGTACAGACTTTACACGCAAAATTTGTAAAAATGGTTTTTTGTCCATTACAGGCATTAGAATGTTATTGACCATTATCCGACAGAATGTCCTATGATCCACATTCAAGCTATCCCGGCTTTTCAGGATAACTACATCTGGCTGCTCTCTGAAGATTGCAGTCAACAAAGTCTGGTCGTTGATCCGGGTGACGCTAGCGTGGTCGAGAAAGCACTGGATAGACTTGATCTGGAATTGTCGGGCATTTTGATTACCCATCATCACTGGGATCATACAAACGGCATAGAAACGTTAACAAAAAACCGTAGCATTCCAGTCTATGGCCCTGATAATTCGGCAATTTCCGGCATTACTCACACCCTGGATGGCACAGAGACACTGGCAGTGCTCGGTACTGAATTCAGTATTTTGAAAACACCGGGACACACGCTCGATCATATTGCCTATTTCGCTAATCCTGATCAGGATGATCCCATTCTATTCTGTGGCGACACCCTCTTTTCAGCCGGCTGTGGCCGACTGTTTGAAGGGACTGCTGAACAAATGCAGAGCTCATTCAATAAACTCCGCGCTCTACCCGAAAACACCCGGGTATATTGTGCACACGAATACACTCTGGCAAATCTTGCCTTTGCCCAGACCGTAGAACCCGACAACCACTCTATTAAGGAGTATCGCAACAGAGTCGTCCGGCTTCGCGAGCAGAACAGGCCAAGCCTGCCCTCTAGCCTCAAGCTGGAATTTACCATTAATCCATTCATGCGTACTGACCAGAATAGTGTCATTACTGCTGTTAAGGAGCACGCCCCAAATGCCTCTCTGTCAAACGATTCAGAGGTATTTGGAGCATTGCGTCATTGGAAGGATCACTTTTGATGACGATAACCCCTGTGTTCCTTCAAGATAAATATAGTTTTTATGTCTGAACCTTTGATTACAGAGCAAACGTCTGGTCGCTATACCGGACCTGAAGTTAAACCCCTGATTCGAGTCTTGAGTGCCGCCACACTCATAATGACTCTAACAAGCTGTCAGAGTCATTCTCCAGAGCAGGCAGGTACTCCACCAGTCAAAGTTGAGCAAAAAGTTGCCAAAGGGAAAACGGCCAAAAAAACATTTAAGGATCAGCTGGCCAAAAAACCATTGACCGACCTGTGGGATAGAACTCGTCGGGGTCTCGCTATGGACCTGGATAATAATCATCCCCGGGTATTGGCAGAATTACGCTGGTACAAGAAAAACCAGGGCTACTTTGACCGCGTTTCTGATCGCGCCAGTCCCTATTTCTATTTCATCCTGATAGAAGCTGAGAAACGTGGCGTCCCCCTGGAGCTGGCATTAATGCCCATAGTAGAGAGTGCCTTCGATCCATTTGCTTATTCCCATGCAGGAGCATCCGGCTTATGGCAATTCATGCCAGCTACCGGAGAACATTACGGACTGGAGCAGAACTGGTGGTATGACGGTCGTCGTGATGTGGTTGAGGCCACCCGTGCAGCTCTGGACTATATGGTCAGTCTGCACGAAATGTTTGACGACTGGGAATTAGCACTGGCTGCTTTCAACTCTGGGCCAGGGCGAGTCATGAATGCGGTCAACAAGAACGAAAGGCGGGGTAAATCCACCCGCTTCTGGCATCTTGACCTGCCAAGGGAAACCACCGCCTATGTTCCAAAGCTGATCGCCCTGGGCAAGATCGTTCGTGATCCGGCCAAATACGGTATCAAGCTAAAGTCAATTCCTAACAAACCTCATTTTGCCAAGGTTGAAACCGGTGGCCAGCTGGATATGGCCAAAGCGGCCAATTTGGCTGGCGTTACTCTGAATGAGTTATATCGCCTGAATCCCGGGATTAATCGCTGGTCCACCCCTCCTTCTGGTCCACACCATCTGCTGGTGCCTGTTGCCAAAGCCGAATCCTTCCGGACTGAACTGGCTCAATTGCCGGCGGAGAAACGTATGCAATGGCAGCGCTACTCAGTGAAGTCTGGTGATAGCCTGATCAGGATTGCCAATACTTTTAATACCAAGCCCGGGCTCATCAAGGAAGCGAACAAAATGGAAACAGACTTGATCCGGGTTGGTCAAAGTCTTTTAATCCCCGTCGCTGTCAAAGAGAAGGAAGAGTATGCCCTGACAGCGCCGCAGCGCCGTATTGCCAAGCAAAACACTCAGCGTGCCGGACGACACAAACTGAATCACTCTGTTAAATCCGGAGACAGCTTCTGGAGCATAGCCAAAAAGTACAATACCGGTGTCCAGGAACTGGCTCGCTGGAACAGTATGTCACCCAGAGACAATCTCAGGATCGGGCAGACACTGGTGGTGTGGACCAAAACCAATGCGCCTCAGGACGGTGTTGTTCGCAGGGTCAATTACAAGGTTCGCAATGGCGACTCCCTGTCCAGAATCGCTGACAAATTCAATGTCGCCATAGCCCAGATCAGAACCTGGAATACCTTTGACAGCAAATACCTGCAGCCTGGTCAACAATTGACTCTCTATGTTGATGTGACCCGCGTTTACGAATGATAAATTCATAATGCTCAGACCCGGTTTTGAACGGGTCTGATATTTTTCTCTATAAACCACTCCCCTATCCTGTCGATGCTATATTCATTCGGTTTAACAATACCAGGAAGCATCATTGAAACGACTGACGCTCTCTCTTCTGCTCTATTGGCAGAGTATTTACGCAATAGCTGCGGGTGAGCAATGGCAACATTATCTGTCCATCATGGACGAGCCTCTGTATAAGAAAGATTTCAAACACTTCCGGTACGTCAATCCCGCAGCGCCCAAAGGTGGTCATCTGCGATTAGCAGCCCTTGGAACCTTTAATACTCTGAATCCATACAGTGCCAAAGGAATAGCCCCCTCGCAGGCGAATAATACTTTCAGGTTTGGCTTTCTGGAGCTGAACGAACCCCTGATGGTGGGCACTGGTCCTTACGCACCCTCCATGGAACATAAAAATACAGCCTATGGTTTAATCGCCGAAGCGGTAGCTTATGATCCGGAAAAACATAAGCTCTCATTCAAGCTGAGAACAAATGCCCGTTTTCATGACCAGCATCCCATTACCACGGAAGATGTAGAGTTTTCCTATAAAATACTGCTGGAGCACGGGCACCCAAACTTCAAACTGACACTAGAGCAAGTTGAACGCATCCAAATCGAAGATCACTACATTATCCACTTCTATCTGAAACCCTCATCTTCTAAAGCGCTCCCAATTAAACTCAGCGAGCTGCCTGTCTTACCAAAGCATTACTGGCAGAATCGTGATTTTGAAAAAACCACACTGGTCCCACCCTTACTCAGTGGTCCTTATAAGATTTCCAGGGTCAAGCCGGGGTCAACGATCGTCTTTGAACGAGTGCCAGACTATTGGGGGGAAGATCTTCCCGTTAATAAGGGGCTTTATAATTTTGATAAAGTTACTCTGAATTTCTACCGTGACCGTCATGTCAGCTTTCAGGCTTTTAAGAACGGGGAGACCGATGTCCACTATGAAGGCGAGGCGAAAAACTGGGAAACAGCTTATGTCTTTCCAGCCATGCAACAAGGTAAAGCGACCAGACTGAACATTCCTGACAAGATGCATTATGGCAGAAGGTTCTTTGTCTTTAATCTCAGATCCCCACTGTTTCAGGATCGAAGAGTCAGGCAGGCTATCAGCCTGTTATTCGACTGGGAATGGTCTTCAGCAAACCTCTTCCATAACGCCTATGTCCGCACCACCGGTTTCTTTGGCGCTCATGAGAATAATACATCTGCGGTCCCGTCAGAGAACGAGCTGGAACTGTTTGAAGCTTTTCAGTCGATAGTGCCACCGGGGCTCTATTCCCAACCTTTTGAACTCCCAAAAACAAACGGGGATGGGAACATCACAAGCCATCGAAGACAAGCCCTGAAACTGCTAAAAGAGGCCGGTTGGCATTATCATCAGGGACAATTATTAAGCGCCCGGAATGAACCCTTTCACTTTACATTTCTTCACTACTCAAAACTGGCTGATCGTTACATACTTCCTTTTGCGGCCAACCTTGCCAGCGTGGGAATCAAAATGGATTTTCGAGCCATAGACCTGAGCCAATATCAGCGAAGACTGCGTCAAAGGGATTTTGATATGGTTCAAACAACCCTGACGGTGCCTTTTCTTCCCGGCGAAGACCTTAAAGGGTTATTTCACTCAGAGTCTGCGGACTCTGAAGGCAGCCGCAATCTGGCCGGGATTCATAACCCGGCCGTCGATGGCTTAATTGATCATGCGCTGTCAGCCAACACCGGAGAGGCTCTTTATACTGCTATGCAGGCTCTGAATCGTCTCTTGCTCTGGGAATATTACTTCATTCCCAACTGGCAGGGGCGTTTTATAAGAATCGCTCATTGGCAGCATGTGCAACCTCCTGACACTTTCCCACCCTTTGGTATTCGTCTCACTTCATGGTGGATGAAACCAGCCTCTAAAGCCCTTCAACGACAAGGAAAAAAATGACGATCAAACGATGGGCAAGAACTCTTATGGCGCTGAACATTGCCTGGTTTTATCCTTCTGTACTGGCCAGTGTTCAGGAATCCTATCGCACAGGTCATGCCATCAGCCTGATCGGCACTCCCAAATATCCTGCCGACTTTCAACACTTTTCCTATGTCAATCCTGATGCTCCCCGTCAGGGTAAGGTCAGACTGGCGGTTCTAGGCACTTACGATACCTTTGATCTCTTAAGTTCCAAAGGTGTGCCTGCTGCCGTTGGTGCCTACATTTACGACAGCCTGATGTTTGCCAGCCGGGATGAGCCCGGCAGTCTTTATCCAATGATTGCCGAACGTATCGAATACCCGGATGATAATCGCTGGGTACGTTTCGTTATTAACCCGAAAGCCCGTTTTGCCGACGGCAACCCGATTACTGCCGAAACTGTGAGGGATACATTTTTTCAATATAAAAATGGCGACTTCTCCAACTTCAAGCTCCTGTTGAAGGATGTTAATCAAATAGAAGTTGAACCCGGAAACCGGGTAAAACTGACCCTGAATGTCCCCGAAGACAAGAAGCTGCCTTTTCGACTGGCCCAGCTACCCATAATTCACAGTAATTACTGGACAAAGTCTGAAGATGTTGACACTAAGATCCATATTCCTGTCAGCTCAGGGGCTTACAGCATCAAGCACTATGAGCTTGGCCAGACCGTTTTTCTTGAGCGAAACGAGGATTACTGGGCTCAGAAGCTGCCTGTGAATATTGGCCGGAATAACTTTAAGCAGATCAGACTGGAGTATTTCAGGAACTCCACACTCTCTCTCGAGGCTTTTCTCAGTGGACACTACGATATCCGGATAGAAAATCTGGCCAAAAACTGGACTTATGCATACAAGGGTAAGGACCTGGAGAGCGGGAAGATCATCAAGAAAAATTACCCTCGCAAGAGCTTTCAGGTTCAGTCCTTTATCTTTAACAGTCGAAAATACCCTTTTAACGATCAACGGGTCAGAGAAGCCATCAGTCAGGGTTACGATGTAGCCTGGACCAACGCCAATCTTCTTTATGGCATTTATTCAGCGCCCGAAAGCCTGTTTGCCAACTCGGATTTTGCCCACTCAGGCATACCCGATAGAGCTGAAGCCCAACTGCTTGAACCTTATCGGGACATACTTCCTGAGAAGCTGTTTAAACAACCCTGGACTGGTGTACAAACAGATGGCACTGGCAATATCCGAAAACAGCTCAGTTATGCTAATAGACTTCTGAAACAGGCTGGCTGGGAACTCAAAAACGGCAAAAGAGTCAACAAGGAAACCGGTGAGCCACTCAGGTTCGAATTGATGCTGGCGGTGCCAGAACAGGAACGTGTTGCTATACCGTTCAAAAGTAATCTGGAAATGCTCGGCATTGAAATGCAGATCACCTCGCTGGATGTCTCTCAGTACATTCGAAGAGTGCGCAATCAGGATTATGACATGCTGCTCAGAACCTTCCACCAGCCTGATGTGCCTGGCAACGAACAAAGAGAATACTGGAGCAGCAGTACTGCCAATCAACAGGGCACGCAGAACCTCGCAGGTGTCAATCACCCTGCGGTTGACGCCATGATTGAGTCTATTATCAAGGCTGAATCCATCAACCAGTTGCAGGCCGCCACCAGAGCTATGGATCGCATCCTGCTCTGGGAAAATTACACCATTCCCCAGCTCTACCATCGTTACTGGCGGGTAGCATACAGAAGCCACTACAACTATCCTGACAACGGAGGTCTTTACGGCTCTGTGGACCTCAGCATCTGGTGGGAGAAAGAACCAAAATGAAACGCCTTGTTGCGGGAATATTTTTGATAGTAACGTCCTCTTTGGTATGGGGAGCAGAAAACATTCCTCTGAAGCATGCCATAAGTCTCTATGGTGAACCTAAGTACCATAAGGATTTTGAACACTTTGACTACGCCAACCCGGACGCTCCAAAAGGCGGTGAATTCAGACAGGCTGTGACCGGCCAGTTTGACAGTCTTACACCTTTTGTAGATCGCGGTTCGGCTGCGGCTGGCAGCGACTTGCTGTATGACAGCCTGCTGCAAAGATCCTGGGACGAGCCTTTAAGTAAATACGGTTTGATTGCCCAGTACATAGAATTGGACCCTGATAACCGCTGGGTTGCCTATCATATTAACCCCAAAGCTCACTTTAATGATGGCCATAAGGTGTCAGCCAGTGATGTAAAATTCTCGTTTGATCTTCTGAGGGAGAAAGGCTCAACGTTCTACCGCCACTTCTATGATGATATCGAGAAAGCTGAAGTCACAGCGCCTATGAGGGTACTATTTACCTTTAAAAACAACAAAAACCGGGAGCTGCCTCTAATCCTGGGGCAAATGCCTATACTTCCAGAACACTACTGGAAGGACAGACATTTTCCGCCCTCCGGATTTGAAGTCCCCGTCACCAGCGGTCCTTACCAAGTCGATAAAATCAATCCCGGACGATCCATCAGTTATAAAAGAGACGAAGATTACTGGGCACAAGACCTGGCTGTAAACCGGGGTCGGTATAATTTTGACCGCATGCTGTTCGAATATTACGGAAACGAATCTGTGCTGTTAGAAGCGATGTTCAGCAATCAATATGACTTCAGACTGATTACAGACCCAACCATCTGGAATACCCAGCTGAGCGAGAACCGAATTAAAAAATATCGTCTGGTACAAGAAGTCATAAAGAACCATAACCCCCAAACCCTGACGTTAGCCTACAATACCCGGCGACCGTTTCTAAAAGATGCCAGAGTCAGGGAAAGTCTGGGATACGCTTTTAATTTCAAGCAGATCAACGACCACCTTTTCTTTGGAATGTATCGACCTGCTGAAAGCTTTTTTGCAGGCTCTGAGCTGGCAGCCAGTGGAATTCCATCAGCTGAAGAACTGAAATGGCTGGCCCCCTTTCAGCAACAACTGCCTGAAGCCCTCTTCCATGATCCCTTCAAGGTACCTGATAGCCGACTGGCATCGGGCGACCGATTGAGTATGGCAAGCGCACTCAGGTTATTAAAACAGGCAGGCTGGGAAATAAAAGATAATCAACAAGTTAATGCCATGGGGGAACCACTGGTCCTGAACGCACTGGTAGCCACTGAAGAACATGAAAAAGTTCTGCTTTCCATCAAGGACGGTCTGAGTCGTCTTGGTATTACCTTAAATGTTCATCGTATAGACCCACTCCAGATGGTAGCCAGACTCCGTGAACTGGATTTTGAACTGGTACTGCATGTCTATCGACATACTGCATCACCAGGCACCGAACAGGTATCCTTCTGGGGATCGGAAACCGTTGATCAACCAGGAACCAGAAACCTGTCGGGTGTTCATTCACCGGTGGTCGATCACATAGCTCAATTGATTCCATCAGCCACCAGCCGTAAAGAACTGCTTTCAATGGTTCATGCCCTGGACAGAGTTCTGCTGTGGGGACACTACTCACTGCCTCTCTGGTACTCACCTTCCTGGAACGTTCTGTACCGGGATACTCTGAAGCATCCTGAGACGACGCCGCTTTATGCTCTTGACCTGAGTACATGGTGGTATCAAACGAATAAACCACCATCAGCCAGAGCTAGTGCTGGTTCAACACTGAAGAAGGTAGATTAACCGCTTGGGTGACAGGGTACATTGCGATACTAACAATCAGGAACTCTCTGGTTACATGTTTGTAGGTGTTGATTCTGAAGCAACACAGGTATTTTAATTGCTTCAGATCAACTTTTACCGTCATCTAAAAGTATTAATGACCTTTTTATGATGAATTAGACCTTGCCTGTCAGGTTTGATAGGTGTTTACAATATTGTCAGAAATCGGAACAACTCCGCAAGAAGCAATACCTGTAGTCAGGGAGCCGACTATAGTTTTGAGGCAAAAGTTATAACAATGCGATCCAGGCTAACCATGAATCATACAGTGATGATAAAAAGATCGTTGAAGACAACGATTTTCCAGTCCCTCCCCATTGCGACACTCTTGCTTTCCCTGTCTGTGATGCCTTTACCGGTAAAAGCAGAGGACGCAGTTAATAAACTCCCTTCCCTCTCCCTTTACGGTGACAGCAAATACTCAAAAGATTTCAAACATTTTGACTACGTGAACCCCGATGCACCCAAGGGTGGAACCTTGCGAATGGCCAGCATGGGGACTTTTGACAGCCTGAACCCCTATATAGAAAAAGGAACTCCGGCTGCGGGATTAGGCTTGATTTACGATACTCTGATGACCAGCAGTGCCGATGAACCTTTCTCCATGTACGCCCTGGTAGCTGAATATGCAGAGCCCGCCGTTGATAACAGCGGCATCACTTTCCACTTGAATGCAAAAGCCCGGTTTCACGACGGACAGCCTGTAACCGCCGAAGATGTGGTTTACAGTTTTGAACTGCTCAGGGACAAAGGCTCACCGTTTTACAGGGCTTATTATGGCGATATTGCCATGGCTGAAGCCCTGTCCAAACGCAGTGTGCGCTTCGTTTTCAAACACAACCGTAATCCTGAACTTCCCCTGATCATTTCCCAACTCCCGGTTCTTCCAAAACACTTCTGGGAAAAAGAGTCGAATAACTTCGAAGAGGGCAACCTGACTCACCCTCTGGGCAGCGGCCCATACAAAATCCGTTCTGCCGAGCCGGGTCGCAGTATTGTTTACGAGAGAGTTGTTGATTACTGGGGTAAGGATTTGCCGGTCAACAAAGGTCGCTATAACGTTGATGAGCGTCGTTATGACTATTACCGGGATGCCAACGTATCACTGCAAGCATTGAAAGCCGGGGAATACGATCTCCGCTTTGAAAATATTGCCAGAAACTGGGCCACCGCCTATGACACTCCGGCAGTTAAAAAAGGTGACCTGATTCAGGAATCCATCCAAACCAAAGCCCCTCAGGGTATGCAGGGGTTTGTCTTTAACCTGCGCAGAGATATTTTCAAGGACGTCAGAGTTCGAAAAGCGTTGAATTACGCCATGGACTTCCAATGGCTTAACAAGAATCTGTTCTATAACAGTTACACCCGGACACAGAGTTATTTTGCCAACTCTGATATGGAAGCAACCGGCATTCCTGAAGGTAAAGAATTGGCCTACCTTGAGCCCTGGCGAGATCAACTCCCCGCCGAGTTATTTACCCAACCCTTCAAACTGCCCGTCACCGATGGCAGTGGCAGAATCCGCAATCAGCTGAGCGAAGCTCTGTCCCTGATGGAACAGGCAGGCTGGAAACTGGAAAATGGCTCGCTCCGGAAAAACGGCAAGCCCTTTGAATTCGAAATTCTTCTGTATGATTCAAGCATGGAGAAAGTGGCCCTGCCAATGAAGAAAAACCTTGAAGCCATGGGCATCGATGCCAACCTGCGAATCGTGGATATTTCACAATACATAAACCGCCTCAGAAGCTTCGACTTCGATATGCTGGTCAGTCGCATTCCCCAATCCAGTTCGCCCGGAAACGAGCAACGGGACTTCTGGGGCAGCGAATCAGCGGATCTGCCAGGCAGTCGAAACCTGATAGGGATTAAAAACCCGGTGGTTGATGGCCTGATCAGGGAATTAATCAATGCCGACTCCAGAGAGGATCTGGTCGCCGCCGTTAAGGCTCTGGATCGGGTGCTGCTCTGGAATCAATACATGATCCCCCAATGGTATCTGGCCAGTAACCGGGTTGCCTACTGGAAGCCCCTTAAACACCCTCTCAGCCGTCCTGATCAGGAACCTCTTTATCAGTTGGACCTGGACTCCTGGTGGATAGAACCGACAACCATCAGGGCTTCTTCAGACACGACCGCCGATGGCGAAGAAAAAAATGAAGAAAATAAAGGCATACCACTTTGGCCTGTCGGCATTCTACTGGTCATCCTGTTTCTGGGATGGGTCATCCGTCGTTCAAAACGTCGCAACTGAATTATGAAAAGCTATATTCTACGCCGTCTGGCGTTAATGATTCCGACACTGTTTGGCATCCTGCTTCTGAACTTTGTCATCATTCAGGCTGCACCGGGTGGCCCTGTTGAGCAGATGATTGCCAAACTGGAAGGTTTTGAAATCAATGCCACCAGTCGCATCGGAGGTTCCGGCAGTGCCGAGATTCAACAATTGAGTGTGGACGAATCCGGTGAGTATCGGGGACGGCGGGGACTGGACCCGGAACTCATCAAAGACATCGAAAAGCTTTACGGTTTTGACAAACCCGCCTACGAGCGCTTTATACAGATGGTTGTCAACTACGCTCAATTTGAATTTGGCGACTCCTTTTTCAGGGATGCGAAAGTCATTGACCTCATCAAGGAAAAGTTACCTGTCTCAATCTCTCTGGGTTTATGGAGCACACTGCTGATTTACCTGATCTCCATTCCCATGGGGATTCGAAAAGCAATAAAGCACGGTAGCCACTTCGATGTCTGGACCAGCGCTGTTATTACCACAGGCTATGCCATTCCCAGCTTTCTGCTGGCCATCCTGCTTATTGTTCTGTTTGCCGGTGGCAGTTACTGGAACTTCTTCCCACTGCGCGGGTTGACTTCGGAAAACTTTGATCAACTCAGTCTGATCGGCAAACTGGCAGATTACGCCTGGCATATGGTTCTCCCGGTTTTTTGCATTGTTATTGGTGGTTTTGCAACATTAACGATGCTGACCAAAAACTCTTTTCTCGATGAGATTCATCGCCAATATGTGCAGACAGCCCGCGCCAAGGGTCTGGATGATAACCAGGTGCTGTACGGACATGTTTTCAGAAACGCCATGTTGCTGGTGATATCCGGATTTCCTGCGGCCCTGATTGGCATACTGTTCACCAGCTCATTGCTGATTGAAATTATTTTTTCACTGGATGGACTGGGCCTGCTCGGCTACGAAGCCGCCATTAATCGCGATTACCCTGTGGTCTTCGGATCCCTGTTTATCTTCACTCTCATAGGCATGGTGGTAAAACTGCTGGGAGATCTGACCTACATGCTGGTCGACCCAAGAATTGACTTCGAGGCGAGGGACTAATATGGCATCGTCTCAAAGCATAAAACCTTCCCGTATAAGCCCGCTCAACCGGCGACGCTGGCAAAGTTTCAAAAGTAATCGGCGGGGCTATTACTCACTCTGGATTTTCGGTTTCCTGTTTTTCACCACGTTATTTGCCGAGTTCATCGCCAATGACAAACCCCTTCTGGTGTATTTCAAGGGTGAAATCTATACCCCCATTTTACATATCTACCCTGAGACAACCTTTGGTGGTGAATTTGAGCTGGAAATGGATTACCGTCAGGACTACGCAAAAGAGTTGATCGAGCCCCATGGCTGGATGCTCTGGCCTCCCATCCATTACAGCTACGACACCATCAACTATGCCCGCGTTGCTCCGGCGCCTCCCACGCTCGAGAATCTGCTGGGCACCGATGATCAGGGCAGAGATGTATTGGCAAGGGTTATTTATGGTTTCAGAATATCCGTACTTTTTGGTCTGATTCTGACGCTGTTCAGCTCTGTCATAGGGGTTGCCGTAGGCGCCATACAGGGATTTTATGGCGGACGAACTGATCTTATAGGACAACGATTTATTGAAGTCTGGTCAGGTATGCCCAGCCTGTATCTGCTGATCATTCTTTCCAGCTTTGTCGAGCCCGGCTTCTGGTGGCTGCTGGGTATTATGCTGCTGTTTTCATGGATGGCACTGGTGGATGTGGTCCGTGCCGAATTTCTGCGTGGTCGAAACCTTGAATATGTCCGTGCAGCCAGAGCCCTGGGGATGACCGATAGCCGATTGATGTTTCGTCACATTCTGCCCAACGCCATGATTGCAACAGTCACCTTTATGCCCTTTATTCTGACCGGAGCCATCACCACCCTGACTTCTCTGGACTTTCTGGGTTTTGGTCTGCCAGCCGGATCGCCTTCACTGGGTGAGCTGATCGCCCAGGGTAAGAATAATCTTCAAGCGCCATGGTTGGGCATTACAGCCTTCATGGTAATGTCAGTGATGCTGACCCTGCTTGTGTTTATCGGGGAAGCCACCCGCGACGCTCTGGATCCACGCAAATACGTTACAGGTCACTAAGCGATGACAAGTTCCCTGCTCCAAATCAAAGACCTGAAAGTCCGCTTCAATCAGAGCGGTGGCAGCAGCGATGCGGTAAAAAACGTCAGTTTTGAACTGTTTCCCGGAGAGACGCTGGGTCTGGTGGGTGAGTCCGGCTCAGGTAAATCCATTACAGCTCTGAGCATACTGCAACTGCTTCCTGAAAATGCCAGTCACCAGGGCGAGATAGTGTTTGCTGGCAAAAACCTGTTGGCTCTGTCAGAAAGAGAAATGCGAGGCGTTCGGGGTCATCAGATTGGTATGATTTTCCAGGAGCCCATGACCGCTCTCAATCCACTGCATACCATAGAGAAGCAGATCTGCGAAGTTCTCAGTCTGCATCTGGGAATGCGCCCTCAATCTGCCAGTCAGCGGGCTTTGGAGCTGCTTGAACTGGTGGGCATTCAGGAGCCCGCCAAAAAGCTTTCAGCCTATCCTCACGAATTGTCCGGTGGCCAGCGCCAAAGAGCCATGATTGCCATGGCACTGGCCTGCGAGCCAAAGGTCCTTATCGCTGATGAGCCCACCACGGCACTGGATGTCACCGTCCAGAGGCAAATCCTGACACTGTTGGCAGAGTTGCAGCAGAAAATGGGTATGGCTATTTTATTTATCAGCCATGACCTCAACCTGATCCATCATGTTTCCCATCGAATTTGCGTCATGAAAGATGGAGAACTGGTGGAAACCGGTGCCACAGAAGCGGTTTTTAATCAGCCAAAACATCCTTATACGACAGAGCTGCTCAATGCTGAGCCTTCAGGGGCTCCTGCTCCTGTCTCTGATGAGCAACATAAGATTATCGAAGGGCAGGACATCAGGGTCTGGTTTCCAGTCAAAGCGGGATTCTTTCGAAGAACGGTTGACCATATCAAAGCCGTCACCGATCTTTCCATCTCAGTTGCAAAAGGTGAAACACTGGGTATTGTCGGTGAATCCGGTTCTGGAAAAACCACATTGGGCATGGCCCTGCTGAAGTTGCAGGAAAGTCAGGGCCAGATCTACTTTGAAGGTGAAGCCCTCCACCTCCTGAACCAGAAACAGTGTCGTCCATACCGACGACAGATGCAGGTTGTTTTTCAGGACCCCTATGGCAGTCTGAGTCCGAGAATGACCATTGCCGATATTATTGGTGAAGGACTCGATATCCACCAGCTGGCCAGCGACAGTGAACGGGACGATCTGATCATAAAAGCCATGGCAGAAGTCGGTCTTGACCCTCAATGGCGACACCGTTATCCCCATGAGTTTTCTGGCGGGCAGAGACAGCGTATTGCCATAGCCAGGGCCCTGGTTCTGAAACCCGGACTGATTATTCTTGATGAGCCTACTTCAGCTCTGGACAGGACTGTCCAGTCTCAGGTTATTGAGCTGTTGAGAGACCTGCAGAAAAAATACAACCTGAGCTATATTTTTATCAGCCATGACCTTGCTGTAGTGAAAGCTATGAGCCACAGGATTCTGGTGATGAAAGACGGTGAGATTATTGAGCAGGGATCAACTGAACAGATCTTTCACCATCCGCAAACAGGATACACCCGCGAGCTGCTTGAAGCCGCCTTCGAAAGTCATCAGCGGCGCTGATTCCTGACAGGAAAAACAGTCTGCATTCTGAGAGTATTTCATCGTTCTTTTATGAAGAAGATGAAATACTTCACTCCCTGATTCATTGTCATCACTGGCTTTTCAACTATCTTCACTTCACCTGCAGACGAATCCCGTCGGAGTAAGCAGCATGTCCCTGTTTGAACATTACCAGCAAAGATATGACCTGACCCAGGAAGAAGAGATGAGCCTTCAGGCTTTCCTGGAACTGTGCAAGAATGAACCCGGAACCTACGCCAGCGCCGCCGAGCGTATTCTTGAGGCAATTGGTGAGCCGGAGCTTATCGATACTTCCAGAAACCCGAGGCTCAGCAGAATTTTCTCCAATAAGCTGATCAAACGATATCCGGCGTTTGATGGCTTCTTTGGTATGGAAGAAGCCATTGAACAGATTGTTTCTTACTTCCAGTACGCCGCCCAGGGACTGGAAGAGAAAAAGCAGATTCTCTACTTGCTTGGCCCGGTGGGCGGTGGTAAGTCTTCTCTGGCAGAGAAACTGAAGGAACTGATAGAAAAAGTACCCTTCTATGCCATCAAGGGGTCACCGGTGTTCGAATCACCGCTGGGTCTTTTCAACCCGGAGCAGGACGGAGAGCTGCTCGCGAAAGAATTCGGTATACCCGGCCGCTGTCTGCGCTACATTATGTCCCCATGGGCTGTTAAGCGCCTCGAGGAATACAAGGGTGATATCAGCCAATTCAGAGTCGTCAAACTCTACCCTGACCGACTGAAGCAGATTGCCGTTGCCAAAACCGAACCCGGCGATGAAAACAATCAGGATATTTCCAGCCTGGTGGGCAAGGTGGATATACGACAACTGGAAGAGTATTCCCAGGATGATCCGGATGCCTATAGCTTCTCAGGGGCACTTTGTAGAGCCAATCAGGGCATTATGGAATTTGTCGAAATGTTCAAGGCGCCGATCAAGGTACTCCACCCTTTACTGACAGCCACCCAGGAAGGTAATTACAACAGCACAGAAGGTCTTGGCTCAATTCCTTATGAAGGCATAATTCTTGCCCACTCGAACGAATCGGAGTGGCAGACATTCAGAAACAACAAAACCAATGAAGCTTTCATTGATCGCGTCAATATAATCAAGGTGCCCTACTGCACCCGCATGAGTGAAGAGATAAAAATTTATCAGAAGCTGCTTGAGCACAGCTCTCTGAACAAGGCGCCCTGTGCCCCGGACACATTGCGGATGCTTGCTCAGTTCAGCGTCCTGTCCCGAATTGTAGATCCGGAGAATTCTTCCATTTACTCGAAGATGCGGATTTATGACGGCGAGAATCTCAAAGACACCGATCCCAACGCCAAATCGCTCCAGGAATACAGGGATGCCGCTGGCGTTGACGAAGGCATGGAAGGATTATCAACCCGTTTTGCTTTCAAGATTCTCTCAAAGGTCTTTAATTTTGACCCTACCGAAATAGCAGCTAACCCGGTTCACCTGTTGTACGTTCTTGAACAGCAGATTGAACAACAACAGTTCCCTGAAGCGTTGGAAGAGCGTTACATCGGCTTTCTCAAGGAGTATCTGACGCCAAGATACGTTGAGTTTCTGGGTAAGGAAATACAGACGGCGTATCTGGAGTCCTATTCTGAGTATGGCCAGAACATATTTGATCGCTACATTACCTACGCGGATTTCTGGATTCAGGATCAGGAGTTCAGGGACCCGGATACCGGGCAGATTCTTGACCGTAAGGCACTGAATGATGAGCTGGAAAAAATTGAGAAGCCAGCGGGCATAGCCAACCCGAAAGACTTTCGCAACGAAGTGGTGAATTTTGTGCTCAGGGCCAGGGCTGACATGCAGGGCAAGAATCCCATCTGGCTCAGTTATGAGAAGATGAGAGCCGTGATTGAGAAAAAGATGTTCTCCAACACAGAAGATCTGCTGCCGGTCATCTCATTCAATGCCAAGGCTTCTCATGACGACCAGAAGAAACATGCCGACTTTGTAGACCGCATGGTCCAACATGGCTACACCGAAAAGCAGGTCAGGCTGCTGTCTGAATGGTACATCAGGGTCAGAAAGTCCCAGTAGCCCGGCAAGTGACCGTCATGAGTATCATCATTGATCGACGCCTGAACAGCGGCAAAAAAAGTACCGTCAACCGTCAACGCTTTCTGCGACGGTACAAAAACACCATCAAAGAGTCTGTAAAGGAGCAAATCAACCAACGCTCGATTACAGATATGGAGCGTGGTACGGATGTCGCTATTCCCAGGAAGGATGTATCAGAACCGGTCTTTCATCATGGCGATAATGGTCGCAGACAACATGTTCATCCCGGCAACAAAGAGTTCCACACAGGTGACAGGTTCAAGCGCCCAGAGGGTAGTCAGGGTCAGGGGGCAGGTGAAGGCGAAGCCAGTCATCAGGGTTCGGGCATTGATGACTTTGTCTTCCAGATCAACCGGGATGAATTTCTTCAGTATCTCTTTGAAGATCTGAAGCTGCCCAACCTGATCAGGAAAAACCTGATGGACACCACCGAATACTCTCTCAGGCTCGCCGGATTCACCCTGTTTGGCTCTCCTGACCGGTTGAATGTCGTGCGTTCACTCAGGGCCGCTAATGCCCGCAGAATTGCCCTTTTTGGCAAGGAACGCAAATTGATCAGGGAGTTGAAGCGTCAACTCAGGGAGCTTGAGGTACAACCGGGTGGTCGTGACAGGGAGAAGGAAGAGGAGCTGCGCAATCAAATCACTGAATTAAACAAAAAGCTGCGTCGGTTGCCGTTTATTGACGACTTTGATCTGCGCTTTAACAATCTGGTGAGGGTGCCACAACCTTCCAGCAAAGCCGTTATGATCTGTATCATGGATGTCTCGGGTTCCATGACCCGTGAGATCAAGGATATAGCCAAACGATTTTTTCTTTTGCTTTACCTGTTTCTGGAAAGAAATTATGAAGCCACTGAAGTGGTTTTTATAAGACATCATTCCCAAGCACGAGAATGTAACGAACAGGATTTTTTTTACGCCAGGGAAACGGGAGGTACCATTGTCTCTTCAGCACTGGTGCTAGCCAGGCAGATCATTGATGATCGTTATCCATCGGCAAAATGGAATATTTATGTTGCCCAGGCCTCAGATGGCGATAACTGGGACAGCGATAACCCACTCTGTCATGACGCCATTACCCGGAAGCTTCTGCCTCTGGTCCAGTATTTCGCCTACGTAGAAATCGCCAACCGGCATCAGAACCTCTGGCATACCTACAAAGACATCGAAAAAAACTTCAGTGAACAGTTTGCCCAGCAGCAGATTCGTGACCAGAGCAATATCTATCCGGTCTTCCGACGTCTTTTCGAAAAGAAAGTGGAATAGCCATGACTCGCCAGTACCTTTCAACCGGTTCCGAATGGACCTTCGAATTGCTTCATGCTTATGACAGGGCCATTGGTCAGCTGGCAGAAAAATTTAAGCTTGATACTTACCCGAACCAGATCGAAGTCATTAATTCGGAACAGATGATTGATGCCTACGCTTCAGTAGGCATGCCCCTGATGTACCATCACTGGAGTTTTGGCAAAAAATTTCTCACCAACCTTCAAAACTATCAGCGCGGCCACATGGGCCTGGCCTATGAAATCGTCATAAACTCTAACCCCTGCATTGCCTACCTGATGGAAGAAAATTCCATGGCCATGCAGGCGCTGGTGATTGCCCATGCCTGTTATGGTCACAACTCTTTTTTCAAAGGCAACTACCTCTTTCGCCAGTGGACCAATGCAGACTCGATTGTCGATTATTTATTGTTTGCCAGGAACTACATTTATCAGTGCGAAGAGAAATACGGTGTGGATGCCGTTGAAGAGATGCTTGATGCCTGTCATGCGCTGATGAACCAGGGGGTCAATCGATATATGCGCCCTTCTGCTATTTCTGCAGAAATGGAAAAAAATCAGGCACGGGAAAGAGAAGAATATATCCAGAGAAATATCAATGACCTCTGGCGTACGGTCCCGACCAAAAAGGAAGACCCTGCCAAATTGAGAAGACGTTTCCCTCCGGAGCCGGAAGAAAACATTCTCTACTTTATTGAAAAAAACGCCCCACTGTTAAAAACCTGGCAGCGGGAACTGATTCGAATTGTCCGTAAGATAGCCCAGTATTTTTATCCTCAGCGACAGACCCAGGTCATGAATGAAGGCTGGGCCAGCTTCTGGCATTACACACTGATGCATCAGCTCTACCGGGAAGGTCTGATAAACGAAGGCTACATACTCGAGTTTCTGCATTCCCACAGTAATGTCGTGTTTCAGCCGGATTTTGATGATCCACGCTATTCCGGCATTAATCCTTATACCCTGGGCTTTAATATCTACCGGGACATTCGCCGGATATGCGAGCAGCCTACTGAAGAGGACCGGCTCTGGTTTCCTGACCTGGCGGGCAGTGACTGGCTGAAAGCTATCCATCACGCCATGGTTCAATACAAGGACGAGAGTTTTATACTCCAGTTCCTTTCACCCAAAGTGATGCGGGATATGAAGTTATTTTGCATTGATGACGACCACAAAAAAGCCTTCCTGGAAGTCAGCGCCATACACGATGAGTCAGGTTACAAAGCACTCAGGGAGGCATTGTCCAATCAATACAATCTGGGTAATCAGGAGCCTAATATCCAGGTTTATGATGTTGATGTAAGAGGAGACCGCTCGCTGACCCTGATTCATTCCATGCACCTGGGTCAGAACCTTCACGCAGGAACTGCTATGGAAATTCTCAAACACCTGCACCTGCTATGGGGGTTTGACGTACGGTTGAATTCCGTGGACGCTAAAGGTGTGGTACAGCACAGTTACTGTACCTCGGAAATACACTGCACCCCCTGAAAAAACTCATCAGATGAGCTTTTTCAGGACGATGACTAATGCCTGTTATTGAAGAGGCAGGGTCTTGTGGTGATTACCGGTCATGTGTTGCAGAATACGATTGACCTGGCAGCTGTAACCAAATTCGTTGTCATACCAAACGTAGAGTACGCAGCGGTTGCCATCAACAATGGTGGCCTGACTGTCAACAATACCCGCATTACGGTTACCGACAAAGTCACTGGATACCGCTTCAAAAGAGGTCACGTAATCGATCTGCTTCTTGAGATCAGAGAACAGCGCCATCTCGCGGAGATAGCTGTTAAGCTCTTCAACGGTAGTGTCTTTGGACAGATTCAGGTTCAGGATAGCCATGGATACGTTGGGAGTCGGAACCCGAATGGCATTACCGGTCAACTTACCCTGTAACTGAGGCAGCGCCTTTGAGACGGCCTTTGCAGCTCCGGTTTCAGTGATCACCATGTTCAGGGCAGCACTGCGACCACGGCGGGAACCTTTATGGTAGTTATCAATCAGGTTCTGGTCATTGGTGTAGGAGTGAACGGTTTCCACATGGCCATTCTCAACACCAAATTTGTCGCAGATCGCTTTCAGTACGGGTGTGATCGCATTGGTGGTACAGGATGCAGCAGAAATAATCTGATCTTCATCATTGATGATGTTGTGGTTGACACCAAACACAACATTTTTCAGATCGCCCTTGCCCGGGGCAGTCAGCAGAACCCTGGAAGCTCCGTTAGACTGAAGGTGTTGACTCAGACCTTCCTGGTCACGCCATACACCGGTATTGTCTACGATGATAGCGTTGTTAATACCGTAGCTTGTGTAGTCGATGGAATCCGGAGAGTTGGCATAGATAAACCGGATCGCCACACCGTTGGCGTAGATGATATTGTTCTCTTCATCCACACTGATGGTGCCATTGAATGAACCGTGGACCGAGTCACGTCTCAGCAGACTGGCACGCTTTTGCAGATCGTTTTCCGCTTTGCCCTTGCGAACGACAACCGCTCTCAAATTCAGGCCGGAACCACCTGCTCGTTCAACAAGAATTCGAGCCATGAGTCGACCAATACGACCAAAGCCGTAGAGAACGACATCTTTATCGTCATGGCCATTGCCATTCTTGCCATCCACGAGCCCGGAGACCTGACTGCGAACGTACGCTTCCAGGGTTTGCTTGCCTTCACTTTTTTCGTAGCCGGATGCCAGCTTACCAATATCAATTCTGCCCGGAGCCAGATTCAGCTTGCTCAGCAATTCAATGACAGGGAATGTCTGACGGACACACAGGGCAGAACCTTCCACCTGACGCACGTATTTGTGAGATTTAAGGATGTCAATCACAGAACGGTTGATGATTGAGCGGCCATAGATCGAGGTCACAACGTTGTTTTCGCGATACAAGCGGCCGATCAATGGAATCATGGATTCGGCTAAGGCTTCACGTTCTCTCCAGTCCTGAAAATGGTCTTTTCCCACGGTTCCAATCCTGTAATTTTTATGCACTCAAGGCTGTCAATCAGCTCAAGGCTGTTTACTTCTGGCAGACTGTCACCCGAAAGCAACCGACAGGTTACCTCAAACAACATAGGTCTACGTTTTTTGGCCTTTCGGCTCAGGGGCTATTATCCAGAGTTCACCCCCACTTGGCAACAAAGTACAACAAACTTTAACACTGCGTCCAATCACTCTTCGACTTTACAGGCAATTGTTGGTGCGCTAGTGCATGGTATCTGTTGCTCCGAGCAGCTACAATTGCGGATCTAGCGTATTAAGAACAAGTCACCTTTCATGTCGCAGGCCAACTTGAAATCATCTTCTTTCCAGCT
Organism: Endozoicomonas sp. 2B-B; assembly: GCF_053470045.1. Lineage (NCBI taxonomy): Bacteria > Pseudomonadati > Pseudomonadota > Gammaproteobacteria > Oceanospirillales > Endozoicomonadaceae > Endozoicomonas > Endozoicomonas sp. 2B-B. Next base: position 3,659,924 of record NZ_JBLZMU010000001.1, read on the forward strand.
TCCAGAGACTCCGGGGCATAAAACCTTCTGGGGTCATTTAAGCCAGTCAACAAGCTCATACGCCATAGCCAGTGCCGCCCGGTCAACCCGCAGGCCGCTTCTGGTTATTACCCCGGATTCCGCTCATGCCAATGCCCTTGAAGAAGAACTGAATTTCTTCCTAAAAGGTGATCGGTCCACCCGGATTCTGCACTTTCCCGACTGGGAGATACTGCCCTACGATGCTTTTTCTCCCCATCAGGACATCATTTCCCAGCGGCTGAAAACCCTGTATCGACTGCCTCGCAGCGAAAAGACCCTGCTGATCATCTCGGTTTCCACCCTGCTGCACCGACTCTGTCCCCGGGATTATCTGGAATCCAACTGTCTGGTTTTGAAGCGGGGTGAAACCTTTGTACTTGCCGAGAAAAGGCAACAACTGGAACAGGCGGGTTATCGTTGTGTTGAAACAGTCTACGAGCATGGTGAGTTCGCAATTCGGGGGTCACTCATGGATATCTTCCCCATGGGTTCCGATACCCCCTACCGGATTGACCTGTTTGATGATGAAATCGATACCCTGCGAATTTTTGATCCGGAAAGCCAGCGCTCCATAGAACAGGTTGATCATATAGAACTGCTTCCAGGTCATGAATTCCCAATGGACAAGACCTCCAGAGATCGCTTCCGCAGTCTGTTCAGAGAAGCGTTTGATGTGGATCACCGTGAGTGTCCCGTGTATCAGGACATAGGACAGGGAATGGCAAGCCCGGGTATTGAATATTACCTGCCCCTGTTTTTCGAAAAGACAGCCACGCTGTTTGATCATTTGTCCACTGACACAACGATCATTCAATATCAGGGCGTGCAGGAAGCGATTGAACACTTCTGGCAGGATCTGACGGATCGCTACGAAAACCGGAAAGTCGATAAACACCACCCGCTTCTGCCTCCCGCAAAGGTTTTAATGCCTTCAGAAGAAATCAACCGGGCTCTGAAACAATACCCGCGTATTATCCTGTCAGCTGAGCATGTTGATGCCCCGGACAGCTTCAACCTTGATCACCAGTCATTACCTGAGCTGACCCTGAATGCCCGAGCCGACCACCCTTTAAAGCCTCTTGAAGACCTGATCGAGTCAGGACCAAGGGTTCTTCTGGTGACCGAGAGCGCGGGTCGCAGGGAAGTCCTGCTGGAAATGCTGGCCCAGTCCGATATTCGCCCCGATACATTCAACAGCTGGGATACCTTCCTGAGCAGAAAAGAGACGCTGGGGATTACCCTGGGTACTTTAGCATCAGGATTCTTTCTCAAAGATCTGAATATTGCCCTAATTCCGGAATCCCTGCTTCTGGGCCAGAGAGTTATGCAGCGCCGCAGGCGAAAAGGCGATACCCAGACCGATACCGATCAAACCATCCGTAACCTGACCGAGCTGAGAGAAGGTGCTCCAGTGGTCCATATTGATCATGGCGTAGGACGCTATCGTGGTCTTCAAACCCTGTCCGTTGATGATCAGGAAACCGAATTCCTGACCCTGGAATACGCCAGCGAAGCTAAACTCTACATTCCTGTCGCTTCTCTGCATCTTATTGCCCGTTACACCGGCACGGATGATGAGCTTGCTCCTCTGCACCGTCTTGGCAGCGAACAATGGTCCAGGGCTCGTCGCAAAGCGGCTGAGAAGGCCAGAGATGCTGCAGCGGAGCTACTGGATATCTACGCCCGACGAGAAGCCAGAAAGGGCTTTGCCTTTTCGGCACCGGATCAACAGTATCATGCATTCACGGCCGGCTTTCCGTTTGAGGAAACACCGGACCAACAGCAGGCAATTATCAATGTCATAAAAGACATGTCTGAGGGTAAACCCATGGACCGACTGGTCTGTGGTGATGTCGGTTTTGGCAAGACAGAAGTGGCTATGAGAGCAGCCTTTCTGGCAGTCCAAAGTGGCAAGCAGATAGCGATCCTGGTCCCGACCACCCTGCTGGCTCAGCAGCATTACGAAAGCTTTCGTGACCGTTTTGCCGACTGGCCCGTTGAAATCGACGTAGCCTCACGTTTCAAATCGGCAAAGCAAATTCAAGGACTCAGGGAGAAAGTCGCAGAAGGCAAACTGGATATCATTATTGGTACCCACAAACTGATTCAGGGTGATTTCAAGTTCAAAAATCTGGGCCTGTTGATTATTGATGAGGAGCACCGCTTCGGAGTCAGGCACAAGGAAATGCTGAAATCCCTGCGTTCCGAAGTTGATATTCTGACTCTGACGGCTACCCCGATCCCACGGACACTTAATATGGCAATGTCGGGTATTCGCGACCTGTCAATCATAGCCACGCCACCTGCACGACGGCTGTCAGTTAAAACCTTTGTTCGACAAAACGATCAATTACTGGTCAAAGAAGCCATTCTGCGTGAGCTATTGCGCGGCGGTCAGGTCTATTACCTGCACAACGAAGTTTCCAGTATCGAGAAAGCGGCTGCTGATTTGCGGGAGCTTATTCCTGAGGCACGTATTGCCGTCGGTCACGGTCAGATGCGTGAAAGAGAGCTGGAGCAGGTCATGTCCGACTTCTATCACAAACGACATAATATCCTGGTCTGTACTACCATCATTGAGACAGGTATTGATATACCGAATGCCAATACCATTATCATCCACCGATCGGACAAGTTTGGCTTGGCACAATTGCACCAGTTGAGAGGTCGGGTCGGTCGATCTCATCATCAAGCCTATGCTTATCTCTTGACACCTTCACCAAAATCCATGACCAGGGATGCTCTGAAAAGACTGGAAGCCATTGCCGAAGCCCAGGACCTGGGAGCTGGCTTTATGCTGGCATCCAATGACCTGGAAATACGGGGAGCGGGTGAGTTGCTGGGTGAAGATCAGAGTGGGCAGATTCAGAATGTTGGCTTTACACTCTATACCGAAATGCTTGAGAAAGCAGTGGAAGCGATCCGAAAAGGTGAAACACCGGACCTGGACAAACCTTTACAGCAAGGCAGCGATGTGAACCTGCGGTTACCCGCACTGCTTCCGGAGGACTATATTCATGATGTTCATAACCGACTGATTCTCTATAAACGAATTGCTGCAGCGAAAAACGACGAAGATCTGAAAAACCTTCAGGTTGAACTGATTGACCGATTCGGCCTGTTGCCGGAACAGACCAAGAACCTTTTTCGGCAGACCCGTCTCAGGTTAAGAGCCGAGAAAATGGGTATTATCAAAATTGATGCCGGTGCCACCAGTGCCCGAATCGAATTTAACAGTCAACCGGACATTAACCCCATTGCCATCATTCAGCTGATTCAATTTGAGCCGCACCTATTCAAACTGGAAGGTAGCAGCGTGTTGAAGTACAGTGGCTCCATGGAAAAAGGCGAAGCACGATTCAAGCTGCTTGAGCAACTATTGGATCGACTGGCCCCATAAGAGTGAGAAGCAGTCATGCGTCTTTTCGATCAATGTCTGCTTCATACGGCTCTGAGTCCTCTAAAACTGTTTACGAAACGGCATGACCACACTTTTGAAGCCCACTGTTCAGATACCTCAGCACTGGCGCACCGCTGCACACCAGACTGAAGGTCAAAGAGTTTCAGGATTAAGCAGGGATTTTATGAAACGCCTTGAGCTGAAAAAAACGACTGTTAATCACAATGTCACCTTCGGCATGATTCAAAAAGCGATCGGTACCCTACTTCTGGGCACAGTCTCCATAACGGCCATTGCCAGTGAGGATACCCAGTGGTACCAGGCTGATATGATTGTATTTTTGAACGAGCAGAGTACGAGTGACAATGAGAAATGGCCTGGTATTACCGCTCACCCTCTTCCCGCTGACGCCATTAAGCTAAAATCCTACAACTCCGGGACAGACGCAAAAGGAACCTCTTCTGATCTCACTGACTTTCTGGATCGTCCTGACAAAAAGCCTGCAACAGATCTGGAGCGGGATGCCTTTGTGTCCCTGCCCTACCCATCACACTTGTTGCAAAGTGAAAGCAGTGCCCTGTCCAAAAATGGTGGCTACCGGATTCTCGATCAAAAAGCCTGGCTGATGCCGCTCAGGGAAGGCAAAAGTTCGAGGCCAATCAGGATAGGCAACTACAACACACAAAGTAAAAAACCCAGTATGTTGGAAGGTACCGTTACGATCAGCTCCAGTCGTTATCTGCATGTAAAAGTTAATCTCTGGTACAGCGAACTGGCATGGGAAGCACTGGCAAAAAACATGGAGAATGTTCAGCCGCACCCGGAGTCTCAAAAGAAACCAACCCTGGATAAAAATCTGCAACTGGTCAGGGCACCTGACGGTCAGCCCATGAAGATTTCCCGTAATTTTCATTTGCAGGAAAGTCGCAGAATCAAAAACAGTGATGAGGTTCAGTACCTGGACAGCCCGGTCATCGGTGTTCTGTTCAAACTGACGCCCTATAAAAAGCCGGATAAACCTTTGCTACCTGAAATGGAAGCTGACCAGGAAAAAAGCCCGGAGCCAGGGATACTACCCGGAATTGTCGATCAGGAAGGCAGCTGATTCGGAGTAATACCCATCGTGCTTTCTAACCCGAGACAAGGCGGCGTGGAAAGTTCGATTGGTATAAAAAGAGCTGTCAGTGGCGCAGCTCTTTTTTCATGATAAAGCTGTTCTTGTCCTGGTTTGACTCATAGGTCACCTGATCCATCAGCTTGTTCACAATGTGTAGACCACGGCCACTGCACAACCAGGCTTCAGGATGCTCAGGATCAACGACCATTTCAGTCGTATTCTGCATGACATCGTCCGGAATACTGTGTCCCCAGTCGCTAACAGAAATATTCATCATGGTCTTGTCCAGATTGATACACACTTCCACCGGATGGCCCGCTTCATTTTCGTAAGCATGCTCAATGGCATTGTTGACAATCTCTACCAGACAAAGCTCTAGCCGATTAATTTCAACAGGAGAGAGAGTGGTCATGGCACAGACACCCCTGACCGCCATAGCCACTAGCCTGGTATTGGATAACTGGCTGTCGATTTCCAGCTTCAGCACCTGTGACATGTCAGCTCCCTTTAACAGCCTCAGCCACTGAACCATGGAGTTTGAACAATTTATCCATGGACGTAAGATCAAACAGATCCTGCACCGCAGGTTGTGCAGAAGCCAGACTGAGTGACCCCTTACCCGACAATTTCTTAAGACCCGCTACCAGCACGCTCAAGCCTGTGCTGTCCATAAAACGCACTTCGGCAAGATCGACAATCAGCTCGGATTTGCCCTCTTCAATCAGATCAAACACATAGGTTTTAAACGCTTCGGCAACGGAAGCATCGAGACGGGACTCATCAATCCGGACCACTGTAATCTGGCCTTCCTCGTAGTGTTCAAACGCCATGCCATCCTCCTGGCTTTCAGGGTTTCCATTCCAGTAACAGGTAGGTCACATCGTCATCGAAACGGTCCAGCTCACTCCAGTCTCTGACATTTTTCTCTACCTGGTCAACAACTGATTTTAAATCGTCATCTAAAGTATCTTGCAGGCATTGCAGCAAACGGGCCTCACCAAACTGTTGACCTTCAGTGTTTTCGCATTCCGTCACTCCGTCAGAATAGAGAAACAGACGGTCACCCGGCTGAAACTGCAAAGTGCTGGAGATGTATTCCATGTCCGGCATCATACCGATGGGCACTCCTCCACCCATTACGGGCTCTACAAAGGCTTTATCACGATGAATCCATAAGGGTTGCGGATGACCCGCCTGTGATAATGTCACCTGACCTGTGCGACTATTGATAAGTCCATAGGCAATGGTGAAATAAAGCATCGACTCCGGTGTCAACTGAAACCGCCGGTTCAGTGAGGCCAGAACCTTTTCGGGCGCACGCACCTTATTGAATGGTTCATGATCCAATGTTTCCTTGACGATGGAGCCTCTGCCCGATGTTTCTGAGAGAATATTATTCAGAGTAAATGAAAAGAGCGCTGAGGGAATACCATGCCCGGCCACGTCCAGTTGATAGAACCCTAAGGTTTCACCATCAATAGCCTGATAACCAAACATGTCCCCGCCCAGTATTTTGCTGGGCTGGAAAAACCAGTCAAAAGAAACATGTTGTATGGTCGCCGGTTGAGCCAGCAAAACTTCCTGGGCTTTGGCCGCCGATTCAAGATCTTTTTCAACGGTCTGAATCGCTTCAACCAGGCGTGTATTCTGCAGCTCGAGCTGCCTCTCAAGTTCGATGATACGAATCCCTGCTTTCAGGCGGGCAGCCAATTCATCAAAATTAACCGGCTTGGCAAGAAAATCATCCGCCCCGTCATTCATGCCTTCAACAACTGCCTTATGATCTGCATTACCGGTGAGCAGGATAAAATAAATATAACGTCCAAGATCTGTTTTTCGGGTCTGCCTGAGCAGTTCCAGACCATCCATCTCAGGCATCATCCAATCGCTGATGATAATTCTGACATCCTGATGTTCCCGCAGAATCTCCAGAGCCTGTCTACCATTCTCGGCCTCGAGTACCTGGTGCCCCTGCTTTTTCAATACCACGGAGAGCATCAAACGCTGGTCACGAGCATCTTCAACGATAAGAATATTCATTTAGCCTATATCGGCCGGGCCTTATTTCATCTTAATCAGTGGCTATCATTATCGGGTGAGTTACCTGACTCTGGTTCAGCATTCGCTTTATGAATCACTTTCATCACCGGATAGGCGAACTCCGCTCCTGCTTTTTGCACTGCAGAAGCAATGATCAACATGATGCTTTCCTGGACCCTGACAAAGTCCACTCTGCCCTTGGGAATGACATGCACCCGGACCTGACACTCCAGTGATGAATCCCCATATTTTAGAAACCTTGCATAGTGGGGCTCCGAACAATCCAGCTCGGGATGCTGAAGAAATTCTGTCGTGATCTGATTCATGACGGCGGGGATCTTGTCCAGATCCTCGTAGCGAATACCAAAGTTTTCAACAACCCGGCGGTTACGCATTCTGGATGGATTTTCCAAAACGATACTGGTGAAGACCGAGTTCGGGACAAACACGGGTCTGCGATCAAAATTTCTTATCTGGGTCAAGCGCCAGCCAATATGTTCTACATGGCCTTCTATCTGTCGGTCCGGAGAACGAACCCAATCGCCTTCTTTAAAGGGTTTATCCAGCATTAACATCAAACCACCAAAGAAGTTGGCCAACCATTCCCTGGCAGCCATACCCACAATCAAGCCGCCTACGCCACCAAAAGTCAGCAGCGCGGAGAGCGAATAGCCCAACTTTTGCGCCAGAATCATCACCGCCAGAACAATCAGAACGATATGAAAAAACCGTGACAGGGTTCTGGCCAGGTCGAGATCTTTATCTTGAACGCCCGAGATCTCGGCAATGTTCGGTAACTGCCTGATGAGTCTCAGCAGAAGCCAGAGTGGAAGTAATACTGAGCAGACAGCTTCTGATGTGGCCAGCCAGTCATGGCCTTCTTCTTCTTCACTATGATCAACAAACCAGTGAGCGAGGTAAAAAAAACATAACAACCACGGAAGAAGCAACAACGGAGGACGAAAAGCTGAGGCCAGACAGGCTCTCACCGATTGATTCTCAGATTGAGCCCATCGACTGAGAAGGAAGTGGCTGAACCAGGAAACGATAACAGCAGCCACAATCGCTGTCATTAGATCGACATTATCCCCTTTAAGAAGACCCTCCCAAAACATTGCCTGCTCCTCGCACAAGAAAACCCCACGGTAAAGGGGATATCGGCCATCGCCTTCCCGGTTATATTCAGACCATTGAAATTATCCTCAAGGGATAAAAGCTGGACGAACATACTTTGATTTCAACACTAAAGGGTTGAAATCAATCTATCATAGCCGGTTCAGCCGTTTTTGCCGGTGTCTGCTTCAACTTGCCGAGCCATTCTTGCGGGACATCAAGCGTCCGGGTCGGGAAGGCAATATCAGCGTCATGAGAATGGATAATAGCCATTATCCTGACCAGGACATCCTGTTTGACCCTGAGGTACTCTGCCCAGTCTCTGGTACATGTAAAGCAATAGACTAAAATATCGAGGCTGGAGGGTCCAAAGGCATTGAGCGATACGAGAAGAGTCTTATCACTGGCGATTTCATCGTTGTCGTTCAGATACTGCCGTATTTCCTCGACGATCACCTCCACCTTCTGGCCATCCTGATACCTCAGGCCAACAGTTTCCTTGATCCTTCTATTTTCCATTCGCGATGGATTCTCAACAGAAATGCTGTTGAAAGTGGCGTTGGGAACGTAGAGTGGTCGCTTATCAAATGTCTTGATGCGGGTTTCTCTCCAGCCAATGTATTCCACAGTGCCTTCAATGTTTCTATCCGGCGAACGAATCCAGTCTCCAACCCGAAAGGGTTTATTCAGGTAAATCATCAGACCACCAAAGAAATTGGCCAGCATATCCTTAGCGGCAAAACCGACTGCCAAACCTCCCACACCACCAAATGCCAAAAGACCTGAGATACTGTAGCCAAGTGACTGTAATATAGTCAGAAAACAGATGATGATGACCACAATTCTGCTTAATCTGCCAATCGCTACTACGGTCGTTGGATCATTAGACTTATCGCCTGCCAGTTCAGGATTCAGGAAGTTTCGTTCCAGCTGACGAATGAAACGGATAATGCTCCAACCCACCAGGGTCAGGATAATGACATCCCTGAGATTATTCAGACCATCGATTAACTCAGAATCCGTAGCCTTGGCAACTACAGCAACAACCCAGCAGAAACCAATGACCCAGATCAACAGGATCAGAGGGGTTCTGAGTCCCCTGATAACGGCATCATTCCAGGGGGTAAGGGCTGCACGACCATCTCTGGAAAGATGAGCAAACACTCTGGACAAGATCAGATTGATAACGCCTGAAATCAACAGGACAATAACGGCCTGAATAACCCATTGAGGAATATCCAGTTCATGAAAAAAAGGGTGAGAAAGAGACATTATCAGACTTCCGGATAGGGAACACGGGACACTTAGCACTGAGAATGATTTCATTCCCACAGGATTGAAACCATTCTATTGTCGTTTTATGGCAGATCAGTTAAATCGTTCAGAAAGGTAATCCAGTCTGTCCTTGCAACTAAGATAGCGATCCATAGTCACCAGCTCTTCCAGAGCTCGACCGCCACGGGCCTGAAGAGATGAAAGATCAGGCGTTGAGAAAGAAGACCGTTCAAGCCAGGGCAAAACTTCCCGGACACCCTCCCTGCTGCTTAATAACAATAAATCACAACCCGCGTTCAAGGCTTTTTCGACCCGGACAGTGTAACTTCCGGCTGAAGCTGCACCCTCCATGGTCAGACAGTCGCTGATGACTAACCCATTAAAACCGATCTGTTCTCTAAGGATGTCTTGCAACCAGATTGATGAAAAACCACAAGGCTGATCATCTACTTCAGGAAAAACAATGTGTGCGGGCATAATCGCTTCCATGCCCTGCTCTATCAGAGCTTTGAATGGCACCATATCTTGCTGCTGGATGGCACTCAGCGAACGATTGTCCGTGGGCAGGGTCAGATGAGAATCTTCGTTAACACTGCCATGGCCGGGAAAATGTTTACCCACACAGGCCATTCCTGATTCACGGACACCACTGCACCATGCACCAGCCAGTTTAATCACGTTTTCTGGCTCACAGCCGAAGGCACGGTCGCCCACTATATCGGTCAGACCCAGGTTCAGATCCAAAACTGGAGCCAGACTCATGTCAAGGCCGCAGGAGAGTAATTCTTCTGCCATAAGCCAGCCACAATCCTCAACCAACTCCAGGGCTTTCTGGGGATCACAGTTGAAATAGCTGGCGTAACGCCCGGCAGGCGGCAAACGGGTAAAGTCGTTTCTGAAACGCTGAACCCTGCCACCTTCCTGATCCACCATCAAAATCAGGTTCTGTCTGATACTTCTTATGTCTCTGACCAGATCACAGAACTGTTTGCGATCGTGAAAATTCCGGGCAAAAAACAATACGCCGGCAACACCGGGATGCAGGAGTAATTCCCGCTCTTCAGGCTGGAGTGTCTGACCTTCAAGGTCGATTATCAGAACGCCATTATTTTTCGCATTGTTATGATCATGCCTATACATACTTTTCTTGCTCTCCTGACCCGTCTGCATGCGATAAAACTACTCTGGCAGAATATCAATAGTAGTTCCGGGATGAACCCGGTCAAATAAATCAATCATGTCATGACCATGCATCCTGATACAGCCTCTCGAACCCGGCTCACCCATCACAGCGGTATCGGGTGATCCGTGGATATAAATATACCGTCGCATGGTATCGACATTTCCCAGACGGTTGTAGCCGGGTTCAAGACCGCTTAACCAGAGAATTCTGCTTAAAATCCAGTCCCGACGTTCAGAGTATTGTTGTAATAGTTCGGGTGAATAGATCTCACCCGTGTATCGCCTTCCCACAAAAACCGCATGGAGAGGGAGGCCCTCACCGATTTTCGCACGAATAATATGACGCCCCAGTGGAGTCTGCCAGCTACCTTCCTGCTGCCCTGTTCCTTTACTGGCGGTGGATACAGAGTAACAAATCTTTTCTGCACCCTTTTGCAGCAGCTCCAGAGTCTGCGAGGCAATTCTAACATTAATGTGCACAGATGAATCTCGTATTGACTGGTTTCGCTTTGGCTCAGGCTCGAGAGCCAGCAACTCGAATAAAGATTATCGACCATTCTTATAGGTGGCATGAGCGCGCAGACCAGCTGCCATAAATGGCACCATTCTTCTCATAATGTTCTCAAGATTGTCATCAATGTCATAATCTCTCTGGGCAATGGAGAGAAGTGCATCGGCGCCAGATACGGAAAAGACAGCAGAGCCAAGACTGAAATAAGTACGCCAGAATTTATCGGCTATCGGAAGGTCAGGACAGGCCCTGAACAACAACTCAAAGTATCGGCTGAAGACGGTTCCATAAGTTTCCGTCAGATAACGCTTCAAATGCCCCTGGTTCTGTGTGAAAGCCAGCCCCATGAGTTTCATAAAAATAGAGATGTCATCGGGCCTTCTGGGTTTTACAGCAAGAATATGGTCAACAAGTATCTCAAGCACAGCCTCAAGATCAGGTGGCTCACTCTGATCGGACCACTCATCCAGAGTGGTATTCAGCCCTTTCATGAAGGGGTCCAGAAAACGGGCAAAAACCGCCTGTATCAGCGCTTTTTTGGAACCAAAGTGATAGTTCACTGCAGCCAGATTAACCCCTGCCTGTTTTGTAATGGTTCTTAAGGAAGTCTCTGAGAAGCCATGTTCAGCGAAGAGCAGTTCGGCTGAATCCAGAATTCTTTCGACAGTTGAAAGTTGTGCCATGGTACAAAGAATTTTATAAGTTTATTAAACGACTGTGTAGAACCTACGTATCTGGCCCTGAACTGTCAAGGCTGCTGCAGCTTGAATCGACTTCAAGTCAACACTTCAAGCCAATGCTCTGGGCGACCTTGCATACCTTTTATGCTTACCCTCTAGAACAGCCACCCTATGGTGGACCTAATGTCAAGAAAATAAATCAATAATTTAAGTCAAGTCCTGCATAGCAAGGAATACGGGAAAGCTCTTGCTTTGAGGGCATTCTGTTTGGGCTATCAACGGGACGGAGAAATATGTGGTAGGCATCACGGAAAGCCAGTCGACAATCATTTTTATTTTAGGGTCTATTTACCAATCGATTTATTCCTGATGGGGGTGGTGAATGTCGGTTTATACTACTGATAGTAATGTCGTCATAACCGATGTCAGCAGATACTTTGCCAATCATGTAAAATATTGTCATTTTATCGCTACTGTCTATGAACGAGCTGCTGCTTTGCGGAACAAAGTGTTTTTTGCCAGAGCAGTTAATAGAGCTGCATTTTGTACCGGGAACCCATACGTCACTCGAGCCGGTATCTAAAACGACTTTAAATATTTGATCATCAGATCCAATTTAATTACAGTGTAATAAATCTCATTACGACTATTTTGCGTTGATATCTTTCCTTTAGCCATCTCTGGCTCACGAATTTCCAAATAGAATCGCTCTTAGGGTAGACATTAAGCTCAAAAAAGATTCATTTCCAGCGGCAGAACTCACCTTGAACAGCCACAATAAAGCTTCGAAAAATTATCAGAGCTGAACAAAATGAGTACTGCAAATAGTAGACTGGTTGAAAAAACTGCTGACGTGCTTCGACCGGTCTGAACTCCTCAGCATGGCGGAGCAGCTTGGTTTTACTATACGACAGCGAGATATCCGCCCCTTGGACTTTATCCTTTCACTGATTGGTGCCCTTGCTGGTGATGGAAACTGCGATACTCAAGCCGATCTCCACCGAAAATTTAATGAGTTGACGGGGCTGAATGTCTCCTATCGTTCCTGGGCAAATCAAGCTAAAAAAGACGCGATGCCTGCTCTTGTCCTCTGGCTATGGCTGCAGTGTCTGGAAGTCTTTACCCGCAAAGTCATGGCGTTTGATGAGGACAGTCCATTTTCAGAGTTCGAGCACATTCTGATTCATGACGGCTCATCGCAGGCTGTCTACGATGCCTAAAGGAAACATTTCCCGGCAGGTTCTCAACGGTCAGTCCTGCTGCTGTCGAACTGCATACGACAATGGATCTTCTTACCAACAATCTGGTGCGCGTGCAGCTCACTGAAGATACCCTTCAGAAAGAGACTGTCTGCCACCACTGCCAACCTCCATGGCCAATATCCTGATGCTGATGGATGCCGGTTATTTTGAGTTGGAACGCTTTGCTGCCATTGATGATCGGGAGGGTTCTTTTATCTGCAAGGCACCTCAGAGTATCAACCCGAAGATACTTAGCGCAGTCCGGGAGGATGGCAAAAATCTCAATCGCTACAAAGGGCAAAAACTTAAGGAAGTGTTGTCTGGCTTCCCTAAAGATCAATGCCTCGACCTGGATGTAGAATGGCCGGGATTCAAGGCCTGGCCATATCGTTTAGTTGTCCGCTGGAATGACAGTAGACTGAAATGGGTATTCATTGTAACCAACCTCAACTGGGTTGAGTTCACCCTGAGTGAAGTACTTCAGGCTTATCGTCTACGATGGCAAATAGAGCTTATCTTCAAAGAGATCAAGTCTTATTCAGGGTGGCATCGTTTTAACACTAAATCAGCGACACTGGTGTTTAGCCTGATTCTGATGTCCTTCGTGATTGTGACCTTGAAAAGGTACCTTGCCCATGCTGCGCAGGCGAACCTCTACGAAAGTGGAGCCATTGAAGAAATCTCGACGCATAAGGCGATGAAAAGTGGAACCCGGCTGTTTGGTAATGTCATTTTATCCCTGATGAATGCAGGAAAGTCTCTGCTTTCACATACAAGGAAGCTGCTCAACTTCTGGACAGATAATGCGAAACGTGAACACCGTGCACGAGATGACTCTATGTAGATAAAAAAAACCTCCTTGATTTTAGACGGTCATTTGAGGTTCAGCTCGAACCAGATAATAAATTAATGGATTCATGACCATGATTTTCATTGGGTAATGTTTTTGTACGAAAACTATCTGATTAATCAGTATAATGCCTTGAGTGTTTTTGGTTCATTGAGCCTGTCATGTAACTTGGCAAAACCAATCCGATCATCTGTTTTATCGAAAACGGTGTAAAACGCTCTCATGAATGGATTTCCAAGGATCCAAGATTCATTATTAATTCCGGGCATTTCGTCAATTCCAGCATGACATTCAACCATTCCAAAGCAGTTTTGCTCTTTGACTACATAAATTTGTGGGGGAACCTCATAGATATGGCCACCAATGGAGACCTTCAGAGGTGGAAGTTGGCTGACGTTTGAGCAATCTGCTTTCACATCAAGAGATTCAAGAATGGATTCGACGTCTTTTTCTGGCCCATAAATATAAAGTGCCCCTGTATCAATATGGGCTTTGCATTGTCTTTCTTGACAGCTTAGGAGAATATTTTTTGCTCCGACTGAGATGCCGTCAAAAGAAATATCGTAATAAGGATGTTCACCATCGATAGCTATCAGGGAGTGCCAGTATATAGGCCCCTGATAATAGAAAGGGTCGGGCTCACCGATAATCATAACACTACCGCCCTTGTTGGTTTTTTGGGACAGGTAGAACGAAAAGACAGCTTTATCGATCAAACCCTGTTTTAGGGCATTGTCTAACCATGATGGGATGATACTATTGCTCTTAAAACCCAAGCCTAAAACGCCATCGAACGGATGGTCCTCGATATCATCTGAAATAACGTCGGCTACAGCAAATCCCTGAGATACTACCTTTATGCCACCGAGAGTAATATCATCATAACCGAAGATACCAGATATTTTACCTCTGGCGTAACTTAGGTTCAGTCTGTGGCTAGTGCGTACAAACGAGCTGCTGCTTTGTGGATCAAAACGTTTTTTGTCAGAGCAGCTGTTTGAATCACATGTTGTACCAGGAACCCAGATATAACTTGATCCGGTATCTAAAAGAACTTTAAATACCTGATCGTCAGATCCAATTTTTATCTCGCCGTAATACTGCGTATTACCGAAGTTGTGTAGTAATGTCTTTCCTTTAGCCATTTCTGGTCCATAAATTTTCAAATAAAGTCGCTTACCGGGAAGGTCACCCATATTGCTGCTGGTTACTGGAATGCGGTTAAAAACAGGAAGATCTGCAAAAACCGCTGAATCAGATAGAGAAAAAATACATATAAAAATATTTTTTAAAAAGAGGTTGTTCATAACAATTACCTTTTCAGACTCTATGTAGTGCCTGCCCGAAAACCCACAAATAATCCGATTCAGCAGGCAGCAGGCAGCAGGCAGCAGGCAGCAGGCAGCAGGCAGCAGCAAAAATTTTAGGTTAAAATTCAGCCTACTCATCTGTGGGTGCTACTTTTTGGTTTATTTCTGTTCATTTTGTGAACAACTTTCCGATTTTTGAGCACAGGGCAACCTCACCCAAAGGTGAACCTGGTTGCCAACAGGCCCGTTTCTCTTTTCAGGCCGCTTTTTTACTTGTCTGGGCTGCCTGCTTTTGTAGCAAGGTACCCAATCGATACAGATTCGTACCCAGAACTGCCAGAGACACATAACGACGGAAGCTATCAATGCCAGTATCCGGGCATCAGTCCAGCCCATGCTGTTCGAGGGCATCAATATCAGATTCTACAGCGGAGTGCTTCCTTTTTGCCCTGATAAACTCCGGGTGTCGCTCACGAAACCTGTCCTGTTCTGACCATTTGCCCTTTTTGGGCAACACTGTCCGGTCGAGTAATTCTTCCAGTTTTTCAAGATTTTCTTTTGAGCAGAAACCCTGGTCATAACGGACTTGTGATACCTGGGGAAATCGCTGTTTGGCACCTTCCGCAATAGTTACAGTCACTTGGTCGCCCCTCTGTTTATCCATGACCAGATGATGCAGGTTAAAGCCAAACTGATCCTGCAATACGTAGACTCTGAGGCCAAGTTCCACAGCGGTGCCAGCCTTACCTTTGCTGATCCATTCAGTATGACATTCGAATAAAGAAAAAACCTTCTCATTATGAGGGATGCTTTCATGATTCAATACACGACGGACAATCAGCTGACACTGGTAGTCTGAATCTTTTACCCAACGTTCCAGTTCTTTTAACCGCAAGTCCCCTGGCGTACGTGCTCTCAGGAGCTTTAAGGTGACTTCTGCCTTGCTAATAAGCTTCTGACTGCAGGCATCATAGTCGGCATGGGCAGCTTCAATATCATTCCGCCGGACATCCCGAAGCGCCTCGTTGGCCGAGGTGGATCGTTTCAGGTTGCGGGCTTTGTGAAATCGCTTCTTATGCTGCTCCTGCAAATAGCGGCTCTGTCGCCACAGGCTTTCATGCTGCTCCGAAAACAAAGTGGTTGCCCACTCTATCAACTTGCAAATAGCATCTCTGAGCAGGTTGATATCCGTCGGAAAGTGAACATTGGTTTTTACGACGATCGAGTCAGCGCGGGCGCGTAACCTCTCTTCTTTTTTTTACCAATTCACGGCCAGCATTGACGACGACCTGATTGATCTGGTCCAGAATTTCCGGTGTGAACAATGAGATGTTATCTTGCAGGGTTTGCAGTTTGTACTGGTGTTCACAGTAAGACCCATGGCCTGGAATCTTTCGGTGAGTTCCATGCTCGTTAGCCAGCTCAAGAAGCCGGTCGTAGTCGCAGTTAATGACCAGCCGCAAGGCGCCAAAAACCAACACCCTCCAGGGATCCATTCCGGGACGCCCGTTACCTTGGTCGGCAGCTATCATACCCTCAAGCACGTGAAAAACCTGATTCCTCAACTCGATATTTGTCCAGATATATTGCAATGCCAAGAGCAAGCGGGGAATGTCATCCCTTGACCTGAGATTGAATGTAATGGCAGAGATATCAACCTCGCCAAGCTGTATTTGTGGATTAATGGTCTGGCGCATAAGTTCGGGAACGTCCTGTTGTGGAAAACCTTCGTTCCTTAAATTAGGCTATAAGCCGCTATTTTAAAGTATTTGAGGGTTTTCGGACGGGCACTAATTAAGTGGCTAAAATAACCTCTGGACAATCATAAACAAAGAGCCAAACCCGGTTTTTAATTACCTCCGGATATTTTTATTAACAAAAGCCTGAAAGCAAACCAGACTCCATAATTTGGACAAATAGATAAGTTAATTTTTTATGGCAGAACTTCGGAAAGAGAAACATCTACCACGATAACGAGCCTCTATTGCAGGAAACAAAGTGTTATCGTAACTAACTAACCGGTCAGTGATTTCTGAGAAAAGAAATAATTAAATATCAAGTACCAGGGCAATACTGTAACCCGGGATTTATGGCTATTTGCTCAGCATGGAAGCAGTGAGTTTATTCTCACTAATTAATTTTTATCAAGAAAGGGAGAGTAGACTATGCAACCTATCAGACAATCAACCGAACCAATGCAATGGCAGACATCAAAACCGCCAGTTAACTCCCTGGAGGTCTCCGAAAAGGCTTCTAATATTGTTACAAAACTGATCAGAAAGCTGTCACTCAAAATCCTGCCTAAGGCCGTCAATGACGACAAAAGCAAGGTAGTGTCTGCTACCAGCCTGGCTCCGGTTCTGGGCATGCTTCTGGCGAGTATGGATGATAAAGAAAGGAAGGCATTGATTCTGGACATCCCCGTAGATACCTTAACTGATGACCTGGAGAATGCAATCCATAAAAAACTCGGTGAAGCCAGCGTAAAACACGCTTATAGTAAGGATCCTGATCAGAAACAGGCAGTCTCTTGCGCTGGCTTTATGGCTACTGAAGATGCCTCCAGGGATGAGCAGCTTGATCAGAGGCTGTCTGAATGTTATCAAACTGAAAAGCTCGACTGTCATGACAGCTCCGTAGCACGCGTCGCAGGAAGTTACATTAATGAGAAAACCAATGAAAAAATTAAAAACTTGTTTGATTGTTATCCTGAAACTGAGCGGGATAACATTAAAGCGGCCATTGGTAGCGTGATACAATTCGATTGTAACTGGGAGAAAGCATTTTCTCCAAATGATACAGTCCCGGGCAATTTTCTTTGCGCAGATGGAACTCATATTAATGACGTAAAGATGATGCAGATGTGGGAAAATTGCCACTATTCCTATAACAGAACATTTGGCGCCATAGCCAAAAATTTCCGATCTGTGAATGGAGAAAACCTTAGATTTGTTGCGATATCACCCCGCGAAGAAAGTGCAACAGCAATTAACTACCTTAGTTCCAAAATAATCACTGATCTGATTAGCGATACAAGA
This sequence comes from Endozoicomonas sp. 2B-B, assembly GCF_053470045.1. NCBI lineage: Bacteria > Pseudomonadati > Pseudomonadota > Gammaproteobacteria > Oceanospirillales > Endozoicomonadaceae > Endozoicomonas > Endozoicomonas sp. 2B-B. The sequence goes on from NZ_JBLZMU010000001.1 coordinate 3,677,702, forward strand.
CATAATAAAGCGATATTTAATATAACGCTACCTAAAATAAACGTAGTAGAAAGTTGTGATATTCAATTACTCGAGATAATTTGCGAGACATTTGGAACCGACGTAATAGTCGCACAAGACTTAGCAAAATTAGGCAAACCGGAAAATAGTAATCTGAGTATTCTTCTGAAGACTGTACTATCCATTAATGAAGAAGGTGCTCAGAAAAAGCTTTTGAGTGATGAAAAAATTTCTGTAAGGTGCTTACCCAAAGTAGGTAGCTTTGACTTTGTTTGCCCTGGTTACATTGCCATTGTAGACGAAAATGAAAATCGGTTGGTTGAGTTGATCATTAAGGATGGTCGTTTTTTTGAATTTGCTCCGGCCGAGACCATTTCTTCTGAAAGTTTGAGCACTGATGACTGTAAAGCTGAAAGCAAAAGAGCTAAAATCGAAACCAATACAAATGGTAGGAAAAAGCTTGCTTCCAAAAAACGCGGAAAAAGCGGTGAAGCTACTATTGACTCTATAATAGAGCACTTATCTGAGAAAACAAAAATCAAAAGTATTGATGCGAGTCCTCTAATACGTCATAGCTTTGATCCGAATGGGGAGTTTAATATCGAAAGTGCCTATTCAGGTAGATCTGATTTATCTATCAAAACTCGTACCAAGGAAGACGCTATTAAAATCAAAGATAAAATATCAGAATGGCTGGATTACAAACATGAATGTTTTGTTAAAGTTATCGAGATCTCTGATGGCTCTCATGTAGAAGTTTCATTTGACGCATGGGATGCACTGTTTAAGAAGTTAAAATCTACACATTCATAAATAAAGTGCCAAATCCGGAGATTAACCATCTCCGGTTTTTTTTAACAAAAGCTTAGCCTGTAGTTGCCCCCACAGGTTAAACAAACGGACAATTAAAGTTTTTGGGTAGAGATAACTTCACTATGGCAACCAGGCTCTATTGCTGGGAACAAGGTGTTATCGTAACTAACTAACCGGTCAGTTTTTTCTGAGAAAGGAAATACTTAAATATCAAGTACTAATGGCAATACTGTAATTCATCATTTATGACTATTTGCAATAGCATGGAAGCAGTGAGTTTATTCTCACTACTTTGTATCAACCAAAGGAGAGAATACTATGCACTCATTTACCCCAACCGGAACAATTAGAACTTCAAGCCAGGCAATGCAATGGCAGCCATCTAATATGCCAGCAACTTCCTTCGAGATCACCTCACAGGCTTCAGATATTGTTAAAAAACTGATAAATAAAGTGTCAATCGGGATCTTATGTACTCAGGATGCCAAGGACCACAAAAGCAAGGTGATCTCTTCTGTCAGCCTGGCTCCAGTACTGGGTATGCTTCTGTTGTGTATGGATGATAAAGCCAAAAAGGCATTGATTCTGGAAATCCCCGAAGAATCCTTAACTGATGAGCTGGAGACTGAAATCCATAAAAAACTCGGTGAATTCAGCAAAGACCACCCTTACGGAAGCCATCCTGATCAGTTGATCTCTTGCGCTAACTTTATTGCTTCTGCCTTTTGCGTCAGTTTTGAGCAGTTTGAAAAAATACTCTCTGAATGTTATCTAACCCAAAAGCTGGAAGGTGCTTTCTGGGACGTAGCTGATGTCACAGAAGCTTTTGTTAAGGATAAAACCAAAGGAAAAATAGAAAAGTTGTTTGATGGGTTGAACGAAGTTAAAGCAGTAATTGGTAGTGTAATACATTGCCGGGCTGTCTGGGAGGATAGTTTTTCTCCAGATGAAACGGCTGCTGGAAGTTTTCTATGCGCAAATGGAACTTGTATTGATAACGTCAAGATGATGTCTAAAACTGAAACGGTTCAATGTGCTTCTAACAGGAGATTTCGTGCCATCGCAAAGGAATTCCAATCTGTGAATGGAGAAGATCTTAAACTGGTCGCAATAAAGCCGCATAATAAAAGTGCCACAGCGATTGATAAACTTGATTCTGACACGATTAACGAGTTAACTGAACAATTAAATCATAGACAAGCGGAATATACGCTAACGCTACCCAAAATAAACATGGACAGTTGTGACACTCAGTTACTCAAGAAAATATGTAAGGTATTTGGAACTGACATAGTAGCGGGAGATCTAACAAAATTAGGCATTTCGGCAGATGATAATCTGGAGATGCTTCAGAAAATCATATTTTCTGTTGATGAAAAAGGTGCCAGCTGTGCGATGGCGACTGTTGCACAAATTCAAACAAGGTGCGAAAAACCTCGCTTTGATTTTGACTGCCCTGGCTACATTGCCATTTTAGACAAAAAAGGTAATCGGTTGATTGAGCTGGTCATTAAGGATGGCAGCTTTTTGGAGTGTGTTGGAGACCCTATAATCTCCACCGATGGAGAATCAGGCTCTAATAATCTGGCAAGTTTTAACAGTTTTTATATGTCTGATAGCGAAGATGATAGTTTTTATAGCGATGATGATAGTTTTTATAGCGATGATGATAGTTTTTATAGCAAAGATGATCAAGAACCAGTGCATCGCAGTAAAATAGATTTACCCACAAAAATAAAGCTGGTAGAAAAAGACTTATCTGCAATAACACGCTTATCTTTTGACCCTCTTGAAACTATAGATGTGAGTGCTTTTATAAAAGACTGTTATAATCCGGATGGAAAGCTTAATATTAAAAGCGCTAAGGCAGATAATCACAGGCTATATATGACAACATCTTCTTTGGATGACGCTAAAGATATTAAGAAAAGAATATTAAAATCCATTGGAGAAGACTATAGTTGCTATGTTGAAATTCGCGAAAGAGCTACTCCTATTCAAGTAGATGTTTTAATTAATCCTTGGAAAAAAATGATTGATCAAATAACTTCTGGATTTATCAGTTCTTATATTTCTGATAGCGAAGATGATAGTTCTTATAGCAAAGATGATCCAGAACCAGTGGATCGCGGTGAAATAGATTTACCCAAAAAAATAAAGCTGGTGAAAAAAGACTTATCTGCAATAACACGCTTATCTTTTGACCCTCTTGAAACTGTAGATGTGAGCACTTTTATAAAAGACTATTATAATCCGGATGGAAAGCTTGATATTAAAAGCGCTAAGGCAGATAATCACAGGTTAAAAATGACAACATCTTCTTTTGATAACGCTAAAGATATCAGGGAAAGAATATTAAAATCCATTGGAAAAGAATATAGTAATTCTGTTAAGATTTATGAAAGAGCTAAACCTATTCAAGTAGATGTTTTAACCAATCCCTGGAAAAAAATGATTGATAAAATAACTTCAGGACCTACCGATTCTTATATTTCTGATAGCAAAGATAATCCTATAATTACAACTGCTGAAAAACAGAGCTCTGATAATCTGGCAACTCTTAACGATTATGATATGCCTGATAGTAAAGTTTATACATCTGATGATCAATTCACAATTGAGAAAGATGTAACCGATCTAACTTCGATAGATAGGATTAGTACTTTAATACAACACCACTATAATCCGAATAGCGAGTTTGATGTTCGGATCGCTGTGGCAGATCATATGCAGCTAACACTCAATATGTCTTCTAAGGATGAAGTTATAGAGCTTAGAGAAAGAATATTAAAATCAATTGGAGATAAACATAGCAAATTTGTTAGGATACTCGGTCAAAATTCTCCTTTTGAATTAGAGGTTTCTTTTGAAGCTTGGGAAGCACTGCGCAATAAGTTAACTTCTAATCAATCATGAATCAATACAATGCCAAATCCGGAGATTAACCACCTCCGGATTTTTTATTAACAAAAGCTTAAACTATAGTGGCCCCATAGGATGGACAGACGGACAATTAAAGTTTTTCGGGCAGAGATACCTCCACTATGGCAACCAGGCTCTATTGCAGGGAACAAGGTGTTATCGTAACTAACTAACCGGTCAGTGATTTCTGAGAAAGGAAATACTTTAATATCAGTAATACTGGCAATGCTGTAACCCAGGTTTTATGGCTATTTGCTCAGCATGGAAGCAGTGAGTTTATTCTCACTAATTAATTTGTATAAAGTAAAGGAGAGAAGGCTATGGAATCAATGAGAACTTCTATGAATACGGCGCAGTGGCAGCCATTTAATCTGCCAGACACATCCTTACAGACTACCTCACAAGCTTCTGATATTGTTAAAAAACTGCTGGACAAAGTGTCATTAGGCATCCTCAGTGCCAAAGGTGTCAGGGACGACGAAAGCAAGGTAGTGTCTTCTACCAGCCTGGCTCCGGTTTTGGGAATGCTTCTGGCGTGTATGGATGATAAAGCCAGGAAGGCGGCAGTTCTGGGTATCTCGGAAGAAGAATTAACTGATGAGCTGGAGGCTCAGATCCATAAAAAACTCGGTGAATTCAGTGTAAACCACCCTTTCGCTAAGGATCCAGACCATAAACAGGCACTCTCTTGCACTAACTTCATAGGTTCTACCTCTGCCCTCGGGAATGAGAAGCTTAATCAGACACTGTCTGAATCTTATCACACCGAAAAGCTGGAATGTCATGACCATGACAGGTGTCTGGCCGATGTCGCTGAAGATTACGTGAAAGAGAAGACCAATGGAAAAATCGAAAAGTTGTTTCATGGTCATTCTAAAGCTCGACGAGAACTAATTAGAGCGGTATTAGGTCATGTGATGGAATTCGACGGTATTTGGAAAGATGAATTCTCTGAAGACAAAACGGACCATCGCCCATTTAATTGCGCAAATGGAAGTTTTATTAGAAACGTCAAGATGATGTCTTCAACTGAAGAGCTTCAATTTGTTGAGACCAGTGAATTTGATGCCATTGGTAAAGAATTCCAATCCGTGAATGGAGAAGACCTTAAATTAGTTGCAATACAACCACACTTTGAAGATCCTGAAATGATTAATAAACTTGACTCTGAAGCCATTAATCATCTGATTGAAAGATTAAATGATCGTAAAGTGAAGATGGATCTAAGACTTCCGAAAATAAAAATAGAGAATAGTTGTGATACCAGGTTACTCGACAAAATTTCTGAGGTATTTGGAACCAACATAATAAAGGCCGGGGATTTAACAAGATTAGGCGATTCATCAGACGGTGATCTGGAGATACTACAGAAGACCAAAGTATCCATTGGTGAAAAGGGAGCTTATGGTACAGTGGCCACTGCCGCAACAACTACTCTCAGGGACCCATCCTCTGAGCGTCCCAGCTTTGAGTTTAATTACCCTGGCTACATTGCCATTGTCGATGGACAAGGTAATCGGTTGCTTGAGATGGTGATTAAGGATGGCAGCTTTTTTGAGCTTGACGGCACACCCGAAATCATACCCGCTGGAAAACAGAGCTCTGACAACCAGCCAGCTTATTACGATTTTGACATGTCTGATAGTGACGATGATACAGAACCAAAAATCGATTTACCCACAAAAACAAAGATGGTACAAAAAGACTTATCTGCAATAACACGATTATCTTTTGACGTTCTTGAACATGTAGATGTGAGTAATTTTATAAATAACTATTATAATCTGGATGGGAAGCTTCATATTGAAAGCACTGAGGCAGATGATGTCAGGATAACAATAAATATGTCATCTCCGGATGACGCTAAACAGCTTAAAGGAAGAATATTAGAATCCATTGGAAAAGAATATGAATATGGACGTTTTATCAAGATTCATGATAGATGGAACCCTGTTGAATTAGATGTTTGCGGCGATGCCTGGAAAAAAATGATTACTAAAATAACTTCTGGACAATCATAAACAAAAAGCCAAATCCGGGGTTTAATCACCTCCGGATTTTTTTATTAACAAAAGCCAGAAAGCAAACTAGCCCCCATAAAATGAACAGATAGACAAGTTAATTTTTATGGCAGGAAACAAGATGTTATCGTAACTAACTAACCAGTTAGTGATTAATGCGAAAGCAAATACTTAACTCATAGTAATGCTACATAACACAGAATTTACGGCTATTTGAAAAGCATGCGCTGTCCGCAAACATGGAAGCAGTGTGTTTGTCCTGAATAAAAAATTAATTATTATCAGAGTTAGGAGAAAATATTATGCACCCTATTGGACATTCATTCAGACAATTTTCATTGTCATCGCAACCGCTAAATCTGCGAAACACATCCTTCAAAGCCACCTCACAGGCTTCATATCTTGTAAAAAAACTGATTGATAAAGTGTCATTAGGAATTCTGAACGCCGTAGACGCCAGGGACAATAACAGCAAGGTAGTGTCTTCTGCCAGTCTGGCTCCGGTTCTGGGTATGCTTCTGGCGAGCATGGATGATAAAGCTAGAAAGGCATCGGTTCTGGGTATCTCTAAAGAAGAGTTAACTGATGAGATGGAGATTGAGATCCATAAAAAACTAGGCGAATTCAGCGTTAACCATGCTTACGCCAAGGATCCGTACCAGATACAGAAGGCACTCTCTTGCGCTAACTTTATAGGTTCTGACTCTGCCGTCATAAACGAGCATCTTGATCAGATACTGTCTGAATGTTATCAAACCGAAAAGCTGGACCGTCCTGACCAGGACAGGTGCCTGGCTGACGTCGCAGAAGACTTCGTGAAAGAGAAAACTCATGGAAAAATCAATAAGTTGTTTCATGGTCATTCTAAAACTCGACGAGAACAGATTAAAACGGTAATTGGTAATGTGATGGAATTCGAGGGTATCTGGAAAAGTCCATTTTCTAAAGAAAAAACAGCTTCGGGCAAATTTATTTGCGCAGACGGAAGTATAATTGAAAACGTCAAGATGATGAAGTCAACTGAAAATGTTCAATTTTTTCATAACAGAAAATTTGGAGCCATTGGCAAAGAATTCCGATCAGTTTATGGTGAAGATCTTAAATTAGTCGCAATAATAACACCTGATGACAGTCCAACAGGGATTAACAACCTTGATTCTGATACAATCAATCACCTGATTGACGGATTAAATGGCTCTAAAATAGAGATGGATCTAATGCTACCCAAGATAAAAATAGACGGCAGTTGTGACACCAATTTACTCGACAAAATTTATCAGACATTTGGAGCCGCTGTCATAAGGTCTGAAGATTTAACAAGATTAGGCCATCCCTCAAATTGTGATCTGGAAATTCTTCAGAAGACCAGAGTATCCATTGATGAAGAGGGAGCTTATGGTCAAGTTGCCACTGCCGCAACAAGAACGCTCAGAGGGTTCGGTACAAAAAAACCACCACACTTTCATTTTGTCTCCCCTGGTTACATTGCCATTGTAGATGGACAAGGCAATCGGTTGGTGGAGATGCTGATTAAGGATGGCAGCTTTTTAGAATTTTATGCGGCTGGGAATGACTCAGCTGAAAGCTTGAAATCTAATGATTTGAAATCTGATAAAAGTTTGAAACCAAATGACTTGACAGCTGATAGCAAAATGACTCCTATCGAAAATTATAAAAATTACAGAAAATTAGATGAACCCAAAAAAGACGAAAGAATTATTGAAGAAACTATTAACTCTATAAAATATATGTTACCAGATGATGAATCTATTGATGTGAGCAAACTAATATACCATAGGTTTGATCCGAAAGAGGATTTTAATATCAAAAGTGCCAAAGCACTTAAATCCAGATTAGCTATCCATACTGGTACTAAGGACAATGCCCTTGAAATCAGAGAAAAAATATTAGAATGGCTTGATTACAAACATGTAGATTTTGTTAAAGTTTGGCATGGTTTTGATGGCTTTGAAGTAGAAGTTTCAAATGATGCCTGGGATGCACTGCGGAAGAAATTAACTTCTACACAATCATAAATAAAATGCGAAATCCGGAGATTAACCACCTCCGGATTTTTTATTAAAAAAAGCTTCAGGGACTCAGCTTGCGAATTTCAGCCAACAACTCATCACTATGGTGGCAAAGCATGCCTCACCTGCACCATTGACAACCCTCTTGTCATTTTTTACTTATCGTCGCAGCCTGGCAAGGTACTTAATAACTTGCCACCACAAGAATACTGTATATAATCACAGATACTGTATAAAAAAACAGACTGAGAGACCATGATCAAACTGACTAAACGGCAATCCGAGATACTGGACCTGATCAAATCTCATATTGAAGAGACAGGTTTCCCACCCACCAGGGCCGAAATCGCCAAGACCTTCGGCTTTCGCTCACCCAATGCTGCCGAAGAACATCTCAGGGCACTGGCCCGTAAAGGCGCTATCGAGATTACCCCCGGAGCCTCCCGTGGTATCCGCATTCCAGACAGCCAGCCTGAAGGCCTTCCGATTATTGGACAGGTTGCTGCCGGGAACCCGATCCTCGCCCAGGAACATATCGAAGACCACCTGATGCTCAATCCCGCTTTCTTCACCCCATCGGCAGACTTCCTGTTAAGGGTAAAAGGAATGAGCATGAAGGACATCGGGATTCTTGATGGTGACCTGCTGGCCGTTCACAAGACAACAGATGTTCGAAACGGTCAGGTTGTCGTCGCCCGGATTGAAGATGATGTCACCGTGAAAAGATTCGAGAAACAGAAAAACAAAGTATTGCTGCATCCGGAAAACGACGAGTTCGAAACCATAGTCGTTGATCTCACTCAGGATGCCTTTGCCATCGAAGGTTTAAGCGTCGGAGTCATCAGAAATCAGTCCTGAGACGGAATAAGATGAGTCTGACCATTATTCCAGAGACACTACTCACAACAGGCAGCTGTTGTTAAAGGCCCACTACGCTGAAGTGCGAATAACAAACAGCGTCCGGGCTATGCCAGAAGGAAGAATTTATGCTGTACCGAACCAGCAGTGAAAGGCACAATTTTTCAGCCCCAAGCTATCAGACCAATACAGTCTGCATTAACCCCTCGCGCCTAGAAAAGACTTTATCAGGAAAAACTGAAAAGTCTCTGAAGCCCAGTATTAATGAACTCATTCTTTCAGGTCAACCCTGGCAGGCAGAACAACTCCTGACGCCCATGCTCAGTCAGCTGTCCACTGACAGTGAACGTTGGTTGACCCTGATTCTGGCAGATGACACCAGAACCCTGCACTGGTTAAAGAATTGCGACTTAAATCATGACAAGGTGCAAATCTTTAGCTCCAACAATATTAATCAGACATTGGAACTCACCAGGAAAGCGCTGGCATCCGGAACCAGCCACACTGTCATCAGCTGGCTGGGGCATTTGGATAAAGGGTGGCTAAGTAGGCTTGAAAGCGCAGCCAGGAATGGACAGTGTCAGGGGCTGGCTATTCGCACTAGACAGGTTGCATGATGCCTGTCATTTCCATGAAAATAGAGTCAGTGCAGTACTCTGTTCTCAGGAATCTCTTCTTCAGAAGACTGCGGACGAGTAAGTTCAGCAACTTCACGCATGCCTGCATCAAACATGACCTTTGCCACTTGCAGGTGGTCCCCTTCAAGATACATCTTGGCTTCCTCTGAAAACTTCATAGTCAGCAGCGGCTCACCCTCGTCATCACTGCGTCGCAGAACGATCTCTCCTGTTGGAAGTTCCACAATTTCCAAAAACGATGCAGCCATATTTCGTTCCATAAATAGCGTATAAGAGGGAGAAATCATGCAGCATTGTGACTTATGATGCAATAGGTCAGTACAGAGTAATGCAAAGTGTTATTGCAGACTGGAAAGTAAAAACCCTTAAAAGAGCTGCAGCTTTTGCCCCCGTATTGCAGCATACACACGATAAACTGGAATTAATCAGGCTGTTAGCGACAGAGCAAAGCCCAATACTTTCGCACCATTCATCGTGCCATAATCAACAGGGCTAATCGCCTCAACCGGAACAGCATATTCGGCAGCACGCAGCTTGAGATCATTCAACATATATTTAACCTGAGGACCCAGCAGAACAACATCGAAACAGGCTACCTGTTCATCGAAATGACTAGCGCCGAAGGCTTCAACCTCGACTTCTTCACTCCGACTTTCAGCTGCTTCGCGCATTTTCTCCACCAACATGCTGGTAGACATACCTGCCGAACAGCACAGCATGATCTTAGTCATAAGACACCTCTGATCAAATTGAACAACAGCCATAAACAACAGAGTTCTAAACATTCCCACAATCATGCACGGTTTGAATCAATCCAGGCACACTATTATGAGTCATGAATCAGATCTAAAAAATCTAATCACCATTCAAGATTGAAATTTCTAAAGTGCCCTACCAACTCCTTGAGGGAGGCAAGAATACTCTTGGCACTTTCTGGCGTCTTAATACCTTTGGTGACTTCACTAGTATCCGAAGCAATCATAATCATACTGCTATTACTTGAATATGATTGTATATTACCATTAGCATTAAAAATATCGTCATAAGCTTTAAGTAAATCTGCCAGCCAACTGTCCGACGACTCCAGCTGCTTTAACTGCTCGAGTTCAGACACTTCTGCCGGTTGCTCAACCATCAATCTGCAAGCATCTTCCAGAGACAGCAACCGGGTCAGCTGCTCACCGTAGGGAGACAATATCTCCGCCAGCATCGAGGAATAGGCTTGACTGGCATGCATCAGAAATGCCTCTCGAAAAGCCTCCTGCTCAAAAGCTTCTGCTCTTTCCCAGGCATCCAGCTGTAAACGGGCATAGTGTAATTTTTTGTTGGTATGAGAACGCCACTGCTCAGACATAATCTTTCTCAAAAATAAAAAGACCTCCACGGATCTCTGTGAAGGTCCTGTTTGTGACGAGGCCAGATCAGGATTTTTTGCGCTTCCTGGTGACTTTTTCTTCCCACTTGCCTTCCTGGAAGGTAGCACTCCACCCTGAAGCCTTGCCTTCAGACTCACTCATAACATATTGAGTTCTGGTTTTGCGACTGTAGCGAATGATTGCGGGATTACCATCAGCATCCTGCCTCGGTGCATCCAGAAGATAATGATACTTTGGATCAATAGCCGCCTGATGAGGGATCAGTTCACTCACCAGAGGAGCACGGGTCTCACGGTTCTTTGGGAACTGGCTGGCCGCCAGGAAAAGACCTGAGGCACCATCTCTGAGAATATAATGATCATCCACTTTCAGACATTTGAGCTCAGGCATGGGTACAGGATCCATTTTGGGGGGAGCCGCTTCCCCACTTTTCAAGAGCTTGCGGGTGTTTTTACACTCGCTGTTGGTACAACCAAAGTATTTGCCAAAGCGTCCGGATTTGAGCTGCATCTCGGAACCGCACTTGTCACATTCAAGCACGGGGCCATCATAACCCTTGAGTTTGAATTGACCTTTTTCCACTTCATAGCCGGAGCAGTCCGGGTTATTACCACAGACATGAAGCTTACGCTGCTCATCAATCAGGTAGCTTTCCATCGCCGTAGAACACTTGGGACAACGATGCATAGCCCGCAAAGCATTGACTTCTGCATCCTCGTCGTCAGCATCTTCAACTTCTTCGCCGGGCACCAGATTAATGGTACATTTACAACGCTCCCTGGGCGGGAGCGAGTAACCGGAACAACCCAGAAATACTCCCGTACTGGCCGTGCGAATCATCATATCCCTGCCACAATCAGGACATTTGATATCGGTAGGAGAAGGGTCATTGGAGCGCATACCGTCGCTGTCGTCTTCAGCCTGCTCCAGCTTGCTGCTGAAATCACTGTAGAAACTGTCCAGCAGATCTTTCCAGTTCTCACCACCTTCAGCCACTACATCGAGATTGGACTCCATCTTGGCGGTAAAGTTGTAATCCATAAGATCATGGAAGTTCTCAACCAGCCGGTCTGTGACAATATCGCCCATTTTCTCGGCATAGAAACGACGATTTTTCAGGGAAACATAACCGCGATCCTGGATAGTCGAAATAATGGAAGCGTAAGTGGAGGGCCTGCCTATTCCACGCTTCTCAAGCTCTTTTACCAGAGCCGCTTCACTGAAACGGGCAGGCGGTTTTGTAAACAGCTGTTTCGGGTCCAGTTTTTTCAGATCCAGCGGATCACCTTTTTCCAGAGCCGGCAGAATGATGTCTTCACCTTTTTTGGCTATGGCCGCCATTACCCGGGTATAACCATCAAACTTGAGGGTTCTGCCCCTCGCCTTGAGATCAAAGTCGTCCACCCGAACTGTCAGGGACGTACTCAGGTACTCCGCAGGCGTCATCTGACAGGCAACAAACTGTCTCCAGATCAGTTCATAGAGCCGCTCTGCATCCTTCTCAAGACCGGAAATAGAGCCTGGCTCAGCAGTCACAGAGGAAGGACGTATTGCTTCGTGAGCCTCCTGAGCGCCTTCTTTACTGGAATACCGGTTCGGATTTTCAGGCAGATACCTTGAGCCGAACGTACCATCGATAAATTCCCGGGCACTCTCCACCGCTTCCTGACTCAGATTGGTCGAGTCAGTACGCATGTAGGTGATGTGACCCGCTTCATAAAGACGTTGGGCCATCATCATGGTCTTCTTGACACTGAATCCCAGACGGGTACTGGCCGCCTGCTGCAAAGTTGAGGTAATGAAGGGTGCAGAAGGACGACTTCGGGTCGGTTTGTCTTCACGCACGGTCAGCTTGTAATCAGCCTGTCTCAGCTTTTCAAGAACAACTCCGGTGGCAGCCTCACTGACAGGTCTGAAGGCATCGCCAGCTTCTTTGGCCACCTGAAAACGGATAACTTCTCCATTTTCCGTAGACAGGTCAGCGTAAACTTCCCAGTACTCTTCGGGGATAAAGCTTCTGACTTCACGCTCCCGCTCAACAATCAACTTAACCGCTACTGACTGCACCCGCCCTGCTGACAGGCCACGGGCAATTTTAGCCCAGAGCAGAGGAGAAACCATATAACCTACTACACGGTCGAGGAATCGCCTTGCCTGCTGGGCATTGACCCGGTCAATATTGAGAGAGCCGGGCTCTTTGAAGGCTTCCTGGATGGCATTTCTGGTAATTTCGTTGAAGACTACCCGCCGATAACGTTGAGGCTCCCCGCCAATAGCTTCCTGAAGATGCCATGCGATGGCCTCTCCCTCACGGTCCAAATCAGTTGCCAGGTAAATTGTGTCAGCTGATGCGGCAAGGCGACGCAGCTCATCAACCACCTTCTCTTTGCCGGGCAGTATCTCGTAACGGGCCTGCCAGCCTTTTTCAGGGTCGATGCCCATTCTTTCAATCAGCTGTTCTTTGGCTTTGCGCTTCTTATGGATGACTTTCTGCTCAGGAGATAGCTTACGTGTCTCAGCAGCAGCCTTTGCCCGAGCTTTGGGGTCCACAGGCTTCCTGGAGCCACCTGCGGTGGGCAAATCACGAATGTGACCAACACTGGACTTAACAACAAAGTCCTTGCCCAGATATTTGTTTATTGTCTTCGCCTTGGCCGGCGACTCGACGATAACTAAAGATTTACCCATGCTACCTTACACGTCCTGTAATCAGCTCCATTGTTCCGGTTATGCTGACCAGCCTGGAAAAAAGATCATAAAACACTCAGTGCTGTCTGCGACCAAAACAAGAAAGGTCGGGAATTGAAAATTGTTTCAATATATAAGGTCAAGAAAAACATCGGTCAAGGAAAACCCTGCAATGATCCTGAATTTTTCTCGAACGACCCTCTTATTTATCGTTTCACAGCCTCAATGATTAATCCAGCCAGTTATAAGCAATAATATCCTTGAATATCAAAAGATTATTTAATTACTGTGAAGCCTGACAGATTTCATGATGATCATTGACGGGAAAAAATGTCGGGTTTTACCGACAAAATAACTTATGCAGACACTGAAAAAGATACTCATTTTCGAAGCAGAATCTCAGCATAAAAATGCATCAAAAAGGAGTACCCCGGAATAGAATTCCGGGGCGAGTACTTTCAGGCAGGATAAGCCAGACAGGAACCCGTCTGGCAAAGGCCGACGCCTTACAGACGTTCAAATACCGTAGTAATACCCTGACCCAGACCTACACACATGGTTGCTACACCGATCGTACCATTGTTCTGCTTCATTACATTCAGCAGAGTACCGGAGATGCGGGCACCAGAGCATCCGAAGGGGTGACCCAGGGCAATAGCGCCACCGTGCAGATTCACCTTCTCATCCATCTTGTCGAGCAGATTCAGGTCTTTCAGGACAGGCAGAGCCTGAGCAGCAAAGGCTTCATTCAACTCAACATGATCGACGTCATCCATAGCCAGTCCTGCACGCTCGAGAGCTTTCTTGGTGCTGGGCACAGGACCATAGCCCATGATGGAGGGATCAACACCGGCAACTGCCATGGAACGAATCACAGCCATTGGCTGAAGACCCAGGTCCTGTGCACGCTGTGCAGACATAACAATCATGCAGGAAGCACCATCGGTAATCTGGGAAGACGTTCCGGCTGTCACTGTCCCTTTCGGGTTAAAGGCAGGCTTCAACTGCGCCAGTCCTTCGAGTGTGGTTTCAGGACGGATCGTCTGATCTTCGGTGAAAACGGCCAGATTGCCATCATCATCATGTCCCTGCATAGGGATGATCTCATCTTTAAACTGACCGGCTTTGGTCGCTTCCCAGGCTCTCATGTGAGACCTCACACCAAATTCATCCTGAGCTTCACGAGTAATGCCGTGCATCAACCCCAGCATTTCTGCAGTCAGACCCATCATACCAGCAGCTTTGGCAGCGTACTTGGACAGGCGCGGGTTAGGATCCACTCCGTGCATCATACCCACATGGCCCATGTGCTCAACACCACCTACAACAAAGACATCACCGTTACCGGTTTGAATAGCCTGAGCAGCGGTGTGCAGTGCGCTCATGGAAGAACCACAAAGACGGCTGACAGTCTGGGCTGATGAAGTATGAGGAATGGGAGTCATCAAAGACGCCATACGGGCGACGTTCCAACCCTGCTCCAGAGTCTGGTTGACACAGCCCCAGATCACGTCTTCAACTTCTTCAGGGTTAACACCGGGATTACGGTTCAATACTCCGGTGATAAGGTTGGCAGACAGGTCATCGGCACGGACATTTCGGTACATGCCACCCTTTGAGCGACCCATAGGGGTCCGCCCAAAGTCAACAATTACGGCGTCTCTCGGATTAAGGCTCATAGTCAATTCTCTCTTAAATCTGTTGCTCGTGATTAACCATTTTTTTGTCGCTCAAGGCTGTTTACGCGCCGTAAAACGTCTTGCCTTCACGGGCCATTTCCCGCAGCTTTTCAGTAGGCTGATACAGAGGACTGATGTGAGCGTACTGATCAGCCAGTTCAACGAATTTGTCGACACCCATGCTATCGATGTACTTCAGGGCGCCGCCTCGGAAAACCGGGAAGCCGATGCCGTTGAGCAGAGCCAGGTCAGCCTCAGCAGCTGTATCAACAATGCCGTCTTCCAGTGTACGAACGGTTTCCATACACAGTGGAATCATCATGCGATCAATAACTTCCTGTGTCTCAAACTCACGACTTTCGCCAGCCACCTCAGAGAGAAGCTCATAAGCCGCTTCGTCGACCACCTTTTTGGGCTTACCTTTCTTGTCCTGCTCGTACTTGTAGAAGCCGACATTGTTTTTTTGTCCGTAACGCCCATTCTCGAACATCACGTCAATGGCACTCTTCCAGTCACGGGACATACGATCCGGGAAACCTTCAGCCATCACTTTTTCCGCATGAGAGCCGGTATCGATACCCACTACGTCAAGCAGGTATGCCGGACCCATTGGCCAGCCAAACTTCTCCATGACTTTATCGACTTGCTGGAAGTCGGCACCGTCTTTCACCAGCGCGGCGAAACCACCAAAGTACGGGAACAGCACCCGGTTAACCAGGAACCCGGGGCAGTCATTAACAACGATAGGAACCTTACCCATCTTCTTGGCATAAGCAACAACCGTTGCCACCGTTTCTTCGCTGGTCTTCTCACCACGAATCACTTCCACCAGAGGCATTGCGTGAACCGGGTTGAAGAAGTGCATGCCACAGAATTTTTCGGGTCTTTTCAGATCCTTAGCCAGCTCTGTTATTGAAATGGTTGAAGTATTGGAGGCCAGAACAGCGTCCTCACTGACGTGATTTTCTACTTCGCCCAGGACTGCCCTCTTGACATTGACGTTTTCGACAACGGCTTCGACAACGACATCAACATCACCAAACTCACTGTACGACAGAGTTGGAACAATGTGATTAAGAACCTCTCCCATTTTCAGAGGATCCATACGACCACGGGCCACTCGCTTGGACAGCAGCTTGCTGGCCTCGGTCAGCCCCAGATTCAGACCTTCCTGAGCGATGTCTTTCATCAGGATGGGAGTGCCTTTATAAGCAGACTGGTATGCAATACCACCACCCATGATGCCGGCACCCAGAACAGCGGCTTTCTCAACTTTACCTGCCTTTTTGGTCAGCTCCTTGGTCTTCTTCTTGAGCATCTGGTCGTTTAGAAACAGACCCACCAGGACATCAGACACAGGCGTCTTGGCCAACTTGACGAAACCTTCAGCTTCCACTTTCAGGGCTTCGTCTCTTGGCAGCTCGGCATGCTTTTTGATCGCTTTGACAGAAGCCACAGGTGCTGGCATGTGAGGGCCCGCTTGCTGCTTGACAACCGCCGTGGCTGTTTCAAAAGCCATCAGCGATTCCAGCAAAGGCAGCTTGAGAGGTGAACGCTTTTCATCCTTACGGGCATTGTAATCCAGCTCACCTGCCAGGCAGCGTTTGATGATAGCTACCGCTGAGTCCACCAGCTTTTCGGTTTCAACGACTGCGTCTACAGCACCCACTTTCAGAGCGGCATCAGGCTTCTGTTCACGACCGGCAGCAATCCACTCGATCGCGTTATCAACACCGATCAAACGTGGCAAACGGACAGTCCCACCCCACCCCGGGTAGATACCGAGTTTAACTTCAGGCAGGCCGACACCGCCTTTATTGGACAGAACACGATAGTCAGCACAAAGGCAGATCTCAAAACCACCACCCAGAGCGCTGCCATTGATGGCGGCAACGGTCGGCATATCCAGATCTTCAAAACTGCTGAAGGTCTGGTTTACGCCCATGACCATCTCAATCAGTTCACTCTCTTCCTGACGGAAGTTGGAAGTGAACTCCTTGATATCAGCACCAACAATGAAAACGCCTTCCTTGCCGCTGGTAAGAACGACACCCTTAATGGTGCCATCCGACTTGATGGCCTGGACGGCAGCATTAAGATCTTCAATGGCAAGCCGGTTGAACTTGTTCACCGACTCCCCATCCAGGTCAAATCTCAACTCAGCGATGCCGCTTTCAAGTGCCAGAACCTTGAACGCTTTCCCCTGATATATCATTTATCTCTCTCCGGACGGATTGAAAAAGGTTGTCCTGATAACTGACGTCTGAACAAATGGCGCCAGAAGTCTGACTGAAAATAGTGCCTTTAACGAAAATGGCAGATTATTCTCAGTAAGACTCCTGATGAATACATCTCAGACTGTGTTCGCCAGAAATTCATACAACCGTTTGAATTTTTGAGCCTACCTTCTTTGAATTTTTTAACAATGTCAAGGAAATGAACACCAATATATCCGCAAAAATACTGATTCATAACAGATACCCATTGCAAATTTACTTGGACAACTCCAGCTACAGCCATACAATATAGGCGTTTGGTCTATGATGCCTGCAGTAAATCGCCACTTTATGTCACAACCTCATATCGCAACTTTATGCAGCGGTATTGTAGCTGTTGTGGTTATAGTGCACAGCCATGATCCGGAAATGCAGCTCACCGGCTCAGATGATAAAAATGGCTACGTAACTGAATTGAGCTGCATTTCTCTGAAAAACACCGGGAAGAGAGAGACGGTCTATGAGTCAATATAACCATATACTCGTTGCTATTGACCTGTCTGACGAGGCAGACGATGTTCTGGATAAAGCAAAGTCTCTTGCAGAAACCTACCAGGCGAGACTAACCCTGGTGCATGTGGTTGAACCACTGAGTGTGGCTTATGGCAGTGATATCCCACTGGATCTCACAACCCTTCAGGATGAAATCACCCAGCAGGCCAGAGAGCGTATTTCGCGTTTGGCAGAGAGTATTAATCTGGACAAGGGCGAACAGCATGTCGTTTATGGCCGCCCGGAAAGAGAAGTACATCGCATCGCTGACGAATCAGACGTTGACCTGATCGTTGTTGGAAGCCACGGCAGACACGGTCTGGCCCTGATCCTCGGCTCAACATCAACCAGCATTCTGCATGGTGCGGGGTGTGACGTTCTGGCGGTAAGAGTGGGTAAAAATAACAACCATAAATAAGAACCGAAGTGGTGAGTTAACAGTTGGCAGATATCCGTTCTTAAGGCTGCACGCTGCTGACTGTTGACTCCCGACTTAATAAAAATACTATCTCATGGTTGAGGACTTGTTCGCATCTTCTTTAAATAATCGAGCCACTCCGTGAATTTCATCAAATAATACACACGTTTTATCAGATCTCTTTTCTGTAACTTTGCTCTCTCGTCACGTAGACGTTTTCTCAGTTCTTTTCTCTGTAACTTTGCTGCCTCGTCCATGGTTTCATTAGCTTGTTCAGCGTCATTAGAGCCAATAGTTGTGTCAGAAGGAAGCAAGCCAATAGTTGTGTCAGAAAGCAGTTCCCATAATTCAAATGATTGAAACATCAGATCCTTAAATCCGACAGTGAGGATTGTCAGTATGACGCGATAATCATTTTGATCAGGAAAAGCTCTGTGTAATTGTTGGTTTATATAATATTTGATTTGTACCAATAGTTTTCGAAATAATTCAGGATCCAGGTTTCCAATACTATTGTATGTTACAGTCATTCCAAATTTCATTTGTTGAAATAATTCCTTTTCATTGCGCTTATAGTTATAAAAGGTTATCGCTTTACCTGATGTTCTGAAATATTTCTTTATATTAACAACATCATTTATTGCGGATGGATACCTTGAATGTTCGAAAGGGTCAAGCATCGGACTTATGATATCAATCAGTTTCAAGAACTGATTACCCCAAGCCACTAATTCAGGTTCTTCATTACCATACTCTTGTATTAGCTCCAGCATATGATCAGCTGATCTTTGCTGTCGCTTATAGACCGCTATTCTATGACTATTCATGTTATTGCTGAGGAGTTTGGTAGCGTCTCTTAATAATGAATCGACTGATACATTATTGGCTTGCCCAGACTCTAAGGGTGCCTCCAATTGCTGCAAAAGTTTCATGCGTTCTGTATCAAAAGATTTCAGTCCGGAAAAGACTGAAGACGATTTTGCAACATTTTCTTTTAAAACATTTTTATCTTTTATCGGTTTACTTTTACCTAACAGCTCATCTTTATGCCAGTAAAGCCTGGATATTCCAGCTATTTCAGCAGCGTGAATCAGGAATGAAGTAAAAAAAACATGGGCCCTTTGAGAGGAAGCTCCGCTTGAATTTATGGCTGCATAGTAAGCCAACAGCAAATACGCGAGGCTCTCTTGTTGTTGCGAATTGTTAAGATCGACAGGAGACAGAGTACCTTGGAGATAAGATAGAGCCTCCATGATTGCATTCTGATTTTGATCAAGGTCAACGTGAAGACTAGCCTTGGCTTGCTCAATCATGCCTGCAATGGTCAGATTATTACCCGGGGGCATTTCCGGAATGTTATTTAACAAAGTGGTTAGAGTGTCTTCTGAGAGGCCTGAGTTTAATTTGCGGATAATTTCTGCAATTTGTTCACGGGACATTGGCGGCAGCGAAAGGTTCATCAAAGGCTGCATCTGCGCTGCTTCAGCTCCCTGCGGTTCTTCCTGAACCTCAATCTCATTGACGTCTTGTTCACTCCCGGTGTTCATGGCAAAAATAAGATTGGTATCATTTGGGTTGACTAAGGGAAACCTCCCCGTAAGAGCATTATGGTTAATCAAGTCGGATAGAAAGTCGGACTCTTTTGCTCTCTTTCCTTCAAAAAATATTTCATCCACCGGTGTTAATAAAGGATTTGCTGCCAGCAATGCCATACAGGGGCAAGCCATGATAATACCAAGAGAACCGGCGACTAGCTGACTTGCCCTGGTACGATGGGTGAATATTGATAGCCTTGTTGTTTTTGATAATTGAGAAATGGAGTGGCTGATCATTCTACTTCCTTAAAGGTTTGAAGCACCCTCGGAAAGTAGACCAAGGATCACAATAATGCTCAATTCTTGTCACGAATATCAGATCTGACACTCACCGGCTCATTGTCGTCTCTGGGAGACTGTCAGACTTCAGCATCCGTCTAGGCGACCCCGTCTAGGCGACCCCGTCTAGGCGACCCCGTCTAGGCGACCCCGTCTAGGCGACCCCGTCTAGGCGACCCCGTCTAGGCGACCCCATAGCGAGGATTGCGAGAAATTTTCAGACCCATTTATCGCAACCGAACGACAGTATGAATGCAGGAGCCAGAGCAACGCAGGAGCAGTTGCTGCCTTGGATTTACACCTTCTGCTGTGTCAATACCAATCCTGTTCAGAATCACTCCAGTCAGAATAACTGCTGGAATCACTACCATCAGTGTAACTTCTTTCAGATTCACTCTGGTAATCGAATTCAGAAACCTCCGTACTCCAACCAATTAAATAATCAAGCCATTTCGAGAATTCATCCAATGACTCCATACGTTTCATCAGGACTCTTTTCTCTAACTTTGCTGCCTCGTCATTCAGACGTTTTATCAGTTCTTTTTTCTGTAACTCTGCTACCTCGTCATCCGTGGCTTCGTTAGCTTGTTCAGGTTCTATAGAGCCAATAGTTGTATCAGGAAGCAGTTGCCATAAATCAATTGATTGCACCACCAGAGCCTTAAATCCTATAGTGAGGGTTGCCAGTATGGCGTGATATTCATTTTCATCAGGAAAAGCTGCGTGTAATTCTTGGCATATATAATATTTGATGTGTATCAACAGTTTTAGAAATGATTCAGGTTCCAGATCCCCCAGGTCAATCATTATTGCTACTATTCCTTTCCTGATTTCTTCAAATAAATTCTTTGTTATGTGCTCATGGTTATAAAAGGTTGTCTTTTTACCTGATGCTCTGAAATATTCCTCTATGTTATCAATAGCTGTAGTTAGGTCTATTAACCTTATATGATCGAAAGGGTCAAGCATCAGACCTATGATATCAATCAGCTTCAAGAACTGATGGCCCCAAGCCACTAATTCAGGTCCTAAGCCACCATGTACTTGTATTAGCCACAGCATTTGCTCAGCTGATCTTCGCTGTCGTACATATTTTGGTATTCCGTGCCTGTCAATGTCATGATTGAGCAATTTAACAGCGCCGCTTAATAATCCATCGACTGATACATTATCGGGTTGTCCAGACTCTAAGGGATTCTCCAATTGTTGCAAAAGCTTAATGTGTTCTGTTTCAAAAGATTTCAAACCAGAAAAGACTGAAAATGATTTTGCAACATTTTCTTTTAAAACATTTTTATCTTCTATCGGTTTACGTTTACCTAACAATGCATCTCTATACCAGTGGAGTCTGGATATTCCAGCTATTTCAGCAGCGTGAAGCAGGAATGAAGTAAAAAAAACATGGGCCCTTTGAGAAGAAGCCCCACTTGAATTTATGGCTGCATAGTAAGCCACCAGCAAATACGCGAGGTTCTCTTGTTGTTGCGAATTGTTAAGATCGACAGGAGACAGGGTACTTTGGAGATAAGATAAAGTTTTCATGATTACATTCTGATTTTCATCGAGGTCAACGTGAAGACTGGCCTTTACTTGCTCAATCATAGTTGCAATGGTTAGATTATTACCCGGGGGCATTTCCGGAATGTTACTCAACAAAGTGGTTAGAGTGTCTTCTGAGAGGCCTGAATTCAATTTGCGGATAATTTCTGCAATTTGTTCGCGGGACATTGGCGGCAGCGAAAGGTTCATCAAAGGCTGCATCTGCGGTGCTTCAGCTCCCTGCGGTTCCTCCTGTACCTCACTCACATTGACGTCTAGCTCATTCTCGGTGTTCATGGCAAAGATAAGATTGGTATCATTCGGGGTGACTAAGGGAAACCTCCCTGTAAGAGCATTATGATTAATCAAATCGGATAGAAAGTCAGACTCTTTTGTTCCCTTTCCTGCAAAAAATCTTTCATCCACCGGCGTTAATAAAGGGTTTGCTGCCAGCAATGTTGAGCAGTGGCAAGCCATAATAATACCGAGTGAACCTGCAACTAGCTGACTCGCCCTGGTACGATGGGTAAATATTGATAGCCTTGTTGTTTTTGATAATTGAGAAATGGACTGGCTGAGCATTCTACTTCCTAAAGGTTTGAGGAACCCTCGTAAAGTAGACCAACGATCGCAATAATGCCCGATTCTGGTCACGAATATCAGACCTGACACTCACCGGTTCATTGTTGTGGTCTGATTCTAACGACCTGCTCTCCATAGAGCGTACTTTACCTGATTCCAGAATTTCAGCAGTGGCCAGGGCAGCTCAAGCATTTCAACATCCAGTTCGTTGCAGCCTCGTTTATGGCCAACAGATTGGCTGACCTCCCGAACAGTCTTGCCAGCCAGCAAGCGGCTGAGTTCCCCGGCGGTCAATGCCTTAACAGGAACACGACAAATGTTCACTGGAAAAAGGAAATTTTTTCTTACTTGAGAACATTTTACTTACCGAATTACACCTTCTGGCTTGTCAACATCATCCTTGTCAGAACCACTGCTGTTAGAATAACATCTGGAATCCTCACTATCAGAATCACTACTCCAACAATGATCAGGAACAGAGAGACGTCTACCAAAGAAATAATCGAGCCATTGCACGAATTCATCCAAGTGATTTAACCGTTTTTTCAGGCGCTTTCTTTTCCTCTTCTTCTCTTCTTTGCCAAGCTCTTTGTCTTCTTGTCCGCTTGCTGCCTGGTCTTGCATGGTATCGTCAGCTGGCTCAGCGACATCAGACCTGATAGACCTGTCAAGCGCTTCCACTAAATCATATGATTGCAACTGCAGGGCCTTAAATCCTTTAGTGATGGTTTCCTGTATGACTTGAAATTCATTTTCATCTGGAAAAGCCACGTGTAGTTGTTGGCATATATAAAACTTCATCTGTACCAACACTTTTAGAAATGATTTAGAGTCTAAATTTTCCTGGCCAAATAATTCATCTGCCATTGCTTGTTTGATTTGTTTAAGTAATTTCCTTTTTTTACTCTTATAATTATAAAAGGTTGTCTTTTTACCTGTTTTTTTGAAATATTCCTCCATGTCAAAAATATGTGTAATCACGCCTCTCTCTTCTGGATCAAAAGGGTCAAGCATCGGGCTAATGGCATCAATCAGATTCAGATACTGATTTCCCCAAACCACTAATTCAGGTTCTTCGCCACCATATTCTTGTATTAGCTCCAGCATGTGCTCAGCTGATGTTTGCTGTCGCTTATACATCGGTATTCTGTAACTATCAATATTATGGTTGAGTAATTTAGCAGTGTCTCTCAGTAATGCCTCGACTGGTACATTGGGTTGCTCAGATTCTAAGGGATCTTTCAATTGTTCCAATAGCTTAATGCGCTCTGCTTCTAAAGATCTGATACCAGAAAAGACTGAAGATGATTTTGCAACATTTTCTTTTAAAACATTTTTATCTTTTATCGGTTTACCATTACCTAACAGTAGATCTTTATGCCAGTGGAGTCTTGATATTCCAGCCATTTCAGCAGCGTGAAGCAGGAATGAAGTAAAAAAAGTACGAGCCCTTTGAGAGGAAACACTACTTGAATTTATGGCTGCATAGTAAGCCATCAGCAAATAGGCGAGGTTCTCCATGTCATGCGAATTAAAAGGATTGACAGGAGACCCGGCACCCTGGGTATAAGACAGGGCTATTATGATTGCATTCTGATTTGGGTTAACGTCAACGTTAAGACTAGCCTTCACTTGCTCAATCATGCTGGCAATGGTCGGGTTATCACCGGGGGGCATTTCCGGAATATTGTTCAACAGTGTAGTTACTGTGACTTCTGAAAGTCCTACATTCAATTTACGGATAATTTCAGCAATTTGTTCACGGGACATTGGCGGGAGCGAAAAGTTCATCAAAGGCTGCATATACAGTGCTACAGCTCCCTGCGGTTGTTCCTGAACCTGACGTTCATTGACGTCTGGCTCATTCCTGATGTTGATGGCAAAGATAAGATTGGTATCATTTGGGGTGACTAAAGGCCCCCCCCCTGCAAGTGAATTATGGTTAATCAAATCAGATAGAAAGTCAGACTCTTTTGTTCCCTTTTCTAAAAAAAATCTTTCATCAACCGGCGTTAATATAGGGTTTGTTGCCAGCAATATTGAGCAGTGGCAAGCCATAATAATACCAAAGGAGCCTGCGACTAGCTGATTAGCCCTGGTACGATGGGTGATTGATAGCCTTGTTGTTTTTGAGAATTCAAAAATGGAGTAGCTGATCATTCTAGTTACTTAAAGGTTTAAGGACCCCATACAAAGTAGACCAGGGATGGTAATAATGCTCAATTCTGGTCACGAATATCAGATCTGACACTCATCGGTTCATTGTCGTCTTTGGGAGACTGTCGGGCTTAAGCGTCCGTCTCGGCGACCCCATCTAGGCGACCCCATCTAGGCGACCCCATCTAGGCGACCCCATCTAGGCGACCCCGTCTAGGCGACCCCGTCTAGGCGACCCCGTCTAGGCGACCCCGTCTAGGCGACCCCGTCTAGGCGACCCCGTCTAGGCGACCCCGTCTAGGCGACCCCGTCTAGGCGACCCCGTCTAGGCGACCCCGTAGCAAGTTCAGAATCGCTCCCGTCAGAGCAACTCCTGGAATCACTACTATCAGTATCACTTCTTTCAGATTCACTAGTGTATGGGTAATCAGGAACACATGTCCTACTACCAAAGAAGCAATCGAGCCATTGTACACATTCATTCAAGTGCTTTAGCCGCTTTTTCAGGTATTTTTTCCTCCTCTCTTTTTTACTAAGCTCTTTGTCTTCTTGTCTTTTTGCTGCCTCATCATATCTGGCTTCGCCAGCTTGCTCAGAGATATCAGTGCCATTAGTTGTATCAGAAAGCATTACCCATAATTGATATGATTGTTGATGCAGGGCCTTTAACCCTTTGGTGAGGGTTTCCACTATAACTTGATGATGCTTTTCGTTAGTAAAAGCAACATGCAGTTGTCCCGCTATATAGGACTTTAAGTATTCAATCACTATTTTAAATGATTTATGATTTTGATTTTCTTCGTCGAGCATTGCGTCTACTATTACTTTTCTTATTTCTGTCAGCAACTCCCTGCTTTTTCCACTCCCATGGGAAATAAAGGTTGCCCTCATATCTGATTTTCTAAAATAGACGTCTATGTTATCAATCTTTGCTATCAGGTCTATTTTTTCCGAAGCGAAAGGGTCAAGCATCAGTCCAATGAGATCAATTAAATTCAAGAACTGATAGTTCCAGGCTACTAATTCAGGTTCATCTTCACCATATTTTACGATAAGCTCCAACATTCGCTCAGCTGACGTTCGCTGTCGCTTATACATCGATATTTCGTTCCTATCAAGGTCATTATTGAGCAGTTTGCCAGCGTCACACAGTAAGGCATCAATTGACTCAACTGAGGGGTCCTCAAATGGATCTTCAAATAGATCCTCAGATGGTTGCAAAAAGATAATGCGCTCTTTTTCTAAAGATTCCAGAACGTAAAATACTGGATATAATTTTGCAACATTACCTTTTAAAACATCTTTGTCTTTTATCGGTTTATTTTCAGCTAATAGTTTGGTTTTTTGCCTGTGAAGTATAGATATTCCAGCCATGTTAGCAGCGTGAAGCATGAATGAATTAAAAAAAACATGGGCTCTGTACATAGAAGCACCACTTGAATTTATGGCTCCATAGTAAGCCAGCATCAAATAAGCGAGACTCATTTGTTGTTGCGAATTGTTCGGATTGACAGGAGACTTGGTACCCTGAATATGAGATAGAGCTACTATGATCGCATTCTGATTTTGGTTAACGTCAACGTGAAGACTAGCCTTAACTTGCTCAATCATGCTCGCAATGGTCAGGTTCTCAGCAGGGGGCATTTCGGGAATGTTGTTCAACAGAGTGTTTAGAGTGTCTTCTGAGAGGCCTGAGTTCAATTTACGGATAATTTCTGCAATTTGTTCGCGGGACATTGGCGGCAGCGGAAGGTTCATCAAAGGCTGCATCTGCGCTGCTTCAGCTCCTTGCAGTTGTTCCTGAACCTCACTCTCATTGACGTCTGGCTCATTCCCGGTGTGCATGGCAAAGATAAGATTGGTATCACTTGGAGTGACTAAAGGAAGCCTGCCTGTAAGAATATTATGGTCAATCAAATCGGATAGGAAGTCAGACTCTTTTGTCCCCTTTCTTTCAAAAAATCTTTCATCCACCGGCGTTAATAAAGGGTTTACTGCCAGCAATATTGAACAGTGGCAAGCCATAATAATACCAAGGGAACCTGCGACTAGTTGATTAGTCTTAGCACGATTGGACAATATGGATGACTTTGTCGTTTTTGGTAATTGAAATATAGAGTGGCTGATCATGCTAACTCCTCAAGTGTTCGAATGTCTCTAGGAGCCTGACCGAGAATAGCGCCCGTAGCGAGGACGGCAGAAAATTGAGGATGAAAATTCGGTTTTGTGAGGAGAATAGCGAGCTATTTGACGAACAAAAGCGGATTTTCAGACCAATTTGCTGCCGCCGCAGTAGGGCAGACTATTCTCGGTCTAATGGGATGGTCCGCCCCTCCTAAACGGCTTCAAATGAGCCAAAATGGAGTTAACCATTTAAACAGGATTAACCGGAGCGAACCACCCATGACTATTTCAGTACTTGGTATCGATATTGGCAAGAACAACTTTCACCTGTTTGGTGTTGATGAGCAGGGTAGCAAAGTCATCAGAAAGAAGTCGTCCAGGAAGAACCTTCTAGAGTACGTGGCAAATCTGGAGCCATGCATTATCGCTATGGAAGCTTGTGGTGGTGCTCACTATTTGGCTCGGTTATTCAAGAACTATGAGCATACTGTCAAGCTGATTTCACCTCAATTTGTCAAGCCTTATGTCAAGACCAACAAAAATGACTACAACGATGCTGAAGCGATTGCAGAAGCAGCTTCACGGCCCAGCATGCGTTTTGTACCTGTTAAAACATCAGAGCAGCAGGCCTGGCAACTTCTGCACCGCTATCGTCAACAAGCGGTTGATCAGAGAACTGCCCTGGTTAACCAGATCCGGGGGTCACTATTGGAAGAAGGTATTGTAGTTGCCCAGGGTATTGGTAAAGTTCGTGCACAGCTTCCACGAATTCTGGAAGATGCTGAAAATGGACTCCATTCGCTGACTCGTGAGCTGCTACATGGTTTATCAGAAGAGTTGGCCAGTCTTGACAAGCGTATTCAACAGTATGACCAGAAAATTCAGGAGCTAGCAAAAAACGACGACGAATGTCGTCGAATGATGACTATGCCGGGTATCGGAGCCATCACTGCCACAGCATTGAAGGCAGCCATTGGTGATGCGACGTATTTTAAATCTGGTCGACACCTTGCCGCATGGATGGGATTAGTTCCAAGACAGCATTCCACAGGCGGTAAGTCAGTCCTGCTGGGCATCAGTAAACGGGGTGATAAATACCTGCGCACATTATTGATACACGGCGCACGTTCGGTACTCCACTGCCTCAAAAATAAGGATGACCGCTGTAAAAAATGGGTTAGCCAACTTAATGAGCGCAGCAATCACAACGTTGCCGCCGTTGGTCTGGCTAATAAAATGGCTCGGATTGTCTGGGTCATCATGACCCGAAATGAAGTTTACAAGGCTGCATAATGAAGTAAAGGCGGCAGCGGCAAAGTAAAGCATAAGCTTAATCAAAGGGGACCCCCCCGCAGATTGCGATGAGCATGTACAGTTGATGGCAAACAGGTAAAAACCGGCAACCTGAAACCTGATAGGAGCCTTGACCCTTGAGGCCGTCGGACTGATAAGGCCAGGTTGCGCGGATACCCATCAGGGCCAGAGGGTTAGACCTCATGAATAGGCCGTATATATGATTGCAGTTATCTTTGTTTGCTAATTAACAAAACAGGCTCTTGCAAAACGGGGCGGACCATATAAGGCTCCTAGCAGCCTGTCGGACTTAAGACTGTCCTACTGCGGTTGCAATAAATTGGTCTAAAAATCTCTGTTTCTTCGTCAAATAGCTCGCTATTCTCCTCAGAAACAGAGATTTTTATCCTCAATTTCTTGCAATCCTCGCTACGGACGCTTAAGTCCGACAGGCTGCTAGAAAAGTAGACCAGGGATCACAACTACACTCAGATTTATGTTTCAGGATCTTGTTTTAAGCCAGTCCTTCACGGTAACGGCTCCTGCATTGCGCGGGCCGCTGACAGCCTGTTATCTTCTTTTCGTACTTGCGAACATTTGACTTACTGAGTTACAGCTTCGGTGTGTCAATATCGCTCCCGTCTGAATCAGTCCAGTCAGGGTTACTGTCAAAATCACTACTGTCAAGATCACTACTGTCAGTATCATTTTTTTCAGATTCACTACTGTCAGCAGGATCAGGAACCATTTGACTAGTACCAAAGTAATATTCAAGCCATTCGACGAGTTCTTTTAAGTACTTTATTCGTTTTTTCTGGTTTCTTTTTCTCTTCTCTTCTTCACTAAGCTCTGTTCCTTCATGTTCCTTAGCTGCCTCATCATGCATGACTTCATCAACCTGCACAGTATCATTGGAACCAATAGCTTTATCAGGAAGCAGTGCCAATAAATCATATGATTGTTCCAATAGAGCCCTGAATCCAATAGCAAGGGTTTCCACTATGGTGTCGCAATCATTTTCATCAGTAAAAGTTAAGTGCAATTGTTGCGCTACATATATTTTTATGTATAAAAACAATTTCTTAAATGATTTAACATATTGATTGTTTTGATCATGCATCACTTCCATTGATACTTTTTTGAATTCTTCAAACAAATCCCTTCTTTTTTCTCTACCGGAATAAAAGGTCGTATTCTTACCTGATTTTCTAAAATAATCCTCTATATCTTCAATATTTACATTCGGATATTCACATTGTGGCGCGAAAGGGTTAAGAATCAGACATACGACATCAACCAAATTCAGGAAATGATAGTTCCAGGCTATTAATTCAGGTCTATCTTCACCATATTCTTGTATTAGTTCCAGCATTCGTTCGGATGATTTTAGCTGTCGCTTATGACTCGACATTCCGTTCCTGTCGATGCCATCGTTCAGCAGTTTGGCTGAGTCTCTTAGTAATGCATCGACTGATATACTGGATTGCTCAGACTCTGAGGGATCCAGCACTTGTTGCAAAAACTTGATGCGTTCTGTTTCCAAGACTTTCAGACCAGAGAATACCAAAGATGATATTGCAACATTTTCTTTTAAAGAAGCTTTATCTTTTATCGGTTTATTTCTACCTAACAGTTGAGCTATGTGCAGATGGTGGAGGAATCCAGACATTCCAGCCATATCAGCGGCATGAAGCAGAAATGAAGTAAAAAAAGCATGGGCACTTTGAGGGGAAGCACTGCTTGAATTTATGGCTGCATAGTAAGCCAGCAAAAAACAGGCAAGGCGCTGTTGATGTTCTGAATTGCCCGGATTAACAGGGGACTGGGTCCCCTGAATATAAGATAGAGTTTCCAGGATTGCATTATGATTTTGGTCAATGTTAATTTGAAGACTCATCTTCACTTGCTCAATCAAGCCTGCAATGGTCAGGTTATCACCGGGAGGCATTTCCGGAATATTGTTCAACAGAGTGGTTATGGTGTCTTCTGAGAGGCCTGAATTCAATTTCCGGATAATTTCAGCGATCTGTGCACGGGACATTGGCCGGAGTGGAAAGTCCATTAATGGCTGCATCTGCGGTGCTCCAGCTCCCTGCGGTTTTTTCCGGCCCTTTCTCTTATTTATGCCATGCTCATTCCCGGAGTTCATGGCAAAGATAAAATCAGTATCATTAGGGGTGATGAAAGGAAAACTACCCGTAAGGGCATTATGGTTAATTAAAGCGGATAAGTAGTCAGACGCCTTGGCCCCCTTTTCTTCAACAAATCTTTCATCGAATGGCGTAAACAAAGGGTTTGCTGCCAGCAGTTTTGAGTAAGGGCAAGCCATGATAACGAGACCAAGGGAGGCTGCGAATAGCTGATTAGTCTTACTTCGATGGGGATATTTCGAGGACCTCGTTGTTTTCGTTAAATGAGACAGCGAGTTACTGATCATTCTGCTTCCCTTAGTCTTTAAACGCCCCTCATAAAGTAGTCCAAGGATCACAGCAATGCTCAATTTTAAGCTTTAGTCACCAATATCTGAACTGACACTCACCGGTATATTGTCGTCTGTAACCTCAGCTCTTAGCCATCGTGTTTTCTTAAATAACGGTTTGGTGAATTGTTCAAGTTAATTGATAGCTCGAGGCTTATGGAGTACCTGATATCATTGCTGAACGTATATTGAATCATAAGTATCTGCCCTGACCGGAGACCTTGAGCTGTCTGGTTGACGGGCTGTAACTTCTTAAGTTTTCTTGACAGAATCACAGAAAAATCAATAAATTGAGAGACACGTACTTCAGAAAATAACAACGAACTATCCAATGATACCTTCTTATTTTGCTACTGCACTCAGGAATATGATTCATCCATTAGACGATTTGAGCGATAAAGACCGCTATCTGTTTGGCTCGAAAGAACAGTCACGATTTGTTTTTGGCAGATGTCCTTCTACCGAAAAGAGACACTTGTACCCGGATCCATCACAAACTCCTGATACCCTGTTACATGCCAGAAAAATAACCAGATTATCTCACGATAATTTTAAACAGAATGATCGCAGTTTTGAAAAAATAGTGAACGACTGTAAAGCTGCATTTAATCTGGGAAGAGTAGCAACGGTTGTTCAAGGGCGGAGGCATACTTATTATGCATACTTTCTTGCCAGACTGGACGGCTGGCTCAGCCATTTTGAATCAGTACCCATGTTTCAGTGGAATGAAAACAGCACTCTGAGTAAATGTGAAGACTTGGTCAGCGCTATAGACCAACTGCCTAATTATTTTAATTATTATAAGAAGGTTGGGGCTTTTACACGTAAGGCTTGCGCCCTTCTTCTTTCAGAAATGAGTATTGAAGAAATTCGACAATCTCTTATTGAACACGAAAAAGGTGAAAAGCGCTTCTCTTTGCGGTTATATCACCTTTTAAAGGGTATTTGCCGTGCTTCTGAGGAGGCTGAAGAAGTGCAGACCATGCTGGATCACACAGAACAGTGCAAAGGCTTTCCTGTGGAAGAGCTGTACCGGCTTTTTATTGATGAGGATCACTCGAAAGTGTACGGTTTAGGGCTGTTTTGTTATGAGGATGAGCCCGGGTACGCAGCCGCTATGCTAAGAGCCTTTAAAGAAGTTGGTAATATATTGGCTAATAAACCCCTGGATTACAGTAAAATTGAAGCCATTCATACTTTGACAACATCCGGGGTTTTGTCAAGCAATGAAGATGTGGCCATTAAAGACATCTCCTGGAACGAAGGCAGCGTTTTCTATAAAAGAGGCATAAACTTGACAGAGGATGGTTTAGAAGAAATAACGAGACTGACTAGTGTGAACAATTTTCCAAAAATAGAAAGGCTGAATTCTGATACATATCTTGTTGATTTTGATTATAAAGATCACAAAGGTATGGAGTTATCAAAAAATTATTGCCAAACCTTTGAGAAAAAGTTGCAAGAAATAACTGAAACTGACAGCCAACGGCGACAGGATGCAATTATTCATGCCATTGTTGAACTATGTCGGAATCTTCAGCATACCCACCCTTTCAGAGATGGGAATGCCAGAACCATCGGCTGTATTCTGCTGAACGGACTCCTTCTGCGAGAAGGTTTTTCACCCACCATAATTGATGATATTAATAAATTCGATGCTTACAGTGTGAATGAGCTGGTTCAAATCCTTAAGAAAGGGCAGCAATATTTTCAAACGCTTCGCAAGTAATCATAGGCAGCCATTGATCTAAAGTAACTTTTGTTAACCTGATGCGTTTGATCATTGCAGAAAAAACCAGCCTGGGCAGAACCATAGCCGATGTTCTGCACCGGCCACATAAATAAGAACAGAAGCTGTGAGTGAAATGCTAGCAGATATAGGACTGCACATTAACGACTGCTAACTCCCCACTTAATACCGAAGGTTTTCAACTCATATTTTCGAGTTCTTCCCAACGCTGCATCTTCTCTTCAATATTTTGATTGACGGCTTCCAAACGTGCGAGAGTGGTTTGAACAATTTCCTGATCACTCTGATAAAAGACAGGATCGGCGACAGTTTCTTCCAGCTGAATCAACTCTTCTTCTAACGTTTCAAGCTCTCCCGGCAAAGCATCCAGTTCACGCTGAAGCTTGTAACTGAGTTTTTTCTTTTTCGGTTCCGACCGGGATTGAATGCCGGGTTCAGGTTCAGCCTTCTTTTCTGGCTTGCTGGTTTGCGCTTGCGCAACCAGTTGACTGACCTCGCCTCCCTGTCTGAGCCAATCTTCAAAACCACCCACATACTCTTTAATCCTGCCGTCAGGCTGGAATACGAGGGTACTGGAAACCACATTATCGAGAAATTCACGATCATGGCTGACCAGCAGCACCGTACCCTCAAAGTCCACCAGTAATGACTCAAGGAGCTCAAGCGTTTCGACGTCCAGATCGTTGGTTGGCTCATCCATGACCAGCAGGTTAGCGGGCTTACTGAACAGCCTTGCCAGCAGCAAACGATTTCGCTCTCCGCCAGACAAAGCCTTTACAGGAACACGACAACGGTTAGCGGGGAACAGGAAATCTCCGAGATAGCTGATCACGTGCCGACTGGCTCCGTTAATCATGATGCTCTCACGGCCTTCAGCTACGTTATCTATGACCGTTTTTTCAAGATCCAGTTGATTTCTCAACTGATCAAAGTAGGCTACTTCCAGCTTGGTGCCTTCCTTGATAGAACCGGATTCAGGTTGAAGTTGCCCCAGCAAAATACTTAATAATGTTGATTTGCCAGCACCGTTGGCGCCAATCAATCCGATCTTGTCGCCCCGGATCACCCTGAGATCAAAATCTTTAATAATGTGCCGACCTTCCCAGGACTTTGAAATACCCCTGGCTTCCATCACCAGCTTACCGGAACTACCGCCCTGCTCCAGAGAGAAGCTTGCCTTACCCTGAACTACCCGGCGCTCCATTCTTTCATTTCGAAGCACTTTCAACGCTCTGACACGGCCTTCATTACGGGTTCTTCGTGCTTTGATACCCTGGCGAATCCAGGCTTCTTCCTGAGCCAGCTTTTTATCGAAAAGCGCATTCTGTTCCGCTTCCACTTCCAGTGCATGGGCTTTTCTGTCCAGGTAAGTTTTATAATCACAGTCCCAACTGGTCAGGATACCCCGATCGAGCTCGACAATCCGGGTAGCGAGAGACTGCAGGAATGAACGATCGTGGGTGATAAACAGAAGAGCGCCCTGAAAATCAAGCAGCTGCTTCTCAAGCCAGTCAATGGCAACAACATCAAGATGGTTAGTGGGTTCGTCCAGCAATAACAGATCAGGTTCACACACCAGTGCCCTTGCCAACTCTACCCTTCTGCGCCAGCCACCGGAGAGCTCCTTCATTTTCTTCTCTTCCGGCAGACCCAGTTTCTGAATCACTGTATCTACCTTCTGCTGAAGACTCCAGCCATCAGCAGCTTCCAGCTTTTGCTGAACTTTTTCCAGAGCTTTTATATCTTCATCCGACTGAATATTCTGGGACAATTCGTGAAACTGACTGATCCAATCGCCCACTTGTTCAAGGCCGGAAGCTACGACATCGTAAACTTTTTTCTCATCCTGCTCAGGAAGATCCTGGTTCAGAACGCCAATACGCATACCCGGCTTTCGCCAGATGCTGCCATCATCTGCATCGATTTTGCCGGATACCAATTTCATCATGGTGGACTTGCCAGCACCATTACGTCCCAGCAAACAGACCCGTTCACCTTTACGTATCTGAAACTCAGCGCCATCCATCAGGGGATGATCGCCATAGGCAAGGTTTATATTGTCAAATCTTAGTAATGGCATTCTCGAGTTAACCTGTCCTTTTCAACGTCCTGCAACTGCGATAACACAGGATTAAAAGTGCCGCCAAGCATACCTGCTTAAGTGTTTCGAGCCAAAAAATCCAGGCAAAAATCCACAGTTCACGATAAGGCTATATTTGTTTTGCGGTCGGCTGTTCTTTGCCATTGTTTCGAACAAAGCGGTTTAACCAAAGCGGCCTGGAGAAAGATTAGCCAAAGTGGCGAAGAATGGAATGTTTTCAGGGCACGACCATCTCAACCAATGTTGCCAATCCCGGACCGGGAAGCTCCATTTCCAGTACAGCTGCATTGCCAGTCATAAAGCCGGGTCCCTGATGAATTGATCCTTCGCAGAGCAGTCCGGTTAAAGCGCCGACAAGAGGCATATGACTGGCAAGAACGATATTTCCCTGAGCAGGCAGTTCCGAGATAACAGCCAGCGGATCGTCGTCTGGAGTAATGCAATCCATTGTTTCCAGGGAGCAGCCCAGCGTTTCTGCCAGAATCCTGCCGGACTGCTGAGCCCTGAGATAAGGACTGGCCAGTATCCTGTTAATGCCAAGATGGGTCAGCTTCGACGCTGTGCTGAGCACTTCTTGCTGACCCATGCCCGTTAAAGGTCTTTCCTGATCATTTGGCGCTGACCAACTGGCTTGCCCATGACGCATTATGATCAGTTTCATGATTAGATACCTGTTTGTTTAAATGAGCTGATATACGACTGAATATATACAATTTTGGATACAAAAACAGCTACATCCTGACACCCTGTGAAAGTCCGGATTTCTGGCTCATTCGACAACATCTCAACACGAATTCAGGCATCTTTCTCATCACTGACAGGCTCTTTCTCTCCGGGCCAGTCACTGAATGGGTAAGGCTTGGTGTCGGCATTATAAGTAACAAACTGGATAATCTGATAAAAATATTGATTCAGCCCGGCTGAGAAATCCAGCAACCGTGAATTCGGTTCAGATTTAATAAACCCGTGAACCACCTGAATAATGGCAATCAATAGAATCAGCAATCCGACAATATGGGCCAGCATGTAAAACAACACCATGAACAACAGCCTGAGCCATCGGGACTCTGATTTCAGATTATCTAACACTTTCTCATCCATAAAAAAACCCTCGCCGTTTTTGTTAATGGATATGCGTCATTAATTGACAATATTAAGGAAGGAAAGCCCTCCAGCCCTTCATCTGACCATAAATTCGACATCAGTTTTCTGTTCTCGAAGCATCATACCGCGCACCAGCTGATTGACATCAAACTCTTTGAAGATGACCATATGCAATGCTTCAACAATCGGCATATAGACTTCCAGCTCAACCGCTTTTTGCCTGACCTGCTGTAAGGTATTAACCCCCTCTGCGACCTGACCCAGTTCGGCTTCAGCTTCTTCCAGGGTTTTTCCCTGACCCAGAGCATAACCAACCCTGAAGTTACGGCTGAGACTGGAAGTACAGGTGGCGACCAGATCCCCTACCCCGGACAGTCCGAGAAAAGTCATGGGGTCCGCACCAAGCTTGACAGCAAAACGACTCATTTCTGCCAGACTGCGGGTTATAAGCATACTCTTGGTATTTTCACCCATACCCATGGCCGCCCCGATACCCGAGACAATGGCATAAATATTTTTCAGGGCACCGGCCAGTTCAACGCCATAGACATCCCGATTGGAATAGACTCTGAAGTAATCCGAATGCAGCACCTTTTGTACTATCTCACACAACTCGTTATCTTCACTGGCAATCACGGTCGCCGTCACTGCTTTGGCGATAATTTCCCTGGCCAGGTTGGGGCCACTGAGAACACCCACTCTGGCTGAGTCAAGTTCCTCATTCAGAATTTCACTCATCAGGTCAAAGGTGACCGGTTCGATCCCCTTGGTGGTACTTATTACCATTTTGCCTTCCAGTGCATCGCCCGCCATCTGAACCACTGAACGGAAGGATTTGCTGGGAATGGCAATCAGGACAAGATCTGCAGATGAGACTGCGGCCTTGATATCAGTACAAGCCTGAACCGAAGGATGAATGGTAAAATCCGGCAGATAGCGATGATTAATATGATCCCGGTTAATCCCCTTTACCTGCTCATCACTGCGCATCCAGAGTTTAACCTGATGGCCGTTGTGAGCTGATATATCAGACAGTGCCGTACCAAAGCTGCCTCCACCCAGGATGGCTATGGTATACTGCTTGCTATCGTTATTCGGCGTCATCATTATAATTTCGGCTTTGTTTCTCTTGATCTGGTGCTAATCAGCCTATTGGGCAGGCCATGAGTCAAGAATCATCTTTTCAGCCTCAAGCCGGGGAAAAATGATTCGAACAAATAATACAATACCTGAAACGTTTATTGCATGGGCTAAGTACATAAGTTAGTGCATAAGTCGGTATTGCGTTTTTCAAGGCACAAAAAACCCTGACCATTAAGGTCAGATCTTGATTAAATGTCACGAGAGCTGCCACATCTGTTGTTTTTTTGTTAATTTCAACAGAATTCGATGATGACAGTCTGAGACCGGTGGTATAGTGCACGCCGGAACGATAGTAATGAATTCCCGTGATCAGTGATCAGCCAGAAAGGGAGTCGATGTACCCGTGTCACCCCTGCCTTATCGGGCGACCATGTCATTTTCCAGGAATAATGAACGAATGAAGCAACAATCCTTCGATAAAGACGACCTGCTCCGCTGTTCACAGGGTGAGCTTTTCGGGCCAGGCAATGCCCAACTGCCAGCACCCAACATGCTGATGCTGGACCGTATCGTTCGGATCTCTGAAGAAGGCGGTAAATACGGTAAGGGCGAAATCGTTGCCGAGCTGGATATCACTCCAGACCTTTGGTTCTTCGACTGTCACTTTCCGGGCGACCCGGTTATGCCTGGTTGCCTGGGTCTGGACGCTATGTGGCAGCTGGTCGGTTTTTATCTGGGCTGGATGGGTAATCCCGGTCGTGGCAGGGCGCTGGGCAGCGGTGAAGTCAAATTCACCGGCCAGATTCTGCCAACTAATAAGAAAGTGACCTACCAGATCAATATCAAGCGTATCATCAGTCGCAAACTGGCGCTGGGTATTGCTGATGGAACTGTCAGTGTCGATGGACGTGAGATTTATACTGCCGATGGGCTCCGGGTAGGCCTTTTCCAGAGCACCGACGCATTCTGATTCATTCGGATAATTCAGGTTTAGATTAATGAAACGTGTTGTAGTTACAGGGATCGGCATTACCTCCTGCCTGGGAAACACCCAGAGTGACGTGGTCGACAGTCTCAAACAGGGAAAATCCGGTATCAGCTTTAACGAAAGCTACGCTGAAAAAGGCTTTCGCAGCCAGGTTTCGGGCACTGTCAACATTGACCTTAGCGAGCATATTGATCGTAAAACCCAGCGTTTTATGGGTATGGCGGCTTCTTACGCCTACATCGCCATGAAGCAGGCCATTGAAGATTCTGGCCTGTCAGAAGAACAGGTTTCCAACCCAAGAACTGGCCTGATTGCTGCGTCCGGTGGCGCCTCATCCGAAAACATTGTCGAGGCCGCTGACATCATGCGTGAAAAAGGTGTCAAGCGTGTAGGCCCTTACCGTGTCACCCGAACGATGGGCAGCACAGTATCTGCCTGTCTGGCGACCCCATTCAAGATCAAAGGCGTCAATTACTCCATTACTTCTGCCTGTGCTACCAGTGCTCACTGCATCGGTAGTGCGGTTGAACAGATCCAGCTGGGCAAACAGAATGTTGTCTTTGCTGGCGGTGGTGAAGAGGAGCACTGGTCACAGACCGGCCTGTTCGACGCTATGGGCGCACTGAGTTGCAAGTACAACGACAGCCCGGACAAAGCTTCCCGAGCTTACGATGCTGACCGGGACGGATTTGTCATTGCCGGCGGTGGTGGCATGGTGGTTCTGGAAGAACTGGAGCACGCCAAAGCCCGTGGTGCCAAAATTTATGCAGAAGTCGTGGGTTACGGTGCTACTTCTGACGGTTATGACATGGTTGCTCCTTCCGGTGAAGGGGCTTCCCGTTGCATGCGTCTGGCTCTGGAAACGGTTGCCGGTCCTGTCGATTACATCAATACCCACGGTACATCTACTCCCGTTGGTGATGTAGCAGAACTGAAAGCACTGAAAGAAGTCTTTGGTGACACAATGCCTGCCATCAGCTCCACCAAGTCCCTCTCTGGTCACTCTCTGGGAGCGGCTGGTGTGCAGGAAGCGATCTATTGTCTGCTGATGATGAAACACAACTTCATCGCGGCTTCAGCCAACATAGAGACCCTGGACGAGGAAGCCAGAGATCTGCCCATTCTGGTCGGTAAAGCTCGCGAGCAGAAACTGAACCGCATCATGTCTAACAGCTTCGGTTTTGGTGGCACCAACGCTTGTCTGGTATTCCAGAACTACGAAGACTGAAGGGATTCAGATTTCCGGGTGTTTCAGAAGAATGATGGAGCCTGGTTTTATGGTTATGCTCCATCATTTATGTCCGGGAGCTTTGGCTGTGGCAATTTCAACTAACAATGCTCAGATAACGGTTAAAAGCGTCCTCCTCTGCTTCAACGACCATTGCTATGAAGTCTTCATAGCACTGGCTGGTATGAGCTTTATCCAAAGCTTCATAATAAGCAAGACGGTTCTCCGCTCTGATAATGACGGGTAAGTAACCACTGCTCATCAAGTCAAAGTTCATCAGCAAGCGGGCTGTACGGCCATTGCCATCGACAAAAGGATGAATTCCTACAAAATCAACATGCAGTCTCGCTGCCCTCTCAACAGGGTAATAATCCTGATTTTGATAGCCATCCACCAGTTCCGTCATTAACGACTGCAAGTGCAGGTGTTCAGGAGGTATGTGTTGAGCACCTGCAATCATTACATTTTCCTGTCGATAGCAACCCGCATTAGTGTTATCAATATTTTTTAATAGCAACTGATGAATAGACTTAATCAGTCGTTCACTGAATGGCTCATCTCTTGCGATTACAGACTCTACCCACTCAATGGCCTCCCGGTGATTAATGGCTTCAAAATGCTCCCTGATTGACTTGCCGCCAACAGTAATACCCTCAAGAACCACCTTGGTTTCCTTGAGTGTCAGAGTATTACCCTCTATCGCATTGGAATGATAAGTCCACTCAAGCACCATTGCCTCATGGAGCGACTGGACACTGTTTTTTGGCAGGGGCCTGAGGGCCCAATTGGGCTTTGAGAGCATCTATGGTTTCAAACATACCGTGAGTAATCCATTGCGATCGTAATTGTGCCCATTATATGGCAAACAGATTGCTTATGCTCTGAGTCATCAGTAACGGCGCAACTGTTATCCTTTCTATGCCCGCTCTTTGTTATTCTGGCTTACTTTATGGTTAGTATTAATTAACAAAATAATGAATTACTGTTCGTTTTATCTGTCAATACAACCAAGCCTGAAATGCAGTAGGTTGAAAAAGCCGCCTTCCAGGAAGGCGAAGCCAGCTGATCGGGAACTTACAAAAATATCACGGAGTGTATGACAATGAACCCAGTGACAGAAACAAACTTACAACTTATCCCTGCTTTAGCGCAAATAAGCATTCCAGGCACTAAAGAGTCAGCACCAAAAGAATTAGCAACTCATCACTTAAAAGCTGATCAAAGCCAGCCATCGCAGGTTGAAGGGAAATCATTATCAGAAAGAAAGATTGACTCCACCAATAAACTTTTGCTCCTTGATGAAGAGCACCACACGGAAATATTATATGCTTACCGAAAATGCGATGGAACAACCTTTTTTGAACAAATTGACAGTCCAGAACTCTACGCTGAAGAAACTCTTGTGTATTGGAAGCTTAAACTTTTACCTTTTACTTTGAATGGAGTCAAACATTATAAAGTGCCAGCTAATACCCCTATTTTAAAGGAAGAATGTTTGGTTTCTTTGCCTTTAACTGAGGAAGCAAATATTGATTCATGTTATTTGAATCAAATAAAAAGCAGGCTGTCCTGTCTCTTTACAAAGGGCTTTGAGAATGTTTGCAAAACGGTTTTTCCTCTTGAAAATAAAGAAATTGATTCTCACGGTGTCTGTCATCAGCTTGTAAATTATTTAGCATTTGGTATGGATAAACAAAAGGATATAAAATTCAATGGGTGGTATGAAAAACTTCCTTTTGCTTCCATTCATACAGATGACAAAAAAAAACTATGCATCGGAGATATTCTGCAATTATTTTCAAATGAAAAATTGATTCATAGTCTGTTTTATATCGGAGGTGGAAGATGTATAAGCAAGCATGGTCCGATTGATATATTTTTCCAATCTTTACCTGCTGCTCTGGAGACATACCCTTCAGAATCAATAAGGATCGTTAGATTAGCGCCTGAATATTATTCAAAACAAATACCGTTTAGAGTAAATTACTGATCCTTTTAGTTGCCTCTCTATGCCGATTTAGCTGTGACAGGTGGAAAGGATTTAGCCCCTAATCGAGGATAAGTACGTGACCAGTTGGTTTCGCATATTCTGGCGAGTGGATTTTGTCATCCTTCAAGGCGCAACGACGGGCGCGTAGCCATAGCTACGCAACCAGAGTTGGAACGCAGAATGATGGAAAAAGCCGCCGTCCAGAATATGCGAAACCAACTGGTTAGGTACTTAAATACTTACTTAAAGAGATGAAAGCATGAACGGAATAAATAACAAATCCAGTATTGACAGCTCCACCCCATTAACATCTAATCAACCGCCATCAGAAACACCAACTGTTGTCAGTATGGGTAGAGACATCAGTGTACATAACAAGAGTGAACCTTTGTCAGTCAATATTCCTCCCTCAGAAGGTGCAGCCCAATCAATTGCGCCGGAGAAAAAATCACAGCTTGTTAAGGAAGCTTTAAATGAAGCTACCTCTGTCTTTTCAAGATGTGTCTCACTTCATAATGAGGTAAAGGAAGACTGTAGATTGTTATCTCATGCTACTTCTGAAACATCGACTGCAGACACACAATGTTTGTCTGAAAAACCTCAGGCAGAAGCAAGAGCTGCCACCTTATCTCCATTAGAGTTGAGTATTAATGAACTAAAAGATAAAAATATATGCCACACAACGGTATCAGTTCTTGAAAAACATCTCTCTAAAGAAAAGTATTCAGTAACTCATACCTTCATGTTTGGCGAACAACAATTATACAAGGAATACATCAATAGCAATCCAGAAAATAATTATGCTTTTTCACACAGAATCAGTTACATATACGATAATGTGAAAGTATATTCTCATGAATTTGTTATTCTGAGGAAAAACAACAGATTCCATATCTTACAGTCAATGGTAGACGCGTTTAGTCTTGATCAATGGCTGAATGGTGACTCTTCAACAATAGTCAAAAATAAAAAAAGCTTAAAAAAAACCAATGATATGATTTTGTTTTATCAGGAGAATAATTTGCCATCACTTTTTTCTAAAGAAAGGGAAGATGAAATAAAAGAAATGACAGAAGATTTAAATAAAATCGAACCATCATTTAATAAAATAATAAAAACAAGAAAAAACAAGTCCTGCTCTAAAGCTATTTTTAACCAGAAGATTTTGCCTACATTATTTTCAACCTTAGGCAATTCGGATGATCGTCCTTACTTTAGAATATTCTCAGCTTCAAGAAGATACTTAGGCATTGATCCAAAATATGAGATGTTTTTCGAAGTATACGATTTCCGAATATAAGTCGTGTTCCCGAAGTAATTCTGACTGAATACACCAAACCAGTGAGAGTGGGCCCCTCACTCTACAAGAAAAAAAGGAAAAACCTTCATTTCAGGATTCATTCTCATTACAATTTTGCTGAGCTCGGCAGCAGTTTGAGAAAAGCCAGGTAGTTCCTATTGTCCAACTTAAAAGGGTATAACCATGAAAACACGTGCAGCTGTCGCCTGGGGGCCAGGCAAGCCTCTCATTATTGAGGAAGTTGACCTTCAAGAACCCCAGGCTGGCGAAGTCCTGGTAAAATTAACAGCATCCGGCGTATGTCACACCGATGCCTTTACCCTGAGTGGCGAGGACCCTGAGGGTATCTTTCCCTGTATATTGGGTCATGAGGGTGCAGGTGTTGTAGAAGCCGTAGGAGAAGGAGTTACATCCGTCGCGGTGGGTGATCACGTTATCCCGCTATACACTCCGGAATGCGGCGAATGTAAATTTTGTACCTCTGGTAAAACCAATCTCTGTCAGGCCATTCGTGAAACTCAGGGCAAAGGCCTGATGCCGGATGGAACCTCGCGTTTTTCAAAAGATGGGCAGCCCATTTATCACTTTATGGGTACATCAACCTTTGCAGAGCATACGGTATTACCTGAAATTGCCGTGGCAAAAATCAATCAGGCCGCACCATTGGATAAAGTCTGTTTGTTAGCTTGTGGAGTGTCTACCGGTATTGGTGCTGTACTGAATACAGCTAAGGTGGAAGAGGGAGCTACGGTGGCTATATTTGGTTTGGGCGGTGTTGGCCTGTCGGCAGTTCAAGGCGCTGTGATGGCCAAAGCCGCACGCATTTTAGTGGTGGATATTAATCCCGATAAATTTCAAATGGCCAAAGACCTTGGCGCCACCGATTGCATCAACCCAAAAGATTACGATAAACCGATTCAGGATGTGATTGTGGAACTCACCGACGGCGGAGTAGATTACTCCTTCGAGTGCATCGGTCGAACTGAAACCATGAGAAGCGCCCTGGAGTGCTGTCATAAAGGTTGGGGTGAGTCGACGATTATTGGTGTCGCTGGCGCTGGTCAGGAAATCAGTACCCGTCCCTTTCAATTAGTCACAGGCCGTGTCTGGCGCGGCAGCGCCTTTGGCGGGGTTAAAGGGCGGACGCAACTGCCAGAGTATGTTGAAAAATATATGGCGGGTGAAATTAAAGTCGACGAAATGGTCACCCATACAATGCCGTTAGAAGACATTAATATAGCCTTTGAGCTGATGCATGAAGGTAAATCGATTCGCACTGTCATCGAATATTGACCAATGAGTGAATGAGGCTCGTGAATTCTACTCACTTGCCAG
The DNA here is from genome assembly GCF_053470045.1 of Endozoicomonas sp. 2B-B. NCBI lineage: Bacteria > Pseudomonadati > Pseudomonadota > Gammaproteobacteria > Oceanospirillales > Endozoicomonadaceae > Endozoicomonas > Endozoicomonas sp. 2B-B. Next base: position 3,720,840 of record NZ_JBLZMU010000001.1, read on the forward strand.
GTAACTTTTTAAGTGAATCAACAGGCAAAACCAGCTATGAAAGAATTATCTCGTGTTAAATGCTTTGGTGGCGTTCAACTACAAAATGAGCATGAAGCTGACACTACCCGCTGCACTATGCAGTTCTCGATTTATTTACCCAGTAAAGCCGAATCCGAAAAGGTTCCGGTTCTGTATTGGCTGTCAGGTCTTACCTGTACGGATCAGAACTTTGTGACAAAAGCGGGCGCCCAACAGTTTGCGCAAGAACATGGTGTTGCTATTGTTTGTCCAGATACCAGCCCTCGTGGAGAGGCTGTGGCAGACGATTCCGAAGGCGCCTGGGATTTGGGTTCAGGGGCCGGTTTCTATGTCAATGCAACAGAGCAGCCATGGGCTGAGCACTATCAGATGTACGATTATGTGGTGCACGAACTACCAGCCCTGATCGAGGCTAACTTTCCCGTTACTGGTAAAAAATCAATCTCAGGGCATTCTATGGGTGGCCACGGCGCCTTGGTGATTGGTCTGAACAATGCCAATCATTATGAGTCAATTTCGGCTTTTGCGCCGATCGTAAACCCCAGTCAGTGCCCATGGGGACAAAAGGCATTTACTCATTATTTAGGGCACAACCAGGACGCATGGCTTGCCTACGACGCCACTGTATTAATTGCGAATCAGGCATACGATCGTGTTTTGCCTATTATGATTAACCAGGGTCTGTCGGACAATTTCTTGCAGCAGCAATTACTGACAAATCATTTCAAATCGGCGTGTGATAAGGTGAATTACCCCATCCAGCTATCTATGGATGAAGGCTATGACCATAGCTATTTCTATATAGCCAGTTTTATCAGCGATCATATCGCTTTTCATGCCAGGGCCTTAAACTCTTCACGTTAAAAAGGCATTTAAAAACTCAGTCTTATCAGCCACTCTAGCAGCCTGTCGGAATAACACGGTAAAAATCACTGAACTACGAGAGAATAATTTCTTGTTATCACTCAGTGACGACATTCTTTGTGCTCTGAAAAAACTTTGTTAGTTGTACTTAACAACATGTTATGAACTTTTATCCCACTAGACAACTCTAAATTACTGCACCCATTTTTAATCGACTTGCTAATCCGGGACAAATGCTAACTTGTAGGAAGAAACCATGTACGGAATAGATAACAGCTCCAAAATTGTTGGCTCCCCCCTGACAACACCTCATCAATCTCAATCAAAGACACCAATGGGTGTCAGTATGGGCAGAGACGTCACTGTCTATAACAAGAGTCAACCTTCATTGCTCAACTTTACCCCGTTAGCAGGCACAGCACACTTAACTATGCCAGAGGAAGAATCACAGCTTGTTAAGGACACTTTAGAAGAAGTTTCCTGTGCATTTTCCAGAATTGTTTCAGTTCAAGATGAGATTAAGGTAGGTAGTAAATTTTCATCCAATTCTATTGATGAGACACTGGGTGCAGATAAACGAAGCCTGTCTGAAAAGTCACCCTTAAAACCAAGCTGTGCTTCTTTATCTCCATTAGAGTTGAGTACTAGTAAACTAAAGAATCAATATGTATGCCACATAACAGCAGAAGTCCTTGCAGAAAATCTCGCTAAAGGAAATTGTTCAATCCCTTTTGTTTTTTCATCTGACGAACAGTATTTATATAAGACTTACATTAATAGCGACCCAGAAAATGATTACATATTCATCCATAAAATCAGTTACATACAAGAAAACATTAAAACATATTGTCACGATTTCGTAATTCTCAGAGAAAACAACAATTTTCACATATTACAGTCGATGGCAGGTATGTTTACTCTTAATCATTGGCTTACTGGTGACTCTTCAACCATAGAGGACTCTACAAAAACCTTTAAAGAAGGTAATGATCTAATTTTACTAAACAGCAAAAACCAATTGAAATTACTTTTTTCCAACAAAACAATAGATGAAATAAAAAAAATATGGAAAGAACTAAAAAGCACCAAACATTCATTTAATAAAATAATTAAAACAAGAAAGAACGAACCCTGTTCTAAAGCTATTTTCAATCAGAAGATTTTACCTACGCTGTTTGAAACCTTAAGAAACTCGGATGATCGTCCATATTTCAGATTATTCTCAGTTTCAAGAAGACACTTAAATATAAAACCAGAATACGAGATTTTTTTAGAGCTACAGAATGCAAAAATATAAGTCTCCGACCATTTACAATCAGCACTGACTTTATGTCACACTTCAACTTTCTTACCATTGATTATTTTAAATTAACATTCTGTTATTTGTTAGTCGCACTTAACATCATGTTATGAACTTTTATCCTGAAAGGAACTCCCAATAAATGGATGAAATCAATATTGGATGACCTTCAATACAATATCTGTGCAATGAAGGATAAATCCAACTTAATAAAAAGGAACATGATATGAATAACTTAAATAGCGCTCCCGGTGCTAACGGACTTCCGGACTTACACTCAACAAAACCTGCTCAGCCGCAGAGCGCATCAACAGGTGTTGGTTTCGGAAAGGTTGTTACTGCAGTTGAACTGAGACAATTTTGTATGGAGCGTTATGAGAGTTTGCAACAGCAAAGCTACCATACTCAAGGCGAAGGAAGCATTGGTCTCCACCGTTCGGTGGCCGTCAGTACCGATGGCTGCGCGAAGATCTATAATCGGCAGGCCGATGGATCATTAGCAGAGTCCACCGTCCCCACTACAAGTCCTGTCAGCTCAGCCACCTTAAGCCTCAATGGTCTCCATCTTGTAACCATCAGTAACGATTACACGGCAAAAATTTTTGACCTGCAGGCAGATGGATCATGGACAGAAAAAACCTGCATTTGCCATGATGACAAGATCAGATCAGCTACCTTTAGCAATGATAACAAGCATCTGGTGACCATCAGTGACGATTACACGGCAAAAATTTTTGACCTGCAGGCAGATGGATCATGGATAGAAAAAGCCTGCATTTACCATGATGACAACATCAGATCAGTCACCTTTAGCTCTGATGACAGGCATCTGCTGACCACCAGTGACGATCACACAGCAAATATCTTTGGGTTTACTGACGACGGATCATGGGCAGTAAAAGCCACCATTTACCACAGTGCCAAAATCGGAATAGCCACCTTCAGCGCTGATGACAAACATGTGGTGACCACCAGTGACGATCACACGGCCAAAGTCTATTGCGAGCTGGCCGACGGATCATGGTCAAAACAAATCACCATTGACCACGATGGGCCGATCGAATCATTAATCTTCTACTGTGATGGGCCGCATCCTGGAGACCACCAGTGAGGATGGAACGAGGCAACTTACTGCTCTGACTTGAAAGGATTGTTGGCTCAGAGGCAGAAGTTCCTGACTGCTCAAAACTGAGTTCGATGCAATAAAACAGGGTGCTTCTGATTATTTAGCTATGGCTGGTTCTACGCTGGAGCGTGGGAAGGAGTCAAAATTCTCTTAATTGAACTTTTAGTACAAGCAGAAGTCTAAATAAATAACCTGATCAATAATAAAGTCTAAAAGCTATTTACAAAAAGTTAATGTAAGGGAGTACATAACTATGAACATGGAAGCGATTGGTTATATTTCAAAGGTCCTGTTTGACGTACATGACAGAGGTGGCTACCTGATGCATTCAGGCAATGGCACATCTGTGGGACCCGATTTAAAAATTAAACTTATGGAAGTTTATAATCAGCAGAGCCTTAAATCTTCCAATAAATTTCCGAATGACACACCTATCGATGAAAGAACTGTTGAATTCATTCATATATTGCCCACCCTTGCTCAAACCTCTGATTTTTTTGATAGATTAAACAGGCATGCCGAAAATTTCTGCAGAACGATAGAGAGTAATATTGCTGATTCAATAGAAATACAAGACGCTCTAGAAGAGCTCAACAAGCAACATAGATCGAAGAGGATCGATTTAAAAGAATCTTTAAGGGAACTTAAAGGTGTCGGAAACTTCATGGAAACAATTCTAAATAAAGTTGAGAACGGAGTTACAATAACCGATAACGAAAAAACAATATTCAAGTTTCTGTTAGCCAACATACTGAAGATTGATCAAAACACAGACATTTCAAATTTAGAGCACATCATCAAAACTCTGATAAAATATTTTCATCCTGATAGATGTTCTGGTAAGAATAGTGATTTATATTCCTGCATTTTAAGCAATGGACTCCGTATTATCGATCACATAAAAATTTTATGGGATGTTGAAAAAACAGTGAATTCCAGAAGTCAGAAGGGTATTAGCCATGAATCAACTATTGACTCTTTAATAGAATCGATTGCCAACCTAAAAAAAATTGACAACTGCTATCGACTCAAAACTTTTGAAAAAATAAGAAAAGAGATGCTGGCACTCAAGGCTAATGATCTGAAAGATAACGACAAAGTAAGATTATTAATGTCGATTATCCAAGTCGACTCTCCATCGATATTGAAAACAATGATAAATCACCTGGGTATTAATAATTTAAAAGTCAACAATGAAAAACCGCTTATTTATGCTATCCAGAATACTGCTGTTGAGGTTATCAAGATATTAATAGAAAAAGAAGATATCAATGCTCCCGGCCTCGAAGGAAAAACACCGCTCCAAATAGCCATTGACTGTTACAAGATAAAGAAAGATAACTTTTGCCCTGGTAATTCAGCTAGGATAGTTCATTCCATATTAGATTGTCATAAAGTCTGCGTTGATGCTAAGGACTCTGAGGGTAAGACTGCATTATGCCATATTGCCTTTCAGGAAAACGTTGGTTCAGACAGCCTCAGCCTTGAAATTATTAAAAAACTAATCAATCTGGGTGCCAATATTGATCAGCCCATTATGCACGATCTAACAGTACGTAGCTTTTTAAAGAGGGAGCTAACGAAGAAGAAATTTCATGATATAGAGACATTGGCAGATAGTCTGAAAGACCTAAGAAATGCCGGGTTTCCTTTGATATCATCGATTGCGAAACTAAACACACTTACCGACATGGATCGATCCAAAGCTTATGAAAAAATAAGAAAAGAGATGCTGGCACTCAAGGCTAGTGATCTGAATGATAACGACAAAGCAAGATTATTAAAGTCGGTTATCCAAACCGACACATCAGAGCTGATGGAAATAATGATAAATCGCCTGAGTATTAATAATTTAAAAGTCAACAATGAAACACCGCTTATTTATGCTATTCAGAATACTGCCGTGAAGGTTGTCAAGCTAATAATAGAAAAAGAAGATGTCAATGCTCCCGGCCTCGAAGGAAAAACACCGCTTCAAGTAGCTATTGACTGTTACAAGAAAAGGAAAGATAAGGATACCAATGGTGATCTTACTGAGATAATTCAGTCCCTATTAGAGTCTCATAAACTCTGCGTTGATGCTAAGGACTCTAAGGGTTTTACCGCATTATGCCATATTGTCTCGCAGATAAATATTGATTCAACAAGCCTTGAGATTATTAACAAATTAGTCAATCTGGGTGCCAATATTGATCATCCCATTCTTCACGATATAACATTACGTAGCTTTATAAAGGACAGGCTAAACGAGAAGCAATTTTATGATCTTGAGATATTGGCAGACAGTCTGGAAGACTTAAGAAATGGCCGGTTGCCGTTGATAGCATCGATTGCCAAACTAAACACGCTTACTAACATGGATCGATTCAAAGCTTGTAAAAAAATAGAAAAAGAGATGCTGGCACTCAAGGCTAGTGATCTGAAAGGTGACGACAAAGAAAGATTATTAATGTCGGTTATCAAAACCGACACATCAGAGCTGATGAAAATAATGATAAACCACCTGAGTATTAATAATTTAAAAGTCAACAATGAAACACAGCTTATTTATGCTATTCAGCATGCTGCTGTGAAGGTTGTCAAACTATTAATAGAGAAAGAAGATATCAATGCTCCCGGCCTCAAAGGAAAAACACCGCTACAAATAGCCATTGACTGTTACAAGCAAAGTAAAGATGGGAATACCAATAGTGATTATACTGTGATAATTCAGTCCCTATTAGAGTCTCATAAACTCTGCGTTGATACTAAGGACTCTGAGGGTAAGACCGCATTAAGCCATATTGCCTTTCAGGAAGAAATTGATTCAACAAGCCTTGATATTATTAACAAACTAGTCAATCTGGGTGCCAATATTGATCAGCCCATTGTGCACGATATAACAGTACGTAGCTTTATAAAGTCGAGGCTAAGCAAGCAGCAATTTTATGATATTGAGACATTGGCAGATAATCTGAAAGATTTAAGAGTGGGAGTTGAATTTCACGGAGATGACATTGTGGCATTAATTGACGAGTACAATAAAACTTCTCACAATAATGATAAAGCACGTAAAAAAGTTGAAGAGGCGATCAGCAATAGAAAAACACTTCTTCAGAAAAAAGACTGCAAAAAAACTGTACTGATGGCAGCTATTGAGTCTAACGCACTAAGTTTCATTCAATTACTATTAAAACGATCTGATTTCACTCTTGACCAGCTAACAACTGAAGGTGATAGTCCATTAGATTATGCAAGAAAAAAAGGTGCTCATACAATTGTCGAATTTCTGTCCGATGTTGTTTCAACAACCGGTACTTTCCCAACAAATAGTGGGAATACAAAGCAGTCATCAAATAGTCCATTCACTAACACCTCCACTGACGGAGCCACACCTCCGAAAATACAAAAAATGAGCTGATTTAACTAACTCAAGTACGCATCATCCTGGAAATCAGTCACTATAGGTGACAAGGCTCCTGCCCAGGCTGGAGAGGGTGTCGCAAAACCCTCTCCAGCCTGGGCAGGAGTTGACTCCCGTTATTCCCGGCTTCATTCTCGTCATTCCCGATTTCATTCTCGCCATTCCCGCGAAGGCGGGAATCCACACTGACTCTCCACCAGAACCGTACTGCCCGGTGCCCCCCTGGCCTGGTCATCCCCGAGAAGGCAGAGATCCACCGTTGGCGCTGGATTTCCGCCTTCGCGGGAATGACGAACTCAGAGCATGGGAACGAGCTGTTGGAGTTTTGCGACAGCCTCTCTGGTCCGTGGGCACGAGTCAAAATTCTCTTAATTGAACTTTTAGTAGAAGTAAAAGTCTAATGGATGACCTAATCAATAATAAAGTCTAAAAACCATTTACAAAAAATTAATGAAAGGAAGTACATAACTATGAACATGGAAGCGCTTGGTTTGATTTCAAAGGTTCTGTTTGACGAACATAACACAGGTGGCTGCCTGATTCATTCAGGCAACAGCAGATCTGTGGGACGCTTTTTAAAAATTAGACTTATGGAAATTTATAGTCAGCAGAGCCTTAAATTTTCCAATAAACTTCCGAATGACACACCTGTCAATGAAAGAACTATCGAATTAATTCATATATTACCCACCCTTGCTCAAACCTCTGATTTTTTTGATGGATTAAACAGGCATGCCGAAACTTTCTGCAGAACGATAGAGAGTAATATTGCTGATTCGATAGAAATACAAGACGCTCTAGAAGAGATCAATAAGCAACAAAGGTCAAAGAGGATTAATTTAAAAGAATCTTTAAGGGAACTTAAAGGTGTCGGTAACTACATAGAATCAATTCTAAATAAAGTTGAGAACGGAGTTACAATAACTGATAACGAAAAAACAATATTCAAGTTTCTGTTAGCCAACATATTGAAGATTGATCAAAATTCAGACAATTCAAATGTAGAGTACATTATTAAAACGTTAACAAAATATTTTCATCCTGATAGATGTTCTGGTAAGAATAGTGATTTATATTCCTGCATTTTAAGCAATGGACTCCGTATTATCGATCACATAAAAAATTTATGGGATGTCGAGAAAACAGAGAACTCCAGAAGTCAGAAGGCTATTAGCCATGAATTAACTATTGACTCTTTGATAGAATCGATCGCCAACATAAACAAAATTTCCAACTGGTATGAACTCAAAGCTCGTGAAAAAATAAAAAAAGAGATGCTGGCACTCAAGGCTAGTGACCTGAAAGATAACCACAAAGAAAGATTATTAATGTCGATTATCCAAACCGACTCATCAGATATGCTGAAAATAATGATAAATCGCCTGGGTATTAATAATTTAAAAGTCAACAATGAAACACCGCTTATTTATGCTATCCAGAATGCTGCCGTGGACGTTGTCAGGATATTAATAGAAATACAAGATATCAATGCTCCCGGCCTCGAAGGAAAAACACCACTCCAAGTAGCTATTGACTGTTACAAGAAAAGGAAAGATATGATTACCGATCGTAATTCTATCAGTGATTTTACTAGGATAATTCAGTTCATATTAGATTGTCATGAACTCTGCGTTGATGCTAAGGACTCTGAGGGTATGACCGCATTATGCCATACTGCCCTTCAGACAATAATTGATTCAACAAGCCTTGAGATTATTAACAAACTAATCAATCTGGGTGCCAATATTGATCAGCCCATTATACGCGATATAACAGTACGTAACTTTATAAAGGGGAGGCTAAATAAGGAGCAATTTTATGATATAGAGGCATTGGCAGACAATCTGGAAGACTTCAGAAATGGCCGGTTTCCGTTGATACCATCGATTGCCAAACTAAACACACTTACCAGCATGGATCGATTCGAAGCTTATGAAATAATAAGAAAAGAGATGCTGTCACTCAAAGCTAGTGATCTGAAAGATAACTACAAAGAAAGATTATTAATGTCGATTATCCAAGCCAACTCATCAGATCTCATGAAAATAATGATAAATCGCCTGGGTATTAATAATTTAAAAGTCAACAATGAAACTCCGCTTATTTATGCTATCCAGAATGCTGCCGTGAAGGTTGTCAAGATATTAATAGAAAAAGAAGATATCAATGCTCCCGGCCTCAAAGGAATAACACCGCTCCAAGTAGCTATTGACTGTTACAAAAAAAGCAAAGACAGGAATGCCAATAGTGATTTTACTGAGATAATTCAGTCACTATTAGATTCTCATAAACTCTGCGTTGATGCTAAAGACTCTGAGGGTAAGACTGCATTAGGCCATATTGCCTTGCAGATAAAGATTGATTCAACAAGCCTTGAGATTATTAACAAACTAATCAATCTGGGTGCGAATATTGACCAGCCCATTAAATACGATATCACAGTACGTAGCTTTATAAAGAGGAAGCTAAACGAGCAGCAATTTTATGATATAGAGACATTGGCAGATAATCTGAAAGATACAAGAGTGGGGGTTGAATTTCACGGAGATGACATTGTGGCATTAATTGGCGAGTACAATAAAACTTCTCACAATAATGATAAAGCACGTAAAAAAGTTGAAGAGGCGATCAGCAATAGAAAAACACTTCTTCAGAAAAAAGACTGCAAAAAGACTGTACTGATGGCAGCTATTGAGTCTGATTCACTAAGTTTCATCCAATTACTATTAAAACGATCTGACTTCACTCTTGACCAGTTGACAACTGAAGGTGATAGTCCATTAGATTATGCAAGAAAAAAAGGTGCTCATAAAATTGTCGAATTTCTGTCCGATGTTGTTTCAACAACCGGTGCTTTCCCGACAAATAGTGGGAATACAAAGCAATCATCAAATAGTCCGTTCACTAACACCTCGACCGACGGAGCCACACCTTCGAAAATACAAAAAATGAGCTGATTTAAATAACTCAAGTTACGCACCATCCTGGAAATAAGCCATTCTGCCAGTGTCAGATAATAAAATTTTGTTGGTTTTACTTATCAACCTGTTATGAACTTCCGAGCAAAAATCGAATCTAAATCCAAGTATCGACTATAGCGCCCCTTGCTTATCAAGGATGAAATACTCACTTTCAAGGAACAAAACATGAATAAAATAGACAATAGCTCCATCGTTCAAGGCCCTCTCTCGCCACTACCCAAACGAGCTCGATTGGAAACATCAGCGGTTACAAGGGCAGGAAGGAGCATCACAGTATCTGGTATGGAAGAAAAGGAAAAACCTTCATTATCAGTTATATCCCCGTCATCATCTGCCATGACTTTTCACGATTTGGAGCCTCGGGATATCCTCAGTTCAGAACCGGTTTGCACCCCCCTTCCCGAGACTGTCATGGATTATAACGCTCTGGCAAAAGACTGGTATCGTCGGTTCTCTCCAGCACAACAGTGTCAACTAAGCACTGCCATCAAAACAAAAGACGATAATCAACTCCGTGATTGGTTAGAGTCGTTCTCGAATGACCAGGCGTTGGTAGAGTCACTCACAAATCTCAATCGCGAGGATAGTTGTTTCCCTGCCCGGTTATATTACACCAAAACCAGGCTGATGTCCGAATGTAAAACATTTAATTTGCTGACAAAAGCCACCATTCAAGGAAAAAAACGTATCGCCTCAGCCGCGATCAGTTCTGACGGTCGCTATCTGCTTGCTGTCAATTACGCCAATAAGGCAAAAATTTACCGCCACATGACTGATGGATCATGGGAAAAAGTAACCACCATTTCCCATAAAAGCTTTGTCTACTCAGCTATTTTCAGCCTCGACGGGAAGCATGTGTTGACCGCCAGCCGGGATGGCACAGCGAAAATATATAGTTTGGGGTACGAAGAAGCATGGAAACTGGATGAATCATGGCAACCAAAAGCCATCATTTCCCATGATGCCCCGGTTCTATCAGCCAACTTTAGCGCCGATAGCCAACATGTGATAACCAACAGTTCGGATGGAAAGGTGCAAATCCATAGCCAGATAGACGATGGATCATGGCAATTGACAGCCACATTTTCCCATAATGATGGTGTCGAATCGGCCAGCTTCAGCCCTGATAGCCGCTATGCAGTCACCGCCAGTTGGGATAGTACGGCGAAAATCCTTGCCCGGAAGACCGATGGATCATGGGAAGAAGAAGCCATCATTGACCATGAGAGTAGTGTCTTATCGGCCACCTTCAGCCCTGATAACCGCCATCTCGTGACCACCAGTAGTGATTGCACTGCAAAAATCCATAGCCGCAAAGACAATGGTTCATGGGAATTAACCGCCATACTACTCCATGATGGTATTGTCGAATCAGCCACCTTCAGTCCCGACTGCCGTCATTTGGTGACTGTCGGCTATGATGGCACAGTGAACATCTACGCCCGGAAAGACAATGGATCATTGCTAAAAAAAGCCATCATTCACCATAAGGATCGCGCCAGGTCAGCCGCCTTCAGCCTTGATGGCCTCCATTTCGTGACCGCCAGTGATGATGGCACGGCGAAAATCATGGGTCTGCTGCCCGATGGGTCATGGGTAGAAAAAGCCTGCATTTCCCATGATGGCTATGTTCTATCAGCCAGCATTAGCGACGATGGCAGTCATGTGCTGACCGCTGGCGGCCACATGGTGAAAATCACTGAACTAAAGCGGAGTGATTTATTGCCTGCCCCACCCCTTTCTCAGCGTAGCTGTACAATCGTGTGATTTTTCTTACTCAACGGGGGTGGTCAGTGACTGACGCCATTCTGCCCCTGTTGAAAGAAACAAAACTTGTCAGCTGTACTTCACAACATTTCATGAACTTTCATCAATGTTGACTGCCCGTATTGATCGAAGCCAGATAACCACTTGGGAAGAGCAAGGCATGCAAGGAATAGATAATAACGCCAGCATTGCAGAATCAGAGCCGCCACCAACCAGACAAACTCATTTGGGGAGCACATTATTTTGTATCAGTGCGGGTAGATCCGTCGCTAAAGCTTATGAGGAAGAAAAGGATAGCCCTTCGTTTCAGTATTTTTCTGTATTATCAAGTCCCATGATTTTCCGCTATTTGAAACTTCGAGATATTGTCAGTCTGGAACGGGTATGTAGCCGCCTTCGCGATGGTATCAAACAAGATAATGCTCTGGCAAAAGCCTGGTATCGACGGTTCCCTTCATTACACCAGTATCAACTAAGGACAGCCATCAATACAAAAAACAAGGAGCAACTCCGTGGTTGGTTGGAGTCATTTACGAATGATCAGGTGTTAGTGAATTCACTTACAGACCTCAACCCGAAGGCGGTTTATGCACCTGCTCTGTTTTTTTTCACCAAGGCTAAACTGATGTCTGAATGTAAAACATTTAAATTAATTACAACATCAACTATCACCGAAAATGAATACGTAAACTCAGCCAGCCTCAGTGTCGATGGGCGCCACCTGATCACCGCCAGCGACGATGACAATGCGAGAATTTACGTTCATAAGACTGATGGAGCATGGGCAGAAAATACCGTCATTCGACACAGGGGACCTGTCGAATCGGCCACCTTCAGCCCCGATGGTCAGCATGTGGTGACCGCAAGTTGCGATGGCAAGGCGAAAATCTACTGCCATAAGGCCGATGGGTCCTGGGAACCAGTAGCCAGCATTTCCCATAGAGACTCTGTCAACTATGCCGCCTTCAGTCCCGATGGCCGCCATGTGGTGACCGCCAGTTCCGATCTAAAGGCAAAAGTCTACAGCCTCAGGGACGACGGATCATGGGAAAGCATAGCCACTATCCCTCAATATGGTTCGATCAGATTTGCCAACTTCAGCCCCGATGCTCGCAATATAGTGACCGACAGTGAATATTATACTGCGGAAATCTGTGGCTTCAGAGATGATGGATCACGTTTAGAAGAAGCCAGTATTGATCATGATGGCTGGGTCGTATCAGCCACCTTCAGCCCCGATGGCCGCCATGTGGCGACCGCCAGTAAGGATGGCACGGCGAAAATCTGTGGTCAGAAAGCCGATAAATCTTGGGAACCAGAAGAGACCATTTGTCATTCTGCCTGTGTCAACTCAGCCAACTTTAGCCCTGATAGCCGCTATGTAGTGACTGCCAGTGATGATAAGACGGTAAAAATCTATGGTCGGAAAGCCGATGGATCATGGCAGCCAGAAGCCAACATTGTTCATAAGCGGGAAGTCTTATCAGCCGCCTTCGGCCCTGATGGCTGTCATGTGGTAACTGCCAGCAGGGACGGAACGGCGAAAATCATTGGCAAGAATGCCGACGGGTCATGGTTAGAAAAAGTCAGCATTTCCCACAATACCGGCATTCCCCGTAATAATGACTGGATTATCTCAGCCTCGTTCAGCACTGATGGCCGCTATGTGTTAACCGTTGCCAACGACTATTCGGTGAAAATCACTGAACTACGAAGGAGTGATTTATTGCCTGCTGCCCCCCCCCTTTCTATGAGTAGCTGTATCATTTTGTGATTTTTCTTACTCAACAGGGGTGGTCAGTGAGTGACGCCACTCTGCCCCTGTTGAAAGAAACAGCCTTATTGGTTGCACTTAACATCCTGTCATGAACTTTCATGCTAAATCCGAATCTAACTAGCTGGATCAACATTGAACGTCGTTGATCATTGAGGATACGTACCTGCTTTCAGAGAAAAAAATATGAATGGAATAGACAATAACCCCAGAATTGAAGTTTCACACTCGCCTCCTAAACGAGCTCATTTGCAAACACCAGATGGTAACCATGCAGACAGGAGAGTCAGGGTACCTGACCAGAAAATAAAGGATAAACCTTCATTGCAGGCTTTAACCGAATTACCACTTTCCATGATTTTTTCCTATTTGGAGCTTAGGGATATCCGCAGCATAGAACGTACCTGTACCTTTCTTCACGAGGCTGTCAAAGAAGATAAGGCTCTGGCAAAAGCCTGGTATCGTCGGTTTCCTTCAGCACATCAGTATCAACTAAGGGCAGCCATCAAAACAAAAGATGCTACTCAACTCCGTGAGTGGTTAGAGTCGTTCACGAATAATCAGGCATTGTTGAAGTCACTCACAGACCTCAACCCGGTGGGGGTTTCTGTGCCTGCTCAGCTATATTTCACCAGAGCCAGGCTGATGTCCGAATATAAAATATTTAATTTGGTGAGAAAAGACACCATTTACGAAAATGACTCAGTCGACTCAGCCGTCCTCAGTGTCGATGGCCGCCATCTGTTAATCGCCAACCGCGATTATGCAGCAAAAATCTACCGCCGCATGGCTGATGGATCATGGGAAACAAACACCATCATTCCCCATGGAAGAAGGATCCGCACAGCTATTTTCAGCCCCGATGGGGAGCAAGTGTTAACGGCCAGTTGGGATGACACAGCAAAAATATACCGTCTGGGGTGCGATGGGTCATGGTCAGAAAAAGCCTGCATTTTCCATAATGGCTCGGTTATAAAAGCCAGCTTTAGCGCCAATGGCCGCCATGTGATAACTAACAGTTCGGATAAAACGTCGCAAATCCATAGCCGGAAGGACGATGGATCATGGCAATTGACAGCCACATTTTTCCATGATGATGCTGTTTACTCAGGTAACCTGAGCCCCGATGGCCACCATCTGGTCACCGCCAGTTGGGACATGACAGCGAAAATCCATCGCCAGAAGACCGATGGATCATGGGAAGAAGCAGTCTTCACTTTTTACCATCAGGATCGAGTCAGTTCAGCCGCCTTCAGCCCTGATGGCCGCCATCTGGTGACCGCCAGTGACGATGGCACAGCAAAAATCATCAGCCAGCAGCCCGATGGCTCATGGTTAGAAATAGCCTGCTTTTCCCATGATAACAAGGTTCTATTAGCCAGCTTCAGCCCCGACTGCCGTCATTTAGTGACCTGCAGTGATTGCAAAGTGAAAATCTACGGCCAGAAAAATAATGGAAAATGGGTAGAAAAAGCCATCTTTAAACATGAGGATCCTGTCACCTCAGCGACCTTCAGCCCTGATGGCCGCCATTTGGTGACCGCCAGTGATGATGGCACAGCGAAAATCATTGGTCTGCAGCTCGATGGCTCATGGTTAGAAAAAGCCTGCATTTCCCATGGATACTGGGTTATATCAGCCTGTTTTAGCGACGATGGCAGTCATGTGGTGACCGCTGGTGACAACACGGCGATAATCACTGAACTACAGTGGAGTGATTTATTGCCTGCTGCCCCACCCCTTCTTCAGCGTATCTGTACAATCTTGTGATTTTTCTTACTCAACACGGGTGGTCAATGAGTGACACCATACGGCCTGTGTTGAAAAAAATAAATTTTGTTAGCTGCACTTAACAACCTGTCATGAACTTTCATTCTAAAACCGATTCTAAACCGCTGGATCAATATTAAACGTCGCTGCTCATTGAGGATACGTACCTGCTTTCAGAGAAAAAAATATGAATGGAATAGACAATAACCCCAGAATTGAAGTTTCACACTCGCCTCCCAAGCGAGCTCAATTGCAAACACCAGAGGGTAACCATGCAGACAGGAGGGTCAGGGTACCTGACCAGAAAAGAAAGGATAAACCTTCATTGCAGTTTTTATCCCCATTATCACTTTCCATGATTTTTTCCTATTTGGAGCTTAGGGATATCCGCAGCATAGAACGTACCTGTACCTTTCTTCACGAGGCTGTCAAAGAGGATAAGGCTCTGGCAAAAGCCTGGTACCGTCGGTTTCCTTCAGCACAGCAGTATCAACTAAGGGCAGCCATCAAAACAAAAGATGCTACTCAACTCCGTGATTGGTTAAAGTCGTTCACGAATAATCAGACATTGTTGAAGTCACTCACAGACCTCAACCCGGTGGGGGCTTGTGTGCCTGCTCAGTTATATTTCACCAAAGCCAGGCTGATGTCCGAATATAAAATATTTAATTTGGTGAGAAAAGATACCATTCACGTAGATGAATCTGTCGACACAGCCGCCCTCAGTGTCGATGGCCGCCATCTGTTAATCGCCAATTTCGAATATGCAGCAAAAATCTACCGCCGCACGGCTGATGGATCATGGGAAACAAACACCATCATTCCCCATGGAAGAAGGGTCAGCTCAGCTATTTTCAGCCCCGATGAGGAGCATGTGTTAACCGCCAGTTGGGATGGCACAGCGAAAATATACCGTTTGGGGGGCGATGGATCATGGTCAGAAAAAGCCTGCATTTTCCATAATGACTCGGTTCTGGCAGCCAGCTTTAGCAGCAATGGCCGCCATGTGATAACCAACAGTTCGGACAGAACGGCGCAAATCCATAGCCGGATGGACGATGGATCATGGCAATTGACGGCCACATTTTTCCATAATGAAGCTGTTTACTCAGGCAACTTGAGCCCCGATGGCCACAATGTAGCCACCGCCAGTTGGGACAAAACAGTGAAAATCCATCGCCAGAAAACCGATGGATCATGGGAAGAAGCAGCCTTCACTTTTAACCATCAGAATCGTGTCAGGTCAGCCACCTTCAGCCCTGATGGCCGCCACCTGGTGACTGCCAGCGAAGATGGCACGGCGAAAATCATTAGTCAGCAGCCCGATGGCTCATGGTTAGAAATAACCTGTATTTCCCATGATAACACGGTTCTATCAGCCACCTTCAGCCCCGATAACCACCATGTGGTCACCACCAGTTGGGATAAGACAGTGAAAATCCATCGCCAAAAAAACAATGGATCATGGGTAATAAAAGCCACCTTTAAACATGATGATCCTGTCAGCTCAGCGGCCTTCAGCCCTGATGGCCGCCATTTGGTGACCGCCAGTAATGATGGCACAGCGAAAATCATTGGTCTGCAGCGCGATGGGTCATGGTTAGAAAAAGCCCGCATTTCCCATAGATACCGGATTATGTCAGCCAGTTTTAGCGACGATGGCAGTCATGTGGTGACCGCTGGTGACGACAAGGTGATAATCACTGAACTACAGTGGAGTGATTTATTGCCTGCTGCCCCACCCCTTCTTCAGCGTATCTGTACCATCTTGTGATTTTTCTTACTCAACAGGGGTGGTCAGTGAGTAACACGATTCGGCCTGACAAGATTTCATGAACTTTCATTCTAAAACCGACTCTAAGCAGCTGAATCAATACTGAACGTCGTTGCTCATCGAGGTTAGCCACCTGCTTTAAGAGAAAAAAATATGAATGAAACAGATAATAACTCCAGAATTGTAATTTCACTCTCGCCACCTGAGCAAGTTCATTTGCAATCGCCAGAGGGTAACCATGCAGATAGGAGCATCAAGGTACCTGACCAGAAAATAGAGGAAAAACCTTCATTGCAGGTTTTATCTTCAATACCACTTTCTGTGATTTTTTCCTATTTGGAGTTTAGAGATATCCGCAGCATAGAACTTACCTGTACCTACCTTCGCAAGGCTGTCAAAGAAGATAACGCTCTGGCAAAAGCCTGGTATCGCCGGTTTCCTTCAGCACAGCAGTATCAACTAAGGACAGCCATCAAAACAAAAGATGCTAGTCAACTTCGCGATTGGTTAGAGTCATTCACCAATGATCAGGCGTTGTTGAAGTCACTCACAGACCTCAACCCGGTGGGGGTTAGTGTGCCTGCTCAGTTATATTTCACCAGAGCCAGGCTGATGTCCGAATGTAAAATATTTAATTTGGTGAGAAAAGACACCATTCACGAAAATAAATCTGTCAGCTCAGCTGCCCTCAGTGTCGATGGTCGCCATCTGTTAATCGCGAGTCTCGATTATACAGCAAAAATCTACCGCCGCACGGCTGATGGATCATGGGAAACAAACACCATCATTCCCCATCAAGACCAGCTCAACTCTGCTATTTTCAGCCCCGATGGGGAGCAAGTGTTAACCGCCAGTGAGGATGACACAGCGAAAATATACCGTTTAGGGTGCGATGGGTCATGGTTAGAAAAAGCCTGCATTTCCCATGATAACTCGGTTCTGACAGCCAGCTTTAGCGCCGATGGCCGCCGTGTGATAACCAACAGTTTGGATGGAACGGCGCAAATCCATAGCCGGAAGGACGATGGATCATGGCAATTGACAGCCACATTTTCCCATAATGATGGTGCGGTTTACTCAGGTAACTTCAGCCCCGATGGCCACCATGTGGTCACCGCCAGTTGGGATAATACAGCGAAAATCCATCGCCAGAAAGCTGATGGATCATGGGAAGAAGCAGTCTTCACTTTTTACCATCAGAATCGTGTCATGTCAGCCACCTTCAGCCCTGATGGCCGCGATCTGGTGACCGCCAGCAACGATGGCACAGCGAAAATCATTAGTCAGCAGCCCGATGACTCATGGTTAGAAATAGCCTGCATTTCCCATGATAAACAGGTACTTTCAGCCACCTTCAGCCCCGACTGTCGTCATTTGGTGACCTCCGGCGCTGATTGCAGAGTGAAAATCTACTGCCAGCGAGACAATAGATCATGGGCAGAAAAAGCCATCTTTTACCATGAGGAGAGTGTCAGGTCAGCGGCCTTCAGCCCTGATAGCCGCCATTTGGTGACCGCCAGTGATGATGGCACAGCGAAAATCATTGGCCTGCAGCGCGATGGGTCATGGGTAGAAAAAGCCTGTATTTTCCACAGATACTGGCTTAAATCAGCCAGCTTTAGCGACGATGGCAGCCATGTGGTGACCGTTGGTGACGACACAGTGATAATCACTGAACTACAGTGGAGTAATTTATTGCCTGCTGCCCCACCCCTTCTTCAGCGTATCTGTACCATCTTGTGATTTTTCTTACTCAAGAGGGTGTCGCAAAACTTCAACAGCTCGTTCTCACGCTCTGAAGTCGTCATTCCCGCGAAGGCGGGAATCCAGCGCCAACAGTGGATCTCTGCCTTCTCGGGGATGACAAGGCCAGGGGGGCACCGGGCAGTATGGTTCTGGTGGTGAGTCAGTGTGGATTCCCGCTTTCGCGGGAATGACGAGAATGAAGCCGGGAATGACGAGAATGAAGCCGGAAATGACGAGAATGAAGCCGGGAATGACGAGAATGAAGCCGGGAATGACGGGATTAGCTGCACTTCACCAGATGTCATGAACTTTCATTCTAAAACCAACTCTAAGCAGCTGGATGAATATTGAACATCGTTGCTCATTGAGGATAGCTACCTGCTTTCAGAGAAAAAAATATGAATGGAACAGATAATAACGCCAGAACTCAAGCTTTACTCTTGCCACCTAAGCGAGCTCATTTGCAAAAACCAGAGGGTACCCATGCAGACAGGAGCGTCAGGATACCTGACCAGAAAATAAAGGATAAACCTTCATTACAGGCTATATCCTCATTATCACTTTCCATGATTTTTTCCTATTTGGAGCTTAGAGATATCCGCAGCGTAGAACTTACCTGTACCTTTCTTCGCAAGGCTGTCAAACAGGATAACGCTCTGGCAAAAGCCTGGTACCGTCGGTTTCCTTCAGCACAGCAGTATCAACTAAGGGCAGCTATCAAAACAAAAGATGCTTCTCAACTCCGTAATTGGTTAAAGTCGTTCACGAATAATCAGGCGTTGTTGAAGTCACTCACAAACCTCAACCCGGCCAGGGCTTTTGTGCCTGCTCAGTTATATTTCACCAGAGCCAGGCTGATGTCCGGATATAAAATATTTAATTGGATGAGAAAAGACACCATTTACGAAAATAAATCTGTCAACTCAGCCGCCCTCAGTGTCGATGGCCGCCATCTGTTAACCATCAGTCTTGACAATACAGCAAAAATCTACCGCCACATGGCTGATGGATCATGGCAAACAAATACCATCATTCCCCATCAAAGCCGGGTCAACTCAGCTATTTTCAGCCACGATGGGGAGCGTGTGTTGACCGCCAGTCGGGATGGTACAGCAAAAATATACCGTTTGGGGTGCGATGGGTCATGGTCAGAAAAAGCCTGCTTTTCCCACGATATCCCGGTTATATCAGCCAGCTTTAGCACCGATGATCGCCATGTAATAACCAACAGTTCGGATGGAACGGCGCAACTCCTTAGCCGAAAGGACGATGGATCATGGCAATTGACAGCCACATTTTCCCATAATGATGCGGTTTCCTCAGGTAACTTCAGCCCCGATGGCCACCTTCTGGTCACCGCCAGTCGGGATAAGACGGCAAAAATCCATCGCCAGAATACCGATGGATCATGGGAAAAAAACGCCTTCATTTTTTATCATCAACTACCTGTCAATTCAGCCACCTTCAGCCCTGATGGCCGCCATCTGGTGACCGCCAGCGACGATTGGACGGCAAAAATCATTAGTCAGAATCCTGATGGCTCATGGGTAGAAAAAGCCTGCATTTCCCATAGAGACCGGGTTACATCAGCGAGCTTCAGCCCCGACTGCCGTCATCTGGTGACCACCGGCAGTGATTGCAGAGTGAAAATCTACGGCCGGAAAAACAGTGGATCATGGGTAGAAAAAACCATCTTTCACCATAAGGATCGTGTCAGGTCAGCGGCCTTCAGCCCTGATGGCCGCCATTTGGTGACCGCCAGTGATGATTTCACGGCGAAAATCATTGGCCAGCTGTCCGATGGGTCATGGGTAGAAAAAGCCTGTATTTCCCACAGATACTGGCTTAAATCAGCCAGCTTTAGCGACGATGGCAGCCACGTGGTGACTGCTGGTGGCAACAGGGTGATAATCACTGAACTACAGAGGAGTAACTTATTGCCTGCTGCCCCAACCCTTTTTCAGCGTGTCTGTATAACCATGTGATTTTTCTTACTCAACAAGGGTGGTCAGTGAGTGACGCCATTCTGCCTGTGTTGAAAGATAGAAATTATTAACCATTGTCCGGAATCAGAGTCCTGTTTTTGTTAGTTGAACTAAACAACATGTCATGAACTTTCCCTCTAAATCCGATTCTAACTACCTGAATCAATATTGGACGTCTTTGCCAATCAGGGATAAGGAAATAAAACATGCATGGAATAGATAATAAATCGAGCACCGATGGTTCACACTCCCCACCACCCGGGCAAGTTCGTTTGCAAACACCAAAGGTTATCTGCGCAGGCAGGAGCGTCACTGAACCCGACAAGGAAATCGAGAATAAACCTTCATTGCAGGGTTTATCTTCATTATCACTTGCCATGATTTTTTCTCATTTGAAGTTTCGGGATGTTAGCAGCTTAACAAAAGTATGTACCCGCTTTCGCGACCTTATCAACGAAGATAACACTCTGGCAAAAGCCTGGTATCGACAGTTTTCTTCACCACACCAGTATCAACTCAGGAAAACCATCAATACAAAAAATGGGAATCAACTCCGTGCCTGGTTGCAGTCATTTACTAATGATGAGGCGGTACTGACGTCGTTCAAAGATTGCAAACCTGAGAGTGTTTATTTACCTGCACGGTTATATTTCACCAAGACTAAGCTGATGTCCGAGTGTAAAACCTTTAAATTGGTTAATAAAGCCACCATCAAGGAAGACATGGCTATCGAAACAGCTCTCCTCAGTGTTGACGGCCGCCATATGGTAACCGTCGCTGAAGACCCAAGAGAAAGAACGCCGCAAATCTACGTTTATAAGACTGACGGATCATGGGAAAATATAACCACCATTCCCCATGAGGACTGGGTCAACTCAGTTATTTTTAACCTCAATGGTGACCGTGTGTTGACCGCCTGTGGCGATGGCACAGTGAAAATCTATGACAAGGAGGCTGATGGGTCATGGAAACATAAAGCGACCCTGGCAAATAATCGTCATGCATTAAGCCTCATTGTCGATGAGCGCCATGTGTTGACTACCAGCAGGGACGGAACGACGATGATCCATGGCCTGAAAGACGATGGATCATGGGAATTACCAACCACCCTTTCCCATAATGCACGTATCGAATCAGCCGCCCTCAGCGCCGATGGCTGCCACCTGGTCACAGCGGGTTTTGATTACACAGCAAAAATACACAGTCAGAAGACCGATGGATCATGGGAAGTGAAAGGTATCATTCCCCATGAAAGTATCGTCTACACGGGCAACTTCAGCCCGGACAGTCACTATATCGTGACCGCCAGCCGCGATTTCACAGCGAAAATCTACGGCAGGCAGGCCGATGGATCATGGCTGCCAGAAATCACCATTGAACACGATTGTGCTGTCTGGTCAGCCACCTTCAGTCCCGATGGCCGTTACGTGCTCACTGCCAGTAACGACTGCACGGTGAAAATCTATTACCTGAACGCTGATGAAAAATGGATAAAAAAAGCCACCTTTAACCATGACGATGGGGTCAATTCAGCCAGCTTCAGCCCTGATAGCCGCCATCTGGTCACTGCCAGCAGGGACGGAACGGCGAAAATCATCGGCCAGAACGACGATGGATCATGGTCAGAAAAAGCCAGAATTTACCACAAAGGCAACGTCTTATATGCTACCTTCAGCGCCGATGGCAGCCGTGTGATTACTGCCGGCAGGGACTGTGAGGTGCAAATCACTGAACTACGGATGAATGATTCATTACCTGCTGTCATTGTCTGACATCTTTCTGCGCAGGCGAAAAGACAGAAACTTTGTTAGTTGCACTTAACAAAATGTTTTGAACTTATCATTCCGAAACAGTTTCTAACCTGAATGATTAACTTTCGAACGTCTCTATTGGACGAAGATAATTCCAAATTTTTCAGGAGTCAGACATGCACGGAATAGATAATAATCCCCTCGTTGAAGGTCCGGTCTCGCCACCAAAGCTAGCTCGACTGGCAACACCAGCGAATGACAGCGCGGGCAGGAGCGTCACTGTAGTTGGCGAGGAAAAAAAGCAAAGACCATCACTACTGTCTTTACCCTCACTTTCCATGATTTTTCGCTGTTTGCAGCTTAGAGATATTTACAATACAGGACTGACATGCAAGCACCTCCAAACCGCTGTCAAAGACGACAACGCTCTGGCAAAAGCCTGGTATCGCCAGTTTTCTTCAGCACACCAGCGTCAACTAAGCACGTCCATCAATGCAAAAGACAGTCATCAAATTCGTGATTGGTTGAACCTCTTTACCGAGGATGAGGCGTTAGTCGAGCCATTGGCAAATCTCAGACTGGAGAGCGTTTATTCGCCTGCGTTGTTATATTTCAACAGAGCCCGGCTAATGTCTCAATATGAAACATTTAATCTGAATACAGAAGCCACTATTCACGAAAATAGTTTGATCAAGTCAGCCGCTCTGAGCGTCGATGGCCGTCATCTTGTGACCGCCAGTGATAAATATAAGGCGACTATCTATGACCAGAAGAGTGTTGGATCATGGTTAAAAAAAACCAGCATTCCCAATCACTGCAGGGTCAAATCACCCATGTTCAGCCCTGATGGCCAGCATTTGCTAACAATCAGCAGCGATTACACGGCGAAAATATATAGCCTGGGGTCCGATGAATCATGGGCATTATCAACCACCCTCACCCTGCGCGATGATGGTTGTGTCCAATCAGCCGCTTTCAGCACCGATGGCTGCCATGTGATAACTGCCTTTTGGAATTACACAGCGAAAATCCATAGCCGGATGGACGATGGATCATGGGCAGAAACAGCCAGCCTTTCCCGAGGTTATATCGAACCAGAAAAACGCATAACCGACGACGTCAATAAGATATCTGCCACCTTCAGCACCGATGGCAGCCATTTGGTAATCGTTTGGGGGAATCATAGAGCGAACATCCATGGTCAGAAGGCCGATGGATCATGGGAATTAGAAGGTGTCATTTCCCATGAAAACAGCATCAATTCAGCCAGTTTCAGCCCCGATGGCCGCTATGTAGTGACTGCCAGCGATGACAAAGAGGCGAAAATCTTTGGCAGGGATAGCAATGGATTCTGGGTAGAAATAGCTACCATTCACCACGAGGGTTCTGTCAACTCAGCTACCTTCAGCCCCGATAGCCGCCATTTGGTGACTGCCAGTAATGATCGCACGGTGAAAATCTATTACCTGAACGCTCATGAAAAATGGCAAGAAAAAACCGTCATTAAACATTCCAGAGCTGTGCATTCAGCCACCTTCAGCCCTGATGGCTGCCATCTGGTGACCGGCAGCAAAGATTGGACGGCGAAAATCATTAGTCAGGCGAACGATGGGTCATGGTCAGAAAGAGCCAGCGTTACCCATGGCAACTTGGTTATGACAGCCAACTTTAGCGCCGATAATCGCTATGTGGTAACCGCCAGTTGGGATAGAACAGTGCAAATTAATGAACTGCAGAGAAATAATTGAATGCTGTTCACTGAGAGACGCCATTCGGCAATTAACCAGCTCAATGGTAATTGCTAATCAAGATAAATACTCAGTCTCTGGGAACAAATCATGAATGGGATAGGTAATAACTCCAGCATTGAAGGCTTACATTCACAACCTGAACGAGTTCAATCAAGAACAGATGCGGCTAGCCGTGCAGGCAGAACAATCTCTCTGGCTGACACAGGAAAAAATGAAAAACCTTCACTGCAGCATTTATCCTTATTATCTCTTTCCAGAGTTTTTCGTTATTTGAAGCTTAGGGATATTTGCAGTTTACAACAGGTATGTATCCACCTTCGCGATCTTGTCAAACAGGATAACGCTCTGGCAAAAGCCTGGTATCGCCGGTTTCCTTCACCCCATCAGCATCAACTGAGCATGACCATCAGCAGAAAAAATGACTATCAGCTCCGTGATTGGTTGCAGTCGTTTACGAATGACAAAGAGTTAGTCAATTCACTCGTGGGGCGACGGGAGAGTGTTTATTTTCCTGCTCTGTTGTATTTCACCAAGGCTAAGCTGATGTCTCATTATGAAAGGTTTAAGTTGGTAACAAACTCCACCATTAAGGAAAATGAAACTATCAACTCAGCCGCCCTCAGTGCCGATGGCCGCCATCTGGCCACCGCCAGTAGAATGGTGAGAATCTACGGCAAGGAGGGCAATGGATCATGGGTACAACAGGGCCTTATTCCACACAACGGTGACCTCAACTCAGTCAGTTTCAGCCCCGATGGTCAGCATCTGGTGACTGCCAGTTATGATGGCACGGCGAAAATATATGGTCTGGAGTACGATAAATCATGGACAAAAAAAGCCATCATTACCAATGAGTATTCGGTGCGATCAGCCACCTTCAGTGCCGATAGCCGCCATGTGTTGACCGCCAGTTGGGACATGACAGCGAAAATCCATAGCCGGAAGGACGATGGATCATGGCAATTAACAGCCACCTTCTCCCATGATGGTTTGGTCCAATCAGCTGCCTTCAGCGCCGATGGCCGCCATGTAGTCACCGCCAGTTGGGATTACACAGCGAAAATCCATAGCCAGAATACCGATGGATCGTGGAAAGTAGAAGCCATCATTGACCATAATGACATTGTCAATTCAGTCAGCTTCAGTCCCGATAACCGCTATGTGGTCACTGCCAGCAGGGATCACACCGCGAAAGTCTGTGGCAAGAACGACAAAGGTTCATGGGAAGTAAAGACCGTCATTGACCACAAGGATCATGTCAACACAGCTAACTTCAGCCCGGATAGCCTTCATGTAGTCACTGCCAGCGAAGATGACACAGTGAAAATTTACGGCAGAAAAGCCGATGGCTCATGGGAAAGAAAAGCCATCTTTTATCATAGGGCCTGGGTCACATCGGCCATCTTCAGCCCTGATGGCCGACATATTGTGACTGCCAGCGGTGACGCAACGGCCAAAATCATTGCTCAGAGAGCCGATGGCTCATGGATAGAAATAGCCAGCATTGCCCATTTTAGCTGGATAAAATCAGCGACTTTTAACGACGATGGCCATCGTGTGATCACCGCCGGTTGGGATGCCAGCGTGAGAATCACTGAACTGCTTTGGTATCATTCGTTGTCTGCTGTCACCAAAAGACACCCTCCTGCATGCACCGAAAGAAACTTTGTCAGTTGCACTTAACAAGCTGTTATGAACTTTCGTTCCGAAACTGTCTCCAACTAAATAAATGATTTTTAACCGTTCTTGTTAATCAAGAATAAATATCAACCTTGTGGGAAACAGTCATGCATGGAATAAATAATAATCCCGGTATTAAACCTCGACTAAAGCGAGCCCGAGATCGATTGTTAGCACTAGTGGGTAGGAATGCGGGTAGGTCCGTCACTCTAGCCGATAAGAAAATAAGGCAACAATCTTCATTGCTGGCTTTATCCTCAGATACACTATCCATGATTTTTTGCCATTTGGAACTTCGGGATATTCGCAGTTTACAAAAGGTATGTGTCCGCCTTCGTGACCTTATCAAAACAGATAACACTCTGGCAAAAGCCTGGTTTAGCCAGTTTTCATTACCACACCAGAAGCAACTGAGGATGACCATTAATGCAAAAGACAAGGATCAACTCCGTGCCTGGCTTGAGTCGTTTTCTAGTGACCAGGCGTTACTCAATTCGCTCACAGATTGTCGGCCAGAAAGTGTTAATTTAACTGATCTGTTATTTTTCACCAGGGCAGAGCTGATGTCTAAATGTGAAAGCTATGAACTGGTCACTAAAGCCACCTTTGATAAAACTTATCATGCCAACTCAGCCATCGACACTCCTGATCACCTGCCGATAGCATTCCTCGCTAAAGTGTATTCAGCCGCCCTCAGTGCTGATGGCCGCTATCTGGTTACCGCCAATGGAGACTATAGGGTAAAAATCTACGCCCGCAATGCGGATGGAATATGGGAAATAAACACCACTATTCCCCATGAAAACCGGGTCGAGTCAGTCATTTTTAGCCCCGATAGTCAACATTTACTCACCATCTGTTTGAATTACACGGCGAAGATATGTGCTCTGGGGTGCGATGGGTCATGGGAACCAAAAACCACCATTCTCCATAGTGGACGCATCAAATCAGCCGCCTTCAGCACCAATAGTCGACATGTGGTGACCGCCAGTTGGGATTGCACTGCGAAAATCTATAGCCTGAAGGATGATGGATCATGGCAATATACAGCCATCCTTCCCCATTGGTCTTGTGTCTATTCAGCCAATTTCAGCACTGATGACTGCCACTTGGTAACGAGCTGTCACGATAAAACGGTGAAAATTCATAGCCTGGGGGCTGATGGATTATCATGGCAAGAAAAAGACTCCATTCCCCATAAAGGTATTGTCATATCAGCCAGGTTCAGCCCCAATGGCCGCTATCTGGTCACCGCCAGTAGGGATTGCAAGGCAAGAATCTTTATCAAGAAGGCCGACGGATCATGGAAAAAAATTACCACCATTCAACACACTGGAATCGTCAACACAGCCACTTTCAGCCCCGATGGCCGCCATGTAGCCACTGCCAGCTACGATGGCACGGTGAAAATCTACGCTCGAAAAGCCGATGGCTTTTGGGAAGAGAAAGCCACCTTTTCTCATAAGGGTTGGGCCTTATCAGCGACCTTCAGTCCTGACGGTCGCCATCTGGTGACTGCCAGCAGAGACAAAACAGTGAAAATCATCGCTCAGCAGGATGACGGGTCATGGTTAGAAAAAGCCACCATTACCCATGATGGCAAGATCTCATCGGCCGCCTTTAGCACCGATTGCAGCCAGGTGATCACAGCCAGTGAGGATGGCACAGTGATTATCACTGAACTACGAAAGAATCGTTCATTGCCTGCTGTCACTGAGTGACAGCCTCTTGCATGTGTCGAAAGAAATTTTGTTAGTTGCACTTAACAACCTGTTATGAACTTTCATTCTGAAAATGTCTCCAACTGACGTAAGTACCTAACCAGATACTTATTAATTTTTTAAACGTTCTTGTTGATCGGAGATAAATAGCACTTGCAGGAACCAGAGATGCAAAGAATAAATAACAATCCCGGTATTAAACCACCACTAACGCAAGATCAATCGCTGGCACTAACGGGTAACCATGGGTACAGGTCCATCACTGTAACTGATAAGAAAAAAAAAACAGTTTCATTGCAGGATTTAGCCTCAGATACACTGTCCTTGATTTTTTGCCATTTAAAACTTCGGGATATTCACAGTTTACAAAAGGTGTGTACCCGCCTTCGCGACGTCATTAAAGAAGATAAGGCTCTGGTCAAAGCCTGGTATCGCCAGTTTTCTTTACCACACCAGCAGCAACTGGGGATGAGCATCAAGACAAAAAACAAGCATCAACTCCGTGCGTGGCTTAGTTCGTTTTCGAATGACAAGGCATTAGTCAAGTCACTCACAAATCGCCGGCCGAAGAGTGTTTATTCAGCCGGTCTGTTATTTTTCACCAGGGCTAAGCTGATGTCTGAATGTGAAACGTTTAAATTATTGACTAAAGCCACCATTGATAAAACGTATAAAGTCGGCTCAGCCAGCAGCACTGAGGAATGCAACCGTTTAGCGGGCCTCAATCAAGTCAACTCAATCGACCTCAGTGCCGATGGCCAGTATCTGGTCACCGCCAATGGCGACAAAACAGCGAAAATATTCGGCCAAAAGCCCGATGGAACCTGGGAAAAAACAACCACCCTTTGCCATGACGCCTGGGTCGAGTTAGCCATTTTCAGCCCCGATAGTCAGCATTTAGTCACCGTCAGTTTGAATGGAAAGGCGAGGATATATGATCTGGGGTGCCATCAATCATGGCAACCAAACACCATCATTCGCCATGATGGTCTCATCAATTCAGCCAGCTTCAGCAGCGATTGCCGACATCTGGTGACCGCCAGTTCCGATAACACAGCGAAAATCCATATCCGGAAGGACGATGGATCATGGCAGTTAACAGCCATCCTTCCCCATAACTCTTCAGTCCGTTCAGCCACTTTCAGCACCAATGGCAGCCATTTGGTAACCGCCTGTAACGATAAGACAGCGAAAATCTATAGCCTGAGGGCTGATCGACCCTGGGAAGAAAAAGATGCCATTCCCCATGATGGTGCCGTCCTGTCAGCCAGCTTCAGTAGCGATGGTTGCTATGTGGTCAGCGCCAGTATGGATTACAAGGCGAAAATCTATGAGAAGAAAACCGATGGATCATGGCAGGAAAATACCATTATTCAACACACACAAACCGTCAACTCGGCCAGCTTCAGTCCCGATGGCCGCCATCTGGTGACTGCCAGCAACGACGGCACAGTGAAAATATATGGCCAAAAAACCGATGGTTTTTGGGAAGAAAAAGCCACCTTTTCCCATAAGAATTCGGTCTTATCAGCCACCTTCAGCCCTGATGGCCGCCATCTGGTGACTGCCAGCCATGACAAAACGGCGAAAATCATTGGTCAGCAGGATGATGGTTCCTGGTCAGAAAAAGCCTCCATTGCCCATGACGACTGGGTCTTATCGGCCAGCTTTAGCGCCGATGGCAGCCATGTGGTCACCGCCAGTTGGAATGGCATAGTGAAAATCACCGAACTACGGAGGAATGATTTATTGTCTGCTGTCACTGAGCGATATCCTCTTGCAAGG
This sequence comes from Endozoicomonas sp. 2B-B, assembly GCF_053470045.1. NCBI lineage: Bacteria > Pseudomonadati > Pseudomonadota > Gammaproteobacteria > Oceanospirillales > Endozoicomonadaceae > Endozoicomonas > Endozoicomonas sp. 2B-B. The sequence goes on from NZ_JBLZMU010000001.1 coordinate 3,750,039, forward strand.
TGAGCGCTTAATCCTGGCAGCTCTCCGGCGAAGGCTTTTTGGCTGAGAGAATTGAGTTCAGAAAAGCGGGTCAGGCTGTTTTCTGCGGGAATGCCTGTATTTGATAAGGCACGAGAATGGCGTCCGCTAACTGAAGCTGCTTGCAAACAAGAGCGGCTTTGCCTGCAAACAAGGGGCATTTTGTGCCCACATTAAGTGAGAATAACTCAAATACCTTGCTGTACTTGCCCTACAAGTCATGCAGTTCTGTGTTCATGGCTTTAGCTCCAAGGCTTTTACCAGTTCTTTGGCGAGCCTGATATCCCGCTTCTGGGAAGCCTTGTCACCACCGCAGAGCAGGATAATGAGTTCGTCTGTGCAAGTGTGCAGGGAGGCCGGTTTTCACGGCACTGTTTCATGTTACTGGTAAAGTAAAACTATATCGATGAGCGAAGCGCAGTGACATGACCCATATGCGCTACGGTGTGTAATAGATGGAAAACCGCCAATGTGCTACGGTGTCATTATCTTGTAACACATAAGGACACAACCATGAGCGAGGCAACTTTTACCTTCCGGGTCGATGACGCTTTGAAAAGCCAGTTTGCCCAAGCGGCCAAATCTAGCGACCGTAGTGGGGCGCAACTTCTCCGTGATTTCATGCGGGATTTTGTCCGGCAGCAGCAGGAAGCAGCAGAGCATGACGCATGGTTTCGGCGCGAAGTTCAGGCAGGCATAGACTCGGCCAATGCGGGCGAGCTAATAGTCGCTGAGGACGTGGAAGCCGAAGCTGCCGCATGGCGAGCAGAAACGCAGCGCAAACTGTTAGGCTCTGGCTCGTGAGGCTGGTCTGGACCAAACCGGCCAGCCTCGACCGAAAAGATATCCGGGAATACATCGCCCAGGATAACCCGGCCGCTGCCCTCGCCCTCGATGAGTTGATATCGGAAAAGGTTTCGCGGCTGGTCGATCACCCTGGCCTTGGTCGCCCTGGGCGTGTTGCGGGAACGCGAGAGTAGTGTCTGAAAAAACGATCGTTTTGTTAAACGTGCAAAATATGTGCTGCAACAGCGAGAATATCCTGAAAAACAGTTAACTTTTCCCGTCTGCAAAATCAAAGCCTGATTTTCTCTTGCGTTGTTGATTATTCCAGACTGTCAGCATGAAGATTTGTCACGATTACGCGCCATGTACCTCCTTGATATCAAAGCAAGTGAAGTTTTGTTAGTTGCACTGACCAACCTGTTATGAACTTTCATTCTGAAATTGTCTCTGACTACTAAATAATTTTGAACCCTCCTTGTTGATCAAAGATAAATAACAACTTTGCAGGAACCCGTCATGCATGGAATAAATAATGATTCCGTTAATGAACCACCACTACCGCAAGTCGAAGCTCTATCGCTAACACCAACGGGTAACCATGCGGGCTGGTCCATTACAGTAACTGACAAGAAGAAGAAATCTTCATTTCAGGATTTAACCTCAGATACGCTGTCCCTGATTTTTCGGCATTTGAAACTTCGTGATATTCGCAGTTTAGAAAAGGTATGTACCCGCCTTCGCGACCTGATCAAAGAAGATAACGCTCTGGCAAAAGCCTGGTTTCGCCAGTTTTCTTCAGCACACCAGAATCAACTGAGGATGTCCATCAGCAGAAAAGACAAGGATCAACTCCGAGCCTGGTTTGAGTCGTTTACGAATGATCAGGCGTTACTCAAGTCTCTCACAGATTGCCAGCCCACAAGTGTTTATTCACCTGCTCTATTATTTTTCACCAGAGCAGAGCTGATGTCTCAATGTGAAACCTTTGAGTTAGTCACACAAGCCATCATTGATAAAACATATAAAGCAAACTCAGCCACACCCTTTGAGGTTCGCATGAATATGCAAGACCTCAATAGGGTCGACTCGGCCACCCTGAGTGCTGATGGCCGCTATCTGGTCACCGCCAATGGAGACAAAACGGCAAAAATCTACGGCCTCCAACCTGATGGAACATGGGAAAAAAAAGCCACCATTCCCCACGACGGACAGGTCAAATTAGCGATTTTCAGCCCCGATAGTCATCATCTAGCTACTGCCAGTATGAATGGCACGGCAAAGATAGTTGATTTGAGGTGCGATGAATCATGGGAACCAAACACCACCATTGTCCATGGTCGTGACATCAAATCAGTCGACTTCAGCACCGATAGCCGACATCTGGTGACCGCCAGTGAGGATGCGACAGCGAAAATCCATAGCCAGAAGGATGATGGATCATGGGAGTTAACAACCAACATTCCCCATAACGAGGTAGTCTGTTCAGCCACTTTCAGTGCCGATGGCTGCCATGTGATCACAGCCAGTCTCGATAAAACGACGAAAATTTACAGCCAAATGGACGACGGATCATGGGAACAAAAAGAGGTTTTTCCTCATACTGATGAAATCCTGTCAGCCACCTTCAGCGCCGATGGTCGCTATGTGGTCACCGCCAGTAAGGATTGCATTGCGAAAATCTATGAGAAGAAGTCCGATGGAGCATGGGAAATAAATACCACCATTCAACACGGGAAAGCTGTTAACTCGGCCACCTTCAGTCCCGATAGCCGTCATCTCGTGACTGCCAGCGACGATTGCACCGTGAAAATATGCGGCCGAAAAGCCAATGGCTTGTGGGCAGTAAAAGCCACCTTTGACCATAATCAATTTGTCTTATCAGCCACCTTCAGCCCTGATGGTCGCCATGTGGTGACTGTTTCTCTCTATCACACAAGGGCGAAAATCTTTGGTCAGCAGGATGATGGGACATGGTTAGAAAAAGCCAGCATTATACATAATTGCTGTATCTCATCGGCCACCTTTAGTGTCGATGGCAGCCTGGTAATCACATCCAATTTGAATGGCATAGTGAAAACCACTGAACTACGCAGGAATCATTTATTGCCTGCTGTCACTGAGTGAAAGCGTCCTGCATGTACCGAAAGAAATTTTGTTAGTTTCACTGACCAACCTGTTATGAACTTTCATTCTGAAATTGTCTCTGACTACTAAATAATTTTGAACCCTCCTTGTTGATCAAAGATAAACAGCAACTTTGCAGGAACCCGTCATGCATGGAATAAATAATGATTCCGTTAATGAACCACCACTACCGCAAGTCGAAGCTTTATCGCTAACACCAACGGGTAACCATGCGGGCTGGTCCATTACTGTCCCTGACAAGAAAAAAAAAATCTTCATTTCAGGATTTAACCTCAGATACGCTGTCCCTGATTTTTCGCCATTTGAAACTTCGTGATATTCGCAGTTTACAAAAGGTATGTACCCGCCTTCGCGACCTGATCAAAGAAGATAACACACTGGCAAAAGCCTGGTTTCGACAGTTTTCTTCAGCACACCAGAATCAACTGAGGATGGCCATCACCGGAAAAGATAATAATCAACTCCGAGACTGGTTTGAGTCGTTTACGAATGATCAGGCGTTACTCGAGTCTCTCACAGAACGCCAGCCGACGAGTGTTTATTCACCTGCTTTATTATTTTTCACCAGAGCAGAGCTGATGTCTCAATGTAAAACCTTTGAATTAGTCTCTAAAGCCACCATTGGTCTAAAGTGTAAAGTCTACTTAGCCGACCTCAGTGCTGATGGCCGCTATCTGGTCACCGCCAATGAAGACAATACGGCAAAAATCTACTGCCAAAAGGCTGATGGAACCTGGGGAAAAATAACCTCCATTCCCCATAACGAATGGGTCAAATCAGCGTTTTTTAGCCCCGATAGTCACCATCTACTGACTGCCAGTGCTGATTACACAGTAAAGATAGTTAATCGGGAGTACGATGAATTATGGCAACCAAATACTACCATTTCCCATGATGCAGGCATCCAGTCAGTCAGCTTCAGCACCGACAGTCGACATGTCTTGACCGCCTGTTATGATGGCATAACGCAAATCCATAGCCGGAACGACGATGATAGATCATGGCAGTTAACAGCCACCCTTCCCCTTCCCGATTACATACCTGTCTATTCAGCCTTTTTCAGCACCGATGCCCGCCGTGTGGTGACCGCCTGCGACGATAAAATGGCGAAAATCCTTAGCCAGAGAGACGATAGATTATGGGAAGTAGAAGGTGTCATTACTCATAATGCTCCTGTCATGTCAGCCACCTTCAGTGTCGATGGTTGCTATTTGGTTACAGCCAGTGCTGATGGCAATGCGAAAATCTGTGAGAAGAAAGCCGATGGATCATGGGAAGAAAATAGCATCATTCAACACAGGAAAACTGTCAACTCGGCCGTTTTCAGCCCCGATAGCCGTCATGTAGTGACCGCCAGCAAAGATCGTACAGTGAAAATTTACGACAGAAAAGCCGATGGCTTTTGGGAAGAAAAAGCCACCTTTTCCCATAAGCATTCGGTCAAATCAGCCTACTTCAGCCCTGATGGCCGCCACCTTGTGACAACGGCCTCGTATGGTAAAACGGCGAAAATCATTGGTCAGCAGGATGATGGTTCATGGTCAGAAAAAGCCAACATTGTCCATGATGACATTATCACATCGGCCACCTTTAGCGCCGATGGCAGCCAGGTGATCACATCCAGCCTGGATGGCGTAGTAAAAATCACTGAATTACGGAGGAATCATTTATTGTCTGCTGTCACTGAGTGACACCTTCCTGCACGCATCGAAAGAAATTTTGTTAGTTTCACCGACCAACCTGTTATGAACTTTCATTCTGAAATTGTCTCTGACTGACTAAATAATTTTGAACCGTCCTTGTTGATCAAAGATAAACAGCAACTTTGCAGGAACCCGTCATGCATGGAATAAATAATGATTCCGTTAATGAACCACCACTGCCGCAAGTCCAAGCTCTATCGCTAACACCAACGGGTAACCATGCGGGCAGGTCCATTACTGTCCCTGACAAGGAAAAGAAATCTTCATTTCAGGATTTAACCTCAGATACGCTGTCCCTGATTTTTCGTCATTTGAAACTTCGTGATATTCGCAGTTTACAAAAGGTATGTACCCGCCTTCGCGACCTTATCAAAGAAGATAACGCTCTGGCAAAAGCCTGGTTTCGCCAGTTTTCTTCAGCACACCAGAATCAACTGAAGATGGCCATCACCAGAAAAGACAAGAATCAACTACGAGCCTGGTTTGAGTCGTTTACGAATGATCAGGCATTACTCAAGTCTCTCACAGATCGCCAGCCGATGAGTGTTTATTCACCTGCTCTGCTATTTTTCACCAGGGCTGAGCTGATGTCTCAATGTGAAACCTTTGAATTAGTCACTACAGCCACCATTGACAAAACTTATAAAGCGAACGCAACCACCAGCACTGCCGATTTCGATCTCATGGAACATGCCAATAATGTCGAATCGGCCGACCTCAGTGCTGATGGCCGCTACCTGGCCACAGCCAATGGCGACAATACGGCAAAAATCTTCGGCCACAAGCCTGATGAAGCATGGGAAATAAAAACCATCATTCCTCATAGTAAAAAAGTCAAATCAGTGACTTTCAGCCCCGATAGTCACCATCTGCTTACAGTCAGTACAAATGACAGGGCGAGGATTTGTGACCTGGGATGCAATGGATCATGGCAACCAAACATCATCATTGTCCATGATTTTCTGATCAGTTCAGCCACCTTCAGCACCGATAGTCGTCATGTCGTGACCGCCAGTTTTGATAACACAGCGAAAATTCATAGCCAGAAAGATGATGGATCATGGGTGTTAACAGCCATCCTCACCCATAACAGACCTGTCTATTCAGCCATTTTCAGCACCGATGGCCGCCATGTGGTAACCGCCTGTAAGGATAAAACGGCGAAAATCCATAGCCAGAACAACGATAGATTATGGGAAGAAAAAGAGGTTTTTCCCCATAATAATACTGTCCTTTCAGCCACCTTCAGCCCCGATGGTCACTATGTGGTCACGGCCAGTCAGGATTGCAAAGCGAAAATCTATGAGAAGAAGTCCGATGGATCATGGGAAGAAAATTTCATCATTCGACACAGGCAACCTGTCATGTCAGCTTCCTTTAGCCCCGATGGCCGCCATGTAGCCACTGCCAGCAAAGATTTCACAGTAAAAATTTACGGCAGACAAGCCAATGGCTCATGGGAAGAAAAAGCCTCCTCTCTCCATGAGCTTTGGGCCTTATCAGCCACCTTCAGCCCGGATGGCCGCCACCTGGTAACAACGGCCATGTTTTGTAAAACGGCGAAAATCATTGGTCAGCAGGATGATGGTTCATGGTCAGAAAAAGCCAATATTGTCCATGATGACACTGTCTCATCGGCCACCTTTAGCGCTGATGGCAGCCAGGTAATCACATCCAGTGTGGATGGCATAGTGAAAATCACTGAACTACGGAGGAATCATTTATTGCCTGCTGTCACTGAGTGACACTATCTCTACAACACTATCCTGCACGTGCCGAAAGTTATTTTGTAAGTTTCACTGACCAACCTGTTTTGAACTTTCATTATGAAATTGTCTCTGACTGACTAGATAGTTTTAACCGTCCTTGTTGATCAAAGATAAATAGCCACTTAGCAGGAACCCGTCATGCATGGAATAAATAATAAACCCGCTATTGAACCGCCAATAACTCAAGCTCTATCGCTAACACCAACGGCTAATAGTGCGGGCAGGTCCATTACTGTAACTGACAAGGAAAAAAAATCTTCATTTCAGGATTTAACCTCAGACACACTGTCCCGGATTTTTCGCCATTTAAAACTTCGGGATATTCGCAGTTTACAAAAGGTATGTACCCGCCTTCGCGACCTGATCAAACAAGATAATGCACTGGCAAAAGCCTGGTATCGCCAGTTTTCTTCGGCGCACCAGAATCAACTGAGGATGTCCATCAACAGAAAAGACAAGAATCAACTCCGAGCCTGGTTTCAATTATTTTCCAATGATCAGGCGTTACTCAAGTCACTCACAGATCGCCAGCCGACGTGTGTTTATTCACCTGCTTTATTATTTTTTACCAAGGCTGGGCTGATGTCTCAATGTAAAACCTTTGGGTTAGTCACAAAAGCCACCATTGACAAAACATATGAAGCGAACTCAGCCACATCCTTTGAGGAGCGCATGAATAATACTGTTATATCGGTCGCCCTAAGTGCTGATGGCCACTATCTGGTCACTGCCAATGGAGACAATACGGCAAAAATCTACGGTCTCCAACCTGATGGCACATGGAAAAAAAAAGCCACCATTCCCCATAACTTACAGGTCCAATCAGCGATTTTCAGCCCCAATAGTCATCATGTAGCTACTGCCAGTGAGAATGGCACGGCAAAGATAGTCGATTTGAGGTGGGATGAATCATGGCAATCAAACACCACCATTCGCCACGATTTTGCGATCAATTCAGTCAGCTTCAGCACCGATAGTCGTCATGTCCTGACCGCCAGTCTGGATAAAACAGCGAAAATCCATAGCCGGAGGGATGATGGATCGTGGGTCTTGACAGCCACCCTTCGCCATAAAAAATATGTCTATTCAGCCATTTTCAGCACCGATGGCCGCCATGTGGTAACCGCCTGCATGGATAAAACGGTGAAAATCCATAGCCAGAACGACGGATCATGGGAAGTAAAAGATGTCATCCCCCATAGTTATGTTGTCCTGTCAGCCACCTTCAGCGCCGATGGTAACTATTTAGTCACCGTCGGTAGTAACAAGGCGGAAATCTATAAGAAGAGGGCCGATGGATCATGGGAAGAAAGTACCCTCATTCAACACAAGGACATTGTTAGCTCAGCCACCTTCAGTCCCGATAGCCGTCATCTAGTGACTGCCAGCAAAGATAACACAGTGAGAATTTACGGTAGAAAAGCCGATGGCTTTTGGGAAAAAAAAGCCACCTTTTCCCATAAGCATTGGGCCTTATCAGCCACCTTCAGCCCTGATGGCCGCCATGTGGTGACTGCCAGCTATGACAAAAGAGCGAAAATCATTGGTCAGCAGGATGATGGGTCATGGTCAGAAAAAGCCAATATTGTTCATCGTGCACCTATCTCATCGGCCACCTTTAGCACCGATGGCAGCCAGGTGATCACATCCGGTTTCGATGGCACAGTGAAAATCACTGAACTTCGGAGGAATCATTTATTGTCTGCTGTTGCTGAGTAACAACTTCCTACATGCGCCGAAAGAAATTTTGTTAGTTTCACTGACCAACCAGTTATGAACTTTCATTCTGAAATTGTCTCTGACTACTAAATAATTTTGAACCCTCCTTGTTGATCAAAGATAAATAACAACTTTTCAGGAACCCGTCATGCATGGAATAAATAATGATTCCGTTAATGAACCACAACTACCGCAAGTCGAAGCTTTATCGCTAACACCAACGGGTAACCATGCGGGCAGGTCCATTACTGTAACTGATGAGGAAAATAAACCTTCATTGCAGCATTTAGCCTCAGAGACACTGTCCCTGATTTTTCGCCATTTGAAACTTCGGGATATTCGCAGTTTACAAAAGGTATGCACCCGCTTTCGCGACCTGATCAAAGAAGATAACGTTCTGGCAAAAGCCTGGTTTCGCCAGTTTTCTTCAGCACACCAGAATCAACTGAGGATGGCCATCAACAGAAAAGACAAGCATCAACTCCGAGCCTGGTTTGAGTCGTTTTCCAATGATCAGGTATTACTCGAGTCACTCACAGATCGCCAGCCGACGAGTGTTTATTTAGCTAGCCTTTTATTTTTCACCAGGGTTGAGATGATGTCTCAATGTAAAACATTTGAATTGGTCACTAAATCCACCATTGACAAAACTTATAAACCCAACTCAGCCACCAGCGAAATTGATCGCCTCCTTATGGCAGGCCGCAGCAGAGTCCACTCAGCCGCTCTCAGTGCTGATGGCCGCTATCTGCTCACCACCAATAACGACTGTTCGGCAAAAATCTACGGCTGCAAGGCTGATGGAACATGGGAAATAAAAACCATCATTCGCCACTACGGACACACCAGATCAGCGATTTTCAGCCCCGATGGTCGCCATGCTGTTATCACCAGTGGTGCCAAGGCAATGATATATGATCTGGGATGCAATGAATCATGGGAACAAAACACCATCATTTTCCATGATCATAAGATCAAATCAGCCACCTTCAGCACCGATAGTCGACATGTCTTGATCACCAGTTTGGCTAACACAGCGAAAATCCATAGCCAGACAGATGATGGATCATGGCAGTTAACAGCCACCCTTCCCCGTCACAATGCCTTCCTTTCAGTCATTTTCAGCATTGATGGCTGTCATTCGGTAACTGCCTGTCAGGATAAGACGGCGAAAATCTATAGCCAGAAAGGCGATGGATCCTGGGAACCAAAAGATATCATTTCCCATGATAGTGTTGTCGAGTTAGCGACCTTCAGCGCCGATGGTTGCTATGTGATCATCGCCAGTGCCGATGGCAAGGCGAAAATCTATGGCAAGAAGTGCGATGGATCATGGGTAGAAAATACCGTCATTCAACACGGTGATTATCTCAACTCGGCCACCTTCAGCCCCGATGGCCGCCACGTAGTGACTGCCAGCGACGATCACACAGTTAAAATTTATGGCAGAAAAGCCAATGACTTCTGGGAAGAAAAAGCCACCTTTTCCTATAGCGGGTTTGTCTTATCAGCCACCTTCAGCCCCGATGGCTGCCATGTGGTGGCTACTATCTTATACAGTGAAACGGCGAAAATCATTGGTCAGCAGGGTGACGGTTCCTGGTCAGAAAAAGCCAACATTGTCCATGATGCCAGTATCTCATCGGCCACCTTTAACGCCGATGGCAGCCAGGTGATCACAGTCAGTCAGGATGGCATAGTGAAAATCACTGAACTACGGAGGAATCATTTATTGTCTGCTGTCACTGAGTGACACCTTCCTTCATGCGCCGAAAGAAATTTTGTTAGTTTCACTGACCAACCTGTTATGAACTTTCATTCTGAAATTGTCTCTGACTGACTAAATAATTTTTAACCGTCCTTGTTGATGAAAAATAAATAACAACTTTGCAGGAACCCGTCATGCATGGAATAAAAAATGATTCCGGTACTGAACCACCACTAAGGCAAGTTCAAGCTCTATCGTTAACACCAACGGGTAATAGTGCGGGCAGGTCTGTTACTGTAACTGATGAGGAAAAGAAATCTTCATTTCAGGATTTAACCTCAGATACGCTGTCCCGGATTTTTCGTCATTTGAAACTTCGGGATATTCGCAGTTTACAAAAGGTATGTACCCGCCTTCGCGACGTTATCAAAGAAGATAATGCTCTGGCAAAAGCCTGGTATCGACAGTTTTCTTCAGCACACCAGAATCAACTGAAGATGGCCGTCACCGAAAAAGATAATAATCAACTCCGAGCCTGGTTTGAGTCGTTTTCCAATGATCAGGCGTTTCTCGAGTCACTCTCAGATCGCCAGCCCACGAGTGTTTTTTCACCTGCTCTATTATTTTTCACCAGGGCTGAGCTGATGTCTCAATGTAAAACCTTTGAATTAGTCACAAAAGCCACCATTGACAAAATTTGTAAAGTCAACTCAGCCACCAGCATTGACGAAACCGACCATTTAAGAAAACTCAATAAAGTCGAATCTGCCGCTCTCAGTGCCGATGGCCGCTACCTGATCACCACCAATGGAGACAATTCGGCAAAAATCTACCGCCAAAAGGCTGATGGAATATGGGAAAGAACAACCGGCATACCCCATGGCAGTTCGGTCAGATCAGCGATTTTCAGCCCCGATAGTCACCATCTGGTAACCGTCTCGAATCACAGGGCGAAGATATGTGGCCTGGGATGCAATGAGTTATGGAAACCAAACATCAACATTCTCCATGATCATCAGATCAGTTCAGCCACCTTCAGCACCGATAGTCGTCATGTCGTGACCGCCAGTTTTGATAAAACAGTGAAAATTCATAGCCGGAAAGATGATGGATCATGGGAGTTAACAGTTACCTTTTACCATAATTATTCGGTCTATTCAGCCACTTTCAGCAGCGATGGCCGCCATGTGATAACCGCCTGCGGGAGTAATACGGCAAGAATCTATAGCCAGAGAGACGATAGATTATGGGAAAAAAAAGAGGTTTTTCCCCATGAAGGTACTGTCATGTCAGCCGACTTCAGCCCCGCTGGTAACTCTGTGGTCACAGCCAGCCTCGATGGCACAGTGAACATCTATAGGAAGAAGTCCGATGGATCATGGAAAATAAACACCATCAGTCAACACAGAAATGGTGTCAACTCAGCTACCTTCAGCCCCGATGGCCGTCATGTCGTGACTACCATCTTCGATGGCACAGTGAGAATCTACGGCAGAAAAGCCAAAGGCTTATGGGAAGAAAAAGCCTCCTTTGCCAATAATTTTTTGGCCATGTCAGCCACCTTCAGCCCTGATGGCCGCCACCTGGTGACAACTACCTTGCATTGTAAAGCGGCGACAATCATTGGTCAGCAGGATGATGGTACCTGGTTAGAAAAAGCCAACATTGTCCATGATGCCGCTATCTCATCGGCCACCTTTAGCGCCGATGGCAGCCAGGTGATCACATCCAGTGTGGATGGCATAGTGAAAATCACTGAACTACGGAGGAACCAGTCATGCATGCAATAAATAATGATTCCGATATCGAACTGTCACTAAGGCAACCTCAAGCGCTATCGCTAACACCAACGGGTAACCACACGGGCAGGTCTATTACTGCAACTGGCAAGGAAAAAAAATCTTCTTTTCAGGATTTAACCTCAGATACGCTGTCCTTGATTTTTCGTCATTTGAAGCTTCGGGATATTTGCAGTTTACAAAAGGTATGTACCCGACTTCGCGACCTTATCAAAGAAGATAACGCTCTGGCAAAAGCCTGGTTTCGCCAGTTTTCTTCAGCACACCAGAATCAACTGAAGATGGCCATCACCAGAAAAGACAAGAATCAACTCCGAGCCTGGTTTGAGTCGTTTACGAATGATAGGGCGTTTCTCGAGTCACTCTCAGATCGCCAGCCCACGAGTGTTTATTCACCTGCTCTATTATTTTTCATCAGGGCTGAGCTGATGTCTCAATGTAAAACCTTTGAATTAGTCACAAAAGCCACCATTGACAAAACCAATAAACCCAACCCGGCTGCCGACAGGGGCGACCGCCTCTATATGAGACAACTCAGTAAAGTCTACTCTACCGCCCTCAGTGCTGATGAACACTATCTGGTTACCGTCAATGGAGACTATACGGCAATAATCTACTGCCAAAAGTCCGATGGAACCTGGGAAAAAAAAACCTCCACTCCCCATAACGAATGGGTCAAGTCAGCGATTTTCAGCCCCGATAGTCACCATCTACTTACTGCCAGTGATAATGGCACGGTACAGATATATGTTCGGGAGTGCGATGAATCATGGCAACCAAACACTACCATTTCCCATGGTGGTGGCATCACTTCAGCCAGCTTCAGCACCGACAGTCGACATATCTTGACCGCCAGTTATGATGGCGTAACGAAAATCCACAGCCGAAACGACGATGACAGATCATGGCAGTTAAAAGCCACCCTTCCCCATTACAGACCTGTCTATTCAGCCTTTTTCAGCACCGATGCCCGCCATGTGGTATTGGGCTGTCACGATAAAGTGGCAATAATCCTTAGCCAGAGAGACGATAGATTATGGGAAGGAAAAGGTGTCATTACTCATAATTCTTCTGTCATGTCAGCCACCTTCAGCGCCGATGGTTGCTATTTGGTTACCGCCAGTGATGATTGCAATGCGAAAATCTGTGAGAAGAAAGCCGATGGATCATGGAAAGAAAATACCATCATTGAACACAGGAAAACTGTCCAATCCGCCGTTTTCAGCCCCGATAGCCGTCATGTAGTGACCGCCAGCAAAGATTGCACAGTGAAAATTTACGACAGAAAAGCCGATGGCTTTTGGGAAGAAAAAGCCACCTTTTCCCATGAGGGTTGGGTCACATCAGCCAAGTTCAGCCCTGATGGCCGCCATGTGGTGACTAAAAGCTATGACAAAACGGCGAAAATCATGGGTCAGCAGGACGACGGGTCATGGTCAGAAAAAGCCAACATTGTCCACAGTGACATTATCACATCGGCCACCTTTAGCGCCGATGGCAGCCAGGTGATCACATCCAGCCTCGATGGCGTAGTAAAAATCACTGAACTACGCAGGAATCATTCATTGTCTGCTGTCACTGCGTGACGCTATCTTGATAGAACTATCCTGCACGTGCCGAAAGAACTTTTGTTAATTTCACTGACCAAGCTGTTTTGAACTTTCGTTCAGAAATTGTCTCTGATTATTTTTGAGGATTTTTAAACGCCTTTGTTGATCAAAGATAAATAACAACTTTACAGGAAGCAGTCATGTATGAAATAAATAATTCCTTTATTGAACCGCCAATAGCGCAAACTCAAGCTCTATCGCTAACACCAATGGGAAAAAGTGCGGTCTGGTCCATTACTGTATCTGACAAGGAACAAAAATCTTCATTTCAGGATTTAACCTCAGATACACTGTCCCTGATTTTTCGCCATTTGAAAGTTCGGGATATTCGCAGTTTACAACAGGTATGTACCCGCCTTCGCGACGTTATCAAAGAAGACAACGCTCTGGCAAAAGCCTGGTATCGACAGCTTTCTCCAGCACACCTGAATCAGCTGAGGGTGACCCTCACCCGAAAAGACAAGAATCAACTCCGAGCCTGGTTTGAGTCGTTTACCAATGATCAGGCGTTACTCAATTCACATACAGAACGCCAGCCCACAGGCCTTTATTCGTCTGCTCTACTATTTTTCATCAGGGCTGAGCTGATGTCTCAATGTGAAACCTTTGAATTGGTCACTATCGCCACCATTGACAAAACTTATAAAGCCGACTCCTATGATCTCTCTGCCAATATTTCAGATATGGCATTTCACAATCGAGTCATTTCAGCCGCACTCAGTGCTGACGGCCGCTATCTGGCCACCGCCAATGGCGACAAAACAGCAAAAATCTACGAACACAAGGCTGATGGAACATGGGAAATAAAAATCACCATTCCCCATTATGATGAAAGGGTCGAATCAGTGGTTTTCAGCCCCGATAGTCACCATGTACTGATCTCCAGTTCGATGAACACGGCGGAAATATATGATCTGGGCGATGAATCATGGGAACCAAAGATCACCACTCTCGATGATCTTTACGTCAACTCAGCCACCTTCAGCCCCGATAGCCAGCACGTGGTGACCGCCGGTAGCCGCCAGGCGGCTAAAATCCATAGCAAAAAACGCGATGGATCATGGCAGTTAACCACCACCCTTCCCCATGAAAATACTGTCTCATCAGCCTCTTTCAGCAATGATGGCTGCTATCTGGTAACCGCCTGTTGCGATGGAACGGTGAAAATCTTCAGCCGGAAGGACGATGGGTCATGGGAAAAAAAAGATGTTATTCCCATTAATAATGGTGACATGTCACCCACCGCCACCATCAGCCCTGATGGTCGCTATGTGGCCACCGCCGGTGTGGATTATTGTATGGCGAAAATCTTTAGCAGGAAGGCCGATGGATCATGGAAAATAAATACCATCATTGAACATAAGAAAATTGTCAACTCAGCTAACTTCAGCCCCGATGGCCGCCATCTTGTCACTGCCAGCAACGATGGCACAGTGAGAATATACAGCCGAAAAGCCGATGGCTTATGGGAAAAAAGAGCCATCTTTTCCCATAAGGATTTCGTCATATCTGCCACCTTCAGCCCTGATAGCCGCCATGTGGTGACTGCCAGCGATGACAAAACGGCGAAAGTCATTGGTCAGCAGGATGATGGTACATGGTTAGAAAAAGCCACCATTGTCCATGATGACGAGGTCACATCGGCCACCTTTAGCGACGATGGCAGCCAGGTGATCACATCCGGTTTCGATGGCATAGTGAAAATCAGTGAACTACGGGGGAATCATTTATTGTCTGCTGTCACTGAGTGACACTGTCTCAATAACACTGTCTCAACAGCACTATCCTGCATGTGCCGAAATTCATTTTGTTAGTTTCACTGACCAACCTGTTTTGAACTTTCATTCTGAAATTGTCTCTGACTGACTAAATAGTTTTAACCGTCCTTGTTGATCAAAGATAAGCAGGAACCCGTCATGCATGGAATAAATAATAAATCCGCTCTTGAAGCACCAATAACTCAAGCTCTATCGCTAACACCAACGGGTAACAGTGCGGGCTGGTCCGTTACTGTATCTGACAAGGAAAAAACCTCTACATTTCAGGATTTAACCTCAGATACACTGTCCGTGATTTTTCGCCATTTGAAACTTCGGGATATTCGCAGTTTACAAAAGGTATGTACCCGCCTTCGCGACGTTATCAAAGAAGATAGCGCTCTGGCAAAAGCCTGGTATCGCCAGTTTTCTCCAGCACACCAGAATCAACTGAGGATGACGATCAACAGAAAAGACAAGAATCAACTCCGAGCCTGGTTTGAGTCGTTTTCCAATGATAAGTCGTTACTCCAGTCACTCACAGAGCGCGAGCCTACGAGTGTTTATTCACCTGCTCTATTATTTTTCACAAAGGCTGAGCTGATGTCTCAATGTAAAACCTTTGAATTAGTCACAAAAGCCACCATTGACAAAATTTATAAAGCCAACTCAGCCACCAGCTTTGACGAGCTCATGTCTATGGAAGATGACAATAAAGTCCACTCTGCTGATCTCAGTGCTGATGGCCGCTATCTGGCCACCGCCAATGGCGACAACACAGTAAAAATCTTCGACTACAAGTCAGATGGAACATGGGAAATTAAAACCACCATTCCTTTACAAAGACCGGTCAAATCAGCCACTTTCAGTCCCGATAGTCACCATCTGGTCCTCGGCAGTATGCATGGCACCGTATGGCTATGTGACCTGAGATCTGATGAATCATGGAAACTAAGCGCCACCATTTGCAATGAAAGTCCACTCTGTTCAGTCACCTTCAGCACCGATAGTCGACATGTCGTGACCGCCAGTTTTGATAAAACAGCAAAAATATACAGTCAGAAGGATGATGGAATATGGAAGTTAACAACCACCCTTCCCCATCACGGTTCTGTCCTTTCAGCCATTTTCAGCACCGATGGCCGCCATTTGCTAATCGGCTGCGGGGATAAAACGGCGAAAATCTATAGCCAGAGCGCCGATGAATTATGGGAAGAAAAAGAGGTTTTTCCCCATGAGGAGACAGTCCTGTCAGCTGCCTTCAGCGCCGATGATCGTTGTGTGGTCACCGTCACTATGTATGATGGCAAGGCGAAAATCTATGAGAAAAAGTCCGATGGATCATGGGAAGAGAATGTCTTCATTCAACCCATTAACGCTGTCAAATCGGCCTCCTTCAGCCCCGATGGCCGTCATCTAGTGACGACCAGAGCAGATAACACAGTGAAAATTTACGTCCGAAAAGCCGATGGCTTGTGGGAAGAAAAAGCCACCTTTTCTCATAAGAGTTCGGTCTTCTCAGCCACCTTCAGCCCTGATGGCCGCCATTTGGTGACTGCCAGCTATGACAAAACGGCGAAAATCATTGGTCAGCAGAATGATGGGACATGGTTAGAAAAAGCCAACATTGTCCATAGTGACACTATCGCATCGGCCGCCTTTAGCGCCGATGGCAGTCAGGTGATCACATCCAGTGAGGATGGCATAGTGAAAATCACTGAATTACGGAGGCATCATTTATTGTTGGCTGTCACTGAGTGACACCATCCATAGAGCGTGTCGCAAAACCTCTAAGAGTTGTTGGAGTTTTGCGACAGCCTAACAAGGCTTATTCCAATTCTCAGTCTCAACAAAACAGACTACCCTGCATAAACTCAGCAACCTAAACTCTTTGGCAATGTACAGCTTTTACACCTTTCTACAGTTGTCCACTGTATCGTTTGTAGCAACAGTAATTTCCTTTTTGACAAACCCTGAAGTGGCCACTGGTGAATATTTGGAATGGCAGCTGCCTGTAAACCAACAAAGTGATGCCTCTATATCCGTTCGAGCCAGGTCGGTAAGTGTTGCTAAAAAAACTCAGGGCACACGAACACAGTCTTTTACTGGCGAAGTCACTATTTCCGGGCAGATCGACCAGCCATTTATCCTCTGTGCACAAGGCTTAAACGCTCAGGGCTTTACTTATGAAGCCAGTGCTGTTGTACCTTTCCCCTTTTCTGATAGTGATAAATCAACCCATCTTTATGTGCTTAGGTTGAGTGAGCAAACGGGCAGAATGGCGATTAAAGAAAGCCAGCCTTGCCCGGAGTCTTTTAATCAGCCGTATCCATTCACATCAGGGCAATATCTGCGCTCAAAAAAGCCTTTTTTAGTGGTTGATGGACGAGTAGAAAAAACGCTCAATACTCAAAATGCCGGGGCAATTCCTCCCGCCGATATGCCAATCAAGCCTGTGTTGTTTCAAAGCCCTTCAGGTGGTGGCTACGACACTGACGATGACAAGGATTTCAAACGACCGCCCTTTATGCCCGTACCTGACAAAATGATGGTCGACCTGATTCTCCTGCCCACTCTGAGCCTGCCTGCTAACTGGCGTGATTATCTGCCCTTTGTCGGGGTGTACCACTGGCTTACCAATACACAGCCCGAAGGAGTAACGATGGTTGTGCGGTTCGGCGATTCGCCGCCGCTTACCTTCCAAATCAGCCTGGCTGAATCCCGGGAACTGGCGGATAAGCTGCTTAATACACGGGCGCTTTTACACTGGCTCGCCCCCAAACTCAGTGGCAGGGAGCATCTGATACAACAGCTTCTGGAGCTGACAGCAGACTCAGACGAACTACCCGGCCCATTATCTGAAGAAATCCTTAAATCCCTCCGAAAGCAACTGGCTATCGTGTTGGAACTACCCGATACAGAGTTCAGTCTTGAGTTTGAATACTCGGAACTGGAACGCACTTTTAGAAGACAGACCAAGACTCAGACACCCCCCGGAACCGTACAGCTAGTAAACTCCCAAAGCAAAATTTCACAAAATCCCGCAGTGGATAAAGGCAACAAACAGAGTTATTCAGGCACCCAGAAACGGCGCCAAAAAAAAAACAAAACCAGCCAGAGCAGAATTATCCAGAACCTGATAACAAACGTACCGATTACACTCATAATGCACTGTCCGGGAATGTTGAGTATTACACCATCAGGCTGCATCAAACTGAATATCACGTCAGCAAACGACAGGTGTTAGCGATTCTGGACAGGCCTTTGTCAGAAGCCGGTTTAAGGTTATCCTGTCTGGATTGCCAACAAAGCGGGCTTGCGCTTCAGGAAGTAATGCCTCACGCAGAAAGGCACTGGCTAACATGCGATCAGTGTCAACAATTCAGACCCATTGCAGGTACCCTTGATGCGCGCCAAATAATGCTACAAAACCATACCCAAAGTCAGTGCACTCACTACAGAGGGCAGGTACTGGCAACACCTTTAATGGACAATACTCTGACTCTGTTCCGTTTCATGATTCGTTTCGGTACGGAAGAAACCCTGCTCGACCTGTTACAACAGTTCGATTTACCGATAGATGCTGAGGATTTAAATCAGACAGATCGTAACCACAGAACCGTGCTTCACGATCTGGCTCAATATACTTCACCGGCAGTCATCCGGTCGTTTCTTCAGCGTTTCAAGCATTGGGTAACCGCTGAACTAATACAGCTTCCAGACAATTACCGCTGGACTTCAGCACACTACCTGTTTCAATATCAGTCAGAAAAGACCATCATTGAATTCATTCAATCTAATGGCAAGATGATTACCTGGGAATTGCAGTCCCGGCAGAACGACCTGGGTTCAACCCCGCTTCATATTCTTTATCACCGGAATTTCTTCCGGGCAGTGGCGGAAGTGTTTCAAAGATTACAAAATCAGGCAGGCAGACCTGTTAACGAGGATCTGGCAATGCAGGATTTCAGTGGCGTAAACCTGCTGCATATTCTTTTTGCCAGTGGCAATACTCCGCTGATTTATCATTTTATTGACCAGCATTATGACTTGATGACCAGTGATATGCTGTGGTGTGAAAAAGCCGGTAATGACGAAACGCCACTGCACATACTGTTTAAGCAGGGTTCTTCATCTACCATTCAACGGCTTATTGACGGCTGCTATGGTTCCATTCGCCTTAATAAGCTGTTAGGCAAAAAACGAGCCACTGATGGCTATACCCCGCTGCATCTTCTCTTTGCCAGAGGTGATATCTCACTGACCAAAGCATTACTAGACAACCTTGGACGTTGTATTCACAGAAGGGAAGCATTAAAAACCAACCGTGCCGGTGTCTCTGTACTTCAGATGTTGTTACAGAAGGCTTCTCCTATAGCTGCATTGTCCTGGCTGTGTCTGGTTAACTCTAAGCATGAGCAGTTTCTAAAACCACTTCTGGAGACCAACCCTGAACTCAGCTGGGACGAGCTGCTTGATCAGGCCGGGCAGCTCCGGGTCATGACTCCACAACTTAACTGGTTGAAGAAAGAGCGAGAAAAACTTGAACCATCAATTGTTGGAATTTCGGCACCGCTTTCAGAGCCTTTGGCTTCGACAAGGCTTGATCCTGGATCATCAGCTCCGCCGCTGCTTGTACCGGAAGAAGATGAACCTGGGTTATTTGAATCAAGTCAAGATACAAAAAGTCTGGAAGCACCCAAACCCGTTATATCGAAAGCAACGACTTCGGAAGTCTCCATTGCAAAGGCTGAAAAATCTTCAGACGTTATAAGCATCACAGAAAAATCCATAGTCACTGTCGCCAGTGGTGAAAACCAGTTACACGAAATAGCAAGAAACAGCTCAACTGAAGATATTGCAGCAATCTTCGAACGCAATGCTGAAACCATCACGCCAGCCATGCTATCAAAAGCCAATATTGCTGGTCGTACACCTTTTCATATATTGGTTGATCGAAGTATCAGCGCCGGTACTATTTTGTCTTGGCTTTTGCATGGTTTATCAGATGCTGTGGCCAATGAGCTGCTTGATAAAGATCTCTTTAGCGAACATAGTTGGCGACAATTATACGATTACACTCGTGTATCACCTTATCTTGAAAAAGACCTGAAACTCAAACAGGTTCTGGAGCTGCTTAAGCCGATATTCAATCAAGAACCCACATCATCTGAAATGGCTGCATCGCCATCAACTCAGGAGTTTTCAGACGCAGTGGCTCATATAGAGTGTCCAATTTGCATGGAGGCAATGGCCGAAAATGTTGCGGCCACTCCCTGTTGCGGTCAACTCTTCCATAAAGATTGCATTACCCGTTGGGTAAAAGGCAAGAAACAGTGTTCTCTCTGTCGCAAGAGTATTTCAGCCAATCAATTAACAACCATCCGACTGCCTGATATTGTTGTGACGAAAGTGTTTGATGCTCGGCCTAAAGTGAAGCCAGAAGAAAAAAGCTCATCGCCTGATGGAGCAAAAGGTTTTGCCTTTGGTGTTGAACCTGACTTTAAAGCCGGTATGCAATTGGAAACGACAGATAAGATGGGCGATACACCATTACCCCACTTGGCTACTGGTCAAGGCCAAACAGACACCGTCGAAGCCAAGGTATTGTCGGACATTGACCGAATCATCCGCTTTTGGGATTTTAACGTTGCTGCCCGGAATGGCAACACATGGTTGATCAGGGAATCGCTGAAGGTTGATCCCTCCCTGGCCAAAGAGAAGGCTAACGATGGCTCGACGGCTCTTCACTCAGCTGCTCGTAATGGCCAACTAGAAACCATCCAGACATTGCTGAACTTTGACCCCTCCCTGGCCAAAGAGAAGGATAACTATGGCTGTACGGCTCTCCACTTAGCTGCTTATAACGGCCACACAGAGGCCATCCAGACATTGCTGAACTTTGACCCCTCACTGGCCAAAGAGAAGGATAACTATGGCTGTACGGCTCTCCACTTCGCTTCTGAATGTGGCCACTTAAAGGCCACCCAGACATTGCTGAAGTTTGACCGTTCTCTGGCCAAAGAGAAGGATTATTATGGCAATACGGCTCTTCACAAAGCTGTTTCTAATTTTTGGGGCCATACAGTGGTTATCCAGACATTGCTGAAGTTTGACCGCTCGCTGGCCAAAGAGAAGGATAACTACGGCGAAACCGCTCTCCACAAAGCTGCTCGTGAGGGATGCACAGCGGACATTCGGACATTGCTGAACTTTGACCGCTCCCTGGCCAAAGAAAAGGATAACGATGGCAAAACGGCTCTCGACTTTGCTATCAAGTGTGGCCACAGAAAGTGCAAGAAACTTCTTGAAGACTATGGAGCCCAACCATCGGGCAGCCTTCAACAGTGAGAAATAAAATTGCGCGGAGAACCGATTCTTGATTATTTCAAACCTCGCCCTCATACTGCGCCAAACCCGTCGCAGTACCTTTGACCTCCCCATCCTTAATAAACGCCTTTTCACCAACGTTTCTCGACTTTAGTCTTCAGGTAGCACGCCGAAAAATAGCTGCATCAATTTTGGAAGAGACTAGCAGCCTGTCGGACTTAAGCGTCCGTAGCGAGGATTGCAAGAAATTGAGGATAAAAATCTCTGTTTCTGAGGAGAATAGCGAGCTATTTGACGAAGAAACAGAGATTTTTAGACCAATTTATTGCAACCGCAGTAGGACAGTCTTAAGTCCGACAGGCTGCTAGTGCAGCTAAGCCTTGATATCCATACAGCCCTCGTTCCCAAGCTCTGAGGTCGTCATTCCCGCGAAGGCGGGAATCCAGCGCCAACAGTGGGTCTCTGCCTTCTCGCGGATGAAAAGGCCAGGGGCACCGGGCAGTATGGTTCTGGTGGTGAGTCAGTGTGGATTCCCGCCTTCGCGGGAATGACGGGAGTCTAGCCGGGAATGACGGGAGTCTTGCCGGGAATGACGGGAGGGGAACCAGGGTTTTTCGACAACCTCGGAGCATGGGAACGAGCTGCTGGAGTTTTGCGACAGCCTCACAAGGCTTATTCCAATTCTCAGTCTCAACAAAACAGACTACCCTGTATAAACTCAGCAACCTAAACTCTTTGGCAATGTACATCTTTTACACCTTTCTACAGCTGTCGACTGTATCATTTGTAGCAACAGTACTTTCCATTTTGACAAATCCTGAAGTGGCCGCTGGTGAATATTTGGAATGGCAGTTGCCTGTAAACCAACAAAGTGATGCCTCTATATCCGTTCGAGCCAGGTCGGTAAGTGTTGCTACAAAAACTCAGGGCACACGAACACAGTCTTTTACTGGCGAAGTCACTATTTCCGGGCAGATTAACCAGCCATTTATTGTCTGTGCACAAGGCTTAAACGCTCAGGGCTTTACTTATGAAGCCAGTGCTGTTGTACCTTTCCTTTTTTCTGATAGTGATAAATCAACCCATCTTTATGTGCTTAGGTTGAGTGAGCGAACGGGCAGAATGACGATTAAAGAAAGCCAGCCTTGCCCGGAGTCTTTTAATCACCCGTATCCATTCACATCAGGGCAATATCTGCGTTCAAAAAAGCCTTTTTTAGTGGTAGATGGACGAGTAGAAAAAACGCGCGATACTCAAAATGCCGGGGCAATTCCTCCCGCCGATATGCCAATCAAGCCTGTATTGTTTCAAAGCCCTTCAGGTGGTGGCTACGACACTGACGATGACAACGATTTCAAACGACCGCCCTTTATGCCCGTACCCGACAAAATGATGGTCGACCTGATTCTCCTGCCCACTCTGAGCCTGCCTGCTAACTGGCGTGATTATCTGCCCTTTGTCGGGGTGTACCACTGGCTTACCAATACACAGCCCGAAGGGGTAACGATGGTTGTGCGGTTCGGTGATTCGCCGCCGCTTACCTTCCAAATCAGCCTGGCTGAATCCCGGGAACTGGCGGATAAGCTGCTTGATACACGGGCGCTTTTACACTGGCTCGCACCCAGACTCAGTGGCAGGGAGCAACTGATACAACGGCTTCTGGCGCTGACAGCAGACTCAGATGAACTGCCCAACCCATTATCTGAAGAAATCCTTAAATCCCTCCGAAAGCAACTGGCTATCGTGTTGGAACTTCCAGATACTGAGTTCAGTCTTGAGTTTGAATACTCGGAACTGGAACGCACTTTTAGAAGACAGACCAAGACTCAGACACCCCCCGAAACCATACAGTTGGGAAACTCCGAAAGCACAAGTTCACAAAATCCCGCAGTGAATAAAGGCAACAAACAGCGTTATTCAGGCCGCCAGACACGCAACAATGAAAAACAACAAAACCAGCCAGAGCAGAATTATCCAGAACCTGATAACAAAGGTACCGATTTCACTCATAATGCATTTTTCGGGGATGATGAGTATTACACCGTCATACTGCATCAAACCGAATATCACGTCAGCAAACGACAGGTGTTAGCGAATCTGGACAGGCCTGCGTCAGAAGCCGGTTTAAGGCTATCTTGTATGGATTGCGAACAAAGCGGGTTTTTGCTTCAGGAGTTACTGCCTCACGCAGAAAGGCACTGGATAACATGCGATCAGTGTCAACAATTCAGACCCATTGCAGGTACCCTTGACGCACGCCAAGTAATGCTAAAAAGCCATACCCAAAGTCAGTGCACTCGGTACAGAGGGCAGGTACCGGGAACACCTTCAATGGACAATACTCTGACTCTGTTCCGTTTCATGATTCGTTTCGGAACGGAAGAAACCCTGCTCGACCTGTTACAACAATTCGATTTACCGATAGTCGCTGAGGATTTAAATCAGACCGATCGTAACCACAGAACCGTGCTTCACGATCTGGCCCAATATACTTCACCGGCAGTCATCCGGTCGTTTCTGCAGCGTTTCAAGCATTGGCTAACCGCTGAACTGATACAGCTTCCAGACAATGACGGCTGGACATCAGCACACTACCTGTTTCAATATCAGTCAGAACAGGACATCATGGAAACCATTCGATCCAATGGCAAGATGATTACCTGGGAATTGCAGGCCCGGCAGAATCGCAGAGGTTCAACTCCGCTTCATATTCTTTATCACCGGAATTTCTTCCGGGCAGTGGAGGGAGTGTTTCAAAGATTACAAAATCAGACAGGCAGACCTGTTCGCCAGGATCTGGCAATGCAGAATTTCAGTGGCGCAAACCTGCTGCATATTCTTTTTGCCAGTTGCAGTAACACGCTGATTTATAATTTTATTGACCAGAATTATTCCCTGATGACCGGTGCTATGCTGGAGGCTGAAGCCCATAATGGCGAAACGCCACTGCACATACTGTTTGGTCAGGCTTATCCATCTACCATTCAACGGCTTATTGAAGGCTGTCGCATTTACCTTGACTCTAAGGTGTTAGGCAAAAAACGAGCCATTGATGGCTATACCCCGCTGCATCTTCTCTTTGCCAGAGGTAATATCTCACTGACCAAAGCATTTCTGGGCAGGGTTTACTTTGATTATCTCATAGGATTAACAACCAACCATGCCGGTGTCTCTGTATCTCAGATGTTTTTACAGCATACTTCTCCTGCAGCTGCATCGTCCTGGTTGCGGGCTAACCTTGAGCATAAGCATGAGCAGCTTCTAAAAACACTTTTGGAGACTAACCCTGAACTCAGCTGGGACCAGCTGTTTCAACAGGCCGGGCTGCTTCAAGTCAGGTCACATCGACTTGACTGGTTGAAGGTAGAGCGAGAAAAAAGCATCACAGAAAAATCCATAGTCACTGTCGCCAGTGGTGAAAACCAGTTACACGAAATAGCAAGAAACAGCTCACCTGAAGAGATTGCAGCATTCTTTGAACGCAATGCTGAAACCATTACGCCAGCCATGCTATCGAAAGCCAATATTACTGGTTGTACGCCTTTTCATATATTGGTTGATCGAGGTATCAGCGCCGGTACTATTTTTTCCTGGCTTTTGCATGGTTTATCAGATGCTGTGGCCAATGAGCTGCTTGATAAAGATCTCTTTGACGCACTTGGCTGGCAGCCTTTATACGATTATGCCCGTGTATCTTCTTATCTTGAAAAAGACCTGAAGCTCAAACAGGTTCTGGAGCTGCTTGAGCCGATATTCAATCAAAAACCTACATCATCGGAAATTGCTTCATCGCCATCAACTCAGGAGTCTACAGACGCAGTGGCTCACATGGAGTGTCCAATTTGTATGGAGGCAATGGTCGAAAATGTTGCGGCCACTCCCTGTTGCGGTCAACTCTTCCATAAAGATTGCATTACCAGTTGGGTAAAAAGCAAAAATGAGTGTTCTCTCTGCCGCAAGAGTATTTCAGCCAATCAATTAACAACCATCCGACTGCCTGAGATTTTTGTGACGAAAGTGTTTGATGTTCAGCCGAAAGTGAAGCCAGAAGAAAAAAGCTCGTCGCCTGATGGAGCAAAATTACCCCACTTTGCTTCCGGTCAAGGTCACACAGGGACCATCAAGGCCAAGGTATTGCCGGACAGTGACCGAATCAAGCGCCTTCGGGATTTGCACTCTGCTGTCCGCACTGGCATCACACCATTGATCAAGAAAATGCTGGCGTTTGAACCCTCCCTGGCCAAAGAGAAGATTGATGGCGAAACGGCTCTCCACTTGGCTGCTTCGGAAGGCCAAACAGAGGTCATCCAGACATTGCTGAACTTTGACCCCGCCCTGGTCAAAGAGAAGAATATCTTTGGCGAAACGGCTCTCCACAAAGCTGCTTATGAAGGCCCCACAGAGACCATCCAAAAATTGCTGAAAATTGCCCCCTCACTGGCCAAAGAGAAGGACAACGATGGCAAAACGGCTCTCCACAATGCTGCTTTTCTTGGCCACACAGTGGCCATCCAGACATTTCTGGACTTTGACCGCTCACTGGCCAAAGAGAAGGACAACGATGGCAAAACGCCTCTCCACACAGCCGCTGATTGGGACCATCCAGAGGTCATCCAGAAATTGCTGGACTCTGACCGCTCACTGGCCAAAGAGAAGGATAAATATGGCAGGACAGCTCTCGACTATGCTATGCAGCTTATCTGCACAGACTGCAAGAAACTTCTTGAAGACTATGGAGCCCAACCATCGGGCAGCCTTCAACAGTGAGCAATAAAAGTGAAAATCACTGAATTACGGAGGAATCATTTATTGTCTGTTGTCACTGAGTGACACTATCTCAGTAGCACTATCTCAGTAGCACTATCCTGCATGCACCAAAAATCATTTTGTTAGTTGTACTTACCAACCTGTTTTGAACTTTCATTCTAAAACTGTCTCTGACTGACTAAAAATTTCTAAACGTCCTTGTTGATCAAAGATAAATAACAACTTTGCAGGAGCCCGTCATGCATGGAATAGATAATAAACCCGTTATTGAACCGCCAATAACGCAAACTCAAGTCCTATCGCTAACACCAACGGGTAACAGTGCAGGCTGGTCCATTACTGTATCTGACGAGGAAAAAAAATCTTCATTTCAGGATTTAACCTCAGATACGCTGTCCCTGATTTTTCGCCATTTGAAACTTCGGGATATTCGCAGTTTACAAAAGGTTTGTACCCGCCTTCGCGACGTGATCAAAGAAGATAGCGCTCTGGCAAAAGCCTGGTATCGCCAGTTTTCTTCGGCACACCAGAATCAGCTGAAGATGACGCTCTCCTTAAAAGACAAGAATCAATTCCGAGCCTGGTTTGAGTTGTTTTCCATTGATAAGGCGTTACTCCGGTCACTTACAGAGCGCGAGCCGACGAGTGTTTATTCACCGGCTCTATTATTTTTCACCAGGGCTAAGCTGATGTCTCAATGTAAAACCTTTGAATTAGTCAGAAAAGCCACCATTGACAAAATTTATAAAGCCAACTCAGACACCAGCTCTGACGAGCTCCTGATTATGGAAGCTGACAATAGAGTCTACTCAGCCGACCTCAGTGCTGATGGCCGCTATCTGGTCACCGCCAATGGCGACAATACAGTAAAAATCTACGGCCACAAGACGGATGGAACATGGGAAATTAAAACCACCATTCCTCTTGATAGACAGGTCGTATCAGCAATTTTCAGTCCCGATGGTCACCATCTGTTGATCGTCTGTTCGTATGGCTATGGCATGGTGAAGGTATTTGACTTGGGATCTAATGAAACATGGCAACCAAAGGCCACCATTCGCCATGATAATCTAATCTCTTCTGCCACTTTCAGCACCGATAGTCGACATGTAGTAACCGCCAGTTTGGATCACACAGCAAAAATCTACAGTCAGAAGGATGATGGATCATGGAATTCAACTGCCATCCTTGCCCATTACGATGCTATCCATTCAGCCATTTTCAGCACCGATGGCCGCCATTTGCTAATTGCCTGCAGGGATAAAACCGCGAAAATCTACAGCCAGAACGGCAGATTATGGGAAGAAAAAGAAGTTTTTCCCCATGAGGAGGCTATCCTGTCAGCCGCCTTCAGCGCCGATGATCGCTATGTGGTTACCGTCGGTATGAATGATTGCAAGGCAAGAATCTATGAGAAGAAATCCGATGGATCATGGGAAGAAAATACCTTCATTCAACACACTAAATATGTCAAATCCGCCACCTTCAGCCCCGATGGCCGTCATTTAGTGACGGCCAGAAGAGATCAAACCGTGAAAATTTACGGCCGAAAAGCCGATGGCTTATGGAAAGAAAAAGCCTCTTTTTTCCATGATGATTGGGTCTTTTCAGCCACCTTCAGCCCTGACGGCCGTCATGTGGTGACTGCAAGCAAGGACGGAACGGCGAAAATCATTGGTCAGCAGGATGATGGCTCATGGTTAGAAAAAGCCAACATTTTCCATGATGACTCTATTTCATCGGCCAGCTTCAGCGCCGATGGCAGCCAGGTGATCACATCCAGTATGGATGGCATAGTGAAAATCACTGAATTACGGAGAAATCATTCATTGTCTGCTGTCACTGAGTGACATCTTTCTGCATGCACCGAAAGGCATTTTGTTAGTTCCACTGATCAGCCTGTTATGAACGTTCATTCTGAAATTTTCTCTAACTGACTGAATATTTTTTAACTGCCCTTGTTGATCAACGATAAAAAGCAACTTTGCAAGAGCCAGTCATGAATGGCATAAATAAAAATCGCGTTACTGAATCACCACTAACACAAGCTCTATCGCTAACAACAACGGATAACAGTGCGGGCAGGTCCGTTACTGTATCTGACAAGGAAATAAAATATTCATTTCAGGATTTAACCTCAGATACACTGTCCCTGATTTTTCGCCATTTGAAACTTCGGGATATTCGCAGTTTACAAAAGGTATGTACCCGCCTTCGCGACCTGATCAAAGAAGACAAGGCTCTGGCAAAAGCCTGGTTTCGCCAGTTTTCTTCATCACACCAGAATCAACTGAGAATGCCCCTCACCATTAAAGATAAGAATCAACTCCGAGCCTGGTTTGAGTCCTTTTCCGATGATCAGGCGTTACTCCAGTCACTCACAGAGCGCGAGCCGACGAGTGTTTATTCACCCGCTCTATTATTTTTCACCAGGGCTGAGCTGATGTCTCAATGTAAAACCTATGAATTAGTCACCAGAGCCACCATTGACAAAACTTATAAAGCGAACTCATCCCCCCCCATTGCCGGTCCCTTGAATAGGCCAGAGCTCAATAGGGTTAACTCAGCCGCTCTCAGTGCTGATAGCCGCTATCTGGTCACAGCTAATGGAGACCATACGGCAAAAATCTACGGCCTCAAGGCTAATGGAATATGGGAAATAAAAACCACTATTCCCCATGACAAACCGGTTGTATCAGCCATTTTCAGCCCCGATAGTCACCATCTATTAACCGTAAGTTTTAATGCGGCGAAGATATATGATCTGGCATGGGATGAATCATGGGAACCAAACACTACCTTTCGCCATGGTGCTCTCATCAATTCAGCCACCTTCAGCACTGATAGTCGTCATGCGGTGATCACCGGTTGTGATAACACAGGGAAAATCCTTAGCCGGAAGGATGATGGATCGTGGCGATTAACGGCCACCCTCAGGAAAGCCTACAACTCAGCCAACTTCAGCGATGATGGCTGCCATGTGGTCACCACCTCTTTTAATAAAACGGTGGAAATTCATAGCCAGAAGGCGGATGGATCATGGGAAGAAACAGATTCCATTCCCCATAGTGGTAAAGTCATTTCAGCCAATTTCAGCCCCAATGGTTGCTATTTGGTCACCGCCAGTATGGATTGCAGGACGAAACTCTTTGAGAAGAAGTCCGATGGATCATGGAAAGAAAATACCCTCACTCGATACAACAACGTTAACAAATCGGCCACCTTCAGCCCCGATAGCCGCCATTTAGTGACCGGCAGCAACTTTGGCACAGTGAATATCTACGGTCGAAACGCCAATGGTGTATGGAAAGTAAAAGCCATTTTTTTCCATGATGATGAAGTATTGTCAGCCAGCTTCAGCCCTGATGGCCGCCACCTGGTGTCAATTTACAAGCGTTGTAAAACGGCAAAAATCATTGGTCAGCAGGATAATGGCTCATGGTTAGAAAAAGCCAACATTGTCCATGATGACTTTATCACATCGGCCAGCTTCAGCGCCGATGGCAGTCAGGTGATCACATCCAGTAAAGATGGCATAGTGAAAATCACTGAATTACGGAGAAATCATTAATTGTCTGCTGTCACTGAGTGACACCCTTTTGAATGTACCGAAAGTCATTTTGTTAATTTCACTGACCAGCCTGTTATGAACTTTCACTCTGAAACTGTCTCTGACTGACTAAAGTAAACGCCAAATAAACCCACGCCCTTCAGAATCAAAACCCCATTTGAAATGATTAGCCTCCCGATATAAGGAGGCCAATATGTCAAAGAAATTACCCGCAGACAGTGAATGGCTAGAGCGTGTTCAGTCGTGGCGGGATTCAGGTTTGACTCAGAGTGCGTGGTGCCAACAGCATGGTATAAGGGTATCCAAATTCGGATACTGGAAGCGTAAACTCGACACAACCCCCAGCGTAAAACCGACCCCGAACAACTCTGGCTTTGTCCAGGTAACACCCCAACCAGAACCTGGTGCGCCTTCTCGGATAACACCACTCTCCATCACCCTACCCAGTGGTGTAACAGTGTCCGGTATTGATGAAAGTAACCTGTCGCTTTGTGAGCAACTGGTGAGGGATATGCTATGAACACCCCGGTTATGCGACCGTCAGAGGTATTACCAAAGGTGTTTCTCTACCGGGAGCCGATTGACTTTCGCAAGTCATTTCGTGGGCTTGCTGTGTTGGTTGAACAAGAGCTGGGGCACAACCCCTTTGACGGCTATTTATATGCGTTTACCAACCGGCAGCGTAATAAAATCAAGTGCCTGTTCTGGGAAGATAATGGTTTTGTGCTTTATTACAAGAGCCTGTCTGAGGACAAATTCCACTGGCCCAAACCGGACGAAGAGCTGGTTACATTAACCGGGAAACAATTAAACTGGCTGCTGGACGGCTACAATCTCAATGCCATGCAACCCCATAAAAAAAGGCATTATGAGAGCTGTTTTTAGTCCTGTTTTTCAGGGTTTTATGGTAAAATAGCGACCATGAAATCGACCGCCGACACTCTGATTTTTCAGCCGAAATCCGCACTGGATTTGCCCTTTCATCAGGCTGAGACTAACCCTGAAATGGTCGCCTTGTTTGAGGCGATCCATTCGCAGGAAAGTGTCATTCTTGAAAAAGAAAATGCCCTTCTTGAAAAAGAAAATGCCCTTCTTGAAAAAGAAAATGCCCTTCTTGAAAAAGACGACATTATTCAAAAGAAGTCAGAGGTCATCGATTCTCAAAAAAAACGCATTGCGCAACTGGAAGAGTACCTGAGGCTCTCCCGATCCCGCCTGTACGGAAGAAGCACTGAAAAAAACAACAGCCAGGTCGACATTTTCAACGAGGTGGAGCTGGAAGGCTGCACCGGAGAGCAAGACGAAGCTGAAGGTCAGCCAGAGCAAGAGCCTCCAAAACCACGCAAAAAGAAAACAGGGCGCAAGTCATTTTCAGAGTCTCTGCCCAGAGTGCAGGAACGCTCTGAACTCAGTGAAGAAGAAAAAGCCGGAGCCATTGATACCTTCTTTGTCAAAGTCCGTGAAGAGCTTGATATCGTTCCGACCAAGGTTCAGGTGAAAGAAATTCTGCAAGAGAAAGCAGTCTTTCCAGAAGTCGATGAGCATGGACAGGAGAAGCGGGTCATTAAAGTTGCAGAGCTGCCAAAACACCCACTGCCCAAATCTTCACTCTCTGTTTGCACACTGGCCTGGATCATTGTCTCCAAGTACTGCGACGCACTGCCTTTGTACAGGCAAGAGAATATCCTCAAGCGATACGGTGGCTCTGTCACCCGGACGACGATGGCCAACTCTTTGATTCGGCTGTCTACAGAACTGCGGCCACTCATCAATTTGATGAGAGATCATCAAAAGACCGGTTCGGTGATCCATGCTGACGAAACCCGAATTCAGGTGATCAAGGAAACCAGCAAGTCCATCAACTCTGACAAATATATGTGGGTCAGCCTTGGTGGGCCACCCGGACAAACATCGGTGGTGTTTGAATACGATCCCTCAAGAGGCAAGGAGGTTCCCCTGCGTCTGTTCGAAGGGTTCAGCGGTTACCTGCAAACTGACGGGTATGCCAGTTACGACGCTGTATGCAAACAAGAAGGCATCACCCAGGCGGGTTGCTTCGACCACGTTCGCAGGAAATTTCTGGATGCCAGGAAGGGCGAAGCCAAACCGGGCAAAAAGGTGAAAAACACCCGCGTTAGCAAGGCGAATGTCGCTTTAGGCAAAATCGGTAAGCTTTACGCCATTGAGAAAGAAATAGGAGATCTTCCTCCATCAGAAAAAGCCATCCTGCGTCAGCAAAAGAGTAAGCCACTACTGGACGACTTTCATGTATGGCTGGAGAAAAACATAACCAGGCTAGACCCGGGCAGCCTGTCGCACCAAGCCATGAGCTATGCATTGAACCAATGGCCAAAACTGGTCGTTTACTGTGACAACGGCCACCTGGATATCAGTAATGCCGCAGCGGAAAACACCATCCGCCCCTTCGCTATTGGCCGCAAGAACTGGATGTTTGCAGACACGCCAAAAGGGGCGCAAGCCAGTGCCCTTTTATACAGCCTGATTGAAAGCGCAAAGGTGAATGGTCTGGAGCCTTTCAATTACCTGAACCATATTTTAAAAGAGCTGCCTTACGCCGATACCGTTGAGAAACTGGAACAGCTTCTCCCCTGGAATGTTAAGACAGGCAAAGAATAAGAAATCTTGGGGGCGGCAGCCAGTACGCTGGTTTATTTGGCGCTTACTGACTAAATAATTTTTAAACGTCCTTGCTGATCGTAGATAAATAACAACTTTTCAGGAACCAGGCATGCATGGAATAAATAATAAGCCCGGTATTGAACCACCACTGACGCAGGCTCTATCGCTAACACCAACGGGTATCCATGCAGGCAGATCCATCGCTGTAGCTGACAAGAAAGAAAAGCAAAAACATTCATTGCAGGATTTGGCCTCAGATACACTGTCCCTGATCTTTTGCCATTTGAAACTTCGGGATATTCGCAGTTTACAGAAGGTCTGTACCCGTCTTCGCGACGTTATCAGAGAAGATAAGACACTGGCAAAAGCCTGGTATCGCCAGTTTTCTCCTCAACATCAGTCTCAACTAAGGATGACCATCACTGTAAAAAATAAGAATCAACTGCGTGCCTGGTTTGAATCGTTTTCCAATGATCAGGCGTTCATCGAGTCGCTTACGAATCGCCGACCAACGAGTGTTTATTTACCTGCTCTGTTATTTTTCACCAAGGCTGAGCTGATGTCGAACTGTAAAACCTTTGAATTAGTCACTAAAGCTACCATTGATAAAACTTATAAAACCAACTCAGCCACCGGCATTATTAATCGCATCCGCCTGGGACAGCTCAGTAAAGTCAATTCAGCCGCCCTCAGCAGCGATGGCCGTTATCTGGTCACCGCCAATGGAGACAATACGGCAAAAATCTACAGTCAAAACCCTGATGGAACATGGGAAATTAAAACCACCATTCCTCATGAAGGCCATGTCAAATCAGCGATTTTCAGCCCCGATAGTCATCATTTAGTCACCGTCAGTAGTAATAGCATGGCAAAGATATGTGACCTGGAATGCAATGAATCATGGGAACCAAACACCACCATTTCCCATGAAAATCACATCAGATCAGCTGCCTTCAGCACCGATAGCCAACATGTGTTGACCGCCAGTATGGATGGAACGGCGAAAATCCATAGCCAAAAGCGCGATGGTTCCTGGCAGTTAACAGCCATCCTTCCTCATGAGAAATCGCTCTATTCGGCCAGTTTCAGCACCGATGGCTGCCATGTGGTTACCGCCAGTTACGATAACACTGCGAAAATCCATAGTCAGCAGACCGATGGATCATGGACAGAAAAAAAGGTTTTTCCCCATGAGGCGACTGTCCTGTCAGCCGCCTTCAGCGCCGATGGTCGCTATCTGGTCACTGCCAGTATGGATTACAAAGCGAAAATCTATGAGAAGAAGTCCGATGGATCATGGATAAAAAATACCACTATACAACACAAAGATACTGTCAACTCGGGCACTTTCAGCCCCGATAGCCGCCATCTGGCGACTACCAGCAGAGATCGCACAGTGAAAATTTACGGCCGAAAAGTCGATGGCTTATGGGAAGAAAAAGCCTCCTTTCCCCATAAGCTTTGGCTCTTGTCAGCCAACTTCAGTCCTGATAGCCGCCATCTAGTGACTACTGTCTTGTTTTGTAAAACGGCGAAAATCATTGGTCAACAGGATGATGGCTCATGGTTAGAAAAAGCCAACATTGCCCATAATGACTGGATCTCATCGGCCACCTTTAGCGCCGATGCCAGTCAGGTGATCACATCCAGTGAAGATGGCATAGTGAAAATTACTGAACTAAGGAGGAATTATTTATCGCCTGCTGTCACTGAGTGACACCATTCTGCATGCACAAAAAGTCATTTTGTCAGTTTTACTTACCAACCTGTTATGAACTTTCATCCCGGAACTGTCTCTGACTAACTAAATAATTTTCAAAATCCCCTCATAATCGAGAATAAACACCAGCTTTGCAGGATCCAGACATGGATGGAATCAATAATTCCGGTTTTGAGCAACCACTGACGCAAGTTCAAGCTCTATCGCTAAGACCAACGGGTCACCACGCGGCCAGGTCCATCACTGAAGCTGACAAGCAAGAAAAGCAAAATCTTTCATT
Organism: Endozoicomonas sp. 2B-B; assembly: GCF_053470045.1. Lineage (NCBI taxonomy): Bacteria > Pseudomonadati > Pseudomonadota > Gammaproteobacteria > Oceanospirillales > Endozoicomonadaceae > Endozoicomonas > Endozoicomonas sp. 2B-B. Next base: position 3,784,361 of record NZ_JBLZMU010000001.1, read on the forward strand.
GCAAGATTTAGACTCAGATACACTTTCCATGATCTTTTGCCATTTGAAACTTCGGGATATTCGCAGTTTACAAAAGGTATGTACCCGCCTTCGGGAAGTTATCAAAGAAGATAACACACTGGCAAAAGCCTGGTATCGCCAGTTTTCATCACCACACCAGAATCAACTGGGGATGACCATCACCAGCAAAGATAAAAATCAACTCCGAGCCTGGTTTGAGTCGTTTTCCAATGATCAGGCGTTAATCAAGTTACTCACAGATCGCCAGCTGACGAGTGTTTATTCACCTGCTCTATTATTTTTCACCAAGGCTAAGCTGATGTCTCAATGTGAAACCTTTGAATTAGTCACTAAGGCCTCCATTGACATAAAGTGTGATGTGTACTCAGCAGAACTCAGTGCTGATGGCCGATACCTGGTCACCGCCAATGAAGACCATACGGCAAAAATCTACGGCCAAAAGGCTGATGAAACATGGGACAAAGAAACCAGCATTCCCTATGACTTCTGGGTCCAATCAGCGACCTTCAGCAACGACAGTCAACATGTAGTGACAGCCAGTCTGGATGGCAGGGCCAAGATATATGATCTGGTGCGCAATGAATCATGGGAACCAAACACCACCATTGCCCATGATCTTGACATCACGTCAGCTGCCTTCAGCACCGATTGCCAACATGTAGTGACCGCCAGTGGCGACCGAACAGCGAAAATCCATAGCCAACAACGCGATGGGTCATGGAAATTAACCGCTACCCTTCGCCATAAAGGAGCTGTCTGGTCAGCCAGTTTCAGCACCGATGGCCGCTATGTGGTAACCGCCAGTGATGATAATACTGCGAAAATCCATAGACAGGTAGTCGATGGATTATGGGAAGAAATAGATGTCATCCGCCATAATGACATTGTCCGGTCAGCCACCTTCAGTCCCAATGGCCACTATTTGGTGACTGCCAGTAATGATCGCACTGCGAAAATCTATGAGCAGAAGTCCGATGTTTCATGGGAAAAAAATACCATCATTCGACGCGAGGAACCTATTAGCTCAGCCACCTTCAGCCCCGATGGCCATCACTTGGTGATTGCCTGCCAGGATGGCACAGTGAAAATTTGCAGCAGAAAAGCCAATGGTTTATGGGAAGAAAAAGCCACCTTTTCCCATAAGCGTTGTACCTTATCAGCCACCTTCAGCCCAGATGGCCGTCATCTGGTGACTGCGAGCAGGGACAAGACGGCGAAAATCATTGGTCAGCAGGATGATGGCACATGGTCAGAAAAGGCCAGGATTGTTCATGATGGCCCTATCTTATCGGCCACCTTTAACGCCGATGGCAGTCAGGTGATCACATCCAGTGAGGACGGCACAGTGAGAATCACTGAACTGCGAAGGAATCATCTATTGTCTGCTGTCACTGAGTGACGCTATCTCATCAACACCATTGCGCATGCACCGAAAGTCATTTTGTTAGTTTCACTGACCAGCCTGTTTTGAACTTTCATTCTGGAAATGTCTCTGCTCACTAAATAATTTTTAAACCGCCCTGACGATCGAGAATAATCAACAGCTTTGCAGGATCCAGACATGAATGGAATCAATAATTCCGGTTTTGAACCACCACCGACGCCAGCTCCAACCAAAGTCCCGGCACTAACGGGTAACTACGCGGGCAGGTCCACCTCTATAGCTGACACGAAAGAAAAGCAAAAACTTTCATTACAGGATTTACCCTCAGAGACACTGTCCTTAATTTTTTGCCATTTGAAACTTCGGGATATTCGCAGTTTACAAAAGGTATCTACCCGCCTTCGCGACACTATCAAAGAAGATAACGCTCTGGCAAAAGCCTGGTTTTGCCAGTTTTCTTCAGAACACCAGTTTCAACTAAGGATGACCATCGCTGGAAAAGATAAGAATCAACTCCGAGCCTGGTTTGAGTCGTTTTCGAATGATCAGGCGTTACTCGAGTCACTCTCAGATCGGCAGCCGACGAGCGTTTATCTAGCAGCTCTGTTATTTTTCAGCAGGGCTGAGCTGATGTCCAAATGTGAAAGATTTGAATTAGTCACTAATGCCACCATTGACAAAATATATAAACCCAACCCAGACCTTCAATTAGTCGATCGTATCCACCTGGAACACCTCAATAGAGTCAATTCAGCCGCCCTCAGTAGTGATGGCCGCTACCTGGTCACGGCCAATGGCGACAATACGGCAAAAATCTACGGCCACAAGCCTGATGGATCATGGGAAATAAAAACAACCATTCCTCATGAAGGATGGGTCAAATCAGCGAATTTCAGCCCCGATAGTCACCATGCAGTGAGCTTCAGTGGTGATGGCACAGCGAAGATTTATGCTCTGGGATGCAATGAATCATGGGAACCAAAAGCCACCATTACTCATTATGATCTCATCAGATCAGCCACCTTCAGCAACGATGGTCGACATATCGTGACCGCCAGTTTGGATAACACAGTTAAAATCAGTAGCCAAAAAGATGATGGATCATGGGTGTTATCAGTCATCTTTTCCCATCATTGTGATATCTATTCAGCCACTTTCAGCACCGATGGCTGCTACGCGTTAATCGCCTGTCAGGATAGGACAGTGAAAATCCATCGCCAGAAGGACAATCCATCATGGGAAGTAAAAGATGTCATTCAACATGGTGGCAGTGTCATCTCAGCCACCTTCAGCGCCGATGGTGACTGTGTAGCCACTGCCAGTATTGTCGATTGCAAGGCGATCATTTACAGCAAGAAGACTGATGGATCATGGGCAGAAAATGCCGTCATTCAACACAGGGGACCTGTCAAGTCGGCCAACTTCAGCCCCGATGGCCGACATCTGGTGACTGCCAGCTATGATCACACAGTAAAAATTTACGACAGAAAAGCCAATGGCTTATGGGAAGAAAAAGCCACCTTTTCCCATAGGAGTCTGGTCATATCAGCCACCTTCAGCCCTGATGGCCGCCATCTGGTGACTGCCAGCTATGACAAAACGGCGAAAATCATTGGTCAGCAGGATGATGGGTCATGGTCAGAAAAAGCCGCCATTGTCCATGATGACTGGCTCTCATCGGCCAACTTTAGCGCCGACGGCAGCCAGGTAATCACATCCAGTGAGGACGGCACGGTGAGAATCACTGAACTGCGAAGGAATCATTTATTGTCTGCTGTCACTGAGTGACGCTATCTCAGTAACACCATCCTGCATCCACCAAAAGTCATTTTGTTAGTTTCACTGACCAGCCCGTCTTGAACTTTCATTCTGGAACTGTCTCTAACTAAATAACTTTTTAACCGCCCTGGCGATCGAGAATAAACACCCGCTTTACAGGATCAAGATATGCATGAAATAAATAATAATTCCGTTATTGAACCACCATCAGTGCAAGCTCTATCGCTAACACCAACGGGTAACCACGAGGGCAGGTCCATCACTGAAGCTGACGAGCAAGAAAAGCAAAAACTTTCATTGCAAGATTTAGACTCAGATACACTTTCCATGATTTTTTGCCATTTGAAACTTCGGGATATTCGCAGTTTACAAAAGGTATGTACTCGTCTTCGCGACACAATCAAGGAAAATAACGCTCTGGAAAAAGCCTGGTATCGCCAGTTTTCTTCAGCACAACAGAATCAACTGAGGATGACCATCAGCGCAAAAGATAAGAATCAACGCCGTGAGTGGCTTGAGTCGTTTTCAAATAATAAGGCGTTAGTCGAGTCACTCCTGGATCTCCAGCCGACGAATATTTATTTACCTGCACTATTATTTTTCGCCCGGACTGAGCTGATGTCTAAATGTAAAACCTTTGAATTAGTCACTAAAGCCACCATTGACAAAACTCATGAAATCAACCCAGCCATCAGCCTACAAAACCCCAACGCTAACGCAAGTCTCAACAAGGTCAAATCAGCGGCCCTCAGTGCCGATGGCTGCTATCTGGCAACCACCAATGGCGACCATAGAGCAAAAATCTACCGCCAAAATCCTGATAAAACATGGGAACTAGAAACCTCTTTTCCTCATGAAAGCAATTTCCAACCAGCCATTTTCAGCCCCAATAGTCACCATTTAGTAACCGTCAATCGTCATTGTGCAGCGAAGATATATAATCTGGGATGTGATCAATCATGGGAACCAAAAACCACCATTGTTCATAATGGGTACATCAGGTCAGCCACCTTCAGCACCGATAGCCAACATCTGGTTACCTCCAGTCTGGATGGTAAAGTGAAAATCCTTAGTAAGAAAGGTGAGGGATCATGGAAGTTATCAGCCAGCTTTTTTTATAAGAATGCTATCTATTCAGCCAATTTCAGCACTGATGGTTGTTATGTGGTAGCCGCCGGTAAGGATAAGACGTTGAAAATCATTGGCCAGAAGGACGCTGAATCATGGGAAGAAAAAGATGCCATTCCTCATGACGGTAGTATCATTTCAGCCACCTTTAGTGCCAATGGCGGCTCTGTGGTCATCGTCAGTCCGGATCGCAAAGCGGTAATCTATGAGAAAAAGGCCGACGGATCATGGGCAAAAAGCGGCATCATTCAACACGGTGATTTTATCAACTCGACCAGCTTCAGCCCCGATGGCCGCCATTTAGTCACTGCCAGCAATGATTGTAAAGTGAAAATTTACGGCAAAACAGCCAATGGCTTTTGGAAAGAAAAAGGCACCTTTTTCCATAAGGGTCGGGTCTTCTCAGCCACCTTCAGCCCTGATGGTCGTCATCTGGTGACTGCCAGCATGGACAATACGGCGAAAATCATTGGTCAGCAGGATGATGGCTCATGGTTAGAAAAAGCCACCATTGTCCATGAAGGCTGGCTCACATCGGCCACCTTTAGCGCCGACGGTAGCCAGGTGATCACATCCAGCGAGGATGGCATAGTAAAAATCACTGAACTACGGAGGAATCATTCATGGTCTGCTGTCACTGAGTGACACCATCCGGCACGCGACGAAAGTCATTTTGTTAGCTGTACTTACCAACCTGGTATGAACTTTCATTCCGGAACTGTCTCTGACTAACTAAATAATTTTCAAATCTTCCAGGTGATCGATAATAAACACCCGCTTTGCAGGATCCAGACATGCATGGAATCAATAATTCCGGTTTTGAACCACCACTGACGCGAGCCCGAGCCAGAGCGCTGGCACAGGCGGGTAACCATGCGGGCAGGTCCATCACTCTGGCTGACACGAAAGAAAAGCAAAAACTTTCATTGCAGGATTTAGCCTCAGATACACTTTCCATGATTTTTTGCCATTTGAAACTTCGGGATATTCGCAGTTTACAAAAGGTATCTACCCGCCTTCGCGACGTTATTGAGCAAGATAACGCTCTGGCAAAAGCCTGGTATCGCCAGTTTACTTCAGCACACCAGCAGCAACTCAGGATGGCCCTCAGTACAAAAAACAAGGATCAACTCCGTGCCTGGTTTGAGTCATTTACGAATAATAGAGCGTTAGTCGAATCTCTCACAGACCGTCGGTCGATGAGACTTTATTCACCTGGTCTGTTATTTTTCACCAAGGCTAAGCTGATGTCCGAATGTGATACCTTTGAATTAGTCACTAAAGCCACCCTTGACAAAACTTATAAAACCCACTCATCCAACAGCATTATCGATCCCATCCGAATTAGACGAAACAATAGAGTCCACTCGGCCACACTCAGTGTCGATGGCCGCTTTCTGGTGACCGCCAATGGCGACAATACGGTAAAAATCTACAGCCATAAGCCTGATGGAACATGGGAAAAAAAAACCACCATTCCCCATGTCAGAGAGATCAAATCAGCGATTTTCAGCTCCGATGGTCACCATCTGGTGACTGCCAGTTCGGGTGGCACGGTGACGATATACAATCTGAGGTGCGACGAAACATGGGAGCCAAACACCATCATTTCCCATAATGGTGAGATCAAATCAGCCAACTTCAGCGCCAATAGTCGACATGTCGTGACCACCAGTTGGAATGGCACAGCGAAAATCCATAGCCGGAAGGACGATGGATCATGGGAGTTAACGGCCACCCTGCCCCATAAAACTGCTGGCGCTTCAGCCATTTTCAGCATCGATGGCTGCCATGTGTTAACCACCTCTGATAATACGGTGAAAATCCATAGCCAGAAGGACGATGGATCATGGGAAGAAAAAGATGCCATTCCTCATGTTGGTGATGTCCTGTCAGCCATCTTTAGCGCCGAGGGTCGCTATTTGGTTGCCACTGGTCTGGAATGGAAGGCGAAAATCTATGGCCAGAAGGCCGATGGATCATGGAAAAAAAATACCATCATTCAACACTGGGGAATTGTCAGATCAGCCAGGTTCAGCAACGATGGCCGCCACCTGTTGATTACCGACAACGATAACAAAGTGAAAATTTACGGCAGAAAAGCCAATGGCTTGTGGAAAAAAAAAGCCACCTTTTCCTATGAGTCTTATGGGGATTGGACCTTATCAGCCACCTTTAGCCCTGAGGGCCGCCATATGCTGACTACTGCCTGCTATGACAACACTGTGAAAATTATTGGTCAGCAAGATGATGGGACATGGTTAGAAAAAGCCACCATCACCCATGATGACTGGATCTCATCGGCCACCTTTAACGCTGATGGCAGTCAGGTGGTCACCTCCAGTCGGGACGGCATAGTAAAAATCACTGAACTGCGAAGGAATCATTCATGGCCTGCTGTCACTGAGTGACAGCATCCTGCAGGCACTGAGCGTCATTTTGTTAGTTTCACTAACCAGCCTGTTATGAACTTTCATTCCGGAAATGTCTCTGACTAACTAAACAATTTTTAACCCTCCCTGATGATCGAGAATAAACACCCGCTTTGCAGGATACAGACATGCATGGAATCAATAGTTCCGGTTATGAACCACCACTGACGCGAGCCCGAGCCAGAGCGCTGGCACTAACGGGTAACAATGCGGGCAGGTCCGTCTCTGTTGCTGACACGAAAGAAAAGCAAAAACTTTCATTACAAGATTTAGCCTCAGATACACTTTCCATGATTTTTTGCCATTTGAGACTTCGGGATATTCGCAGTTTACTGAGGGTATCTACCCGCCTTCGCGACCTTATCAAGCAAGATAACGCTCTGGCAAAAGCCTGGTATCGCCAGTTTACTCCAGCACATCAGCAGCAACTCAGGATGGCCCTCAGTACAAAAAACAAGGATCAACTCCGTGCCTGGTTTGAGTCATTTACGAATAATAGAGCGTTAGTCGAGTCACTCACAGACCGTCGGTCGATGAGTCTTTATTCACCTGGTCTGTTATTTTTCACCAGGGCTGAGCTGATGTCTCAATGTGAAACCTTTGAATTAGTCAACAAAGCCATCATTGACGAAACTTATAAAGCCAACTCAGCCACCTCATTAAATGATCGCATCCGTATGATGTTTGAAAATGAAGTCAACTCAGCGGACCTCAGTGCTGATGGCTGCTATCTGGTTACCGCCAATGCAGACAGGACGGCAAAAATCTATGGCCACAAGCCTGATGGATCATGGGAAATAAAAACAACCATTCCTCATGAAGGATGGGTCAAATCAGCGATTTTCAGCCCCGATAGTCACCACGTAGTCACCGCCAGTGAAGATCACACTGCGAAAATCTATGATCGGGGGTGCAATGAATCATGGGAACCAAACACCACCATTTCCCATGGTAATTTCGTCATATCAGCCGCTTTCAGTTCCGATAGTCGACATGTGGTGACCGCCAGTTTTGATGGCACAACGAAAATCCATAGCCAGAAAGAGGATGAATCATGGGAATTAACGGCCACCCTTACCCTTCCCTATAACGATTTTGTCCATTCAGTCACTTTCAGCACCGATGTCTGCCATGTGGTGACCGTCTGTGAGCATAAGAAGGCGAAAATCCATAGCCAGAAGGGCGATGGATCATGGGAAAAAAAAGGTGTTATTCCTCATGATAGAGCTATCATGTCAGCCACCTTCAACGCCGATGGTAGCTATGTGGTCACCGCCAGTCTGGATGGCAAGGCGAAAATCTATCGCAAGAGCGCCGATGGATCCTGGGAAGAAAATACCATCATTGAACACAGGCTAAGAGTCAACTCTGCCACCTTCAGCCTCGATGGCCGCCACGTGGTCACTGCCAGCAATGATGGCACATTAAAAATCTACGGCCTGAAAGCCAATGGCATATGGGCAGAAAAAACTACCTTTCTCCATACTGGTTTGGTCACATCAGCCACCTTCAGTCCTGATGGTTTCCATATAGTGACTACTGCCAGCTACAGGAAAACGGTGAAAATCATTGGTCAGCAGCATGATGGGACATGGTCAGAAAAAGCCATCATCGCCCATGATGACTGGATCTCATCGGCCACCTTTAGCGCTGATGGCAGTCAGGTGGTCACCTCCAGTCGGGACGGCATCGTAAAAATCACTGAACTGCGAAGGAAGCATTCATGGTCTGCTGTCACTGAGTGACACTATCTTGCAGGTACTGAAAGTCATTTTGTTAGTTTTACTAACCAACCTGTTATGAACTTTCATTCCGGAAATATCTCTGACTAACTATACAATTTTTAACCCTCCCCGGTGATCGAGAATAAACACCAGCTTTGCAGGATCCAGACATGCATGGAATCAATAATTCCGGTTTTGAACCACCACTGACGCGAGCCCGAGCCAGAGCGCTGGCACTAACGGGTAACAATGCGGGCAGGTCCGTCTCTGTTGCTGACACGAAAGAAAAGCAAAAACTTTCATTGCAGGATTTAGCCTCAGATACACTTTCCATGATTTTTTGCCATTTGAAACTTCGGGATATTCGCAGTTTACAAAAGGTATCTACCCGCCTTCGCGACGTTATCAAGCAAGATAACACTCTGGCAAAAGCCTGGTATCGCCAGTTTACTTCAGCACACCAGCAGCAACTCAGGATGGCCCTCAGTACAAAAAACAAGGATCAACTCCGTGCCTGGTTTGAGTCATTTACGAATAATAGAGCGTTAGTCGAGTCACTCACAGATCGCCAGCCGATGAGTGTTTATTCACCTGCTTTGTTATTTTTCACCAGGGCTGAGCTGATGTCTCAATGTGAAACCTTTGAATTAGTCACCAAAGCCACCATTGACAAAACTTATAAAGCCAACTCAGCCAACTCATTAAATGATCGCATCCGTATGATGCATGAAAATGAAGTCAACTCAGCGGCCCTCAGTGCTGATGGCCGCTATCTGGTCACCACCAATGCAGACCTGACGGCAAAAATCTATGGCCACAAGCCTGATGGATCATGGGAAATAAAAACAACCATTCCTCATCAAGGATGGGTCAGATCAGCGATTTTCAGCCTCGATAGTCACTACCTGGTCACCGCCAGTCATAACAGAGCGAAGGTATATGATCTGGAGTGTGATGAACCATGGGAACCAAAAACCACCATTATTCATGATGGATTCATCAGATCAGCCAACTTCAGCACCGATGGTCGACATCTGGTGACTGCCAGTTGGGATCAAACAGCGAAAATCCATAGCCAGAAAGATAATGGATCATGGGAATTAACGGCCACCCTTCCCCATAACGATCTTGTCGAGTCAGCCACTTTCAGCACCGATGGCTGCCATGTGGTGACCGTCTGTTGGGATAAGACGGCGAAAATCCATAGCCAGAGGGGCGATGGATCATGGCAAGAAAAAGGTGTCATTCCCCATGATAGAGGTGTCATTTCAGCCACCTTCAACGCCGATGGTAGCTATGTGGTCACTGCCAGTCTGGATGGCAAGGCGAAAATCTATGGCAAGAGCGCCGATGGATCCTGGGAAGAAAATACCATCATTGAACACAGGATAAGAGTCAACTCTGCCACCTTCAGCCTCGATGGCCGCCACCTAGTCACTGCCAGCAATGATGGCACATTAAAAATCTGCGGCCTGAAAGCCAATGGCTCATGGGCAGAAAAAACCACCTTTCCCCACACTGGTTGGGACACATCAGCCACCTTCAGTCCTGATGGTCTTCATATAGTGACTACTGCCAGCCACAAGAAAACGGTGAAAATCATTGGTCAGCAGCATGATGGCTCATGGTCAGAAAAAGCCACCATCGCCCATGATGCCTGGATCTCATCGGCCACCTTTAACGCTGATGGCAGTCAGGTAGTCACCTCCAGTCGGGACGGTATAGTGAAAATCACTGAACTGCGAAGGAAGCATTCATGGCCTGCTGTCACTGAGTGACAGCATCCTGCATAAACACCAGCTTTCCAGGATTCTGACATGCATGGAATCAATAATTCCGTTTTTGAAAAACCACTAACGCGAGCTCAGGCCAGAGCACTGCAACTAACGGGTAACAATGCGGGTAGGTCCGTTTCTGCAGCTGGCAAGAAAAAAAAGCAAAAACTTAAACTGCAAGATTTAGATTCAGATACACTTTCCATGATTTTTTGTCATTTGAAACTTCGGGATATTCGCAGTTTACAAAAGGTATCTACTCGTCTTCGTGACGTTATCAAAGAAGATAACGCTCTGGCAAAAGCCTGGTATCGCCAGTTTACTTCAGCACATCAGCAGCAACTAAGGATGACCCTCAGTACAAAAAACAAGGATCAACTCCGTGCGTGGTTAGAGTCATTTTCGAATGATCAGGCGTTGGTCGAGTCACTCACAGATCGTCGGCTGACGGGTCTTTATTCACCTGGTCTGTTATTTTTCACAAAGGCTAAGCTGATGTCTGAATGTGACACCTTTGAATTAGTTACTAAAGCCACCATTGACAAAAATTATAAAGACAACAGCATTGACGATCTCATCCGAATTGGACGCATCAATACAGTCTACTCAGCCGAACTCAGTGCCGATGGCCGCTATTTGGTGACCGCCAATGGAGACAATACGGCAAAAATCTACGGCCATAAGCCTGATGGAACATGGGAAAAAAAAACCACCATTCCCCGTGACGGTCGGGTCGAATCAGCGATTTTCAGCCCCGATGGTCATCATCTAGTCACCGCCAGTTCCGATGGTTCGGCGAAGATATATGATCTGAGCTGTGATGAATCATGGGAGCCAAACACCATCATTCGCCATAATCGTGACGTCAAATCAGCTACCTTCAGCAGCAATGGTCGACATGTCGTGACCTCCAGTAGGGTCACAGCGAAAATCCATAGCCGGAAGAACGATGGATCATGGCAGTTAACGGCCACCCTTCCCCATAACGATTATCTTCATCCAGCCATTTTCAGCATCGATGGCTGCCATCTAGTAACCACCTCTGGTATTACGGTGACAATCCATAGCCAGAAGAACGATGGATCATGGGAAGAAAAAAATACCATTACCTATGTTGGTGGTATCTTGTCTGCCACCTTCAGCGGCGACACTGGCAGTGTGGTCGCCACCGGTCTTGGACAGAAAGCGATTATCTACGACAATAAGGCCGATGGATCATGGCAAAAAAATACCACCATTCATCACTCGATCCATTCAGCAAGATTCAGCCCCGATAGCCGCCATCTGGTGACTCGCGGCTACGAATGCAAAGTAAAAATTTACAGCAGAAAAGCCAATGGCTTGTGGCAAGTAAGAACCACCTTTTCCCACAAGGGTTTCGTCATATCAGCCAACTTCAGCCCTGATGGCCGCCATCTGGTGACTGCCAGCGTTGATAAAACGGCGAAAATTATGGGTCAGCAAGATGATGGGTCATGGTCAGAAAAAGCCAGCATTGTCCATGATGACCGGCTCTCATCGGCCTCCTTTAGCGCTGATGGCAGCCAGGTGATCACATCCAGTCGGGACGGTATAGTAAAAATCACTGAGCTGCGAAGGAATCATTCATGGCCTGCTGTCACTGAGTGACACTATCTTAAGTGTGCCGAAAGAAATTTTGTTAGTTGTACTTACCAACTTGTCATGAACTTTCATTCTGGAACTTTATCTGACTGACTGAATATTTTTAAAACTCTCTGGTGATCGAAAATAAACACCAACTTTGCAGGATCCACACATGCATGGAATAAATAATAATTCCGTTATTGAACCACCACTAAAACAAGCTCAAGCTCTATCACTAACACCAACAGGTAACCTCGAGGGTAGGTCCATCACTGAAGCTGACAAGAAAGAAAAGCAAAAACTTTCATTACAAGATTTAGCCTCAGATACACTTTCCATGATTTTTTGTCATTTGAAACTTCGGGATATTCGCAGTTTACAAAAGGTATGTACCCGCCTTCGCGACGTTATCAAGGAAGATAACACTCTGGCAAAAGCCTGGTATTGCCAGTTTTCTTCAGCACACCAGAATCAACTCAGGATGACCCTCACTACAAAAACCGAGAATCAACTCCGTGCATGGTTTGAGCCGTTTTCCAATGATCAGGCGTTACTCGAGTCACTCACTGATCGCCAGCCGACGAGTGTTTATTCACCTGTATTATTTTTCACCAGGGCTAAACTGATGTCTCAATGTGAAACATTTGAATCAGTCACTAAAGCCACCATTGACAAAACTTATAATACTAACTCAGCGAACAGCACTGCTGAATACCTTCATACATTAAACCTCAATCGAGTTAGCACGGCAGCCCTCAGTGCCGATGGCCGCTATCTGGTCACCGCCAATGGTGACAAAACGGCAAAAATCTACGGTCAAAAGGCTGATGGAACATGGGAAAAAAAAACCTCCCTGCCTCATAGAGGACGGGTCGAATCAGCGATTTTTAGTGCCTATGGACACCATGTAATCACCACCAGTGCGGGTTGCACGGCAGAGATATATGGTCTGGGGTGCGATGAATCATGGAAACTGAAATTCACCACTCTCCATGATCTTCCGATCCATTCAGCCGCCTTCAGCACCGATGGCCAACATGTATTGACCGCCAGTCTCGACGGAGAGGTGAAGATCCATAGCCACAAGCGCGATGGATCATGGGAAAGAACAGCCATACTTTCCCTTGGATTTCGTCTCGAATCAGCAGCCTTCAGCAACGATGGCTGCCATCTGGTTACCACCTGTTGGGATAATACAGCAAAAATCTATAGTCAGAGGGCTGATGAATCATGGGAAGAAAAGGATACCATTCCCCATGATAGTTCTGTCATGTCTGCCGCCTTCAGCGCCGATGGTGGCTATGTGGTCACCACCTGTAAGGATTGCAAGGCGAGAATCTTCAGCAAGAAGGCCGATGGATCATGGGAAGAAAATGCCGTGATTCAACACAGGAGTCTTGTCAAATCGGCTACCTTCAGTCCCGATGGCCGACATCTGGCCACTGCCAGCAGCGATGGCACGAAAATCTACGGCCGAAAAGCCGATGGTTTTTGGGAAGTAAAAGCCACCTTTTCCCATGCCAGGGCGGTCTCATCAGCCACCTTCAGTCCTGAGAGTCGCCATTTGCTAACTTCTGCCCACTACGACAAAACTGTGAAAATTATTGGTCAGCAGGATGATGGGACATGGTTAGAAAAAGCCACCATTGCCCATGATGACTTCGTCACATCGGCCACCTTTAGCGCTGATGGCAGTCAGGTGATCACCTCCAGTGAGGATGGCATAGTAAAAATAACTGAACTGCGAAGAAATCATTCACGGTCTTTTGTCACTGAGTGACACCATCCTGCACGCACTGAAAGTCATTTTGTTAGTTTCACTAACCAGCCTGTTATGAACTTTCATTCTGGAAATGTCTCTGACTAACTGAATAATTTTTAACCCTCCCCGGTGATCAAGAATAAACACCAGTTTTGCAGGATCCTGACATGCATGGAATCAATAATTCCGGTTTTGAACCACCACTGAAGCAAGCTCGAGCCAGAGCGCTGGCACTATCGGGTAACAATGCGGGCAGGTCCGTCTCTGTTGCTGAGAAGAAAGAAAAGCAAAAACTTTCATTGCAAGATTTAGCCTCAGGTACACTTTCCATGATTTTTTGCCATTTGAAACTTCGGGATATTCGCAGTTTACAAAAGGTATCTACCCGTCTTCGCGACGTTATCAAGCAAGATAACGCTCTGGCAAAAGCCTGGTATCGCCAGTTGACTTCAGCACATCAGCAGCAACTAAGGATGACCCTCAGTACAAAAAACAAGGATCAACTCCGTGCATGGTTTGAGTCATTTTCGAATAATAAAGCGTTATCCGACTCACTCGCAGATCGTCGGCCGACGAGTGTTTATTTACCTGGTCTGTTATTTTTCACCAAGGCTAACCTGATGTCTGAATGTGACACCTTTGAATCAGTCACTAAAGCCATCATTGACAAAAACTATAAAGACAACTCAGCCAACAGCCTTGGCGAAACCCTCTATATAAGTCGCCTCAATAAAGTCTACTCAGCCGCCATCAGTAATGATGGCCGCTATCTGGTTACCGTCAATGGAGACAAAACGGCAAAAATATACGGCCAAAAGGCTGATGGAACATGGGAGAAAAAAACCACCATTCCCCATGACAAATCGGTCAAATCAGCGATTTTCAGCCCCGATGGTCATCACGTAGTGACCGTCTGTTCGGGTGACGGGGTGAAAATATATGATCTGGTGCACGATGAATCATGGGTACCAAATACCACCATTACCCATGATGGCCGCATCAAATCAGCCACTTTCAGCACCGATGGTCGACATGTGGTGACCACCGGTTGGGATTACACAGCGAAAATCCATAGCAAGAAGGACGATGAATCATGGGAGATAACAGCCATCTTTTCCCAACAGTATGCTGTCTATTCAGCCATTTTCAGCATCGATGGCTGCTATGTCTTAACCACCTGTCAGGATGATACGGTAAAAATCCATAGCCAGAAGGACGATGGATCATGGGAAGAAAAAGATGCCATTCCCCACAATCATAATGTCATGTCAGCCAATATCAGCGCCGATGGCCGCTATGTGGTGACCGCAGGTCTGGATCCAAAAATGAAAATCTATGAGAAGAAGTCCGATGGATCATGGAAAGAAAATACCGCAATTCAACAAAAGAAAGCTGTCAACTCGGCCACTTTCAGCCCCGATGGCCGACATCTGGTGACTGTCAGCAGCGATCGCACAGTTAAAATTTACGGTAGAAAAGCCAGTGGCTTATGGGAAGAAAAAGCCACCTTTGCCCATAGGGGTTGGGTCTTATCAGCCACCTTCAGCCCTGATGGCCGACATGTTGTAACCGCCAGCTATAACAATAAGGCGAAAATAATTGGTCAGCGGGACGACGGATCATGGTCAAAAAAAGCCTCAATTTTCACTGCTGGCTGGATTTCATCGGCCACCTTTAGCGCTGATGGCAGTCAGGTGATCACCTCCAGTGAGGATGGCATCGTAAAAATCACTGAACTGCGAAGAAATCATTCACGGTCTGTTGTCACTGAGTGACACCATCCTGCACGCACTGAAAGTCATTTTGTTAGTTTCACTAACCAGCCTGTTATGAACTTTCATTCTGGAAATGTCTCTGACTAACTAAATATTTTTTAAACCGCCCTGATGATCGAGATTAAACACCAACTTTGTAGGATCCAGACATGCATGGAATCAATAATTCCGGTTTTGAACCTCCACTGACGCGAGCCAGAGCCAGAGCGCTGGCATTAACGGGTAACCATCAGGGTAGGTCCATCACAGTAGCTGACAAGAAAGAAAAGCAAAAACTGTCATTACAGGATTTGGCCTCAGATACACTTTCCATGATTTTTTGTCATTTGAAACTTCGGGATATTCGCAGTTTACAAAAGGTATCTACCCGTCTTCGCGACCTTATCAAACAAGACAATGCTCTGGCAAAAGCCTGGTATCGTCAGTTTACTTCAGCACATCAGCATCAACTAAGGATAACCATCAGTACAAAAAACAAGGATCAACTCCGTGCATGGTTTGAGTCATTTTCGAATAATAAAGCGTTATCCGACTCACTCGCAGATCGTCGGCCGACGAGTGTTTATTTACCTGGTCTGTTATTTTTCACCAAGGCAAAGCTGATGTCTGAATGTGATACCTTTGAATTAGTTACTAAAGCCAACATTGACGATCTCATCCGAATGGGAAGCATCAATGTAGTCTACTCGGCCGCACTCAGTGCCGATAACCGCTATCTGGTGACCGCCAATGGAGACAATACGGCAAAAATCTACGGCCATAAGCCTGATGGAACATGGGAAAAAAAAACCACCATTGCCCATGAAGGACGGGTCAGATCAGCGGTTTTCAGCCCCGATGGTCATCATGCAGTCACCGCCAGTTCGGATGGTACGGCGAAGATATATGATCTGAGTTGTGATGAATCATGGGAGCCAAACACCCTCATTCACCATAATGGTATCGTCAATTCAGCTAGCTTCAGCAGCAATGGTCGAAATGTCCTGACCGCCAGTTTGGATTATACAGCGAAAATCCATAGTCGAAAGAACGATGGATCATGGGAGCTAACGGCCACCCTTCCCAATGAGACTTTTTTCTATGATGCCATTTTCAGCATCGATGGCTGCCATGTATTAACCGCCTCTGATAACACGGTGACAATCCATAGCCAGAAGTACGATGGATCATGGGAAAAAAAAGATACCATTCCCCATGTTTTTAACGTCTTGTCAGCCATCTTCAGCGCCGACACTGGCTATGTGATCACCAACACTCTTGATTCGAAGGCGAAAATCTATGGCAAGAGGGCCGATGGATCATGGAAAAAAAATACCATCATTCAACACTGGGTCAAATCCGCCAGATTCAGCACCGATAACCACCATCTGGTGATTGTCGGCTACGATTACAAAGTAAAAATTTACGGCAGAAAAGCCAATGGCTCGTGGAAAGTAAAAGCCATCTTTTCCCATGAGAGTCAGGTCATATCAGCCAACTTCAGCCCCGATGGCCGCCATCTGGTGACTGCCAGCCTTGATAAAACGGCAAAAATCATTGGCCAGCAAGATGATGGGTCATGGTCAGAAAAAGCCACCATTGTCGATGATGACTGGCTCTCATCGGCCACCTTTAGCGCTGATGGCAACCAGGTGATCACCTCCAGCGAGTATGGCATGGTAAAAATCACTGAACTGCGGAGACATCATTTTTTGTCTGCTGTCACTGGATAACATCACCCCTTAGGTGCTGAAAGAAACTTTATCCGTTGCGCTAACTTTGGAGGAGCCAGACATGGATGGAATTAATAATCACTCCAGCATTACAGGTTCATACTCGCCACCACCAAAGCGAGCTCGCCGGGGAAGTGTATCATCTTCTGTCAATGAGGGTAGAACCTCCGATGTCACTGAAAAAACAGCATTGAATGCTTTAATCAACATTAGTGCTTTCAGCGACAGTGCATTCAAACTGGAACAAGCGCAAGTTACTGACGAGAATTGTTCAGTCTGTTATGGGTCACACACGGCAAGTATAATGAAAACGCCATGTAAACACCTTTTTCACGTGCATTGTTTGTATCAGTGGCTGCAAACCAGACTGCGAAACAGGACAGTTAAAACCTGCCCTGTTTGTCGCGCAGAATTGATTAGCTTAAGGAACAAACTTAAAGACTTAAATGGTCTATTGGATAAATACGACGGTTGTTACTCATTAGATATTGCTGCCAGAGCAGTGAACGAATGGAATAAAGCAGAAGCATGTCATGGAGTCTTATATCATTTTGTCCAACTTTGCAGACATAACAGCCAGGCATCGGATGATTTACAGTATGTAAGTATCCTGCGAAAAATAATTCATCCGGTTATAAAAGCTGAGATTATCCATAAATATAAGATCAACTCCGCCGTCTTCAGCAGCAATGGCCGCCTGGTAATAACCGCCAGTGACGATGGAACGGCAAAAATCTATGGCTACCAGGCGGATGGATCATGGCAAGAAGAAGTCACTATAAGCCACTATGGTCCGATCAAATCAGCCTCCTTCAGTCAGGATGGACGACATGTAGTCACTGTCGGCAGGCATCACAGGGCGAAAATTACTGGCCAAAAGGACGATGGAACCTGGGAAACAGAAGCCACTATTCACCATAGTGGTTCGATCGAATCAGCCTCCTTCAGTGCCGATGGTAACCATGTACTGACTGTATCTAATGGGCAAAGGGAGAGAGTCGTTGAAATTAATGCCGATGGTCAGCTTTTTGTAACTATAAAAAACAAAAATCGGGTAACAGTAGCTGGCAAGCGAGCCGATCAAGTCTGGAAAGAAAAAGCCATCATTGTCCATGACAACACTGTCAACTCAGCCATCTTCAGTGCAGATAGCCTCCATCTGGTGACCGCCAGTGAGGATCATACTGCGAAAATCTTTGCTCAGAAAAACGATGGATCATGGCAAGAAGAAATGACCATTTGCCATAATACTCCGGTCAAATCAGCTAGCTTCAGTGCTGATGGCAGCCATATTGTGACTGTCGGTAAGGATAACGAGGTAAAAATCACTGGCCAGTGGAGCGATGGTTTATGGAAAGAAAGTGTCATCATTACCCATGATAAGACGGTCAATTCAGCCAGCTTCAGTGCCGATAGCCACCATCTGGTGACCGCCAGTGATGATAGAAAGGCGAAAATCTATGGTCTGAAAGATGATGGCTCATGGAAAGAAGATGCCACCATTCACCATAAAGGTATGATTAACTCAGCCACCTTCAGCGCCAATAGCCGTTATGTAATAACCGCCAGTGAGGATGGTAAAGCAAAAATCTATAGCCTGACGGATGATGGATTATGGGAAGAAGAAACCATCATCCGCCATTATGACCCAGTGATATCAGCCACCTTCAGCCCCGATAGCCGCTTTGTGTTAACCGCTGGTGTAGATAGAAGGGCGAAAATCTATAGCCGTAGGGGCGATGCAACATGGAAACATGAAGTCACCATCCGACATGGTGGTCCGATAAAACCAGCCTCCTTCAGCAACGATAGTCGCTTTGTGGTGACCGCCGGCAGAGGTCCCATGGCGATGGGTGGTCACAAGGCAACAATCACTGAGTTATGGAAGGAAGACTGATTGAATAGAAAGCTCATCCGAAAAACCCGGTGTAAATACTTCACTGGCCAAATAGACAAGTATTTTTCTGGCAAAGAGGTTGATTCAGCGAAAAGCACTCTGGCACAAGACAATTAACCGTTTAGCGATTCAGAAATTTTTGGCTATTCTCTGTTTCTACAACAAATAATGAAATCAACCAATGATGTTCCTTTATTTTTCCAGAACAGAAAGTCAAAACGGATTGTCCTGCCGTTTGCTATAAGGCGAAAAGAATGGAATTGATATTATTGACACAGCTTTTTTTGAGGGATTCGAATGCAACTTTGTCGTTTATTCATAGCATTTGTTGTTTCTCTGATAACTATCGTAGTTGTGCCATCAGTCTATTCTTCAACCATCATCGACCGACATAATCCCGATGGACAAAGATTTCAGATTGAAATCAGCGATGATACAGATCCGCAGAGCGTGAGTCAGTGGCAAGTGAGTTTGCTGCTTCCGGAAAGCTTCAATGACCGAAACAGCATTCTTTGCTTTAAGGCACCTGTGGTACCTGCTGATTTGAACAGTATCGCAATATGGGTCACGAACGACTTGAGTGACTATTGCTATAAGCTAGTGCTCCTGAATGAGCAGCAAACTCCCGTCTTCCGGCAGCTCTCACAAGGTGCCTCTGAGAATGGCGCACTGGTCCGCTTGAAATCAACGACGGCGGAGAGACCAGAGCTTATTTCTGTAACCACCGATCAACCGCTGAACGACAAAACCCAGGCCAGCCCGCTGACCCTTCTGCTCTATCCCGACAACCTGACCGACATTGGGATGAAAATCGGGCAAACCCAAAATAACACAATCACATTGAAAGGAGCCGGGTTCGCTGGCAACACCGATTTTACCGGTGGCGGTAATGGAGGCTTTTTCTATTCTCCTCCCCCTCCGGGAGGCGGAGGGGGAAGACCATCGGGATTATTCGAAATTGACCTGATTATCCTGAAACCCGTCAGCAACTGGCTGATGTCCATAGGCAAGGATTCTATCTCGTTTGCGGAAAAGCCATCCCCGGCGCGTCTGAAAATGACACGCGTCAATGCCGACGGCTCTTCCAGTGAGGCCGTTATACCCGTTGGTTGGCTTAACTTCCTGAATATAGAACAACTGACCGATGTTAATTTCTGGAACACCCTCTTCCAGCGTGCCGCCACTACTTGCCCAGCCAGCGAGAGCCTTCAGTGGCAGCTTGACTGTCTAAAACTATTTCTTGAGTACACTGCCTTGAAGACAGATCATGCTGATGTATTAAAGGCAGGTAATGGGTATGGGGAGTCATCGGATAAGGTACAAGATAAATCACTAAAGAACGAAAATAACGACCATCAAAAAGAAAAAAAAGGTGCCCCTGAAGATCAGGAGCGCAATTCACAGGGAGAAGACAATGATAGCAGTGGAGATGGTAATAACAGAAAAGACGACAATGGAAAAGTAAGTGAAAAAAACATCAGGACTCAAGACCTTCAGGTACTGGCGAAGCAACTTGTAGCCATCATTGAAAGCGACAATCCCGATGCCGTTTTTAAGCTGAGGCAAATACTGGTTGAGCTGAACATGCCTCTGCGTTTGCAGGTTTTGGAAACAAAAAGCACAAACACCGAGGGCATTAGTCTCACGCCCCTTGAGGCGATATTGAAGCTGCAGCGTTCCTGCTACGAAAACTCAACACGCAACCGTTTTATCGAACAGCTGATAGAAGCCACCAGTGATAAAACACGGACTTTGGATGATGTTAACATTCCGTCTGAACTCCAGCCAATAATTCCAGCTGACCAGACTCTACCCGAAGCTGGCAACAAGAACCTGATCATTTTGTATAAAATTGTTCGGGATATAATCCACAGAGTCAACCAATCCAGCCAACAGCCACCTATAGGACAATTTGAAAAATGTTGCTTTGCAGAGTACTTCGTCCAATTGTTCCTGCTCCGTTCCAACCCACTTGAACTTATTCTTTATCCGTTAGGACAAATATCAGATCCGGAAGTTAGGCGTGATATTCTAATTGGCGCACAGTCATTTACACTTTCCACTTCTTTTTTATATACCGTTACACAATTCCCTCAACACCCATCGTTTCATGAATTAAAACATTTCTTAAGTCGACTGTTGATTCCGGTAAAAACTCACACTTTACCACAGGAGCCTCCACTGCAAGGGGCTGCAATCATTAGTAGAGACAGCACTTCTAACAGAACAATAGCCTCTGGCTTTGCCGACAACTCCCTTCTCACTCGGCAACCTTATTTCCAACCATCCCTGCCTGCACCGATGAAGTATACCCACGGACTACTTTCAGATACCCCAGCGATTACTCCGGGAAATCCATCTAATGCAGGCGACAGCCCCAACAATCAAGAATTTCAAACTATCAATTGTGGTTTAGAAAAGCTGGAAACTGTTTTAAATGAGTACAGCAGGCTAAGAATCGAAGTTGAGCTGAAAAGAGGAGCTCAGGAAAAACAAGAAAATAAAAGACAACAGATTGAAGAGTTAACTGAAAAAGTTAAAGGGCTAAGCAAAGAGAATCGAGAGTTAAGAATGGAGGCTGAAGGGTTAAGAAGGCAGAATCAAGCGTTAAATACAGATAACCAGGGATTACGGAGCTGCGTGAGCTACCTGCAGGCTGAAAACGAATGCTTTAGTAAACAACTTGAAAAGGCGCATTATGCGCTCAGAGAACTACGAGAATCATTAAACGCTATGCCCCACTGGGCGCAAGAACCTATGACAGCCGCCAGCCCGGCGATGGGAAGCAATGGTGCCGGGCATAGTGGTTCTTACCAGCAGTCGGGCACTCACAATGAGCTTGCAACCCCTTCGTATGAGGCGACAAACTCATCCAATGAGCATTCAGAGTTACCATCAGTAGACGATATGCCCCATGGAGAACAGCAACCGATTTCAACGACCAGCCCGTCGAAGGCACAGTCGACGACATCTGTACAAAAAAAACCAATGTCGCTCTGTTTTCATTACTACAGACTCTGCCTTCTGAAATTTGACTGCTGCAGATTCTATTTCCCCTGCCATAGATGTCATAACGAAAGTGATCTATGCGAGGTTACGAATAAACTGCCGTTTGATGCAAAACAGTTTCAATGTTCTCTCTGCAAATATGAGGGGGACATTACAGAAAACTCCCAGAAATGCCCTGGCTGCCACCAGCAAATGTCGGAATATTTCTGTGCACGTTGCAAACTCTTTACCTCTAGCGAAAGATCCATGTTCCACTGCGATAAATGTGATGCTTGCCATAGGAGCAAGGATAAACTCTTTCACTGTGATGTTTGCAACCTTTGCCTTGATATAAATTTACAAAGCACGCACAAATGCCGACAAATCTCAGGGCGCGAAACCTGCTGCATCTGTCTGGAAGAGGTCCCCGGCGACCGTTTTGTCCTTCCCTGCTCCCACCAAGTTCACGGGGAGTGCGGCCTTTTGATGGTTCAAAACAGGGTAGAAGACTGCCCTGTTTGCAGGCATCCCTTATACCCGTAAGAAGGTGAACATGAACATAATAATTGCCCGACGGTGTGCATTTATTGAAAGCGGTTTAACACGCCTTTTCTTTCCCATAATCCCTGGGTGATCTGCATTGATCCTGGTCAGTGAGATGCAGAGTTGTGAGACTCTGCCCTATCCCAATTATATTGTTTCTCCTGTCATGCGGGTTTCTTTGAGCTTTCTACTTACATATAGAATGGCTGTTATTCCAAGAAGAGTGCCAACAACACCAGCTCCAATGCCAACAGTAATGTCAAAAATACAAATAACATCCTTCCAATTATCTTTTTGAGACTTTTCTAAACTGGTATTATCTACGATAAAATCAAGATATTTTGATAGGGTTTCGAAGATAATTACGCCACCAGCCACGCCAGCGCTTGCGTCAAGTAATCCTAATAAATATGCAGTACCGTTCATGCTGTAGAATAGGGGGCCTCCGGAATTGCCATTTTCTGCATAACCAGCATAATTTAACTCATAAACAGAATTTTTGACTGATAATAATGTAAGAATCACTTTCTTCAAGGCATCGTGATCTGAATAAGCAGCAGCGTAAATGGGATTGATTTTATATAAATCATTTATTAAATATGTTTTATTATCGATTAAGGGTAACTTTATACCTTTCTCATCCAGAAAAATTTTTTGATCTAGCTCAACTATCGCAAAGTCATAATTATAAATAATTCGTGAAGAATCAAATTTCGAGTACAATATATATCTGCTTGCTTTAACCGAAAATGGAGTCAAAGCATTTTTAAAATGAGCCTTAAGGCAGTCAGCATCTGGAAAAGAGTCTAACGCATGAGCAACCGTTACTATATGTCTGTCTGATATCAATACTCCAGTAAAAGTGCCACCGGTATTTGTCATTTTAACAACCCAAGGTAGCAAGCCAGGTGCAACAAGTTGAGTGGGTTCTGTGTATCGCTTTTGTCTATCTAATGCAAAAATGCAACTGGAGTAGACAATTAGAAAAACCAGCCCAAAATAGTGCATAACGACCTCACCTCAACCATTCATACTATAAATTCAAAAAGGTAGTCTACAAACGCGACATAAATCGGGTTTTCGAAGGTCTCCAGGAGGCTGTCGGACTTGATCGTCCATCTGGATACGCTGGTGTATCCATTGATCCAGTCGTGTTATAGCTAGAATTTTCTCGTAAATTACACAGTGGTGGTCGTGTATGACTTTTAGTCGCCTGCCACGCTTCGCAGAAGCAGGCGGTTATGTTCCTTGAAACATCAATTATCTATAACGGTAAAAAAGGGGACATAAGCCAATGATATATTCGTCTCAAATAAATTGTGGGTCTTGCCATGAAGGTTTGCGGAGGAACATGTAATGTATCATCAATATCGCTCTCATCATCCGGCTTTATTGCTTGTGCTTGTACAATTACCTCTTCATCAGAATTCAATATTTGAACTTGACCTTCCTGTACCGCCAGAAAAACAACCTGAGGATTTATAACTGTCGTCCTGCGTGCTTTTAATATTGAACGATGATAAGCAATGGCATTTCTACAAATCGTATTAGCTACAGACGCACCTATAGAACCAGCTATTAATGGTCGCTGCAAGTAAGAAGGGCATAGATTTACAAAAAACATCATGTGTGAAAAAGTGGCCGAACCGGCACCTTGTAGTATTGGACTTAGCGTACCACTGATTTCATTATATCTGCAATAAGCTATCACTCCGGCAAAACAGACACTGGCTGAAAAAATAGTCACTCCATTTGGATAGTGTACCATCAGTCTTCTTATTGTTTGCGGTATCCATTCACATGGATAGAGATTGGCTCCCCAATTGATGCTATAGGGGATAAGCATCCCTGCATTTCGCAGCTGCTCAAGTTGATGTGAAAGCTGCTGAAGGAGTTCTTCATCTTCGGCATGCACATAAAATGTTTGTTGACCAATTTTCACCCAGCGTTTCTGCCAGTGACATGGGTCACGATCATCACCGCCGCTTGCTCCTCCTGATGAGGATATCGTGGGTGGGGGAGGCATCAGATCTGACCCCGCCATAGAGCTGGGACATACATCTAAAAATATGAATGTTAGCGTAACTAATACTCTAAAGCGGTAGAATAATATTTTGGCTTCATAAATAAATGACATATAGGTAACCCCTACGTCAGGATAGATATCGCCTCTTTTAATACATGACTTTCAATAAGTGAGAGCAGATAAAAAGAGACTGTTTTGGCTCGCTGCAGCAAAAAATGGAAGAACCCATTTTCCAGAAGGTGATGCTAGTGTTTTCGTGGCTCAGCTTAAAAAAGAGAAACCGGCATTACTGATGCAGCTCTGTATACTTGGCGCAAACAGACAAAAGTGCAAGGTATACTCGTGCCCGGTGATGGTAAGAAACCATCGGCTCTGTTAGTTCTGACAAACAAGGCAAAGGGAACTTGTACTGTGAAGGCCCACGCCAGGCTCAACCTGTCGATAAACAGGGTTCAGCGCTGGCAAAAAATGAAGAACAGGTACGGGAAGATAAACGTCAAAGGGAAGGTAACCTGTCCTGTCGTCACAGAAACACTGGAGAACTTGAGGATAGCTTAAAATTAAACCTTTACATATCAGTGCCTTATTTTTTTTCAGCTCATAATGAACTTATTGGCACGGCATTTGGTCTAACCATTCAGTACATCTGAAACAATCAATGAGCAAGCCATCAACTTTCAGGGAGCGCAATATGAGAGATGAGATTTTAGAACGTATTAAAGACCACAACGTCATTATTCACTATACCATTGAATCCGGGAGCTGCGCCTGGGGAGTAGCGAAACGAAAACCATTCAGGCTATGCTGGGACTGAATGAATTCATGGAGTCACAACTCTCTGCGCTGGAAGCCTTCAAGGGCAGCCAGCAAACGACTGTGGGATCATTTGAGACCATCAATCACCTGCTCCATAAAATTTTGGACCATACCGCTGAAAAAAATAAGAGAGGTGCAACATCATGCCAGTGATTACTTTGCTAGAGGGAACCGATAGCCAAAAGCCAGTTAAGATTTGGACGGATGAGGTCAGCCCACAGGCACTTGAACAGATGCGTAAAGTCGCCAGCCTGCCCTTTATTCACAAACATGTGGCTGGCATGCCTGACATCCATCTGGGCAAAGGTGCAACAATAGGATCGGTTATTGCTACCACAGAAGCCATTATTCCTGCCGCAGTTGGCGTCGATATAGGCTGTGGCATGAATGCGGTTCAGTTATCACTGAAAGCCTCTGATCTGCCGGACAACCTTCTGGCCATCCGGCATGATATTGAAAAGGCTATTCCCCTTGGAGCCGGCGGACAGCATAAAGAAGCGCAAATAGCCGGAGATTCATCTGTTGCTCATGGCTTGCAACGTATTCTGGAAAAGCATCCGGATATTGTTCGTAGAGGCAATCGGGACAAGTTTGTTCGTCAGATGGGCAGTCTGGGTTCTGGCAATCACTTTATTGAACTGTGCCTGGATGAACACGACAACGTATGGGTAATGTTGCATTCCGGAAGCCGGGGTATCGGTAACCAGATAGGTCAGTACTTTATTCATCTGGCTCGAAAAGACATGGAAAGGCAGCAGATTCATCTGCCCGACAGAGACCTCGGCTACTTGAAGGAAGGCTCGGACCACTTTGATGATTACGTTGAAGCCGTGGCATGGGCACAAAACTACGCCCTGCTGAACCGGGAACACATGATGAACAGTATTCTCAACGTATTGCACCAGCATCTGAAACCGTTCACCGTCATCAATGAAGCTATTAACTGCCACCACAACTTTGTTGAGCAGGAGCTGCATGATGGCCAGCAAGTCT
Organism: Endozoicomonas sp. 2B-B; assembly: GCF_053470045.1. Lineage (NCBI taxonomy): Bacteria > Pseudomonadati > Pseudomonadota > Gammaproteobacteria > Oceanospirillales > Endozoicomonadaceae > Endozoicomonas > Endozoicomonas sp. 2B-B. Next base: position 3,810,721 of record NZ_JBLZMU010000001.1, read on the forward strand.
GGGTAACTCGTAAAGGAGCCATCCGGGCCAGAAACAACGAACTGGGCATTATACCCGGCTCTATGGGAGCCAGGTCTTACATTATCCGTGGCAGAGGCAATCCCGAAGCATTTTGCAGCTGCGCTCACGGAGCTGGACGGAGCATGTCCCGTACCGCTGCCAAAAAAACCTTCTCTGTTCGTGATCTTGAAGATCAGACACAGGGCATAGAGTGCAGAAAGGACAAAGGCGTACTGGATGAAATTCCCGCCGCTTACAAAAATATCGATAAGGTCATGAGCCTGCAGAACGATCTGGTTGAGGTCGTGTGCACACTGCGACAGATCGTTAATGTGAAAGGCTAGCAGCCTGTCGGACTTAAGCGTCCGTAGCGAGGATTGCAAGAAATTGAGGATAAAAATCTCTGTTTCTGAGGAGAATAGCGAGCTATTTGACGAAGAAACAGAGATTTTTAGACCAATTTATTGCAACCGCACGACTGCATGGATGCAGGAGCTAGAGCAACGCAGGAGCAGTTGCCGCGAGTACCTGAACAATAAGTCAGAAAATATGATTTCGTATGGTTGAGTACTTATAACCGTAAAGATAAACATCGTGGTCGCAGCGATATCAGGCTGCATCAGAAAGCATTGAATAAAACAGTGTTTTCTTGTGCGGCTTGTTAAACTTTTTTTGCTTTAGTGTTGACAGAGTGATTGCCCGAGGGCATAGACCGCACGTAATCTTCCTGTTCCCTGGTTTCTATGGCTCCGATCCGGGCTTCCCGTACACTTGAAATAGCCTCATCAGATGATGCACCATAGGCCATCAGCAGTCTGGCAACCAACATCCCGGTGCGCCCAAGCCCTCCACGACAATGAACCAATACTTTCTTCCCCTGGTCCAGGTAACGATAAATCGTATTAACAGACTGCTGCCACTGCTGTTCAAACCGGGCATCAGGAATGGAGAAATCTTTTATCGGCAAATGCAGCCACTGCATACCTGCTTTGTTAACTTCATCTTCAAGCTCATTGATACCCAGCATGTGGAACTCATGTTCTTCAATCAGAGAGATCACCAGCACTGCGCCCCATTTTTTTATAGTGGTAATGTCTTTAGCCAGATCCCGGCTCCAGTCCTCTCCAAACATTGACTGCCCCTTTTTACCGGGTGCAACGGCCATGCCCAGAATTCCACCTCCGGGAATAGAAACGCTATCAATGTGTAAAGGATTCGATTGTGATGCTCGCATTCAAATGATTCCCGGACTGTATTCTGAGTTAATAATCGATCTTCCCATAGTTTCTGACAGGATTGTTCAGTATATCCGAACAATCCGTTTTTGCAGATTTACGGAATTAGTTGTGAGTGATGTTGGGTTCAGTAGTTTTGATTGTACCCTGTAATCTTGTTGTTTGAGCCAATTAATACTATTATTTAGCTCATAATTTGAGCCATTTAAGATTTACAATCGGCTCACTATATTGGGTGAATCCGTAAATGACTGATTATTCACCAACGCTGTGGATCTGGCAAAACAAAGACTGGCCCCAGTTTTACTGGCAAGAAGAGGCTGTATTACCTCTGCTCAGAGAAGTTCGCTTCAGCTTGGGAGTCCTGCTAGGAAAAGCCAGCACTACCCAGAATGATACAGCAGGAGCCTCTGCACTGGACACCCTGCTGGAAAACATCATCACCTCTTCTGCCATCGAAGGTGAACGCCTTAATGCCCAGTCTGTCCGGTCATCACTGGCGCAGCGCCTGAATCTCGAAGGTACTGATGACGCTGCCTACCCGACTTCCGAGCGAACCGAAGGCTTGGCAGAAATGATGCTGGATGCGATCTCTAACCTGAATGCCCCACTCAGCCTGAATCGTCTTTTCCAATGGCACCGCTGGCTGTTTACCAATACGGAGTTTACCCTTCATAAGGTTCAGGCAGGTCAGTTAAGGGGCGATGAACCCATGCAGGTGGTGTCCGGACGTATTGATCGGCCCACCGTTCATTTTGAAGCACCGCCAAGAAGTGTATTGGTGTCAGAGCTGGAGCGATTCTTTGACTGGTTTAACCAGAGCGGAAACGATCCAAAGTGCGATCCCCTGCTTCGTGCTGCCATCAGTCATTTCTGGTTTGTGACACTGCATCCTTTTGATGATGGTAATGGGCGATTAACCCGGGCTATTACCGACCTGGCCCTGGCACAAGCCGATGCCCAAAGCATCAGGCTCTATGCTATGTCCAGCGCGATTCTGGATAATCGCAAAGCGTATTATCAGATTCTGGAGCAATCCCAGCGTGGGGAGCTGGACATCACCCACTGGCTGCTCTGGTTTTTGCAGATGCTCGATGAAACGATCAAAGCCTCGTTGAGAAAGATTGATCGTACACTACACAAAACGCGGTTCTGGCAGGCATTTCATGATACGGGGCTTTCTGATGAGCAAATTAAAGTGCTTAACCGGCTGCTCGACGGTGGCGAGAAAGGGTTTGAATCCGGGATCAGTGCATCGCAATACCAGAAGGTGGCAAAAGTCAGCAAGGCTACAGCTACACGACATTTGTGTTATTTATTAAACAAAGGATGTATTGAGAAATTGCCGGGTGGTGGGCGCAGTACCCGGTATCAGATCGCTCGTAAATGATCAGACGCTACATATCAACTACCGCCACGACAGTCACATGTCATAGTCAATGGCGCCTGCAAATGCGTGTGGAGGAATTTTTTTCACTAAAAGATCCGGATAAAGTTTGTAAATAGAAAAAAAGGTTGAGATGACTACTGTCGTTCATCCCAACCAAAAAATCATTCAAAGAAAGTCATTAGCTGGCAGGCATTGGAATGATCTCAAACATTCCGTCAAAGTCATCCAGAGTTGCTGACAGCTTTTCTATCAGCTCTGCGTTGCCTTTGATCTCAGCATCACCTGACTTCAGGAGGGTTGTCAGGGAAGTTTGACCCAGCGCCATTTTTGTCAGGTCAGTTTTTTGAATGACCAGTTCAACATCAGTCTCCGGCAGTGTTTCCACTTCTATATTACTCATATTGGCGTTTGTAACTTCACCAAAAAAGCGCTGCTCCAAGTCCGGGTGATAAAGGCCAAAACTAAAGTCTAAACCCGCCTGCTCCGCTTTTTCGGCATTGAGGCGAACCGCCAGAAAGTCAAGAAACATGCCTGTTGGCGTATTAGCAATAACATCGGCAGAGGCCAGCTTAATGGATGGTTTGATCTCTCCGGTTCTTAACTCCACTGCACCTTGCAGGTAGGAGTTGCGCCACGCCATGGTTTCTGACTGATAACCCTGTTGCTCAAAGCTGTCAGCCAGTGCATAGCGATAATGCAGATTATCCGGGTGACATTGCACCAGATCGTTGAACAGCTGGGATGCTTCTTGATATTGCCCGTTATTGAAGTGTGAAACTCCTGCGCTATAAAGTGCTTCTGCACCCGCTGCATCCACATAAACACAGGACTTGTCTCTGGTTTCAAGCGGGTTGGTGTTTACCGGGTTCATATCGTGATAACCAAGATATAAATTGACCACCGCGCGAGCGTTGTGACTGTATGAACCGTGGTAGCCATTGGTGTGCCAGGTCTGCTTTTGAACCTCTGGCACCAGCTTCTCAATTTCACGACCTACGTCGTTAATAGTGGTGCCATGGTTGGCCAGGCGCATGGCCTGATTGTGAATAAAGCCATAGTTATCCCGCTGCAGGGTCATATACTCGGCAATTTCGTTGTTTTCAGTGGCGGGATCATTCCAGACTGGTGCCGAGTGTGCAGCGTGAATACTGTCAACCATTCCGGAATCCACAAAACGCATTTTCAGTTCAGTCAGATACTTGGTCCAGACCAGAGCATCACGAACTTTTGCTCCCCGGAAAGTGTAGATGTTATGCATGCCGTCATAAGTGAGCTCAGCGGTATTGAGTGAGCGGTATTGCGGAACATAGAGCACCATTTCCGCAGGTGCTTCAGCGCCCGGCATATTTATGGCATGAAACTCCAGGCCATCAATATTAATCACTTTTTCACGTGACGTAATTTCTGTCGTAGGCGCCACAAGAGTGACCTCGCCCCTTGACGTACCCAACCCCAGAGCATTGTCAACGATGCCTTTGGTACTATTGGTTAACGTTGTTCCATACTGATAGTTTGCCCGGCGGCCCATAGCAGTACCGGCGATGACGTTTTCGTCAGCCAGCTCTTTGATGAAATCTTTTGGCGCGTAGATTTGCGCGCCTTCGGCGAAGTTGCCGGACTCATAGACACCCCTGGAACCACCAAAGTGATCAGCATGCATATGGGAGTAAATCATCCCGGTAATTTTATGCTCACCATTGATTTCAGGCAGGTGTGTTTTGGCAAAATCCCAGGCAGCTGCAGCCGCTTCCCGAGACAACAACGGATCATGAATGACATAGCCGTTTTTGGATCGATAAATGGTCATATTGGATAGATCAGCCCCGCGAATCTGATAGACACCATCCGTCACCTGATACAAGCCACCCGCCGTATAATTCAGCATACCCTGACGCCAGATAGACGAATTCACCGTGGCAGGTATTTCGTCAATCGACATATCCGTCATGTACTGAAAACGTTTTTTCAGCTCTCCCGCAGCATGATTGCCAAATTCTGCGATCAGCCCTTTGCGAGTACGTTCAAAAGCGGATACATCTTTCCATGGCAGGTTTTTTGCCAGATTCTGGTTTGCCTGTTCAGTATGGGCAGTGGCAGGTTTGCCCTGATAGTCCTCGAGGCTGGTATATTCAGCACTTGCATTAAACGACGCAAGAATAGCAAGGGTAATAGCTGATAGAGTCTGTGTCGGTTTCATAGTGGTCCTTATTCACAGTTGAACTGAAGACTCGATCACTTTAATGGCTAAATTCATAATGATAAATTTACGATTTTTTAGTTTAATCATCACTGCTGGTTATATATTGATGAAAGCATCAAAGTTCGACCTTAATCTCCTGCGAGTTTTTCTGGCGGTCTATCGCTACCAATCAATCACAGTGGCGGCTGAGGTTATGGAGCTAACCCAGCCCGGCGTCAGTGGCGCATTAAAGAGAATGCAAAACCAATTGGGAGATACCCTGTTTGTTCGTGATGGCCGAGGCATTGCGCCAACGGATTTTGCCCACGAAATAGCCCGCCAGATTGAGCCCGCCCTGGAAACTATAAACAATACTCTCATTGATATGCAGGGACTCAGCCATCATGGAAAGCGCCGGTTCATCGTGTATACCCCAGAGCCCGTAATGCTGGTACTGCTCCCCAAGATTGAAGCTGACTCAACATTGGAAAACCGGGAAATAGTGCTTTTCCCAACACCGACCACTGAGGAAGAGTTACTTGATAAGCTCAATTTACGGCAAGCGGATTTAGCAATAGATTTTGCTCATGTCTCCACCTTATCTTATTTTTCCCAGCCTTTGTTTACTGACCAGATCTGCCTGATTGCCAGCCAATCCCACCCCAGAATCCAGGGAAGCGTTACAGCTGAGCAGTTTTATCAGGAAAAACATATAACGTTGAAACTAAGGCGTGAAAATACATTTTTGGCAGACTCTTTTACGCAAGAGCCCCTGCAACCAAGGAAGGTTATGGCTGAGTGCGACTCCCTGCTTGCGTTAATGGCTCTGGTAGCCAGTAGTGAAAGTATTGGCACTATGAGCAGCAGTCTGGCAAAGGTGTTTTCTCAACAATTTGGTTTACAGATCATGAAAATACCGTTTCGTTCTTTGCCCATTAACTACAAATTGCTAGCCCATAGCCGGGTCCGCAATAGCAAAACCAACTGCTGGTTGCGCAGTAAAATTCTGTCTTATGTCACAGAGTTAAGGGGTGAATAGAAAAGGGCGGGCAGATCATTCCTGAAAAAGCTCCTTGACGACACGATTCTGGATGGACTTCTTTGCTGTCTTCCAGAACTCAAGTGCTCAGGAGGGTGTCAAAAAAGTAGCAAGCAAAGCTGCTGATGAGCAGGCAATTCCCCACACCGCAGGTAAATCACGCAGGGATATGACAGAAGCAAGCATTCAACAGACCTGTCCCAGGTACTTTCATACTCTTTTTAATGCAGCTGGTGAAGGCACCTGACCACTTTCAGCATAAATTAGCCGGATCGAACCAGGTTGGCCGTAGAAATTCAGGTATAACCACAGATGATGAAAACCGGACAGGTTTGAGAAACTACAACTAATGGACAAAGGGGGAGCAAAGGACTTGCTTGCAAGATGCATGCAAGGAAGGCCAACAACAGGCTGACGCCATTTCGAAGCTTCTCTGGAAACGTCAATCGCAAGATTGGCGTTTTTTTTCGTCTGGTTGTACCTTTAACAACGCACTTCAGCAATGCGCCAGCCAAAAGTTCTTATCGTGTCAGATCATCACCGCAGCACCCACATTTTAGCCCTGCGCCCCGGTATGTATAGCCTGTGCCATTGGCTGTTTACTATGAATGTGTCAGCAGGTTCGATGACATCAAAGTAAGTTTGATGCCAGAAGAATTTGTGCTCCTCCTTATTTACCCAATACTCCTGGCCATGTTCACACTTGTTGATACCAACCACCGCAGCGGCGTCAGGCTCACCTCGGCTAAAAAGAAGAAAACAATCACCCTGCCCTATTATTCTCATTGGTAGCCCCTGGTTGGTTCTGTGAACTTCGAGCAACAGATTCTTGGCATCTTCATCCTTAATTCGCGTAAGCCCCCCAAGCTCGTTGAAGGTCTTACGCGAATGAAGATGAGAGCCGGTTACAGCAACGCTCGTCAGCAAACAGCGCCATGAATATCACGTTTTCCTGACAAGCCCTGGCAATCCGGGGACTGGAAGTTATGCTGTGGAATAGGCGAACAGAACCGCCTTTAATAACATGGCAGGGTCATCAGCTGGGCACCTGCCGCCGAACTACAAACTCTGATAATTTGCCCTGTGGTAGAGTTTGTAAATCAGGTAGCCCACAGAAGCAATCACACCAATTAAAACAAACGCTGCAACTTCTCCAGCTATTCCTTCTCCGATGGAGTCAGCAGGTTTTTTGCCAGAATGCTTTGGATCAGGTTTACCTTTACAACCAGGCATACAGCCTTTGGGTCTGCAAATCACAGATTTGCTGCCGGTCAACGACGAATTAGACCACGTATACTGGGCTGAACAAGATTTGCATGTAATAAAATCACCCTTCCTCTCATAATCCATTTCATCAGAATTAAAAGCGTACGAAGAGTTGAATGTACACTGTTCTTTTGACTCGGGGTTAACGCATGACCCATTTACATCAAGACCTGCAACACCTTCTGGTGATATAACTTCACTACAATTGTACATCCCCCTTTCTCGGCAATGAAAATAGTAAGTATCGTTAGCCCTTGGACATCTGGGGTCATAGTCTTTTGCAGAAGCGTTTAATAAGTAGGATGACCTGATGCAGGTATCGCTTACCACTACGCAGAACAGCTGGTTTCTTAGTCTAACCGGAGCCCCATCAGGGATACTGATATCCGATGGCAGCTTGATCATTGTTTGCACTCCGGAATTTTGCTGGCTATCAAAGATAAAATAATGCTTTGTAACATTCATCTCTTCATCGCCTTGTAGCATGTAATAAGCCGTTAGCTCAATTCCATTTGTAACATTAACGGTACTCAATACAGGCGATTGATAGGGCAAGTTATCAGCATAAAGATCTATAGACAGGAGACCTGCTGTAGCCGACCGATTATGTGAAGTTTGAATATGGCCAAGCTTCACACCGCCGGGACTCAGTACATTTATGTCAACGGCTTGCATGAATAGCGCGAGTATTTGCTTGGCGCAGGATGGCGAGGTAAAAATATGCTTTTTTGAAACCCGCACCCCAATACAAGGTTGAGCCTTTTCTGCAATGTAAATCCGGGGTTGAAAGTAAACAAGATTTTCGAAAGCGTTGCCCTGCGTATTTTCTTCGGCAAAGCTTTGAGCAGATAAAATTAGCAATAACAAACAATAGAAAAATGTTTTGTAGTTGTGCAGTCTCATAATAAATAACCTCTGATGAATTAACACTTACGCCGCCTGCTTATTTACAGCGGGTAGCGCTGCCGTAGCAGTTAGACTCGGAAAAACCTTCAGGCAGTAAAAAATACTGAAGCAGGTATGTACCAAGGCAATTGTTTTCATGATATTCATACACACAGCAGGCTTTAGAAGACCTGAGAGATACGATAGAAGCGACGATGCAGTATAGCTTGTAGCGCTCGGTCTGGACTGAAAACCTGAGCAAGCTTCAAGGCATAAAATCCTACGTTTCAGACCTGGAAAAAAATATCAGTTCGAAACGTAGAGTTGAACAGAAGTAAGCGAACAGACTCCCTCCAGGAGGCCGACCGAACAGATAAAAACATCAGACACCTGACCGGAAAGACACCTGAAAGTGATCTAGCAGCCTGTCGGTCTTAAGACTGTCCTACTGCGGTTGCAATAAATTGGTCTAAAAGAATGTTTTCCTGCCGGTATAGTGGCAGGGCATCGCAGTATTTGGAGACGATGATCCAGGCCAGTGTGCTGATGGAGAGGGAGGACTTGGGTAGCGGGTGTTTTGGCAGTTTAGCTGCTTTAATGACCTGCTTTGTCTGTCCGTGGTCATCGATTTGTGGGAAAACCGCTTTCTCTTGCAGGATTTCTTTTACCTGAACTTTGGCCGGTACAATGTCCAGCTCTTCACGGACTTTGACAAAGTAAAGTATCAATATCGTCCAGAGAAAAGCCCCTGTACTCAATTTCATACCCCTTCAGTTGCTGCACCAACTTGGTGGCTTTTTCCTGTAAATGCGTTTTTCGGATATTTTTCGGGTTACGCTTGATTTCAGCAATCAGGACTTTTTTATCCAGTTCATTGACCGCGACAAGATCAATTTCATTCTGGTTCCCTCTCTCCCAGTAACTGCCGACGATATTGTACTCGCCAGTTTCCGCAATCACTTCCCTGACGATTTCTTCCAGCCAGTGACCACTCCAGGTCGGGTAATCACGCTCAATGACTTTATGGATAAACGGAAAGTTGCCAATCTCCACTGCGCTACGGTGTTTATAAATAAAGCGAAACCAAAAGGCCAGGAAAGCATCGGCAATACGATATTTAACCAACCGGGTTCCCGGTTTAGACAACACTGGTCGGTTTCGGCTGATGATATCAAATTCATTTTCCAGGCGATCAAGCTGTGGCCCCACGGAAATACCCAGCAAAGATTCTATTTCAGGTCGGCTCGTACTCCCGGAAGCAATAGCAGCCAGTATGGAAAAATAGGTACCATGTTCAGGTCCGAACTCTTCAGCCAGACGATAATGCCCTTCCTCAATGACCAGACTGTGTGCGTTAATCAGCTGCGACCAAAGGTCGGTTGCAGGATCAATGTTAAACAGCCACTCCAGATATTTAGGAACACCGCCACTGAGCATGTACCACTGCAGAAGTTTTTCAGGTGCAAACTCCTGTCGGTCATTCAGCATCTGGGCGATATAGCGACAACGCAACGGCTGAAGGTTGATGCGATGATCGGCACGACCAAACAAGGGCTCTCGTCCATCCTGAAACAACCGGGTCATAAGGCTGTATAAAGAGCCACAGCAGACCAGGTGCATACGACTCTGTTGTCTGTATCGATCCCATAAATCCTGAAGTTCGGAAAAAAACGCCCGATTAACCCGCTGGATATCCTGAAATTCATCCAGTATGACGGTAACCGGCGTTGTGATGCTGAACTGCAACAGGATTTCCATGACTTCCCGAAGGCGTGCAGGCTGACCAAATATGGGAATATTTAAGACCGTTCTGATTTGCTCGACAAACTCCTCGCAAAGCAATGACTCCTGCTTTCTGGATACGAACAGATAGATAGTGGCTGCAGAAGTATTGCTCTGAGGAAAGGTTTTATTTAACAGCGCTGTTTTACCGACCCGGCGCCTTCCTACTACAGTTGTCAGGTGGGCCGTTCCTTTAGAGGCTAGTTCACTCCACTCACGGAGCTGTTCAAGCTCATCTTCTCGATTATAGAACATCATCAAAAGTTACCGTAATAATTATTACAGTAACTATATCACAAAAACGGTCCTCTCCATACAAATATGCTCTGCGCAAACATCGAGCTATAAGTACTCAGCTACCTTCAGTGTCGATGGCCGCTATGTGATGACCGCCAGCCTGGATAGCAAAGCGAAAATCCATGGCAAAAAGAACGAAGGGTCATGGCCCTGCTGTGTCGGGAGTGTTGCCCAGGTTTGCTTCTGCCTTCTCAAGCATCAATATCAGCTGCTCACGTTTTTTCCTCCTGGCCAGTTCCAGAGGTGTCTGGCCATGGCAATCCCTGGCATGGATATCAGCGCCGCTGTCGATCAGGACAGACAGAGACCGAATGGCATTTAACATGACAGCATGATGCAGCACCGTCCGGCCCATGCTGCTGGTAGCATCGATATTTGCCCCGTTATGGATCAGGAATTGTGCAGTCTTTGCCAAGTCCAGCTTCATGGCCATGTGCAGCGGGGTCAAGCCTTCAGGTGAAGCGATATTAACATCTGCCCCGCTGTTAATCAGGACTTGAGCACAGCCGATTCGGCTACACTGGGCCGCGTGATGCAAGAGCGATCCCCCTCCATTTAACTCATTGACGGAAATACCGGACTTTGTCTGCTTATCAATCAACAGTTCCAGGCAGGCAGAATGACCATGTCGGGCAGCGTAGAACCCGGGCAAACATCCACCGCTATCCGTGGCACTGATATTGGCATTGTTATCGATCAGGACTTGCACACACTGCACGTGACCGTTCATGACGGCCAGGTGCAGGGGAGTCAGGCCCCGTGCATTCCTGATATTAATATCTGCTTTATAAGCCAAAAGGAGTTGAACACACTCCAACTGGCCACATTGTGCGGCCAAATGCAGAGGGCTCCAACCCCTGTTACTCCTGAAATTAATATGCACATGGTCTTTAGCATTCAACAGCACAGCCATACAACGAACCCTGCCAAACTGGGCAGCGATGTGCAGGGGGGTACGGCCTGCCTCATCCACGGGATTGATGTTCACCCTTTTGTCCATCATCAGTAACCGAAGACATTCACTTTGATCATTTTTGCTGGCAAAATGCATGGGCGTCCATCCCCCTCCTCGTTGGGAGCCAACGATCAGCGCCTGGTGTTCAAGCAAGACTTTCAGACACTTTACACTCCCTTCCCGGGCAGCAATATGCAGGGGCGTCAAACCATAAAGGGTCCTGGCATTGATATCAGCCCCTTGCCTGATCAAGGCCAGCAGATACTCCACGCTGTCGAACATGAGGGTACAATGGAGGGGGGTATTATTGCCCTCTGTGAGGGCCTGGATGTTGGCACCATACTTGAGCAGGATATCCACGGAGTTTCGCTGGGGAGTTAAGGTGGCTCTGTGCAGAGCAGTCATACCGTCATAGGTGGCCGCATCGACCTCATGCCCGGCGCCAAGCAAAAGTTCCACACATTCAACATGTCCATTATCTGCGGCACTGTGCAGGGGTGACCAGCCAGAGTCTGTGGTGGCTTCAATAAACCCGGCACCATGAGCGAGTAAAAGCTGTACACACTCCGGATACCCTTGACGGGCAGCGTTGCTCAGTGGCGACAAGTTTCTGTTGTTTCTGCAATTGACGTTTGCCTGTCGGTGCAGCAGCCACTCCACGCACCGGGCGTTGCCAGCCAGGGCTGCCATATGCAGGGGCGTAGAGCCGCCGTTGTCCGTGGCATCCAGCAGGCTGGCATTGTGCTTGAGCAACAGTTCCAGAAAGTCCATACGGCCAGTAAAGGCGGCAACGTGCAGGGCTGTCCAGCCATTGTCGTCTTTGGCATCGACAGCTAACCCTCTGTCAAGCAGTACTTGCAGGAAATTCATGGGGCCACTTCGGGTGAGAACATGCAAGAGCGTCTTGCCCCTGTCCAGCAGGGCATTCACATCGGCTCCGTGATCCAGCAGGATTTGAGCACACTTGCCATGACCATTCAGAACGGCAAGGTGCAGTGCCGTATGGTGGTGATCACAGGTGGCATCTATATCCTCTTCATGCCTCACCCAACTCCTCTCCCCATGTTTCTCTCTGGGCCCGATGAAGAGCAGGGCTGCCACACACGCATCGTGCCCCATCATAGCTGCGAGATGCAGGGGGGTGGTTTCAAAATGGTCAATTTCATTGCCAATCGCCTTGAATTCAAGAAAACGTTCCACGCAGTTCACCTGACCATGCTGGGCAGCGCTGTGCAGGGGCGACCTGCCCATACTGTCCCGGATATTGATATTGGCACCATTGCAGACCAATGTCCTGACACACTGCTCCTGGCCAAATTCGGCAGCAAAATGCAGGGGCGTCGCGCCTGAAGATGAGACGGCATTGACATTAGAGTGATGGTCAATAAGCATCTGTACACACGCCTCATTGCCGACCTGGACAGCGATATGCAGCAGCGTGACATGGCCACCGTAAAACGCTGAGTAGAAGCTTTGACCGGCCAGCGCGGGTTCCCGGTCAAGCAAGTCAGACAGCGCCTCAATATTTCCGGAACGACAGCATTGCAGGGGCAGGAGTTCATCGCCAGAAGTGGCCTGGTCATACAGTGGCTCAGCTGCAGCCTCATCTTCACCTTCATCTGACAGTTCCATATCTACCCCGGTGGCACGCTGCACAGCACACTGGAGTCCCCGTTGCTCACCTTTTGGTATCGTTTCTGCACCCTGGCGAGTAAGCATTAAAGTACCTCCTGCAGAACCATCATCAGCAGAAACGGTATTTGCACCGCCCCTCCAGACAGGTACACCCCGTTGCGAGGCAGATGGTTTTTGAACAGGCAGAACGGCTACCAGTGCAGGGAAACGTTCCAGGACAGCATTGATCTCGTCATTTCTGTTTCCTTGATGCCCACTTCTAATTTGATTGGCAATCATATAACCCAGTGCTGTTACTGCGTTTTCAGACTCTGTCAACACCGCCGAAGCTCCCCCGGTTGCACCTTCAGTGGTTTGGAGCGCATTGCCTATTTCTCTTTGCTTTTCGGCTACCAAATAATTGTAAAGTTTTTTCAGCTTTAGCGATTGATCTTTCTTGCAAAATCTTTTCATAAACTCATCTTTCCCAGCAAGGTTGTCAGGAAACATTGCGTGCAACAAAAAATAAAAAGTGGTTGCTGTGGGCGATTTCTCGGCCAAAAACCTCAGCAGAATCATAGTGTCATTGATATCTTCAGTATCTGGGTAGTTGTTATAATTGATATAGGCCGTCACTTCCAGAAAAGCTGGCGTTAACGGATAATCCAGAAAGTCAGAGCGTAACGCTTTGTTGTCGTTTATTCCCGGTAGTCCATAATTTGTCGATAAGAGTGTCTTTCCCTGATCGCCAAGACCTGAAAGAGAAAAAATAGCCTGACCCGGAGTCAGGCTGCCTGAATAGTATTCTTGCTGACTGCCCTTTTGATTTAAACCAGTCGGCCATTCTTTTGCCGTTATAGTAATACCTGAAAAATGCTGCCCTGTTTTTTTAATATCAGTTGAAGCATCAACAGGCGCAAAAAAAACCTTCTTCTTTTTTGCCAGATGCTGCAAATCAATAGGTATCTGATTATCTGAAATATCAGTCACAACCAGGGACTGGTGAGCATCTGCCCGAAGTCTGATGATATTTTTCTTGTTAATGTCAGAAATAAGGAGTACCGAGCCTTTTTGGGAATCAAAAAATGGAGTAAAACCATGGATCGATAAAATCATATCCGCCTCAACAATAATGAAACCGTCACCGAGAACTATAGATAATGGCCCAGGCGGAGCATTTGGGAGAGTAGCTCCTTTAACCGTTCCAGTGGTAATCAAAATAGAAATTAACAATGTCTGCATCAAACTTTTTTCCACTGAAAAACCTCACTTAACATATAAATTTGAGCACACCTGAATATCCAAATCCCCCCTGTGCCAGCATAGTTGTCGCCTCTCCTGAATTTAGAAACCTAAACAGGGGGCGGGCACTGAGTGATCAATGGCTCGCTATTCAGAAGAGTTCAAAGAGTCCATCATTCAGATGATGATGCCCCCCAATAATAATGTGCCAGTTTCTCAGCTACGTGATACTGGTATCCCCGATGTGACTCTGTACACTTGGCGAAAGAAAGCTTTATCTCAAGGAATACCTGTGCCAGGCAACGGAAAAAATCCAGATCAGTGGACACCGGAAAACCAATTAGCCGTGATCATTGAAACGGCGGCGTTAAATAAAGCAGAAATGGCCGAATACTGTCGTAAGAAAGGCCTTTTTGCTGAACAAATACAGCAATGGAAAGCAGCCTTTATCAGTGGCGTTTCGGCCAAACCTGTCAATCCTGGCTATTCCAGAGCATTCGGCCACTCAATCCGGTAGCATCCGGCCACCTCCCTCATCGGAGCGCAGCGACGCATCGGAATGGAGCTTAGGACTTATATTTGGATCTTGCCAGTTTAGTCTCTTCCAATATGAAATGAGCCTGAAGGGGAGCCCAGTTTCCAACATGGCTGTTAGCTTGAGAGTCTGAAGCTTTTCCAGGGCAGGATTGAGTAACATGATTCTTATCCCTTTATTAACTGTTATTGGTAGTAGTCTGAGCCGCGCAGGTTCTCATGGTCATCCGGCAGCACTTCGTCAGGCTCCAGCTCTGGCAACGACTGTTGATCCAGATTATTTTTCAGGATGGGCCCAATGCTTCGGTAGGAGTAGGTATCTGTATACAGTGCACGACGGCAGGCGTTTTCCAACCGGTCATGACCATAGCCTTAACCTAACCTCATGATGCCGAGGCAACTGCAGTAACTTTGCTCTGGATGTCGACGGGTTGAGAGGATGCGACGGATGACTGCTTCTGTTTCCGGACCTGTCCTTGCCGCCCAGTTTTGCAGTCGCTCAGGCGTCCATTCGGCATACTTTCGGTAGTGGCCAAGTCAACCCCGACACGGCAAAACGTCCCAGATAGTCACTTACGGTTGCTCGGGAAATATTACAGCTGTTAGCGATTTTTCGCTCGCTGAGGTGGTGCTCGAATTTGAGTCTGAGTACTTCACGAATCTTGCGCATGGGCAGTCTCTTCATGATGCTATCCGCTCGTCCTTGAGGAGGTCTCAAGTTTGAGGGGAGCGGTGAAAAATGGGACTGCGCCACTGGTCAGAAAAGGGGTGGCCGGATGTTACCGGAATTGGTGGCCGAATGGCTCTGGAATACCCAGAAATGCAATAAGGCAAGAGTTATAAGATTTTTAAATACTTTATATTTTTAGCTACGTGATCCGTATGGCCGGTGTTGTGGGAGGAGCAGAGTTGTGAGACTCTGCCCTATTCCGATTAGGCATCTAATTCAGGCTGGAATACTTCTTTGAGTTTCTTTTCACCTTGCTCAAACAATAGATGGTAGTTAGAGCAAAACTTTTCTTCATTAGGCTCAAGAAGCACTTCTACAGATGGTGCAATACCCTTTTTCCAAGCTGGCAAGTCAATACCGTGGAGCCGACACAATGTATTTGTTAACATCTCTGCTATTCCCCCAGAGCCTCTCCAGGTTGGAGCAAGGTGAACGTACCACCAGTGTATTCTTGGAATAACACTTAGATCACCGCTTATAGCTTTATCTATTAAATTTCTTACATGCTCTAGCACGATGGGTATTTGTTCCCTACCAGTGTGCAGCCAAAGACCAGACTCTTGATTATCTCCAATATAATTATCATCGTACGCTCCAAACCATCTTTCGCTTTCACATCTTCTATTGTCAGATTCTCTAGGGCAAAAAACATACTGCGTTAATGGAATTGGCGTATCATCTATGTGGCCATGAACCAAGCCATATCTCAATTCACCTGTAGCACCACCGCCATAAAAATGTTTTCTTGCCCAAAATAATCCGTCGTCACTGATCGAATTGATAAAGTGTTTTTTGTCATATGGAATCTTTACAGCCCGTTCCAGTGCATAGCCATATGCCTTACTTCTACGGTTTATTCTTGTATAACACGATTTATTATTAAATAAAGCATCCCCTGTATTTAAATCTCTACGCAAACCAAATCGGTTGAATTTCGCATTATTTCTTTTGAGCGCTATATGTTTTCTTGTTTTTTCAAAATGCTCAATAATGTTTGATGATTTCAGGTCATTTTTTTTAATACTATCCACTGCGTTTGTTACTGCATTTTCAAATTCAAGATCCCAAATTTTCGGATCGCCATAATTAAGCCACTCAACCCCTCTTTGTGCTATGTGCTTTCCTTCTGGTGTAGCACTTTCAAATTCAGGTATTTTTCTTGCTGTAGTATCTTGTATACTTTGAGCTTTTTCTTGATCAATATTAGAGTGTTTGCCAAGTAAGCTAGAGCTGGTGGTTACTGGATTCATGTATTTTAGTCCTCTTAGTCGTCCTTTAGTCCTTTAGTCCTTTAGTCCTTTAGTTCTTTATTAAGTTCAATATTGTTACTGACAGAGATGTAAGGATGCCTAACAAAAACTATTTGGTTCTGGACGTCTATAGCCGCATGATTGAGAGTTGGGAAGTCCATCAGAGTGAGTCCTCTGATCTGTCTGCTCAGATGATCCGCAAAGCTTTCATGCATCAAAAGATCAGCCTTCAGGAACAACCGCTGGTCCTGCACTCGGATAATGGTAGTCTGATGAAGGGGGCGACCATACTGAGTACTCTTCAGCAGCTGGGTGCACAGACATCGTTCAGCAGGCCTCGTGTGAGTAACGATAACTCAAACCCGGAATCAGACTTCAGAATCATGAAATACCGACCCGGGTACCCGAATCACTTCTCCAGTCTGGAGTCAGCCAGAGAGTGGGTGTATGGGTTCGTAAACTGGTACAACATGGAGCATAAGCACAGTGGCATCAAGTTACGACAGACACACAAGGAAGGCTCAAAAAAAGGGTCTGAATCGTGAAAGAGTTTACCGTAAAGCAAAAGAGCAACACCCTGAGCGTTGCTGAAGTCGTATAACCAGAAACTGGAAATTACCGCTAGCAGCCTGTCGGACTTAAGCGTCCGTAGCGAGGATTGCAAGAAATTGAGGATAAAAATCTCTGTTTCTGAGGAGAATAGCGAGCTATTTGACGAAGAAACAGAGATTTTTAGACCAATTTATTGCAACCGCAGTAGGACAGTCTTAAGTCCGACAGGCTGCTAGAGGTATGGCTTAACCCTGAGCGATCAGAGAATCAGCAGCATTGTGATTTAGCTGCATAAGTTGAGGCGACATCTTTGTTGACAAACACCGCCCTCCATATTTGGGTGTCCTAATTTCTCTAATCATTAAAAGAAATGGTTATATAGGGAGGATTGAGCGCAAGACTTTGGCGCAGTAATCGTATAGTGAAAAAACGTGAGAAACAGGCACAAAAAAAGCCTCCCATTTCTGGAAGACTTTTTGGAGTTGGTGCCCGGAGCCGGGATCGAACCGGCACGATCTTAACGATCGGCAGATTTTAAGTCTGCTGTGTCTACCAATTTCACCACCCGGGCTAAATGAATAGCTTATCTATTCAAGCCGAAAAAAAACAGGCTAGTTACCTGTTTTTTTGAATTTGGAGGCGAGTACCGGAGTCGAACCGGTCTAAATGGAGTTGCAGTCCACTGCATAACCGCTTTGCTAACTCGCCTTTTATCTCTTGAGAGACTGGATCGGGAACGGGTTTCGCCACTGCCATGTATAGACGAACCCAACCTTTCTCAGCTCGCAGACTTATCTGTAATTGAACTGGAGCGGGAAACGAGACTCGAACTCGCGACCCCAACCTTGGCAAGGTTGTGCTCTACCAACTGAGCTATTCCCGCAATGAAGATTATTCAGGACTTCTTCAAAGTCCGGAGCAGGAAACGAGACTCACTCTTTAACTCTGAGGCGACCCCAACCTTGGCAAGGTTGTGCTCTACCAACTGAGCTATTCCCGCAATGAAGATTATTCAAGACTTCTTCAAAGTCCGGAGCAGGAAACGAGACTCACTCTTTAACTCTGAGGCGACCCCAACCTTGGCAAGGTTGTGCTCTACCAACTGAGCTATTCCCGCAATGAAGATTATTCAGGACTTCTTCAAAGTCCGGAGCAGGAAACGAGACTCACTCTTTAACTCTGAGGCGACCCCAACCTTGGCAAGGTTGTGCTCTACCAACTGAGCTATTCCCGCAATGAAGATTATTCAGGACTTCTTCAAAGTCCGGAGCAGGAAACGAGACTCACTCTTTAACTCTGAGGCGACCCCAACCTTGGCAAGGTTGTGCTCTACCAACTGAGCTATTCCCGCAATGAAGATTATTCAGGACTTCTTCAAAGTCCGGAGCAGGAAACGAGACTCACTCTTTAACTCTGAGGCGACCCCAACCTTGGCAAGGTTGTGCTCTACCAACTGAGCTATTCCCGCAGTGAAGATAATTCAGGACTTCTTCAAAGTCCGGAGCAGGAAACGAGACTCACTCTTTAACTCTGAGGCGACCCCAACCTTGGCAAGGTTGTGCTCTACCAACTGAGCTTTCCCGCAATGAAGATTATTCAGGACTTCTTCAAAGTCCGGAGCAGGAAACGAGACTCACTCTTTAACTCTGAGGCGACCCCAACCTTGGCAAGGTTGTGCTCTACCAACTGAGCTATTCCCGCATTTGTATTCGTCAGTGCTTGAAGCGTTTGGGCTTCGTCTCCGTCGAAGATGCTGCGTAGTTTAAGAATATTTCGTCTGCTGTCAATAGATTGGAGCAACGAATTAGCTTTCAGCCCTAGAGAATGGTGTCAGATCAGGCCATGCCGCATGAAGGTATACGTACATGGACCAGAGTGTGAGGATCGCAGAAATGTAAAGCAGTGCCAGACCAATATAACCAATCATGGATTCCAGGGGAGCAGGTGCAAGCAGTAACAAGGTAATCGCCATCATTTGCCCGGCCGTTTTAAATTTTCCGATCATATTCACCGCCACACTGGTACGCTTTCCTATTTCGGCCATCCATTCACGCAGAGCAGAAATAACGATTTCCCGACCAATAATGATAACAGCGGGTATGGTCATCCAGGCTGCCCTGAATTCGTCGACCAACAGACACAACGCTGTTGCAACCATGATTTTGTCTGCTACTGGATCAAAAAAAGCCCCGAAGGGGGTGGTCTGATTCCAGCGCCTGGCAAGATATCCGTCAAACCAGTCAGTGATAGCAGCTGCTGCAAAGATGCCTGCACAAAGGGTGTAACGCATCTCTATGGGCAGGTAGAAAATCAAGACCAGAAAAGGAACCAGAACAACGCGTAGCATTGTCAGAGTATTTGGAATATTCATAGCAACAGATAACTAACCATGATGTGAAAACAGTGCTGAGATCTTTGTATAAGAGCCCCCATACAACCTCGAATGGTCTGGTGCAGATGGAGACCCGACAGACTGTCGTTGAAAGTATTTACAGCCGCATAAGTTACACAGTCAGGAGACAGAGTACAAACCCGAATCCAGAAGCCTGTCAATTTCGGCCTCCTAGGAACCATGTAAATGAGCATGTATTTGCTCTGCCAGGTTCTGACTGATTCCCTCGACTTTTGCCAACTCATCTACTGGTGCATTCATTACGCCATGACGCCCCCCAAAGAACTTGAGCAATGCAGAACGACGTTTGGCACCAATGCCCGGAATATCTTCCAGAGTTGATCGCTTTCTGGCAACACTGCGCTTCTGCCGGTGGCCGGTAATGGCAAACCTGTGAGCCTCGTCTCGTATATGTTGAATCAGTAGCAGAGCGCCATCTTGTTTCAGTGCAGCTAGCTCCCTGCCCTTATAGATCAGTGTTTCAAGACCTGGTTTCCTGGAAACTCCTTTAGCGACACCTAATAAAGGAATATGTTGCAGAGACAAATCGTACATGACTTCCTCTGCCACCCTCAACTGCCCCTTACCGCCATCAATCAATATCAGATCAGGTGTATTCTCTGGATGCTCAGCCAAGCCTTTATAACGCTTATGTAGGGCTTTCTTCATGGCTGCATAATCATCACCGGGCTCAATGCCTGTTATGTCGAAACGCCGATACTGGCTTTTATCAGGCCCATCCTGATTAAAAACAACACAGGAGGCAACAGTTGCTTCTCCCATGGTATGACTGATATCAAAACACTCAAACCGGGTTAAAGGTTCTTTCAGCTTCAGCAGCTTACCCAATTGTTCCGTGCGCTTGCGCTGGTGAGTTTTCCCGGCCAGCTCAGACTGAAGGCTCATCTGTGCATTTTTCTCTGCCAGCTTCAACCAGTCCTGTCGCTCCCCCCTCACCCGATGCTTGATTTTTACACTTTTACCCGACAACTGACTGATTCCCTGCTCAAGTACCTGATGATCTTCCATGGCAATGGGCAAGATAATCTCAGCGGGAAAATTGCGACTATTGGCGAGTTTGATATAAAACTGGGCTAGAAATTCTGACAGGTGATCTTCCGGTTGCAGATCCAGTCTGAAGTTCGGAAAGTAACTCTTGTGACCCAATAGCTGACCATTGCGAAAAAAAAGCACCGCAAAACAGACCTTACCCATCTGGTTGCTGTAACCGACTATGTCAGCATCGCCGGTGCTGCGGTTGACCGACTGTTGCTCCTGGACATGTCTGAGCTGGCTGATCTGATCCCGAATTTCAGCTGCCTCTTCAAACCTCAACGCTTCGGACTCATTCTCCATTCTCTTGATCAGTTTACGGATAAGCTGTTGACTCTTTCCTTCCAGAAACTCACGAGTATCCTGCACATCTTGCTGATATTCTTCCGACCTGACCAGATTGACGCACGGAGCCTTACAGCGTTGAATCTGGTGCTGGAGACAGGGACGACTTCTATTGCGGAAATAACTGTTCTCACACTGCCTGACTTTGAACACCTTTTGCAGAAGATTCAGACTTTCCCGCACGGCACCACCACTGGGATAAGGACCGAAAAACAAGCCTTTCTTACTTTTACTCCGACCTCTCTGATAGCCAATGCGAGGGTACTCATCTTCTAGAGAAAGATAGATAAAGGGATAGGACTTATCGTCTCTGAGAAGGATATTGTAGGGCGGCTTCCGGTCCTTGATGAGGTTTTGCTCTAACAGCAGAGCCTCCAACTCAGAGTTGGTAATGGTAACCTCTATGGTGTGTATCTTGCTGACCAGTGCCATGGTTTTGGTGGTCAGACCAGTAGGACGAAAGTAACTGGAAAGACGGTTTTTAAGATTTTTCGCCTTACCGATATAGAGGGTATTCCCGAGATTGTCCCGCATGTCATAGACACCCGGCTGTCTGGGCGCCTGTTTTAGAAAAGCCTTGTGATCGAAGCGCTCTTTTTCTTCACCCTGAACCATTGAGCCTGTCATGGAGTGTTAATACTGTCGATTAATTTCGAACAGTATACTGACAAACCAACCCAGAGACCTACTGAAACTTTAGTTCAGAGCATACGGCTGATTAGACAGAAACAATATCCTGCCCCACTTCAATCAGGCCACATCGAATGGCCAGATGAGTTAACTCCACATCACTGTTTATTTGTAGCTTCTCAAAAATACGGTAGCGATAACTGTTCACCGTTTTACTACTCAGACACAGTTTGTCTGAAATAGTTTGCACCTTTTCACAGTTGACGATCATCAGGCATATCTGCATTTCCCGGCTGGAAAGTTTTTCAAAGGGGGAGCCGGAGGAAGGACGTAACGATTTCAGTGCCATTTGCTGTGCAATATCAGGGCTAATGCAACGCTTGCCAACGACCACTGACTTGATGGTGGTCACCATCTCGTCGATACTGATGCCTTTGGTCACGTACCCGACTGCACCGGCTTCCATCAGCTTGGCAGGATAAAGCTCATCATTGCAGACGGTGACAGCAATGACCTGAATTCCCGGGAATGACTGATTAATTCTGCGGGTGGCTTCCAAACCACCAATGCCTGGCATACGAACATCCATCAAGACAACCTGAGGCTTCAGGCTTCGACATTTCTCAATGGCTTCTTCCCCACTGCTGGCCTCTCCGACAATGACCAGCTCCTGTACATCAGAAAGCATACGGGATAGCCCCGTTCTCACCAGATCATGATCGTCAGCAATCAGTACGCGAATCATGAAACACTCCAACCTGCATCTTTATAGTTGTTATTTTCCTAATCGGTCTCTTACTTCCCTGATGGTAAATCATTCCAATGCCACCAAAAAAGCCTGTGCACGAATAATACCGTACAGCAGGCTTATTATGCTACCAGCCTGATAGCAACATCAGACTCTGAAATCAGAGTTTGCCTTCCAGCTCTGGTACAGCTTCAAACAGATCTGCTACCAGACCATAGTCGGCTACCTGGAAGATAGGCGCTTCTTCGTCCTTGTTGATGGCAACAATGACTTTAGAGTCTTTCATACCTGCCAGGTGCTGGATCGCACCGGAAATACCTACAGCAACATAGAGGTTGGGAGCAACAATCTTGCCGGTCTGACCGACCTGCATGTCATTAGGAACAAAGCCTGCGTCCACCGCAGCACGGGAAGCTCCTACGGCAGCACCCAGCTTGTCAGCCAGTTTATACAGGATTTCGAAGTTTTCTCCATTACCCATACCACGACCACCGGATACTACGATTTTGGCACCACCCAGCTCAGGGCGATCAGACTTGGCCATTTCTTCACTGACAAAAGAAGAAATACCTGCATCGTGGGCAATATCCAACTGTTCAACAGCTGCACTGCCACCTGTAGCGGCGACAGGATCAAAGCCGGTACCACGAACGGTGATAACCTTCACAGGAGCACCACTCTGTACTGTTGCGATGGCGTTACCGGCATAGATAGGACGGGCAAAAGTGTCAGCATTATCTACACGGATAATGTCAGAAATCTGATCAACATCCAGCAGAGCAGCAACACGAGGCATATAGTTTTTACCGCCGGTACTGGCAGCACTCAGAATATGGCTATAGCCTTTGCCCAGCTCAGCAACCAGCAAACTGACATTTTCTGCCAGCTGATGCTCATAGGCGGCGTTGTCCACAACCATAACCTTGTTGACACCTTCAACGGCTGATGCTGCTTCGGCAACAGAACCACATCCGGACCCGGCGACTAATACATGAACATCATCGCCTATTTGGCGGGCAGCCGCTACAGTATTCAGAGTGGCTGCGCCCAAGGCTGCATTATCATGTTCTGCAACTACGAGAATAGCCATTAGATTACCTTCGCTTCTGTTTTCAGTTTTTCGATCAGTTCATCAACACTGCCCACACGGATACCGGCACTGCGCTCGGCGGGCGGCTCAACTTTGAGTGTGTTCAGGGAGGAAGTTACCTCAACACCCAGATCTGCAGGTGTTTTGACGTCCAGAGGTTTACGCTTGGCCTTCATGATGTTGGGGAGGGAAGCATAACGAGGCTCATTCAAGCGCAGATCAGTCGTCACGATAGCGGGCAGTGACAGGGAAACAGTCTGCAGACCACCATCAACTTCACGAGTGACACAGGCCTTACCATCTTCTACAGTCACTTCAGAGGCGAAAGTACCCTGAGGAAGACCAGACAGTGCCGCCAGCATCTGACCGGTTTGGTTGTTATCACTGTCGATGGACTGTTTGCCCAGAATCACCAGATCCGGCTTTTCTTCATCAACAATGGCTTTCAGCAGTTTGGCAACAGACAGAGAACCGGGCTTTTCTTCGGTTTCTACCAGAATGCCGCGATCAGCACCCAGAGCCAGAGCGGTGCGTATTTGCTCCTGACTCTCTTTGGTACCGAGAGATACGACAACGATTTCACTTGCAACACCCTTTTCCTTCAGTCTCACCGCTTCTTCAACAGCAATTTCACAGAAAGGGTTGATGGCCATTTTTACGTTCGTCAGATCGACATCACTATGGTCCGCTTTTACACGAACCTTGACGTTATAGTCGATGACTCTCTTAACGGCTACAAGAATTTTCATGGGTTCGCAGCCTTCCTTATTTATACTATGACTGGATACTTGGTTGTGAGGCAGGGCATGAAATCTCCGAAAACATCGCGCGGAGCATCAATTGTTATCATTGTTTCACATCACTGCTGTGTGGGCAGTCTAACAGCACGTCAATAAGGGTTCAAACCTATGTTCAAGATTGATGATTATCAAGCAGTTTTATGAACAATTTGTCTGACCAGTGCCTTTTATTAGAGCACCCGAGCATTATCGCATATTCTGCAAACTGCCTCAGAGGCATCTCATTGGCAGAAAGCCACCTGACACTCTTCTGCGTCGAACGGACTCCGACTCAGCGAATGCTGGTTATTTGCGTATGAGACAGTATAATGCAGAAAAAAATTCAAACAACTGTTTGATTTTCATGCTGGCAGATTCTTCTGACAACGGCAGCCGGAAAATTTAACCGGAAAAGTTAAAGCGTCATCAGATAAAAAATATTGTATGAAAATCACCATATGATAACTCGGTGAGGGAGGGGATTCATTTTGGAACGCGAGTCTATGCCATTCGACGTGGTAATTGTGGGCGCTGGTCCATCCGGTTTGTCTGCAGCATGTCGTCTTATGCAACTGTCACAGGAAGCGGGTCAGGAACTCTCTGTCTGCGTCGTTGAGAAAGGATCAGAGGTAGGAGCACACATCCTGTCCGGCGCCGTATTCGAACCCACTGCTCTGAATGAACTGTTTCCTGACTGGAAAGAAAAAGGTGCGCCACTGAATACCGCTGTCGCATCCGACGATATCTACTGGTTGAGTTCTCAGGAAAAGGCTCTGAAAGTGCCGGGGGTCTTTGTACCCAAGACCATGCACAACGAAGGCAATTACATCATCAGCCTGGGTAACCTCTGCCGCTGGCTGGCCGAGCAGGCAGAAAGCATGGGTGTAGAAGTTTTCCCAGGCTTTGCTGCCAACGAAATTCTGTTCAACGAAGATGGCAGTGTTAAAGGGGTTGCTACTGGTGACATGGGCATCTCTGCCAATGGCGAGAAAAAAGACAGTTACATGCCTGGCATGGAACTGCACGCCAAATACACCCTTTTCTCAGAGGGCTGTCGTGGTCAACTGGGCAAAGAACTTATCAGCCGTTTTAATCTGGACGAAGGTAAAGACCCTCAGCATTACGGTATAGGCATCAAGGAGTTGTGGGATATAGCTCCAGAGAACCACTCTCAGGGCCTGGTAGTGCACACCGCTGGCTGGCCTCTGACTGAAAGCGGCTCAACCGGTGGTGGCTTTCTTTACCACATTGAAAACAATCAGGTCGTTCTGGGTCTCATTACCGACCTGAGTTACTCCAACCCCCACATCAGTCCGTTTGAAGAGTTCCAGCGTTATAAACAGAGCCCAACCATCAAGAAATTCCTAGAGGGAGGCAAACGGGTTTCTTACGGTGCCCGCGCCCTTGCTAAAGGTGGACCTCAGTCGCTGCCAAAAATGACCTTTGCCGGTGGCATTCTGATCGGTTGTGATGCCGGCACCATGAACGGTGCCAAAATCAAGGGCTCTCATACGGCCATGAAGTCCGGCATGTTGGCGGCTGAAGAAGTTTTCAAGTCAATCAGCACTGGTTCCGAAGGTGGTGAAGATCTCACCTCTTACGCCCGGGCTTTTGAAAACTCCTGGCTGGGTGAAGAGCTTAAGGCGCAGAGAAACTTTGGACCGGCCATGCATAAGTGGGGCAATTTTGTGGGTGCCGGCTTTGCTTTTGTCGACCAGAATATTTTTGGCGGCAAGCTGCCGTTTACCCTGCATGATAAAACACCCGACTATGCAACCCTGAAACCAGCCGCTGATAGCAAGAAGATTGATTACCCAAAACCGGATGGAGTCATCAGCTTTGATCGCCTGAGTTCTGTGTTCCTGTCCAACACCAACCATGAAGAAGACCAGCCCTGCCACCTGAAACTGGCGGACGCATCGATTCCTCTGAAAGATAATCTGCCAAAATACGACGAGCCTGCTCAGCGTTACTGTCCGGCCGGTGTCTATGAAATTGTCGAAGAGGAAACGTCCGGCGAACAACGCTTCCAGATCAACAGTCAAAACTGTGTTCACTGTAAAACCTGTGACATCAAGGACCCTGCTCAGAACATTACCTGGGTAGCTCCGGAAGGTACCGGCGGCCCTAACTACCCGAACATGTAGCTCGGGTTACACAGAAAAGGAGCCATCAGGCTCCTTTTCTGTTTTATGGATGCTCAGGCAGATTTATTGACTCCCATCCCGGATCAGTATTCAGGTTTTATACTGCCAATGGTGAAAGTTTGACCGTGACTGTTGAGGCACAACTCTACATCATCATGCTCCGTAGATTTTTCTTCTGCCATCTCAATGAGTTGATAGAAGACGTTACGATGAACCAGAGCATCCAGCTGAGCCCTGACTCTGATGTACGGTGAAGGCTCTCCCGTCGACGAATCAATATTCACCCACAAAGGATGCTCTCGATCCAGAGTCACTTTATCACCTACGTTAGTAGTGAAAGTCAGGCCATTGTCATTATTTTCAACGGAGACAGCCACAAACGGAGCATCTTCTACCTGGATTCTCACCTTCTCTACCGGGGTCACCAGATAAAAACAGTCATCCTCATCATGCCTGAGAATGTTAGAAAACAGTTTAACCATGGACTCTCTGGCTATGGGTGATCCCATGTAGAGCCAACTGCCATCCCGACAGATTTTCATGTCTATATCCCCACAAAAATCGGGATTCCATGAATGAACAGGAGGTAACCCCTGCTGTTTCAGGAGAGGCTTCATGCTCTCAGCCAGCTGTCCGGGTGATATGGATTGATCACTCATAATTCGGCCCCTCAGTCTGTTGTCATTGTTCTGGCGAAACGTCAGTACTCGAATGAAACACGGATGCAACAAAGACATTATATCGTCTTAATGAGGACGCCGTCTGATTTATCTCTGCCGGACACTCGATCGATCCAGAAAGGATAGTTCGCAAGATCGAGATTAGAAGTCACCC
Organism: Endozoicomonas sp. 2B-B; assembly: GCF_053470045.1. Classification (NCBI taxonomy): domain Bacteria; kingdom Pseudomonadati; phylum Pseudomonadota; class Gammaproteobacteria; order Oceanospirillales; family Endozoicomonadaceae; genus Endozoicomonas; species Endozoicomonas sp. 2B-B. The sequence continues at coordinate 3,837,689 of NZ_JBLZMU010000001.1, forward strand.
ATGACCCTATCAGGGATATGACAAATGCTACTATTTAAGTTGAAGCACTGAAGTTATGGAGAAGTGCATAGTCGAAGAACGACAGGGAAAAACAATGCAGCTCTTCAAATCACTCGCTGGCTTACTCACCAAATGGCTCATGCAACAGCCTGAAGACAACAACCGACCTCTCTGTGATTTCGAAAGAATCCGCCATGAGCTTAAGCCCTGCGATGTAGTGCTCGTTGAAGGTAAATCTCGAGTCAGCAATGTCATCAAACAGATCACCCAGAGCCCCTGGTCCCATGCCATGCTTTATGTTGGCCGCCTGCATGATATAGAAGACGACCGTATTCGACAGACCGTTAAAGAGTCTTATGACGGCTCTCCGGATGATCAACTTATCATTGAGAGCGAGCTTGGATTTGGAACAGTCGTACACCCTTTAAGCCGCTATGAAGGTGAACACCTGAGAATTTGTCGACCCAATGGATTAAACTATTCCGACAGCCAGCAGGTCATTCACTATGCTGTCAGCCGTTTGGGTCTTGATTACAACGTGCGCCATATATTGGACCTGGCCCGCTTTTTCTTCCCTTATTCCATAATGCCCAGGCGCTGGCGTTCCACTTTATTTCAACATTCACCCGGAGATGAAACCAAAACTGTTTGCTCCAGTATGATTGCCGAGGCATTCAGTTTTATTCACTTCCCGATTTTGCCTCTGGTGAAGATGAATGGAGAAAATGGTGTTCAGCTGTTTCAGCGCAACCCCAAACTCTGCACACCCAGTGACTTTGACTACTCTCCCTATTTCCAGATCATTAAATACCCCTTTCTCGATTATACCCACCATTCGGACTACAAACTGCTTCCCTGGCATGGCCATGGTGCTCTGGAAGGTAAGGAAGGAGATCTTTATATCACCCCTGATGAGGTGAAAGAACTGCAGCAGATAGGATTAAACAGTGGCTCAGGCTCAGAGACTCTGGACAACAGAAACACTTTGAACTGACGCCTGGTGAATAAACTGAGAGGCATCAAATCATTCAAGAGTAATAAAAAAGCTGATTATTCAGAATTGATCTTATAGCTTAGTGGACGCGAGAAGAATCTGCACCATAATTACTTCTACTGATCCGGTCGACTTCCCCCTACGATCAATCAGTCTGGGCTGCTGACTTAAGTGGCCTTGATACTTGCATTGTGTACCTATGTTTCACTCCTAAAATGGTCTTAGCCCGCGTACTCTTCCCCCAGAGTCGCGGGTTTCTTTTTGCCTGAAACTCTTGTGTAGCAAGGGCTTTTTACGCCGTTGCGACCTTCCATCCGTGATGCCATTGCTGAGCCAATGGCTTTTTTGCCCGTAGAAACCATCATTCGTGACCAACAAAATACCCATTATCAAGCATTGCGTCAGGCCGACGATGCCGGCGACTCAACACCATATTATCGCCTTCATACTTAAAAGCGATTGAGCAGACTCTCAACGAAGCACTTGCCAGTGAACCCATCCATTTCAGCGACCAAGTAAACCGTTAAGTAAACGATCAAGTAAAAAGTCCTCTTCAGCTTCTTCTGACTGACCCTGACGAACCTTTCAAATTTCCAGTATTCCTTGGAATAGCGGTACTCGTGAAGATTTCAGGGTAATTGACTAAGGTACTATGGTTCTGATCATCCGGCCTCAGTCTGGGCAGCCCTCACCAAATCCGTGGGTCAGTTGAAAACGAAGGTTTATGGATGTCCTGCAGGTACACTTTATCGTTCATAGTCTTTTTCCCAGGCAGAAATAATGGCATGCTCAAGACGGCGAACGGCCGGAACATAGCGGTCAAATAGTTTCATACCCTGAATAATGTTCCATTGCAGAGGCACAGGTACCTCTCGAAGATCAACAACACTGAGTTCAAGCTCGGGGTACAGCCGCTCTAGCTCGGCTTCAATCATTTGTGGCCGGACGGCACGTTCCAGAAGATCGGTTTCATAATCTGTATAAATAACAGCAAGATCCCAGTCGCTGTCGTCCCTGGCATTCCCTTTTGCCCGTGAACCGTATAGATAGATGGCATCAATTGCACTGAAATGTCGCATTGCATCAACCAGACCATCTGGAAGCTGACATGTTGAAGGGCTCAATAGAATGTCCTGCAGATAGTGTCTAAAAAAGTATTACTAAGGGTTATCATTTCATCTGGCCAGTTATTTTTCCATAGTCATCCTGCCTCAAAATATCCATCATGAGCCAAACCTCCCAGACTGACAGCCAATGTGGCTAAAAACAAAGGTTATACCAATCGTGCTTGCTAACTGCCATGATGAGCATGGAGATTTGAGCCTTGAGACAAGGCGGCGTGAGGAGTCATAGCCTTAACTATGGCGCCGATCGCCAACGCAGGATTAAGGCTCAAATCTTCAGCGCAATAGGAAGTTAGAAAGTTCGATTGCTATCACCCATCACCTTGGGCACCCTCTGAATTTTCAGAAGTTTTATGACCCCATCAGAGGGTCTGAAACGCCATGAGTGCCATTTTCAACCCTGCCACAATAACGTCTGAACGTGTCACTTCCTTCAACACTGACTTCCAGCTCATACCAGTTGGATGCAGGCTTGATAAACTGCTCAACAGACGATTTTTCACCGGCTGCCAGAGTGACAGTCTTTTGATTACCTGGCTCGTAGGCTGAGAAGTCTACAGTTACACGCTTCTCTGTATCTGCAAGATTTTCCAGCTTGACAAGAACCGACGGCGTTTCCTTGTTAACTCCATAACATACGGAGACTTCCTGGTTATGTTCCTGCTCGCAGGTTCCCTTAAACTGACGATGAAAACCGTTAGCAGAGAGCACCCACAAGTCATACTTATTGTCGAGAGATGTCGGCCATGTAGCCCGTACGGTATCTCCGGCTCCAATGACAAAACGCTTAGGTATCTCTTCCAGATTCAGTTGATCATAGACATGAATCACCGCGCCCTGCTGTCCACTGTTGGTCATAGTCAGAACAACGGAATACTGATCAATATCGACCAAAGCGTTGACGTGCAGCTCATAAGGAAGAGCTCTTGAAGGCCGGATACCTGCATCCGCAGCGGGCGGTAGCTGGTCATCTTCAGCCGGAGGATTAATCTGTGGCAATAGTTGTTGGAAGAATCTTATGGTATCAGCCTCGGACTTAGTCATTTCCGGTAGCGATGGCAATGGCTCGTCATTAGGGTTTTCAAAATTAAACGCCGATAATAAATCACCGCAAACCGCACGGCGAAAAGGCGTAATATTCTCTTCGATCACTCCAAAACGCTTCTCCAGAAACTGTAACACCGACGTATGATCGAACACCTGTGAGTTCACCCAGCCTCCCCGGCTCCACGGAGAAACAATCAATGCCGGAACTCTTGGACCCGGACCATAAGCCTGATTTTCAGTGTGATACTCTCCGGTTGTATCAACAGTACTTTCACCATGAAAAGCTCCCTCACTCAGGGAAGGCGGGCAAGGTGGAGGCATATGATCAAAGAAACCATCATTTTCATCAAAATTGATAATCAGGACTGTTTTACTCCAGGTGTCCGGGTCACTGGTTAATGCATCCAGAACTTCCTGTGTATACCAGCCTCCCTGTACCGGTGACGAAGGTCCCGGGTGCTCGGAATAAGTTGCTGGCGCAATAATCCATGACACTTGTGGCAAAGTTTTGTTTTCAATATCATTTTTAAGACTTTCCAAAAAGCCACCGTCAGCCATGGTATTGGCGACGCCTTTCAGCAAAGGGCTTATGTTGTCATCGTCTTCTGACCATTCGGGATAAGGCTTACCATTGGATTGATTGCCTTTTGATTCATTGGCTTCCCGGTACTGTCTAAAACCGGCCAGAGGGTTGTCTGTAAAATTATCAGGTAAGTTCTGATAAATCCTCCAACTGACACCCGCCTGCTCCAGACGCTCGGGATAGGTTGTCCATGTATACCCTTCACTGGACGAGCCCAGACTATCATAATCATTAAAAATGGCAGGTGGGTTAGGGTCCAGTTCGTGATGATTGATACCCGTCCAATGATACAGCCGGTTAGGGTTAGTTCCCCCATGGAATGAGCAGTAGTATTCATCACAGACAGTAAAAGCATCGGCCAGGGCAAATTGAAAAGGTAATTCAGCCTCTGTGTAGTAACCCATCGACTGATCTTCTTTATAGGTTGGCCAATCGCTCATGCGCCCGTGATCCCAGGCTTCATGGGCATCCGGAAAAGTGTGTGGCGTACCATTCACCCGCTGGGCATTACCCTGTTCCGCATCCAGATGATAGGGATAAATAAAGCGTTCATTATTTCGTTGCTTATATTTTTGCTTCCAGACATTGCCATACACCGTAGGAACAGGATGGCGATCAGCAAAACCACGAACCCCTGCCAAGGTTCCAAAATAGTGGTCAAAAGCCCGGTTTTCCTGCATCAATATAACCACATGCTCGACATCATTGATGTTGCCATGGACATTATTTGCCGGAATGGATAAAGCCTTCACAATTGAAGGTGGAAGCAACCCTGATGCTGTCACTCCAGTTAAACCGATACCTGACGCTTTTAAAAATTTACGACGACTCAACGCTTTTTTCATAATTAGCTGATTGCCTTTACTATTTATTCAACTGGGCAGTGGTATTCACTGGTATTATTGTCACCATTGGCGGTTTCTGTTTCATCGTCACAGCCACTCAGCAATAGTGAAAAAACAATCAGTGGTATAAAACTCAGAACTCTCACGAGGACTCCCGATTGTTATGGGTTATTTTGCGAGCACAGGGTATGTAAGAAATAAGACACAGTGATGTTACAAGGGTGTCAGTTTCATGATGAATTGGTGACAGCTGTTGGTCCTTCCTTTAATGCCTTTAGCTTGTGATTGCCCTTTATTTTTTATTTTCCGATCAAGGTTGTCTGCAGAACCATTTTGAGCGTCTATAGTTACCGTTTGTTATAAAGCAGCAGGTATTTCTGGTGCGACAAACTGTTATTTTTCTGATTGTTATGACAACGGTTCGAGCGGTTATGGCGCAGGCACCGGCAGATTTGTTCCCTGAGTATCTGTGGATCGTTGACCATGATTACCACGCTACTGCTAATTACAGGAATGCAGGTTACCTCAGCTACGTGAAGTCATTTAAAGGTAAAGCCAAGCAAAATTTCTTCTTATCATCGCTGAATATTCTTGTTCATCCGCCCGAAATCAAAGGTACTACCTCTGTTGTCTCTGTTGGCCTGCCCGGTACCTCGGTTACTTACCGATTTGATGCTGTTCCAATGGTATGGTTTCCCCCTGAGTCTCTGGAAAAAGCCTCGTTCAGCTGGTCTGCAGATGGACAGTCTCTTTTTGTAAAACGAACAGTATCGGAGTGTACATCGGACAAACCTATTATCAGGATTGAATTTGAATATTCAGGCTGTCTCAGCAGCGTCTTCACTAAAGATGTTTTGAAGCATCTGTTTACAAGGTATAACAGTATCAACCCTGAACTCTTCAATTTTGTTGCCTTTCCGGCTACTGGTCAAACGCTTGGTCAAAGGCGCGCTGGTAAAAGAGCTGCTATATTCGTCGGTGACTTTAGGGAAGAGGCAGTCTCTGGCTGTTCTGCAGCCACTGTATCTCAACACGCGCCTGATGGCGTTGACCCGTTGCATTCAGATTACAAGCCTGACCACTCAGACAAACTGCCGCCTTTGGATAATACCCCAAAAGTAAAAAATTCCTCTTCGGAACAGAAGCACGAACTGCCAAAAAAAACACACTCCGCTTCCTCCAATTGAGAAGAAGCATAACATGCAGGGCATCGAAAAATTTGAGATAGGAAAATATTGCCGTACATCTATTCCAGCAAAGTATTAAAGAATTCAGGAACCAATTCAGTAGCAGGACCGCTTAGACTTCGATCAAACCGGGAGGCGTTGGAGCCGGGCTCAAGATTCAACTCTACAGTTTCGGCACCCGCAGCTCTGGCTTCTTCAAAAAAGCCAGCAGCCGGATAAACATTACCTGAAGTTCCGATGGATACAAAAAGATCACACTGCGACAAAGCTTTGAAGATACGATCCATCTCCAGGGGCATTTCACCAAACCAGACGATATGAGGCCGCAAATTGCCCGCCATTTGACAACAGGGGCAGAGTGTTTCGGTAGTCAGATCCTCATACCACTCGAAAACCTGCTCTGTATCCTGACAACTCGCTTTATAAAGCTCACCATGCATGTGAATCAGGTTCTGACTGCCCGCCCGGGAATGCAGATCATCCACGTTTTGGGTTACCAGCAGAAACTCACCATCAAAAGACTTTTCAAAGTCTGAAAGAGCCTTATGAGCAGCATTACAAACCACTTCACTCAGTCGTTGTCGCCTGTCATTGTAGAAAGCCTGCACCAGGGCCGGATTGCGATAATAACCTTCCGGCGTGGCGACATCTTCAATCGAATGGTTTTCCCAAAGGCCATCACTGCCCCTGAAGGTTCGAATACCCGACTCGGCAGAAATACCGGCACCAGTCAGAACTACAATGGATGGATAATTGAGCATGAGCCTTTGATCTGTAGTAAGTTGCATTTTATTTTGCCAGAAGCCTGAACAACTATTGCCTTCAGACTTCTGACCTGAACGGTATTACCGAGTGTATACCGAGGTATATGTAAAGGTTTTCTTGCTTTTTGCGGGAACTTTGACTTTGATGGTGTCAGTCTGCTCCAGAGTACCGCCTTTCACATCTTCCAACTTAATCAGAGAATGATCGCGATCTGTCATCATCAAGGTCACCTCTTCATCACTGTCATTGAATACGACGGCCTGCCAGCGACTGATCAGCTCCTTCTCGCGCTGCTGACTGTCAACACGCTTTCTCTCAACCCTCACAGTCAGAGCTTCGCCCATAGCAAGATGGGCATAATCCCCTTTGGTGGTCTGGGGAATCATGGCATTACCACTGATAATCACAGTGCCGTCGCCGGTAGACTCAAGAATTCTCACCTCACCCGCAGGAAGATCGCGCCCTGCCTTAAAGCGATAATTCAGTCTGGGTCTTTGCAGATCTGAACCTCTGCCCGAATATGAACGTCCATTGACATCCAGCTGATAGTAATGATCGAGTGCTATCTGATCTTCCTTGTAGAGCGTCATCTGTTGCCAGGAGAACGGGGTCAGTTTCGTTTGATCCTTCGGCAAGGGTATGACCATGACTTCACCCACCCGCTGATTTTCCTGACCGGGCATGGGACTGGCAGCATTCGCCCTCACCATTTTATGGGCATAGCCCACGTTGGGTCGCCCCATATCACCGGCCACCAGCTTGATATCTGCGTTGTTGTAATCGGTTTCTGTGTTGTTGTTTAACAGCGCCGTCAGCTCAATACGAGCCTTTCCATCATCATCAAGAGTCATTCGATAATGGCTTGAATAGCGAATGGAAGGCGTGATGTAAGAAAGACGTAACTGGTCGGTACCTTCCAGATCCGGGAAGCGTGCTATCAGACGAGTCTGATAGTCTTTTTCCAGAAAAACCTGTTCGCGCGAAGCCAGCCTGATACCCTGCGGATCGTTCCAGTCCACCAGGTATTGTCGACCATTACTGCCCTGGACCAGACCCATTCCACTGTCATAGGAGAGCAACACACCCTGTACCGGAACGTTCAGCCCTCCCCCTACGAGTTCAACCGACTTGCCGACCAACCTGTTGTATAGATGATCCCGGTCCAGCCCACCTCTGTGCCAAGTGAGGCTATCGGGCACCAGACCTTGTTTGTCTTTGATGTATTCCAGCTCAAGGCTGTCATCTTCCCAGTCATCGGCCATGCCTTCGACGACCAGGCTCCCATCCGATCCGGGAAGCACTTTGAACTGCTGACGAACCAGGGTTTTGTCCGGGTAAAGCGTTAAATGAGTACTGTTGGCGTGACTGACTTCCACTCTTCCTGCCTGTTCATCTGCCGTTACCCTACTGGCAGCCATGCCAGTAAGAACAATAGAGCTAATCAGTATTCCGGTCAGTTTGAGTCTGGTTCTCATTATGACTTTCTCCCTTTAATGAGATACTGAGGACTGATTGAGTCTACCTTTATACATAACTCAATGACCAGCCCGGATAATGATGTAAAGCTTTTGAAGAACATGCCCGTAAAATAGACCATAAATCAACTGAACGTTTGCTCGGGTATGACTCAATGATATCATCCAGTGCAGCCGAATAACGGGATACATTAACTCTTCTTATGTCCAGGGCTGGAAAGGTGGTGCCCCCACTTCATCAGGCTTCCAAGATCAAAAAGACCAGAAAGGATTATCTACTTCCAGATTCACCGGGTGGCCGAAACCGGGTACCTTAATGGATTGGTCGGTGTACTCCAGATCGTCTTCTCCAAGAACCCCTTCACCAAATAGATAAATAGGCTCCGCCTGGCCAGACAGCTGTGCAGACTCATACTCTTCCTGACGGCGGAACGTAGTTTCATAGCACTGCTGCCAGGATGAAAGTGCCTGCTCGCCGTGTCTGGCTTTTAACATCTCACGGGTTATATCAGGACTCAGAACCAGTGCCGTAGCGTTGTTGCCCCCAAAACCTTTGGCATTGATCAGCGACATGGCCATCTGTGATGGGTCCATCTGTTTGTGATTCATACTGATTTCAAGGTGTGAATGATGAACGTCTTCAGCAATGCCGGAAATGGTTCTGATTCCGGGAATAATGCCCTGATGCCAGACACCCAGTGTCGACATTAGCTGATCACCGGCAGCCGCACCAATAGAGTGACCCAGATAGCTCTTAACTGCAGTGACAGGCCAGTTATTCATACCAAAATGACGAGCCGTTTCATTGAGGATGCGGGATTCAGTCACCCGGTTCTGTGGGGTACCGGTACCGTGAGCCTGAACAAAACTTCTCTGTCGCAGAGCGTCCTCTCCCAGAATCGCCCTGCCAAGAGCGGCAGCCCTGGCAAGGGTCAGATAGTTGCCGGCACCGGGCGCTGAAATGGATTTCTTATAGCCGTCTGCGTTCACAAAAACATCAGCCACCGCCCCGAGAATTTCAGCACCGGTCTCCAGCGCCAGTCCATCATCCATCAAGACAAAGTATTGAGAAGACTCGGCAATGGTAAAACCGGCACTCTCTGCAAAAGGACGACAGGCATTACTCCAATCGGGGTTGGTAAGATCGTCAAGACCATCCAGCTTCCTCAAAGCATCATCCGTAGCCAGAGCTCCCATGGTGCTATAGCCATCCATGATTTCAGGAATGACCGGTGCCTCACTGTTGCCAACAATCACCACACGGCGCTTGCCGGAACGAATGTCGTTTACTGCCAGCTGCAGGTTATAAAGCAAGGTCGCACAGGCTCCCATTGAAGTGCCGGTATTACCCAGTGAACCCAGGATATAAGCATTGATAAAGTCAGCAGACATTTCAGCAAAGCCCAGTGGACATTGCTTGGAACTAACCCTCTTACCCATCAGGCGGGCTTTCAGCATACCGCCATAGCCGTTATAGTCGAGCTGGCTCATGGCACTGCCAGAATAGACAGCAATCTGTTCGGGAGACAAATTGTCTTTTAAGAGCTGCCAATCCAAACCAGAGGATTGCAAGGCATCTGAGGCACCATAAACCGTCATAGCCAGTGAACGGGGATGATGTCTGGACTGGTAGAGCGCAGCAGGATCAAAACCGCTGGGTAACTGACCAGCAGCATTGACCGAACCTGCTCTTGTTGAAGGCAACATCAGGGTTTGCGCACCAGAAAAACACACTCTGACATTTCGACCATCATTCAGTTCTTCTACCTGCCAGTTTTCCGGTAATGGCCTGGGCAGCCTGCACTTGGGCAGAATCAGTTCGGAACCCTTGTCGGCTTTGAGGGGCTGGTGATAATAGAGAGCATTATTATCAAACAGGTTGGTTTCCAGCTGCCTGATCAAAGTACCTGAAAGAATGGTGTCTGCCGGTGTGTCTTTATCCAAACCCCTGAGTCGTGCGATAGCAGACAATGTTTTCTGCTGTTGCTGAGCACCCAATTGATCAAATATCAGGCGATGATAGCCATGAAACCCTGAACTTCGTCCCGCCGGGCTGATGCCTCCCTGCGCGACAATGACCGGCAATCTGCTCACGGTAACAACTCCATTTAGAGAAAAGATATAGCGGTAGTTTAATAGGACATTCATCAACTCATCTGTACATTTACGCCAATATACCAGATTATTACGCCATACCATCGAATTCAAAGGCCGGTGCATTGGTACAGAAAACGCTTTCACTGAATAGAGTTATGATTCCCCTTGTGGATCATATGCTGTCTACCAGCATCAGTTTACCCCTTGAAATGATCCAGGCAGGAGTCACCTATAGTCGACTGAGACATCAACACCCAGACGTCAAAATCTGTTTCTGTGCCGAGCAACTTAACCCGATCATCAGCATGAGCAGAATTCCTCTGACACCGGAAGTGACCTTTTCTGAAACAGGTCCCGGAGACCTTGTCATTGTGCCCGGCCTTTGGCGCAATCCCCTACCCGTGGTCAAACAATCCAGAGCAATGGTGAAATGGCTAAGGTATCAGCATCAGCAGGGCGCTACCTTCTGCGTAGCAGCAACCGGGGTCACATTTATGGCCGAAACAGGTTTATTGAATCACCAGCCCGCAGCGACTCACTGGTATTTTCTTGAACGATTAAAGCGACACTATCCCAAGGTTGATTTTAAACCCCACCACCTGATTACCCGCTCAGGCAGAATATTCTGTGCCGGAAGTGTCAACTCGGTTGCCGATCTTATGGTTCACCTTATTAAGCTGAGCATGGGAGAACAAATTGCCCATAAGGTCGAGCAGCAGTTCTCCCACGAAATTCGTCGACCTATGGATCAGATGCTGTTCGCCGAAGATCACACAACCGCTCATAACGATGAAATCATCGTCCGGCTTCAGGAATGGATAAGGCAGCATTATTGTGAAGCTATTGAGATGGAAAACCTGGTAGCAGCTTCAGGCTTGACACGAAGAACGCTGCACAGAAGATTCAAGGAAGCAACGGGCTTCTCCCCCACCGCTTATATTCAGCGAATGAGATTGACCCTGGCCTCGGATCTCCTGAAAAGTACCGACCTTTCAATCAGGGAAGCAGCCTACCAGGCCGGATACACAGACCCTGACTATTTCAGCCGACTGTTTCAGAAACACTTCCAGCTCACGCCAAGCGACTTTAAGCGCAGTGTTCGGGACAAACTTTTCTATCTTGAGAGCTCTTGATACATTTCGTATCAATATACCGACTGATCTATACCGCCTGCGCCTTTTCCACCCTGCCGGTTTTGGATAAGCTTTACTCGACTGTTATGGCACAGTGAACCGTGTGCCGTCTCTTATCGTTAACCGGAGCCAAAGATGATTATCAAGCCAAGGATTCGCGGATTTATCTGCACAACGACCCACCCTGTCGGGTGTGAGCAGAACGTTAAAGAGCAGATCGCTTATACCAGGGCTCAGGGTGAAGTGGCCGGGGGTCCCAAGCGGGTCCTGGTCATTGGTGCTTCCAGTGGTTACGGCCTTGCCTCTCGAATTACTGCGGCTTTTGGTTCAGGCGCGGCCACCATCGGTGTTTTCTTCGAGAAGCCTGCGACCGAAAAAAAACCCGGTACGGCAGGTTGGTACAATTCTGCCGCTTTCGAAAAGCTGGCCCATGAAGCAGGTCTTTATGCAAAAAGCCTGAACGGAGATGCATTCAGTCACGAAGCCAAAACCAAGACAATCGAACTGATCAAGGAAGATCTGGGCCAGATCGATCTGGTAGTTTATTCCCTGGCTTCTCCCGTCCGTAAACTGCCTGACAGTGGTGAAGTGATCCGTTCCGTACTCAAGCCTATGGGACAGCCTTATAAGGCGACTGCCGTCGACACCAACAAAGATCAACTGTTTGAAGCCTCTGTTGAGCCTGCGACCGAAGAAGAAGTAGCAGCAACGGTGACGGTAATGGGGGGTGAAGACTGGGAACTCTGGATAAAAGCTCTTTCAGAAGCCGGTGTCCTGGCAGAAGGCTGTAAAACTGTGGCCTATAGCTATATTGGTACCGAACTTACCTGGCCTATTTACTGGGAAGGTGCATTGGGTCAAGCCAAAAAGGATCTCGACCGTGCCGCCCACGCCATTGATAAACAACTCAAGAGCCTGAATGGTTCAGCCAACATCGCAGTACTGAAGAGTGTCGTTACCCAGGCCAGCTCCGCCATTCCGGTAATGCCCCTCTATATCGCCATGGTCTTCAAAAAGATGCGCGAAGAAGGTGTTCATGAAGGCTGTATCGAGCAGATCAACCGAATGTTCCGTGATCGCCTTTACAGAGAAGACGGCCAGGCTCCGGCAGTGGACGACACCAATCGCCTGCGCCTGGATGACTGGGAGCTGAGGGATGACATTCAATCACACTGTCAGGCACTCTGGCCAGCACTGACCAACGAAAACCTGGCCGAGCTGACTGATTACATTGAATACAAGGAAGAGTTCCTGAAACTCTTTGGTTTTGGTGTTGAAGGCGTTGATTATGAGGCGGATGTTAATCCATTAGTGCCTTTTGACGTGATTGATATCTGATCGACCGATCCGGGAGGGCTTGAAAGCCCTCTTTTATCAATTCCCAAGCTCGTTGAAATACGACAGCCAACCAATCCTACCTATTTTCTAAGCTGCCTGCACGGCAGTGAACCAGAGTATAAAGCATCAAACCACTTATATAACAGCAACTTAGGAATAAATATCAAATTCACCCCAATTTTTTGAGCCATTTATAACCATATGATTTTTAACATCTTTTTAAAGAGCTAATATTTTTGGTCAAAATCAGGAAAATGTCACTCTGTTGCAAACACCTAAAAAAGTCAAACCAGCAAAGTCGGTGGCGCAAATCTAAACCAACTATGCTCCCTAACCATCTGGCAGCCGAAGCGCATCGCGATAGATGACGATAGGCTTTTACTCATAGTAAGAAGCTTCCCGACTGTACCAGGACTGAGGGCGCCCGACGGGCTGATTGAAATCCGGGAATGGCAGTAGCTTGCCATTGGGACCTTTGGTCATTTTATAATCCTGCCATTGATCATCAATGTACAATTCATCACCGGCACGTATGAATTTTAATTGAGCATAGACCGCTATGGGCAGAGGCTTAACTCCCGCTGTGTATGCAACACCCGAGGTAAAACCTGTCAGCTCAAAGCCGTTTTTCAGCCAGTCGACATTGCCTGTAAGGGCATGGGACTCCACCACGGCAGGATCACTGTGGGACAGTACACTGCTTTCAAAATGCCATTGATGTTCGGCATCTATTCTTAATACGTAGCGAATCGCCAGATAGCGGTGCTCACGAAACTTTTTCTTGCGCTGATCATGTTTATTAATTTCGTAAAACGTATTCCTGATGGCTTCAATCGTATCAAAAGCAATGCCATCCGCCATTCGATAAGGATTACCAATGAGCACCTCACCCTTAGAGATGGTCAGTGTTTCCGGCTCATTTTCGACAGGTTTATTTTTATACTCCTTGTCAATAATGATACGGAACTGCCTGGCATGCATCGGCTCATACCGCCCAAGTACTGATTGCAGTTTTTGGAAGCCTGCATCCAGACTTTCAATAGACGGCACAGGTTCGGCTGCATAGAGAGGCCAAATGACGATTGTGACCAATGAGAATACGCCAGTGATCGCCAATTTTCTCATGGCACCATTTATCGCACTATTTATTGCACTGTTTATTGCACTATTCATCGCACTACTTGACTTGAGACTCTGTTTGTAAGCTAGTTCATACAGCAAAACTGTCCAGCCAGAACTTGATCAAAGCGTCAAATAAAGAGCAATATAAAAACCTGGCGGGTAATAAAGTTCTTTAAGGGAATGATTAACTTTGAACACACAATTCTGATTCTGATCTTTTTTGCAGGCTGCCTGATAACTACGACCATTGTCTTTTGGAGCCTGCGTTTGGGCATCACTCCAACACCCACTTCTGGCAAGGTAAGAGTAAAACTACTGGAAACCCTGCCTTCAAGGGTCGATGGCAACATTTATGAACTGGGCTGTGGTTTTGGTTCTCTGATTTCAGTGTTGGCAAATGCCTATCCTGACCGCATCATCTTCGGAATTGAACGTTCTCCCCTCCCCTACTGGATCAGCCGAATACGCTGCAGCCATCTGAAAAATGTCATCATCATTCAGCAGGATATTTTTCAACATCAATGGGAAGAAGCCGGATTGGTCGTATGCTATCTCTATCCGGGCGCTATGGAAAAGTTATCCCGAGCATTCAAGGAGAAACTGAAGGATGGCTGTTACATCGTCAGCCACACATTCAGGCTACCGGGATGGCAGCCTGAACGTACGAATAAGGCTAACGATTTATACCTTAGCCCTGTCTATCGATATCGGGTTAATCACTCTGAACACAGACAGGAATGAGATCGTAGTGACTCGAGCTTAACCAACGATAGACAATCAACTGTTCAGGCCCACAAGCGACACACCCCTGTTTGCAGCCAGATGACTCCTCCGCCACTTTTCCTTTCCTGACCCAGTGACTCAGCATGGCCTGCATGGCTTCAGGGTCTACTTCAAAATGCTGACTCAGTTCAGCCAAAGTACAGATCCCTTTTTCTGACAGAAAATCTCTGATTGATAGCAGCATCAATGGCTTCCTGTAGAGCTTCTGAGTGTTTCAGCAGGTAGATCTTCTGAAGTGAATAGCATTCTCTGCCCTGCCCTCCTGAGTAGCAGAAACACCAGAGTCATGGCCAGCATTATGATGGACAGCCAGCTCAGGGATGTCAGTGGTTGAATAGTAATTCGGGACAACTGGTAGTATAGAGTAGCCACTGAATATCCCATGAAGAAAGTCCAGCCCGCCACAAAGAATGTCCAGCGAAGGCCTGATTCCCGATAAATAGCCCCCAGGGCTGCAACACAGGGTGTGTAGAGCAGGATCATCAGGAGATAAGCGACGACAGCCGCATCACTGATGAACAGTCTTTGCATGACCGCGAAGGTGGAAACTTCCACTGCCTGTTCCTGCGCTACTGATTCCAGATTACTCAAATCACCAACACTGAGTCCAAGAGGATCTGTCAGAGAAGATACCACCTCTGAAAGATTGACAGGAATGGTTGCCATGGCCTCCTTAAAACCAGACATAAAGTCAAAATTATGGGCTTGGGCTTGAGTGCCATTCTCCTGCTCAGCGATGGAGGTGTACATGGAGTTTAGCGTGCCAACCACCGCCTCTTTTGCCAGAATGCCTGTGAACAGGCCAACAGCCGCCGGCCAGTTATCTTCTGACATACCCATGGGAGCAAAAGCAGGTGAAATGGTTTGACCTATTTTACTAAGCGCAGATGACCGGGTGTCTTCATGGCCAAAACTGCCGTCAGTTCCTACAGAGTTCAGGGTATTGAGTATCATTACTACGAGAACTATCGCTTTACCTGCCCTGAACAAGAAGGCTTTCAGTCGACTCCAGGTTCTCAGCAGTACATGCTTGACTGACGGCCTGTGATAGTTAGGTAACTCCATAACAAAAGGTGTAACCTCTCCACTGAAGAGACTCTTCTTCAGCATCAAACCCGTTACCACCGCAGCCAGAATACCCGTCAGGTAGAGTGTAAAAACCACATTCTGACCGAAACCGGGAAAGAAGGCCGCAGCAAATAACGCATAGACAGGAAGACGCGCACCACAGGACATAAAAGGCGCCATGGCAATGGTCAGCATCCGGTCCTGCTGATTTTCCAGCGTCCGGGTCGCCATAATGGCCGGTACGTTACAGCCAAACCCAACCAACATAGGCACAAAAGCCTTTCCGGGAAGCCCCAGAAAACGCATTGCCCTGTCCATAACAAAAGCGGCTCTGGCCATATAACCTGAATCCTCCAGTACTGAAAGGAACAGGAACAGAAAAGCAATTACCGGTATGAAGGTAGAGACAGTCTGGATACCGCCACCGACACCTTTGGCCAGCAGCGCAATAATCCAGTCCGGCGCAGCGATACTTTCAAGCAGATGGCTCACACCATCGACAAAGAAAGTGCCTGAGAGAATATCGAAAAAGTCTATAAAAGCACTGCCTATGTTCACAGAGAACATGAACATCAGATACATAACGCCAAAGAAAACCGGCAACCCCACCAGTCGATTCAGGACAATGCGGTCGACACGCTCAGTAAGACCTTGACTTACATTCCCCATGCTTTTGACAGTATCCTTCATGATGAGGCTGATGCTTTCATAGCGACCGTTTGCCACCAGGATATCCATCTCTGCATCATAGGCGTCCTCAAGTTGGGATCGTGCCAAAACCGCAGCCTCCAACAGACCCTGAGAAACCTGGTCAACATAACCGGCCTCGCCCTCCAGTAATTTAAGCGACACCCAACGTGCAATTGAGCGATCTTCAATCTCACTGGCAACACGTGCCTGCAGGCAAGTAACAGATTCTTCCAGAACGCTTCCCAGAGATTGCGGCTTTGCCGGTTCAACTCCGTTAAAAAAGCATTGATTAATAAGATCCTTGAGCCCCGGTGTTCCTTTGTTTCTGGAGGCTATCATGGCATGAACAGGGCAACCGAGCTGTTCGGACAGCTTTTCAGCATTGATCTTGAGACCTTTGTCCCTGGCAACATCCATCATGTTGAGGACAACAAGAACGGGGAGTCCCATATCCAACAGCTGTGTGGTCAGATACAGGTTACGCTCAATATTTGAAGCATCGACAACGTTGACGATCAGCTCAGCTTCACGGGCAAGGATAAAGTCACGGGCAATGCGCTCATCCATCGATACCTGATCATCAACCACGTCCAGACAATAGGTACCGGGCAGGTCAACCACTTCAACGAGCTGGCTTTTATACTCATAGCGACCACTGCGCTTTTCTACAGTAACACCAGGCCAATTGCCTACATGCTGACTGGCCCCCGTCAAACTGTTGAATAAAGTGGTTTTGCCGCAATTAGGGTTGCCTACAATCGCAAACACATGTTCGTTCATAGACGAGTCACTTCAACGGCTGCCGCTTCGTGACGACGCAGACTGAGTTGAAATCCCCGAACCTGGAGCTGAATAGGGTCACCCAGAGGCGCGACCCGGCATACTCTGAAACAGGTTCCAGGCGTCAGGCCCATGGCCAGAAGCTTACGACGATAGGCTAAGCCTGCTTCCCTGAAAGCGAAGACCCGAGCTTCCTCTCCTGTCCGGAGATCCCCTAAAGTGACCGTCATCACAATCTCCCAAGCCTCCTCCCGGAACGCACAGCAAGCGGGAGAGAGTGCTTCCTGATACATCTGATGATGTAGTGAAAAGAGTAACCTGAGGCGGTTTACGGAAAGACAACAACAGATTGAAAAGCAAGCGGAATATTAGACCTAAATGAGAATTATTTCAATTAACAATCGAACTCATTGATATCGTAGTTTCAGAAATATTAATTTTTAATTCATATAGATTTTTTTCAAAATATCAAAAAGAAATATCTGCTAAATGAGTACGAAAATATTAAATGGTCATACTGCGGCATCTTGAAAATCAATTTAACTTTCAGCTCAGGGGGCCATTATTTTCTCTGTCTCCGACAATCTTCTCTGCCAGTGTATAGCGCACTTGAACCCTGGCTTCATCCAGTTCCTGAAGAGTGGCAATATTCATTTTTACTTTCAATCGGGATGGGGCTTTGTCGGCAAAAACAGGGGCAGAAAGAGCCAGCAGGGTCACTGCGGTAAAACTGATTATTCTTTTTCTCATCGGAGACATCCTTAACTTCCTGTCTGCCTCCCACGCTGCATCCTGAAATTTGGAAGATATACTAAGAAGGCTCTATAAACAGGTCTAGACAAGAACACTGAGTAAAACAAACAAATGGGGATATTACTCCCCTTCTACGCCCTGAATGGGTGCCAGAGTTCCCCAGCCATCACAACCCGGACAATGCCAATGCATCTCTTTGCCGGAAAAGCCACAGCTGAAGCACTGGTAAACAGGCTTTTCAAGCAACATCTGGTCTGTGACCTCTTTCAACAGTTTGATACTGGTCAGAGAGGGGTCAGAGGAATGATTTAACTGAATATTGATCAAGGCATTCAACCCCCTGAGAGAAGGTTGCCGTCGCAACTGAATGGTTAAAAATTCCATGGCAGACACTTCATCACGACTGTTCATTAACTGAGCCGTCATGGCCAATATAATAGCTGTGCCCGACTTCTCATTGAGACACCGTGCCAGATAGCTGCCCAGAGCACGCTGCTGATGACTTCGGTGACAGACAGTTTCAAGCATTTCCAGAGTCAGTGGCACGTAACGATTATCCTGAATGGACACCTTCTGGAGAGCCTTTACGGCTTCTCTGTCGCGGCCTTCCTCCATTTCTATCTGGCCCAGTATCAAACTGGCCCTGACACAGTTCTTATCCCTGGAAAATGCTGTTCTGATGAACTTTCTGGCCCCCGATCGATCATTGTGAAGCAGTTTTTCTTCGGCTAACTCACAGTACAAATGAGCCAGCCTGGAGGCATAGTACTCACCCGACAATTTACGGAGGGATTCTGCAATCTCAACAGCCTGCTGCCACTCTTTCTCTCTCTCGTAGATTTTCAGAAGTTGTTCAAGCGCATCCACTCTATATTCATGATTTTGACTGGAAAGATCGACCAGCATGGCTTCGGCGCGATCAAATAATCCTGCGGTCATGTAGTCCTTGGCCAACTCCAGCCGAACACGAATGGATTGAAGGGGGGTCAGACTGGGTCGTGCCAAAAGATCCTGATGCACCCGAATCGATTTATCCACCTCTCCTTTACGACAAAACAGGCTACCCAGGGCAAGATAGGTATCGACAGTATCATTATTAATATCCAGCGCTCTGATAAAGGTCTCAATGGCCTCATCCGTCTGCTCATTTAACAGATAGTTCAACCCCACAAAATACTCTTTAGAGAGGGGTCGCCCGGGGAAGTGGTCTTTTTTTTTCTTTTTTTCAGCACGTCCGAGAAGATATCCTGCCAGCATTGCCACCATAATCAGCGCCAGCAGTGCAACATCGGGCATCAGGTTAATCCTTGCAAGGCATTCGCTCTGAGTTTTTGTATTTCTGCATCACGTCGGCCCAGCTTACGCTTAAAACTGGCATTGGCCAACCTCAGCCGGGTCATAGCCACCAGTGAGACCAGCAGCCCGAACAGCCCGCCCATTATAAAGGAGATAACGACGACAGAAGACACCTTCACTTCTGGCAATAAAAAACCAGCCAGGTCGAATCTCACCAATTGTGGGTTAGCGACAATAAAATTGACGAGAATAATCAGCAGGAGGAGACTGCCCAACAGTATTACCAGCCGCTTCAGCCAGATACTCAAATGAGAGACCATATTCGATCAAACTCCAGTGATGACTTATTTACGATCCGATTCCGAGTCACAATTGAACAGAGCTTAACAACAGTGGAAAAATCAAGATTTCAGATTCTTAAGGCTACTGTTTACACGATCCCGCATATCTTTGCCCGGCTTGAAATGAGGAACGTATTTTCCATTCAGAACAACAGAGTCACCGGTCTTGGGATTTCGCCCCACCCTGGGAGCCCTGTAGTGCAGGGAAAAACTGCCAAACCCTCTGATTTCTACCCTTGTTCCACAGGAAAGAGAATGTGACATCTGCTCAAGAATAGATTTGATGGCCAGCTCTACATCCTTCACCGACAACTGATCTTGCAGATCGGTCAGTCGTTCTATCAATTCTGATCGGGTCATTGTCGTTCTTCCTATCCCTGCACCCTTGGGTGACACTGAAGTATCAGTATCGTTACAGACGCTGCACCCTGATCAGGAGATAAACAAGACATTAAACAGTCGTAGCCTGGAGCGGCCAAGCATCTCATTAGCCGGACACCCGATAATTCAGGCAGTCCCGAACCTGACAGGGATTACAGATAATTCCTACCCTAGCCAACCCGATTCAATAAATCAAGCAACCTATTGATTACCATAAAAAAAACCGCAGCTCGGGCTGCGGTTTTTTTTATGGTAAAAGAAAGCTTCATCAGAAGCTTTCTCCAACAAGTATTACTTGTTTTCCATCTGAGCCTTGATCAGGTCACCGATGGTGGTAGGGCCGGAAGTCTCGTCTTCCTGCTTCGCACGCAGTTCTTTCATGGCCGCTTTCTCTTCAGCCTGATCCTTCGCCTTGATGGACAGGGAGATATTGCGGTTCTTACGATCGATACTGATGATGCGGGCTTCTACTTCTTCGCCTTCTTTCAGGACGTTGGTAGCGTCTTCAACGCGATCAACACTGATTTCAGAAGCTTTCAGAGTAGCCAGAACGTCTTCAGCCAGTTCTACGGTAGCTGCCTTGGCTGTCACTTCCTTGATCACACCCTTAACGATGGAACCTTTTTCATTCAGGCCAGCGAAAGAGTTGAATGGATCTTCGGACAGTTGCTTGATACCCAGAGAGATGCGCTCACGTTCAGCGTCGATCGCCAGGATAACAGCTTCAACTTCGTCACCTTTACGGTACTTGCGAACAGCTTCTTCGCCAGTTTCATTCCAGGAGATATCAGACAGGTGAACCAGACCGTCGATGCCGCCATCCAGACCAATGAAGATACCGAAGTCAGTGATAGACTTGATCTTACCAGCCAGTTTGTCGCCCTTGTTGAAGGAACCGGAGAACTCTTCCCATGGGTTCTGCTTGCACTGCTTGATACCCAGAGAGATACGACGACGCTCTTCGTCGATGTCCAGAACCTGAACTTCAACTTCATCACCCAGAGCAACCACCTTGGATGGGTGGATGTTCTTGTTAGTCCAGTCCATTTCAGAAACGTGAACCAGACCCTCAACACCTTCTTCCAGCTCAACAAAGCAGCCGTAGTCGGTCAGGTTAGTGATTCGACCGGAAACACGGGTACCTTCAGGGAAGCGTTTGGTGATAGCCACCCAAGGATCTTCACCCAGCTGCTTCAGACCCAGGGATACGCGGTTACGGTCGCGGTCAAACTTCAGAACCTTGACGTTGATTTCGTCACCTACGTTCACAATCTCGCTTGGATGCTTGATGCGCTTCCAGGCCATATCAGTGATATGCAGCAGACCGTCAACACCGCCCAGATCAACGAATGCACCGTAGTCGGTCAGGTTCTTGACGATACCTTTAACTTCCAGACCTTCCTGCAGAGATTCCAGCAGCTGCTCGCGCTCAGCGCTGTTTTCAGCTTCCAGAACGCTGCGACGGGAAACGACTACATTGTTACGTTTCTGGTCCAGCTTGATAACCTTGAATTCCAGCTCTTTGCCTTCCAGGTGAGCTGTGTCACGAACCGGACGCACGTCAACCAGAGATCCAGGCAGGAAGGCTCGAATAGTGTTAACGTCAACAGTAAAGCCACCCTTGACCTTACCGGAAATAACACCTTTAACGATCTCTTCAGCTTCGAAGGCTTTTTCGAGTTCGCCCCAAGCTTCCATACGCTTGGCTTTTTCACGGGAAAGACGGGTTTCACCGAAACCATCTTCAACCGCGTCAAGAGCAACCTGAACTTCGTCGCCGACAGCGATGGTCAGTTCACCCTGTTCGTTCAGGAACTGAGCTTTTGGGATAACACCTTCAGACTTCAGGCCTGCGTGGACAGTAACCCAGTCGCTGTCGATATCGACAACCTGACCGCTAACAATAGCGCCCGGCTTCATTTCGATATCTTTCAGGCTTTCTTCAAACAGTTCAGCAAAGCTTTCGCTCATGGTCATTCCTATCAATCAGCACTTCAATCAACACCACCTCAGAAAGGCAGTGACTACCGATCGCATGCTGGCCACACCGCCAGTCAGTGTGGGTTGTTTTTCAAAAAACACCGTATGGTTGTAACTGGCAATCTGCACCACACGGCTATTCACGCCGGTCTTTCCGGAAGTCGGTCAGACCACCTCGATATAAACAGGCTGTCGAGCTCCTCAACAACCAGCAGGTTCCGAAATGATTAACGTTAATCAGATCAGGCCATTCTGTCGCATGACATTCACTACACGACTGAAGACTTCCTGAATACTCAATCTGGTGCTGTCCAGAACAATAGCATCATCGGCGGGTTTCAGCGGGGCGACATCGCGATTCATGTCACGTTCGTCCCTGGCAAGAATGTCAGCTAAAAGCTGGTCAAAGCTAGCATCAATACCTTTCTGTTGCAACTGATTTTGACGGCGTTTCGCCCGCTCTTCCGGACTGGCTGTAAGGTAAACTTTGACGTTAGCATGGGGGAATACCACAGTTCCCATATCCCTTCCATCGGCAACCAGACCCGGAGCTTCTGCAAAGTCCTGCTGACGCCTCAAAAGAGCCTTCCTGACACCCGGCAAAGCCGCCACCTGAGAAGCTTTGGCTCCCACCTCTTCGGTCCTCAGATTAGCGCCAACGCGCTCACCCTCAAGAACGATTTTCAGACCTTCACCATCAGCACCCGGTTCAAATTGCACATCCAGGTGACCTGCTAAAACTTCCAGTGAATTTTCATCGGAAAAATCCACCCCGTGATTCATGGCCGCCAGCGCCGTCAGTCGATACAAAGCACCACTGTCGAGCAGATGCCAGTCAAACTCTTTCGCCAGCAGAGCCGCAACCGTTCCTTTCCCGGAACCGCTGGGACCATCAATAGTTACGACCGGCACGCTTATATATGAAGAAGTTTTCATTGACTGACTCTCTAATCCATGAAGTAATTAAGAATTACTTCTGTCGCTGCAGACATATCAATATCTCTCACGCTTGAATACCTTCTGTTGAGAGCGCCAGACCCGCATCGAAAGCCAGGTTGACGAAGTTAGCTAAGGATGTGACCACACTGGCACAATCCGGAATACGAATCTCAGCTTAGGGATTCACCCTGATTCTCATCAAGGGTATTCATACGGGCTCTTTTTTCCAGAATACTGGCAAAGTGCTGCCGTGCAGACTGGGCTCGCTCAAAACTCGCCAGTATCCCTTTGCTGTCTTTCTCAACGATGGCTTGACGAAGATGAGTCAAGCCCTCAGAAAACTGATCCAGCGAGGAAATAATAGCCTCGCTATTACCCAGGGCAATATCGTGCCACATAATCGGATCACTGCCAGCAATGCGGGTAAAGTCTCTAAACCCTCCGGCGGCGTAACGAAAGATATCCTGATTTTCAGGATTGCCCGCCAGCGTATCCACCAGTGAAAACGCCAGGAGATGAGGCAAATGGCTCGTCATTGCCAGCACTTCATCGTGACGCCGAAAATCCATAGCGTTGACCTGGGCACCACAGCATTGCCAGAGATGCCTGACGAGGGATAAAGCGGCAGTATCAGTGTTCTCCAGCGGTGTCAGGATCACCTTATGATTCTTGAACAGTCCGGCCCTGGCAGCAGTGACTCCGCTTTTTTCGGAACCGGCGATGGGATGACCCGGCACCAGATTCTCAGGTACACAGTCAAATATTTCCCGGGCAGCCTGGACCAGTATGCCTTTGCAACTACCCACATCCGTCATCACTTTGTCAGTGAGATCGAGACCCTTAAGTTGCCGGAGTAATTTTGGCATAGCCAGCATGGGAACTGATAGCAGGATAACATCAGCCTTGCTGACGGCGGATTCAAAATCTGTACAACCTTCTGCCACGATTCCCAGGGAAAGGGCTGCTTGGATGTTTTCGCCCTTGAGATCAAAACCCATCAGATGAAAGTTTTCACTGCACTCTCTGAGGGAAGCTGCAAATGATCCTCCAATAAGGCCCAGCCCGACCACCAGAATATTCAGTGGGGTACCGGTCTTGTTTTGCTCTATCACTACACGTTCAACCTTTTTCAAAAACCACTTTCAAATGTCTGTCGAATGAAAATGGCGACAGCCTCTTCAGACTAATAATTATCGTACAGGGCTGTGTTTGGCTCAGGGCTGTATTTCGCTCAGGGCTGTTATCACTCAAGGCTGTTTAAGAGCGGACAGTGCTTCCAGAAAACGACGGTTCTCTTCTTCCAGACCAACGGAAACCCGGAGGTGCCCCGGCATTCCATAATTGCCAAGAGGTCTGACAATGACGCCCTGTTTGAGTAAGCGCTGATAACACTCCACACCTTCCATGCCAGCATCAAAAGTAATGAAGTTGCCATTGGATGGAATGTAATCAATATTCATGGACTTCAGACCCGCTTCAATCTGAGCCATTCCATCCTGGTTAACCTGTCTGGAACGGTTCAGGTATTCTTCGTCATTAAGAACAGCAACCGCTGCCGCCTCAACAAGATTATTAACATTAAAAGGCTGTCGTAATCGGTTGATAATAGAGGCTATTTCAGCATTTGAAACAGAATAACCGATTCGACCACCCGCCAGACCGTAGGCTTTTGAGAATGTTCTGACCACTACAAGATTGGGGTATTCTTTCAGCAGCGCAATACCATCCGGGTAATCACTCTCCATGACATACTCAAAGTAAGCTTCATCCAGAACAACAATAACCCCTTCAGCTAGTTTACCCAGAAAGGCACGCAACTCTGTTTCTGAAAAACGGGTACCTGTCGGGTTATTAGGATTAGCCAGGAATACGATACGGGTATCAGAACGAACCGCTTTGGCCATCGCTTCCAGATCATGCCCCCAGTTTTTAGCCGGAACCACAATGCTTTCAGCCCCGCTCGCCTGAACTGCAATGGGATAAACCGCAAAGGCGTATTCAGAGAACACGGCTGAGAATCCTTCTTTCAGGTAGCACTGTGCCAACAGAACCAGAACATCATTGGAACCGTTACCAAAGGTTATCTGATCAGGATCAACCGCCAGCTTTCTGCAGAGAGTATCACGCAGATTGTAAAGACTGCTGTCCGGGTATCGGGCCAGCTCGGCCATCATTGCGGCAATGGCTTCACGGGAAGACTGAGCCGCCCCAAGAGGATTCTCATTGCTGGCCAGCTTAACAATACTGCTGGCATCCAGACCTTGTTCGCGCGCCAGCTCTTCCACAGGCTTTCCGGGAAGATAAGGATTCAGGGCACGTATTCCCGGTACGGCAAGCTTTGTAAAATCACAACCCATGTTTCACCTGTATATTCACCATCTACTCGTCCCCACACTGAAACCAGGGCTTTTAGACAGCCTCCAGAGGCAGGGACGAAAAATTGCTTCAATCGCGCATGGCTGTTTTGTTAAAGAACACCCTTCGGATAAGAGCCCAGAACACGGAGGTCATTCACTCTGTCAGCCAACTTTCCCAACACTTTCTGGATAACCGGATCGTCTTGATGACCTTCAAAATCAATGAAAAAGACATAGTTCCAGATGCCGGTACGGGATGGACGGGTTTCCACTCGGGTGAGATCCACATCATGAACATCGAACGCTTCAAGAATCGAATGCAGAGCACCGGACTGGTTTCTCATGCTGACGACAATTGAGGTTTTGTCTTCACCGCTGACGGGCACATCCTGATGACCAATAATCAGGAAGCGAGTGGAATTGTCGGGTTGATCCTCGATTTTCTCAGAGATTTTTTCCAGACCATAAATGTCAGCAGCCATATCACCAGCAATGGCCGCAGAGTTCCATTCACCCCTGATACGCTTGGCCGCCTCCGCATTGGAGCTGACCGCTACTCTTTCGGCCATTGGCCAATGAGCATCCAGCCATTTACGACACTGTGCCAGTGACTGGGCGTGGGAGTAAATACGGGTAATATTGTCACGACGAGTGTTTTCAGAAACCAGCAGGTGCTGATGAATTCTCAATACAACTTCACCACAGATTTTCAGAGATGAATCCATGAAGCTGTCCAGAGTATGACTGACCACGCCTTCCGTTGAATTCTCAACAGGCACAACACCGTAGCTTACAGCTCCAGCCGTCACCTCCCTGAATACCTCATCAATTGCTGCCATAGGGACAGAAATCGCTGAATGGCCAAAGTGCTTCAAGGCCGCCTGTTGGGTAAAGGTGCCTTCCGGACCAAGAAATGCCACTCGGACGGGCTCCTCAAGGGCCAGACAGGCTGACATAATCTCCCTGAACAATCGAGCCATTTCTTCATCGTCCAGTGGACCATTGTTCCGTTCCATCACCCGACGCAAAACCTGGGCTTCACGCTCCGGGCGATAAAATACTGCCGCAGCATCTTCAGTCTGCTTGACCCTGGCCACTTCCTGAGCGCAGCGCGCACGCTCACTGATCAGCTTCAGAATATCCTGGTCAAGTTTGTCAATTTTTGTCCGCAACCCCTTCAACTTGTCATCTGTCATAATGTTCTCTGCGTTTAACTGTAATGACCAGAGCCGTGCAATCAGCGGCTGGCAATCCTGCGAGCTTTGTGATTGAGATTGCAACGGATCAAGAATTTGTTATCCAAATTTTCTTTCGAATTCACGCATAAAAGCAATCAACGCATCGACATGCTCTTCCGGTACTGCATTATAAATACTGGCCCGCATACCGCCTACTGCCTTGTGACCCTTAAGGTAAAGAAAGCCATTCTTTTCAGACTCTGCCAAAAAGACTTTGTCCAACTCAGGGTCAGTCAGCGTAAAGGGTACATTCATTCTTGAACGCCATCGAGGGTCCACCTTGTTGTGATAAAAACCGGACTCATCAATCACCTGGTAAAGCTTGCCGGATTTGCGGGCATTGACCTGGTCGATCACCTCCAGCCCCCCCTGCTCCTTCAGCCACTCAAACACCAGACCGGCCAGATACCAGGCAAAGGTTGGCGGGGTGTTGTACATGGAATCCTTGTCCGCCTGCACTCGATAATCAAAAACAGCAGGACAACTGGAATGTCCTCGACCCAGGAGATCGTCACGCACGATGACCACTGTTAATCCTGCCGGACCAATATTTTTCTGGGCACCGGCATAGATAACCCCAAAACGGCCGACATCAACAGGCCCGGACAGGATATTGGATGACATATCTGCTACCAGCGGGACATCCCCTGAATCCGGTATAAACGGAAATTCAAGACCACCAATAGTTTCGTTTGGCGTGTAATGGACATAAGCCGCATCTGAACTGAAGCGCCATTCACTTTCTTCCGGCATGGTATGGAATGAAGCTCCCTTACCGTCAGCAATAACATTGACATTCAAATAACGCTGGGCTTCCTTGATAGCTGATTGAGCCCAGTGCCCACTATTGACATAGTCGGCGCTATTTTTCTCACCTCTCAGATTCAGCGGGACGGCAGCAAACTGCCCACGGGCACCCCCCTGTAAAAACAGAACCTTGTAGTTTTCAGGAATCTTCAAAAGCTCACGCAGATTTTGCTCCGCCTGCTCTGCGACTTTGAGAAAGGATTTCCCTCTGTGACTGACTTCCATAATGGAAGCCCCTTCACGGTTGTAGTCCAGCAGCTCATCACGAGCACGCTCAAGCACCGACTTTGGCAAAGGCGCCGGACCCGCCGAAAAGTTATAGGTTTGCCCTTTCGGGTCAGCCAGTGTTTTTGCCAATAGATTGTTCATACCATCCTCCCGTACAGCCAGACTCGTCGATTCAGAAATGCGTAACTGCCGCCCTTGAAATTGCTCTTGCATCTCAGGGATAAATTACATCCCGGCAAGTAAAACGCCAGCATGATGCTGGCGTTAAGTTATGGCATACAGAATCAGCCTTCCTTCCCTTCATCAGGCACGATCTGAGGCATTTCTTCCCCAGCTTCTGAGGTTTCAACGCCCTCAGCCACATTTTCAGGCTCTTCGGGCTCCTCAACTCTGGCAACACCGACCAGCTTCTCGCCTTCCTGAACCTTGATCAAGGTAACACCCTGGGTATTACGACTCATGACAGATATTTCATCGACACGGGTTCTCACCAGGGTCCCCTGATCAGAGATCAACATGATCTCTTCTCCATCCTGCACCTGAATAGCACCAACCAGCTCACCGTTCCGATCGGTACATTGCATGGAAATAACCCCTTGACCACCACGCCCGGTGATTCTGAAATCTTCTACCGCCGTACGTTTACCGAAACCATTCTGACTGACGGTCAGAATCTGGGTGTCGTTTTCGGGGATAATCAGAGAGATAACTCTTTGTGCATCCTGTAACTTGACACCACGCACACCTCTGGCAGTTCTGCCCATGGCGCGCACGTCAGTCTCTTCGAAGCGGATCGCTTTTCCGGCGTTGGAAAGCAGCATAACCTGTTTCTCACCGGTAGTAATTTCAGCACCCACAAGAGTATCGCCTTCATCAAGACCCAAGGCAATCAGACCACTGGTTCTTGGACGGGAAAACTGCTCCAGAGGCGTCTTCTTAACCGTTCCCGCAGCCGTTGCCATAAAGACAAAGTGACCTTCGGTATACTCTTCTACAGGCAGCATCGCCGTAATCCGCTCATCCTCTTCCAGAGGCAGGATATTCACAATTGGGCGGCCACGTGAAGTACGGCCAGCTTCCGGAATCTGATAGACCTTCAACCAATAGACCTTACCCCTGCTGGAGAAACAAAGAATCTGGGTATGGGTATTGGCCACCAACATATGTTCAACATAATCTTCGTCTTTTACCGAAGCGGCAGACTTACCCCGACCACCACGGCGCTGTGCCTGGTAGGTGTCGAGCGATGTGGTTTTTGCATAACCACCATGAGACAGGGTGACGACCATGTCTTCTTCAGAAATCAGATCTTCAACGGTCAGATCCCGGCGTGAACTGGTGATTTCAGTGCGACGCTCATCGCCATACTCTTCAACCACTTTTTCCATCTCTTCGCGGATGACTTCCATCAAACGCTCAGAGCTGGAAAGAATGAGTAGTAACTCGGCAATTTTTTCCAGCAGCTCGCGGTATTCACTGAGCAGTTTTTCATGCTCCAGGCCAGTCAGTCTGTGCAGACGCATTTCCATAATTGCCTGAGCCTGAGCCGGGGACAAATAGTAGAGACCATCCTCTCTCATGCCAAACTCTGCAGGTAATTCTTCAGGTCGACAGGCATCGGCTCCGGCACGCTCTGCCATTTCCAGCACGTGACCGGGCTGCCACCCTTGAGCCACCAGTTTCTCTTTAGCTTCTGCAGGCGTTGGAGAGTCCTTGATCAAGGCAATTACCGGATCAATATTGGAAAGCGCTACGGCCAGACCTTCCAGCAAATGACCCCGCTCACGCGCTTTTCGCAGCTCATAAACGGTTCTGCGGGTCACCACTTCACGACGGTGGCGAATGAAGGCTTCCAGCATCTCCTTGAGATTCAGGAGTTTTGGCTGACCATCCACCAGCGCAACATTGTTGATACCAAATACGCTTTCAAGCTGGGTTTGGGCATAGAGGTTGTTGAGTACTACGTCAGCCACCTCGCCACGACGCAGCTCAATCACGACCCGCATACCGTCTTTATCAGACTCGTCGCGCAGCTCGGAAATGCCCTCAATTTTCTTGTCTTTAACCAGCTCGGCGATCTTTTCAATCAGCCGGGCCTTATTCAGCTGATAAGGAAGCTCGGTAACAATGATGGTACTTTTGTTTCTCTTCTCATCGTGCTCAATATCCGCTCGGGCACGAATATAGATGCGACCACGCCCGGTTCGATAGGCCTGCAAAATGCCCGCACGACCATTAATAATGCCAGCCGTCGGGAAATCCGGACCCGGAATGTATTCCATCAGGTCATCAACAGACAGACTCTCATCATCAATAAGCGCCAGACAACCTTTGACCACTTCAGTCAGATTATGAGGAGGTATATTGGTTGCCATACCAACGGCAATACCGGCAGCGCCATTCACCAGGAGATTGGGAATGCGGGTAGGCATAACAGCAGGGATCTGTTCCGTGCCATCATAGTTAGGCACGTAATCGACCGTTTCCTTATCCAGGTCAGCCATGATGTCATGACTGATCTTCTGCATCCGGATCTCGGTATAACGCATGGCCGCTGCAGAGTCACCATCCACGGAACCGAAGTTACCCTGCCCGTCTACCAGCATATATCGCAGAGAGAATGGCTGCGCCATACGAACAATGGTGTCATATACTGCAGAGTCACCGTGGGGATGATATTTACCGATCACATCACCCACCACACGAGCTGATTTTTTGTAGGGCTTATTCCAATCATTGCCCAGCTCGTTCATTGCGAAGAGAACTCGCCGATGGACCGGCTTGAGTCCGTCACGTACATCGGGCAGTGCCCGCCCGACGATGACACTCATGGCATAGTCCAGATAGGACTGCTTGAGTTCGTCTTCGATGTTTACCGGAAGAATCTCTTTGGCGATATCAGTCATGTAAACCCAGTCGTCCTTTAGCTTGCGCCCAACGGATACCAGTCAGCACCCTTTCTCAACCCGGAAGGCCGGAAACCCGAACAATTCAATCAACACGCAGCCATGTGGAAGCAATCATTCAGTTCCTGTCAGAATAGAAAGGAGCGTTGAAATGAATTTAACGATAAAAAGGGCATGGCTACTTTTTTCATATTAAGTAGGAAATAATACCACAGCTGCCAGCCCTACTGCGAGCAAGTCTATGCGTTGACAACAATATTTGTGAATAAAAAATGACACAGAAGTACGACATAGTAACTCTTTTGTATCCGGATAACAGGAATACTTAACTCTGATAACTCTGTCTGTATAATGCAGACAAGAATACAAACTGCGCTGTTACTTTCGGAAATCAACCGACTCTCGAAATTGGTTTTTTGCGTTATTCTTCGCATAAAGCGGTTTTCAGAGAGACCCGCTTCCCGGCGCACATTCAACACAACCGCATGAGAATCTGGACACTATGACTGCAAACCAGGACGAACCACGCCCAGTGCAAAACGTCGATCCAGCCGAAATTGCTAAATTTGAAGAGTTGGCCAGCCGTTGGTGGGACATGGAGGGTGAATTCAAGCCACTGCACGAAATCAATCCGCTGCGCCTCAACTACATCGACGAGCGAGTGGGTCTGGCCGGAAAAAAAGTACTGGACGTTGGCTGTGGTGGCGGCATTCTCAGCGAATCCATGGCACTTCGCGGCGCAGAGGTGACTGGCATCGACATGGGCGACGCGCCACTTTCTGTAGCTCGCCTGCACAGCATGGAAAGTGAAGTCGAAGTCAATTATCGTAAAATTCCGGTGGAAGAGCTGGCAGAAGAGATGCCCGGCACCTTTGATGTTGTCACCTGCCTTGAAATGCTGGAACACGTTCCCGAACCTGCATCCGTTATTCGCGCCTGTGAAAAGCTGCTCAAACCCGGCGGAAAGATCTTCTTTGCTACGATAAACCGCAACACCAAATCCTGGCTATTTGCCATTGTCGGAGCCGAGTATGTTCTAAAAATGCTACCCAGGGGTACACATGAGCACAGTAAATTCATTAAACCCCATGAACTCTGTAGCTGGATGCGCCAGACCGATCTGGAAGTACACGACATGACAGGCATGGTTTTCAACCCGTTTACTGGCGTTTATTCCCTCAAGAAGTCAGACACTGACGTTAATTACCTGATCTACGGCAGCAAACCAGAGCTCCAATGAGAATCCCGATGAGCCAAACGAACGCCATTGAAGGTATTTTTTTTGATCTGGACGGCACATTGCTGGACACCTCGGAAGACTTTATTTTCACCGTTAACAAAATGCTGGCAGACGACAATATGCCAGCGATTGATAGTGAACTGATTCGAAGCCATGTTTCGGAAGGCTCAAGAAAGCTTGTTCAACTTGCCTATGGTATAGAGCCACCTGATCCGAAGCTCGAAAGCCTGAGAACCAGGCTTCTTGAAGAATACAATGAATATATCAACAATGATCGCAGGGAAAAGGCTGCAAAACTGTACGACGGAATGCCAATGCTGCTGGATACTCTGGATGACAAAGCCATTCCCTGGGGAGTCGTCACCAATAAACCTTCAGCTTATGCAAAAATCTTATTGGATCAGGCTGGCTTGAGCCAGCGTTCAAAAACATTGATCTGTCCAGACCATGTCAAACAGACCAAGCCCAACCCGGAAGCTTTGCTGGTAGCTTGCCAGCAAACAGACGCCAACCCGGCAAAGTGCATTTATATAGGTGATCATTTACGTGATATCGAGGCTGGCAGAAATGCAGGAATGGTGACTATTGCGGCACTCTATGGTTTTATCAGCCCCATAGATACACCGGATCAGTGGCACGCTGATTACAAGGTTTCGTCCGCAGAAGAGATTCTTCCGCTGCTGGAAAAGTATAAGTGGCAGCTGCCACGGAGAGCAACGCATGTTTGAATATACCGCACCCGACAACCTCCTCCGGGACAAAATTATCCTGGTCACCGGTGCTGGCAGTGGTATTGGCCGTACGGCAGCCCTGACCTTTGCACGCCACGGCGCAACCGTCATTCTGCTGGGCAGAACCATCAGCAAGCTTGAACAGGTCTATGACGAGATTGAAAAAAATGGCTGGCCCCAGGCAGCTATTTACCCCATGAACCTCGCCGGAGCCTCTGAACAGGACTATGCCAACCTGGCGGAAACTCTGGACAAAGAATTTGGCAGACTGGACGGGCTTCTGCACAATGCAGGTCTGTTGGGCGAACTCAAGACCATTGCACAGTTCGATCTGGACAAATGGAATGAGGTCATGCACGTTAATGTGACCGCCCCCTTTCTGCTCTCCAGAGAACTAATCCCCCTGCTCCGCAAGGCTGAATCGGGTTCTATTGCCTTCACTTCATCCAGCGTTGGCCATAAAGGGCGCGCTCACTGGGGAGCCTATAGCATTTCGAAATTTGCTACCGAAGGGCTTATGCAGGTCATGGCCGACGAAGAGGACGGCCTCAGTCAGGTAAGAGTCAACACGATTAATCCCGGAGGCACCCGCACAGCCATGAGAGCTTCTGCTTACCCCGGAGAGGACCCGATGAGTCGTCCGACGCCTGAAGATATTATGCCAGTCTATCTGTATCTGATGGGAGACGACAGTCACTCAGTCAGCGGCAAAGCCTTTCATGCCCAGCTTCCGGGTGATCCAGAGAACATTGCAACACTCTGACATCGCCGTGTGACCCACTTAAACGGTGGGTCATTATTTACCTTGTCGGCAAACAACCCGTTACAAAAAAACACGCCTTCCCTGAAACCTCGACTAGATTTTATCCTCGAAGCCCGCCGATAAATCGATCAGACAGAGGAATACATGGCCATAGCTCAAACTTCAATCCTGCTCATAATGGCAGCATACACATCTGCATTGTCAGCACGTCCTGATGATTATTCCCAGAGAGAATTGAATGAAGAAAAAGTCGTTGCGTCCAACTGGCAACAACACTCACCGGAATATGAAGCACTGGTGTACCAGTCTTTTAACATGGCCAGAGACAACCTCAGCAACGCACTGAATCAACTACCGAAAGGCAAGCGTGCAGCGATAGTGACTGATATTGATGACACTTTGATCGAGGGCACCACCTATTTCTCAAGTATGGTGGGGACCGACGGTGCAAGAAACGTCGATGCTACTTTAGCCTGGTGGAAAGATCAGAAGATGGAAGCCTTGCCCGGTGCCTTAGACTTTCTGAATGAGGTTGATAACCAGGGGATAGACATCTTCTATGTCAGCGCTCGTTTTAATGAAGCCAAGGAACTTTCCCTGGCCAAACTAAAACGCTTGGGATTCCCGATCAAAGGAGCTGATTATCTACTCTTTCAGCAAACAGACAATAGAACATTAAGTAAAGAGAACCAACGTCAGAAAATCAGAGACAAGGGCTATCACGTCCTGATGCTTCTGGGTGACCAGCTGGATGATCTGGCAGAAGTGGAAGGCCATCACTTCAACAGGAGACAACAGTGGGTTCAGCAAAACCGAAGCAGATTCGGCAAAGATTGGATCTTCTTTCCCAACCTTGTCTATGGAAGCTGGGAGCATGCTGTGGTGAAGGTGAACTTCAACCAGCTGTCTCCTGATGAGAAGCACGATGCCAAATTGAATGCGCTGAACTATTCTCACTTCGCGCAGATACAGGACCCAACATTTGCAGTGCACAACATTAATGCAATGCTGTGGATGAACTCATCAGCGGATTATCATGCCCTGACGCATCAGGCTTACAATCAATCCACAAGAATATTGGCAAAAATGAATCAGAAAACCATGGAGAACCCTGCTATTGTCGTGAACATCAACGGTACCATATTACAATACACCCCCCAAAATCCTGACCTGAACCTACCTGCACCAGGATCAGAACAGAATCTGTTTAACTGGCACCTTGAACAACAAAAAAATGCAAAGCCAACCCCCGGAGCTCCCGAGTTTCTTGCTGGCGCAAAGGAAAAAGGATTTGATATCTTTTATGTCTCCGAAACACCAGTGTCGTCTGGTCGGCAGGGCAACAAGAAAGACATAGAAACGCTTACGGTCAGGAAATTAAGGGAGCTTGGCTACCCCGATGCAGACGAAACCCACGTTTTATTAAAAGGTGAACACTGCACTGAGGTCGAGCTGAAGAACTGCACAAAAACTTCTCAGCGACATGCGATCACCAGCGGACAGGTTGATAGAAAAAAACATCAGATCGCACTTTATATTGGTGACACACTCTCTGACTTTGGCCTTGAAGAAAATGGCTTTGACCCGGACCTGAAAGCATCCGTGGCAGCCAATAAAGACAGGTTTGGCCGTCAGTATATGATCATTCCCAACCCATTAAATACACGTCGACTTGTTACCATCTACAGCGATTATGCCAGTAAGCACATTGGTGATTTATCGAGTGAAGAGCAGGCCAACATCAGACGAAAATTGATCAGGAACTGGCCTGCGAAGCCTTTTTGACCACCAGCTCCAGATAACCTGTTTCATCGTCTGCTTCCCGGGTGAAACAGGTATCGTCAAGAATACCCACAACTATTTCTGCTGTGGTTTCAATAATCGACCCCGGTTTTAAGTGACCACCAAAAACACGCCCTTCCTTGTCCGCCACACAGATATGCAAATGGAGCCCTGATGGACAACAGGTGCCAGAAAGAGAAAGAATTTCGAAGGGGCCCTGAAGTATCTTCTCCTGCTCTGCTCCGGCCAATCTGAGCGACAACACTTTCAGACTTCCCACGCAGGATAACAGAAAGGCTGCAGGCCATTCCTTGGCAAGGGTCAGGAGTTCGAAATAGAGATCATCGCCAGGAAGCAAACGTTGACTATGCGTTTTCATAACACCCAGATCTGTTTTACCTTAGGAAAGAGCTTAACAAACGCAGAAAAGAAAACAAACTCGCAGAAAAGAACAGGTTACTGACAGAGAGCAAGGGCAGCCCTGAAAAGCCGGGCCACCCTCTTAAAAAGCTCTGCTACCAA
The DNA here is from genome assembly GCF_053470045.1 of Endozoicomonas sp. 2B-B. Taxonomy (NCBI): domain Bacteria; kingdom Pseudomonadati; phylum Pseudomonadota; class Gammaproteobacteria; order Oceanospirillales; family Endozoicomonadaceae; genus Endozoicomonas; species Endozoicomonas sp. 2B-B. The sequence goes on from NZ_JBLZMU010000001.1 coordinate 3,872,984, forward strand.
CCAGATAACCTGTCGTGACAAAGCGCCGTAAAACCCGGGGCTTACTTTAAGTACCTAACCAGTTACTTAGTCAAATTGTTCAGCATTCCCTATTGTCAGTTGCCCGTATTTCAGTGCCCGTTTTCCTGACTAACTACCTCTGTTTGCACAGTATTATTCACTGCATTACTTACCGCTTATCAATTCTACTTTACGAGACTCGTTTGGTTTTCCATAATCGTGCCTTGACTCTATCAATGCCATCTCAATCACAGATTCAGCGTGGCATAACATTTATTTTCACATTCAGCAGCCAGGGAGTGCGGATTGACGGCATCTCGTGATATTCCTTCACTGATCAGCAACATTTTAACCAGCGGTCAAAAACTTAACCTGCAACCCGCAGAGCTTGCATTTCTTGCTACCCTGAGATACTGGAGAGATCAGGAATCTCAGCCAGAGTTCAGCGAAGCGGAGCTTCATATCGTCTATGAACAGGTTGATAAACACCGTATAGACAGTGATTCCGTCACATCTGAACGACGCTGCAATGAAACTATTCGTCGCATGATGGATCAAAACCTGCTGATCTGTCTGGAGGGTATCGGTGAAAAACAGCACGCTTACCTGCTTCCTCCCGTTTCAGAACAAATCGTTGAATCCATCTGCACAGGCTTTGACGCCTCCCATACCGCATTGAGCACACTGTTTATGACAGTCGCCAGCCACCTGCGGGAGATCAGGGATGCTGCTATCAATGATGGTAACGATCAGTACTGGCGTCTTCAAATCGAAGCACCGTTGGATGTCACTGTACAGCAACTCGTCACCGCGATTGATCATAGACAGAGACAACTGGACCAGGAAGCCATAGAAACACGGTCTGACGTCGTCGCCTTGCTGAAGCAAGACTGGCAAAATGCCATGACACAGTGTGAACACCTTCTGAATGATACCCAGGACCGATTACAGGATCTTCAACAACTGTTGCTGGCCTCCTGTCATGACCTGAGACAACTTCTGGAAGCCATTTCCCAGGCCTGCGAAACAGCGAATAGACATCTTGCAGCCCACTCGGTGTTCAGACTCGAGCAACACCTTGATCGCATTGAGCACTGGAGCGGAGAAAGACTGGCGCACTGGGAAAGTTTCCATCAACGCGCCCATCAATATATCCGCCAGTTTATCAACATGGATGAACGCAAAGCCCTGATGGAAAGAACGCTGGACGCCATTCAACAGTATGATCAGAACCCCTGGTATCTCAATCTTTGCAGCGACGCTCCTTTACTTCGACTGAGAGAAATTGATGCGCCCCAGCCTGAAACCACTCAGTCCCGGGTCATCATGGATGAAGAGAGCATGACCGACATGGACGATCTTGAAAGCCGTAAAACAGCGATCGCTCAATGGCTAAAAACACGGGTTTCTGACAAAGGCTATCTTCCCTCCTATGAGGAAGCCTTAAGCGAACTTGCCAACACCCTACCCATGACCGATTTTTTGCAATCTGCGGGCTGGCTGTTCGAAGCCATGACCAGACTGGGCCATTTCCGTAATGCTCAGGATATTCCTGAAAGTTTCTGGCACCAAATCATGCCCAACCTCGAAGCCGAACACCTGCAATTAGAGCTAACAAAACCCATCACATCAGAGAGAGAATCTTCGCTTGAATGCTAACAGCCCCTACCAGACTCTGGCCGATGTCATAAACGACGATCTCTTTCCCGAGCTGGACAGCCGACTGCGCCGGGGTGAGCATATTGATGCCAGACATACCCATCTCTATAGCATGTTACAGGCAGGCAAAACCTGGCTTGACGGGCATTACCAGCGTTATGGTATAGATCTGATTTGTGCTCAGGAAGACTATTATTACCTGCAGCCAAAACTGGGCAACAAAAATCTGATTCGCTCTAAAAAGCTCGACGAACTCAGCATGGTTCTGGGCCAGCTTTTGGCCTTGTATCACCTTGACCCGGAACAGCTCGAAGGCGGCGGCTGGATTCACGCGGATTCTTTGTTTGAACGTTTACGGATGCTTGTAGACGACAAGCGGCTGGCACGATTGCTGGACAGAAAGAAAATCGATACCCAGCTGGATCGTGAAAAAGCTATGGAAACCCTCAAGAGGTCACTGCGGCAACTGGCGAAGCTCGGCATGATCCGCATGGATGGCATAAAAGCTGACAGAGTTCAGACCCAATCCCCCCTGATGCGCTTTATTGAACCTGTAAGAAGCAGCCAAATGACCCGGGAAAGTCTGGAAAAGCTGGTGCAATCCGGTTCTATTTCTCTGGAGGCAGACGAAGAAGTGGCAGACGAATCAGTAACGGATGAAACACTAAACAGCGACGAACCAGCAGCAGAAAACAAAGGTTCCGTTGAAGGCAATGAAGAGATTAAGGAAGTCGAAGCATGAGTCAGACACGTACGCAGATTAACAGTCTGACGCTGGTCAACTTTCGAGGGATATTCTTTAAAACTCTCTCATTGCACCAGTGGATGAGCAACCTGATTGGTCATAATGGGGCCGGCAAAACGACCATTATGGGCGCACTGCTGGTTAACCGGGTACCAGACAATCGTCTGGTAAGATTAAGAAACAACTCCGACAGCGGTCAGGATCGCAGCGACAACGGTATCTGGGGACGCATTGACAAAGGCACCTGTTATTCTCTGGTGGATTACACCCTGTACAACGGTGAACGTGTCATCGCCGGCGTCCAGCTAAAGCGCCTTGGCAAGCCCAGAGTCGAGCTGAAAATGTTTGCCATTTCGGGCATAGACCAAGACATTTCAGTAAAAGATCTGATGATGAGTCCTGCGGGTGAGAATCGTTACGATGCCCTGGAAGGAAACGCCCTTTCAAATCAGATTGCCATTCAGGGCGGAACACTGAAACGTTTCAAATCTCTCGGCCAGTTTATGGACTGGCAATTTCAGTGCCGGATCATTCCCCGCAGAATGGAAAACATCAGAGACCGCCAGCGTTATTATCGAATGTTGGAAACCAGCCTGTATGGTGGCCTTTCTTCTGAAATGCAAAAAGGGCTCCGGGACTACCTGCTGACATCGGAAGAAAATGTTAAAAAGTCGGTCGGTTCCATGCAGAATGCTTTGCAGGAAACTCGCAAAACACGGGACAGTATTCACCATACCCGTGAAAAACGGGAGCTGATTAAAGAGTTACTGGATTCAAGCTACAAACTGGGCGAAAACGTCATAGCATTGGCACAGAGACTTCAGGTCCAACTTGAGCAGTCGCTGATTGATTGCCAGAATCAGACTGAGCGCACTGAGTCAGATATCACAGCTCAACGACAGCAAATCAGCGCAATTGAGCTTGAAATAGAGCAACTGGAAAGTACCAGGGAACAGCTCCAGACCCATGAAACCATGGCCCGTACTCAAAAGGAACAGGCCGAAACACTGGACCGAATCCACACGGAGTCCAGACTGCTGAAACAAGAAAATGACAATATTCATGAACGCCTGCAACAACAGAACGAACAACTTGAATTACTGGAAGCTCAAAAACAGCAACAAAACCAGCAACTGGAACAAATAGAAGAGGACGTTCGATCACTCGTTAAACAGCTGGCTGACGCTGAAGATGCTTATTCTGAAGAAGCCCGTAAAGCCGGACTCTATAATCAGGCTTTAGCCAGCCTTGAAGAGTGTCGCAGCCATCTGTCGGATGCGACCCTGAGTGAAAAAAACCTCAGTCAGATTCTTCAGCAGACGATTGCGCAGCGCAGCGAACTCTCAGCAGAGTATCATGTTAAACGGCCCCTGCTGGAGCAGATGGAAAATATCAGACATCACTTTGATCAGTGTCTACCGATCCTGTCTCTCCTTGAAAACAGTGAAGTGTCTACCGCCAATGTCGGCCAGTTATCAGACAAGTGGATTCAGGTAAAGCGCTCAAAAGAGCATGATACACGTCAAATAAAGGTTATAAAGGACAGGCTGGAATTAACACAACGCAAACTGGCAGAACAACAACGACTTAAAGAAGGCATCGCCAGACTGCCCTCCCCCTTCAACCATGCCATAACAAACCATGCACAATGGCTGACTCACCTGAAGCAGGGAGAGACGGACAAAGCCCTGATCAGTGAACAACTGAGCACACTTTCCGATGCCATTCAGGACCTGAAAGTGAAGCAGCAGCAGCTGGAACAACAGCGTTTACAAAAGCAAAAAGATCATACCCAATGGCTGGAATATGAAAGTCTCAAACAACAGCTGTTTGAGCTAAACGACGATATTCAATTAGAACAGCCGGAGGAGCTGAGTACTCTTCGCTATACATTGACCGAACAGCAGAATATCTGCCATCGTCAGGACCTTGGGCTTGAGACCGAACTGAGCACCCTGAGACTCAGGTTGAAAGGGCTTGAAATCAGCGATTCAAAAGAGCAGATCCAGCTGCAAAGACTGGCGGAATTGACAAAGGGTCAGCTGGTAAGCCAGTTCTTTGATGAAGATGAGATTTCACTGGCAGAAGCCGCCTGGCTGGAAGCCAAAATGGGTCCCTTACGCAATGCGCTACTGGTAAAGGATGTTGAGAAGGCAGCGGCACTGATCAGACAGAAAACTGATCGCCCTGACGATGTCTGGTTGCTTGAGGGTGATTCGAGCACCAGCTTTTCTGAAGACCTCTTCATTGAATCACCGTTACATCAGGATGAAGACGGCAGTGTACTGGTGAATCTTTCAAAGAACATTTCCCGTCTCAGCAAGGAACCTGAATTTCCTACTCTCGGTAAACTGGCCCGCGAGAAAGAGAGAGCAAGACTCATTGAACGGGAAGAAAACATTCTCGATGAGAGACAAACGCTGGCCGTCAACCGCAGGAAACTTGAAAAACAGTTTACTCTGCTCGACAGGATGGCACCTTTATCGCAGTGGATTGGCCAGGAGGAGCCTGACCTCCAGTCACTGGCCGTAAGCATTGAAGACTGTCAAAACCAGCTCACATCGTCTCAGGCCACCCGGACTCAGAAAGATACAGAGTTAAAAACGCTTAACCATGTTGTCTCTTTTCTGGCCTCTCAACAATCCAATGCCACTGTTCTTGATGAAGTCGATCTTGCCATGACAGTGGAGAGTCTGGAGTCCCGGCAGACTCAGTGCCTCGAAGCCGCCGAATGGATCAAAATACATTCTGAAAATATCAGTCAACTGGAAAGCAGTCGTTTATACCTTGATACCCCTCCGGCTGAAGACATTGAAGTCTTCAAGGCCAGTCTTGATAAACTCGGCAACCAGATAGCCGAGTCAGGTAAGACTATTGATCTGCTCCAGCGCACAGAACAGACCCTGCCAAATCTGCGCTTTAAAAATTCAGTCCATCGTCAGAACGAAACCAGCTCATTGAGAGAATCCCTGAAACGGGAATGGGAAGAAAAAGACTCCAGAAAACAGGTCCAACAGAGAGAACTCGAACTCCTTAAGGATCAGCTGCAGGCTCTTAACAGTAATATGTCTGCCGATAAGAGCGTACTGCAACACAACGAAGGTCAGCTCCTGCTCAAAGAAAACGAGATCAAAGGCATCCCACTGGATTGGCATGAAACACTGACAGAGCAGATGAAAGCGCGCTTGGACGAGGTCATCCGGCAACTGAAAGACCTTGAGCCAAAACACAATACCCTGTTCAAGTCAGTCACGGAGCGTCGCTCAGAGCTGAATAAACTACAGGATCATTTAGAAGCCCTGCAGAAAGACATTCAATCTATTACCCCAAGGTGCGAGACAGCAAAGCAACAGTGGGCAGCGATTGAGGAGCGTGCCAGCCAGTCCGGTTTAATGAGTCGGCTGCACTCTCAGCAATTACTCCATGAGAGTAATGAAGCGTTAAAAGAAAATATTTCAACCGCCCGGGCGAGATTGGAACAGGCTCTCAAGCCTGAACCTGAAAATACCCTGCTCAGACGCTTGTCCCAAGCCAGTGCTTCCGACTTGCCCGACCTGTTTGAATGTGTTCTTTATGCCCAGCAACTACTGGCAGAGCGAATGGATAAAACCATTTCCAACTCTGATGACCCCAGACAGGCACTGGAACAACTTGAAGAACATCTGGTTCGACTGGAAGAGCGACTCAAGGACGCAGAAGAGCAGTTCCTTGCTGAATCAGAATACATGGGCCAGAACATTCAACGCAGTATTAACAGACAGCGGAAGCAGATTTTTCAACTTAACTCTGCGTTGTCCAGCGTTCACTTTGGCACCATCCGCTCTATCAAAATCGAAGTGCAGGAGATTGAGAGCTTCAAAAAGGTACTGGATGCCCTGCAAAGCCAGTTCTATGGCGATCTTTTCAAACAGCCTGAAATGACAGTTGAAGATGCCCTTGCGGCAATATTCAAACGGGAAACAGGTGGCACCATTACCGGGGAGAAGCTGCTCGATTATCGCGAGTACATCAAACTTAACATTCTGATTCAACGCGCGGGTAGCAGCCAGTTTGAAGCAGCCAATCCGACCAACCTGTCTACCGGTGAAGCCATAGGCACAGGTTTGGCCGTACTCACCATGGTGCTGCACTCCTGGGAATCCCAGAACCGTGAAGGAAACGGCCATGCAGCCAATCGCCTGCTGTTCCTTGATGAGGCGGCGCGACTGGATGCCCGGGCACTCCAGACTCTGGAAGAACTCTGTGCCAATCAGTCATTGCAATTGCTGGTAGGCGCTCCGGACAACGTTCTTCCAAAGAATGGCGTAACGTACCGCATGGTACGTCTCATGGAACCTTATGAGCACGTTATTTTTTCAGGGGTCAGAAGTAAGCCTGTAGCTTTGGAAAGTGTTTAATGCCTCACTACCCGATAGAAGAAGCCGCTCCTATAGCTATCGAGTTATTGGAGCATGGCAGGATAAGCATACGCGGTAAAATGCCTGAATTTGGTCAATGGCTGATAGAGAATAACTTTATCAGTCAAGACACCCGGTATAGCTTCGTTCTAACGCCAAGTGGTGACCGATCTCTTCGTTACTATATGATAAAAAGTTATGGTCAGAACTGGGACTCTCCGATCGATTCCTGGGATGTACGACGCGCAGCATTTTTGAAAAACAGGTTAACGGGAAATCTTCCACCGCAGGTTCATCACAGGGTTGCACAAGCAGTCTGGACTGGAAACTCCAAATCCTCAGTAACATCTCATCCCGATAACATGTCCGTCGTTTCATGCGACACATTGAGGATAAGAACATCAGAACCTGTGGTTTTTCATTTTACTCACTGGACGATATCTGCAGAAAGCTGCATGAAAACGATGGGCGAGTTAATTCTGAACCAAAGAGCTGTTGACCAATTTATGACTCTGGAGGCCTACAAAACTCTCCACGTAATGACCATAGAAAATCCTGGCGCCTGGGATACATTACCCCTGCTTCCCGGGGTTCTTTATGTTTATGTTCCCGGCAATAATCAGAGCATTGCTACAAATTGGTTGCAGAAAGTGGATGAGTTTAGCTGGTCACATTTCGGCGACCTTGATCAGAAAGGGCTGGAGATCGCCAAACAACTTTCCAGAAAGCTGAACAAGAAGCTTGAGCTGTTTATTCCAGTCTGGTGGGAAGAATATTTTGATCTTTTTAACCTGGAAACCGGAAAACCCTGGCACAAGAGTTCACACAGAAAATTGTCAGCACAATTTCCTATTCTGAAAAGACTTCAGGATACACAGTCAAGAATGGAACAAGAGGCTATTGTGTTAGACAGGGAGTTCCCGGCTAGCCTAAAGCAACACATTAAGCATTTTCACACTCGATAGTTAGCTTCGCTTATGGCGCTGCCTGTATAACGAGCCTCCGGATATGTCTGCAGGCTTGATTTTCAAAATCTTATTCTACTGAAGCAACTGCCAATGCATCATTGCCTCTTCCTGATCTCCAACAATCCACTGAATCCGGAAACGACTGGAGCCAATAGCGTCTTCCCTCAGTCTGGATTGAAGGAGGCTTTTGAATTGTTGCAACCGCCTGCTGAGACTGTCCACCTCAGAGACTCTTTCAGCCGAAGCTGACTCGACCGTAATCAATAAGGCTCTGGTCTGGTTTTCAAAAGCCTTAAGCAGAGACTTGTAGGCTTCTGAACGGGCCAGGGTAGATGAACTGGTCGGCAAGGTGGTCATGACAACCTGGTTATTCCTCACTACTTTTGTTTTGCCTGCAGTGAAGATATCGACCAGGGCGTACTCTCTTTTGTCGCCTCTGCGAACCGTATAGGTCAGATAATAAACGGTCTTGCCATCGACTTGCTTTTCACCCAGAAAATAGGCTTGAGTCTTATCAAGTCCATACAAACGAGCTACATCAAAAACATTATTCGCCCAGAAATTACTGGCCCCACAGCTGAAACGTTCGCAGCTGTATACAGAGGTGACACCCAGTTTTTCAAACTGATCGGTAAAAAATCGATAGGCTTCGTCACTGCTTTTACCACTGGGCAGCTGGTAGAGTTTTCGATTGAGAGAGCCATCGAGCCACTGCTCTGAATCGGCAGTCACGACACCATTCACCTTTTTCATTGGGCTACTGATGACCGGATAGCTGGTCACCTGCTGTTCGAATTCAAGGTTGAGAGTGGCATTGGGAAACGGGACTATTTCATCAGCAATTAGAGTAGCAGAGGCAATAAGGCCACCTGCCAATGTTAAAGTAAGTGTTCGTCTTAACAAAGAATGAAAAATGGCTATGATTTGCATTTCAATCCCGACCAATGAAGTACCGCTTTTTTATCGGATATAAGTACCTTTCAGGTGCCTGGCCCGCCAGACAGAGTCAAGAACTCATAACAGTGTTCACTATGGTGGCTACAGAATCCGTCTCCCCGTCCATATGAAAGTGGTGGGAGCCTGGCATCGGATAAAACCGGACATTATCAAGACGTTCACGGTATGGCTCAATCAAAGCATCAACATAACCTTCTTTTGCGTAAAGCATGTGTGCATCACAGCTCATCTGTTCTGCAAAGGCCAGAGCCTGATCTTCTGTAAAACGAGTGGGAGAAGGCAACTTCAGACGTGGATCGGTTCGCCAGGTCCAGGCATCACCGTCCTGAAATAACGCTCGCTCCACCAGCAATGCGGAAGAGTCCCGCGATACTGGAAATTGTCCCAGACAACGTACGCGAATAGCATGCTCCAAAGAGCGGTAACGGTTTACTGGCTTGCCTTTTCGAAAGGTTTTTCGTTCCTGAATATAGGCCGCCAGGGCACTGGGAGTATCTTCAGGTTTTCTGGGCATGGGAAAAAGCCCATCCAGCAAAACCGCTTTCTCAATCCGATTCCCCAGAATGGCTGAAGCCATCACCGAAACAATGGCTCCCATTGAGTGTCCGATTAAACTGAAAGATTCCAGCTCCAGACTATCAGCGATCCCAACCAGATCTTCGACATAGTGCCAAATGGAATAATCCAATTCATCCGGTCGATGAGAGGAACGTCCGTGACCGGCCTGATCAATAGCAATCAAACGCACATTTTTCAGAAAGGGAGCAAGGGGAGCAAAACTGGCGGCATTGTCCAGCCAACCATGCAGGGCAATCAGCGGCTTTCCGTCCGGGTCGCCCCATTCCTGACCAGAGAAGTTCATCCGCCCAATACTGATTTCAATGTCTCTAGGCTCCATAGCTCTCTCTTGTCAGCCTCTTTATCTTCCACGACAGTGTGTCATTGTTTTCGCCATATACTATGGCCAGGAGCCTGTCGGTCTCATCACAAAAGTTTTCAAGCAGTTCTATCCATTCACCAAACAGCCCCGCAAGAATGCCGAAAAATTATCAGGATATTAAAGGTAAAGCAACCACACCCGAACCAGAGACAAGAGGCTCAAGCACTCTTGGGGGCGAATTTTGAGGTTAATAGTCCCCGTTTCATGGCTTCATGCACTTTTGCCATCAGATCTATTTCTGTCAGACTGTGCAACTCTGAAAGGGACTGGATAATAAAGTAGACCGGTTGAAGAATATCGATCCGGTAGGGAGTTCTCAAAGCCGTCATCAAATCAAAGGACAGACGCTCAGGATCCTCACTTTCGATAGCGTAGACCGTTTCCCTGAAGCTGGAGAGAATACCTCCTCCATATATTCTCAACCCTTCATCTGTCATGACCAGGCCAAACTCCACGGTCAACCAGTACAGCCTTGCCAGATAAACTCTTTCTTCTTTGCTTGCTCTGAGTCCCAACTGACCATAGGTTTCAGTAAATTTCGCAAAATCGGGGTTCGTCAATAAAGGACAGTGTCCAAATATTTCATGGAAGATATCCGGTTCCTCAAGATAATCCAGCTCTTCACGGGTGCGGATAAAAGTAGCCACCGGAAAACGACGATTGGCCAATAATTCAAAGAAACGGTCAAAGGAGATAAGAGCTGGAACTCTGGCCACCGACCAACCGGTGCATTCAAGCAGCTTCTCACTGATGTCATTGAGCTGAGGGATTTGCTCAGCAGAAAGACCAAGAATCCCCAGCCCCCTGATATACTCGGGACAGGCTCTCTTTTCGACCGCCCTGATCTGACGTTCATAGAGTATTCGCCAGGTTTCATGCTCTTCGGCGGGATACTCGATAAAACCCTTTTCATCAGGCTTTCGGGCTGTATACTGTGTGGGCTTCTTCAATCTGAAATTCCTTTTGCTGTGAAAAAAGCAATCGCCATAGCCATTTTCACAGCCTGGAGGCTGTCCGAAAACAGACAGCCTGATCTGAGAGATGCAAGAAAAGTCATTCTTCCTGCAAAACACCACGACGAATCTGATCCCTCTCCATGCTTTCGAACAGAGCCTTAAAGTTACCCTCTCCGAAGCCTTCGTCGCCCTTACGCTGGATGATCTCAAAAAAGATCGGTCCGATGGCGGTTTCGGTAAAGATTTGTAGCAGCAAACCGCCGTCTGAAGTGGGAGCACCATCCATCAGAATAGCTCTGGTTTTCAGGTCTTCAACCACTTCGCCGTGCCATGGCAGACGCTCACCCAGCATTTCGTAGTAAGTATCCGGTGGCGGCGACATAAACTTAACCCCCAAACCCCTCATTCTGTCTACCGCTTCATAAATATTTCCGGCTGTCAGGGCAATATGTTGAATACCCTCGCCCTTGTATTGCTCAAGATATTCTTCTATCTGGCTTTTATCATCAGAAGATTCATTGATGGGAATTCTGACCTTGCCGCAGGGGCTGGTCATGGCCCTGGACTTGAGCCCCGTCAGCTTGCCCTCAATATCAAAGTAGCGAATCTCGCGGAAATTAAAAAGCCTTTCATAAAAACCAGCCCAGTGATCCATGTTGCCACGTGCCACGTTGTGGGTCAGATGATCCAGTATTTCCAGACCGACTTCAGGTTTTTCTGTCTGATCCTGAACAAACTCAAAATCGCTGTCATAAATGGTGCCTGCCGACCCATAACGCTCAACCAGGTAAAGCAAAGCGCCGCCAACACCAACAATGCAGGGGATTTCACGACCATCGACCGAATATTCAGATTCGCCCTGCTCTGCACCCAGACTCAGCGCTCGCTCCAGTGCATACTCAGCGTCTGCCACACGGATACCAAAAGAACAGGCACAGGGACCATGTTTTTCATAGAAACGACGACCAAAACTGCTGGCATCACCATTTACCAGAAAATGGATATCGCCTTGCTTGTAAAGAGCAATATCCCTGGTTTTATGATGAGCAGATGCATGAAAACCGAGGCTTGCGAAAAACTCATGAAGCGCAGCGGGCTGCGCAGAGGCAAACTCTACGAACTCAAAGCCGTCTGTCCCCATGGGATTGATATCAGAAACCTCTGCAGAATGGCCAATACCTTTCATAAATTATCCTCATTTTATGGACGAATTCGGGCAAACTATCCCTTTAAAGTCCGCTATTCTATCTATCGGCCAGCCTTGGCAAATCAGACGTTTATTAGCTTCTTGTTAGTTCAGCTCAAGACTGCCAATAATCTGAGAGGTGTTCAGGGAGAAGAACTCACCAACCGTAACCAAGCGGCATTGGCCATTGAAAGAGCTGCATTTCCTTAGTAAATACAGTATAAAAGGGTGGTCATGCAAAATGGTTGCGACATAAAAAGCAATAAAACAACATCATGCAATTTGATTGCATATCAGGGCCTTGTTCATGATGACTGAATCTCTGGATAAGTACGACGTGAGTCTTCTGGATAGTCTGCAGAAGGAAGATGGAGTCTCTCTGGCAGACCTGGCTAACAAGGTGAACCTGTCCAGCTCTCAATGCTCCAGACGCATTAGCCGCCTGAAAAAGCTGGGCTACATCAGGAAGCAGGTGGCACAACTAAACCCCGAAGCCCTGGGTCTGGATGTCTCGGCTTTTGTTACTGTGACACTGGAAACCCATGGCAAACACTCTGCCGAAAGTTTCCAGACCTCCATCTTGCATATGGATCAGATACTGGAGTGCCACTCGATAACCGGTGATGGAGATTATCTGTTAAAAGTCATGGCACCCAACAGTCAGGCTCTGAATGAATTTATCATGAAAGAGCTTCTGACCTTGCCCGGCGTCAGTCATGTCAAGACGGCCCTGGCCCTGGCCTCGGTTAAATCCACTACGGCGCTGCCTTTGTGAAACAAACTTACTGACGCACTGCTCTCCAGAGTTCCACCAGAGTTTGCGGAACCAGCCCAAGCTCCTTGCTGTTTCCAGCCGCTAACCATTTGTCCATGTGTGTGAAGACATAATAATGGCCGGCCAAGCCCCAGTGGGCTTCTTGAAGCTCAGTCTTGGCATTCATCATTAGCGATAACAGCTTCATTAAATCATCACGCCCATCACCAATAGCATGATTGTGATGCCCGATTTCAAGAATATCGAAATAAGTGGAGTCACTGATGTTAACAGACTTCCCCTCAAAAAAAGGCTTATATTTGAACAGTCCCCTCAATAAGAATGCCAGGTCTTTATTCCAGTCCGTTGTCCTGGATAACCGATCCATGGCTTCTAAATAGTGCGCCAGGAAAAAAGCATTCCCGGGAGATGATGGAGAACCCGTTTGTAATTCCTGTCCCAGTTGCGTCAATGAATTATAGAGTTCATAGCTGTGCTGCTTAATGTCATTGGACAGTGTCGATAACAGTATGATGTAGCTCATACCGTGCCAGGCAGACATAGCCGGGCCCGCATAACAGTGGTCAGCTGTCAGAGACGGCTCGATGAGTTTTGGGTGGTAAAGTGTCACCGGGTGCAGGCCATTTTTGCGAAGCTTATAGAGCGCTTTTATATCAGGCGCGCCGAGAAAAAGAACAGGTTTTTCCGGTGATTGTCCGAAGGTCTCATGATAGAAATGTAATCGATTATGCTCGGCAATATCAGCCCAGACTTTTGCCATGATGGGTATCTGCACCAGGTTTTTTTCTCGATCATAGATAAACGGCTCTGAATTTATGTCCAAAATTCGAAGCCAGGTTAAAACCGCTGCCGCTTTTTCAGAAGTCGCATGAGGGCAACGGTCAACACGCGTTGCTGATTTGAGGAAAGCTTTCCGATAGCGCTCATCAAGGTTAACCTGGACACCCTGAAAAGAGCCATCACTAACAGAATCAAGCCTGCTTATTGATGCAGAACCAAACTGAGCAGCTGGAAGCAACTGGGTGATCCAGGCATTCAAAAGGTTGTCAGTAGTGAGTTGACCGGCAAGGTGAATATGAATGTAGACCAGAAGGTCGAACATTTTTTCCAGCACTGCGTCATCATTTTTGACTTTAGAATTTTCAGTGCCAGAGGCCGGTAATATAAAGTCATTATTGCTGATTTTCTCTACCAGCTGTTCCGCTTCCACCTTTAAAGATTCATCATCAATGATGTCATCACGAAAAACCTTCCAGTCCGAGGCAGGAACATGACAGAACAGGTAATATCTTTGATTATGCTTCAGCCGACTGAGGTAGTCCGGCTCCTGATTGAGACAGCTTGCAGGTTCAACCACCTCATCAGATAAGATCTCCAGACTCAGACCTGACAGAGGCAGTATCAGTGCCGTTAAAGTAAGAATACATCCAGACAGGAAATAATTTTTTTCAAATCGCCACGATAGTCTTGTCATCACATTTACTGACATGGATTGCTCCTCTATACCTTAGGCATTTCATAGAATGTAGTGCATTAGAAAAATGCTGGGACACATAGGGCCTGAAAACATGGGGACCAGAGTTTTGCGATACCTCAAATGGGCAGGGATATAGATGGAGGACTAACACCCTCCCCGTCACCCTCAGAAGAAACCATTCTTACCGGAGGTGAAGGCGGTTACAGCTTTGACGACAACTAGCAGCAAAAAAAACGGCTGCCCTGGATTCTTTTCCAGACCAGTGACACTAGAGCCTGATGGCACTTCCCGCCCTGTGACTGCCTGAAAGACTGAGGGATTTTATTCCCGGAACCCGGCTTTATTACGACTTGCTAGAACAGCATGGGTATAGCGAAGAAATCAATATCATCCTGCGCACTGATGGCCATAAACCCATCATTCAATCATCTTGGCAATGGACGCCTTCGACAACGCCATATCGATCTCGCTGTCAGAGGTCTGGAGCCGGAACGAAAACGTACGCTAACGGTCATAACCCCTATTTCGACAGTGGCCATTGCTGTGCGGCATGCAAAATGCGAAGTATCCGTATGGTGGTTTCACTTACCTTGTTCACAATGATGTAGTTTCCCCAAGCCACTAACTCCCTTGTACCTTCAACCCGGCCTACCCTGCCAATTTTGGGAAAATCCATAAGCTTTTCAGCTTTGGCCTGAATGTCGTCCTTGAGTCGAAGGGCCGCCTCTGGGTTATCATCGGAGATGTAATCAACAATGGTCAAAAGGTCCCGCTGTGTCAGGATAGTTGTCCCGCTCACTGATTAACCAATAAAAGCTAGACAGTGGGCGATGGACGTTGAATATGCCTCGTTTTTCAGAGGAACGTAAATCAGCTGTTTTGAAAAAACTGTTACCACCACACAATCGCTCTGTGCCGGATGTTGCCAGAGAGGAAGGTATCAGCGAACAAACCCTGTATAATTGGCGTAAAAAACTACGGGACAAAGGATTACCTGTGCCAGGGAACGAACAAAAATCAGAACAATGGTCTGCTGAAAGCAAGTTTGCCGTGGTCGTCGAAACCGCTGCTTTGTCAGAAACAGAGTTAAGTGAATACTGCCGTAAAAAAGGGCTTTATCCTCAACAAGTCAAGGAGTGGAAGCACGCTTGTATTTCAGGTGCTGTTCAGGCTTCTCAGCGTGCAGACCAGGAAAGCAAGCAATTAAAACAAGAGCGTAAGCGCAATCAGAGCCTTGAAAAAGAGCTTCGCCGTAAAGACAAGGCGTTGGCAGAAGCTGCAGCCCTGCTGGTGCTATCAAAAAAGCTCGATGCCTTCTACGGGATAGACAGCGAGGACAACTGACACCTGTCGATAAGCGCCGCCAACTGCTGACATGGTTTGATGAGGCTATAGCAAACGGCGCTTCTCGCTGGAAGGCTGCTGAACAATTGGAAATATCCCTGAAAACACTGAATCGCTGGCGCGATGACAATGGTGCAGTGTTAACGGACAAACGCCCGGATGCCTTGCGCCCGGTACCCTCTAACAAACTGACTGAGGAAGAGGAGCAACGTATTCTGACTATCAGTAATGAAGATGAGTATGCGAGCCTGCCACCATCGCAGATCGTGCCAGCCCTTGCAGACAAGGGAGTATACGTTGCTTCTGAATCTAGCTTTTACCGTGTGTTGAAAAAGTATGGTCAGTTGCACCACCGCGGTCGTTCAAGAAAGCGATCGAAAAGCAACAAGCCGACAACCTATGTTGCTACTGGCCCTAACCAGGTCTGGTGTTGGGACATCAGTTACATACCTTCCAGGGTACGCGGCCAGTTCTGGTACCTCTACCTGATACTGGACGTTTACAGTCGTAAGATTGTTGGTTGGGAGATTCATAGCCGTGAGTCTGGTGAGTTAGCCAGTGAACTGATTAACCGGACAATGGTGGCTGAAAAATGCACTAAAACACCGCTTGTACTGCACTCAGACAATGGGGCTCCAATGACGTCGAGTACCTTTAAGGCCAAGCTTGAGGAATTGGGCATTATTCCCTCTCATAGTCGCCCAAGGGTGAGTAACGATAACGCATTTGCAGAATCGATCTTTAAAACGGTGAAGTACTGTCCTCAGTGGCCATCTCAAGGTTTTCTGACGTTAGAACACAGTCGACAGTGGATGCTGAAGTTTGAGCGCTTTTATAACAATGAACACCGCCATAGCTCAATCCGCTTTGTGACACCTGCGCAACGGCATGAGAAAAGAGATCAGGAAATCCTGAATCACCGGAAACAGGTGTATACCAAAGCGCGAGAAGCTAATCCAACGCGCTGGTCAGGAGTTATCAGAAACTGGGAGCCTGTAGGTGCGGTTGCACTGAATCCTGAGCGGTTGTCTGAAGCAAGAATTAACGAGAAAAAGGCAGCCTAAAATTCAGTTTTCGGGACAACTATCTTGAAAAACTCCGAGGTCGTTACGAGCAGGGCCCAACCACTCCAATTTATGCACGTTGTTTTTTCCTTTCGATCAAGGCTTGGGCTTCATCCATAACCTGGTTATGGGATAAAACATCTTCAGAGTTCAAGGCTTCCTTAACCCGCTCCCGGAACCAGGCATCATGCGCTTCAGGGTCACTGGTGAGGCCGACGGGCAGGCCACCTTCTTTGGTTATCCGGGTTAGCAGGATCCGAACCGCATCAGACAGGGTTAAGCCGAAGTTGGCCAGCTTTTCGGTCGCTTCTGTTTTTAAAGCAGAATCTACATGGACGTGCAACATTGATGTATGAGCCATAACAAATATCCTTTTTAAGTAATGTTTATTTAGCATGTCTCTCATTTGAGAGACGGTCAAGTATTGGGAGCTTCACTATTCCTTTTCTCCTTCGGGCCACGTATTTTACGACTCGTTCCCACGCTCTGAGGGTGTCACAAAACTCTCTCCAGCATGGGAACGAGTTGACTCTCGTCATTCCCGACTTCATTCTCGTCATTCCCGCGAAGGCGGGAATCCACACTGACTCACCACCAGAACCATACTGCCCGGTGCCCCCCTGGCCTTGTCATCCCCGAGAAGGCAGAGATCCACCGTTGGCGCTGGATTCCCGCCTTCGCAGGAATATAGAGCACTCTGGCAATGGCGGTTTCCACCAGTGTGTACAGAATCGCACTGCTGTGACATGAGAAAATTGTACCCGGAATATACTGCGCTTTGTGTACATTGCACTTTTCGAAGAAATGGGCGCAATACCTTGATGGAGATGACAAATGGAACTATAAATTTGGCAGTTTTTTCCGCTTTATTCAGGCTCTTTTCCGCTTAACAATTGGGACATGACAAATAGCCTGTGTCTCTCTTGATGATTTCAACCCGTCCGGAGAACGGTTATGCAAGAGTACGAAGAAATGATGGGAGAGCTGATCGAGCTTGGCATCAATGCCAACCCCGTAGCACCTTTTTCCTGCTGCATCCTGGACCCCTGCGGCCAGATTCTGGTGACTGCCGCTTATGCCCGGCATATCAGTCCCCTGTTCAGCGCTGAAGGTCTGGCCCTTCATGCATTGGCACAGAACTATCATGTCCGCCGGGATCAGGAGCTGATTCTGCTGACCAATACCGAGCCGGACTGCGCAGCCATGTCGACGATTCTCTGGTGCAATATGCACGATATCAACATTGCCAGAATCGCCTACGGCGCTTCAAGAATCAGCCTCAAAGAACTCTGGGATTGCTCTTTCGGATTCGAAGCCGTCGAAATTCTCGACCGGGCAGGAAAAGACAACAAATACCGGCCTGAGTTGATTGGCCCAATTCTCGAAGATGACTGCCTTGAAGCCTTTAAAGATGCCAGGGCCTTGTCTGATCAGGGTGATCGCCCGGTATTATCACTGGATCTGCACGACTTTTGGATACCAGGTGACTGGATGCTCGAACTGGAAAACTAATTCTCAATCGGTGTACCAATTCCGACCGGAGAGGGAGCGTCCCCCAATAATTGACAAGGGTTTGGCGCACACGAAACTGGCTTAACAACTCATGTTTCTCTGGCTTTTTATGATAGGTTAAAGTTTACACAGCCCCCCATCAGCCTCTTCATGGAAGATTAAGCCGGTATGCGAATACCCAGTTTTGTCAGCTCAGTCTATCGCTCTCTGCACAGTGGAATTGGCCGTCTCTCCGGTTTCTGGCTGGGTCATAAGGTCAGGAGTCTGCCCACACAAAATACGCTTCCGACAGTTCAGCCCTTTTCTGCAAAAACCTTGGCACACTGGCAAGTGACTGCCAGAGGTCAGGGAGAGGAACTACTGCAGTTGCGCCACAAAAAGCTCTGGCAGCGTGAACTGAATCAATTTGTAGCGTCTCTGGAACAGCACTATTCGGACTTTTATGCAGACAAAAATCAGCTGCGCAGCAAAGTAGCCTTTGTATTAACAAAGCTTGGAATGGCTTCTGGTCAGATTAACTCACTGAAGCCTTCAGGATTCTTCGCATCAAAAGTGAATAACAGAAAGCTGTTCCTGCTTGATCGCTATCTCGCCTGTACAGACCCGGTTGAGTTTGGTCGAATCTGGTTAAACGACGGTGGAAAACTTGATCAGGGGTTTGTGTTTCACTGTGTTTATCCTGCCAGAACAGAAGAAGCACCACTTTTTACCAACAATGAGCTCAGCCAGATGGGCTTTATCCATCGGGAAGAAGACAACAGTTACACACTGGTTTCAGTCGATATCACGCTCGACCATATTGAACTGATGGAACGAACCCGCAGGTCCCGACCGGTTAAGGCGCTGGTGTCTGAACAAACA
Source organism: Endozoicomonas sp. 2B-B (assembly GCF_053470045.1). Classification (NCBI taxonomy): domain Bacteria; kingdom Pseudomonadati; phylum Pseudomonadota; class Gammaproteobacteria; order Oceanospirillales; family Endozoicomonadaceae; genus Endozoicomonas; species Endozoicomonas sp. 2B-B. The sequence goes on from NZ_JBLZMU010000001.1 coordinate 3,891,825, forward strand.
GGCCTGATGACATTACAAAAGCTGGAACACTTCTGTCAGTCCCTGTCGCAACAGGTCGATGAACCTTTGAAGAGTCAGCTTTGTGAACCCTTGGATGAAAACCATTTGATTAACCTGACTCTCCTACCCGGAATTCAGTACTTTGATGGACTAGAGCAGTCCATCAAGCGTTTTGTAAAAGCATTTCAGGCCGGAAAGACCCTTGAGCAGCAACTGCAAGCCGCAGAAACTTCAAATCCCATTCAGCCGGACTTGATAGAGTGCCTTGTGTCGTGGAGTTCAGCCTCCCTGGATGAAAGCACTAAAAAGATGCTGGCAGCAATGTTGTCCGATATTCAACAACAGCAGTTGACTCAGGAGAGACTTAATCATTACATCATGGGACTGCTGATTCAGGCCCCCGAGCAAATGAGCATGCAGAGCCAGCTTTTTACCCTTATCGCCCGGCACCTGACAAATGATCAACCTATCCATGGAATTCAGAACACTCCCTGGCAACAAACATTTCATCAGGATATGACTTTTATTGTACAGAGGGTTGAACGATTCAATAATTCTGATAGAAATTTAAGAAATTTCTACGTTGCAGACATTCCCACATTGCTGGTCCAAGTGGCTTCAGGAACGGAAATTTTTTCCTACGACAAAGGTCTATCACACCTGTTTGCTCTCGTTGAGGAAATACACGATGCCTGTTCAGTACCCAGTGTTTCTTCTGACACCCGCCAAATGATCGGGGAGCCTTCAGAAAAATGGCTGAGCCATATCACAGGCGAATTAACAAAAAGATTACCCGTGGCGTTAAAGTATGGTCTTAACCATGACATGCCTGTTTCCCCGGAATTTCTGGGCATAAAAGAAAACATGACGAAAGAGTGGCAAGTCATTCTGAACAGTATTAACGATTCCAACGAAATGCTGAGCCAATTTGAAAAGGACCGCGTGCGAACAGACTATCAGTTCAAGGTAGCTACTGGCAGCATAAAGCGAAGAAAGGATCAAACTTTTTCTCGTATCGGACATACGCTGGAAGTCACTCAACTGATGCGTTTTCTTGGCGACATACGTGCTGCCAGGACTCTGTCAAAACTTTTGACCCAGACTTTTGCTGCTTACCAGACCAAACTTGAGACTTATCGACTGTTTAAGGTGACCCCCTTTCTGTTGAATCCTATGGGCAGGGACGCTGACGATAACCACCAGATAACCGTCACACAACTGGCAAACGGTGACCTTGCCGTTGATTACACAATGATCGCCAGCAAACCACCCTATTCACTGGGAGCAAAAGGTGCCGGGATTATGGGACTGGAAACATATCAAATTTCCGGCAGATCCATTGTTTCCATGAAAGATCTGAAACGGGATGTCGTTGCAGCAACAGAACCAGAAGTTACAGTGAAACTGAGCACCAAAAACGGTCAAATAGAATGGTATGTTGATGAAAATACTCAACTGGTTCAGATCCCCTGCCCTCATTTACCGCCGGAATAATAAGCATTTATTAATGGGAATTCAGGTATTTACAATACCTGCTGTGACGCTCTCCGCCTTGTCAAGGGCGGTTTCTGACTTCACAGGCTACAGCCAGCCTATAGCGTCTGGACTTATAAAGAAGCCTTCATCAGCAGTAATCGGGTGCCTCTCGGTTGTTTTTTACGGCAAACGGCAGGTGACGTCGGAACCACCGCTTGGTCATAGGCAGGAAATCAGACCGACCGAACTTACCCTGAAAAACCAGAAAAAGTCAGTAACTGAATATCTGAAACAGGATTAAATGGAATATTAAAGTGAGTCTCTTGGAGATAGCAGCCTTTGAGATGTTTTTTCTACAGACTCGTTACGTGACAAAAGACAAAAACGACTCTACCTTAAATGAAATTTCTAATGCATAGGTTGAGTCCATGAAAACAACCTCTCACTCTACGATAAAGCTGTTTTATATAATATCGTTTCTCTTGGCTTTAGCCTCTTCCGAGCGTTCTTATTCATTTGAATTTAACTATAGATATTCAACTTCTGAATATAGATATTCAACTTCTGAAACAGGGGCACAACTTACCGTTGTAAGTAATGGCGTTCAAACAACATACCATGGCTGGCGAGCAACAATCAGATCAATTCCAACACTGGCAGGTGTTAGTATTTTAATAGGCGGCACTTTTCTTACCATTGGTGCAGCAACAGCAGTCACAGGCATTTCAATTGCAGCCCTTCCTGTAACTATCCTCTATGGCTGTGGTAGAGGATTATCCTTAGCATTACGAGCAACCAGGAATCTAAGATTCCCGCCACCAGGAGCAAATGCTGAATTAGACGTACCATCAGAATTCAGTGTCAATTCATCATTAGTGGTTCCAATCAATGAAGCTATTCGGATGAACGAGGAGGATTTGTCTATCTTGATTGATAATGTAGAGCAGCAAGACACTTACATTAATAGACAGGAAGACATTGCCAAGATTATTAATTATTCAGGAGCATCATCTACAATTTATTCAACATTCGATCAACTTTCCAGACAAACCAAATCAGCTCAAATAAAAAATTATCTTGTATTACTAACAGTAGAAAAAAACTCTAAAGAAAACATACCACGAGGGCTAACCAGGCATGATGTAGATTCAATGCTGTCAAACAGAACATTCCTATATCATGCATCAGAAACTGATTTAATTGAACATAACGAAAGCATTACACATTGCCTGTTGGACAATATCAAGCGTTATTCAATTAATATATCTAAAGAGCAATTCGAAGGCTGCTTTTTATACTTCATGATGAGTGATCATACGGCTAGAATAATTTTTGTACCATTTTCTTAACAAAGTCACCTGGACCAGTTTTGTCTTTTCCGGATGCAATGTCAGACCACAGTCTTTTAAACGTTGTATGACCTGCTCCGACGGAGATTCCGCTTTCTGTTTGGTACGAAAATGGGTAGTCGCCACCATGCGGACCGGAACAGCGCCATACTCGGCCAGAAAAAATAAACCCCAATAAAAACCGGGGTTTATGGCTGCCATTCGGATTGGGCTAACCTGAGATCACTCTTCTTGTTTAGTGATCTTAACCTTTGCGGTTTCCTTCAGGCTCTTGAGGTACTCGGTAAAGAGGTTACGTCCATTACCGTTAGCGATGTAGCTCGCCATCATTCGATTACTGGCGGTATCTGCCTCGAGTGGCTTACCTTCAACTACTTTACTAAGGGCAACAACAGCGATATCACCATTGGACAATTCGACTGAAGCATAGCTCGACTTCCCGTCTTCAGGATGAGGCATTTTGAAAGATTCAATCAGAAGGGGTTGAGGAACGCCCTGCTCTCTTCTGGCAATCGTCTTTGCCTCAGTCCAGTTCAGACCCTCAGATTCAGCTACCTGCTTAACCGTGTCGCCGGCTACCAGTTTCGCCTGCAGAGCTTCTGCCCTCTTGACCAGCTGCTCTCGTGCTTCTTCAATCTTGAGAGCCTGTACAATGCTGTCCTGCACTTCAGCCATAGGACGCAATTCTGGTTTAAGGTGCTTTTTAACTCTAAGAACCATGGCCTTTTCTGGAGACAGCTCAATCAGTTCACTGTTGGCACCCAGTTCAAGCACATCATCACTGAAGGCAGCTGCAATAACTTTAGCGTTTGAAGTTACATCGGTGCTTCCACCCTGGCGAGTAAAAGGACCTGCCGTCTGGATGGTCAGGCCCAGCTGTTCTGCCGGTTGGGCCAGATCAGATGCTTCGAAGCTGATATCCGCCAGCTTACGGGTTTTTTCCAGATAAATGGTTTCGGCTTCCTGAGCCTTAAGCCCGGTAGCAATTTCATCTTTCAGTTCATCAAAGCTCGAAATGACGGGCTTCTCGCGAGAAGTTAATTTGATGATCTGGACTCCAAAGTCAGTTTCAACTGGCCTGGAAACCTGTCCTGGCTCAAGAGAGGCCACCGTTTCATCAAAAGTATCACCAAAGATGCCTGGTTGAACCTGCCCCATATCACCGCCTTTGGCAGAGGTTACGGGATCGTCCGAGTACTCTTCTGCCAGCCTGGCAAAAGCTTCACCCGCCTTCAGCCTGGACTCTACTTCTGCAGCAATTTTACGAGCTTCTTCCAGTGAGCGCTGATCACCGGTCTGAATCAAAATAGTGGACACTGTTTGTGTATCAGCGGCATTCTCTTCGATGTCCTGGAGTCGACGCTGGTATTCATCTTTGACAGCCTGCTCATCGACTTCAAGATCCTCAACCATGGAAGCCCTATCCATTTCTACGAAACTGATCTCAACCTGCTCTGATGTCATGTACTGATCACGGTGGGCTTCGTAGTAGGATTTAACCTGATCTTCAGTCGGTTCAATACTGTCACGAACTTTTGCAACATCCAGTGTCAGCCAGGTTATCTCACGCTTCTGGCTTTCCAGGGCAGTCAGCCTGTTAATCTCTGACTGGGTGACAAACTCGGAACCTGCAACACCGGCCTGAATTTGCTGCAAAACTGTTTCGTCACTCAAAAGCACACGGAACTGAGCTGGAGACATACCCAAACTGCGGACCATCATCATGAAGCGATCCTGGTCGAATTTACCGTCCTGTTGAAATTCAGGCATACGAACGATCATGGCATCCAGTTCTTTCTGACCTAAACCCATACCACCATTTTTGGCTTCCTGCAGCAGCAGACTGCGATCAATCAGAGATTGAAGAACAGACTCCCTGAGTTGTTTTTCATCAATCAGGGATGGATCAAACTGATCACCCATCTGCTGAATAAGCATTCTTCTCTGTTGCTCCAGCGACTGTGTCAACTGGGCACGGGTGATATCTTCACCGTTAACGCTAGCAACGTTAGGATTATTAGGATTCGGCGCCAGTGTTTCCAGGCCGGTAATCGCCATCATAAAAGCAATGATGCCGACAACAACAAATGTTACCCAGCTCTTTGCCTTATCCCTCATTGATTGGAGCATACTAACCTCAGGTTCCGGGCTCGCTTTAGCTTTATATTCATAGAGACACGAACCTGATGTTCGAGCCCTGTTACGATGACATCACTTACCTCTCTGTAAGCTCTTGAGAATGAGCTCTTGAGACGTAGTGTCAGGTGCTGCTGGTATGACCTTTATCCCCTGACCCGTAAAACGGAGTTTCAGAATTTCAGGCTTCACCAACAAAAAAAGCGCATCTTAAGATGCGCCTTTTCGGAAAGCAGCAAAAAATTAACAGCCTTTTTGAAAACAACTGCAGATTCTTGCCACAGTTCCTTTGTGGTTTGTTGAAGTCTCAGGACTTCATCCCAGGCGCGCTATCAGCTGTTAACCGCATCCTTAAGAGCTTTACCAGCCTTGAAGCTAGGGATCTTGGAAGCGGCAATCTCAATAGGCTCACCGGTTTGAGGGTTACGGCCAGTTCGAGCCGCACGCTCTTTAACAGCGAATGTACCAAAACCAACCAGGACGACCTGTTCACCATCTTTAAGTGCATTGGTGACAGAGTTAATCATGGCGTCCAGGGCACGACCAGCGGCAGCCTTGGGAAGGTCAGCAGATGCCGCAATTGCTTCAATCAGCTCGGACTTGTTCACTCTATTCCCCTTCTTTGTACGATGCTTTTATAGCCAAAAATAGCTATAACCAAAAATAGCTTGTTGGTACTGAAGACAGTCTGACTGCCCCAGATACCATACCTGACGGGTGCTTTGCTATGCTGCGTGATTTTAGCTGAAAACTCAAGCGATAGCGCAGGTTACCCGGTAATTTCTGCCGTTTTCTGCCTAATCTGATCGTATGTTCCAATCAAACAGTTAACAACAGCTCCCCGTTTATTACAGAACGGCCACAACGACTTCGAAATACCCTCTGACTTTCCATCTGAAAGAATTGAACAGGGCAAAAAAGCGAAACAGCATCAAACGAGTTGCAGATTGTATCCGAAACGGATAATTCTCAGGCTCCTAAAACCCACAAGAGCCTACTTAACAGCAGACGCTGTTTATACCAATGCCTTATGGGAACTGTCAACAGCGGCAACAACCGCCAATACTGCCTCTGCGCACTAACTCCAAAAAAAAGGCCAGTACTTTTGTACCAGCCTGTTGTTTTAATAGGATCAGTATGCTCAATGGGTCTTGATTAAACGTCTCCTACCAGATGCAGCCTCGGTTTCAAGATCCTTAATCGGCTCTTCATTGTCAGCAGTTGGCATATACTGCAAGGCAATCTCCAGCACTTCATCAATCCACTTCACCGGCACGATCGTAAGGTCTTCCTTGATATTCTCCGGAATCTCTTTCAGATCCCGGCGATTCTCTTCCGGAATAACGACCGTCTTGATACCACCTCGATGTGCCGCCAAAAGCTTCTCTTTCAAACCACCAATGGCCAGCACCTGCCCTCTCAGAGTGATTTCCCCGGTCATGGCAACATCGGCCTTGACTGGAATATCAGTCAGTACAGAAACCAGAGCTGTGCACATGCCGATACCGGCACTTGGGCCATCCTTGGGCGTAGCTCCCTCAGGAACGTGAATGTGCAGATCATTCTTCTGGTGGAAATCCTGAGGAATTCCCAGTGAATGGGCTCTGCTACGAACGACAGTCAGGGCAGCCTGGATAGACTCCTGCATAACATCCCCAAGAGAACCCGTCTTGGTAATCTGCCCTTTCCCAGGCACCGCCATTGACTCAATAGTCAGCAGCTCACCGCCAACCTGGGTCCAGGCCAGTCCGGTTACCTGACCCACCTGATCCTGATCTTCCGCCTTACCAAAGCTGAACTTGCGAACCCCCAGGAAATATTCCAGTGATTCAGGGGTCACTGTATCGTAACGCTCTTGAGCAGAAAGTGCTTCATCCTTAACCGCCTTACGGCAAATTTTGGCAATTTCCCTTTCCAGCCCCCGGACGCCTGCTTCCCGAGTGAAGTAACGGATGACATCACGTATGGCGTCTTCCTCAAACTCCAGCTCACCAGCCTTGAGACCACTGTTCTTGATCTGCTTGGTGACGAGATAACGCTGGGCAATATTCACTTTTTCATCTTCGGTGTAACCCGGAATCCGGATCACTTCCATACGATCCAGCAGTGGTGCCGGGATATCCATGGAGTTGGAGGTACAAACAAACATGACATCAGAGAGGTCATAGTCCACTTCCAGATAGTGATCGTTGAATGAGTTGTTCTGCTCGGGATCCAGTACCTCCAACAAAGCTGAAGAAGGATCGCCCCTCATATCAGAACCCATCTTGTCAATTTCATCCAACAGGAAAAGCGGGTTACGCACTTCGGACTTGGCCATTTTCTGTATCAGCTTGCCGGGCATGGAACCAATATAGGTTCTTCTGTGGCCACGGATCTCCGCTTCATCACGAACACCACCGAGAGCCATACGAACAAACTTACGATTAGTAGCCCTGGCAATCGACTCGCCCAAAGAGGTTTTACCAACACCGGGAGGTCCCACCAGACACAGAACAGGACCTTTTATCTTGCGAACACGTTTCTGTACTGCCAGGTATTCCAGAATACGCTCCTTCACCTCTTCCAGACCATAGTGTTCTGCTTCAAGAATATCCTGAGCACGCCTCATGTCATGACGAACTTTGCTGCGCTTTTTCCAGGGTACAGCAATCATCCAGTCGATATAACCACGGACCACAGTCGCTTCAGCGGACATTGGCGACATCATCTTGAGCTTGCTGAGCTCTGCTATGGCCTTCTCTTTCGCCTCGACAGGCATACCTGCATCATCAATCTTCTGTTTCAGCTCTTCCAACTCATTAGGCGTCTCATCCATATCACCCAATTCTTTCTGGATAGCCTTCATCTGCTCATTCAGATAGTACTCACGCTGACTGCGCTCCATCTGTTTTTTGACACGGCCACGAATCTTCTTTTCAACCTGCAGAAAATCCAACTCACCCTGCATAATACCGATCAGGTATTCCAGCCGCTCACCCAAATCTTCGACTTCAAGCACTTTCTGCTTGTCCTCAATCTTCATGGGCATGTGAGCGGCGACAGTGTCAACCAGCTTGGAGGGCACATTGATTCCTGTCAGGGACGTCAGTACATCAGAAGGCACTTTCTTGCTCAGTTGAACATACTGTTCAAACTGGGACATTAATGACCGGGTCAGAACTTCCGACTCGCGCTCACTGACTTCCTGCTCAATGAATTCCTGAACTTCCGCCGTAACATAATCATTACTTTCATCCAAACGATTGATAGTGACACGGCCCTCACCTTCAACCAAAACTTTGACGGTACCATCGGGTAACTTTAGAAGCTGTAAAATGCTGGCAAGTGTGCCCACCTGAAAAATATCGTCTACGACCGGATCATCGACCTGGGCATTTTTCTGGGCCACCAAAAGAATCTTCTTATCTTGCTCCATGGCAAGGTCAAGGGCCTGTATGGATTTCTCACGCCCGACAAAAAGCGGTATCACCATGTGCGGATACACCACCACATCCCTGAGAGGCAGCAATGGCAGCTCAAAGGGCTCTGACAGATGCAAAGTATCGTTTTTATCCATGACTCAGTCCCCTTACGGCATTTCTACTTACATGACTCCGGTATTATAATGTTCCGGAACGGCTCACAACGGGCAACATCCTGTAAACGTGCAGCACCGTTGGCTTAAGGTTTAAGATGCTTCTTTTTTGCGGAAATTACAATAGTGTTTATTGCTTCCAACTGTGGTAGATTTTCATGATTGAGAAGCTTATCTTCGCAACTTCTTTCGATCAATTCTCTATACGGCCACTGATCTGATTTTTTACAAGACTCTCTACCCACCCGGCAAGTAAAATTTATAGACCTTAGTACCACAATAACGCTGACCAAATTCGTTAATGTAACAGTTTTTGAAGTCTGTCAAGAGCAATGTATCTCTTGTATTTTTCTGTCATCCCCATCAGAGCTGGGCCTATGTAATCCAACACTGAAAAAATAAAGCAATAAGCGTTTTACCAGAATCCCGCTATTTTGGTCGGTTGTGGATTTGCTCCTGGGAAAAAGAAACCCTGCCATTTGACAGGGTTCCCGGTTCTGTAAAAATGCGAACTTATAGTCAACTGTCGTCAGATGCTGCCATCTGTGCTCCAGTGTTTTCATAAATCATCAGCGGTTCAGACTTGCCTTCAATCACGGAAGCGTCAATGACCACTTTGGAAACCGTCCTCTCTGACGGTATGTCGTACATGGAGTCCAGCAAAACACCTTCGAGAATGGACCTTAGACCACGGGCACCCGTCTTTCGTTCCATAGCTTTCTTAGCCACTGCACGCAGAGCGTCTTCACGGAAGTCGACATCGACATCTTCCATTTCGAAGAGCTTTGAATACTGCTTGGTCAGAGCATTCTTTGGTTCGGTCAGAATCTGAACCAGAGCAGCTTCATCCAGTTCTTCCAGCGTGGCAATCACTGGCAGACGACCAATAAACTCCGGAATCAGACCAAACTTAACCAGATCTTCCGGTTCAACCTCATTAAAGATTTCACTCAGATCCTTCTTGCTATCCTTGCTCTTCACTTCCGCCGAGAAACCAATACCACCTTTATCAGTGCGGTCCCGAATCACTTTATCCAGACCGGCAAAGGCACCACCACAGATAAACAGGATATTGGAGGTATCTACCTGCAGGAACTCCTGCTGAGGATGCTTGCGACCACCTTGTGGCGGAACAGAAGCAACGGTACCTTCAATCAACTTGAGCAGGGCTTGCTGAACACCTTCACCGGATACATCACGGGTAATTGAGGGGTTGTCAGACTTTCTGGAAATCTTGTCAATTTCATCAATATAAACAATGCCCACCTGGGCCTTCTCTACATCGTAGTCACACTTCTGTAGCAGCTTCTGGATGATATTTTCAACATCTTCACCCACATAACCTGCTTCGGTCAGAGTGGTGGCATCGGCAATAGTAAAGGGCACATTTAGCAGCCTTGCCAGTGTCTCGGCCAGCAATGTCTTACCACTGCCGGTAGGCCCGAGCAGCATGATATTACTCTTGCCCAGCTCTACATCATCTTTTTTCTTATCGCCATATCGCAGGCGCTTGTAGTGGTTGTATACAGCAACCGACAACACTTTCTTAGCGCGCGGTTGACCGATCACATATTCGTCGAGAATATCCTTGATTTCCCGGGGTGTCGGCAGCTTGTCAGAGGAAGTCTCTGTTTCACTGTCCTGAATTTCTTCACGGATGATGTCGTTGCACAGATCAACACACTCATCGCAAATAAATACGGAAGGGCCGGCAATGAGCTTGCGCACCTCATGCTGACTTTTTCCGCAGAAAGAGCAGTACAGCAACTTGCCGTTATCTTCACCCTTGCCGCTAGTTTCGTCGGTCATTCGATTACCTGTTGGAGGAACAACACCTGTCATAAAAAACAAGATGCAGGCATTGGGACGTATTTTCAAGTGTCAAACAGGAGAAATTACAGAAAAATAGTCTACGAGAGGTTAGTCAGACCTATTTTTCATGCCTCAGGCAGAAACTGTCATGGATTCAATTTACTCCGTCACATTGGGGCAATCTGTTACCAATACTGAGACTGCCTCCACAAAAGCACTCACTGTCCACCTTTGCCTGATTTTAATCTGTTTCTGCCAGATGGTACTCGGGAGTCTGAACAAGAATAGACAGCTCGAGGCTATTTTCGTTCAAACTCCACGCTTTTACTTGTCAGTCGGAATGCGACTACTCAGAACCTTGTCAATCAGGCCGTATTCCATTGCCTGTTCGGCACTCATGAAGTTATCACGGTCAGTATCTTTCTCAACCACTTCCATGGGCTGCCCGGTATGCTTGGCCAGCACATGATTCAAACGTTCCTTGATGGTCATGATTTCCTGGGCGTGAATAGCAATATCAGACGCCTGTCCCTGAAAACCACCCAGCGGCTGATGAATCATCACTCTGGAGTGAGGCAGTGCATAACGTTTTCCGTTAGCACCTGCCGCCAGAAGCAGTGAGCCCATGCTACAGGCCTGCCCGATACACATGGTTGAAACATCCGGTTTAATAAACTGCATGGTGTCGTAAATAGACATACCGGCAGTAACCGAGCCACCCGGAGAATTGATATAGAGATGGATATCCTTGTCTGGATTCTCTGACTCAAGAAACAGTAGCTGAGCCACAACCAGATTGGCCATGTGATCCTCAACCTGACCCACCAGGAAGATAACTCTTTCCTTGAGTAGCCTTGAGTATATGTCGTAAGAACGCTCACCTCTGGCGGACTGCTCAACGACAATTGGAACCAGGCCGGAATTGGTGATTGCCACGGATTGCGTTTCGATCAGTCTGGACATGTCCTGTCTTAACTCCTTGCCAAGTCGAAGAGGAACGACCCGCATAGAGCGGGTCGCGAAACGTGTCATGGTTTAACCACTGTAGTGATACAGTGACTAACATTATCGACGCACACAAGGCGTTAATACGGCAGCGCGCGTCAAAACCTTAGACGACGCCCTGATCAGGCCAGCTGTTCTTCGGAAGCTTCGGCTTCTTCAGCAGGAGCAGCTGGCTTGATTGCATCCTGGTAGCTGCATTCGCTATCAGAAACCTTGGCTGCTTCCAGAACAGTATCTACTACCTGCTCTTCCAGAACAACATACTTCACTTCAGAGAGCTGCTCTTCGTTGCTGTAGTACCAGTCGATAACCTGCTGTGGTGTCTGGTAAGCAGAGGCCATTTCTTCAATCATGGCGCGAACGCGATCGTCATCAACCTTGATTTCGCGCTGCTTGACGATTTCACCAATCAGCAGACCCAGAGCTACACGCTTCCTGGCATCTTTTTCAAACAGTTCAGCAGGCAACTGCCTGGGATCGAAACCACCCTGAGCACCACCAAAGCGTTGAACAGCCTGTTCACGCATGCGGTCGATTTCCTGAGTTACCAGTGGCGAAGGAACCTCAATCTCGTGAGTAGTCAGCAGACCGTCCATTACCTGATTCTTAACCTTGCTCTTTATAGCCTGACGAAGTTCACGCTCCATATTCTTGCGAACTTCAGTGCGGAAAGCTTCTTCGCCACCCCCAGCTACGCCGAAACGCTCAAAGAATGCCTCATCAAGTTCTGGCAGAGTGGCAGCCTGCACCTGGTGCACTTTGCAGGCAAACTTAACGGCTTGCCCTTTCAGCTCTTCAGCGTGGTAGTCTTCCGGGAAGGTCAGTTCCAGCGTCTTCTCTTCACCGACTGAAACACCAACCAGACCGTCTTCAAAGCCCGGAATCATCTGACCAGAGCCCAGCTCCAGAGTGGCATTCTCAGCCTTGCCGCCGTCAAACTCTTCACCGTCTTTCTCTCCTGAAGCAAAGGAACCCACGTAATCAAATACGATCTGGTCACCCAGTTCAGCAGCACGCTCTACATCTTCAAAGGTTTTGCTCTGAGCACGCAGAGTTTCTACCATTTCATCGATATCAGCATCGCAAACTTCAGCGACCGGGCGCTCAACTTCAACACCTGCGAAGTCACCCACTACAATCTCCGGATAAACCTCGAAGATGGCTACGAATTCAAAATCCTTGCCTTCTTCGTCATTCTTGGGTTCAACACGGGGCGCACCTGCAGGATTCAAATTTTCCTGGGTTATCGCTTCTACAAACGCCTGTTGCATCTGCTCACCGAGCACTTCCTGACGTGCACCCAGGCCATAGCGACGCTTAACGACCTTCATAGGCACTTTGCCGGGACGGAAACCATCCAGGCGAACACGACGAGACAGATCCTGCAGTCGCTTGTTGATTTCCCCATCGATCTTGTCGGCTGGGATTGTAATTGTCAGGCGACGCTCCAGACCGGAAGTCGTTTCTACGGAGACTTGCATTTGCGTTCCTCAATAAAACCTGAGTTGCAGTACGTATGGAACAAAGGCGCATAGACTAGCAAAAGTACTTATAGGTTGCACCCCGGATCATACAAACAGACCCCTGCCCCTCTCACGCCTCACCAGCGAGCTGGGACTGCGGACTAGTTGCAGAGAGAATGCCCGGCTCAAACAGGCTATTTTTCCAATACAAAAACGGGGATAAGCAAGCTTATCCCCGTATCGTTCACTGGTGCGGATGGAGAGACTCGAACTCTCACGCCTCGCGGCACTGGAACCTAAATCCAGCGTGTCTACCAATTCCACCACATCCGCTTACAGCACTTTACTGATGCTGCTTAACTCTTGACAAACCAAATATCGGGCTTAAACCCTTTTTTCATACTGGGGTGGACGATGGGGTTCGAACCCACGACCACCGGAATCACAATCCGGGGCTCTACCAACTGAGCTACGCCCACCAGCAATAACCGACTCTTCGAGACAGTTAATTATGGCGCGCCCGGCAGGATTCGAACCTGCGACCATCCGCTTAGAAGGCGGATGCTCTATCCAGCTGAGCTACGGGCGCATCATAAGTTATCACTCGTCTAAACATTAAGAACATTTTAACCAGTGATTAATCTGGTCGGGGTAGAGAGATTCGAACTCCCGACATCCTGCTCCCAAAGCAGGCGCGCTACCAGACTGCGCTATACCCCGAGTCATGGATAACTTTCTGTTAATCCAATGTGCTGATCGTTGCAGCGCGGCGAATATTACCCAGAAGAGAGTGTCTCGTCAACGTCGATTTAATTCAATCATCTGAGCCATCAACGAGTCGCCGGACTTGAGCTCCGCCTTGCTTCCAACGGCAAACAATCTAACACAGGAGTACCAGACTGACCAGACTCGAAACGTTCATTTTTTCAGCCGAAAACAATCACCCGGGTCATTCGGCACTCCAGGAGAACTCCATCTAATAGCTATAGGTATCTTCGACCTATTCAATTCATGAACAATAAAGAACTTCCATGATAAAATGGGCAACTCGTCCGCTTAACAGGCATCCACCAAGAACCATGACCGCTAGAATCATTGACGGCAAGGCCATTGCCGAAAAACTGAAAGATTCCATTGCTGAACGCGTCAAACAACGGATTGTACAGGGACTCAGGGTACCGGGTCTTGCTGTCGTTCTGCTGGGTGACGACCCTGCCTCCCAGGTATACGTAGGCAAAAAAAGAAGTGACTGTGAACGTGTTGGCTTTCACTCTGTTTCTCATGACCTGCCTGCTTCTACCAGCGAAGCAGACCTTTTGGGCCTTATTGACCAGCTGAATGAGGACCCGGCCATTGATGGCATCCTGGTTCAGCTGCCACTGCCAGAGCACATCAACTGCGACCCTGTATTAGAACGCATTCGTCCTGACAAAGACGTAGATGGTTTCCACCCTTATAATATTGGCCGTCTGGTTCAACGCATCCCAATGCTGCGCCCCTGCACACCAAAAGGTGTTATGACCCTGCTAGAGAGTACCGGTGAAGCCATTCGCGGCAAAAATGCAGTGATCGTTGGCGCATCCAACATCGTTGGCCGCCCCATGACCATGGAATTACTGTTGGCAGGCTGCACAACAACAACAGCTCATCGCTTTACCCACGACCTCAAAGAGGTTGTAGGCGGAGCCGAGATTCTGGTGGTTGCCGTTGGCAAACCAGGACTGGTCAAAGGTGAATGGGTTAAAGAAGGTGCAATAGTCATCGACATCGGCATTAACCGTATGGACGACGGTCGACTGGTAGGTGATATCGAGTTCGAAACGGCACAGCAGAGAGCCAGTTGGATCACGCCTGTACCAGGCGGTGTGGGCCCGATGACCGTGGCCACTCTGCTGGAAAACACACTTTACGCAGCGGAACACCTCCACGACTGACCGCGCAACGTTTGAAAAGCTCCGTTAAACAGGCCGGAGCTTCTTTACTCTGTATCAATGTCCTTATTTCGCACTTCACTTTTAACTCGCATCAGGCATCCAAACCAGATGTGTATAGTGAAAGGCTATGATCTTTTGTCAGGAGAAACAATTTGGCTAAGCGCTTGAGTTCTTTCTTTGCTCTGAACCTTTCTACAATACTTGTCGGAAAGTCCAGGCTTTTGAAAGGAAGCCCGTACAGACTCATATCCTTAGTATCTACAACTACGGACATTGGACGATCTGGGGTGTCACCGACAAACAACTGTTTTATGGGAATACCTTTTGAAGATACAAAATCGATCAAGCTCAAAAAACCGTTTTCCATACCTAAATATTGATACCAGCCACCGACAATATGACACTCGAGGCTTCTCATTTGTTGTTGATCACAAAACTTGTAAATATCTGACAGCTTTTCATATGAAAAATCAGCAGCCCCAAAATGACCAAGTAGCACTTTACTTTGAGACCCGTCAAAAAGAGCAAGACAAATGCAGGGAGCGAGAGCCGTGGTAAATATATATCGTGGCGAACCATCTGTGAACCCCAATTCATCCATATTGACTCTTAACATAGAGGTATCAGCATCCTTTAATGCCCGGGGATTATAAAAAGGGGTAAAAGGCTTCGTTTCAAGTAGCACTTCCTGACCATACAAAGTATGGACGTAGGCCTCAGGAGCAACCTTGAGCTCTACAGTTAATTGTTTCTCCTTATAGCCTTTCCGAGCAATAGGAATCAGCCTTTCCGCTCTGATTATATCAGGGATATCTGTACCTTCGAATGCATTTCCGATTAAAGCGTGATATTCACCATCTTTAAAATAGTTGTCCTGATTCACATTATTTCTTTTAGTCAAATCAAAAATAAGCCTATCTTTATTCATGCTAACAGTAATTCCTTTTTTTCCTGAAACAATATCGTGAATCTTTTTGAATAGATGACTTCTACGATCATCATCAGCAGAGTATTTTCTTAAACTGACAGGTGTTTGTTGATAACCCCTCATCCCCTGATCGCCATGGGAGATTACAGGCTCGACACTCGCAACAGAATACCCCTGATGTGTTACCTGTTCTTTTAACTGGCTATTTGAAGTGTGTTTTATAGAAGTAAAAACAAGGTCTGCATCCAGGCCTACTTTTGGGTCCATAATACAATTCCTTAAACTACTCGGCTACTTTAGCGACTTGATTTCGGCAGTCGTTCACGCTCATTACGAACAACTTTGCAACTATGTCTGACATAGTTACACCTCCAGTTTTTTTATCCTTAGCGTGCCACTAAGGGTGCCCTTTTGACTTGTATCAGTTTCAATTCACTTCAGGAATCCAAACCAGCTGTCAATAATGAAAGACTGTGTTTTTTTGTTATGAGACGCATCGTTGCCATATGCCTGAACTTTTCCTTTGTTGAATCCATTTCATAGTGGCTTACTGGAAAATCAAGTTCACAAAAAGGAAGCTTATACAAGTTCATGTCTCTGGTATCTATGACTATAGATTTTGGGCGATCTTTGGTATCTCCTACAAACATCTGGTTTATGGGTACGTCTTTTGAAGATATATAATCTATCAAAGTTAAAAAACCGTTTTTCTGACCTAGATAATTATATTGACCGCCTACAATGTGACACTCAAGGCTTTTCATTTTTTGCTCATCACAAAAATCAAAGATCTCTGATAGATTTTTGGGTGAAATACTTGTTCCACCAAAGTGACAAAGTACCACTTTATTTTGAGATTTATCAAAAAAAGCGACACAAATGCAGGGGTAAAGACCTGTAGTAAAAATGTATCGTGGTGAGCCATCGCTAAACCCCACTTCAAACGCATCTACCCTCAGCATCGAAGTATTAACGTCACTTAAAGCTTGAGAATTATAAAAAGGTGCAATTGGTAGTGTTTTAAGAGTCGTCTCTTCTCCATATAGAGTATGGACATAGGCAGTAGGAAAATGCTTAAACTCTAAAAGCATTTGATTTTCACTATCACCTTTCTGAACAACAGGAATTAGTCTTTCAGATCTAATTAAATTAGGGATATCTGTGCCATCAAATAGATGTCCTAATTTAGCATGACACCCTGAGCATGTAAAAAAGCCATCCTGATCATCAATGATTTTTTCAGTTAAATCAAAAGCAAGCCTTCCTTTATTGACGACAACAGGGATTCCGGTTTTTTCTAAAAAAACATCTTGTATGTGTTTAAAGACTTGTTTCCCAGGATGATCATAAGCGGTGTATTTTCTTAAACTGATAGGAGTTTGCTGACAGGCACTCATCCCATAGGAACCAGACGAAACCAGAGGCATAACACTCAAAACAGTATGCCCCTTATTATTTCCCTGCTCTTTAATTTGGTTGTTTGAAGTGTGATCTATGGAAGCAAACACACAGCTTTCATGCAAGCCTGTTCTTGGGTCCATATATAATTCCTCAATCTTAAATCACTCAGTTATTTTAGAGACTTTATTTCGAGAATCGTTCACTTTTATTACTAACAACATTGCAAGAAAGGCCGACAATATGCTCCAGTCTTTGAACATACTGTGTCACGAAGGCTGCCCTTTCCACTCGTTTCAGTTTAAATCAGGCATCCAGACCAGCCGTTAATAATGAAAGGCTATGATTCTTCGTTATGAGAGGCATCTTTGCTATACGCCTAAGTTTCTTTTTCGATACATACATGTCTTGGCTGCTTGCAGGAAAATCAAGATCACTAAAAGGAAGCCCATACAAGCTCATATCCCTGGTGTCTATAACTACCGATTTTGGACGGTCTTTACTATCACCAACAAACATCTGTTTTATGGGAACACCTTTTGCGGATATAAAGTCAATTAAATCTAAAAAACCGTATTTCTGACCTAGAAACTTACATTCTCCACCAACAATATGGCATTTAAGGCTTTTCATTTTCTGCTGATCGCAAAAATCAAAAATTTCTGATAGTTTTTCAGATAAAAAATCTGTACCAGCAAAGTGACAAAGTAGCACCTTATTTAGAGATTTATCAAAAAAAGCAACACAAATGCAGGGGCAAATGCCTGTAGTAAAAATGTATCGTGGCGAGCCATCTATGAACCCCACATCAAACATATCCAGCCTTAACATAGAACTATCAACATCGTTTAATGCTTCAGGATTATAAAAGGGCATAATAGATAGTGTTTTAAGTGGCGTCTCTTCTCCATAAAGAGTATGCACGTAGGCCTCAGGAAAATACTTAAACTCTAAAATGAATTGACTTTTACTATCACCTTTCAGAACAATAGGAATTAGCCTTTCAGCTCTGATTAAATCAGGAATATCCGTACCATTGAAGGCACTTGAGACTAAATAATGATATTCACCAAATTCTAAAAGCAGATCCTGTTCTTCATTGATTTTTTTAGTTAAATCAAAAACAAGCCTGTCTTTATTGATTCCAACAGTGATTCCATATTTTTTTGAAATAACATCTTGAATATGTTTAAAGACATGACTTAAAGGATGATCATAAGCGGTGTATTTTCTTAACCTGATGGAGGTTTGCTGACAGGCACTCACCCCTGGTAAATCAGAGCCGACTACAGACTCCACACTGACTAGGGTATGACCCTGATACGTTACCGGCTCTTTTGCCTGGTTATTTGGACAATTATTTGTAGCCGCAAAGGAGCCACTAGCCTCCATATTTATGTTTGAGTACATTGTATAACCCTCTAACTCTTTCATCTCAGACTATTTAAGAGTCTCAGTTTTGATATTTGTTCAATATTCTTACTAACATCTTCGCAAGAAATCCTGACAAAAACATTCAGATTCTTTATCAGATATGCCGTTTAACCCCGTGTTCTGAAGACTGTCACAAAACTACAACAACTCGTTCCCACGCTACAAGCTACAGAGCCAAAAAGCATGGGAACAAGCTGAAAAGCCAATAGTTTCAAAGACCATAACGATCCATTACTTCGCGCTTGAGATCATTTCGTTTTATTTTTTCAAGAACAAGCAGTAAGTCTTTAAAGGTAAGTCCAACTTTCCTTTTTTTCCATCGTTCCAGCATTTCCATTGCCTTTCCATCATCTTCATCGATATCATCATCAATACTCCTTAGGTTGTGATTACTAAAAACACCCGTTTGTCTGGCAAAATTCTTCCAATCTTTCCCTAGTTTAAGACCAATATTCAGCAATTCTCCCAGTGGTAAAGGAGCTTTCATAATTACCGCCTGTGGAGTGCCTGTTTTAAATGGATGATACCGCGGATGTTTCGATACATACTCAGCGGCTTGCGTTAACGGAAAAAATTCGTGATTAACTTCCCAAGACAATAGATTAGATAATTCTCTAGGTACCATACCAAAGATCAAAAACATACTACGAATGAATTCGTCTCTTTCTTCTGGCTCACTAAGCTCCAATGCCTCAACAAGCTTTTCTCTGGCTTTAAGGGTAAAATCCATCAAAAGCTCAAGTTCTTTACTGGGTAGCTCTTCAGCTAAAAGACTATGTTCAGGAAATATACCACTTAAACGATACGATAACATTGATCTTATAAGAACTAAAGCAGTAAACATACCCCTAACATCTTCACATTTTGATGATCCATCGCCAGAAACATTTAATGCTAGTCCCTGAAGTGTTTGATGATCAGGCATTTCAAGCAAATTATTTTTGTTAGATGGAGTAATAAAAGAATATTGACCTTGGCTCGAATAGCCCCACATAATAATGTCAAACCCTTGGCCATCAATAACCGGAAAACCAAAAATATACTTAGCATAAACATCTCTGCCTAATTTATTTAACATTTCTATTGTTTTAAATCCCGACGGAACAGTTTCTTCTTGTAGTAGACGCCCCGTCTTTTTAAAAAACTGATAAATAGAATTAATTAGCACCACTTTCTTTTCGCGAACTAACCCTGAATAAAAAACTTGGTCTGAGTCATCAGATATCAAAAGATTATTATCCACCAGGCTGTTCAGCAATTCGTTTTTGAATCGCACCAGCGCAACTTCGTCTATATATACATTTCTATATAATGCAAGCGCTATAATAATTCTCGTCACCTCGAGATGCTCTTCGACTCCCTGCGATGTTGCCAACTCACCAACATATAAAATAAGATCATAAAGTGATATATTATTCTCTACAAAACTAATCCATTTCGAATGAAAATCACTAAGAGTATTTTTGTCTGAAAAAAAACTATGAGTTAAAAGATTATAAATTTCTGGAAAAATATAGTGATGATTAGTGTGAAAAAGATTTGCTCTCCGCCTATCATTTAATTTCAAACTTTTGAACCATTGGAACACCTCGATTGCTGAAGCATCAGCATCTTTTGTTCCTGACACCGGTATTTCTCTATCTTGTCTAGTGGCAAGAGGCTGTTCTTCAGTCGCCTCCTGTTCTAGCACATTGATTCCTGATTCTGGCATTTTCCTAACTCCTCCTACTAAAGGAAGCAGTTTTTTAGTCGGTTCCTGCTCAAGTGCACTGGATTCACGATCCAGACATTCTTTACATTTATTGAAAGCTAATACCGGTTTATTACAATTTTGGCATAACCCATTGTTTGAAGATCCACCTGACCCATCGTCGCCCCCACTCCCATTTCCACCTCGGCTACCTTGACTTTCACGACCATTGTCTTGTTTAAACCGGGTATTGGCAGGTGGGGTTTCACTAAGGTCGGCCATTTGTTTTTCAGCCTCACTGCTTCCCCCGGAGTGGCTGATCCCAGTGGGGACATGGCCCGGAAAAACGGTCACGCTGCGTAATTGTTTGGGACTTAAAATAAACTCGTGCTGTGCATAACGACGATAGTCTTCCGTTTGTAACGGCTGTGCCGGTTGACTGCTCAGGAAATGCTCAAATGCAGCTTCCGGATTATCGGGATTTTTGGACAATGCCAGAAAAAGCCCTGAACTCCTTTCAAGATTTGCACCCCTTATCTTATTCCAAAGTTCCTGCGAAATAATAATCACCTGCTCATTCCAACCCCGTTTGATTTTGAGCACAATCCGGGTATCCCAAATTTGTTTTTTTACGGTCTGCCCGCCGGCGACAGGCACCAGGATCATTCTACTGACCGGCTGACTCGTTAATTCAAAAGAGTAAAGGGGAGCCATCCCATTTCCTGGCTTTTTCTTGAATAAATCACCTAAATCATCGCCACCACCAAAACCGCCACCACCAGAGCTTATGTAAGGCTCGCTGTTATCGGCAGTCTCAGAGGTTCCGGGTATTGCAAAAGGCCCACTGAAACGGCTGCTGCCATCAGGCTTACCAGGCCCATTTTGTACAGGTTGTTTATTACGGTAAAAAATATCGACAAATGATGCTTTTTTGCTATCAGATGCGTTGCTGCCCGATGACGACTTTAAAACAGCGTTTTCTGAAAGAATACCGCTACATTCCGGTTCAATAACCCATCCATTACCATTGTCTTCGATGGCCAGAACCAAAGACTGATTACCTGCCGGTAAACGCCATCTGGCCGAGTACTCATGCTGCCGGAAACCACTGTCTTGTGCCGATTCGACCCGTCTCATTCTCCCATTTTGTATATCCATCATACCCTGATCCGTTAGAGGTTTTTTAATGACAGGAGGGGAGGGAAAATTTCCTGTCGATAATGCAGGAGGCGTCCTGAAACAAAAATTAAACAGGTCACCCGGTTGGCTATCGAGGATGATGTAAAGCTGATTTTTCTCCAGTTCAGAAACTGTTTTACCGCTCTCTTCAAGCGTCTTGCGATCATAAGTAAGAAGGAGGGGCGGATTGCTCCCTATAAACGACAGTTTGTTAATCTCTCCTGATGCCTCACCCCACTTCTCAGTGTCTTTGGGAGAACTCCCCCAATCTGGCCAACTCAACAGGCTGGTATAAGCAGAACTGTGACCTGCAAGTGGCAAAATAAAAGACAGGATGAACGACAGAAACAAGCGAGTCATAGCGAAAATCCTTGCCGTTTTCATAGTGAGTTTTGCCTACAAATTTTATTGAGGAGGGATAACAATAGACCCTAAATTTGAAGTTGTTTTATCTATTCCCATCTTTTCTGATATTTCTCGAAAAAACCTTTAAAATTCGCAGCCAAACTACTATTAAACGTCGCCATCACTTTGCCCCTAAACTAACAAAATCAATGTTGTTGCTTGACGGCTCAGGCAGTACCTGAATCAGTCAAAACAGGCTGCTGCGGGTTCGAGTAATGGGATCTCCTGCTACAGCAGTAATAATCGGAAGCAGGAGAAGATTATTATATCCGGTCAATTAGTCAAATACAGGGATAGCCATTTTAGTTCTCTTGGGGAGCCGGATAAAAAGTTAACAATTTCACAAATGATAACGATCTACTACCTCGGTTATAAGATCAAATCGTCCGATTAGTGTAAAAACATCCAGCAAGTCATTGAAGGTAATCCGAAATTTCATGCTTTTCCATTTTTCCATTTTTCCATCATTGCCCTTGCCTTATCATCAAACCCAACGTTAGCTTTATCAATTTCTATTATATGTTTTTCATTAAGAACACCGGTATTTCTGGCAAATTTTTGCCAATCAATACCTATTTTAAAACCAATATTCAAGAGTTCCTCTTGCGCTACGGTAGAGTCCAAAGTTACAGACTGTGGTGTGCTTTTTTTGACAAATGAGGAACAATCGATATCGAGTCTGGAACACACATCCAGGATTTCCGCTGTATCAGAATTCAAGGTTAGAGGCTGTAGCGCGCTTATTTCTGATTCATGATCCTGTGGATATGCGTCTGCATGTGCAGCGGCTTGCGTTAAGGGAACAGGTTCGGGATCCGATGATTGATCTTACAGCTCATCCGATAGCTTCTCAGGAACCATACCAAAGATCATAAACATACTACGTATAAATTTGTCTTTTTTTTCTGATCCAGCCTGTTCCAGAACCTTAACAAGCGCTTCATGGGCTTTAATGCTAAAAGCGCTTAAAAGCTCAAGTTGCTCACTGGGTAAATCTTTCGTAAAACTGGCATATTCAGGGAACATATCATTTAAACGTTGTCCGTGCATTGATCCTATAAGAACAAAGGCGGTAATCATAGCTTCAACAGCACCAAAATCCAAATATTCATTGGCAGTAACTCCTAATGCCAGCATATGAAGTGATTGACTAATGATTCCACTTATAAAATCTTTGTTATATGGAGTAATAAAAGAATATTCACCACTACTCCCACAGCCCCACATAAGAATTCCTGGTGTGTCCTCATATTCCATTTCCAGATCCGGAAGACCAAAACCATACTTAGCATAAACATCTCTGGCAAATTTATTTAACATTGATATTGTTGTAAACCTCGATGGAAATCTTTCACTCTGTAGAGGTCGACTCGTTTTTTCAAATATCTGATAAATATTATTAATTAACTCTGCTTTTTCCTGGCGACCTAATCCTGGATAAAAAACTTTACCTGGGTCATCAGAAGCGAAAAAATCATTTCTCGTTAAGTAGTTCAGCAATTCGTTTCTGAATTTTTTCAAACCGATTTCGTTCTCAAAGTCATCCCTGTAAACAGCAAGTGCTTTAACAATTTTTGCCACTTCAACATAATCTTCAATTCCCTGAGATTTTGCCAATTCCCCCACATCTGAAATAAGGTGATAAAGAGATAGACTGCCATTTAAAAACTTAACCCATTTCGAATGAAATTTACGTAGCGTATTTTTATCTGACATAAAACTTTGAGTTAAAAGTCTATAAAGCTCTGGGAACTTATAGTAATCATTAATGCGAAAACAATCTTCTCTCTGACTCTCATTTGATTCCAACATTTTGAACCATTCAAATACCTGGATTGCTGAAGTATCAGCATCTTTTGTTCCTGATACAGGTATTTCCCTATTTTGACTTATTGCAGGAAGCAGTTCTTCAGTCGATTCCAACTCAACGATACTGGCTCCTGACTCAGGCTTTCCCTCATATTGTCTTATTGCAGGAAGCAGTTCTTCAGTCGGATCCTGCTCAAGTACACTGGATTCACGATCCAGACATTCTTTGCATTTATCGAAAGCCAGTGCCGGTTTATTACAATTTTGGCATAACCCACTGTCTGGTGATCCATCTGACCCATCGTCTCCTCCACTCCCACTTCCACCTCTGCTGCCTTGATCTTGACGACCATCGCCACTTTGAAACTGCGTATTGGTAGGCGGAGTCCTATTAACGTCACCCTTTTGATTTTCAGCCTGACTGGTTCCGGTTCCTCCAGAATGGCCTATCCCTGTAGGAACAGTACCCGGAAAAACGGTCACGCTGCGTAATTGTTTGGGACTTAAAATGAACTCTTGCTGTGCATAACGACGATAGTCTTCTGCCTGCAAAGGCTGTGCTGGGTGACTGCTCAGGTAATGATAAAATGCAGCTTCAGGATTATCAGGATTTCTGGACAACGCCAGAAAAAGCCCTGAACTCCTTTCAAGATTTGCACCCCTTATCTTATTCCAAAGTTCCTGCGAAATAATGATCGCCTGCCCATTCCAACCCTGCTTGATTTTGAGCACAATCCGGTTATCCCAAATCTGTTTTTTTGCGGTCTGGCCGACTGCGCCAGGAACAGGCATCAGGATCATTCTACTGAATGGCTCACTCGTTACTTCGAAAGAGTAAAGAGGAGCCATCCCATTTCCTGGCTTTTTCTTGAATAAATCGTCTAAATTATCGCCACCACCAAAACTGCCACCGCCAGAGCTTATGTATGGCTCGCTGTTATCAGCAGTATCAGAGGCTCCGGGTATCGCAAAAGGCCCACTGAAACGGCTGCTGCCTTCAGGAATATCAGGCCCATGTTTTACAGCCTGTTTATTAAGGTAAAAAATATCGACAAATGATGCTTTTTTGCTATCGAATGTGCTGCTGCCCGATGACGACTTAAAAGCAGCGCTTTCTGAAAAAATACCGCTACATTCCGGTTCTATAACCCACCCATTATCATTGTCTTCAATGGCCAGAACCAAAGACTGATTACCTGCCGGTAAACGCCATCTGGCCGAGTACTCATGCTGCCGGAAACCACTGTCTGGTGCCGATTCGACCCGTCTCATTCTTCCATTTTGTATATCCGTCATACCCTGATGAGATACAGTCTTCTTAATTACAGGAGGGGAGGGAAAATTTCCAGTCGAAGATGCGGGGGGCGTCCTGAAACAAAAATTAAACAGGTCGCCCGGTTGGCTATCGAGGATAATATAAAGCTGATTGTTCTCCAGTTCAGAAACTGTTTGACCGCTCTCTTCAAGCATCTTGCGATGATAAGTAAGAAGAAGGGGCGGATTGCTCCCGATAAACGACAGTTTGTTAATTATCCCTGATACCTCGCCCCGCTTCACAATGTCTTTGGAAGAACTCCCCCAATCTGGCCAGCGCACCAGGTTACTATAAGCAAAACTGTGACCAGCAAACGGTAAAATGACAGACAGGATGAATAAAAGAAACAGGCGTGTCATAGCGAGAAGCCTTGCCGTTCTCATAATTGGGTTTGCCTACAAATTTTATTAAGCAGGGATAACAATAGACCTTAAATTTGAAGTTGTTTTATTTTTTCTCACCTGTTCTGATATCTCTCGAAAAAACCTTTAAAATTCGCAGCCAAGTTACTATAAACGTCGCATCACTCTTCTGTCACTATGTTGACAACTCTGTCGGCCCCGGAAAAAGACGTGAATGTGGAGCACATGTTGCCAATGAAGATCAAACCAGAATTTTTAATAAACCCCACCCAAGCCTTGCGGGGTAGGTGTTGTTGGTTGAGCGCTCAGGCAGTAGCTGAATCAGTTAAAATAGGCTGCTACGAGTTCGAGTAATGGGATTTCCTGATAAAGCGGTAAAAATCGGAAGCAGGAAAAGATTATTATATCAAGTCGATTAGTCAAATATAGGGATACCCATTTTACTTCTCTCGGGAACCAGATATAAAGTCTATAGTGTCAAAGATGATAACGATCTATTAGTTCGGTTATAAGATCATATCGTTCGATTTCTGCAAGAACATCCAGTAAGTCATTGAAGGTAATCCAGCCTTTCATTCGTTTCCATTTTTCCATCATTGCCTTTACTTTATCATCAAATCTATCGTTATCAACATTAATACTTCTTAGTTGATCGTCACTGAGAACACCCGTATTTTTTGCAAATTTTTGCCAATCGATGTCAAGTTTAGAACCAATATTCAGGAGTTCCTGTTCTGCTACAGTAGAGCACAAATTTACAGACTGCGGTGTGCTTCTTTCTGATTGTTGATACTGAGCATGCACAGCTGCGTCGGCAGTGGCTTGCGTTAACGTAACAGGTTCAGGAGCACACATTTCATAAGATAGATCCTTAGGAAGGATACCGAAGATCAAAAACATACTACGAATAAATTCGTCTTTTTCTTTCGGCTTAGCAAGGTTCAGTATCTCAACCAGTTTTTCCCTCGCTATAAGAGTAAAAGTACTTAACAGATCAATTTGCTCATGGGTTACATCTTTAGCAAAGTTGACATGTTCTGGGAATATAGCGTTTAACCGTTGCCCAAACATTGATCTTATAAGAGCCAAAGCAGTAAACATAGCTTTAACGTCTTCAACATCTAATGATTGATCGGCAGAAACATTTAATGCCAGAAGATGAAGTGGTTGATGATTGGTAATTTCAAGAAAAATATCAATGTTAAATGGAGTAATAAAAGAATATTCATTTTGGCTCGCAGAGCCCCACACAGGAATCTCTGATAACCCCTGATCATTAATATCCGGACCCGGAATACCAAAAGCATACTTGGCATAAACGTCTCTCGCCAATTTATTTAACATTGATATTGTTTCAAATTCCGACGGAAACATTTCATCTTCTAGCAACTGACCAGTTTTTTTAAAGATCTGATAAATAAACTTAACTAACACTACTTTCTTTTGATGATCTAATCCCGAATAAAAAACTTGATCTGAGTCATCAGAGGCAATAATATTGTTACTCGTCAGGCAGTTCAACAAGTCGTTTCCAAATTCTTTCAAACTAGTTTCGCTCTCAAATTCATCCCTATAAAAAGCAAGCACTTTAACTATCCTTGTTACCTCAACATAATCTTCAATCCCCTTTAATTTTGCCAATCTACCGACTTCTGAAATAAGCTCGTAAATTGACATACTGTAATTTAAGAACCTGGCCCAATGCGAATGAAACTTACTAAGCGTATTTTTATCTGACATAAAACTTTGAGTTAAAAGATTATAAAGTTGTGGAAATTTATAGCAATCATTTCTGTGAAAGCAATTTCCTCTCTGCCTATCCTTTAATTTTAAAGTTCTGAACCATTGAAATACATGGATTGCTGATGTGTCAGCATTTTTTGTTCCTGACACAGCTGTTTTTCTATCTTGTCTTATTGCAGAAGGCAGTTCTTTAGTCAGTTCCTGCTCAGCAACACTGGGTTCACGATCCAGACATTCTTTGCATTTGTTGAAAGCTAGTACCGGTTTTTTACAAACTTGGCATAACCCACTGTTTGGTGATCCACCTGAACCATCGTCTCCCCCACTCCCTCCACCATCACGGCTGCCCCGATTTTGACGACCATAGTCTTTTTTAAATTGGGTGTCGGCAGGTGGGGTTTCACTAAGGTTGGTCATTTGCCTTTGAGCCTGACTGCTTCCCCCGGAGTGGCTCGTCCCGCTGGGGACGAAGCCTGGGAAAAAAGACACACTAAGTAATTGTTTAGGACTTAAAATGAATTCTTGTTTTGCATAACGAGGATAGTCTTCTGCTTGTAAAGGTTGTGCCGGGTTACTGCTCAGGTACTGTTCAAATGCAGCTTCCGGATTATCGTGATTTCTGGACAATGCCAGAAAAAGTCCTGAACTCCATTTGATATGGGTGGCACTGTGACCGGCAAGCGGTAAAATGACAGACAGGGTGAGTAACAGAAACAGCCGGATCACAGCAAAAAGCCTTGCTGTTTTCATAATTGAATTTGCCTACAATCTTATTGATAAGAGATTACAATAGACCTTATATTTGAAGTTTTTTTATTTATTCTCACCTATTCTGATATTTCTCAGAAGAACAATTGAATTGCACAGTCGGGCTACTATAAACGACCGCTTCACTCTGTCCCAAAACCGCCAAAATCAATGGGCATGAGCCTTATGCCTCGCTGTAGCATGGGTAGCTCCGTTCATTGCAGGCAGGGCCAACAATTCATGACCACGTCCATAGGACGTGGTTTTTCGCGGTGCACTAAATTTTATGAAACACCTCAGAAACAGATCACATGGTTAGATGAAAATACCAAAACTGCTGTCCCGACTGTTGATGCCCACTGTTGTTTTACCGCTGCCATAAAATGCTCCAAAATCACCGAATTGAGACGACTTTCGATAAAAAAGTTAATGATTTCAAAGAGCATAAAGTTCCATTATATCGTCTATAAGATCATCTCGTCCGATGCTTTCAAGAACAACCAGTAAATCTACAAAGGTAATTCGGACTTTCAATTGTTGCCATAGTTCTAGCATTGCCATTGCCTTATCTTCAACTCTCTCGTTATCAGCATCAATCTTTCTTACATCAGCATTACTAAGGAAAGAGCTTTTGGCAAAATTTTCCCAATCTTCGTCCAGCTTAAATCCAATATTCTGGAGTACCCCTTGTGGTAAAGCAAAGTCCAAACTTACAGACTGCGGTATTCTTATTTTTGATGACAGATGCTGAGGATGTGCTACTGCGTGAGAAGCAACTTGCGATAATGGATAAAGTTCAGAATCCGATTCTTTAGACAATTCATCAGATAGTTCTTTTGGAACCATACCAAAGATCAAAAGCATACTACGTATGAATTCATCTTTTTTTTCTTCCCCACTAAGTTTTAGCACTTCAAAAAGCTGCTCTCTGGCTTTAGAAGTAAAAGTCCTTAAAAAATCAAGTTGCTTATAGGGAATACCTTTTATTAAAAGAGCATGCTCCGGAAAAACTTTTGTCAAACGTTCGGAAAACATTGATTTTACAATAGCCAAAGCCGTAAACATAGTGCTAACTTCTTCAGCATTTGATGATCCATCAGCAGAAACAAACAATGCCATATTTTGAAGTGATTGATGACTGTTAACCTCAAGAAAATTATCCCTGTTGTTTGGAGTTAGAAAAGAATATTGATTGTGATTTGCATAACCCCACATAATAACGTCGAATAAACCGTCATCATCAACATCCGGAAGACCAAAAAAAAACTCAGCATAAATCTCTCTGGCAAAGCTATTTAACATTACCATTACTTCATATCCCAATGGTACAGTTTCTTCTTTTACCAAGGGAACAGTCAATTTAAAAAACTGATAAATAAAATCAATCAATTCTGCTTTCTTATGGCAATGCAATCTTGAATAAGAAATTTGATCCGATTCATCAGATACCAAAAGATTATTTCTCGCTAGATAGTTTATCAATTTGCTTCTGAATAGTGTTAAAGAAATTTCGTTCTCATATACCTCCCTTTTTAATGCGAGCGCTTGTATAATTCTCATCACCTCAACATAATCATCGACTCCCTGGGATTTAGCCAATTCACCGACTTCTGAAATAAGCGAGTAAAGTGCCAGATTTCCTTTTGTAAATTCAACCCATTTTGAATGAAATTTACTTAGATTATTCTTGTCTAAATAAAAGCGATGAGATAAAAGCTTATAAAGCTCTGGTAGATTATAGTAGTCATTATGGTGAAAATAATGTATTGCCTCCTTTTCATTTGATCTCAAAGTTTGAAACCACTGAAATACATCAATTGCTAAAGCATTAAAATCTTTTGCTTCAGACAGTGGTATTTCGCTATTTTGATCTGTTGAAGAGGAGAGCTCTTTATTAGCTACCTGCTCAAATAAATTAGATTCACGATTCAGGCATTCACGGCATTTATTGAAGGCAACAACAGGCTTATTGCAATTTTTGCATAGTCCACTGCTTGGTGATCTACCGGATCCATCATCTCCCCCACTCCCTCTTCTACCTTGGCTTCCTTGATGGTGCCGATCATCGTCTCTTTGAGATTGGCTATAGCCGGGAGGTTTCGCGCCAAGGTCTGCCATTTCCTTTTCAACCTGACCGGTTCCTCCAGAGCAACCGATCCCAGTGGGGCAATGGCCCGGAAAAACAGACACACTAAGTAATTGTTTGGGACTTAAAATAAAATCTTGCTGCGTATAGCGACGATAGTCTTCTGCCTGTAAGGGTTGTGCCGGGTTACTGCTCAGGTAGTGATCGAATGCAACTTCCGGATTATCGGGATTTCTGGACAATGCCAGAAAAAGTCCCGTACTCCTTTCAAGATTTGCACCCTTTATTTTACGCCAGAGTTCCTGCGAAATAATAATCGCCTGCTCATTCCAACCCTGTTTGATTTTGAGAAGAATCCGGGTATCCCAAATCTGTTTTTTTAAGGTTTCGCCATCAGCGTCAGGGACAGGTACAAGGATTATTCTGCTGACCAGGTCACTCATCCATTCAAAAGAGTAAAGAGGCGTTAACCCATTTCCCGGCCTTTTCTTGAATAAATCGTCTAAATCATCACCACCAAAACCGCCACCACCAGACCTTGTGAATGATTCGCTGTTATCGATAGTATCAGGTGATGCAGATATTGCTAAAGGCCCACTGGTACGGCTATTGTCGTCAGAACTGACAGGCTCATTTCTTACAGCCTGTTTATTACGGTAAAAAATATCAACAAATGATGCTTTTTTGCCATCGAAAGTATTGCTTCTCAAAGGCGACGGAGAACGGGTGAGTTCTGAAAGAATACCACTACATTCCGGTTCTATAAGCCATTCATTACCATTATTTTCAACGGCCAGAACCAGCGAGTGATTACCTGCGGGCAAACGCCATCGGGCCGTGTACTCATACTGCCAGCGACCAGTACCTGGTGTCGATCCCAACAGTCTCAATCTCACGTCTTGTATATCGGGCAAACCCTTATCCGTTAAAGACTTTGTAATTACCGGAGGAGAAAGAAAATTCTCCGACGAGAATACTGGAGGTGTCCTGAAACAAAAAACAAACCGGTCATTTGGTACGCCATTCAAAATGATATAAAGCTGATTATTATCCAGTTCAGAAATTGTTTTATCGATCTCGACATTTGACTTGCTATCATAAGTGAGATGAAGAGGCGGACTGTGCCCTATAAACGACAGTTTGCTAATCCCCTCCAATGTCTCACTCCTTTTTTCAATGGCTTTGGAGGAACTCATCCAAGCTGTCCAACTCAACAGGTTGGAAAAAGCAGCACTGTGACCAACAAGAGGAAAAGTCACAGCCAGAATGAATAACATAAACAAGCGAATCATAGTCAGAAGTTTTACTGTTTTCATAATTGGATTTGCCTAAAGATCTTATCAACGAGGCATAACAATAGACCTTAAATTTGAAAATGCTTTATTTATTCCCATCTATTCAGTGCCTGTCTGAAAAACTTGATGTAGCAAGGATTTTCCGGACATTTTTTTACTCTGCCTTGCATGTTTTTATTCACCTCGGGCGGGTGATGTAGTGTCACATCGATCAGGCCATGTCCAGAAGTCAACAGTAGGCAGCAGGCATGTATCGTGCCTTGTTATTCTGAAGAATATCGCCAACACCTTAACGGCTTATCAGGTGGTATGCAGAGACAGCAAGGACACATGTAGACTGTTTGCGGTGATCCGTACCACACAAGTTTGCTGGCGGAGTTCCCTGGCACTCCAGGATGGGGAAAGCCCATTACATGGCGAATGTGAACAAATTCCCCCACAAGGCAGCGGCAAGAGTGAAAGCTATCATGCAGAAATGGTGAAATTTCTTTCTCCATTAACCATATGGCCATTCACTACTGAGCAAAGAAAAGAGTTAAAATTAAAACCATGTGCCAAAGGCTTAGAGTTTGTCTAAATTTGAACAAAATCAAACTAAAGCCACAAAGGATTTTGGCGAAAAATGTGCTTGCCAGAAAAGTTAGTCCCTGAACTAAAAGCTAACGATTTAAGAAACCGGCATACTGATTTTGATTTTTATTAGTGGCTGGTTGCATTCATCCCTAAAGGTGCCATTGCTCTTTAAACTCTTTATGCTATTGTTGCATTATAAAAAATAAATTCGTAAATCCTTTAGCTACATAAAACTTAATAAGTAAAAAAAGGAGCAACTGTGGAGCAGGCGATTCTAGTATTTCTTGAGCTAGTTTGGTTCAACAACGTTTACTTAGCTCGTTTAATTCAAGATTGCATTGAGCTTTACCCAGTCGTTCAGCTTTATGTGTCACAGGTTCTGACCAACCCTTTTTTTGAAAATTACGAACAAATAGAGGCTATTTCAGATTATATCCATCTTTATTGCTCAGAGTATGGGTATCCGGGTGAAACCTGAGAAACCGTTAGAAAAATAAGATAAGCACAACTGCTATCTCTACATCCCTCTTATTAAATATGCGAACTCATCTTTCCTGATTTAAAATCAATGCCGACCTATAAAGGTCATTAATTTATGGAGCATACAGACTGCACTTTTGAATGGCTCAACCGAAATAAATAATCGGATAAAGAATGATCCTGAACTTAACTGTTAAGTCGAGCTCAAAAACACGACAGAAAGCGGGTCATCTCAAATCAGTGGGTGAAGGTCATTCAAAACGGAGTTAACACCCCTCAGGCAACACCAATAATGACACTACTCTAAAGTGTAATAGAGCACCAGACCAAGTACTTATAAAAACTGGGAACCAACGCTGACAGACACAAGATTACACTAAAGAATCATTGGAGACTGGCTCAAAACCAGCAGGCATCTACCGCTAAAAGATACTCCGAACAGGTTTTGATCGAACTGATTGTCGGCACTTTTTTTGGTACATTACTTAACTACTGACAAAGCGGAAAAACTATCATACATCTGCCTGCTAACAGCTATTATGCCTATACTGTCCGAACAAAACGTACTATTTAAAGCTGAATATTGAAATGATTACTATACGTATAGTTCTATTACTTCTAGCAGTTACGTATAAAATTTTTGCACAACCTGGTGACTGTCTTGTAGTCACAAATGAAGATTTGTTATTAACAGAACACATCGAGTCTCTCCATAGGAACAGAGTACCTTCAGAATTACGTCCTCAACCAGAGCAAGAAGCAATTACAATTATTGGTAATTCTATCAGGAAGACAGATTCGGCTCTCTCCGAGGAAGATATTAATGATCGTTCTAAACGCTGGCTTCAGGAAACATTGGATGAAATGGAGCGAGAGGATCGGGAATAGGCGAACAACACCACCTTTAAAAGCATGGTTGGATCGTAGGCTAAACGACCGGTTTCATCATTGTTGTAATGCCCATGAAAGATCGAAGTATAGATTTCCCAGTAACCGCCCATCAAAAATGAACAAAAGATTGCAGATGGAGCGGTTAATGATCACGTGCCCACTGGCCGCGAATACGTCACATCTCGTATTGGGTTGCTGTTCGTCGTCCCGCGATTTTGCGTTGAGCTTTGTTCAGGTCGGGTCGCGCAGGTCGGGTCGCGCAGACCCTGCCTCGCGACAACGCCCTTGCCCTTTCGCTAACCTTTGGCAGCGAATACCTGGTAAGAGGACTTTCACCTCTGAAGTTAAGTGCCATGCTCGGCACACACACTAAAATCTGGTATGCCGTAGGTGTCACCTGGTTTTTTTTGTTAGCTGCGTTCTCCATTTTTTCTGAATAGAATTTTTATCCATCATGTAGAAAAGCCACTCTCTACCGTGTTTCTTTTTTTCAAAAATATTTAGATCAACTAGTCCGTTTAGTACAGTTGAAGCAGTATTATACGAGCAACCAAGATTGTCTCTTACACTAGATGCTGTGAAGACACTTGCTGTACCACTCTTTGCTACCTGAAACACAACCCTCTGTTTTTCTGATAGCTTTTTATAAAGTCCTGAAGACCAAATCCATTGATTGAAACTTTCAATATCATCTAATGCTTTTTTATATGCTTCTTTGAAATTATTTATTGCTTTATGAATAATTCCACACTGATATTCGATAAAATATGTTAAGTCCATATCATCCGTCTCAGTATATAAATATGACATTCCATATTTTACAGGAGCAGCTCTTAGTAAAACACTTATTGCAATATATCTGAATGCTGCATAATCATTTTTGAACATGAACCAATAAAATAATGATCGGGCAACTCTTCCGTTTCCATCTCGAAATGGATGCTCAAAACCAATCGAAAAGTGCAATGAAATTGCCTTGACTAGTGGATGGAGGTAGTCTGAGCTATCCTCATCATCATGACATTGATTTATCCAGTCGCATAAAAGTTTAAACCGTTTCTTTATCCCTTTATGAGAAGGCGGTGTATGGACGGTTTCACCATCACTATCTACAACGACAACATCATCAGTTTGTC
The DNA here is from genome assembly GCF_053470045.1 of Endozoicomonas sp. 2B-B. Classification (NCBI taxonomy): domain Bacteria; kingdom Pseudomonadati; phylum Pseudomonadota; class Gammaproteobacteria; order Oceanospirillales; family Endozoicomonadaceae; genus Endozoicomonas; species Endozoicomonas sp. 2B-B. Next base: position 3,926,048 of record NZ_JBLZMU010000001.1, read on the forward strand.
TAAATACACCTGGCGTATATTTATCATCATCAATGTCACTGACACCAATCCTCTGCATGTCACATATCAAATCAATAGTCAGAGGCTCATCTCTATTGTCCCATGCAAATCTCATCATTTTATAGTTTCCAAGAATCATTTTTTCATCTGATGTTCTTGGTTTTCTCTTTCTCTTGAGCATGTCTTTTGCTACAAGAGTCGTTGTAGCTGCCCCTTCCAACTGGCTACTACTAATTGCTTCATCTTCAATGAGATCATTTAGAAGATATTCAAAATGTTGCTCTTCCCCAATTTTGCTACTCATCCACTCTAGTGCAGCTGTAGTTGCGTTCCGATCAGTGTGTGAGATCGTTTTTTGAATCGATGGCGTAAGTATTAGGCTACATAGTCCGGTTGGTTCACCTACAGGCAGCAAGTTTACATACTGGCTGTTTCTAGACAGTTTTGTTAAGGACCATGCAATAGCTACATCTAAGCCTTTCTTTACTCGATATCGGAATTCATCAAAGGGTAAATAGCGACCTTTTCCATCTAAGGGCTTGTAATAACTAAGATAATCTCCAAATTTCTCTGGACTATATTGGGAGATTTCCTCAAATACATTTGGATTTAGGCCTTCAGGTGGTGGTGCCTTGAACATAATATATCTCAAAAAAGTGTGATATTGAGATATTCTAACTCAATATTTCTTGTTTGTCTCAATTATGTCGTTTTTTGAGATGTGGAGAGAACAGCTAACGAGCCTTTAGAAAAACCCAAAAACAAAGCCGTAAACCTGCGGTTACTGTTATTAGCGAGTACTGATCTTCAGATTCGCGGTTAATTTGTATTTTTCCATTCTGGCTTATTAGCAGCCTGAGAACCGTTCAGAACACTGCAGGCGCCTCTGGTGCATATTCTGGCATCGCTTGAACACTGATTCTGCTAACTCTTGAACACCTATTCTGGCAGCACTTGAACACCCATTCTGTCAACTCTTGAACACTTTTTGGAGATTTCCAGAATTGCTGTTCAACTGCCCAGAATCCGTGTTCAAGCCTCCAGAATCTGAAACCTCTTCTTTCGGTAGATTATCTCTTACGCATTGATTTCCTTGAACTTTAGCCGCTGACCTTTCTAAACAGAAAGGACAGCAGTCATGCCAAATAACAGGATTTCCATGCGAAAACTTCAAGAAATACTTCGGATGCGCTTTGAGTGCCGCCTCAGCATCCGGCAAATAGCTCGCAGCACGCGGGTCAGTGTTGGCACTGTGTCCAACTACGTTCAGGCCTTTGAGCGGTCCCCACTCAGCTGGCCTCTGTCCTCCGATTGCTCTGAGGCTACCCTGGTGCAAACATTGTTCCCTGAGCCCCCACTGTCGAGCCGCCAGGGGCTGGTCGACCCGGACTGGGGCGTTATTCACCAGTCACTCAAGCGCAAGGAGGTGACCAAGCAAACACTCTGGGAGGAGTACTGCCAGGAGAGCACTCTCAATGCCTACAGCTACTCGCAGTTCTGTCACCGCTACAATCAGTGGCTGGGCTGCCAGAAACGTTCCATGCGACAGCATCACAAGGCGGGTGAAAAATTGTTTGTAGACTACGCCGGTCTTACGGTCCCTGTCGTTAATCCAAAGACCGGTGAGATCGCCCATAACGCCCAGATTTTCGTAGCGGTGATGGGAGCCTCTAACTACACCTACGCAGAAGCCACCCTATCCCAGAAGTCCGAAGACTGGCTGGGGTCTCATGTTCGGGCCTTTGAGTTCTTTGGAGGTATTCCAGCTGTCGTGGTACCAGACAACCTCAGGAGCGGTGTCAGTAAGACTTGCCGTTATGAACCGGACCTGAACCCGGCTTACCAACACCTGGCCAACCACTACCAGGTGGCGGTCATTCCAGCTCGGCCCTACAAGCCCAAGGACAAGGCGAAAGCCGAAGTGGGTGTGCAGTTGGTTGAACGCTGGATACTGGCCAGACTTCGTCATGAGACCTTCTTTACCCTGGCAGAACTGAACAGTCGTATACGGGAGCTGTTGACTGAACTCAACCTTAAGCCCTTTCAAAAACTGCCAGGTACACGACGAAGTACCTTTGAGCAACTGGACGAACCCGCTTTGCGACCTTTGCCCAAACAGGCCTTTGAGTACGCTGAGTTCAGCAAAGCCAGGGTGAACATTGACTATCACATTCACTGTAAAGGCCATTACTACTCAGTGCCTCATCAGCTGGTCAAGAAAGAGGTGGAAGTTCAGGCAACAGAACATACGGTCACTGTCTTCTGCAAAGGTGAAGTTGTGGCCTGTCACCCCCGTAAGTTCACAACCGGTTTTACCACTCAATCAGCCCATATGCCTGAACGACATAGCAAGCACCAGGAGTGGACACCGGAACGACTGCTGGAGTGGGCAAAACAGCTGGGCCCCGATGTTCACTGGATAACTCAGTATCTGTTGAACAGTCGTGAGCATCCGGAGCAGGCTTATCGGTCTTGCCTGGGGTTATTGAACCTCAAACGGGATTACGGAGCTGACCGGTTAAACAATGCTTGCGCCCATGCCCGGAAAATCAAAGGTTACCGACTCAAGAATATCCGGGCGATCCTGCAATCAGGTAAAGACAAACAGGCTCTTCAACCTGAGGTGAAACAAACGACACTACCTCTTCATGACAGCCACGAAAATGTTCGTGGTGCAGCCAGCTATCAGTAACCGGAGACGTATCATGATGAATCAAACTCTGAACCGTCTGCGGTCACTGCGCCTGACAGGCATGGCCGATGCCCTGGCTCAGCAACTGGAGCAGCCCGGCACCTACGACAGCCTGAGCTTTGTGGAGCGGCTGGCCCTCCTGACAGAACAGGAAGAGACCGAGCGCAATAACAAACGTCTTGCCCGGTTACTGAGGGCGGCCAGGTTTAAGCTGGCTGCACGGGTAGACGACATTGACTACGAACATCCCCGGGGGTTGAAGAAAGTCCAAATAGCCACACTGTCCAGCGAGGACTGGTTAAACAGGCACAGGAACCTGCTGATTACCGGACCTTGTGGCAGTGGTAAAAGTTACCTGGCTTGTGCACTGGGACACCGGGCCTGCATACAGGGTTACAGTGTCCGCTATTACCGACTCTCGCGCTTACTGGAAGAGCTGAGCCTTGCCCATGGTGATGGCAGCTACAGCAGGCAACTCAAGCAACTGGCGAAGGTGGATTTGTTGATACTGGATGACTGGGGGCTGGAACCTCTGACCCAGCAGCAACGCAACGATTTACTGGAAGTGATGGATGACCGTCACGAACAAAGTTCAACGTTGGTTACCAGCCAGCTACCGACCCGGCAATGGCATGGCAGCATCGGTGATGAGACTCTGGCAGACGCCATTCTGGATCGCCTGATGCACAACGCCCACAGGATTACGCTGAAAGGGGAATCCATGCGCAAGAAGCTGGGAAAACTGGAAACACTTGAACACTTGGACTAAAAATCAGACTGGGTGATGCGTAGGAGATCCAGGGTGTTCAAATGAACCAGAATGGGTGTTCAAGCTGACCAGAATACGCATCTGGCGGGGCAAGCTGTTCACATAAATTCCGACCAAAGTCGTTTCAGCGTTTCTTTTTTGATCTTCTCCATTCGTTGTAGCAACTTTCCGCCGCCATAACCATGGATTTTCTTGAGATACAGGGGTTAAGTCGCTTCCGTCGCAGTGGGCTTGAGAACGCTAAATTGGTGTTTGGCTTGCATCTGCTGGCTTACTCTGGCAGCTCAAGTTCCAACTGCCAGTTTAAGCTGGCTGGAGGTTCAGTCAGCCCGTTTGGGACTTCAACCCATTCCGGGGCAGAAGCCTGAGCGATATCAAAGGAGTCAGTGTTGTCGTAATTCCTGAGTTTGCGTTTCCAGTTTGTGAATGTTGCCAGGCTTATGTTTTGAGTTTGGCAAAAAGCTTTCTGGCTCAAGCCACTGGCTATTTGCTGATCAATGATCTGTTGCCACTGCTCAGGGTTGAGACGGGTAAAGGGTTTTGTCAGTTGCTTCACGTTAGGTATCTCCTGCGTTGTTTGCAGGGGAAAGGCTGGCAGTCAGGTTGTGATTTTTGAAGACGTCCTCAAATGAGCGGTTACTTTTGAAAAATATTGGTTACTTGATAGAAAATGGGTCAGTCGGAAAAGAAACTCAGTAAAGCCTCATACTTCGCAAAGGAGAGAGCTTTACTGTATTTGAATTTTGGCTTTTACGACACCCTCGATTGGACGAGGGTTTACGGCGATTTTGCTAGATCTGCTCTTGAAATGTTTAATAAAAATTATGAATAATATCTATTCGCAAACTCATGGTTTTGTTGAAACTTTATGTTTAAGATATGGAGTAATAATCACCCTATAAAATAAGCAAACATTGATAACGAAGAATAGATTATGAACTTTCTCCAGTCTCTTCTACTTGGTCGTTCATTTTCTTCTTTTCTGAATATACAAGTTAATTTACGAATAAAGTAGATTGTTAAGAAAATAAACAGTAGAAACTGAGGAATAAAAATGGTCAATGCGTAAACCATCATTATTCCGCCCATGCTATCACCAGAACATGTCCATCCAGAATTTAAGCACCCGAGAAAATATATGATCAAGTATATCGAAATATTACCAATTCCTACCCAAAAAATTGAATCAGGTATAACTCCCTTTTCTTCGATTTTCATACCAGTCTCCTTGCTCGGTTTGAGCATCTAACGCCTAGCCTATAAGCGGCGGTGCATCTAGCGCCGCCGGATTCTCTTTTAAGGTGCGTTGTCAATGTTTTCTTTGAGCTGAACTCACTGAAACGCCGAGAAGATAAAGAGCATCCTTGCTGAAATCTTGATCATTAGGCCATTCTACTGAGCTAAAAGCTACTCTGACCTGTTTAAAATAAGAGACATCTTTGAGTATTGCATCGAGCTTCCTTTAGACCGGGTCGCGTAGACCGGGTCGCGTAGACCGGGTCGCGTAGACCGGGTCGCGTAGACCGGGTCGCGTAGACCGGGTCGCGTAGAGCCCGCCTCACGGCAACGCCCATGCCCTTTCGCCAACCTTCGGCTCTGCGAATACCTGGTCAGAGGACTTTCACCTCCCAAGTTAAGTGCCATGCTCGGCACACACGTCATTTTCAACTGCTCCGCCGCAGGCGCAGTCTGCTGGAAATTTTTTATGCGCATGATCGTACTTGAATGAATTATTACGTTTTTTGATTAAGTGCCTGAATAAAAAGACGTATAAGTATTTCAGGGCAGTCTTTGTTTTTTAGAAGGAGGACAATAAACTCATCAGATGTATTTAAATTGCTAATCAGGTAATTTAGTGCGCGAGGGCTAAGATTATTGAGTAAGTTGACCCAACTTGGCGCATACGTTATCACTCCACTTCCTTGGCAATCAAAACCAGTATAATCACAGCTAGCAATAAAGTGAAATACTGAGCCATCATGTAGTTCCCCAAACATGACCCATGGAGCTTCATCTCTTTCACCTTCTGAATATGAAATCACTTTTTTAATGTCAAACTCCCTGTCTGTAGAATACTCCAGCATTCCTGCTTGAGGTGTTCCACGCACTTCCCAATCCCCATCTTCACTTAAATAGGAAGAATACGCGTAATTCAGCCACCTATTTCGACTTATAGTTCTTATTACATGTAGACCCGAGCTTTGTATTAATTCAGACAAACCCAAAAGAGATGAGTCACAACCAACCGCAGTTCGAAATGAAGAAATGCCTTGAAAGCTTAAATATTTTAAAATATTTGGAACAATTAAAGAGTTTGAAAAAACATCAATGAAACCTTTTCCAGTCTGTGAGCAGGCACAGTCTGAGAAACAATAGAATAAACATACTGTCTTTAGTAACTTTTTCACTTTTAAGTCATCATTCAAGTGATTAATAAGAAAATAATCATAGACCAAAACCTACCCGTTTAACTGGCTTTAACTGATTGCTGGCAGCGCAAAACCGAAAAACTGACGGGCGCACAATATGTACGTCCCAGTTGAGCCTGTTGTTGAACCAAGCCGCTACACGGAAAAAAACTTACAATATTGTCTAATAATTCCTGATACCACATCAATTCTGATGTGTCTGAATAACAGGAATACCAAACATGAATTCAATCGAAAAAAACAGTTCGAAGAACTTTACCAAAAACACCTGACCGCACTCAAACTTCAAAGCAAAAGCAAGCCCACCATTGATCTCTACAGCCGCCCGTTAGACGTCTTGCCAGCTATTTTAACTGCTCCCTCGATGCACTCAACACGGATGACCTTAAAACCTATTTTGCGGATCTGATCGAAAGCCACTCATGGAGTATATTAAAAACAGATCGCAACGGTATCCAGTTCTACTATGGACATGTGATCAACAAACCGTGGAAATTCATTGATATCTTCAAGCCTCTCTCAGTCAGGCGACTGCCGGGAATCCAATATTCAAAAACTTTATTCTCGTTACTTACAGTTCGGGACTGAGGTTAGGAGAGGCATTGAGCCTCACTGTCAACGATATTGACTCAGACAGAATGAGTGTTCATTTAAGACAGTGCAAAGGCGGCAAAGATCGTTAGGTCCCATTGCCAAACCAAGCACTCGAGGCCCTGAGAACCCATTGGAAAACCCACAGAAATCCACGTTGGGTATTTCCACAAGACCGGGATAAAGCAGAAAAACACCTGGCACAAAAGCCGATGAATCGCTCGTTACCCCAAAGAGCCATGAGAAATGCACTGCCTACCAGTACCGTGATATCACCCTCATGTGCACTTTGTAGTTCCGGATGGTGGTATTAATACCCGCCGTCGTGAATGGCGAAAGCTCAAGGGTAAATACCTGTTCAACAGTAACAACCTGGCCAGAGTCTTCCGGGGACGATTGTTGAAAGCCTCGAAAGAAGCGGGTTTACTGACACCAACGCTGAAAAAATCGCTGCCCGAACTCTGGATGGTGAATTGTCAGCACGTCGGAAAAGGCGAACCTGCTTTGTAATACTTGTCCAGAGATCTCTACCGGGGCGTTCTCACTGACCGGCAGATTACAGGTCATGATGACGGGCAAGTGACTTTCATCTACCGGAACAGTAAAACCGGTGCAAAGGAGCAGCGAACCATAAAAGGAGAAGACTTTATCTGGCTGATTTTATAGCATGTTCTGCCCAAAGGGTTGCGACGAGTCCGTGACTACGGATTCCTGTAATGTCGGGCTAAAGGCAGACTTACCTGATTCAGCTGATCTTGAAAGTCATGCTGGAACCTCTGGAACCCGTCATCCGACCCAAACACGCCTGCAGAACCTGTGGCTGCGATATGAAAGCCGTAGCATTCCGGTTCACAGGTTTCACCTGACCGATAAAAAAGCTCTCAAACTCACCCAACGCGACAACGCCGGTGCCCTTTCGCTAGCCTTCGACTCTGCCAATAACTGGTAAGAGGACTTTCATGTCTCAAGTTAGGTGCCATGCCCGGCACACACGCACAAAACCATGTGTGCCGTTGACGTCAACTGGATTTTTCTTTGTTACACCTTGTCCGAAAAATGCGTTTAATAAACGTTCTTTTTCTAACGACACCCAGCTTCAGTTGCGATAAATTTTCTCAATACCACAATAGATAAATTTCCCTGGCTATTCTTGACTACGAAGGGTCGATTTTTAAAACTGATTGGTACGCACCTTGCTGGCTGAACAGGGTAGTTTTGCTCGTATAATTTTTGCTTGGCGATAGTGTGCTGCCTGGCCTTTCTCATGGAATCTATATTAGAGCAACTGCCAACAGCCTGCTTGATGTTTATTCTTTTTGCGCTCCAGAATTCGCTGATATCACCCTTCAAAATATCAAATTTCGACACATCCAATTTAAGATCTTCAAGATGACAATCCCCATTATTGCTATCAGTAATATCAGCACTATCAGCACTATCAGCACTATCAGCACTATCAGCAATATCGATAGATCTTCTTTCTCTATCTAACCCTCGCGTTTCATTTGCTTTATCATCATGTGAGTCAAGACTCATATCATATGGTTTGGTCTCTAATGAAACATTGCCTGTCACCTCATCAAGTGATAATTCCCCCTCATAAATGGGGACATTATATTTCTTGGCTAACTCCAGCACGTCGTCAGCATTTTTATCATCCACTAGCCGGGAAAATGACTCAATATCAACCGTCGGTTCAGTTCCATTTTTGTCACTCAATGTTGGCACAGGATTAGCCATACACACTGAACACGAAAAAAGAGAGATTGCAATAGATTGCACAAGCCGACATTCATTAATACTCCGAACCTTCATACTTCACCTCAATAGAGTAGGTTCCAAGAACATCATCTCACCATCACAAATAGCGAGAAATACCTAGGCAGTCTGACACATATTTTTGTATTTTCAATTTCCTTCATAAAAACATAACGAATCTGTAGAAAAAGGAGATTGCTAACATACGCAGAGTCTGAATACGCTTCTCATCGCCCTCACGATACTGCTCGTCCTGTGCTTCCTGAACGTCGTGCTTCTGATGCTGTTTCATCAGATGGGCGATCATCTGCTCAAGCTTTTTCTGTTTACTGGGCAGTTCCTTATGTTATGTGTCCCACTCCATTCCTTGCGGGCATTGGACGACATTTTACGACCATCAATAGCAAACATACCACGACCAACCCGCTTTAGCTGATCACAGGTCATGAGGATCTTCAGAAACAGCAGACTGACAGGCTTGTGTATACACCAGTGTGTACAGAACCGCACTGCTGCGTGCACCAGCAATACTGTCTGAGAATAGCCAGCCTTTGTGCCCCATCACGAAGGGTTTGATCGCCCGTTCTGATGCGTTGTTGTCAATGCCCACAAGACCATTGTCCAGTTAGCGAACAAGGTACGTCCACTGGTTCTGCATTTAGCGAATCGCCTCACCCAGCTTGCTTTTGGGGGTGACATTCAGCGCCTGTTTTTCCAGCCAAACCTTGATTTTGTCCATCACCGGACCGGCGTCGTTTTGCCTCGCCAGGCGTCGCTCATCCGGTGTTTTGTCCCGCACTCTCTGTTCTATGGCGTAGCCATCGCAGTGCAGAGTCCCCTGATAGTCAGCTAAAATGTTCAGATCCACGCCACTGCTGGTATTCGTAGATGACAATGGGTTTACTGTAAGCACCATTGCGATATAGCCACATATACGATTTGCTGGCCGCCTCTCGCCCTGGTTCTTTCAGCACTTGTAGGGTTGTTTCATCCGCCATGATCGCCAGACCCGACAAGGCAAAAGTGAAATTTCTTGGGACGTATATTAAATCCGATCCCAAGGGGCACACTTCCAAACATAAAAGTGGCCATGCGAAACGGGCAACACTTGCACGTACTGGTGCGGGCACCATAAGGCTCGAAGCTCCGATCATGGAGCTGATGGGCAAACTGGTTGAGGATGGATTTGCTAAGAAAGGGTCTTTTAAGGGAAAAGCGCGTAGAGATTTAATCCCGAGACAGGAATGGGAAATAGTCATGTACTACAACTCGGTCTTGGGAGAAGTTCTGAACTATTACTCTTTCGCTGCCAACAGGTCAAAAATGAGCAGGATGGTATACACGCTTCAAAGATCACTGATGCATACATTAGCGAGCAGCAGGCGCTGTTCAACCCGGCAAGTTTTGAAGAAAGGCAACGGTAAGATTACAGCCTTGAAGACAACTAAAGATAGTATACGACAGGTTAATTTTAATGGATACGGCAATAACCTGTCCCTGAAGGTGAACCAGAAAGCATTTAATGTCAGCGGCAAAGGTCTTGATCCTGAGAAATTGTACCTGAAGCGAATAAACCAGCGAACAAGGAGCAAGCTGGGGTGTCACTGTGCAATTTGCGGTAAACCCGATGATATTGAGATGCATCATGTCCGGCATACCCGCAAGATGGGTCAGGAAGCCAAAGGCTTTAGCAAGGTAATGGCGCAAATCAACCGGAAGCAAATACCGGTCTGTCGTGACTGTCACATGAAAGTTTATGACGGAAAGTACGACGGCATGAAGCTGTCGGAACTAGTGTAGTGCGACCTAATTAACAGTACATAAAGACTCCTAACGGTCTACTATGGATGTTATTCCAACCACTGCCTGTTTTTACTATGCGAGTTGCCACAGAGATAATACTTGATGCTTCTGAAGAAATACGACCCAGAAAGATTACTTCATCAAATACTTGCCCTCTTCGCTTGGCCCGCCGTGCCCAGATTGTTCTTCTCTCTGCAGAAGGAAAAAGCAATCTTGAGATTGCGGAAATACTGAAGATCGTTCGTCATCAGGTCAGCCGCTGGCCCGCTGTGTCAGGATAGTTGTCCCGCTCACTGATTAACCAATAAAAGCTAGACAGTGGGCGATGGACGTTGAATATGCCTCGTTTTTCAGAGGAACGTAAATCAGCTGTTTTGAAAAAACTGTTACCACCACACAATCGCTCTGTGCCGGATGTTGCCAGAGAGGAAGGTATCAGCGAACAAACCCTGTATAATTGGCGTAAAAAACTACGGGACAAAGGATTACCTGTGCCAGGGAACGAACAAAAATCAGAACAATGGTCTGCTGAAAGCAAGTTTGCCGTGGTCGTCGAAACCGCTGCTTTGTCAGAAACAGAGTTAAGTGAATACTGCCGTAAAAAAGGGCTTTATCCTCAACAAGTCAAGGAGTGGAAGCACGCTTGTATTTCAGGTGCTGTTCAGGCTTCTCAGCGTGCAGACCAGGAAAGCAAGCAATTAAAACAAGAGCGTAAGCGCAATCAGAGCCTTGAAAAAGAGCTTCGCCGTAAAGACAAGGCGTTGGCAGAAGCTGCAGCCCTGCTGGTGCTATCAAAAAAGCTCGATGCCTTCTACGGGATAGACAGCGAGGACAACTGACACCTGTCGATAAGCGCCGCCAACTGCTGACATGGTTTGATGAGGCTATAGCAAACGGCGCTTCTCGCTGGAAGGCTGCTGAACAATTGGAAATATCCCTGAAAACACTGAATCGCTGGCGCGATGACAATGGTGCAGTGTTAACGGACAAACGCCCGGATGCCTTGCGCCCGGTACCCTCTAACAAACTGACTGAGGAAGAGGAGCAACGTATTCTGACTATCAGTAATGAAGATGAGTATGCGAGCCTGCCACCATCGCAGATCGTGCCAGCCCTTGCAGACAAGGGAGTATACGTTGCTTCTGAATCTAGCTTTTACCGTGTGTTGAAAAAGTATGGTCAGTTGCACCACCGCGGTCGTTCAAGAAAGCGATCGAAAAGCAACAAGCCGACAACCTATGTTGCTACTGGCCCTAACCAGGTCTGGTGTTGGGACATCAGTTACATACCTTCCAGGGTACGCGGCCAGTTCTGGTACCTCTACCTGATACTGGACGTTTACAGTCGTAAGATTGTTGGTTGGGAGATTCATAGCCGTGAGTCTGGTGAGTTAGCCAGTGAACTGATTAACCGGACAATGGTGGCTGAAAAATGCACTAAAACACCGCTTGTACTGCACTCAGACAATGGGGCTCCAATGACGTCGAGTACCTTTAAGGCCAAGCTTGAGGAATTGGGCATTATTCCCTCTCATAGTCGCCCAAGGGTGAGTAACGATAACGCATTTGCAGAATCGATCTTTAAAACGGTGAAGTACTGTCCTCAGTGGCCATCTCAAGGTTTTCTGACGTTAGAACACAGTCGACAGTGGATGCTGAAGTTTGAGCGCTTTTATAACAATGAACACCGCCATAGCTCAATCCGCTTTGTGACACCTGCGCAACGGCATGAGAAAAGAGATCAGGAAATCCTGAATCACCGGAAACAGGTGTATACCAAAGCGCGAGAAGCTAATCCAACGCGCTGGTCAGGAGTTATCAGAAACTGGGAGCCTGTAGGTGCGGTTGCACTGAATCCTGAGCGGTTGTCTGAAGCAAGAATTAACGAGAAAAAGGCAGCCTAAAATTCAGTTTTCGGGACAACTATCTTGAAAAACTCCGGTACAACCACTCTCTTTGCAGCACTGAATGTGCTTGATGGTGCTGTCATCGGTCAGTGCCAGCAGCGTCATACCCATGTGGAATGGTTGAAGTTTCTTAAACAGATAAACAGGGAAACGGCAAAAGACAAAGAGCTGCACCTGATTTGCGACAACTATGCGACTCACAAACACCCGAAGGTGCGAGAATGGCTGGAAAAACATCCTCGTTTTCATATGCACTTTACGCCAACGTCAGCATCATGATTAAACATGGTTGAGAGATTTTTTCGGGATCTCACGAGTCAGCGGTTACGCCGTGGTGTGTTTGTCAGTGTGCCAGAGCTAGTCAGTGCGATTGATGAATATATTGAAAAGCATAATCAAAATCCAAAGCCGTTTATCTGGACTGCTAAGGCAAATGATATCTTAGAAAAAGTCGTTCGGGCTAATCGCCGGTTAAGTTGCAAAAAGAACGACGCACTACACTAGCCGATCAAGCGTTGGTAATGTGGTAAATCTGCAAGATATTAATACTGGAGGGCGTAGTGCATTGAAAGGTGCATGCTGCGTTCGGGGGCAGGCTGTTGGTTACCAGCTTGGGAAGTTCGTCAACCTCGAACCTCCATACAAGTCACGGTGCTGGCAGTCGAGCCTACTCTGTTACACCAGTGGCCATATACACAGGGTGATTGATATTGGCAGTCATCATCAGCTGATCACCTGGAGTAAACGTTGCAGACAGGCGGTATCGAAATCTGAAGCCAGAGCCATAGTAAAGCCTCGGGGCGTTACAAGAGAGATGCCGGATTCCGGTGTTTGAACCTGTTTGACGTCATCATTATCTACTTTCACAGGAACCAGTGTTTGCTGCAGTTTCGGGGCAGATTGAAGGCGACGTTTGTGATAGCCGAATGTTTTGATTGGCAGCCCGTTGCGGCGGACATATTCAGCCTGGGACAGGCCACTGTTCTGCCAGGCTTCGATGTGGTTTTTCCACTATTGCTGCTTTTGTTCTCGGGTCATGGGAACCTCCAAGGTCCCCCTGTGTCATAGATGGTCCGCCCTTTTTTGCAAGAGCCTGTTTGGTTGATTTGCAAACAGCAATAACTGCAAACATATATACGGCCTATCGTTGAGGTTTACCCTCTGGCCCTGATGGTAATTCGCACGATCTGTCCTTAGCAGGATATCGGATTCGTGATCCACGACACAGCGCAGGTTCCAGATTGTCGGTTTTTACCTGTTTGCCATCAACTTCACACACTCTACGCAATCTTTGGGGGCTTTAAGCTCTCTGCTGTCCCCATGTTTGCTGGTTTAACTATGCAGCCTTATAAACTTCACCCTTGGCCATAATAACCCAGATAATACGGGCGATTTTGTTTGCCAACCCCACTGTTGCAACATTATGGTTAGTACGTGCGTTGAGTTGGACTGCCCACTTTTTACACCGATCATCTGTATTTTTCAGAACACACAAGACCGAACGGGCACCATGTATCAATAGTGTACGTAAATATTTATCTCCTCTTTTACTGATACCCAACAGCTTGGGCTTTCCTCCCGTGGAGTATTGACGTGGCACCAGACCAAGCCATGCTGATAACTCTCTTCCAGATTTGAAATTTTTAGGATTGCTGATTGCTGCCTTTAACGCAGTGGCAATCAAGGCACCAATACCGGGGATCGTCATGAGTCTGATACAGACATCATCCTGTGACGCTATTTCGTGTATTTTCTGATCATACTCTCGGATTCGTTTATCGAGATTAGAAAGCTCTTCAGATAGACCATAAAGTAATGACCGCGAAAGGGGATGAAGCCCATTTTCTGCATTTTCCAATAGACGGGGCAATTGAGCACGCAACTTACCAATGCCTTGGGCTACCACAATGCCTTCTTCAAGCAGAGCTCCTCTGATCTGATTAACCAAAGCAGTTCGTTGTTCAATGCTTTGTTGACGATAACGATGTAACATTTGCCAAGCCTGTTGCTCTGAAGTTTTTATCGCTACAAAACGCATTGTGGGTCGAGTGGCAGCCTCACAGATTGCTTCGGCATCGTTATAGTCATTTTTGTTGGACTTTACATAGGGTTTGACAAACTGCGGGGCAATCAGTTTAACGTTATGGCCCTGTTTCTGGAATAGTCTTGCAAGGTAGTGAGATCCGCCGCAAGCCTCCATAGCTATAAGGCATGGCTCAAGATTGGCAATGTACTCCAGTAAATTTTTACGAGAAAGTTTCTTTTTAATGAGTCTGTTGCCTTTGCGATCAATACCGAAAAGATGAAAGCTGTTTTTACCAATATCGATACCAAGTACTGAAACACACATGACTAGTTCGCTCCGTATTTATCCTGGTAAGTGCTCATCGCTACTTTAGCTTATTGAAACAGTTTAGGAGGGCGTTACGGAGAAAGACCAGTCCTTACCCGATTTATGCACTGGTCTCGAATAGTTAGTATTGCTAACACACATGTTTGTATTGGTAGAACTACTTGGCAGCAGCATTGTCAGATTAGTAATTAAATTGATTATTAAGGAGGATAAAGTGCAAGGAATAGATCAGGTAAACTTATTACAACCAAGTCCGCAAGACGCATCAAACCAAGAAAACCTTTCGTCAGGTAAATTTGCTAGTAAATCTATAACCAGTACATCGCTGAGCTTTACTTATTTTCCTAAAAGCCAAGCTTTCATTTCAGCTGTAAAGCTAACGGAAAGAGAGGCTGCTCAGCAAGATGTATTAACAATATATTATCCTCCAGGTAAAATTTTTTTTAGCTTTGGAGAATGTCAAAATGCATTGGGTTATGATAGTGGAAGTATGATTTTTAGTTATCATCCAGACCATAAAGCAGAGTTACATAAGCCAGAAAATCCTACTAGTAAAAATCACAAGTTAGACGGTTGGCACTGCCATATCAAAGTAAATAGAGCAAAGCTTTCTGATTTCATAGGGAAAGTTTTAATAAGGCATAATGTAGATACGACTGACGTTGCTCTTCATAAAAAACAATTTTTATATTCGATGTCTGCGCTCAGAGAAACACCCAGTCTCAGCGGGCTTACCTTTAAAGATGGCAGTATTACACAAAACTCTGAATGTACCAACATGAAAAAAAGCTTAGCTTTAAATAAAGCTGATTTTATGTCAGTTGAGCATATTGATTGAAGTGCCTAACGCTTGGTTCAGCTACGCCGTAGGCGTCACCTGGAACCACTTGGTACGCCCGGCATGGGCATAAACTTATGGAGTGAAAGGCAGGCATTGAACGACAGCTTTCTTGCAAACCTTGGACTTGTTTCTCTGAAAGATTTATGGATCAGGTTTCACCATCCTCGGTGAACCGCCCGGTGCGGATCCGCACGCCTTGGTGGTGTGGGGGCTGGAGGTTAGAGACCTGCGGCTACCCGATTTAGGTGCGTTGTTTGACTGATTGACACTTTGCAACCATAATGAAACCATTATGACATTTCAGGAGGTTAGGCAATGCCAGCCATTACGGTTAAAAACATACCCGAAACTCTTTATAACAGGTTGAAAGAAGCGGCTTCCGCCCACCACAGAAGCATAAATAGTGAGTTAATTCATTGTCTTGAGCAAATGCTTTTGCCTAAGCGAGTGAACCCTTCCGAGCACTTGCAGCGTGCCAGAGAGCTACGTAGAGGGATTGATGCCAATCTGGTTGATATTGACGATATCCAAGATGCGATTAATAAAGGCAGAGCATGATTGTTGTTGATACCAATGTACTCGTTTATTTGTACTTGCCAACGAAATACACCCCGCATGCGGAAAAACTTCTCGAAATTGACCCGTTGTGGGTTGCTCCTCACCTCTGGCGTAGCGAATTTAGAAATGTTTTAGCACTGTATCTGAGAAAGGAGCTTATTACCTACGACAAAGCTCTCCAGATACAGAATGAAGCTGAAACATTAATGTCTGGTAATGAATATGACATCAAATCACTGAACGTGTTATCCCTTGTAAATCAGAGCAACTGCTCAGCATACGACTGCGAATATGTTTCTTTGGCTATGAACCTTGGGACAAAACTGTTCACGATGGACAAGAAGGTAATTTCTGAATTTCCCCTGATAGCAGAGCCATTGCGCGATGTGAAGTTGTGAGCACCTAACGCCTTAATAACCTGTGCCGCCAGGCAACAGGCTGATTTATTTGTTATCAGTTTTGCGCAACCATATTCGACCTACAAATGCATAAATAATTAATATTGCAAAGCACGCCCCCGGGCATCCGTTGCTGTATTATCAAGCAGTGGCGTAAGCCGAAAACCCGTTATATAAATCTGATCAAGTTAGGCGTTGACAATATCAAAGACGCCTCGATCGCAGCCAGTAGCAAAGGGTATTACCGGCTGGCCAAAACCTTTGCAGTGCAGCAGGCATTGAACGACAGCTTTCTTGCAAACCTTGGGCTTGTTTCTCTGAAAGACTTATGGATCAGGTTTCACCATCCTCGTTGAACCGCCCGGTACGGATCCGCACGCTACGTGGGGTGGGGGTTGGAGGTTAGTATCCTCCGGCTACCCGATTTAGCCCTCCGAGTATATTTGTCCCCAAGGTGTATGCGTAAGCAGCACTAGGCCTATATCGTAGCTTAACACCATCAACGGTTTGTTTCTGAGTTATTGTTTTTGTGGTTACTAAGCCATCATCTAAATCATGCTGCTTTATAAATGCGATAATCCCCTTTAGAACTCTAGAGTCAGAGCATGGTAAATCAGACCACTTTACTTCAACACACCAGTAAGGCTTTTGAGTT
The DNA here is from genome assembly GCF_053470045.1 of Endozoicomonas sp. 2B-B. Taxonomy (NCBI): domain Bacteria; kingdom Pseudomonadati; phylum Pseudomonadota; class Gammaproteobacteria; order Oceanospirillales; family Endozoicomonadaceae; genus Endozoicomonas; species Endozoicomonas sp. 2B-B. The sequence continues at coordinate 3,942,801 of NZ_JBLZMU010000001.1, forward strand.
GCAAGATTTAACAACACAATATCAACTTCGCCTGCCTTCCAACGAGCATAGTGTAAGTTTTCTATATTGGGATTATGTACCCACTGACTGAAGATTGCTGTTTCTGTCAAGGTTCCCATTGCTTCATGGTTTCCCTCCACAGGGCCAAAAAGAGCGGCCCTCATTGAAGGATTTGTAAGATATACCTTAAACGTTGTTGCCCTTTTGAATTTTTTCGCACTAATATCTACACGATGAATAATCTTTATTAGAAAAGCAGCTTCTAAATACTCAATATATTTTTTTATGGTATTTTTTGAAACACCTGACGACTTTGACAATGACTCTAAAGTTATTTCATTACCTGTGTTATAGGCCATAGCATTAAAAAGTTTATTCAATTCTTGAACATCATTTATCCCATAAAGACTTGGCAAGTCTCTTAAAAGCACTTTATCAATTATGTCACTCTTTATATATCTAGAGCTGTCTTCTTGTATCAATGATGAAAATACAGCTTCAGGATAACCACCATAGTTAAGATAGTTTACAAACTCTTTGTTTAGTTCTTCTATATCTAATGCTTCCCAAAATTCATCATCATAGCTCATGAGTTTATCTGACTTATTGATAAACGAAATGTACTCGGCGAATGTTAGAGATGGGAGAAGGAATTCTGTGAACCGACCTGCACCTGATTCACGGCTTTTCAATTTAAGAGCAGCAGCGGCTGAACCTGCGGCAATATACTTATGAGATGCATATGAATCAACAAGTGATTTTAAATGAACTTCCCAGTTTGGAAGATATTGTATCTCATCAAAAATTATATAGAGTTTGCTATCTCTCTTATGCTTAAATTCTTCATTAAAAAAATTTAAAACTTGTTCAAGCGAAAGACCCGTATATATAGGTGTTTCCAAAGAAACATAAAGAATGCTGGTCGGACTGACACCTTCTTCAAGTAACTTTCCAATTGTATGGTAAACCATAACAGTTTTACCAACTCGTCTAGGCCCCATTAAGACAGCAGCTCTATTTATAGATGACTCTCTAACCAATTCAAAGAAAGGAGTAAAGTAAAACCTCTTGGGATAATTTTGGTACCTAGATTCAATATTGGAGGTTTCCCACCATGGGTTATCAAAGTAGAGGCGCTTTATTATTTCATTGCCAGATATAGTTAACATGAAAATTACTATAAGATCAATTTATTGATTTTAAGTTTACTCTGGAGCCAAATAAAGTCAAGGGATTGATCTTAGCTGGATTTAGGAGGGCTAACGCTGGTAGCAAGGGTGCCGAACGCAGTGAGCCATCCCTTTGCCTGTAATTGTTATGTTGCATTTGGATGGCGGTAGATTTGCCAGAGCCCACCTCTGAACTCTGTTTCTTTTTCGAGATTTGCACCTACAGATTTCGCTAGCTTTTTTGATGCCAAGTTCTCTGAATGAATAAAACTTATCAAAGACAAATCTGGCATATATTTTTTGCCAGTTGCTTGAACAATCAGAGTTGCCTCCTTTGCAAAGCCATGTCCCCAGAACTCCGGAGCCAGTGCCCACTTTATTTCTGGAGATGGCCTGTCGTTAGGATACCAGAAGCCTACTGGACCCAGTACAGCGTTACTGGACTTTTCTACAACAGCATAAGGGCCATAACCTCGTAGTTGCCAATGGCCAATCATTCCTGCCATAGCTCTCCATGTTTCACCCTCTGTAAAAGAGCGACCAGTTGTGAATTTTGTAGCTACTGAGTCACAATAATATTTGTGCAAATCAACCCAATCACCGTCTTCGAATTGTCTGAGAATTAATCTCTCTGTTTCCAACACTTTGGGGACAAGAAAGTCCATTTGATGAATGACTCCTTTGATTTGTATGCAACATAGCGCCTAAATCAGGTGTGCTGTAGGCGTCACCTGAATTTTTTTTATGCGTCTGTTTGATACACCATGATCGTTGTTGTTACAGAATTCTGCTCTGCTTGATGTAATGCTTGAAAGCCATGTTTGAGATATAAAGCAATTAAGCCGCTGATTCTTGATTAATATCCCAACCAGGAAAAACTAGAACGGCTGGATGACATTTTAAGGCACGAGCTAAGATCTTGGCCCTTTCAACGCCAAGATTGACTCGATTATTTTCGATTGCAGAAAGTGTAGACTGCGGTATCCCAGTTATTTCCGCAAGTTCATTCTGACTGAGCTCTTGAAGCTCTCGTACAATCCGAACCGAATCGCCCACTGACACCTCTACATGACGTTTAGCTTTCCTGTATTCGCTCATTTCATTTTCTCCTGTAGTCGTGTGGAGTTACTTTTACGACCTGCACAAGAACATTGTCTTTCTCAACTTTGTAAATCACTCTATATCGCATATTTAGGCGTGATGATCGAAAGCCCTTCCACTCTCCACGTAGGGCCTCATCATTAAATCCACGAATCTGCTTTAGGCCTCCAGGGCCTGAGATCATTACGATATCCTTCCATTTTTCATACCTTTGCAAGACATCCTTCGGAATTTTTCGAAGCTGACCAGCCAATTTCTTATGTTCGTATATTTCCCACATACCAAATATAGTATATATATCATTTATAGTATGTCAATGATAGGTAGTCCGGCTTAACGCCCGCTTCAGCCGCGCCGCCGACGTCGGGTGGAGGGGCGAAGCCCCGGAACGAACTGGAAGCATTCGTTATGCCCGTGCTTCGATACGATCACCATGACTCGGCGGAACAGATGTAACAACAAAAACCAAATCTTGAGAGCTTGTATTTTTAAGCTGATGTGGGACTTTAGCCGGAATATGCAAGCCTTGTCCTGTAATCAACGAATGAACCACTCCATCAGCTTCAATAACTGCGTTACCAGATAATATGTAGAAAAACTGCTCTGACTTTTGGTGAAAATGTCGAATTTCACTACAGCCACTGGGAACACGCTCTTGGATTACACTGAGCATGGCAGACTTTACGAGATGCCAACCATCACACTTTTCGCCCCATTTGTAATGCTTGGCAGTATCTATAGAAACCACTTTCATTGCTTGCCCTTTTTTAACTTATGCTGGCTCTTTGCTTCTAGTAATTTTCTGAACTAACTCATTAAATTCACAATTTGCTGATATTTCCCAAGCATAATCTTCAGCGTATTGAGGGAGTGTGTGAATTATGTTATTGAAGTATGTTTTCCTATTCTCATATCCAAGCCAATCAAAAAGGCTCCTGAGAACTTTTCTCGAAGCTTCGTCTTTCCCTTGAAGGGATAAATGACATGCTGAAGAAAAAAAATTTCTGAACATCATATCTGTTCGGTTTGCCTTGTGGGACTCAATGATCTCTATGAGTTTTAGGAGTGATTCTTTTTTAGCCATTATATTTTTCTCACCGGTCAGATTGTAATTTGTTTTCTTGGTATAAGGGCATAACGCCTGCCTGTGCGGCACCGCTGCAAGCGGCGCCCCAGGAAGCTTGCTGCCGACACCACACACTTGTTATGCGGCACTTTGACTGGTTGCCAACTTCACAGCTTGTGCTGCATGAATTTGTGTTGTGTCGTATAGCGGGATATTTGTATGCTGCTGTTGAACAAGCAACGCAATTTCAGTACAACCAAGAATTACCGCTTCTGCTCCTTGCGAATATAAGTTGCTGATAATTTCGAGATATTTTTCTCTCGATTCATCATTAATTTCACCAAGGCACAGCTCATTGTAAATTACTTTATGAATAATGTTTTGATCTTGATCGTTTGGAACAATAACCTCTATACCATAATTTTCTGAAACTCGATTTTTGTAAAAATCTTGCTCCATTGTAAATTTTGTACCAAGCAAACCAACCCGCTTTATTCCATCAGTGATAAGTTTTTCTGCGGTTGCGTCTGCAATATGAACAAGTGGTATTGAAATAGAAGATTGAATCTCTTCTGAAACCTTGTGCATTGTATTTGTACAGATGAGGATAAAGTCAGCTCCACCCGCTTCAACTGATTGAGCGGCTTGAGAAAGAATTTTTCCTGTCTTATCCCAGCGACCAGAATGTTGCAGCTTTTCTATTTCATCAAAGTCAACACTATAGAGGCAGATTTTGGCGGAATGTAAGCCACCAAGTACTTCTTTGATACCTTCATTTATTGCTTTGTAATAGCTTGCGGTAGATTCCCAACTCATTCCTCCAAGCAGACCAATAGTTCTCATATTTTTCTCGTTTTACTCAATTGTTGATTTTTGCCACATAACCGCCTACATGTCGGGCACCGTAGGCGACCCAGCCAGCTTGCTGGTGACACCATGTGCTTGTTAGCCATTTTTCCCCGATATTTCGTGCAAAGCTGCTAATGCAGCGTTAGCTTTTTCAGATTGAACAAAAACATGATCATGAAAATATGCTGCAATTACATTTGCACTGACACCTTTTGAAGCAAGTTTGTTTGATATTGCTGCTGTTAAACCAACAGCCTCCAAGCTTGAATGCACAGTTAAAGTGATTTGCTTGTAGGTATTTTCAAAACTAATGCCAGCACTTTCAGCACATTTTTTTGGTAAAACCAATGTTAAGCCCTCTGATTCATTGAAAGTAGCAAGAGGGTTTAAATTAATATACTCGGACAGTTGACCTGATACATTGCAAAATACAAATTCATCCTCAACTAGCACTGGGTTCATACTTTCCAGAAGTTTTCCAAGATCTACTATTCCTGACATTACGATACATCTCGATGTTATTATGACGGCTAACGCCTGCGTGTGGGGCACCGCCGCAGGCGGTGTCCCAGGCAGCTTGCTGCCGACACCACGCACCTGTTAGCTGCGTGCTGATTGTTGCATTTTTTTGGACACAGAAATATCTGAATTGTTTTCTGAGGCCGCCAAACCGTTTACGACACCTGAATAGTCTGATGCTGTTTTATTTTGACTTAACTTGAAGTTACCAACTATATCATCAATAACGACCTCCAAACCAACAACAGCATTTATCAGTTTTTTAGTGAACTCAAACGGAGCATCTGAAACTGACCAAGGAAAGGTTTGGTTTAGTTCATGAAAGTCAGAAATATTGTTGAGCAGCTGAATAATCCAGTCACTTTCATGTCTGAAAAAAATTCGACCTCTAACGTGTACGACAGAGTAATTCCATGTTGGAACGACTTTACCCGTTTCTTTCTTTGATGGATAAAAATTCGGGCTGATATAAGCGTTTGGTCCATGAAAGATAAGCAGAACCTCCTGACCGTCTGAGACCTTTTTCCATAAAGGGTTTACTTTTGCAATATGGCTTTGAAGTATTACCTGTGCATTCTTTCGTTTCTGAAGATAAAACGGAATATGGTCAGCATCCAAAGTATTTTCAGCTGAAACTATTAGAGTGCCAAGCGGATACTCCTGAATAAACTCATACAATTTATCCAAGTTTTCTTCTTTAAATTTTGATGGAATGTGCATATTCACTCTTAGCAGCTAACGCCTGCATCAGGTGCGCCATAGGCGTCACCTGGATGCACTTGGTACGCCCGGCATGGGCATGAACTTATGGGGTGAAAGTCCCCTGTAGGTAAACCAGTATCGGATCTTGCGCCTAATAAGCCAACCGATGATAACCACTAGCTTAAGGCAAGTGCAATGTAAACGCCAAATAAACCCACGCCCTTCAGAATCAAAACCCCATTTGAAATGATTAGCCTCCCGATATAAGGAGGCCAATATGTCAAAGAAATTACCCGCAGACAGTGAATGGCTAGAGCGTGTTCAGTCGTGGCGGGATTCAGGTTTGACTCAGAGTGCGTGGTGCCAACAGCATGGTATAAGGGTATCCAAATTCGGATACTGGAAGCGTAAACTCGACACAACCCCCAGCGTAAAACCGACCCCGAACAACTCTGGCTTTGTCCAGGTAACACCCCAACCAGAACCTGGTGCGCCTTCTCGGATAACACCACTCTCCATCACCCTACCCAGTGGTGTAACAGTGTCCGGTATTGATGAAAGTAACCTGTCGCTTTGTGAGCAACTGGTGAGGGATATGCTATGAACACCCCGGTTATGCGACCGTCAGAGGTATTACCAAAGGTGTTTCTCTACCGGGAGCCGATTGACTTTCGCAAGTCATTTCGTGGGCTTGCTGTGTTGGTTGAACAAGAGCTGGGGCACAACCCCTTTGACGGCTATTTATATGCGTTTACCAACCGGCAGCGTAATAAAATCAAGTGCCTGTTCTGGGAAGATAATGGTTTTGTGCTTTATTACAAGAGCCTGTCTGAGGACAAATTCCACTGGCCCAAACCGGACGAAGAGCTGGTTACATTAACCGGGAAACAATTAAACTGGCTGCTGGACGGCTACAATCTCAATGCCATGCAACCCCATAAAAAAAGGCATTATGAGAGCTGTTTTTAGTCCTGTTTTTCAGGGTTTTATGGTAAAATAGCGACCATGAAATCGACCGCCGACACTCTGATTTTTCAGCCGAAATCCGCACTGGATTTGCCCTTTCATCAGGCTGAGACTAACCCTGAAATGGTCGCCTTGTTTGAGGCGATCCATTCGCAGGAAAGTGTCATTCTTGAAAAAGAAAATGCCCTTCTTGAAAAAGAAAATGCCCTTCTTGAAAAAGAAAATGCCCTTCTTGAAAAAGACGACATTATTCAAAAGAAGTCAGAGGTCATCGATTCTCAAAAAAAACGCATTGCGCAACTGGAAGAGTACCTGAGGCTCTCCCGATCCCGCCTGTACGGAAGAAGCACTGAAAAAAACAACAGCCAGGTCGACATTTTCAACGAGGTGGAGCTGGAAGGCTGCACCGGAGAGCAAGACGAAGCTGAAGGTCAGCCAGAGCAAGAGCCTCCAAAACCACGCAAAAAGAAAACAGGGCGCAAGTCATTTTCAGAGTCTCTGCCCAGAGTGCAGGAACGCTCTGAACTCAGTGAAGAAGAAAAAGCCGGAGCCATTGATACCTTCTTTGTCAAAGTCCGTGAAGAGCTTGATATCGTTCCGACCAAGGTTCAGGTGAAAGAAATTCTGCAAGAGAAAGCAGTCTTTCCAGAAGTCGATGAGCATGGACAGGAGAAGCGGGTCATTAAAGTTGCAGAGCTGCCAAAACACCCACTGCCCAAATCTTCACTCTCTGTTTGCACACTGGCCTGGATCATTGTCTCCAAGTACTGCGACGCACTGCCTTTGTACAGGCAAGAGAATATCCTCAAGCGATACGGTGGCTCTGTCACCCGGACGACGATGGCCAACTCTTTGATTCGGCTGTCTACAGAACTGCGGCCACTCATCAATTTGATGAGAGATCATCAAAAGACCGGTTCGGTGATCCATGCTGACGAAACCCGAATTCAGGTGATCAAGGAAACCAGCAAGTCCATCAACTCTGACAAATATATGTGGGTCAGCCTTGGTGGGCCACCCGGACAAACATCGGTGGTGTTTGAATACGATCCCTCAAGAGGCAAGGAGGTTCCCCTGCGTCTGTTCGAAGGGTTCAGCGGTTACCTGCAAACTGACGGGTATGCCAGTTACGACGCTGTATGCAAACAAGAAGGCATCACCCAGGCGGGTTGCTTCGACCACGTTCGCAGGAAATTTCTGGATGCCAGGAAGGGCGAAGCCAAACCGGGCAAAAAGGTGAAAAACACCCGCGTTAGCAAGGCGAATGTCGCTTTAGGCAAAATCGGTAAGCTTTACGCCATTGAGAAAGAAATAGGAGATCTTCCTCCATCAGAAAAAGCCATCCTGCGTCAGCAAAAGAGTAAGCCACTACTGGACGACTTTCATGTATGGCTGGAGAAAAACATAACCAGGCTAGACCCGGGCAGCCTGTCGCACCAAGCCATGAGCTATGCATTGAACCAATGGCCAAAACTGGTCGTTTACTGTGACAACGGCCACCTGGATATCAGTAATGCCGCAGCGGAAAACACCATCCGCCCCTTCGCTATTGGCCGCAAGAACTGGATGTTTGCAGACACGCCAAAAGGGGCGCAAGCCAGTGCCCTTTTATACAGCCTGATTGAAAGCGCAAAGGTGAATGGTCTGGAGCCTTTCAATTACCTGAACCATATTTTAAAAGAGCTGCCTTACGCCGATACCGTTGAGAAACTGGAACAGCTTCTCCCCTGGAATGTTAAGACAGGCAAAGAATAAGAAATCTTGGGGGCGGCAGCCAGTACGCTGGTTTATTTGGCGCTTACAGTGCAATCCCGCGAGGGGTTGTGCGGAGGCAGTCTGACTGCAAAGGTGTGAGCCGACGGAGACTGGGCGTCCCCCAGAAATCGCATACAAGGCCAAATCTCGTGGGCGAGTGAGCCAACGATCACAAAGCCCTCTGGTTTGAGAGACACGGTAAATGCAGCGGTCGCCTGCATGGATGCAGGTGAGGAGCGTGAGCAGGACGCGGAAGCTTTGTGTACTGACAGTTCATGCTCTTACTCGGGGAGGTCTGCCCAACCGGCGACCGTGAATAATATCCAGTTTGACCTCTGGTTCAACAGGTCTGGCATTCTGGCTTCATCAACCGGAATGAGCGAACCCGATGAAACACGGTAGTGCATTCAGGAGTAATCCTGTCTGTGTTTGGGTAGAAGTTGCCGGACACCTGCTGCCGGAATGACACTGCTGGAATGCACTGCCTGCCAGCGCCGTGATCAACGTCCGATGTCCTGCGGTCACCGTAGCTGCAACCACAAAAGTCTGGACGGGCAGCTCGGAATGACCGGCGTATTACATACCCACAGTCGTCGACTTGATTACCACCCTCATGTGCACTTTGTAGTTCCAGGTGGTGGTATTAATACTCGCCGTCGTGAATGGCGAAAGCTTAAGGGTAAATACCTGTTCAACAGTAACAACCTGGCCAGAATCTTCCGGGGTCGATTGTTGAAAGCTCTGAAGGCTGGGAATCATCGTTTACTTCCTTGTTTTGATTCTTCATTACAGCGTCTCTCTGATCGTCTCACTGCCTGGGCCAAGCAGCCAATGCTCGAGCAATGGCATTAAATACGCCTTTGGCGCTTTTTCCAATAGGATGACGACACTTCGGTAGTGTGAAAAAAGCGTTTGCCCAAGGTAGTCTTGCTCAAGGGTCATATTTCGCCCCCCCAGCACCCTCTTTGACAACATCACCCATTTTCAACCCGGATGCGTTCGCCAAGCAACGTTGTCAGGTTCCTACTTGCATTTGAGGCTTTCGTAGGGAATTCGCTTCAGAACTGGCCAAACAGGGGTGTTCAGAAAAAACGTCCCATTAAACCAACCAGTCCATATATTGCTCGTAAAGCGGGTAAGAATGATGTCCTTTAGCATCCAGAAGGTTGGCAAGAACGGTTCGATGCACCGCTTGAGGCGTTTTATCTTGATCGGTCTGTTCAATAACTTGAGTCAGGAACGTTTGAGCCTCATAAGATTTAGGGTTTTCAAAAGATAGACCCAATCGAAGAACGATCCGAACTTCGATTTCACTGACTTATCCCAACATCGCTAACTCGCCAAAAGCCAGTGAGAGCTCAATGAATGCAATGTAAGCAACGACCGCCCCATAGATGACAGTCATTTGAGTCAACCAGCTGCCCTCGTTTGAGTACCCAATGCCAATACCAACGGCACTAACGGCCATTGCAAAGAGACCCTGCAACACCGCCTGACTGCCTACTATTTCAACAATGCGCTCGTTGTGCTCGTCATCAGCGTAAAGTCTTACATTAACCCAATCCGTTATGGCCGTGTCAGCTGCTGCGTAAATACCCGCGTACAGTATTGGGTTAATCCCAAACCCTCTTCTCTGCATGTAACAGTGCATCAAACCAGAAACGGCTGTTCTTGCAACACTCGAGCTCACGGTGATCAGCGCATCGGTGTACGTTTGTCTGGGACAGGTCAACAGCTCACTGGTCACCCTTCTAATCACAGCATCTACCACTCCCACCAAAAAACCCTTTCTTGACAGTGCCACTGCAAGCGTCTGTGCGCTTACTCCGCCCAAACTCTGGCTGACAAGCTGTCCGGTCGCCGCAGCTATTAACCGGTTATTCATCATGTTAGGCAGGTTTGTATATGCGCCAAAACACCATAGCCCCTGAATTAGCAAAACGAACATTAACAGCCATCTACCCAGACGGATTTTAATCTTTCTATCCACTCTTATTTACCACTTTTTAGGCTTTGAGGGACAGAAGATAGACAATGATTATTGATCGTGTCAGAAAATTAATGCCATTTCAGTCAATCCGGCAGCACAACCGGCAAGGTAGGCGGAACCACCAACGGGATCAAGAATCTAGCAGGAGCAGGGGGACAAAATGAGCGTCAGAAACCAGGCTTAACGCCCGGATAACCATGCGCAGGTGGGAATGTGACAAAAAAGCATCACGCTGGTTGATCTGATTGAGAATCGTACTGAGTTGTCGGAGCTGTTAGCCGTTCAATAAGGCCAACAGCTTTGAAACCGGGTGAGGAATCTCGGTGTTTCCAAAACGCTTAACCTGGCTCCGGCAGGAGAGAGCATGAAGCCCTCTCCGGGGGATTAGATGTCTTTGTGAGGACCGAATACCTCGTAGTGAATATTCTCTGATGGCCCCCCCCAGCCCTGAAGTGTTTTGTTGACCATGGACATATAGCCTGAAGGGCCGCAGAAGTAGTAGTAGTGAGCGCCCGGAATTTCAATCTGTTGACGAATCAGGTTCAGGTCGGTACGGCCAGAATGAAGCAGGTTTACTGACACCAACGCTTAAAAAATCGCTGCCCGAAATCTGGGTGGTGAATTGTCAGCACGTCGGAAAAGGCGAACCTGCTTTGAAATACTTGTCGAGATATCTCTACCGGGGCGTTATCGCTGACCGGCAGATTACAGGTCATAATGACGGACAAGTGACTTTCATCTACCGGAACAGTAAAACCGATGCAAAAGAGCAGCGAACCATAAAAGGAGAAGACTTTCTCTGACTGGTTTTACAGCATGTGCTGCCCAAAGGGTTGAGACGAGTCCGTGACTACGGATTCCTGCACTGTCGGGCTAAACGCAGACTTAACCCGATTCAGCTGATCTTGCAAGTCATGCTGAAACCTCTGGAACCCATCATCCGACCAAAACACGCCTGCAGAACCTGTGGCTGCGATATGAAAGTCATAGCATTCCGGTTCACAGGTTTCAGCTGACCGATAAAAAAAGGCTTAAATTCACTCAACAGGGGAGAGCCAGCACAATCTGAATACATAATTTTACGACAATGCTCAATTAATAGCTGGGGCAGGGACGCGCTCAGCTTAACAAAAGTCAAAACCAACCTGCATCAGCTATAAAGGCTGCCAGAGAAAAAGCTATTTCCCGTAAACCATTCCGAGAGGCTGTCAAATCCGGGCTTATTCAACAACCGGATAAGATTGCGGCTGCGCGCAATCTATCCTTATTCGTTACATTTGCGGTTGGCTACGAACCAAAAAGCTGGGCTACTGTTTTCATGGGTAGAAACATGCGAACTCGACCGTTATGTTCACACAGCACTTCAAACCCGTATTTTGTATAAAACTTCTCTGCGGCATCTGTTAAGCAATCAACAATCATGGCGTATGCACGCATATGAGAGTTTATCTCCCACAGGTATTTTAAGGCATTAATGAGACAGGTTTTTCCCAGCCCCTCACCATGAAATTCTCGGTGAAACGCAAGCTGTGCGATCAAAAATACAGGAATAGGGTATCGTGGCAGTTTTTTTGCTAAAGCTTTCGGTAAAGTATCACGGCAGATAGAGCTTGGCGCGATGCTGTAAAATGCACAAATTGGTATTTTTTGATTTGGCAAAGGGTTTGATGCAGGCAGAACCATTGTACGACTGATACCTGCCTGCATATGTTTTGCAGCTTGAGTCTGGAAGAACAAATTAAGCTCAGTTTCACCGCAATCAAATGATGCTCTATCGTGGATACCTTTATCGAGTTCCACAAACTCCTTTGACCAGCTCACTTGACACCGTTCTCCTCGGTAAATGCTAAGGCATCCAGCAAAGCCTTATTTGGAGCCTTTGCCTTCTCGCAAGCTTCTGTAAAGCGATCAAAGACATCGTTTTCGACTGTAATGCTCTCGTATTCTGAAATGACCTGTGTAGAGTCCTCATCCATGAGCCTGACAACGTATTCTGTCAAACTCTTCAACCCCAGTAGAGCTGAAGCCTTCTCTGCTTTAGCCTTGATTTCCTCATCAAGTCTCAGGTCTAAGCGTGCAGTAGCCATTTTTCATCCTCCATTTGTACGGATATCTTCCGTATAAACAGAATCTAGTCCTGAGAGTTCCTATAAGCAAGTTATACAGATAAATGACGGATTGTTTGAGCGAATGTAACGCCAAAACCAGGGGCTGCCGAAGGCAGCCCGCTGGATTTTTTTGTTATGCCTATACTAAGCTGGGCTGAGGCGCATAGACTTCCATCATGAACAAAATTTTTATCTTTAAGTTGTTGACCGTATCTTTATTCATCATCCCTCTACAAGCATTAGCGCAAGAGGCTTGCTCTTTATGCCTGGAAGTTTTAGAAGATAGTGACAATGTACAACAACTTTGTTGTGAGCATTTATATCATGCCACTTGTATAGCCCCTTGGTTTGAGGCCCATGATACATGCCCGAATTGCATGCAGAAAGCTTGTATTCATACTCCAGAGTACAGTACTGAAGAGCATGATAAATGCGTTGATGTTATTTGTGTAATGTCTAACCATGAAGAATCACGTCACCCACGACATTCACGTCGTCAACGATATGCTCCATACACATTTGGAGCACATAGGTTATCAATATCGGCACAATTTTTACCGGCAACGCCCTCAATGCCTCCAATGCCTCCAATGCCTCCAATGCCTCTAATGCCTCCAATGCCTCTAATGCCTCTAATGCCTCCAATGCCCGATTTGTCACATAGCAGTGGAATTTCTATTCAGCTTCAACAGCGTGGAGAAGGAGTTTTCATTTATGGCACACAGGAGGGAGATCCTATTCAAATTAGTTTACCTTCAGAAGATCAAACAGCAACTTTGCAGCAAATAAACCATGGCAACTCTGTTACACAAATAACTACTGAATCTAAAGATGGATGTGTGCGAGTAAGAATATCGAGTAAGAATATGTACCAGAGATAATAGTGGTAATAGCACTGTTGAGGATTAAAGGCATAACGCCTGCGTGTGGGGCTGACGCCGCAGGCGGCAGTCCCAGCCAGCTTGCTGGCGACACCACGCACTTGTTATGCGCTGGTTTATATGCGAGAAGCTTGAACTAAGGCTCTTGAAATCCATTGGTTGATACTTTGACCGCTAACCTGAGCTGCTGTTGCAATAGTTGCATGAAGTTCTGGTGGAATACGTAGCATCAATTTTCCAGAGTATGGTTTCTGAGGCTCTTTGCCCACAGAGGCACAAGTTTCGAGATAATCTTCAACTGCGTCGTGAAAAGCATCTTTCAATTCTGTTACTGACTCACCATGAAAACCAACTCGATCTTTAATGCCTGCAATATGACCAATAAAGCATTCATCATCGTCACTGTATTCTATGCTAGCTGCATAGCCTTTGTATGTCATTGTGTTCATGGTTTAACTCCAATTCTAGTTAGAAAATCTCGTGTATCTTTAACCTGATAGGGCTTTGCCTCTTTTTTTGGCTCTTCAGGGATATCTGTGGGTAAAAATGAGTCAATTTGAAAGGTAGAAGCACCAGCGGCTGATTTTTGATAGGTTTTTTGTTAGCAGACAAAATAACCACAAGAAACACCGCTGATGCTAATAAAAACTATCCTCAATAAAGTTCATAAACTCAAGTCATTTGTTTATCAGGATGTGAAACTTGGCTTCTACCAAGGCTCTGAAGTATTTAATGTAGCCGTTGTTCCACGAAAGAACAGTCACGCTATCTGCTCAGGATGCCAGAAACCTGCTCCGGGCTATGATCATCTTGCTGAGCGTCGTTTCGAGTTTGTTCCTCTCTGGGGAATCAGAGTTTTCTTGCTCTATAGAATGCGCCGGGTGGAATGTAAGACGTGCGGCGTAAAGGTTGAGCAAGTCCCATGGGCTGAAGGTAAGAAGGAGCTGACCAAAGCCTATATGCAATTTCTGGCAAACTGGGCCAGAAAGCTGTCTTGGAAAGAGGTTGCCAGTACTTTCAATACCTCATGGGAGAAAGTATTTCATGCTGTGGAGTACATGGTTGAGTGGGGCAAAGCGCAACGTTCACTCGACAATATCAAGGCCATTGGCGTTGATGAAGTGGCTTACCAGGTCGGACATAAATACCTGACAGTGGTTTATCAGATTGATCGCAGTTGCACCCGGCTATTATGGGTTGGTCAGGATCGTACTGAAGCCACAATTAGAAACTTTTTCTTCTTTTTTGGCCCTGAGCGTAGTCAGCAACTGAAGTATGTCTGCTCTGACATGTGGAAGCCCTATGTAAAGGCGATCGCCGAGTTTGCCAATCAGGCGCTGCATATTCTGGATCGATTTCACATTGTGGCCATGCTGAACAAGGCCATCGATAAGGTCAGAGCATCAGAACACAAACAGCTTCAGGCTGATGGTTATGAGCCTGTTTTGAAAAAAACCCGTTGGTGTCTGCTGAAACGAAAGGAAAACCTGACCGAGAAAGAAGAGATCAAGTTAAATACAGTGCTTCAGTATAATCTCAAAAGTGTCAGGGCCTATCTGCTCAGAGAGGAGTTTCAAGTGTTCTGGAGTTACATATCACCACACTGGGCAGGAAAGTATCTGGACCGGTGGTATACAAGAGTCATGCGGTCAAAGATAGAACCGATGAAGAAAGTAGCTAAAACTGTTCGGCGACACAGACCACTGATCCTGAATTGGTTCAGGGCAAAAAAAGCATTTTCCAGCGGAATTGTGGAAGGTCTGAACACCAAGATAAAACTCACTACGAGAAAATCGTATGGTTTCAGAACCTATAGATGTGCAGAAATCGCTTTATATCATGCACTGGGCAACCTGCCCGAACCAGAAATGCCCCACAGATTTTGCTGACGAGGCAAAAAAATAGAAAAAACTTGCACACTGCTGCCGGCTAACGCCTGCAGCATCGGCAGACAAAATTGGCGGTGCGTTGCCTGCACTTGTTATGTGCCGGGTACTGGATAAATAGTAACAACAACACTACCGCCGACCCCAGCCAATTTTTTTATTGCATCTGACTCTATTCTTGAATGAAAGTTATTTGGTGTAGTCCCACTTTCATAGCCAAAGTCAAAATCTCTCCTTAGTGCTTTGTCCCAGATATCTCTTGATGATTTGGACAAACCATCAATTAAAGAAACATACTCAGCAATTATCTCATCGATCCCGCTACAGGCTGTTTCAAAGGATCCATAATAAATACCATCAATCTCTTCATTACGAAACACGCAAACACGCTCCCCCCATTCCTCGATGATGGGAGATATATCAATCGACGATTCGATATCTAGATCTATGTTAAGAAAGTGGATCTCATTCATAGTAACTTAACTTGATTTGGCACATAACGCCTGGTTCAGCCGCGCCGCCGACGGCGGCGTCGGGTGGAGGGGCGAAGCCCCGGAACGAACTGGAACCATTTGTTATGCCCTATAGCTCGATGGCATTAAAATACTGTCCATGGGTTGCGCTTGTTTGCATCCAGTCACCGAGCTTCACATTGAAGCCTTGACTTTTGATTTTGTTTCCAATTTCCTCCATGTATTGTCTGTCAGCTTTAAAGTCACCTAAAGAAAGAAGTTCGACTCCAATCCTGCTGACTTGATAACAATCAAGAACCATTTTTTTAGCTGGATCATCATGTTCAATTAATAGGATTATGCTTCTATTTATTAAGCTGTTTATGTATTTATTGCTATCGATACTAGGCATTGTTAAATTGAGGCCTGCAACTTGTCCACCTTGCACCCCATTGAGAATTCCAAGATCATCCATTTGAAGCAAGAAAGACATGTTAATATTAAATTCTTCAAGGCGTTTGGTTTTAAAAATAGTATTATTTATGACAAACTGACCGAGAGTTGAAATTGCTAACGCTTCGTCTTGAGATAAATTCTTTATAAACTCAAGAGTCCTTAATGAATATCTTCCTGGTGATTTCACTTCACCGGCTAAGGTTCTAGCCCAAAGCTTTCGTAATTCTTCACTTTGAGTGCTTTTAGCATAATCACGCCAACGATAAATCCAGTCAGGATCTACATTCTCCTGAGGTGGTTCTTGATTAGATCTTAACAATTCATCTTCTGCTAAAAGAATTGTTTTGTTTATGTTTATTTCTTGTTGTATTTCTTCAGCATTCTTCTGTTGATCTATTTTTGAAGAAAGGCTATTTAAGTTAATTAATGGCTCAATTCTACCTAAATCATCTTTTTCAGATGAATCTACACTAGAGTTATCATTTAATTCAATTAAACGACCATCTGATAATAATTTTTTGCGACCTTGCTTTATATCATCAGCATCAGATTCTGCCTGCGCAATTAAAAGGAGTTCATCTCTTCGCACTTCAGCGTGCGCTTTTCCTTGCCTTTTTATCTGCCAAGGAGAAGCCAATGAGCCGATTCCATCTTTGGTTAATGTTTCCCACATTTTTATGAGAAGTTTTTCTCCAAACATTTTGTAAACGCCAAATAAACCCACGCCCTTCAGAATCAAAACCCCATTTGAAATGATTAGCCTCCCGATATAAGGAGGCCAATATGTCAAAGAAATTACCCGCAGACAGTGAATGGCTAGAGCGTGTTCAGTCGTGGCGGGATTCAGGTTTGACTCAGAGTGCGTGGTGCCAACAGCATGGTATAAGGGTATCCAAATTCGGATACTGGAAGCGTAAACTCGACACAACCCCCAGCGTAAAACCGACCCCGAACAACTCTGGCTTTGTCCAGGTAACACCCCAACCAGAACCTGGTGCGCCTTCTCGGATAACACCACTCTCCATCACCCTACCCAGTGGTGTAACAGTGTCCGGTATTGATGAAAGTAACCTGTCGCTTTGTGAGCAACTGGTGAGGGATATGCTATGAACACCCCGGTTATGCGACCGTCAGAGGTATTACCAAAGGTGTTTCTCTACCGGGAGCCGATTGACTTTCGCAAGTCATTTCGTGGGCTTGCTGTGTTGGTTGAACAAGAGCTGGGGCACAACCCCTTTGACGGCTATTTATATGCGTTTACCAACCGGCAGCGTAATAAAATCAAGTGCCTGTTCTGGGAAGATAATGGTTTTGTGCTTTATTACAAGAGCCTGTCTGAGGACAAATTCCACTGGCCCAAACCGGACGAAGAGCTGGTTACATTAACCGGGAAACAATTAAACTGGCTGCTGGACGGCTACAATCTCAATGCCATGCAACCCCATAAAAAAAGGCATTATGAGAGCTGTTTTTAGTCCTGTTTTTCAGGGTTTTATGGTAAAATAGCGACCATGAAATCGACCGCCGACACTCTGATTTTTCAGCCGAAATCCGCACTGGATTTGCCCTTTCATCAGGCTGAGACTAACCCTGAAATGGTCGCCTTGTTTGAGGCGATCCATTCGCAGGAAAGTGTCATTCTTGAAAAAGAAAATGCCCTTCTTGAAAAAGAAAATGCCCTTCTTGAAAAAGAAAATGCCCTTCTTGAAAAAGACGACATTATTCAAAAGAAGTCAGAGGTCATCGATTCTCAAAAAAAACGCATTGCGCAACTGGAAG
Source organism: Endozoicomonas sp. 2B-B (assembly GCF_053470045.1). Classification (NCBI taxonomy): domain Bacteria; kingdom Pseudomonadati; phylum Pseudomonadota; class Gammaproteobacteria; order Oceanospirillales; family Endozoicomonadaceae; genus Endozoicomonas; species Endozoicomonas sp. 2B-B. The sequence goes on from NZ_JBLZMU010000001.1 coordinate 3,960,480, forward strand.
AGTACCTGAGGCTCTCCCGATCCCGCCTGTACGGAAGAAGCACTGAAAAAAACAACAGCCAGGTCGACATTTTCAACGAGGTGGAGCTGGAAGGCTGCACCGGAGAGCAAGACGAAGCTGAAGGTCAGCCAGAGCAAGAGCCTCCAAAACCACGCAAAAAGAAAACAGGGCGCAAGTCATTTTCAGAGTCTCTGCCCAGAGTGCAGGAACGCTCTGAACTCAGTGAAGAAGAAAAAGCCGGAGCCATTGATACCTTCTTTGTCAAAGTCCGTGAAGAGCTTGATATCGTTCCGACCAAGGTTCAGGTGAAAGAAATTCTGCAAGAGAAAGCAGTCTTTCCAGAAGTCGATGAGCATGGACAGGAGAAGCGGGTCATTAAAGTTGCAGAGCTGCCAAAACACCCACTGCCCAAATCTTCACTCTCTGTTTGCACACTGGCCTGGATCATTGTCTCCAAGTACTGCGACGCACTGCCTTTGTACAGGCAAGAGAATATCCTCAAGCGATACGGTGGCTCTGTCACCCGGACGACGATGGCCAACTCTTTGATTCGGCTGTCTACAGAACTGCGGCCACTCATCAATTTGATGAGAGATCATCAAAAGACCGGTTCGGTGATCCATGCTGACGAAACCCGAATTCAGGTGATCAAGGAAACCAGCAAGTCCATCAACTCTGACAAATATATGTGGGTCAGCCTTGGTGGGCCACCCGGACAAACATCGGTGGTGTTTGAATACGATCCCTCAAGAGGCAAGGAGGTTCCCCTGCGTCTGTTCGAAGGGTTCAGCGGTTACCTGCAAACTGACGGGTATGCCAGTTACGACGCTGTATGCAAACAAGAAGGCATCACCCAGGCGGGTTGCTTCGACCACGTTCGCAGGAAATTTCTGGATGCCAGGAAGGGCGAAGCCAAACCGGGCAAAAAGGTGAAAAACACCCGCGTTAGCAAGGCGAATGTCGCTTTAGGCAAAATCGGTAAGCTTTACGCCATTGAGAAAGAAATAGGAGATCTTCCTCCATCAGAAAAAGCCATCCTGCGTCAGCAAAAGAGTAAGCCACTACTGGACGACTTTCATGTATGGCTGGAGAAAAACATAACCAGGCTAGACCCGGGCAGCCTGTCGCACCAAGCCATGAGCTATGCATTGAACCAATGGCCAAAACTGGTCGTTTACTGTGACAACGGCCACCTGGATATCAGTAATGCCGCAGCGGAAAACACCATCCGCCCCTTCGCTATTGGCCGCAAGAACTGGATGTTTGCAGACACGCCAAAAGGGGCGCAAGCCAGTGCCCTTTTATACAGCCTGATTGAAAGCGCAAAGGTGAATGGTCTGGAGCCTTTCAATTACCTGAACCATATTTTAAAAGAGCTGCCTTACGCCGATACCGTTGAGAAACTGGAACAGCTTCTCCCCTGGAATGTTAAGACAGGCAAAGAATAAGAAATCTTGGGGGCGGCAGCCAGTACGCTGGTTTATTTGGCGCTTACAACATTTTTACTCCATAGTTTATTTATTGCAGGGGCATAACGCCATGCTGTGGGGCGCCGCACAGCGGTGTCCCAGCCCCTTTAGGGGCGACACCAGCAACTTGTTAGCATGGCAGCCCACCCGCAAGGGCAAATGGTGAATGATGCAGAGGATTAGCAAGCTTTCTTGCTGAACTGATCGAAGCGCACAATCTCTGATATTTAAAAGCTACCAAGCGATAAAGAAGCTGATGCAACTTTGAACTGGCATAGGGCAACTGAGCAAAAAGTACCGATAAACTGAAAACCAACGCTGACATGCCCAACGATACACCGCAGATTTTTCAGCGACAGACTTCACACCAGCAGACATGAACTGCTGAGAACTACTGAAAAGTTAGTGTAACACTGTCTTTTTGCTGGGAGGTTCTAACTCGAAACCCACCATAGACAGTGAACCCAAAAACTCTTTTTGAAAACTGGTCTTTTCACGACCAGAAACTCTCTATTATTGCTGCCTGCTAACAGCTATTCTTAGGGTAGACATTAAGCCCCACCCACAGCACAAAGTCCTAATCTTGTACGCCCCGAACAACCATCTCGTGCAGGGTGTTCACGTCTCGCATTATCTGCCCAGAAGTCCAGCAGCTTCCTTGTATGTGAGAGCAGAGACTTTCCTGCATTCATCAGGGATAAAATGACATTACCAAACAGCCGGGTTCCACTTTTCATCGCCTTATGCGTCGAGATTTCTTCAATGGCTCCACTTTCGTAGAGGTTCGCCTGAGCAGCATGGGCAAGATACCTTTTCAACGTCACAACCACGAAGGACATCAGAATCAGGCTAAACACCAGTGTCGCTGATTTAGTGTTAAAACGATGCCACCCTGAATAGGACTTGATCTCTTTGAAGATAAGCTCTATTTGCCATCGTAGACGATAGGCCTGAAGTACTTCACTCAGGGTGAACTCAACCCAGTTGAGGTTGGTTACAATGAATACCCATTTCAGTCTCCTGTCATTCCAGCGGACAACTAAACGATATGGCCAGGCCTTGAATCCCGGCCATTCTACATCCAGGTCGAGGCATTGATCTTTAGGGAAGCCAGACAACACTTCCTTAAGTTTTTGCCCTTTGTAGCGATTGAGATTTTTGCCATCCTCCCGGACTGCGCTAAGTATCTTCGGGTTGATACTCTGAGGTGCCTTGCAGATAAAAGAACCCTCCCGATCATCAATGGCAGCAAATAGGGAAAAATCATGAAACCCCACACCCAGCAAGGACTTCAGACAGGTATTGTGTGTTCATGGCTGCCTTTTTCTGTTTACGCTTTAAGCCTGCTTTAAAGGTTTTGGTATTGTTCAACATATTCACTGCCATATGTCGAAAACCTGTGAGCATTTCAGCGGCATTGCCCCTTCTGATTCGACAATCATCTTCTCGCATTGCAACATCCATTTTCCAATGGAGTTTATTTTCGATCGCCCAATGCTCTCTTGCAGCATGTGAGAATTCTTCTGCTGTTAACTCCGCAGAGGAGATATAATAACGCACACTGATATCATCAGCGTTGAACACTTTATCTTCCATTCTGGCAGAGAAAATAATCCCGAGTGTTTTCATTCCTTTCCAATCAAAAGAAAAATTAACGAACTCATCAAAGGTATCACTTACTATGTGAAGGCGTGTTTCCATTCTACCATGGCTTTTTTCTTCGACTCTGAAAGTATCACCATTCCATTGATTCACTTTTTCAACAGAGAAATGTTTCTCAAATGCTTCATGAAGCTTGCCCTGGTTGCCTTTTACCGCTAACAAATAATCAGCGCCTTTATCAACGATTTTCTTGGCAATGTCCCTCTGACACCCCATGGCGTCTATAGTTATGAGGCAGCCACGGATTTCCAGGAGATCAAGCAATTCAGGTATGGCGGTAATCTCGTTACTTTTATCATTAATTTTAATTTGGCCAAGAACCAATTCGTTTGCAGTCGCAAATGCACTCACCATGTGAATTGCACCTTTGTCCTTGCCTTTATCGTAAGAGCCTCTTGCTGTTTTTCCATCAATTGCAATGATCTCACCATTGGTTGTCTGGTGACAGGCTTGCATCCACTCAATAAAGCATTTCTGAAATTGCTTTGGGTTAATAGCAGCAACTACTCTGGAAATTGTATGATGTGAAGGAATACCGTATTCAAATTCACCATACTTTTTTAACCATTGCAGTCTTTCATTGCCGAAGTCTTCAATTTCTTCCCAACCTTCACAACCTGCAATGACAGCACAGATGGTTAAGAGCAGAATATCGGCAAGTTTATGATCTACTTTCCATTGCTGGCGTGCGTCATAAATGACAGATAGCCTATTCATTAAATCAAATGCATTCATTTCCAGGACATCCAAATCTTTTTTATACAAGACAATGGATGTGTATTTTACTCTATAGGTGGATATCCTTATAGCCATTGAGCTCAGTGGCTTCGGGGGCTTTCATGATTTTTCCCTAACTGGTTTAGTGCGCCGGACCAAATACTCATAAACACCGTGAACCCACGCTGACATGCCCAACAAGACACCGCAGATTTCATAGCGACTGACACAGAACCCAAAGACATGCACTGCTGAGAACTACTCAGAACTGGATTTGAACAGGCTGGTTGCTAGCATGGATTTTGGTTCGTGACTCGTCCACTAAAAAAATAGAAAAAACTTGCACACTGCTGCCGGCTAACGCCTGCAGCATCGGCAGACAAAATTGGCGGTCCGTTGCCTGCACTTGTTATGTGCCGGGTACTGGATAAATAGTAACAACAACACTACCGCCGACCCCGGCCAATTTTTTTATTGCATCTGACTCTATTCTTGAATGAAAGTTATTTGGTGTAGTCCCACTTTCATAGCCAAAGTCAAAATCTCTCCTTAGTGCTTTGTCCCAGATATCTCTTGATGATTTGGACAAACCATCAATTAAAGAAACATACTCAGCAATTATCTCATCGATCCCGCTACAGGCTGTTTCAAAGGATCCATAATAAATACCATCAATCTCTTCATTACGAAACACGCAAACACGCTCCCCCCATTCCTCGATGATGGGAGATATATCAATCGACGATTCGATATCTAGATCTATGTTAAGAAAGTGGATCTCATTCATAGTAACTTAACTTGATTTGGCACATAACGCTTGCATAAGCGGTGGCGCGTCAAGCGCCGTCCGCTGGATGCTCTTGTTATGTTTCGGTTCCTTTCATGTACTGCGAATATAATATGTCAGCAAAATCAGTTTCATTTATTTTTTGTATGACCAAATCTCGAACTGCATTTGCTAAAAGCTCATTATCTTCTGTGATTTCATAGTCATTCAGAGAAAGATATTCAAGAGCAACAGCTAATCCTGTGCGTTTATTCGCATCTGGACAGGCATGAGAAACTGCAATAGATGCAGTATATTTAGCAGCTATTTCAAATATATCATCTAAACCTTCGTAAACTATTGCATTATCAATGCGGCTTAATGCTCCTTGCAACTTGGATACATCAACTGTGCCTTTCATCCCTGGCTCAGTAGTAAGAATAAATGCATTGATCTCAATCACACGCTCAAAGGGAAAGCAAATGATATTCATCACATATCAGCCAGTTTTTTGAAAGTTTTAGCGTGAGTTCTTAGAGCAAGCTTTGTTTCTGATTTTATTATTTGCCGCCCAGCATCACCTGAAAGATCAAGCTTCTTTGTTGCTTTTATTTTCGGTCTTTCAACAGGCAGCACACCATAGTCTTCAACTTTTGAATTCATAATTTTTACCTTATTTAAATCTTTGTGGGGTATTATAGCTCGACGGGTTGAGTTGAGAAACATAACAGCTATTAAAACTCAAACGAGTGATATCAGATATTACACTCACACGCGCCATATCCCCCCAAATCAGAGAAAATCAACGCACTCGAGATATAATCCCGTTTTTTCAATCCGTCAAAAAGTCATTAATTATCAACAGACTACGAGCTATTCTACCTACCGTCCCGAATAGGCCGCAAGTGAGTTATTTGCTTTCTGGTATTTTCTTCAATAATACTGTACAAAATAACAGTTATTGAGTTTACCATGCCATCTGCTTTTATGACTGAAGCAGACAAAACTCTGAGAGTGAGGGGCTATAGCTTTAAAATCAAGCTGACGGTTTCTTTAACAAAAAAACGGCAGCTGACACCCTAAAAGAATTCGGCAGCAATTCCAAAAAACTGGATGCAGGCCTGGGAATGACCGGCGTCCTGCACACTCATAGCCGACGACTGGATTACCATCCCCATATACACTTTCTCGTGCCAGGTGGCGGCATCAATACCCGACGAAAAGAGTGGCGCAAACTCACAGGCAACTACCTGTTCAATGGCAAGAATCTGGCCATGGTCTTTCGAGCCAAACTCCTTCGCGCCCTGGACGAAAAGGGACTACTATCTCCGAGCCTGAAAACAAGGCTACCCAAAGAGTGGGTCGTCAATTGCAAAGTAAGCGTTCAAGCAGGGTATAGACTCCCCCTACTTATCGAGATCGGATTTTAACGGATTGGCCCCGAATTTCTCTTTCCAGATTCGTGGGATTAGCTCCCGGATATCTCGAGCCGGATGGTAACTGATGCGCTGAAGCACATCGACGAAGTACTTGTATGGATCAATGCCTGCAAGAAGACAACTGACGATTAACGTCTGAAACACGGCTACATTGACTGCCCCTTCTTCTGTCCAGCAAAAAAGCCAGTTCTTTCTCCCCATCGGGATACACCTGAGACTTCGCTCCAGGTGATTCGTATCAATGGCGACATCCGGATTATCCAGATAAAGCCGTAGCTCTTTTTCCCGTTTGTTCACGTAGCCAAGAGCCTTGCTCAATGGGTTGCTTTTCACCAGATTCAGGCGACGAAGTTGTTCTTTATGCCAGTTAAAGAACTGATCAACCAGTGGCTTGGCATTCTGTTGGCGGTATTCCTGCTTTGCTTCGCCTTGCAGCCCAGCTTTGCGGATTTCGTCTTCGACTTGATAGATCGCACCTATGCAGTCCAGCGCCTCTTTTGCGGCTTCTGGCTCGACCTCTTGTGACTTGACGAAGTACCTCCTGCTATGTGTCCAGCACTGGGCATGGATGATTTTGGGATATTTCATGCACAGGCGGTCGTATTCCGAATAACCATCGGTCAGCAAGACCCCCTTATACTCTTTCAGATAAGGCTCTACGACCCTGCCAGAACGAGTGGTGGAGAAGGTAAAAGCTATCTCATTCTGGTCTCCGTAAAAACACCAGAAGTAGCCTCTTTGCATCTTGCCCTTGCTTTTACGGCCCGCTTTTCCGGGCGTTTCATCCAGAGTGAGGACATGACTTTCCAGACAGCTGTTGAGCACTTCGTCAGCGATGGGTTTGAGTAACTGCCCGGCACGCTGCTCAAGATGTGTCAGGGTTCCACGGCTGATGGTAATACCACTGGACTCAAGTTTCTGATGCTGGCGGTAAAGCGGTGCGTGAAAGCGGTACTTCTCTACCAGCAGACCTGCGATAAAGCTGACATCGGCAAAGCTGCGATCAAATAATCCTGATGGTGCGGCTACCGTTGTTAGCGTCTGGCTGGGCTTATGGCGAACGACTTCGCGCTGATATTTCAGGATGACATAGCTGGCAGGGCGCTGCGCCAGCCGATAGGTGTACTTGTAGTCAATGATTTCGTACTGGTCTGCGTCTTCACCCTTCATTTCTGCAGCAGGCATCGGGATGAGTTCAATCGGTACATCTTCAGTAAAGCGCAGTCCCTGATCGGTCACACAGTCTTCAGGGCGATTCTTTTTCCGCCGTTCGTAAGTGATGGTTTCTGTGGGAGTTTCCTGCTCTTCAGGCTTGTCCTGAAGGATTTCTCCCAGCGCCAGCTGGTCCGGATTCTCAATCAGGCGCTTTTCGGATTTTTCACCAAATAGCTGTTGTTTAAACCAGGCCAGCTGATGTTTAAGAGAAGCTATTTCCTGATCACGCTCCGACAGCAAGACCAGGATCTGCTGGAGCAGGTCCTGGTCAGTGGTGCCGGGGGTCGAAACAGGTAATTTCATGGCGGTTAAAGATAGACCTTTGACTCTCCTTTTGTGTAACGGGACGGTTGATGTTTGTAGCGTTTATATTGCTGAACGCAGCGGGTATCAATGCCTTCAAGGATGAGCTTCAGATCTGTCCACGCCATTGTTTGCTTGATGGATTTGCCTGCATGAGTATGAAACTGACCCTGTTCCAGTCGTTTGCTCCAGATACAGTATCCACTGCGATCAAAATACAGCACCTTGCACTGGGTTTGTTTGCGGTTGATGAAGACAAACAGCTGGCCGCTGAGTGGGTCTTCTTCAAGTTTGTTTCTCACCAGGGCAGACAGGCCGTCGTAGGATTTACGCATGTCGGTGGGCCGGTTGTAGAGCCAGATCCGAACCTGAGATTCTGGAAAAAACATGATCAGCGACGCATACGAAGAATAACGCCACCGGGCAGCTCAAGTTCCAACTGCCAGTTTAAGCTGGCTGGAGGCTCAGTCAGCCCGTTTGGGACTTCAACCCATTCCGGGGCAGAAGCCTGAGCGATATCAAAGGAGTCAGTGTTGTTGTAATTCCTGAGTTTGCGTTTCCAGTTTGTGAATGTTGCCAGGCTTATGTTTTGAGTTTGGCAAAAAGCTTTCTGGCTCAAGCCACTGGCTATTTGCTGATCAATGATCTGTTGCCACTGCTCAGGGTTGAGACGGGTAAAGGGTTTTGTCAGTTGCTTCACGTTAGGTATCTCCTGCGTTGTTTGCAGGGGAAAGGCTGGCAGTCAGGTTGTGATTTTTGAAGACGTCCTCAAATGAGCGGTTACATTGCAAAAGGGTTGGCAAAGGATTACCAGCACTTGAATATCTACCCCGCTATCTGTACCGAGGCGTGATCAGTGACAACAACATCCTGGCCAGCAAACGAGGAAAGGTGACCTTTTCTTACCTCAACAGTGAAACCGGCAAAAAGGAGAAGCGAACCCTGCCAGAAGAAGATTTCCTGTGGCTGGTACTGAAACATGTATTACCCAGGCGACTTCGACGATCGCGGGATTACGGATTTTTACACAGCAAGGCAAAAAAACAATTATGACTGGTGCAACTGGTTTTAAATGTGATGGTCAAAGCATTCGAACCCGTCATTCGCCCGAAATTCAAATGCAGGCGTTACGGTGAGTCTATGAAACAGATTGCGTTCAGTTTCCTGAAACCGACCTGAGCTATTGACACATCAACAAAAACCGCCATTCACAAGCAAGGAGGAAATGTAAGCCCAGCCAGACAGATCCGACATATCCAAGACTACCGTAATGCAGTGGTCTGGAGACACTCATCCTGAATAAATAGCGTTCAGAAAAAACGTTTTGATTCAAGGTCCGCCAGAAAAGTAAACTCCAATAGGCTTTCCTTACCAGAATTCAACCCGGGCTTGTGCAACAACAGGATAAGATTGCGGCTGGGCACAATCTATCCTTATTTGTTATGTGATTTGTTTCAGTCCTTTTGGATGTAAGTTTTTAATTGACTCATGGCATACCAAAGCCTTCTGGGTCTTCCGAGCCTTTCCATTCCGGCCAGCTCAGCAGCTTTTTCACCTCATCCTTGGGCAAACCTTTGTCATGATACATGGACGAGAAGGCGCGGAACAGCTCCATACTGAACTGGCCATCCACTTCCCAAGGCTCGGAGTTTTTCAAGATAGTTGTCCCGAAAACTGAATTTTAGGCTGCCTTTTTCTCGTTAATTCTTGCTTCAGACAACCGCTCAGGATTCAGTGCAACCGCACCTACAGGCTCCCAGTTTCTGATAACTCCTGACCAGCGCGTTGGATTAGCTTCTCGCGCTTTGGTATACACCTGTTTCCGGTGATTCAGGATTTCCTGATCTCTTTTCTCATGCCGTTGCGCAGGTGTCACAAAGCGGATTGAGCTATGGCGGTGTTCATTGTTATAAAAGCGCTCAAACTTCAGCATCCACTGTCGACTGTGTTCTAACGTCAGAAAACCTTGAGATGGCCACTGAGGACAGTACTTCACCGTTTTAAAGATCGATTCTGCAAATGCGTTATCGTTACTCACCCTTGGGCGACTATGAGAGGGAATAATGCCCAATTCCTCAAGCTTGGCCTTAAAGGTACTCGACGTCATTGGAGCCCCATTGTCTGAGTGCAGTACAAGCGGTGTTTTAGTGCATTTTTCAGCCACCATTGTCCGGTTAATCAGTTCACTGGCTAACTCACCAGACTCACGGCTATGAATCTCCCAACCAACAATCTTACGACTGTAAACGTCCAGTATCAGGTAGAGGTACCAGAACTGGCCGCGTACCCTGGAAGGTATGTAACTGATGTCCCAACACCAGACCTGGTTAGGGCCAGTAGCAACATAGGTTGTCGGCTTGTTGCTTTTCGATCGCTTTCTTGAACGACCGCGGTGGTGCAACTGACCATACTTTTTCAACACACGGTAAAAGCTAGATTCAGAAGCAACGTATACTCCCTTGTCTGCAAGGGCTGGCACGATCTGCGATGGTGGCAGGCTCGCATACTCATCTTCATTACTGATAGTCAGAATACGTTGCTCCTCTTCCTCAGTCAGTTTGTTAGAGGGTACCGGGCGCAAGGCATCCGGGCGTTTGTCCGTTAACACTGCACCATTGTCATCGCGCCAGCGATTCAGTGTTTTCAGGGATATTTCCAATTGTTCAGCAGCCTTCCAGCGAGAAGCGCCGTTTGCTATAGCCTCATCAAACCATGTCAGCAGTTGGCGGCGCTTATCGACAGGTGTCAGTTGTCCTCGCTGTCTATCCCGTAGAAGGCATCGAGCTTTTTTGATAGCACCAGCAGGGCTGCAGCTTCTGCCAACGCCTTGTCTTTACGGCGAAGCTCTTTTTCAAGGCTCTGATTGCGCTTACGCTCTTGTTTTAATTGCTTGCTTTCCTGGTCTGCACGCTGAGAAGCCTGAACAGCACCTGAAATACAAGCGTGCTTCCACTCCTTGACTTGTTGAGGATAAAGCCCTTTTTTACGGCAGTATTCACTTAACTCTGTTTCTGACAAAGCAGCGGTTTCGACGACCACGGCAAACTTGCTTTCAGCAGACCATTGTTCTGATTTTTGTTCGTTCCCTGGCACAGGTAATCCTTTGTCCCGTAGTTTTTTACGCCAATTATACAGGGTTTGTTCGCTGATACCTTCCTCTCTGGCAACATCCGGCACAGAGCGATTGTGTGGTGGTAACAGTTTTTTCAAAACAGCTGATTTACGTTCCTCTGAAAAACGAGGCATATTCAACGTCCATCGCCCACTGTCTAGCTTTTATTGGTTAATCAGTGAGCGGGACAACTATCCTGACACAGCGGGGGCTGTTCATTTTCCGAATTTGATTGAGGAAATGACTGCTCCTGAATTAACTCATATTCTCCCGGAAGGGCAACTTGGGGAGAATTATTCGTTGCAATTATTAGTATGTGGAAATTACCATTTGGAAGTTGTACTGAGTTATAAATTAAAGAGGCTACCATATTATTATCTACTGAAGCAGTTGCACTAGCCCCATTTGAAATGCTCTGTCCACTTAATATTCCTTCTATATTTTCATTTGTGTGATATAAATAAGAACTACCGCTAGTGCTTGTAATTATATACATGATATGACCGTTGCTGATATTCTTAACTTCTGCTAAATACTTAATAGCTTCAGGAATACCTGAAACATTGAGAGTTATAGTTTGGTTTTCGTTTGAAATTATAAATTTATAAGGTTCAATTTTAGTAATCGTTGAGTAGCAAACGGGCACCCCTAAAAAAAATAATATGCAGCTCTTTAGCACATGTTTGATAGTTTTTAACATCATTTAGTCCTGTTTCACTCGATGGAGTTTAGACAGTAGCATAAAGATGATAGGTTGCCATTTAATCACAGTCACATAACGCCGCGCTCACCCGCTGACAAACATGGCGCTTGTTTTGCGCAAGCAAGACGAGTGACAGGTTTAGCAGTCGGTTGCAGCGCCTTGTTATGCATCTGTCTGCTCTAGCTCCAAAGGTTCTAATAAACGAAGATCAATGCCTATATGTTTCTGAAAACTTCCTTCATCCATGTGATACCAGATTGGAGTTAAGCTACTTGTAAATTTTACGAGTGCAAACTCGTGTTCAAATTCTTTAAAGCCTATACCTTTGGGCCAATGATCAATCCAAATTAGCTCTCTATCTTTTTTAGGAGAACTTTCTTCGTCTTTTGGGGTGTTCAGTTTTAAGTAAAATCTATAGCCTTTTAGAAACAACGAGCAAGCTATAGCCCATGGCTTGCTTGTCTTATTGTCGGAAATAAATTTTTCTATTTCAGTAATTTTTCCATCGTTAGGTAACATAGTCTCTGACTTTTTTGGGAAAAATCTCTCCCTTATATCTGTGTAGATATACTCAATTCGGTTTGTAGTTGATGTCCCCACATTTTCTGGTAATGCGGTACATACACCAACAAATTTATCTTTATCGTCAGTAAATATTCTTATACGACACTTTCCAGGAGTATTCGCCCAAAAGCCATCATATTCATACATGAAATCTTCAATCTTTCTCATAAATAAGCGATATCTCCCTTTGCATAACGCCATGCTGTGGGGCGCCGCACAGCGGCGTCCCAGCCCCTTCAGGGGCGACACCAGCAACTTGTTAGCATGGCAGCCCACCCGCAAGGGCAAATGGTGAACGATACAGAGGATTAGCAGCCTTCTTGCTGAACTGATTGAAGCACACAATCTCTGATATTTAAAAGCTTCCAGGCGATAAAGAAGCTGATGCAACTTTGAACTGGCATAGGGCCACTGAGCAAAAAGTACCGATAAACTGAAAACCAACGCTGTCATGCCCAACGATACACCGCAGATTTTTCAGCGACAGACTTCACACCAGCAGACATGAACTGCTGAGAACTACTGAAAAGTTAGTGTAACAGTGTCTTTTTGCTGGGAGGTTCTAACTCGAAACCCACCATAGACAGTGAACCCAAAAGCTCTTTTTGAAAACTGGTCTTTTCACAACCAGAAACTCTCTATTATTGCTGCCTGCTAACGCCGCGCACAGCGGCTGGCAAAGCTGGCGTTTTTTGTGCTGAAAGCACAAAAAGTGACAGGTTTGACAGTCCGTTGCTGCGCCTTGTTATGTGCATGCACCTGTTATGCAGCATGGTTTGTGTTGTCCATTGTTTACGACCCAACCAATAACTTTGAAACATATATAGGTGCTACCAAAACAAGCAATCCAACAATTAAAATTCCAAAGCTAACGGGAAACCTTATCCATGGGTTGTCACTTTCTACATATTGCTCAAATCTCAAATATAAGAAATTTAGAACAATAGCGCCTAAAACTATGCCTAAGAAAATTTGGACTTTTTGTTCTTCCATGATTTCTCGATATATCTACTTCGTTGGCACATAACAGCTATTAAAACTCAAACGAGTGATATCAGATATTACACTCACACGCGCCATATCCCCCCAAATCAGAGAAAATCAACGCACTCGAGATATATCCCGTTTTTTCAATCCGTCAAAAAGTCATTAATTATCAACAGACTACGAGCTGTTCTACCTACCGTCCCGAATAGGCCGCAAGTGAGTTATTTGCATTTTTGGTATTTTCTTCAATAATACTGTACAAAATAACAGTTATTGAGTTTACCATGCCATCTGCTTTTATGACTGAAGCAGACAAAACCCTGAGAGTGAGGGGCTATAGCTTTAAAATCAAGCTGACGGTTTCTTTCAACAAAAAGACAACCGGATCTACATTGATATGACAAACCCGTGTTCTCATACAGTAAAAAGCCCTTGTCGCAAAATACAAGAAGCACGCTACCGCCCTGAGAGTAAATCTGCCGAAACAGCAGACAAGCACATATCCCTAGGCTCAATGGCATTCTGGTTGGATGAGTAAACAGGTTCTATTGAGCGACATTGTGCCAGTATTTTCCATTGAAGGGCAGGTATTGGGGCTTAATTTTTGGCAACTGGAGTAAAAATTCTTGAGGTTTGGTAGGACCTGAAGATCCCAGGTCCTGAAAAGTCTATCAGCGCTCAATACGCCAGGTGGTTCCTTCCCGACTGTCCTGCAGGATAATACCCTGACTGGCCAGCTCCTCACGGATACGATCCGCTTCAGCATAGTCACGAGCCTTCTTGGCATCTTTGCGCTTCTGAATCATTGCTTCAATCCAGGCTTCATCGACCTCGGCTCCGGACTTCAGGAAAGACTCGGCATCACCTTGCAGAATACCCAGGATACCACCCAGTTTGACCAGCAAAGCTGCCAGCGGCATGGCTTTCTGCTTATCTTCGGCACGAATGGTATTCAGGTCACGTACCAGTTCAAACAGGGACGCCAATGCTTCCGGTGTATTAAAGTCGTCATCCATGGAAGCCATGAACTTTTCTTCAAAACGAGTGCCTTCAGCCGCAGTGACACCAGCCACATCCAGTCCTTTCAGTGCAGTGTATAGACGCTCAAGGCGAATAGACGCCTCTTTCAGACTATCTTCCGAATAATTAACCGGACTGCGGTAATGACTGGAAATCAGGAAATAACGCACGACTTCGTCCGGGTACTTATCCAGCACCTCACGAATCGTAAAGAAGTTACCCAGGCTCTTGGACATTTTCACATTATCAATGCGAATGGCACCTGAGTGCATCCAGGTATTCACGAAGGTCTGACCGTTGGCCGCTTCACTCTGGGCAATCTCGTTTTCATGATGAGGGAACTTGAGATCTGAACCGCCGCCGTGAATATCAAAGGTTTCTCCCAGGCAGCACTTACCCATAACCGAGCACTCTATATGCCAGCCAGGACGGCCATTGCCCCAAGGTGAAGGCCAGCTTGGCTCACCTTCTTTAGCTCCCTTCCAGAGCACAAAGTCCATAGGGTCTTCTTTCTGCTCATCGACTTCGATACGGGCACCGGCTTCCAGTTCTTCCAGAATTTTTCCAGAAAGCTTGCCATAGCCATCGAATTTGCGAACCCGGAAGTAAACGTCGCCATTGCCCGGTGCATAAGCAAAGCCTTTCTCAACCAGGTCACTGATCATTTCGATCATACCTTCCACGTGCTCGGTCGCCCTGGGTTCCTGATCAGGCTCCAGATTGCCGAGACGTTTAAAGTCTTCACGCATGGCGGCGATCATACGATCTGTCAGCACGTCAATAGTTTCACCATTATCAGTGGCGCGACGAATGATCTTGTCATCAATATCAGTGATATTGCGAATGTAAGTCAGGTTGTAGCCTTTAGCTCTCAGGTAACGGGAGACCACATCAAAAGCCGTAACCGTTCTGGCATGACCAATATGGCACAGGTCATAAACTGTCATACCACAGACGTACATCCGCACATGATTTTCATTCAGTGGTTTAAAGGCTTCTTTGGTTCTGGTCAGGGAGTTGTATATCTGCAACACGTTCTTTGTCCTGTAGCCCGATGATCCAGGCTGTATGCTCTCCCTGAAATGGGAGAGCTTGATTCCACTCGTCAGACTTTACTGGCCCAGGTATCCTTGAGACCAATCGTCATATTGAACACGGGTTTTTCAGAACAGTGTTCACGTCGATCGGCGACAAAATACCCTTCCCTCTCGAACTGAAAGCCCTGTTCCGGCTTCGCTTCTACCAGAGAGGGTTCAACCCAGCCTGTCACCACTTCCAGGGAAGACGGATTCACATGAGCCATAAAGTCTTCATCACCCTTGTCTGGAGCAGGGTTATTAAACAGGCGATCGTACTTACGGATTTCTGCCTGCTTGCCATGGCTCGCTGACACCCAATGAATCACACCACGAGGTTTAATACCTTCAGGAGGGTTTTCTCCCACTGTACCGGGTACATAGCTGCAGTGAATCTCAGTGATTTTGCCCTGCTCATCTTTAATTACCTGGTCTGATTTGATGACATAGGCACTGCGCAGGCGCACGTACTCACCCGACACCAGTCGCTTGAATTTTTTGCGTGACAGAGTGGTGTCTTCAGTAAAATCTGAACGATCAATATACAGTTCACGTGTAAACGGCAGTTTACGCTCACCCAACTCAGGCTTGTTAGGGTGTGCCGCTGCGGTCATTTCCTGTACCTCGCCTTCAGGCAGGTTGGTAATCACGACTTTCAGCGGATTGATAACCGCCATGGCACGTGCTGCGTTGTTGTTCAGGTCGTCACGGATCGCATGTTCCAGCATGGAAACATCAGCAATACCGTCGGAACGACTGACACCCACCATATCGGAGAATTTGCGAATAGAAGCCGGTGTGTACCCACGCCGACGCATACCGGACACGGTAGGCATACGGGGGTCGTCCCACCCTTCTACGATACCTTCATCCACCAGTCGCTTCAGTTTTCGCTTGCTGGTGACGGTGTAGTTCAGGTTCGTTCTGGCAAACTCGAATTGTCTCGGCCTTGATGGCACCGGCAGGTTCTCGATAAACCAGTCGTATAACGGACGGTGGTCCTGAAATTCCAGTGTACAGATCGAGTGCGTTACCCCTTCAATGGCATCTTCCTGACCATGGGCAAAGTCATAGCTTGGATAGATACACCACTTATCACCCGTCTGGTGGTGAGGCACCTTGCGGATACGGTAAAGAATCGGATCACGCATATTCATGTTGGGGTTCTGTAGATCAATCCTGGCCCTCAGGCTGCACTGACCTTCTTCATACTCACCGGCACGCATCTTTTCAAACTCTGCCAGATTCTCTTCTACAGACCGCTTGCGGCATTCCGTTTCAACGCCAGGGGTATTAAAGTCACCCCGGTTTTTAGCCATGGACTCGGCGTCCTGATGATCCACATAGGCCTTACCTTCTTTGATCAGGTAGAGAGCCCATTCGTAAAACTGATCAAAGTAGCTGGAAGCATAGCGAACCTCTCCGCTCCAATTGAAACCCAACCAGCGAACATCTTCCTGAATGGCATCGACATACATCTGCTCCTCTTTTTCGGGATTCGTATCATCAAACCTCAGGTTACATTGGCCATTGAATTGCTCAGCCAATCCAAAGTTCAGACAGATGGACG
Source organism: Endozoicomonas sp. 2B-B (assembly GCF_053470045.1). Classification (NCBI taxonomy): domain Bacteria; kingdom Pseudomonadati; phylum Pseudomonadota; class Gammaproteobacteria; order Oceanospirillales; family Endozoicomonadaceae; genus Endozoicomonas; species Endozoicomonas sp. 2B-B. The sequence goes on from NZ_JBLZMU010000001.1 coordinate 3,977,083, forward strand.
TGGCGTGTCCAATATGCAGAAAGCCGTTGGGCTCCGGCGGAAATCGGGTCTGAACCGATTGAACCAGACCTGCAGCCAGATCCTTTTCAATGATCTGCTCAAGGAAATTACCGGATTTTGATGGTTTGTTGGATGAAGTGTCTGTTGTGCTCATTGCAACCAGCGTCTTGGAAGAGAAAGCCCTCTCTGATACAGAAGCCCGGAGACATCAGACCGTTCAGGATCTGACTCGCCCATGCTCTAGAGGGAATGCATTATTTTACCGTAAAAAAATCTTTTGCCATCCAGAGCGATAATAGACTTTTCAATCGCCCATGGCTGTTTGGTTAACGCCTGAGACTAACATTTTCCCGTCGAAGGGTACAAGTCAGACCGACTTTTGGCTTGCGGTTTCAGTAAATAGTTTCCTGCATCTCAAGCAGCTTGATTAAGTCACCCATCGCTGTTTATTCCACTCTGACCTTTTACACCTGTCTCATAACCACCTAGAATTGGAGGTTTTCCGTTCGCGGATCATCTGAACAGAGATTACGGTAACCCTATGGTTGTACTGCACACCAATTTTGGCGATATCAAACTGGAACTGGACGCTGAAAAAGCCCCCAAAACTGTGGCTAACTTTCTGGAATATGTAAAGAGTGGCCACTTTGACGGTACCATCTTCCACAGGGTCATTGATGGTTTTATGATCCAGGGCGGTGGTTTTGAACCAGGTATGCTTCAAAAAGAGACACAGACACCTATCGAAAACGAAGCAGACAACGGCCTGAAAAACACCATTGGCACTATTGCCATGGCCAGGACGATGGACCCACATTCAGCTTCATCGCAATTCTTTATCAATGTTTCTGACAACCATTTCCTTAACCACACCTCCAAGACGCCGGATGGCTGGGGCTATTGCGTATTTGGTCAGGTCACTGAAGGTATGGATATTGTGAACAAGATCAAGGCGGCTAAAACCACCTTCCGGGCCGGTCATCAGGATGTTCCTGAAGATGACGTGTTGATTGAGTCTGCGGTCGTCGAATAGGAAGCCGATTGAATGAACATACAGTTCATTTCTGACCTGCATCTGACACCCGAACGCCCGGACATTGTCCGGGCGTTCACTTCTTTCATGCAGGAGCAGGCTTCTCAATCAGATGCTCTTTACATTCTGGGCGATTTCTTTGAATACTGGGTGGGCGACGACGCCATGGAACCCTTTCATCATGACATAGCCCGTCAACTCAAAGCCTACTCTGATTCAGGCAAGCCACTGTTTGTGATGGCAGGTAATCGTGACTTTGCCATCGGCAAGGATTTCCTGAGAATGACCGGAGCCACCTGGCTCAATGACCCCTGCGTCATTGACCTGAATGGCGAGACGGTTCTGCTGATGCACGGTGACCTGCTCTGCACGGGTGACACGCAATACCTTCGCTACCGCAAGATTATCCGCAACCCTCTGGTTCTGGGCATACTTCGCCTCACTCCACGGAGTTACCGGAAAAAACTGGCTCAAAAATTACGCAGCAAAAGCAAAAAATCCAAATCCACGAAGTCTCTGGCCATCATGGATGTCACTCCGGAGGAGGTGGTTCGGGTAATGGACAAGTATCAAGTCAAAACGCTGATTCATGGTCACACTCATCGCCCGGATACCCATGAAGTCGAGCTGGCTTCAGGTACCGGAAAACGGATTGTACTTGGCGATTGGGACCGGCAGGGTTGGGTGCTAACCTGTGACGAATCAGGACTGAAAATGGACGCTTTCTGTATCGAGCCACTCCTGTAAGTTGAGATAATACCGACCCGGCACCTACTGCTATCTATCCATCTTCCAATAGCGATGATGGCTTCTTATGGATTATCATTCGTCCTTCAGGATTCCCATTGACGTTGTAGTCATATGATCCTCCCGAACAACAAATGAAGGCTGCCATGGCCACCACCCGTTAATCTCGACATGTCTTTTCCCTGAAGACCACCTGCCCAGCGGCGTATCCCAATGATAGAATTCTGTAGTGCTGGGTATTGCATCAACAAACTCCATTTTCAGGGCCAGTTCTGTTGCATTCAATGGAATACCCTCCATAGTTCTGGTCATAAAACCAACAATATCCTGATGCAGCTCCTTCTCACCTTCCGGAGTCTGGAACTTTAAGGTTGCCTTGATAAAGTAACTCCCCTTGTTTTCGAAGATGATTTGAAAAGCTTCAATCTCTTCCATCCAGTAAGGAATGACCTGCTTGCCACTAATCGACGCAAAGGTGTATGCAACAGGAACAAGATCTTCAGTTGTGGTGTTTGGTTGACTGGGCCAGATAGTGCTGATTACATCAGTATCACCCCCGGCGCTGGAGTAAGATGCCTTTGCAGAACCATGCCCAAGCATGCTCTGTAAATTGCTGGCCTTGCCGGTAATACTCCACTGGGAAGAGTCTGAGAGTGACGCAACATTCATCCCGCTTTTTGCCAGAAGCACACTGGTTACCACTCCAAACCCCTGGGAAATGGCATCGGCTCCAGGATCATACATCTCCATATCTGCAGCGACTGATTTCAAGAAATCCATATTCTCATTGATAACCCGAAATGGCTCTTTCAAACTGTGCTCCTTTACCAGATCCCATTGAGCTATCATCGCTCCTCGTTTGCTGAACTGCCATTTAAGGTCCGTACTTACGCTCGCTTTTGATGACTGATCATTCATTGGAAATGAGGCTACCTGAGGACCTTTAACATGAGTAGTCGATATTTTCAGCTCTTCAGAAATGTCACCGGAGTCCACAGAGATTTTGGAAATCTGCTGCCCTGCAGAATGAAATATTCCAGTATCAGTATCAATCACACCGATCGCACCCGGCTTAATAGCAAGATCCAGCCCCCAGTTCCCCCAAAAGTTTGGCCTGACCTCTCGTATCAGAGCATTGAAACTATTCGACGGGTCCTCTGGGTCAAGAATCGATAGAGAAGAACTGGAAAATAACTGTCCAGCTCCAGAAAAAAAAACGATCAGCAGCAGTGATTTTCTTTTCAGCAGGGGCATTGCATATCTCCCGAAAACCAGTATCCCAGTCAAACTGAATCAGAATGAAGGTGGGAAATCAGAGATGAGAAGCCGTAAGAATAGAGTCAGTTGAAAGCACTTTACGCAACAGCTATAGAGATAAATAAAAAATTTACAGCACAGGGTAAACCCACTAAGTATTCGATTATAGACTACGAAGCTGATCTACCATTCCCTGATTGGCTACATTTCAGGCAGTAGCCGGAACGCCACTGTGAAAACGGAAGGTTTCATCAGCGGACTCAATGGCTTCCCGTTCTACTTTGGCAAAAAAAGCCACTCGCTCTTCTATGGGTTCTTCTGAAAGACTTTCTGCCAGAGTCAGGTAATCTTTGAAATGTCGACCCTCCGACTTGAGCAGTGACATGTAAAACTTCTTCAGCTCATCATCAAGATATGGGGCCAGCTTGTGAAATCGTTCACAGGAGCGGGCTTCAATGTAAGCACCAATAATCAGGGTGTCCACCATTCGAGCAGGCTCCCAGGTTCTTACGTGCTTTCTTAGCGCTCCGGCATAACGTGAAGCTGACAGGGTTCCATAAGGAATATCCCGTTTTTTTATAATGGCCAGAACTTGTTCAAAATGCCTCAACTCCTCACGAGCCAGGCGCGACATTTTGTTGAGCAACTGAAAATGCCCGGTGTAGCGATACATCAGGTTCAAGGCAGTGGAAGCCGCTTTTTTTTCACAATTGGCGTGATCAATCAGCAGAATATCCTGATTTTTCAGCGCTTCTGCAATCCATTCATCTGGCGTCACACAGGGTAAAAAAGCATCCAGTTCAGGAAAAAGTTCGGTCAGGCTCTGGTCACTCATTATTTCTATGTCTCTTAGCAACAAAATCCAAACAACCAGGTCCTGGTAAACGACCCTGATTAAGTTTGAATAAGGGTAAAAATTCAGGCACTACGTTACCTTTAAAGCTGAATGCTGTCATGGGTTGATGCCTGTTAATAGAGCCATCGTCACAAATTTCTGATTAACAAGTTAACGATATTAATGCAGATCATTTTTCCTCATCGGGCTATTCAGTTCGATCCCATTAGTCTATAAAAAAAACAGTTAGAGTTGAGACCCCCTCAGGGTTATAGAAATTCTTAAGGTATAAAGGAGCAGGCCATGCAAGGAATACAACGAATACTCGTTATTGTTGATACTCGCAAAGCCCGTCATGTCGCACTCAATCGAGCCACCCAACTGGCCAGGGCAGCCCATTGCAGTCTTCATATTCTGGCTCCGAACCCCAAACCTGACGCAACGTCTGCTGAGGTACTCTCTACACTTAGCAAAAATGTCGAGGCCGACGGTATAGAAGTCACCAGTCAGGAGTCGTGGCGAAATAACCTTCTCGACACCATTATCCATGTCAGACAGATGGAACGCAGTCATCTGGTTATCAAGGATTTCCGGCAGGAAAGCTTTATGGAAAAGCCTTTCTCTACTCCTACAGATTGGGCTTTACTGAGAAAAAGCCGGGTTCCGGTCCTTCTGGTTCGTCATGATCGTCCGTGGGAAAATGAGCCTATGCTCGCGGCCATTAAGGCCGATCCCGGAGATGCCGACCATCAACAGCTGAATAAGGCCATCATGGAAAATGCCAGAGTGGTCAGAGACTATTTTGATGCACAGCTGCACCTGGCTTCTGCCTACCCCACCATAATGCTGGCAGTATCCGCCGACAAGGGTGACGGTCAGACCAATGAGGAGCGTTACCTTCAGAATTGTCAGCATTTTGCCAAAGATTACGGGATTACCGAGGACGCTATCCACCTGGTCACTGCACCAGCGGAGACCATGATTCCGGACCTGACCCGTGAGCTGGCGGTATCACTGCTGATCATGGGCACCAATGCCCGTTCAGGCCTCAGTGGACTGACCCTGGGCAATACGGCTGAGAAGTTGGCCAGCAATATCGACTGTGACCTGCTTGCGGTTCAATCCAGACACCACATGCTGCCGCTGGAGCGTGAGCTGGAAGCCTGACCAGATTCCTGAGTGCTACTTTCTGTCAGGCCCGTCAGGCAGCGAGAAAGTAGCTTCATAGGATTAAGGTACGGATAGGCCCCGGATACATTGCTCTTATCAGGCTTGGCTCAATGCCATTGTCAAGGTGACTGCCTATATTTTTGTCATTTATGGTAGCCTCCAAAGCACAGTGGAACACGTCAGTGCCGACACGATTCGGGACGAAAACGGCAAGAGCTTCTATATTGTTCGGGTTAGAACGAAAAAAAACCATCCGGGCACTTCCGAGAACCCGTTACCGATTATTTCTGGAATGCAGACCAGCGTTGGCACTTCCACAGAAGAATATCGGTTCCGGATTACTTGCTTAAGCCGATCCGTCGTTCTGCTCTGAGAGAAGCCTGAATAGTAGGAAACTGACCAAGAACAGACAGCCTGTGACCAAAACTGGAATCCATCGGTCTTAATTCCTGATTAGGCGGCTTCCAATTTTGTAAAACGCCGCATTGAATTTGCTGAGGAAACTGATGGCCAACGAAGATTCAGTAGTAACCCCTATCACAACACATGGGGTTGAAGACCCTGACACTGGAATGTCTGCCAGACAGTTCGGAGCTCAGATCGTCGTTGATCGAACCAGACCCGTTTTTCAGAGGGAACTGTCGGATATTTCCACCAGTCACCAGCCTGTATTCCCCATCAGGCTGCACACGGCTCACGAACTTCTGCAAAGCCCTGCCCTGACCACCACTATTGATTACGCAAATTATGTCAGCGCCCCGGAACTGCCTGCCCTGCTCTGCACCCTGAAGCAGGCAGGCAGAAAGGATCTGATTGACCAGATATTCATCCGCCATAAACAGGATACCAGCGACAGCCATTGCAATTGTCGGTCCGTCGATGATCCGGCTTGCACCATCAACTATCCGGACCCCACACATCAGCCGCTTCTGGTTGTGAATTATGAGGAACAGCAATATGGCCTCTATCCTTCATCCTGAGTACGTCTGATACCAGAGATGCCCGTCGCCCATCCAGAGTTGCTCCGGGTGGGTATTCCTTCTCACCCACAGGTAATCATTGTTGAGACGCGCTATGAACAAGAAAGAACTTGTTGAAAAGGTCGCAGAGCAATCCAACCTTTCAAAGAACAAGGCGGAGCAGGCCGTCAATGCCTTCATTCAAAATACCCAGGATACCCTTGCAAAAGGGGATATTGTGCAGCTGATCGGGTTTGGAACTTTTTCAGTGGTGGATCGAGCGGCGCGCAAGGGAAGGAACCCGCAAACAGGCCAGGAAATTCATATACCCGCCTGTAAATTGCCGCAATTCAAACCGGGAAACAAACTGCGGGAAGTGGTGAAATAACCAGACAACACAAAGTTGTCTACCGCGTCACTACCCAAACCGGCTCGATCAAAGCAAAATGGAGAGGACCTGTCTGGACAATGCCAATAAGGCTTTTGTTCTGACAGGCCTTCGGTGAGCCTCTTTCATTGCAGCCAAAAATAGTTGTTTGATGCTTGGTTATTGAAAAGGCGCTTTTCAGCGCCTTTTATCAAGCAATAGTGTATACAAGCTATAAGAAGCTGTACTTTAGTCCAACCGATATTAATGAACTTTCGCTGGCTGCTCCGCCTCCGTCTTTCAAATAGAATGTTTCAAAACCATCATCGGTCTTGAGATTAATGTTTTTCTCAGAAAATTTTGTGAAAGTATATTCACTGTAAATTTTCATCCTCGGACTTAGTTGATAGGCGTAATTAAACGATAAAGAGGTGTAAGTTGAATGGCTACTGCCTTTGCCGTCATAAGTCGTATCACTAAGATGGTGCGTATCGAAGTCTTCAGCTTTAACCAGAGGGCTCCATTTTATTTGGGCACCATACTGAGACTTTCCGACTCTGTAGTCTCCACTCAATCCCAGATATAACGTTAAAAATGTTTGCTGGTATGAAACTCCAAGAGTGTCATGAGGTATAGTTCCTACATCCTCACCGAAATCGTAATTATATGAACCTCCACGTGCCTCATAGTGCATTTTTTGGCCAAACAGGCCGCCAGTAACGCCTACTTTATAATCGCTTTTTGAAAGCAGCCAATAAGAAGCACTTAGATCTATTGCAGAGGCCCTGGTTGTTTTTGTGTGAGGGTGTTTTGATATGTCAGATGGTTCAGCTATTCCTGACTCCCAGTCCCTATCTGTCAAATAGCCATTGCCTTGCGTCAGTGTCATCCAGTAGTCTGCATTAAATGTCCATCTTGGGTCTAAATCCCAAATTGCACCTAGCTTGATAACAGGGGCATTGTAAGTTTCCCAATCGAGTTGGCTGGCTCGTTCCCCGTCGATATAGACTAACTCGGTCGCCTCTCCATTTAAGACGCCCAACGAGCCTTCAAATGTCACTTTGGCATTTGCACCTGTGGCTGCAAGGGCAAAAAACGGAAATAAAATTAACTTTTTAACAACTCACCTCCGAGCATGTGAAGTGAGAATATGAGCCTCTGAAGCCGATCACCCCATGGCTCTCATGACATTAAGAATGGCCCGCTTTTTCTTCAGGTTCATTCTGTTCAGGCTGCGAATGATCTCATCATCGACTTGAGTGTCGCAGATGGTATCTGCAGGTGAAGTCAGGTACTGATTCCCCCTGCCTGTCGCCAACCATTCAAATGAAACTTCCAGAAGCTCAGCCATTTTGCGGAGATTTTCAAGACTGGGACTGCTCATTTCGGTTTCCCACTGAGCCAGAGCACTTCGGGAGACACCGATCAGATCAGCCAAAACTTGTTGGGAATAACGCTTTTCCTTGCGTGAGCGAAGAATCCTTGTTGTCAGGTTCATCCTTGAACTCTCGTCGATAATCGAAAAAGATACTTTATTAAAATTTAGTGTAACACATGCTCTGGTAATGACCGGTTGCAATTAGAGAATCCTTTCTCCCGACCCCTAACCTGCTTTCAAGATCAGGCTGTTATCCAGCACTGGCCTGAGTAAATCCAGTACTTGTCGGGAGTCAATGGCTTTCAGACACTGGTTATCGTTGCAACTGGTCTTCCTGTGATTCGCGGCACTGACACAGGGCGAACAGGGCAATCCGGCATAGATCGGAGTTGAATTCCCGAGGGCACCGTAAAGTGCGGGTGTTTCCGGACCGAATATCACAAAGGTTTTCAGTTCTGTGACGGAGGCAAAATGAGGAGGTCCGGAATCATTGGACAACATCAGTTCAGAGAGAGAGTAAAGGGGAACCAGCTCCTTAAACTCAAAAGCACCGGCACTGTTGAGACAGCGTTCATGTTTCACCCGCTGTCTGAGAATTTCAGCTTCTGGACGTTCTGCCGGAGCACCGGTAATGACCACCAGAATATCTGAGTACTCGGCCAGCAAAGTCCGAATAACGTCAACGTAACGATCTTTCATCCATCGTCTCTGGGGGAGCAGGTCACTGGCATTAGGGTTCACAAGCACCAGACGCTGAACACCCGGTTCAAAACCGACATAAAGCGATTTCAGCTTGGTGATCACCGATGATCTCAGATCACTGCTTACTTCTGCTCTGGCCAGTTGAATTGACTCATCCAATAGCTCTTTCTGATAAGGCTGATAAGGTGTATTTTGAGAAGCCCTCACCAGAGTCATAAAGTTTTTCGAAATATGGCTGTATGGGTTATACATCACCGGGTGAGTTAAGTAATTACCCCGGTACAGACCCTCTTCATGAACCCGATCAAAACCTGTCCGATTGCTGGCACCGCAGAGTCGACTCAGAATGGCTGTAAAACGTGAGAACAACTCCAGATCAATCACCGTATCAATTTTCTTTTTCCGACACCAGATCAGGAATTTAAGGCTACTGATTGCCAGGCTGAATAAATTATCCGGTTTAATCAGGAAAATATTGTCCCGATGAATGGTATTTAACAACTGCAGGCTGGTCGCATTTTTCTCAAAAATGACAAAATGCAGGGTTTTGCCCTGTCCCTTCAGCCAGCGCATGGAAGGGTCAGCCAGAATAGCACTGCCCATTTCAGACAACTCAATCAACAGTACATTGTTAGAAACCGTCTTCTGCCCCTTATGAATCCAGTCAAAAGGCCAGAAAACCAGTTTTAAAAGAAAACAGAGTGGAACACCCACATAATGATCAACCCATCGCATAGTATCTACTTTCACAGGTTGGCCCCCTTAGCTACATTGGACTTTTGTCCTGAAAAAACAAATACCGTTGCTATGGTGAAATTAAATAACATGCCCGCCAAAACACCGGATATCAGTGCCAGCTGTTTGTATTCCGTAAAGAAAGGTACAAAGGACGTTAATAAATAATAAGTTCCCCAGTTGGGGATAAAACTGACCATACACATAGTCAGATATTTACTCCACTGTTTCAGTTTTTTCTCTTTGGGGACATGGGAAAAAGTAAAAGTACGATTCCAGAACCAGTTCCAGCTGGCAGCGACCCAATAGGAACCACCTCTTGCCAGCAAGTGAGGCACTCCCAGCCACTGCACTGAGAGAGTGTAAAAACCCATATCCACCAAGAATCCACTGGCTCCTACCATGCCGAACTTGGTCAGTCTCTGCCCTGTCATAAATAGCTTGTTCAACAGGGTTCCTGATTGTTTCATGCGAGCTTCCAGCTCGTCCTGATAAAGAGAGAACATACAGTGAGCGGATAAAACCAGAGCCAGCAACGCAAGTACAAATTGTAAATACATAATCACTTTATAAGAGCGGAATCCATTGTCGTAGAATGGCAATACAGCCACGCACAACAAACCCAGAAGAATAAAGACCATCCGACTCTTAAGGCCAGATGCCACTTTACTGGCCAGGAAGTCCCCTGTCACAGCAGCAAGAATACCCACCCAGGCGCCCAGGAAAATATCAAACGGCCAATGAGCCCCGACAACAATGCGTGAGATTGCAGAAAGAATTGCAATCGAAAGAAGCAGGTATTGAGTGAGTGAATTCAAATAAAGAAACGAAAGTCCAACCAAAAGAAAAACCGTACCGGTATGCCCCGAAGGCATGGTATCTGTTTTTAAAACAGGCCCCAGGACATTAACGGCTTCAAGCCCCAGCTCGCCGACCGGACGTGAGAAGGGAAGGAGAGCTTTACCACCACTCAATAAAAAGTCACCCACCAACATGGTAAAAATAATCGCCAGCTGTTTGTCGGGCTTTTTATAAAACAACAACATAGCCAGAGGAAAGAGGAAAAAGCCATCCCCCAGGTTGGTTAATAACACCCAGAAAACAGCAGCGGGCGACTCAACACCCCAGTCATTGACCTGATAAAAAACTGAATGATTGACCTCAGTGACTAAAAACAGCGCCACGAAGGGAAGCAGAAAGCAGCTGGCTTTATAGATTGTTGAGCGAGACCGGCCAGAATCGACTCCGAGCAAATCGGACATTCCTTATATAACCTCGAAACCCTGTCAAAACAGCTTTCAGCGATAAAAATGATGATTCATCATGAACAGATGAAATTATCCAGCACTAAAAACCAAGTTACAGCAAACAGAAGAATATGCAAAGACAGAATAAAAAAACTGATGAAATCAATGTTAAAGGCAAGCCGTACAGAAAAGCACAAAAACCCCATCAATAGACCGGGGATGAGGCTTTAAATAAAACCTCAGTTACTGAGCGGCCTGACACCGATAAAACTGGAATCGATTAACCGTAATAGTGTCCAGCCCGGATTCTGTCTCATCGACCAGTATGCAGGAAAAGTTCTGTATTTTAAGGCGGCCACTCTCAGGGGCTGATTTCTTATCGCGTACCAGCAGACCATAACTACCGGATTCTGGTTTGCCGTGCCAGAAATCAAACTGGGTTAATCGGTCGGTCAGCAGTTGCACGGGTTCAGGGTAGGCATACCAGGCTATGCGACTGGCCTTGGTCCAGTTATCCACCATCAGAACCGATTCTATTCCTGCTTCTTTCTGCCACTTCTGCTTCAATAACTGCGCCTGTTCAGCCGCTGCTTTCCAGCCCACCAGGTCCTTGATGGCTGAGGTCATGAAAGGGAAAGTAGAAAGAGGCATAAAGGCCAGAAAGAAAAACACAAAGCCAATCAGTCCCAGTGACAGGATGGAAGAAAAAACAACCAGACCTTTCACCCACAAACGGGACCAGCCATGGCAGATCCAATAGGCCGACAAAGGCGCCAGTAGTGTCCAACCCAGGGCTGGCCAGTTAGGCAACACTGTGCCATCACCGGCAGACCAGCTGGTCACAGCCAGTAATGGCACAGCACTCCAGATAATCAGCCAGGAAGATGCCCTGTGGCGCTCCGGGATTCGTTTCCTGATCAGTGAAAAAATGGCCGCTATGGCGGCAACATAAGCCAGTATGGAATAGAGAAGCATTTGCGCCAATTGCATGACCAGAGCTTCTTTTAATGACCACTCCTCAACCCCGACACCACGATTAAACTGGTAAGCCAGAGATGCCCAATCGTTGTCAGCATTCCAGAGGAGTACAGGAAAAATCAACACCAGTGCTATCGAAGCTGCCAACCATGGACCGGCCTGTCGAAGCCATCTCAGTCCCTGATGCTGAATCATGAAAAGTATCATGCCCAGGGGCAGGAATACCGCCGTATATTTGCTCAACCCCGCCAAACCAAAGACGATACCCAGAGCCAGCCAATAAGGTAAACAATTGTCATGGTGGATGCGGTAAATCAATTCCAGCGACAAGAGACCAAAGACCATCAGGGGCAGATCAGGTACCAGCCCCCACCCCATCAACTGCAGAATAGGTGCCGTATTGATCAGAAAGACTGCCACCAGTCCGATCCAGACCGGACCATCAGGAAAAAGTATCCTGCTGACCCTGAATGCCAGATAACTGCTTAACGCATAAAGAATCGCAGGGACAAGCCTGACTGTAAATTCATCGTACCCCAGCGGTGCCACCAGAAGTTGTAACCAGCCCACCATAGGTGGATGATCAAAATAACTCAGGGCCGGATGAAGGGCATAAAGTGCATAGTGAGCTTCATCAACACCCAGTGGCACTCCGGATGCCATGGTTAAATGAATCAGGAGCACCGTGGTAATGATACCCCAGGCTGCAACTTGCCCTCGTTCCTGCATGAACACACCCGTTAATTATGATTGGATAAAGCGATCGCCCAAAGTTCCACTACCGATTCTGCATCACTTATCAGACAGGAGTTGAGCAAACTTCCTGAATCTGATTAAAGTATTCCGCCCGGCTTTCCCCTGTCTGATAGAGAACTCATTACTCTACGACAAGGGATGTCTAAAAAAAAGTATGTCAGAGTACCCATATCATTCTGAGACAGTGCGCTTTTTGTGAAAAATGCAGCATTCGGATCTAAGGTAGATGAACTTTTTGTTGTTGCCTCATGGGTCTTTGCTCCTGAGGTACCATAATGTGATGGCTGCAATCCCTCTCTGCCCGAAGCGCCCAAACTGGCCGGAGCAAAGTTTGTTAGTGCTAATCCGCAACTCATACAATATAACATTCTTGAAAAACTATGCCCTTGGACAGTCAACGGATAAAAAAGTTCATAGCTAGCCAACCGTCTTTACGCTGGATCACACATAGCCGTTCTCTTCCTTGGACTCATTCAGCAACGGTATCTCATAGCGAACGAAGTGGTGCTGCACTTCATTGGACTGGTAATCGAATATCCGGACTTTGCCCCCTGCGACAGGTTAAAACTCAACAGGCTAATCGCAATGCAATTGCTGATCCTTTTGTTCATTGAATAATCTACCGTAACGGCCGCTCTGGCATTAAACACCCTGACTAGCAGCCTGTCGGACTTAAGACTGTCCTACTCGGCAACTGCTCCTGCGTTGCTCTAGCTCCTGCATCCATGCAGTCGTGCGGTTGCAATAAATTGGTCTAAAAATCCCTGTTTTTTCGTCAAATAGCTCGCTATTCTCCTCAGAAACAGAGATTTTTATCCTCAATTTCTTGCAATCCTCGCTACGGACGCTTAAGTCCGACAGGCTGCTAGGCCTGGCTTTCGTGAGGATAAGTCTCTCGCAGGAACAGAAATAGGAAACACGCCAGAGCCAGGATTAGTGGAATACACACCAGGGCCCATTGATAGTTGACGACGGTTTGCGCGGCATCTCCTTCTATATCGGCTATCCGCGCCACCAGCCCTGAGCCCGACAGGACCCGACCAGGAATTGCCATGATGATACCGCCCACAATGAACTGCACCGCATTCACAACGGCGGCCGAGGTGCCAATGAGGTGTGGCTCCACCAACTCCGCAGCAATCGGAAAGTTCAGCATGGACGCACCAGCCATCCATCCCCAGGCGAAGAAGAAGATATTCGCTTGTTGCGGTGACATGGAAGGATTTAACAGAATGAATAGAATGGTCAGTAGCTGGAGAAAGCAGCCAATGAACATGGTTTTCCTGCGGCTACGGAAAGTGTCTGAGAGCCAACCCCAAACCGGCGCGCCCAGTGCGAGTCCACCCCACATCATCGAGCTGGTGAAAAACGCGTCAGTCTGCCCCATACCCGCGACCATCAGGTACTTGGGACCCCAAACCACCCCCATAGACAGCATGGTGCCGAAAGTCGCACCACCAATGAGAGCGTTGATCCAACTGTCCGGGATGGATGCCACCTCGTTGATCGCATGCACCACATCGTGCAGGAATTTACGCCCCCCCTCCCAGGGAATGAGGTGCTGGTCCTTCCGTGTCGGATCTCGCATCACGATAAACATAACTGCCGTCAGAGCTGTTCCGCCCAGAGCAAGGCCATTCAATACGTTGTTCCAGGGTAATTCCTGTACTAGGCTGCCCAGCACACGCTGGCCAATAATTGCTGCGGCGGACGCCACAAACTGTACCCAGCAGAACATAATTCCGTACTTGGCAGCACCGAACCAGCTCCCTCCGGTAAAGCCGGCCCCGACAAAGCCGAAGGATGCACCCAAGGCCATCAGCACCTGCCCCAATACCAATACTTTGGGGCCATCCGCATTGGCAAAAATTAACCCCCCAACCGAGACAAAGCCCGCTGCGATGGGCAAGACCCAGCGAATGCCGAAGCGATCCAGGATAGAGCCACTGGAGAACTGCACCACGGCAAATGCCCAGGTATAGATAGAGCCAATCAAACCCACCTGGGCCACCGTCAGCGAAAGATCTTCCTGCATGCCCACGCTGGTGATGGCATAGCCCGTCTGGAAGGTGAAAACAAAAACGACAAAAGCGGTTGCCAGTAGCCAGTTGATCCAGGCCTGTCCACCACCCAGGGTGCTTTGCCTACTCATGCTGATACTCCTGTCTGGCCGGGTTTGATGGAGAGCTATTTCATTTCATGTCATGCTTGTGTCTCACTGGCTACTCGCTGGTACACGCAATTGCCATTGACGTAGGTCGCGCGTGCAGTGCGATCATCGCCCAGTGTCATGAGCACAAACAAAACCTCGTCCAGGTCGTTTGCGTACTTCAGGCGATAATCCATTAACGGGGTTGCCTTTAGATCCAACACCGCAATGTCTGCCTCCATCCCGACCGCAATGCTGCCGATCTTGTCATCAAGGTACAGGGCATTGGCAGCGCCACGGGTTGCCAGGTAATAAGCGTGATGGGCACTCAGGGAATAACCACCCATTTGCGCGACCTTGTAAGCCTCGTTCATGGTGACTAACTGGGAGAAATTGGTGCCAGCACCGAGATCGGTTGCCAAACCGACCCGAATCGGCCGCTTGCTGTCCATGGCAGTTTCCACGCTGAACAGGCCACTGCCCAGGAACAGGTTGGAAGTTGGGCAGTGGGAAATCGCCGTTCCGGTATCGTGCAGGATCTGAAATTCCTCTTCAGTCAAATGGACACCGTGGCCAAGAATGCTGCGCTCACCCAGCTGCCCGTAATAGTGGTATACGTCCAGATACCCGGTACGCGCTGGGTACAGTTCCCTGACCCACTCAATCTCACCCAGATTCTCCGACACATGGCTTTGCAAATAAGTACCGGGGTGCTCTTTCCATACAGCCCCGGTCATCTCCATCTGCTCAGGAGTACTGGTTGGAGCGAAACGCGGCGTAACACAGTAGAGGCTGCGCCCCCTGTTATGCCATCGGGCAATCAGTTCCTTGGTCTGGTCGTAGCCGTTCTGCGCCGTGTCCATCAGTTCCGGGGGCGCGTTGCGGTCCATCAACACCTTACCTGCGATATTGCGCATCCCCAGCTTCTCGGATTCCTCGAAGAAAGCATCCACCGACACCGGGTCTACGGTGCAGAAGACACAGGAGGTGGTCGTGCCACTGCGCAAACCCTCTTGCAGGAACACTTTCGCGACTTCCAGGGCATGCGCCTTGTCCCTGAAGTTTTGCTCGGCAACAAAGGTGTATTTATTCAGCCAGTCGAGCAACTGCTTGCCATACGCACCAATGATTTCCGTCTGCGGGTAGTGCACGTGGCAGTCAATGAAACCGGGGACAATCAGGGAATCTCTGTAGTTAGTGACTTCTATGCCCTCGGGCAAAGAGGGCAGGACCTGATCAGCAGGACCAAAAGCTGAGATCTTTCCGTCCTGCATCACTATCACACCGTCGGGCTCGTGGACGACACACTCTTCCAGCGGCGACTGGAAGGGGTCGTCCCGGTAGGACAGGACCGAGCCTCTTACCGCACATGGCTCACCGACACCCGGGGAATGGCTTGCAGACATAGCGTTTCCCTCAACAGTTGCTAGTTGCTTGAAACAAGAAACTTACGAACTAGATGGCGCAACTGTCGTTATAGCTCCAGACTGGGAAAACGCAAATCCCCGGATATATCTTCCTTTGAAAAAAACCTCTACAAAACAGAACATTTCAAGGTAGAAGTTTCGTAGTTTCATCGAGCAAGGGCACAGGTAGTGATCACTCCTTCTTTTCATACGGCCCCTGGCTTTCTGCTTTTTCTCAACCGACTTTTTCTTGCCCTGCCTTTTCTCGCGCGGCACACCCTCAGGCATATCCACAGTCGAGTCACTGTCATAGATTTCGATGCGACCTATTGATTCGGCGTCAATTTCTGACTTATTGGCAAACAGGATCCTTTGCCCTTCCCGTTCCGGTCTGCACCTGATCCAGCAGGTTAGGCCCGACAGCAGATGGAGAATCGTCATGGTCTGAGAAGCAGAGGGGGTCTTGTAGCCCATTTGAAATAGCTGAATGTTAGCCCTGAAAACCCAATCAATAGAAGAGAAAATATAGAAAATAGCGGAGTCAGTCAGGAAGAATTGAATGAGCCGTTGACTACGACTCACCCAATAACGGACTTTAAACGGCCAAGGCCAGGAACAGACCGGCAATAGTGGCACTCATCAAGTTAGAGAGTGTACCCGCTACCACCGCTTTCAGACCAAAGCGGGCGATGTCCTGACGACGGTCAGGCGCCATAGAGCCCAGACCACCCAGCAGAATAGCAATGGATGAAATGTTGGCGAAGCCACAGAGGGCAAAGGTCAGAATTGCCTGAGAACGATCAGACAACAAGGCAACACCGGCCTTGGCTGCTGCTTCAGCATCGACGTAGTTAGCCAGACTGCTGAAAGCAACAAACTCGTTAACGATCACTTTCTGACCCAGGAAGCTGCCTGCAGTCAGAGCTTCAGACCAGGGTACGCCGATCAGGTAAGCCAGAGGAGAGAAGGCATAACCCAGGATCAGTTCTATGGTCAGGTCAGGATAACCCAACCAGCCACCAACCCAACCCAGCAAACCGTTAAGCATGGCAATCAGGGAGATGAAAGCCAGCAACATGGCACCAATCATGGCAGCCAGTTTGAGACCACTGGCAGCACCCGAAGCAGCAGCATCAAAAATATTAGCTGGCTTTTCTTCAGAGCCCTCCTCGTCAATGTCGTCTACGTCATCATGAGGTGTCTCGGTCTCAGGCTTGATAATTTTTGCCATCAAAAGGCCACCCGGAGCCGCCATGAAACTGGCAGCAATCAGGTACTTAAGCTCAACCCCCATACTGGCGTAACCCACCATAACTGCACCGGCAACAGACGCCAGACCGCCCACCATAACGGCAAACAGTTCGGACTGAGTCATACGGCTGATGAAAGGACGAACCATCAGAGGTGCTTCAGTCTGACCAACAAAAACGTTAGCAGCAGCTGAAAGCGATTCTGTGCGACTGGTGCCCAGTAATTTGTGCAGAGCGCCGCCAAACAGTTTGATGACAAGCTGCATGATCCCCAGGTAATACAGCACTGCCACCAGAGCAGCAAAGAAGATAATGACAGAGAGAACATGGACAAAGAAGATAAAGCCAAGCTTGAAGCTGGCCAGTCCTCCAAACAGGAAACCAATACCACTGTTAGCATATCCCATAACAGCATTAACGCCGTTGGTAATGGCTTCCAGAATGTATTGTCCGGCAGGGATATAAAGAACGAATGCGCCGATACCCGCCTGAATAGCAAATGCCCCACCCACGGTTCGCAACTTTATCGCTCTGCGGTTGTCCGATAATAATATTGCAATACCCAATAGGACTGCGATTCCCAAGAGACTTATAAGCATGTGTTGCACGGGGATGGTCACCTTAAAACGGATTTTTGGGGCATTATACTTATATATTTATTGGCTTTAATAGAAAGTAATTACCGAATAAAAACATAATAATGACACACCCTGTGTCCCGTAGAATTCGCCTGTAAACGGATACAAAGATTTCACTCAATCTGCCGACGACTCCGGCAACCTGCAAAATTGCTACAAATCTGCTCTCTGACTAGAATCTGATGTTGATGATATTCTGATGTAATGAAAGACAACTTGATTCTGTCCACTAAATGATTTCTTAAGAATTGGATCTCATCATGGGATACTGTTCAGAACGCTTTCTGGTACTCGCCTTTCTCACCTTAATTGGATTATTAGAACCCCGGATTTCGACGGCCCAGGTAGCCTGTCCAAGACTACCTTCCTTTGGTGATCTGGCCGAAGGAGATTACACGACATCACCCAGTAGTTGCATTTTCAATGGGGCTGCACATCCGAACAACGGGTTTTCTGTCATCAATCGTTTGCAAAGCAAGCGGGTTTTTATCGGCTTTGGTGAAGCAGGTGTGCCCAATTTTAATATCTCCGACTATTCAGGCAGCTGCGCGGGACAAGGTTGCGTCGCACCTACCCATTTCAGACCGGGCTTCTTTTACGAATGCAATCCAGACCTCGGCTCTTGCACTATCAATCACGACTACATTCAGGACAACGGACAAATTGTCAACTTGAATTTCTCGGTCCCTTCTGGCTCGGAGGAGATAACGCCATTTGTCGCAAATGGTGGCAGATTTGACATTACTGCGCCGGTTTTTTCGGGGGTTCCCTCTGACATCTACGTAACCGCTCCGGCGGGACAGACGTCATACGTCGTTACGTTTGCGTCACCCACTGCAACAGACAATACCGATGGCCCGGTGACACCAACACTAACCTCCAGCCCTACTCCCGGATTGAACAGCGGAAGCGCCTTTCCACTGGGTGTAACGACCCTTACGTATACCGCGACAGATCGTGCGGGTAACATAGCGGCCTACAGTTTTGGTGTGGTCGTTACGACTTCACCACATGTTGACAAGACCGCACCCGTTTTTTCGGGGGTTCCTTCAAACATATACAAAACCGCCCCAGCAGGTGAGACCTCAGCCGTCGTAACATTTACATCACCCACTGCAACAGACGATGAAGATGGCCCGGTGACACCAACACAAACATCGAGCCCTACTGCCGGCTTAAACAGCGGAAGCGCTTTTCCATTGGGAGTAACGACCCTTACGGATACTGCAACAGATCATGCGGGTAACGTCGCGACCTGTAGCTTTGATGTAATCGTCTCGGCTTCACCACTTGGCTCAATAACACTTGTGATCCGGTCTGACGTCGACGGTACTTTCTTTATTCGGTCGTCAGCTCCTGACTTGAACACTGCCATTCCGGTCAAATCCGGATCGGGCAGTTCCGGAGCCATTCCTTTGCCTCCCGGCAGTTATCCCATAAACTTTTCGGCACCGGATGGTATCGGGGTAGAAGGTGCTACATGCGACAATCCCTCAGGCGTTCTGGACGTACAAAAACAAACTGGTACGCTCTTGCTTACCTCTGCGGAATCGATTGTTTGCACGATTGATGTGAAGGACTCGCGGCGCGCCACAACGCATCAGATAGAGCAATTTCTGGAGGCGCGGTCCAGGCTGATCCTGCAACACCAACCCGATGTCGTCCGGCGCATCAACAGACTGGAAAATAGCATGCCAGGAACTTCTGGCATCGAAGGTTTCGGCTTTGCATTCAATGCCGGGAGCTTGCCATTCTCAGCGCGCCTCGGAGCAGATCGGGTCAGTTTTGCCTACAGCAGAAGCAATGCGCATTCGCATGCGTACTCACCTGGTTTACACGCTAATCTTCAGCAGGTTCTTGCAAATATCGATGTATTAATCGCGACATTAGGGTCTGACCAGCGGGTCGGTAGATCGTCCTCAGTTTCAAAAACAGGGCTGTCTCTGGATGACTTTCATCGCTCTCTCGAAAATCCAGACCCTCGACCACAATTCCCAACCGCAGTTGGCAAACAGATTATGCTTGCAGCCAACTCTGAGATCCCGTTTAAGTTCGACGTTTGGACCGAGGGACAAATCAGCAGGTTCAATTACAAAGAAGGTGATGGCAGTTTCGGAGTTCTTCATATTGGTATGGATTATTTGTTCCAGCCAAAGCTTCTTGTTGGTCTTTCCGTTCAGGGTGACTGGACGGACTTAGAGTATTTAGTCCCTGGTAGTGAAGCAGAAGGTGTTGGGTTTCTGGTCTCTCCGTATTTGACCACAGAGCTGTCAGACAATTTCTATGTCGATGCCCGTGCTGGTTGGGGTAAAGTAGAGAACAGGATTTCACCCTTTGGCACCTATCGGGATTCGTTTGATTCTGAACGCTGGCTCGCAACTGCTGCGCTGATCGGAACCTGGCAGATACAGGAAACTCGAATCACGCCAGAGGCAAGACTGTCCTACTACAAGGAAAAAAGTGATGACTATCTGGATTCGTTGAACGTAGCCATTTCTTCGGTTGAAGTCGAAACCGGCGTTTTTCAGTTTGGACCAACGGTCAGAAAAGACTTCAAAATGTCCACGGACACTCGTCTGTCACCCTTTCTCACGTTTGAGGGAATCTGGACCTTCAAACAAAAAAACTCTGCACCAGTTCCGTCCGGTTCATCCGGCCTGGCTGGTGAGGGTTTTAGAGCAATGCTCAAGACCGGCATTAACCTCTACAGCAGCAACGGTGTCAGTTTTTATTGTTCAGCCTATTATGACGGAATCGGCGATGGCGACTTTGAAGCCTCGGGATTAGACCTGCGTTTTGATCTTCAGTTTTGAAAGGTGTGAAGCCTGTAGAAAATCTGGTTCGATAAAGTATTCATAAGTATGCACTCCTGAGACCATTATCTGGTACTATGATTACTCTGTCCGATAGATCCCCACTGGCGTATTGATTGTATGGAACTGACCGGCCCTCAACAGAGGGTAACCCGGCATGTAGATGGACATGCCCTTTGCATAGCCGTGGCCGGTTCAGGTAAGACCACCACCCTCTCCTTTCTCATTCATGAGTTGCTGAACCAGGGGGTTCCTCCCCGACGCATCATGGTCATGATGTTTAACAAATCAGCCCAGCTGGACTTTACCCGCAAGCTTCGAAAGCGCTGTCGACAGTGGCCGACACTTCCGATAGTCCGGACCTATCACTCAACAGGCCTGAAACTTCTGAAGTCGCTGGAAGGCTGGGGATTGAGAGCGACCTACAATCACCGCCCCCTGACAGAGAAAGAGATCGAACTGAAAGTCCGGGAACTGCTGCTGGCATTGGCACCTGACGTACTGCAAGACCGGATCAAAGCAGACAGCGCCCGTTACATTGAAGTGGCCAGCAGTTTTATCGATAACGTTAAAGCCAGTCTTAACGCCCCCTGCGAAGTTCTGGAACAGGCAGACTATCCTGATTATTTTCGATTTCTGGTGGAACTCTTTGAGGCCTTTGAACAGTGGCGCCACCAGCATCAAAGAATAACCTTCACGGATATGCTGTACGACACAGTCTGTTTGATAGAAGCCAACCCGAATGTCATCCCCCGCATCACCAACAAAATAGATCGAATCATAGTAGATGAATATCAGGACACTTCGACCCTGCAACACCGATTGACCCGTATCATCGCTGGTGAACGGGCAAAAATGATTGCCGTGGGCGATCCAGATCAAACCATTTATGAATTTGCCGGAGCCAATATCCAGAATATTCTCCGGCATTTCGAAGCCGATTACGCCAGCACCGATGCCGTTCATGAGTTGACTCTGCCTCATACTTTTCGCTATGGCCACGAGATCGCCATGGCAGCCAGTCACTTGATCAGTCGTAACAAAAACAGAAAAGATGTGATCTGTATTGCCCACCCGGACAACCCGGATTCGAGTATCTCAATCTCGCAAGGGGCAGGCGAAGATACCGAACGGGTATTGGCCACTATCCAGCAACATATTTCCAACTCCGACTCCCGGATTGCTGTGCTTTTGAGGGTCTGGGCACAATCCGTCCCATTGGAGCTGAGACTGCTGGCAAACGGTCTGTCTTACCAGTGTGAAGGCCCTTCCCTATTTGACCGTCCTGAAATATCAGCCTTGATCGCAGCCCTCAGAATGGCCTCAGGCGAGTTGCAGCACCTGAACCCTGCCGTTCGTTCCGAGATATTGACTTCGCTGTTTACCCTCCCTCACCTGGGCGTTAAAGCAGCCCTGTTAAAACAACTGGTTGCCCGCCTTCAGGAACAGGATCAGCAATGGGGAAAAGAATTGGGTCTGCTAGCCAGCAAAGTTTCAGGAATCAGTGATTATCAGCGTCAGAAGCTTTACGACAGGGGTGAGATATTACAGTCGTTGGAAAAGACATCCGATCAGCAACCTGCTGCTGAATTACTGCAAGGCTACATTCAACGCACAGAGCTCAGGGAAAGCCTGCAATCCATGAGCCTTAATGATCAGAGAACGGAAGAGCAACTGCTGGCCATCGATGGATTCCTCAGCTATCTGAGAAAAATGAACCTGACCGTCAGGGAAAGCTGCCTGCATCTGGATGAATTGAGATCCAAACAGAAAACACCATCCAGAACCTCGGGACAAAAGACCGCTCACGGAACCGAACAGATCGTGATCAGCTCCTGCCACCGGGCTAAAGGGCTGGAATGGTCGACAGTATTGATTCCGGGACTGACCTCAAAATACTGGCCGTTCAAAAGAGAAGATGAACTGACCCCGGGCAGCAGCGAAGATCTGGAAAGTGAACGTCGACTGCTCTACGTAGCCATGACCCGTGCCAGAGAAAAACTCTACCTGTTTACCAGCAACGGATCTCTCCAGCCCAAAGCCAAAAGCTGGATGGATAACGGCTCACAACAGATCAGCCAGTTCCTGAAAGAGATGCAGGTCCCTCACGTCAAATCCGTTTGCCAGTCACTCAACCAGGCCTCAGAGGATGAACTGGTCAACCAACTCAAGAAAAATGGCCTGAGTAAAGCAGCACGTCGATACTTTCAGGCAATAAAGCCGAACCTGGCACAAAGGATTGAAACCATCCCTTCACTGGCAGAAAAGCATCGCTCAAAGCCTTCCGCTTCGTCTCACAGTCCGGCCTATCTGTCAGCACGACAAAACATCTTACGCAGGGAAGTACCGGAAAATGCCCCATGGCAACTTAACCGGAGGTTGAAACACAGCATTTTCGGGAAGGGTAAAGTCATTGAAGTCAACGACACTAACTTTGTCATCCTGTTTGACAGCGAGAATAGCGTAAAAAGGTTTGCCCGCAATCAGCAGGTTCTGCATCTGTTCGAGCTGCTCTGAACGCTTCGCAAAGTTACATGTCAGCTGACTTTTTTCTATGCTTGAGCAACTCAGCCTCATGCCAATGAATGGAGAAAATGACATTGCTGTACTATAAATCCTTCTGAAAAACAGAAGTGGCCAAAAGCTGGCGCATTACAGGCTGCCAGTGCATACCGATCAGCTTTTCGCAACAGAAATATAAGCCAAACCAGGGGGACATATAAAGCATCTGTCGCCCATGAACCTTAAGTACCTGGCCAGTTGGTTTCGCATATTCTGGCGAGTGGATTTTTTCATTCTACAAGGCGCGACGACGGGCGCGTAGCCATAGCTACGCAACCAGAGTTGGAACGCAGAAGGGTGGAAAAAGCCGCCGTCCAGAATATGCGAAACCAACTGGTTAGGTATTTATGCTGGATGTAATCAAAGTAACTGTGTACTCACGATAGGTAGGGTCAGTCTGGTATTTTGTTTATATCAAAACCGACTACCCGAATTAAGGGCATAAATAATGAAAGCATCCGGTAAATCACTACCACTGTTTTTGTGCTTGCAATTTTTATGTTCAATCGCCTATTCGGGCCTATCAAAACAAGAACAATTAAACTTATTGAGCCACTACAGCAATACAACGTTAGTTGAAGATGGCCTGAAACTGGCAACCAGCAGTTCCGGGCTGGTGATTTCCACCGTGATCAATTATGGATTATGGTACAGCATCTGCAGATCACCCGAAGTGATCTCTGCCCTTGTGGGTCGCTCCGATCTGTCAGGCACAGAGCAAAATGAGCAACTGGAGTTCAAATCTTCCTTTTGCAATCAACTCGCAGCTGTTGTCACTTCCACTGAGATTGCATTAGCAGGACACGTATCGCTCTGGCCGCCTGAGACACCCTGGTGGCAGCCGCTGCGGTTTGTAGCAACAGCATACAGCGGTTATCTGGTGTACACTGACCAGGATCCATATTATGGGCTCATAACGACTGCTGCTTACTTAACCCATGAGGTAATGGCAAGAACGGTAGCCGCAATCTACGCTGCACGTGCTTTAAGGTATCAGGATAGAGGCAAAATCGAACCTTTAGATTATGCCCGTAGTGAATATTCCTTCTTGTCAACAATGGCAGGCACGATGGTCGGGACAGCAGCTTATAACAGGATGGTCAGCAGAGGAGCTACAACTTTTGATGCAATCTCTGCATACCTGATATCGGCTTTATTGATAGAGCAAGTATTAGCAATAGGCTCTTCTTCAGCACATAATTCAGGCGCTGTTGATTCAGTCGAGGCAGAAGCAAAAGCCTTAGCCGGAATTGGAGCCATAACGGGTTCACTAGCCACAGGCATAACCGGAGTCGCAACTGTTGGGTTGTCATCAGATGTTTACGCGTCCCTAATCACATTCGCCAAGCTGTTCATATCTATGACCAAGTTTCAATTCATAGCCAAAGACGCAGTGCTTGCCGGAATCATAGCCGGAACCGGATACAAGCATCTTCTGGTGATACAAAGCTTCGTTCTGGACTCAAACCATTTATGGAGAAACATTGCTGTTACCATATCTCCTGCATTGGGAATCGCTCTGATGAATGGTTTTTCAAAGAATATTCTTTATGGTCACACGCTTGAAGAAAGTTTGACAGAAACTATCCGAAACCAATGGCAGAAATTTCATGCTCCTTTGCGTTATCTGCACACCTTGTTTAACTGACAGATAGCTGATTCGGGAGACTATCAATGGGCATTGGCAGAACAGTCAACTCCTGACAATAAATGGCGAAAGATCCATTATTGTACTATAAATTCCTGTTGAATTAGTAAAGCCCGTAGTGCTGAGAACGCATGACAGGTTCCTGCATGTGCCAAACAGGTTTCTTAACTGGAAAGTTCAGCCAAAGGAGGGTGAATATAAAGCATCTGCCACTTATAACCCTTATACCGGATGTAATTAAAGAAACAGGATGCTTCTGGTATTTAAGGTTTGACTGGTCATTTACTAATAACAAATCAGTCACACTTAATAAGGACATAGACAATGAAAACAACTATTAAAGTTATATCGCTATGCTCATGCTTATTATTTATAAGTTCAGCCGCTCATTCAGACGTATCGAGAGAAGAACAATTCAACTTATTGAGCCACTACAATAACGCATCTTTAGTTGAAGACGGTCTGAAACTGGTAACCAGCGGTTCCGGGCTGGCAGTTTCTACCGCGATCAATTATGGATTCTGGTACGGCATCTGCAGATCACCTGAGGTGGTCATTGCCCTTGCGGGTCGCTTTGGCCTGTCAGGCCCACAAGAAAATGAGTTACAAGAGATCAGATCATCTTTTTGTAAGCAACTCGCAGCGCTTATGACTTCTGCTGAGGTTGCTTTAGCCGGACACATATCGCCCTGGCCCGTTGAGCCGCCCTGGTGGCAGCCAATGCGATTTGCAGGAACAGCATACAGTGTTTATCAAGCAGGCACTGAAGAGGTACCTCATCTTGCGGCCATAACACCCTTCGCATACTTTACCAATGAGATAATAACAAGAACATTTGCCGGAGCCCATGCTATCAGGGGTTTAAGGTCTCAGGGCAATGATACAATCCAATCTTTGGATTATGCCCGTAGTGAATATACCATGTTGTCATCAATCGCTGGCACGATCGTTGGCATGATAGCCTATGACAAGGCAATCGACAGAGGTTATACACCTGCGAATGCAATCTTTGCTTTCGTGTTATCTTCTATATTGGCAGAGACAATATCATCATTTAGCTCTTTTTCAGCGTTAAATTCAGGCGTTGGCAATAAAAACGATACAGGAACAGCAGCCTTAGCCGGGGCCGGGGCCTTAGCTGGGTCAATGGCCACAGCCGCAATCTTAACCGGCCATGTTAGGAGCAGATCAAATTTTGTCTTGACTCTAACCGCAGTTAGCATCTTCACTCGCTCTATACCTGAAGTTGGATACAGAGTCTATTTTAGCGCCATAGCCGGAAGCTTCGTCGGGCCCATTTTCGAGGTGTTTCTCTGGAAACAGGGCCGGGAACTGAACTCAAGGCATTTACCGAGATACGCCGCTGTTATCCTGGCACCTGCACTGTCAATCGCTCTGATTAATGGCCTTTCAAACCATGCAGTTTATGGTTACCCACTTGAAGAAAGTTTATCCGAAACAGCCCGTAATCAATTGCAGAAACTTTATGACCCTTTAGATTATTTGTACACCATATTTAATTGACAATAACTGGCT
This sequence comes from Endozoicomonas sp. 2B-B, assembly GCF_053470045.1. Lineage (NCBI taxonomy): Bacteria > Pseudomonadati > Pseudomonadota > Gammaproteobacteria > Oceanospirillales > Endozoicomonadaceae > Endozoicomonas > Endozoicomonas sp. 2B-B. The sequence goes on from NZ_JBLZMU010000001.1 coordinate 4,003,249, forward strand.
CAACCCGGCTGACTGTCTTACGAAAAGAATAAGCAGACTCTGAAACTTTTTGAGTTACTATGAACTCCTCGCAATGCGTCTGAATGACTTTAAATGTCAGCTGACTTTTCTTCGTTTGAACGATTCAATAAAAGCGCCCTAGCAGCCTGTCGGACTTAAGACTGTCCTACTGCGGACGCTTAAGTCAGACAGGCTGCTAGCGGCTTTGACTAATACGCACGTCCACTTATTTCTGAAAAAACTTTTTTGGTTCCGGGTGAATATTTCTTTCAGGTCAGACACCAGAAGAATTAATTATGATAATGAGTGGAGACAACTCCAATGCTGTACTATGAAGAACTATCCAGACAGAAAAGCCCAAAGAGCCAGTAACAGCAACACTGGTTCATTTGTATGACAAACAAGTTCTTACAACTATTAAGGTCAGCCAAAGGAGGGCATATAGAGAGCATCTGTCACTCAAGAATCTCATGCTGGATTTAATTTAAGAAACTGATTAATTCTGGCAGGTATTTTTTGACGTGTCATTAGCTTATAACAAACCAGAAAATTTAATTAAGGACATCAATAATGAAAACATTCACTAAACTAATACCGCTTTTCTCGTGCTTATTATTTATATGCCCTGGAGCTCATTCAGACATATCGAAAGAAGAAAAATTCAACTTATTGAGCCATTACGATAATACATCATTAGTAGAGGACAGCCTGAAATTGGTTGGTAGCACTTCCAAGGTGGCCATTTCCACCGTGATCAATCACGGATTCTGGTACAGCATCTGCAAATCACCCGAGCTGGTCTCTGCCGTTGCAGGCCGCTTTGGCCTGTCCGGCACAGAAGAAATTGAGTTACAAGAAATCAAATCATCTTTTTGCAATCAACTCGCAACCGTTATTACCTCTGCTGAGATTGCTTTAGCCGGACAACTTTCGCTCTGGCCCCATGAGCAGCCCTGGTGGCAACCGCTGCGATACATGGGAACGGCCTACATTGGATATAAAGCATACACTCAACAGGAGCCTTATCATGTACCTTTAACAACTTTGGCTTTCTTTACCAACGAGGTAGTGATGAGAACAGTAGCAGGAGCCGCTGCTATCCAAACTTTAAGGAATCAGGGAACAGTCTGGCCTTTGGATTATGCTCGCAGAGAATATTCCATGTTGTCAACACTCGCTGGATTGATGGTCGGTACTATCGTTTACGAACAGATGCTTGCCAAAGATGTTTCAGCGGTAAAAGCTGCTTTTGCCTGCATTATCTCCGCTACATTGACACAGACAATATTAGCCATTAGCTCTTTTTCAGCACTCAATTCAGGCTCTTTTGATTTTGTCGGGACAGGGGCAGAAGCAGAAAGCCTGGCTGGAAACGCAGTCTTAGCTGGGTCATTTGCCACAACCATGTCCGGATACATGTGGGTTGGGAACTCACTTAATCAGTTCACTAACTTTATCACTCTTGCCATCGTGGCCACGGCTTTTCCGATGAGGGGAACTGCAGTTGATTACAAAATCTTGGCCGGGTTGGTAACCGGGACAGCAGTCTCAACGGGAATCATTGAACTTCAGAAGCTGCAAAGGTCAAAACTGGATTCAAGGCATTTATTAAGCAATCTTGCGATTTCCCTGGCTCCTGCATTGGCTATCGCTCTGATCAATGGCGTTTCAAACAATGTCGTTTATGGTTACCCACTTGAAGAAAGTTTATCCGAAACAGCCCGTAGCCAATTGCAGAAATTTTATGCTCCCCTGGATTATTTGTACAGCTTTTTTAATTAACAGATAGTTGAAGCGAGAGATAGCCAACGGTTAAAGTCATTGGCAACAACTTTGTAATCCTGTTTAAAAACAACAAAGTGTAAAAAGATTCAACAGGAGTGAGCAGGTTCTGAACCTGCTCAAGTTGCTTTGAATGCTTCGGGAAGCAGCGGATTGAGTTTAACTTTTCTCTTTGAATAACGAACCAGCAAAAGCACTCAGCCACTTTTATTAATATTCCTCTCTAAAGCGCGGTGTATACATAGATCTGTCGCCCCTGAACCTCATAATGGATGCTATAAAAGAAACAGATTAATTCGGACAGTTAAGCTTTGACTGGTCTTATAACAAATCAGTTACTCCAATTAAGGACTTCAATAATGAAGACATTCGGTAAACTAACAATACTCTTCTCGTGCTTATTATTTTTATGTTCAGTCGCTCATTCAAGCAGATCAAAAGAAGAACAATTTAACTTGTTGAGCCACTATAATAATGCATCCTTAGTTGAAGATAGCCTGGAACTGGTGACCAGCAGTTCCAGGCTCGCAGTTTCTACTGTTATCAATTATGGATTCTGGTACAGCATCTGCAAATCACCCGAGCTGATATCTCCCCTTACGGGTCGCTTTGGCCTGTCAGGCTCTGACGAAAATGAGTTACAAGAGGTCAGATCATCTTTTTGTAACCAGCTTGCAGCCATTATCACCTCCACTGAGGTTGCCTTAGCCGGGCACATATCGCCCTGGCCCCTTGAGCTGCCATGGTGGCAGCCACTGCAGTTTGTAGGAACAGCATACGTTGGTTATCAAACATACACAAACCAGGATCCTTATCGTGTTGCGATAGTGACTTCGGCTTACTTTACCCATGAGGTAGTGGCCAGAACCTTAGCCAGAGCCCTTACCATCCGAACTCTAAGGAATCAGGACACAGGCACAACACAATCGCTAAATTATGCCCGTATTGAATATAAATTGTTGTCATCAATCGCTGGCCTGATGGTCGGGGCAATAGTCTATAAAAAGATGCTCGACATAGGATTATCACCTGTGAAAGCAGCCTTTGCTTACATGATATCTGCTTCAATGATGAAGACAATATCAACATTAAGCTCTCTTTTAGTTCTTGACTCAGGCAGTGGTCATGCAGTTGTGGAAGAAGCAGTAACCATGGCAGCGGCCGGAACCGGGGCCATAGCGGGAACAATGGCTGTAGCCATAAGCGGAGCCATGGCTGTTTGGTGCAGATCAGATCTATTCTTGAAAGTAAACACACTTGTTACCATAACCCTGGCCAGTCCTGAATCTGAAATTGGACACATAGACAGTTTTATTGGACTTAAAGCCGAAGTCGGAATGACAGTCGGAGCCGTACTCTTGCAATTTCTATTGCAACAAAGCCGGGAACTGGACTCAAGGCATTTAATGAGAAACGTCGCTGTTACCCTGGCTCCTGCATTAACACTCGCTCTGATCAATGGCGTTTCAAACCATGCTGTTTTTGGTTATTCACTTGAAGAAAGTTTCACCGAAACAGCCCAGAACCAATGGAAGAAATTTCATGCTCCTTTGGATTACTTGTACACCTTGTTTCATTGACAGAGTGAAGTCAATCGCACCATCTTTGTCATACCTTTTACCATCAGCAAGTTGCATTGGACACTTTATTTCCTGAACCCGGGAACCACTCAATGGTTGGCGAAAATTCCATTGCTGTTCTATAAATAGGATCCTGAGAAAACAGGAAATGCTCGCAACACATCAGTTTCATTTACCCTGATTATGGACACGAAGAATGAAAATGTCCGTTAGACTAATACCATTATTTTCGTGCTTATTATCTTTGTGTTCGGTCGCTCATTCAAGCTTAACCAGAGAAGAGCAATTTAACTTATTAAGCCACTACAATAATAATGCATCGTTAGTCGAAGACAGCCTGAAACTGTTCAGTAGTGGTTCCGGGCTGGCCGTTTCCACCGTGATCAGTTACGGATTCTGGTACAGCCTCTGCAGATCACCCGAGCTGGTCTCTGCACTTGCGGGTCGCTCTGATCCGTCTGGCACAGAGCAAAATGAGCTGCAAAAATTTAAATCACTTTTTTGTTATCAACTTTCAGCCGTTATCACTTCCACTGAGGTTGCATTAGCCGGACGCGTATCGGCCTGGCCCCTTGAGCTGGATTGGTGGCAGCCGCTGCGATTTCCGGGAACTGCATACGTTGGTTACAAAACATACACTACCTGCGATCCTCCTTTTCTTATACCCGTTGTCACTGCGGCATACTTTACCCATGAGGTCGTTGTAAGAACGGTAGCCGGAACCTATGCCATCCAGGCTTTAAGGCAGCAGGACAGAGGCACGACCCAAACTTTGGTTTATCTCCGTAGTGAATATACTATGTTGTCATCAATGGTGGGTCTGATGGTCGGGGTAGTAGTCTACGACGCTACGCTCGCCGGAGGTTTTACAACGGCGCAAGCGATTGGTGCTTACCTGATATCGTCTGAATTGACGGAGAGAATATTTACAAGAAGCTCTTTTTCAACACTTAATTCAGACGATACTGATAGAATCGAGGCAGGAGCAGAAGCACTGGCCGAAGCCGGAGCCATAGCTGGATCATTAGCTGCAGCCATAGCCGCAGCCATAATGATGTCTGCTGAGCGCTCAAATTTAATCTTCGAAGGAATCACACTTGTCACTCTGGTCTCAGCCGTCCCCATAGTTCCGGAAGTCTGTGTTGGAGCCTTCGTCGGATTGCTAGCCGGAGCACAAATCATTGGACTTATGATGCTGCAACACTCACAACTGGACTCAAAACATTTATTGAAAAACATCGCTCCTCTGGGTCCTGCGCTGGCAATCGCTGCGATCAATGGTTTTTCAAACCATCGTGTTTATGGTTACTCACTTGAAGAAAGTTTCACCGAAACAGTCCGTAAACAATGGAAGAAGTTTCATGCTCCTTTGGATTATCTGTACACCTTGTTTAATTGACAAATAGTTAGATGCGAGAGACAGCTAATTAGATTTTAGCTCGTGTGTCGCTGAGCAATTTCCGCTAGTGAATGCCGAAAATAAACAAGAATAGTGGACAACTAATGCCGTGTAAGCCCCAAAGGGCCAGGAAGATACCGGATGCTATACCGGATGCTATAAAAGAAACAGGTTAATTCTGGTAGTCAAGGTTTGACTGGTCACTTACTTATCACAAATCATTCACCCTGATTAAGGACTTCAATAATGAAAACTTCCGGTCAACTAGCAACGCTGTTCTCGTGCTTGTTATTTTTATGTTCAGTCGCTCATTCAGGTATATCAAAAGAAGAACAATTTAACTTATTGAGCCACTACAGTAATACATCGTTAGTTGAAGACAGTCTGAAACTGGCAACCAGCAGCTCCGGGCTGGCCATTTCCACTGTGATCAATTATGGATTCTGGTACGGCATCTGCAAATCACCCGAGGTGGTCTCTGCCCTTGCAGGTCGCTTTGATCTGTCAGACACAGAGCAAAATGAGCTACAAGAGGTCAAATCATCTTTTTGTAATCAACTCGCAGCCGTTATCACCTCCACCGAGGTCGCTTTAGCCGGGCACGTATCAACCTGGCACCTTAAGCATCCCTGGTGGCAGACATTGCGATATGCCGGAACAGCCTACAGTGGTTATGCAGCATACACTAACAGCAATCCTTATCTTATACCCATAGTGACTGCGGGTTACTTTACCCATGAGGTAGTGGCAAGAAGGGTAGCCGGAGCCACTTCTATCCGGAGTTCAAGGTATCAGGACAGAAGCACAACCCAACCTCTGGATTATGCACAAAGTGAATATTCCATGTTGTCATCAGTCGCTGGCATGATGGTCGGGTCGATAGTCTATGACATGATGATCGCCAGAGATGTCTCACACGCAAAGGCAATCTTTGCTTACATAATATCCCACGCATTGTTAGAGGGATTATCAGCAATAAACCCTCTTTCAAAACACAATTCAAACGGTGTTGCCAGCGTTTGGACAGAAACAGGAGCAGATGTCTTGGCTGGAACAGGAGTAGGAGCCTTAGCTGGATCATGGGCTACAGCCATATCCGGAGGCGTAAGGGTCGCGCACACATCTGATCTATTACCGAGCGCCGCCATAGTAGTTTACACCGCGATTTTGGTTTCTCCTTATTCTAGAGGAAGGGACACCATTGTTGGAATGGTGGGAGGATTGATGGCCGGAAACCTGGTCTTGGCTCTTCTCAGTCATCAACGCTCAGCACTGGACCCAAATCATTTATTGAAAAACGTTGCTCTTACTCTGGCTCCCGCATTGACGCTCGCTCTGATCAATGGCTTTTCAAACTATGCGATTTATGGTTACTCACTTGAAGAAAGTTTCACCGAAACAGTCCGTAACCAATGGAAGAAGTTTCATGCTCCTTTGGATTATCTGTACACCTTGTTTAATTGACAAAACGCCCTGAAATCCTTCAGAGACACAGGGCTTTTCGCTTATTTAACACTTACTGTCAATGGCGAAAGTTCCGTTGCTGTACTATATCGTCTCTTGGTAACAGCAAGACACAAAGAACCCGAACCGAATGAGAGACTCCTATGTGTGCTGGTCGTGTTTTTACAGCTACAAAAAACAAACTACTCCCGGTTTGGGAAGATTCAGTCCGTCATTTAGTGATCAATAAATTAGTTGCCCGAATTAAAAACACAGACAATGAAAACATTCCTGAATCAATACTGCTGTTCCTGTGCTTGTTATTTATCTGTTCGGTCGCCCATTCAGGCATATTGGAAGAAGAACAATTCAACTTATTAAGTCACTACAATAATGCATCATTATTAGTCGAAGACAATCTGGAACTGGTCGTTAGAGGTTCCGTGCTGGCCGTTTCCACCGTGGTCAATTACGGATTATGGTACGGCATCTTGTGCAAATCACCTGAGCTGGTCTCTTCCCTCACGGGTCGCCCTGGCCTGAATCTCCCAGAGCGAAATGAGTTCCAGGAGCTCAAATCTTCTTTTTGTCATCAACTCGCAGCCGTCACCACCTCCACTGAGGTTGCATTAGCAGGTCAGGTATCGCTTTGGCCCCTTAAGCGGCCCTGGTGGCGGCCACTGCGATTTGTTGGAACCGGATACATTGGTTATTTAGCATACACAAAATGCGACACTCGTTTTATACCCATAATGACTGCGACTTACTTTACCCATGAAATAGTGGCGAGAACGGTAGCCGGAGCTATGACTTCACTGGCTTTAAGGACTCGTGACAGTCCTTCAATCCAACCTGAAAATTATACCTGCAGTGAATATGCCGTAGTGAAATCAATCACGTGCGTGATGTTCGGAGCAATTTTTTATCACAAGTTTCTCGCCGCAGGCGCTTCAACTGGTAAAGCAATCTCTGCTTATCTTGGGTTTGCTGCATTGGTAGAGTTATTACTACCCATAAGCTATTTTTCAGCATCTCATTCAGACAGTGCCCACGCAGTCGATCTGGAAGCAGCGGCAGAAACCTTAGCCAGCGCCTTGGCTGGATCAATAGCCGGAGCCTTAACCGGAGCCTTCTATGTTGGGTTCTTTGACCTGGCATTGTCCACAGCCGTAGTGGGTTATATGACCTTCTCACTCAGTAAAACTGAATTTTTATCCGGAATTGAAGACGAAGTCCTGCTTGGAGCCATGGCCGGAGCTGGAACCGGACTCACAGTCCTGATGATTCTGTTAAAACAAAACTTAGAGCTAGACTCAAACCATTTATTGAGAAACATCGCTATTACCGTGTATCCTGCATTGACAATCGCTCTGATCAACGGCTTTTTAAACAATGCGGTTTATGGTTACTCACTTGAAGAAAGTTTCACCGAAACAGTCCGTAACCAATGGAAAAAATTTCATGCTCCTTTGGATTATTTGTATACCTTGTTTAATTAACAAATGGTTAGGTTTGATGCGAGAGACCAGATTTTATTTCGTGAATCGCCAAACAATGACCGTTACTGAATAGCGAAAGTTCATTTGCTGTACTATAAATTCTCCCGGAAACAATAAAAGGTCAGCCACTACAGCTTCCTGTAAGTACCGGGCCAGTTGGTTTCGCATATTCTGGCGAGTGGATTTTTTCATCCTTCAAGGAGCAACGACGGGCGCGTAGCCTTAGCTACGCAACCGGAGTTGGAACGCAGAAGGATGCGAAAAGCCGCCGTCCAGAATATGCGAAACCAACTGGCTAGGTACTTATATGCAGATCGAATTCTCATAACTGCAAAGATCAGCCAAAGGAGAGCATATGTTAAGCGTCTGTCCCTTTTGAACCTCGTACTGGATGCTATAAGTACCTAACCAGATACTTAAAAGAAACAGGTTAATTCTGGCAGGAAAGATTTGACTGGTCATTTGCTTTATAGCAAATCAGATACCCTGTTTATGGATTTCAATAATGAAAATATCCGGTCAACTAACAGCGCTTTTCTCGTGCTTATTATTTTTATGTTCAGTCGCTCATTCAGGCCTATCAAAAGAAGAACAATTTAAATTATTGAGCCACTACAGTAATACATCGTTGGTTGAAGACAGCCTGAAGCTGGCAACCAGCAGCTCCGGCCTGGCCATTTCCACCGTGATCAATTATGGATTCTGGTACGGCATCTGCAAATCACCCGAGGTGGTCTCTGCCCTTGCAGGTCGCTTTGATCTGTCATGCACAGAGCAAAATGAGCTACAAAAGGTCAAATCATCTTTTTGTAATCAACTCGCAGCCGTTATCACTTCCACCGAGGTCGCTTTAGCCGGGCACGTATCATCCTGGCCCCTTAAGCAACCCTGGTGGCAGACATTGCGATATGCCGGAACAGCCTACAGTGGTTATGCAGCATACACTAACAGCAATCCTTATCTTATGCCCATAGTGACTGCGAGTTACTTTACCCATGAGGTAGTGGCAAGAACGGTAGCCGGAGCCACTGCTATCCGGAGTTCAAGGTATCAGGACAGAAGCACAACCCATCCTCTGGATTATGCTGAAAGTGAATATTCCATGTTGTCAACAGTCGCTGGCATGACGTTCGGGTCGATAGTCTATGACATGATGATCGCCAGAGATGGCTCACACGTAAAAGCAATCTTTGGTTACATAGTATCCCACGCATTGGTAGAGGGATTATCAGCAATAAGCCCTCTTTCAAAATACAATTCAAACTGTGACGATAGCGTCTGGACAGAAGCAAAAGCAGAAGCAGGAGCAGATGTCTTGGCTGGAACAGGAGTCGGAGCCTTGGCTGGATCATGGGCTACAGCCATATCCGGAGGCGTAAGGGCCGCGCACATATCAAAAGATCTATTAGCGAGCATCGCCATGGTAGTTTATACCGCGATTTTGATTTCTCCTTGTGCTAGAAGAAGCGACATCACTGTTGGAATGGTGGGAGGATTGATGGCCGGAAACCTGGTCTTGGCTCTTCTCAGTCATCAACGCTCAGCACTGGACTCAGGTCATTTATTGAAAAACGTTGCTCTTACTCTGGCTCCCGCATTGACTCTCGCTTTGATCAATGGCTTTTCAAACAATGCGGTTTATGGCTACTCACTTGAAGAAAGTTTCACCGAAACAGTCCGTAACCAATGGAAGAAATTTCATAATCCTTTGGATTATTTGTGTACCTTGTTTAACTGACAGGCAGTTTAGGCGAGAGACGACCTAAGTACCTGGCCAGTTGGTTTCGCATATTCTGGCGAGTGGATTTTTTCATCCTTCAAGGCGCAACGACGGGCGCGTAGCCATAGCTACGCAACCAGAGTTGGAACGCAGAAGGGTGGAAAAAGCCGCCGTCCAGAATATGCGAAACCAACTGGTTAGGTACTTATGGGTGATGATGGTTAAGGCCCAGTCTGGCACGACGGGTTGAACCGTCAAAACAGTCCCATCTGTTCGTCAATCAAGGTATTAAAATCAAGATTTATAAACGGAAGAACACCCTCTGCCACCGGCTTTAGCTGCTTGTCGATGTAATGTTGATAATCAATGGGGCTGGTGCGATATTCCAGCGGCTCAGGGCCGTTGACGGTGATCAGGTATTGAATCCAGCCTTTGCGCTGGTACTTTAGTGGTTTTCCCAGTGACTGATTGATCTCATCGGCTTTTCTGGCCGCCCTGACCTGAGGAGGAATGTGTTTAACATAGTCCCTGAGATTACGCCGCAGTCGCTTTCGGTACACCAGTTTGTCATCCCACTCTCCGGCCAGCGTTTTCTGCACAGTCTCCCTGACCAGGTTTTCCGGAGATTGATCGTTAAACACCAACGAGAACAGTTCCGTTTGAAAATATTTTGCCAGTGCCGTCCAGTCAGAACGGACCGTTTCCAGTCCCTTGAATACCAGTTGCTGCCCGCTGGCAGTGGCTGTAATACCGGCGTAGCGTTTTTTACTGCCGGTATCCGCGCCACGAATGGTCGGCATCAGAAACCTTCGGTAGCAGGTTTCAAACTCAAGCTCCAGCGCCGAGTCCAGTTGATAATCCTCTTTTAATTTAGCTGTCCAGCGGTCGTTAATCAGCCGCTCCAGTTCTTTCCCGGTGGATCTGGCCTGCTCATCGGAATAGGCTTCATTCAGGAGCACGAAAGTAGAATCGGTATCGCCATAAATCACCTGATAGCCCTGCTCTTCTATCCAACGGGCCGTCTGCTGCATGATTTCATGCCCTCGCAGGGTAATGGAGCTGGCCAGCCGGGTATCATAGAAACGACAACCGCCTGAGCCCAGCACGCCATAAAAGGAATTCATAATAATCTTCAGCGCCTGGGAGCGGGCAGCATCCTTTTGCTTCTTGGCTTCATCCCGTTGGGCCCAGAAATAAGCAATAATATCTGGAAGAAAATGCCGGTCACGGGAGAACAGGCCGCCACGAAAACCGGGAATCGCCCCTTCTGGTTTCTGCAAACCTTCCACCAGTCCCAGTGGATCGATTTTGAAGGTTCTGATGATCGAAGGATAGAGGCTCTTGAAATCCAGAACGATGACATTGCGATAGAGTCCGGGAATGGAATCCATAACATACCCCCCCGGACTGGCCAGCCCTCCGCCTTCCGGTAAATTCGGAGCCACATAACCGGCCCTGTGCAAACGGGGCATATAAAGATTGGTGAATGCCTGGACTGAGCCACCCATGCGATCAAGCTCCAGCCCGGTCAGATGACTGCGTAATCTCAGGTAATCAAGAATGTTGGTGTGTTGAAAAATCTCTGCAACCAGTCGGCAGTCCTGCAGGTTGTAACGGGCCAGTTTTTCCTTGTTATGGAGGAAGTCATGATTAATGATAGCCATCCGGTTATCTACGTCTTCTGTCGCCTTACCTTTGCCCAGAAGCGTCTGTGCCACAAACTCCAGACTAAAGCTGTCAAACTGATAAGTGGCTGCCTTTAATGCCTCAATGCCATCAATGACCATTCGACCCGGCAGGGTAATAAACCCCTGCCCACTATCACCTCTGCGACTTCTCCAGCTGGCTGCCTGTTGCCCCCGGCCCAGTTTCAACGGCATGCCATGGCGTTCTGCCCGTTTAAGCAGCAGCCGAAAATCAAAATTAATGACATTCCAGCCAATCACTATGTCGGGGTCCAGAGTTCCGAGCGTCTCTTCAAGTGCCTCCAGAAGCGCTCTCTCATCAGCAACCCAATGTATCCAGTCAACCGGCTCCTGATCGCCCACCATGATGACCCGTTCAAAGTCCCCGGCCGAAAGTCCAATGGAGTAAAGTTCACCTCGCTCGGAACATTCAATATCCAGGGAGACCACCTTGAAGTCGGGATTAAACTCAGCAGGACGAATTCGCACCTTGCGGTATTCCTGATAGCCTGACTTCTGCACCAAATCACCAGTGAATGCCATGCCACCGTTTACAAAACGCTCCATCAGGAACCGATCTGCCAGCCTGACATCGGCTTCCAGCAACTCTACGCCTCTGGTACGAAAATAATCATGCATCTGAAACGATTGGTTCACGTTTTGACTGTAAAGGGCCGTGACTGGCTCATGACGAAAGTTCTTCAGAGGTAAAGGCTTTGCCTCAATCGTTGGATAACTCCTGAAAAACTCACTCTTTAGCGGCTCAAACCTCGAGGAAACAACAAAACAGACGGGACGCTCCCCTTCAACCACCAGCTTTGCAGGACCATCATCAGTGACAACCCACAAAACAACTTCCGTCTGTCCTCTGCGGTCCTGGCTATGTCGGCTCAGAAGAAAGCCTTTGCGTACAGGCTGGGTATTTAGCAAGTCAGTTCTCAAACGTTGTCTATTCGGTCAATCAGGTTCTGAGAGATATTAACACTGCCGCAACAGCGCCGGGAGATTAAAAATCCAGAATCCGTATGGACAAACGCTCATGACTGGCTAAAAATGGAAACAATTCAAGACCTCAACAAACAACTTTCACCCTTACCCGGAAATTAGGCTTGAAAATAAGAAAAACCATAGGTTCAGTTTGATGACATTACCTGACGATCTTGAATACCAGACGGGCTTTGGTAACGAACACGAAACAGAGGCATTACCCGGTGCCCTGCCCAAGGCCTGCTTCAACCCTCAGAAAGTGGCTTACGGGCTCTATTGTGAACAGTTTTCCTCCACGGCCTTCACGGCACCCAAACACCAGAACCGCCGAACCTGGACCTATCGAATCCGCCCTTCTGTTGTGCAGGGAGACTACCAGCCCTGGGACAACAATCCCCTGCTTAAAACCGCTCCCCTGACAGACCTGCCGCCTGTGCCAAGTCCACTTCGTTGGGACCCGCTGCCCGCTCCACAGCAACCCACTGATTTTATCAGCGGTCTGACCACTCTTGCGGCTAATGGTAAAGCCATTACACAGATCGGTAGTGCCATTCATCTGTACGCCGCTAACCAGAGCATGGAAAAGCGTTTTTTTTATAATGCCGATGGCGAGCTGCTGATTGTGCCACAGTCAGGCGCTCTGATGATCTGTACCGAACTGGGTCAATTACAGGTCAGCCCGGGAGATATCGCCGTGATTCCGCGAGGTATGAAATTCAGGGTGGATCTTCTGGAGAGTCAGGCCAGCGGCTATCTCTGCGAAAATTATGGAGCCCCTCTGACACTGCCGGAACGCGGCCCGGCAGGCGCCAATGGCTTCGCCAATGACCGGGATTTCCAATACCCCGTTGCCTGGTATGAAGACAAAGAAGGTAACTTCGAACTGATCGCTAAATTTGCCGGTCACCTTTATGCCTGTGAGCTCGATCACTCACCCCTGGATGTCGTTGCCTGGGTAGGAAATTCGGCACCCTATAAATACCAGCTGTCCCGTTTCAATGTCATCAATACGGTGAGCTACGACCATCCGGACCCCTCTATCTTTACGGTTCTGACCTCCCAATCTCACTCACCCGGCGTAGCCAACCTGGATTTTGTCATCTTCCCTCCCCGCTGGATGGTGGCTGAAAACACCTTCCGCCCCCCCTGGTATCACCGGAATATTATGAGTGAGTTCATGGGGCTGATTCAGGGTGTTTACGACGCCAAGGAAAAAGGGTTTGTACCCGGTGGCAGCAGTCTGCATAACTGTATGTCACCCCATGGTCCCGAGGCAGACGTATTCAGGAAAGCCAGTGAAGCGGAGCTGAAGCCCGTGCGTTATGAAAACACTCTGGCGTTCATGTTTGAATCCCGATATGTCTACGTACCCTCAAAGTTTGCCATGGAGAGCGACCTGCGACAAAAAGACTATCTTAAATGCTGGTCTGGCCTGAAGAAGCATTTTGATCCCGGTCAGAAGCCTTAAGTCAGACAGTCATTAACAAGAAAAATCACGCGTGCCAGATAGGCTGTTTGCAGTAGCTGGTACCCTGTTTCTCAATGCATTCAGGATAACTAATGATTTCACTGAACGAGACCCATGACGTTAATCTAACCAGCTGGGTAATTTGTGCCAACAAATCTGATGCCGACTTTACCATTCAGAATCTGCCTTTTGCTGTTTTTCGCACAGGCAGTGAGCCTTTCCGATGTGGCGTAGCCATTGGCAACCAGATTCTGGACCTGAAGGCAACAGACGCGCTGAAGCCATTTGACGGCAAGGCAGCCGTGGCACTGACAGCCTGTACTCAGGAAAATTTGACGCCCCTGATGGAGTTGGGTTTTGAATACTGGAGCGCTCTCAGGCTCAGCCTGTCCAGGGCACTGAGAACAGGGTCGGAACTGGAAAGCCAACTGAAGCCCTGTCTGATCACCATGAACAAAGCCGAATTCGCCCTGCCCTGCCAGATTCGGGATTACACAGACTTCTATTCCTCTATCTATCACGCCACAGCCGTCGGTTCACTGTTCAGACCCGGCAATCCCCTGCTTCCCAACTATAAGTGGGTGCCCATTGGCTACCATGGCAGGGCCTCATCCATTGGGGTTTCAGGACAAACTTTTCACCGTCCGGTTGGTCAAACCAAAGCACCGGACGCAGAACAACCTTCCTTTGGTCCCTGTAAACGACTGGACTATGAGCTTGAAATGGGCATTTTCATCGGTCAGGGCAACCCTTTGGGTGACCCTGTTGCGCTGGATAAGACCGATCAGCATGTATTTGGCCTGTGTCTTCTCAATGATTGGTCTGCACGAGACATTCAGGCCTGGGAATACCAGCCCCTGGGACCGTTTCTGGCGAAAAGCTTTGCCTCAACTATTTCGCCCTGGATTGTGACGCTGGAAGCACTGGCTCCGTATCGAACCGGTTACCTTCGTCCTGCCGATGATCCTCAACCTCTGCCTTATTTAAGCTCGGAAGAAAACACTAGTCTGGGCGCTCTGGACATTCAGCTGGAAGTCCTCCTGCAAACACCCGCCATGAAAGGTTCTCAACAAAGCATGGAAAAGCTGTCTCAATCCAGCTTCAAACATTCCTACTGGAGTGTGGGTCAGATGGTGGCTCATCACGCCAGTAATGGTTGTAACCTGCAATCCGGCGATTTGCTGGGAACGGGTACCCAGTCAGGCCCCAGGCCAGAGGAAGCAGGCTCACTGCTGGAACTGACCCGGGGTGGTAAGGAGGCTATAAACCTGACCAATGGTGAACAAAGAACGTTCCTGCAGGACGGAGATACCGTGGTCATGAGAGGCTGGTGCGAGAAAGAAGGCGCTGCCAGAATCGGCTTTGGTGACGTCTCGGCCACTCTTCTGCCAGCAAAGGGATAACGCAATGAAGCTATACAGCTACTTCCGATCTTCAGCGGCTTATCGGGTCAGGATCGCCCTGAACCTGAAAGGGGTGGATTACGAATTGGTTCCGGTTAACCTGTTGAAGTCAGAACAGACAAAGGATAAATATAAAAACATTCAACCCCAGGGACTGGTACCGGCACTGGAAGTCGGCAATAACAGAGTGATTCAGTCCATGGCTATTCTGGAATGGCTTGAAGAAACCTGTCCGGAACCGGCCATTATTCCCGGTGATGCCTGGCAGAAAGCCCGGATTCGAAGTCTGGCCAATATCATCAGCTGCGATATCCATCCTCTGAATAATCTGAGAACACTAAAATATCTGAAGTCAGAATTTGCAATCAGTGACGAGCAAAAAAACCAATGGTACCAGCACTGGATAAAAACAGGTTTTGATGCCTGTGAGCAGCAATTGGGGGATGACCCTTTCTGTATCGGAGACACCCCTACCCTGGCCGACATCTGTCTGATACCTCAGGTCTACAATGCCTTGCGGTTTAACGTGCCATTAACGGATTATCCAAAAATCCAGAGGATCCACCAGCACTGTAATGAACTCAATGCATTTATTGATGCCAGTCCAGAGCAACAGCCTGACAGCACCTTATGATTGAAGCTCAGCGTCGCTTCAAAGCAATGACGGCACGGCGATCATTAATAGCCAGGTAGGCCAACCGCTCGAATTCAGGGTATTCACCGGGTTGATAGAGGTTTTTCTTAATGACGATCTGCCGCTTCACAACCAGAGTATTACCCTCCATCCTGTAATGACTGCTGTAAGTGCCGGCCTGATTATCCACCTTCAAATTTTCCGGAAGCCGGGTGACTTTATAATTTTTGGGGAGTTTCATTCGGTGCTCCCAATGATAATGCCTGGGTCCGACCGTAAACGGGTACTTGCGCTCTCCATCCACCAGATAGGTTCTCAGCGCCAGCACATCTTGAAAATCCAGCCCTGGTGCAGTGGTGATAAATCCTTCCTTGCCCAGTTCAAAAGCGTGAGGGCTGTGCCATTTACCCTTATAGGCGGGCTGTGTTTTCAGATCATAAGCAGACGCACCCTGAGAGATAGAGCCAAAACCGCCGATCAGGGTGTCCGCCAGCAGATTACTGGCCTTCCATTCACCGCTGCCACTGGCTGCCAGCAGCTCGCGAATCTCTTCTCCGATGGTTCCAGTCCCGGTGACTTTACTCTCTCCTCTCAAAAATCCATTCCCGGACAGCACCGACTGGTTTTTTACCCAATAACGGTTCTGATCCGGTTGCATGACGGGAAGAAATTGAGTTTCACCTTCAGGGCTGGCCAGCACCACTCGCTTGCCCGAAAGACTGTAATCCAGTGATCCGAATGGAGACAGGGGTGAAACAGGATTGAGCCAGGTGTTCATTTCAGGAATGTATAACAGCGCATGATTAAACTGCATGGAAGTCGGTACCGGCCAATCCTTATAGCTGTTATCCCAGCTGACCAATGCCGACTTTGACTCTATACCACGGGCTTTTAACAATGCCTGCAACAACAGAGCCTGATCTTTGCAGTCGCCATAACCATGAAGAAGAATCTCTTCCACCGGGTGAGGGACCAGCGTATCTTCAAGGTTGTAGCTCAGAGACAGGTAATTAATATTTTGGGCCACCCAGTTATAGATGAGTTCTGCCTCCTCCCGTGGATGCCTGGCTCCGCGGGTGATCTCTTCAGCCAACTGACGGATTTCTTCACTGTCAGCCTGTCTGTTCAGACTACTTTCGTAGTATATCTGGCCGATCTCTTCCCAGCTTTTCAGAGAGGTTATCGCAAACATGGGCAGCACATCATCCGGGCTGACCATATTTGGCTCCATCTCCTGATAAGGGAAGTTTTCAAGGCTGACCGTCAACTCTTTACGCTTGCCTTTCCAAAGTTCTTTAACAGAGAAATTGCCTCTACTCCCCCATTTCATGGGTTTGTTTTCAGGCAGCACAATGGTAGCTGCCAATTTCTTTTGTTCCAGTTCCAATTCGGGTTGCAGCACCATGTTAAAGCCCATGGGGCTGTCCTTGTTCACCACATGCTCAAACTTCAGTTTCATGGTGCTGCCTGGTGTCAACCGGGAGAAAATCACCACGACTTCCCTGGAACGCCGCTCCTGATCACGCCCTCCCAGATCCTGTTCGTAAATATTATCTTTTTCAACAGAGAACACCTTACCATCCGGATGGGTAATCGAAGCTTCCAGAACCTTAAGGGATTCATTCTCGGAAAAATAACTGTAGTGGTATTCCTGCAACTCCTCAGCACCTGCAGGAGTCAACACCTGATACTCAAAGGTGACAATACGGGTGTAACTCAGATCGTCGTTGATCTCTATATGATATTCCGCCAACAGACTGCGATAGTCCTGAACAGCTTCATCCGCCAGAACCAACCCCGAAATAACCAGCAACAAGAAAGACAGAAGAGCAGAACAAGCACGCATAAAATATCTCGAATCAGACATAACTCCCCCTTTAACAATTAATGGAACTTTCTAAAAATTAATGAAACTCACTCAATAACTTTGACCGTCAATATATAAAAAAGTTCAGGGCAGAGTGTATTTTTAAACACTAAAAGACATTGAAGCAGGCCAGGATTCCTTCGGTATCTGACATCAGAGCAACTCAAGAAACCTTATTGCACGCTGGCCGCTTCGCGAGGCTCAAGCATTGTTAGAAACTCAGCCATATTGTCTGATACTTTGCAATGAAGTTTTTTGCCAACTTTTTCCAACCAAACCTCACCGGTTTCATTATTCAGCATAAGATTGATATCTTTCATGTCAGTGAAGGCAAAAAACAGGATTAGAGGCTGTCGGAGTGATAGTGCTGAGCTTTCACCTTGTCTCAATTCGTTCCCATATTCTGGAGGCTGCCGTGCGCACCTGAACCAGTCGTCAGGTGCGAGTCAATTGCGGGAGAGCCTCTTTTAATCCAAGTGAGCTGTATACTTGTGAAGGGTCTATTGGGGAAGCAGGGTCAAATTTTATTAAGCTTTTGATCAATGTATTTAAAGAACCGCTTCCCCGCATTGTTTCATCTATGATTTTATCAAGTTCAACTTTATCTTTAAGCTTGTCATCAACCTGATAGCAGGCTTTGCATTTATAAGTAACACTCTCTTTACACTCATGAGATTCTTTCAATTTACAATAAAGAACAATTAATCCGATATTTTTCATGATTTCATTTTTCTCGGCAGGAATGTCAAAACATGCACTGTTAAAGTCTATGAATTTCAAAACTCCCTGATTAAAAAAATACACGACATTATCATCAAAAAGATCCTTGTTTTGAATCCCATTTTTCAACATAAATTGAGCAGCTCTTGACAGGTTATCAATGATAAAATTTAAATGACCTTCAGTGAACTTAGTTTTATGTCCAATCATTTCTCTTATCAGGCTATCTAAATCAATATCTCCCAATTCCAATAAGACGTGTGGATACTTATCAATATAAGATGCGAAGATATCAACGATAAAGGGGCATTCTTTCAGCAAATTCAGGGCTTTAACTTCTGTATTAAAAAACCTTACATCCTTAAAAAAACCATCGTAAACTTTTACCGCAAATCTCTCAGGCAGCCGTTTATCTCCAATAGACGATGACCCGGCATAAACATGGGAAAAAAGTCCTTTTCCTATCATTTCATGTCGTTCAACGCTCTTTGAAAAGGCATAGGGAAGGTCACCACAAGCACCTCTGACACGTCTATCACTTTGCTGAGTGGCTACAAGTGATGAAATTTCTTGTCTTAAACAATTTGTCGGTATTCTGTCCACATTATATACCTGATAATTCAAATTCAATTTATAACATCAGAGCATTACTTCTCTTTAAAGTTCATTGGAAAATAAATGTTTTTCGATGTATTCAAAAACTCACTGAACTCTGAACTTATGTCACTCCAGACTATCTGACCAACTCATTTATAATCTCGTTGGCAATTCTTTAAGACGTCCCTTGGCATCAACACTCTCTGAACTGGTACTTTTGAACTAGTCATCATTTTTCGACTCAAAGTATATATGAGTAGGAGATACAACAACAGGAGCAAGCTCTTATCTCAAAGCTTAAAGTCCGCTGGCCTGCGTTCTACCGCCATTCCCCAGGCTGCGGCCAATTTCAATCAACATATTTAGCCCTTCCGAGCGATTAAGGTCAGGGTCCTCCGGGTGCCTGTTAAATCTAAAGTTGTCAGCTCCAATCAACACATTTAGCGCTTGCGAGTGATCAGTGTCAGGGTCCTCCGGATGCTGGATAGGTGTGAAGCTATAAGCTGCCATCAAGGCATCAACAGGTGAGTCCTCTTGCTGGATTGTCCTATCTTTGAGGGGAGTTCTACACAAAGGACATTGATCTCCACGCTGTAGCCAGGTTTCCAGACAAGATGTATGGAAATAATGGTTGCATTTGGTAACCGATACTTTTTTTCCTGCAAAACAGAATTTACAAATTGTACATTCGTCCTCTTGCATGTATTCAGTAGCGGGCTGGTAATATTGGCTAGAAGAGCTTGTGATTCTGTTCATAATATTTATTCCTGATCGGCTGATTGTGCTTGTTTGACTTGCGTTAACTCTTTCAGTTCCTTGGTCCCTGGTATTTTTTGTCGTTATTGAATAGCCGTAACCATTTAATCGGAGTTGTAACACCAATCGTGTTTTCCAACTCCCGTGGTGAGCATGAAGATATTGGACTTCTTCGTTCATGGCGTTCTCCAGGTTTCCGAGTCGGACCGGCAGAAAAACAGGGACCTGAAAGTAGCTATGTTCAGATACACATGGGCCACTCAACTGGAAAAATGACGACGGAATACCAGGAAGGACACGAGATCAGATACGAGTCTGTAGAAGCTGAACTGAGTTTGGAAGGTTTGGAGATTTGATCGTTTTTTTACGACGCAAAAAAAGCCCACTGTAAAAAATGGGCTTTTCGTTGGTGAGATCAATCACTTATATGGTAGGCGGTACTGGAGTCGAACCAGCGACCTTTACGATGTCAACGTAACGCTCTAACCAGCTGAGCTAACCGCCTGAAGTTGCTGCGTATAGTATCAACGCTGCTGAAAAATGCAACCCCCGATTCCCGATTAATCTAAAAGAAAATCAGGCGATTAGCTGAACATCAGCTTGGTTAAAATATGTACAAAACAGAGCATGGATATAGCTGAAAATCAGTCCAGATTTCTGTGCAAAAAACGTTCATTTTTTTGCCCTTTTACCGCCAGCAGGCAGTCGGTAATTTTTTTGAGGCGTCCCTTCGCATCATTCCCTGACCTGGTACTTTTGAACTATTTCTCATTTTTCAAGTCAAAGTATTATGTAGGTGAACTAATCATCCCTTCAGAAATATTAATTTTTATCCAGAAGGATATATTTTCGTATCAATTAACTGATTTAGGAGAGAAACATGTTACTAATTAATAAAAAACTTCGTTTAAAAACCGCCTTCTTATTTCTTTTTGTTTTTTCTTCAAGCATCGGCGCTATTAAAGCACGAGCATTTGACATTGAGGAAGAGAAAAGAAAAGCTCAAGCAAGTGGTTTTTTAGTCAAGGCTACTATCTTTCAGAGCACCACTACCACAGTGACGGAAAGCAAATCGGTTAATGGAAAACTAAAGAGCTTTAAACAAATAAAAAGTCACTCACACAATAGCAAGATCATTTCTGTAATCAATAGACCACAGAGCCTGACTCGTCATGATTTTTATGCCGGGGCTGGTCTATTGACTATCAGCTCTGACATTAAAAGTGGAAGTAATGAAATCAAGATTTCTTTGATGGGTGCTGACAAGGGGCAATATGTAACCTTGACACTTTTCAATCAGCCACACTATTTCCAGATAACTCAGACTGCATTTTCAAATCAGAAAAAAAGTACCAACAGCATCATCCCAATCAACAGAGGTGCAAGTGCCATTCACGGTAAAGCTCATTTAAGCTGGTCTGTCAGTGGCGCTACTAAACGATTCAATGTATATGTTGGTAATATTCAGCTGGCCAGCTTTGAGACCCCCAACTTCCCGGTAAAAGAAGTATTTATAGATAATGGTGGTGAGACGGTCAGAGCTGAATTACAAACTGTTTCAAACCACAATGGTCAACTGCTCGATACAATGGATATGGCTGAGGCTTTTTCTCACAATTTTATCCATTAATACCCGTCGCACCGGGCTTAATACCGGTGCGTCAGAACGCTGAACCCCACAGACAATCGCTGCTGGGCTGGCTTAGGAAGAGAGTCAATTCATTTCAATACCCGATCCCTGAGCCTGGCCACCTGATCACGGACAGCTGCCGCTTCTTCAAACTCCAGATTGCGGGCATGTTCCATCATCTTGTTTTCCAGCTTACTGATCTCTTTAGCCAGTTCCTGAGCCGACATCTCATGGTGATAGTCGGCTTTCGGCTCAGCAACCTTGCGACTGGGCTGCCCTTTCTTCTTGCCGGGAATGACTGCGCCTTCAAGAATATCCGCAACCGATTTATGGACACTCTTCGGGGTAATCCCGTGCTCTTCGTTGTAGGCAAGCTGTTTTTTTCGACGACGTTCGGTTTCATCAATCGCCCGCTGCATTGAGCCCGTGATTTTGTCGGCGTAGAGAATAGCCTTACCATTAATATTACGGGCTGCACGACCAATGGTCTGAATCAGAGAGCGATCAGAACGCAGGAAACCTTCCTTGTCGGCATCAAGAATAGCCACCAACGAAACTTCCGGCATATCGAGACCTTCTCTTAACAGGTTAATGCCTACCAGCACGTCAAACGTCCCTATCCGCAGATCACGAATGATCTCAACCCGCTCTACTGTATCGATACCAGAATGCAAATAGCGACAGCGAACACCGTTTTCATGGAGATAATCGGTTAAATCTTCCGCCATGCGCTTGGTCAGGGTCGTTACCAGAACCCTGTCGCCTTTAGCCACGGTTTTATTAAGCTCAGTCAACAGATCATCCACCTGGGTCGTGGCAGGACGAACTTCAATCTCCGGATCAACCAGCCCGGTGGGTCGAACCACCTGATCCACTATCTGTCCCTGATGTTCCGCTTCATAAGGACCGGGAGTCGCGGAAACAAAAATAGTTTGCGGGCGTCGTCCTTCCCACTCTTCAAACTTCAGGGGCCGGTTATCCAGCGCAGAAGGCAGTCTGAAGCCATACTCCACAAGGGTCTCCTTACGAGAACGGTCGCCTTTGTACATCCCACCCACCTGGGGCACCGTGACGTGTGATTCGTCAATCACACACAAGGCATTGTCAGGAATATAATCAAACAGTGTCGGTGGTGCTTCGCCGGGTTGAGTGCCTGAGAGATAGCGGGAATAGTTTTCGATACCCGTGCAGTAGCCCAGCTCCAGCATCATTTCCAGATCGTACTTGACCCTCTGCTCCAGACGCTGTGCTTCCACCAGCTTATTGTTATTTCTGAGCACTTCCAGACGTTCAACCATTTCGTCTTTGATAGCTTCTGTGGCTTCAATGATGGTCTGACGAGGTGTGACATAGTGAGTCTTGGGGTAAATAGTCACCCGGGGCAGTTTTCTGAGCACTTCGCCGGTCAGAGGATCAAATTCACTGATTTCCTCCACCTCTTCATCAAACAGCTCCAGCCTGATGGCTTCTTTTTCAGATTCTGCCGGGAAGATATCAATGACATCACCACGAACACGATAAGTAGCCCTTTTCAATTCTGTATCGTTGCGGGTATATTGCAGCTCGGCCAACCTGCGCAAAACCTCCCGCTGGTCAATCATTTCACCCCGGGAAATATGCAACATCATCTTCAGGTAAGATTTGGGATCACCCAGACCGTAAATCGCTGAAACCGTCGCAACAATAATGGCATCTTCCCTTTCCATCAACGCTTTAGTGGCCGAAAGTCTCATCTGCTCAATGTGCTCATTGACCGAGGCATCTTTCTCGATAAAGGTGTCCGAACTGGGCACGTATGCTTCAGGCTGGTAATAATCGTAGTAGGAAACAAAATACTCAACCGCATTGCCAGGGAAAAACTCCTTGAACTCGCCATACAGCTGGGCAGCCAGAGTCTTGTTATGGGCCATAACAATAGCGGGTCTTTGCAGCTTTTCAATGACATTGGCAATGGTGAAGGTTTTCCCTGAACCGGTCACCCCCAGCAATGTCTGGCAGGCCAGTCCCGAATGAATGCCGGACAGCAGCTTTTCAATGGCTTCAGGCTGATCTCCGGAAGGCTGAAATTTTGATGATACCTTGAATGTCTTTCCCATACGTATCCACTGGCAGAAGCGCTTAAATTATTTGTTGATTATAAACAGCCCAGGACAGGAAATGCAGCCAGAGAACACTGCACTTAATCAGGAAAAGCAACCACCATCGGTGTGTCGCAAAAATGTAATCAGACTTCCGTTTTCAGATGGCGCAGTGAAGAGGGCTTGTGTATGATGCGCATTGCTGATGCGTGATTCCCTGACAAGTCAGCTTGTCAACCTTATAAGATTCGCACCGGAATCAGTATCAGTCAGGACACAGGCTAAGCATTGCGCCAGATTGTCTGACTTTATACGGGTTTGAAAAACGATTAACGAGGAACATCGTGACTGGTCAACCTTCCCACCGCGTTCAGATGGTCAAACCATCACCTACCATGGCAGTCACTGCCCGAGCCGCTGAACTTCGCGCCGCCGGACACGACATTATTGGCCTGGGTGCCGGTGAACCCGACTTCGATACCCCTGATCACATCAAGGCTGCTGCGATCAGGGCCATTAACGAAGGAAAAACCAAGTACACTGCCGTTGACGGTACTGTAGAACTGAAACAGGCCATTATCGATAAGTTCAGGCGCGACAATGGTCACGAATATGCGCCAGACCAGATTCTGGTTTCCTCCGGTGGTAAACAGAGCTTCTTCAATCTCTGTCTGGCACTGATCAATAAGGGTGATGAGGTCGTTATTCCTGCCCCTTACTGGGTTTCCTACCCGGATATGGTCACTATTGCTGAAGGTGTCCCGGTGATCGTCAAGGGCAGCCTTGAGAACCGTTTCAAACTGACTCCGGAGCTTCTGGAATCGGCCATTACAACAAAAACCAGGCTGGTAGTTCTGAACAGCCCCTCCAACCCGTCCGGTACAGCCTACACCCGCAAAGAGCTGGAAGGTCTGGCCGCTGTTCTGCTGAAACACCCCCATGTTATGGTGGCTACTGATGATATGTACGAGCACATCCTCTGGAGTGATGAGCCTTTCTGCAACATCCTGATGGCCTGCCCGGAACTGTACGACAGAACAATTGTTCTGAACGGTGTATCCAAGGCTTACTCCATGACCGGATGGCGTATTGGTTATGCCGGTGGACCCGCCTGGCTGATCAAAAACATGAAAAAGATTCAGTCACAGAGTACCTCCAACCCCTGCTCTGTTGCCCAGGCTGCGGCGACTGAAGCTCTGGCCGGTTCACAGGAGTGTGTAAAAGAGATGCTGGTCTCTTTCAAAAAGCGTCATGACTATGTCGTAGGTCGTCTGAAGAAGCTGCCTGGTGTTACCACCATTGAAAGCGACGGTACTTTCTATACCTTCCCTGATTTCAGCGAAGCCATGCAGAAGCTGGGCTTTGAAAAAGACACCCAACTGGCAGAGATGCTCCTGGAAAAAGGCGTTGCCCTGGTACCGGGCTCAGCCTTTGGCATGGAAGGCTGTATGCGTCTATCCTACGCCACCAGTGATGAAGCCCTGGAAAAAGCCCTGGATCGAATGGAAGCAGCACTCAGTTGATCTTTCTCGTCATCCCAGCCAGCATTCTTTCCGAATGCTGGTCGTAGAATTACCTTTCGCCGCAATTACCTCTTGAAATGAAAACCATTCTGTTAACGAGCCTGGCCCTCATAGCATTCGCGGGAAATTCCATTCTGTGCAGATTGGCTTTGGGTGATAACGAGATTGACGCCGTTAGCTTTACGTGGATTCGATTACTTAGCGGCGTTTTGGTATTGCTGCTGATACTCAAGTTATCCCGATTCAATTGCGTTTCAACATCAAAAGGGAGCTGGAAAGCTTCCTTCATGTTATTTCTTTACGCCATCGCCTTTTCTTTTGCCTACCTCTCTCTGAATACGGGAACAGGGGCATTAATCTTGTTCGCTTCGGTACAAATTACGATTATTGTTGCTGAGCTTGTTACAGGAAAAAAACTTTTACCTGTTGAGTGGCTGGGTGCTTTTATTGCATTTCTGGGTTTTGTTTATCTGGTGATACCCGGTTTGTCCACGCCATCACTGACGGGATTTATCCTGATGACTTTCTCCGGCGTAGCCTGGGGCTTCTATACGCTTGCTGGCAGGAGCTCACAAAATCCGCTGGCAGACACCACTTATAATTTTGTTCGTACGCTACCATTTGTATTGATTTTGGGGCTTGTATCCATTCAGGAGAGCCGCTTGTCCACCGAAGGTGTCATATTGGCAGTGGTATCTGGTGGCGTCACATCGGGAATTGGTTACATGATCTGGTATATCGCGCTGGCGGGGCTTTCTGGCACACAATCGGCTGTCGTGCAGTTGCTCGTTCCTGTTATTGCCGCAATAGGAGGTGTGTTGTTTACCAACGAGACCTTATCTATGAGACTTGTTCTGTCTTCACTGATGATACTCGGCGGTATCTTGACCTTGATTTCAGGAAAACACTTTTTTGTTCAGCGAGCCAACAACCAAACAAAGTAGCAGTGAAAACTCAATCACTTTTGATCGTTATTTCTTCACTTTACTTTTTTGGGAACCCTGGTCGACGTGCTGGTTCATATCAAAAGTCTTGTGTTTTCGATGTGCCCTTTTGTGGTCCAACAGGGCTTTTGTATTCTTGCAGATCTTTCCGCATGGCCAACGCTGACCACCCTCTCCGACCACTGTGTAGTAACAGGTTTGTTGCCCGCTGTGGTCAATTCTCTTGTGATCCGTCAGGGCTCCAGCATTCCTGCAGACCTTTGCACATGATTGCTGCTGGCCATTCTCACCGATCACGGTTACGTCACAGGTTCGTTTTCCACTGTGGATTTTGCTTCTGTGAGACCACAGAGCCTGAGGATTCTTGCCGACAAACGCGCATGACCGCTTCTGGCCATCTTCCGAGACCACAATCAGGTCACAGCTTGCTTGCTTGGTGTGTCCATTTCTTTTGTGGATCATCAGGTCTTGGGCATTCTTGCAGACTGCCCCGCATGGCCGCTGCTGGCTACCCTCCCCGGTCACCATCAAGTCACAGGTTTTTTGCCCGGTGTGGAATTTGTATTTGTGCGTCGCAAAAGATCGATTGTTCTTGAAGACTTTCTCGCAAGGCCGCAGCTGTCGACCCTTCCCGAGTATGGTCAATTTACAGATTCGTTGATTGCCATGGACTCTGGCTTTGTGAACCGACAGGGCTCCGGCATTCTTGAAGAAGGTTCCACATGGCTGCGACTGGTTATCCTCCCCGGTCACCATGACGTCACAGGTTTTTTCCCCGGTATGGCATTTGCTTTTGTGACACGATAGTCTTTTTTCGTTTTTACAGACCTTCCCGCATTGTCGCAGATGGCCATCCTTTTCGAAGACTATCACATTGCAGGCTAATCGCCCGGCAGTAGTGTTTATAGCGTCTGTCACTGTAGCTATTGAGGCTGAGGCGACCCCGTCTGAGGCGACCCCGTCTGAGGCGACCCCGTCCAGAGAGTTACATCGATAACAATGTCTCCTTGCCAAATGCTGGGAGAAGCTTTTTTCGGATGTTTTACCCGTTTTGTCTGTAGAACTTTCTTCACAATTCTGCACTTTACCATCGGTTAAACCGGAAGATTGTCTAAATCGACAAACGCCATTACAGGGGTGGACGAAACAATTTAAGCCCAAAGTATGTGAGTGTTGTTGTGGCTCTTCGTTACCTTTGCCAGAGTCAGAGTAGAGCAAATGGGTTAAATAGCCCAAAGGGTGGGTAGTGAACTGTATTGCCTGCTGGCCGGATGATTCTGGAGGTTGCCCCTGTGGTTGGTCCTGTTCAGAACCTGGCACCGTAATGGTGACCGCAAACGGGTGATTTTGAGACACTTCTTGTTGTTCAATCGGGTTAAACAGAGGTGAATCCCGGTTCCAAGAGCTTTTTAAAAGCCAGCCAACGATAGCTGCTTCTAGAGAATAGGGGATGGCGCTTAGAGGCTTGTCTTTGGGTGTCAGGATCAGTTCATAAGCAACCAGCAGATTCCTGACGTAAGGCCATTGCAAGGAGGTCGACTCAACGGGAGGGGTTTCCATCTCGTAACTGTCAGGTCTATCAAGCTCGACAATAAAACCCCCGTTCAACGGTTTGGCCAGGCAGATGACAGACAACGACAATAACAGCAGTATTGCAAAACGGGAGTGTTTAATAATTTTATCCTTGCCTTCTGATTTCCAGAGAGGAAGGATAGATCAATATAGAAGTCTGCCCAGTGGTTGAGCCTAGCCATCAAAAAAGCCTTTACCATGGAAAACCAGACGCATCTTTCTGACTTTTTTCGGCAGAAGCTTTATGAATAAGCTATACAGAAGATTCGTGTAGTTTTTTGATCTGACCTCCTAAATGTCCTTTATATTCAAGCCCCTTACATTCAGGGTTCGTGGCTGGCTGCATAGAACTCTCCTTGCCCTGCCCTGCTTCCTGTTGGCCTTCACTGCTTCCATGCAGGTTTTCTCTTTGCCCCTTGAGAGGGGTCTGCTGGCCAACCCAAAATCCCTGCACCCCCACTATTTTGGCGGCTCACCCAACGCCCAGGTGCTCAAGGATGTTTTTGAAGGGTTAATGGTGCAGAACAAAAACGGTGAACCCGTGCCCGGAGTGGCCAGCGATGTTGAACGCGCCCCTGACGGCACCCGATATACCTTTATCATCAGAAAAAATCTGAAATGGTCAGATGGCAGTGCCCTCACGGCTGAAGACTTTGCCCGCAGCTTCAGGGCACTGGCCGATCCTGAACGTCGAGCCACCTACCGCTGGTACTTGAAAGTCGCTAAAATAAAAGGAGCCGAGCAGGCTCTGAATGGCGATCTTGATGCCCTGGCGGTGAAGGCATACGACGATAAAGTCATTATCGAACTGGATCAGCCCACTCCTTATTTTCTGGACCTGATGACCTTTCCCAGCTTTCTGCCTGTCCATAAGAGTAATCTCAAGGGCGATACCTCAACCATTCCGGTCACCAACGGTCCCTTCAAAATTCGTCAAGTGATCCCTGAAACCCGTATAGAATTAAGCAGCAACCCCCATTATTTCCGTCATCTGGATACTGACCTGCAACGGGTCAATTACCAGATTATTCCATCCGTCCATCGTCAAATAGAACAATTTGAGAATCACGTACTGGATGTAACGGCTCAATTGCCAGCGCTGCATATTCAGGAATTGAAGAAAAAGCACCCTGTGTCTGTGTTTGAAGATCAGGTTCTTGCCACCGCCAGCCTGATGGTCAGCCCGAAGGTAACGGTCCTGCATAATTTAAAAGCAAGGCAGGCTCTATCGATGGCTATTGACAGGAATGCGCTGGTCAAGAAGATATACCCCCACAGTCATACCACACCAGCGTGCAGTTTTGTGCCTCCCCATACCCGGGGCTTCAACCCGGACCCGGCTAACTGCAAAAGGCTGCTCGATAATCCGGATCGCAAAGAACAGGCCATCAAGTTACTGGCTGAATCAGGCATTAAAGGAAGTGATATAAAACTAACTGTATTATCAAGCCCAAGGTACGATTCTCTGGATATTCTGCCGGAGATCTGTCATCAGATTAACAGCACTCTGGGCACATCCCTGAGCAGTAAGAGTGAGGATTGGGGTAGTTACCTCGAGCATATATCTAAAGGAGACTACGAGCTGGCATGGTATGAGTGGTTAGCTGATTACAATGATGCCACGGCTTTTCTGATTCCTCTAACCGAAAGTCAATTCTTTGGCCCCTTCAGGGATCCAGCCTATCTCAGGGAACTTGCCCTGGCTGCAAGCAAGAAAACCGCTGTAGCCCGTTTACCGAACTATCAGAATGCCGAAGCTATTCTGGCCAGAGAATTACCACTGATTCCTGTCCTCCACCCTTCCCGGATAACACTCGTCAATCCTGATATTGGTGGCTTCTACGCCTCCAATCCGGAAGGCTGGGTTCAAAGCTGGCACCTGTACCGAATACTTGACTGACCCGCCGATAAAAAGCAGTGTTACCAGACTTTGAATACGCCCCCCTATACTGAGGAAAGACACTCTGCTTTGAGAGCTGAGTTGAAAAGTTTCACAACAGGCATAAGAATCAGATCATCATGGATAGATCAAGACTCGATACACAAGCGACTCAATTCAGGCCTATTTCTGAAAAACAGTTCGATAAGTCTCAGAAAACAGGTGTGTTTGGCCGGTGGAAAGTCAAACTTTCCAAGTCCATGGGCAAATATTCCCCCCAAAAAGCCACTCTTAAAAACGATGCCCCTGTGAAACTCGAGCAGCGGGAAATCAAAAAACTGGCCATGAACAGTAAACCGCCCACAGAACCCAGAGTTCTCAGATCTATGGCCATTGATGCTCAGTTGGCCGCTTATCCCTACCACCGATCGCTTGAGAAAATCAGCGAAGCCGGAGATATTCACAAACCAGAGAAAGAGGATTTTGCCGCTCAATGGCAACCTTCTGAGGATATCGCAAAACTGATTTCCGATGAGACAGGAGTGACCCTCAGCACCAAGGAACCCGGATTCCTGTATGACAAGAAAACAGGACTCACGGCTTACGTTCTTACCAATCCTGAACGTAAGGAAGTCCGTCTGGTGTTTGGCGGCACGACATCGGGACTGGCAGCAGGAGGGCTAATCGAACGTTCGAGAAAAAACATGCAGTTTTCAGGCAAGCAATGGCAAGCCAATCTCAAGAATCTCACGGGAAAAGGCATCCCTGACAGCTATAAACAAGCCAAAGCCCTGACCGCCAGTCTTATGAAAAATCTGCCTGCAACGCCTGAAGGCGAGCCTTTTTCTCTGAAACTCAATGGCCATTCCAAAGGAGGAGCCGAAGCAAGCTATGCAGCACTCTCCATGGTGCCTCCAGTCGAAGCGGTTTGCTTCTCAAGTGCGGAGCTGAGTCGTGCAGCTCTATCAGACATTCCCAGAGAAAATCTGGCCAGCGCCCACGAGAAGGTAACCCATTATAAGGTCAGCAAAGACCCGGTGACGCTTGCCGGAAAGTTTATCAGCGGTTTGTCCCATACCGGCAAAGTCATCACGCTTCCAGCCAAACATGCTTACGATTCGTTTCTGGATCGGCATGATAAGTTCACAAAACATATTGAGCATTACGCCAAAAATGAGTCCCACTGAACCTTTACGTTTGATTGAGAGGGCTTTTAAAACCCTCTCAAACAAACTTACAGCTCACGTTCCATTATCGGATTTTCAATCAAAGGGAATTGATCACCTTCGCTTTCGCCCAAATTCATTTCAGGATCTTTCGTCAAACCTGTTTTCATTTCTACGCCCGCAGATGGCGAATAAATGACTTCATCATCATCCTCACTTAAACCGCGCCATTTGCGTTGGTTACACCATGCAAGCACTTTTGCAGTGGCAGCCAGTGCAAGGGTTTTGGGTAAGATAAAGAACGACCAGGCTCTCCCATGTCCAGGCAGATTGGTAAGACCATAGAGACCACACCCGCCGTATACAGCAGCTGCACCGACAGCGAACCCTATGCCGACCCATTGGCCCGTGCTCAGACCATTGTGTGAAGGTGTCGGAGACCCTCTCAAGGCCTGAATATTGGGCAAAGCGCTACAGTTACCCTCTGCAAACTCAAGAATATCAGAAGGTATTTCATCGAGGTTAACGGAGAAGCAACGGTTACTGTACACCTGAACCAGGCCATTAATTCTGGCAGGCTCTTTAGCCAGTCTGCCAACCGTGACATCAATGGTTTTCTTCTCGTCAATAGCTGAACCCATGGCAATGTTGTCAGCGATATAAGCATAGATATCGTCCCTGTTATTATTTGGCAGTACAACACTGATGTTCACCGAAACAGACTCGGTCTCCTGAACATTCTTACGAACTTTCAGGATTCTGTAGTGACGGACGTCAATAGCAGCCGGTGCAGACTCGCCAGAATTTGAGTCTGTAAAGCGGTTACCGGAAATATCCATCTTCTGGACTTCTTCCAGGCAATTTTTACAATCGGCATAAATGGCGGCTTTTGTCAGACCTCCGGAAAAAAACGTACTGCCAGTAATTATCACATCACCTGATGAGTCCCGTACCTCAATATAGTGGGAAGGCGCTTTTTCGTTTTCCCTGATGGCGTTATATTGAAACTCATCACCGCTCATGACGAGTTTTCCACGATAGTGGACGGCCTTGATTGCCGTGCTGATGGGGTTGCTCCGGATACTGTCTGAAGCGGAAATATCCCAGGTTATGCCTTTGCTGAAGAAACCCAAACCCGTACTGGCATAATCGAGCAGAACCAGCGATTCTGCCTCGGCAGGATAATCAACGGCTTGCTTAATAACCGTATTGCCAATACCGACCAGTGCCACAGGCCGAACCACACGAAGCTGCTCGTACAGTTCATAGCTGCCTGCCTGAAGTAAAATAACCTTGCCAGACTCCGACGTCATGTCTACTTCGTGAAGCAGTTCCCAAGTATTTTGTACAATCACCACTTCAGAAAACGTAGTCCTTATATTCATTTCCTCAAGCTCGTTCAGAAGTTGCTGGCAGAGCTGAGCTTTGTCTGAATCGGTTAGCTGATCACATGGGCTGCTGAGTGGTGGTAGAGATGAAGGTGTCGAGCCTGATGTGACGGATGATACGACAGTGGTCTGAATCCGGGTCGGCACGATAGACGATGGCGCTGAACGGATCTTTCCGCCCGGACTTGGCTCTGAAGTTCCGTAGCCGTTCATTGCAACGGTCGCTGCTGGCAAAGAGGGCGTTACAGTGGATTTGGAGCGCGCCAACCTTGCAGTAGCTTCCTCCAGACCGGGGGTGTAGCGATAATTCTTCTCGTCAAAATCCAGAAGTTCCGGTGGTTTATAGTAGTCGTTTCCGGTTACTTCTACGTAACCCGATAAGTTGAGCTTTTCATAAGGTGATTTCTTGTGGACTTGTAGCTGAATGATTCTTTCTTGTTGCGATGCGTCTATATGCGCTCTGTTGTTTTTTATGGTAGCGCTTTCAATGCTCTGGTTGTTTTTAAATCCAACTTTTATCGCACCCGCAGCACTGCTGTCTTTTTGTATGTTGTTGTGAATTTTCAGCTGTTGGTAATTAGCAAGAACAATAGCATCTGGCCTGTCGCTATGAAATGGATCGTCACTTCTGAACTCATTGGCGTCGACCTCGATAGCCGCCCGGGAGTTTGGGCTGGCAGTGGATTCAATCACATTAGACTCCACTGCCTCTGTATCAAATATATTATGACCAACGTAGTACGCATAACCCTTATTATCGTTCAGCACTACAGAGTGCAAGGGCCAGGATATGGAGTGTTTCCGGTCACTGAAGCGATTCTGGTAAATCCGTATATCACCGTTGTAACCTTTTGCGGAGATGAGGGATTGAAATTTAAAAAAGTACCGGCCTTCAGGCATACTGGTCTTCCACTCCAGGTTCCAACTGTAAAAGCCGGTATCCAGAGGATCAGAGACAGCCTTAAGGTAAAGCAGTGAACGATCGGGACCTTCGCTGCCACTGAAGTCGCGTGCCGCTGTGATAACAGGCAATCGGCCGTCTTCACTTTTTAAGGCGACCATGGCAACCCGGTGGTTGGCACTCAGAGCTTTTGATAGTTCATAGGTATCCGGCTCCAATAGAATAATTCTACCGCTAACAGGTCTGCCATCATCACCGGTCGTTTTATTGATGGCGTCGATCAATTCCGGAGTAGTGCTAACCACAATGGCGTGAGAAAAGGCAGGCTTATTGGCAGTCGTCCCCGAGGCCAGTTCGTCTTGCAGAAATGCCTTACAAATTTCAAATGCGGTTGGATGATCCCGGATATCGTTGCAGGGTTCCGTTTTTGCAGGCAGCGGGCGAACAGAGGCGGTGGCAGCTATCAGTGAACCGGTTGGCGTAATGGCATCAGGAGACACACTGACTGATGAGGCCGCTTTTACCGTCGATGACGCTGAAATTGTCTGTGAAGGCGCAATAACCTGTTTACCCGGGATGTAATCAATAAAACTCGGGGCAAGTCCGGATTCATCAAAGGTGTAATAATCATTTCCTAAAACATGAAGTTTTCCGGTAACCCTCAGATAATGATCGGCAAAGTGGGAAGACTGGAAGATAATTTTGCGCTGAAGCTCAGGAGCATCTTTATGAGCAATGTTATTCAACACGTAGCCATGCAAGCGTTTAACGTCGTAATGATCTCTTAAAAGAATGCTACCTGTTGCATCTTTGTTTTTCTGCTGGTTACCAGCGATCCGGAAGCGCATATAACCTAAAACGCACATCGATTTCGGCGGTTCTTTTCTATAGCTCTTTAGGAATTTCAAGGCGTCTGGGGATGGGGAGGTTTCGATGTAGAAATGGTTATTACTAACGTCAAGCGGAGGTTCTGCAGCCTGACAGACTTTACTTTGACAATTGGCGATAATAGTACACTCGGTTAAATAAGCGGTATCAAACCTGTTGTCTTCTATAAACGTACCACCAATAGCATCCACTAACTCGATATAAGAGTTGATATAACTCAATCTTGCTTCCGAGAATTTGTTTTCATAAATTCGGATATCCCCTTGATAGGAATTACTGTAGATAGCTCGTTTTTTTATTAACCCATAAAAAAATGAGTATATTGGAGTGCTAGAGATGTCCCAGTGAATATGGTGACTGAAAAAGCCGGTTTCAGCTACCTCTGGATCCTGGCGAAGATAAGCCAACAAACGGTATCCCCAGTCCTTAGTGGTTTTGATAGTAGGATATTCACCGTCTTTAAGGACTCCAACCAGAGCCACCTTGCGCGTAATATCCAAGTACTTGGTGAGTGGATAGGTACCGCTTTTTAATACAACCAGTCTGCTGGCATCGGGATTGCCTTCCGGGAACTTGCCGGTAACGGCTTCATCCAGTTCCCTGGCATTACTGACGACAACCGCCAGAGAAAAAGAGTGACCACCCGATGCTTTGTTATTGTTAAGAAAGGCTTTGCAGGCGTCAATTTCACTGGCCGTGACCTCTGCAGTTGATTGCATGCGATCACAGATTGCCACA
Organism: Endozoicomonas sp. 2B-B; assembly: GCF_053470045.1. Classification (NCBI taxonomy): domain Bacteria; kingdom Pseudomonadati; phylum Pseudomonadota; class Gammaproteobacteria; order Oceanospirillales; family Endozoicomonadaceae; genus Endozoicomonas; species Endozoicomonas sp. 2B-B. The sequence continues at coordinate 4,037,496 of NZ_JBLZMU010000001.1, forward strand.
GAAGAACCTGTTGGAGTAACGGAATAGCTTGGCGACATTGCCCGGGTCGGTAAGGGTGTTGTGCTATTGGTAATATCCCGATGTGCTGGTGCAGACATTCCCGGGGCGGATGTCCGGACGACCTGCGAAGGCGACACCACGGGTTGAGTAGTGGATGATGCCCTGGCAGTCGTAGCTTCGACGGTCAATCCAGCCATCAGTTTGTCCGGGTCAAAGAGTGTATAACCGCTGTTTTGCGTCACAATCAGCGATCCGGTGACACGTGGGAGCCCTTCAAGCATGTAGGACTCGATTCTTATCATCCGCTGATTTCCCGGAGCACTTGTGCTCACGGTATTGTTGCGGATTACACCATTGACACCACTGGTATTATCTTTCAGAAAAACACTGATTTTGGCGGCAGCTTTGCTGTTTTCCTGTCGATTGTTTTCAATCTGGAATCGTTTGTAGCCCTTAAGTTCAATGCCGTGAGCAACTGAATAGGTCGTTGAAGCCTGATCACTGATAAAACGGTTTGAGACAATTTCCATTTTTGTACCGAGTTCAGAACAATCGGCACATTGGGCAGCAACCGCACAAAATTTAAGACGGGTGGTATCAAATGTATTATGCCCTATGTAAGCATCGTCGTTAAAATTATTCAGCATCAGGAAGTGGCGAATGTTGTTAGCGTCCAAATGATGCATAAAGTAGTTATCAAAAATCCTGATCTTGCCCGAATAAGACACCCCGCTGATTGTGCTGTCTTCAGAAACCACTTCATGTATATGATAAATATCATCAATATCATCAATGCCGGTATCCCACTTGATATGAGCACTGTAAAAACCGGAGGATGGTTGTGAAGAACTGCTCCTCAAATCAACCAGCGATGACCTTTCACGGGACGTCAGGAGGATCTCGTTACTGGCTTTTATCTTGGGAAAAGAGTCACCGGATTTCTCACCAACCAAAGCCACTTTATGATTGGTGATTAATTGTCTGGGTAGCAGGTAGGTTCCTGCACGTAAGACAATAATGCTGCCTGTGAATCCGCTATCGTCAGGGTAATATCGCTCAACGGCGTTAAGCAGCTCCTCTGCGTTGCTTACCACGAAGGCGTGAGAGAAGTTTTTATCGCCGCCTGTTGCCAGCGAGTGACTGAGAAAGTCGTTACAGATCTTGAAGGCAGCAGCATCCCGACTCAAGTTGCCGCAGATTGGTAATGGAGAACCTCCGGCAGGAATCTTTTTTCCTCGCGTGAAGGCAATATAGGCGCCCTCTTCATCCTCGCGCTTAACGTCGAAATAGTCATTGTCAGAAATGGCCAGAAGACCCGTAACTTTGGAATTCTCCTCGCTTGTTTTTTTTGCTACTTGTAAATTGATTAAGCGATTGGACTCATCTGCGGCAGGATCAGCAATATTGTCTTTAATAGAGCCTTGCACCCCGGGCTGGTTAAGTAACTCAACCAATATGGATGCGTTAGCCCGACGGCTCAGAGAAATATTATTTTTGATCGTGAATTTTTTGTGATGAGCAAGATGAAAGGCATTCTTACTGACGGTGTTCGCACCATTTTCGCTCATTAATACATTGTTGGTAATAATGATTTCATTCTGGTCTCTACCGGAGGCACTTGCCTCTGAGAATACCGCTGAAAGTCTGATGTTACTGGTATTGAACTGGTTACTGTCGATCACTATTTTTTTGGCTGTATCACGCCTGTTCTCCAGATAAACAAGCTCACTGCCATGAAAGTTATTGTTCTTTTGTGTAAAAATGTTGTCATAAAGCCTGATTTCCCCCGGATAATTCTCCCCGAAAATGGTGCTGTATTTGTTAGCATCGCCGTAATTCGAAATCACGTTGGTTTCCCAGTTTATAAATGCGCTGTAAAAGCCAGCTGAAGCCCCCTCTTTTGGCTGCTGCAAATAAACCAGACCGGTTGGATTACTCCCCGCCAAATCAACATTTGCAGTGATCTTTACTCGGGTCCCGGCCGATTTAATACCCACCAAAGCCATTCTCTGAGCGGGCTTCAATGCTTTGGTAAGCTTATAAGTTCCGGGAGCCAGAACAATAATAGTGCCTCCGGGCCTGGCGCTTTCGACCGCACTGACAAGTTCACTGGCATTAGTGACAACCCGTGCCGTTTCAAAGGATTCCGTCTCTCCGGCCGCTGTTTCATTGTTGAAAAACCTGTTGCAAGTCTCCAGGGCTAACTGATTACGGAATAAATCATCACAGGGATTGCTTCTGCTGAATACCGTTGTCGGGGCTATTGTAGTAGCTATTGTTGTGGCTATTGTCGTAGCCGTAGCTGAAGTTCTGTTTGGTGACAGGCCAGTCGGAGTGTCTTTTGGAGGAGCAGTCGTGTCTGTCAGAGTGTCTGGTGGGGGAGCAGTCGTATCAGTCGGGGTGTCTGGTGGGGGCGTAGTCGTGTCTGGGGCACTGCCGCCACCGACACTATAAGCGGAAAGAGACAGAGTGCAGAATGCCAGAAAAAAAACCGATAAAAAACATCGTATTTTATACGACGGATAACAAACAGTTGCACATGAACTTTTCATAATAATTAGTAAGCCATATCTATAAAAATTAATAAAAAATCAAACGCATCTTCAATGACAGAATGTTTGAGTAATTAGTCGTGTAACTTCAGTTATAAAAACTGATAGTTAATAAGTTAGGAAAAATATTTCCAACAATTAAAATAGTTTGAAATAGATGTGGGATTTTTTACATTGAACGGCTTTAGGGAAAGATGAATTCGTAGATTTTCATGCACCAAAGCCACAATAACCGACAAGACTTTCAAACTCCAAAGTAGAGGTTGATTTGTCAGCTAATGAAACGCACCAAAAATGGGCTGGAGCCCCATTTTAAGAACGACATTTGTCTTATTATATCTGGCTATTGACATAGATCTTTTTTCACAAATTGCCCAGATGGACAATGGATAAGGCCAAAGCACAGGCTTTGGTGTTCGAACCTGTAATACCAATCGAACTTTCTAACTCCCTATTGCGCTGAAGATTTGAGCCTTAATCCTGCGTTGCCGATCGTCGCCATAGCTAAGGCTATGACTCCTCACGCCGCCTTGTCTTAAGGCTCAAATCTCCATGCTCATTGCGGGAGTTAGAAAATACGATTGGTATAAGAAATACAGAACAGATGTGCCGGTCGGTGGCTGGAGTGGCTGGAAAACCGCACCGTTTTCTTAACCTCGATCAATGGCTAACCATACATGTAGCGTCTAGGCTTCGGTAAATTTCTCAGGAGTTCAGAGCATGATGAAGCTACAGCAATATCTGGCACGTTTAATTGTGCCTGTATTACTGTTTCAGGCCCTGAATACCCAGGCTCAAACAAGATTACAATCTTCAACAGCAACCCCTTCTGCCATAAATAAGACGACACCCTGCGACGATCTTCTGAAGCCGACGAATCTTGCACTGCAGACGAAAGGAGTACAAAAACGACTGAACCAGCACAGGAAACTTGTTAAGGGACAGCAGTGCGTTATTCTCAGTGCCAACTCCTTAAAAGATTTAAGTGAGTTAATAGAGCAGTTTCCCGAGAACACCGTCATATTGTTCTCATCCAATACTGACCCTATCGTGACACCCTCGCCAACAGCTACCTCTTTGACGGGCAAAACGCCGGTTGTGTACTTTGCTGACCATGAAATACGTTTAAAGAATGGTCAGGACATTATTGGCGCGGCTGATGACGACTTTGAGATCGTCATCAGGGATCGGCCAGTATTTGAAGGCAAATATCTGCTCAGGTTTGGATCTGCCAACTTTCAGCCCGCCCATACAGACGACAGCAACATAAAACACATTACTTTTCGGCCCACCCGAAAAAAAAAGCGCGACTCCATTAAATCCATTATTTACGCAGAGTGTTATAACCGAAAACTGATTGTAGAAAAAAATGTATTTTATCCCCCTATCCTGGCCGAAATTATTGATGTAAATGATTTACATAAGCCTCCTTTCCGGGCCGCTGTTATTATTGCTTGCGAAAAACATCTGGATGCATCTGTCAAATGGCTCCAGGGCCCAGAGTTGCAGTTTGCAGATAACAGGATCATCGGTGAAAAGTTCGACTCGATTAGCGACAAACTTTTTCCCTATGTTATTCCCGACCAAGGCCTGTTTATTAATCTTACTGGCATCGTGAATCAGCAGGACAAGATAGCTGTTTCCGGGAATATATTCGAAGGTTACATTGCAGAAGCGGCTGAGTTCACGCTTGGACCCGGGACCCGCATGGAGGTCTTCAATAACACTATCAGCATTTCCAATGAGGGCGACACAGAGCACAACTCTGTTCGCAAAGGAGGGTTCGTTCTCGCGGGGCCTGCAGATAACACGGAAATCCCCCCTGTTTTTTTACTGGCTGACAATCAGATCAGGGTAACACGGACAGCTATCATCGTAAGGGGGCAGCTCGGCCTGATAATGGCTTGTAATCACCTGCAGGCAGTTAATCCATGGTGGCAACCCCAAAAACAATTCAGCCTGAAAGCACTGCCATTGCCCTCGGGAAGAGAACCAGAATGGTGCAATGACATAGTGAGTTCAACGACTGTCAGGCCCACTGCTTCAGGTTCAGCCCATGACAGGTCAACATCCATTCCACCTGCAATAAGCAGCCGGTTTGCCAATACCTGGACTGCCATCAACGGTTCCTTCTTCACTGCCTGTAAGGGTCTGGTCAACTTCGAAGGTCGATTTTTGTTTGCTACAGAAGTCTGCCAGCCTGTCATTTCCCATTCTGCTCCCGATACCAGCACGACAGCAGTCCCTTCCTCATCAACAATTACAGCTACAGTGGCAACCCCTCTTGGCATCATGACCACTCTGGCCATATTGCTGAATCTATAACCAGAGCCCATTGATCCCTGCAGGCATTCCGGGAACCTGAGAACGATTAAAAGGAAGTCCTGTATATTTTGTTAACACCTGATAATGGCCAACTATTAATGGAGCGTCTAGGCTTCCTATCTAGGTTCGCCAGGAGCCCGGAACATGATCAAGCAGCAATATTATCTGGCCCGATTGATCGCGCCTTTATTCCTTTTGCAAGCGCTGATTCTTCAGGCCCAGATGCCGACAGTCTCTTCTTCTACAGCAAGCACTCCGAAACCATCGTGCAATTCCATGGGACAGACGAAAGTTGAACAACGGCTAAAGCAATACAGCGAGCTTGATAAAAAGTGCAAGGTTCTCTATGCCGACCCTTCAAAGGATTTAGGTGAGTTGGTAAAACAGACTTCAAAGGACACCGTTATCTTCCTCTCCTCCAAAACTGCACCCGGCGCAACGCTTTCTCCAGCTACCCCCGCATCCAGTATTGCACCCAGCGCAACGCTTTCTCCCGCTACCCAGGCAGCTAAAACCCCGGTTGAGTATTTTGTTGACAGTGAAATAGTTTTGAAAGACGGTCAGTCCATTATTGGAGCAGCTGATGACGGCTTTGAGATTGTCATCAGGGATCGGTCAACTTTCAATCACAAACACTTACTTACAGTCGGAGACCCTGAAAGCTTCAAACCTCTCGAAACCAAAGACAGCTATATAAGACACCTTACTTTCTGGCCATCGCTGAATAATCCACGCCTTCCCATTGACTCTATTATTTCTGCAGAGTGCTTCAACCGGAAGCTGATCATAGAAGATAACGTATTCCGCACTCCTGCAAAGGCCGCCTTCAAGCTTGAGTGCAAAGAATTTTCCGACGCCCCTGACCCAACCCACCCCCCTGGCCCACACCTGAAGTTCGCTAAAAACAGAATCTATGGAGGAAAATACACTTCGGTTACGGACAGAATTTATTCCCATGTTATTCAGGAACAAGGAATATTTATTAATCTTCCTTCTGTCGTGAACCAGTCAGGTCGGCTATCGGTTATTGGAAACACATTTGAGGACGATATTGCAGAAGCGGCTGAGTTCAGACTTGCTCCCGGATCTAAAATCAATGTCTTCAATAACATTATCAATATATCCAATGTTGGCCCCATAACTCGCAGCACCACTCAAAAAGGAGGTTTCGTTCTGGTTGGGCCAACACATGACCTTGCAAAGCTGCCTGTTTTTTTCCTGGCTGGCAATCAAATCAAGGTAACACGAACCGCTATAACCGTCAGGGGACAGCTTGGACTGACTCTGGTTTGTAACCACCTGCAGGCCGTCAACCCATGGCGGCAACCCTTAAAACAATTCAGCATTAAAGCAATGCCAGCACCTTTGGGACAAGTGTCAGGAGTGTGCAGTAGCCTTGTGGGTCCAACTTCTGTCATGCCAATATCTGGTACAAATTCAACCTTTGTTATGTCAACGCCCACTCCAGATTCAACGGCTGTCATGTCAACATCCGGTCCGGACTCAATCGCTGTTATGTCGGCTTCCAGTCCGAATGCAACCCTTGCCATGTCAACTCCCATTCCAGATTCAAACGCTGTCATGTCAACTCCCACTCCAAATTCAACCCTTGTCATGTCAACTCCCGCTGTAAATTCAACGGTTGCCATACCAACGCCCACTACACATGGAAGCATCCGGTTTGCAAATATCTGGACTCCCATAAACGATTCCTCGTCCACTCCCTGTACCGGTCTGGTTAACTTCGAGGGTCAGTTCTTTTTTCGTAAAGAAATCTGCCAACTATTCACTCTGGCTTCTGCTTCTGTAGCCAATACAACGTCCGGTTCCCTATTGGTCCCAACTACGGCAGCGGGAACAACCGCAGAGATTACTGGTTTGGGTGTTTTGGCTACGTTGGCCATATGGTTGAATCTGTAACCTGAGCGAATTCTTTCGAGGCGATCATTCCCCACAAAGCGTCTGTTACAAAACCTTGGTTCCTGTGCTTTCAGGCCTTGTGGGTTCAATGACCCACAGATATCCCTAAAGAGCCCGGAACATGACCAAGCTGCCAAATTATCTGAACAGATTGTTTGCGCCTTTATTGCTTTTGCAAGCTCTGGTTCTTCAGGCCCATGTGCCGACAGTCTCTTCTTATATATCATGCCTTCAGATATCACCTTGCAACACTCTCATGGGACAGACGTCAGGGGTTGAGCAACGCCTGAAGCAATACAGAGAACTTGTTAATGGAAAACAGTGCGTTGTTCTCAGTGTCGACCCATCAGAGGATTTAGGCAGGTTGGTAAAAAAGATCCCGGAGAACACCGTTATCTTGCTCTCCTCCGCCACTGCACCTGGCGCGACACCTTCTCCGTCCCCTTTCCCCGAGACAAATAAAATCCCGGCTGTGTACTTTGTTGACACTGAAATAGTTTTGAAAAACGGTCAGGACATTATTGGAGCGGCTGATGACGGTTTTGAGATTGTCATCAGGGATCGGTCATATTTTGAATACAAACAACACATACTCAGAGTTGGATACCCTGAAAGCTTCAAAACTGAAGAAACGAAAGACAGCCATATAAGACACCTTGCTTTCTCGCCATGGCAGAAAAGTTTTCACCATCCCATTGAATCCATTGTTTTTGCAGAGTGCTTCAACCGGAAGCTGATCGTAAAAGATAACCTATTCATAAGTCCTGCAAGGGCCGCCTTCACTCTTGATTGCAAAAAATCCTCCGATGCCTCTGACTCAACCCGGAACCCGAGCCCAAACTTGCTGTTCGCTAATAACAAAATCTCTGGAGGAAAATACAGCTGGATTGCTGATTATACTTCTTACTATGTTACTCAGGAACAAGGGATATTTATTAATCTTCCTTCTGTTATTAACCAGTCAGATCGACTATCGGTTATTGGCAACACATTTGAGTACTACATTGCACAAGCGGCTGAGTTCAGACTTGCACCCGGATCTAAAATCAATGTCTTCAATAACATTGTCAATATATTCAATGCTGGCCTCACAATTCGAAGCTCTGCTCGCAAAGGAGGTTTCATTCTGGTTGGGCCTGCACATAGCCCTTCAAAACTGCCTGTTTTTTTCCTGGCAGGCAATCAAATCAAGGTAACACAGACCGCTATAAACGTCAGGGGACACATTGGACTGACTCTGGCTTGTAACCACCTGCAGGCCTTCAATCCATGGTGGCAACCCTTAAAACAATCCAGCATCAGAGCAATGTCGGCACCTTTGGAAAAAGTGTCAGGAGTGTGCGGCAGCCTTGTGGGCCCAACGGCTGTCATGTCAACTCCCACTCCAAATTCAACCGTTGCCATGTCAACTCCCGCTGTAAATTCAACGGTTGCCATACCAACTCCCACTACACATGGAAGCATCCGGTTTGCAAATACCTGGGCTCCCATAAACAATTCCTCGTCCACTGCCTGTGACGGTCTGGTTAACTCCAAGAGTCAGTTCTTTTTTTACTTAGAAACCTGCCAACCATTCACTCTGCGTTATGCTTCTGCTTCTGCTTCTGCTTCTGCTTCTGCTTCTTCTGTCTCTGTTGCTGATACAACATCCAGTTCCCTTCTGGCCCCAACTAAAGCAGCGGGAACAACCGCAAAGATTACTGGTTTGGGTGTTTTGGCTAGTCTGGCCATATGGTTGAATCTGTAACCTCAGTTAATTCATCCTTTTGACACCATCATTCCCCGCAAAACAGCATTGCAGAACCCTGGCTCCCATGCTTTCAGGCCCTGTGAGCCGCAACCTGGGAACCGATACGTTCTTGCCAATTTTTTCATGATCGAATTACATGAGATCGAATAATATTAATGGATAGTTATAAATGCAGAGTCTAGGCTTCCTCATTTTAGGATTTCCGGAAGTTTTTAAAGTGATTCATAATTTAACCCGATTAATCGCGCCTGTGTTTCTTATAAAGGCTCTGAGTCTCCATGCCCAAACGACAACTCAATCGACTATACCCGAACCCCCTTCTCCTTCAACACCCCCTCCGACGATGTCCTGCGAGGCTATTTCGGGGCAGACGTCAGGGGTTCAGAGTCGCCTTATCGAGCATAAAAGCCTCGTTCGCGGTCGGCAGTGCGCTGTTCTCAGTGCCGATCCGACAGTGGATGCAGATCAGCTGATCAATCAAATTCCTGAAAACACCGTGATACTGCTCTCCTCCGATACTGCCACCGCAGTGAAGACGCCTTCTCCATCAGGTTACCCTGTCTCGGGCAAAGCCCCGGTTGTGTATTTTATTGGCGGTGAAATACGTCTAAAAAACGGTCAAGACATTCTCGGGGCAGCTGATGATGGCCATGAAATCGTCATCAGGGATCGGCCGGGATCTGTAGATAAACATTTCATTAAGGTCGGAACCACTGACAACTTCCAGTTTGACGAAACCAAAGACAGCCATATCAGACACCTCACCTTCCAGCCCACTCGGGAGAATGGCTCCCCATCAATTGACACCATTGTTTTTGCAGAGTGCTATAACCGGAAACTCATTTTAAAAGAAAACGTATTTCACCTTCCTCTCCAGGCTTCACTTGTCCTTGATTGTAAAGAATCTCTGGATGCATCAGACAATGTCAACCGCCAGGGGCCGGGCCTGCTGTTCGCCGAAAACACACTCAAAGGTACAAGCTTCAAAAAGCTCACCAAAACGCTTGTTCCCGAAATAGGCCTGTCTATTAATCTGCCTGCCATCAGAAATCAGCAAGAGGCATTAACTGTTACCGGAAACAAAATTGAGGGCAAAATGGCAGAGGCAGGTGCCTTTAAACCTGGCTCAGGAAGCGCTATAAATATCTTCAAAAACACGGTTGATATTACCAATTACGGCAGCATTGGTCGCCCCGCTTTCCGCAAAGGGGGTTTTGCTCTTTTAGGTCATACTGATACCAGTGCAAAAACGCCTCTCTTTAATGTGATTGGCAATAAAATCCAGGTGACAGCAACCGCTATAACTATCAGGGGACTGATTGAACTGTCTATGTCTTGCAACCACCTGCAAGCCTTCAATGCATGGTGGCAAATCCAGCCGCAATACAAGTTCAAGGCGTCCCCTGCAACATTTGGTGATATTGGAAGACAGTGTGAAAACGTGGTGAGTTTAAACAATGTTATGCCAACTCCACATGAAAACATCGAGCCTGCAAATACCTGGACGGGCACACCTTATTCCTCTGATACGGCTTGCTCCGGTTTGGAAAACTATGTAGGCCAGCTCTTCTTTGACACAGAAAACTGCCAGTCCTTCACGCCATCCTTTGTTTCCAGTACCCGCAAAACTGCCAGCTCCACTAAAACTGGCAGTAGCACTACAACTGAAAGTATCTGCATGATCTGCAGTAGATTACCAGAGCATACCTTGCAATTTTTTAGTGTGTGTTTTCTCCTGACCCTCATGGCTCTGATCTTCGCTAATTAATCTGAGCTGACTCACCCTTCCGGTTCAGGCAGGCTTTTAGAAAACTCTGGTTCCCTTTCAGGCTCTGTGGGATCCGGAGTTGGAAACAACAGGCTATCTCAAGTTATTGAGACCGGTTTTCGGATAAGCAGAGCATGGAAACAAGTTGTACTTTCTCAACACAGACCAATGGATAACTACAAATACAGCGTCTAGGCTTTTTAACGACCCTCCCGAGGAACCCTGAAAATGATTAAGTTGCAGCGTTTTACAGCTCAGTTAATCGTTACTGCATTTCTGATACAAGCCCTGAGCCTGTTCGCCCAGACAACTCAGCCTGCAACCACAACATCCTTCTTGCCATCAACACGGTGTGACACTCTTACAGGACAAACGACGGGGGTTCAGCAACGGCTAAGCCAGTATAATGACCTTGTTCGTGGACGACAGTGCATTGTCCTCAGTGCCGATCCGATAGAAGATACCGCAGGGCTGATTAATCGAGCTCCTGAAAACAGCGTGATACTGCTCTCCTCCAACATTATCCATGGAGTGACGCCTACTCCCTCCATGACCCCTTCGACAAGTAAAAAACCGGTTAACTACTTCATTGACAGTCCAATACTTATAAAAAGTGGAAAGGATATTATAGGGGCTGCTGATGACGGTTTTGAAATCGTTATTTCGCCTTGGCCAAGTTTCCGACAAAATTATATGCTCAAGATGGGTTCCTATGATGATTTTCAGTTTGGAGAAACAAGAGACAGTCATATAAGGCACATCACGTTCCAACCCATTCTACCTGACAACAGCTCACCCATTCACACGATTATCTTCGCTCAGTGCTCTAACCGCAGATTGTTTCTGGACAACAACGTATTTTATCTCCCAAACTGGATCGGGGTCAGACTTGAGTGCACAGAACCTCTCGATGCAGCTGCCAATCATTTGCATCCGGGCCCTGGTCTGCAGTTCGTCAATAACACATTACTGGCCGACTCAATCAACGCTCACGGTCACATGCGTATCCCTCTGCATGCGTTAAAAATCTATCTTCGTGGCATCGAGAACCAGTCCGGGAGGGTCAGTGTTATTGAGAACACTTCCCGGGGAAAGATGGGCAGCATGGGTCGCTTTGGTCTTGGACCCGGAAGCAGTATGGATATCTTCAGAAATATTATCGATATTGACAACTCAGGCTTGACACATAGAGAAATGAATTTAGGAGGAAAAATACGAAAAGGTGGTTTCATTCTTATCGGTCATAGTGAACGCGCTTCAGAACCGCCTCTCTATAATCTGGCAGGCAACCAGATTTATGTAACAGACACCGCTATAAGTGTCGAGGCAAAACTTGAACTGGCCCTGGCTTGTAACCGCCTGCGGGCCTATAAACCCTGGCAACAAGACAAACAACAACACCCCGTCGAAGCTGCTGATCCGTTACCACTGGCAGGTGAGTGCGAAAGTTCGGTGAATTCAACCGTTGCCATGGCAACGACCCGGCCGCCCAGACTCTGTCAGATTGTCAATACCTGGACTGCCATCAATAATTCCACAGCTACTGCCTTGAGTGGACTGTCCTACGTCGATGGTCAGTTCAACTTTGACCCGCTAGTCTGCCCGGCAATCAATTCGACCTCTGCTCCTGTCACCACTCCATCTACCCTTTCATCAGAGGGCACAAACCTCGCAGCAACGGCTTTAAGCGTCGTGACCTCTTTATTCCTTTTGTTAAAAAACTAATCTGAAGTCATGTCTCCGGCAAAGAGACTGATGGCTAATTGTAAATGCAGAGTCTAGGCTTCCTATCTAGATTTATCGGTAGTAGTCCTTAATATGAACAAGTCACAGTATTATTTAGCCCGTTTAATCGTTCCTGTATTCCTTTTACAGGCTCTGAATCCGGAAGCTCAAGCGACTCAGCCGCCACTTCCAACAGACTGCGCCTCTCTTTCAGGACAACCGACGGGGGTTGATCAATGGCTTAAATACAATAGTGAACATGTTCGTGGACGAAAGTGTGTTGTTCTCACTTCAGACCCAACGGTGGATACCGCTCAGCTGATCAATCAAATTCCTGAAAATACTGTCATACTGCTCTCGTCCCGTACGACGATTCAACCCGTTATCCCCCCAACAGGTAATACCCTGATTATCTACCTTATTGATAGTGAAATCGTTTTGAAGGACGGTCAGGACATTATTGGGGCAGCTGATAAAGGTTTTGAAATAGTCATTATTCCTAAGCAAAGTTATAAAAAGCAATTTATGGTCAAGGTTGGAACCCGTGACAACTTCCAGTTTGAAAAAACAGGAAGCAGTCATATAAGGCACGTTACTTTCACGCCAAAAGGCGACGGGTACCGCAGCCAAGTATACGCAATTGTTAAAGCAGAGTGCTATAATCGAAATCTGATTATAGAAAACAACCACTTTTCTCTTCCTTATTGGACGGCAGTTGACCTTGATTGCAAAGAACCTCTGGATGCATCCGCCAATGTTGATCAGCCGGGTCCGGGCCTCCGGTTTGCGAATAATACGATCATCGGTAGTGGTATCAGAACGCGGTTCGGCCTCTTTTTTGCCGAGGAAGGGATACACATTAACCTTCCAGCCATCCAGAACCAGTCAAAGAGACTCGCGGTTATTGGGAACAGATTCCTGGGCAGAATGGCTGAAGCCGGTGAATTTGTTCTTGGACCCGGTGCCCGTTTAGATGTCTTCAGAAACAGGGTCCACATTTCCAATATCGGTATCACACTCCGCAGCGCCCGTCGACAACGACAATCATTGCTGGGAGGCTTTGCTCTCATAGGTCACAAAGACAGCGACTCAGGGCCTGCTCGCTTTAATCTGGCGGGCAATAAGATTAAGACAACAGCCGCCGCCATAACCGTCAGAGGCCCCCTTGAACTGGCCCTGGCTTGCAATCACCTGCGGGCAATCAGTCCCTGGTTACAACTTCAACCAGAATTCAGCCTGAAATCTGCTAATCCATTGCCACTGGGAAAAGAGTGCCCAAGTGTGATGAGTTCATCCATTGCCATGCTCACTCCTGACCCAACCGTTTCCAGACAGGCTCCAGTATCAACCGTTGACATGTCAACGCCAAACTCAACGTCTGTCATGCCAGGTCTGGAATCAACCGTTGGCGTGTCAACGCTAAACTCAACCTCTGTCGTGCCGGGTCTGGGATCAACCGTTGGCATGTCAACTCCAGACTCAACCTCTGTCATGCCAAGTCTGGAATCAACCGTTGGCGTGTCAACTCCAGACTCAACCTCTGTCATGCCAAGTCCGGGATCAACCGTTGGCGTGTCAACGCTAAACTCAACCTCTATCATGCCAAGTCCGGGATCAACCGTTGGCATGTCAACTCCAAACTCAACCTCTGTCATGCCAAATCCGGGATCAACCGTTGGCATGTCAACTCCAAACTCAACCTCTGTCATGTCAGGTCTGGAATCAACCATTGGCACGCCGACACCAAACTCAACCTTTGACTGGCCAACTCCATACTCAACCGTTGTCATGCCAACACACAAATCCTATACAATCAACCAGATCAGGAACACCTGGACCGCCATCCATGATTCCACCGCCAACGCCTGCAGCGGATTGTTCAACTTCGAAGGTCAGTTCTTCTTTAACAGAGAAGACTGCCTGACAGTTCCCATGACCCACGCTTTTTTTATTACCGATACGATATCCATTAACAGCAGGACTCATGATACCGTCAAGACTATCATTACCTCTATGGTCCCCACTTCGTCAGCGGGCACAAATCTGTTGACTACTTCTGGCCTGGGAATCATAACCACTCTGGCCGTATTGCTATCTCCTTGACCTGAGCTTATTCATCCCTACGCAAGCGTGGCAACCGGTTTTGATTAATAGATGGGTAAAATCGCAGCGTTCAGGAGTATGACCCAGCATGATCAAACTGCAACATTATCTGGTCTGGTTGATTACTCCTTTGTTTCTGTTACAGGCTCTGAACCAGGAGGTTCCGGGCGCTCATCGAAATAATAAACTTGAACCGACCGAGTGCGATTCTGTTACATTGCCACTGCTGAAGCATACGACGGGGGTTAAGCAACGGGTGGCCCAATACGGCAACCTGATTCGCGGACGACATTGCACGATTCTCAGCGCTAACCCTGCAGAAGATTTAAGTGAGTTGATAAAACAGCTTCCGGATGACAGAGTTATACTGCTTTCCTCACACACGTTTTCGCCAACCACTGCCTCTGTGCCAACCACTCCCTCTGTGACGGGTAAAACCCGGATTCACTATTATATTAGGAATGAAATAGTTTTGAAGAACGGTCAGTTCATTCTTGGGGCTGCTGATGACGGTTTTGAAATCGTTATTTCGCTTTGGGAACGTTTTCGAGATAAAAATATGGTCAGGGTTGGAACCACTGACAACTTCCATTTTGGCAGAACTCATGAAAATCGTCTGAGTCATCTTACCTTCCTTCCGACCGGGCCTCTGGACCAGCACCCCGTTCACACCATTCTTTTCGCAGAGTGCTATAACCGGAAACTGATCATAGAAGACAATGTATTTCATCTTCCTAACTGGTCTGCGGTTGACCTTGATTGCAGAAAAAGTCTGGATGCGTCTGTCAATGTCTCGCATCAGGGCCCTGGCTTGCTGTTCACCAAGAACAAAGTTATCGGTAAGATCATCAGCACAATAGACCACAGAATCACCATTCCCAGGGAAGGGATATTTATTAATCTCCCTTTCATCAAGAATCAGTCAAAGAATCAGTCAAAGAGAGTCGCGCTTATCGGGAACACCATTCGGGGCGTAATAGCAGATGCAGGTCAGTTTGAACTCGGACCCGGAACCAGTATGGATGTCTTCAGAAACACGGTCAACATTACCAATGCTGGCCCCACTGTTCGCGACACCACTGGCCTTCGAATAACACAAAGGAGTGGTTTCGTTCTCAAAGGTCATTCAGAAAGTGATGCAGAACGTCCACTCTATAATTTGGCAGGCAACCAGATCCAGGTAACAGGAATAGCTCTGGCCGTCAGTCCACCCCTTGAACTGGCCCTGGCTTGTAACCACCTGCAGGGATCCAGCCCGTGGCGACAACTTTACAAAGAATTCACCCTGAAAGCCGCTGTTCCATTTCCACTTGGAAGTAAGTGCAAAAACTTCGTGAGTTCAACCTTAGTTGTGCCAACACCCACTAACGGTTCCTATACAATCAGCCAGATCGAGAATAGCTGGACAGCCATCAGTGACTGCAGGATCAAGGCCCTGAGTGGACTGACCAACTTTGAAGGACAGTTCTTCTTTGGCCGGGAAGACTGCCTGAAAACGACTACACTATCTCCAGGCAACAGCAGCAGGCCTGCCGCTGACATAGACCCCGATTCATCAACAGCTACAACCTCAGTAACAACGGGTTTGGGTGTCATAACCACTCTCATAACCACTCTGACACTATTGTTGAATCTGTAACCCGAGAGAATCCGTCCCTTCGGTTTAAAAGCCAGAGGCATGAATTCACTTACTCTGGCTCACTTGCTTTCAGGCTCGGCAGGTCCCATCAGGAGCACAGACTGACGGCAAGTTTAAACGCAGCGCCCGAATACTTAAAAAGACACCCATAAATTTGCTTTACCATCCACCTGGTCTACTTTTTCACCCATCACTGATTTTTTACCCAGACAGGTGAGTTCATGGCCCAAGCTCGCAATACCCTGATTGATCCCGGCACAACGCCTTATTACCACTGCATGGCAAGATGTGTTCGTCAGGCTTACCTCTGTGGAGAGAACCACCTGACTGGCAAGAACTACGAGCATCGCCGTCAGTGGGTGGTGGATAAACTCCGGGAACTGGTTTCAGTCTTTGCTATCGAAGTCTGTGCTTACGCTGTCATGTCGAATCATTATCATGTGGTTTTGCACATCAATCAGTCATCTGCCAGAGGCTGGTCACGGAATGAAGTGCTTCACCGTTGGACGACCTTGTTTACAGGCCCACTTCTGGTGCAAAGGCATCTGGCCGCTGACAAACTGGGCAGCGCTGAATTGGCCCGTATTGATGAATATGCTGAGGAATACCGGCGTCGTTTAACGGATATCAGCTGGTTTATGCGCTGCCTGAATGAACATCTTGCTCGTGAGGCCAACAAAGAAGACGAGTGTAAAGGACGCTTCTGGGAAGGACGCTTTAAAAGCCAGGCATTGCTGGACGAAGCAGCGTTACTGACCTGCATGACCTACGTTGACTTGAATCCGATTCGGGCTGGAAAGGCAGAAACACCCGAAGAGTCGGACTACACGTCGATTCAGGAACGGGTGGAGCAGGTTACACATTCTGAGACTAAAAAACAGCCGCTGACCCTGAAACCTTTCTGTTTGCAGGGACAGGAAACGGACGTTGCCCTTCCCTACCTTCTTCACGACTATCTGGAACTGGTTGACTGGAGCGGTCGCATTGTCAGAACAGATAAGAAAGGTTCCATCCCGTCGTGCCCCCCTCCGATTCTTCAAAGGTTGGAAATTGATCCGGATGAGTGGCTGAAAACCATGCAATGGAATAATCGTTTTTATCGGGCAGTTGGCCGTCTGAAGGCGATGAAGGCTTATGCACTTGAAGCCGGACAGAAGTGGCTTCGAGGTTTAAACGCCTGCAGTCGTTTGTACCTGACAGGTTAGCGTAGAAGTCAGTTAAGACGTCAAAGACCCTCTCTTTATCTCTCTTCGACTTATGTCGGAATGAATTTGCATTGTCTGAATTATGGCTTGAACAGCCTCTGTTCGTTGGGTGGCGCTGTGTGGTTCGGTGATACGCGACTTGAAGATAGATTTTTCTGATCCTTTTTGGGAGTACAGTTTTTGAATGTCTTATTTTTTCCCCCTGAAGAGACATTTTTTATGGGTGTCTTTTTTTCCTGTACATGAGCGGCTCAGGAGTCATGGCTAATACCCTGAGTAGCAGCACTAAAGAGAGTATTGACAGAAAGATCCATCTATTTTCTTGCAACGCCTTAACCGTATTAATGGATAACTATAAACAAAGCGTCTAGGCTTCCTATCGACTTTCCAAGGAGTCCTGAAAATGATTAAGTTGCGGCACTATTCGTCCCTTTCCATCGCACCTGTATTTCTTTTACTGCCTCTGAACCTTCAGGCTCAGAACACGACTCAACATACAGCCGCAGTTCAATCGACAGCTGGAGTTCAATCGACAGCTGGAGTTCAATCGACAGCCACAGTTCAATCGTCAGCCGCAGTTGAACCGACAACCGCAGTTCAATCGTCAGCCGCAGTTGAACCGACAACCGCAGTTCAATCGTCAGCCGCAGTTGAACCGACAACCGCAGTTCAATCGTCAGCCGCAGTTGAACCGACAACCGCAGTTCAATCGTCAGCCGCAGTTGAACCGACAACCGCAGTTCAATCGTCAGCCGCAGTTGAACCGACAACCGCAGTTCAATCGTCAGCCGCAGTTGAACCGACAACCGCAGTTCAATCGTCAGCCGCAGTTGAACCGACAACCGCAGTTCAATCGTCAGCCGCAGTTGAACCGACAACCGCAGTTCAATCGTCAGCCGCAGTTGAACCGACAACCGCAGTTCAATCGTCAGCCGCAGTTGAACCGACAACCGCAGTTCAATCGTCAGCCGCAGTTGAACCGACAACCGCAGTTCAATCGTCAGCCGCAGTTGAACCGACAACCGCAGTTCAATCGTCAGCCGCAGTTGAACCGACAACCGCAGTTCAATCGTCAGCCGCAGTTGAACCGACAACCGCAGTTCAATCGTCAGCCGCAGTTGAACCGACAACCGCAGTTCAATCGTCAGCCGCAGTTGAACCGACAACCGCAGTTCAATCGTCAGCCGCAGTTGAACCGACAACCGCAGTTCAATCGTCAGCCGCAGTTGAACCGACAACCGCAGTTCAATCGTCAGCCGCAGTTGAACCGACAACCGCAGTTCAATCGTCAGCCGCAGTTGAACCGACAACCGCAGTTCTATCGTCAGCCGCAGTTGAACCGACAACCGCAGTTCAATCGTCAGCCGCAGTTGAACCGACAACCGCAGTTCTATCGTCAGCCGCAGTTGAACCGACAACCGCAGTTCAATCGTCAGCTGCAGTTGAACCGACAACCGCAGTTCAATCGTCAGCCGCAGTTGAACCGACAACCGCAGTTCTATCGTCAGCCGCAGTTGAACCGACAACCGCAGTTCAATCGTCAGCCGCAGTTGAACCGACAACCGCAGTTCAATCGTCAGCCGCAGTTGAACCGACAACCGCAGTTCAATCGTCAGCCACAGTTCAATCGTCAGCCGCAGTTGAACCGACAACCGCAGTTCAATCGTCAGCCGCAGTTGAACCGACAACCGCAGTTCAATCGTCAGCCGCAGTTGAACCGACAACCGCAGTTCAATCGTCAGCCGCAGTTGAACCGACAACCGCAGTTCAATCGTCAGCCGCAGTTGAACCGACAACCGCAGTTCAATCGTCAGCCGCAGTTGAACCGACAACCGCAGTTCAATCGTCAGCCGCAGCTGAACCGACAACCGCAGTTCAATCGTCAGCCACAGTTGAACCGACAACCGCAGTGCAATCGTCAGCCGCAGTTGAACCGTCCGCCGCTGTTCAATCGACAGTTACAGCTCAATCGTCAACTGCAGCTCCTACTGCTGCAACTCCCCATCCAACGGAATTATGCAGCTCTCTCAGAGGTCAAACGACGGGGGTTCAACAACGGCTTGACCAGTACAGTGATCTTGTTAGCGGACGACAGTGCGTTGTTCTCAGTGCCGACCCTGCAGATGATTTAAGTGAGTTGATAAAACAGATTCCTGATAACACCATTATCTTGCTTTCCTCTAAAACAACTTCTCCAACCGTTGCCCCCGTTACAGGTAAGCCCACTGTTGAATATTTTATCGCCAATGCAATCGTTTTGAAGAGCGGTCAGGACATCATCGGGGCTGCTGATGACGATTTTGAAATTGTTATCAAGCTTCATGTTAACTTTACAAGTAAATACATGATCGGAGTTGGCGTTCACTACGATGACGAATTCAATTTTGGAGAAACAGCAGACAGTCATATAAAACACATTACTTTCCGGCCAACCGGAGTTAATCCAGATACTCAAACTGACGCTATTGTCCAAACAAACTGCTATTCTGGGACATTATCTATAGAGAACAACGTTTTTTATCTCCCTGTCCAGGCCGCAGTTAACATTGTTTGCTCTGCGAATCTGGATGCATCCACCATTGATTTGCACTCGGGCCCGGGCTTACGTTTCGCTAATAACGAGGTCATTGGTAAAACCATCAGCACAACAAAACTCAGTATGATTCCCGAGGAAGCAATATTCATTAATCTTCTCAACATCAATAACCTGTCAAACAAACTCGAAATAATTGATAACACATTCCGGGGCAAAATCTCGGAATTGGCTCAGATTAAAATTGGATCCGGAAGCAATATTAATATCTTCAGAAACACTGTTGTTATTGACAATAAAGGCAAGACACCTAGCGAAATTCGTACAAGAATTAAAAGAGGGTTCGCTTTAGTGGGTCTTTCCTCGTCTGACGATGGAAAAGCTCCTCTCATTAATCTGGCTGGTAACAATATCAACGTCACAACGACAGCTTTAACTATCTATGAGAAGCTTGATCTGGCACTGGCCTGTAACCACTTTCGGGGAATGACTTTGTGGAAAGTAGACGACGAAGGTTTCTCCCTGAAAGCCGTTGATCCATTGCCACTGGCAGATGAGTGCCCAGGGTCTGTGAGTTCAACCGTCGACCCGGCAACGACCAATGCATCGACACTTTGCCAGATCGTGAATACCTGGACTCCCTTCAATGATTCCAAAGCCACTGCTTTGACTGGACTGACCAACGTCGAGGGTCAGTTCTACTTTGACTCAGCTGTCTGCATGACAGAGCCTCAATCCTTTGCTTCATCAGCGGGTACAACTCCAGTGACCAATGCTTTGGGGGTCATAGCTTCTCTGGCCATAGTGTTGAATCTATAGCCTGAGCTGATTCCTCGGTTAAAAGAGCATGCCCGCACCCTGTATATGAAAGGCTCAGGAATCAAGGCTAATACCCTGATTAGCAGCACTAAAGAGAGGATTGACAAAAAGATCCATCTATTTTCTTGCAACACCATCATCACATTAATGGATAAGTATAAACACAGCGTCTAGTCTTCCTAACGACTTTTCCAAGGAGTCCTGAAAATGATTAAGTTGCGGCACCATTCGGCCCTGTTCATCGCTCCTGTATTTCTGTTACTGCCCCTGAACCTTCAGGCTCAAAACACGACTCAACCTACAACCGCAGTTCATCCAACAACCACAGCTCAACCGACAGCAGCACTTCAACCGACAGCCGCAGCTGAATCAACAACCTCAGTTCATCCAACAACCACAGTTCAATTGACAACGGCAGTTGAACCGACAGCCTCAGTTCAAACGACAGCCGCAGTTCAACCGTTCGCCGCAGTTCAATCGACAGCCGCAGTTCAATCGTCAGCCGCAGTTCAATCGACAGCTGCAGTTCAATCGTCAGCCGCAGTTCAATCGACAGCTGGAGTTCAATCGTCAGCCGCAGTTCAATCGACAGCCGCAGTTCAATCGTCAGCCGCAGTTCAATCGACAGCTGCAGTTCAATCGTCAGCCGCAGTTCAATCGACAGCTGGAGTTCAATCGTCAGCCGCAGTTCAATCGTCAGCCGCAGTTCAATCGTCAGCCGCAGTTCAATCGACAGCTACAGCTCAATCGTCAACTGCAGCTCCTACGACTGCAGCTCCTACTACTGCAACTCCCCCTCCAAGGGAATTATGTAGCTCTCTCAGAGGTCAAACGACTGGGGTTGAACGACGACTTCAGCAATACAGTGGTCTTGTTAGCGGACGACAGTGCGTTGTTCTCAGTGCCGACCCTGCAGATGATTTAAGTGAGTTGATAAAACAGATTCCTGATAACACCATTATCTTGCTTTCCTCCAATACAACTTCTCCAACCGTTGCCCCCGTAACAGGTAAGCCCACTGTTGATTATCTTATTGCCAGTCCAATAACTTTGAAAAACGGTCAGGACATCATCGGGGCTGCTGATGACGGTTTTGAAATTGTTATCAAGCTTCATCCAGGTTTTGCAGACAGAAACATGATCGAGGTTGGAGTTGAATACAATGGCGGATTCAATTTTAGCGAAACAATAGACAATCATATAAAACACATAACTTTCCGGCCAACTGGAACTGATCCCGATAATCCAATTTACACTATTTTTTACACAAACTGTTATAACAGGACACTGGCTATAGAAAACAACGTTTTATATCTCCCTACCTGGGCTGCAGTTGAAGTGAGTTGCAGTTTAGCTCTGGATGCATCCGCCAATAATTTGCACACGGGCCCGGGCCTACGCTTCGCCAACAACAAGGTCATAGCTGAAACCATCCGCACATCACAACACAGCATGATTCCTCAGGAGGCGATAATTATTGCTCTTGCCAACATCACTAACCAATCAAACAAGCTCGAAATAATTGAAAACACATTTCGGGGCAAAATCTCAGAATTGGCTGAGATTACAATTGGGTCCGGTAGCAGTATTGATATTTTTAGAAACACGGCTTCCATTTACATTGACAATAAAGACATAACACGAAGCGAAATTAGAACAGGAAGAGTGCTCCGACGAGGGGGATTGGCTTTAAGGGGACTTTCATCTACTGTGAGAAAAGCTCCTCGCTATAATCTGGCCGGTAATTATATCCGGGTCACAACGCAAGCTTTAACCATCATTAATCAGATTGAACTGGCCCTGGCCTGTAACCGCTTTCTGGGAATGATTCTGTGGAAACAATACAGCGATTATTTTTCACTGATAGCAGTTAACCCCATACGGCTGGGAACTGAGTGCCAAACATCCGTGAGTTCAACCGCCGGCATAGCGACGACCAGAAGACCGACAGTCGACCAGATCGTGAATACCTGGACTCCCATCAATTATTCCAGAGCTTCTGTTCTATCCGGGCTGAAAAATATCCAGGGTCAGCTCTACTTTGATAATGCAGCAAACTGCCCGACACTTGCTACCCCTGCTGTTATTGACACCACATCAGCGGGTTTAGACGACTCTGATGTTGTGACCACTTCAACTGCAGGTTTAACCGCCGCGACGACTGCTTTGGGTGTTATAACCACTCTGGCTGTATTGTTGAATCTATAGCCAGGTGCAACCAGGCGCTGATATAAATGTACCCAGCGTTTATTCTGATTGCTGTGCTTTCAGGTGCTGTGGGTGGTCCCGGCCCGGGAATCCGTACATCATCTCAGGAGATAGACATTCCCGTCGAGGGCAAAACGAGTGATATGAAATAGCTCTGGAGTCAGGGCTGGTTGTCCGGGCAAGAGCACTGAAGAGAGGGTAGTAAGAAAAATCCAACTGTTTTTCCTGAAACATCTTAACCATATTAATGGATAAGTATATATGCGGAGTCTAGGCTTCTTATCTGGGAGGCTTATCGGGAGTCTTTAACATGACCAAGCTACAGTATTATTCAGCCTGCTTAATCGCTCTTGTACTCCTGTCACAGGCTCTGATTCTGCAGGCACAGAACACAACTCAATCACCCAGTGTAACCCCTTCTGCTCCCCCCCTCCTTCCGACTGAATTGTGCGACCGTCTTTCACCACAGGCAATGGGGGTTGATGCGGTAGTGAACCTTTATAGCGACCTTGTTTACAATCGACAGTGTATTGTTCTCAAAGCTGACCCGACAGAGAATTTAAACAAGCTGATCGAACGGATTCCAGAGAACACTGTTATTTTGCTCTCCTCCGAAACCGTGCAGACCTCAACCACTGCCCCAACCACTGCCAATGTCACCACCAGCTCTTCGATGAATATGACCTCTTCCTCAATGGTTCTGTCAAATAGCACCACAGCGATGCCTCCTCCGTCAACGACCTCGGCGCCTGGTAAAATTACCGCTAAATACTTTATTGACGGTGAAATTCGTTTGAAAGACGGTCAGGACATTCTTGGAGCTGCCGAGGTCGATCATGAAATCGTTATCGAGGATCGGCCAGGATTTACAGGCAGTAGTATGATCAGGATTGGAGCCCCTGATCACTTCCTCTTCGGAGAAAGAAGAAAAAGTAATATACAACACATTACTTTCCGGCCAACCCGTGAGAATAACCTCCCCAAAATTGACTCCATTGTTTTTGCAGAGTGTTATAACCGCAGACTGATATTAGAAAAAAACGTATTCCATCTTCCTGTTCGGGCAGCAGTTAACCTGGATTGCAAATTACCTTTGAATTTATCCGCCACTTATTGGTATCGAGGTCCAGGTCTACAGTTTGCCAATAACACGGTCATTGGAAAAAAATACACCGGGCTTCACAACGGCATTCTTTCCGATCTTATTCCCGATCAGGGAGTATTAGTCAATCTTCCCGCCATCAAGTACCAGTCCAGGTTATTGACTGTGACTGGGAACACATTCCAGGGCGATATGGCAGAGGCGGGAGAGTTCAGACTGGGCCCCAGAATCTCCATGGATGTGTTCAAAAACAATGTTAATATTTCCAATGAGGGTATCACACGACTCGACCCTCTTCGCAAGGGAGGGTTTGTACTTGTTGGTACCGCAGATAAGGAAACAAAGTTTCCTCTTTTTTACCTGATTGGTAATCAGATCAAAACAACACAGACCGCTCTGACCGTCAGTGGACTGCTTGCTCTGAATTTGGTTTGTAACCACCTTCAGGCAGTCAAACCATGGTGGCAACCTCTGGAACGCTTCAGCCTGAAAGCAGCACACATAACACTGGATGACGCGGAAAAACAAAAACTGTGCGAAAAAGTTGTAAGTTCACCCAGTGTCTGGCCAATTCCCACTCAAACAACCGTGAATATCTGGACCGCCATGAATGGTTCCACAGCCAATGCCTGCGCCGGGCTGGTCAACCTCGAAGGTGAGCTCTTCTTTGTTTCAGAGGTCTGCCAGCCAGTCAGTCCGTCCTCTGACCCAGCTGCAGGTTTCGCAGCCTTCTTCAATGCCGTCAATATGAGTTCGGCAGCGGCCTCCAACTTATCAAACACAGTTACGACCACAGCACTCCCAACTTCATCAAATACAAATATGACCGTCGTACCCACTGCATCAAGCACAAATATGACAGTCCTGCCCACTTCATCAGCAGGTAAAGCCGCAGTGACGACTGCTCTGGGTGTCATGGCCACTCTGGCCATATTGTCGAACTTATAACCTGATGCATTCCCGCGCAAAGGGCGGGAATGCAGTGGGTGGGGGATGTATTGTTTGAACTAAGAAGTTTGAGGATTAAACCACTTAAGCTTGTCGTGGAGCTGCACCACATCACCAACAATTATCAAAGTGGGTGCCTTTACAGCATTCCCTTCAACAATGCTGCAAATAGTATCCAGAGTTCCGGTGAATACCCTTTGTTTCTGGGTGGTTCCCTTCTCAATCAAAGCAATGGGTGTGTCTGAACTGCGCCCGTGTTTGTGTAACTCTTCACAGATTCGTGGCAACCCCATCAGACCCATGTAGAAAACCAGAGTCTGGGAAGTGTCAACCATTTCTTGCCAGTTCAGGTTATAGCTGTCGTCTTTAAGATGACCGGTTACAAACCTTACAGACTGAGCATGATCTCTGTGCGTCAGGGGAATGCCCGCATAACTGGCACAGCCGGATGCCGCCGTAACACCCGGCACCACTTGAAAAGGAATATTCTCTTCAGCCAGAGTGTCAATCTCTTCACCTCCCCGACCAAAAATAAATGGATCTCCTCCTTTCAGACGCAACACCCGTTTACCTTCTTTTGCCAGATCGACCAGTAGCTGATTAATTTCTTCCTGAGGGCGGGTGTGTCGATCGCGCTTCTTGCCTACGTAGATGTAATCCGCATCCCGGCGACAGAGTGACAATACCTGTTCTGAAACCAGTCGGTCATGCAACACGACATCAGCCTGCTGCATCAACCTCAGTGCTTTGAATGTCAGCAAGTCCGGGTCCCCTGGCCCACCACCCACCAGATACACTTCCCCGGTTGTCACCGCTTCGGAGCTGGCGAGCTCTTCTTCCATTAAACGTTGGGCTGCCTCAACATCGCCGGAAATGGCTTTTTCCGCAGCACTCCCGGTTAACACACGCTCCCAGAAATATCTGCGATCATTGATATGACTGAATTTCCGGGACACTTTTGCACGAAACTGCCCCGCCATTTCGGCGAGACGGCCATAGCCAGCCGGCAAGATGGATTCCAATTGCTGTCGCAGCATTCGCGCTAGAACAGGTGCTTTTCCTCCCGTTGAGAAAGCCACCATAACCGGTGAGCGATCGACAATAGAAGGCATTACGGCATTACCGGATTGAGCGTCATCGACGACGTTGACAAACAAATTTTGCAGCTTTGCCTGCCGGGCCACTTCCGAGTTCACTTCAGGATCATCGGTTGCTGCAATAACGAGACAAACGCCTTTCAAATCAGAAAGCTCAAAGGCTTTCTGCCGGAACTGATGATCTCCGGCATTGATCAATGTCATCAGGTCCGGGTGAATTTCGGGCGCTACCAGCTGAATCATCGCACCCGCATCAGACAGTAATCTGGCTTTGCGCAAGGCAATGTCCCCCCCCCCAACGAGAAGACAGGGACGATCACGAACTTCGAGGAATAATGGCAAATAATCCACTCGGACGACTCTCTTTCAGTTATCATTATTGTATCCGGGAAACGGTTTTTTCAGCGGCTTAACCTGATACTGAACCTGTTCCTCTCATTGTCCGGCATTATACCAGTGAATGCTTATCCTTTAATAAGAATAAATTTGATCCTTATACCCTCTTTTAAAGCCTTAAAATCCAATGCCTGGTTGTCTCACTTCAGAGTTCGGTATTTCCCAGCAGATGAGCGATACTTTAGTTCATATAATCTACGCCGAATAATTCAAGACTGAATCTAGAACAGTCTAAGTACTCAGCCATACGGAATCGAATATTTCTGGCTTATTGGGCAGGTGCTCTGCAAGGCGCAACGACGGGAACATAGCAAGCTATGTGACCAGAGTTGCAACGCATCACGACTGCATGGATGCAGGAGCTAGAGCAACGCAGGAGCAGTTGCCGCGAGTGCCTGAACAATAAGTCAGAAAATATGATTTCGTATGGTTGAGTACTTAATACCCTTTTTATCAGGAACTGCATGAATACATCCGCTTCACTAAGTTTTAGTGCGGACAGGGAGTTTTTTCATAAACTCTGGCGCCTCGCCCTGCCTGTTTCCCTGCAATCCATGATGTTTTCCCTGCTCGGACTCATCGATATTCTGATGGTCGGTCAGCTGGGTGAGACAGCCGTTGCGGCGGTGGGCCTGGGAAACCGAATCTTTTTCTTTAACCTGATTCTGACTGCCTCTCTGGGTAGCGGTATGAGTATTCTGGCCTCACAGTTTATCGGCTCGGGCGATCCTGCGGGCTTGCGAAGAACGCTGGTGCAATCGCTGCTGACCTCAGTACTCATCACGGTACCTATCGTGGCCTTTTACATGCTGCTGCCTGATGTCGTGATCGGGCTTTCAACCCGCGACCCTGAGCTAACCCGACTGGCTATTGAATACCTCCTGATTACCGCCCCTTCGATTATCTGTGCGGCAATTGTCGTACCTTTGGAAGCCGCGATGAGAGCATCTGGCGATGCCAGAACACCCACCCTCATTGGCTTTTATGCCATTCTGGTGAATGTATTCCTGAATTACGTGCTGATTTTTGGGCACTTTGGATTCCCGGAACTGGGCGTTGCCGGATCGGCCTGGGGAACAACGCTGTCCAGACTCTTCCAGACAGTCCTTCTGCTCTGTTACATCAAACAATTCAGAAGCTACCTGATTCCCGAAAAACAGGATTTAGAGTTGGGCCTGAAAACGAAAGAGCTGATTCGCTATTTCAAAGTCAGTGTTCCCATCGTGCTCCAGGACGGATCCTGGGCTTTTGGTCTGATTATATACAGCGTCATCTATGCCGGTATTGGTGTCAATGAGCTTGCAGTCATGTCAGCGATCTCCTCTATCGAGGCCATCCTGATTTCACTGTTTCTCGGATTCGGTGTGGGCGGCTCTATTATTCTGGGTCAGGAACTGGGAGCCTGCCGTTTTGAGAGAGCCTGGCGACAGGGTTGGATGATGCTGGTCATGTCACCCTTTATTGCGCTGTTTATTGGTACTCTGCTGATCGTTTTCCGGACGGATGTGGTTACCCTGTTCGGAAAGTTTGAAGGCTCCACCATGACTATGGCTCAGGAGGCAATGATCGTAGCCAGTGTGGGCTTGTGTATCCGGGTTATCAACCTGATGGGAATTATCGGCCTGCTGAGAAGTGGCGGAGATGTTAAAGCCACCGCTATCATCTGCACCTTTGCCATGTGGGGGATTGGCATCCCCATGGCCTGGCTCGCAGCGCACTGGGGACTGCCGCTGTACCTGGTGTTTATTTTCAGCCTGTTTGAAGAGCTGTTTAAGGCTATGATGGTGTTGTTCAGAGTATTCTCACGACGGTGGTTGAAGAACCTGGTCTCGGAGCCTGTGACCCAGAGCACCTGAAGGTGCTCTGGTTTTAGAACTATCTGTTTCAGAGCTATCTGTTTCAGAACTATCTGCCCAGCACAGTGACGCCACCCATGTAGGGCTGAAGCACTTCCGGGATAGTAATGGAGCCGTCTTCATTCTGATAATTTTCCAGAACAGCCACCAGCGTTCTGCCCACTGCCAGACCCGAACCATTGAGGGTATGCAGCAGTTCCGGCTTGCCGGTTTCGGGATTACGGAAACGGGCCAGCATGCGGCGAGCCTGGAAATCCAGACAGTTACTGACAGAAGAAATCTCACGGTACTTGCCCTGACCCGGCAGCCAGACTTCCAGATCGTAAGTTTTGGCGGCACCAAAGCCAAGATCACCGCCGCAGAGCGCGACTACGCGATAAGGCAGTCCCAGTTTCTGCAGAATAGCCTCAGCATGACCGGTCATGGCTTCCAGCGCCTCGAACGACTTTTCCGGATGCACTACCTGAACCATTTCCACTTTCTCAAACTGATGCTGGCGGATCAGGCCACGGGTATCACGACCATGGCTGCCTGCTTCGCTGCGAAAACAGCAAGAGTGTGCCGTCAGTTTCAGTGGCAGTTCAATGGCATCCAGAATGCTCTCACGTACGACGTTAGTCAGGGTCACTTCGGAGGTTGGAATCAGGTAGAAAGGTTTCTCAGCTTCAGCGCATTCGGTCTTGAACAGATCTTCACTGAACTTTGGCAGCTGTCCAGTCCCCAGCAGAGCGGTATCATGAACCAGAGCCGGTGTATTGACCTCTTCATAACCATGTTCCTGAACCTGAACATCCAGCATAAACTGAGCCAGGGCACGATGCAGTCGGGCAATGCCACCACGCATCAGTGTAAAACGTGCACCAGACAGTTTGGTGCCGGTTTCAAAGTCCAGACCCAGGGGCTCACCCAGATCAACGTGATCCTTGATATCAAACTGGAAATCAGCCGGGGTTCCCCAACGACGCACTTCAACATTGTCTTCTTCATCAGCTCCTTCCGGTACTGATTCATGGGGCAGATTGGGAACCCCCAGTAACAAGTCATTCAGTTCTACCTGCAGGGCTGACAGTTGGTGCTCGGACTCTTTCACCTCCGCAGAGAGCTGGTCCATACGAGCCTTGAGTTCGGAGATATCACCGCCTCGGG
This sequence comes from Endozoicomonas sp. 2B-B, assembly GCF_053470045.1. Taxonomy (NCBI): domain Bacteria; kingdom Pseudomonadati; phylum Pseudomonadota; class Gammaproteobacteria; order Oceanospirillales; family Endozoicomonadaceae; genus Endozoicomonas; species Endozoicomonas sp. 2B-B. The sequence continues at coordinate 4,066,588 of NZ_JBLZMU010000001.1, forward strand.
ATTTGATCTTGCCGAACTCCTTCGACCCGGATTTACGTTCGCTCTGAAGCTGTTCGGTGCGCATCTGCAGGGACTTGCGACGCTCTTCCAAAGCGTTTAGTCGCTCTACATCCAGCTCGAAATGCTTTTTACGAAGCAAGGCAGCCACTTCATCGAGGTGGCTGCGAACGTATTTGGGATCCAGCATGTGAATTCCGTAACCTTATGTCTTGAACAATTCTGAGGGTCCTGAACCAGGACGAGTGCAGAGATCCTGAGCAGATCTCCGTGAAACATCAATAATAAGGAAAGTCTGCAAATTCACAAGGGGCAGGTTCTTTAATTGCGGAAATTGTTTATTGGGGAGTCTTTTTAATGGTGCCATTCAGCTCCAGGTCGCCTTGCGACACTGAACCTCAGAAGTCCTTGGGGTACGCCAGCTGGAACAGCCACTTGCTCTTTGCTGACTTGAAGAACTACTGGAGGGTGAATGTGTGGTCGCCCTCCCCTGCTGATGGCTAGTTCCGCTGCAGGTGGCTGTTCGGGCCCTTTCATCCGCCTCTTCCTGCATCATCTCCATTTCCATCTCCATCTCCATCTCCCGGCGTCTTTTCTCTTCTTTTGTCAAGAGATACCTGCGTTCCTTCAAATAGTCGTATAGCTTTATCAGCGATATCTGCATGCTGAGATTAATATCCACGTTACAGGAATAGGGATCCAGAGCCCCGGACCTGATCAGTACTTTCTCCGTAACCCTTCTATCAAAGCCTTCCATAATCTCTCCGATCTTTTTCCTGTCTCTCCTGTCAGGCTCCCGGTCCCTTCCTTCCTGATCTTCCAGCTCGAGTGCCTTGCCTAACTTTCTTTGCAACTCCTCCGCCTGTTCAATCTCCCATGTCCATTGCTCTCTTTGTGATAGCCTCTGGCCATGAGCAATGACTATACCCATCACGCCGGTTAAAAAACCTCCGAGCAATGCGCCTGAAAGGAACAGTACTTTATAATTGAGACCATCGAGATTATAACCACTTCGGGGGTGGTAGGTGACCGGCTTTTTACCCTCCAGAACTCTGTGAACCTGCTGGTACCATTCAGTGCCATAACCTTCAAGACCAGCGGCGTCCATAAACAGGGCGGAAAGATCTTCTTGATAATGACGACGTTCACTGTCTGTACGCCAGAGGGTGGAATGGCTGTTAAACAGTTCAGTCAAAGAGGAAACGTAAAGAACAAAGGCTGGGTCTCTGGCAATCTCCGGGTCCTGTTTTTGCTCATCGACCCTGTAGCTGAGATGACGAAGCGCCTTGCCACGGAGAAAAAGCTCCTGCATTTCTACCAGAATGAAACCAAGCTGCCGGGATAACTCTCTCGGGGAAAGCGGGTTGGACGGAAATTCTCTGAAACTGTTCTGCACTGCCTCTTCAATCAGGCTCGCCATTGAGTCCGTTCGGTCTTCAGCCGAGACCCCCTGAAGCAACACAGGTCGCGTTCGATACCAACGAGCAACATCCGGGGATTCTTCCATGCCAGGTGCTTTGTTGAGCAGAAGGTGAAACATAGGGTGGTCCGGATTGTCGCTAGCGGTGACTTTCGAAATAGTATGCCGGACAGCCTGATGAACGAGTCTGGTCAAAAACTGCTGTCGGGTTTCTGTCTGACTGTCTGGTAAAGAGTGGCCTTCCGCCCCCTGATCCTGCTCATAGCTATCATAGACTCGCCGAACCGAAACCATGATGGCTTTTAACAGCTTCTCATTTTCTTCGGCAAACACGTAATCAAAATAGAGACTGTTCAGATTATCCCGGACATTCCTGGCGGCTTTCTGCTCGGGTGACTCAGCACTGCCCCAACAGGAAGTCACCAGCATCAAGCTGAAAAACACAAACAATAAGCCTCGAAGAAAAAACATCTGACCTCCCTGTCAACTGGCAAATTAAAAAATTATAGGACAAGCAACTGGCCGCTGCGGAATAAAAACAATGAATCCATGGCCAGAACCTTCTAATGGCGGAAATTGTTTACCGAACATAAATCAGCTGACAAAGCTTTAAATAATCAATCCCAGCTAGCCTCCAGCCCCTGAACTGAAAGAGTGGTCGGTGTATCCCAACTGGAAAAGCCAAAACCACCATCGTTGTCTGAAGAATCCCAACTGAAGCCGGAATTGGATAGGGTCTTGAGCTTATTTTGTTGATGGGTTGTTGCAGTGTAGGCGGCTGTTCTGGCTCTTTCAGCCGCTTCTTGCCGCTGCTGTTCATGACGTATTTTATCTTCTCTTGTCAGGATATATTCTTCTTGTCTCAAATGGCTATAAAGATCTGCCAGCGACCACTGCATATAGAGATCATCCAGATCCATGTCACAGAAATGGGGATCCAGAACCCCGGCTCTGATCATGACTTTTTCCCAAATCTTTCGATCAAAGCCTTCGATGATATCTCTTACCTTCTTCCTGTCCCTTCTGTTAGGTGTCCAGTCCCTTCCTTTCGGATCTTTCCGCCAAGGCTTGTTGAGTGCTCTGCCCAGCTTCTTTCGCAGCTTTTCCTCTTGCCGCCACTTGCGTTCCATTTTATATTCATCGACCATCAAAAAGGCCATTATGCTGATCATGCTGATGACCACGCCGCCTGCCGAAGCGATCACCCCAATTTTAAACCAGCGTTCCCAGTTATTGTCATCCTGATGGCTTTGCCTGATCGGCTTTTCAATGACCAGCTTTTTACTGACCCGTTTTTCACCATCCAGAATTCTGCGAACCTGCTGATACCACCCAAGACCGTAATCCTGACGGTCAGCCGCTTCCATAAACAGGGCAGAGAGGTTTTCCTGATAGTCACGACGTTTGCTGTCTTTATGCCAGAGGGTGGGATGATTATTAAAGTCTTCAGTCAGGATGGTCAGGTAAATGTTAAATGCAGGGTCTCTGGCAATCCGTGGGTTCTGTTTTTGCTTTTCAACCTTAAAACTAAGTGAACGAAGCGCCTTGCCCCGGAGAAAAAGCTCCTGCATTTCCAGCAGAATAAAACCGAGTTGCCGGGCTAACTGCTCCGGGGAAAGCGGGTTGGCGGGAAATTCTCTGAAGCTGTTCTGCACAGCCTCCTCAATCAGACTCTCCATGGAGTCCAGACGATCTTCAGCCATCACCCCCAGAAGCATGACCGGATAGGTTTGAGACCAGTGAACAACATCCTGAGATTCCTTCATGTCGGGAGCATTGCTGAATGCCTGCAGGAGATGAAACATGGGACGGTCCGGGTCACTGTCGTCCAATTTATCGTTAACTTTCGCAATAGTGTGGCGGGCAGCCTGCTGGACGAGTCTGGTAAGAAACTGCTGTCGAGCTTCTTTCTGATTGTCTGGAACCAGTTGGTCTTGCGGCCACTGATTCGGCTTATAAAGGTCATAGATTTGCCGGACAGATACCATCATGGCTTTTAACAGCCCCTCATTTTCTTTGGCAAAGACATAATCAAAATAGAGATTGCCAAGATTCTTCTGGGCATTCCTCTCAGCTTTCTGCTCGATTGACTCAACACTGCTCCAGCTGGAAGCCACTGCTATCAGACTGAGAAACAAAAACAGAAAACCACGAAAAAGAAGCATCCAACACCCCTGTGTCCTGACAAATTAAGGAAGCATAGAACAAGGTAATGGCAGCTGCAGAGAAAAAACCAATGAATTTAGGGCAGAACGTTTAATTGTGGAAATTGTTCAGCGAAACGGGGGCTCTGGCTAATGTTTACAGCCTATCCTCTTTTAGCTCTTCTTCGCGGAGGTTCCGGTTCACATATTTCTTTCACTATTGATACCACCGTGAAGATGACCACCAAGGAAAACGGAATCATGATCACAGGTTTGATCCAATGTTCCCAATCATTGTCAGCCCCGAAAGGCTCTTCAATGACCGGTTTTTCTCCATCCAGAACCCTGCGAATCTGCTGGTACCACTCAATACCATATTCTTCATGATCAGCAGCTTTCATAAACAGGGCGGAGAGGTCTCCCTGATACTGACGCCATTTGCTCCCCCCGCTCTCTGTATGCCAGAGGGTGCCGTGGCTGTTAAACCGTTCAGTCAAAAAGGAAAGAAAAAAAGCAAATGAAAGATCACTGCCGATCTCCGGTATCCGTTTGAAGCGGTTTACCGTGTGGCTAAGAGAACGGAGCGCCTTACCACGGAGAAAAAGCTCCTGCATTTCCACCACTATAAAACCCAGTTGCCGGGCTAACTGTTCCCGGGAAACCGGGTTAGACGGGAATTCTCTGAAACTGTTCTGCACAGCCTCCTGAATCAGGCTCTCCATAGAGTCCATACGATCTTCAGCGACGACCCCCTGAAGCAACACAGGCCGGGTTCGATACCAATGAACGACATCCCCGGATTCCTCCATGGCAGGAGCATTACTGAATGCCTGCAGGAGATGGAACATGGAACAGTCTGGGTGACTGTCAACCACCTTTTCGCTACCAATGACTTTCGAAGTAGTATGCCGGATAGCCTGCTGGATGAGGTTGGTGAGAAGTTGCTGTCGGGCTTCTGTCCGATTCTCTGTTGCAGAGTGACCTTCCGACCAAAGATCCTGATAATAGTAGTCATAGACTTGCCGCACTGAAACCATGATGGCTTCTAACAGCCTTTTATTTTCTTCGGCAAAGACGAAACTAAAATAGAGGCCGTTGACACTGAGCCGGGCATTCCTGTGAGCTTTCTGCTCGGGTGACTCAACACTGCTCCAACAGGAAGCCACCAGCATAAGATTAAAAAACAGAAACCATAAACTACGAAAAAGAAGCATCTGCCCCCCTATTTCCTGAAAAATTTACAAAGCATAGGACAATCAACTAGGAGGCTGAAAAAGTCATTAAAATAAACCCCAACAACTCGTTTCCACGCTGGAGCGGAACGAGTCAAAAAATCCCAACTGAAGCTGGTAAATCAGGTTGAGCGCTCTGCCTGATGTCCTTTGCAGCCTATCCTCAAACAGCTACTCATACCCTTGGTACAAACATTTCATATACATGTGCAGTTCTCAAAAGATGAGCCACCGCGTTGATCATCAGCATGCTAAAAATAGCAATCAGCTCAAGTCCGATCTTTCGATCCAGTAAATCGCTGATCATGTTCACGTAGTCTTTCCTGACTGGCTCTTTATTGACCGGCTTTTTATTGACCGGCTCATTATTGACCGGCTTATTATTGAATAGCTTTCCACTATCCAGAATTCTGCGAACCAGCTTGTAAAACTCCAAACCATAATTTTTATGATTAGCGGCTTGCGAAAACAGGACGGAGAGGCCTCCCTGAAACTTAAGCCATTTGCTCCCCAGGCTCTTTGTATGCCAGAGGGTGTCATTGCTGTTAAACAGCTCAGTCAAAAAGGAAAGATAAAGAGTGAATGCAGGATCATTGGCAATCTCCGGGTTCTGTTTTTGCTGCTCTATCTTGTAGCTGAGAGACCGGAGCGCCCTGCCACGGAGAAAAAGCTCCTGCATTTCCAGCAGAATATAGCCGAGTTGCCAGGCTAACTGTACCCGGGTAAGTGGCTCATAATAGAATGCCCTCTTCACCACAAATCTTGGTAATAACTGTTCCCAGGTAAGTGGGTGAGACGGGAATTCTCTGAAACTGTTCTTTACCGCCTCCTGAATCAGGTTCTCCATGGAGTCCGTACGATCTTCAGCCAGAATCCCCTGAAGCAACACCGGCTGATTTTGATACCAATCAATAACATCCCGGGATTCCTCCAGAGCAGGAATACTATTGAATACCTGCAGAAAATGAAGCGAGGGACTGCAAGGGCGACTGTCATCCATACCATTGTCACCGGTGACTTTTGCAATAGTATGACGGATGGCCTCCTGAACAAGACTGGTAAGCAGCCGCTGCCGATCTTCTTTCTGACTGTCTGGAGTAAAATGACTTTCCAGCGACTGATACTGCTCATCGCGGTCATAGACTTTCCGTGCAGAAACCATGATGGTTTCTAGCAGCAACTTATTTTCTCCGGCAAAGACGTAACCAAAATAGAGATTGCTTATGTCGTACTGGACATCTATGAGAGCTTTCCGCCCGACTGACTCAACACTGCCCCGACAGGAAGCCACCAGCATCAGACTGAAAAGCAGAGACCATAAACCACGAAAAAGAAGCACCCGCCCCCCCTATGCCCTGACAAATTCAGAAAGCATAGGACAATCGACTAGTGGGTGCAGACAAAGTCACTAGAATTGCCCTTGGTGAAGGCGTATACGGTACGCAAAATCTTCCACAATAACGATCATCAGCCAATCAACCACAAGCCAAAGGGTAAATTTCTCCCTTGGGCCCACTTCAATGCAGTACAGGTAGTATTTGATGTCATTCCAGTACGAGTAGTATTTCCTGGCCGGCTTTTCATGGAGCAGCTTTTCACCATCCAGAATTCTGCGAACCCGCTGGTACCGCTCAATACCATAATTTTCATGATGAGCGGCTTTCATAAACAGGGCGTAGAGGTCTTCCTGATACTGACGCCATTTGCTCCCCAGGCTCTTTCTATGCCAGAGGGCTTCATGGCTGTTAAACAGTTCAGTCAAAAAGGAAAGATAAAGAATAAATGCAGGATCACCGGCAATCTTCGGGTTCTGTTTTTGCTGCTCTATCTCGTAGCTGAGAGACCGGAGCGCCCTGCCACGGAGAAAAAGCTCCTGCATTTCCAGCAGAATAAAACCGAGTTGCCGGGCTAACTGTTTCCGGGAAAATGGGTTGGACGGAAATTCTCTGAAACTGTTCTGTACCGCCTCCTGAATCAGGCTCTCCATGGAGTCCCTGCGATCTTCAGCCAGCACCCCCTGAAGCAACACCGGCTGGTTTCGATACCAATGAATAACATCCCGGGATTCCTCCATGGCAGGAGAACCACTGAATGCCTGCAGGAGATGAAACATGGAACGGTCCCGGTAACTGTCATCTATATCATCGTTACCCGTGATTTTCGCAATAGTATGGCGGGTAGCCTGCTGGACAAGTCTGGTGAGCAGCTGCCGCCGGTGCTCTGTCTGATTGTCAGAAGCAAAATGACTTTCCGGCCACTGATACAGCTCATAGCGGTCATAAACTTTCCGTGCTGAAACCATAATGGCTTCTAACAGCCTGTTATTTTCTTCGGCAAAGACGTGACCAAAATAAAGACCGTTGATGTCGTAATGGACATCTATGAGAGCTGTCCGTTCGAGTGATTCAACACTGCCCCAACAGGTGGCCACCAGCATCAGATTCAAAAACACAGACCATAAACCGCAGAAAATAAACATCCGCCACCCCAATGTCCTGACAAATTCAGGGAGCATAGGACAATCCACTGGCAAGTGCCGAAAAACTAATTAATGGTTCAGATTCAGACGTTCCCGGCAGGCAAATGAGAACACTGCCGGGCCTCCAAACATGGAATCAGGCACATAAATGACCTCAATTCCAGTCCGCATCCCGTCCCTGAACCTCAGTGGCAGTGGCAGTACCAAAGCTGACATAACCACTGTCGTCATCGCTGCCTGGAAAATTATAAGTGAAGCTCGATAAAGACTCCGACCCGTTTTGTTGCGAGGTTGTTTCAGTGTATGAGGGCGTCCAGGCTCTTTCATTAGCCTGTTCCTGCTCTTTTCTGCGGCGTTCTTTATATTCTTCCTGCTCCCTTTTTCGGCGAATTTCATCTTTTTCTGTCCAGATATAGCGTTCTTTCCTCAAATACCTGTAGAGCTCTGTCAGCGATATCTGCATGTAGATATCAGCTATATCCATGTTACAGAAAAGGGGATTCAGAACCCCAGCCTGGATCAGTACATTTTTTATGATCTTTTCTTCAAAGCCTTCCGCAGCTTCTTTGACTTCCTTCCTGTCAGTTTCGTTGGGTTTCCAGTCCCTTCCCTGCGGATCTTCCCGCCCGGGTTTGTTGAGTGTTTTGCCCAATTTCCTTTGCAGATTCTCCTCCTGCCGCCGCTCCTGCCTGCCCTGCTCCGCTTCATGTTCAGACATTCCCAGACAGACCATGGTGGTGACAAATGCGCCAAACATTACACTCATCCCAAGCACCACTCTAAAGGGAGTGAGTTCAAACCAGCCTTCCCACTCATCATCATCCCGGTAGTAATGCCTGTGCGGTTTCTGAGCGGGCGTTGGTCGGGTAACAGGCACTGGCTTTTCACCATCGAGAATCCTGCGAATCTGCTGGTACCATTCATTGCCATAACCTTCACGATCAGCGGCTTTCATAAACAGGGCGGAGAGGTCTTCCTGATAATGACGACGTTTGCTGTCGGTATGCCAGAGAGTAGGATGCTTGTTAAAGGCTTCCGTCAGCAGGGACAGGTAAATGGTAAATGCAGGGTCTCTGGCAATCTGCGGGTTCTTTTTTTGCTTGTCTACCTTGTAACTGAGTAAACGAAGCGCCTTGCCCCGGAGAAACAGCTCCTGCATTTCGACCAGGATAAAACCGAGTTGCCGGGCTAACTGTTCCCGGGTAAGCGGGTCAGACGGGAATTCTTTGAAACTGTTCTGCACAGCCTCCTGAATCAGGCTCTCCATGGAGTCCATACGATCTTCAGCCAGAACCCCCTTAAGCATCACCGGCCTGGTCTGGAACCAATGAGCAACATCCAGGGATTCCTGCATGGATGGCGCATTGCTCAGTGCCTGCAGAATATGAAACATGGGAAGATAACTGTCATCCGTGTCATCGTTACCATTGATTTTTGCAATAGCATGGCGGGTGGCCTGTTGAACCAGCTCGGTGAGTAGCTGCTGTCGGGCTTCTGTCTGATAGAGAGATTCAGACTGACATTCCAGCCTTTTATCCAACTCATCGCGGTCATAGATACGCCGCACTGAAACCATGATGGCTTTTAACAGCCTCTCATTTTCTTCTGCAAAGACGTAATCGAAATAGAGTCTGTTGATATTGTTCCGGACATTCCTGGCAGCTTTCTCCCCGGGTGAATCAACACTGCCCCAACAGGAAGCTACCAGCATCAGACTGAAAAACACGGACCACAAACCACGAAAAAAAAACATCTGCCACCCCTGCGCCCTGACAAATTCAGAAAGCTTAGGACAAGCGTCTGGCAGGTTCTGAAAAATTATTGGCTCAGGCTGCATTCGGTTTAAAGAGCGGCCGGATACCCTGATAACCCAGACTGGCTCCCGGCAGGCAGACAGGAAAAATGCCGGGCACAAAGACGTAGAATCAAACAGATACATGACTTCAGTCCCAGACCGCATCCCGACTCTGAACTTGTTCAGTAGAGGGTGTACCAAAGCTGTCATAACCACCAGAGCTGCCGTAACCACCAGAGCTGTCATAACTACCAAAGATGTCATAACCACTGCCGCCATTACCGCTGCCTGGAAGACTGAAAATGGAGCCGAATGCCTCCCCAAACCCGTCTTGATGATGAGTTGATTGAGTGGCTTGTCTTTTAGCCTCTTCCTCCTGCCTTCTCAGACGTCTTTCCTCTTCCTCCTGTCTTCTCAGGCGTCTTTCCTCTTCTACTGCCCAGATATCGCCTTCTTCCCACGAATAGCTGTATAGCCTTGGCTGTGGAGACTGCATGAAACTGACCTGCTTCCCTTCAGCGCTGTTAGGTCTCAAGTTCCTTCCCTGGGGACCTTTCCGCCCGGGTTTGTCGATGCCCGATTCTGTGTCATATTCGAAGGAGATCACTATGTAAACCGCAGCGCAGGTCAACACGCCAAGCATAGCCCCCATCCCAAGCGCTGCTTTTAACACAGTGGGTTGATACCAGGCTTCCCCATTACTTTCATGCCGATTGTGATGGCTGCCCGGATTCTGACCGGGCGGCGGTGGTGTAACAGGCACCATTTTTTCAACAGCCAGAATCCTGCGGATCTGCTGGTACCACTCATGACCATAATCCTCACGATCTGTGGCTTTCATAAACAGCGCGGAGAGATTTTCCTGATACTCACGACGTTTGCTGTCTGTATGCCAGAGGGTGGGATGGTTGTTAAAGGTTTTAGTCAGCAGGGACAGGTAAATGCTAAATGCCGGGTCTCTGGCAATCTTCGGGTTCTGCTTTTGCCGATCTACCTTGTGGCTTAGAGAACGAAGCACCTTGCCACGCAGAAAACGCTCCTGCATTTCCAGAAGAATAAAACCGATTTGCTGAGCTAATTGCTCCCGGGAAAGCTGGTTGGACGGGAATTCTCTGAAACTGTTTTGCACAGCCTCCTGAATCAGGCTTTCCATGGAATCCATGCGATCTTCAGCGAGAACCCCCTGAAGCAGTAAGGGCCGAGTGTGGAACCAGTGAGCAACATCCTGGGATTCCCGCATGGATGGCGCATTGCTGACTGCCTGCAGGAGATGAAACATGGAACGATCACTGCCATCCAGCTCCTCGTCACCATTGATTTTTGCGATAGTATGCCGGGTTGCCTGCTGGACCAGCCCGGTGAGAAGCTGCTGTCGGGCTTCGGTCTGATTGCCTGTTGCAGAGTGGCCTTCCAGCCAATGATCCAGCTCATAGTGGTCATAAAGTCGCCTTACAGAAACCATGATGGCTTTTAACAGCTTCTCGTTTTCTTCTGCAAAGACGTAGTCAAAATAGAGTCTGTTGAGATTTTCCCGGGCGTACCTGAGCGCTTTCTGCTCAGGTGAATCAACACTGCCCCAACAGGAAGCAACCAACACAAGACTGACAAAAACGGAACTAATTATTCGAAAAAGATACATCCTATACCTCCTTTTCTTTAAAGAATATTTTCCTTAACAAACCCCGGAAGCATAGGACAATCTACTGGCAGGTGCAGAAATAGCGATAAACGGTTGAGCCTGTATCCAGGTTCTAAAGCGCCCAGCGGACCCCCTGATAACCCAGCCAGGTTCCCAGCAGGCAAACAAGAACACTGCCAAGCCCATAGGCCAGGGCAGTCAGAAGCTGATCGGATTGAAGCAATCTCATCAGATCCAGAGAGAAGGTTGAGAAAGTGGTCAGTGCGCCCAGAAAACCGGTCATCACAAAGACCTTCCAGGTGGGTGATAACATGGCTTTTTCTGTCAGCAGGTACCAGCAAACCCCCATGATAACTGATCCCACCAGGTTAACCGTCAGCGTCGGAAAATGATGCAGATGGGGATTACGGGTCAGCACAAACAGCTCATAGACAAATGCTCTGAGAAGGGCTCCCAGTGCACCACCCGCAGCGACGGCTATCCAGTGTGTAGCTTGCATCATAATTCCTGTTTGTTTTCTGGTCACAGTTCTGCCCGTAGCCGCTTTTGCTACGTCAGGCGTGACCAGACTGATAGAGTTTGATCTGTGCCAAGATAACACGGGCTCCCCGGCATTGGCAGTGGGACAAACAGGTCAGCCGACTGGACAGATATCTCTGACCTGCTTCAATTGAACTGCCAGAACGGTTCGCCAAAAATCACGCCAAAGGTTCCAAAAAATCAGACACTTCAGGACGGAGCACTTTGCAAAAATGTATCCTATAGGTTACAGTCTGGAAATTATGAAATTCGATTTAGTGGCCACAGAGGTATTCCAGAAGTGGCGCAAAGGCCTGAAAGACCGCCAAGCGGCGAAGGCTATCGCCATAAGGCTTGAGCGGGCCAGGGCCGGCCACCTCGGAGATGTCCAGTCCGTTGGAAACCAGGTCAGTGAGATGAGAATTTTTGTTGGTAAAGGATACCGCCTCTATTTCACAATCCGGAACCGTCAGCTAATCGCACTCTTATGCGGTGGCGACAAAAGCAGCCAAAAGCGGGATATTCTCAAAGCCCACACATTGATAGAACAAATGAGGAATGACGATGGCACTGAAACTTGAACCTTTTAACCCTGTGGAAATGCTGGAAACCGATGATGAGATTGCACACTTTCTGGCTGAGGCTTATCTGGACGACGACCCCGCTGTTTTCGTACTCGCTCTGGGTGACGTGGTTAAGAAAAAAGGGGTCGCTCAATTGGCCAGGCAAACCGGGCTGAGCCGGGAGAGCCTTTACAAAACCTTCAATGGCAGGGTGCAGCCCCGTTGGGATACGGTTCACCGCCTGCTGAAATCACTGGGTGTCAAACTCACTGTTACAGCCTGAATTGCCAGCGCGGTTCTTATCTGCTCCATATGATCAATGTCGTTGACGACCATAAGCTTCAGGGTTGATCTCGACCAGCGTCTGGTGCTCTGATTTTCAGCGGAAGAGCACCTTATTCTATGTTTTCCGGCTTCTGCGCTGCGGGCTCCCTGGCATTGGCAGTGGGACAAACAGGTCAGCCGACTGGACAGATATCTCTGACCTGCTTCAATAACAGTGGGTCTCCCGTCTTTCATTCCATCATCAGAGTACACCCCGGTAAGCCGATGAAACATCGTTCAGAAGTCGATATTTTTAATGAACAATGGCAGTGCTACCGCTGGCTGGTCGATAACAATGTCATGGGCCACCAGCAGCTGATGCGTCTTGCTACTAGTAAACTCATGCAGCACTACGGCGATCAAAAAGTAGACCTGCTCGATCTTGGCTGTGGCGATGCGTCACTGGCAGTAGAGATGACCAGAGAGCTATCGCTAACCTCCTACACGGCAGTCGATCTTGCTGAATCTGTTTTAGCCATGGCTAAACAGAACATGCAAAAACCCGGGGTTGATTCACAGTTCTTTCTCAGTAATATTTTCGACCCCCTGCCAGTTAAGGGCGCCTACAACCTGATCTTCAGCAGTTTCGCCATTCATCATGGCTCCCTGTCGGAAAAACAGGCGCTTTTCTCGGAACTCAGGAACAAGGCAGAACCCAACAGCCTGTTTGTGATGATTGATGCCATCAGGCTTGATCAACAGAGTCGGGATCAATACATCGAAAAAGTTGGCCAGTACTTCAAAAGTATTTCGGAGCTTCAGGGCGACTGGCAGAACCTTGTTCTGGATCACGTCAGCCAGTTCGACTTCCCGGAAAGTATTGCGCAGCTTTGTGAAATAGGTGAGCAGGCTCGGTGGCAGCTGCTGGATCACCAGATAGTGAAAGAGCTGCCGGACTATCCGGCAGCGATCATGGTCTTTCAGGCGATTTGAGTATTATCTGTAAACCGGTAGCGTCCCACTGAACCTGATACTACAGAAAAAAACAGACCCTGTGGTGATTTTACATTGGCGGTAAATACCCTTATCCGCCACAATAGCCGACCCGCTGTATTTACGGTCACAGCCGGAAACCTTTCCCTGAATGATTTCACACTGACGGTAGGCGCCATTGTTTTTAATCACCGCTGTGCCGGTATACATGCCACCACATTGGCTGATCTGACCATGACTGATTGAGCAGGTGCGATATTCACCGGCAAGGGTTATGCCTGACATCAGCAGGCTGGACAGGAATATCCAGAACTTCATTTTAAATACCCGGGGAAACTTTGCGCTTGCAGATTAACTTCATCATGATTGAGGTTCATCGGGGCCCATGGCTATCTTTCAGTTGTCACGAGAACCGGTATGGATCAGTCTTCCTGACGTCGGCGAACGGGACTCTGCTGATCCCATTGCGCCAGTTTCCCGAGCTTCTCCCGAATTTTGATTTCCAGTCCGCGATCATTGGGCTGGTAGTACTTTCGGGCCTCCATATTCTCTGGAAAATAGCATTCACCGGCTGCATAGGCATTGGGCTCGTCATGGGCATAGCGGTATTCAGAACCGTAGCCCAAGGATCCCATCAGCTGGGTGGGAGCATTTCTGAGATGGTGCGGAACGTCAAAGGAAGGGTTTCCTTTGACATCGGCCATCGCCGCCTTCCAGGCCAGATAGACGGCGTTACTCTTGGGCGCACAGGCACAATAAACTGTGGCATGGGCCAGAGCCAGCAACCCTTCCGGACTGCCCAGCCGCTCATAAGCCTGCCAGGCATTCATGGTCATCTCCAGCGCTCTTGGATCGGCATTGCCAATGTCTTCACTGGCAATCGCTACCAGTCTGCGAATGATATAGAGTGGATCAGCGCCACCATCCACCATTCTGGCAGCCCAATAGAGTGCGGCATCGGGATCAGAACCTCTCACGGATTTATGAAAGGCTGATATCTGATCGTAAAATGCGTCACCGCCCTTATCGAAACGTCGGCCACTGTCGGCGAGAATCTCGGTCACCGTTGCCACTTTAATCTGGCCATCCTCACTGAGATCTGCCGCTACTTCCAGAGTATTCAGAACCCGTCTGGCATCGCCATCGCCATAACGAATCAGAATATCTTCAGCTTCAGGCTCCAGTGAAACAGGACTGCCCTTAAAACCCCGTTCGTCAGACAGAGCCTGATGGAGCACTTCTCTGAGCGCATCGTCCGTCAGCGGTTTTAATACATAAACCCGGGCCCTGGAGAGCAAGGCGTTGTTCAACTCAAAGGAAGGATTCTCGGTAGTAGCACCGATAAATGTGATAGTGCCATCTTCAATATGGGGCAAAAAAGCGTCCTGCTGAGACTTGTTAAAACGATGCACCTCATCCACGAACAAAATGGTTTTGCGCTGACGGGTCATCTGCTCGTCCCGAGCTCTGGCGACCGCAGCCCGAATGTCTTTGACACCAGAGAGAACCGCAGACAGTGTTTCAAAGTGGGCATCACAGACACCGGCAACCAACTGGGCCAGAGTTGTTTTCCCGACCCCTGGTGGCCCCCAGAAAATCATCGAATGAATGGCACCCTGCTGCAAAGCTTCACGCAGAGGTTTGCCTCTGGCCAGAATATGCTCCTGCCCCAGGTACTCATCCAGGTTGCGGGGCCTCATGCGTGCAGCAAGGGGCTCATAACGGGATGACTCGTCGTCAAACAAACCGGCAGAATACACAGCTAACCCCGGGTCTCATCAATGACATCAAAACCTTTGGGAGGTTTTACCTCAAACAGGCTGTCATTCAACTGAGTGTTTTCCTTCACCCCGGAGAACAGGATTCTGCGCTTGCCACCCAGAGAATCAGACAACTCAATAGCGCTTAGCCTCCCCTGGCGAAAATCAATATCCAGCTTCTCAAACAGGTCTGACTCCTCTCTGGGTGTCAGAGTGAATCTCTCATTGCGATCCTTGCTATAGACAGAAACCTTGTACTGTTTCAGCAACTCACGGGCATTCCCTGTCAGCAGTTTGGCTGGCGTATTGGCCCTGCGTGCATCCTGCTTCTGGATGATCACCTGCTGGAGTTCAGGGTCTACCATCCAGACTTTATTGCCCTGGGCAACGATCTCCTGTTCAAAAGGTTCCCTGGTAAGCCAGCGAAAAAGATCAGGACGTTTCATTTGCATCTCCCCGGATTCTGTCTTGGTACGACCATCAGAAGAGACCGCTTGCTGTTGAAAATGAGCACTCAGACTTTTTATGGACTGCAGTTTTTTGGCGAGAGCCTGAGAGGCTTTCTCATCGTTCAGCCCCTTGCTGACATCCAGCTTCTTGACTGGTTGAGCCTTCAGGGTGGTGGCTGAAACATTTTCCAGCGGGGCCGCCATGACCTGCGCTGAGACATTGAAAATAGCAGTAATTACAACCACTTGGGAAATTTTATTAAACACTCAACTTCAACCCTTCACGGGAGGTGGTGCGATCACCTCACGATTACCATTATGACCTGCCGGACTCACCACACCGGCTGTTTCCATAGTCTCTATGATACGCGCAGCGCGGTTATAACCAATCTTTAATTTACGCTGCACTGACGAAATTGACGCTCTTCGGCTTTCAGTCACAAAGGCGACCGCTTCATCATACAGGGCGTCTTGCTCTGAATCTTCATCCAGTCCACCACTGAAAGCACTGCCGTCGGAAGCCGTATCGGCGCCACTGAGAACGGCTTCCACATAATCAGGTTTGCCCCGCTTCTTCCAGTCAGCAACCACCCGGTGCACTTCATCATCGCTGACAAAAGCACCGTGAACACGAATAGGAACACTGGTTCCCGGCGGCAGGTAGAGCATGTCGCCATGACCCAGCAATTGTTCTGCCCCACCCTGATCAATGATGGTGCGGGAGTCAATTTTACTGGACACCTGGAAACTGATTCGGGTCGGAACATTAGCTTTGATCAGGCCGGTAATGACATCCACCGAAGGACGCTGGGTTGCCAGTATCAAATGGATGCCCGCCGCACGGGCTTTCTGGGCAATCCGGGCAATCAGTTCTTCGACTTTCTTACCGACAATCATCATCATGTCAGCAAACTCATCCACCACCACGACAATGAACGGCAGTGATTCAAGCTCAGGGGCCAGATCACCGAGGGTCATGGCTTCGTGGAATGGATCACGCAAAGGCTCGCCCGTAGCCGCCGCATCTTTGACCTTTTTGTTGTAGCCAGCAATATTCCTGACCCCCAGAGCCGCCATCAGCTTGTAGCGACGTTCCATTTCTGCCACACACCAGCGCAGGGCGTTGGCGGCTTCTTTCATGTCGGTCACTACGGGAGATAGCAAATGCGGAATACCGTCATAAATCGACAGTTCCAGCATTTTCGGGTCAATCATAATCAGACGAACGTCTTCCGGCCCGGATTTGAAGAGCATGGAGAGCAGCATGGCATTAACGCCAACCGACTTACCGGAACCGGTAGTCCCTGCCACCAGCAGGTGCGGCATTCTTGCCAGATCTACCACCACCGGCTGACCGGCAATATCATGTCCAAGCGCCAGACTGAGTGGGGATGCGGCTTGTTCATAAGCTCTGGAAGCAATCAATTCTGCAAAGAACACCGTTTCCCGGTCGTCGTTGGGAATTTCGATGCCCATCACTGACTTGCCAGGAATCACTTCAACCACCCGGACACTGACCACAGCCAGAGAACGGGCAAGATCCCTGGCCAGATTGGAAATCTTGCTGGCCTTGACTCCGGGCGCAGGCTGAATCTCATAACGGGTAATCACCGGACCCGGATGCACAGCGACCACTTCAGCTTTAACACCAAAGTCTGCCAGCTTGGCTTCCAGCAGGCGGGAGACAATGTCCAGCTCTTCCTGGTTAATACCGTTGCCATGATCTTTGATTTTGTCGAGTAAGCCCACGCCGGGTAGTTCACCTTCCGGCGGTATTTCAATGGCATCTTCTATATCGGCTAAAGGGCTTTTCCCGGGCACGGCAATTTTGCCGAGTCTGGTGGGTTTTGATTCGGGCTCAGGAGCCGGGAGAACCACTACAGGCTCCTGACGCTGCCTTGGAGCAAAGTCGGCAGGCTCCGGCTCAGGCTGAGCGGCTTGAAAGGCTTCACGATCCCTTTCACGTTGCTCTTTCCAATCAGCGATGCGAGCCCGGATGATTGCAACCAAACGGATAATGCCCCTGCCTGTTCTGGCAAAAGTTATCTTTAATAACCGCCCGATTGTATCCAGAACCTGAAACCATGACAGATGGGTGTATATAGTGAATCCCACCAGAAAAATGGCCAGCAAAATCAATGTGCTGCCGACCAGATTAAAAACAGGCAGTGACTGTTCCATAATCATGCGACCGAGAATACCACCGCTCCGGGCAGGCAAGCCCCTGCCGACTGTTTCCAGATGAATAGCAGCCAATGCTGCCCCTGTAGCCAGAGCCAGCAGTAATCCCAGTGAGCGCATAACAAACCAGCCGGGTTGCCAGCGCCAGGCACTGTATCGATATTGAAAAACCAGCACCGTTTTGATGACCAGCAGAACCGGTATCCACCAGGCAAATACACCAAACAGGGAAAACAGGACATCACTGAACCAGGCTCCCGCTCTGCCTGTGCTGTTTGCCACTTCTCCTTCATGGCCCACGTAGCTCCAGCCGGGATCTGTAGGGCTGTAAGAAAACAGCGCCAATGCAGTAAAAGCAGCCAGCACCAGCAGGAATAACATACCCGCTTCTCTCAGTCTCAGTACCAGAGCACTGGCTTCTTCAGTCCCTGCGCCAGAGTCCGCATCACGAATACCCGTTATGGCTTTGAGCATCGGCTTTTCTTCTGCGGCTCGCTTACGCTTCTTGGTGATCGATTCGGACATTCGACTCCCGTTTAATCTCCTGACAGTCTCATCAACAGTTGCTCTGCGCGCAGAGCAGCTCACGGTTTATTTCAAGATACCATGCAACCAACACAGGGTCCCAGCATTGAATATTACGCCAGGCGGTAACTCTCAAACCCCTGCTCAGGGTCGTGCCCCTCCCTCAACAACATTTGTCGTTTACCAAGATTCATTATCAGGGTCACCAGAGTTCCCGCATTTCCGGTCAGCTCATGATAACTGTAGGGCCTGAGAACCGGAAAAGGTTTTTCATTATTATCAAGCATTTGCATCATGGTCTTAAGGTTCAGTTGAGGGTTATACAGTAACCCATCCTCTAGCCGTTTGAGCCGGGTCTCAGTACACGGCTTTGATGAAGTTGGCTGGGCCTGACCCGGCTGAAAGTAATGATTGGTATGCAGATAAGTATCCTGTTCCGTGGATTGGAACCAGGGCTGATCAGGTGCCAACTCAACCGCTATGGTTTCTTTTTTATCCGCGACCATAATGTGACTGGCCTTGCCTGCCCCGTGAGCCTCGATCAGAGATCGGGCTTCCTGAAGGCTTTGAGATTCCAGCAATGCTCTCAATAAAATGTGAACAGGCAAGCCGGTCAGTTTTCGGGTGGCGGGCAGAATATTCAGACAGACACCCAGCCCCGCAGAGTTCATTCCGATTTTGGCCAGCATACCCGGCTCGGTCATGGTCAGAAATCGATGACCGTTTTCGAGTTCAACATCTGCCAGGGCCAACTTGCCTGCCAGTGCTTCAGCCCAGTCCCAGTTTTGCCCTATCAGCCCCTGCCTTGGGAATGCGACAGAAGAACACTCAATGGGCGAGGACATAAGCTCACTGCGGGCGTTAATGCAATAAATCCAAAAAGGCTCAATGTCTGCGGCTTCGGCAATAGCATCCATCTCCACTTTATAGTGCGGTCTGAATGACAGAACTTTCTGCATCAGCAGATCAAGATGAGACTGTAAACGTTCCCTGTCTCTAAGAAAACGTGACCGGTAGTAATCCAGCACTGCGCTGATTTCATCGCGCATCTGCTCACCATGGATACGCCCCCGGTTTTTGGCTGATCCATTGAGCGCCAGTTTTTTCATCAATATGAGCCCCGAAATGTCCCGATTCATTAACAGCCCAATGCTCAATGGGCTTCCGTTGACGCTGCTGGTCTCGATTCTTGTGTCACTCTTCGTGGAAGATAACACAACAGAAAGCCAAGAAAAAAATCAGGATCATATGATTTCAGGAGTCGCTCCTGTATCAAAATCCCCGGCAGAGAGTATCTTTCGATATCAAGCTATTGAGCCTTGCTGCTTTACCTTCACTGATGTCTTTAAATATCACCCGTTTCAACTTCATACTTGACATAAAGCAATGAGGTTATAATCTGGATGCATGGCTTGGCTGACAGGCCATGATAATAATGATACTCATGATGTCAGAATATGGACTGTCTGGCTGCACTGAGTGCTCCGTTCACGAAAACCAGAACATTCAGGATATGATTCCGGAAACCCTGTGCAAAGAGGCCATTGGCCCCTCCCTTCATAACAACAAGAGAGATCAAAATGTTTCTGCCGGGTTTCTGCTGAAAGCCCTTAGATGTCGTCCTGAATTTAAATAATGATGCTGCCCAATGCCTTGTTCGAGCCAAATTGTGTGTCTCGATTCCGGGTTACAGTAGCTTTGGATAATTGGAGACCTATTTACCATGCAACAGAATAAACTGTTTATAGGTAACCTTCCTTTCAGCAGTGATGAAAGTGACCTTCAGCAAGCCTTCGAGCAATTTGGTGAGATCGATGAAATTCGCGTGATTACCGACAGGGAAACCGGTCGCTCCAGAGGTTTTGCCTTTATTACTTTTGCAGAAAGTGATAACGCTCAATCTGCTTTAACTATGGATGGTAAAGAATTGAATGGCAGACCCCTTCGAGTCAATTTTGCTACCGAACGCAATGCTGGAAAGACCCGTGGCAAGTCCCGCAATCAAACTCCTACGAGAAACAATGTCTGATTAAGGCGACGAACCTGACAGGGAAACAGATCGGTCATTTAATTTCAGTACCCGATATGACAGTGATGAAAGCTATGCTTTCCGGGCACCTGGTCGGCTCTGGTTGGCTTCAATCAGAAGCGGGAAATGGTTCCCGGCTTCCCTGATCATGACCCTGTCTTTTTTCTCCAGAATTTTTCATCATTCCCTGCTGTCACTTCATCGGGTTGATGGGTATTTTTCTCGGCACTTGCAGATCCATCGCTCGTTGAATCTGCATTTGCGGTTGTTGAATGGCTTTTGCTATCGGGTTGAACCGGAATTACTGAATTCAGGAATGGGCACTCTTGAAGTGCTGCTACAGTTTTTATTCTGTGCCAGACCTAGCAGGTAATTGTAACGTTGACGAAAGGCATTAATTTCAATCTGCTCTGCCTGACTGAGGTCCATAAAGAACCAGGGAACCAAGAGAAACGCACCGGCCACCCCCAGGGTTACGTTTTTACCGGTTTTATCGGTCTTGGGAACCAGCCTTCTGATTTCCTCCTCGATAAAGACTATTTCGTTTTCCAGAGCTGCACAGGAGCGATTGATATCCCCGTACTGTCGTACAGCAACCGGATGTGCATCCCTGCCTGCACAGCCTGCCTGCAGCAGCGTGACGGCCAGTAGTGATAGACCGGCAATTCGATGACTATTTCTTAACAACATAATTTAATCTGAACACTCTAAAAAAAACCAGATATAGGTTAGACCAACAAAACGATACTTCGTTCACTCCTTACAAAAAAATAAATAAAAACCTCTTTCGCAAGCCTCATCCCTATCCACTTTTGCCGATACAAATCTAACGTCTCCCTGCAACTGATTAATGGATGTCCTGATGAATAATGTGATGAATAAAAAGTATTTGCTTTCCCTTGCTCTGGTTCTCTCTCCTGTCATACAAGCTAACCAAAAACCTATAAAACCGGTTGAACCCGTAAAGGCTGAAATGACCGTTGAATCTGCCACTCAACCCGAACTCTCAGATAAATCTCCTCTGCCACTGGTTTCTGCTGCGGTGCGCTATGGAATGATGGCCAGTGCTTATTTGAACAGCCCCAGTGGGATGGTGACAGAAGGCTATCGTTTTCAAATCAGAAGCCTCTACCTGTCTTATCTGAAAGAGATGCTGGCAAAGCCGGGTCATACCGTTGAAAAAATTAATGAGACACTGTTGGCACAGTGGATGATGAGGCTGGGCCGTGAAGGTTTTGGACCTGAGACACTCCTGAGTATCAAAAATGGCATGCAGGACAAACTGGCCGAGTGGAGCCAGAAAAGCCTGTCAGGACAGATTACGCCTTCCCTGGAGTCCACTGAAATCATGCCCAAACTCGAACAGCAGATTAAGGCCTGCAAAAGAATGACGCCTCAACCCTCCAGTGATCCCGCCAAACGTCGCTCTTGCCACCAGGCCGAATCCCTGACCAGAATTGAATCCAGTGCAGTGATCGGCCCTGACCTGCTGAAAAGCGCCATGCTGAAATTGATTCCCTCTTATGCCCAGGGTTTAATCGATGTATCCAGTCGTCCTTACTACCGGGCATTTATTACTTCCAAAGAAGATTTCCAGGGGAGCGTGAGCACTTTACTGGGTCAGGGTTACACTGCACGTCAGCTGGCTGAAATTCTGGAATTTGCCGGTGTGGATTACCCGGAGGTTTTTAACAACCTTTATTACTACGCCCTTCGAAACGACCAGAGTATTCATGAGCCAGTGGTGATTCAAAACTGAACATCCTTTATCGAATGAGCGTAAAACCCCGTACTTTGAGGACGGGGATGAAAGCTCGGCTTGCAGAGCAAGCCCCTTGTGCTACTTTACTATCCGACAGGTGTTTTTAGCGATTACGCTACCTGACAGGAAAAGTAAAATACCTTCCGCTTTCTGCCCGTGTTTGTTAACGGGGTCGCCTAGACAATCCGAAAGGTAGAGCAGATTGTCGAATAAGGTGTATGCCGCTATAGGGTAAGGTATACACTGCGGTCGGGCATGACCGTCTAGCCGTAGGAATCCCCGTCGTTCACGGTGGGGAGGATTTCAAAAAAAAGAGCCGTGCTATTGAAAGTCACGGCTCGATTTTTTAGAGAGCAACGGCCTTATCCGTCATAGCGAACCTTGTAAAGCAGCGAATAAGTCACTGGCAGTACAATCAGTGTCAAAACGGTTGCAAAGCCGAGACCAAAGATAATAGTCACCGCCATTGAACTGAAGAAAGCATCAAACACCAGCGGTATCATACCCAGCATGGTGGTCAATGCAGCCATGCAAACCGGGCGTACCCTGCTGACAGAAGCATCAACAATGGACCTGGCAAGATTGCCGGTTTTCTCTTCTTCAATGTTGATTTGTTCCACCAGGACAATGCCATTCTTGATCAACATACCTGAAAGACTCAGTAAACCAAGCAGCGCTGTGAATGTGAAAGGCATATTCAGTAACAGCAAACCTGCCGACACCCCGATGACACCCAGAGGTACGGTAAACCAGATAGCCAGTGGCTGCCGAACCGTACTGAACAGCAAAACCGTAATAATAAACATTATCAGGTAACCCATCGGCAATGACTTAAAGATGCTGCCCTGGGCATTACTGGACATTTCGAATTCACCGCCCCATTCCAGGGTGTAACCTTCTGGCAGGCTGATGGACTCAATTTTATCCTTGAGCCTCAATCGAACCGATTCGGGGGTTTCACCTGTGAAGGGTCTTGCGTCTGCCATGACCGTGAGAACACGCTTCAGGTTACGACGCACAATCAGCGGATTTTCTGTAGCCGATTCGAAGCTGCTCACGACCTGAGCTACTGGCACAAAGGCATTACGCTCCTGGCTCCATACCTGAAGATCGGTCAGGGTATTGGCGTTCAGGCGTTCTTCCTCCGGAGCTCTGGCTATGATAGGCAACAGATGACTGCCATCCCGATACACACCCACCTGCTTGCCGGTAAAGTTCACCAGCAAGGCTTCATCCAGCGTCTGTTTTGAAATACCGCTTCGGCGGCCTGCCGCTTCATCAAACTGAGGACGGGCAATGGTAACCTGCTCTCTCCAGGACTGTCTCACGTCTACGGCTGAGGGCTCTTCCTCCATGATGGCCATGGCTTTGGCGCCCAGTTCCCGAAGAATAGCGGGGTCTGAGCCGTAGAACCTTGCTTCTATGTTGGCGGCGGGTGAAGGACCGTTCTGCAACAGCTTGAACTTGAATTCAATGCCCGGGTATTTGGCGTTCATAGCCTTTTCCATGGGACCAATCAGCGCTTTCATCCGATCCCTTTCATCGACCTCGATAATCAGCTGTCCGTAGCTGCTGTAACTCTTTTCCGGAGCATATGTCAGAATAAAACGCTGAGCCCCCCTGCCCATCACCGAAGTGACATTCACGACGCCCTCGTAAGTCAGTACATCCTGCTCAAGTTGCTTGATGGCTTCTTCAGTGGCACGAATATCACTGCCTTCCTGCATCCAGACATCGACAAAGAAGATCGGTGTATTTGAAGGAGGAAAGAAAGACTGCTTAACATAACCAAAACCGACAA
The DNA here is from genome assembly GCF_053470045.1 of Endozoicomonas sp. 2B-B. Lineage (NCBI taxonomy): Bacteria > Pseudomonadati > Pseudomonadota > Gammaproteobacteria > Oceanospirillales > Endozoicomonadaceae > Endozoicomonas > Endozoicomonas sp. 2B-B. The sequence goes on from NZ_JBLZMU010000001.1 coordinate 4,090,140, forward strand.
TGGCCGTGAACAGAGCGGCCACCGTCAATAACAGAGAAATAATTCTGTGCTTCAGGGCTTTGTTCAGAAACCAGCGATAAAAAGAGAACAGAGCGCCTTTATAGGGATCAGATTCACTGCCCACCATGGCCTCGGACGGTTCCTTGAATACCAGATGACAGAAAAAAGGTGTCAAAGTGAGAGCCAGAACCCAGCTGATCATCAGGGACAAAAACAGCACCTGAAACAGGGAAACCATGAAATCACCGGTGGTATCAGGTGACAGACCAATGGGCGCAAAGGCGATAATGGCAATCACTGTCGCGCCCAGCAAAGGCCACTGATTCTGAACCACCACCTGCCTGATGGCGTCCATTCGGGAAAGCCCTCTGTGCAAACCCACCAGAACCCCTTCGGTGACCACAATAGCATTATCCACCAGCATCCCCAGGGCAATGATCAATGCCCCGAGTGAAATAAGCTGCAAATCGACTCCCAGCAAGTTCATGCCGATGAAAGTGCCCAGAATGGTCAGCAACAGAATACCACCCATTAACAGACCGGAACGCAGACCCATGGCAAACAGCAAGACAACTATGACAATGGCAATAGCTTCAGCCAGACTGATCAGAAAGCCATTTACTGAAGCTCTGACCACTTCAGGCTGGTCATAGACAGTGGTAACATCGATCCCTACAGGACGGCTTGACTCCAGTTCGGCCAGACGGGCATTAACGGCATCTCCCACATCCACTACGTTCACGCCCTTGGCAAATGAGATGCCCAGAGAAATCGCCTGCTCACCATTACTTCGATAAAGGTTTTGAGGCGTGTCATCAAAGGTAGTGTGAACATCAGCAATATCACCCAGGTAGATCAGTTCAGTGGTGCCGGGTGAACTGACCAGCAATTGCTTCAACTCACTGATGTCCCTGAACTCTCCCGTGGGATGAATACGTACCGAAAAGCCATCAATAAACATCTTTCCGGCATTGGACACAACATTCTGATTTTGGATCAAACTGAAGATATAGGCCGGATCGACACCCAGGGCGGCGGCTTTGGGCTGAGAAATCTCAATAACCACCTGTTCATCGACCGTACCCGCCAGGCTGACTTTCTTGACGCCGTCGACCAGAGAGAGTTCACGTTGAAGAAAGTCGCCATAACTTTCCAGCTCACGATAATTAAAGTCGCGGCCACTGATGTTCAGCATGATGCCAAAGACATCACTGAAGTTATCATTGACACTCGAAGGCAAGACACCCTGAGGCATAGACGACTGGGTATCATTGACCTTACTGCGAAGCTCATCCCATATTTGCGGCTGATCGCTGGCCGTGAACTCATCTTTCAGCTCTATCATGATCTGGGAGAGACCGGCACTGGAGACAGAATCGATATTCTTCACGTATTCCATCTCCAGAATGGCCCGTTCCAAAGGTAAAGTGACCTCTTCTTCAACCTGCTGGGGTGAAGCTCCGGGATACGCGGTGTTGACCATCGCCTGGGGAATCGGAAATTCCGGGAACTCCAACTTGCCCAGACCAAAGAAGGATACCGTACCGCCAATCAGCAGCAGGACCACAAACATCCAGCTGATCACTTTGTTTCGAATCGAATACTCAGCAATATTCATGCTTACAGCCCCCGCTCACGCTGCAGTGGCTTGACAGTCATGCCGGGGCGCAGCCGATTAACACCGGCTGAAACAATGCGCTCACCTTCTTTGAGCCCTGAAGTGACTTCGATACCCGACTGGAGAATGGTACCTGTGGTCACTGCAACCGGATTCACGGTGTTATTATGCTCATCGTATATCCAGACCTGCTCCCTGCCGCTGGTATTGTCTTTCAAAACCGCCGACAGAGGCACAATAAAGTGCTGACCGCCGTTGCTTCCCGGTGAAACTTTTGCCAAATCCATTGTCAGGGTTGCGCCCATGCCGGGATAAACCGTTAAGTCTTCAGGAATAGGCATGGTGAAAACGGCTTCATAGGACTGGGTACCGGGGCTCACTCTGGTGGCGTGCTCTTTGTAACTGACTTTGTATTCCGTACCGGGTCTTCCGGCAAAAGTGACCGTCGGCTGATAGCTGAAATCCACCTCCTCTTCCCGGACATTGGCGACAATACTCTCCGGAACCTGAATACTGACATCCAGGGTATTGCTGCCCTCCAGAATAAGAATGGCCTGCTGCGCCTGAACAAACTGATAATTCTCTACCAGAGTCTGGGCAACCCGACCATCAAACGGCGCCTTGAGTACAGAGTACTTCAATTTATCCCTGGCCAACTCCAGGGCGGCTCTGGCTGACTTGAGTTTGGCGTTGGAGTTATCCAGCTCGGACTGAGAGACCACTTTTTTCTGATAGAGCGATTTAATCCGTTTATTGTCCGTTTCTGCCAGATCAAAATCTGCCTGTCGGGCAGCCAGCTCATTGCGAATATCACGGTCGTCCAGCCTGGCCAGCAACTGCCCTTTCTTAACCTCTTCAGCCTGTTTGACAGGAAACTCCACCAGTTCGCCGGGAATACGGAAAGAAATCTCGGCTTCCTTGCTGGCATAGACCTTGGCCGGAAACTGTCGTAAGTTGCCGGCATTGGAATCTTCCACCTTGAACAGCTTCACTGGACGAGTCACCACTTTCTGTTCTTCCTGTGGCTGCGAGCAACCTGAAAGAACCAGAACCGCAGCGACCAGTGAGGTCAGAAGGAATGGCGAGTAACCCAACTTGTTGTTATTGATTGAAGCCTTACCTTTGGGCAGGCTGAACATCGATTTCATAAACTTTCTCCCTCGCGGACACAGGGCATCCCAACCCCGAATATCATTCGCAAAACAGCCTAAAAAATCCCCTGCGCGAGGGGATCAACATAAACAGCAATAAGCAAAGAAAAACACTCTGTGCCAGCTGCACATTTCAGAAATGGCAAATCAAACCGTGTTAAAGTAAGACTTTCAGTAGTCTGCTTCAAGGACTGTATAGCTAGTCACAACGCCCACCAGCTGATTAAGCCGTGATCTGGGAACGACAGAATGAAGATTCCAACCCGCCAGATAGCGTTCAATATTTGACAAGTGCAGATCCACTCCGTCGTCTTCTCGAAAGTCTGCATTGAAAACGCCAAAGCCTGACTCCTTAATCTGATAAAGACCGCAGGACAAGCCCCAAAGCCCCATCAACAGCTCAGCAACCAGCGCATCAGAAACGTCTTCATAGCCATTCTCAACAAGCGTCAGCCGAACCAGAGCCCTGAGCTGATTGTCAATATAGTTACCCAACTCATTCATGGCATTGCTGCGATTGGCAGAGGCTCTTTGCCAGATACTCGGGTTCATGGCCAGCTGACTGAGTGAAAAGTGCTCTGGATTATCCTGATTCACCTGCCACAGGCAGAGACAGATCATGACCATCTTTTCGACCGAAGCCAGATCTTTATCCAGAACACGATGCAGCACCTGAATTTTTTGCCGGGCCAGAAAATAAGCGCACCCCAGAAGCAGATCTTCTTTACTGGAGAAATGAGAATAGATGGCTCCCATGGAGCACTCTGCCGCCTGGGCAACATCGGACATTCGCAGATCGAGGAAACTTTTCTCTTTCATCAGAAGGAGTGTGGCAGCAACGATCTCGGCTTCTCTCTGAATACGTTTCTGCTGTCTGGACATAAGGACGCTAATACTTGGAAATAAAAACGAATAATATTCGTTTTTGCTCAACTGACACAAGTTATTTTTTAGATTGGAAGGAGCCACGATCCGGATTTTTCACATTGCTGAATGGAGGTGTTCGGTTCAGGAATTTGAACCATGATCTACTGAATTGCGTCATTAAACCTGATTGGTCACTGTCTGCGCTCCACTGTCATGATCGATGGCAACGTCTGCCCGGTCAGTGCAGGCGTGCCAAAGAGTGGAAATTCCGCATTACAAACATTAATTCAGCGATTTTTCTGACGTAAAAGCAGTTTTGCGGGCCGAGACTCAACCTCGTTGACAAACACCGCTGGTTGGTCTGCATGGTTGCAGTTATTTGCCTTGGGCCCAAAGCACGTCAACAGACCCCGTTCTTCTGGCGACATCATGACTGCACTTTGGGCAATTTTATCAAGAAGCTTTGTTCCCACCAAACGCTCCCGGCAAACTTTGCTGTTTGAGCTGGTCCTGCAGTCCGAACTCCGCAAAGTCCGGGAACATATGCGCTAGCCGCTCCCTGACACAGACCTCATTATACTTAAGAGATAAATCTGGCTGATTTAAAAAAACCCGTACAGATTTTAACAATAATAAGCGGTCATTGGTTTTGACCACCAGCTTCAAGCCTTCGTTGTGTACTCTCTGAATAACATTTAAGAACTGCTTGATATGAGTATCATCATCAGTAACATCACACTCCATCAAAACAGCCTGATGCTGTGTTTTGGTTAAATCTCTGAGATCGTAATCCGAGCTTACAACATATATTCCGGGTAAAAAGGGGCTCCCCACCTGACGGATCTGTTCGGCCGGAATACTGAGTACTCTGACCAATTCTTCTATTGATACTGCGTGTTCAGTGATCACTGCTGCCGCATTGCGGCCGTGATACTGAGCCAGTTGCGATATTGCATCAGCAGCCTGTACTTCAGGGCTGTGCCACCATCGGGAACGGTGACTGTCTCCCTGCAAATCGCTCAGATAAAGAAAATTATGTGCGTACTCGGTTAAGGGATCAATATTGCAAGGGAATGCAGCTTTGAGAGGAATATGATGATTTGAACTGACCATGACGGCCTTATCATAATCCATCACATGTTTCATTGTTTTTGCCAGAAGTTGTTTGCTAAAGCAATCGCTGCGGGCATCATCGATGACCACCAAATCCTTACCGGCAAGCATTTCGTCGATCTTTACATACCATCGCACTATATCAGCCTGTAAGTGCTGATAAAGCTCACCTAACTTATCTGCGTCCAGATAGAGGGTGTTGACACCATACTTGGCTGCTTTTTTGGCAACAGCTACACAAAGATGTGTTTTTCCTATTCCTGGTGATCCGGTCAGGAATAGTCCCATGGGCTTTTTACTCCATGCTTCACCCTGATTATTAATCACAGCGTGCGTAAACTTCAGGGCCTTCTCATGCATGAGTTCCTGCTGTGTTGAGCAGGGTTTGTATTGATCTATATCAGCATCAAGATTTTCAGTGTGGAGCTGTGACCCGTAATGCACCGGCTTTGGTTTCATAGTCGCAGTGACAGACAAAAGCGGTTGACGGTGCCAGACTTGATCGCACTGGGACAAAAAATATTCCCAGAACTCAGTACGAAAGCGAGCCGCAGTATGGATACCACCAATAGGGTGGTCATAGGGCAGGATATCGCTGGCCCGCTCTGTATAGTTCGTTCTCCCTTCTTTAATGGCAAAAATTGTCTCAGGACTCTGTGGTTTATTGTAGCCATCAATCAGTATTTTTTTGACCTGGTCGTAGGTTTTCGGCTCATCAAATACACCCGGACCAAACCCCAGATAGAGATTCTGTCCGCTGCTGTTTTGCCCGGTGCATACCAGATTGAAACCCGCAGCAGAACCGCTCGCGTGCTTCAAATGGTAGCCTTTTACGCCCTGAATATAGAGGATATCACCTTTTTTTATCTCCTGTTCTGACTGCTCAGTGCTCCATGAACCCTTGTAAAACTCAAGATAATCAAACAGAGGATGGAGAGGGTTGCTAAAATCGGTCAGTTTTAAAGATTCACCTTCTTTTGCGAGTTTTTGGAAGAATTCAGAAACATGGCTGATGTGACTGAAAAGGTCGCAGGGAATTCTAAACTTTGAGATCGGTGCGCCAAAGATGCGGTCGAATTCGTCTGTGCCAATGATGGTTTCTATGGCTCGATACTGACAGGCCAAAAGGGTCATTGCACAGTCTGCAATGGTGGGGCCATGAAAAAAAGCATTCAGACACTCACTTGGTTTATGCCCATTGTCCCTTGCTACAAAGCTACGCCTGTTCATCGTGTCAAAATATTCCGGTAGTGAGTGCGCCCCGAGGTAGGTACTTTTTGTCAGCTTGCGAAGTTCGTGAGCCTGATAATCCACCCCATAAAAAACACCCAGACGTTTTTCTTCTTCTGCCCAACAATTATCCGCTTCATGACAAAAGCTTGTCGTGACTGAGCCCCGTCGATCGTATGGTGTGTTAACGAGCTGGAGCCAGTGAATTGTTTTTTCGGCGAACTGCTCAGCGAAGGGTTTAGTGCTGAGACTTTTCGGGAAGGCGTTGTAAGGGGGGGTTATCTGGTGTAAAGATTTGATATGATCTCTAAAAACACGCTTATCGTGGTATGAGACTTTTTTAGGAATTGAGTCAAAGACGACAGAAAAGCCTGCGCCAATTCCAACATCATGGTTTCCTCCATTCATTATATTCGACTTCTGCACGCATGAATCCACCTTTTCATTAGGATCGTCATGAATGAACTCCGCACCAGAAGATAATACACACCTGGACGTAATAGCTGTCTGTATCAGTTTCCCATCGATATCGATTGGTCTAAAAAGTTTTGAATCATCTTCATAATCTGATGACAAAGATGATACAAGCCTTGAGGGGTTACCCAAAAATGTTTTGGTATTCCCTACTTCAGAAGCTCTTTCAGTAGACTCTCCCGCCGGGAATTGGAGATTTGTGCCGGGTTGAAAGCTTGCAGGTTCAGTATACATATTTCTTATCCTCCACTTCTTATGCTTGCTGTTAATACCTTTTTGAAGCCATCATATTTAGTCAGCACGTTCAATCCTGCCTGAGAGTACTTCAGGTAATCTCAAGAGAGCGTGCTTATATGAATCTGACACTAAAGTCTTAATATCTTTGACAACGAAGAAATGATTTAGTTCATTGCTAAATGGAGGTGTTCGGTTCAGGAGTTTGAACCATGACCTACAGAATTGCTCACTGACAGCCTGTTACCTGCTCGCCCGGCAGGTCTGCTGGCGCCTTGCTATAAAAATGAAGCTCCCGTTGCGGGAATGGAATGGTGATACCTTCCCGGTCAAACCGGACTTTCACCTCACGGGTGATGTCCCAGTATACATCCCAGTAGTCGTCTGTTTTTACCCAGGGACGAACCACAAAATCCACGGATGACTCGTTGAGAATATTCAGACGAATGATGTGCTCCGGTGTTTTCAGTATTTTCTGGTGGCTGCAGACAATATCTTCAAGAAGGCTTTCAACCTGCTCAACATTGTCTCCATAAGCAACCCCAAAGACCATATCGACCCGGCGGATGCGCTCCGATGTGATGTTCTTAATGGTTTCTCCCCAGATTTTGGCATTGGGTACCATAAAGACCTGATTATCAAAAGTGCGAATTGTGGTGTTGACCAGACTCATTTTGCCCACTTTGCCTGCAACACCTCCGGCCTCAACATAGTCACCCACATCAAAAGGGCGATAGATCAGGATCATCATACCGGAGGCAAAATTGGACAGGGTATCCTGCAGGGCAAAACCGATAACGATACCGGCCACACCCAGACCGGTCAGTACCGGTGTTAAATCCAGTCCCACCTGTGCCAGGGCAAACAGGAGGCCGAAAACCACCACCAGGTTACCGCCAACACTGATAAAGAAATCCTGAACCAATGTACTGAAACGAGCTTTCTTAAGAGTAACGGCCCGGGATATCCCCCGCCGAACCAGACGAGATAGCATTATGGTGACTGCCATCAGAGCGACAAACAGTAAGAGGCGGGAGAGTATGCCGCCCAGATTTGATTTAAACCAATGAATCAAATCACCCCAGAGTCCGGCAATGACCGTGTGCAATGTTTCGATGTTAACGACGGCTTCTGCCAGATTACCGGTAGTTTTGAAAATCAGTTCATTATACTGTTCCACCGGCAGTCCCTGTTCTTGCATCATTATCACGATCTGTTTCAGATTCGCCACGGCACTGCGAACCAGACGGTCCTGAGTGGCAATTTTACTTTCCAAAGAACTTCGGGCATCTGCAGGAAGGGATTTCAGCTCCGTCTGTAACAACTCTTTCTGGCGGTTATTATTACGGAGATAGGTAGCCATAAACTCAGCGTAAAGGGTTATCTCCCGGTCAAGTTGCTGTTGCGCAGCGGCGCTATTGACCTTCCAGCTTTTCAGTAATTTCAGGTTATCCAGCCGTTCATTCAGCAGCCAGTTTATGTAGGCGTAGAAGTCGTTGATGTTGAACAACACCAGTAACTGCTCATCGGCACTGGCTTTCTCATATTGTTCAAACAGTTTGCGCAGATCAGTTGAGGCGGGGGTTAGCCGGGCTTCAAAAAAGCGGTTTTCTGCGTTCACCACCTCTTCACCCAGCTTTATGGTCTCTGGGGTATTAATAGCCTGAACCTGGTCAAGGAAATCATTAACCAGACGAGTAGTGGTGCGAATATCGGAAACGACTTGTTGCTGAATTAAATCGCGGGTCATCTCAGAACTGGTATCCTCCCAGTTGGCCTCCATCTGAACCACCCGTTTGCTGGCAGCTTCAATATTGCTGATGACCGAAGCCTGTGAAGCAACAAGCTCGGTTGCTGGCAGGGACTGGCTAGTGGTGTTTTCTGCTAAGGCGCTGAAAGAAAAAAACAGGAATATCCAGATAAGGTTTCTGAACATCGGAAATCTCCGAAAAGAACAAGAGTCTCTGTTCCAGTTTAGGTGGTGATGGGATTCCCTATGTGAAAATTTGATACCTTAGCATTAGTTCGGGGTCTGTAAAGAACGTCAGCCGACGTTTATAGGCATAAAGACCAGTAAACCGCTTCATGATTACTCTCAAGGCAACAGTTTTTTATAGCGACCAAATTGAAGCAGCGCTGCCACCACCTTGTTATTGAAAGGCTTATTCACATGCATTTGCTGCAGCCTGAAGTGATGGTTTGTTATTGAGTCCTTATCCAGGCAGCTATCAATATAATCAGCCAGGGCTTGCTCAGAAGGATCAAGCGCTGCGAGCAACGCCTTTTTTTCAATCCCGCCCAGTTTTTCTGCTTTATGTAACAGGCTCATAATGGTGACTGGCCGCAATTGCAAAGGCGATGGCTGGGGGTCTGCCCATACAAAATCCAACGCCTCATTTTCAAATTCAAACTCGTTGGTCTTTATCTTGTCAATATAAGAAACTGCCTCTGCATAGCGACCTTCCCTGACAAAATTGGACAACTTTTTAAGGACTTCAATCCCGGTGCCTTCCCTTTCCATCTGTAGCTTGCAGGAAAAGGCCAGGGCCTTTAAAGCCTCCAATGGCACTCCCATGTCCTGGGCCACTGGCGTATTTCCATAGGGAAGGAGAGAAAGATGGGGTTGGCCACTTTGCAACAGAGTCGTGGTCAGATTGGCACCTTCACTTAATACCGGGAAACGGGTGCTTTGCACCAGCTTATTGAAACTTTGCTGCGGCAGACTGGGCATAAGACACAGTAACCATTGGCTCCTGCCCGAGGCCATCAAAGAGGCCCGGTCCTGCTGATCCCGAAAGTCAACCAGTGTAAAGCCCGTGGTTCTGGTGATTTCTTTTAACGAACTTATTCCATTTTCATCCATATATTCATCTCCCTCTCTATCCTTATCCCTAAAAGCGCTGACCGTGGTGGTCACCACTACCGGGAGGGCGTCTGCTGCCTGACCCTGATTTATTTTAATAGCACTAAGCCAATTGCTTAGTATCGTTGCTTTATTCTGGCGCAGAACAGTGTGCAAACCATAAACTACCGCAATATGTATTTTTTCGTTGGCAGATAAATCACAAAGATCATCAATAGCAGAGATTAATGTTGCTCGATGGCTATCGACGGATTCGTTGGCTATTTCCGTTCCCTGTGGTTGCAGATCTTCGCCGGGAATAATGGCGTTTGCCGGTAGATGCAAAGAGACGATATTACAATCAGACACTGCATCCTTGTCGTCAATGGAAGTTGTGGGTGATTTATCGGTGAAAGTGGATTTCGAAACGTTGCAAGGCTGTGACCATAGAGAGTATTCGTTATTTTCATCATTCATTTTAACCGATGTTTTGGTATCCAAATACATCGTTTCATGCTCAATGAAAAAACGATAGGGTTTTAAAGTAATGTAGGATTCTTGTATGCACCCCAATTGCCAGTAAAGCATTTCGGGTCGAAAAAATGAAAGGGTAACGGCTGCATTGATTTTATTCTCGCTTCGAAGATTACAGCTGGAAATGATAACCCTGGTGTCTTTTATATAAATTTCCTGAATGTCCTGATTAATCTTTATTCCTGGCAGCAAGTAAGCCAACATTGATAATGCTATTCGCTGTTTCTTTAAGTATCCTGCCTGTTCTTTATGATTAAATTTTTGTCGTGTAATGAAATCACTGTAATCCGGGGGTGACAATTGCGCATGAATAGTTTTGGCGCCCAGGTCAACAAGGGTTTTAATGAGTCCAACCGATGCCACGGTATCACCCATAGACATGAATTGACCTTTTTTATCTAAATTTTCTTCAATGATACAATGTACATACACCCCTATTTCCTGCAACCCACTTAACAAGGCTTTAACCTGTGGCAAATATTTGTCGGATGATGATCTCTCGGCAAAACTGTTGTCGGGCTGATCCGATAAATTTTCTCCCCTGATATTTTTATTGAAAATTTTATCTTCTTCCTGCTGCAAGGTCTGTTGGAATAGCGTTTTATCGAAATTCTTCACCGGGCAAAACGGCAACTTCACTTTCTCCCGGGCCTCTCTGATCAGTTTTGCACAGATACCATTTTCTTTACTCTGAAATTCAGAGGCATATCCCATTTTCGTCAGTCGATTGATGAAGAACGGCTGCTCGAGAAGATATTTTAGAATTTCATCATGGCCACGTTTTATAGCCAGCTGAGTTAGCGGCTCCAAGTCATTTAAATAAACCTCGTCAGGTGTGAAAGTATCTGGACAGGTTTGAACGAGCCATTTTACACAATCCAAATGCCCACACTTTACCGCATGGCGAAGAAGGCTATTGGGTCGAAAAAAAGTACCCGCATTTTTTGCACTGCTGATAATAACTTCTGCACACTCCTTATGACCATTTTCCATCGCCAACCCAATAAGTGAATAATTGCCAACAAACAGATTCCGGAGACTTTCATACTCAAACATGGCCATTAAACCGGCTTTATTTCCGTGTTGCGCTGCCAGGTGAACCGGGGTGGCTCCTGATTTGTCTGTTGCCAGCAGTTCTTTTTCCAATAATGACAAGTTGGGGCAATTATCCAGAAAAAATCTCAAAAAATTATTTTGTTCTTCTTTAGCTGCGATATGCAGAGGTCGTTCGCCGTTATTATTTATTGCCAGCAACAGGTGCTGAGCTCCACTCACCAACAGCCGAGATAAGTCATCATGGCCGTGTAGCAGCGCCAGATGCAGAACGGAGTTACCTTCTTCATCTTTAATAGCCAGAGCAAGGGGGTTTTTGCTAATGCATTCTTTTACGCTTTCTGTATCACCCTGCCTTATCAGGTTTATCAGGACTTGCGGGGATAAATTATCCGCAAGGTTGCGCTGATGCCATGGAGCCTCCTTCGAAGAGACTTGCAGTTCCGCCATCTCCATCATCACTTGTTGCATCAGCACATTATCAGATGATTCCGGGAGTGCTTTTTTATTTTCGGGTCTGGAGTAAGGATGACCAAGAATGGAGCGAGCCTGGATCAGTCTTACTGTTCTTGTAGCGCGTAAGCTTTCAGATGGCATAAAGCTTTGACTATGCCGTAATGCCACGCTCTGGACAGAAGGTATTCCGGTAGCCGGGGCTGTTACGGGATTGTGCTTTTCAGATGTGTTTTTATCACCACCATTCAGGTTTACTGGATTGGAAGATGCCCCTCCTTTTGGCAGCATTGTTGTTTCCCTCCTGAAAATCTTGCCAGCATCAGCCAGCTTTTTTTAGACAACTGATAACTAAAAAAGTTCTGTCTCAGGGAACTTTTATTCGATACCGGGAACAGCCTCATCAAGTGTATCTTCGTATTGGATGCAGCCCACCGTAACAAGGTTCATTTTATAGATTGAACTAAAAACTGGTACTTTGGTCTAAATAAAAAGAACAGTCTTTAATCATTACAAGCTGAATAAACGTTTTTAATCTTATTGCATATTTATAGACAAGGAGAAAAGTCATGATTAACGGTATGAATACTCTCAAATCTCTCGTTCCGGCAACAATACCGGGCAACACTAGAGAAACTCCCACTGATAAGCCTGTTGATGTTACGCAAAAACGTGACATCACCCCTTATCTGAAAACCGACGGCAACGAAATTCAACAACCGACCGTCGATCTTTCAAGCCGAACCGTTACTGATTTGAATTCAGGCTTAAACAACTCAGACATCAGCCCGTCGTCCTCTGTGCTCGAGGCAGTCGCAAAAGTAGCAAGCAAAACTGAGACAGGGCAAAAAGTGGCGAACAAAGGTAGTTCACAAGAAGTAAATGAACGTTTTGATCCCACCGTATCGGAGAAGCGCCAGACTTTTAAGAAAGCCTTGCACAGCCAGAGCGTTCCTGAGGCCAGTGAACACATTGGACAAGATAAGCGTCCCATACAACTGAATGCTCCTGGCAAAGCTTACACGGGCAGTTCCGAGCGTATTCATTGGAAGCATATGAATAATACCCCCCGGGATAACTACTATGCGACCTATGCCAATGTACCGCTTGAGATTGAGCCGGAAACTGTCCAGATTGGCAACCAGCAACTGATTACGCTGGATACTTCGCAATCATTTGTTGATAAGGCTCTGGAGGCAGAGAGGGAATATTTGGAATACTTTAACTTCAGCTTTCTGGTTGATTTTTTACGCGAAAACAGCTCAATCAAATACATTGTTGATATTGGCTGTGGTGACGGAAAAAAATCCCTGTTAATGCAAAACTATCTCCATGAAAAGGAACTTCAGATTAAAGTGATTCCTGTTGATATTGCCAATACTTATGACAATGTATATAACGACGACAAGCCACTGCCCATCAACATTATCCCGGCTCAGGAAATTGTTGCCGCTAGACCGGCAACTACTTTGTTTACCGCCATACACCCTTTTACCGGCGACTACGATGAAGTAAAAGGATTGAGCAGTGAGATTACACAGGGAAAAACTGACTATTACATCACTACACTCATAAAAAACAATCCCGGCTGTTTTGTCCTGGCTACCGAAGACAGACACACATCCTCACCCCAGCGTTATATTCCACCAGAACTGGTGTACACCAAGCATTATCACGCCTACGCGAATAGCTTTTGGATAAAGTGGCTGGAGGATGATGACAGGGTGCCTTTTTACCAGGAAAAAGCTGCAGAAATGAACTCAGAAAACGGTAATATTCACCGGTTAAACCAATTACTGGCGAAACTTCCCGAACAGCGGGATGGTTATCTGGCTTCAATCTCCCAAATTACAGATCGAATAAAAAGTTACATACTCAAAGAGCCAGAGAAATTCTGGCCAGATAATATCTTCAATTTGCATATTAATGACACATTATTCATGGCAACTAACAAATCTTCCGAATGTATCACATTCGAAAGCATCGAAGATGAGATAAAAAGAAATAGATTGGAGATGCATTGCTGGCATGCCTATCGCCAGGATATCAATGCCTCAAAAGTTACCGGCCAGGCAGCAAAAACACCCTGATTTTAAATTAAAACTAAAAGACAGCCCAGTTTATGAATGGAGCTTTCAATTGATATTCTGGTCAAAAAATTAAGGATAAACTTTTAACCAGTTCTTTCTGAACAAGGGTTTTTAGTCACATTACATACTCATCGACAAGGAGAGCAGTCATGATCAGAGGTATGGACACTTTCAACTCTCTCGTTCCGACGGCAAAACAGGGCAATACTGAAGAAACTCCCCCTGGTAAACCTGATGATGTTACGCAAAAACATGACATCACCCCTTATCTGAAAACCGACGGTAACGAAATTCAACAGCAGACTGTCGATTTTTCAAGCCGAGCCGTTACTGATTTGAATTCAGGTATAAACAACTCTGACACCAGCCCATTGCCCAAACCGCGCGAGGCAGACGCAAAAGTAGCCAACAAAACTGAGACAGAGCAAAAAGTGGCGAACAAACGCAGTGCACAAGAAGTCAATGAACGTTTTGATCCCACCGTACCGAAGAAGCGCAAAACTTTTAAGATGACCTTGCACAACCAGAGCGTCCCTGAGACCAGTGAACACATTGGACAAGATAAACGTCCCACACAGCAGAACACTCCCTTAACGCCATACCCTGATACTTCCGGTTACAGACGCGTATTTGCCTTGATGGATAATACTACCCGGCACAATTACTGTGCGAGACATGCCAATGTAACGGCTGAGGTTGAACCGGAAACTGTCCGGATTGGCAACCAGAACCTGATGACCCTGGATACTTCACAATCATTTGTTGATCCAGACCTGGAGTCAGACAGGAGCAATTGGGAGGAGTTTAACCTCAGCTACCTGCTCGATTTTTTGGATAAAAACAAAACCATCGAATACATTGTTGATATTGGCTGTGGTAGCGGAGGAATATCCCTGTTACTGCAGAACCTTCTCAACGAAAAGAATTTCAAGATCAAAGTAATCCCTGTAGATGTTTACAATTATCACGACGATGAGGCTATCAAGTCACTGCCCATCAACATAATAGCGGCCCAGGAAATTGTTGGCGCTACACCGGTAAACACTTTGTTTATCGCCATACACCCTTTTACCGGCCACGACTATGAAGCAATAAAGCTAAGCAGGGACATTACACAGGGGAAAACTGACTATTACATCACCACACTCATAAAAAACAATCCCGGCTGTTTTGTCCTGGCCACCGAAGACCGCTTTGCCTCCTCTCCACAGCGTTATATTCCCCCGGAACTCGTGTACACCAAACATTACCAGGCATTCGTATACAGGATTCCGTCGGAGACCGATGAGGCAAAGGCCCTTCGTCAGGAGAAAGCTGCGGAAATGAATTCAGAAAATGGTGCTATTTACCGGTTAAACCAGTTGCTGGCAAAACTGCCTGAACAGCGGGATAGTTATCTGGCTTCGATCAATAAAATTACCAGCTGTCAACAGCAGCAAATACTCAGAAAGCCTTCTGAATTCTGGCCAGATGTCATCTTTGAGTTGCACATTAATAATGACTTATTAACGGAAGTTGGCAGAACTTTTGAAAGTATCAAACGTGAAGTAGAAAATAATCAATTGGAGATGCTTTGCTGGCATGTCTATCGTCAGGCTATCAATCCCTCATAAGTGGCAAGCCAGTAGGCGAAAAAAGCCCGATTTTTAAATTGAAGGCCCCAAACGGCACAGTTATCCCTGAAGAGCCTGAGTTGAACTAAGCGTTGATATTTTGGTCTAAACATACAATTACAAATTTTAACCCGTTCAAGGTGAATAAAGTTATTGATCTTGTTGCATAGACGTGGAGACTAGTCATGATTCGTAGTACGGGCACAGCCAATTCTCCCATTCAGACGGCAAAACAGGGCAGTACAGAAAAAAAAACCTCTGGCAAACCTGATGATATTGCGCAAAAAAATAACATCACCCCGAAAACCGACGGCAACGGAATTCAACAACGACAAACCAAAAGTCTTTCGAGCCGAGTGATTACTGATTTAAATTCGGACTCAAACAACCCTGAAATCAGTCCATCACCCTCCTCTCTGCACGAGACTGTCGAAAAAGTAGCAAGCAACGCTGTGACAAAGCAAAAAGTGGGTAAAAATCGTCGTTTACAAGAAGTAGATGGGTATTTTGAGCCACTTTTTAACGCCATATCAGCGAAGCGACCCACTTTAGCGACAGCTTGGCATTGCCAGAGCGTCCCTGAGGCCAGTGGACCTATTGGACAAGACAGACGTGCCACACAGCAGATCGCTCCCTCCAGACCATACCCTGGTCATTCCAGTTACGAGTCTGCCTTTATGGATAACAGTCCCCGCAGCAATTTCTCTGCAACCTATGCCAATGTACCCGTTACGGTTAAGCCGGAAACTGTCCAGATTGGCAACCAGCGGCTGATTACGCTGGATAGGTCGCAAGCATTTGTTGATCCAACCCTGGTGGAAGACAGAATTGATTCGGAACTTTATAACTTCAGTTTTCTGGCTGATTTTTTACGCCAAAACAACACCATCGAATACATTGTCGATATTGGCTGTGGTAATGCAGAAGCATCCCTGTCAATGCAAAACTATCTCAACGAAAAGACATTACCAATCAAAGTGATTCCTGTGGATGTCAGCAATGCTTATGCCGGTATATCTGACGTCGCCACGACACTGCCCATCAACCTGATACCGGCCCAGGAAATTGCTGGCGCTGCACCGGCAACCACTTTGTTCACCGCTATTCACCCTTATACCGACACAGGCTCAGTAGCAAGACGACTGAGCAGGGAGATTGCACAGGGGATGACTGACTACTACCTCACCACGCTGATAAAAAACAATCCCGGCTGTTTTGTCCTGGCAACCGAAGATCCCTACCTCTCCTCGCCCCAGCGTTATATTCCTCCTGAGCTGGTTTACACCAAACATTATCAGGCATTCGCGAATGACATGAAGCTGGATGATTATGAAACAAACCCCAACCAAGAGGCAAAAGCCATGAGAATGAATGCAGAAAAAGGTGATATTCACCGGTTAAACCATTTGCTGGCAAAACTTCCTGAAGAGCGGGCCCATTACCTGGCCTCGATCCCTGCAATTAAAGAAAAATTGCAAGTAGAATTACCCGGAAAACCTGAGCGAGCCAGGCCAGACAAAATCTTCAAGTTGTATCTTGACAAGATGGCATCTATCAAGGGTTTCAGGTTATACCCTGATATTAAACATGACCTGGCAAAAAATAGATTGGAGATGCGTTGCTGGCATGTCTATCGCCAGGATATTAATGCCTCAGAGGTTTCCAGCCAGGCTGCTAAAGAGCCGTATTTTTCAAATGGAAACTACCAGACAGTCCGTTTTATGAATGGAACTCAATATTAATATTTTGTCTGAAGAGAAAACGCAAAACTTTTACCAGTTCAAACTGAATAAGGATTTTTGATCTTATTGCTTATTAATCAACATGGAGAACCATCGTGATTAGAGATATGGAGACTTCTCATTTAAACGTCAAGACGACAGAACAGGTCAGTACTGAAAAAACTCCCCCTGACAAACCTGTTTATTGCAGGCAAAAACAAGAGGTCAACCCTTTTCTGAAAACCGATGGCAACGAAATCCACGAGCAACAAGTCTTCAGTCTTTCCTGCCGTAACGTTGCTGATTTGAAGACTCCTTCCAGGCCATATCCCGGTACTTCCAGATGTACATCAGTCTATATGGATAATAATCCCCGGGGGAACTACTCGGCTACCTATGCCAATCTACCGGAAACAGTTACACCGGAAACAGTCCGGATTGGTAATCAGCAACTGATCACGCTGGATACTTCGCAACCATTTGTTGATTCGGATCTGGCGGCAGAAAGGCGCTTTTTGGGATTGTATCACTTCGACTTTCTGGTTAATTTTTTATACCAAAACAACCAAATTGAATACATTGTTGATATTGGCTGTCACCGCGGAACAATATCCTTGTTAATGCAAAACTATCTCAATGAAAAGGGATTGCGGATCAAAGTAATTCCTGTGGACGTCCGTAATGATTATGCCAATGAAGCTGACGGTGCCAGGGCACTGCCCATCAACCTGATCCCGGCCCAGGAAATTGCCAATGCTTCACCCGCAACCACTTTGTTTACCGCCACACACCCTTATACCGGCTCAGGCTCAGGAGCAAGAAGACTGAATAAGGAAATTAGAGAGGGGATCGCTGACTTTTATCTCACCACACTGATAAAAAACAATCCCGGCTGTTTTGTCCTGATCACCGAAGATCCTTATGTATCCTCACCACAGCATTATATTCCCCCGGAACTGGTGTATAGCAAGCATTACTATGCATACCCGAACTTCCTTGTTCCAGCGGCTTGTGAGACAGAGAAAGCCATTCGTCAGGCAAAAGCTGCAGAAATGAATGCGCAAAGCAGTGATATTCACCGGTTAAACCAGTTGCTGGCCAAACTTCCTGAAATGCGGAACAGCTATCAAGCTGAGATTTCTGCATTGAAAGATCAATTACAGCCGGAAATAGTCAAAAAGCCCGATCGATTTTGGCCAGATGAAATCTTCAGGTTATATCTTGATAAAAGGTCCTTTACCGAAGGTGTCAGACCTTATGATGATATCCAATATGACGTAAAAAGAAAGGCATTGGAGCTGCGTTGCTGGCACGTCTTTCGTCAGGATATAAATACCTCAGAAGCCTGTGGATACAGCCCCCCAGAACAAAGTTCGGTTTATGGATTGAACTAATAACTTGTACCTTGGTCTAAATCTATAAGCACTGACTATTAATGAATAAACGTTTTTAAACTTTTTGCGTGCTCATCGACAAGGAGAACAGTCATGATTAGAGGTATAGAAAACCCTGTCGTTCCGACGACATTACCGGGCAATACTAAAGAAACTCGCCCTGATAAACCTGATGATGTTGTACAAAAACATGACATCCCCCCTCATCTGAAAACCGACGGCAACGAAATTCAACAACAGAGACTTGATCTTTCAAGCCGAACCGTTACTGATTTGAATGCAGATATAAAAAGCCCATTACCCAATGCGCGCGAGGCAGACGCAAAAGTAACCAGCAAAACTCAGACAAGGCAAAAACTGGCAAACAAACACAGTTCACAAGTATTAAAGCAATGTTTTGATCCCAGCGAATCACAAAAATGCAAGACTTCTGAGACAGCCTCGCACAGCCAGAGTGCCCCTGAGGCCAGTGAACACGTTGGACAAGATGAACGTCCCTTAGAACTGAACACTCCTCGCAAACCCTACCCGGGTAGTTCCAGGCGTCGACGTGAAGCCCATATGAATAATAACCCCTGGGGCAACTACTATGCGACCTATGCCAATGTACCGCGTACGTTTAGACCGGAAACTGTCCAGATTGGCAACCAGAAACTGATAACGCTGGATACATCACAATCATTTATTGATCCGGATCTGGAAGGAGACAGGAAAGATTTGGGACACCATAACTTCAGGTACCTGGTTGATTTTTTAAACAAAAACAACGAAATCAAATACATTGTTGATATTGGCTGTGGTGACGGAAAAAAATCCCTGTTAATGCAAAACTATCTCAAAGAAGAGGGCGTTCAGATTAAAGTGATTCCTGTTGATATTGCCAATGCTTATGACAATGTATATAACCACAACAAGCCACTGCCCATCAACATTATCCCGGCTCAGGAAATTGCTGGCGCTACACCAGCAACCACTTTGTTTACCGCCATACGCCCTTTTACCGAAGAGGACCGGGAAGCAGAGCAACTGACCAGGGAAATTGCACAGGGAAAAACCGATTATTACCTCACCACACTCCTGAAAAACAATCCCGGCTGTTTTGTACTGACCACCGAAGATCCGTACGCATCTTCACCCCAGCGTTACATTCCCCCGGAAATGGTGTACACCAGACATTACCATGCATTCGCAAATGCCTTTTCGCCGCACGATTATGAGACATTGTCTGATCGTCAAGCAAAGGCTGCGGAGATAAATGCAGAAAACGGTGATATTTACCGTTTAAACCAGTTGCTGGAAAAATTTCCTACCAGAGATCGGAATATTTATTTGTACTCGATCCCTCTAATCAGGGGAAATTTACAAAAGGAATTACCCAAGGAACCTGAGCAACTTCGCCCAGACAACATCTTCAATTCGTTTCTTCGAAATATCACATGTTTCGAGCCAATAAGTTCATATCTTGGAATTCAACGTGACTTAACAAGAAACAATTTGGAGATGCGTTGCTGGCATGTCTATCGTCAGGATATTACTACCTCAGAAGTTACCGAGCAAGGCACTAAAGAGCCCTGATTTTTTAAATTGAAACTAATAGACAGCCCGGTTTATGAATGGAACTCTCTATTGATATTCTGGTCCAAAAAGTAAGGACAACCTTTAAACCAGTTCATTCTGAGTAAGCGTTTGCAGTCTTATTACATGCTCATCGACAAGGAGTATAGTCATGATTAGAAGTATGGACACTGCCAATTTCCAGGCTCCGACAACAGAACAGGGAATTACAAGAGAAACTCCCCCTGACAAACCTGATCATGTCAGGCAAAAACGTGACATCGAGCCTCAATTAAAAACCGACGACGATGGAATTCAGCAACAACAGGCCGCCAGTCTTTCAAGCCGAACCATTACTGGTTTAAACGCTCATTCCGCAGCGTACCCTGAAACTCACTCGTATGGATATGCCCGTATGTATAATAATCCCCGGCGCAATTACTGTGCGAGCCATGCCAATGTATCGGGTACGGCTGAACCGAAAACTGCCCAGATCGGCAACCAGAAGCTGATAACACTGGATACTGCGCAATCATTTGTTGATTCGACCCAGGAGGCAGACAGGGACAATGTGGAACTCTTTAACTTCAACTTCCTGGTTGATTTTTTGCACAAAAACAGCGAAATCAAATACATTGTTGATATTGGCTGCGGTAACGCAAAGATATCTCTGTTAATGCAAAAATATCTCAATGAGCAGGAAGTTCAGATTAAAGTGATTCCTGTGGATATCGCAAATATTTACGGTAGTCTCTATGCAGTTTTCCACGACAAGCCACTGCCTATCAACATAATCCCGGCCCAGGAAATTGCTGACGCTACACCGGCAACCACTTTGTTTACCGTCTTACATCCTTTTACCGGCACGCCTTCAGAAGAAGAAAAACTCTCCGGGGAGATCGTAAGGGGGGAAACCGAGTATTACATCACCACACTCATAAAAAACAATCCCGGTTGTTTTGTCCTGGCCACCGAAGATCCCTATGCATCCTCACCCCAGCTTTATATTCCCCCGGAACTGGTGTACACCAAACATTACCATGCATTACCGAATTGCGTTTCGTCGGAAGATATTGAGACAAAATCCCTTCAAGAGGCAAAAGCTGCAGAGATGAATGCAGAAAATGGTGATATTGACCGGTTAAACCAGTTTCTGGCAAAACTTCCTGAGCAGCGGAGTCATTATCTGGCTATGACTTCTGCAATTACAGAGAGATTACAACGGCAAATGGACTTAAAACCCAGGCTATTCACGCCGGATTATATTTTTAATGCTTATCTCTGGGGAAAAAGGCTAGACGATAAGGCAATCAGGTCTCGCGCTCATATCAAATCTGTCCTGGAAAATTATGGACTGGAGCTGCGTTGCTGGCATGTTTATCGTCAGGACATCAGTGCCTCAAAAGTGACCAGCGAAACTGCGAAAGAGCCCTATTCTTCAAATTGAAGCTGCCAGACACCCTCTCCAGCCTGGGAACGAGCCGTCAACAACGCCCGGTTTATGGATTGAACTAATAACTAGTACTTTGGTCTAAATATGTAAGCACAGACTAAAACCGGCCCAAGCTGAATAAAATGTTTGATCTTTTTGATGACTCATCGACAAGGAGAAATGTCATGATTAGAAGTATGGACACTGCCAATTTACAGGCTCCGACGACACAACAGGAATTTACCAGAGAAACTCCCCCTGACAAACCTGATCATGTCAGGCAAAAACATAACATCGCCCCACAATTGCAAACCGACGGCGATGGAATTCAGGAACAACAGGCCACCAGTCTTTCAAGCCAAACCATTACTGGCTTGAACCCTCATTCTGCGTCGTCACCTGAAACTTACTGGGAATGTGAGCATATGGATAATAATCCCCGGCGTTATTGCTGTGCGAGCTATGCCAATGTACCCGGTACGTCTGAACCGAAAACTGTCCAGATCGGCAACCAGAAACTGATGACACTGGATACTTCGCAATCATTTATTGATGCGGCCCTGGAGTCAAACAGGGGTCATTTGGAACTCTTTAACTTCAGCTTTCTGGCTGATTTTTTAAGCAAAAACAGCGAAATCAAATACATTGTTGATGTTGGCTGTGGTTTTGGAAAAATATCCCTGTTAATGCAAAGCTATCTCAAAGAGCTGAACCCCCAGATCAAAGTAATTCCTGTAGATATCGGAAATGCTTATGCTATGCAGGATCGAACTTACTGTGACGACCCGCTGCCCATCAACATAATCCCGGCTCAGGAAATTGCTGGCGCTAATCCTGCGACCACTTTGTTTACCGCTATACACCCTTATACCGGCTTGCCTTCGGAAGAAGTACAACTTTGTAAAGAGATTGCACAGGGGAAAACTGATTTTTATCTCACCACACTCATAAAAAACAATCCTGGTTGTTTTGTCCTGATCACCGAAGACCCGCACGCATCCTCACCCCAGCAATATATTCCCCCGGAACTGGTGTACACCAAACATTACCACGCGCTCGCTCAAAGCATTACGCTGGAGGAGCGTCAGACAGAACCCCGTCGCCAGGCAATAGCCGCAGAAATGAACGCAGAAAACGGTGATATCTACCGGTTAAACCAGTTGCTGGCAACACTTCCTTCGCGGCAGGCTATTTATCTGTTTTTTACCTCCATAAATACAGAAAGGTTTGAACGGGAAATATCCTTAGCACCCTGGCAATACTCGCCGGATTATATCTTCCATTCGGCTCTTGAACCCATGTCACAGGACGTGGGGATTAAATCCTACGAAAACATCAAATCCGAGGTCGCAATACATAACCTGGGGCTGTTTTGCTGGCATGTCTATCGCCAGGATGTCAGTGCCTCAGAATCTTCCAGCCAGGCGGCTAAATCAAATTGAAGCTACCGGAGGGCTGTCGACCGGACAGCCCGGTTTTGTGGTGGGGATACACAGACCAGGCTGTTCTAGAAACAGTTTGTAGGTCTCGGCAGACCTGCAATTCTGGCAGCCAGTTTGGCGGGACTGCCGGGAAACAGCTTCATCAGATAGAGACTGTTCCCCTTCTCTTTTCCCAGCTGGTTGGCAACGTATTTCACAAAAGGTCTTTGACTGGGAGCGTGTTCAAATTGCTGATAATACTTTCTGAGCAGATTAAGGATTTCCCAGTGCTCATCGGTCAGAATAACTTGCTCTTCAGCAGCTAACTGACCCGCTACCTCTGGATTCCAGTCACTGAGGTTGACCAGATAACCGTCTTTATCAAGCATCAAATCCGACATATTCTAAAACCAGCTCACCACCTTGTCGTTGGCCACCGTCAGCTCAACAAAGCCCTGATAGTCCACCATACCAATATCGAGATCGTCTCTGTTTGTGATTCCCCGGGCCAGAACATCCGCCTCCAGCACATAGACGGTTACATGCCTGAGAAGATCCGATAAAACATCACTGGCTTCGTACAAAGCGTAAACGCCCTCTTCCAGAAGCAGAACACTGTCACCGGCATTAAGGGCTCTCAGGCAGAGCTCCAGGGGTTGTCCGGTTTTATTGACGGTATGCAGAGTAGCCATCAGAAACTCAATACCTTATCTTGCTGTGCCAGGAAAGAGGCCACCGCGTCCCCTTCCAGCAGTGTGTACAGGGGTAATAACTGCTCTGGATCAAGGTGACGCTCTGTCAGGGATTCTCCATCCACATAAACTGTTTCAATGCCATAGAGCTCCAGGGATTGAAAAAGGGCTGAAAGTTTTTTCCTTTGCAGCTGTCCGGGAGACTGCCCATCCAGGATCTGATAAACACCATCCCCCATCAGCAACAGACGGGTTGGGATCTCGTAGGATGCAGAAACCAGCACAGCGTCCAGGGCTTCTTTGGCAAATTGACCACGGTAAGGGGCCTGAGTCGATATAATACAAATGGATTGACTCATGCTTAGTCTCCAAAAGTAACCAGACGATCGGCCACAATCGTCGCTTCAATTAACTGGCCCAGTCCCGAGAGATCATACCCCTCTCTGAGATTGCTTCCAGACAGTTCGTACCTTTCAGCTTCTTCAGTATTCACCACACCTCTGCGAAGAGCCGCTGCGACGCAGACAACGGCATCAATACCCTGCTCCGTTATCAGCTTTTGCCATTGCTCTGGCAGATTCACCTCATCCTGTGGTGGAGAAACCAGGCTGGAAGCATTGTGCACACCCTCCTGATAAAAAAAGACCCGAATAATCTCATGGCCACAAGCCAGCAGGGCCCTGGCAAAAGAAAGCGCTGTCAGTGAAGACTGCCCGGTGCCGGAGGCACCGTATACAGCCAGTGCGTATTTCATTCAAAGACTCCCTTCGACAAAAAAATACCCCGGGGATACCGGGGTATTTATATGGGCCATCGAATACTTAGTCGTCAGACATGCCCAGCAGAGAAAGCAGAGCCGTAAACAGATTGTAGATATTCAGATACAAAGAGACGGTAGCGCGGATATAGTTAGTTTCGCCGCCGTGGATGATACGGCTGGTATCAAACAGGATAAAACCGGACATCAGCAATACAATGGCAGCAGACAGTGCCATAGATGCCGCCGGGATCTGGAAGAAGATCAGGGCGATACTGGCAATGACGGCCACAATCAGGCCAACCATCAAGAACCCCCCCATAAATGAGAAGTCCTTGCGGGTAACCAGTACATAGGCAGACAGAGCAAAGAATACGACGGCTGTTCCGCCCAGGGCCTGCATCACCAGAGAAGGACCATTAGGCAGAGCCAGATAAAAGTTCAGCATAGGGCCAAGAGCTGCGCCCAGAACACCGGTGAAAGCAAAAACAGCCACCAGACCTTTGCCTGAGTCAGCGGTTTTATTGACAACGAAAATCAGACCAAAACCTACCAGGCTGAGCACCAGGGCAGTGATACGGCTGATTTCCAGTGCCATGGCCACACCAGCAGTAAAAGCACTGAACAGCAGTGTCATACCCAACAACAGGTAGGTGTTGCGCAAAACACTGTTGATCTCAATGCCGCTGCCAACCTGTGTCGGCCTTGACGCTATAACGGTAGATTTTCGTTCCATCTTTTTATTCCTCACGTTGGGAGATATATAAGGAGTATACCAGAGCTGAACATGTCGGCTATATCCAAAACTTCGTTTTACATGATGCCCACAGTACCCTGATGGCGTTACAAAATCGTAACAATCGTTACTTTTTCCGATGCTTTGCCATAAATATTTTTCCATTCAGGAGATATCCTTTGGTTTTCAAGGGTTTGACAGTTGATCGTTTTCAGGTAATATTCATTCCCGTTGCTGCGGAGGGATGGCTGAGCGGTTGAAAGCACCGGTCTTGAAAACCGGCGTGGGTTAATAGCCCACCCAGGGTTCGAATCCCTGTCCCTCCGCCATATTTAAATTTCCTTTGAAATCAGATATCTGTAGGCAGTTACTTGGGTGACAGCTTGCTTTTACTGTGAATTTTCACCTGATACGGTGGGTTGGCTGAGTGGTTGAAAGCACCGGTCTTGAAAACCGGCGTAGGTTAATAGCCTACCCAGAGTTCGAATCTCTGACCCACCGCCATCTATTACGAAAACCTCTGGAATCATGCTGGTCTGTTTGCGAGTTTCATTTGTTTGAAACCTTATTGCTTCAGACATCCTTATCTGAACGCTTTATTTAAGACTCCAGATCTTCGAAATTTTTCAATCATGATCAAATATAGTGAATATCTCCCTGGCATTACGGGTGGTTGCAGCAGCAATCTCTTCAGCATCTACACCCAGTATTACA
The DNA here is from genome assembly GCF_053470045.1 of Endozoicomonas sp. 2B-B. Classification (NCBI taxonomy): domain Bacteria; kingdom Pseudomonadati; phylum Pseudomonadota; class Gammaproteobacteria; order Oceanospirillales; family Endozoicomonadaceae; genus Endozoicomonas; species Endozoicomonas sp. 2B-B. Next base: position 4,115,833 of record NZ_JBLZMU010000001.1, read on the forward strand.
CTCAGTGCATGGACCACATAGGGCAGATTAGCAGGAACATTATCAACTCTTTTTTTACTACCCTTCACAGGATTATCTTTTCGGGGCATCACCTGGAAGGGGCATAAAAAGGGTGCATCAGTCTCAATCATCAGACGATCCCGCAGAACATCCCATCCAACAGTACGCAATGCTTCCACCAGATCTCTGTTGCAGCCACCAGCAATCCATCCTGTAATTCCAATAGAGCACCCCAGATCGATGTAATCTTGCAGAGCCTCGCTATTGCCGGTGAAACAGTGAACGCAGGCCATTTTTTTCACGGGCAGTTGCTCAATATAATCCACCAGAATTTCCTTGAAATCGTCATGAGCGTCACGCTCATGCAAAAACAACGGTTTTTTCATTTCTACAGCCAGTGCCAGCTGCTGCCGAAAAGCTTCTTTCTGATCTTCCACAGGCGAGTATTTTCGATTGTAATCAAGCCCGCACTCACCCACTGCGATGCAGCGTTTGCGATCCTTCTTAAGCATTTTTTTCATCGCCGGGATGCCACCATCTTTCAAAAAGTCTCTGGCATCGTGAGGATGACAACCCACTGTGTAGTATAAAGAACATCGTAAGGCATCAGAGGAATCGCCAATAGCCATTGCCTGATCAGTTTCTCTGCCTGACACAGGGAAGGGTTTCCCCCATTTCATTACCTCATTTTGAACCTGTCTGGATACCGGGATAGACGAACCGGTTAAAATTATAGTGCCGACCCCCGAACGGGCAGCATCAGCAACAACTGCGTGCAAGTTTTGAAACCTACTATTCCCGACCAGATTGGCACCAATATCTATCAGCGGAGTATCATACCGGGGTCTCTCCAGCAGTGATTTCAGTTTTACTTTTGCCCCTTTTTTTGCAGGAATTAACTGAGAACCAGTGGAAGCATCACCTCTGTCAGAATCAGTCCGCTGCAAACCAGCCAGGGTTGAGTTCTGGCGATATCGGAACTTAAGTCCTATGTTAACCAAAGCCTGCTGCCCCTGAGCTGCGCCCTGGCTTGGGTTAGTTCGATGGCGGGCAGCACAGGGTGGATAGTCGGCAACAGACTTGTCTGAGCGCTTTTTCTTCTTGCCTTTCCGTGCTCGTGAATCAGCGACCAACGCCCAGCCTGCTTCCGAACCCTGTCTGTCAGAATGAAGCCTGGCATTTTGTACTTCTTCCCTGTAAGCGTCAGAGACCATGGTTTCAGAGCTCAGTTTGCCTGCTTCTGATGACTGATACCGGGCTGCTGAATTATCAACACCTTTTGCCAGAAGCTCCGGTATTTTCTTTTCTCCTCTCATTCCAGGAGGCGATCCTTTAGTCACTTCCTGCTCATCGAGTTGAGATTCACGATTCAGGCATTTGAGACACTTATTGGAGGCGACAGCAGGTTTATTACAATGTTGGCATAACCCAGTGTTGGGTGCCCCTCCTGACCCATCATCTCCTCCACTCCTTCTTCCACTGCGGCTGCCTTGATTTTGCCGACCATAACCTCTTTGAGATTGGGCATTGGTCGATGGTTTCACACTAAGGTCAGCCATTGCCTTCTCAACCTGAGCGGTTTCTCCGGAGCAACCGATCACTGAGGGGCAATGGCCCGGAAAAACAGATACACTTCGTAATTGTTTAGGACTTAGGATGAACTCTTGCTTTGCATAGCGACTGTAGTCTTCTGGTTGCAGCGATTGTGCCGGGTTGCTGCCCAGGTAATGATCAAATGCAGCTTCCGGATTAGCGGGATTTGCAGACAATGTCAGAAAAAGTTCTGAATTCCGTTCAAGATTTGCCTCCCTTATCCTGTTCCACAGTTCCTGCGAAATTATGATCGCCTGCTCATTCCAACCCTGCCTGATTTTTAGCACAATCCGGTTATCCCAGACCTGTTTTTTAACAGTCTGACCGTTAGTGTCAGGAACAAGCAGCAGCACCATTCTGCTGACCAGTTCACTCACCCATTCAAAAGCGTAAAGTGGGGCTATCCCGTTTCCCGGCCTTTTCTTGAATAAGTCGTCTAAGTCATCACTACCGCCAAAACCGCCACCACCAGAAGAGCTTGCGAATGGCTGACTGCTATCGGCAATATCAGCGGCTCCGGGTATTACAAAAGGGCCATCTAAACGTGTTTTGTCATCGAGATAATCAGGCCCATTTTTTACAGCCTGTTTACTGCGGAAAAAAATTTCGACAAATGATGCTTTTTTGTTTCTGTCAGTAATACTGCCATAATTATTGCTTCTCAAAGGCGACGGTAAACCAGTACTTTCTGAAACTATACTGCTGCATTCCGGCTCTAAAACCCATCCATTCTCATTGTCTTCAATGGACAGAACCAACGACTTATTTCCTTTCGGCAAGCGCCAACTGGCCGAGTACTCATGTTGCCAGTGATCACTGTCTGGCGCCAATGGAACCAGCCTCACTCCCCCGTTTTGTATATCCGGCATAGCCTGGCCCGTCAGAGGCTCTGCAATTACCGGGGGGTGAGGCAAATTTCCCGTTGAAAATGCGGGTGGCGTCCTGAAACAAAAATTAAACAAGTGACCTGGTTGGCCATTGAGGATGATATAAAGCTGATTGCTCTCCAGTTCAGAAATTGTTTTGATGTTCTCGTCAAACGCCTTGCGATCATAATTAAGATGGAGAGGCGGGCTGCCACCTATAAATGACAGTTTGCTAATCCCTTCCGATGTCTCACTCTTTTTTTCAATGGCTTTGGAAGAACTCAACCAACCAGTCCAGCTCAACAGGTTGGTAAATTCAGCACTTTGAGCAACAAACGGCAAAATGACAGACACTACGAACAAGAGAAACAGGTGAGTCATAGTGAGAAATCTTGCTGTTTTCATAATTGGATTTGCCTGCAGGCTTTATAATTGAGACATAACAATAGACCCTAAATTTGAAGATATTTAATTTATCTTCCTTTTGTTTTCGTACCTGTCAGAAAACACTGGTCCTCCAAAAATGGGTTCATACTTCTGTCTAACTATTTGCTAAATTGTCCTAATAAACTTGTCCTTTAGAGTCAATACAATGATACAGAAAGAATATGTACGCTGTGCTGTATTGATTGTCGCACTGGTAATCTGTTCGGCTGCACAGGCAAAAACCGCTGTTTTATATTTTAAAAGCAATACAGATAACAGCTACTGGGCCAAGCACACGGATGAGGGTAAGTGTATGGATGATAATCCTATGGATGATATTGGTTTCAATGGACTTAGAACCCGGGTTCCGCCGGGAGCTGTGACACATATATACTATTCCTCGTCGTTTTTTAACTGCGCATGGCATCAGTCCTGGTTCGATTTCACTGTCAGTGATGTCCAGGGACATGAGGCACTCATAAGATGGTACAAGCTCGCAGATAACATATTACCTTATTTGCGGATACGTAGTGACCCCGACCATCTTATTAAAGACTGGTATTCGACTTATGGTGATGACAGTGTGTCACGGGGAGGATATTTCTCTACAACTATTACCCTAAGCTATTGAGATAGTTGGACAGACTCGCCCCCTAATCCTCCGCCATTATAAAAAGCCCCTGATCAGCATAAAAAGTGGTCAGAGGCTTTTTTCATTTCAATAACTCCGTGCTATCACTGCTGCAGAGAAAATGCTTATGCTGCGCCAGACACTCTTCAGCAACACTTCTCAATTCTTCTTCAACAACTCAAGCTGCAAAATGGACTGTTCAAATCCCTGACCGGCGGCCAATTTATAATAGGTTTCAGAAAGCTCTTTGTTCATGGGGATGCCATGACCCATCTGGTACATTCTGGCCACCCAATGCTGAGCACAGTCCAGCCCATTGTCGGCTTCTACTTTGAGTACCTCAAACGCTTTGGCATAATCACCTGCGATATAGATGGCCAGACCTGATGAACAGCGTTTATTATCTACCATCTGTTCAGCCATCAAATGCAATGGAAATAAAATCAGCAACAGTGCTAATCCTTTAGCCTTCATGTCAAACACTCCCTGTTAGTTATGTGTGCTTCCTATATTGACAGAAAATTAACAAAGAAATGAAATTTTTCTTCTCAAATTTGCGTTATCAACCATAGCTGCTCAAACCGTGCACTCAAGCTGAAGCCGACTGATCTTTTGAGTCAGCTCTTCATAAACAAGCTGCCTGAACCAGATATGAGCCGGTTCTTTCATATACCTCTCATGCCAGATGATTGAGTAGGTAAAAGGCTTTTGCTCCATGGGAAAAGGCAGTATCGCCAATCCATAGTGACTGGCACAGCTTCTCACCAACCCATAAGGTGCTGTCAATATATAATCGGTATTGGCTACCAGAGCCAGTGCGGCAATAAAGTGCGGCACCCTCAGGGCAATTCGTCTGGACAATCCCCGCTCTTCCAACAGGTAGTCAACAGCACCCTTACGCTCCCCCCCCATGGTAATCAGTGCGTGGGAATGGCTGGCATAGCGCTCAATATCCATGCCCTGCTCCAGCAGAGGGTGTGAATCTCTGACAACACAGGCAAACTTGTCCTGACCTATTCCTCGCCCATGAATCATTGCCGGCGCGTCGGTGATAGAGCAGACAGCCAGATCGACATTCTGCTGATCCATCTCATGGAGCAAATGCGAACGCCAGGGCACAATTTCGAGCGAAATTCCCGGAGCCTCACGACTTAGCCTCCTGATGACTTCAGGCAGTAAAACGTGAGCCCCATAATCTGAAGAGGCCATTCGAAAGCTGTGCTCAGACTCTGCCGCTATGAAACGGGGAGGCTCAATTAACTGGCTGATGTCTTGCAATGATTTTTGCAAGTCCAGGGCTATACCCTGGGCCCGTGGTGTCGGTGCCAACCCCTGGGGAGTCCGGGTGAACAAAGGGTCATCAAAAAGTACCCGAAGTCTGGCCAGACTTCGACTGATGGCAGGCTGAGTCAGATTTAATCGACCAGCAGCACGGGTCACACTTCGCTCTTCCATCAGGACCTGCAACACCGGCAGCAAATTTAAGTCGGAAGACGACAGATTATCAACAGGCAAACTCATTACTCACAATCATGATCAATATAACAATGATGCATTGGAGTCATATTGAGTACAACGATAAATTATCCCCTGAACTATCTGTTTCAGGACATTCGTTCATGTTTATAGAGAAAAATTGCGAGATTCATCTTGCCAGACGCCCCGAAGGTTTGCCAGACAGCACCTGCTTCAAACTGGTTTCTCAGCCCGTTGCAGAGCTGAAAGAGGGTGAAGTTCTGGTTAAAAACCTTTGGATGTCTGTTGACCCCTACATGCGTGGACGCATGGTCGATCGCAAAAGCTATGTGCCACCCTTTGCTTTGGATGCCGCCCTCGAAGGTGCAGCCATCGGCGAAGTCATAGAGTCACGAAATCCATCCCTGCCGACAGGTAGCAAAGTGTCCAGCATGAAAGGCTGGCGCGAGTATTTCATTTCTGATGATAAAGACCTTCAATTGCTACCCCAGACAGAAATTGACGATCAGGCCTTCCTGGGAATAATGGGTATGCCTGGCATGACAGCCTGGGTGGGATTAACACAAATTGCAGAACTGAAAAAAGGCGACCGTGTTTTTGTTTCTGCTGCATCCGGAGCAGTAGGGTCGACCGTCTGCCAGATTGCAAAGCTCAAGGGTTGTTATGTTGTCGGCAGTGTTGGCTCCGACGATAAAGCCCGTTACCTGCAGGAAGAATTGAAAGTCGATGCAGTGGTCAATTACAAGACCGTACCTGACCTGGCGAATGCCATTGCCGAAGCCTGCCCTGAAGGCATTGATGTCTATTTTGACAATGTCGGCGGCCAGCACCTTGAAGCCGCCCTCAATCTAATGAACGATCATGGACGTATAGCTGTATGCGGCATGATAGATCAATACAACTCAACTGCTCCTGTTCCCGGACCAGCCAATCTGGCTCAGATAATTGTAAAAAAACTGAAAATGCAGGGCTTTATTGTGTTCGAACATTGGGAGCATTACCCCGAGTTTGTCCAACAGATGGGCCACTGGATACAGGAAGGCAAGATCTCCTGGAAAGAAACGGTTTTTGAAGGTATCGAGCAGGCCCCTGAAGCTTTTCTCGGGCTTTTCTCTGGCATTAATACCGGCAAAATGCTCGTTAAACTCAGCTAATCAGTATTAGGTTTAATCATGAAAAACTTTTCATTTCACAACCCAACACGCATTCACTTTGGCAAAGGCATGATCGCCCGTATTGCTGATGAAGTCCCTCGTAATGCCAGAATTCTGATCACCTATGGCGGTGGTAGCATTAAAAAGAACGGCACTCTTGATCAAGTCAGGGAAGCCCTGAAAGAGCATACGTCCATTACCGAGTTTGGCGGTATTGAGCCTAACCCTTCCTTTGAAACACTGATGGAAGCGGTTGCTCTGGCAAAACAGGAAAACATTGATTTCTTGTTGGCCGTAGGTGGTGGCTCGGTCATTGATGGCACAAAGTTTATTGCCGCAGCCATTCCATTTGAAGGAGATCCCTGGACCATTCTCAGTGAGCACGCCAGGATTCATCAGGCCATACCTGCTGGCAACGTTCTTACCCTTCCGGCAACAGGCTCGGAAAGTAACTCAGGGTCAGTTATTACCCGCAGAGCCACCAATGACAAGTTGGCTTTTAGCAGCCCCGAAGTCTTTCCACAATTTACTGTGCTGGATCCGGAAACCACTTATAGCCTTCCGCAAGGCCAGACCGCTAACGGTGTCGTAGACGCCTTTGTCCACGTAATGGAGCAGTATCTGACGACCCGCGAAAATGCCCCTGTTCAGGATCGCTATGCCGAAGGTTTGCTGTTAACCCTGATTGAGCAAGGCCCGGTTGTACTCAAACAACCCCGGGAATATGAATCCAGAGCCACCATCATGTGGGCTGCAAATCAGGCCTTGAATGGTCTGATTGGCGTGGGTGTGCCCCATGACTGGTCTACTCATATGATTGGCCACGAGATCACTGCCCTGTTTGGCCTCGACCATGCCCAGACACTGGCCATCGTGCTCCCCTCAGTGATGCATGTCATGAGAGAAGAGAAAGCGTCCAAGCTGCTTCAGTATGCTGACAGGATCTGGGGCATTAAGGAAGGCAACGACCAGGAGAAGATGGATTCAGCCATCAGCAAAACCCGCGAATTCTTTGAACAGATGGGTATTAAAACGCGTTTGTCCGATTATGGCATTGAGGAAAGCGCCATCGCTGACCTTGTTGATCAGCTGAAACGGCACAAAATGACTGCACTGGGAGAAAAGCAGAATATTACTCCTGAAGTTGCCACCAAAATTCTCAGGCATGCCGCCTGACCATATGGAGATGAACTTATGAAGGTGTTATTCGTCCTGACATCCCATGACAAGCTGGGAGATACAGGTGAGAAAACGGGTTTCTGGATCGAGGAGTTTGCAGCGCCCTACTATGTGTTTGCGGATCACAATGCCGAGGTAACCCTCGCATCCCCGAAGGGTGGCCAGCCGCCCATTGACCCCAAAAGTGCCCAACCGGACTCTCAGACTGCAGCCACAAAAAGGTTTGATTCGGACGGTGCCCTGAAAAACAAGCTGTCAAATACCTTAAAGCTGTCTGAGGTTTCTGCTGACGAATACGATGCCATCTTTTATCCGGGTGGCCATGGCCCTTTATGGGATCTGGCCCATGACAAAAACTCTATAGCCCTGATAGAAGCATTCGCGAAACAGGGAAAGCCTGTCTCTGCCGTATGTCATGCACCAGCCGTTTTGCTGAATGCAAAGAAAGGAGACAATACACCACTGATCAGTGGCAAGAGAGTCACCGGTTTCAGCAACAGCGAAGAGGCCGCTGTAGGTTTAACCGATGTGGTTCCCTTTCTTCTGGAAGATGAGCTCAAAAACAAGGGAGGCCAATACAGCCAGGGAGATGACTGGTCACCCTACTGTATTACCGATGGTTTACTGGTAACCGGGCAAAATCCAGCTTCTTCAGAAGCTGTTGCAGAAGTTGTCCTGTCGATGCTTAGCTGACGCTGGCATTGTAGCAGCCTGTCGGACTTGAGCGTCCGTAGCGAGGATTGCAAGAAATTGAGGATAAAAATCTCTGTTTCTGAGGAGAATAGCGAGCTATTTGACGAAGAAACAGAGATTTTTAGACCAATTTATTGCAACCGCAGTAGGACAGTCTTAAGTCCGACAGGCTGCTAGGCCTGCTTTGGTATTCTCTTTTCAAAGCAGGCTTTGGAAACAGCCACTCTCTTCTCTTATGAAGTAACCTGACCAACAATGCCTCTGACCAACAATGCCTCTGACCAACAATGCCTCTGACCAACAATGCCTCTGACTATCAATGCCTCTGACTATCCGGGAAAATCAATACTAATTAACTACCAGGGAATCAGGGAGCCGTCGTATGCTAGAAACTGACCAGTCTGCTCAGAACTTAAACGACGAATCACCTCCAACATCCGCTGGGCTGAGTGCTGCGAAGAGAAGAGTTTTTCGGGTGGAACATTTTTTTTAAATGGCTCGGTAAGCTGAGTATCTACCGTTCCGGGATGAATGGCCACAATACAACCATCGGGCTTTTTCCTTCGCCACTCATGGCTGAGTGTCTTCAACACCATATTAAGAGCCGATTTCGATGCCCTGTAGCTGTACCAACCCCCCACCCTGTTATCTTCAATACTACCCACCCTTGCAGACAGTGCAACAAACCGGGGGCATTCACTGCCTTTAAAATTTTTCAGGAAGTAACGGGCCAAAAAAAGTGTCGACAGAACATTCACAGCCATTGTTTTGTGAAAAAAATCTGAATCTATCTGAGTAATCGATTTTTCAGGCATCTGAGTGGGAGTATGCAGCATTCCCGAAGCATTGATAATCCAGTCAATTGGCCCAACGCTATCGGCAAGCTGTTCAACGGAATCGGCATCGGTAAGGTCTGACCTGTGCCATTGAACGGAGTTTACGGAATTATTATTTTCTGGAGAGTTTTTGGAATCCGGAGAGCTTCTGAAAAAAGTGGCATGTACTTGCGCTTCTGGCATTTCATGCACGATCTCTTCGACAAAGGCCCGACCAATTCCACCACTGCCACCAGCAACCAGTATTTTCATAGAAGCCTCAATTAGATGCGTCACTCATCCTACGCATTCCGATGAATCTGGATCACATTTTATCGCAATAATCAATTTCAACTGGCTCCCGCGCTCCACATGGGAACCAGCTACCGATATACATCAGAGATTAGACAATGGATTGGCTGACTCTCCCCAGGGGGGGGTAAACATTTCGACTACTTTTTCCTGAGGAACCTCTTCAATCACTGGATAAGCCCATTGTGGCTGATTATCCTTATCCACCAGAAGCGCTCTGACCCCTTCCTGAAAATCGCCTTTCAGCACACAGTTGATGGAGAGCAAGAGTTCACTCTGAAAGACTTCCTTCAAAGAGACATGCCGACTCTTTTTAAATTGCTCGTAGGCAACCACAGCCGACAGAGCCGAACCCGTCAGAGCTATATTGCGTGCCTGCTCAAGCCAGCTGTCTTCTGTTTCCAGCGCTTTCAGATCAGCAATGATCGCCGAAAAGTTTGACTTGTCCATCATTCGGGCTATTAAATCACGGTGTTCCCTGATCTTGGAGTAAGGCAACCAGCCAGCACTGTTATCTGCATAATATTGAACAACATCAGAGGTCACCTGATAATGGTCTCCGGACCAGTCAGCCTCCTGAAGTGATTCCAGCACATTTTTTCTAAAGGCATGATCAATAAATCGGTTAGCCAGACCCAGGTACATAGCATCCGCAGGATTTAAACGACACCCGGTCAAAGCCATAAACAGACCAATTTTTGCGGGCAGGCGATTCAAGATCCATGAACCACCGACATCCGGATAAAGTCCTATCGTAATTTCAGGCATGGCCATAACAGAAGTGTCGGTCACTACACGAAAGTCTGCCCCGGCCATGAGGCCAAAACCGCCCCCCATAATGACTCCGTTACCCCAGCAGATCACGGGTTTTCGGTAGGTATGAATCAGGTAGTCAAGACGGTATTCTTTTTCAAAAAACTGCCCCGGGGCACTGGTATCCCCATCAAGAACACTTTGCCTGAGAGAACGGACATCTCCACCCGCACAAAACGCTTTTTCCCCAGCCCCCTGAAGAAAAATACAGACGATTTTGTTGTCTTCCTGCCATTCACTGAATTGTTCATAAAGGCTGTCTAACATCGCTTTGTCGAGAGAGTTAAGATTGCCCTCAGCATTCAGAGTGATAACACCAACTTTATGCCCGGAGGCTGTATCAAGCCTGTCAAATAGGACCTTTTCGGTCATTTCTTCTTCTCCTGCAATGACCGGCGATAAACCGTTCAATCGTTATTCTGTGCTCACCCAGGGTCACTGGATAGGTAGTTCTCTCACTGATCCACTATATGAGACCAACGTGGGCTTTTCAAACCTGATCTGATCTACATCAACCACACCAGTGCATTTGCCGATAGCAAAATAAAGGCCCCTCCTATTCTTGAAGAGACCTGTGCATAGGGCATGAGATACATACGACGGCTGGCTGATAATACCGCCACATCTCCGGTTCCCCCCATATTTGCCATACACAGCCCCGCCGTTACAGAGGCTTCTATGGGATAAAAACCCAGTATTTTTCCAGCCAGTCCTGCACCCAGTATGGCCCCTGTGACAGTCGTCACTACCAGAATGAAATACTGCAAAGAGATCACTTGTGCAATCTGATGAAGATCCGTAAAGCCTATTCCTATACAGGCAAGTAAAGCAGGCGTAAGAGACATCACCATAAAATCGCCCCACAGAGCAGCTCCTTCTTCAACGCTGGAAGGAAACACTCCCAGCGCTTTGACAAGGCCGACAGAGAAAATCATTAAGGCGTAAGGATGCAGAGAAATGAACAGACTGAGCAAATAACCTAAAACATAGAAACCGCTCGCAACAAAAAGTCCGATCCCTATCTTCGCCAGATCGGGAACAGGCTCGACTTTATCTTCATGGGGCTCTTCATGGGGAGTGGCCTTCTGACTTTTCATCAGTTTGCCATTGCCTGTCAGACCGGGCTTGATCTTGCCCAGCCTTTCCAGCAACCCCGCTGCAATAATGGCGACCAGATTACCCAGTACAACCGCCGGGACCATTTTTGACAAAACCGTCGTAACGTCGGAGTTCAGAATATTGGCAAAGATCTCTGCCAGCGGGACAGCTCCAGCACCCATACCGCCACCCATGATGGGCAGTCCAACATAGAAGACAGCTTCAACAAAGCCAGTACCAATGAGCATACCTGCCAGCCCCACCAGAGTAATGGCACCCAGAACACCGCCGACGATCACCGGTAAATACCAGAGTGCTGATCGCAGCAGCAGCTGCCTGTCCATACCGAACAAACTGCCGGTAATAAGGCCTGATATAAACAAAGTGAGAAAACCCTGATTTCGGACAAAATCAGAGACACTGTCACTGGTCTCGGCTGGAATACCCCCCGTCGCTACCATCAGGCTGGAGCCAAAAATGATGACAATCGGCCCTCCGCCCAAATAGTTACGAATCCAGCTCAAACGTTCGCCAAGGGTATTGAGCAGAGCACCCAGAGCCATAATAAAAGGAATCAGTCCGACCATCCCGGTTGGCAGGTGACCGGTACAACCGGCAGCAATCACAACCACACCAGGCAAACTCAGCCAGAACAGCATCGCCCGCCGGGGTGATCGCCTCCCTACCTGCTGCAACAACATTTCATCAATAACCGTCGCTATGCGTTAGTTTTACGATGTCTCTAACTAATAGCAAAGTTGGGAAATAGTGGTGCTTTTTCAGGGAGACATTTTCTTCGGGCAGAAAAAAACCGGGAGATTTTCAAGGTGGGCTTCAAGAAAAGTGCGGCGGAACTAATTCGTTATTCCGATTATCCATGAGCTTGAGAAATTCTTTTGGAATAAACCCAGGCCAGAGAATTAGTCTGGCCTGGATACGAGAACTCAGCTTTCCCCTTCCGCCTGAGCTTTGCCAACAGACTCTACAGTCAATCTTCCCTTATCTTCGAGAAGGGTATCCAGCGCCTGCTGAATCTCCTTAACAGAGACGGTCTTCACTTCTTCAGCAATAAGCTTCTGGAAATCAAAACCGGCTTCCTGACCATCCAGGGACTGCCAGAAACGGGAGCTGCGTTCATCCAGGTTGGCATCTTTTTTCAAAAGATCACCCAACAGGCCCTGACGATACTGCTCTAACTCTTCATCGGTCAGGGATTTTATCTTCTCTTTCTGGCCCTTAAGAAAGGCTTCTACCTTCTCCTCAATACCTTCCGGCCCGAGCACGGGAGATTGCACCACAAAGATTAAGCCGGGATGACGTTCAACAGGACGGGGACCAGCAAAGACGATGTAACCCAGCTGCTGCTCAGTCCGCAATTGGTTGAAGAAGGGGGTCGCCAACAATCTTCCCAGCAGGGAGTACACGGCACGATCTCTGTCATTAGTACCAGGGCGCTGGTAGTAAGTGATATAGAGAGAGTCATTGTGGTTAAAGTCAGTCTTGATGGTGCGCTTCTTATCCTTCAGAAGATTAAGAGGCTGCCTGAATTGACGGCCACGGTTGTCTTTCGTTAACAAAGCTTTTTCCACCAGCTCAGCCAGCTTCATAGCCTCTTGTGAACTGTGGTTTCCATGGACCAGCATCTGGATATAAATTGAACGATAGAAGTCACTGGCAAACTGTTTAACATCACTGAAGGTCACCTTTTCAGCGGCTGCCAGTAACGTCTTATCGTCACGATAGGTGGGATAAAGTTCCTGGCTCAAACGATCCATACCCAGTCGATAGGGTGGCTGGAACTGCTTGTTTTTGAGCCTTCTGATCAGCAGCGCCTTCTCCTGGTCAAAACCGGCCTGATCGGGGTTGAACTGCCTGATGGCCTTGAGAATGTCTTTTAGCAGAAGCTCCTGCTTATCCTGATAGCCAGACAGCGCAATGGTCAGCCCTTCCCGGCTGGATGAAACACCGTAGTTCAGGCCCGCTTCTTTGGCTGGGTAGCCGTATTCATTCAGACTTCGTCTCAGGAGGACGCTGTAGAGTTGCATCTCTACGAGATCGGCTTCTGTTTCGGAAGCCTTCCCGGAGGATATCTTGATGCGAACATTGGCTTTGGGCACTTCAAAGCTGCTGTCTGTCATACTCCAGACTTGAAAGCCGGGCTCTTCCAGTAACACCCCGGGCTTATCACCGGAACTGCTTTCACGCAGCTTCAAATCCCGGGCAATAAAGTCATTAGGCTCGGGAATGGTCATTTCTGCATGAACCTGAGGCGATAAAAGTTGCTTCACCAGGGTATCAGACAGAGGTTTGATACTGTAATGAGTCTTGAAATAGGGCTCGACCTGATCCGTTTCAAGGCCTCTGGCAATAACAACCTGCCTCATGTTCGAAGGCTTCATTTGATCAAGCAGATCACTGATCAGCTCGCGATCAAAGTCTTCGTAGAGGTAGCTGGTCCGCAAAATATCCTGAGGCGGGATATCGTGAATGCGAGAAGCCAGTCCGGATGCGGTCTGCTGTGGATTGGCATCTTCCTGGTAACGGAATCCCAGTTCTGCCAGCTGACGAGCTTCCTCGTATATCCGGAGCTCCAAACCCTGTTTGCGAACCAGATCCAGATAATCAAACACCAGGGCAGTCATCTCGTCGACCTGCTCCAGACCTTTTGGAGTCAACTCCATTCGAACCGTGAACTCACTGAACTCTCCGGGTAAATGGCTGGAATAAGAAGACAGCGACTCTATCAGACCACGCTCCTTCAAATAACTGTGCAGACTGCCCTCACCTTCATAACCCAGTATTCTCGCCAGATAGCCCAGAGGCTTCTTGCGGTAATTCTCATATTGACTGGGCATTGGAAAGCTCAAAGAGAGTACCCGGACGTCTTTTAGAGGTACCAGATCAATACGAACACCCAGCTGCTGAGGTGTATAGGGAGCAAGACCAATATGAGTGTCCGGCGACTGGCCTTCAGGTACTCCGGCAAAAGACTCTTTTAACCAATTTTCCAGAACATCTGTTGATTCCCTGCCATAGATAACAACTCCGATATTCTCGGCTACATAGTAGGCATCGTGAAACCTCTTAAGGTCTTTCCAGAGCGACCTGCCGTCTTCATTGGCAAGGGTTTCCAGACTGCCGATATTGAAACGACTGCGAGGGTGAGCCGGATTTGAAGTAGCATTCTGAGCTGTCATCAGACGCCAGCCATCTTCATTGGCATGAAGCTTATATTCTGAATCAACCGCATTACGCTCACGATCAACATAAGCAGGATCCAGCGTAGGGGAGACAAAAAACTGTGCCAGCTGATCCAGCGCAGGTCTCAGCTTGTCACTGTTAATATCGAAGAAATAATTGGTTCGGGTATCAGCCGTATAGGCATTGGCACTGCCGCCATTGGCCCGGATGTATTCAAAATACCCATCCACTTCCGGGTATTTTTCATTGCCCAGAAACAACATATGTTCAAGAAAATGAGCCAGCCCCAGACGATTGTCCGGGTCCTGGAAACTACCCACTTTCACATCCACTGCGGCAGCGGCCTTATCGGTATCCGGATCAGAAATCAGAAGAGCCTTGAGACCATTGTCCAACTCGACAAAACGGTAGTCCCGATCATCCGCTGGACTTTTCACCACCACCCGACTTTTTTCCATTGCATCACGTTCAGCTGTCACTGTACACCCACTTGCCAGTATCGTTGCCAGCACTCCCACAATCAGAGACATGTGCTTTCGTAGCATAAAAGTTCCCACACCTTCTAAAGGTCTTGATCCCAGCTGAATACTTTCTGCAGACAGGGCTAATTATCAAGCACTGAGACAGCCAATTTACCATCCTTTTACTGTTCGCAAAGATGTCCGTATAGACGCACGTACAAAGGGTGCCTGTATTTATATCTATTTTTCTATTCGTCAAGATTTTAAACCAGAGTACAAAAGTAGCAGTCGTAATCTAATTACACTTGTACCACAGAAAGGATTAAAGGTTCGAGTATTAAGTACTCAGCCATACGGAATCGAATATTTCTGGCTTATTGGGCAGGTGCTCTGCAAGGCGCAACGACGGGCACATAGCAAGCTATGTGACCAGAGTTGCAACGCATCACGACTGCATGGATGCAGGAGCTAGAGCAACGCAGGAGCAGTTGCCGCGAGTGCCTGAACAATAAGTCAGAAAATATGATTTCGTATGGTTGAGTACTTATACCAATCAAACTTTCTAACGCCCTGTTGCGCTGAAGATTTGAAAATAAAGAAAACCAGCCCTGAAGGCTGGTTTTCTTCTTTGAGGGATCAGAAGCCCAGGGGAATATTGAAGGCGAAGAACCCTATCAATGCAGTCGTCCAGATAGTGATAAAGGCAATGGAATAAGGCATCATGATTCCGATCATGTCACCAATGGACAGATCTGGCTTGTACTTCCTCATAAAGGCCAGAATAACACCCGCATAAGTCATCATCGGTGTAATAATGTTGGTGGAAGAGTCAGCAACACGGAATGCTGCGGCCACCAGATCAGGAGTCATCGCCGGGTTAGCCTGGTAAAGCATAGGTACGAAGATTGGACCCAGCAGCATCCACTTGGATGTCAGGCCGCCGACAAACAGGTTGATGACTGCGGTGGTGATAATGAAGCCAATGATCAAGAGAATTGGGAAATTATCCAACCCCAGGAACTGAAGGAAACTCGCTCCCAGAAAGGTAATGTAGGTCCCCAGTCCGGTAAAGCTCAACAGGGCCAGAAAGTTGTAGCAGAAGAAGGTCAACACCAGTACATAGCCGACAGTATTCATCTGCTTGACCATGGCACTGATAACATCCTGCATAACCTTGAATTTACCTGTCGATTTGCCATAGCAAACACCCACAATGAGGAAAGTCATGGTAATCATCAGGATGATGTTATTAAGGAATGGGTTGACCACCTTACCGGCTTCATTGGTGTATTCAGCCAGCGGCCCCATTGCCAGACCTGTCATAATGGCAATGGAAACCAGCAGTCCAAAAAATGCGGCCTTCAGGCCCTTGTTCTCAGCTTTGGTGACTTCGAAATTAGTGATATCCAGATCTTCAGGTATCTGATAATCCATTTTCTCAAGTTTGGGAGTAACAAACTTATGGGTCACCCAGGCACCCACAGTCGCCAGGATAAAAGTCGATGCAAAAATAAAGAAATAGTGCATGGTGGCAGGCGTCAGTGCTTCACCGGCTGCGTTAGTGAAAGGCACTCCCTGAGATTCAGCAAAAATCTGAGCATTGACACCAACGATAACATCCACCGGAGTAGCAGGCAGCAGATTCGCACTGAACCCGGCAGAGACACCGGCAAACGCTGCCGCCATGCCAATCAGAGGATTCTTGCCGAGGCCCGCATACAAAAGGCCTGCCAGTGGAATCAGAACCAGATAACCGGCATCGGTGGCTACACTGCTCATGATGCCAATGAATACCAGCAAAGCAGGCAGGTATTTATCGTTCACTTTAAGACCGGCCTTCTTGATCAGGGTGGATAGAAGACCAGAGTTTTCTGCAACACCGACCCCCAACATAACAATCAGGATGATGCCAAGAACGCCGTGACCAAAGGACAACCAGTTTGTCAGAATGGCATTTTCAAACATCCAGCGGACATTTTCTGTGGTCAGCATGTTTTTGACAGTATGAACAATCTGACCACCATCAGCGCCCATAACTTCAAAGCTGTGGCCTCCCATCAGGAAAGAACCTGCCAGAGTCAGGCCGAATAACCAGATAAAGATGATGACCGGGTCAGGTATTTTTTTTCCGATTCTTTCAATAATGGACTTCTTGCCGTCATTGGCAGAAGGTGCGACCGTTGACGTTGTGCTCATTAAAACCAGCCTGTTTAACAAGAGTTAAATACCTAACCAGGTATTCG
Source organism: Endozoicomonas sp. 2B-B (assembly GCF_053470045.1). Classification (NCBI taxonomy): domain Bacteria; kingdom Pseudomonadati; phylum Pseudomonadota; class Gammaproteobacteria; order Oceanospirillales; family Endozoicomonadaceae; genus Endozoicomonas; species Endozoicomonas sp. 2B-B. The sequence continues at coordinate 4,132,794 of NZ_JBLZMU010000001.1, forward strand.
TATTTTTCATTTGCCCTTTCTCAGGGTATAGGAAGCCAAAGGCCTGAGGGCCCTTCCCTTCTGAAAGGAATTGGAAAGACAGGATTAAGGTATTAAGTATGTTTGACTTTAATTTCAGTCAGAATGACTTGGATTAAATCAATTACCCTACCTCAAGGGACAGGGCATGAAGTGAGTTCTGTGGTCCGTTCACCGCATCGACGGAGAAAAACCCTCAGAGATGAAACCCTTCCACCTTCAAGCATCTGCCCCCACACACCATTATAATCTTGAACAAGAGGCTGTATTCTCATTGATATAGACCAGCTCAACAAATCGTATTAATACCAATGAACACAGTACTTTCAACCAATAAAAACTCGCACAACGAGAAATAAACCAGAACTTCAAATAAAAACAAAGTAATACCCTATTCACAAATGCGGCCTTTTAAAAAAACACGTGTAATCGGGGCATTAGGTTAACGGTGTCGTTAATCATTTTCTATTAACTAATACCCAAAATGGTATCGCACTTCGACAAGCCCAATGCAAGGGTTCAGGTCTTAAGTACAACGCCACTGATCAGAGTTGACAGCGGTTTCACGACCTGACCGGTTCATATACAATGAACTCACTGCATCAGCGAAGTATGAACATGGATATCAGCCATCTGCGAGAGAATTACACCCAGGCGGGTCTCGATCTGGACTCTCTTGATCCCGATCCATTCCAACAGTTTGACCTGTGGTTTCAACAAGCGGTCGAAGCACAACTGCCTGAACCCAACGCCATGAGCCTGGCAACAACATCCAGAGATGGTTTACCCAGCCTGCGCACCGTCCTGCTGAAATACGTAAGCCCCGAGGGCTTTGTCTTTTTCACCAACTACAGCAGTCGCAAGGCTCAGGACATTGCCGACAACCCCAATGTAGCCATTATGTTTCCCTGGGTTGCCCTGGAAAGACAGGTCACTGTTCGGGGTCGGGCCGAAAAGATTTCCAAAACCGACTCGCTAAAATATTTCGCCAGCCGCCCTCACGGCAGCCAGTTGGGAGCCTGGGTTTCACAGCAGAGTTCAGTCATCACTGGCAGAAAAGTGCTTGAGATGAAGCTGGAAGAAATGAAAAGAAAATTCAAGGAAGGCAAGGTTCCTTTACCGGATTTCTGGGGGGGCTATCGGATCATCCCTGAAGCCATAGAATTCTGGCAGGGGCGCCCCAATCGTCTGCACGACCGTTTCCTGTTTAAACGAACAGAATCCAACTGGTCAATAGAAAGGCTGTCACCATGAGTCAGAAGACGGCGGCCAGGATTGCCGTCAGAGACACCCTGATTCATATGGTGACCGTCAACAGACAGTTTCGTGATCAGGTCTATGATGACCAGCTCCTGCCCGTTTGGGTTATGAAATCCCCGGACGAGGACAAGAATGACCGTGCTCTGGCGGCAGAAACCAGCACCCGACTGATCTATACCGATCAGCAAAACAAACAGGAGACAGCCCGACTGCCCGGAATAGTTGGCATTGCCAAAGAAACGTTGCAGACGGGTATAAAACTTAACGAAGCCCGGGAAAGCTTCAAACAGGCCATGTCCGAATTCAGGAAACTCTACGGAGACAGTATTGAGGCCATTGAAGAAACCTCGGACGAGATCAGGGAAAAAATGCTGGGCGGCTTGCAGTTTGCCCACATACATTTCGTCCAGAGTTACCGTCAACTAAAACTCTTTGAGACTCCACCCCGTCGCATTGGCTTCAGCTGGGCAGCCCACCACAGCGGCTCTGTGAAGCTTTCTGCAAATGAGGCGATTGATCACCTGCGCAAGAAATACCTGACTTCCAACGCCATCCAGACAGACATCCAGATGCTTGAGCAGATGCCTGCCGCTGAGACCGTTATTATTAAAAGAATGCTGAGCCCTCATCTGCGTGCCAACCTGACCTGGGCAAAGGATATTGAGCAACTGAGAAAAACGGATAAAGATTTTCGCAAACTCTATCCTGGCCAGATCAATACGCCCCTGCCTGTTTTTGTCCAGCTGGAAAAAGGCCAGCCATTACCAGAGTTCAACCGGATCAAACCTTTTGACCCCTCTGCGAAACAGGAGCGACTCACACGCAGTGACACCAGACTGGTGAAAATCTCGGAAAACCCGCACTCTCGAATTTATAAATATGCCTGAACGTGCCTGCTCATCAAAAATGCTTTTCGCTTCGGCCCGGTTTTCCATGGCAATGGCAGGGGCCAGATTCTGATCCCGGTAATGGTTGCGCAGACGTTCTTTTTCGGCATCGTCGGCCTGTTGAAAAATTGGGTCTGCGGTCTAGTTATGCCAGCTGGTCATAATGTCATCCCTGATCTATGCTGTTTTTTCAGTTTTTGTCGGGGTGGTTATGGAAAAGTCGTTATTTTCAGAGCTCAAGCGTATTGGCATTGATGAAGAACTGGCCAGTAAGGTCAGTGCTTCCCTTGATCCGGAATACAATGCCAGTAAAAAGGATATCCTGATCATGCAGGAAGCCATTATGCAGATACAGCTGCAAAGTGATCGCAATTATCAGTCACTGAGTTCGGATATCAGTGCCTTGCGCACTGAGATGCATACGGAAATAGCCGGTGTGCTTACTGAGCTGCATAAAGAGATAGCCGGTGTACGTGCTGAAATTACCGATGCTCGAGCCGAAATGGGTTCCTTCACCCGGCAATACATCATTACCTTTCTCATTTTGATAACCACCATTGTCAGCGTCTTTATCATCAACTGGCACTTTCACTAGCGCAAAGGCTCATTGGTTGCAGTGGTTGTGCAGCAGCTGGCGGTAGTGCAGCGGCTGGCTGTTGACCTCAGCCTTGCAGGGATTCCACCAACTCTTCTCTCAAATAGGCAGCCAACTCTGTGTAACCGCCAATGTACTTTTGGCCGTGAAAGATCTGAGGCACGGTTTCAACCGGCTTTCCAACGGTTTTTTCCAGATCTGCCTTGGTGATACCTTCCGCATGAATATCCACATACAGCATGGGCAGTCCACAGCTTTCCAGTACTTCTTTAGCCCGCACACAGTAGCCACAGCCCGGACGTCCAAAAACGGTAAAACGATCCATAAAATCCACCTAACCCTAATCAGGATTCAAATTCATATAAAAGTATGCCACTGACTATAAACGAGTCAGTGTAATGCCTGAAATCAGTATTTTTTAACGGTTTGATAGAGAAAGTCTATCCGTCATTACCGAACCTCCTTATTGCCTGTCAGTCCGGCTTCAACAACGGATTGCCCCGCTCTCCCAGACGCCTCTTTTACAGCAGACTGGACTTTCAGCGGTGAACGATTACCTTTTTTTGTTGTCTATATATAAGTACCTAACCAGTTTGCATTGAAGTCAACCATTTTCAAGAGTTGAGGAAATATCATTTATGAAAAAGAACTATCCAAAAAACTATCTGATGATTATTTTGACAGCCGCTTTATTCAGTAGTGCAGTTTGGGCGGCGGATTCTTTAAGAAGCATCATTACAGGCAGGTTTGTAGCTTACCCCGTCCAGAGTAAAGATCAGGATCACAGAATATGGGTTCTGGATTCTGAAAACGGAAACGTTAAGCTTTGCAAGAAAGAGAACTTTGGCGGCGTGGTTAAATGCTCAAATTTCTCCGATTGACTCCTTAAAGCTGGGAGCTACTCTGGCTTTCAGCGATTTTTTGTTGCGTACATAAGCCCCGGACACATTGCTTTAAAAATTGAACGGCCTGCTTTCTGCCCGTCAGGCCATTTGCCCTGGCTATCTCCGACCAGTCATTCAACTGAAGTACTTTGGCTATTAAGACATTCAAAGCGACCTTAGAGGCAGAGCTGTCAGAAATTTTTGATAAAAGGAGGGAGCGAATGGCAGGCAGACAACTTTCAAACAGACGATCCGAACAGACAAGAGATTTCAGATCCATCTGATCTCGCTGATCCAGAACCGATTCAATGTTTGAATGACTCAAGCGAAGTATCACTCGAGCCAGATCAGGAGCCATTTCTCTGAATACCCCGGGTAGCTGGATCAGAAAACCTGAGGTAAAACGACACTGCATTTCTTTAACAAGAAGACAAAATGCTTCATTCAGTGACTTCAAAACCATCATTGAATGACAGCCACTGGCCGCTTCACGGGTAATACCCACTCGAACAGGAAGATAGCCCGAACCTCCCCAAAAAGACGCCAGTTCTGAGGTTGCACCAAAACTACTGCCCAGATAATCCAGTTTTCTGAGCTTTGCCTGCTCTTCAATGCATTTCAACAGATGAGTGCCGAGCCCATTTCCCTGCAATGAAGGATGTACCGCAATTCGAATAACCCTCAAACCTTTAAAGCCTGAAGCCTCCGGAAAACCACAATGATTGCTGAGAGACTGTGGAATAAGATGACCCCGAACCCTGCGCTGCCCAAGCCAGACCGCTTCCTGCAAGCTGTCTTCAATGCCACCTTCCAGCGCCATTAACGCCGTTGCCACGACACGTTCCTGATACCTGAGGCAGTGCACCTCGATATTCGGGCCATCCAGTAAATGCCTGAGATCAAAAGGACGGGTTCGATAATGGGCGAATACCAGCAGACCAAACACATCCGTCAGCAACTGATCGTCATGAATCAGTTCAGTCGACTCAAGACGATCAAATGAACAGTTCTCAATACCTGCACCCTCTACCATTTCCTCTGAAACAGGTGAGGCATTCAGCATCAACGCTCTGAAAACAAACGCCTCGAAAGGATCATTACCAGCCCAACGGATCGGCTGTTTCAGATGCAGACCCTGCCATTTTGGCGTCAGTTCAGACAGTGTTGATTTGAACTTGATGGCAAATCCCCTGCCCGTTCCTTCATAGCCATGCTGGGTGGATGAGAAAACGATTCTGGAATGATTCCTTAACAATTGGGTCAACAGTGGCACCGGGATAGCAGCGGCTTCATCGACCAGCATTAGGTCGCAACCAGAGTCATCTTCAGGATGCAGGAGTTCGTCGGGTGCTTTGAATTCAAGTATACTGCCTTCCCAAAGCAGTCTTCCCCGGTGGACTTTACACCCATCAAGCAATGATTCAGCGGTATTAAAGACGACTTCGACAGAAGTCAGAGAGGGGGCCGTTACCCATATCCTTGAAAGCCCCGATTGCAGTAAGCGGGCGGAGGCAATACCCAGTGCAGCACTCTTGCCCCGACCACGATCTGCAGTCAGCACTAATGGACGACGCCGATGGCCTTTTGCCACGCGAAGAATAGCTTCAACAGCCCCGGATTGATCCAATGTTCTACAAGCACTGTCGCCTTTTGATCCAGCTTGACAAGAATCAGATAAATCGGTGTAACAAACAGTTTGTTGCCATCGAGCATCGCTGTTCTCGCATAACAGAGAGAGCGTCGTTTCAGACTTGATAAGGTTTGCCAGCCTTTTCAGATAGAGCCCCCCGATCTGCTCAGGCTGATAGGGGTAAACAGCAAGTCTTTTATGGTCCGGGTCGCAGTAATCTGGCCAGTTATCCAGGTCTGGCACCAGAAGTACGAAAAGCCCTCCCCCTTTCAAAGCACCACTGAGTTGACCAAAGGCATCGACATCAAAACCGGAAAAGGCGTTAAATACCAGGAAGTCAATCTCACGCCCTAACCAGCTTGTAGCTTTAGATGCAGAGATCGAACTTTCATTTCCCCGCTTGCGCTCACCTACCCAAAGAGCTTGTAGCTCCGGATTATTTGAGCACAGGAGTGCATTTTGAAACAGGCATTCAGCCTGCTGCTGTGCCCAGACTTCTGTCCCGGATAAAACCAATAGAGCACGATGATTGTTTTCAGCCGCCTGCCTCAGGATAGACTCAACTTTATCCATTTGCCGCCGCAATTTTTTCTAATGCCAACGTCACTATCCATAGTTCAGAATCAGCAGGAATACGGCTACCAAACTGTCTGGCAGGTGTCGCGTGGTTAATGCCTCTTTCCACCGGGAAGCCTGAACCCGTCCAGGCTTTAAGTCCACCATTGAGAAGTCGTACATCTTTGACACCGGCGTATTGAAGAACAAACAAAACTCGTGCAGCGGCAATCATATCATCGCCATAAACGACTATAGGCGTATCTTTAGTGATACCCAGCCTGAGCAGGACCGACACCAGTTTTTTTGACTCCTTGATAATCGACTCCAGACTGCCGGTTTCAACATGCAGGGCACCGGGAATATGCTCAACGACATAGCGAGCGCCCCTGCCCCAGGAGACATCCAGTACCATAAGATCGGAATTTACCTTAAGCTGCTCATCCAGCCACTCAGGTGTAACCAGTCGCTCATAACCCGGCAACTTGGCAGGCTTGCCACCCTGGGTCAGCCAGGAAGAAAAGCCTGCTTCAAACACACGAATCCGATCCTCATTAAAGCCCTGCTCATCCACCAGCCACTGGGCGAGCACCTGGGCATCCTGCTTGTCGCGACCATAAACAACGATATTGTTGTCAGGCGATATTCCCTTACTGGCCAAAAGGTTCTGAACAGGTTCAGGGTCGGCTGTCATCAAAGCCAGGTCAAAGTTTCGGGCACCCGGAATATGCCCCCCATCCGGATCATTACCCGAAGGCCACCCGTTGTACCAGTTACTGTCTCGAACATCGACCAGGACCCAGCCCTGCTCCCGGACCAATGCTTCCATCTCAGGTTGATCAACGGATTTTAATGCCAGCCTGCTATTCCAAAAGCTGTCGCAGGCTGTGATAACCGGCAACAAGATGATTAACAGACAATTTTTTGCCCAACGCTTCATGGAACCTTATTTACCTGATAGTTATTGGGGTAACAGTGACGCTTATAGCTGTTTTACTTAATTGGGTGCCGTTCTGACTCTTTCAACTGCCAGAATGGTGATCGGGTCAACAGGAACATTTGCATGAGGCCCTCTATTCCCGGTTTTCACGGAAGCTATGGAATCCATAACCTCTTCACCCTTAATCACCTCTCCAAACACTGCATAGCCCGGACGACCCGGACGATCATTCAAAAAATCATTATTAACGAGATTAATGAAGAACTGAGAGGTAGCGCTGTCCGGGTCAGAGGTTCTTGCCATAGCGACAGTGCCACGACTGTTCCTGAGGCCATTACCAGACTCATTCGTGATAGGTGCCTCCGTCGACTTTTGACTCATATCTGCGGTCATGCCACCGCCCTGAATCATAAAGCCAGGCATCACTCGGTGAAAAACCAGACCTTCATAGAACCCTTGGTCTACATAAGCGAGAAAGTTCTCTACGGTGGCGGGGGCCCTCTCGGGATTCAGGCGAACTGTCATATCACCTTTGCTGGTCTTGATCACTACATCAACAGGCTGCACAGCTTCTGAAGCGGGTTTATCTGGAGCTGTTGCTTTCTGCTCTGCCAGTAGCTGACTGGCAAAGAGTAAAAAAGATAGCGTCAGAACCCTTTTGATTGCATTTAACACTGGCGTTAACCCATAAGAAAGATGATTAAGGTCGTTATCCTACTGGATTCGTCGTTAAGGCTATAGTCTGACACGGAGAAAAAGTAAACATTTCTTCATTTTCTGTTCGCTAATCCATTGTTGTCATAGAGGTTGCTATAGAAGGAAATCAGACTAAGACTTGCAAATCCGCATTAGAAAGGTAATATACAGCTCCGCCGCACAGAGCGGCACGTCGGAGCGTAGCGCAGCCTGGTAGCGCACCACAATGGGGTTGTGGGGGTCGGAGGTTCGAATCCTCTCGCTCCGACCAGTCATACCATGGGTTCCAGAGTTTTTCGCCCATTTCAAAAAACAGGGCGGGACACGTCTGGGACATGCAAGTCTTTCATTAGTTTTTCACCCTCCTGAATTTTTCTCTTTTGCCCACTCTGAATTTCAAAAACTGTCTATCATGATGACAAATTTCAAAATAATCATTCGCAGGTAAGTTCGAAAAAACCGCGCACAATTTTCATTCAGCGAGAATAAAGGACTGAGATATGAATTATCACTATACAGAGTGTGGTTTATCTTACATTTACCTTGCTGATGGGTACGATATTGAAACCATAGATGGTGAGACTTATGTGGGCGTGGAAGATGTTCATGGTCTTCACCGAATCATTGCCAAATATATTACTGAAAAGAAAACCCCGCTCCTGGGTGAGGAGGTGCGATTTTTGAGAATCGAGTGTGGCATGTCTCAAAAAAACATGGCGGAAATATTGGGTGTTAATAGCCAAACAGTTGCTCGCTGGGAGAAGGATCAAATCGCTATACCAAGAACCTCGGACGCAGTACTTCGATCTATCTATCTGGAAACCATAAACACGAGCAGCAAAATCAGCTTTTTCCTCAACCTTCTTGCACAGAGCGAAGAGGCTCAGGCCATCAAACAGCTGACGCTCAAGGCTGTAAATAATCAGTGGTCGTTAGCGATTTGACTTGTTCATACGCTCTGAGGCTCTATTGGTCAATGCATGGAAACAAGTTGATTACTTGCTGGCAAGGTTGTTGACGATCTGGACCAGCAGCTCTTCAACTTTGTCGAAGCGTCTAGTGTGATCCGCCAATTCTTCCCTCACCCATATTTGCCACCTCAGAATCCAGGCCACTGTGCTTATGAGGCCAGTGAGTATCTGATCGTGCTCGCTAAAGCGCCTGTCCATCTCTTTCTTCACCCCATCTCTTACTTCATCCCTTCCTGTTCCCTGAGAATCAACCCCACAGCAGCTTCAATACCAACAAGCACCTTGTCCCAATGCTCTTCCAATGCTGTGACCCTCTCCACAAGACTCACACTACTTACCCCAATGGTTTTTTATTCGAGATTGGAACGTAGCAGATAGAAGAAGAGCTGCAACTCAGTTACAAAGAGGGCCTAAAAGCAAGGAAACCAGGCGAAAAATCACCCAGCACCGCTGAGCAAAATGACCACAGACATTACCGCACAGAAAGTGCGATTGGATTGCGCGATGCTGGCGACTCTTTAAACGACACTAACTCTACATCAAGTCTTTCATAACTGGTTAAACACTAAAATACACTAACATGGTCATCCAATAGGACATTGACGATTATCATGCTTTTCTTATTTTTCCAAGCAGGTATACTACCTATTGCATGAAACATTAGTGCCATATAAATTACAAAAAGACTACAAAACCAGACATTTTATGAACAAAGCATGAATATAAACAACAGCAATCGAGCTACCTGATCCGCCTTTATACCTAGAGTTTATTGCCTTCCTTGTCTTCGCACCTGTACAAGAACATAGCCGCAATAATCGGTGTAACAAAAACGAAATAATCAAGTGCGACAATACACAATTACCTGAATAAAACACAAAGCTTATAGTACTCAGCCAAATTTCCTAACACGCTGTTTCAGTATATGCGTGCTCGTACCTGTCCTATGACAATTCATGAAGCAAATCTCGAAGGGCGGTAGCGTGTCTGGATATAAATCGATGAAAACTCAAGCTTAAAGCCTGCTACAAGCTTAAAACCTGCTAATAGTTCAGACTGACTGCCCTTATTTTTCTGATGCAATCAAGATCTCCCTTACAAATACAGTATGCTGTACTGCATGCACTACTCATACGTGAACTCAAGACCCGCTTTGGAGCCTACCGGCTTGGCATAGCCTGGGCCTTTATCGAGCCAATCCTGCAGATAGCCGTTTTTATGGGGCTGTTTTACTTTGGTGGAAGAAGCTCTGTTGGCGGACTAGAAATACCATTATTTCTGGCCACCGGTATTGCGCCCTATCTGTACTTCAATAAAGTCATCACACAATCATTGGGTGCTGTTAGCGCCAATCAAAATCTCCTTATATACCGACAGGTAAGAGTATTTGATACCTTTTTGACCCGTTTCATACTTGAATTTATTACCTCTTTTATCGTCTTATCCGCGATCATTCTGATCACCTGGTGGGTGGGTTATGAAGTCACTCTGGTCAACAGTCTGATTTTCATTTATGCCTACTGCTTGCTAAGCATCATTGCGTTCGGGTTGGGTTTGATATTTGGTGTCATCAATACGATTTACCCTGAGCCGGGTAAATTTATACCCGCCTTACTCAGACCACTTATGTTCATTTCTGGCACATTCTTCTCCATCAACGAGATGCCTTCTGCCATACAAGAACTTTTACTATGGAACCCACTGATCCATGTATTTGAATTTATGCGCTCAGCTTTTTCATACCACTATGATACCAGCCTGCTCAGCCTTAAATACGTAGAGATGTGGGCCTTAACAACGCTAACTTTAGGCCTTCTGATGCTCCGGGCCAACTGGCGCAGGATGCTGACGCAGTGATTACTTTCAAAAACGTCACAAAATATTACCCGACTCCCCAAGGCCGCCACTACATACTCAAAGATGTAGACCTGGTTTTGCCCGGTGATAAAAACATCGGCGTGTTCGGAGCCAACGGAAGTGGCAAGTCCACACTCATGCGGCTGTTGGCCGGAGTCGACTTCCCCAACAAGGGCAGTATTAAAATGACAGGCAATGTTTCATGGCCCCTGGGCCTTTCCGGCTACCAGGGCAGTATGACAGGCCGTGAGAATGCTGAATTTATCTGCCGGATATACGGAAAAGATAAAGATGAGATCAAGGACAAGATCGAATACATCAAAAACTTTTCTGAATTAAATGACTTTTTCGAAATGCCTCTCAAAAGCTACTCTTCCGGGATGAGATCCAAATTCTCATTCGCAGTCAGCATGGCTTTTGATTTTGACTACTACCTGATTGATGAGCTTACAGCCGTGGGTGACAAGCGATTCAGAGAAAAATGTCGCGAAACCTTCGATGCCAAAAAAGGGATAGCCAATTTTCTTTTTGTCTCACACAACATCAATGAGCTAAAGCGGCAGTGTGACATTGGCATTTATATAAAAGACGGCTCTATCCATGTTCATAACAGCATAGATGATGCCATTGCCGCCTATAACTCCATGTAAATTTGACCTGACCCTATCGACATGCCAGATACAATTCAAGCACCGCCTCAAGCCCCACCGAAAGAAGCACAACCCGCCAGCAAAAGCGAAGCTCTTCGAACCCCACAGAAGCCTGAACAGCTCGGCGCTCCTGTTTATACCATCAAGAAAAAGCTAAAACAGCTTAAACTCACTCAAAAACTCAAGTCAGCGCTTTTGACCCATAAAACCGGACGGTGGTTTACCGCTATTGTTCTTATTCCCTGGGTACTCTGTGCAATTTACTTTACCCTGATAGCATCGGATCGTTATGTTTCCGAGGCCAGCTTTCTTATTGAGAGAAGTGACTCAGGCGGCACTGCCATTGAAGGCCTCAGTCTGTTTGGCGTAACGCCACAAGCCAGCAATGACCAGAGAATTCTGGAGACCTTTATACAGTCCCCCGACATGCTGGAGTACCTCAATCAAGAGCTGGACTTAAGACAGCATTACATTGAATCTGCCGACTGGATCTCCAGACTATCGTCGTCTGCCAGCCAGGAAGATTTTCTCAACTTTTATCGCAGTCATATCAATGTTCGATACAATGATACCAATGGCATGCTGGATATGGAGGTTCAAGGATTTGAGCCCGAATACGCCAAAAAAGTCACCGATCTGATTCTTTTAAGAAGCGAAAACTTTGTCAATGAAATCAGTCACAATCTGGCCAACGAACAGTTGACCTTTGTCCGATCTGAAGTAGAGCGGTCCGAAGAGAGACTCAAGGACTTCACCCGCAGACTATTGAATTTTCAGAACAAAACCGGATTGCTGAGCGTTGAGGAACAAGGAGCCGCACTCAGTGGCATTATGAATGAGCTGCAGGCTGAATTAATCAGAAGCCAAACCGAATTACAGACCCTGACTTCCTATCTGAACGAAAACTCCGCCCAGGTCATTGCATTGAAGCAACGGATCAACGCCCTTCAATCTCAGATCACCACAGAAAAGGACAAACTGGTCGATAGTGAAGCCACTTCGCTGAACGAACTTGCTGCCCAACAACAAGAATTACAGCTGGATCTGGACCTGGCCACTCAGGCCTATACGTCAGCACTGGTTGCCCTGGAAACAACACGTACCGAGGCAAGCCGTAAATTAAAGCAGCTGGTTGTCGTCAGTAGCCCATACCAGGCGCAAGATGCCAAGTACCCCAGGGTGACCTACTCCCTCATTAACATTATGCTGATTTTGCTGATGATTTTTGCACTGGCCCGAATGGTTCGCGCCACAATCCGTGAGCATCGTGATTGACGAAGGATCAATAAAAAAGCATCGTTTAAGCATTCCTGATTTCCCAGACTATGAATTTATGAAACTACAACTCACTTCATCAACAGCCGCACTCATGCTGAGTATGGCTGCTTACGCAAACACACCGATCCCCGAATCTACTGAAACGGAAACAGTGGGCCCGGAACTCGTTGAAACCGTCAAGCAACATCCGGTATTCGGTCAAAATTTATTTGAAGGGTTCAAACAGGCCGAGTTTAAAGGCTTTAACCCTGAGTACACTCTGGCCATTGGCGACAGAGTAACCCTGCAAATGTGGGGAGCTTATGAAGTGGCCGTAGAACTTACGGTTGATGCACAAGGTAATGTCTTTATTCCACAGGTAGGACCCGTAAAGCTGCAAGGTGTTGCCAACAAAGACCTGAACCAGGTTATCGAGAAAAAAGTTCGCAGTGTTTACCAAAAAAATGTCAACGTCTACTCCAGCCTGAATGCAGCAGAACCGGTTAAACTGTTTGTCACCGGCTTTGTTCAATCACCCGGCCTTTATGGCGGCTTTTCATCGGATTCAATACTGGCCTTTCTGGCAAAAGCCGGGGGTATACGTCCAGAGTCTGGTAGTTATCTGAACGTTGAGCTAAAACGCAACGGCAAGACCCGAGCCATTTTTAACCTCTATGAGTTTCTTCTCACAGGTACCATTGAACAGGTTCAACTGGGCGACGGTGACACTCTGGTAGTCAACACACGACAAGGGGTAGCCGCTTTTGATGGACTGGTTGAAAACCCGGTTCAAATTGAATTCGCCAACGGCCAGACGGCTTTGAAAGACGCTCTGGATATGGTCGGTGTATTACCCGAAGCCACCCACGTTCGGATTGCCAGAAACCAGATGGCCAAGCGCAACGTGGAATACCTGTCTATTGCCAAAACAGCGGACGTACAACTTCATAGTGGCGATGAAGTCACCGTTGTTTCTGACAAAATGCCGGGAACCATCAGTGTATCAGTCGAGGGGGAACACAACGGTCAGGCTATTTATATCCTTCCTTACGGCAGCACCATTAAAGATCTGATGGCCCGGCTCTCCCCTAACGACCGGTCCAATATGGAAGCCATGCAACTCTTCAGAGAGTCTGTAGCAAAACGCCAGAAAGCCATGCTTGATGTGCAGCTAAAACAGCTTGAGCAAGCGGCACTCTCGGCACGAAGCAAAAGCATAGGCGAAGCCAACTTGAGAAAGGCCGATGCACAATCGATCCTGCAATTTGTAGAAAGAGCCAGACAGGCAGTCCCTCGTGGTCAGGTGCTGCTGGGCCAGAATAAAACCCGCATGGATGTCATGCTGAAAGACCAGGATAGAATCGTTATTCCTAATGACACCGTTCTGGTTCAGGTGCATGGCGAAGTCATGTTCCCCAATGCCATGGTCTTTGATAATGAAAAAACCATCAACGACTACGTTTCCGCAGCAGGGGGCTACTCTCAAAAAGCCGATCAATCCCGAGTGCTGGTCCTGCATCAGGATGGAACGATTTCTCGCATTGAATACAACGATGGTCTGTTCAGTAGTGGTTTAGCGAAATACGACGTTAAACCCGGAGACGAAATCCTGGTGATGCCACAAGTCGATGAAAAAACCATGCAATATACCAGTGATATTATGCAGGTCATTTATCAGGTGGCTATGAGTGCGGCGGTGGTGTTGAGGCTATAGCACTTTTTTGCCGTTATGAAAGGGTATTACTTTAGGCAGTACCCTTTAATGCTTATCCGTAGAAAAGCCAATCAAATCGGAATGACTGGTAATGTGGGTAAAATCTCTGATACGGCTTATTCCGCTCAACTCGAAGAGCATTAAGCCAGGTCATCAAGGTAGCCGCGACCCGATGGATCAAAACCATCGGCAGGTTTGCCATTTTCTGCCACATGCCACTGGAAAGGCACCTGCTCCGGTTTATTCTGCTGTGTGGAAATAGCCATGCGAATGAGCTGGTTTGCCAACTGGCTCACGGTTGTGCGCTCCCTGGCGGCTTGCTCTTTGAGCTGGGCAAGCAAGCTCGGCTCTAGATCCAGTGTTGTTCTCATGGTTTAAGCCCTTTTTTTAGTTTGATACATCATGAATGTGATAATAGTGCATCATGGTGCATTGGCAAATCATCATTAACAGAACCGATTTTGGACACTCACCTTTCCAGTAGTATCCAGTCAATAGCTGGGGCTATTGATTATTAATGGAACGGTTTGCAAATGACTGGTTAATATATAATAAATCCGTCGTCTGCTTACACGGTTAATCCCGATAATTTCAGTGCAACCTTTGCTTTATTGATAAATGACCATGTATATGCAAAACAATACCGTTCTGGTGAGAGCCTATGGTGAAATGATGTTCCTAAATGACATGGTATCCACTGAGTGCCAAACATCGGCTTGCACCCTTTGACACGTAGACCTCCAGGTATTACTTTGAGTAATACCTTTGTTTTCGGGAAGTCAGCCATGGCCAGCAGCTCTATTACCACCAAGGGACAAGTGACCATCCCCAGCGCCTTGCGGGAGAAATTCCAGTTGGAACCGGGCGATAAGGTGCTGTTTTTAGAAAAAGACGGGGTAATCACCCTGGTACCCATGAAACAGGATATTACCCACCTGGCCGGTTGCCTTGCCGACGATGTGGGCGGACGCCGGGCATCCCTTGAAGATATGGAATCCGCTATCAGGGAGGGCGCCACTAAGGATTGGGGGCAGAACAAGGAGCTTGACAATGGAAGGGGTTGATACAAATGTACTTATCCGCTTCCTGGTCAAAGATGACCCGCAGCAGTACCAACAGGCACTGTCACTGTTTATCGGAATGCCGAAGGTTTATCTCTCCCCCATCGTGCTAGTAGAAACGGTATGGGTACTCAGTCATTTCTATCAGGTCAAGCGGCTACGACAGTGCGAGATATTAAAGGCTTTTATCTGCCAACAGGGCGTTGTCACCGATGACCGGCAAGCGGTCATAGCTGCACTGGATGACTATGAACAAGGGTATGACTTTGCAGATGCAATGATTGGCCACCATAACCACATTCATCAATGCAAAAAGACCTGGACCTTTGACCGAAAAGCATCAAGGCTGGCAGCCTTTAGCCTGATTCAACCAGATCACTGAGATAACAGGATGGAAAAGCAACAAGATAGTCGCTGGAAGCAGCGATTTGATAACTACCAGCGCGCCCTGGGCCGATTGCAGGCAGCAGTCAGTCTTTCACACAGTCGAGAGTTAAGTGAGCTTGAGAAACAGGGTTTGATCAAAGCCTTTGAGTACACTCATGAACTGGCCTGGAATACCCTGAAAGACTTTTTGACTGAGCGCGGGGCTGAAAAGATGTTCGGTTCCAGGGATGTTACTCGTCTCGCCTTCAAAGAAGGGCTTATAGAGCAGGGTGAGACCTGGATGAGTATGATCAAAAGCAGAAACCTGACATCCCACACCTATCGGGAAGAAGTCGCTCAGGAAATCTATGAAAACATCATCAACCAGTACTTAAACGAATTCAACGCACTAGAGCAGATGTTAAAAAGCCTGAGTGATGATCAACCATGAAATTTGGTTTAAGTAATAAAACCATAGAAGCCATTCAAGACGTATTAAGCCGACACCAGCAAGTTGGAAGCGCCATTATTTATGGTTCCAGGGCAAAAGGAAACTACCGCACTGGCTCAGATATTGATCTAACCCTGGTGGCTGCAGAGGGTGAAACACTGGATTTAAACCTGCTGTTCAAAATCGATGATGCGCTGGATAACCTGTTACTGCCTTACAGTTTTGATCTCTCGATTCTTGCAGACATTGATAACCCGGCGCTGGTTGAGCATATTCATCGGGTGGGGCAGCTTTTTTATCAGAGCTAACTCTCCCCGCTTATCGGGCAAAGCTTTACGGCGAAACTGGTAAGTTAGCAATCTTGGCAGCATACTGGGTTCAAAGCCTTCTGAACCTTGAGACGAACAATGCCACTCAATACAAAATATCTATCTCTTTTTGAGCAAAACTGGTCTGAATCTCAAATAGCCGTTAAACGCATGAAAGCTTCACTCAGGAGGCTTGAAGAGCACTTTCCATTGACTGCTCAGGCACTCAAGTCGGAAGATGAAGCGCTATTTGAAAAACTCGACGCTTTCAGAGTTCGATTTGCAGGCCTGCAAGACTGTATTGGCAACAAGCTCTTCAGAAACTTACTACGAATGGAAGATGAAGAAGGCTTGAATATGGCAGATACGTTATCTCGGATGGAAAAGCGACATATCCTGAGTTCTGCTGACAGCTGGCGGAAAATGCGTGAAATTCGCAATGTATTTTCTCACGACTACCCGGAAGCTGAATCACAACGGGCTGAAGCTCTCAACATGGCATGGGCTGTGGCTCCCGAACTGATTAAAATCACCGATCAGATCGAAGCTTACCTACTCAAGCTCCACAATTTAAAGTTAGGTGGTGACAATTGAGAATCAGTCCAAAGCAGAAAAACGACATCATAGAGTTGGTCAGGAAAGAGCTCAGCGAGCAGGCCCGGGTCTGGCTCTTTGGCTCAAGGGCCAGAAATGACGCACGAGGTGGCGATATTGACTTGTTGATTGAAGTCGATGGATTGAGCAACCCGGTCGAAAAGAAAATCAACTTACGCCTCGCCCTGGAAGACCGATGGGGTGAGCAAAAAGTAGATATTTTGATTCACGATACACAGCACCCGGAACAACCCATTCACCAAATTGCCAAATTGGAAGGTGTTCGGTTGGTTTAGGGTCTATCAGTTGAATAAACGGGCTACGGTGATACCCTGGCTTTCAACACACGACAAGGTGTCACCTCTTTTAATGGACTGGTAGAAAACCCAGTTCAGATTGAATTAACCAACGGCCAAGTAATTTATATTTTTCCCTACAACAGATAGATCTGATTTCTGAACTCACCAACCCTTTACGACCTGTCAAAATGCTATTCGATAGGCTATTCCGTGACTTGTTCTTATTAATATGAAAGATAGTATTTTACCCACTACAGCAAATGTCGAAGACAGCTCTGTCTATCGCTGCACAGTTAAAGTCGAAAACGTAGACAACTACACAGCATTAAAGCTGACTGGAAAAAACAAAGATGGCAGCTTAATACTAAATCGTGATTTAAAAAGCGACGGTGAAATATCAACAATATTCTTTACCAAAGACAAGCCCGAATGCCTTAATATTCAACTAACAAGCAAGTGCAAAAAACCAATTAATACAAATAAGACTATTAAATACTTTCGTCTAGAAAAAGTTGGCTGCACTCAAAAAAACATCAAACTCAATACCAGTCAAGATACTATTTGCGCTGCAATTGCGACTTATCCTGCAAGGCAAAGAAGCTTATTCATAACTATTAATTCATTGATAAATCAGGTTGACTATTTACTCTTGTATTTAAATGAATATCAAGAAATACCACTAGAGATCAAAGAGCATAGCCAACGAAATAAAATTATTTGTATTATTGATGAGACAGGTAACCGCAGAGCAGAAGCAAAATTTCATTGGTTACAAAAAACAAATGGTTACTATCTGACATGTGACGATGATATCATTTATCCTGAGAATTATGTTCTAAGAACAGTATCTGCAATCGATAAGTATAACCGCAAAAAAATAGTTGGTTATCACGGTATTATTTTCAAGAAATATGTAGCAAACTTCAAAGCCGATAGAAAGGAGTTCTATAAGTTCACTGAAACGGTTAAAGAAGACAAAGTCTGCCACTTATTGGGGACTGGTGTTAGTGGATTTCATACTAGCCTATTTACAAAAGTGAATAGCCAAATTTTAAACGAATATCCATATGCAGTAGACCCAGCTTTTGCAGTAATCTGCAAGAAAAACAATATTGAAATGTTATGTTTATCTCATGAAGAAGGGTGGCTAGAGTCATCCCCATACATGCTTTATGGTTTACATGAAGAAAAACAAAATTTCAAAGATATTAAAAATTCAGTTAACAAATTACTAACCAATAATAGCCCTTGGGGAGGCTACTCAATTTTCAAACCCTTTGCATATATAAAACTAAATGCAAAATTTAGAAAACTGATAAATAATCCCAGGCAATTTTTTAAGGACAGCTACCTAGGTAGTAAAATCAAGTAAATCGGTACAACAAACAGTATGTTTAATTTAGAAAACACAAAAATCGCAGTAATCGGCCTTGGCTATGTGGGACTTCCACTGGCAGTTGAATTCGGCAAAAAGTTGGAAACCAAAGGGTTTGATATCAGTAAAAAGCGCATTAATGAGTTGTGCGAATTTGTTGACCATACTCTAGAAGTAACCAGCGAAGAGTTAAAAGCGTCAGATAAAATAACGTTCACTGATAAGCTTGATGAAATTCGTGACTGTAATGTTTACATAGTAACGGTTCCAACACCTGTTACCGAATTCAAAACTCCCGATATGACACCTGTTAAGTCTGCTAGCCGCATGTTGGGTGAAGTGGTAAAAAAAGGTGATATTATCATCTACGAAAGCACCGTTTACCCTGGTGCAACAGAAGAAGATGCTATTCCTGAGGTTGAACGTGTTTCTGGCTTAAAGTTTAATAAAGACTTCTTTGCAGGTTATAGCCCTGAGCGAATCAATCCGGGCGACAAAGTAAATACCGTCACAACTATTCAAAAAATCACTTCTGGCTCTACTCCTGAAGTGGCCGATTATGTTGATAATCTTTACAACATAATTATTACTGCCGGTACTCACAAAGCCCCTACCATCAAGGTTGCGGAAGCAGCTAAAGTCATTGAAAACACCCAGCGCGACGTTAACATTGCTCTGGTAAACGAACTTTCACTGATTTTTGATCGTCTGAACATTGATACAAAAGATGTAATCGAAGCCGCAGGCACAAAATGGAACTTTATTAAGATGCAGCCAGGTCTTGTTGGTGGCCACTGCATAGGCGTTGACCCATACTACTTGGCGCATAAAGCAGAATCTTCTGGCTATTACCCACAAATGATACTGTCTGGTCGTCGGATTAATGAAGGTATGTCTGCTCACGTTGCAGGCAAAGTGGTTCGACTAATGAATGGTAAACGTATCCATGTGGTTGGATCTCGAATCTTAGTTTTGGGCTATACCTTCAAAGAAAATTGCCCGGACGTGAGAAACACTCAGGTTGAAAAACTGGTCACAGAACTAGAAGCTCATAATGCTGAAGTGGATGTCTATGACCCATGGGCCAACCCTCAGGAGTGTTGGCAAGAGTACGGTCGTGATATCGTCAGCAGACCAGATACCAATGCCTATGATGCGGTTATTTTTGCAGTAGGCCATGATCGTTTTGTCCAGAACTATAACAAAAAAGTTGAGAGATTTGCCAAGCCTGAGCGGGTGATTTTTGATGTTAAAGGCGTTCTGCCAGTAGATCAGATTGATGGTCGTCTCTAAGACCGATTCAACCCAAATAACATGCCCCTGTAATGCAGGGGCTTTGAAATACCAGTGGCGATTGCAGTGAAAAGTAATTTTATAGCTGAGTTTAAAAAAATAAGAAAAGCCAAAGCGTTAAAAAAAGATATTATTAATGCGGGGGTTAATAAAAATTACTCCTCAGTGCATAGCTTAATTACCCGTTCAGAAAATAATAATCTTCATGCAAATGAAGCAACATTTTCAGTACTGTGCTCACCTGCAGTTGTACGCACACTCAACGAAGCCAATAACTACTTTGTTCAAGAAAATAAAAATGATAAAGCATACGATTGCTTTATCTACTCTCTGAGAATCAGAAACCGACAAAGAGAAAATATTGATACAGAAATTCTCAGAAGCATTGATGCATGGCAACCAGAAAAAATACAATTACTGGCTGAAAAAGGTTATGAAGCGTATAAACATACACGCTACCTGGCGATTCAGGCATTGGTTCACCGAATTCAGTCAATCGATAAATTCGCTGATTTTTCAGAAAGTATTACACAAACCGTAAATAACTATATGCACACAGGTAAACTAAAGGGATTCTACCTGTTCTACTTGAAGGAAAAGCTATATCAGGGTAGCGAATGTCGTGACTCCGTTTTTGTCATGCTTAGAAAAGGACTCAGAGATCCTTTAATTCGTAAACTGATTATCGCATTTTTGCATCAATACCAATCTCAAAATAGAGAGCTATCTGCCAGTTATGTAGAACTCTACCTGACAACACTGGTAGAAGGTTTAGATTTAAGTTTTAGAGCGCTAACTCTAAGCGATTTATTCAGCTCGATTCCTATATTGCCAGAAGGGGATGAAAAAACACTACTGCTGGCATTAGAAGCCTCAGAATCTAGCGCTGATCTGTCTGACATTGAAAAGCTTTTCTTCAAACTGAAGAAAGCCTCGTCAAGATACTATTTTATTCGATTAGTGACAGGAGTGCGCAAAGAGCAGCTGACCCAGCATTTTGCCAAAAACGCCTGTTTATGGAAAACACCAACTTTCGTTGCCAAGCTCTTCAAGCAGTTATTCGACGGTCAGTGCTACGATCTGATTATTGATCTTTTTACACAGCTGCCTGATGCGCACCGTGAGCAACATCAAATTTTTACTTTTTATATTGGTGCGCTTAGAAATAAGGACCAGGTTAAGTTGGCAAAAGAGCTGCTGAAGGCTGCATCTGCTAAATTGCCTGAACTGACTGTTCTGACCCAGGAGTACTATCTCTATAAAAAGGAAAAGGACTTTGGCAGTGCATTGCAAAGAGCCAAAAAGGTCTATGAACTTCAGCCCGAGAGAAATAAGCAGCGCTGGGCTTTTGCCACTGTAGAGCTGATGGGGGCAGAAGGTGATTTTGAGTCAGCCCGTGTATATGTTGCCAGACATCCACAATACGCAGCAACGCTCCTGCCGCTGATTCATTTTCAGGAAGGTACACTAGCTACCATTGAGCATGAACTGTTAGCCAGAGTAGCGGCAGGGGAAAAAAATGGTGATCTTCACTACTACCTTTCCTACCTCTACTGCGAACGAAAAGCCTATCCGGAAGCGATTGAACAGATTACTGAAGCCATTGAGATCAGGGTTAACCGGCGCAATGCCCTGCACTACATATTGTTGAAGTCGGTTGTTGAAAAAGACTACCAAGCTTGTATGTCATTAATCAGTAACAACCAGCTGGATTCTGATGTTTTATTTGCCAAGTATTATGCACATTCTTTAATCCAAGCTGGCGCTTTGGCAGAAGCGGATGACTACCTGAACCGACGATCAGAGGTATTCAATGCCACGGAAAAGGGTGCCAGCGAGAGAAAACTTTTGCTGGCCAACTCAGCACGGTTATCGGGGGATAATCAAAGGTCATTTGAGCTATTTGCCAGCATTTTTCCTGAAGAGCATCGCTGCTTTACCAGTACGGATAAGGTTTCTCAATCTTTTGCAGTAATGAACCTGAAGTCAACGGCTCCTATTATTCGTGATGATACACAGCCGCTGATCTCGGTGATAATGACCAATTTTGGCTGGTCTGAATATACGCCGGTGGCTATACAATCAATACTGGATCAGACTCACAGTAACTTTGAGTTGATTATTATCGATGATCACAGTGAGAAAAATGCTTACAGAAAGCTGGCAAAGTTTGTAAGAGGCAAAAAGGATAAACGGATTAAGGTTATCAGGCTAAAGCAGAACTCAGGCACATACAGAGCCAAGAACCATGGTTTGTCTCTTGCGAGTGGTGAGTATATTACTTTTCAGGATTCGGATGATTGGTCGCATCCAGAGCGTTTTCAACTCCAATTAATCCGGCTTAACAATAATTCTTCACTTATAGCAACTCTTTGTTCTTATGTAAGAGTCAATAGTCTGAGCCAGTTAAATTTTCAAAATAAAGCATTGTGTCGAAAAGCATTTATATCTTTATTCATGAAGAGAGAGGTCTTAGATAGTGTAGGTTTTTTTGATAGCGTTCGCACATCTGCTGATAGTGAATTCTATTCTAGGGTTGAGGCTTATTTCTCACCTAATATGCTGGATCATTATGAAGCACCTATATACATCGCAAGCTATCATGAAAGATCGTTGACTTCTTATGGATTATTCAGTATTGATCCAATTATAGGCATATCTAGTTTTAGGAAAAAGTATCGTAAATCATACTCGGAATGGCATAAAAATTGTCATTCAAAAAACAGTCTGTTTTTGCCGAAACAACAGAAAAGCAGGGTATTTAATGCTCCTTGCGAAATGATTATTTGAGGTCTTTATGAAAAAAGCAAAAATTTTATCAGTCTATTTTGATGTTATTATTAAAAAAATTCAAACGCTGGGTGATAACTTATCTATTAATGACATTTCTTTTTATAATTCTAGCCATTGGCCGCCTAGAGCTAATTCTACGGCCAGATTGAATATAGCTAATTATAAAGCTCTCGATATGCTATCTGATAAATATGAAATTGAACACTATTATTGCACATCCTTTGATGATAATTTTAAGTCGGCTCTAAGTAACTTTGACTTTGTTGTAATTCATCAAAACGCCAGTAAAAATACTTTTTCTATTGTTCGTGAATTGTTGGATTTTATAAACAATAAAAAAATAAAGGCTAAGTTGATCTTTGGTACTGAAGGCACATGGGGTACCACAAAAGAATTCTTAACAGATGAGAATATAAATGATATTTACTTTGCTCATCTTTTGCTGAGGCATACAGCTAAAACAGACCGTGAAGTTTATGCAGCTAATGATCATATTAGAGCAAGAGTTGAAGAGTTTGAGCTCGGTATTGATACTGATGTTCTTTCTTTTGGAAAAGACGTTAAAGATAGAAAATACATAACTTTTGTAAAAGCTCCAGAAGGTAGAGTAACAAAAAATAATTCTGCAATTGATGATATTATTGAAGAGATAAAAAAAACAAGTCTAGCCGAGAGGTTTGAAATTAAAGTCATTGCCCCGCCATACTCCAGCAAAGAGTATTGGGATTTAATGTCTGAAACAATGTTTTTTGTATTTGTCTCGAATAGTGAAACATTTAGTTATTGTCTAAATGATGCTAAATCTCTCGGAGCAATTACTTTTTACCCAAATCATATGTATTGCACAAAGATTGGAGCAAGGTTTGTTGTTGATAATTACCCTGCTCTAGGGAGGAGATATTCATCTATTGGGAATCTTATAAAGCAAATGGAGAAGATTGCTTCTAATGAAGTTTTACTTAATTTTGAGTCAAGGCTTTCGAGAGAGCAAGTTGTTAATAATTTTTCTATTGCCACAGTCTCTAAAAACTGGGATTTAATTTTTTCAGAAAGAAGATACAGAAAAAACAAACTATTTGTTTTCTCAGATTTTATGAAAATAGAAGATGTGGTTTCTTATTGCAAAGAAAACAACATCGATTTTGCCTTACCATACAGAAATAAATCTATTGTCTCTTGGTATGATCAACAATTTTGTTATGTAGATGCATTAAGCAACATAATATTTATAAAAGATTATTTGTTAGAAGTAGATGGGGTACTGAAAAGATCCTTTGTCATTGATAATGGTGTATTTCAATTTTCATCTGGGGCAGATGTAAAAACGGAAAAGTTTGACGAAACAATGTCTTTTTTTAGTCTAATTACCAGAATTAATAAAATAGGTGAAGTTATTTTGGATAAAAATATTGAAAACAATACATTAAAAAGGGTCGCTAGTTACATAAATTAAATTAACTGGCGATATCAAAATCAAGCAAACTTTCTGATTTATATTTTTTGTTAGGGAGTTCACTAAACCAAGAAAAACTGTAGAAACCGGGGTCAGGTATTAATTCTTGAATAAAGTCAAGGAATTTTGACAATTCAATTTTTCCCGGTTCTTCTTTTCTCAGTTATTTGACACCCGTTGTCTGTGTAAATCTATCAGAACCAGTATTCATATAATTCTATTATGACCAGAAAATACTTCGGTACCGACGGCATCCGTGGCCGTGTCGGTCAATTTCCTATTACCCCTGATTTTGTCCAGAAACTGGGCTGGGCTGCCGGGCGTGTACTAAGCCGCCAGGGCAATAACCGGGTGTTGATCGGTAAAGATACCCGTATCTCCGGCTATATGTTCGAATCGGCTTTAGAAGCCGGGCTTTCGGCGGCGGGGATGGACGTGTATTTGTTAGGCCCAATGCCTACGCCAGCTGTCGCTTACCTGACCCATACCTACAGCGCCAGTGCCGGTATTGTTATCAGTGCTTCCCATAACCCCTATTACGATAATGGCATCAAGTTTTTCTGTGGTGATGGCCTGAAGTTGCCCGATGAGGTTGAGCTTCAGATTGAAGCAATGCTGGAAGAACCGTTCAGCTGTGTACCCTGCAATGAGTTAGGTAAAGCGCGCCGTATTAATGATGCCGCTGGTCGCTATATCGAGTTTTGCAAAAGTACCGTACAACCAAGGCTGAATCTGCATGGTCTGAAGATTGTGGTGGATGCCTCCAACGGCGCCTGTTACAAGGTAGGGCCTGCGGTATTTGCTGAGTTGGGGGCTGAGGTGATCAGCACCGGTATTGAGCCCAACGGCACCAATATTAATGACGGTTTGGGTTCCACCTGTATTAACCATTTGCAGCAGCAAGTGCTGGAACATTGTGCAGATCTGGGCATTGCCTTTGATGGCGATGGTGACCGGCTGATTATGGTGGATGGCAATGGCGCCGAGCTGGACGGTGATGAGTTGCTGTTTATTATGGCCTGCTCACTGCAAGACCGTGGTCTGTTGCAGGGCGGTGTAGTGGGCACGGTGATGTCCAACCTGGGAATGGAACACGCTCTGGCCCAGCGCAATATTCCGTTTGCCCGTGCAGCGGTGGGCGACCGTTATGTTAATGAGTTGCTGCTGTCCAATGGCTGGTATCTGGGCGGTGAATCCTCCGGCCATCTGATCTGCCGACAGGTGACCACTACGGGTGATGGTATTGTAGCCGCTTTGCAGGTACTGGCAGCGGTTCAGCATTCCGGTAAAACCCTGGCGGAACTGAAGCAAGGCATGAACAAGTACCCTCAGCATCTGATCAATATTGTTATGACTGAGCGCCGGGACCTTGCCCGTATTCCTGCAGTGACCCGTGCCGTTACCGAATGCGAGCAGGCACTGGCTGGCTGTGGCCGGGTATTGTTGCGCCCTTCCGGTACTGAACCCGTAGTTAGGGTGATGGTAGAAGGTGAGGATAAGGCAGAAATTACTCAACACTGCCAGGTGTTGGCGGAGAAGGTTGAGCAGGTATTGAAGGTGTTGAACGGGTAATAGACCTTGAATAAGCTTCTTTCCGTTATTATCCCTTTTCGGAAGCGGTCAGGCGATCGGGCTTCTATTCAGCGTCTTGATCAGGCCATTGCCTGTTTTGCAGATCAACCAGATATCGAACTCGTGGTTTTTGATACGGGGCGACAATCAACGCGCTTAAAATTGACTAATGGACAGCAGGACAACCTGCGCTATTTCCATCAGTATCAGCCAGGTGTATTCGCACCGGGGCAGGTCCGTAATGCGGCGGTTGCCCATGCAACCGGTCAGTATATTTTTCTGTTTGATGCGGATTTATTGATCGCCCGGGGAATGGTTGATCAGCTATCAGGCTTTGTTCAGGAATTGACACTGGAAGGGCCGCCGGCTTTTCGCATGTACCCCTGCCTTTACCTTTCAGAACGCTATTCTGCCCATTTTACGGCAGAATTTTTTAAGCCTGTTTTGCAGCAGGCTTTTTACCAGGAGGCGTTTGAGTCCTGGTTTCGTGGTGAAGTATGTAAAGTGGATGGCATCGCCCTGGCCTCCAGCTGTTTACTGATCAATCGTGAATGGTTTCTGGCGATGGGTGGCTTTCGTCAGACGTTTGCTGGCCATGGCTATGAAGACTTTGATCTGATCCACCGATTGGCCATGTATTACCCTGTTGGCAAACGGCCTGCCGATTATCCTGAGGATGTGAAAAGTCAGTTTCCGGGGGATTACCGGGGCTTTCGCCGCTACTTTAGTTATTACGCAGTGCCGCATCTTTTTAAGGGTACATTTCTGCTGCACCAGTGGCACCCAAGGCCACTGACTCGACAGTACCACCGTAAAAGAAAGGAGAATGAAGCCCGTTTTGCCGAGATCCTCAAGGACGCCACGGTGACATTGCCAGAACCTTTACCGGGCTTTCAGGCAGATGCTGAGATATTGGCTGTTTTAAAAAACGGTGTTTTCGACTCTGATACGATACTTTCTGATTTTCCTTGCTGGTTACGGGAGCAACAAATATTGAATGGCTTTCCAGTTGAGGAATATCCCGGTCTGTTTCATTTTCAGGCCGGTGTAAAAAAAAAGAATGGCGGTTTCTGGCGGAAATTGCGAAAGCTAATTTTAAATCCAAGAGCTTTTTTTCAAGATAGTATGTTCATCAGGAAAAATTATGAAAATCCTTGAAACAATTTTATAAGAGGAGCCTAATGTGATAACCGACAACCCCGAACTCCTGAAACTCTTGGAAATCAGGGGCTAACTTGTAACACTCGATGCCACGGGACCTCAGTAAGATATGGTCCAGGCCATAGTCGAAACTGCCTTAATCTGACCGGAAGATTAGGATGTTCATCCAAAAAGAACCGGGGTCAAGTGTTGATTCTTGACCCCCTCTAATCCTGCTCTAGTCTAAAAATGGATTCAGCCATTTAACACCTATTCCTGAAAAGTTACTCTAACTTCTGGCTACAGCGATCAAATCGCAAGCCAGCACAGTCGCTGCAATCTGTTTATCAACGAGCCGCAAAACAGACCATGTTCGCACAGAAAGCCAGATGCAGTTAGCTGAGTAGCCTATTTAATCGCAGGGCAGCCAGTCATCCTCAATAACTTGCCCGAAGGTCCAGGGGCACTCAGGTGTGAAACTGTTGTTATTAAGCTGCTGGTGCTTCTGCACGTAGCGGTTCATTTCTTTAATAGCCATGCGCTTGGCACTAGGGTAAACCTCACGGAGTGTTTTGTCGGTCTCCCGTTTCAGAGATGGATTTCTGCGGAGTAGCGACCCTATGGCATCCCTCGCCCTGTCTATGCTTGCAAACCATTCACGACAATTATATGGCTCCGGCAGCACCGGGTTGATAACTTCTACCTGATGCTGGTATTTCAGCAAATGTAATAAAAGAATCTTCAGATGTGACTCAAGGGTATGATGGTTATTCCCCATTTCCTGTTCCATTGCCTCTAGCAGGTTGGGTATATCCAGTTCGTTAAACCTGTTGTTTTTCAGTAGCTCACGTTGCCGGGCGATCCAGCCGTGATAGTCGGTGTTATAGAGGTTTTCCATGATCATCTCTTAATGTTTAACTCCATTGACCTTCCAACCTAGATCAACTTTTGTAAGTTATCCAGTGATTTCATAATGCATATGCGTGCCTTTGCTGATGCCTGGCCGACCTTCACCTAAGAACCCAATATCCAACAAACTGTTGGACCAGGGAAAACTCATGAACCCCCCTGAAATTATCGACCTGTAGCTTATATTTGTTTTCTTTCTAATACGTCTATGGTCTTATACCTGCACATCAGATAAGGCCTCAGCATGATGCTCACGATTTGATTTCACAGCTCTCTATTATCAGTGACCCTCGCCAAGCTTGGAAAGTCGGCCACAAGCTAACAGACATCTTTTTTTGACCATCTGTGCTGTCATTGCCGACGAAGAAGGCTGGGGTGAAATCGAAGACTTTGGTCATGAACCACTGGACTGGCTTAAGCAGTAGGGTGATTTTGAAGAAGGTATTCCTTCAAATGACACCATAGCGCGAGTCGTGAGTGCCATCAGCCCAAAGCGGTTCCAGAAGTGCTTTATTGACTGGATGAATGCCTGTCATAACGTCTCTCAGTTGCTTTGACCCTTGATAATTCAGAGTGGTTGCGTAATGCATTAATGAGTCCTGTATCACGGACGCTTCATCCTGATGCATGAGGAAGTAACTGATTTCATCCAGTATCAGCCAACTTGAATACAGCAGTTGCTGCACTTATCTCTCAAGCCAGTTTTCCTCTTGTGTTTTTTCCAGCGTGGCCATCAACTTGTTAAGGCTCATGAACATCACCCGGTGTCCTGCCTCCCTCAAGGCAAGAGTTATTGCCAATATGAGTACAGGCTCTCCCGCTGAAGTCCTTGCTGAGCAGGCAAAAAGTATATTTTATGATGAATATGCTATTCAGTTTTATGACGAGGAAAGTTCTGAGGCCGAAGATAGATTTTTGATGGTTGGTGTGAGTCAACAATCCCGTGTTTTACTGGTGTGTCATTGCGAGAGAGACGATGGTGAGACCATCCGTATTATCTCAGCAAGGAAAGCCACTAATACTGAGCGCAGTTATTATGAAGGGAACTTGTCATGAAAGATGAATATGATTTTTCAAAAATGAAAGCCCGCAGAAACCCTTACGCTTCAAAGCTGAAAAAATCAGTGACAATGCGCCTTAGTGAAGATGTCATTGAATATTTCAAAAAAATGGCAGAAGAAACGGGTGTACCTTATCAAAGTCTGATCAATCTCTATCTCAAAGATTGTATGATAGAGCATCGTAAAATCGACATCACATGGCAAGCCAGGACATAAATTGGTAGTCGGAGGTATCTAACCTTCAGCCAAGGTCACGAGGCTTTAGTGTGTATTAATGATGGTACAGTTCTCAATGGCCATCTTCCAAAGAAGACCGCAAGGTTGGTATCTGACTGGTGTGGTGACCATAAAACATCACTACTTGATAACTGTCAATAAGCAGTGGAGCTTCAGCCGCCAGAGCGTATTCCGGGTGCTGATTATGATTAGATTGATAAAAGCTGAGTGGTTATACGATAAAGAAATTCGACTTTCTTTTTCTGATGGTTCCCACGGATTGATGGATTTTTCTCCGTTGCTGTCTAAAAAAACAGCTATGACATTACCCTTGGAGCCTGACCGAGAATAGCGCCCGTAGCGAGGACGGCAGAAAATTGAGGATGAAAATTCGGTTTTGTGAGGAGAATAGCGAGCTATTTGACGAACAAAAGCGGATTTTCAGACCAATTTGCTGCCGCCGCAGTAGGGCAGACTATTCTCGGTCAGGCTCCTTGGAGAGTTCACAGTATTTTTGCCGTTTTTTCCTTGAGTTGGGCGCCTTGTGCTGGCCTAATGGTTTTGAACTGAGTCCAGGTAGCTTGCATGAGAAACTGGATAAGGCAGGTAAGCTAGTCAGGTTTGATGCCGCGTAACCAAAAGAAGAAACTCGGAGAAACCCGTGTGGTGAGACCCGGCAACACAAAACCGGTGTCATGTGTTTGAGCCGTAAACGTCTCAGTTAACCGCCGCATTGTGTTTGAATTTAAAGACGGTGATGCCTATATCGTAAACTATGAGGATTACCACTGATGGCTATACAACCATTTAACCCACCTCACCCAGGGGCGTTGATCTACCGTACCTACATTGAGCCGTTCACCTCAATTACTGCTAACAGAATTGCCGACCAACTGGGCGTGGCCAGAAGTACTTTCAATCGTTTGTTGAATGAAAAAGCAGGTGTTTCACCGGAAATGGCCATTCGATTGTCCGAAGTACTGGGTGGTTCTGCTGAAAGCTGGATGACACTTCAGGAAAGCTTTGACTTGTGGAAAGCCAGGCAAGTGGTCGATACAGCAAACCTTGAACGCATTGATTTTAATCAGGTAGCGTAGCGAAGAGAAGAAAGCAGAGTCAGATCTTGATTCTTGACATCCTTTAACTCTGTTATACTCCGGATTCCTCCCTGCCTTTTTGATTGACTTGAATGTGTCGTAATTATTGGGTTGTAATTTATCGGTGATAACTTGAGAGTGAGCTAGGAGCCTGACCGAGAATAGCGCCCGTAGCGAGGACGGCAGAAAATTGAGGATGAAAATTCGGTTTTGTGAGGAGAATAGCGAGCTATTTGACGAACAAAAGCGGATTTTCAGACCAATTTGCTGCCGCCGCAGTA
This sequence comes from Endozoicomonas sp. 2B-B, assembly GCF_053470045.1. Classification (NCBI taxonomy): domain Bacteria; kingdom Pseudomonadati; phylum Pseudomonadota; class Gammaproteobacteria; order Oceanospirillales; family Endozoicomonadaceae; genus Endozoicomonas; species Endozoicomonas sp. 2B-B. The sequence continues at coordinate 4,162,977 of NZ_JBLZMU010000001.1, forward strand.
GGGCAGTCTATTCTCGGTCAGGCTCCTAGTGAGCCTGAATGATGTCTGCATTCACCATTACATCAGCTCTGAAGAGCTAACCGCTGAACAATTGGTGAGGCCATCCGGGAATATTGACACATTGAGAATAAGCTTCACTGACTGTACTAATCAAATTTCTGAGATATGATGGTCTAAATATCAATTGTCAGTAAGACACATGACTATAGACACTACTTTTTTTTCTCGTTGCATCAAGACACTGGATACTGCTTATAACCGTTTACTCGGCTGTGAAGAAGGCAGTATAGAGTACGATATGTACCGTTCAGCCTGTGTGAAAGAGTTTGAAATCATCCTCGAACAGGCTGGTAAACTTCTCCGCAAGTGTCTGAAGGATTTTGCTCATAGCCCCAAGGCGATAAATCGCCTTGTGTTCAAAGAAGTCTTCAGGCAGGCGGGGCAACATAGCCTTTTGTCTGTTGAGGAAACCGAACGCTGGTTGATTTATCGGGATAATCGTAATAACACGGCCCACGATTATGGTAAGAAATTTGCTGAATACACGCTAACGTTGCTGCCAGGTTTTATCGCTGATGCCATTACCTTGGAGAAAGCTATAGTGCAGCATCTGGGAAGAGTCAGAGATGATTGATTTACGAGAAAAAGATCGCAAGTCCGTCTGTGATCTGGCATCGCAGATATTCCCCGTTGGTACCATGCTGTGGGCTTATGGAAGCCGTGTAAAAGGTACTAATTATGATGCCAGTGACCTGGACATTGTCGTTCACTTTCCTGATGAGCAAGATGAGAATGATAGCTTCGCTCAGCTAGCGGCGTTTAATGAAGCCTTACGTGACTCCAACATTCCCATAATTGTGCAGGCACTGTCCTGGTCTGCGATACCAGAGTCTTTTAAAACTAATATTAAATCCTGTTATCAAGAGCTTTGCCTGGTTTGAAGACAGGAAAAGATTAACCCCCTCCCCTGCTCTTTCATCAGCCTGGCAGACTTAACGACAGAGCAATTGGGTAAGGCCGGTCGGGAAACATTAGCACATCGAGTATAAGCTTAACTGGAAGTTTGATGTTACGATGAGAAAATCAGTGTCGAATTCAAAGAGCACACACTTCCTCGCTCAGGCTCTTGCTGAACTGGCACTTTCATGATTTTGCCATGTTACAGCCTCCGAAGCCGGAGCTTCGTCTTATGGAAAATATTGCCTGGCATAGTCACAGGGTTTCCAGAGAAGCACGTTCGAACCTGAAATCGCAAAAGCCCTGCCTGTTCTGGTTCACTGGCCTGAGTGGCTCAGGTAAGTTTACCGTTGCCAACACAGTTGACGGTTTCCTGCATGGACAGGGTTATCATACCTATGTCTTGGATGGTGATAATGTTCGGCGTCGTTTGAACAAGTTAGCACCTCTTGCAGAACTGAGCCAATCATTGCGGCTCTGTGCTGCCTTATAAGACGTTTAATAACCAGAGCTGCTTCGGGTAACCGTTCTTGCGCACCACAATCCAAAAATTCACCTGATGTACGTTTTTCTGTTATTTTAATCCTTTTATCATTGCTGATTTATCCACATGACCCCAACGCCTGATAACCGCTGGAAACAGCGCTTCGAGAACTATCAGAATGCCCTTGCTGTTCTGGACTCCGCAGTAGCTGCTGTTCAGGCAGCACCCGAAGATATTTTATATCGAATCGCCCTGATCCAGTCTTTCAAGTTCAGTTGGGAGCTTGGCTGGAAAGTAATGAAAGACTACCTGAACCATGAGGGTATCGAGGTTCAACCGTCGCCCAGACAGGTTATTAAGCAGGCATTTCAACAGCAGATAATATCAGATGGCCAGTTATGGATAGATATGCTGGAAGCCCGTAATACCATGAGTCATGCCTATGACAACCAGAAGGCGCAACAAGCTGCCAAGGCTATACAGCACAGTTATCACCCAGCTTTAGTGGCGCTGTCAGATTACTTTACCGGGCGAGTGACACCCTGATGTTTGGGCTTCCTGAAGCAACCCTGCAACAAATTATTGCCTGCTTGTCCGGCTTCACTGAAATCAGTCAGGCGGCTATTTTTGGTTCCCGTGCTATCGGCACTTATCGGGCAGGATCTGATATTGATATCGTAATTTGGTTAACCACCGATAACCCTCACACAGTAGCTCATATTGCTGCGGCTCTGGATGAACTTCCAACACCTTATTTGTTTGATGTGGTGGATTATGGAACAATCACTCATGAGCCTTTGAAGGCTCATATTGATGATAAGGCAAAACCTCTGATTTTGGAGAGGTAGGTACCGTAGGCAGGTCTTGTACTACCCAAAGTAACACATTGTCTTATACATTTTCACTTCAGACCTATCGATTTTCAGATTCCAGGTTATTTATTTCAATCAACTATCAGTGACTACCTTGCTGTCTTCTCCAAAACCAAAACCAGCTTTTATCACCCTTTCTCGCGGGATCAGTAAAGCAAGAGAATTGACCGCTCTCTTGCACTGCGATGGCATAGAAAAGAAAAAGCCTTACACAAAAATACAGCCATATCACGTTGTTCTCGGCTGGGGTAAAAAAGCCAACACACAACAGGCTGTAAAACTTGCAGAAAAACACCAGGTACCTTATTGGCACCTTGAAGACGGCTTTATCAGCTACCTGGGCCACCCTGCCCTGGGTGACAAACGCTTTGCTTTGATCGTTGATAAACGGGGCATTTATTACGATGCTACCTGCCCTTCAGATATTGAAGATCTTCTCAACCATCCAGACTGGTTCAGCTCAGCATTAAAAGAGCGGTCTTCAAACCTTCTGACTCTGATTACTGAAGACAAAATCACTAAATATAATCATGAGCCAGTTGATAGCTGGAAGCCTGAAGCTGGAGAGCAGAAACGTATTCTTGTGGTTGATCAGACTTACGGGGACTGTTCCGTCAAATTTGGGTTAGCCGATGACTCCAGCTTTAATAAAATGCTGAATGCAGCTCTTGCGGAGAATCCGGATTCTGAAGTCTGGATAAAAGTTCATCCCGATGTTGTTCTGGGTACCAAAAAGGGCTACCTCGGCAGCAACCTTCCTGATAATCCCAGAATACGCATTCTTGCCGACAAGGTTAATGCCCAGTCGCTTTTCCCCTATTTTGAAAAAGTCTACGTTGTTACCTCTCAATTAGGCTTTGAAGCACTCTGGCACAAGAAAAATGTCGTTTGTTTTGGTGTCCCGTTTTACAGTGGCTGGGGATTAACCGATGACCGGGTTCCCTGCCCTCGCCGGAAACAAACGCATACTATTGAAAGCCTCTTTGCTGCTGCCTGCCTGAAATACACTCGTTATATCGATCCGGAAACGTTTGAACGGTGTGAGCTGGAAGCTATTCTTGAGCTTATCCCCCTGCAGAGAAGATCACGCTGCCAACCCGTCAAAACACTCTATGCGGTCGGCTTCAGCCTATGGAAAAGAGCCTTTTTAAAGAGTTTTACCCGGGCAATTTCAGAGAAGGTTCAGTTTGTAAAATCAGTTCAGCAGGCTGAAGCAAAGGCCAAATCAGAAGATGGCGTTCTGGTTTGGGGTGCTAAACATCATGATTATAAACCTCCATCAAATATTAAGCTTTTCAGAGCAGAAGACGCATTTATTCGTTCAGTAGGTCTGGGCGCAGACCTGCGAAGACCCAGTTCATTGATTCTGGATCAGACGGGTATCTATTTTGATGCTTCACGACCTTCTGATCTTGAAACTGCGATCAATACCATTGAGCTCAATGATAAGCAGCTCGAACAGGCGAAGGCTTTGCGTAAAACGCTGAAAGAGCAAAGAATCAGCAAATATAATCTGCAAGGCTCAGAACAATCCTTGTTTGTGTCAGCCAGAACGGATCAGCGCAAGATACTGATTACCGGTCAGGTAGACAGCGATGCTTCCATTCAATGGGGCAGCCCCGAGATCTCATCCAATCTTGAATTGATCAAGGCGGTCAGAACCTGTGCGCCTGATGCTTTTATTGTTTACAAGCCTCACCCTGATGTTCTTTTAGCAGGAAGAGAGGGACATATTCCTGACAGTCTGGCCTTGAACTGGGTTGACCATGTTGTGGCGAATGGTGATATTTTTGATTGCATAGAGCAATGTGATGAGTTGCACGTCATGACCTCTCTGGCAGGTTTTGAAGCCCTGACACTCGGAAAAACAGTCCACTGCTGGGGCCAGCCTTTTTATGGGGGATGGGGGGTAACCGTTGATCATTTAACCTGCAACAGGCGTTATCGTACGAGAAACCTGGAGGAGCTGATCTATTTTGCGCACTGTTATTACCCCATGTATATCAACTGGCAAACCCGAAGGTATACGACACCAGAGAGGGTTATTGCTGCTATCGAGCAAGAACGTTGTTCAACATCAAAGAGTGGGCACTTTATAAACCGATGGTTGAGCAGAAAACGACGAAAGGTGGGCTATTTAATAGAGGCTCTGTTTAGTTAGATATTTCTTATACATTCAGTGGCATTCTCTGAGATAGCTGAATTGGTATTCACGATTCCCTCCTGAAGGGCCATGTTGCAGCCAGAAAACTTAACTTAAATTCATGACCACGTCGAAAGGACGTGGATTTTCACGTAATGTGTCACAGTGTCATTTCACTCCGTACCTGACACTGTCCGTATAATCAGGTTCAGTATAATCGTTCTCGCATATCACTCCTGACAGCTCTGCAACCACTCCCTCTGACTTTATCTCATCGCGCTCTCAAGACATTGACAGTGATCTCAGGCAATTTTCTACCTGCCTGGACAGGCTCTGTTGACTGGCTGCATCAACTTTAAATTGTTTAACCACTTCAGGACCCAATGTTAAGGTGAGTTTAATCATTACCACGTACTATACGTATAGCCTTCTCAATGCAGAACCTAGTATTGTTTAAGACAACCATATTAAAACCCAAACCAGTTTGCTTGCTACAGCAATTCAATTACATTCAGTTATATTTTTAGACTGGCTTATGCTAGGATTTGCACAACACACGACAACCGATAAGCGACCAAGGTCATACACAAGGATCGGATTTAGGCTATGACCAAATCTGCCGTACTTTTTCTTCAAGGCCCACTGGGGCCATTTTTCAAGCGGCTGGCACGCACCTTTTCCAGAGCGGGTTACACCACCCACAAAATCAACTTTAATGGCGGCGACCGGTTTTTTTCATGGGCTGATGTTCAGACCCACTACAAGGGAAAACCAGCTGACTGGGCCGCTTTTCTTGAACAGTACCTCACCGAACATCGTATCGAAGCCGTTTTTCTCCTTGGTGACTGCCGTTATTATCACAGAACTGCAAAGCCGGTCTGTGATGCCTTGGGGGTTCAATTTTGTGTCTTCGAAGAAGGTTACTTACGACCTGATACCATTACACTGGAGTCCGGAGGCGTTAATTCACTGAGCCAGATGGATCTCAGCCGCGAAAGCCTGGAGAGAATAACGCCATGCTCAGCTAAATCCAGCCAGACAATCGGCGGCACCATGAAACGAAGGACCCGCTACGCTGCTTTTTATTATTGGGCCAGTTCTTTCTCAAGGGATGAATTTTCTGAGTACAGGCATCACAGGGCTACTAATCCGGTCAAAGAAGGCTTTTACTGGTTGAGAGGGTTTGCCAGAAAACTGCTGTTTAAAAGTTATGACAAGCAAACGCAATTTCGTCTGGATAATGAGTTTGATCAGAGATTTTATCTGGTTCCGCTACAAGTTCACGACGACTCCCAGATGATTTTTCACTCTCCTTATGAGTCAGTGAAAGCTTTTATTCAGGAAGTCATAGTCTCCTTCTGGAAGCATGCAGATTTAGACAAGGTGTTGTGCTTCAAACACCACCCGATGGACAGGGGCTACACAGAATACGGGCAGTTTATTGAAGACCTGGCAACAAATCTGGGCATCCAGGACAGAGTGCTGTACTGCCACGACATCCCATTACCCGATTTATATCATCACACCTGTGGCGTAGTGACCGTTAACAGTACCGTTGGGATCTCCGCCCTTCTGCACCACCTGCCTACCAAGGTCATGGGACGAGCTTTTTATGATATCGAGGGCATTACCCATCAGGGATCTCTGGAGTCATTCTGGAAAAGTCCGGAGCCTGTTGATCGTCATTTATTCAAACAACTGCATTCCTACCTGTTTCAGAAAACCCAGATCAATGGCAGTTTTTTCAAATACTACCGGCTTACCTGTGATAGCAGTCTGCGCTTTTACGAAGAATTTCTGAAACCCACTTCAACATTCAGACCATCAGAACAAGCGCCTGTCCTGATCTCTGAACAAGCCAAACCCCTGCCCTCCTCTTATATCAGTGCTGCGTAGAGCAGCATTGACCACCCAAGCCATATTCATTTAGGGCTCTCCTTCTCTTTGTATACACCTCTGCTCAACACCCTTCTCTACCTAATATCGGTGGGAAATTCCTGTTAGTCACTTGAAATGTCCAGCCAGTTGAGAACAGTTGTGGAAGAACTACTCTTTATTACAAACAAGTCTGCGTGACCAATGCGCAAAGGATTTTAGCCCTCTTCTCTCATCAAATCCCCCGGCAATAAGCTGTCTGAAAATCTCTCATAAAGTTTCATTTTTATCGGCCGATAGCTAATGCGTGGAAACCACTAAGAGAATAATATCAAGGGGAAGTATATGAAGAGTGCTATTGCCAGCCTGTGCTTATCAGCGTCGCTGCTGATCCAGACACAGAGCGTTCACGCAGAGGACTTTGTTCCAGATGGTATCAATGTTAGCTATGGCCAGTACCTTGACCTTGTTTCAGGTCGTTCAGCGGATTACACCAATCTGCGCCTGGGCATCACCTGGGACTGGAAAAAGGACTTTTATCAGTCTGATAGCATTGTACTCAGCAGCTATTTTGAATTGGCTGCCAGCTCATGGAAAAGTAATCTCTCGGCCAGTGACAATCCCAGTCCTGACGGCAAAGACAAAGTAACTACTATTAGTTTTTCGCCGGTATTAAGAATGGGATTTCTCCCCAACGCCAGCGTGCGTCCGTTTATAGATCTTGGAGTGGGTGCCGCCTACCTGTCTGAACAAGATTTGGAGAAAGAAAAGAGATCACCTATTAATATGGGCGGTCACTCCCAATTCGAGATCCGGCTCATGGCAGGTATTGAATTTGGAGCTAATCAGCAATTTGAACTCAGCTATGGCTGGTTCCATTACTCCAATGCCGGACTGCACAGCATGAATGAATCCATTGATTTTCATTCGGTGACATTTGGCTACAACTGGTAATCACTTAGTCTGCAGCCTTCTAAAACAATAACTAGAATGGATACATCATGGTGTTATGGTGTATTCCAATGGCTGTTGGCTTATCGACAATTTTTGGATTTTTTGCTGCCTGGATGCCTCTGGAATCTCCCTGGGTGGATGTAGCAACAGACACCCCGGAGGATTTCAACCCTCATTGCCACTATCAGGTTGAGTTCGATCAAGCCTGGTTCTTTGCAGCCGCCGTCAATAAAGATGCTCTCTTGTTTACCCCCTACGGCAGCCTGGAAAATGCCGAGACTTATATACTCAAAATTTCTGCCACACAGAAAAACACTCTGATCGTTGAAAGCAGTGACGGCACCAGTGAAAAACCTCTTGGCTTTGAATCCATTCGCAGATGGTGCCCTTCTGTTCCAGAGAAATTAGATCTCAACAGCAACAGCAGCTTTAATCCTGACTGTTTCCATTGGATCAATGAAGAACAGGCTTTTTACAATTACCTGTCCACCTGTTACAACAAAACCCGGCTTGAACTGATACCCGAAGACTTCGGCGACAAGAAAACCGTACTGAAAGCCCATATTCAGTCGAACAGAAAAAATACTACCCTTGTTCAGAAAGCGGATGGGCAAGCCATCAAAGTGCTGACCCACACAATACTGAGCCAGTGTCAGAATATTGAATGGAAAGAGTTTCCTGATCCGGATTCAACTGAAAAAGTGATTCATGAAGCCAGAGGCAGAAAGCTTCAGGCCAGCAGCTTCAGCAGAAATTGCTTTTATCGAGTGCAGCTCGATAGTGACACAAGCTGGCAAACCGCTTTTGGTACAGATAATGGCGGCTTCACCCTCTATATCAACACTTATTTTCCGGATTCTTTAACAGGCACACAAAAAACCATTGACTGGATGACGACGGACCAGTACACCCGAATACGAACAGGTGAAGCGAAAACCACGGGCCTTGTAAATCGAATTCAGTACTTTTGTCCTAAATGAACTACGACATCTCCCAGCCTCTGCTGCTTTACAGTTCAAGCTTTCGTCGGCCTGCCAATGCGTGGGCTAGAGTGCCGCCGTCAACGTATTCCAGCTCACCACCCAACGGCACACCATGTGCTATCCGGCTCGCTTCAACGCCCATATTTTTGAGCTCTTCTGCAATAAAGTGAGCCGTGGCTTCACCCTCAACCGTCGGGTTAGTTGCCAGAATGACTTCTTTAACCTGAAAATCGGACACTCGCTCCAGCAAGTCGGTCACACCGATTTCGTCAGGACCAACCCCATCGATCGGTGAAAGGTGCCCCATAAGAACAAAATAGCGTCCGGAATAGCCACCGGCCTGTTCCAGGGCCATTACATCAGAGGGGTTTTCTACCACACAAAGTGTTGATTTCTCGCGACCCGGATGACTGCAAATATCACACAATTCACTCTCACATAATGTTCTGCAAGACTTGCAGCGCCCAACCCCTTCTGCTGCTTCGGTGAGAGCTTTAGCCAGCCGAAGTGCACCCTCCCGGTCTTTTTCCAATAGATGCAACGTCATTCTTTGGGATGACCTGGGCCCCACCCCGGGCAAACAACGCAGGGATTCTATCAATTCCTTGATCAGAGGACTGAACATAAATGCACTCAAATTCCGGTCAGGGCCCACTCACCTTGAGTAGACCCTGGTAGCCAATGACTGTCCAAAGGTGTTTTGAACGAATAGCCTGCTGCAAGAAAATGACGCTTAAAAAGGCATCTTGAAGCCAGGCGGCAGACCCATACCAGCGGTCAGACCACTCATTTTATCCTTGCTGTTTTCTTCCACTTTACGTACCGCATCATTCACTGCTGCCGCCAGCAAATCTTCCAGCATTTCCTTGTCTTCTTGCATCAGGCTTGGATCGATTTGGACATCCTTGACATCATGACGACCGTTCATAATCACTTTCACCAGACCGGCACCAGACTCACCAGTCACTTCAGCGTTCGCCAGCTCTTCCTGGATACGCTGCATGTCTTCCTGCATTTTCTGGGCCTGCTTCATCAGGTTACCCATACCGCCCTTAAACATAAAAACTCCTTTACGTTATCTTTTGGCTTATTAAAAGCGACGAACTAAACACAAATACGACCGCCGGATGATTGAAATACCCGGCTATTCATCACTTAACGACATTGCCAACTGGCTGAATACTGTCTTCGATGACGACAGCAGAAAATTTATCAATCAGACTTTGCACATGCTGATCATTAAAAATACTGGAGCGAGCATCAGCCATTCGTTCAGCCATTTTGCGCTCTCGCCAGGCGGCAGGCGTTTCTGCCTGAACCTGACCAATTTCCACCTGAACCCTGAGCGGCTGATCAAAATAGTCGCTCAGCGCTTTCTCAACCCTTTGCCGATGCATGTCGTTGTACAAAGTACTTCTGCCACTATCCAGTCGCAGATCGACTCTACCTGCTGAATGACTGACATACTCACAGTGAGAGGCAATCGTTCGGGTCACACCACCCAGAGGAAGACTTCTGAAAACAGGCACCCAGGACTGAACATTCAGATCAGCAAAAGAAATTCTTTCTTCAGAAGCAGAACTCTGAACAGGTTCTTCTATCACCTGTGCTGACTCTGGCTCTGGCTGAGCGACCGTCTCTCTTGATGCCTGCTCAGACGCATAAGCTTCATAAGTGGACACCGATGGCGGAACTCCATCCTCCTCCACTTGCTGTTTCTGAGAAGCTTCAACGGTTGGCGGAACTTCTTCATCGACATTTTGATCGGGCCCGCATACCTGAGCTGGCTCCAGACTGGATGGCGTTGAAGGAGAAAAATCTTCCGGCAAGAAATTTTCTGTAATAGCGGTAACAGGCCGCTCAGCTAAAGCCTGAGGTTGATATTCTTCAGTCACAGGCGATGACAGAGGACTTTCAGGCTCACTTGTTTCAGTATCCCTCTGCTGCTGATTTTCGGACTGCAATACAGCAGCAGGCTCAGGTTCCGGATCAGGAGATGATACAACAGGTTCGGAAGCCTCTGTTGACTGAGCCTCCACTTCACGCCGGGCACTTTGTGGCACCTGAATGGCAACAGGCTCAGGTCTGAATGCCAGCATTCTCAAGAGAGCCATTTCGAAGCCGCCCCGTGGATCCGGCGCCAGCGGAAGATCTCTTTTCCCGACCAGACCGACCTGATAATACAGCTGAACGTTTTCAGCCAGCATATTACCTGCCAGCTCCAGAACCTGCTCACGATCACCCTGACTATTGTCCACTGCCTCTGGCACTGCCTGGGCAATGGCAATCCGATGCAGCATGGAAAGCATATCGTCCAGCACTGCCCCATAGTCCGGTGCATGTTCAGCCAGGCTGGCAACAGCGGCCAGGACTTCAGGAGCCCCACCCGAAGAAAGTGCCCTGACCATCTTCATGACCTGGCCCTGATCAATGGTACCGAGCATGGCACTGACTTCCTGCTCGGTTACCTGACCATTACCGAACGCGATGGCCTGATCGGTCAGGCTCAGAGAGTCTCTCATACTGCCATCGGCTGCTCTGGCCAGCTGCCAGAGGGCCGGACCTTCAAAAGGGATAGCTTCCTGGCCGAGAATATTTTCCAGGTGACCGACAATCCTTTCCGGTGTCATATTTTTCAACCCAAACTGTAAACATCGCGACAGAATGGTGACCGGTAACTTCTGAGGATCAGTGGTAGCCAAAAGGAACTTTACATGGGGAGGTGGTTCTTCCAGGGTTTTTAGCAACGCATTAAAACTGTGCACCGAGAGCATGTGCACTTCGTCAATCAGATAAACCTTATAACGCCCTCTGGTGGGAGCGTACTGGACATTATCAAGCAGCTCCCTGGTATCTTCCACCTTGGTTCTGGAAGCAGCATCCACTTCAATAAGATCAACAAAACGACCTTCATCAATTTCGCAACAGGCAGCGCACTGCCCACAGGGAGTAGAGCTGACACCTGTTTCACAGTTAAGGCACTTGGCAAGAATTCTGGCAATCGTTGTCTTACCCACGCCTCGTGTGCCCGTGAACAGATAAGCATGATGCAGCCGATCCTGGTCCAACGCATTGACCAGAGCCTGTAATACGTGAGTCTGGCCCACCAGCTCTTTAAAAGAACGGGGTCGCCATTTGCGTGCAAGAACCTGATAGCTCATTGAAAAGCTTAAATACCGGTAACTGAAACTGAGGACTCTATGCTAACCAAGAAAACGAAAGAATGCACGATTCACAGGGGTCTGATAAGGATATTTCAAGGACAGGGCAATACAGATGGAGGCAAACCCCACCAGCCACACCCCGGCACATGATGTCACTGCTACCGTTGCTCCCTTCCGGGCCTGGCGGGGTTCACAGCTGATCATTGCGAGGGGACCGACAGGGCCCACCAAAAAAACAGACGTCTCGTCTGGATGCAGCGCATTTTCCACAAAACGCCCTACTCCGTCAACTACTTATAGTGTCTCTCTGCCAGATGTTCAAAACCAGCTGGTCATGGCAGCGTCCTGCTGATAGATATCTTCTCTGAACCGGACTCTGCCCGATTCATCGGGCCAGGCTGTAAAGTAAACAAAATAGATAGGCACAGGCTGGAAAAGCATTCTTTTGTACGTCAGCTCTTCAGGGGTGGTTTTGTGCACCCACGCCATAGATTGCTGATGAAAGATGGTTTGGATCAAATCGGCAATCCCTTCAACCCGGGTACAGCCTGAACTAAACATCCTCCTTTCCTCTGCAAACAACTCAGGCTTATCCGTATCGTGGAGATAGACACCGAACGGATTCGGCAGATCCAGCTTAAAGCGCCCTAATCGGTTTTTCTCACCGGGTTGCTGCTCAAGCCGGTAACGAAATGTTCCGGGCGTCAAGGATCGCCAATTGACTTTATCGATAGCAACAGCAGGTGCCCGGTCCTCCCAGCTTTCATAGACGACGAAACCTTCACGCTTTAAAAATCCCGGTTCTTTCCTTTCTGCCCTTAACATCGAATGGGCGGCTATAGAATGAGGAACTTTCCAGACGGGATTGAATGTCACACTTTCGACATGATCATTGAAAACCGGCGTCTGCTTATGACGCATTCCAACGATCGCCTTATGAATCTTCTGATTGGTTTTATTCTTGACCCAGGCAACATTGAAACCCGCAATATCCACACGAATGTGAGGGTATGGCAGTGTCGATGGCAACCAGCGAAGACGCTCAAGATTAGCCTTAAGCGTTCTGATTCTTTCGTGAGTTATGGCTAACAATGCCTGACGCGTCATGACCCCCAGCCTGCCATCCGGCATCAGATCAAACTGAAGCTGTACTTGCGTCAGGACATCCTTATGCGCTTGAGTGTAAACACTTCCTTCCAAATGCTCTGCAAGGTCCAGATCCATCAACCACTGATTCAGGCGGACAACAGCAGAGTGCCGGTCATCTTTGAAGAAAATCAGATCATCCGGAAATTCCTGAGCAGCCACCAGGCTCCAGTTCTTGAGTTTTTTCAGACTGTTGATCAAAGCACGATATTGGGGAAGGTCAGGCTCAAGACCCTTAAGGTCATCAATGGAATAGCGTTGCGATTGATCTTTTTCTTTACGTGGCTGGTCATCTATCTGCCAGCCTGGCTGAAACAATCTTTTATCAAGACGCCCTCTATCAACATACAAAGCGTACCGACGAACTATTTGTTGAAGTGCTGCAGAAGAAGGACTGGCAACCAGGCGCTGCCAGTCCAGGTCCTCCACAGGAATACCCTGTTCTGGTAAACCGGCAATCCAGTTGATATAAGCAGTATTATCGGCCTTGGCATAAAGCGTGAACCCAATCAGCATGACAACCCATCTATGCATAATATCCTCGTCTTCAGCTGCGCTCCGGGGACAGACAATGTCTGGGGAAACAAAATCAGTGGCTAAGTACCTGGCCAGTCGGTTTCGCATATTCTGGCGAGTGGATTTTTTCATCCTTCAAGGCGCAACGACGGGCGCGTAGCCTTAGCTACGCAACCAGAGTTGGAACGCAGAAGGATGGAAAAAGCCGCCGTCCAGAATATGCGAAACCAACTGGTTAGGTACTTATATGAAGACTAAAGAGCGCTGCAAACGATCAGGCAAAGAGGAGGCCTGACTGGCCGACAAAGAGCAGATTTCATTAGTGGGTGGTTGCCCGTATGATTTGCAGTGACAAAAATCTGTCAACTCAATGAAAAAAAAAGCACTCCCCGACGGGATTTAATTTGGAACAATGTGTAACCCGCGATCCCAATCGTAACGTAGCACTACGGGGAACAACTCAAAAAAAGCCACTTACGCAGTCACCCCAAACAAAGGAAAAACGCACCAAAATAGGTATTAATACCCGCCTTTCTATCATTGGCACGGGCTGTGCATATTATCCTCCCACAACGAGCAGCCTGTCCGAAGAAAGGACGTCAGGACAGCAGGTGAACAGGATTCATTATTTTTAATGTTGAAAGTACGTTTAGCTCGAACAGATCACTTTTTAGCTAAACACGCACTTTTCGACCAAGGCGATTTGGAACAAGAATGAGCAAACCTGAACAAAGTCACATGGAAGCTTATCTGAAATACCTCAGAGCCAATGTGCAGCTGAAAGAAAAACATCAAGAAATCAACAACCTCAGATTAGAAGAAACTGTCAAGACAGAAGGTTCTTTAAACGTTAAAGACTCTTTAGCGCTTGAAGCCGAATATCTAAGAAGTATTTATAAAGTCCTGCCAAGAGAACAGGCCCTGCAAATGACTCTCAAACAGGCAAAAAACCACACCTCTATCAGACCTTGATACAAGCAGTGATGCCTTAAACAAAGTAAACGACTGTGTCTACAAACAGCAATAAGAATCAAGGTCCTGATACTCCTCTCTTTACCGTCAGGATCTTACTGAAAATTCTTCATTGACTGCCGAAGCAACCTGCTGTTAACTCTCACCTCAGGACTGTCTGCGGAAAACGGCATGAGCACATCGGCTTCTGATCAAAAAAATGTTCTCGGGGAACCTCTTCAACCCTGTTGCCTTGATCCTGTTACCGGAATCTACCGGGATGGGTATTGCCATACTGACAAGAATGACATTGGACAGCACATTGTCTGCGCCAGAGTCACTAAGGATTTCCTGGAGTTTTCCCTCGAACAGGGTAACGACCTGATTACCCCCAATCAGGCCTACCGTTTTCCCGGACTCAAAGAAGGTGACCAATGGTGTCTGTGTGCACAGAGGTGGATACAAGCTTATGAAGCCGGCGTCGCCCCTCCAGTCTACTTGAGATCGACACACGAAAAGGCTCTTGAAATGATCAGCTTTGGTGTATTGAAATCTAAAGCCCTTGATATTCATTAATAAACGACACAAGTATTCGGTTTCAAAACATATCATTAGAAGTCCACAATGCAGTACAATTGCACAGAACAAACATCCCAAGTAATCAGTCATGAGCACAATATGCACAATGCAGAAAGAGAAGATCTGACTATTTCAAGGGCAGATACTCAATGCAGTAACCTTTCTTCTTCTGATGAACAGACTTCAGCTAACGATAGAGATGAAATATCCAGTTCTGAAGCACTCCGCCTGATCAGGGAACGCTGGCCTGAAGCCTTTCGGGTGGCTTCACCGCGTCCCCTTAAAGTCGGCATTCATAATGAAATGAATCAGACCGGTGAATTTCCGGCCAGTACCATCAAAAAAGCCCTGAAACTCTTTACTCAGCAGGATCGCTACCTATCATCGATCAAGGAAGGCAGAAACCGCGTCGACCTGAATGGCAAACCTGCCGGCAAAGTCAAACTGAAAGAAGCTGTCAACGCCGAAATTCTTCTGTATCAGAGACAACTGACTCGCCAGAAAAAGAATCAACGAGTCTTTGTGGGGCAACTCAAACTGGTGGTGACCGGACAACCCGCTCAAAGTGACACTTGCAAAACAACCACTAACCAAAGCTCAACCACTCAGGAGTAATCTTATGGCGACTGCCGGTGCCAGACACATCCTGGTTAAAACGCAGGAAGAAGCAGAAAAGCTCAAAAAACAGCTGGACAAAGGGGCTGACTTTGGCCAGCTGGCCAAAAAATACTCCCAGTGCCCCTCTGGCAAGAAGGGAGGAGACCTTGGAGAGTTTCGTCAGGGACAAATGGTAAAAGCCTTTGACCAGGTGGTGTTCCGAAAAGAAGTTCTTAAGGTTCATGGCCCGGTCAGAACTCAATTCGGCTTCCACCTGTTACAAACACTGTTTCGCAACGACTGACACTCAAATAGCAACCCGGCCAAGCCGGGTTTGGCTTTACTCGTAGCGCCAATCAGGTGAGCGCTTTTCCAGAAAAGCCTTAACACCTTCATTTTGATTCTGACCTTTAAACAACTTCAGGAACAGATCTCGCTCAACAGCGTACCTATTGCTTGAGGAAAGCCGATTCATTTGAATCAGCTTTTTACTGGCGACAACAGAATCAGGGCTTTGCTGACTCACCTTTTCAGCAAGCTCCCGAGCCATTGAACAGGACTGCCCCTGCTCTACGACTTCTTCCACCAGACCAATCTGACAGGCTTTCTCTGCGTCCACTTTCTCACCCAGCAATATTATCCGCTTGGTCCAGGCTTCGCCCACCAGCCACATTAAATTCTGAGTACCGCCTGCACAAGGCAACAGACCCACTGATGCTTCTGGCAGCCCCAACAAGGCCTGTCTTTCAGCCACTCTCAGATCACAGGCCAGCGCCACTTCAAGCCCACCCCCCAGGGCAAACCCATTGATTGCTGCAATAGAGATGCCCTTAAATTCTGTCAGTGTTTCAAAAGCCATGCCAAATGCTTCCGCCATGGGCCGGGCCTGCTCAGGCGAAACATCGGCAAACAGCTTAAGATCGGCTCCGGCACTGAAAAATCTTTCTTCTTCAGAGAAAATAATCAGGGCGGTGACCCTCGGATTTTCATTCAAGTCATCAACCATCTCTTGAAGGAGCTTCAGACTTTCCAGTGTCCAGGTGTTGGCCGGCGGGTTATTCAGTTGGATGGTGGCGATATGGCCTTCGAGAGAAAGCTTCAAAAGATCAGACATAGTTCATTCCAGTCCTGCGTATTCATCAGCCAGAATTCTACGGGCAATGATCAGTCTCATTATCTCATTGGTCCCTTCCAGAATCTGGTGCACCCGGGTATCTCTGACATGCCGCTCAAGAGGATACTCATTGATGTAACCATAACCCCCATGGAGTTGCAGCGCCTCATCACAGATTTTAAAACCAACATCCGTGGCAAAACGTTTCGCCATGGCACAATAGGCAGTGGCTTCAGGGTCTTTTTGATCCAGCTTGAAAGCTGCGAGCCTGACCATCTGTCTGGCTGCCGTCAACTCTGTGGCCATATCGGCCAGCCGGAACTGCAAGGCCTGGAACTCGGCCAGGGCTTTTCCAAATTGCTTACGCTCCCTAAGGTATTCTCTGGCAGTATTCAGCGCCTGCTGAGCAGTACCGACAGAGCAGGTGGCTATGTTAATTCGACCACCATCCAGACCTTTCATAGCAAGAGTGAAGCCTTCTCCCTCCATACCCAGAAGAGAGCTGGCGGGAATCCTGACATTGTCAAAACTTACCAGTCGGGTTGGCTGACTTTTCCAACCCATTTTCTTTTCGTTACGACCATAAGTAATTCCTTCACTGTCGGCAGGAACCGCAAAAGCAGAGATACCTTTTGGACCCTCTTGCCCCGTTCGGGCCATGACCAACAGCAGACTGGTGCTGCCCGCACCTGAAATAAACATTTTCGAACCGGAAAGGACATACTCGTCTCCTTCCCTGACGGCACGGGTTTTCAGAGAAGCAGCATCACTCCCGGAACCCGGTTCTGTCAGGCAATAAGAAGCCAGTTTTTCACCCGTCACCAGAGTCTCACTCCACTCGGACAGCACCTCATCGCTGGCAGCCAGTCCTACCATCCAGACGACCATGTTATGGATGGTCATATAAGCCGTGGTTGACGTACATCCCATGGCAAGCTGTTCGAAAACCAGACTTGAGTCGAGCCGTGATAACCCCATCCCCCCCATTGATTCAGGTGCATACAGGGATAAAAATCCCAGTTTGCCAGCTCTTCTGAGGGTCTCAATGGGAAAAGTGCTATCTCTATCCCAGTCAGCCGCATGGGGTAACAGCTCTTGCCGGGAAAACTGGGCGGCAAGATCACGGAAAGCGATTTGATCTTCTGTCAGGGTAAAGTTCATTAACGGCCTCTTATTGTTTGTAAGCCTCAGGAGCCTGCCGGACTTCAGAAAATCATTACAGACTCCTTTTGCTTGTGGCGATTAATAAACGACCAAGTCGTCAAAAATCCTGAGCTCAAGACACATTAAATAAGCTCAAGTGCGATAGCAGTAGCTTCACCACCACCAATACAGAGGGATGCAACACCTTTGCTGCCACCCTTCTTTTTCAGGGCATTAAGAAGCGTCACAATAATTCGGGCGCCACTGGCTCCCAGTGGATGGCCCAGCGCACAGGCGCCACCGTAGACGTTGACCTTGCTGTGATCCAGACCCAGCTCTTGCATGCACGCCATGGTGACAACCGCAAAAGCTTCATTTATTTCAAACAAGTCTACTTCTTCTGCCTGCCAATCCACCTTTTCCAGCAATTTACTGATAGCAGCAATGGGGGCAATAGTAAACTCCGCCGGTAACTGGGCATGGCTCTGATAGCCTTTGATGCGTGCAACAGGTGCCAAACCTTTGGCCAAAGCATCTTCTTCACGCATCAAAACGAGGGCCGCCGCACCGTCGGAAATAGAGCTGGAGTTTGCTGCTGTGACAGACCCGTCCTTCTCGAACGCGGGTCTCAGCTGCCGGATCTTTTCAGGACGGGCCTTGCCGGGCTGTTCATCCACCGTAACTTCACCATTACGACGTGTTTCCACCGGAGCAATTTCATCTGCGAATGCCCCTTCCTCATTGGCAGCCAGGGCTCTTCTCAGTGATTCCAGAGCATAGTCATCCATTGATTCTCTGGACACTTCAAATCGTTTGGCGGTTTGCTCGGCAAAAACGCCCATGGCCTGGCCTTCATAGGCATCTTCCAGCCCGTCAGTGAACATGTGATCTTTAATCTCTCCGTGCCCTAATCTCAAACCTGAGCGAGCTTTTTCCAAAAAGTAGGGCGCATTCGTCATACTCTCCATACCGCCTGCAACCACAGCGTCAGCCTCGCCCAATTTTAGCTGAGCCGCGCCCATCATGACGGTTTTCATGCCTGAGCCACACACTTTATTGACAGTTGTCGTGCAAGTAGAGTCCGGCAGACCTGCTCCTCTGGCTGCCTGTCTGGCGGGAGACTGACGACAGCCTGCAGGCAACACACAGCCCATCAGAACTTCAGAGATATCGGAGGGAGAAAGGCCACTTTTCTCAAGGGCAGAACGGATAGCGACAGCGCCCAGTTCAGGCGCTGAGACGTCTGAAAGGCTCCCCTGGAAACCTCCCATGGGAGTACGTGAAGCTGAAACGATGACAATACTAACTTGATCAGACATGGTAATCTCTTGTTTTTGTTGATGCTAAATGCACATACGGCAAAAAGCTCCATTGTACAATACATCTGCACTTCGTCTGCACTTCATCGCACTGAAACGATTACGGCAGAACAGCGATACAATACAGCCAGTATCCGACAGAACTGACCGACTCTCAAACATTCTACTGCAAGAGAGGACAAAAAATACCACCCTGAACATTTGGACTCGTGATTGCACTTCTGTGACAGGCACCTCTAACCTGAGAAGGCAAGATGTTTGGGGGGGGGGAATATTAATTCAGTTAGATGCAGCTATCATCCGCAATATCAAAGCATCCCCACTCGAGGAAGAGGCCTTCAACTTCGCGGATAGCTTCTTTGTCAGCACAACTGATGTGCCTCAGGACAGCATTGGCCATGACTGAAGCCAGATCACTTTTTAGCGACTCTCCCAAACCCGCAGGCAGGCGGAGAATGACATCCCCAAAGAGAATCGTGCCACCCTGGGTTACCCGGATAACATATTCCCCCTGGGTCGATTCAGTCATGGTGAGAACAGCTTTTTCTATAGACTTACTCATCAGTTTCTCCTCTTGGCTGATCGAAGGCACCTCTATCCATGCATCGGCTGAGAAGAGAAAAACATTGCTTGAATTCAGGTCATAAATACCTGACCGGTTAGTTTCGACATTAGCAGCAGAGGAAAGTGGCCTTGTGAGCAGCCCCGAAGACAAAACCGAAAGCAACCTATTGTGAAAAGCACTATCTTGTGAAAAGCACTATCTTGTGAAAAGCTCTATCTTGTGAAAAGCTCTACCCCTTGGCATTCAAACCCAGAATACCTTCCTTAAACTTCTGGTTGGGCGGGGTTTCACCAATCCAAACTTTAAGTATTGCGTTGAATAGTTTCTTGCCGGGTATGATCCCCTTTTCCTCCCCGGCAATAATGACTCTGGCTCCCTTACCAGGGATGTATTCAAAGGTTCCAGATTCTCCTTTGCTCAGAGTACCATCAATCATGCCCATAAACTGAGCGATACCTTTTTCCAGCTCCTTCTGCTCTTCCTCAGATGTATTAATCTGAATCGCTTCGTAAAAGGCATTGGCCATACGTCTCGCACTCATTTTCGATAACAGAATGGTGAAGCTCATTCTCTGATAACTTTCTTCAGAGAGTATGCGGGATACGTCAGTGGTGGGGTTTTCGAGATAGAGTGCACCAATGTAACCGTCTACCACCAAATACCATGTTCGAACTGCTGCACCCTGAAGTTGCAAAACAGTGTCGTCTGACTTCACAACATCAGGGATCTCCATACCCTTCATCGAAAGAGCCTGAGCTGACTGCCAGAGGGCCATCCCAAATGCGACAATAAACAACTTTTTCATAAGTATCCTTTGGGTATTATTATTGTTTGTCGCGACATATTACAGCAGCTGATACTTTATTCCCATTTTTACCACTGACATGGCGAAAAAAGCTCAGAAAGATGATCCAGGCTGCTGAAGAAAGCTCAATTCTTCATCGGTACTCTCACGTTCCAGCAGGCTGTTGCGATGAGGAAAGCGTCCAAATCTGGCAACAATATCACGATGTCTGACAGCAAAATCCAGTGAACCTGCGAGGTATTGTTGATAGCCATCTCCAGCCCCGCCAAGAATGCTCTCAAACAGCCTCACACATTGCTCCTGATCTTCAAGCGACTCACTGTGCATGAAAGGCATGACAAAAAAAACCTGTTGCAGCTCTGTCAGCTGATCCAGCTGACCCAGCTCTACACCCTCTCTGGAAATCGTCAGAGCAGTATGATCGTACTGAAAGGATCCGGGATGGCCCCGGAACATATTCCGGGGAAACTGATCCAGCGCAATAATCGCTGCCAACCGCCCTTCAGCGGATTCCAGCCATTCGTCGCACTCTCCGGACTCTACCGCCTCCGGCAAGCCAGCAAATTGATTGCGGATCTGCTGATCCTGAGCCTCACTTTTCTTCCACCAGCGGGACATTTGCACATCGCCAAGAGGTTCACCTTCAAACCAGAAACCCAAAACTTCCTGAAAACTTTTCATATTATTAACTCCCTTGATCGCGTCAGTTGAGTGGCACGCAGATTTTACTCAACCATACTTAATTACATCGCCTATTGAAATCACTGGAGATGACTCCAGATAGTCATTATCCGCTTACTATTCATTCCGAGACGTTATCCGAAAAGACTATGACAGATCAGGACAATCAGGAACCCGAAGTTATTTCAGCTGATGAACAGGTAGAGGATATGGGTACCGGACTGGTGCTCCCGGAACACGCTCTGCCTGACAAGCTTTACCTCATCCCTGTCTCAAACCGGCCGTTTTTCCCGGCACAGGTTCAACCTCTGGTATTCAGTAGTCAGGAGTGGGAAGAAACACTTCATCGGGTCGCCCAGAGCCCACATAAAGTAGTGGGACTCAGTTATGTTGCTGGCATGACAGGAGCTGGCGATGTGGTCAGTCCGGGAGACTTCCCGCAGGTGGGCTGCACCGTAAGAATTCATAATATCCTTCCGGAAGGCGACCAGATCCAGTTCATCGCTCTGGGCATGCAGCGCTTTCGTATCAAGCAATGGCTTCGAAAACGCCCACCCTACCTGGTTCAGGTAGAGTACCCTGACAATATCGAAGATGACACCGATGAAATCAAAGCCTACGCACTGGCGCTGATTCAGGCCATCAAAGAATTAATCCCGCTGAACCCGCTCTACAGCGAAGAACTGAAAAATTACCTCAATCGATTCAGTCCAAAAGACCCGTCCCCACTGGCGGACTTTGCAGCCGCCATCACCACTGCGCCGGGTAAGGAGTTGCAGGAAGTCCTTGAAACGTTCTCTGTTCAGCGTCGAATGGAGAAAGTATTGATTCTCATCCGCAAGGAACAGGAAGTGGCCCGCCTTCAGGGTGAGATTAACGCTGAGGTAAACCGCAAGATCAGCAAGCATCAACGTGAATTTTTTCTGAAAGAACAGCTGAAAGTCATTCAGAAAGAGCTTGGCATTTCGAAAGACGACAGAACGGCTGAAATTGAGGCATTTGAAAAACGGATTGCCGAGCTGGCTATTCCGGAAACGCCCCTTAAAAAGATCAATGACGAGATGAAAAAGCTCTCAATTCTCGAAGTGGGCTCCCCTGAATATGCCATCTGCCGGAACTATCTTGACTGGGCTACCTCGGTCCCCTGGGGCAAATACTCCGAAGACATATTTGATCTTGCCCATGCCAGAAAAATTTTAAATGCAGATCATGATGGACTTGAAGACGTCAAAGACCGAATCATCGAGTTTCTGGCTGTTGGTGCTTACAAACAGGAAATATCAGGCACTATCATGTTACTGGCAGGCCCTCCCGGCGTTGGTAAGACGTCCATAGGACGATCCGTCGCCCGTGCTTTAGGCAGAAAGTTTTATCGTTTCAGCCTGGGCGGCATGAGGGATGAAGCAGAGATTAAAGGTCATCGCCGGACCTATATCGGTGCACTGCCGGGTAAACTGGTTCAGGCCCTTAAGGAAGTCGATGTTGCCAATCCCGTTATCATGCTGGATGAAATAGACAAAATCGGTGCCTCTTATCGTGGAGACCCCGCATCCGCAATGCTGGAAGTGCTCGACCCGGAACAAAACAGTGAGTTTCTCGATCACTATCTGGACATGAGAATCGATCTTTCAAAAGTGCTGTTTATCAGTACTGCCAATCAATTGGACACGATTCCCGGCCCTCTTCTGGATCGAATGGATGTCATAAGACTTTCAGGCTATATCACAGAAGAAAAAATGGCTATCGCCAAAAATCACCTGTGGCCAAAACTGTTGAAACAGTCGGGTTTAAAAAAGAGCCAGATCAGGCTCTCCGACCTCACTCTTAAGGCAGTCATTGAGGGCTATGCCAGGGAAGCTGGCGTGAGAAACCTTGAAAAACTGCTTCATAAAATTATTCGCAAAGTCGTTGTTCAACTGCTTGAAGGCACCGGTAAGAGTCTCAGTGTGACTAGCAGGAATCTATCTGACTATCTGGGTGCACCTTACTTCAGAAAAGAGAAGCGCATTGAAGGCATTGGTGTAGTGACAGGTCTGGCCTGGACTGCCATGGGAGGCGCAACCCTGCCAGTAGAAGCCAGCCTTATTCATCATCAGCGAGCTGGCTTCAAACTGACCGGTAAGTTGGGGGATGTCATGAAGGAGTCTGCTGAAATAGCTTATAGCTTTGTTTCAAGCCAAGCTGAAAAATTAGGCATTCCGGAAGCCTATTTTGAAAAAGCCTTTATCCATCTTCATGTGCCTGAAGGCGCAACTCCCAAAGACGGTCCTTCAGCCGGGATTACCATGGCAACCGCACTATTATCTCTTGCCACGAGCAAAAAGCCCGCCTCTCTAGCCATGACCGGAGAGCTGACTCTAACCGGAAAAGTTCTGGCTGTTGGCGGGGTCAGGGAAAAAGTCATAGCAGCCAAACGACAAGGTATTCATACCCTGATCATTCCGGAAGAATGCCGAAGAGATTACGATGAACTGCCGGATTATATTCGAGAAGATATGACCATTCACTTTGCCACAACCTTCGAAGATGTGCGCCAAGCAGCATTTCCTGAAAAGACATCGCCTGTAAAGACATCGCTTGTAAAGATATCGCCTGTAAAGAAAAGCACAAAGAAAACCGCACGTAAAAAGCCTGTGAGGAAGCGTTGAGTTCAATCAGATCGACCCGGACTTGGAAATTTCTTTCCCCACAACGAACTGTGCCGCCCCTTAGGGGGCGGCACATGATTCAATGCTCTAACAACGAGGGAGACCCCCGTTAGGACACATTAGTGAGCGAACTAAGTATTGACTTCTTGAAGATTGCTGTCCATCTGCAATCAAGAATTTTGAAGCATAAGAATTTTTTTTTAAGTCAATTTTCGTCACGCTGCAAAATGCCAGCCATTTCCTTTGACAATCTGCCATTCATTCGACACTTTTTAGCAGCGCAAAAACACAATTTCTCCTACCGCCTCAGCCAAGCTGCCAAGCTCTATTGCTATCAGCTAAGCTGTGTTAATAAATACTGAAATGCTGATGAACCCGAAAGCTCATAACGGACTGCAGCGACATGTCATCACCTCTTACACCTGGCAGCAACAACTCGCCCCCTTCCTCCAGATCTTCTGGCGATCGTAATCCGCCCCCTTCTCCACTCACTGGACAGGACCATCTGGGCAGACAAATCAGTGAGACAAGCACCAGGAGTCAATTGAGCCACGAATCATCTGATCAACGGGCACCTCAATCCCCTCAGATTAATGAGCGAAAAGCTGAAAGACGCCCCTGGTTCTTCCGGCGATGGTACAAAAGTTACATCGGCAAGAAAAACTCGACACTCCCTCCTACTAAGGATTTTGAACCTGAAGAAGCGGAAAAGCAGACCGGTTACCTTGGTTTACTGAAAGATCTTCCAGGCAGAGCTGTCGGAGCACTGGCGAACCTTCCTGGAGCAGGTTTCGAGAAAGTCGCATCAAAGCTTGATAATTTCGTCAATCATCAGGCTGGCATTGAGATCAGCCGTGAGGATGAAAGACGCCAGTGGCGCTCTTTATTATATGACTTGCTGTGCAGTTATACGGCGGTCATTGTCGACGGAGAGCAAACTCCATTCAACTTTAATGAGATACTCATAAAGAATGGCGATGATCTGCCCGTTAGAATTACAGCGCTGAACTTCGACTCGAAAAGAGTCGTCCAGGCATCAGAGAGCTATTTAATCAATGGACAAGCCACAAAAAACCATTTTGAAGTAGGGGATCTTTCCTGTACGGTTGAAATTCCGGTTAAAGATAAACCTCCACTGACGTTGCAAATCAGACTCGAGAACACGACTATCTCAGTCGGCACCGATATCAGCATCTCCCAGATATTGAAAAACTCATTCATTTCCTCTTCCGAGGATCGAACAGCGGTGCAACTTTCCGCTGAAAGAGTTGAAGTCCGATATGAAAATCTGGACTCTTATGAAGAGCTGACGGCAGTACCTGACCCTTCAAAAGAATCAGACTGCATAGTAGGTTATGAGAGAGGAAAGCTGACCATGAAAGGCGTCCGCTTTTGCAAACCTCTCGACCTGCTTAAAGCTTCACCAAAACAAACATCCATACTTGCTTTCGATGCGTTAAAGCTTGTCAACGAGTCAGCCCGGCCTGCCCTGCTGGAGGTTAAGAAAGTCAACATTCAGCACTTCGATGATACTCATAATGGAACCTTCAACAGCTCACTGATCATTCACCCCAAAACCATTCGAAACATCCCCTACATTGGTTGGCTATTAGCTCCTCTCTTCTCAAAACCTGTTCATCTCGATATCTTCGCTTTTATGCAGCACGGCGAAGTCATGATAAAAGATTTGAAACACGGTATCAGGGTTTCAGGTGGAAGTCTGACTGGGTGGTTGGTAAAAAAAGCGCTAACAGCCAAAGAAACACGCCTGGTTCCCTACGAAGGTGGAACAGGACTGCAAATAGGCTGGCCGTTTGAATTTATCGCATGCAAAATCGAGATACCCGGTCTGCTCCCTGGAAAACCGGCAACCAGAATAGAAGATCACGATCAGGTCACCTATGAGCGACTGAATCAGATGCACACTCAAGATGCTTCAATACCAGGTCAATCTCAATCAGGCAATACGTCAGATGAAGTGTCACCTGCACTTCACCACCAGCATATAGAAGCACTCAAAAAAGAAGAGGGTGTACTCATTGTACCCGATGCCTTCAGTAGAGTGCTCAGTGACATCATCTCAGAAGACCAGGCTTTAGCCCAGCCAGTAAGGATGGTGCCAAGATTAATGGAAAAACGTTGCATAGAAGCGGCAAGAGGTGACGAGGCTGCCTGCCGGATCCTGCTCCACTTTGTCCGGGATCAGGAAAGATTTCAGCATGAAAGTGACTGCATGATGGCCCTGCAGGCTATCCCTGAAGCTTTCTACGCCAGGGAAGCTGCAGAAGCGGATGATGAGCAATGGCTATGGCTTGAGAGTGTCGCACACAGGCTGATTGTCGTTGAACGACAGAAAGCCTTTGAGCTATACAGACAGCTGTTGAAAAGAAAGGACATCGAAAATGCCAGTAAACTGGTGACTGACACTGAATGGCTGATCCATCTGGCAAAAAACCTCCCTAAAAACACGCCCGAGGAAAAAGCCATTGCCTTCCGTTTAGCCGAGTTTGCCTATAAATCCAATCCGGAAAAAGCAGAAGAATTGATCAAGCTGCTTATCGACTGCAATAAGAACAATCTCTATAAAACAAAGCAGCTGAATGATCTTATTCAAGACTTGGTCAGTCACCATCCCTACTTTGCAGACCCTCATCATCTCATCTCATTATTAAACCTGCTTGACCAAAGCCATCCGGACATCGTTGCCCGCTCACTGGAACACTTTCCGATACAGACTCTTCTTCAAAACCTCTGGACAGATGACAACATTCAAGCTCATAGCACTCTGAATTTTCTTAAAATCCTGCTGATCAAGCATGGTCGCTTTAAAGAAGCCGCTGAACTTTTGATTGAGTCAGGGGATCCCAGACAGGCTGCAAGAATGCTTGACCTTGGTATCAGGCAGGGCAACCCATCAGCTCTTAAGGTGAAAGTGGAATTGGCGGTAAGGGATGAGCTAGCTGAAGGTGTAACGTTAGAAAAGGAAGTTCGTCGCCTCAGGCATTTGATAGAGACTCCCTCAACCCCGGAGGTCATGAGAGAGGCAGCTATTTCCGTCCTGGCTGATCTTGTTACAGAAGAACCCCATCCGGAACTTGCAGGGATTTTCACAGAAGATCTTTTGATGACAGAGGAAAAAAAGGCTTCTTTCGTGAAAGCAGTCAATAAGCTGTTTAACCTTCAAAAGGGAGAAGCGCTGAGTCTGAATGATCGCATGAGAATCCTGAATCAGGTTGAACAGCATCTGAAAACTGCCCGAACTGATGAGTCAGCCTACTTAAGCAAACCTCTGCTGCTGAAGAAGATTCAGGATGCAAATCAGCAGGTTGATCGGGTTATGGAATTACTGATAAAAGTGAGGGGACCTGTTGAGCCCAACCTGCTGACCATGCTGACATCTCAAGGCCCGGTTGCCGAAACCAGCATCGAAAACAACACGGCCTCTGAGACAATATCTGGCATGGAAGAAGATGATGAGTTTTTCGATGCTTTGGATACACCCTACAACCCAACGATTGATCAAAAGTCCACTGCCGTCAATGAAGACTTGCCTATAGCAATCGATGATGAAGATAAGGAAATAAAGATCTCTCCAACCGATGAAACGGGCCATCTGGAAGAAGAGAACTTCTTGCTTTCAAACTCTTTCTCAAGCTATGCATCGCTGCTTAGCCAACCTGTATTTTCCAGATCTTCGAAAGGTTTTCTTGACCCGGGGCTCAAGCGTGAGTGGGCCTCAATACTTAAGATGATGTCGATTTGACCGGAAAGTTCAGGCAGATATTTCTCTGTCACCATAGAGATTCATCAAACGTTCAAGAGCCACGAGACTGTCTGGTGTGTATGTCCGGTTGAAGCGGTTTGACCGAATCTCTTCAGGCGACTCCATGATTACCCTTGCCACTTCTTCTTCCTGCAACCTCAGCTCCCCCTCATATTGACAGCTGTAGACCCTCCCCCAAACCTTGCAGTCATCATTCTGAAAGTAAAAGTGAAACAGAGGCTCCAAAGGTGTGTCTTCTATGCCAAGCTCTTCCGCCAGTTCCCTGACGGCAGCCACGTCATAACTCTCACCTTCAGCGACTACGCCTCCCGTTGCCGGCTCAAAATAACCCGGGTAAATATCCTTGCTCAACGTCCTTTCCTGAACGTAGAGCTGCCCTTTACTGTTAAAAACAAAGACGTAAGTAGCCCGGTGGCAAAGTTTCTTTTCTCTCATCTGGCTTCTGGGTAAAGCACCAAGCACCTGGTTACTTTCATCGACAATAATGACCTTTTCTGATGCAGGCTGCAGTTCTGGGTTAGATGGCATAAATACCAGACTCCGGATATTCGTTTTATTTTACCGTGAGACATTTTCACGCAATCGTATCTCTCTGTCTCTTCGAGAGCACAACCGGATGCACGAGCTCCTGAAAGTCTTGCCAACCCAGTATCAAAAGTTCAGAGATATCATCACTGTTTTGGCCAAATTATGACCACTGATCTGTGCCTGTTCGGCAACTTCCTGAGCCGTAAAAGCGGATGGCTGGCGATGGGTTGAAAAGGTCACATGGTGATGATTCAGATAGCCCACTACTCTTTGTTTAGCCATTTTCACTACCTCTGGCAAAGCCTGAAAGAGCCGAAATGAAATGTGAGCCAGTGAGTCAACCATTCGGCTCTCAACAAGGTGTTAACACTCCCAATTTGTCAGAGGATGAACAATCCGTCAAGACTGAAAAAATGTCTTATATCCACATATAATCAGACTGTGGCCGATTAAATAACATGGCCACAAGGTCAGAACCACTTTGCTATCCAAATCGCTGGACGATTTTCACGATAAAAAAAACCAGGGGGTGCCATGACCGCCAGAAATACTGTTTCCACTATTGTTAACCCTGTAGGCTCCATGCGTGTTCTCTCAAACCATGAGGTCAGCAGCCTTCAGGACACCAGTCAGAAAGGGTTGCATCGTTTGTTCCGGCAGTGCGCCCTGGCCATACTCAACTGTGAACAGGAAGGTGATGACACCGAAGAAATCATGGAGCAATACCAGGATTTCGACATTCGTATTGTTCAGGAACACCGCGGACTAAAACTGGAATTAATTAATGCTCCCGCCGACGCCTTTGTCGCTGGAAAACTGATTCGCGGCGTTCGGGAAAACCTGTTTTCTGTCCTCAGAGATATACTTTATGTGTCGTCTCGCATCACAGAAGACCCTCGCTTTGCTGTAAACAGTTCCACGGATATCACGCATCTGGTTTTCCAGATTCTCAGACACGCTGACGCTTTTATTACCCAACAGGTTCCCAGTATTGTGGTTTGCTGGGGCGGACACTCCATTGCCCGACATGAATATGAATATACCAAGAAAGTGGGTTACCAGCTGGGCCTGAGAAGCATGAACATTTGCACAGGTTGTGGTCCGGGTGCCATGAAGGGCCCCATGAAAGGGGCTTATATCGGTCATGCCAAACAGCGAATGTCCCGTGGACGATTCATTGGTTTAACAGAGCCTGGAATTATTGCGGCCGAATCCCCCAATCCTATTGTCAACGAGTTGATTATCCTGCCGGATATTGAAAAGCGTCTGGAGGCCTTTGTTCGTCTGGGTCATGGTATCACCGTTTTTCCGGGTGGACCGGGAACCTGTGAGGAAATTCTCTATATTCTCGGCATTTTACTCAACCCTGCCAACAGGGAAATCCCTTTCCCACTGGTTTTTACAGGGCCAGAAGCCGCCAGGGAATATTTTGAAAAAATTGATGAATTTATCGGCAACACACTGGGGGAAGAAGCCCAGTCACGCTACCAGATTATTATTGATGATCCGCTGGAAGTCAGCCGGGTGATGAGAAGTGGACTGGAGCAGGTTACGCGCTATCGCAGAAAGCATGGCGACGCCTACTACTTTAACTGGTTGCTTCAAATTGACGAGGACTTTCAAACCCCCTTTGACCCAACCCATGAAAACATGGCGAACCTCGAGTTAAATACCCAGCTGCCTCCCCATATTCTGGCGGCCAATCTTCGACGCGCCATGTCAGGTATTGTGGCAGGCAATATAAAAGAAGAAGGCGTTTGCCAGATCAGGGCAAAAGGCCCCTATCAATTAAAGGGAGAGCCTGAACTGATGAAACAGGTCGATAGCCTGCTTCAGTCTTTTGTAGAACAATTCAGAATGAAGCTGCCGGGCAGTCATTATGTCCCCTGTTACGAGATCGAAAGCTAAAAAAGTAGTTCTGGAAAGCGAAGTGATACATCTTCGCTTTCTCCTTTTTTAGCACAATGACTCTTACCCAACCATTTAATGCCTCATCCAAAGGCAATCCCATGATTTTTTTTAGCCGTTCGATGGATCGGATTTAAAATTTTCAATAATTTTCTCATTAAGGCACGATCTCAGAAATTTATTCATCCGGGTTGTGTCTGCCGTTGCATAGAAATCAAGCATCAACTGGTTAAACTCTTTCTGACGTTTTGCTGGAACATTGACAATGGGAAACCCATGAGAAAGCAAAATACCGTTCATCATAAATCGCCCCATACGCTTATTCACATCCCAGAAGAACTGTGCTCTTGCCATTCTCAAAAAAGCGGTAAATGCCATATCATAAACATCGTTACAAGTAGCGATTTCCGACTCAATCTCAGCCCAGACGTTATCCAGCTCATTGGGCGAGGGAGGTTCGTATGCTGATCCACTTATCGTGACGTTACCAGTTCGAAAAGCCCCCCACACGAGAGCTTCTGCTTTACCCGCAATGTTGTGAATTGCCAGGGCAACGTCTTTGGAAAAAGAGAACTTTCCTTCAGCAGCCAGTGCAAACAGATATTTCCAAGCCTCTGCCTGATGTAGAGCCATATTCTGGTCACTTATTTTGTGGCCTCCAACAGTTATCCCATCTAATAATGTTTGAATTTCTGGTAGAGTCATCGCAACCCCTTCAAGGTTGACAGCGTCATAGACCAAAGAAGGAATATCACGAACGGCAAGCTGTCTGGCCATCGCGCGATCAGGGTTCATTCCCCAAACAGTATCTTTTGCCGTTGTCATTGGCTCATCCCAGAAGATGTGGTTGAAATTTCCACATTATATCTGCACGAATTCTTATCGTCATGCAGCTCGAAGAGTCTGGGCAATAAAAGATAACGCCCCCATGAAAAACTCCCGGATGGTAAGTCAGTCACACATAACGGTAAATAATTAATGATTTGAGACAAATCTGGCAATCACCTCCTAAACTATTAGTAACCATTATGTTCAGGGAGCGAACAAAAATGTCTCAGTTAATTGAGGAATTCAAAAGCGAACATGTGCAAATCAGTGACTTACTTTTACAAGCACGTGATATTGGCATTGGTAACCAGAAAGGTCGGGATTTGATACTGTCCGCCAAAAAAATACTGCTAGCACATTTAAACAAAGAAGATAGGCTCCTGTATCCCGTATTGAGAGAAGCCGCCGAGAACGATGAAAGCCTGAAGTCTACTCTGACTGACTATGCGCTTGATATGGATAAGATTTCTGCCAAAGTGATGGTTTTTTTCAACCTTTATGAAAATGGTGATAACACCATCGAAAACTTTCAGCAGGACTGCAACAATATCATCAGGGCGTTAAGCAAGCGAATTTCCAAAGAAGAAGCCGTTCTCTACAAGACTTACGACAAAATCAAAGGTCTCTGAAACCACCAGCACAAATGATCGGCTGGTTCCCGGCCGATCATCATTCCCTTCCAGAAGAATACAAATCCAGATAGCACGACCCACCGAATCATCCCAAAGACGAAGTATGACATAACCGATGTTCCCTTTAGTTCTTTGTTATATTCGCTGACTCGAATGTTAGTGACATCTTCTTTTTATACAGATTTAATTAATCATTCAATCTGTTATCAAGGAAGAACCATGCAACCATTTCAAAATAGCACGGCATCAATTCAACCAGCAATGGACATCCCATCCATCTCTCAAACTGATCAGCCAGTAAATCGAAAACTGGAGATATGCCAATATAAAGTAACTAATAGAGACAATATGGGAGACTTTAAAGTCTATCCATTTATTCTAAACGGCAAGACTTATTACCATATTGACAAAGCCTCAGGTTGTGACTCCGTTTCAGAAAATGATGAGATTTTTATAGAACATTGTGCAGGACAACAAGAAGAAAAAAACCAACAATTAATAAAGAGACTCTCTGACATCATAACAAAAGGCTTTAGAAATGTTTGCACTGTTTTCTATCCAGATGATAAATCAAAAATAGAGGGTGTATGTCACGACTTTGCTTATTATTTGAGCTTTGGGCTTTCAGTTTTAATATCTACGAGAGATAACACTCATGATTCTTTTTACGAATCGCTTTCGAACATAAAAATTTATGAATTTACTGGAGAAAAGGATTTAGACTTTGGAGACATTGTGCAAATAACAAACAATACTTCCCACACTGAAAGAAAACCTTTAGTTTTTCATAGTGTGGTTTATATCGGTAATGGAAAATACATTAGCAAGCTTTCTAAGGAAGATATTTACATTCAGGATCTTGAATCAATATTAGATACTTTTGAACTATGGAAAAAAGGAAGTCTAAGGGTTGTTAAAGATCTAAGCACATAACTGCCTTTCTCATAAATAAACAAAGCGCCATAGTTTATTTTTGCTTCTTTACATATTCTGAAACCTTGAGTGCTTAAAAAGCTCCAATACTTCAGGCAGTGGCTCCTCCAAAACCATTTTTCTAATAATACTCCCTACCACAGGGGCAAACTTGAAGCCATGACCTGAAAAGCCCCCTGCTACAATGACTCTCTGGTGATCCGGTAATGCCTCCATAATGAAATGCCCATCGGGGCTATTAGTGTAAAGACATGGCTCTTCCCTGATAACTTCAGGCACCACCCCTGGCAAATACTTTTCAATAACTGACTGGATCTCTGAAAGGTTTCTGCGAGAATCTTGAAGCAACTGTTCAGGATTATCCAACAGAAAACCCGTTTTGTGTCTGCCAATCTTCACCAGTCGCTCAGCGCCATATTGAGGCACACCATAATAAAATCCATCGGGAGTGTCGAAGGCAAAAGCTGGCGCATCCGCTGACAAATTCTCACTGTTTCTGCTCTTAAACCAATACTGAAGATTCATCTCAATTTCCAGCGGATACTTTCCACCGACAATGCTGTTCAGCCAGGAGCCTGCGGTTACGACCAGGTGTGAACAGGAAAAAACATCTTTACTGGTTGTAACCTCAACGCCACTATCATGCTCCTTAAATGACTCCATTAAAGTGTTCTCCAGTATCTGACCTGAGTGACTTCTCAATACTTCAAGGAAATATTGCAATGACTTATCAAGATCCAAAAACCCGGCTTGCCGGTCCAGTATGCCTGTCCAGACTGAAGGGACTTTCAGACCGGAAACAAGTTCGCTGCATTCACTGCCTTTCAGGATATTAACGTCCAGATCATACTCAGAGGCACTGCTTAAAACTCCCTTTAAAGTCTGGCTTGACATCAGATCACCAGCAATTAGCAGCCCGTTCAGAGAGAGTATCTTCCCGTCTGTAACACGATTGATATCCTGCCAGTCGACCAGAGCTTCTTTAAGCAGGGGAACGTAGCGAGAGTCTTCAAAATAAGAGAGTCGAAAGAGTCTGGTCTGGCCGTGAGAACTGTTTCTTTTATTACCTAACTCATATTGCTCCAGACAAAGCACACTTAAACCAGCTTGGGTCAGTCGGGCTGCAACAGCGCATCCCATAATCCCCATACCCACAATAATGGCATCATAGTGCATCATATTCTAATGCCCCTGCCCCACCTTTATGGGAACTTGACCTACTTAAACCGATCACTTGATCAGTTGGGTTAAGTCATTTCAATGAATAGACATCGAAGTTCATTCAGACCAGATGGCAGTCATTATTTGCGGTAATAATCAGCGATATACGAAAAAAACCGGCGCAACAAGGGCTTTTCCGACCGATTCAACCAGTATTCACCAAATTTATATCAAAGATTGCGGGCTTCCCTTAACTTGAATAACGCTATCCGCTATACTGCCCGCGCCGCCGGTTGGCTGAATAAGCGAAGGTTACAGTTCTTTTCACTGCTAATCTATACAGAATAATTCCGACCGGTTTACGATGCCTGCACACATCGTCATGGGCATGAAAGTGATCTAAAGTAAACTCCTGTTCTGGAGGAGGAGCAGAAGTATCCGGCAGAGCTTTCTTCTTTACCCGCCCAGCCATACCGTGCAGGACCTATATTCACAGGAACATCAGCAACTGTCCGCCCCATCACTGTAAACATTACAGCAAGGGTGAACGGGCAGGCCGCACAGATGATGAGGGTTGATCCGTGCTAGAAGCCTACAGAAAACATGTCGAAGAGCGTGCAGCAGAAGGTGTCCCACCAAAGCCATTAAGCGCTGAGCAAGTCACCGGACTGGTAGCCTTGCTTAAAAACCCACCCGCCGGTGAAGAAGAGTATCTGCTGGACCTGCTGGAAAACCGCATTCCGCCCGGCGTGGACGAAGCTGCCTATGTGAAAGCCGGGTTCCTGTCTGCCATTGCTACAGGTGAGGCAGAATCCCCACTGTTGGACAAGAAAAAAGCGGTTGAACTGCTGGGCCTGATGCATGGTGGCTACAACATTGAGACGCTGGTTGAACTGCTGGACAGCACCGAACTGGCAGAGCTGGCCGCAGAACAACTGAAAAGCACCCTGCTGGTGTTTGATGCTTTCCACGACATCGAAGAGAAAAGCAAGGCCGGAAACGCCCATGCTAAAGCTGTCCTGAAGTCCTGGGCAGACGCCGAATGGTTCACCCAGCGTCAAGCGGTTCAGGAAAGCATCAAGGTTGCCGTCTTCAAAGTGTCCGGTGAAACCAACACCGACGACCTTTCTCCTGCCCCTGATGCCTGGTCTCGACCAGACATTCCGGTTCATGCCCGAGCCATGTACAAAATGACCCGCGACGGTCTGGAACCTGAAGAGCACGGTGTTACCGGCCCTCTGAAGCAGATCGACGACATCAAGGCCAAAGGCCTGCCCGTTGCTTTTGTGGGCGACGTAGTAGGTACCGGCTCTTCCCGTAAATCCGCGACTAACTCTGTACTCTGGTTCTTCGGTGATGATATTCCGGGCGTACCTAACAAGCGTGCAGGCGGTATCTGTATTGGCGGAAAAGTAGCACCCATCTTCTTCAACACGATGGAAGATGCTGGCGCACTGGTTTTCGAAGCCCCCGTTGATAAGTTGGGCATGGGTGATGTGATCGAGATCCGTCCATACGACGGCAAAATCCTGTCCGAATCCGGTGAAGTACTGTCTGAATTTGGCTTCAAATCCGATGTCATCCTGGACGAAGTGCAAGCTGGCGGCCGTATTAACCTGATCATTGGTCGTGGCTTGACCGACCGCGCCCGTGAAGCTCTGGGTCTGGGACATTCCGAGATATTCCGTCGCCCTGTTGCTCCTGAAGCCTCCGAGAAAGGCTTTACCCTGGCTCAGAAAATGGTCGGTAAAGCCTGTGGTGTTGAAGGCGTTCGTCCCGGTACTTACTGTGAGCCAAAAATGACCACCGTCGGTTCTCAGGACACCACGGGCCCAATGACCCGTGATGAGCTGAAAGATCTGGCCTGCCTGGGCTTTTCTGCCGACCTGGTGATGCAGTCTTTCTGTCACACGGCGGCTTATCCAAAGCCGGTTGATGTTGAAACTCACCACACTCTGCCAGACTTCATTATGAACCGTGGTGGTGTATCCCTGCGCCCGGGTGACGGTATCATCCACAGCTGGCTAAACCGTATGCTGCTGCCAGACACTGTGGGTACAGGGGGTGACTCTCATACCCGTTTCCCACTGGGTATTTCCTTCCCTGCCGGTTCCGGTCTGGTCGCCTTTGCTGCGGCCACCGGTGTTATGCCTCTGGATATGCCGGAGTCCATTCTGGTTCGTTTCAAAGGCGAAATGCAGCCCGGCATCACTCTGCGTGATCTGGTTCACGCCATTCCACTGTACGGTATCAAGCAAGGCCTGCTGACCGTTGAGAAGAAAGGCAAGAAAAATGCCTTCTCCGGCCGCATCCTGGAAATCGAAGGTCTGGAAAGCCTGACAGCCGAGCAAGCCTTCGAACTGTCTGACGCTT
This sequence comes from Endozoicomonas sp. 2B-B, assembly GCF_053470045.1. Classification (NCBI taxonomy): domain Bacteria; kingdom Pseudomonadati; phylum Pseudomonadota; class Gammaproteobacteria; order Oceanospirillales; family Endozoicomonadaceae; genus Endozoicomonas; species Endozoicomonas sp. 2B-B. Next base: position 4,198,620 of record NZ_JBLZMU010000001.1, read on the forward strand.
CTGCTGAACGTTCCGCTGCAGGTTGTACTATCACTCTGTCTGAAGAGTCCATCGCCGAATACCTGAAGTCGAATGTGACCATGCTGCGCTGGATGATCAGTGAAGGTTACGGTGACCCTCGTACTCTGGAGCGCCGTGCCCGCAAGATGGAAGAGTGGCTGGCCAACCCGGTTATGATGCGCGCTGATGCTGACGCAGAGTACGCTGAAGTGATTGAAATCGATCTGTCTGAAATCAAAGAGCCTATCCTGTGTGCTCCCAACGATCCGGACGATGCCCGTACACTGTCTGACGTGGCTGGCGACAAGATTGACGAAGTTTTCCTGGGTTCCTGCATGACCAACATCGGTCACTTCCGTGCAGCCGGTAAACTGCTGGAGCAGAACAAGGCCCCTCTGCAAACCCGCTTCTGGATGTCTCCTCCCACCAAGATGGACAAGGCCCAACTGGAAGAAGAAGGCTATTACAACATCTATCAGGACAGCGGTGTACGTACCGAAATCCCGGGTTGCTCACTGTGTATGGGTAACCAGGCACGGGTAGAACCCGGTGCTACAGTACTGTCAACGTCTACCCGTAACTTCCCGAACCGTCTCGGTGACGGGGCTAACGTATACCTGTGCTCTGCCGAGCTGGCTTCTGTTGGCGCGATTCTGGGTAAGATTCCTACAGCTGATGAGTACATGGAATACGCTCAAAATCTGGATTCCATGTCCAGTGAAGTCTACCGTTACCTGAACTTTGATCAGGTAGAGTCCTACCAGAAGGCAGCTGATGATGTTATCGCCAAAGCAAGCTGATCAGTAACCTGATTGTCAACCTCAAATCCCCGTCATTGTGCGGGGATTTTTTTTCTAAGCCTGGTTGCCGAAGTGGAAAAATTGACAGCGTATTTCCAGCCAGCAGAAAGACTCGTCAGAAAGTCGATAACTTATCCGGCTGACGTTGTCAGCCAGCCTTGCCAGATACCTTTTAGCCCTGTAAATCGAGATCAGGAATGAACTGATTATACTGAAGACTATCAGTAGATTTTCTGGCTTAAGCATGATTCCAACGTCTGACTCGGTCAGTTCGGCGTCCAACTGGCAGATTTTCAAAAGCTGGGTAAAACACAAACTGCGCTCAGCCTTTACCTGGAACCGGAAAACCCGGGTACTGGAAGACCCTGCCGCCCTGCTCCAGGAAGCCAGAGCCAGAGGCGACAATCCTTATTCGGGCATAAGACTTCGAGACATCAAACGCCATGATAGTCCCAGGTCCAGGATTAATAGAGCCGCTCAACACTTCAGGACTGACTTTGCCCGCATTGGTATTGATGTCAGCTCACTCACTGAAGAGACCGACCTGTTATCTGAATTTCGGAACAAACTGCTAACCCAAGCCAGGCGCCTTCAAATCAAAACCTACAAACAGGGAACGCTGGAAGACATGCAGGCTTTTTCCAAACTTGTGAACCGGGTGGGCGCCGCTAACTGGCCAGCTGTTTTGAATGATCTGACTCTGAGACATCCTGTTGGAGGGGCTCACAAACTTGCCGATTTTGTCAGGCCTCTTGAGCTTCTTATCACTCCCTCAGGGCAACAATCTACAGACACTCTGATGCAAACGGATGTCAGAATTCCTGCTGACCAGCTGCTGGGAAAAGAGCTCTTTTTGATGTCCGGAGATATCAGCCGAATGAATGAATTACAAACCCCACCTATTCAAGCCATTGCCTGCCCTCACACCCCCAAAGGATCAGAAAATGAGACGGCTTTACTGAAGCAGCTTTCCGAAATTGATAGCAGTTTGGCAAAAAAAGGTTTTTTGGAAGCTATTAAAAAGGTGCAACCAGGACTGGCCGTCATTGCACCCAGCCCTGCACTGAAGGACAGGGGCTTCAGTCACATGGTTCATGCCATGCTGCCACATGTCGGTTCCGGGAATATTCATTCAGAGTTGGTCGCCGCCTACCAATCCACCATTGAAGCCGCTCACAGGAAAAATCTGTCGAGCATAGCCATCCCCATTTTCAGCTCTGAAATGAACCTTTCCCCACAAAGAGCAGCGACCATTGTTTGTGTAGCCATCAGCCGATACATGAGCAGTCACCCTTATGAAACCAAACCGCCAAAAGTGTATCTGGTTTGCCCCGGCACTGAAAAAGGTCAGGAAACCCAGCGATATATTAACCATTATCTGAGCCAGAAGATGCCAAAGTCACCTAAACGAGAAATCATCTAGCAGCCTGTCGGACTTAAGCGTCCGTAGCGAGGATTGCAAGAAATTGAGGATAAAAATCTCTGTTTCTGAGGAGAATAGCGAGCTATTTGACGAAGAAACAGAGATTTTTAGACCAATTTATTGCAACCGCAGTAGGACAGTCTTAAGTCCGACAGGCTGCTAGCCCTAAAAATTAGCCAAAAGCCGCTTCAACTCGTCCATTTCCGAATGTTGTTCTCCGTAAGCCGCTCGCATATAAGCCTCACAAAACGACATTACAGGTTCTGCAAGCGAGTCATCCGATTGGGAAATACGACGGGCAAAACTCAACTCTGCTTCACCCTCTCGAGGGACAAAGCCTCTTCTAGCCATTTTTTTCAGGAAGCGGGCATAGAGTTCCTGGAGCGGAGGCAGAGTCTGTCGGCGATACAGTAAAGTCAGGGACAGTATAGTCAGTATCACGCTTACCCCTATCGTCAGAGCCATCCCTTGTCGCCAATAAAAATCTTTATCACCCAATAGGCCTCTCATGAACGCTTCCTGCTGATCCTGCTTGAAATTCACGACCGATCTCTGCCATTGATATTCTGCCTTCTCAAAGGCCAGCCTGACTCTGTTAATAATGCCTGACTCACGGTAACGGTAGAGAGACAAAGGACTGTCTGGCAAAAAAGTTTCGGAGTTACCGATAGCCGCTTCCAGACCAGACTCTATTCGCTGGGGTGAAACCGCTGCAGTTGGGTCAAACCTTTCCCAGCCCTGCCCTGCCACCCAGATTTCAGCCCAGGCATGAGCATCAAACTGTCGAACCTGAATCAGGTTATCAGCTTTCTTAAACTCTCCACCCTGATAACCGCCAATGACCCTGGCCGGAACACCCGCAGCCCTCATCAGATAAACGAATGCTCCGGCATAATGGGCACAAAAACCTCGCCTACCTTCAAACAGAAATTCATCAATCGTAGAGTTTTGATCGTATAAAGGCGGTGCAACGGTGTAGTAGAAATCATCCAGACGGAACAGCGACAGCAATCGAGCCGCCATTTTGACGGGATCCTGACCTGCCTGGTTGAACAGCCTGAGGGCATATTGTCGACTCCGGTCATTTCCAAAATCCGGAATCTGAGTATTCAAGGCAGCAAGCCAGTCAGGCATTAAGACAGATCGAGCCTGAGGCAACATCCCATCCAGTGAGTACAACAATCGGCTGTCAATCGGTCGTTCCGATGCCAGTCTCATTGTCCTGTATAAAAAGCTGTTTTCAGCCACTGTGCCAGCAGCTCCCAATGTATACATCCATGGTTTTCCGGTAGGCTCCATCATCACTTCATATTGATAGCTTCCCTGACGATTCTTCCACCAGCCTTCAATTTCAGGTTGCCTGCTGACCCAATCTTTCTGCGACATGGCGGCAACAGAAAAAGGCTTGTCCGTTTGCTTCCAGGTCTTGCCATCAAACTGATCCAGAACCACAGCCCGCCAGTATCTTTGCCGAGGTGGTGGTACATCACGAGCAAAGCGTGCCCGAAACACCAGCTCATCTGAACGACTGAGTCTTGCTATATCGCCTGGCGTCATGGCATCGGTTAAGCCAGTTCTGGCACTATTATCGGGAAGGGGGACTGACCAGAGCGGCCCCATCCGGGGCACCAGGACAAACAGGAGAATGGTTAAAGGAGCTGCCTGCAAAACAAGGAGGCCTGCAAACCTTATACTGGAAACAACAGGTGCCGCATTCGTTGATCGGAACAAGCCCTGCTGGGCAGCGATCAACATCACCAGACAAAACATCAGGTAGAGTGTTTGTAGTAACGACTGGGAGAAAAGAACGGCTGTCGCCACCAGAAAATAGCCGATGTAAACCACAATGAGCGCATCACGCTGGCTTCTCATTTCCAACAGTTTGAGTGCATACCCTGCTGCCAGAACAGAGACCGATGATTCCAGAGATATCAACGGCCTGAAACTGACTATCACCGTAACCAGTGCAATCAGAATCAGTCCCAGACGCAACAAAAAAGGTGGCCACTGCCCTCTACCCAACAAAATAGTAATCCGCCAGCCTGCTGAAAGACAACCCAGTAAAATAATCAGCGTCGGAACTTGCTTCCAAATGGGCAACAGAACTGACAGAAGGGCTGCAGTTAACCACAGTGTTGAGGTTCTGCTCACCTGAGCATTACTCAGCACGACCACCTCCTGACTTTACACTGCCCGAAGCCCTGTCAGAGCCAGAAGCAAATAGAGCCAAAGTCTCAAGGCACTGTTTTAAATGCTTGCGCCCTCTATTGGCTGCCAACTCTGTCCCGGGAACAGACAAGCTGAAAGGTTTGTTAGTGGCTTCGCATCTCAGACACCATCCAGCCAGAACAGACAGTTTATCTTCCAGACTTACGCCGGGATTATGCTCCAGGGAGAGCTTAACCTCATGACCAATAGGCTCTTCAAACAGTTTGGTATTCAGCTCACTGGTTCTCGCATACCCTTTCCAGTCAACATGACCCGCAAGATCCGTCTCTTTAAAGCGGCGAAAGCCGGCAAAATCATCCTGCCCTGATCGTGTTTGGACACCGGTTTCCTCCCCCGCGCCCAGTAGGCTTGGAACAGGGTGGGTGTAATCAGGTCGGGGATAGATCAGTGTGTGCATTTCAAGTTGAACCCAGCTCCAGGCTCTGCAAAATCCCAGAGGATACAGGCTCTCTACTCTCATCCTTCCTGGACGAAACCAGCCTCTGGATGTTGCTTTTACCCTCAGGCTCAAGTCCAGATCCGATTCGAATGAATAGATCACTTGCTCATTTTCGGGCCAGCCTAATCTCACTGATTGTCGACCTCGCTCACCTGTCTGCAATTGCAGATGAACCGGTATCAGATCCCCAACATGTCCCGAACCGGCAGACTTTGAAATCAGAGTGATGCCCGCCAGGTTTCTCCAGGTATGAAGAATGGACAGCATAAACAGACTGACCATAAAAAAAGACAGACCGAACGCCAGACTGTTAGCATAATTGGCGGCAAGAATAAAAATAAGGGCAGCAACAAACAGCCAGATGTAGCCCCCTTTTGTGGGCAGGATAAATATCCGCTTTTGATCCAGAGTCACCCGGGTAGCCGGAGGAATGCGTCGATCAAGCCATTGACGATATCGCCGTTTTACAACGCCTTCTGACATACCTGTTATCCCATAACTTGAGTGGTAGCCAGCAACTCCCTGACCGATTGACCTTTTTCCTTTGCATGTAATCGGTGCTCGGCAACAGAGACAAACACAGCCTGAATATCCTCGGGAATAACATAGTCCCGACCTTCCATCCAGGCCCAGGCTTTTGCGGCGGCCATTAATGCCAGCCCCGCTCGTGGCGAGAGTCCAACATTTAAGCATCCCACTTCCCTGGTACGAGAAATCAGCCTCATGACATAATCCAATAACATCTCTCCGGCATGTACCCGGGCTGATGCATTCTGAGCCTTGATCAATTGATCTGCATTGAAGATGACAGGCAGCGCATTCATTTCCTCCCTGCCGGCTTCGCCTTTCAAAATGGCTTTCTCTGATTCAGGGTCGGGATAGCCCAGCTCTAATCTCATCAAGAACCGATCAAGCTGGGATTCTGGCAGGGGAAAAGTGCCTTCCTGATAGACAGGATTCTGGGTTGCCACCACGAAAAAAGGTTCGGGCAGGGATTGCGGCTGACCATCTACCGAAACCTGACGCTCCTCCATGGCTTCAAGCAAGGCACTTTGCGTTCTGGGTGAAGCCCTGTTGATTTCATCTGCCAGCAACAGCCGGGAAAAAACCGGCCCGGGCTGAAAGGCAAAGCTGGCGGTATTTTTATCAAAAACGGTGACCCCGATAATATCAGCAGGTAACAAATCACTGGTAAACTGCACCCGTTGATAGTCCAGGCCCATAACCCGGGCCAGTGCATGAACCAGCGTTGTTTTACCCATTCCGGGCAGATCTTCGATGAGCAGGTGACCTCGGGCAAGAAGACAACATACCGCAAGCCGAATTTCCAGGTCCTTACCACGGATAATCGTATTCAGCGCATGAATACATTGATTGACTTCATTCATTAATTGGGAACCGTTCTTATTATTTTGAAGACTTTGCTTTTTGTACTCAAGGCTGTTTTATCGGTCAATCGACACAAAAGAACAGAATTCCTTTTCTGTTACGGGGAGCTTATTTAAAGCTGGGCTAATCCTATTTCAAGATCAGCCTTGAGGTCTTCAAGGTTCTCAAGACCTACAGCCACCCTGATCAGATTTTCGGTAATACCGGCTCTTGCTCTGTCTTCATCAGAAAGACGACAATGCGTGGTGGTGGCCGGATGAGTGATCGTTGTGCGGGTATCACCCAGATTAGCGGTTCTGGAAATAAAGGTTACCGCATCCATCACTTTCCAGGCCTGCTCTCGACCGCCTTTGACTTCAAAGGCAAGAACACCACCAAAAGCTTTCTGCTGACGTTTCGCCAAACTGTGACCAGGGTGAGACTCAAGACCACTGTAGTGAACCTTTTCAACAGCAGGATGCGCTTCCAGCCATTGGGCCAGAGCCATTGCATTGCAGCAATGAGCATTGACCCTGAGATTAAGTGTTTCAAGGGACTTGTAGAAATTCCAGGCATTAAAAGGACTCATTGAAGCACCAGCCGCTCGTTGCCAGAGATGCATCTCACTGATCAGTTCCTTGCTGCCGACAGCTACTCCCCCCATGCAGCGTCCCTGACCGTCGATAAACTTGGTGGTAGAGTGGACGACAATATCTGCCCCAAGCTTCAGAGGCTGCTGCAGAGCCGGTGTACAGAAGCAGTTATCCACCATCAGTAAAGCATCATTCTCATGAGCAATGGCGGCCATGATTTCCAGATCCACTACTTCGCCCAGAGGGTTCGAAGGCGTTTCCAGAAACAAAAGACGTGTTTCAGGACGCATTGCATCTCGCCACTGCTGGTAATCCGTGAAATCAACAAAAGTGGTTTCTACGCCAAATTTGCCCAGGTATTTGGCAAAAATGGTGACCGTCGTGCCAAAAACACTCCGAGAGCAAATCACATGATCACCGGCTTTCAACAACCCCATGCACATACCCAGGATAGCCGCCATGCCTGAAGAGGCGGCACAGGCCAACTCTCCCCCTTCAAGGGCCGCCATACGCTCTTCAAACATTTTTACTGAGGGGTTGGTATACCGTGAGTAAACATTGCCCTGTTCATCTCCGGCAAAAACAGCCTGAGCCTGCTCGGCACTGTCATAAGTGAAGCTGGAAGTCAGATAAATAGCTTCGCTGTGCTCTCTTTCACCACTGCGTATGACGCCAGTCCTGATAGCCTGAGTTTCAAACGCCCATTGATCCTGGTTATTACTCACATCGTTGTCTTTCATTTCTGATCCTTTGTACCGCTGAGGGCAGTTTACCATGAATAATATTTTGTTCTGCTATTCAGAAATTACGCTGTATTTTTTCACTCATGGCTGTTTCTGAGCCTACAATTCCAAGGCTTCGATTATATGTCATGCTGAGGTTTTCTACCCGGCCTGAAAGAACCTTGAGTCTGACATATCCCGGATGGCTGAGATGCCAAAGATAGCGAAAAAAACCGGCGGTTGACAGTAGAAATAACCACCCTCACTGCTCGGTTTTAGAAAGATAAAAGAAAATTCCCGGCCCCTGAATGTGGTAATCTGGGAACACGATTATTAAATGTTTAGTGTTGATTTATACATCCATGGCTGTTCAGGAAAAACAGAATGCGCCCTCACCTGCTTTTGATTGATGCTCTGAATCTTATCCGAAGAGTACACGCTGCTGTCAGGGCCCCGGATGAAAACAGCCAGATAGACGGAGCAATTTCAGCTACCGTTGCTTCGCTAACTCGGGCCATTAAGGAAACATCGCCAACGCATTGCCTGATGGTTTTTGATGGCAACCCTCCGACCTGGCGACATGAGCTTTTTCCTGACTATAAAAAGGGTCGCAAGCCCATGCCCGAAGCACTGAGAAAAAGACTGGGCGACTTTAACAGAGCTTTTCTGAAAATGGGGGTAAAAACATTGAGAAAAACAGGTCTGGAAGCGGATGATGTCATTGCCGCTGTAGCCTCCAAGGCATCAAAAGCCAACGCCGAAACCACCATCCTTTCAACCGACCGTATTTTCCTGCAACTGTTGAATGTTCCGCAGATAAAACTGCGTGATCACTTCCAGAAGATTGATTATCAGGGAGAGAGTGTACAGAACCTTTACGGCTTCGGGGCTGAAAAGCTAACCCAGTTCTGGGCAATTGCCGGTGTGGGCGATGTGCCCGGCGTTCAGGGCGTAGGCGATAAGGGAGCGACCTCCCTGATTCTGGAACATCAGGAAATAAGCACTATCTTTTTGCTAGGAGAGGAGGCTAAAGGGGCGGCGGGAAAAGTAGTGAAGCAGAAAGAACGGGCATTGTTAAGCCTGAAATTGGCAACTTTGACTTGTGACCTTGAGGTTGGAGTAAGGATGAAGGATTTGAGGTATGAGACTGTATCTAGAGGGTAACTTGTTTAGGAGAAAATTATAGTGGCAAGGAAGAGACTTCATATTTAAATATGTTGCCATCACTCGTCACAATCGTCATTCCTTCAACAAGGCATTGGGCAATCAGTACTCTGTAAAAAAGGATCTCTATGAATCATTGGAAGATCAACTATCTTGTTAGCATGGAAAAAAGTGATGGGTAAAGATTGAAAGCCACAAGACGCGATAACCTCTGAAAAGTTTTCATCGACACTCAGCTTGCCAATCTGCTGCTTAATTCTTATCTCCCAAATTGACGCCGAACTGACATAAACCTCATTACCAGGTGAATTGATTTCATCAATAACCTGACCGGAAATCCTGAAATCACCTTTTAACCAACGCAGAAGTGCACAGGTATCCAGTAAATATCTCATTGATCGGAGTTACCATAAAATTGATTGATTACGTCATCAGGTGTACTGTCAAAATCATCGGATATCTCAATCCGCCCTCTCAGAGCACCAAAACCTCTGCCTTTAGGCTGCTCTTCGTAAGGAACCAACCTAATAACTGGCTTATTCCTCTGAGTGATAACGATATCGGCATCTTCTTCAAGTGCCAGCCTGACAAGTTCTGGGAACCTGCTTATTACCTCATGCATTCCAACGGTAATTTGTTGTGACCCTGACATTAAGCCGTCCCCCCAGCTAATTAAACTAGGTAGAGTTTAGCCCTTGTTAGCAAAGCTAACAAGGGCTTGACTCTGGTAACTGGCGCTGTTGAGGGATAAATCAGGCAAGCTCTTCATCATTGTGAAGATCAATGATCGAATCACTTCCTTCATTCGCCCGGGTTTGTTCGTTCCTGCTGGCAGCAAGACGACTGAGGTATTCACTGTCGATACCGCCAGCAATGTATTTACCATCAAAAACAGAACAGTCGAAGTCGGTAATCTCGGGATTCAACGAAGAAACGATCTTCTTTAAATCATCCAAATCCTGGAAGATCAGACGATCTGCCCCGATTTCCTGCTCAATTTCCTTATCTGTCCGATCGTAGGCTATAAGCTCTTCAGATGTCGGCATATCGATCCCGTAAACATTAGGATAACGAATCGCAGGAGCAGCAGAGCTAAAATAGACTTTCTTTGCACCACTGTCTCTGGCCATATCGATGATCTGCTGACAGGTTGTGCCCCTGACGATAGAGTCATCCACCAACAGCACATTCTTGCCTTCAAATTCCTGGCGTATAGCACTGAGTTTTTGGCGAACGGACTTCTTGCGGACCTCCTGACCAGGCATGATAAAAGTTCGACCGATATAACGGTTTTTAACAAAGCCTTCTTTGTAAGGAAGCCCTAACCGGTTGGCAATCTCCAGTGCCGATGTTCGGCTGGTATCAGGGATAGGCATGACCACATCAATATCGTGCTCTGGCCACTCTCTGAGAATCTTGTTAGCCAGGATCTGCCCCATTCTCTGATGCGCCTGATAGACCGAAATACCATCCACAATTGAGTCAGGGCGAGCAAGATAGACGTACTCAAACATACAAGGGTGCTTGGTGCCCTCGACACACTGGAAAGTGTGCAGCTGATTGTTTGAGTCTATAAATACGGCTTCGCCTGGTTCAACGTCACGGATCACTTCAAAACCAGAGGCACTCAGAGCGACGGATTCAGAAGCCATCATATACTCTGTGCCTTTCTCGCTTTCTCGCTTACCGTAAATCAGGGGGCGGATACCATAAGGGTCACGAAAACCAATGATACCGTGACCATTGATCATAGCAACGACAGCATAACCCCCTTCACAACGCTCATAGACACGACGAACCGCCTGAAAAAAATCTTCCGGACTGGGCTGCAACTTGCCAGACTGCTCCAGTTCGTGAGCGAAGACATTCAACAGAATCTCTGAATCAGAGCTGGTATTGATATGGCGAAGATCTGCTTCGAAGAGCTCTTGCTTGATGCTCTGGGCATTGGTGAGATTCCCGTTATGGGCAAGGGCAATCCCGTAGGGAGAGTTCACATAGAATGGTTGGGCTTCGGCTGAGCTCGAAGTCCCTGCAGTAGGATACCGAACATGAGCGATGCCCATATTCCCTACCAGTTTTTTCATATGCCGGGTTCTGAAGACATCACGGACTAGCCCGTTATCTTTTCTCAGATAAAAATGCCCTCCCCCCAGAGTGACCATTCCGGCTGCGTCCTGCCCCCTGTGCTGAAGCACGGTCAGCGCATCGAACAACAGCTGGTTAACATTCACTGTCGCCGAAATACCGACAATTCCACACATTTATCACATCCTCAGGCTGGATCAGCGGCTCTAAAGTTATGGCAGGGTAACCTGAAAATCGGCTCTCCCCGCATTTTATGCTTTTGGTTGGCTTTAGAGCCTGTTTTTTCTCAAAAGTTCATTGAAAGCCCCCCCTGGACGTTTGCCTGTTCCCGGGAAGCTTTCAGAGATTATTTCAACCGGCTTGCATCAATGGTTCAACCCACTGGACCACTGTTTGCCTGGACCAGTCTGCAAGCAGCAAAAAGTGGGGCAATAATACCGAATCTTGCCATGCTTCGTCATTCTCTAATGGGGCAAATGTCATTAGTCCCACCACAAGCACTACAAGCAGGCAGCCTCTGAGTCCTCCGAAAACCATACCCAACACCCTGTCAGTCCCAGTAAGGCCAGTGGCTTCCACCAATTCTGCAAACAAACGATTCACTAACCCCCCCACCAGTAGAGTTGCGACGAACAACAGGATTGATGCGGAAATTACTCTAACGGATGGGGTCTCTACATACTGGGTCAACAAGCTGGCAACACTGCCATTAAAAGTCCAGGCCACAAAAATGGCCACTACCCAAGTCAGAAGAGAAAGGACTTCCTTAAAAAAGCCACGTTTAAGGCTGATAAGAGAGGACACAGCCACTATGGCCACAATGACCCAGTCGATCCAGGTAAACGTCAAAGGAAAACTCCTGCATTAGTCTTTATTCGGGTCAGATTATCGGTTTTGGAACAGCTACTCAACACACAAAAAAGCCCGTCTCTATGGACGGGCTTTTTTGTGTGTATTATTCCTACTCTTCAAAAATTATTCTGGATTCGTTTTTCTTCATAAAGGCTTCACCGATGAACTTCACCTGATCAAGGTCATCCATATTCTTGTAAGGACCATGGGCTTTGCGGTGTTTGACTATCTCTTCTGCTGTTCGTCGGCCAACACCTATAAGCTTTTCGTCCAGTTCCTGAACGGTGGCTGTGTTGACATTAACGACCCATTCTTTTTCGTCGCTATTGGCAAATGAGCCTGCAGAGAACATCAAAAGACTGGAAAGAGCGATAGCTGGGAAAAAATTATTCATAATCAAACTTCCTTATTGATTATTTGAGTTTGGCTTTAGATATTTCTAAAACCGTTATTTCCAGTTTTAGACGGATTTTAAAAAAAAACCAAACGCATTGAAAAAAAACTATGACTACGTCAGAGCCATTTGGTGTAAACGACTGATTTTATAAAGAACTCGGGACAGTCTCCAAAATAAGCACTCAGACAGCGAAGCCAATGTTTTGACAATATATAAGCATGAATAAAACTATTTCTTCAGGCTCTGACAACAAAAAGTCAAGAGTAAAACAAACCCTCAGGAGCCTTTCGGATTGAAGCCTTCAAGTATTAATTTCAGAACAAAACGAGCCGGATTATTGAGTGCACTCATGGCTACAACCAGTATCACCTATCGATTCTGTATTAAACTACGCTCAGCCCTATAAATGAAACTTGATGTCCGCCCCGTCCTAAGGGACGGTTTTTTACGCTCACTCGATAATTAATTAATCGTGTTGGTGCTAATCCCTTTGCTTCTTTCCCTGGTTAGCTTTTCCTCTATCGCCTCACAAATGAACGCGTTGATAGACTTTGGCCTTGTGTGATTAAGTGGTGCTTCGAGGATGGCTATGGCCATGGCCTTGTGAAGTTCCTCACCGACGCGAACATTCAGCGAGCCCTTGAATGGTTTATCAGGGGCTTTGCCCAGTTCCTCACAGTCTTTCAGGTAGTCATCTACTGACTGCTGAAACTCCTCTATCAGCTTTGGCAGCGTGTCCGCTCCATAAGTAATCAGATCTCGGATGAAGGCTACTTTGCCAAACAGCGTACCATCATCAATCTGTGGCTCTATTGTGCCTTGATAGCCCTTGTATTTGAGGTATTGAGTCATGACAGATGCCCCTCGTTATCCAGAAACTCGATGAGTGCCTTCAGGGCTCCCCCTTTCAGATTTTTGTCCGGGTGTGGCCTGTGCAGTCTTATCATTCGTTTCGTGTTTTTGTTGTAAAATCGTACCCGTGAGCCAGCCTTTTCCTCCTGCTTGTAGCCAAAATACTTCAATAGTGAGCAGACATCTTTCCATGGAAAGGTGTTCGGGCCTTCCTTCAGTTTTTCAATGTTCTTTTTCTGAGCCACAATATTTGCTCTCCAGTATGCGACTAATTATAGTCGCTTGGCTCTCTGTGGCAACTGCCAAGCTTACATCCCCTACCCAGTTCGGTGGGGGTCTTACTCTGAAGTTCGATAAAAGCATGAATAAAACTATTTCTTCAGACTCTGACAACAAAAAGTCAAGAGTAAAACAAACCCTCAGGAGCCTTTCGGATTGAAGCCTTCAAGTATTAATTTCAGAACAAAACGAGCCAGAGTATGAGTACACTCATGACTGCAGCCAGTATCATCTACTGATTCTGTATTAAACTACGCCCAGCCCAATAAATGAAACTTGCACTATCGTTATTGGTGCAGTTTTGATTCGTAAGGTGCAAGGTGGGTAAGATAGACTGTAGGAAAGTTTGATAATGGACAAAGCAGGTGGCCTATATGCGTGACTTGTACGATACCGACTTTTACAGCTGGACTCAGAGGCAAGCAAAACTGATCCGTGAAGGTCGCCTCGCAGAACTCGATCTGGAAAATATCCTTGAGGAAATTGAGAGTATGGGTCGCAGTGATTACAGAGCTTTACAATCCCGGCTGGAAATACTCTACATGCACTTGTTGAAATGGAAGTATCAGCCAGAAAAAAGGCAGATGGGTCACAGTTGGGAACGCACCATTCGTGAGCAACGAAAACAGGCACGACGAATTCTCCAGGATTCTCCGGGTCTGAAAAACAAAATTGATGCCATGCTTCCTGTCGCTTATAAAAGAGCCGTCGAAGATGCTACTGAAGAAACAGGACTATCACCTTCAACCTTCCCCAAAGAGCGTCCCTGGAGCTATGAGCAAGCTATGAGCCCTGAGTTCTGGCCCTGATAATTCTCCAGGCAATAATATAAACTGAAAGGTGACTATGAAATCTTATAAAAACAGCAGGTGATCTTTGTGCGTGATTTATACGATACCGACTTTTACAGCTGGACCCAGAGACAGGCAAAACTGATCCGTGAGGGCCGACTCGCAGAACTCGATCTGGAAAATATCCTGGAGGAAATCGAAAGCATGGGGCGCAGTGACTACAGGGCATTGGAATCCAGAATATGTTTGCTTTTCATGCATTTGTTGAAATGGCGGTACCAGCCTGAAAAAAGACAAACCGGACACAGCTGGGAAAGGACTATCCGGGAGCAACGCAAGCAGATCAGACGGATTCTAAGAAAAAATCCAGGACTGAAAGGCAAGCTGCCAGAAATTCTGCTTGAAGCCTACTCCGACGCTATGGAAGATGCCTCAGATGAAACAGAACTCCCCTCCACTACTTTCCCAAAAGAATGCCCCTGGAGCTATGAGCAGGCAATGGATCCGGAATTCTGGCCTTAATGCTCAACTCTTCTAATATCCTTGTAGATATCCAGAACAGAAAGTTCGAGACCGACTGAGCGCAACAGCAAAGAGTCTCCTCGTCCGTAACGCTGTGTACACCATTGTCCTCCTTCCCGTCGGTATAGATCCACCAGAAGCTCATATTGAGAAACCAGCATGTATTCTTCCAGAGTTGCTATTTGAGTATATGCCTCAAGTTTGGCAAAACGATCATGCTGTTCTGTAGATTTTGAAAGGATCTCAATAATCAGTTTTGGATTCTCTTCAATATAATCATCACCAGAGCCACGACCACAAGACACCATTATGTCAGGGTAAAAAAAGATATTATCGCTTTCAGAACCTGCACTGACTTTCATGTCAGAAGCAAAGACATCACAACCTGTGCCGTAAGCGTTCAAGCAGGGTATAGACTCCCCCTACTTATCGAGATCGGATTTTAACGGATTGGCCCCGAATTTCTCTTTCCAGATTCGTGGGATTAGCTCCCGGATATCTCGAGCCGGATGGTAACTGATGCGCTGAAGCACATCGACGAAGTACTTGTATGGATCAATGCCTGCAAGAAGACAACTGACGATTAACGTCTGAAACACGGCTACATTGACTGCCCCTTCTTCTGTCCAGCAAAAAAGCCAGTTCTTTCTCCCCATCGGGATACACCTGAGACTTCGCTCCAGGTGATTCGTATCAATGGCGACATCCGGATTATCCAGATAAAGCCGTAGCTCTTTTTCCCGTTTGTTCACGTAGCCAAGAGCCTTGCTCAATGGGTTGCTTTTCACCAGATTCAGGCGACGAAGTTGTTCTTTATGCCAGTTAAAGAACTGATCAACCAGTGGCTTGGCATTCTGTTGGCGGTATTCCTGCTTTGCTTCGCCTTGCAGCCCAGCTTTGCGGATTTCGTCTTCGACTTGATAGATCGCACCTATGCAGTCCAGCGCCTCTTTTGCGGCTTCTGGCTCGACCTCTTGTGACTTGACGAAGTACCTCCTGCTATGTGTCCAGCACTGGGCATGGATGATTTTGGGATATTTCATGCACAGGCGGTCGTATTCCGAATAACCATCGGTCAGCAAGACCCCCTTATACTCTTTCAGATAAGGTTCTACGACCCTGCCAGAACGATTGGTGGAGAAGGTAAAAGCTATCTCATTCTGGTCTCCGTAAAAACACCAGAAGTAGCCTCTTTGCATCTTGCCCTTGCTTTTACGGCCCGCTTTTCCGGGCGTTTCATCCAGAGTGAGGACACGACTTTCCAGACAGCTGTTGAGCACTTCGTCAGCGATGGGTTTGAGTAAGTGCCCGGCACGCTGCTCAAGATGTGTCAGGGTTCCACGGCTGATGGTAATACCACTGGACTCAAGTTTCTGATGCTGGCGGTAAAGCGGTGCGTGAAAGCGGTACTTCTCTACCAGCAGACCTGCGATAAAGCTGACATCGGCAAAGCTGCGATCAAATAATCCTGATGGTGCGGCTACCGTTGTTAGCGTCTGGCTGGGCTTATGGCGAACGACTTCGCGCTGATATTTCAGGATGACATAGCTGGCAGGGCGCTGCGCCAGCCGATAGGTGTACTTGTAGTCAATGATTTCGTACTGGTCTGCGTCTTCACCCTTCATTTCTGCAGCAGGCATCGGGATGAGTTCAATCGGTACATCTTCAGTAAAGCGCAGTCCCTGATCGGTCACACAGTCTTCAGGGCGATTCTTTTTCCGCCGTTCGTAAGTGATGGTTTCTGTGGGAGTTTCCTGCTCTTCAGGCTTGTCCTGAAGGATTTCTCCCAGCGCCAGCTGGTCCGGATTCTCAATCAGGCGCTTTTCGGATTTTTCACCAAATAGCTGTTGTTTAAACCAGGCCAGCTGATGTTTAAGAGAAGCTATTTCCTGATCACGCTCCGACAGCAAGACCAGGATCTGCTGGAGCAGGTCCTGGTCAGTGGTGCCGGGGGTCGAAACAGGTAATTTCATGGCGGTTAAAGATAGACCTTTGACTCTCCTTTTGTGTAACGGGACGGTTGATGTTTGTAGCGTTTATATTGCTGAACGCAGCGGGTATCAATGCCTTCAAGGATGAGCTTCAGATCTGTCCACGCCATTGTTTGCTTGATGGATTTGCCTGCATGAGTATGAAACTGACCCTGTTCCAGTCGTTTGCTCCAGATACAGTATCCACTGCGATCAAAATACAGCACCTTGCACTGGGTTTGTTTGCGGTTGATGAAGACAAACAGCTGGCCGCTGAGTGGGTCTTCTTCAAGTTTGTTTCTCACCAGGGCAGACAGGCCGTCGTAGGATTTACGCATGTCGGTGGGCCGGTTGTAGAGCCAGATCCGAACCTGAGATTCTGGAAAAAACATGATCAGCGACGCATACGAAGAATAACGCCACCGGGCAGCTCAAGTTCCAACTGCCAGTTTAAGCTGGCTGGAGGCTCAGTCAGCCCGTTTGGGACTTCAACCCATTCCGGGGCAGAAGCCTGAGCGATATCAAAGGAGTCAGTGTTGTTGTAATTCCTGAGTTTGCGTTTCCAGTTTGTGAATGTTGCCAGGCTTATGTTTTGAGTTTGGCAAAAAGCTTTCTGGCTCAAGCCACTGGCTATTTGCTGATCAATGATCTGTTGCCACTGCTCAGGGTTGAGACGGGTAAAGGGTTTTGTCAGTTGCTTCACGTTAGGTATCTCCTGCGTTGTTTGCAGGGGAAAGGCTGGCAGTCAGGTTGTGATTTTTGAAGACGTCCTCAAATGAGCGGTTACCCTGTGCCAGACAGATGCTGATGAAGCCTCGTTGCAAGAGAAACTGTTAGCAAGTTATGCTTTCGACTGCCACTCACCATAGCAAAGACATATCCATTGATGTACTCGCTTTTCGATTCAGCCGTCTTTTCAGACTCTAAATATTCATCAACGGATAACAGTGGATTTCTCATAGCGTTTTTGCATCTGGCTCACTGATCATTATGAAATATGAGCCGTTCAATATAGACAGGGATTTAGCAGACATCATAGCAAACGACAGCTCAATGGTAGCTCAGAACTTCTCGCTCAGATTTTGATTCGGTTTGCCTGGACTGATCCATCCAATCCACCACATCAGAAGTTGGATTAAAACCATTCACACAGCTGGAAAGCAGATCTCTTAGATCGGTAAAACGCCCACTTCTCGCCACTTCAAAAACAGTTTCCAGGGCCAGCCTATAGTTACTCCATAATTCTTTGCTTTCCATAGCCATGCTGATTTTAGGATGACTGGTACCTGTCACATTGTCTCCAATCAACAGTTCTTCATAGAGCTTTTCACCAGGGCGTAATCCTGTGTAGACAATTTCAATATCGCCTTCAGGGTTACTTTCATCCTTCAGGGTCAAGCCAGATAAATTAATCATACGCTTTGCAAGGTTGGCTATTTTGACAGGTTTCCCCATATCCAGCACAAAAACCTCCCCTCCGCTGGCCATCGCACCGGCTTGAATCACCAGAAGTGCAGCCTCAGGAATCGTCATAAAATAACGGTTAATGTCTGGGTGAGTCACTGTCACAGGACCACCGACCCGAATCTGTTCGCGAAACGCTGGTATAACTGAACCACTCGAGCCCAATACATTTCCAAACCGCACCATTGTAAAACAGGTATTAACGGGTATTTTTGTTTCTGGCCTAAAGCCAAACCTGTCGGAATGAAACAGATTTACTGAACTTTCATCAGCCAATCCCTGCAAAGCCATTTCTGCCAGACGCTTTGAGGCACCCATAACATTTGTGGGACGTACTGCCTTATCGGTAGATATCAGGACAAAGCGTTCTACCTGAGCAACAATGGCGGCTTGTGCCGTATAAAGCGTACCCAAAGTATTATTGCGTAAACCTTCTTCAATATTTTGTTCAACAATAGGTACGTGTTTATAGGCAGCAGCATGATAAACCGTATTCACAGCAAATCTTCGCAAGGTTTCAATTAACCGTTCCGGATTGTTGACCGAACCCAGCACTGCCGCAAGCTGTACCGCTTTACAGTCATTGGTACTCTTTTGCGTTTTTATTAAATCCTGCTCGACAGAATATAAGCTGAACTCACTGTGCTCATAAAGCACAAGACATAAAGGTTTCTTTTTAAGAATCTGACGACAGAGTTCAGAACCGATAGAACCTCCTGCCCCAGTCACCATGACAACCTTACCGGTGATACATTTCTCCAAAAGCTCTTGCCTTGGCTCCACCTCGTCTCTTCCAAGCACATCACCAATATCAACTGGCTGAATTTCCTGCATTTTCATGCGGCCGCTGGCCAGGTCAGCCATGGCGGGTATAGTTCGAATAGGTAGACCATGTTGTTCAAGAGTATGAACTATCTCCATTCGCCTTTGCCTGCTCGCAGAGGGTATAGCCAGTAACACCTCCTGAACACCTGTCTCCTGAACCATCTGCTCAAAACATAATGGTCGGTATATGCGCCTCCCTTGAATAGCACGACCAGCATTGTCCTGCTTATCATCTAAAAAAGCGACTGGCTGGTATTCAATCCCTTTGTCTAAAGCGGACATTACCTGCACACCTGCAGCGCCTGCGCCATAGATGGCGACAGGAATTCCCCTGCTCGAGTGACGCTGCCTGCGAGGGAAAAATTCAGGGAAAATATCTGCTATGGATTCCTCTAATAACCAGCTTCTGATCAAATAGCGAGAGATAATCATTGTCGGTAGCAACAGGAGCCAATATATAAAGGGAATGGAGCGGGGAAGATGAGCCTGACCTGAAAGAAACCCAGCCAACATCAGGCAGATGGCAGCATAGGAACAGGCTTTAAAGATAACGATAAGAGAGTCTGAGCCCATGTACCGGAGGACAGCCCGATAAAGTCCCATCTTAACCAGGAAGGGCAAGGTGACTACTACAGCAATGATGAATGCAGGATAATATTGAGTGAACGAGTCCACCATATTCAGGCGAATATAGAACGCCATCCATAGACAGAAGATTATTGCTATTGAATCGAATAGCAATGTCACCAGCCGTTTGCCTGAGCGTGGGAGTGAGAGCAGTGTCTTGCGCATTCTTATCAAACCCAAAGGTTAAAGTTCAACTTCTGAGGCGTGGCGCATAACTTCGCGAAGAACTTCTAGAGTTTTATTTATTTCGTCATCTTTCAGAGTTGGATGAACAAGAAACATTAGACTACTCTCTCCTAGTTCTTGAGCTACTGGAAGTCGTTGCGCCGGTTGAAACCCGGTATTGTCAAATGCCTTCTCCATATAAATTTCTGAACAAGAACCATGTAAGCAAGGAACACCTCTGGATTGAATTTCAGCAACAACCCTATCTCTTGTCCACCCGTCCTTTAGTTTTTCTGGCTGAACAAAAAGGTAATATTTATAGAACGCATGTTCAATATACTGTGGGACTTCAGGTATACGCAAAGCTGCAAATTCTCGTGACACATCTCTTATAGCTTGTGCGTTAGCCTGACGCTTCCTGTTCCATTCTGGCATCCTTTGAAGCTGAATACGGCCTATGGCAGACTGCATTTCTGTCAGCCGCCAGTTGGTACCGAATGACTCATGAAGCCACCGAAAGCCCGGCGGATGCTGAGTATTGTAAACTGCATCATATGATTTACCGTGATCTTTGTACGACCACATTTTTTTCCATAATCCTTCATCATTGGTCGTCACCATACCGCCCTCTCCGCCCGTTGTCATAATCTTATCCTGACAAAAAGACCAGGCGCCAATATGGCCAATTGAGCCAACACTTCGACCCTTATATGTGGCACCATGAGCCTGAGCACAGTCTTCGATGACAAAAAGGTTATGGCGGTCAGCCAATTCCATAATGTCGTCCATTTCACATGGCCAACCTGCCAAATGCACACAGATAACGGCTTTCGTTTTAGGTGTTATAACCTTTTGAATAGATTCTGCACTTATATTCTGAGAATCTCGGTCCACGTCAGCAAATACCGGAGTAGCACCTGACAAAACGATAGCACTAGCGGATGCAAGAAAAGTACGGGATGTAACAATTACTTCATCACCAGATTTGATATCCAGAGCTTTCAAGGCAAGTTCAAGGGCAAGGGTACCGTTAGCTACGGCTACGGCATGTTTTGTGCCACACCAGGTAGCAAATTCCTTTTCGAATTCCCGCCCCTGAGTTCCGGTCCAATAGTTAACTTTATTGGTTAGTAAAGTTTGGGAAACAGCATTAGCTTCTTCTTCTGTGAAGAAAGGCCAGGAAGAGAAAAGAGTTGTAAGCATTTAAGAAATCTTTTATTTGAAGAGAAAGTAGATATGATGCTGACATGACAGCTCATAGGTTTTTCAAGACATTTTTAAGACAAAAAAATGAATCTATTTTCACATGGGCTCGAAAAGCTTGATCTACCTCCATCGAAGAGTACTGACCTTTCTCAGTCAACATCTGGATGGTTTTCCAACCTAGACGATTTGGTGTCACAAAGTCTTTAGTAGGGTTATCTCCCACATAAACGCATTCTTCAGGAGCAACATTTAAAAATTGTTCTGTTTTTTTGTAGGACATCTCATGAGGCTTCCAATACTGCTTACCAAGCAAGTCTGTAATGCAGATATGATCAAAGTAAGAGCAAATACCGAGGGCATCAATTTTTTTCTTCTGAGCAATCTGATAACCATCAGTAATTAAAGCAGTTTTATAGGTGCTTGATATGTAATCCAATACTCCTATTGTTGCTTTATCTAACTTAATATCAGGAATATGACCTCTATAAACTGATACTAAGTGCTTTATAAAAGAGTCATTATAAGAAAATTTTAGAGAATCCAAGGCTTTATTGAATACATCCCCTCGATAGCCCTTAGAAAATAAAAGGTTAGCCACTCTATAGAAACCAATTAACTTATAATTTTTTCTAAGAAAGTGATCAATTGCCTTGAAACCACTATCTACATATTTATATTCTGGATATAGAGTGTCATCCAGATCAAAAACTACTGCTTTAATCAACGGATATCTTCTCCACGAACAATAACCTCATCATCATAACGAAGCATAGCCAGATCATCCTGCCAAACATCCTGCCGGGCCTCACATACCTGATCGGTAAGCTCCTGAATAATCCATTTTGGGAAATCAGCACCAGCATGCAAACTGAGAGGATGACCACCACCGAAACGAGGGTTAATCTCAATAAAACAGATTCGACCATCTGCTTGTTTAAAACATTGTACCGTCATACAACCCACAGCATGAGGCAACTTGGCTACGACATTATTTACAGCTTCGATAATGTCAGCATCATTCACAGTCAAACCTTTACTGACTTCCCCCGCTCTTGTCTCCAGGCGCTTTCGTGGCACAACACAGCGAACTTGACCATTAAAATCCACATAGGCATCACAGGTGTATTCATCACCCTGAATGTATTCTTGGACAATGGCATTTTTCACATACTGCCTGAAAAAGTGCAGTTCTTCTAAACTATTCACCTTATTAACTCCAATGCTGCAGCTTCCATCCCAAGGTTTTACTAGCAGGGGAAAGTCCAATGCATTCAGATTCTGAATCTCGGTTTCAGAGAACACTTTGGGAGTAACAATTCCGTTTTCAGTAAAAAATTGCCAAGTATTATTTTTATCGAAACAGATCTCATTGGTTGCAGGATCAGAGACTAATACCTCTGTGCCCACATCTCTGAACTTGGCTTTATGTTGTGATAGCAAAGTCAGGTCTGTATCGATAAGGGATACCAACAGACGAATCTTCAACCTCTTACAGACAGATAACAACTCAGGTATATAATCAGATGATGACACTCTGGGGACTTGCACCCGATGGTCAGTAACAAACGATGCCGGAGCTGACTTACCAGCATCTGCAGCAAAAACTGTCCCGGTAATTCCCATGTCGTTCAGTGTTTTTTTAAAATGACGGATCAAGGAAACACGCCGACCCGCAGCAGCAAACAGTATATTAAATTCGTTCATAGAATATCGATATTTAATAATCAGTACATGTAAAAGTCCGGCTGACAAACAGCAAAAGAGGTAAGTTAAAGATCAACTCTGTTCTTACAAGTTTTAACTTTTAAATCGTTAACCTTTTCATTTTTACGAGAACCAGCCAACGAACAGTCAGTAACATCTTTCTCAATCGTAGGTTTAATAACATCGGTCTTATTTCGGATATCGGAATGCGGATCACGGACAACGCCTGAAGAGCCTCCCTCAAAAAAAGGCATAGTCGCATGATCATCCGCACTAATCCCTTCCCGCAAAACCACTTTCTTAACCGTTAAAAAAAGAATCTTGATATCGAGCCAGAGCGACTGGTTATCAACATACCAGACGTCAAGCTTAAATTTGTCATCCCAAGAAATTGCATTACGTCCATTAACTTGTGCCCAACCCGTAATACCGGGCTTAACCTCATGTCGTCGATACTGTTCCCTTGAGTACAGTGGCAAATACTGCATCAATAAAGGTCTTGGACCTACCAAGCTCATGTTACCTTTTAAAACATTCCAGAGTTCTGGCAGCTCATCCAGACTTGTTACTCGCAACCAGCGGCCAAAATCTGTCAAACGTTCACTATCTTCTAGAGGCAGTCCCTGTGAATCATAGGCATCGAGCATGGTACGAAACTTTATCATCTCAAAAGGTATGCCATCTTTGCCTGGTCGAGTTTGACGAAAAAAAACAGGGCTTCCCATAGTTTTTCGAACTTTTAAATAAATGATGCTAAGAACTGGGCTGAAAAGAATCAAGGTAATAAAGGAAGCAAAAATATCGACAAAACGCTTAAACATTTTTAGTTACCCATAACAAGCCAGTCAGCAAAGTGCTGTGATAGTTTACTTCTATCAAACCTTTTTTTAGCTAGATTACTAGCAGCTTCACCCATCTTAAGCAGTTCTTCACGATGATCCGCTAAATATACCAACGAAGCTGCAAAGGCCTCAGCATCTAAAGGCGGAACAGTAAGACCACAATGATTTTCATTAATCATATCTGCCAGCCATCCAGGATAGTTATTTAGCACAGGAAGACCACAGGCTATATAATCGAAAAATTTATTGGGTGAAGTCCCATAATAAAAGGCCGGTACATTTGCAAGAATTTGCAAACCAACATCAGTGGCTGCCATTAATCCAGAAAGTTCCTCCTTACTAACAGGATCATGAAAAATAATATTATCCAAGCATTCCTGTTTAGCACGCCTGATTAATTTTTCTTTAAGTTTACCTTGGCCGATAAGTACGAATTTAATATCATTTCTACCATCTTTCTTTAAAACCAGAGCTGCATCAAGAACTGAATCCAGACCGTTGGCAATACCATGAGTCCCTGCAAAAACGGCCATTAAATCAGTATCGTTTACTCCTGGTGGACGCCAGCTTTTAGTATTTGCATTACCAAAAAGTGTCAGATCACAACCATTTGGAATCATGGCAATTTTATTACGTGGAATATTCAGTCGGGCAATGCCATCGACTATTCCCGGAGAGAGGCCGATCAACCGGTTTGCACTTTTATAGGCTGCCCATTCTAGCCGTCCCATAGCCCAAAGTAGTGAAGGATTGGTAATGACACCCATCTCTTTGGGTAGTTCTGGCCAAAGGTCACGCACCTCGAAAACAAACGGCTTACCACGCAACCAACGAGCAATAATACCGGGTATGGCTGCTGTCAGAGGAGTACTGGTGGCAAACAGCAAATCATAGTGTTCAGAAAGTGCAACACTAATACTTTTAAGGGCGAACTTGAAAAAAAGGATTGTACGTTTAAAAAAACCATCCCGATTTGAATATTCAAGTTGGAACTCTATCACGTTGATTCCGTCCACCATACCCCGGCGAACACCTTTGACAAAGGGTTGGTCCAACCCAGTATGTCCACCACTGTATGAACCGCAAACCATAGTGACCTGATGGCCTTTTTCAACTAAACGTTTGGCCATTGCATAGGAACGAATACCTGCTGAACCTTTTGGCGTACTGAAATGTTGATGGAAGTAAAGAAGTTTCATTTGATATATGTCGTATACTGATTTTAACTTTTAAGAAAAATTGAATTTATGACTGCTTTACCATCTAATATTCAAACATAAAAATAGTCTCAATAGTTGCGCATGTATTAACTTCAACTTCCAGTACCGGCAGCGGTGTCTTTTCATCGTAGTGGCGTGACTCAAGCCCGGTTACTAATTCAATTCTCGAAAATGATGAATGGCTGCTGACTTTTAATCGAACTCCATCAAGGTAAAGCTGATTTCCGTCCAAAGTCCAATTACCGGGCATTAACCGCCAACGTAGCACTGCCCTTTCATTAAATCCCTTGACCATATCAGTCACCATTAAACGGCCAGAACTCAGAGCAACTTTGCGAAAGTGTTCAGCTCCCCAAGCATCACGATAAGAACAACTCCAATCTTGCGAGCCTGCCTCATGAGCAATCGTGGAAACCTTAAGTGGCTCCAACCAATCACTAAAAAGAAAGCGACTGACTTTAAGCATTTGATCCCTGTTATCAAATTGTACGGTACTGTGGCTCGCTGTACCGGGAAAATAACTCCGCCAGGATTCACTCGTGTTATAGCTAAAACTGCCACCATCACGAATAATATTCCTACCCTGATGCCAGAGATCGAGGTGCAGCAAATCAGCCTGATTAGGTCGAAAATGAAAACGAGGGTAACGCAAATAAAGCTCAATATTCGAAGTGGGGTCACTGAGAAAGCAGTAGCCTCCCTGATCAAAACACTTGGAAAACCTCATAAGATAGTGGGATTTTTTTACATCAATACCAAGCCAGCTCAAAGGTTGATCCCAAGATCCAGCAGGATAAGATCGGTGTTTTTTAAACAGAGCACCGGCCAACTGCACAGTGGGTCGAAAATCACGATAATGGGTATCAGAAAGCACAAATAACCGTGCACCGTCGTTAGCCCCGAGATTGGGTGCATCACCGGTTGCCGGTTGAGTCATTATGCACAGCCAATCAGTAGCTGCCTTTACCTTTTTGTAAAAGGCACAGCTGAAAGCTGGTTCTGAAAATTGTTGACGCCAAAACTCAACCATACTGAAGGAATCCAGCATGACCCTGTGATAATTCACCGAATATTGGGAAAAACTGCCATCGTTTTCGATAAGCTTTTTTGCCCTATTCTCCAGCCATTTCCGCCCCAATTTGATAAAGTGCTCTGCACTCTGTCTCTCTTTTGATTTAACAAGCTTTGCGGGCAGTCGTTTAAGCCAGACTCCAGCAATAAAAAGTGCAGCAGCCTCACTAGTGCCGTGATTATTATCCTGTGCCATGGCATAACTTAAGGTAGGTGCTATTCGCTGACCATGTGCCAGCAAAAAATCAACCATAACTGGCTGTGGTTCTGAGTGCTCACCCAAAATAAAAGCCGTCAGCAGTGTCTGCATCACTCTTATTGATGCTTCCTGACCACACTTCCAGTTCGGCCCGCCATTGACAGGATTTTCCCGACACCAATCCATAAGCCAGTGATTAAGCGCATCAAGGTAGCGAGCCTCTTGGGTATGACAAAAGGCTCTTGCCAAAACCAGCAACCAGTCAAATCGGGAAAGCTCCCACACCCGCTTGATGTCACCAACCTCTGGATTGAAATCCAGAATAGCTGACCAGTGTGTCATTGCGTCACCTGCCTCAACACCCTCAGGAGTGCAGCGCCATTTCGGAGGGACGGGTAACTGCACAGACTGGCAGGAAAAAAAAGTAAACTTGCCAGACAAGAGTTCGTCAGCCTGTTGTTGAATCGTACGCTTATCACCAAAAGCACGATTAACGCAATCACCACGAAACAGTGGCTTGATCGGTAAAAAAGAAACCGGCAACTGTTTTTGGTACAACCCTGCCTTTTTTTTCAAACGATAGAACAACACATCGGCGAGATTTACAATACCGAGTTTTCTGTAAGTATTGATTTTATTTAGCACGAATTCTTATAAATTTAAAAATTGAATTTAGGGGCAGGTCAAATCAATGAATATTGGAGAATTGACATTTAATGCTTTCCTTATTTCCATCTAGTCAGAGCAAAATTGAAAAGCTAATAACAGCTGACTTCGCTGTTCGACAGCCTCAGCAGTCAGCGCTATAGTAGCGAAGAGTTGGAAAACCTAACCCTCACGCAAGGCATCAACCACATCTACCGTTACTCGTGCCACCTCAATAATTTGTTCCAGTGGAATTGGTGTAGGCCTTCCCTCACGAATAGAGCTTAGAAATGCCTCAGCACAAGCTTCCTGACCTTTGTTCTGTTTATTCAGATTCATCTTTCTAAATCCGGGCCAGTTGTAGCCGGTCATCCTGCGGTAATTGTCGATCTGAAGGGTAGCACCGGCAGCAAATACTTCAATACGCTCTTTGGGGAAACTGCTACCACCATTAGCAAGGTAGTGAATCACACCAAAAGAGCCATCAGCAAAATTCAACATAATGGCTGCTTTGTCTTCCCGAATCGCCACCGAAGGCACGTTACCAACCTGGGTGGCTTGATAACTGGTTATAGGACTGCCCGCGAGGTGCCGCATTAGATCAATATAGTGACAGGCTTCACCTATTATACGACCACCACCGACAGCTGGATCCTGAGTCCAGTGATCAGCCGGAATAGCTCCCGCATTCATGGTCATTATAAAAGATTTGGGTTCTTTTATAGCATCCAAAAGAGTTTTCATTTTCTGAATCTGTGGGGAGAAGCGTCGATTATAACCAACCATCAAACGCGGCTGAATTTCCGCTACGCCCAGCGCTTCAACTATACCGTCGATCTCATCATGATTGAGAGCCAGTGGCTTTTCTACAAACACATTTTTGCCTGCTTGCAAAGCCTTAGTGACAAAAGCAGCATGGCTGTTGTGCTGAGTGACAACGGTGACGGTATTGATAGCAGGATTAGCCAGCATGTCATCAACAGAGGTGGAAGCCTCAGTAAAACCAGCCTTCTTGCCATGATGAACACCACTTACACCAGTGCTGGTGACAATAGTATGAAATATGGTTCCGGCTTTTTGAAACGCAGGGATAAGAATACGTGATGCATAATTGCCAGCACCAATAAACCCACATACAGGATCAGTGGTGAGATAAGCAGGAGTTTTATTAGACAGTGCTACTCGATCAACCCGCAATGCATCAACCGATTGATTAGGATACTGCAAAAGAATACCCAATGTCTTCGGTTCATCAGTTAAGGTTTGGTAGGCTTTAAGGGCATCATTAAATGCAAACCGATGGGAGATCAATGGCTTCATATCCAGCCGCTCATCCGCCATCATATCCAGAATGGCTTCAAAGTTACGCTGCTCAGTCCATCGGACAAAGCCCATTGGATAGTCCTGCCCCTTTTCTTCATAGTTGCTATCGTAACGACCGGGGCCGTAAGAGCAGGAAACCTGAAAAGAGAGCTCTTTTTCATAAAAGTCCGCCCGTCTCAGATTAAGCCCGGTAACCCCTACCAAAATAATACGGCCACGTTTACGACTCATGCGTGCAGCTTGAGTCACTGGATCATTAGATTTGGTACTGGCTGTAACTAAGACGGCATCCACGCCTTTACCCCGGGAAAAGGCCATACCTGCCGCGACTGGATCTTCACCTTGAGCAAGATTAACCGTTTCAGCACCAAACAACCGAGCTAGCGCCAATTTATCTTCATCAAAATCAACACCCAGTACACGACAACCTTGGGCACGAAGCAGCTGAACCGTCACCAAACCAATTAGACCAAGGCCGGTTACCACCACGCATTCACCCAGCGTTGGTTGGGCCAGTCGTACGCCTTGTAAGCCAATCGCTGCAAGGACGGTAAAAGCTGCCGTTTCATCGTCTACATTATTTGGAATCTTTGCACAGAGGTTTTGTGGTACCCGCACAATATCTGCATGAGGGCCATTACTAACCACTCGGTCACCAATAGAAAACCCTGTAACGCCATTCCCCGTTTCAAGTACAACACCAGTATGGCAATAGCCCAATGGCAGTGGCTGATCAAGCTTCGACTTGATAGTATCCAGTGTGGTAGCCAAACCATCGGTACGCACTTTTTCAATCACCATTTTTACTTTATCTGGCTGCTGTCGTGCTTTTTCTAGTAGGTTGGCCTGACCGAATTCAACTAGCATACGTTCCGTGCCAGCAGAAATTAGCGAAGTTTTACTTTGTATTAATAGCTGTCCAGATTTAGATTTGGGTGACGGGGCTTCAACCAGTGTGGTTTCACCGCTGGACATGTTTTGGAGGATTTGCAACATTAATCAAATACTAACTGAAATATTATTTGGCTAAATTAATACAGCGAACTAAATCATCAAAAGAGTTATATCGATACGTTTCAACTCCATCAGGGCGAACAACCACATCTGAAGCTATAACAGTACATCCTAGAAATAGAGCCTCTCTCACACTGACGCTATCACCGTCCGTCGATGTAAGTCTGAAAAATAAGTTTGCATGTCTAAATAAAGGCCATAACTGTTTTTGACCAACAAGAAGGCATAGTCGCCCCTGTTTTTGAAAGGATTTGATCATGTTCAAGACATTAGAAGGAAGCTTTTCAGGTTCATATTCAGGTATCGCAAGTAAGAGCCTTTCATTCCTACAGACTTTCAACAATTCTAAGCTAGTTGATATACCATATAAATCTAAACCATTAGAGCACGGTATATATCGCCATGCAGAGTTAATCCAGAACGAACCATTATCAACAAATGACTTAACATCCTTATCATAAGTTTCTATAATTTTTTCCTCGTCCGTAATTCGAGGCGGAATGAAAGGAATAAAGACCTCCACATTTACTGCTTCTTTAATAGGACTATAAAACGAAATAAGATTTTCATTAACAACCTTAATGCCAAATGAACCCTTCAAAAAATAAAGCAAAAGCTTCTTTTTCATACCTGAAAAATGTCTAGATGCATTGTGATCATAAAAAACGCATCTCTTAGATTTCCCAAATAACGAAAGAAATAAAACCAACTTTATATTTAAGCTATGAACTTCATAAATAGAGTAGTTACCAAAAATTAAGTTTAAGATAGAACTGACACTGCCAAGATCTATTTTTTTTGTAACTTCATTATCAATAGATTGATTTAAACGGCGATCTGCATAGACACTAACTCCACCCAAAGGAGGAGGAAATCGAGCTACTATACCAATAATATTCATATAAATACTAATACAACCACGTTTTGTAGGGGAAAATATTGCCTGCTAAAAATGAGACAAAAATATTGTAACACCAATAACCAGAACTGATGAATACAATAGTAACATTAACAATCAATGAATTATAAAACTTAAATCTAGCTGCATTATTGATTACAATAATACTAAATAGAAAATCAATAATCAGTGATAGTCTACTAGCAAGCATAGGTATATCTAGCAATATAAAAAAAACACATAAAAATGTAAAAAACAGAGAAGTCATAGCATTTCTATTTAAATCATCGTATTTGATTTTAAAAAAGAGAACAGTCAATCCAAAAAATATATATTTAAAGACAAATAGATTAGATGCAGCTTCTTTGAAGTTATTGGTATAACCAAGAACTTTATATTTCAAATAACTTTCACCAGCAAAGGCTTGCAACCAATTTACAACATAAACTAAATCGATAAGAATTGAGAATAGTAATGAAAGCCCTAGTAAAGTCCAAAATCTAACCCCAGTGTTACATCTTTCAAAAATAGCTTTATTAGCTATTACTAAAAGCAAAACTAAAAATGAAAATATGTGGATAAAAGAGGCTAAGAACAAAAGTAAAAACGAGACAAAATATCGCTTAAGGTTATAAAAATAAAATCCTGCGAAAATTATTGACAATGCAAGAGCCCATCGTATTTGAATAAACTCTGAACTTATATAAACCAACGAAAAATAAACAAATAGAGAAACCACAGGATTTAGAGAGAGTTTATTAAAAATATATCCTTTGCTAGAGATACTAATAGCAGCAAGTAAAGCTAAAAATAGAAAGCCTGGCATCCCAAGAGTGTTAAAAATCGAATTTGCTATCGAGTATAACGGTTCCATTCCATACCGATCGAAGAAATCAAACTCTAAAACATTCAGGCGTGATGCTTCATAGATATTTATATAAGCTTCATAATCAGCTCCAGCAAAATACCTAAAGGCCGTAAATAATAGAATCAGACACAAGAATAGATAAAAACAAGTCTGTAAATCTTTCTTATTTAGAAAAGGTGAAATTAAAGCAATTAAAGTCGAATAAAAAACAAGAAAATAATAATCTAACAAAATCTATATACCGCTAGCCAACTTAGTAATCACATATAGCATCAAAACAAATCATCTATTATTTAATTCACCGATATGCTCAAACCATTTATTATTAATTTTATTTAAACTAAATCGCAAACTCATGGAATAAGCATTATGTGCCAACTGGGAATATAGGGTTTGATCAGTAGCAAGCAACTCAACCTTTTCGATAAATTCGGTCTCATTTCCATCATTTACAAGAAAACCATTTAATTCATTTTTTATCAATTCTCTAGGACCAGTAGGACAGTCAAAAGATATCAAAGGCAATGAAAAAGAGTTTGCTTCAATTAATACCATTGGAAGACCTTCATAGTAAGAAGTCAGTAAAAATATATCAGAGTTTCTATAATAGTCCTCAATATTACTCACCAGTCCTACTAACTGAACCCTATCTGATAACTCATATCTATTTATCAAATTTTGAATTTCATCTTTAAGATCCCCCTCCCCTATGATTGTCAATTGAAAATCAATTTTTAAATCACTTACGATTGACATTAACCTATCATAACCTTTTTGTACAACTATCCTTCCTACTGATAATAACTTCACTGGTTTACTCACTGTTTTATTAGAAATTACACCTTGCCCAGGCAGCTCGCTGAGTGGATTTACCATCACAGAGATGGATTCTCTTTTAAAAGGATTTTTTTTAGAGTAGACCTTCTTATCTCTATCTGTTAATACAAACAACTTATCTGCTCTGAAAAAAGCAATCAATCTAATCACTCTTTTTAATCTATTCTTATATGCGTAGTAATTATTATGCTCGCAGACAATCACTTTGTTTTTAAAGAAAAGCAAGGAAAACAAAAAACGAATGGATATATCAGTACCAGACAAAACTAAGACTTTACTCTTTCTACTCCTTAAAAAACCATACAATATGAAAAACCTACGAAACTGTTCAAAAACAAAAGAAAATTTATTTTTTGATCTGTAGTTAAATTTTAAAGATGTTCTTGTAATATTGTTAGACAGTTTATAGAAGTCATTTTCAGCTAAGTCTCCAGTCACAAGCTCAACATTTACACCATCAATCTCTGACCAACTATTACACAAGGTCGATGCAACTCTTTCAGCACCACCAGATTGCAAACTACCTAATATAAAAGCTATATCAACTTTCATAAGACTTAGCTACTTTCTGATCTTTAAAAAATGAAACAAAAATAGAAAAAACAAGTGCACCATATATATGTATAATTGATAAAAAACTTAACTTAGTTATTGGAACTAAATAATCGTGAAAATTATCAAAATCTTTTGAGCTTTTTTCTAAAGAAAACTCCTTAGCTCTAATATAGTTTTTTTTCCGTATTTTATTGTAATCTTCGTTACTACAATTGACTAAAGATTTAACAATATCAGATATCTTAGATTTTTGATATTTAAGGCCATCCTCTTGGATGTACTGGCCTTTCGTTTCATAAATATAACCGTAACTCAATGGTTCTTTAAGAGAATCAATACCTATAAAGGAAGGACAAGAACGACCAGCGGCTAAAATTAATGTAGTACCACTACCAACAAAACAATCTGCGGAGTCAATAATATCTCCTAACTTATCGTACGCAATGTTATCTTTTAAATGCACACAATCTCGTAAACCTAATTCTTTTATTTTTAAATTTATCTCACCTGATAAAGGTCCATTTCCATAGATACAATACTCTGCATCAATACCATCATCAATTAATTCTCTCATGACTTGTAACATAGAGAGATTATAGGTTTTAAAATCAACCAATCGACCAATTGATATAATTTTAAATTTTAAACCCTTTCCTTTTGATAGAAAGCTTTTATGAATTGGGACACCCATTTTCAATAAAAACACTTCTCTATGGGACGAATAATATTGTTCTGCAACAACATTTCTAGTTACTGCACCAGTTGCCATAAAATTTTGAACTGGAAAATAATCAATGACCTTCGAAATTAATATTTTATTGAAATAACTATCGCGTTCGAAGGCTATTATTTCAGCCGAGTGGTATAGCCCGAATGAGGCCTTACAGCATAATAGCTTCCTGCAATATAACAGATTATAAAATAACCAACCAATTAGATTGCAAAAGTGGCATACATCAGCTTCTGCCAAAACTTTTTTAAACTCGTCGCTATAGCAACTCAAAAATAAAAATATCTTAAATCTCTGAAAAAACTTAAGTCTATAAACAGATGAGATATGATCATCAATGAAATAAACAGTTGCTACAGCTTTAATTTCATTCAAAAGCGGTGCATCATACTCCTTTGTCAAAAGAACAACACTAATCTCATTGCCTCTCTGCTTCAATTGTCGGCATTGTTCAAGTAACTGAGTCTGAATACCACCAATAAGAAAATCTGTATAAATAAATAAATACTTCTTATTCATAATTACTTACAAAATGTAAAATCATATAATTCAAAATAACTTTAGAGGCTGATATCAAAACCATTAACCATATCAGTTGAGTTCCAGTAAAAAAGAGTGACAAAGAACAAAACATTATTAAAAATAAAGTTTCGATCAATGAAACTTTATACTTACTAATCCTCGATAATATTAGATAGCCACTACAATAGCCTATAGAATTTAACACCAAATTTATTGATAGTGGAAAAAAATACGAAATAGCCCCTAACTGTTTTTCAGATAGTAATAATATCACTAACTCACTTGGAAATAAATTTAACAGCAAACTACTTAAACTGAATAGAATGCATGAGGTGATACTTACTCTATACATATAAAGCTTTGCATCACTAAAGGACATTTTGCTTACATTAGAAAAGTAAAATGTGCTGTAAAAAGCTGCTGACAAGCTCAACATGATCTCAAATATTCTTTGTGCAGCAAAATATTGCCCCATTTCAGAAAAACCATAGCTATCATTTAGACTATCTCTAATAAGACCAGTTGTAATTATCCCCGACATAAGAGAGATAAATCCATATAAATAGAATGGTATTGGATTCCCTTTTTCTTTTTTAACTGGCTCACCACTCCTCACCATAGCTACCTTACCACTAAAAATTAAATAGAAAGACAAAGCTCCAGGTCGGATTAAAACAGCAACGATGAGAACTAAATAGCTTTCATAACTTATAGCAAGACATACTATCAACATTCCAACTAAAGTATTTGCAATAGAGAATAAAAAATAATCACGACTATTATTCTGTTTTGCATTGGCAGCTTGAACTGAAATAAACAACTGATAGACTATTGGAAGAAATAATAATACAACATAAACAGGAAGGGAAAGCTGAATGCTGAAAAACTTTTCAACTTTAGAAGAAAAAATAATTACAAGAAGTACTGAAAGGTATCCAAAGCTAGTATAAAAAACGGTTGTTTTATGGTCTGATATAGAGGAACTAATTAAGTTATTCGACAATCCTGAAGTAAACAAAGCCATTAGAAATGTTGAAAACAATAAGAATTGTCCATAAAGAGCATATGATTCCTCACTTAAGTTTATAGCAGCAAACTTATTTAGAATTATTGAAATAACAAGCGCAATTAAAGTACTTCCTGATGAGGAAAATACATTTTTAAGTTTATAAAGAATCTCTTGCATTGAAGTAATTTATTATTGACTGACAAACTACCGAAATTTCATTATCGGTAATTCCATGATAAATTGGCAACCTGATTAGTTTCAATGACTCTGTTGAAGTAAACTTATTCACACCATGAAACACGCTAACTCTAGCTCCAAACTCAGAGCTGTGTAAAGGGATATAGTGAAAGCAAGCAGATATATTTCTACTTTTTAAGTACGCTATAAGATCATCTCGTATTGCTTGCTCTTTTACCTTTACATAAAAAATATGGCCATTATGTTTGGCTTTATTCACGGTTATCGGAGGTAATTCAAATTTATAATCATCTGAAAATGGCTTCAATCTTTCATAGTAATTATGCCATGCATCTAACCTAGAGCTAATAATTTCTTCAGAGTGTTGTATTTGACCGAATAAATATGCTGCTTGTAGTTCTGATGGTAAATAACTACTACCAACATCTACCCATGAATACTTATCAACTAACCCACTTATAAATTTACTTCTATTCGTCCCTTTTTCTCTGATGATTTCCGCCCTATCTATTAAGCTTTCATCATTAACAATAAGTAAACCACCTTCACCACCACTGGTAAAATTCTTAGTTTCATGAAAACTAAACGTACCAATGTGCCCTATGGTGCCGAGATTATAACCATTATATTCAGCCAACATTCCTTGGGCAGCATCTTCTATTACATACAGCTTATACTTTTTTGCTAGCTCCATTATTTTATCCATTTCACATGCCACACCTGCATAGTGTACTGGAACAATAGCCTTCGTTTTTTCGGTTATAGCCGCCTCTATAAGATTCTCATCTATATTCATTGTGTCTTTGCGAATGTCTACAAAGACAATTTTTGCCCCCCTTAATACAAAGGCATTGGCTGTGCTGACAAAGGTAAAGCTCGACATGATGATCTCATCGCCGGGCTGGGTATTGATAAGAATGGCTGCCATTTCCAAAGCATGAGTACAAGAAGGTGTAAGCAATGCTTTTTTACATGGCAAGGTACTTTCAAACCAATGGTGGCATTTTTTTGTATATTGACCATCACCTGAGATTTTTGTGCTCTTCATAGCATCAAGCACATACGCTTCTTCATTCCCAACACAGGCTGGCTTATTAAACGCTATCATTGTCATGAAAAGCTCTTCATAAACTCTTTTGCATCGGGACCTTTATTAAAAATCAAGTCCAGTATGCTAACACCTGATTCGAATGGTGCATGGATTTGCTGGTAAGTTGGGTAATCGGAATAATCCATCCACTCTACTCTTATGTTTTCGTCTTCGAATATCTTAGAATCAAGATAGTCTTTTGCAGATGGCCCACTCAAGTATATCTTTGCATTTAAATCCTTACAAATACCCAGCAAACGTTCTGATTTCCCATCACACAAATCAAAGTCACTCGACCAATAGATATTTGTAGATATATCAAGAATTTTATTAATCAAGATAATAAAATTGTAATTAATCTTACTTAAAAATATTTCATCACTACTTAAATAAAGGTTTTCAAATAAAATTGAGTATTCTTTAAAGTAAGGCGCTTTACTGTATTCCTCTTTAATTATCCTCCAATGTTGTTCACGCCAACCCAAATCAGAAACTGTTGTCTCATTAATTTTCTGAAAATACTTTCCTTTCACATTTACCGGAACAGATAGCCATTTTAATCCATGGGAGGCATATATCTTGTTTCTATTTCGCCAATCACGGCGAGTGTACTGCATATCATCATATAAAACAAAATCATCGACGCTATTAATAAGATCAAAGTAACCTTTCCAGGGGATGTAATTGGATTGGCTGATTGCAACCTTTTTCATACTTGAATTCTAGACTCCAAATATTCTGACACCCCGCTCTTAACACTAAAGCTAAGCCCAAGTAACTTCTCAAACTTTTCAATATCAAATTTATATGCAAACATTTCTTTATCGAGCTGTATTTGTTTGGCAAATATAGGTGGAGCATAAACGTGATTAACTGCACACCGATCATAAATAGTTACGTTTTTACTACCAGAATGATAAAGCATACAGTTTAAAATTAAATAATCACCCGCATTTGCTATGATTTGTTTTTCATTTTTATCTATATATTCATTTGATGGGAAGGTTTCATGCAAATGAGATGAAGGTATTACTTTTGTCGCCCCATTATTAAGTGTAAACTCATCAACACAATAAAGGGCATTGATAGCAATTGGTCTTGATGTAGTAAAATGCTGGTATGGTAAATCTCTGTGCCACTTTCCTTGGTTGTACTCTTCACCTGCTGGATTAACAACACCATTTTGCTGATTTAAAATAAAACCTTCACCTAAAAAGTGGGTAAGAAATTTTATCACTCGTTCATTTGCAGCTAACTCTAGAAATACATTACTCAATAATAATGGTAGCCTTATACCATTATATTCATCCCTACTCTCCAAGTAGCTTGGGGAGTATTTTTGAATATACTTCTTTCTTATAGATGTAAATTCTTCTTTAATCTCTAGTATTTTTTCTTTTGAAAACCCTGATGATATTAGAGTGTAACCATTTCGTTCAAATTGTTCTTTTTCAAGATCCAACTCGTTTTTTATATCATACTGTTCTGTTACTCCGTAACTATTAATCACCATTACCAGCCCTCTAGCACAGCCAAACCAAAACCAGTTTTACCATGACCATTCCCATTATAAGCCATGTAAATCTTATCTTTGTGTTTAAATACATAGGGATAACAAATCATATCGGAATCCCAACCCTTTTCAGATACATCAATACCTGAGCTCTCATTTTCTAGTAACCAAGCTATACCATCAAAACTTTTTGCATAGCCAATTCGATATTTATTTGGTGGCTTGCCTCGGTAAGAAAACCACATGTGATATATTTTTTTATCACAAACGAAAACTGTCGGCCTTGAAAATGCCTGCGCATTACCCAAACAAAATGGTACTGCCAAACCTTTTAAATCCCAAGATTCGCCATTATGAGAGGATGCGTGATTAATTATATGTAGCATTTCGCCATTACCGCTGTCCCAAGTCACTGTTGATCCGTACCACATTTTGAATGAATTATTATCTTTATATACTGCTGGGTATGAAAGGCTTACTGGATCGGTATCAGATACACCTATAAAAGGCTTATCGCTAATTAATTTTAAATTTTCTTTATTAGTTAACTCTAATCTGCCAATATCACCACGCCAATGTTCGTCACCTGTAATTTTCCATCCCATAAAAAGAATATAATCTTTACCATCACTCTGATATACATCACCAATACTTATACCGTGTGAGTAAAAACTTTCAGATGGTCCATGTTTAATTACAGGCTCGTTTTTTGTATATATAATTTCTTTTGTTAATATATCAATGTCTACAAAACCTACGGATGATCTATTTTTAAAATCCCTACCGCTATAAAAAAATCTATATATATCTTTTTCTAAATGAATTGGTAGTGGGTTTGCCGCATGACTAATAAGTTTTTCATCAGTACTTGCTGGACTAAATATTAATCCTAGTTTGATCCATTTCATATTATATGCCCTTCATCTTGTGACTAGGGATTGCTCTGGCTTTAGTTTTATCTGCCACATAAACCTGATCATTTTCGGTATCATGCATAATCGAAGCACTAGCACCGATCACATTTGCAGATCCTACTTTGATATGATCGCGTAACGTGGCATTAACGCCGATAAACGAATGATGTCCAATAGTGACGCCACCAGAAATAACAACATGTGAAGTTATAAAGCAGTGATCTTCAATTATTGAATGGTGGCCAATATGATTACCACTCCATAAGGTCACATTATCCCCGATAGTAACAAATGGCTGGATTGTATTATCTTCTAAAATAAAGCAGTTTTCACCAATACTTTCGCTCCATATTGTTGCTTTACTGCTCACATAGCTAGCCAAATTATAACCTTTTTCTTTCATTTGAAGATACTTGCTTTCTCGCAACTTGTTTACCTGGTTATAACCTATAGCAACAAAAACACTATTTTTTTCTGGTGGGTAGTCTCTTGTTAAATTGTCAGTAGTTATTAATGGTAAATCGCAAAATGTGTCACTTTCTTTAAAGTCTTTGTCTACAACAAATGCAACAACGTTATATTCGCTATCTTTACTAAAAAAGAACCATGCTAACTCTGCCTGTTCGCCATTCCCAAAAATAACAAGATTTTTCATTGTTTATAATCCGGTAACATTAGTTAAATATTCTGAAGTTACACATTTAGCCTAAGAGTAGACATTCACGACAAAACCGTGGATGCGCCCAATGACTATAGAGTAATAAAGTGCGCAAATAACCACACCACTGGGTCAGGGCTTCTGTTGCCAACAAGGCAAACATGTACTGCAATGATTGACAGGATAAAATCGAAGGGTTGTGTACATCGCTGTTTATAGTGAAACCAAGTTTTCAATCATTCCGGGGTAATCTGACTGATCGAAACAGGTCAGTAATCTTTTTCACTAATCTACTACTTGATACTCACCTGCTTCAATCTTGATGGGAGTGCTCAAGCTTATTCTGGCTGTTACAAGGTGAGCTCTTTCGCTGGCAATGCTATTCTTTTGGACTTTATGTCTACACTAACTGTATTGATCAGAGACTGTAAATATTGACCATATTCAGTTTTTTCTAAATCTTTCGCAATTACAAAAATTTTGTCTAGTGAAAGCCATCCATTACTCAATGCGATTTCTTCAAGACATGCAATTTTTACGCCCTGACGCTGCTCAA
Source organism: Endozoicomonas sp. 2B-B (assembly GCF_053470045.1). Lineage (NCBI taxonomy): Bacteria > Pseudomonadati > Pseudomonadota > Gammaproteobacteria > Oceanospirillales > Endozoicomonadaceae > Endozoicomonas > Endozoicomonas sp. 2B-B. Next base: position 4,237,762 of record NZ_JBLZMU010000001.1, read on the forward strand.
TTGTCTGTACAAAATGACCAGCCTCTAAGAGAGCATTATGTGTACCGGTATCGAGCCAGGCAAAACCACGACCGAGTAACTCAACCTTCAGCTTGTTCTGCGCAAGGTATAAATTATTCAGGTCGGTTATTTCAAGCTCACCTCTAACAGAGGGAGTCACTTCACTTGCAAGTTCAATTACTTGGTTATCATAAAAATAAAGACCGGTTACTGCATAATTGGACTTTGGGTTGTCTGGCTTTTCTTCTAATGATATCGCATTATAATTTTCATCAAATTCGACAACACCAAATCTTTTTGGATCATTAACTCTGTAACCAAATATCGTTGCGCCTTCGTCCCTAGATACTACTTCTTGCAATTTTGGTGTAAAACCCTGACCATAAAAAATATTATCCCCTAATATAAGTGCAACCCTATCATTGCCAATAAATGATTTCCCGATTGTGAATGCTTGCACTAGCCCTTTGGGTTCAGCCTGAATAGCATAACTTAAATTAATACCAAACTGGCTACCATCGCCCAACACATTAAAAAAATGGACCTGATCCTCGGGCGTGGTGATGAGCAGAATATCCTGAATACCTGCTAGCATCAGTACTGAAAGAGGATAATAGATCATCGGTTTGTCATAAACCGGGAGGAGTTGCTTGGAAACCCCTTTGGTAATTGGATGCAGCCGAGTACCACTGCCACCGGCAAGGATAATTCCTTTCATTTTTTATGCCTTATTGGAGCCAAGTCGTTCACGCTGATAACTACCATCTTGCACACATTTACACCATTGCTGGTTAGTCAAATACCATTGGATTGTTTTACGTAACCCAGTTTCAAAAGTTTCTTCTGGCTTCCAATTTAACTCTTTAGCAACTTTGCTGGCATCGATAGCATAGCGGTTATCATGACCAGGCCGATCGGTAACAAAAGTGATGAGATCTTTATATCGGTCAATACCTTTGGGTTTAACAGGGGCAAGTTCTTCTAATAAGGTACAGATGGCTTGCACCACTTCAATATTTTTCTTTTCATTATGGCCGCCAATATTGTAAGTTTCACCTACCCTGCCTTCTGTGACTACTTTGTAAAGCGCCTTGACGTGGTCTTCTACATAGAGCCAGTCTCGAAGCTGTTCACCCTTACCGTAGACCGGCAGCGGCTTTCCTTCCAAGGCGTTTAAAATCACCAGCGGTATCAGTTTTTCCGGAAAGTGATAAGGACCATAGTTATTAGAGCAGTTGGTGATGATTACCGGTAAACCGTAGGTACGATGCCACGCTCTTACCAAATGATCGGAGCCTGCTTTACTTGCCGAGTACGGTGAGCTGGGTGCATAAGGTGTAGTTTCAGTAAACAAGTCATCAGTCTCTTCCAGGTCCCCATATACTTCATCGGTTGAAATATGGTGAAAACGAAAAGAGGCTTGTTTCCTAGAACCTAGAGTATTCCAGTACTGCCTGGCTATCTCCAGTAGTGTGCAAGTTCCCACTATATTAGTTTGAATGAACTCTGCCGGTCCATCAATGGAACGATCTACATGGCTTTCTGCGGCCAGATGCATAACCACATCTGGCTGAAATTCTGCAAAAGTTTGTTCCATGATTTCTGGATTGCAAATATCAGCTTGTACAAAATGGTAGCGTTCACTGTGGTCGACCGTTTTCAGAGATTTAAGGTTGCCCGCATAGGTAAGCTTGTCAACATTACAGACGAGATCTTTTGTATTGTAAATTATATGCCGAATAAGCGCTGAACCAATAAACCCAGCACCACCCGTAATAAGAAACTTCTTAGCCATATCACCATACTCCTTTTGTATCTACGATATAGCTGATCGACGGTTTGAACTTCTTAAATTGATAGTGATCAACCAACAACACATAAACATCAGCTTTAACAAAGGCATTATCCAGATTCACCAGTTCAAAGTCTTCGTTCAAACTATCGACATTTGGCTCCACAGCAACAATCTTACAACTCAGGCTGTTAACTAACTCTCTAGTAATTTGCAGCGCCGGGCTTTCTCGCAAATCATCAATATCAGGCTTAAAGGCCAAACCAAAACAGGCAATGGTGACCTCAACCATTTTTTTTCCGGGATGGTCTGCCAGAAACTGATCCACCTTCTCTTTTACTTTTTCAATGACCCAAGCCGGTTTATTTTCGTTTACTACTCTTGCTTGTCGGATCAATTTAGCTGTTTCCGGCGTTTTACTAATAATAAACCATGGATCAACAGCAATGCAGTGCCCCCCCACCCCCGGACCGGGTTGAAGAATATTCACCCTTGGGTGTCGGTTAGCCAAAGCGATCAATTCCCAGACATTAATATCCAGCTCATCGCAGATTATTGAAAGTTCGTTGGCAAAAGCAATACCTACATCTCTACTGGCATTCTCCGTGAGTTTGGCCATTTCAGCAGTTCGAGCTGTGGTAGTAATACATTCGCCCATTACAAACGCCCGGTAGAGTTCTATTGCTTTTTCCGAACTCGCTCTATTTATGCCACCAATAACCCTGTCGTTTTCTACCAGTTCTTTTACCACATAGCCCGGCAAAACCCGTTCAGGGCAGTGGGCAATATACAAGTCACCATTCTCTTTTTCACTGAACGGTACCAAAAGATCTGGTCTGGCATCTGCTATCCACTTTGCCATTTGTTCCGTGGCGCCCACTGGAGAGGTAGATTCCAGCACAACCAGGTCGCCTTTTTTAAGTACCGGAGCAATGGCTTTGGTTGCCGATTCAATATAAGAAAGGTCTGGCTCGCACCCCTCTTTGAAAGGGGTTGGTACTGCCACCAGAAAAGCATCAGCCGGTTCTGGTGTTATTGTTGCTCGCAGATAACTAGCAGTAACAGCAGCACTCACCAACATGTCCAGATCGGGCTCGACGATATGGATTTTACCATCATTGATGGTGTCAACGGCCTGTTGGTTCACGTCTACCCCAATAACTTTCATCTTGCGGGAAGCAAACATGGCCGCTGTAGGTAAGCCTATATAACCGAGACCTATTACTGAAACAGTTTTAAATGTTGAGTCATGCATTGTTTTTATATCCAGGAATGGGTAACTTTTGTCCTAAACCAGCCCATACGAAATGCCGCATAATGGCAGCAAAAAAGAAGATAAGAATTATGAATTAATCAGGTGACCGATAATTCTGTCGCTGGCTTTACCATCCCCATAAGGATTCTGAGCTTTGCTCATTTTTTCGTAGATTTTGCTGTCATTCAGCAAAGTAGTGATGGTTTCAATAATTTTTGAGGAATCCGTTCCGACTAATTTAACGGTACCTGCCGTTACTGCCTCTGGACGCTCTGTTGTGTCACGCATTACCAATACTGGCTTACCAAGGGACGGAGACTCTTCCTGAATTCCTCCAGAATCGGTCAGGATAATATCCGAACGGTTCATTAACCAAACAAAAGGCAAATAGTCCAATGGTTCAATCAAATAAATATTATCAATATCACTCAACAACCGATTAACGGGTTCCCTGACATTTGGATTCAAATGTACCGGGTAAATGATCTGTACATCGGGTTCCTGCTTGGCTATTACTGCCAGTGCTTCACAAATGCGCTCGAAGCCATCACCAAAACTTTCCCTGCGATGTCCGGTAACCAGAATAATCCTGGAATTGTCGGCAATAAAAGCAAACTGATCAGAAAAACGTGATTTAAGCCCATGATCATTTTCCAGTTTATTTTTTACCTCCAACAGCGCATCAATGACTGTATTACCGGTAATCAGAATATTCTCTTCCGCAATGTTCTCGGCCAGCAAATTGGCTTTTGCACTTTCGGTGGGCGCAAAGTGCCATTTAGCAAGTGCTCCGGTAATTTTTCGGTTCGCCTCCTCTGGCCACGGTGAATACAAATCCGCAGTTCTGAGGCCTGCTTCAACATGCCCCACGGGTATTTGCTGATAAAATGCAGCCAGTGAAGTAGCCAAAGTTGTTGTAGTATCACCGTGTACCAAGACTACATCTGGCTTACAATCGTGGAGAACGGATTCCAGACCTTTTAGAATATTACTGGTTATATCCGTCAATGATTGGCCCGGCTGCATGACATTTAGATCATAATCTGGCTCTATTTCAAATAGCTTCAATACTTGGTCGAGCATTTCCCGATGTTGTGCTGTCACACAAACTCTGGCTTCAATTTTGGGATGTGAATATAATGCTTTGACGACAGGCGCCATTTTAATGGCTTCAGGACGTGTACCAAAAACGATTAGAACTTTCATGATTTTCCTTAATCCGGAAAAATGGCACCGTATCCAAACGGTGACTTTCAATGGAGATATCGCCTATTTATGCAGTTGAATCAGAATTTTACATAGCACTAACCACCACCATACCGCCGACAATACCCCCTAACCCTGTCAGCAACATCAAGCAACACTGGCGTAAATGTGAGAACCCTGGGAAAAATCAGGCTAAATGCCTCCGGCTGGTATTCATGAGCAATACTATTTTTAATCTCACGAATTTCTATAAATCCAATGGCGTTATCAATCAGACCTTTTTTCTCGGCGCGGTTGATTCTGTCGCGAACGGTACCCCCATGCTCCACGTCTATGACGTCGATCAAACGGAATATTTTTTGTAGTAAGATGTCGTTAAAACGAGCAAAGCGAGCGGTGAGGGATTCAAATTTTTCCAGATCTTCAAGGTCTGGCATACTTCCCTTTTCAAGATTTACAGTCTTACAGCGAGCCAAAGACCATTTCAGCAACTCCTCCATCTGCCTCATGCTTTCCAGCTGCTGCTGCAATAACAAGAACTGGTCTTCTTTTATTGCTACTTGTTGCTTGCCGACTTTACCTTCACTCACAGAGAAACACCTTCTGCCAATGCTATTCGAGTAAACGGGTCGGAATCATCAGCGGCAATGACCAAGTCTATTTTCTGCTCACCCAGCTTTTCGTAGAGCGCCAACCTGATCCTCATTTTATCGTCAGGATTCAACTTATCTGAAAGAATCAGTAAGTCTATATCCCCACCTCTGACCTGATCATCAACCCTTGAACCAAAAAGCCAAATTTCGGCATCTGGGTCAAACTGCTGAATAGCTGACACAATAGCTTTCCGCTCAGATTCACTCAGCCGCACTGGGCACGCCCTCAACCATCGCTTTTATATCAGACACCGGCTCTGTATAACCTTTGTTACAATCTTTTCACTTCGCCCATCACCCACTCAAGGCGCAAAGCATGGCGGTCACAAATGGTCACCGATGTGCTGTTTGATGTCCACCAGGCTATAGAGTTTAGCATCAAAAACCGCTTCCGGGCTTTGCAGGTCGGTTTCTATATAGAGGTCAATATCACCGCCACGCTGATTATCATCAACTCTGGAGCCGAAAAGCCAGATACCAGTTTTTGCACCAAAGTAATGCTGAAGCACGTTGCAAATATAATCTGCATGTTCGCTTGTGATTCTCAATGGTATTGACCTCTCGCTATTGTCTATTAAACAAGCACTCCGGAATTTTTGCCTCGTCAGCAAAATCTGTGGGGCATTTCTGGTTCGGGCAGGTTGCCCAGTGCATGATATAAAGCGATTTCTGCACATCTATAGGTTCTGAAACCATACGATTTTCTCGTAGTGAGTTTTATCTTGGTGTTCAGACCTTCCACAATTCCGCTGGAAAATGCTTTTTTTGCCCTGAACCAATTCAGGATCAGTGGCCTGTGCCGCCGAACAGTTTTAGCTACTTTCTTCATCGGCTCTATCTTTGACCGCATGACTCTTGTACACCACCGGTCCAGATACTTTCCTGCCCAGTGTGGTGATATGTAACCCCAGAACACTTGAAACTCCTCTCTGAGCAGATAGCCCCTGACACTTTTGAGATTATACTGAAGCACTGTATTTAACTTGATCTCTTCTTTCTCGGTCAGGTTTTCCTTCCGTTTCAGCAGACACCAACGGGTCTTTTTCAAAACAGGCTCATAGCCATCAGCCTGAAGCTGTTTGTGTTCTGATGCCCTGACCTCATCGATGGCCTTGTTCAGCATGGCCACAATGTGAAATCGATCCAGAATATGCAGCGCCTGATTGGCAAACTCGGCGATCGCCTTTACATAGGGCTTCCACATGTCAGAGCAGACATACCTCAGTTGTTGACTACGCTCAGGGCCAAAAAAGAAGAAAAAGTTTCTAATTGTGGCTTCAGTACGATCCTGACCAACCCATAATAGCCGGGTGCAACTGCGATCAATCTGATAAACCACTGTCAGGTATTTATGTCCGACCTGGTAAGCCACTTCATCAACGCCAATGGCCTTGATATTGTCGAGTGAACGATGCGCTTTGCCCCACTCAACCATGTACTCCACAGCATGAAATACTTTCTCCCATGAGGTATTGAAAGTACTGGCAACCTCTTTCCAAGACAGCTTTCTGGCCCAGTTTGCCAGAAATTGCATATAGGCTTTGGTCAGCTCCTTCTTACCTTCAGCCCATGGGACTTGCTCAACCTTTACGCCGCACGTCTTACATTCCACCCGGCGCATTCTATAGAGCAAGAAAACTCTGATTCCCCAGAGAGGAACAAACTCGAAACGACGCTCAGAAAGATGATCGTAGCCCGGAGCAGGTTTCTGGCATCCTGAGCAGATAGCGTGACTGTTCTTTCGTGGAACAACGGCTACATTGAATACTTCAGAGCCTTGGTAGAAGCCAAGTTTCACATCCTGATAAACAAATGACTTGAGTTTATGAACTTTATTGAGGATAGTTTTTATTAGCATCAGCGGTGTCTCTTGTGGTTATTTTGTCTGCTAACAAAAAAACTATCAAAAATCAGCCGCTGGTGCTTCTACCTATCAAATTGACTCATTTTTACCCACAGATATCCCTGAAGAGCCGAATTTTTAGGGCTTATACCACAGGCAGTCTTTTCATACCCGCTCAGTAATATCCAGCAGAGTGAGTGTAACCTGCAACGGTTGATTCTGTCTCTGATGGTGCCGACATCATCAAGATCAATAGTATCAATCAGGCGGATTATTTTTTGTAACGAATGTCACTAATACAGGCAAAACGATTAGTATCAAACTGTCGAATAAAAGTCACAATGGCTTGCTGCTACGATTCAGTCAATCGCACCGTGCTCTCTCTCAATCATTGTTTTTAGAAACGCTACCGCCCTCCAGATAACACCTCTCTCTGAAAAGCAGCTTAAAAACCGTCTAATTTTTATTCACTACACGACCACTTACGGGCACGCAAAAACCAGGCAACCGTTAGCCAAGAGCCTTCTCTAGATGTCATGAAGTAGCACAACAAGAGTACCAGTTATACATACACTGACAAGTACCTGTCACTCAAAACACACGTCTAAATACAAATATTTTTTATAAAAATACCCATGAGCACGTAACACTCATGCCAGAATTCTTATTTAAAAAGGAACACCTAACTGTCAATGCTCAAAATTGCACCAACCGTCAAAAACGAACCAACAACAAGCACTCTGTCACTGGCTGTTGACTCTTCTTTAAGTTGCTGGAAACCTTGTTCTGCATTTTCAGCGATGACAGGCAGACCAGAATATCTGGCCACTGCTTCACTGAGATCGACTTTATTAAGTGCTCTGGGTGAGTCGAAATCAGCAACAACCCACTCATCTACCACTTCAGACAGTGACTCAATCACTCCGTGATAATCCTTGTCTTTATAGATAGCTATCAGTGCACGAGTCTTCCCTGATACCGGGTCTGACCTCAGGCACTCCGCCAGCTTTGCTGCTGCCTGGGGGTTATGAGCAACATCGAAAACAATCTGAACTTCCTCCCCGCTTTTATTAGTCTCAAGGACTTTTTCATAGCGACCAGGGAGGTGCGATGCTTTTAAACCTTCTAAGATGGCATCACGGCTTACAACTTCAGGTAAAAGCTGAATTGCTTGCAGAGCAGTAGCAGCGTTATCAATGACCAACGCAGGCACAGGGAGGCCAACATACTCAATACAATCACCCGTTTTGTTCAAACCTTTCCAACTCCATGTTCTGTCTTCTTCTGTTAACTCGAACTCTTTATCTCTTCTGTAAAGAGCTGACTCCAGTCTGACAGCTTGATCGACGATACTGTTTGGTGTCTCCACACCACCAAATATTGCTGGTTTTTCAGAGCGAAAAATTCCTGCTTTTTCTTTTGCTATCGCTTCAATACTGTAACCCAGCCAGTCCTGATGATCCAACCCTACTGTTGTAATAATTGAAATATCGGGCTCAATCATGTTGGTGGCATCGAGTCGACCGCCAAGTCCAACTTCCATGAGAGCGATATCTACTTTTTCTTTCCTGAACACATCTATAGCCAACAGGACTGCGAACTCGAAATAGGATAGCCAGTCACCACCAAGTCCGTCATTTACTTTTTGAAAAGAGTCACAGAGGCTTGCATCGCTCGCTTCAACACGATTAACTTTAATTCGCTCATTGAATCTGCACAGATGCGGAGAGGTGTAAACGCCGACCTTATAACCAGCCGCTAGGAGAATGGACTCAAGAATAGCGACCGTCGAGCCCTTGCCATTGGTACCACCTACCGTGATTACGAGAGGAGCAGGTTTGATAAGATCCAGTCTTTTGGCCACCTTCCTGATTCTGTCCAACCCAAGTTCCATTTCGTGTTCAGGCCGGGTGTTTTCCAACCAGTCAAGCCAATCAGACAGCTGCTCGAAGGGAGGCTGACTGTTTTGCTGGTATGTCATGCAGGGATTCCTTGGAAGTACATCGTTAGGGACGAATGGTTGCATATTTGCTTAAATCATTCTACATCTGGCTTTGGATGAATCCTTTATGAGGCAATTCGATGACCCAGCAGCTTTACGACACTGATTTTTATAGCTGGACGCAGCAACAAGCCAACTTAATCCGTCAGGGTCGACTGGGAGAACTGGATTTGGATAACATTCTTGAGGAAATCGAAAGCATGGGCAGAAGTGAATATCGCCAGCTTAGTCATCGACTGGACTTATTGCTCATGCATCTTTTGAAGTGGAAATATCAACCCGTAAACAGGAGCACATATTGGCAAGGCTCAGTCGAAGAACAACGGTACCGTCTAAAAAAACTCATCAAGGAAAACCCCGGACTCAAACCCAAATTCCCTGAGATCTTTGCTGAGGCTTACAACGTCGCGAAGATCACAGCATTCAAGGAAACGGGCCTGCAAGAAGCCACATTCCCAACACAATGCGAGTGGCGCTTTGAACAGGTGATCAATGATGAATTTTGGCCAGACTAACTTATCGATTCATTTCTAGAGACTTTCAACTCCCTCCCTCAAGGAAGGCATGATTTTCTTTATTCTAATCACACCTCACCCAGCCGCTGAAATCACCTCTTCCTCAACTGCACTAAAGTCCGAATCCGGCTCAGCAGGCGCAGGGGCCATCCCCTGCATTTTTCTACAAAGTCGAGCAACCGTCGAACGCATATCGCCTCGATCAACAATCATATCGATGGCACCATGCTCCAGCAGAAACTCGCTGCGCTGGAAGCCTTCCGGCAATTTTTCACGAACGGTCTGTTCGATCACCCGCGGACCGGCAAAACCGATCAAGGCACCAGGCTCGGCAATATTCACATCACCCAACATTGCCAGAGAGGCAGACACACCCCCATAAACGGGATCTGTCAGCACTGAGAAATAAGGTACCGCGTGTTGTTTCATACGCTCCAATGCCGCACTGGTTTTAGCCATCTGCATCAGGGAGAACAAGGCTTCCTGCATACGAGCACCGCCACTGGCAGAAAAACAGACAAAAGGAATCTTGAGTTCCAGGCTCAGCTCTGCCGCACGGGCAAACTTCTCGCCAACAACAGAACCCATTGACCCACCCATAAAGCTGAATTCAAATGCCACAGCGACCAAAGGCAAGCCATCAAGCTGGCCCTTCATAGCCACCAGAGCATCTTTTTCCCCCGTCTGCTTTTGGGCCGATGACAGGCGATCCTTGTATTTCTTTGAATCCCGGAACTTGAGCTTATCGACAGGCTCTATCTCGGAGAACAGCTCTTCAGTGCTGTTTTTGTCCAGAAAACACTGCAGACGTTTTCGGGCACCGATACGCATGTGATGATTACATTTTGGACAAACGTACAGATTTCTCTCAAGCTCTGGACGATACAATACCGACTCACACTTAACACACTTGCGCCACAATCCTTCTGGCACATTGCTGCTCTTCTGCTGACTCGCAGAACGTGACAGCGAAGGTATCAGTTTGTCGACTAGCCAGTTACTCATTCACGCTTCCTGTCTGTTAGCAAGACTGAAAGGGGGCACCTGAATGTTCAGGACAATCCCCCATTTTCTATCGCCTTAATTCATTGGGTTAACCTTTATCCATTGCCTGACGCATTGCTTCCAGATGGCCAGAAACCCGGTCGATAGCACCTTCACCCTGGCTTTCATAATTAGCCAGCTCAGATACCAGCAGAGACCCTACTACCACACCATCCGCAACAGAAGCAATAGCGGCGGCAGACTCACCATCACGAATACCAAACCCTACTCCTACAGGCAGATCGGTATACCCTTTGATGTGGGCCACTCTGGACTGAACGCTGTCCAGATCCAGCTTGTTCGAGCCTGTGACTCCCTTTACAGAAACGTAATATACGAATCCTGAAGCAACAGAACAGATCTTTTGAATGCGCTCATCGGTGGTAGTCGGCGTAATCAGGTTGATCATATCAATCCGCCTGGGCTTTAAATGCTCAACCAGATCACCGGCAAATTCTGCGGGCAGATCAACAATCAGTACACCGTCTACACCGGCTTCAGCTGCCCGGGTAGCAAACGCTTCATAACCCATGATTTCAACCGGGTTCAGGTAGCCCATCAGGACAATCGGTGTATTATTATCGTTTTCCCTGAAGCGAGTTACCATTGAAAAAACGTCATTCAATGTAACACCTTGTGATAATGCTCGCTCATGCGCCTCAGCAATCACCGGCCCGTCAGCCATGGGGTCAGAGAACGGAAACCCAAGCTCAATCAGGTTAGCACCACTGGCTACCAGCTTGTGCATAACGTCTACGGTCTTACTTGCCGGATCACCCGCTGTTATGTAGGGCATCAGAGCCTTGTGACCTTTTGAAGACAATCGCTCAAAGCATGCTTTAATTCTCATAATGATTTCTCCTTGAATGCTTAGAACGTAAGTCCATCTATCTCGGCCACAGTGTGAATATCCTTGTCACCCCGACCAGACAGATTGACAAGAATAATCTGATCCTTTGCCATGGTGGGAGCCAGCTGCTCAACAAAAGCCAGGGCATGAGAACTCTCAAGCGCCGGCATAATACCTTCCATACGTGTCAGGCTTCTGAATGCCGCCAGAGCCTCGTCATCTGTCACGCAAGGATACTCTGCACGACCCACAGTTCTGAGATGGCTGTGCTCTGGCCCTACTCCCGGATAATCCAGTCCAGCCGATACAGAATAGCTTTCAGTTATCTGACCATCGTCGTCACACATCAGGAAACTGCGCTGCCCCTGGAAAACGCCCTGTCTTTCACCAGACATTCTTGCGGCATGCTCTCCAGATTCGACACCGTGACCACCGGCTTCAACACCGTAGATTTTGACGTCTTCATCCTGCAGGAATTCATAGAACAACCCCATCGCATTAGAGCCACCCCCCACACAAGCCACCAGTGCATCAGGCAGACGCTGAGTCATTTCCAGACATTGCCTGCGAGCCTCACGACCAATAACACTCTGAAAATTACGCACCATTTCCGGATACGGATGTGGACCACAAACCGTTCCCAGAATATAGAAGGTTTCTTCAGGACGGGTTACCCAGTCACGCAGAGCTTCGTTGATGGCATCTTTCAGTGTTTGAGAGCCACTCTCGACCGGTACCACAATGGCCCCAAGCAGCTTCATTCGGTAAACATTCAGCGCCTGTCGTTTTACGTCTTTAGCGCCCATGTAAACGATGCACTCCAGACCCAGTCTGGCAGCAACAGTAGCGGTAGCCACACCGTGCTGACCGGCACCGGTTTCAGCAATAATCCGCTTTTTCCCCATATGTTTGGCCAGCAGAGCCTGACCAATGGCATGATTGATCTTGTGGGCACCGGTATGATTCAGATCTTCACGCTTCAGGTAGATTTGAGCACCACCCAGACTTTCAGACCAGCGCTCAGCATGATAGAGCGGTGAAGGCCTGCCTACGTAATGAGCCAGATCACGGTCAAAATCAGCCTGAAAATCCGGATCATTCCAAAGCTTCTTGTAGGTCGATTCCAGCTCTTCAAGGACACACATGAGCGTTTCAGCCACATAACGTCCACCAAAACGACCAAAATGGCCGGATTCATCCGGCAGTTCGTGCAACTTTTTATAATCTACAGTCATTGTTTTACCGCCTCGACAAAGGCTTTCATCTTTTCGGGGTCTTTACCCCTGTCATTCTCTACACCACTGCTGACATCGACAGCAAAGGGCGCAACCTGTTCTATGGCTTGCGAAACATTCTCAGGATTAAGGCCACCCGCCAGAATGACAGGCTTATCCAGACTGTCGGGTATCAACTGCCAGTCAAAGGCCTCACCGGTTCCACCGGGTATACCTTTACGATAAGAATCCAAAAGCAGACCACAGGCACCGGGATAAGCGGCAGCACTTTCCTCAACAGACGTCCCGGGACGTACTCTGAGTGCCTTGATATATCTTCTTCGCCATCGCTCACACTCCTGATCGGTCTCATTGCCATGAAACTGCAACAGATCCAGGGGGACCTGATCCAGAACGTTCCGGATAACCGCTTCTTCAGCGTCAACAAACAGACCCACCAGAGTGATAAAGGGTGGGACCACACTGGCAATTTCTCGAGCCTTACTAACGGACACAAACCGCTTGCTAGATGCATAAAACACCAAACCCAGTGCATCGGCACCCGCATTAACCGCTTCAAGTGCTTCTTCTACAGAGGTGACTCCACAGACCTTGATCCGAGTCTTCAACGATACCTCTCCCGTATGTGCCTATTTCCAGTAAAGAACGCCTAAAGCATTCGATAACAGTGAACTCTCCCGGTCATCAGACAAACCGGTTAAATACGGCTTCTTTGATGAGTGAGCGATGGGAGTCATTGAACAGGATGCTTCCATACCACTCCTCAAGGAGAAGGAAAAAAACAGGATCAGAAAGCAGAACGTGGATGTTAGCAGAAACAGCCGACCCTTGTCTCATAATGGAGAGACAAGAGCCAAATCAGGAGTAAAAGTCACTTCAATTCAAACGCCTGGAAGGGTACTGTCCTCTGATGACCAGATTGTAATAACGACCCACAGATTCGGCAGACAGCAAATCCTGATAGACGCTCTCAGGCACACCGTAATATCGATAGAGACTGTCACTACCCACAAACTGGATTTCCAGTATCCGGGCTGTTGGATCATAGCCCGCAGATGCCAGCGCAGTTGAGTCTACTGGCTGCCGATCAAAGGGTAAGGTTTCAAGACTATAAGCAACACTTCTGATCTGCTCCCTCAACATCTGGCCGCTGGGATCGCCTAAAACATAACTCAATCCAAAACTATGATTTTTCCAGTCGTCGCTCACAGCATTGTTTGTTACATTGGCGGGCAGAGGTCCGAAGGCAGCACTTCTCAATAAATTAATCACCAGATCATCAGAAAGCGTCAGGTATCGGGTCACACTCTGTTGATCAACGGGATAACTCAAGGGGTATCCTACCTGACTTGCAGGAGTGGCCACTGACACCATCCCCATTAACTTCAACTCATCCCAGGCGATGCCAGCAGTGAAAGTCTGATAAACCGAACGCCAGGACTCATTACCATAAAAGTTCCCCTGAGAATGAGCCACCAGCAAAACCTTTCGACATTGGCTGATGTCTTGCGTGTATTGACTAATATGCTTGCGAAGGTCACTATCGAACACATAACTGAATGCATCATAGCTGAGTACTATCAGCTCCAATCCTTCCCGGAACCAGTCAGGTGCCGACTCCACTCCTGAAAGCCACAGTAAAATATTACTGTAATCCTGCAACAGTTTTTGTCGCGCCACTTCGAGCACTTGATCAACAGGACTTTCGTTGTAGTTATAAGAAAGACTGTAGCTGACCCGGTAACCGGGAAGCTGGCTTGCCATCATCAGCTTCAGCCTGCCCTGAGACTCAACGGCATCCTCCCGATCGTTAAACATCCCATTACCATAAGCCATTGTTAAATCAGGTCTTGAAACAGGACACTCTGCAGCCCATAAATTCAAGCTTAAGCACACAAAAAACATGAGTAATACTTTCTTCATAATCATCCCTGAAAGAAGTTGAGACAGTGACTCATCCAGAACTATTCGGTTGAACCATTCACTGCAAAATTACATTGACTCGCAAAATCTTCCGGTAACGTATAAGGCACCCCACTTAGATGGCCATTCATTTTATTCCATGCTTCTATACGCTCTGACGTGTTATACATTTTCGCCTTCATCTTATGGCGAAATGCGGTGGCATCCCGGCCCATTACATGCAATAGACAAATAACTGCCGCACCCGACTCATCGTCCAACTCAATAATTCTTTCTCTGTCATAGGCATTCTCCAGCTTCTTCTGACTCACTTCCGCCAACTGCCTGGCTGCTTTCTTTTCTTGTTCAGAATCAGGCAGAGTTCTCTCAATAAACCGCTCAATATCATCACGAACACCATCTTGATTACTGTCAATTCCTGCTAAACCTATCAAGCCATCCTCACCAGGATCGGGTGGCAGATCAAATAACCAGCGGGTTTCGACAGATTGCAGACATTGCTCCCAGGAAAGACTTTCAAAGCGCTTGTTATTGTTCAATATCAGACAGTAGCGACTACCTCGGAACTGAAAACTCAAACGTTGCTGCAGATACTGAACAGGATAAAGTACTCCGAATCTGCGCTCAGACGCTACCGGATAGAATTCTTTGCGCCATCTGAAAACATTCAGCCTTCTGCCTTCTAGAGAAACCACCTCCTCTTCATCTACCTCCCAGTCCTGCAGTCTGCTCTGATCACAAGAACGGGAATAGACCATCCTTCCACTGCTAAAGTGAGGTAGCCAGTTAAACTTCTTTCTAATATTTTGACTCCATTGGTCTCGCTCCTTCGAACCCTCCTGAAGACAGACTCCGTCCTCCTGACCAGCCGATTCCAGTGATCCGGCCCGAGCTATCCCACTCAAGACCAATGAAACTAAAACGTAGACGAAAAAGCCTGCTGCAGACCGATGTCGTTTTCTCATAATCCATCCCTGGTTGCCTATTCCCTTGGCTATAAAAATATCAATCGATAAAGACAAATGCTTAATACAATAAAAAGACCTCTTGCCAGCCCGATTGTCAAGTGACTTTCAGGTCACCAGGGCAGCGTCGAGGCTACGAAGAAAGGATTCGGTTCACTTTTTGGCAGTTCGAAATCTGCCGGATAACCCACATCAACAAAATAAAGACCATGGGGCTTGGCTGTAGTACCTCCTTCAGAACGTTTTCGGGCCTCCAGCACTTCTTTTGCCCAGACTGGTGGTTTTCTGCCCGCACCAATTTCCAGAAGAACGCCCGTGATGTTTCTTACCATATGATGAAGAAAAGCATTCGCCCTGACATCAATCACCACCATATCGCCATGTCTGTAGACATTCAGATGCTGAATTTCACGAACCGCATGTTTCGCCTGACACTGTACCGCCCGATAAGCATCAAAATCATGCTCACCAATAAGCTGCTGCCCGGCAATATTCATCAACTCTACATCCAGTGGCCGGTAGTAAAAGGTGACACCTTTAGGCAGGTGAGCGGGTCTCACCGGTCGATTAAGAATCACATAGCGATATCTGCGCCACAGAGCAGAATAGCGGGCATGAAAGTCTTCACTGACAGGCTGAACCCAGTTGAAGGAGATGTCATCCGGCAGGTTGGTATTCCCTCCAAACGTCCAACCATAACCACTACGAACGGACTCAGTATCAAAATGAATAATCTGGTTGCAACCATGCACCCCGGCATCCGTCCTTCCTGCACAAACGACAGAGACAGGATGATTGGCTACGTTCGACAACGCCTTTTCTACAGCAGCCTGAACCGAGGGAAGCCCTGACTTCAGACTCTGCCAACCGTGGTAACGGGAACCATCGTATTGAACACTGGCAGCTAATCGCGGCATGAAAAATACTCACTCCATCCATTAAAGAGGCTGCTGCAAAACTCCAATAACTCATTTCCACGTTGGGACCAGGAGAGCCTTTGAGCATAGGTACCAGAGTTTTACAACAGCCACTAAAAGGAGGGAAATTTATCAGGAGGCAGAAACAATTGGTAGGGCAGCAAGCCGAATAAACATAGGGTCCGCCTGGTTTTTATACACTGAGACGCAATTTTTGGTACTCGAATGAAAAACACGTTTATTTTCCAGATCCGTCACTTTCCTGGTCTATCTTTACTCCCTACAAAAACACAAATAGATGTAAGGATAGATTTTTGAAAAACCTACTCTCCAATAGATGCAATGACAGAGTTTTCAGAAAACCACTCTCCGCAGGTCTCATATTGCTGTTACTCTCATTGCCCGCTATTTGCCAGGCCGAATCATTTAAAAGAGGCTTTGTTGTCGAGTTGCAGCAGGATGAAAGCTCTCCAACAGGCAGCTTTTCTATACTGCAAGACCCGCACACCTTACTGAGCACCCCGTCATACCTTACTGATATAAACGACTATGCAGAAGCAATTTTGCCGCCAGAAGAGAAAGCAGACAGACTTGGCTGCGAGGTAAAAACCTCCTTATTTGAGTCGATCTCGTGGAAATTGATTTACGCCATTCATTTCCTGGTTGCTTACGAACTGATTATAACCACCAGTGATGCTATGCTGAGCGCCAAACCTTATTCAGGGGTACCTGCAGAAGCGCTTGTCGCTGTCGGCTCACTTTTGCAAAGCTATTGGAACACCGATTCACCGCTGTTCAATCCAATAGGGCAACTGCAGGCAAGTCAGGATGATCCGTTTGTGATCACCACGATGATGCTCCCCGGACGTGGTCAACAACAAAGTCAACAAAAAAGCCAGGAACCAAACCAGCCATCAGCATCACCCGGTCAGCAAGCCTCTCATTCAACCACGCTGCTTAAAGCCACTCTCACCTCCCGTTCGGGCTCCGGTGACGGTAACAAAGGCCCCGAACAACAACAGCACACTTTGGGTTTAAATTGTCACGTCGACTCCTGTAATGGCCTTTGTAAACTACGACAATCATCTGATAGCGGCGAGTCATCAGAAGAGAGGTCGCTGAATGCCGCAGAAACTCCAACAAACCAAACTGCAGGGACACCGGAACAAGGCAAGCAATACGCACGAATGGATGATCTCATTCAAGCCCTGCACGATCTTCAGCCATACGCCCTTACAGCATCGTTTATCAAGCCGGAAAATGAACCGCAGGAGCAAAAAAGACCCTACAAGAAGCAACCCAAGCGCTTACATAGCACCGTCAGCAGTCTGAATAGAAGAAGATCCAGTCTCTTCGAGCAACACCATTGTAACGAGACAGTGGTCGGGGCGGATGGCAAGGAGCACCGATGCGATCGGGTCTCAGTCAGCGCTTCAGCCCTCAAGCGTCACAAAAAAAGATTCCACACCGGGTCACAAACTTATGATGAGCCAGCGCTCGGAGAGGATGATCAACAACAGTCATGCGGAACAACCTTCGAGAACTGTGAACAGCTGCCCTATCAGACAGAAGCGCATCGAAAAGGCAAGCAGCTTCCTGATACAAAGCAGAATGAAAATGACTTAAGCCCTTCAGAAGAAAGCAAAGAGTGATCCAGCTTTCAGCCTCTATTAAAAGACACTTCCAGAATGAATAGGCAGCTCAAATATTATCTGGATTTTTTAACAGGGCAAAAAGTGGCTGTTTTTTTGCCTTTGCTGCAATGCTGGTTAAACTTCTGACAGACACTCGTCGCCTGTTTCTTTAACCCTGATTCCGATGGCTAAAAAAAAGCCCGATGTGAACCATTCCGGGCTTTAAGTACCTAACCAGTTGGTTATTGAATTGAGGCTGGGGAATGTTAAACCGCTTGCTCCATCAGTGCCTGAGCTTCCTGCTTCTGCTCATCAGAGCCAGACTCAAGCACCTCCTGCAGAATGTCCCTGGCACCTTCTATATCACCCATGTCAATGTAGGCCCTTGCCAAATCCAACTTGGTTGCTGCTTCATCGTCATCAGAAAGGAACTCCAGATCATCGCCTTCCAGAACCGACTCCAGGTCAGGCAGGCCATCATCGAAGCTCAGCGACTGTTCGTCATCATCGGCATAGCGTTCATCCAGTTCAAGCTCCAGATCATCAAGATTATCGCCTGGAGCAGGAACCGCTTCCTGAGCAGCTACGTCCGATTCTGAAGGCAGCTCCAGTTCTTCAAGTGCCTCAGAAGTATCGTCTTCGCCCTGTTCTGGCTCCAGATCAAGATCATCCAGCTGGAAGTCCAGATCATCAGCCGACTCAGCAGGCTCATCATTGAACTCCAGGTCATCCAGATCAAACTCCAAATCACCCAGCTCGCCATCAGAATCAACATCGCTTTCATCGTTGAGTGCTTCATTCAGGTCGAATTGCTCAAAATCGTCATCTGCCTCTTCAGTAGCCGCTTGTTGAGTAACATCTCCAAAGAAAGCTTCAGCCGGGAACCGGGCTTTATAGGCATCAGCCTGACGCAAGGCATCCTGATCATCCAGCGACTCAACACCTGCCAGAGCTGCCTTAAAGTTATCCAGATCATTATTTTCAGCATGAACTTCCAGCAGTTTGAGTCTCAGATCCGAACGATCCGGCTCATTTGCAATGGCTTTTTCCAGAAGCTCAACAGCTTGCGGAAATCTGCCGTAGGCAATATAGATATCGGCTTCACTGATTGCATCCTCTGTCTGCTGAGTCGTCTCTTCTGGCTCTTCATCTTCAAGCAGACTGTCTTCATCGATTTCGAGTGTCTCATCCAGCTCAAACTCTTCCTGATCATCCTGCTGAGGTTCATCAGGAATCAGCGACATCGGCTCCAGGCTGGACTCTTCCTCAACTTCGATCTCGTCCTCTTCTTCCTGCTTGCGACGTCGGTAAACTAACAGGGCCGCAATCAGACCTAATGGCAGCAGAGCTGACAAAGCCAGATAAAGAGGGTGACCAAACAGGAAGCTCAGGAAGCCAGGCTCAGATTCTGGTACTGGTTGCTCAGCCACAGGAACCGGCCTGGTTTCCGGCGCTATTTGCGCCGGTGTCCCGACAGGCTGCTGTGTCAGTGCGGCCATCTGATCATCTTTCAGATCTATCAGTCGTTTCAGGGTACTGATCTGATCGTCGAGATCTTTTAAACGGCTTTTAAGCTCTTCATTCTCGCGAGTCAGGTTATCCATCTTCTCACGAGTCATTGCCAACTCATTCTGAAGCGCCGTGGTTGCCGTGTCTGCAGACCCTCTTCCCAGATCACTGCCCGCACCGGAGCTATTATCTGTGGCAACAATCGACAAACGCCCATTGTTTCCAGCACCTTCTCCACCCGACTCGGCTGAGCTGCGTCGTGTTGCATCCAGTTGCTCCAGACGAGCCTGCCACTCACGATTCTGTCGAGCCACCTCACTAACAGCATCCTGAAAGCTCACTTGTGTAATTTCATCTCTGTCAGGCAAGCGCAACACCTGTCCTTTTTTGAGACGGTTGATATTATTTTGAACAAAGGCTTGTGAATTCTTTTTCTGCAGAGCCAGCATCGTCTGCTGAATACTCAGATCACTAGCAGGCCTGACACTTCTGGCAATATTCCAGAGACTATCATTAGGCTGCACTTCATAAGTATCTCTCTGGCCTGGTCCAGAATAGCTACGGACACCGGTGCGAACAGGCTCTTCCCTGACCGGATTGACCTGGATCGGCCTGGATGATTCTTCTGGCTGATAGGATGAAGATTGACTTTCAGAGTACCCTCTCTGATCGAACGGATTCACACTCTGACCACGTGAAGGCTCAGGAAAACCACTGTTGTATGTCTGGGTAGAAGCAGGATTCACCGGAGCCGCTGCCTCCTGGCTAAAGGCAGGCGGATCCAGCAGCATGGTGTATTCCCGGAGCAAGCGACCACTGGGCCAGTGCACTTCCAGCAGAAAATTAAGGAAGGGCTCACGAACCGCCTGACTGCTGGTGACATGAATATAGCCCGTACCGTCCTCTCTCAGAATGGTTTTAAAATTCAGGCCAGTCAGACTGAAAGGCCTGTCGAGCCCCGCCCGTTGAAAATCTGCACGACTGGCAAGATTGGGCAGAATCTCGTTCCGGGTCAACTCTCTGACTTGCAGCAATTCAATCTCGGCATCCAGCGGTTGATTGAGCGCAGAATTCAAGCGCACTTCACCCAACCCCAGTGCATTCGCCAGACCGGAACCCATTGCTCCTGATATGACCATAGCTGCTACAAGCTTTTGCAGTTTCATTATGAGTCCTTGTTATCTGCACGAATCAGAAAACCCGCCCGTAAACACACCTTACATCGACAGCCAGAAGCAGAACCGAGTTAAAAACTGAACAATTCAGGTCGTCAACTGTTCTCAACCCCCGCCTTTCGGGGCGTGAGGTTTTCTTTGACGACACTTTTTATAACAAACAGCTTTCCAGATGTGTGCTGCACCCTCAAACAGAAGACAGGTGCCCAATCTGTACTCCAACATGGAATACACCAAAAGCTATGATCACTCATAGCCATAAAACCGGTACGGCTAACAGTTCCTGATTACCTGAAGCCCTTCGCTGCTCTAGTCAAAGCAAGGCTTCAGGATAAAATTTTTATTATTCTGACAATTTCAATAAGGAACTGTCACTATTCTAAGCTAAGTTATCATTTTAAAAAGTCTTTTAGCAATATCTCTGCCACTGCCAATGCCTGAAATGCGCCACATCGCACCCGATCAGCAACAATCCAGAGACATATTTGATCGGCATGATCCGGATTTTGACGAATCCGACCAACGACAATGGCATCTTTTCCTGCCACAGTTTCAACAGAAGGCATTTCATCATCGGCCGCCAACTCAATACCAGCAACCCCTGCAAGGAGATCCCTGACAGTCTGCTCATCAACTGGACGGTCCAGATCCAGGTGAACTGCGAGGCTGTCACCAAAGAATACAGGCACACGCACACAGGTAGCACTAACCCTGAGATCATCCTGATCCAGCCCTTTCATGAGTTCTTTAGCAATCATTCGCTCCGGTAATGTAAAACCTGCCTCAGTGACGACACCCACCTGCGGCAGGACATTGAAAGCAATTCGCTGCTCAAAAAGCTTTTTCTTCACCGGCTTGCCACTGAGCAAATCAATTGTTTGCCCACGCAATTCTTCAATCCCTCTCTGACCAGTTTCAGCCAGTGAAAGGCTGGCCATGACATTGATAGAATCAATGCCGACTGCATCTTGAAGCGACTTCATGACCTGAAGCATCAGGGCAGCAGGACTGGCAGGAATTGCGATCTCCTGCAAGCCTGACAGTTCCGCAGCATCAGACAGACCCGGCAGGTACATCTCGGCCTCGGCACCAATAGCACCATTAACTACACGACAGCCACTGTCACTGGCCAGATTCAGAATCTCAGGATTAATTTGTGAGCCAGCGGGTATAATCAGAAGATCGGCGTCTGCATAATTAAACGTCAAGGCACTAATCACATCGATTTCAGCGCCTTTGAAAGCCACTGTCGTCTCATCTCTGGACTTATTGAACTCTTCAGGCCCTGTCAGCGGATAGACAACGCCGGGGGTTAAATGACTCTCTTCCAGAATAGCCAACACTGCTTCCCCGGCAAGACTCTGTGCATCGTAAATCGCTAAATCAAAGGTTCCGCTCATGAGCTTCTCTGCATCTGTACAAAATTGTCGGGAAATGTATCAGGAAGTATTCAGGAAAGCATCACTCAGGCATGAATTGCAGTCATGCCCGAGCTCATGAGATCAGGTTCTAATACCAATCGTATTTTCTAACTCCCGCAATGAGCATGGAGATTTGAGCCTTAAGACAAGGCGGCGTGAGGAGTCATAGCCTTAGCTATGGCGACGATCGCCAACGCAGGATTAAGGCTCAAATCTTCAGCGCAATAGGGAGTTAGAAAGTTCGATTGGTATAAGTACTCGGCCATACGGAATCGAATATTTCTGGCTTATTGGGCAGGTGCTCTGCAAGGCGCAACGACGGGAACATAGCAAGCTATGTGACCAGAGTTGCAACGCATCACGACTGCATGGATGCAGGAGCTAGAGCAACGCAGGAGCAGTTGCCGCGAGTGCCTGAACAATAAGTCAGAAAATATGATTTCGTATGGTTGAGTACTTATAAGCTATCAAGCCGAAAGTGTGCTCTTGCTGTTGCCACCGGTGTTTCCCTGCGACTCTGCCAGGCGGTGATCGCAACATTGGCGATCCGGCTACCCTGTCTCACCACATCGCATTCTGCATAAACATCCTGAATTTTTGCGCTTCTTAAATAATCAATAGAAAAATCCACAATCTTGGCAATTTTTGGCTCATCCATAAACAACATCAAGTGAATGGCTGCCGACATTTCCATAAAACCACCCAACACACCACCATGGAGTGCTGGTAACACCGGATTACCCGTGTTATCTCTGTTTTCAGGCAGAACAAAAAGGGCATCATCACCCAGAGACTGGCAACTCATGCCAATTTTCCTGGCGTAGGGCAAGAGCTCCGTCAAATAACTGTAATCACTGGTCGCTCTGGCCTGAAGCAGAACCTCACGAAAGTCGTTCTGAATCTTCATTTTGCTAACCCCTTAGCCATTTGACTCAACGTTCGCCCGGATCTCATAAAGGTTCCCACGCCGTGCGCAAAAGGCTCGTCACGATTGCCCTGATAGACTACCCCTCTGGTAAAGACAACGGTTTTAGTAACCCGATAGGCTTCAGCAAAGCAGCGAACCGGCTTGAAAGGAGCCGGAAAACCCAGATGATCAATTCGCAGGTCAATGGTAGGACAAGTCTCAAAGCCTGGCAGACTTATACAGGCGGCTATACCGAAAGCGCTATCCATCAGGGTTGTTATCGCACCTGAATGAATGATTCCACTTCCCGGGTTGGCTTCCAGTTCGTCACTAAACGGCATGTTAATGACAACACCTTCAGAAGAGGCATGCTCCGGCTTCATCTCCAATACACGACAATGGGGAACTGCTTGGAAAAACTGCTGAACAATGCTTACTATCTGCTCATCGCTATTCATGTCAATGCAATCTCAAATCATAGTAAGTACCAATGTACAGCATAACCATTTTCAAACAACTGTTTAATTTACTGGCAGCTATAAGATTTGCCCCCCCTAAAGGAGAGAAAATCGTCGTTAATCGGAATGTTACAGATGCAAATCCATTTAATACTGAAGAGAATGGGCCTGAGTGCAACGCTTGCACCCAGTTTTTTATCAGCCCACGTAGTCTATCTAGCGGCGAGATTTTTGTTTTTTCTTTTTATCATCCTTCCTCTTGCCTTTCAGTTCAATAACACGACGCTTGTGAGTTACCTTCCGTTCACCCCCAGAGCTCTTCTTGTGAACCGCTTTGCGTTCTGCATAAGGGTTTTCTGAGGAACGGAATTCAATCCGAATGGGTGTTCCCATGATCTTTAGCACCTTTCTGAAGGTATTTTCCAGATAGCGCTTATAGGAAGCAGGAACTTCTTCCGTCTGATTACCATGAATAATGATAGTCGGTGGATTCATGGCACCCGCATGACAGTACCTTAATTTGATACGACGATTTCGAACCATAGGTGGCTGATGAATCTTGGTAGCATCTTCCAAAATTCGAGTCAGCTGGTTGGTAGACAGTTTGCGAGTCGCACACTCATAGGCTTCGTCGATAGAGTCATAGAGATGACCGACATTAGTTCCGTGCTTGGCAGAGATCATGTGAATACGGGCAAAATTGATAAACTCCAGCCTTCTGGACAGTTCTTCTTTCACCTTTTTTCGCTCTTCTTCTTTCATGCCGTCCCACTTGTTTACGGCAATCACAACGGCACGACCAGCTTCCAGCACAAAGCCCAGCAGATGCAGATCCTGTTCCACAATCCCTTCTCTGGCATCCACAACCAGTACCACGACATTGGCATCTTCAATAGCCTGAAGGGTTTTAATTACTGAGAACTTTTCAGCCACTTCATGGACTTTACCACGGCGGCGAACACCTGCCGTATCGATCAAAGTGTAATCCTGACCCCAGCGTTCATAAGGTATGTAAACACTGTCGCGGGTAGTTCCAGCCTGATCATAAACGACAACACGTTCTTCCCCCAGCAAACGATTGACCAGTGTCGACTTACCCACATTGGGTCGTCCTACAATGCCAATCCTGATACCTCTGGCCTTGACCGTTTCCGGGTCGTCTTCATCTTCTTCAAACTCACCGGACTCTGGCCCCATCACTTCTTCGAGCACGCCTTCAATCATGCCTTTGACACCACGGCCATGAACAGCAGCAATATGGAAGGCTTCACCAAAGCCAAGAATGGCAAAGTCGGCTTCTGCCTGATCAGCATCAACGGTATCCGTCTTGTTAAGCACCAGATGGTACTGCTTGTTCTGCTTACGCAGATGACCAGCAATCATTTCATCAGCGGCAGTCAATCCGGCCCTGGCATCGACCAGGAACAGAACAATATCAGCTTCCCGGATGGCCGCCAGGGACTGTTCAGCCATAGCTGAATCAATGCCTTCCTCATCACCGCTGATTCCACCGGTATCAACAACAATATAAGGTCTGGAGCCCATTCTGCCTTCCCCGTACTTACGATCACGGGTAAGACCGGCTACATTGGCAACCAGAGCATCACGAGAGCGAGTCAGACGGTTAAACAGCGTAGACTTGCCAACATTGGGACGCCCCACCAGGGCAATTACAGGAACCATACACTTCATTCCACTGGGGCTATTGAACACCCCCAAAGCTTTAAACCAGTTACAGACAAACTGCCGTTTAAGTGGGAGCAGTCTGTCATGAAATCTGTCCTGACAGACCTTGACGGGCCAATTGCAACAGATTCCCAGCATTCAAATAACAGAAAAAGGGCTGAACCTTCCAAGATTCAGCCCGGCTTTAATCCTTTGCCAAAGTCACTGTTTGATTCAGCAAATTATTTTTGGTTGAGCGCAGTCAAAGTACCTTCGGCACTGAGCACAAAGAGGAAATCACCCGATACCACAGGAGGGGCTTTGATCGCTGATGAACTGGCCTTGAACCGACCTGCCATAACACCATCAACCTGAGATAATAGATGAACATAGCCTTCCAGATCAGCCACAGCTACATAGCTGCTGTATGTCGTTGGCGCTGTCAGCAAACGATATTCCAGCTTATCCTGCCTCCAGCTGACCGCACCACTGCGCTGATCCAGAGAACTGACATAACTGCTGTCATCCGTCAGATACAGAGAGCCGAAACCTTCTGCAATCGACTTGTAGCTGGATAATTCCCGACTCCAGCGTACACGTCCACTGTACATATCCATAGCAGCTACATTACCCTGAAAGCTGACCATAAACAGGTTGTCACCTACGATCAGTGGCTCCGCATTAATGTCGACCATTCTTTCCAGCTCGGAAGAGCCTTTCGGAATAGAAACCCGACTGTTCCAGAGAGGACCACCATCATTCACCCTGAATGCCTTCGCCTCACCATTGGAGAGCCCAACAAACACCGCTTCACCTTCAATAAGCGGCGTACTGGAGCCTCTCAAAGTCAGTGCAGGTTGCAGGTTTTCCTGATGCCAAAGCTCCTTGCCGGTTTCAGCATCGAGAGCCGTAATCGTATCGTCAATACTCTGAACCATTACGACACGGCCGTTGGTTTGGGGAGAAGAAATCACTTCACTGCTTACTCTGGCTTTCCAGAGCTCACTGCCATCTTCCTCTTTCAGAGCAATAACATGCCCATCCAGGGTTCCCAGAAGCAGCATCCCGAAGTCAGCAGTAATGCCACCACCGACAGCTAATTCCAGACTTTTCTTCCAAATCTCCTTACCAGTCTCAAGGTTCAGGGCAATGACATCCCCCTGAGCGCCTGCAGCATAAATCACATCGCCTGAAACAGAAGGCACCAGTCGCTCATAGCTGTCTTCGACACCTTTACCGATACTTCTGGACCAGACCTCTTGTAATTCAATATCCGGCTCAAACCCGGTGAGGGTCTTTGGTTTGCGGACTATGTCCTCGTCATCGGAAAACAGGCTACAGGAAGCCAGCCCCAGCGTCAGGGAAACGATCAGCAGTGATCTGATTATCCTCTCCATCCATTAGCCCTCTTTTACGTTAGCTGCCAGATCATCCAGTTTGAACTGCAGCAGAGGCCGGGACTCTCCGTTAGTACGGGCAGCTTCCAGTGCCTTTTCATAGGATTCTCGTGCTTTGTCTCTCTGACCCATTGCCAGATGTGCATCGCCTCGAACGGACTCGATAGTCGTGACAAAACCGGCTTCCGAATCGGCTTTGGCCAAAACATCCAGCGCCGCTTGTGCGTTATCATCAGACTGGCTCAGCATCACTCGCGCCAGTCGGGCACGAGTCACCAGCTCAATTTCCAGATCGGGCTTTTGAGCCAGCACCCATTCAAGGGAAGAACGGGCACCATCAAGATCATTATCCAGAACCTGTTCACGGGCCTGAATCAGTGTTGCAAAAGCCGCATAATCAGAGCTCTCGTAATCAGACTGCAGAGTTTCCACCACGTGTTTAACGGTGGATTTCTGTTGCTCTGACAGCGACTGCCCCTGAGTTGTGACTTCCAGAAGGCTCTGATAAAGCTGTGATGAAGCAGCTGCCGTTTCCAGCTGATTCTTCTGGTAAGCCTTGTAGCCGAAAATAGCTACGACAGTGATAGCAACGCCAACAACAACCGGCTTGCCGTATTCCTGCCAGAGGTTCTTAAGCAGTTCTACTTCTTCTTCATCTGTACGGCTCACTCTTTACTCCTGAATTCGCTTTTTCAAAAATTCAACCACAGCAGGAATATCCATGCTTTCCTGCTCACCATCTATTGACAGAGACTTAACGGTTACCGACTGACTGGCCAACTCATCTTCTCCAATGATGAAGGCGAAGTCAGCTCCGCTGTTAAAGGCCCTTTTCATCTGTCCTTTAAAGCCTCCACCGCAATTGACCAGAATGCGCACATCCGGAACCGCTGTTCTTATTTGCTCAATCAGGGGCAGAGCTTTAGCACTGACACCCTCTCCACGGGTGACCACAGCGACATCAACTGTCTTTTGAACCGACTCGGGAATAAGATTCAACGTTTCCAGCATCAGTACCAGGCGTTCCAGCCCCATGGCAAATCCTACTGCCGGGGTTGGCTTGCCACCCAGCAGTTCAACCAGAGCATCGTAACGGCCACCACCGCAAACGGTTCCCTGTGCGCCAAGACTGTCTGTTATCCATTCAAACACGGTCCGGCTATAGTAATCCAGCCCGCGCACCAGACGTGGATTAACGACATAAGAAATCCCTGCCGCATCAAGAATACTTTTCAGGGTTTCAAAATGTTCGGCCGATTCAGCGTCCAGATAATCGTGCAATACTGGTGCATCCGCAACAATTTCCCGGGTGCTTTTATCTTTACTGTCAAGAATTCTCAGAGGATTGATACCCAGACGATTCCGACTGTCTTCATCCAATTCCTGTTCGAAGCGGGATAAATACTCGACCAGAGCCTCACGATAATTCTGCCGAGCTTCCAACGTACCCAGAGTATTGAGTTCCAGACGCACATGCTGATCAATACCCAACTCTTTCCAGAGTCTGGCAGTCAACAATATAAGTTCCGAGTCAATGTCGGGGCCAGCCATGCCGAAGGTTTCAACACTAAACTGATGAAACTGACGATAACGGCCTTTCTGTGGACGCTCATAACGGAACATAGGCCCCATAGTCCAGAGTCTTTGTGTCTGGTTATAGAGCAAACCGTGCTGGATACCGGCTCGAACACAACCGGCTGTCCCTTCGGGACGCAGAGAGAGACTCTCGCCGTTGCGGTCCTCGAAGGTGTACATTTCCTTTTCTACAATATCTGTACCTGCACCGATGCCCCGGCTAAATAGTGGACCGGGCTCAACCACAGGCATCCTGATTTCGCGATAACTGTAAGTCGCCATCAGGTTACGGAGTCTGGACTCCAGGTACTGCCAGGCAGGACTCTGATCTGGCAGGATGTCATTCATCCCGCGAATGGCTTGAAGTTGCTTTGCCAAGTTCTGACGCCCTCTCAATCCTCTAAATGAACGTTGGTGAGCAGGTAATAATGGCAGATAATGCCTGAAGCATTACTATCAACCGGCAAAAATTGCTCAAAAAGGCTTATTCCAACGACAAAAGCGCCAACTATAACTTTTCCGGGGCCCTGAGTATAGGCAGACTGGCTTGTCGCAGAACCGGATTCTCAATCAGCCAGCTTTCAGTAACAGGCTTGCTACCCTGCGACCCGAGCCAGACGTCTTGACCGCGACTTTTTTGCCATCAAATTTTAGATCCGCCACACCTTTCACATTCCCAAAGCGGACCTGAACGGATGAGGGTACTTCAAGCTGCAGGTTTGAGCCTGCCCTCTGAACATCGGTATAGAGAGCACGACCACTCATATCCTTGACTTCAATCCAGCAGTCCTCAACAAAGTCAATAGCCAGCCTGACAGGGGAGCCATTGTCGGAGAGAGAGCCGTCAACATCGGAAAGAGAACTGCCCACTTCGGGAAGAACCCGTTCAGTTTGACCAAGAGGTTCTTCACTGTCCTGACCAACCGCAGGTATATCATCATTTTCTGATTCGTTCTCAGGCTCTGTCACTTCCATTTCAGAATCATCAAAGTCAACCTGCACGGGCATCACTTTTTCTGCTTCAGAAACATCTTCTGACGACTCGATAACAACGGAGGGCTGCTGCCGAAAAATCACTTCCGATTGCGAAGCAGAACGTTTGTCCAGATTCCATCCATAATAACTGCCCGCCCCCACCAGAATAACCGTGAGAAGGCTTGCTCCCCAGGCAAAAAAAGAAGACATTGGACGCCAGGTTGTCAATGGAGCACCTGCTTTCAAATGAGAGGTTTCGGCGCCACTGTGCCCGGTGAAACGATCAAAGTGATCCACCAGTTCATCACCATCCAATCCGAGAGCCCGGGCATAGCGTCTGACGTACCCCCGGGCAAAAACCAGACCTGGCAGTGTCTCAAACTCATTACTTTCCAACGCCAGAATATAAGACTCTGGCAACTTCAAAAGGTCTGCAGCCTCACCTATTGAAAGACCTGCTTTTTGCCTTCCAGCACTCAGTAACTGACCAGGAGCGACAGCAGAAGCCTCCTCCTGGTCTTCTTGGCTGTTTTGCTCATCAGTACTCATAACCGCTTCTACTCCGCACTCCCTCTCCAGTAGAAGAAGGGAATAAACGCCCTAATTGCAAAGAATAACTGGCTGCAGCATCCTGATCGCCATTAACTCTGGCCAAGCGAACCCCCAGCCTCAGGGATCGCTCATTCTGACGGGAAAGACGGGTAAAGACCTGATAGTACTTCCAGGCTTCACGAAACTGGCCTTGCTCTTCAAGTATCGCCGCTAATTCCAGACTTGCACGAGGTAAATTACTGTTCAGTTTCAGAGCTTTGTCAAAATGCTCTGCAGCCAGAGATCGTCGGCCTTGTTTTAATGCCACCAGCCCCAGGTTTTCATAAGCTCGGCTGCGGCTACTGTAACGAACGTCACCGGCGGCTTGCTCAAATTCACGGTAAGCCTCACTCAGGCGGTTCTGACTGAAGAGAAATACACCAAAGTTATTGTGGATTTCAGAAGAGTCAGGATTAAAAGACAGGGCTTTCCTGAAAGATGTCTCTGCCAGGCTGGCTTCTCCCTGAAGCTGATAAACCAACCCAAGCATGCCGAAGGCATCGGCTGATCGGGGCTGGATCTCCAACGCCCGATTAATCGGCTTGACTGCCTTTTCGGTTAGACCCTGTTGCACATACCCCCTGGCCAGTTCAAGGTAGCTACGGACAGCTTCACCTTCATTGACGGGTTCAGGCCCGCCGGTTGTCACACAACCACTCAGGATGATACTGAACAAAACTGCACTGATTCCCAGTTTTGCGATCATACTTCTCCCCGTTTTTTAATTATTTTGAACATAGTAAGTGAACCGGGATAGTCGAGGCCACAGAAATCTGGCCCCTGCGGTCATAATTTTCAGCTCAAACAGGCTTTTACCAGAATCAATGAATTGGAAACCGGATACTCTGATCAGCCAACATTTACCTGACGAGCAGCGATATAGCGTTCACTTCTTCGTGTTTTGTCTGCAACCTGCCCCACCAGCTGGCCACAGGCAGCATCAATATCGTCACCACGAGTCTTGCGCACGGTGACATTAAAGCCGGCTTCCTGAAGTTGTTCCTGGAAGCGACGTACAGCATTGTTGCTGGGGCGTTCATAACCGGAATGCGGGAACGGATTAAAGGGGATCAGGTTGATTTTACAGGGGACATTCTTCAACAACTGAATCAGCTCAATGGAATGCTCAGGCTGATCATTCACTCCCGCCAGCAGCGTATATTCAATGGTTACGACACGTTTGTCTGGAAGCCCACTCATATATTGTTCGATCGCATCCAGCAAGTCTGACAACGGATACTTACGGTTAATCGGAACCAGCACATTTCTCAATTCATCGTTAGCTGCATGAAGCGACACTGCCAGCGACACATCGGTCACCTCACCCAGTTTACGCAGGGCGGGAACAACCCCCGAAGTACTCAGTGTTACCCTGCGCTTGGACAGGCCATAACCCAGGTCATCCATCATCAGGTTCATGGCATCAACGACATTGTCAAAGTTCATCAGAGGCTCACCCATCCCCATCATTACGACGTTGGTGATAGAACGATCTTTCTTTGCGGGAACATTATTAAAGTGACGCGCGGCAATCCAGACCTGACCGATAATTTCCGCCACAGTGAGATCGGAGTTAAAACCCTGTTTACCGGTGGAGCAGAAACTGCAGTCCAGTGAACACCCTGCCTGGGAGGATACACAGAGGGTGCCGCGCTTTCCTTCCGGTATATAGACTGTCTCGACACAACTGCCCGAAGCGACTCTGACCACCCACTTGCAGGTACCATCTTCAGAAAAATGGCTACTGACGACTTGGGGACCACGAATTTCAGCCACCTCTTTCAGCTTTTGCCTGAGAGTTTTGCTGATATTGGTCATTTCATCAAAATTATCGACGCCGAAGTGGTGAATCCACTTGAGCATCTGCTCAGCACGAAACTTCTTTTCACCTATGCTGAGAAAAAAATCCACCATCTTGCTGCGGGACAGATCCAACAGGTTAACAGGTGTGTTTTGAACCTCACCGGCCTCAGCGCTTACGGTGATTAATTCTGACATTCTTAATACCTCAAAAAGCCATGAGCGCTATAAGCCGCCCAACAGCCATGGGGTGGACTCGCATTATCCCTCGCCGGAATTTAATGCAAACCTGAAATGGCTGCATTCTCACTAACTGCCATGATTGACTATAGAGAAAAGTCGTCGACACTGAGCCAATGAAAAATGATTCACGATAAAAACATGAGCGCTATTAAACCACAATAGCCACGGCATTTTTATAGATAAAAATACAGGGCATACGCCTACCCCTGATTTCAGGTTGCAGAAAGAATGCCCCGTTATGTCATTATCGGGTGCGAGGACAAACGTCTGCATCTTCAAAGAAGTAGGACACTTCTCTGGCAGCAGAAGCCGGAGAATCCGAACCATGCACTGCATTTTCATCAATAGTCTGGGCAAAATCGGCACGAATAGTTCCCGCAGCGGCTTCGGCCGGGTTGGTAGCGCCCATCAGCTCACGGTGATGAGCGACCGCATTCTCACCTTCCAGAACCGACACAACGACCGGACCCGACGTCATGAAAGCGACCAGATCCTTAAAGAAAGGACGCTCTTTATGCTCTGCATAAAAACCTTCTGCCTTCTCTTTGCTCAGGTGAACCATGCAGGTTCCGACAACTTTCAGGCCGGCTTTTTCAAAGCGGCTAAATATCTCGCCGATGACATTTTTAGCAACGGCATCAGGCTTGATAATTGATAAAGTGCGCTCTACGGCCATTACACTCTCCAAATGTTCTTTTATTGGCCCATTAAGGGTCAAGTTTATAATTCAATGCGCCACCTCCAGTCATTGGGGAAGCTTGGTCGGCATTGTAAACGATCACTATCCCTGTGTCAGTCATATCCGTAAAAATCATACAAGAGAAAAAACAAACTCATATCATTGCATTTCAAAACGCCAATACCACGCTTGTCTCATTTGAGAGATCAGCAGTGCAGCTAATGTGTGTCTACAATTCTTACGCACTCCCGCAAGTGCCAGAACATTTCTATTTATTCAAGCTTAATAACTCACTCACTAAGGCAGGCATAAAATTGACTTTAAAAAATAAGTTGAGCAGCCGCTCCTCTCAATACGCTTCAATGCAGCTTTCACTATTGATATTCTGTTTCCTGTTAACATCACCTCCGCTTCGGGCTGCCCCCCAAACATGCCAGGAGTGTATGTCTGCTTTCAATGATGGTGTCTTTCTTGTCTGCCCAGTCTGCCACCCGGCACCTGACGATCCAGCTCAGTCCTTGCCAACTGCCAATCAGCCTATCGCCAGCTGCACGCCACCTGAAAATCCAGTAACTCAACCTGCAACACCACACTCCCAACATCTGGATGTGGTGATGAGACTTTTTATGTTGGCAGCCCAGACCCATTCAAATTCAAATTTTGTTTTTTCCCCTGACAGCCTTTTTCACGCCCTGTCGGCCCTACTCGCGGGAGCCTCTGGCACCACCCGGGAGTTGCTCGCAAATTTTCTGGAAAGCAGTGCTTTCCCCACAACAGAAGAACCAGGTGCCGGTTCAGGACAAAGCGAGGTCTACTCTGTGGGCAACGCTTTATTACTGGCCTCCCGACATCAGCTTCAAGATTCCTATCGAAGGGAAGCTGAAAAGATGAATACGATTGTTCATGAGAATATAGACTTTACTAACAGACCATCCGTGAAAGCACTCGCAAGGTATCTTAACGAAGAGTTCTGCTATTTAACCCATGGCATGATTCGATCTTTTTGCAATGCTGATGATTGGAACACAGAGACTGCACTTATTCTCATCAATTCTGTTTACTTCAGAGGGCTGTGGAAACAACCTTTTTATCGTAAACAGGAAGGAGGAATGTTTACTTTAGCAAACGGAAGAGTGCATCTCAGAAGAGTTTTACATCAGGAAATACAACACACAGGGTACGCTACCCACAATGAGTGGCAAGCAGTAACGGTTCCCTACCGGGGTAACTATGAAATGGTTCTGGTTTTACCCCCGGAAGGAACAGCAGTTTCAGGAATATCCACTGGATTAATGGCCAATTTACTTGCGTCAATACAAACTGTACCAGAAGTGGATCTTACTTTACCCGCTTTTGAGACCCGTTCCAAAAGTGACTTGGATTCCGCCTTACAAAACACCGGTCTGGGATGCTTGTTTGAGCAAGGCAGAGTCAATTTAGGTGGCATGCTAGTGGGTTCTTCGAAAGAGATCTTTTTAAGCGGTGTTCAACAAAATTGCGCCATAAAAGTCAACGAATTAGGGACTGAAGCTTCAGCAGTCACTCAAACTATGTTTGTCGATGGTATCAGAAAAAATATCAAAATTAATTTTAACAGGCCATTTCTTTATATATTACGACATAAGAAAACAGAGAGAATACTCTTTATCGGGCAGATACTTCACCCTGAAGACCTTAACTATCGTTAACTGGAAGAATAGAATCAATCATTGCTCTTAGGGTAGACATTAAGCTCAAAAAAGCTTCATTTCCAGCGGCAGAACTCACCTTGAACAGCCAAAATAAAGCTTCGCGAAAAGTATCAAGGCTGAACAAGATGAGTATCGCAAATAGTAGACTAGTTCAAAAAAACTGCTGACGTGTTTCGACCGGTCTGAACTTCTCAGTATGGCGGAACAGCTTGGTTTTACTATACGACAGCGAGATATCCGCCCCTTGGACTTTATCCTTTCACTGATTGATGCCCTTGCTGGTGATGGAAACTGCGATACTCAAGCCGATCTCCACCGTAAATTTAATGAGTTGACGGGGCTGAATGTCTCCTATCGTTCCTGGGCAAATCAAGCTAAAAAAGACGCGATGCCTGCTCTTGTCCTCTGGCTATGGGTGCAGTGTCTGGAAGTCTTTACCCGCAAAGTCATGGCGTTTGATGAGGACAGTCCATTTTCAGAGTTCGAGCACATTCTGATTCATGACGGCTCATCGCAGGCTGTCTACAATGCCCTAAAGGAAACATTTCCCGGCAGGTTCTCAACGGTCAGTCCTGCTGCTGTAGAACTTCATACGACAATGGATCTTCTTACCAACAATCTGGTGCGCGTGCAGCTCACTGAAGATACCCGTTCAGAAAGAGACTGTCTGCCACCACTGCCAACCTCCATGGCTAATATCCTGATGCTGATCGATGCCGGTTATTTTGAGTTGGAACGCTTTGCTGCCATTGATGATCGGGAAGGTTCTTTTATCTGCAAGGCACCTCAGAGTATCAACCCGACGATACTCAGCGCAGTACGGGAGGATGGCAAAAATCTGAATCGCTACAAAGGGAAAAAACTTAAGGAAGTGTTGTCTGGCTTCCCTAAAGATCAATGCCTCGACCTGGATGTAGAATGGCCAGGATTCAAAGCCTGGCCATATCGTTTGGTTGTCCGCTGGAATGACAGGAAACTGAAATGGGTATTCGTTGTAAGCAACCTTAACCGGGTTGAGTTCACCCTGAATGAAGTACTTCAGGCCTATCGTCTACGATGGCAAATAGAGCTTATCTTCAAAGAGATCAAGTCCTATTCAGGGTGGCATCGTTTTAACACTAAATCAGCGACACTGGTGTTTAGCCTGATTCTGATGTCCTTCGTGGTTGTGACGTTGAAAAGGTATCTTGCCCATGCTGCACAGGCGAACCTCTATGAAAGTGGAGCCATTGAAGAAATCTCGACGCATAAGGCGATGAAAAGTGGAACCCGACTGTTTGGTAATGTCATTTTATCCCTTATGAATGCAGGAAAGTCTCTGCTCTCACATACAAGGAAGCTGCTCAACTTCTGGGCAGATAATGCGAAACGTGAACACCCTGCACGAGATGGTTGTTCAGGGCGTACAAGATTAGGTCTTTGTGCTGTGGGTGGGGCTTAATGTCTACCTTAAGAATCATTGCTAAAAGCTCTCATCGGGCTGATCACTCATGCTCTTCTATCCAGGCCGCCTGAATTGCTTCCAGAATCTTTTCCCCACAACGCTCTGGATCATCATCAAAATCTTCCAGAGCCATCACCCAGCCTCTCAGATCAACAAAATTGACAAATTTTGGATCAACATCCGGATGGGCATCGACCAGCTCAGCAGCAATGTCGAAAACATCTGTCCATCTCATTGCCTTTCTTCCTCCTATTCGATGATCCACTCTATGGAAAGAAAGAGACTCATTGGAGCCTCTGTAGCGAAAACACATCAGGATCAGTGTTTCTCTGACACCTGGTTGAGCGTGTACCTGGGTATTTCTACCACCAGATCCTCTTCAGCAACCACCGCCTGACAGCTCAAACGAGATTCAGGCTCCAGACCCCAGGCCTTGTCGAGCAGATCTTCTTCCAGCTCATCAGCTTCTTCCATACTGTCAAAACCTTCACGAACAACAACATGACAGGTGGTACAGGCACAGGACTTTTCGCAGGCATGCTCAATCTCAATACCATTAGCCAGAGCCGCATCACATACGGTCACCCCCGCCTCAGCTTCAATCACAGCCCCTTCCGGACAGATTTCATCATGGGGCAGAAATACGATTTGCGGCATTGTTCAGGACTCCTTGAATTCGTCAATCTTATGACCCGAGAGTGCTTTTCGTATACCCGAATTCATTCGACGGGCAGCAAACTCATCAGTGGCCTTACTGATACGTTCTATTTCAAGCTTGATGGCATCGGCATCCCCCAGACGCCTTACAGTTCCGAGTTGTTCCAGATCAGCCACCAAACGGTTAAATTCATCTTCACTCAGCAGTTCACGCCCGTCGGCTTTAAGCGCCGTTGTCAGAGCTTCTGTCAAACGATCAGCCTCTACTTCCTGCTCCCTCAGTTTTCTGGCATCCCTGTCTTCAACAGCACTACTCATGGACTCTTTCAGCATACGGGCGATTTCATCATCGGTCAGACCAAATGAGGGCTTGACCTGTACACTGCTTTTAATACCCGTAGCCATTTCTTCCGCTGAAACATCCAGCAGGCCGTCCGCGTCAACCTGGAAAGTCACACGAATCTTGGCAGCACCGGCAGGCAGTGGTGGAATACCGCGCAACTCAAAGCGAGCCAGCGAACGGTTGTCACTCACCAGTTCCCGCTCACCTTGCAGAACCTGTATGGCCATTGCGGTCTGGCCTTCTTTATAGGTTGTAAACTCCTGGGCCCTACTGACCGGAATAGTGGTATTTCTGTGAATGACTTTTTCCATCAATCCGCCCATGGTCTCCAAACCGAGCGAAAGAGGAATAACATCCAGCAGCAACATTTCTTCAGCAGACTTGTTCCCTGCCAGAACATTGGCCTGTTGCGCAGCGCCCATTGCTACAACCCGATCCGGATCAATAGACGTCAGGGGTTGCTTGCCGACAAATTCAGCCACAGACTCTCGAACAAAGGGTACACGGGTAGAACCACCCACCATAACCACTTCACGAATGTCAGCCGCCTTAACGCCTGCATCACGCAGGGTTCGTTTGAATGCTCTGATGGTTCTGGAAACCAGTGGCTTAACCAGCCCATTAAACTGAACACGGCTCAGCTCACCCTGCCAGCCAGCAAAGGCGACGGAGACGCTATCCAGGTCAGTCAGGGCTTCTTTAGCCCTGCAGGCTTCTGTCATTACGGCCCTGAAAAGCCCGCTGTCAAGTTCCGCTTCAGAAACAGAAGCAGACTCCAGAATCCAATGGGCAACGGCTTTGTCAAAATCATCACCACCCAGGGCGGTATCTCCACCCGTAGCCATGACTTCAAACACGCCTTTCTTTAACCTGAGCACAGAAATATCGAAGGTACCACCACCCAGGTCAAAGACAGCAATAACCCCTTCAGCCCCGTCATCCAGTCCGTAGGCAACAGCAGCTGCAGTGGGCTCATTCAAAAGACGGTATACATGTAAACCTGCCAGCCTGGCTGCATATTTAGTTGCCTGTCGTTGTGCATCATCAAAATAAGCAGGCACGGTAATGACCGCACCATCCAGCTCACCACCCAGGCTTTCCCTGGCACGCTCTGATAATGAACGAAGAATTTCAGCAGACACTTCAACCGGACTGACAGCACCCCGACGGGTTTCTATCAAAGGCATACTGCTTTCTGACTGTGTGAAGTGATAAGGCATCACCTCACCCAGTGTGCTGACATCTTCCAGACCGCGCCCCATCAGTCGCTTAACTGAGACAATGGTATTCAGGGAATCCTCTACGACGTAAGGTTTCGCAGCCAGCCCCACCTCGATACCCTGGTCTGCGTATCGGACTATTGAGGGCAGAATATGATGGCCTTCGTGATCCGGTAATGTTTCCACAGAGCCGGATCGAATGGTCGCTACCAGGGAGTTGGTCGTTCCCAGATCGATGCCTACTGCACGTTTTTGCTGATGAGGTTCCGGAGCCTGCCCGGGTTCAGATATCTGAAGAAGTGCCATATTCGATTCTCAATCATCCAGGAGCTCGGCTTCCAGCTGTTCCAGTTCGATAGACAGCTTAACCATGAATTGCATTTTTTGAACGACAGCCGCAGCCTGCTCCAGAGAAGCCTCATCGCCCTTTTGCCAGAGAGAGGCAAATTCGTTTTGATAATCCGTTACAGATTGGTCCACCTGAGCCATCAGCCGATCCAGTTCAGACTCAGGATCCTGATGTTCACGAATTTCGCTGACAGCTTCTCTCAGCTCCATCTGCTCCATCAGGAAGGCCGTGTCCATAATCGTATTATTTTCAAGATCAACAGAATGGCCAGCCAGATCCAGTAGGTAAAGTGAGCGATTGAGGGGCAACTTCAGTGTTTCGAGCCCTTCATTAACATAGGCCGCATACTGAACCGCCAACCTTTGCTGACGCTCATCTTCCCCGGCAAACCGGTCAGGATGAACCGACTTTTGCAATTCGCGATATCGCTCGGATAACAACGCCTGATCGACCTGAAATTCGACAGGCAACTGAAACAACTCGAAAAAATTCTTGGTTAAATCGACCACGATACCGAACATTCCAAATAGGTGAAGGCCGGAATTCCATCAACAAATAAAATACCAGAAATCCCGAAACTTATTCATTACGCAGCCTTTATTACAACTCTCTCTCAATGTCAAAAAGTCTTTCACCACTCACGTGATAAAAGACTTTTTAATGCATTGTAAAAGGAACGAGGGTCGGCTGCATGGGTATCACTGTACGTCAAAGTTCAAACGTTAAAGCTCTCACCACAACCACACTCGCTGGCTGCATTGGGGTTGTTGAATTGAAAACCCTCGTTCAAACCTTCCCTGACAAAATCAAGCTCAGTGCCATCAAGGTAGACCAGACTCT
This sequence comes from Endozoicomonas sp. 2B-B, assembly GCF_053470045.1. Classification (NCBI taxonomy): domain Bacteria; kingdom Pseudomonadati; phylum Pseudomonadota; class Gammaproteobacteria; order Oceanospirillales; family Endozoicomonadaceae; genus Endozoicomonas; species Endozoicomonas sp. 2B-B. Next base: position 4,276,535 of record NZ_JBLZMU010000001.1, read on the forward strand.
TCTGATCCGAGTATATGTAGACACCCTGACTTTTAAAAGACAGCTCGTCTTTGGCAGTTTCATCCACGAACTCCAGCACATAAGCCATGCCCGAACAGCCAGAAGTTCGCACCGCTACACGAATACCGAGACCCCTGCCGCGCTTCTTCAGCTGATCCCTTACATGCCGGGCTGCGGCTTTCGTCATGGTGATCGCCATGAAATACTCCAACTCAATACATAAATCCAGCAGCTCAATGGAATATCACCAACCTTATGACCCGCCGTGTTTGGTACGATAATCGTCGATTGCAGCCTTGATTGCATCTTCAGCCAACACTGAACAGTGGATCTTCACAGGGGGAAGCGCCAACTCTTCAGCAATATCTGTGTTTCTAATTTCTGCTGCCTGATCCAGCGTCTTGCCTTTCATCCACTCTGTTGCCAGAGAGCTGGAGGCAATAGCAGAACCACATCCATAGGTTTTGAAGCGAGCATCTTCAATCACACCCTCATCGCTAACCTGAATCTGAAGACGCATTACATCACCACAGGCGGGCGCACCGACCATACCCGTACCTACCTTGTCAGATTTGTCGTCTAGTTTACCGACATTACGGGGATTCTCGTAGTGATCGATTACTTTTTCACTGTATGCCATGATATTTTCCTCCCACCCGGTTCAATATTAGTGTGCTACCCACTGAACAGTGCTCAGATCTACGCCATCCTTGTACATATCCCAAAGAGGTGAAAGTTCACGCAGTTTTCCTACGGCCTCTCTTACCTGGGCAACGGCATGATCTACCTCTTCAGCGGTTGTGAAACGGCCAAAGCTGAAACGCAGGGAACTGTGTGCCAGCTCATCGCTGACGCCCAGCGCACGCAGCACATAAGACGGTTCCAGACTGGCTGAAGTACAGGCCGACCCGGAAGAGACAGCAATATCTTTCAGAGACATAATCAGGGACTCACCTTCTACGAAGGCAAAGCTGATATTGAGATTACCGGCAACACGGTGTTCAAGACTGCCATTGACATGGACTTCTTCCATATCTGCAATACTGTTCATAAAGCGCTGACGCAGCTTCAGGCTGTGCTCGTTATCAACAGCCATCTCTTCTTTGGCGATACGACAAGCTTCACCCATGCCGACGAGCTGGTGTGTAGCAAGAGTACCTGAACGCATTCCACGCTCATGACCGCCACCATGAATTTGAGCCTCGATACGAACGCGCGGCTTACGACGCACGTACAGCACGCCCACACCTTTAGGGCCATACATCTTGTGAGCCGATAAAGACATCAGATCCACTTTGAGACTGGCCAGGTCAATAGGCAGCTTACCCGCACTCTGCGAAGCATCAACGTGGAACAAAACCTTGTTGGCTCGGGTAATTTCGCCAATGGCTGCGATATCTGTGACCACACCAATTTCATTATTGACGTGCATGAGACTGACCAGAACAGTGTCTTCACGCAATGCACTACTTACCTGCTCGGGTGTAATCATCCCCTGAGAATCTGGCTCGAGGTAAGTCACCTCATAGCCTTCACGCTCTAACTGACGACAGGCATCCAGAACCGCCTTGTGTTCAATCCTGGAAGTAATGACGTGCTTACCCTTCTTGCTGTAAAAGTGCGCTACGCCTTTAATGGCGAGATTGTCAGACTCTGTGGCACCTGAAGTCCAGACAATTTCACGGGGGTCAGCATTCAACAGATCCGCAACCTGTCTACGAGCATTTTCAACGGCTTCTTCTGCCTTCCAGCCAAATACATGTGAACGGGATGCAGGATTACCGAAATTGCCTTCAGACAACAGGCATTGACTCATCTTCTCAGCAACACGCGGATCACAGGGTGTTGTTGCTGAATAATCCAGGTATATAGGTAGTTTCATCCCGTACATCTCCAGGCGCTCGGACATTGGTGTTGTTCGAGTCACTCAAGGCTGTTTGTCCCTGCGATCAACTGCCCTCCCTCATCAAAGAAGGCTATTGATCGCGCTCTTGTTTTTCAGTCCCTGCTGCTCATCCTGACGGATCGCAACACTCTGAACTTCACGTCTGGCTACGAGTTCAGCAAGACTGATACCACTGAGGAATTCGTGGATCTGCTGGCTAAGATCATGCCAGAGGTCATGGGTAAGGCATTTAGCCCCTTTCTGGCAGGAACCACTGCCATGACATCGTGTGGCATCAACCGACTCATTAACCGCATCAATCACTTCTGCCACATAGATTTCATCAATATCACGACTCAGGCGGTAACCACCTCCGGGCCCCCGAACACTGAATACCAGGTCTCCCTTACGGAGACGAGAAAACAGCTGCTCCAGGTAGGATAGAGAGATACCCTGACGATCGGAAATATCAGCCAGTGCTATAGGCCCTTCTCCAGCATGAAGAGCCAGATCCAACATAGCGGTCACGGCATAACGCCCTTTCGTTGTTAATCGCATGCTGGCAATATCTCCGAACTAGCCGACCAGAGCCGGTGTTATCAAAAGAATCCAATCTACTGTTTTTGCTGCTTGTCCAGACAGCAGCTCTATCCTGCATACGTAATAAAACCATCACAGGATCAGTATTCGTGCGAATTATGAAATACCCTAGTAATTTAGTCAAGTATTATAAATAATAGTCCGAGAGCCCTGCTTTGACCTTAAGCCAGCCATTGCGAGGAGAGGGATTCAGAGAGGGATCAGGCGAAGTCGAGGTCAAGCCAACCGAAAAAGATCATCTGAATTAAGGACCTGTTGCTCAACCATCTGGAAACGTTACTAACGAAAGCACCATTAAAAAACTCAGCGACCTGCAGGCCGACGCTATTGTATACAAGCAGCACCCCGCATCCAAGCAAATTATGGATGCGTAAGCACTTCACCCTCCGTGCCTGATTTTACGCTGGCAAAATCTTCTTTTCTTAATTCAGGCAGCTGCTTGTCACCACAATCAAGCCCACGCTCCCTGAGCGTCATACAGAGCTCTTCTATACGACTATCCACTGCCTGCATATGATCCAGCATCGCAGATATAGCGTTTGCGGTAGGATCCGGCATATCTTCTGTCACTGCATAGGCATCAAAACCTATCTTTTCCGCCATTTTCTGGCGCCGAGAATCCACTTCTTCACGCTTTTTGACGATACGCCCCGGTATGCCAACCACCGTAGCACCTTCAGGCACTTCACGAACCACCACCGAGTTGGAACCAATTTTGGCATTTGCGCCAACAATAAAGGGACCCAACACCTTGGCACCTGCACCAACCACAACTCCCTCCATAAGTGTCGGATGACGCTTACCCTGATTCGAAGGGTGATTTTTACCTCTATTCGGCGAAGTCCCTCCCAGCGTCACACCGTGATAGAGAGTCACATCGTCATGAATGATGGCCGTTTCACCGATCACCACACCCATTCCATGATCTATAAAAAAACGTCGACCAATGCTGGCACCAGGATGTATTTCTATACCAGTTAACCAGCGACTGAATGTAGACAGCGATCGGCCCAACCAGCAGAAACCGGACTTCCAGATTTTATGCGCTGCACGATGCAACAACAAAGCATGAAGCCCCGGATAGTTGGTAAGAACTTCAAAGGTGCTCCGGGCAGCCGGATCACGCACCATGACCGTTCTTATGTCTTCTTTTAAACGTTCAAACATGGGTCAATTCGTCACTTGTTTTCTGGGTGCTGTTGTTATTATTGAATGTACATTTTTACTTCTTTTGAGTCTCCTCAGCCTCTTCAGTTCTGCCGGAACAACCTGCAAACTTCCCGGTCTCTGACAAAATGCCTCTAAGGATACTCAGCTCGACGCGATCTGGACGAATGCGACCGTACATTCGCCTGAGCTTGGCCATAATCTTCTCATGACTACTGTGCTCAAGAAAGCCGATTTGAATCAGCGTCTTATATAAATGCTCATAAAAACGCTCTACATCATCCTGGGATGCCAGCTCATGGGTTCGCGGTGAAGGTAGCGGAACTTCACCCCGGGTTATAGCCAGCCATGCCATTCTCAACTCATAGGTCATAACCTGGACAGCAGCTCCGAGGTTCAGCGAGCTGAAATCCGGATTGGTCGGAACATGCACCTGAAGATGACACATCTGTAATTCTTCATTAGTCATCCCGCGATCCTCCCTGCCAAAGACCAGAGCGATATTTCCTGAGCTCGCTTCAGAAAGAATCTGGTTAGCGCAGGCACGTGGATCTACCAGAGGGAGGGACACCCCTCTGACTCTGGCGCTGGTACCGACCACAAAGTGACAGTCAGCTACTGCCTCTTCCAAAGTACCCACCACGCTGGCATGAGCCAGCAGATCATCCGCTCCGGAAGCCAGCGCACTAGCCTTGTCTGAAGGAAACTCCTGCGGCTCCACCAACACCAGCTTACTAAGCCCCATGGTCTTCATAGCCCTTGCTGCCGCCCCGATATTACCGGGATGAGTGGTATTAATCAGAACAATGGAAATATTGTCGAGCACCAAAGGCTCAATTGCGACTGCGTCACTCACTGGGGGATATCTCGTTTGCACCAAAAACAAGGAGCCAGAAGCTCATTAAATGCCATAAAACTCATCCAAAATCTGTAACGGATGATTTTTATGATATATACGATCAGGCCGACGAGTTTAACCCAAACAATGACTGACAGCCACGTAAGGGAAGCTTCGATTGGCCTTAAAACCGATATAGTTAACAACCAATACCTCCATCCTGATCATCAGCGTTAAATCAGAGACTGCACACAAGCACAATGAAAGGTTTCCAGCCTTAAATAACACTGTTATACTCCAGCGCTTGTTTTCCCAGTCACTGGCCCAATACTCGGAACTTTATTTTCCGTGTAGGAAACCAGTCTGTACCAGGCTGCCGACCCCCTCGGTCAGCATTTCGATCTTTCACAGTCAGACGTAGTCCAGCCTATGCAACCCATGGTGAACATGGCCTTGCGAGCAGCTCGCTCGGCCGCCGAAATCATCCTTCACGCCCATCAAGACCTCGAGAGTCTCAAGGTGCAGGCAAAAGACCGGAACGACTTTGTCACTGAAGTCGACAGAGCTTCCGAGAAAACCATTATCGGCGCATTAAAGAAGGCGTACCCCGACCACGGATTCTTTGGTGAAGAGTCCGGTACTACTGAAGGAAAAGGTGAAGGTAAGGACTACCTCTGGATCATTGACCCACTGGATGGCACCACCAACTTCATCCGTGGCATCCCCACTTTTGCTATTTCCATCGCCTGTCAATATCGCGGCCGCATTGAACACGCTGTTGTGCTTGACCCCATTCGTGACGAAGCATTTTGCGCGAGTCGTGGACAAGGCGCCACAATGAACAGCAAACGCATTCGCGTAAGCAGTCGCAAAAGCCTTGAAGGCGCATTAATCGGGACAGGCATCCCTTTCTCCGGCAACAACCTGAACTATCTGGATGGCTACCTGAACATGATGCGCACCTTACTGGGCGATACCGCCGGCATTCGTCGCGCAGGGGCTGCTGCACTGGATCTGGCCTACGTTGCCTGCGGCCGTCTGGACGCATTCTGGGAATTCGGTCTGCAGAAATATGACATGGCAGCTGGTATACTATTAATCCAGGAAGCCGGTGGTCTGTGCAGCGATTTCAATGGCAGACACGACTTCCTGGACAAGGGACAGGTCGTTGCCGCCAACCCCAAATGCTTCAAGGAAGTACTGCAACGTATTCGCCCATTTGCCCACGAAAACATGGGACGCTGACCTCCTAGAGCCTTACCCTTCCGGGCTAAGGCTCGCTTTTTAGGCAAAGTCATTTCAACAGTTTCGCCACGTCTCGAAAAACATCACTCCCGGCGGTTTTCATCAGTTCAAACAGTGCCATTTCAACATTGGTCATCTCAACACCCTTGCGTGCCAATTTATCTAACGCCAGTCGCTTGCTGTGCTTAGATCTGGATGAAGTCGCATCAGCCACTATTTCGACTTCGTAGCCTGAAGCCATTAAATCCAGAGCCGTCTGATAGACACAAATATGAGTCTCAATACCTGCCAGTAAAATGCATGTTTTTCCAGTTGCCATCAGTGAATCCATAAACTTTTGCTGCCCACAACCACTGAATGTTGTCTTGGCTATGGGGGCCACACCCTCCAACTCATCTGCAATTTCTGGAGTCGTTCGTCCCAATTTTTCGGGCAACTGCTCCAGCCATAAAACAGGCAAATTCAGCATTCGAACCCCTTTGATCATTTTCACCAGAGCGTCATGCATTTTCTCCTGCTTATACATCAATGTGGCAAGCTTACCCTGAACATCAACAACAACCAGAGCAGTATTATTCTGACTCAGCATACTGACACCTCAACGCGGTAGTACAAACAGTTTAATAATATTTGGGGCCTGAACCAAAGCCATTGCACAGATTGCTTTTTATGCAGCGTGACAAGATTTAAAATATTGAGTCAGAGCGCAAAAAAAACCGGCCTTTATACGGCCGGTTCTTCATCAGACTGACAGGTGCCTCAATAAAGAAACCTGCTAACGACAACCATCAGGGTCTGTGATCAGCGTCATCTTCCTTAACAGGAACAATCAGGTCTTCACGACTGATCTTCATGTAGATCAGCAGATTGGAGGCAATATAGATGGAGGAATATGTACCCACACCAATACCTACAATCAACGCTGTGGCAAAACCATTGATCATCTCACCACCAAACAGGTACAGCGAGAGCAGCACCATCAAGGTAGTACCCGAGGTTGCTAATGTCCGACCCAGTGTCTGAGTCAGGGAAACATTGATGATTTCATCCGCATCACCCTTCCTCAGTTTCCTGAAGTTTTCACGAATTCTGTCGTACACAATAATGGTATCGTTCAACGAGTAACCAATAACCGCCAGTATCGCCGCCAGAACGGTGAGGTCGAACTGCAATTGCATAAAGGAGAACAATCCCAGAACGATAATGGTGTCATGGGTCAATGCCAGAACGGCACCGACAGAAAATTTGAACTGAAACCGAAAAGCGATATAAAGCATAACCAGACCCAGAGCCATCAGCATCCCCAGGCCACCCTGCTCTCTCAGTCGCTCACCTACCTGAGGACCAACAAACTCTACTCGCTTGACGACAACGCTACCATCGTGATTCTGATCCAGCAGCTTGGCAATATTATGGCCCAGAGCCGGATCATCACCGGGAATACGAACCAGAATGTCACGTACAGAACCGAACTCCTGCACGACGGCGTCATTATAACCAGCCTCACCCAGCTGGTTACGAATCTCTTCCGTGTTAGCAGGCTGATCATAAACCAGCTCGATCAAGGTACCGCCGGTAAAATCCAGACCCCAGTTAATTCCTTTAGTGGCCAGGGAAGCCAGGGAGCCCAGGATCATCACAACGGAAAGAATAGTTGCGTAGGTACGCAACTTCATAAAATTAATGGTTTTATCGCTCAAGGCTGCTTTTTCGCTCAAGGCTGCTTTCTTGTCTGCCATTGTGACCACCTCAGATGCTCAGTTTCTTCAGATCACGACGTCCGCCGTACACCAGATTCACCAGTGAGCGGGTCACCATAATCGCGGTGAACATGGATGTGACGATACCGATAGACAGAGTCACAGCGAAGCCCTTGATTGGACCGGTTCCCACGGCAAAGAGAATCAGACCGACCAAAAGCGTAGTAATATTACCATCAAAAATCGATACAAAAGCACGGTCATAACCATCATGAATCGCACGCTGTACCGGACGCCCCAGCTTAATCTCCTCTCGAATACGCGAGAACACCAGCACGTTGGCATCCACCGCCATACCCAGTGTCAGAACGATACCGGCAATACCGGGCATTGTCAGGGTAGCACCAAAGATACTCATGACAGCAATCAACAGCATCAGGTTGATTGCCAGGGCAATATTTGCCAGCAAACCAAAAACCCGGTAGACCACCACCATAAACATGACGACAAGACCCAATCCCATCAGAGTGGAGTCCAACCCCATTTTGATATTCTCGGCACCCAGGCTTGGGCCGACTGTTCGCTCTTCAACAAAATACATTGGCGCCGCCAGGGAGCCAGCTCTCAGCAACAGGGCCAGCTCAGAGGCTTCACCCGAAGAATCCAGACCAGTAATACGGAACTGGTTACCCAGTGCCGACTGAATAGTAGCCAGACTGATCACTCGTTTTTCTTCACGGAAACCGGGCACTTTAACTTTGACCAGGTTTCCGTCAATTTCACGGGATTCGGTTCGAGTGACAGGCTTCTGCTCAATAAAGATGACCGCCATGCTGCGCCCGACATTATTCCGCGTGGCGTTATTCATCTTCTTGCCACCGGTACTGTCCAGACTAATATTTACCTGAGGCTGACCACTTTCGGTATCAAAGTTCGACTGAGCACTGGAAACTCGCTCACCGGTGATAATTATGTCGCGCTCCAGGTTAACAGTACGCCCCTGGTAATTAAAAGCCTCCGAATTACTGCGGGAAGCATTTGGCAGCGCCTCAAGACGAAACTCGAGGTTAGCGGTTTTACCGAGAATACGCTTGGCTTCTGCGGTGTCCTGAACACCCGGAAGCTCAACAACAATGCTATTACGCCCCTGACGCTGCACCAGAGGTTCAGAAACACCCAACTCGTTAACACGGTTACGAACAGTCGTCAGGTTTTGCTTGACCGCATAATCCTCCAGTTCACGAATATACTGTTCGGAGTAGCGATAGGAAACAGCATAACGCTCCCCCAGGTCTTCAGCCTCTACCAGCAAATCAGGAAACTCGCGCTTGATCAGACGCTCTGCCTTGTCACGGGTTGCTTCATCCAGGAATGCCAGCTGACGGGCACCGTCAACACGATCAGGCATAGTGCGATAGCGCAACCTTTCCTTTCGAAGCAGTGTACGAATTTCAGTATTGGAAATATCCAGCTTGGTCTTAACAGCCCGATCCGTATCCACCTCCAGCTGGAAATGCACACCGCCAGACAAATCGAGACCCAGCTTCATGGGGTAGGCGCCCATGGATGTCAGCCATTCTGGTGTCGTCGGAGCCAGATTGAGCGCTACGATGTAGTCATCGCCCAGGGCATCCTTAATCACCGATTTAGCCAACTGCTGCTGATCAGCATGCTTCAGTCGAATCAACAAGGCATCGTTATTATTATCACTGGCCTTAACCTCAATATTGGCCTCAGCAAGCGCTTTTTGTGCCTTATCCTGCACACCAGCATTGATGGTTTCAGATGAACTGGCGCCCGATATCTGAATAGCAGGGTCATCGGGGTACAAGTTGGGCAGAGCGTACACAAAGCCAAGGGCAACGACGATTGCAATCAGCAGGTACTTCCACAGCGGATATCGATTGAGCATGGCCCACCGGTTCCTGTTCTAAATTTTAAATGCCTGGATCAGAAGCCTGTTCAAGGAACAAAACTCTCCCTGATGCTCAGGCAAAGTCCGTTTCTCCAGAAATAACCGGAAACCATCCTCGATTCCCGGTCACGCTTTTTATCTTGAAAAAATTTTTCATCATCAACGATTCAGAAAAACAATTTCCACAGCTCATGGCTGTTCATTAGCTCATAGCTATCACTGAATAGCTTTAATAGTGCCCTTGGGCAGAGAAGCAGCTACTGAAGATTTTTGGAAATTCAGTTCGATGTTCTCAGCAACCTTCAAGGTAATAAACTCATCGGTAGTGTTTACGACCTTACCAACGATACCACCAGTGGTCACGACCTCATCCCCCTTTGACAGATTGCTGAGCAGGTTTTTGTGCTCCTTGGCCCGCTTGGACTGTGGGCGCCAGATCAGCAGCCAGAAAATCAGGACAAAACCACCCAGCATGATCAGCTGACCGTACATGCCAGGACCCGCTGGGACTGCTCCAGCTGCTTCAGCAAATGCCGGACTGATGAATGGGATCATTCAAATGCTCCTTAAAACAATACACAGTTAAATTCCGTTAGATCAAAAACAGGATCCTACCGACCAATTAAAGTACCGGCACTGCCTGACCACGCTTTCGGTAGAACTCTTCGACAAAGTCGTCCAATTTACCTTGTTCAATGGCGTCTCGCAAACCTGCCATGACCCTCTGGTAGTAGCGAAGATTGTGGATTGTATTGAGCATACAGCCCAGGATCTCGCCACATTTGTCCAGATGATGCAGATAGGAGCGACTGAAATTCTGGCAAGTATAGCAGTCGCAACCCTCTTCCAATGACCGGTTATCCCGCTTATGAACGGCATTACGAATTTTAATGACACCTTCGTCTACAAAAAGATGGCCGTTGCGGGCATTTCGGGTCGGCATCACACAGTCAAACATATCCACACCACGGCGTACGGCTTCAACAATATCTTCCGGCTTGCCTACGCCCATCAGGTAACGTGGATAACCTTCGGGCACCTTGTTGGTAATATGCGACAGAATACGCATCATATCCGCCTTGGTCTCACCCACAGATAGACCGCCAATGGCATAACCATCGAAGCCAATCTCGGTCAACCCTTCCAGAGAACGATCGCGCAGATGCTCAAACATGCCGCCCTGGATAATTCCAAACAGAGCCGAAGGACTGTCGCCATGAGCCTGTTTGGAGCGCTTGGCCCAACGAAGGGACAACTCCATGGACGCTTCTGCTTCCTTTTCAGAAGCCTCGCCATCGGTACACTCGTCAAAGATCATCACAATATCTGAACCCAGCTCACGCTGAACCTGCATAGAGACTTCCGGGCTCAGGAATACAGGAGAACCATCCACAGGCGACTTGAAAGAAACACCTTCTTCAGTGATCTTGCGCAATTTGCCCAGACTGAAAACCTGAAAACCACCCGAGTCGGTCAGAATCGGCCCCTGCCATTGATTAAAATCGTGCAGATCCCCATGCTCACGGATAATTTCAGTGCCGGGACGCAACATCAGATGGAAAGTATTCCCGAGAATAATCTCCGCGCCGGTGTCGGCAATATCCCTGGGCATCATGCCTTTAACGGTGCCATAGGTACCAACGGGCATAAAACAGGGCGTTTCAACCGTGCCACGGGGAAAGGTCAGCCGTCCACGTCGAGCTTCACCATCAGTGGCGAGCTCCTGGAACTGCATGAAGCACTCTTCTCTACTCATGAGCCTCTCAATTCAGACGACACAGCAGACTGCATTCATCCGAGTCATATCTAAAATAAAATCAAGTTTAAGGTGGGAACGGATCCGTTTTTTTCAAGCCCGACGACCGGCTTTCATATTCAGGCTTTGCGGGTCAGCCACATGGCATCGCCATAACTGAAGAATCGATAGCCTTCTTTCACCGCCTCGTTATAAGCCCGAAGTATGGCGTCTTTGCCTGAAAAGGCACTGACCAGCATCAGCAATGTTGACTGTGGAAGGTGGAAGTTCGTGATCATTGCATCTACAGAACGGAATTCATAACCCGGGAAAATAAAGATATCGGTATCACCGAAGAAGGGTTTGATTTCCCCATCTCTGGACGCTGACTCCAGGGAACGTACCGATGTAGTCCCTACAGCCACAACTTTGCCACCCCGGGCACGAGCGGCATTGACTGCTTCGCAGACTTCTTCCGGCACCTCTATGTACTCAGAATGCATTTCATGGTCGGCGATATGCTCAACCCGCACTGGCTGAAAAGTGCCAGAGCCTACGTGTAAAGTAACAAAAGCCTGCTCAACACCTTTATCTTTCAGGCGTTGTAACATGGCTTCGTCAAAATGCAGGCCGGCCGTTGGCGCTGCCACAGCACCGTCTTTTTGAGCAAACACCGTCTGGTACCTCAGACGATCCGCACTACCATCTTCACGGTCGATGTAGGGAGGAAGCGGCATATGACCATGCTCTTGTAACTGAGGCAGCACGGGCATATCAAAGTCAATGAGAAACAGAGCCCCCTGCCGACCTGTCACTTCTGCTTGCACACAACCATCAGCCAGAAAGATACGGCTGCCGGGCTTAGGCGCTTTACTGGAACGTATGTGCGCTAAAACTTTTCGTTCTTCCAAAACACGTTCTATCAAAACTTCCAGTTTACCACCGGTCTCCTTTTGGCCAAACAGCCTCGCAGGAATCACCCGGGTGTTGTTCATAACCAGTAGATCGCCGGGCTCCAGAAGACTTTCTACATCGGCAAACTGCCCATGGGTAATGGTTTCTGTCGGACCATCAAGCCGCAACAGACGACTACCGGTTCGTTCCCTGGCAGGAAACCGGGCAATCTGTTCGTCGGGCAGCTCAAAATCAAAATCACTGACGCGCATAGTGGGTGTGTGACCTGGTACTTGAAAACTAAACAGCCTTAGACAGCTCAACCGATTCGAATCACGAGTACGGGCAAACAGGGCCATTTCTCAAAAAAGCAGGATAATATACTGTAAAACTCCAACTCTGTCAGGCGACATTCTATGCACTTTGGTTTCAGTTACTACGTAAGGAAGAAAAAATAATCAGAAATACCGAATACCAGCTCTCAGGGCAAAACGGCTGTTGAAAACGATTCGGGCTTATGTATACTACGCCACATCTTCTCGGGACAGCCCAGTCCTGAAAACAGTGCCGGTGTGATGGAATTGGTAGACATAGGGGATTCAAAATCCCCCGCCTTTGCGGGCGTGGCGGTTCGAGTCCGCCCACCGGTACCAGAAGTGACCGCATTCATACACTGGTTTCAACAGTGTTACGTTTTATCGTATCAATGTATTGTCTCAGCTCTTCTATTTTATGTTCAATGATTACTCTTTCACTAGGGAGTTCGTTGCCATAATGAATAAGATGGCCAATTATCATATGTGCCAGGCCTCTCATCATATCTGCATCAATCTTTGACCAGTCCTGGTTGAGGGGGTGAGAGAGTGTTTCATCAACAACTTTTAGCAAATCATGGAACTTGGTTGTAAAGTAACCATGATGATTAGAGTCGAGAGACCTCAAGAAAGCTTCGATTTCTCTACGCATCTGTTTGACCCGATCCCCACAAAACAAAGCAACGCTTCTTTCCTGAAGAAGACACCCTGCATTTTCTGGCCAACGTTGAGAAAGTTCATTGCCAATATCACTGGGTTTAACCTCCTTGTTATCATCAAAAGCACGGACGACTTCTTCATCATCTGTTGGCGGCAGACTGCTTAATGCTGAAGTTGTAGCACTGGTTCGAGGTATGTTGTTCATTCCTTTTTTCCTGTTTTTGATTGTATAAATTAGAGATTTTCTAAACTCTGTTGTTTCGACCAATAAATCAGAAAATAGTTCAAATGACCTACTGGATGGACCAGAAAACTACATGAGGTTCTTGGATTTATACGTTTCAATCAGTAATTTAATGTTATTATACTTCCAATAGTCATTACCAATATGGAGCTTTGTTGGCTCAATTCCATGGTCACCTGTAAACTTAATAATCGTTTCACCATTTCCCCACTGCATTTCAACCTTGCGATCCTTTGAACCGCCCAAAGGATGAGCATTAAATCCAGAACCTGATATGGTTGGGAGAATTTCGATGCGGCCTTTCAACAATTCTTTAAAATCCAGACATCCGACAACTGTCTTTTTAAGATAGCTATCCACTTTCAGATGTACAGAAGGGTGATGTAATTTTTCCAGACGAGCTATCCTTGCCGCTCTGACTATGTCGTGGCCAAAATAGAGAGGTGGTGCTTCATGCTTGAAAATACTAAAGCCTCCGACATCGGAATAGCCCTCTCGATTAGAATGCTCTTCATGCCCAATGGGTTTCTGTATTGAAGGCTGGATGTCCTGATTTTGACGCGGACTCCCGGACCAGGCTGGAGATGAGCCAGCACAGTTCGGCGGACTGCTGTTGTGTCAGGAGTCTTGCGGGAGGCGGAATTGCCAAGAATACTCCGTAATTGATGGTTCATATTCTCCAGCTCAATCGAATGGCTCAGCTGCTGATAATAGAAGCCGGCCTGGTTATTCTGGCTCTAGCAGCCTGTCGGACTTAAGACTGTCCTACTGCGGTTGCAATAAATTGGTCTAAAAATCTCTGTTTCTTCGTCAAATAGCTCGCTATTCTCCTCAGAAACAGAGATTTTTATCCTCAATTTCTTGCAATCCTCGCTACGGACGCTTAAGTCCGACAGGCTGCTAGATTCTTTAGATGTTCAGTAATTTCTTGAGCATTCAGGTGGGTCACTTGAACTATTTTCTGATTTGTTGGTCAAAATATATATGTGTTAGAAAATCTCAAATTTATACGCTTACAAAGAGGAGAACAGGAATGATTAGCTTATTTCGAACCAATACTCCACCTCAAGAAGTGGATGCACCCCAGTCAACTGCTGAAGAAGCCGGACATGCTTTTGCTGGTAGCATGGGGGTTAAAACCAGTGATATTAGTAATAAACTTTCTCAATGCTGGCCAGAAAACAGGGGGTATTGTCTTCGGTCTTTTCAGGAAAGAACCGTTAGTTTGTATTACGGGGATCATGTTAATCAGATGATGAAGCAGGCTCCTGGTTGTCTATCACTGAGCCTCGATGAAGTGCTGCAAGTCGCTAATGACATACTCACCCATCCCCTCAACAATAACTGGTCAAAAGGCGATAAAGTCACAATTCAAGCTGTGACATACTGTACATTGGCACATCTTCCTGGGTACAAAGAAAAATTCCCTAGTGAAAGAGAAGCCATTGAACAAAAAATCTCCGAGCTGAGACAATACCTTGATACGCTGGATAGATATGATACAGGGTGGGAACTGGAGGACGAATGAATGATATTTATGAAGTGCAAAATCAGGACACCCAGCCATCAACCTTGAAATCCATTCGCCATGAAGGGCATTCCGATCTCCGGGGCTTTACAGTTAACAAACATAGAAAATCGCCTTGCTCTTTCAACTTCAAAGGTGCAAAGATAGCTCGTTTGGAAAAAATACATCACCCTTCTGTGCACCTGAAATTGGATGCCAGCGATGTAAAAAAGAAAATTGTCGAATGTCTGGTTTTTAAAGATTTGTTGAAATGCCACATCAATATTATCCCAACCTCATAAGGTGTTGGAGTTAATTTTATTCCCTTGGCCAGTTCAAAGCATGGCAGGGTTAAAATGGAATCGGAAAATGGAGAAACGATCATTACGTTTACAGGTGATCTTGGATCTAATTCAATAAAGCTCCATGTTGGTAATGACTATTGGAAACATAATAATATTAATGAACTGATTGGGAAGTATGAATCCATGAACCTCATGTAGTGTTCTGGCTACCGTTCAAGACACCCTGAATTATGACGGAACAATTATGTGCCCCGTTTGGTATCAATGATCTGGTC
Source organism: Endozoicomonas sp. 2B-B (assembly GCF_053470045.1). Taxonomy (NCBI): domain Bacteria; kingdom Pseudomonadati; phylum Pseudomonadota; class Gammaproteobacteria; order Oceanospirillales; family Endozoicomonadaceae; genus Endozoicomonas; species Endozoicomonas sp. 2B-B. Next base: position 4,291,819 of record NZ_JBLZMU010000001.1, read on the forward strand.
ATTTTCAAAGGATTGATAAGTCATATCACCAGCTGACTGATGACGTAAGAAAGCTTTGTTTGATGAATAGGTATACATGCGATCAAAATTAGCCTACTTGACAGTTTTATACGGGCCAAGAAACCGGAATTAGTGCCAGTGATGCACAGATTGATATTGAAAAACTGCTTTCCCAGTTTCATGTCTGTCTGGGTGTCAGGTGTCTCTGTACCATCTCTCAAAGTCTGCTATTCTGGTGGCTCATTCAATAAAAATGGGTAGTACCTATGTCGCTAGAGGCAAGAGTTACCAGGCTTGAGCAAAAGGTTGAACACCTTGAGTATGCCTTTCGAGAAAACAACAAAATTCTTGAAACTACTCACGGGGTGGTCTCTCTGATCCTCAATGAACAACGGGAGAAGTTCAAAGCGGTTGATGAGAAGTTCAAAGCGGTTGATCGTCGTTTCGACAAGAGCGAAGAACTTCTGATCCAGATCGTGAACCACCTGGCCAGCAAGTAACACGCCACTTAACAACAAAACCCAGTGGATTGCCTGTCGGCAACCACTGATTTAAAGGATATGGGGAGCGAATCCCGAGAACCTGCAAACCTTGTTGAAAAACTCCGCATCAAAATTCAGGGCTTTTGTTAGCAACCATCGTCAAGGAAAGGGAAAGGACATATCAAGACGATGAGCTTTTTAAAAAGTTCTGTAGTCCGATAATATCGCCAACTATTATAAAATCAGCCCCTATTCCAGCACCTGACGGGACTACAAAAATGCCCTCCCCCGATAGTAAACTCAGCAACGACCTAGTGCTGGCCCGCAACCAGAATCCAGCCTGGCAGCTGCTGGCATCCCGACGTGGCCCCTTGATGATCAGTTGCCTTAAGACTCTGTTCGAGCAGGAACGGGAGGCAGTATCAGAAGAAGAAGCCCTCCACCTTCTGGCCGAAATTCTCAGTCAGTTTGTCAATCACGATGAGTTCGATATCGATACCGAAGACTTTCTGTTGTTAGCCAAAAAGGAAATGAGAGAGTGGCGTCGACGCAAGCTGATCGTAGAACGGGAAGGTCAGCTGTTTGCTACGGATGCCCTGCAACAGGCCATGGAGTTTATTGACGGCATGGATAACCGCATTATGACGTCTACTGCTTCCCGTCTGGCCACCGTTCAACGGGAGATCGATAATCTTGAAGCCAAGCTCAACCCCGATCAGAAAAGTCGGGCAAATGCACTGAAACGACAGATCGATGCACTGCAACAGGAGCTGGAACGGGTTAATCGTGGTGAATTTAAAGTGCTTGACGGGCCATCTGCAGTGGAAAATATACGGGAAGTTTATAACCTGGCCATGACACTGAAGTCGGACTTTCGCAGAGTTGAAGATTCCTATCGGGAGGCAGATCGTCACCTCCGCCAATCCATTATCAGTGAACAGCACCACCGGGGAGAGGTCGTCGACCGCCTGCTCGATAACCACGACCATCTCCTGAACACACCCGAAGGCCAGGTTTTCCACGGCTTTTATCAGCAGCTAAGCCACTCGGTTGAGCTGGAGAATATGAAGCATCAATTACGGAGTATTCTTGGCAGTGCCCCCTGCCGCAAGGCCCTGACACAACAACAGTCCGCCGAACTGCGCTGGCTCACCTCCAGTCTGGTCCGGGAGTCCGAATATGTAATTCGTGCCAGGGCCCGCAGCGAACGGGATGTGAAAGGTTTTCTGAAATCCGGACTGGCAGCCGAGCACCATCGTGTGGGCCAACTGCTGAATGACATTATGGAAAGCGCATTGAATCTGGATTGGCAGAACCAGAAATTACGACGCGCCCCCGCGCCATTCAAGCCGCTGGCTATCCCCTTATCCGGACTGCCTCTGATTGAACGACTGACGTTCAAGTCCCTTGAGCAGCTGGAGTCCCGGGAGCTATTGCTCACTCAAGGTGCCGTCGATCTGAATGAGCTGGACGATGATTTCTGGGACGCCTTTGATGGTCTGGACAGAGAAGCCCTTCTGGAACAGACCATTGCCCTGTTAAAGCGCCGGGGCACCCCCATGACCATCGCCGAGCTGGCAGAACACCTGCCCCCGACCCACGACCTGGAAACCCTGGCACTCTGGTTAAGCATGGCCAGGGAAGCGGAACTGATTATTGATCAGGATGAGGAGCAACTGGATATTCAGGACCGCGATGGACATTGGCTCCGATTCTATCTGCCAAAAGCTAATTTGGAAGAGGAAACCCTGTCCGCCATTAATTGGGAGCTGTAAAGCTATGAGCGATTTTTTTGACCAACTGATTGCTTCCGGGACGCAGAAACAGCAGCCCCCGGCAGATGCTCCAGAAGACCAGTCCTCCAGCCAGCAGCATGAAAGCTCAACCACAATAACGGCTAAAAACATAAAGAAGGCTGTACAGGAGCTGATGAAATTCGGTTATCTTGAAGCCAGCCGTCGACCCAATCTCTATCAACAGTCCGTTGTCTCCCGGGAGCAGATCAATCAAATTCTGGAACCTCTGGATCTGAAACTCACCATTGATGATATCCGTGGCCTTGCATTTCTGGTGGTTAGCGACCTGTGGCAAAACCAGGAAGAAGACGGGGCAGACAGTGATGAATGGACACATCCACTGGTCAGGCGACAACGGATTACTATGGAACAATCACTCCTGATCGCCATACTTCGACAACAGTATATCGCCCATGAACAAGAAGCCGGGATTGGTGCCAGTGATGCACGGGTTGATATTGAAGAACTGCTTTCCCAGCTTCAGGTCTACCTGGGTGATATGGGGAGCGACTCCCGTGAACGCAAGCGGCTGGATAATCTGCTGGACAAGCTCTCCATCCACGGACTGGTTTCAGTAGACGACAAACAGCAAACAGTAGCCATCCGACCCATCATCACACATCTGGCGAATCCTGAGAGCCTGCAAACCTTGTTGAACCACTTCAAGCAATCACACAGTCCGTCTGATGACGTTTCCACAACCATTGTCCGTGATGAGGCAGAGCAGTAAGCCATGAGCGACCACAACAATTCACAACACGACGACGCTCTACCACCGAAAAACAAGAATAGCCCGACAAAAAGCATTGATCTTTTTCAAGCAACTGATCAACCGGACACCGCTTTTGTTCTGAAAGAGCTGAGCCTCTATAACTGGGGACCGTTCCAGGGAAACAACCAGGCTACGTTTGACCTGAATGGTACCGCTATTATTGGCCCAACAGGCAGTGGTAAAACCACACTGGTTGATGCCCTGATGACCTTGATCGTTGCTCAACCCAAATACAATCTGGCCTCCACTGGCGGGCATGAAAGCGACCGGGATCTGATCTCCTACGTTCGCGGGGTGACAGGTGCCGGTAACAACTCTGGCGATGATAACCATATCGCCCGCACCGGTAGGACCATCACCGGGTTGGCAGCCCGCTTTGAACACCGCGATCAGGTGGTGCATATTGGCGGTCTGTTCTGGATTGATGTGCCAGGCAATGCTTCCACAGACCTGAAAAGACTCTGGCTATTTACCCAACGCAACGATCAAACTCTGGAGGAGTGGCTGACCCGACTGCAAGAAGACGGTAAACGCGCACTGAGGCAGTTTGAGCGCAATACGCCCGATCTAAAACTGTTTGACAGTAAAAAAGCTTACCTGGATAAGATTCAGCGTTTTTTTGAAGTGGGCAAAAATGCCTTTCCCCTGCTGAACCGGGCAGCAGGTCTGAAACAACTGAACAGCGTTGACGAGATATTCCGGGAGCTGGTACTTGAAGACCGTTCAATGTTTGTGCGGGCCGGTGAAGTGGCTACGGAATTTGATGATCTTGCCATCATCCATGAAGAGCTGAACACTGCCCGCCGTCAGCAGAGCTCACTCCAGCCCTTGTTGAGTCTCAATAAAGACTATCAGAAGCAGACACTTAAGCTATCCGAGCAGCAGGAACTGTCGGGCATTATTCCCATCTGGTTTGCTATAGCAGGCCACCAACTCTGGACAGCCAGGATTGAGGCATTGAACACATCAATAGCCGATGTCCGTAGCGCCATTGAAATGGGTCAGAAGCAACAAACCCAGCTTCAGGATCAGGCAGACCGGTTAAATGAAGTCTATCTGAAGGCGGGAGGGGCCAGTATCGAGTCTTTAGGCCGTGAAATTGAACAGCAGGAAAGACTAACCGCCGATTGTCGTCAACGAGCCAAAAATTACCAGACACTGGCCCGCAATCTCAACCTTGATGACACCCTGTCGGCAAAAGCACTCACCGCCAACCAACAGCAGATAGACCAGCAGCAGCAAGCGTTACAGGTACAGGCAGAACAACGGGAAAACGAAGTAAAAGAACTGGGATTTGAGCTGGTATCCAGAGAAAAGCAGCTGACAGAAGCCAGTAAGGAATACGACAGCGTTAAAGCCAGACCCGGCTCCAATATCAAGGGATCGCTACAGAGTTTCCGTAGCGATCTGGCTGAAGCACTGCAGCTACAAGAGGAATCCCTGCCGTTCGTAGCAGAGCTGGTAGAAGTCAAGGCTGAAGAAAAAGCGTGGCGCGGAGCGATTGAACGTGCCATTGGCAGCCATCGGGAACGGATCCTGGTCCCTTCAGAGCATATGAAAGCGGCACTTCGCTGGATCAACAGTCGTCATAACCGGGTCCATGTTCGACTGCAGGATGCCAGGAAACCGGATACACAGCCCCGGTTTTATGACGATGGTTTTACCCGCAAACTCAACTTTAAAGACCATTCTCACCGGGAAGCACTGAAAATGCTTCTGGCCAGTATTGATCGCCATTGTGTCGACTCACCGGACCAGTTAAAAATAACCCCCCACGCCATGACCCAACAGGGCTTGATGTCCGGCTCCGGCGGTCGCTATGAAAAGCAGGATCAACGCTCCCTGCATGAGAACTGGATGACCGGCTTTGACAACCGCGACCGTCTCGCCAGTCTGGAGACAGAAATTCAGACACTGCGGCAGGAAGAAAAGCTCTTCAATCAGAAATATACAAAAGCCGAGGAGCAGAAACAGGCAATACAACAAAAGCTGGACTTATTAAGCAGGCTATCAGAGATTAGCTTTGAAGAGATTAACCTGCCGGAGTACGAACAGCAACTGAGCCATCTTAAGCAACAGCTGGCCACCCTGTTAGCACCCGATTCCGATGCCGCCAAAGCCAAGGTGGAGCTGGATCAGGTCAGAGCTGCAATGAAGGAAGTACGGGCACAAATAAATGCGAAAGGGCAACAACTGGGTGCGCTGGACAGCCAACTGAACGCTGCTGAGCAGAAAAAGAACAAAGCATTTGCCGCCATTGGCCCTGGCCTGACCAATGAGCAAATGGAACTGGCCACAGGACGACTGCCTGATCTCTCTGCAGTTAACCCTGACGACCTGCCCGACCAGGAAAAAGACGCCCAGAACAAGTCAACGACCCGTATTAAGGAACTGCAGGAGGCAATAAAAACCACCGAAGGAAAACTGATCCGGCAAATGAACGAGGCCCAGAAACAGGATACCGGCGCCCTCAGTGAAGCGGGCACCGAGCTAATGGATATGCCTCAATACCTCGAACGACTGAAAGTTCTGACCGAAGAAGCCTTACCAGAAAAACAGAAGCGTTTTAAAAACTACCTTAACCAATCCTCTGATCAGGGTGTCACACAGCTGCTGAATACTATTGATAACGAAGTCAGTCAGGTGGAAGAGCGCATTGAAGACTTGAACCGTACCCTGCAACGGGTGGATTTCAAGCCCGGGCAATATCTTCAGTTAAAACCCCAGCGCGTCGTCCATGAAAGTCTGCGCACTCTGGAGTCGGCCCGTCGCCATCTGCGGGCAGCCTCCCTGAAAGACGACGATGGTGAAAGCCATTACCAGGCCCTGGTGAATATGGTGAGTTTACTGCGGGAGGCCAGTGACAATCGCAGAAATCTGGGGGCTCGGGCACTGCTTGATCCCCGCTATCGACTGCAGTTCACGGTAGAAGTTTGCGACCGTTCGGATCACACCATTATTGAACGGCTTAAGGGGTCCCAGAGTGGCAGTGGCGGTGAAAAAGAAATCCTGGCCAGCTACATTCTGACCGCTTCCCTGAGCTATGCACTCTGTCCTGCAGGTGCAGCCCGCCCATTATTTGGAACAATTGTCCTTGATGAAGCCTTCTCCAAAAGCTCCCAGGCGGTGGCAGGCAGAATAATCTCTGCCCTCAATGAGTTTGGTCTTCACCCACTGTTTGTCACACCCAATAAAGAGATCCGCCTGCTACGGGCACATACCCAATCAGCCATTCTGGTTCACCGTAAAGGGATGAAAGCCACGCTGACGCCCATGCGTTGGGAAACCCTTGCACAACACGCCAACAAAAAGAGCCTGATCGCAACCCAATCACCTGTTGCTACGGATGAGCCAGCCAATCATGAAATCACCAGATGACATAGCTCGGGAGCTGACCAGACAGTGGAATAACGCCAACATCAGGGAAACACGCCTGCTGATGGCGGACAGCTGGCCCCTGAAAATCAGAATTGGCAGGCCAACATCGCAGGTCATCAGCCAGCAGCCGGACAAAATCAGACAGCACTTCCAGCAATGGCGGCAAATAAACATCGGTGAGGTACAGTGGACTCCGGTTAACTATCGGGGAGCTGCCACCGCTATTGAGGTTCCTGTCTACTGGGTGCTGTCAAAACCCAGTGAATGGATTGAAGCAAGCGGTTGTAAAAACAGCAAACATGAATATCAACAACTACTGACAATCATCAGTCAGGTAGACCCGATTTTTCATCCATACTTCGTACGCCAAAGACGCTGGCTGGCCAAACCGGCAGACGAAGTGATCAAAGCCGCCAGGCTGGCCATGATCCTAACCCCTGGTTGTGCCCGGGGCGTGCCACTGCGCTCTCTCGGGGTGGCCAATACCGACACCAAATTTTTCGAGCGCAATCACCTGCTGATCCGGCAATTGCTTGATATCCGGTTTGATGGGCTGGCAAGCAGACTGGGGCTTGAGGAATTTCTTGACGCTACGGACGACAGTCACCACTGGTTATTAATCGCAGACCTGGATGGGGCACTGTTGCCTTTCAAACAGCTAAGGGTCAGAGATCAGGAACTCGTCACCACCCCTTTACCGGCCGACAAGATCCTGATTGTGGAAAATGAACAATGCCTGCACCTGTTACCTGCACTGTCCAATACCATAGCCATCCTGGGCGCAGGCCTGAACCTGTCATGGATGCAAGCTGCCTGGCTGTCCTCAAAAGTCCTGGCTTACTGGGGTGATATGGACACCTGGGGACTGACCATGCTGGCCAGAGCACGCAAATATCATCCAGAGCTTTCGGCACTTTTAATGAATCAGGCGCTGTTCAATCAGTACCAGGAAAGTAAAGCAGTTGCAGAGCCAAACCCATCGGTAAATGAAGACTCTACAGCACTGAAGGATGAAGAACAGCAATTCCTGACAGCTCTCAGGCTCCACGAAAAAGGGAGACTTGAGCAGGAGTTTTTACCTATGGAGATTGTTCATAGGACATTGTGTCAATGGCACTTGTCGAGCCAGGAAAGGTTTGCATCCTCCTCAAGTCAATAATACTAACCATGGGTGCCGACTGTGTTAGGATATTTGTCCCAGACAGGCCTGCTGCCAAGCTTCGATTGCCTGGTCAGTGTCTGACTCTGCTCTTCATTGGCGAAGTCGGTGGATCATCAGCAGATTGGTCTACCTGCCGGAGTGTCTGGACGTTACTATTGTTCGTGGCGTATCTCTTAATCTTGAAAAACGCGGGTATTTCCGGACAAGTTCAGATTTATTGATTTTGCGGCTGTTTGCAATAGCTTGAAAAGCCCTTTTCCGAGTTTTCAAATCCAGCTTTTTTTGCGAGTTCCCAGGGTCTCTCACAGCTGTTTGTACGCTTACACCAAAGATAGCCGGCAGAACCAATGCACCCGTGCTCATCCCGATCAGATCCAACCAAAGGTTGGAAATCTTGTTCTTCCGGGCTGTTCGAACTGCAACCGGTAAGAAGAAAGGCGGAAATGAATAGACATGAAATTAGCTTTTTCATAAAACAGACCCACGCATCTAATGAGGTACTAAACCTAAAGTTTGACGAAACAATTATAGATCAACCCATTCCAAATCATCAGAGTGTATTATTCAGCTGAAGTTTCAATGCCAGAGCATAACGAAAGGGCAAGCCGAGCCCCTCAGGTGCGTCGGATGAAGACTTTCAGAATGGAATTTACTCCAGTCACTTAATTAAGAGGCTATACTCGAAAGCTCAATTCAATAAGGATAATGATAATGCTTATTAATATACGGTCATATTTTATACTTGTAATTCTTACAACAGCTTTAGCTTTAAATGCGACAACAAAGGTTCATGCAGGTGATTTTCGAATATTAAACCTGTATGAAATCAGGGTATTAATCCTATGTTATCTTTCTGCTAAAGATCTTTTATCTCTAATGGAAGCGCTTAATATTGGGGTATATCAAAGCGTTAGTATGCATATAAAAAACGATTTGTGCGATAAAGTTAATGCTTTAAATATTGACTATATTCCTCCTGCTTTATGGCGTGAGTGCGAAGACCAGGAGCAAGGCTGGCATGACTACAGAGCTTTTACATATTGGTTTAGTGAGTATGAAGATGACTTTGATGATGAATTTTACTATCAGGAAATCAATAATCATATCAGGGGCGTACCAATGCCAGGAATGATTGAGTATAAACCTCTGGTGAGTGTCGCAACAGAAAACATAAAATTCGTAATTTCTTATGTTTGGATAGGCCCACGAGCTGACAACATATGGCATGTATTTGGTGAATTGATTGATGGTTCGGCCTTCTATTTTAATTCAGAATGTTGTTATACCGGCTTTACTGCATGGGGAGCTGGTTTAGTAAGGTTGGCGCCAAGCTGGAATTATTTAATACAAAACATGAGTGAGTCTGAAATCGAAAATTTTATTTCATCGTTGAATTTAGATGATTTTTCTAAAGATATTTTAACCCACTCAAGAACAGCAAAATCATCAGATTGCACAGAAGTATTTAGTTATTTTCTGCAAACTCTAATGTTTAAAGATGAGTACGAATCATACGAAGCGCAGATCAGATTTGAAGAACAGGAACTAGATTCAAAAAAGCTACCATCCTATATAAACTAACATTAAAGTCCTGAAGTAGCTGGATCAATGGTGATGAACAGGCTTTAACCGATCGAAGCAAGTTCTGAAAAGATTCATGATGAACTAAGTTAGTTGTCAGGTACCGTAATAACACTAATCTTTTCTCTGTTATTTGAAGTCATCAATCAAAAAGAGGCAACATTTATCCTGACATCAGGGGTCAGAATCAGAAAACAGATGCTTACTCAACCCTTTATCAAGACCTTCATCATATAGATCAATACATTGGCGTGTCTGTGTAATCAGTGCTTCGTCTTCTTCCTCACTTTGCCAATCGTCTCCATCCTTTTGTTCGGGGCTTGGCTCTCCACACGAGGCAATAGAGACAGGGTTAAGGAACCCTGAGTAATACAGTGTGGCTTCATAAGTGATAGTGCCTTGTTCCCTGTCACTGAGCAGATGGGCCTTCCAGTATTGTGGAGATTCGAATACAGGATCACAATTAGTATTTGAACATTCAAAACATCCGCATTTTCGGCGCATTGCTCTGGCCCCATTATCTATTTCTGCAGCTGCAGCTTCGCCTTCATCATCCCTGAAACCAGGATTCTCATCAAACTCATCACCAGAATCGTCAGGGCTATTGTCCGCTGCTGACCCTTGGCTGCGTTCAATATTGGCCCGGCCCAGATGGTAATTTTTATCAGAGTTGAAATGAGCTCTAAAATACTCAGTCAATAATGGCAAAATAGATAAAAAAGAGGTGTTAATGATGGCACTCACAGCATAGGATTTTAAAGATTGGGGTTGTAGACCAACATCAACATCTAAAAGAGGGGTATGAAAGCTGGCAGTCACAACTATAACTCCATCAACAGTCTGTTCATCAACTTCTCCATCGGATGTGTAGTGATCCCTGTTAAACGACCATACGCTAACCTCTTTTAGATTCAAAAGGTATCTCGGTAATTGTCCTTCTATAAAGACTCGGAGCTTTTGAGAGAGCTGGAGTGCTGTTAAAGGCAGTAAAGCTGTAAACCTGTTATCTCCACAATACCCCATTCGGGGAAGTACCATTGTACCAAAAATTGTCACTAACAGGATAAATTGCTTCATGCTATCAGGCCTTTTTTCTTGATAAAGGCAATTTATATAACCAAAATCAAAAAAGTCAATAACACTATCGAATCTATGTTTGTGCTTATCGAGATGGGAAACGAAGCGGCTAATGAAAGCATTAGTAGCTTGTCGTAATGTGCGTCCATTATTATTTTGGTAAGGCTTTTAGGGACACATTGTCGTTTTGGTTGGTCAGACTTTCTTTCAAAATAATCCATTGTCGTATAGAAAATTCTAAGTATAACAGACTAATCTCACAATATCGTATATATTCTCTCAATGTCTATATTCGTTTTTCTAGAATATAGACTCACAATTCACTGACACGAGCTTGTGTATTATGTTCTCTACAAAAGTATCTGCACTATCGCTTTTGTTTTTTGGCTGCTCTGCATTTTCCTCTGAACCATCTTTCATGGGAGAATGGGAAGGTCATCAAGAAAACACTGACTTTTTTTGCAATATATTATTTACACATCAATCCAAACTTGAATATTCACAAGATCATTTTTTTTACGTACCTTTATTGGAGGGTATTATTGTTGAAAAATTTCGCTCGGGTGAATACGGGCAATATTCTTTGATGATTGTTGATAAAGCTAACGATAAACTAATTGATTACAAGCATTATAAATTATGGTTTTACATAGATGCCATTGATCGAAAAGATAAAATCAGTACTAAAAAATGCTGCTATTAACCGATTTGGATGACACTAAAGAATTTGATAATAAAGACTTACCTACAAAAGTTTTGACAGCAGCTTACAATTTAAAGATTCAGCCGATGATTAATGAAACTTATTCTATTGGTATGATTGAGTATAAAAAGGGGAGTTATAAAAGCTGCACTGTAATGAAAAAAGATGATCCCTTTAAAGATGAGTTTTAGAATATAATGCCGAACTCAGGGACTGCTCCGAAAGCGCAGTCCTCCGAGGCTCTTTGTCAGATTAAATGGTATTAGTTGTTCTCGATACCACTTCGGCTAACTGCCCCTAGACCATCAATTTTCTTTGGTGCTTCCTTGCATGCAATAAAAGCAGGAATAGTGCTTTTCGGGTCATCTTTTATTGCTAATGACACCAAACGATGCAAACCATCCAGATGAACTAATCTTCCCTCAGCAAGTTTAGGATCGTCTATGATTTTTCCATAGTCGTAACGAATATTGATGGGCTCTACTGTTAAAAAGATTGGCTTTTCAGCAGGGTCTTTTCCTAAATGATAATTTAGAGACCCTGAACATAACGGATTATTACGCTTATCTTGTTCAGTCCAAACTTTATAACTATTTGCTGCATCTTTAGCTGTTAAGCCACACTCTGGAAGAAGGGTTTTTCGCTCACCATCATGCGTGTGCCCTGGCAATAATACTTTCATTGCTGTTTCAAATGGAAGTTCTGCGAATAACCAACCTCCATGATTTGGTAAAACAATTTCCGTATGTGCTATTTTGATATAGCCTTTGGCAATCAAGTTAGTATCACCATATTGTCCATGCTCTTTTTCGAAATTATCCAGTACTTCCCGAAAGCTGACAATTTTTGCCCCCTCAAATAAGGAATCTTTTAAATTATTGGCTACTGAATATTCACTGATCGGTTTATTTTCGGTCAAACGAGTAGTGCTGGGCATTTGTTTTTCGGTGCTATCTTTCTGCTTCAAAAAACTCGAATTGCAATGGCAATTCGTACTCATTCGAGATAAATTTATTGCATCCATAATCAATCTCCTTTTCATTTTATGATTAATAACTTAGATGCAAAATATTCTCATTTGTTCCATAAACAACTGACAAGATTGTTACTGAAATTAACGGTGATAATCTACCTGTTTTTTTAAAATATAAAGCCACCTTCAGGGGCTGCCCTGCAGCTGTAGCCTCATGGACGGCTTATTATGTCTGACTGGAATAACTAATAAGAAAACAACCATTTATTAAGCCATCTAAGTATTTCAGAGTGAACACTGGAATTGGTTGCAAGTTCTTGTTCTAGATAGATTAAGTCATCCAGATCTTGGAGGTCAGTTTGACTTGAAACCACAAAGTCAAGCATTGGAACCAAAAGGTCGTGGGAGATTACATTTAAATATTCAATGAGACCATTTACGAAGGGAAATTGAACGATATGAAATAAATGAACATTTTTATAACCATGCTTCATATAAATATCATGAATATCAGCCTTGCCTAAAATGCAAAGCATCGACAAAGTTGAGAACAGAATAAAATTGCGTAATGACCGACTGCACATGAAAATTCTCTATTACAACCAAGAATTAAGAATAACAATAGTTCAAATACATAGGAATGATTTTCAAAGCATATCAACTGTTTCAAGTTTGCGATGGCTGCCAACAGAAACCCCACCTGAAAGCACTTTTTATGCTAAAACTGAGACTTGTTGTAGGTAAAGAATATAATCGATGTTCATATGAAAACTTATTTAAAATGCATTTTAGCAATAATAACCATGGTAAATACCCTATATACTCCCAAAAGTTCAGCCATAGAAGTGTTTAAAAAGGAAGGGCGCTTATTAGTGCTGAGGGATGTGCCCATTAGTCATGTACTGACTCCACGAGTGATGATGGCCGCAATAGCATACAATTTACCGGTAACACTATCTGGTGCAGTATTGGGTAGCTTTTTTGGTGGTTTAGGAGCCTGTTTCCTTCAAGATGCTAATGTTCTTAATTCATTGCCCTCAGATAGTTTTGGTATTCATGCCACTGATTATGGAATATCTATTGTTGCTACATCATCTGAGATGTCAGCTGCCCTCAGCACTTTGGATAGTGGAATATCAATTGGTTGGACTCTGGGGGCAACTTTTGGAGCAGCGTTTGGTGCTTTTTCCATAGGTTTTATTTTTTCTAATATGATCCAGCGATATGGCTTAGATGAGGCAATATCGCGATTCACCCAGCCTTGGGCTCAAAATAGAAACACAGAATTTGATTAGAACATAAAGCCAGCTTATGAGCCGCGTTCAAAAGGAAAACCAGTTAGAAGGTTTTGATTTTACTTTTTTTATTTATTTTTTGCAGATGAAAAAAAGTTATTTTTGAAATATTCCTTTTCTTCTCTAGTCTTTTTTAACTCTCCTTCAAGGCTATTAATTTTTTTATCTTTCTCCTCCAATTCAAAAGATAGTAATTTTATTTTTTGATTCTTTTCTTTAAGTTCTTTGGTTAATACCTTAACTTCTTTTTCCAAGTCTTCCAAGTATTTTTTCTTTTTTCCTCTTGACAATGCGGCTGATATTCTATTTTTTATTTTTCTTTCATTAATATATTCTTGTCTCTCTTGATCTGTTAGTTTTCTTTTCTTAACTTTTGCCGTTTCTATATCCACTTTCATTCCAAAACATTTAGACTCATCAGTACGATCAACGATATAAGGCTCTTGAGCTCCATAGCAGGGAGAGGAAGAAGAACTACAAATCGGTTTATCCATGATGTACTCCAAGACTTAAAAAACAATGACTTTCAGATTCGGAGTTTTGTTAGACAAATAGCCTGACTTTATTCGACTTTCAACATAGAATTTATCTAGTTAACTCCGGTTTAATGAATAGTTAGATGGCTGTATTCCAGATTCGTTCCTTTTCTAACAAAATAGTTAGGAATATAGACCATTTTTAGAGCCTAATCAGATTTCAATTGAGCGATCAGCATAAGTATTCAACCATACGAAATCATATTTTCTGACTTATTGTTCAGGCACTCGCGGCAACTGCTCCTGCGTTGCTCTAGCTCCTGCATCCATGCAGTCGTGATGCGTTGCAACTCTGGTCACATAGCTTGCTATGTTCCCGTCGTTGCGCCTTGCAGAGCACCTGCCCAATAAGCCGGTAATATTCGATTCCATATGGCTGAGTACATACAATCTTCCTGCTGATAATCATCAGTTTTGTTGTCCGTCTCAGCGACAATACACATAAGGACAGATACTTATCAAGTGGTGGGAACCCCAATGTCAGGGTTAATGTTGATTGAAACACATAACCTGCAATCATTGCTTCTGTACTTTTTATTAATCCTGAACTTTGCCTGTTGAAGCCTTGGTGACAATACTGATGCAGCTTTTAAACTGGAATAAAGTACCAGATCAAATACCCACAGCAATCGGATACAAACGCCCATCGCTACACCTACGACTGTTATTTGAGCAGCTCGTAACTTACGGACGTAATCTGTTAAGAGCTACTCAGAAATGGTTTTGATCGGACAGAATGCTGACATAGGTATTAGCGGTCACTCACCACTGGCAAAAGAGAAAAAACTCGCTTACATCGTAAGCAAACGCCAAACCCAGGGGCACTGCGAGAGCAAAAAACTCTGGTTTTTTTTGTTATTCACAACTATTGAAGTAACAAAACTTAAAATAACCCTTATGTGAAAATTCAAGTGCTAATATATGCAAATACTAATCACAGAGCCTCATTTTTATGGATACTATTGTAAAGCTAAAGTACATTGAATGTGTTGTTTTTTTCATGCTTCTTTATTCTTTTAAAGTTCTCGCTTTAGACTGCCCTCATTGTTGCTACCCAATGAGTTTTACAATGGGACGATATGGATGCACATACCCATTCTGCCCCCTGTTCGTTCAGAATAGAATGGCTTCTCCTATGGGAAATCTAGAACTCAATATTGAAACACGCGATTTTAGTTTTTCTTGTAAAGGGGCAGGCTTACCTGCTCTGAATTCTTTGCGAGTCATTCCATTTCTGGCCCACCAAACATCTGTTCAAACGCAGATGCCAACAATCCCCCAAATCACGCCTATCCCGCAAATGCCATCAATCCAGCAAATGCCATCAATCCAGCAAATGCCATCAATCCAGCAAATGCCATCAATCCCGCAAACGCCAACAATCCCGCAAATCCTTCCAATCCAACAAGCCCCACCAACCCCGCAAGTTCAGGAAGCCCCGCAAACTCAACAAATGGCTTTAGCCTCTACTACTTCAAATCCACCCCCTGATGAGACTACCCGATACAGTGGGTCCGGTCAGCTTATGACAACAGACCATTTGCAAACGCCAATCGTTAAACTAAGAAATACACTTGAAGTACTGTTAAAAGATTTTGGAGTGAACCAGAGAAAACATACTGAGCTAAATTTCATCAGTGATTCCAGTTATTTTTTATTAAGGCGTTTTGCTGTGACTTGGGCCAATCTTTCCAGAAACAGGCAACTTACTAATAATCAGAGATTGGCCAAACTCTGTGAAGAGCTCGGTTTTTGTGGTATTTGGCCTCCGGATATTACATCAGAACAACCCGTTTTTGATAACTCTTTAGATACTTTGATGAATGCAGTCTTACAAAACAATCAAGTATTTATTGCATTTTATACAGAGGAAAACCCATTTATTATGTTGCACATAAACATTTTGCAGAATACATTCGCTGCCTTGCCAGTCGTACAAATTCATGGAATTGACCAGGAAAGAGGCTTTGACACGAACTTGTCTCTTGATTCTCTAAGGCAGTTCCTATTTTACCTACTTCATGCCGGTAACCAAGAACTCCGTCACGTTTCCATTTTAATCTTTAAAATAGTGAACCGTTCGCGTGAACCTAACATGGATAAATTACAAATTACCGAAAACTAATATGGAAAAAAGTATAAAATCAAATTATGGGGCAGCTTTCTCTTCACATGAGTACCTGTAGATTGAGAGCCTTGAAAATTCATCGGATGAATAACGATCTTTGTATTTTATAAGCAGAGGAGTCATTTTCTTTAACAACTTCATATTGGACTGCTGTCAGATATCAAGGCTCTGTTATTCCAGGTATATGAATCAAAACGGAGGGGTAGGGTCAGCTGGAAGGCTCTGTTATCCGCTCCTCCCGATGACATTAGCATTAATCTCAAGAATGTTAAACTTCATAACAAAATATTAAACAACGAACTCATATTAAATGGTCAGAGTCGAGGTTCACTGTTTCCCCCAAGCAGCAAATAATCAGCTGCTGGCAGCCTAATCACTTGCTAGACGTTATCAACGAGGGGAGTAAATATAGGTAGTACAAAAATGACGTGAACCAAAATCATTTCTCTTCGAAACATCTTCTTTTATAAAGTCTAATGGAATTTTACTTTCATCGAGGTTAGAGCTTGGCAGTCGTAATTTACCATTTGCAACCAAACATGACCTTACTGCTGAAAAATAATCATCAGAGTATTTCATAAATAAAAACAAAGGCCCTTCATCAACAATTTCTTTATATTTATTGAGACTACTAAGATATTCAGTTGCTCTTTTATCTCCCCATTGTAACAAAACATCTGGTTTAATACGTGCCCTTATATCCAAAGTATCTACACCGTAATGATTATAATGATCATTCTTATGACCACAGCCAAGCATTAAAGTAGAATGTTTATCTGGATTCAGTCCATTTAGAATTACAACACCATACTTTTCAAAGATGCTATTAAGTTCTTCATCGCAAACTAATGTCATTGTATCTAGTTTTTTTTCATCAGAATGAAGCATAATAAAAAGATCTAATTCATCATAAGATTCTAGTGAGTTCTGAGACTTTATCCTATGAGCTTCATCTCTGGCTGTTACTGTACTCCCTCCTGATGAATATGTATACAAAGGATTATCTGTATTATTCATTGCCATGAAAATCAGATTTGCAACTTTCAAAATTAACTCCTGATCATCTTTATTGCCTATAACTACTCCTCTTTCAGATAGATTTTCTGGTGTAATACAAAGAGTTTTATTTTTTTCTCTAGCAAGTGAACATATTTCGTTAATCTTCCTGTCTTTTAGTTCTAATCCATAATCTGGTTCAGCCTTTCTATGAGGAATTACTTTTTCCTTGGGCTTCTCATCACACCCGTTTTTCAGTTTTTTATCAGATAGAGATTCATCTATTGTATTAATTGAAGATCGCTTTTTTGCTGAAATATCCATGTTTACCTTGTGTATTAATTTGACTGCGCCTGAGTATCCTGTAAAGAAGGTAATTGCAAAGAAAATATCCCCTTCCAGGTTCATACTGATACTTTATTGAGAGCGACCTCAGGTATTTTCCTTTCACAAAAACCTGAAACACCACCATCTATTAAAATTCGAATCATTTATATCTTAACAGTATCATTTTTCATCTTTCTGTCCAGTTATTCACCACTAGGAGCCTGACCGAGAATAGCGCCCGTAGCGAGGACGGCAGAAAATTGAGGATGAAAATTCGGTTTTGTGAGGAGAATAGCAAGCTATTTGACGAACAAAAGCGGATTTTCAGACCAATTTGCTGCCGCCGCAGTAGGGCAGTCTATTCTCGGTCAGGCTCCTAGACAGCTAAATCTTCTTGAGTTAACGGTTAACCGATCAATGACTCGACTTTAGTTCCTACGTCGTTCTAACTCGCAAATCCATTAACTCTTAGTGCCCCTGAGATTAACAGGAAGTAAATTGCCCCGGATAACCATCTTTGTATGGTTACTTGCATTGATGCTCTGCCTTGAACTGGTGGTTATTTTCATAATCACAGACACATGTATCGTAATTAAAGCTACCACCTGTATCCAGACAATCATATACTTCGTCCTCCGAGAAAAAGTATGGTGCAACTATTGAAATCAAAACACCCAGGATCAAAGCCAGTACCAAGACACCCAACATGATTTTGAATACTAACCTGAAGTAGCGGTTCATATTGATTGCTCTCTTTTCTTATGGCACATAACTTCTTGCTTAACGAGCTTATCCCGTTCACTTGCCTGTTATACGGCGGTTACCCAGGTACCCTGGACAGAATGATCTTTAAGGCTTCTTTGATTTCCGCATTGTCAGCTTTCAACACTAAGTACTCAACCATACGAAATCATATTTTCTGACTTATTGTTCAGGCACTCAGACTGCGTTGCAACTCTGGTCACATAGCTTGCTATGTTCCCGTCGTCGCGCCTTACAGAGCACCTGCCCAATAAGCCAGAAATATTCGATTCCGTATGGCTGAGTACTTACACTGTCTGCTTTCAGTGCAGCAATCTCTCTTTCTTGACAGTCAAAACGTTTCTCTTGCAGATCGAACCTTTGGTGTATTTCACCACGGGTTTTACTGGCGAAGCTGACAATACCCGTGGGTGTCTTGAATATAGTTCTCTTTTTGATCGTTGTCCTGACAGACTCAGCCCTGAGGATTTAAAAACCTGATTTGCCGCCCTGGTGGAAAGCCATTGGAGCACGGTCAAAACCGATCGTAATGGCCTGCAGTTTTTCTGGAAACATGTTCTGGGCAAACACTGGGACTTTGTTGAAATCATCAAACCACCTACCGTCAAGCGACTGCCTGTTATCCTGACGCCTGCAGAGGTAGAACGACTGCTCAATACTGCACGGAAACTGCGCTATTACACCATTCTGTTGACACAGGAGAAGACTTCCCAGATCCGACATATCCAAGACTTCCGTAATGCAGTGGTCTAGAAACACTCATCCTGAATAAATAGCGTTCAGAAAAAACGTTTTAATTCAAGGTCCGCCAGAAAAGTAAACTTCAGTAGACCTTCCTTACCAGAATTCAACCCGGGCTTGTGCAACAACAGGATAAGATTGCGGCTGGGCGCAATCTATCCTTATTCGTTATGTCCGTGGCCGATTAATGCCTTTGAGAAGAAGGCTGAATTGTTACGCTAAGAAGATACAGAGTATCTTTGCTGAAGTCTTGCTCATTGGGCCATTCTATAGAACCAAATGAAACTCTTACCTGCTTAAAGTAATTAATATCTTTAAGTTCTACAAAAATACCTTTTTCCAAGTATGGAGAAACGTCAAACTCTTTGACTTCATCATTCTCAAACTCAATATGGAGTTTGTAATTCTCTAAAGCTTGTACTGATTTCACCGCAGGATTCATATTTACACCTATTTTAAAGGATCAATTTTGAATACTGAGTCTCCATTTATTGCTAAATCCCAGTTAGCCATGAGACTTTCTTTATGGATTTCTATCCAGGCATCAACAAGTTTTTGCTTGTTCTTAGGAAGATTTCCTTCAAGTATTTTGCCTGTAGGAATTTCGATAATTGCCTCAAAATTCTGATAAAAAACATGAATGTGAGGCATATTGTGTTTCTGATTATCGAAGTAATACATTCGAACAATCAGACCATAAAACATTGATATAGTAGGCATTTATTAATCCTGAGTTCAATAGCTCAACTGATTATAACCCACTGAAATATTTTGTTGAACCAAGCCGCTAACGCGGCAAAATAATACCGTTCATCCCAGCCACCCCAACATTGCCAATACTTCCTGATATCCGTATCACTCCGGCGTGGCTTATATAAGGGAGCAGCATGGAACGTTCTGAGCAAATCCGGTTTGACAAACTGTATCAAAAACACATCACCACCCTGAAACTTCAGGGCAAAAGAAAATCAACCATTGATCTATACAGCAGGCCAATTCGGCGGCTGACAACCTTCTTTGATCGTTCTCCTGACAGACTCAGCCCTGAGGATTTAAAAACCTGTTTTGCCGCCCTGGTGGAAAGCCATTCCTGGAGCACGGTCAAAACCGATCGTAATGGCCTGCAGTTTTTTCGGAAACATGTTCTGGGCAAACACTGGGACTTTGTTGAAATCATCAAACCACCGACCGTCAAGCGACTGCCTGTTATTCTGACGCCTGCAGAGGTAGAACGACTGCTCAACACTGCACGGAAACTGCCCGATTACACCATTCTGTTGACACAGGAGAAGACTTCCAAGATCCGACATATCCAGGACTACCGTAATGCAGTGGTCTGGAGACACTCATCCTGAATAAATAGCATTCAGAAAAAACGTTTTGATTCAAGGTCTGCCAGAAAAGTAAACTTCAGTAGACCTTCCTTACCAGAATTCAACCCGGGCTTGTGCAACAGGATAAGATTGCGGCTGGGCGCAATCTATCCTTATTCGTTATCTGCGTTAACCAGTTAGGAAGTACTTTGCTTTAGAATCGCTTCTTTTCCAACATGCTTGCTTGTCGTTCATTGTTCTTTGTGAAGATTACTGTTTTTTTATTACTCTCTATTCAGCAAGGTAGTCTATTAGACACCCGATGTTGTAGCCAATTGTTCCAAGAGTTACAGGAGTGTAGAGAAAACCAATATTTATTCCTCTATCTTGTTCATCGAGCCCGTCTGTAGCAAGATAACAGTGAAAAAATATGCCAGTATAGAGTCCCCAAATTGATAGGGTTTTCGCCCAACTTATTGTCTGCTCCTCATCTTGAAACTGTACAGCGAAACTGTCTGTAGCAGTCGATAAGCTGGCAAGTAAAGCAAATACCCGAGCGGTTTTCATAGGCTTATCTACTACAAATTGAACTCTGAGTTTAGGCATAAGATTAACGAAGCTATCACTTCATGCCAATACTTACACTCTGAGTACGTGAATACTACCAGCAGATCCCGCTATTTATACGACCTAAGGTCGTGTAAGTTGGCATATAAAAATATTCCCCTTTAGTACCAAGGCTTGTAAAGGTATATAACTGATTACATAAATTCATAGCTAAAAATGTTTGCGAGAGTATAAAAAAAGCAGAACTAAATCCCATGGCACCCCTGACTTCCAGTGTCGTTTACTTGTTCAAGATGTAAGCATGATCGATGCTGTCCGCAAACTTCGCCTTTGAAATTCGTTTAATATAATACTTAAAGGAATATTCAGTTCACTGTCTGCCTAAGCCTACAAAGTTAGTAAAAATTAACATTTACACGTCTCAAGGCGTGTAAAGTGTTAGAGCTGTGGAATACTACAACCACTTCAACATTCTTTCAGGAGTAGCGAATATGGGCGCAATCTGTCCTTATTCGTTATGCGGCGGTTATTCTGAACGAGAATTACTTTATAACTAATATGGCAGCTATTTAAGTATGAACTATATATAAACCTACTTTTTGTTATGGCGTTTTCAAAATGAAATGAAATATTTTAGGCTTTGCACATTAACCTTACTGCTTTTTATTGTACTAAAACCTGAAGCAGCATTTGAAAGAATAATCATTAAATCTGACAAAATACCAGTACTTGAAATCACAGCCAAATATAATCATCAAGCATCTAGGACTAGAAATATAGTCCCCGATAAAATTATTGTCAGATCATTACTATCAGATACAGTAAGGGGCAGGCTGGGGACACATTCCTTCTTTACAGCTCTAGAGAATTTTTCGCGTTCTTTGTACAGGACAGGAATTATGAGTATGACTGCTGAACGCGAATATTCTAAGAATTTTACTTTATCATTCGCTAACGCACCTAGTTTATTGTTAAGAACGCCAGCTATTGACATGATGGATTGGCAAGTGGTTTTTTCTCATCTAAATCAAGACAATCTGCTTTATCAATCTGGCTGTCAAATCCCAGGAGTTCATCCACTTATATTATTTTTCTCGAGTGATTTTTTGAATTATCTTGATCAGAATATTTTGACAGGGCTCGCAGGCAGCCAAGCAATACAAATTCCTTTATTACAATTAACTGCTAATACTGAGAACTATTTAACAGATGATTTGGTATTTACAGAATCTGCTAATGAAACAGACTTGATTATTAATATATACCCACAAGGCGAGAATCAAGTGTCTCCTCCAGAAGGGTATACAATGAAACGTTTTTTTGAGGGCAGCTTAAAACATTACCAATAGCCGCTAACGCGGCAAAAAAATACCGTTCATCCCAGCCACCCCAACATTGCCAATACTTCCTGATATCCGTACCACTCCGGCGCGGCTTATATAAGGAAGCAACATGGAACGTTCTGTGCAAATCCGGTTTGACAAACTGTATCAAAAACACATCACCACCCTGAAGCTTCAGGGCAAAAGAAAATCAACCATTGATCTATACAGCAGGCCAATTGGGCGGCTGGCAACCTTCTTTGATCGTTCTCCTGACAGACTCAGCCCTGAGGATTTAAAAACCTGTTTTGCCGCCCTTGGTGGAAAACCATTCCTGGAGCACGGTCAAAACCGATCGTAATGGCCTGCAGTTTTTCTGGAAACTGTGGCTGGTACTGAAACATGTATTACCCAGGCGACTTCGACGATCACGGGATTATGGATTTTTACACAGCAACGCAAAAAAACAATTATCACTGTTGCAACTGGTTTTAAATGTGATGGTGAAAGCAGTCGAACCCGTCATTCTCCTGAAATTCACATGCAGGCGTTGCGCTGAGTCTATGAAACACATTGCGTTCAGTTTCCTGAAACCGACCTGAGTTATTGTCACATCAACAAACACCACCATTCACAAGCAAGGAGGAAATGTAAACTCAGCCAGGCAGATCCGACATATCCAAGACTACCGTAATGCAGTGGTCTGGAGACACTCATCCTGAATAAATAGCGTTCAGCAAAAACGTTTTGATTCAAGGTCCGCCAGAAAAGTAAACTCCGATAGACCTTCCTTACCAGAATTAAACCAGGGCTTGTGCAACAACAAGATAAGATTGCGGCTGAGCGCAATCTATCCTTATTCGTTATGTGCGATTTCCACTTAGCGGGATTTTTAGTGGACACCGAGCAAGAGGCCTTTAACACTCAAATCTTCATCAAGATCAGGCCAATGGATACCATCCCCCTCCCCAAGCAACTCCCAATTGTTGAGTTGTTGTTTGGTTCCATTTAAAAGAGATGGAAACCAAGAGATTGGTACCAAAATAACTCTGCCATCAACCAAACTAACAATTAGCTCAGATTCAGAAAATTTAACATCTTGAGCTAATGGATGTGCCTCAACCTTTAAAGTATTCATTCCATGCCTCCAAGAATTTATCTTGATTTTTATCTACATGCTTTTGAAGCTCCCTTATCTCTTTGGCAGAGAATCTTGTTGAGCTTGCAAGCATGACAGGTTTTAACCAGAATTTTGCGAGAGCTTTGTCACGCTGAATATGAATATGGGCAGGTTCTCCATTTTCATTGGAGTAGAAGAAAAACCTGTATGGCCCGATTCTTAAAATAGTTGGCAATCTGAGCACTCCCATAGATAAATCATTTAAAAATAAGTTATTGATATTCATATGAGATCATACAACTATGAGTCATAAGATAGCTGATTGGTTCAATTTTGACGATGTTTGTTTTCGCGCATAACGCCTGCGTGTGGGGCGTCGTTGCAAGCGGCGTCCCAGGCACCACGCACTTGTTGAACCAATCCGCTAACGTGGCAAAAAAAAATACCGTTCATCCCAGCCACCCCAACATTGCCAATACTTCCTGATATCCGTACCATTCCGGCGCGGCTTATATAAGGAAGCAACATGGAACGTTCTGAGCAAATCCGGTTTGACATACTGTATCAAAAACACATCACCACCCTGAAACTTCAGGGCAAAAGAAAATCAACCATTGATCTATACAGCAGGCCAATTGGGCGGCTGGAAACCTTCTTTGATCGTTGTCCTGACAGACTCAGCCCTGAGGATTTAAAAACCTGTTTTGCCGCCCTGGTGGAAAACCATTCCTGGAGCACGGTCAAAACCGATCGTAATGGCCTGCAGTTTTTCTGGAAACATGTTCTGGGCATGCGCCGCAGGCGCAGTCCCCTGGAAATTTTTGTTATGCCTATACTTCGATATATTTTTGAAGGTTGAAAGTTGGTATGAAGACACAGCTAAAAATTTATTTATTCAGTATTCTGATAACTATAAATTCTATTAACGTCTCTGCTAACAATGAATTTTACGATATTGGAGTGATTGAGAACTTCACATCAAAACTAACTGATTATAAGCAGTACGTAGGTCTTGGTTTCGCCTGTTTATTTTTGCCCACTTTAATAAATCGAAGTGATAGTTATTACAACACAATTACAACAGCAAATGCTTTATTAGCCGCCCTCGGTGGATCTATTGGATATTTAGCAGGTGTTACAGTAGCAAATTCACCTGAGTTAATTAGAAAAGCAACAATTCTTATAGGAGAAAATATTAATTACATTGTAAAAATGAATTCGCTTTCAATCGAAATTTCAGATGTACTTTTAATGATAGAAAAAGATCTAAAAATGCTTTTAAATCTAACTCTTTCTGCTTCGGCTCTGGGGTTAGCAATAGCTACGATTTTGCTTAGCGAGCTAGATCAGCTGATCTACATCCTCACGTCTCGACATGCTTATTTGTTTTTGTGATTTGAGGCATAACGCCGCAATAAGCCGCTGAGCCGCAGGCGAGGTCAGGTGGAGGCCGAAGGCCGGGACGAACTTGATTGCTTTGTTATGTGCTTGAACTTACAGGTTGTGTTATTTGATGTAGTAACCTGCCGCTTTCCATTCGTTGTCAACTTGCATAAACGTTACTGTTTCAGTGGCTTCACTTTTATTTGTGAATCTTGAATGGTATGTCATGACTTCATATTTGCCTTCTGGAGCATTTGGCAAATTTGAAACAGTTTGAGAAGCTATAAATTTTCTGGAAGTTAAATGACCTCCAACAGAGCCGGAGGCTTATTAGGTGACGCCCTCAAAGGGCTTTTATTGCACCCAAGGGCGCGTGTCAAAACCAAGTTTCAGCTGATCTCGTGTTTCATCATTTATCTCCTGATTTCGGATATATGCCTTAACCAGATCTTCATCAAGACCTACTGTGCTGACGAAATACCCTCTTGCCCAGAAATGCTCACCAGAAAAATTCCTCTGCTTACCTTTGAAGTGTCTCGCAATAGCTATTGCGTATTTACCCTTCAAATAGCCAACAACATTTGGAACAGAGTGTTTCGGCGGGATGCTAATGCAAATATGAACGTGATCTCGCATCAAATGCCCTTCCACAATTTCACACCCTTTGCGACTGGCAAGATCATGGAAAATGGCTCCCAGAAATTTTCTCAAGCTCCCATAAATAACCTTTTGTCTCTTTTTGGGAATAAAGACAATGTGATACTTACAATCCCATCGAGTATGAGTCAGACTTTTGTAGTCTGGCATAAGTTAAACCTCTTGGTTCTTGGCGGAACCCTTGAGGTTAGCTACCGAAGCCTCGCTATAACCTATGCGAGTCTCCCCGGCATAGCCGGGGGTTTACCTAATGATTAATTAATAAATCCCAAATGCGCATTGTAGCCAGTAGCAGAAATGTTTTCACAGAATTCAAGATGCCTTTCAAGACCCGAGGTTGCATCGATGTATGCAGCAGACATCATAACATCAAAGCAAAATGCCTGAGTGTGTGAATCCTGATCTCTCATCCATACTAAAAGACGGTCAACCTCAGATGTATCAGGTGGATTGCGATGTTGAGCGTATAACGCTTGCAGCAAGGGTGGCAAACACAGTGAGCCATCCCTTTGCCTGTATTTGTTAGCCCGGCAGCCCTGCCGCCTGGGACAATGTTGATTATTGCAGAGGAGCTTCAGTAAAACCTGCACCTGCTGCACCGATTGAAGTGCATAAAAATTACCGCTGGAAAACTTGCAGGCAACGCCAATGCTGTTACAACTTTTAACTCGTTTAGTGCGCCGGACCAAATAATCATAAACACCGTGAAACCACGCTGACATGCCCAACAAGACACCGCAGATTTTTCATCGACTGACACAGAATCTACAGACATGCATTATTGAGAACTACTCAGAACTGGATTTGACCATACTGGTTGCTGGCGTAGATTTTGATTCCTGGCTCATCCACTGGAAAAATAGAAAAAACTTTCATACTGCTGCTGGCTAACGCCTGCGTGTGGGGCACCGCCACAGGCGGCGTCCCAGGCAGCTTGCTGCCGACACCACGCACTTGTTAAATGCCGTGCTGATGCTCTACTTTTGAGATTCGAACTTTGAAGGCAGAGTACCACTTTTCATGGCCAAAC
This sequence comes from Endozoicomonas sp. 2B-B, assembly GCF_053470045.1. NCBI lineage: Bacteria > Pseudomonadati > Pseudomonadota > Gammaproteobacteria > Oceanospirillales > Endozoicomonadaceae > Endozoicomonas > Endozoicomonas sp. 2B-B. The sequence continues at coordinate 4,317,920 of NZ_JBLZMU010000001.1, forward strand.
TTCTGAGCCAATGAATGCTCCGAATTTGCTTTCCATTTTTTTATGGACTCCAGATTTTCCCAATAAGAAACAGTAATACCAATATTTTCTCGTGCAGACTCAAGACCCAGAAAACCCGGCTGAACCGCTGCAAGCTCTACCATCCTTGCTGCCATTTCACTATACCCGTTGTCACATTCATTTCTGACTGAAGTGAATATCACTGCATAATAAGGTGGGCTTGGAGTTTCTGAAATCGAACTCATCTCTAATTCTCTTCTTATTGCACATTGAAACAGAGTAATGCTGGTGTATTTAGAATAATGCTGATCAAGGCATTTAACGCCTGCGTGTGGGGCACCGCCGCAGGCGGCGTCCCAGCCAGCTTGCTGGCGACACCACGCACTTGTTATGTTGCGTATACTTTGACTGTTAATGGATACCAACTTCTGACTGGCAATCAAATTTTTCTCCAGTCCAGCTACTTCCGGGAACCCAAACTACCCTAAAAAAGTATGATCTATTATCATTTTCAAGCCAGCCTAGCTGCATAAACCCAAAATATACCTCCACATTTTTCCATGGCGTTGGAGTCAATCTAGAAAGTTCAGTGATTAAGCTTTTTGATGCGGTTTGCGGGGATGATATATAAATTTCCAGCTTCTTATCACCTATATCACCTGACCATAGCGGAGTTTTTCAAGATAGTTGTCCCGAAAACTGAATTTTAGGCTGCCTTTTTCTCGTTAATTCTTGCTTCAGACAACCGCTCAGGATTCAGTGCAACCGCACCTACAGGCTCCCAGTTTCTGATAACTCCTGACCAGCGCGTTGGATTAGCTTCTCGCGCTTTGGTATACACCTGTTTCCGGTGATTCAGGATTTCCTGATCTCTTTTCTCATGCCGTTGCGCAGGTGTCACAAAGCGGATTGAGCTATGGCGGTGTTCATTGTTATAAAAGCGCTCAAACTTCAGCATCCACTGTCGACTGTGTTCTAACGTCAGAAAACCTTGAGATGGCCACTGAGGACAGTACTTCACCGTTTTAAAGATCGATTCTGCAAATGCGTTATCGTTACTCACCCTTGGGCGACTATGAGAGGGAATAATGCCCAATTCCTCAAGCTTGGCCTTAAAGGTACTCGACGTCATTGGAGCCCCATTGTCTGAGTGCAGTACAAGCGGTGTTTTAGTGCATTTTTCAGCCACCATTGTCCGGTTAATCAGTTCACTGGCTAACTCACCAGACTCACGGCTATGAATCTCCCAACCAACAATCTTACGACTGTAAACGTCCAGTATCAGGTAGAGGTACCAGAACTGGCCGCGTACCCTGGAAGGTATGTAACTGATGTCCCAACACCAGACCTGGTTAGGGCCAGTAGCAACATAGGTTGTCGGCTTGTTGCTTTTCGATCGCTTTCTTGAACGACCGCGGTGGTGCAACTGACCATACTTTTTCAACACACGGTAAAAGCTAGATTCAGAAGCAACGTATACTCCCTTGTCTGCAAGGGCTGGCACGATCTGCGATGGTGGCAGGCTCGCATACTCATCTTCATTACTGATAGTCAGAATACGTTGCTCCTCTTCCTCAGTCAGTTTGTTAGAGGGTACCGGGCGCAAGGCATCCGGGCGTTTGTCCGTTAACACTGCACCATTGTCATCGCGCCAGCGATTCAGTGTTTTCAGGGATATTTCCAATTGTTCAGCAGCCTTCCAGCGAGAAGCGCCGTTTGCTATAGCCTCATCAAACCATGTCAGCAGTTGGCGGCGCTTATCGACAGGTGTCAGTTGTCCTCGCTGTCTATCCCGTAGAAGGCATCGAGCTTTTTTGATAGCACCAGCAGGGCTGCAGCTTCTGCCAACGCCTTGTCTTTACGGCGAAGCTCTTTTTCAAGGCTCTGATTGCGCTTACGCTCTTGTTTTAATTGCTTGCTTTCCTGGTCTGCACGCTGAGAAGCCTGAACAGCACCTGAAATACAAGCGTGCTTCCACTCCTTGACTTGTTGAGGATAAAGCCCTTTTTTACGGCAGTATTCACTTAACTCTGTTTCTGACAAAGCAGCGGTTTCGACGACCACGGCAAACTTGCTTTCAGCAGACCATTGTTCTGATTTTTGTTCGTTCCCTGGCACAGGTAATCCTTTGTCCCGTAGTTTTTTACGCCAATTATACAGGGTTTGTTCGCTGATACCTTCCTCTCTGGCAACATCCGGCACAGAGCGATTGTGTGGTGGTAACAGTTTTTTCAAAACAGCTGATTTACGTTCCTCTGAAAAACGAGGCATATTCAACGTCCATCGCCCACTGTCTAGCTTTTATTGGTTAATCAGTGAGCGGGACAACTATCCTGACACAGCGGGATAGTTGAGGGCTGATATAGCAGGGTATTTGTTTTCTAAGCCTTTTTGACCAACCCTCTTGCCACTTAATTTCACCTATTAATACCGACTCATTTTTGAAACCAACAAAATCAGCTGCCTCGCCAACTTTTCCTGTGTAACACCAAATAGCTGATGGAGTATCAAAAAATAAGTTTGGATCTGCTTTTATAAATTCATGTATATCATTTACTTCATTCCAGCCGGATAAATCAGCAAGTTCTTGAGCACCACCACAATCAACTATTCCTTCACCATATCCTTTGAAAACTGATTTATGCCACTTGATTGATTCAACCTTTTCAGTACATGGCAGGAATTTTTTATTTTTAATATCAATTGTCCACATTTTTTTCATTGTTCATTCCAAGTTTGATGAGCCACATAACGCCTGCTTCAGCCGCACGCCGAAGGCGCGTCGGGTGGAGGGGCGAAGCCCCGGAACGAACTGGAAGCATTTGTTATGTGCGTAGGTTGATTCTATAAACGAAAGCATCCTCTATGAATTGACCATTTATAGTTTCTCTTGAGAGCCTTTCTTTTAATATGTTTTTCTTACTATTGAAAACACTGGCCAATAATTGCAATATCTTGTTTGAATTATCGGTAACACCAATATTATTAAGGGATAAGGTTGAATCTTTATCCGAAAAATCGTTTAAGGCATCTACTACTTTTTTGTAGTACTTTTTTGGCCCTTCAGATTTAACTAATTCTGAAGTAAAGTAAAGCTTCCATGTTTTTTCTTCTGGATAATATAACCAAAATGTTGCAGAAACTTTAGCATCGCTCTTATCAAGTTTTTTGAGAAGAGTTTCACCGACACTAATCATTTCATTCGTTAGGCTTTCGCTTACCAAAATTTCTTTAGCCATTGTAAAATTCCTGATTGTTTATCGATAATTGCTTCAATTAAGTCAATAGCTCTAGTTTTTTCGATATTTGTTTCATATCGGGAGGTTTCTTTCCAGTCTTTAACAACTGCCCAGTTCAATTTAAAAGTTTCACTATCCTGTTCTTCTTTTTTGAGCCTTTGCTTCAGCCCTGCGACACCAACCAAATCAGTTAGGTTGTGGGTATGGCTATCTTGAGCCAACTTCTTGTTTGGAAAGTCAAACTCTTTGACTTGCTTACAAATACAAGCTTTTAAAGCACACTCAACAGAATACCCTGCAAGATAGTAAGCTCCATTGAACTCATCATTTTCAAGCAGTATTATTGCTTCTCTTATCCTTATCGAGGATAAGCTCTCTAACTCAGCCTTATTCATATAGCTAAGATTGCTCTCAAAATCGTATGAAATGGTAAAGATAGCGGATTATGTCATGCTTTGATCTGTTTTTTAACTTTTACTTACTGCTTGGTAGGAGCACATAACGCCATGCTGTGGGGCGCCGCACAGCGGCGTCCCAGCCCCTTTAGGGGCGACACCAGCAACTTGTTAGCATGGCAACCCACCCGCAAGGGCAAATGGTGAATGATGCAGAGGATTAGCAGCTTTCTTGCTGAACTGATTGAAGCGCACAATCTCTGATATTTAAAAGCTTCCAGGCGATAAAGAAGCTGATGCAACTTTGAACTGGCATAGGGCCACTGAGCAAAAGTACCGATAAACTGAAAACCAACGCTGACATGCCCAACGATACACCGCAGATTTTTCAGCGACAGACTTCACACCAGCAGACATGAACTGCTGAGAACTACTGAAAAGTTAGTGTAACAGTGTCTTTTTGCTGGGAGGTTCTAACTCGAAACCCACCATAGACAGTGAACCCAAAAACTCTTTTTAAAAACTGGTCTTTTCACAACCAGAAACTCTCTATTATTGCTGCCTGCTAACGCCTGCGTGTGGGGCGCCGCCGCAGGCGACGTACCAGGCAGCTTGCTGCCGACACCACGCACTTGTTAGGTCTGCATGATTATTTGCCAGTAGCCGACATCCTGCCACTGATTGAACTTAAAACCAACTTTCTTAAAATGAGCAACTTTATTCATCCCTCTTAGGGTAGACATTAAGCTCAAAAAAGCTTCATTTCCAGCGGCAGAACTCACCTTGAACAGCCAAAATAAAGCTTCGCGAAAAGTATCAAGGCTGAACAAGATGAGTATCGCAAATAGTAGACTAGTTCAAAAAAACTGCTGACGTGTTTCGACCGGTCTGAACTTCTCAGTATGGCGGAACAGCTTGGTTTTACTATACGACAGCGAGATATCCGCCCCTTGGACTTTATCCTTTCACTGATTGATGCCCTTGCTGGTGATGGAAACTGCGATACTCAAGCCGATCTCCACCGTAAATTTAATGAGTTGACGGGGCTGAATGTCTCCTATCGTTCCTGGGCAAATCAAGCTAAAAAAGACGCGATGCCTGCTCTTGTCCTCTGGCTATGGGTGCAGTGTCTGGAAGTCTTTACCCGCAAAGTCATGGCGTTTGATGAGGACAGTCCATTTTCAGAGTTCGAGCACATTCTGATTCATGACGGCTCATCGCAGGCTGTCTACAATGCCCTAAAGGAAACATTTCCCGGCAGGTTCTCAACGGTCAGTCCTGCTGCTGTAGAACTTCATACGACAATGGATCTTCTTACCAACAATCTGGTGCGCGTGCAGCTCACTGAAGATACCCGTTCAGAAAGAGACTGTCTGCCACCACTGCCAACCTCCATGGCTAATATCCTGATGCTGATCGATGCCGGTTATTTTGAGTTGGAACGCTTTGCTGCCATTGATGATCGGGAAGGTTCTTTTATCTGCAAGGCACCTCAGAGTATCAACCCGACGATACTCAGCGCAGTACGGGAGGATGGCAAAAATCTGAATCGCTACAAAGGGAAAAAACTTAAGGAAGTGTTGTCTGGCTTCCCTAAAGATCAATGCCTCGACCTGGATGTAGAATGGCCAGGATTCAAAGCCTGGCCATATCGTTTGGTTGTCCGCTGGAATGACAGGAAACTGAAATGGGTATTCGTTGTAAGCAACCTTAACCGGGTTGAGTTCACCCTGAATGAAGTACTTCAGGCCTATCGTCTACGATGGCAAATAGAGCTTATCTTCAAAGAGATCAAGTCCTATTCAGGGTGGCATCGTTTTAACACTAAATCAGCGACACTGGTGTTTAGCCTGATTCTGATGTCCTTCGTGGTTGTGACGTTGAAAAGGTATCTTGCCCATGCTGCACAGGCGAACCTCTATGAAAGTGGAGCCATTGAAGAAATCTCGACGCATAAGGCGATGAAAAGTGGAACCCGACTGTTTGGTAATGTCATTTTATCCCTTATGAATGCAGGAAAGTCTCTGCTCTCACATACAAGGAAGCTGCTCAACTTCTGGGCAGATAATGCGAAACGTGAACACCCTGCACGAGATGGTTGTTCAGGGCGTACAAGATTAGGTCTTTGTGCTGTGGGTGGGGCTTAATGTCTACCTTAAGATTCATCCCTAGCTTTTCATGTAAGGCAATACTTTTTTCATTTGGTAATGTTATACAGCCAATAACTGCTTTAATTTTTTTACTCTGTAATTTATTTAATAACTGTTTATACAATGTGCTACCAAGTCCGTTACTTTGAAAGTTCGGATCGATATAAATGGTAGTCTCTACTGAGAAACGGTATGCACTACGATCATGCCATTTTGAAGCATAAGCATAACCGACTACATCTGAATCATTTATTAAAACAAGCCAAGGTAACCCATTTGATTTTATTTTCTTAACTCTTAAATCAACATCAGACAATGAAACCTCTTCTTCTTCAAACGTAAATGCAGTGTTCCTTACGTAGTGATTATAGATTTCTACAATCCGTTGAATATCACCTTCCTCGACTTCTCTTATCATTATTTCTGCCTCTTAACTGTGATGTATGAGCACACCTAACGCTTGCATAAGCGGTGGCGCGTCAAGCGCCGTCCGCTGGATGCTCTTGTTATGTTTCGGTTCCTTTCATGTACTGCGAATATAATATGTCAGCAAAATCAGTTTCATTTATTTTTTGTATGACCAAATCTCGAACTGCATTTGCTAAAAGCTCATTATCTTCTGTGATTTCATAGTCATTCAGAGAAAGATATTCAAGAGCAACAGCTAATCCTGTGCGTTTATTCGCATCTGGACAGGCATGAGAAACTGCAATAGATGCAGTATATTTAGCAGCTATTTCAAATATATCATCTAAACCTTCGTAAACTATTGCATTATCAATGCGGCTTAATGCTCCTTGCAACTTGGATACATCAACTGTGCCTTTCATCCCTGGCTCAGTAGTAAGAATAAATGCATTGATCTCAATCACACGCTCAAAGGGAAAGCAAATGATATTCATCACATATCAGCCAGTTTTTTGAAAGTTTTAGCGTGAGTTCTTAGAGCAAGCTTTGTTTCTGATTTTATTATTTGCCGCCCAGCATCACCTGAAAGATCAAGCTTCTTTGTTGCTTTTATTTTCGGTCTTTCAACAGGCAGCACACCATAGTCTTCAACTTTTGAATTCATAATTTTTACCTTATTTAAATCTTTGTGGGGTATTATAGCTCGACGGGTTGAGTTGAGAAACATAACGCCTAAATCAGGGGCTGCGCCGCAGGCGCAGTCCCCTGGATTTATTTGGTACGCCCGGCATGGGCATGAACTTATGGGGTGAAAGTCCCCTGTGGGTAAACCAGCATCGGATCTTGAGCCTAATAAGCCAACCGATGATAACCACTAGCTTAAGGCAAGTACAATCCCGCGAGGGGTTGTGCGGAGGCAGTCTGACTGCAAAGGTGCGAGCCGACGGAGACTGGGCGTCCCCCATAAATCGCATACAAGGCCGAGTCTCGTGGGCGAGTGAGCCAATGATCACAAAGCCCTCTGGTTTGAGAGACACGGTAAATGCGGCGGTTGTGCACTGACAGTTCATGTTCTTATCCGGGGAGGTCTGTTCAACATGCGATTGGTTATTCCCAGTTCTCAGCCACTGGTTACAACAGGCTCGGCGAGCAAGATTCATCACCCTGTTCGAGCAAACCCGATGACAACCAATAGCGCCCAAAGGAGTAATCCTGTGTGGTGATTGAACAGAAGTCAGCAGACGTCATAGTAGTTGTTCGACAGGAGTCGTCAGCGAAGGACTGAACACCGATGACAAAGAGGAGACTGATTCCCTCAGCACAGTGCAGCCGTCCGGCGAAACACTGTGTCTGGCGACAGAATCTTTAACCAGCTTTGAACCACGATCTACTAAGTTGTGCACTGGAGCCTGCCAACTTACTGAAGGCATGCGACTGCAAGGATGCAGGAGGTAGGGCGAAGCAGGAGCCAGAGCCGAGAAACAGGTCAGAAGCAACAAGGGTGCTCCCGGCATTGATGGAGTCACCATTGAGGCTTACCCTGACTTTGCTAAACAGCATTGGTCCTCAGTGCGCCAAGCCTTACTGGATGGAACATATAAGCCGTCTCCGGTGCTTCGGGCTATCATTGAGAAACCCGATGGAGGAGAAAGGTTGCTTGGAATTCCTACCGTTCAGGATAGGGTTATACAACAGGCCATAGTGCAGGTGTTAACCCCCATCTTTGATCCCGGATTTTCAAACAGCAGCTTTGGTTACAGACCGGGAAGATCTGCACATGATGCTGTGCAACAGGTTAAACGCTATATCAAACAGGGGCTGCATCAGGCGGTTGACGTTGATCTGAGTCAGTTCTTTGATACCGTCAGCCATGATGTACTCATGTCGAGAGTCGCTCGTAAGATTAACGACAAGCGCCTGCTAAAACTGATTGGTCGCTACCTCCGTGCTGGCGTCATGATTGATGGGCAATGCTACACGACACGGGTGGGTATGCCACAAGGCGGTCCACTTTCACCGCTGCTGTCGAATGTACTTCTTGATGACCTGGACAAGGAACTGGAATATCGGGGTCACTGTTTCGCAAGATATTGCGATGACTTCGTGATATTGGTTCACAGCCAACGGGCAGGGGAAAGGGTGATGGAAAGCATCACCCGGTACCTTGAGCGTCGACTGAAACTGACAATCAACCCGACCAAAAGCAAGGTGGTGAAATCCACTGAGGTCGAGTTCCTGAGTTTTACCTTCACAGGGAAGAGAATCCGCTGGTCACAGAAAAGCCTGCTTCGCTTCAAACGGAAAATCATCAAACTCACCAGCCGTAGCTGGGGAGTCTCGATGGGCTACCGCCTGCGAAAGCTTGCCGAATATATCCGGGGCTGGATGGGTTATTTCAGAATAACCGAATATTACCGTCCTATACCGCTGCTGGATCAATGGATACGTCGGCGCATCCGTTGCTGTTTTATTAAGCAGTGGCGCAAGCCGAAAACCCGTTATCGAAATTTAGTCAAGTTAGGCGTTGATCATATCAAGGCCGCTTCGATTGCAGCCAGCAGCAAAGGGTATTATCGGTTGAGCAAAACCTTTGCAACTCAGCAGGCACTCAACGACAGTTATCTTGCAAATATTGGGCTTGTTTCCCTGAAAGAGTTATGGATCAGGTTTCACTATCCTCGGTGAACCGCCCGGTGCGGACCCGCACGCCGTGGTGGTGTGGGGGCTGGAGGTTAGAGACCTCCGGCTACCCGATTTATACGGATTCTAGAATATTACTGATTGAGCTAATACTTTAACCATGAGCAATACAAATAATATGATTGGAATCCCAATCAAACATAGAAAAATGCTAATCAAAAACTTAGTGATTCGTCTTCTTAAAGGCTCTGGTTTTAGTTCAGGAAATGCTTTCGCATATTCATTTATTTTAGATAAAGCAATATCATTAGCTTTTTTTGCATTTTTGTACTTTAAAGCGTCTGAAACAATAGAGAGAATAAATTCATATGTTGTTTCTAAAGCTGCTTCCTTATATTTATCTTTGACCCAATGACTCTGATAATGTAGTGATTTTTCTTTATAGGTTTTTCCATAAACTAATGATATGGAATTAAAGTTTGATCTGATTTTTGATTTTCTTATTCTTAGTAAACTTATATCAAATACGTCTTCTATTTGCTTTCCTAAAATTGGTTCTCTCACAAGAACAGAGTTCACAACATCAATTAAAAAATACTTCGAATGTAAGAAATATTTGAAAGTTATCACCCAGCCAAAGGCAATGAACAAAATTATCAAAACGGATAAAAACATTCCTGCATTGACATAAAAGGCATATCCAAAAACTAATATCATTAATGTATAAAGAATAGAAAGAACTATTGCTTGCAATAAGCTTCCATTTGACTTTATTTTTATATGACTGTCGTCTTTTATTTCGAAAATTGGATATTTAAGTTTATATGTCATTGTTTTGTATATCCGTATAACGCCTGCTTCAGCCGCGCCGCCGACGGCGGCGTCGGGTGGAGGGGCGAAGCCCCGGAACGAACTGGAAGCATTTGTTATGTGGCGATCTCGATGTATAACGAGCATTTAAAATGGAATTCCAAATTCATCTTCATAATGTTTCTGGCCTTCTGCTTTGACATTTTGTTCTGTCTCAATTAAATGCCATAACTCATTCTGATGCAGCCATATAGGATAAGCGTTTGCTTTAATGAAATCATCAACCGGCATTCCATCAATTTCAGGTTCTTTCTTTACTTTAACCTGATTTCCATTGATGAAAATAAATTCGTATTTTTTTCTCTGCTCAATCTTTCTTTCACGCCGAAGTTTCTTAATTTTTTTAGAAAGAGGTTTTTTCTGAGCTTTCATAATTTGCTGCCATACTAGCTATGCCAATTGTCATAGTGAACTATATTTGCTGAGTTATCCTGCTTTTTTAAACTTGATAAGGGTTCACCACAAAAAGGACAACAGTATATTTCAGAGACTGTTTGCCAGATTGTATCACCTATTTGTTCAAGGTAATGATTTTCTTCAAGATCTGACTCTCTTGCTGTGCGCTCTATTATCATATTCCAGACATGCTTCTCATCGTCAAGAAATTCATTACTGTAGACAATGGTAATTCCTTCTTTTGGCTGAAAATCACATTCATGATATTTATACAATTTAAGACACCTTTGCATATGGTTTGTAATAGCCACATAACGCCTGCATAAGGGCGCCGAGAGCGTCCCTTTGACGCACTTGTTATACGGCTGTTGCCACAAGCATGTGACTTGCCCCTTTTTGGAACTGGTACGGAACAGGCGGAGTTTTTCAAGATAGTTGTCCCGAAAACTGAATTTTAGGCTGCCTTTTTCTCGTTAATTCTTGCTTCAGACAACCGCTCAGGATTCAGTGCAACCGCACCTACAGGCTCCCAGTTTCTGATAACTCCTGACCAGCGCGTTGGATTAGCTTCTCGCGCTTTGGTATACACCTGTTTCCGGTGATTCAGGATTTCCTGATCTCTTTTCTCATGCCGTTGCGCAGGTGTCACAAAGCGGATTGAGCTATGGCGGTGTTCATTGTTATAAAAGCGCTCAAACTTCAGCATCCACTGTCGACTGTGTTCTAACGTCAGAAAACCTTGAGATGGCCACTGAGGACAGTACTTCACCGTTTTAAAGATCGATTCTGCAAATGCGTTATCGTTACTCACCCTTGGGCGACTATGAGAGGGAATAATGCCCAATTCCTCAAGCTTGGCCTTAAAGGTACTCGACGTCATTGGAGCCCCATTGTCTGAGTGCAGTACAAGCGGTGTTTTAGTGCATTTTTCAGCCACCATTGTCCGGTTAATCAGTTCACTGGCTAACTCACCAGACTCACGGCTATGAATCTCCCAACCAACAATCTTACGACTGTAAACGTCCAGTATCAGGTAGAGGTACCAGAACTGGCCGCGTACCCTGGAAGGTATGTAACTGATGTCCCAACACCAGACCTGGTTAGGGCCAGTAGCAACATAGGTTGTCGGCTTGTTGCTTTTCGATCGCTTTCTTGAACGACCGCGGTGGTGCAACTGACCATACTTTTTCAACACACGGTAAAAGCTAGATTCAGAAGCAACGTATACTCCCTTGTCTGCAAGGGCTGGCACGATCTGCGATGGTGGCAGGCTCGCATACTCATCTTCATTACTGATAGTCAGAATACGTTGCTCCTCTTCCTCAGTCAGTTTGTTAGAGGGTACCGGGCGCAAGGCATCCGGGCGTTTGTCCGTTAACACTGCACCATTGTCATCGCGCCAGCGATTCAGTGTTTTCAGGGATATTTCCAATTGTTCAGCAGCCTTCCAGCGAGAAGCGCCGTTTGCTATAGCCTCATCAAACCATGTCAGCAGTTGGCGGCGCTTATCGACAGGTGTCAGTTGTCCTCGCTGTCTATCCCGTAGAAGGCATCGAGCTTTTTTGATAGCACCAGCAGGGCTGCAGCTTCTGCCAACGCCTTGTCTTTACGGCGAAGCTCTTTTTCAAGGCTCTGATTGCGCTTACGCTCTTGTTTTAATTGCTTGCTTTCCTGGTCTGCACGCTGAGAAGCCTGAACAGCACCTGAAATACAAGCGTGCTTCCACTCCTTGACTTGTTGAGGATAAAGCCCTTTTTTACGGCAGTATTCACTTAACTCTGTTTCTGACAAAGCAGCGGTTTCGACGACCACGGCAAACTTGCTTTCAGCAGACCATTGTTCTGATTTTTGTTCGTTCCCTGGCACAGGTAATCCTTTGTCCCGTAGTTTTTTACGCCAATTATACAGGGTTTGTTCGCTGATACCTTCCTCTCTGGCAACATCCGGCACAGAGCGATTGTGTGGTGGTAACAGTTTTTTCAAAACAGCTGATTTACGTTCCTCTGAAAAACGAGGCATATTCAACGTCCATCGCCCACTGTCTAGCTTTTATTGGTTAATCAGTGAGCGGGACAACTATCCTGACACAGCGGGCAGGCTTTATAGTGACATTGATACCGTTGTTTTCAAGGCTCCTCGTCACAGCTGGCAAATGCTTTGATTGTCTATTGTCCAATGATACCAGAGGATATACTCTAACCTCTTTAGATACGCGACAAAGCTCCATGATTGACTCTAGATGCTGTGATTCCGTGAAATGTTCACTGTATAAGAACAGAAAATGAGAACATAAAGCTAGATCAAATTCTTTATCAGAAAATGGTAGATCAGGTAAAGATGCATCAATATACCTGTTTGAGCTTTTACCAGTATCGTAGTCGGAAAGAAAGTTTTTCATTGCTGACATTCTCACAGATTCCAACTTTTTTGAAGACTGGATGCTTAACCAAATATAATTGCTTTGATTTTTATGCATCTGTTCCATAATTTGCGGACGAACTTCATCAATACGGTTGCTTATCTGGGATTTAGAGAATTTATAAATTGGATCTATTGAAGTAATGTCGCCACCTAACAATGTTAGTTCTGCATTAAAGCTGGCAGGTCCATCTCCACACCCGAGAATTTTCTTTCTCTTATCTTCCTCACTTAAGCAAAACATACTTTCATACTCTTCAAGAGTACGCCCCCAAGGGACCACTTTATCTAATTCCACTTACTGATATTCTCTTTATGTAAGACTTTACTGGATGTTTAGGAGCCGTATAACGCCTGCGTGTGGGGCGCCGCCGCAGGCGGCGTCCCAGGCAGCTTGCTGCCGACACCACGCACTTGTTAGGTGCATGGCACGTGGTCAGGGTTTATTTTTGATGTGAGAACATCCCGCTGTGTCAGGATAGTTGTCCCGCTCACTGATTAACCAATAAAAGCTAGACAGTGGGCGATGGACGTTGAATATGCCTCGTTTTTCAGAGGAACGTAAATCAGCTGTTTTGAAAAAACTGTTACCACCACACAATCGCTCTGTGCCGGATGTTGCCAGAGAGGAAGGTATCAGCGAACAAACCCTGTATAATTGGCGTAAAAAACTACGGGACAAAGGATTACCTGTGCCAGGGAACGAACAAAAATCAGAACAATGGTCTGCTGAAAGCAAGTTTGCCGTGGTCGTCGAAACCGCTGCTTTGTCAGAAACAGAGTTAAGTGAATACTGCCGTAAAAAAGGGCTTTATCCTCAACAAGTCAAGGAGTGGAAGCACGCTTGTATTTCAGGTGCTGTTCAGGCTTCTCAGCGTGCAGACCAGGAAAGCAAGCAATTAAAACAAGAGCGTAAGCGCAATCAGAGCCTTGAAAAAGAGCTTCGCCGTAAAGACAAGGCGTTGGCAGAAGCTGCAGCCCTGCTGGTGCTATCAAAAAAGCTCGATGCCTTCTACGGGATAGACAGCGAGGACAACTGACACCTGTCGATAAGCGCCGCCAACTGCTGACATGGTTTGATGAGGCTATAGCAAACGGCGCTTCTCGCTGGAAGGCTGCTGAACAATTGGAAATATCCCTGAAAACACTGAATCGCTGGCGCGATGACAATGGTGCAGTGTTAACGGACAAACGCCCGGATGCCTTGCGCCCGGTACCCTCTAACAAACTGACTGAGGAAGAGGAGCAACGTATTCTGACTATCAGTAATGAAGATGAGTATGCGAGCCTGCCACCATCGCAGATCGTGCCAGCCCTTGCAGACAAGGGAGTATACGTTGCTTCTGAATCTAGCTTTTACCGTGTGTTGAAAAAGTATGGTCAGTTGCACCACCGCGGTCGTTCAAGAAAGCGATCGAAAAGCAACAAGCCGACAACCTATGTTGCTACTGGCCCTAACCAGGTCTGGTGTTGGGACATCAGTTACATACCTTCCAGGGTACGCGGCCAGTTCTGGTACCTCTACCTGATACTGGACGTTTACAGTCGTAAGATTGTTGGTTGGGAGATTCATAGCCGTGAGTCTGGTGAGTTAGCCAGTGAACTGATTAACCGGACAATGGTGGCTGAAAAATGCACTAAAACACCGCTTGTACTGCACTCAGACAATGGGGCTCCAATGACGTCGAGTACCTTTAAGGCCAAGCTTGAGGAATTGGGCATTATTCCCTCTCATAGTCGCCCAAGGGTGAGTAATGATAACGCATTTGCAGAATCGATCTTTAAAACGGTGAAGTACTGTCCTCAGTGGCCATCTCAAGGTTTTCTGACGTTAGAACACAGTCGACAGTGGATGCTGAAGTTTGAGCGCTTTTATAACAATGAACACCGCCATAGCTCAATCCGCTTTGTGACACCTGCGCAACGGCATGAGAAAAGAGATCAGGAAATCCTGAATCACCGGAAACAGGTGTATACCAAAGCGCGAGAAGCTAATCCAACGCGCTGGTCAGGAGTTATCAGAAACTGGGAGCCTGTAGGTGCGGTTGCACTGAATCCTGAGCGGTTGTCTGAAGCAAGAATTAACGAGAAAAAGGCAGCCTAAAATTCAGTTTTCGGGACAACTATCTTGAAAAACTCCGACATGGTCTTGCCATTTTCCTGCAATTTTTAAATATGATTTTGCAAGCCCTTCATGCTCAAAGCCTAATTTATCTAATAATGCGTAAACGCCAAATAAACCCACGCCCTTCAGAATCAAAACCCCATTTGAAATGATTAGCCTCCCGATATAAGGAGGCCAATATGTCAAAGAAATTACCCGCAGACAGTGAATGGCTAGAGCGTGTTCAGTCGTGGCGGGATTCAGGTTTGACTCAGAGTGCGTGGTGCCAACAGCATGGTATAAGGGTATCCAAATTCGGATACTGGAAGCGTAAACTCGACACAACCCCCAGCGTAAAACCGACCCCGAACAACTCTGGCTTTGTCCAGGTAACACCCCAACCAGAACCTGGTGCGCCTTCTCGGATAACACCACTCTCCATCACCCTACCCAGTGGTGTAACAGTGTCCGGTATTGATGAAAGTAACCTGTCGCTTTGTGAGCAACTGGTGAGGGATATGCTATGAACACCCCGGTTATGCGACCGTCAGAGGTATTACCAAAGGTGTTTCTCTACCGGGAGCCGATTGACTTTCGCAAGTCATTTCGTGGGCTTGCTGTGTTGGTTGAACAAGAGCTGGGGCACAACCCCTTTGACGGCTATTTATATGCGTTTACCAACCGGCAGCGTAATAAAATCAAGTGCCTGTTCTGGGAAGATAATGGTTTTGTGCTTTATTACAAGAGCCTGTCTGAGGACAAATTCCACTGGCCCAAACCGGACGAAGAGCTGGTTACATTAACCGGGAAACAATTAAACTGGCTGCTGGACGGCTACAATCTCAATGCCATGCAACCCCATAAAAAAAGGCATTATGAGAGCTGTTTTTAGTCCTGTTTTTCAGGGTTTTATGGTAAAATAGCGACCATGAAATCGACCGCCGACACTCTGATTTTTCAGCCGAAATCCGCACTGGATTTGCCCTTTCATCAGGCTGAGACTAACCCTGAAATGGTCGCCTTGTTTGAGGCGATCCATTCGCAGGAAAGTGTCATTCTTGAAAAAGAAAATGCCCTTCTTGAAAAAGAAAATGCCCTTCTTGAAAAAGAAAATGCCCTTCTTGAAAAAGACGACATTATTCAAAAGAAGTCAGAGGTCATCGATTCTCAAAAAAAACGCATTGCGCAACTGGAAGAGTACCTGAGGCTCTCCCGATCCCGCCTGTACGGAAGAAGCACTGAAAAAAACAACAGCCAGGTCGACATTTTCAACGAGGTGGAGCTGGAAGGCTGCACCGGAGAGCAAGACGAAGCTGAAGGTCAGCCAGAGCAAGAGCCTCCAAAACCACGCAAAAAGAAAACAGGGCGCAAGTCATTTTCAGAGTCTCTGCCCAGAGTGCAGGAACGCTCTGAACTCAGTGAAGAAGAAAAAGCCGGAGCCATTGATACCTTCTTTGTCAAAGTCCGTGAAGAGCTTGATATCGTTCCGACCAAGGTTCAGGTGAAAGAAATTCTGCAAGAGAAAGCAGTCTTTCCAGAAGTCGATGAGCATGGACAGGAGAAGCGGGTCATTAAAGTTGCAGAGCTGCCAAAACACCCACTGCCCAAATCTTCACTCTCTGTTTGCACACTGGCCTGGATCATTGTCTCCAAGTACTGCGACGCACTGCCTTTGTACAGGCAAGAGAATATCCTCAAGCGATACGGTGGCTCTGTCACCCGGACGACGATGGCCAACTCTTTGATTCGGCTGTCTACAGAACTGCGGCCACTCATCAATTTGATGAGAGATCATCAAAAGACCGGTTCGGTGATCCATGCTGACGAAACCCGAATTCAGGTGATCAAGGAAACCAGCAAGTCCATCAACTCTGACAAATATATGTGGGTCAGCCTTGGTGGGCCACCCGGACAAACATCGGTGGTGTTTGAATACGATCCCTCAAGAGGCAAGGAGGTTCCCCTGCGTCTGTTCGAAGGGTTCAGCGGTTACCTGCAAACTGACGGGTATGCCAGTTACGACGCTGTATGCAAACAAGAAGGCATCACCCAGGCGGGTTGCTTCGACCACGTTCGCAGGAAATTTCTGGATGCCAGGAAGGGCGAAGCCAAACCGGGCAAAAAGGTGAAAAACACCCGCGTTAGCAAGGCGAATGTCGCTTTAGGCAAAATCGGTAAGCTTTACGCCATTGAGAAAGAAATAGGAGATCTTCCTCCATCAGAAAAAGCCATCCTGCGTCAGCAAAAGAGTAAGCCACTACTGGACGACTTTCATGTATGGCTGGAGAAAAACATAACCAGGCTAGACCCGGGCAGCCTGTCGCACCAAGCCATGAGCTATGCATTGAACCAATGGCCAAAACTGGTCGTTTACTGTGACAACGGCCACCTGGATATCAGTAATGCCGCAGCGGAAAACACCATCCGCCCCTTCGCTATTGGCCGCAAGAACTGGATGTTTGCAGACACGCCAAAAGGGGCGCAAGCCAGTGCCCTTTTATACAGCCTGATTGAAAGCGCAAAGGTGAATGGTCTGGAGCCTTTCAATTACCTGAACCATATTTTAAAAGAGCTGCCTTACGCCGATACCGTTGAGAAACTGGAACAGCTTCTCCCCTGGAATGTTAAGACAGGCAAAGAATAAGAAATCTTGGGGGCGGCAGCCAGTACGCTGGTTTATTTGGCGCTTACAATAATGCTGCGCTTCGAATATTGGTTGGAATATAGTTTGCCATGATTCTATGAAGATTTAACTCACTAAATATTTGGTTAATTGATGCACTCAAAATCTCTGCCATCAACCCATTACCTTCATACTTTTTCCCAATGGAGTAACCAAGATTGCAAGCCTTAAAGTAGCCAAAGACAATATTTGTGAAGTTGCAAACACCAATTATTTCACTCTTATCGGGAGTTAAAGCTGTTAATTTTATAGAAGATTTTTCCTGAAGGTTCTTATGGTTTTCGCCAAGCATTTCTGAGAAATTTTGCAATGTGAAATAACTGTCACTTCTTTTTGGCTCCCACGGCTGGAGATGGGCTTTATTCTCCAAATAATAAGTTAGCATTAGTTCGGCTTTTTCTATGCCAAGTACTTCAATCACTGTTCTTTCTGTTTTTATTTCCATAGATCGTAGTTCGAATTTTTGGAGCACCTAACGCCATGCTGTGGGGCGCCGCACAGCGGCGTCCCAGCCCCTTTAGGGGCGACACCAGCAACTTGTTAGCATGGCAGCCCACCCGCAAGGGCAAATTGTGAATGATGCAGAGGATTAGCAGCCTTCTTGCTGAACTGATTGAAGCACACAATCTCTGATATTTAAAAGCTTCCAGGCGATAAAGAAGCTGATGCAACTTTGAACTGGCATAGGGCCACTGAGCAAAAAGTACCGATAAACTGAAAACCAACGCTGACATGCCCAACGATACACCGCAGATTTTTCAGCGACAGACTTCACACCAGCAGACATGAACTGCTGAGAACTACTGAAAAGTTAGTGTAACAGTGTCTTTTTGCTGGGAGGTTCTAACTCGAAACCCACCATAGACAGTGAACCCAAAAGCTCTTTTTGAAAACTGGTCTTTTCACAACCAGAAACTCTCTATTATTGCTGCCTGCTAACCCCTGCATGAGCGGCAGCCTTAGGCTGACCGTTCCATGCTGTTGTTATGCGGAAAATTAACACCGAACTAAAGGCGTGAATATGAAAAGTACTGATGGAAGAAACTTCGTTACAGATGACAACACTGGCGGTTTTTTTGTAATTGATTGCGAGTGCTGTGGCCATGTGTTTAACAGCAAAGATGCACACGGCGGTGGTCAGATTGCAGACACAGGTGATTACGACGACTGCTATTGCCCAAAGTGTGGTGCTGCCGATCCGGCAGAAGCAGACAATGCTAATAAGGTTTGGAATGTTCAACAGGCTCGGATAAATGAGTTGGAATCTGCAATCAATCAAACCATTGGCTGGATCAAAGACACCAATGCTCTCAGATCTGAAGACGGTGAGGAATCTTTAAGATTACTGGAGGCTGCGGTTTCCGTATAACGCCATGCTGTGGGGCGCCGCACAGCGGCGTCCCAGCCCCTTTAGGGGCGACACCAGCAACTTGTTAGCATGGCAGCCCACCCGCAAGGGCAAATTGTGAATGATGCAGAGGATTAGCAGCCTTCTTGCTGAACTGATTGAAGCGCACAATCTCTGATATTTAAAAGCTTCCAGGCGATAAAGAAGCTGATGCAACTTTGAACTGGCATAGGGCCACTGAGCAAAAAGTACCGATAAACTGAAAACCAACGCTGACATGCCCAACGATACACCGCAGATTTTTCAGCGACAGACTTCACACCAGCAGACATGAACTGCTGAGAACTACTGAAAAGTTAGTGTAACAGTGTCTTTTTGCTGGGAGGTTCTAACTCGAAACTCACCATAGACAGTGAACCCAAAAGCTCTTTTTGAAAACTGGTCTTTTCACAACCAGAAACTCTCTATTATTGCTGCCTGCTAACGCCATGCTGTGGGGCGCCGCACAGCGGCGTCCCAGCCCCTTTAGGGGCGACACCAGCAACTTGTTAGCATGGCAGCCCACCCGCAAGGGCAAATTGTGAATGATGCAGAGGATTAGCAGCCTTCTTGCTGAACTGATTGAAGCACACAATCTCTGATATTTAAAAGCTTCCAGGCGATAAAGAAGCTGATGCAACTTTGAACTGGCATAGGGCCACTGAGCAAAAAGTACCGATAAACTGAAAACCAACGCTGACATGCCCAACGATACACCGCAGATTTTTCAGCGACAGACTTCACACCAGCAGACATGAACTGCTGAGAACTACTGAAAAGTTAGTGTAACAGTGTCTTTTTGCTGGGAGGTTCTAACTCGAAACCCACCATAGACAGTGAACCCAAAAGCTCTTTTTGAAAACTGGTCTTTTCACAACCAGAAACTCTCTATTATTGCTGCCTGCTAACAGCTATTAGATCTCAAGCAAGTGATATTAGATATTACACTCACACGCTGCATATCCCCCTAAATCAAGAAATATCAACTCACTTGAGATATATCCCGACTTTTCAACCTGTCAAAAAATCATTAATTATCAACAGACTATGGGCCATTTTACATACCGCCCCGAATAGGACGCAAGTGAGTTATTTGCATTTTTGGTTTTCTCTTCAATAATACTGTACAAAATAACAGTTGTTGAGTTTACCATGCCATCTCCTTTTATGACTGAAGTACGCAACACCCTCAGAGTGAAGCGCTATAGCTATAAAACTGAACAGTCCTATTGTTATTGGATCAAGTACTTCATTCGTTATCAACACATGAAGCATCCTCAGTATTTAGGGCCTGATCATGTCAGACAATTTTTGACTTATCTTGCTGTTCAGCGTCGGGTTGCGACTTCAACGCAAAATCAGGCATTGAATGCTCTGAACTTTTTATACAAACAAGTTTTAGGTAGACCTTTGGGGGATGTCAGCAATCTGGTCAAAGCCAAAAAGGCCACAAAGATTCCTGTGGTGTTTGAACGGCATGAAGTGAATGCAATTTTCGCAGTGATCAGCACTGCACATAAGTTACCGGTTCAACTGATGTATGGTTCCGGGTTGCGGCTAATGGAGTGCCTTCGCCTGCGTATTAAGGACATTGATTTCAACCGTATGGCCATTGTTGTTCGCAGTGGTAAAGGCAATAAGGACCGGGTAACCATCTTGCCAGACCAGCTTATTCCTGAGCTAAAAGCTCGCATAAGCGAGGTTCGCCTTCTCCATATCATGGATAAAGAGGCCGGTTTTGGTGAAGTATGGATGCCGGATTCTCTGGCAAAAAAATACCCATCTGAGGCAAAAAGCCTTCATTGGCAGTATCTATTTTGTTCTCACAAGCGTTCAATCGATCCAAGAGATGGACGTGAGCGACGCCATCATATTGATGACAGTACTTTGCAACGAGCAGTAAAACGAGCCATTGAGTTATCCGGTATAGAAAAGAAAGGGAGCTGCCATACTTTCAGACATTCTTTTGCCACGCATTTGCTTGATGATGGCTACGATATACGAACGGTTCAGGAGCTTCTTGGACACAGAGACCTGAAGACAACCCAGATCTATACTCACGTGCTAAACCGTGGTGGCCATGCAGTAAAGAGCCCTTTGTGCAAAATATAACAGGCACGCTACCGCCCGGGGAGTTCCCCAAAACAGCTGAAGAGCACGTATCCCTGCGGCTCAATGGCTTCCTGCCTGTCTGAATGAATAGAATCTATTGAGCGACATTGTGCCAATATTCTCTATAGAAAGGTAGGCAGTAGTGATTATATTTATTGCAGTCTTATATTTTTCGTGATCCATTCACCACGTCTATACGTAGAAAAAGGCATAACAATAGATTGGCTGGCGGGCACGACAAGGAGTTAAGTTATATGGGTTACCGGAGCGGCGATTGATGCAGGCAGGGTCAATATATTATGGCTAAAGTAAGCAAGCGTTTATTAGTCTTTAACGCCGTGTTGTTTCAGCTGGTTTGGTTTATTGCTGTGCAAGGTGACAATCTGTATGCGCTATTGGCATTACTCTTCTTGCTTGTTATGCACTTCACGCTAATGAAACCGGACGCACAGGAGTTACGACTGATCTTTGCCGTGCCAGTCGTTGGTATCGTTGCTGACACTTTAATTATGAATGCAGGATGGATTGAGTATCAGAGTACTGATCATTTTCTTATTCCTATCTGGCTATGCGTTTTGTGGGTTGCATTCGCGACTACTCTTAAACATTCGATGAGTTGGGTATTTAAGACCTTCTGGTTACCTCCATTGGTGGGCTTGCTGGTTGTGCCATTCAGTTATTGGGCAGGCATTAAATTATCAGGGGCTCAGCTTTTGATCCCCATGGAAAGGCTACTGCTGCTGGAAGGCCTGGTCTGGGCTGTTTTATTGACTCTGATTGGCCATACAACAAGAAAACAGGAACAATCCTTATGCTAGCGTCTTTAAACCCAAAATCGATCATTATATTCAACCCGGTTCTACTACTCTCTCCGTTCGCTCAAGCAGATCATCCGTCACTCACCGGTTATGCTTATCATAAGGGAACAAAAGAGCTTGCCTACACAGAAGAGCACACATTCCCGGACTTCCTGTCTCATCATGTTGTTTATAAAGAGACTGACGGAAGTATTTTCGCCAGCAAAACCATCGACTACAGCGATAGCTATATTGCGCCGGATATCATCCAGACAAATCAGCGTAATGGAGAACTGATCAAAACCGAGTTCGTGGACGATGCAATCAAAGTTTCTTACAGAACAAGCTTCGGTGCAGACACTCAACAATCAGACATTGCCTTTTCCCCTGACCTGGTGATCGATGCCGGCTTCGATCACTACATTCGTTTAAACTGGGACGCCCTCATAGCAGAAAAAGAAACAGTGATTCAATACCTGATACCAAGCCACCAACGAAAAATCGATCTCCGCATAAAAACGGTTGAATGCAAAAAATACCTGAAAAAGACTCATATTTGCTTCAATATTGCCGCAGACAGCTGGTTATACCGCATGCTCTCGTCGTCACTTACACTCAGCTATGACAAGCAAAGTCAAAAGCTGATGATTTTCTCTGGCCGCTCTAATATCAGCGATAAGAACGGTGATTATCAGGACGTCACTATTCGCTATCAATTCCATACACCTATTAAAAACCAAGAGATTAGTTATGTTGCGAATTAGCACTCTGCTGATGGTTCTGTTTTTATTTGGCTGCAACTCCGTCGATATCAGTCAATATCAAGATAACCAACCCACTCTCTCATTACCGGAGTTTTTCAATGGTCCTCTGACAGCCCACGGGATTCTGAAGAATCGAAGCGGCGAGGTAATACGCTACTTTAACGCCACCATGACAGGGAGCTGGGACGAAGAGGGGATTGGCACTCTGGATGAGGATTTTATTTTTGACGACGGTGAAAAACAAAAACGTATCTGGACATTCACACCGGATGGCAAGGGCAGCTACCTGGCCAGTGCAGGAGACGTTAAAGAAGCCGTTCCTGTGAAAACATCTGGCAATGCCTTATTTATGGCGTATGTACTGAACATCCTCTACAAGGGTGAACCTCTCGAAGTGTCGATAGACGACAAAATGTACCTGGTCAGCGATAAAGTCATCATCAATGAATCCATCATGACCAAGTTCGGTATCGACTTGGGCTATATTACTCTGACGATCATCAAAGACGGGAATGATACCGGCAGCTGAAGATAGTTTCCGCTTGGGCATTCGATCCATGCAGTAGTTTCATCTGCTTTAATATCTATTCGCGAAAGATATTCAAAGCTGGTGTGGGGCTTCTGTACTGATAGGAGCACTCAGTAATGCACTAATGAGTTTATCCTGAAAGATTGAACTCACAGAGAACTCAGGGCTCCTTTGACCAGTAGCTTTACAATCACTGCATTCAGCGTAACCAATGGATTGACACCAAAAGAAATGCCAAGGTTTGGCTGGTTATCCCGCGTAACAAAACCAACACCGGGGACCAGCTCACGAGGTTCAAATATGAAGAAATCAAAGATATTGGTCGTTTCAGGACAGTCTGGGTAGGTCAACTTCGGTATAACATTATGTTTAATGTCGTTAACAAATCTGCCGTCATAACCGCACCAGTAGATAACCTCTCTGACAGCCTGTGACAGCAGCCCATCTTCATCCATTGCCTGAGCCGCACACTCTTCTGTGAATCGGGGAAACGCCTTGTGAAACAGAGTAACAAGAATCGCCTTTATTTTATGCTCATGATTAAGTGTGGACTCCCTATTGCCAGAGTCGAACTGTTTTTGAAAACAGAGAGCATATTGCAATACCAGCCCCTGGGCATTTTTTGCCAGTTCAGAAAAGGCCACCTTGGCCCGATCCTCTGACTTTTCAAAATCAAGAAATTTCTGACACCTGCTGAAGAAAAAATAATCTTCACCCAGCTCATGCATACTTTTCGTATCACCGGAATCCCGCATACCCACTGGACCCACATTGGGATGTTCTGACGCTTTTTTCCACTGAAGCATCCTACCCTCGCTAGAGGCGTCGACATAAGAGGAAAGAACATAGTGCTTTCGGTTCGTCACTGAATCATGGTCAGCCGCCATTACCTCTGGGGCATATAATCCGCAACTGAATAACACACCGCAATCATGGGCATACTTATAGAGTCCCTCGAAAATCTGATCCGCCTTTGTTACTGGATCAAGCACATAAGGGTATAAATGATAAGGCGCATCTTTGGTTGATTTCAGGTGCAGACAATAACCTGTCTTGTCATCAATGTAGCGACACTTTTCCTCCAGTTTTGCCTTTATGGTGGGAGAAATTAATGTCGCCAGATCAGTCTGCACATTTTCCCAGCGATATCTGCCGACCACTTCAGGAATTGAGCTTTTCAAGCCATGCTGGCTGGCTATGGTTGCCATCAGGCTGATTTTATTACCCTCTTTTGCCAGTTCTTCCGGTTTTTCTGTATCGCTGAGAAATTTCAGATAATCCCAGCCACCATCCGTTCGCTGAATGACCAGCGTTCGCCCGCACACCTCGATAGATTGACCTATCAATGATGCTGTCGGGGGAGGGTCTGACCACTGCCGCGGATTGTCCAGTTTTTGCCAATCATTATCATACTGATTTTCCTGTGGCTGATAATCTTTATCCAGTGATAACAGTAACTGCCAAATGTTAGGACTTCCCACAACATTGAGGGGGTAAGCAGTTCTGCAAAACAAGGCTTCCCGCTGTTTTGCACAATCAGGATTGTTTAACCAGTTATTTAGCACATGGATTCGATGGCCTGGAGGAGCAAGCCGCAGAAATGATTCAATGATGTCAAAATGTAAGTTA
Source organism: Endozoicomonas sp. 2B-B (assembly GCF_053470045.1). NCBI lineage: Bacteria > Pseudomonadati > Pseudomonadota > Gammaproteobacteria > Oceanospirillales > Endozoicomonadaceae > Endozoicomonas > Endozoicomonas sp. 2B-B. Next base: position 4,342,441 of record NZ_JBLZMU010000001.1, read on the forward strand.
GTGACGCCAGTGGTGTAGGTTACAAGTTGAGTATATGCATATGATCTTGGTGGTGTTGCCGAAGCCTCATTGCCCGGGTCCGGCCACAGGTCCGGACGGTAACTTTTCAGCCTGGTTGTGAACTTTGCCTCAGCCTCACGGTAGCGCGATTCCGATCGAACCCATGACAGGCCATCCAGCAAAAGCCAGTCCATGAATTTCCTGAAATCATCAGGATGGGTGAGGCCATTGCAGCATTTGACCTGGCTGATAAGGGTGTTCCATGTCTGACTATACTGGACATCTTCCTGTAAAAGACCTGCACTGTTTGCCAAAATAGTATCATTAATTCCCTTAAAAATTTTTGCTGCCCACAAGCTTACATCTCTCAGATCCAAAGATTTCCCATGATACGCCCATAACCCATTTTCCGATCCATAACTCCCCTTATGGCAAATGGACATTTGTTCCATGACAAGATGGATAAATGGCAGCTCATCCTTCTCTGAATACAGGTGTTCCTCGTGCATCTGCATTCCGAATTGGTCGGGCAAGGTCCATAAAAACGGAGCTATTCGATTGACTGTATTGACAAACAAGCGCTCATTGGTCAAACCAGCCTCTTTGGCCATAAGAAAAGGAGATTTATTAAGATTAACCGATACGTCTTTAAACGCCTGCCTGGAGACGGTAACACCCATTTCAGTCAATAACTCGGAGCATTGGTAAAGTCCTCCTAAAACAGCAATCATTGCAATCAGCTTCTGTTCTTCCTGAGAAAATGAAACAATAAGTTTGCGGGCTTCTTTTTGTGATTGTTGTGCAATAGCTTCAATAACAAACACCATTATTATGTTTTTTTTGTATCTGTGAATCTCTCTTCTATTAGTAAATCGGTGGTATCGAAATTGATGTTCATTCAAGTCTCTGATTATGTTTCTGCTATTGCATCCACGACGGAGGTAATTAAAGAAAATCATTAATCTGGCCAATGAAACCTTTGGTATTGATTGTGCAATTACTTCCTGAAATAACATACCATCAATGGATCGAGAATTTAGAATCTCCTCTGAAAGAAGGTCAAAGCGAGAGTCCGGATCAGCAAAAGCACCCTTGACAAATAACAGGTCCGGGCAATGATCTTCGCAGTTATCGACCAGCTTTCTCATCGTATCAAAAGGGAGGTATACGGTAGTTTCAAGGTCAAAATCAAGACAGCTGGATAGAGGATTGATGGGGAACCCTTGCTCAATAATATAGGTAAGTACTTTCAGATTGTTTTTTTCGACCCCGGCCCATGTAGCAATATCCCGTGCTATTGTTTGAACATCAACCGCTATTTTTTTCCTTGATTCAATACCGCTTGTAATTTCAAATTTATACCTGCCAACGATGTAAGTATCATTATCAAAGTATTCTTTAATCTCTCTTTTCAGCTCATTAACTTTATCCATTAGACTGATATTGACATGTAATTTATCAAATTGTTGGAAAAGTTTCTCAAATTCGTCTTTTAAACATTCTTCTTTATCATGTTCTGAAGTCAGTAATTCCAGCAACTTTGCTTGTTCTAGCTGACGATGACCAGAGCTGGGGGCTACTTTCTGGTTGCCTTCGGCCCCAACTTCTATATCGATGTTTTTCGGACTGTAAACTGTGGAATGACTGACACTGTAGTCGGTAAGATCAGGTGAGTTGTCAATGCGTTGAAATCGGGGCCCAGATACTCCGGTGTTGCCAGATACAACATTGGCAGGATTGAAGTATATCTCTTTGCCTTCAGTGGATCTTACTGTCAGCGATTTATAATTCCCTATTCCTTCACTATCACTGGCTTCGGAAATTAGGCCAGATCCAGTCATGGTATTGGTATTTTTGCCTGTTACATCCATATATGCGCACCCTTATCAAAATGTCCTTTGTACCTTTTGACAATGAGAACGAAAAAAAATTCCAATTCCCGGGCCACAACCGACAATTGCGGTAAATCCAGTGATGAGTTTATCCTGAAAAGATTGAACTCACAGAGAGGTCAGAGCGCCCCTGGCCAGTAGCTTTACAAGCACTGCATTCAACGTAACCAATGGATTGACACCAAAAGAAACGCCAAGGTTTGGCTGGTTATCCCGTGTAACAAAACCAACGCCGGGGACCAGCTCACGAGGTTCCAATGTGCAATAATCAAAGATATTGGTCGTTTCTGGACAATCTGGGTAGGTCGATTTCGGTATAGCGTTATGTTTTATATCGTTAACGAATCTGGCGTCATGACTACACCAGTAGACGATTTCTCTAACAGCCTGTGACAGCAGCCCATCTTCATCCATGGCCTGAGCTGCGCACTCTTCTGTGAATCGGGGAAACGCCTTGTGAAACAGAGTAGCCAGAATTGCCTTTATTTTATGCTCATGATTGACTGTGGACTCTCTATTGCCAGAGTCGAACTGTTTTTGAAAACAGAGAGCATATTGCAATACCAACCCATGGGCATTTTTTGCCAGTTCAGAAAAGGCCACCTTGGCCCGATCCTCTGACTTTTCAAAATCAAGAAATTTCTGACATCTGCCGGAAAAAAAATAATCTTCACCCAGCTCATGCATACTTTTCGTATCACCGGAATCCCGCATGCCTACGGGACCCACGTTGGGATGTTTTGAGGCTTTTTTCCACTGGAGCATCCTCCCCTCGCTGGAGGCACCCACATAAGACGAAAGCACATGGTGCTTTCGGTTCGTCACTGAATCATGGTCAGCCGCCATTACCTCTGGAGCATATAATCCGCAACTGAATAAAACACCGCAATCATGGGCATACTTATAGAGTCCCTCGAAAATCTGATCCGCCTTTGTTACTGGATCAAGAACATAAGGGTATAAATGATAAGGCGCATCTTTGGTTGATTTCAGATGTAGACAATAACCTGTCTTGTCATCAATGTAGCGACACTTTTCCTCCAGTTTGGTCTTTAAGGTGGGAGGTATTAATGTCGTCAGACCAGTCTGCACATTTTCCCAGCGATATCTGCCGACCACATCGGGAATTGAACTTTTCAAGCCATGCTGGCTGGCTATGGTTGCCATCAGGCTGATTTTATTACCCTCTTTTGCCAGTTCTTCAGGCTTTTCCGTATCACTGAGAAATTTCAGATAATCCCAGCCACCGTCTGTTCGCTGAATGACGAGCGTACGCCCATACACCTCGATAGACTTGCCTATTAACGATGTTATCGGAGGGGGCGCTGTCCATTGCTGTGGATTGTCCAGTTTTTGCCAATCATGTTCAAACTGATTTCCCTGTGGCTGATAATCTTTATCCAGTGATAACAACACCTGCCAAATGTTAGGACTTCCCATAGTATTGAGGGGATGAACAGATCTGCAAAACAGGGTTTCACGCTGCTTTGCGCAATCAGGATTGTTTAACCAGTTATCTAGCACATAAATTCGATGGCCTGTAGGGGCAAGCCGTAGAAATGATTCAATGAAGTTAAAATGTAAGTTAGTGACACGATTGCTATAAGTTTCAAGTTGATCACATAATGCCGGTGATGTTGTCGAATCCTCATTACCCGGGTCCGGCCACAAGTCCGGTCGGTAACTTTTCAGTCTGGTTGTAAAAGCTGCCTCTTTCTCACGGTATTTCGATTCCCCTCGTACCCATGACAGACCATCCATCAAAAGCCAATCCATGAATTTCTTGAAATCATCGGAACGGGCCAGCCCATTGCAGCATTTAACCTGGCTGATCAGGATGTTCCATGTCTCACTATAGCGGGCATCTTCCTGTAAAAGACCTGCACTGTTTGTCAAAGTAGCATCACTCATTCCCTTAAAAATTTTTGCTGCCCACAGGCTTACATCTCCCGGAACCAATGCTGCTCCATGCTTCGGCGCTAAACCATTTTTCGATTCATAACTCCCCTCCTGACAAATCGACAATTGATCCATGACAAGATGAATAAACGACAGCGATTTTTTATCTAAAAGCCAGTGTTCCTGGTGCAGATATAGCCCGAATTTATTGGGCAAGGACCATAAAAACGGAGCTATTCGATTCACTGTATTGGCAAACAGTCGTTCATTCGTCAGACCCGCCTCTTTAGCCATAAGAAAAGGAGAATTTTCAAGATTAACCGAGGCTTTTTTAAACGCCTGCCTGGAGACGGTAATACCCATTTCAGTCAATAGTTCGGAGCATTGGTGCAGTCCTCCCAAAAGTGCAATCATTGCAATCATCTGCTGCTCATCCTGATAAAATGATCCAATAAGATTACAGACTTCTTCCTTTGCTTCTTTTTGTGATTGTTGAGCCATGGCTTCAAGAACAAATACCATTATTATGCTTTTACTGTATCTTTCCATCCTGTGACAATTGGTAATGCGGTGATTTTCGAAACTATGCCTATTAAGGTCTTTAATCATGTCTCTGGCATTACATTCACGACGAAGGTAGTTAAAAAAAATCATTAACCTTCTAAATGAAACCGTTGGTATTGATTGTGCGATTGCCTGCTGAAATAATTCATCTTTAATGTATCTGGAAGTTAAAATCTCCTCGGAAAGAACGTCAAAGCGAGGATCAGTACCAGCAAAAATACCCTTGACAAATAACAGATCTGGAAAGTCTGGCTTGCAGTTATCTACCAGCTTTCTCATCGTGTCAAAAGGGAGGTATACAGTAGACTCAGGATCAAGATCAATACAGCCAGCTTTTCTTTCGATAGGAACCCCTTGTTCAATAATATAGGTGAGCACTTTCAGATTGTCTTTTTCGACCCCCGACCAAATAGCGATATCCCGTACTATTTTTTTAATTTTATCCGCTATTTTTTTTCTTGATTGAGCATCATTTATAGTTTCAAATTCTTTCCCTATGTAGCTGTAAGTACCCGTATCAATGTATTCCTTAATCTCTTTTTTCAGCTCATTAACTTCAGCCATTAAACTGATACCGACATGTAATTTATCAAATTGTTGGACAAGTTTCTCTAATTCTTCTTTTACACATTGTTCGTTATCATTTTCTGAAGTAAGTAATTCCAACAACTTTTTTTGCTCTACCTGACTATGGCCAAAACTGGTTGCTACTTTGTGGTTGTCTTCTGCCCCACCTTCTATACCGAAGGTTTTCGGGCTGCAAGGCTTGGAATGACTGACATTACCGTCGGTAAGATTAAACGAGCTGTCAATGCGTTGAAATCCGGTTCCAGATACTCCGGTGTTGCCAGATACAACATTGCCAGGATTGAAGAGTCTCTCGTTGCCTTCAGTGGATCTTACTGAGAGCGATTTATAATTCCCTATTCCTTCACTATCACTGGCTTTGGAAATTAGGCCAGATCCGGTCATGGTATTGGTATTTTTGCCTTTTACATCCATATATGCGCACCCTTATCAAAATGTCCTTTTTACCTTTTGACAATGAGAACGAAAAAAAATTCCAATTCCCGGGCAGCAACCGACAAATTGCGGTATAACCCCTGCTCACTCTGTGAAATAGCCTTATCCGCTGCACTGTCTGTTCAAGAAAAGCATTCAAAGCTAGTATGGGTCCACTAATCTGAGGATTTAGAACATGAGCGAACAAGACAAATACGCCCCTCCGGCGGTCTGGACCTGGGACGATGAATCCGGCGGTCAATTTGCCAATATCAATCGTCCGGTATCTGGTAAAACACACGATAAAGAACTGCCCAGGGGAGAGCATCCTTTCCAGCTTTACTCACTAGCCACTCCCAACGGAGTAAAAGTCACCATCATGTTCGAAGAGTTGTTAGAGAAAGGCATTGATAAAGCCGAATATGATGCTTATCCAATCAAGATCATGGAAGGAGAGCAATTCGGTAGCGGGTTTGTCGATATCAACCCCAATTCGAAGATTCCGGCATTGATCGATAACAGTGGCGAGAAGCCGGTTCGTATTTTTGAATCCGGTGCCATTCTGGTTCACCTGGCAGAAAAGTTTGGCGAATTTTTGCCGCAAAAAGAGGGTCGTGCAGAAATCATGTCCTGGTTATTCTGGCAGATGGGCAGTGCACCCTTTTTAGGTGGAGGCTTTGGCCATTTTTATACCTATGCACCCGAGAAATTTGAATACCCGATTAATCGTTACACCATGGAAGTAAAACGCCAGCTGGATGTACTGGATAAGCAACTGGCGAAAAACAATCATATCGCAGGCAATGAATACTCCATCGCCGATATCGCTATCTGGCCCTGGTACGGTGCTTTGGTCTTGGGTCAGCTGTACAACGCGGCAGAGTTTTTGAGTGTGAACTCTTATAAAAACGTTAAACGCTGGGCAGAACAGATGGCTTCACGACCCGCAGTTAAACGCGGCAAGATGGTCAACAGAACCTGGGGAGAACCCGAGGAACAATTGCCTGAACGACATGATAAGACTGACTTCGAATAATTGAGAGCTGTTTGTCATTAATAAATTCAGCAAGTTGAGGCCGGTCTTATAATTTTCACTCTCTTAGTCCCAAATGCACTCTCACACAGGAGCTTGGATACGGGCCAAAAGATAGAGAAGATATGGGGGGGGGTAAAAAGTGCAGTCAAAGATTCTGCTTCAGGTGGATATGACCTGTGGCATGACAAAGTCAGTCCTGCGCACAACAGACCTACAATGCGTCGCTCTGAAGTGGGAGCTGAAGCAGAATCTATGTAGCATGATAATTTACCTGTAAGGTGGTGGCTAAACTTTTGTATCACTAGCCCATTTTCAAGACACCTTCTTTGTCCAATGTGGCAAATGATTTTATGATCGCTTCATTTTCTAAAAGAATGGCTTCTACAACAGCCAGTTTTGCATTTCCTGTTGTCAGATAAACCAATTTTGGTGGATGGCCGTACTGAATTGCATAGCGAAGAAAATCTTTGTCTTTGGTGACAATGGTTAACTGTTGTTTTTTTGCATAACACCAGATTTCAATATCAGGTGAGTTATCCAGCTTTGAATGCAAAACATGCAAGCTTCCGGGGTATGTATCATTGATTCTGGCAACAGGTTTTGGTGAAAGGTTTTCATCCAACAATAGCATCAGGCGGCACCAGATAGCTGATTGGCTGCATAGAGCAATGCAGCCTTAATATGTTCAGCCAGAAGATTAGGGTGTTCATCAAGTATTTCTGCTTGCGTCATACCACTTGCCAGCATTTCCAGTATGTCCGTAACCGTTATTCGGGTCCCTTTTATACAAGGTTTTCCAAAACGTTTTGCCTGATCAACTTCAATATGCTTCAAATAGTCTTCTTTATTCATAATTCTCTCCCGAATAAGCCCGTAAACATTCTACAACGGGCCAGTAGCGTGTATTTCCTCTATATATTTAAAACACACTTCTACACATCTACACAGCCTCAACATTCTAGGAGCCTTATATGGTCCGCCCCGTTTTGCAAGAGCCTGTTTTGTTAATTAGCAAACAAAGATAACTGCAATCATATATACGGCCTATTCATGAGGTCTAACCCTCTGGCCCTGATGGGTATCCGCGCAACCTGGCCTTATCAGTCCGACGGCCTCAAGGGTCAAGGCTCCTATCAGGTTTCAGGTTGCCGGTTTTTACCTGTTTGCCATCAACTGTACATGCTCATCGCAATCTGCGGGGGGGTCCCCTTTGATTAAGCTTATGCTTTACTTTGCCGCTGCCGCCTTTACTTCATTATGCAGCCTTGTAAACTTCATTTCGGGTCATGATGACCCAGACAATCCGAGCCATTTTATTAGCCAGACCAACGGCGGCAACGTTGTGATTGCTGCGCTCATTAAGTTGGCTAACCCATTTTTTACAGCGGTCATCCTTATTTTTGAGGCAGTGGAGTACCGAACGTGCGCCGTGTATCAATAATGTGCGCAGGTATTTATCACCCCGTTTACTGATGCCCAGCAGGACTGACTTACCGCCTGTGGAATGCTGTCTTGGAACTAATCCCATCCATGCGGCAAGGTGTCGACCAGATTTAAAATACGTCGCATCACCAATGGCTGCCTTCAATGCTGTGGCAGTGATGGCTCCGATACCCGGCATAGTCATCATTCGACGACATTCGTCGTCGTTTTTTGCTAGCTCCTGAATTTTCTGGTCATACTGTTGAATACGCTTGTCAAGACTGGCCAACTCTTCTGATAAACCATGTAGCAGCTCACGAGTCAGCGAATGGAGTCCATTTTCAGCATCTTCCAGAATTCGTGGAAGCTGTGCACGAACTTTACCAATACCCTGGGCAACTACAATACCTTCTTCCAATAGTGACCCCCGGATCTGGTTAACCAGGGCAGTTCTCTGATCAACCGCTTGTTGACGATAGCGGTGCAGAAGTTGCCAGGCCTGCTGCTCTGACGTTTTAACAGGTACAAAACGCATGCTGGGCCGTGAAGCTGCTTCTGCAATCGCTTCAGCATCGTTGTAGTCATTTTTGTTGGTCTTGACATAAGGCTTGACAAATTGAGGTGAAATCAGCTTGACAGTATGCTCATAGTTCTTGAATAACCGAGCCAAATAGTGAGCACCACCACAAGCTTCCATAGCGATAATGCATGGCTCCAGATTTGCCACGTACTCTAGAAGGTTCTTCCTGGACGACTTCTTTCTGATGACTTTGCTACCCTGCTCATCAACACCAAACAGGTGAAAGTTGTTCTTGCCAATATCGATACCAAGTACTGAAATAGTCATGGGTGGTTCGCTCCGGTTAATCCTGTTTAAATGGTTAACTCCATTTTGGCTCATTTGAAGCCGTTTAGGAGGGGCGGACCATCCCATTAGACCGAGAATAGCGCCCGTAGCGAGGACGGCAGAAAATTGAGGATGAAAATTCGGTTTTGTGAGGAGAATAGCGAGCTATTTGACGAACAAAAGCGGATTTACAGACCAATTTGCTGGCGCCGCAGTAGGGCAGTCTATTCTCGGTCAGGCTCCTAGCAGTAACTTCCAGGGAATTAATTTTCTTGGCGAATATTATGCACCCAGTTTTTTAGCTTGTTCCCATAGTATGGAGGCTGCCAAATAATCCTGGTTTCCTCGCCTTCAGGCCCTTTGGTTCCAGACCTGGAAACCAGCACTTTGTCTTGAGTTTCGGGGTCCGCTTATCGGGATGTATATACTCCAGTGCGAAGCATAGGAGCAAGCCAGTGACATATTTTCCACCTCAACCAAACAACCTCAGCCCAAAATATGTTATAAACCTTCACTATGAACAACATCAACATCCAATACTACAAATCACCCGTTGGCGAGCTGATGCTGGGCACCTATGACCAGCAGCTCTGCCTGTGTGACTGGCGCTATCGAAAGAAAAGATTGCAAGTTGACGCGCGTGTCAGAAATGGGCTCAAAGCTGAGTACGTCGAGCAGGACAACGAAGTGATGGCACTCACCCGGCAGCAGTTGGAAGCGTATTTTCGTAAAGAGCGGAATAGCTTTTCAGTGCCTCTGCTTCTGGTTGGCACTGCCTTTCAAAAGCAGGTTTGGCAAGCTCTTATGGATATTCCCTATGGAGAGACCACCACCTATGCCGGACTGGCAGAATCCATGGGAGACAGGAACGCCCTGAGAGCCGTAGCCAATGCCAATGGTGCAAACGGCATTTCAATACTGATTCCCTGCCACCGGGTTATTGCCAGCAACGGTGAGCTTCAAGGTTATGCCGGCGGTAAACCGGCTAAACAAAAGCTACTTGATCTCGAAGGTGGCTTACCTGATCAACAGGGTTCGCTGTTTGATTAACAGGCAGGATGCACAAAACCTCCAACTCAATATAAAGCCCTTATGATCAATAACATACCTGGAACTTAATTGGCACTGGTTGAATCCTGTTATGCCATAGCTGCCCAACAAGATAGAAACTGATAAACTCCGCAGCCTGTTACAGGAGTTTTTATGTCAGGCACATCTCAAAAGAAGCAGGCTCAACCCGCACCCGTTTGGCGGCGACTGGCTGCCATGATCTACGACAGTTTTCTGGTTTTGGCCATTATGTTTCTGGTGGGTTTTATCAACCTGGGCATTCAAATGAAGGTATATGGAGCTGAAGAACTCAAGGCCATGACAGAGAATGGGCAATCCATTGGCGGGCCCTTCTTTTATGCTGCGCTTTTTCTGAGTATTTTCAGCTTCTTTGCCTTTTTCTGGACTCGTCGAGGCCAGACACTGGGCATGCAGGCCTGGAATATTCAGATTGTGGATCGGGAAGGAGGTTATATCTCTATCGGCCAATGTCTGATTCGCACACTGACCGCTATCCCTGCCCTGTTACTCTGCGGACTGGGAGTCTTCTGGTGTCTCTGGGATCGGGAACATCTCAGCTGGCAAGATCGCTTGTCCCGATCCAGAACGCTGTATATTCCTAAACAAAAGTCCTGACCGAATAAATCACAGGCAGTCAGCCTATGTTAGCTCAATGACTGCCTCAGGCACCTGGATTTAACACCATTCTTACTCTCTCAATACAGCCAGCCATCTTCCGAAATAAGACAGCACTCTGTCATCAGGCAGCCCGGTGTAGCAACAATGACCCTATACCAATACAGATCAGAACCGGCAGCAGAACAGAGAAGACTGGCGGAAAACCAAACACCAGGCTGGAAGGCCCCAGCAGGTTCTGCACAATCATAAATACAACCCCGGTAATCACGCCCGAAAAGATTCTCAGCCCCATACTGACCGAGCGCAGAGGACCAAAGACAAAAGAGATTCCCACCAGCACCAGGGAGAAAATAGACAAGGGTTGCAGTGCTTTTGTCCAGAACGCCAGCGCATATTCACCCGTATCCAGTCCCTGCTCTTCCAGATAAAGGGTATAAGTATTCAGGCCTGATATAGACAAGCCATCGGGCTTAACCACCACCACTTTCAAAAGCGTTGTTGTCAGGTTGGTATCCCAGGGCTCTGTATTCACTGTTTCTGAAACGACTTTATCGCCTTCCATACGACTAAGGGTGACATCCTCAAGCAGCCAGTGGTCCTGTTGATAGATCGCCCTTCTGGCAAACGAACTCTCCTTGAGTCTCATATCATCATCAAAAACATATCGACTCACACCGTAGAGCACACCATTTGGCTCAACGGCATTAAAATACATAAATTCATTGCCTTCACGATGCCAGACCCCTTCTCCGGAATACTCGCCATTGTGGGATCGGGCGATATTCTTCCGGCTTTCAGCAATCTGCTCTGTGGCGGGCGCCACATATTCACCCAATACGATGCCTATGAAAATCAGCACCAGGGCCGGCTTCATCACAGACCAGACCATCCGCCACAGCGAAACACCTGCGGCTCTCATGACCACCAGCTCGCTGTTTGAGGCCATACTGCCGAGGCCAGCAAGACATCCAATCAAGGCTGACACCGGGATGAACTCATAAATCTTCTTGGGGATGAGAAGCAAAATATAGACGACCGCATCCGCCATCTGATAATTGCCACGAATATTATCCAGCTCGCCCAAAAACGCGAACATGGATTCCAGCGCCACCAGAATCAAAAGCACCACGACCATGGAAGCCAATACGTTCCATGCGATGTAACGGTCCAGCTTACGCATGAGCAACTTTCCTTTTGGCAATCATGACCCGCAAAGGCTCCTGAAAATAAACGACCAATCCAAGCAGCAGATAAACCCCATGCACCCACCAGACACCGACCTTTGGAGAAAGGCGACCATCATCAACCATTCCACGGGTTGAAATCAGTAACGCCAGATACAGCAGATAGAGCAATACACCGGGCAAGAGTTTGACGAAGCGTCCTTGTCTGGGGCTCACTTTTGAGAGCGGTACAGCCAGCAACACAATAATTGGAATCAATAATGGCAGTGAGATACGCCACTGCAACTCAGCTATATAGGTGGGATTATCAGAGCCTAACAATGTAGAAGTCGGCAGCGCCTGCTCTTTGCTGATTTCATCTGCGACTGCATTCTCTTCCATTCGAACGCCATAGGTTCCATACTGAGTCACCCTGACTTTTTTGCCACCGGGTGTCAGATCGTAGCGATAACCATCACTCAGGATAAGATAGCGCTGACCGGCTTCCTCTGTGGTAGATATACGACCACGCTCTGCCAGCACCAGAGACATCTCTGAACTGCCCCGCCCGGATGACTGGTGAGCAATAAACACCTTCTCCATCTGTTGATTGTCATCCGTCAGCGATTCGGTGTAAGTAACCCGATTTGCCCCCTCAAACTTTTGAAAACGACCCGGTACCAGGGTGTCGAACTCAGTCATGGAATCCTGCTGATGAAGAATGGTTTCTACCTTCTTTATCCCCCAGGGGGCGACCAGAATACTTAGAAGAGCCACCACTAGCATAACGCCCAGCGCCGGAATCATGGTCATGCGCAGCAGATGGCCCTGACTGACACCACAGGCCCCCATAACCGTCATTTCATTTTCTACATAGAGCCTGCCATATGCCATGATAATGCCCAGAAACAGCCCCAGGGGAATAATCATTACCAGGAATTCGGGCATTCTATAGCCCATAATGGCAAAAAGGATATCGGCGTTCAGCGTGCCATTGGCAGCCTGCGCAAGATAGTTCACAAAACGGCCACTCATGATAATCAGGAGCACAACGCCGGTCACAGCAAATGTGACCTTGAGCATTTCTTTGGCCAGGTATCGAAAAAGGATCGAAGGCATGATCTTGAGTTACTGTTTCCGATAGTTCATAAAAGTAAAACTCACTTACCCGAGAGGTCCGGTAAGTATGACGCTTCAAGACAGACAGTAATCCTGACCATTTGTCGACCATCAAAACATGATTTTTCTGCCCGAAAAATCAGTTGTCGACACATTGATACAATAAACGGACTAAAATCTATCTCTGAAAGCCTTGCGGGAATTCACTTCTCGTGCAAGCTCTGTTCAAATACCCGATCTGACAATTATCCAACAAACCTCTTCGAGTTTATAGCCCGGATGAAAGAAGTCTCATCATTTACGTGCCTTTTGCTAAAAAAGGGTGTGTCCCCCAGGGGCATTCAGTGCTGACTCAGGTGTCCGTCGGTTCCCTCGAAATCCCGACTCCTGGTTACCAGAGCCACAAGCCCGATTAAGAGTATTTATCAGGAATTTGTCAGAAAGATTAACAGGAAATCGGGTCATCCCCGAGAGTTAGAACCGGACAAGTGTCCTATGGGAGCAACCATGCAATTTATCGTAAAAAGCGGAGCGGTAGAGAAGCAGAAAACTGCCTGCCTGGTATTGGGTGTGCAGAAGAAAGAGCTTACCGCCGCAGCCGCAGCCGTAAACGAAGCCAGCAAGGGTGCCATCAACAGCATCCTCAAACGAGGCGACCTCAAGTACAAGGCAGGTCAGACCCTGTTGCTCCAGCATGTTCCGGAAATGCCCTCTGAGCGGATTCTGCTCTGTGCGACCGGCGAAGGAAAAACCGCCCTCAAGGAAAGTGAATTCATCAAACTGGCCAGAGCCGTTGCTGGTGAACTGAAAGCTACCTCTGTCAAAGACGCCCTGGTATCCCTGGAAGATATCAATGTGCACGGCAAGGACCATAGCTGGAAAGTACGTCAGCTGGTAGAAGCCATTGTATATGCGTTCTACCAGTTCGACGAATTCAAGAGTAAAAGCGCCGATGCACTGGTACTGAAGAAGGTCACCTTTCTGGCTGATCGCAAGCAGGCAAAATCTCTGAATCAAGCTATTGCTGAAAGTCAGGCCATTGGTGAAGGTCGTAACCTGGCTCGTACTCTGGGCAACCTGCCGGGCAATATCTGCCACCCGACTTATCTGGCAGATCAGGCTAAAGCTCTGGCAAAAACCCATGCCAGGATGACTGCCAAGATTTTGGGTGAAAAACAGATGTCCGATCTGGGTATGAACTCCCTACTTTCCGTAGGCCAGGGTTCAGACCAGGAATCCAAATTGATCCTGATGGACTACAAAGGTGGCAAGCGCGGTGAGAAGCCCGTTGTACTTCTGGGTAAAGGCATTACCTTCGATACCGGTGGTATTTCCCTGAAGCCCGGTGCAGCCATGGACGAGATGAAATTCGACATGTGTGGTGCAGCCAGCATTTTTGGCGCCATGCAGACCATTCTGGCATTGAACCTGCCCATCAACGTTGTAGGCATGGTTGCCGCCGCCGAGAATATGCCCAGTGGCAACGCTACCCGTCCGGGAGACATCGTCACTTCAATGTCGGGCCAGACCATTGAAATCCTTAATACTGACGCCGAAGGCCGACTGGTACTCTGCGATGCTCTGACTTACGCCGAGCGTTACAAGCCAAAAGCAGTGATCGATGTTGCCACTCTCACAGGTGCCTGTGTCATTGCCCTGGGTCACCACACCACCGGTCTTCTGAGCAACAATGATGAGCTGACCGAAGCACTGCTGAAAGCTTCCAGAGACGCTTCCGATCTGGCCTGGCAGCTGCCAATGGGTGAAGAGTATCAGGCCCAGCTGGATTCCAACTTTGCTGATATGGCCAACATCGGTGGCCGTGCGGCTGGTACCATCACTGCGGCCTGCTTCCTGGCGCGCTTTACAGAAAGCTACCCGTGGGCTCATCTGGACATCGCCGGAACGGCATGGAACTCCGGTAAAGCCAAAGGCGCTACCGGTCGCCCTGTACCCATGCTGATTCAATATCTGCTGAACCAGCTGTAATATTCTCAGGGTTGTGGATCTTTGGAGGCTCACAACCCCTGTTTCCGAAAATCATCAACGCAACATTCGTGAAGCCGCTGTCAGGTGTCTTGCCGTAAATCTCTACTAATATGTGTCATTCACTCATATTGATTGGAGTTATGCCAGTGAATACAAGAGCAAAGCCTCAGCCGACAGAGATTAATCATATTCGCAACACCTTGACTGACGTAGTTGATGGTTTGGGTCAGACCCGTGGTGAAATGCACCAAAGGTTTGACCAGCAAGAAAAAGAACATAATCAATTCAGACATGAAGTTAATCAGCAGTTTGCCGAGTTTAATGAGCGGTTTGGCGGCCTCGAACATGAGGTTCATGAGGTTAAAGCGCGTCTTGGCGGCCTCGAACATGAGGTTCATGAGGTTAAAGTCCGTTTTGACGGCCTCGAACAGAAAGTTGACCGGCAAGGCTCTGAAATCAGTGAAATCAAAGAAATGCTCCAGACCTTCCTTTCCCGCCAATAACCAGGCTGCCTGACAAGTGGTGGCGTAGGCTCCGTCCTTAAGGGCTCCACCCGACGCGCCTTCGGCGCGCAGCTAACCCAAGCGTTGACAGTTAACGACCTTTAAACCAGCATCATTTCCCATTACACTCAACGTCATGTCTCGAGTTACTTTCTATTTACTGCAACAGCAGTCTGCCCAAGCCGTTAAAAAGTTCGCCTGTCGACTGACCGACAAGGCATGGCGTAGTGGTATGCCTGTACATATTCATACGGATAATGACATCCAGTGCGAAACTCTGGACCGACTGCTCTGGGAGTGGCGTGAGGACAGTTTTCTGCCACACCAGATCATCAACAGCGAAGCAGTAATAGCGCCAATCACGCTGGGATATAAACCACCGGAATCGTTGCACGAAAACACCCTGCTGATCAATCTGTCCAGCCAAATTCCGAACTTTTACAAAAATTTTGTCCGAACTTGTGAAATTGTTGACCAGAGTCCGGGCCCGGTTGAGGTTCTCCGTGAAAAATTCAGGACTTATGTTGCGGATGGCATCCAGCCGGAAACCCATCAAATCCGGGATTGAAGCCATTAGCTGGCAAAAAGCCATCCGCTGGCAAAAAAAATGAGCAGGTAGAAAATATGAGTCAGAAAAAGACGAAAGGTCTGCTGAATGAACAGGAAAGATTAAAAAGCCTACTGAAGGAAGAGATAGACCGCAATGATCATCTCAACCAACACATTCCTGTTCTTACCGACCTTGCTGAGCATGAAGGGGCCAGACAGACCATCACAGTTCTGAATGTCACCGGTGATTATCAACAGAATAACCCGCAAGAACCGCCTATTCTAAGCCCCCTGCTTAACCCCGGTGTCACGGAGTCTGAACTGAAAACCCGGCTACGCAAACAGGCCCGACTGCTGATTCAGGAGATCATCGATGAAGAGCTGGTCAGGGTCGAGGCTCAGCTGAACCGTGAGCTTAACAACTATCTGGATCACCTTCTCGATCAGATGCCCGACGGTCTATCGGATTAACGTCCGATATCATTCAGACAGGTGGCTTCTCCTATTAACACTGCCCTGTCGGTTCCGTGTATACTGCGTCGTTTAGATCAGAACCTGTCAGAACTCTGTAGTTATGGAAAAAACGTTTAACCCTCACGCGATTGAGCGCAGCTGGTATCAGACTTGGGAAGAAAAAGGCTACTTTGCCCCCTCCGGCGAAGGTTCTCCCTACTCCATCATGATTCCACCGCCCAATGTCACCGGCAGTCTGCACATGGGTCACGCTTTTCAGGACTCCATTATGGACGCCCTGATTCGTTACCAGCGCATGAAAGGCAGCAATACTCTTTGGCAGGTGGGTACTGACCATGCCGGTATTGCCACACAGATGGTGGTAGAGCGTAAAGTCCAGGCGGAAGAAGGCAAGACACGTCACGATTATGGCCGTGAAGCTTTTACCGACAAGATCTGGGAATGGAAAGAAGAGTCCGGCGGTCACATCACCCGTCAGCTGCGTCGTCTTGGAGCCTCTGTTGACTGGAACAATGAACGTTTCACCATGGATAAAGGCTTCTACAAAGCCGTTCAGGAAGTCTTCGTTCGCCTTTATGAAGACGATCTGATCTATCGTGGCAAGCGCCTGGTCAACTGGGACCCCAAACTTCATACCGCCATCTCTGACCTGGAAGTGCTGAACAAGGAAATCAAAGGGCACATGTGGCACCTGCGTTATCCTCTGGCTGACGGCGAAAAAACCGCTGAAGGCAAAAACTACATTGTCGTAGCCACAACCCGTCCCGAAACCATGCTGGGTGACACAGGTGTTGCCGTTAATGCCGCAGACGAGCGCTACAAGGCCCTGATCGGAAAAGACATTATCCTGCCACTGGTCAACCGTCGTATTCCTATCGTTGCCGATGAACATGCTGACATGGAAAAAGGCACAGGTTGTGTAAAAATCACTCCGGCTCACGACTTCAACGATAACGAGGTCGGCAAGCGCTGCGGTCTGCCCATGATTAATGTCATGACTCTGGAAGGTCATATCAGTGAACAGGGTGAAGTTTTCAACATTGATGGTTCCAGCAATCACGACATGGAAGCCCCCATCCCCGAGAAATACCGTGGCATGGAGCGTTTTGCTGCTCGTAAGGCCATTATCGCCGACTTTGAAGCGGCCGGGCTGCTGGAAGAAGTTAAAGATCACGAACTGATGGTGCCTTACGGCGACCGTTCTGACGTTGTTATTGAACCTCTGCTGACGGACCAGTGGTTTGTCCGTGCAGGGCCTATGGCAAAACCCGCCATTGAAGCCGTCAAAGATGGCCGCATTCAGTTTGTCCCCAAACAATACGAAAACATGTATTTCTCCTGGATGCAGGACATTCAGGACTGGTGTATTTCCCGCCAGCTCTGGTGGGGCCACCGCATTCCTGCCTGGTACGATGAAGAGGGCAATGTTTATGTAGGCCGCAGTGAAGAAGACGTACGACAGGAAAACAACATCCCGGCCGAAGTCAGCCTTAAACAGGAAGACGACGTACTGGATACCTGGTTCTCTTCTGCCCTCTGGACTTTTGCCACCCTGGGCTGGCCTGAAAACACCGGGCGCCTGAAAACCTTCCACCCGACAGATGTTCTGGTGTCCGGTTTTGACATCATTTTCTTCTGGGTTGCCAGGATGATCATGATGACCATGCATTTCATCAAAGATGAAGACGGCAACCCCCAGGTACCGTTCAAGTATATCTACATGACCGGTCTGATTCGAGATGAGAATGGTGACAAGATGTCCAAGTCCAAAGGTAACGTACTGGACCCGCTGGATATGATCGACGGCATCGGCCTGGAAGATCTGGTTGCAAAACGCACCGGCAATATGATGCAGCCACAGCTGGCGGCAAAAATTGAAAAACGAACCCGTAAAACCTTCTCTGAAGGTATCGCGGCGCACGGTACGGATGCCCTGCGTTACACCCTATATTCACTGGCTTCCACCGGCCGTGACATCAACTGGGATATGAAGCGCCTGGAAGGTTACCGAAACTTCTGTAACAAGATCTGGAATGCAGCCAACTATGTTCAGATGAACACCAGGGGTGAAGACTGTGGTCAGAGCAATACCGACGTTGAGCTGACTCTGGCGGACAAGTGGATTATTTCCCGGCTGCAACGTCTTGAAGCCCAGCTTGAAAAGAATCTGGCAGACTTCCGTCTGGATCACGCTTCCCAGAATCTGTACGACTTCATCTGGAATGAATACTGTGCCTGGTACCTGGAACTGTCCAAGCCTGTTCTATGGAGTGAAAATGCTTCCGAAGCCCTGAAGCGGGGTACCCGTCGAACACTGGTCCGGGTTCTGGAAACCATTATGCGTCTGGCTCACCCATTCATGCCGTTTATTACTGAAGAGATCTGGCAGAACATCAAGCAAGAAGCTGGCGTTGAAGGTGAAACCCTGATGCTGCAGAGTTACCCGACTCTGGACGAAAGCAAGCTGGACGAAACTGCCGAGCAAGACATCGAATGGCTGAAAGGCTTCATTACCGGTATCCGTAATATTCGTGCTGAACTGAATATTGGCCCCAGCCGTGAACTAAATGTTCTGCTGCGCAACCTCTCTTCTGACGACCAACGTCGCCTTGATGAAAACAGCGCTTTTCTGAAGTCTCTGGCGAAATTGTCAGACATTCGTCTTCTGGGCTCTGACGAGGAAGCACCTATGTCGACGACTCAACTGGTCGGCAAGATGGAAGTTCTGGTGCCTATGGCGGGCCTGATCGACAAAGACAAGGAACTAGCTCGTCTGAGCAGAGAAGTTGAACGACTGAATAAAGAAGTTCAGCGCTTTGAAGGCAAACTGGCCAACGAGAAGTTCATCAACAACGCCAAACCTGAAGTAGTTGCTAAGGAACGCGAAAAGTTGACAGAAGCGCTGGCTGCCAGAGAACGGCTCGATGAACAGCTCAAAGCGATTCGGGCTCTGTGAATCCGGTAGCTGTTGAGTTTATATTTTATTGAGTTCTGAAAACATAAAAAGCCTGGGTGCGAATAGCAACCAGGCCTTTTTACGGGTCTCTAAGGGGCTGTTGATATGCCTTTATTACTTTTCCTGTCAGGTAGCGTAATCGCTAAAAACACCTGACGGATAGGAAACTAGCACAAGGGGCTTGCTTTGCAAGCCGAGCTTACATCCCCGTCCTCAAAGTACGGGGCTTTATGCTTATTCGATAAAACTGAATAAGAACTAACCAGAGCGTCAGTCTGACTAACAATATTCCTGTGGGGGCATCTAATCAGTGTTTCTCCGAAATTGATCCCTGAACTGCTGCAAGCGTATCCACTCTTCTTCAATAGCCAGTAACTCTGAAAACAGCTCATCATCAACGATCGACTCACATTGATTGTCTTCTACAACCTCCTCCGGATGCTCTGCAATCCAGAAATGCTCGAATCGACCTTCAATCTGGAGGTTCAACAGATTAGACCGGACGATTCTGGCATCAGAATCCATCCTGATAACATCTTGCCTGTCTGAGACAAAGCGTCTAATCCTTGCAAAAAGGTTTTGCCAGAAAAAAAGAAACTCAGTATTTTCAGGATTGTTCCGGCCGGAGGCGGGCTCCTGACCCTGATCAGAATCGTCAACCATTGGTGCGTCCTTACTGCCTGTTCTAATAAACTGATTATAGAAGCCTGATTATATCTCGCCGAATATCCAGATTTTGGCAGTGTTTATGTCCATTTAATCAGGCAGGAAGGAGCGTTACAAGAACCCACTAAAGGAGAAAAAAGGCCATCAAAAAAGAGGTAACAGTTGAATAAACTAGCGAATAAAGCCGGACCAGCCCCGAGAGGCTGACCCGATACAGGCTCTTGGAAACTTATTTAATATCCAGAACCTGCTCTTCTATCTTTTGTTTCCAGATTTGTGGTCCGGTTTTGTGGACAGAATTACCAGTGTGATCGACTGCTACGGTCACAGGCATATCCTTAACCTCAAACTCGTAGATAGCTTCCATACCCAGTTCAGGGAAAGCAACGACTTCTGCTTTCTTGACAGCCTGGGAAACCAGGTAAGCGGCTCCACCTACAGCAATCAGATAGACAGATTCGTTATCCTTGATCGCCTCAATCGCAGCGTCACCCCGTTCAGCCTTGCCAATCATTCCAGCCAGACCGGTCTGCTCCAGCATAGTACGGGTAAATTTGTCCATACGAGTAGAAGTGGTTGGACCTGCCGGACCCACCACTTCGTCACGAACCGGATCAACAGGTCCTACGTAGTAGATAAAACGACCTTTCAGATCAACAGGCAACTCTTCGCCACGGGACATCATGTCAACCATGCGCTTATGGGCAGCATCACGACCGGTCAGAATTTTTCCTGACAGCAATACTGTGTCGCCCGGCTTCCAGCTCTTGGTCTCTTCTTTGGAGATATCGTCAACATTAACCTTGCGCACCCCTTCACTCATATCCAGAGCGACTTCAGGGTAATCATCCAGGCTCGGAGCTTCCTGAATAACAGGGCCATTGCCGTCCAGTACAAAGTGCGCATGTCGTGTGGCAGCACAGTTTGGAATCATCGCCACGGGCAGAGAGGCGGCATGAGTAGGATAGTCCTTGATCTTGATATCAAGCACCGTGGTGAGACCACCCAGACCCTGTGCACCAATACCCAGACTGTTGACAGCATCCATGATCCCCAAACGCAGCTCTTCAACCCGGTTACTGGGTCCACGCTCTCTGAGTTCATGGATATCAATGGGGTCCATCAGAGATTCCTTGGCAAGCACCATGGCTTTTTCAGCTGTTCCACCAATACCAATACCCAACATGCCCGGAGGACACCAGCCCGCACCCATCGTCGGTACGGTTTTCCTGACCCACTCAACAATATCATCAGAGGGGTTAAGCATGGCGAGCTTGGACTTGTTCTCGGAACCACCACCTTTGGCTGCCACCTGGACATCAACAGTATCTCCGGGCACGAGAGTCATGTGAATGACAGCAGGTGTGTTGTCTTTAGTGTTTTTGCGGGCACCTGCCGGATCTTCCAGAACAGAGGCACGCAGAACATTTTCCGGATGCGTATAGGCACGGCGAACACCTTCATTCACCATATCCTCGACACTTCGGTCACTTTCGAAGCGGACATTCATACCGATCTTCAGGAAGACCGTAACAATACCGGTATCCTGACAAATGGGTCGCTTGCCCATTGCACACATTCTGGAATTAATCAGAATCTGGGCCATGGCGTCTTTGGCAGCCTTGGAGGGCTCTTTTTTCCAGGCATCATGAACAGCGTGAATAAAGTCCAGTGGATGATAACAGGAGATAAATTGCAGAGCGTCAGCTACGCTCTCAATCAGATCCTCTTCACGAATTAGTGACATTGCGCTCCCCAACTCCCATGTTCGGTCCAGAAACCTGTCGGACTCAAAGCACAGCTCCAACAGACCCCGGATTTGCAAGCTTCAATCTATTGCGATCTCTGAAGAACAGCCTTCAGGACCCTGGCCGGTTCCCCGGCTCTGTTGTTTGGTTCTGATCTGAACAGAAACCTCTGTCATATAGATCAGAACATCAATGAAGAACCCTTCGAAACACGACAGTTTTATCGGTTTCCCATGAGCTTCCCCTCCTCATTTGTCCTGCCAGTATATCAATGCTTTGCATCAGAAAACATGGATTGAAAACAGGATCTATCACTTTTTGTCACGGATTACCGAAACAAAACGACAGACAATACCTGATAACACGAGCCACAACTGAATAATGCTCTCGGTTAATACGCAAAAAAGTAAAAAACACAACAGCATTGCAAAGCAGATTTCTCTTCAGAACAGAGCAGACTGGAAAAAAACGACAAGTGCAATAGGCTGATATTTTGGAATTGAATCGGTTACCGACTCAGAGGTCTACCTTATCTTCCATCGGTAGTCATAATACCCAGTCGGCTGTTAGTTGTCAGCTGCACTGTTTCAAGCCTGACAGGGTACAAATCTGAAAAACTTGGACCACGTCGAGACCAGAGCATGATTTATTTCTGCACAGAAGCAGAGATTGTTACCACTGCTGAGAACATAAAAAGTCATTAAGTTCTTCTTACTGAAAGACACCTGTCCGGCCTTCTGAGACCTTGATCTAAACGACAGAGATAGTATTCATTATCAGTTCTGATTGATCGTTCTCAAACCAATAACCAGAAACTCTGAACTCACAAATGGAAAATGATACTTGCACCTTTTCACCTGACAGCTATCATTTGGCTACCTTAAATGTGCAGATCAAAAAAGTTTGCCAAATTATCGAAGTTTTCACGTTAGTATTTCGTTATGCGATATTTATTTATAACTTTGATACCAGTCATCATTACAGGTCAAGCTTGGTCAGTAGGATGCAATAATTGTAAATTTGAAATTAATGCAGCAAGCAACTTTTGCCCTAATTGTGGTTTTCAAATTTCATTACAACTTTTACCAACTGGTCGCCTAAGGGGAGAAGACTCTGTCGCCAGAATGGCAATTGGAAAAAATATCAGTTCTGGAATCAGTACAAATAATAAACACAACACATCTCTACATTATCATTTGAGAAGATTGCTTGAACGAGCAAGGAAAGAAGGAAGGTTTTCAGCCTTATGGCGTGATATTGATTACCTCTGTAAATTTTCAGAACATAAGGATGATTTATTCTTTTTGTATGCCCACGCAGTAGCTTTAAGAAATATGGGAAAACTAGGACAAGCGTTGAGCACTTTAAATACATGCCTGGTAAAAACAAAGTTTTCCCACCCAACAAATCTCAGAAATTTGCAAATTTACTATGAACTTTCATTTGTTCACTCTTTGATGGGCAACCATAACGATGCAATTCATTATTATTATTTATTTTTTACAAACAGAGAAGATAGGGGAATAAATCAATCGACTGTAAATTCTGCAGTAAATTCAGCAGTGATAGCTATAACTTGTAACTCTGAAAATGCAGAAGCATACAGCTTACTTTTATATTGTTGGAAGAACTTGAAACAGAAAATAAATCCCGACAATCTTGAAAAAATGCGTATTTATGGATTTCACTGAATAAATAAGGATCTGATCTGGCAACACCCGAGAGAGCTATTGGATTCTGGCCTTATATCGAAGCGATCAAATAGCTGATTCAACACCGCAACATCGCACTAGTGAAGTCAGGGGCTGGATTCTATGTACATATCTACTGATGGGACCTTGGAATCAGCTTGATCGATTACCTGTAAATTTATTTTTGGAATCCACGGTAGTGTTTTGGCGTCTGATGGTGGTGAGGAATTTATTATCTGCCTTACACCATAAATTTGTGGGCCCTCAAGCTCACCTATGATTCTTTGTATTGCCCGCCTTTGTATTATCTCCCAAACTTCCCGGAGGCTTTTATCTGGTAATGCCTTGTTTGACGAGCTGGCTTGAGACGGTTTGCGAGATATATTAATTGCATATTTTGAGTTTCTGGATGAAAGAGAGTCTATCTCGACTTTGCCTTCTGTAGTGTTGGTGCTGACAAGCATTGTTACTGGAACATCAACCGTATCTTTTCTCTTCCTGTTGTTCTTTGCTCTTGATGTACGTGGGACTTCGATGCCCAGATTAATATGCCCTGTGATACGAAATTGGTAGTGATCCTGCTCATTCGTAGCGGGGCTTTCAGAGGCAGCAGCTGCATTGGAGGGTCCTTCTTCTGCAGGTGGCGGCCGTGGGGTGGTCTCAGCCAATGTGTTGGCAGAAGGCGCTTTTCTTTTCCGCTTTGATCGCGAGGTCTCCTTGTTGGCGCTTCTGTCGGAAGCTGGTTGTTCTTCTGGTGCTGGTTTATTTTCAGTGCTGGATGAAGCAGTGCTTCCGCAAGTAGTGACTATTGGATCATGAAGTATTGGATCAATCACATACAACTGATTCCGGTTTTCAATTTCAATTTCAATAGGCCCTATCGGGAGAGCGATTGCGAAACCAGATTGTTGGCCAGCCCCAGTGGCCATTTGAATTAAATTCTCGTGCGTAAGCATCTGAAGAGCATCAAGAGCCATTACCCCTTCCTCTAAAGAAGGAGAGAACAAGCGATCCGGAGTTGAGGAGTAAGAAGGCGGCCAGAGCTCTGCAACAAAATGTGGACTTTGACTGTAAAAAGACTCAGGAAAGATAATTGCAGCACTTGGTTGTGGTGGCTGTTGATTAAGTGAGGGACCAAGAGTATGTGAAATAATAAGGTGGCAATTATCCCCTTGCCGATGTGCGACGACAATTTCGTCATATATTTCATTAATAACAATGCTATATTCGGTGGTGCTATCAACAAAATCATCATCTGCACAAGCATTGATTACTGTAAACCCAAGCGTAAGTGTAAAGAATGTTCTTGCAAAAAGACTAGAGAAAAGCATCGTTTGATACCTGATTTACTACCAGACAGAAACATTCTGGCTGATCCATGATGACCAATTGGCCACTTATAATAGCACATAACCTCTGGTTCAAGTGCTGCGCATCAGCGCATTCCTTTGGAAACATTTGTTAGTTTGCGGGATTATGACTATATTGGAATGCTTTACCTGTTGTACTTTGCAGCCACAAAATACTAAAAATATTTTTACAGGAGTAAGATCATGTTTAATACACTGTATCTTTTACTATTTTTTATATTTTCTTTCTGTTCCTTGACTTGGGCGACCGTAGAAGTCATTGGGCCAAACACTTTCACCTATACAGATAGTACAGGTAGTACAAAAACTCGACAAATTCTTGGCCACACCAGGCCTGAGAATGTTGATCAATATTTACAACTGGCTACTTCCATGTCTGAAACCACCCTGAGAGTTGATAAAAATCTCAAAGAGAGAATTATAAGTAAAGTTTACGTTATTCAGTTTTCAGCTGATCCCGATGGCCTTGTTGACCAGATTGAAAACATTGGTTTTATTGTCATTTTGAATGATGGAACAGCTCTCCTTAGTTTTGATTTTTTGTCCGCACCAGGCCAGGTTGCGAGTAGCTTCGATCAAGCCGAAGCAGGAAATAGGTTAATGTCACTTATCTCCAAACATGCTACAGGAGTCGGTATGTTGGCTCAGGGCTCAACAGAGTCTCATTTGTGGTCACTGCCCTCATCCTCGTATCAAAATTTCAAGGAATCCGGCTTTCGCAGAGGCAAGAAAATAACCAATAGATATCAAGCAACCTTTCTGATCCCCTATCTGACTTTATCTGGTCAGGGGACTTTAGAAATAAGAAATCTTGGCACATACGAATACACCATTCTTGAATCTACTTCGGTACATTCGTAGCATTCTAATTCTGTCCGATTAAATGAAGGTCCTTAATTGAAGAATAAATTTGAATCTTGGACGAGGCTAATTTTACTATCCATCACAATCTTATGTCTCTCATCAGCTTGCTTCTCGAATTATGAAGGACATGATGAGAGTGAAGTAACTATGGAAGATCAAAATTTTTGGTATCACACTTTTCAAGAGTCATTGTATTACTACATCTATATACCAGTGGATTATTACATAAGTCCAAGAGGTATCTTTCGTTTGTCATCAATATTAGCAATGGGATACAGAAACTATTATAAATTTTATTTACATCGAAGAGCTGATGATAGAATAACTCGTTGGCTTTTAAGATTTTCGCTTGCAATTATACCTGCGAATTTTATTTATGATATTTTAGAAGATAGAACAGCCTCAGGTGATAGTGATATTCCTAAAATAAAAACACGTAAAATTAATGGTTCCCCTGCTTTTAAAATAGAGCTTTCGAGCTTATCAAAAAACAGTGCTCTACAGAATATATCAAAACCATTACTAAGTCGTGGTGTTAACAGCATTATATTCACCTCCTCCATAATAGACGACGAAATACATCTTTTAGGAGAGTTAACACAAATTAGCAAAAACGATAAAATATTCTTTGATATTTTTTTCCCCAAATTAAATTCTGACAGCTATTATTGGCTTGAACTTTCCCGCTGTGTCAGGATAGTTGTCCCGCTCACTGATTAACCAATAAAAGCTAGACAGTGGGCGATGGACGTTGAATATGCCTCGTTTTTCAGAGGAACGTAAATCAGCTGTTTTGAAAAAACTGTTACCACCACACAATCGCTCTGTGCCGGATGTTGCCAGAGAGGAAGGTATCAGCGAACAAACCCTGTATAATTGGCGTAAAAAACTACGGGACAAAGGATTACCTGTGCCAGGGAACGAACAAAAATCAGAACAATGGTCTGCTGAAAGCAAGTTTGCCGTGGTCGTCGAAACCGCTGCTTTGTCAGAAACAGAGTTAAGTGAATACTGCCGTAAAAAAGGGCTTTATCCTCAACAAGTCAAGGAGTGGAAGCACGCTTGTATTTCAGGTGCTGTTCAGGCTTCTCAGCGTGCAGACCAGGAAAGCAAGCAATTAAAACAAGAGCGTAAGCGCAATCAGAGCCTTGAAAAAGAGCTTCGCCGTAAAGACAAGGCGTTGGCAGAAGCTGCAGCCCTGCTGGTGCTATCAAAAAAGCTCGATGCCTTCTACGGGATAGACAGCGAGGACAACTGACACCTGTCGATAAGCGCCGCCAACTGCTGACATGGTTTGATGAGGCTATAGCAAACGGCGCTTCTCGCTGGAAGGCTGCTGAACAATTGGAAATATCCCTGAAAACACTGAATCGCTGGCGCGATGACAATGGTGCAGTGTTAACGGACAAACGCCCGGATGCCTTGCGCCCGGTACCCTCTAACAAACTGACTGAGGAAGAGGAGCAACGTATTCTGACTATCAGTAATGAAGATGAGTATGCGAGCCTGCCACCATCGCAGATCGTGCCAGCCCTTGCAGACAAGGGAGTATACGTTGCTTCTGAATCTAGCTTTTACCGTGTGTTGAAAAAGTATGGTCAGTTGCACCACCGCGGTCGTTCAAGAAAGCGATCGAAAAGCAACAAGCCGACAACCTATGTTGCTACTGGCCCTAACCAGGTCTGGTGTTGGGACATCAGCGGAGTTTTTCAAGATAGTTGTCCCGAAAACTGAATTTTAGGCTGCCTTTTTCTCGTTAATTCTTGCTTCAGACAACCGCTCAGGATTCAGTGCAACCGCACCTACAGGCTCCCAGTTTCTGATAACTCCTGACCAGCGCGTTGGATTAGCTTCTCGCGCTTTGGTATACACCTGTTTCCGGTGATTCAGGATTTCCTGATCTCTTTTCTCATGCCGTTGCGCAGGTGTCACAAAGCGGATTGAGCTATGGCGGTGTTCATTGTTATAAAAGCGCTCAAACTTCAGCATCCACTGTCGACTGTGTTCTAACGTCAGAAAACCTTGAGATGGCCACTGAGGACAGTACTTCACCGTTTTAAAGATCGATTCTGCAAATGCGTTATCGTTACTCACCCTTGGGCGACTATGAGAGGGAATAATGCCCAATTCCTCAAGCTTGGCCTTAAAGGTACTCGACGTCATTGGAGCCCCATTGTCTGAGTGCAGTACAAGCGGTGTTTTAGTGCATTTTTCAGCCACCATTGTCCGGTTAATCAGTTCACTGGCTAACTCACCAGACTCACGGCTATGAATCTCCCAACCAACAATCTTACGACTGTAAACGTCCAGTATCAGGTAGAGGTACCAGAACTGGCCGCGTACCCTGGAAGGTATGTAACTGATGTCCCAACACCAGACCTGGTTAGGGCCAGTAGCAACATAGGTTGTCGGCTTGTTGCTTTTCGATCGCTTTCTTGAACGACCGCGGTGGTGCAACTGACCATACTTTTTCAACACACGGTAAAAGCTAGATTCAGAAGCAACGTATACTCCCTTGTCTGCAAGGGCTGGCACGATCTGCGATGGTGGCAGGCTCGCATACTCATCTTCATTACTGATA
Organism: Endozoicomonas sp. 2B-B; assembly: GCF_053470045.1. Lineage (NCBI taxonomy): Bacteria > Pseudomonadati > Pseudomonadota > Gammaproteobacteria > Oceanospirillales > Endozoicomonadaceae > Endozoicomonas > Endozoicomonas sp. 2B-B. Next base: position 4,370,465 of record NZ_JBLZMU010000001.1, read on the forward strand.
GTCAGAATACGTTGCTCCTCTTCCTCAGTCAGTTTGTTAGAGGGTACCGGGCGCAAGGCATCCGGGCGTTTGTCCGTTAACACTGCACCATTGTCATCGCGCCAGCGATTCAGTGTTTTCAGGGATATTTCCAATTGTTCAGCAGCCTTCCAGCGAGAAGCGCCGTTTGCTATAGCCTCATCAAACCATGTCAGCAGTTGGCGGCGCTTATCGACAGGTGTCAGTTGTCCTCGCTGTCTATCCCGTAGAAGGCATCGAGCTTTTTTGATAGCACCAGCAGGGCTGCAGCTTCTGCCAACGCCTTGTCTTTACGGCGAAGCTCTTTTTCAAGGCTCTGATTGCGCTTACGCTCTTGTTTTAATTGCTTGCTTTCCTGGTCTGCACGCTGAGAAGCCTGAACAGCACCTGAAATACAAGCGTGCTTCCACTCCTTGACTTGTTGAGGATAAAGCCCTTTTTTACGGCAGTATTCACTTAACTCTGTTTCTGACAAAGCAGCGGTTTCGACGACCACGGCAAACTTGCTTTCAGCAGACCATTGTTCTGATTTTTGTTCGTTCCCTGGCACAGGTAATCCTTTGTCCCGTAGTTTTTTACGCCAATTATACAGGGTTTGTTCGCTGATACCTTCCTCTCTGGCAACATCCGGCACAGAGCGATTGTGTGGTGGTAACAGTTTTTTCAAAACAGCTGATTTACGTTCCTCTGAAAAACGAGGCATATTCAACGTCCATCGCCCACTGTCTAGCTTTTATTGGTTAATCAGTGAGCGGGACAACTATCCTGACACAGCGGGTCAGTTACATACCTTCCAGGGTACGCGGCCAGTTCTGGTACCTCTACCTGATACTGGACGTTTACAGTCGTAAGATTGTTGGTTGGGAGATTCATAGCCGTGAGTCTGGTGAGTTAGCCAGTGAACTGATTAACCGGACAATGGTGGCTGAAAAATGCACTAAAACACCGCTTGTACTGCACTCAGACAATGGGGCTCCAATGACGTCGAGTACCTTTAAGGCCAAGCTTGAGGAATTGGGCATTATTCCCTCTCATAGTCGCCCAAGGGTGAGTAATGATAACGCATTTGCAGAATCGATCTTTAAAACGGTGAAGTACTGTCCTCAGTGGCCATCTCAAGGTTTTCTGACGTTAGAACACAGTCGACAGTGGATGCTGAAGTTTGAGCGCTTTTATAACAATGAACACCGCCATAGCTCAATCCGCTTTGTGACACCTGCGCAACGGCATGAGAAAAGAGATCAGGAAATCCTGAATCACCGGAAACAGGTGTATACCAAAGCGCGAGAAGCTAATCCAACGCGCTGGTCAGGAGTTATCAGAAACTGGGAGCCTGTAGGTGCGGTTGCACTGAATCCTGAGCGGTTGTCTGAAGCAAGAATTAACGAGAAAAAGGCAGCCTAAAATTCAGTTTTCGGGACAACTATCTTGAAAAACTCCGCTTTGTTGCAACAAATATATTGATTGTAATATTTTTTCTTCAACTCCATTAAGTGTACTGTCAGAAGAAGTGGTCGGTGAGTTAGTCATTTTTTTAGATGGCAACTATGATTTTCTGGCTTCAAGCAGCAATTTTAACAGAGCCAAAGGGATTGACTTTTCAATTAGTGAAGAGTTTGTTGTAGCAAAAATACAACGGATAGAGTCCGACATCTTTTCTTATTCTATATGTAATACTCAAACTGATACTTTGCAAATAAAAAGCAACCAACTGAACTTCTCTAATGAAACTTTAGTTTTCGAATTTAAAGAAAAATTATCTTTTCAGCCTGAAGGATGGCTTGCATATACCATAAAATTAGCTTTTAAACAGCTTGAACATATTTTTCTTATCATGACAATTGATGCGTTGTTTGAAGATTTTTTTCTAGGAGAGTGCGCTATTTGCCATAAAAACATGATCGTAGGAAAAGTTTCGATGGCTGGCTGTCATAGGCATTATTTTTGTACCTTATGCCTGCGTCAATGGGCACAACATGGCTCTGGAAGGTGTCCATATTGCAATAGGTAGTGCCAAGCCTAACAGCTATCAGAACCCCAGTAATTGATATTGGATATTACACTCATGCAGTTTATACCCTCTGAATCAGGAATAATAAATTCACTTGGAGCTATCCCAACTTCTCAGTCTTTTGGAACCTTTAGTATGCGTTCAGATCTATCTGCCAGTACCCAACATCAAGCCATTGGTTAAATTTAAAACCAACTTTTTCAAAGTGTGCTAATTTTACCATTCCAAGCTTCTCATGGAGCTTGACGCTGGAAGCATTTGGAAGGGTAATCCCACTGATCGCCATACGAACCCCAGATTCTTTGAGTCTTTGGAGCAGTAATGAATACAGCTTTGTGCCAAGCCATTTGCCTGACATTTTATGCGATAAATAAACAGTTATCCCAACAGAGAAGCGGTAGGCACTTCTATCACCCTGCTGGTATTTTTATTTTTACTGGTCGCGAACAATAAGTATTCCTAACACAGTTGTTACTATTCATTGAACTCTTTGACAACAGAACAGTCAAACTAATTATTAACGATCAAATCGATTCTCTTAAAGAGAACAAAATAAAAATAGTAGGGATAGCTCAAGCAGCGCTATACAAATCCCTGAGTGCAATGATATGGAAAAAGTTTACTTTAAATACAGATAATTTTAAGTCAGATGAGCATCTTGATCGAAGTTTATAAAGCCTGCTTCAGCCACTTCCCGAAGGCGAGACATGTGGATGGACGAAGTCTCGGAAGAAACTGGAATCATTTGTTAGCATCTATGCTTGTTTTTTTAGGGAGTAAGTACAATGAAAAAATATACTTTAATAATCGCAATATGTTGCTCACTAGTAACTCAATATGCAAAGTCAGCCCCTCTCCCAAAAAATGAGGATGAATTGAGCACTTTGCACGCATTAATTAATATGACCCTCACAGATTCAGCAACTATTGAAGATAAAGAATCTAATATAACGGTCGTTCTTACAAAGTCAGATACACCTCTGCTAAAAACAGAGGATGAATTGAGCACTTTACACGCAGTAACAAATATGAGCCTCACAGATTCAGATTCAGATTCAGATTCAGATTCAGTGAATACTGAAGATAAAGAGCCTTACAAAACAGTCGGTTTTATAAAGAGATATAATATTGATAAGCAAATTTATTATGGATTATTATTAGGTGCAATACATTTTACAGAGTATCGAATTTTGTATTTTTGCATTTTACGCCCTCTGTCATTAGTACATGACCCATACGATGGAAAATTAACATTTTTAGAGGCTGTTTCAGGAGCTATCGTTGAAGAGGCTATATTTAATGGTTTGTTGCTCCCTTTAATCAATTACTCTATAGAATTGGCAACTAACAGTAGCACCAAGTTTGATGAAGAAATATTTATTTTAAGTTACAACCATCATGATAAAAAAATATTTATTATGAGTAACATCATCAAATCCACAGCATTTGGACTTTTACACCTTGCCAACAAGAACCCATTAATGGCACAAGTCCTGATATCAATGACCAACTCATTCGCAAGAGGACAATTTACTAAACATTATGGTTTACTAAGTGCGATTGTAGCTCATGTTTCTTTAAACTCTATGGGTTATTTAGTCTACATCTATAGCAGACGAGAGCACTTTTAGCGACTAACAGTTATTAGCAGTCAAACGAGCGACATTAGTTATGACTCAGACGCGTCTCCCCCCTAAGCAAGGGAGAATAAACTCATTTGAGTATACCCAAACCTTTCAGTTTGTCATAAAGCCATTAATAACCAATAGGCTATTAGCTATTTTTCCTATTTTTTGGTTTGCATACTTTTAGGTTGAGCAAACTGCATCGTTACAGATGCACTTTATTTTCCTCTATAAAACAGTATTTTTCCCACACTGCCGTCAGGCGATCTATATTTGAAGATCTTGTTATAATTTGATAGGACACGGGGACACAACAAGTTCGTTATTGCTTAAATACAACAGCACCCACGAAAAAACATGGGTGTTTCCGTAGTAAAAAGCATTAAGGTAAGATACCACCATGCCTGTTATCACACTGTCTAACCGGGCCTACCCGGTCGATAAAAACCAGAGCCTGCTGGACTCCTTACTGGCAAAGGGTGAAAAAATACCTTTCTCCTGTCGTTCAGGTATCTGTCATGCCTGCATGATGAAAGCTGACACAGGTCATCTCAGCGAGCGGAGCCAGGCTGGGCTGAGCAGTGAAAAAGTTCGTGAGGGGTATTTTCTTGCCTGCCAGTGTCTGCCTGAAAATGATATGACTGTCTCCCTGCCCGGCAGGAGCCACACCCAGGCCATCATTACCGAAAAACAGTTCTTATGCCCTACCGTTGTGGCTCTGACTCTCGCCCCCAGGCATCCGATGAACTATTTTCCCGGCCAGCATGTCTTTATCGATATAGGGCTACAAGTTAATAAAGAGTGCTATCTGGCCTCAGTGCCATCACTGGATCAGACGATGGTCATCCAGGTCCAGCGCAAGGTGGCAGATCCTTTCAGCACCTGGGCGCACGATTCTGCCGAAACAGGACAAAAAATCAGCATCAGCAGCCCCCGCGGAATCAATCTATGTGGAAGCCTGCTGGATATCCCTGACCAGATACTGATCGCTCAGGAAGTGGCACTGGCCCCCATACTGGCTTATGTCCGTGAAGCTTTGCACAATACCGGGTCCTCATCACAACTTAGAATTCATCTGATCCACGAGGCGTATAGCAGCAACGATCACTTCGGTATAGCGCTATTGGAAGCACTTTCACAAATGGATCAGTTCAGTTATGCCCTGACAACCGGAAGACAGGATTATGGGCAATGGCTGGACTCGGCTTTACCAGAAGCTTCATCGATTAGAGTTATTTGTGCCGGTGAGGCATCATTCTGTAAACCTATTGAGGAATCTTGCTCACAGCGCCCAGGTATTAACTACACGGCCTTGAACAGTGAATTTTCCTGATCCACTTTTCTCTTCGCAACCCTCGCGTCTTCCTGTTAATCTAAAATCATATATCTGATCGTCCAAGCATGATTTAAAAGGTGGAAATGGAAGTATGACTATGCAAGATCGTGTCAGTGACAAACTGACCACTGCCCTGGAGCTTGAACACTTTGAAATATTCAATGAAAGCCATATGCACAATGTGCCGCCGGGTTCTGAATCTCATTTTAAAGTGGTTTTGGTTAGCCAGTCGTTTGAGGAGCAGATGCCGGTTAAACGCCATCAGCTGATTTACAAAATTCTGTCTGATGAGATGCAAGGGGGCATTCATGCTCTGGCCCTTCATACTTATACCCCCGGTGAATGGTACGAGCGTAAGGGCCTGGCACCTGTCAGTCCGGACTGCAAAGGCGGCAGCAAGCACTGAACTCTCTCAAACGGCCACAACCAGAGCAGGCCGCTAAAAGTAAGTTTTGCCACCTTCATGGATGAAAGGCATTTCACAATTGGTAATGGAGAGCCCCAGGACGTGTGCGGCGGTGTTCAGTTCGAGTTGGATGGCCTGACCATCAAAACCTTTTTCCCAAATCCCAAAGCCCGTTTGCCGGTATTGAGCCTGCAGGGCCAGCAGATTCTGGTTCCCTGGGGACGCCGTGAGGGTCAGCCTGGTCACACACCACAAGGAGGTTGGGCAAGACTGGAATCCATTAAAAAGGGTATTTGGAATCGGTTTAGCCCCAAACCTGTCAAAATAAGTGTCGATGCCTTTATGGAAAAAGATGAAGCAGGCGAGAGTCATTGGTTTCTCTTGGAAAACCAACAGTTTATACAAGGGCTGATCGCTACTGATGGCCCTTTTACCCGGCTTTATGTCGTAACAGAAGAGAACGAACAAAGTTGCCACAAGAGTCACCGTTGGCCCAGAGTAATGGATGCACCGGAACCCCTCAGAACCGCATCAGGGGGACTTTTTTAGCAGCAGCCCGCACCACCCTCCTTTCTTGTCTCGATTATTGGCATCAGTTCAGCTCATCACTGCGTTATACACTTTAGTGCAATGATTATCTCGGTAAATCATACTTTTCAGCAGACAAACTTTGATAGACACTCTACCTCAGTTAAAGCAAATACCTTAATCAAACGACGACACGAACCATGACAGCTTATAAAAAAACTCGCCGACTTTTTGCCCTGCCCTTTATGTTGGTCAGCGCCCTGTTTCTAACAGCCTGTTCAACGCAGCAAAAAATTGATACTGAAGAACAACCCTTCAGCGGCTATCTGGAAAACTATGAAAGACTGACTGCTTTTGATGACGATACTGCCATGCGCTGGGTCAGTGGTGATCTGAAAAAGTATAAAAAGGTCTATGTTGAACCCGTTAATCTGTTCCCGAATTACAATGCAACCAATGATGCCCAGCGGGAAGTAGCTACTAAAGTCGCTGACTACCTGAACAATGGTTTCAGAGAAGGTCTGAAGCAGCGTGGGATGCTGGCAGAAAAGCCGGGACCGGGCGTCCTGGTCATTCAGCCTGCCATTACCGGCATTGTGTCAGAAATGCAGGACCTCAGACCCAGACAATTCGTTCTCCCCGTCGCAGTTGCCAGAACACTGATCAAAACAGCCACCGACCGACTGGATTACATAGTAGCCCTCTATTTGGAAGTACAACTGAGAGACGGCGAAACGGGCAAGCTTGAGGGTGAAGTGCTGCGTAAAGGAATCAATAAGCAATCGGATAATGATGAAGTCACAAAGGAAGATGTCAAAGCGGTTCTGGATGACTGGTTGGAATTCTACAACCGTGGTCTGGACAAGCTAACCAACAAAGAGCAGTAAAACCCACCAACACGGCTGCCTGTCAGAAACATCAGGCAGCCAGCCCTTTATTCCCCTTAACGACTCAGGACACCGAGGTGTGCAGCCCACACTCCCGATTACCAATCACTTTGGTAGGGTCGTAATAATCTTCTTCAATAGGAAGGTCGTTCATGACCAGATACTCTTCAACATCCAGCTCTGACCAGTTCAACAGAGGGGCCACCCGGTAATAACCATCTTTGGTTTCACTGACGACCTCTAGCCCCTGACGAAAAGCGGTCTGGTCTTTCCTGATGGCCGTCAACCAATAGTCCGGAGAGAAACTCTGCATGGCCCGTCCAAAAGGCTCAAGTTTGACCTGACGGGTAAATTCGTCATGAGCAGGCGTATCCACCTCCGGCACACCGCCCATAATGGCATCGCGGTAAGCACGACTGTACTCTGGATGATAAATCTGAATGTTCAACTCCAGCTTCTGGATTAAACCCCGGGCGAAGCGGTACGTAGCATGCGTCCCGTAGCCTGAATCAATCCAGATAACCGGCAAATCAGGTTGAACCCGGGTAGCCATATGCAGAATGGCAGCCTCATGGGGACCAAAGTTGGTGGTAACCAGCGGCTTGACGGCCTTTTGCAGAGCCCAGCGGATTATCTCTTGTGGCGAGCGCTCGGCAAGCTCACGGTTTATGGTCTCCAGATCCATTGACTTCCCCCGAAATGTTTCTTCTTTAACACTTATGTCTTGATTCATTCGAACTATAGGTGATGAAGTTCCCGGGAAGCAATGCATCGTCTAGAACATATCTTTCTTTGCAAATAGTGAGTTGGACTAATGCCCCAGGTCAGAATTAAGACAATTGCAAAAGAATGATAAAAATCAGATCTTCCGTACCACATGAAGACCATGCCTGACAGGTAAGAGAACATTATCCAGATCCTCTCTGGAAGACAGATAACGATTAAGCTCTGCAATCACCTCGTCCCGCTCATCCTGAGGATTCAAAACACCACCTTTCCAGAGGGCATCGTCAATGACAATAAGCCCCCCCTGCTTGAGCATGGGGAGTATAAGCTCCAGGTATTCAAAGTACTTTTTCTTGTCGGCATCAATAAAAACAAAGTCGAGCTCACCCTCGATGGTAGGGATGGTTTCCAACGCTTTGCCAAACAGTACTTTCAACTTATGAGAATGAAGTGATCGATCAAAGAATTCCTCTGCAATAGCAATGGCTCGCGGGTTGGTTTCACAACAGTAAATTTCCCCATCCTCTGGCAGTGCTTCTGCCATGGATAAAGCCGCGTAGCCGGTGAACATGCCGATTTCCAACACTCTTCTGCTATTGCTCAGGGCCACCAGCAGTTTCAGGGTTTGTCCCACCATTCTTCCTGACATGTTCCCCGGGTAGCGGGTCCGGTCCTCCGTCGCCTGGGCCAGCTCTTTCAGAAGTGACGATTCACCGCCGGTAATGTCATGGCAATATTGTTCAATATCGGGATTTACAATGACCGTCATGGCCCTTCCTTCACTGCATTAACGGGCTGATTCTATCAGCAGCCTGCTGAGTAAAAAATGCCTTTTAACCATGCCCGGTTGATAAACTCATGGTAGGATTTGAAGTAGCTTCCCGAACCCTCTGAACAAGTCAGACAGGAACAAGGGGCTCAATCAAAAAAATAAAAAAAATCCATCACTCACCCAACCCCTCCAAGGCAGTAGACTGTGACAGAAAAACCCATTATAGAAATAGAATATTGTAGCCAGTGTCAGTGGCTGCTTCGCTCTGCCTGGCTGGCTCAGGAACTGCTCAGTACGTTCAGTACTGACCTGGGAGAGGTGAGACTGAAGCCCGGAACAGGTGGTATCTTTATCATCACCCTGAACGGTGAACAGATCTGGGAGAGAAAACAGGACGGCGGCTTTCCTCAGCCCAAGCAGATCAAACAGAAAGTTCGTGACTTGATAGATCCGGAACGGAATCTCGGCCACAACGACCGTTGATTTATGTTACTCCGATCAAAGTGAGGCTCTGACGATCAACCAGAGCCTTTTTCAAATATTTACGACATTTAAACCCAGTCTGACGCCGGCTTTTTGCGGAATCGGATCATTGGCAGGAACAGCCCCAGCAGAATCCCTATGATTATCGTACCACCCCCATAGAGGTACCAACGCATAGTGCTGCTGCGAATCAGCTGGTTATTTTCAGCCTCAACCACCTCAATCCGGTTTTTCAGCTGCAAATTTTCTTCCATCAATTGTTTGTTCCGACGATCCAGTGCCTGAGGGTCGGCGGTGGCTTCTCTCAGGGCAATAAACTGAGAGGTTTTGTCATCCAGCAATCCGGCAGTTTCCTGAAGAGAACCTTTTACACTTTTCAGCTCATTCTCAGTGGCAGATAGCTCAGACTTCAGAGCCGTATTTTCTTTGCTCAGCCGCGAAACGTTTGCCAGCACTTTTGGCAGACGCTCTCTGGCAGGCTGTTCGGCCACCAGGTACTGACGGGGGATATAACCTTCTGATCCATCGGCCATTCTGACCTTGCTGAACCCTTCTCCGGCGTCAGCTTCGAGAACAGTCATTTTCAGCCCTGTTTTCAGGCCCCGATGCAAAATCCGGTATTGATTACCAGGCCCTGACCGCATTGGCACATAAACGACATCCGTAACATAACGTGTTTCAGCCTCTACTGGTTCAGCCTGAACCATTGAACCCAGCAGTACTAAACCGGTGAGTGATAAAAACAGTTTGGGTAAGGTTTGTTTCACGTTTTCTCTCTTAACCAGGCTGCCCTGTTATCAGAATTATTCGAACAGGGCCGCATCCTGCAAAACTTAATTATAAAAATGACAGACTTCCGGAAGGAAAATCAGGGCAGTACTCGCTTGAATGGCTTCACACTTACAGAATGATAGACACCGGCGGCCACGTAGGGATCATCATCAGCCCAGGATTGCGCGGCTTCGAGGCTGTCAAATTCAGCAATAACAATACTGCCACTGAATCCGGCTTCGCCCGGATCGTTACTGTCGATAGCAGGACAGGGGCCTGCCAGGATCAGACGCCCCTGAGACTTCAATACCTCAAGCCTTTCCAGATGAGCAGGTCTGGCTGTCTTGCGCAGAGACAGACTATTGTCAACATCTTCACTGATGACTGCGTAAAGCATTTATTTTTCCTCAGCCTGTATATGTCTCGAGATGACCAGAAACTGCAAGACAACAAAGACAAAAGTAAGAATCAGGCTACCAAACACCTTAAAGTCAACCCAGAACTCGTGGAAGGTGAAAGCCACATAAAGGTTAGCGGCACCCAGTAGTGCAAAGAATACAACCCAGCTCAGATTCATACGAATCCAGATCTCATCCGGCAGGCTGATGGCATGCTCCATCATTCTCTGAACCAGGCTTTTCTGGCCAACAAACTGACTGCCCAGAAAGGCGGCAGCAAAGATCCAGTTTACAATCGGCGCTTTCCATTTCAGGAAGTTTTCGTCCTGAAAGGCCAGGGTCATGCCACCGAATAAAACCACGGCCATAAGCGTAATCACCTGGCTCTTTTCAAGGGTTTTGTTCTTGATAAAGCTGCCACCATAAACAATGACAGAGGCAATGATCAGGAAGAAAGTGCCACTGATAGCACCTCCGACCTCAAGGGAATATCCGGCTACATCCACCATTCTGGGGTCCATCTTGTAGACCGTAAAAAAGATAATAAGTGGAATAAAATCAATCAGTTGCTTCATATTAAACCAGTCGGGTTACCTTGTGATTTACTTCGATATTTCGCTCAGGGTTTCTCACTAACCAAGTTCAGAGCTCGTTAAATCATCCTGTAGTTTACTATGGAACGGCTGCATTGCCATGTCTGGTCGACTCCACCCTGCCAACTTTTTAAAAGCCTTTACAGTTCCATTGGTGGTAGAGTGTACAGACAGTTACTACTTATTTGTATCGCAATGACCCTGAATGTCGACCTCCATTGTCACACCACCGCATCCGATGGTTCCATGGGACCACTGGAAGTTTATGAACGAGCACGTGATAAAGGTGTCGATATACTGGCTATTACGGACCATGATTCGGTGGCTGCACACCAGTTTCTCTCCAATAAAACACTCTCTGGCCCCAGGCTGATCACCGGGACGGAATTATCAACCACCTGGTCTGCCATGGAAATCCATATTGTCGGTCTTAACTTTTCCCTGTCGAACCCGGATCTTGAACGAATCATCCATCACCAGTGCTCCGCCAGAAAGCAACGATCTCTGATGATCGCCAGCCGTCTGATGAAACAACTGAAACTGAAGATCAGCGCTGACACTTTGATGAATGAAGTCATTGATCTGGCATTGAACCGGCAGAAACAATCGCCTGACGGCTTTGTTTTATCCAGAGAAAATATCCAGACAGGCCGACCTCATTTCGCCCAATGGCTGATTGAAAAAGGCTACGTCAAAGAGATGCAAGCAGCTTTTGACAGGCATCTGTCGCACCAGAAAATAGGCAACTTGAAGGCCTTCTGGCCTCCCATGGGTCAGGCCGTAGCCTGGATCAGAGCCCTGAATGGTACGGCTGTGTTAGCTCACCCCGGAAAATACAAAATGACCCGCACCAAGCTCAGAGCTCTGGTCAAAGACTTCAAACTGGCTGGCGGCCATGCCCTGGAAGTCAGTGGCTGCCAACAACCTCCCGGACAGCGGGAAGCACTGGCAAGCCTTTGCCAGGACTTTGAACTCAGAGCCTCAAGAGCCAGTGACTTTCATACCCCCGCCAAACCTTGGGTAGAACTGGGCAGAGCGCCAGAACTTCCCAAGGGTGCTCTGCCCGTCTGGGAGAACTGGTAGATAATTTACTAATGCCTGAGTGCCAGAAAACACTGATTCTCACGCTCCCTTGCTCAATTAACCATCCCTCCATAGTTCGGTAACTTTTGCTAAGTGACCGGAACTTCTGGTCACCACATGGCGACTATCGTTGCTAAAGCTGGCCGATAAGATCTTTTCAGAATGGGAAACGGTGGCTTTTCGTTGCCATGATCCGTCAGCCTTCCGACCAATGATTTGAGCTCTGCGATCAAAACTGGCAGTCAGCAAATGATCGCCATCGGCATTGAAGGTGGCTGATCTGATCGAATTATTATGATGAATGGTCGTTTCTTTCCACCATGATCCATCGGTCCTCTTACCAGTGATTTGCACCTTGTCATCTCTACCAACGGTCGCCACACGGCTACTATCTGGGCTAAAGACGGCTGAGATAACACTTTTTTCGTGGGAAATGATCGCTTTTATTTTCCATGTTCCATCGTCTTCCCGGCCATAGATTCTTGCCTCATGATCATCACCAGCTGTCACCAGATAGCGGCCATCCGGGCTTAAGCTGGCAGAGTTGACAGAGTTATCATGGACAATGACGATTTCTGTTTTCCATGATTTATCCGCCTGCAGACCATGGATTTTCACCGTATTATCGTTACCGACACTGACCACATGGCGTCCATCAGTACTAAAGGTGGCTGAACTGATCGAATCATTATGGTTAATGAACATTTTTGGCTCCCATGATCCATCGTCCGCTCGCCCATAGATTTTTGCCGTAGGATCCTCACCAACGGTCAGTACATGGCAACTGTCGGGACTGAAGGTGGCTGAGTTGACAACATCGTCATGAGCAATGATGGCTTCTTCTACCCATGATTTGTCATCCTTCTGGCCATAGATTCTCGCAGTATGATCCATACTGGCGGTGACTAGCAGCCTGTCGGACTTGAGCGTCCGTAGCGAGGATTGCGAGAAATTGAGGATAAAAATTTCTGATTCCGAGGAGAATAGCGAGCTATTTGACGAGGGAGCAGGAATTTTTAGACCAATTTATCGCAACCGCAGTAGGACAGTCTTAAGTCCGACAGGCTGCTAGGAGCCTGACCGAGAATGGCGTAACTAGATCCCCAGAGGCTCTCTAAAATTTCAGGATGAGCAAAAAACATCCAATTTTTGGTGTAATTTTGCTCATTTTTGCAAATTTAGGCCTTTTCACAGCCTTTATGCCGCTTTTTTAACCCCTTTTAAATTCTCAAGACGGATTGATCCCGTTGAAGCGGCCTTCACAAATTTTTTGAAATTGTGTGCCGTGCATACCAGTGAGAACTCTGCTTCTACCTTCTCTTTACCACGAAGGCTAAAACTCCTGAACCCTGAGTTTTTTATATGACCAAACGGTGGCTCTGCAATGACCTTACGACGCTCATAGATTGCTTTCGCACTGGCTGTCTCCATTTTCTTGTTCATACGTTGCCGCGCGGGCTCAAACTTGTCTGTGCGGATGACCCTGCCAGCATCCTTTTTTGAGCCACTGCATTGTGAACGGTAAACACACTTCCTGCATGCGTCCTTGTTCGCCCGGTAACTCTGCCTCTTGGCCTTGCTGTCTGGGTTAGTTATCAGCTTCTCCCCAGCCGGACAGATAAACACATCCATTTCTGCATCGTAGTCAAAATCTGCTTTGACAAACTTACGCTCAGAGTCCTTAAGCTGGGTATCTGCTGGCTTCTCTTTTCTGTCGGTGGCTATGTAGCCATCTATTTCATGCTTATCCAGCACATGCAGGTTTGGCCCTGAGAAATAACCATTATCCATGCTCACCTTATCCACAACAGCACCATCGGTTGTCTCAGACAGTGCTTCCAAAGCAGGCTCTGCCTCCTGAACATCATTGGCTTGCTGGCTGATGTGCTGGCCGACGATGATCTGATTATCAGCATCTACGGTGATTTGAGCATTGTAGCTGTACTCACAGTAACTTTTCTTGCTCATGATCCGGGCATCATGGTCTGCAAAGCTTATCTGCCTTTTGTCGTCAATAGGCTCATCAGGGTTCAGGGCTTTTTCGCGTTCTTCAAGGGCTTCTTTGGCCGCTTTGATTTTTTTCAGACGCTCCTCTTTAAACTGGAGGTCTTCAGGAATGCTGTAGCCGTTGCTTGCTTTGTAGGCGTCGTCTTCTTCCTGGTCGCACTGACTGGCTTTTTTGATCAGCTCATCCACTTCTGCACTGAGTTCTGCCTCTTTAGCCTTGAGCCTTCCGTAGGTCATGGCCTTGTGCTTTGAGCTGTTGGCTTTGAACTTGGAGCCATCCAGGCTGATATGGCCCAGTGATGCCATTTTGAGCTCCATGGCCAGTTTGACGGACTGTTTGAAGCAGTCATGAAAAAACGACAGATTTTCCTTACGAAAATCTCCCAGAACCCTGAAATTTGGGCAGTTCATTTGTGAGATATACATGAACGCCAGATCTTGTCGACACCGTCGCTCAATCTGACGGGAGCTGAAAACACCATGGCTATAGGCGTAGATCAGAATAGCGACAATGAGCTTTGGAGGGTAAGCGTGCTGACCAAGGTGGTGATATTTTTTTTCAACCTCAGACGTATCGATGTTCTGAAAAATGCTTTCATAAACGAAACAATCATGGTCTTTGGGAAGCAGGTCGAAAATGTTGGTTGGGAACAGCAGATGCTGGTCAAACTCAACAGGGCTGTCCTTGAATTTTGGTGGTGGTGACATCTGGCATCATCGGAGTTGGTTTAAGGCTTATCATAACAGATAAGCCTATTCTCGGTCAGGCTCCTAGATGGCAGCCATTGGGGCTGAAGCTGGCCGAGTTGACACCATCACCATGGGTAATGACGAATTCTTCTACCCATAATTCATCATCCTTCTGGCCATAGATTTTCGCCGTATGATCCATACTGGCAGTTATACATAGCTGCCATCAGGGCTGAAGCTGGCTGAGTTGACAACATCATCATGAACAATGATGGCTTCTTGCGCCCATGATTGGTCGGCCTTCACACCGTGGATTTTCGCCGTTCCATCGTCACTGGCGGTGATCATATGGCGGCCATCAGGGCCAAGGCTGGCTGAGTTGATCCAGGATTTGTGAGCAACACTGGATACTGTCACTGGAAGCATTGTTTTTCCTAAAACATTGACAGCCTCTGATACACTTGTTTCCTGGCTGTTATACCTGCAAAGCTGGATATAATGAAATTTCTCCAAAGTCACCAACTACTATCGATTGTCAAAAGAATCAACATTTCACCATGTGACTTAGAACCTGCATAGTAATAAAAGTTCAAATTTTCTTAACTGCAATTAACATTTTTTTAACTCATTCACACATTCCACAGGCTACTGCAAAAGTAAAACATCGGAAAAGTCAGTCTGCCATCAGAACTTGGCCCTGGTAGCCGAGTGCTCCATTTTCGGGGAAAATCCATATATTTGAGTGACTAAGGGCTGAATAATCTTTATTGGCCTGCCGGGCAACGCTTCATTAGTGGCCGGAGCTCGTCGAACCCGTATCGATACTGAACAAGGTCAGCCATCCCCTGGACAGTGGCGGGTACACGACCGAAGACTATCTTTTGCAACCGCTGGAGGGCGGGTGGTTGTGCGGATGAACGGTTCGGTGTTTTTCGGTAAGCTAGCGCCTGGTTATAATGCAATAGGTTAACCATGAGCACACCGTCAACGCCCCTTAAAAAAACGGCCAACTATTATTATGGGCTGGGTATTTTTGTTGCTTTTTTCCTGGCCGTGATACAGATTGTTTCGGCACTCAGTGAAGACACGTGCAGGCCATCTGTTTCAGAATACCCCAACGCGCAACTCAATTTCATGGCGCTGGTCAAGAATTACCGGAACCTGTATGTCCGTGTGAGTTCTATCCCTGGGTTATGTGGCACTCTCGGAAACACACTACAGCAAAATTGAACTATCAAGGTTTAGGAATGTCCAATTTCTGTATTTAAAAAGGAGTCTTCCTATGATTCATGGAATGATAGATTCAGCAAGCGTTCAGAATAAGCCTAAGATTAGTATTTCTCCTACTTTAAAAGAAGCTTCAGCTTTTATGGGCTTCAAGGTTAAAGTGATATGTAATTGCTCAGACCTCCCATATTTACCAATGTATTTTTCTTCTCTAAAAGAAATTACTCCCATTGACCCAATAGAAGAGATGAAAGAAGAATTTGAAAAACTTTCTAACACAAGGCTTTCTGATAGGGCATGCAATTTGGTCATTATTGAGTTATTAGATTCTCAAACTTCTAATCTTATAGCTTTTATATCTATGCAAGATAACAAAAAATCTTTGTTTGTGAAAATGCTGGCTACTCAGGATGAATATAAAGGTCGTGGAGCTGGTCAATTTCTTATGCGCTGCGCCATTGATGTTGCAATTAAAAGAAATATTACAACTGTTAAACTTAACCCTGAGGGCAGTGCGAGACAGTTTTATATCAAAAAAATTGGAATGATTGAAACTAATAATTCTGAATTAGAGTATTCTCATCCAAGATATAACGATATCAAAACACACTTCAGCCCAGTACTCTCAAAATTCAAGCTTATACAAACCGAGGAAAAAGGCTATTTTCATGTTTCTTCTTTTTAATCCCACAAAAGCCACATAATTCGGTACTTATGAAAAAGTAAGAAAGAGTAACATATGTGTTATGAACTATTTCTAATATTGTCTGCCATAATATTCAGTTCAGGAAGAGGTTACCTAGCATGGATGCTCAATATTTTACTAATACTTTATCAACCAGGCCATATCCCTCAGAAAATTAAAAAAATCTCAAAGCTGACTTCTGTGCAGTTAAAACTAAAAGAGGTAGAGACACCCACTTGTTTCAACTCAAGAGTTATTAATGTTTTAGAAGATTGCAATATTTAATATCAACTCCGCCATAGCTAGCTACTGATTGAGCCCTAAACTGATGAAGACCATTCATTCACTGAATTTAAAATCATATCTGATAGAGAAATTAAAAAAAATCAATATTCACTGTTTACTGTCCTTCAAATATTCAGAAAGCAATAGAATGCCCCCACTCTCCTTCGACCGTGCATCCTGAGCGGAGTCGAAGGGCACTCAGGGTGAACGGAGTTTGGTGAGCGAAACGAAAGAACCGGGAGTATTTGTGATGCAGCATTGCCCCTGTTTGATCTGATCAATGAACAGACTGATAACCTTATCGTTTATATCGGTGATAAAAATAGCAGGCTGCTCCGATGACTGAAGCCGTTCCAACAAAAGCGACACTTCCAACTACAGCAGGAATAATGATTTTGTTATTATCAGAGGGAAAATTAATAGATTTGCCCATACACCCTTCCGGAAAGTCGTAAAACTGCGGTTTATAAGGCATATTCCAGCTGGCGACACAAGCACTCTTTCCACAGTTAATTATCCCGCAACTTTCAGCACCAGTTTCGCAAACAGAGCTTATTTTGACAGTGCATTTTTCTGGTATATCTAGAAAAATATTTGTGCATTGTCCAGCACCATCGCCTTTTGTACAAAAGTCCCACAATAACCCTTTGTATTTAAAGTGCGGAATGGCACATGATCCGTCATTAGGTAACAATGGCCGAGAATTGCTTGTTACACAGATTTCAAGAAACCCATCATCGTCCCTACCATAAAAACAATAATCGCTGCCTACACCCCAAGATGGGCACAAAAACGAACCGCTGATTCCCCAAGAGCCAACAGCAACAACACAAACTTCTTTATTCTTTGGGTTAGTAAAAGTGCCAACCGCATTACCCTCATGACAAGACGTCCAAGTCAATTTTTCATGTCTAATGTATAAAAAAGATACAGGGCAATTTTTGTCATTGACGTAAGGAATGCATGGATCCGTAGGCAGAAAATAGTCAGATCCAGGAGGATGATCAATTTTACATTTACAATCATCTTCACAATCAGACGGGCAATTCGTATCTATTTCAGATTCATAAACACTTATGTCACATATTGTCTGTGTGCGTGGAACAAAACATGTAGCATCTTGACAAACATTATTAATGGGATACCACGTTAGATCTTTACAATCAAAAAAAACATTAGCAGTGTCTTGAAAACTAAATGAAATGTTAGATGGACATTTTATAACTCCATCTTTGGTAGTATTAACAGATTGGTAAGACTCATCAGCAAGCAATGAGGTGACTGCCTATGAACTAATAATTACAATTCGTAATAAAACACAGAGACAAGGAGTTTTCATAATAAATGCCCTGACCAACTACAAACAAGCAATGAAAAATAAACAGGATTGACTTGCCGAGCTGAGTATAGCCGCATAACCCTTTAAATCAGTGGTTGCCGACAGGCAAT
The DNA here is from genome assembly GCF_053470045.1 of Endozoicomonas sp. 2B-B. NCBI lineage: Bacteria > Pseudomonadati > Pseudomonadota > Gammaproteobacteria > Oceanospirillales > Endozoicomonadaceae > Endozoicomonas > Endozoicomonas sp. 2B-B. The sequence continues at coordinate 4,388,445 of NZ_JBLZMU010000001.1, forward strand.
CCACTGGATTTTATTGGTAGGTGGCATGGTTATTGACGTGAGATTAAGGCTTTGAGCATTTCCTTTATTTCTACATTGTCTGCTCTTAATGCAGCAATTTCCTTGTCCTGCTGATCGAACCTTTGATGCATTTCACCACGGGTTTGACCAAAGCCGTCAACTACGTCAGTCAGGGTGTTACGGATATGATTAATCTCTGTCGACTGAGGTTCGGGTTTGGGTTTCGCACTCATGGGTTACTCCTTGATAAAATGTCAAAGAAGAACAGCATAGCAGAGACTGGCACAAAGACACCTAACATAGTGCCTACGGGACATCCTCGTCGACTGGTAACATAATGTCTGGTTCATTCTCACCACCGACGGCGGCGTCTGGTTGAGTAGCGCAGCCTCGGAAAGAACTGGAACCATTGTTATGTTGCAGCTTGTGGCACAAAACTGATTTTTACTTTATACCCAATCGCCTTTGCATAATCTTCGATAGTTGACAACTTTGGAGATGTTTTAGAATTTACATTCTCCAAACGTGAAATATTACTTTTTTGCGTATGCAGAATTTCAGCCAGTTCTTCCTGGGTTAAGCCTGCTTCTTTACGAAGGGCAATAAGCTGCTTACGTAATTCATAAGCAAGCTCAAGCTCTTCGTACTCTGCCCTCACTTTTGGATTTTTAAGAGCTTTTTTCTTGAAATCAGAAAATGTTGGTCTTGTCATTTTTTGACCTCCTTCATCCGCTTTTTGGCAAGATCCAGCTCTTTTTTAGGCGTTTTCTGTGTTTTCTTGATGAAGGAGTTGAGGATGACGACCTCTTGCCCCTTGACCTGACAAAACAGAGAACGACCTATGCCTTCTTTGCCTTTTGCTCTGATCTCGAAGAGACCATCGCACATTGGAGCTGTATATGGCTTGCCCAAAGCAGGGCCAAATTCTTCAATCATTTCAGCTAGATGGATGAAGTTAGCCAAGATTCCCTCGGGGAAGCTCAGGGTCTCTTCCCCTACCTTCTTGCTGTAAAACGTATAATGATTGTCATACTGAAGTCTTCTGGGATCAAAAAACGCAAACGGCCATAATGACTCATTTTTTGCAAAACGATATGTGCAAGCCCTCTTTTGACTTCATGCTTGCGAAAATAACCCAGTACGCACCCGTTAAAGATAGACAGACATTTATTGTTGGTAGCATTGTTGAACGGATGAGAGACACTGGCAATTTTTTGATTTTGCTGAAAAATATCTTGCTGAAAAAAGCATTCCTGTTAAACAAACTTTTCCGGGCAATAAAAAAAGACATACCGATTTAATATTTGATAGCAAGGAAGGCGTTATTTACGAGTTGCAACTATTAAACAAAGGGCGTCACCAGTTTCGCATCACTGACCGCAGAAAAGATTCTGCATACTCTTTTAAAAACACCGATTTTGATAAAAAGCTCATTAATACTGAAAGTACTTATTACTACTCTTCTGAAAACAAAAATCATTTTATACCCATAAATCTATACTTTTCTTCCTCATAACCCTTGCGCAGCTTACTGAGGATCGTGAAACCTTATCACTAAACCAAAGCCCTTGGTATCGTCCCGAATTGAACGCAAACGTTGCACCGGCTTGCTTCGGTGGTATGATGCGCACTCCAATTTTACTGCAAGAGAATGGCAACCTGTCGACATCCCTTTGAACACAGTGTCCAAAAGACGGTTCAATAGGTGCAGGTTCCATGTATACAACAGCCATGAGTCAGTTTTTCCAGATCCACCCCGAGACGCCACAGCTTCGTCTGATTCGCCAGGCCGCAGAAATTCTGAGGGCTGGAGGGGTGATTGCCTACCCTACTGACTCAGCCTATGCCCTGGGCTGCCTGATCGGTGACAAGAAAGCGGTTGAGCGCATTCGCCAGATTCGTCGATTGGACGAAAAGCATAACTTCACACTGGTGTGCAGAGATCTCTCTGAACTGGCCACCTACGCTCAGGTCGACAATGTTCAATACCGTCTACTGAAACATCATACACCCGGCCCTTACACTTTCATTCTCAAAGGCACCCGTGAAGTGCCTCGCCGCCTGATGCATCCCAAGAGAAAAACCCTGGGTTTACGAGTACCAGAGTGCAGTATTGTAAGCGCCCTGCTCAATGAACTGGACGCGCCCTTAATGAGCAGTACTCTGCAGTTGCCAGGTGACAATGAACCCATGCTGGACCCATACGACATTCGTGAAACACTTGAAAACCAGCTGGACCTGGTCATTGATGGAGGTTATCGAGGTATGGAACCAACCACCGTGATCAGTTTGCTGGCAGAAACGCCTGAAGTCCTACGGAAAGGTAAAGGCAATCCGGAACCGTTTCTCAACTGAATCCGATCCAATGCACTAATCTGTTGCTAGGAGCCTGACCGAGAATGGCGTAACTAGATCCCCAGAGGCTCTCTAAAATTTCAGGATGAGCAAAAAACATCCAATTTTTGGTGTAATTTTGCTCATTTTTGCAAATTTAGGCCTTTTCACAGCCTTTATGCCGCTTTTTTAACCCCTTTTAAATTCTCAAGACGGATTGATCCCGTTGAAGCGGCCTTCACAAATTTTTTGAAATTGTGTGCCGTGCATACCAGTGAGAACTCTGCTTCTACCTTCTCTTTACCACGAAGGCTAAAACTCCTGAACCCTGAGTTTTTTATATGACCAAACGGTGGCTCTGCAATGACCTTACGACGCTCATAGATTGCTTTCGCACTGGCTGTCTCCATTTTCTTGTTCATACGTTGCCGCGCGGGCTCAAACTTGTCTGTGCGGATGACCCTGCCAGCATCCTTTTTTGAGCCACTGCATTGTGAACGGTAAACACACTTCCTGCATGCGTCCTTGTTCGCCCGGTAACTCTGCCTCTTGGCCTTGCTGTCTGGGTTAGTTATCAGCTTCTCCCCAGCCGGACAGATAAACACATCCATTTCTGCATCGTAGTCAAAATCTGCTTTGACAAACTTACGCTCAGAGTCCTTAAGCTGGGTATCTGCTGGCTTCTCTTTTCTGTCGGTGGCTATGTAGCCATCTATTTCATGCTTATCCAGCACATGCAGGTTTGGCCCTGAGAAATAACCATTATCCATGCTCACCTTATCCACTACAGCACCATCGGTTGTCTCAGACAGTGCTTCCAAAGCAGGCTCTGCCTCCTGAACATCATTGGCTTGCTGGCTGATGTGCTGGCCGACGATGATCTGATTATCAGCATCTACGGTGATTTGAGCATTGTAGCTGTACTCACAGTAACTTTTCTTGCTCATGATCCGGGCATCATGGTCTGCAAAGCTTATCTGCCTTTTGTCGTCAATAGGCTCATCAGGGTTCAGGGCTTTTTCGCGTTCTTCAAGGGCTTCTTTGGCCGCTTTGATTTTTTTCAGACGCTCCTCTTTAAACTGGAGGTCTTCAGGAATGCTGTAGCCGTTGCTTGCTTTGTAGGCGTCGTCTTCTTCCTGGTCGCACTGACTGGCTTTTTTGATCAGCTCATCCACTTCTGCACTGAGTTCTGCCTCTTTAGCCTTGAGCCTTCCGTAGGTCATGGCCTTGTGCTTTGAGCTGTTGGCTTTGAACTTGGAGCCATCCAGGCTGATATGGCCCAGTGATGCCATTTTGAGCTCCATGGCCAGTTTGACGGACTGTTTGAAGCAGTCATGAAAAAACGACAGATTTTCCTTACGAAAATCTCCCAGAACCCTGAAATTTGGGCAGTTCATTTGTGAGATATACATGAACGCCAGATCTTGTCGACACCGTCGCTCAATCTGACGGGAGCTGAAAACACCATGGCTATAGGCGTAGATCAGAATAGCGACAATGAGCTTTGGAGGGTAAGCGTGCTGACCAAGGTGGTGATATTTTTTTTCAACCTCAGACGTATCGATGTTCTGAAAAATGCTTTCATAAACGAAACAATCATGGTCTTTGGGAAGCAGGTCGAAAATGTTGGTTGGGAACAGCAGATGCTGGTCAAACTCAACAGGGCTGTCCTTGAATTTTGGTGGTGGTGACATCTGGCATCATCGGAGTTGGTTTAAGGCTTATCATAACAGATAAGCCTATTCTCGGTCAGGCTCCTAGCAGCCTGTCGGACTTAAGACTGTCCTACTGCGGTTGCAATAAATTGGTCTAAAAACCCCTGTTTCTTCGTCAAATAGCTCGCTATTCTCCTCAGAAACAGAGATTTTTATCCTCAATTTCTTGCAATCCTCGCTACGGACGCTTAAGTCCGACAGGCTGCTAGAGAAATCCGACTTCATGACAGATTTTTTTTACTGTGAAACATTTTTCATCTTCGGGGGCGACAAAAATTTGTTTCAGTCACCATGGCTGATTTATTCACTGCTGGCAAAAACACGCTTTTACCGTCGTGCAAACTGTCGTACCCTGTTCACTCAGGATTCTAACGGGAGAGCCTCTTGAGCGCTGTAGACTCACAGTCGCGTGTTCTATCTGGCATGCGACCTACTGGCCGATTACATCTTGGCCATTATCATGGGGTATTAAAAAACTGGCTTCGGCTGCAACATGAGTATGAATGTTTTTTCTTCGTAGCTGACTGGCACGCGCTGACCACTCACTATGAAGAGCCGGAAAAACTCGAAGATTCAGTCTGGGACATGGTCATTGACTGGCTGGCGACTGGCATCAATCCCGGTTCGGCCACCCTGTTCATACAATCCAGAGTTCCGGAGCATGCAGAACTGAATCTGCTGCTCTCCATGATTACCCCGCTCTCTTGGCTGGAAAGAGTGCCCAGCTACAAGGATCAGCAGGAAAAACTGAAGGAAAGGGATCTCTCTACCTTCGGCTTTCTTGGCTATCCACTCCTGCAAAGCGCCGATATCCTTGCCTACCGTGCAGGTCTGGTTCCTGTCGGTGCTGACCAGGAAGCCCACGTGGAGATTACCCGGGAAATCGCCAGACGCTTTAACCACCTTTATGGTCGGGAGCCCGGCTTTGAGGATAATGCCGAGGCCGCTATCGGCAAAATGGGCAGAAAAACTGCCAACCTCTACCGCAAGCTCCGTCGCGCCTACCTTGAACACGGGGATGACGAAGCTCTTGCCACGGCCAAGGCGCTGCTCAAAGAACAGAGCAATATCACCCTGGGCGACCAGGAAAGACTGTTTGGCTATCTGGAAGGGACAGGTAAGGTTATCTTGCCGGAACCTCAGGCTTTGCTGACTGAACAGCCCCGCATGCCGGGTCTGGATGGTCAGAAAATGTCCAAGTCCTGCGGCAATACCATCGGCCTCAGGGAAGACCAGGACAGCGTAGCGTCAAAACTGAAAAAGATGCCCACAGACCCGGCTCGCATTCGCAGGAATGATCCGGGCGAGCCGGAAAAGTGTCCGGTCTGGCAACTGCATCAGGTCTATTCAGATCAACAACGCAGAGACTGGGTTCAGGAAGGCTGTCGCTCAGCAGGTATCGGCTGCCTTGACTGCAAAAAGCCCCTGATCGAAGCGGTACAGGCTGAACTGGAGCCTATTCGTTCAGAAGCCAGGGAACTGGAAAACAATCCCGATGTCGTAAAAAGTATCATCGCCGAAGGGACCGAAAAGACCCGGGACGAAGCCCAGGACACCCTCAGGGAGGTTCGGGAAGCCATAGGACTGGACTATCGTTGAACACTGTGTTTCAGTGAAGTATCAGCTATTACAAACTACAGGTCAGGTTCTTCGAGTCTGATCGTCATAAAAAGCAGTTTTACCGTTTGTCGGTCAAACTGCTTTTTTTCAGTTAGAGGATTCGAAACAGGGTGAAGCATCAATGACCTCCACGGAAACCGTGGCTGAGCCCGGAGAACAACCCCCTGAAGAGCTGACAACGCCAGCTCAATCGGACTCTGAGCCTGAACTCATTGAACACCAGATACGGGTTATGGGTCAGCCCATGGCCAAGTTGCCTGACGACCTTTACATCCCACCGGATGCCCTGCAAGTTTTTCTGGAAGCCTTTGAGGGGCCTCTTGACCTGCTGCTCTACCTGATCAAGCGTAACAACATGGACATCCTGAACATTCAGGTGGCAGTCATTACAGAGCAATACATGCAGTATGTAGAATTGATGGAATCAGGACAATTTGAGCTGGCAGCTGAATACCTTGTCATGGCCGCGACACTGGCCGAAATCAAATCACGAATGCTGCTGCCCCGGGTCTCTGAGGACGAAGACGAGGAAGAAGATCCTCGTGCCGAGCTGATTCGTCGACTGCAGGAATATGAGCGCTTCAAGAAAGCCGCAGAAGATATTGATCAAATGCCAAGAATGACCCGGGATCTGCACGAAGCCAGTGCGGCCCCACCCGACCTGGAAAAGGAACGCCCCCATCCGACAGTGGATCTCAAAGAGATCATGCTGGCCATGGGAGAAATACTCCGCCGCTCAGAAATGTACGTCAGTCACCAGGTTGAACAGGAAGCCCTGTCCACCCGTGAACGGATGAGTGAAGTTCTCTCCATGCTGACCTCTGAGCGTTTCACTCCCTTTGTTGCCCTGTTCCGGCTTGAGGAAGGCAAACTCGGCGTTGTCGTTACTTTTATGGCGGTGATGGAACTGATCAAGGAATCCCTGATCGAACTCATTCAGAATGAACCTTTTGGCCCCATTCACGTAAAGGCACGGATTGACTGATGGAAGCAGAACAACTGCAACGTATCCTGGAAGGAGCTCTGCTGGCCAGCCAGAAACCCCTGACTGAAGAAAAGCTGGCCGCACTGTTCCCCGAAGACCTTTACTCTGAGGAAGAGCGCCCGGATGACAACCAGATTCGTGGGGCTCTGGTAGCTATCTCTGAAGCCTGTGAAGGACGGGGCTTTGAACTCAAAAAAGTGGCATCGGGATACCGCTTCCAGGTCAGACAGGAATTGTCACCCTGGGTTGGCAGACTCTGGGAAGAAAAACCACAGCGCTACACACGGGCACTGCTGGAAACCCTGGCCCTGATCGCCTACCGGCAGCCCATCACCCGGGGGGAAATCGAAGACATTCGCGGGGTGGCCGTCAGCAGCAACATTATACGAACCCTTCAGGACCGCGAATGGGTTCGGGTGGTAGGTCACCGGGATGTCCCGGGGCGTCCGGCCATGTTTGCCACTACCCGCCAATTTCTGGATTATTTTAATCTGGAAAATCTCAATGAACTGCCCCCCCTGTCCGAGATTCGTAATCTGGAAGAAGCAGCCCGGGAACTGGCAGAAGCTAACGATCAGAGCAGACCAGTGGCAGAGGACGCTGAAGTTCAGGAGGACACTGAGGTGGAAGAGCAATCCTCTGATGAGCTATTTGCCGAACTGGATGAACTGGAAGCTGATCTGCCAGATAACTTTGACGATCTGATCCGTAAAAAGAACATTGATGAACCAAAACCTGAACAACCTTTGGTTGAGCAGGAGGCTGAACAGGAGGCTGAACAGGAGGCTGAACAGGAGGCTGAACAGGACACCCATATATCAGATTCGTCGGTAGGACTTTTCGCTGAAGAGGATCAAGTCGCACACCAGGCGACAAATCCATCCTTTGAAGAAGAGCCTGCTTCCGAAGTAGAAACACCCGTGGAAATATCAAACGAAATAACTAACCCCTGAGCAATGCCTGATGACCCGATGGAACAGCCACGGAAATCCACGCTGTCTTAACCTATCCTGAATCGCTATACTTTGGCCCCTTTGATTGAGAAACAGAGCGGCATAGCCGTAAATACCATGACAACTGAAACCACTCCTCCCCAGGGTGAGAAATTGCAAAAAATCCTGGCGGGCGCCGGCCTGGGCTCGCGCCGTGAGATGGAACGCTGGATCAGCGAAGGTCGAATCTCCGTCAACGGAGAACAGGCCAGCCTCGGCGACCGAGCCTCAGCTGAAGACAAGATTGCTGTCGACGGCCGCCCGGTCAAACTGGAAACCTATGCTTCCGGAATCCGTCGTGTCATCGCCTACAACAAGCCGGAAGGCGAGATTTGCAGCCGCCACGACCCGGAAGGCCGCCCGACCGTTTTTGACAAACTGCCCAGACTTCAGGGCGAACGCTGGATTGCCATTGGCCGTCTGGATATCAATACTTCCGGACTGATGCTGTTCACCACCGATGGTGAGTTGGCCAGTCGCTTGATGCACCCTTCTTACCAGGTTGAACGTGAATACGCTGTTCGAGTGATGGGTAATACAACAGAGCAGAAAGTTAAAAACCTCTTCGATGGCGTCGAGCTGGAAGATGGCCCTGCCCGTTTCACCGATATTGTTGACTCAGGCGGTTCGGGTATCAACCGCTGGTTTCATGTCTGCCTTCTGGAAGGCCGTAACCGTGAAGTGCGCAGACTCTGGGAATCACAGGATTTGACAGTAAGCCGCTTGAAACGAGTTCGTTTTGCCAATGTCATCATTCCTGACCACCTGCGCATGGGTCAATGGGAAGAAGTAGAAAAAACTGACATCGACGAACTGGCGGCAGCCGTTCAGCTATCACCCGCACCCAACACACCAACTCGCAGAGTCGATCCGAGACACACCAAAACCGGCCTGAAAACCAGAGGCACCCGTGGTAAACCTGCTATCAACAAGAAGCGGCCCTCGCCTCACAAAAAGCCTGGTGCTTTCAAAAAGAACAGGCATCGCTGATGTTATCTGAGCTCCAGCCATCGAGTTGGAGCTCTTGGTGATACCCTGAATATGCTTTAATGAGTTTCCATGCTGGCCCTGACCGGGTTCTCACTGGACAGATTAACTGTACTTATATACAGTTAATCTAAACCACACCTGACAGGAGAGGCCCATGTCTATTACCCCCATGTGGCGAGTTGACCGGGACGGAAGCATGTTTACAGATAAAAAAGCCGCTGAAGAATACGATCGCATGTTGGAACTGGCCGGGAATATCACCAGCCTGCTGGAAGATCACTTTGAAATTGATGAGCAACTGGCAGAAGAGATCGGCCTGATGTTCGCCAAAAACAAGGAAGCCTTCGCCAAAGCCTTTAAAGGCAAACCGGACCTGGTGCTCGAGATAGGCCAGACTGCTGAGCAAGACAATGACCCAAATGAGGATCAGACTTCGGCCTGAGCTGGCCTGCCAATATCCGATAACCAAGAGCGGAAAGCCCTGATCCGCTCTGCCACAAACCCTTTTTTATCCCCTCCCATTTAGAACGAATCAGGAATAAAGAGCATGGGTAAAAACAATCATCCATTTCCCTCTGACTCACTTCAGGTTCAGCTTTAAAATAGCTCTTTGTGAAAAAAAGTCTTTCTTTCATTCCTCATAGAGAAACCCTTTTTTTTACCAAAAACAGCGGTTCTAAAGGTCATTTTTCCCATAATCAGACCAAGACACTAGTGAAGCAACCCGCCAAGTAGCACTTGTACTGGTTGCTAATACAGCGAATTCCGCTAATATATCGGCCTTTTTGTCTGGCAAGGTATGTAGTCACGACATGACGAGCTTCGTTCCTGGACAGCGCTGGATCAGTGACACCGAAACTGAACAAGGGCTGGGTACCGTTCTGACTTTCGATAGTCGCATGGTAACCCTATTGTTCCCCACCACCGGTGAAACCCGGCTCTACTCCATTAATAACTGCCCGCTATCAAGGGTACAATTTAATCCTGGTGACAAGATAGAAAGTCACGAGGGCTGGACCATGACGGTGACAGAAGTCATCGAAGAGAATGGTCTGCTACTGTATAGAGGCGTTCTTCCCGACGGAAAGCCCAAAGAGCTTCCCGAATCGGAACTGGGCAACTTTATTCATTTCAACAAACCGCAGGACAGAATGCTGGCGGGTCAAATAGACCAAAACAGCAACTTTTCCCTGCGATACAAAACTCTGTTGAACAATTGTCGACTACTAAGCTCTCCTGTGAGAGGGCTGCTCGGTGCCCGTACCAGCCTGATACCTCATCAGCTGCATATAGCGCGTGAAGTGTCTGGACGTCATGCTCCCAGAGTGATGCTGGCTGACGAAGTCGGCATGGGTAAAACCATTGAAGCCGGTCTCATCCTGCATCAGCAACTGATCACTGAACGAGCCAGTCGGGTATTGATTCTGGTACCGGAAACACTTCAGCATCAGTGGCTGGTTGAAATGCTGCGTCGTTTCAATCTGCACTTCGGACTGTTTGATGAAGAGCGTTGCCGTGCGACTGAAGATGAAAACCCGTTCAACACGGGGCAACTGATTCTCTGCAGCCTGGACTTCCTGAGCCAGTCCGAACATCGTTTTCAGCAAGCTCTTGAGGTCGACTGGGATCTATTGATCGTCGACGAAGCTCACCATCTGGTCTGGTCAGAAGAAAACCCCAGCCGTGAATATCAGGTTGTGGAAACATTGTCGTCACAAATTCCCGGCCTGCTGCTGTTGACAGCAACACCTGAACAGATGGGACCCGAAAGTCACTTTGCCCGGCTCCGTCTGCTGGACCCTGATCGTTTCCACGATCTGGTGACCTATCAGGAAGAGGAAAAAAACTATGAGCCTGTGGCCGAAGCGGTTCAAGAGCTGCTGGAAAATAACCACCTGCCGGAAGTCGCCTGTCAGCACCTGACCGGTTTCCTGGGTCACGATTGTCAGCCTCTGATCGACCTGATCAATAATGGCTCTTCTGAACAAAAAGAAACGGCCCGCGAACAGCTACTAAAAACCCTCCTGGACCGCCATGGTACTGGCCGGGTTCTGTTCAGAAATACCCGTGCAGCGGTGGGAGGATTCCCCGGCCGTGTTGTTCAGGGGTACGCCCAGAAGCTGCCCGAGCTTTATCAGATTGCCCAGGAAGAAGAAACCGAAGCCCGTGGTTCGCTCTACCCCGAACTGGCTTACCAATCCCATATCTGTGTTGATGATATGGACCCCTGGTGGAAGGTAGACCCACGCATCGACTGGCTGATTAACCTGCTGAAGCTGCTTAAAAAACAGAAAGTGCTGGTGATCTGTGCCAATGCCAATACCGCTCTGGATCTCGAGGACGCTCTCAGAATTGTGTCTGGTATACCCACGGCAGTGTTCCACGAGAACATGACTATCGTAGAGCGGGATCGAGCGGCTGCATGGTTTGCTGATGAGGAATACGGTGCCCAGGTTCTGGTCTGCTCCGAAATTGGCAGTGAAGGTCGCAATTTCCAGTTTGCCCACCACCTGGTGCTCTTTGATCTGCCTGCTCACCCGGATCTGCTGGAACAGCGTATTGGACGGCTCGATCGCATTGGCCAGACTGAGACCATCAAAATCCATGTTCCCTTTATAGAGGGCACCGGACAGGAATTAATGTTTCACTGGTATGATCAGGGCCTCAATGCCTTCGCCGATACTTGCCCGTCTGGCAGCATGGTCTTTGAAAAGTTGGGTGAAGCATTCACTGAAGCACTGGCGCCTGAAAAGAAAACGACACTGGCAGACATTCAACCATTGATCGAAGAAACCGCAGATCTCAATGCAAAAATGAATAAACACCTTCACAATGGTCGGGATCGCCTGCTGGAAATCAACTCCCGTGGCACCCTCTCCAGTGAAGATCTGATTAACGACATCGAAGCACAGGAAGAACCCAGGCAGCTCAAGCGCTATATGGAAAAGCTGTTTGAAGGATTTGGCGTCGAGTCAGAAGATCATTCCAAACATTGTCTTGTTGTGCGTCCGGGCAGCCATATGGTGACCTCCTTCCCGGGCCTTCCGGCTGACGGTATTACCGTCACCTTTGATCGGGATATGGCCCTTTCCCGGGAAGACATGCACTTCCTCACCTGGGAGCACCCCATGGTTCGTGAAAGCATGGACATGCTTCTCACCAGTGAGATGGGCAATACCTCGGTGGCTCTGTTGAAAAACAAAGCTCTGAAACCGGGCACCATGCTGCTGGAAGCAATCTATGTCGTCGGAGCTTCAGGAGAGAAAAAACTGCAGCTGGATCGATACCTGCCTGCGACACCGATTCGCTGCCTGATCGATCCCGGCATGAACAACCTCTCGGAAAAAGTGGCCTTCGACACCCTGAACGCCCAACTTCAGCCCATCAAAAAAGGTATGGCGAAGAAACTGGTGAAAGCGCAACGGGAGCCAATTCTGACCATGCTGGCCAGAGCAGAGCAAGCGGCGAAGGAACAGGTTAACCCCATTGTGACCGAAGCCTGCAAAAACCTGCTGAGCCATGTTACGGAAGAGATCAAGCGGCTGGCTGCCCTGAAAGCAGTGAACCCGAACGTACGTGATGAAGAGATTGAACACCTCAAACTGCGTGCCGCCCTGGGTCATCAATGTCTTCAGAAAGCGATGCTCAGGCTGGATGGTTTGCGATTGATGATCGCCGGTTAACAACGCATAGGGCACTGGCGCGATTTTTTTCGTGTTCAGTGCCATTGGTTGTTGTGTCTTTTTTGTCCTGTTTATAAGGTAACAACAGGTTACTGCTTCTATCGATCTTCACGAGTATGCCAGAGCCTCAAAATATAAATGGTTGAGTTCTGGATTTCATAGCGTATTTCATATTGCCCTATAAGTATCTTTCTGACTTTTCTAGGCCCAAAAGTTTCAAGCCGTTCACCAAGCCTTGGGGTTTCCAGCAGACTGTCTGGACAGGATGTCAAAGACTGAACCATTTTAGCCGCAGCCTGATTATTTACCAGAGCTAAAAAATCATACAGCCACGACAAATCAGAAAGGGCTTTGCTCGTCCACTTAATTTCCACTAGGGTGGAACCGGCAAGGGGTTATCAGTCCCAAGACTTTCTGCCCACTCTTGCACAGCCTGATGATCAATAACAGCATTTGCGTCTACGTCTGACAGCGCTTCCCGGGTTAGCCTGTCACGCTCTTCTTGCTGGTCAATCCAGGCGGAAAGAGCTTGCTTGATGATCCACCCACGTGATCGCTCAAGTCTCTGTGCGAGCAGTTCCACTTTTTCAGCCAAAGGTATTGGCACATGGGCAGTTAGTACCTTCGTGTCTGTTTGAGCCATGACAACCTCACTTTTAATTAAATATTATTAATTATGATTAAGTCAAAAATGGTTTCAGACCCAGAAGCCATCAGATCATAGCAATTACTTTTTATAAAAACCCACCTCACCCTCAGGCCGGGTCTTGAATCGGCGATGCAACCACATATACTGATCCGGGTTTTTCTTTACCTGCTCTTCTACAAATTGATTGACCCGGATCGCATCCTGAAGATCATCGCCCCGGGGGAAGTCTTTCCAGGCCTCAAACACCTCAAGAACATACCCCTCGGAACCCGGTTTTCGGGTGACCACCATGGGCACCACTCTGGCCTTACCCATTTTGGTCATTCTGGAAGTGCCAGTCACCGATGCGGTCTGAACACCAAAGAAAGGAGCAAAAACACTTTGCTTGGGACCATAATCCTGATCGGGAGAGTACCAGACGGTTTTTCCCTGTCTCAGGGATCTCAGCATACCCCTTACATCCCTTCGGCCTAACAGACGACTCCCCCGGTCATAACGCAGACGTTGCCTTCTCTGCATGTATTCAAAAACAGGATTCTTGTGTTCACGATAGGTCGCGTCGACACTGTGCCTTAGCGTAATCAGAGCGCCCGATATTTCTATGGTTGTAAAATGCAGAATCAACAAAAGGTTACCCTGGCCAGTCTCTGAATTGAGATTTTCAAGACCTTTATAGGTCACCAGTCGTTCAAGTCGCTTTCTTGGCCACCACCAGGCCATGATGACTTCCATCAGACCGATGCCAACCGACTCAAAGTTTTTCTGCAACAGGGCGTCCCTTTCCGCCTCACTTATGTGGGGAAAACACTTTTCCAGATTGACCCGGGTAATACGCACCCTGCTACCACCAAAACGCAATAAAAGACGACCTACCAGACGCCCGAGGAGCACCATGACAGAATAAGGAAGCAATGCCACCAGAGCGGTGAACCCCAGTCCCAGCCATACTGGCCAGAACTTTGGTTTCAGGTAGGACCACTGAAAGCGATCGGCTTCCGTAGTATTACTTAATTCATCCGACTTCATCTATTCACCAGAAACCCTGTTTCAATAAACTTGCATAATCAGCGAAGCATCAGCCTGCCCTTGTCCGGCACTATTATCTCAGCTGCCGGGACCGAGGTCATGTTTCTCAGGGGCTAGCTTGTAAAATGACTTGAGAAATATTGCTTTTGATCGTAGCCTGACAAGCAATGCGGAGCGATAGGCCAGAAAATGAAAGGCATTGTAACTTTTTCCTATTATCCGTCAGATACAGCAAGAACATTGCTGACCTAACTTCCGTAAATAACATGGCCGCCATGAATTCAACTCTGACCTCAAAGCCATCAAAAGCCGCATTCCAGCTCAAAGGCGGCATTTATACGCTGACTACGCTTGAATTGCACAACAGCTGTCTGATCAGCTTTAGCAGGCAGTTGCAGGCGATGTCGGAAAAAGCCCCCCACTTCTTTCAGGAGACACCGGTGGTACTGGCCCTGGAGAAGTTACCAGCAACCATTGATGCCTCTGATCTGAGGGCTATTGCCGGGCGACTAAGGGAGTCCGGTATGATTCTGGTAGCCGTCCGTGGCAGCGAGCAGTTCAGATATACGGCGGAGCGTGCAGGCATAGCCTGGCTACCCTTTCAGAAGACAAAGTCAGAGAAAAATGTGGTCATGATGCAACAGAACGGTCAACCGATGCCGGTCGAACGTCATGAGCCAGCTCGCTTTGAGCAAAAAGAAGAAACCTCAGCCACCTCAGACTCAGAAACAAAAATTATCGATCAACCTGTTCGCTCTGGTCAGCAAGTCTATGCCCCGGGCGACCTGGTTGTACTATCACAGGTCAGTCCGGGTGCAGAATTACTGGCTGGCGGGCACATACACGTCTACGGACTTTTAAGAGGCAAGGCGCTTGCCGGGGTTAATGGCAATCCTGAGGCAAGAATTTTCTGCCATCGATTCGAAGCCGAACTGATTTCCATCAGCGGTCAGTACAAGCTCACCGATCAGACGGAAGAATCATCCTGGAGCCGCCACTGGGGTAAGTCTGTCTTAATAAGGCTTACTAAGGATCACTTGCACATCAGCAGGCTTTAATAAATACTTGAACATTGACCACCACTTACTATTCACAGGATTTGAACTTGGCACGCATAATTGTTGTAACGTCAGGAAAAGGCGGTGTTGGTAAAACCACAACCAGCGCTTCATTTGCCACGGGTCTGGCCATGAAAGGACACAGAACCGTCGTGATTGATTTCGATGTCGGGCTGCGAAATCTCGATCTTATCATGGGATGTGAGCGCAGAGTCGTTTATGATCTTGTGAACGTTATTAATGGCGAAGCAGCTCTTCATCAGGCGCTGATTAAAGACAAGCACACTGAAAATCTGAGCGTATTACCGGCATCACAGACCCGGGATAAAGAAGCACTGACTCTCGAAGGCCTTGAAGCAATTTTTGACGAGCTGGCAAAAGATTTTGAATACATTATCTGCGACTCACCTGCCGGCATTGAGCATGGTGCGCTCATGGCCTTGTACTTCGCAGACGAAGCTATCATAACGACGAACCCCGAGGTTTCTTCCGTCAGGGATTCAGACCGGATTCTGGGTATTTTGCAAAGCAAATCCCGGCGAGCTGAAAAAAAGCTTGATCCTGTTAAAGAGCATCTGTTGCTGACCCGTTATAACCCGACGAGGGTAGAAATGGGCGATATGCTTAATGTTGAAGACGTTCAGGAAATCCTTGCCATCCCTTTGCTGGCCGTTGTTCCTGAATCCAAAGATGTACTGAAGGCATCAAATCACGGTGTTCCGGTTATTCATCAGCAGACCACCGATGCCGGCCAGGCATACAATGATATGGTCGCTCGTTTTCTGGGCGCTGAATTACCCCACCGGTTTATTGAACCTCCGAAAAAAGGCTTTCTCCAGAAAGTTTTTGGGAGTCGTGCATGAGTCTGCTGCAATTTTTTAAATCCAGCAAATCCGAAGGCAGTGCATCAGTGGCCAAAGAACGTCTTCAGATACTGGTTGCTCACGAAAGACTGAACCGTTCTGGCCACGATTTTCTTCCGGCTATGAGACAGGACATACTGAAAGTCGTAGAAAAGTATTTTCAGGTAGCTGAAAACACCATCTCCGTCCGACTGGACAAAGATGGTGACTGCTCCACCCTGGAAGTCAACGTTCAGCTTCCTGAAAGCTCCTGACAGTCAGAGCCACCACCTATCTTTGCGCACATACAGTACTGGCATAGATTACTTCTATGCCAGTATCTTTCCAGCGTTGAATCAAACAGCTGTTTAATACCAATCAAACTTTCTAACTCCCCATTGCGCTGAAGATTTGAGCCTTAATCCTGCGTTGGCGATCGTCGCCACAGCTAAGGCTATGACTCCTCACACCTCCTTGTCTTAAGGCTCAAATCTCCATGCTCATCACAGGAGTTAGAAAGCACGATTGGTATAACTCACCAGAATTTGACGCCTCCAACAGTTTGCAACGTTTTAATAACACAGCGTTGCAAACTGCAATTGAAACTCTCACTTAAGTACAAATTCAGACTAACCGAATGATTGAGTTGCTGTTATTCTTAAATGGTATCCATGCAAAAGCCAGCACGGTCAGGAAAGACTATGAAACATCACTACTCTGCGCCATTTAAAAGTCGGAAAACCACTATTCGCCCACAGGTTCGCGCATACAATGCAACTGCCTACCCAAAAAACCTGAAGCCTTTGATGAAAAACAGCAGCCAGCTGCCAGCCAGCAAGCCTGAAGGCAACGAATGCTTTGAGCTCGGGTATAACTGATACATTCTGCCGAGC
Source organism: Endozoicomonas sp. 2B-B (assembly GCF_053470045.1). Taxonomy (NCBI): domain Bacteria; kingdom Pseudomonadati; phylum Pseudomonadota; class Gammaproteobacteria; order Oceanospirillales; family Endozoicomonadaceae; genus Endozoicomonas; species Endozoicomonas sp. 2B-B. The sequence goes on from NZ_JBLZMU010000001.1 coordinate 4,405,232, forward strand.
GCCTTCCAAAGCCCAAAGCAGAATAATCATAGGCCTTTATGACTGTTTTAAAGCGACTCAAAATCATTACGCAGGCAAGGAAAGAATCACCTTGCCTGTTGTTTTATTGGATGCCATTAAATCATACGCTTTCTGATATTGTTCTATGGGAAGAACTGTATCAATAATCGGTTTTAATTGGCCCAGAGCAAATAAAGGCCAAACCTTTTCCACTAATTCGGTTAACAACCTTTCTTTTTCGGTAATTGGCAGAAAGCGCAGGGTTGATCCCATCACCTGAATTCTTTTCATTAACAACAGCCCCATATCCAATTGTGCTTTTCGGCCTGCCATTAAACCTATAGTGACAATTCTTCCGCCGTTATTCATTAAAGGCAGGTATCTTTCCAGCCAGTCTCCGGCACAGCAATCCAACACCATATCAAAGGGGCCAAAGGCATTAAGAACTTGCCAATCCTGCCGATGTCTGTTCAGGCCATTTTTTGCTCCCAGCTCTCTGCAGAATTGCAGCTTCTCATCACTGCCGACCACTACCGTTACATCAATGCCCAAATGGTCGCATAATTGAAGAACTGCAGTACCCACACCGCTGGCACCCGCCATCAGCAGAACCTTGTCTCCGGCTTTGACCTTGCCACGATGAAACAGGTTTAGCCAGGCGGTTGTGTAAACCTCAACAATGCCACCTGCCTGAACGAGGCTCAGTGACCCGGGAACCGGCAGCAACAGCCGCTGATCACACACTACGCTGGTCGCCAGTCCTCCACCCGGCAACAACGCACACACCTGCTGACCCGGCAACCACTGGCTGACATTGGCTCCAACCGTCTCAATAATCCCGGAGCATTCCAGTCCCATAACGGGCGTTACACCTTCTGGTGGATTGTAAGTTCCGGCCTGTTGCGACAGGTCGGCACGGTTAAGACCTGCGGCCACTACGCGAACTTTTACCTGATCTTTACCCGGAGGCTTATCGGGAAAAGATCGCCATTGCAACGCCTTGTCAATAGCCATAAGTCCGTGAAAGTTTTTGCTCTCTTGCATCTTTACTCAATCCTCGTTGATCAAGCCGATACAGGTATCATGAAAATACCTCCATTATCGAGCTTCATTGAATGAGGGTTTACCAACCTGAAGCGACTCTGACAGTCCACTGACTGGCTGCATTCAGTTATAGACTGTATTATGTCTCAGGGGATATTCACAATCACAAAAGAAAACTGATTGAGAAAGCCCCCAAAGCACTGGTAACTTAAAAATAGAGGTCAACCAATGCTTTGGGATGAGTCTATGGACCAACTGTCTGGGAGCCAGCAGTGCCAAATGCGCCAAACGCAGTATCACCCGGTAACAAAGCTTTGACAGGCTCTGGACTATTTCCGGTGCAAAATAGGCTGTAACGAACGTTCTGAATATTTTGGTACAAGTGTTTCAGGCACAGTGGGATGGAGTGTCCTATAGTCGATGAACGTCGTCTTAGGCACTCTGTAATAAGGACGTAATCCTTCATGAGCCGAGGCGGCACACCCGATATCGAAAAACGACACGGAGCTTCACAATCCATGATACCGACCCTGCTAAACGCCAGGAAAATACCATCGGTTTTTTTTGCCCTGTTCACCGCGCTCTGTTTAACCACCAGCTCGGTTTTTGCCGCTGACCAGAATCTTGAGCGCCCGGTTGAAGAACTTAAGCCCAGCCTGCAGCAGGCCATTGCCAGTGTTAATGTGGTGCAACTGCTTTCACGTAACCATTACCGTAAAATTGAGCTGGACAAAGAGAGTGGTGAAAAAGTATTTCAGCGCTATCTCGATCGTCTGGACCCCAACCGCAGCTTCTTCCTGCAAAGCGATATTGATCAGTTTGCCCCCTACAAAGAAAAGCTCGACAGCTCACTCAAGAGCGGCGACCTGAAACCTGCTTTTGAAATATTCAATCGCTACACAGTCAGGGCAGAAGAACGTGCCCGCTACATGTTGGCTCAGGTCAAGCAGGGAGTCGACAAATTGAACCTGAAAAAGAACGAAGACCTGATTGTTGACCGCAAGGAGCAGCCCTGGCTGGCCAATAAAAAGGCCCAGCGTGACCTCTGGAAAAAGCAGTTCAAGGACAGCGTACTGACCTTAAAGCTGAACAACAAAACCGATGAAGAAATTGCAGATCAACTGAAACGACGTAACACCAACCTCTTACGCCGATTGCATCAGAGTAAAAGTGAAGACGTTTTCCAGACCTACATTAATTCTTTCACCGGGATTTTCGATCCCCATACCCAGTATTTTTCGCCTCAGACTGCCGAGAACTTCGACATTAATATGAGCCTTTCTCTGGAAGGTATTGGTGCAGTACTGTCTGCCGAGGATGAATACACAAAAGTGGTCAGCATAGTTCCCGGTGGTCCTGCCGATAAAGCAGGCAAGCTGAAGCCCGGCGATAAAATCATCAGCGTAGGCCAGGGCCAGAAAGGCGCCCTGGAAGATGTCGTAGGAATGCGTCTGGATGATGTGGTTAAACTGATCCGTGGTAAAAAGAAAACCCTGGTCAGACTGGAGGTCATTCCGGGGTCCAGCAAAAGCAGCAACACCCGTATTTACGAAATTGTTCGTGACAAGGTCAAGCTGGAAGAACAAGACGCGAAAAGTCACATTCTGGAATTTAAACAGAATAATAAAAACAAGCGTATAGGGGTTATCGAAATTCCTACCTTTTACATAGACTTTAAAGCGGCTCAGTCCGGTGATCCCAACTACAAGAGCACGACGCGCGACGTGCGCAAGCTGCTTGAAAAGCTCAAGAAAGAAAACCTGGACGGCCTGATCATAGACCTTCGTGGCAATGGTGGTGGCTCTTTGCAGGAAGCCAATGAGCTAACAGGCCTGTTTATTGATCAGGGCCCGACAGTTCTGGTAAGGGACAGCAGAGGTCGCACCGAGCGTCAGCAGGACCCGGACCCGACTCAGGTCTACAATGGCCCCATGGCCGTTGTGGTTGACCGCCTGAGTGCTTCTGCTTCGGAAATCTTTGCCGGTGCCATGCAAGACTATGGACGGGCACTGGTGATTGGCGGTCAGACTTACGGAAAGGGTACCGTGCAAAGCATTCAGCCGCTTAACCATGGACAGCTGAAACTGACCCTCGCCAAGTTCTACCGTATTTCCGGTGAAAGTACCCAGAACCAGGGTGTGTTGCCCGACATTGCCTTTCCGTCACTGTATGACGGACGTGATATCGGCGAAAGCAAACTGCCTGACGCCCTGCCCTGGGACACCATCAAGCCAATCCCTTACAGAAAGTATTCAGATATGAAACCTTATCTGCAACCTCTCGATGATAAGCACCGCAAGCGAACAGATGAGGACCCGGATTTCGTCTATCTGAACGAAATGAAGGAGTACCTGTCCCGCTACGAAAATCAGGAAAAAGTGTCGCTGAACGAAGCAAAGCGCAAGCACGAAATCCAGACCATGCGTAGCCAGAGGCTGGCCATTGAGAACAGGCTAAGAAAAGCCAAAGGGGAACCCCTGTTGAATAATCTGGATGAACTGGAAGCAGCCGAGCAGGAAGAGTCTTCTTCAGAAACCAAAAACAAAAAGAAAGAAACAGACGCCTTTATCAAGGAAGCCGGAATGGTTCTGGTGGATCTGGTTCAAATTCAGACAAAACAAAAAACAGCCAACCGTTAATAACCTCTCAGGGCCTGATTGTCAGGCCCTGCCAGCCTCAAGAGTTCAGCCTCCTGAATCTCAGGACAGCTACTAATATCTACCTTCCGATAAAAAACACTGGTACAATGTCGCTTAATAAAATAGAAGCGCCCTAAACAGGAAGTTATTCCGGGATTTGTTGCAATGTCTAGTGAATACTGAATGCCTGGCCTCTTCTGCTGTGCTCTCTGTTAATAACGCCCAGTCTCTGCAGGAGACTTTTAAAAACTCCAATCAGGGAACAACCATGTACGCTGTCATTTTCAGAGCAACAGTCAAAAAACTGGATCAAGAGTACCTTGAACTGGCCCAGCGCATGCGTGAGCTGGCCCTGGATGAATACGGTTGTATTGAGTTTATAGCCAGTACTGAAGGCGATCAGGAGCTGGCTATCTCATACTGGCCAGACAAAAACAGCATCCATGCCTGGAAGAACAACCCCGAACACCTGACAGCCCAAAAAAAAGGCAAAGCACTCTGGTACCATGATTACCAGGTGGAAATTGTTGAAGTCCTTCACAAATACCATGGCTAAAAATCAAATGCCCGGACACCTCTGAAGTGTAATGTTCGCACAAATCGATTTGCTCAATTGCGCCTCAATCCTCTTCCTGAATCCAGAGCTTTGCCGCCTCCAGCTGCTCGTATTTGAAGTGCCTGATTTTTGCGGCAATAAAGTGGCTGGCCATTTTTTCCCTTGCCCCCACCTCTTTTGCATCCGTCACAATGGCAATTTTTCTCAGATGTTTGTGATGATTTTTCACAAACCGGATGTGGCTGACCAGTGCACCAAAGGATTCCCAGCCGGGAAAATGATCGGTATGGATAATCAACCCGGCCAGCCCTCCTCTCTCTTCAATCAAAGGATCAATTTGTCGAGCGGCAGAAACAAAATCCTCTTTTGAAAGAGGTCCATGAGGTTCCAGAAGAGCAATGCCGTCTTTCCTGCCCATTTCAATAGAAAGCATATTCGATCCCAGCCTCCGCATGAATGAAATAGAATTGTACTGCAATCACTATAGGTCGGATCACCGTCTTCTCCAATCCATGTCCGGATGGCATGAAATCAACGTTCTTGTGGAATCTTTACGGCAGCTTATTTCAATGACTGACACCTTCAGTCCCGGTATGACTGCTCCCTGTATTCCATCCGGGCTTTCACTTCAGCGCAGTATTCGGCTGTGGGTCTTGCCAGAAGGCGGGGGATGCCTATGGGCTCGTCCGATTCAAGACAGTAACCATAGGTACCTGATCGTATACGCTCCAGTGACTGTCTGATCTTGGAGAGCAATTTTTGTTCTCGATCTAAAATCCGCAACGAAGTACTGCACTCTTCTTCCCAGGATGCTCTATCACTGTCATCGTTCAATTCCGGTGGGCTGGCCATTTGACTTTTGGCCTCTTGAATTCGAGCTTCTGTCGAGTTGTGAAGCAGCAATAGTTGGTGCTTGAAGAAATCCAGTTGCTCAGTATTCATGTAGTCAGACTCTGCAGCCTGTTTGATCTGATCTTCAGTCAACGTGCCTTGTCCCAGTGATGTTGTCTTCATTGACTTTCTCCCCAACCAGGAAAAGGATCACTCAAACTTGCCCAGTACTCTTTACCTTTGAGAACCTCGTCTTCTGTTAACAGGCAATAGTCGAGGGCTTTAGTGATGGCCTGTTGATCCAAACCCTGACCAATGAAAACAAGCTCCTGACGCATATCGCCGAAAGGTTCTACCCAGTTACTCTTGATGGAGGCGAGGTAATCTTCATCGGTAGGCCAGTTCTCTTTCGGGACAGCTTTCCAAAACATCCCTGCGAAACCATAACGTGCAATACCGCCAGCCTGACTCCATTGGCCTGCAAATTCCGGACGGGAGGCCAACCAAAAGTAGCCTTTGGATCGAATCAGTTTTCCATAGTCTCTCGCCGAGTGGAGAAACTGGTAAAACTTTTCTGGATGAAAGGGTCGGCGGGCGGTGTAACTAAAACTTCCAATGCCGTATTCTTCGGTTTCCGGCACATGTTCCCCGCGCATTTCCTTAAGCCAGCCTGGCGCTGATTGTGCGCGCTCAAAGTCAAACAGCCCAGTGTTTAATACTTCGTCAACATTTACCTGACCATGAGCAATGGGAATGATTCGGGCATTGGTATTAAGCGTTTTCAGAATCGCGGTCAAACGTTCCAGTTCGGGTTGTTCTATCAAATCGGTTTTGCTGATTAGTAGTATATCGGCGAACTCAACCTGATCTACCAATAAATCAGCGACACTGCGTTCATCCTCTTCACCTAAAGACTCCCCGGTTTCCTGAAGGTATTTCGCCTCGTCATAATCCTTGAGGAAGTTCACCGCATCTACCACAGTGATCATTGTATCCAGCGTGGCGACATCAGACAGTGATTCACCCTTTTCATCAGCAAAGGTAAAGGTTTCAGCGACGGGTAAAGGCTCGGAAATGCCGGTGGACTCAATCACCAGGTAATCAAAACGTTCCTCCTGTGCCAGTTTGTTGATCTCCAGCAACAGATCTTCGCGCAAGGTACAACAAATACAGCCATTACTCATCTCCACCAGCTTCTCCTCCTGGTGACTCAGTGAGACTTCGTTTTTTACCTGTGCTGCATCGATATTGATTTCACTCATATCGTTAACGATAACGGCCACTTTTTTACCTTGACGGTTGTTAAGAATGTGGCTCAGTACAGTGGTTTTTCCTGCGCCAAGAAAGCCTGACAGCACAGTGACGGGTAGTTGAGTCATGACGGATAGTTCCGGTCCAAGTGAATATGCGGTTGAGTACGCCCTGAATTGTTATGTTATATTATAACTATTTAAATTTAGTCAACTACCACTGAATGCTTGTTTTAACCTGAGCCCGGTCATGATGATCGGGAAATGACAACCTATCTCCAAAAGATATGGAAGAGATGCAAAACGCCGTTGAAATCAGCATGGAACTTTTTCATAACTGCCAATGTCTAATTTTAAGACTGATCAGAACATTTGTACCAAGTTAGAGAGGTTGACCATTTAATTTTTCAAGGAGGACTTGATGATGATACAAGCAAGGATTCAGCCAGGAAACAATAACAGACTGCTCGACCAATGGCGCGCTAAAATCGGTCAAGAGACAGGGGATACCACTCAACCAACATTTAGTGGCCGGTTTATTGCCAGATACGATAACTTTTTAGATAAAAACTTAATGCTTAAGGTATGCAAGGACGCAAAAGAAGCCAGAAGCTTTGATGCCTTTGTCGATAACAGATTAGAGGATCTGGCCCATGAAAAAGAAATGAAATACTACCCAAATTTCCTGGACAGCAGTCCCCACAAGGATCGCTATAATGTGCCAGTGCTCGGGGCATTTTGTTCAGGTGAAATGCTGGCACCCGTTATCGCATTTGACAGGTCTTGTAAATTAGCTGACGAAGATCAGGTGAGAGCCTATCTTGAGAAAAAAAATGTCACTGAATCAGTGGCTGATCTCACCTGTTCCAGCCTGGAAAAAATGGCTCAACTAGGCAATTGGTCCGATCAGAGAGTGCCATTTCACGCCAGCATACTAAAATATACGCTTAATTCAGACTTCCCGGAAATATCGCATCTGGGTTGGCATTATGACTGGACCAGTTTATCAATGTTAACAGTCGTTTCGCCATGCGAGCAGGAAAACGGTACATACTCCGGCGGAGAGCTGTCTTTTGCTGAACGCGCACAAGAAACGTTTTTTTCCAGACTTTATTCTAAGTTTTTTTATACGCCAAGCTACATTCCTGAAACGGTCAAAACGTATTCCTATCCAGAAAGTGGCTGCTTTTTTTTCGAGAACCTCTGGTCGGAACACAAAGTGAACAAGATGAGTCTGGTTGCAGGGGAATCCTGTGAACGCGTCCTGTTTACCCTGTTCGCAAATCCGAATTTAGAACAACTGATGTCCTTTTTGAGCCGAAATTCAGACAAAAATCTGGTGACAAAAGATGGGCTTTGAAGTCAGTGACTTTGAGTGCTGCGAGGGGTTCGAAATTCTCCAAGACATATTTTTTTATTTTATCGCTTGTCTCGCTGGCCGGGCCTCTTTATATTCGAGAAACTGAATAGCACTCAAATCAAGAATAAGAATCCATGAACATTGCCATCTATATATACGACAATGCAGAAGTACTGGATTTTTCCGGTCCTTATGAAGTGTTTTCAACAGCCAGCCGGGTCTGTGCAGACGGCGAGCCTTTTAATGTCTTTCTGATAGGAGAGACTGGTGAAACCGTTACTGCCCGAGCCGGATACAGCGTGAACCCTGACTATGGGTTCTACAATCACCCCCCTGTTGACTTACTGATGGTGGTTGGCGGTGTCCATCATGCTGAATTGAAAAAGCCTCAGGTACTGGACTGGCTTCGAACTTTTTCAGCCAGTGCACACATGACAACATCCGTTTGCACTGGCGCTTTTATCCTGGCCGAAGCGGGCATTCTAACCGATCAGAAAGTCACTACTCACTGGGAAGATATTCCTGACCTGAGGCAACATTATCCACAACTGCTTGTGGTCTCTGACCAGCGCTGGGTAAAAGACGGCTCTATCATGACATCAGCCGGTATTACAGCCGGAATCGATATGAGTCTTTCCCTGGTGAGTTTGCTGCACAGTCAGGAACTTGCCGAGAAAACTGCAAGACAGATGGACTTTGTATGGATGCAGGAGCCAGAGCAACGCAGGAGCAGTTGCCGCGAGCGCCTGAGCAATGAGTCAGAAAATATGATTTCCTATGGTTGAGTACTTACGGGTTTCGATGCAAAACCATCTGGTCGTTTGATCGCAAAGTTTCATGCCTCGGTCAGTTCAGCTTGCTCAGGGACTTTGATCATTGATCCGGAACTTATTGAAGCAGTGATTGACTGAGACTAAAACCTTACTCAAATGAAGTCACTGTTTCATTTGCTTACACAGCCAATGGCTCTTAAACTTCACAACCATCCGATCCTTTTGACTTAAGTCCGACTGCATCTGGGTGGCCTCGTCCTAGTCAGGCGACCTCTCTGACACTTTCTAAACGGCTACCTTGACCTTAAGAAGTTTGTTCTGCGTTTCTACAGGAACGAATCGGAGGCTTTGTATGTCTGTTAATCAATGTCCTATTATGCATCATGCCGCTGGCAGTGGTACTTCCAACCAGGATTGGTGGCCCAATCGATTAAATCTGGAAATCCTGCGTCAACACGGTAGTGCTTCAAACCCGATGGGTGCGCATTTCGATTATGCGGCTGAGTTCAACAGCCTGGATTTCGGGGCGGTCAAGACCGACCTCACATCACTGATGACCGACTCCCAGTCCTGGTGGCCCGCCGACTTTGGTCATTATGGTCCTCTCTTTGTCCGGATGGCCTGGCACAGTGCCGGAACCTATCGCAATCTTGATGGCCGTGGTGGTGCAGGAACGGGTAGCCAGCGTTTTGCCCCCCTTAACAGTTGGCCAGATAATGCCAATCTCGACAAGGCCCGTCGTTTGCTCTGGCCTGTTAAACAGAAATACGGCCGAAAACTGTCCTGGGCTGACCTGCTGATTCTGGCAGGTAATGTGGCTCTGGAAACAATGGGCTTTAAAACCTTTGGCTTTGCCGGCGGGCGAGTAGATATCTGGGAATCAGAAAAAGATATTTACTGGGGCAACGAGAAAACCTGGCTGGGAGACGAGCGCCACATCGGTGAACGTAATCTGGAAAAGCCACTGGCCGCCGTCGAGATGGGCCTGATCTATGTTAACCCCGAAGGTCCTAATGGCAATCCTGACCCAAAAGCTGCTGCTATGGAAATCCGGAGTACTTTTGCACGCATGGCGATGGACGATGAGGAGACCGTTGCCCTGATTGCAGGTGGCCATACTTTTGGCAAGTGTCACGGGGCGGGTGACCCATCTCTGGTCGGTCCTGAACCCGAAGCAGCAGACATAACCGAGCAGGGACTGGGATGGAGCAGCAGCCATGGATCTGGAAAAGCCGGCGATACCATTACGGGTGGTCCGGAAGTGACCTGGACCAGCCAGCCAACCCAGTGGAGCAACCTGTATTTTGAAAATCTGTTCCAACACGAATGGGAACTGACCAAAAGTCCGGCCGGAGCCTATCAATGGGTGGCCAAAGACAGTGAAGACACTATTCCTGATGCCCATGATCCAACAAAACGTCATCAGCCCACCATGCTGACTACCGATCTGTCACTTCGTTTTGACGCAGCTTATGAAAAGATATCCAGAAACTTTTATGAACATCCGGATCAGTTTGCCGATGCCTTTGCCCGAGCCTGGTTTAAGCTGACTCATCGGGACATGGGACCCATTTCACGCTACCTGGGTCCGGAAGTGCCCAGCGAAGTAATGATCTGGCAAGACCCCATTCCTTCTGTTGATCATGAACTGATCAATAGGGAGGATCAGGCTGCGCTCAAGCAACAGATTCTGGGTTCTACTCTCTCAATCAGTGAACTGGTATCAACCGCCTGGGCTTCTGCCTCAACCTTCAGAGGTTCGGATATGCGTGGTGGCGCCAATGGCGCCAGAATCCGGCTGGAGCCCCAGAAAAGTTGGGAGGTCAACAGGCCAGAACAACTTACTCGCGTTCTGCAGCAGCTTGAAGATATCCAGCAAGCGTTCAATGGTTCTCAATCAGGTAACAAAAAGATTTCCCTGGCCGACCTGATTGTCCTGGGTGGTTGTGCCGCTGTTGAACAGTCTGCTAAAAATGCAGGCTACGCTATTGACCTGAAATTCAACCCTGGTCGTATGGACGCGTCGCAGCAACAAACGGATGTTCAGAGCTTCCGGCTACTGGAGCCGACAGCAGACGGCTTCAGAAACTATCAGAAAAATACCACGGATGTTTCTGCAGAGGCACTTTTAATCGACAAGGCGCAGCTGTTGACCCTGACTATCCCTGAAATGACGGTACTTGTTGGTGGCATGCGTGTTCTGAATACTAACAGCGACCAGAGTCAGCATGGGGTTTTCACCTCAAAATCAGATGCCCTGAGCAATGATTTCTTTATCAATCTGCTGAATATGGACATTGAGTGGAAAGCTACATCGGTGGATGAAAATATTTTCGAAGGCCATGATCGTGCTACCGGAGCCAGTCAGTGGAGCGCAACCCGGGTAGATCTGATTTTTGGCTCAAACTCCGAACTCCGTGCAGTAGCCGAAGTCTATGGTTCGGACGACGCCGGTGAGAAGTTTGTTCACGACTTCGCTGCCGCCTGGCTGAAAGTGATGGATCTTGACCGGTTCGACCTTAGGGATTCCTGATTGCTTCAACCAATACAAAAACCGCCAGAATCAGCTGGCGGTTTTTTTTAAGTACTGAAAAATACTTCAGTCTCAGGCATTAGCTTGCCGGATGACATCGACAGCCTGACCATTCTCTTCAGCAGAGATACAGGCTGCAGCAGTGAACAAAACGTCGGTTGAACTGTTCAATGCCGTTTCAGCAGAATCCTGGATAACACCGATAATAAAACCAACGGCAACAACCTGCATAGCCACATCAGCAGAGATGCCGAACAGGCTGCAAGCCAGAGGAATCAGCAGCAAAGAGCCACCTGCCACACCTGAGGCGCCGCAGGCAGACACAGCAGCAATCAGACTCAGAATCAGAGCCGTTGGCATGTCCACCTGGATACCCAGAGTATTGACAGCAGCAAGAGTCATTACAGTGATGGTGATGGCAGCGCCCGCCATGTTGATGGTCGCTCCCAGAGGAATGGATACAGAGTATGTATCCTCATGCAGGTTCAACTTTTTGCAAAGCTCCATGTTCACTGGAATGTTAGCGGCGGAGCTACGGGTGAAAAATGCGGTTACACCACTTTCACGCAGGCATTGGAAAATCAGTGGGTATGGGTTGCGCCTGAGTTTGGCGAACACGATCAGCGGGTTCACGACCAGCGCAATAATCAGCATACAACCGATCAGAACCATCAACAGCTGCCCGTACTCAGCCAGAGCAGAGAAACCAGTCTGGGCTATGGTGTTGGCGACCAGACCGAAGATACCAAAAGGTGCCAGCTGGATAACAAACCGAACGACGTTGGATACCGCATCGGAAAGGTCATGAATAAAACGCTTGGTGCTATCAGAAGCACGATGCAGAGCAAGCCCCAGTGCGATAGCCCATGTCAGAATACCGATAAAATTACCGGTCATCAGAGCTTCAACGGGATTCTGGACAATGTTGAACAACAGGGTGTTCAGAACTTCACCAATGCCCTGGGGCGGGTTGGCACTGGCTTCATTAGTGACCAGAGTGAGAGTAACCGGAAAAGCAAAGCTCATGGCAACGGCCGTCAGAGAGGCCGCCAGGGTGCCGATCAGGTAGAGGCTGATGATGGGCCTCATGTTGGTGTGCTGACCTTTCTTCTGGTTGGCAATAGAAGCCACCACTAGCACAAAGACCAGAACAGGTGCTATTGCTTTGAGGGAACCAACGAACAGAGAACCCAGCAAAGAGAAAGAGATAGCGGTATCAGGAGCGACGACCCCAAGGCCTGCCCCCATTACAATACCTGCGATTATCCTCAGAACCAGGCTCGTGCTGGCCATGCGTTCGAATAGAGATTGAGTTTCACCCATACCATACCCCACTTTATTTATAATGAAATTGACGCCCTTTCAGACAATCAGTTGACGATCGGGGAAAGGCTGAGCTCCCGGCTTTTGGCTGTTTGCTCATCAATCTTTCCGTACCATTCCCCTCGTCTGAAAGGCCCCTAGGAGCCTGACCGAGAATAGACTGCCCTACTGCGGCGGCAGCAAATTGGTCTGAAAATCCGCTTTTGTTCGTCAAATAGCTCGCTATTCTCCTCACAAAACCGAATTTTCATCCTCAATTTTCTGCCGTCCTCGCTACGGGCGCTATTCTCGGTCAGGCTCCTAGATATAACGGAAATCACCTATCGGGCGATCATTTTATAAGCAGTTCACACAAATCAAGTGCCCAAAACTAATGGATCAGGCCCTCTGCATTATTGATATAAGTTATATATTTAGACCGTTATTCTACAGAGTAAGTTCACTATTACTTTTCCGCCAGCTGGCTCAGTGGTCATTTCAGTGGAGGCATTGAGTCACTTTGCCCCTGACCCTGTTGATCTTTATGCGTGGGATAAAAATCAGCTTTACCCATCGTTTATTGGCCTTTAAAGCTTTTTTCCTGTTCATTTATTGAACTCAGCAGTGAGGATAGAGAGTCCGGGATGACACGTCATTGTGGATTGAACGGTAATGGGAAGGGTTTCCCTCGAGACATTAATCAGTAAATCACATGAACAATAGGTATATTCGCTCTCTGACACTGTCTTCTGCCGAAAAAGCAATCACAGCCAAAGGAAATTAGCTCGTTGTTTGAATCACGAAAGTATCCGTTTCAAGTCTCTTTTTGAGCGGTATAATCTGAAACAGGCATTAAAAGTGCCGAACGACAGTGATGCAAACATTACCACAATGGCAAACACGCCGGAACTTCATGCGCCTTTCGTCGCTGGACTGCCAGTCGCCCCCCAGACCAGGTTGAAAGTTTAATCCATCAAGTTTGCACGTTTACCAGCACACCTCTTCAACGAACCGGAAATTTATGTACCGTAAAATGTCTTTTAACGATTCATCATCGGAAGTGATTAATAAATACCGCGGAACGGTCAGTGGACGCTGGTTTGACCTGATTAATCTGCAATTACAGAAACATGGGGTGGATCCATTACCTCCCGAGCATTTCAATATTCCTCTTGAAAGCTGGTCATACTGCGACAGGCCAGTCCCGGTTGATGGCGCTCGCAGGCTGCTCTACTGGGCCGTGGAGCAAACTGATAACCCGCTGTTACCGGTCGATCTGGGGCTTTCACTCCAACCGCTTGATATCAAGTCGCTGGGTATCGTCTTATGGAGTGCTGCATCACTCAGGCAACGAATTGAAAAACTGGAGATGTATCAATCATTGGTCACGACAACTACCCGAATCATCTTCAATGAAAAAGCCGGGACAGCCACATTATTATTAATTGACAGTGATGCTCTCGATAAACAGGTCAACCTGACCACACATGGCATGATGGCCCTGGTTTCAGCTGTTACCAGGGTAATACGCTGGGACAATGAAGCCAAAATCACGATACACCTGCCATTTGAACAACCGACATACCACAAAAGACTTGAGGGGAAATTGGAAAGTACTCTGAAATTCTCCATGTCTCAGTTTCGCATAGAATTCAGTGTTGATGCACTGGATCAGCCTCTGCGCACCTCTGACCCAGAGCTGCTTCAGGCAAATGAATCACTGGTTCAGAAAAAGCTGTTAATGATCGAAAAAAGCAACCTTGTTTTAAAAGTCAGTCGCTCACTCCTGGAGTTGAGCCCGCTTATACCGCCAACGACTGGTGAAATGGCAAGCCTGATGAATATGAGCAGTCGTACATTCCAGAGAAAACTGACAGAGCTGGGGCTGAGTTACCGGGAACTGGTTAACAAAATACGCCATGAAAAAGCGATTGCCCTGATTGAGTCCGGCGATACGCCCCTTTCCACTGTCGCCTATGAGTTAGGGTTTGGCGATTTGAGCAGTTTTTCCAGAGCGTTTAAAAGCTGGACAGGTTTGTCGCCAAGGCAGTACCACAATGTCCAATCCTTCAACGTTTAAAAATAAAAACGGTACGAAATATGGCTCAAATCAAACCCTTTATTGACAGTCGGTAACAAACAAGTACATGGCGCACTCTGCCAAGTTTTTGATGGAACATTGATGTAAAGTGAAGACCTCAACGTTACCAGACAAGACCCTGAGTTACAGATATTTTCGGGGCGGGTCACTCTGTGCAAATAAAAAAGGAGTCACTATGACTGCTCAATTTGATATCAAAAACTGGCAATCAACCTACGATCGTAAATGGTCACCCCTGGAAAGTGCGGCAAATGAAATCCAGTCCGGGGACAGGGTTTGGATTGGTGGTGCCAATGGTGTTGCTATCCCGGTTCTTAAACAGCTTTGTCATCGTAAAGATGAATTGAAAGACGTTGAATTGTTCGGCGCACTATTAATGTTTCCTTTTGATTTTCTCAAGGCACAATTTAAAGGCCACATCAATTACAACTGTTTATTTACCGGGCCACTGGAGAGAAAATTTCTGGGACCTCATGGCAATATAAAGATTAATTCTGTGCATTTTTCCCAGACGCAGAGCTTTATGAAAAACATCATGAAGCCGAATGTTCTGTTGATGGAAGTTTCCCGACCTGATGAAAATGGCTTTATGAGTCTGGGTCATATCGGTGCCCTGTTAGGCGACAGCGTGGTCGAAAATGCCGAAAAGGTGATCGTGGTTGTTAACGACCAGGTACCCTATCTTAAAGGTGAAAGTAACTTTGTTCATGTAGACCAGATTGACAAACTGGTTGAATGCAATCACGAACTGCCCTTCGCGCCACAGGCCCAGCCAAGCGAACTGGAACAGAGTATTGCGAGCCACATTCTGCCTTACATTAATGATGGAGACACCATTCAGATCGGTTTTGGCGGACTCTCAGATGCGGTTGCCTATGGTTTGGAAAACAAAAAGAATCTGGGCGTGCATTCGGAAATGATGACAGACTCCCTGCTGCACCTGATTAAAATTGGCGCTATTGATAACAGCAATAAAACCATTGACAAAAACAAACTGGTTTACGGACTGGCTGTAGGAAGTCGGGACCTTCTGGATTTTCTGGATAACAACGACGACACCCATGTCATGCCCCTGTCAACGCTGAACAGGCCGGAAGAAATAGCTAAACAGGATAATTTCATTTCCATCAACGGAGCTCTGATGTGCGACCTGACCGGCCAGATTGCGGCTGAAGGTGTTGGTCTGAACCAGATTTCATGCACAGGTGGTCAGCTTGATTTTGTTCGCGGCGCTGGCATGTCCAAAGGTGGTAAGTCCTTTATCGCCCTGTCGTCTGTCTTCAAAGGCAAAAACGGCCTGGAATCCCGCATTCAACTGACCCTGCCCGCCGGAACACCGGTGACCACACCACGCAGTGACGCTATGTTCATTGTCACAGAGTACGGTGTTGCCGACGTGCACAACAAACCCCTCAAAGACCGTACTGCAGCCCTGATTGCCATCTCTCATCCGGATTTCCGCGAGCCCCTCACTGCCCAGGCACGTGAAGCAGGTCTGATCGACTAAAACGGACATTTTCTCTTCTGCGAACCTTGATTAATTCTGCAAAGGTCGATCGATGCTTAGGCTTTTAAATTGGAGAATGCTATCGTCTCTGAAGAGACGACCATTGTAGAATAGCTCCAGAGGCTTGCTTTGCAAGCCTGGCTCAGATCCCCGCCTTCACGTCCTCGGTGATGATTACGGGGTTTTTAGCGGGGATTCAATAAACGGAGGAGGGCAGGCGATGCAGTCTCACAATCTTCTGGCAGGGCTAGTCATCGGCTTGTTTCTGACGGGGTGTTCTTATCATGGTCGACCAGAAGAAAAGTCGATGTGTACCGAAAGCTGGTATGAGTATGCAGAGTCGAGAGTACCCACAGGCGATGGCATGGGACACGGCCCTGATCCCGGCTCCACGGAATGGCGCTCCGTTGTGGAATTCAGACTCAACTTACGAGATCAGAACCTGTTGCCTGATCGATCAAGCGATCAATGGTGTCGGGCTATCGATCAATTTTTAAAAGCCCATGACGGATAGTTTTACCTTCACCGGAATCGCCTGAGCTGATCATTTCGTCATAGGCTGAAGACATCACCATATCCAGTTGATCCGACAGATCCTTGCCTAAAGTGTATTTGGCCTCGAAAATGCTGTGAAAGACTTTGGGCTTATTTTCTGCATGCTCGGTAAGCCATTCCCTGTCGTTAATCCGGCACAAATAGATGTCACCTTCAGCCGAAATCAGCTCCAGATGTGTCTGCTTTTGGCGAACAACGGCAGTCAGTGTTTTCAGATTCATAACCTTGCCTCACGAATGTTTTCTGAGTAACCAGGATCCCATGAAGGGGTTGTCCAGCCTTTGGCTTCTGCCAGCCGGTTCCGCCTCAGGAATGTGAATTGCGATGACGCGCATCAGTTTAGAAACAGAATTGGATTCAACATCCAGCATGACTACAGAGCCACCCTGTTCAAGGTGATCATGGAAAGGCTGGAGCCTGAAGTTGTCACTGGAAGCGCCGATCAACCCCCCCAGCCAAGTCGAGTAACCCAGTACCACCATGCATGCGAAAAAAGTGACCACCGGGGCAACCGGATGCGCAGCCATTAATTCATGGACCGCAAGGCCGGTCAGTACTGTCAGCAGGATACCAATGAGAAAACCTCTCTCACCTGAACGAACCGTGTCGTATTCTTCGATAAAGGACAGATCATTCAAATGCTTTTTCTGCGTCGCCAGATGATCTTTGTGAGCGATGTGGATTCGATTGTGAGAGACCCCTTCAGCTTCGGCAAGGTCGTTCAGCTTTTGGGCGAAGGCGAGGTCAGGCAGACGATAGAGTACTCTTAACATACAAAACACCTTCTTGCGGTGATTAAGTAAGGTCTCAAAACTCAATATTAGAGCTATTACGGATGATTGGCGAATTTAGATCACTTAGAAAGCATCAGGGCTTTTTGGCGCACCTTTCCTTGACAAACTCCCTGAAGGTTCGGTCGGCCAGAGAGGTCACTTTTTTTCGCCAGACCATGACAATTTCCAGTTTTACCGACTTAGTGAAAGTCACAAAAATTTGGTATTTACTTTGCGTGATGGGCTCAGACATTGGGGTTATAGCACGATCGTCTTCATTCTTACACTGGTTTCAAATTCAACGCTCAATTCAAACCTGAGCCAGAGGGGCGTCGGGTGATGAAGGCGAAGCACCGGAACGAACTGGAAGCATACGTTAGATGCGCTAACAAGATTGTTATGAACTTTATGATGAATGAGCACTCTAGAGAGAAAACATGAAAGGAATATACTGTGAATTCAGCCCCTATCCAGCCCTTTGGGTCAACAAACTTTCAAGCCTGTGCTGCAACCAGTCAAGTTACGACGTCTGAAGATTATCATTCATCTCAGGTGTTTATACCCAGAGGTAATGAATACTTTGATTTGCAAAGATTAATCACCACCAGAAAAGTGGCAAAAGTAAAAAACGGACACATACTTAGTTCTTCTACCACTAAAGATAACGCATTCCCATTGTGGCTGAGAATACCATCAGATAAACCTGATAATGCTTTTTGGACCTCCACTCTAAAAAAAGACGCCACAAACAATAAAAGTACAACTGCCTGGATAGAGTGGTGTAGAGAAAATAGTTTGAGATTCTGGTTAGGAAACGATGCTGCTCAGTTTAAAGTTTCAGAAACGGCAAAAATATTAAAGATTGATTCCTTTGAAAAATATGAAAATTTAGTGAAAAACTTCCCCCATGCAGAAAATGATGATTATATCGACTGGGAACGAGTAGCTACCGAGTTTGATGCTGTGCATTGCACAGAAGATTTTTGTATTCCGGGATGGAATTGTGAATCAACAGCTTGGTTAAATACAGATAAATTAGCATTCCAGAAATCTATAAGCTCAGAAGAAATTGACTTGTAGAATGAACGATTGAGCACCTGACAGAAGTAATAACATGATCGATCTTGCCACACCTGCTTATCGAAAAGCCTGCTTTGCCCTGGCACTGGGATCGTTCCTGATATTCTGCAACCTGTATCTGTTTCAGCCACTGATTCCGGTCATGGCCGATCAATTCTCGGTTTCTGTACTTAAGGCCAATAGCCTTCTGGCGGCAAGCACTACGGGTCTGGCGCTGACCCTGTTGCCCTGGGCCATTCTTTCAGAAAAGCTGGGCCGTTACCCCGTGATGATGATCAGCCTGGCGCTGATCCCTCTGACAGGACTGGGTATCCTCCTTTCAAACAGCCTGACTGTTATGATTGTTACCCGGGCAGTTCTGGGCATCGCCCTGGCCGGTTTTGCGGCCGTAGCAGTGGCCTATATGGCAGAAGAATTCACCCAAAGCGCTCTTACGATGGCTGTCGGCACTTATATCAGCGCTAACTCCCTGGGTGGAATCTGTGGTCGTATCTTTGGGGGATTGGTCTGCGAACAGTGGAACTGGGAAACAGCCGTTGCGACCATGGCGCTGTTCAGCCTGCTGTGTGCGCTGATTGTCTATGCGTTATTGCCCAGGGCGGTTCATTTTCAACAAGAACCCGGGTTCAGTGTTAAGGAAGCCATCGACAATATTGCCGGGCACCTGCAAAACCCGAAATTGTCACTGGCTGTATTAATGGGTGGACTGAACTTTGCCCTGTTCGTCAATCTATACACCGTAACAGGTCTCAGACTGATTGCTCCCCCCTACTCTCTTCCCGCAGGCTGGACTGCATTGATTTTTCTCTGCTACCTGAGCGGCACCCTCTCTTCCCGACTCAGTGGGCACTGGCGTAAGCAACACACCACTACTCAGGGCCTGTTGATCGGAACATTTATGAGCATGAGTGGCGTATGGGTCGCCAGCCTGCAGGAATTAACGGCGGTAATTATCGGATTGCTGCTGATCAGTTCCGGTGCATTCTTTGTTCACTCTCTGGCTTATGGCTGGGTCAGTCATCATGCAACCCGTGCCAAAGCTACGGCTAGCGCACTGTATCTTGTTGCTTATTATCTGGGAGGCAGTCTGGGAGGATTTCTACTGATCGCTTGCTGGCAGAAGGCCGCCTGGCAAGGAGTATTAATGGGTTCAATGACGCTCTACGGATTAATGTACTGGATCTGTTTCAGACTAAAAAAATACGACTCCAGGCGTCAAACACCGACGATAGCCTCGCCTTGAATAAAATAAAGATTGCCTCGTCCGCTATCCCGTCCTGAATCAATTGATTGCAGGACGGGACAAACAGTCAGATTAATGGCCGTAGCGATCCAGCAGTACTTCAAACATGGCACGAACCCCGAAAGCTTCTCCACCTACAGGACGACCTGGCTGATTACGAATATTCCAGGCCATGATATCAAAGTGAACCCAGGGAATGTCCTTGCCGACAAACTCCTGCAGGTAGAGTGCCGCAGTAATAGAACCCCCATAAGGCTCCCTGGCACAGTTGGTCATGTCAGCGATTTCGCTTTTAAGCATGTATTTGTAGCCCTTGTGCAACGGCAGGCGCCAGACCGGGTCCTCCGTTTTATCACCTGCCTGCATCAGTTCACACGCCAAAGCCGTATCGTCGGTATAAAAGCCACCCACTTCAGTACCCAGGGCTATACGGCAGGCGCCAGTCAGCGTGGCGAAATCGACAATCATTTCAGGATTTTCGGCACTGGCCTCGGTCAGAGCCTCACACAAAACCAGACGACCTTCTGCATCGGTGTTGTGAATTTCTACTGTCAGACCCTGGCGGGTTTTCACAACATCGCCGGGACGCAGGGCATTGCCGGCAACCGCATTTTCTACGGCTGGAATCAGCATTCTCAGACGAACAGGCAGATTGAAGTCCATAATCAAACGCGCCAGTCCAATGACGTGAGCGGCACCGCCCATATCTTTTTTCATCAAGCGCATACCCGCTGAGCCTTTCATGTCCAGACCACCACTGTCGAAGCAGACGCCCTTACCCACCAGAGTAATCAATGGATGCTTCTCGTCACCCCAGGTCATATCGATAAGTCGTGGCGCATGGCTACTGGCACGGCCTACCGCATGAATGGTGGGGTAATTTTGGGCCAACAGCTCATCACCTACAATCTGACTGACTTTGCCACCGAACTCTTCAGCCAGCTTTGCCACTGCCTCGCCCAAATGCTCAGGCATCATATCACCTGCCGGGGTGTTCACCAGATCACGAACGCTAGCCACCGCTTTAACATACTTTTCAGCTTCTTCAACCTGAGCCTGGCTCGGCAGAATCAACCTTGGACACTCTTTCTGATCAGTTTTTTTGTAGCGGTTAAACTGATAGGCACCCAGTCCCCAGCTGAATGCAGCCAGTTTGAGCAGGTTTTCATCCCCCTGAAGTTTGTAGTCTCCGGCTGGCAGCTGATTGACCAGATCACCGCAGATAAAGTGACTGGAGAGATCTTCAACCCCCACAATGACCTGCCCCATGACACCTTCTTCACCGGGGATCAGACTGATGCCTTTTCCTTTGTAGTCTGTGCAGGTCAGCCAGTTCTGAAGAGGCTCTGACTGCTCATCAAACCAACGATCATAATCTGAAGTTTCAATCAGAGTCAGAGGAATACCGTGGTCACCAGCCAGCAAATAGGAAAGCATAGGTCTCTACCATTTGGGAATAAAAGGAATTAAAAGACAACAATATCGAAAGAAGGTACTCAGTATCGAGGCAGCCTGCACACCCTGTGCGGTAGCAGATGCATGGGGCAAACCGCAATATTGCCGTTTGCCCCATGCTATCAGAGCCACATTAACCATGCCAGTGGGCATAGCGTTTTTGGAGCTGCGGCAGGCTTAAGAATCCATAATCAACCTGCCAGACTCCAGTCGAAAAACTCGATCCATCTGCCTGGCAAGATTCATGTCATGGGTTACCACAATAAAACTGGTCTTGAACTCTCTGCTGAGAGTCGCCATTAAACCGTGCACTTTTTCAGCAGTGTTAGGATCAAGGTTACCCGTTGGTTCATCCATAAACACCAGATCAGGTTCGCCGACCAGGGCTCTGGCAATGGCTACACGCTGACGCTCACCTCCGGATAATTCTGCGGGCTTATGTTTGGCCCTTGCCAGCAACCCCACTGCTTCCAACAGCCGTTCGGCGCTCTCCTTAATCTGCCTGATGGGCATTTTCTTTCTCAGCAGCAGCGGCATAGAGACATTTTCCAGGGCGGTGAACTCGGGTAACAGATGATGAAACTGGTACACAAAACCGAGGTGGCGATTTCTCAGCTCATTTTGCCGGGCCTCTTTCATCGTCGACAGGTCATGGCCGCAGACTTTGATTTCACCGGAAGAAGGACAATCCAGTCCGGCCAGCAGTTGCAGTAATGTCGTCTTCCCTGAACCGGAGCTGCCCACCACCGCTAACCTTTCAGATGGACCGACGACCAGGTTCAAGTCTTTCAAGACTTCCAGTTTTTCAGGGCCTTCATCAAAACTTTTGGCAAGCGCCCTGCACTCCAATATTGCTCTTACTGACTCAGTCATAACGAAGTGCCTCTGCTGGCTGGGTTTTAGAGGCTCTCCAGGCGGGATACAGAGTGGCCAGGAAACTCATGGAAAGACCTGCAATACTGATGGCAGCAACATCGCGCCACTGCAATTCAGAAGGCAGATAACTGATAAAATAAACGTCCGGACTGAGGAACTGGATACCCAGTGAGGACTCAAGAGCTGAGATCATTTCAGAAACGTTCAAGGCAGCAATAATACCGAGTACAACCCCCAGTAATGTGCCCACAACACCAATGAGAGAGCCCTGTACCATAAAGATACCCATGATAGTTTTCGGACTGGCGCCCAGTGTTCTCAGAATAGCGATATCTGATTGCTTGTCAGTCACCACCATCACCAGAGTAGAAACGATATTGAATGCCGCTACCGCAACAATCAACGTCAACAGCAGGCCCACCATGGTTTTTTCCATCTGGATCGCCTGAAACAGTTGCCCCTGGGTTCGAGTCCAGTCCTGCACGTAGTAACGACCTGGCAGCTGAATGGCAACATCCCAGGCCAGTTTGGGTGCAGCAAACAGGTTTTCCATTTTCAGCCGGACGCCTTCAACACCTTCCGGGACTCTCATGAATCGTGCAGCGTCCTGAATGTTGATATAAGCCAGACTGCCATCCACTTCAGCGCCCACTGAAAAGATACCAACCACAGTAAAACGCTTGAGCCTGGGGAAAACACCGGCAAGGTTCACATTCGCCTCGGGTAGAACCATGGTCACCTTGTCACCAAGCGTCACACCAAGGGACTGGGCCATGATCTCACCCAGCACTATACCAAACTCACCGGGTTTTAGGTTGTCGAGAGATCCCTGCTCCATATGCTGAGTAACGATTGAAACCTGCTTTTCGTAGGCCGGATCAATCCCGAAAACCATCGCCCCCCGAACCTGACTGCCACTGGTCAGCATCCCCTGACCATCGACAAAAGGAGCTGCAGCAACAATCCCTTCCTGCCTGGAGACCTGTTCGAGAATATTCTGCCAGTCGTGCATGCCGCCGGATGCCGAGGTAATGGTGGCATGGGGAACCATGCCCAGAATACGCTGTTTCAGTTCCCGGTCAAAACCGTTCATGACAGACATGACAATAATCAGTACGCAGACCCCCAGGGTCAGCCCAACCATCGACATGAGTGAAATAAAGGAAATAAAGTGATTCCTTCGTTTGGCCCGGGTATACCTGAGGCCGACAAAAAACGGTAATGGTCTGAACATTTAGAATTTATGAGGCGTCAATAGTTGCGAAGTTCGCTATTATAACCCCAACGGCCCGGTACAATAAGGCTGTTTGCATTTCCTTGCAAAAGCGACAGTCTCCCATAACAATAACCGGGGCTGCAGAGCTGTTGCAGCCAACCCATGAGAATAAGAAAGTAGCGAGAAAAGTATGCTTGTTATGAAACATCTATTAACAATATCGTCATTAGCCCTATCCATGACCTTGTTGGGTCTTGTCAGTTTCAACCAGCATGCTTTTGCAGCAGAACCCGCCGACACCATTGCGGTGCCCGTTGGCAGTCAGTCGGCTGAACTTCGCAGCACAGTTCTGTTGCCAGAAAGAGGTCAAAGCATGGATTCCGTCAAGGATCGTCTGGGACCACCTGAAATATCTGAAACGGTTGGCAAGCCCGCAATTACCAGTTGGAAGTACCAGGACATGACCGTTTATTTTGAAGGTAAAACCGTTCTGCGAGCGGTTGTTCACCCCAACTTCCAACAAGCCGAGCCAACCGCTGTCGCCACTGATTCGGCTGTCAGACAGCCCTGAGCAGAGAAAACCACTAAAATTGGCGACCGTGTTTAAACAGTCGTCTTTTTATATCACCAATAGGCCTGCATAATCAGGCTATAATTTCGTCCGGCTTTTATCTTGTGGGTTTATCAATCTTTTCATGTGGATAGCAATAATCATGCACTATCGTTTTACACGATTTTTTGACTATCTTCAGCAGTTATCGAACACTTATCACCAGTCTTATCATGGCACTGTAGAACAAAGCTTCTTTTTTATTCTTCTTTTCATTGAAAAATAGGTTTGTCTAACAAGCCAAAGATGGGCCACCCTGTCCTCCACCCATGGGTCATTCAAAACGGTTTTCTGGTAATGATATTTGAGCAAATCCAAAAACAATACGTTCAAGTAAGACCGCAATTCACGCTTACAACTCATTAAGCTCGACTCCAACTCCTCAAGCGAATTGTCCAGGTCAAGCTGCTCAAAATCCCGATTTTTGAGTAAAAATACCTGCTGCTCCAACCACTTGTAGTAATCAATTTCGTACAAACTTTTCATCATTTCCCTCCTGAAAATCCTGTTAAAGCTCGTCGATTTCGGCCCTGCCAAGCTCTTCATCTCTGGGCTCAACGTCGGGCACTTCCTCACAGGGTAGATTAATAATGCCGGTAAGAAAGTTGTCCCAGACCTCCAGCAACTTAAGTACTCAACCATACGAAATCATATTTTCTGACTTATTGTTCAGGCACTCGCGGCAACTGCTCCTGCGTTGCTCTAGCTCCTGCATCCATGCAGTCGTGATGCGTTGCAACTCTGGTCACATAGCTTGCTATGTTCCCGTCGTTGCGCCTTGCAGAGCACCTGCCCAATAAGCCAGAAATATTCGATTCCGCATGGCTGAGTACTTAATCTTCAGCTTCAAATAACCAAACCCTTCACAGTTCGTTTCCCTGACGTTAGTGGCTAAATTGTGGACAAGAATCAAGTCACGGTAAGAATGCCCTTACCCTTTTTACTAAGTCCTGTTAAGAACCGTTGCAACACCTGTAGTTCGCATAGCCCGACAAGGGGATATCAGAGCTGCTTACTTTTACATAACCTTCCCGCTTCGACGAACACATCTTTGGTGTTGAAAATCAAAATCAATGGTTTGAAGAACAGAGAACACCACCTTCAGAGAGCCTTCAGTTATAAGTCAACCATAAACTGTTTCGCTGTCATTCCCGGAAATTGTTGTGTCTGCAACTGCCACCTGAACCGGCCACATCCTCCCCCACAACGAGCATCACATCAGTGCTATGTCCGTAATGGTCAAAGGGACACTTTAATAGGTTGGCAGGATCAGATATCGTCTCAGCATGGGGTCCACAGAAGTCACATATTGGCATATGCCATCTAACGACAGCGGTTGCATCGGGCGGGGTATCTCGGGATATGAAGATATCCTGATATCGCGGTTTATCGCCAGTAGAACATTCTGTAAGCATGACATCCTTATAATGGAGGCCAAGTTTACTGATATTTAAGTAATCGGGTGGCATTGAGTCAGTCTCCGGATTATGTACCCCGTGCATGCAAGAACTGTCTGATCCAGCCCTGAAAGAGTAAGACGCGCTATGATCGGAATCATAATTTCTTACAAAATAAATAACTCCATCCAGTGCGTGAACACTTCCGAACGCGAGCGCAAGAATCGTTGACCCTGCTAGTCTGGAAATCAGCTTCATACTTCTCTCCTACTGATGAGTTGACGAGTGATCTCTTCCGCTATCAATCCCGAAAATTGTCGTGCCTGCAACTGCCACCTGAACCGGGCACATCCTGACCCACAACGAGCATTACATCAGTGCTATATCCGTAATGGTCAAAGGGACACTTCAATAGGTTGGCAGGATCAGATTTCGTCTTGGCATAGGGTCCACATGTGTCACATACTGGCATATGCCATCTAACGACAGCGGTTGCCTTGGGCGGGGTGTCCCGGGATATGACGATATCCTGATATCGCGGTTTATCGCCATCGCCACAGTCTGTAAATATGACATCCCTGTAATGGAGGCCAAGCTTGCTGATGTTTAAGTAACCGGGAGGCATTGAGTCAGTACCCGGAGTATAAACCCCGTACATGCAAGAACTGTCTGACCCAGCCCTGAAAGAGTAGGACACGCTATGGTCGGAATCATAGTTTCTTATAAAATAAATAACCCGGTCCAGTGCGTGCACACTTCCGAACGCGAGCGCAAGAATCGTTGACCCTGCCAGTCTGAAAATCAGCTTCATACTTCTCACCTACTGATGAGTTAACCAAGCAGACAGGGTATGAGGCCTCATACCCTTTTGTCGCCTGCATCGTACCGGAAATTATAGCTCTGATTTACTACCACCTGATTAACCTGAAATGATCTTCCTGAATATCAAAAACACCTTTAAGTTTCCTGGAGTTGGAAAAAATGGGGAGATCCATAAAAATCAGCTCATACTCTCCGATATCCTTTACCAACCATCTCAGGCAATCTGTGGAATCACGGCGTTTTTGCCAAAGATCAGTGCCATTTACTTTTTCATAATCTTCCAGCTTCGATGAATACCTTTTCGGCGTTGAAAATCACGATCAATGGTTTGATGGGTGATCTCTTCGACAACAAATTCTGACCCAACACGCTCATCCAGTTTGAATTTTCTAAAATTGTTTGAGAAATAGAGAACACCGCCCTTGCTCAGCCTCTTTACTGCCAGTTCAATTAACCTGAAATGGTCTCTCTGAACATCAAAAACATCTTTTAGCTTTCTGGAGTTGGAGAAGGTGGGAGGGTCCATAAAAATCAGATCATACTCGCTGATATCTTTTTCCAGCCATTTCAGGCAATCTTCCCGCTCCATTCGGTGACGCCGCTCGCTCAGACCGTTCAGGGCCAGATTCTTTTTACCCCAGTCGAGATAGGTATTGGAAAGATCCACACTGGTAGAAGACACGGCTCCCCCCATAGCGGCATGAACGGTTGCTGTGGCGGTATAACAGAACAGGTTGAGGAAACGTTTGCCCGCCGCTTCTTTCTGCAGTCTCATTCTCATCAGTCGGTGATCCAGAAACAGACCCGTATCCAGATAATCATGCAGATTAACCAATAAACGACATCCGCCCTCTTCAACTTCCATCATCTGCTTCTGTTCGTCTTGTCGTCCGTACTGACTGGAACCTGATTGCCGCTCACGTCGTTTGAGGACAATATTTTCATCCGGTATATTCAGCACCTCAGGCGTCACTGCCAGGGCTTCGATTAACCGCTCCTGAGCTTTTTCCTCGTTAATGGATTTAGGCGCTGCATACTCCTGAACATGCACCCAGTCACGATACACATCTACCGCTACAGCGTATTCCGGCATGTCGGCATCATAGAGACGATAGCAGTCAATGTTGTTGTTTCTGGCCCATTTGCTCATCTGCCTGAAATTTTTCTTCAACCGATTGGCAAACATGTTAGCCCCTTCAGAAATATAGGTAACTGTTCTGGCCTCTGGTTGATTCCGTTCCTGTTTTTCTGCAACGGCCTCTCTCGCTTCACGGCTGCGAATATCATAAAGAAAGAGCTTACAGGGCAGTGCACCGTTAAAGAGTGAATAACTCTTTTTTGGCCCCATTCCGAGATTTTTCACCAGACTGGGCGTGCCGGTAAATATGCCTGCTTGCCAACCCGGGCAATGCTCCTTCAGCTTTTCACCCAGATGTTTGTAGAGGTAGACCAGACTGGCTTCATCGCCCATACGTTCACCGTAGGGAGGATTACAAACCACCAATCCGGCACCTATGTCTGAATCCATCGCCAAATCCTTGAGCTCCTGCTGTCGTATCCTGACCCTTTTCGACAGCCCTACCCTTTCCAGGTTGGATTTGGCACGATGAGCAACAGAACCCAGACCTTCAAAGCCAGTAATATCCGAACTCAGGGTAGCCAGCCCCTGTTGCCGACGCTCCCTGGCTTCCTCCAGCACTTTCATCCACACCTTTGGCACATGCCCCATCCAACGGTCAAAACCGAAACGGGTCCGGAGCAGACCGGGGGCAATATCAGCCGCCATCATGGCTCCTTCTATTAGCAGAGTACCGGCGCCGCACATGGGGTCCATTAACGGTTTGCCCTGTGCCGCCATTTCAGGCCAGCCAGCCCTTATCAGAATCGCCGCAGCCAGATTCTCCTTCAGAGGCGCTTCACCTGATTCCTGACGATAGCCCCGTTGATGCAAACTCTGGCCTGACAGGTCAATAGACACAAACGCTGTTTTTCCCCTGGCATGAACATTGATTCTTAAATCGGGGTTAGTGGCATTCACAGAGGGTCGCCAGCCATAGTCATCTCTTAACTGGTCAACGATGGCGTCTTTAACGACCTGGGCACCGAATCGGGTGTGATTGATATCTGGCGTGGAGCCGGTGAAGTCGACCCGAAAGCTGCTCTGCCTGTCGAGATGATCATCCCACTCAAACGTTCTGACACCCTGATACAGGCTGTCTTTATTCTCAGATCGGATCTCACCCAGCCGCAATAAAATCCTGCTTGCCAGTCTGGACCAGAGACAACTGCGATAAGCAACCTCAAGACTGCCCCTGAAACTCACGCCAGCGACAGTTTCCTGGACAGATTCAGCACCCAGATCCGTCAACTCTCTGGCCAGCAGGATTTCCAGCCCCTTGGGGCAGCTGGCGAAGAGTTCCAGAGAACGCTCTGTAAGAGGCGTATTCATAACTTATATTCCAAAAAAATTTAAAAACTCAATACTTATTAGGATTGATTTCTCGACAGCCTGTTCAAACTTCGTTAGAAATTAGACCGTAGACTTTCCCTGTACGTTTGCTCTCTGGTTTTTTCCCAGTTCCCTCGTTACATGCAACTTGCATATGACCTGGTGGGCTTCCGGAGTTATCACAACAGACCGGATCGGGGAATATTCCAAGTGCTGTAACAGGGTGCCAGGGAGGCATTGATAAACGAATCAGCAAGAGGCAGTACCACATGATGAAAAGACAAAAAAGGGATATGACAGACAGAGCCTTTACCAAAGGATATCGGACAGGTGCGTCTGGACGTTCGAAGGATATCTGCCCACATACGGACCCCCAACTTCGCCAGGCCTGGCTAACGGGCTGGCGGGAGGGTCGCGTAGACAACTGGGATGGCTTGATTGGCATTTCCGGCCTGCAACGGGCCAGTAATGCCTCCTTTCTATAAGTTACCCTATTGTTAAAGCCCATATAAGCCCCGGATCTCCGGGGCTTCTTTCATCTCGTGCAACAACCATGAACGCAGAAGCATATCCCTGAGTCAGAGCCTGCTTAAAAGTGTTTCAACCATGATCACAAGAATAAACGGCCTCTGCCGCTTCACGAATCAGGGAAGGACCTCTGTAAATGAAACCTGAATAGAGCTGAACCAGGCTGGCCCCTGCTTTGATCTTGTCCGCTGCGGTTCTGGCATCCATGACACCGCCCACACCAATAACAGGCAGTTTTCCGGACAGTTCGCAAGACAAGAGTTTAATCACTTCTGTCGAGCGATCGCTTAACGGCGCACCACTGAGCCCACCCTGTTCATCGGCGTTGGCCAAACCCTCAACAGCATCCCTCGACAAGGTGGTATTGGTCGCTATAACCCCGTCCATCTCATAGGAAACCAGTTCACGGGCGATGTCAGCAATTTCATCTTCATTCATGTCCGGTGCAATTTTGATCGCTACCGGAACCCTGCGACCGTATTTGTCGGTCAATAAAGCCTGCTCTTTTTTCAGGGCATCCAGCAGACTTTTCAGGGCATCACCAAACTGCAATTTACGCAGCCCCGGAGTGTTAGGGGATGAGAGATTAACCGTGATGTAGCTGGCATGGGGATACACTTTTCGCAGGCAAGTCAGATAATCACTTTCAGCGTTTTCTACTGGAGTATCAAAGTTTTTACCGATGTTAATGCCAATGATGCCCTGGTAATGACACCTGCGGACATTTTCAACCAGGTGATCAACCCCTTTGTTGTTGAACCCCATACGATTGATCAGCGCCTGACGCTCTGGAATCCGGAAGCACCGGGGCTTTGGATTGCCGGGTTGAGGGCGGGGTGTCACGGTGCCCAGCTCAATATGACCAAAACCCAGACTGCCCAGACCATCAATGCAATCTGCATTTTTATCAAGACCTGCTGCCAGGCCGACAGGGTTTTCAAAGGTCAGCCCCATAACTTCCCTGGGACGGGAAGGCACAGATGGCACAAAAGCACCGGTCAGGCCAAGCCGCTGGCCCGCACCTATCATCTCTAGTGCCACATCGTGTGCATTTTCAGCAGAGAGACAAAATAACAACTTTCGGCCCAGTTGGTACATGAAAAGCCCCGGATAATGTAGATAAACCTGCGAAATTATACGCAGCTTCATTTTGAAAACCAGTGTCGCAGGGTTTTTTATAATTCCGAATTGACTGGCACTAACAAGACGGACAGTTATTCTGACCAAAATGGAAATTTTCTGCCATTCCGAGGGTCTTACTTAATAAGGGACCCATTTAACTGATATTGGCAGGAGGCCAGATATGTTAGAAGTATTGATGGGAAGTGTTCCAAAAAGCACAGGTTGCCCAGGCAAGCCTCACTCTTGCCTGAGCCTTGCGCAGAACCCTCTGGCGGATGCAGGAACCTATATTCCCCGTCAGGAGGCCGGAAGCAATGCTACACCTTTCTCCAGACCTCTCTCTGAACACCAGGTCACTCAATCTAACCCCACCGCATTCATCGGAAAAACGTCCATTTCTGCGCCTGATATTGATGACGAGAATGAACTCTTTGAGGATGCCGACGACAACCCGGACTGGATGAAAGATTACGATACCAGAATGGCGGAAACTGCAAATCCCCCTCCCATCCCCCAAAAGGATCACTGGCAATTCTCGGCTCACGACCGGGAAACCCTGATTCGTGAGTATCCCGACTTGCTGGACAGGTTCAGACAAGAAGGTATGGCTGCTGAAGTCATCTCTATGTTGCATCCCTATGGCATTCTCGAACGGATTCTGGATGAGTGCCCGCAAAGCGGTTTTGCCCTGTTACAACAGAGATTGCTGGCACTGGCTGAGGACATAGAAAAAAACTGGTGGGGCATCACTTCCAGCAGACCGGAAGCCAGAAAGCAGCTGGAGGCTTTATTCGACCTGTTGGCAGCTCGTGATTTCGATGCTCTGTTTGAAAAGTTACTTGAATTTGAAACACAGCATGGCAAGACGCCTTTTTACCTCGGGCTTCAAGAGTGCTTCGTGCAGAACCTAAAGACCGACCCCTTCAAACCAGAGAATGTCGGCATCAACCCAGCTGCCGGGTCCTTGAAAAAAATGAACGCTCAAAAAGCGCTGAAGGGGCTCTATTTTCCACCACCGGGTGACTGGAATAACCACTCACAGTTAACCGGGACAATGATTTGGAAAATACCACAAGTTATTCACGAACTGCTGCTGGATCGCTGCAGCACTGACATCATTGAAGCTCGAAAAAAGATGTGCCGTGGGCAGTGGCAAAGTCGTCAGCAACTGCAGTTATTATCAAACCGTCTCAAGTGCCTTGCCGAGATGCCCTGCACGCCCGAAAAACTGACGGACTTCATTGAAAACCCCGATCATAAAGAGGTTCAGGACTTTCTGGAAATGGAATGCCGAAAGCTCTACTTCGAACAGCGCTACCAACACTTAATGTCGATAGAGTTATCGGAACTCTCCATCGACGAGCTGAATGAAACAGAGCAGCAGGTTGGCCATATGCTGGCGATGGAAAAGCATGAGGAAATACCTGCTGACATGCTGACACAGTTAGAGCATTTCCATCACGCCATTCAACTGGTTCGTTTTATGAAACTGGAGCTGGAAATTCCAGTTTCAGAACGGATCTTTATGCTCAAGCCCCCTGCCACCCGGCATCTCATGTACAAGCTGAATAACTGCAGGCATAAGGACGATGCAGAAATAAAGCTGTATCACGCCATCCAGCAATACAGTGATCACCTGCAGGCTTATCATAAAAACCCAAGCTACTCATCCATAGTCGCTTATCAGCAGAAACATCATGACCTCAGGCTGGCTCAGGAAGAGCAGTTGATGGCAGAGACCAGAGCCTTGATAGAACACCCTCAAATGCCTCCCGTTATGAGTTCCGGTGATTATCAGGAAAACCTGCAACTACTGAAAGTGATGGATCAGGCACTGCAGGAAACTGCCCCGGTCAGGCCCGTCAATTCGGGCGAAGAAGCGATGATGGCGGTGGGGTATCAGATCATCTGGCCTCATAGAAAATCCTTTGATGACAAACTGGCCGAACTTCAGCACCTTAAAGATCTGAAAGCCGTTGGCTACTCGTTCAGTGAAGAGCTTCTGAAAACCTGCGAGGCCATTCCCGGTTCTACCACTGGTATTATTAACCGAGTGTCCAATATTGTGCAGCCCACCGCGACCACGATTCAGGACTGGTACAGCGGTAAAGGCAGTGCCTGGAGTGTACTGACTGGAGTACAAGGCAGTTACACAGAGTTGGAAAAGCAGGCCTGTGAGACACTTTCGGGCGTAGTGGCAATCGCCCAGAGTCATCCACGAATGTTCCGTCGTCTGGTCGGAGACTCTGTCCAGACTATTGAGCAGTTAAAAATACTGGTGGGCGCCGGCAATTCAGGACTGGTTTCACAACTTCAGGCAAGAATGTCGGCTGAATCAGCAGCCTCCTGCTTTGCAGGAGATAAAGCCGTTAATGAAACATTCGACCCTACAGACAGCTATGCCAACCACCCTGAACAGGCGGCATTGTTAAAACGGTTCCAATTTCTGCTGCAGGTATCAGACCTGGCTCTGAAAGGCTCTATCGCCCTGAACTTCTTTGCCGACCTTGCCAATCATACGGCAGGTTCCAGACTGGGTAACCTTCTCGGACTGACAGCAGGCGCCCTGCTTGCCGGACCCGCAGGTGGCGTAATGGGCTGGACCGTTGGCGGACTGGCTGGAGCGGTTGCTACCGCAACAACTCATGCAACGGGAGCCGTTGCGATCCGTGAAGGCGTCAATCAACTGGATGGTCGTCAGGTTCGAGTCCTGAATCGTTTGATCAACTATGGACCAGCCTTTGCCAACACATCCAGCCCCACGGATCAGCTGGCACAGATTGCCAGAGGCGTTTCTAAAGAGGGCGGTCTGGCCAAAAGCTTCTGTAACATCTACTTCAACCCCTTTCGAGTCCGTTACAACCGACTGACAGAAGCGATCCATGCCTACAACAAAAAGGAAGCCGGAGCCTTTAGTCGGCTCGCCGCTGAAGGTGCCAAATGCCTGGTCGTTCTGGGTGGCTCAGTCACAACCGGAGCCCTGATAGCCGGAGGCGCTTTCTACGGGAGCCTTCTGAGTGCGGCATTATGGCCCATAGTCGCCTCCAGCTTCGAACTGATTGTCACGACATTGACTGTCGGCAGCGTCATCAGTCGACTATCTAACTCTCTGGATCATGTCGAAGCCCTGGTTTATACGTACAAAGACGGCCTTCACTATTACCAGATGCTGTTGCCGGAAGGCTCCGATGAAAGAGCCCGTATTGAAGCTCATTGCATGGAATCATCAAAACGGATGATGGCTAAAATGACCGCCCAGAGCTCGTTCAAGCAATACCTGCGGGAAACAATCACCGCCGAAGTAGCTAATACTTACTGGCAGCCATGGTGTCAAACCGAAGAGGACAAACATCTGGTTGATAGCGTTAACGCCGGGGTGGAAATGGAAGTCAGCGAATTAGCTGACTCCAGGAAAGAACTGGCAGGAAGCATTCTGAAAAACCACAAAGCCCTGATGATCCTCCAAAGCTATAAAGACAGGATCGATACCCTGACCAAAGATCTCAAAGCCTTTAACACCTTCAGAAGAAAACTCAGGGAATTGGGGCTTCATCCTCCAGAGATCAGCCGTGGCATTGGTTATTACATTCAGGATCAATTACTGGAGATTCCTCTGGCCATCAACCGCCATTGTGGTACCCCCACCCCCGGCACCACCTTGCCAGCCATTGAGAAGACTCTGGAAGACACTTTGAGGCAAACGATAAGGGGTCACTATTTGCTGAAAATGGCTGCTCTTGGCAGACCGGTCAAAAGGGTTTTAGACGAAGATGGTAGTGTTTCGCACCGATCTCTCAGTCGTGATGACCTGCTGACCATCAAAAACCATGTCATGAGTCAGCTCTATAATCGTCTGGAGAAGGACATTTCATCGGCGGCGCTGGAGCGACTGCAGCTGGCGGTTCACACGGCCGCAAAAAGCGTTGAGGACGACTTTGGCAAGGGTCGAAAAGTCAACCTTAAACAGATGAGTACAGCACTGGCCAACCGGCTGGAAGATCAGGGTCGGACCATGCAAGACGTTGAAAGGCTCAGGGTTGCCCGTTTCCGACAGCAACTGAAAGAGAACCCTGATTTTCAGAATATGACCGAAGAAGAGCAGGCTCTGATTATTGATCAGGCTGTTATTGCCATGCCCGGAGAATCAACCCCGGCCTTCACCTGAGAAATACCCTGGCGTGCTCACTGACATCGTCAGTGATTCTGCTGTGTCTGGTTTCAAGCTCTGCCCGATGCAAGTCTGGATCAAAGGGATCGGTATGTTTGGCTGTTTTATGGGTAAAGTCCTGCAGACTCAGAACATTTTCTCTGGCACCGCTCAGTCCACTGTCAAGCATGAAATGATCACCGACTGCAGTTTCACCAGCTGCCGTCACCGCCAACTGATGCCCATGGGCTTCCCTGATGGCAAAATTTTTCTCGAGCCGTTGACGCCGCGTACACAAGACTGAAGTAAACTGGTGATTGATTTTGTCCGATGTAGCCCCTATTGATCCGGACTGATCAATTCCATGATAGTGGGCAACCGCCTGCAACCAGGCTTTGTGAACCACCTTTTTGACACTCTCCAGGGCTTTTTTTGTAGCCCGTTGAAAAGCCTCTTCTGAATTGCCGGGATCCGATCCTGAAGTCGAGCTATTCAGTAGCTGATCCCTGATGTCTCGCTTCAGTTTGTGACAATACTGATTTAAGGGATCTGGCAACTCCATACCAATGTAAACCAGATTCTTGTTTTCTAAACAGCGGGTCTGCATAACCTGATCCAGTGTCCGGCGCTCCAATTCTACCAGGTCTTTTCGGAAGACGACGTTCCTTATAGGGTCATCAGACTCTTTTAACATCTGCAACTCCTGGTAAAGCTGTTCCTTGAAGTGCTGATGAAAATCTTTGTTGAAGACCACCGTCTTCCTGAAATCCTGAAAGGTATTCAGCTCCTGGTTGGCTAATTCCTCACCTTGTTTACCTTCCCAGCTGCAAGCAGCGTATGACCTGCCATAGTTGCCCTTGCCATCCCTCAGGAACTTGTTTCCGAGCCTGCTATTTTTCCCGCTGGCACAAATGATCATATCCACAGGTCGGTGCACAACCGCTTCCTCAAGGGTGTCATGCTTTGCCCTGCCCTGTTGCGCCATATCATAAGCAGGGTTATAACGTGCTTTGACTTTGTAGCCCTCCACTCCCGACTCAACGCCTTCCAGCTCAAAAGCAGCCATTCTTTCCAGACTGGAAGGCCCGCCACCCTCATGGATTTGATTATTCCTTTGCCTCAACTCGTTCAGTCGATCGTGCAAGCCTTCTTCCAGATGCTGAATCGCTATCTCACCATGACCATCGGAACGAACAATGCCCTTGCTTTCCTCACCTTCACCAAAGAGCTCATAGTAGTGCTCACCCAGATAAAACTTCAGCATATCCATCCATTTGAAGTCCAGCCTGACCACCTGACCCTTGTCGTATTCAGTACTTCTGTTATCAAAGACGGAAACATCGGCACCGGCTTCAAATTGTGACAAGGCCAGAGCCAACCCGGTGGGTCCCGTCCCTTCAATCGCTACCCGGGGGTGAGTTCTGGCATCATCATGCTGCTTAATCAACCAGTCGAGCTGTGCCAGATCAATTTCCTGCCCCCTCAAAGTGCCGATTTCCTGAATCTTTAACAGCCTGGTGAGAGTGTCCTGCTGACCTGGCCATTGTTCAGGCTGCGAGAGTATGCTCAGTTCCCATCGTCTGCCCGCTGTCAACTGGATATCCAACAGTGCTCGTCGTGATTCTGCTATCAGCTGCCCCTCTTCTTTGGTCAGGTTTTCACCGGTTTTCAGGCGTTCTCTGATGTTATCTACATCTAACTTGGTGACTTCAGCACTCAGTTGATTCAATGCTTTTCTCACCTTGGCTTTATCCTCAGATAACTGTCGCTTCAGATAAGAAAATTCGCTGCGACGATTGACTAGAATTTTCAGTTTCGGATAACGCTTCAGGTCTTGAACAAGACGGTAGTCTTTTTCCAGTACTAAATTTCTTGGGTAGCTGTGAACGGAAGACTCTGCGCTTGCGGCACTCAAAAATATTTGTTTTACCGCTGTGCGCAGGGGCAACTCATGGTCTGGAATTCTAAAACTATTTGATTCCTCACCCCAGATAGACAATAGATCGTCATACTCATCCTGTGACAGCCGTTCGGGCAACGAATGAAGCGTTTCCCGAATCACCTCTTCGACCAGACACCGAAAATCCCCTGATTGAGCACTACCAGCAAAATGCCGCTCCAACCTGCCAAGATCCTGCTGCAATCTGCTGTCATTCGATATTCGACCTGGTTTGAGGAGTGAAGCCTTGTAGATGCCTTTAACGGCCTCACGAGCATCCTGTAGAGATACCGCTGGAATCTTGTCAATCAGTGCTGGCAAGGATTTTATTCCCTCTTCTGCCTCACTGAGCATCGTGTTTATGTTCTCAGACCTCAAAACAGCGTGGAGAATTCTACCCCGTATGTTTTCTCTTTCCAAACGGCTGAAACCCGGAATAACCCCATCAGACACATCATCTACCAGACGTTTTCTGTCCTGTTTACTAAGCTCCCCGCCCTCAATAGCCTTCATCACCTGATCATGCAACAAAACCTTTGCTTCACGCTCCATGGCCCTTTGCGCTTTTGCGCTGCGAGTGGGAGAAAAAAAGGCAATCAGCCTTTTGAAGAGGTTTCCACGGGGTTTGACACTGATGACCTTTCTCCCCCTGAAACTAGCCAAAGTGTCCTGCCCTGGTGCCCCCGACTCGCTAGTCACTTCAAGCCGGGCTGTTTTTCGTTGTCTGCAAAACGTCTCAAGCTTCCCAACATTGTCCATTAAATCAGCGTATTGAGAACTCGCTTGTGTTCGTCCACCTGCACCTCCAACGCTCATAGTTATAGGCCTCCCTGCCTGAGTGATTAAATAAATACATCAATAACCAGATAATTCCGTTATTGATCAATGCAACCGTCAAAATCAGGTCTTCAGTTGCGACCCAGGAACGCTTTGCCTCGCTGAATCACAAAGTCAGCGGTTCTCTGCTGCCTCTGCTCAAGCTCTTCCCGGTGCAAACGCCTATCAGAAGGATTGACATCATTGGCCGTTTTTTGGGTAAATTCCTGCAATTGCAAAACATGTTCTCTGGCTCCGGTCAGCCCGCTGTAACTCATAAAATGAGGGCTGACTGCGGCATCACCGGCTACTGTTACTGTCAATTCATGTCCGTCTGCCTGCCTGGTTACAACACTTTTCTCAACCCTGTGTTGCTGCACCGAAAAGGCCGAAGTAAACTTGTGATTGATTTTGTCCGATGTGGCGCCCAGTGATCTGGAGTCGTCGATTCCGTAATAATGGGCAACCGCCTGGAACCAGGCTTTTTGAACGGCCTTGACAGCCTCTCTGGCTTTTTTCTCAGCCTGTTTATTAGCCTCTTCCGGATTAACAATACCCGATCCCGGAGTCACACTGACCGACAGATTCCGCTTAATTTTCCCCTCCAGTTTTTTACAATACTGACCAAAGGGCTTTGGCAACTCCATGCCAATGTAAACCAGATTCTTGTTCTCAAAACAGCGAGTCTGCATAACCCGATTCATAGTCTTGAACTCAAGCTCCAGCAGATCCTTAGGGTCGACGACACTCTTTTTTGAGTCAGCAGGTTCTGATAAAAGAAGCATCTCTTTGGAAAGGCTCTCCCTGAAGTGCTCATGAAATTCCTTGTCAAAAACCACCATCTCCCTGAAATCCTGAAACCTGTCCAGCTTCTGGCTGGGTAACTC
This sequence comes from Endozoicomonas sp. 2B-B, assembly GCF_053470045.1. Taxonomy (NCBI): domain Bacteria; kingdom Pseudomonadati; phylum Pseudomonadota; class Gammaproteobacteria; order Oceanospirillales; family Endozoicomonadaceae; genus Endozoicomonas; species Endozoicomonas sp. 2B-B. The sequence continues at coordinate 4,443,043 of NZ_JBLZMU010000001.1, forward strand.
TGCACCTTTTTTACCTTCCCAGCTACAGACACCGTAAGGCTCGGCACGGACAAGCACTTTGTCCTCCATGAACTTGCCTCGCAGCTGGGTGTTTTTACCTCCAGCACAGATCAGCATATCTACAGGCCGATACTTGACCGCTTCCTCCGGAGTGTGATCTTTTGCCCTGCCCTGTTGCGCCACATCATATTCGGGATTATAACGAGCCCTGACTTTGAAACCCTCCTCCCCCGACTCTACCTCTTCAAGCTCATAGGCAGCCATTCTTTCCAGACTGAGAGGCTGGTCAGTCTCACTGGTCTTATCATAATTCCTGCCCATCAGCTCAGTCAGTCGGTCGTGTAATGCTTCCTCCAACCGATGAATGGTTATCTCGCCAAAGCCATCGGGACGAATGATGCCCTTGCTTTCTTCACCTGCACCAAAAAGCTCGTAATAATGCTCACCCAGATAAAACTTCAGCATATCCAACCATTTGGGGTCCAGCCTGACCACCTGAACTCTGTCGTATTCAGTACTTCTCTTCTCAAAGATGGCAACATTGGCACCGGCTTCGAACTGTGACAAGGCCAACGTCAGCCCTGTGGGGCCGGCTCCTTCAATAGCTACCCGAGGATGAGTTCTGGCCTCATCATGCTGCCTGATCAGCCAGTCGAGCTGCGCCAGATCAACCTCTTCTCCCCTCAGAGTACCGATTTCCTGAATCTTCAATAGTTTTTCGTGTTCCTCCTCCTGAGCTATCCAGATGTCAGGCTGCAGGAGCATTGCCATGTCCCACCGCCTGCCCGCCGTCAACTGAATATTCAGCAGTACACGTCTTGATTCCGCTATCAGCTCTCTTTCTTCTCTGGTCAACGCCTCACCAGCTTTCAAGCGTTCTCTGATGGCTTCTACATTTAACCGGGTTACTTCATCACTCAAACGCTCCAGCTCCTCTGTCACCTGAGCTTTATCCTGAGCTAACTGCATGATCAACTGCTGAATCCTGTCAAGACCGAATCGCGATTCGAGTTCAGAATCACGGCGCATTGCGTCAATAAAGCGAGCAGTTTTCTCCTGCACCAACTCTCGTGGGTGGCCGTGAATAGAAGGTTCTTTGCGGGTGACATTAATGAACGTTTTATCGATAACTCTAGCCAGGGCCCTGTCACGGTTTGTATCAGGAAAGTGACTCCAGTTAGCCAATAACTGCGTATATTCATCGTCTGACAGGCGTTCAGGCAAAGAGTGTATAACCTCCTCAATGACCTCATTGACCAAATCCCGAAAACCATCTAACTGGCGGGTAACTTTAAAATGCTCTTCCAGCCTCGCAATATCCTGATGCAGTCTGCTGTTATCCGGTATTCGCTCAGGGGCAAGGAGCAAAGTCGTGTAATAACCTTTAATAGCCTCGCGGGCATCATAAAGAGAGACGGACGAAATGGTGTCAATCAGTTTTGGAAAGGCTTTTACTCCGTCTTCTGCCTCATTGAGCATCATTCCTATGGATTCAGGCCCCTGAAACACGTTGAGGCTTTCGAGGTGGCTGAGAGTTTTTTCTCTCATCCCTTGCCTCTCCTCTTGGCTGAACCCGGGGATAACACCAGTGGCAACAGCATTGATAAGACGGCTTCTATCCTGTGTATCCAGATGTTTGTCACGAAGCGCCATCAAGACCTGGTCGTGCAACACAGCCTCGGCATCTCTTTTTTGTATGGCTCTGATCTCTCTTACTGACTTTCTGAGAGTAAAAAAGTCAAGCAGCCTTTTGAACAGGTTCTTACGGGGTTTGACCTTGACAACCTTTCTCCCTCTGAAAGTCGTCAAAGAGCCCTGCTCTGTTCTCTCAGGACATTCAGTCACTTCAATCCGGCCCACTCCTCCTTTTTTATGAATCGCCTCAAGCTCTGAGACATTTTTCATTAAATCAGCGAACTGAGAACCCGATCCTGGTGCACCCGTGCCTTCTATATTCATTGCTCCTGGCCTCCATGTCTGAGTGATAGATCATACACGACGATAAAATAATATTTCTGGTATAGGTCTCACTTAATCATTCACTTAATAGTTTGTACCGGTAGGCTGCTCGCCTGAGCCAGTCCCATCAGTTCCCGATTAGCCACAGTAAACATCACCATTTCGTGCACACTGGCATTACGAATTTCGGATAACATAGCCTGCCAGCGAGCCACCAGCCCCTGGTGCTGCACCACCCATTCATCCAGCTTCAGAGTAAGATCTTCCTCTTCACTGCCGGTATTGAGTAATGCAACCGTCAAAGCGATCTGCTGCCAGGTCAACTCGTCACGAATACTGTTACGGGCTAATGACTGCCAGTGATTGGTCACCTCTATATTGCCCAACTGTACGCTGTACCAGTTCAGCTCCAGCCGCTCACCCACTGCAAAGTAAGTCCGGGCGACCTTTTCTATAGGTTGCCCGGTCTGATCGGCGGCCTGAATAATTGACAGGGCACTCAACAGGTGTCTCAGGCTACAAACGACTTTGGCCAGATTTTTTGGCACCTGATGACTGACCATCTCAGCCATTTTGCTATCCAGCTCTTCTCTCTCGGACTCACTGAGGTATTCAGTAAACGACTCGATAAAGCTACTGATCAGTGGACCAAAATGTTCAATACACTCTGCTGCTACCAGATCCTGACGTTTGAGCCGGATAAACCAGCGGCTGGCACGACGGGTCAGTTTGATCAGCGACACCATCATTTGCTGCTGCACACTGCTGGGAATCTGGTTATCCATATTTTCGATGGCCTGCCAGTAATCAGAGATACCGAAAACCTCCCGACTGACCATAAAGGCCCGGGCAATCTCCGCCGCACTGGCACCGGTGGTCTGATGAACCCTGAGCACGTGAGTGATCCCCATCATGTCAATCATATGATTGGCTGTCTGGGTTGCTACAATTTCCCTTCTCAGACGGTGTTGATCAATCTGTTCTGAAAACTTTTCTACCAGAGTATCAGGGAAAGAGGTATGCAACTCACGGGTCATGTAGGGCTCATCAATCACATCCGAACTGATCAGTGCTTCCTTGAGGTCCGCTTTACTGTATGAGATCAGCAACGACAATTCCGGACGGGTTAACCCCTGACCCGCTGACAACCGTTCTGCAAGGGCTTCATTATCAGGCAGGAACTCAATAGACCGGTCAAGTTTGCCTTCCCCTTCCAGGTACTCCATGAAGCGCCGGTATTCATCCATGCGATTACGGACTTCCAGTTCTGCCAGGGAAAGCGCCTGAGTCTGGCGATAGTTATTGGAAAGAACCAGTCTGGAAACATCGTCGGTCATGCGTTCCAATAATGCATTGCGCTGTTTCACGGTCATGTCACCACTGGCGACAATATCGTTGAGAAGAATCTTGATATTTACTTCGTGGTCAGAGCAGTCAACCCCGCCAGAATTATCAATAAAGTCTGTATTCAGTGCGCCACCCTGCAGGGAATACTCAACCCTTCCCAACTGGCTGAGACCCAGATTACCACCTTCACCTACCACTTTGGCCCTGAGCTCACAGCCGTTGATACGCAGTGGGTCATTAGCCTTGTCACCGACATCGGCATGACTTTCATTAATGGCTTTCACATAGGTGCCAATACCACCATTCCAGATCAAATCGACGGGAGCCCTTAACAGCGAACGTATCAATTCATTGGGCGTCATTCGGCCTGCTTTGATATCAAAGCGCTCCTTCATTTCGTTTGAAATCGTCACGGACTTGGCGTTGCGGGAGAAGATCCCACCGCCCTTGGAAATCAGAGACTTGTCATAATCCTGCCAGCTGGAACGGGGAAGATTAAATAACCTCAGCCGTTCAAGATAACTGCGATTTACATCAGGGTTTGGATCCACAAATATGTGTTGATGGTTGAAGGCAGCGACCATTTCCAACGTTTCAGAAGAGAGCATACCGTTACCAAAAACATCCCCGGACATATCCCCGACGCCAATGACCGAGATGGGATCTTCCTGAACATTCACTCCCCGCTCACGGAAATGACGCTGTACCGAAACCCAGGCCCCTTTGGCGGTAATACCCATTTTCTTATGGTCATAACCGACACTGCCTCCGGAGGCAAAAGCATCGCCCAGCCAGAAGTCGTATTCGTGAGCAATCTCATTGGCAACGTCTGAGAAAGTGGCGGTTCCCTTATCAGCTGCCACCACCAGGTAAGTATCATCATCGTCATAAAATACGACAGACTTCGGATGGATAACATCGGATTCAGAAAGATTATCAGTGATATCCAACAAAGCACGAATAAACGTCTGATAACAGGCCACCCCTTCTTCCACGATGGCTTCCCGATGACCATCTACCGGCAGCTGTTTGGCAACAAAACCGCCTTTGGCACCCACCGGAACAATCAGGGCATTTTTGACCTGCTGAGCCTTGACCAGACCCAGAACCTCAGTCCGGTAATCTTCCACCCGGTCAGACCAGCGCAGCCCTCCCCGCGCGACTTTACCACCCCGGAGATGGATACCTTCTACCCTGGGCGAGTAAACAAAAATTTCGTAAAGTGGCACCGGCTTTGGAATATCGGGAATTTCCCGTGGTGACAATTTATAGGAAATATACGACTTTGTATTACCATCAGAATCAAGCTGGTAGAAATTGGTTCTCAGGGTGGCCATGATCACACTCTGAAAACGGCGAACAATCTGGTCTTCAGTGAGCACCGTCACCTGATCCAGAGCCTCAAGAATCCCTTGCTGAATCTGCTGCTGTCGTCCGAGCCGTTGGGAGTTGGACAGAGACAACTCAGGGTTAAAGCGTGTTTCGAACAAGGCCACCAGCATGCGCGTAATTTCTATATTGTTGCATAAGGTTTCAGCAATATAAGTTTGACTGAACCCCATCCGAATCTGTTTGATGTAGCGGGAATAGGATCGCAGCATGGCTACCTGACGCCAGCTCATACCACAGGCCAGCACCAGCAGATTAAACCGGTCATTCTCAGCTTCCCCGAACCAGACCTTTTCAAATGCCTCCTTGAAGGTCTTGTCAACTTTCTGAATATCCATCGACTTTTGTGGGTCATAACACAACAGAAAGTCATGAATCCAGATGAGCTGACCATCGCTCTTGCGAATCAGGTAGGGATACTCAGCCAGCACCCTCAGCCCCAGGTTCTCAATAATCGGGATCTGGTCAGCCAGTGGCAGTGGTTCGATATAGTGATACAGCTTGAAATGAATGCGGCCAGGCTCATCGTCCAGAGAGCGGTAGAATCCCATAGACAGTGATGATTTTTCATTGATGCGCTCAAAGTGTTCAACATCAACAACCGCTGACTCTGGCGAAAATGCCTCTTTGTAACCGGCAGAAAATCCTGAGGCATATCTGGCAACCAGTTGATTGCCCTTGGCTTCGCCATTGGATTCCAGCAGTGCTGAACGAAACTCATCAATCCAGGAGCGGGTGGCCAGGGTCAGCTCATCATTGATCGCCTCCAGATCATACTCAATGCGCCCACGCAGCTTGAATATAAAATGCACCCGGGCCAGAACAGACTCGGAAAAATACGTGGTGAACTCCGAGTCAACCGCACACAGCCGCCGGCAGAGAATCTCTTCCATCTTGAGCCGCAGGCTGGTGCTATAGACATCTCGGGGGACAAACACCAGTGCGGAACAAAAAGTGCCATAAGGATCCTGACGGATATAGATCCGGATCTTCTTGCGCTCCTGAATCCTGAGGATGGACATTGCCGTGGTGAACAGTTGCTCTCTGGGTGTCTGAAACAGTTCATCACGGGGGAAAACTTCCAGAACCTGTTCCAGATCCTTACCATGATGACTTTTGGGATCCAGCTCGGAACGCTCAATCACTTCCCGGGCCTTGTGATTAATGTAAGGTATCGAGAAAGGGCTCTGACGATAAACCGGAGAGGTATACAGACCCACAATTCTGGTCTCACCTACCACCGAGCCATCCTCTGCAAATTGTCTTACCGTGATGAAATCGGGATAAGCGGGACGATGAACACTGGATCGGACAGCCGCCTTGGAGAAGGAAAGCCAGTCTTTCTGCTCAAAGAAGTCCTTTTCTATAAAAGGCTCCAGTTCGTGCTGACCGATTTCCCCCTTGTGGGTGGTTCTCAAAAGTCCCAGCAATGAATCGGAAGGACGAATAATCTGGCGCTGACCTTCACTTTCTGACACTTTGAGCTCTTCGTAACCGAGAAACGTGAAGTTGTTGTTTAACAGCCAGTTCAGAAACTCCTTAACCTGCTCTGCCTGCCCCCCGACCATAGAGCTTGCCAACTGCTCGACACGACTCGACATGGACCGGTAGTCTTCAACCACCCTGGCCACATCAGCCATTACCGCAGCCACCTGCTCGGCAATAGCCTCCAGTTCCTCTTCATTATCCTGGCGATCAATCTCTACGAAGATAATCGCTTCCCTGTGAACCGTGGCCTCGGTGTTCGTATCGAACACCAGATTAAACTGGCTGTCCCTGCGGTTATGAATGACGGTATTGCGCAGGTTATGTATGGTCAGGCCGCGCTCATTCAATTTCATTCTCAGGGAGTCCACCAGGAAAGGCATATCCCGATGAATCAGTCTGAGTATGGTATGGGTTGAGTGCCAGCCGTGATGGGGATAATCCGGATTCAATACCTCTATTTCCGGACGGTCAGGATCATGGTGCTGGATAAACTTCCAGAACGAAAGGGTTGAGCCCAGAAGGTCCCGGCGTCGGCATTTGTTCAACTCCCGTCGGATATCCATGAAATAGTACTGGTATACAAACTCACGAAGAGCTTCTTTCTGCTGTTCGGGTATCTGGGCGCTTAACTCCTCAATAATTTTGTCCAAATACTCCTTTCGTTCCAAAGTCTCGTGATGACCCATGCTGGCATCTCCGGTTAAGAAAAATGTATTGCCAAGGGCCGTTGACGTCCTTGTCAGCCTGAAAATGACTACGTCAACAGCTTTTGAATATTAACGGTTCCGTTTAAGAAATCTTTTGGCAGGGATGGGCACAACAAACAGGTTTATAGCCTGAAAGGAAACTTTTCAGGGAAAGACGCTGTCTAAAACAAATTCACCCAAGCTGTTACTAACTTATCGGCCTTTGCACTCTTATAAAAGAGTCAGGAGTCTCTCTGTCCAGAATTCGAAAAGAAGTTGTCAGATAACGGACAGCTTCCCTCGGACGACTAGACCTGAGCGGCTACTGAACCTATATTACAGATTCTCTACCTGACTATAGGTAAAGGCTGTGGGCTTTGCCCAACCGGACTCTCAACATGGACAATGATGGATGGACCCAGCGATGAAGCCGAATGCAACAGGTAGAACAGGGTGAACCGAACCGGCTAACACCATCGAAGCCATATAGAGGCATCTTATAACGCAATATGAATAAGGTATCTGTTGTCGCTGTTAGGGTACGGTAACAAACCCATATAATCACAGGCAGCTGTCAGGCATGTCCACCGCTCAGCCGCCAGAAGCTATCCGGGATTCAAGATTCTATGTCTAACAATTCAGTATTGAATGAACTCAGGCAGTACCTGTGTAACAGTATTATCGGACAGGAGCATCTGGTAGATCGTTTATTGATTACCCTGCTGGCCGATGGACACTTGCTGGTCGAAGGCGCCCCGGGCCTGGCAAAAACCCGGGCCGTCAAGGCTCTGGCCGATGGTCTGGAGGCTGGATTTCACCGTATCCAGTTCACACCGGACCTGCTGCCGGCAGACGTTACCGGTACCGATATTTATACCCCTGAAGACGGCAGCTTCCACTTCCAGCCTGGTCCTATCTTTCAGAATCTGGTGTTGGCCGATGAGATCAATCGCTCTCCGGCCAAAGTCCAATCCGCTTTGCTGGAAGCCATGGCTGAGCGCCAGGTCAGCGTGGGTCGAAAAACCTATCCACTCCCTAAAGTATTCATGGTCATGGCCACCCAGAACCCGATTGAGCAAGAAGGTACTTACCCTCTCCCGGAAGCTCAGCTGGACCGCTTCCTGATGCACGTCCGGGTCAGTTACCCCGATGTAGAGTCCGAGCGACTGATTCTCAAGCTCGCCCGCGGTGAAGCCATGAAACAGTCTCCGGTAAAACCGGTTACGCCCGTGAGCCAGGCTGACGTTCTGGCCGCGAGACAGGAAACCCTGGCCGTTCACATGGAACCCGTGGTTGAGGAATACATCGTTCAGCTGATCAATGCCACCCGCCACCCGGCCCTCTACAATGATCGTCTGGGTGAATACCTCGATTACGGTGCCAGTCCCCGTGGTACGATTGCCCTGGACCGCTGTGCCCGCGCCAGAGCCTGGCTTAACGACAGGGATTTTGTCAGCCCGGATGACGTACAGGCGGTTGCCCACGATGTCCTTCGGCACCGACTTCTGCTGAGTTTTGAGGCAGAGGCCGAAGGAAAAGACGCTGATCACATCATTGATCAGTTACTGAATCTGGTTCCTGTTGCCTGAGCCGGGAGCAAAGAATGAGTGGAGCATACTCGCAACTGAAAGAGCTGGTCGGCCTGCGTTTTCAGGCCAGGGAACTGGCCATTTTCCGTCAAAACCGTGCCCGCAGTTTGCTGGCAGGCACAGGTTATTCCCCTTTCAAAGGCAGAGGGATCGACTTCGAGGAAGTGCGGGCTTATCAACCTGGTGACGACATCCGGTCTATTGACTGGCGCGTCACAGCCCGCAGGATGAAACCCCATACCAAACTCTTCAGGGAAGAACGAGAACGCCCGGTTCTGGTTCTGGTTGACCAGAGTCATTCGATGTTTTTTGGCAGTCAGTTGAACTTCAAGTCTGTCACTGCTGTCGAAGCCGGTGCTTTGCTGGCCTGGGCCGCGCTCCAGCACAGTGACCGTATCGGAGGTTTAATTTTTGATGAGCAGGGACTCAGTGAGATTCGTCCCAAGCGTTCCAAAAAAACCCTGATGCACCTGCTCAACAAGCTTGAACATCATAATAGAAGTCTCAAGGCTGAAACCATCCCTCACCAACCACAGGACAACTATCTGGGCAGAGCATTGCGACACGCTCGCAGGGTGGCTCATCCGGGTACTCATATTTTCGTAATCAGTGATTTTCAGCAGCTTGACGAAGAAGGCTTTCGCCACCTTTCCCGGCTTTCAGGACATTGTGAGTTAATGGCCATACAAGTGACAGACCCGCTGGAATCTGAGTTGCCCAGACCCGGACGCTATGACATCACCAATGGGATGCATCAGCAAACCATCAACACCCGCTCCAGAAACCTTCGCCAGCAATACCGATCCCGGCATCATCACTTTCAGAACTCCCTGAAAAGCCAGCTTGCCAGTCTCAAGGTGCCGCTTCTGGAGCTTGGGGCTGACCAGGATACCGGCTCTCAACTTCAAGCCTGGTTTGGCTCCCGTATAACCCCCCGGAGGTCGGTATGACACCCAATCCTCTGGATCAACTCCAACCCAATCATCTGCCTGACCCGGTCAGTTTCTGGCCGCTGGCTCCCGGCTGGTGGCTATCCGCCGTTTTGATAATAGTGGTTGTCACCCTGACGACCTTATTTGTGGTTCGCTACATTCGTCGAAATCGTTACCGCAGGCAGGCACGCAAACAGGCCCATATTATTTTCAGCGCCTATCAGAATCACCAGAATTCGCTACAGTTTGCCAACGACTGTAACCGTTTACTAAAACAGACAGCACTGCATGCCTACCCGGCCGAAAAGGTTGCTTCTCTTCACGGGACCCCCTGGCTGGAGTTTCTCTCCCGAAAGAGTGGCATCCTTGCATTCAGCGGGAAACCCGGACAGTCTCTGGGCGACGCCCGTTTTCAAAAAATGCCTGTGGCAAACGAAATGTCCACAGAAAAAGAAACGTCCACCGCGAAAGACAAATCAGAGGTTGATGTGAACCAGCTCCATAAACTCACAGTCCGCTGGATCAGGAAACACCATGCTTGAGTTGCAATGGCCCTGGATGTTACTGGCCGCCCCCCTGCCCTGGCTGGTTTATCGTTTTGTAAGCCCTGCCCCCCGTGCCGCTGGCGCGGCTTTAAGAGTCCCTTTTTATCGAGATCTGGCCGATATTGCCGGTGAACATTCTGAGCACCGGGAAACACTTAAGCGTTGGCAGAGCCTGATCCCCTGGCTGATCTGGATGCTGCTGGTGCTCGCCGCTTCAAGACCGGCCTGGCTGGGAGAAACGGTTCAAATAGAGAGATCAGGAAGAGATTTGATGATCGCCGTCGACCTCTCCGGCAGTATGGAAATCGCCGACATGGAACTGAATGGCCAGGCAGTGAATCGTCTGGTGGTGACCAAACACGTCCTCAACGACTTTATTGACCAACGCAAGGGCGACCGACTTGGACTGATTCTATTTGGAACCCAGGCCTACCTGCAGGCACCTCTTACCTTTGACCTGAAAACCATTGGCACTCTCATGGATGAATCTACGATTGGCATGGCAGGCAACAAAACCGCCATTGGTGATGCCCTGGGTCTGGCAGTAAAGCATCTTCGTAAACGCCCCCAGGACAGCAGGATTCTGATACTAATGACCGATGGTGCCAACACCGCTGGAGAGATTACGCCTGTCCAGGCTGCAAAGCTGGCCGCTTCAGAAAACATTCGCATTTATACCATTGGCCTGGGAGCGGATGAAATGATTCAGCCCGGCCTCTTTGGTTCATCCATTGGCGCACGTCGGATCAACCCCTCTGAAGACCTGGACGAAAAAACCCTGAAAGAAATTGCAGAGCTCACGGGTGGACAGTATTTCCGGGCAAAAAATACCGAAGGGCTTGAAAAAATATACGACGAACTCGACAACCTGGAGCCTGTAAAGCAGAACAAAGAACGCTTCAGGCCCAGCATAGCGCTGTTTTTCTGGCCTCTGGCACTGGCCCTGATTCTCAGCCTGATTATGGCAACACTGAGAGTCTTTCCTGAAGCATCTATTAGCCAGACAGGGAGGAATCGCCAGTGAATGCGTTTATCAGTCAATTCCATTTTCTACGCCCACTGTGGTTGCTGGCCTTCATCCCGTGTCTGATTCTGCTGATCGCTCTCTGGCGTCAACAGCTGCAGTCCGGAGACTGGAAACGGGTTATCGCCCCTGAATTGTTGCAACACCTTTTGCAGGGTCGCAATAAGAAACAGAACCGACTCCCAGTCTACCTGCTTCTGGCAGGCTGGACACTGGCTGTTCTGGCACTGGCAGGCCCAACCTGGCAAAAAATCCCCACTCCTGTCAACAAGAGCCTTCAGCCCATGGTAGTCGTAGTGGATATGTCCCACAAAATGTTTGCTAAAGACGTTACACCCAATCGACTTTCCAGAGTTCGTTACAAACTGCTGGACCTGTTTAAAATGCGTAAGGACGGGCTTTCAGCTCTGGTGGCCTACGCAGGCTCAGCCCACACTGCGGCTCCCTTAACAGACGACAATCGTACTTTAGCCAATCTGGTTCCGGCGCTGAGCCCCCAGATTATGCCGGAACAAGGAGATAACGCCCTGAAGGGCCTTGAGCAGGCCGTTGAATTACTCAAGCAAGGGGCGGGGGAAACAGGCGATATCCTCCTGATCACCGACCAGGTTCCAGATACACAGGTCAGCGAGATACGCTCACTGCTGAAGGATAGTGGCAGCACTCTCTCAATTCTGGGCATTGGCAGCGAGGAAGGCGCTCCCATCAGCCTGCCCGAAGGCGGCTTCCTTAAAGACAGACAAGGCACCATTATTATTCCGAAGAAGGAACGTCAGCAACTGCGTCAGCTTGCACAATCGACAGGTGGCGTTTACGCCGACATGACTCTGGATGATAGTGATTTGCAAACCGTTCTGCCAAAAGCGGGACTGAATGACGACTCAGTCAGAGTTGAGAGTCAGTTTGACCAATGGCAGGATGTCGGCTTCTGGTTGGTGCTGCTGATTTTGCCTCTGGCAATGGCCGGTTTCAGAAAAGGCTGGTTAACCGTCTTTCTGGTGGCTGCGTTACTCCCTTCTCCCCCGGCAGAAGCTGTGGAATGGAACAGTCTCTGGCAAAACAGTAACCAACAGGCTATGGAAGCACTCAACAACAAAAACCCCGAACAGGCCGCTGAAAAATTCACCCAACCGGACTGGAAAGCTGAAGCTCTCTATCAGGCAGGTATGTACGAAGAAGCAGCCACTGAGTTTGCCCGTTCCGATACCGCTGACGGCTTTTACAATCAGGGCAATGCTCTTTCCCGAGCCGGTAAACTCGATGAAGCGGTAGCAGCCTACGACAGAGCCCTTGAGCTAAACCCTGCCATGGAAGATGCCGCCGCCAATAAAAAGCTGATTGAAGAACTGATAAAGCAGCAACAGCAGCAGCAACAGCAAGAGGCTCAGAACAACAACCGGCAGCAGAATCAACAGAATCAACAGAATCAACAGAATCAACAGAATCAACAGAATCAACAGAATCAACAGAATCAACAGAATCAACAGAATCAACAGAATCAACAGAATCAACAGAATCAACAGAATCAACAGAATCAACAGAATCAACAGAATCAACAGAATCAGCAAAATCAGCAAAATCAGCAGAATCAACAGAATCAGCAGAATCAGCAGAATCAGCAGAATCAGCAGAATCAACAAAAAGATCAGAGCCAGCAGGGTCAGAGTCAACAGAATCCGCAACAAGACTCTGATAATCAACAACAAAGTTCCGACAAGGGTCAGGAAAATCAGCAACAGCAGAACCCGCAAAATTCTGGTCAGCAGAATAAGGAGCAAGAACAATCTTCTCAATCCCGGTCAGCACAGCAGCAACAGGAAGATCAGAAAGAGCGCTCATACTCTGGTCAGCAGGATCAGGAGTCTGAACAACAGAATCCAGCTGAGAGCAAGCAACAACAAGCCAGTGCCGGAGAGCCTCAGGAACAGGGTGATCAGGCGCAGCAAGCACTGCGATATCCTGAAGAACAGCAAACCACCAGCCCGGACCAGCAAGCCATTGAAAATTGGTTAAAAACCATACCGGACGACCCCGGTGGCCTACTCAGGCGCAAATTCCTTCAACAACAGAGAGAGCAAAAAAGACAACAGGAGCAGTCATGGTGAAGTCAATTTTTTTCAAACTCAGTAAAGTACTGATCCTGCTGACAGGGTTGTTTCTCACTGCACAGGGGATGGCTGCACTGACTGCCTCTGTTGACCGGACTCATCTGGCAGAATACGAGACTCTGGAACTCACCCTCAGAACAGACAGTGATACCAGTGCTGCCCCCGATTTGTCACCCTTGGAAAATGACTTTGACATACTGGGGACCCGCCAAAGTCGTCAGGTTCGAATTATTAATGGTAAAAATGAATCCTGGCGTGACTGGATTATCACGCTTTCACCTAAAAAGTCCGGTCGTTTGCTGATACCCAGCCTGCAATTAGAAGGTATGACTTCAAAAGCTATACGATTGGAAGTATCCAACACGCCCACTGAACAAAAAGCCGGATCAGGTGGGATCGGCCCGGTTTTCATCCGAACTGAAATCAGTAATGAAACACCTTATGTTCAGGAAGAAGTGATCCTGACCCTGAAGATTTACTATCGGGTCCAGCTTTACGACGACCGTCGACTTTCACCCGTAAATATCGACGGTGCTATTGTGCAACAACTGGGGGAAACCCGGAACTATGATACGGTTATGGACGGTACCCGATACGGTGTCTTTGAACTGAACTTCTCGATTCACCCGCAAAAACCAGGTCCGATGGACATTCCGGGCCTGACTTTTTCAGCCACCATGCCAGACCGCCGGGATACTTTTGGCAGTATTTTTTCAATGAGTGGCAAGCCCGTTGCAGCCCGATCTGCTGAAATCACCCTCAATGTCCGGCCACAACCAGACAGCTTTAAAGGTCCGGTCTGGCTGCCTGCCCGAAAACTGACCCTGACCGATGGCTGGAGTGCACCACTGGACAAGGTCAAAGTGGGCGACGCCATCACTCGAACCATTGTTGTAGAAGCTGAAGGACTGACCGGTGTTCAGTTGCCTGCCATTACCATGCCCAGACTCGACGGCATCAACGCTTACCCGGACAAGTCTGCGACCGATGACAAGGCAACAGACTCGGGGGTTATTGGCAGCCGGATAGAAGCCATCGCCCTGATTCCAACCCGCCCCGGAAAGATTGAACTCCCTCCGGTGCATTATCAATGGTTTGATACCAAAACCCGGACCGAGAAAGTCGCTACCATTCCTGCCAAAACCATTACCGTGCTGCCATCGGAAAACGGCGAAGTATTAACAATGACTCCAGAGATTCCAACCCAGACTACCGAAAAGAATGCAGAAACAGTTTGTCCACCTGTGGTTGCTAATCTCACCACCCAGGGGCCAGGCTGGCTTTGGCCTTCTTTATCTGCCCTGTTTGGAGTACTCTGGCTGATCACTTTATTGGCATTATGGCGATGCCGGTCTTCCCGAAAACCAGCGATTGAGTCTTCCGCCATCACAGAGCCTCAGGGATTCAATGAGAAAGAAGCCTGGCAAAAATTTGAAAATGCCTGCAATGCCGATGACCTGATTCAGATCCGCCGATGTTTTATTGAATGGGTTCAAGCTCTGTCTGGCAACTCAGGATTATCGACCATGGACAGATGTTTGAAAAAACTCAACAGTGATCCATTAGTGGCTTCGTTCAACCAGCTTGAAGCCAGCCTTTATTCAGGTCAGGAACAAAAGCTTGATGCAAGGGAGCTGATTATGGTGTGCACGCAACTGCGTAAAGAGCAAAAGAGCAGCGAAACAAACAATGGCCTTAACAGTCTTTATCCGGGCTAGTAGTTCTGAGCTCTGAAAACTCTTGTTGGCCAGGTGATTCTGGCCGCGTGAGTGAAAGCAATGAATCATTCATGCAAAGTTTATTAATTTGGACCTTGTTACCACAACAGGCGGTTACCACATGGCTGCCATCGCCACTGAAGGTGGCGAAAATGATCCGATAATCATGAACAATGGTGGCTTTTTCGACCCATGATCCATCAGCCTTCTGGCCAAAGATTCTCACCGTGTTGCTGTCTTCACAGGCGGTTACCAAATGGTAACCATCGGGGCTGAAGGTGGCTGAGATGACCGGACCTTTATGGGAAAAGTTGGCTTTTTCGACCCATGATCCGTCAGCCTTCTGACCATAGATTTTCACCGAGCCATCCACACATCCCGTCACCACATGGCGACCATCGGGGCTGAAAATGGCTGAGATGACAGCGTCATCATGATTAATAGTACGCTCTACTTCCCATGATCCGTCGTCTTTCTGACCACAGATTAGCGCAATGTCATCATCACTGGCCGTCACCAGGTAGCGGCCATTGGGGCTGAAGGCCGCTGTGTTGACATGGTCACCATGGGAAATACTGTCTTCGTCTTCTTTTCCCCATGATCCATCGTCCTTCCGACCGTAGATCTGCACCGTGTTATCGTCACTGGCTGTCAACACACGGCGGCTATCAGCACTAAAGGTGGCTGTGTTGACAATGTCATCATGGTCAATGGTGACTTCTGACTCCCATGATCCATAGACGATTTTCACCCTGTTATCGAGACCGATGGTCAACAGATAACGGTTATCGGGGCTAAAGATGGCCGACGCCACCCAGCCTTCATGGCAAATGGTGACTTTTTCTTCCCATGATCCATCGTCCTTCTGGCCATAGATTTTCGCCGTTTTATCACTACTGGAGGTCATCACATAACGGCTATCAGAGCTGAAGGTGGCGGTGTTGACATAGTGATCATGGGAAATGATGGCTTCTTCTTCCCATGAGCCATCGTTCTTCTGACCATAGATTTTCGCTTTGCCACCTTTACTGGCAGTCACCACATAGCGACTATCTGGGCTGAAGGTGGCTGAGATGACTGTACTTTTATGGGAAATGACGGCTTTTTTGTCCCATGATCCATCAGCCTTCTGACTATAAATTTTCGCCGTATTATCTCTACTGGCGGTCACAAGATGACGACTATCGGGGCTGAACGTAGCTGAATGAACCTCATCCTCATGAGAAATGGTGAGTTTTTCTTCCCATGTTCCATTAGCCTTCTGACCGTAGACTTTTGCCGTTCCATCAAGACTGGCCGTCAGCAGATAGCGGGCATTGGCACTGAATTTGGCTGAGACAACATAATGACGATGAACAATGGTGGCTTTTGGCTCCAAATTAAACGTTTCACACTGAGACATCAGTCGTGCTCTGGTGAAATAGAATAGTGCAGGAAAATGAGTACTCTCCCGGAGTTCTATAAGTGATTTGACTAATGCTTCATCCTTCGTGAACGGTCGTAGCCTGTTATGGAGTTGTTCTTCATCCTCTGCAGGAAGGGCTTTCTTTAGTTGATATCGGTGCTCTGGAGTAAAGCGGTGATACCAGGCCTCTGCCAGAGCATGATTGCTTTTAACAACCTTGTGTAAGTAAGTAGATACCTGCTGTAAACAGGTAATATCCCGAAACTCCAGCAAGCGAATAATTTTGAGGGTTAACTCCTCGGGTAAATCCTGCAATAAGACTGTTTTCTTTATCTCGGTATCAGGTATAGCGATGGATCTACCCAAACTGGCACCCGATGGTTCTTCCTCCAATCGTGCGTCCTTGGTTGGGGGTATGGATGAACCAACCATGTCGGATTTATTAGTTGAAGAATGCACTTGTGGTTTCTCCTAAATGACCATTTCAGGACATTTAAAATTGATATGTAACTTAGAAGTGTTTTTAAAATAAAAGTTCATAACATGTTGTTAAGTGCAAATAACAAAGTTCTGACTTTCAGCACAT
This sequence comes from Endozoicomonas sp. 2B-B, assembly GCF_053470045.1. NCBI lineage: Bacteria > Pseudomonadati > Pseudomonadota > Gammaproteobacteria > Oceanospirillales > Endozoicomonadaceae > Endozoicomonas > Endozoicomonas sp. 2B-B. The sequence continues at coordinate 4,459,819 of NZ_JBLZMU010000001.1, forward strand.
TTACAAGTGCATCCCCTTTATTTGTCACAGCAAACAATCATTCATCTGCAATTTATTAATTCGCACTTTATTACCACTACTGGTAGTCAGTACATGGTGTCCATCGGTGCTGAAGGTGGCTGATTTGATTGGATCTTCATGGGAAATGATCGCTTTTTCGACCCATAATTCATCGGTCTGCTGACCATAGATTTTTGCCGTTCCATCGTTACTGGTGGTCAGCACAAGGCAGCCATCGTCGCTGAAGGTAGCTGAGTTGACCGAAAGCTTATGGAAAATAATGGCTTTTTCGACCCAGGATCCATCAGCCCTGATACCATAGATTTTCGCCGTGCCGCCTTTATTCTTATCAAAGAGTGTGCATACACCCTCTACACTGGCCGTCACCACATGACGGCCATCGGGGCTGAAAGAGGCTTCTGTAACCCAGTCATCATGGGGAATGGTCACTTTTTCTTCCCATGATCCATCGGCCTTCTGGCCATAGATTTTCGCCGTGTTGTCAAAACTGGCGGTTACCACATGGCGGGCATCGGGACTGAAATCGGCTGACCTGACTTGACAACCATGGGAAATGATCGCTTTTTGTTCCCATGATCCATCGCTCTTCTGGCCGAAGATTTTCGCCGTGTTATCGCTACTGGCCGTCACCACAAGGCCGTCACCGGTGCTCACTGCGTTGACTGCACCACTGTGGAAAATGGTGACTTTTTCTACCCATAACCCATCAGCCACCTGGGCATGGATTTTCACCTCATCATCTTCAGTGACGGTCAGCACAAGGCGGCCATCGTCAATAAACCTGGCAAAGTTGACATCGTTATCATGAGAAATGGTGGCTTGTAGTTCCCATGATTTATCATCCTGCTGAGCGAAGATTTTCGCATCATAGTCGTCACTGGCTGTCACCACACGACGGCTATCGCCACTGAATCTGACTGTGTTGATTTTAGCTTCATGAGAAATGATAAGTTTTTCTTCCCATGAACCACCGAAACCCTGACTGCAGATTTTTACTTTGTCATCGTCACTGAGTGTTAACACATGGCGTCCATCGGGACTAAAAGTGGCTGAGTTAACCTGATCATCATGGGTTATGGTGATCGTTTCTTCCCATAATCCATTGTCCTTCTGGACATAGATTTTCGCTGTGCCATCATTGCTGGCGGTCACTACATGGCTACCCTCAGGGCTGAATCTCGCTGACTCGACTGAACCTTCATGTTCAATGATGGCTTTTCGGTCCCATGTTCCATCATCCTCCTGGCCAAAGATTTTTGCCGTGTGATCAGAACTGCTGGTCACCATATAGCGTCCATCGGTGCTGAATCTGGCTGAACTGACAAAGTAATCATGATCAATAACGAGTTCTGTATCTACGTTAAATATTTTGCATTCAGACATCAGTCGAGCTTTGGTGAAATAGAATAGAGCAGCAAAGTAATGCCTATCCCGGCGTTCTATGATTGCTTCGACTAACGCTTTATCCTTCGTAAACGGTCGCAGCCAATGACGAAGTTGTTCTTTATCTTCAGCAGGAAGAATTTTCTCTAGTTGATTTTGATGTGATAAAGAAAAGCGTTGATACCAGGCCTTCGCCAGAGCATGATCGCTTTTGATAACCCCGTGTAAATGAGTAGATACCTGTTGTAAACGGACAATATCCCGAAACGCCAACAAGCGAATAATTTTGATGGTTATTTCCTCGGGCAAATCCTGCAATAAAGCTGTCTTCCCGGCTTCTTTGTCAGGTATGGTGATGGACCTGCCGACACTGGCACCCGATGGTTCTCTCTCCAATGGAGTGCTCATAGGTGGTAGCGAGGGTGAATCACCTTTGGCGAAGTTATTAAGCTTAGAATGCATGCCTGCTTTCTCCTGAGTTACTGCCTGCAAAATGGCGTCCCTTTTTATTTGCTGCAGCAAATGAACAATGATCCATCCGTAGCTTATTAATAATCACGTGTTGGCTAAAACTCGTCAGCACGTGGTGGCCGTCGGCGCTAAAGGTAGCTGACCTGATCGAATCATCATGGGAAATGATGACTTTTTCGAGCCAGGACCCATTGGTCTCCTGACCATAGATTTTTGCCGTTCCATCCTGACTGGTGGTCAACACATGACGGGCATCGGCGCTGAAGCTGGCTGATGTGACCGAACCATTATGGAAAATGGTCGCTTTTTCTTCCCATGACCCATTGGCATTCTGGCCATAGATGATCGCCGTGTTATCGTCACTGGCCGTCACCACCCGGCAACCATCGATGCTGAAGCTGACTGAGTTCACCCGGTCAACATGGGTAATGACGGCCTCTGTATCTGCAATATACTTTTTGTATTGAGACATCAGCCGGGCTTTGGAGAAATAGAATAGAGCAGGAAAGTAATCACTCTTTCGGCATTCTATGATTGATTCAACTAACGCCTCATCCTTCGTAAACGGTCGCAGCCAACTACGGAGCTGTTCTTTATCCTCTATAGGAAGAATTTTCTTTAGTTGATATTGGTGCAGTGAAGAAAACCGGCAATACCATGCCTTTTCCAGTGCAGGATCGTTTTTAATGGCAGTGTAAGTGTGAGTAGATACCTGTTGTAAACTGACGATATCCCGAAACTCCAACAAACACGCAATTTTGACGATTATTTCTTCGGGCAAATCGTGCAGTGAAGTTGTTTTCTTTATTTCTTTGTCAGGTACAGTGACGGACATGCCTGCACTGACACCTGAGGATTCTTCTCCCAATGAAGTGCTCACGGTTGGTAGCGAAGGCGAACCGGCTATGACGGAATGATTAACGTCAGAAAACATATCTGGTTTCTCTTAAGTTTTTAACCCCGATTAACAAGGAAGTTCAAAATTGATGAAGTCGGTTAGACTCGGATTTGAAATAAAAGTTCATAATGTGTTATTGAATGCCAGCAAAGAAATTTCTGCCTTTCAGCGCATGCAGAATGGCATCCCTTTTATTTTCACAGCAAACAATCATTCCCCCGAAGTCTATCAATTCGTACCTTGTTATCACTACAGAGGGTCATCACGTGGTGGCCATCATCGCTAAAGGTGGCCGATCCAATCGAATGATTATGGGAAATGATGGCTTTTTCTACCCAGGACACATCAGTCTCCTGACCGTAGATTTTTGCCGTTCCATCTGCACTGGTGGTCAACACATGGCGGCCGTCAGCGCTGAAGGTGACCGAGGTGACCGAACCTTTGTGGAAAATAATGGCTTTCTCAACCCATGATCCGTCAGCCTTCCTGCCAGAGATTTTCGCTGTGCCATCTTCACTGGCGGTCACAACATGACGGCCATCGGCACTGAAGAGGGCTGAGACGACATCGTTACCATGGGAAAGGGTGGTTTTATGTTCCCATGATTCATCGGCCTCCAGACAATAGATTTTCACCTTGCCATCTCTACTGGCGGTCAGCAGATGATCGCCAGCGGGGCTGAAGGTGGCTGAGTTGACTTTGTCATCGTGGAAAATGATGGTTTCTTTCCAAGAGCCGTCGGCCTTTTCATCACAGATTTTCGCTGTATTATCTTCACTGGCCGTCAACAAATGGCGGCCATCGGCGCTGAAGGTGGCTGAGTTGATATAGTGAATATGGAAAAAAGTGACTTTTTCTTCCCATGATCCATCGGCCATCTGGTCATAGATTTTCACCTTGCTATCGCAACTAACAATCACCAAACGGCCTTCATCGGCGCTAAAAGTGGCTAAGCGGATCCAGTAATCATGAAAAATAGTCATTTTTTCTTTCCATGCTCCATCGTCTCCCTGGCAAAAAATTTTCGCCGTGTGATCGTAACTGACGGTCATCATAAAACGGCTACCGGGGCTAAAAATGGCAAACTTGACGAAATCATCATGGGAAATGGTGAGTTTTTCTTCCCAGGATCCATCAGCCATCTGGCTAATAATTTTTGCCGTACAGTCGTCACTGGCGGTTACCACATGGAGACCATCAGAGCTAAAGGTGGCTGATTCGATCAAACCATCATGGGTAATGGTGAGTTTATGTTTCCATAGCCCATCGACTCCCTGACCATAGATTTTTGACGTGTTATCCCAACTGACGGTCACGACGTGGCGGCCATCGGGGCTGAAAATGGCCGCTTTAACCCAATAATTATGAGGAATGGTCACTTTTTCTTCCCATGATCCATTGGCCTTCTGGCTAAAGATTTTTGCCGTTTTGTCATAACTGGCGGTCACGACATGACGACTATCGGCGCTGAAATTGGCTGATTTCACAGAGTCATCATGTTCAATGATGACTTCAGTATCTACATCAAACGTTTTGCATTGAGACATCAGTTGAGCTTTGGTGAAATAAAACAGAGCAGGAAAATAATCATAACTTCGGTGTTCTAATATTGATTCGACTAACGTTTCATCCTTCGTAAAAGGTCGCAACCAATTTCGGAGCTGTTCTTTATCCTCTACAGGAAGAATGTTCTTTAGTTGGTACTGATGTGGTGAAGAAAACCGGCAATACCATGCCTTTTCCAGTACAGGATCGTTTTTAACGGCAGTGTATGTGTGAGTAGATACCTGTTGTAAACTGACGATATCCCGAAATTCCAACAAACGCGCAATTTTGATGATTATTTCCCCGGGTAAATCGTGCAATGAAGTTGATTTCTTTATTTCTTTGTCAGGCACAGTGACAGACCTGCCTACACTGACACCCGATGGTTCTTTTCCCAATGAAGTGCTCACAGTTGCTAGCGAAGGTGAACCGGCCATGTCGGAATGATTAACGTCAGAATACATATCTGGTTTCTCTTAAGTCTTCACCATGCCCCTGATGAGCAAAGATATTCAAAATTGATGAAGTCAATTAGAGTCGGCTTTGAAATAAAAGTTCATAATAGGTTGTTAAGTGCTACTAAAAAAAACTTCTGCCTTTCAGTACATTCAGAATGGTGTCCCTTTATTGATCTCAGCAAACAATCAGTTCTTCATCGATAGTTTATAAATTCTCAAATTGTCAAAGCGAAAAGGTGAAATCAAATGGTAGCCATCGGCACTGAGGACAGTTTCGGCCATACCTCTATGGGTAACAACGGCTTTTTCTATCCATGACCCATTAGCCCACTGACCATAAATTTTTGCCGTTCCATCCATACTGGTGGTAATCACAAGGCAGCCATCGACAGTAAAGGTGGCTGTTTTGAGTGAAGCTTCATGGGAAATAATGGCCTTTTCGACCCAGGATCCGTCAGTCTTCAGACCATAGATTTTCGCTGTACCATCTTTACTGGCCGTCACCAGATGGCAGCCATCGGGGCTGAAGTTGGCTGAGAGGACACGGCGACCATGGTTAATAGTGCACTTTTCTTCCCATGAACCATCACTCTTCTGGCCATAGATTTTTGCCGTATGATCTTTGCTTGCGGTCAAAACATGGCGGCCATCGGGGCTAAAGTTAGCTGAGAGGATATGGCGACCATGGTTAATAGTGCACTTTTCTTCCCATGAGCCGTCGCTCTTCTGTCCATAGATTTTTGCCGTATGATCCTTACTTGCGGTCATCACATGGTGGCCATCGTCACTGAATATGGCTGACTTGACCCTGTGATCATGGGAAATGATGGTTTCTTCTTCCCATGAGCCATCAGCCTTTTGACCATAAATTATCGCTGTGCCATCGTCACTGGCAGTCACCAGATGACGGCCATCGGCACTGAAGTTGACTGTGTTGATCCACAGGCCATGGAAAATGGTGAATTTTTCTTCCCATGATCCATGGACTCCCCGACCATAAATTTTTGCCGTGTAATCGTAACTGGTGGTCACCAGATGGCTACTATCGGGGCTGAAGTTGGCTAAGTCGAGCCAATCATTATGGGAAATAGTAAATTTTTCTTCCCATGCCCCATCATCTCCCTGAACACATATTTTCACCGTTTGATCCCTACTGGCGGTCAAAACATGGCTACTTTCGGCGCTGAAGGTGGCTGAGCTGAGCCAGTCATCATGGGAAATAGTGAGTTTCTCTTCCCATGACCCATCGACCTGACCATAGATTTTTGCCGTTTTATCGAAACTGACGGTCATTGCGTAGCGACCATCAGCGCTGAAGATGGCTGACACGATCTCATCTCTATGGGGAATAATGGCTTTTCTATCCCATGATCCATTGTTATGGTAAATTCTGGCCTTTCCGTCTGCGCACCTCGTTATCAGGTGGCTGCCATCGGCGCTGAAGGTGGCTGAGAACACACCACCCCAAAAACCAGAATGGTTAAGGATCACTTTTGTATCTACATTAAACGTCTTGCATTGAGACATCACTCGAGCTTTGGTGAAATAAAACAGTGCAGGAAAATAATCATAACTTCGGTGTTCTAATATTGATTCGACTAACGTTTCATCCTTCGTAAACGGTCGCAGCCAACTACGGAGCTGTTCTTTATCCTCTACAGGTAGAATTTTCTTTAGTTGATATTGGTGCAGTGAAGAAAACCGGCGAAACCATGCCTTTTCCAGTACAGGATCGTTTTTAATGGCAGTGTATGTGTGAGTAGATACCTGTTGTAAACTGACGATATCCCGAAATTTCAGCAAACGCGCAATTTTGATAATTATTTCTTCGGGCAAATCGGGCAATGAAGTTGTTTTTTTTATTTCTTTGTCAGGCACAGTGACGGACCTGCCTGCACTGACACCTGATGATTCTTCTCCCAATGAAGTGCTCACAGGTGGAAGTGAAGGCGAACCGGCTATGTCGGAATTATTAAGGTCAGAATGCATATCTGGTTTCTCCTAAGTTTTCACCCTCCCCCTGATGAGGCTGTCGCAAAACTCTGGTTCCCATGCTTTCAGGCCCTGTGGGTCCCAGCGTGGGAACGCGCTGACTCCCGTCATTGCCGGCTTCATTCTAGTCATTCCCGCGAAGGCGGGAATCCACACTGACTCTCCACCAGAACCCTACTGCCCGGTGTCCCCCTGGCCTTGTCATCCCCGAGAAGGCAGAGATCCACCGTTGGCGCTGGATTCCCGCCTTCGCGGGAATGACGACTTCAGAGCGTGAGAACGAGCTGTTGAAGTTTTGCGACACCCTCGCAGAGCGTGGAAACGAGTTGTTGGGCTTTTGCGACACCCTCTGATGAGCAAAGATATTCAATATTGATAAAGTGAGTTTGACCCGGATTTGAAATAAAAGTTCATACTATGTTATTGAATGCCAGCAAAGAAATTTCTGCCTTTCAGCACATGCGCAATGGTGTTCCTTTTATTGACCACAGCAAACAATCAATGATTCATCGATAGCTTATAAATTCTATATTTGTCATGGCGAAAGCGCGAAACCAAATGATGGCCATTGGCACTGAGGGCAGTTGATGTGGGAAAACATGTCTGCTCAACAAAGGCTTTTTTTACCCATAATCCGTTAATATCCTGACCATAAATGTTTGCCGTTCTATCTGTACTGCTGGTCACCACAAGGCGACCATCGGCGCTGAAGGTGGCCGACAAGACAATATCCAGATGGGAAATGATGGTTTTTTCAACCCAGGATCCGTCAGTCTTCAGACCATAGATTTTCGCCATGCGATCGTCACTGGCCGTCACCAAGTGGCGGCTATCGGGGCTGAAGGTGGCTGAGCAGATAGAGTCACGATGGTAAATAGTGCGTTTTTCCTCCCATGATCCGTCGTCCGTCTTACTATGGATTTTCGCTCTGGTGAAACTTGCCGTAACTACATGGCGGTCATTGGGGCTGAAAGCGGCTAAGTTGACATAACAATTAAGAGATATGATGGCTTCTTCTCCCCATGACCCATCGTCCTTCAGACCACAGATTTTCGCAGTGTTATCTTTACTGGCCGTCACCACACGGCGGCCATCGGCACTAAAGGTGGCTGAGTTGACACAGTCATCATGGGAAATGATGGTTTCTTCTTCCCATGAGCCATCGGTCTTTTGACCATAGATTTTCGCTGTGCCATCATCACTGGCGGTGACCACCCGGCGACCATCGGCGCTGAAGGTGACTGAGTTGATCTCCCGGTCATAGGAAATGGTGATTTTTTTTACCCACAATCCACCAACTTCCTGACCATAAATTCTGGCCGTGTTATCGTCACTGGCGGTCACCAAATGGCGACCATCGACGCTGAGGGCAGCAAAGTTGACCCAATCATCATGGTAAGTGGTAAGTTTTTCTTCCCATGACCCATTGTCTCCCTGAACACAGATTTTCGCCGTTGCATCGTCACTGGCCGTCACCAGGTAGCTGCTATCGGCGCTGAAGGTGGCTGAGTTGATCCAATCATCATGGGAAATAGTGAGTTTCTCCACCCAAGTCCCATCGACTTGACCATAGATTTTTGCCGTAGAATCCCAACTGAAGGTCATCACATGGCGACCATCGGGGCTGAAGATGGCAGATCTGACACCCCTTTGATGGGGAATGATGCCTTTTTTTTCCCATGATCCATTGGCACTCTGGCCATAGATAAGCGCAGTTGCGTCCTCACTGGCCGCCACCAGGTGGCTGCCATCGGGGCTGAAGGTGGCTGGTTTCACCTGGTCACTATGAGCAATAACGGCCTCTGTATCGACATTATACTTTTCGTATTGAGACATCAGTCGGGCTTTGGCGAAATGGAAAAGGGCAGGAAAATAAACGGCCTTTCGGTGCTTTATGAGTGATTCAACTAACGCTTGATCTGTCGTAAACGGTCGCAGCCAATTTCGAAGATGTTCCTTATCCTCAACAGGAAGGCTTTTTTTCAATTGATACTGGTGTGGTAAAGAAAACCGGCGATACCATGTCCTTTCCAGAACATGTTCGTTTTTAATAAACCTGTTTAAGTAAGTAGATACCCGCTGCAAACTGACAATATCCCGAAGCTCCAGAAAACGAAAAATTTTGAGGGTTATTTCCTCAGGCAAATCGTGTAATAAAGCTGTTTTCTCTATTTCTTTTTCAGGCACAGCAAGGAACCTGCCCGCACTGACTCCCGACGGTTCTTTCGCCAATGAAGTGCTTACAGCTGGTATCGAAGGGGAACCTGCTATGTCGGAATAATTAACATCAGAATACATCTGGTTTCTCTTGGTTGATTATTCCCACCGATTAGCAAGGAATTTCAATTTTGATGAAGTCAGTTAGAGTCGGCTTTGAAATAAAAGTTCATAATAGGTTGTTAAGAACCACTAAAGAAATTTCTGCCTTTCAGCACATACTCAATGGTGTCCCTTTTATTGATCACAGCAAACAATCAATGCTTCATCGATAGCTTATAAATCGTCAAAACGTTATGGGAAAAGGGCAAAACCAGATGGTGACCATTGGCGCTGAGGGCAGTTAAATTGGGCAACCCTATTTGGTCAACAACGGCTTTTTCTACCCACAATCCATTAATATCCTGACCATAAATTTTTACCGTTCTGTCTGTACTGGTGGTCACCACAAGGCGGCCATCGGCACTAAAGGTGGCTGATATGACAATACCCAGATGGGAAATGATGGTCTTTTCTACCCAGGATCCGTCAGTCTTCAGACCATAGATTTTTGCCATGCGATCGTCACTGGCCGTCACCAAATGGCGGCTATCGGGGCTGAAGGTGGCTGAGCGTATATAGTTACGGTGGGAAATAGTGCGTTTTTCTTCCCATGTCCCGTCGTCCTTCTTAATACAGATTTTCGCTCTAGTGTAACTTGCCGTCACTACATAGCGGTCATTGGGGCTGAAGGCGGCCAAGTTGACATAGGAATTGTGAGATATGATCGCTTCTTCTCCCCATGACCCATCGTCCTTCAGACCAAAGATTTTCGCTGTGTCATCTTTACTGGCCGTCACCACATGGCGGCCATCGGTACTAAAGGTGGCTGAATTGACACAGTCATCATGGGAAATGATGGTTTCTTCTTCCCATGAGCCATCGGTCTTTTGACCATAGATTTTCACTGTGCCATCCTCAGAGGCTGTCACCACACGGCGACTTTCGGCACTGAAGGTGATTGAGTTGATCCGTTGGTCATGAAAAATGGTGATTTTTTTTACCCATGATCCATCGACTTCCTTACCATAGATTCTTGCCGTGTTATCGTGACTGGCGGTCACCAAATGACGGCCATCGTCGCTAAAGGCAGAAAATTTGACCCTATCATCATGGGAAATGGTAAGCTTTTCTTCCCATGTGCCATCGTCTCCCTGAACGCAGATTTTCGCCGATTCATCATTGCTGGCGGTCACCAGGTGGCTGCTATCGGCGCTGAAGGTGGCTGAGTTGAGCCAATGATCATGGGAAATAGTGAGTTTCTCCACCCAGGTCCCATCGACTTGACCATAGATTTTTGCCGTACAGTCTCGACTGAGGGTCATCACATGGCGACCATCGGGGCTGAAGATGGAAGATCTGACGCCCTCTTGATGGAAAATGATGCCTTTTTTTTCCCATGATCCATTGGCACTCTGGCCATAGATAAGCGCAGTTGCATCGCTACTGGCCGTCACCAGGTGGCTACCATCTGTGCTGAAGGTGGCTGATTTCACCCAGTCATTATGAGCAATAACGGCTTCTGTATCGACATTATACTTTTCGTATTGAGACATCAGTCGGGCTTTGGCGAAATGGAAAAGGGCAGGAAAATAAACGGCCTCTCGGTGTGTTATGAGTGATTCAACTAACGCCTGATCTCTCGTAAACGGTCGCAGCCAATTTCGGAGATGTTCTTTATCCTCTACAGGAAGGCTTTTTTTCAATTGATATTGATGTGATAAAGAAAACCGGCCATACCATGTCCTTTCCAGAACATGTTCGTTTTTAATAAACCTGTTTAAGTGAGTAGATACCTGTTGCAAACTGACAATATCCCGAAGTTCCAAAAAGCGAAAAATTTTGAGGGTTAATTCCTCGGGCAAATCGTGTAATAAAACTGTTTTCTCTATTTCTTTGTCAACAACAGCGACGGACCTGCCCGCACCGACAGCCGATGGTTCTTGCGCCAATGAAGTGCTTACAGCTGGTAGCGAAGGTGAACCGGCTATGTCGGAATGATTGATGTCAGAATACATATCTGGTTTCTCTTAAGTCTTCCCCCCCCCCCCGATGAGCAAAGACATTCAAAATTGATGAAGTCTGTTAAGTACTCAGCCATACGGAATCGAATATTTCTGGCTTATTGGGCAGGTGCTCTGCAAGGCGCAACGACGGGAACATAGCAAGCTATGTGACCAGAGTTGCAACGCATCACGACTGCATGGATGCAGGAGCTAGAGCAACGCAGGAGCAGTTGCCGCGAGTGCCTGAACAATAAGTCAGAAAATATGATTCCGTATGGTTGAGTACTTAGAGTCGGCTTTGAAACAAAAGTTCATAATAGGCTGTTGAGCATCACCAAAGAAATTTCTGCCTTTCAGCACATGCGCAATGGCGTCCCTTTTATTGATCACAGCAAACAATCAATTCTTCATCGATAGCTTATAAATCATCAAAATGTTATGGAGAGAGGGCAAAACCAAATGGTGGCCATTGCCACTGAGGGCGGTTGATTTGGCCAAACTTCTATGGGCAACAACGGCTTTTTCTACCCATAATCCATTAATATCCTGACCATAAATTTTTGCCGTACGATCCCAACTGGCGGTCATCAAAAGCTGGCCATCGGCGCTAAAAATGGCTGATGTGACAACACCCAGATGGGAAATAATGGTCTTTTCGACCCAGGATCCGTCAGTCTTCAGACCATAGATTTTCGCCATGCCATCGTCACTGGCCGTCACCAAATGGCGGCTATCGGGGCTGAAGGTGGCTGAGCTGACGTAGTCATTATGGGAAATAGTCCGTTTTTCTTCCCATGATCCGTCGTCTTTCTTACTGTTGATTTTCGCCGTGTAATCGTAACTTGTCGTCACCACATGGCTGCCATTGGGGCTTAAGGCAGCTGAGCTGATATAGCTCCCATGGGAAATGACAGCTTCTTCTCCCCATGATCCATCGTCCTTCAGACCGTAGATTTTCGCTGTGTTATCTTCACTGGCCGTTACCAAATGGCGGCCATCGGCACTAAAGGCAGCTGAGTTGACCTTATGATCATGAGAAATGACGGTTTCCTCTTCCCATGAACCATCGGTCTTTTGACCATAGATTTTCACTGTGCCATCGTTGGAGGCTGTCACCACACGGCGACTATTGGCACTGAAGGTGACTGAGTTGATCCGTTGGTGATGAAAAATGGTGATTTTTTTTACCCATGATCCATCGACTTCCTGACCATAGATTCTTGCTGTGTTATTGAAACTGGCGGTCACCAAATGGCTGGCATCGGCGCTGAAGGCGGCAAAGTGGACCCAGGCATCATGGACAATGGTGAGTTTTTCTTCCCATGACCCATCGTCTCCCTGAACACAGATTTTCGCCGTGTTATCCTTACTGGCGGTCACCAGTTGGCGGCCATCAACGCTAAAGAGGGCTCATTTGACAACATCGTCATGGGAAATGACGCCTTTTTTTTCCCATGTTCCATCAGTCCTCTGGCCATAGATTATCGCCGTTGCGTCGTCACTGGCCGTCACCAAGTGCCTACCATCGACGCTGAAGGTGGCTGAGTTCACCTTATCGTCGTGAGCAATAACGGCCTCTATATCGACATTATACGTTTCGTATTGAGACATCAGTCGGGCTTTGGCGAAATGGAAAAGGGCAGGAAAATAAACGGCCTCTCGGTGTGTTATGAGTGATTCAACTAACGCCTGATCTCTCGTAAACGGTCGCAGCCAATTTCGGAGATGTTCTTTATCCTCTACAGGAAGGCTTTTTTTCAATTGATATTGATGTGATAAAGAAAACCGGCCATACCATGTCCTTTCCAGAACATGTTCGTTTTTAATAAACCTGTTTAAGTGAGTAGATACCTGTTGCAAACTGACAATATCCCGAAGTTCCAAAAAGCGAAAAATTTTGAGGGTTAATTCCTCGGGCAAATCGTGTAATAAAACTGTTTTCTCTATTTCTTTGTCAACAACAGCGACGGACCTGCCCGCACCGACAGCCGATGGTTCTTGCGCCAATGAAGTGCTTACAGCTGGTAGCGAAGGTGAACCGGCTATGTCGGAATGATTAACGTCAGAATACATATCTGGTTTCTCTTAAGTCTTCACCTCCCCCGATGGGCAAAGACATTCAAAATGAATGAAGTCTGTTAAGTACTCAACCATACGGAATCGAATATTTCTGGCTTATTGGGCAGGTGCTCTGCAAGGCGCAACGACGGGAACATAGCAAGCTATGTGACCAGAGTTGCAACGCATCACGACTGCATGGATGCAGGAGCTAGAGCAACGCAGGAGCAGTTGCCGCGAGTGCCTGAACAATAAGTCAGAAAATATGATTTCGTATGGTTGAGTACTTAGAGTCAGCTTTGAAATAAAAGTTCATAATAGGTTGTTAATTGCCACTAAAGAAATTTCTGCCTTTCAGCACACCCGCAATGGCCTCCCTTTATTGATCACAGCAAACAATCAATCCTTCATCGACAGCTTATAAATCGTCAAAATATTATCGGGAAAAGGCGAAACCAGATGGTGGCCATTGGCGCTGAGGGCAGTTGATTCAGCCGTACCTCCATGGGTAACAGTGGCTTTTTCTACCCATAATCCATTGGTCATCTGGCCATAAATTTTTGCCGTTCCATCTTTACTGGTGGTCACCACCAGGCGACCATCGGCACTGAAGATGGCTGTTTTGAGTGAAGCCTCATGGGAAATGATGACCTTCTCGACCCAGGATCCGTCAGCCTTCAGACCATAGATTTTCGCTTTGCCATCAAAACCGGCGGTCACCAGGTGTCGGTCATCGGGGCTGAAGGTGGCTGAGATGACACCGTGACCGTGGTAAATGGTGCGCTTTTCTTCCCATGATCCGTCGTCCTTCTTACCATAGATTTTCGCTGTGTCATCATAACTTGTCGTCACCACATGGTGGCCATTGGGGCTGAAGGCGGCTGAGTCGACATTGCGATTATGGGAAATGATGGCTTCTTCTCGCCATGATCCATCGTCCTTCAGACCATAGATTTTCGCCGTGTTATCCTCACTGGCCGTTACCAAATGGCGGCTATCAGCACCAAAGGTAGCTGAGTTGACCCTGTCATCATGGGAAATGATGATTTCTTCTTCCCATGAGCCATCGTTCTTTTGACCATAGATTTTCGCTGTGCCATCGGTAGAGGTCGTCACCACACGGCGGCCATCAGCGCTGAAGGTGACTGATTCGATCAGTCGGTCATGGAAAATGGTGATTTTTTTTACCCATAATCCGTCAACTTCCTGACCATAGATTCTTGCTGTCTTATCGTCGCTGGCGGTCACCAAATGACGACTATCGGCACTGAAGACGGCAAATTCGACCCAGCCATCATGGGAAATGGTGAGTTTTTCTTCCCATGACCCATCGTCTCCCTGAGCACAGATTTTCGCCGTGTTATCCGAACTGGCGGTCACCAGATGGCGGTCATCGGCACTGAAGGTGACTGAGGAGAAACTGCCATCATGGAAAATGCTCAGTTTCTCTGCCCATGATCCCTCGACCTGACCATAGATTTTTGCCGCTCCAATGACACTTTCGGTCACCACATGGCGGCCATCGGCACTAAAGAGGGCTGATACGATATCGCGGTTATGGGAAATGATGGTTTCTTCTTCCCATGATCCATTGGCCTTCTGGCCGTAGATTATCGCCGTTGCATCGTCACTGGCCGTCACCAGGTGGCTACCATCAGCGCTGAAGGTGGCTGTGTTCACCTTGTCTTGATGAACAATAACGGCTTCTGCATCGACATTGTACCTTTCGTATTGAGACATCAGTCGGGCTTTGGCGAAATGAAAGAGAGCAGGAAAATAAACGGCCTTTCGGTGTTTTATGAGTGATTCGACTAACGCTTGATCCTTCGTAAACGGTCGCAGCCAATTTTGGAGCTGTTCTTTATCCTCTACAGGAAGGCTTTTCTTCAATTGATATTGGTGAGGTAAAGAAAACCGGCGATACCATGTCTTTTCCAGAACATATTCGTTTTTAATAAACCTGTTTAAGTGTGCAGAGACCTGTTGCAAACTGATGATATCGCGAAGCTCCAAAAAGCGAAAAATTTTTAGGGTTAATTCCTCGGGCAAATCGTGTAATAAAGGGGTTTTCTCTATTTCTTTTTCAGTCACAGCGACGGACCTGCCCGCACTGACACCCGATGGTTCTTTCCCTGGTGAAGTGCTTACAGGTGGTAGCGAAGGAGAACCGGCTATGTCGGAATTATTAACGTTATAATACATATCTGGTTTCTCTTAAGTTTTCACACTTCCCGGTTAGTAAAGACATTCAAAATTGATGAAAACGATTAGAGTCGGCTTTGAAATAAATGTTCATAATAGGTTGCTATTTGCCACTAAAGAAATTTCTGCCTTTCAGCACATGCGCAATGGCACCCCTTTTATAGATCACAGCAAACAATCAATGATTCATCGATAGCTTATAAATTCTCAATTTATTATGGCGAAAGGGCGAAACCAAATGATGGCCATTGGCACTGAGGACAGTTGATTGGGCCAAACCTCTATGGGCAACAACGGCTTTTTCTACCCATAATCCATCGGTCATCTGGCCATAAATTTTTGCCGTTTCATCTGTACTGGTGGTCACCACAAGGCGGCCATCGGCGCTAAAGGTGGCTGAAATGACAACACCCAGATGGGAAATAATGGCCTTTTCGCCCCAGGATCCGTCAGTCTTCAGACCATAGATTCTCGCCATGCCATCGTTACTGGCCGTCACCAAATGGCGGCTATCGGGGCTGAAGGTGGCTGAGCGGACGTAGTGATCATGGGAAATAGTGCGTTTTTCTTCCCATGATTCGTCATCCTTCTTACTAAAGATTTTCGCCGTGTTATCGAAACTTGTCGTCACCACATGGCTGCCATTGGGGCTAAAAGCGGCTGAGTTGACATAGCGATTATGGGAAATGATGGCTTCTTCTCCCCATGATCCATCGTCCTTCAGACCAAAGATTTTCGCCGTGTTATCCACACAGGCCATAACCAAATGGCGGTCATCGGCACTGAAGTTAGCTGAGTTGACAAGGCAATCATGGGAAATGATGGTTTCTTCTTCCCATAAGCCATCGTCCTTTTGACCATGGATTTTCGCTTTGCCATCGTCAGAGGCTGTCACCAAACGGTGACTATCGACGCTGAAGGTGGCTGATTGGATCAGTCGGTCATGGGAAATGGTGATTTTTTTTACCCATGATCCATCAGCTTCCTGACCATAGATTCCTGCTGTGTTATCGTGACTGGCGATCACCAAATGACGACTATCGGCGCTGAAGGCGACAAAGTGGACCCAGGTATCATGGGAAATGGTGAGTCTTTCTTCCCATGCCCAATCGTCTCCCTGAACACAGATTTTCGCCGTGTTATCCTCACTGACGGTCACCAAATGACGGCCATCGGCACTGAAGGTGACTGAGGAGAAACTGCCATCATGGAAAATGCTAAGTTTCTCTGTCCATGTCCCATCGATTTGACTATGGATTTTTGCCGCACAATCCCAACTGACGGTTATCACATGGCGGCCATCGGCACTGAAGATGGCAAATCCGACACCGTCTTGATGATAAATGGCGCCTTTTTTTGCCCATGATCCATTGGCCCTCTGACCATAGATTTTCGCCGTTGCATCGTTACTGGCCGTCACCAGTTGGCTACCATCGGCGCTGAAGGTGGCTGAATTCACGCTGTCTTTATGAGCAATGACGGCCTCTGTATCGACATTATACTTTTCGCATTGAGACATCAGTCGGGCTTTGGTGAAATGGAAAAGGGCAGGAAAGTAAACAGCCTCTCGGTGTGTTATAAGTGATTCGACTAACGCTTGATCTCTCGTAAACGGTCGCAGCCAATTTCGGAGCAGTTCTTTATTCTCTAAAGGAAGGCTTTTTTTCAATTGATATTGGTGTGATAAAGAAAACCGGCGATACCACGTCTTTTCCAGAACATATTCATTTTTAATAAACCTGTTTAAGTGTGTAGATACCTGTTGCAAACTGATGATATCCCGAAGTTCCAAAAAGCGAAAAATTTTGAGGGTTAATTCCTCGGGCAAATCGTGTAATAAAGCTGTTTTCTCTATTTCTTTTTCAGGCACAGTGACAGACCTGCCCGCATTGACACCCGATGGTTCTTTCTCTGGTGAAGTGCTTACAGGTGGTAGCGAAGGTGAACCGGCTATGTCGGAATTATTAACGTTATAATACATATCTGGTTTCTCTTAAGTTTTCACACTTCCCGGTTAGTAAAGACATTCAAAATTGATGAAAACGATTAGAGTCGGCTTTGAAATAAAAGTTCACAGTATGTTGTTAGATGCCACTAAAAGAAATTTCTGCCTTTCAGCACATGCGCAATGGCGTTCGTTTATTGATCACAGCAAACAATCAATGACTCATCGATAGCTTATAAATTCTCAAAGCGTTACGGCGAAAGGGCAAAACCAAATGGTGGCTATTGGCACTAAGGGCGTTTGATTCGTTCTTACCTCCTCCATAGGTAACAACCGCTTTTTCTAACCATGATCCGTTAGCCCCCTGACCATAAATTTTTGCCGTTCCAACCATACTGATGGTTAGCACAAGGCGGCCATCAGCACTGAAAGTAGCTGTTTTGATTGAATTTTCATGGAAAATAATGACCTTTTCGACCCAGGATCCGTCAGTCTTCAGACCATAGATTTTCGCCTTGCCATCGTTACCGGCAGTCACCACATGACGGTCATCGGGGCTGAAGGTGGCTGACCTGATACCGTAACCATGGGAAATGGTGCGTTTTTCTTCCCATAATCCGTCGTCCTTCTTACTTAAGATTTTCGCCGTTTTATCGCTACTTGTTGTCACCACATGACGGCCATCGGGGCTGAAGGCGGCTGAGTCAACATTGCCCTTATGGGAAATGGCAGCTACTTCTCCCCAGGATCCATCGTCCCTCTGAACACAGATTTTACCCGTTTTATCGTTACTGGCCGTAACCAAATGGCGGCTATCAGCACTGAAGGTAGCTGAGTTGACCCAGTGGTCATGGGAAATGATGGATTCTTCTTCCCAAGAGCTATCGATCTTTTGACCATAGATTTTCACTGTTTCATCGATAGAGGCCGTCACCACACAGCTACTATCCGCGCTAAAGGCGGCTGATCTGATCAAATAATTATGAGAGATGGTGACTTTTTCTTCCCATGATCCATCGTCCCGCAGGCAGAAGATTTTTGCTGTGTTGTCGTAACTGGCAGTCACCAAATAACGACTATCGTCGCTGAAGGTGGCCAGGTGGACCCAAGCACCATGGCAAATGGTGAGTTTTTCTTCCCATGACCCATCGTCTTCCAGCACAAAGATTTTCGCCGTTTTATCCTTACTGGCGGTCACCAAATGGCAGCCATCAGCACTGAAGATAATTGAAGTAACATCGTTATCATGGGAAATGGTGAGCATCTCTTCCCACGTCCCATCGACTTGACCATAAATTTTTGCTGTGTGATCCCAACTGGCGGTCACGACATGGCGGCCATCAGCACTGAAGATGGCAGATCTGACACCACCTTGATGAGAAATGGCGCCTTTTTTTGCCCATATTCCATCAGTCCCCTGGCCATAGATTATCGCCGTTGCATCCTCACTGGCCGTCACCAGGTGGCTACCATCGGGGCTGAAGGTGGCTGAGTTCACCCTGTCTTCATGAGCAATAACGGCCTCTGTATCGACATTATACTTTTCGTATTGAGACATCAGTCGGGCTTTGGCGAAATGAAACAGGGCAGGAAAATAAACGGCCTTTCGGTGTTTTATGAGTGATTCGACTAACGCTTGATCTCTCGTAAACGGTCGCAGCCAATTTCGGAGCTGTTCTTTATTCTCTAAAGGAAGGCTTTTTTTCAATTGATATTGGTGTGATAAAGAAAACCGGCGATACCATGTCTTTTCCAGAACATGTTCGTTTTTAATAAACCTGTTTAAGTGTGTAGATACCTGTTGCAAACTGATGATATCCCGAAGTTCCAAAAAGCGAAAAATTTTGAGGGTTAATTCCTCGGGCAAATCGTGCAATAAAGCGGTTTTCTCTATTTCTTTTTCAGGCACAGTGACGGACCTGCCCGCATTGACACCCGATGGTTCTTCCTCCAATGAAATGCTCACAGGTGGTAGCGAAGGTGAACCGACTATGTCGGAATGATTAACGTCAGAATACATATCTGGTTTCTCTTAAGTCTTCACCTCTCCGATAAGCAAAGACATTCAAAATTGATGAAGTCAGTTAAGTACCTGGCCAGTTGGTTTCGCATATTCTGGCGAGTGGATTTTTTCATCCTTCAAGGCGCAACGACGGGCGCGTAGCCATAGCTACGCAACCAGAGTTGGAACGCAGAAGGATGGAAAAAGCCGCCGTCCAGAATAGGCGAAACCAACTGGTTAGGTACTTAGAGTCGGCTTTGAAATAAAAGTTCACAGTGTGTTGTTAGATGCCACTATAAGAAATTTCTGCCTTTCAGCACATACGCAATGGCGTTCGTTTATTGATCACAGCAAACAATCAATGATTCATCGATAGCTTATAAATTCTCAAAGCGTTAAGGCGAAAGGGCAAAACCAAATGGTGGCTATTGGCACTGAGGGCAGTTGATTTGGCCGGACCTGAATGGGTAACAACGGCTTTTTCTACCCATAACCCATTAGCCCCATGACCATAAATTTTTGCCGTTCCATCCATACTGGTGGTCACCACAAGGCCGCCATCAGCGCTGAAAGTAGCTGTTTTGAGTAAATCTTCATGGGAAATAATGGCCTTTTTGACCCAGGATCCGTCAGTCTTCAGACCATAGATATTCGCCTTGCCATCGTAACCGGCGGTCACCACATGACGGTCATCGGGGCTGAAGGTAGCTGACCTGATACCGCAATCATGGGAAATGGTGCATTTTTCTTTCCATGATCCGTCGTCCTTCTTACTAAAGATTTTCGCCGTTTTATCGCCACTTGTTGTCAACACATGACGGCTATCGAGGCTGAAGGTGGCTGAGTCAACATTGCCCTTATGGAAAATGACAGCTTCTTCTCCCCAGGATCCATCGTCCCTATGAACACAGATTTTCGCCGTTTTATCCATACTGGCCGTAACCAAATGGTGGCTATCAGCACTAAAGGTAGCTGAGTTGACCCATTGATCATGGGAAATGATGGATTCTTCTTCCCAGGAACCATCGATCTTTTGACCATAGATTTTCGCTGTGTGATCGTTAGAGGCCGTCACCACATAGCTACCATCAGCGCTGAAGGCGGCTGATCTGATCAAATAACTATGGGGGATGGTGACTTTTTCTTCCCATGACCCATCGTCCCGCAGGCAGAGAATTTTTGCCGTGTTGTCGTAACTGGCAGTCACCAAATGACGACTATCGTCGCTGAAGGTGGCCAGGTGGACCCAACTACCATGGCAAATGGTGAGTTTTTGTTCCCATGCCCCATCGTCTCCCCGAACATAGATTTTCGCCGTTTTATCCATACTGGCCGTAACCAAATGGCGGCTATCAGCACTAAAGGTAGCTGAGTTGACACATTGATCATGGGAAATGATGGATTCTTCTTCCCAAGAGCCATCGATTTTTTGACCATAGATTTTTGCCGTACAATCCCAACTGGCGGTCACCACATGGCGGCCATCAACGCTAAAGAGGGCTGATCTGACAGCGTTTTGATGGGAAATGACGCCTTTTTCTTCCCATGATCCATCGTCCCGCAGGCAGAGGATTTTTGCCGTATTGTCGTAACTGGCAGTCACCAAATGACGACTATCGTCGCTGAAGGTGACTGAGTTCACCCTGTCTTCATGAGCAATAACGGCCTCTGTATCGACATTATACTTCTCGTATTGAGACATCAGTCGGGCTTTGGCGAAATGGAAAAGGGCAGGAAAATAAACGGCCTTTCGGTGCTTTATGAGTGATTCAACTAACGCTTGATCCTTCGTAAACGGTCTCAGCCAATTTCGGAGCTGTTCTTTATCCTCTAGAGGAAGGCTTTTTTTCAATTGATATCGATGTGATAAAGAAAACCGGCGATACCATGTCTTTTCCAGAACATGTTCGTTTTTAATAAACCTGTTAAAGCGAGTAGATACCTGTTGCAAACTGACAATATCCCGAAGCTCCAAAAAGCAAAAAACTTTGAGGGTTAATTCCTCGGGCAAATCGTGCAGTAAAGCGGTTTTCTCTATTTCTTTTTCAGGCACAGCGACGGACCTGCCCGCACTGACACCCGATGGCTCTTCCCCCAATGAAGTGCTCACAGGTGCTAGCGAAGGTGAACCGGCTATGTCGGAATGATTAACGTCAGAATACATATCTGGTTTCTCTTAAGTCTTCACCTCTCCGCTGAGCAAAGACATTCAAAATGGATGAAGTCAATTAGAGTCGGTTTTGAAATAAAAGTTCACAACAGGTTGTTAAGTGCCACTAAAGAAATTTCTGCCTTTCAGCAGATGCGCAATGATGTTCCTTCTATTGATCAAAGCCAATAATCAAGTATTCATAGATAGCTTATAAATTCTCAAATTGTTATTTAGAAAGGGCGAGACCAAATGATGGCTATTAGCACTGAGGGCAGTTGTTTTGGCCAAACCTCTATGGGCAACAACGGCTTTTTCTACCCATAATCCATTAACATCCTGACCATAAATTTTTGCCGTTTCATCTGTACTGGTGGTCACCACATGGCGGCCATCGGCGCTAAAGGTGGCTGATTTGACGACACTCAAATGAGAAATGATGGCCTTTTCGACCCAGGATCCGTCAGTCTTCAGACCATAGATTCTCGCCATGCCATCGTTACTGGCCGTCACCAAATGGCGACTATCGGGGCTGAAGGTGGCAGAGCTGACATAGTTATTATGGGAAATAGTGCGTTTTTCTTCCCATGATTCGTCGTCTTTCTTACTAAAGATTTTCGCCGTGTTATCGTAACCAGTCGTCACCACATGGCAGCTGTTGGGGCTGAAGGCGGCTGAGTTGATGACATTGCGATGATGGGAAATGACGGCTTCTTCTTCCCATGATCCATCGTCCTTCAGACCACAGATTTTCGCCGTGTAATCCTCACTGGCCGTTACCAAATGGCAGTTATCGGCACTAAAGGTAGCTGAGTTGACAAGGCAATTATGGGAAATGATGGTTTCTTCTTCCCATGAGCCATCGTCCTTTTGACCATAGATTTTCACTGCGCCATCCTTAGAGGCTGTCACTACACGGTGACTATCGGCACTGAAGTTGACTGATTGGATCCGTAGGTCGTGGAAAATGGTGATTTTTTTTACCCATGATCCATCAACTTCCTGACCATAGATTCTTGCTGTGTTATCGCGACTGGCGGTCACCAAATGACTGCTATTGGCGCTGAAGGCGGCAAATTCGACCCAATCACCATGGCAAATGGTGAGTTTTTCTTCCCATGTGCCATCGTCTCCCAGAACACAGATTTTCGCCGTGTTATCCTTACTGACGGTCACCAAATGGCGGCCACCCGCACTGAAGGTGACTGAGTAGAAATCATCATCATGGGAAATGGTGAGCTTCTCTTCCCATGTCCCATCGATTTGACTATAGATTTTTGCCGTGCAATCCCAACTGACGGTCACCAGATGGCAGCCATCGGCGCTGAAGATGGCAGATTTGACAATGTCTCGATGGGAAATGACGCCTTTTTTTGCCCATGTTCCATCAGTCCCCTGGCCAAAGATTATCGCCGTTGCATCGTCACTGGCCGTCACCAGGTGGCTACCATTGGCGCTGAAGGTGGCTGAGTTCACCCTGTCTTCATGAGCAATAACGGCCTCTGTATCGACATTATACTTTTCGCATTGAGACATCAGTCGGGCTTTGGCGAAATGGAAAAGGGCAGGAAAATAAACGGCCTCTCGGTGTTCTATGAGTGATTCGACTAACGCTTGATCCTTCGTAAACGGTCTCAGCCAATTTCGGAGCTGTTCTTTATCCTCTACAGGAAGGCTTTTCTTCAATTGATATTGGTGTGGTAAAGAAAACCGGCGATACCATGTCCTTTCCAGAACATGTTCGCTTTTAATAAACCTGTTAAAGTGAGTAGAGACCTGTTGCAAACTGGCAATATCCCGAAGCTCCAAAAAGCGAAAAACTTTGAGGGTTAATTCCTCGGGCAAATCGTGCAATAAAGCGGTTTTCTCTATTTCTTTTTCAGGTACAGCGACGGACCTGCCCACACTGACACCCGATGGCTCTTCCCCCAATGAAGTGCTCACAGGTGGTAGTGAGGTTGAATCGACTACGCCAAAGTTGTCAGCATTAGGATGCATGTCTGGTTTCTCCTGAATCAGACGCCCCTAGTGTAGTGCGACCTAATTAACAGTACATAAAGACTCCTAACGGTCTACTATGGATGTTATTCCAACCACTGCCTGTTTTTACTATGCGAGTTGCCACAGAGATAATACTTGATGCTTCTGAAGAAATACGACTCAGAAAGATTACTTCATCAAATACTTGCCCTCTTCGCTTGGCCCGCCGTGCCCAGATTGTTCTTCTCTCTGCAGAAGGAAAAAGCAATCTTGAGATTGCGCAAATACTGAAGATCGGTCGTCATCAGGTCAGCCGCTGGCGTGACCGATATGCTCAGGAAGGCTTCTCCGGGATTGAACAGGATCGAGCTCGCAGTGGCCGTAAAAAGAAGATTGATGCTGCTGAGATTGTGAGTCTGACCACAAACACCCTTCCGGAAAATGCCACTCACTGGAGCACCCGAACTATGGCTGCTGTTAGCGGTATCAGTGAGAGAAGTGTTCGCCGGATATGGCATGCATATGGCCTCAAGCCTCACCTGGAAAAGACATTCAAGGTGTCCCGAGACCCGAAATTTGTGGAGAAGCTTGAAGATATTGTCGGACTCTATCTGTCTCCTCCTGAACATGCGTTGGTGCTGTGCTGTGATGAAAAAAGTCAGGTTCAGGCACTCGATCGAACACAGCCTGGCTTACCGTTGAAGAAAGGGCGTGCCGCAACAATGACTCATGATTATAAACGACATGGTACAACCACTCTCTTTGCAGCACTGAATGTACTTGATGGTGCTGTCATCGGTCAGTGCCAGCAGCGTCATACCCATGTGGAATGGTTGAAGTTTCTTAAACAGATAAATAGGGAAACGGCAAAAGACAAAGAGCTGCACCTGATTTGCGACAACTATGCGACTCACAAACACCCGAAGGTGCGAGAATGGCTGGAAAAACATCCTCGTTTTCATATGCACTTTACGCCAACGTCAGCATCATGGTTAAACATGGTTGAGAGATTTTTTCGGGATCTCACGAGTCAGCGTTTACGCCGTGGTGTGTTTGTCAGTGTGCCACAGCTAGTCAGTGCGATTGATGAATATATTGAAAAGCATAATCAAAATCCAAAGCCGTTTATCTGGACTGCTAAGGCAAATGATATCTTAGAAAAAGTCGTTCGGGCTAATCGCCGGTTAAGTTGCAAAAAGAACGACGCACTACACTAGCCTATAAATTTGCACCCTGCCATCGGTACAGGTGGTCACTACATGATGGCCATCAAAGCTAAAGCTGGCTGAGTCAATCGAACCATCATTGAAAATGATGGCTTTTTCGACCCATGATCCATCCATCTCCTGACCATAGATTTTTACCGAACCATCGCGAGTGGCAGTCAACACGTGGCGACCATCGGGACTAAAGGAGGCTGTATTGATCCGGGAATCATGGGAAAGGGTGACTTCTTCCTGCCATGATCCATCGGTCTTCAGGCCATAGATTTTTGCCGTTCCATCTTTGCTGGCTGTCACCACACTGCGCCCATCGGCACTGAAGGTGGCTGAGATGATTGAGTTACGATGGGAAATGGTGACTTTTTCTTGCCATGATCCATCATCCTTTGGACCACAGATTTTCGCCGTTTTATCCGCACTGACGGTTACTGTGTAGCTGCCATCGGGACTAAAGGCGGCTGAATAGACACCGAGACTGTGGGAAATGGTGGTTTCTTCTCTCCATGAACCATCGGCCTTCAGACCAAAGATTTTCGCCGTCTTATCCCAACTGGCGGTCAACAGACGGCTGGCATCAGGACTGAATATGACTGAGCTGACCCAGTGAGCGTGGGAAATAGTGAGTTTTTCTCGCCATAATCCATCGTTCTCCTGGCTGTGGATTTTCACCTCGAAAGCGCGACTCATGGTCGCCAAATGACGGTCATCGGCGCTAAAAGTGGCTGATTCGATCCAGCTATCATGGGAAATGGTGGCTTTTTCTTGCCATGACCCATCAGTCTGTCGGCTAAGGATTTTTGACGTCATATCGTAGCTGGCGGTTACTACATGAAAGCTATCAGCGCTGAAGGTGGCTGAGTTGATCTGGTGATTATGGGAAATGGTGAGTTTTTGCTCCCATGACCCATCAACGCCCAGACCATAGATTTCTGCCGTGTTATCGTTGCTGGCGGTCACTACATAGCAGCCATCCGGGCTGAAGGTAGCTGACACGACGAAGCCTTCATGGGAAATGGTGGTTTTTTCTTCCCAGGACCCATCGGCTTTCTTACCATGGATTTTCACCTTGTTATCCCAACCGCAGACGGTCAACACGTGGCGGTCATCTGCACTAAAAGTGGCAGAATTGACAATGTGATTATGAAAAATGGTGATTCTTTCTACCCATTTACCATCGTCCTCCTGGTCATATATTTTCGCCGTGTTGTCGTAACTGGCCGTCACCAGATGGCGGCCATCGGTGCTAAAGACGGCTGATGAGACCCCAATATTATGTGCAATGGTAGCTTTTGTATCCAAATGGAATGTTTTACATCGAGACATCAATCCAGTTCTGGTGAAATGGAACAAAGCAGGAAAACAAACTGTCTTTCGATATTTTATGAGTGATTTTACTAAGGCTTCGTCCTTCGTAAACGGCCGCAGCCAATTACGAAGTTGTTCTTTATCCTGTGCAGGAAGGATTTTCTTTAGTTGATATTGATGTGGTGAAGAAAACCGTTGATACCATGCCTTTGCCAGAGCATGATCGTTTTTAATAACCCTGTACAAGTGACTCGACACCTGTTGCAGTCGGGCAATATCCCGAAGTTCCAACAAGCGAATAATTTTGACGGTTATTTCCTCGGGCAAACCTTGCAATGAAGCGGTTTTCTTTATTTCTGTGTCAGGTAAAGTGACAGTCCTGCAGACCATGACAGCAGATTCTTCACCCTCCGGTCTTGCCAGATTGGCCGGTAGCGAGTACGAGCCGGATATGCCGGAGTGACTAAAGTCAGAATGCATATCTGATTTCCCCTGAGCTATTATCCCCCCTCGATTAAGAGGCTGTCGCAAAACTCTAACAACTCGTTCCCACGCTCTGCGTGGGAATGCATACCTCCCCTGAAAAGCGGACTCTGCAGCGCGAGATGGGTATGGGTTCCCACGCTGGAGCATGGGAACCAGAGTTTTGCGACACCCTCTTAACAAAGAGGTTCTAAATTGATAAAAACAATTAGAGACGGCTTTGAAATAAAAGTTCCTGACAGGCTCTTAAGTTTCTATCTTTCAGCGAATGCAGAATGGCATACCTTTTATTTGTCACAGTAAACAAACAATCATTTATTCCTCTTGAGTTTATTAATTCGCACTTTGTTATCGTCAGATACGGTTACAAAGTGGTATCCATCGGCACTGAAAGTAACCGAGTTGATCCGGCTTTTGCGGGAAATAATGACTTTTTCGACCCATGATCCATCAGTCTTGTGACCATAGATTTTTGCTGTTCCATCCCGACTGACGGTCAGTACATGGCAGCCATCGTCACTAAAGGTGGCTGATTTGACCCCACCTCTATGGGAAATGATGGCTTTTTCGACCCATGATCCGTCAGTCTTCTGACCGCAGATTTTCGCCTTGCCATCCATACTGGCAGTCACCACATGGCGGCTATCGGGGCTGAAGGTGGCGGAGATGACATCGTCATTATGGGAAACGCTGAGCTTTTTTTCCCAGACTCCATCGTCCTTCTGACTACAGATTTTCGCCTTGCGATCCTTACTGGCAGTCACCACATGGCGGTCATCGGGACTAAAGCAGGCTGAGTTGACCCAATTATCATGCAAAATGGTGACTTCTTTTTCCCATGAGCCGTTGAATCTCTGACCACAGATTTTTGCCTTGCCATCTCTGCTGGCGGTCACCACACGGCAACCATCGGAGCTGAAATTGGCTGAAGTGACCCAGCAATCATGCAAAATATTGACTTCTTTTTCCCATGAACCATCAGCCCCCAGGCTATGGATTTGTACCTTGTTGCCTGTACCGGCGGTCACCACTAGACGGCTATCAGCACTAAAGCTGGCTAAGTAGACATTGTGATCAAGGGAAAGGGTGGTTTCTTCTACCCATGATCCATCGGTCTTCTGACCATAGATTTTCGCCTTATTATCTCTACTCATAGTCACCAGATGACGGCCATCGGGGCTGAAGGTGGGCGGGTTGAGCCAGTTATCATGCAAAATGGTGATTTTTTCTTCCCATGATCCATCGTCCTTTTGCCCACAGATTTTCGCCGTATTATCCTGACTGCTGGTCACCAGATGGCAACTATCGGGGCTGAAGGTCACTGAGTTGATATAGTCACCATGAGAAATGGTGGCTTTTTCTTCCCATGACCCATTGGCCTTCTGGCTATGGATTTTCAACTTATTATCCCAACCACTGACGGTCACCAGATGACTGCTATCTGCACTGAAGGTGGCTGAGTCGACAAAGTGATCATGCATAATGGTCCTTTTTTTTACCCATTTCCCGTCGTCCTTCTGGCCATATATTTTCGCCGTGTTATCAAGGCTGGCCGTCACAACATGGCGGCCATTGGAGCTGAAAGTGGCTGAGTTGACCCAGATATGGTGGGTAATGGTAACTTTTTTAACTACTCTGAAGGTTTCGCATTCAGACATCAGTCGGGCTTTGGTGAAATAGAACAGCGCAGGAAAATAAGTTTTCTTCCGTTTTTTTATGAGCGATTTGACTAACGCTTTATCCTTTGTAAATGGTCGCAGCCGGTGACGGAGTCGTTTTTTATCCTCTGCAGGCAGGATTGTCTTTAATTGAAATTGATCTGCTGAAGAAAACCCCTGATACCAAGCCTTTGCCAGAACATGATTGCGTTTAATAACCCCATGTAAGTGAGTCGACACCTGTTGCAAACGGGCAATATCCCGAAACTCCAACAAGCGAATAATTTTGATGGTTAATTCCTCGGGCAAATCGTGTAATGAAGCTGTTTTCCTTATTGCTTCGTCAGCTACAGTAACAGACCTGCCCGCAGTGATAACAGAGGGTTCTCGCTCCGATCGTGGGAGCTTGGTTGGGGGCGAGGATGAACCAACCATGCCGGATTTATTATTTACAGTATCCATATCTTATTTACAGTGATCAGGGTGGTGGGCTTATGGATCGTGGAAAAGCTCTGAACGTATACTTCTTCAGCAGCTGATCAACGGGTGCTAAAAAACTGGTGGTCAGCACATGGTGACCGTCAGCGCTAAAAGTCGCTGAGTGAATCGAAGCATTCTGTAGAATGATGGCTTTTTCGACCCATGATCCATCAAGGTTCTGACCATGGATTGTGACTGTTCCATTAATACTGGCGGTCATCACATGGCGGCCATCGGAGCTGAAGGAGGCTGAGCTGATCCAGTGATCATAGGAAATGGTAGCTTCTTCCCTCCATGATCCATCGATCTTGAGACCATAGATTTTTGCCGTTCCATCTTTACTGGCGGTCACCACGCGGCGTCCATCGGCACTGAAGGTGGCTGATTCGATAAAGTGATTATGGGAGATGGTGATTTTTTCTTCCCATGATCCATCAACCTTCGGACCACAGATTTTCACCAGGTTATCGTCACCGAAAGTCATTACGTAGCAGCCATCGGGGCTGAAGCTGGCTGATAAGACCCTGAGATGGTGAGAAATGGTGACTTCTTCTTCCCATGAACCACCCGTCTTGAGACCAAAGATTTTTGCTGTGTAATCGTTACTGGTGGTCACCACTCTGTGACTATCAGCACTGAAAGTGACCGAGCCGATCCAGCGATCGTGGGAAATGGTGACTTTTTCTTCCCATGATCCATCGACCTCAAAGCTGAGAATTTTGGCCCTGCTATCATTGCTGACGGTCACCAAATGGCGGTCATCGGGACTAAAGGTGGCTGAAGTGACCCAATTATTATGGAAAATGGTGGTTTCTTCTCTCCAGGTTCCATCGGTCTTCTGACCATAAATTTTTGCCATGTTATCGCAACCAACGGTCACAAGATGTTGGCTATCGGCGCTGAAACAGGCTGAGATGACCCTACCACTATGAGAAAGAGTGAGTTTATGTTCCCATGAGCCATCGCCGCTCTGACCGTAGATTTTTGCCGTGTTATCCTTGCTGGCGGTTACCACATAGCAACCGTCTGGGCTGAAGGAGGCTGAGTTGACCCATTCATCATGGGAAAAGGTAGCTTTTTCTTCCCATGAGCCATCGGCTATCTGTCCATGGATTTTCACTATATTTTCAAAACCACTGAAGGTCACCAGATGACTACCATCTCTGCTAAAGGTGGCTGACATGATCCAGTAATCTTGGGGAAAGTTCACTTTTTCAGCCCATGAACCGTCGACCTCCTGCCCATACAATTTCGCGTTCTTATGATTACAATTGGTTGTCAACACATGGCGGCGATCGTCGCTGAAGGCTTTTGAAAAAACACAATTGTTTGAAATGGTCGCCTTTGTATCTAAATTGAATGTCTTACATTGAGACATCAGTACAGTTTTGGTGAAATGGAACAAAGCAGAAAAATGAACGTTCTCTCGCTTTTCTATGATTGATTCAATTAACGCTTCATCCTTCGTAAACGGTCGCAGCCAGTTACGAAGTTGTTCTTTATCTGTGTTTAGAAGGATTTTCTTAAGTTGATATTGATGTGCTGAAGGAAACCGTTGATACCATTCCTTTGCCAGAGCATGATCGTTTTTAATAACCCTGTTTAAGTGAGTCGACACCTGTTGTAAACGGGCAATATCCCGAAACTCCAACAAGCAAATAATTTTTATGGTGAGTTCCTCGGGCAAATCGTGCAATAAAACGGTTTTCTTAATGTTTGTATCTGCTACAGCCACGGTTCTACCCACACTGACACCCGATGACTCTCTCTCTATTTGTGCGAGATTGTTTGGGGTCGAGAATGAATCGACTGAGCCTGAGTTATTAGCATCAGAAAGCATCTCTGAAGTTTCCTGAGTTAGTACCGCCCCGATAAATAAAGACGTTCAAAATTGATAAAGAAAATTAGAATCTAATTTGAAATAAAAGTTCAAAACAGGGTCTTAAAAAGTTTCTGTATTTCAGCACATGCAGAATGGCGTTCCTTTTATTTCTAAAAGCAAACAGTCAATCATTCATCGAAAGCTTATAAATCATCACGCTGTTATCGTCAAAGGGCGCCACCAGATGGTGGCCATTGGGGCTAAGGCGATTTACTTTGGTCGAATCTCTATGTCTATGGGTAACGATGGCTTTTTCTACCCAGAATCCAAAAGTATCCTGACCATAGATTTTTGCCTTCCCATCCGAACTGGTGGTCACCACAAGGCAGCCATCAGCACTGAAAGTGGCTGATTCGACAAAACTTAGATGGGGAATGATGGCCTTTTCGACCCAGGATCCGTCAGTCTTCAGACCATAGATTTTCGCCGTGTAATCGAGACTGGCCGTCACCACATGGCGGCCATCGGGGCTGAAAATAGCCGAGAGGACACGGTCATCATGATAAATAATGCGCTTTTCTTCCCATGATCCGTCGCCCTTCTGACCATGAATTTTCGCTGTTTTGTCGTCACTTGCCGTGACTACATAGTGGCCTTTAGGACTGAACGCGGCTGAGTTAACACGGTCATCATGGAAAATAACGGTTTCTTCTTCCCATGAGCCATCGATCTTCTGACCAAAGATTTTCGCCGTCTTATCGTAACTGGCCGTTACCAGATGGCGGCTATCAGCACTAAAAGTGGCTGATGTGACCGTATCATCATGATCAATGGAGACTTCTGACGCCCATGATCCATAGACGATTTTCACCTTGTGATCGTAACCAACAGTCACCACATGGCGGCTATCGGGGCTGAAGGTGGCTGAGAGGACAAATTTATCATGGAAAATGTTGGCTCTTTCTACCCATGATCCATCAGTCCTCTGACAATAGATTTTGGCCGTGTTATCGTCACTGGCCGTCACCACATAGCAGCCAACCGGACTGAAGCTGGCTGTGTTGACAGAACCATCATGGGAGATGGTGAGTTTTTCTTCCCATGATCCATCGGCTCCCTGAACGCAGATTTTCGCCGTTGTATCCATACTGGCGGTCACCAAATGGCGACTATCGGCGCTGAAGGTGGCTGAGTTAACCCAATCATCATGGGAAATGGTAAGTTTCGCTTCCCATGACCCATCGACCTGACTATAGATTTTTGCCGTTCGATCTTTGCTGGCGGTCGCCACATGGCGACCATCTGTACTGAAGGTGGCTGATCTGACATTGGTGACATGGGAAATAAAGATTTCTTCTTCCCAAAACCCATTGGCCTTCTGACCACAGATTTTCGCCCCATGGCTACCGGCAGTCACCAGTCGGGTTCCATTGGCGCTAAAGATGGCTGAGAATACATCTTCATCATGGCCAATGAAGATTTCTCTATCTACTTTAAACCTTGCGCATTCAGACACCAGTCGAACTTTGGTGAAATAGAATAGATCAGGAAAATAAACTTGCTCTCGTTGTGTTATGACTGATTCGACTAACGCTTCATCCTTCGTAAACGGTCTCAGCCAATTACGAAGTTGTTCTTTATCCTTTGCAGGAAGAATTTTGTTTAATTGATATCGGTGTGGTGAGGAAAACTGTCGATACCATGCTCTTTCCAGTTCATGATCGTTTTTAATAATACCGTTAAAGTAATGACAAACCTGCTGTAAGCAGGCAACATCCCGAACCTCCAACGAGCGAATAATTCGTGTTGTTACTTCTAAAGGTAAATTAAAAAATAAACTTTGTTCCGCTTCTTCCTTTACAGGTATGGCGGATCTACCTGCACTGACACCCGACAATTCTGCCTTCGATTGAGCGCGACTGGTTGACGGCGAAAGTGAACCGATCATGGTGGATATATTATCCGTAGCTTCCAAACCTTATTCCTCCTGGTAAGCATTCTCCCCGGATTAAAAAGGGTGTTAAAGATTAAGACAGTAAATCAGACTCGGTTTTGAAATAAAAGTTCCTGACATTGTCTTAAAGAGGCTTCAGTCGTTCAGCGCATGCACAATGTTGTCTCCATCGGCGCTGAAGCTGGCCGAGTTGACTCAGAGATGCAAGGCAATGGTGACTTTTCTGACTGCTCTTGGCGTTTCACATTCAGACATCAGTCGGGCTTTGGTGAAAATGATAGCGGCTTTTTGATGCATGCAACTTTTGACAGGATAATAAGTACTCAACCATACGAAATCATATTTTCTGACTTATTGTTCAGGCACTCACGGCAACTGCTCCTGCGTTGCTCTAGCTCCTGCATCCATGCAGTCGTGATGCGTTGCAACTCTGGTCACATAGCTTGCTATGTTCCCGTCGTTGCGCCTTGCAGAGCACCTGCCCAATAAGCCAGAAATATTCGATTCCGTATGGCTGAGTACTTAGTGCTGACTTCAGCGCTATTGTCTTCCTGCAGAATAATAAAAAAGTGCTACCTTCAGGGTTAGTTTTCAAAGTAAAGAAACCTGAAGCACATGAAAAATCACAGAGCCATTGCAATCACTCGAATTATTTTTATTATTTCTGTTTTTTACACATATAATGCCAATGCATCACCGCTCTATAATGCGTTCAACAGTCTGGCCACCCTCATTGATGAGTTACATTTAAAAGAGTTTCGACTAACTGGACAGGTCTTATACACTTTTTCTCATTCCGTGTTGAATAGAAATCTCGAGATGCTAGATCTATACCGCGCTTCATTACTTGCCAGAGAGCAGCCAGGAGCAGTTTCTTCAAAAAAGTTCTATGCAAGAAAAATGAAAGAACGACTGCTTCGCCGTGTGCCTGAATGTTCTTTGCAACATGAGGAGCAGAATTTAGATCAGTTAATATCTCGTTGTGAAGGAGTGGGTTACTTTCCATTTCATGAAAGAGGAGAAGTATATGATGACTGCCAAACTGTAACTTTTTCTGACATAGATAAGCTGGAAGATAAAGAAATCAGCGAAAAGGCAAAAGATTTTTTATCAAAATTCTACAATTTGTTGAAAAATGATGAGCTTTTTTTAACAAAGTGTACTAATTCTGGCTTGGAAAGTGAGCACAAAATAACGTTGGATTTAATGAGCGCAGCGTTACATTAACAGCCTGAACAAAATTGCCAGTAAATGGGTGTATTGCACGAAAGGTGACTGCTTAAGGTACCGGGCTTGCATAGTACCTGCTATCGGCCACCTATTCAGCCTTTCATATCAAGCTTTGTCCCGAAATTGTCCCCTATAAAGGTGGCGGGCTTATGGATCCCGGAAAAGCACTGAACGTATACTTCTTCAGCAGCTGGTCAACAGGTGCAAAAGAACGGGTAGTCACTACATGGTGACCGTCAGCGCTAAAAGCAGCTGAGTCAATTGAACCATTCTGTACAATGATGGCTTTTTTGACCCATGATCCATCAATCTGCTGACCATAGATTGTTGCTGCCCGATCTTTACTGGCGGTCACCACGTGGCGACTATCGGGGCTAAAGGAGGCTGAGTTGACCGAGGAAGCATGGAAAATAGTGACTTCTTCCCTCCATGACCCATCGGCCTTCAGACCATAGATTTTTGCCGTTCCATCTTTACTGGCGGTCACCACACTGCGTCCATCGGCGCTAAAGGTGGCTGAGTTGATTAAGTCATCATGAGAAATGATGGCTTTTTCTTCCCATAATCCATCAACCTTCAAACCACAGATTTTCACCTTGTTATCGTTACTGACGGTGATTACATGGCAGCCATTGGGGCTGAAGCTGGCTGAGTTAACCCTGTGATCGTGGTTGATGGTAACTTCTTCTTCCCATGTCTCACCCGTCTTGAGACCAAAGATTTTCGCTGTGCAATCGTTACTGGTGGTCACCATTCTGCGACTATCAGCACTGAATGTGACCGAGCTGATCCAGAGATCGTGGGAAACTGCGACCTTTTCTTCCCATGATCCATCGAGCTGAAAGCTGAAGATTTTCGCAATGTTATCATCGCCGACGGTCACCACATGGCGGTCATCGGGGCTAAAGCTGGCAGAGGTGACCCATTTACCATGGGAAATGGTGGCTTCTTTTCCCCATGATCCATCTGTCTTCTGACCATAAATTTTTGCTGTGTTATCGCAACTGATAGTCGCCAAATGTTGACTATCGGCACTGAAACAAACTGAGTAGATCCAATCATTATGGGAAATGGTGAGTTTTTGTTCCCATGAGCCATCGCCGCTCTGACCATAGACTTTTGCCGTGTTATCGTTACTGGCGGTTACCAGATAGCAACCATCCGGGCTGAAAGAGGCTGAGTTGGTGTAGTCATCATGGGAAATGGTCGTTTTTTCTTCCCATGAGCCATCGGCTTTATGACCATGTATTTTCACCTTGCCATCGGAACTGCTGAGGGTCATCACATGGCTGCCATCTGCACTGAAGGAGACTGAGTCGATCAAGTCATCATGGGAAATGGTTACTTTTCTTACCCAAGACCCATCGACCTCCCGGCTATAGACTCTCACCTTTTTATGATCACAGCCGTACGCCACCAGATGACAGCCACTGGCGCTAAAGGCTTCTGAAATGACCCAACTATTTGAAGTGGTGTTTTTTGTAACTAAATTAAATGTTCTACAGCGAGACATGAGTCCAGTTCTGGTGAAATGGAACAAAGCAGAAAAATAAACGCTCTTCCGCCTTTTTATGAGTGATTCAATTAACGTTTCATCCTTCGTAAATGGTCGCAGCCAACTGCGAAGTTGTTCTTTATCATTGGCGGGAAGGATTTTCTTAAATTGATCTTGATGTAATGAAGGAAACCTTTCATACCATGCCTTAGCCAGAGCATGATCGTTTTTAATAACCCTGTTTATGTGAGTCGATACCTGTTGTAAACGGGCAATATCCCGAAGTTCCAACAAGCGAATAATTTTAATGGTTAATTCCTCGGGCAAATCGTGCAATAAAACTGTTTGCTTGATTTCTCTGTCAGGTATAGTGACGGATCTACCCACACTGACACCAGGCGACTCTGCCTTTAATCGTGCGAGCTTGGTTGGGGTCGAGGATGAACCGACTATGCCTGATTCTTTAGCAGCATAAAGCATACCTGGCTTTTCCTTATTACCGCCCCGAAAAACAAGGACGTTCAAAATGGATGAAAGAGATTAGAATCAATTTTGAAATAAAAGTTCAAAACAGGGTCTTAAAAAGTTTCTGTATTTCAGCACATGCAGAATGGCGCCCCTTTTACTTCTGAAAGCAAACAGTCAAGCATTCATCGACAGTTTATAAATGATCACACAGCTATCGTTAAGAGGTGCCACCAGATGGTGGCCACTGGCGCTAAGGCGATTTATTTGGGTCGATTCTTTATGTCTATGGGTAACCATGGCTTTTTCTACCCAGGATCCAAAAGTATCCTGACCATAGATTTTTGCCTTACCATCGGAACTGGTGGTCACCACAAGGCACCCATCGGCGCTGAAGATGGCTGATTTGACATCACCCTGATGGGAAATAGTGGCCTTTTCGACCCAGGATCCGTCAGTCTTCAGACCGTAGATTTTCGCCGTGCGATCGAGACTGGCTGTCACCAGATGGCGGCCATCGGGGCTGAAGATGGCTGAGAGGACACGGTCATTATGGCGGATAGTGCGCTTTTGTTCCCATGATCCGTCACCCCTCTGACCGTAGATTTTTGCAGTCTTGTCCCAACTGGCGGTTACCACATGGCGGCCATTGGGGCTAAAGACGGCTGAGTTGACATAGCAATCATGGGCAATGATGACTTCTTCTTGCCATGACCCATCATCCTTTTGACCACAGATTTTTGCCGTTTTATCGCAACTGGCCGTTGCCAAATGTCGGCTATCGGCACTAAAGGTCGCCTCGACGTTGCCATCATGTTCAATGGAGGCTTCTGTTCCCCATGATCCGTAAACGATTTTCACCTTGTGATCGACACCGACAGTCACAACATGGCAGTTATCGGGGCTGAAGTCGGCTGATATGATACTAGCGTCATGGAAAATGGTGACTTCTTCTTCCCAGGATCCATCGTCCTTCTGCCCATAGATTTTTGCAGACTTGTCCAAACTGGCGGTCACCAAATGGCGACTATCGGCACTGAAGGTGGCTGAGACAACCCATTCATCATGGGAAATAGTGAGTTTTTCTTCCCATGTCCCATCGTCTCCCTGAACACAAATTTTCGCCGTGTTATCGCGGCTGGCGGTCACTAAATGGTGGCCATCGGCACTGAAGACAAGATCGGAGCAATCGTTATCGTGGGAAATGGCGAGTTTCTGTGCCCATATCCCATCGACTTGACCATAGATTTTCACCCTATAATCAAAAGTGGCGATCGCCAGGTGGCGGCCATCGTCGCATAAGATGGCCAATTCAACATTGTCTTCGTGGGGAATGAAGATTTCTCTTTCCCATGATCCATTGGCCCTTTGGCCGTAGATTTTCACGCCATCGCCTCCCTCGGTCATCAGGCGGCTGCCATCGGCACTGAAGGTGACTGAATACACACCGATTTCATGGGTAATCTCGACTTCTCCGACTGCATTATAGGTTTTGCATTCAGACATCAGCCGGGCTTTGGTGAAATAAAAGAGAGCGGGAAAATAAACTTTCTCTCGATCATTTACGAGTGATTCAACGAACGCTTCATCCCTGGTAAACGGTCGCAGCCAATGACGGAGTTGTTCTTTAGTCTTTGTAGCAAGGATTTTCTTTAATTGATCCTGGTGTGGTATAGGAAACCGGCGGTACCAGGCCCTTTCCAGTGCATGATCGTTTTTAACAGCCCAGTTAAAGTAATTACAAACCTGCTGTAAGCGGGTAACATCTCGAAACTCCAACAAACCAATAATTTTATTGGTTGTTTCAATAGGTAAATCGAAAAATAAAGATTTTTTCGTTTTTCTCTTATCAGGTATAGCGACGGACCTGCCTGCGCTGACACCGGATAATCCCTCCCCCTCCGGTTGATCACGATTAGTTGACGGCGAGAGTGAACCAAACCTGGTGGATTTATTATCGGTAGCTTCCAAACCTTGTGACTCCTGGTAAGCATTTTCCCCGGATTAAAAAGGGCGTTAAAAATTAAGTCAGCAAATCAGACTCGGTTTTTAAATAAAAGTTCATGACATTGTCTTAAGTGCCATTAAAGTTCAGCGCATGCACAATGGCGTCCCTTTTATTTGTAACGTCCCGAAATTGTCCCCTACAGGGCGGGCTTATGGATCCTGGAAAAGCAGTGAACGTATACTTCTTCAACAGCTGGTCAACGGGTGCAAAAGAACGGGTAGTCATTACATGGTGACTGTCAGCGCTAAAAGTGGCTGAGTCAATCGAACCATTCTCTGTAATGATGGCTTTTTTGACCCATGATCCATCAATTTCCTGACCATAGATTTTTGCTGTTCGATCTTTACTGGCGGTCACCACATGACGGCCATCAGGGCTAAAGGCGACTGAGTTGACCGAAGAGGTATGGAAAATGGTGACTTCTTCCCACCATGATCCATCGGCCTTTAAACCATAGATTTTTGCCGTTCCATCTATACTGGCGGTCACCACACTGCGTCCATCGGCGCTGAAGATCGCTGACTTGATAAAGTCATCATGGGAAATGGTGGCTTTTTCTTCCCATACAGCATCAACCTTCAGACCACAGATTTTCACCATGTGATCGTTACTGATGGTAATTACATAGCAGCCATTGGGGCTGAAGGTGGCTGAGGTGACCTCGTGATCGTGGTTAACGGTAACTTCTTCTTCCCATGACCCGCCCGTCTTGAGACCAAAGATTTTCGCTGTGTAATCGTTACTGGTGGTCACCACTTTGCAACCATCAGCACTGAAAGTGACCGAGTTGACCCAGGTATCGTGGGAAATGATAGCTTTTTCTTCCCATGATCCATCGTCCTTCAAACAGTGAATTTTGGCCATAAAATCATCGCCGACGGTCACCAGATGGCGGTTATCGGGGCTAAAGGTGGCTAAAGAGACCCAACCAGTATGGGAAATGATGGCTACTTCTCCCCATGACCCATCGACCTTCAGACCATAAATTTTTGCCGTGTTATCGCAACTAACGGTCACCAGATGGTGGCTATCTGCACTGAAACAGGCTGAGTTGATCCAATCGTTGTGGGAAATGGTGAGTTTTTGTTGCCATGAGCCATCGCCGCTCTGACCATAGACTTTTGCCGTGTTATCGTTACTGGCGGTTACCAGATAGCAGACATCCGGGCTGAAAGAGGCTGAGTTGATGTATTCATCATGAGCAATGGTGGCTTTTTCTTCCCATGAACCACCGGCTTTCTGACCGTGGATTTTCACCTTTTTAGCCAAACTGCTGAGGGTCACCACATGGCTACCGTCTTCACTGAAGGTGACTGAGTCGATCCAGTCATCATGGGAAATGGTCACTTTTCCTAGCCATGACCCATCGACCTCCTGACCATATATTTGTACCTTTTTATGATCACAGTCGAAGAACGCTACCAAATGGCGGCCATCCGCGCTGATGGTTTCTGAAATGACCCAATTATTTGAAATGGTGTCTTTTGTACCTAAATTAAATGTTTTACATCGAGACATAAGTCCAGTTCTGGTGAAATGGAACAAAGCAGAAAAATAAACGCTCTTACGGCTTTTTATGAGTGATTCAATTAACGTTTCATCCTTCGTAAATGGTCGCAGCCAACTACGAAGTTGTTCTTTATCATTGGCAGGAAGGATTTTCTTAAGTTGATATTGATGTAAAGAAGGAAACCTTTCATACCATGCCTTTGCCAGAGAATGATCGCTTTTAATAACCCTGTTTATTTGAGTCGATACCTGTTGTAAACGGGCAACATCCCGAAGTTCCAACAAGCGAATAATTTTGATGGTTAATTCCTCGGGCAAATCGTGCAATAAAACTGTTTTCTTAATTTCTCTGTCAGGTATAGTGACGGATCTAGCCACACTGACACCAGGTGACTCTCCCTCTAATCGCGCGAGCTTGGTTGGAGTCGAGGAGGAACCGACTATGCCTGATTTATTAACATCATAAAGCATATCTGGTTTTTCCAAAGTTAGTAACGCCGCAAAAACAAGGACGCTCAAAGTTGATGAAGTAGCTTAGAATCGATTTTGAAATAAAAGTTCAAAAAATGCTCTTAAAAAGTTTCTGTATTTCAATACATGCAGAATGACGCCCCTTTTATTTGTCACAGCACACAGACAATCATTTATTTTTCTGTAGTTTAATAATTCGCACCTTATTATCGTACGAATTGGTCACAAGGTGATGTCCATCGACGCTGAATTTGGCTGATTTGATCGGACGTTTGCCAGAGATGATGACTTTTTCGACCCATGACCCATTCTTCCTGAGACCATAGACTTTTGCCGC
This sequence comes from Endozoicomonas sp. 2B-B, assembly GCF_053470045.1. Taxonomy (NCBI): domain Bacteria; kingdom Pseudomonadati; phylum Pseudomonadota; class Gammaproteobacteria; order Oceanospirillales; family Endozoicomonadaceae; genus Endozoicomonas; species Endozoicomonas sp. 2B-B. Next base: position 4,499,625 of record NZ_JBLZMU010000001.1, read on the forward strand.
TCCATCTTCACTGGTAGTCAGCACTTGGCAGCCATCGGCGCTGAAGCTGACTGAATCGACCAGAGATTCATGGAAAATGGTGGTTTTTTCGACCCATGATCCGTCAGCCTTCTGACCACAGATTTTCGCCTTGCCGTCTTTACTGGCGGTCACCACATGACGGCTATCGGGGCTGAAGATGGCTGAGGTAACAGCTTTATCATGGCAAATGGTGAGCTTATTTTCCCATGATTCATCATCGTCCCTCAGACTAAAGATTTTTGCGGTCTTATCGTGACTGGCGGTCACTACATGGTGGTCATCAGGGCTAAAGATGGCCGACTCGATACAACGATCGTGGAAAATGGTGGCTTCTTGTTCCCACGAGCCATTGTCCTTCCGACGAAAAATTTTTGCTGTGCCGTCTCCGCTGCCGGTCACCACGCGGCGAGAATCGCCGCTGAAGTTGGCTGAGTAGACCCATTTATCATGCAAAATGCAGACTTCTTTTTCCCATTGACCATCAGCCTTCTGGCTATGGATTTTTACCTTCTTGCCATCGCCTGCAGTCACCACAAGACGGCTATCGTTGCTAAAGCTGGCCTGGTAGATATGATCTTTATGAGAAATGGTAGCTTCTTCCTGCCATGATCCATCGGTCTTCAGACCACAGATTTTCGCCTTTTTATCCGAACTGACGGTCATTACATGACGGCAATCGGCACTGAAGGTGGTCAGGAAGACCATATGATCATGCAAAATGGTCAGTTTTTCTTCCCAGGATCCATCGTCATTCTGACTGCAAATTTTCGCAGTTTGATCCCAACTGCCGACCACCAGCAGGTGACGACTATCGGGACTGATGGCAACTGTGCTGATCGAATCATTATGGAAAATAGTGTGTTTATGTACACATGACCCATCAGCCTTCAGATCATGGATTTTTGCCTGATTATCCCATCCGGCGGTCACTACCTGGCAGCTATCGGGGCTGAAGATGGCTGAGTTGACATAGCCATCATGGGAAATAATGGCTTTTTCTACCCATGATCCATTGGTCTTCTGACTATAAATTTTCGCCGTATTATCGTAGCTGGCTGTCACAATGTGGGAACCATCAGGGCTGACGCGGATTGACGCGAGCAAGTCATCATGGTTAATAATCGCTTTTGTAACTGTTTTAAATGTTTTACATTCAGACATCAGTCGAGCTTTGGTGAAATAAAACAGAGCAGGAAAATAAGAAATCTTTCGTTTCTTTATAAGTGAGTTGACTAATGCTTTATTACTTGTAAAGGGCTGCAGCGGTAGCCAAAGACAAAGTTGTTTTTTATCCTCTACAGAAAGGATTGTCTTTAATTTATCTTGATCTTGAGCAGTAAACCGCTGATACCATGCTTTCTCCAAAGCATGATCATTTTTAATAACCCTGTTAAAGTAAGTACTGACCTTCCGTAAACGTACAATATCCCGAAACTCCAGCAAGCGAATAATTTTGATGGTTAACTCCTCGGGCAAATCGAGCAATGAAGCTGTTTCCTTTAATTCTTTGTCAGCTGCAACGATGGACCTGCGAGCACCAAAATCAGATCGTTCTCCGCCGAACCGTGCCACCTTGGTTGAGGGCAATGGCGAACCGGTCATGCCTGAGTTGCTAGTCTTGATATCCATATCTGGTTTCTCCTTAATGAGTCCCCCCCTCGATTAACAAGGACTTTTTAAATTGATGGAGTAAATTAGAGTCGGGTGCGAAATAAAAGTTCAAAACAGGGTCTTACGTACAATTAACGAAGTTTCTGTCTTTCGCCGCATGCAGAATGGCGTCCCTTTTATTTGCCACAGTCAACGATCAATTATTGCTTGAATCCAACTTCATTCTTAACTTATTAATTCGCACTATGTGATCGCTAGTGATCGTCACCACGTAGTCGCCACCAGCCATAAAGCCGACTCTTGTGATCCAATCATTATGGGAAATAATAACTTTTTCGCTCCATGATCCATCAATTTCCTGACCATAGATCCTTGCTGTTCTATCTTTGTGGGTGGTCAGCACTAAGCGGCCATCGGGGCTGAAGATAGCTGGGTTATACGGATTATCACGGGAAATGATGGCTTTTTCGACCCATGATCCATCAACCTTCTTGCCAGATATTTTCTTGGTACCATCTCTGCATCTGGTTAACACATGGCAACCATCCGGGCTGAAGATGGCTGAGATAATATTGCTATCATGGGAAATGGTGAGTTTTTCTTCCCAAGATCCACCGTCCTTCTGGCCGCAGATTTTCGCCTTGTTAAGACTGATGGTCACCACATGGCGGCCATTGTGGCTAAAAGTGGCTGATCTGACGCCGCAATCATGGGAAATTGAGGCTTCCTCTTCCCATGAGCCATCGGTCTTCTGACCGAAGATTTTCGCAGTGTCATCGTCACTGGCCGTCACCACTCGGCAACCATCGGCGCTAAAGGTGGCTGAGTTGACCAATCGTTTATGGGAAATGGTGACTTTTTCTACCCATGATCCATCGACCTTCTGGCCATGGATTTTCGCCTTGCAATGACCACTGAGGGTCAACACGTGGCGGTCATCAGCACTAAAAATGGCCGACTTGAGAAAGTCATGATGGCGAATGGTGGTTTGTTCTTCCCATGAGCCATCGGTCTTCTGACAATAGATTTTCGCGGTTTTATCATAGTTGGCCGTCAACAGTAAGCGACCATCGGCGCTGAAGGTGGCTGCTTTGATCAATGAGTTGCAGATAGTGACTTTTTCTGACCATGATCCATCGTCTTCCTGACTATAGATTTTTACCCCCTTTCCGAAAACATCAGTCACCAAATGACTACCATCGGCACTTAAGACGGCAAATTGGAACCAATCATCATGGGAAATGGTGAGCTTTTCTTTCCATGATCCATCGTCTCCCTGACCAAAGATTTTCAACCTATCATCTCTGTAATTGCCAAACACCAAATGGCTGCCATCGGCACTAAAGCTGGCTAATCTGATATCGTCTCCATGGAAACAGGAGAGCGTACACTGCCATGACCCATTAACCTTCTGACTAATGATCTTCACCTCACCATCTCTACTGGCGGTCAACAAATGGCGACCATCGACGCTGCAGGTGTCAAAGTACACATGGCTATGATGAGCAAAGACAGCCTCTGTAACTAAATAATACTTTTTGTATTGAGACATCAGTCGAGCTTTGGTGAAATGGCAGAGAGCAGGAAAATAAGCTCTCTCTCGCTGTTCTACAAGTGAATTGACTAACGCTTGATCCTTCGTAAACGGTCGCAACCAATTACAGAGTTGCTCTTTATCCTTTATAGGAAGAATCTTCTTTAATTGATATTGATGTGGTGAAGAAAGCCGACGATACCATGCCTTTTCCAGAGCATAATCGTTTTTAATGACATTGTTAAAGTGAGTACAAACTTGCTGTAAGCGGGTAACATCTCGAAACTCCAGCAAACGAATAATTTTGATTGTTATTTCGAAAGGAAAATAGAGCAATAAAGATTTTTTGTTTTTTTCTTTTTCAGGTATAGTGACGGTTCTATCCGCACTAATACCAGATAGTTCTTCCCCCAACTGAGTGCGATTGGTTAACAGCGAGAGCGAACCGGCCATACTGGATTTATTATTCGTAGGATCCAAATCTGATTTCTCCTTTGTTAATATTCTTCCTGTAAAAAGATCATTAAAGATTGATACGGTTGATCAGACTCGGTTTTGAAGTAAAAGTTCATTAGAGGGTCTTAAGTGCAACTAATAAACTTTCAGTCTTTCAGCACAGTTAGGATTGAGTCCCTTTTATTTGCCACAGTCAACCATCATTCACTCGTCCGCAGTTTATTAATTCGCACTTCATTATCGCTGCTGATGGTCAATACATGGTTACCATCGGCGCTGAAAGTGGCTGATTTGATCGAGCGTTTGTGGGAAAGTATGGCTTTTACGACCCATGATCCATCAGTGTGCTGGCCAATAATTCTCGCCGTGCAGTCATCACTGGCTGTGACCACATGGCGACCATCAGGGCTAAAGGTGGCAGTGTTGACAGAATGATTATGGTAAAAGGTACGTTTTTCTTCCCATAATTCGCCCTTCAGGCCGAAGATTCTCACGGTGCCATCGTTACTGGCGGTCAGCAAATGACGATCATCAGGGCTGAAGGTGGCAGAGTTGACACTGCCATCATGGGAAATGGTGACATTTTCTTTCCATGATCCATTGGCCTGCCGACTGTGAATTTTGACCTTGTCATTTCTACCGACGGTCACCACATGGTGGCCATTGGCCGTTAACCTGGCTGATTCGACCCAGTGATTATGGGTAATGGTGGCTTCATGTTCCCATAATCCATCAGTCTTCTCACCATAGATTTGCGCCGTGTTATCAACACTTGCCGTCGCCACACGGTGGCCATCAACGCTGAAAGTAGCTGAATTCAAACGGTAATCATGGAAGATGGTCACTTTTTCTAACCATGATCCGTTCTCTTCCAGATGGTGGATTTTCGCCTTGTAATCACCACCGACGGTCACCGCATGGCGGCCATTGGCAGAGAAGGTGGCTGATAAGACCCAGTGATCATGGGTAATGGAGGCTTCTTCTTGCCATGAACCATCAGTCTTCTCACCATAAATTTTTGCCGTGTTATCAAAACTGGCAGTGATCAAATGACGACTATCCGAGCTGAATGCGACAGATGTGACCCAATTATTATGGGAAAGGATGAGTTTTTCTTCCCATAATCCATCATCCTCCTGGCTAATAATTTTTGCCGTGAAGTCGTCGCTGCAAGTTACCAAATGGCGACCATCAGGACTGAAGGAGGCTAAGCCGATAAAACCATTATGGGAAAGGGTGAGTTTATGCAACCATACCCCACCGACTTCCTGACCATAGATTTTCGACGTGTTATCCACACTGACGGTCACCACATGGTGGCCATCGGCACTGAATGTGGCTGAGGTGACGTGACCATGGTGGGAAATGACGGCTTCTTTTACCCATAATCGCTTATTATCATTCTGACCATAGATTTTCGCCTTTCTGTCGTTACTGGCGGTCACCAGATGACGGCTATCGGCGCTGAAGTTGGCTGATCTGATACGGTTACGGTTGGCAATGGTTGCTTTATTCTCTAAATCAAATGTTTTACATCGAGACATCAGTCCAGCTCTGGTGAAATAGAACAAAGCAGGAAAATAAACTTTCTTTCGGTATTTTATGAGTGATTCGACTAACGCTTCATCCTCCGTAAACGGCCTCAGCCAAAGACGAAGTTGTTTTTTATCTTCTGAAGGAAGGCTCGTCTTTAATTGATATTGGTGTGGCAAAGAAAACCTCTGATACCATGCCTTTGCAAGGGCATGGTTGTCTTTAATAACCCTGTGTAAATGGGTAGATACCTGTTGCAAACGGGCAATATCCCTGAGCTCCAACAAGCGAATAATTTTGAGGGTTAATTCCTCGGGCAAATCGTGCAATGAGGGTGTTTTTTTTATTTCTTTTTCAGCGACAGCGACAGACCTGCCCACACTGTAACCCGATAGTTCTAATGCCGATCGCGCAAACTTGATTGTGGGCGAGGAATAACCGACCATGCTGGATTTATTATTTGCAGCATCCATCACTGATTTTCCCTGAATTAGAGTAACCGACGATTGATAAGGAGGCTCAAAATTGATGAAGCAAATTAGAGTCGGTTTTGAAATAAAAGTTCAAAAAGTAGTGTCCTGAGTTTCTGTCTTTGAGTACATGCAGAATGGCGCCCCGTTTATTTATCACAGCAAAGAATCATTCACTCATCCATAGTTTAATAATTCGCACTTTATTATACCTACTGATAGTCAATACATGGTTACCATCGGCGCTGAAAGTGGCTGATATGATCGGTCATTTATGGGAAAGGATGGCTTTTACGACCCATGATCCATCAGTGTGCTGGCCAATGATTCTCGCAGTGCAATCGTCACTGGCAGTTACCACATGGCGGCCATCAGGGCTAAAGGTGGCTGAGTTGACAGAATCATTGTGGTAAAAGGTACGTTTTTCTTCCCAAGATCCGTCCTTCAGGCCGAAGATTCTCACCGCGCCATCGTTGCTGGCGGTTAGCAGATGGCGGTCATCAGGGCTGAAGGTGGCTGAGTTGACAGTGCCATCATGGGAAATGGTGACATTTTCTTTCCATGATCCATTGTCCTGCTGGCTATGGATTTTGACCTTCTTATCTTCACTGGCGGTCACCACATGGCAGACATCAGAACTGAAGGCGGCTGAAGTGACCCAGTAAACATGGGAAATAGTAGCTTCTCGTTCCCATGAGCCATCAGTCTTCTCACCATAGATTTTCGCCGTGTTATCCAAACTGGCCGTCACCAAATGATGGCCATCGTCGCTGAAGGTAGCTGACTGCACAAAGTCATCATGGGAAATGGTCACTTTTTCTAACCATGATCCATTCTCTTCCAGGTGGTGGATTTTCGCCTTGCGATCATCACCGACGGTCACCGCATAGCTACCATCAGCACTAAAGGTGGCTGATCTGATCCAATGATCATGGGAGATGGTGACTTTTTCTTCCCATGATCCATCGTCCCGCAGGTGGAGGATTTTCGCAGTGTGATCGGCACTGACGGTCAACACATGACGGCTATCGGCGCTGAAGGTGGCATAGTTGACCCAATCATTATGGGATAGGGTGAGCTTTTCTTCCCAGGATCCATCATCCTTCTGGCTAATTAATTTTGCTGTGTGGTCGTCACTGGCGGTTATCAAATGCTGACCATCTGGGCTGAAAGAGGCTGAATTGATGTAACCATTATGGGAAATGGTGAGTTTATGTACCCATGCCCCATCAACTCCCTGACCATAGATTTTCGACGTATGATCGAAACTGAGAGTCACCACATGACGGCTATCGACACTGAAGGTGGCTGAGTTGACATCAAAATTGTGAGCAATAGTTGCTTTTTCTACCCATTTTCCCTTGTCATTCTGGCTATAGATTTTCGCCTTTCTGTCGTCACTGGCAGTCACCACATGACGACTATCGGCGCTGAAGTTGGCTGATCTGACAATATCACGATGGGCAATGGTCGTTTTTTTCTCTGAATTAAATATTTTACATTGAGACATAAGTCCAGTTTTGGCGAAATGAAACAAAGCAGGAAAATAAGCTTTCTTTCGGTATTTTATGAGCGATTCGACTAACGCTTCATCCTCCGTAAACGGCCTCAGCCAAAGACGGAGTTGTTTTTTATCTTCTGCAGGAAGGCTTGTTTTTAATTGATATTGGTGAGGTGAAGAAAACCGCTGAAACCATGCCTTTGCCAGAGCATGATTGTCGTTAATTACCCTGTGTAAGTGAGTCGATACCTGTTGCAAGCGGACAATATCCCGAAGTTCCAACAAACGAATAATTTTGAAGGTTAATTCCTCGGGCAAATCGTGCAATGAGAGTGATTTCTTTATTTCTTTTTCAATGACGGCGATAGACCTGCCCGCTCCGTCACCAGAGGGTTCTCCGCCCGATCGTGCAAGCTTGGTTGGAGGCAAGGAAGATCCAACGACGCCGGAGTTGTTATTTGCGCTATGCATACCTGATTTTCCCTGGACTAGTCTTGCCGTCGATAAACAAGGAGGTTCAAAATTGATGGAGAAAATTAGAGTTGGATTTGAAATAAAAGTTCAAAACATGGACTTAAAAGTTTCTGTCTTTAAGCACATGCAGAATGGCGCCCCTTTTATTTGTCACAGGAAACCATCACTCACTCATCCGTAGTTTAATAATTCGCACTTTATTATCCCTACTGATAGTTAATACATGGTTACCATCGGCGCTGAAAGTGGCTGATTTGATTGAACGTTTATGAGAAAGGATGGCTTTTACGACCCATGATCCATCAGTTTGCTGGCCAATGATTCTCACCGTGCAGTCATCACTGGCGGTTACCACATGGCAACCATCGGGGCTAAAGGTGGCAGAGTTGACCCAATCATTACAGAAAAAGGTGCGTTTCTCTTCCCATGATCCATTGATCTTAAGGCCACAGATTTTCACCGTGCCATCCATACTGGCGGTCACCACATGGCGGTCATCAGGGCTGAAGGTGGCTGAGTTGATCCAATCATTATGGGGCAGGGTGAGCTTTTCTACCCATGATCCATTGACCTGCCGGTTATGGATTTTGACCTTGTAATCTCTACCGACAGTCACCACATGGCGGCCATTGCCAGTTAAGTTGGCTGATGTAACCCAGTGATTATGGGAAATAATGGCTTCTTGTTCCCATGAGCCATCAGTCTTCTCACCATAGATTTTCGCCGTGTTATCCAAACTGGCCGTCACCAGATGATGGCCATTGACGCTGAAGGTAGCTGACTCCACGTAGTTATCATGGGAAATGGTCACTTTTTCTAACCATGATCCATTCTCTTCCAGATGGTGGATTTTCACCTTGTGATCATCACCGGCGGTTAGCGCATGGCTACCATCAGCGCTAAAAGCGACTAACTGGATCCAGTAATCATGGATAATGAAGGCTTCTTCCTCCCATGATCCATCAGTCCTCTCACCATAAATTTTCGCCGTGTTATCGAAACTGCCGGTCATCACACGACGGCTGTCAGAGCTGAATGTGACAGAGTCGACCCGGTCATTATGGGAAATGATGAGCTTTTCTTCCCATGATCCATCATCCTTCTGGCTAATAATTTTTGCCGTGCGGTCGATACTGCCGGTTATCAAGTGCAGACCATCCGGGCTGAAAGAGGCTGAGATGACGAAACCATTATGGGAAATGGTGAGTTTATGTACCCATGACCCACCGACTCCCTGCCCATAGATTTTCGCCGTGCGATCCTTACTGATCGTCAACACGTGGCGGCCATCGGCACTGAATATGGCTGAGTTGACGTGACCATCGTGGGAAATGGTGGCTTCTTTTACCCATAATCGCTTATTGTCATTCTGGCCATAGATTATCGCCTTTTTGTCGTTACTGGCGGTCACCACATGACGGCTATCCGCGCTGAAGTTGGCCGATCTGACACGGTCATAGTGGGCAATGGTAGCTTTTTTCTCTAAATCAAATATTTTACATTGAGACATTAGCCCAGTTTTGGCGAAATAAAACAAAGCAGGAAAATAAACTTTCTTTCGGCATTTTATGAGTGATTCGACTAACGCTTCATCCTTCGTAAACGGCCTCAACCAAAGACGGAGTTGTTTTTTATCTTCTGCAGGAAGGCTTGTCTTTAATTGATATTGGTGCGGTAAAGAAAACCGCTGAAACCATGCCTTTGCCAGAACATGATTATCTTTAATTACCCTGTGTAAGTGTGTCGACACCTGTTGCAAGCGGACAATATCCCGAAGTTCCAACAAACGAATAATTTTGATGGTTAATTCCTCGGGCAAATCGTGCAATGAGGCTGTTTTCTGTATTTCTTTGTCGGGTACAGCGATGGATCTAACTTTACTGACACCTGATGATTTTCCCTCCAATCGAGCGTAACCATCTGACAGCAAGACTGAACCGGCTACGCCGGATTCACTATTCATAGAATCCAAACCTGGTTTCTCCTATGTTAGAACTTTCAATCAATTAAAAAAGAGCTTTCAAAACTGATGCAATTAATAAGTACTCAGCCATACGGAATCGAATATTTCTGGCTTATTGGGCAGGTGCTCTGCAAGGCGCAACGACGGGAACATAGCAAGCTATGTGACCAGAGTTGCAACGCATCACGACTGCATGGATGCAGGAGCTAGAGCAACGCAGGAGCAGTTGCCGCGAGTGCCTGAACAATGAGTCAGAAAATATGATTTCGTATGGTTGAGTACTTAAGAGTAGATTTCGAAATAAAAGTTCATTAATTGGAGTTAAGTGCTGATTGCCATTCTCCCCCACCTGAATCGAGGCTGTCGCAAAATTCTGGCTCCCATGTTTCAGCGTGGGAACCGGGTTTTGGAACACCGTATTCAGATGGAGAAGGATGTTAAATTCTTCATGATTACCCGGAAACGGTCAACTGGAGTGGAAGAGCGGTAAGAAAAGACGGAAAAGGCTCTATATCAGAATGCATACTCCTGTTCTGAAAAGGCTTGCAATCGATGCAGACGAATGACTAAGAATCATGAGTTGCAATAATCGATTCTATCGTGCTGTTGGGCGAATCAAGGCTTTGAAGGCTCATAAGTACAGTTCAATTATGGTTTTGTGAGTTAAATTATTGTAGTCGTTTATTTTGACTGTTTGATTCATTTTTTTGGTCTTATACTTCATCATTTTTACTGAATAACTTTGGTGAGATGACATTGTGTGTCTTTTAAAACCTATGCAGTCGTTTTTCAACGCTTTATTGAGTTTGCCGCTATTACCAAAGTAAAAGTTTGAGCCGTTGCGGTGAATCTTAAGCAAGATGAATTATAAATTAGTTTCTAATTTATAAAATTTTTGCGTGACCAGACTTTTTCTATTTTTGATTTATCTCCTTATTTATTATTTATTCTTTATTCTTCGCTTCGAAAGGCTGGGGATAAGGCCCAATAACTACTAAAAATCGAGATAAGGACGCAAACGGTGAACTTGATTCAGGTGCTTTGCTATTCCAGGTATCCAATGCTACTTTTTCATCGTAATGTAAATTTGAGACCACTTTAGTATGAGACTCACAAATACGATTTTAGTGTTATTAATATGTTTACTTCCTTGTTATTCAAGGGCAACAGTCCTCTCAACTGCTACTCGCCTCATCTCATTGAATGACAAAGCTTTAACAATATCATTTAAAAAAATCGAAGCTAGCCATACAATGCTTTTGAATGCTTTTGAATGCTTTTGAATGCTTTTGAATGCTTTTGAATCATCCAGGCTTTCAACAATGATTGTGTCAGTTAGAATGATGAGAGCAGTGCTTTTAAGTGAAGGTCAAACTAACCCGACAGATCCGAAAGATATATTTAGGGCAATTATGGAACTTGGTAGAAGCCGGCGTTGGCAATACTCCGTCTAATCTTTTAAGTACTTTTGCTAGCGATTCTCCATTGACCGGGCCAGGTGGTGTACTTGATACAACTCTTCAGGGTTTGCAAGAAAACAAAGGTTTGAATGAAGACTTAAAGAAGGTCTTGCTCATGGCTTCGTACGCGGTTGCAGCCAATTACGGAGTTATTCTTTATCCTCTGTAGGAAGGCTTGTCTTTTTGTCTTTCACAACCAGAATGGCGCCCCTTTTATTTATCACAGTAATCAATCATTCACTCATCCGTAGTTTATTAATTCGCACTCTATTATCACTACTGAAAGTCAATACATGGTTACCATCGGCGCTGAAAGTGGCTAATTCGATCGAACAATCATGGGAAAGGATGGCTTTTACGACCCATGATCCATCAATCTCCTGACCATGAATCTTTGCCGTTCCATCTAAATGGGTAGTAAGCAAATGGCGGCCATCGGTACTGAAAACGGCTGGGCGAAAAGAATCTCTATAGCAAATGATGGCTTTTTCGACCCATGATCCATCAGCCTTCTTGCCAGAGATTTTGCTGGTACCATACTTACAGCAGCTTAGGACATGGCAACCATCGGGGCTGAAGATGACTGAGATAATATTTTTATCATGGAAAATAGTGAGCTTTTCTTCCCATGATCCATCGTCCTTATGACCGTAGATTTTCACCGTGTTATTACAATCGGTGGTCACCACATGGCGGCCGTTAGGGCTAAAGCTGGCTGAGTTGACCCAGTGATCATGGAAAATATTAGCTTCTTCTTCCCATGCTCCATCGGTCTTCAGACCATAGATTTTCACCGTATTATCCTCACTGGCCGTTACCACTCGGTAACCATCGGTGCTGAAAGTGGCCGAGTTGATCAGTCGGTCATGGGGAATGGTGACTTTATCTACCCATAACCCATTGAGCTTCTGGCTGAGAATTTTTACCTTGTAATCTCGACTGACAGTCAACAGATGCTGATCATCAGCACTAAAGATGGCGGATTCGACAAATTCATCATGGGGAATAGTGGTTTCTTCTTCCCATGAACCATCATTCTTCTGAACATAGATTTTCGCAGTTTTATCAACACTGGCCGTCACCACTCGGCGACTATCGGCGCTAAAGGTGATTGAGGCGATTGTCAGATTATGGGCAAGAGTCAGTTTTTCTACCCATGATCCATCGACTTCCTGACCATAGATTTTCGCCGCAGTAAAGTTACTGGCAACCACCAAATGACGACCATCGGCGCTGAAGGTGGCTAAGTAGGACCAACTGCAATGTGAATGGGAAATGGTGAGTTTTTCTTCCCATCGCCCATCATCACCCTGACTACAGATTTTCGCCGTTTTATCCACACTGACGGTCACCAAGTGCTTGCCATTGGCACTAAAGACGGCTGATATGAGACCGTTTTCATGGGAAAGGGTGAGTCTTTGCTCCCAAGACCCATCGCCCTTCTGAGCAATGATTTTCACCTCGCCATTTATACTGCTGGTGACCCAATGGCGGCCATCGGTGCTAAAGTCGATTAGGTTCGGACTGCCATTATGAGCAATGACAGCTTCTGTATCCAAATAATACTTTTTGTATTGAGACATCAGTCTAGCTTTGGTGAAATAGAACAAAGCAGGAAAATAAACTTTCTCCCGGTGATTGATGAGTGATTCAACTAACGCTTCATCTTTCGTAAAGGGTCGCAGCCAATTACGGAGTTGTTCTTTATCCTTTGTCGGAAGGATTTTCTTTAATTGATCCTGGTGTGGTAAAGAAAACCGGCGATACCATGCCTTTTCCAAGGTATGATTGTCTTTAATAAGACTGTTAAAGTGAGAAGATACCTGTTGTAAACCGATAATATCCCGAAACTCCAACAAACGAAAAATTTTGATTTGTAATTCTTCGGGCAAAGAGTGCAATGAAACTGTTTTCTCAATGTCCTTACCAGGTAGAGCAATGGATCTGCTCGCACTAACACCCGACGACTCTCTCTCTATTGGAGTGTTCACAGGCTGTAGCGAGAGTGAAGCGACTGTGCTGGAAATGTTAGCGTTAGAGTCCATGCTGGGTTTCTCCTGAGTTACTACCTCCCCGTTTAAAGAGGGCATTCAAAATTGATGCTGTAAATTGGATTCGATTTTGAAATAAAAGTTCCATTAAAAAACTCAAAATACAATCACCACACATCCCAAAGAAAAATCAGGAAATCTACTTTCAAGAAGCTTATCATCCAACAGCACAGTTTTTTCCAATAAAGAATACAAGGAAACACAATACAAAGATTCTGCCCTTACATACGAAAAAGTTGTCTACGCTCATTCAACCATCAATCCTTCTTGCGTAGTTCAGTGATTCTCACCTTGTTATCTCGACTGACGGTCACCACATTGCGGCTATCAGCGCTGAAGCTGGCTGCGGTGAATTCTGTCTTTTTTTGAATGGCGGCTTTTTGCAGCCATGAGCCATTGGCCTGCAGGCCATAAATTGTTACGACACCATCGATACTGGCGGTCACCACATGGCAAGCATCGGCACTGAAGCTGGCCGAGAGAACCTTATCCTGGTGGACAATGTTGGCTTTTAGTTTCCATGATCCATCGGTCTGCAGGCTACTGATTTTCGCCGTGCCATCATCACTGACGGTCACCACATGCTGGCAATCGGCACTGAAGTTTGCAGAGGAGACCTTGTTATCGTGGACAATGCAGGCTTTTTCTTTCCATGATCCAGCATTCTGGCTATGGATTTTCGCCTTATGATCGTCACTGGCAGTCACCACATGGAGGCAGTCCGCGCTGAAATTGGCTGATTTGACCCAGAAATCATGTTTGATTGTGCCCATTTTTTTCCACGATCCATCAGCCTGTAGGTCACAGATTATCGCTGTGCTAGCAAAAGTGATGATGACCAGATGGCAGCTATCGGCACTGAACTGGGCCGGGCCGACTCCGCCCTGCTCTGTTTGAATGCTAGATGTTACTGCCCATAATCCAGCAGCTGACTGACCAAGGATTTCAATAACGAAACTCGCAGGATTGAAAATTATCATGTGATGGCCATCAGGGCTAAGTAGGGTCGAGTAGGTCGTATCTTTATGAAAAGCGTCCTCTAGTTCCCATGATCCATTGTTCCCCCGACCAGTGATTTTCACCGAATCACCAAGAGCGGCAGTCACTACGCGGCGACCGTCACCAATAAAGGTGGCTGAAAGGAGGAGATTATTATGGGTAATGATGGCTTTTTCTTCCCATGAGCCATCGTCCTCGAGACCATAGATTTTCGCTGTTTGATCGTGACTGGCGGTTATCAGATAGCGGCCATCGGGGCTAAAAATGGCTGATTTGACCCATTCATTATGTGTAATAATGGCTTTTTGTTTCCACGAGCCATCATCCTCCAGACCATAGATTTTCGCTGTTTCATCGCGACTGGCGGTTGCCAGATGCTGGCCATCCGGGCTGAAATTGGCTTCAAGGACACTATCACCATGGGTAATTTCCAGTTTTTCCACTAACTCGAATTTTTTACATAGAGACATCAGTTTACTGTTGGTGAAAAGTAACTGAGTAGGAAAATGAATATTCTTTTGTTGTTTTATGAGCGGCTCAATGGTCTCCTTATTTGCAAACGGCTTCAACCAATCACGGAGTTGATGCTAACCTTTTGTCTTAATAGTGGTCTTCAGTTGATATTGGTGTGATGAAGGAAAACGGCGATTCCATGCTCTTTCCAGCGCTTTATTTTTTTTAACACGATGACGAAAATATCTGCATACCTTTGCTAAACGAATAACATCACGTAAACCCAGACAGCGAATAATTTTTGAATGTATCAATTCGGGCAACTCAAAGAATGGAGAGTTATTGTTGTGATCCAGAGTAACCTCCCTGCTTTCACTGACACCCGTTGCTGCTTCTTCCCGTTGGGTTTGCTCAAATGTTCGCGAGACTGGTTCGTGTATGCTGAAATTGCTCTTAATAGGGTACATTCCTGATTTTCCCACAGCTCCAAAGTCATTATTTATCCTCCCTTAGAAAGGACATTTAAAATTAATTAAATCTGTTAGAGTGGGGTTTATAACGGAAGTTCAAAATATTGAGGTCATTGAAACCAGGGAAAAGAAGAGTTCTGAACTGTGAAAATGATAGAAAAAAGCTCTTTCATTGAGAGGCCACTATAAAATTGTCATTGGGCCTCGATATAACCTCTGGTTCACAGTTCTTTGGAACCGTTTGATGACCTTTTCTTCGACACACTGCCTCAAAAAAGAAAAATTGTATTTTTCATCAACGAAAACAGCCAGTTAGAAGCATTTTGGCTACATGAACCCCCAACAGTCGGCGATACCTCCATTAGAACGAAACCTCCTGTATGCCCGGTTAGGAACTTTTTCTTGTGGAAATAGTCAAAGATATGAAATTAACCAATAAGATAAGTGAGGTACAACATGAATAACATCAGCAATGGCACACAGCCCAAATGCGCTATGCCTGAGAATAAAGCCCATACTTCGGAATCAACGTCTCCAGCTAATAATGCAAACTTTAAGGGACACCAACTTCAAGCTACAAAGTCATCTCGGCGAGTAGAAGCTGCTCTTCAAGGTAAGTGCAGTATTTGCCTGGATCTTTTCACCAATACTGAAATCAAACCATTATCCTTGTTGCCATGCTTCCATGTGTACCACTCAG
This sequence comes from Endozoicomonas sp. 2B-B, assembly GCF_053470045.1. Taxonomy (NCBI): domain Bacteria; kingdom Pseudomonadati; phylum Pseudomonadota; class Gammaproteobacteria; order Oceanospirillales; family Endozoicomonadaceae; genus Endozoicomonas; species Endozoicomonas sp. 2B-B. The sequence goes on from NZ_JBLZMU010000001.1 coordinate 4,515,321, forward strand.
AATGCCTTACTAAAACATTAAACAAAAAGTCCTGTCCTGATTGCAGGGATCTTGCCAGTCCTTCAACGATTAAAATTTACGATAATAGCACATCATTAAGAGAAAATTTGCCACTGGAATGCGCTGATAACCTTTGTTCTGTGGTAGGTGACAATGCCTCCATTAGCTCCGGCAAGAAAGCGCTCTGCCCTTATCCTCTTGCAACTTTCCCATATCAAGCGGCAGAAAACTTTCTGGAGAACAACCATGCTCCAATTATTGAATGGCTCCGTGAGTCATTTGCTGAAAAAAAGTACAAAACCGCTCATGTGCATTATGATGAAAAACATTGCGTAACAGACCAATTCGTACACCTTCACGAGAAACCAGCGATTGCCCTTTCTGTGCAGCTCAAACCCAACCAGCCCGAGATAGAATTGTCCTATTGGGCTGAAGATATTAACAAAGCGAAAACTCCGGAAGCTGCTTTCAAAAATCTTCTGGAAGACATGCGAACCGATTTGTTATTTCTCAGCCTGAGAAACACGCATCCAGCCATTTTTGACCTAAGCACAGATCTATACATCTTCCATCATGATTTATGGAGATACAACGCTATTTTCATCAATGACGAACATAACTCCGTGCCTCTTCGCACCATTTTCGATCCATCTACTAAATCTTTTAGCTGGGATAGATTGAAACAGGAGCTGGAAAAAAAGGGTTTTGAATATAAGAAGTTATTCGAAACAACCCCTTCTGAAAAATTTTTAGCTTTTAATCAATTTTCTCGGATGGGAGCTTATGAGAGGCCGGAGGTTGATTCTTTTGACGATTTTCATTCCAATAGCCGGGGGGGAACTGCGGTCTCAGATTGTATCACGCCCAGCTATCAACGTCCTGTTAGTGAAAGCAGGTCAGAAATTCCCTCTGGGGAGTTGGATACCGATAGTTTCTTATTCTGATCTGAAGAAGCTTAAGTACTCAACCGGGCGACACTCAATCACCACGAATTAACTCAGGTGATTAGGTGTATTAGTCAAGCATCAATACGTTTGTACTTAATTCGATGGGAACCAGCAAAATCTTCACCTAAATGGTTCACCTAAAGGCACGCATTTACCGCCGTGGTATTTCGGGATAATGCCCAATTGCTATTTTTATATGACGACTCATCACATTGGGCGAAGCACCAAAGCACTGAACATCACATTGATTAGAAAATCTCTTAAAATCATCAATATTAATCAGTGCTCCATGAGAGAGGAAGCTGGTTTGAAGATCGTCGCCGGTAATGTGTGCAGCCAAATCTGGTTCCGAGAGAAGGATTGTTCTGTGCATGAGTGTAGCGTTAGGGTCATAAAAAATAACCTTCATGCATCCATCCTGTTTCTTTAATCTCAAGGCCATTGCGTGGTCAATTGTGCCATCGTTTTGTGAACGAAAATAAAAGTTCTTTTCAGCGCCAGCCGACATATTCCAATATTTTTTTACCAGCCCTGTAAGAGCCTCAGAAAACTTTCCCTCAAGGAAATAATATCCATCAGCAAATATTCCATATTTAGAATAGTCTACTACTTCGTATGGAAAATTAGATGTATTTGCAAAGGTTGACTGTATTTTTTCTGGGGTATTTATTCTTTCAAAAGTATCTTTCCCACGGCCAAATACATTTTTGCCGTAAGCCCAGGCAAAATGTCGGCAGACTATTTTTTCTCCAGGTGCTCTAATGTCATTATCAGAACGGCAGACTTGATCATTGAGGTTTTTTCGAAACCAGGAATTATCAGAGTTATACATAGGAATTGGAACGATAGAACCATACTGTTTGAAAACAAGTTTAACCTGAAGACTTCGCCCTTTTTCATGCAGTTGTTTTATCTTGTTGGCAACATAGCAAGTTGATCTCTGGCAGGCTGACGGGATGTTAATGTTGTAAGCACTTAATGGTTTGTGGAGTGCTTTAGTAAACCATGCATCAGGGTGTTCTTTCATCAGCTTTGTGGTGAGACAACGCAAAGCACTGACAGAATAACCACCAAAACATGCCTTAATGCCATTAACAAGGGATGTTATGGCCCTGACTGGCAGTAAGGATTTTGAATGACTGTGCCATGAATGTGAAAGTGCCGACTGAACACCAAGATTTATTTGATCCATTAGCTGTTGCTGTTATCCTTTTTTTAATTAACCATAAGTACTCAACCATTACCTGCAGGGTGATCTATCTAAAGACACGCATTTGCCATCGTGCTATTTCGGGATAATGCCCAGGTGCTAAAACTATATGATGACTCATCACTTTGGGTGAGGCACCAAAGCACTGAGTATCACATTCATCAGGAAATTCCTTACCATCATCAATATTAATCAGTGCTCCATGAGAAAGGAGACTGGCTTGAAGATCTTCGCCGGTAATGTGCGCAGCCAAATCTGGTTCCGAGAGAAGGATTGTTCTGTGCATGAGTGTAGCGTTAGGGTCGTAAAAAATAACCTTCATGCATCCATCCTGCTTCTTTAATCTCAAGGCCATTGCGTGTTCAAATGCTCCATCGCCTCGTGAATGAAAATAAAAGTTCTTTTCTTTGCCAGCCGACATATTCCAATACTTTTTTACCAGCCCTGCAAGAGCCTCAGAAAACTTTCCCTCAAGGAAATAATATCCATCAGCAAATATTCCATATTGATAATAGTCTGCAGCTTCGTATGGAAAATTAGATGTATTTGCAAAGGTTGACTGTATTTTTTCTGTGGTATTTATTCTTTCAAAAGTATCTTTCCCACGGCCAAATACATTTTTGGCATAAGCCCAGGCAAAATGTCGACAGACTATTTTTTCTCCAGGTGCTATTTTGTCATTGTCAGAGCGGCAGACTTCACCATTAAGGTTTTTTGGAAACGAGCAATTATCAGAGTTATACATGGGAATTGTAACGATAGAACCATCCTGCTTGAAAACGAGTTTAACCTCAAGACTTCGCCCTATTTCATGCAGTTGTTTTATCTTGTTGAAAACATAGCAAGTTGATCTCTCGCAGGCCAGCGGAATGTTAATGTTATAAGCACTTAATGGTTTTTGGAGTGCTTCAGTAAACCATGCATCAGGGTATTCTTTCATCAGCTTTGTGGTGAAACCCAAAGCACTGACAGAATAACCACCAAAACATGCCTTAATGCCATTAACAAGGGATGTTATGGCCCTGACTGGCATCCAGGAGTCTGAATGTCTGTGCCAGGAATGTGAAAGTGCCGACTGAACATCTAGTTGGATTTGATCCATTATGTGATTCCCCGTCTTTTTTTTAATTACCATGTTCCATTTGCTGAATACATATTTAGAGTATTAAAGTATTAATAAGTTCCACCACTGTTGATCTTTTGAGGAAAAAGTAGAGTTTGCTTTGCAGGAAGGATGCCTTAACAGGGTATCTGTTAAATGGGTTTTGCCCTGCTTCCAACTCGGCAGCAGGGTAGAAAGAGGCAGAGATTACAAACTCTTGGCGACTACTTCATAAATATCGGCAGACAGATCAGGCACAGACTTGATCCGCTTCAGCGCTTTTCTCATGCGCTCACTTATAACTGCCTGGCATTTCTTCCAGCGTGTCAATGGCGTCATCAGACGAGAAGCGAAACCAGTCCCACCGTGCTATTACTTCGGGATGATCAACATGCGCTTTTGCTATTACTAAAAGATGAAGCAAGTTGATGGGTGCGGCACCAAAGCACTGAACATCACATTCATCAGAAGATTTCTTCCCATCATCAATATTAATAAGTGCCCCAACCGAGAAACAATAAGTTAGAAGATCTTCGCCGTTAATGTGTGCAGCCAGATCGGGTTCCGAGAGAAGGAATGTTCTGTGCATGAGTGTAGCGTTAGGGTCGTAAAAAATAACTTTCATGCATCCATCCTGCTTCTTTAGTCTAATGGCCATTGAGTGGCCAATTGCTCCATCGTCTCGTATTTTAAAATGAAAATTCTTTTCATTGCCAACCGAGATATTCCAGTACTTTTTTACCAGCCTCGTAAGAGCCTCAGAAAAATTTTCCTTATGGAAATAATATCCATCAGCAAAATAGGGATTATCAGTCATTTCGCCTTCTGCTAATCCATCTGGACGAAAATCTTCTTCATGTAGAAGATCAGATGTATTTGCAAAAGTTGACTGTACTTTTTCAGGGGTGTTTATTATTTCAAAATCCTTCCGTCGACCAAACACTCTTCTGGCATAAGCCAAAGTGAAATGACGGCAGGCTATCTCTTCACCTGGTGCTATGGTGTCATTATCAGAGCGACGGACTTTACAATTAAGGTTTATAGGTAACTGGGAATTATCGGAGTTATACATGGGGATTGGAACAGTGCTGCCATCCTCCTGGAAAGCAAGTTTAACCTGAAGACTTCGCCCTTGATCATGCAGTTGATTTACCTTGTTTTTAACATAGTGAGTTGATCTCTCGCAGGCTAGCGGGATGTTAATATCATAAGCACTTAATGGTTTATGGAGTGCTTTAGTAAACCAGGCATCAGGGTGTTCTTTCATCAGTTTTGTGGTGATACAGTGCAAAGCGCTGACACAATAACCACCAAAATATGCCTTGATGCCATTAACAAGGGATGTCATGGCCCTGACTGGCATCAAGGATTCTGAATGATTGTGCCATGAATGTGAAAGTGCCGACTGAACACCCAGTTTGATTTGATCCATTACGTGCCTCCACTCTTTTTTTAATGACCATAATCCATTTGCTCACTATATATTTAGAGCACTAAAGTGCTAATAAGTTCCGCAGCTGTTGCTCTGTTCAGGAAAAAGTAAAGTTTGCTGTTGTAGGCAGGATACGCTGGTATTTCTTCCAGTGTGTCAAAGGAGTCTCGGTTTGCGGGTTCTGTTTGTTCTGGGTAATGATCGAGTCTGCCAGGTATTCATAGCCTTCGCCCGCTATAGTAAGACAGATTGCTGTCATGACCGGGAGGGGCCGGGGTAACCGCTATCAAAAGGGCCAAGGTTCTCGGCGGTCTGATCCTGCTTGAGGTTTTTACTGGATAGCCTTTGCATCATTGCTTGAAACCAGTCCCACCGTGCTATTACTTCGGGATGATTAACATGCGCGGTTGCTATTACTAAAAGATGAGGCAACTTGATGGGTGCGGCACCAAAGCATTGAACATCACATTCATCAGAAGATTTCTTCCCATCATCAATATTAATAAGTGCCCCAACCGAGAAACAATAACTTAGAAGATCTTCGCCGTTAATGTGTGCGGCCAGATCGGGTTCCGAGAGAAGGAATGTTCTGTGCATGAGTGTAGCGTTAGGGTCGTAAAAAATAACTTTCATGCATCCATCCTGCTTCTTTAGTCTAATGGCCATTGAGTGACCAATTGCTCCATCGTCTCGTGTTTTAAAAATAAAATTCTTTTCATTGCCAACCGACATATTCCAGTACTTTTTTACCAGCCTCGTAAGAGCCTCAGAAAAATTTTCCTTATGGAAATAATATCCATCAGCAAAATAGGGATTATCAGTCATTGCGCCTTCTGCTAATCCATCTGGACGAAAATCATCTTCTTCAAGTGGAAGATCAGGTGTATTTGCAAATGTTGACTGTATTTTTTCAGGGGTGTTTATTATTTCAAAATCCTTCCGCCGACCAAACACTCTTCTGGCATAAGCCGAAGCGAAATGACGGCAGGCTATCTCTTCACCTGGTGCTATGGTGTCATTATCAGAGCGACGGACTTTACAATTAAGGTTTATGGGGAACTGGGAATTGTCGGAGTTATACATGGGGATTGGAACAGTGCTGCCATCCTCCTGGAAAGCAAGTTTAACCTGAAGACTTCGCCCTTGATCATGCAGTTGATTTACCTTGTTTTTAACATAGTGAGTTGATCTCTCGCAGGCTAGCGGGATGTTAATATCATAAGCACTTAATGGTTTATGGAGTGCTTTAGTAAACCAAGCATCAGGGTGTTCTTTCATCAGTTTTGTGGTGATACAGTGCAAAGCGCTGACACAATAACCACCAAAATATGCCTTGATGCCATTAACAAGGGATGTTATGGCCCTGACCGGCAGTAAGGAGTCTGAATGACTGTGCCATGAAAGTGAAAGTGCCGACAGAACACCAAGATTGATCTGATCCAATTCGTGATACCTCTTTCATTTTAAAAATCATGATCAATTTTCTTGAACCTATAGAGTTCAAAGGTGCTAATAAGTTCAAATAAAATAATACTTTTCGATACTCATTCCCTCCGTCCTCTTAATACAGTATGAGTCTCATGCCCAGGCGTCATCGCTAGATGATTCCTCAACAATCAGATATATTGGCAACGGTTAAGTGTATTTTTTTTGAGGTGTTTTTTTAAAAGTATCTTTCCACCGACCAAACACTTTTTTGGCATAAACGACTTAACATGCCTTTTAACCGCGTTCACAGTAGGTTGATACCTCTGTATCACTATATGCTAAATTGCCTCAATGACTTGTTCTTTGGAGTCAACATCATGATACAGAAAGAATATGTACGCTGTGCTGTATTGATTGTCGCACTGGTAATTTGTTCGGCTGCACAGGCAAAATCCGCTGATTTATATTTTAAAAGCAATACAGATAACAGCTACTGGGCCAAGCACACGGATGACGGTAAGTGTATGGATGATAATCCTATGGATAATATTAGTTTCAAGGGAAATAGAGCCTGGGCTGTGACACATATATACTATTCCTCGTCAATTTTTTACTGCGGATGGCATCAGTCCTGGTTCGATTTCGTTGTCAGTGATGCCCAAGGACATAAGGCAAAAATAAGGTGGTACAAGCGCGCAGGTGGCTACTTACCTTTTTTATGGATACGAAGTGACCCCAACCATCTGATTAAAAACTGGAATTCAGAGTATCATGATAACGATATATCACGAGGAGGATATTACTCTACGACTATAGCCCTAAACTATTGAAAGCCATATCAACGCTGTGTCAAAATCAGTCGAATTGTCGCCAACCAGGACCTGCCGTTTATCTGGCAGATGTTTCTTTTTTCTTGGTTCTTTGAGTCTATAGCAACGTCACCTTATATGGTAAGGCAGTTTGCTGTCATGACGGGAAGTGGCCGGGGCTTCACCATCAAAAGGGTCAAGGTTCTCGGCGGGCTGACCCTGCTTGAGTTTTATACTGGATAGCCTTTGCATTATCGCTTTAAGCAAGCCCCAATGTGCTATTACTTCGGAATGTTTAACATGCCCCTCTGCTATTACCCAACGATGAGTATGCCTGAAGGGTCCGGCACCAAAGCACTGAACATCACACTCATCAGAAGATTTCTTCCCTTCATCAATATTAATAAGTGCCCCATACGAGAAACTGTTAGCTTGTAGAATTTCGTTGGTCGTGTGTGTAGCCAGATCAGGTTCCGAAAGAAGGAATGTTCTGTGCATGAGTGTAGCGTTAGGGTTGTAAAGAATCACTTTCATGCATCCATCCTGCTTCTTTAATCTAATAGCCATTGCGTGCCAGTTACTCCATCGTCTCGCGTATTAAAATAAAAGTTCTTTTCATTGCCAACCGATATATTCCAGTACTTTTTTATCAATCTCGTAAAAGCCTCAGAAAAATTTTCATTATCGAAATAATATCCATCAGCAAAATAGGCTTTATCAGTAATTGAGTCATCTGCTAAACCATCTGGACGAAAATCTTCATCTACATTATTTAGAAGATCAGATGTATTGGCAAAAGTTGACTGTATTTTTTCAGGGGTGTTTATTATTTCAAAATCCTTCTGCCAACCAAAGACTCTTCTGGCATAAGCCCAAGCGAAATGACGGCAGGCTATCTCTTTCCCTGGTGCTATGGTGTCATTATCAGAGCGATGGACTTCACAATTAAGGTTTGTGGGGAACTGGGAATTATCGGAGTCATAGATGGGGATTGGAACACTAATACCATCCTCCTGGAAGGCAAGTTTAACCTGAAGACTTCGCTCTTGATCATGCAGCTGATTTACCTTGTTTTTAACATAGTGAGTTGATCCCTCGCAGGCTAGCGGGATGTTAATATTATAAGCACTTAATGGTTTATGGAGTGCTTTAGTAAACCATGCATCAGGATGCTCTTTCATCAGTTTAGTGTTGGTAGAGTGCAAAATGCTGACAGAATAACCACCAAAACATGCCTTGATGCCATTAACAAGGGATGTTATAGCCCTGACTGACATCAAGGATTCTGAATGATTGTGCCAGGAATGTGAAAGTGCCGACTGAACACCAAGATTAATCTGATCCATTTCATGATATTCCTTTCATTATCAACAATCATAATCAATTTTCTTAAAGCTATAAGTACCTAACCAGTTACTTAGAGTTCAAACTTGCCAGTAAGTTCAAATTAAATGAAAAATTAAATAACACCCAGTGTTTACCAGAAACCCAACTCAAAACAAACCTCTATAAATCGCCAAAAAATTTATAATTACCTTATAAATCTTTGGATAATATCAAGTGCCTGTATAGTTGCCTATCTGAAACAAAAGTACTATTTTCCGAATACTTATTTCCACTATCCCCTTAATACAGCATGAGTCTCATGCCCAGGATCTATCATTAAATGATTACTCTTCAGTGAGCCACCAAAGCTCCGGATATCACTTTCATCATAAGATTTCTTCCTATCATCAATATTCATAAGCACTCCATAAGAGAGGAAGCTGGCTTGAAGATCTTCACCGGCGATATATGCAGCCAAACCTGGTTCCGAGAGAAGGAATGTTTTGTGCCTGAGTGTGGCGTTAGGGTCGTAAAAAATAACCTTCATGCATCCATTCTGCTTCTTTAATCTCAGGGCCATTGAGTGAGAAAATCTTCCATGTTCTCGGGAACGGAAAAAAAAATTCTTTTCATCACCATCCGACATATTCCAGTACTTTTCTACCAGCCTTGTAAGAGCTTCTGCAAACTTGCCTTTATGAAAATAATACAAGTCAGCAAAACAGGATCTCTTAGTCATTTGACCATCTGCCAATCTAACTGGAAGATAGTATGACTCTCTTAATGGATCATCAGCTGTATTTGCAAAGGTTAACTGTATTTTTTCTGGGGTATTTATTATTTCAAAATCCTTCCGCCGACCAAAGACTCTTCTGGCATAAGCCCAAGCGAAATGACGGCAGGCTATCTCTTTCCCTGGTGCTATGGTGTCATTATCAGAGCGATGGACTTCACAATTAAGGTTTGTGGGGAACTGGGAATTGTCGGAGTCATAGATGGGGATTGGAACACTAATACCATCCTCCTGGAAGGCAAGTTTAACCTGAAGACTTCGCCCTTGATCATGCAGCTGATTTACCTTGTTTTTAACATAGTGAGTTGATCCCTCGCAGGCTAGCGGGATGTTAATATTATAAGCACTTAATGGTTTATGGAGTGCTTTAGTAAACCATGCATCAGGATGCTCTTTCATCAGTTTTGTGTTGGTAGAGTGCAAAATGCTGACAGAATAACCACCAAAACATGCCTTGATGCCATTAACAAGGGATGTTATAGCCCTGACTGACATCAAGGATTCTGAATGATTGTGCCATGAATGTGAAAGTGCCGACTGAACACCCAGTTTGATTTGATCCATTGCGTGATCCCCCCCTTTTTTAATTACCATGATCCATTTGCTCACTATATATTTAGAGCACTAAAGTGCTAATAAATTCCGCAGCCGTTGCTCTGTTCAGGAAAAAGTAAAGTTTGCTGTCATGACCGGGGAGTGGCCGGGGTAACCGCACTATCAAAAAAGCCAAGATTCATGGTGAACTGACCCTGCTTGAGCTTGAGGTTAATGCTGGATTGCATTTGCATTATTGCTTTAAACCAGTCCCACCGTGCTATTACTTCAGGATGATTAACATGCCCGTCTGCTATTACACTACGATGATTAAACCTGAAGGGTACGGTACCAAAGCACTGAACATCACATTCATCAGAAGATTCCTTCCAATCACCAATATTAATAAGTGCCCCATATGAGAAACGGTTAGCTTGAAGAATTTCGTTGGTCGTGTGTGCAGCCAGATCGGGTTCCGAGAGAAGGAACGTTCTGTGCATGAGTGTAGCGTTAGGTTCGTAAAAAATCACTTTCATGCATCCATCCTGCTTCTTTAATCTAATGGCCATTGCGTGGCCATGTTCTTCATAGCCTTCTGTGTGAAAATAAAAGTTCTTTTCATTGCCAACCGGCATATTCCAGTACTTTTCTATCAACCTCGTAAAAGCCTCAGAAAAATTATTACTATGGAAATAGTATCCATCAGCAAAATAGGGTTTATCAGTCATTGAGCCATCTGCTAAACCATCTGAACGAAAATCTTTATCTGCATCGTTTAGAATATCAGATGTATTTGCAAAAGTTGACTGTATTTTTTCACGGGTGTTTATTATTTCAAAATCCTTCCGTCGACCAAACACTCTTCTGGCATAAGCCAAAGCAAAATGATGACAGGCTATCTTTTTCCCTGGTGCTATGGTGTCATTATCATGGCGACGGACTTTACAATTAAAGTTTCTGTGGAACCAGGAATTATCGGAGTTATACATGGGGATTGGAACAGAACTGCCATCCTCCTTGAAAGCAAGTTTAACCTGAAGACTTCGACCTTGATCATGCAATTGATTTACCTTGTTGACAACATAGTCTGTTAATCTCTTGCAAGCTAGCGGGATGTTAATATTATAAGCACTTAATCGTTTATGGAGCCTTTTTGTAAACCATGCATCAGGGTGTTCTTTCATCAGTTTTGTGTTGGTAGAGTGCAAAATGCTGACAGAATAACCACCAAAACATGCCTTGACGCCATTAACAAGGGATGTTATTGCCCTGACCGAAATCAAGGATTCTGAATGATTGTGCCACGAATGTGAAAGTGCCGACAGAACACCTAATTTGATTTGATCCATTGCGCGATCCCCCCCTTTTTTAATTACCATGATCCATTTGCTCACTATATATTTAGAGTACTAAAGTGCTAATAAGTTCCACAGTTGTTGCTCTGTTCAGGAAAAAGTAAAGTTTGCTGTTGCAGGCAGGATGCTTTAGCAGGGTATCTGTTAAATGAGTTTTTTCTGTTTCCAGGGGCTTAGTGTATTAACGGTCAATAATCAGGAGGAACATGTGATCGGCTTGAAGGAAAGGCAGTGGACGACCGTTCAAATTTTGGGCATTTTTTACGAGTCGATGTATTCCTGATAGGGGTGGTGAAAGGCGGGTCTACAGTTGGAATTGTTGAATAATTGCTTCAAAAAAGTCCCACCGTGCTATCACTTCAGGATGATTAACATGCTCCTTTACTATTACTGAACGATCAGTAAACCTGGAGGGTGCAGCACCAAAGCACTGAACATCACATTCATCAGAAGATTTCTTCCCATCATCAATATTAATAAGCCCCCCATACGAGAAACTGTTAGCTTTAAGAATTTCGCCGGTAATGTGTGCAGCCAGATCTGGTTCAGAAAGAAGGAATGTTGTGTGCATGAGTGTAGCGTTAGGATCGTAAAGAATTACTTTCATGCATCCATCCTGCTTCTTTAGTCTAATGGCCATTGCGTGGCCAGTTATTCCATCGTCTCTTGATTTAAAATAAAAGTTCTTTTCATTGCCAACTGACATATTCCAGTACTTTTTTACCAGCCTCTTAAGAGCCTCAGAAAAATTTCCCTTATGGAAATAATATCCATCAGCAAAATAGGGTTTATCAGTAATTGAGCCTTCTCCTAATCCATCTGGACGAAAATATTCATCATTTAGAAGATCAGATGTATTTGCAAACGTTGACTGTATTTTTTCAGGGGTGCTTATTATTTGAAAATCCTTCCGTCGACCAAACACTCTTCTGGCATAAGCACAAGCGAAATGACGGCAGGCTATCTCTTTCCCTGGTGCTACGGTGTCATTATCAGAGCGACGGACTTTACAATTAAGGTTTATGGGGAACCGGGAATTATCGGAGTTATACATGGGGATTTGAACAATACTGCCATCCTGCTTGAAAGCAAGTTTAACCTGAAGACTTCGCCCTTGATCATGCAGTTGATTTACCTTGCTTTTAACATAGTGAGTTGATCCCTCGCAGGCTAGCGGGATGTTAATGTTATAAGCACTTAATGGTTTATGGAGTGTTTTAGTAAACCGTGCATCAGGGTGCTCTTTCATCAGGTTTGCGGTGTTAGAGTGCAAAATGCTGACAGAATAACCACCAAAACATGGCTTGATGCCATCAAAAAGGGATGTTATTGCCCTGATTGGCATGAAGGAGTCTGAATGATTGTGCCATGAATGTGAAAGCGCCGATTTAGCACCCAGTTTGATTTGATCCATGACGTTTACTTCCTCTTTTTTTAATTACCATGATTCACTTGCTCAATATTTATAGAGCACTAAAGCACTAAGAAGTTCCACAGCTGTTGCTCTATTCAGGAAAAAGTAAAGTTTGCTGTTGCAGGCAGGATACTTTAGCAGGGCATCTGTTAAATGGTTTCTACCCTGCTTCCAACACGACAGCAGGGTAGAAAGAGGCAGAGATTACAGACTCTTGGTGACTACTTCATAAATATCGGCAGACAGATCAGGCACTGCCTTGATCCGCTCCAGCGCTTTTCTCATGCGTTCCCTTATAACTGGCTGGTATTTCTTCCAGCGTGTCAATGGCGTCATCAGACGTGAAGCGGTTTGTGGGTTCTGTTTGTCCAGGGTAATGATCCAGTCCGCCAGGAACTCATAGCCCTCGCCTGTGCCAGAGTGGAACTGCTTCATATTCCCGCTGGCAAATCCGCCCAATAAAGCTCTCAGCTTATTCGGGCTGGTGCTGTCAAAAGATTCATGCTCCTGAAGTGACCTCAGATGCTCCAGAGTACCCAGAGACGGACTGCTGCTTTGCAGCATAAACCAGCTGTCCATGACCACTGCATCATCTTTATAACGATCCAGATAGTCATTAAGCAGAGAATCAATGGTTTCCCGACTCTGATAACTGGAATTAATGACGGCGCCCATGGCTGCACGCAGGTCGGTCATATTGCTGGCATTGTTGTACTGATCTTCAGCCAGTTGTTGCAGACTGTCGTCTTCCAGTTCAACCAGGTAGCCGAGACAGATATTTCTCAGGGTACGTTTGGCAATATCTCCGGCTTCCGGGCGATACTCACCCTTCAGCTTCAGAGTTTGATAAAGCTCCAGCAGTTTATCTTTGTGAGCCTCAGCAATGGCTTTACGAACACGACTTCTGGATTCACAGATCTGCAGAGGGTGAATTTCTTCCGCCTGCTCAGCCAGACTCGCTTCAGAGGGCAGTTTCAACATTTCTGCTTTAGCCGCTTTGTCCAGCTCTTCATCGGCGAGCACAACACCAAAAGCATCAATGAGTCTTGAATCAATCCCGGTTTCTTTGCCCTTCAGCAGTCCGTCGACCAGATCTTCAATAACCGCAGTGGCCAGACGCTGACCTGCATCCCAACGATTGTAACTATCGCTGTCGTACTTCATCAGGAAAACCAGATCTTCACGACGGTAATCGTATTTGACACGAACGGGCGCAGAGAAGTTTCTCAGAATAGACGGCAATGGATTTTCAGTCAGTCCTTCGAATGTCCAGGTGTCTTCAGCCGCTGTAACATGCAGAACCCGTTCAGTCTCACCGGCTTCGTTCAGTGGCAGGGCTTTGCCATCCTTGTCCAGCAGGGCAACAGCCACAGGAATATGAAAAGGCAGCTTAGTCTCCTGACCCGGAGTGGCCGGACAACTCTGAGCTATTGTCAGAGTGTACCGACCTGACGCCTGATCAAAGCTGTCGGTCACAGAAACAACCGGCGTTCCCGCCTGGTTATACCAATGACGGAACTGACCGAGGTCAACGCCGGAAGCCTCTTCCATGGCTTTTACAAAGTCTTCACAGGTCGCTGCTTCACCGTCAAAACGGTCAAAGTACAGGTCTGAACCTTTGCGGAAATGGTCTTTACCGACAATGGTCTGAATCATCCGAACCACTTCACAACCCTTTTCGTAAATGGTCAGGGTGTAAAAGTTGGAGATCTCGATAAATGACTGCGGACGTATAGGATGAGCCATGGGGCCTGCATCTTCAGCAAACTGTGCCGTCTTCATTATCGCAGCGTCTGCAATCCGCTTGACGCCCCGTGAATTCATATCTGCTGAGAATTCAGCGTCACGGAATACAGTGAAGCCTTCTTTAAGGCTCAGCTGAAACCAGTCACGACAGGTGACTCTGTTGCCAGACCAATTATGGAAATACTCATGGGCAACAATCGCTTCTATACGCTGGTAACTGGCGTCAGTAGCCGTATCAGGGCTTGCCAGTACGCAGGAAGAATTGAAAATGTTCAAACCCTTGTTTTCCATCGCCCCCATGTTGAAATGATCTACCGCTACGATCATGAAGATATCCAGATCGTACTCACGGCCATACACCTCTTCGTCCCACTTCATGGACTTTTTCAGAGAAAGCATGGCGTGGTCGCACTTGTCGATATTGTGAGACTCGGTGAAAATACGCAGTGCCACTTCCCTGCCGTTCATGGTGGTGAAACTATCTTCCACCATTTCCAGATCACCGCCTACCAGGGCAAACAGATAGCTGGGCTTTTTGAACGGGTCTTCCCAGGTCACCCAGTGTCGTCCACCTTCAAACTCGCCACGGGCAATATCATTACCATTGGACAGCAGTACCGGGTAACGGCCTCTGTCGGCAATCACCTTGGTAGTGAATTTGGACATAACATCCGGACGATCCAGATAGTAGGTAATTTTGCGGAAGCCTTCTGCTTCGCATTGGGTGCAGAACATGCCGTTGGATTTATACAGTCCTTCCAGAGAAGTGTTTTCCTGAGGACGAATACGGGTCACAACCGTCAGAGAGAATGAGAGACGGGTGACCGGTACAGTCAGGCTTTCAGAACCGAGGATGTACTGATCAGAGGTCAGTTCGGAACCGTCAATAAAGACACTGACCAGCTCCAGGTCGATACCAACCAGAGTCAGGTCGGGGGTATCTTGTCCACGATCTTCATTACGGCGCAAGCCGAGTACCGAGGTCACCAGTGCGTGATCTTCGAACAGGTCGAAGGTCAGGTCGGTGGTATCAATCCAATAATCCGGAGCCTGATAATCTTTCAGGTAAATAGCTCTGGGTTGGGCGTCTTTCATTTTCAACCTTCCTTTACCATGGTCGTGCTTTTGTTGTTAGAGCTTTTGGCTCAATTTGCGGAGAGGTATATTTCCTCTCCATGCCGATCAGGCTGCAACTGATACGTTGACTTGATAAGAAGTGTGCTTGCGAATATTGATAACACCGGTATCAAGGATCAGGTATTGCCCCTTGATACCCATCAGTACGCCTT
Source organism: Endozoicomonas sp. 2B-B (assembly GCF_053470045.1). NCBI lineage: Bacteria > Pseudomonadati > Pseudomonadota > Gammaproteobacteria > Oceanospirillales > Endozoicomonadaceae > Endozoicomonas > Endozoicomonas sp. 2B-B. The sequence goes on from NZ_JBLZMU010000001.1 coordinate 4,530,706, forward strand.
CAATAAGCGGTTTTTTATCAAAGGACATGGAAGTCACTTTGACAGGATATTGCTCGACGGGATAGCGAATATCGACGACTTCCGGATCGACCACCGGTGTTATGGCCTGTAATCCAAACTGTTCCTGAAGCGCTTCCAGCCGTGAAGCGTTCATCTCCAGCAGATCACTGGCCTGTGTTTTGAGATCCAGAGGTTCTGCCGTCCCTTTCAACATGGCACGCCAGTTGGTTCGATCATTCACAAACGCCTTGAACAGGGTTTCGATCAAACCGGACTGCTGTCGTGTAGAGACTCTGACAAAAGGCAGGGCCTGGGTCGCCCCCTGATCCACCCAGCGGGTGGGTACCTGAGTTGCGCGGGTGATACCGACCTTCAGACCCGAGGAGTTGGCGAGATAGACGACATGATCGGTCATACAGAACTTTTCACCCCAGGCGGCATCGCGACAGGTGCCTTCGTGATAATGGCACTTTTCGGGACTCATAATACAGCTGTCACACTGGGGCAGCTTTTTGAAACAGGGATAACAGAAACCCTGGCTGAAACTTTTCCTGGTCTTGCGGCCACAGTGGCAGCAGTTGATTGCGCCTTGGTATTCAAGGGTCAGCTTTTTTCCCATCAGTTCATTCAGGGGCAGCCGATCATCGCCCACAGGCAGCTGGTACTCCACCGGCTGGCCTTCTTTCAGTAGCGATTCCATTTTGCGCAGTGCGCCACTCAGACGTTGAGTCAAGTTCTATACCTCAGTCTTTAAAGCGCAGAATGGTGGTTTCAGACTCATCCTGTCTGGATGCACTTTTGCAATTCACAGGCATGTAACCAATGCGCTCTTCTTCGGGCAGGTTATCGTGCTCCCAGGCGATCAGAGCCTCCAGGATGCCTTCTCTCTGGTCTGGTGTCAGCTTGTCACCATTGGGCCAGCGGCTCAGCTCCAGTGACTGTTTCATGTTCTGGTAAATTTCTGGCGTCATCTGAGCCAGAAAGTCTTTAAGCTGCATCAAATCCACTTATCCTCATCTGAATAGTTCCTGGTGGACAGTTAGCAATCCAGGAAAAGAATTTTGCCTTTCAGGCTTTTTAGCCCGTTACAAGGCAAAACAAATATGGAAGGATAATACTATCAAATCGCCACAAGCGAAAAAACGCAGTCTGCATCACCTTACCGGGATGTTTGCTGTAATTTCCGATAAAAAAAGCCTTAAGCGGAAGGTGCCACCAGCTCTGTATCACGAAGTCGGGGCATTTTCTTAATAAAGAGGACACACTCATGACTAACCAGATTCCTGTTATGCAGCGTTTGTCACCCATTCGCAACACTACCCGGGCTCAGGATGCCGATGCGCTGGCCGCTGAGCAGCTTCAACATTTTGGTATTCAACCTGACACGCCCTTTGGCCAATCCTTACTCAGCGCCGCCAGCAGTCTTTATCAGGCAGGTTCCGATATCAGCCAGTTCGAGAGCCTTTGTCAGGCCATAGCCTCACTGCCTGAGTCGGACAAAATCAGTCATTTTAATGCCAAAAAGTTTCTCTGTTTCCAGCTGGCCAAGCTGATCGACATGCTGCAACCCAGCATGAAGCAGGATTATCATGCCCTGGGAATGGATGTCAGTAGCCGGGTTGTCAAAGGTGACTACCCTCTGTTTGCTAATGTCGGCGCCCTGTTCTCGGCCACGCCCGCCGTTGTAAAGACTGCCACTTATCTCTATGCCTGTACCGAGTGGGTCGAAGATGCCTTTCACGGCAAGGAAAGCACTCACCCGATCTACAGCCGCCTGCTCAACCCTACATCGATCTCTCTGGCCAACACCCTGACCGCTCTGGAAGCAGGAGAAAATGCCGGTGAATACATGACCTGGAACTTCAACAGCGGTATGGCTGCGATTGATGCCCTGCTGGCAAACCAGCTCAGGCATGGCGACATTCTGCTCAGTTCCCGCAATGTTTATGGCGGTACTTTCCAGCTGATGCAGGATTTCTATGCCCGCCCTGACCGCATGGCCGTCAAGCTGGAATGGTTTGACGGATTTTCTGGCGAGGCATTCAGTGAGAAGCTCAAGCAGGTCGAAGAGAAATATAAGTCAGCCCTGAAAGATGGCAAAAAAATCCTGGTTTATCTGGAATCCCCCTGCAATCCCCACGGCAATGTGATTGATGTCGCCAGCATCTGTAAAAAAAGTCATGAGAAAGGTTATCTGGTGGCTCTCGATTCAACTCTGGCCACGCCCTTCCTTCATCGCCCACTGCGCAATAAGGACAAGAGCAAGCGACCTGACTGGGTCATCCACAGTTACACCAAAGACATCTCCGGCTCTGGCAGCGCCACTGCAGGTGGTATCGTTGCTGAAAGCCGTCGTATGTTCCTGCCCAAGAACACTGAGCATGAAGGCGTAAGCTGGCATGAAACCCTGTTCTGGGACGTTTACTACATCAAGGGCGCTTTCCTGGATGCCGATAAATCTCTGGACATTATCAATGGTCTGAAAACCCTGGAAAACCGAATGCTATCCAAGTGCATTAATACTCTGGTGTTCAGTCACTATCTTAATGCCCACGATCAGATCCAGGTCAACAGCCATGCCCTGAGCAGCCACCCTAACTCAGACTTGCGGGAACAGCAGCTCTATCTCGGCCTGCCCAGCCCGCTGTTCAGTATTGATATGGAGAAAGCCCGGATTCCGAGAGAAGCTTTCATCCGTTTCTTTGATGCCCTGGAACCGGCTTTTGGTCATATGGTCAGCCTTGGTCAGAGCAATACTTTGGTACTCTGTCCGGCCTTAACGTCTCATTCAGAAATGGACGAATCCGCCCAGAGAGAAGCGGGCATTTTTCTGACCACCATTCGTGTCGCCATGGGCGATGAAAACCCGAGAGATCTGATAAGACAGTTCAAGGCGTGTGCAAAACTTCATCTGGACCCGGTGATGCCGGGATTCTCCGAACAGTTTATGTCAGACGAAGAACTGGATAAAACGATACGGGAGACCCATCTGGATGTGCATTCCAGACATCTGGAATTCATGAGCAAAGAATAAAGACGACGATTCATTTATATCTGAAGGAACGGAGAACAATGCTGGATGAAAAGGCGATGATGGATTCTTTTCATCCTGTTCCTGAACTGTTGAAGCAGCGTGGAGCATTGACATGACGTCATGGCCTGATGCTCATCGACCAGGGTGCCTCCGGGCTGACCTGCCGGTTCGTTCAACAAGCCCTCATCGTAGCGTTGCAGCCAGAGAAAGGTCTGAGTATAACGACTGACGATTCCAACCAGCCCCCTGCCTGCCTCTGCTTCCAGTTCCGGCGTTGCTGCTGCTTTGCGAATCAGCGCTAAAGCAGCTTCCAACTCTTTGGCGTTTTCTTCAAAACGTTGCTGGTTGATGGAGAAACCGTGAGTGAGATGGTTATTCAGAACACCGGTTGCCCATCTACGGAATTGAACCGCCCTTTTTGAATTGACTCGATAACCAACAGAAATAATGACATCAAGATCGTAATGTTTTAGGTTTCGGCGTACCTCTCTTTTGCCCTCCTTTTGAACAACTAAGAAATCCTTAGAAGTTAATTTCTCCTCAAGCTCCTGATTTTTATAAATATTTTTCAGGTGCATTAAAATATTTTCTGCTGTTGTTCCAAATACCTCACCCATTTGACGTTGGGTTAGCCAAACGCTTTTTTGAGCAAGCTGAACATGGATGCTTCCTGAATCAGTGGTAAAGATCTGAACCTCATTAGAGTCCGAGTTCATTGATTATCCTCTTTTTTGATTGTTAGAGTTGCATCAAGAATAGTCATTAATTGCTCATGAGGTTAAGTACCTGGCCAGGTACTTATGCCATTTCCTTTTGCTGTTCGGCTTACTGACTGATCAGCTTATCCAGATCATCACACACCGACGCTGGATCATGGAAGCAGGGAAAGAATGGTTTGTATCCTGCCATCCCGGATCGGGTCTTTTCCATAAAGCATAATCTGAATACATTGCCGGTCAGGCTGCTAGCAAAAACACCAGAGTGTCCTAGAATACTCACTGTCGTTATACGGCAGTAGGTTCGATTATGTTGAAGCAAAAGACAAGCCAAAGCTTTCTACACGCGCTATTGGTAGCTGTGTTCTTGCTCTCTGCCCCGGATGCTTCTTCCGATGGTTTCGGGCACATAGAATTCTTACAGAAAGTCGGGACCGATAAAGATGTTTACATAGCTAAGCCAGTGCAGGATCCATCGGATGCATGCGTTGATTGGGTCTCACCGGCCTCTGTGCAAACGGTTCCGGGTTATGAGAACGGACAAACTATGAATATTCATTACGTTGATACGGGGATCTGTGACAGGTCCTGGGCTTCCGTGCTGTTCAAGGTAAAAAGTGAAAATCATTTTGGAAGATCAGCCCAACTTTTGTGGTTTAAAGATTTGCATCAGGATCCGTATGCAACGATAGGCGAAGATGCAGATCCAGACGGATTGTTATGGATTGACAATAGCGATAGCAGCAAGATTAAAGTCTGGGTCAGTTATGATCACTAGCAGCCTGACCAAGAATAGCGCCCTTAGCGAGGACGGCAGAAACACGATGGTCCTGCCCACTTTGCAGAGGGGACCTGTCATCATTGGCACAATCACCGGATTTTGTAGCGGGCATGGAGGCACAGCAGGACTTGGCAGATTCTTATAACGAGGCCCCGGATATCAGTTCCTCACAAACGACTTATTTCGGGGAGGTCTCAGAAACAATCATCGAACCTGCAGCTTCTTTCACCAGCCTTCTGCATACGAGTTCTGCCGACGGCAACCGACAGCACCCAGGCCAGCCCTCCTTAACCATTAAGTCTTAATTCTGGACTTGAACATCAAAGCGGCCAGCCCACCCAATAAAGCCCCGGATACCAGTCCTCCGAGGTGTGCAGCGTTTGCCATCTGTCCCAGCAATGGCCCCAGAACACCGGTATAACCAATCACCAGCCAGACAAGCATAAAGCCGTAGATCGCCGGTGGCAGTCCCATATAAAAACTTTTGTCCAGCCTTTCACGTACCATGCTGTAACCCATCAGACCGTACACCACACCGGAAAGACCACCAAACAGCACAGAACCCTCTGACATGGCATATTGGGCAAAATTTGACAGAACCCCGGTCAGCAAAACCAGCCCCAGCAAATGGATACCACCCTGATGCATTTCGATTCTGCCACCCAGCACGTAGAACATCAGGGCATTGAACACCAGGTGTAGAATCCCGAAATGAATGAAGATCGGAGTGATCAGACGCCAGTATTGATGACTCTCCAGAGTATGTTCCAGAGTGGCATAATAGATGTAGCCATTAGCTAGCTTGAAGTCTACGAAGGTGAAACTGGAAATAGCCTGAATATTCTCGCCCAGATGAGTCAGGACAGCCACCAGCAGACAAACCGCAAGAATCAGGAAGGTGAAGGGAAAGCGTTTCCAGGGAATGTTTTTGAAAAAGTTTCCCACTTCAGGTCCTCTTCGGGGAGGCGCCACTTCCAGCTCAAGTTCTCCGGACTGCCAGTCCCGGTAAAACTTTTCTACCGCTTCTCCCTGCTGCTCATTCTGGGTCCACAGTACCTGCTTCCCGGATTCCTCGGTAATTCTGTGGGGCACTCCCTGCCGGTAAAGAAAGTGGGACAATGCACTCAAATCCTTATGTGCAGAAAGCTCAAGCGCCCTATACATAGTCAACTCTTGTAATACTCAAACGAGTAATTGTAGACAAAAATGTCACTCTGCATCCTCATTGGGATACCATCTTAATTTGGATCGACAGGCTTCGTAAAAATTGTGATTTAAAGGATGCAACAATCTCAGGCTTTGCTTCTTTTTACGAATCAGGATGACATCATCAGGCATCAGCTCGATATCCACCTGCCCGTCAAAGCTGATGCGTGGATGGATTTCATTGCCTTCATGAATCACAAGCTTCAACTGACTGTTACCATCCACAACCAGGGGCCGGTTAGTCAACATATGAGGATACATGGGGACCAGCACAATAGCATCCAGCTTTGGATGCATGATGGGTCCACCACCCGACAGAGCATAAGCTGTTGAGCCTGTAGGCGTTGCCATAATCAGACCGTCAGAACGCTGGCGATAGACAAACTGGTCTTCAATAAACAATTCAAACTCTATGATCTTGGTGGACACCCCCGGATGCAGCACCACATCATTGAGAGCATCGCCACAACCAATGGTTTGACCCTGGCGCTCAACCTTGGCTTCCAGCAGAAACCGCTTCTCCATTCGGTAATGGCCATTGAGCATTTCGCCAATACAGGTTTCCAGCTCATCGGGTGAAACATCGGTCAGAAAGCCCAAACGTCCAAGGTTGACACCCACTACCGGAACATCATGGACAGAAAGCTCTCTGCCTGCCCCTAATAAACTGCCGTCACCTCCGATGACTACCACCAGATCACAGGTTTTACCCATGCTCGCCCGGTCGCAGATCTGAAAACCATGCCCCGGCAAAAGATCCGACAATTGCTCATCCAGAGAAACAGTCACTCCCTGCAACTGCAGAAAATCGGTCAGACGCTTCAAGGTGTCTTCGATATGGGCCTTACCCTGACGCCCGGTAATCCCAACCTGCTTGAATTCTTCCATCGGTCTAAATCACTTATCGTTGGTGAATTTATCCTGCCCGGATGACACCACACCCAGAATTGGGTGACCGTTGTTATCCTTTGAATGTAAACACACCGATTTGAATCTGTTACTCTTAGTCATCACCTGTCGGCTTCTCACAGTCGGCAATGATCAGCCATCATTTTATTATTCAAAGCCATCGTTCGGACACCATGAACTGCCAAAAATGATTCGCCTCTCTCATCAGCAGATAGCCCGGGATGTGCAATGGTTACTCAGCAGCCCTTCCATCATTAACCCTGATTATGATGCGAGGTTTATCTGCCCGGCAACCTGCCCGGTGCATAATGCCCAGATTACAGGCTCTGGCTATTCAGAGCTAGTAGAGATTCTGCGTCAGCGACGGAGTCATCTGCTGGGTATCTATTATGAATCACTCTGGCAATACATCCTCAGACATTCAGAAAACTATCAGCTGATTGCCTGCAATCTTCAGATTCAGAATAATCACCAGACACTGGGTGAGTTCGACCTGATTCTCAAGTCCCTCAAGGACGAGGTTTTTATTCACCGGGAACTCGCCGTCAAGTACTACCTGGGTCTTCCCTCCCACACTCACTCGGCCAGCCCGTGGCACCATTGGATTGGACCAGGTCTGCACGACCGCATGGACAAGAAGCTCAACCATATGTTGCACCATCAGATCAGGCTTTCACAGACGCTGGCTGGACAACGTGCACTCAACGCTCTGGATATCTCAGGGATAGAGACGGAAATACTTTTTCAGGGATACCTTTTTTATCCGGTCACAGGCATCTGCCCACCCCCTGAAGATTGCTCTGTTTATCATCCGAGAGGACACTGGCTACCCTTTAATCAGCTGTCGTCCTGGCTGGAACTCGAGGAAGGCGAAGTCTGCTACCTGCCTCTGCCAAAATCGCTCTGGCTATCGTCCTACAGAGGCCTGTCTGATGCAGCGACTCATCTCTCCGGAGACGAACTGATCAAGCGCATGCAACTGCAACTATCCAACAGTGCCCGCCCTCAAATGGTGGTTCGATGCCATGAAAAAGAGGGTGAATTGTGTGAAAACAGTCGTTTTTTTGTGGTGCCCGATGACTGGGAAGCCAGGGCAAGAATAGCCGCTGAAATATAAACGACTCTTGTTAAACAATCATTTTTATATAACAATTTGTAACAACTATTTATCGGCATTGATAAATAATTAAAGGATTACTTTTGCTAATAGGGTATTGTTTTATGAAACGCCGGAGCTTTTTCATTAACCGTTTCTGCAGTAGACTGTTCTTTCTTCTTGCCACTCTTTTTATTCTGCAATCACCGGCCGGTCATGCCATGGGGTTGATTGATACCCTGACCAGCCAACTCAATGTCAGCAAGATCCAGGCCGAAGGAGGTGCAGGCGCCCTTCTGCAGTTAGCCAACGCCCAATTATCAAAAGAAGACTTCAGTGTAATCAAGGAAGCTCTACCGGAAACATCGGACTTATTAAAGGCAGCTCCGCAATTGACCCCTGACAAAAACTCATCGTCGCTTTTAGGCAGTACCAGTTTACTGGGCCATTTCGACACCCTGAGTCAGCAGTTTACAAAACTGGGTCTGAAGGACGAGATGATTTCAAAGTTTTCAACCATACTGATCGATTATCTCAAGGCTAGCCCCAGTGGCGAAGCCGCCGGGCTGTTAAGTTCGGCTCTTCCTTCAGGGTTAACCGATACCGTGGGCTCGCTGATTAATAAATTCAAGTAGCCCACTCCCTGAAGCCACGACGCCCCTGGAGGCCGCCGGTATGAATGAGCAGCAGCCTGCTGATCCCCGACAGTCCTCCCGACCGGGCCATCTTTTTCAGAGCGAAAAATAGTTTACCCGTATAAACAGGGTCCAGAGGGACTCCGGTTTCCCGCTCGAATTCCAGAATAAACTGAATAAGACCGGGGGTGGTTTTGCCATAGCCGCCACAATGGTAATCGAGTTCAAGATTCCATCGTGTTGCGGCCGGGGAGAGATACTGCTGAATATCATCCTTCAGAAAGCCTGCTCCCCTGAGCACGGCAACCCCCCTCACGCGGGTGTCACTGCCTGCACTGCGAATAATGCCGGCCATGGTGGCTCCGGTACCACAGGCGAGCCAGATCTCATCATATTCCGAAGCCCGGATGGAGCCTGCGTCAAGAATATCCTCACATCCCCTGACACCCTCTTCGCCCGAGCCTCCTTCGGGAACAATCATCAGCTGATCCAGGGAGAGCGACAGTTGTTTTAAAAGCGCCTGCTGATATTCAGTCTCGTATCGCTTCTTATAGTCAGCACGACTGACATAGATCAGTCTCATACCCCAGCGTTCTGCATCCTGCAACATGGCAGAAGGTTTAGCCGGTTTCTCACCGCGAATAATGCCTATTGTCTGAAAGCCAAAACGATGACCTGCCGCCGCCATAGCATGAAGATGATTAGACCAGGCGCCACCAAAACTTAAAAGTGTTCTGATCTTTCTTGAATGCGCCTCAATGAGAAAGTATTTAAGCTTGAACCACTTGTTACCGCTGATTAGCGGATCAACTTGATCAAGGCGAAGGATATCAACAGCAATAGGGCAATTACCTACGAGATAAGTATTTATTCTTTCAACAGGTACACTATTACCAATAAAATTTAAAAAACACATAACCCTGTTTGCTCTTCTGGTTTAACTCTGAGTAAACGAAGATGGCGCAATATGCCAGTGATACAAACGATATCAGTAATAAATAATAAATATAACAAGCCTTCATTCCACTGATCTACGTGCTACAATGGAATCTCACTTAAACATTGTACTCTTACCTGATACCCGAAAAGACAGTGTCTCTAACGACACTTGGTGCTTTGAAAGGTCGCAGAAAAGCAGCTACAGCGTCCCCGGAGATAGAGGAAAAATGGCAAACAAACTGTTCGTTGGTAACCTGGCCTTCGCCGCAACAGAACAAGATCTGGAAGAGGCTTTTGGTGCCTTCGGCGAAATCGAGGAGGCGAAAATTATCCTTGATCGTGAAACCGGTCGTTCTCGTGGCTTTGCTTTCGTAACTTTCAGTTCCGCAGATGCTGCAGAAGCAGCTCTTGCTCTGGATGGTCAGGATGTGGCGGGTCGCAGCATCCGCGTCAGTATCGCAACCGAACGTCCCCGCAACAACAACGGCGGCGCTCGTCGTGGCTTTGGTGGTAATCGTGAAGGCGGTCGTCGCTTTTGACAAAAAGCACGTTCCGCTTCCAAAAAAGCTGGTTCAGTACTAGCTTTTTTTTTCGCCTGAAACCTGGCCATCTGTCAATAAAAAAAACGACTGCCCAAAGATAATCGTTTTTATGTATGGCGGTGGGTGGGGAGCCGGTGGCACAATTTTTTGATAACTTACCACCCTATCCACTATCTCAAAACCATCATGCCATATCATTTTCCTTGGCCGATAGGATCTTCTCTAAAATCAAATAAACTCGCGTACCCAGTTCGTTAGGCCAGCGAGATGCTGGGTCTTTATCCAGCTTTTTCGCGTGATCAATCGCCTGCTCTGTCAAAACCCAAAAATCATCTACCGAATTCCTTCTTGTAGGTATTCATCTGTTGCAAGACGTATTTAGGAGCACTGAGATTAGCCTCCCGAGGGGGTAAAACCTTCAGTTTGAGACGCGAACCCAAGGCATCAGACTTATCCGCAACTCCCCGGAAATAGACCGGCTCAGTTGCTGCACCTTCGCAGGCGATGACAATTAAAGAGGGATCACGAACACCGCTAATGCGTGTAAAAGAGCGGGATTCTCTAGCCATTGCTTAACCCTTTAACCAGATTATTCAAGCCATCTTTAATCACAGGGACACCACCAAAACGCCCTATCAGGTAATCTTTTCGAATGTCTTTATCCGGTCTGGACTGGTACTCTTCCAGCGAGTAAAAACTGGATACGCCTTCTGCATTTTTTTGCGCGAACCATATCTCATCCCGCCGTATAAGGTTCACATCCAGAAGGTTGGACTCATGAGTTGTGACAATTAGCTGGCTATGTTTTCCGGTAGTTAACGATAGAAAGTGGCTCAGAATCGCCATTGTTATTTCTGAGTGTAAACTTCTATCTATTTCATCGATTACATAAACCTTGTCTTGCGAAAAAAGCTCTAATAATCCGGGAGCAATATCCAAAATACGTTGGCTGCCATCGGACTCCTGATTGATATCAAAATCGACGGAGTCACCCTGGTGATTTTTATGAGATGTCATCAGTTTAAAAGTACTGATTTCACCTTCTTGATTTTTCAAAATCTGGTAACGGGTACTATCAGGCGTTGACACCAAAGAAGCCTCACCTGCTTCTATGGTTGACACAATATCCTGTTTAATGTGGTCAGGAACATCATAAACATCTTTCATCAAATCGACCTGTTTTAACGACAGATCATTGATACCTGTATCTAAGCTTCTAAGTATACTGGCCAGAAGGTTGCTAACGGTATCATCAGAATGAACCGCCATTTCCAGACCATGATACTTTGAATTAGGAAACACAATATTAAGCCTGTGATGAAACCAATCATTAACCTCCGTCAATGGCCTAATATAATCTAATGACTTGGTTACATTACGATCCTGGCATTCAAACAGAAACAGGCGATGCTGCGGAGTTGCTTTGGCAGTAAATGATAAAAACTGCTTATCTTCCTTACTCTCGAACTTAAGGGCAGGAAATGAAATCCGCTGTTCATTCGTTCGAACAAATACAGGGGACTCACCCTTTTTATCGATTTTGTACAGCCATTCCTCCTGAATGGATTTGCTATCTGCCATAAAACCATAGGCATAATTATTCTTGCCACATTTGATCTCAAACTCAAAGCGCGATGGCTGTTGAGAGCACGCCTTATCCAGCAGGAATGGGTCATAGTGTAGATTTTTTCCCTGTGGGCTGCCCTGGGTAATCATTAGCCGGGCAAAATGCATCGCCTTAATCAGATTGGATTTGCCTGACGCATTGGCCCCATAGATAACAGCGGCTTTGAGAGCACCGATATCTTTTGAGCTGCCAGGGGGGATAACATGACCAGGATGGGTGCGTACCCGGCTTGGAACCATGGATAGCTCCACCCTATCCCTGAAGGATCGATAGTTTTCAACAGAGAATCGCAAGAGCATAATAAGTTCTTTAGGTGATATTTTCTCCCAAGATTAGCACGACTATCATAAAAAAATAGTTTTTTGAGCTTTATAAGACTGATTTTCGCACAAAAAAACATACCAAACAAAACCATCAGAAATTGGAACATCTCTCTGATACTTCCTGCTTAACAGCGAGGAGCTGTGTCGCATGCAAGCCACAAAACAGCTTGTGGAGCACAGAATCGATATAGGCTCCATAAAGTCTTTTGATTTGAGGAGCCTGCAGACTCCTCAAAAATTGGCACAGCTTCACCACTATTACCGATAGCCTTGCTTACCGGTAGTAGCCAATTAAGGCCATCGCTCCCTCACCGGAGCGGCTTGCCTACCCGAGTCACATGATCAAAGGTATAAACGTGCTCCACCGGGTTTTCATTGCAGCGTCCCACCAGTCGTCCGGGAAAATGCCAGCCACCCTTTCCAACCGTGACTTCACCTGAACACACCTTACAGTCTGCAATATAATGAACCAGCGCTATTTTTCGGTGACTGTATTCTCCAGCATCATTTTTCGTTGGCCGGTATTCCAACAACCAATATTCCGGACTCAGTGAAATCCAATCTGGTAGCATGGCCACTCGTTTATCCACCAGCCTGAATATAAAACCAAAAAAAGCGAAAAATGCCCCAAGAAACATGGCTCCCCAAATCGAAAAAGTAAACATGATCTCTTTAAGAGAGGGAAAGAAAATTGAAAGCAATGGCGTGAGCATCAAACCAGAGAATATCAGCAATGGGAGGATGACCATTGACAGAAATAAGAAAAGTCGCCAGCCTTTCATACCGACACCATCGAGTACTCGCGCCAGAAATGGACCTTTCTTCCTTTTCTGCTCCTTATAACAGATGTAAGCCTCTGGTATTTCTGCATGCTGCTCCAATTGACGGCTTTGTCTAGCTTCCTCAGAAATAGGCCTTAGCTCCAGATAATATTGATTCTTGTTGTATTGCCCACCCCCTTCAACCTTGCAGGGAAAACCATAGCCTTGCAGCTCGTGCTTCAAAGCAATTGTTTCAAGGCGAACATCATCCTGGAGCGTTTTTTTCATCAAATCTCGATATTGCTTGCTGATGTATTGAGTCTCATTCTCTGGTTGTATATCCCTTTCAATATTGTCCTGCATCCAATGGATCAGCTCCTTTGCTTCGTAGATCAACTTATCGTGAGATATGCCTTTCAGGGCCTGCTCTTTCGTGAGCGTGGCCAGCGATTTAAAAAACAACAAAGGCAGTGAAAGGCTCCTTCTCTCCTCCCTCTCTGCAATAAACAGCAAAACACTCTCAGCCGCATGAAGACTAGCCTGACAGACAGTATCCGTAACCATTTCCTTACCCCTACCAACCCCTTTAAGTGGGGTTTATCTCTGTTTGGGACGACTATGCCATACCAGTATTAACCTCACCAGCACTCGCTGGCTCAATGATCAGAATAGATACAAGAGGATTGGATCATGGATATCGAAAGCACACTGAACAAGCACCAGGCTGAGTTAAAATTCGGAGAACAAAACGGCCAGCTTCTCCACATTTCAGAAGTTAAAAGCGGACTGGACTGTGACTGCATTTGCCCGGGCTGCAAAACGCCCCTGATTGCCAGAAAAGGTGAAGTCAGGACGCACCATTTTGCTCACCACCAGGGTCAGGAGAGCGAAAGCTGCATAGAAACCACCCTTCACCGCTTTGCCAAACAGGTCATTGCATCTCATAAAAAAGTTCGCATACCTGAAGATCATATTTCTGCCAGTTCAGTGGATAAAGCGGGAAAAATTCACACAGCCAGAGAACGGGTCACCAGTGAAATGATCGATTTTGAAGAGGTAGGACTCGAGGTACTGAAACCCGGTTACCGATCTGATGCAACCGGCTATCCCTATGAACAACAGGATCTGGATATAGAAATCCGGGTCACCCATGAGGTAGATGGCATCAAAAAACAAAAAGTGCAGGAAGCCAATACCTGCATGATGGAAATTGATCTCTCTGGTCTGGACAGGGACGCATCTCCAGAGGCCATTGCAATAGCTGTAATCTCAGAAGCGCCCAGGAAATGGATTCACAACCCTGTCCACCTGCAGCTCCAAAAACAGTTACAACAAAAAGCCGACTTTATGATGATGGAGGCAAATCAGGCAATGGAAGAACATGAACGACAGAATGATGCCCCCTTAACCCCGAGCCATCCAGATCACTTTATCTTGCTCGGCTATAAGACAGGCCACGGCTATTCACCCAGATATCAGAAGAACTTCGAACTTTCCAAGCTTTATACTGTACGACAGGTGGTTTCGACTAATACCCGTAATTTCACTGTAACTGGCTCAGGCGGTTACGAGATGGAAGAGTTTGATCTGGATGAAAGCTGTATCAGAAAGTTGGAAAGCCTCGACTAACCCGTTGAGGTGAGCTTGACTATGGGTAGTAAACTTCAGGGTAGGAAATTTGTGCCCGTAGTCCTGGATGTAAAAGCCCGCTGACGCGCAAGGCCCCTGTTATCTCAGGGGCTACTAACGCCCACTCACTCTGATCCGCAAACATAACTAAATTTATTCACGTTTAAATTCAATCATCTATTGAGCTTACAATCAGTCTCCCAAGCTACCGTGTCAAATATAAGGGTGTCCTATTATTTTGTTCTCCTATCTTGTAGGCCATGGGTTAATCATGGGAGGGTTTTACATGTTAGAAATGCTGTTTGAACAGCTCAATGTGCTTGGTAGACATTTAGAGGTTTGTTGTCAGAGTCCAATGACTGGCTTCTTTCGGAACGGATATTGCCATACCTGTCCACAGGACGCCGGCAGTCATACAGTCTGTGCCCGGATGACCGATGAGTTCCTGCAATTTTCCCTGTCCAAAGGTAACGACCTCATCACACCTAATCCTGCGTTTGGCTTTCCCGGCCTGAAAGCCGGTGACCGTTGGTGTCTGTGTGTAAGTCGCTGGGTGGAGGCTCATAAGGCAGGTGTTGCTCCGCCGGTTTACCTGGCCGCGACCAATATGGCAGCGCTTGAAATGGTTGACTTGGCGACGCTGGAGCAGATGGCATTGGATTGCTATTAAACGACGACTTCAATATGTAGCTGCAAGTCAGCAAACGAAAAATGGGCATTGCTTGGGGCAATATCAAACCGGGTTTCACTGAAGCTGATATTTCGGGCTTCTGGAGTGAAGCGTTGCCCGGTGGTGAATAGCTCACGGATAGCAGTATTGGTGCCAACCAATGTCAGGTAGACCCCTTTCATGTTTTTGGTTTTGGGAAATGTGGCGATAGGTTTGCCTGCCTGAGATGAACCCTTAACTGGCATTTCATCGATCATCGGAGCAATGCGCTGCTTGGAGGCTCGCTTTTCCATATCCAGCGTGGGCAGCACATACATCATCGGACCCGACGTATGGTCAATCACATAGCCAAGCCAGTTATTGCCACATTCAGTGCCGTCTACCTGAGCACCTTTCATAAATACCACCTGCTCAACAGGTGACGATGGTGAGAGACAATCCATGATCTCTTTCAGATACGGTGTGCGGGAAGTTCGCCAGCGTCCTGCTTCTTTGGTGGCTTTTGCTGGAAGAATCCGCTTTTGATCAGCCCATTCGGAAACGGTCAGGCGAGTGTCTGGTCTCAGCCTTTGAAGAAATCTATTAATAGGTCTATTGTTTGATCTTTCAATGAACCGTAAAAGGAGCTTGCTATGGCATCAGTCCATCCTATTCTCGCTGACGTCAGTGCCGGGATATCCGAACTAAAAAAGAACCCGATGGCCGTTCTGAAAGAAGCCAATGGTGAAACCGTGGCCATCCTGAATCGCAATCAACCCGTGTTTTATGCAGTACCAGCCCATCTTTATGAAGCCATGCTCGATGCTTTGGACGACCTGGAACTCGCTGCCATCGTCGAAGAACGCAAAAATGATGAGCGGATTCGGGTAAATATTGATGACCTATGAGCTGGATTTTTCTGCACTGGCGTGGAAAGAATGGCAGAAACTCAACTCCACGATGAGAGAACAGTTCAAAGCCAAGCTGCATAAACGCTTGGAGAACTCCAGAGTCCCCAAAGATAAGCTGTCCGGCTAAAGGTGGGGTATGAAAACTCGGGCAGGAGTGAAAAAACCGTATTTTTTAAGGCTGAACAACAAAAAAAACCTAGCGACAGAAATCACCAGGTTTTTGATGTATGGCGGACCGGACGGGACTCGAACCCGCGACCTCCGGCGTGACAGGCCGGCATTCTAACCAACTGAACTACCGGTCCGCGTTCTTTTTAATAAAGAACAGTATTTAATCACTGCTCTCTATAAATCTGGTGGGTGATGACGGGATCGAACCGCCGACCCTCTGCTTGTAAGGCAGAAGCTCTCCCAGCTGAGCTAATCACCCTGATCTGAAGCTTTTGGCTTCAGAAATCGATTGCGCCTGTCGTGCAATCTTTGCTTTCAATCAAGAAACCTGGCGGACCGGACGGGACTCGAACCCGCGACCTCCGGCGTGACAGGCCGGCATTCTAACCAACTGAACTACCGGTCCGCATTCTTTTTAATAAAGAACAGTATTTAATCACTGTTCTCTATAAATCTGGTGGGTGATGACGGGATCGAACCGCCGACCCTCTGCTTGTAAGGCAGATGCTCTCCCAGCTGAGCTAATCACCCTGATCTGAAGCTTTTCGCTTCAGAGATCGATTGCGCCTGTCGTACAATCTTTGCTTTCAATCAAGAAACCTGGCGGACCGGACGGGACTCGAACCCGCGACCTCCGGCGTGACAGGCCGGCATTCTAACCAACTGAACTACCGGTCCGCATTCATTTAATAAAGAGCACATTTAATCACTGCTCTCTATAAAAACTGGTGGGTGATGACGGGATCGAACCGCCGACCCTCTGCTTGTAAGGCAGATGCTCTCCCAGCTGAGCTAATCACCCAAAGTATTTTTTAACGACCCCTGGCTGACGAGTCGGTACCGACTATACATGAAGACATTTGTCGTTCAAGTCCTGATTGAGAGAAGTAATGAAAAAGAAATCATCGACTACTGCATCCTGAATCAGATGGCGGACCGGACGGGACTCGAACCCGCGACCTCCGGCGTGACAGGCCGGCATTCTAACCAACTGAACTACCGGTCCGCTATACAGCTCAATTAACCTGCCACTTTGCGTCTTAACATTCAAAGTGGTGGGTGATGACGGGATCGAACCGCCGACCCTCTGCTTGTAAGGCAGATGCTCTCCCAGCTGAGCTAATCACCCTTCGGTCATGGCCGTGTGTCTCTCAACAACGCGGCGCATTATAAGCAGCGAACCGAACCTCACGCAACCGCCTTTAGACACTTTTTTTATAAGTATCGATAACATAGCATTGCAAAAGGATATTCAGGCTACAAGAAACCTTCCCGGTTAAAGCAGCTTTATGAATACTCAATACCGGAAACAACACACATTCTCTCACTTAGCGTAAGCCTGATGCGTATAATGCAGACACTCAATTTTGCATGGACTCAATCATGTGGTTTAAAAACCTGATTTTCTATCGTTTCACCAAACCCATTGCATGGAACAGCGAAGAGCTGGAAGAAAAGCTCTCTGAAAAACGCTTTCGTGGCTGCAACAGTCAGGACATCAGCTCTTATGGCTGGGTGCCACCTTTGGGTCGCCATGGAGATATGCTGACTCACACCAGTGGTGATTTTGTCATGATCTGCGCCAAGAAAGAGGAAAAGATTCTTCCCGCCAGTGTTATCAAAGATGCCCTGGAAGAAAAAATAGAAACGATAGAACAGGAAGAACAACGGGAAGTGTTCAGTAAGGAAAAAAAAGCGCTCAAGGACGACATTATGATGGAGCTGCTGCCCAGAGCTTTCACCAAACATCAGAAAACGTTCGCTTACATGGATACAAGAGAGGGCTGGCTGGTTGTGGACGCTTCTTCTTTCAAGAAAGCAGAAGAACTGACCAGTTGTCTGAGAGAATGCCTCGGTAGCCTGCCGGTTATTAACCCCCCCTTAAAGAACCTGCCCTCAGCGTCCATGACACAATGGCTTTCAGAAAACCCTGCTGTCCCAGCTCCCTTTATGCTGGGTGACGAATGCGACCTGCGAGAGCCTGGTGATGAGGGTGGGCAAATCAATGTCCGTCGGCAGGCATTGATCACAGAAGAAATTCAGGCTCACCTGGAGGGCGGCATGCAGGTGAGCAAATTGTCCCTGCAATGGGATGAAGCACAAACTTTTGTGCTCAGTGATGATCTGATTGTACGAAAGCTGAAGTTCACTGAAGTGATCCAGGATCAACTGGACGAAGTAGAAGCAGAAACTGCGGCGGAACAATTCGATGCCGATTTCGCAGTCATGAGCCTTTCCCTGAGAAAGCTGATCAATGACCTGGCAGAGGCGCTAGGCGGACTTACAGAAGGGACAACTGAATCTTAAGCGACGGTTCAGGTAAGAAAACCCGCCACCGGGCTTCCCTTTCACAGGAAGCCCAACTCATACCAACTCACTAATCCGTCAATGCATCAACCCAAACAGCTTGCCACGATAACGCTTGGCCAGTGGGTCTCCAGCCCCCAGCTGATCAAAAACCTTTAGCATTAGCAGTCTGGCTCCGTCTTCACGGAAGGTACGGTCTGTTCTGACAATCAACAGAAGGTTTTCCAGGGCCTGCTCATTGTCATCGGCAATCACCTGACGGATAGCAAGCTGATAACGAGCCTCATGATCGTTTTCATCATCATGAAGGCGAACTTCCAGTTCTGCCATTTGCGGTGCCCGGACCACCATCTCATAGAAAGCCAGTTTCGCCCTGGGCTGGGCAATGCCTGCGGCATCGGCAGGCAGTGCAGCCATCAAGGCTTTGGCATCGTCAACACGATCCAGTTCCAGCAGAAGGTTAACCTGAAGTACCTGAAGCGCCTGATTTTCCGGCTCTTCCTGTAAAATCTGCTGCAACAGCAGCAGCGCCTGCTCGTGCTGCCCTTCGTCAATCAACTGATCGACCTGCAAACGGATACGCTCCACAGGGCTCATTGTCAAAGGATCCAGCACTTCTTTCAGAGCCACCTCAGTCTGTAAACCGGACAACACCTGCACAGGTTGTCCCTGATGGAAGAAAACCAGTGTCGGGACACTGCGGACACCCAGCTGAGCCATTAACTGCTGACCCAGAGGTTGATCTGCATCCAGTTTGGCCAACAAAAACTTACCCTGATAGCTCTCTACCAGATTGGCCAGAATCGGTAGCTGACTTTTGCAGGGCTCACACCACTCAGCCCAGATATCCAGTAGCACCGGTCGCTGGGCCGACTGTTCAACTAATACTTCTCGAACATTTTCTTCTGTCAGATCAACAATATTCGGCAATTCGTTCATACTCAGATTCTCTAGCCGCCTCGTCAGGAGCGCAGCATTCTTTAATAAAAAGTTGTCATAAAGGGCGTTAAAGGCAGCTCATATGACTTGTTAGTGAAGCATTACTGCAATCTTACCCACAAAATCTGTGGATAACTTTGTGGAAGAACCTGCCAAATCATTCAGAAAGACTGATTCTTACTGCCTCACATACAAATCGATCACTTTTTGATCAATTATTTTTCTTTAATTTTCAATAAGTTACAACTCATCCTTATAAAATCAATTACTTAGACCCGATGCGTTTTTTTGACGTCAAGGGCTTGACATTTGTGCATAAAAAACAGATGACGTAAGCCTTATTCAGATCATCTATTGAAAAAAGAGGGCAAATTACCGTCATGCCGCAGGTTTTCGCTAATAACCAATCGCTATTAAGCGGCCACCCCCCGTCAACCGGCTCAAACGACTGAAGAACGCCCGACTAAAACCCTTAATCAATCAAACCATATTGATCCTTGAGAATGGCTACAATTTCAGCTTTGGGGCTGTCTGAGAGTTGAACAGGCTCGCCTGTAATGCGCTCAGCAATATCCAGATAGGTTCTGGATACAGCCATCATAATGGATTGAGGCAGCTCGTTTTCTTCGGCCAAGGCCCGTCGCTCGTCCATTCTGTCCTTGTTGAGCAGAATGTCAGGGTCAGGAAAATAATTCAGCAACTGTTGGCGAAAACCTTCCTTGGAGTTTTCCACCACCTTACCCACTCTGTATGACGCGCCGTCCCAGATTCTGGATGAATCCGGTGTTCCTACTTCATCCATGTAAATTAGCCTGTCCTGACCACTGGCAGTGGTGACATACCCAAACTCAAACTTGGTATCCACAAACACCTGATCCAGCTTGCCAAGGGCTTCGGAAATGACATCAAAGCCTTCTTTAAGAAGCCTTTCATAACGATCAATATCTTCAGGCTTGTGAAAGTTAAAAGACCTGTAATTTGCCTCAAGGTCAGCACGAGTGATATTAACATCATCCACTTCCGGCACACCGGGAATCCCTTTCAGAATACCCTTGGTGGAAGGTGTTATCAGCAACTCCGGTAATTTCTGATCCTTCTCAAGACCATCCGGAAGCCGGATACCACAGAAATCACGCTCACCCTTGCTGTAGGCACGCCACATGGATCCTGTAATGTATTGACGACAGATCGCTTCAATCATCACTGGCCGGGCTTTTTGAACGATCCAGACGAAGGGATGGGGAATATCCAGTATGTGGCTGTCAGCCAGCCCCGATTCCCTGAACAATTTGAACCAGTGATTGGAGATCGCATTCAGGGCAGCCCCTTTTCCGGGTACACCCTGCATGTTTCTTTCACCCTTCCAGATGCAGTCAAAGGCACTCATCCGGTCAGAAATCACCATGATAGCCAGAGGCGTATCACCGGCTACATCATAGCCCTTTTCCCTGATCAGACGACGGCTGTCCGCCTCTGTCAACCAATAAACAGAACGGACCTTACCTGAGTGCACGGGAAGCTCTGTTCGAATAGGAAGGTCGTTATTTACGGCCAGTACTTTATCAGCAAAGCTCATTGCCAACATCCTGCATTCTACTAATGGACAATCAACTGAAGCGAATAGGAGCCGCTCCATGGAACTGTTTCGTTGCCTGGCAAACAAAACAAAAAAGCCAGTCATGGAGACTGGCTTTTACAATGCGATTCTACCCTATTTGAGGTTTTCCTTCACAAGATTCAGCAACTTACGACTGATCTCGGCAGGTGCTGAGGTATTGGCATCCTTTTCTACCGAGACCCTGACGACCCCATTCAATTCTGAAACTCTCATTAACAGAACATCCTTGGGTGCCTCTTTCTTTTCATCGCCGCCAAACCAACCACTGAACCAGCCACTGGATTCTTTGTCTTTTTTGACCACTCCTTCAGGATCTACCTGCAGGTAGAAAATACCTGCGGTGCGGTTCTTATCGGTGACATCCACCCCAGCCTGTTGCAGTGCAGCATCAACAGCAGACCAGCTACGGGCATAGGAGAGCTGATCCATTCTCAGTAGCGGATTACCAGCACCGTCCTGCTCCATAACAGCCAGGTTGCCCAGATTCAGATCCTGAGCCAGATAAGAGACGGATTTTTCACTGCCATCACGCACCATAAACAGCAGCAGTTCATTCAATATACTGTCAACCATCTTCTGACTGCGCCCAGCAAAGTTGTTCCACCCTGGCTCAGTGGTGATTCTCTGGCCTTCTTCAGGAACGGCGCGAGACTTGATCTTCAAACGCACCTCAGAGGAATCTGGTTTCACACCCTGGCGCACTTCGAACTGGAAACGATCTTCAACAGGACCGGTCACCTCAGCACCCATCAACTTACTGAAGGCACGGGAGACATAACCTTTTTCCGGGTCTTTGCCCAGATCAGTCCACTCTGTTTCAAGAACGCCCTGTTTGACATCCCGGGATCTGGCCGGAATGTTGTTTTCTTCCAGGAAAGCCAGAACTTTTGGCCAGACTTCACCGGGCGAATGCCCTACCAGCAACCACTCTTCATCACCTGCCCTTTCGATGGTATAGACGCCACCTGCTTCCTGAGTCAGGCGCTGGTCAGGTCTGGGCACATCAAAATCGGATTCCAGTTGCGAGTGGTCCGCAGAAATGGGCGGAATAGACAAGGATTCCACCATGGGCTCTGCATTCATCTGCTCAGGTATTTCCAGCGACCTGGTCACCCGTGCCTGAGTATAATCACCGGATTTATCCCGGAAATAACCCTCCTTGCCGAATGGATTGGAACAACCTGCCAGTGCCAAAGCACAGGCCATAACCGGCAAGGTTTTCATCGCTCGCGACATACGATCTCCATTCTGAAAAGTGCCATAACAATCCCCCGGATGATACCTTTCGTTTCCCGGGTTCAGTCATAATCAGGTGCCGGGATCAGGCTCAACGCCTGGTCCCTTGAATAATTAAATCAGTTCAGCCTGCTTCAAGGCTTCACGCAGAACCGGGTGGCAACCTTCGGACAAGGGCGTCAGTGGCAGGCGTATACCCTCTCCAATCAGTCCCATTTCCGACAGCGCCCATTTCACAGGAATCGGATTCGCCTCAACAAACAGATTCTGATGCAATCCGTCCAGTTTAGCGTTAATCGCCTCGGCTGTAGCGCGATCTCCATTAAGAGCCGCTACACACATTTCATGCATTTTCCGAGGAGCCAGATTATTGGTTACAGAAATAACACCGTTAGCGCCCTGCAACATCATCTCCATGCCAGTAGCGTCATCACCGGAGTATATAGCAAAGTCATTACCGCACAGTTCACGAATCTGGATGCCACGCTCGACAATGCCGGTGGCTTCTTTTATACCCACGATATTTTCGTGACCGGAAAGACGCGCCACAGTTTCAGGCAACATATCCACGGCGGTACGACCGGGTACATTATAGAGAATCTGAGGAATGGCCACAGAGTCAGCAATGGTTTTGTAATGCAGGTACAAACCTTCCTGGGTTGGCTTGTTGTAATAAGGAGTCACCAGCAGGCAGGCATCAGCCCCCAGGATTTTTGCCTCTGCTGTCAATAAAACAGCTTCCTGGGTAGAATTTCCTCCGGTACCGGCAATCACCGGAATACGGCCACTAACCTGTCTGACAATCCGTTTAATCACTTCGCAGTGTTCCTGCACGGTCAGAGTAGCAGATTCTCCGGTAGTACCCACTGCCACGATGCCATCAGTACCTTCCTCTATATGAAATTCAACCAGTTTCTGGAGACGTTCCCAGTCCGGCTCTCCATCGTCCTGCATCGGGGTCACAAGCGCTACAAGGCTACCGGTAATCATCTATCCACTCCAAGAGATCAGTCATAAGCTGTGCATAATGTTACTGACGCGCACCGGCATTAACAAGAGCAGCGTTGACATTCTGCCCGACTCAGTCCAGCTTTATAGACCATTGTCAGTCATTCGCACTATGCTACAGGTTCGCTGCATCTGAAAACAATCTGTTGATCTGGCCGTTTTTGTGGCTGAATATAAAATTCTGACATCTATTAAAGCCAGCTGAAGCAGAAACAACCGTTTACTATTCAGACTTACTATCAAAGACAAGAGAATCGAAGGAAGAACAATGAGTTTTACCCTAGGCCAACCCGTTACGGAATTCACCGCCCAGGCAACCAATAACACCACCGTCACCCTGTCCGAACTGAAAGGCAAGAAGGTCGTCATCTATTTCTACCCCAAAGACAACACTCCGGGCTGCATCAGTGAAGGCCAGACTTTCCGGGATCTGTTCCAGGAATTTCAGGAAGCTGACACCCTGATTTTCGGTGTCTCCCGTGACAGCCTGAAATCTCACGAAAATTTCAAGGCTAAACATGAGTTCCCGTTCGAGCTGATCTCCGATCCGGACGAAGAACTCTGCAAACTGTTTGATGTCATCAAGTTAAAGAATATGTACGGCAAAGAGTACATGGGAATTGAGCGCAGCACGTTCCTCATTGATCGTGAGGGCACCCTGCAACACGAGTGGCGTAAGGTACGGATCAAAAACCATGTAGAAGACGTTCTACAGGCTACTCAGGCACTGGGTTAATCATCCAAACGGGCCATCTATCCGTGATGGCCCTCAAAGAAATATTCCAATGATAATCAGATGGACCGGTTTCGTTGTATTGATGAAAGGCTAGCTGACCTTTTCCACATCATGCACACTGGGCCAGGCATTCATCACTGCCTTTAGCAGGGTCGCCAGCGGAATAGCAAAGAATATTCCCCAGAAGCCCCAGACTCCCCCAAACACCAGAACCGCAACAATAATAGCAACCGGGTGCAGGTTAACCGCCTCGGAAAACAGCAGGGGAACCAGAACATTGCCATCCAGAGCCTGAATGATGCCGTACACAATCATCAGCATCATGAACTCATGTCCCACACCCCATTGAAACAGACCAATCAGGGCAATAGGAATGGTAACCACA
The DNA here is from genome assembly GCF_053470045.1 of Endozoicomonas sp. 2B-B. Lineage (NCBI taxonomy): Bacteria > Pseudomonadati > Pseudomonadota > Gammaproteobacteria > Oceanospirillales > Endozoicomonadaceae > Endozoicomonas > Endozoicomonas sp. 2B-B. Next base: position 4,554,864 of record NZ_JBLZMU010000001.1, read on the forward strand.
GTGGCACCGATATAGGGAACCACTACTGAAAAGCCCACCAGTACAGACAGCAGAACGGCATAGTTCAACCCCAGCCAGGCAAAAGCCACAAAACTGACTCCACCAACAATCAAAATTTCAATAACCTTACCCCGTATGTAGTTGGCAATCTGGTCATTCATTTCGTCCGCCACCTGAATAATCAGGCGACGTCGCATAGGTAAGCGGTTACCAATCCAGCCGAGCAGTTCAGTTTTATCCTTAAGAAAAAAGAATACCAGGATGGGCACCAGAATCAGATAAACCAGGATACCCAGGGCACCAGGCAACCTGGAGATAGAGAACGACAACGCCCAGGGTCCGAACTTGGCCAGATGCATATTGATAGCACTACTGAGAGCCGCTGTCTGGGATTCCGAAATAAAGGCTGGATAGAGCTCTGGCAATTCTTTCAGAATCATCTGTCCCTGCCTCACCATATTCGGCAGCTCATTCAGTAAGCCGGTGACTTGCTGCCAGATCAATGGAATCAACAGGAATATTGAAATAAGCAGAACCGCCATAAAGAGAGTGAAAATGAGGCTGACGGCCAGGAGATGGGGTACCCCCCATTTTTCGAGTAAGTTCACCACACCTTGCATCAAAAATGCCAATACCATTGCCGCCAGCAGCGGGGCCAACATATTCCCCATAAAGATGATGACCAAAAACCCGGTCACCAGCATCAACAGCAGCACCAGAGCCTCATGATCTGACAGGTAACGGTTCAGCCAATCCCTGATGATATCCAGCATATTTTCTTCCTTATGACTTACTCAGAAAACTGACCAGGTTGTCTATTGTCAGTCAGGCTCGGGATATTAACAATCCGATCTTATTTATGCTCGAGAGTAAAGATAAATACCCCTGAAGCTTCATCACTGGCCAACAGTTTATGCCCACTGATGCAGGCAAAGCTGGCAAAATCCCGAACCGAGCCCGGATCTGTGGCCTGAATCCGCAACACTTCGCCCTGATCCATTTTACTGAGCGCCTGCTTGGCTTTGAGCAGAGGGAGCGGACAACTCATTCCCTTCAGATCCAGTTCAACATCCACTTCTATCATAATGAAACTCATTCTCCCTCAGCGAAGCTGAAATTCAGCTGTACAGGAACTCTGCTGCCAATGTTATGCTGCACTGACTGATAATTAATAAACCAGTAAAGCGCTTACAGTGTAAAAATGTTTCCAAGTGCCATGCATACACTTGCCCAAAAACGGCAGGCAAGTTGTTACCACACCCGACTCTCACTAAAAGGCTCTGGTGCAAACGTCGCTGACCTGTAGAATAGAGAGATGACTGCTCTTTCCATCGCCAGAAGTTGCCAGTCATGATAAACGCACTACCGGCCTCACCCGAAAGGTAAGGAGGCCGTAAAATGCTGTGTTTTTTTTCACGGCTGTTTGAGCCAGCACCTCTATGACGATACAGTGTACCGCAGATTATACGAGTATGGATATTCTATGAAGCAACCGGGTTTCCTGATGGCAGCCCTGCTAAGCACCTGGCTCGGAACTTCTTCCGCAGTGGTAAGCGCGGCCCCAATTGAACTGCCCAGACTGGGGGACAGCACCTCCGCAGTCGTCTCGCCTCAACAGGAGTATGAGCTGGGACAGACTTATCTGAAATATATACGTAGCCGAACCCGTACGGTGAGTGACCCCGAGGTCAAGGAATACCTCGAAAGACTCACCTATCGCCTGGCTGAATTCAGTGAGATTAAAGATCACCGATTAAACACCATAGTGATAGACAGTAGCGTATTGAACGCTTTTGCAGCACCGGGCGGAATCATCGGCGTCAACTCCGGACTGTTCTTCAACGCGGACACAGAAGCTCAATTTGCTGCCGTACTCGCTCACGAATTAGCACACCTGAGCCAGCGCCATTACGCCCGAAATGTTGAAGACGCCAAAAACAAGAGCCTGCCGACCGCTGCCGCTGTTCTTGCATCGGTTGTCCTGATGGCAACAGCAGGAACTGAAGTAGGTGCCGCAGCACTATCAACAACGATGGCCGGCATCCAGTCCAGTCGTTTACGCTTCAGCAGACAATTTGAGCGCGAGGCAGACAATATTGGCATTCTGACTCTTGCCAGGGCGGGCTTTGATCCTCAAGCCATGCCTGAAATATTTGAGAACATGAACAAGTCCAGGCGTTATCAAAGCAGACCTCCGGAGTTTCTATTGACGCACCCTGTTACCGACAACCGTATTTCAGACTCCAGAGCCAGAGCTGCACAATTGCCTTCCAAGGGTTCCCAGGGCAGCAGCCTTGATTATTCTTTAATTCGAATGAGACTGTTCGTACTCAGCACCGAAGATCCGGCCCGTTACGCACATCAGTTACAGAAGGAGCTGGAGTCCAGTCATACCAGCTCGGAAGACATTACCCGCTATGGTCTTGCACTGGCGAGCATTGAAGCACGAGATTACAAAACAGCAGAAAAAGAACTGACTGCGCTGCTGAAGAAACACCCTCGCAACCTGCATTTGATTATGGCTCAGGCCAGACTCGAATCAGTTACCGGAAAATCCGATGAAGCGATTAAACGACTGGATGCGGCGCTTTCAATTCATCTGGATAACTATCCGTTGATGGCGACCAAAGCGGATATTCTGATTCAGGCAAAAAAATTCAGCGAAGCCAGAGACCTTCTTCTGAAACTGAGTCGCAGTCGACCCGACGACCCGGATATCTGGTATGAACTGGCGGAAGCCCAGGGTCAGTCCGATGACATTCTGGGCTTACATCAGGCTCGGGCAGAGTACTTCTTCTTAACAGGCAATCTTGACGATGCCATCAAGCACCTTCAGTTTGCTCGAAAAATGGTGGGAGATAATTACGCCCTGAGAGCCAAGATCGACAAAAAGCTAAACGACATATTCGAATATCGTAAGAAACTTGAAAAAAGCTGATCAGAAAAGGCCGTCATTGTCGGCGGCCATACCTCAGGCTGATAGTGATGCCGTGAAGTCGAGCATACGATTCAGAGGAATCAGAGACTTCTTTCGCAACTCATCATCGACATTCACCAGATTCAACTTGCCTGGTTTTTCCAGACACTGAACCAGTGCTTCCAGAGAGTTCATTGCCATCCACGGACAATGGGCACAACTCTTGCAGGTAGCACCGCTACCCGCAGTTGGAGCTTCTACAAAAGACTTGTCTGGGGAAGCCTGTTGCATTTTGTAGAAAATACCTCGATCCGTTGCCACGATAAAGGTTGAGTTTGGCATTTCCTGAGAAGCTTTCAGCAATTGGCTGGTAGAACCAACGACGTCTGCCACCTGGACAACAGAGTCTGGTGATTCAGGGTGCACAAGAATCGCAGCATCCGGGTAAACCCGTTTGAGGTCTTCAATACCCCTGGCCTTGAACTCTTCATGAACGATACAGCTACTGTTCCAGAGCAGCATGTCTGCCCCGGTGTTCTTTTGGATGTAACTGCCCAGATATTTATCCGGCCCCCAGATGATTTTTTTGCCCTGATCCATCAGATGCTCAACGATGTCCACAGCACAACTGGAAGTCACAACCCAGTCAGCCCGTGCTTTCACCGCCGCAGATGTATTGGCATAGACAACCACTTCACGATCGGGGTGCTGATCACAAAAAGCCGAAAACTCATCGACCGGACAACCAAGATCAAGAGAGCACTCTGCCTCCAGCGTTGGCATCAGAACACGTTTTTGAGGGCTGAGAATCTTGGAAGTCTCACCCATAAAGCGAACGCCAGCAACGACCAGAGTATCCGCAAAGTGATCACGTCCAAAGCGAGCCATTTCCAGGGAGTCCGCTACATAACCACCGGTTTCTTCGGCCAGCGCCTGAACGACAGGGTCAGTGTAATAATGAGCAACAAGAACAGCGTTTTCCTGTTCCAGAAGCTCTCGCACTTTCTGCTTCAGTGCTTGCTCTTTTGCTTCGTCCAGGCCCTGAACGGGTGCGCTACCGAGATGCTCCTGAACAAATGCTCTATCACTAAGTACACTCATAAAAATTGTTCTGAAAGTCTCTAGAAGACATTATTAGGCAAATCCACGCGATTTTAACACAAATGAAAGATTCAGACAGCCGGGAAAAAGAGAAGTGGAGTTGGTGGGTCGTGTAGGATTCGAACCTACGACCAATTGGTTAAAAGCCAACTGCTCTACCAACTGAGCTAACGACCCGACGCGGCGCCATATTACTCAGTCGGTTAAATCTTGCAAGTTTTTTCTTCAGCCTTCCCTGCCTGTCAGGTATCAGGCGCTAACGCATCTGTTTAGTCACTGAATACTCATCTGCGAATGATTCCAACCCTGAAGTATTCCACTAAAACTGACCAGTTGACCCTCCGGTAACGTCCTGAATTTAGACTAGGATTATACCAGTTTCTATAAACCTCCTTTAACTAAGGTAGCCTCATGTCATCCAAAGGATTATGGCCTCTCTCCCTTTTTTTTACCTACGCTTTGTTATCCTCTGAAGCTGCCATTGCCAGCCAGAACGGAGTAATGCTTCTCGGCAGTAAAAAGCTGGATTACAGTGAAGATCAGCCAATCCTGGGAATTTCTTCCATCCGTTACGACAAAGCCTACAATCAATTCATTCTGCTTTCAGATGATACCGGGGCCATTCCCAACTATTACAACAAAAACGGCTTGCCCCGATACTATCTCATCCCGGAAGAAACCCTGATTACCAGGAAAGGCATTCCAAAAAGCAAAGGTACTTTCCTGCAAGAGTCTGGCAGACGGGTCAGAGAAGTTGTCATTGAACCTAATGACTCTGTTTTTTGGACAACCCATGGGCATATTGATACAGAAGGCTTTGACTTTCTTGGCGACAGTGCTTTTCTGGTCGCTTCGGAACAAAACGCGACCTTTCTGTTCAACCTGGTCTGCCCCTGGATTCGATTCCCTGGATGGAATATTCACAGCTCTCTTCTGAAAGTAGGAAGAGACGGATCTCTTCTGGGCGCATACCAATACCCCAGAGAATTTTCCAATATCGGCTGGCGCTTTGACTGGAAGATACCTCACTGGGTACCCGGCATCTATGACACTCAGTTCAACTGGCACAGTGAAGACCCCAATAAAAAGGGGGTCAAGCGAAACCGGGGCTTCGAAACTGTCATCCACCTTCCGGGAACCCCTGATTATCTTGCTATATCTGAACAGGGGATTCTTCAGGATGAACAACATCATAAAGGCCCTGTACCTGGTCGGGTATTGCGTTTCTCAATGGCTGAAGCGGTCCATCAGGTTTCAGCTTCTGTGAAACCAGACATTCAATACCACTATCAGCCCACTTCTGTTCCTGCAGAGCTTTACAACCCCGAGGTAGACGTCATTGTACAGAGCATCAGCGACGCCCAGGCCGTCAACAATCACCAGTTTCTTGTCATCGAAAAAAATTTCATCAGGAAAGCCGACAGAAAAACCGTAAACTATACATACACGGAAGTTTATCTGGTTGATCTGGATAACCCTCTTCCCCCAACCCAAGGCAATAAATGCACCTGTCCAGAAGAGCAACCGAAAGAGACTGCTAATACGTCTCTGCCTTTACTGAGAAAGAAGCGTCTGCTGAGCACCCGGGACTTTGAAAAAACCTTCCCGGACTTTAAAAGAATCAATATCGAAGGGGTGACGATTGGACCTCACGGGACTGACGACAGCAGGCTACTGGTTCTGGTTGGCGATAATGGTGCCAATTTTCCCAAGCCAAGAAGCACTGATGTTATCTTCTTCAGAGTGCCTGAAAAACTGTTCAAGATGCAATAGATCTCCTGACTGCCGTACTCAGGACTGGCTTGAGAACGACAGTATGAACTTGAACAGACCTGCAAACGTTCAGCGGTCAGGTTGGATCACTCAAGATTCTACATAAGGCGTTGGGTCGGCGACAGAGGCTTCGGCAAAGCCCTTTTTACGATAGCGGCAGCTGTCACAGACACCACAGGCGCGACCTTGTTCGTCAGCCTGATAACAAGAAACGGTCATCCCGTAATCAACCCCCAGACGACTGCCTTCCTTTATGATCTCAGCCTTGGTCAGCTCCAGCAGTGGAGCGCGGATATGAAAGTGATCCCCTTCAACTCCCGCTTTGGTGGCCAGGTTAGCCATTTTCTCGAAAGCCTCGAGGTACTCAGGACGACAATCCGGATAGCCGGAATAATCTACATCATTAGCGCCAATGAAAATGTCCCGGGCACCGAGAATTTCAGCCCAACCCAGTGCCAGTGAAAGAAATACAGTATTTCGTGCTGGTACATAAGTTACAGGGATACCCTCGCCCAGATCCTCAGGGACATCAATATCATCATCTGTCAAAGCAGAGCCACCAAGATCACGCAAGTCCAGTTTCAGGGTTTTATGATCCCTGGCACCCAATGCCTCAGAAACACGAATAGAGGCTTCGAGTTCTGCTCTGTGTCGCTGACCGTAATCAAAGCTGACGGTATAGCACTCATATCCCTGATCTCTGGCAATGGCGAGTACTGTGGAAGAATCCAGACCACCGGACAGTAAAATGACTGCTTTTTTTGTCATGCTCTTTATTCCTATTTTTCTTCGCTCATGGCCTGCTTTTCTATAAATGCGGCCAAGTCGAGGGTTACAGCGACGCTCGCGACAATCGACGATCCAGCGCTGACCAGACTGTTATAAAACGCTTACGAGTTAACTTAAATAGCTTGCAGCCTACCTGATTAGGATTTTGACTCAAACACCGGCTTTGTCGCCCCAGATCACGCGATGTAATTGCACCTGAAACCGAACCGGAAGCTTGTCTGAGATGATCCAGTCAGCCAGCCGATCAGGAGCCAACTGGTCGTTGACGGGAGAAAACAGTACATCTGACACCCGGCCCGCAAGGTTGTACTGCAACATTTTACTGACCGACCACTCATAATCTTCCCGATTGGCAATGACGAACTTAACCTGGTCATTAGCGGTAAGGTGTTCAATATTCTCGTACAGATTCCTGTGACTTTCACCAGATGCCGGTGGCTTGAGGTCGAGCACTTTGACCACTCGCTCATCCACCAGGGAAACATCCAGAGCACCACTGGTTTCCAGTGATACTTCATAGCCTTTGTCTACCAGCTGCTCAAGCAGAGGCAGACAATTTGGCTGCCCAAGAGGTTCACCGCCTGTTACACAGACATATTTAGCGCCATAGTCGTCTACCTCCTTTATGATCTCGTCGAGAGACATACGGGTGCCACCGTGAAATGAGTACTCGGTATCACACCAGACACAACGAAGTGGACAGCCCGTCAGCCGGACAAACACTGTAGGCAGGCCCGAGGTACGGGACTCTCCCTGCAGGGAGTGAAAAATTTCAGTAATTCTGAGGGTATCAGCAGTCATTGAGCTCTCACCAGACATTCAGGTCGGCAATACTAGGAGCCCATCCTACTTAAGTCAATTTTGGTTTAACTGCCCGAGCAGAATGCAAGATCCCCTCAAGGGAGAAAACAGGAAATGGATGAAATACCCAAACAGAGTCGACGCCCACCCGGAGGCAGGCAGAATTAATCAGGAATCGGACATATTCCTGAGATAGGTATCTGACAATCGGGCAGCAGCACTGCCGGGGTATTGACTGATCACTGATTCAAGGTGTTTCCTGGCAGCGTCTTTTTCGCCTTGCAAATCAAGAATACGACCCAGCTTGTAGGTAGCGTCAGATACTTTCGGACTGTCCGGATAATTGTCAATCAGAGACTGAAAGTCGCCCAGAGCTTCCTTGTATTTGCCCTGAGCCATCTGAACTTCACCTAACCAGTATTGGGCATTATCCGAAAACTGACCTTTGGGATAGTCTTTCAACAACTTTTTCAAGGCCGTAATAGCCTCATCAAAACGCTTGTCCTTGATCAGGGAGAAAGCAGCCTGATAAGCAGCTTCCTCGCGGGCACCAGTCTCAGACACTGAAGGCTTGTTACCGATAGCAGGTAAAGTCACCGGGGAGTTTGAAGCGCCTCCTGCGGCAGCAGGCGCCTCACCAGAAGAGTCACCCAGACGAGAAATGCGCTGATCAAGATCCAGGTAACGCTCCCGGTTCTCTTTCTGCAGCTGCCTGATCTGATAAGCCTGCTCTTCCAACTGCCCTCTGAGGGTCATGGTCTCCTGACGAAGCTCATCCACCAGGTTCAATAAGTGGGCAGTACCTCCTGCCGATGATGCCACTGAAGTCGATTCACGAGTTTGTGAACTCTTGACAGAATAAGCATTTCCAGAAGGCTGGGAGTCCACCACCGGCACCTCTGCCTGAACATAAGAGGCCAGGCCGACAACAACAAAAGCAGAGCAAACAGATCGTTTCAGAGGCATTCAGTCTCATTCCCTGTCGGGCAGCCATGAGTCTGAAATGCTGCCCACCCAAGGGCTTTGCACCAGTGAATGGGCCATGGCTGCATTATGAAATCAATATTTTTCTAAAACTATGGGCATCAGTTGATCACAATGTGAGCACGACGATTCATAGCCCAGGCAGTTGCATTGTGAGCCGGGTCCAGAGGCTTCTCAAAACCAAAGCTAATCACTTCAATACGGCTTGGAGATACACCCTTGCTAACCAGGTAGTTCTTAACTGCATTAGCACGACGCTCGCCCAGAGCCAGGTTATATGTGCGAGTTCCGCGCTCATCCGTATTACCCTGAATGGTGATTTTCTTGCCACGGCCTTCAGAGGAATTCAGATAAATAGCCTGTACGTCCAGAGCCTTATAATCGCTCTCTTTCAGCTTGGAGCTGTCAAAAGCAAAGTGATAAGTTTTATGCGCCAGCAATTGTTCGATCTCTTCAGGGGTAGCCTGAATCTCACCGCTATCAATTACGGCTTGAACAGCAGGGCTATAAGCAGGGAAGGTTTCAATCACAACTTCTTCAGTCGCGAAGTCAGTGTTAGATTCAACATCAGAAGTACTCTGACCACCTGTAGAGGCACAACCAGCCAGCCAGAGTGCAGTGGCAGTGAGTGCGGTGGCTTTGACAAAATTGGCAAAACGCATGACAAGCTCCAATTGTTCGTTCAATGTTGGTAAATCAAAATCAATGTATTGATTGATGCAGTACAGTATCAGAACTGCAGACTCCGGACTAGCCCGAATACCAAGGGGGTCAGCTGAACTTGCAACTTCTTCGGCCTGAAATCCGGAAAGAGCGTCCAGCGCTACAGATGAATTTGATTGAATAAATTAACTATTCGCACAAGACCATTTGAAGAGCTGGCTCACTCTACTGAATTTTATGCTCGAATGCCAAGTTCGACTGACTCCAGCGAACCAATCCAACCCGATTTAGCGCTGTGTAGCTATTGATGGTCCCCAAACCGGCTCTCTGACATCACCCTCGGCCGATGGCAAGCGATATTTTACCCGACCATCCGCTGTAACAATGCCAAGCTCCCCGTTTTTGCCTCCCGATACCGCATAGATTAGACGACGGCCCCCAGGGGAAACACTGGGCGAATCTTCCAACCGGGCAGACGTAAGCTGACGCAGTCGTCCAGTATCAAGATCCAGAATGGCGATGTTAAATTCTGTGGCTCCCTGACCTTTATGGACTAGTGCCAGAGATTTACCATCAGGGAATACTTTAGCACGGGCATTGAATTTACCAGTAAACGTCAGCCGTTTAGGTTTGCCTTCAGCAACCACAGTACCGTTCGACAACCTGTCAAGCCCGATCTGATAAATCTGGGCACTGCCTCCCCGGTTAGATGTAAAGATCAGACTTTTCCCATCTGGCATCCAGTCTGGCTCAGTATCAATCGAGAAATGTGATGTAATCTGACTGAGTTTGTCAGTGGCCAGATCCATCACATAAATGTCCGGATTCTGCTCCTTGGACAGAACCAGTGCCAACTGCCTGCCATCAGGAGAAAATACCGGAGAGCTGTTCAACCCTTTGAAGTCAGTTATCTTCTGACGTTTACCGGTAGCCAGTTCCTGAATATAGATAGCCGGACGACCGGTTTCAAAAGAAGCATAGGCAACACGACTGCCGTCGGGTGACCAGCTCGGTGACAGTATAGGCTCTCTTGAACGAAGTATCTCGCGCTGGCGCTGACCATCGGCATCGGCATAGTTTAGACTGTAATCCGTATGTTCAGCACTTTTACGATCAGCAGTGACATACATGATTCGGGTCGAGAAATCGCCGGGAATACCGGTGATCTTTTCGTATATCGCATCACTGATATGATGAGCCAACCCGCGCAGCTGACTTTCATCGCCTCGAACCCTGCCTTTCATAATGCTTTTCTGGCGAACAATATCAAACAGCTGATAGTCCACTTCAAACGTATTGCCTTCCTGTTTAACCTCTCCGGTAACCAGGTAGGAAGCACCCAGTATATTCCAGTCACGGTAAACAACATCTTTGGCACTGGATGGAAAGCTGAGCATATCCTTTCTGGGCAAAGCTGCAAACAGGCCGCTGAAATGAAGGTTATCTTCTACAACAGAAGCCATATCTTCGGGCAGAATTTTCTTACCATTCCAGCTGAAGGGTGGTACTGCCACCTTGACGGCCTTGTCATTACCCTGGGTTACTTCGATTGTGAGAATGGCCTGAGCACTCTGCATTGATAACAGCAGGGCAACAAACAGAGATGAGACCAAAACGCTCCTACTTCGGAACCATGAAAATATTGCAGAAGAGATTAATAGGTAAACACGACGACAGGTGTCTTCCCTGAAGACAGTCTGCTTACTTTTAAAGCTGCCCGACAATCCGGCAGAAAACCATTGCAGTTGTTGCTTCATCTCACCAGATCCTCTGGCCTGAACCTAAAGTTAATGCGCTTGAATTTATTATCGAACACACGCCGTTCCAGCTTTTTCAATTCAGGAAAAGGCGCCGCCCTCTGTATCGCCTGTACGACAGAACGATCATAGGCATCATTACCACTGCCTTCAAGCAACCTTACTTCCAGCAAGTCACCAAAAGGCGACAGACTGAGCTGAACCAGAGCCACCATATTGTTACGGGCACTGGGCGGTCGGTTCCAGTTCCGGGCAATAAGGTTTTTCAGCAGTTCGGAGTAGTAAGCTACTTCTCCAGCCTCTTGTTCTGCCTGCTCGGCAGCAACTGCCTGAGCCTGTTCGCGGGCAACCCGCTCCTGCTCAAGCTGTCTGAGTAACGCTTCCTGTTGCTTTTTCTTCCTGTTTTCTTCAGCCAGACGCTGCTGTCGCTCTTGCTCTTTACGAGCTGCTTTTTCCTTTTTTGCTTTCTCTTTGGCTGCATGCTCTTTTTTCAGAGCCAGCTCTTTCTGTTTTTTAATTTCTGCCTGTCGGCGGGCTTCTTCTTTGCGCTTCTGAGCAGCAAGCTCACGAGCTTTTTGTGCCGAGTTGTCTACAACAGGCTTGGGCGCTGGCGGTATTGGCTTTGGCTGGGCAATTTCAACGACACTGGCTTTGATACTTTTTGGCGCTACAATCCTCAACTCATCTGCAGTTGACCAGTCCCAGGACACCAGACCCAGTATCAGAACGTGCAGCAGTAAGGAAAACACCACTGCAAACCCGTAACCCTGAAAAAGCTTATGATTCAATAAAGCACCGATCAATGGAATTTTCTTCATTACAGCCCTGCGTTCCACAACACCATGATCATGATTTGTTCTGACTGACAGTCAAACCAGCGGATAACACTTTCTATCATCAGCGCTTCGTCCGTTCATTGAGCAACGCAGGATCTGTAATCAATCCCACATCATTAACACCCACTCCCTGTAATCTGGCCATCAGCTCAACCACTGAGCCATAGTCAACTTTACGATCCCCCTTTATCAACACCCGGGTCTCGGGACTGGCAGAAAGAACCTTACCTACCTTCTCACTGATTTCATCCATTCCTTTGGCACTTTCCTGATGACCGCCCAGATCAATAAAGAACTTGCCATCGGACTGGACAGAGATAATCAGAGTCTTGGCATCATCAGGCAGTGGCATCGGATTACTGGTTGCCTTCGGAAGTTCTACCTTTACCCCCTGAGTCAGCATCGGGGCACTGACCATAAAGGCCACCAGCATGACCATCATGATGTCGATAAACGGCACCATGTTGATTTCTGACATCGGCTTGCGCCGGGTTCTGGATCGAGCCATGATTTTTTACTCGCTCCCTTAGCCTGCACTGTGACGACTGTGAACCTTGCGATGAAGAATACTGGAAAATTCATCCGCAAAGGTCTCGTAGTTCGACAGCAGGGCTTCCACTCTGGATGCGTAACGGTTATAAGCTACCACCGCAGGAATCGCAGCTACCAGACCAACCGCTGTCGTCATCAGAGCTTCAGCAATACCAGGAGCAACCGATGCCAGAGTGGCCTGCTGCACATTTGCCAGCCCACGGAAAGAGTTCATAATGCCGACTACGGTACCGAACAGGCCAACATAAGGACAGGTCGAACCGACACTGGCCAGAAAGGGCAGATGCGTTTCCAGTTTTTCCTGCTCACGGGAGATGGCCACTCTCATGGCTCTCTGTGTGGCTTCCATGACAGCATCAGCCTCTCCAGTACCCTGAGAACGCATGCGGGAAAACTCACTAAAGCCTGAACGGAAAACCAATTCCAGACCACCCAGGTCTTCTTCTTTGTCCAGCTCTTTATAGAGCTGGGTCAGATCCATCCCCGACCAGAAGCGATCTTCAAAGGCCATCATATTGCGTTGAGCGGAACGAATGAGTACGCCACGCTGAACGATCATCACCCAGGAAACAACAGATGCCACCACCAGCAGTATCAGCACCAGTAAAACGATCCAACTGGCATTGCCTACCAGTGACCAAATGGACATGCTATCTGCCACTGAAAACCTCGCTTTTAATTTGATTAATACTTGTTAGAGAAATGATCATCGACAATCATTCTGGAATCGGGCCAGACGCTGTGACTGCATTTTCATGATAAACAGGCAGTTATGGATAGTACCACCAATCTCAGGGCGAATTGCTGTCAGGACTTAATTTATTCCGTAAGGATTCTGTAATCGCTGTGGGTTTTCTGCTCTGACTGTTCAGGCAAGCCACCACAAACCGACCTTCACATATCAAAAGACCTTCACGAAAACACTGTTGCAGAAAAACCATCCTGGCTTTACCCATACTTTCAACTGCGACAGTCACGTTAAGAGAGTCATCCAACCGGGCAATGTGTTTGAACTGAACAGAAGCATCAACCACTACCAGCTGCTTCTTTTCCTTCAACAACTTCTGGTGGTCATAACCGGTAGTTCGCAGATATTCGGTTCTGGCTCGCTCCATAAACTTCAGGTAATTGACGTGATATACGATGCCGCCGGCATCGGTATCTTCATAATAGACTCGAATGGAAATAGAAAAGGTATCAGTCACAGAGCAGTTCACATAACATTAAACCAGATCAGAGACTGCCAGAGACGCCGATACCCTGGCAAGTTAATAACACGATGAACGACCACAATGAGGGAAATTATGAGGCGGAGGATAGGAGCCTTTATTGAGTTTTTCCTCATCCAGTCTCTGCTTGTTCAGGCGTTGCTCCTGCTCTGTTCTGCGTTGCAGCAAATCAGGAGCTGGAACGGGTTTGTGCAAACGTTTCAAGGCTTGGGTGGCTTCCGGAATCCCCCATCGAGCCGCCATGGAGTAACGCTCAACAGCCTGGGCTAAGGAAGCTGTTGTACCCACTCCCTGCTCGAAGCAGACTCCGGCATGATACAGATCAATCGGCAGCTGGCTGGAACCATGAAGCACCTGCGAGCAACTTGCTGCCGAGACAGAGAAAGGTGCAGAGTAGAACCCTGGACGCATTGGCGTCGCTTCCGTAGTAATAGTCTGACAACCACTCAGAGGAGTGAGCGACAGAACAAATAGACAGTAGATTCCTAAAATTCTCATGAGCATCAGCGTTTCCTTAGCCACTCGTTTTTCAAAAGAACGATCCAGATATTAAACCGGAAAGACTTATTCTTCTATCCGGTAGTCAAGCCCAAAATGCAAGTATGCGTGCTTGGTGACCATCCGCCCTCTGGGGGTTCTCATCATATAGCCCTGTTGAATAAGATAAGGCTCCAGGACATCTTCGATGGTATCCCTCTCCTCACTGATGGCAGCCGCCAGACTGTCTACCCCGACCGGCCCACCATCAAACTTTTCGATCATGGCTAACAGCAGCCGTCTGTCCATATGATCAAAACCGCTGGCATCAACATCCAGCATATTCAATGCGGCATCGGCCGTCTCCTTGTGGATCACACCATTCCCCTTTACTTCGGCAAAATCACGCACCCTTCTCAGCAATCGGTTGGCAATTCTGGGCGTTCCTCTGGAGCGTCGGGCAATCTCTCCTGCACCTTCCTTATCAATCCCCACCCCGAGAATTCCGGCAGAACGTTCTACGATATGAGTCAGGTCCTCAATATTATAAAACTCCAGCCTCTGTACAATACCAAAACGATCCCGGAGCGGAGACGTCAGCAGACCCGCCCTGGTTGTAGCTCCCACCAGGGTAAAGGGAGGCAGGTCCAGCTTGATAGATCGCGCAGCAGGGCCTTCACCGATCATGATGTCCAGCTGATAATCTTCCATCGCCGGATACAATACTTCTTCAACTACCGGACTGAGGCGGTGAATTTCATCAATAAACAGAATGTCATTGGGCTCAAGATTGGTCAGAAGAGCTGCCAGGTCACCCGCTTTTTCCAGCACCGGGCCAGAAGTCGTTCGAATATTGCTGCCCATCTCATTGGCAAGGATGTGGGAAAGCGTGGTTTTACCCAGCCCCGGAGGTCCGAATATAAGGGTATGATCAAGGGCATCATTACGAAGTCTTGCAGCCTGGATAAAAATTTCCATCTGCTCCCTGACTTTTGGCTGTCCCACATAATCAGCCAGTTTTACCGGGCGAATAGCCCGATCCAGCACCTCTTCCAGAGGGCGTTCTGAGGAGGATATCAATCGATCTGCTTCAATCATGTTCTAGCTCGTCTACCATTACTCTCAGCGTACCATCTCCAGTCTGTTAAAAAAATAATCCAGCTTTGGGAACAAAACGCTACATTTAATCGTCCAAGCACTCTGAACGTAAAAAGAGCACTTGCGAGCACTTAGCTGCCCGGGGGTGCATTACCTTTTAAACTTCGGAGTCATCGGACTCCTACACTCTCTGTTTTAAATTCTGATTAAAGGAAGTACTCAGAATGAATACACATTTGGTTTCTGGAAAAGGCCTGACTAACTCGGTCATGGCCTCCGTGATGTTCGGGCTTGTGCCCATTTATGTACAGTTTATTAAGCTGTCCGGAAATACCCTGTTCTGGAACAGGGTCATTTTCAGCGCTCTCTGCCTGACAATGGTCTGCTATCGCATGGACCGGCTTCGGGGCTTCAGGGCGGTTTTTCTCTGCCGGAAAACTGTGCTGATGCTATCCCTGGGTGGTTTGATTGTTGGCTTTCAGTGGTGGCTGTTTGTCTGGGGCCCCGTGAATGATAAAACACAGGATCTCTCCCTTGGCTACTTTTTGCTGCCACTCACCCTGGCATTAACCGGCAAGCTGGTATTTAACGAGAGACTGAACAAGGCTCATTACTTTGCCATGGGGTCTGCGTCATTGGGCGTGCTTGCCATGATTTGGCAACAGGGCTCATTACCCTGGGTCAGTCTGGCAGTGGCCGGACTTTATCCGGTGTATTTCATCATCCGTAAACCTTTGCAGGTCGATACCTTGCCAGCCCTGCTTTTTGAGCACCTGTTGTTCCTTCCGGCTGGTATTTTCATACTGATGAGTGATCAGAGTTTTATGCAAAACCTGACCCATTCCGTCACTCTTTGGTATCTGCTGCCAGGTCTGGGGCTTCTCTGCAGCCTGTCACTGATCTGCTACATCAACGCCTCCAGGCATCTGTCTGTCAGTTTGTTTGGCCTGTTGAGCTACCTGGAGCCTGCTTTGATATTTGTGGTGGCTGTCACCGTTCTCGGAGAAGTCTTCACCTTACAGCAGTGGCTCAGCTATAGCTTTATCTGGCTGGCAACGGCAGCCATCTGCGTCGACTCGGTCAGGAAGTTCATCCGGTAAACTACAAAGCAGACAAGCAGGTGAGACTCAATCATCTCACCTTTTAAAGTAAGACGCGGTGTTATCAGATCATACTTTTCAGAGCCTGACGAATCAGCTCTTCACTGGTCATGCCATCCTTGAGCAACTTACCAATGACTTTGCCGGCTTCCTGGGGCTTATAACCCAGGGCCACCAGAGCACTGACGGCTTCCTGTTCAATATCTTTTGCTCCGGCAGCCATTTCGCCACCGACAACCAGAGGCTTACCTTCCAGCAGAGGTGCTGACTGCCAACGATCCAGCTTATCTTTCATTTCAACAATCAGCCGCTCGGCTGTTTTTTTACCCACACCCGGCAACTTCACCAAAGTGGCACTATCACCTTCCTGCACACAGCGCACAAAAGCATCAGCTTCTATACCGGACAACAGGGTCAGTCCGAGCTTGGGACCAACCCCATTGACCTTGATCAGAGTTCTAAACAACTCCCGCTCATCACGATTGCTAAAACCGTATAGGAGCTGAGCATCTTCGCGCACTACAAAGTGGGTATATAACACGACCTCCTGACCAACGTCCGGCAGTTTATAAAAAACCGACATCGGAGCTTCCACTTCATACCCGATACCATGGGTCTCTATCAGCAAATGAGGGGGCTGTTTGTCAGCCAGAAGGCCCCGAATTCTTCCAATCATCCTGTTTTCCAAATCTTTTATTTTCTGACTATAAGGTCAGAACGCCTAACAATACGACGAGGGCGTAGAACTCCTGAGAATTGTCACTCTCTAATCACTAAGAGAAGTTCAATTCGATGATCTGAAGGAGCTGCCCCCTTGAAGAAACTTCGCACATTTCTGGGATCACTCTGGCAGATCCTGCCCGAGGCTGGCCTGGCCAGTGAATACCACCCAGCTGTACCCGGTGGCCCTATTCCCATCCCTTTCATCAAGTCACAAAAATCTTTGTTAAAGGAAGATTTCCCGGGACGCCCGGCAAACTCACCTGAGCTTGATAAGCCTGCTCGCAGCTTCATCAGTTATATACAAGGCTACAGCAGCCTCCCGATGAGAGATCGCGCTCTGGTTGCCCTGAGAAGTGCGTACATTTGCAATACCAGACACCTGATCCCGGATATTGCTCAATGCGCACTGGATACGGGACTGAAAGCCAGTGATGTACAAATGGTTTCCCGTGGCCATCTGGCACCGGGCTGGGACAACAAACAACGCCTGTTACTGAAAACCACTGAAGAACTCTACAAAGAACAGATCATAAGTCCGGAGAACTGGAAAGAACTGAAGAAAATCTACACGCCACAACAGATCCTGGATCTGGTGTTTTGCATTGCTTCCTTTCACCTTTGTGTCCACCCAAACTAAGGAGGCTGACCGGGAATAGACTGCCCTACTGCGGCGGCAGCAAATTGGTCTAAAAATCCGCTTTTGTTCGTCAAATAGCTCGCTATTCTCCTCACAAAACCGAATTTTCATCCTCAATTTTCTGCCGTCCTCGCTACGGGCGCTATTCTCGGTCAGCCTCCTGACTGCCCCGTAAGACGACGACGTCGAGTACCCGTAGCACCCGCCATCCTGACCAGACTGGAACGAGTAT
Organism: Endozoicomonas sp. 2B-B; assembly: GCF_053470045.1. Taxonomy (NCBI): domain Bacteria; kingdom Pseudomonadati; phylum Pseudomonadota; class Gammaproteobacteria; order Oceanospirillales; family Endozoicomonadaceae; genus Endozoicomonas; species Endozoicomonas sp. 2B-B. The sequence goes on from NZ_JBLZMU010000001.1 coordinate 4,572,533, forward strand.
GAGCATGACAAAGAGCAACCGCCAGAGCGTCCGCAGCATCGCCCTGAGGGGTATCATTCAAGTCAAGGATCGACTTCACCATGTGCTTTACCTGGTACTTATCCGCAGAGCCTTTACCAACCACAGCCTGCTTGACCTGCCGGGCAGAGTATTCCGACACTTCAATATTGTGATTAACCACAGCCACAATGGCCGCAGCCCTGGCCTGACCCAGTTTCAGTGCCGAATCAGCATTTCTGGACATGAACACTTGCTCCACACCGACGGACTGCGGGATGTAACGTTCGATCAAAGTGCTGATGCCTTCATAAATCTGCTGCAACCGCTCAGGTAGAGGCGCCTCCCGGATGCGAATACAACCGGACGCCACATAATGTGTTTTATTGCCTACTTCTTCAATTAATCCATAGCCGGTAATTCTTGAGCCCGGATCTATCCCCATCAGGATGGCCATTCAGAATGTATTCTCAAGTCAGATATCGCTATTTTCAATGACAGCGTTTGATGCCCCCCGGGGTCAATGAGTGTGACAGCTTCTGCCAAAAAAATCTGACAGGCGAGGGTTCAAAGTCATGGTTATGTCAAAAGGATACTGTACACCCATACAATATACCAGCGGTGCCGGTGGGTATCAGAAACTTACAATTCAAGAACACTGAATTACCAAATTTGCCTGTGAGTAACGATAGAAGCAGCTTAGTATTTCTCTGGTAATACTTTCGTGGCGAGAACCGCAAAGATCATTGTTCTTGCTCAAGACTGTTTTACTCCACAAGATGATCCGGAAACGATTAATGTCCGACCTGCTAAAAACATTAATGATTATCACAGGCATCATTATTCTATTGTTTATGCTGCTGGTAGGCTTCAATGTCTGGGCGTTCACAGATGTTCCAGCCGGGCTGGTATCTCCGGAACAGAAACAAAAAACCCCGACACTTTCGTTATCGAGGCTCTTCACACCGACAGAACAACTTAGTCCAGCTGCGCCATCACTTCGGCAGGAATGTCAGCGTTAGTGTAAACATTTTGCACATCGTCCAGGTCTTCGAGACGATCCACCAGCTTCATGATTTTTTCCGCACCGTCTTTGTCCAGTTCAGTCCGGGTAGAAGCGATCATCGCTACTTCGCCGCCCGCTGGTTTCAAACCTGCAGCTTCAATAGCTTCTTTTACCGCCATGAACTCAGTCCACTCAGTGACCACTTCAATGGAGCCATCGTCGTTAGTCAGTACATCTTCAGCACCGGCTTCCAGAGCAGCTTCCATGACAGTGTCTTCATCCAGACCCGGTTCGAAGAAGATTTGCCCCTTACGCTCAAACAGGTAGGCTACAGAACCGTCAGTACCCAGATTACCACCATGCTTGGAGAAAGCATGGCGTACTTCTGCAACGGTACGGTTACGGTTGTCTGTCAGACATTCCACCAGCACCGCGATACCGCCAGCACCATAACCTTCGTAGGTCACTTCTTCCATGTTGGAATCGTCATCACCACCGGCACCACGAGCAATCGCCCTGTTGATGGTGTCACGGGTCATATTGGCACCCAGAGCCTTGTCAACCACCTGACGCAGCTTGGGGTTATCCTCGATATTCCCACCGCCCTGCTTGGCCGCCACCACCAACTCACGAATGATCTTGGTGAAGATTTTGCCACGCTTGGCGTCCTGAGCCGCCTTACGGTGTTTGATATTGGCCCATTTACTATGACCTGCCATAGAAAATACCCTTTATCTCTTCTTGAACAGGCCGGTAAAAACCGGCCTCAGCAATTTATAAAATGGTCGCAGACGTTTTCTGGAACAGCCGCAGACGCTCAGTGACTGGTTGCAGACGCCGGATCACGACGAATACGGATATTCAGATCGCGTAGCTGGGTAGCATCCACTTCGCCCGGAGCCTGAGTCAGCAGACAGGCTGCGGACTGAGTTTTCGGGAAGGCAATAACGTCACGAATATTATCGGTCCTGCACAGCAGCATAACCAGACGGTCAAGCCCAAACGCCAGACCACCATGGGGAGGTGCACCGTATTTAAGAGCGTCCAGCAGGAAGCCAAACTTTTCCTGCTGCTCTGCTTCCTCAATTTTCAGGATACGAAATACTGTCTGCTGCATTTCCTGGTTGTGAATACGAACAGAACCACCACCAACTTCATAACCATTGATAACCATGTCATAGGCACGGGAAAGTGCTTCAGCAGGATTTGCTTCAAGCTCTTCAGGTGAGGTCGTTGGCGCTGTGAATGGATGGTGCAGTGCGGTCAGTTCACCGTCGTCTGTTTCTTCAAACATTGGAAAGTCAACAACCCACAGTGGCGCCCACTCTTTCGTATACAAATTCAGGTCAGCACCGACTTTACAACGCAATGCACCCAGAGCTTCGTTGACTACCTTCTCTTTGTCTGCACCAAAGAAGACGATATCGCCATTGCTGGCATCCAGACGCTTCATAATCTTCATGGTGACATCGTCGCCCAGGAACTTGATGATCGGAGACTGTAGACCGTTTGCGCCGTTTTCGATTTCGTTGACCTTGATCCAGGCCAGACCCTTGGCACCGTAGATGCTGACAAACCGGGTGTAGTCATCAATCTGCTTACGGGAAAGTTCAGCTCCACCGGGTACTTTCAGCGCGGCTACACGCCCCTTCGGATCTTCAGCCGGTCCTTTGAAGACCTTGAATTCAACTCCGGCCATCAGATCAGCAACGTCCACCAGCTCCAGAGGGATACGCAGGTCTGGCTTGTCAGAACCATAAAGGTTCATGGCTTGTGCAAAAGTCATGTGCGGGAATTCACCCAGCTCAACACCACCTACCTTTTTAAAAGTGGTCTTAACCAGGTCTTCAGCCATACCCATGATCCGGGACTCGTCCATGAAGGAGGTTTCGATATCGATCTGAGTAAATTCTGGTTGACGGTCAGCACGCAGATCTTCGTCACGGAAGCATTTTACAATTTGATAGTAACGATCAAAACCTGCCACCATCAGCATTTGCTTGAACAGCTGGGGAGACTGTGGCAGCGCAAAGAACTTACCTTCGTGAGTTCGACTGGGTACCAGGTAATCGCGGGCACCTTCCGGGGTCGCACGGGTCAGAACAGGGGTTTCAACATCCAGATAACCCTGCTCATCCATAAAGCTGCGAACAGCACTGGTCAGCTTGCTGCGAAGGATCATTTTTTCCTGCATTTCCGGACGACGCAGGTCAATAACACGGTTTTTCAGACGAACTTCTTCACCTACATCGGTGTAGCCTTCGATCTGGAAAGGCGGTGTCTGGGCTTCATTCAGGATTTCTACCTGCTTACCCAACACCTCAATTTCACCGGTGCCCATATTGGTGTTTACAGTGCCTTGGGGACGGGGGCGTACAAATCCGGTGATTTTCAGCACATATTCACTGCGTGCTTTATCAGCGAGAGCAAACGCCTCTTCGGTGTCAGGATCAATAACAACCTGGGCGATACCTTCACGGTCTCGCATATCCAGGAAGATCACACCACCATGGTCGCGACGTCGGTGTACCCATCCACACAGGGTAACCTCATGCCCGTCATGGGAGAGATTCAGTTCGCCGCAATAATGGCTGCGCATAACATACCTCGAAACTGGGGGGCTGTTCAGGTTCAGCACAGAATTATCTGAAATTTTGTGCCTGAATTTATGGTTTTGAGTCACTCCGGGTGAAGCACAACCTCAGCGCTCAAATGACCGAATTATTCACTGGCGGCTGCAGCGCCGCCCGAGCCCTTGGCAGGGCCCTGATTATCATTGCAGGACAGATTCTTCTTATTGCCACTCTTGAAGTCTGTTTCATACCAGCCGCCACCTTTCAGCCTGAAGGCCGGGGCACTCAACATTTTTTTCAATTCAGGCTCACCACAGACACCACAGTCAGTCAGAGGTGCATCGCTGAACGCTTGAATCACTTCCTGCACACCACCGCAACTTCCGCACTGATATTCGTAGATCGGCATTGAATCTGTCTATCCTTTGTTTGCCATTGTCAGAACTGGGGCATTATACCTGAACCCTTGATTTTCACCAGATAGTGTCCAGACCAATAATCAGAAAATAGAGACGGGATCAGGGATATTTTCGATGACTGTGCAGACTTTACGAAAGACGAGGAAGGGAGCCCCTCCCCGCTGCTCTCAAACTCGATTACTTTTGCTGATTTGAACAGCTGCCTCCTGCTGCTTTTCCAGCGACTCAGCGACTTCCAGTAGAATCGACTCAAAATCCTGCAAATGCTCAGCAACACTCTTGCGTTGAGCATCCACATTCTCAGCCACTTCATCGAGGTGATCTTCTTTCACATCCTGAGTTTCCTGACCTTCTTCCAGCTTTGATTCCATCCAGAGGCGGGCAAAAACCTGAGGACTGCTTGCACCTTCAAAACTGAGATTATCACCCCGGTGAGTCTCCGCTGCAGGGTTGACTGCATCCTCCAGCGCCTTTTCTGAGGGGACGCTATGCAAAGCAATAGCGAACCCTTCTTCCACTGCAGGAGAGTTTCTTGCCTGAGGTTTATCGTCAAGGAGCTGAACAGCACTTCTCAGCTCTGCAGGGTCAGAGGGAGAGAATACCTGTTGCAGAGTCTCCAGATCCTCAGTGGCAAGAAACTGGTTAGCACCCTCCTCAAGCTCAATCCGGTCATCCTCTGACCGGATTTCACCTTCTTTGTGCTCTTTATCCAGCGACTTTACTCCGTCCTCGTTCTGCTCCCTTCTTCTGAACTCCCTTACCTGCTCTTTCTGAGCCCTCTGTTCGAGCTCTTTTACGGCTTGCACACCTTCTTCACCGGTTTTCATAGCAGCAGGATCGAACCGCTGACGAATTCGCCCCAGCAGACTGTTAACACGCACAAACTCTGAGGTCACTGTATTCAGCTGCCTGTTAGCTTTGAGTAATGCGGCATGATCTGCGGTATTACTGGCTTCCAATGTCTTCATCTGCTGGCTCAGAGCACTGATTTCTGTGGCAACACCTGCAATTTGATACTCGAGCGCTGTAATTTCATTCATCAACCGGTTTATTTGACCACCGCTGCTATTGTTACCGGCTTGATTAGACTGAGCACTGGCCAATTCAGCCTCTTTCAGGGTTTTATGAAGATTTTTGCTGGCCAGGAGTTCTACATAGACGTCCCGCTGAGCCGCTATGTCATTTAAATCCCTGGTTCTGGATCGAATAGTTTCTCTTAGATTAAGGGCATTGACTGCACTATCCTCCCTCCTGCTTTGCTGATAGAGCCGATTGCTGAAATTCTGATCGATAGAAGCAGCACTCACCATAGCCTGAGCATCACTGATCATCCCTTTAACAATAAGAATGAGTGACTGAGTGTCACTAATATCTATATCCTCAGCATTGAAGCGACGATTGAATTCATGCACTGCTGCCCTGAAGCCATCCAGTCTGGCGTCAAAAGCTCTTTGGAGAAAGTCACGGCTGTCGGCATTGGAGACGCCTGGCTGATCTGGACTGACACTGACCGCCTGTCCGCTATTGCTATTTTGCGAGCTGGAAATCGAATTCGAATGACTGAATCCCTGGCTCACCTGCGCCTGTGCTGGAGTTTGAGATACCTGCCCACTCTGTTGCACAGGAGTCTGGGATATTCCGGAATTGGGATCGACTGGATTCATAGTCACTTCCTCCCTGAAGGTTCTATAAGATAGTGCTTTAGTTGTTTGGCCTGTTTTCGCTCTTCTTCCCACCCTTTGGATGATTTCAGAATTTTCGCTGCATTTGACAGTGCTTTCACCGCCAATTTTCGATTTTTCAGACGAATAAAGCACTCCGTCATACAAATTGAAGGACGAGGATCTTCATTATCCAACCTTTCGGCATAACTCAGTGCGGGGATTGCAGCTGCATCCTGGTTTAAATGATGAAGTGCCAGCCCTATTCCCAGATAGTAACGAGAACTGCGATGATCCAGAAGAGCCAGATAACGGAAGACTTTAAGAGCTTCTGCATAGTGACCAATACCAAAATGACTGAATCCGAGCTGATAGATGGCTTCCATCTGGCCCTGATCCAGCCCTCTTAATTCACGTATCGTTCCGCCCCGTCTTAAATAAGTCAGCCAAAGGTCTTTTCCTGCTTCAGCATTTTGCTGCAAGCTGTTCATATTTCATCCCTGAAAAATAAATGATCTCAATTCATTATAAACATTCATTTTTTTCTGACTTTCATTCATTAATCCTGTCAAACCAACAAAAAGAAATTAAAAGAACTAATTTTTATTCATTAAGATAATTTGCAAAATATCAGATCGCTGTTTTACTCAAGTACTCATATTGCCTAAACACTTAATCAAAAAGGGCTGGGCCTGATAATTTCAAGTTTCATGTCTTCTTACGTTTGAAACTTGTCGTTATAACTACGATGAGTGCTGCTCTAATGTTGGCATTCGTTTAGCTGGCAAGTCGGCTGATGGAGATAGTTGTGGCATATTAGGTCTGGAAAATATCATAGGCGTTGCCAGAATTGAGCAAGACACTGTTCATGTTCGGTTCTGCGGCACTTCTATGAGTACGAGGACATGACTGTTATTCACCTCGATGTCGGTTATACAGTCGGTGCCTTTAGGGGCGGGATTGCTGGATAGCTTTATCATACAAGGATGCGGCCCCGCTAAACGCTTGTACAAAAGATGTGAGATTTTTCTAAACCCTGTTGCATCCTGTTAAGGATTGTATAAGAATCACTCTTAGCCCTATGGGGAGGTTTCGCAGTACATTCCGTCCGAGCAGTACAAGGATTTTTGAAACCAGGGCTAGAACACACATCGAATGCAGCAAGGAGCTGAACACTAATGAAACTCGCACAAATCAGTGCACTGAGTGCTGCCATTTTTATGGCTACCTCTGCTCAGGCTAACGCCTTCCTGGACGAATCAAGCCTGAATCTGGAGTTGCGCAACTTCTATCAAACCAAAACCAAGGATGACGGCTCGACCGACTCCTCCAACTCTCAGTGGGCTCAAGGCGTTCGTCTTGACTTCTCCTCTGGCTACTTTCAGAATATAGTCGGACTGGACTTGGGTGGTTACTACTCTCTGAAGCTTGGCGCTTCCGATATTGACGATTTTGTTGGCAACCCTGGCTTGCTCAGAGTGGATAGCGACGGCGATTCCCACAGCTACGGCAAAACATCCTACGCAATTAAATTCAATCTTGCTGACATGGGTGTAGCGAAATACGGACGCATGTTCCTGGATACACCTCTGGTCAACGACTCTGACAGCCGTGTTCTGCCAAGCCTGAGCGAAGGCTTCTATGCAGACATCACCTTATCCGGCTTGTCTGCTCATACAGCCTGGATTACAAAAGGCAATGGTAAAACCGAGTCAGGCTTTGAAGATTACGAGGTAGGCGACGACAGTGAAGCAGTAATGACACTGGGTGGTGCCTACGACTTTGGTAACGGTCTGGAATTAAGCGCAGACTATGCCAGCCAGAGCAACTATGCCAAGAAATACTTGGGCGAAGCCAGCTTCTCTACAGAAGTTGAAGGTGTTGAAGTGGGTGTGGCTGGTCAGTACGGGCAAGTCGAACTTACTGGCGACAGCAAGCCAGCGACTGGAGACAAGAGTCAGTACACTTATGGCCTGAAAGTGGCCGCTGGTGTAGGCCATGCCGACTTTGGCATTGCGTACACAAAAGTTGAAAGCACAGACTTGGGCCCATACAAAATTGGCTGGGCTGGCGGTGACGATGACACCGGTTACTTTGGCTATAACTCTATCCAGATCTCTGACTTCAACAGCAATGGCCAAAAAGCCTGGGGCTTCTCTGCAGGATATGATTTTGAAGGCGTCGTTGACGGCCTGAGTGTCAAGGGTATTTACGTCATGGGTGAAGTTAAGTCTGAGGACGAAACTGAATACAACCTGGACATCAATTATGCAATTCCTCAGGTTGAGGGTCTGACTGCCCGCCTGAGATACGCAAATAATACTGTTGAAGCCAAAGGTGCAGACGATGTTGTCAAGACCGACACACGTGTCATCCTGAAGTACAACGTCGCTGTATTCTGATCTAACCATCAGAAGAGCAATCTTATGAAGCCTCTGCACATGCAGGGGCTTTTTTATTGCCGAAAGCAGCAAACCGACTTAAACAGCACCCCATCAAAAGGCAATCATTGCTAAACAAATACACCAGACACTAAAAAGGGAGGCTGAATACCTCCCTTGAAGGACTGAGAAGAACTCAAAGAGTCAACACCAGCGTCATCACGAAGCGGCGTATTCCTTAAGCTTTTTCAAAGGACGCACCTTGACCTGAATACTGGCCGGCTTGGCGGGCACATCCATTAACTCGCCAGGCTTGAATGGATTGGGTACGCCTTTCTTGGCTTTCTGAGCAGGTTTTTTCCTGGTCACGATCTTGAGCAGTCCCGGAAGAGTGAACTCGCCACAGCCCCGCTTCTTGATATGACGTTCTACCAGTATTCCCAACTCTTCCAGCACAGCGCCCACTTCTTTCCGACTCAAACCGGTACTCTCTGAAATATCAGCAAGAATCTGGGTTTTACTGTACTTATCCTTGATAGCTGTGGCTTTCTTCGCTGCCATACAATTACTCTCCTGATGGATTTTCCCTGTAGGTTACCTTCCGCACCAACGGATTGTGATCTGCCACTTCACCAGGCTGATTTAATGTTTCACGAGGCAAGTCCGAAAAATCGGACATTAAACTTCCCTAACCTCAGAGAGCCTGCAAAACCAGACTTTTGAAACATCTGAAATCACTATAACAAGTGATTTTTTACAGTGGTAGTCTTTTTTACACCCTTTTAAGCATTGCAATAGCCCACTATATAAGGGGCATAGAAAGAGTTTGAGATAGAGGCACAATGACGTTACATTAATCCTTACAGCAGTGTTACGCTGTGGCTTTTTGTTGCCCGTTTGTTTGCGCGCTGAATTGACCGCATTACTGATTTCAAAGCATTCCCATAATTTCGGGAGGCAGTCACTTCATAGAGAGCTTGCAGCAAGGAGCTTTATTGATGTTTAACCGGTTTAAGGCGCTTTTTAATGCAGTAATGCCTGAAATCGGCATATTTTTACAGTCACACACATAACAACCAAAAGGACTCAGCACTTGAAACATCTTAAATTTATCCACATGATCTTAGGCATCCTTTCACTGGCAGCATTAATTGTGGAGGGGTCTGTCCTCAATGTGCTGCTGGGTGGCGCACTGGCTATCGCCTCAGCTACCATGCTGCTGCTCACTGCCGCACTGATTCACCTCTGCCTTGGCTGCTATCTGACAGTCTATCGTGGCAAGAAATCCTTTTTGCAGGCAATGGCTTCAGTTATGCTGATTGCAGCGACTGCACTCAGTGGCTGGGCAATATTTTCTCACCAGACACCTGAGATTCCATCCTCACTACTCCTTGTTGCCGGGGTTCTGCTGCACGTCGTAATCAACCTGAGATCCTTCAACCCCACAAGCCCAATGGAAATCGTAGATTCCGATAGAGAAACAGGCACCGTCAAGTGGTTCAACGTTTCAAAAGGCTTCGGCTTTATTACCCGGGATAGTGGTGAAGATGTCTTCGTCCACTACCGCACGATACGTGGAGAGGGTCACCGGACACTGTCTGAAGGGCAAAGGGTAGAATTTATCGTGGTGGAAAAAGATAAGGGACTGCAGGCAGAAGACGTGATTGCTGCACCCAAAGGCCGCTAACATCAATACTTTTAATGAATGGGGCTCTTTCCGGCCCCGTTAAGGCTTCTGACCCTTATTAATAATGAGGAGGAGCAGTCTCCTTCTGTTCTTCCAACCGAGAGCTGGACATAGCCATTAATTGCTTCTTCAGCTGAATCATTTCCTGCTTCAAACGATCAATCTCCTGCTGCTGACGGGTGACCACCTCATTAAGCTGGGCAACGGTATCTTCCTGAAAACTGAGCTGGGTCTGCAGCTCAATCAATTCCTCTTTCATTTCACTCCCCCCACTCATTCAAAGCAGCTGAACAATGATTCCAGCTTCTTTTTGATCTCAGCGACCTGCGCCTGCCCGTATGGCTTGGCTGGCAACCTGCCCCAAACAGGGTTTGGCCAGGCAACATCACTTTCATAACGGACAATATGATGAACATGCAACTGTTTCACAATATTACCCAGAGCCGCCACATTCATTTTATCCGCCTCAAAGACATCATTCAGAATGGCTGCCGTCAATGACGACTCACAGGCCAGCTGTAGCTGCTGCTCTTCATCAAGATGAAAAGACTCATAAACCCCTGCCACCCTGGGCACCAGAATAAACCAGGGATACTGACTGTCATTCATCAGCAAAACCCGGCAGAGGGGCAGATCCCCCATGACAAAGCAGTCCTTATCCAGTCTGTTATCCAGCTGAAATTCGCTCATAATTACTCCGATTAAGCCGAGTTGCCAGTAATAATTTGCAGCACTATAGCTAACCTGCCGGTGAAATTCGACTGTGTTTCACTCAGTAGCCATGACGTCTCTGCACAACCGTAGTAATATGCAGCTTTTGCGTTTTGATAATCGGATAACTGAGCACATGCGTACTAGTCAATCCTTGATCTCCACCCTCAAGGAAACACCTTCTGATGCCGTCGTCGTCAGCCACCAGCTGATGCTGCGAGCAGGCATGATCCGTAAACTGGCATCCGGTCTCTACAGCTGGATGCCGATGGGTCTGCGCGTTCTCCAGAAGGTAGAGAACATTGTTCGTGAAGAGATGAACCGCTCTGGCGCGCAGGAAGTCCTGCTGCCTGCCGTGCAACCGGCTGAACTCTGGCAGGAAACCGGACGTTGGGATCAATTTGGCCCCGAACTGCTTAGATTTAAAGACCGTCATCAGCGCGATTTCGTCATTGGTCCTACTCATGAAGAAGTCATCACCGATATGGTTCGAGACACTATCAGCAGCTACAAACAGCTGCCCATGAATTTGTACCAGATCCAAACCAAATTCCGTGATGAAATCCGCCCCCGTTTTGGCCTGATGCGTGGTCGAGAGTTCATTATGAAGGATGCCTATTCATTCCATTCCAATGACCAATGCCTCGGTCGTGAATACGAAAACATGCACGATACCTACAACCGTATCTTTACTCGTCTGGGCCTCAATTTCAGGGCTGTAGAAGCGGATACGGGCTCCATCGGTGGCAGCGCCTCACACGAAATTCATGTCCTGGCCGAATCTGGAGAAGACGCCATCGTCTTCAGCAACCAGAGCGAATACGCAGCCAACATTGAAAAAGCAGAAGCTGTGGCACCTGCTCACGAGAGAGCAGCTCCGTCTGAAGAAATACGCCTGGTTGATACCCCCGAAGCAAAAACCATTGCAGACCTGGTTGCGCAATTTGATCTACCCATTGAGAAGACGGTCAAGACTCTGATTGTTGCAGCAGACGAAGAATCAGAAGCGGACTTTGTTGCCCTGATGGTTCGTGGCGATCATGAACTGAATGAAATAAAAGCGGAAAAACTGCCTGAAGTTGCAGCACCTCTGCGCTTTGCAACAGAAGAAGAGATCAAGCCCGTCATGGGAGCCGGACCCGGCTCTCTGGGCCCTGTTGGCATCAGTATCCCATGTATTGTTGACCGCACAGTTGCGGTCATGTCTGACTTTGGGGCTGGCGCCAACACAGATGGCAAACATCAATTAGGTATCAACTGGGAGAGAGACGCATCTTTCGACCGCATCGCCGATTTGAGAAATATTGTAGAAGGCGATCCCAGCCCATGCGGTAAGGGCACCCTGGAAATCAAGCGCGGCATCGAAGTGGGCCATATTTTCCAGCTGGGCACCAAATACTCTGAGTCAATGAACGCGACCGTTCTGGATGAAAACGGAAAAGCCGTGACTATGGCAATGGGTTGCTACGGGCTGGGCGTTTCCCGGGTCGTCGCAGCCGCCATTGAGCAAAATCATGACGATCGGGGAATCATCTGGCCCGCAAGCATTGCGCCTTTCCAGATCGCCATTATTGGTCTGAAGATTGAGAAGTCTGAAGCCGTTCGGGAAGCCGCCGAGAACCTCTATAAGGAACTGACTGAAGCGGGCTACGACGTCCTTCTGGATGATCGTAAAGCCAGTCCGGGCGTCAAGTTTGCCGACATGGAACTGATCGGTATTCCACACCGGGTGGTCCTGAGTGATAGAGGGCTGGCAAACGGTCAGGTAGAATACAAATATCGCAGGGCAGCAGATCGCGAAGACGTGGCACTCAGTGAAATTTCCGACTTTCTTAAGGAACGTCTGGCCTGAACCGTTTATCAAACGGCCGTCGTTTTATAATAAAAACAGCCTGATTACAGGTTTCACCCTCGCACTTTTGTTGACTCCGACAACCGGCTGGAGTCAGCAAAAAGTGGATGAAGGGCTTCGGATCTATCTTGAAGAGGCTCTCAGCACCACTGAGAGCTTTTCAGATCGTTTCGAGGCAGAAGTCTGGCTGGTCGATATGTCCAGCCGGCTAACGCCGTTCATGAAACATCAGAGTCCTCGACAGCGCCTGGAGCTGCTCAAAAAAATTCACAAAAAGGCCACTGCCGCTAAACTCTCCCCCGAACTGGTGCTGGCATTAATTCAGACAGAATCCTCTTTTGACCGATTTGCTGTTTCTTCTGCCGGAGCCCAGGGCCTTATGCAGGTTATGCCATTCTGGAAAGACGTCATTGGCCGCCCACAAGATAACCTGACCGACGTAGAGACCAACCTGAAATATGGTAGCCATATTCTCAGTTATTATCTGGAAAAGGAAAAAGGCAACCTGACCCGGGCATTAGCCCGTTACAATGGCAGCCTTGGCAAAACCTGGTACCCGGAGCGAGTGTATAAAAACTGGGATCGTCACTGGCGCAATGACTGAGATGTACTTCATAAAACTATGTCGGCACCTGATCAGCCCGTAGTAAATTCGGAAAACTCCTGTTCAGGTTCGAGGGAAACACTAACGCCAGTAACTCGAGCCATGGGAGGACCGCTTTGCAGCCAGGCTTCCAGCTTGTCCAGCTCTCTCTCTTCACCACACATTAAAACTTCAACCCTCCCGTCTGGCAAATTCTTTGCCCATCCGGTAATCCCCAGCTTTCTGGCCTCTTGCTGGGTTGAGCCGCGATACCAGACGCCCTGCACCCTCCCCTCAACCATTGCACGTCTGCACTGATTAGCCATTTTCATCAACCATATTCATCAATACCCGGATGCTCTCTTCAAGGCTTTCCTTTGTCTGAGGCCCATACAATATTTCTATCAGTTTTCCCTGTGGATTAACAATCATGGTCGCAGGCAATACCTGAGGACTTCTGGTCTCCAGCAACACCAATGGACTCTCGGTAATAACAGGAAACCGAATACCCATATTTCTGGCTTTTTTTATCAGTTCTTTTCCCTGACTGTCATCAAAATCATACCCCAGAACCTGAACCTTTCCGTCACTGGCCAGGGCATTCAGCTCCGGAATCTCTTCACGACAGGGCCCACACCAGTGAGCCCAGATGTTTATAGCAGTCCACCGACCCTTATCATCTTTGAGAAAAACGCCTTTTCCCTGAGTATCTGTCAAATCCGGTTTAGAGCAGGCAGACAGAAACAGAGTGGTCAGTACCAACGGAAAGAAGCGGAAAAAAAATTGTCGCATTAGCCTCAGACCCTGTGATGAGTTTGTTCTGATTCTAGCTGGAATATCTCATAAAGTCGCACGGAAGCCTGTTGGAGCGAGACTGCAACACAAAAATAATGGCAATAACAGGCATCAAGGATTCAAAACAACGGGCAATGACTGGTAACACCTGTTACGAAAGCCTGATGATCAGCTTGCGGCTGTGCATGAAACCTAACCGATCACATTCATTAAATGAAATTTTGACTGAGGTCAGTATTTTCAGGATTCAGTAAAGAGGTCATCCAAAGGGCAATCGAGTACAACCCGCTGCTGTTCATTCAACTGTTTCAGTCGATCAACCAGTTGACCATACCATACAGGCTTATCCTGAGTCACAACAGACTCCAGCTGCTGATCCGATGGATATGACCAGGGGAGCTGCTGGCAAAGGTTATTGAGTTCCAGATGTCTGAGATCCCTGGCCAGTATCATTTCACCCAGATCATTTTTACTGACCACTCCCTCCTCCAACAGGCAGCTGGTGTAAAGCTCCCAATCCTCAAGAGAGAGATTCCATCCCGACTGGTGCAGCTGTTCGAGCTTGAAACTCAATCCTTTTTGAAACTGCTCATTAAATCCGTTCAGGATCACCAGAACACCCATTAAAGGTGGAAGCGCCTCGTTCCGGGTCTGGTTGGATAAAGCGAAACTCCTGACCAGTACGGCACCAAAAAGAACCAGTATCCAACTTAAATAAATCCAAAGCAGGAACACGGGAACGGCCGCAAAAGCACCATAGATCAATTTATACGACGGTGACAGAGTAATAAACAGAGCAAAGCCACTCTTTGCCATTTCAAGCAAAAAAGCTACGATCAGCGCTCCTGTAAAAGCGTGACGAAAAGGTACATATCGATTGGGTACAGCCATATAGAGTAAAGTAAAAACAATGCTGCTCAACAGAATGGGAGTTAAACCTAAGAGCCACTGATCAACCCCAAGATAGGCAGTGGTATCAGCTATCAGCTTAAGGGACGCCAGATAAGATGTCAGCACAAAACCAACACCGAGCAGGAAGGGCCCCATGCTCAGAATCGCCCAGTAGAGCAGGAAGCCGACAATTCCCCGGCGAACCCTGTCTACCTGCCAGATCTGATTAATGGCACCATCAATGGTCCTGAGCATCATGAATGCCGTGACCACCAGGAAGGCAACGCCCAAGCCAGTCAACTTTCGGGCCTGCTGGGAAAAGCTGGAAAGATAAGATTGGATCTGCTCGCCCGCTGTCGGAACAAAGTGACTGAATATAAAACTCTGAACTATCTCGCCAACCCCCTGGAAAGAAGGAATAGCCGATAACATACTATAAGTAACCGTCATCATCGGCACCACAGCAAACAGTGTCGTATAAGTCAGAGCAGCGGCGTTATTGAGGCAACGGTGCTTAAAGAAAGTATCAGAGACAGACAGGAAATAGGCACGGAGCCACTGAACATATTGAGCCTGTGAAGAAGTGGAAAAAAGCGAGTCTGGCATAACGAATCCCTGATATTGAAAAGAGCCTGACCCGAGGATTTTCAGCCAGGCTCCAACTCAGAGAAGCGTATCAGTTCTTATGCCCCGGAGGAAAGCCATTCAGTATCCCCTCAACTGCGGCATTAATTTTTTCACTCCGCTCTTCGGGTGTGGCACTGTTGGAAAGGGTTTATTGTTAGATCTGCGTCCACCAGCCAGCTCTGACAGTAATCGGTGGAGAATTATAGGGTTGATTTGGTTAGAAGTGTGTGAATTTACAGAATATTTGCGGGCTACATGACTTCAATTGCACCGAACCCCATTCAACGATAATCTTCCCATCACAGAAATAATACTTCAGGCATCAGCCTGTCGAAACAACTGCCTGTTATGAAAATAGTTCGAGAGCAAAGCCATATGAGCGTTACGATTTACCATAACCCCCGCTGCTCAAAGTCCAGACAGACTTTGGCCCTGATCGAAGCAAAAGGTATCAGCCCTGAGGTAGTGCTTTACCTGGATACCCCGCCCAGCGAAGCCGCTTTGACTGACATTCTGAAACAACTCGGTAAGAGCCCCGAAGAACTGATGCGCAAGGGCGAACAGGAGTACAAGGACCACATCAAAGGCCAGGAACTT
Organism: Endozoicomonas sp. 2B-B; assembly: GCF_053470045.1. Lineage (NCBI taxonomy): Bacteria > Pseudomonadati > Pseudomonadota > Gammaproteobacteria > Oceanospirillales > Endozoicomonadaceae > Endozoicomonas > Endozoicomonas sp. 2B-B. Next base: position 4,588,313 of record NZ_JBLZMU010000001.1, read on the forward strand.
TCAGAGCAGCAGCAAATTGCAAAAATGATTACCTACCCCAAAATGATTGAAAGACCCATCGTCGTAAGCAACGGTCGGGCGCGTGTCGGTCGCCCGCCAGAATCCGTTCTGGAGATCCTTTAATCGTGGACCTGAATCAAAAAGCCAGGCTATGCTATCGGCTGAGCCTGCTACTCTACTTCTGCCTGCTAGCTTCGCAGATCGCAAAAGTGCTCTGGCTGCACCCACCTCAAAATTCGCTATGGATGATTGCGTCTTTCACGATTGTTCCACTGTTGCTACCTCTTTACGGGTTGATCAGGCGACAGCCAAGGGCATCGGCCTGGTTATGCTTCATTCTCTGTTTTTACTTTATCAGCGGTGTGCTTGACGCCTGGTTTATCAAAAACTCCATACATGGATGGCTGATTACCGCATTCAGCAGTGCGCTGTTTGTATCTGCCATGATGTTTACCCGCTGGCAGGGGCAGTTAAACAATCAGCCCGCTGACTGAACCTTTCTCAGAAAGACCGACCTTTTTCTTCTCAAAAAAAAGCTCCTGCGTTGGCAAGAGCTTTATTTTTCGTCAACCGATTCTAATAGGACAGCTGAACTTCGATGGCTGAACCGGCCTCTTCCACCGTTGAGGGTGGACTGCTGATGATACGTTTCTCGCTGACACCTTCATTCCGCAGAAAATCATAAACCAGATTAAGACGGTCAGTGGCCAGCTTATTCATTTTTTCCTGATTCGCTGGCCAGTTTATCAACAGCCATTGCTCTGCCTCTTTGATACGCTTGCTCTGACTGGCATCACCCACTTCGGGTAATTTTCGATTGTGGGCCCTGAGATACATTTGCTCAATCAAATGCCCTCTGACGTCAGCCGGAATCTCTGTCACCTCTCCCGGCTTTGTTTGATGGATGGCCGAATAGAGTTCAACCAGATCGGACTCAAGCTCTGACCTGGAGAGACTGGGCCAATCTTTATTCTTGCTGGCTATTGCTTTCAGAGACAGACTGAGTTCAGGCCTTATTCTGAGCACTCGACCCCAGCCCTTCAATTGTGTTTTGTCGTTTTCTGTCAACACAGCCTTACCCGACGGCATCTGTATATCACCGGATAAAATTGGCTTGATACCGGCCTGGCTGGAAAGGTACTGCAGGGGCTGTTCCAGCACACGCTCCCATGCCTCCCTCGTAGCTTCCGCTGCCGCAACCTGCGGCGACAGCTCGTCGCGATTCGTAACGTCTATGGAAATGATGGACTGAGGGTTAGCCATCAAAGCTTTCACGTGATTGATATCCAGCTCAGGCTTGACAGGCTTGCCTGTAAGCTTTGAAAAAGTCAACTTGCCCTTGCTGCCTCCTCCTGCAGAGGAAGTAAGATTAAGGTTTACACGACTTCCGGCCAGATCATATCCGGCAACAGACCGATCTGAAACAGGCAGCAAAGACAAATCCACATCCCTGGCAGCAATGTTAAGTCTCGAGGTTACTGCATTCTTCAGATCGACACTGCCTTTCATAGAGAGTGGAACACGCTCAAGCCATTGCCCATTGAGCTGAAAGGTGAATTGTTCCGGATTCATCACTGCCAGCTCCACCCGACTGTTACTGAATAGTTTACGATTCTGCTTTTGGGATGACTGGACAGCGCCATTGAATTCGATATTTTTTACGGTGAATGGTACAGAACCATCAGCGGATAATGAACGATTAAGCGTTTTTGCGACTTGCTCCAAAGGACTGCCATTGATCGTCAACAAGCCACCCCTGAATGAAAGGTCTTCGACAAAAGCTTTCCGGGATCTGAATTGGAAACCCTCTGCAAATAATTCTTTCCAGCCCAGATCAAGACCGGAGTTCAAATCACGATATTCACCCTCCAGCACTTTCGCCGTGCCAGTCAGTTCCACCCCGTGATCCTCGGACCATTCAACAGATAAGTCTGTCGAAAGGCGGCCTTCCAGCGAACAATTTGAACATTCAAGAAAGTTCTGGCTGACAACATCAGCCAGTGGAAGCTCATCAATGGATAACTGACCAGACAGTGCCAGTTTCTTTAAATCAATAATACCACCCAGTGACCACTTGATGTGACTTGAATCCCTGACAACTTCAACATCTATTTGATCAGGACGATAGGTTTTCAGCTCCATTTTACTGAAATCAATACTGACCACTTTACTGGAACCGGTCTGTTCGGAGTTCACTACTCTCATCGATCCGTCTTCGAAGACAAACTGCTCCGTTTCCCTGAGAAATTGATAAAGGTTGGGCATGGGTGGTTTCTGACCGATGATCGCCAGATCAATAAAAATTCCGGGCTTTTTAAAGTCGATTCGATCCAGGTCAATGGCTTGTTTCCACAGGGAAGTCCAGGCAACATTGACAACCATAGATTCTGACTTAAGAGTAATTCCGGGCGAGATTCTGAGCTCCGGATTGGTGAGCAGGAATTTACCGGATAAGAAAGAGTACTCTTTCTTAACGGGAAGGACTTCAACCCCGGTTTGATTTTCTATTTGCTGGAGCAGCTGGTCTGTATACCGACCAGGTACCATTAGCATCACTGAAATCAGAAACAGCAGAATGGCCAGAATAACAACGACAAAGAGCACAAACCGGATAGCCGGCTTCTGGGTTTGCATACTTCTTCTCTTGATTACCAATTCATGACTTGTTTGACGAAGGGTATGGTCAACTTCCTTTTGGCCCTCAATGAAGCACTGTCCAGCTTCTGCAGCATCTTGAATAAATGCCCCATATCCCTGTTACTGCGGTATATGATATACCGGGCCACATCTTCATTCATATCCAGCCCGCGCAGGTGAGCCCGAAGCTGCAATGCCGACACTTTGTCCCTGTCGCTGAGAGGCTGAACCTGAAACACCAGGCCCCAGCTTAGTCTCGAGACCAGGTCAGGCAACAGGATAGAAAGTCTTTTGGGTGGGCAATCAGCCGCCACCAGCAGGCGAGTCCGGGAATCCCTGAGGCGATTGAACAGATCAAAAAGACCTTCTTCCCACTCTGGTATGCCTGCTACAGCATTCACATCATCAACACACACCAGTTGCAGTCTTTCCATGCCCTCCAGCAGCTTTGAAGGATAGTGAACAAGCTCTTTCATAGGCAGATAGATACTACGACCTTTTCTGCGATCAACCTGGTGACAGGCAGCCTGAAGAAGATGACTGCAACCAACGCCGGGAGCTCCATAGAGATAGATAAACTGTTCTGAGTCTATCCCACTGACCTGCTGATCCATATCCAGCATGTTGACCAGCGCAGCATTATCTCCGCTGAAAAAATTTTCAAAGGTGGCATCGTCCCTGATCTGAACACTGAGCGGTAATTGCACAGGCTGGCTCATATACGACATTAAACAGCCTTGAGCGGGAAATGCCGCTCAACCTTAACAATGGATAGACATTCCGAACCCTCTGTTGCGGCATTTGTATTGAAAAATGCCAGCTTCAGCGGGTTGATTGAATCTGCAAGAGACAGCTGCAACAAAATCATTTCACTTACCCCTCGTCTGAATGGCATGGCAAAATGGATTTCTGTTCGCTGCGGGCATAGATCACCTTACTCCCTCGGCTCACCAGCATTATACAGGTGGCTCGCCTTATAATTTCGATGCAGATGACGCAAGAGTACCATAATAATGGCTGCTAATGGCAGTGCTATTAGCATCCCGACGAAGCCCAGAATCTGCCCACCTGCCATCAGCGCAAAGATTACAGCCACCGGATGCAGACCAATCCGGTCACCCACCAGATAAGGTGTCAACACCCAACCCTCAAGAGCCTGTCCCAGGGCAAACACACCGGTCACCAAAAGTAACGGCAGGTAGCTGTCAAATTGAAAAATAGCCACCATGATGGCTGTGGTGAAGCCGACCACAAACCCCATATAAGGAATGATACTGACCAGCCCCGCCAGTAGTCCGATCAACAACGCAAACTGCAGGCCTACCGCCCAGAGTCCTATACCGTAGATCAACCCCAGGGCCAGCATGACCATAAGTTGACCCTTGAGGAAAGCACCCAAGACTTCATCGCATTCACTGGCCAGTTCAACCACAATAGGTTCAAGGTTGACAGGTAGCATTAAGCGGATATGTTCCATCATATGATCCCAGTCGCGCAAGAGGTAAAAAGTCACAACCGGAACCAGGAACAGATTCACAAGAAAACCTATTACTGCCAGACTCGAGCTGGTGACTGAACGACCCAGCTGAGCCAGAAGCCCACCAGCTTTTTGCCACTCACCCGCCATCGCCTTGACCAGATGACTGATATCAAACCACTCAGGGTCCAGACCAGTGTATTCAACCAGTTTTGGGATGGCATTGATTCTGACCCACTCTTCCCAGACCGGAAGCAACTGCATAAGGGTTTTAACTTGCTGGAATAATGCCGGTACCAGAATGAGCAGCATCAGTACCAGAAAAGTAAAAATTACCAAAAAAACCAGTGCCACCGAAAGTGACCGGGAGAGCTTCAGCCTTTCCAAACGATCAACCAGCGGATCGCCTAAATAGGCAAGCACAGCACTGATCGCAAAGGGTGTCATGACCGCCCCGACAAAATTAATCAGCACTACGCCAACCAATACGATGCCTGCTAGCATCCACTGTTGCTGTCTGGTCATTTTCTTCCTTCTATTGCAACTCGCCTTGCAGGGTGCATGCAAAAAACGCACTCCGGAATTTAATATCTGACTTCCTGTCAGCCTCCCAGCCAACGGTATTGCAACGTCTGGTTGGCCTCATCAGTACCAGTCGCTCTCATCTTTCGTCCCAGGGCAATAGCATCCGATAATTGACTAAGCGTACCATCAATTAACAGCTCCAATTGAATTTTATTACCGCCGACCTTGACTGCCATCACATCCCTCACCGCCGTCAAACCTTTCAGGTATTTAATTAATCCTGCATAGTCCTGTGTGCTGTCAATACCCTCCACTTCAAGCATCGGATTGACACTGCTGCCACTAGAGATGACTGCATAGTGCCGGGAGAGGGAATTACCAATAAGATCAGCAATAGCCAGAGCCAGTCCTTCTGCAGAGAGGTCCTGGACTGTGGCATCAAACTGCTGATTTTTGAAGAGAAGAACCAGGCGGCCATTATAGCGTCCGCGCACTTCACTCAGACGCCCCCCTAATACAGCCTCAGAGCCATATCTTCTTGACGCCTGAGCCAACTTGTCCGAAAACAGTCCCCAGACATCAACATCAGAAATCGCGGCACTGTCTTCAAAGTCCATAAGAGGGAGAGTCACTGGCAATGAGCGGGCAGCCATAACATGCTCCAGATTATTCACCAAAGGTGAGTCTGCCAATTCTCTCAGAATCTGCCTGCCTCCCTGCTTTTCAATGGCTAACCAGACAATGGTATCTGGTCGGTTGGAACCCCAGATCCCCAAATCATTTTCTCGCAGCAGTCGATTAACTGCCGCTTCATTAAAACGCACCTGAAGAAAAAGTTGCCGTCCTGACTCGGTATCACGGCGTTCATAACCAAAACTCCGAACCAGCGCAGAGGCATTCTTAAGTGACTGTAACACCCCCTCATTACTGAGGGTACTGCGCTGCCCGGTTACTTTAACCAGGACCTCAGACAGAGCCCGCTTAATGGCTGTTTCCCTTTCCTCATTACCCTGACTGGTGACAGGTACGCCGACACGATAAAGTCCGCTCATCTCTGCAGCAGGCAGCTGAAAAGACAACAGGGCCAAAAGAAGGGTGAATATCAGTCTGGAAAGGGGGAACAATCGTTCCAGCTTGCATGTTTTATACATAATGTCCGGAATCAAAAACAGGCACTCTTCGTGAACAAACCGTCATAAACATCAATACAGCCAAAGGCCGGTTTACAGATGTCAGCGACTTCCGACAAGACTGCTTATCTTTGTAAAGAGTACTAATTACCCAGACGAAACGCCCGGAGCCGATTATCCCTTCATTTTGCCATAACTTTCTGGTTTTGTAGAAAATCTTTCTAAAACAACAGGAGGCCAACCATAAAACCTGAGCAATAGCAGGCGGCTTTATGATTTTTTCGGGTTACGTTAGAATGCGCGCTCTGATCAATCCACTTTAGATTCCACGGTGCGGATACATCTCCGATGAGCAAAAGCGACCGCGATACAAATTCCCCTGTTTCTTCCCTGAGCTATAAAGACGCAGGTGTCGACATCCAGGCAGGCAACGCCCTGGTAGATCGCATCAAGCATGTAGCCAAAGCCACCTCACGTCCCGAAGTCATGGGCGGCCTGGGAGGCTTCGGTGCCCTGTGCCAGATACCATCAGGTTATAAAGAGCCGGTTCTGGTTGCCGGCACTGATGGTGTAGGCACCAAGCTGAAACTGGCTATGGATCTGGGCAGGCACGATACCATTGGTATTGATCTGGTGGCCATGTGCGTCAACGACCTGCTGGTTTCTGGTGCCGAGCCCCTGTTTTTCCTGGATTACTACGCAACCGGAAAACTCAATGTTGACGTTGCTGAGCAGGTCGTTACCGGTATTGGTGCAGGCTGTGAACAAGCTGGCTGCGCACTTATTGGTGGTGAGACCGCAGAAATGCCCGGTATGTATCAGGGCGAAGACTATGACCTGGCGGGCTTCTGCACTGGTGTCGTTGAAAAGTCCAATATCATTGATGGCAGCAAAGTTGCCGCCGGCGATGCTCTGATTGGCCTGAAATCCAGCGGCCCGCACTCTAACGGATACTCCCTGATCCGCAAGGTTCTGGAAGTCAGCCAGTCAGACCTGAGCAGTGAAGTTGATGGCAAGCCACTGACTGAAGCCCTGATGGCTCCAACCCGAATCTACGTCAAACCCTTACTGCAGCTCCAGAAAGAACTGCCAGTCCATGCCATGGCACATATTACCGGCGGCGGTCTGACTGAAAACCTGCCAAGGGTTATTCCTGAAGGCTGTGTCGCCGTCATTAACACCAAAAGCTGGGAAATCCCGGAAGTTTTCAAACATCTGCAGCAAGCGGGCAACATTGCCCAGTCGGAAATGTACCTGACCTTCAACTGCGGTGTTGGCATGGTGGTCTGTGTTCCTCAATTACAGGCTGAACAGGCCGTAGCCAGACTGAATGAACTGGGTGAAGAGGCCTTCATCATCGGTCATATGGAATCAGGTTCTGGTGACAAAGTCGTTTACCGTTAAGTTAAAAAAAGGCTTGGTCAACATTTTCCTGGTGTTCTTCAAGCCTTTTACCAAAGCAGATAAAAATCTTGAGAGCGGAAATGACGGATAACCATCGAGTCGTCGTATTGCTATCGGGCAGTGGTACCACTTTACAGGCCATTCTTGATCAGCAGAAACAGTATTGCTATCAGGTGGTCGGGGTGCTCAGCAACCGTCCTGATGCCTATGGCCTGGAGAGAGCCCGGAAAGCGGGGCTTGACACCTTTAGCCTTGACCACAAAGGTTTCTCAAGCCGGGAATCATTTGATCTTGAGCTGGTGCAACGTATTGATGATTTTAAACCTGACCTGGTTGTACTTGCAGGCTATATGCGCATACTCAGCCGTGCTTTTGTTAAGCGCTATCAGGGAAAACTGATCAATATACACCCTTCCCTGCTCCCCAGGCATAAAGGTTTGAATACCTATCAGTCAGCACTGGATGCCGGTGACAAAGAGCATGGAACATCGGTTCACTATGTCACGGAAGAGCTGGACAGTGGTTCTGTTGTGATGCAGGCGACGCTGGATATCACTGATGTTGATACAGCGAAGACGCTTGAACAGAGAGTCAAGGTCATGGAACACCACCTTTATCCCAAGGCTATAGACTGGATTGTTTCTGGCCGGATAACAATCCAGAACGATGCCATATTACTTGACAAAAAGCCGCTTGGCCCTCAAGGATATCGTATATCTGAAAAAAGTATCGCCACGGCAAACTGATTCCGTTTTAGACTTTTCTTGTTGATTCGAGCATTAAAAACGGTTTCATTGATGAGTGGCCATAAGCTGTGAATACCTCGCTGTTCCTGGCAGGAGGTATTCCCTTAAAAAGGAATTATCCTGATGACCCCTTTCAAGACCGTCTCAGCCATTTTGGCTTCTGGCCTTTTGATCGCCAGCACTCCTTCCATTGCACAACCCACAGAAGCTACGTTAAAGCCATTCACAGCGGAGTATAAAGCGGAAGTTTCCGGTATCAGTGGCTCAGGTACACGCAGTCTGAAAAAAGAGGGCGACCAGTGGGTTCTGGATTTTGGGGCCAGTGCATCGGTCATCATTGCCTCCATCAGTCTGGATGAAACCAGCCGCTTCAATTTACAAAAGGGTCAGGCACTTCCCGTGGATTACCAATACGAGCGAAAGGGGGTAGGCAGCAAACCGGCTAAAACTGCCCGATTTGACTGGAAATCTATGGAAGCTTCCTGGCAGCAGGCTGAGAAACAATCAAAGATACCATTTAAATCTGGCGCCCAGGACCCACTCTCATACCAGCTTCAACTTCGGCTGGACTTGAAGGCTGGAAAAAAAGAGTTGGTCTACCCGATTGTTGAGGATGATGAAGTCTACGAGAGACGGTTCGTGATTGAAGCCGATGAAATGCTGAAAACACCCGTCGGCCCACTCAATACGACCCGCGTAAAAGTGGTTCGCGAAGATAACGACCGCGAGACCTGGATCTGGTTTGCCAAAGACTGGGATTACGTTCTTGTGCAACTCCATCAGAAAGAAAACGGCTCAGACTATCTGATTCAGTTCAAAGGTGGTGAACTGGACGGCAAAACGATTAAAGGAATTACTCCCAAGCCATCCAAATAGATCTTGCGGGGGATCTCAGCCAGTCCCGATACAAAGGCTTCATAAAAGACTATCTGGTTTTGTGTTACGGATATAACGAACCCGCTGTCTGTTGCTTCGGGTTTCCGATAAAATGGCAGTTTCTGTTGCAACAGTCCTTTACCTCAATGTCAGGAGCTTTCCGTGAGACTTCTCCACACTATGCTTCGAGTGGGCGACCTTGATCGCTCCATTGCTTTTTATACTGATATCCTGGGTATGAAACTGCTTCGCAAGCACGATAACGAGCAATACAAATACACTCTGGCTTTTGTTGGCTATGCCGATGAATCAGAACAGGCCGTTATTGAACTGACGTATAACTGGGGTACCAGTGAGTATGAGCCTGGTACAGGTTTTGGTCATATAGCCATTGGCTTTGATGATATCTATGCAACCTGTGAGACCATCCGTGCCAACGGCGGCAATATCACCCGTGAACCGGGTCCGGTCAAGGGTGGAACGACAGAGATCGCCTTTGTAGAAGACCCCGACGGCTACAAAATCGAAATGATCCAGAACAAAAATGCATCCCGGGGACTTCAGGGATAAGGAAAAAACACAGGGAAGTGAACCAGTCAATGCCAGACAATTCTGAAAAACCCTCCGATACCTCTATCAAAAAGACTCAGAAAATAGCTGCCCTCTGTCTGATGATCCCTCTGCTTTCAAGCTGCTCCAGTCATTCAGCCCTTAACTATGCGACTGATGTTGTGGTTCGAGAGTTGGGTGGACCAGCAGCTGAAGTCTACTCAACGGTTAAGGCCGTCAAGAGTGTCCAGAAAGATGTAATCGCCTTTGAAGCCCTGGTTCGGATTCTGTCAACAGAGGCCCGTGTTAACTGGGGTGACGAAAAAAGTGCCAGCAGGAAGGAATACGTCAAATACACCAACCATTACCGCACCCGGGTATTTGTTAACTTCGAACAGGGCAAGGTTCACGTTGAAACGCTGGATAGAGAAGACCTGAAACAGGCGATTATTGTCACCCTGCTGACGCCTTACAATCCTGATGAAGTTGACCTGTTCAGCGACAAAGCCGTCCCCATCGGGGAAGAGCCCATGCTTTATGGACAGGTTGTGGACCATCAGGGGCAGCCCATACGCTGGGAGTGGCGAGCCAGTCGGTTTGCCGACTACCTGATCGACCATCAGTTAACCACTCGTGCCAGCAGCAAGGGTACCGTTTACTCTGTTGATCTTGATCTGGTTGGCGACCATATGATCAAAAGACAGTATCAATACGCCGGTATCGTTCGACAGATGTCGCAAAGATACAAGATTAAGGAAAGTTTGATCTATGCGATCATGAGGACAGAGAGCAGTTTCAACCCCTACGCGGTGAGCCATGCTAATGCCTACGGTCTTATGCAGATTATCCCATCAACGGCAGGAAGAGATGTTTTCAAGCTGGTCAAACGTCGCAGTGGACAGCCCAGCAGACACTATCTTTTCAACCCGTTTAACAATATTGATGCAGGCACCGCTTATCTGCACCTTCTTGAAACCCGCTATCTGAAAAATGTCAGAGATCCACTGGTAAAGCATTACGCTATTATCTCTGCTTACAACGGTGGAACAGGGAATGTTTTGAAAACCTTCCATTCCAATCGCACCCGGGCTATAGAAATCCTCAATGAGATGGAACCAGAAGAAGCGTATTGGTCTCTCACCCGCAAACACCCCAGACAGGAATCAAGAAACTATCTGAAAAAAGTCACCAAAGCTCAGAAAGACTTTTATAAAGGCGATGTCTGAATTTATTTTTTGACAGCAAAACACGCTTACTTTCTTGAATTACCACCGCCCTGCTCTACCTTTCCTTACGCCACAATTAGTAACCTATGAATCGAATAATGAAACGATCGTTTTTTGCGAAACCCCTGTTGCTGCTTTTGTCTTTGTCTACCATCTGTCAGGCAGACTCGTTAACAAGACGTTTTGTTGTCGAACATAAACAGACTACTCAGAGCTTTTCTGTTAAGCGCAGCCTGAATCCATTGTTGAACAATCCGATGTACCCTGCCGACACAAACGGCTACGCAGTTTTTTTGCCGCCTGATGACAAACCACATAAATCTGGCGGTTACAGTCTACCAATGACCTTTATTGAGTCTATTTACACCTCCAACGTGCTGGCTGCATACGAACTGATCCTGACCAGCAGGGACCCTGCCATGAAATGCAAACCTTATTCATGGATAACTGAAGAAGTGTTTGTGGCTGTCGGCTGGCTTGTAAAAAGTTACTGGAACCCCGATTCATTGCTGTTTAACCCGAGGGATCAACTGAGTCGGGATGATCCGTTTACGATCAACACTATGACGCTCCCCGGAGAAAACAAACAACAAAGTGACCAACAACAAAGCAACAAACAAAATCCGCCATCAGAATCATCTGGCAAGCAAGCCTCAGGGGCAACCAGCCATATCAGCGGCTCTATCACCAAAACCCTGTCGTCTGGCTCTGACGATGGTAATGAAGGTCCTGAACAAGACCAGCATACGTTGGGTTTAGATTGTTACGTCGACTCCTGTCGTGGCATTTGTAAAATCCGACAATCATCCAATAGTAGTGAGCTAGCTGAACATCCCCTTAAACCAGAGACCCATGAGGCTGTCGCAAAAGACGCAGGCAAAGCTAATGTCCTTGTCTCAGAAATCATAACGCACGTTAATCGATTAATATATACTCACACCTTAAACGATGTGCATGCCAACGCGAATTCCCCATGTCCGGATATTCAGGTATTCTGGAATGCCATCGAGTTACTTGAATTACTTGACCCTTCCGATATTTCAACAGACTTGGAACCGTTTAGTCTCTATCCAGAGATTGATTTCTATGATGCCTATCACCTCAATCATGCCTGTGGTGATAGCGATAGCGATGACGATATCGATGACTATGCTTATTATCACGTCTATTATAAAGGCAAGAAGCTGTTCGCTATAATACGCACTGCAAATAAAACAAGCTTTGCATCTCCTCTGACATGTGGGATTTCAGTAAGCATTAAAACCGAAGTCTTATTTAATGAATTATATTATGCGCCTGATGGCCCGGGTTACCAATCTGCAAAAAGGGAATTTGAGGAACAAAGGAAAAAATAGAGCAGTCAGGTAAACTGGAAAACAACTCCTGTGAATGTTCAGGTGCATAAGAAGGCTGATGATCAAGACAGCTCTTCCTCAACTCTTTCTTACGCTCCCAATGGGAATCGATACGCCGTGAAAAATGGACTCTACTACTTGAGCTAAGGTATGGGCTCCCACGCAGCAGCATGGGAACCAGAGCTTTAAACACCGACCTTGAAACGAGGATTATCTCCTCTTATATTCAGGCTGATCTGCAAAATCCTCCTCAAGCAACAACAGATCATCACCATTGGTAAAGCCACGATTTTTAACCTTCACAAAAGACCCGTTTGAGTCCATAAATGAAATAGAAGCCCCAACAATGCTGCTATGAACCTGCATGTCATTTGGTAGCAGATCCGGATCGATCATAGCCACAGGCATTGGCACAAAGCTGGACACATGAGTGCCATAACCATAACGGGCAGCGCCACGGATAGTAGTTACATCCTCTTCACCATTTTCACCGCCGACCAGCAGATCCAGACCCAGGGCTCTAATCAAAGGGTCTGTACCACCCAGAGGCATTTCATCACTCTGGTTTACAATCACAAAGTCACCCGGATTGTATTCATTACCCTCTGTCGCCAGAGCAATACCAAGACCCAGTATATTCAGATCATTTGAACCATCACCGACAGCCTCTGTCAGCAGAATGGGCTCATCGGGATATTGAGCCAGCACCCTGGCGTAACTGATTGGATCGGAAGGGTCAGTAATCGCCTGATAAGCAATCTCGGCCGGGGTTTCGTAGGCTACCCAGACTTGCTCTTCAAATTCAGCAAAGTCAGCCGGTGCCGAGTTGCCCATGACTGTACTGGCAGCCAGCACTTCATTAGCCAGTTGACGGATCTGTTCATCGGTAATCTGCTCAGGCTGGGTCAGATCAACATCTTCCAAGCCATTGCGATACTCATCGGTTTTATTCAGAGCAGTCACTTTCTCATCTTTCGAAAGCTGTGTTACAGGATCATATAAACCCAGTTTTTCAGCCATAAATAAACGGAAAGCAGCAGAGTGCAGAATGTCTTCTTTCAATTCTGGCAGTAGAACGGGAGACTGCATCAATACAGTGGCTACACCTGCACCGGGTACATTCAAAGTTGTTGTCTTGAGATCCAGCTGCTCTTTGTAACCGGGAATATTCTCCTGAGCATCTTTGATCATTCCAGAAATAATCGTGCTGTGAATCCCCCCCAGTGACCCCCCTAGCATGTGCACATTATTGGTATCAAGAAGTATATTTCCCTGATCGTCCTCCACACCATTGGCTATCGCCATTCGAATACCCAAATAATCCAGGGCAGACTGCCACATAAAACCACGGGTAGTTAACAGATTTTCAGGGCTGGCATAGTCAGTCCGACGCACCGAAGCATCCAGATCAGCGACACCGTCACCATCAATATCCACCACTCTGTCACCGTGCAGGGGATGGTCGATGGCAATCACAGCGTAACCGGACCCTAAGAGTTGTTCAGCAAACAGCTCAGCCTCATCTTTTGAGCTACCGAAGCCATGGCTATGCATAACTACTTTAAATCCAGCCTCGGGAACTTCACCAACAGGTAAATAGATTCTGGCATTTATGGAATTTTGATCAGACTCTTTAAACACCCGGATATCAGCAGCATTGCTGACATTTATAGGCGTACCGTCGTTTGTCTGAAAATAGCTGAATGCACCTGAGCAGAATTCCTGTGGTGCTACCCTGTATTCATTGAAGTTTTCAGGATGACTGTCATGGCTGCCACCTTCCTGCATACTGTCAACATATTCATTGTAATCACAGTTCACCCCCATCTCAGGTGTGTCCAGATAAGCTGGCAAGTTGATGGTCGCTGAGAAGACCCGATATTCAGGCGCTTCTGTCGACTCTGGCTCTGGAATTGATACGCCTTCCTTCTCCAGCAGATCAGAAAACTCAGTAACCAGCGTATTTTTCTCAGTACTTGTTGGAACAGCCTCTGGTACTAAATTTGTGATTTTGGTTTCTGCAGAGTACTCACTAAGGTAACTTTCAACAACCTGTCGAATCACACTGACATTACTGCCCGTAGTAAAATCAGCTGCATAAATAATGCTGCTATCAGAGATACCAGCGCCTTCCAACTGATCTATGACTTCTTGCAAATGCAGCCCCATTTCATCATTACTGCTTAATAGCTGCTTATAAGCAGATGAAGCCTGCAAGGGTTTACCATGAACGTCCTGAACGCCCGTTGTCAGAGCGATAAAATAGCGGCTGGCTTCATCAAAGGGCTTTAGAGGCTCGATATTGATACTGCCAGCTTTTGCCAGAATTGCCCGGAAATCTTTGTTCCAAATCAACTCTTTAAGGGTACCATTCTTTTCCCTGAACATTTTAATGCTTCCCTCGAACGTAGCCGGATCGATACTGGGCGAGCCGCCTGACTCTTCAGGAGCCTTGTCAAATTCCAGAACTATAGGTACGGATGTTCCCCAGCCCTGCTGAGTGCCGTAGTAGTTCCAATATGTATTGGGGCTATCTTTCGGATTATGAACCCAGTCCGTCTCCCCGGGTACTTTCAGCGTGCCATCTTCATCAAATCCGACAATATCATTGGGGTAAGGAATAACACCATTGGCCGGATCAAACTTTAACGTCTGGGGTTGCAGTGTCACTTCTTCAACATCGTCGTTCAGAACGTCATCACAGCCTGCCAGCAATATCACGGGTAGAGTCAATGAAATAGCCCTGGCTAAACGTGTGTATTGCATCATTTTTTCCTTGTAATTATTTTGCATCATTCTCTGCGAGGGGGATTTAAAATAAGTTTTATCAACAAAAATTATTCATCTCAGTTCGCCCATGACTGTTCGCACTTACATCTTTAAAGAAAGGAAACGAACAAGAGCGATAAGAGGATCAATTTACAGCAGAAAGGATATTGAATTAAAACAATTGTCTTAACCCATAAGACCATAAAAAAACAATTCATTGATTCAGGTCATCTTATTAAAGAGCCTCGGTTTTCTTTTGTTACTCAATATTTCAGCCCATTAACAAAAAAATCTAACTCAATAAGAAGCTAAATATTCTGCATTAATCCTATTGGGTCAAAAACATTAATCTGATGAATAACAAAAGGCAGTTCAACACATTTCTTCGCTGCAGAGGCTATCGCAAAAGTACTCCACTTTATCAATACGGCATTAAGTGGCTTAGCTTTGCCTGCTTCATTGGGTGATCTATCCTTTCTTCCTGTAAACCAGATAGCAAGGATAGAATTATTAAACACCCACTCTTTGTAGTAGCGTTTCTGCTGTTCCTGTCATTGTCCGCCATCTGTCAGGCCAAACCGCTGACAAAACGTTTGGTGGTGGAGTTTGAACAGCATACAGGCTTTCAAAAACAGAGCCTCTCTATAAAGCTTGACCGGCACAAACAGCCGGGTAGCCGATCATCAGACATCACCGACTCAAGCGGCTATGCAGAAGCAGGTTCACCGCCCGATGACAAACCACAGAGACCCGATGCTGATGGGGTAAAAACGCCCCTTATTGAGTCGATTTCCTGGCCATTGCTTTTCGCCACTCATATGTTGGTTGATTACAAACTGATCCTGACCATCAAAAAGGCTCCCTTGAGATCCCCTTTTTCACGACTATCTCCAGAAGTGCTTGCATTAGTCGGTTGGCTTTTGCAAAGCTATTGGAACCCTGATTCACCTCTGTTTAACGCCAGAGAACAACAAGCTCCGAGTCATTATCACCCGCATCAGGCCATTACTGTAATGTTTGGCTCCGGACACGACCAACATCAATACCAGCCGTCAGAATCGTCCGACCAGCAAGCTCCGCAAGCCAACACCCGCACTGCAGGCTCTTTTATTGCTCCTCAGAATACTGACCATCGGGGCGGTAACCAAGGCCCTCATCAAGACTCACATACTTTGGGTTTAAATTGTTTCATCCATCCCTGTCATGGCGTTTGTCAATTCCGACCATTATCCGATCCCGGGGGGCGCGCAGAACGGACGCTGGATATCGAAGAAGTTTCGATAGCCGGAAATAGCTTTTGCTCTCATTTGGTCAATGGATACTGTTTTATTTGCATGGACTATTTTGATCCTCCAAACACTACATATTCTCAAAACAACTCAATTTTCAGGTTATTGAGTAATTGCCCTTACACTCCAGTATTTGATTCTTATAAAGTATTTAAGGCAGAGGCGCATGACATTGATGTCAACCCGGCTAATAGCTGCAACCCTATAGACGGGGTCGCCCTGGACGAGGTCGCCCTGGATGGGTTCGCTTTAGACTCAATGAGCGCAGGGGCCGCCTATACAAATGCATCTACCGGACCAGTCAGTGATGATCTGGCAATACCAGAGAATGATTGCCTTGCTCTCGAAGCCACTGCCCATTGCCAAAAGGCTCTGTCGGGTCACAAAAGCAAGCACCACCACAGGCAATTCATCTGTAACAAGATCGTGGCCTCAGAGGATTGTTATCTGCGGCCATGCGCAAAGATCTTCAAAAACTCTCCAACTCTGTCGACTCACAAAAGCAAAGTTCACACCGGGCAAAAAACCTGTGACGTGACCCTGGTCAGGGAGGATGGCCAGTCTGGTCCATGCGGGACGGTCTGCAAGAACGCTCAAGACCTGTCGGAACACAAAAACAGATGCCACTCTGGGCAACAAATCTGTGACACGATCGTGGCCGTAGAGGATGGTCAGCTGCAGCCATGCGGAAGAGTCTTCTTACATGCTCGCTCCCTGCGGCAACACAAAAGAACATACCACAGCGTGGAAAAAACCTGTGACGTAACCCTGGTCGGGGAAGATGGCCAGCCGCAGCCGTGCGGGACGCTCTGTAAAAGTGTTCAAGTCTTGTCAGATCACAAAAGAAGTCACCATACCGGGCAACAAACCTGTGGCGAAACCCTGGTCGGAGAGAACGGCCAGCCTGATTCCTGTGGGACGGTCTGCAAAAACCCTCAAGACTCATCGGGTCACAGAAACAGATACGACTATCAGCAAAAAATCTGTGACGCGATCGTGGCTGGAAAAGATGGTCAGCCGCTACCATGCGGTAAGGTCTGCTTACATGCTCGCACCCTGCGGGATCACAAAAAAAGAAACCACGGCATGCAAAAAATCTGTGACGTAACCACGGTCGGGGAAGATGGCCAGCCGCAGCCATGCGGGATGCTCTGTAAAAGTGTTAAAGTCTTGTCAGAACACAAAAGAAGACACCATACCGGGCAAAAAACCTGTGCCGAAATCCTGGTCGGAGAGGATGGCCAGACGCGACCATGCGGAAGGATCTATAAGAACGGTAAAGCCCTGTCAGACCACAAAGCCGGATATCACACCGGACAAAAAACCTGTAACGTAGCAGTGCCCGGGGAGGATGGTCAGCTGCAGCCATGTGCAACGGTCTGCAGGAATGCTATAGCCCTCATGGATCACAAAAAAATAAAACACACCGGGCAAAAAACCTGTGACGTAAAAATGATCAGGAAGGATGGCCAGCCTCAGCCATGCGGGACGGTCTGCAAGAATCCTAAAGCCCTGTCGGATCATAAAAGAAGAGAGCACACCGGGCAACAAACCTGTTACGAAAAGGTGGTTGGGAAAGATGGCCAACTGCGGCCATGCGGAAAGATCTGTGACAATGCTCAAGCACTTTGTTGTCATAAAAGAATACATCGAAAGCGCAAAAATGTTGATGTGTTCAAGAACGATGAATTCAGCAATCCAGAAGGTAAAGTGCACAAGTAACGGCCTGATCTCCGCCCCTTCGAGGCTGTCGTAAAAGTGCTACGGCAAAAGTGCTGTGTTTCGCTGATACTGCGTTAAAAAGTGGCTAAAAATGCTCATTTACTCGCTGTAAACTGCGCTTTTTCGCCACTTATTGCTTTGTCTCAGCTTTGCTTGCACTTTTGCGATAGCCTCTGAAGCATGGGAACCAAAGCTTTAGGACACCCGAAGTAGGGGGCGGATGATGAACTGAGTTCAAAAAGCAACATTTTACTCACTCAATTAACCAGGATTACGCCCCTTATTGGCAGCAATTCTCAGCCTCAATGCATTCAGCTTGATAAAGCCTTCAGCATCTGCCTGATCATAAGCACCGGCATCATCTTCAAAGGTGGCAATATTCTCATCAAACAGGGAGTCATCAGACTGACGACCAACAACCGTTACATTACCTTTATAGAGCTTCAGACGTACGACACCATTCACGTAATCCTGACTTTCATCAATCATCCTCTGAAGCATCTCACGCTCGGGAGACCACCAGTAACCGTTGTAAATCAGTTTCGCATACCTGGGCATCAGTTCGTCTTTCAGGTGTGCCACTTCACGATCAAGAGTAATGGACTCAATCGCCCTGTGCGCTTTCAGCATAATGGTTCCACCCGGAGTCTCGTAGCAACCACGGGACTTCATACCGACATAACGATTCTCAACGATGTCCAGACGACCCACACCATTCTCTCCACCCACCTTGTTCAGGTAAGTCAAAACGGTTGCGGGTGTCATTTCCTGACCATCGATGGCAACGATATCACCTTTCTTATAGGTCAGCTCAAGATACAGTGGCTGATCCGGGGCATTTTCCGGAGATACACTCCAGCGCCACATATCCTCTTCGGCTTCAGCCCATGGATCTTCCAGGACTCCGCCTTCGTATGAAATGTGCAGCAAGTTAGCATCCATAGAATAAGGAGACTTACCTTTCTTCTTCTCAACCTGAATACCGTGCTCTTCACAATAGGCCAGCAGTTTTTCACGGGAATTCAGATCCCACTCACGCCACGGAGCTATTACCTGTACACCTGGCTTCAGAGCATAAGCGCCCAGTTCAAAACGCACCTGGTCATTACCCTTGCCGGTAGCACCGTGGGAGATAGCATCGGCTCCCGTCTCATTGGCAATTTCAATCAATCGCTTGGAAATAAGAGGACGGGCAATAGAAGTACCCAGCAGGTACTCGCCTTCATAGATGGTATTGGCCCGGAACATCGGAAACACAAAATCCCGAACAAACTCTTCACGCAAATCTTCGATATAGATCTCTTTGATGCCCAGTGCCTCTGCTTTGGCCCTGGCAGGCTCAACTTCTTCACCCTGACCCAGATCTGCGGTAAATGTAACAACTTCGCACTGATAAGTATCTTCCAGCCATTTGGCAATGACTGAGGTATCCAGTCCACCCGAATAGGCCAGTACCACTTTTTTGATCTCTTTCACCGTGCACTCCCAATTCCCGATACGGTAAACCTGATTGATTGAAGAGTATTGATGATCCAAAATTGAAAATCAATATTTATTCAAAAAACCTACATATTAATTCAATATTCCCATTTTTTATGGCTACCTCTTAACTCTGAAAGCCCGATGTGGAAATTACCCAACCGACTTCCGATAGCCACAGAGCGGACACCATTATTCTCGAATGCTTCCCTATTTTCCAGACCGGGGAATCTCAAAAGCACTTCACCTGAACTGATAAAGACCGAAAATGTGCAAACAACTGAAAATCAACGCCTTTGAAGTCCTGCAAATTGATCGAAGGGCATGCTCTGAACGGCAAATATTACTACCAAGCCTGCATGATTTTAGATACGATGCTAGCCCGGTGAAGGGGGTCTCCTGAACTCTCCAATCTACTCCATTTTATTCACGTGCTTTTTTGATCATCCCGTGCTGTATTTAGCGGACTCAAGATAAAAACGCGATTAAACTGTTGCTATTTAGCAGTCAACCTTTCTTTTCCGGAACAGGTACTCTTCAGAAGATGACGCAAATGCCCATAGCGAAAGAAAAGCTCTCCCTGACACGTCCTGATGACTGGCATATCCACCTGAGAGACGACGCAGCCCTGGCTGAAACAGTGCGTTCAGCAGCCAGAAACTTTACCCGGGCTATTGTCATGCCTAATCTGCGTCCACCGGTACTGGACGCCGATGATGCTGCCGCTTACAAGGCCCGAATCCTTGAGCATGCGCCTGCTGGTAGTCAGTTTGAACCACTGATGACACTTTACCTGACGGATAACACCACCCCCGAAATGGTTCGTGAAGCCAAGGCCAGAGGCGATGTCAAAGCTCTGAAGCTCTATCCAGCCGGAGCGACCACCAACTCTGACTCAGGTGTCACTGATATCAACAATATTGAGGAAAGTCTGAAGACCATGGCTGAGGTTGGCCTGCTGCTGCTGGTACATGCTGAAGTCACTGACAAAGACATTGATATCTTCGATCGTGAAAAAGTTTTCATTGATCGTTACCTGCGAGACATTACTCTTCGGCACCCTGACCTGAAAGTGGTCATGGAACACATCACCACCGCTGATGCGGTCGAATTTGTCAAAAGCAGCCACAGCAATGTCGCCGCCACGATTACTGCACACCACCTGCTTTACAATCGCAACGATATGCTGGCAGGAGGCATTCGCCCCCATTATTACTGCCTGCCAATCCTGAAGCGTAATAGCCACCAGCAGGCCTTACTGGAAGCCGCAACCAGTGGCAATCCGAAATTTTTCCTTGGCACCGACTCTGCACCTCATACGGTAGATGCAAAAGAAACCTCCTGTGGCTGTGCAGGTTGCTATACCGCACCGGCAGCTCTGGAATTGTATGCTGAAGCCTTTGAGAGCATGAATGCACTGGATAAACTGGAAGGATTTGCCAGCCACTTTGGTCCGGATTTTTACGGTCTACCCAGAAACCAGGCTTCTGTCACCCTGATTAAAGAAGAATGGCAATTGCCAGAGTCTATCCCCCTGGGCGACAATCAGGTGATTCCTCTGCGTGCAGGCGAAACCCTGAACTGGCGTTTACAAACCCAGAACTAACACTGAAGACCGGAAAGTCAGCCCTCAGAAGGCTGACTTTCCATTGACTCTGAATGAATTAAGGAGATTCCGTGGTCGATGATAGCCATTTGATGGCCAACCGCTTTCGTGGTTTTTTGCCTGTTGTGGTGGATGTAGAAACCGGAGGTTTCAATTCCGCCACCGATGCCCTGCTGGAAATTGCAGCTGTGGTCATTGAAATGGATGAAAGCGGCTATGTGCACCCCGGTAAGCCTCAGTCTTTCCATATCAAACCATTTGAAGGCGCCAATATTGAACAGGCGGCGATAGAGTTTATCGGTATTGATCCCTTCCACCCGCTTCGCATTGCCACAGAAGAAGAGCAGGCACTGAACGGTATCTTCAAAACAGTGCGCAAGGAAGTTAAAAAACAGGGTTGTAACCGGGCAGTGCTGGTGGGTCACAATGCATCATTTGACCTTGGCTTTCTGATGGCCGCAGCAGAGCGCTGTGATATCAAACGCAACCCTTTTCATCCCTTCTCCTGCTTTGATACAGCCACCCTGTCCGGACTGGCATACGGGCAGACCGTGCTGGCCAGAGCCTGCGAGGCCGCAGAGATTCATTTCGACAAGGGTGAAGCCCACTCTGCCCGTTATGACACAGAGAAAACTGCCGAGCTATTTTGCTCTATCGTCAACCGCTGGAAGGATCTGGGCGGCTGGTTATAAAGAGGCTTATAAATCGTTTCCGGAATTTTGAGAGAGTGGCTTATGGCAACCACTCGACCAAATTATCAGGGCTGAGTTAATCTCATGATGTGAATAGTCATTGATGGCGAAATTCCGGATATTCCGTTTACTCTTCCTGCCCGGGCTGGTTGATTTCCAGCAACTCAATATTCATTTTCATCCACAGCAGAGTAGCAGCCAGGTTAATGTTGCTATTGCAGACTCCCCCATTGCCGGACAACAAGCCCCGTGTTTCATCAACTACCTGGTCAACCTCTTTTTGTCGTTCTTCAGGGAATTTTTCAAGCAATCGCTTCAGTCGCTCCTGCCCTTGGGTCAGATGTGCAAACCTCTGGGGAAACTGAAGCAACTGATAAAATTTAAACAAATCCGGTTCCAGACCCGTTGTAGTCCAGGTATGGAGCGACATAAGAATAAGGGTGTTCAGGTCATGTGTAGCAGATGCAGGTTTATCTGCAGTGTCCGTAAATGACTTAATCTCCCCATTGATTCGCAATCGACCGAGTTGCTCACCTTCCGGATCATACGTTATGTTCAAAAAAAACCTGAACATATTGTCATTAGTAAGAGGTTCTTTGTCCGAATAATAACCGTTACCAGCCAACATTGGGAATTCCAACAACGTTTTCAGGTCGTGCAACATGAATGACTCACTGCCAAGGTTAGGACCTTGACGTTCAGGCAGGAAGTAAAACCGGGAATCAGTAAAGCCATGATATTTTAACGCCAGTGCCAAAGCTGAAGTGACAAAATGTGCCAGGGGCGAATAAATTTGACCTTCGTCGTAGCGCTTAAAAACACTTAAACTATCAACGACAAAAACACGATAACGCCCTTTAGCATTTTTCCGGATAAAAAAAACGTTAATGTGACTCGTATGGTCCTGAAAAATAAACTTTTTAGATTCACCTTTTGCCATTAGCGGTAGCTGGGTTATAAATAACCTAAGCAGCTGTTGAAGACACTGAGGATGGCCCAGATGAGTTTGCATATACCATAGAGTTATCGGATTGACAGAATTCACAATGAAGTGAACTAACGTCTCTTTGGGCACCCCCTGAGGTAATACAGTTTCCGGGAGCACTTCTCTGGCAAGTAATCTGATTAATTCTTCTGGCTGGCCCTCAATACCGGGATATTCGAGTAAAACGTGCGACATTTCACCTTCTTCCAGCTTGTCGGAAAAATGATGCTTAAGCAACCTCAGAATCGCTTTCCAGCTGTATTCTCTGTTCACCAGTGAGCCCTTTTCCTCGAGAAGATCAGGGAATGCCGAATACAATCTTTTCAATTCTGCAATAAAGCCATCAATATTTTTTTTCTGATCCATTGTTTTCAATGACTTTTCAGCGGCTTTGAGGATTTCTTTCAGTTTTTCAAGATGCCTGGCACGACTCTCATCGTTACCGGAAGCTGATGCTGATGCTGATGCAGCACCGGAGCCTGAGGAGCCAGAAGAGCACTGCCCTTTATCGCTTTGCTTTTTGCTTTGTTGCTTTTGCTGCGGTGGCGAAGATTTACCATCGGTTTTAGACTGTTCCTTGTTTTCGTTGCCATAACGGTTTAATTGGAATGGATAGCCAGTAAACGTCGTACCTTTATTCGGCTGCAGCCACCCCCTTTCTGAGACAGGCAAACTGATTATCGAACCTTTTTTCCTCTTATGTAACAGCAACAGCGGGGCAACGTTAGATTTTGGTAGACGAATGGGAGGTAAGAAAGAAGAAAGAATTGCATCGATACTGTAGCCGGAAACGAATGATGAAGTGAGAGGAACTGAAGCCTGACTACTACACGACAAAAGCAGGACAGGCAGAATAAAGACGATAGTCATAAAATACTGGAGCTTCAAGTAAAGATAAAAAGATCATTCTAGAAAAGAAACTCAGATTTTGCTGACTCCATGATATTTAAATCGTTCGAAAAATTCACTCAGGTTAAAAATGAGTACAATTTGAGTATTTATCCCACTATCACAAGCAGAATCTGAGATGTCCAGTCTCAGAGTTAGCTAAAAGACGACTTTGGACACCTGAGTGGCAGGTGAAGCGGTACCGGATTTTTTGTGAGAGCTGCTTATGGCAACTACTTGAACAAATCACGAAGGTTGAGTTAATTTCATGCTATGAAATTGATCATAACCGATGATGGTGAACTTACGGATATCTTGTTTATTCTTCCTGCCCGGGACGGTTGTTCATTTCCAGCAACTCAATATTCATTTTCATCCACAGCAGGGTAGCAGCCAGATTAGCATTGTTATTGCAGACTCCATCATCGCCGGACAACAAGCCCCGTGTTTCATCAACGACCTGTTCCACCTCTTTTTGCCGTTCTTCAGGGAATTTCTCAAGCAATCGCTTTAGTCGCTGCTGCCCTTGGGTCAGATGTGCAAACCTCTGAGGAAACTGACGCAACTGATAAAATTTAAACAAATCTGGTTCCAGCCCCATTGTAACCCAGGTTTGCAACGACATAATAATAAGGGTGCTTAGGTCATGTGCATTAAGTTCAGGTTTATCTGCTGTGTCCGTAAAATACTTAATCTCCCCATTGACTCGCAATCGACCGAGTTGCTCAGCACTCTCGTCAAATGTTATTTGCAACGAAAACATGGCTACTTTGTCATTAGGAATAGGTTCTTTATCCGCATAATAACCGTTACCAGTCACCATAGGGGATTGCAACAATGTTTCCAGGTCGTGCAGCATGAATGATTCAGAGCCAAAGTCACCAGCCTGACGTTGAGACAGGAAGTAAAATCGGGAATCAGTAAAGCCATGATATTTTAAAGCCAGTGCCAAAGCGAAAATGACAAAATGTGGCAGAGATGAATAGACCTGATCTTCGTAGCAACGCTTAACAACACTTAAACCATCAACGACAAAAACACGATAACGTCCTTTAGCATTTTTCCGGATAGAAAAAACACTAACTTGCCCCCCTGTATGATCCTGAAAAATAAACTCTTTAGATTCACCCGTTGCCACTAAAGACAGCTGGGTTATAAATAGCCCAATCAACTGCTGAAGACAATAGGGGTAGCCCAGATGAGCTTGAATATACCTCAGGATTGACGGGCTGGCAGCATCCACAATGCTGTCAACTAACAACTGTTTGGGCAAACTTTCAGCTAATGCAGGTTCTGTCAGCTTCTGTCTGGCAAAAAATCTGATCACTTCTTCTGGCAGGCTCGCTAGACCAGGATATTCAAGTAAAACGTGTGACATTTCACCTTTTTCCATCTTGTTGGGAAAATGAAGCTTAAGCAGCCTCAAAATCGCTTTCCAACGGTGTTCACCACTCTCCAGGGAGCCCTTCTCCTTCAAAATATCGGGGGATTCCGCATACAATCTTTTCAATTCTGCATGAAACTCATCAATATTTTTTTTCTGATCCATTGTTTTCAATGACTTTTCAGCGGCTTTGAGGATTTCTTTCAGTTTTTCAAGATGCCTGGCACGACTCTCATCGTTACCGGAAGCTGATGCTGATGCAGCACCAGAGCCTGAGGAGCCAGAAGAGCCCAGCCCTTTATCGCTTTGCTTTTTGCTTTGTTGCTCTTGCTGCGGTGGCGAAGATTTACCGTCGGTTTTAGACTGTTCCTTGTTTTCGTTGCCATAACGGTTTAATTCGAATGGATAGCCAGTAAACGTCGTACCTTTATTCGGCTGCAGCCGATCCCTTTCAGAGACAGGCAAACTGATTATCGAGCCTTTTTTACCCTTTTGTAACAGCAACAGCGGAGCAACGTTAGATTTTGGTAGACGAATGGGATCAGGTAAGAAAGAAGCAAGAATTGCTTCGACACTGTCGCCGGAAACGAAAGATGAAGCGAGAGGAACTGAAGCCTGACTACTACACGACAAAAGCAGGATAGGCACAATAAAAACAAAAGTCATGAGATACCTGAGCTTGAAATAGAAATGAAGAAATTATTCTAGACAAGAAACTCAAATTTACCTGACTCCGGGATATTTAAATCGTTCGAGAAATTTGCTCGCATTAGAAATGAACACAATTTGAGCATTTACCGCAATATCACAAGTGGAACTTGAGATTCCAGTCAGAGCTAGCCAAAACATGACTTTTGATACTGATTTTCAGTGTTTTTTGGCTGTTTCGAAAGAATTTCGTAAAGGCATTGATTAATGCTCACCGGGACACCGGTGAGCTTGTTCGCAACTCAATTCAGGTAATGATTTTCGAGGTATTGAGCCACAGCATCATCATTGCATTGGCCAATCACCTGATGATCAGGCAGTTTCGCTTTCAAACGCTCTGTCGCATTCCCCATAACCAGTCCTTTGCCTACCACCTGTAACATCTCAACGTCGTTCATGCCGTCACCAAAAGCTACTGCGTCTTTGGGCTCCAGACCTTTGAGTTTCATGACTTCTTCCAGAGCTGCACCTTTGCTCACCGCTGGCGCCATGATTTCAAGGCAGGTATCCAGAGAGAAAGCCATATTCACGGAGTCACCAAAGGTCTCATGAATATCCCGCTCAAGATCAAGCAACTCATCATGCTTTTTGGCTACAAAGAACACTTTGATAATCTTGTCGACAGGAATCGTATCCAGATCCTGCACAGTGTAGCTGAAGCCTGTGTCTTTATGAAACTCCAACAAGCTTTCATGATGCTGCTCGACATACCACTTATCTTCGCTGTACACACTCAAAAAAACGGTATCACTGTATTGACGGCCAAGCGCAATTAAGGGCTGAATAAACCTGGGATTAAGATCATGACTGACAATCGTCTCTCCCTTGGGGTTGTGTGCTCGTGCGCCATTAGAAGTAATGGTGAACATATCGATGTCCAGCTGTGCTCTTATCTCTTCAACATCCAGGTAATGTCTGCCCGTGGCAAAAACAAAACGGATTCCCTGATTGCTTAAACGACGAATAACTTCTTTGGTGCGAGGTGCCAGCTGGTGCTGGTCATTAAGAAGGGTACCATCAAGGTCTGAGACAACAACGGGATACATGTATACCTCATAAGAGAGTACGTTTTATCTGTATCCTGATGCTATTTCATGACACAGTGATGAACAGACAAAACAGGTGGCTTAGCCCCTGTAATTATGCACACTTGTCTCACTTTATGGCAATAGGCGCATCTACGAAAGTTAATGAGCTAACTATCCCCAGACTGCTACACGCAGAGGGGTTAACCCTGAAGGAATAACAAAAAAAGGAAGCCGCTGGATAGCGGCCTCGACTGAAGAGCATTACTCAAACGTAATCTCACCCTCTGTAAGTATTGCCTTGATGACATCACCGGGAGAGTACTGACCTGACAGTATGGATTCTGCCAGAGGATTCTCGATACTGCGCTGTATGGCCCGTTTCAACGGACGGGCTCCGTACACAGGATCAAAGCCCACTTCAGCCAGTTTTTTCATTGCTTCATCAGAAACTTCCAGGGACAGACTATTTTCCGCAAGACGTTTGTTCAGTCGGCTCAACTGAATAGCCGCAATGCCTTCTATCTGCCTCTCTGTCAGGGGATGAAAGACCACCAGCTCATCGACACGGTTGACAAATTCAGGCCTGAAGTGAGCTCCCACTACATCTATAAGCGTTGATTTCAATGCTTCAAAATCTTCACCCTGCATGGTCTGAATAACATCAGAGCCGAGGTTGGAAGTCATGACAATCACAGTATTTTTAAAGTCTACCGTTCTTCCCTGGCCATCAGTTAAACGACCATCCTCCAATACCTGCAAGAGAATATTGAAAACGTCCGGGTGAGCCTTTTCTACTTCATCCATCAACACCACCGAATAGGGTTTACGGCGAACAGCCTCTGTCAGATAACCCCCTTCTTCATACCCCACGTAGCCGGGAGGCGCTCCCAGCAGGCGGGCAACAGAGTGTTTTTCCATAAACTCGGACATATCGATGCGAACAATAGCGTCTTCGGTATCAAACAGAAATGCTGCCAGCGCTTTGCAAAGTTCTGTCTTACCCACACCGGTTGGCCCAAGAAACATGAAGGAGCCATTAGGTCGGTTGGGATCGGCCAGGCCTGCTCTTGAGCGGCGTACAGCGTTAGAAACAGCAACTACTGCTTCGTCTTGACCAATTACACGACCATGAAGTGCGTCTTCCATCTTCAAGAGCTTTTCACGCTCACCTTCCAGCATTTTGGAAACAGGTATTCCAGTCCAGCGAGAGACCACTTCAGCAATTTCTTCATCCGTGACCCGGTTGCGAAGCAGCTTGGTTTCTCCACCTGACTTGGCAGCATCCGCTTCAGCCAGCTTCTTTTCCAGCTCGGGAAGCTGGCCATACTGAATTTCTGACATTTTGGCGAGATCACCAGAACGCTGTGCAGCTTCCAGGGCAATGAGTAATTGCTCACGCTCCTCCCGTAACTTCTGAGACCCCTGAAGGACGACTTTCTCGGCCTTCCAAATGTCTTCAAGGTCTGAGTACTCTCTCTCAAGGCGGCCCACTTCTGTATCCAAGAGTACCAGCCTCTCTTTGGATGCGTTGTCGTCTTCTTTTTTAAGTGCTTCCCGTTCGATTTTCAGTTGAATCAGACGACGCTCCAGGCGATCCATTTCTTCTGGCTTGGAATCCATCTCCATCCGTATACGACTGGCTGACTCATCAATCAGATCGATGGCCTTATCGGGCAGTTGCCTGTCAGTGATGTAGCGCTGGGAGAGTTTTACGGCAGCGACAATGGCCGGGTCGGTAATGTCAACACCGTGGTGGGCCTCATAACGCTCTTTCAGACCACGCAAGATAGCAATAGTGTCTTCTTCTGTAGGCTCATCCACCAGTACTTTCTGGAATCGACGCTCCAGCGCTGCGTCTTTTTCGATATATTGCCGGTATTCATCCAGTGTCGTTGCTCCAACACAATGGAGTTCACCCCGGGCCAGAGCGGGTTTAAGCATATTACCGGCGTCCATGGCACCTTCTGCCTTACCGGCACCTACCATAGTGTGGAGCTCATCAATAAACAGGATGATCTGCCCTTCCTGTTTGGACAGCTCATTGAGTACCGACTTCAGGCGCTCCTCGAATTCACCCCTGAATTTGGCCCCGGCAATCAACGACCCCATATCAAGCGACAAAAGCCTTTTACCCTTGATACCGTCAGGCACTTCACCATTGATAATTCTTTGAGCCAGCCCTTCCACAATGGCAGTTTTACCAATACCGGGCTCGCCAATAATCACCGGATTATTTTTGGTACGGCGTTGCAGCACCTGAACAATGCGTCTTATCTCATCGTCCCGGCCAATGACAGGGTCCAGCTTGCCTGCTTCAGCACGCTCAGTTAGATCAATGGTGTAGGTGGCCAGAGCATTGCGATTATCTTCAGCATTGGGATCATTGACGGATTCGCCTCCCCTGAGATTGTTGATGGCATTTTCCAGAGCCTGCTGACTCACCCCCTGCCCTTTCAGGACACGGGAAACTGACGAACTCCCGTCCATCATCACCAGAAGGACAGTTTCACTGGAAATAAACTGATCCCCCCTTTTCTGAGCCTGTTTATCGGCCAGATTAAGCAAGCGAATGGTTTCCTGTGACGGTTGAATATCGCCGGTTGGATTATTAATGACTGAAACCTGATCAAGCAGCTTCTCGAGCTCATCAGCCAGCTGTTGCATATTAAAGCCCACTTGACTCAAAAGAGGCTTGATAGAACCACCCCGCTGATTAAGCAGCGCCATTAACAGGTGGACAGGTTCTATCTGATTGTGATCCTTACCCACAGCCAGTGACTGAGCATCTGACAATGCGGACTGCAGCTTACTGGTCAGTCTGTCTGCTCGCATAGTGAGTTCTCCCGCGTTTTATTACTTGCCGATAGGGCTGCTTCTGTAATCCTATATTGCGGCAGAATCGATCTTTTCAAGAGCTGGCTTTCCTGCCCCTCGTGAACTAGCTAATCTCTTGATGTCTGCTAGATTGAGAGGTTTTGATTTAATCCGGGATAATCTTCAATATTATGAAAAAGTTATGGAACCCAAACAATAAAGAACGTCAGCCAGTCCCATCTAATCCGTTGTATGCAAGGTTTTTTCTGACATTTTCATTTCTATTTGCCCTTTCTTTTCAGGCAATGGCGACCTCCCCCAACCCGGAAGATAGTCTCGTTATCATTTACGATGGCTTGTCTTCGACCGGCTTTTGTCTTGGCGTTGTGACAGGAGAGAAAGAGGTCACCACTACAGTTCCTTGCGCAAAACACGGTGGATTTGGCAATTACACCATCTACAGAAGCCCGCAGGAACTCAGTTATTGGGAAGGTTTCAATCAACATGACTGGCAATCAGGTAGAAGCCCAAAAAAAAACATTGATGAGAAACAGATAGTAACGATCATTTTAGAAGAGCACCCGGAAAATAAAAGCATTGCCAAAGTTTCCAAACAGGCAACCCCAATCTGGTGGACGCCTCTCTGGAAGTGTCTTGCAATGACCGGAGACTGGAATGATGTTCACTGGCAATGGCAAAAGCATTGGTTAAAACCTAACGTCACCAGACAATCCTACGTACTCTCCCTGAACAATCACCTGCCTGCAAGTTTGCGGCACTGGTACTTCAATAACACTGTTGCAATATTTGACCAGGATGGCGCACTGGCAGGCTTTTCCTATTGTCCTGAGGCCGCCTACAGCACTTCTTCAGATAAGTTCAGGGTATACTCGGTTGACTATCGATCAGGAATACTTAAAAACTATCAAGAGCTCTATCGCTGAATCCAAACCGGTATAGCTGGACGTCAAGACGGGTCGCCATCAGTCTTCAACAGGATCAAAACCATTGTCTGTGTTTGAGGGCAGCATGATTGTGACTTTTTCAGAACCGGGTCTTGAACAGCAAAGCAGGAAGTCACCTTCAGGAGGTGCAATGGCAATCTCGCGGTCGTAGTAAGTACGTCCCGCTACCAGCCGGGAGGTGCAAGTATGGCATACACCCATACGACAGGCGTTTGGCGGTGTCAGCCCGTAAACTTCAGCCAGTTCCAGCATCGAAAGATTGGAACCTGCATCCCACTTTGCAACAACCCCATCGGGTAAGAAAGTGACCTCAGCAGTTTCCACTATGGCTGGAGGCGGTGCTCCCGGCTCTGTTCCAAAGCTTTCGGTGTAGATCTGATGAGCGTTGGCTTCCAGTGCCAGCAGAGATTCTCGAACATGAGTTTGAAAAGCTTGTGGACCACAGAGAAAATACAGCAATTCACAGGGTGGCATATCGATCCGTTTATCTCCATCCATGATGTATAGCCCATCGAGCTTCCTGGCAATTATGTCCTTCGTAATATAGCCCTGATAATCGAAACGGCCAGACGAAATGTCGTTTTCGTTGGGCCGTGAAAAAATATGAATAACGGTCACATTGGGAAGCGTCCCAAGCTGATCAAGCTCGTCCCGGTGCGCCTGATGAAGGCCATCCTGAACGGCGTGAAAGAATAATACAGGTGGGTAGTTTTTGACAGAGGTGTGTGCTTTCAGCATGGCCAGAAGCGGGGTCAAGCCAATCCCGCCCGCAAACAAAACGACGGGTTTTGGATTGCCACGAGCAAGGGTAAACTGGCCCAGGGGAGAAGACACGCGCAAGCCGTCTCCGACCACCAGAGTCTCGTGCATATAGGCACTTCCGGGTCCGCTGGGCGAGCGTTTAATCGTTATGCGGTAGTGGTCAGGGCCATCCTGATAGTCACTAAGGCTCCAGAGTCGGGTAATTTCTTCTTCTGCCTGCGGAATCTTCACGGCCAGAAACTGACCTGCCAGCGCTCCTGCCAATGGCGCTGTTCCATCCGGAGCTTCAAGCCAGACAGATTTTGTGTCTGGTGTCTCCTGACGGATCTCTTTAACCCTCAATGCCCGGGAACCTGACCACCGACCTTTTGATAGCTGACAGCGCTCCCGCTCCGCAGCGATTTTTGAGGTTAAGAAAAAAGCAGACATCGGGCTCAGACCTTCAAGTTCGGACATCGCCTGCATCTGATCCAAACTGGCAGCGTCGGCAAAGAGCGCTTTGGAGATGTTCAGCACCAGAGTGCGAGGCTCTGATTTGGCTTCGACCTTAACGTGATCGCCGGGAGTGATAGTGCCTGTTTTGACTACATTCAGGTAAATGCCACTGTGGCCTGAGATGGCAAACTCCGGAATAAAGCTGTCTGGTTGCCCCAACCGCCAGCACACTTTGAAGCATGGAATACGAGGTCCTGACACGGATAGCACCACTTCATCGCCAATGCGCAAGACATCACCCACTGCCAGAGCGACCTCGTCCAGTCCGTCTATGATAAGATTTTCGGCAAAACGACCCTTTGGCCAGTCTTCATCGTTGCCACCCAGACGATCTTTCCAGTAATCATAAGTGGTTGTTGAAACGGCATAGATGTGGTCATTATGAACAGCCACCTCATTGCCCTCAATACCACTGGCATGAATCTTTACCGGACCCCGCACTTCAGACTTAAGGTAAGCCGTTGTGACATCATGGCCACGTATGTTATGACGCTTTGTTTTACCAATGCAGATCGCAGTAAGTTTCATTTTTTTTAGCCAGCCCTGCTTCAAAACCTCGTAAGCCATGAATCACTCGAAACAGATATTCGACAACAGATCAGATCGACGGCTTTGATTTTTGATTAATAACCCATTTTGATTTTTGCTCTTTCTCAGACTTTGTCAAAAAACCTTCTTCATACTGACACATTGCGCTTTTATCCTGCCATGACAATTTTAAAAAACACCTGTCATGGATTGAATATGGCTATAACAAGAAGACGTTTCTTTCAGGGAGCCGCCCTGGGGATTGCTACATTGCCGTTGCTCAAGACGTTTGCGAGCAGCCACCAACCTTTTCAGCACGGAGTAGCCAGTGGCGATCCTCTGGCTGATAGAGTGATCCTCTGGACCCGGATCACACCCGATGCAGACCCGGACTTTCAACAGGCTATCGTTCCCTATTCCTGGGAAATGGCCCTTGACCCACAGATGAACCAGATAGTCCGGTCCGGCGAAGGCGTTACCGGACCACATGTTGACTACACCGTTAAGGTTGATGCAGACGGTCTGGTGTCTGGCACTGTTTACTACTACCGATTCTTTTCCAATGGAAAACCTTCGCCGGTGGCCAGAACACGAACCTTGCCAGAAGGCCACCTGAACAGTCTGCGACTGGCATTCTGCTCCTGCTCCAACTACCCGGCGGGCTACTTTAACGTCTACCGGGAAATAGCCCGGAGACCTGATTTGGATGCCGTACTGCACCTTGGAGACTACATCTATGAGTACGGTCCTGGTGGTTATGGGACAAACAACGGCCTTGGCCGGAACCCGATTCCTGCGAAAGAAATAACAGTACTTCAGGACTACCGACAACGCTACGCCCAGTATCGATCCGATCCGGATTTGCAGGAAGTTCACCGTCAGCATCCTTTCATCTGCGTCTGGGACGATCATGAATCCGCCAATGACTCATGGCAAGGTGGAGCTCAAAACCATAACCTGGGTGAAGGAGCCTGGGAATCACGCCGCAATGATTCAGTTCAGGCTTACTTTGAATGGATGCCTATCAGAGAGAGTGGCATTGTTGACCAGTTTGGACAAAGAACCATTTATCGAAGGTTCCGCTTTGGTGACCTGATGGATCTCTTTATGCTGGATACCCGACTGACTGGCAGAGACCGGCAGGCTCTGCCATTGAATGCCAAAGCCGCTAAAGATCCATCAAGAAGCCTGTTGGGAGCAGATCAGGAACAATGGTTGCATAATGGCTTAAGTCAATCCATGAATGAAGGGGTTCGCTGGCGGGCACTGGGACAGCAGGTCATGATGTCACAGCTCACTCTCAATCCGGACCTTCCTATCCTTATGGATCAATGGGATGGTTATCAGGCATCCCGACAGCGTCTGTTTGATCATATTCAAAATCAGGGCATCAATAACTTGATGGTACTGACCGGCGATACTCACAGCTCGTGGGCATTTGATCTGGCACCTGAACCGCGCTTCCCTCACTACGGACGGATTTCAGGTTTTGGCGCACTGGGTGGAGAATTTGGAACCCCCGCAGTTACATCCGGATTTTCTGAAAAGACGGGTCTTGCCAAAATAGCGTCAGCGGCCCTTGACGGTGCTCTGCCAAACCTTAAATGGACCAACCAGAGCGAGAAAGGCTATGTGCTGCTGGATATCACTCATAGTCGAACGAAAGCCCACTGGTATCATGTAGACACTGTTGCCAGCAGAAACTACAACCACTACCTGAAGAGAGTTTATAAGCAGAATGATGATGCCAATCATATCCACAGATCCTGGTCAGAAAGCGCTCCCGCAGAGTCACCTGCTCCAGCACCTGATCTGGCCAATTTATTTGAAGGACTGAGGCAGCGCTATTACAGCTAGCAGTCAATGACAGGAAGAACTCTCATTGAGAGCTCTTCCTGCCTATTCAATCCAGACCACTGTGGCTAAACGTCCGGACTGGACGCCATCCCTTCGGTAAGAGAACCAACGGTCATTTTCCTTATAAGTACAGAAATTGCCGCCACTGACTTCTGTTACACCCAATTTATGTAACCGAAGCCTTGCCAGTTCATAGAGATCCCCATACCAGCGATCACCCTGACCGGGAATAAAAGCCGTTTCCATTTGCGGATCAGAATTCAGGAAAGCGTCGCGAACTTCAGGTCCCACTTCAAAATGAGACTGACTGATAGCTGGACCCAACCAGGCCATCACCTGGCCAGGCTCATCGCCCATAGCTTTAACTGTGGCTTCCAGTACACCAGCCTGAAGCCCTTTCCAACCGGCGTGAGAAACGGCAACACGGGTGCCGGACGAGTTGCAAAAAATAACCGGAAGACAATCTGCAGTTAAGACGGCACAGGGTAACCCCTGCTTATCTGTCCAAACCGCATCACCTTCTCTTTCTGAGTTATCCGGCTGGGCCGTTATTACATCAGTACCATGAACCTGTTTGAGCCACTGCGGCCTGTACCGCCATTGATAATGGTCGTCGAGCAATGCTCTGTTTTTTGCTACCACATCAGGATCATCACCAGACCGCAGCCCCAGATTTAAGCTGCTGAAAGCTCCCTGACTGTACCCGCCGGTTCTGAGGGTGACAAAAGCCCTGACACCTTCTGGCGCAGACCAGTCCGGGAGCAGGTAACGATCTTCAGACATGTTCAGTTCTCTCTATTGCAACGCCCTGGGAGCATGAGTTCACTCATAAAACAGCAAATCCTGCTCAGGACTCTTTAACATCTTCTTTTAATACTTCCAGAAGCGCTGAAAAGTCATCCGGTAAGGGCGCTTCCCACTCCATGTAGTCATCGGACACCGGGTGCATAAGACCCAGCTTTCTGGCGTGAAGCGCCTGATGTTTGAAGCTCCTCAGAGTCTCTTCCAGGATGGCAGAACACCCCTTGGGAATTCTCAGACGGCCAGCATACAGATCATCCCCTACCAGCGGGAAGCGAATATAGCTCATATGCACTCTGATCTGGTGAGTTCTGCCCGTTTCCAGTTTACAGCGGACATGGGTATGAGCATTAAACTTCTTCAGAACCCGGTAATGAGTTACAGAGGCTTTGCCACCGGGCATCACCGCCATACGAAGACGATGGGTCGGGTGACGGGCAATGGGTTCATTAACCGTCCCGCCCGCCGTCATAACACCTTGAGTCACGGCCTCATACTCTCGACTTACACTTCGGTCCTGAAGCTGAGCCACCAGATCGGTATGAGCGGCCAGAGTTTTGGCTACCACCATCAGTCCTGAAGTATCTTTATCCAGACGGTGCACGATTCCGGCCCTGGGTACAGAGGCTATCTCCGGATAATGATATAACAAGCCATTCAACAAGGTACCTGAGTAATTTCCTGCCGCAGGATGAACAACCAGTCCCACCGGTTTATTAATGACCAGGATGACATCATCTTCGTAAATGATATTCAATGGAATATCTTCAGGTTCCCAACGTTCTTCATCATCGACTTCAACGCTGAGAGTCAGCTTCTCGCCACCGACCAGCTTGTCTTTAGGCTTTTTCTTCTGGCCATCCACTCGCAGATCGCCATTCTTGATCCACTCCTGAAGGCGTGCCCTGGAAAAGTCCGGAAAGCAGCTGGCTGCAATCTGGTCCAGTCTCTTGCTCCCCAGTTCATCAGGTACGACGACCTGCTGATTGATCCGCTCACTCATTAACTACTTCTCAAGTAACAGGAGCCTGAGCGGGCATTATTCCCGACCCTGCTCCCGGACAAAAAATCTCAGCCGCCGAAGGCCAGATGCTGCACCGGAACAGGTTAATAAAAATTTCCAACCTCCCGAAAGCAGTTGAATGATTATTAATAGAACCAGTTTCTTTTCGTTTTACAGCGGACTGTGTTTAAATTAGTTGATCAAAGGCGGGTAGTTTATCACATCATCAGGTCTGGCTGAGCTATGCTCAAAACTTTATCGGCCTGCCTCCCTGTTATAAGTTCAGGGGAGGCCTGTACGCCCTATTTCCTCACAATCATGCCGGAGTACGGAAACTGTAAATACCATGACAATACTGAAAACCACATATTCGCGCCTGATATTTCTGATCCTTGCTGCGGTGGTTCTGGCAGGATGCTCATCAAGCCCCGAAAAAAAGACGCTTCCGGAATCCCTGACTGAGGCCGAACTCTACCAGATGGCCAACCAGTCCCTGAATAACCAGAGTTATACAAAGGCTGTAGAGTATCTGCGGACACTGGAGTCACGCTACCCCTTCGGCTCTTTTGCAGAACAGGCTCAGCTGGACCTGGTTTATGCCTATTTCATGAATGTAGAGCCTGAAGCCGCCAGAGCAGCAGCGGATCGTTTCCTTCGCCTGCACCCGCAGCACCCCAATGCAGACTATGCCTATTATATGAAAGGTCTGGCTTCTAACACGGCCTCCATGGGTCTCATCGAGCGCTACCTGCCATTAGACAACACAAAGCGTGATCCTGGTCAGGCTCGCCAATCCTTCAATGAGTTTCGTGAATTGCTGACGCGCTACCCGGACAGCAAATACGCACCAGATGCCCGTCAGCGGATGGTAGCCCTGAGAAATCGTCTGGCTGATTATGAGATTCATGCAGCCAATTACTACCTGAAACGCAAAGCCTATGTAGCGGCTGTGAACCGTGGCAAGTATGTTGTTGAAAATATGCAGAAGACCCCGGCGGTAGAACCCGCACTGGGTATCATGGTGGAAGGTTATCAGCGACTGGGCCTGATAGAGCCCGCGAATGAAACCCTTGAGGTCTTAAAGCTGAATTTCCCGAATTCGAATCTACTCAATGAACAGGGTGAATTCATCGGCTACCAGTCCTTCGGTGATGTCGATCCCTCGCTGCTTTATACCGTGACCTTTGGCCTGCTGGGTGATTCAGGTATTGAAAAGCAGAAAGCGCAGACCCCGGTTGCTCCCCAACCTCCCGGGAACAAACAGTAATTCCCTGTGGCTTCCAGCAGGAGGCCACTCCACCTTCTGGTTTAGTAATTCAATGCCAACAACTGTGAAGTGCCCGAAATGCGGCAAAAAAGTAGAATGGAAGAAAGAAAACGGGTTTCGACCCTTCTGCTCCCAACGATGCAAGCTGATTGATCTTGGAGCCTGGGCGAATGAAGAGCGTTCGATACCCGGAAACCCTGCTTTCGATGATCTGATGACCAGCGACATTGATGACCATTTAAAGCACTGATAAGCCCCCACCAGCTCCTGGTTTCACAGGCCAGGATCTCAGGTTCAACAGGGCTTCTGCCTGAGCACGTTTGAACTTGAGGACTTGATACATTACCTCACGAAGCTCTGGCTGGTGCATATGTTCAGCCAGCTCGCTCAACTGCTGATCCGACAGTCTGGTAATTCTCTCCAAAGCTAACTTTATCGATCGTCCCACTTGCTCTGGCGGCATCTGCTCAACCATTGTCAATAGTGTCTTCTTACCTCGATATTGAAACCTGTGCAATTTTGAAGGACGCAAAAGACTCTGGCTAAATTCATCAATGGAACAGTTCCTGGGGAGGGAAAATCGATTATAAAAGGACATACCGAAATCAATACTGACTAACTTACCAGTCAGCAGCTCGTCATCTTCGGCATGCTTGAAGAGGTAATTATCAAGTTTCAGATAGTCCTGATCGCCCAGAAGAAATCGCCTCATGACAAGATTGGTAACCGGGTTATGATCATCAGTAAACTGACAAATAGAAGGGAATAATGTTTGTTGAAAGAAGGTATTGCCAGGGTAGAAGCCTTTCAGGTCTTTAGAAGCTACACAATGATCCTGATTTTTTTCGTCCAGACTGTAGCGATGAATGTACTCTTGCCCGTAACCCATGACTTGTTTGTAGGCTGCGGCAGCAAGGCACTCCCTCTGGGCCAACACTTTTCGATCATCATAAAAACGGGCTTTGTAAGATTTTCCAGTGATCAGGTGGATCACTTTTTGCAGCAACCGTTTAAACTTTTCAGCACCCGATTCATACCCGAGTGTTTTGACATGCCAAAACTCTTCCTTTTTTTCAGCTTTAGTAGAATCTGATTCTCTCCCGGCCCCTCTCGAATCTGTTTTGATCCGCATGAACCGGTGAGCAACAACTCCCCGGTGAATCTGTCCGGGGAGCTCCTCCCAATATTCACCAAAGGGCCTGTCATTAATGGATGGAAGAATATTTCTGCCAACCTGCCCGGTCTCTTCGAAATAAGCAACCGCCCGATCCTGAACAGGACGCTGCCCCAGCATTGAGGCCTCTTCATCCAGCCCTTCGGTACCAGGCAGATTCCCCAGTGAACCTACTGTTCTACCCAGTGAGTCACTGCCAGCAGTTGACGGGGATTGGAATGTTGAATCAGCGGGCAAAACTGATGTTGATTTGTTGCCACCAGGTCCGATATTAGAGTGAGACATTTGCTTCCCTGCAAGAAGTCTTTAATCTTAAATTAAGACTAGTATACGGCCTCAATAAGTTTGCGACCAGAAAGCACCGATGGCAGCCAACCCCTGGGCTCCCCGGTCTATGAACTGCTCCTGATCAGCAAGCTGCATCCCCCCCAACCAGAACACAGGCAATGGGCAACGCTCTGTCAGCTCTGCAGCTTTTTCCATTCCTAAGGTTTCACAGCCCGGATGCGTCTGTGTCGACATAACCGGAGAGAGTGTTACAAAATCGACACCCAGTGATACCGCCCGATCGATTTGTTCCTGATTATGACAGGAAGCTGCCAGCCACTGACCAGAACGAGAAGCACTTCGCCAATCAACACCCTCCTGCTGAAGCTGTTTCGAGGTAAGATGGATACCGTCACACCAGCTATTGGCCAGTAGTTCAGGCTCACCTTTAAGAAGCAAGCTGGCCCCGGTTTCCCGACAAAGGTGATGCAGCTCTCTGGCTAAATGCTGATAGGTTCCTTTATCCAGCCATGGAGCCCGAAACTGTATCAGCTCTACTCCCTGCTCAAGCTGGTAACTCACTTTTTCCAGAAGCTCAGCAGCCACATCAAACTTACCGGTGATCATATAGCGATTTGGTAACAGGACTGCCGTAACGATGGGACCATTAGCCGGAGGAAAGTTCAGCTCGGGTAACTCTTTCAGATCGACCCATCGGATCTCCTGACCCTCATTACCACGAGGCTGGCCAATGATATCGTTCGCCCACCAGGTATCGAGACAGACAGACCTGTCCGGGTAATCATGCCGAATCGAAATCAACTTTCGGAACTGATTTGCCTCAACATCCAGTTCTTCCTTAAGTTCACGATTCAAGGCTGCCGTAACGAACTCTCCCTCTTCCACCTTGCCACCCGGAAACTCCCAGTAGCCACCCATGTGCTTATCATTCGGTCGCCGTGCTATAAGAATTCGTCCATCATCCCCGCGAATAACTGCCACCGCAACATGCACCACCTTCCTGACACTCGCCTGATTTTCTGAAGACATCACCTACTGCCCTGTTTTCAAGTTCGATATTCAGCATTGATTCGAACATACTCATGGGAAAGATCAGTAGTCCAGAGTGTTTCCGTGATAGTACCTGCCCCCAGCTGAACACGGATCAGTATCTCTTCCTGATTCATTACACGCTCACCTTCCGCTTCGGTGTAAGAGCAGGCAACACCCCCATCTTGCACAATGCAAACGTCGTCTAGCCAGATGGAAACCTTATCAATCTTTAGCTCTTCGATCTCAGCTCTTCCCACAGCAGCAAGAATCCTGCCCCAGTTCGGATCACTGGCAAATAATGCAGTCTTGACGAGTGGAGAGTGGGCAATGGTATAAGCAACTTCAAGGGCATCAACGACACTGCTCGCCTGTTCAACCTGAATGGTTACAAACTTGGTAGCGCCTTCTCCATCTCTGACAATAGCCTGTGCGAGTGTCATAGCTACCTCTTCAACAGCCTCTTTCAGAGCTTGGTACAAAGGCCCCTGAGACTGCATTATGGATTCATTTCCGGCCTTGCCCGTGGCTACCAGCATGCAGCAATCATTGGTGGAAGTATCACCATCTACTGAAATTCTATTGAACGACAAATTAACAGCATCAGACAGAAGGCTTTGTAAAACAGTCTCATCTACGGAAACATCTGTGGCCATAAAAGCCAGCATGGTGGCGATATTCGGCTTGATCATGCCCGACCCTTTGCTGATTCCCGTTACCGTGTAACGTTTACCGTCAACTTCAAACTGTCGGCTGGCACCTTTGGGGCGGGTATCGGTCGTCAGTATGCCTTCTCCGGCTCTGTGCCAGCCATCTTCACTCAAATCCGAGAAAGCAGTGGGCAGGCCAGAAACAATTTTGCCAACGGGGAGAGGCTCGCCAATCACACCGGTTGAAAAAGGCAGCACCTGATCTTCCTGCACCCTGGCAAATTCAGCCAATGCACGACAGACCTCGGTGGCATCCGCCATTCCCTGTTCACCGGTACCCGCATTAGCATTGCCAGTATTAATAACAAAATACTCAGGCAAACGGTTAATGCGACGCCTGGCCAGATGGACAGGAGCAGCACAAAAACGGTTTAGAGTGAAAACACCGGCAACAGAAGCACCCTGATCCCAGTTCATAATCACAAGATCCTTACGATCCTGCTTCCTGATACCTGCCTCTGCTGTCCCCAGACGAAAGCCTTTTACTGGATGCATTTCCGGCCAGCTTCCTGATCCTACTGCCATGGTTTCTCCATCTCCTCTTTTTTCATTCCAATTCGCTGCCCACGCCATCCCTTCAACCCGGCTACCTCCCGGGTTCAATAATCCTGATAACGGACACAGAGAATCGGGCCAGAGAGCATTGATTCAACTGACCTATGCGAAATACACTTATAGCTAACCATTTACATTTTGTTATTCATTATCCAACGATTTTTTCAAATATCTCAAAATAAGTCGGGAAGGTCTTTGAGGTGCACCCAGGATCATTGATGGTAATTGGACTGCCACCGAATGCCGCCAGGGAAAAACACATGGCCATTCTGTGATCATCATAGGTATCAATGACTGCAGACTGAATCTGCTCAGGGGGATTAATCACAATGTAATCTTCACCTTCTTCAACTTCAGCTCCCACTTTACGAAGCTCGGTCGCCATCGCTGAAAGCCGGTCAGTCTCTTTGACCCGCCAGTTGTAAATATTTCGAATAGCCGTCTGGCCCCTGGCAAACAGAGCAGTAGTAGCAATGGTCATGGCTGCGTCTGGGATATGGTTCAGATCAATATCCACACCTTTAAGCTCACCTTTTTCTACTTCAATCCAGTTGTCACTCCAGGTGACTTTAGCGCCCATTTGCTCCAGTACTTCAGCAAATCGGGCATCGCCCTGCACACTGGCATTACCGGTTCCATGAACTTTCAGCTTACCTCCGATTGCTGCAGCTGCCAGAAAGTAAGAAGCCGAGGAAGCATCTCCTTCTACCATAATTTCACCCGGGGATCGGTAAGCCTGCCCCCCTTCTACGACAAAGTTCTGGTATTCATTATTCTGGACATTAACACCAAAGCGCTCCATAACCGAGAGAGTGATATCGATATAGGGTTTGGAAACCAGTTCACCTTCAATCGTGATGAACGTTTTATCTGATGCTAATGGTGCTGCCATGAGCATTGCTGTCAGAAACTGACTGGAGATATCTCCCCTGATGCTGACTTCTCCTCCCTTCAGGCCCGAACCAAGGACTTTCAGAGGTGGAAAGTTTTTCTCACCCAGGTACTCGATGTTTGCACCGGCCTGCTCAAGACAGGAAGTCAGATCGCCGATAGGTCGCTCATACATTCGGGGTTCACCCGTCAGGGTGTATTCTCCTTGCCCCAGGCACAAGGCTGCCGTCAATGGCCTCATGGCAGTGCCGGCGTTTCCCAAAAACAGAGTCAGGCTTTCACCAGAACCGAGCGGGCCAGCCAGTCCGATGACTTTGCAAACTGTATTGTTATCTGACAGTCGATACTGGACACCCATTGCTTTCAGAGCCTTCAGCATATAGCGAACGTCATCGCTATCCAGAAGATTGGTGATGGTGGTTGTACCTTCTGCCAGTGCAGCAAGCAGTAAAATACGGTTGGACAGGCTTTTTGAGCCAGGAATAGAGACTTCCCCTTGCACGCGGGAAATGGGCTTTAAAACAAGTTGCTCCATTGGACTTCTTAACTGGCCGAATGATAGTAAAAATTAATTATACCCCAATGCCTCGATAAATCAGCCGGTTTAAAACAGTCCATAAAAGAAAACAGGCCGCAAAGCGGCCTGTTTTCTTTAAAATAACGGGTCAATATCAAACTATTTTACCGTGACACTGTTTATACTTCTTGCCGGAGCCACAGGGACAGGGTTCATTTCGGCCGACTTTGCGACTTTCTCGAACGAAAGGTTCGGTTACACCTTCTGGCAGTTCACCTTCTTTCCCTGAATGATCTTCCATAACATGCGCCTGCTCATGCTGAAACTGCATACGACGAATCAGTTCCTGACGACGCTGCTCCTCCATTTCCTCGGTTTTGTCATCCTGCTGAACCTGAACATGAGAAAGGATACGAATGGTGTCCGTTTTGATATCTTCCAGCATGGACTGGAACAACTCAAAGGCTTCACGTTTGTATTCCTGCTTGGGGTTCTTCTGGGCATAACCTCTTAAGTGGATGCCCTGACGCAGGTGATCCATGGTCGCAAGGTGTTCTTTCCACTTGTCATCCAGTACACGCAACAGGATATGTTTCTCGAAGTTCCTCAGGGACTCGCCACCCGCCAGTTCTTCTTTCTGCTTGTAGTTGGAGATGACCTCAGCCAGAATCTTCTCTCTCAGACCTTCTTCTTCCAGCTTGTCATCTTCATCCAGCCACTTCTGGATCGGCAAATGGATAGCCAGTTCAGCCCCAAGCTTCTGCTCGAGACCTTTCACATCCCATTGCTCTTCAAGACTCTCGCGTGGGATGTGCTGGGAAATGACATCGCTGACCACTTCAGATCTCATGCTATCAATGCTGGATTGCACGTTTTCAGAATTCAGAAGCTCATCACGCTGTTTGTAGACCACTCTGCGCTGATCATTGGCGACGTCATCATATTCCAGCAACTGCTTTCGAATATCGAAGTTACGACCCTCAACCTTGCGCTGGGCTTTTTCAATCGCATTGGTCACCATTCGGTGCTCGATAGCTTCACCTTTTTCCATACCCAGTGCTTTCATAAAGTTCTTCACCCGGTCAGAGGCAAAGATACGCATCAGGTTATCTTCCAGAGACAGGTAAAAACGGGAAGAACCTGGGTCCCCCTGACGACCGGACCGGCCACGCAGCTGATTATCGATACGGCG
This sequence comes from Endozoicomonas sp. 2B-B, assembly GCF_053470045.1. NCBI lineage: Bacteria > Pseudomonadati > Pseudomonadota > Gammaproteobacteria > Oceanospirillales > Endozoicomonadaceae > Endozoicomonas > Endozoicomonas sp. 2B-B. The sequence continues at coordinate 4,631,636 of NZ_JBLZMU010000001.1, forward strand.
GGATTCATGACGCTCAGTACCGATAATATGCAGACCACCGGCTGCCAGAACGGCCTTGTGGCGCTTCTGCCATTCAGACTTGATCTGGTCTTCCTGCTGCTGATCTGGATTTTTAACGGCTGATAGCTCGGCCTCCCAGCTACCACCCAAGGTTATGTCAGTTCCACGACCCGCCATGTTGGTAGCAATGGTAATAGCACCCGGACGCCCCGCCTGGGCAATGATCTCGGCCTCCTTCTCGTGAAATTTGGCGTTAAGAACATTGTGAGGGATCCTGGCCTTATTCAAGGCATTGGACAGGAGTTCGGAAGCGTCAATAGATGCAGTACCCACCAAAACAGGACGCCCCTGCTGAACGGTTTCCTTGATGTCTGCAATGATCGCTTCGTACTTTTCTTCAATGGTCAGATAAACCAGATCGTTACCATCCTCACGTACCATTGGTTTATGGGTCGGGACAACAATAACGTCCAGACCATAAATCTGGCGAAGCTCGAAAGCTTCTGTATCCGCTGTACCGGTCATACCAGAAAGCTTTTCGTAGAGTCGGAAGTAGTTCTGGAAGGTTGTCGAGGCAAGGGTCTGACTCTCAGCCTGAATATTCAGTCCTTCCTTAGCCTCCAGTGCCTGATGCAGACCTTCAGAGAGACGACGGCCCGGCATGGTTCTTCCCGTGTGCTCATCAACCAGCAGCACTTCGCCGTCGGCCACAATGTACTCAACATTTCGCATGAACAGGACATGAGCTTTCAACGCTGCATTCACATGATGAAGCATATTCAGGTTATGGGCAGAATAGAGACTCTCTCCTTCAGGCAGGAGTCCCAGCTTCTGCAATTGCTCTTCAATAAACAAATGGCCGATCTCGGTCAGCTCAACCTGACGGGTCTTTTCATCCAGCAGGTAATGACCGGTTGGCTCTTCACCTTCTCCGAGTTCTTCTTCCTGTTTTTTCAGCTGAGGAGCCAGTTTGTTCATCTGTTTGTAGAGTTCAGAGGAATCTTCCGCCGGACCGGAAATAATGAGTGGCGTTCGGGCTTCATCAATCAGGATGGAGTCCACTTCGTCGACAACAGCATAGTGCAATTCACGCTGAAACTTATCTTCCTTGCGAAACGCCATATTGTCACGAAGATAATCGAAGCCAAACTCATTGTTGGTTCCGTAGGTAATGTCAGCTTGATAAGCAGCCCTTTTCTCTTCAGGAGACTGCTGGGGAACAACTACTCCGACTGTCAGGCCAAGAAACTCATAAAGAGCACTCATCCACTGGGCGTCTCGACGAGCAAGATAGTCATTAACGGTAACAACATGAACACCCTTACCTGTGATGGCATTCAGGTAAACAGGCAGTGTCGCCATCAGTGTCTTACCTTCACCGGTTCTCATCTCGGCGATGCGACCTTCGTGAAGAGTAATGCCACCGATCAGCTGGACATCAAAATGTCTCATGCCCATGCTGCGTTTACTGCCCTCTCTGACGACAGCAAAGGCCTCGGGCAGCAAGTCATCAAGATTTTCGCCTTGCTGATAGCGATCCTTGAGGGACTGAGTCCGCCCCCTGAGCTCTTCATCATTGAGACCAGACAGTTGATCTTCCAGAGCATTGATCTGTTTGACCAGCTTGCCCATGCGTTTCAGCTGGCGATCATTCCGGCTGCCGATAATTTTTTTGACTAACGAAGCTAACATAGATTGGTTACAGTCTCACTCTGATTCCGGGGCTGCCTCTCTTGCCGACAATCCCGGGTGGGCAGACAAGCTTAAGAACAGCCAAATATTCTATGACAATCACACAAAAGTCTCATCCATATTAGCTATAAATCTGGCCCTTAATGTTTTATAAGCCATAAACGTAAAGCTTAAGATGGTTTTTTATTGACTGACGTCAACGCCAGACGTTTGCAACAATCTGGATTAAAGGCAGAAAAATCCAAACCTTACAGACATTTACACTCATCAGTAAAGGATATAGGGACTGGAAAGAAGTCTTTCAAGGGAAGAGCGCTACTTTTTCGCTGACAACTCGCAGGATCAGCACTGAATAATCGGGCAGTGAGATTCATCGAAAAACAAGTCATGAAAAAGGATCGGAAATACCAGCAATATGAGGAGCGCTTTGTTCTTGTCAGGAAAGATCACTTGCTTGCCCGATAAATGTAGCGCTGTGGATCCACATGCTTACCATTGCGAATCACTTCAAAGTGAACATGCGGCCCTGTTGAACGACCTGTGCTTCCTACTTTAGCAATAACCTGACCTCGAGTAACGATGTCGCCCACCTTGACTTCGTTGGAATAATTGTGCGCATATCGTGTCACATAGCCATTAACATGGTTAACCTCAACCATAAGCCCATAGCCAGAGCGATCACCTGACCAGGTCACGACACCGGCAGCCACAGCAATAATGTCAGAACCATTTACAGCGGCCATATCAATACCTGAATGCCAGGATAATTTTCCGGTAAAAGGATCTGCTCTCTGACCAAAACGAGAAGAAAGCCAACCTTTCTTGACAGGAAGCCCTGCCACAAAGACATCATTACTCATGGTCCTGTTAGAGACCAGGCTGGTCAGAATATCAAACTGCTGCTCTCTGCTGTCTATCTGCTCAGAAAGTTGATCAATAGCATCAATAAGCGGGGGCATTGAATAGATAGATTCATTGGAAGGCAGCGCTTCCGGGCCACCAATAGCCGGCACTTCATCGAAGAAAAACTCGCCATCATCCAGTTTCGCAGCAATGGTTAGTCTCTCGCCAACAGCATCCAGTCGGGTAATCCGCCCTTGTAACTCTGCCAGACGAATGGTCAGGGCATCAATTTGACGTTCTGCAGCAAGACGAACATTTTCAACTTCTTTTCTCTGTCCGCTCAGGACTGTCCGCCATTCTTGCAGGCCCTCTTCAGTCAGGACAACGCCAGATTTCGAATTGAGGAAAAGATAGGTAATACCTCCACCCAGCATCATGCAGAGAAAAACCGCCGAAAAAGCAGCCAGTGCCAGCCGCTTGCTTGTGACTCTGAACGATTGTGTTCGAGAGTGATCTTGCTTTACAACAATGACTTTCATTCTAGGAAGCCCTGTACTCCCAATGATTCAACCTTATTAACTCATTATCATGGAAATCACTGCTCATCACCCGGGCTTCAATGCAAAAGGCGATAGAGCGTCATATCCACATCCTGTCTTGAAACAGGATAGCGCTATTCAGTCATGGAGAATCGACACAACCATGTCAGCAATATTTGACCCTGGTAAAAAAGTCACTTTGCTGTCGTTCTCCCACATTCTTGTTTTCTTCACTCTTGATGGTTTTCAGATTCAGGTAAATCTTTAAAAACCAGATGCCTCATTTAACCAGTATAGATTCCAAAAAAGGTCGCTTCTGTGACCTTCAATGAAAGGTGACTATATGAGTTAAGCAGTAACCGCAGCCGGCTTAAGGTAGGAAATCGGTGCCACTTCAGTATCCTCAAATGTCACTACTTCCCAGGCTTTTTCATTCTCCAGCAGAGAACGGACCAGCTTATTGTTTAATTCGTGTCCGGACTTGTAGCCAACGAACTGGCCAACCAGACTATTACCTAATAGGTACAGATCACCGATGGCGTCCAGAATCTTGTGTTTAACCAGCTCATCATGGTAGCGCAATCCGTCTTCGTTCAGAATACGGTAGTCATCAACCACTACAACGTTGTCAACACTGCCTCCCAAAGCCAGATTCTGTGAACGCAGATACTCAACGTCACGCATGAATCCGAAGGTACGGGCACGGCTGACTTCTTTTACGAAAGAAGTACTGGAAAAATCAATCTCAGAGGTCTGTGAACGACCTTTGAAAACAGGGTGGTCAAAATAGATAGTAAAACTGACTTTGAAGCCGTCATAAGGCTTGAAAGTAGCTGTTTTCTCACCATCAGTGACGGTCACTTCTTTCTTGATACGGATAAATTTCTTGGCTGCCTCCTGCTCCTGAATACCAGCAGACTGGATAAGGAAAACAAAAGGTCCCGCGCTACCGTCCATGATCGGAACTTCATGGGCGCTCAATTCGACATAAGCATTGTCGATTCCCAGACCAGCCATTGCCGAAAGCAGGTGTTCAACGGTGTCTACCCGAACACCGTCTTTCTGCAAAGAGGTACACAGGGTAGTTTCTCCGACATTTTCTGCACGAGCAGGAATTTCCACCACAGGATCAAGATCTGTGCGACAGAAGATAATGCCGGTATCGACGGGAGCCGGCTTAAGAGTCAAATAGACCTTCTCACCGGAATGTAACCCCACTCCCGTAGCTCGAATAATATTTTTCAGGGTACGCTGTCTGATCATGATAACGCTATTCCGCGACCTCAAAGGCCCCTGTTATTTGAATTCAACGACTTATTGTAACAAAAGTTACACATGACACAACCGGTCATTGATTCAATCAGCCTGTCGGCGCAAAAACGCCGGTACATCCAGGTAATCCACATTGTCAGTTGATGGTGCTTGCCTGCGGGGCTTTTCAGCTTCCTCTACCTCGGGCTGTTCAGCTGCTTTCTTGCGAACATGAGGAGGAATATCAAGCTCCTTGAGGTTCAGGGTACCGTCTGGACGGGTCGCCCTTGGCTTGGAACCATCAACCACCTTAAGGGACTGTTCCTGCTTTTCGTCACTGTCTCCCAGACCAGTGGCAACAACAGTCACTCTTAATTCATCCGTCATTTCCGGATCGATAACTGTACCTACTACAGTGGTGGCATTATCGGAAGCAAATTCACGAACAGTGTCACCCACTTCATGAAATTCACCCACAGAAAGATCGAGACCAGCAGTAATATTAACCAACACTCCGCGAGCCCCCTGAAGGTTGACGTCTTCCAGGAGAGGACTTCGGATAGCTCGCTCGGCCGCTTCAATCGCTCTGTTGCTGCCTGTGGCTGAACCTGTACCCATCATAGCCATGCCCATTTCAGACATAACAGTCCGGACGTCAGCAAAGTCAACATTAATCAGGCCGTCACGGGTAATCAATTCTGAAATACCCTGAACTGCGCCCAGCAGTACGTCATTTGCTGCACCAAAAGCGTTCAGCAAACTGACATCACGACCCAAAACAGGCAGAAGATTCTCATTAGGAATACAGACCAGGGAGTCTACGCTCTCTTTTAACTGATTCAGCCCCTCTTCAGCCACTGTCATTCTGCGGCGACCTTCAAAAGAAAACGGCTTGGTCACCACCGCTACGGTCAGAGCCCCCATCTCTCTGGCAATTTCAGCCACAACCGGAGCAGCACCTGTACCTGTACCTCCTCCCATACCGGCAGTGATGAAAACCATGTCAGAGCCCGCCAACACTTCAGAAATACGGTCTCTGTCTTCCATCGCTGCATCACGACCGACCTCCGGATTTGCTCCAGCCCCGAGGCCACGAGTAATATTGGCTCCCAGTTGCAGATGGGTATGAGCCTGAAGGTGCTGTTTTTTCAGAGCCTGGGCATCCGTATTAGCACAGATAAACTCAACACCTTCCAGCCGACTGTTCAACATGTGGCAGACTGCATTACCGCCACCGCCACCTACGCCTACAACCTTTATCACCGCTTCCTGCGGAACATTATCCACCAGTTCAAACATGGCTCTCTCCTTTCTGTCACCGTAAACAGGATATTTTCTGAATATTAAATGCCATTAAACTTCAATCACTTTCCTGCAGGAACACCCTGCATGCAGTGTGCCCCTGTTTAGCCAATGACAATCAAGCCATTGCCTTCTGCAGGATTAATTCTGTTGATTGCTACCCAACCCTCAATCAGAATTGACCTTGAAACCATTTTTTAAGCCGATTGAACAGACTTTCTTCCTGTCTGCTGAAACTGGCCGTTTCCCTTCGCCCTTCCTGTTGAGCTTTCAAACCATAGTGAAGCAGGCCGACACCTGTTGCATAAATAGGATTACAAACGACATCTGTCAACCCCTGAATGGCCTGAGGCATGCCGAGCCTGACCGGCATGTGAAAAATTTCTTCTGCCAGATCTACGGCACCCTCCATTTTGGACGTACCACCCGTCAGCACGATACCGGCCGGAATGAGATCTTCAAAACCACTTCGTCTCAATTCCGCCTGAATCAGTGTAAACAGCTCGTCGTATCTTGGCTCAACCACCTCTGCCAGCGACTGTCGAGATAGCTCTCTGGCTGCCCTGTCTCCAACACTCGGAACCTTGATCATATCTTCAGCACGCGCCAGTTGGGTAAGAGCGCAGGCATATTTGATCTTAAGTTCTTCAGCATGCTGAGTGGGTGTTCTCAGAGCCATGGCAATATCATTGGTGACCTGATCACCCGCTATAGGAATAACTGCCGTATGTCGTATGGCTCCCTCAGTGAAGATAGCAATATCGGTGGTGCCACCTCCAATATCAACCATGCACACACCGAGCTCTTTCTCATCTTCTGAAAGCACTGAATAGCTCGAAGCCAACTGCTCCAGAATAATGTCGTCTACTTCAAGACCACATCGTTTAATACAGTTCTCAATATTCTGCGCTGCATTGACAGCACAGGTCACCAGATGCACTTTCGCTTCCAGACGCACTCCTGACATGCCCAATGGTTCCTTCACACCTTCCTGGGTATCAATCACATATTCCTGAGGCAAAATATGAAGAATTCGCTGATCTGCCGGAATGGCAACAGCCTGGGCGGCATCAATCACCCTGTCAATATCGGCACTGGTAACCTCTCTCTCCCTGATAGCAACAATTCCGTGGGAGTTCAGGCTGCGTATATGATTACCTGCGATGCCGGCGTAAACGGAGTGAATCTGACAACCGGCCATCAACTCAGCCTCTTCCACAGCCCTTTTTATGGCATGGACTGTAGAGTCAATATTGACAACAACACCACGCTTCAGACCCCGTGAGGTATGTGAGCCGATCCCGATCACTTCCAGCTGGCCATCTGCGGTTATCTCACCGACGATCGCTACAACTTTGGAAGTTCCAATGTCGAGTCCGACTATTAAATTTCCGTTATCTGCCGCTGTCATGGCATCTATCATCCCAAACCACTCTGACCAAAATAGTCAGTGCGCCGAACCCACTACTCCAGTGTTGCCACGAAAACGCATAATGACGTTTTCATGACTATTTCCAGGCCACCGAAGCCCCATTCAAATAGCGCAAGTCAACGCGCTTTACATCCTGCCAGCGATCATCGAGCCTTGCATAATACAACCTGATAAAACGCTGCAATCTTTCCATTCTGCGATCACGCCCGAGATTGACATCAACGTGATCTACTTTCAGCCACCAGGAATCCGTTGTACTGAGCCGCAACTCTCTAACGGCAACTCCCAGGGGCCTGATCACCTGACTAAACGCCAGGTATTGCTGCATTATATCCTGAGAACGATCCTCCACCCCTGCCAGCTTTGGCAGCTTACTGAAGGCCTCCAGAGATCCGGGTCTGAAAACTTCTCCGTCTTCATCAATCAAACCGTCATCCTGCCAACGGGCAATCGGTTTTCGCTCTTCCAGACTGACGATCAGAGTATCCGGCCACTCACGTCGCAGACTGGCTTCCCTTACCCAGGGCATATCCAGGACAGCCCTTCTCATCTCTTCCAGGTCAAGGTAAAAAAACCGATTGACCAACCAGGGGGCCAGCTGTTTTTCAACATCACCACGTTCCAGATAATTGAACGTAGAACGCACTTCCACCCGTGCTATCGGCTGATTAACCCACATCATCAATGTCGGCCAAATCCAGAGCAAAGACACGGCCAGAACACAGATGACAGTCAATCCTAACCAGCGTCTCCACAATCCGGGCCGAGCCAGCTTTTTCTCTATTCCCCGACTCGCCCCACGACCGCGCCTGCCAGAGTCGTCAAGTGGCTTCTGATTCAGTTTGAACAAGCTCTTTGCTTCCCTTTATTCCTCCACCCTCTTTCTGACGAGCCGGTAACAGGGACGACTTCAGAATCTCCAGAACCAATATTTCAAAGCTCAAACCCACTGACTTTCCGGCCATAGGAACAAGACTCGTTTCAGTCATACCAGGTACAGTATTTGCTTCAAGCAGCCAGAAGCGTCCTCTTTCGTCCTGCATAAAGTCGACTCGACCCCAACCAGAGCAACCCAGTGTTTCGAAAGCGGTCAGTGCCAGAGCCTGAAGTTCTTGCTCCTTGCTTTCAGACAGACCACTGGGTAAGTGGTATTGAGTATTTCCTGAAACATATTTAGCGTCATAATCATAAAAAGACTCTGCCGATTCGATTCGAATAGCAGGCAAAGGCTGACCATTGAGAATCGAAACCGTATATTCAGGACCATCAATAAACTGCTCCACCAGCACAGAACCACCGTATTTTGAAGCCTGCTCCCAGGCTGGCAACAGATCCTGCTCCCGATCAACCCTTGTAATCCCTACACTGGAGCCTTCCAAACTGGGCTTTACGAAAGCCGGCAATATTTCTGCACAGCAATCAAGGCTTTCAGCCTGCTCAATCAGCATAAAGTCCGGGGTGGGTAAACCAACCGCTTGCCAGAGCAGTTTGCTTCTGTATTTGTCCATGGCCAATGCTGAAGACATAATGTCACTGCCCGCATAAGGAATATCCATTTGATCAAGCAGTCCCTGCACCGTACCATCCTCACCGCGGGGACCATGCAAAGCAATAAAAACGCGATCAGGCTTCTGTTCCACCAGCTGTGAGACCAGCCCCTCGATTGGATCAATAAGACAACAATCTATGCCACTGGTTTTCAGGGCTTCAAAGATTCGTTTACCAGATGCAAGACTTACTTCCCGCTCAGCTGAACAACCACCCAGTAATACCGCGACTTTACCGAATACTCTTTTTAGCTCATCACTGTCTGCATCAATGGCAACTTGACCCTGGTCCTGGCTATACATCTTTAAGCTACCTTTCCGTCCTGAATTATATCGTCCAGTTTTTCACCCAGCTCTGTTGTCAGTCTCACAGCCAAAGCACCGATATCTCCGGCCCCCTGGGTCAAAACCAGGTCATTGTCTTCAACAACACCTTGCAAAACAGTACTAACTTCATCAGGACTGGAGATAAAGATAGGCTCCAGCTGGCCTCTTTGACGAATACTTCGACAGAGGCTTCGTGTATCTGCACCCGGAATCGGCTCTTCTCCTGCCGGATAGACTTCCATCAAAAGTAAGACATCCACCTGGGACAGCACCTCAACGAAATCTTCGTAAAGATCCCGGGTTCTCGAATAGCGGTGTGGCTGATAAACCATAACCAGCCGCCTGTCTGGCCATCCAGCGCGGATAGCCTTGATCGTTGCCGCCACCTCTGTCGGGTGGTGCCCATAATCATCAACGAGCATCATCTGGGCAGACTCAGTCTGAAAGTACCCCTGCACCTGGAATCGTCTGCCAACACCCTGGAACTGCCTGAGTCCTTCACAGATCACTTCATCAGGCATTCCTTCATCCGATGCAACTATAAAAGTGGCAAGTGCATTGAGAACATTGTGACGGCCTGGAATATTCAGCTCAACTTTTACCTTTTTATTGCCTTTAGATTTCCGCTCCAGCTCAAAAGAGGTCTTCATACCCTTTTGCTGAATATTAACAGCCCGGAAATCGGCCCCCTCACTTTCACCATAAGTAATAACTTGTCGTTTAATTAATGGTAACAGTTCTTTTACCACAGGACAGTCTGTACAGACCACAGCCAGACCATAAAATGGCAGGTTGTGAAGAAAACTCACAAAGGTTTTCTTTAACTTGTCAAAGCTTCCTTCGTAGGTAGCCATATGATCTGCATCAATGTTGGTGACAATAGAAACCATCGGTTGCAGATGCAGGAAAGATGCATCTGACTCATCCGCTTCTGCCACGAGGTAGCGACTGCCTCCCAGCTTGGCATTGGTACCGGCTGAATTCAGACGACCGCCAATCACAAAAGTAGGATCCAGACCACCATAGCCCAACACCGAGGCCAACAGACTGGTCGTGGTAGTCTTGCCGTGGGTGCCTGCCACTGCGATACCATGACGGTAGCGCATCAGTTCCGCCAGCATCTCAGCTCTGGGGACTACGGGTACACGCAGCTCTCTTGCCGTAACCACTTCCGGATTCTCCGAAGCGACTGCTGCAGAAGTGACCACTACATCCGCCCCCTCAACATTCGCAGCTTGATGACCAATAAAGACTTTAATTCCCTGATCTTCCAAACGTTGGGTTACCGGTGAGCGTTGAATATCTGATCCAGAGATCTGATACCCCTGGTTCTTAAGCACTTCTGCGATGCCGCACATGCCCGAACCACCTATGCCAACAAAATGAATATTTTTTATACGACGCATTTCAGGTATAGGAGCCACAGGAAAAATAGGCTTATTAGCGGGCATGAGCCACCTCCAGACAATGATCAACTACTTCCACAGCCGCCATAGGCCTGGCGACACTGCCTGCAGCCCTGGCCATAGTCACCAGCTGCTCAGGATTGCCCACAAAATTCTCTAACATATTGATCAGACAGGTTTCGCTCAGTTCTTTCTGCTGCACCATCATGGCGGCCCCCTGATTAACCAGGTACTGACCATTGACCGTTTGATGATCATCAACAGCATGGGGATAAGGCACCAGCAGGGCCGCTCTTCGGGCCATCGCCAGCTCTGAAACGGTGAGGGCTCCAGAGCGACAAATCACCAGATCAGCCCACTCATAGGCACCAGCCATATCATCGATAAAGGGTTCTACGCGCCCCTCCACACCCAAAGCACGATAAGACTCACGGGTAGCATCGAGATTATTTCTGCCAGTTTGATGCCAAACCTCGAAGCGACCTTTAAACCGGGTGAGTACTTTTGGAACCAACTCGTTGATGGCTACAGCGCCACTACTGCCACCAACCACCAACAGCCTTAGAGCCCTGCCATTCAGTTGGGAAGGTAAATCCGGATTTGCAATATCGGCTCTCACCGGATTACCGGTCAGAATAAATTTGCCAGAGCCACTCTCTGGACCAAAAGCACCGGGAAAAGCCAACAATACTTTGCGGGCAACTCTTGATAAAACCTTGTTCGTGAAGCCTGCAATCGCATTCTGCTCGTGAACCACCAGGGGAACACCCGACAAACGTGCGGCCACCCCACCCGGTCCTGTTGCAAAGCCACCCATTCCCAGAACACACACAGGCTTGCAGCTTCGAATCACTTTCAAGGCACGAAACAGTGAAACAGCGAGCTTCCAGGGCGCTTTTAGTAAAAAGCTCAAGCCTTTACCTCTCAATCCGGTGACCGGGATAAAGCTGATTTCAAATCCGTGGCGCGGCACCAGTTCAGCTTCCATACTGTTGGCCGTACCCAACCAGTGAATAGTGTAGCCACGCCTCTCAAGTTCTCTGGCAGTGGCCAGCGCCGGGAAAATATGCCCACCGGTACCACCCGCCATTATTAAAACAGTAGGTTTGTCAGTAGTACTCATGACACTCCCCTGCTTTTATTATCTGTTTTGACATTAAACTGCCGTCGTTCATAATCAATCCGCAGCAACAATCCAAAAGCCAGGCAGTTTATCAACAGGCTACTACCCCCATAACTGATCAGAGGCAACGCCAAACCTTTTGTGGGCAGCAACCCGGTATTTACAGCAATATTGATCAACGCCTGACTGCTATACAACAAGCCGATTCCATAGGCAACGTAGCCATGAAACAGAAGTTTTTTTGCTTCTGCCCGGTAACCGATTTGCAGCGCTCTCCAGGAAATAAACAGAATCAGAGTCAGGACAGAGACTGCTCCAAGGACACCAAACTCTTCAGCCAGAACGGCAAAGACAAAATCTGTATGAGCTTCCGGTAAATAGAACAGCTTTTGCAGACTATTACCCAATCCCTCACCAAACCATTCACCTCGCCCAAAAGCAATCAGGGACTGAGTCAACTGATAGCCACTACCAAAAGCATTAGCCCAGGGGTCCATATAAGAAGCCAGGCGTGCCATGCGATAAGGTTCAAAAACAATCAGGGCGGCAATAGACCCAACCAGCACCAGGAACAGAATAACGAATTGCCAGAGTCTGGCGCCTGCCAGAAAAATCATTCCCATGGAAGCGCCCATCAACACCACAAGCGCTCCAAGGTCTGGCTCCATCAGCAACAGTAGAGATGAGACAAAAAGAATAGTCATAGGCTTGAAAAAGCCTGTCCATCTGGTTCTGACTTCCTCCAACCGACGCACCAGGTAGGCCGCAAGGTAAACGACAATCATCAATTTGGCCGCTTCTGATGCCTGCAGATTGAAAAAGCCCAGAGGAATCCAGCGAACACTGCCATTGACCTCCCGACCCACAACCAACACAGCCAGCAGCAGCCCCAGACCACCAAAAAGTGAAAGCCAGCTGTATTTCTCAATAGTTGTCACCGGAACCATCAAAATGACACCCATCAGCGACAGTCCGACGAAAACAAAAAAAGCCTGCTTGATGAGGATATAAAACGGATTGGAATAAAGACTGCCCGCCACTTCCATAGAAGCGGAACTGACCATAATCAAACCAATCACAAGAAGTCCCAGCACAGCACCCAGCAGCGGCAGATCAAGAACACTGCCACGGCGGCCTGTAAAAGGCGATCTTATTTCGCTGAGAAACTTCTGGTGTAAAGTCATGCAAGACGCTCCCTGACCAGAGTCATAAAGGTATCGCCACGCTGCTCGAAACTCTCGAACATATCAAAACTGGCACAAGCAGGAGCCAGCAGGACCGCATCACCGCTTTCACTGACTTCGCAGGCACGATCTACTGCAGCAGCCAGACTCTTAACATATTGAACCGGGATAACGCCATTGACGGCTTTATCAATATCAGGTGCGTCACGCCCTATCAGCACAAGCTCACGACCGAACTTTTGTAATGGCTGTTTCAGCTGATTAAAGTCCGCCCCCTTGCCGTCCCCACCGGCAATGAGAACAATTTTTCCGGTCAGGGTCTCACCCAGACCTTCAATGGCCGCAACCGATGCACCGACATTGGTGGCTTTGGAATCATTAATCCAGACCACACCGTTTTTTTCCGCTACCCATTGGCATCGATGAGAAAGACCTGTGAAGCGGCTCAGAGTCTTCAGCATGGGTGTCATCGGGATACCCACTGACTCACCCAGGGCCAGTGCAGCCAGTGCATTCAATTGATTGTGACGACCCGGCAACTTCATGACCGCTGTATTGATGAGTCTTTCGACACCTTTACAAAGCCACATACCTTCTTCATCCCCGATCAGGCCATAGTCGTGTAAATCAGGCTTGCCGGAAGTAAACGCTGTTGCGGGAGTAGCCTGGGGAAGAAGAGGCACAGTCAGAGCATCCTGCTTGTTGTATACCGCATGCATACAACCGCGGTATATACGCTGCTTTGCCTTATGGTAGTCAATCATGGTCTCATAACGATCCATATGATCAGGACTGATATTCAGTACCGTCGCGGCGGCTGCACGTAAAGAATGAGTGGTTTCCAGCTGGAAGCTGGACAATTCCAGGATATAGAGATCGACATTTTCTTTCTCAAGAAGCTCAAGAGCTGGAGTACCAATATTGCCACCCACAGCAACACCCAAACCGGCCTCTTGAGCCATCTCTCCCAGCAGAGTTGTGACCGTGCTCTTGCCGTTAGAGCCAGTTATGGCAACGACAGGTTTATTCACCTCGCGACAGAACAGCTCAATATCACCAACGGCTTCAACACCTCTACTTACAGCCTCAGCAATCTCAGGAGTAGCCAGAGCAATACCGGGACTGAGAATCAACTCATCGGCTCCATTCAGCCACTGAGTGTTCAATCCACCCAGATGGACAGGAACATTCGGAAAAGCAGTTTTGAGTTCGTCTATGCCTGGCGGGTTATTCCGGGTATCCATCACTTTAAATGGGCGTTGTCTTTCAGCAAGATATCGCACACAGGACATTCCGGTCTTGCCGAGTCCTACGACTACCCTTGTACGATTTGAGCTTATCAGTGCTGACACGCGGATTTTTTCCCGAGCAAAGTGTGTTAACGAATCTTCAGTGACGCAAGACCAATCAGGACCAGAATCAGGGTAATAATCCAGAAGCGGACAATCACCCGGGGCTCAGGCCAACCCTTCAATTCAAAATGATGGTGCAGTGGAGCCATACGGAATATTCTGCGCCCGGTGAGCTTGAACGAAGCCACCTGGAGAATCACCGATACCGTCTCCATCACAAAAACCCCCCCCATAATGACCAGCACAATTTCCTGACGCACAATGACCGCCAGTACACCTAATGCTGCTCCGAGAGCCAAAGCACCTACATCCCCCATAAAAACCTGTGCGGGATAGGTATTAAACCAGAGAAACGCCAGACCCGCGCCACCGATAGCGGCACAAAAAACCACCAACTCTCCCGAGCCAGGCACAAAAGGAATGAGCAGGTACTGGGCAAAATTCACATGACCGCTGGCATAAGCAAAAACTGCCAGTGCAGAAGCCACCAGAACGGTAGGCATGATCGCCAGACCATCCAGACCATCTGTCAGATTCACAGCATTACTGCAACCGACAATGGTCAGGTAAGCCAGTACAATAAAAAAGGGCCCAAGATCAATGACGATATTTTTGAAGAAAGGTACAATCAGACTGGTCTCTACCGGTGAATTAGCCGTAGCGTAGAGGAAGACAGCTGCTCCCAATCCAGCGACCGACTGCCAGAAAAACTTCCAGCGCGCTGGCAGGCCCCTTGAATTTTTTTCCACCACCTTACGGTAGTCGTCCACCCAGCCAACAATTCCGAATACCGCTGTTACCAGCAAAACTACCCAGATATAGCGATTGCTCAGATTGGCCCATAGTAGCGTACTGACTGCAATACAAACCAGAATCAATGCCCCACCCATAGTCGGGGTTCCAGCCTTGCTGAGGTGAGATTGTGGACCATCATCACGCACTGCCTGACCAATCTGGTGGTAGCTCAGCCGACGAATCATGTAGGGCCCGAGACAGAGCCCCATTCCCAATGCAGTAAGCACACCCAGAATAGCTCTGAGTGTGAGGTATTTAAAAACGGCAAAGCCGTGATAGTATTGCGTTAGAAATTCCGCAAGCCAGAGCAGCATCAGCAGCGCTCTCCCTTAAATTCTGATCCCACCAGGGATCTGACTACATCCAACATTTTCATTCCATTCGATCCCTTGACGAGAACCGTGATGGGACAATCCGCCTGTTGCTCTCTGAACGCCTGTATCCGACTTTTTACCCAGTTCGAGAGAGCCTCTTTATCATTTAAATGTTTTGCCTTCATGCCTCGTTGAGCCCCGCGAAGTTCACGACTGAATGCATCAACAGAGGCGACAGTC
Source organism: Endozoicomonas sp. 2B-B (assembly GCF_053470045.1). Classification (NCBI taxonomy): domain Bacteria; kingdom Pseudomonadati; phylum Pseudomonadota; class Gammaproteobacteria; order Oceanospirillales; family Endozoicomonadaceae; genus Endozoicomonas; species Endozoicomonas sp. 2B-B. The sequence goes on from NZ_JBLZMU010000001.1 coordinate 4,646,983, forward strand.
GCCTCACCATAGGCAGCAAAACAATCAATATGCCGGGTAGCAGCATACTCACCTACATCAACATGCCGGGCTTCACTCACCTCACCAAGATCCAGCATGTCTCCCAGTACCATGATGGTTTTACCCTCGCAGTCTGCCAGCTGGTCGATGGCAGCAAGAGTGGCAATCGGACTGGCGTTATAACTTTCGTCGATGACCAGAAGGCCCTCCGACAGGGGGTAACGAGTCCCTCTTTGTTGATAAGGCCGGGCATTTTCCAATCCACTGACAATAATGTCCAGCCCTAGTCCGACAGCAGACGCCGCTGCGGCCACACAACAGGCATTCTGAACCTGATGTTTCCCCCAGAAAGACAGCTTCACGTTTGCCTCTTTTTCGATGCCTCCCTGAACAACATGCAACCTGAAGCTCATACCTTCAGACGTTGAAGACACCTCTGAGGCAAACACATCGGCTTCTCGCTTATTCAGACTGAAGGACAACACTTTTCGATCAGGCTGTCTCAAAGCTCTCTGTTTCCAGCGTTGAAAGCTGGGATCATCTAAATTCAGTACGGCAATACCATTTTTTTTGAGACCGTCGAGAATAAAACCCTTCTCATGAATAACGCCCTCAAGCGTTAACAAATCTTTGAGATGGTTCTCTGAGGCATTGGTAATGATGGCAACATCCGGTTCGGTCAGGCGAGTGATGTAATCAATCTCTCCAGGGGAACTGGTTCCTAACTCAATCACTGCATGCTGCTGATCTGCTTCCAGCCTGAACAGGGTCAGAGGCACACCATAAGCGTTATTTAAATTCCCCCGGGTGGCCAGAACCTTACCAACCTGCTCGAAGACAGAGGCCAGCATCTCTTTGACCGATGTCTTGCCACAGGTTCCTGTTACTGCCACGACAGGGCCATGAAAACACTCACGATTAAACTGCCCCAGTCGTCCCAGTGCCTGATCAGTGTCCTGGACCTGAATCTGGGGAATTCCCAGACCTGGAACTGGCACCTGAACCACGACCGCCGCAGCGCCTGCAACCTCAGCCTGATCCGCATAGGCATGACCATCAAACCGAGGGCCCTTGATGGCGACAAAAAGATCACCTTGCTCGAGGGTTCTGGTATCAATGCTTATACCGGTTATAGTGGTATCAGCACCAGAATCCCCCCTCAGAAGAATCCCCTGAAGCTCATGGGTTATTTCAGAAAGGGTAAATGGACGAATCATATTACCCTCTCACCGGCTGAACACGTTGATGACTGCCAGAGATTCAAGGCTTTTGCAGCTTCTTCACTGTCATCAAAGTGATGCCTGACGCCGTTAACCTCCTGATAATCCTCGTGTCCTTTGCCTGCGATAACAACAATATCGCCGACAGCAGCCTTGTTGACAGCCTGTCGAATAGCCTCTGCGCGATTGATGACAGATGTCACTGGCCTACCTGCCAGATCTACTCCCGTCAGTGTATCTCTGATTATTTCTTCAGGATCTTCACTTCTGGGATTATCACTGGTCACGATCACTTCATCTGCACCCTCCATAGCAGCTAGGGCCATGAGAGGCCTCTTACCCCGATCACGATCACCACCGCACCCAAAGACACAGATTAATTTTGCAGCGCCGTGCTCTCTCAACGCTTTCAGGACACTCACCAGGGCATCCGGAGTATGAGCATAATCCACCACTACCACCGGTTTCTGACCACCACCCAACCTTTGCATTCTTCCCGGTACAGTGCTCAGTTGAGGGACCTTTTCAAGCACTCGCTCCAGGGAATAACCCTGACAGCATACCGCCCCGATAACAGCCAAAAGATTTTCGAGACTGAAACGACCCAGCTGAGTCGTCCTCAACTGTCCCTTACCCCATGGCGTATAAAGGTCAGCCTTGACTCCACCTGAATCCAGGAGGATATTTCGAGCCGTAATATCTGCCTGATCAGAGGTCATAGAGAAAGTAAACACTTCAGTAACACCGGAACAACTGGACAGCATCAGTTCGCTATAGTCATCATCCCGATTAATCACCGCTTTTTTGACACGACCGTTGGCAAAAAGCAGAGCCTTGGCTTTTGCATAAGCGTCCATCGTTTTGTGATAATCAAGATGATCACGACTGATATTTGTAAAAACGCCTACTTCAAACGCTAATTGATCTGCGCGCCCCTGATGCAGCCCATGAGAAGAAACCTCCATGGCCATGGAAGACACATCTCTGCTCACCAGTTCAGCCATAAAGCCCTGTGTCGATACAGGGTCTGAAGTAGTATTCAGACAGGGTTCCAGCTCAGTTGGAAGACCTTTACCCAGGGTTCCCATCACCGCACAAGGCTCACCCAGAAGAGAGAGTAGCTGCGCTGCATACCAACAGGTTGAGGTTTTGCCATTGGTTCCTGTCACGCCAATCAGCTTCAGCTTTGTGGACGGCTGTCGATAGAATCGATCGGCAAGAAAGCTAATGTGCGTTTTTAAGTTTTCGATAAAAATAACAGGTTTACCGACCAGAAATTCAGTCTCAGAAAATGACTCCCCACTTGAATCAACCAGCACTGCAGAGGCGCCCGCCTCCAAGGCCGCACCAATAAACGCCCGACCGTCAGAACTCAGCCCTGGCACAGCCAGAAACAGCTCACCCCCGATCAGCTTGCGGCTGTCGAGGGTCAGTCCTGTGAGGGTCTTGTCTTCATCCAGTGGAGGATGATTCAGCTCCGCCAGCACTTCATTTAAAGACGTCATTTGACACGAGGTCATGTTCCATCCTGTTTCATTTTCATAACTCCGGTCTGCTCCAGACCGGGTCTTTTAGCTGTCAGTACCTTTTCTTCACTGGGTCTGACACCCAGCATCCGCAAAGCCTGACCATTGACCCTGGAAAACACCGGACCGGCTATGACGCCACCGTAGTAATCCTGACCAGCCGGGTCATCAATAATGACAACAGTAGCAATGCGAGGATTTCCCACAGGAGCCACACCGGCAAAGAGACCCACGTAACGATCTTCAAGGTAGCCACTGCCACCCACTTTTTTAACCGTTCCCGTTTTGCCACCCACATTGTAGGACTTGACGGCACCGCGCCAACCAGTCCCTCCTTTACCCACCACTTTGCCAAGCATTTCCATAACATCGTGTGCTACATCTTCATCCATAACCCGAACACCATCAGGTGCCACATCACGCTTGATCAGTGATGCTGGCCTGAGTAAGCCACCAGACCCCAGCACAGAATAGGCTTGCGCCAGCTGTAATGGCGTGACTGTCAAGCCATAACCAAAGGACAGGGTAGCCACTTCAATGTCGCTCCAGCGATCCTTGTAAGGGAGAAACCCAGCCCTCTCTCCGGGAAAACCCGTTCCCGGGCTCTGCCCGATACCCACGCGGCGCAGCAGATCTACAACCTTATCGACACCGATATCCAGTGCCATCTTGCTCACGCCGATATTGCTGGACTTTTTCAAAACAGTTTCGACATCAATGGTTCCAAACCCCCTGACATCCTTAACCGCATTTTGTCCAACACGCATGTAGCCAACGCCGGTTTTAATCCGGGTATAGCGATCATACTTGCCGGTCTCCATGGCTGCCGCGACAGTAAAAGGCTTGAGAGTAGAGCCCGGCTCCACCAGGTCAGTCATCACCCGGTTTCTCATTCGGTAAGGCTGAAGCCCGGTACGATTATTCGGGTTGTAGGACGGCTGATTGACCATAGCCAGAATCTCTCCGGTCTGGACATCCATCATCACCAGCGAGCCCGCTGTGGCTTTGGCCTTTTCTACAGCACTTTTCAGCTCACGATAAGCCATATACTGGAGCCTGGAATCAATACTGAGCATCAATTCCTTACCGGGTTGGGCGCTTTTCACGAGTTCGGCCTCTCTGGCAAGGCGACCCCGGCGATCTTTCAGCAGCCTGCGAGTTCCCTCGGAGCCGGTTAACCAATGATCATATCCCAGCTCCAGCCCTTCCTGACCTTTATCATCAATACCGGTAATGCCTACCAGATGCGATGTCACTTCACCCATAGGGTAGTAACGTCGCTGTTCGTCAAGAATATGCACGCCGGGCACTTTCAGAGCTTCGACTTTCTCACTCTGCTCCGGTGTCATCTGACGTTTAAGATAGATAAATTCCTTTGCTGCGTTGCTTGTTATCTTTTTTGCCAGCCAGCTTTCATCAACCTTGAGCGCAAATGCCAGCTTATGCCAGTGCTCTGGTGCCTTGATCAAGTCCTGAGGGTCAGCCCATACGGTCATCACAGGGGCACTTACCGCCAAAATCTTACCGTTTCGATCAAATATGACGCCCCGATGAGCCGGTATGGACTCATGGCGAACAGCGCGTTTATCACCTTCGCTCTGAAGAAAATGACGATTTAAAACCTGAAGATCTACGAGACGATAACCAATCACCAGGCCAGCCATTATAAACAAGATCTGCAAAAGCTTTACTCGCCAGCGGTAAGGCAGAGCCTTTTCCTCGCCAGCCTGTTTTTTCCTGCTGGCACTGGCCGGTCTTGCTGCAGTCTTCACGGCATCACCATTTTTATACTTCCAGCATCAGGCACTTCCATGTTCAATTCATCCCTTGCAATTCTTTCCACTCGCCCCGGACTGGTCAGGGAACTGTGCTCCAGAAGCAACTTCCCCCATTCAACCTGGGCTTTGTTTCTCTGCTCAAACGCCTGTTGAAGTTCATTGTGAAGCAGTCTGTTTTCATGCTTGACAAAGCTCACAGCCACCCCTGACACAAGAACACCGGCCAGCAACATCACACTGACTAAACCAGATTTGCGAAACAAAGCCTGCAGCGGTTGTCTGTCCATTTTTACAGCCTTGTCAGATTAGCTTCTCAGCAATTCGCATGACGGCACTCCTCGCTCTTGGATTAGCTTTGACCTCTTGCTCGCCGGGCTTGATCGCTTTACCGACGGGCCGCATTCGTTTGTTAAGCTGATCTTCCGTCACCGGAATCCAGCGCGGCAACTCATCGCCTCTGGACTGCTTTCTGATAAACCTTTTGGCAATCCTGTCTTCCAGTGAGTGAAAACTGATAACCACCAGACGCCCACCTGGTTTGAGCTCTTCCAATGCAGCATCCAGACAATCCACCAGATCATCCAGTTCGCGATTGATATGGATGCGAATGGCCTGAAAAGCACGGGTAGCCGGATGCTTGTTCTTCTCTCTGGAAGGGCTGGCAGAAGCAATAATTCCTGCCAGACGTTTCGTGGTCGTAATAGGCTCTCCTTCCCTTTCCCTGACGATGGCCCGAGCAATTCTGCGCGAAAAACGATCTTCGCCGAGTTCCCAGATCACCTTGCTGATTTCTTGCTCTTGCGCACGATTAATCCAGTCAGCTGCACTTTCTCCCTGCGTGGTATTCATCCGCATATCCAACGGACCATCCTGCATGAAGCTGAAACCTCGCTCGGCGTTGTCCAACTGCGGCGAAGAAACCCCCAGATCAAGCAGAACACCTTCTACTTTCTGACCATCAAGGGCCTCTTCCAAATCAGCAAAAGAGCCATGATAAATGGAAAAACGGCTATCCGTTTCAGCCAGCTCCCGGGCTGCAGCGATCGCTCTCGGGTCCTTGTCGATGCCTACCAGCCTGCCTCTGTCAGACAGCTTTTCCAGGACTGCACGACTGTGACCGCCACGACCAAATGTCCCGTCGACATAGAGCCCGTCAGGATCTGTAACCAAAGCTTCAACCGCTTCTTCTAGCAGCACAGTAATATGCTGATCTGATTGCTCTTGCAATGTCATCTATCTTGTCCGGGCAAATACCCATCAGAGGGACAAAGACTGGAGCTCAGCGGGCACTTCAGCGGACCCACTGGCTTCGTGAAGATAATCATCTCGTCTCTGGTTCCAGCAGGCTTCATCCCACAGTTCAAATTTTTTGCCTTGTCCCAGCAAAATGCAGCGCTTATCCATACCCGCATAATCCCTGAGCAAGGGAGGCACTAAAACTCGTCCACTGCCATCCATATCAATGTCGGTAGCGTGACCAATAAGAAGTCTTTGTATTCGGCGTGTCATCGGATGAAAACTGGGCAGGGCTTCAATCTTTGCCTGAATAGCCTCCCACTCATCCTGTGGATAAATCAGGAGACAGGGCTCATCGGTATCAATGGTCGCCACCAGACTGCCCTCACAACGATCTTTCAACACCTGCCGATAACGGGTAGGTATTGCAAGACGCCCTTTGGCATCGAGGTTGATGGCATTAACCCCACGAAACAAACCGCTTCCCTCTAGTCAATTCAGCCAGAATGGCAGGCCACAGTCCGAAGAGAAAACGTGTTAACCGACATCCCTTTTCTCCACGTAATGCACACTTAACTCCACATTTATCCACTTTACTCCACTGAAGCACACTATAGAAACCTGAAAAACCCACGTCAAGGTCAGAATCTGTCTGATGGGTCAAATAATTGACTCCTCCAGAGACCTCACACACAGTGCCCTGCATTAAAAAAGTGCATAAAAATGAGCAGCTTGAAGAGGAGAGCTGTTTAAGCCCATGAAGCAGGAAAAGCGCCCGAAAAAAATTGTAAAAATTTCAGACAATTGACGATTTTGATACCCAAAGCACCAGCGATCTGCTGACCGGTCAGTGACACCTGAAAAAGCCGTTTCCGGTTAGATTCGGGTAATGGATAGCGGAAGAAAAAGTAAATCTCGAGTTGGCCTGTAAGCCGGGTTCTGTCCAACCTGAAGACAGGTCTGGGCAATCATTCATCTGGGATGCCTGTCACCAGACACCTCAAGCAACCTACCCGAATCCAGTGCGGGTCACACCTTCAGGATTCCTATTTGGTCTTGCTCCAGGCGGGGTTTACCATGCCGTGAACTGTTACCAGTCACGCGGTGCGCTCTTACCACACCCTTTCACCCTTACCGGTCACCGCATGGTGACTTAGGCGGTCTGCTCTCTGCTGCACTTTCCGTAGGCTCTCGCCCCCCAGGCGTTACCTGGCGCCGTACCCTTTGGAGCCCGGACTTTCCTCCACCAGATACTGAAACAGTAACTGACAGCGACTGCCCGGCCAACTCGAGGCGGCGAATACTACCGAATGATTCCCCTCACTGCAATTCGTTCATTTCACAAACTTATTATCTGAATCAATTACAACTTATTTCATTGCGAGTGACAGCTCATAGAGCTGCTTCTTGCGATACCCGGAAACATCTGCAATCACGGCAGCGGCTTTTTTAGCGGGCAACTCCTGCAGCAGCCGTTGCAGTAATTTAGCGGTTTCAGGATCAACAGCCTCTTGCTTCTGCTCCTCAGCCCCCTCTACCAAAACCACAAACTCGCCACGACACTGATTGGAGTCTTCCTGCAGTATTTTCTCCAACGCTTCTACCTTGCCCGCCAGCACCGTCTCAAATGTTTTGGTCAACTCCCTGGCCAACACAACGTACCGGTCTCCACCCAACACTTCCCGAAAATCAGCAAGGCTATCGAGAATTCGGTGTGTAGATTCGTACACAGCCCAGGTATTGGTCATCGCACCCAGCGCTTCGAGCCTTTTCTTCCTACCAGAGGATTTGGCCGGTAGAAAGCCTTCAAAGTAGAACCTGTCTGTTGGCAAACCACTGACCGAGAGAGCCGCCACAAGCGCACAGGCACCTGGCACAGGCACCACTTTAATACCCTGCTCCCTGACCATTCGCACCAATACAAAACCCGGGTCTGAAATCAGGGGCGTTCCGGCATCACTGATTAATGCCACAGAATCACCCTGCTGCAATCGAGCCAGCAACACCTCTGCCTGATGCCGTTCATTATGCTCATGACAGGGAATCATGGGGGTATCGATCCCGAAGTGATTGAGTAACTTGCGACTGTGTCGGGTATCTTCCGCCGCAATCACTGACACCTGCTTCAGCACCTCAATGGCTCTTGGTGTCATATCATCGAGATTACCAATGGGGGTCGAAACAACAAAAAGTGCACTTTCAGACATATCCTGCCAGCCAATTTATCCAGTATGAAGGTCGTTCATAGCAAGGGAAGTATTAAGAATCAAACGACCATGAGTTTACTCTTATCATATCGTCGTTGACAGAATCCTTAGCTAACTGATTTCTCAAACCACGTCCATCAGGCTGACGCAATGACCCTGTTGAGGTAGAATAGGGAGATCAAAAACAGTTCGGTCGTTGACTCCGATTTTATGAGCCAGAACCTTTCCAAACGCATTCTCATCAATACACTGCTGATCAGCGCAGTGCTTACGGGGTGCTCATTACAGCCCAGCAAAGTTGCTGAACTGCCTGCACCCACCCACGAACTGGCCCCGGAAGGAGCAGACCAACTGCTGGAACGAGCCGAACGCAGCTCATTTCCGGAGAGTGCAAGACTCAAAATCAAGGCCGCCGGGCAATTGATCAACAACCAGATGGGCAGGGCAAAAACCATTCTGAACAGCCTGAATTATGAAGAGCTACCCGAGACTCTGAAAGCAGAAATGGCCGTGGCAAGAGCCCGCATTGCTGAGCAGGCAGGGCAGAACCGGGAAATATTTGTCTGGCTGGATCGAGCTGTCGTCATTAACAGCAGCAATACCGGGCTTCTGGATCAAAGCCATATCCTCAAAGCACGCGCGTATAACCGCTTCGGGGAGTACGTTGCAGCGCTGGATGAATGGAGCATGCTGTCCAACATAAGTGAACTCGACCAACAACCCAAGAGCCGCAACGCCTTCTGGGAAACCCTGCTTAACGCACCTGAAGAGCGCCTGATCAGCCTGGACAGTCAGACTAACAACAGAACCATGAAAGGCTGGCTGCAACTTGCCCTGATTTACCGCCCGGGCAAATCCGTGAGCGAGCAACTGGCCGACTTGAGCCACTGGCGAACTCGCTGGCCTGGCCACCCTGCAACAACCTACCTGCCGAAAGACATCAGTGCGCTTCAGACAGCCAGCACTCAGCAGCCCGACAAAATTGCTCTTCTTCTTCCTGTCAGCGGCCCACTGGCCTCTGCAGGCAGAGCCATTCGCGACGGCTTTCTCGCTGCTTATCACCAGAATCTTGCTGATGAGACCCTACCCGAAGTGAGCATACTGGACACTCACGGCAAGAACGTTGTCGAGCTGGCTAACCAAGCCAAAAATGAAGGTGCCAAACTGATCATCGGTCCTTTGGATAAAACTAACGTCGGCCTGTTAAAAGAAAATACGCCCGACAACCTTACAATTCTTGCACTGAACAACCTCGAAGACAGCAGGAGCAACCCCGGACAAAACAACAGCTTCTTCGAGTACGGTCTATCCATCGAAGATGAAGGCAGAGCTGTGGCCCGTCGCGGCATTCTGGATGGACACCATCGTGTACTGATACTTCGCCCGGAGACTTCATGGGGTGACAGAGCCTCCAACAGCTTTGTGTCCGAATGGACAAAACTCGGTGGCGAGGTGGCCGGTGTTACTAAATTCAACAACAAGACCGAATTCAGCCAACTGGCTGGTCAGGCGCTGCTGGTTGACGAAAGCCAGAAACGTGCCAAAGAGTTGAGCAGAGTTCTGAGAGAGCCACTGGGCTTTACTCCCCGCAGAAGACACGATATTGACATGATCTACATGCCTTCCCACCCCAAGGAAGCTCGCCAGCTCAAGCCTGCCCTCTCTTACCAGTTCGCTGGCAAGCTGCCTGTTTATGCCACTTCCAGCGCATACTCCGGTAGAGTCGACCCTGGCAGAGATCAGGATCTGAACAACCTCAGAATCCCTGTAATGACCTGGTACCTGCCTGGCCAGAAAAGCAGTCTCGAGTCCAATATAAAAGCCACCTGGAGCAGCTCAAAAGGCCAGTATGGCAGTCTTTACGCCATGGGAGCTGACGCTTTTAAGTTGTATCCCCGCCTGCAACAACTTGCCAGTCTGCCAGGCAGTCGTCTGGAAGGACTGACAGGCATGCTTAGCATTAACAACAAACACCATGTGGTGAGGGAGCTTTCCTGGCAAATCTTCCGGGATGGTCGACTGAGAGCACTGCCTGTTTCGATTCAAAGGAAAGCTGATGTTCTGGCAATTAAAGCTTCTCAATAATAAGGGGCTTTGCGCAGAAAACCGGGCTTTGGAATACCTCAAAGCCCGGGGCATGAAGCTGGTCAATAGAAACTATGCCTGCAAAGCAGGAGAGATAGATCTGATCATGCTCGAAAAAGAAACACTGGTTTTTGTAGAAGTCCGATTCAGATCACAGTCACAATTTGGTTCAGCTGCCGAGTCCATTACCTACCGCAAGCAAAATAAAATCAGAAAAGCAGCCAATCACTTTCTCGCCCTGCACTCGAACCACCAGCACAGGCTTTGCCGCTTCGATGCACTTTTGCTCAAAAATGCATCCATCCATGATGACGCAAACTCCGAAAAGCCTATAGAATGGATCAAAGGTATTTTTTAAACCTGTATGCAACCTGACAACTGATAAAATGCGTAAACATCACTCGCTCTTAACTTCCCCAATGGATGATGGTATTTAAAAGGGGTAATGAAAAAAAAATCACGGTAAACTAACTGATCTATTAAGTACCTGGCTAGCCATGAACTCATGAGGCTTTCACGGTTTTCTAATGCCCATAGCGAAAGAAAATGCCAGTTGCGAAACGCACGGCGTCGAACTATTCGGGATTTTGAGACATGCATGAGCGCATTACACAACATTTTTCAGACAGCATTGACGCCAAAATTCGTGCCGCTGACTGTTTACCTCCCCTGATCGCCCAGGCATCCGAGCTTATGGTGCAAACCCTTCTTAACGAAGGAAAAATCCTGGCCTGCGGAAACGGCGGCTCCGCAGGAGATGCCCAGCATTTTGTTTCCGCGCTGCTCAATCGTTATGAACGAGAAAGACCTTCATTACCAGCCATGTCTCTGTGCGCCGACAATTTGATATTAAGCTCAATCGCTAATGACACCAGCTTTCACGAAGTTTTCTCAAAACAAATCAGGGCATTGGGGCAACAAGGCGACATTCTTTTAGCGATCTCGACATCGGGCAATTGTCCCAATATCGTTCAAGCTATTCAGGCCGCTCATGATCGCGATATCCAGGTCATTGCCCTGACGGGTAAAAGCGGTGGCGATATGGCGAGATTACTGCATCCGGAAGATATTGAAATCCGGGTTCCGGATAATAGCTCTCCACGTATTCGGGAAGTTCATAAACTGGTCGTTCATTGCCTGTGTGACCTGATCGATGAGTTCCTGTTTTCCGGAGAGTAAGTCTCGATGAAAGACTATTTTGACTATAAGACTGACTACGTTTAATTCATCCCCCACCAGGAGGTAACAAGGTGAAGCGTTTAAACGCTCTGATTTTAACTAGCTCACTCTTTCTGCTGGGGGGCTGTGCGACCATTGTCGGCAGCGTCAATGAAGACCCCATCCGAACAGACCCCACTGAACGCTCATGGGGCAACTTGATAGACGACCAGACCATCGAAACCATAGCCGCCGTTAACATTAATAAAGCCGATGAACGGTTTAAAGACAGCCGGATTAAAATCGTCAGCTTCAATGGCACAGTGCTTTTAATCGGACAGGTATCCAGTAATGAACTTAAGCGCCTCGCAGAAGAAACCGCCGGGAATGTGAAAGAAGTTGACAAGGTCTACAACGAACTCACTCTGGGCAGTAATGCCAGCCTGCTTGAACAGAGCAATGACTCCTGGCTGACCACCAAGGTGAAAGCGAACCTGATCCAGAGTGAAGAAGTTTCTGCAGACCGCATCAAGATCAATACAGAAAAAGGCACTGTCTACCTGATGGGACTGACTACTCCCAGACAGGCACAGGCAGCAGTGGATATTGCCAGAAACACTGGCGGTGTTCAGAAAATAGTCAAAGTCTTTGAATATATTCAGTAATCGAATGAGGGGAAAGCCTTGCGCCTTGCTCCCTCTTCCTTTATTTCTTCCCAGTGACATCTTCAGCGCAATAGGGAGTCAGAAAGTTCAATTGGTATAAAGCCCCTGATAAACGCTCATCCTTATTTCCCGAGAGTATGATGAATCAGATCAAAACCAACCAGGTCATCGTTATTGATTGCGGCAGTAACACAACTCCCGAGATAAAAAAGACCCTTTCCAGTCTGGGCACAGCTTCCAAAACTATTGCTTTGAAAAGCGCCAATCAATTCAATTTCAAACAGGCAACAGCCGTCATTATTTCCGGCGGTCCATTCCTGTTTACTGACAGCCCTGAGAAAACAGAGGCGTTAATGCAACAATTTGAATTCCTTCGGGAACCTCTCCCACCCACCCTCGGTATATGCCTTGGTCATCAGGCAATCGCCCTGATACATGGTGGCCAAGTCTTCAGGGGACAGGAAAGACGAGATCAAGACAGCATCATTATTCTTGAAAAGCATGGCCTTTTTGAAGACCTTCCAGCACCCCCTCTCTTTAAAGAGGATCATTGCGAGGGCATTCAGGCAGGAGCGAACACAAGGATCCTGGCAGAGTCGGAGTTTTACGACGTAGAAGCGATCAGCATCAATGACCGCCCGATACTTGGCGTACAGTTTCACCCTGAAGTGTCCGGCGATAACGGCAAGCAGCTTTTTTTAAACTTTATGAGATGGGCGTCCAAGCAGAATAAAGGCTAGTGAGTTCAACCAAGAGACTACTGCAGAGTTCCGAAAAAGAATCCATAAGATTCATACGAGGAGCGTCTTTCGTCGTAATTGAACGACTATCTTTGGTAACAGGGCTTGATCGTCCGATCAGGAGAACGATGATAGCCAGAATGAGAAGCAGACTGCTGCGCTTCATAAAACACTCCTGCATAACCATGACCATAGCTTAGAAAAGGATTTCAGACCTGCAACCAAAAATCCGGGATTTCTCAGCCTATCAAGCGCACATTTTCAGACGAGAGAATAACCACCGAAGAGGAGGGGGAAGAGCGCAATGAACGCACTCTGAATGAAACTCACATACCGTTCCGGAAAGTCTTGTGATCAATAACACCGCTTTCACGCACACCTTTCAACGCAAGAGCATACTCTTTCAGGACAACAAGACTGTAATCCATACGCTCTTGCATTTGGCGATCAGCTTCTGCATCTTCACCCGTCATAACAGAAGCCACATTTCGTACAATAAGGTGATCTGGAATGTAGCAGAGACGACAATTTTTATAGCTGCTTGAGCGCAACTCCATAACGGGATAAGAACCGCCCTGCTCAGCAGACACAGCTGTGATCAGGCCTGGCTTATGTCCTAACTGCTGCGCCCCGAAGATCAGGAAAAAGTTTTTCAGACCTGAAGGAACCATGCCATTCCACTCCGGCGACACCACTATAATCGCATCACTGTCGTTTAATCTGGCTTTCCAGGGAGCCAAAAGGGACTTCCACTCTTTATTGCCAGAAAAGATGGACTCATCCCACAATGGCAGAGGATTTTCTGCCAGATCAAGAATATCTACCTGATCAAACAGCGCCAGTGCCTGTGCACGCAGTTTGAGCACATGACTGATACGAGCACTCTGGGATTCCTTACGGTGGCTTCCGCTAATAATAGTCAGGTTCATCAACACCTCTTCTAATACCAATCGAACTTTCTAACTCCCTGTTGCGCTGAAGATTTGAGCCTTAATCCTGCGTTGGCGACGTCGCCATAGCTAAGGCTATGACGCCTCACGCTCATCACGGGAGTTAGAAAGCACGACTGGTATAACTATTCCGATTACCAAACACCGGGAAATAATAACCAGAACACCCTGCTAAAGCGAAGCCAGCCTGGTCAGAAAAACCAAACCAAAAAATAAACCGCAGAGTTTTAAGCCCCGACTTACTTAACAACTTTCAGATTCGGCTTGCCAGGCTTACGGGGAGTTTTTTCGGACCGCTCTTCTTTTTCAACGGAGGCTTCCTGAGACTCCGGACCCGACACAGCCTCCAGCTCAAAATGAGGAGACACATGCTCTTCCGACTCGGCAACAGGCTCAACTTCAAATACCATACCCTGACCGTTCTCACGGGCATAGATGGCCATCAACGATTCAACAGGAACCACTATGGTCAATGCCTCACCACCAAAGCGACCATCAAAGGTAATAACATCATTTCCCATATGCATGGCACGCACTGCTGCCGGGGAAATATTGAGGACTATTTGATTATCCTTAACATACTCTCTGGGCACCTCTACCCCTTTACGGGCAGTATCCACCAGAATGTATGGGGTGCAGTCATTTTCAAGAATCCAGTCGTAGATTGCTCTGGCAATATAAGGGCGACTGCTGGTCATTGTCATAATATGTCTCCATCCAGACTAACTCCGGACAACTGTCTGACCCAGGAGCCATCAATAGCCACTATAGAAGAAGTCCCCTGACCCTCTCCGTGGATAAGGGTTTCGAAAAGCAGCAAGCAAAGCAGGTCACTTTTTAACACCGTATCGGCGAAGTGCACCATTTTTGCGACAGCCCCTGAAACAGAGAAAACACTTCTAATCTGCCAAGAGCATCGGCTGCCTGGAACAATCGTCTGACAGTCAAAGATTCGAACATACTCTCAGCTCATGACTGCTTGGCCAGATTATTTAGCCCTGGCAGCCAGACTGCCAGGGTCTAGTTTAAATCAAAGAGTTTCACGCATCTCTTTTTCAATTTCAGACAGGCTTTCTTTGAAGGATTCGCGCTCGAACAAACGTTCAGCATAATCCAGGATCGCCTGCCCCTGCTTGGGCAGTTCAATGCCCATCGCGGGGAGCCTCCAGAGAATTGGGGCTACACAGCAGTCCACCAGGGTGAACTCATCACTCATAAAGAATGGCTTTTCAGCAAAAATAGGCGCTACGGACAACAGGCTTTCACGAAGCTCTTTACGAGCACGGGCCGCAGGCGTCTCTTTGGTTTTTGGATCCGTAATAGCATCTACCAGGCTGCACCAATCTTTCTGGATGCGGTGCATCATCAGACGGCTCTGGGCACGGCTGACCGGATAAACCGGCAACAGTGGTGGATGAGGAAAACGCTCATCCAGATACTCCATCATGACGCTCGGCTCATAAAGCACCAGCTCACGATCAACCAGAGTTGGAAGGCTATTATACGGGTTGAGATCAGACAGTTCCTGAGGCAGATTTTCAGGGTTCACATCCTGAATATCTACCGCGACCCCTTTTTCGGCCAGAACAATACGAACCCTGTGACAGTAGTGGTCAGATGGATCCGAGAAAAAAATCATGGATGACTTTTTGGCAACTACAGCCATGAAGTACCCCCGCCTCATGCAAAGGAAAAGAGCTCCCGAGCGAGCCAGCTTACTCATTCGATCCCATAATTCGGATGAGCAGCGCTGACTTGACGGGCCGACACAAGAAAATAACGGGTTATCTTAGCAAACTTTACGCCCTGCGGAATAGGCACCACGGAAACTTTCGTAAAACAAGAGCAAATAACCCAGAGAACAACCCTAAAAATCCGAACAAACAAGCTAAAGCCCTCTGAAATCAGCGGGCTTTCTCACAAGCTACTCAAGATCTTTTGAGGAAAACAAATTACTTCCAGCCAGGAACTGCACTGCCTTTAAACAACTCCCTGGCTTTTTCTTCCACTGCCGGAGTATGGTAAGACTCAACCAGAGTCTGAATGCGAGGATCCCCTTTATTATCCTCACGTGCCACAATCAGATTGACATAAGGTGAGTCCTTACCTTCAACCAGCAGTGCATCTCGCCCTGGCAGCAGACCTGCAGGCACAGAGTAGGTTGAATTGATGAAAGCCAGGTCAACATCATCCAGAGAGCGAGGCAGTTGGGCAGCATCCAACTCAATGAACTGAAGGTTTTTAGGATTTTCAACAATATCAGCCGGTGTCGCCTCAAGATTACTGACGTCTTTGAGTTTAATGAAGCCCTTGTTATCCAGCAGGATCAGTGTACGGCCTTCATTACTTGGATCGTTTGGAATAGCCACTTTGGCTCCATCTTTGAGCTCGCTGATATCCTTGATTTTTCTGGAGTATGCGCCAATCGGATACACAAAAGTATTACCTACAGCCGCCAGCTTGAAACCACGATCACGAATCATGCTGTCCAGATAAGGTTTGTGCTGGAAGGCATTAGCATCAATAGAACCATCTGCCAGAGCCACATTGGGAGAGACGTAATCAGAAAATTCGACCAATTCAACATCCACTCCATGATCTTTTTTAGCAATGTCAGCGGCCACTTTCATAACGTCAGCCTCCGGACCTGCCATAACGCCTACCTTCAAAGGACCTTCCGGGGAATTCTCAGAGCCACACCCCGCCAGCAGAACACTGGCGACCATAAGCACTGCGCCTGCAAGTGCTTTTAATTTATTGACTGCAAACATTCTTCACTTCTCCATTCAACCAGTTCGGGACAAAGCACTGAAACAACCTGTCCCATTCAATGGTTTAATTCACAAACACTCAGCGAGTTCTGTCGTAATAATTTTGCAAACGGTCGCCAATGCTCTGTATCAACTGAACCAGCACAATAAGCACCACCACAGTGGCGAGCATGATGACGCCATCAAAACGCTGGTAGCCATAGCGGATACCCAGGTCACCAAGACCACCACCGCCAATGGCTCCCGCCATGGCCGAATAACTGACCAGGGTCACCAGAGTAATGGTCATACCATTAATCAGCCCGGGACGTGCTTCGGGCAACAATACCCGACTGACAATCTGCAAAGGCGTTGCGCCCATGGATTGGGCTGCCTCCACCAGTCCAGAAGGCACCTCATTGATAGCACCTTCAGCAATACGGGCAACAAAAGGGATAGCTGCCAGGGTCAGCGGCACAATCGCGGCCGTTGTCCCGATAGAGGTTCCTACCAGCAGGCGAGTCAGAGGAATAATCGCTACCAGCAGTATAATAAACGGCACAGAACGTGTAGCGTTAACGACGGCACCCAGCACTGAGTTTAAAGCTGCATTTTCTTTAATACGTCCGGGCTTGGTAATATATAGCAACACACCCAACGGAATACCAAAGAGGAAACTGAGTCCGCCAGAAACTACTGTCATGTAAAGGGTTTCCCAAAGCGCCTTCCCCAGGAGAAGCCAGGAATCAGCTGACATAGCCCACTACCTCCACCTGCACATTGTCTTTAAGAAATTGCATGGAAGCCTCAACGTCTGACTCCTCGCCCATAATTTCTACCATCAGAAACCCCATGGACTTACCATGAACGGTTTCAATGTCAGCTTGCAGAATGACAAAATCAGTACCAAACTGCTTCGCCGCCCGGGTAATCAGAGGCTCCACTACCCGCTGCCCGACAAAGGTAATCCGCACAACCGGCCTTGAGCCTTCTTTTGGCTCTGATTGAAAACGACTTTCCACTTCAGCCGCCGGCTTTTCGTGGATAGCACTGCGGACAAACTCTCTCGCCAGTTCCGTTTCTGGATTCAGGAAAAAAGATTCGACATCATTTTCTTCAATCAGCTGACCATGGCTTAGTATCGCAACCCGATCACAAATGGTTTTAACAACATCCATCTCGTGAGTAATAATCAACACAGTGATTTTCAACTCACGATTAATATCCTTCAAAAGTGCCAGAATCGATCGCGTAGTCTGAGGATCCAGTGCCGAGGTAGCTTCATCACACAGGAGAACTCTGGGCTTACTGGCCAGGGCACGGGCAATAGCCACCCTCTGTTTCTGCCCTCCTGAAAGCTGGGATGGATAGCTGTCCCGCTTTTCTTTCAAACCGGTCAAATCCAGCAGAGGAGCCACCGCCGTTTCTATTTCAGGCTTACTGGCACCGGCCAGTTCCAGTGGCAGAGCAATATTCTGATAAACCGTTCGGCTCGACAGTAGATTGAAGTGCTGGAAAATCATCCCTATATTGTGACGAGCCAGGCGCAGGCCCTTTCCGGCCAGATGAGTAAGATCCTGACCGTCCACTATGACCTGACCCGAGCTGGGGTGCTCCAACATATTGACACAGCGAATCAGCGTACTCTTGCCAGCACCACTTGAGCCAATCACACCGTAGATTGACCCTTCCGGGACACTGAGATTAATGTCATCCAGAGCCCTGACCTCCTTGCCTCCTGCTTTAAACACCTTGGTAAGGTTTTTCAGTTCTATCATCATCACTCCTGCCTGATTCAGATACAATCAGTGCATGACTGCCTGAGTTATACTCAGTCAGTTCAATCAGTTCTTCTGCCTTGGCGGGTTGCGTGAGAGCTGGTTATAAATACCTGATCAGGTATCTACTGCCCACTCGAAAGTTTCAGCCTTCAGATCGATTAAACGACCTCTTTTTCAAGGGCAAAAAAAAACCACCCTGTGCTAAACAGAGTGGTTTTTCATGAATTCGTTCATAAACCCTTCTTTTAGCGGTATTTCTATAGCGCCCGCAAGCCAAGACAAATCAGCGCATCCTCAGAATCGTAATAGACACCAAAACTAAAGTCAACCAGCCGCTACCAGCAGAACACGCAGGCTCTGCACGACCTGAAAAGATCGATTATCGAACACCGGAAGCAATAGCACTGACACCGGCAATGCTGCAAAGAACCAGCAAGGCATGGCGAATCATTCTTTGATCAATCCGGTGAGATAGATGGGAAGCAATTTTACTCCCCAACAATACGGGTGGAACCAGCATCAGGGCATCCTTAAAGTCATCGAGCCCCACCATGCCACCCGCTGATAGAAATATCAGTGAGATCGCACTGCTAAAAACAAAATAAATGGACATGCTGGCCCGAATTTTGTCCCCGGTTTCATTCTGCATGACCAGAGCTATCGGAGGTCCGCCAATAGATGATGTTGTACCTGTGATGCCAGAAATAACACCGGCAACAAACAAACTGGACCTGCTTGCCCGAACTTTTACAGAAAACAGACTCACAATGACAGCCATAAGAACAGCCACACCTATAAAAAGGCTCATATGCTCTCTGGAGGCCACTACCAGAAGATAAGCTCCCAGCAGTGAGCCCGGAACTCTGCCAGCCACAGCATACTTCATCTCTGCCAGATCCAGTGCCCCCCGATACTTTCTGACCGTCAACAAAGACAGCAACATTGCCATGCAGATCAGAGTGCCCGGCACCAGAGATGGCGCAACAACAAAGAGAATGGGAGCGGCTACCACTGCCATACCAAAACCAATCATGCCCTGGATCAAAGCTCCCAGGAAAACAACGGCCATGGCTATTAATTGCGGGTACAGGCTCAGATCCATAACATCACAGAAATATCAAATATACCGATAGGGGATATAAATATAACCGTTTGTTATGTGCAGAATCCACTGTCATTTATACCCATAAGGGGTTTAGCACGACATTAGACGTTTACTATCCAAACAACTGCCTGTATGAAAGTCACTGGGTCAGGCGCTGACCGTACCAGATGTTTTAATTGATTGTATGTTCAATCAAAAAAAATCAACAAATTGCATAATTTCATTTATTCATTAATCAAGCTCAGAGTCTGGAATATGCACTCCATTTTTCATTGTTTCCCGAAGAAAAACTGGCCATTGCGACTGATCCAGTTTAACCGATGGATTCAGCGGTTCAATCAACTTTTTACTTCTGGCCAGGTATTTCTGTTTCTCTTCTTTTGAGAGATGCTTTTTGGAACCAGAACTTATTTCCGAATCAATCTTGCGGCAGAAATGATTATACAACTCCAGGGGATTAGACAAATTACCGGAAATCAACGGAATAATGCACTGACCGACAATACCAGCATCGGTTTCACTCAGTAACTCACTCCAGGGTTTTCCCGAACCGCTGTTCAATTGAAGCAGAATATTTGACAAGTGCTCTCTGCATCGTTCTTTATCATAATTATACGAACTTATATCCCACGTTGGTTTATGGGTATCCAGATCTTCAAGGTTAAATGCAAACTGGCCCAGGGCTTTTCTGGTCCGTTTCAGATATTCGAGTGTATTTTTTATACTGACCACCTCTTCACTCTTCTGCCAATCTTTTCTCATTCTGCCCCGTTGTTTCTGTAGCTGGTTGGAAATAGAGTGTTCAAATTCTTCTTCCCGCTGCTGAAAAAGCCGGGTTACCCTGTGGTACTCATTGTTGAAGGATGCTTTGATCTTTTTCACAACATCGGCAATAGCAATGATTAAATGGATATCCACATTTTTTAACATGCTGGCTCGCACTGCATGATAAAAATCATGCTGCATAAACTCGAGAATCCATCGAGCAACTATGTGGTCAGCAGTTTTTGGCAAAGGGTGACCAGGAAACGGAATAGCCATGTCTCTGAATCCTTTCAGCCCGCCGGTTCTGATATCTTCAAGCGAACTGGCCCCGATCACTGGATTGATTTTATGGGCTTCTTCCTGACAAAAACTGTCAATAAAAGCCTGTCGCAACGTGATGGATGGGCATATCACCCAACCAGTCCACCACCAGTCAACTAATAAAACGTTGAAGTTTCTGTTTGACAGGACTTTATACATCGTACGCAGCCCTTTGTCTTTATCTGAGGAATCCGGATACGTGCAGCTCCAGAAACTTGCCTCAACCGGAGGTGCTTTTTCAAGCAAACGCTTCATTTTCTCGATGATGGAACTCACATCAAAAGAAGAACCGTTAAAAAACCACTTTGACCTTTCTAGTGAAAGCGCAATGATGCCCCAGTTGGCTTCATTAGCGTTTCTGTTACCGTCAAACAGCTTGTGATGAACAATTTCAAATGATTTTATATTCCGGATACCTTCCAGGTAAACGCCCTGCAGGGTGACCAGGGTTGCAAATTCATTGCCGCTGATTTTCTTTTCCCGAAATGCACGGAGCGCTGCATAGGCAAAGGTATCAGTTTTAAAAAAGCTGAGGTGTTCATCAGTGATTTGTTCTGGCTTGCGACAACACTGGACAATTTGTTTGAGATGATCTTTGGTAATGGCATTAACCTTTTCCATGATCAATGATTGTTGGTCTGTCTTAATTCTGCGAACAACTTCTTTAAACGCCTTTGCATGGTCATCAGTGCCTGGTAAATCCAGGGGGTTTGAAGATATTCCCTTAACGTCTCTGTCCTTCAAATCCGTTGGAGGACCTGCTGAATATCTCTGGTTACCGGGCAACACAGCATCATCACTCGTGCAGCCAACACATCTGAATGCGCCGGTGATGGTGCACCAGATAGCACCAACGCGACTTGGCGCAGTATTTTCAGGCCTTAAAGACACCGGGTATCCGCTTGCCCCGGCTACACAGGAAGGGTTCATAATTCTAACCTCCATGTTAGATTTCTCGCTAATCGTTATAATTTTGACCCGGTAGAGAATAAAAAGTTCCGGGCCATAAGCCACAGAAGTTACTCTTCACTGTTACTTGATAAGATGACTCGGAACCCTGTCAGACTGCTATCCATTCAAGGCCCGTTATGCAAGAATACTTTTCCTGATTGTTTAGCTTTATCTACCAGAAGTCATTTTCATGCCCGATATTTTCGTAGCCGATTATTCAAACCCTGATCATGGTCAGGCCATTATTGAATTGCTCGACCACTACGCCAGAGACCCCATGGGTGGAGGAATGCCACTAAGCAGCTTCACCAGAGAACATCTGATTCAGGAACTGTCAAAACGTCCTTTCACATTTTCGGTGCTTTGTCTGGTTGATGGACAACCAGCCGCTCTGGCCAACTGTCTGGAAGGATTTTCTACTTTCGCCTGCAAACCTCTGATCAATATCCATGATGTGGTCGTTAATGAGTCATTCAGAGGTCAAAGCCTTTGCAGAAAACTTTTCGAAAAAATTGAACAGATCGCCAGAGAAAAAGAGTGCTGCAAAATCACGCTGGAAGTTGTGGAAGGGAATCATGTAGCACAGGCTGCTTACCGAAAGCTTGGCTTCTCGGGTTTCGAACTGGATGAACAGCTCGGACACGCCCTGTTCTGGGAGAAAAAACTCTGACTTCTCACCTTTCGCTCAAAGGCACAGATATGTCCGGAAAATACGTTAAAGTTGGCCAGAAAAATCGCCTGAAAGTCGTCGGTAAAGCAGGCTTCGGCGTATTTCTGGATGGCAGACAGTTTGATGAAATCCTGCTACCCAAAAGGCATGTCCCTGCAGACTGCAATATTGGAGATGAACTGGATGTCTTTGTCTACCTTGACTCCGACGACCATTTGATCGCAACGACAGAAACACCACTGGCCTGTGTTGGTGAGTTTGCAGCGCTGAAAGTCAAAGAAGTCAATCCGATTGGAGCCTTTCTGGACTGGAATCTGGGCAAGGATCTGCTGGTCCCCTTTCGTGAACAAAAAACCCGTATGCGCGAAGGTGGACACTATATTGTCTATCTCTACCAGGACGAAGAAACAAGACGCATCGTAGGATCCTCAAGGCTGCATAAGTTCATTGATCGCTCAGCAGGAGAGTACCAGAACAGCCAACCTGTATCCCTTTTGATTTACGATAAAACCGACCTTGGCTATATGGCCATTATTAATAACAGACACCAGGGACTGCTTTTCAGCCAGGAAGCAAACGACTCAGTCAAACCGGGTGATAAAGTACAGGGTTATATCAAGCGTATCAGACCGGATGGAAAAATAGACCTCTGTCTGAAAAAGCCCGGCTTTGATCAACAGGCGCTGGACTCTCTCAGTCAACAGATTATGGACAAACTGGCAGTTGCCGGAGGTTTTCTTCCTCTGAACGATAAAACCGATCCTGCTGAAATCAAACGGGTCTTCGGAGCCAGCAAACGTGCCTTTAAAATGGCACTGGGTGGGCTGTACAAGCAGCGTCTTATTAAAATTGAAACATCCGGTATCCGCAGCAGCCAGTGATTAACTTTCTGGCTGCAAGCTTTCTATGGCCCGGAAGATACTGGAAAAATCTTTCTTGCCCATTCCCCCGGAAACATGGCGGTTATACAGCTCATAAGCAAGGCCACCCAAAGGGGTCATAGCCTCACTGCTAGTGGCAGCCGCCATTGCCAACCCAAGATCTTTCAACATCAGCTCGCTCATAAATCCCGGCTCATAATTCCTGGAGGCCGGAGCGTTTTCCATCAGACCAGGACATGGATTATAAACCTCCAGTACCCAGTTTTTTCCTGAACTGGCCAGCATGATGTTAGAAAGTACCTCTGGGTCAAGGCCATTTTTGGTTCCAAGATTAAGCGCCTCCGAGGTACCAATCATTGAGATGGACAACAACATGTTATTGCAGGCTTTGGCCACTTGACCAGCTCCTGGTCCACCGGCCAGAAAAACATTCTTACCCATGTCCAGAAGTATCGGTTTCACCTTTTCAAACACTTCAGGGTCGGCGGCTCCGCACATAAACGACAGAGTACCTTCAGTCGCACCAGCAACGCCACCGGACACAGGCGCATCAATCATTGACCTCCCTCTCCCGGCAGCAGCAGCCGATAACTTTCTGGCGGTGTCCGCATCAATGGTACTGGTGTCGACAAGAATGGCAGAAGTGGGAGCGGAATCCAGCAAACCCTGATCCAGGTAGAGACTTTCTACATGCTTACTGGCGGGCAACATAGAAATAACAAACCCGGCTCCGGAACATGCCTGCTCTGCACTGGCTGCTGCTCTTGCTCCCAGAGTGGCCAGAGAACTCACTGCCTCGGGAACAAGGTCAAATACACTCACATCGTGACCGCCCCTGATCAGATTAGCCGCCATGGGCGCTCCCATATTACCAAGACCGATAAAGGCTACCGTTGCCATGATCAGCACTCCCAAGTGTTTGTTGTTGTCATGTCAGCGCAATCAAAAAGAGTGATACCCATATAATATGCAGGATTCCGATTGAAACTAAAACCCAGGTATTTAACGACCTGAAGTCTGCTTCAATATATCAGTATCGTCCAGAACTGCACACCCATTGATTATTTTTCACACTATCAGGCCAGGAGCCTGTACTTCAGAATATACTCATCCGCACGTGTACAATCCTGTATATTTCCGACACCCCCCATGAAAGCGAACACTCCGGCCACATCCCCCTTTAGAGAAACGACTATGATTACCTGTAGATTTTTTCGAGTACGGATAAATACGGTGTAATTAATTACATCATTGTCTTGATTATCCTGAACAAGATGCACACAATCCGCCAATCATAGTTATTAGCTGTAAACTGAACACGATGCGCAAGTACGAAGATTCTCTACCACTCAAATTGCTTAAGGCCAGAGAGGCTGCCATGAGCTTCTTCCGTCCCATGCTGCAAGAACACTCCATTACCGAACAGCAATGGCGCGTGATGCGGGTTCTGAACGACACCGACGAGATGGAGACCAAACAGCTGGCTGATGCCTGCTGCATTCTGAGCCCGAGTCTGACAGGCATTATCCAGCGTCTTGAGCAACAGGATTATGTCAGCCGCCGCAAATCATCAGAAGACCATAGACGTATTTTGGTCAAAGCTACTCCTAAAGCCAGGAAACTGTTGGACGAGATGACCCCTATGGTGGAAAACAGTTATAGCCGTCTAACCGAGGGTTTAAGTCAGGAAAAAATGGAGCGACTGAAAGAACTGCTTGATGAAGTCAGTCTGTTGACCAACTGAGATCTGTTATTTTAATTTTGTGATCGGCAGGATATCGGCTGAATAAGCCTGTCAGTTATGTCCTTAGGGCTACAAATCCCCCCTGTCGATACCGCACTGATCAATACCAACAAATAGACTACTGTGCCTGCATAAGGATAATTAAAATTGCCAACCCCCCTGCACCTGAACAGGTCAGAATTCATCTTTATTTGATGTAAAATTATTAAACTTCCCCAGAGTAAAATCATAATGAAAACCGTTTTCAGAAGCGCGGTTCTATTTCTGACTCTTAGTAGTTCTTTCACTTTTTCTGCTGGCAAGTCTTCTACTGAAGTGCTGGCTCACAGCACAACCAGCTGGGATGGTACCCTTCTGAAAAGTGTCACCCTTGAGAACCCTGAAGTCCGTGTACTGCGTATTACCATCGCCCCACGCTCAAGACTGCCCATTCACAAGCACCCTGTTATCAATGCAGGCTACCTGGTTAAAGGTGAATTAACGGTGATTCGATTGTCTGATGGCAAGCAACTGAACTTGAAAGCCGGTGATGCGCTGGTTGAGATGGTAGATGAGTGGCATTACGGAGTGAACACATCGGATGAGCCTGCAGAAATCGTTGTTGTTTATGCCGGTGATGAAGGCCAGGCTATAACGGTGTTTAAAGAAGAAGAACAATAACCTGTGAGTTCTCGCGCTGAAGCAGCCGCTGCCTGCAAACCACTCAAATGACGATCCTCCGGCAGCGCGACGTTTCTTGCACTGATTGACCCGATTCCGCAACCGGCTAGAGCGATCGCTTCTGCCGCCCCCTGTAAGCTGAACACAAGAGCCACACCAGAAATTATGCCAGAAAAGTTTCTCGATAGACGAACCCGGCTAAGGTCTAAACTGAGCAGGCTATTGCACTTATTGCTTGAATCCATCTGAGCTCTTTTAGCAAAAAAGGTATAGTCAATGAAGAATTATAATGTTTTTGCGTTGATAATCTTTGTGTTAGGGGTTTTGGCTGCAGTTAATGTTAGCCACAAATATGAAGGCAATCACGAATTGCTCGAGCCGACTTTTCATTATGGCTTTTGGTCGCTTCTTCCCGGATTAGTAACAATAGCCTTGTGCCTGATCACCAGAGAGCCACTAACAGCCTTATTGGGTGGCATCATTGTTGGTGCAATTATGCTCGGTCAATACGATTTGACTGACAAAGTGATTATTCCCAACCTGGCTAAAAAAGGCACTGCATCAATACTATTGCTGTATTTATGGCTTCTTGGCGGCCTCTTGGGGGTTTGGTCCAAAACGGGCGCTGCACAGGCATTTGCCACCTTTATGACCAAACACTTTGTAAAGGGTGAACGTTCCGCAAAAATAGTCGCCTGGCTACTGGGTGTTCTCTTTTTCCAGGGGGGGACAATAAGTACCGTACTGGTAGGTACTACTATACGTCCGATTGCTGATAAAGCGAAAGTCAGCCATGAAGAAATGAGTTACATTGTCGACTCAACGGCTTCTCCCATTGCTTCTGTACTGGCATTCAACGCGTGGCCTACTTACGTGCAGGCATTAATTTTTGTGCCCGGTGTATCATTTCTGGCAACGGAAGCGGATCGTTTAGCTTTTTTCTTTAGCAGTGTGCCTTTCAGCTTTTATAGTATTTTGGCCGTTACCGGAACACTTTTACTGTGTCTGAATATTACTTGTTTTTCCGGTTCCCTCATGAAAAAGGCACATAGAAGGGCTCTGGAAACCGGTCAGCTGGACGCTCCAGGTGCAACCCCCCTCAGCACCACCGAACTACAAACACCGAAAGTCCCCGAAAATTACAGGCCGAATGTTCTGGAATTCATTATTCCTCTGGTCAGTCTGATTGCTATCGCTGTCTTAACGTTCATCTACCTGGGCACTCCAAAAGTTAACTGGGCCTTCGGAGTCGCTTTATTGCTCTCTGCTTCCATTGCCATCGCTAAAGGTATGTCATTAACCCATGTCGTTGAAGGTTTTGGTGATGGGTTAAAAGGTGTGGTGGTTGCTTCGGTCATCCTGATGCTTGCGGTGATCATTGGCAGTATCAGCAAGGAAGTTGGCGGAGGATCATATGTCGTGTCGCTACTCGGCGAGCAGCTTCCCTATTGGTTATTGCCGGTAATTTTACAGCTGATGACTATGATCATTGCCTTTTCAACGGGTACCAGCTGGGGAACCTATGCAATCACCTTCCCCCTTACCATGCCTCTTGCCTGGGCCATCGCGCAATCACAGTCATTAGCAAATCCAAAGCTGTTTATGATGGTATGTTTCGCCACAGTATTGAACGGAAGTGTGTTCGGAGATCAATGTTCACCTATATCTGACACAACCATATTAAGCTCGATGACCACTGGCTGTGACCTGATGGATCATGTTAAGTCTCAGATCATTCCGGCAATATTTGCTGCTTCACTAGCGGCTTGTTTATGGACAGCAACCGCCTATTTTTTTGCATAAGTCTTTTACAGTCAGCAAAGCAACCCTGCAGAGAGCTCATGCGTCGAAATCCGGCAGGTAAACGTTCATTCCAGGCGCTCATCAACCTAGCTGTCGAACTTGAGCGACCGTAGCGAGGATTGCGAGAAATTTTTAGACCAATTTATCGCAACCGCACGACTGCATGGATGCAGGAGCTAGAGAAACGCAGGAGCAGTTACCGACGACTGCATGGATGCAGGAGCTAGAGAAACGCAGGAGCAGTTACCGACGACTGCATGGATGCAGGAGCTAGAGAAACGCAGGAGCAGTTACCGAGTAGGACCGTCTTAAGTCCGACAGGCTGCTAGCAATTCAGGTGTGTTAGATGAGTTTAAGAAAGCTCTTTTTGGCATCAGTTTTTCTTATATCATTACCTGTATACGCATACCAGGTCTACAAAGTTACGTCTCCCTTATCTTATGAATCATGTTCTTGTGAGACGGCAACCATTTTTAAACTGGATGATCTGCATTTTATGGCACACAGGTGTGGTGGGAGGTATCTGAGCACACGGATTAAGATCGAAAGCTTCGATGTTGAAGCTCAAACGCTTCGAATTCGTATTGGTTCCGTTTGGTATAAAGTTGCAATTCTTGGACAGGAATCAAAATGACCGTAGTAATGTACGACTGTCTCCTTCCGACAATCCGGGTGTGTCAGATGAGTTTGAAGTTACAATTCTTGAAGATTGTTTAATGTGAGAGCCGTGAAGAAGGCACGAAATCAGTGGAGAACAGCGCCACAGTTGCTACATTATTGCGAGTAGCTTTTTATTTTCTGAACAAACCACGACTCCCTCCAGTTGAAAAACCTCGAGAGTCAGACATACCCATGGTGCTGGTAGCCTGCCTCTTCGGAGAAAAACTTTCGCTCGCGCTTCGTAACGGTGAAACCAGATGATGCCGGGAGCCTGAGACAAAAACAGCTTTGAACCGGTATTACCGCCTCCCCGGATCACTGAATGCTGCTGAAGCCCTAAGGGGCGGTATTTCACAGTAAGAGTGCCTACTTCTCATGTCTGAGTTAAAACCTGTAGAACCCGAAATCTGGAACGGATGGGTAGATTACGATGGCGACCCGCAGCAGACACAACGCTGGCACCAGAAGATTAAACCCTTCTCAGAACACTCAGGCTCCAGCGGCCTGGCATTGCTGGGGCTCGCCTGTGATGAAGGCGTCAGGCGCAATCATGGCAGGGTGGGTGCCGCCAATGGCCCGGACCTGATTCGAAAATGCCTCGCCAATCTCCCCTGGAACCGGGACGATGGACTTTATGAGCTGGGTAACGTCCACTGTCAGGATGGCGATCTGGAGGGTGCACAGAATCAATTCAGTCAAACACTGGTGAAAGCCCTCAAGGAAGGCTTGCTGCCTGTTGGTCTGGGGGGGGGACACGAAATAGCCTGGGGAAGCTTTAAAGGTCTGGCAGACTTTCTGACCCAGGATCACAAGACCCCCAAAGGATTGAATATTGGCGTGATCAATTTTAATGCCCACTTTGATCTGAGAAAGCCAGAGAAAGGCGCCAGTTCCGGAACCCCCTTCTGGCAGATGGCTCAGTTCTGCGAGCATCAGAATCTCGATTTTCACTGTCTGTGTCTTGGTATCAGCCGCAGCAGTAACATTCAGGCGTTGTTCGAACGGGCCGATGCGCTCAATGTGGCTTACATCACCGATGATCAGATTCATCGGGATAACCTCGATTTTCTGATCGAAGAACTCACTTGTTTCACCTCTATGGTGGATCATGTTTATTTAACCATTGATCTGGATGCCTTTCCCTCTTACCAGGCTCCGGGGGTCAGTGCTCCGGCTGTAAGGGGCATTCCACTGGACCTGACAGCAACCCTTCTGCAGACCATCAAGGACTGCGCAAAAGTCAGGGTAATGGATATTGCTGAATACAACCCTGAATTTGATCAAGACCTGCGCACAGCCAGACTGGCTGCCTGGTTGATTAATCAACTCACCGATCAACCCAACGAATAAAAAGTATGCACCAGGGATCACAGCGACTATTACGCCTTAACAGCTTGGCAACATTGTGCGAGAATCAAGACTCCTAGACAAAGACTTTATGAGCGCATAATGGAGAAACCCCGTCGCATTTGGGTGACCACGTTACTTTTTTCGCTAACGTTTTTTGCCATGGTCACCCTTGTTCCCTGGTACGGTATTACCCATGGCTTTGAACTCCGTGAATGGATCGTTGCCGGCTTAATCCTGATGTTTAATGGCACTGCTATCACTGCTGGCTACCATCGCCTCTGGTCTCACAAGGCCTATGAAGCTCACTGGTCAGTGCGCCTCTGGTTTGCAATCTGGGGTGCCATGGCGATTCAGAACAGCATCATGAACTGGGCTTCTGGTCATCGCCGCCACCACGCCTTTGTCGACGATCACGACAAAGACCCTTACTCTGCAAGTCGTGGTTTCTGGTTCTCCCACATTGGCTGGATGCTTCGTGACTATGACCCAAAAGCCGGTGATTTTTCTAATATCAAGGACCTGCAAAGAGACCCCATTGTAGTCTGGCAGCATAAATACTATGTGCCACTGGTACTGTTGATGAACCTGTTTATACCAACACTGGCAGGATTGCTGATGGGCGATATTATTGCCATGCTTCTTCTGGGCGGGGTATTGAGACTGGTGCTGAGTCATCACTTCACTTTCTTTATCAACTCTCTGGCTCATATCTGGGGCAAGCGCCCTTACACCGATAAAAATACCGCCCGGGATAACGGCATCCTGGCTCTGGTGACCTGGGGTGAGGGTTATCACAACTACCACCATATTTTTCAGTATGATTACCGCAACGGCATACGCTGGTGGCATTTTGATCCCACCAAGTGGCTGATCTTCGGCTTCTCGAAAATCGGCCTGACTGGCAAACTGAAGCGGGTCAGTGATTATCGGATTGAAAAAGCCCGGATCGATATGCAGTACAAATATGCCAGCCAGAAACTGACCTGCCAGATTGCCCTGCAAAAGCTGGAAGAACAGTATGAACTGGTGAGCAGCACCTGGCATGACTGGAACAAACTTCGTCAGAAGTGGGTTGAACACAAAGCCCGGGAGCTGAAACAGAACTGGGAAAGCTCAGAGCTTCATAAGCAATATGAAGAGATGAAATCGTCCATGCAGGAACAGCAAAAACGCTGGCAACTGGCTCGTGCAGGTCTGTTAACCTGATCATCAAAATATACCAGTGCCATCCAGGCGTTAGCTCGCGCCAGGTTTGTTGAAGCAGAGTGCCACAACCTTCGACAAGCCCGGTGCACTGACACCTCACCACTTTCCAACCTCTCTTCAAAGCCCTTGCAGGCTTCGGTCCTCCATAAACCATTTCCATCCAGACTGCCAAAGGTGGCTAAGCTCCGGATAAGAAGCTACGGACGGAGAATTCCGTGAGTTTCGTTAAAGTATTTAAAAGTTTGCTAAAAAGTCACTTGAGTAACGAACCAAAAAATAAATTAAACATTTACAATCCTATTCGGTGAAAGACTGGTCTAATCTGGAGTGTTCATAAATATAAATTTTTGACCGTTCAAGGATACACGTGGCATTAGGTAGCAGAACCGAAGGGAAACTTTCTAAAGGCAAGCTAAAGGCCAGGCATCAATAAATAACGACTGAACTATCTGCGGTAAATTGACTAAATTATTTTCGGGATCCATGGCTATTCTGGGAAAGATCACGGTTTATGTGCTCTTCCTTAACCTGTTTCTGTCCCGTAATTATTGGAACAAATATACCAAATTCGTAGTTTTCCTTCTTTTCTCTTCGACGTTAGCTTCAGCTTCCTCGGGCAGCCTTCTGGAAAATGTCGAACAGGTCAAAAAGTATGAACATTATTTCAAAATGCTGGGAGATATTGCCCAGAGCTCGAGAGAGACCTCTACCACCCGTAATCAATATTGGCGGGTGCATATACTGCGCTCTCGTATTGATCGCACAGAATATATGCTCATCGACCCTGAACTGAGTTCTACTCCTGTGGGTAGCCCTTTGCTGGGATCACCCAAGTCTCCTGACGCTTTCGAACTTCATTCCTTGTCTGCAAGCAACCCATTTTTGGGTAGCAGCCAACACTTTATTTCCTGGCGCATTGACTACCAGAACCATACTCTGGTCAATGGCCCGCCATTTCAAAGAATGGGACTTTCTACCTTCAGGCAACTGAGTGCGAGCGGTAGTCCCATTACGTTTAATCTGGACGATGAGACTTTGCTCAGTGTCAGAATGAGGGTACAGAACCACAGAACCGGAGACCCCAGGCCCAAGCAGAGAACGTTTATTCTTGTGCCCTATGATGCAACTCACACTGCAGCCATGCTCAAGCCAGAACACAAACCCGACCAAACCTTTTTCTGTCACTACATCAACAGTCAAAACTCAACCTGTGAGGTCTGCGTAGAGTTTGAGACTCAGGAAGACGAAAAGAGCATCCATGACCTGAGGACAGCGAGCCACTTTTATGACCCGAGAAGCATTTTCAATAATCCTGTTGAGCAAGAATTATCAGGCGCTCCCTATACTTCCACACTCAGAGATGTTGACTATCAGAGGTTCCTTCAGGTCTTTGAACAAAATATCCATGCTGAATTCCTTAATGTCGAGGACGAAATGAGCGTAGACGTTTCATCAGCATACAAGTCTATAGGACATGCCGATGCCCGAGTGATTGGAAGAGGCCAGTTTTCTGTTGTTTTTACCCTCGATGTTCTGCCCGGCCTGGCTTTGCGACGTTTCCCCGGTTACACGAACAAGAGGGACGCTGACAATTTTCTGCTAACCCACGAAGCAGCACTGAAGCTTTACAAGGAATTGGGTGTCAACCTCGAGCCCACCCGGCTTCTGAGGATCAGAGCCAGAGAGGGTTTTACCATCTACATGATCCAGCGTCACCTGAAAAAAGATGAACTGGCCCAAAATTTCATCGAAGGTTTGCTGGACTTTGGCCCTGATGAAATTGCCATGTCAATCAAATCCCAGGGCAGCATTGGTGAAGTTCACGAGATGGGATACGCAGAAGCGGTTAGCCGCATTCTGCATGCTGTAATCGCCGCCATCTATAAAAACCTGGTTAAACTGGGCAACGAAGATTGTGCCCACAGAATCTGCTGCGATGCCAAACCCGATAACTTTGCCGTTGGCTTTTCATACCGTAAGGAGTGGAAAAGAAACAACCTATACCTTCGTGACGTGATCACTCAGGCTGATCTAACGGATTTTCATCCCTGCTCTCTGGTGTTATTTGATCAATTGCTTTTCGATGGCGGCCCTGAAGCTGCATTGCTCACCTACATCCTGGGCTACAACCCCTACCAGGGGTATCAAGAGAAGATTAAAAACTGGGCTGATGCCAAACAGCTGATTGTTAAATCGCTGGCAAACATTGCCTATCACGCCGGCGATATGGCGTATGAGATCATGCCAGAGCTGGTAGACCGAACGCGTGTGATGCTTCTGGATGAGTGGCAATCCAGCCCGGAACTCAGTCGACGTTATATGGACTACCTGCGTCAGGGCCCCGTTCCACAGTTTGATGCCGGTAAACTGCCATTGGACCGACTGTTCTTTGATCCCGATGAAATTACGGCTGAGAGTGTGATTCAGTATCGAAACAATAGCTCGAGAAATAATCTCAAGCTAAAGCTTCACCATTACCTTTTAAAACTGACCAGAGAGATGCGACCTGAACAGTTCAATCATCAGCTCTATCTACCCGTTGACTATCAACAGGACTGGTGGTTGCGTATCGTGGACAAAAAATACCGGGATGATTTTTCAAAAGCGCTGGAAAGTCGCTTCTCTGAACTCGAAGCCAATCAGACGAATGATAGTGAGCCCAGTAAGGTGGCCAGCGACTTTCTGAGAACACTGGTCAATTCGGTAGCGGCCGACCGCACATTGGTCGATGAAGCAAAATTAAGCCGACTTATCAACTGGCATATCATGGCCGGCAGGATACCCGAGCATGAGCAAGAACAAAGAAAAAAACATGAAGGCGAGTTAAAAAGAATCGAAAGAGACTACCTCATTCGAAGAGTCAACCACTTTTACTCAAGTCGACTCCAAAGCCTGCATAGGAATCAATGGCCAGGCTTGCCGGCTAATAAATTATTTGAATTACAAGCGGTTCGTGCCAATGAAATTTATGAAGACAGCCTGAAAGCTTTCAAAAAGGGATTCAGCAAACTACAACAACTTTTTTGGTCGCACCTGGTAAACCGTCACCAGCCACCCCTGTCAAAAGGCGAGCAGAAACAGCTTGATACCATCAAAAAAGATGAGTGGATACAACAGGTCAATCAGAAGTATTCAGAAAAAATACAAGCCACCCTGCACCGCGCACTAGGAGAGCAAGCTTTCGAAGATAAAATACCGCTATTGGCCAACGACTCCCTGCTTGAGGTACTCATCCGGGAAATTTTATCCGATCCCCGTATTCCTCTGTTTACTGATGAATGCGCTTCTGCCACAGAGCAGGAACGGGATTATATGGTCATCGATGAACCGGACAATGCGCCTGTAAAAAGAAGCAGTTCTCCTGTCAGCCAACAATCAAAACGGGTAGAGCTGACACAGCCGTCCCCGGCCAGTGAATTACTGACAACAGGAAACGGGGCCATTAGCCTTAGCCGAAAAGGCCTTGCCGAGCTGATGAAAAAATGGGGTGTTTACCCTATGGACGTCGTGCAGGCGGAAGCCACGACCTTTCCTGAGGCCTATAGCCGACTGAAATCCCAGAGCTGGGCCAAAGCGTTGAATAATCTTAATACTTCCTTTCCCATTTCTGCGGTTTACCCACTGCCGGAAACCGTCAGATTGCGTTTAAGACCCCGGGTTTATGAACGTCACTACCTGGCCAGAGAGCTCAGACTAATATCCAGCCATGACAAAGTGCAATTTCCAAGTTACACCCACAGGGACACGCTGATTCAAGCGATCAAGGAAGTCATGGAGCATAGAAATCAGAGTCGCGAGCCAAAACCTCTGGTGATTATTGACTTTTCCTCATCTATTGATGAAACGATATCCGGTGCCACCTATCACTCCGCACCTCCACCCTCACCGCCCAGAATCATCGTGATTCAGTCAAGCCCTAGTCCTCACGAGTCCGAAAAATTGAGTCAGGTTAAACAGGTGAGCATCCCCCTTGCACAATTAAACCAATGGATTGTTGAGAACAGAAATTACGACTATCTCCTCAGGATTTTAAGTGTTAGCGATGAAGATCGATGGTTCACCCTCAAACTGCCTGAATCCGTCAAAAGTAAAAGAGACAGAAGAAAAACTCTCACCGATAACCAGATGTTGCGGGATCAATTACCCCCCCCCCTGACTTCGCAGTCGTTCCACCCTTTTAAGCGAACCAAACCGGAAAACCTTCCCCTGACCCCCCATGAATACATAGAGCTGGAACAACGGGGAGTCACGGAATTATCACTGGCAGAACTGACCCGGCTCAGAGCCCGGCAGGCTGCATTACAGGCGAACCTGAATCAGCTGGAACAAGAGGCTATCAATGCCCTGAAATCACAACGATGGCAAACTGTAAACGTAGCTCCAGACCACTTCTGCCTCTACAACAGCCTGGTTCACTTGTTGAATATGAGGCCTGAAACTGCCAGTAAGCTCATTGACCATATCATCGCCCTGCTGAGAAAACTGGTATTAACCCGACCTGATGGCATGAATTCTCAAATTATTGACGGCCTGTTTCGAAACATTATCTTTCTGGCTTTAAAAAACAATGTAATCAGCCATCATCTTCTGTTCCAGCTGAGACACCTGCTCTTTAATGATACTCCCCTGCTCAAGAATACGCTCAAAGGATTCCTGAGCCATCTACCCAGACACCTTCGTGAACATCTGCCTGCGAGCTACCAGGAGACCCTGGACACACTCGACACCATGGATAGCGATGAACTATGGTCCCTCTTGAATCAGCTGATCACCCATTCAGGTAACAATACCGCTCTTGATCTATTGTTAGCGGACCTGATTAACCAATTAGCGGTTTTTGCCGGTCAAACCCAACAAATACAACTGATTAATGACCTGGTTCAGCATCTGAGCAACCAATGGCATCAGGATGGCTCCAGGTTAACGCCTTATATTTTGTTTCTCGGACTGGGAGCCCAGGCCCTTGACGATCTCATGGACAACCCCACTCAGGCTGGCTTACAGATGCTTCAGGGTCTTACGCCTATTCAGCCGGGACAACATATGTGGGGGGATAACAATGTCGTAGAACACCTTCTGATGCCTTTGCTACGCGCAGCGAATACGCCGCTGAACGTCATGATTGTTACTCCTGCCGTTCACAACTTTCAAAACCCGCTGGGTGCCATGTTTATACCGGCAATGGCTGGCAACCCCGCCCTTGGGGCGATGCCGGTGCCCAGCCATGACTCCTCGCAGATCGCAGAATGGCTTGATGATCGGGGCACCATCACACTGTTCCATGGCAATCTGCAAGCGCCACTGATCGCAGACAATTTCATAAACGCTGGCAATCACTGGCAGCCTGTTGTGCGAACACCGCAACCGAAGACATTAGCTCCAGCGGTAAGCCTTAAAACGAAGGACTCCTCTTCTGAACAACAGCCTGTTATCTCTCTCATTGACATAAAAACCGAGCCTGAATCCCCGCCTCCCCTGTCCGCATTCAGGAGCGATTACTCTGACAATGATGGCATTGAGATCCCTGAAGATTACCTGCCCGGGGACTATGGAAGTCTGATGGCAACAAGGGCACCCAGTGTACTTGAAGGAATTTACTGGGTTCGCTGGCTGGTGATTATTATGACTCTGGTCGTGCATAACGTCTCAGACGGTTGATGGAAACGAAACATTTAGCCGCCAACTTCATCTCCCTTGGCTATTCTGAACAGGTTGCTAAGATTTTGCTTGAGGCAGGGCGTGGTCAAACCCTCTATTCGAAAAAAAATCATTCTTTTCACCGTAGTGCCCGTCACACTCTTCTATAACCTGCTGAGTGCCTTGCACATCTATACCTCTTTCAAGGAGTCCTCCCATGAGATAGAGATACAGATGCGCAACAACATTGTGCACTTTGCCCGTAACCTTGATGCCTACACTCAGGAGATCATGTCCCAGGCTAAAGCCCAGATTCGTTTATTACAGACTGAAAGCTACCCGACCTACCCGTTGCTACACAGTATTCTCGCTTCCAGCCCCTTCCTGACCAGAGTCTGCTGGATTGACACTAAAAATATAGCGACTTCAGCGTGTATCAATAAACGCAAAAACAAGGCAGAACCCACCCAACTGCCCGCAATGCCGCCCACCGAACTGGGCAGCAACTGGCTGCAGCTGCTCAAACAGAATGACTACTGGAGCAAGCTCTATCGGGATGCCAAAACCGGCAAGAGACTGGTCAGTTTTATTGTCCCGAGCTCTCAAAAGGGCGATGGGCATCTGCTTAAACTGGATGTTGATATCAATCGTATGGTTCACGATGTCATCAATCCAAAGCTGTTTGAAGGACGCAATATCGGGATCAACCTCTGGAAATTCAATATGGTCGACCGCAGCGGTGACTACCTCTACAGCGACAGCATTCAGGCGAACCGCTTTGGCCATAAAAACCTGCGCCAGACCGGTGAAGTTTATGGTATCGAAGGGTTCGGCAACAAGATCGAGGAGTGGATTGATTCCGGGCGGGCCGAGACCTTCCGGGCCTGGCTGCCAAACCCTCAGTATCAAAAAGAATACTGGTTCTTCGGTGCCCCGGTGTCTTCTTCCCAGTGGTGGCTCTATACCTCAGTCAGTCGACAACATGCTCTCCAGGGAGTGCTCGACATAGCCTTGCTGGACATTGCTATTATGCTGATCTCCCTGCTCTTGATTCTGGGTGGCATCTGCTATGCCTCCAAAAAAATCACCAACCCCCTGATTACCCTGAAATCCTGCATGGATAACTTTATCGAGCATCATAAGCTTGTTGAACTGCCCGACACCCATTCCAGGGACGAAGCCGGCTCCCTGGCCCGTTCATTTGTAAAACTGACTCAGTGGCTTGATGCCAGGGACCTTGCCCTGCACCAGGCCAGAGCCAACAATATGGGGCATATCGTTCAGGGGTTGAAAGGACGCTACTTTTATTTCCAGCTCAACACTGACGGCAAAATTGTTCATATCAGTCGTTCGGTGAAATCGGTCCTGGGCTATCGCAGTGAAGAGTTTTCCGGCCCACTGGAGAACTTTTTGAGTCACGATCCGGGCAATTGCAACTACAAAGTCAATTTTGAGAAAGCACTGAGAGGAGAGCCGGTAGAAGCTTTTGAACTGGATATCCAGAATAAACAGGGACAGTCCCGAAGGATTGAACTGTTCTGGAACGCCATGACTTCCGGACAGCAAAGAGTGATTGAAGGACTGGCCAATGATGTCACTGAACGGGTTAGTGATACCCTTAAATTCAAGGCTTTGCTGGATTCTGCACCAGATGCCATGATCATCCTGAATCCGGATGGCATTATCGTCATGGTCAATACCAGAGCTGTCGAACTACTGGGCTTCCTTCGCGATGACCTTATCAATATGCCCCTTTCTCTGCTTGTTCCTCCTCAATCCCGGGAGAACCATCCTTTGATCAGCCCTCTGCTAGAAAGAGCCTGGAAGCGAACACAACTGTTTCGTCGGGAGACAGAAGCCGTTGACCGACGTGGGCGCACCTTTCCAGCAGAGTTAACCAGTAATCCACTGATTACCCGCGACGGTATTCTTATATACGTTGTCATCCGGGATATCACGGAAAGCAAACAGATTGAGCTGGCCCTGCTGAGAGCAAGGGACGAAGCGATTACCGCCAGTCGCTCAAAAAGCCTGTTCCTGTCGTGCATGAGTCATGAGTTACGAACACCATTGAATGGTGTCATTGGCTATGCGCAGGTGTTACAGCGGTCAGGAGGACTGAACCCCGGACAGCACCGGAAGCTGGCCATTCTTGAGCGGTGTGGCCAGCATCTGCTAACCCTGATTAACGACATTCTTGATCTTACTAAAATTGAGACTCAGGGTGTGGACCTGCACCCGGTATCAATTAACCTCAGACGGTTGCTGTTGGAAACCCGGGAGTTTTTTGTCCCAAGGGCAGAGCATAAAGATTTACAGTTAATATTGACCATTGATGAGCAGGTTCCGGAGTGGATAGAAGTTGATGATGTCAAGCTAAGGCAAATTTTGACCAACCTTCTGGGCAACGCCATTAAATATACCGAAGAAGGCTCCGTTGAAATCCGCATTGATGCGGTGGATGAACGACTCTGCTTTTCAGTGAAAGATACCGGCGTAGGCATTGATCCGGATAATTTTGAAATTATCTTTGACCCCTTCAGACAGTTGGATGAAAGCCTGAAGTCAGGAGGCACCGGATTGGGTCTGGCCATTAGTCGCCACCTGGTTAAAGCCATGGGAGATGACCTGACTGTTACCAGCCATGTCGGCCAGGGTAGCAGCTTCAGGTTTTCGATCCCGTTGAAAGAAGTTCCGGCCCTGGATACCGATAATGTTTTTTCTTCCGACCAGGTGGAACTGATACTGGCTGACAATCAGACCTACACCGCACTGATTGTTGATGATCTGGAAATAAACCGTGACCTGCTTAAAGTCATCATGGAAGAAGCCGGCTTCAAAACCCTGCAGGCCTGTGATGGGCTGGAAGCTCTGGCTCGCCTGGAAATCCAGAAACCGGAGCTGGTCATGATGGATATCAGAATGCCCAAAATGGATGGAATGGAAGCACTCAAACATATCCGTCTGAATCCCGAACTGAAAAACCTGAAAGTGATCGCTGTGACCGCCAGCGCAGGCTCTGACATCCAGACAAGACTCAAGCAGGCAGGATTTGACGGCGTGCTGGCCAAACCCTTCAAGGTGAATTACCTGCTACAAGTAGTGGCCAGCCTTTTGAATCTGGATATCAGGAAGTCTCGCGTAGCCGCCGATAAAGCAGAAGTTTCTGAACTGCCGCAACTGGATGAGACTCATAAAAAAGCATTGCTGAGAAAGGTCTCCCGGGTGCTTGAATTCGGTGATATACAAGAACTGACGTCCATAACGGATGAGTTCAAAGAAGCACATTTACAGACCTATTGCCAGTACCTTCTGCAAATTGCCGAGGCCTGTGATGTGGACGAGCTGGAAAAGTTCTACGAGCAACTGCAGAGCCAGTCTTCAGAGAGCCCGGTCTGAAGGTGCAAATCACTACAACAGAGCTCAGTATTAACCTATACTGCGCCATTATTAATCCCATCGAGTAACCCATGAATTCAACTTCAATTATTCAGGAAATTCAGGCCAAACTGACTCTCACCCTGAAAGACATCTACACATTGGCACTCAATGCCGATGAACAGCTGGAGATTCTGCAAAAACAAGAGAAAGGCAACTTTTCTGCCATTTTTCAGAAGGACTCAGGCTTCAGTGCCTCCGCTAACCGCTTTCTGCCCTATCTGATCGAATTAAATGACGAAATTGAAAGTCTGCCCATTATGGAACCTGAAAACCAGAGAGCCACGATTGAGGGCATTATGAAGAAAATGAGAATGATGCACGAAGTACTGGCCAGATTTCATAGCATCAAAGACGAAACCCTGCACTGAGCAGAGGACGGGCTGCCGACACGCGGCTGGAGCGAATCCGTCGCAGATACCCCTTGCAAAATAAGGTCGACAGGTTAATATACGACTTCGTCAGCGGGGCACTTTCAGAAACCCCAAAGCGAAAGTCGGAGCGTAGCGCAGCCTGGTAGCGCACCACAATGGGGTTGTGGGGGTCGGAGGTTCGAATCCTCTCGCTCCGACCAGTTTTTCCGGACACTATTCCACGTTTGTTTGTGAGCTTGAACCATCAGAGCGATTTACTCTTTGACGAACTGTGTTATCAGGCACACATTCTTCATAGGATGGTGGAGGATTCTCTAAGTCTTCATCGATGAAGTCCCGCTGAGGTTGAAAAGCAACTACTGCATTTCGAATAGCTTCAGATTCTAATCGATCAAGTTCCTTAAAAAACTCTTTCCCGATCGAGTGACTTATCTGAGAGCCAGCTAACCACCCAGCTGCAGTTGCTACCGCAATCCCTAAATTACTACATGACATATATTTCGCAACAGAAAAACAGAAAGCGGAAACAGTCAATGGAGGGACTACCGCCATTCGTTGTCGTATATAAAACTTTCCATCATTGGAGTATTTATTATAATGATCAACATCCCAGAGAATATTTCTGATGGATAATTCTTTTACGGACCTCGTCAGGAATTGACCAACACTTGAACCCGTTTCTGGTTCTGCTTGTCTGCCTTGTTCAACAGTTGGATGACCGACTGCTTGACTATTTACATTCATAAGATACCTCCTTTTTTTAAACTATGAATCGTTCAAATTACTTTATCTTTAAAGAGAATCAGTTTCCCTGACATTTGCGATAGTGCAACTGACAAAATCCATTGGATATTTGGGATTGATAATCTGTCGAAAGAATTAAATTTGCTTCCTATAAATTAAGACCATAAAAATAAACGATAGTTCCATTCACTGCATTTTCAGATTCAAATAATTTATTATTCCTGACCAGTCCGCTTTCAATCCCGCCAACAAGTGATCAAACCGCTGCGCAGCTTTTCTCATGCTGCCAAAGAAAGCATGCCAAGAAAGATAGCCGTGTTGAATAACTGTGAACTTTTATGTCCATTGACTGTCGAAAAGCAAAGATTTCCATGGAAGTTATAGCTATGAGTCACGGTTTAACCCCAATCAACACCACAGCCGATACAAGCACGAGCCCTGCAGATTCCACAACATCAAAGCCAAAATCTACATTGAACCCTGAGGCGCCAGCATTTATTCCACGTACTCAGAGTACTCAGCAACATTGGAATCCACCCGCCAATATCAGAGACCGGCAAGCAACTGCAAGCCAGGACCTTTCTACGCCGACGTTTCAACAACACAGAAAAAAACATCATAACGCTTATTCAGGCATGATTGATGATGCTTACAAAGAACTCAGAAAACACAAATTCACAACGGCAGAAAAAGCATTTCGGACCCTCCTCAAAAACTCTGAGGAGACACTGAGTCAATTTCAGCGCCATTCTGTACTGATGGGGCTTGCAAGGTCGCTAAAAGAACAAACCCAAGAAAAACAGTTAGAAGCCTGTTCTCTTCTGGAAGAACTCAGATCAAATGGAACATTCTCTCAATCCGGAGCTTCGACCATACCCTACCTTGAGCTGACCCTGAGCCAATGCGAACAGACGCTGGGAAGGTACCTCAAGGCTGAAACACGACTTTTAATTCTGAGCAACAAAAAGCCCAATGCCAACGAGTGGGCACTGTGTCAGCCTTCCGGGGATTATACCGTTGATATTGCACTGGCCCGGCTATGGGAGATTATGAACAAACGCAAGCTGGCTGAAACACTGCTACTGAAAATCCTGGCAGAACTGACTCAAAAACTTCAGTCACGTCTATCCGCTCGCGCTGCCAATAAATTTTGCAAATACCTCCACGACGCAAATATGACTCTGGTACTACTCTGGGAGCGGATGGGCAAACAGCAAGGGGCTGAAAACCTGCTTCTGGAGATGAGTGGCAAGCCCCCCAATGCCAGCGAAGACATTCTATGCAGGCCCTGTGAGCATCTGGACATCAACCTGAGCCTGGTGCAAATATGGGAGGTAATGGGCAAATATAAACTGGCGGAAAAACTGCTGTTGAATATGAGTGGCAAGCGCGCCGATGCCAATGAGGACCGTCTGTGTCAGCCCACAAAGCATGACATTGATCTGGTACTGGTACGACTCTGGCAGTTGATGGAC
This sequence comes from Endozoicomonas sp. 2B-B, assembly GCF_053470045.1. NCBI lineage: Bacteria > Pseudomonadati > Pseudomonadota > Gammaproteobacteria > Oceanospirillales > Endozoicomonadaceae > Endozoicomonas > Endozoicomonas sp. 2B-B. Next base: position 4,688,863 of record NZ_JBLZMU010000001.1, read on the forward strand.
AAACATAAACTGGCTGAAAAACTGCTGCTGAAAATGGCTGGCAAGGATCCTGAAGCCAGTGAGGAAGTCCTGTGCAGCCCCTGTGAGCATGAAAACCTCAATCTGCCCCTGGCACGACACTGGGAGGTGATGGGCAAATATAAACTGGCTGAAAAACTGCTGCTGAACGTCAGTGGCAAGCACCCTGATGCCAGTGAGAAACACCTCTGCAAAATCTCTGGAAAGTTTGCTATTGATCTGGCTCTGGCAATACTCTGGCGAGTGATGGGCAACATTGAATGGAGTGAAAAACTGTTGCTGAACATCAGTGGCAAGGACCCTGATGCCAATGCGGAAGTCCTTTGCAGGCCCACAGGAGATCATAAAATTGACCTGGCTCTGATGCGACTCTGGGAGATGACAGATGGCAAACATGAATGGGCTGAAAGACTGCTGCTTAACATGAGTGGCAAGCCCCCTGACGCCACTGAGGAAGCCCTGTGCAAGCCTTGTGGAAATAAAGAAATTGATCTGGCTCTGGCGCGACTCTGGGAGCTGACAGAGAGCACACATGAACGGGCTGAAAGACTGCTGCTGAACATGAGTAACAAGAGCCCTGATGCCAGTGAGGAAGACCTGTGCAAGCCCTCCGGGAATCATGATATTGATCTGGCTCTGGCGCGTCACTGGAAAGCAGTGGGCAAAATTCAACGGGGCAGGAAACTGATTGAACGTTGCAGTGGACTCTATCATTCGCTTGAATGTGAATTGTTACTGTTGAACTTCCATGTCGGGCAAGCAGGATTTATGGAAATGATTACCCGGTATCCGAAAAATGCCAATACACTGCTGACGACTTCGATCCATTATTTCATCCTGGCATGTGTGCAGATAACAGAGGGTGGCCCGGAATCAGGAAAAGATACTCTCAAAACGGCTCTTGAGTTCGCAGAATCAGCATTGCAGAAGTGTCCCACAAATGCGGGCGCGGTGTCGCAAAAAGCGCACTGTCTGAGAATGATGAGCGCCGATCAGCAAGTATGGAAAGGATTGTTCCAAAGAGCCCGTCGCCTTGAACCCAGTCGAGAGCATAAAGATAAAACCGATCATTGGCAAAGTGCAGAAACCGCAGCTCTTCGGAAGGTGCGAGGTCGCGCAGAGTTAAAATGAACTTCTGTCCCTGTGAACAGTCAAAAAGCATGTTTCCATGAGAGTTATATCGCTATGAATCACGGACTGACTCCAACCAGCGCCACAGCCAATACAAGTTCGGCCCTTGCAGATTCCATAACATCAAAGCCACAATCTAAATTGAACCCCGAGGCGCCAGCGTTCATTCCACGTGTTCAGAGTGCTGAGCAACATTGGAATTCACCCGCAAATATCAGAGACCGGCATACAACGGTAAACCAGAAACCTTCTTCCCTGAGGTCTCAACAACTCAGTCAGAAGAAAGGTTCTGGCCCTTATTCAGACATGATTGATAATGCTTACCAAGAATACAAAGACCGCAAATACGCAACGGCAGAAAAAGCGTTTCGTACCATCTTGAAAAACTGTATGAAGTCACTGAATCAATACCAGCGACATGAGGTACTGCTGGGGCTTGCAAGGTCGCTAAAAGAACAAAACCGCGAAAAACAGTTAGAAGCCTGCTCACTTCTGGAAGAGCTCAGATCAAATGAAACATTCTATCCATTCGGAGCGTCGACCGTTACCCACCTTGAGCTGACCCTGAGCCAATGCGAACAGGCGCTGGGGAGGCACCTCAGGGCTGAAAAACGACTTTTAATGCTGAGCAACAAAAAGCCTCAAGCCAACGAGAGGGCACTGTGTGAGCCCTCTGGCAACTACACCGTTGATATTGCCCTGGCCCTGCTATGGGAGACTATGAACAAAATCAAGCTGGCCGATGGACTGCTACTAAAGGTCGTAGCAGAGCTGACTCAAAAGCGTCGGTCGTGCCCATCCGCCAACGCTAAAAAAAAATTGGGTAAATTCCTCCATAACGCCAATATTGCTCTGGTGCGACTCTTACAGGCGCAGGGCAAACATGAACGAAGTGAAAAACTGCTGCTGGAAATGAGTAACAAGCACCCCAATGCCAGTGAAGACACTCTGTGCAGGCCCTGTGAGGATCATGTCACCAACCTGTCCCTGGTGCGAATTTGGGAAATAATGGGCAAGTACAAACTGGCTGAAAAACTGCTGCTGAACATGAGTGGCAAGCGCATCAATGCCGATGAGGACAGTCTGTGTCAGACCACCAAGCATGACACCGATCTGGCACTGGTGCGACTCTGGCAGTTGATGGACAAAAATAAACTGGCTGAAAAGCTACTGCTGAACATGAGTGGCAAACACCCTGATGCCAGTGAGGAAGTCCTGTGCAACCCCTCTGAGAATGACGACATCAATCTGACCCTGGCACGACACTGGGAAGTGATGGGCAAATATAAACTGGCTGAAAAACTGCTGCTGAACATGAGTGGCAAGCACCCTGATGCCAGTGAGGAAGTCCTGTGCAAGGTCTCTGGAAAATATCTTGTTGATATGGCTCTGGCAATACTCTGGCGAATAATGGACAAGGATAAATGCTGTGAAAAACTGTTGCTGAACATGAGTGGCAAGCACCCTGATGCCGATACAGAAGTCCTTTGCAAGCCCTCTGGAAATCATAAAGTTGACCTGACTCTGGCACGCCTATGGGAGACGATAGATGGCAAACATGAATGGGCGGAAAGACTGCTGCTGAACATGAGTAACAAGCCCCCTGATGCCACTGAGGAAGTCCTGTGCAAACCCTCTGGAAATAACGAGACTGATCTGGCTCTGGTACGACTCTGGGAGCTGATGGAAGGCAATAAACATAAATGGGCTGAAAGACTGCTGCTGAACATGAGTGGCAAGTGCCCTGATGCCAGTGAGGAAGAGCTGTGCAAGCCCTCCGGGCATCATGATATTGATCATACTCTGGCACATCACTGGGAAATAGTGGGCAAATCTCAACAGGCCATGAGACTGATTGAGAGTTGTTGTCAACTCTATCATTCAACTGAATGTGAATTGTCACTCTTGAACTTTCATCTCGGGCAAGCAGGATTTATGGACATGATTGCCCGGTATCCGGAAAATACCAACACACTGCTGTTGACTTCGATCCATTATTTCATTCTGGCACGTGAGCAAATAATAAAGAGTGGCCCTGAATCAGGAAGTGATAGCCTCAAACACGCTCTTGAGCTTGTAGAATCAGCGTTGGCGAAGAGCCCTACAAATGCAAGTGCGGTGTCACAAAAAGCGCATTGTCTCAGAATGATGGGTGCCAGTGAGCAAGTATGGAAAGCATTGTTCAATAGAGCCCGATCCCTTGAACCCATCCGGCAACATAAAGATAAAACCGATCATTGGCGAATCAAAGAAGCCGTTGCCCTGGCTAAGATGAAAAGTCTCACAAAGCAAACATGAACCTCTGTCCCCGCTGATTATCTGGAGGTATGAGTTTTATAGCTCTTCCGACTCATGGTGATAACGAGCTTCATCGCCTTTTGTCTCGCTGATTTTTGACCAGGCAACGAATCCGCTACCCCGCTCATAAGAAAAAAAATCTGACAAGATAAATAGATAAACATGAACTTTCACAACCGTTTACTGTCCAACAGATTAACTTTTCCATGGAAGTTCTATTGATATGAGGTATGTAATAAAACCAAAAACTGGCGCTGCGGCCAGTAGTGCAACAAAAACAACAAAAAAGAGCCGATCCAATTTAAACCCGGAATCTTCATCAATTAATGAGCGTGTTCATGAACATTCGAACAGATCCTCAAATACCAGAGTCCAGCAAAGTGCCAGGCCCTCCTACCCTGAAGCCACCAGAGAGAGGATCGATAAAGCTTTCGAAGAACTAAAAAAACAAAATTTCACAAATGCAGAAAAAGTGTTCCAGATCATATTAAACGAAGATCAGGACATACTGAGTCTGTTCCACTACCAAAACATAGTCATTGGGCTGGCAAGGTCACTAAAAGAGCAAACCCGCAAAAAACAGATAGAAGCCTGCTCTCTTCTGGAAGAACTCAGGTTGACTGGATCATTCACTGAGTTCGGGGCTTCGACCATTCATAACCTTGATCTGACCCTGAGTCGTTGTGAAGAGGCACTTGGAGAGTACTTTAACGCTGAAGCACGACTGTTAGCATTGAGAAACATAAAGCCCAATGCCAATGACAGGACCCTGTGCGAACCTTCAGGGAATTTCAACGCAGATATTACTATTGCACGACTTTGGCAGTCTATGGACAAACACACACTGACTGAAACACTTCTTCTGAACATAAATTCAGAGCTGACCAGAAGGTTGCGGTCAAAACCACACGCTCCCTCTGTGCAAAGACTGAGTAAGCACATCCCTACCGTTAATATGGCTCTGGTGCGAATATGGCAAGTGATGAGCAAATATGAGCAGGCTGAAAGACTGCTACTAAAAATGAGTGACAGGCACGAAAATGCAAGTGAAGACAGCGAACCCTCCGGGCATCATGACATCGATCTGAAACTGGTGCGACACTGGGGGCTAGTGGGCAAATATCAACTGGCTGAAAGGCTGCTGTTCAACATGAGCGGCAAGCAAGCCAATGCCAGTGAAGACATTCTGTGCACCCCCTCTGAACAGAGTGACACTGATCTGGCTCTGGTGAGACTCTGGTCACTGATGGGCAAACATCAACAGACTGAGAGACTTCTGCTGAACATGAGCGGCAAGCAACTCAGTGCCAGTGAAGACATTCTGTGCATCCCCTCTGAAAACCGTGACATTGATCTGGCTCTGATCAATCTCTGGCGAGTGATGGGTAAACATGAACTGGCTGAAAGGCTGCTGAAACGATGCAGTGAATTGTATCAGTTGGATGAATGTGAATTGGAGCAGTTGAAGCTATCTCCTGGCTAATCAGCAGAGCCCTTTTTAAGGTGCATGACATGAGAGCAAATATAAACGTGTCATTCTGAGAGGTATGGCGGTTCACCCCTGCAGGCACAGGGAACACTTTTTCATACCTCTCGAAGTAGCAGTCAATGCCAATTAAGCGTCATAACCAGTAGCAACAGGCTATTTTATTCCTAAGATGCTCTAACCGCCCAATCATTTAGCCATGGTCGTACGGTTAACAGAAGCACTTTATCGGCGGTTACTCTTACACGTGCAATGATTTACCACAATCTTGGGAACAGGATATCCACTGAGTTTGGAGACAAAGAGAGAGATACTGGCTTTCTGGGAGGGGCGCTGACCAAACGCTCATCGACCATTTGAGATAAAATAGTTCTTATTGTTCTCTCTCCAAGATTGAACATTCCTTGTATCTCAGTTCTTTCTAATTCGCCTGTTCTTGTTGTCAGCAGTTCTTTATATATTGTCTTAACTTCAGGCCTCATCGGAGTTTTTCAAGATAGTTGTCCCGAAAACTGAATTTTAGGCTGCCTTTTTCTCGTTAATTCTTGCTTCAGACAACCGCTCAGGATTCAGTGCAACCGCACCTACAGGCTCCCAGTTTCTGATAACTCCTGACCAGCGCGTTGGATTAGCTTCTCGCGCTTTGGTATACACCTGTTTCCGGTGATTCAGGATTTCCTGATCTCTTTTCTCATGCCGTTGCGCAGGTGTCACAAAGCGGATTGAGCTATGGCGGTGTTCATTGTTATAAAAGCGCTCAAACTTCAGCATCCACTGTCGACTGTGTTCTAACGTCAGAAAACCTTGAGATGGCCACTGAGGACAGTACTTCACCGTTTTAAAGATCGATTCTGCAAATGCGTTATCATTACTCACCCTTGGGCGACTATGAGAGGGAATAATGCCCAATTCCTCAAGCTTGGCCTTAAAGGTACTCGACGTCATTGGAGCCCCATTGTCTGAGTGCAGTACAAGCGGTGTTTTAGTGCATTTTTCAGCCACCATTGTCCGGTTAATCAGTTCACTGGCTAACTCACCAGACTCACGGCTATGAATCTCCCAACCAACAATCTTACGACTGTAAACGTCCAGTATCAGGTAGAGGTACCAGAACTGGCCGCGTACCCTGGAAGGTATGTAACTGATGTCCCAACACCAGACCTGGTTAGGGCCAGTAGCAACATAGGTTGTCGGCTTGTTGCTTTTCGATCGCTTTCTTGAACGACCGCGGTGGTGCAACTGACCATACTTTTTCAACACACGGTAAAAGCTAGATTCAGAAGCAACGTATACTCCCTTGTCTGCAAGGGCTGGCACGATCTGCGATGGTGGCAGGCTCGCATACTCATCTTCATTACTGATAGTCAGAATACGTTGCTCCTCTTCCTCAGTCAGTTTGTTAGAGGGTACCGGGCGCAAGGCATCCGGGCGTTTGTCCGTTAACACTGCACCATTGTCATCGCGCCAGCGATTCAGTGTTTTCAGGGATATTTCCAATTGTTCAGCAGCCTTCCAGCGAGAAGCGCCGTTTGCTATAGCCTCATCAAACCATGTCAGCAGTTGGCGGCGCTTATCGACAGGTGTCAGTTGTCCTCGCTGTCTATCCCGTAGAAGGCATCGAGCTTTTTTGATAGCACCAGCAGGGCTGCAGCTTCTGCCAACGCCTTGTCTTTACGGCGAAGCTCTTTTTCAAGGCTCTGATTGCGCTTACGCTCTTGTTTTAATTGCTTGCTTTCCTGGTCTGCACGCTGAGAAGCCTGAACAGCACCTGAAATACAAGCGTGCTTCCACTCCTTGACTTGTTGAGGATAAAGCCCTTTTTTACGGCAGTATTCACTTAACTCTGTTTCTGACAAAGCAGCGGTTTCGACGACCACGGCAAACTTGCTTTCAGCAGACCATTGTTCTGATTTTTGTTCGTTCCCTGGCACAGGTAATCCTTTGTCCCGTAGTTTTTTACGCCAATTATACAGGGTTTGTTCGCTGATACCTTCCTCTCTGGCAACATCCGGCACAGAGCGATTGTGTGGTGGTAACAGTTTTTTCAAAACAGCTGATTTACGTTCCTCTGAAAAACGAGGCATATTCAACGTCCATCGCCCACTGTCTAGCTTTTATTGGTTAATCAGTGAGCGGGACAACTATCCTGACACAGCGGGTCATTTTTGGAAGATGGCTACCATCCAAGCCTGTTATAGCCTGCCTGTTTCTCATTTCAAAATAAATATCTACTCGCTCAACCAAGCGTTTAGGGTCGAGTAGTTCATAAAAGAACTTAACTTGATCCAATGCGGTTTCAATAAAATAGGTCATGAATTTTAATAAGCCTCTATCTGATAGCATCCCTCTGCCATCACTTGAACCCTGTCGCTCCATGTCAGCTGCTGCAAGAGCTTGGTAATAAGAGTCAACATCCCTGCCAAAACCACGGCTAATCGACCACAAACCATACCCACCAAGGTTGGCACAGTGTTTCATATAGTTATCTGTGAATAGCCTGCCCACTCTACCATTTCCATCCATAAAGGGGTGAATCCACATTAGTCTGTGGTGTGAGGCAGCGGCAGCAAAAATGCGGTTGGTCCCAAAAATCCTATCTGGGCTGTAAGCGTTCGAAAACCAGTTTAGAAGGCGTGTGAGTTCTTGGTATTCGGGAGCAATATGTTTTCCTACATGAAAATCTCTTGTGCGAAACTTACCAGGTTGAATGTTGATTTTCTCACCGGTTTCTTCGTTGTCAATCTCAAGAAATTTCTTAGGCATCCCTTCATAAAAGGATCTGTGAAGTTCTTTTAAAAAATCAACAGTGCAAATTTCATTTCTATCTAACGACTTTTGATTTAAAAATTTTTGAACATCAATATGATGCTTTATTTCAAATAAATCATCTTTTAAATCTTTTTCTTTGTTTAATTGTGCCTTTCGTATTTCTGCTGGCTGAGTTGGATTTCCTTCTATGCGGTTACTGTAGAAAGAGTCTACAACTCTAAGCATAAATTTGAGCGACTCTCTGAGAGATTCAGGTATATGGGCATTGATTGCTGCATCAAGTTGCATCAGCTCAACCGCAGCACCTTGTAGCTCCCCTGGAGCACTATCCTGAAGTAAAAATGGTGTTATAGAAGTCATTTTTGCCGATCTTTTTGCCGATCTTTTTGCCGATCTTTTTTCCAATCTAGCATAGCTAAACAAAGGGTTTTATGGATATTTTCCATTATTTTTTGCCGGTTTTTGATAGAGTAAAAATTCCGGAATAGAGGCTTGCCAATGATCGAACCAAGAAGGGGCACCGCTTTGGGGTAACCTACTTACTTAACGCATTAAAAGCAAACTCTTTCGTAAGCGCCAAATAAACCAGCGTACTGGCTGCCGCCCCCAAGATTTCTTATTCTTTGCCTGTCTTAACATTCCAGGGGAGAAGCTGTTCCAGTTTCTCAACGGTATCGGCGTAAGGCAGCTCTTTTAAAATATGGTTCAGGTAATTGAAAGGCTCCAGACCATTCACCTTTGCGCTTTCAATCAGGCTGTATAAAAGGGCACTGGCTTGCGCCCCTTTTGGCGTGTCTGCAAACATCCAGTTCTTGCGGCCAATAGCGAAGGGGCGGATGGTGTTTTCCGCTGCGGCATTACTGATATCCAGGTGGCCGTTGTCACAGTAAACGACCAGTTTTGGCCATTGGTTCAATGCATAGCTCATGGCTTGGTGCGACAGGCTGCCCGGGTCTAGCCTGGTTATGTTTTTCTCCAGCCATACATGAAAGTCGTCCAGTAGTGGCTTACTCTTTTGCTGACGCAGGATGGCTTTTTCTGATGGAGGAAGATCTCCTATTTCTTTCTCAATGGCGTAAAGCTTACCGATTTTGCCTAAAGCGACATTCGCCTTGCTAACGCGGGTGTTTTTCACCTTTTTGCCCGGTTTGGCTTCGCCCTTCCTGGCATCCAGAAATTTCCTGCGAACGTGGTCGAAGCAACCCGCCTGGGTGATGCCTTCTTGTTTGCATACAGCGTCGTAACTGGCATACCCGTCAGTTTGCAGGTAACCGCTGAACCCTTCGAACAGACGCAGGGGAACCTCCTTGCCTCTTGAGGGATCGTATTCAAACACCACCGATGTTTGTCCGGGTGGCCCACCAAGGCTGACCCACATATATTTGTCAGAGTTGATGGACTTGCTGGTTTCCTTGATCACCTGAATTCGGGTTTCGTCAGCATGGATCACCGAACCGGTCTTTTGATGATCTCTCATCAAATTGATGAGTGGCCGCAGTTCTGTAGACAGCCGAATCAAAGAGTTGGCCATCGTCGTCCGGGTGACAGAGCCACCGTATCGCTTGAGGATATTCTCTTGCCTGTACAAAGGCAGTGCGTCGCAGTACTTGGAGACAATGATCCAGGCCAGTGTGCAAACAGAGAGTGAAGATTTGGGCAGTGGGTGTTTTGGCAGCTCTGCAACTTTAATGACCCGCTTCTCCTGTCCATGCTCATCGACTTCTGGAAAGACTGCTTTCTCTTGCAGAATTTCTTTCACCTGAACCTTGGTCGGAACGATATCAAGCTCTTCACGGACTTTGACAAAGAAGGTATCAATGGCTCCGGCTTTTTCTTCTTCACTGAGTTCAGAGCGTTCCTGCACTCTGGGCAGAGACTCTGAAAATGACTTGCGCCCTGTTTTCTTTTTGCGTGGTTTTGGAGGCTCTTGCTCTGGCTGACCTTCAGCTTCGTCTTGCTCTCCGGTGCAGCCTTCCAGCTCCACCTCGTTGAAAATGTCGACCTGGCTGTTGTTTTTTTCAGTGCTTCTTCCGTACAGGCGGGATCGGGAGAGCCTCAGGTACTCTTCCAGTTGCGCAATGCGTTTTTTTTGAGAATCGATGACCTCTGACTTCTTTTGAATAATGTCGTCTTTTTCAAGAAGGGCATTTTCTTTTTCAAGAAGGGCATTTTCTTTTTCAAGAAGGGCATTTTCTTTTTCAAGAATGACACTTTCCTGCGAATGGATCGCCTCAAACAAGGCGACCATTTCAGGGTTAGTCTCAGCCTGATGAAAGGGCAAATCCAGTGCGGATTTCGGCTGAAAAATCAGAGTGTCGGCGGTCGATTTCATGGTCGCTATTTTACCATAAAACCCTGAAAAACAGGACTAAAAACAGCTCTCATAATGCCTTTTTTTATGGGGTTGCATGGCATTGAGATTGTAGCCGTCCAGCAGCCAGTTTAATTGTTTCCCGGTTAATGTAACCAGCTCTTCGTCCGGTTTGGGCCAGTGGAATTTGTCCTCAGACAGGCTCTTGTAATAAAGCACAAAACCATTATCTTCCCAGAACAGGCACTTGATTTTATTACGCTGCCGGTTGGTAAACGCATATAAATAGCCGTCAAAGGGGTTGTGCCCCAGCTCTTGTTCAACCAACACAGCAAGCCCACGAAATGACTTGCGAAAGTCAATCGGCTCCCGGTAGAGAAACACCTTTGGTAATACCTCTGACGGTCGCATAACCGGGGTGTTCATAGCATATCCCTCACCAGTTGCTCACAAAGCGACAGGTTACTTTCATCAATACCGGACACTGTTACACCACTGGGTAGGGTGATGGAGAGTGGTGTTATCCGAGAAGGCGCACCAGGTTCTGGTTGGGGTGTTACCTGGACAAAGCCAGAGTTGTTCGGGGTCGGTTTTACGCTGGGGGTTGTGTCGAGTTTACGCTTCCAGTATCCGAATTTGGATACCCTTATACCATGCTGTTGGCACCACGCACTCTGAGTCAAACCTGAATCCCGCCACGACTGAACACGCTCTAGCCATTCACTGTCTGCGGGTAATTTCTTTGACATATTGGCCTCCTTATATCGGGAGGCTAATCATTTCAAATGGGGTTTTGATTCTGAAGGGCGTGGGTTTATTTGGCGTTTACACTCTTTCACGTGCCAGTGGATCAGCCAATTATGGAGGCAGACTTGAATCTGAGACTCTATAAAAAAACATGATCAGCGACGTATATGAAGAATAACACCACCAAACCACTCAAATTCGAATTGCCAGTTTAAGGTCGCTGGAGGCTTGATAATCACAACTGGGACATTAACTCTAAGTTTACGTTTCCAGTTTGTGAAATATTTGGAGACCTTTAGTTTTAATGCGGTTCATCCCTGCGGGCGCAGGGAACACCACCATGACTACTACTACTACTATTAAAGCGGTTCATCCCTGCGGGCGCAGGGAACACTAACAAATTTCCTCTCTCTCTCTCTCTTTTGGCGGTTCATCCCTGCGGGCGCAGGGAACACTGCTGCACAGTCTACAGAAAGTGGTAAACCTTCGGTTCATCCCTGCGGGCGCAGGGAACACCTGTGACCGACAATAATTAAGCCTCCGTCGTACGGTTCATCCCTGCGGGCGCAGGGAACACTATTAGCGCTTTATTTAAATATTTGGGCTGTGCGGTTCATCCCTGCGGGCGCAGGGAACACTTACCCCCCAGTGGTCATAACGGCTACGCTAACGGTTCATCCCTGCGGGCGCAGGGAACACCTAAGGAGGAGCTGGTAAAAGTCGGCTGGAAACGGTTCATCCCTGCGGGCGCAGGGAACACTAAACACAATAGAGAGAAATCCTATGGACAATCGGTTCATCCCTGCGGGCGCAGGGAACACCAAAACACGTACATCTATCCAGAAAGGTGACACGGTTCATCCCTGCGGGCGCAGGGAACACGGAGGCTCTATATGCCCCCCTACCATATGTTACCGGTTCATCCCTGCGGGCGCAGGGAACACATGCAGTACTTAGTGTCCTTAGATCAAAAGGCCGGTTCATCCCTGCGGGCGCAGGGAACACATGCGAACGTACCACCCACCTTTAGAAAAGAGCGGTTCATCCCTGCGGGCGCAGGGAACACCTCTCCAGTTCCAGTTACAGCCCCACTGACATCGGTTCATCCCTGCGGGCGCAGGGAACACATAAGACTTATCTACTAGACACAAGCCTAATGCGGTTCATCCCTGCGGGCGCAGGGAACACACAGAACGAAAACTGTAATTTAAGCACCTCGCCGGTTCATCCCTGCGGGCGCAGGGAACACTCTACAGGTGGGATAAAGGTGGGTCTCTAAGGCGGTTCATCCCTGCGGGCGCAGGGAACACATGGACAGTTCTATGGCGTCTGGAAAGTTGATCGGTTCATCCCTGCGGGCGCAGGGAACACTCCTGTGAAACCTTTATCACTCCAAGTTCTGGCGGTTCATCCCTGCGGGCGCAGGGAACACACGATAGAGGGGCATATAAAGCCTCTCTATTGCGGTTCATCCCTGCGGGCGCAGGGAACACGTTTTTTAGTATGTAGCTCTATCATGCCTGTGCGGTTCATCCCTGCGGGCGCAGGGAACACAGTCTATCCCTGCATCTGTAGATAATCTATTCCGGTTCATCCCTGCGGGCGCAGGGAACACTATAAATTAAAACAACAGCGACTATCCAATAGCGGTTCATCCCTGCGGGCGCAGGGAACACCGGAGCTGAGCCCCTACAGGGGCGATACCTTCCGGTTCATCCCTGCGGGCGCAGGGAACACAAGCGGGGGGTTAAGGCTGCATTTTAAGAAATCGGTTCATCCCTGCGGGCGCAGGGAACACTAAAGCCTTCCCTTCAGACTCCCTACCGTGATCGGTTCATCCCTGCGGGCGCAGGGAACACATTGACAGAGAGGATTCGTAACCGTAGCCCTGCGGTTCATCCCTGCGGGCGCAGGGAACACGTTAGAGAACAAGGGGAAACAATAGGATAACCCGGTTCATCCCTGCGGGCGCAGGGAACACAATACCCAAGTGTTGTAGTTCAGGGAGAGGTGCGGTTCATCCCTGCGGGCGCAGGGAACACCTGAGGCATTATGCCGCCAAGACTTACAAAGGCGGTTCATCCCTGCGGGCGCAGGGAACACATGCAGATGGTGAGTATAAGTTAAAGTTAAACCGGTTCATCCCTGCGGGCGCAGGGAACACTATATACTAGGAGGTAATTAAAAGACGATGTGCGGTTCATCCCTGCGGGCGCAGGGAACACAATAATATCGATATCAGCCCGCAGATTTGCGGCGGTTCATCCCTGCGGGCGCAGGGAACACTTGCCAAACTCGTAGCCCCTATTTAACATTTCCGGTTCATCCCTGCGGGCGCAGGGAACACGAATGGCGGTGTAGACCCTTTTTAACTCTAGGCGGTTCATCCCTGCGGGCGCAGGGAACACTTCTGGTACCGTATCGAAACTGTTTACCATGGCGGTTCATCCCTGCGGGCGCAGGGAACACATGGACAGTTCTATGGTGTCTGGAAAGTAGATCGGTTCATCCCTGCGGGCGCAGGGAACACATCGAATCACGAAAAAGCTATAAGGCAATAGACGGTTCATCCCTGCGGGCGCAGGGAACACCTAAATGACTCCTACCTGCATCCCAATAATGCCGGTTCATCCCTGCGGGCGCAGGGAACACTGCAACAGCCCATGATTAATTCTACTGATAGTCGGTTCATCCCTGCGGGCGCAGGGAACACCTCTTATTGTGTCACGTCTACTATATCCTAACCGGTTCATCCCTGCGGGCGCAGGGAACACAATATGCAGATAAATTAATACCTGAATCATGGCGGTTCATCCCTGCGGGCGCAGGGAACACCACCTGCTCTTCGCCCTGCTTTACCTGAACTCGCGGTTCATCCCTGCGGGCGCAGGGAACACACTTTCAACTTCCACTGTAAACAAGGTAATCGCGGTTCATCCCTGCGGGCGCAGGGAACACTGCTGGTGGGACATCATAAGGAGCATTAGAGTCGGTTCATCCCTGCGGGCGCAGGGAACACTTGCGTTTCCCAGATTTGAAAGTGTGAGTATACGGTTCATCCCTGCGGGCGCAGGGAACACAGTAGTAGTAGTCATTACAAACCTATAGACTCCGGTTCATCCCTGCGGGCGCAGGGAACACATAGTCGGAAACTCTACAGGGGTTAGGAATAACGGTTCATCCCTGCGGGCGCAGGGAACACACAGGGAGTAGCAGGAGAGCTGCAGGAGAGGTCGGTTCATCCCTGCGGGCGCAGGGAACACTCATGCACCCTTCCGCTGTTGGTACAGTTAAGCGGTTCATCCCTGCGGGCGCAGGGAACACTAATAATAATAATAATATGAAAGGTATTAAAACGGTTCATCCCTGCGGGCGCAGGGAACACGATACTGTTCATAGCTCTAGATAAAGCCACTCCGGTTCATCCCTGCGGGCGCAGGGAACACTTGAGGAGGTCTTGAGGAAGTCTTGAGGAGGTCGGTTCATCCCTGCGGGCGCAGGGAACACATTATGTATACCTCATATGTGCCTATGTGTATCGGTTCATCCCTGCGGGCGCAGGGAACACTTCGTTTCAATATCGAATATTAAGTAATTCATCGGTTCATCCCTGCGGGCGCAGGGAACACAGAGAGGGCGGTGCTAATGCTAATGCTGACGGCGGTTCATCCCTGCGGGCGCAGGGAACACATACACACTCAGAGAGAGAGAGCTATGTTTAACGGTTCATCCCTGCGGGCGCAGGGAACACGCTGCAAACCGTTTCAGTAAGTATGCCGGAGGCGGTTCATCCCTGCGGGCGCAGGGAACACCAGCACCAAGAGTGTTAACCCTACCGTGAATCCGGTTCATCCCTGCGGGCGCAGGGAACACAATGGCGTTAGTCAGCAACCCTATGCACTCCGCGGTTCATCCCTGCGGGCGCAGGGAACACAGTCACAGGTTTACAGGCGGAGAGTTTCAGAACGGTTCATCCCTGCGGGCGCAGGGAACACTTAAGTCGTTTCTAGACATTCTCCCCATAGTCCGGTTCATCCCTGCGGGCGCAGGGAACACGACTTCCTGCAGCCAGTCCATAGCCTCCCGAGCGGTTCATCCCTGCGGGCGCAGGGAACACAACAATTGATATTGTTAATGACTCTTATCTCCCGGTTCATCCCTGCGGGCGCAGGGAACACGGCAGAGCTACGCCAGTCATGAGTAATGGTCAGCGGTTCATCCCTGCGGGCGCAGGGAACACCAGTCTCCAAACTGTTCCTGTGGTGCCCAGTGCGGTTCATCCCTGCGGGCGCAGGGAACACTAATTAGTATATAGACAGACCAGTAGCTAAAGCGGTTCATCCCTGCGGGCGCAGGGAACACTAACCGAGCGAGTTGTCGAAGTTTACGAAAACCGGTTCATCCCTGCGGGCGCAGGGAACACTATACGACTCTTGCCGGGGTTCTCGGCCTTTGCGGTTCATCCCTGCGGGCGCAGGGAACACAATTGACGCTAAATATGAGCAGGATAAAGTGGCGGTTCATCCCTGCGGGCGCAGGGAACACAGAGGATAAAATAACATTAGAACAGCGGATCGCGGTTCATCCCTGCGGGCGCAGGGAACACATTGAACACCTTTAGTGTAACCTTTCGGATTGCGGTTCATCCCTGCGGGCGCAGGGAACACTATTGCTACAGTATCCGCGAAAGTCAACAGACCGGTTCATCCCTGCGGGCGCAGGGAACACAGGGAAACGTTGGCCTTTATGATGAACGATGGCGGTTCATCCCTGCGGGCGCAGGGAACACTGTCGCTCCAAACTGGGTCCATAGCATGGATGCGGTTCATCCCTGCGGGCGCAGGGAACACTATACAATCGCATAGGGTAGTCTTTAAAAGTCGCGGTTCATCCCTGCGGGCGCAGGGAACACCCTCTTGCTTTAAGGTACAATGCCATCCTGTTCGGTTCATCCCTGCGGGCGCAGGGAACACTATTGAAGCTGCAAATGATCCGTGTTCGAATACGGTTCATCCCTGCGGGCGCAGGGAACACGCGATAGGAGAACATACACCGCCCAGAGCGATAGGTTCATCCCTGCGGGCGCAGGGAACACTTAGTGTCTTCTGTTAATACAGTAGATCATAACGGTTCATCCCTGCGGGCGCAGGGAACACCCTTTTCCATGGCCGCTTAATAAGACGTTTAACGGTTCATCCCTGCGGGCGCAGGGAACACGTGCTGTTGAACAGTCCGTGAGATGGTATTAGCGGTTCATCCCTGCGGGCGCAGGGAACACCTTTAAACAGAATAATCACAATATCGCATACACGGTTCATCCCTGCGGGCGCAGGGAACACGCGCTTAAGGGGAGATGGACAACCCCTAAGACCGGTTCATCCCTGCGGGCGCAGGGAACACTGGCTCAGGTCTCACCAGAGTTCACTGCAAGACGGTTCATCCCTGCGGGCGCAGGGAACACGTGTAAATAACTGTACGGAGCCTGAAAGGTTCGCGGTTCATCCCTGCGGGCGCAGGGAACACCACCTATTGAAGGTGTATGCGCTGATGCGATACGGTTCATCCCTGCGGGCGCAGGGAACACCACAGCGGTTAAACATATAAAACGGTTAAAATCGGTTCATCCCTGCGGGCGCAGGGAACACTTTCCAAGCTGTCGATTGAATGATGTTCAAAGCGGTTCATCCCTGCGGGCGCAGGGAACACCCACCAGTAGCAGAGCTACCGCTAGCTACAAACGGTTCATCCCTGCGGGCGCAGGGAACACAACAATTCACTAATGTATGCATTCTACTATGCCGGTTCATCCCTGCGGGCGCAGGGAACACGGGCGGCACAAATGCCTATCTACGTTGAGAATCGGTTCATCCCTGCGGGCGCAGGGAACACTGTCTCTGAAGACGAAGAGAAGGAGTTGCTGGCGGTTCATCCCTGCGGGCGCAGGGAACACTTCCATTGCATGAGCCTCAAAGACATCTTGAGCGGTTCATCCCTGCGGGCGCAGGGAACACAAACCATATTCCTAACACACTGTAGAACACTGCGGTTCATCCCTGCGGGCGCAGGGAACACGCCATCTTTCATTTTACGAAACAGTTTATAAGCGGTTCATCCCTGCGGGCGCAGGGAACACCTTACCCGAATTTCGGTGGATGCCGGGGCAGACGGTTCATCCCTGCGGGCGCAGGGAACACCTACTGAGACTTTCATAGGAGCTCTCTAAGCGCGGTTCATCCCTGCGGGCGCAGGGAACACCTGGATAAGCTTGAAGAAATACTGCTAGATATCGGTTCATCCCTGCGGGCGCAGGGAACACATAATCTAATGCGAACACAGTAATAACAGGGCCGGTTCATCCCTGCGGGCGCAGGGAACACAACTATACCTTAGTGAATAGTTCAAGCCAAGACGGTTCATCCCTGCGGGCGCAGGGAACACCACTAACGTAGCTCTCTTTCTCTTTTGGTTTTCGGTTCATCCCTGCGGGCGCAGGGAACACGGTCTTGCAAATGAGCTGAGTATCATTATCCACGGTTCATCCCTGCGGGCGCAGGGAACACCTTAAGAACTCCTAAAGAACTCCTAAAGAACTCGGTTCATCCCTGCGGGCGCAGGGAACACGTATTGGCTAATCAAATGAGAGTAACTAAAGTCGGTTCATCCCTGCGGGCGCAGGGAACACCAATCAATAACACAACGCTCAGCACTAATGGACGGTTCATCCCTGCGGGCGCAGGGAACACCATTCGCGCTGGATTTAGGTTCTAATGTATGCCCGGTTCATCCCTGCGGGCGCAGGGAACACGGAGGAAGCTCAAAGAGCAAGCTACGAATATCTCGGTTCATCCCTGCGGGCGCAGGGAACACACTCACAAAAGAAGTTGGTATCAGCCAGCCAGCGGTTCATCCCTGCGGGCGCAGGGAACACAGTGCATATCAAACTTCCCCTAGAATCAATAACGGTTCATCCCTGCGGGCGCAGGGAACACAAAGGTTTCTGTAGTGGTCTATGAGCTGGTGGCGGTTCATCCCTGCGGGCGCAGGGAACACTCAATCCGACACTTATCTAATGGCTCTGAATTCGGTTCATCCCTGCGGGCGCAGGGAACACTTGAGGAGGTCTTAAGGAGGTCTTAAGGAGGTCGGTTCATCCCTGCGGGCGCAGGGAACACTTCTTTGATAGTCTGGGATGAGATACAGGATACGGTTCATCCCTGCGGGCGCAGGGAACACAAAGTCGTCTACTGTCTTATTGATCATCATTTCGGTTCATCCCTGCGGGCGCAGGGAACACTTCTAAACTATCACGTTTCCAGATATTCAAAGCGGTTCATCCCTGCGGGCGCAGGGAACACTGCGGCAGTGAACATAGCGCAGTAGAACCATGCGGTTCATCCCTGCGGGCGCAGGGAACACGGGCTGATTAACCATGGAGCGAAGCGGCGCTGCGGTTCATCCCTGCGGGCGCAGGGAACACAATATAAAGAATTTTTATCAGTTAAATCTATTCGGTTCATCCCTGCGGGCGCAGGGAACACTTAACAGGGCAAAAGAGCTGTTTGATAGAGATCGGTTCATCCCTGCGGGCGCAGGGAACACAGGATACGTTATGTATATACATTTGTGTATACCGGTTCATCCCTGCGGGCGCAGGGAACACTCTAAAAAAATACACCATTAAATCAAAAGGTTACAATACCTAAAATTTCCACCAGCGAATTCATCAAAAAATCACTGTAAATATTCCATTGTTAAAGAACGGTTTAATTACTCTCCCGATTGAAAAAGAACCAGCCTTAAACCATCTTCTTCAATAGGTATTCTTCTGTTCGTGCCGTAAGTTTGAAAATCAAATCCGGATTCTGTGTTGGTGGCCCAGGCCATGGCCACGTTGCCATCTTCAGCCAGCGCATTTATTTGCTCCCATATCATTTCCCTGATTCTCATAGATACATCTCCAACGTATACGCCAGCTCGAATTTCCAGAAGCCAGACGGCCAACCTTCCTCTTAATCTTGGTGGTACATTTTCTGTCACCACAACCAACATACTCATTTCAACTGCTCCTATGACCTGTGTCACCAATAGAAACAGGCTCAGGAATCGCCGGTGGCTGTGAATCTTCTGGCGGTGGAGGTGGCGTAATTTCTCCTGCCGCCAGAATCTCTTCAATAGTGGGAATGATCTTTTTTAGTAGTCGTGTTTTACGAAAACTGTCGCGACAGGTAATACGTACATCCCTGTCTGGGTTATGAGTACCCTTGGCAGCAATCTGAAACGCGACAGGCACTACTGTTTCAAATTTGAACAGATCAGCAATGTCATACACAAATGCTTTGGGCTTACCAGAATGAATAAATCCAATGGCTGGTGCATAACCCGCCGCTAACACCGCCGCCTCAGTAACGCCATAAAGACAGGCTGTAGCAGCACTTAAACATTTGTTGATGGTGTCACCTGACGCCCAATCCTTTGGGTCATAACTTCGCCCCTTCCATTCCACACCATATTGTTTTGCCATTAGCTGATACGTTTTTCTGACCCTGGCACCTTCTATACCTCGCAGTTGATCCACTGAACGGCGAGAAGGGGCTGGTTCGCCAAAACGAAATTCGAACATCTTGCGAACGACTTTCAGTCTCAGTTCTTCATCCAGAGCCAGTTTTGCCTGATAAAGCAATTTATCTGACCTTGCTCCACCCGGCTGTCCGGCAGAATAAAGTCGTACACCGGACTCACCCGTCCAAATCAAGAGTGTCCCGGTCGTTGCCGCAAGTTTGACAGCAGCATGTGATACTCGTGTACCCGGCTCGAGCATAATACAAACGACAGAGCCCACAGGGATATGTTTTCTGTCACCGTTGACTTCATCAACTACAACAAAAGCGCCATCACGGACATCTATTCGGCCTTTGCTGACAAATACCATGGACAGCCGGTCTTTGATTGGGATGGGTTTTAGTGGAATAAACGACATCTAATCTCCCTGTTATCGTTAGATTTCAGACTTAACAAGCAGCCAGACTCATCAGCCCCATGCCAAAGGATTTTGCAGGCCCTATGCCTTCAGCCACAGCCTTCTGTAATGCTGATGGATCGTCCACCAGTAATACACCCTCAAACAGCACCGGCTGCACCTTGCCACTGCGCATTTCCCGTGTTTTATGAAAGTAAATTGGATTTTCCTGCACTATATTGATCGTCTGTAAGCGGGCTCCAGCCCGTTTGAGTTTACTATTCAACCATTGCTGCTGCTCTTCTTCTCTGTACAAAGGCACTCTGACCGAACGAATATGTGTTCTACCGTTACGAGTTACCGTGCCTTTACGCTCATCCTTAACCGCCTTGACCGGATTACATCGCAGTCGAAACCGCAGTTGCTGACCTTCCTGGAATTTATAATTAACTGCTTTGGTTGCCAGACAACGAGCATGTTCACTGCCGTCAGCTGGTTTTGAGAGTGATTGCATTAAGACCTGAGCCCCGGTTGCACGACTCCAGCTTTCTACACGAAACAGAAAGGTACGGTTGTCATCCGGTCGATCAGGAAACAATTGCCATAAAGCCCGGTGCAGTTCGTAAGCATTGTTACTCTTTGTGGGGGCAATATGCACTTTAGCCAGATACATCACATCCCTCCTCTATCGTCAGCACCTGCACATGGACTCTCCGATTAGCAAACTGCCTTGGTTGTTCAGAGATAGGCACATCCCTGAGCTGAAGCTGGCGACTGCCTGATTTTTCTTCGTTGTAAACCGTACCTGCTGTAGGTTCAATTTCTATCAGTGCGGCCAGCGCGTCTTCGGCTTCAATCATATTTTCAAACAAGGGTCGAACCAGTGGACAACTGCGTCGGCCCAATACCGGAGTGAAGATGGGTTTGCATACGGCTTGCTGCAATTGATGCAGAGAGATAGTAGCTTCTGCCAGATTCCAGATAACAATCGTGTATTTGGCATCTTGCCAGTACTCACGCCAGGTCTGAATGGTCTCATGGCTTTTCAGCCCCTGATAATCCACCCGAGCATCCTTAACGGTGTGGTAGTCAGTCATTTTTATCGGCCTGTGTTTGCCCTGATCAATACGCACTGCAAAGCCTACACTCGTCGCCAGTTGGCGCTGCCTTTCAAAGTCCGCACGATCAATACCAAGACAGGCTCCCAACAGTCCCAACAAGGCACTACGCCCCGGAAAAGCCTCCGATGGTCGTAATCCTTCAAAGCTGTGTTTACCCCAGCTTTGCAAGGGACCTTCAAGCTTCAGAATCAAATACTGTCGCATAATTAGTCCTCACCATTGTTTTGAACCCATTGCTTCAGTACGGATAAGGACTCAACAGCATTAATACCTTGAGGAACTTCAACATCTTCAAGCACAAATTCGGCACAGTTATCATCCAGACCAAACCCTGCTGTCAGTTTTTTCCAATAGTCATGGAGCTCCTTTATAGAAGGACGGCGGAAACCATCTCCTTTTTCCTTCACAGGACTTTCAAAGGCGTTGGCCAGTGACAGTGGCTGGTCAGAAAAACTAACCAGTGCCAGATCAGCCAGATTATGGGCAGCAAAACTTTGTTGTTTGGCAGAAGGCACTTCAGTAGCAAGCATATGCAATACATGGGCAGCAATTTCCAGCGCCTGTTCACGGGTAGCGTCACCCAGATTTTTTTGTAACTGCTGCAGGTTCAGACTGGCATAACGATAAAAAACACCAGAAGAAAATTCCTGTGTATCCAGGTGGCCCGATCCCATTTCCTGCAAATCATCAACGGCAGTGAACCAATCGATATCAGCATCAACTGCGTGGGTGGTGATGGAATGGGCCACTGCAAGGGCACCGTCCACTTTGCCTACCGCACTCATCAACCCCGAAGTTGCCATCCGCCCAGACAGAGCAATATCCACCGCTTGTCCCAGAGCTTGTCGGAATCCCTGACTGTCTTTTTCAATCAGCTTTTGCAGTTTTTTTTCATCCAGCCCTTCATTTTCAGGGGATTGAATCTGACCACATACATAGGCAATTTCTTCAATAACCCAGGGAGCAACGGCATCACCTTTGGTGCTCGTTTCAATGTCTTTTTTACCGGATACCCAAGTCATAGCCTTTTTGATTAAATCCAGTGCAAATCGCTCTTTTAACTGTTCAACAACAAAATCCTGATATTCTCCCAGCTGTTTTGTCCGCTGGCTGGGGTTACCAAGATGCTCCCGATAATAATCACTTTTACGCAAGGTTCGCTTCAGACTCTGGCTGGAAACTCGCACCCGGCGTTTACCACCGAAAATAGCCGACTTCTGCATATTCATGTCATCCCGGTTCAGGCAGGATGGGCTATGAGAAATCAGGATATGAAAGTTAATGAAGTTCTTATTCATAAGATTGTCCTTTTAAAAGTCGAGTAAAAAAATGATTCAAGAAGATTCTTTCTGATGCAGAAAGAAAGTTTCCAACAATTTTTGCTTTTGTTCAGGATTATTCCAGCGCAGTAGCAACCAAGCTGTTTGATAAAAGTCGACCACTGGGTTTACCTGTTGCAATAACCTCCGCAACTGAATCAGATCATTAGGTTCCTGTGAACGAATGATCATAAACAGGCGTTTTTCTCTGACACATGCCTCAGCCAGAGCTTTACCCAGTGAATCACCACCATCCTGATGTTGCAGATATGGCAGACAGTAAACCAACCGCCGGATATTTTTATGGCTGGCATAACCGCGTGTTAACCGGTAAAAGGCGGGAACTTCAATGAGAGCATCGGGTGTCGAAACCCTGCGTAACTCGGCTTTGTAACCAGCACTCAAATCGCCATAGCGATTCCACAGCTGGATAAAATCCTGAGACTTTTTGTTAGAAGGTTGCATCTAATTCTCCTCTGTCACCACAGCCTGAAGTTCAGCCAGTGATTTATTCAGGCTGCGCCGGGCCAATGCCAGTGCTTTGAGCATTTTGGGTTCCTGCCGGTAGGGTTTTGTGAGCTGATCAAATAATTGCAATACTGTTTGTTTTAATTGAACGCGCAGGCAATCTATAGTGGGTAGTGGCTCCTTGAAATTGATATCAGCAAAGGTGCCCCGAACCCACTGATCTGTTTGTTGGAAGTAGAGGTCGTCACCCGACTGGCAGAGATTAACACCAGAGCCTTTGATCTCTTTGTTTTTATCTTTAATACCTTCTGAAAAGAGATAGAGCGCCTTGCGCAAAGCCGTTTTGTATGCCAGACCTGTCTTTATGATATTGTGGATCACCTCACCGTGTTCAGCCCAGCCATCCGCTAGACTGAAAAACTCGTGGCGCCGTTCCAGTACCGTTGCCTGATTGTTTCTATAACCGCCGATAACAAATCGTAAGTGCTTCTGCTTGATCAACCCGTCATCCCTGATCTGTAACAGTACAGGAGCAGGAATTTGTCCTTCTTTACTGGATTCCATTGCCACAACCAGACGGCTTAGTTGAGTCCAGCCAGGTGCGGTGGTGGTAAACGACGGAAACTTTTCTTCTTTCTTGCCTTTGACAATCTTGAAGGTTCGGGCTGACAGTGGGTGCGGCCAGTTACCCTCCACTGTGTAATTAAATTTGGCTTTATTAAAACCCTTATACAAGGGTGCAGAAGCATTACAGACACTGCAGCAACCTGTGTCTTCAGCAGGCATGAGTTCAAAATGTGCGGGTTGCCATAATAAACCACGGGCAAGGCCGATGTTCGTTGCTTGAATTTTTTCTCCTGCTTTGAC
This sequence comes from Endozoicomonas sp. 2B-B, assembly GCF_053470045.1. NCBI lineage: Bacteria > Pseudomonadati > Pseudomonadota > Gammaproteobacteria > Oceanospirillales > Endozoicomonadaceae > Endozoicomonas > Endozoicomonas sp. 2B-B. Next base: position 4,712,354 of record NZ_JBLZMU010000001.1, read on the forward strand.
AGGCTCAACATAGTTTGGAGCTTGTTTTGCAGTAGCCTGATACCATGGCATGACAGAATTATTCAATCGCTCCTGATGCAGCACATTCAGCCATACTGTCGTGCGCAGATCAGGCCCGGTAATCAGTTGCGTAATCGGAGTACTACCGCGCAGGCTTCCCTTGAAGCCACCGCCCATACTGGGGCAGTTGTTAGCCATGTTAAACAAGGCGATCGCCGTACAGCTGCCACAGAGCCCTTCTGCCAATCCATGAGGATTAACAAAGGATTTATTGGTTCCGTCTGCCACGCCTGCCAGCAACTTATCCATCGGGGTCGGTTTGCTCGCCTTAACCCCGCGGATTTGCATAAACGGCGTCTCTGGGTGATTTAGATCAAACCAGGCCATTTTATCCTTCACACCCTTCAGAAACTCATCGGTAGACAAGGGCTTTTTGAGTCGGGCCAGCAGCTCTTTTCGATCGGATGGTGTGAAGCAAACCTGAGTTATGGCAACCAACAATTGCAGACAAGCCAGCTCCAGGTCATCGCGGGGTAGGCAGAGTTCACCTTTTTTCTCCCCACACAAGAGTTCCCGATAGGTGATCCAGATTCGGGTCCCTTCGTACTGAAGGGGAATCCACGCTTGGTCAAGTAATGAAAATGGCTTCAATTTTTCATACCTCTCCAAATGACAACCAGTGTAAAAACCAAGGTTCGCGCAGCAAGCCCATGGTCATTGAAGAGTTCAAAATCGCAACGTCTGCTTCAAGCCAGCCCAGCAACCACAACAACCTGCTACAGGATGAAGAGCATAATAAAGCCTAGATGATATTATTCAAGTAGTTCGTCTATATAAAACTTCAGAACGATCAGATGGTTTAAGGCTGTTATATCTGACCGCCTGGCCTTAATACAGGATGACCATCTGTATCAAAACAACTTTGAGCAGTACCTGGCAAAGCACGAATCAGACGATTGAGCATATCACTGTCATTCACAAACACAGTCATCCAGATGCTCCAGTAAGCATGACCAACAGCCGCTTCAACCACCTGATCCCTGAAGTCTTCATTGTCATTGCGCTGCAACCGTTGCCTGGCTCGCTGGGCAATATGCCAGACTTCTCTTCTCTGTTGCCAGCGACGATCAGAAGCTGTTGCTTGCAAAGGCGTTTTATCCAGGCCAGTTAGTCGGATAGTTCGCATAGCTTTTTCTCTTTCAGCATCAGAGAGTGACTGATTCGGGCGAACAACCCCGTCCTCTGAGTACTCAAAAGCTCTGAAAGTATTATCTGCATCAGGCCAGAAGCAGCTGTTTATAGCGGGATCATTATCACCCTTGGTTGAATTACAATTCGTACAACCCAGCAAAAAGTTTGACCAGGATAACGCCGAATCTTTGTGATGTTTTTTCGACAGAACATGCTCAACTGCCAAAGATGCGTCAAGCTTCATTTCACAATAAGAGCAATAACCACCCAGTCTTTCAATTAAATCTCTTCGGGCATTTTGGTATTGACTGAATTGCTTTGGATTTCCGTACGCATCCAGAGGCTCAGCCCCCTTATCCACTGGCCTCATGAATTACTCCTCAACAGTTTTTCCTTTGCTCAGACCGGCTGCGGCTCGCTCCATCTCAAGAAAGGCATGGTAGGCCACATTATCACTAAAGGGTGCACTCAGCTCGTCCAGCTCCTGCTTTAACTGCTCTTTTTCTTCCTTTGAGGCACCGTTCGCTTGCTGAAGCAACGTGTAATATTTTTTAGCGGTATCATTCATTGCCTGCCAACGCTGACTCCGAGAAGGCACCTCAACACCCATCACCCTTTCCACAATATCTTCAACACTCTGATCACTGAATGGCTCAGTTGGTGCAGGTGACGCTGTTTCAGAGCTTTCATCCGTGGGCAGAACAGAGTTTAAGTCAATCACTTCACCGGGTCGTAAAGATTGAATGATAAAAGGAGAGTGAGTAGTAACAATAAACTGCACTTTCGGGAATGCTTCCCGCAGATCATTTAATACCCGACGTTGCCATTTGGGATGCAGATGTAAATCGACTTCATCAATCAGCACAATGCCGGGAGTTTCTAATGGGGCTCTATCCATCAGATGAGGATTCAGGCGACCCGCTCTGTGTGCTATATCTGCCACTATAGCCAGAGTATTACGATAACCATCACTCAGATTATCGAAGCTGAATAGCTGTCCGTTTTCCAGCTCAATCATCAGCTGTTGCAGTTCAATATCAAAATAAAAGTACCTACACTCAGGTATACAATATTGAATCGACTTACGAACCGCTTCGAGCACGCCGAATTTTTTACCCTTCTGGAACGAAGCCTGCTCCAACTGAGCAAACCATCTAAGAAACAACTTGTGGCTGGAAGCTGGATCAAGGCAATCACGATAGCCTGCCGATCTGGATTCAGGCTTCGTCAGCTTTACAGCTTGTTTAATATGCCAGAGACGGCCAGTGCCGTAATAGCCAAAAACAGGCAACAGGACTTTTTCGCCTTTTTCCATCCTGGCTCTGGTATCTTTCCCCAATTTGGCAATGTTCTTTGCCAGGATACGGGTGGTTTTACCTTTCTCGGATTTCAGTTCCCGAGTCCAGTGCAAGTCTTCAAGAAGAGATGAATCATTATTACTGGCTAACTCCGCCAGAGAGGCACGACAAGAAAGCGAAACCCCTTCGTCCCACTGCGGCTCAAGAGTCACTGAATCACCCAGATTGATCTGCTTTAGCCGTACCTCTTCCTTGCGGATATGCCGCCCTACACCAGCTTTGAAATCCAGCAGATAACTCCCCATCATAATGGACAGAGCATCAAGAATGGCGCTTTTACCGGTTGCATTATCACCGATGAGAACGGAGACATTCGTATCAGTATTAAACTTGAAGACCGAGTCCTCAAACTTCCGAAAGTTTTTGAGCCTGAGCTCGCGTATCTTCATACATTCACCTGAACCTGTGAACCCTTGTCAGACCTTGCTAAACAAAGGCTCTGGATAAACCAGAGACCTCAATCATAACCCTTAACAACCCTTTGTGCTCGTGTATCTAATAAACTCACAAAGGTTACTGACTTTAGTGAAAAATGTATTTAGTTCTGTATGCAGGTCAGACTAAGGAAAGATGATATAAACCCCTGAGGTAACAGGACTTCCGACAATCAGCGATTCTACAATATCTTTCTGATAACAACTCCACCAAAAAGAGCCGATGTTATATAATGGAAGTTCCCTCTCACAGAGGGATGAACCATAGTTTGTTTAAATAAAGCTCAGTTCACTACCCTGTTCCCCGCGCCTGCGGGGATGCCTCGTTTTTTGATGCGCTGGAAACCAGCCTCCGCAGAATAGCTGTACTCTGCATCTCCCCAATGCCCATGGTGGCCTTGCTCATCGGCTTTCATTTCCAGCCATATTAATCCGACATCATCCATATCGGGCAACTGCCCTTCATTTTTATTCCAACTGGCTGGTATTCCAAGACTATTCAGGCTGATTTTTTCAAAGCGGTTACTTTTATCCAACTCGTCAACCACCGAGCCATCCAGCAGGCAACGTTTACCCTTAGCATTGGAAATAACTGGAACGAGTGTCAGATTCATTTCACCATCACGGGTAACTGCAGAAATTTTATTATTAGTATCTTCCAGCGTATTCATCGCGGATTTAATTAATATTTCTGCACCCATACGCTGACTTTGCTGATGATCAGCAAAATCTTGATGAGACTTCATAACCCAATCAGGCTCACTCCCCCAGTCTTCTTTATCATAAACTGACTCAATCCATTTCCGGTATGCATCAGGAAATTCAACGATACTTCCAGAACCCGCCAACAACTGTTGAGTTCGCCATAGTATGCGACTATCACCATATATTAACTCATGCAGCTGATAATCTTCAGATTCCGGAGGCACCAACACAGTACAGAGAGGCTGATCAAATCCGTCAGGACGATTGTGCTTGTTTTGATGTCGATGCAGCCGACCCCAGCGCTGGAATAACAGGTCGACGGGACAAAGTTGAGTAATCATCCAATCCATATCAGCATCAATAGAGCACTCAAAAACCTGAGTACTGACCAATATATGCCCCTGCTGTCGCTTACCATCGGGGCCAAACAGATCAAGGACTTTGACCTCTTTCTTCTGACGATCAGCAAACACAAAGCGGGAGTGAAACAGAATCAGCTGCTCTTCACTCAGTCGCCCAGCCGCTTTTTCCCGTAACTGCTGTAAGGACTCCTGTGCCACATCAACGAGGTTGCAGATAAAACAAACCTGAGCCCCCTGCTCTGCAGCAGTGATCATTCGCTCCAACAAGTCATCATCAGGCAACAACTCGGATACGGTTTGCAGTTCGATATTGACATGCGTTTTGGCGGGCTGCTGACGGACATCGAGCGCGAAGTGTTGCTGCTTTTGTCCGTAGCTGGTTATGAGTGGATAAGGAGCATCAACGGGGTTTTCAAAATGGCTGGGCACTGTGTTACCGGCCCAGGCCACCATTAGTTGCTGCTTTTGGTAGTCCGGCAAAGTTGCAGACAACAAAATGGCCGACCCTCCCACAGTCCGCTGCTGTTCCAATACTTCCTCTAACAGGCCGTACATATAGGCATCATAAGCATGCACCTCATCAATGATGAGCACACTGCGCCCAATACCAAACCCGCGAACAAACTTGTGTCGCACCGGCAACACTGAAGCGAGCACCTGATCGACTGTACAAATGCCGATTTGCCCTAAAAAAACTCTTTTTTTACTTTCAGCCAGCCATTGCGCACATTGAACTCTGGCTTCCTTTTCCCCCTGTGCAGGGCGTGAATTGAATGCTTGTTTGAGATCGATAAAATCCTGCTGAAATCCAGCCCGCCCATGAGCTAACACCGCATTGACTTTCCCCCGAAAAATAATAGGTGCAACCTTTTCTATACGCCCCAACATAGCATTGGCTGTTGCCTGAGTCGGCAGTGCGAAGACAATACTATCGGCAAGGTTCTGTTGGATTAATTGCCAGGCATGAGCCAGCGCGGCTTCTGTTTTTCCTGAGCCGGTTGAGGCCTCTATTAATGTTAAGCTCTCAGTGAGTGGTAGTTGATCCACCAGACACTGAACTTGTCTTGGCTGATACCCTTTCTCAAGCAAGTTCTGAATAGTAGGATTGTCACGAGTTTGATAACCAATAATCCCTGCTCGATGAAGCAAACGTCTGGCGATCGTCAGACGCGATTCAAACCACTCCTGAAGATCACCTGTCGGCTGGCTTTGAAATTCAAAATTACCCTCACCACTGGCTGAACCCAACCAATCAGAAACCGAACAAAAACCAGCCAGCAAAGTACCATCAGCCAGAACTGGCGGGTCATCTTTCAGTGTCAGCCCGGCGGGTTTTAAAAATAGAGACTCAAGTGCTTTCAACCAATCCTGTCGAGCCTGTTGCAGTGATTCCAACCCCTGGGCACTGACCATACCCGGTGAAAAACCAAAGCTGCAGTCATCTTTGTCGGAGTTATCTGCCAGGGTTCCATGATGCCCTGCAACTGGTCCAAGCCAACTCAACCACGCCTTCCAGCTTTCATTTTCGTCATCATCACAAAAAATATAACTGTCATCCTGCTCACCTGCAAAACGATCCTGCCAGTCTTGATACAACCAATAAACACCGGCGGGCCCGTGATAATAATCATTAATGTTTTCTTGAAGAAAGTGAGGCTTAAAGCAATTTGTCTCAGGATTAACCTGCCGCCAGACATCCTTTGCTTTTAATTGAAAACGGATATCAAATTTGCCCAGGTCGTGTAAGGCAATAAAAAAAAGTAGCCAGGCCCGAGTCTGTTGATCTGGCAGGCCACTTTGATGACAAAACTGACGGCGGAGTGACGCAGATGCTTGCCACCAAACCTTCGCAACCGCAGCCACATCCAAACAGTGATAAACCAACAAATGATAACTGGCATTATCACCTTCAGATTGATTACCTGCTTTGCCCCAATAGTTATAGAAAGACATGCCTGCTTCCACTTTCTGACAAGAGTTTCACATTATAGGGGCAGGCTATATGAGTAACATGATAAACATCAACAGTTCATAACCTTTCAACCCCAACTCCCACTGTAGTTTTTGACAGCAAGTGAACAGGCTTCACTTTTGTTATGGTCAATAGGGCATTGACTTAACAACGAACCCACTGTTTTTTTAGGTTCGGGGTCTGACAAAACAAACATGAGCCTGAAAACCAGACGACAAGCCGAGCCTTTCCTCATACCCCCACCGAATTCGTAGATTAAGAATCTTACCCAATCTAAACCTTCTGACTTTTGTCATCGTCTACTCTTTAAAGCTGTCGGTCAGTGTAGCAATTTATTCGAGCTGATGACTTTAGCTCGCTTCACGATTTTACTTTGGTGTTGTTATTATGTTTCGTCTCGTTTTTTATCATTATTATCAGCTCTTCAAGTTGTTGGCCCTGGCTTTTGTCTCTCTGCTCATGCAGGTGAGTGGCTCCTATGCTGACGAATGTTCGGGTCATAAAGACCCGGGGGCAGCGACTGAATGTAATCCGTCAAGCGCCCCTTCGGCATCAAAAGACAAGGCTGAACCGGAACCTGGGTATTCTTTTGTGGGCAATGAGTATGTGGGATTCTTTATAAAAGGCTCCGTTCCCCGGGACAAAGCTATTGAGCTGGCCGGTGAGGCTTTTCAATTCGTTTCACCGGCAGACTCACCGGAACGAGTAAGCTGCGCTATGCTGGTGGTCACCATTAACATTGATAGCGCCTTCAAGATTCCATTGCCTAACTTCTTTCAACCAGTTTACACCGAGGCTATCTGGATGCTGGAACTCAGCAAAGGCTCATATCTGGCAATCAAAGCACATACTGATTCATTGAAAATGAAATATGTTCTCAAATATTTCGACAAATACAATACATCTTATGGCTCAATGACAGTCAAAAAAGTAAATGGGAACGACACTTTTTCTCTCCGTTCAGAGGAGGGCCTTTTATTTTCAGCTACCTTTGGCGACTCAATAGAGAGTGATGATACATCGCTAATAGAGAATTTATGGACAAGAAGCGCTAATGGTGACTATTACAAGATTCCATGGGGGACTGCCAAACCTTCTGAGGCCTATTCCATAAAATGTCAGGTAGACGACAACCTTGACAAAAGTATCTTTGCAGACGTCATCTGGGACAATACTGCACAGCTCTATATGAAACGCAAACATGAATGTTCCATGGCGATTTCCGCTGAATTACCACTATTGTCCGATTAAGCCTGCGCCAAATCTGCTTAAATACCAGGCAGGGGAATACCCTTCCCCGCTCGCGCAGGGCACCCGGTACAGCAGCCTGGTGATATTGAAGCCTTATGGTTCAGTTAATGCTCTGCCACTCCCAGCGCACTGCGCTGCATCTCAATACTGGTGGTGCAGAAATCCCCTGAACCATCTCTGGCTGAAAGCCTATTAATTACTCTCACTGCCTTGTGGGAGCGAAAGGTCATATCCAGACCGGCATTACTGTGTTTAACCGGCGCAGGCTCTCCCCGGTAGACTGTGGCTGAGACGGTGATCTTGTTCAGATCTTTCGGATCGACTTCAAACGGGCTCTCGTCCAATACAGTGAAGTTGGCGTACTTCCCGACATCAATGGTGCCAATCTGGTTTTCTAAGCGGGCAGTATAGGCCGCGTTGATAGTGATGGCCTTGAGTGCTTCTTCGACACTGATCCGCTCCAGAGGCCCAAGTGTTCTACTGCCGGATAAGCCTAAGCGGTTAACTGCTGCCCAAGCCAGGCTCAGTGGCTGCGCCGGTGCCATGGGTGCATCAGAGTGTAGGGAAAGTACACCGCCTGCATCAATGAACGATTGGCCACGGGACATGGTTTCCGCCCGCTCTTTCCCGATTCCGTGCACGCTATAAAGCTCACCCAGTATGTGGGTGTAGTAAGGATTAACGCTGAAGTTGGCGCCCTGGTCAACGGCTCGGGTAATATCGTCTTTGCCGGTAAAGCCCAGGTGGTGGTATCCGGTTCGGTGATCTTCTCTGGGCGCTTCATTGTTTAGCGTTTCAACAATATCGATAGCGGTTTCAAACCCGAGGTCACCATTTGCATGGACAATAACCGTGTAATCGTCGTACCAGTAAGGCCTCATGCTGTCTTCGAGTTCTTCCGGTTTTTGGATCCATTCGCCTTTGTGGCCATCGGTATAGCCATCTTTCATATGCATTAACTGGCTATACATTGCCCCGTCAGAAAATAATTTGACGTACTTTGGCAGCCAATTGATTTGGTCAGATTCTTTGTAGGTCCGGGTTTGTTGTTCTGCCATGGCTTTGCCTTTTTCGGCATCATTTTGCGATAGCATGTAGGTGAAATTGCCTGCCGGGATCAACCAGTAGTCCATCGGAAAGGTATCATTGGTCAAGACATCCACCATTTCGTTATACATCTGCGCAGAGAGCAGGACACCCGGGTCAATCACCGTGGTGATACCGCCTGAATGGACATAGTCTTTAGTGCGTTTAACCCCTTTGGCAAATCGTCCCGAGTCCAAGAAATACATAAAGAGCTCGTTCATGATCGCTTTCAGACCCGTCTCGTAGGCGTGACCTCTATCCCAATTAAGCTGGGATATTTGTTTTTTCTTCCAATCCGTTTCGTTCCAGCCCAGCATCTTAAGGGCAGCATCGTTAAAATAAACCTCGTGAAAGCTACGGTGCCATACAATAATTGGCCGGGTTTCGGAGAGCTTATTCAAGGCCTTTTTGCTCATGTTCTGACCATGAAAATAGTTGTGATATCCCCAGGTAATAAGAGGTTCGTTCTCAGGCAGAGACTGTTCCAGTCGAGCAAGCTGGTCAAAGTAGGCTTTCTCATTTTGGACACCATTCACATACCCCCAGGGGAATGCCCAGTCTGCGGGGGTGATGAAATCCATACTCAGTAACAGACTGCTCATCCAGATATGCATATGAGGCTCGACAAAACCCGGCAGAATCGTTTTATCGATGTATTGTGTATCTACCACCAGATTACTTTCGTTTTTGTAGGCTTCTATCAACGCTTCCTGATGGCCGATATTGATAACCTTCCCGTCCTGAACTGCAATGGCGGTGGGTTTGTCTTTAATGGTCTCTGAGAGGGTAATGATGTCATTGGAGACAAATACAGTGATGGGGCTGGTAACAGACTCATCTGGACCCCCTCCGATTGAGCACCCTGCCAGGATGGATAAGGACACAGTTAATGCGGAAACTTTGAAGATATTTTTCATATTACAAACCGTCAATGAAAAAGGCAGAGCATCCCCGGGTTAACCACTCCACCAAAAGGCAAGATGCAAAAAATAGCAATATTAAACGGCCATGATAAATGCATTATGATGGGCAATTACATTCATTTTTTATGGGCAGCAGGAGAAAGATAAATGTTCTCATACGAGCACTTAGCCGCATTTTGCGCCACGTTTGAAGAAGCCAGCTACAGCAAAGCAGCGAAGAAACTGCACAAAGACAGAACCACCATTCGTGAGCAAGTGAAGGCGTTAGAAGACAGTTTTGCAATCCGTTTGTTTGCCATTGAGGGAAAGAAAGCCGTGGCAACAAACGAAGCTGATGCCCTCTATCGTCAGGCAAAGGTGCTGGTTAAAAACAGTAATCTTCTCTATCGCCGAATGATCGACAGCTACAAACAGACACTTGAATCTCTGATTGTTTACCATGACAACCTGGTACCCAATAGCTTGATAAGACTGGTTAATCAATCAGTCAGGGATCAGTTTCCGATGTTGCGCCTGCATTGGTTGCATCGAAACCGGGATGAGACGCTGGACGCGTTAGTGAGCAACCAGCATTGTGTTGCCATTATGCAAAGCCGGCTTAGAAACATGCCTGAGCGTACCTTCAGTTTTATTAATCTGGGTACCAGTGAACACGGTTTTTATTGTCATCCTGAGCACGCACTGGCAAAGCGAGATTGTATTCAAATGGATGAGCTTGAACTGGCCACGCAATACTTAAGCGAAAACCACCATAATAGTAATCCTGAACTTTATTCCATTTCTACCCATGTATGCTTAGTGAGTAATAATGATGTACTACTGACTCTGCTGCTTGAAGACGGGTGGGCGATCCTGGAGCACTCTTTAGCTGCGCCCTTGTTGCAAAGTGGTCAGTTGGTGCAACTCAATGTTAATGAACTGGCTAACGCGCTTCGGGTACATTTATCATTTTATTGTCCTCCGGAATTAGAACGTTATCCGGAAGTTGCAGCTGTTAAATCTGCATTACAGGTATTTGCCAAGAGTAATTTCCGCTAGTTGCAAGGTACTCACACTCCAGAGAAATAGCGGAATCAAGAACTCCGGACTGGATAACCATGAACTTTTATGCCTGTTTACTGTCGAATGGCATAGATTTCTTTGGATGTTCTATTGCTATGAGTTACGGATTACCAACAACAACCCATGCCGCCGCCAGTTCGAGTACCACTACGACATCGCAACCATCACAGTATTATTCGTCAGGTTCAAGTACCGATACTGCACCAAAGCGTAAATCTGACTTAAACCCGGAAGCTCGACCGTTTGTGCCACGTGCTCAAGGTGTTCAGGAATGTACGAACACACCTCCAGATATCGGGCACCGACAAGCCACTGAATACCCAACGTCTACTCCCCGGAGGTTTGGCCAAAGAGCAAATAGCTCTCGCCCTGAAGCGACTCAACAAGCGATTAAAGAAAAGATCAGTAGCGGTTTCGATACATTAAAAGATAAGGACTTCATAAATGCAGAAGCAACATTCCGGGCCATCTTAAACGAAAACCAGGGCAAGCTGACCCTGTTAGAAGAGCAGAACACAACCATAGGGCTTGCAAGATCGCTAAAAGAGCAAACTTATGAAAAAAAGAGAGAAGCCTGCGACCTTCTGGAAAAACTCAGGTTGAAAGGAAAGCTCACCACGCTCAGGGCTTCGACCATTAAAAGCCTTGATCTGACCCTGAGTCAATGTGAAATGGCACTTGGAAGGTACCCTGATGCTGAAGCACGACTTTTGAGACTGAGAAACATAAACCCCGATGCTGATGAGACGAGCCTTTGTCAGCCTTCTGACAATTTTGACGCTGATATGTCTAATAGCAAGCTGTGGCAGGTTATGGAAAAACACACACTGACTGAAACATTGCTGCTCAACATGCGATCAGTGTTGACTATTAATTTACAGTCGGTCCGATCCGCTTACGCCTTACAAAAACTGCATAAAAACCTCCATACAGTTAATATGACTCTGGCAATATTCTGGCAGGAGAGAGGCAAAAATCAATGGGCTGAAGGTCTGCTGTTGAGCATAATGGGTGAAGCCGCCAATGGCAGTGAGGAGTTCCTGCACCGTCCCTGTCATCATGACATTAAACTGGCGCTGGCAAGACTCTGGAACCTGATGGACAAAAATTATCAATCTGAAAGACTGCTGCTGAGCCTGAGCAACAAGCCTCCTTATGCCAGTGAGGAGATTATGTGCACCCCCTCTGATCATCGTAAAATTGATCTGGCTCTGGTGCGGCTTTGGCAGAAGATGGGTAGATATGATCGGGCTGAGAGACTGCTGCTGAATATGAGTGGCAAGCACCTTGGTATGAGTTCGGACATCCTTTGCAGGCCATGTGGGCAGCATGTCATTGATCTGGCTCTGCTGCGTCTATGGCAGGATATGGACAAACATGAACTGTCTGAAAGACTGCTGCTGAACATGAGCCACAAGCATCCCGATGACAGCGAAGACACCCTGTGCAAGCCCATTGGAAATCATGTTATCGACATCACTCTGGCACGACATTGGGAGCTGGCGGGCAAATATAACCGCTCTGAAAGACTGCTGCTAAACATGTGTGGTATAGACCCAAATGCCAGTGAAGACACCCTTTGCACACCTGGTGAGAATCAGGAAATTGACCTCACCCGTATGCGACTCTGGCAGCTGATGGGCAAATATGAATGGTCTGAGAGACTGACCCTGAATATGAGAGGCAAGCCCCCCAATGCCGATGAAGACACCCTTTGCTCGCCTTCCGGGAATCATAACATTGACGTGTGTCAGGCACGAATCTGGCAAAATATGAACAAATATGAACTGTCTGAGAGGCTGCTGCTGAACATAAGTCACAAGCACCCTAATGCCGATGAAGACAGGCTCTGCACGCCTTCCGGGAATCGTGAAGTTGATCTGGCCCTGGTTCGACTCTGGAAGATAACGGGAAAAAATAAAATAGCTGAAAGCCTGCTGCTGAACATGAGAGGTACTCACCTCTATGCCAGTGAGGAAGAACGATGCAGCCCCTGTGGAAATCTGGAACTAGACATGACTATAACGCGACACTGGGAGGAAACAGACAAACTGTATCTGTCTGAAAGACTCTTGCTGAACATGAGTAACAAGCACCCCTTCGACAGTGAGGATCGTCTGTGCATGCCTTGTGGGAATCGTAACGTTGACCTGGCAATGGTTCGACTCTGGCAAAAAACAGGCAGATATGAATGGGCTAAAGTACTGATCACTCGCTGCTATGATTTATACCACTCGAGTGAGTGTGAATTAGCAATGTTGAGCTTATGTGCCGGAGAAGCAGGATTTTTCGAAATGACCAGCAGTTATCCGGAGAGCGCTAATACCCTGCTGGCTAAATCGATCCATTATTTCAGACTGGCATGTGAGCAAATAACAGAGGACGTCCCGGGTTTAGGAAAAGATAACTTAAACAAGGCGATCGAGCTTGTTGAATCTGCATTGGCAAAGTTCCCCCCAAGTGCAGGCGCTTGTTCGCAAAAAGCGCATTGTCTCAGAATGATGGGTGCCAGCGAGAAAGAATGGAAGGAATGGTTCCAAAAAGCCAACCTCCTTGACCCCAACCGATTACAAAAGAGTAAAACTGATTTTTGGCGAAGCAAAGAATCCGCTGCTCTTCAAAAGTTATGGGATCTCAAAGAGCAAACAGACATTTTTGAACCTTTATGCCTGATGACTCAGGCCAGCCTGCCGGGCAAGAAGGATTTATGGACATGATGAGTCGCTATCCGGAAAGTGCGAACCTTGCAGGCTCTCAATATAGACGAACAAACATGAACTTTAATGTCCGTTTGCTGTCCAAGGAGCACAGTTTTACAGAGATGTATTGCAATGACATACGGACCAACATCAACCAACAGCGCCACGGTCAGTTCCAGCGCTCCGACATTTACGACACCCCAAGCGAGTAAATCTTCCTTAAACCCGAATGCAGAACCGTTTATTCCACGCTCTGAACAGGTTAAGCAAAGCCCGGACACACCCTTATCTGTCAGATACCCACAAACGACTGCAGGCCAGAACATCACTCCTCAGACGTTTCAAAAACAGAGGATAAAAAATTATTCCAAAGAAACTGCAATGAAGGTTAATAACGCTTACGAAGCACTAAAAAAACAAAATTTCATAAAAGCAGAAGAAATATTCCGGACCCTCTTAAGCGAAAACCAGGGCATACAAAGTCAGTTGGGCTATCAAGACATAATCATAGGGCTTGCAAGGTCGCTAAAAGAGCAAGCGGTTAACAAACAGATAGAAGCCTGCAATATTCTGAATCAACTCAGATCAGAAGGACCGCTTAATGCATTTGGGGCTTCGACCATTCATGACCTTGATCTGACCCTGAGCCTTTGTGAAGAGAAAATTGGTTTGCCACTGAACGCGGAAGCACGACTTTTGATGTTGAGAAACAAAAGGCTCAATGATAATGAAAATGCCCTGTGTGCGATTTCTGGCAATTTTGACGCAGACATTAACATGGCCCGAATATGGCAATTTTTACACAAATGGTCGCTGTCTGAAAAACTCCTGTTGAACATAAGAGCAGCGCTGATTAATAGCCTGTTGTTGAATCCATACGATGTAGAAAAATTGCGCAGACACCTCCATCTCGTAAATTTGGCTCTGGTTCGACTCTGGCAGCTTATGCAAAAATTCCAACTGTCTGAGGGCCTGCTGCTGGAAATGATGGGCAAACATCCCGATGACAGTGAGGACATTCTCTGCAAGCCCTCCGCCCATGATGACATCAACCTGGCTCTGGTGCGTCTCTGGCAGGATATGGGGAAACATAAACAGTCCGAAAGACTGCTGCTGAAAATGAGCAAAAAGCATCCTGAGGACACTGAGGACATTCTCTGTCGGCCCTCTGGGGATCATGACATTGACCTGGCTCTGGCAAGATTATGGATAATTATGGGCAAACATAAGCTGGCTGAAAGACTGCTGCTGAGCACTTGTGGCAAGCGCCCCGATGAGAGTTGGGACTACCTGTGCAAGCCCACCGGGCATCATGTTATTGATCTGGCTCAGGTACGCCTCTGGCAGGAAATGGACAAACATGAACTGTCTGAAAGACTGCTGCTGAACATGTGCCACAAGCATCCTCATGACAGTGCAGACAGCCTGTGTAAGCCCACTGGGCATCCTGTTATCGACATCGCTCTGGTGCGACATTGGGAGCTGGAGGGCAAATATCAACTGGCTGAAAGACTGTTGCTTAACCTGTGTGGCACGCACCCGGATGCCAGTGAAGACAGCCTTTGCAAACCTTGTGGGAATCAGGAAATTGATCTGGCCCGGATGCGACTCGGGCAGCTAATGGGCAAACATGAACGCTCTGAAAGGCTGCTACTGAATATGATTGGCCTACACCCCAATGCCGATGAAGACAGCCTGTGCAGGCCCTCAGGGAATCATGACATTGATATGGCCCGGGTGCGAGTCTGGCAAGTTATCGGCAAAGATGAACTGTCCGAGAGGCTGCTGCTGAATATGATTGGCCTGCAGCCCGATGCCGATGAAGACAGCCTGTGCAAACCTTCCGGGAATCATGAGATTGATCTGGCTCGGGTGCGACTCTGGCAAGATAAGAGCAAATATGAACTGTCTGAGAGGCTGCTGCTGAACATGAGTGGTAAGTACTTATGTGCCAGTGAGGAGGAACTCTGCAGGCCCTGTGGAAATCATCTCACTGACCTGTCCCTGGCGCGACTTTGGGAGTTCATGGACAAAGATTACCTGACTGAAAGGCTGTTACTGAACATGAGTGGCAAGCACCCCAATGCCGACGAAGGCAGCCTGTGCAAACCTTGCGGGAATCATTTCATTGACCTGGCTCTGGCGCGACTTTGGGAGTTCATGGATAAAAATTATCTGGCCGAAAAGCTATTGCTGAACATGAGTAGCAAGCACCCCGATGACAGTGACGATCGTCTGTGCATGCCTTGCGGGAATCATCATATAGATCTGGCACTGGTACGACTCTGGCAGAGAATCGGCAAATATGAATGGGCAAAAGAACTGATCACGCGCTGCTGTGATGTATACCCTTCGAGTGAGTGTGAATTAGCACTGTTGAGATTATCTGCCGGGCAAGCAGGATTTTTGGAAATGATCAGCAGGCACCCGGAGAATGCTAATACCCTGCTGACTTGCTCGATCCATTATTTCAGGCTGGCATGTGAGCAAATAACAGAGGGCGTCCCGGAGTCAGGAAAAGATAACTTAAACAAGGCGCTCGAGCTTGTTGAATCAGCATTGGAAAAGTACCCCCCGAGTGCAAGAGTTTGTTCGCAAAAAGCGCATTGTCTCAGAATGGTGGGAGCCAGGGAGAAAGAATGGAAGGAATGGTTCCAAAAAGCCAACTTCCTTGAACCCAACCGATTGCAGAGGAGTAAAACTGATTTTTGGCGAAGCAAAGAAGCCGCTGCCCTTCAGAAGTTATCGAATCTCAAAGAGTAAACAGACATCCTTGAATCTTTATGCCTGATGACTCAGGCCTATCTGCCGGACAAGAATGATTTATGGGTATGATGAGCCGCTATCCGAAAAGTGCGAATACCTTGCAGGCTCTCAATATAGACGAACAACCATGAACTTTAATGTCCGTTTGCTGTCCAAGGAGCACAGTTTTACAGAGATGTATTGCAATGACATACGGACCAACATCAACCAACAGCGCCACGGTCAGTTCCAGCGCTCCGACATTTACGACACCCCAAGCGAGTAAATCTTCCTTAAACCCGAATGCAGAACCCTTTATTCCACGCTCTGAACAGGTTAAGCAAGGCCCGCAAGTACCCTTATCTGTCAGATACCCACAAACGACTGCAGTCCAGAACATTGCTCCTCATACGTTTCAAAAACAGAGGATAAAAGATTATTCCGATGAAACTGCAATGAAGGTTGGTAAGGCCTACGAAACACTAAAAAAACAAGATTTCATAAAAGCAGAAGAAATATTCCGGACCCTCTTAAGCGAAAACCAGGGCATACAAAGTCAGTTCGGCTATCAAGACATAATCATAGGGCTTGCAAGGTCGCTAAAAGAGCAAACGGTTAACAAACAGATAGAAGCCTGCAATATTCTGAATCAACTCAGATCAAAAGGACCGCTTAATGCATTTGGAGCTTCAACCATTCATAACCTTGATCTGACCCTGAGCCTTTGTGAAGAGAAAATTGGTTTGCAACTGAACGCGGAAGCACGACTTTTGATGTTGAGAAACAAAAGGCTTAATGATAATGAAAATGCCCTGTGCGTGCTTTCTGGCAATTTTGACGCAGATATTGCTATGGCCCGGGTATGGCAACATTTACACAAATACTCGCTGTCTGAAAAACTCCTGCTGAACATAAGAGCAGAGCTGATTAATAGCCTGCTGTTGAATCCATACGATGTACAAAAATTGCACAGACACCTCCATCTCGTTAATTTGGCTCTGGTGTTTCTCTGGCAGGATATGGGTCAACATAAACAGGCCGAAACACTGCTGCTAAAAATGAGCAAAAAGCATCCTGAAGACACTGAGGTCATTCTCTGCAGGCCCTCTGGGGATCATGACATTGACCTGGCTCTGGCAAGATTATGGATATTTATGGGCAAACATAAGCTGGCTGAAAGACTGCTGCTGAAAATGAGCAAAAAGCATCCTGAGGACACTGAGGACATTCTCTGCCGGCCCTCTGGGGATCATGACATTGACCTGGCTCTGGCAAGATTATGGATAATTATGGGCAAACATAAGCTGGCTGAAAGACTGCTGCTGAGCACTTGTGGCAAGCAGCCCGATGAGAGTTGGGACTACCTGTGCAAGCCCTCCGGGCATCATGTTATTGATCTGGCTCTGGTACGCCTCTGGCAGGAAATGGACAAACATCAACTGTCTGGAAGACTGCTGCTGAACCTGTGCCACAAGCATCCTCATGACAGTGAGGACAGCCTGTGTAAGCCCACTGGGCATCCTGTTATCGACATCGCTCTGGTGCGACATTGGGAGCTGGAGGGCAAATATCAACTGGCTGAAAGACTGCTGCTTAACCTGTGTGGCACGCACCCGGATGCCAATGAAGACAGCCTTTGCAAACCTTGTGGGAATCAGGAAATTGATCTGGCCCGGATGCGACTCGGGCAGCTAATGGGCAAACATGAACGCTCTGAAAGGCTGCTACTGAATATGATTGGCCTGCACCCCAATGCCGATGAAGACAGCCTGTGCAGGCCTTCAGGGAATCATGACATTGATATGGCCCGGGTGCGAGTCTGGCAAGTTATCGGCAAAGATGAACTGTCCGAGAGGCTGCTGCTGAATATGATTGGCCTGCAGCCCGATGCCGATGAAGACAGCCTGTGCAAACCTTCCGGGAATCATGAGATTGATCTGGCTCGGGTGCGACTCTGGCAAGACAAGAGCAAATATGAACTGTCTGAGAGGCTGCTGCTGAACATGAGTGGTAAGTACTTATGTGCCAGTGAGGAGGAACTCTGCAGGCCCTGTGGAAATCATCTCACTGACCTGTCCCTGGCGCGACTTTGGGAGTTCATGGACAAAGATTACCTGACTGAAAGGCTGCTGCTGAACATGAGTGGCAAGCCCCCCGATGCCGACGAAGGCAGCCTGTGCAAACCTTGCGGGAATCATTCCATTGACCTGGCTCTGGCGCGACTTTGGGAGTTAATGGACAAGCATTATCTGGCCGAAAGGCTATTGCTGAACATGAGTAGCAAGCACCCCGATGACAGTGACGATCGTCTGTGCATGCCTTGCGGGAATCATCTTATAGATCAGACACTGGTTCGACTCTGGCAGAGAACCGGCAAATATGAATGGGCTAAAGAACTGATCACACGCTGCTGTGATGTATACCCTTCGAGTGAGTGTGAATTAGCACTGTTGAGTTTATCTGCCGGGCAAGCAGGATTTTTGGAAATGATCAGCAGGTATCCGGAGAATGCTAATACCCTGCTGACTTGCTCGATCCATTATTTCAGACTGGCATGTGAGCAAATAACAGAGGGCGTCCCGGGGTCAGGAAAAGATAACCTAAACAAGGCGCTCGGGCTTGTTGAATCAGCATTGGAAAAGTACCCCCCCAGTGCAGGCGCTTATTCGCAAAAAGCGCATTGTCTCAGAATGATGGGTGCCAGCGAGAAAGAATGGAAGCAATGGTTCCAAAAAGCCAACTTCCTTGAACCCAACCGATTGCAGAGGAGTAAAACTGATTTTTGGCGAAGCAAAGAATCCTCTGCTCTTCAAAAGTTACGGGATCTCAAAGAGTAAACAGACACCCCTGATATGCCTGATAACTTAAGCCCATCTGCCGGGCAAGAAGGATTTATGGAAATGATGAGCCGCTATCCGGAAAGTGCAAACCTTGCAGGCTCTCAATATAGACGAACAACCATGAACTTTAATGTCCGTTTGCTGTCCAAGGAGCACCGTTTTACAAAAATGTAATAGTTCTATGGCATATGGACCAACACCGACGACCGGCACTGCGGTCAGTTCCAGCGCTCCGGCAGCAACGCCTGAAGCGAATAAATCTTCCTTAAATCCGAATGCAGAACCGTTTATTCCACGCTCTGAACAGTTTAAGCAAAGTCCGGACACACCCTTATCTGTCAGATACCCACAAACGACTGCAGGCCAGAACATTCCTCCTCAGACGTTTCAAAAACAGAGGAGGAAAAATTATTCCAAAGAAACTGCAATGAAGGTTAATAACGCTTACGAAGCACTAAAAAAACAAAATTTCATAAAAGCAGAAGAAATATTCCGGACCCTCTTAAGCGAAAACCAGGGCATACAAAGTCAGTTCGGCTATCAAGACATAATCATAGGGCTTGCAAGGTCGCTAAAAGAGCAAACGGTTAACAAACAGATAGAAGCCTGCAATATTCTGAAACAACTCAGATCAAAAGGACCGCTTAATGCATTTGGGGCTTCAACCATTCATAACCTTGATCTGACCCTGAGCCTTTGTGAAGAGAAAATTGGTTTGCAACTGAACGCAGAAGCACGACTTTTGACGTTGAGACACAAAAGGCTCAATGATAATGAAAATGCCCTGTGTGCGCTTTCTGGCAATTTTGACGCAGATATTACTATGGCCCTGGTATGGCAACATTTACACAAATACTCGCTGTCTGAAAAACTCCTGCTGAACATGAGAGCAGGGCTGATTAATAGCCTGCTGTTGAATCCATATGATGTAAAAAACTTGCGCAGAAAACTCCACACCGTAAATTTGACTCTGGCTCGACTCTGGCAGCATCTGGAAAAATTCCAACTGTCTGAGAGCCTGCTGCTGGATATGATGGGCAAACATCCCGATGACAGTGAGGACATTCTCTGCAAGCCCTCCGCCCATGATGACATCAACCTGGCTCTGGTGCGTCTCTGGCAGGATATGGGTAAACATAAACAGGCCGAAAGACTGCTGCTGAAAATGAGCAAAAAGCATCCTGAGGACACTGAGCACATTCTCTGCAGGCCCACAGGAGATCATAACATTGACCTGGCTCTGGCAAGACTATGGATCATTATGGGCAAACATAAGCTGGCTGAAAGACTGCTGCTGAGCACTTGTGGCAAGCACCCCGATGAGAGTTGGGACTACCTGTGCAAGCCCTCCGGAAATCATATTATTGATCTGGCTCAGGTTCGCCTCTGGCAGGATATGGACAAACATGAACTGTCTGTAAGACTGCTGCTAAACATGAGCCACAAGCATCCTCATGACAGTGAAGACAGCCTGTGCAAGCCCTCTGGGCATCCTATTATCGACCTCACTCTGGCGCGACATTGGGAGCTGGCGGGCAAATATCAACTGGCTGAAAGACTGCTCCTTAACCTGTGCGGCACGCACCCGGATGCCAGTGAAGACAGCCTTTGCAAACCTTGTGGGAATCAGGAAATTGACCTGACCCGGATCCGACTCGGGCAGCTAATGGGCAAACATGAACGCTCTGAAAGGCTGCTACTGAACATGATTGGCCTACATCCCAATGCCGATGAAGACAGCCTGTGCAGGCCTTCAGGAAATCATGACATTGATATGGCTCGGGTGCGACTCTGGCTACGTATCGGTAAAAATAAACTGTCCGAGAGGCTACTGCTGAATATGATTGGCATGCAGCACAATGGCGATGAAGACAATGCCGATGAAGACAATGCCGATGAAGACACCCTGTGCAAACCTTCCGGGAATCAAGACATCGACCTGGCTCGGGTGCGACTCTGGCAAAATACGAGCAAATATCAACTGTCTGAGAAGTTGCTGCTGAACATGAGTGGTAAGTACTTTTGTGCCGGTGAGGAAGAACTGTGCAGGCCCTGTGGAAATCATGCCGTTGACCTGTCCCTGGCGAGACACTGGGAGTTAATGGACAAATATTACCTGACTGAAAAGCTGTTACTGAACGTGAGTGGCAAGCATCCCGATGCCGATGAAGGCAGCCTCTGCAAACCTTGCGGTAATCATCTCATTGACCTGGCTCTGGCGCGACTTTGGGAGTCAATGGACAAATATTACCTGACTGAAAGACTGTTACTGAACATGAGTGGCAAGCACCCCAATGCCAACGAAGACAGCCTGTGCAAACCTTGCGGGAATCATTTCATTGACCTGGCTCTGGCGCGACTTTGGGAGTTAATGGACAAACATTATCTGGCCGAAAGGCTATTGCTGAACATGAGTAACAAGCACCCCGATGACAGTGACGACCATCTGTGCATGCCTTGCGGGAATAATGTTATAGATCTGACACTGGTACGACACTGGCAGAGAATTGGCAAATATGAATGGGCTAAAGAACTGATCACACGCTGCTGTGACTTATACCCTTCGAGTGAGTGTGAATTATCACTGTTGAGCTTATCTGCCGGGCAAGCAGGATTTTTGGCAATGATCAGCAGGTATCCGGAGAGTGCTAATACCCTGCTGACTTGCTCGATCCATTATTTCAGACTGGCATGTGAGCAAATAGCAGAGGACGTCCCGGGGTCAGGAAAAGATAACTTAAACAAGGCGCTAGAGCTTGTTGAATCAGCATTAGAAAAGTACCCCCCGAGTGCAGGCGCTTTTTCGCAAAAAGCGCATTGTCTCAGAATGATGGGTGCCAGCGAGAAAGAATGGAAGCAATGGTTCCAAAAAACCAACTTCCTTGACCCCAACCGATTGCAGAGGAGTAAAACTGATTTTTGGCGAAACAGGGAAGCCGCTGCCCTTCAGAAGTTATCAATCTCAAAGAATAAAAAAACTTCTTTGAACCTTTATGACTGATGACTGTCCAACAGCATAGATTTTCAAGGAATCTACATCATTATGAGTTACGGGCCAACACCTACAACCAGCGCTCCAGCCAGTTCGGGCACTGAGACATCGCAATCGCCTCAATATTGTGCGCCAGTTTCCTATGCCGATGCGGCAAAAAAGCCTCCATCTACCTCAAATCGGCAAGCTAAACCTCTCAATCCACCGACTCAACTTCCAGAAGGTGTTCGTCAACATTCGAACAGACCCTCAAGGCAAGCAACTGCATACCAGAGTTCTACTCCCCGGACCTTTCAGGCGAAGACCTGCCCTCCTCAGGCGCTTAAAAAAGCGATCGATAGCGCTTTCGCGATGCTCAACAATCAAAATTTCACAGCTGCAGAAAAAGCATTCCGGGCCATCTTAAACGGCAAACATGGCATACCGAACCGGTTCGACAAGCAGGAAGCAACCATAGGGCTTGCAAGATCTCTAAATGAGCAAACCCGCGAAAAACAGATAGAAGCCTGCTCTATTCTGGAAGAACTCAGGTTAGATGGAAAACTTAACAGGTTCGGAGCTTCGACCATTAGTCACCTTGATCTGTGCCTGAGCCTCTGTGAAGAAGCACTTGGAAGATACCTTGATGCCGAAACCCGACTGTTGAGACTGAGAAAAAAAATGCGCGATGCCAATGAGAGAGTCCTGTGCGAACCTTCTCACTATTATGCCGCAGATATTAGTAATGCACGACTGTGGCAGCTTATGGGCAAATACACTCTGGCTGAAACATTGTTACTGAACTTAAAGACAGAACTGATTAAAAACCTGCAGTCAAAACCCTATTCTCCTGCTATATCAAAACTGCGTAAATACCTCGATACCGTCAACATGACCCTGGTGCGACTCTGGCAGTTGATGGGCAAACATCAAAAGGCTGAACTTCTGATGCTCGGCATCATTGGCAAGCACCCCAATGACGATGAGGACGTCCTCTGCAGGCGATCTGATCGTAAAGACGTTGATCTGGCTCTGACGTTTATCTGGCGGGGGTTGGGCAAGCGTGGGCGCGCTGAGAGGCTGCTGCTGAACATGAGTCGCAAGCATCCCGATGACAGTGAGGAGATTCTGTGTCGCCCCACTGGCCATCGTGCCATTGACATGGCTCTGGTGCGAACCTGGGAAGAAATGGACAAACTTGAGCTGGCTGAAAAGCTACTGCTGAACATGAGTGGAAAGCGCCCCGGTGACAGCGAGGAAGAACTGTGCAAGCCCTGTGGGCATCATGACATTGATCTCTCTCTGGCACTAGTCTGGCAGAGGAAATACAAATATATACGAACTGAAAAGCTACTGCTGAACATGAGTGGAAAGCACCCCGGTGACGGCGAGGAAGCACTGTGCAAGCTCTCTGAGAATCGCGAAATTAACCTGGCTCTGGTTCGATTTTGGGAACTGAAAGGCAAATATGAACTGGCTGAAAAGCTGCTGTTGAACATGAGTCGCAAGCATCCCGGCGCCAGTGAAGAGATCCTGTGCAAGCCCTGCTGGCAGCTGGAAATTGATCTGACACTGGTGCGACACTGGGGGATCTCGGGCAAATATCACCTCTCTGAAAGACTGCTGCTTAACATGAGTGGCAAGGACCCCGATGACAGTGAGGAGATCCTTTGCAAGCCTTGTGGAAATCATGATGTTGATCTGGCGCTGGCGATGCTCTGGGAGATGATGGATAAACCTGAACAGACTGAAAGACTGTTGCTGAACATGGGTGGTAAGCAGCCCGGTGACGACGAAGACAGCCTGTGCAAGCCCTCTGGCAATCATGAGATTGACCTGACTCTGGCACGCTGCTGGGAGAATACAGGCAAATTTGGACGGGCTAAAAGACTGCTTGAGCGTGGCTGTGAATTCTATCATTCGATTGAATTTGAACTCTCACTATTAAAGTTACCTAGCGGGCAAGAAGGATTTATGGAAATGATCAGTCGCTATCCGGAAAGTGCCAATACTTTGCTGGCTAACTCGGTCCATTATTTCAGCCTGGCTTGTGAACAGATCATTCAGGATGACCCGGAGTCAGGACAAGACAACCTTCATAAGGCTCTGGAATTTGTGGAATCGGCACTGAAAAAATACCCACCGAGTGCGGGAGCTTTTTCCCAAAAAGCGCACTGTCTCAGAATGCTGGGGAAAAATGAGCAAGAATGGAAGGAATGGTTTGATCGAGCGAGAGCCTTTGACTTCAGACGGGCACAGAGGGCTAAAACTCATTTTTGGCGAAACAGGGAGGCCGCTGCCCTTCAGAAGTTATCGAATCTCAAAGAATAAAAAAACATCCTTGAACCTTTATGACTGATGACTGTCCAATAAGTACCTAACCAGTTGGTTTCGCATATTCTGGACGGCGGCTTTTTCCATCCTTCTGCGTTCCAACTCTGGTTGCGTAGCTATGGCTACGCGCCCGTCGTTGCGCCTTGAAGGATGAAAAAATCCACTCGCCAGAATATGCGAAACCAACTGGCCAGGTACTTAAGCATAGATTTTCAGGGAATCCACATCATCATGAGTTACGGGCCATCACCTACAGCCAGCGCTCCAGCCAGTTCGAGCACTACGACGTCGCAATCGTCCCAGTATTGTGCGCCAGTTTCCTATGCCGATGCGGCAAAAAAACGTCCTTCTAATTCAAGTCGGGAAGTTAAACCTCTCAATCCACCAACTCAACTTCCAGAAGGTGTTCGTCAACATTCGACCAATCCCTCAGATATTTCAGGTCGGCAGGCATCTGTCTGCCAGCCTGCCAAGACATCTCAGCCATCACGGTATTGTGCGTCAGGTTCCTATGCCGATGCGTTAAAAGGGCGTAGATCTACCTTAAATCCGAACACTGAAACGTTTATTCCACATTCGCAACTTCCCCATGGTGGTCATCAACATTCGAACAGACCCTCAAGGCCAGCAACTGCATACCAGAGCTCTACTCCCAGGACGTTTCACCCAGAGGCGAAGACCTGCCCTCCTGAAGCGCTTAAAAAAGCGATCAATAGCGCTTTCGCAATGCTCAACAATCAAAATTTCACAGATGCAGAAAAAGCATTCCGGACCATATTAAACGGAAATCATGGCATACCGAATCGGTTCGACAAGCAGGAAGCAACCATAGGGCTTGCAAGATCTCTAAAAGAGCAAACCCGCGAAAAACAGATGGAAGCCTGCTCTATTCTGGAAAAACTCAGGTTAGATGGAAAACTTACCAGGTTCGGAGCTTCGACCATTCATAACCTTGATCTGTGCCTGAGCCTCTGTGAAGAAGCACTTGGAAGAGACCTTGATGCCGAAACTCGACTGTTGAGACTGAGAAGAAAAAGGCGCGATGCCGATGAGAGAGCCCTGTGCGAACCCTCTAGCTATTATGTCGCAGATATTAGTAATGCCCGACTGTGGCAGCTTATGGGCAAATACACTCAGGCTGAAACACTGTTCCTGAACATAAAAAAAGAACTGATCAAAAACCTGCAGTCGAAACCCTATTCTCCTGCTACATCAAAACTTCGTAAACACCTCGATACCGTCAACATGGCCCTGATGCGACTCTGGCAGTTGATGGACAAACATCAAAAGGCTGAACTTCTGATGCTCGGCATCATTGGCAAGCGCCCCGATGACGATGAGGACATACTCTGCAGGCCATCTGATCATAAAGACGTTGATCTGGCTCTGACGTTTATCTGGCGGGCGTTGGGCAAGCGTGAGCGGGCTGAGAGGCTGCTGCTGAACATGAGTCGCAAGCATCCCGATGACAGTGAGGAGATTCTGTGTAGCCCCACTGGCCATCGTGCCATTGACATGGCTCTGGTGCGAACCTGGGATGAAATGGACAAACTTGAGCTGGCTGAAAAGCTACTACTGAACATGAGCGGAAAGCGCCCAGGTGACAGCGAGGTAGCACTGTGCAAGCCCTGTGGGCACCATGACATTGATCTCTCTCTGGCACTGGTCTGGGAGAGGAAATTCAAATATATACGAACTGAAAAGCTACTGCTGAACATGAGTGGAAAGCGCTCTGGTGACAGCGAGGAAGAACTGTGCAAGCTCTCTGGGAATCGTGAAATTGACCTGGCTCTGGTTCGATTTTGGGAGCTGACGGGCAAATATGAACTGGCTGAAAAGCTGCTGCTGAACATGAGTCGCAAGCATCCCGGCGCCAGTGAAGAGATTCTGTGCAAGCCCTGCTGGCAGCTGGAAATTGATCTGACACTGGTGCAATACTGGGAGGTCTCGGGCAAATATCGCCTCTCTGAAAGACTGCTGCTTAACATGAGTGGCAAGGACCCCGATGACAGTGAGGAGATCCTTTGCAAGCCTTGTGGAAATCATGATATTGATCTGGCTCTGGTGATGCTCTGGGAGGTGATGGATAAACCTGAACAGACTGAAAGACTGCTGCTGAATATGAGTGGCAAGCACCCCGGTGACGACGAAGACAGCCTGTGCAAGCCCTCTGGCAATCATGAGATTGACCTGATTCTGGCACGCTGCTGGGAGAATGCAGGCAAATTTGGACGGGCTAAAAGACTGCTTGAGCGTGGCTGTGAATTCTATCATTCGATTGAATTTGAACTCACACTATTAAAGTTACCTACCGGGCAAGAAGGATTTATGGAAATGATTAGCCACTATCCGGAAAGTGCCAATACCTTGCTGGCTAACTCGGTCCATTATTTCAACCTGGCTTGTAAGCAGATCATTCAGGATACCCCGGAGTCAGGACAAGATAACCTTCATAAGGCTCTGGAATTTGTGGAATCAGCACTGAAAAAATACCCACCGACTGCGGGAGCTTTTTCGCAAAAAGCGCACTGTCTCAGAATGCTGGGGAAAAATAAGCATGAATGGAAAGAATGGTTTGATAGAGCGAGAGCCTTTGACTCCAGCCGGGTATACAAGGCTAAAACTCATTTTTGGCGAAACAGGGAAACCGCTGCCCTTCAGAAGTTGTCGAATTCCAAAGAATAAAAAAACTCCCTTGAACCTTTATGACTGATGACTGTCCAACATGTCAGCAGCATAGATTTTCAGGGAATCTACATCATTATGAGTTACGGGCCAACACCTTCAGCCAGCGCTCCAGCCAGCTCGAGCACTTCGACATCGCAATCGTCTCCATATTGTGCGTCAGGTTCCTATGCCGAGGCGGTAAAAAGACGTCTATCCACCTCAAATCGGGAAATAAAATCTCTTACTCAAGCGGCTCAACTTCCACAAGTTGTTCATCAACGTTCCACCAGTCCCTCAAACATTTCAGGTCGGCAGGCATCTACCTGCCAGCCTGCTACGACATCGCAACCATCACTGTATTGTGCGTCAGGTTCAGATATCGGTGCATCAAAAGGGCGTAAATTTACCTTAAATCCAAACGCTGAAACGTTTATTCCACGTTCGCAACGTCCTCATGGTGATCATCAACATTTGAACAGTCCCTCAAATATTCCAGACTGGCCAGCAACTGCAGACCAGAGTTCTACTCCCCGGACCTTTCAGGCGAAGACCTGCCCTCCTCAGGCGCTTAAAAAAGCGATCGATAGCGCTTTCGCGATGCTCAACAATCAAAATTTCACAGCTGCAGAAAAAGCATTCCGGGCCATCTTAAACGGCAAACATGGCATACCGAACCGGTTCGACAAGCAGGAAGCAACCATAGGGCTTGCAAGATCTCTAAATGAGCAAACCCGCGAAAAACAGATAGAAGCCTGCTCTATTCTGGAAGAACTCAGGTTAGATGGAAAACTTAACAGGTTCGGAGCTTCGACCATTAGTCACCTTGATCTGTGCCTGAGCCTCTGTGAAGAAGCACTTGGAAGATACCTTGATGCCGAAACCCGACTGTTGAGACTGAGAAAAAAAATGCGCGATGCCAATGAGAGAGTCCTGTGCGAACCTTCTCACTATTATGCCGCAGATATTAGTAATGCACGACTGTGGCAGCTTATGGGCAAATACACTCTGGCTGAAACACTGTTACTGAACATAAAAACAGAACTGATTAAAAACCTGCAGTCAAAACCTTACTCTCCTGCTACAGCACAACTGCCTAAATACCTCCATACCGTCAATATGGCCCTGGGGCGACTCTGGCAGTTGCTGGACAAACATCAAAAGGCAGAACTCCTGATGCTCGACATCATTGGCAAGCGCCCCGATGACGATGAGGACATACTCTGCAGGCAATCTGATCATAGAGACGTTGATCTGGCTCTGACGTTTATCTGGCGGGGGTTGGGCAAGCGTGGGCGCGCTGAGAGGCTGCTGCTGAACATGAGTCGCAAGCATCCCGATGACAGTGAGGAGATTCTGTGTCGCCCCACTGGCCATCGTGCCATTGACATGGCTCTGGTGCGAACCTGGGATGAAATGGACAAATTTGAGCTGGCTGAAAAGCTACTGCTGAACATGAGTGGAAAGCGCCCCGGCGACAGCGAGGAAGCACTGTGCAAGCCCTGTGGGAATCGTGAAATTGACATGGCTCTGATGCGATATTGGGAGCTGACGGGCAAATATAAACTGGCTGAAAAGCTGCTGCTGAACATGATTCGCAAGCATCCCGGCGCCAGTGAAGAGATCCTGTGCAAGCCCTGCTGGCAGCTGGAAATTGATCTGACACTGGTACGACACTGGCAGGTCTCGGGCAAATATCACCTCTCTGAAAGACTGCTACTTAACATGAGTGGCAAGGACCCTGATGGCAGTGAGGAGAGCCTTTGCAAGCCTTGTGGAAATTATGATATTGATCTGGGTCTGGCGACGCTCTGGGTGATGATGGATAAACCTGAACGGGCTGAAAGACTGCTGCTGAACATAAGTGGTAGGCACCCCGGTGACGACGAAGACAGCCTGTGCAAGCCCTTTGGCAATCATGACATTGACCTGACTCTGGCACGCTGCTGGGAGATTACAGGCAAACTTGGACGGGCTAAAAGACTGGTTGAGCGTGGCTGTGAATTCTATCATTCGAATGAATTTGAACTCACACTGTTAAAATTATCTGTCGGGCAAGAAGGATTTATGGAAATGATTAGCCGCTATCCGGAAAGTGCCAATACCTTGCTGGCTAACTCGATCCATTATTTCAGCCTGGCTTGTGAGCAGATCATTCAGGATAACCCTGAGTCAGGACAAGATAACCTTCATAAGGCTCTGGAATTTGTGGAATCAGCACTGACAAAGTACCCACCGAGTGCGGGAGTTTATTCCCAAAAAGCGCACTGTCTCAGAATGCTGGGAAAAAGTGAGCAAGAATGGAGGGAATGGTTTGATAGAGCGGAAGCCTTTGACTCCAGCCGGACATACAGGGCTAAAACTCATTTTTGGCGAAACAGGGAGGCCGCTGCCCTTCAGAAGTTATCGAATCTCAAAGAATAAAAAAACATCCTTGAACCTTTATGACTGATGACTGTCCAATAAGTACCTAACCAGTTGGTTTCGCATATTCTGGACGGCGGCTTTTTCCATCCTTCTGCGTTCCAACTCTGGTTGCGTAGCTATGGCTACGCGCCCGTCGTTGCGCCTTGAAGGATGAAAAAATCCACTCGCCAGAATATGCGAAACCAACTGGCCAGGTACTTAAGCATAGATTTTCAGGGAATCCACATCATCATGAGTTACGGGCCATCACCTACAGCCAGCGCTCCAGCCAGTTCGAGCACTACGACGTCGCAATCGTCCCAGTATTGTGCGCCAGTTTCCTATGCCGATGCGGCAAAAAAGTCTCTAACTACCTCAGGCCGGGAAACTAAATCTCTTACTCAACCGGCTCAACTTCCACAAGTTGTTCATCACCGTTCCACCAATCCCTCAGATATTTCGGGTCGGCAGGCATCTGCCTGCCAGCCTGCTACGACACTACAACCGTCAGGGTATTGTGCGTCAGGTTCAGATACCGGTGCATCAAAAGGGCATAAATTTACCTTAAATCCAAACGCTGAAACGTTTATTCCACGTTCGCAACTTCATCATGGTCATCAGCATTCGAACAGACCCTCAAATACTCCAGACTGGCCAGCAACTGCATACCAGAGCTCTACTCCCCGGACGTTTAACCCGGAGGCAGAGACCTGCCCTCCTGAAGCGGTTAAAAAAGAGATCAAAAGCACTTTCGCAATCCTCAAAAATCAAAATTTCATAGATGCAGAAAAAGCATTCCGGACCATCTTAAACGGCAAGTATGGTATACCGAATCGGTTCGAGAAGCAGGAAGCAACCATAGGACTTGCAAGATCTCTAAAAGAGCAAACCTGCGAAAAACAGATGGAAGCCTGCTCTATTCTGGAAGAACTCAGGTTAGATGGAACACTCAACAGGTTCGGGGCTTCGACCATTAACAACCTTGATCTGACCCTGAGCCTTTGTGAAGAAGCACTTGGAAGACACCTTGATGCCGAAACCCGGCTGTTGAGACTGAGAAGAAAATGGCGCGATGCCGATAAGAAAGCCCTGTGCAAACCTTCCCGCTATTATGACGCAGATATTACTCATGCACGACTGTGGCAGTCTATGGGCAAATACACTCTGGCTGAAACACTGTTACAGAACATAAAAACAGAACTGATTAAAAACCTGCAGTCAAAACCCTACTCTCCTGCTATAGCACAACTGCCTAAATACCTCGATACCGTCAATATAGCCCTGGGGCGACTCTGGCAGTTGCTGGACAAACATCAAAAGGCAGAACTTCTGATGCTCGACATCATTGGCAAGCGCCCCGATGACGATGAGGACATACTCTGCAGGCAATCTGATCATAAAGACGTTGATCTGGCTCTGACGGTTATCTGGCGGGCGTTGGGCAAGCATGAACGGGCTGAGAGGCTGCTGCTGATCATGAGTCGCAAGCATCCCGATGACAGTGAGGAGATTCTGTGTAGCCCCACTGGCCATCGTGCCATTGACATGACTCTGGTGCGAACCTGGGATGAAATGGACAAATTTGAGCTGGCTGAAAAGCTACTGCTGAACATGAGTGGAAAGCGCCCCGGAGACAGCGAGGAAGAACTGTGCAAGCCCTGTGGGCATCATGACACTGATCTCACTCTGGCACTACTCTGGCAGAAGAAATACAACTATATACGAACTGAAAAGCTACTGCTGAACATGAGTGGAAAGCGCCCCGGTGACAGCGAGGAAGCACTGTGCAAGCTCTGTGGGAATCGTGAAATTGACATGGCTCTGATGCGATATTGGGAGCTGACGGGCAAATATAAACTGGCCGAAAAGCTACTGCTGAACATGAGTCGCAAGCATCCCGGCGCCAGTGAAGAGATCCTGTGCAAACCCTGCTGGCAGCAGGAAATTGATCTGACACTGGTGCGATACTGGGAGGTCTTGGGCAAATATCACCTCTGTGAAAGACTGCTGCTTAACATGAGTGGCAAGGACCCCGATGACAGTGAGGAGAGCCTTTGCAAGCCTTGTGGAAACAATGATTTTGATCTGGCTCTGGCGATGCTCTGGGAGATGATGGATAAACCTGAACGGACTGAAAGACTGCTGCTGAACCTGAGTGGTAAGCACCTCGATAACGACGAAGACAGCCTTTGCAAGCCCTCTGGCAATCATGACATTGACCTGACTCTGGCACGCTGCTGGGAGATTACAGGTAAACTAGGATGGGCTAAAAGACTGGTTGAGCGTGGCTGTGAATTCTATCATTCGAATGAATTTGAACTCACACTGTTAAAATTATCTGTCGGGCAAGAAGGATTTATGGAAATGATTAGCCGCTATCCGGAAAGTGCCAATACCTTGCTGGCTAACTCGATCCATTATTTCAGCCTGGCTTGTCAGCAGATCATTCAGGATAACCCTGAGTCAGGGCAAGATAACCTTCATAAGGCTCTGGAATTTGTGGAATCAGCACTGAAAAAGTACCCACCGAGTGCGGGAGTTTATTCCCAAAAAGCGCACTGTCTCAGAATGCTGGGAAAAAGTGAGCAAGAATGGAGGGAATGGTTTGATAGAGCGGAAGCCTTTGACTCCAGCCGGACATACAGGGCGAAAACTCATTTTTGGCGAAACAGGGAGGCCGCTGCCCTTCAGAAGCTATCGAATCTCAAAGAATAAAAAAACATCCTTGAACCTTTTTGACTGATGACTGTCCAACAGCATAGATTTTCAGGGAATCTACATCATTATGAGTTACGGGCCAACACCTACAACCAGCGTTCCAGCCAGTTCGAGCTGTACGACATCGCAATCGTCTCCATATTGCGCGTCAGGTTCCTATGCCGATGCGGCAAGAAACCGTCAATCCACCTCAAATCGGGAAATAAAATCTCTTACTCAATCGGCTCAACTTCCACAAGTTGTTCATCAACGTTCCACCAGTCCCTCAGATATTTCAGGTCGGCAGGCATCTGCCTGCCAGCCTGCTACGACATCTCAGCCGTCAGGGTACTGTGCGTCAGGCTCAGATACCGGTGCATCAAAAGGGCGTAGATCTACCTTAAATCCGAACGCTAAAACGTTTATTCCACGTTCACAACTTCCTCATGGTGGTCATCAAGATTCGAACAGACCCTCAAGACCAGCAACTGCAGACCAGAGTTCTACTCTCCGGACCTTTCACCCAGAGGCGAAGACCTGCCCTCCTGACGTTTTTAAAAAAGAGATCAAAAGCGCTTACGCAATGCTCAACAATCAAAATTTCATAGATGCAGAAAAAGCATTCCGGACCCTCTTAAACGGCAAGCATGGCATACCGAATCGCTTCGACAAGCAGGAAGCAACCATAGGGCTTGCAAGATCTCTAAGAGAGCAAACCCACGAAAAACAGCTGGAAGCCTGCTCTATTTTGGAAGAGCTCAGGTTAGATGGAAAACTTACCAGGTTAGGAGCCTCGACCATTAGTCACCTTGATCTGTGCCTGAGCCTCTGTGAAGAAGCACTTGGAAGACACCTTGATGCCGAAACCCGACTGTTGAGACTGAGAAAAAAAATGCGCAATGCCAATGAGAGAGCCCTGTGCGAACCTTCTCACTATTATGCCGCAGATATCAGTAATGCACGACTTTGGCAGCTTATGGGCAAATACACTCTGGCTGAAACATTGTTACTGAACTTAAAGACAGAACTGATTAAAAACCTGCAGTCAAAACCCTATTCTCCTGCGACATCAAAACTGCGTAGACACCTCGATACCGTCAACATGGCCCTGATGCGACTCTGGCAGTTGATGGGCAAACATCAAAAGGCTGAACTTCTGATGCTCGACCTCATTGGCAAGCGCCCCGATGACGATGAGGACATACTCTGCAGGCAATCTGATCATAAAGACGTTGATCTGGCTCTGACGTTTATCTGGCGGGCGTTGGGCAAGCATAAGCGGGCTGAGAGACTGCTGCTGAACATGAGTCGCAAGCATCCCGATGACAGTGAAGAGATTCTGTGTCGCCCCACTGGCCATCGTGCCATTGACATGGCTCTGATGCGCACCTGGGATGAAATGAACAAACTTGAGCTGGCTGAAAAGCTACTGCTGAACATGAGTGGAAAGC
This sequence comes from Endozoicomonas sp. 2B-B, assembly GCF_053470045.1. Classification (NCBI taxonomy): domain Bacteria; kingdom Pseudomonadati; phylum Pseudomonadota; class Gammaproteobacteria; order Oceanospirillales; family Endozoicomonadaceae; genus Endozoicomonas; species Endozoicomonas sp. 2B-B. The sequence goes on from NZ_JBLZMU010000001.1 coordinate 4,745,505, forward strand.
GCCCCGGTGACAGCGAGGATGAACTGTGCAAGCCCTGTGGGCATCATGACATTGATCTCTCTCTGGCACTAATCTGGCAGAGGAAATACAAATATATACGAACTGAAAAGCGACTGCTGAACATGAGTGGAAAGCGCCCCGGTGACAGCGAGGAAGAACTGTGCAAGCCCTGCGGGCATCATGACATTGATCTCTCTCTGGCACTACTCTGGCAAAGGATATACAAATATATACGAACTGAAAAGCTACTGCTGAACATGAGTGGAAAGCGACCCGGTGACAGCGAGGAAGAATTGTGCAAGCTCTGTGGGAATCGTGAAAGTGACCTGGCTCTGGTTCGATTTTGGGAGCTGACGGGCAGATATACACTGGCTGAAAAGCTGCTGCTGAACATGAGTCGCAAGCATCCCGACGCCAGTGAAGAGATTCTGTGCAACCCCTGCTGGCAGCATGACATTGATCTGGCTCTGGTGCGATGCTGGCAGCTTACAGGCAAATATAAACTTTCTGAAAGACTGCTGTTGAATATGATTGGCTGGCAACCCAATGACAGTGAGGAGATCCCGGGCAAGTCCGGTGGTCATGATGTTCTTTACCTGGCTCTCGCACGGCTCTGGGAGATGATGGATAAACCTGAACGGACTGAAAGACTGCTGCTGAACATAAGTGGTAAGCACCCCGGTGACGACGAAGACAGCCTGTGCAAGCCCTCTGGCAATCACGACATTGACCTGACTCTGGCACGCTGCTGGGAGAATACCGGCAAACTTGGACGGGCTGAAAGGCTGCTTAAGCGTGGCTGTGAATTTTATCATTCGAATGAATTTGAACTCACACTATTAAAGTTATTAACCGGGCAAGAAGGATTTATGGAAATGGTTAGCTACTATCCGGAAAGTGCCAATACCTTGGTGGCTAAATCGATCCATTATTTCAGTCTGGCTTGTGAGCAGATCATTCAGGATAACCCTGAGTCAGGACAAGATAACCTTCATAAGGCTCTGGAATTTGTGGAATCGGCACTGAAAAAGTACCCACCGATTGCGGGAGCTTTTTCCCAAAAAGCGCACTGTCTCAGAATGCTGGGGAAAAGTGAGCAAGAATGGAGGGAATGGTTTGATAGAGCGGAAGCCTCTGACTCCAGCCGGACATACAGGGCTAAAACTCATTTATGGCGAAACAGGGAAGCCGCTGCCCTTCAGAAGTTATCGAATCTCAAAGAATAAAAAACGCCCTTGAACCTTTATGACTGATGACTGTCCAACAGCCTAGATTTTCAGGGAATCTCCATCATTATGAGTTACGGGCCAACACCAACAACCAGCGCTCCAGTGAGTTCGAGCACTACGACATCGCACTCGTCTCCATATTGTGCGTCAGGTTCCTATGCCGATGCGGCAAAAAAACGTCCATCTAGCTCAAATCAGCAAGCTAAATCTCTTAATCCACCGGCTCAACTTCCACAAGTTGTTCATCAACGTTCGACCAGTCCCTCAAATATTTCAGGTCGGCAGGCATCTGCCTGCCAGCCTGCTACGACATCGCAACCGTCACGGTATTGTGCGTCAGGTTCCTATGCCGATGCGGCAAAAAAGCCGCCATCTGCCCCAAATCGGGAAGCTAAACCTCTTGCTCCACGCGCTCAAATGGCAAAGGGTGTTCATCAACATTCGAACAAATCCTCAAATATTTCAGGCCAGCAGGCATCAGCTTACCAAAGGTCTACCCCCAGGACGCTTTATCCAGAGGCAAAGACCCCCTCTCCTGCAGCTATTAGAAAAGAGATCAATAGTGCTTTCGCAATACTTAGACATCAAAATTTCACAGACGCAGAAAAAGCATTTCGAGTCATCTTAAAGAAATACCAAGGCAATCTGAGTCCATTCAACAAACAGAACACGACCATAGGGCTTGCAAGAGCGCTGAAAGAACAGACCAACGAAAAACAGTTAGAAGCCTACTCTCTTCTGGAAGCGCTCAGATTGGATGGAACATGCAATAAGTTTGGCGCTTCGACCATTCACAACCTTGATCTGAACCTGAGCCTCTGTGAAGAGGCACTTGGATGGCACTTTGCCGCCGAAACACGACTTTTGAGGCTCAGACGGAAAAGCACCAATGCCTATGAGAAGACCCTGTGCAAGCCTTCTGGCTATTATGCTGCAGATATTACTAATGCCAGACTGTGGCAGTCTATGGGCAAACACAGGCTGGCTGAAACACTCCTCCTGAAAATAAAAGAGGAGTTGATTAAAAAGCTGCAGTCGAAACCGGACTCTCCTGCGGCACAAAAACTGCGTAAATACCTCGGTAAGGTCAATATGGCCCTGGCGCGACTCTGGCAGCTGATGGAGAAATATCAACTGGCTGAAGACCTCTTGCTGGACATGAGCGGCAAGCACCCCGATGACTATATGGACATTCTCTGCAAGCCCACCAAGTGTGAAGACATTGACTTGGCTCTGTCGGTACTCTGGCGGTTAATGGGCAAATATGAACAGTCTGAGAGACTGCTGCTGAACATGAGTAACAAACGTCCCGATGACAGTGAGGACACTCTCTGCAAACCTTCCGGGAATCATGACATTGACCTGGCTCTGGTGCGACTCTGGGAAGAAACGCGTAAACATGAGCTGGCTGAAAAACTGCTGATACTCATGATTGGCAAGCACCCCAATGACAGTGTGAAGGTTCTGTGTAAGCCCTTTGGGAAAGCTAACATTGACCTGGCCCTGGTGCGGCTCTGGCAGATAATGGGCAAATTTAAACAGTCTTCAGAACTTCTGCTGAACATGTGCGGTTCGCGACCCGGTGCCAGTGAGGAAGAAATGTGCATGCCCTCCGGGCATTGTGACACTGACCTGACCCGGGCTCGATTCTGGCAGATGGAGGGCAGACACAACCTGGCTGAAAGGCTGCTGCTGAACATGGGTGGCAAGCATCCCGGTGCCAGTGAAGAGATTCTCTGCAAGCCCTGCTGGCAGCAGGAAATTGATCTGACACTGATGCGACACTGGGAGGTCACTGGCAAATATCACCTCTCTGAAAGGCTGCTGCTGAACATGAGTGGCAAGGACCCCGATGGCAGTAAGGAGATCCTTTGCAAGCCCTGTGGGAATCATGATTTTGATCTGGCTCAGGCGATGCTCTGGGAGATCATGGATAAAACCGAATGGACTGTACTCCTGCTACTGAACATGAGCAGCAAGCACGCCAATGACACTGAAGACAGCCTGTGCAAACCCTCTGGCAATCATAACGTTGATATGGCTCTGGCACGCTTTTGGGGGAGGATAGGCAAACATGAACAGGCTGAAAGACTGCTTAAGCAAGGCTGTAAATTATATCATTCGAATGAATTTGAACAGGCACTACTCAGCCAATCTGCCGGGCAAGAAGGATTTATGGAAATGATTAGCCACTATCCGGAAACGATCAATACCCTGTTGGCTACCTCGATCCATTATTTCAACCTGGCTTGCAAGCAAATAATCGATACAGGTCCAGAGTCAGGACAAGATAACCTTCATAAGGCTCTGGAAATTGTGGAATCGGCACTAAAGAAATACCCTCCTAGTGCGGGAGCTTTTTCGCAAAAAGCGCACTGTCTCAGAATGCTGGGGAAAAATGAGCAAGAATGGAGGGAATGGTTTGATAGAGCGGAAGCCTTCGACGTCAGCCGGGCATACAGGGCAAAAACTCATTTTTGGCGAAGTAGGGAAGCCGCTGCCCTCCAGAAGTTATCGAATCTCAAAGAATAAAAAAACATCCTTGAACCTTTATGCCTGATGACTGTCCAACAGCATAGATTTTCAGGGAATCTATATCATTATGAGTTACGGGCCAACACCTACAACTAACGCTCCAGCGAGTTCGGGCACTACGACATCGCAATTATCTCAATATTGTGCGTCAGGTTCAGATACCGGTGCAGCAAAAGGGCGTGAATTTACCTTAAATCCGAACGCTGAAACGTTTATTCCACGTTCACAACTTCCTCATCGTGGTCATCAACATTGGCACAGACCCTCAAATATTCAAGACCGGCCAGTAACTGCATGTCAGCGCCCTACTCCCCGGACGTTTCACCCAGAGGCGAAGACCTACTCTCCTATAGCCCTTAGAAAAGAGATCGATAGCGCTTTCGCAATGCTCAACAATCAAAATTTCATTGATGCAGAAAAAAAATTCCGGGTCATCTTAAACAGCATACATGGCATACCGGATCCATTCGAAAAGCGGAACGTAACCGTAGGGCTTGCAAGATCGCTAAAAGAGCAAACCTGCGAAAAACAGTTGGAAGCCTGCTCTATTCTGGAAGAACTCAGGTTAGATGGAACACTCAACAGGTTCGGGGCTTCGACCATTTATAACCTTGATCTGACCCTGAGCCTCTGTGAAGAGGCACTTGGAAGACACTTTGATGCCGAAACCCGACTGTTGAGGCTGAGAAAAAAAAGGCTCGATGCCGATGAGAGAACCCTGTGCGAACCTTCTCGCTATTATGCCGCAGATATTAATAATGCCCGACTGTGGCAGTCTATGGGCAAATACACTCTGGCTGAAACACTGTTCCTGAACATAAAAAAAGAACTGATTAAAAAGCTGCAGTCAAATCCCTATTCTCCTGATACATCAAAACTGCGTAAATACCTCGATACCGTCAATATAGCCCTGGTGCGACTCTGGCAGTCTATGGACAAACATCAAGAGGCTGAACTCCTGATGCTCGGAATCATTGGCAAGCGCCCCGATGACCATGAGGACGTACTCTGCAGGCAATCTGATCGTAAAGACGTTGATCTGGCTCTGACGTTTATCTGGCGGGCGTTGGGCCAGCATGAGCGGGCTGAGAGGCTGCTGCTGAACATCAGTCGCAAGCATCCCGATGACAGTGAGGAGATTCTCTGTCGCCCCACTGGCGATCCTGCCATTGACATAGTTCTGGTGCGAACCTGGGAAGAAATGGACAAATTTGAGCTGGCTGAAAAGCTGCTGCTGAACATAAGTGGCAAGAGACCCGACGACAATGAGGAGCTCCTGTGTGAACCCTTTGGGCATCATGATATTGATCTCGGTCTGGCACTGCGCTGGCAGAGGAAATACAAATATATACGAGCTGAAAAACTACTGCTCAACATGAGTGGAAAGCGCCCCGGTGACAGCGAGGAAGAACTGTGCAAGCTCTCTGGGAATCGTGAAATTGATTTGGCTCTGGCACGACATTGGGAGCTGACGGGCAGATATAAACTGGCTGAAAAGCTGCTTCTGAACATCTGTGGCATGCACCCCAATGCCAGTATAGACAGCCTGTGCAGCTCCTGTGGGAACATGGAAAATGACCTCGCTCGGGTGAGACTCTGGGAAATGATGGGCAAACATGAATGGTCTGAAAAGCTGATGCTGAACATGATTGGCATGCCCCCCGGAGCTATTGTGGAAGAGCTGTGCAAACCATTTGGGCATCATGACATTGACCTGACTCGGGCGCGACTCTGGCAGGAAATGAAGAAATTTGAACTGTCTGAAAGGCTGCTGCTGAACATGAGTGGCAAGCACCTTGATGCCGATGAAGACAGCCTGTGCAAACCTTCCGGGAATCAACAGATTGACCTGACTTTGGTAAGACTATGGGACACTTCGGGCAAATGTGAAGAGGCTGAAAGACTGACCAGGCGTTGCTGTGAGTTATATCATTCGAATGAATGGCAATTAACCCTGTTGTGCTTATCTACCGGGAAAGCGGGATTTCTGGAAATGATCAGCCGCTGTCCGGAAAGTGTCAATACTCTGGTGGCTACCTCGATCCATTATTTCACCCTGGCTTGTGACCAGATAAAAAAAGACGGCCCGGAGTCTGCAAAGGAGAACCTTGAAAAGGCGCTTGAGCAGGTTGAATCAGCGTTGCAAAAATACCCTCCGAATGCGGGAGCTTATTCACAAAAAGCCCATTGTCTCAGGATGCTGGGTCGAAGTAAGCAACAATGGACAGAATGTTTTGCTAGAGCGCAAGCCCTTGACTCCAGGCGAAACCAAAAGGAGAAAGCCGATTTTTGGCGGAGGCACGAATACATTGCTCTTGAGATAGTAAGAGGTCTCACAGGTTAGATGGCCTTGTACTTTATTACGTCCACTGCCTGTCAAAAAGTCTAAGTTTCAGGGAATTAATGAGGCTATGAATTACGGATTACCAACAACAACCAGTTTCGCGACCCGTTCGTGCACCGCAACCGTTGCCACACCTCAACCGCTGCAATATTGTGCCTCAGGTTCAAATGCTAACACTGAAACAACAAAGCCTCCGTTTAAATTAAACCCGAAAGCGCCAGCGTTTATTCCACGGATGCAACCTGATCAGCCTGTTCAGAAAGATCCGGGCGTACCCTCAAATATCCTGGACCGGCGGGCAAAGGCATACCAGTGTATGTCTCCCCGAACGTTTCAGCAAAGGGTGAATAAATCCTGTCCTGAAACGGCTAAAAGGATCGATAGCGCTTTCAAACTATTAAAAAAACAAGATTACATAAATGCAGAAGCAGCATTCCGCACCATCTTGCAAGATGAACAACTGAATGAATTCGATCACCAGAGAACCGTCATAGGGCTTGCAAGATCGCTGAAAGAACAAACCTCGGAAAAGAAGAAAGAAGCCCTTACTCGTCTGGAAGAACTCAGGGTGAATGGTACGTTCACCGAGTCTGGAGCTTCAACCATTCGTAACCTTGATCTGACCATGAGCCTCTGCGAACAGGCACTTGGACGGTTCCATGATGCGCAAGCACGACTTTTAAGGTTGAGAAACAAAAAGCCCGATGCAGACGCGGAGACACTTTGCCAGCACTCTGGCTATTTTGACGTTGATATCGCTAATGCACGACTATGGCAGCATATGAGAAAATACCAGCTGGCTGAAAAACTGCTGTTGGGCATGAAAGCAGGGCTGATTGAAAAGCTGCAGTCGGACCCACACGCTGGCATAGTGGAAAGGCTGCATAATTACCTCGATAGTGTAAATATAGCTCTGGTGCGATACTGGCAAGAGGTGTGCCAATATGATCGGGCCGAAGATCTGCTGCTAAACATGGGTGGCAAGCACCCGGATGAAAGTATCGAAACCCTGTGCAAGCCCTCTGAGCATCACGACGTAGACCTGGTAAGACACTGGCAGGTGATGGGCAAATATGAATGGGCTGAAAAACTGCTGCTCAACATGATTGGCAAAGACTCCAAAGACAGTATCGAGATCCTCTGTACAGCCTCTGAGCACCCCGAATTCGATCTGTCTCTGGCGCTTCTCTGGCATGCGACAGGCAGATATCAACTGAGTGAAAAACTGCTGCTCAACATGATTGTCAAGCATCCCGATAACGCTGAGGAGATCCTGTGTACGCCCTCTGGAAAACATGAGATTGATCTGGCTCTTGTACGACTCTGGCAGGAGATGGGCGAATATCAAAGGGCTGAAATACTGCTGTTAAACCTGAGTCTCAAACACCCCGATGAGAGAGAGGAGTCCTTGTGTCAGCCCTGTGGGCATCATGACATTGACCTGACCCTCGCTCGACTCTGGCAGAAGTTGAACAAACATAAACAAGCAGGAATACTGCTGCTGAACATGAGTGGCAAGCGCCCCGATGCCGCTATGGAAGAACTTTGCAGGCCCTGTGGCAACCGTGACATTGACCTGGCTCTGGCGCTGCATTGGGAGATAGTGAATAAACATCATCTAACTGAAGGGCTGCTGCTGAACATGAGCAACAAGGACCTCAACGACAGTGAGGACAGTCTGTGCATGCCTTGCGGGAATCATGATATTGATCTGGCTCTGGTACGCCTCTGGGAGCTAATCGACAAAGGTAAACAGGCTGAAAGACTGATTGAGCGTTGCTGTGAATTATACCATTCGGATGAATGTGAATTATCCTATCTGTCCTTATCTGCCGGGAAAGCAAAGTTTATGGAGGTGATTAACGGGTATTCGGAAAGTGCCAATAAGTTGCTGCTTATCTCAATCCACTATTTTGTGATGGCGTGTAAGCAGATATCAGAAGCCAGTCCGAAGTCAGGAGAAGAAAACCTCATTAAGGCGCTTGAGCATGTGCAATTAACACTTGAGAGGTACCCCCCGACTGCGGGAGCTTATTCACAAAAAGCGCACTGTCTCAGAATGCTGGGCGCCAATGAGCAAGAATGGAGGAAATGCTTCCAAAAAGCCCAAGCCCTTGACTCCAACCGAAAACAGAAGGGTAAATCGGATACCTGGCGAAGCAACGAATACGCGGCTCTTCAAAAAGTACTGGCTCAGACATAAGCATGAACTTTTATATCCGTTGACTGTCCAATGGCACAAGTTTCAGAGGAAGTTTCATGACTATGAATGACGGATTACCACCAACCTACAACTGCGCATCCGGTACGACATCGCAACCGGCGCAAAATCGCTTTACTGACTCCAATGAGGAAGCAAAGCCTCCATTTAAATTAAACCCGAAAGCTCCACCGTTTATTCCTCGTGCTTCTGGTGTTGATCGACTTTCGAACACACCCACAACTATTAATCGCCGAAAAACAACTGCGTGCCTGACACTTTCTTCCCAGACATTGCACCCATCGGTGAAGAGGACATCTCCTGAAGCGGCCAGTGAAAAGATCAATAGCGCTTTCGATTTATTGATGAACCAAAATTTCATTGACGCGGAAAACACATTCCGGGCCATCTTGCAAGAATACGCGGACTTACTGAGAACATCCGACTACCAAAGATCAATCATAGGGCTGGCAAGATCACTCAGAGAGCAAACCTGTGAAAAGCAAAAAGAAGCCTGTTTTCATCTGGAAAAACTAAGGTTGACTGGAGAGTTAAACGAATTCGGGGCTTCGACCATTCGTAACCTTGATCTGACCCTGAGTCTCTGTGAACAGACACTTGGGAAGAACCCTGATGCTGAAGCACGACTTTTGAAACTGAGAGACAAAAAGCCCGGTGCTGATGAAGAAACCCTTTGCCAGCATTCTAATTATTTTGATGCTGACATGGCTAATGCACGACTATGGCAGTTTATGAGGAAATACCAGCTGACTGAAAAACTGCTGCACAGCATGAAATACGGGCTCATTGACAGGCTGCAGTGGAACCTGCACGCAGCGCTTGCAGAAAAACTGCAAGATTTCCTCCATAAAGTCAATATAGCTCTCGCGCGATGCTGGCAAGAGACAGGCCAATATGAATGGGCTGAAGATCTGCTGCTCAACATGAGTGGCAAGTACCCCGGTAACAGTATCGAGCTCCTGTGCAAGCCCTCCCGTCATAATGACGTGAACCTGGCCCTGGTGCGACTCTGGGAAGTAAAGGGTAAACATGAGCTGGCTGAAAGACTAATGCTGGCCATGAGTGGCAAGTGCCCCGATGACAATGAGGAGACCCTGTGCACGCCTTTTGGAAAACATGAAATTGATCTGACTCTGGCACAATTCTGGCAGGTGACAGGCAAACATCAACTGAGTGAAAAACTGTTGCTCAACCTAATTGACAAGCACCCCGATGACGCTGAGGAGATCCTGTTCACGCCCTCTGGAAAACATGATATTGATCTGGCTCTTGCACGACTCTGGGAGGTAACGGGCCAATATCAACGGTCCGAAAAACTGCTGTTGAGCATGAGTGTCAGGCACCCCGATGTGAATGAGGAGACCTTGTGTCAGCCCTGTGGATATAATGACATTGACCTGACTCTGGTTCGACTCTGGCAGAGGTTGAACAAACATAAACAAGCAGAAATACTGCTGCTGAACATGAGTAACAAGCGCCCCGATGCCGCTATGGAAGAACTTTGCAGGCCCTGTGGAAACCATGATATTGACCTGGCTCTGGCGCTGCATTGGGAGATAGAGAACAAACATCATCTAACTGAAGGGCTGCTGCTGAACATGAGCAACAAGCACCTTTTCGACAGTGAGGACAGCCTGTGCATGCCTTGCGGGAATCATGATATTGATCTGGCTCTGGTACGCCTCTGGCAGATGATCGACAAAGATAAACAGGCTGAAAAACTGATTGAGCGTTGCTGTGACTTATACCATTCCGATGAATGTGAATTATCACATTTGTCCTTATCTGTCGGGAAAGCAAGCTTTATGGAGGTGATTAACAGGTATCCGGAAAATGCCAATCAGTTGTTGGTTATCTCAATCCATTATTTTGCACTGGCGTGTAAGGAGATATCAGAAGCCAGTCCCAAGTCAGGAGAGGAAAACCTCATTAAGGCGCTTGAGCATGTGGAATTAACACTTGAGAGGTACCCCCCGACTGCTGGAGCTTATTCACAAAAAGCGCACTGTCTCAGAATGATGGGGAAAAATGAGCAAGAATGGGGGGAATACTTCCAAAAAGCCAATGCCCTTGACTCCGCCCGTAAATATAAGGGTAAAACGGACGCCTGGCGAAGCAACGAATACGCGGCTCTTCAAAAAGTATTTGCTCAGACATAAGCATGAACTTTTATGTCTATTGACTGTCCAAGAGCGTAAGTTCCCAGGAAGGTCATTTGGCCATGAGCTACGGATTACCCACAAAAATTGCCTCGACCAGTTCTAAAAGCACCACGACATCACAGCCGTCAGAGTATTCTGCATCAGGTTCAGATACCGGTGCGTCAAAAGGGCGAAAATTTACCTTGAATCCGAACGCTGAAACATTTATCCCACGTTCGCAACTTCCTCATGGAGATCATCGTGGTCATCAGCATTCGAACAGACCCTTAAATATTCCAGACCGGTCAACAACTGCATGCCAGAGACCTACTCCCCGGACGTTTCAACCAGAGGCGAAGACCTACCCTCCTGACGCTCTTAAAAAAGAGATCAGTAGCGCTTACACAATGCTCAACAATAAAAATTTCATAGATGCAGAAAAAGCATTCCGGGTCATCTTACACGGCAAGCATGACATACCGGATCCGTTCGACAAGCATAACGTGATCATAGGACTTGCAAGATCGCTAAAAGAGCAAACCTGCGAAAAACAGCTGGAAGCCTGCTCTATTCTGGAAGAACTCAGGTTAGATGGAAAATTCACCAGGTTTGGGGCTTCGATCATTTATAACCTTGATCTTACCCTGAGCCTCTGTGAAGAGGCACTTGGAAGACTCTTTGATGCCGAAACCCGACTGTTGAGACTGAGAAAAAAAAGCCGCAATGCCGATGAGAAAACCCTGTGCGACCCTACTTGCTATTATAACGCAGATATTAATAATGCCCGACTGTGGCAGTCTATGGGCAAATACACTCTGGCTGAAACACTGTTCCTGAACATAAAAAAAGAACTGATCAAAAAGCTGCAGTCAAATCCCTATTCTCCTGATACATCAAAACTGCGTAAATACCTCGATACCGTCAATTTGGCTCTGGGGCGAATCTGGCAGTTGATGGACAAACATCAAATGGCTGAAGAAGTGCTGCTGGAGATGGTTGGCAAACACTCCGGTGACAGTGAAGACACGCTCTGCAAGCACTCTGGTCATAAAGACATTGACCTGGCTCTGGTGCGAGTCTGGCAAGCAAAGGGTAAATATGAACAGGCTGAGAGACTGCTGCTGAGCATGAGCCAAAAGCATCCCGATGACAGTGAGGAAACTCTGTGCAACTCCACCAGCCACAACGACATTGACTTGGCTCTGGTGCGAATCTGGCAAGTGAGGGGTAACTACCAACGGGCTGAGAGACTGCTGCTGAACATGAGTCGCAAGCGTCCCGATGACAGTGAGGAGATTCTGTGCAACCCCATTAACCATCGTGACATTGACCTGGCTCTGGTGCGACTCTGGGAAGTAATGAACAAACAAGAGCTAGCAGAAAAACTGCTTCTGAACATGAGTGGAAAGCGCCCCGGTGACAGCGAGGAAGAACTGTGCAAGCTCTCTGGGAATCTTGAAATTGATATGGCTCTGGTACGACATTGGGAGCTGACGGGCAAATATAAACTGACTGAAAAGCTGCTGCTGAACATGAGTGGAAAGCGCCCCGGTGACAGCGAGGAAGAACTGTGCAAGCTCTGTGGGAATCGTGAAATTGATATGGCTCTGGTGCGACTCTGGGAAGTAATGAACAAACAAGAGCTGGCAGAAAAACTGCTGCTGAACATGAGTGGAAAGTGCCCCGGTGACAGCGAGGAAGAACTGTGCAAGCTCTCTGGGAATCGTGGAATTGATATGGCTCTGGCACGACATTATGAACTGACGGGCAAATATAAACTGGCTGAAAAGCTGCTGCTGAACATGAGTGGAAAGCGCCCCGGTGACAGCGAGGAAGAACTGTGCAAGTTCTGTGGGAATCGTGAAATTGATTTGACTCTGACACGACATTGGGAGCTGGCGGGCAAATATAAACTGGCTGAAAAGCTGCTGCTGAACATGTCTGGCAAGCACCCCAATGCCAATATACACAGCCTGTGCAGCTCCTGTGGGAACATGGAAATTGACCTGGCTCTGGTGAGACTCTGGGAAATGATGGGCAAACATGAATGGTCTGAAAAGCTGATGCTGAACATGATTGGCATGCCCCCCGGAGCTATTGCAGAAGAGCTGTGCAAACCATTTGGGCATCATGACATTGACCTGACTCGGGCGCGACTCTGGCAGAAAATGAACAAATTTGAACTGTCTGAAAGGCTGCTGCTGAACATGAGTGGCAAGCACTTCAATGCCGATGAAGACAGCCTGTGCAAACCTTCCGGGAATCAACAGATTGACCTGACTTTGATAAGACTATGGGACACTACGGGCAAATGTGAAGAGGCTGAAAGACTGACCAGGCGTTGCTGTGAGTTATATCATTCGAATGAATGTCAATTAACCCTGTTGTGCTTATCTACCGGGAAAGCGGGATTTCTGGAAATGATCAGCCGCTGTCCGGAAAGTGTCAATACTCTGGTGGCTACCTCGATCCATTATTTCACCCTGGCTTGTGACCAGATAAAAAAAGACGGCCCGGAGTCTGCAAAGGAGAACCTTGAAAAGGCGTTTGAGCAGGTTGAATCAGCGTTACAAAAGTACCCTCCGAATGCCGGAGCTTATTCACAAAAAGCCCATTGTCTCAGGATGCTGGGTCGAAGTAAGCAAGAATGGACAGAATGTTTTGCTAGAGCGCAAGCCCTTGACTACAGCCGAACCCAAAAGGGGAAAGCTGATTTCTGGCGGAGGAATGAATACATTGCTCTTGAGATAGTACGAGGTCTCACAGGTTAGATGGCCTTGTACTTTATTACATCCACTGCCTGTCATAAAGTGAAAGTTTCAGGGAATTAATGAGGCTATGAATTACGAATTACCAACAACAACCCGTTCCGCGCCCCTTTCGTGCACCGCAACCGTTGCCAGATCTCAGCCGCTGCAATATTGTGCCTCAGGTTCAAATGCCACCACTGAAACAACAAAGCCTCCGTTTAAATTAAACCCGAAAGCGCCAGCGTTTGTTCCACGGATGCAACCTGTTCAGGAAGATCCTGGCGCACCCTCAAATATCCTGGACCGGCGAGCAAAGGCATACCAGTGGCCGTCTCCCGGGACGTTCCACCAAAGGGTGAATAAATCCTGTCCTGAAACGGCTAAAAGGATCAATAGCGCTTTCAAACTATTAAAAAAACAAGATTACATAAATGCAGAAGCAGCATTCCAGACCATCTTGCAAGATGAACAACTGAATGAATTCGACCACCAGAGAACCGTCATAGGGCTTGCAAGATCGCTGAAAGAACAAACCTCGGAAAAGAAGAAAGAAGCCCTTACTCGTCTGGAAGAACTCAGGGTGCATGGTGCTGAACATGGGTGGCAAGCACCTCGATGAAAGTATCGAGACCCTTTGCAAACCCTCTGGGCATCATGACATAGACCTGGTACGACACTGGCAGGTGATGGGTAAATATGAATGGGCTGAAAAACTGCTGCTCAACATGAGTGGCAAAGACTCCAAAGACGGTATCGAGAGCCTCTGTACACCCTCTGTGCACCCCGAATTCAATCTGGCTCTGGCGCTTCTCTGGCAGGAGACAGGCAAACATCAACTGAGTGAAAAACTCTTGCTCAATGTCATTTACAAGCACCCCGATGACACTGAGGAGATCCTGTGCAAGCCCTCTGGAAAACATGAGATTGATCTGGCTCTTGCACGACTCTGGGAGCTAATGGGCCAATATCAACGGGCCGAAAGGCTGCTGCTGAACATGAGTAACAAGCGCCCCGATGCCGCTATAGAAGAACTTTGCAGGCCCTGTGGAAACAATGACATTGACCTGGCTCTGGCGCTGCATTGGGAGATAGAAAACAAACATCATCTAACTGAAGGGCTGCTGCTGAACATGAGCAACAAGCACCTCAACGACAGTGAGGACAGCCTGTGCATGCCTTGCGGGAATCATGATATTGATCTGGCTCTGGTACGCCTCTGGCAGATGATCGACAAAGATAAACAGGCTGAAAAACTGATTGAGCGTTGCTGTGACTTATACCATTCCGATGAATGTGAATTATCACATTTGTCCTTATCTGTCGGGAAAGCAAGCTTTATGGAGGTGATTAACAGGTATCCGGAAAGTGCCAATCAGTTGTTGGTTATCTCAATCCATTATTTTGCACTGGCGTGTAAGGAGATATCAGAAGCCAGTCCCAAGTCAGGAGAGGAAAACCTCATTAAGGCGCTTGAGCATGTGGAATTAACACTTGAGAGGTACCCTGACTGCTGGAGCTTATTCACAAAAAGCGCACTGTCTCAGAATGATGGGGAAAAATGAGCAAGAATGGGGGGAATACTTCCAAAAAGCCAATGCCCTTGACTCCGCCCGCAAATATAAGGGTAAAACAGACGCCTGGCGAAGCAACGAATACGCGGCTCTTCAAACGGTACTGGTTCAGACATGAGCGTGAACTTTTATGTCCATTGATTGTCCAACCATTACCCCACTGCCTGAACCTGTCACATTCAGACAGGTGTACCGCTTTCCAGAGAGTTTAAATGGCTATGAATTACGGATTAACAACAACCAGTGCCGCCGCAAATTCGGGCACCTCGACCACTACGGCATCACAACCGAAACAGGATTGTGCGTCAGGTACTGATACCCCTGCGACAACAGAGACTGGATTTACCTTTAACAGGAGAACTCGAACGTTTATTCCAAGTGCTCCGCATCATCATGGTGTTCACAAACGTTCGAACAGGGCTGCAAATATTTCAGAACGACAAGTAACTGCAAACCGGAAGTCTACTTCCCGTCCGTTTCAACCAGCTGTCAGGGAAGCCTCTTCACAACTGATTGCAAAAGAGATCGATAGTGCTTACGCAATACTCAATAATCAAAATTTCATAGGTGCAGAAAAAGCATTCCGGATCATCTTAACCGACAATTGGGGCGAACTGACTACGTTCGAAAAGGAGAACACAACCGTAGGGCTTGCAAGATCACTAAAAGAGCAAACCCGCGAAAAACAGATAGAAGCCTGCTCTCTTCTGGAAGAACTCAGGTTGGAAGGTAAACTCAGCTGGTTTGGGGCTTCGACCATTTGTAACCTTGACCTGACCCTGAGTCTTTGCGAAGAGGCCCTTGGAAAGCAACTTGAGGCTGAAAGACGACTTTTGAAAC
The DNA here is from genome assembly GCF_053470045.1 of Endozoicomonas sp. 2B-B. Lineage (NCBI taxonomy): Bacteria > Pseudomonadati > Pseudomonadota > Gammaproteobacteria > Oceanospirillales > Endozoicomonadaceae > Endozoicomonas > Endozoicomonas sp. 2B-B. The sequence goes on from NZ_JBLZMU010000001.1 coordinate 4,761,136, forward strand.
TGAGAAGAGTAAGTCCCAATGCCAATGAGAGAGCCTTGTGCAAGTCTTCTCGCTATTATCCCGCAGATATTAATAATGCCCGACTGTGGCAGTCTATGGGCAAAAACACTCAGGCTGAAAGGCTCCTGCTGAACATCAAAGCAGATCTGATCGAAAGGCTGCAGTCAGAACGCTCCGCTGCAATTGCACCAAAGCTGCAGAAATACCTCGACAGCGTAAATATGGCGCTGGTGCGACTCTGGGAAGTGATAAATAAACATGAATCGGCTGAAAAACTGCTGCTGATCATGAGTCGCAAGCATCCCAATGACAGTGAGGAGGCTCTGTGCAAGCCCTGTGGGCATCTTGACACTGACCTGACCCTCGTACGACTGTGGCAGATAAAAGGCAAAAATAACCGTGCTGAAAAGCTGCTGCTGAACATGAGTGGTAAGTGCCCCGGTGCCAGCGAGGAAGAACTGTGCAAACCCTGCCGTAAGCATGACATTGATCTGACTCTGGTAAGGCATTGGGAACTGACAGGCAAAAATAAATTGGCTGAAAAGCTGCTGCTGAAAATGAGTGGCAAACATCCCGATGCCAGTGAAGAGATTCTCTGCAAGCCCTGCTGGCAGACTAAAATTGACCTGACACTGGTGCGACATTGGGCGGCTAATGGCAAACATAGCCTGAGTGAAAGACTGCTGTTGAACATGATTCACAAGCACCCCGATGACGATGAGGACATCCTGTGTGAGCCCAGCGGACATCATGATATTGACTTGGTTCGGGCGAGAATCTGGCAGGAAATGGATAAAACTGAACGAGCTGAAAGACTGCTGCTGAACATGAGTGCCAAGCCCCTCAATGACAGTGAGGAAAGCCTGTGCAAACCCTCTGGTCATCATGACATTGATCTGGCTCTGGCACGACTATGGCAGATAATGGGCAAACATGAACGGGCTGAAAGACTACTGCTGAACATGAGTGGCAAGCAACCCGGTGCCAGTGAAGAGATTCTGTTTCAGCCTTGCTGGAAAAATGTCATTGATCTGACCCTGGTGCGACAATGGGATGTCATGGGCAAATATAAATGGTCTGAAAAACTGCTGTTGAACATGAGTGGCAAGTCCTCCTGTGCCAGTGAACAAGAACTATGCAGGGCCTGTGGCCATAACGAGATTGACCTGGCTCTGGTGCTACTCTGGGAAAAACTGGAAAAACATGAGCTGGCTGAAAAACTGCTACTGAACATGAGTGGCAAGTCCGCCAATGACAGTGAAGAAAGCCTTTGCATACCCTTTGGCCAACATGACATTGACCTGGCTCTGGTACGACTCTGGGAGATGATGGGCAAACATGAATGGGCTGGAAGGCTGCTCAGGCGTTGCTGTGACTTGTATCATACGAACGAATGTGAATATACGCTGTTATGTTTTTCTGCGGGGCAAGCAGGATTTATGGAAATGATTGGCAACTATCCAGAAACTGCCAATACCTTGCTGGTCACCTCGATCCACTATTTCAACCTGGCTTGTAAGCAGATAACAAATGACGACCCGGAGTCAGGAAAGGATAGCCTTGAAAAGGCGCTTGAGATTGTTGAGTCAATACTGAAAAAGTACCCTCTATACACGGGAGCTTATTCGCAAAAAGCGCATTGTCTCAGGATGCTGGGCAGAGGTGAGCAAGAATGGAGGGAATGGTTTGAAAAAGCAGCATCCCTTGACCCCGGTCGGCTTTATAAAGAGAAAACTGATTTGTGGCGAAACAACGAAGCCACCGCTCTGCTGAAGTTGCGCAGTCTCAAAGTTTAAATAGATAGCCATGAACTTTTATGTCCACCGACTGTCCAGCCGAAGAGAAAAAAAGACAAGAAAAGAAAAAAAAGACACCCATAAATTTGCTTTACCATCCACCTAGTCTACTTTTCACCTACAACTGATTTTTTGCCCAGACAGGTGAGTTCATGGCCCAAGCTCGCAACACCCTGATTGATCCCGGCTCAACGCCTTATTACCACTGCATGGCAAGATGTGTTCGTCAAGCCTACCTCTGTGGAGAGAACCATCTGACTGGCAAGAACTACGAGCATCGCCGCCAGTGGGTGGTGGATAAACTTCGGGAACTGGTTTCAGTCTTTGCTATCGAAGTCTGCGCTTACGCTGTCATGTCGAATCATTATCACGTGGTTTTGCACATCAATCAGTCATCTGCCAGAGGCTGGTCACGGAATGAAGTGCTTCACCGTTGGACGACCTTGTTTACAGGCCCACTTCTGGTGCAAAGGCATCTGGCCGCTGACAAACTGGGCAGCGCTGAATTGGCCCGTATTGATGAATATGCTGAGGAATACCGGCGTCGTTTAACGGATATCAGCTGGTTTATGCGCTGCCTGAATGAACATCTTGCTCGTGAGGCCAACAAAGAAGACGAGTGTAAAGGACGCTTCTGGGAAGGACGCTTTAAAAGCCAGGCATTGCTGGACGAAGCAGCGTTACTGACCTGCATGACCTACGTTGACTTGAATCCGATTCGGGCAGGAAAGGTAGAAACACCCGAAGAGTCGGACTACACGTCGATTCAGGAACGAGTGGAGCAGATTGCACATTCTGAGACCAAAAGGCAGCCACTGACGCTGAAACCTTTCTGTTTGCAGGGCCAGAATACGGACGTTGCCCTTCCCTACCTTCTTCACGACTATCTGGAACTGGTTGACTGGAGTGGTCGCATTGTCAGAACAGACAAGAAAGGTTCCATCCCGTCGTGCACCCCTCCGATTCTTGAAAGATTGGAAATTGATCCGGATGAGTGGCTGAAAACCATGCAATGGAATAATCGTTTTTATCGGGCAGTTGGCCGTCTGGAAGCGATGAAGGCCTTTGCACTTGAAGTTGGACAGAAGTGGCTTCGAGGTTTAAACGCCTGCAGGCGGTTGTATCTGACAAGTTAGCGTAGAAGTCAGTTAAGAAATTAAACACTTTCTCTTTATCCCTCCTCGACTTTAAGTCGGAATAAGTTTGTGTCGTCTGAACATGGCTCGAGCAGCCTCTGTTCGTCGAATGCTCCTGTGTGGCTCGCTGATAGGCTATTCGAAGATAGGTTTTCAGATCCTTTTTTGGGAATACAGTTTTTAAATGTCTTATTTATTTAATGGATGTCTTATTTTTCCTCCTGTGTGGCTCGCTGATAGGCTATTCGAAGATAGGTTTTCAGATCCTTTTTTGGGAATACAGTTTTTAAATGTCTTATTTATTTAATGGGTGTCTTATTTTCTTCAAAAGGTGCAGGCCTCACAGGTTAAATAGATAACCCTGAACTTTTTTGTCCGTTGACTGTCCAAAAACTACCTCTTCTGTCTTCAGGCAACACATTCAGGCAAACGGGGTACCCATTTTCCAGAGAGTTTCAATGGCTATGAGTTACGGATTACCAACAACAACCAGTGCTGCCGCGAGTTCGGGCACCACGACCAGTCCGGGCACTGTGACATCGCAACCGTCTCAGTATTGTGCGTCAGGTTCATATGCTGATGCGGTAAAAAAACAACCATCTACCTCAGACCGGGAAGCTAAATCTCTTGCTCCGCGAGCCCAACTTCTAAAAGATGTTCATCAACCGTCGAACAGATCCTCAAATATTTCAGGCCGGCAAGCAACTGCATACCGGGGGCATACTCCCCGGACGTTTCAACCAGTGGCGAAAAGACCCTCTTCTAAAGCTATTGAGAAAAATATCAATGAGGCTTACGCAATATTCAATAATAAAGATTTCATAGAGGCAGAAAAAGCATTCCGACTCATCTTACACAAATACCAGGGCCTACTGAGTTCATCCGAGAAGCAGGACATAACCATAGGTCTTGCAAAATCGTTAAAAGAGCAAACCTTCGAAAAACGGAAAGAAGCCTGCTCTATTCTGGAAGAACTCCGGCTAGATGGAAGATTCACCAGGTTCGGGGCTTCAACCATTCATAACCTTGATCTGGCCCTGAGCCGCTGTGAAGAGGCACTTGGAAGGAACTTTGCAGCCGAAAGACGACTTTTGAGACTGAGAAGAAAAAATCGCAATGCCGATGAGAACCAGCTGTGCAAGTCTTCTCGCTACTATGCCGCAGATATTTCCAATGCCCGACTCTGGCAGTCTATGGGCAAACACACGCTGGCTGAAACACTCTTACTGAACATAAAGACAGAGCTGATTAACGAGCTGCAGAAAACACTATACGCGCCTAAAGCAGCAAGATTGCGTAAATACCTTGATACCGTCAATTTGGCTCTGGGAAGGATCTGGCCGTTGATGAACAAGCATCAACAATCTGAAGAGCTTCTTCTCGAAATGATTGGCAAGCGCTCCGATGACAATGAGGACAAGCTCTGCAAGCACTCCGATCGTAAAGACATTGACCTGGCTCTGGTTATTATCTGGCTGGATTGTGACAAGCGTGAACGGGCTGAGAGACTGCTGCTGAGCATGAGTCGCAAGCATCCCGATGACAGTGAGGAGATTCTGTGCAGGCCCACTGGCCATCAAGGCATTGACTTGGCTCTGGTGCGAACCTGGGAACAGACAGACAAAAATAAGCTGGCTGAAAAACTGCTGTTAAACATGAGTTGTAAGCACCTCAATGACGATGAGGAGGTCCTGTGTAAGCCCTGTGGGCATCATGACACTGATCTCATTCTGGTGCGACTCTGGCAGAAGTTATACAAACTTCAAAGAGCTGAAAAGCTGCTGCTAAACATGAGTAAAAAGCACTCTTGTGCCAGCGAGAATGAACTGTGCAAGCTCACTGGGAATCATGAAATTGACCTGGCTCTGGTTCGACATTGGGAGCTGACGGGCAAATATAAATTAGCTGAAAAGCTGCTGTTGAACATGAGTGGGAAGCATCCCGTTGCCAGTGAAGAGATTCTGTGCAAGCCCTGCTGGAATTATGTCATTGATCTGACTCTGGTGCGATTTTGGGAGGTTGTGGGCAAATATCACCTGAGTGAAAGACTGTTGTTGAACATGATTGGCATGCAACCCAATAACACTGAAGAGATCCTGTGTGAGCCCAGTGGACATAATGATCTTGACCTGACTCGGGCGCGACTCTGGCAGATCATGGATAAACCTGAACGGACTGAAAGGCTATTGCTAAACATGAGTAGCAAGTCCCTCAATGTCAGTGAAGAAAGCCTCTGCAAGCCCACTGGTCATCATGACATTGATCTGGCTCTGGTATGTGTCTGGGCAAAGACAGGCAAACATAAATGGGCTGAAATACTGCTCAGGCGTTGCCGTGATATGTATCAAACGAATGAATGTGAATATACGCTGTTAGCTTTATCTGCAGGGCAGGCAGGATTTATGGAAATGATTAGCAACTATCCGGAAAGTGCCAATACCTTGCTGGTTACCTCGATCCATTATTTCAGCCTGGCGTGTGAACAGATAGCAGAAAAAGGTCCGAAGTCAGGAAACGATAACCTGATGAAGGCACTTGAGATTATTGAATCGGCACTGGAAAAATACCCTTTCAATGCGGGAGCTTATTCACAAAAAGCGCATTGTCTCAGAATGCTGGGAAGCAGTGAGCAAGAATGGAGGGAATGGTTTAACAGAGCAGAAATCATCGACCCCGGCCGGGCATATAAGGTTAAAACTGATTTTTGGCGAAGCAACGAAACCACTGCTCTGCAAAAGTTACTGGCCTCACAGGTTAAGTAGATAGCCATGAACTTTTTTGTCCATTGACTGTCCAACGACTACCCCGTCTGCCTGAAGGTGTCACCTCCAGGCAGACGGGGTAATGTTTTCCAGAGAGTTTAAATGGCTATGAGTTACGGATTACCAACAACCAGTGCTACCACAAGTTCGAACTCAACGACCACTTTGGCATCGCAACGGTCACAGTATGGTGCGTCAGGTTCAGATGCGGCTGCAACAACAGGGCGCAGGCTTACCTTAAATCCGGAAGCGCCAACGTTTATTCCAGGCAGGCGACTTCATCAAGGTGTACAAGAACGTTCGAACATACTCTCAACTCTTTCAGACCGTCAGGCCTCTGAATACCAGGGGGTTACTCCCCGGACCTTTCACCCGGGCACTAAGAGCTCATCTCCTGAAGCTATTGAGGAAGAGGTCAGTGATGCTTTCGCAATACTCAATAACAAAAATTTCACAGAGGCAGAAAAAGCATTCCGGATCATCTTACACAAAAACCAGGGCATACTGAGTTCATTCGATAAGCAAAACATAACCATCGGTCTTGCAAGATCGCTAAAAGAGCAAACCTTCGAAAAACAGATAGAAGCCTGCTCTATTCTGGAAGAACTCAGGTTAGATGGAACATTCACCAGCTTCGGGGCTTCGACCACTTATCACCTTGATCTGACCCTGAGCCTCTGTGAAGAGGCACTTGGAAGGCACTTTGATGCCGAACTACGACTTTTGAGACTGAGAGAGAAAAGGTGCAATGCCAATGAGGAGGTCCTGTGCAAACCTTCTCGCCATTATGCTGCAGACATTACTAATGCCCGACTATGGCAGTCTATGGGCAAACACAGGCTGGCTGAAGCACTCCTGATGAACATACAAGCAGAGCTGATTAACGAGCTGCAGTCAAAACCATACATTCCTGATACATCAAAACTGCATAAATACCTCGATACCGTCAATGTGGCTCTGGGACGAATCTGGCAGTTGATGGACAAACATCACCAGTCTGAAGAGCTGCTACTGAAAACAAGTCACAAGCGTCCCGATGACCCTGAGGAGATTCTGTGCAAACCCACTGGCCAGCGAAGCATTGATCTGGCTCTGGTGCGAATCTGGGAAATGATGGACAAAAATGAGCTGGCCGAAAAACTGTTGCTGAATATAAGTGGCAAGAACCCCAATGACAACGAGGAGACCCTCTGCGGGTCGTGTGGAGATCATGACCTTGATCTGACTCTGGCACGGCTCTGGCAGATAATTGGCAGACATAAACGAGCTGAAAGACTGCTGTTGAACATGAGTGGCAAGCATCCAGGTGCCAACAGGGAGACCCTTTGCAAGCCCTGTGGGAATGGTCAAACAGACTTGGCTCTGGTGCGATATTGGGAGCAGATCGGCAAATATAAATTGGCTGAAAAACTGCTGCTGAACATGAGTGGCAAGCATCCCGATGCCAGAGAAGAGATTCTGTGCGCGCCCTGCTGGCAGCACGTCATTGATCTGAGTCTGGTACGACACTGGCAGAATACAGGCAAATATAAACGAGCTGAAAAACTGCTGTTGAACATGATTGGCACGCACCCCAGTGACATTGAGGAGATCCTGTATGAGCCCAGTGGAAATTATGATATTGACATGGCTCGGGCGCGACTCTGGCAGGTGATGGGTAAACCTGAACAAACTGAAAGACTGTTGCTGAATATTTGTAACAAATCTCTCAATGACAGTGAGGAAAGCCTGTGCAGACCCTGTGGTCATCATGACATTGATCTGGCTCTGGTATGCTCCTGGGAAATGATAGGCAGAAATAAATGGGCTCAAAGGCTGCTCAGGCGTTGCCGTGATTTGTATCAGACGAATGAATGTGAGTATATGCTCTTAACCCTATCTTCCGGGTGGCCCGAATTTATGGAAATGATTAGTCACTATCCGGAAAGTGCCAACACCCTGCTGGCTACCTCAATCCACTATTTCAAACTGGCTTGTGAGCAGATAATAAAAGAAGGTCCGGAGGCAGGAAACGATAACCTTAATAAGTCGCTTGAGATTCTTGAATCGTTACTGGAAAAGTACCCTTCCAATGCGGCAGCTTATTCGCAAAAAGCGCATTGTCTCAGAATGCAGGGCAGAAGTGAGCAAGAATGGCTAGAATGCTTTGGCAGAGCAGAAGCTATTGACCCCGCTCGGGTATATAAGGTTAAAAGTCATTTTTGGCGAAGCAACGAATCTACCGCTCTTCAAAAGGTGCTGGCCTCACAGGTCAAATAGATATCAGTGAACTTTCAGACCCGTTTGCCGTCCAAGAGCATAAGTTCCCAATCATTTTAGATTGCTATGAGTTACGGACTACCTCCAATCACCAACCCTGCGACCAGTGCGACACCGCAACCGCCACAGAATGCAGATTCTGTAACAACAGAACGTCGATTTACCTTAAACCCGGAAGCCGCTCCGTTTGTTCCTCGTAATCAGGGTGCTGATCAATGGAACACCCCCTCAAATATCAGACACCGACAAGCCACTGAACGCAAAACCGATGTACTTCAGAAGTTTCATCGATGGAGAGAGAAACCAACATACCCTGATGATACGGTAAAAAGGATAAATGACGCTTACGATGCACTGAAAACACAAAAATTCAGAAGTGCAGAAGTGGCATTTCAATCCATCTTATGCATAGACCAGGACGTACTGAGCCAATACGACTACCAAAAGATGCACATAGGGCTTGCCAGGTCTCTGAATGAACAAACCCGGGCTAAACAGGAAGAAGCATGTTCCCTTCTGAAAGAGCTCAGATCGAAGGCACCGCTCAATGAGTTCGGGGCCTCGATCATTCATAACCTTGACCTGACCCTGAGCCGAAGTGAACTGGCACTGGGACGATACCTTGATGCAGAAACACGACTTTTAAGAATGAGAAACAAAAAGCCCGATGCCGATGTGAAAGCACTGTGCGAGCCTTCTGACGATTTTGACGCTGATATGACTATTACACGAGTTTGGCAGCTTGTGGAAAAACACACGCTGACTGAAACACTCCTGCTAAATATGAAAACAAGGCTGACTGAAAAGCTGCAGCAGAAGCAATCCGCTGCTGCTGTTGAAAAACTGCATCAAAAACTCCGTACCGTAAATATTGTTTTGGTGCGAAAGTGGGAGCAGACGGGCCAATATAAATTGGCTGAAGAGCTGTTGCTGAACGTGAGTGGCAAGAACCCCAATAACAGTGAAGAAGAACTGTGTAAACCCTCTGGGCAGAACGACCTTGACCTGACCCTGGCGCGACTTTGGCAGACTGTCGGCAAACATAAACGAACTGAAAAACTGCTGCTGAACATGAGTAACAAGCCCCCTGATGCCAACGAGGAGACCCTTTGCACCCCCTGTGGGAATTATCTGACTGACCTGGCTCTGATGCGATATTGGGAGCAGGTGGGCAACAATCAATTGGCTGAAAAGCTGCTGCTGAAAATGAGTGGCAAGCATCCTGATGCCAGCGAGGAAGAACTTTGCAAGCCTTGCTGGCACCATGAGATTGATCTGACTCTGGTGCGATATTGGGAGGTTGTTGGCAAATATACACTCGCTGAAAAACTCCTGCTGAACATGACTGGCAAGCATCCCGGTGCCAGTATAGACAGCCTGTGCAGCCCCTGTGGGAACATGGAAATTGACCTGGCTCGGGTGAGACTCTGGCAAATGATGGGCAAATATCAATGGTCTGAACAGCTGATGCTGAAGATGATTGGCAAGCCCCCCGGAGCTATTGCGGAAGAGTTGTGCAAGCCATTCGGGCATCATAACATTGACCTGACCCGGGCACGACTCTGGCAGAATATGAACAAATTTGAACTGTCTGAAAGTCTGCTGCTGAACATGAGTGGCAAGCACCTCAATGCCGATGAAGACAGCCTGTTCAAACCTTCCGGGAATCAACAGATTGACCTGGCTTTGATAAGACTATGGACCGTTATGGGCAAATTTGAAGAGGCTGAAAGACTATCCAGGCGTTGCTGTGAGTTATATCATTCGGATGAATGTCAATTAACCCTGTTGGGCTTGTCTGCCGGGAAAGCGGGATTTCTGGAAATGATCAGCCGCTATCCGGAAAGTGCCAATACCTTGCTGGTTACCTCAATCCATTATTTCAGTCTGGCTTGTGAGCATATAACAAATGATGACCCAAAGGCAGGCAGCGATCACCTTATGAAGGCGCTTGAGATTGTTGAATCGGCACTGGAAAAATACCCTGTCAATTCGGGAGCTTATTCACAAAAAGGGCATTGTCTCAGAATGCTGGGTAGAAGTGAGCAAGAATGGAGGGAATGGTTTAACAGAGCAGAATCCCTTGACCCCGGACGGGCCTACAGGAGTAAAACTGATTTTTGGCGAGGCAACGAAGCCACTGCTCTTCAAAAGGTGCTGGCCTCACAGGTCAAATAGATATCAATGAACTTTCAGATCCGTTTGCTGTCCAAAGGCATAACTTTAAAAGTATGTTGTGTGACTTATGAGCTACGGATTAACAGCAACCACCGGCACCACGGCCAGTTCGACAATACAACCGCCAGGGTATCGTGCGTCAGGTTCACATCGGGATGCGACCGAAAAGAGCCAATCTTCCGCACGCACGAACGTTCCAACGTTTATTCCGCGTTGTCCGCATGCTCAACGTGGTCACCAATATCCTGACAGATCAAATATCAGGGACCGGCAAACAAAGGCAAGCCAAAACCCTTCACTACAAACGTTTCAGCAAAGCGATAGTGCGACACCACCCAAGAGTGCTAAAAAAGCAAAAATCAATGACGCCTTTAAAGAGCTGAGCAAACAAAAATTCAGCAATGCAGAAGAAGCATTTCGGACCATCTTGAAGGAAGACAAGAACAAACTGAGTGATCGCGAATGGAAAAACCTGACGATAGGACTTGCAAGGTCGCTCAAAGAGCAAACCCACGAAAAACAGAAAGAAGCCTGCTCTCTTCTGAAAGAGCTCAGGTTGAAGGGAAGGTTCACTGCGCACGGGGCTTCGACCATTCCTGATCTTGATCTGACCCTGAGTCTCTGTGAACAGGCACTTCTACAGTACGCTGATGCTGATGCACGACTTACAGCATTGAGAAACATCAAGCCGGATGCCGATGAGGAGACCCTGTGCAAGCCTTCTGACAATTTTAACGCTGACATCGCTAGTACACGACTATGGCAGCTTATGAAAAAACACACACTGGCTGAAACACTCCTGCTGAACATGGAAAAAAAGCTGATAACCGAGCTGAAGTGGAGACAATCCACTGTAACTTCCACTGAAACTACCGAAAGACTGGATAAATACCTCCATATCGTAAAAATTGCTCTGGTGCGACTCTGGCAGGGGAAAAGCCATTATGAAAAGGCTGAAGGTCTGCTGCTGAACATGAGTGGCAAACACCCCGGTGCCAGCGAAGAGGTGCTCTGCAAGCCTTGTGAAAATCGCAACGTGAATCTGACTCTGGCAATAGTCTGGCAGGAAATGGGCAAATATCAACTGGTTGAAAAGCTGCTTCTGAACATGAGCGGTAAGCCCCTCAATGCAAGCGAGGACATACTGTGCAAACCCTGCAGGCATCATGACATTAACATGGCTCTGGCTGTGCACTGGGTGGTGTCGGGCAAAAATCACCTGGCTGAAAAACTGCTATTGAACATGAGTAACAAGCCCTCCAATGCCGGTGACAGCATCCTGTGCAGACCCACTGGACAGCTTGATATTGATCTGACTCAGGCACGAAATTGGGAGGTAACAGGAAAACATCATCTGACTGAAAGACTGCTACTGAACCTGAGTGGCAAGGACCCCAAAGCCAGTGAATATCTCCTTTGCCAGGCTTGTGGGCATTACAAAATTGACATAACTCTGGCGTATCACTGGGAACATGGGGGCAAACACAGATTGGCCGAAAGGCTGCTGTTGAGTATGTGTGGCAGACACCCCAATAACCTTGAGGAAATTCTGTGCAAACCCTCCGGGCACTCTGAGATTGACCTGTCCCTGGTGATACTCTGGCAGGAGTCGGACCAACACGAACGGGCTGGAAAGCTGCTGCTGAACATGAGTAACAAGCATCCCGATGCCAGTGAGGATATTCTGTGCCAACCCTCTGGCCATCATGCTGTCGATCTGGCCCTGGTGAGATATTGGCAGACAACAAAAAAATATCATCTCGCTGAGAAGCTACTGCTGAACGTGAGTGGCAAGCATCCCGATGCCAGTGAGGACATTCTCTGCAAACCTTGCGGACGTCATGACATTGATCTGGCTCTGGTTCGCGTCTGGGAGATAATTGACAAACATCGGCTGGCAGAGAGGCTGATTAAAAATTGCAGTGAGTTATATCAATCCAAGGAGTGTCAGCTCACACTCCTGATCTCATCTTGCGAGCAACCGGGATTTATGGAACTGGTTAGCCGCTATCCGGAAGGTGAAAGTAGATTGCTGGCCACTTCAATCCATTATTTCACTCTGGCTTGTGGACAGATAACAAATGATGAACCGGAGTCAGGAAATAAAAACCTGAGTAAAGCCCTTGAGACTGTGGAATCACTCCTGGAAAAGTACCCCACCAGTGCAGCCGGTCTTTCACAAAAAGCGCATTGTCTCAGAATGATGGGTGCCACCGTTGAGGAATGGAAGAAATACTTCAAAAAAGCCACTTCCCTCGACATCAACCGTGGGCATGTGCGTAAAACTGAATTTTGGCGAAGAAACGAAGCTACTGCTCTTCAGAAGCTGCAGGGGCTCAAAGCGCAAATGGATCACAAGGAACTTTAATATCCGTTAACTGTCCAAGAGCCTAGTTTTCCCGGAAGTTTTGATTGCCATGAGTTACGGATTTACAGCAACAGCCAGCGCCACAAGCAATACGACATCACAACCGTCACAGAATCGTGCGACAGGTTCAGAGCATACCTCTAACCTTAACCCTGAAGCTCCAGTGTTCATTCCACGTGCTGAACGCGTTCAACGTATTGATGATCGTTCCAACAGGCTCCCAACTATTTCGGGCAGGCGGGTCACTGCAAACGAAACCTTTGCTCCCCGGACATTTCAACAAAGGAAGAATATCCGCCGTCCTGAAGCCATTAAGGAAGAGATTGATAACGCTTACAAGGCACTGATGAATAAAAAATTCATAGATGCAGAAGCAGCATTCCAGCTCATCCTGGACAAAAACGAGAGCATCTTAAGTAGATCCGAGCACCAGAACGTCGTCATTGGGCTTGCAAGGTCTCTAAAAGAGCAAACCTTCACAAAACAGAAAGAGGCTTGCTCTCGTCTGGAAGAACTCAGATCGAAAGCATCGCTCAATGACTTTGGGGCCTCGACCATTCATAACCTTGATCTGACCCTGAGCCGATGTGAAGAGGCGCTGGGACGCTACCCTGATGCTGAAATGCGACTTCAAGCGCTGAGAAACATCAAGCCCGATGCCGATAAAGAGACCCTCTGCAAGCCTTCTGGCAATTTTGACGCAGATATTGCCAATATACGACTATGGCAGCTTATGGAAAAACACACACAGTCTGAAAGACTCCTGCTGAAAATGGAAGAACAGCTGAAAAGCGAGCTGAAGCGGAGCCGATCCGCTGCAAATAAAAAAAGACTGCGTAAATATCTCCATATCGTAAAACTCGCTCTCGCACGACTCTGGCAGGCGATGAACAAATATGAACTGGCTGAAGATCTGTTGCTTAAGATGAGTAACAAACACCCCGGTGCCAGTGAGGAGACGCTATGCAGGCCTTGCAAAGATCACGACGTAAATCTGGCTCTGGCCAGACTCTGGCAGGACATGGGCAAATATCAACCGACTGAAAAGCTGCTGCTGAACATGAGTGGGAAGCTCCCTGAGGCAAGCGAGGACAGACTGTGCAAACCCTGCAGGCAACATGACATTAACATGGCTCTGGCTGTGCTCTGGGAGCTAATGGGAAAACCTCATCTGACTGAAATACTGCTACTGAACATGAGTAAAAAGCACCCCAAAGCCAGTGAATACCTCCTTTGCCAGGCTTGTGGGCATTACGAGACTGACATGACTCTGGCGCGACACTGGGAGCATGAGGGTCAATACAGATTGGCTGAGTGGCTGCTATTGAGCATGTGTGGCAAACACCCCAAAAACCTTGAGGAAATTCTGTGTAAAGCCTCCGGACACTCTGAGATTGACCTGACCCTGGCGCTACTCTGGCAGAAGATGGACAAATACGAACAGTCTGAAAAGCTGCTGCTAAGCATAAGTGGCAGGCATCCCGATGCCAGTGAAGATATTCTGTGCAAACCCTCTGGCCATCATGCTATTGATCTGACTCTGGTGAGATATTGGGAGATAGCGGACAAAAATCATCTGGCTGAGAAGCTGCTGCTGAACATGAGTGGCAAGCGTCCCGATGCTAGTGAAGACATTCTCTGCAAACCTTGCGGAAATCATGACATTGACCTGGCTCTGGTCCACCTCTGGGAGAAGATTGACAAACGTGGGCTGGCCAGGAGACTGATTGAGAACTGCTGTGAATTATATCATTCGAAAGATTGTCAATTTACACTCTTGATCTTCTCTTGCGGGCAACCAGGATTTATAGAAATGATTAGCCGTTATCCGGAGAATGACAATACATTGCTGGCCACCTCAATCCATTATTTCACTTTGGCTTGTGAGCAGATAATAAATGATGACCCGGAGTCAGGAAAAGAAAACCTGACTCTAGCCCTGGTGACTGTGGAATCACTGCTGGAAAAGTACCCCACCAGTGCGGGCGGTTTTTCGCAAAAAGCACATTGTCTCAGAATGATGGGCACCGATTCGCAGAAATGGCAGAAATATTTCAATAAAGCCAACTTCCTTGATCTGAGCCGGGCACGCAGAGATAAAACTAACTTATGGCGAAGCAGCGAAGCCGCTGCTCTTCAGAAGCTGCAGGGTCTGAAAGAGCAAATGGATCATAAGGAACTTTAATATCTGTTACTTGTCCAACAGCGTAGTTTTCCCTGGAAGTTTTGATTGCCATGAGTTACGGATTCATACCAACAGCCAGCGCCACAACCAATACGACATCGCAACCGTCACAGAATCCTGCGTCAGGTTCAGCGCATACATCTAGCCTTAACCCTGATGCGCCAGAGTTTATTCCACGTGCTGAACGAGCTCAACGTATTGATGGTCATTCGAACAGGCTCCCAACTATTTCAGGCAGGCAAGTCACTGCAGATGAAACCTTTGCTTCCCGGACATTTCAGCAAAGGACGAATGTTTCCTGTCCTGATGCCATTACAGAAGCGATCAACAAGGCTTTCGAAGCACTGACAAATAAAAAATTCATAGATGCAGAAGCAGCTTTCCGGCTCATCCTGGACAAAAACGAGAGCAGCTTAAGCAAATTGCAGCACCAGAGCCTGGTCATAGGGCTTGCAAGGTCTCTAAAAGAGCAAACCTACACAAAACAGAAAGAGGCCTGCTCTCGTCTGGAAGAACTCAGGTCGAAAGCACCGCTCAATGACTTCGGGGCCTCGACCATTCATAGCCTTGACCTGACCCTGAGCCTATGTGAAGAGGCGCTGGGGCAGTATATTGATGCTGAAAAACGACTTTTGAGACTGAGGAACAAAAAGCCTGATGCCGATGAGCAGTCCCTGTGCGAGCCTTCTGACAATTTTGGCGCTGATATGACTATTGGACGACTTTGGCAGTTGATGGAAAAGCACATGTCGGCTGAAACACTAGTGATGAAACTGAGAACAAAGCTGATTATCAGGTTGCAGTCGGCCTCATCCGCTGCCATTGTCAAGGCACTGCACAGAAACCTTCATACCGTAAATCTCTCTCTGGCAATACACTGGCAGGCGATGGGCAAATATAAATGGGCTGAAAGCACGCTGCTGAGCATGATTCGCAGGCATCCCGATGACAGTGAGGAGATCCTGTGCAGTTCCTCCGGAAAACGTGATATTGATCTGGCTCTGGCACGACTCTGGATAGCGATGGGTCAATATGAACGGTCTGAAAGACTGCTGCTGAACGTGATTGGCAAGCACCCTGATAACAGTGAGGAGATTCTGTACAAGCCCTCTGGAAGATATGATTATCATCTGACCCTGGCACGACTCTGGCAGACAATGGGCCAATATCAACGAGCCGAAAGGCTGCTGCTGAAGATGAGTGGCAAGCACCCTGATAACAGTGAGGAGATCCTGTGCAAGCCTTGTGGGAATCATGATATTGACCTGACGCTGGTGCGACACTGGCAGATTTCAGGCAAACATGAACTATCTGAGAGACTGCTGCTGTCCATGACTGGCATCAATCCCGATAACGACGAGGAGATCCTGTGCCAGCCTTGTGGGAATTACGAAGTTGACATAGCTCTGGTGCGACTCTGGAAAATAATGGATAAACATGAACTGTCTGAAAGACTGCTGCTGAGCATGATTAACAGGAGCCCCGATGACAGTGAGGAGATCCTGTGCAAGCCCTCTGGGAATAATAAGATTGACCTGACCCGAGTGCGACTCTGGCAGGAGATCGGCAAAACAAAACTGGCTGAAAAACTGCTGCTGAACATGACCGGCAAGCGCCCCGATGACAGTGAAGAGAATCTGTGCAAGATCTCTGGAAAATATGTTATTGATCTGGCTCTGGCGATACTCTGGCAGGTCATGGGCAACCATGAACAGAGTGAAAGACTGCTGCTGAATATGAGTGGCAAATCCACCAGAGACAGTGAGGACATCCTGTGCAAGCCTTCCGGGATTCAAGAGCTGGACATGGCTCTGGCACGGACCTGGCAGGCGCTTGGCAAATATGAATCGGAAGAAAAACTGCTTAGTCGTGGCTTCGCCTTGTATCGTTCGGATGAATTTGAATTAGCACTATTGTGTTTATCGATTGGACAATCAGTGTTTATGGAAAGGATGACCCGGTATCCGGACAGCGTCAATAAACTACTGGCAACTTCCTTACACTATTTCACTCTGGCTTGTCGGCAAATAATAAAGGATGGCCCAAAGTCAGGAGACGATAACCTTAACAAGGCTCTTGAGCATGTTGAATCAGCATTGGAGAAGTACCCTCCGAATGCTGGCGCTTTTTCGCAAAAAGCACACTGCCTGAGAATGATGGGTGCAGCAGAGCCTGTATGGCGGGAGCTGTTCCTAAAATCAAAATCCCTTGACCCCTTACGTGCAATGAAGAACAAAAACGACAGCTGGCGAAGCATGGAATCAGCTGCCCTTCAGAAAATAAAAAACCTCACAGACTAAATGGATCAAGATGAACTTTTATCTCCGTTAACTGTCCAAGAGCATAGTTTTTCAGTTGAGTTTGATTGCTATGAGTTACGGATTATCACCAGTCAGGAGCAGCGCAGCCCATTCGAGCGCTGCCGTTGGTTCGGCTGCTACCGCCAGTTCGACAACAACCTGTTCGATAACAAAAAGCAAATACACCTTAAACCCTGAAGCTTCAGTATTTATTCCGCATGCTCAGCGTGTTCATGAGCATTCGGTCAAACTTTCAGACATTAAAGACCGACAGGCAGCGGCATGCCAAACGCTTTTACCCCAGACACTTTCGCAATGGACGGAGCCAAAAGACTCTGCGGATATTAAAGGCAGAATCAATGATGCATTCAAAGAACTGACAAAACGAAAATTCATCGATGCAGAAACAGCATTCCGGAACATTTTAAACGAAAACCAGCAGATACTAAGTACATTTGACTACCAGAACGCTACCATAGGGCTTGCAAGGTCGCTAAAAGAGCAAACCCGAAAAAAGCAGCTGGAAGCCTGCTCTCTTCTGGAAAAACTCAGGTTGACTGGATCGTTTACCGAGTTCAGGGCTTCGACCATCCATCACCTTGATCTGACACTGAGCCGATGTGAACAGGTACTGGGAAAATACCTTGAAGCTGAAACACGACTTATAGCGCTGAGGAACCTGAAGTCCGATGCCGATGTTCAGGCACTGTGCACGCCTTCTGGCAATTTTGACGCAGATATTACTAATGCCCGACTGTGGCAGTTGATGAAAAAAAACACGCTGACTGAAGCACTTCTGATGAACATGGGAAAAGCACTGTTTACAGAGCTGCATTCAAACCGGTCCGCTGTCACTTCACAAAAACGGCACAGCTATCTCCATACCGTAAACCTGGCTCTGGCTCGAAACTGGCAATTGACGGGTAAATATGAATGGGCTGAAAACCTGCTGCTTAGCATGATTGTTAAACATCCCAATGCCAGTGAGGAGTTACTGTGCAGCCCCTCTGAGCATCGTGACATTGACCTGGCTCTGGCGCGCGTCTGGCAGATGATGGGCAAATCTGAACGCACTGAAAGACTGCTGCTGAACATGAGTGGCAAGCACCCTGATGGCAGCGAAGAAAGCCTGTGTAAGCCCTGTCCACAGCATGAGATTAATTTGGCTCTGGCAATACTCTGGCAAGAGATGGACAAACATGAAATGACCGGAAAGTTGCTGCTGAACATGAGCAACAAGCATCCCGATGACAGTGAAGAAAACCTCTGCAAACCTTGTGCGCATCATAACACTGACCTCGCTCTGGCAAGACACTGGGAGGTAATAGGCAAACATACACTGACTGAAAAGCTGCTGCTGAACATCAGTGGCAGGGACCCCCATGATAGTGAAGACATCCTGTGCAAGCCCTCTGGGCAACATGACATTGACCTGGCCCTGGCATGCATCTGGCAGGTGACGGGCAAAAATGAACTGGCTGAAAGACTGCTCTGGCGTTGCAGCAAATTTTATCATTCGGATGAATTTCAATTATCTCTGTTATGTCTGTTCGCCGGGCAAACAGGATTTATGGAGATGATTAGCCATTATCCTGAAAGTGCCAACACATTGCTGGTAACCTCGGTCCATTATTTCAATCTGGCTTGTGAACAGATCATCAATGATGACCTGAAGTCAGGAAAGGATAATCTCAATAAAGCTCTTCAATATGTTGAATCAGTTTTGGAGAAGTACCCCCTGAATGCAAGCGCTCATTCACAAAAAGCCCACTGTCTCAGAATGATGGGCGCCAGTGAGGAGGTCTGGCGGGCCTGTTTCAATAAAGCCAGCTTACTTGACTCCAGCCGGACACATAAGAATAAAAATACGTCCTGGCAAAGCTGCGAATCTGCTGCTCTTCAGAAGGTGTTAAGCCACAAAGAGCAAGTAAATAAACATGAACCTTTATGCCCATCAGATTCAGAGGCATAGCCAGAGAGATTAGATTGCTATGAATTACGGATTACCACCAACAATCAGCACTGCGACCGGAACAATATCGCAACCTTTACAGCATCGTGCCTCAGGTTCTGACCATAATGCAACAAAGCGTCCATCTGCCATAGACCCGAAAGCTTTAGTGTTTAATCAACCTGCTCAGTGTGCCTGGGAACATTGGAACAGACCCTCCAATATCAGGAACCGGCAAACAACTGTATTCCAATCGCGCTTTCCCCGGGAGTTTCAAACAAGGGCGAATGCCCGTTGTCCTGAAGCTATTCAAAAACAGATCGATAGCGCTTTCGATGAACTAATAAAAGAAAAAAATTTTATCAATGTTGAAAGAATGTTCCGAAGGATCATACAAAATGGCAGGGCCGTACTGGGTGAATTCCACTACCAAAGCTCAGTCATAGGGCTTGCAAGATCGTTGAAAGAACAAACCTACGAAAAGCTGAAAGAGGCCTGTTATCTTCTGGAAGAACTCAGATTGACCGGAACCTTCACTGAGTACGGGGCGTCAACCATTCATAACCTTGATCTAACCCTGAGCCGCTGTGAACAGCTACTTGGAAGAAACCTCCACGCTGAAGCACGACTTTTAGCTCTCAGTAACAAAAAGCCCAATGCTAATGTGCAGACGCTGTGCAAACCTTCCCGCAATTACGAAGTTGATATTTGCCTGACCAGGCAGTGGCAGCTGTTGTACAAATATGAGCTGGTTGAACCGCTACTTCAGAACTTAAAGTCAGAGCTGACTGAAAAGCTGCGGTTATCGACGTTTCCTCGCACCATAAAGAAACTAAGTAAATACCTTCATACCGTCAATATTTCTCTGGTAAGACTCTGGCAGTGTAAGGGTGAGCATAAACCGGCTGAAAGTCTGCTGCTGCAAATGAGTGGCAAGCCCCTCAATGCCTCTGAGGAAATCCTTTGTACTCCCTGTGAGCACCATGACATTAACCTTTGCCTGTCGCGACACTGGCAGATAATGGGCAAACATCAATTGACTGAAAAGCTGCTGTTAAACATGAGCAACAAACGCCCCGATGACACCGAGGATGCCCTGTGTAAGCCCTGTGCTTATCATGATGTCAACCTCTGTCTGGCGCGGCACTGGCAGCTGATGGGCAAATATAAAATGACTGAAAGACTCCTGCTGAACATGAGTGGCAAGCATCCTGATGCCAGTGTCGAGGCCCTCTGCAAGCTCTGTGGGAATTATGACACTGACCTGACTCTGGTGCGACACTGGCAGGTAATGGAGAAGCATGAACTGGCTGAAAGACTGCTGCTGAATATGAGCGGCAAGCACCCCAATGCCAGTGAGCTGTCTCTGTGCCTGCCCTGCGGGCACCACGAAATTGACCTGACTCTGGTACGACTCTGGCAGGGAAAAAGCAAATTTGCGTGGGCTGAAAGGCTGCTGCTGAACATGACTGGCAAGCACCCTGATGCCGGTGAAGAAGTCCTTTGCAAGCCCTTTGGGCATTATGAAATTGACCTGGCTCTGGTGCGACTCTGGCAGTCGCTTGGCAAATATGAACTGGCTGAAAGACTGCTGCTGAACATGACTGGCAAACACCCCGATAATAGTGAAGAGAGCCTGTGGCAACCTTCCGGGCATCATGACATTGACCTGGCTCTGGTGCGACTCTGGCAAACGGCTGGCAAAACGGAACCGGCTATAAGACTGCTTCAGCATTGCTATACAAGATATCGTTCGGATGAATGTGAATCGGCACTGTTTAAATTATTCATTGGGCAAGCAGGGTTTATGGAAATGATTGCCGGGTATCCGAAAAGTGCCAACACATTGCTGGCGACCTCGATCCACTATTATACTCTGGCTTGTAAGCAGATAAGCAAAGATGGCGCGGCGGCAGGAAAAGATAACCTTAACAAGGCGCTTGAGTTTGTGGAATCCGTCATAAAAAATTACCCTCCAAATGCTGGAGCTTATTCGCAAAAAGCCCATTGTCTCAGGATGATGGGCGCCAGTGATCAAGAATGGAATAAATGGTTCTCAAGAACACGATCTGTCGACCCCTTCCGTGTACCGACAGAAAAAAACGAATACTGGCGATGCATCGAATTTGATGCCCTTGACAAGGTACGAGCTTCCAAAGAGTAACCAAGACTGAAAAAAGCCTGAAGAACTGAGGGTTTAGTTGCGTATATTCTGGTGACGACACGATCTCTGAAGGGGACAATTTCGTAACGAACCTTGATATAAAAGGGTGAGTGTTTACTCGCCAGCAGGTATGACTGCAAGCTTGTTAACTCGAGCTGAATGATTCACGCCTTTGCGACAGCCTCCTTCGCGGAAATAACGACCTCCTACTCTTTAGCACATAGCGGTAGTTTGCATTTTGTGGTGCGCAATATTGCTCGTGAAGAAATAGAAGCTCTTGGGTTTTAATCCTTTAGATGAAAAACATAACGTAAGTACTTACTGATTACGAGAGCCTTATCTATTTTGAGCAGCAACATTAATAGTAATTCTACGTAGTGTCATCCGGTTTTTGCGCATATACTCTATTGCCTCCCGGAATCGTGTACCTTTACGTCTGGAGTGCCACCGGAAGATACGACCAGTGCATTTAGCATGTAACCATGCGCCTACCAAAAAGCAAGAGTAAAACGATGGATTTCAGACTGCCCAACCACCATTTCCTGAAACTGCTTGATTTCACTAAAGAGGATATTGCTTCGCTGCTCGATCTGTCAGCGCAGCTGAAGCAGGCCAAAAAAAGCGGTAACGAGCCCCGTTTTCTTGAGGGTCGCAACATCGCATTGATTTTTGAAAAAGCGTCCACCCGAACCCGCTGTGCCTTTGAAGTAGCCAGCTTTGATCAGGGTGCCAATGTGACTTACATTTCCGGTGGCTCACAGATGGGCAGTAAAGAATCTGTGAAAGACACTGCCAGGGTTCTGGGAAGAATGTACGACGGCATTGAGTTTCGTGGCCACTCCCAGCAGCATGTTGAAGAACTGGCAGAATACTCAGGCGTCCCGGTTTGGAATGGCCTGACCGATGACTGGCACCCGACTCAGATTCTGGCAGATTTTCTGACCATGCTGGAACATGGCAAAGGGCGCCCCCTGAACAAACTTAAGCTTTGTTATGCAGGCGATGGCCGGAATAATGTGGCGAACTCACTTCTGGTAGGTTGTGCCAAAATGGGCGTTGACTTCAGAATTGCCGCACCAGAAGGTTATACCCCTGCCCAGGAACTGCTCGAACGCTGCCAGCCATTAGCAGAAAAATCAGGAGCCAGAATCACCGTCACACAGTCCGTAGAAGAAGCGGTGCATGAATGTGACTTTATCTATACCGATGTCTGGGTCTCCATGGGTGAACCGGTAGCGGCCTGGGATGAGCGTGTACGTCTGATGACGCCCTATCAGGTAAATGCCTCTATGCTTGAAAAAACGGGCAATCCTGACGCCCGATTCCTGCATTGCCTGCCCGCTTTTCATAACGATGAAACGACTATTGGCCTTGAGATTGCCAGTAAATACGGCATGTCGGGCCTGGAAGTAACGGAAGATGTTTTTGAGTCTGAACACTCCATCGTTTTTGATCAGGCAGAAAACCGTATGCACACCATCAAGGCCGTTATGGTGGCTACACTGGGAGCCTGACCGGTCAGAGCAAAACGACGGTAATCGAAGAGAGATATTTATTGTGCCAAGAGTGAACCTGACAAAGTCTCGAGACTGAAACGTCCGGAATTGTCTACTATTGAGTAAATTTTGCAATGCAACCCGGCTGCTGCAGAGACTGCGGAGCTATCACTCCAAAACCTTCTGCAGCCCGGTAATATCTGATCGCCAGCCCCTCAAGTTTATAGGCGACAGATAACTTATGATTAACCAGAGGCCCTTTGATCCTGACCTGAACCGCCATGACCATGAGTTTCTTTTTTTAGGTTAAGAGAGGCACATGGTGATTAAGTTCCGGCTTTCCGGTCAATCGTCCCGATTTTTCAGTTCCCAAGCCGTATAGAGGAGCAGAAATGCCCCAGAGTCTATTGCGATACACCAACATTCTCAGCATTGTTGGTGACTTGATTCGCGTTCAAGTGCCTAACCTGACGGCAGGCAATGCCCGGGCCAGCTATGGCGATCTGGCGATGATCGAACAAAACGGACAGGTTTATTCCCTGGCCCAGATCATCAAGATTGATCACGAAGAAGTTTCCCTGCAGGTATTTGCCGGCACCAAGGGCCTCTCTACTGATGCCTCCGTCTGCTTCCTGGGCGAGCCTATGAAGGCCACCTATTCTCCCAACATCCTGGGCCGCATTTTTAACGGTGCCGGTGAACCTATTGATGGTGGTCCGGCTCTGGAGCAAGACCCCAAGGTTGAAATTGACGGCCCGTCGGTAAACCCAGTCCGTCGTGTACTGGCGTCAAGAATGGTACGAACCAATGTTCCAATGATTGACGTATTCAACACCCTGGTTGAATCACAGAAGATCCCCATTTTCTCGGTGGCCGGTGAACCTTACAACCGGTTCCTCGCCCGTATTGCCATTCAGGCTGAAGCTGACGTGGTCGTGTTTGCTGGCATGGGCCTGATCTTCGACGATTACCACTTCTTCCGTACAACCTTTGAAGAAGCTGGTGTATCTTCCCGTACCGTCATGTTTACCAACCAGGCCTCTGATCCGACCGTTGAACGTCTTCTGACGCCTGATATGGCGCTGGCAGTGGCAGAGCACTTTGCCGTGAACGAAAGCAAGAAGGTTCTGGTTCTGCTAACCGATATGACCTCCTACGCTGACGCCATGAAAGAGATCGGCGTAGCAATGGACAAGATCCCGGCTAACCGGGGTTACATGGGTGACCTCTACTCCCAGCTGGCCAAGCGTTATGAAAAAGCCTGTGATTACAAGGGTGCAGGCTCTGTCACCATCCTCGCGGTAACCACCATGCCGGGCAACGATGTCACTCACCCGGTGCCGGATAACACCGGTTACATCACCGAAGGTCAGTTCTACCTGCACAATGGCGTCATTGATCCATTCGGTTCTCTGTCCCGTTTGAAACAGATGATTCAGGGCAAAGAAACCCGCGACGACCATGCTCACATCATGAACACCATGATCCGTTTCTACTCCGACTCTGTGAATGCCCAGCAGAAACAGGCCATGGCCTTTGAATTGTCCAGCTACGACCTGAAAGCGATCGCCTTCGGTGAAAAATTCAAAAGTCGCTTCATGGTTCTTGAAGCCCGGATGGGTCTGGAAGAAGCCCTGGATCTTTGCTGGCAGACACTGGCTGAATGTTTTGAACCCGAAGAAACCCTGCTCAAACAGAGCCTGCTGGACAAGTACTGGCCTGGTCTTGACGAAGCCAGAGAATCCGCCGGGGCCACTGAAAAGTCTGGCTCGGAAACAGCTGCGACAGAGGCTTAAACCATGGCCAAGGTAGCCCTCAATAAAAGCTCGCTGAACAAAGAAAAACGCAGCCTCAAAACCTACAACCGTTATCTGCCGGCACTGGAATTGAAGCGCCAACAGTTGATGGTTGAACGGAAAAAGGCTGAAGAGGCGCTGGCAGAAACCCGGTCTCATCTGGCGGACGTTGAGCGTCTGGTCAGGGAACAGCTCCCGATGCTGGCCCGGGAAGATGTGCCTCTGGAAGGATTGGTCAAGGTAACCAGAGTCAAATTGATCGATGAGAATATCGTGGGTACGGCAGTACCCAGGGTAGAGAACATCGCCATTAGCCTGAAAGCCTACAGTGACCTGGCCAAGCCAGTCTGGGTCGACTTTCTGGTTGAACTGCTTCAGCAGATGGTGCGTCTACGCATTGAGTACCAGGTGCGCGAGCTGCGTCATAAAGAGCTCGACAAGGCCACCCGGACAACATCCCAAAGGGTAAATCTGTTTTCCAAGGTACTGATTCCGCAAACCCGCAAGAGTATCCAGAAAATCCAGATCTACCTGTCTGACCAGGATCGTGCCAACGTCATGAACGCCAAGCTCTCCAAGGGTAAAGTGCTGGCTCAGGAAGCCAGGTTGGCCAGAGCCCGTGAACTGGAATCACTGGAGGCAGACGTCAATGGCCATTAAACGGCTGAATAAAATTACCCTATACGGGCCCGGAGAAGACAAAAGCCGGATTCTTCAGGGACTCCAGACTCTGGGATGCATGCACCTGATTCCACTGTCCGATAACAACGTGGATCAGAGCCTGCGCATGCAACCGGCACAGGCCAGTGAAGCTATAGCCTGGCTGGAGCGCTCACCACGAACACGTCGACAGCTCAAAGACAAAAACCATGTCTGCATTGATCAGGTCGTTGCCGAGGTTCTGGACAACAAGACCTCTGTTCGGGAAGTGTCCGATGCCCGTGACAAACTGGTTGAGCGAATCCGTGAAGTTCGTCAGTGGGGAGAGTTCAGCTTGCCCAGCCTGTCCGACCTGAATGGCCAGCGCTTCTGGTTTTATGTCGTTCCTTTGGGTGAAATGGAGGCTCTCTCCGAAGTCCTGAAGGAAGATGACCTGCCCTGGGAGGAAATTCACAGGGACCATCGCCAGGCCTATGTGATTGTCATTTCTACCAGTGAACCGGCAGAAGACCTGCTGCCAGTACCACGCTCCCATGTAGGTATGGTGCCTCTTTCCAGACTTGAAACGGAACTGGAAGAGTCTGAGCATCTGCTGGAAGAACTGCTGGCAGAGCGTGAAGCTCTGACCCGCTGGCACTATCTGCTGGGTCAGACGGTGGCAGCCAGATTGGACCAGGCTGCCCTGGAAGAAGCCAGCAGTGGCACTCAGGATGAGGGAACTTTCTTCCTGGTTCAGGGCTGGGTAGCGGTATCGGAGAAAAAAGCGGTGGAGGCTTTTTGTCTGGAAAACGGCGTTGCGGCGATCTTCGAGGAGCCCTCTGAAGAAGACAATCCGCCTACCCTGCTGGCAAAATCCGACAGCATTGGCGGTGGCTCAGATGCATTGGGCTTCTTCCAGACACCCAACTATCGTACCTGGGACCCGGGCAATCTGGTCTTTTACTCGTTTTCACTGTTCTTCGCCATGATCATGAGTGACGCCATGTACAGCCTGCTGTTTGGTGGCATCGTGTTCATGTTCCGCAAGAACCTGAAAAAAACCGAGGCCGGTTCACGCCTGATGAATCTGGCTTACTTCATGTCAGCGGCCGGCGTTGTCTGGGGTGTTCTGATTGGCAGTTACTTTGGTGTGGCACCAGAATCGGGGGGGATTCTCGGTCATCTGGCCGTCATCAACCTGAACAACTACAGCGCCATGATGAAACTGTCGGTCTTTGTCGGTGTGACACATTTGATCATTGCCAACATCATGACGGCAGTGGTCAACCGGGGTAGCAGTCATGCGCTCGCCCCGGTTGGCTGGGCAATTATTATGGCCTCGGGTTTGTCAATGTGGCTGGGCACGACTGGTACTCTGCCGACTGTTTTTGCCGACAAGGTTGGACCTGCCGGGCTGATCACAGGTGCTTTACTGGTGTTCCTGTTTACCAGCACCCGTCCGGTTCGCTCCATCGGCAGTCTTTGCCTCAGAGGTCTGGACGGCCTGAAAGGTATTTATAACATCACCTCCGCTTTCGGTGACGTGCTGAGTTACATGCGTCTGTTTGCCCTGGGTCTTTCCGGTGCCTCCCTGGCAATGACCTTCAACACCCTGGCTATGGACGCCCTGGATTCCAGTCCGGTCATTGGCGTGCTGTTCAGCGGCCTGATTCTGCTGCTGGGACACATACTCAACTTTGCCCTTTGCATCATGAGCGGTGTCGTACATGGCATGCGTCTCAACGTGATTGAATTCGTTAACTGGGGACTGTCCGACGAGGGCTACCCATTCAAATCTTTTAGAAAACAAGAGGATTAAACATGGAAAATCTGATCTTGGCCCTGGGCTGGATAGGCGTATTTGCACCGGTTGCACTGGGGGCAGTGGGTTCAGCCATTGGCTGTTCAGTCGCTGGTCAGGCGGCCTGTGGTGCCATGCTGGATGTTGAAAGTGGCTACGGTAAATTTATCGGCCTGTCGGCAATGCCTTCATCACAGGTTATATACGGCATTGTAATCATGTTCACCCTCAGCGGTATCGGTGTTTCCGATAACAGCGCCCCGGGCCTGCTGGGTATTGGTCTGCTGACCGGTATTGCCCTGATGTACTCTGCTATCTACCAGGGTCAGGCAGTTGCCGCTTGTATCAATGCCTCCAAGAACAAACCGGAAGTCTTTGGCCTTTCCATTGCGCCTGCTGCAATTGTTGAGGGCTTTTCGGTATTCGCATTCGTATTTGCTCTGGTGCTGGGTCAGCAGATCACGGCCTGATCAGAAGACTGTGAACAATTGACGGTGGACTGTTAACCAGAGGAATAAATTATGACAGCAGCAATGAATCCTGGCGGCCAGAACGTCTCTGTTGGCGTCCAGGAGCTGATCGAAAAACTGCGCAATCAGGGCGTACAGGACGGTCGTGAGCGGGCTGACCGGATTGTCAGCGAGGCCCAGAGCCATGCCGCCGAGCTGGTCCGGGAAGCTCAGGCGAAAGCCGACATGATTGTCAGCAAAGCCCGTGAAGAGGCGGACTTTATCACCCAATCCGGTCAGGAAGCCCTGCAACTCGCGGAGCGTAATGCCGTTCTGGAGCTGAAAGATTACCTGTTGGAAAAATTCTCCGGACAGATCAGCGCCCTGGTCAGCGGCTCCCTCGAGAAAGAAGAAGTGCTCAAGCAGATGATTCTTGAAGTGGCGGGCGAAAATAACCTGCATGGCGAGAAAAACCTCGAAGTGGTCCTGCCTCGCAAGGTCATTGGTCTTGATGAGCTGCGCAAAAACCCGGACCTGGTTAAAAAAGGTCCTCTGTTGGACTTCGTCACTGGTCAGGCTGCTGAAATGCTTCAGGAGGGGGTGACTTTCTCGGTAGGCAAGACCAGTCAGAGCGGTATCAAATTCCGTCTTCAGGACAAGGAGATCGAAGTAGAACTGAGTGACCAAACCGTCACTGCTGTCTTACTGAGGCACCTTCAGCCTCGTTTCCGGGCGCTGCTGGAAGGTATCGTCAAATAATGAGTTAAGAGTCGGAAGTTGACAGTCAAGACTGAAAACGCCGGACTTTTTGGGAGCATGAAATGGCAGAAAACGCCTATTACACCCTGGTGACTTCGCTGCCTCACATCGATTCACTGTTTGACAGCAAGATCACTCCGATCTCCCGTCTGCAACTGGATCGACGCCTCTCCATGTTGAATCAGGAAGACAAGGATACCCTGATCAAGGTCGAGCAGCTTATGCACTGGAGCCACCTGGGTGAAGATGTAGACGAGGCAGCCCTGATCAAGCTGGCTGCCCGTCTGCATGGAGAACTTCCCAGCCAGACTCTGCGTGATCTGATCAACTGGCGGCTGGACATGAGAACGGTCATGGCAGCACTGCGTCGTAAAATGCAGGGCAAGCAGGCACCGGGCGATCCTCAGTGGAGCTTCGGTACCCGCTATGCTTACATTCGCCGCAACTGGAGCAACCCGACACTGGGCCTTCAGCATGCCTTCCCATGGATTCCACAGGCTATTGATTGCCTGAACAAGCAGGACTATCTGACACTGGAGAAAACCCTGCTGGAAGCCGTGTGGCGCCGACTGGACGACGCTGGCAGACAACACAGCTTCGACTTTGAAGCGGTTGTGATCTATCTTCTGCGCTGGAACCTGGTCGCCCGCTGGACAGCCTACGACGGTGACCAGGCAGTGGAACGTTTTAACGAATTGACCGACCTGGCGCTGGGCGAATTTGTCCACCCACTATCTGGAACCAGTACCTGGGGGACAGCCTGATATAAGCAGCCATGAAAAGATACAGCATCCCTCTGATGCCTGAGGACTCTATCGTCATGGCAAGCAGTAAACAGCTTTTGGAAAACGCCAATGAGTGAACAGACAAACACAGAACCGGAACAGCAGGCACTGGCCCACGGAGCCTCTGCCCAAGTCGTTGCCGTAATGGGTGATATCATCACCATCAAGAGTCTGGGCAGTAAGCCACTGACCAAAAACGAAGTCGTCTATGTGATGCCCGGCCGTCGTTCCAATGAACAGGTTGAAGAGCAACTGATGGCGGAAGTCCTGAGGGTTCGCGGTGATATCGCAGATATTCAGGTTTACGAAGACACCCGGGGTGTCGCGGTAGGTGATGCTATCATCCAAACGGGGCAGCTGCTCTCACTGGAATTGGGTCCCGGCATTCTTTCCATGATCTACGATGGTCTGCAGAACCCTCTGGAAAGACTGGCGTCTCTGCACGGCAAGTTCTTGCAGCGTGGTGTTCAGATTGATGCGCTTGATCGCAGTCAGACATGGGCATTCACAGCTGTGGCCAAGATTGGCGACAAACTTCACGCGGGTGAAACCTTTGGTACGGTCCCGGAAGGTCGCTTTACCCACAAAATCATGATTCCTTTCAACACCGAAGGTGAAGTGGAAGTGATCTGGATTCAGGAAGGCTCCTTCAGCGTTGATACCGTTGTTGCCAAAGTGCGCAATCAGATGGGAGACGAGGTTGCCCTGACCATGGTTCAAAAGTGGCCAGTGCGTCACTCCATTTCTGAAACCCTGTCCAGAAAAGGTAAAACTGAACGTCAGTATCCTGATACTCCCCTGGTCACCACCCAGAGAATCGTGGACACTTTCTTCCCCATTGCCCGTGGTGGCACCGGTTGTATCCCCGGTCCATTCGGTTCCGGAAAAACGGTACTCCAGCACTCTTTCTCCCGTTACTGCGATGCCGACATCGTCATTGTAACAGCCTGTGGTGAACGTGCCGGTGAGGTGGTGGAAACCATTGAAGAATTCCCGCACCTGCAAGATCCAACAACAGGCGGCTCTCTCATCGACCGCACCGTCATCATCTGTAATACCTCATCCATGCCGGTAGCTGCCCGTGAGGCTTCTATCTACACGGGTCTGACACTGGGTGAGTACTATCGTCAGATGGGATACAACGTCCTCGCTCTGGCAGACTCAACTTCCCGCTGGGCCCAGGCCATGCGTGAGACCTCCAACCGTCTGGAAGAAATTCCGGGTGAAGAAGGCTTCCCTGCTTACATGGACTCCGCCATTAAAGGTGTATACGAGCGTTGTGGTGTGATTCGTAACGAAGAAGGAGACGAAGGTTCCCTGACTCTGGTAGGCTCCGTATCTCCTGCCGGTGGTAACTTCGAGGAGCCTGTCACCCAGGCCACTCTGAGTACGGTCAAAACTTTTCTGGGGCTGTCGTACGACCGCGCCTACAAGCGTTTCTACCCTGCCATAGATCCACTGATCTCCTGGTCCCGTTATCTTGATCAGTTGTCCGATTGGTACAGCAAAAACCTGTCCCCTGACTGGGTCGATACCGTCAAGGCAATGCAGGCTCTGCTTGTCAAAGGTGACAGCATTAACCAGATGATGCAGGTGACCGGTGAAGAAGGTATTACTCTGGAAGATTACGTTACTTTCCAGAAGTCTTTCTTCCTGGATATGGTTTACCTCCAGCAGGACGCCTTTGATGACGTCGACAGCAGTTGCCCACTGAGTCGCCAGCAGGCCTGCTTCGAGCTGGTTGTGAGCCTGATCAGTCAGCAGTACGCCTTCAAGGATAAAGAAGTTGCCCGTGACTACTTCGTCAAGCTGACCGGCCTGCTCAAGAACCTGAACTATTCACACGACGGTTCCCCTGAATACAACGGCTATCTGCAGAAGATCGAAGAGTTAAGGAGTCAGTACATTAGTACCGCAGCCGCAGCCTGATTCTGAGTGGCTCACCAGTTAGGCTGAGGCTACCGCCTCAGCCCACTTTCCCTTTTGACACTTTCCCTTTTGACACCCACCAGACGACGGGGATTACTGTTAGTCACCTGACAGGTTCCTGTTTCGCAGTTCGTTGCTCAGAGAACACAACAAACTGTGACTGGCTCCCATCAGACCTTCCCAATAATGATCTTCTGAAACAGCTGAAACAGGTCTCATATCTTTACCTGCTCATTGGCCAGAATTTGGATATTTAGACACTTGAACTTGCAGCTCTCCATTTAACTGCTAAAAGTTTTGGGTACTTACAAATTCTCTCAACCGCTTACCGGGACAGCCATGAGCGATTAACAGCCATGAGCGATTAACAGCCATACGCGATTAACAGCCATGAGCTACTGACTGGAATCTGCATCCTTGGCTGGTATGGAAATCACTTTTCGCAGTATCAGAACTACTCCGCTCTGAGGTATTAGAATGACAAATACTCACCCCAATGCACTAAGCCTTGCTGTGACCTTTGCAATCTGCTCTTCCATCACTGGCACACAAGCACTGGCCGATCGCAAGCTGCAGACAAAATCTGCCGATATTCTGGGCAATGGACATGTGGAGTTCACTCAGAGTGTGGTCAGGGTTCAGCCAACTTCAGGTGATGACCAACAGCCAATACCCAAATCCATTACAACCACCTACCCTTATGAGCCTGCAGTAAATGAGGACCTTCTCTATCCTTCTATAAGCTTTTCAGAAATTTTTTATAATACTCGTTGCACAGTTTCCAGTGTTGATCAGTTTGAGACAGACGAGAATAATGTTGCCAGGAAATACACCAAAGTCCTGAAGGCGGGTAATGAAGGCGTATTCAGGATCACCCATAACCTTGAAGAAAACGAACTGCTCATTGAAGTCAGAGGCGGAATGACCGATCAGGATTCAATTGAGGTTATTCGTAAAGGATGGCAATCGCATGGCATCAAATCACTGGAACCGTCAACAAAAATCGCCACCCCCATACAACTGGCTGATGTGCTGGACGCCGCCAACGACAGAGCAGGAAACCTCGGCTCAAGTGATCACTATGTTGCCCTTGCCACCATAGAAGTAGAAAAAGTTGAGGTCAATGGGCGCACCTTCATGCGTCTTGTCGCTTCGGGCGTTCAGCCCCCTGAACTGGATCGTCTGGGGCAATCGCTCTTTGTCAATGACGATGCTCTCCTGGCAGCCGCCGCCTCTGCCTATATTCAGGTTCATGTTCTGGAAGAGGATTTACAACAGCAGGCTCTTAATGAACTCCTGGCACACAGCAAACCCGTCGGCTACGTTGTAAAGGCCGAAGATGACACAGAGGTTTATCCTGCGCCTGCGGGCTATCCGAAGCTGGAAGTATCAGAAGCTTCGGAGGGAGTGATTGTTTTCCATGGCCAGAGGCTGAATCCGCAAGATGTCGCTTTTGTAGAAAACCTTCATAAACTCTGGGTAGAAACAGAGGCAAACAAACCCGCTCCAGCAACAGTGGTCAATAAACATAAGGTCGGAAGCTACCGGTACGCCATTCGATGCAGGCAGATGGCACTGCTGGAGGAGCTTGTAGCGACCCACTCTACCGGAGCTGACAAAGATCAACCGGTGACGTATACAGACGAAGATCTGCAGGCGTTTCGTGCGCTTTCACACTACGAATATCTCCAGCAGGCATTGGCCAGTGCTGCTGCAGCAGCTCCAGCAGATGAATTTGAATTCTCAATGGAACAGGTCAGAGTTGCTTCGTCTGTCATCACGCCAACCTGGATGCAGATTCAACTCGCCAGACACTTCAGTTTCAAACCCGCACTAAGACACCATCTAATCATTAAGAGTTTTGCTAAGGGTATTTTGAGTAATCTACTCACCGCCGACTCATTAATGCTCGATGCTTTAGCTCACAACGAAGAGTTTGCTTCCAGAGTCTTGAGCGACATCGCCAACCAAATGGTTCAGATGGAAATGAAGCTGACAAAGCATATGGCCTTAGAGGGTAAGCTGGCTCAGATTACAAACGAGCTGAAACTCCTGTCGGAGAAAGCCGCTATCAGTGAGGAAGAAAAACTCTATGCAGTTCAACTCAAGCAAAAAGTTGAGAGTCAGCTTGCAGAGAATCGTGAAGTGATTGAACAGCTGCAAGAGCATTCAGATCAACTTAAGCAGGAAGTCAAACGAATTCCAGAGCTGGAACAACAAGTTAGTCATGCCAGAGAAGAGGCCATAAAAAATTACAACACTCAACTGGCAGCAGAACTGGGTATTGACAACTGGGATGATACCCAGCCATCCGAAGAACAAATCAGACTCATTATAAAAAAAATTCATAAAATGAACCTGGCGGTGGCCGCAACATTCGCTGCAACAGGAGAGTCTTATGAAGAAGCTCCAGAGGCAAAACTGGCGGCGATTGAAAGCGTGTTAGGAATTACTCCGGACGATGAAAACGAC
Organism: Endozoicomonas sp. 2B-B; assembly: GCF_053470045.1. Taxonomy (NCBI): domain Bacteria; kingdom Pseudomonadati; phylum Pseudomonadota; class Gammaproteobacteria; order Oceanospirillales; family Endozoicomonadaceae; genus Endozoicomonas; species Endozoicomonas sp. 2B-B. The sequence continues at coordinate 4,794,361 of NZ_JBLZMU010000001.1, forward strand.
CTTGGTTCCCGCTTTGCGTTTATTCAAGAGTACATGGAGCAACGGGCAGAACTCGCCGAAGAAGAGGCGCTGGCTGTTATAGAAGATCAACTCGGGCTGATGCCGATTAACAAAGATGACCTGAAGGCCCGTCACCAGGCCATTCAGAAACATCTTGAGCATCAACAGGGGCTGGAAATACAGAAAAAACAGTTGACGGATCTTCAGAAGGAAGTCGATCAAACTCTGAATAAGAGAAAAGACTATCACATAACATTAACAGCACACATAGACAAATATAACATCCAGCTGGCAGAAGAGCTTGGTATTGATAGCACGCCATCAGAAGAGCAAGCCAGACTCATTAGAGAGAAAATTAATGAAATCGAGAGTTCAGCTGCCGCAACAGAACAACAGCGGGCTAAAGCTTTAAAAGTAAAAATGGCGGAGATTGAAAAAGGGCTCAAACTGACTCCAGACAATGAAAACGATCTGATTAGCCGCTTTGATTCCATTCACAAGGCCGCCCAATACTTCAAGCAACTGCAGATAGAAGTAACCGATGATGTTGTAAAAAACAGGCTGACAGACATTGAAATACAGCTCGGCCTTTTCCCGGTTGACGATAAAAATCTGGAAGCCCGTTTCCAGACTGTTCAGCTGCACCTGAAACAGCAGGCAGCTCAGATAGATCGAGAACGCTTTCTGCAGCAGAACATCAGAAAAGATTCGAAAGTAGTCGCTGAAATCAAACCTCGCTATGCAACCATTGCCGCACATCTGAACATTCAGAATTTTGATAGCGATGCAGATATTGATGAACAGCAAGAAAGCCTGCTTAAAAAAATCAAGATGATGGAGAATTCAAAACAGTACCTGATTCAAAGACTTTCGGCACTGGAAGACCATCCGGAACGGCTGCATCATAAAGTTGAGGCTGATCAACAGGATGCAGAGAATTCTTACACCGAGGCCAGAAAAGGCGCTTTAGAAGCGGTTCTTGGTATTAAGCTGAATGAGGAAGACCCCGTCACTCTGGAGTCAACCGTCTACGAGAAGCTCTCCAGACTTGCAGAACTGGAACAAGAACTGGAAGACGTCAGAATTCCGGGCCATCCCAAAGCCAAGCCTGAAGTAATTGAGAAACTGAGTGCCGTGGAAGATGCCATGGAGATGACTCTCCCCGGTGGAGAGGAAGACGTTTATCTCCGGCGCGAGGCTATTTCTGATGATATAAAGACATACATCATGGAAGCCGGAAAAAGGTCAGAGGAAGAGGCTCTGAACATCCTGGAAGCACTGGAAGAAATATTCCACCTCGAAATCGACAAATATGCTGGCAAAGAAGCAAGACTTGAAACAGTTCGTTCAAAGTTTAACGACGATGATATATCAGAATACCAGCTGGACGAGATGGTTAAGATCCTCACGGACGACATAACGCTGGAGGATCCGGAGAAAGGAGATATGCGGCTCGACAGGCTTCGTGAGCATCTGACCTCTCGAGTCGAAGAATCCGATCTGCGAGCCAGAGAACACCAGCTTAAATATCTTACTGATATTGAGAAAAAGCTGGGTATCAACCCTCAGAAAAACCCTGCTGCTAATAAAAGACACGTGGCTTTCACTGACAAGCTGGCCAGTGATATGAAGTTAGAGTTTGAAAAGGATCTCAGCCTGTCTGACCGGATGTATGCTCTGGGTGCCGTACTTCGCAAAATGATGGATGAATTGCACAAAGGCTATAGGGATGAAGCTGCCAAAAGAACCTTTAACAATGGATTGGCTCGTAAACTCAACATTAAGGAGTATAAAGATGATGCCGCTATCCACGACCAGATCGAGCTGATTAACGGCAAACTCCAGCAACTGACCCAGCAACTGGATCAAGAATCGATGGATGCAGGTCAGCCTGAAGTTGAAGAGCGTGTCGCAGCCATTGAAGATGAGCTTGACAGGCAATTGGGCCGCCTTGGACCTAAACCCCGATTCGTTCTTGAACGTGATGTCGCCACAGCCAGGCAAGTCATAGAAAGAGCTAACACTGAGCTGGCAGGTGCTCATCGCAAGCTGAATGATCTTCGTCGCAAACAATTAGTGCTGGTAAATCGCGATGGCATTGAACCTATCTCGGATGAAGATAACAGCGCTCTCAATCAGGCAATGGAAAAAATACAGACCGAACTGGGTCTGCCTGCAGGTGACGAACAAACCCCTGAAGAACGAGTAGACGACATCAACCGCTTTATGCAGAGAGACGGTGCAGAGAGACGAGATGAAATCATTGATAAACTGGAGGCTGCCACAAAAAACCTGAACATCCAGATAAAAGATCACCTCCGATTACCGAAACAAGCTGATTATTTTGCCATTACAGCCTTCGCAAAAATTCATGGCCGGGACGAAATCAATGAAGTCGATGAGACATTAGGTGAACTGCCTTTAACCAGAAAAAAATACACTCAGGTCACGGAATTCCTGAGTGTACACGACAGAAAAGGCATGGACATAGAATCTGCACGGCATCAAAAGGCGCTTGCACAAGAGAATCTGGATCGTAAAAAAGAGGAGATTAACAAAGCCGGAGGCATCGAACAAAAAGTTAAAACCGAACATGAGAACGAATTTGAATCGCAGAGTACAGACCCTGAGCAGACCGACCTGAAGCAAACCCCGGAGCAGAAAAGTGACGCTGAATCAGAAGCATCGAAAGTTCCGGAGGCTCATAAAGCGAATATTGAAGCCACTGAGAAAGCCACAGGCTCTGAATCAGACTCTACTGATATTGAGAAACGGGATTCCCTGAGGTGTTTGATCGAGAACGATGTATCGGCAGTGGCTCGCGGGCTAGCTGTCCAAGAGGATATGGATCGAAAAAAAGAGGCGATTGAGAACGAGATAGAGCTGCTGGATCTGGCCCTGAAGCAGAAATGTGATGCTTTATCAAAAGCAGAAATCGCTCTGGCGGAACATCACAAAACGGCTCTTGAGGCCATTGAAGAAGCTGTGGGTCTTAAACCAGACTCTTCTGAGACCAGTGAACAGCGGATCAGTGCCCTGAGAAAAAAACAGCTGCAACTGGGCGGGGAAGATGGCACTGGCGGCAGGATCCAACGACTGATTCAGGAACAGGCCCGCCTGGAAGGTGAGATAGAAACCAGGAAAGCAGACATTGAGAGAATGAAGGAGAACCTGAAGACTGCAGAGCAAACCGCCGAAAACGACGGCGGCCCCTTCCAGTACACACCGAGACAGGTAAAAGTTCTGGCTGATATTTACGATTTCACGCAGCAGCACTCTCTCTGGAAACAAGCTCTGGAAGCCGCAATAGGTCTGGCAGCCTCTTCAGAAAAGAGCAGAAAGGCAATACCTTGCCTTGCGACCTTCGATTTTGACGATGAGTTTGCGCCCATTCGCTTACAGGCAATGGCCGGACAAGATCTGACGTTTGATCAGGCCGGTCGGATGGTGGAAGTTTTCAGAAGCCTCAAGGCAGACTTCCCCTCCCCCCCTCCTCCTTTCGAGCCTGAGAGAGATCAGCCCCAGACCCTCATTGAACAAGTCCAGATTCTGGCGCACCGAGCCAGGAATGAGATAGGAAGAGGTGCTAAATATTACGACGAAATCATTAACGGCATGGGTGAAACAGCCATTTACTTCGTCGAACATGAATCAGGGCACCTGAAAAGCTTCTCGGAATACTTCGAGATCCATTCTGCCAGTGGTAACAAGATCATAACACTGCTGCGTGAAGGTCTGATCAGCAAGGTTGAACTTGAGAACTACATAAAGGCCGTCAGAGGTGTCGACGGTTATCAGACAGTGGATGAGTTTGAACACTTCCTTGGCTACAACCAGGGCGTCAAGGTGCCTGAGTTCAGGAAGGTTGTTCAGATGCTGTCCGACAAGGGGGCTGAGGAACTTATGCGCAGTGCCTTTACTCCTGTGGCCGTCACCGGCTCTGGCCCAGCCGGTATGAAAGAGTCTGTTGCCGGCATGAAAGACTACGCAGCTGCGGTCATCGCCAATTACGTTCTTGACGATATTGCCTTTGAAAACGGCCGCAAGACGGCGGCATTTCTGGCTAATGTTCAGGATACCCTGACACCTTATGCCCACATTGCTGGCCTGCCTGAATCCGACCTGATCAAGATTATCAACAGCACATTGATGCAGGCTCATGCTGCAGCGGTTGAGCAACAGCTCAATGAGTACTGGGTCAGACCTTCAGCCTTCCTGGTACAGGCTGTCACCTGGTACTTCTCAAGCTACAAACCACTACTGGTGGCCCATACCGCCTGCCAGGCTGCCAGGCTGTCACTCTCAAACATGTCATTCCTCTATCTGCTGGACCTGACCAACAGGGGTGATTACGCACACAGAATGATCACACCTTTCGAGCACTGGCTGGAACGCTATGGTGTTGATTCTCAACGAGCCGGCCAATACGCCTACCATAATCAAATTGAGCAAGTCTCCGAAGTGGGCGGGCTGGCCATGCCATTGGGTAAAGCTGCTTCCTCCGTCATTCTGCTGAAAACCGGCTCCATGCTGTTTGCCCGGCAGCACAATGCCAACCCCCATATGTATCGCAGTATTTCCCGTCTGGTGCCCGAAATAGTGAAATCCATGGGTTCCGCGCAAGGGGTTCAGGTACCGCTGCTGCGCCGGGTGACACCACAAAAAGTGAAAAGTCTGGCCTCTGCCACCGCCGGCCTCATGCTAGGTCCGGTAGCTACTGTTGGAGCCTACGCCCATGGGCTGATCTCCGGTTTTACCTATGCTCAAACATTCGGATTTGCCCTGGCGTCGAGCCTCACTTTCGACTTCTTTATGAACGACAATAAAATACTCACTCAGTGGCTGGGTGGCCCCCTGGGCCGAAGCCTTGATAAAATTAATCGCTGGCGAGGCGTGGGCGAATCGGACCATGAATATGTGAGACGTACGGCTATTGCCACACCTCAACGCTCCGGTGAAAGCGACGGGGAGTATGCAAATCGTGTTAAAGCGGGCAACATGATGCTTGGCTGGACAAGACATGAAAATTATCTGCAGTTCCGTGAACGCCGTGATCGCACCCTAAAACTCTTTGAGCATGGCTGGGAGAAATACTTCAAAGAAAATGTGCCCAAATGGTCATTCTCCCATTCAGAGAGTGTGCCTTACTCTTACACTCTGGGAACCTTCTTCGAGTGGCAAAAGCCCGACGATAAGAAACTTTCTGCCCATGGTCAACTACCCGCCCCCAGAGGGACGGGCTTGTAAAAGCCCTTGTTGACCAAGGCACTATTCCAGGAGAGAAAAAAACTATTTTCAAACTAATCGGTGTACTCATCTCCGAGGAAGTAGAATGACAAATGCTTGCCCCAATGCTTTAAGCCTTGCTGTAATCGCTGTGATCGGCTCGTCCTTCACTGGCACACAGGCACTGGCTGATCGATGGCTGCAGACCAAATCTATCCATATTCAGGCCAGTGGACATAAGGAGTTTACCCACAGTGACGTCGTGGTTCGACCAACTTTAGGTCTTGACCAGCAGCCAATACCCAACTCCTTTACAACCACCTACCCTCATACTATCTTCAGAGAAGACTGCTATCACCTTCCTAAAGCAAGCTTTACACAAATAATTTCTGATCTTGAAGGCAAAGTTTCCAGTGTTGATCTGTTTCAAACAGGCGACAATGGCGTTGCTCAAAAATACACCAAAGTCCTGAAGTTAGATGATGAGGAAGTCTTCAGGTTCACCCATAACCTTGAAGAAACGAAACTGGTCATTGAAGTCAGAGCCGGAATGACCGATGAGGATTCAATTAATGCTGTTCGTGCATTTCATGACGAGAAACCATTAGAACCGTTTACGAAAATCGCCGCCCCCCCGCAACTGGCTGAATTACTGGCAGCTGTCTACGACAGAAAAGGAAATCTGGGCGCCAATGATCACTATATTGCCCTTGCCACCATTGAAGTAGAAAAAGTTGAAGTGAATGGACGTACTTTCATGCGTCTTATCGCTTCGGGGGATCAGCCCCCTGAACTGCAGCGTCTGGGTCAATCACTCTTTATCAATGAGGAGGCTCTTCTGGCAGCAGCCACCTCTGCCTATATCCAGGTTCATGTCCTGGGAGAGGACTTACAACAGCAGGCTCTTAATGAACTCATGGCCCACAGCAAACCCGTCGGTTACGTTGTACACGTCGACGATGACACAAAGTTTTATCCTGTGCCTGCGGGTTATCCAAAACTTGAAGTAGCAGAAGCTGCGGACAATGAGATTGTTTTCCATGGCCAGAGGCTGAGTCCGAGTGATATCGCTTTTGTAGAAAGCCTCTATCACCTTATGAAAGAAGCTGAGGGTAATAACCCCGTCCCAACAGTGTTAGCAAAGGTTGAAAAACATGAGGTCATAAACTACCAGCACGTCATTCGAAGCAGGCAGATGGCAATACTTGAGGAGTATGTTGCGCGGCACGATGCACTGGTTCACGAAGATGAACCGACGACGCTCACAAACGAAGATAAACTGGCAATAGATGCACTTGCTCACTATGAATATCTCCAGCAGGCGTTGGCCAGTAATGCTCCAGCTCGTTCAATTCAGGTCCCTGAATTTGAATTCACCCTGGAACACATCAGGGTTGCTTCGTCGGTCATCACGCCACAATGGCTGCATTCTCAACTCATAGAACATTTCAACTTCAAACCCGTATTCAGAAATCTTCTGATTAACCCGCATTTTGTCCAGAATATTCAGAATGTTATACCCATTAACAACCATGACAGCCAGGCGCAAACCGGTCATCATGAGAAGGACAAAAAGTTTGCAGCCAGAGTCATAGGAGACATGAACAGACAGCTGCTTAAAAAACTGGACAAGCTGTACGCAAAAGAAAGTGATCTCTTCAGACTTCATGACTACTTAAAGTCCAGAATCGGAGTAGCCAGTCCCAGTCGCAAGGAAAAGCTGGGTGAGCTGCAACAACGCTATTGGGAAGTTAAGGATGAGCTTGTAAAGATTCATGTCGAACTGGAATATCTGGAAAATATGGAACTGAAACTTCTGCTGGATGCTCAACGAATCCCGGAGCTGGAAACACAAGTTCGTACTATCAGAGCAGATGTCACAAAAGCACTTAACGCTGAAAGAGAAGCAGAAGTCAAAGCCTACTATGCAACCATTGCCAGTCATTTAAACACCATGAATTTTGATAGCAATAAAGATGGAGTACTTGGGAGACTGACCGCCGTGGAAAGAACCCTGTACATGGATGAGCCCGATAGCATTGATGACGTGTATCACCGTCGTCAAGCCATTTCTGAAGAAATTCAGACATACATCATAAAAATCAGACAGCAGGCAGAGGAAGATGCTCTAAAAATACTGCAAACAGTAGAAGAAATATTCAAAATCCAAGTTAACAAAGACGATTACAAAACAGCAAGGCTTGAAAGGGTTCGTACAAAACTTGTCAGCAATGATGTCTCAGAAGACATGCTGAATACGATAGAAGATGCCCTCTCAAAAGAAAAGATGATACCTGCGAGCGTAAAAAAGGCATCAAAACTCAGGAAGATTCAAGGGCATCTTACCTACCATGTCGAAAACACAGATGCTCGAGTCTTTAATCATCAGAAAGACCTGCTTGAAATGATAGAGCACGTTCTGCTTATCTCCTCCGAAATAAACCATGGAGCTATAGAAAGAGGCAAAGCTTTCGTTGCTAAGCTGGCCAATGAGCTGGGATTAACTATTGAAAACGATGACTACCTGTACAACAGCAAGCATGTTGTTGGAGACAAAATTCAGGCATTAATAACAGAAGTAAACGAAGCCAATGGCGATGAAGATGTCAGAAGACGCAGAAACAATGAAATGGCTTCTCAACTCAACATTGCGGCCTATAAAGATGATGCCAGCATTGACGACCAGAACTTTCTAATTAAAAGAACACTCCAACAGCTGAATGAAGAAGTTTCCAAAGCAGGTATTGTCAGCATTAATGAGCATATCACAGCCATTGATACAGAGCTTGACAGGCAATTGGCCTGCCTGGGACCCAAACCCCGATACGTTCTTGATCGTGAGCTAGCCAGAGCCAGACAAGCAATACAAAAAGCTGAAACAGAGCTAACAGATGTTCATCGAAAACTGAATAGGCTTAGTGGCAAAAACGTGTTGTTTGCCGGGAGTCGTGCTGACCTCCGACATATCTCGGATAAATACGACACAGCTATCAATCAGGTAATGAAAGAATCTCAGACCGACTTGGCGCTGGATGCAGGTAACGAACAACACCCTCAAGAGATAATGGAGGATGTCAAAGATTTCCTGTCGGGACACAGCAAAGAGAAGCAGGATTTAATCGTTGAGCAACGGGTAGGCAAAACAAATACCAACATCCAGATAAAAGAAAATGACGAAATTTTACCGGAAGAGGCTGATTACTTTATTGTCATTCGGAGCAGAAGAGATAATCACGATCAAGACAAAACCCATGAATTCGATGAACTATTGGGTGAACTGCCTTCAGTCAGGAAAAAGTACTTTCGGGTCAGGCAACTACTGCGTATTCACGACAAGAAAAATAGGGAGTTGACCAATGCACGGCTTGAAGAGAGGAACGCACAAGAGAGTCTTGATCTTAAAAAAGAGGAGATCAAGCGTTTTGGAAACACCGGTGAAAAGGCCGAAACCGAACAGAAGAACGAAATAACCCGCCTGAACACAGCCCTGGAGCAGAGAAGTGAAGCGGTATCAAAAGCAGAAGAGGACCTGATCGATTTTCATAAAACGTTTCTTGACCCCATGGAAAAAACCATGGGTCTTGAACCAGACGCCACTGACACCAATGAACACCGGGTTAATGCCCTGAGAAACAGGCTGGTAAAACTGGGCGGTGATGATGGTTCTGGCGGCAAGATTCAGCAACTGAGTCAGGAGCAGGCCCGTCTGGAAAGAGAGATTGAAGTCAGGAAAGCAAACATTGAGAGAATGAAGGAAGTCCTGAGGGCCGCAGAGGAAGCCGTCGAAAATGACGGCGGTCCCTTCCAGTTCACACCTAGACAGGCAAAAGTTCTGACCGATATGGACACCTTCACAGAGCAGCACCCTCTCAGGCAACAGGCTCTGGATGCTGCACTGGACCTGGCAGAATCAGCCGTCAAAAACGGTAAAACAATACCCGGCCTTGCGACGTTTGATTTTAACGATGAATTTGCACCGATTCGCCTGCAGGCAATGGTCGGAGACGATCTGCCCTTTGATCAGGCCAGTCGGATGGTGGAGGTCTTCAAGAGCCTGAAGACGAGCTTGCCTTTCGGGCATTCAGAAGATCAATCTCAGAATGTCATTGAGGAAGTCCAGAATCTGGCGCTAAGGGCCAGGAATGAGATAAAAACCGGGGCTCAACAATACGACGATGGAATACGCGGCATGGGCAAAAGAGCCACTCACTTCGTCGAGCATAAACCAGGGGACCTGAAAGACTTTTCGGAATACTTCGCTGCCCACTCTGTCAGTGGTGGCAGGATCATTGCTTTGCTGCGGGAAGGACTGATCAGCAAGATCGAGCTTGGAAACTACATGAAGGCCATCAGAGGTGTCGATGGTTATCAGACTGTGGATGAATTTGAACACTTCCTCGGCTACAAACACGACGTCCATATACCCAACTTCAAGAAGGTTGCACGGATGCTGTCCGACAAGGCTGTTGAGGAATTCATGCAAAGTGCCTTTGATCCAGTAGCTGTCACAGCCACTGGCCCGACGGGTATGAAAGAGTCTGTTACTGGCATGAAAGAGTACGCAGCTGCGGTCATCGCCAACTACGTTCTTGATGATATTGCCTTTGACAATGGTCGCAGGACAGCAGCATTCCTGGCCAATGTTCAGGATACCCTGGCACCTTATGCCCGTGCTGCCGGAATATCTGAATCAGACCTGATCGAAACTGTTCATGGCACATTAATGCAGGCTCATGCCGCAGCGGTTGAACGACAGCTACTGAATTACTGGGTCAAGCCTTCAGCCTTTCTGGTACAGGCTGTCACCTGGTACTTCTCCAGCTACAAACCCCTGCTGGCTACCCACACCACCTGGCAGGCTGCTGAGCTATCCCTCTCGAACCTGTCGTTCCTCTATCTTCTGGATCTGACCAGCAGAGGAGATTACCTGCACCGGATGCTGATACCTTTCCAGCACTGGCTGGAATCTTATGGTGTTGATCCTGATCGAACCGGGCAATATGCTTATCACCGTGGCATTGAACAAATCTCCGAATTGGGCGGGCTGGCCATGCCATGGGGTAAAGCCGCTTCCTCGGTCATTCTGCTGAAAACCGGCTCTATGCTGTTTGCCCGACAGTACAACGCCAACCCGCAGATGTATCGGAGCATTTCCCGTCTGGTGCCGGAAATAGTGCAATCCATGGGCTCCGGACAGGGAGTTCAGATACCGCTGCTGCACAGGGTGACACCACAAAAAGTGAAAACCCTGGCCTCTACCACAACCGGTCTGCTGCTGGGCCCGGTAGCCACCTTCGGAACATACGCCCACGGTCTTTTATCCGGGTTTACCTACGCCCAAACATTCGGATTCGCGCTGGCGTCCAGCCTCACTTACGACTTCTTTATGAACGACAACAGGATGCTCACTCAATGGCTGGGTGGACCTCTGGGCCGTAGTCTTGACAAAATTAATCGCTGGCTGGGCGTGGGTGAAACGCAAGATAACTATGTGAAACGTACGACTGTTGCTTCACCTCAACGCGTCAGTGAAACCGATAAAGACTATACAAACCGTGTTAAAGCCAACGGCACCCTGTATGGCTGGACACGACACGAAAATTACCTTCAGTTCCGTGAGCGTCGGGATCGCACCATGAAGCTATTCGAGAATGGCTGGGAGAAATACTTCAGGGAAAATGTGCCTAGATGGTCATTCTCCCACGCAGAAAGCATTCCTTACTCTTACACTCTGGGTGCCTTCTATGCATTGCAACAGGACGATAGCAAGACAGCTACTTTTTATGATAAGAGAAATGCTCTTCAAGCCACATCAACTCCCGAAAGTAGTGCAGCGTCTGGAAAAAAACTGCAGCCGTGAAACCTTCAGCTGAACCCTTCATAGCGATCCAAAAGAAACCAGTATAAAGCGATACGTACTGGTTTCTTTGACACCCGTCTGTCGATTAAGTTCTGCTAAAAGGTATTAATACCAATCGAACTTTCTAACTCCCTATTGCGCTGAAGATTTGAGCCTTAATCCTGCGTTGGCGATCGTCGCCATAGCTAAGGCTATGACTCCTCACGCCGCCTTGTCTTAAGGCTCAAATCTCCATGCTCATTGCGGGAGTTAGAAAATACGATTGGTATAATGCATTCCTTCCCTGAAAAATCACTCAATTATACTGCCACTGCCCTTTATCACTGTGAACTAAATTTGCTCAGCAGCTAACCGGATTAGCCACCGTGAACTAAATTCTCTCAACAGCTTACCGAAACTGCCATGAGCGATTGAAAGTTGCCCCCCTCGCCCGGTTTGGCAGTCAATTTTCACGGTAATCAAAGCATTCAACTCTGAGGTAGTAGAATGACAAATACTCGCCCCAATGCATTAAGCCTTGCAGTGGCCGTTGCGATCGGTTCTTCCATCTTTGGTACACAGGCACTCGCCGAACGCAAGCTACAGACGAAATCGATCGATATTCCAGACAATGGACATGCGGAATTCACGCGTAGCGAGGTTATAGTTCAGCCAACGTTAGATGATGACCTGCAGCCAATCCCCAATTCCTTTACTACCACCTACCCTGATCAGGCTCAGGTCAGAGGAGGCTTCGACGTTCCTTCTGAAGGCTTCACAGAGGTTCTTTCCGGCATCGAGGGTGGCGTTTCCAATATTGATCTGTTTGAAACAGACGAGAATGACATTGCCCAAAAATACACAAAAGTCCTCAAGGTTGGCAATGAAGGAGTCTTCAGATTCACCCATAATCTTGCAGAAAAGGAGCTGCTCATTGAAGTCAGAGAAGGAATGACTGATCAGAATTCAATTGCAGCTGTTCGAACTCAATTAGGCCAATTAGGCGACACCCAACCATTAGAACCATTAACGAAAGTTGCAGGCCCAGAACAGTTAACCGCAATACTGAAAGGCGCCAATGAAAGATCGGGAAACCTTGGCGAAGTTGATAACTTCGTTGCCCTTGCCACCATTGAAGTAGACGAAGTGGACGTAGAAGGGCGCACCTTCATGCGACTTATCGCAGCAGGCGATCAGCCTACTAAGCTTCAGCGCCTGGGTCTATCGCTCTTTGTTAATGATGAGGCGCTTTTTGCAGCAGCCACCTCTGCCTATACCCAGGTTCATGTTCTGGGGGAAGACTTACAAAAGGAAGCCCTGAATGATCTGTTGTCATACCATCAACCCGTCGGCTACGTTCTCCATTTTGAGGACGAATCACAGTCTTATCGTTTGCCAGCCGGTTATCCAAAGCTGGAAGTGGAAGAGGTCCGGGGGGGCGTTATTGTTTTCCGATCTCAGAAACAAAATCCGGCCGACATCGCTTTTGTGGAAAGCCTCTACAACCTCTGGCGAGAAGATGACGCTAACAACCCCACTCCAGTAACAGCAAAGGTAAAAAAAGATAAGGTCAAAAGCTACCAGTACGTCATCCGAAACAGGCAAATGGAACTGCTGGAGGAGTTGGCTGAACAGTACGATACTGTAGTTGGCAGAGCTGAACTGATTACGCTTACATACTATGAATCTCTCCAGCAGGCGTTGACCAATGCCAGCCCGGATCAAGCCGATGACTTTGAATTAACGATAGAAGACATCAGACAGGCTTCGTCAGGGGTGACGACAACCTGGGTGCAGAATCAACTCGAAAAACACTTCGGCTTTAAACCCATAGTTAAAGATCTTCTGGCTAATCAGCTCTTTATTCAGGATATTCAGAAAGTGGTAACCGCTATCAACCAGGCCCACAACGGTGCTCCCGGGGTCGAGGGAAAGTTTGCCAGCAGCATTTCCAAACAGCTGGTTAAGATAGAAAGCATGCAGGAAGAGCTGCAAACAGAAGCAAGGAGACTCACCCAGCTTAGAGACCAGTTAAAGCTCACATTGAAGGCCACTACCAGTGTAGAGAAACAACTCAGAGCACTTCAACTCAAGCGACAAGTTGAGGATGCGCTTGCAGAAAATCGTAAATTGAGGGATGAACTGCAAAACCCGCCAGGAGAAATTCAGCAGGAGATCAAAGGAATTCTCAGTCTGGAGCAACAAGTTCGTGATGCCAGAGCAGGTGCCCTGCCAATAGAAGAACGACTCATTAAAGAAAAAATTCGCGCAATCTACAGACCGTTCGCTGCAACAGCAAAGTCTTACGAAGAAGCTTTAAAAGCAGAACCGGGGGCCATTGGTGGCGAGCCCAATATAGCTTCAGTGGATGAGGACAATCTGAGTGCCCTGCAATTCGTTCAACAGCAGCTGAAAAAAAACAGTGAGGAATTCCGAAAAAATCTGGCAATCTTTGAAGTTCAACTCGGTCTGGTTACGAACAATGAAGATGACCTTCAAGCCCGCTACCAGGCCATTCTACAGCACCTTCAGGAGCAGAGACTTGAGGCCGTAAAACAACATGGTCAGAATCAACAAGAGCAGGAAGAACTGAAAAACTGGTTACAGAAACTTCAGCAGGAAGCCAAACAAATTCAGCAGCTGGAAAAAAATGTTGGTATTGCCAGAGCCATTTTAGAAGAACACAATACTAAAGTGGCAGCAAAGCCTGGTATTGATAACTGGGACGATAGCCAGCCACTGGAAGAACAAGTACATGATGCCAGAGCAGACGCCACAAAAGATCGCAATGCTCAAACGGCAGCAGAACTTGGTATTGATAACTGGGACGATACCCTGCCACCCGAAGAACAAGCCAGACTCATCAGAAAAAAAATTCAGGAAATCAAACCACCGGATGCCGCAACAGAACAGACTGATGAAGAAACGGTCAAAGCACAACCGGCGGGCATTGGAAACAAACGTCGTCTTATTTTGGCCAATGAAGACCAGCTGGAAACCCGTCACCAGAGCATTCCTGGACACTTTGAGCCAAATAAACAGAAAGAGTGGACAGAGAAACTTCAGAAGAAAGCCGATCTGGTTCCATTGCTGCAAAAGCAAGTTCATACTCTCAGTAGAGATGGCAAAAAAGCTCGCTACGCTCTTTCAGCATCAAAGCTTGGTATTGATGACTGGGATGATAACCTGCCACTCGGTAAACAATTCGGACTCATAGTAAAAAAATTAAGTGAAATATACACGTCGATGGCCGCAACAGGGCAGTCTGATGAAGAAGCTCTGTCAGCAGAACCAGCCGCCATTGGTGGTCGGTGCCGTATTGCTTCGGTCAATCAATACAATCCGAACACCCTTCTGTTCATTCAACAACAGCTACAACAAAATGAAATAATACTACCCAAACGGGAAGTACGGGAAAAGCTGACTATCTTTGAGAATTATCTTGGTCTGGTTCCGGAAAACAAAAATGATCTTGAAGCCCGACATCAGGCCATTCACCAGCACCTTAAGCAGCAGGCAGCCGAGATCGCTCGACAGCCTGTTCAGAATCAACTTGAGCAGGAAGCCAATCGAATTCAAGAGCTGGAACAACAAGTTCGTGATGCCAGAGCAGATGCCACAAAAGCTCGTAACGCTCAACTGGCAGCGGAGCTTGCCATTGATAACTGGGATGATTCTCAGCCACCCGAAGAACAAGCCAGACTTATTAGAAAAAAAATTGCTGAAATGAAACCATCGGTTGCGGCAACAGGACAGCCTGATGAAGCAGCTGCAACAGCAAAACCGGCCGCTATTGGCGGCAAACGCAGTATGACTACGATCAATGGAGACGATCTGGATACCCTTGAGTTCGTTCAACAGCGAGAGCTACTGCCACAAAAGGAAGGACTAACCGATCAGGAAATACGGGAAAACCTCTCTTTTTGTGAAGGCAAGCTCGGCCTGGTTCCGGACAATGAAGATGACCTTGAAACCCGTCACCGGGGTCTTCAGCAGCGCATTCAGGAGCAGTCACTTGAGATCGAACAACAATTTATGAACTTTCTAGATGAGTACGATGGACGCAAAACATGGTTACAGCTTATTAAGAAGCAAGTCGATCGAATTCCAATTCTGAAAAAAGAAGCTCGTGCAACAGTTCCAATAAAAACTCAAAAATACAACGCTCAACTGGCAGCAGTGCTTGGTATCGATGGCTGGGATGATACCCAGCCAATCGAAGAACAATTCAGGCTCATCAGAGAGAAAATTCAAGAAATCAAGCAACCGGTTACCGCAACATCCATTGCCACTACACCGCTTAGCGCAACGCCTCTTGCAACAGCATCAATTGCCCCAACACCGGTTAGCGCAACGCCTCTTGCCACAACACCGGTTATCGCAACAGGAGCCGCGGCACTACATTCTCGGGAAGAAACTTTAAAGGAAAAACCAGCGGCCATTGAAAGAAAGCAAACTATGACTCCAGAGGATGAAAACGATCCGGATGCCCGCTATCGGCTCCTTCAACCGCACCTGCAGAATATGCTGAAACTAACCGATCAGGCAATCCTGAATAAAGACACCGCACTGGAAAATCGTGCCAAACCGCAGTCAACATTACAAGACCGGCTCTTAAGGCTTTCAGAGTTGGAAAAAGAACTGCAAACAGAGCTGGAAGACATCAGAACACCAGGCCACCCCAGAGCCATGCCTGAAGTATTTGGGACACTTCGCGCCGTGGAAAGAGTCCTGGAGCAGGAGGTGATTTACCGTAAAGAGGACGATGTCTACTTCCATCGTCTGGCTGTTTCTGAAGGTATACGGATGTTCATCACGGAAGCCAAAAAGCGGTCAGAGGAAAATGCCCTGATATCACTGTATTTCCTGGAAAAAATATTAGACCTCCAAAGCAATGAAGGTGATGACAAAGCAGCAAGACTGGAAAGGGTTCGTACAAGGCTTGATGGCGGTGATATATCAAATTACAAGCTGGTTGAAATGATCGAGGTCCTCTGGTGTGAGCTGGACATACATGACCTGGAGGCACTGAAGGGGGATCTGCCAGAGACGAATCTCAAACTCTTCACAATTCGTGAGCGTCTTGCCTTTGCAATCGAAGAGTCTGATCAGCGAGCCATAGAAAAGCAGGCAGAATACCTTTTGGCTATAGAAGACCAGATGGCGATCAACCCTCATAAAAACCCTGCTGCTATAGAAAGAGGCAAAGCTTTCACGGCTAAACTGGCCGGTGATCTGCAGTTAGAGTTTGAACAGGATGACAACCTGTCTGACCAGAAGGATGCTCTAAAAGACAAAATTCAGGCATTAAGAGAAGAAGTAAACAAAATCTATCACGATGAAGGCGGCAAAAGAATCAGTAACAATCAAATTGCTGATCGACTTAACATTGAGAACTATGGATATCACGCCAGTATAAACGAACAAAAGAGTCTAATTGGCGCAAAACTTGATCAGCTGGATGAAGAAGTTTTCAAGGCGGGTCAGCCTGGCGTTAATGAGCGTATCGCAACTATTGAAAATGAGCTTGACAAGCAAATGGCTCGTCTGGGACCTAAACCCCGATACGTTCTTGATCGTGATGTTGCCAGGGCCAGATGGGCAATAAAGTTGGCCGAGAATGACCTGGACTCAGCTCATCGCAAGCTACATAAGATTGGTGACAAACACCTGGTATTTGCGTGGAGCCTTGCCAGCCAGCAACACCTTTCGGATGAAGAAAAAACGGTTATCAACCGGGCAATGAAAGAATTCCATACCCATCTGGGTCTGGATTCGGGTGACTCACAGCCCCCTCAAGAACGAATGGAGAACGTCAAACATTACCTGCGGGGATGCAGTCAGGAACAACGGGATAACATCGTTAAGGAACTGAGAGCCAAAACAAACAGGAACATTGAGATAAAAGGAAATGTCCTCAGTTTTACGGAAGAACATGAAGAGTTTATTGTCGATCTGCACAAAAAAATTCCTGGTTTGTACGGGACCGGTAAATTCGGTGGATCATTGGGTGAACTGGCTTCAACCCGGATAAAGAACTCTCTGGTCAGGCAATTTCTGGTTGATCACGACAGGAAAAACTTAGAGGTGACCAATGCGTGGTTTGAAAAGAGGAATGCACAACAGAAGCTGGACCTTAAAAAAGAGGAGATCAAGCGTTGTAGAAACACTGATGACATGGCTGAAACCATACATAAGAACGAAATAGCGCGGCTGAATTTGGCCCTGAAACTGAAAAGTAAAGAGGTATCAAAAGCAGAAGAGGACCTGACGGATTTTCATAAAACGTCTCTTGCCCCCTTGGAAAAAACGGTGGGACTTAAACCAGACGCCACTGACACCAGTGAACACCGGGTTAATGCCCTGAGACACAAACAGGTACAACTTGGCGGGCACGACGGCACCGGCGGCAGGATCCGGCAACTGATTCAGGAACAGGCCCGTCTCAAAGGCGAGATTAAAGCCGGGAAGGCAAAAATTGAGAGAAGGAAGGAAATCCTGAAGACTGCAGAGAAAGCCGTCGAAGAAGAGGACGGTCCCTTCCAGTACACGCCGAGACAGGTAAAGGCTCTGGACGCTATCCACAAATTCTCGAAGGAACACCCTCTCAAAAAACAAGCTATTCAGGCCGTCATTGGCCTGCAGGAAGCAGCAGCCTATAGCGGTAAGACCCCCCCCAACTTTATAGGTTTCGATTTTGACGATGAATTTGCACCGATTCGCTTGCGGGCAAAAGTCGGAAACAAACTGAGGATTCAACAGGCCGGTCAGATTGTGGAAATGTTCAGAAGCCTGAAAACAGCTTTCCCGCTCCCCCTGCTTTCAGAAGATCGATCTCGAAATGTTCTCAGGGAAATCCAAACACTCACGACCAGGGCATGGATTGAGAGAAACATTGGAGCAAAAGAATTCGGCGACGAAATTCGTAGCATAGGCTCAGCGGTTATTCACTGCATCGAACACCAGCAAAGGGACTTGAAAGACTTCTCGGAATACTTCGCTGCCCACTCTGCCAGTGGTGGCAAGATCATAGCTTTGCTGCGTGATGGTCTGATCAACAAAGTTGAACTTGAGAACTACATGAAAGCCGTCAGAGGTATCGATGGCTATCTGCCAGCAGATGAATTTGAACACGCTCTTGGCTACAGGCACAAAGTCAATGTGCCCCGCTTCAGAGCTGTTGTCCAAAGGCTGGACAATGAGGTTGCTGAGGAATTCATGCAGAGTGCCTTTGCTAATGTGGCTGTGACTGCCGCTGGCCCGACAGGTATGACAGAGTCTGTTGTCGGCATGAAAGAGTACGCCGCTGCAGTTATCGCCAACTATGTTCTTGACGATATTGCCTTTGAAAACGGCCGCAAAACAACCGCATTCCTGGCCAATGTTCAGGATACCCTGACACCTTATGCCAATGCAGCTGGCCTGGCTGAATCAGAGCTGATCAAGATTATCAATAGCACATTGGTGCTGGCACATGCTGCAGCGGTTGAACAGCAGCTAAATGAATACTGGCTCAAACCTTCAGCCTATCTGGTTCAGGCTGTCACCTGGTACTACACCAGCTACAAACCTCTACTGATGACCTACACTGCCTGGCATGCAGCCGACCTGGCCCTCTCAAGTATTTCGTTCCTCTATCTTATGGATCTGACCAACAGAGGTGATTACACGCACAGGATGCTCACCCCTTTCCAGCACTGGTTGGAACGCTACGGTGTTGATCTTGACCGAATCGGGCAATATGCCTACCACAGAGAAATTGAAAAATTCTCTGAAGTAGGCGGGCTGGCAATGCCATTGGGCAAGGCCACTTCCTCAGCCATTCTGCTCAGAACCGGCTCCATGCTCTTTGCCAGACAGTACAACGCCAACCCCCATAGGTATCGCAGCATTTATCGCCTGATGCCTGAGATAGTAAAATCCATGGGTTCCGGACAAGGCGTTCAGGTGCCGCTGCTGCACCGGGTGACACCACAAGCAGTGAAAAGTCTGGCCTCTGTCACAGCCGGCCTCGTGCTGGGGCCGATTTCCACTGCCGGAGCATACGCCCAGGGTCTGTTATCAGGATTTACCTATGCTCAAACCTTTGGGTTCGCTCTGGCATCGAGCCTTGCTTTCGACTTCTTCATGAACGACAACAAGATGCTCACTCAATGGCTGGGTGGTCCTCTGGGGCGAGGTATTGACAGGATTAATCGCTGGCGAGGTGTGGGTGAAACGGACGCTGAATATGTGAAACGCACGGCTGTTGCCACGCCACAACGCTTCAATGAAACCGGTGAGGATTATGTAAACCGTGTTAAGGCAAGCAACAGCATGCCTGGCTGGACGCGTCATGAAAATTATCTGCATTTCCGTGAACGCCGGGATCGCACCATGAAGATGTTTGAGAATGGCTGGGAGAAATACTTCAGGGAAAATGTACCTAAATGGTCATTCTCCCATGCAGAAAGTGTTCCTTACTCTTACACTTTAGGTGTCTTCTATGAATGGCAAAAGGCCGGTGAATCAACCAGGCAACAAGCAACCACCGGCAGTGCCACGCCAGTGCCCCGTGAAACACCGGTGATGACTTCAGTGGAAGCGCTTCTTTCCGAGTCCACGAAGACTTCTCCGGTGACAAAGACTGAAGTTATTCCACCCATTATACTGGATGAATTCAGGGAAAGCTCTGAACCTGTGCCGATAACAACCGCGACACCCACTGCAGCGCCTGAGAAATCCCCGGCAGCTGTAAATCCAGCAATGGCTGGTCTTGCGTTCAATCTTGATGAAGATCGGGGAGACGATAAAAATCCCCGCGACGAACTCTGATATCAGAAACCAGCAGATGCTCACTTCATAGCCATCCAGAAGAAGCCGGTATAAAGAAATTCATACTGCTTTCTCTCTCTGATTGGGCTACCGATTCACCCCTATGAAGAGGTACGAAACAATGTATTCCATTCCTGAAAAAACAGCTCAAATGAATGCCCCCCGGGTCAATTCAGAAAAAGAGACATTTAATTGCAAGGCTTATGCTTCCTTCGCTCCCGGGAAACCCGAGTCAATAAACTGGCTCTCTGTCAAAAGGCTCCGGGCTTTTGCAATTTCGGGGGCCTCGTTCCTGACCATTCTATTGGCATTGGGCTTTGCCTCTGTGAACCATGCAGACTTGAGCGGACTAGAGGACGACGATGATCAACCCGACACTGAACAGTTCATGCTTGATGATGATGACTCCGGTACTCCGGAACCGGCTCCCTATGAACCGAATCTTGATGAAATGGAAGATCAGGGAGAGTTGGAAGGTTATGATCCCGATGAGGCAGATTAGCTCGTGCTCTGACTCGGAGATTTTTAAAAGAACTAAAAACCACCATTTATCCCGACGAGGGTAGAAACACATTGTCGCTTTCTGGAAAACGACAGCCACGAGCGATTAAAAGTCGCTTCCTTGCCACATGTGGCAAACACTTTTCATGGTAATTAAAGTAATCAGTCCTGAGGTAACAGAATGACAAATGCTCGTCCCAATGCATTGCACCTTGCTGTGGCCGTTGCAATCGGTTCTTCCATCTTTGGTACACAGGCGTTGGCCGATCGCAGGCTGCAGACAAAATCTGTCGATATTCTGGGCAGTGGACACGTGGAGTTTATCCAGAGTGAGGTCATAGTTCAGCCAACTTTAGGTGATGACCAGCAACCCATACCTAAATCCTTTACAACCACCTACCCTGATCAGACTGAAGTCAGAGCGGGCTATGACGTTCCTTCTGAAGGCTTCACAGACGTACTTTCTGGCATAGAGGGTGGCGTTGCCAGTGTAGATCTGTTTGAAACAGACGAGAATGACGTTGCTCAGAAATATACCAGAGTCCTGAAGGTAGGTGATGAAGGAGTCTTCAAGTTCACCCATAATCTTGCAGAAAAAAAACTGGTCATTGAAGTCAGAAAAGGGATGACCGATCAGAACTCAATTGAGGCCGTTCGAGCTCAGTCAGGTGACATCCAACCAATAGATCCGTTAACAAAAGTCGCCGGCCCCGAACAGCTGGCCGCAACACTGAAAGGTGCCCATCTAAGAGCGGGAAACCTTGGTGCAAGGGATGACTATGTTGCCCTTGCCACCATTAGAGTAAAAAAAGTTGAAGTGAACGGACGCACTTTTATGCGCCCAGTGGTTGCGGGCGATCAACTCCCTGAATTGCAGCGCCTGGGGCAATCGCTCTTTGTTAATGATGAAGCTCTTTTAGCAGCAGCCAACTCTGCCTATGCCCAGGTTCATGTTCTGGGGGAAAAACTACAACGGAGAGTTCTCCACAAACTACTGTCGTACCATAGACCTGTTGGCTATGTTGTCCACGTCGAGGATGACACACAGGCTTATCCTGTGCCCGAGGGTTATCCAAAGCTGGAAGTGGATCAGGCCTCGGAGGAGATAATTGTTTTTCGTGGTCAGAAACAGAACCCGACCGATATTGCTTTTGTGAAAAGCCAGCTTGTCATCTGGGAAGAATATACAGTTAAAGAACTCACTGCAGAGGTTAAAAAAGACAAGATCAAAGGCTACCAGTACATTATTAGAAGCAGGCAGATGGCACTGCTGGAGGAGTTGGCTGCAGAGTTGGCTGAAAACTACGATGCCAAACTTAACGAAGATAACCTGTCAGAGCTTACCTATTATGAGTCTTTTCAACAGGCATTAAACAGTGCTATTGCCGATGGAACCGATGAGTTTGAGTTCACAACAGGACACATCAGAATCGCTTCATTGGTCATCACGCCAATCTGGATGCAGTTTCAACTCATAAAAAACTTCAGCTTCAAACCCGTACTTAAAAATCTTCTGATTAGCCATAATTTTAATCACAATATTCAAAAATTTATATCCTCTATTAACACAGCGATGCAGCGCTTTGCTGATGGCGAAGGCAAAAAGTTTTCCTCCTTTTCCCCCAAAGTTATGGGTGACATTAACCAACAGATGCTCGAGATGGCAAGCACGACGGAAGTGCTGCGGGCAGGAGAGGCCGAACTCGCCGGGCAACTCGCCGGTACAGCCAAAACATTAGGCCACGGCACAACGGCAATGGCCGCTGCCAACGGTGAGGAAAAAATGAAACCAGAACGACTCAGTGAGAAATTTGAGGCTGAGCTTAAAGAGCTTCGTCAAACGTTCGAGGTGATCAAAAACACGGTTTATGAACTTCGGGAGGATGCCAAACGAATCCCGGAGCTGGAAAAAAAAGCCGATGATGCCGCAGCAGAAGCCACAAAAGTTCGCAACGCTCAAATGGCAGCAGGGCTTGGTATTGATGACTGGGATGATACCCGGCCACCCGAAGAACAAACCAGACTCATCATAGATAAAATTGATGAGATCAAGCAACGGATTACCGTAACAAGACAGCCTGATGAAGAAGCTGAAAAAGCAAAACCGGAGGTCATTGGCCGCAAGCGAGATATGACTTCGGTTAATGAAGAGGATCTGGGTATCCTTCAGTCCATTAAACAGCACCTGCAACGAAAGAGAGAGCTAACTGATCGGATAATCCAGAATAATCTGGCTTACATTGATTGTCAGCAAGGTGTGCTCCCGGAAGAATTAACCGATCGGATAATCCTGAATAATATGGCTTACATTGAAGGTCAGCTCGGCCTTATCCCGGTTGAAGGCAGGGATCTGGAAGTCCGTTGCCAGACCATTCAGCAACACATCTGGGAGCAGGACGCTGAGATCGAAAAAGAGCTGGCAGAACGGAATAACTGGATTCAGAATCTTCAGGAGGAAGTCGATCGAATTCCAATCCTGAAAAAAAAAGTTCTTGAAGCAACAGCAGCAGCCAGGCGAGATTACAACATTCAAATAGCAGCAGAACTTGGTATTGATAACTGGGATGATACCCAGCCACCAGAAAAACAAGCCAGACTCATCAGTCAGAAAATTCATGAAATCAAGCAACCGGTTATCACAACATTGATTACCCCAACAACGGTTGCCGCAACATCAATTGCACCAACATCAATTGCACCAACATCAATTGCACCAACATCAATTGCACCAACATCAATTGCGCCAACATCAATTGCGCCAACATCGACTGCCTCGGCATCAATGGCCTCAACATCGGTTGCTGCAACAGGACAGCCTCGGAAAGAAGCTTTGAAAGAAAAACTGGCGGCCATTGAAAGAAAACACGATATTACTCCAGATAATGAAAACGATCTGGATGCCCGCTATCTGTCTCTTCAACAGCACTTGGAGCGACTAAAAGCAGAACAGGCCGATCGAGTAAAGGCAGCTGAGAATCATTTGGCTGACATTGAAGGTCAGCTCGGTCTGATCCCGGATAACGAAAAGGACCCGGAAATCCGTTGTCAGGCCATCAAGCAACACCTTAATGAGCAGGTAGCTCAGATCACTGAACAAAAGCAACAACTTCAGCAACAGAGCACCAGAACAAATGCTAACAATGAAGCTGAAAGTGGGCTGGCCAGTGTTAATCATAATCTGGATGCTATTCGTCGCGAACAAGTGTTACCTTTGCGTCCTGCTAACGCCAAAGGCAGTGTTACGGATGAAGACGAAAAGGCTCCCGATCAGGCAAGGAAACAAATTCAGACCAGATTGGGTCTGCCTGCAGGCGATGCCCCTGCCCCTGAAGAGCAATTTGACACTGTAGAAATCGGTCAGGCGCTTGAAAAACTCGAAGCTGTCATAAAAGCTATGGACACCTGGGTGGAAAATGGCAACGATTTATCGTCTTTCTCTACTGCACTTAAAGCCTATTTAGATGCTTATGGCCGTGACAAAACCAATGAAGTCGAGGGCGAGCTGACTTTAACCTGGAAAAAGTACACTCCGGTCGCAAAACTTCTGGCTGAGCACGACAGAGAAAGTACGGAACTGACCAAGGCAGTGGTCGAAGAAAATATTGCACAAAATAATCTGGATCTCAGAAAAAAGGAGATTCCTGATTCTGGAGAGATCGATGAAAAGACTAAAACCTTCCATGAGCACAAAGTATCTCGACTGAATTTAGACCTGAAAGATAAAAAAGCAGCTGTGGCGGTGACTTGCCCGACGGGTATGAAAGAGTCTGTTGCCGGCATGAAAGAGTACGCAATTGCTGTCATCGCCAATTATGCTCTAGACGATATTGCCTTTGACAATGGCCGCAGGACAGTTGCGTTTCTGGCCAACGTTCAGGATACCCTGACACCTTACGCCAATGCTGCCGGACTCTCTGAATCAGAACTGATCAAGGCTATCCATGACACAGTGATGCTGGCTCATGCCGCAGCGGTTGAGCAGCAGCTCAATGATTACTGGGTCAAACCTTCAGCCTGTCTGGTACAGGCTGTCACCTGGTACTTCTCCAGCTACAAACCCCTGCTGTTAGTCCTTAGCACCTTTCAAGCTGCCAAAATGTCCCTCTCAAACATGGCATTCCTCTATCTTCTGGATCTGACCAACAGAGGTGATTACACGCACAGGATGCTGATACCTTTCCAGCATTGGCTGGGGCACTATGGTGTTGATCTTGACCGAACCGGTCAATATGCCTACCACAGTGGAATTGAACAAATCTCTGAACTGGGTGGGTTGGCCATGCCATTGGGTAAAGCCGCTTCCTCCGTCATTTTGCTGAAAACCGGCTCCATGCTGTTTACCCGACAGCACAACGCCAACCTGCAGATGTATCGCGGCATGTCCCGCCTGGTACCCGAAATAGTCAAATCCATGGGTTCCGGGCAAGGGGTTCAGGTACCCCTGCTGCACAGGGTGACACCACAAAAAGTAAAAACTCTGGCCTCTGCCACAGCCGGTCTGGTGCTGGGTCCGGTAGCCAACTTCGGAACATACGCCCACGGTCTTTTATCCGGTTTTACCTACGCTCAAACCCTCGGATTCGCCCTGGCATCGAGTCTCACTTTCGACTTCTTTATGAACGACAACAAGATGCTGACTCAATGGCTGGGTGGACCTCTGGGTCGAAGCCTTGACAGGATTAATCGCTGGCTGGGCATGGGTGAAACCCAGGATGAATATTTCAAACGTACGGCCATTGCTACGCCTCAGCGCTTCAGTGAAAACGATGAAGCCTATGCAAACCGTATTAAAGCAAGTGACATGATGCATGGCTGGACGCGGCACGAAAATTACCTGCATTTCCGTGAACGCCGTGATCGCACCATGAAGATGTCTGCGAATGGCTGGGAGAAATACTTTAAGGAAAATGTACCTAAATGGTCGTTTTCCCATGCAGAAAGCATTCCATACTCCTACACTCTTGGAGCCTTTTACAAATGGCAAAAGGGTGGTGATCAGACAATTCACGGTCATGAAAAGAGGTATGCCCCCCAATCGAGTTTTCGACCTGCAGCTTCAGCAGACAGCCTTAAATAAAAGCTACTTCCTCGCCTGGTGCTGCAGTCACTTCTCACGGTAATACAAGTACCCTGCTCTGAGGTAGTAGAATGACAAATGTACGCCACAATGCATTAAGCCTTGCAGTGACCGTTGCGATCGGTTCTTCCATCATCAGTACACAGGCACTGGCCGACCGCAGGCTGCAGATAAAATCTTTCGATATTCATGACAGTGGACATGCGGAGTTTACCCATAGTGAAGTCATCGTTCAGCCAACTTTAGGTGATGACCAGCAGCCAATACCCAAATCCTTCACAACCATCTACCCTGATGAGGCTCATGACAGGGCAAGCTACCGCGTTCATTCAGCAGGCTTTACAGAAATTCTTTCTGATGTTGATGGTGGCGCTTCCAGTGTTGATGTATTTGAAACCGACGAGAGTAATGTTGCTCAGAGGTACACAAAAGTACTGAAGGCAGGTGATGAGGGAGTCTTCAGGTTCACCCATAACCTTGCAGAAAAGCAACTGGTCATTGAAGTCAGAAAAGGAATGACCGATCAGGATTCTATCAGGGCTGTTCGCGCCCGGCCTGAAGGCACTGAATCACAATCATTACAACAGTTGACGAAAGTTGCCTGTCCCGAACAACTGGCTGCAATACTGAACGGTGCGAATAAAAGAGCAGGCAACCTCGGCGAAGTTGATGACTACGTTGCCCTTGCCACCATTAAAGTAGACAAAGTTGAAGTGAACGGGCGCACCTTCATGCGTCTTATCGCAGCGAGCGACCAGCCTCCTGAACTGCAAAGTCTGGGTCAATCGCTCTTTATCAATGATGAGGCTCTTTTTGCAGCAGCCACCTCTGCCTATGCTCAGGTTCATATCCAGGGAGAGAGTTTAAAACAGGAGGCGCTGAATAAACTCTTATCACATCAGAAGCCCATCGGATATGTTGTCTACGTTGAGGATGATACACAAGCCCGTCCTGTACCTGATGGTTATCCGAGAATGGAAGTGACACAGGCTCCGGGGGAGACGATTGTTTTTCATGGTCAGATACAGAATCCAGCCGACAGCGCTTTTGTGGAAGGCCTTTATAGTCTCTATGCAGGCGGTGACGCCGATTACCCCAACCTTGAATTAACCATACCGGTAAAAAAAGATAAGCTAAAAAGCTACCAGTACATCATTCAAAGCAGGCAAATGGCACTATTGCAGGAGTTAGCCGAACAGCAGGATGCTGAACCTGACCAGGATAAAATGGTTATGCTTGCGTATTATGAATCTCTGCAGCAGGCATTGACCAGCTCCACTCCGGATCAGGCAAAGGAATTCGAATTCGTGATAGGACACATCCGGAGTGCTTTGTCGGTCGCCACACCAACCTGGGTGCATGAGCAACTCATAAAACACTTCAGCTTCAAACCCATAATCAGAAATCTTCTGACTAACGAGCTGTTCATTCAGAAGATTCAGAAAACGACAATCATTTTAAGCAGTATCAACGGGGCGCAGGGCGCTGCTCTTGGGGACAACGAACAGTTTGCTTCCAAGGTCAAGAGCGACATCATCACACAGCTCATTGAGGTGTATAGCAAACTGGACAAGCTGCAGAGAAAAGAATTCGAACTCATCCGGGTTATAAACCATTTACAGGTCACATCGAATAAAGCTATCACCAGCGAAAAGGAAAAAAAACTCAGAGCACTTCAACTCAAACAAGAGGCTGAGGATGAACTTTCAAAGGCTCTTAAAGAGCTGTTCAGACTGCAAGACCAGTCACGGAAACTGCAACAGGAAGTCGATCGAATTCCGGCGCTAAAACAACAATTTCGTGACGCCAGAGAAGAGGCCAGAAAAGCTTACAACACTGAACTGGCAAAGGATCTGGGTATTGATCACTGGGATGATACCCGGCCACCAGAAGAACAGGTCAGACTCATCCGACAGAAAATTCATGAAATGAACAAAGCGGTTGTCGAAACAGGACGGCTCAGGGTTGCGACTGCACAGGCAAAGCTACCGACTACTGAACGTCAGTTCGTTCTGGCTTCCGATGAAAAAGATAACCAGGAAGTCTCTCAACAGCTCAAGAAACTGGAGACTCTGATCGGCGAACATCGTCTTCAGCAGAATAAAGAGCGGGAAGTGGAGCTGCAAAAACACAAAAACTATGTGCGAAGAGTTAGGTATAACATCGCTCAAATGCCAATGCTTAAAAAAGAGGTTCTTGAATCCGTAGATGCAGCCAGAAGGGATCACAACGCTCAACTGGCAGAATACCTTGGCATTGATAACTGGGATAACACCAGACCAATGGAAGAACAGGTCAGACTCATCAGAGACAAACTTCTTGAAATCAACAGCCTGGATGCCGGAACAGAACAGCCTCCGGTAGAAGCTATAAAAGAAAAGCTGGCGGCCATTGAAAAAAAGCTCGATATCACTCCATACAATGAAAACGATCTGGATTTCCGCTTTCAGTCTATTCAACAGTACCTGTATCAAGAGCTGGAACGGGCTAATCAGATAAGACTGAACCAACTGACCCACTATGAAGAAGAATTTGGCCTGGTCGTACATAATAAAAACGACCTGGAAGCCCGTTGCAAGGCCGTTCAACAACACCTTAAGAGTCATGAAGCTCAGATTGCTCTGAAACAGCTTCAAAAACAAGACATCAGAATGGATGCTAAACAAGAAGCTGAAATCAGATCCATCTATGCAACCATTGCCACCTATTTAAACATCCGGGATTTTGACAGTCATGAAGACATTGGCGTTCAACAAGGACGCCTAATTCAAAAGCTCAGGGAAATAAGTACTCATCAAGAAAGTCTTCGTCAACAACTCAAGGCAATGAGTCGTCAGATCGATATGGAAGATTCTTACACCAGGGCCAGAAAAGAAGCTCTGGCATTGGTTCTTGGTATTGACCTGAGCGAAAACCCCGGTCCTGATAACCGCGCCAGACTGGAATCAACGGTAAATGACAAACTGTTCGAGCTTTCAAAGCTGGAACAGGAACTGGAAGACATCAGAACACCAGGCCACCCCATGACCGGGCCTGTAGTATTTGTGAAACTGACCAACGTGGAAAAAGCTCTGAAGATGGCTACCTGTCCTGGAGAGCACGATGAGTATCTCCGTCGCCAGCACATTTCCACGCACATGCAGAAATACATCACACAAGCCAGACAACGTTCAGAGGAAGAGGCCCTGAAAATACTGAAAACCCTGGAAGGATTACTGAAACTCGAAATCAATGAAGAGGACGACAAAGCAGCAAGACTTGACAGGGTCCTCACAAGACTTGACAGGGTTACTATACAGCGTGATGGCGAGGATATCTCGGAATACCTGCTCAATGAGATGGATAAGTTCCTCTGGAAAGATGAAAGTGCATCTCTGGAGACTCCAGAGGGGAGTGATATCAGACGCGACAGAATCCGTGCCCGTCTTGCCCTGATAGTCGAAGAATCGGATCAGCGAGCCAGGGAAAAACAGGCAGAATATCTTTTAGCTGTAGAACACGAGATGAATATTGACCCTCATAAAAACCCTGCAGCCATGGAAAAGCGCAAAGCTTTCATAGCTAAACTGGCCAGTGATCTGCAGGTTAGGTTTGAAGACGATGTCAGCCTTTCTGACCGGCAGCATACTCTGGGAGACATAATTCAGGAATTACGGGTTAAAGAAGCAGGCGAAATTTATGAAGATGAAGATCACAGGAGAGCGTGGAACAATAAAATTGCTCATCAACTCAACGTTGAAGATTATAAAGACGACGCCACTTTAGACGTCCAAAGCCGTCTGATTAAAGCAAAACTCGAACAGCTGGATGAAGAAGTTTTCAAAGTGCCTCAGCCTGACGTTGCTGAGCGTATTGCAGCCATTGAGAATGCGCTTGACAGGCAAATGGCTCGGCTGGGACCCAAACCCCGATACGTTCTTGATCGTGAGCTAGCCATAGCCAGGCAGGCGGTAAAAGACGCTGAAGGTGAGCTGGAGACGACTAATCACAACCTGGATGCTATCCGTCACAAACAACCGTTATTTTTGCGCACAACTGACAATACCCCTGTTGCCATGGAAGAACACGAAAAGGTTTTCAATCAGGCAATAAAAAAAATTCAGATCAGGTTTGGTCTTCCCACAGATGATGAGCAAACCCCTGAAGAGCGATTAGACGACATCAGACATTTTCTGCGCCGGAACTCTGCAGTAACAGAGGATGAAGCCCTTGAGAAACTGAGAGCTGCCACAGAAACTCTCAGCACCGCGAACATTGATTCTATGGAAAAAGCTCTTGATGAAATGGGAGCTGCCACGGAAGCTTTCCGGATCGCGACGTTTAGTGACCTCAATTTACTGGAAGCATCGGATTACTTTACTCGCATTGCAATCTATGCAATCACTCGTGGTCGTTACGAAACCGATAAAGTCGAGGGTGAACTGCCTTTAACCAGGAAAAAGTACAATCTGGTCACAAGATTTCTGCGTGAGCACGACAGAAAAAGTTTGGAACTGAGCAATGCAGTGGTCCAAGAGGACATTGCACAAATTAATCTGTATGTCAGAGAAGAGGAGATTCTTGAATCTGGAGAGATCGATGAAAAGACTAAAACCTTACATGAGCACGAAATAGCTCGGCTGAATTCAGAACTTATGGATAAAAAAGCAGCTTTATCGGAAGCAGCAGACGCTCTCGGCATTCATCACCAATCGATTCTTGACGCCACTGAAGATGCCCTGGGTCTCAAACCAGAACCTGCTGATACCGATAAACAACGGGTTAACGCCCTGAGAAACCATAAGCTACTACTGGGCGGGGAAGATGGAACTGGCGGCAAGATCCGGCAACTGCTTCAGGAACAGGCTCGTCTGGAAGCTGAGGTTGAAACCAGACAAGCAAACCTTGAGAGAAGGAAGGAAGCCCTGCAGACTGCCCGGAAAGCCGTCGAAATGGACGACGGTCCCTTCCAGTACACGCCGATACAGGCGGAGGTTCGGGCCGCAATCGAAGACTTCGTGCAGCAGCACTCTCTCAAGAAACAAGCTCTTGAAGCGGCACTGGGTCTGGCACAATCAGCAGTAGAAAACGGTAAGGAAATACCCTGCCTTCCCCATTTCGATTTTGACGATGAATTTGCACCGATTCGCCTGCAGGCAATGGTTGGAGACGAACTGACGTCTGCTCAGGCCAGTCGGATTGTAGAAATCTTCAAAAACCTGAAAGCGAACTTCCCGCCCCTCCGGCCTGAAAAATATGACCCTATGACTGTCGTGGAAGAACTCTATTTTCTGGTGCTCATAGCCAGAGATGGGATGAAAACCGGTGCACAACAATACGACAACGAAATTCACACCATGGGCAAAACAGCCATTCACTTCGTCGAGCATCAACCAGGGGACCTGAAAAGCTTCTCGGATTACTTCGCTGCCCACTCTGCCAGTGGTAACAAGATCATGGCTCTGCTGCGTGAAGGTTTGATCAGCCAGGTTGAACTTGAGAACTACATGAAGGCCGTCAGAGGTGTCAATGGTTATCAGACAGTGGCTGAATTTGAACACTTCCTTGGCTACAAAAACGGTGTCAATCCTGACCTCAAAGCCCTTGTCCGGATGCTGTCCGACAAGGGTGCCGAGGAATTCATAAAGAGTGCTTTTACTCCTGTGACCGTGACCGCAACTGGCCCGGCAGGTATGAAAGAGTCGGTTGCCGGCATGAAAGAGTACTCAGCTGCGGTCGTCGCCAACTATGTTCTTGACGATATTGCCTTTGACAATGGTCGCAGGACGGCAGCGTTTCTGGCCAATATTAACGAAACCCTGACACCTTATGCCAATGTTGCCGGACTATCCGAATCAGAACTGATCAGGGCTATCCATGACACATTGATGCAGGCTCATGCCGCTATGGTTGAGCAGCAGCTACAGGATTACTGGCTGAAACCTTCCGCCTTTCTGGTTCAAGCTGTCACCTGGTACTACTCCAGTTACAAACCTCTTCTGGTCGCTCATACCCACTGGCAGGCTGCCAAACTGTCCCTTGCAAACATGTCATTCCTCTATCTTCTGGATCTGACCAACAGAGGTGATTACCTGCATAGAATGCTCACACCTTTCCAGCACTGGTTGGAACGCTACGCTGTTGATCTTGACCGAACCGGCCAATATGCCTACCACAGCGGCATTGAACAAATCTCTGAAGTGGGCGGACTGGCCATGCCACTGGGCAAAGCCGCCTCATCGGTCATTCTGTTAAGAACCGGCTCTGCGCTGTTTGCCAGACAGTACAATGCCAACCCACAGAGCTATCGCAGCCTTTCCCGTCTGATGCCCGAAATAGTGAAATCCATGGGTTCCCGCCAGGGGGTTCAGGTTCCGTTGCTGCACAGGGTGACGCCACAAAAAGTAAAAACGCTGGCCTCAGCCACAGCCGGTCTCGTATTGGGTCCGGTAGCCACAGCCGGATCATACGCCCATGGCCTTTTATCCGGGTTTACTTACGCTCAAACTTTCGGATTCGCTCTGGCGTCGAGTCTCACTTTCGACTTCTTTATGAATGACAACAAGATGCTCACTCAATGGCTGGGTGGACCTCTGGGCCGCAGCCTGGACAAAATTAATCGCTGGATAGGCATGGGTGAAACGGACGGTGAATATGTGAAACGTACTGCTGTTGCTTTGCCTCAACGCTTGACCGAAACCGATGAAGCCTATGCGAACCGTATTAAAGCAGACGACACGATGTATGGCTGGACCCGACACGAAAATTACCTGCAGTTTCGTGAACGCCGGGATCGCACCATGAAGCTGTTCGAGAATAGCTGGGAGAAATACTTCAGGGAAAATGTGCCTAAATGGTCATTTTCCCACGCAGATAGTATTCCTTACTCTTATACCCTGGGTGCCCTTTTCGAGTCAGGGGCTGCAGCGCCTGAGCCCCCTTCCACAGCCGTGAAAACAGCATCAGCTGGTCTCAAGGTCAGGAAATGAAACCTTCATAGCCAACCAAAAGAAATCAGCACAAAGAAATACAGACTGGATTGTTTCGGATCAAACTATCGAGTTAACCCTGTCAGAAAGTATGGAGGTATTCCTTCCCTGAAAAAACCAATCAATTCTACCAAGCAGCTTACCAGATTTGCCACTGTGAACTAGATTCTCTCAACGGCTTATCGAAACAGCGATGAGCGACTGACCATAAGCGATTAGAAAAGGTTTCCCCGCTCCGGGTGTGCGTCACCTTTCACGGCGATAAAAGTACTCAGCTCTGAGGTAGTAGAATGGCAAATACTCGCCCCAATGCATTAAGCTTTGCAGTGGCCGTTGCAATCAGCTCTTCCATCATGGCCACAGACGCAATGGCCGAGCGCAAACTGCAGACAAAATCCGCTGATATTCTGAACAAAGGACATACAGAGTATACCCGGAGCGAAGTCATAGTTAAGCAAACTTTGGACAATGACCAGCAACCAATACCCAAATCCTGCACAACCACCTACCCTGATCAGACTCAGGTCAGAGCAGACTACGAACTGCCTTCTGAAGGCTTCACAGACACTCTGTCTGGCATTGGCGGCGCTTCCAGTGTTGATCTGTTTGAAACAGACGAGAAGGACGTTGCTCAGAAATACACCAAAGTTCTCAAGATAGGTAATGAGGGGATATTCAGGTTCACCCATAACCTGGCAGAAAAGGCACTGGTCATTGAAGTCAGAAACGGAATGACCGATCAGGATTCAATTGCAGCAGTTCGAAATCAAGTAGGCGACCTCCAGTCATTAGAACCCTTAACGAAAGTTGCCAGCCCCGAACAACTGGCCAGAGTGCTGAAAGGTGCGCACGAAAGAGCGGGACAACTTGGCGAAATGGATAACTATGTTGCCCTTGCCACTATTGAAGTAGATGAAGTGAATGTGAAAGGGCGTACTTTCATGCGTCTTATCGCTGCCAACGATCAGCCTCCTGATTTAGTGCGCCTGGGTCAATCGCTCTTTGTCAATGATGAAGTGCTTTTCGCAGCAGCTACCTCTGCCTATACCCAGGTTCATGTAATGGAGGAAGATTTACAACAGGAAGCCCTGAACGATCTATTGCACTGTCATCAACCCGTTGGCTATGTTGTCCACGTCGAGGATGATGCACAAGCTTATCCTGTGCCTGTAGGCTACCCAAGACTGGAAGTGACTGAGACTCCGGGAGAAGTTATTGTTTTCCGTGGTCAGAAGCAAAACCCGGCCGATGTCGCTTTTGTGGAGGAGCTCTATAACATGTGGGCGGAAGAGGCCCGTAATCCCCTCTCTGCAGCAAAAGCACAAATCAAAAAAGATAA
The DNA here is from genome assembly GCF_053470045.1 of Endozoicomonas sp. 2B-B. NCBI lineage: Bacteria > Pseudomonadati > Pseudomonadota > Gammaproteobacteria > Oceanospirillales > Endozoicomonadaceae > Endozoicomonas > Endozoicomonas sp. 2B-B. Next base: position 4,828,125 of record NZ_JBLZMU010000001.1, read on the forward strand.
GGTCAAAGGCTACCAGCACACCATCCGAAGCAGGCAGATGGCACTGCTGGAGAATTTGGCTGTAGAGCTACATACTGAAGAAGATAGCCAAGCGACGCTTCAATACGAAGAGGATCTGTGGACACTGATACACTATGAATATCTTGAGCAGGCATTGACCAGTGCAACTTCAGATGGAGCAGATGAATTTGAACTCACAGTAGAACAGATCGAAGACGCTTTCCCGGTCCTCACATCGACCTGGGTGCTTAATCGGCTCGAAAAACGCTTCAGCTTCAAACCTGCACTTAGAAATCTTCTGACTAACCCACTCTTTATTCAGACTATTCAGGAAGAGATAGTGGATGACAGTTATCTTAATCAGCTGCAGGACGATACTCTTGAAGTCATAGAAAAGCTTACTTCCAAACCCATAAGCGACATATCCAGACAGATGAATGAGATGGATGATAAGCAGGTATTCTTGCTAATAAAAGAACTCAGTCTCAGGCATCTTAGAAAAGAGATAAATCTCGAAACGCAGAAAGACACTATCAGTGAAAGAGGGAGACTCAGAGCAGATCAACTCAAACAACAAATTAACAAGGAGCTTATACAACTTCGTCAAGAGCGGGCACAAGAGAAAAAATTGATGCAGAAGCTTGAACAGGAAGTCGAATGTAATCCAGAGCAGTCAATAAAAACTCATGGCGCCAGAATAAGAGCCAGAATAGCTCGCAGTGCTCAAATGGCAAAAGAACTTGGTATCGATAACTGGGATGATACCAAGCCAAACGAAGAACAACTCAGGATCATTGCAAAAGAAATTGGTAAAATCAATCGATGGGTTGTCGCAATATTTACCGCAACAGGTCAGTCTGATGACAAAACTGTAAAAGCAAAACCGGCGGCCACTGAACGTGAGCGAGGTGTTGATTCGGTCAAAGAATTCAGTCTGGGTTACCTTCAGTACATTCAACAGCTGCTGCGACAAAACAGAGAAGTCACCGATGAACAAGTCCGGAAAAGACTGGCTATCGTAGAAAGTAAGCTCGGTCTGGTTCCGAAAAACGAAGATGAGCTTGAAGCCGATTACCAATACCTTCCCCAGCACCTTGAGAAGCTGGAAGCCTATCTTGAGCAAGAACGTGTTCAGGATATTCAAAACCTGGAGGAAGATCTGAAAAAAGCGAAAAGCCGAGCACGGAAAATTGTGCGCAAAGAAGTCGAGCGAATACCAATACAGAAGAAAGAGGTTCGTGAATCAATAGCTGCAGACAGTCAACATTACAACACTCAACTGGCAGCAGAGCTTGGCATTGATAACTGGGATGTTACCCTGCCGCTGGAAGAACAAACCAGACTCATCAGCCAAAAGCTTTATGAAATCAAGCACTCGACTGCCGCAACAGGACAGCACCAGAAAGAGGCTGCAAAAGAAAAACTGGCGACCATCGAAAGCATGCACAACATTACTCCAAAAAATGAAAACGATCTGGATGCCCGCTATCATTTCATTCAACAGCACCTGCAACAAAAGGCAAAACTAACCGATCGAAAAATCCAGAATAGTCTGTCATACATTGAAGATAAGCTCAGTCTGGTCCCGGATTGCGATGAAGATACGGAAGCTCGTTGTCAGGCCATTCTGCAACACCTTGAAGAGCAGGAAGCGGAGACTGAACAACAACCTCTTCGACAACCTCTTCGACAACAAAGCACCACTGAGAAACTTCAGCGGGAACCCAAACGAACTCCAAAGCTGGAACAAAAAATTCATGACGCCAGAGCAGATGCCACAAAAGTTCGCAACGCTCAAATGGCAACAGAGCTTGATATTGATAACTGGGATGATACCCAGCCAGCCGAAGAACAAGCCAGACGCATCAGTAGAAAAATTCGTAAAATCAGGCAAGCGGAAGCTAAAACACATGCCGCAACAGCAAAGTCTGATAAAGAGGCTGTAAAAGCAAAACCGGCCACCATTGGAGACAAGCACTCTCTTATTTTGGTCAATGAAGACGATCTGGGTAGCCTTCTTTTCATTCATAATCAGCTGAAGAAAAACTCAGCAGCAGTCCGGGAAAAACTGGCTACCTTTGAAGGACAGCTCGGCCTGGTTCCGAACCATCAGGATAATCTTGAAGCCCGTCGCCGGGCCATTCTGAAGCGCCTTAAGCAGCAGGGACGTGAGGTCTTTCAACAACATTTTCAGAATCAACAAGAGCAGGAAGCACAGAAAAGCTGGTTACAGAAAGACTGGTTACAGAAACTTCAGCAGGAAGCAGGACAAGTTCCATCTCTGGCACAACAAGTCCATGATGCCAGAACAGGTGCCACAAAGGTTCGCAATGCTCAAATGGCAGCAGAGCTTGGTATTGACAACTGGGATGATGCCCAGCCAGTCGAAGAACAAGCCAGACTCATCAGAAATAAAATTGTTGAAATCAAGCAATGGGTTGCAGCAACAGAGCAGCCTGACAAAGAAGCTGTAAACGTAAAACCGACGGTCATTATAGGCAAGCGAGATATTATTTCGGTTAATGAAGACGATCCGGTTATTCTTCAGTCCATTCAACAACACATGCAACAAAAGGAAGAACGAACCGATCAGGAAATCCAGAATAGTCTGAGTGTCATTGAACGTCGGCTCGGTCTGGTCCCGGATAGTAAAAAGACCCTGGAATTTCGTTGCCGTGCAGTTCGGGAACACATAAGGATGCAAGACGCTCAGACCGAAATAGAGCTGGCAAAACGGAAAAACTCGATACTGAGCCTTCAGGTAGAGATTGAACGAAATCAAATTGTGAGAAAAGAAGTTCGTGAAGTCTTAGCCGCCGCCAGAGAGGATTACAACACTCGAATGGCAGCGGCGCCTGGTATTGATGACCGGGATAATACCCAGCCACCCGAAGAACAAGCCAGACTTATCAGTCAGAAAGTCCACGAAGTCGAGCAACCCCTTGCCGCAACATCGAATGCCGCAACATCGATTGCCGCAACATCGGTTGCCGCAACAGGTCAGCCCGGAGAAGAAGCTTTCAAAGAAAAACTTGCGGCCATAGAAAAAGCCCTGGAGTTGGATCACCAGGATCGCGAGGACGATGTCTATAACCGCCGTAACGCCATTTCTGAAGAAATTCACACATACATTGCAGAAGCCGGGAAGAATGCAGAGAAGGAGGCTCTGGAAATACTGGAAACAGTAGAAGAAATATTCAAACTCGAAATCAACCAGGATGATCTCAAAACAACGAGGCTCGAGAGGGTTCGCAGAAAGCTAAAAAGCGGTGATGTCTCAGAATCCATGCTGAATGAGATAGACGCTGTTATCTGGAAAATAGAAAGCTCACTTGGATACCACATCGCAAAAAAAATTGAGATACTTCAAAAATTTATTACCTTTCATGTCGAAACCCCGGATGTCGATGGGCAGGTCACAAAGCAACAGAGAAAGATGCTTGAAGCTGTAGAAGACGAGCTGAACATCGACACCAGTGAAAACCCTTCTGCGAAAGAAAGAGGCAGGGGTTTTGCCGCTGAACTGGCATTGGATCTGGATGTAGAGTTTGAAAAAGGCGCCAGCCTGAATGACCAGAAGTATGCTCTAAGTAACAAAATTCAGGCATTAAGGGAAAAAGTAAACGACCATTACGACACTGAAGAGCTCACCAGAGATGCAAACAATGAAATCGCTCGGCAACTTGACATTGAGGGCTATAAGGATGATGCCCCTTTAGAGGATCAGATCAGTCTTATTGAAAAAACCCTTCAGGAGCTGGATGAAGAAGTTGACATAGTGGGTCGGCCTAAAATTTATGATCGTATCGCAGCCATTGAAGATGAACTTGACAGGCAAATGGCTGGCCTGGGTGAATCCCGATACGTTCCTGATCGTGACTTAGCCACAGCCAGACGAGAAGTAAAAGAAGCTGAAAGTGAGCTGGCAGATGTTCATCGCAAACTGAATACCCTTCCTGACAATGAAGACGACACGGCTCTCTATCGGGTAATGAACGGTGACATCAATGAGAAGAGTAAAACCTTGCAAGAGTACGAAATAGCCCGTCAGGAAGGTGAAATTGAATCCGGAAAAGCAGATATTGAGGGAATGGAGGAAGCGCTGAAGGCCGACGAGAAAGCCGCCGAAAATGATGGCTGTCCCTTCCGGTACAGTCCCTTCCAGTATACGCCGGGTGAGGCAGAAGCTCTGGACGCTATCCGCAAATTCAGTCGGCAGCACCCTCTGAAAAAACAAGCGCTGGAAGCCGCAATAGGTCTGGCACAATTAGCAGCAGCAAGAGGCAAACTAAGTACCATCGTACCGATTTTTAACTTGTACGATGAATTTGCACCGATTCGCCTGCATGCAATGTTCGGTGTGACGATTAATCAGGCTCGTCGTATTGTGGAAGTCTTCCAGAACCTGAAGACGGTCTTCCGGATATATCCCTACGAGTCTTTATTAGAAAATCAAATTCATCGTCTGAATACCATGGATGAAATTCAGACTCTGACGCAGAAGGTCATCAATGAGATGGGAAGAGGGACCCAAGAATACGACAACGCAATTCACGGCATAGGCTCAGCGGGCATTCACTTGGTTGAGCATTCAGCAGAGGACCAGAAAAGCATCTCGGAGTACTTCTCAACCGACACCGCCAATGGCAAAAAGATCATAAGTCTGCTGCGTGAAGGACTGATCAGCAAGATTGAATTAGAGAGTTATATCAAAGCCGCCAGAGGTGTCGATGGTTATCAGACAGTGGCTGAATTTGAACATTTCCTTGGTTATAAACACGGGGTGCATGCAATAGAATTCTGGAAGATTGTCCGGATGCTGCCCGACAAGGCTGTTGAAGAACTCATACAAAATGCCTTTACTCCTGTGGTTGTGGCTGCAACGGGCCCGACAGGTATAAAAGAGTCGGTTGCCGGCGTAACAGATTACACTGCAGCTGTTATCGCCAACTATGTTCTTGACGATATTGCCTTTGAAAATGGCCGAAAGACGGCAGCATTCCTGACCCACGTTCAGGATACCCTGACACCTTATGCCAATGCTGTCGGCCTGTCTGAATCAGACCGGATCAAGATTTTCCATGACCTATTGATGCAGGCTCATGCCACTGCGGTTGAGCAGCAGCTAAAGGATTACTGGATCAAACCTTCAGCCTCCCTGGCACAGGCTGTCACATGGTACTACTCCAGCTATAAACCCTTACTGGTAGCTCATACTGCCTGGGAGGCCATCGGGCTGTCCCTCTCAAACCTGTCGTTCCTTTATCTTCTGGATCTGACCAACAGGGGAGATTACCTGCACCGGATGCTGACACCTTTTCAAAACTGGATGGATCACTACGGTATTGATCCTGACCGAACCGGCCAATCTGCCTGCCACAATGGAATTGAACAAATCTCTGAAGCAGGCGGGCTGGCCATGCCATTGGGCAAGGCCGCTTCCTCAGTCATTCTGCTGAGAACCAGCTCCATGCTGTTTGCCAGACAGTACAACGCCAATCCTCATAGCTATCGTAGTATTACCCATCTGGTGCCCGAAATAGTGCAATCCATGAATTCTGGAGGGATACAGGTACCACTGCTGCACCGGGTAACACCACAAAAAGTGAAAACTCTGGCCTCTGCCACCGCCGGTCTGGTGTTGGGTCCGGTAGCCACTGTCGGATCATACGCCCACGGTCTTGTATCTGGATTTACCTATGCCCAGACATTCGGTTTCGCTCTGGTAACCAGTCTCACTTACGACTTTTTTATGAACGACAACAAGATGCTCACCCAATGGCTGGCTGGCCCCCTGGGACGTAGTCTTGACAAAATTAATCGCTGGCAGGGCGTGGGTGAAACAGACGATGAATATGTGAAACGGACCGCCGTCGTTTCACCTCAGGGCTTCAGTGAATCCGACGAAGAGTATGCAACCCGTGTTAAAGCAAGCAACAATATGTTGGGCTGGACGCGACACGAAAATTATCTGCAATTTCGTGAACGCCGTGATCGCACCATGAAGATGTTCGAGAACAGCTGGGAGAAATACTTCAGGGAATATGTGCCTAAATGGTCATTCTCCCATGCAGAAAGTTTTCCTTACTTCTACACTCTTGGAGCCTTGTACGAATGGCAACGGGGCGATAATCAGAAGTTGGCACCGGATGCAACCTTTTCTTCTGAGCCCACAAAGACCTCAAAGAGCCTGAAGCGAATCAAGGCAATTGACATCCATTAGCGACTGAGAGCAATGAGCGTTTGTAAGTTGCTCCCTCGCCTGGTGTGGCAATCATTTTTCACGCTAATAAAAAGTACTCACCTCTGAGGTAGCAGAATGACAAATGCTCATCACAATGCGTTAAGCCTTGCAGTGGCCGTTGCAATCAGCTCGTCTCTCGTTGGTCCACAGGTATTGGCCGATCGCAGGCTGCTGACAAAATCTGTCGATGTTACGGGCAATGGTCATGTGGAGTTTACCCAGAGTGAGGTTATTGTTCTGCGAACTATAGGTCATGACGAACAGCCAATACCCAAATCTTTTACCACCATCTACCCTTATCAGCCTCAGGAAAGTGAAGACTATGTCCATCCCTGCTTAAGCTTGACAAGAGTTCTTTCTGGCATTGGTAGTGGCGTCTACAGTGTTGATCAGTTTGAAACAGACGAGAATAACGTTGCTCAGAAATACACCAAAGTCCTGGAGGTAGGTGATGAAGGAGTCTTCAGGTTCACCCATAACCTTGAAGAAAAGAAGTTGGTCATTGAAGTCAGAGGCGGAATGACCGATCAGGATTCAGTCAAGGCTGTTCGTGATCAATTGGGCAGCCTTCAATCATTAGAACCGTTAACGAAAATCGCCAGCCCCATACAGCTGGCTTTTTTACTGGAAGGTGCCGACGACAGAGAGGGAAGCCTTGGCAAAAGTGATCACTATGTTGCCCTTGCCACCGTTGAAGTAGAAAAAGTTGAAGTAAATGGGCGCACCTTCATGGGTCTTATCGCTTCGGGCGATCGCCCCCCTGAAGTGCAAAGTATGGGTCAATCACTCTTTGTCAACGACGATGTTCTCCTGACAGCAGCCGCTTCTGCCTATATCCAGGTTCATGTCCTGGGAGAGAACTTACAACAGCAGGCTCTTAATGAACTATTAGCACACAACAAACCCGTCGGCTATGTTGTACACGTCGAGGAAGACACACAGGCTTATCCTGTGCCTGAGAATTATCCAATACTGGAAGTGACTGAGGCCACGGGAGACACTATTGTTTTCCGTGGTCAGAAGCAGAACCCGGCCGATGTCACTTTTGTGAAAGCTCTCTCTGACATCTGGAAGAGAGAATTTAATAACAATGCCCCCCCTCCTGAAGCAACAGCGCAGGTTAAAAAAGACAGAATCGAAAGCTACCGGTACATCATTCGGAGCAAGCAGATGGCTCTCCTTGAGGAGCTGGCTGCACAGCACAATTACGGACCTGACAATGCCGGACAAACGACGTTTGAATACGATGGTAAGCTGTCGATGCTTGCATACTATGAATATCTTCAGCAGGCTTTGACCTCTGCTACTTTGGACGGAGCAGATGAATTTGAATTGACAATACCCCACCTCAGATTCGCTTCGTCGTTTATCACGCCAACCTGGATCCATCTTCAACTCGCAGAATACTTCGGCTTCAAACCCGTACTTAGAAATCTCCTGACTAACCGGCATTTTGTTCAGAATCTTCACCAGGTTATACCCATTGTCACCAAAACGTTTAGCGATACTTTTAGCAAAGACAAAAGCTTTACTTCCAAAGTCGTTGCTGACCTTACCGGGAAGCTGCTTGAGATAGAAAGCCTGCGGGAAAAGCTACAGCATAAAGAGGCCGGACTCACCGGGATAAGCAGATCATCAGATCGCGCAACCGCAGCAGCGATTGCCAACAACAGGCAAACCCTGACAGTAAAACGAACCCCGGGGCCGGTGAAACAACCTCGTGATGCCGGGTCAAAAGCCCCATACATTGACAACACGGAACGATTAGCAGAATCCGACATTGGTGACTCTGATGATAGCCCGCCACCAGCAAAACAAGCCAGACTCACCAGTATAAGAACTCATGGAACCAATCTAGCGGTGGCCACAACAGAAAAGCCTGAAATAGCAGCTGCGATCAAAGCCCGCTATGCAACCATTGCCTCATATTTAAACATTCAGGATTTTGATAGCAATGATGATATCAATAATCAGGAAAAACATTTGCTTCAGAAAATTAAGGCATTGGATGATCAAAAAAAACAACTGATTCGTGAACAGGAAAGTCTTTTTCAGAAGCCTCAGACGGTGGATGTTGAACTTAATGCAGAGAATGCTCACGCCAGGGCCAAAAAAGGTGCTCTGGCAGCAGTTCTTGGTATTGAGCCAGGTGACGGCAGCATACCAGAAGACGATGTCCTGGAAAAAATGGTATACACCAGGCTCTTCAGGCTTGCAGAGCTGGAAGAAGAACTGGCTGACTTCAAAACACCCGGCCACCCCAAAATCAGGCCTGAAGTAATTAAGACTCTGAATGCCGTACTAAAAGTTCTGCGGCAAAGTGTAAGTAATCGGAACGAAGACCTGCACATCCAACGCTGGGACATTTCCGATCACATGCGGGCATACATCAGAGACGCCAGAGAATATGCAGAGTTTGTAGCATATAGGATACTGGAAGACGTAGAAGCAGAACTCAGTATCAACCTCAATGAAGAGGATAACAAAACAACAAGACTCACCCGGATTCTTAAAATACTTAACAACGCTGATCTCTCAGACAACACACTGGCTGAGATACTGGATGAGCTGGATGGCACCCTCTGGGCCTATGAAAGCAGAGCTCTGGATTGGGATGATCTCATACGCATCAAGCTGCATGCTTACCTTCATCATAAATTCGAAGACTCCGACCCGGATAACCCGACCGGAAAACAACAGCTCGATCTGCTGAAAGAAGTAGAAGCAATACTCCGCATCCCATGGGAAGAAGAGAAAGACCTGGCAGCAAGACTGGCCTGGGTTCGTGAAGTACTTGACAAAGACTTGACCTCTGAATACATGATGGAAGAAATAGATGATACCCTCTGGCAAAAAGACAGCGAAGCTCTTAACCCAAGGGAGCTCGTAGTCAAAAAGCTTAGTGCGATTCTTACCTATAAAACCAAAGATTCGTGTCTGGATAAGCAAGCCAGAGATCAACAGGCAAGTATGCTTGATGCTATAGAGTTCAAGCTGAGTATCAATCCTCATGAAAACCTTGCTGCCAAAGAAAGAGGCAAGGCTTTCACTACTAAACTGGCCAGTGATCTGAAGGTAGCTTTTGCAGAGGATGACAACCTGCCTGCCCGGAAGGATGCTCTGAGAGGCAAAATTCAGGCATTAATGGATGAGCTACATGAAGCCTGCGACGATGAAGCTGTCAGAAGAGCCAGAAACAATGAAGTGGCTCATCAACTCAACATTGAGGATTATAAAGAAGATGCCACTATCGACGACCAGAACAGTCTGATTGAAACAACACTCCAACAGCTCGATGAAGACGTTTTCAATGCCGATCAGCCCGACATTAATGAGCGCATTGCAGACATCGAAAATGAACTTGACAGGCAAATGGCTCGCCTGGGTCCCAAACCCCGATTCGTTCTTGATCGTGAGCTAGCCACTGCCAGACGAGCACTGAAAGAAGCTGAAAGTGATCTGACGGGTGTTTATAAGCAACTGAATATGCTTTGTGGCAAACGTGCGGCATTTGCGGGGAACCGTGCTGACCTCCAGCATACCTCGGAGGATGACAACAGGGTCCTCAATCAGGCAATTAAGGGTCTGGACGAAAGCGATATCCCCGGGGAAGCACAGGGTGAACTGCCTCTGGCAAGGAAAAATTACAATCAGGTCACGGAATTCCTGCGTGAGCATGACAGGAAAAGCAGAGATGTAGCCAATGTAAAACAAGACCCGGAGCATGAGGCGCTTCTTGAAGCCGCTGAAGAAGCCATGGGTCTTACACCAGACTCCACTGACACCTGTCAAGACCGGGTTGATGCCCTGAGAAACAGGCAGCTAAAACTGGGCGGGAATGATGGTACTGGCGGCAAGATTGGGCAACTGGTTCAGGAAAGAGATTATCTGGAAGCTCAGATTGAAACCAGGAAAGCTGACATTGAGTCAATGAAGAAAGCCCTGAAGACGGCAGAGACAGCCGTCGAAAATGACGGCGGTCCCTTCCAGTACACGCCGGAACAGGCAAGAGTACGGGCCGTCATAGACGATTTCACGCAGCATAACGCTCTCAAACAACAAGCTCTGGAAGCCGCGCTGGGTTTGGCAGAACTGGCAGTGAAGAGCGATAATGAAATCTCCTGGATTACGACTTTCGATTTTGACGATGAATTGGCAACCGTTCATTTGCGGATGCTGGTTGGCGACAATCTGTCTTTTAATCAGGCCAGTCGGATTGTAGAAGTCTTCAAGAGCCTGAAGACGAGCTTCCCGGACCCCCCTTTCTGGTCTGAAGAAGATCAGCCTGTGAATATCATGGCACAAATCTACATGCTTGTTTGCGTGACCAGGAGTCAGTTGGGAAAAGGGGCCCAACAATACGATGACGAAGTGAACGGCATGGGTCAAAGAGCCATTCACTATGTCGAGCACATACCAGGTGACCTGAAAGACTTTTCGCAATACCTGGCTGCCCATTCCGCCAATTGTAACAAGATCATAACTCTGCTGCGTGAAGGTCTGATCAGCAAGGTTGAACTTGAAAACTACGTAAAGGCCGTCAGAAGTGCCGATATGGGGGCCGCCAGAGGTTTTCACAGAGCGGCTGAGTTTGAATTCTTCCTTTACTACAGACACCGTGTCAATTTGCCTCTGTTCAACACCATTGTCCATATGCTGTCCGACAAGGGTGCAGAGGAATTCATGCAAAGCGTCTTTACCCCTGTGACCGTGACCAGGACTGGCCCGGCGGGCATTAAAGAGTCTGTTGACGGCATGAAAGAGTATGCCGCTGCTGTCATCGCCAACTATGTTCTTGACGATATTGCCTTTGACAATGGCCGCAGAACGGCAGCCTTTCTGACCAATGTTCAGGATACCCTGACTCCTTATGCCAATGCTGCCGGACTCTCTGAAACCGAATTGATCAAGGCTATCCATGGCACATTGATGCAGGCTCATGGCGCAGCGGTTGAGTATCAGCTCAACAACTACTGGGGCAAACCTTCAGCCTTTCTGGTACAGGCCGTCACCTGGTACTACTCCAGCTTCAAACCTCTGCTGGTGACCCATACCACAGTGCAGGCTGCCGAGCAGTCTCTCTTGAACATGTCATTCCTCTATCTTCTGGATCTGACCAACCGGGGTGATTATCTGCACCGGATGCTCATACCTTTCCAGCACTGGCTGGAACGCGTCGGTGTTGATTCTGACCGAACCGTGCAATATGCCTACCACAGCGGAATTGAAAAAGTTTCTGAAGTGGGCGGGCTGGCCATGCCATTGGGTAAGGCCGCCTCTTCAGTCATTCTGCTGAAAACCGGCTCCATACTCTTTGCCAGACAGTACAACGCCAACCCGCAGATGTATCGCAGCATGTCCCGTCTGTTGCCAGAAATAGTCAAATCCATGGGTTCCGGACAAAGGATTCAGTTGCCGCAGCTGCACAGGGTTACACCACAAGTAGTGAAAACCCTGGCCTCAACAGCCGGCCTGGTGCTGGGCCCGGCAGCCACCTTGGGAATACACGTCCAAGGACTTTTACCCGGCTTTACCCATGCCCAAACATTCGAAGTAGTCAAATCCATGAGTACCGGACCAGGGATTCAGGTGCCGCTGCTGCCCAGGGTGACACCACAAAAAGTGAAAACTCTGGCCTCTGCCACAGCGGGACTGGTGCTGGGCCCGGTAGCCACGGTCGGAGCATACGCCTATGGCCTTATATCCGGATTCACTTATGGCCAGACCTTCGGATTCGCTCTGGCGTCGAGTCTCACTTTCGACTTTTTTATGAACGACAACAAAATGCTCACTCAATGGCTGGGTGGCCCTCTGGGTCGAAGTCTTGACAGGATTAATCGCTGGCTGGGCGTGGGTGAAACGGATGATGAATATATAAAAAGGTCGGCCATTGCCCCACCTCAGCGCTTCAATGAAAACGATGAAGCCTACGCAAAACGAGTTAAAGCAAACAACGCCCTGTATGGCTGGACTCGACACGAAAACTATCTGCAGTTCCGTGAACGCCGGGATCGCACCATGAAGCTATTCGAGAATGGCTGGGAGAAATACTTCAGAGAAAATGTACCTAAATGGTCGTTTTCCCATGCAGAAAGTATTCCTTACTCCTACACTCTGGGAGCCTTCTATGAGTTGCGACAGGGCGATGATCCAAAAATTCAGGGTCATGATAAGAGCAATGCCCCCAATCAAAATCTCTATCTGTAACCATGAGCCACTGAAGGCTATGGATCATTAAAAGCTGCTTCCCTGTCCGGCGTAGCCATCACTTTTTCAGGGTAATAAAGTACTCTGCTCTGAGGTAGTAGAATGACAAGAGTCCGCCCCAATGCCTTGAGCCTGACAGTGGCCGCTGCAATCAGCTCTTCCATCTCTGTTACGGACGCACTGGCCGATCGCAGGCTGCAGATAAAATCTATCGATATTCCGGGCAATGAACAGGTGGAGTTCGTCCAGAGCGAGGTCATCGTTAAGCCAACTTTAGGTCATGACCAGCAGCCGTTACCCAAATCCTTTACAACCACCTACCCTGATCAGACTCAGATCCGAAGGGGCTATAAGGTTCCTTCCGAAGGCTTCACAGATGTTCTCTCAGGTATCAGCGGTGGCGTTTCCAGCGTTGACCTGTTTACAACAGACAACAACAACGCTGCTCAGAAATACACCAAAGTCCTGAAGGTCGGTGATGAAGGGGTCTTCAGGTTCACCCATAACCTTGCAGGAGAGAAACTGGTCATTGAGGTAAGGGAGGGAATGACTCATCAGGATTCAATTACGGCTGTTCGTGCTCAATCAGATGACCTCCCATCATTGGAACCGTTAACAAAAATCGCCAGCCCCTCACACCTGGCCGGAGTGCTCAAGGGTGCGTACGAAAGAGCAGGCAACCTTGGCAAGGCTGATCACTATGTTGACCTGGTCACCATTGATGTGGACGAATTTGAAGTGAACGGGCGCACCTTCATGCGTCTTATCGCTGCAGGTGATCAACCTCCGGAACTGCAGCGCCTGGGGCAGTCGATCTTTGTCAATGATGAGGTTCTTTTAGCTGCAGCCACCTCTGCCTATACCCAGGTTCATATTCTTGGGAAACATTTACAACAGGATATTCTGGAGGATTTGCTGTCATACCAGCAGCCCGTCGGCTATGTTGTCCATGCTGAGGACAACACACAGGTATACTCTGTGCCTGAGGGTTATCTGAAACTGGAGGTGACTGAAGCTACGGCGGACAGGATTGTTTTCCGTGGTCAGAAGCAAAATCCGGCTGATGTCGCTTTTGTGGAATGTCTCTATAACCTCTGTGAACAATCTGACGCTAATGACAATGACAATGACAAAATTGCACGGGTTAAAAAAGACAAGGTCAAAAGCTACCAGTACGCCATTCGAAGTACGCAGATGGCGCTGCTTGAGGAATTTGCTGACAATTTAGCTATACAACAGGATGCTGAACTGGACCAGGATAAACTTGCGATACTTGCATACTATGAATCTATACAGCAGGTATTAACCATTGTTAGTCAGGATGCAACCGATGAATTCGAATTGACAGCAGGACAGATCGTAGTCACGACATCGGTCATCACGCCGGGCTGGATGCTGGTTCAACTCGAAAAAATCTTCAGCTTTAAACCCCTACTCAGAGACCTCCTGAACAGTCGGCATTTTTTTCTCAATGTTCAAAGAGGTACAGACATTCTCAACGAACTGCTGATGAGGGGCTTTGCCCTTGTCGAAGACACAAACTTAGTTAAAAAAGTCATTGCTAACATGGTCCGTAAGGACCTTGAGTTGGACAACACGCAGGCAGAGCTGCAGGCAAAAATCAAAGCCCACTATGCAACCATTGCCGCACATTTAAACATTCAGAATTTTGATAGCAATGCAGATGTTGATGCTCAGCAAGAAAGACTGCTTGAAGAAATCAATACATTGAATGCTCAAAAGCAACGCCTGCTTCAGGAAGTTCAGACAATGCACGATCAAGAGTTTGCTGAGGATTCTTACACCAGGGTCAAAACCAGCGCTCTCACTACGGTCCCTGGCACTGACAGCCCACCAGGCACACCCGATGACACTGCCCTGGAAGCAATGTTATATACCAAACACTTCAGGCTTAAGGCACTGGAAGAAGCGCTGGAAGACATCAGAACACCGGGCCACCCGAAAGCCTGGCCTGAAGTACTTGAGAAGCTGAGTGCCTTAGAAAAAGTCCTTCACCGGGGTGACCCTGATCAAGACGACGATGTGTATCTCCGTCGCCAGGACATTTCTAAAGGCATACAGGAATACATCAGAAATACCAGACGGCTGGCTGAGAAAAGGGCCCGGAACATACTGGAAGTCGTAGAAAAAGAACTCAACCTCAAAGTCAGCGAAGAGGATGACAAAGCAACAAGACTCAACAGAGTTTTTATAATACTTAACAGTGATCTTCTCTCAGATGAGATACTGGATAAGATAGAGAATGAGATAAGTGACATCTCGTGGGCCTGGGGGTGGGTCTATAAACTCGAAGCCACTGAACAACAGACCGACCGGCTGGAAGCCTCAGAAAAAACACTCAACATCAAATTCAATAAAGAGAATGACAAAGCAGCAAGACCTGCCCGGATTTATACAATACCTGACGGCGATGATAGCTATGAAAATGCCCTGGATCAGATACATCAAACCTTCTGTAAAGAAGACAGCACAATTCTGGACGAGAGCAGTCTCAAACTCACCAAGATTCGTGCGATTCTCAACTATAAAATCGACGATTCGTACCTGGATATGCAAATCAGAAAACAACAGACAGGTTTGCTTGGAGCTATAGAGAACGAGCTGAGCATCTACCCTGATGACAACGATGCGGCTAAAGAGAGAGGCAAGGCTTTCACTGTCAAACTGGCCAAAGAGCTTGATGTCGCCTTTGATCAGGATGACGACCTGTCTGATCAGAAGGCTACCCTGAGAACCAAAATTCAGGAATTAATCGAAAAATTAGCGGCACTCTATGATGATGAAGCTGCCAGAAGAGTCTGGAACAATGAAATAGCTCATCAACTCAACATCCGGGATTATAAAGAAGATGCCACTATCGACGACCAGAACCGTCTGATTGGAAAAAAACTCCAAAAGCTGGATAAAGAAGTTTTCAATGTCGATCAGCCTGACGTTAATGAGCGTATTGTAGCCATCGAGAATGAGCTTGACCGGCAAATGGCTCGTCTGGGGCCCAGGCCCCGATACGTTCTTGATCGTGAGCTGGCTCAGGCCAGACAGGCAATACAAAAAGCTGAAAGTGAGCTCGAGACTGCTAATCAAAGACTGAATGCTATTAGTAACAAACAAGTGGCAGCGGATCTTGATGCCACTGAAGAAGCTGAGGGGCTTACACCTGACTCCACTCAGACCTGTGAAGACCGGATTAATGCCCTGAGAAACAGACAGGTACAACTGGGCGGACATGATGGAACTGGCGGCAAGATCCAGCAACTGAATCGGGAAAGGGCCCAACTGACAGCTGAGATAGCAAACAGGAAAGTCGACATTGAAAGAATGAAGGAAGTCCTGAAGACTGCAGAGAAAGCCGTCGAAAATGACGGCGGCCCCTTCCAGTACACGCCGAAGCAGGTAAAACTTCTGAGCGATATGCAAAACTACATGAAACACCACTCTATCAATAAACAAGCTCTGGAAGCTGCAATAGGTCTGACAGAATTAGCCCTGGAAAACGGTAAGGCAAGCCCCTCGCTTGTGGATTTCGATTTTGACAATGAATTTGCACCGGTTCGCCTGAGGGCAATGGTCGGAGACGGCCTGACGTTTGCCCGGGCCAGTCGGATAGTGAAAGTCTTCAAGAGCCTGATGACGAACTGCGCGCACCTGCCTCCCGGGCGAATAGCATTTATGCCTATGATTGCCCTGCTAGAAGTTCAGCTGCTGGTGAACTGGGTCAGGGGTGAGCTGCAAACCGGGGCTCAACAATACGACGAAGCCATTCACAGCATGGGCAAAACAGCCATTCACTACGTCGAGTATGAGACAGAGGACCTGAAAAGCTTCTCGGAATACTTCGCCAGCCATTCTGCCAGTGGTAACAAGATCATAACTCTGCTGCGTGAAGGATTGATCAGCAAGGTTGAACTTGAGAACTACATGAAGGCCGTCAGAGACGTCGATGGTCATCAGACAGTGGCTGACTTTGAACACTTTCTTGGCTACAAACACGGGGTCAATGTGCCTGACTTCAAAGCCGATGTCCGGATGCTGTCCGAGAAGGGTGTTGAGGAATTCATGCAAAGTGCCTTTACGCCCGTGACCGTCACTGCGTCTGGCCCGGCAGGTATGAAAGAATCTGTTGACGGCATGAAAGAGTACGCTGCCGCTGTCATCGCCAACTATGTTCTTGACGATATTGCCTTTGACAATGGCCACAGGACGGCAGCCTTCCTGACCCATCTCCAGGATACCCTGACGCCTTATGCCAATGCTGTCGGCCTGTCTGAATCAGACCTGCTCAAGGCTATCCATAACACATTAATGCAGGCTCATATCGCAGCGGTTGAGCAGCAGCTCAATGATCACTGGGTCAAACCTTCAGCCTTCCTGGTACAGGCTGTCACCTGGTACTACTCCAGTTACAAACCCCTGCTGGCGACCCACAGCGCCTGGCAGGCTGCCGATCTGTCGCTGTCAAACATGGCGTTTCTCTATCTTCTGGATCTGACCAACCGGGGTGATTACCTGCACAGAATACTCACACCTTTCCGGCACTGGCTGGAAAACTGCGGTGATGATCCTGACAGAACCGGGCAATATACCTACCACACTGGCATTGAACAAATCTCTGAAGTGGGCGGGCTGACCATGCCATTGGGCAAGGCCGCTTCTGCAGTCATTCTACTCAGAACCGGCTCCATGTTGTTTGCCAGACAGTACCACGCCAATCCTCAGATGTATCGCAGCATTTCCCGCCTGGTGCCCGAAATAGTGAAATCCATGGGTTCCGGGCAGGGGGTTCAGGTACCGCTGCTGCACAGGGTAACACCACAAAAAGTGAAAACTCTGGCCTCGGCCACAGCCGGTCTGGTGCTGGGTCCGGTAGCCACTGTCGGAGCATACGCTCATGGTCTTATATCAGGGTTTACCTACGCTCAAACCTTCGGATTCGCTCTGGCATCCAGCCTCACTTTCGACTTTTTCATGAACGACAACAAACTGCTTACTCAGTGGTTGGGTGGGCCTCTGGGTCGCAGTCTTGACAAGATTAATCGCTGGATTGGTGTGGGTGAAACACAAGATGAATATGTGAAACGTACAACTGTTGCCACACCTCAACGCTTCAGTGAAAACGATGATGACTACTCAAGCCGTGTTAAAGCAAACAACACGATGTATGGCTGGACTCGACACGAACATTATCTGCAGTTCCGTGAACGCCGGGATCGCACTATGAAACTGTTTGAGAATGGCTGGGAGAAATACTTCAGGGAAAATGTACCGAAATGGTCGTTTTCCCATGCAAAAAGTATTCCTTACTCCTACACTCTGGGTGCCTTTTATAAGTTGCAACAGGGCGATAATCAGAAAGTTCACGGTCCTGATAAGAGCAATGCCCCTCAATCAGGATTTCAATCTGCAACCATGACCCACTGACAGCCATAAGTAATTAAAAGCTGCTTCCCGCCGGGTGTGGCCATCGCTTTTCATAGTCATAAAAGTACTCAGCTCTGAGGTAGTAGAATGACAAATGCTCGCCCGAATGCATTACGCCTTGCGGTGGCCGTTGCAATCTGCTCTTCCATCCTTGGCACACAGGCTGTGACAGATCGCAAACTGCAGACTAAATCTATCGATATTCGTTGCAGTGGACAAGTGGAATTTACCCAGAGTGAAGTCATAGTTCAGCCAACGTTAGGCGATGACCAGCAGCCAGTACCCAACTCCTTTACAACCACCTACCCTGATCAGACAGTCAAAAAGAGTTCTTTCGCTCATACCAGGGGCTTTACTAACGCTCTTGCTGGTGTTGATGGTGGCGTTTCCAGTGTTGAGCTGTTTGAAACAGGTGAGAAGGACGTTGCTGTGAAATACACCAAAGTCCTGAAGGTGGCAGATGAGGGTGTTTTCAGGTTCACTCATAACCTTGAAGAAAAGGAACTGGTCATTGAAATCAGAGGCGGAATGACCGATCAGGATTCAGTTGCGGCTGTTCGTGATCAATTAGTTGGCATTCAATCACTGGAACCGTTAACGAAAGTCGCCAGCCCCCGACAACTGGCTGGAGTACTGAAAGCTGCCAGTAACAGAGCAGGAAACCTCGGAACAAGTGACCACTATGTAGCCCTTGCCACCATTGAAACAGAAAAAGTTGAAGTGAATGGACGTACCTTCATGAGCCTTATCGCTTCAAGCGAACAGCCCCCTGAACTGCAACGTCTGGGTCAATCACTCTTTGTCAATGATGAGGCTCTCCTGGCAGCAGCCACCTCTGCCTATATTCAGGTTCATATCCTGGGACAAGATGTACAACAGCAGGCTCTTAATGAGCTATTGGCATACAGCAAACCCGTCGGATATGTTGTCAATGTCGAGGATGACAAACAGGTTTATCCTGTGCCTGCGGGTTATCCAATACTGAAAGTAAAGGAAGCTCCGGGAGAGATTATTGTTTTCTATGGTCAGATGCAGAATCCCCATGATATTGCTTTTGTAGAGAGCCTCCATAAACGCTGGTTAGAAATTAAGAGCCCCGCCCCGGCATTAACAACACAAGTTAAAAAAGATAATTTCAAAAGCTACCTGTACATCATTCGAAGCAGGCAGATGGAACTGCTGGAGAAGTTTATTGCGCGGCTCGATTCCGGCGTTAACACGGATCAACCAACGACCATTTCAATTGAAGATAAAATGTCGACGTTTGCGCTTTTATATTATGAATCTCTGCAACAGGCATTGAACACTGTCATTACAAATAGAGCACATGGAACAGACGAAGTTGAGTTCACGCTGAAACACATCAGAATCGTTTCGTCAGTCATCACGCCGACCTGGATGCATAATCAACTGGTAAAAAACTTCGGTTTCCAACCCGTATTCAGGAACCTTCTGATTAACGCGCAATTTATGCAGAACATTCATAATGTGATACCCACTATCAGCAATATCAACCAGGCGCAGATCGATACTTCTGAGGGAAACGAAAAGTTTGCTTCCAAAGTCATGAGCGATATGATGACCAGACAGCTGCTTGAGTTTTACAACAATCTGGCGAAGCTGCGGGCAAAAGAGGCTAAACTCGGCGAGCTAAATGAAAAATTACTTCGCGCAAATGAACAAGTCAAAGAAACAATGGCTATTGCTGTTCATAGTGGTCAGGAAAAGCTGAGAGAAAAGCACCGTTTTGACGACAGGCTTGAACTGCTCAGAATACGGCTGAAACATCTGGAAAATCAGAATCAGATAATTCGGCGTGAAGTCAGTCAAGTTATATGGCTGAAACAAGAGGCTGATGTTGCCAAAACAGAAGGAGAAGAAGCCAGAGTCAACATAAAAGAATTTTATGAACTGCTGCAGGCAGTGGTAACGTCATCCGGGACAAGAGAAGAGTCAAATATAGACGTCGTAAAAGCAAAACTGACCACCATTGAAGACCAGCTCGGTATTACTCCGGTCAATGAAAACGATCTGTTTGAGCGCTTTAAGTCCATTCAAAAGCATCTGCAAGAAAAAGCAGAATCATACGCTGTGTTGGACCAGCACAGAGCTGAACAGATCAGTCAGGACCCCGTCAACGAAGCTGATCTGGAAGCCCCTGACCAAGCCATTCAACAACACCCTGCAGAAGAAGAAGCTCAGGTCGCCCAACAACATTTTCAGCAACGAAGCTTCAGAACAGATACTACAAGAGAAGCTGAAATCAAATCCCAGCATGCGACCATTGCCGCACGTTTGCACATTCAGGATTTTGACAAGGATGCGGATGTTTTCGTTCAACATGAAAGCCTGATTCAAAAAATCAAGACGATGAATGATGAAAAAGCACGTCTGCGTCAACAACTTGAGACAATGAATGCTGAGCAGGAACAGCCGCCTCAGAGAGTTCAGAGAAGCAGCGATCATCGCAACATCTATAACTCTGGCGATGAAGATGTTCTGGTAGCTACTCTTGGTGTTGAGCTGAATGATAACACCACAGCTGAAGAACTCGATGCCATGGAACGGGCACTAAATATGACGCTCTACGAGCTTACAAGGCTGAAAAAAATAATGGATCGAACACTGGCTCCCAAAACCAGGCCAGAAATACTCAGCTTACTGAAAAAAGTGGAAAGAGTCCTTGAGGACGACCGCCTCAATGATGAGGACGACGTTTATCTTCATCGCCAGATCATCTCCGAAGGCATTCAGAAATACATCATAGCAGCCAGAGAACGCCTGGAGGAAAACGCCCTGAAGGTACTGGAAGCCTCAGAAAAATTATTCAACATCGACAGCAATGAAGGTGATGACAAAGCAGCAAGACTTGAGAGGATTCATAAAAGACTTGATGGCGATGATATCTCAGCTTACGACCTGGATGAGATGGATAAGATCCTCTGGGGGAATTACGGCACAACCCGGGATGACCAGAGAGGAAGGGATTTCAGACTCAAATCGATCCATCCGCGCCTCAGGTCTCTGGTTGAGGTATCGGAAGAGCGAGTCAACGAATTACAGTCATCTTATCTTGCGAACGTAGAATGGGAGCTGGAGATCGACCCTCGCAGAAGCGTTGCCGCTATAGAAAAAAGCAAAGCTTTTACTACTAAACTGGCCAATGATCTGCAGGTAGAGTTTGAAAAAGATATCAGCCTGTCTGAGAAGCAGCAAATTCTGAAAACCGTAGCCTGGGAATTATTGGCTGTAGTACGCGGAAGCTATGAAGATGAAAGTATCAAAAGAGAATTAAACAATGAAATAGCCCGTCGATTCAACATTGAGGGCTATCAGAATGATGCCACTATTGACGAACAGGTCCGTCTACTTATAGATAAACTCATACGGGTCGGTTCTGAGATTTACAAAGCAGGCCAGCTTGATGTTAGTGGGCGTATCCAAGCCATCGAGGATGAGCTTGACAGGCAAATGGCTCCCCTGGGACCAAAACCCCGGTACGCTCTTGATCGTGAGCTGGCTACAGCCAGGCGGGCACTGCAAGAAGCTGAAAGTGAGCAGGAGGCTGCCCGTCAAAAGCTATTGGGTCTGGCTACAGGTGATGAACAAACCCTCAGCGAGCGAGTAAACGACATCGAACACTTCCTGCAGGGACTTAGTGCAGAAAGGCAGGATGAAGTCCTTGAGAGAGCCACAAAAGTTCTGAACATCCAGATAACAGGTGAGCACGGTTTGCTGGAAGAAGCCGAATACTTTACTGCCAATAAAGCCTATACAAACATTCATGGTCAGGAGGAACCCCACGCATTTGAGGGTGAACTGCCTTTGACCAGGAAAAAGTACAATCAGCTCACAAAAAAAGCTGCGGATCTTAAGCCAGAACCCACCGACACTCATGAACAACGGGTTGATGCCCTGAGAAACAAACAGGTTCAACCGGGCGGTCATGATGATACTGGCGGCAAGATCCAGCAACTGCTTCAGGAGCGGACCCGACTGGAAGGTGAGATTGAAACCAGGGAAGCAGGCATTGAGAGGATGAAGCTGGTCCTGGATGCTGCAGAGCAAGCTGTAAAAAATGACGGAGGTCCCTTCCAGTACACACCGAGACAGGCAATAGTCAGGGAAGAGATGGACGCCTTTGTTCAGCAGCACTCTCTCAAAAAACAAGCTCTGGAAGTCACGCTGGGTCTGGCAGAATTGGCAGTAGAAAGCGGTAACACAATCTCCTGCCTTCCTGGTTTGGATTTTGACGATGAATTTGCATCGATTCGCATGCAGGCAATGGTCGGAGACACACTGACGTTTAAACAGGCCAGTCTGGTTGCGGAGGTTTTCAAGAGACTCAGAAAGACCTTTCCGGAACCCCCTTTCGAGCCTCCAGAAGGTCTGCCTCGGAGCAACCTGAAAAAAATCCTCAGGCTTGTGCACAAAGCCAGGAATGAGATGAAAAAAGGGGCACTTCAATACGACGACGAAATTCGCAGCATGGGCAAAACAGCCATTCACTTCGTCGAGCATGAATCAGGGGACCTGAAAAGCTTCCCGGAATACTTCGCTAGCCGTTCTGCCAGTGGTAACAAGATCATCGCTTTGCTGCGTGAAGATCTGGTCAGCAAGATTGAACTTGAGAATTACATAAAAGTCTTCAGAGATGTCGACGGTTATCAGACAGTAGATCAATTTGAACATTTCCTTGGCTACAAACACGGCGTCAATGTGCCTCATTTCAAAGCTGTTGTAAGGATGCTGTCTGACAAGGGTGTTGAGGAATTCATCCAGAGAGCCTTTGCACCAGTGTCCGTGACTGCAACTGGCCCGACAGCTATGAAGGAGTCCATTGTCGGCATGAAAGAGTATGGAGCTGCGGTCATTGCCAACTTCGTTCTTGACGATATTGCCTTTGACAATGGCCACAGGACGGCAGCCTTTCTGACCAATGTTCAGGATACCCTGACACCTTATACCGTCGCTGCCGGACTCTCTGAATCAGAACTGATCAGGGCTATCCATGGCACATTGATGCAGGCTCATGCTGCAGTGGTTGAGTATCAGCTCAATGCATACTGGGTCAAGCCTTCAGCCTTTCTGGCACAGGCTGTCACCTGGTACTTCTCCAGTTACAAACCTCTGCTGACGGCCCATACCGCCGCACAGGCTGCCGGGCTTTCCCTCACCAACATGTCATTTCTCTATCTCCTGGATCTGACCAACAGGGGTGATTATCTACACAGAATGCTCACACCTTTCCAGCACTGGCTGGAACGCTTTGGTCCTGATCCTGACCGAACCCGGCAATATGCCTACCACAGGGGAATTGAAAAAGTTTCTGAAGTGGGCGGGCTGGCCATGCCATTGGGTAAAGCCGCTTCCTCCGTCATTCTGCTGAGAACCGGCTGCATGTTGTTTGCCAGACAGTACAACGCCAATCCTCAGATGTATCGCAGCATTTCCCGTCTGCTGCCCGAAATGGTGAAATCCATGGGTTCCGGGCAAGGGATTCAGGTACCGCTGCTGCACCGGGCGACACCACAAAAAGTGAAAACGCTGGCCTCGGCCACAGCCGGTCTGGTGCTGGGTCCGGTAGCCACCGCCGGAGCATACGCCCATGGCCTTATATCTGGGTTTACCTATGCCCAAAGCTTCGGATTCGCTCTGGCATCGGGTCTCACTTTCGACTTCTTCATGAACGACAACAAGCTGCTCACTCAATGGCTGGGTGGGCCTCTGGGTCGTAATCTTGACAAGATGAATCGCTGGATTGGTGCGGGTGAAAAGCAAGATGAATATCTAAAACGTACAACTATTGCCACACCTCAAGGTTTCAGTGAAAACGATGAAGACTACTCAAGCCGTGTTAAGGCAAACAACACAATCTATGGCTGGACTCGACACGAACATTATCTGCAGTTTCGTGAACGTCGTGATCGCACCATGAAACTATTTGAGAATAGCTGGGAGAAATACTTCAGGGAAAATGTGCCGAAATGGTCGTTTTCCCATGCAGAAAGCATTCCTTACTCCTACACTCTGGGAGCCTTCTACAAATAACAAATGAAAACCCCTTAATCAGGCTTTCTACCCAGCTCTGAGGCATTAGAATGACAAATGCCCGTCCCAATGCATTAAGCCTCGCAGTGGCTGTTGCAATCAGCTCTGCCCTTATTGGTGCTCAGGCACTGGCCGATCGCAAGTTGCAGATAAAAGCTGCCGATATTCCGGGTAATGGACATGTGGAGATTACCCTGAGTGAGGTCAACGTCCAGCCAACATTAGGGAATGATCAGCAACCCATACCCAAATCCTTCACGACCACCTACCCTGCTCAGCCTCGTGACAGATTGAGCCATCACTTTAATTCTGTAGGCTTTTCGGAAGCTCTTGCTGATGCCGATGGTGACGTTTCCATTGTTGATGTGTTTGAAACAGGCAAAAATGGCGTTGCCCGAAAATACACCAAAGTCCTGAAAGTGGGTGATGAGGGACTCTTCAGGTTCACCCACAACCTTAAAGAAGAGAACCTGGTCATTGAAGTCAGAGGCAGAATGACCGATCAGGATTCCATTGAGGTGGTTCGCAGTCAATCATCTTGCAGCCTGTCATTAGAACCGCTGACGAAAATCGCCAGCTCCAGAGAACTGGCTGAGGTGCTGAACAGTGTCGATACCCTGAAAGGACAGCTCGGCGAAAGTGATCACTATGTTCCCCTTGCCACCGTTGAAGTAGAAAAAGTTGCAGTGGAAGGACGTACCTTCATGCGTCTTATCGCTGCAGGCGACCAGCCCCCTGACTTGCAACGTCTGGGTCAAACAGTCTTTGTCAATGATGATGTTCTCCTGGCAGCAGCCACCTCTGCCTATATCCGGGTTCATGTCCTGGGAGAGGAGTTACAACAGCAGGCGCTTAATGAACTCTTGGCACTCAGCAAACCCGTCGGGTTTGTTGTCCACGTCGAGGATGACAAACAGATTTTTCATGTGCCTCCGGGTTATTCAAGGCTGGAAGTTAAAGAAACTCCTGGAGAGGTTATTGTTTTTCATGGTCAGATGCAGGATCCGCAAGATGTCGTTTTTGTAGAAAGCCTCCATAACCTCTGGAAAGAAGCTGAGCTTAATAACCCCACGCCGGCGGAGGCAGCGGCAGCAGCAACAAAGGTTATGAAACATAAAGTCAAAAGCTACCAGTACGTCCTTCGAAGCAAACAGATGACAGTGCTGGAGGGGCTTATTGTGAGGTACCCTGGCACCAGCAAATACCCATCAACGATACTGGCAGACAAAGATAGACGGGAGATGCATGCGCTTTCATACTATGAATATCTCATGCAGGCATTGGCCAGTGCTAGTCCTGATGAAATGTATGGAAGCGATACATTTGAACTCACACTGGAACACATCAGAGTCGCTTCGTACGCCATCACGCCAACCTGGCAGCAGATTCAGCTGGCAAAACACTTCAGTTTCAAACCCGTACTGAGACATTTTCTGACTAAACAGCTTTATGTTCAGGGTATGCTGAATCTTGTACCCAATCTCGCTGAACCACTGACCAAAATGTTTCACGATGACCCGTTTATGGCCAAAATTCTGAGCGACATGGCCGGGCAGTTGGTTGAAAGGGAACTCCTGCTGGAAAAGCATCTGGCAACAGAAGGCAAACTCATTGAGCTTCGAGACCAGTTAAAGCTCAATCTGGCAACAGTAGGCAAACTCACTGAGGCTAGAGACCAGTTTAAGCTCAAAGCCGAGAAAGCTTTTACCGATAGCCATCAACTCAAGCAACGGTTTGAGGATGAGATTGCGCAGATGCGTAAAATGACGAAAACACTGCAAGACCAGTCACAGAAACTTCAGCGAGAACTTGCACGAATTTCAGAGCTGGAGCAAGAAGTTATTGATGCCGGAGAAAACGCCAGAAAGGCTTACAACGCTCAACTGGCAGAAGATCTTGGTATTGATAACCGGGATGATGACCAGCCAACAGAAGAACAATTCAGACTCATTAGACAGAAAATTCATGAAATCGGCACAGCGGCTGCCCAAGCAGGAACAGGCCATCCCAAAGCTATGCGTGAAGCCCTGGTCCTGAAGACAGTGAGTGACGTGGAAGAAGCTCTGGAATTAGAGATAGCTTTCCCCTGTAATAAAAAAGAGTTCGATATCTATCTCCGTCGCAGTGATATTTCTCAAGACATGGACAGACTTATCAGAAAAGCCAGACATCAGGCAGAGAAAGAAGCCCTGGATCTACTGGAATTCGCAGAACAAACACTCAACCTCAACGTCAACAAAGACGATGACAAAATGGCAAGATTCATCAGGGTTTTCAGGAAACTTGACACCGAAAATCACTCAGATGACATTCTGAATGATATAGACATTAGCCTTTGGACGTACAATGGCAAAGCTCGTGACGAGAGGGATATCAAACTCAGAAGAGTCCTTGCACATCTTCATTATAAAATCGAAGCCCCGGCTCCGAATAA
Organism: Endozoicomonas sp. 2B-B; assembly: GCF_053470045.1. Taxonomy (NCBI): domain Bacteria; kingdom Pseudomonadati; phylum Pseudomonadota; class Gammaproteobacteria; order Oceanospirillales; family Endozoicomonadaceae; genus Endozoicomonas; species Endozoicomonas sp. 2B-B. The sequence goes on from NZ_JBLZMU010000001.1 coordinate 4,854,500, forward strand.
GCTAGCCACAGAGCAACAGATCCAGCTGCTGGAAGCTGTAGAATCAATACTGACCCTCACATTGAATGAAGGGCACGGCAGAGCAGCAAGAGTGGCTCTGGTTCATAGCATACTTGAGGGCGGTGATCCCTCAGAGGAGACTCTGGATCTGATAGATCAAACCCTCTGGAAACAAGACAGCGCAGTGCTGGACGAGAGGGCTCTCAAACTCAGGAAGCTCGGTGCGAGTCTGGCCTATAAAGTTGAAGATTGGTATCTGGATATACATAGCAATGAACAACAGAAAAAACTGCTTGCAGCCATAGAGCATAAGCTGAAAATCTTCTTCCGTCGTGAAAACCATGCTGCCAACAAAAGGGGCAAGGCCTTCACTGCCAGACTGGCCAGTGATCTGGATGTGGCATTTGAAGAAGATGCCTTCCTGCTTGAACAGAAGGATGCCCTGACAGGCAAAATTTGGGAATTAATTGATGAACTCAACGAAGTCTATCAGGATGAAAGTATCAAAAGAGCCAGGAACAATGAAATGGCCTGTCAGCTCGCTATTAAGGATTACAAAGAAGATGCCACTATCCGCGACCAGAACAGTTTGATTGAAGCAAAACTCCTGCAGCTGGATGAAGAAGTTTTCAAGGCGGGCAGCTCTACCGTTAATGAGCGTATCGCAGATATTGAAAATAAGCTTGACAGGTACATGGCTCTGTTCCCGAAACCCAAGCCCCGATACGCTCTTGACCGTGAGGCAGCCATAGCCAGGCGAAAAATAAAAGAAGCTGAAAGTGAACTGTTGGCGGCTAAGGAACAGGTCAGTCCTGAGGCTCAGGATGAAGGCAGTAAAGCAGACATTAAGAAAATGAAAACAGTCCTGAAGGCTGCCGAAAAAGCCGTCGAAGATGATGGCGGTCCCTTCCAGTACACGCCGATACAGGCAGAAATTCTCAACGATCTTCACATATTCGCGCAACAGCACCCTCTCAAACAACTGGCTCTGCAAGTCGCAAATGGCCTGGCAGAATTAGCATTAGAAAACGGTAAGGAAATACCCTACTTTCCAATTATCGATTTTGACGACGAATTTGCCCCCATTGGCTTGCGAGCAATGGTCGGGGACAAGCTGACGTTTGCACAGGCCAGTTGGGTTGTGGAAGTTTTCAAAAATCTGAAAACGACCTTTCCTGAACCTCCTTTCGAGCCTCCGGAAAACCATCTGCCTCTGAGTGTCACTTATAAAGTCCTGCGGCTGACTTGCGCGGCCAGTCACGGGATAGGAAGAGGGGCAAAAGAATACGACAACAGAATTCGCAGCATGGGCTCAGCAGGCATTGACTTTGTCGAGCATCTGCGAGGCGTTCTGAAAAGCTTCCCGGAATACTTCGCCAGCCATTCTGCCAGTGGCAACAAGATCATCGCTTTGCTGCGTGAAGGACTGATCAGCAAGGCTGAACTTGGGAACTACATGAAGGCCGTCAGAGGTGTCGACGGTTATCAGACAGTGGATGAATTTGAGCACTTTCTTGGCTACAAACAGGGTGTCAATGTGCCTCACTTCAAGAGTGCTGTCCGGATGCTGTCCGACAAGGGAGCTGAGGAATTCATGCAGAGTGCCTTTACTCCTGTGACCGTGACTGCGACCGACCCGGCAGCTATGAAAGAGTCGCTTGCCGGCATGAAAGAGTACGCAGCAGCGGTCATCGCCAACTATGTTCTTGACGATATTGCCTTTGACAATGGCCACAGGACGGCAGCCTTTCTGGCCAATGCTCAGGAGACCCTGACACCTTATGCCAATGCTGCCGGACTCTCTGAATCAGAACTGCTCAAGGCTGTCCATGGCACTTTGATGCAGGCGCATGCTGCAGTGGTTGAGTATCAGTTCAATGAATACTGGGGCAAACCTTCAGCCTTTCTCGTACAGGCCGTCACCTGGTATTACTCCAGCTACAAACCTCTGCTGGTGACCCACACTTCACTGCAGGCCGCCGAGCAGTCTCTCTTGAACATGTCGTTCCTCTATCTTCTGGATCTGACCAACCGGGGTGATTACCTGCACCGGATGCTCACACCTTTCCAGCACTGGTTGGAAGGCTACGGTGTTGATCCTGACCGAACCGGGCAATATGCCTACCACAGCGGAATTGAAAAAGTTTCTGAAGTGGGCGGGCTGGCCATGCCATTAGGTAAAGCCGCTTCCTCTGTCATTCTGCTGAGAACCGGCTCCATGCTGTTTGCCAGACAGTACAACGCCAACCCGCAGATGTATCGCAGCATTTCCCGTCTGGTGCCCGAAATAGTGAAATCCATGGGTTCCGGGCAAGGGGTTCAGGTACCGCTGCTGCACCGGGCGACACCACAAAAAGTGAAAACGCTGGCCTCGGCCACAGCCGGTCTGGTGCTGGGACCGGTAGCCACGTTCGGAGCGTACGCCCACGGCCTTATATCCGGATTTACTTATGCCCAAAGCTTCGGATTCGCTCTGGCGTCGGGTCTCACTTTCGACTTCTTGATGAACGACAACAAGCTGCTCACTCAATGGCTGGGTGGACCTCTGGGTCGCAGTCTTGACAAGATGAATCGCTGGATTGGTGCCGGTGAAACGCAAGATGAATATCTGAAACGTACGACGATTGCCACACCTCAAGGTTTCAGTGAAAACGATGAAGCCTACACAAACCGTGTTAAAGCAAACAACACAATGTATGGCTGGACTCGACACGAACATTATCTGCAGTTCCGTGAACGCCGTGATCGCACCATGAAACTATTTGACAATGGCTGGGAGAAATACTTCAGGGAAAATGTGCCGAAATGGTCGTTTTCCCATGCAGACAGTATTCCTTACTCCTACACTTTGGGAGCTTTTTACAAATGGCGACAGGGTGATGATAAAAAATCTCACGTTCATGATAAAAGAAGCGCCTCCCCAATCAGGCTTTCCAGCCAGCTCTGAGGCAGTAGAATGAAAAATGCCTGTCCCAATGCATTGAGCCTTGCAGTGGCCTTTGCAATCAGCGCTTCCATCATGAGTACACAGGCACTGGCCGATCGCAGGCTGCTGACAAGATCTATTGATATTCCGGGCAATGGACAAACAGGGTTTACCCAGACTGAGGTCATGGTTCAGCCAACTTCAGGTCATGACCGGCAACCCATACCCAAATCCTGTACAACCACTTACCTTGACCAGATTGAGGTTCAGATCGGGGCTGGCATCAAGGTTATTTACGAAGGCTTCACGGACGTTATTGCCGACATTGGTGGCAGCGTTTACAGTGTTGATATTTTTGAAACAGACGACAATGGCGTTGCTCAAAAATACACCAAAATCCTGAAAGTGGGTGATGAGAGCGTCTTCAGGTTCATCCATAACCTTGCAGAAAGTAAGCTGGTCATTGAAGTCAGGGAAGGAATGACCGATCAGGCTTCAATTGAAGCTGTTCGTGCCCAATCAGGTGACATCCAACCATTAGAACCTGCAACGAAAATTGCCACTACCAAACAATTCGTCGGAATAATGAAAGCTGCATATAAAAGAGCAGGAAACCTTGGTGAAACTGATGACTATGTTGACCTCGTTACCATTGAAGTAGAACCGGTTGAAGTGAAAGGGCGCACCTTTATGCGTCTTATCGCTGCAGGCGATCAACCCCCTGATCTCCAGCGCCTGGGGCAATCGCTCTTTGTCAATGATGAGGTGCTTCTGGCAGCAGCCACCTCTGCCTACACCCAGGTTCATGTTCTGGGGGAAAAAGTACACCACGCGGCCCTGGCCAGTCTGTTGTCATACCATAGACCCGTCGGCTACGTTGTAAACGTCGAAGATGACACACTGGCCTATCCTGTGCCTACTGATTATCCAAAGCTGGAAGTGGAACAGGCTTCGGAAGAGATTATTGTTTTCCGTGGTCAGAAACAGAATCCAACCGATATCGCTTTTGTGGAAAGCCACTACTCTGGCATCCGGGAAGAATATCGATTTAAAGAACTCTCTGCAAAGGTGAAAACATTCAGGATCAAAAACTACCAGCACATTATCAGAAGCAGGCAGATGGCATTGCTCGAGGAGTTCGCTGCTGACCTGGCTGCACAGCACGATGCCAGGCTTGATGATGATAAGCTGCTGAAACTTGGCTACTATGAATCTCTTCTGCAGGCATTAACCAGTGCTGCTCCAGATAAAACCTATGAATTTGAGTTCACAACAGATTACATCAGAGCCGCTGCATCAGTCATCACGCCCACCTGGGTGCAGTTTCAACTGATAAAAAACTTCAGCTTTAAACCCGTACTTAATGATCTTCTGACTAACCATAATTTTGTTCAGAGTATTCGGAATATTCAGAAACTCATACCCTACGACACCGACGTGATAAATGACTTTGGTGCTGGCGAAAAAACAAAGTTTTCCTCCAAAGTCAAGGATGACATCAGCGAACAGTTGCTTGAGATGGTTAACACGCAGGAAAAACGGCTGGCAAACGTGCCCGAATTCGCCAGAGCAGTCAAAACATCAGATGACATTACAATGGCAAGTGCCACTGACAGTGGTGAGGATAAACTGAAAGTAGAACTGATCAGACAGAAATTTGCGGCTGAGTTTAAAGAGCTTCGTAAGTTGTTCCGGGTGTTGAAAAACATGGTTCATGAATTTCGGCAGGATATCAAACAAATCCCGGGGCTGGAAGAACAGGTCAGTGATGCCATAGCAGATACCACAAAAGCACGTCACGCCCTTGCCGCAGCAATACTGGATACTGATGCCTGGGATGATACCTGGCGAATGGAAGAAAAAGTCAGACTGCTCAGCAAGAGATGGTTTGAGCTCCATTCGGTGGCGGCAAAAAAACCGTTTCGGGAACAGCCTTATAAAGAAACGCTGACAGCGATTGAAGGCCAGCTCGACATTGTTCCATACGATGAAAACGACCTGAGTGGCCGCTCTGAGTTCATTCTAAAGCATCTGCAACAACAGGCAGGTCAGAGCGATGAGATATTTCGGGACAAACTGGCTGTCGTTGAAGGTCAGCTCGGTCTGGTTCCAGATGAAAAAGATGGACCCCAGGCCCGCCAGGGTAACATTCGGAAGCTCCTTTGGCTGAAATGTGCCTGGGCCCAAGAACAAGATCTCGAGCATCAACTTCAACATCTACACATTAAACAACAAAAAACTGAGATCGCCGAACAACTTCTTCAGCAACAGAGCACCAGCGCAGGCGCTGAAAGAGATCGAACACCAGACCACCCCGGGGTCAGGCCTGAAGTACTCATGAAACTGAGAGCCGTGGAAAAAACCCTGAAGATGGACGACCTGAAGGGCGAGGACAACAGCGAGGAGAATGTGTATCAGCGTCGTAACGCCATTTCTGAGAAAATTCACTCATACACAACAAAAGCCATAGAGGTGGCAGAGGAGGAGGCTCTGCATATAGTGGAAACACTGGAAGAAATATTAAAAATCAAAGCCAACAGAGAGGATAACAAAGCAACAAGACTTGCCGAAGTTCAGAGTGTGCTTCGTAGCTGCATCCCAAAATACATGCTGCGTGAGGTGGAAGGTTTCATCTGGAAAATACGCATGACCTGGAGCAAAGTAGAGAAAGTAAGAGTCTGGAACCTTATAGATTTTCTTGACATTAATGTCGAAACCCCGGATCCGGATGAGCGTGTCTTAAAACAACAGGTAAGGATGCTTGAAGCTTTAGAGAACGAGCTGAACATCGACAAGAGTGAAAACCCTGCTGCTATAAAAAGAGGCAGGGAGGATGCTGCTGAACTGGCTTTGCCTCTAAATGTAGAATTTGAAAAAGGTGCCAGCCTGAATGACCAGAAGAATGCTCTAAAAGCCAGTATTCGGGCATTAGAGGAAGAAGTATACCACCTCGACCACTATTGTCACGATGAAGATCTCGCGAGAGAGGGATACGATAAAATTGCTCGTCAACTCGATATTAAGAACACCAAGTACTACTTTGGTGATGAAATCATAAAGCCCATTGAAACAGAACTCCGGTGGCTGGGTAGAGATGTTGATCTGCTGGGTCAGCCTGAGGTTAACGAGCGTATTGCCGTCATTGAGAATGAGCTTGACAGACAAATCGCTCCGGGAGCTGAACCCCGATACATTCCTGATCCAGAGGTAGCCACTGAAGAACGAGCCCCGAAGGCTGCAGTGGAAGAGGTCAAAAATGACGATGGTTCCTTCCAGTACACGCCGGCACAGGCAGAAGTTTTGCACGCTATCCAAACATTCATGCAGCAGCACCCTCTCAAACGACAGGCCCTGCAAATCGCAAGTGGTCTGGCCGAATTAGTCGCAATGAAAGGTCAGGCAATACCCAACCTTCCGACTTACGATTTTGACGATGAATTTGCAGCGATTCGCTTGCAGGTTCTGGTCGAAGACGAACTGACGTTTGATCAGACCAGTCAGATCGTACAAATCTTCAGGGACCTGAAGACGACTTTCCCGGAATACCCCGCTTCACAAGACGAGCCTCGCTGCCCTCTGGAAGAAGTCCAGAATCTGGTGCACAGGGCCAGAAATGAGATGGGATCCGGGGCTCGAGAATACGACAAAGAAATTTACGGCATGGGCAAATCAGCGATTCACTTCTTCGGGCGTGAAACGGATGAACTGGAAATCTTCCCGAAATACTTCGCCAGCCATTCTGCCAGTGGTAACAGGATCATGACTCTGCTGCATGAAGGACTGATCAGCAAGATTGAACTTTGGAACTACATAAAGGCCGTCAGAGGAATTGATGGTTATAAGACAGTGGACGAATTTGAACATTTCCTTGGCTACAAACACGGCGTCAATCTGCCTCACTTCAAGGCCGTTGTCCAGATGCTTTCCGACAAGGGTATTGATGAATTCGCACTAATTGCCTTTGCTCCTGTGCATGCAACTGGTCCGGCAGGTGTGAAAGAGACGGTTGTCGGTATGAAAGAGTACGCAGCTGCGGTCATCGCCAACTATGTTCTAGACGATATTGCCTTTGACAATGGCCGCAGGACGACAGCTTTCCTGAGCAATGTTCAGGATACCCTGACACCTTATGTCAATGCTGCCGGACTCTCTGAAACAGAACTGATCAAGGCTATCCATGGCACATTGATGCAGGTTTATACCGCTGCGGTTGAGCATCAGATCGATGATTACTGGGTCAAACCTTCAGCCTTTCTGGTACAGGCTGTCACCTGGTACTTCTCCAGTTACAAACCTCTGCTGGCGACCCAAACCGCCGGGCAGGCTACCGCGCTGTCCCTGTCAAACATGGCGTTCCTCTACCTTCTGGATCTGACCAACCGGGGGGATTACGCGCACAGAATGCTCATACCTTTCCAGCACTGGCTGGAACACCATGGTGTTGATCTCGACCGAACCGGGCAACATGCCTACCACAGCGAAATTGAAAAAATTTCTGAAGTGGGCGGGCTGGCCATGCCATTGGGTAAAGCCGCTTCCTCCGTCATTCTGCTGAGAACCGGCTCCATGTTGTTTGCCCGACAGTACAACGCCAACCCGCAGATGTATCGCAGCATTTCTCGTCTGATGCCCGAACTAGTCAATTCCATGGGTTCCGGACAAGGGGTTCGGGTACCGCTGCTACAAACTGTGACACCGCAAAAAGTAAAAACTCTGGCCTCTGCCGCTGCCGGACTCGTACTGGGTCCGATAGCCACTGCCGGAGCATACGCCCATGGTCTGGTATCCGGATTCACCTATGCCCAAACCTTCGGATTCGCGCTGGCGTCGAGCCTCACTTTCGACTTCTTTATGAACGACAACAAGATGCTCACTCAATGGCTGGGTGGGCCTCTTGGACGTAGTCTTGACAGGATTAATCGCTGGCGAGGCGTGGGTGAAACGACAGATGAATATGTAAAACGTACAGCTATTGCCAAGCCTCAACGCTTTAATGAAACCGATGAAGAATATGCAAACCGTTTTAAGACAAGTGACATGATTTATGGCTGGACGCGACACGAAAATTATCTGCAGTTCCGTGAACGCCGTGATCGCACCATGAAGCTGTTCGAGAATGGCTGGGAGAAATACTTCAGGGAGAATGTGCCGAAATGGTCGTTCTCCCATGCAGAAAGTATTCCTTACTCCTACACTCTGGGTGCCTTCTACAAATGGCGAGAGGGCGATGACAAAAAAGTTCACCTTCATGGTAAAAGAAACACCTCCCCAACCAGGCTTTCCAGCCAGCTATGAGGCAGTAGAATGAAAAATACCTGCCCCAGTGCATTCAGCCTTCTGGTGGCCGTTGCCGTCAGCTCCTCCATCATTGCTCCAAAGACACTGGCCGATCGCAGGCTGCAAATAAGGTCTGTCGATATTCAAGCCAATGAACAGGTGGAGTTTGTCCAGAGTGAGGTCATGGTCCGGCCAACTTTAGGTGATGACCAGCAGCCAATACCCGGATCCTTTACCACCACCTACCCTGACCAGTATGGAGTCAGCGCAGGCTACATTGTTCCTGCTATAGGCTTTACAGACATTCTTTCTAATTTCGACGGGCGCGTTTCCAGCGTTGACCAGTTTGAAACAGATGAGAATAACGCTGCCCTGAAATACACCAAAGTCCTGAAGCTGGTTGATGAGGGAATCTTCAGGTTCACCCATAACCTCCAGGAAAAGGAACTGGTCATTGAAGTCAGAGGCGGAATGACCGATTGGGATTCAGTCAGGGCCGTTCGTTCTCAATGGACTGACATGGAATCATTGGAACCGATAACGAAAATCGCCAGCCCCAGACAACTGTTCGCACTGCTGAAAGCTGTCGAAGAGAGAGCAGGAAACCTCGGCACCAGTGATGACTATGTTACCCTTGCCACCATTGTAGTAGACAAGGTTGAAGTCAATGGGCGTACCTTTATGCGTCATGTCTCAGGGGGTGATCAGCCTCCTGAACTGGAACGCCTGGGTCAGTCACTCTTTGTCAATGATGATGTTCTCCTGGCAGCAGCCACCTCTGCTTATATCAAAGTTCATGTCCTGGGAGGAGAGTTACAACAGCAGGCTCTTAATAAACTGTTGGCAGACAGCAAACCCGTCGGATATGTTGTCCACGTCGAGGGTCACTCACGGGCTTATCCTGTGCCTGCGGGTTATCCGAAACTGGAAGTAGCTGAAGCTCCGGGGGAGGTGATAGTTTTCCATAGTCAGAGGCTGAATCCCGATGATATCGCTTTTGTAGAAAACCTCTATGACCTGTGGCAAGAAGCTAAGGCTACTCCCCCCTCCTCTGCAATATTAACAGCAGTTAAAACCCATAAGGTCAAAGGCTACCAGCACGTCATTCGAAGCAGGCAAATGGCGATGCTGGAGGAGTTTGCTGCGCAGCACGCTGCCGGAGAAAGCGAGGATCAACCGACGACGTTTTCAAAAAAAGATAAACGGGCGATGCATGCGCTTGCATACTATGAATCTCTCCATCTGGCATTAGCCACTGCTACTCCAGATGAAATACATGGAATCAACGAATTTCAAGTCACACAGGAACACATCAGGGTCGCTCTGTCAGTCGTCACGCCAAACTGGATGCACAATGAACTCGCAAAACACTTCAGCTTCAAACCCGCACTTGGAGATCTTCTGATTAACAAGCATTTTGTTCGGAAGATTATGAATTATATACCCGTTGGCGCCAAATTAAAGTTCAACACTTTATACGACGACGCACATTTTTTTTCCAAACTCCTGGGCGAAAGAAACAGACAGATGATTAAGTTGTTCAGCAAGCTGGATGAACTAGTGTAGTGCGACCTAATTAACAGTACATAAAGACTCCTAACGGTCTACTATGGATGTTATTCCAACCACTGCCTGTTTTTACTATGCGAGTTGCCACAGAGATAATACTTGATGCTTCTGAAGAAATACGACTCAGAAAGATTACTTCATCAAATACTTGCCCTCTTCGCTTGGCCCGCCGTGCCCAGATTGTTCTTCTCTCTGCAGAAGGAAAAAGCAATCTTGAGATTGCGCAAATACTGAAGATCGGTCGTCATCAGGTCAGCCGCTGGCGTGACCGATATGCTCAGGAAGGCTTCTCCGGGATTGAACAGGATCGAGCTCGCAGTGGCCGTAAAAAGAAGATTGATGCTGCTGAGATTGTGAGTCTGACCACAAACACCCTTCCGGAAAATGCCACTCACTGGAGCACCCGAACTATGGCTGCTGTTAGCGGTATCAGTGAGAGAAGTGTTCGCCGGATATGGCATGCATATGGCCTCAAGCCTCACCTGGAAAAGACATTCAAGGTGTCCCGAGACCCGAAATTTGTGGAGAAGCTTGAAGATATTGTCGGACTCTATCTGTCTCCTCCTGAACATGCGTTGGTGCTGTGCTGTGATGAAAAAAGTCAGGTTCAGGCACTCGATCGAACACAGCCTGGCTTACCGTTGAAGAAAGGGCGTGCCGCAACAATGACTCATGATTATAAACGACATGGTACAACCACTCTCTTTGCAGCACTGAATGTACTTGATGGTGCTGTCATCGGTCAGTGCCAGCAGCGTCATACCCATGTGGAATGGTTGAAGTTTCTTAAACAGATAAATAGGGAAACGGCAAAAGACAAAGAGCTGCACCTGATTTGCGACAACTATGCGACTCACAAACACCCGAAGGTGCGAGAATGGCTGGAAAAACATCCTCGTTTTCATATGCACTTTACGCCAACGTCAGCATCATGGTTAAACATGGTTGAGAGATTTTTTCGGGATCTCACGAGTCAGCGTTTACGCCGTGGTGTGTTTGTCAGTGTGCCACAGCTAGTCAGTGCGATTGATGAATATATTGAAAAGCATAATCAAAATCCAAAGCCGTTTATCTGGACTGCTAAGGCAAATGATATCTTAGAAAAAGTCGTTCGGGCTAATCGCCGGTTAAGTTGCAAAAAGAACGACGCACTACACTAGATAGCGAGAAAGCCATACTCTTGCGTTTCAAACGTAAGTTGGACATTGAATCGAATAAAGCTGATGCCAGTGATGAGAAAAAACTGGAAGTGGGACGACTCTGCCAGGAAATCAAGGATAAATATGCAAGGGTTCTTGATGAGCAGAGAGATCAGGAAAACCTCCATTGGGAACTTATGCAGGATGTCAGACGGATTCCTCCGTTGGAGAAAAGAGTTATTAAGGCCAGAATAAAGACCATAAATGCTCGCCACTCTAAAATGGCAATAGAACCTGGCATAGACGACCTGGATGAAACCCAGCCACTGGATGAGCAAATCAGGCGTCTCCTGGAGAAAACTGATGACACATGCAGACAGGCAGTCGTTAAAACTCAGCTCGTTCAACCAGATCTTCAGCAAGAGCACACCAGAACAGAGGCTGAAATAAAAGCCCGCTATTCAACCATTGTCGCACGTTTAGAGATTCAGGATTTTGATTGCAGTGCAGATATTGACGTTCAACAGGAATGCCTGGTTCAAAAAATCAAGACAATAACTGCCGGGAAAAAAGGTCTGCATCAACAACTTAAGACAATTGCAGACCCGGAAGAAGAAATTGATCGAAGACCAGCCCATCCTGAAATCATGTCTGAAGCCCATGAGAAACTCACTGCCGTAGAAAAAGCCCTGAAAATGGATGGACATAAGAGCGAGGTCGATCTGTATCATCGTCGTAACGCCATTTCTGAGAAAATTCAGTCATACGCAACAAAAGCCGTAGAGGAGACAGAGCAGGAGGCTCTGGATATACTGGAAACACTGGAAGAAATATTGAAAATCGAAGTTAACAAAGAGGATAACAAAGCAACAAGACTGGCCAGAGTTCGCGATAGACTTCACTGTGACATCCCAAAATACATGCTGCTTGAAGATGGTTCCTTCCAGTACACGCCGGAACAGGCCGAAGTTTTGCACGCTATCCAAACATTCATGCAGCAGCACCCTCTCAAACGACAGGCCCTGCAAGTCGCAACTGGTCTGGCCGAATTAGCCGTAATGAACGGTAAAGCAATACCCAACCTTCCGACTTACGATTTTGACGAGGAATTTGCAGCGCTTCGCTTGCAGGTACTGGTCGGAGACAAACTGACGTTTGATCAGACCAGTCGGATCGTGCAAATCTTCAGGGACCTGAAGGCGACCTTCCCGGAATACCCCGCTTCGCAAGACGAGCCTCGCTGCCCTCTGGAAGAAGTCCAGAAGCTGGTGCACAGAGCCAGAAATGAGATGGGATCCGGGGCTCGAGAATACGACAAAGAAATTTTCGGCATGGGCAAATCAGCGATTCACTACCTCGGGCGTGATCCGAATGACCTGAAAACCTTCCCGGAAGACTTCACTACCCATTCTGCCAGCGTTAACAGGATCATAACTCTACTGCATGATGGCCTGATCAATAAGGTTGAACTTTGGAACAACATAAAGACCGTCAGAGGAATTGATGGTTATCAGACAGTGGCTGAATTTGAACACTTCCTTGGCTACAAACAGGGTGTCAATGTGCCTCACTTCAGGGCCGCTGTCCGGCTGCTGTCCGACAAGGGTGTTGAGAAATTCATTCTGAGTGCTTTTCCTGCTGTGACTGCAACTGGCCCGGTGGCTATGAAAGAGTCTGTTGTCGGCATGAAAGAGTACGCAGCTGCTGTTATCGCCAACTATGTTCTTGACGATATTGCCTTTGACAATGGCCGCAGGACGGCAGCATTTCTGGCCAATATTCAGAATACCCTGACGTCTTATGCCAATGCTGCCGGACTCTCTGAATCAGAACTGATCAAGGCTGTCCATGGCACATTGATGCAGGTTCATACCACAGCGGTTGAGCAGCAGATCAATGAGTACTGGGTCAAACCTTCAGCCTTTCTGGTACAGGCTGTCACCTGGTACTTCTCCAGCTACAAACCCCTGCTGGCGACCCGTACCGCCGGACAGGCTGCTGAGCAGTCTCTCTTGAACATGTCATTCCTTTATCTTCTGGATCTGACCAACCGGGGTGATTACCTGCACCGGATGCTCGCACCTTTCCAGCACTGGTTGGAAGGCTACAGTGTTGATCTTGACCGGACCGGGCAATATGTCTACCACAGCGGAATTGAAAAAGTTTCTGAAGTGGGCGGGCTGGCCATGCCATTGGGTAAAGCCGCTTCCTCTGTCATTCTGCTGAGAACCGGCTCTATGCTGTTTGCCAGACAGTACAACGCCAATCCTCAGATGTATCGCAGCATTTCCCGTCTGGTGCCCGAAATAATGAAATCCACAGGTTCCGGACAAGGTGTTCAGGTACCACTGCTGCACCGGGCGACACCACAAAAAGTGAAAACGCTGGCCTCGGCCACCGCAGGTCTGGTGCTGGGTCCGGTAGCCACGGTCGGAGCATACGCCCACGGTCTTATTTCAGGGTTTAGCTATGCCCAAACTTTCGGATTCGCGCTGGCGTCGAGCCTCACTTTCGACTTCTTTATGAACGACAACAAGATGCTCACTCAATGGCTGGGTGGGCCTCTGGGTCGCAGTCTTGACAGGATTAATCGCTGGATTGGTGTGGGTGAAACACAAGATGAATATCTGAAACGTACTGCTATTAGCTCACCTCAACGTTTCGGTGAAAACGATGAAGAGTACGCAAGCCGTGTTAAAGCAAACAACACACTGTATGGCTGGACTCGATACGAAAATTACCTGCAGTTCCGTGAACGCCGTGATCGCACCATGAAACTATTTGAGAATGGCTGGGAGAAATACTTTAGGGAAAATGTGCCGAAATGGTCGTTCTCCCATGCAGAAAGTATTCCTTACTTCTACACTCTTGGAGTCTTTTACAAATAGCAAAGGGGCGATGATCAGAAAGACGGTCATGATAAGCGAAATTACCATCAATCAAGCTTTCCATCTGAAACCTCAAGATCACCATGAGCAATTTTAAAAGTTGCTTGCTCACTCTTTACGGCAATCACTTTTCACGGTAATAAAAGTACTCAGCGCTGAGGTAGTGGAATGACGAATGCTCACCCCAAGGTATTAAGTCTTGCAGTGGCCATTGCAATCAGCTCTTCCATTATTGGCACACGGGCACTGGCCGATCGTAAGCTGCAGACAAAATCTGTCAATATTCTGGCCAATAAACAAGCCGAGTATATCCATAGTGAAGTCATGGTTCGACCAACTCCCGGGCCTGACGGGCAGCCAATACCGAAATGCTTTACAACCACCTACCCTTATCGGGTTCCAGGTAAGGTGGACTTTGCTCTTCCCACTGTAAGTTTTACAGAAGTTCTTTGGTAAGCGCCAAATAAACCAGCGTACTGGCTGCCGCCCCCAAGATTTCTTATTCTTTGCCTGTCTTAACATTCCAGGGGAGAAGCTGTTCCAGTTTCTCAACGGTATCGGCGTAAGGCAGCTCTTTTAAAATATGGTTCAGGTAATTGAAAGGCTCCAGACCATTCACCTTTGCGCTTTCAATCAGGCTGTATAAAAGGGCACTGGCTTGCGCCCCTTTTGGCGTGTCTGCAAACATCCAGTTCTTGCGGCCAATAGCGAAGGGGCGGATGGTGTTTTCCGCTGCGGCATTACTGATATCCAGGTGGCCGTTGTCACAGTAAACGACCAGTTTTGGCCATTGGTTCAATGCATAGCTCATGGCTTGGTGCGACAGGCTGCCCGGGTCTAGCCTGGTTATGTTTTTCTCCAGCCATACATGAAAGTCGTCCAGTAGTGGCTTACTCTTTTGCTGACGCAGGATGGCTTTTTCTGATGGAGGAAGATCTCCTATTTCTTTCTCAATGGCGTAAAGCTTACCGATTTTGCCTAAAGCGACATTCGCCTTGCTAACGCGGGTGTTTTTCACCTTTTTGCCCGGTTTGGCTTCGCCCTTCCTGGCATCCAGAAATTTCCTGCGAACGTGGTCGAAGCAACCCGCCTGGGTGATGCCTTCTTGTTTGCATACAGCGTCGTAACTGGCATACCCGTCAGTTTGCAGGTAACCGCTGAACCCTTCGAACAGACGCAGGGGAACCTCCTTGCCTCTTGAGGGATCGTATTCAAACACCACCGATGTTTGTCCGGGTGGCCCACCAAGGCTGACCCACATATATTTGTCAGAGTTGATGGACTTGCTGGTTTCCTTGATCACCTGAATTCGGGTTTCGTCAGCATGGATCACCGAACCGGTCTTTTGATGATCTCTCATCAAATTGATGAGTGGCCGCAGTTCTGTAGACAGCCGAATCAAAGAGTTGGCCATCGTCGTCCGGGTGACAGAGCCACCGTATCGCTTGAGGATATTCTCTTGCCTGTACAAAGGCAGTGCGTCGCAGTACTTGGAGACAATGATCCAGGCCAGTGTGCAAACAGAGAGTGAAGATTTGGGCAGTGGGTGTTTTGGCAGCTCTGCAACTTTAATGACCCGCTTCTCCTGTCCATGCTCATCGACTTCTGGAAAGACTGCTTTCTCTTGCAGAATTTCTTTCACCTGAACCTTGGTCGGAACGATATCAAGCTCTTCACGGACTTTGACAAAGAAGGTATCAATGGCTCCGGCTTTTTCTTCTTCACTGAGTTCAGAGCGTTCCTGCACTCTGGGCAGAGACTCTGAAAATGACTTGCGCCCTGTTTTCTTTTTGCGTGGTTTTGGAGGCTCTTGCTCTGGCTGACCTTCAGCTTCGTCTTGCTCTCCGGTGCAGCCTTCCAGCTCCACCTCGTTGAAAATGTCGACCTGGCTGTTGTTTTTTTCAGTGCTTCTTCCGTACAGGCGGGATCGGGAGAGCCTCAGGTACTCTTCCAGTTGCGCAATGCGTTTTTTTTGAGAATCGATGACCTCTGACTTCTTTTGAATAATGTCGTCTTTTTCAAGAAGGGCATTTTCTTTTTCAAGAAGGGCATTTTCTTTTTCAAGAAGGGCATTTTCTTTTTCAAGAATGACACTTTCCTGCGAATGGATCGCCTCAAACAAGGCGACCATTTCAGGGTTAGTCTCAGCCTGATGAAAGGGCAAATCCAGTGCGGATTTCGGCTGAAAAATCAGAGTGTCGGCGGTCGATTTCATGGTCGCTATTTTACCATAAAACCCTGAAAAACAGGACTAAAAACAGCTCTCATAATGCCTTTTTTTATGGGGTTGCATGGCATTGAGATTGTAGCCGTCCAGCAGCCAGTTTAATTGTTTCCCGGTTAATGTAACCAGCTCTTCGTCCGGTTTGGGCCAGTGGAATTTGTCCTCAGACAGGCTCTTGTAATAAAGCACAAAACCATTATCTTCCCAGAACAGGCACTTGATTTTATTACGCTGCCGGTTGGTAAACGCATATAAATAGCCGTCAAAGGGGTTGTGCCCCAGCTCTTGTTCAACCAACACAGCAAGCCCACGAAATGACTTGCGAAAGTCAATCGGCTCCCGGTAGAGAAACACCTTTGGTAATACCTCTGACGGTCGCATAACCGGGGTGTTCATAGCATATCCCTCACCAGTTGCTCACAAAGCGACAGGTTACTTTCATCAATACCGGACACTGTTACACCACTGGGTAGGGTGATGGAGAGTGGTGTTATCCGAGAAGGCGCACCAGGTTCTGGTTGGGGTGTTACCTGGACAAAGCCAGAGTTGTTCGGGGTCGGTTTTACGCTGGGGGTTGTGTCGAGTTTACGCTTCCAGTATCCGAATTTGGATACCCTTATACCATGCTGTTGGCACCACGCACTCTGAGTCAAACCTGAATCCCGCCACGACTGAACACGCTCTAGCCATTCACTGTCTGCGGGTAATTTCTTTGACATATTGGCCTCCTTATATCGGGAGGCTAATCATTTCAAATGGGGTTTTGATTCTGAAGGGCGTGGGTTTATTTGGCGTTTACGTTCTTTGTATGACTGATGGTAGCGTTGCCACTGTTGATCTGTTCGAAACAGACGAAAACAACATTGCTAAAAAATACACCAAAGTTCTTAAGATGGGTGATGAGGGCATCTTCAGATTTACCCATAGCCTTGATGAAAAGGAATTATTCATTGAAGTCAGAGCCGGAATGACCGATCAGGATTCAGTTAAGGCTGTTCAAGCACAATATCCCGGGCTATCTGGCATGGGGCCGTTAACGAAAATCGTCACCCCTCATCAACTGGCTGACTTGCTGATAGTGGCTAATGACATGGCAGGAAACCTCGGCACCAGTGACCACTACGTCGCCCTTGCCACCATTGAAGTAGAAAAAGTTGAAGTGAACGGGCGCACCTTCATGGGCCTTATCGCATCAGGCGACCGGCCCCCTGAACTGCATAGTCTGGGTCAATCACTGTTTGTCAATGACGAGGCTCTTCTGGCAGCGGCCACCTCTGCCTATTTCCAGGTTCATGTTTTCGGAAAGGATTTACAACAGCAGGCTCTTAATGAACTGATGGCACACAGCAAGCCCGTCGGCTATGTTGTACTCGTCGGGGATGGCGCACAGGTTTCTCCTGTACCTGCGGGTTATCCAAAGCTGGAAGTCGCAGAAGCTCCGGGGGAGGTTATTGTTTTTCGTGGTCAGAAGCTGAATCCCCATGATACCGCCTTTGTAGAAAAGCTCCACAGCCTCTGGCAAGAAGCCGAGGGCAATAACCTGGCTACTGCATTGGCAACAAAGATTAATGTATTTAAGGTCACAAGTTTCCAGTACGTTATTCGAAGCAGGCAGATGGCAGTGTTAGAGGAGTTTGCTGCACGGCACGGTGCTGAAGTGACCGAAAGTCAACCGCCGACGCTGACAAACGAAGATAAACTGTCGGCATCTGCGCTTGCATTCTACGAATATTTCCAGCAGGCATTGCACAGTGTCAGTAAAGGTCGGGCAATTACGGAAATAGAATTTGAGTTCACACTTGAAAAGATCAGAGCCGCCTCGTCCGTCATCACACCAACCTGGCTGCAGATTCAACTGACAAAACACTTCAGCTTCAAACCCGCACTGAGAGACCTTCTGAGTAATCAGAATGTTGTTCAGGATATTATGGATCTTGTACCCGTTGTCGACGAATCACCGCCCGATGTTTCTTACGACAACGACCACTTTGCTTTCAAAGTCCTGAGCAACATGGCCAGGCAGCTGATTGAGAGGGAAAGCATACTGTCAGACCAGCTGAAAAGGGAACGCAAACTCACCCAGATTAACAACCACTTAAGGATCATGTTGGGCAAAGCCACTGCCATTGAAAAGCAAAAGCTCATAGTACTTCAGCTTAAATATCAGTCTGAGCATGATATTCGAGAGCATCATGACGCAACGGACAAAGAGCGAAGCCTGTTATGGGAACTCAGGCAGAAAGTCGACGAAATCCCGGAGCTGGAAAAACAAATTCGAAATGCCAGAGCCGAAGCCACAAAAGCCCGCAACACCCGGCTGGCAAAAGAGCTTGGCATTAAAAATTGGGATGATAGCCAGCTGCCAGAAAAACAAACCAGACTCATCAGTATAAAAATTCATGAAATCAACCAGGCATTGTTGGCAAGAGGACCGGCAACAGGAAGGCCTGAGGGAGATTCTATAGAAACAACACTGGCGGCTCTTGAGCACCAGAGCACCAGTACAGAGGCTGAAATCAAAGCCAGCTATACAACCATTGCCGCACATTTAAACCTGCAGGATTTTGATAGCAATGCGGATATTGACGTTCAGCTCGATCACCTGCTTCGAAGAATTGAGGTACTGAATGCTCAATTACAGGGTAAACATAGACTGAATCTTCAACAAAAAAGCCTGTTTGACAGATTTCAGTCACTGAATACCCAGAGCAATCCCCTCGACGAAGATCAACAACATTTGCTTCAGAAAATCCAGGCACTGAATACTCAATGTTGTCCAGAAGAACCTGACGTCAAAACCGGGCAGGATGGTCTGGCACTGATTTTAGGTATCAGGCTGGATGACAGCACGATGGAAGAACACCCTGCCCTGAAAACAGCCATGTATAAGAGGTTCCGCAGTCTTGAATATTTAGATGAAGAACTGAAAGACATCAGAACACCAGGCCACCCCAAAGTCATGCCTGTAATACTTGAGAAACTGTCAGACGTGGAAAAAGCCCTTGATATGGATGACCTCATTAGTCAGGAAGATGTGTATTACCGTCGTCACGCCATTTCTGAAGCAATTCAGGCACGTCTGGCAAAGGTCAGGCAGCGAGAGGAGGAAGTGGCTCAGAAATTGCTGAAAGCAGTAGAAGAAATGCTCAACATCGAAGTCAATAATGAAGATGACAAAACAGCAAGGCTTGCCAGGGTTCGAACAAAACTTGACAGCGTTGATGTCTCAGAAGCCATGGTGGAAGAGATAGAGCATTCACTCCGCAAAGAAGACATCACATTCCGGAGCAGAACAGGGAACACAAAACTTCAGGATCTTCAAAGGAGCCTTGACTTTTATGTCGAAGAGATGAAGAGCGTGGCCAGAATAAGACTGATAAGTACACTCAAAAGGGTAGAGGGCAAGCTGCATATCTTCGACTTTGTACGCGAAGAGGCTGATGAAAGAGGCACGGCTTTCGTTACTAAACTGGCCAATGATCTGGGGGTATTACTTAGAAGGAAAGCCTACCTGCCTGAAAACAAGGATGTTCTTGAAAACAAAATTTTGGCATTAATGACGGAAGTAGACCAAGCCTGTGACAATGAGGATGTCAGAAGAAGCAGAAACAATGAAATCGCTCATCAACTCAACATTGAGTCCTATAAAGATGACGCCACTATAGACGACCAGAATATTTTAATTAAAGAAAAACTCCAAGAGCTTTATGAAGAAGTTCCCAAATTGGGTGTAACCACCATTGATGAACATATCACAGCCATTGATGCTGAGCTTGACAGGCAAATGGCCCGGCTGGGGCCTAAACCCCGATATGTTCTTGATCGCGAGGCAGCCAGCGCCAGACAAACCTTACAAAAAGCTGAAAGCGAACTGGCAGCCGTTCATCGCAGGCTGATTGCTGTTGATGGCAAACATATGTTATTTGCGGGTCGACCTGCCAACCTCCGGGATCTCCTGGATGAAGAGAACCTGGCTCTCAATCAGGCAATGAAACAAATTCAGACAGAGTTGGGTCTGGCTGCTGTTGACGAACAAACCTCTGAGGAGCGATTAAGGGACTTCAGTCATTTCCTGCGGGGATACAGCAGAGAAAGACAGGCTGAAATCCTTGATGAACTGAAGGCCAAAACAGGTCTGAGCATCCAAGTAAAGGATGACTTCGGTTCAGTGGAAAACGCTGCTTATTGCATTGGCCTTGCCTATACAGATTCTCATGTTCAGGACGAAGACAATGAAACATTGGGTGAAGTGTTTTTAGCCAGAACAAAGTACGTTCAAATCAGGAAATTCGTGGATCAGCACTACATAAAAAGCAGTGCTTTGGTGAATGCACAGATTCAACAGTGGAGTGCAAAAGAGAAGCTGGATCGGAAAGAAAAGGAGATGATCGATCCTGGCGACCTCGATCAGAAAGCTAAAAACCAGCATATGAATGAAATGGACAGGCTGGGGTTAATCTTGAAGCAGGCAAGTGATGCTGTATCAAAAGCACACAAGGCTCTGGTGGATCATGAAGCGGCTCTTGACGCCATTGAAGAAGCTGCGGGTCTCAAACCAGACTCCACTGACACCTGTGAAGAGCGGATTAGTGCCCTGGTAAAAATACATTTACAACTCGGCGGGTATGATGGTACCGGCGGCAAGGTCCATCAACTGCTTCAGGAACGGGCTCACCTGAGAAGTCAGATTGGAGCCAGGAAAGCAGACATTGAGAGAATGAAGGAAGTCCTGAGGGCTGCAGAGGAAGCCGTGGAAAATGATGGCGGTCCCTTCCAGTTCTCACCGAAACAGGTCAAGGTTCTGGCCGATATGAACACCTTCACAGAGCAGCACCCTCTCTGGCAACAGGCCCTGGACGCCGCACTGGGCCTGGCAGAATCAGCAGTCAAAAACGGTAAAACAATACCCAGCCTTGCGACGTTCGATTTTAACGATGAATTTGCACCCATTCGCTTGCAGGCACTGGTCGGAGACGATCTGACGTTTAATCAGGCCAGTCGGATTGTAGAAGTCTTCAAAAGCCTGAAGACGAGCTTCCCGCCCTTCCCTTTTGAGCCTGTTGAAGATCAGCCTCAGAATGTCATTGAACAAGTTCAGGCTCTGGCAGACAGGGCCAGGAATGAGATGAAAACCGGGGCTCAGGAATACGACGATGAAATACGCGACATGGGCAAAAGAGCTATTCACTTCGTCGAACATGAATCTGGGGATCTGAAAGGTTTCTCGGAATATTTGGCAACCTATTCTACCAGTGGCAACAAGATCATAGCTCTGCTGCGTGAGGGACTGATCAGCAAGATTGAACTTGGGAACTACATAAAGGCCGTCAGAGGAATTGATGGTTATCAGACAGTGGACGAATTTGAACATTTCCTTGGCTACAAACACGGCATCAATCTGCCTCACTTCAAAGCCGTTATCCAGATGCTTTCCGACAAGGGTGTTGATGAATTCGTGCAGAGTGCCTTTACTCCTGTGACCGTGACTGCAACTGGCCCGGCAGGTATGAAAGAGTCGGTTGTCGGCATGAAAGAGTACGCCGTTGCGGTCATCGCCAACTATGTTCTTGACGATATCGCCTTTGACAATGGCCGCAGGACGGCAGCATTTCTGGCCAATGTTCAGGATACCCTGACACCTTACGCCAATGCTGCCGGACTCTCTGAATCAGAACTGATCAAGGCTATCCATGGCACCTTGATGCAGGCTCATGCCGCAGCGGTTGAGCAACAGCTCAATGATTACTGGGTCAAACCTTCAACCTCTCTGGTACAGGCTGTCACCTGGTACTTCTCCAGCTACAAACCGCTACTGGCGACCCGTACCGCCTGGCAGGCTGCCGCGCTGTCCCTGGCAAATATGTCGTTCCTCTATCTTCTGGATCTGACCAACCGGGGGGATTACCTGCACCGGGTGCTGACACCTTTCCAGCACTGGCTGGAAGGCTATGGTGTTGATCTTGACCGAACCGGGCAATATGCCTACCACAGCGACCTTGAACAAGTCACTGAAGTGGGCGGGCTGGCCATGCCATTGGGTAAAGCCGCTTCCTCCGTCATTCTGCTGAGAACCGGCTCTATGCTGTTTGCCCGACAGTACAACGCCAACCCGCAGAGGTATCGCAGCATTTCTCGTCTGGTGCCCGAACTAGTGAAATCCATAGGTTCCGGACAAGGGGTTCAAGTACCCCTGCTGCACAGGGCGACACCACAAAAAGTAAAAACCCTGGCCTCGGCCACCACCGGTCTGGTGCTGGGTCCGGTAGCCACGGTCGGATCATACGCCCACGGTCTTATATCAGGGTTTACCTATGCCCAAACCTTCGTGTTCGCGCTGGCGTCGGGTCTCACTTTCGATTTCTTTATGAACGACAACAAGATGCTCACTCAATGGCTCGGTGGCCCTCTGGGTCGCAGTCTTGACAAGATTAATCGCTGGCTGGGCGTGGGTGAAAGGCAAGATAACTATGTAAAACGTACGACAGTTGCTACACCTCAACGCTTCAATGAAAACGATGAAGCCTACGCAAACCGTATTAAAGCAAACAGCACCCTGTATGGCTGGACTCGACATGAAAATTACCTGCAGTTCCGTGAACGCCGTGATCGCACCATGAAACTGTTTGAGAATGGCTGGGAGAAATACTTCAGGGAGAATGTGCCTAAATGGTCGTTCTCCCATGCAGAAAGTATTCCTTACTTCTACACTCTTGGAGTCTTTTACGAATGGCAAAAGGGCGATGATCAGAAAGACGGTCATGATAAGAGAAATTACCATCAATCAAGCTTTCCATCTGAAACCTCAAGATCACCATGAGCGATTTTAAAAGTTGCTTCCTCGCCCGGTACGGCAATCACTTTCCAGGGTAATAAAAGTACTCAGCTCTGAGGTAGTGGAATGACAAATGCTCATCCCAAGGTATTAACTCTTACAGTGGCCATTGCAATCAGCTCTTCCATTGTTAGCACACAGGCGCTGGCCGATCGCAGGCTGCAGACAAAGTCTGTCAAGATTCTGGTGGATGAACATACAGAATATACCCAGAGTGACGTCATGGTTCGACCAACTCCAGGTCTTGACCAGCAGCCAATACCGAAATGCTTTACAACCACCTACCCTTATCAGGTTCGAGACAGAGTGGACCCGCACCTTCCCACTATAAGTTTTACAGAAGTTCTTCATAATATTGATGGTGGCGTTGCCACTGTTGATCTGTTTGAAACAGACGCAAATAACCTTGCTCAGAAATACACCAAAGTTCTGAAAGTGGGTGATGAGAGAGTCTTCAGATTTACCCATAACCTTGAAGAAAAGGAACTGTTCATTGAAGTCAGAGCCGGAATGACCGATCAGGATTCAGTTAAGGCTGTTCAAGCACAACATCCCGGGCTATTTGGCATGGAGCCGTTAACGAAAATCGCCACCCCTCATCAACTGGCTGACTTGCTGATAGCAGCTAATGACAGGGCAGGAGACCTCGGCACCAGTGACCACTACGTCGCCCTTGCCACCATTGAAGTAGAAAAAGTTGCAGTAAACGGACGCACCTTCATGCGTCTTATCGCATCAGGCGACCAGCCCCCTGAACTGCATAGCCTGGGTCAATCACTGTTTGTCAATGACGAGGCTCTTCTGGCAGCGGCCACCTCTGCCTATTTCCAGGTTCATGTTTTCGGAAAGGATTTACAACAGCAGGCTCTTAATGAACTGTTGGCACACAGCAAACCCGTCGGCTACGTTGTACACGTTGGCGATGGCGCACAGGTTTCTCCAGTGCCTGCGGGTTATCCAAAGCTGGAAGTCGCAGAAGCTCCGGGGGAGATTATCGTTTTTCGTGGTCAGAAGCTGAATGCCCATGACAGCGCTTTTGTAGAAAAGCTCCACAACCTCTGGCAAGAAGCTGAGGGCAATAACCCGGCCCCTGCATTGGTAGCAAAGATTAATAAATTTAAAGTCAACAACTATCAGCACATTATTCGAAACAGGCAAATGGCCGTGTTAGAGGAGCTTGCTGCACGGCACGCTGCTGAAGTGAGCGAAAGTCAACCGCCGATTCTGACAAACGAAGATAAACGGTCGGCATCTGCGCTTGCATTCTACGAATATCTCCAGCAGGCATTGGCCAGTCAAGATCGGGCAACTACAACAGTAGATTTTGAATTCACACTGGAAAACATCAGAGCCGCCTCGTCTGCCATCACGCCAACCTGGCTGCAGATTCAACTGACAAAACACTTCAGCTTCAAACCCGAACTGAGAGAACTTCTGAGTAATCAGAATCTTGTTGAGGGTATTATGGGTCTTGTACCCGTTGTCGACGAATCACAGTTCGATATTTCTTACGACAACGACCGCTTTACTTTCAAAGTCCTGAGCGACATGGCCAGGCAGCTGATTGAGAGGGAAAAGAAACTGACAGACCAGCTGAAAAGAGAATGGACACTCACCAAGGTAAACAACCACTTAAAGACCATGTTGGGGAAAGCCAGTACCATTGAAAAACAAAAGCTCGTAGTACGTCAGCTTAAGCAGCAAGCTGAGCATAAGCTTCAAGATCTTCGTGGCGGAACGGAAAGAATGCGAATCCTGTTACGGGAATATCGGCAGAAAGTCGAACGAATCCCGGAGCTGGAAAAACAACTTCGAAATGCCAGAGCGGATGCCACAAAAGCCCGCAACGCCAGACTGGCAGAAGAGCTTGGCATTGAAAATTGGGATGATAGCCAGCCGTCGGAAAAACAAACCAGACTCATCAGTGTAAAAATTCATGAAATCAACCAGGCATTGTCGGCAAGAGGACCGGCAAGAGCACCGGCAAGAGGACAGCCTGAGGGAGATTCTATAGAAACAACACCGGCGGCTCTTCAGCACCAGAGCACCAGAACAGAGGCTGACATCAAAGCCTGCTATGCAACCATTGCCATACATTTGAACCTTCAGGATTTTGATAGCAATGCAGATATTGACGTTCAACTCGACCACCTGCTTCGGAGAATTGAGGTACTGAACGCTCAATTACAAGGTGAACATATACTGAATCTTCAACAAAAAAGCCTGTTTGACAGATTTCAGTCACTGAATACCCGGGGCAATATTCGCAACGAAGATCAGGAACATTTGCTTCAGGAAATCCGGGCACTGAATGCTCAATGCTGTACGGAAGAACCTGACGTCAAAACCGGGCAGGATGGTCTGGCACTGATTTTACGTGTCAGGCTGGATGACGGCGCGATGGAAGAACACCCTGCCCTGAAAACAGCAATGTATAAGAGGTTCCGCAGTCTTGAATATTTAGATGAAGAGCTGAAAGACATCAGAACACCAGGCCACCCCAAAGCCATGCCTGCACTACTGGAGAAACTGTCTGACGTGGAAAAAGCCCTTGATATGGATGACCTCATTAGTCAGGAAGATGTGTATTACCGTCGTAACGCCATTTCTGAGGCAATTCAGGCACGTCTGGCAAAGGTCAGGCAGCGAGAGGAGGAAGTGGCTCTGAAATTTCTGAAAGCAGCAGAAGAAATACTCAAAATCGAAGTCAATAATGAAGATCACAAAACAGCAAGGCTTGACAGGGTTCGAACAAAACTTGACGGCGGTGATGTCTCAGAAGCCATGGTGGATGAGATAGAGCATTCACTCCGGAAAGAAGACATCACATTCCGGAGCAGAACAGGGAACACAAAACTCCAGGATCTTCAAAGGAGCCTTGACTTTTATGTCAAAGATATGGGCAGCGTGGCCGGGAAAAGACTGACAAGTACACTCAAAAGAGTAGAAGGGAAACTGCACATCTTCGACTTTGTACGCGAAGAGGCTGATGAAAGAGGCACGGCTTTCGTTGCTAAACTGGCCAATGATCTGGGGGTAGAACTTAGACGGAAAGCTCACCTGCCTGAAAACAGGGATGTTCTTGAAAACAAAATTTTGGCATTAATGACAGAAGTAGACCAAGCCTGTGACAATGAGGATGTCAGAAGAAACAGAAACAATAAAATCGCTCATCAACTCAGCATTGATTCCTATAAAGATGACGCCGCTATAGACGACCAGAACATTTTAATTAAAGAAAAACTCCAGGAGCTTTATGAAGAAGTTCCCAAGGCAGATGTTATCACCGATGATGAGCATATCACAGCCATTAATGCTGAGCTTGACAGGCAAATGGCTCGGCTGGGACCTAAACCCCGATATGTTCTTGATCGCGAGCTAGCCAGCGCCAGACAAACCCTACAAAAAGCTGAAAGTGAACTGGCAGCCGCTCATCGCAGGCTAATTGCTGTTCGTGGCAAACACATATTGTTTGCGGGGCATCCCGCTGAGCTACAAGATCTCTCGAATGAAGAGAACATGGCCCTCAATCAGGCAATGAAACAAGTTCAGATAGAGTTGGATCTGGCTGCTGTTGACGAACAAACCCCTGAGGAGCGACTAGGGGACTTCAGGCATTTCCTGCGGGGATACAATACAGAAGTGAGACGGGATGAAATCCTTAATGAACTGAAGGCCAAAACAGGTCTGAGCATCCAGATAAAGGGTGACTTCGATTCAGTGGCAGACGACGCTGTTGACTTTTTCAGCCTCGCAGCCTTTCCAGATTCTGATGGTCAGGATGAAGACAATGAAGCATTGGGTGAAGTGTTTGTAAACAGGAAAAAGTACTGTCAAATCGCGGAATTCCTGAATGAGCACTACAGAAAAGGCATTAAATTGGGGGAAGCACGGCGTCAACAGAGGAATGCAAAAGAGAATCTGGATCGTAAAGAAAAGGAGATGATCGATTCTGGCAACATCGATCAGAAAGCTAAAACCCTGCATATGAACGAAATGGACAGGCTGAGCTTAATATTGAAGCGAGCAAATGCTGCAGTATCAAAAGCAGAAAAGGCTCTGTTGGATCATCATAAAGCGACTCTTGACGCCACTGAAGAAACTGCGGGCCTCAAACCAGACTCTTCTGACACCCGTGAACATCGGATTAATGCCCTGAGAAACAGAAAGCTGCAACTGGGCGGGCGTGATGGTAAAGGCGGCAAGCAACATCAACTGATTCAGGAATGGATTCACCTGAAAGATGAGATTGGAGCCAGGAAAGCAGACATTAAGAGAATGAAGGAAGTCCTGAGGGCCGCAGAGGAAGCGGTGGAAAATGACGGCGGCCCCTTCCAGTTCACGCCGAGACAAGTAAAAGTTCTGACCGATATGAACACCTTCACAGAGCAGCACCCTCTCAGGCAAGAGGCTCTGGATGCTGCACTGGGCCTGGCAGAGTCAGCAATCAAAAACGGTAAAACAATACCCAACCTTGCGACCTTCGATTTTAACGATGAATTTGCACCGATTCGTTTGCAGGCGCTGGCCGGAGACGATCTGACATTTGCTCGGGCCAGTCGGATGGTGGAAGTCTTCAAGAGCCTGAAGACGAGCTTCCCTTTCGAGCCCGCAGAAGATCAGCCTCAGAATGTCATTGAGGAAGTCCATAATCTGGTGCACAGGGCCAGGAATGAGATAAAAACCGGGACTCAACAATACGACAACAAAATTCATGGCATGGGTAAAAGAGCGATTCACTTCGTCGAGCATAAACCAGGGGACCTGAAAGACTTTTCAGAATACTTCGCTGCCCACTCTGCCAGCGGTAACAGAATCATGGCTCTGCTGCACGAAGGCCTGATCAGCAAGGTTGAGCTTGAGAACTACGTGAAGGCCATCAGAGGTGTTGATGGTTATCAGACAGTGGATGAATTTGAACACTTCCTTGACTACAAACACAGCGTCCATGTAGCCAACTTCAGGAAGGTTGTCCGGATGTTGTCCGACAAAGCTGTTGAGAAACTCATGCAAAGTGCCTTTAACCCTGTAGCAGTCACAGCCACTGGCCCGACGGGTATCAAAGAGTCGGTTGTCGGAATGAAAGAGTACGCAGCTGCGGTCATCGGCAACTACGTTCTTGACGATATCGCCTTTGAAAACGGCCGCAGGACGGCAGCCTTCCTGAGCAATGTTCGGGATACCCTGACACCTTATGCCCATGCTGCCGGACTCTCTGAATCAGAACTGATCAAGGCTATCCATGGCACATTGATGCAGGCTCACGCCACAGCGGTTGCGCAGCAGCTCAATGACTACTGGGTCAAACCTTCAGCCTTTCTGGTACAGGCTGTCACCTGGTACTACTCCAGCTACAAACCCCTGCTGGCGACCCACACCACCTGGCAGGCTGCCGGGCTATCTCTTTCCAACATGTCATTCCTCTACCTTCTGGATCTGACCAACAGGGGTGATTACCTGCATCGGATGCTGACACCTTTCCAGCACTGGCTGGAACACTACGGCGTTGATCTTGACCGCACCGGGCAAGATGCCTGCCACAGCGAAATTGAAAAAATTTCTGAAGTGGGCGGGCTGGCCATGCCATTGGGTAAAGCCGCTGCCTCTGTCATTCTGCTGAGAACCGGTTCAATGTTGTTTGCCAGACAATACAATGCCAACCCGCAGATGTATCACAGCAGTTCCCGTCTGGTAACAGAACTAGTGAAATCCATGGGTTCCGGACAAGGGGTTCAGGTACCGCTGCTACACAGAGTGACACCACAAAAAGTAAAAACTCTGGCCTCGGCCACAGCAGGTCTGATGCTGGGCCCGGTAGCTATCTTCGGAACATACGCCCACGGTCTTTTATCCGGTTTTACCTACGCCCAAACCTTCGGATTCGCGCTGGCTTCGAGCCTCACTTTTGACTTCTTTATGAACGACAACAAAATGCTCACGCAATGGCTGGGTGGACCTCTGGGCCGCAATCTTGACAGGATTAATCGCTGGCTGGGCGCAGGTGAAACGGACGATGACTATATGAAACGTACAGCCATTACCTCACCTCAACGTTTCGGTGAAAACGATGAAGAGTACGCAAACCGTGTTAAAGCAAACAACACCCTGTATGGCTGGACTCGATACGAAAATTACCTGCAGTTCCGTGAACGCCGTGATCGCACCATGAAGCTGTTCGGGAATGGCTGGGAGAAATACTTCAGGGAGAATGTGCCTAAATGGTCGTTTTCCCATGCAGAAAGTATTCCTTACTTCTACACTCTTGGAGTCTTTTACCAATGGCAAAAGGGCGATCATCAGAAAGTTCATGGTCATAACAAGAGTGATGCCCCCCGATCGGGATCTCTATCTGCAACCATGACCCATTGACAGCCATGGGCGACTAACAGCCATGAGTGACTAAAAGCCATCAGCGATTTTAAAAGTTCCATACTCGCCCTGTACGGCAATCACTTTTCACGGTAACAAAAGTACTCAGCTCTGAGGTAATGGAATGACAAATGCTCACCCCAGGGTATTAAATCTTGCAGTGGCCATTACAATCAGCTCTTCCATTATTGGCACACAGGCACTGGCCGATCGCAAGCTGCAGACAAAATCTGTCAATATTCTGGCCGATGAACAAGCCGAGTATATCCATAGTGAAGTCATGGTTCGGCCAACTCCCGGACCTGACGGGCAGCCAATACCGAAATGCTTTACAACCACCTACCCTTATCAGGTTCGGGAGAGGGGTTTTGCTCTTCCCACTACAAGTTTTACAGAAATTCTTTATATGACTGATGGTGGCGTTTCCACTGTTGATCTGTTTGAAACAGACGAAAATAACGTTGCTAAAAAATACACCAAAGTTCTCAAGGTGGGTGATGAGGGCATCTTCAGATTTACACATAACCTTGATGAAAAGGAATTGTTCATTGAAGTCAGAGCCGGAATGACCGACCAGGATTCAGTTAAGGCTTTTCGAGAACTATCTTATGGGCTATTTGGCATGGAGCCGTTAATGAAAATCAACAGCCCCGGACGACTGGCTGACTTGCTGGAAGCGGCTAATGTCAGAGCAGGAAACCTCGGCTCCAGTGACCACTATGTCGCCCTTGCCACCATTGAAGTAGAAAAAGTTGAAGTGAACGGACGCACCTTCATGCGTCCTATCGCGTCAGGCGATCAGCCCCCTGAACTGCATAGCCTGGGTCAATCGCTGTTTGTCAATGATGAGGCTCTCCTGGCAGCGGCCACCTCTGCCTATTTCCGGGTGCATGTTTTGGGAAAGGATTTACAACAGCAGGCTCTTAATGACCTGTTGGCACAGAGCAAACCCGTCGGCTATGTTGTACACGTCGGGGATGGCACACAGGTTTCTCCTTTGCCTGCGGGTTATCCAAAGCTGGAAGTCGCAGAAGTTCCGGGGGAGGTTATTGTTTTTCATGGCCAGAGGCCGAATCCCCATGATACCGCCTTTGTAGAACAGCTCCACAACCTCTGGCGAGAAGCCGAGGGCAATAACCTGGCTCCTGCATTGGCAACAAAGATTAATGTATTTAAGGTCACAAGCTACCGGCACGTTATTCGAAGCAGGCAGATGGCAGTGTTAGAGGAGCTTGCTGCACGGCACGCTGCTGATGTAAGCGAAAGTCAACCGCCGACACTGACAAACGAAGATAAACTGTCGGTATCTGCGCTTGCATTCTACGAATATCTCCATCAAGCATTGCACAGTGCCAGTTATGATCGGGAAACTACGGATATAGAATTTGATTTCACACTTGAAAAAATCAGAGCCGCCTCGTCTGTCATCACGCCGACCTGGCTGCAGATTCAACTGACAAAACACTTCAGCTTCAAACCCGCACTGAGAGACCTTCTGAGTAATCAGAATGTTGTTCAGGATATTATGGATCTTGTACCCGTTGTCGACGAATCACCGCCAGATGTTTCTTACGACAACGACCACTTTGCTTTCAAAGTCCTGAGCAACATGGCCAGGCAGCTGATTGAGAGGGAAAGCATACTGTCAGACCAGCTGAAAAGGGAACGCAAACTCACCCGGGTTAATAACCACTTAAAGATCATGTTGGGGAAAGCCACTGCCATTGAAAAGCAAAAGCTCATAGTACTTCAGCTTAAGTATCAGGCTGAGCATGATATCCGAGAACATCATGACGCAACGGACAAAGAGCTAAGCCCGTTACGGGAACTTGGGCAAAAAGTCGACGGAATCCCGGAGCTGGAAAAACAAATTCGAACTGCCAGAGCGGAAGCCACAAAAGCCCGCAACACCCGACTGGCAAAAGAGCTTGGCATTAAAAACTGGGATGATAGCCAGCTGCCAGAAAAACAAGCCAAACTCATCAGTATAAAAATTCATGAAATCAACCAGGCATTGGCGGCAAGGGGACCGGCAACAGGACGGCCCGAGGGAGATTCTATAGAAACAACACCGGCGGCTCTTCAGCACCAGAGCACCAGAACAGAGGCTGAAATCAAAGCCAGCTATGCAACCATTGCCGCACGTTTAAACCTTCAGGATTTTGATAGCAACGCAGATATTGACGTTCAACTCGATCAGCTGCTTTGGAGAATCGCTTTACTGAATACTCAATTACAGGGTAAACGTATACTGAATCTTCAACAAAAAAGCCTGTTTGACAGATTTCAGTCACTGAATACCCAGGGCAATACTCGCAACGAATATCAACAACATTTGCTTCAGAAAATCCAGGCACTGAATGCCCAATGTTGTACAGAAGAACCTGACGTCAAAACCGGGCAAGATGGTCTGGCACTGATTTTAGGTATCAGGCTGGATGACAGCACGATGGAAGAACACCCTGCCCTGAAAACAGCAATGTATAAGAGGTTCCGCAGTCTTGAATATTTGGACGAAGAACTGAAAGACATCAGAACACCAGACCACCCCAAAGTCATGCCTGTGCTTCTGGAGAAACTGTCTGACGTGGAAAGAGTCCTTAAGATGGGTGACCTCATTAGTCAGGAAGATGTGTATTACCGTCGTAACGCCATTTCTGAGGCAATTCAGGCACGTCTGGCAAAGGTCAGACAGCGAGAGGAGGAAGTGGCTCAGAAATTGCTGAAAGCAGTAGAAGAAATGCTCAACATCGAAGTCAGTAATGAAGATCACAAAACAGCAAGGCTTGACAGGGTTCGAACAAAACTTGACAGCGGTGATGTCACAGAAGCCATGGTGGATGAGATAGAGGATTCACTCCGGAAAGAAGACATCACATTCTGGAGCAGAGTAGGGAACACAAAACTCCAGGATCTTCAAAGTAGCCTTGACTTTTATGTCGAAGATATGGACAGCGTGGCCAGAATACAACTGATAAGTATACTCAACATTGTACAGGGCAAGCTGCACATCTTCTACTTTGTACACGATGAGGCTGATGAAAGAGGCAGGGCTTTCGTTGCTAAACTGGCCAATGATCTGGGGGTAGAACTTAGACGAAAAGCTCGCCTGCCTGAAAACAGGGAGGTTCTTAAAAACAAAATTTTGGCATTAATGACAGAAGTAGACCAAGCCTGTGACAATGTGGATGTCAGAAGGAGCAGAAACAATGAAATCGCTCATCAACTCAACATTGAGTCCTATAAAGATGACGCCGCTATAGACGACCAGAATATTTTAATTAAAGAAAAACTCCAGGAGCTTTATGAAGAAGTTCCCAAGGCAGGTGTTACCACCGCTGATGAGCATATCACAGCCATTAATGCTGAGCTTGACAGGCAAATGGCTCGCCTGGGACCTAAACCCCGATATGTTCTTGATCGCGAGTTAGCCAGCGCCAGACAAGCAATACAAAAAGCTAAAAGTGAACTGGCAGCCGTTCATCGCAGGCTGATTACTGTGGGTGGCAAACACCTGTTATTTGCGGGCCAACCTGCTGACCTCCGGAATCTCCTGGATGAAGAGAACATGGCTCTTAATCAGGCAATGAAACAAGTTCAGATCGAGTTGAATCTGGCTGCTGTTGACGAACAAACCTCTGAGGAGCGATTGAGGGACTTCAGTCATTTCCTGCGGGGGTACAACAGAGAAAGACAAGCTGAAATCCTTGATGAACTGAAGGCCAAAACAGGTCTGAGCATCCAGGTAAAGGATGACTTCGCTTCAGTGGAAAATGCTGTTTATTGCATTGGCCTTGCCTATACGGATTCTCATGTTCAGGACGAAGACAATGAAACATTTGGTGAAGTGTTTTTAGCCAGAACAAAGTACGTTCAAATCAGGAAATTCGTGAGTCAGCACCATATAAAAAGCAGTAATTTGGTGAATGCACAGACTCAGCAGTGGAGTGCAAAAGAGAAGCTGGAGCATAAAGAAAAGGAGATGATCGATCTTGGCGACATCGATCAGAAAGCTAAAACCCTGCATATGAATGAAATGGACAGGCTGGGCTTAATCTTGAAGCAGGCAAGTGATGCTGTATCAAAAGCACACAAGGCTCTGGTGGATCATGAAGCGGCTCTTGATGCCACTGAAGAAGCTGCGGGTCTCAAACCAGACTCCACTGACACCTGTGAACAGCGGATTAGTGCCCTGGTAAAAATATATTTACAACTGGGTGGGTATGATGGTTCTGGTGGCAAGATCCAGCAACTGCTTCAGGAACAGGCTCACCTGAGAAGTCAGATTGGAGCCAGAAAAGCAGACATTGAGAGAATGAGGGAAGTCCTGAGGGCTGCAGAGGAAGCCGTGGAAAATGACGGCGGTCCCTTCCAGTTCTCACCGAAACAGGTCAAGGTTCTGGCCGATATGGAAGCCTTCACAGAGCAGCACCCTCTCTGGCAACAGGCTCTGGATGCGGCACTGGGTCTGGCAGAATCAGCAGTCAAAAGCGGTAAAACAGTCCCCTGCCTGACGACGTTCGATTTTAACGATGAATTTGCACCGATTCGTTTGCAGGCACTGGTCGGAGACGATCTGACGTTTAATCAGGCCAGTCGGATTGTAGAAGTCTTCAAAAGCCTGAAGACGAGCTTCCCGCCCTTCCCTTTTGAGCCTGTAGAAGATCAGCCTCAGAATGTCATTGAAAAAGTCCAGGTTCTGGCAGGCAGGGTCAGAAATGAGATGAAAA
The DNA here is from genome assembly GCF_053470045.1 of Endozoicomonas sp. 2B-B. Classification (NCBI taxonomy): domain Bacteria; kingdom Pseudomonadati; phylum Pseudomonadota; class Gammaproteobacteria; order Oceanospirillales; family Endozoicomonadaceae; genus Endozoicomonas; species Endozoicomonas sp. 2B-B. The sequence continues at coordinate 4,888,454 of NZ_JBLZMU010000001.1, forward strand.
CCGGGGCTCAACAATACGACGATGAAATACGCGGCATGGGCAAAAGAGCCATTCACTTCGTCGAGCATGAACCAGGGGATCTGAAAGGCTTCTCGAAATACTTCGCAACCCATTCTGCCAGTGGCAACAAGATCATAGCTCTGCTGCGTGAAGGACTGATCAGCAAGATTGAACTTGGGAACTACATAAAGGCCGTCAGAGGAATTGATGGTTATCAGACAGTGGACGAATTTGAACATTTCCTTGGCTACAAACACGGCGTCAATCTGCCTCACTTCAAAGCCGTTATGCAGATGCTTTCCGACAAGGGTTTTGATGAATTCTTGCAGAGTGCCTTTATTCCTGTGACTACCACTGGCCCGGCAGCTATGAAAGAGTCGGTTACCGGCATGAAAGAGTACGCAGCAGCGGTCATCGCCAACTATGTTCTTGACGATATTGCCTTTGACAATGGTCGCAGGACGGCAGCCTTTCTGACCAATGTTCAGGATACCCTGACACCTTATGCCAATGCTGCCGGGCTGTCTGAATCAGAACTGATCAAGGCTATCCATGGCACATTAATGCTGGCTCATGCCGCAGCGGTTGAGTATCAGCTGAATGATTACTGGGTCAAACCTTCAGCCTTTCTGGTACAGGCTGTCACCTGGTACTTCTCCAGCTACAAACCGCTACTGACAACCCATACCGTCCGGCAGGCTAAGGCGCTGTCCCTTGCAAATATGTCGTTCCTCTATCTTCTGGATCTGACCAACCGGGGTGATTACCTGCACCGGATGCTCATACCTTTCCAGCACTGGCTGGAAGGCTTCGGTGTCGATCCTGACCGAACCGGGCAATATGCCTATCACAGTGGAATTGAAAAAGTGTCTGAAGTGGGCGGACTGGCCATGCCATTGGGTAAAGCCGCTTCTTCAGTCATTCTGCTGAGAACCGGCGCCATGCTGTTTGCCAGACAGTACAACGCTAACCCGCAGATGTATCGCAGTATTTCCCGTCTGGTGCCCGAACTAGTGAAATCCATGGGTTCCGGACAAGGGGTTCAGGTACCGCTGCTGCACCGGGCGACACCACAAAAAGTGAAAACCCTCGCCTCGGCCACCGCCGGTCTGTTGCTGGGTCCGGTAGCCACGGTCGGAGCATACGCCCACGGTCTTATATCCGGATTCACTTATGCCCAAACCTTCGTATTCGCGCTGGCGTCGAGTCTCGCTTTCGACTTTTTTATGAACGACAACAAGATGCTCACTCAATGGCTGGGTGGCCCTCTGGGTCGTAGTCTTGACAAGATTAATCGCTGGACAGGTGTCGGGGAAACGACAGATAACTATGTGAAACGTACAACGATTGCCAGGCCCCAACGCTTCGATGAAACCGATGCAGCCTATGCAAGCCATGTTAAAGCAAATAACACCCTGTATGGCTGGACGCGACACGAAAATTACCTGCAGTTTCGCGAACGCCGGGATCGCACCATGAAACTGTTTGAGAATAGCTGGGAGAAATACTTCAGGGAAAATGTGCCTAAATGGTCGTTCTCCCATGCAGAAAGTATTCCTTACTTCTACACTCTTGGAGCCTTTAACAAATGGCCAAAGGACAATGATCAGAAAGTTCACGGTAATGATCGGAGCAATGCCCCTCAATCAGGGTCTCTGTCTGCAACCACGACTCGCTGACAGCTATGAGCCATTAAAAGCCGCTTCCTCATTTGGCTTGGTTATCAATTCGGGGTAATAGAAGTACTCAGCTCTAAGGTAGTAGAATGATAAATGCTCGCCCCAATGCATTAAGCCTTGTTGTAGTCGTTGCAATCAGCTCCGCCATCACTACTCAGGCTCTGGCGGATCGCAGGCTACAGACAAAGTCTTTCGATATTCATGGCAATAAACCCGTGGAGTTTACCTGGGGTGAGGTCATGGTTCAGCCAACTTTAGGTGATGACCAGCAGCCAATACCGAAATCTTTTACAACCACTTACCCTGATCGTACTCAAGTCAGGGCGGACTATGACATTCCTTCTGAAGGCTTTACAGACATTCTTTCTGGCATCGAGGGTGGCGTTTCCAGTGTTGATCTGTTTGAAACCAACGACAATGACATTGCCCGGAAGTACACCAAAATCCTGAAAGTCGGTAATGAAGGAATCTTCAGGTTCACCCATAACCTTGCAGAAAAAAAACTGGTCATTGAAGTCAGAGACGGAATGACCGATCAGGATTCCATTGAAGCTATTCGAAATCAATCTGATGACATCCAGCTATTAGATACGTTAACAAAAATCGCCAGTCCCGAACAACTGGCAGGATTGCTGAAGGGTGCCAATGAAAGGGCAGGAAACCTTGGTGAAGTTGATAAGTATGTCGCCCTGGCCACCGTTGCAGTAGACGAAGTTGAAGTCAATGGGCGCACCTTCATGCGTCTTGTCGCTGCTGGCGATGAGCCTCCCGAGTTGCAGCGTCTTGAGCAATCGCTCTTTATCAACGATGAAGCGCTTCTGGCAGCAGCCACCTCTGCCTATACGCAGGTTCATGTTCTGAGAGGCGATTTACAACAGGAAGCTCTGAACGAGCTGTTGTCCTATCAAAAACCCGTCGGCTATGTTGTTCACGTCGAGGATGAGACACAGGTTTATCCTCTGCCTGCGGGTTATCCAAAGCTGGAAGTGGATCAGGTTTCGGGGGAAATTATTGTTTTCCGTGGTCAGAAACAGAATCCCAGCGATATTGCCTTTGTGGAAAGCCACTATGATCTCTGGAAAAAATTTAAAGACCAGAGTACACAGGTTAAAAAAGACAAGGTTAAAAGCTATCAGTACGTTATTAGAAACAGGCAAATGGAGCTGCTGGAGGAGTTTGCTGCTGATTTGGCTGCACAAAATGATGCTGAGCTGAACGAAGATAAACTGTCGAAGCTTACCTACTATGAATCTCTTCAGCAGGCATTAGCCAGTGCCACTCCAGATGAAACCGATGAATTTGAGTTCACGACAAGGCATATCAGAGACGCCTCCTCAGTCATCAAACCTATCTGGGTGCAGTTTCAACTCATAAAAAATTTTAGCTTCAAACCTGTACTTAAAAATCTTCTGACCCACCATAATTTTGTTCAAAATTTTTTACTCTATCAGCACGAGGACTCCAGAACAGATGCTGAAATAAAAGCTCGTTATGCAACCATTGCCATGCATTTAAACATTCAGGATTTTGATAGCAATACCAATGTTGACGCTCAACAGGAACACCTGCTGCAAACATTTAAGACAATGAAAGCCCGGGAAGAAGGTCTGCGTCAACAACTTGAGGCAATGAGTTATCAGCTCGATATAGAGGATGTTTACACCCAACTCAGAAAAGACACTCTGGCAGTGGTTCTTGGTATTGATCCAGCCAAAGATACCCGTCTTGAAGACCGCGCCAGTATGGAATCACAGGTAATTGACAAGCTCTCCGAGCTTTCAAAACTGAAAATTGAACTGGAAGACATCAAAACACCCGGCCATCCCAAACTGATGCCCGAGGTACTGGAGACAATTCGTAGGGTATTAATAGCTCTGGAAGGGGGTAGATACTTCAAACAAAAGCAGAGTGTGTATGTCCTTCGTCAGTTCATTTCTATAGGCATAAATCATGACATCAGAGAGGCCAGAAAGCAGTCAGAAGAAAAGGCCCATTCCATGCTGGACCGTGTGGAAAGATTACTCAACATCGAGATCAATGAAGGTGATTATAAAACAGCAAGACTCGAAAGGATTCTTACAAAGCTTGATGCCGGTGATATCTCAAAAGACGAGCTGGATGGGATGCACAAGACGATCTGCCAGGAAGACTGTCCAGACTGGGAGGATCTGGAAGGGAACTCTTCGGAAATGGATATCAAACGCATGACAGTTCGTGATCGTCTCAACTATATAATCGAAGAATCGGATCAGCGAGCCAGAGAACAACAAGCAAGTCGTCTTATCGTTCTGGAGAACGAGCTGGATATCGACCCTCATGAAAACCCTCATACTATAGAGAGAGGCAAAAGTTTCACAGCTAAACTGGCCAGTGATCTGGAGGTAGAGTTTGAAGACGATGCCAGCCTGTCTGTCCGGCAATATGTTCTAAGCAGCAGAATTGAGGAATTATGGAATAGAGTAGAGGAACTCTATGAAGATGAGAGTGCCAGGAGAATCTGTAACAATAAAATTGCTCATCAACTCAACATTAAAGATTATGAAGATGATGCCAGGATCGACGACCAGGACTGTCTTATTGCAGCAAAACTCCGACAGCTGGATGATGAAGTTCTCAAAGCGGGTCAGCCTGACGTTAATGAGCGTATTGCAGCCATTGATGATGAGCTTGAGAGGCAGATCGCTCGCCTGGGACCAAAACCACGACACGTACTTGACCGTGAAGCAGCCACAGCCAGGTTCTTAATAGCAAGAGCTGAAAGTGAGCTGGCAGGTTTTCATGGTCGGCTGAGCAGGCTTCGTAGCAGTGAAGATTACACAAATGCCCATGGTCGGGACGAATCCCATGAAGTCGAGGGTGAACTGCTCTTAACCAGGAAAAAATACACTCAAGTCACGGGTGGGGGTGATGGTACTGACGGCAAGATCCGGCATCTGGTTCAGGAACAAGCCTATCTGGAAGATGAAATTGAAATCAAGAAAGCAGACATTGAGAGACTGAAGGAAGTCCTGAAGGCGGCTGAGCGGGCCGTCAAACATGACGGGGGTCCCTTCCAGTATTCGCCGCAACAGGCAAAAGTTCGGACCGATATGGACGCCTTCGTAAAGCAAAACTTTCTCAGACAACAAGCTCTGGAAACGGCGATGGGTCTGGCAGAATTAGCAGCAGAAAACGGTAAGACAATATCCTACCTTCCGATTTTCGATTTTGACGATGAATTTGCACCGAATCACTTGCAGGCAATGGTCGGAGACAAACTGACGCTTAAACAGGCCAGTCGGATTGTGGAAGTTTTCAAGAGCCTGAAGACGACCTTCCCGGAATCCTCTGTAGAGCCTGTTGAAGCTCTGTTCGGAAATGATCTGAAAGAAATCTTCAGGCTTGTGCGCAAGGCCAGGCATGGGATGAAAAAAGGGGCTCGACAATACGACGACGAAATTCGCAGCATGAGCAAAACAGCCGTTCACTTCATTCAGCATCAATCAGAGGACCTGAAAAGCTTCCCGGAATACTTCGCTACCCATTCTGCCATTGGTAACAAGATCATAAGTCTGCTGCGTGAAGGCCTGATCAGCAAGGTTGAACTTGAGAACTACATAAAGGCTGTCAGAGGTGCTGAAGGTTATCAGACAGTGGATGAATTTGAGCACTTTCTTGGCTACGAACACGGCGTCAGGTCGCCCGAGTTCAGGAAGGTTGTCCAGACGCTGTCCGATGAGGGGGCTGATGAATTCATGCAGAGTGTCTTTACTCCTGTGCCCGTAACCGCTTCTGGCCCGGCAGCTATGAAAGAGTCGGTTGCTGGCATGAAAGAATACGCAGCAGCGGTCATCGCCAACTATTTTCTTGACGATATTGCCTTTGACAATGGCCGCAGGACGGCAGCCTTTCTGACCAATATTCAGGATACCCTGACACCTTATGCCAATGCTGCCGGACTCTCTGAATCAGAACTGATCAAGGCTATCCATGGCACCTTGATGCAGGCTCATGCCGCAGCGGTTGAGAATCAGCTCAATAATTACTGGGTCAAACCTTCAGCCTTTCTGGTACAGGCCGTCACCTGGTACTACTCCAGCTACAAACCTCTGCTGGTAACCCACACCACACTGCAGGCTGCCGAGCAGTCTCTCTTGAACATGTCCTTCCTTTATCTTCTGGATCTGACCAACCGGGGTGATTACCTGAACCGGATGCTCATACCTTTCCAGCACTGGCTGGAACGCTTCGGTGTTGATCCTGACCGAACCGGGCAATATGCCTACCACAGCGGAATTGAAAAAGTGTCTGAAGTGGGCGGGCTGGCCATGCCATTGGGCAAGGCCGCTTCCTCCGTCATTCTGCTGAGAACCGGCGCCATGCTCTTTGCCAGGCAGCACAACGCCAACCCTCAAATGTATCGCAGCATTTCCCGTCTGTTGCCCGAACTAGTGAAATCCATGGGTTCCGGACAAGGGGTTCAGGTACCGCTGCTGCACCGGGCGACGCCACAAAAATTGAAAACGCTGACCTCGGCCACAGCCAGTCTGATGCTAGGTCCGGTAGCCACGGTCGGAGCATACGCCTACGGTCTTATATCCGGATTCACTTATGCCCAAACCTTCGGATTCGCGCTGGCGTCGAGTCTCGCTTTCGACTTCTTTATGAACGACAACAAGATGCTTACTCAATGGCTGGGTGGACCTCTGGGCCGCAGTCTTGACAAGATTAATCGCTGGGCAGGCGTGGGGGAAACGACAGATAACTATGTGAAACGTACAACGATTGCCAGACCCCAACGCTTCGATGAAACCGATGCAGCCTATGCAAACCATGTTAAAGCAAATAACACCCTCTATGGCTGGACGCGACACGAAAATTACCTGCATTTCCGCGAACGCCGGGATCGCACCATGAAACTGTTTGAGAATGGCTGGGAGAAATACTTCAGGGAAAATGTGCCTAAATGGTCGTTCTCCCATGCAGAAAGTATTCCTCACTCCTACACTCTTGGAGCCTTTTACAAATGGCCAAAGGGCGATGATCAGAAAGTTCACGGTAATGGTCGGAGCAATGCCCCTCAATCAGGTTCTCTGTCTGCAACCATGACCCACTGACAGCTATGAGTAATTAAAAGCCGCTTCCTCGTCTGGCGTGGCCATCACTTTTCAGGGTAAAAAAAGTACTTGGCTCTGAGGTAATAGAATGACAAATGCTCGCCCCAATGCATTAAGCCTTGCTGTGGTCGTTGCAATCAGCTCCTCCATCATTGCTACTCAGGCTCTGGCGGATCGCAGGCTACAGACAAAGTCTTTCGATATTCTGGGCAATAAGCCTGTGGAGTTTACCTGGGGTGAGGTCATGGTTCAGGCAACTTTAGGTGATGACCAACAGCCAATACCGAAATCTTTTACAACCACTTATCCTGATCGTACTCACGTCAAAGCGGACTATGACGTTCCTTCTGAAGGCTTTACAGACATTCTTTCTGGCATTGAGGGTGGCGTTTCCAATGTTGATCTGTTTGAAACCGACGACAATGACACTGCCCGGAAGTACACCAAAATCCTGAAGGTCGGTAATGAAGCGATCTTCAGGTTTACCCATAACCTTGCAGAAAAAAAACTGGTCATTGAAGTCAGAGACGGAATGACCGATCAGGATTCCATTGAGGCTATTCGAAATCAATCTGGTGACATCCAGCCATTAGATCCGTTAACAAAGATCGCCAGTCCCGAACAACTGGCAGGATTGCTAAAGGGTGCCAATGAAAGAGCAGGAAACCTTGGTAAAGTTGATCACTATGTCGCCCTTGCCACCGTTGCAGTAGACGAAGTTGAAGTGAATGGGCGCACCTTCATGCGTCTTGTCGCCGCTGGCGATGAACCTCCCGAGTTGCAGCGTCTTGGTCAATCGCTCTTTATCAATGATGAAGCGCTTCTGGCGGCAGCCACCTCTGCCTATACGCAGGTTCATGTTCTCAAAGACGATTTACAACAGGAAGCTCTGAATCATCTGTTGTCCTATCATAAACCCGTCGGCTATGTTGTTCACATCGAGGATGAGACTAAGGCTTATTATGTGCCTGATGGTTATCCAAGACTGGACGTGATTCAGGCTCCGGGAGAAGAGATTATTGTTTTCCATGGTCAGAAGCAGAATCCAACCGATATTGCTTTTGTAAAAGGCCTCTTCAACCTCGGGGAAGAAGTTGTCAGTAATGACCCCGCTCCAGCAGTGACGGCACAGGTTAAAAAAGACAAGCTTAAAAGCTATCAGTACATCATCCGAAGCAGGCAGATGGCGCTGCTGGAGGAAGTTGCTACTGACTTCGCTGTGCAGTTCGATGCTGAATTTGAAGAAGGTAAACTGTTGGCGCTTGCCCGCTATGAAGTGCTGCAGCAGGCATTGACCAGCGCTACCCCCAATAATGACGATGAATTTGAATTCACAGCAACACACATCAGAGTCGCTTCCTCGATCATGACGCCAACCTGGATGCAGGTTCAACTCGAAACACACTTCAACTTCAAACCGGTACTGAGAGATCTTCTGGCTAGCGAGGCATTTGTTCAAAGTGTTCAGAGAGTTATACCCCTTGTAGCCAAATTGCCTGCCGATGCTTTTGAAGACAGTGTCAAGCTGGCTACCAAAGTCTTAAACGTACTGAAAGAGAAAGGAACTCCGGGCCACCGAGCCTGGCCTGAAGTACTCTGGAAACTGGGTGCTGTGGAAGAAGCTATAGAGTTAGCAGGTCTCTATAAAGAGCAAGATGTTCATTTCCGTCGTCAGGCTATTTCTGATGAGATGCAGTCGCACATCGAAGAAATCGCAAAGTGGGCAGAGGAAGACGCCCTGCAAATACTGAAAGCAATGGAAATAATACTGAACCTCAAAGTCAAAGTCAGAGCCAAAGTTAATAAAGATGATTACAAAGCAGCAAGGATCTCCAACGTTCGTTTAAAACTTGACGACGATGATATCCCGGAAGACATACTGGATCAGATGCTGATTGCCCTCTGGGAAGAAGACAGTACACTTCTGGATGAGAGGGCTATCAAATTAGAGAGGCTTCGAGCGCGTCTTTCCTATAGTGTCGAAGATTCGAAGGAGCGAGCCAGAGATCAACAGAGACATTGGCTTGAAGCTGTAGAGGAAAAGCTGAACATCAAAACGAGTGAGCCTGATGTCACTGAGCGCATCGCAGCCATTGATGATGAGCTTGACGAACTCATGGCTCGCCTGGGACCAAAGCCCCGATACGTTGTTGATCGTGAGCTGGCTGTTGCCAGGCGAGAAATGAAAGAAGCAGGGGATGAGCTAATAAGCGCATATCGCAAGCTGGGTAGGCTTAAAGGCAAAAACGTGAAATTTGCGGGGAACCGTGCTGACATCCAACACCTCTCGGATGAAGACAACAAGGCCCTCAATCGGGATATGAAAAAAGTTCAGATCCACTTGGGTCTGGCTGCCGATGATGATCAAACCTCTGAAGGGCGAATAAAAGACATAAGACTGTTATTGCAGAAAAACAGTGCAGAAAAACGCGATGAAATGCTTGAGAATCTGAGAGCCAAAACAAATCTCAACATTGAGATAACCAGTGGTCTCAGTCTGCTGGAAGACTCTGATTACTTTATTGCCATTTCTTTTTGTGCAGATTCTCATGATCAGGAAGAAGTATTGGGTAGACTGCCTTTAACCAGAAAAAGATACACTCGGATCGCGGAATTCCTGCGTGAGCATGACAGGAGAAGTATGGAACTAGCCAATGCACGGCTTGAAGAGAGGAATGCAAAAGAGAAACTGGATCGTAAGGAAAAAGAGATTATGGATCCTGTAGCAATGGATCAGAATGCTAAAACCGTGCATGAGGACGAAATGGTCAGGCTGGGTTCAGTCCTGAAGCAAAAAAGTGATGCGGTATCAAAAGCAAAAGTCGCTCTGACGGATTATCACAAAGCAGTTCTTGACGCCACTGAAGCGTCTGCGCGTCTTAAACCAGATGCTTCTGACACCATTAAACAACGGATTAATGCCCTGAGAAACAAACAGCTACAAATGGGCGGTGATGATGGTACTGGCGGCTGGATCGGGCAACTGTTTGATGAACAGGCCCATCTGGAAGATGAGATTGAAACCTGGGAAGCATGCATTGAGACAAGGTTCAAAGCCCTGAGTGCTGCCAGGTACGCTGTCGAGAACGATGACAGTCCCTTCCAGTACTCGCCAAAACAAGCAGAAGTTCTGGACGCTATCTACAAATTCACGCAGCAGCATACTCTCAAAAAACAAGCTCTGGAAGCCACACTGGGTCTGGCAGAATTGGCAACAGAAAGCGGTAAGTTTATACAGGACACTAACTATTTCGATTTTGATGATGAATTCGCACCGGTCCGCCTGCGGGCATTGATCGGAGACGGTCTGGGGTTTGATCAGGCCAGTCGGATCGTGGAAGTCTTCAGGAACCTGAAGACGACCTTCCCGGACCCGCCTTTCGGGCCTTTAGAACATCGGCCTCTGAATGCATTGCAAACAATCGAGTGGCTGAAGTGCATGGCCAGAAATGAGCTGGAAACCGGGGCTCAACAATACGACGAGGAAATACACCGCATGGCCGCAGCAGCCATTCACCAGGTCGAGCATGAACCAGGGAACCTGAAAAGCTTCTCAGACTACTTCGCCAGCCATTCTGCCAGTGCTAAAAAAATTATCACTCTGCTGCGCGAAGGTCTGATCAGCAAGATTGAACTTGAGCACTACATGAAGTCCTTCAGAGGTGTCGGCGATTATCAGACAGTGGATGAATTTGAACACTTCCTTGGTTATAAACATGGTGTCAGGCTGCCTGAGTTCAGGAAGGTTGTCCAGATGCTGTCCGACGAGGGTATTAAGGAACTCATGCAAAGTGCCTTTAACCCTGTGACCTTGACCACCACCTGCCCTGCGGGTATGAAAGAGTCTGTTGCCGGCATGAAAGAGTACTCAGCAGCGGTCATCGCCAACTCTGTTCTTGACGATATTGCCTTTGACAATGGCCGCAGGACGGCAGCCTTTCTGACCAATATTCAGGATACCCTGACACCTTATGCCAATGCTGCCGGACTCTCTGAATCAGAACTGATCAAGGCTATCCATGGCACCTTGATGCAGGCTCATGCCGCAGCGGTTGAGCAGCAGCTCAATGACTACTGGGGCAAACCTTCAGCCTTTCTGGTACAGGCTGTCACCTGGTACTTCTCCAGCTACAAACCTCTGCTGGTAACCCACACCACACTGCAGGCTGCCGAGCAGTCTCTCTTGAACATGTCCTTCCTTTATCTTCTGGATCTGACCAACCGGGGTGATTACCTGCACCGGATGCTCATACCTTTCCAGCACTGGCTGGAAGGCTTCGGTGTTGATCCTGACCGAACCGGGCAATATGCCTACCACAGCGGAATTGAAAAAGTGTCTGAAGTGGGCGGGCTGGCCATGCCATTGGGCAAGGCCGCTTCCTCCGTCATTCTGCTGAGAACCGGCGCCATGCTCTTTGCCAGGCAGCACAACGCCAACCCTCAAATGTATCGCAGCATTTCCCGTCTGTTGCCCGAACTAGTGAAATCCATGGGTTCCGGACAAGGGGTTCAGGTACCGCTGCTGCACCGGGCGACGCCACAAAAATTGAAAACGCTGACCTCGGCCACAGCCAGTCTGATGCTAGGTCCGGTAGCCACGGCCGGAGCATACGCCTACGGTCTTATATCCGGATTCACTTATGCCCAAACCTTCGGATTCGCGCTGGCGTCGAGTCTCGCTTTCGACTTCTTTATGAACGACAACAAGATGCTCACTCAATGGCTGGGTGGCCCCCTGGGTCGCAGTCTTGACAAGATTAATCGCTGGACAGGTGTCGGGGAAACGACAGATAACTATGTGAAACGTACAACGATTGCCAGACCCCAACGCTTCGATGAAACCGATGCAGCCTATGCAAGCCATGTTAAAGCAAACAACACCCTGTATGGCTGGACGCGACACGAAAATTACCTGCAGTTCCGCGAACGCCGGGATCGCACCATGAAACTGTTTGAGAATGGCTGGGAGAAATACTTCAGGGAAAATTTGCCTGGATGGTCGTTCTCCCATGCAGAAAGTATTCCTTACTTCTACACTCTTGGAGCCTTTTACAGATGGCAAAAGGGCGATGATCAGAAAGTTCACGGTCATGACAAGAGCAATGCCCCTCAATCGGGATCTCTATCTGCAACCATGACCCACTGACAGCTATGAACCATTAAAAGCTGCTTCCTCGTCTGGCGTAGCCATCACTTTTCAGGGTATTAAAAGTACTCAGCTCCGAGGTAGTAGAATGACAAATGCTCGTCCCAATGCATTAAGCCTTGCTGTAGTTGTTGCAATCAGCTCCTCCATCATTGCTACACAGACTCTGGCGGATCGCAGGCTGCAGACAAAGTCTTTCGATATTCAGGGCAATGAGCATGTGGAGTTTACCCATGGTGAGGTCATGGTTCAGCCAACTTTAGGTGATGACCTGCAGCCAGTACCGAAATCTTTTACCACCACCTACCCTGACCGGACTGAAATCAGGGCCGAGCATGAGGTTCCTTCGAAAGGCTTTACAGACATTCTTTCTGGCATCGAGGGTGGCGTCTCCAGTGTTGATCTGTTTGAAACCGACGACAGTGACATTGCCCGGAAGTACACCAAAATCCTGAAAGTCGGTAATGAAGGGATCTTCAGGTTCACCCATAACCTTGCAGAAAAAAAACTGGTCATTGAAGTCAGAGACGGAATGACCGATCTGGACTCCATTGAGGCTATTCGAAATCAATCTGGTGACATCCAGCCATTAGATCCGTTAACAAAGATCGCCAGTCCCGAACAACTGGCAGGATTGCTAAAGGGTGCCAATGAAAGAGCAGGAAACCTTGGTGAAGTTGATAACTATGTTGCTCTGGCCACCGTTGCAGTAGACGAAGTTGAAGTGAATGGGCGCACCTTCATGCGTCTTGTCGCTGCTGGCGATGAGCCTCCTGAGTTACAACGTCTTGGTCAATCGCTCTTTATCAATGATGAAGCGCTTCTGGCGGCAGCCACCTCTGTCTATACGCAGGTTCATGTTCTGAGAGGCGATTTACAGCAGGAAGCTCTGAATAATCTGTTGTCCTATCATAAACCCGTCGGCTATGTTGTTCACGTCGAAGATGAGACACAGGTTTATCCTGTGCCTGCGGGTTATCCAAAGCTGGAAGTGGATCAGGTTTCGGGGGAGATTATTGTTTTCCGTGGTCAGAAACAGAATCCCACCGATATCGCCTTTGTGGAAAGCCACCATGATCTCTGGAATAAATTTGAAGACCAGAGTACACAGATTAAAAAAGACAAGGTTAAAAGCTATCAGTACGTTATCAGAAGCAGGCAAATGATGCTGCTGGAGGAGTTGGCTGCACAAAATGATGCTGAGCTGAACCAGGATACACTGTCGAAGCTTAGATACTATGAATCTCTTCAGCAGGCATTAACCAGTGCCACTCCAGATGAAACCGATGAATTTGAGTTCACAACGGGTCATATCAGAGACGCTTCGTCAGCCATCACGCCAACCTGGATGCAGTTTCAACTGATAAAAAACTTCAACTTCAAACCTGTACTTAAAAATCTTCTGATCCACCATAATTTTGTTCAGAATATTGAGAATTTTTTACTCCACAATGCGATGAAGGCTTTTGCTGTTGGCAAAGACACAGAGTTTGCCTCCAAAGTCGTGGCCGACATTGCCGAACAGATGCTTGAGATGGTAAGCACGCTGGAAAAGCTGAAAGCAAGAGAGGCCGAACTCGTCGAGACAGTGAAAACATCAGATGCCGGTGCCGATACCACAAAAGCACGCTACGCTCACGCGGCAGCAGTACTTGGTATTGCTGAATGGGATGGTACCCGGTCACTGGAAGAACAAGCCATAATCCTCAGAGAAAAAACTCATGAATTGCAACAATCCGTGACCGCAACAGGACTGTCTCGGGAAAAGGCTTTAAAAGAAACACTGGCAACAATTGAAGGCCGGCTCGGGATTACTTCATACAATGAAATCAGTCTGGGTGGCCGCTATGAGTTGATTATGCAGCATCTCGGTCAACAGGCAGACCAGACCGATGAGGTCTTATGGGAAAAACTGGCTATCGTTGAAGGTCAGCTCGGTCTGGTTGCAAATAAAGAAGATACTCCGGAACACCGTCAAAAGACCATCCGGAAACACCTTTGGACGATGTGTGCCGGGGTCATTCTGCAAGAAAGATTTCAGCGTCAACATCAACTAAAGCTCGAAGCACAGAAAAACTCCATTCTGAACTTTCATCACCTCATCAATCAAATGCCAATGATTGACAAAAAGGTTCGTGATGCCGTCGCAAAAGAAAGAGCCGCTTTCAATACCAGGCTCGCAGCAGAGCTGGTTATTGATGGCTGGGACGATACCCGGCCACTGGAAAAACAAGCCAGAATTATCAGAGAGAAAATTCTTGAAATGGACAAACCGGTTGCTGCAGAAGATGACTCAACAGTTGCCACAACAGGACAGTCACGGGAAAAAGCTATAAAAGCAAAACTGGCCGCCATTGAAAGCATATTCGGTATTACTCTGAACAATGGCAAGGATCTGGATGCTTTCTATCAGCACACTCAACGACACCTGCAAAAAAAAGCAGAACCGAACAATGTAGTCATCCAGAACTTTCTGACTTACATTGAAAGTAAGCTTGGTCTGGTCTCAGATAACGCACTTAGGGTAGACATTAAGCTCAAAAAAGCTTCATTTCCAGCGGCAGAACTCACCTTGAACAGCCAAAATAAAGCTTCGCGAAAAGTATCAAGGCTGAACAAGATGAGTATCGCAAATAGTAGACTAGTTCAAAAAAACTGCTGACGTGTTTCGACCGGTCTGAACTTCTCAGTATGGCGGAACAGCTTGGTTTTACTATACGACAGCGAGATATCCGCCCCTTGGACTTTATCCTTTCACTGATTGATGCCCTTGCTGGTGATGGAAACTGCGATACTCAAGCCGATCTCCACCGTAAATTTAATGAGTTGACGGGGCTGAATGTCTCCTATCGTTCCTGGGCAAATCAAGCTAAAAAAGACGCGATGCCTGCTCTTGTCCTCTGGCTATGGGTGCAGTGTCTGGAAGTCTTTACCCGCAAAGTCATGGCGTTTGATGAGGACAGTCCATTTTCAGAGTTCGAGCACATTCTGATTCATGACGGCTCATCGCAGGCTGTCTACAATGCCCTAAAGGAAACATTTCCCGGCAGGTTCTCAACGGTCAGTCCTGCTGCTGTAGAACTTCATACGACAATGGATCTTCTTACCAACAATCTGGTGCGCGTGCAGCTCACTGAAGATACCCGTTCAGAAAGAGACTGTCTGCCACCACTGCCAACCTCCATGGCTAATATCCTGATGCTGATCGATGCCGGTTATTTTGAGTTGGAACGCTTTGCTGCCATTGATGATCGGGAAGGTTCTTTTATCTGCAAGGCACCTCAGAGTATCAACCCGACGATACTCAGCGCAGTACGGGAGGATGGCAAAAATCTGAATCGCTACAAAGGGAAAAAACTTAAGGAAGTGTTGTCTGGCTTCCCTAAAGATCAATGCCTCGACCTGGATGTAGAATGGCCAGGATTCAAAGCCTGGCCATATCGTTTGGTTGTCCGCTGGAATGACAGGAAACTGAAATGGGTATTCGTTGTAAGCAACCTTAACCGGGTTGAGTTCACCCTGAATGAAGTACTTCAGGCCTATCGTCTACGATGGCAAATAGAGCTTATCTTCAAAGAGATCAAGTCCTATTCAGGGTGGCATCGTTTTAACACTAAATCAGCGACACTGGTGTTTAGCCTGATTCTGATGTCCTTCGTGGTTGTGACGTTGAAAAGGTATCTTGCCCATGCTGCACAGGCGAACCTCTATGAAAGTGGAGCCATTGAAGAAATCTCGACGCATAAGGCGATGAAAAGTGGAACCCGACTGTTTGGTAATGTCATTTTATCCCTTATGAATGCAGGAAAGTCTCTGCTCTCACATACAAGGAAGCTGCTCAACTTCTGGGCAGATAATGCGAAACGTGAACACCCTGCACGAGATGGTTGTTCAGGGCGTACAAGATTAGGTCTTTGTGCTGTGGGTGGGGCTTAATGTCTACCTTAAGAGATAACGCAAAGGGCCCGGAAGCACGTCGTCAGGCCATACAGCAACACCTGGTTCAACAGCAAACCGAGATTGAAAAACAACTTCTTCAGCAACAGAGCACCAGAGCAGATGCTGACGTTCAACAAGAACACCTGCTCCAAAAACTGAAGACAATGAGTGAACAGAATGAACGCCTGCATCAACAACTTAGAACAATCACTGCTCAACATGAACTCCTGCTTCAGAGAGTTCAGACAACGATTAATCAACAGGATACAGAGGATTCTTACAACAGGGCCAAAAAAGAGCTTCTGGCAACAATGCTCGATATTGAGCTGAGTGATGACACCTCACCAGAAATCCTCAGCGACCTGGAATTTGAATTACATATCAAGCTCCTCAAGCTTGCAGAGCTGGAAAAAGAAATCCATCACATCAAAACATCAGGCCACTCCGGCGCCGAGCCTGAAGTCATTGAGAAACTGACTGCCGTAGAAAAAGCCCTGAAGATGGATGAACTCAGTAGCGAGGAAGATCTGTATTACCGTCGTAACGCCATTTCTGAGGAGATTCAGGCATACATCACAAACGCGAGACAGGAGGCAGAGAGAGAAGCCCTGAAAATACTGGAAACGGTAGAAAAAATATTCAAAATCGAGGTCAACAAAGATCTTCACAAAGCAACAAGGTATGGGAATGTTTATGCAAAACTGAAGGACGGAGATTTCTCAGAATCCATGCTGGATGAGATGGAAAATACCCTCTGGAAAGAAAACGTCTCGCCTGCAGGCAAAAAAAGTGCAACCAGAATCTTGAAACTTATGGAGCGTCTTGCCATTCATATCCACACCCCGGATGTGGATGCCCGTATCTCAGGCCAACAGAGGAAGATGCTTGAAGCTGTAGAGCAGGAGCTGAACATCTACACGAGTGAAAACCCTTCTGCCAGAGAAAGACTCAAGAATTATATTGCCGCAAGAGCCAGGGATCTAAAAGTTGAATTTGAAAAAGGTGTCAGCCTCAATGACCAGAAGAATGCACTAAGAGACAAAATTCAGGCATTAAGAGTAAATGTAGGCGACTTCCTTGATAGTGAAGATTTCACAGTGGCTACAAACAATGAAATGGCTCATCAACTTAATATTGGTGAATATAAGGTTACTGTTTCTTTGGATGAGCAGAAAAACCTGATTAAAGAAAAACTCCGGGAGATAGATGAAGGATTCTGCATAGCAGGTCGGCCTACCATTTGTGAGCGTATCACAGTCATTGAGACTGAGCTTGACAGGCAAATGGCCCGGCTGGGGCCTAAACCCCGATATGTTCTTGATCGCGAGCTAGCCAGGGCCAGGCAAACAATACAAAAAACTGAAAGTGAAGTGGCAGCCGCTCGTCGCAGGCTGATGACTCTTCGTGGTAAACGGATATTTTTTGCGGGACACACTGCTGACATCCAGGATCTCTCGGATGAAGAGAACATGGCTCTCAATCAGGCAATGAAACAAGTTCAGATCGAGTTGGATCTGGCTGCTGGTGACAAACAGACCACCGAGGAGCAATTAAAGGACTTCAGGCATTTCCTGAGGGGATGCAGTAGAGAACGACGGGATGAAATCTTTAATGAGCTGAAGGCCAAAACAGGTCTGGTCATCCAGATAAAGGATGACTTCGGTTCAGTGGCAGATGCTGATGACTTTATTGGCATTGCAGCCTCTGTAGATTCTCTTGGTCAGGATGAAGACAATGAAGTATTGGGTGAACTGCTTTTAACCAGGAAAAAGTACCTTCAAATCGACAAATACGTGAATCAGGAACTCATAAAAAGCACTGAATTGGGGAATGCACTGATTAGAGAGTGGAATGCAAAAGAGAAGCTGGATCGTAAAGAAAAGGAGATGATTGATGCTGGCGACATTGATCAGACAGCTAAAACCCTGCATATGAACGAAATGGACAGGCTGGGTTTAATATTGAAGCAGGCAAATGATGCTGTATCAAAAGCACAAAAAGCTCTGGTGGATCATCAAGCGGCGCTTGACGCCGCTGAAGAGGCTGCGGGTCTCAAACCAGACGCCACTGACACCTTTGAACAGCGGATTTGCGCCCTGAGAATAAAAAAGATAGAACTGGGCGGGCATGATGGTAGTGGCGGCAAGATCAATCAACTGATCCAGGAATGGGCTGACCTGAGAAGTGAGATTGAAGCCAGGAAAACAGACATTGGGAGAATGAAGAAAGTCCTGAGGGCAGCAGAAGAAGCCGTCGAAAATAATGGCGGTCCCTTCCAGCTAACGCCGAGACAGGCAAAAGTTCTGACCGATATGGACACCTTCATACGGCAGCACCCTCTCAGGCAACAGGCTCTGGATGCCGCAGTGGGCCTGGCAGAATCGGCAGTCAAAAACGGTAAACCAATGCCCTGCCTTGCGACTTTCGATTTTAACGATGAATTTGCAACGATTCGCCTGCAGGCGGTCGGAGACGATCTGACGTTTTATCAGGCCAGTCGGGTGGTGGAAGTCTTCAAAAGCCTGAAGACGAACATCCCGCCCTCCCCTGTCGAGCCTGAAGAAAATCAGCCTCAGAATGTCATTGAACAAGTCATGGCTCTGGCAGACCGGGCCCGGAATGAGATGGCAACCGGGGCTCAACAATACGACGATGGAATACACGGCATGGGCAAAAAAGCCATTTACTTCGTCGAACATGAATCAGAAGATCTGAAAGGCTTCTCGGAATACTTTGCCAGCCATTCTGCCAGTGGCAACAAGATCATGGCCCTGCTGCGGGAAGGACTGATCAGCAAAATCGAGCTTGAGAACTACATGAAGGCCGTCAGAGGTGTCGACGGTTATCAGACAGTGGATGAATTTGGACACTTCCTTGGCTACAAACACGGCGTTCATATACCCAACTTCAAGGAGGTTGTCCGGATGTTGTCCGACAAGGCTGCTGAGGAATTCATGCAAAGTGCCTTTGACCCTGTAGCTGTCACAGCCACTGGCCCGACGGGTATAAAAGAGTCTGTTACCGGCATGAAAGAGTATGCAGCTGCGGTCATCGCCAACTACGTTCTTGATGATATTGCCTTTGACAATGGCCGCAGGACGGCAGCCTTCCTGAGCAATGTTCGGGATACCCTGACACCTTATGCCCAGGCTGCCGGAATATCTGAATCAAACCTGATGGAAACTGTTCATGGCACATTAATGCAGGCCCATGCCGCAGCGGTTGAACGACAGCTACCGGATTACTGGGTCAAGCCTTCGGCCTTTCTGGTACAGGCTGTCACCTGGTACTTCTCCAGCTACAAACCCCTGCTGGCTGCTCACACCACCTGGCAGGCTGCTGAGCTATCCCTCTCGAACATGTCATTCCTCTATCTTCTGGATCTGACCAACAGAGGTGATTACCTGCATCGGATGCTGACACCTTTCCAGCATTGGCTGGAATCTTATGGTGTTGATCCTGATCGAACCGGGCAATATGCCTATCACCATGAAATTGAACAAATCTCTGAGGTGGGCGGGCTGGCCATGCCATTGGGTAAAGCCGCTTCCTCCGTCATTATGCTGAAAACCGGCTCTATGCTGTTTGCCCGACAGTACAACGCCAACCCGCAGATGTATCGCAGCATTTCCCGTCTGGTGCCGGAGATACTGAAATCCATGGGTTCCGGACAGGGAGTTCAGATACCGCTGCTGCACAGGGTGACACCACAAAAAGTGAAAACCCTGGCCTCGGCCACAGCCGGTCTCGTATTGGGTCCGATAGCCACTGTCGGAACATACGCCCATGGCCTTTTATCAGGATTCACCTATGCCCAAACCTTCGGGTTCGCGCTGGCGTCGAGCCTCACTTTCGACTTCTTTATGAACGACAACAAGATGCTCACTCAATGGCTGGCTGGACCGCTGGGCCGCAGTCTTGACAGGATTAATCGCTGGACAGGCGTGGGGGAAACGTCAGATGAATATGTGAAGCGTACGGCTATTGCCGGGCCTCAAAGCTTCAGTGAAACCGGTAGAGACTACGCAAACCGTGTTAAAGCAAACAACACTATGTATGGCTGGACACGACACGAAAATTACCTGCAGTTCCGCGAACGCCGGGATCGCACTATGAAACTGTATGAGAATGGCTGGGAGAAATACTTCAGGGAGAATGTGCCCAAATGGTCGTTCTCCCATGCAGAAAGTATTCCTTACTTCTACACTCTTGGAGCCTTCTACGAGTAGCAACGGGGCAATAAGAAAGTGCCGGTGAATTAATCACGCAACAAGCAACTACCATAAGAACCACACCGGTGACAAAACATCGGTGATGGTGCCGTCTGTGAGTTCTCCTTCTCAGCCCACAGACATTTCTCCGTTAAAGTAAAAAAGCCTTGAAGCCACTCGAATAAGTGATTGACAGCCATAAGCGATTGGAAGTTGCCGTCTCGTTTGGCGTAGCAATCACTTTTTACAGTAATAAAAATACTCAGCTTCGAGGTAGTTGAATGAGAAATATCCGCCCCAATGCATTAAGCCTTGCCGTGGCCGTTGCCATCAGCTCTTCCATCATTGCTACAGACGCACTGGCTAATCGCAGGCTACAGACAAGATCTGTTGATATTTCGGGCAATGAACAAGTGGAGTTTACCCAGAGCGAGGTCATCGTTAAGCCAACGTTGGATGATGACTCGCAGCCAATAGCCAAATCCTTTACCACCACCTACCCTGATCAGGCTGAAGTCAGAGCAGGCTATGACATTCCTTCTGAAGGCTTCACAGACGTTCTTTCCGGTATCGGGGGTGGCGTTGCCAGTGTTGATCAGTTTGAGACAGACGAGAATAACGTTGCTCAGAAATACACCAAAGTGCTGAAGGTGGGTAATGAGGGGATCTTCAGGTTCACCCATAACCTTGCAGAAGAGAAACTGCTTATCGAAGTCAGAGACAGTATGACCCATCAGGATTCAATTCGGGCTGTTCGCGCTCAATCAGGGGTCGCCTGGACATTGGAACCCTCTACTGAAATGGCCAGCCCCGATCATCTGGTGAGGGTACTGAAAGGTGCGCACGAAAGAGCAGGAAACCTGGGCGAAGCCAATAACTATGTTGCCCTTGCCACCCTTGAAGTAGACGAGGTTGAGGTGGACGGGCGCACCTTCATGCGCCTTGTCGCTGCGGGTGATCAGCCCCCTGAGCTGCAACGTCTGGGTCAGTCACTTTTTGTCAATGATGAGGTGCTTTTGGCAGCAGCCACCTCTGCCTATACCCAGGTGCATGTTCTTGGGAAAGAGATACAACAGGATGCCCTGGAAAATCTGCTGTCATACCATAAACCCGTCGGCTATGTTGTGCATGTCGAGGATGAGACTCGGGCTTATCCTGTCCCTGCTGGTTATCCAAAACTGGAAGTGACTGAGACTCCGGGGGAGATTATTGTCTTCCATGGTCAGAAACAGAACCCCACCGATATTGCCCTTGTGCAAAATCTCTATCGCTTTACCAATTATTTTAACAAGGACACTGCACAGGTTAAAAAAGACAAGGTCAAAAGCTACCGGTACATCATTCGAAGCAGGCAGATGACAATACTGGAGGATTTAGCCGCAAAGCACCATGCCGGACTCAACTTCGTTGAAGAAGTCGGTGATGAGGTGGAGGAGCTTGCAGACTTTGAAGGGCTTCAGCAGGCATTAGCCAGTGCTACTTCAGATGGAGCAGATGAAGTTGAATTCACTTCACAACACGTCAAATTCACTTCGCCGTTGATCACGCCAACCTGGGTGCATATTCAACTGTTAAGACACTTCGGCTTCAAACCTGTACTTAGAAATTTTCTGGCTAACGGGCTATTTGTTCAGAATATTCATAATGATTTAATCTTTATCGCCAGTTCGCATGATTTTTCTGATGATGCTCCTGACCTGGGCGAAGGCTTTACTGCCAGAGTCATTGGTGACTTTGTCGGGCAACTGCTTGAGATGGAAAGCGCGTTGAAGAAGCTCAGGACAATAGAGACCTTGCTGGCAAAACAAAGTGAATTAACCGATCGCTTTTTGGCATCAGCCGCTCAAGGTATCGGGCAAAACTTGAGAATGGAGGAGTTAAATCAGCAACTTGTGGATGAGCTTGCGAAGACTCATGGCAGGGTAGATGCTCTAATAAACCAGATAGAGACGCTGCAACGGGAAGCCAATCAAATTCCATTGCTAAAAAAACAAGTTTATGGTGCCAGAACAGATGCCACAAAAGCTCGCAACGCTCAAACAGCAGCAGAGCTTGGTATTGAGGACTGGGATGATACCCAACCACTGGCAGAGCAAGCCAGGCTGATCAGCAGAAAAATTAATGAAATCTTCAGATTGGTAGCCGCAACAGCACAGTCACAAAAACAGGCTCTGGAGGAACATCTGGCGGCAATTGGCGCCAAGCTGATTATTGTTCCACTTGATGAAGACGACCTGGAGCCTCATCAGCAAGCCTTCCGGCAACAAATCACCAGCTCAGAGGCTAAAAAAGTAGCAGAAATAAAAAAACGCTTTACGACTATTGCCGCATATTTAAACATCAGGGATTTTGATAGCCATGCAGATATTGACGATCAGCAAGAACATCTGATTCAAACACTTATGAAAATGGCTGAGCAGCTCAATATGGAGGATTATTACACTGGGCTCAGACAAATTTCTCTGGCAGCAGTTCTGGGTATTGATCTGAATGAAGACAGAAGTCTGGAAGACCGCACCAACCTGGAGTTAATGGTACATGACAAGCTCTTCGAGCTTTCAAAGCTGGAAGACGAACTGGAAGACATCAGAACACCGGGCCACCCCAAAGTCATGCCTGAAGTATCCAGGACCCTTCTTGCCGTGGAAAGCGTTTTTGAGAAAGAAAACCTCCGTGAAGAGAACGATGTGTATTACCATCGTCAGGTCATTTCTGGAGCTATCCGGATATACATCAGAGAAGCCCGACAGCGGTCAGAGGAAGAGGCCCTGACCGTACTGAAATCTATGGAAGGGTTACTCAGCATCCACATCAATGAAGGTGATGACAAAGCAGCACGACTGGCAAGGGTTCTCTCGAGGCTTGATGGCGGTGATATCTCAAATCACGAGCTGGGTCAGATGGACAAGATCCTCGGGTGGGAAGGTAAAGGGCCAGATCTGATGGGAGATCTGGAGAAAGATCTGGAGCGGGGTCTGGTGCGGATGGATGTGGTACTCCAAAGTATTCGTGATGGCCTTACCTTCAAAGTCGAAGAATCGGATCTGCAGGCCAGAGAACGACAGGCAGATTACCTTATCGCTCTGGAGGACAAGCTGGATATTGACCCTCATGAAAACCCTGCTGCTCAGGAAAGAGAAAAAACTTTCATAGCTAAACTGGCCAATGAACTGCGTATAGGGTTTGAAGACGATGCCGACCTGTCTGACCAGAAGGATACCCTGAGAGAAAGACTTCAGGAATTAATGAAAGAAGTAGAGAAAACTTATAACAATAAAGGTGTTAAAAGGGTCAGTAACAATAAAATTGCTGATCAACTCAACATTAATGGCTACAGAAATGATGCCAGCATAAACGAACAAAAGAGCCTGATTAGAGAAAAGCTTCAACAGCTGAATGAAGAAGTTTTCAAAGTGGGTCAGCCTGACATCAATGAGCGTATTGCAGCCATTGAGAATGCTCTTGACAGGCAAATGGCTCGCCTGGGACCCAAACCCCGATACGTTCTTGATCGTGAGTTAGCGACAGCCAGGCGGGCAGTCGAAGAAGCTGGAAGTGAGCTGGAGGCTGCTAATCACAATCTGGATGCTATTCATCGCAAACAGTTGGTACCTTTGGGTAGCCATACTGACTTCAAAGATACTTCAGAAAAAGACGATACGACGTTCAATCGGGCAATGAAACATTATCAGACCGAACTGGGTCTGTCTGCAGGTGAGGAGCAAACTAATAGAGAGCGAGCAGAGGACATTATAAATTTCCTGCTGGAATTCAGTGTCGAAATACGAGATCAAATCGTTGCGGAACTGAGAACCAAAACAAATCTGGACGTCCGGATATCTGGCGACCCCGCTTCGCTGGAAGCAGCTCATTACACTATTGCTATTAAAGGCCATTCAGATACTTATGCCCGGGACGCAACTGATGAAGTCGATGCAGGATTGGGCAACAAGATCCAACAACTGATTCAGGAACAGGCCTGCCCGAAAGCTGGAATTGAAGCCTCCGGAGCAGATATTGAGAGACTGAAAAAAGTCCTGAAGGCTGCCGAAGAAGCTGTCAAAAATGATGCTGGTCCCTTCCAGTACACACCGAAACAGGCAAAGGTTCTGGACGCTATACACACATTCACTCAGCAGCACCTTCTGAAAAAACAAGCTCTGGGAGTCGCGATGAGTCTGGCAGAATCTGCAGTAAAAAGCGGTAAGACAATACCCTGCCTCAAGACTTTCGATTTTAATGATGAATTTGCACCCATTCGCTTACAGGCACTGGCCGGAGACGAACTGACGTTTACACAGGCCAGTCGGATTGTGGAAGTTTTCAAGAGCCTGAAGACGATCTTCCGGGATTATCCCTTCGAGCCTGCGGAGTATCATTTTCGGAATGCCATTGAAGAAGCTCAGATTCTGGTGCGAAGAGCCAGGAATGAAATAAAAACCGCGTCTCAACAATACGACAACGAAATTCGTGACATAGGCTCAACGGGCATTCACTTTATCGAGCATGTTCCCGGGGACCTGAAAAGCTTCCCGGAATACTTCGCTGCCCGTTCTGCCAGTGCTAACAAGATCATGGCTTTGCTGAGTGAAGGGCTGATCAGCAAGGTTGAACTTGAAAACTACATGAAGGCCGTCAGAGGTGTCGACGGTTATCAGACAGTGGCTGAATTTGAACACGTCCTTGGTTATAAACACGGCGTCAGGGTGCCTGAGTTCAGGAAGGTTGTCCAGATGCTGTCCGATGAGAGTGCCGAGGCTTTCATGCAGAGTGTCTTTGCTCCAGTGACTCTAACGGCAACGGGTCCGGCGGCTATGAAAGAGTCGGTTGTCGGCATGAAGGAGTATGCAGCCGCAGTCATCGCCAACTACGTGCTTGATGATATTGCCTTTGATAATGGCCACAGGACAGCAGCTTTCCTGAGCCATGTTCAGGATACCCTGACACCTTATGCCAATGCTGTCGGCCTGTCTGAATCAGACCTGATCAAGGCTATCCATGACACCTTGATGCAGGCTCATGCCACAGCGATTGAGTGGCAGCTGAAGGAATACTGGGTCAAACCTTCAGCCTTCCTGGTACAGGCTGTCACCTGGTACTTCTCCAGCTACAAACCGCTACTGGCGACTCATACCGTCTCGCAGGCTAAGGCACTGTCCCTCTCAAACATGGCGTTCCTCTATCTGCTGGACCTGACCAACAGAGGGGATTATCCGCACAGAATGCTCACACCTTTCCAGCACTGGCTGGAACGCTACCGTATTGATCTTGACCGAACCGGACAATATGCCTACCACAGTGGCATTGAACAAATCTCTGAACTGGGCGGACTGGCCATGCCATTGGGTAAAGCCGCGTCCTCAGTCATTCTGTTGAAAACCGGCTCTGCGCTCTTTGCCAGACAGCACAACGCCAACCCCCACAAGTATCGCAGCATTGTCCGTCTGGTGCCCGAAATGATGAAGTCCATGGGTTCCGGACAAGGGGTTCAGGTACCGCTGCTGCACAGAATGACACCACAAAAAGTAAAAACTCTGGCTTCTGCCACTGTCGGACTTGTGCTGGGTCCGGTAGCCACTTTCGGAGCATACGCTAATAGCCTTATATCCGGATTCACCTATGCACAAACCTTCGGATTCGCAATGGCGTCAAGTCTCACTTTCGACTTTTTTATGAACGACAACAAGATGCTCACTCAATGGCTGGGTGGACCTCTGGGCCGAAGTCTTGACAAGATTAATCGCTGGACAGGCGCGGGTGAAACGGACGATGAGTATTTGCAACCTGACGCTATTGCTTCACCTCAGGGCTTCAGTGAGACCGATGAAGAATATGCAAGCCGTGTTAAAGCAAACAACACCCTGTATGGCTGGACTCGACACGAAAATTATCTGCAGTTCCGTGAACGCCGTGATCGCACCATGATGCTATTCGAGAATGGCTGGGAGAAATACTTCAGGGAAAATGTACCTAAATGGTCGTTCTCCCACGCAGAAAGTATTCCTTACTCTTACACCCTGGGTGCCTTCATGAGCAACTGACAGCCATGAGCGATTAGAAACCGTTTCTCCACTTGAGGTAAAAATCACTTTTCACGGTAAACAGTACTCAGCTCTGAGGTAGTAGAATGACAAAAGCTCGCTCCAATACGTTAAGCCTTGCTCTGACTTTTGCAATCAGTTCTTCCATCATTGCTCCACAGGCACTGGCCGATCGCAAGCTGCAGACAAAGTCCGTCGATATTATAAATAATGGACATGTGAAGTTTACCCACAGTGAGGTCATGGTTCGGCCAACCCTGGATCAGGACCAGCAGCCAATACCCAAATCCTATACAACCACCTATCGTGACAAGACTGATTACAGGGCAATCTATGCCTTTCCTTCTAAAGGCTTCACAGAAGTTCTTGCTGATGTTGATGGCTGCGTTTCCAGTGTTGATCTGTTTGAAACAGGCGAAAATGGCGTTGCTCAAAAATACACCAAAGTCCTGAAAGTGGGTAATGAGGCAGCTTTCAGGTTCACCCATAATCTTAAAGAAAAGAATCTGGTCATTGAAGTCAGAGGTGGAATGACCGATCAGTATTCAGTTGAGGCTGTTCGTTACCAATTAGTTAACAGCGAATTAGAACCGTTAACGAAAATCGCCAGCCCCGGACAACTGGCTAATTTGCTTAAAGCTGTCAATTATGTGGCAGGAAACCTCGGCGCAAATCATCACTATGTTCCCCTTGCCACCCTTCAAGTAGAAGAAGTTGAAGTGAATGGGCGTACTTTCATGCGTCTTCTCGCTGCTGGCGATCAGCCTCCTGACCGACAACGTCTGGGACAATCACTCTTTGTCAATGATGATGTTCTCCTGGCAGCAGCCGCATCTGCCTATATCCAGGTTCACGTGCTGGAAGAGGACTTACAACAAAAGGCCCTTAATGAACTTCTGGCACACAGCAAACCCGTCGGCTACGTTGTCAACGTCGAGGATGACACACAGGTTTATCCTGTGCCTGCGGGTTATCCAAAGCTGGAAGTGACAGAAGCTACGGGGGAGGTGATTGTTTTTCATGGTCAGAGGCTGAACCCCCATGATATCGCTTTTGTAGAAAACCTCTATGACCTCTGGAAAAAAGCTGAAGTTAATCCCCCCTCCCCCGGAGTGGTAACAAAGGTTAAAAAATATAAGGTCAAAAGCTACCAGTACGTCATTCGAAGCATGCAGATGACAGTGCTGGAGAGGTTTGTTGCGAGACATGGTGCTACCGCTAACAAAGAGCAACCGAAGACACTTGCAGACGAAGATCAACGGATGATACATGCACTTACATACTATGAATCTCTCCAGCAGGCATTAGCCAGTGCTACTCCCTATGGCATTTATGGAAACGATGAATTTGAGCTTACACTGGAACACATCAGAGTGGTTTTGACAGCCATCACACCGACCTGGCTGCAGATTCAACTCACAAAACATTTCAGCTTCAGACCCCAGCTGAGAGATCTCCTGACTAAACAGCGTTTTGTTCAGAGCATGCTGAACCTTATAACCGGTGTCTCCGAACCACTGACCGATATTTTTCGCGACGACCCGTTTGTTTCCAAAGTCCTGAGCGATATGGCCAGACAACTGATTGAGAGGGAACTCATGCTGGAAGATCATCTGGCAACAGAAGCCGAACTCGCCCGGGTTGTAAGCCTGCTAAGGCTGGTATCAGAAGAAGTCACTATCAGTGAAAGGGAGAAACAGAGAGCAATCTATCTCCATCGGCAACTTGAGAATAAGCTTTTACATTTTCATGCCGAGCAGGAAGAACTGGAAAACCTGCTTCGGAAACTTCAACACGAAGTCAGACGAATCCCGCACCTGGAACGACATGCCCGTGATGTCAGAGCAGAAGCCAACAAGGCTTACAAAGCTCAACTGGCAGAAAAACTTGGTATTGATAACTGGGATGATACCCGACCAGCAAAAGAACAAGCCAGACTCATCTCAATAAAACTGGATGAAATCAACCAGGTGATGGCCGCAACAGAACAGTTTGACGAAGAAGCAGCAAAAGTAAAACTGGCAGCGATGGAAGGCCCGCTCGATATCATTCCGATCAATGAAAACGATCTGAGTGCACGCTTTCAGTCCATTCAACATTGTATGCAACAAAATGCAGCAGCCACCCATGTCGAGGCCCGCCACAAGCTGGCTATCGTTGAAAGTCAGCTCGGTCTGGTGCGCGTCAGTGAAGCTAGACCGGAAGCTCGTCACCAGGCCATTCTGAAGCACCTTAATCAGCAGGGAACTCTATTCCGACAGCATCTTCAGAAGACCAGTACAGAGGCTGGAAAAAGAGCTGCAATGAAAGCCCATTATGCCGCCATTGCCGTACATTTAAATATTAAGGATTTTGATAGCAATGCAGATATTGCCGTTCAACAAAAACGCCTGGTTCGGAGAATTCAGTCACTGAACACTGAACTAGGGAAGATTAACAGACTGAATCTTCGGCAGGCAGACCTGCCTGACAGACTTGATAATCAGGACAATTCACCAGACGAACACCAGGAATATATCTTTCAGAGTATCCGGGCACTGCCTGCTCAAAGGGGCATAGAAGACATTGACGCCAAACTCATTGGAGATTATGTGACAGACTTTTATGACCCTATGGAAGAAGGCAGCACAATAGAACAACGCAACACACAGATAGAAGCAACACGTAACAGGTTATTCAGTCTCGCAGATTTGGAAACAGAACTGGAAGACATCAGAACACCAGGGCACCCCATAGCCATGCCTGAAGTGCTCAGGAAACTCACTGATCTGGAAAACGCCCTGGCGATGAATATTCAGGGTAGTGAGGACGATGTGTATTATCGTCGTGACGCCATTGCCAGGGAAATTCGGTCATACATTGAACAAGTCAGACAGCAGGTAGAAGAAGAGGCGCTGGACGTACTGGAAACCCTGGAAGAAATACTCAAGATCGATGCCATTGACGATGATGACAACCAGGAAAGACTCGACAGGATTCTTGCCAGACTTGAGGACGAAGATATCACCGAAAAAATGCTGGATGACATAGACTCCCCTTACTGGAAAGGAGACATTTCACCTGCTTACGAACAAAGAGAAACAAGACCCTGGAGGCTTCAGAGATGTCTTAACTTTTTTTTCGAAGATGCGTATGAACGAGCCATAAGACAACAGACTTCTATGCTAAAAACTATAGAGGACAAGCTAAACATCGACATTAGCGAAAACTCTGCTGCTCAAAAAAGAGGTCAGGTTTTCACTGTCAAACTGGCCAAAGATCTGGATATAGCATTTGACATGGATGACGACCTGTCTGACCGAAAGGATGCCCTGAGAACCAAAATTCAGGAATTAATCGCAAAATCAAACGCACTTTACGACGATGAAGCCGCCAGAAGAGTCTGGAACAATGAAATAGCTTTTCGACTCAACATTGAGGACTATAAAGATGATGCCACCCTCGAAGACCAGAACAGTCTGATTGAAACAAAACTCCAGCGGCTGGACGAAGAAGTTGTCAATGTCGGCCTGCCTGACGTCAATGAGCGTATCGCCGCCATTGATCATGAACTTGACAGGCAAATGGCTCGTCTGGGAGCTAAGCCACGATTCGTTCTTGATCGTGATGCAGCCAGGGCCAGACGGGCACTGAAAGAGGCTGAAAGTGAGCTGACAAATGTTCATCGCAAACTGAACAGGCTGCGTGGCAAACGCGTGGTATTTGCAGGGAGCCGTGCTGAGCTGCAACCTATCCCTGATGAAGACAACACGATTGTCAATCAGGCAATGAAAAAACTTCAGACCGACCTGGGCCTGACTGCAAATGACGCACAAGTTCCCGAAGAGCGGATGGAGGACGTCAAACATTACCTGCGGGAATACAGCGAAGAAAAACGAGATGAAATCCTTGAGCAACAGAAAACCCTGACCAATGCGAATATCCTGACAGATGGAGATGACCTCAGTTTACTGGCAGAAGCTGATTACTCTGCTGTCGTTGCAGACAATAAACATACTGGTAGTCTGGACAATAACGATGAACTGTATGAAGCATTGGGTGAACTGCCTTTAACCCGGGACAAGTACGCTCAGATTTTGCAATTTCTTCGTATTCACGACAGAGAAAGCATGAAGGTGAGCAATGCACGGCTTGACGAGAGGAATACACAACAGAGGCTGGACCTTAAAAAGGAGGAGCTTAACACCGATGAGTCCACTGAGACCCTCCATAAGAACGAAATAGCCCTGCTGAATTTAGCCCTGGAGCAGAAAAGTAAAGCGTTATCAAAAGCAGAAGAAGACCTGATAGATTTTCATAAAGCGTTTCTTGACCCTTTAGAAAAAGCAGTGGGTCTTAAACCAGACCCCACTGACACCAGTGAACACCGGGTTAATGCCCTGAGAAGCAAACTGGTACAGCTGGGCGGACATGACGGTAACGGCGGCAAGATCCGGCAACTGACTCAGGAACAGGTCCGTCTGGAAGATGAGATTGAAGCCAGGAAAGCAAACATTGAGAGAATAAAGGAAGTCCTGAAGGCGGCAGAGAAAACCGTCGAAAATGATGGTAGCCCCTTCCAGTACTCGCCAAAGCAGGCAAAAGTTCTGAATTCTATCCACAGATTTTCGCAGCAGCATCCTCTCAAAAAACAAGCTCTGGAAGCCGCCATTGGCCTGACAAAAGCAGCAAAAGAAAACGGTAAGGCAACACCATCCCTTGCGACTTTCGATTTTGACAATGAATTTGCACCAGTTCGCTTGCAGGCGCTGGCCGGAGACAAACTGACGTTTATACAGGCCAGCCGGATTGTGGAAGTTTTCAGGAGCCTGAAGACGACCTTTCCGGAATCCTCTCCCGAGCCTGAAGAAGGTCAACCCCTGAATGCCTTCGAAGAAGTCCGGATTCTGACGCACCAGGCATTGTCTGAGATAGAAAATGGGGCACAAGAATACGACGACGAAATTCGCGGCTTGGGCTTGGCAGGTATTCACTATGTCGAGCGGGACCTGAAAGACTTTTCGGAATACTTATCTGTCCATTCTGCCAGTGGTAACAAAATCATAGCTTTGCTGCGTGAGGGTCTGATCAGCAAGATTGAACTTGAGAACCACATTAAGGCTGTCAGAGGTGTTGAAGGTTATCAGACAGTGAATGAATTTGAACACTTCCTTGGCTACAAACACGGCGTCAACCTGCCTCGCTTCAGAGCCATTGTCCAGGTGCTCTCCGATGAAGGGGTTGATGAATTCATGCAGAGTGCCTTTACTCCTGTGACCGTGACTGCTTCTGATCCGGCGGGTATAAAAGAGTCTGTTGCTGGCATGAAAGACTACGCTGCTGCGGTCATCGCCAACTATGTTCTCGACGATATTGCCTTTGAAAACGGCCACAAAATGGCAGCCTTCCTGAGCAAAGTTCAGGATACCCTGACACCTTATGCTCATGCTGTCGGCCTGGCTGAATCAGACCTGGTCAAAGCTATCGATAGCACCTTGATGCAGGCCCATGCCGCAGCAGTTGAGCACCAACTGAATGATTACTGGGTCAAACCTTCAGCTTTTCTGGTACAGGCTGTCACCTGGTACTTCTCCAGCTACACCCCCCTGCTGGCAACCCACACCACCTGGCAGGCTGTCGAGCTATCCCTCTCGAACGTTTCATTTCTCTATCTTCTGGATCTGACCAACAGGGGTGATTACCTGCACCGGATGCTCACACCTTTCCAGCACTGGCTGGAAGGCTATGGTATTGATCTTAACCGAACCAGCCAATACGCAAACCACATTGGCATTGAACGAGTCTCTGAAGTGGGCGGGCTGGCCATGCCATTGGGTAAAGCCGCTTCCTCAGTCATTCTGCTGAGAACCGGCTCCATGTTGTTTGCCAGACAGTACAACGCTAACCCGCATATGTACCACAGTATTCTCCGTCTGGTGCCCGAAATAGTGAAGTCCATGGCTTCCGGTCAAGGGGTTCAGGTAACACTGTTGCACCGGGTAACACCACAAAAAGTGAAAACGCTGACTTCTGCCACAGCTGCTCTCGCTCTGGGCCCGATTGCCACTGTTGGAGCATACGCCCAGGGTCTGGTATCCGGATTTAGCTATGCTCAAACCTTCGGCTTCGCTCTGGCATCGAGTCTTACTTACGACTTCTTTATGAACGACAACAAGATGCTCACTCAATGGCTGGGTGGGCCTCTGGGCCGAACTCTTGACAAGATCAGTCGCTGGGCAGGCCTGGGTGAAACGGACGATGAATATGTGAAACGTGCGTCTGTTGCTACACCTCAACGCTTCAATGAAACCGACAAAGAGTATGCAGGCCGCGTTGAAGCAAGTGACTTGATGCATGGCTGGACCCGGCACGAAAATTATCTGCAGTTCCGTGAACGCCGGGATCGCACCATGAAACTGTTTGAGAATGGCTGGGAAAAATACTTCAGGGAAAATGTGCCTAAATGGTCATTTTCCCACGCAGAAAGTATTCCATACTCCTACACTCTGAGTGCCTTCTGCGACTGGCGATGAGAAAGTTCATTTCCACCTGCAACCTCAGCAGACTACCTTAATTAAGTACTTAAAAGCTGATCCCTCTGTGTGTGTGACAATCACTTTTCACGGTAATAAAAGTACTCAGCTCTATGGTTGTAGAATGACAAATGCTCACCTCAATGCGTTAGGCCTTGCTGTAGCCGTTGTAATCAGCTCTTCGATCATTGCTGCAGACGCAGTGGCTGGTCGCAGACTGCAGACAAAATCTGTCGATATTTCGGACAATGGACATGTGGAGTTTACCCAGAGTGAGGTCATGGTTGGACCCACTTTAGGTCATAACCGGCAGCCAATACCCAAATCCTTCACAACCACCTACCCTGATCAGACTCAGGCCAGAGCGGGCTATGTCGTTCCCTCTGAAGGTTTCACGGACGTTTTTCCTGGTATTGATGGTGGCGTTTCCAGCGTTGATCTGTTTGCAACAGGTGAGAATAACGTTGCTCAGAAGTACACCAAAGTCCTGAAGGTCTCTGACGAGGAAGTCTTCAGGATCACCCATACTCTTGCAGAAAAGAAACTGGTCATTGCAGTCAGAAAAGGAATGACCGATCAGGATTCAATTGCGGCGGTTCGTGCTCAACTGGGTGACAACCTGCAATTAGAACCCCTGACAAAAATCGCCAGTCCCGAACAACTGGCCGGAGTGCTCAGAGGTGCACATGAAAGAGCGGGAAACCTCGGCGAAGCTGATAACTATATTGACCTCGTCACTATTGAAGTAGGCGAAGTTGATGTGAGCGGGCGTTCCTTCATGCGCCTTATCGCCGGAGGCAATCAGCCTCCCAAACTGCAGCGTCTGGGCCAATCGCTCTTTGTCAATGATGAAGCGCTTTTAGCAGCTACCACCTCTGCTTATATCCAGGTCCATGTTCTGGGGAATGATTTACAACAGGATACTCTGGACGCTCTGTTGTCATACCAGAAACCCGTAGGCTATGTCGTACATGTCGAGGATGAGACACAGGTTTATCCTGTGCCTGCTGGTTATCCTAAACTGGAAGTGACTGAGACTCCGGAAAAGATTATTGTTTTCCGAGGTCAGAAACAAAACCCGACCGATGTCGCTTTTGTGGAAGGTCTCCATGACATCTGGGATAAGTATGGCTGCAATGCCCCCACTCCTCAAACAACAGTACGGGTTAAAAAAGACAAAGCCAAAAGCTACCAGTACGTTATTCGAAGCAGGCAGATGGCAATGCTGGAGGAGTTCGCTGAACGGTACAATGCCGGACTTGACTCGGGTGAAGAATACGATGAGAAACTGGGGACGCTTGCATTCTTCGAATATCTTCAGCAGGCACTGACCAGTGCTACTTCAGTTGGAGCAGATGAATTTGAATTAACAATGCCACACGTCGGATTCACCTCGCTGTACATCATGCCAACCTGGATGCATATTCAGTTCGCTAAACACTTCGGCTTCAAACCTGCGCTTAGAAATTTTCTGACCAGTCAGCATTTTGTTCAGGATACTCACGAAGTAATACCCGTTTTCAACAAAGCCAATAGCGATTATTTTTATAATGAGCCGTCCAGCGATTCTTTTGACAAAGGCGATAGATTTGCCTCCAGGCTCATTGGCGATTTTGCCGGGGAGCTGCTTGAGATGGAAAGCAAGCTGGAAAAGCTGAAGACAATAGAGGCCAGGATCGCAACAGAGGATTCTTTCATCGGAGCCACAAAATCTGTTCTGACAGCGGCTCTGGGTATTGAACTGAATGAAGATAACACACCAGAAGAACGCGTCGCCCTGGAGTCAACCTTACATTCCAGGCTCTTCAGACTTGCAGAGCTGGAGAAAGAGCTGGATGACATCAGAACACCAGGCCACCCCAAAGCCATGCCGGAGGTACTTGAAACACTGAGTGACGTGGAAAAAGCCCTTGAGATGAGTGATCTTGATGAAAACAACGATGTTTATATCCGTCGCCATGGGATTTCTGAAGACATGCATAGATTCATCAGTAACGCCAGACAGCGGTTAGAGGAATTTGCTCTGGACCTTCTGAAAGCCACAGCAGAAGTACTCAACATCAAAATCAGTGAAGAGGATGACAAAATAACAAGATTGACCAAGGTTCGTAGAATGCTTGACGGCGATAACCTCTCCGATGGCATCCTGGATGAGATAGATAATACCCTCTGGACCTATCAAAGCGAAGCTATGGACGAGAAGGACCTCAAATTCATAAAGCTTGTTGCACATCTTCGCTACAAATTCGGAAAATCGGGCCCGGGTAAGCGAGCCATAGAACAACCAGAACTGCTGGAAGCAATAGAAGAAATACTCAACATCAGGTTCAATGAAGAGAATGACCAGGCAGCAAGACTTACCTGGATTCTTGCAGCAATTGATGACGATAATATACCGGAATCCATTCTGGATCAGATACATCAAACCCTCTGGAAAGAAGCCAGGACAACTCTGGACGACAGGGGTCTCAAACTAAAGATGCTTCATGCGAGCCTTGCCTATAATGTTGAAGATTTGTACCTGGATGAACAAGCCAAAGAAAATCAGATAAATCTGCTCGACGCTATAGAGTTCGAGCTGGGTATCTGTCCTCATGAAAACGTTGCCGCCAAAAAAAGAGGCCGGGCTTTCATTGCCAAACTGGCCAAAGATCTGAATATAGTATTTGAAGAGAATGATAACCTGTCAGATCAGAAGGAGGTTCTAAGAACCGAAATTCAGACATCCATGGATGAGCTACACAATGTCTTTGATGAAGGTATCAAAAGAGCCATAAACAATGAAATGGCTCATCAACTCGATATTAAGGATTATGAAGAAGACGCCACTATAGACGACCAGAACAATCTGATTGAAACAAAACTCCAACAGCTGGATAACGAAGTTTTCAATGCAGGCTGGCCTGACGTTGATGAGCGTATTGAAGCCATTGAAATTGAGCTTGACAAGCTAATGGCTCGTCTGGGCCCTGAACCCCGATACGTCCTTGATCGTAATGTTGCCTATGCCAGAAAGATATTAAAAGAAGCTGAAAGAATGCTGGCAGGTGTTCGCAGCAAACTGAGCGTTCTTTGCCGAAAAAAAATGGTAATTCTGGCTCATCCTGACGTCGGTACTGCTAGCGTGGATGAAGACGCAAAGCTTCTCATTCAGGCAATAAAAGAAATTCAGCTTGAATTAGGCCTGCCTGCAGATACCGAGCAAACCATTCGAGAGCAAATAGACGACATTAAACGCATTCTTCGAAGAGACAGTGCAAATAGACGAAAAGAAATCTTTGATAAACTGCATGCTGTCGTAAAAACTCATAACATTCGGATTAAAAGTGACCTCGGTTTACTGGAAGAAGATGATTACTATATTGCCATTTCAGCCTATGCGGATACTCATGCCCTGGACAAAACCAATGAAGTTGAGGATGAACTGTCTGTAACCAGAAAAAAATACACTCAGATCACGGAATTCCTGCATGAGCACGACAGGAGAAGTATGGAATTCACCAATGCCCGGCTTGAACAGACGAATACACAAGAGGATCTGGACCGAAAAAGACAAGAGATGATCAATGTTGGAGGCAGCGATCTGCCGGATTTAGTCCTTGAGCAGAAAAGTCAGGCTGTCTCAAAAGCAGAAAACGCTCTGAGGGATTATCATAGAGCGGCTCTTGACGCCGCTGAAGAAGCCGCAGGTCTCAAACCAGAAGCATCTGACAGCTATAAAGACCGGGTTAATGCCCTGAGAAAAAAACAGCTAAAACTGGGTGGTGATGATGGTAATGGCGGCAAGATCTGGCAACTGATTCAACAGGCCCGTCTGGAAGCTGAGATGGATGTCAGGGAAGCAGACATTAAGAAAATAAAGCAAGTCCTGAAGGCTGCAAGGGAAGCTGTCGAAAATGACGGTGGTCCATTCCAGTACACGCCGGAACAGGCAAAAGTTCGGGCCACTATGGATGCTTTCACAGAACAGCACTCTCTCAAACAACAGGCACTGGATGCTGCCCTGGGTCTGGCACAATTAGCATCAGAAAGCGGTAAGACAGTGCACTGGATTACGACTTTCGATTTTGACGATGAATTGGCCCCCATTCATTTGCGGGCGATGGTTGGAGACAACCTGACTTTTAATCAGGCCAGTCGGATTGTGGAAATCTTCACAAGGCTGAAGACGAGCTTCCCGGAACCCGTTCTCAAGGCTTCAGAAGATCAGCCTCTGAATGTCCTGGAAGAAGTCTACAGACTTGTGTCCAGGGCCAGAAATGAGATGGGAAGTGGGGCTCAACAATACGACGACGAAATTCATGGCATGGGCAAAAGAGCCATTCACTTTATCGAACATGAACCGGGTAGCCTGAAAAGCTTCCCGGAATACTTCGCTGCCCGTTCTGCCAGTGGTAACAAAATCACGGCTTTGCTTCGTGAAGGTCTGATCAGCAAGGACGAACTCGAGAACTACATAAAGGCCGTCAGAGGGGTCGACGATTACCATACAGTGGATGAATTTGAGCACTTACTTGGCTACAAACAGGGTATCAAGGTGCCTGAATTCAGGAAGGTTGTCCAGTTACTGTCCGACAAGGGTGCTGAGGAATTCATACAATGTGCCTTTAATTCTGTAACTGTGACTGCCACCGGCCCGGCAGGTATGAAAGAGTCTGTTGCCGGCATGAAAGAGTATGCAGTTGCTATCATCGCCAACTATGTTCTTGACGATATTGCCTTTGAAAATGGCCGCAGGACAGCAGCGTTTCTGGCCAATATTCAAGATACCCTGACGCCTTATGCCGCTGCTGCTGGCCTGCACGAATCAGACCTGATCAAGGCTATCCATAACACATTAATACAGGCCCATACCGCAGCGGTTGAGCATCAGTTAAGTGATTACTGGTTCAAACCTTCAGCCTTTCTGGTACAGGCTGTGACCTGGTACTACTCCAGCTACAAACCTCTCCTGGTGACTCACACCCTCTCGCAGGCTGCCAGACTGTCCCTCTCAAACATGTCATTCCTCTATCTGCTGGACCTGACCAACAGGGGTGATTATCTGCACAGAATGCTCACACCTTTCCAGCACTGGCTGGAACGCTATAGTGTTGATCTTGACCGAACCGGACAATATGCCTACCACAGTGGCATTGAACAAATCTCCGAAGTGGGCGGACTGGCCATGCCATTGGGTAAAGCCGCTTCCTCAGGCATTCTGTTGAAAACCGGCTCTATGCTGTTTGCCAGACAGCACTATGCCAATCCCCACAGGTATCGCAGTATTTCCCGTCTGGTGCCCGAAATAGTGAAATCCATGGGCTCCGGACAAGGGGTTCAGGTACCACTGCTGAACCGGGTGACACCACAAAAAGTGAAAACCCTGGCTTCTGTTACAGCCGGTTTCGTACTGGGCCCTATTGCCACTGCCGGTGTATACGCCCACAGCCTTATATCCGGGTTTACCTATGCTCAGACGTTCGGATTTGCCCTGGCGTCGAGCCTCACTTTTGACTTCTTTATGAACGACAACAAGATGCTCACTCAATGGCTGGGTGGACCTCTGGGCCGAAGCCTTGACAGGATTAATCGCTGGATAGCCGTGGGTGAAACCCGGGATGAATATGTGCAACGTACGGCTATTGCTTCGCCTCAAGGCTTCAGTGAAACCGATGCAGCCTATGCAAACCGGGTTAAAGCAAGTGACAGGATGCATGGCTGGACCCGACACGAAAATTACCTGCAGTTCCGTGAACGCCGCGATCGCACCATAAAACTGTTTGAGAATGGCTGGGAGAAATACTTCAGGGAAAATGTGCCTAAATGGTCCTTCTCCCATGCAGAAAGCATTCCTTACTTCTACACTCTTGGAGCCTTCTACGAATGGCAAAAGGGCGATGATCAGAAAGTTCACGGTCATGATAAGAGAAATGCCCCTCAAGCAAACTTTCTACCTGCGGCCCCAGCAAACTAACTTAACCAAAAGCTGCATCCTCGCCTGTCGTTGCAATCACCTTTCACAGTAATAACGGTAACAACGGTAATAAAAGTACTCGACTTTGAGGTAGCAGAATGACAAATGCCCGCCCCGATGCATTAAGCCTTGCAGTGGCCGTTGCAATCAGCTCCTCCATCATTGCTACACAGACGCTGGCCGATCGCAGGCTGCAAATAAAGTCTGTCGATATTCAGGCCAATGAACAGGTGGAGTTTACCCAAAGTGAAGTCATGGTTCAGCCAACCTTAGGTCATGATCAGCAGCCTATCCCGAAATCCTTTACCACTAGTGTAGTGCGACCTAATTAACAGTACATAAAGACTCCTAACGGTCTACTATGGATGTTATTCCAACCACTGCCTGTTTTTACTATGCGAGTTGCCACAGAGATAATACTTGATGCTTCTGAAGAAATACGACTCAGAAAGATTACTTCATCAAATACTTGCCCTCTTCGCTTGGCCCGCCGTGCCCAGATTGTTCTTCTCTCTGCAGAAGGAAAAAGCAATCTTGAGATTGCGCAAATACTGAAGATCGGTCGTCATCAGGTCAGCCGCTGGCGTGACCGATATGCTCAGGAAGGCTTCTCCGGGATTGAACAGGATCGAGCTCGCAGTGGCCGTAAAAAGAAGATTGATGCTGCTGAGATTGTGAGTCTGACCACAAACACCCTTCCGGAAAATGCCACTCACTGGAGCACCCGAACTATGGCTGCTGTTAGCGGTATCAGTGAGAGAAGTGTTCGCCGGATATGGCATGCATATGGCCTCAAGCCTCACCTGGAAAAGACATTCAAGGTGTCCCGAGACCCGAAATTTGTGGAGAAGCTTGAAGATATTGTCGGACTCTATCTGTCTCCTCCTGAACATGCGTTGGTGCTGTGCTGTGATGAAAAAAGTCAGGTTCAGGCACTCGATCGAACACAGCCTGGCTTACCGTTGAAGAAAGGGCGTGCCGCAACAATGACTCATGATTATAAACGACATGGTACAACCACTCTCTTTGCAGCACTGAATGTACTTGATGGTGCTGTCATCGGTCAGTGCCAGCAGCGTCATACCCATGTGGAATGGTTGAAGTTTCTTAAACAGATAAATAGGGAAACGGCAAAAGACAAAGAGCTGCACCTGATTTGCGACAACTATGCGACTCACAAACACCCGAAGGTGCGAGAATGGCTGGAAAAACATCCTCGTTTTCATATGCACTTTACGCCAACGTCAGCATCATGGTTAAACATGGTTGAGAGATTTTTTCGGGATCTCACGAGTCAGCGTTTACGCCGTGGTGTGTTTGTCAGTGTGCCACAGCTAGTCAGTGCGATTGATGAATATATTGAAAAGCATAATCAAAATCCAAAGCCGTTTATCTGGACTGCTAAGGCAAATGATATCTTAGAAAAAGTCGTTCGGGCTAATCGCCGGTTAAGTTGCAAAAAGAACGACGCACTACACTAGCTACCCTGATCAAACTGAAGTCAGAGCAGGTTATGAGGTTCCTTCTGAAGGCTTCACAGACGTTCTCTCTGGCATCGGGGCTGGCGTTACCAGTGTTGATCTGTTTGAAACCGACGACAATGACGTTGCTCAGAAGTACACTAAAGTGCTCAAGGTCGGCGATGAAGGTGTCTTCAGGTTCACCCATAACCTTGCGGAGGAGGAACTGGTCATTGAAGTCAGAAAAGGAATGACCGATCAGAATTCAATTGCGGCTGTTCGTGCCCAATCAGGTGACATTGAACCATTAGAACCCTTAACAAAAGTTGCCAATCGCGAACAACTGACCGGAGTGCTCAAAGGTGTCGGCGAAAGAGCAGGAAGTCTTGGCGAAGCTGATGACTATGTTGCCCTTGCCACCATCGAAGTAGAGAAAGTTGCAGTGAACGGGCGCAGCTTTATGCGTCATATCGTTTCGGGCGATCAGCCCCCTGAAATGCAGCGTCTGGGTCAATCGCTCTTTATTAACGACGAGGCTCTTCTGGCAGCGGCCACCTCTGCCTACGCCCAGGTTCACGTTCTGGGGGAAGATCTGCAACAGGAAGCGCTCGACAATCTCTTGTCGTACCATAAACCCGTCGGCTATGTCGTAAACGTCGAGGATCACACACAGGCTTATCCTGCGCCTGCTGGTTATCCAAAGCTGGAAGTGGATCAGGCTTCGGAAGAGGTAGTTGTTTTCCGTGGTCAGAAACAGAATCCAACCGATATCGCTTTTGTGGAAAGCCAGCATATCCCCTGGGAACAGCATCAGTTTCTGGAGCTCACTGCCGAGGTTAAAAAAGCCAGCATCAGAAGCTACAGGCACGTCATCAGAAGCAGTCAAATGGCGCTGTTGGAAGAGTTTGCTGCTGATTTGGCTGCACAGCACGATGCCAAACTTAACGAAGATAAACTGGCTAAGCTTGCCAAGCTTGCCTACTACGAATCCTTTCAGCAGGCTTTAACCGCTGCTAATCCGGATGGAACCGATGAATTTGAGTTCACAACAGGATACATCAGAATCGCTACATCGCTCATCACGCCAATCTGCATGCAGTTGCAGCTCATAAAAACCTTCAGCTTCAAACCCTTACTTAAAAATCTTCTGACTAACCATAATTTTTTTCAGAATTTGCACAACTTTATATCCTTCGCCAACAAAGTGATGAATCTCTTTGCTGATGCCGAAGAAACAAGGTTTTCTTCCTTTTCCTCTAAAGTCCTGGCCGACATTAGAGAACAGATGCTTGAGATAGTAAGTACCCAGGAAAAGCTCAAGGCAAGCAGGACCGAACTCATCATGACGGCCAAAAAATTAGAAGACAGGTTGACGGCAATGACCATTGCCAATGATGAGGAAAAACAGAAACTGAAGCGAACCGAACAGACACTTGAGCGTGAGTCTGATCGGCTTCGTCAAGATTTCCTGACGACGAAAAACATGATAGATCAGCTTCGGCAGGAGCTCAAACGAATCCCTGAACTGCAAAAACAGGTCAGAGATGCCCTGGCAGAAGTCGCAAAAGTTCGCAGCGCCCATGCGGCAGCAAAGCTTGGTATTGATGGCTGGGATGATACTCTGGCACCAGAAGAACAAGCCGGACTTCTGGAAAACAAAATTCATGAAACCGGCCAATCAACCTATTATGTTGCATCAGGACAGCCCTGGGAACAGGATATGAAAGTAACACTGGCAGCGATTGAAGGCCAGCTCGGCATTGTTCCGGGCAATGAAAACAATCTGGGTGGCCGCTGTCAGTCCATTCTGAATCATCTGCAGCAACAGGCAGATCAGTCCAGTGAGGTATTCCTGAATCAACTGGCTTTCGTTGAAGGTCAACTCGGTTTGGTTACGAATAGCAATGATGACCCCAAAGACCGTCAAAAGATCATTCTGAAGCAACTTTTTCTGCAATTGGCTCAGGTCAGTCAACAACAACCTCGGCGTCAATATCAACAAAACCTGAAAGCACAGAAAAACCACTTACAGAAACTGCAGCAGATGATCGATCTGATTACAACGATGAACAAAAACGTTCGTGATGCCGAAGCAGAAAAAAGAGCAGATATCAACACTCAAGTGGCAGCAGAGCTTGGTATTGATAACTGGGACGATACCCAGCCCCTGGATAAACAAGCCAGTGCCATCAGAGAGAAAATTCTTGAAATCAAGAGATCGGTTGCTGCAACAGATGGCGCAACAGATGCCGCAGCAGTGCAGCCATGGGAAGAAGCGGTAAAAGCCAGACTGGCGCCCATGGAAAGCATGCTCGGTATTACACTGAACAATGAAAACGATCTGTATGCTTACTATCAGTCCATGCAACAGCAGCTGCAACAAAAGGCAGAACTGAACAATGTGGTAATCCAGAGTGTACTGACCAGCCTTGAAAGTCAGCTCGGTCTGCCCCAGGACAATGGCAAGGATCTGGAAGACCGTCACCAGACCGCTCAGCAACAGCTTAATCAACGCCAGGCCCTGATCGCTCAACAACTTATTCAACAACAGAACACCAGAACAGATGCTGAAAAAGACGCAGAAAAGCAAATCCGCTATTCAAACATTGCCGCATATTTAAACATTCAGGATTTTGATAGCAATGCAGATCCTGACGTTCAACAAGAACACCTGATTCAAAAACTTGAGACAATCAACGCTCAACAAGACAGTCTGCGTCAGCAACTTAAGGCAATGAGTAATCAGCTCGATAGGGAGGATTCTTACACCAAAGCCAGAAAAGACGCTCTGGCAGCAGTTCTCGGTATTGATCCGTCCGAAGACACCCGTCTGCAAGACCGCACCAGTCTGGAATCAAAGGTAAATGACAGGTTCTTTGAGCTTTCAAAGCTGAAAATTGAACTGGAAGACATCAAAACACCAGGCCATCCCAAACTCATGCCTGAGGTATTGGCGACACTTCGTGACACATTAAGGGCCCTCCAGGGGCACATTTACTTCGACCAAATGGACAGTGTGTATGTCCTTCGTCAGTATATTTCTGAACATATTCGGTTTTACATCAGAGAAGCCAGACGGCAGTCGGAGGAAGAGGTCCGGGTCAGACTGGACCATGTGGAAAGATTACTCAACATCAAAATTAATGAAGCTGATTACAAAACAGTAAGACTGGAAAGGATTCTAACAAGGCTTGATGCCGATGATATCTCCAATTACGAGCTGGACGAGATGCGCAAGGTGCTCTGGTGGGATAACAGGCCAGACTGGGAAGATCTGGAGGGAAACCCTTTGGAGGTGGATATCAAACGCACGACGATTCGTGATCGTCTTAATCATATCGTCGAAGCATCGGATCAGCGAGCCAGAAAACAACAGGAAAGTCACCTTATCGTTCTGGAGAACAAGCTAAATATCCACCCCCATGAAAACCCTGCTGCTAAAGAGAGAGGCAAAAGTTTCACAGCAAAACTCCAACAGCTGGATGAAGAAGTTTTCAAAGCGGGTCAGCCTGACGTTAATGCGCGTATCGCAGCCATTGATAATGAGCTTGACAGACAACTCGCTCGCCTGGGAACTAAACCACGATACCTGCTTGACCGTGATGCAGCCAGAGCCAGGTGGTTATTAGCAGAAGCTGAAAGTGAGCTGGAAGTTTTTCATCGCCGACTGAGTAGGCTTGGTAGCAATCAAGACTACGCAAACGCCCATGGTCGGAGCGAATCCCTCGAAGTCGGGGGTGAACTCTTTTTAACCGGGGAAAAGTCCTCTCAAGTCACGGGCAGGAATGAGGGTACTGTCGGCAAAGTCCGGCATCCGGTTCAGGAACAGGCCTATCTGGAAGATGAAATTGAAATCAGAAAAGCAGACATTGAGCGATTGAAGGAAGTCCTTGAGACTGCAGAACAGGCCGTCGAAAATGACGGAGGTCCCTTCCAGTATTCGCCGGGACAGGTAAAAGTTCGGACCGCTATAAACGCTTTCGCAGAGCAGCACTCTCTCAAAAAGCAAGCTCTGGAAGCGACAATGGGTCTGGCACAGTTAGCACTGGAAAGCGGTAAGAAAATACCACACCTTTCGGCTTTCGATTTTGACGATGAATTTGCACCGATTCACTTGCAGGCACTCGTCGGAGACAAACTGACGTTTAAACAGGCCGGTGGGATTGTGGAAGTTTTCAAGAGCCTGAAGAAGGCCTTCCCGGAATCCTCTTTCCAGTCTGCTGGGGATCTGCCCGGGAATGACCTGAAAGAAGTCTACAGGCTTGTTCGCCGGGCCAGGCACGAAATGAAAAAAGGGGCTCTGGAATACGACGACGAAATTCGCAGCATGGGCAAAGCAGCCGTTCACTTCATTAAGCATCAATCAGGGTACCTGAAAAGCTTCCCGGAATACTTCGCTACCCATTCTGCCAGCGGTAACAAGATCATAAGTCTGCTGCGTGAAGGTCTGATCAGCAAGGTTGAACTTGAGAACTATATAAAAGCCGTCAGAAATGTCGACGGTTATCAGACAGTGGCTGAGTTTGAACACTTCCTTGGCTACCAACACGGCGTCAGGGTGCCTGAGTTCAGGAAGGTTGTCCAGATGCTGTCCGATCAGGGTGCTGATGAATTCATGCAAAGTGCCTTTACTCCTGTGCCCTCTACCGCCTCAGGCCCGGCAGGTATGAAAGAGTCTGTTACCGGCATGAAAGAGTATGCAGCTGCAGTCATCGCCAACTACGTTCTTGACGATATTGCCTTTGAC
This sequence comes from Endozoicomonas sp. 2B-B, assembly GCF_053470045.1. Classification (NCBI taxonomy): domain Bacteria; kingdom Pseudomonadati; phylum Pseudomonadota; class Gammaproteobacteria; order Oceanospirillales; family Endozoicomonadaceae; genus Endozoicomonas; species Endozoicomonas sp. 2B-B. The sequence goes on from NZ_JBLZMU010000001.1 coordinate 4,933,241, forward strand.
AATGGCCGCAGGACGGCAGCCTTCCTGGTCAATGTTCAGGATACCCTGACACCTTATGCCAATGCCGCTGGAATATCTGAGTCAGTCCTGATCGAAACTGTTCATGGCACATTAATACAGGCTCATGCCGCAGCGGTTGAACGACAGCTACTGGATTACTGGGTCAAGCCTTCAGCCTTTCTGGTACAGGCTGTCACCTGGTACTTCTGCAGCTACAAACCCCTGCTGGCGGCCCATACCGCCGGGCAGGCCACCGCGCTGTCCCTCTCGAACATGTCGTTCCTCTATCTTCTCGATCTGACCAACAGGGGTGATTACCTGCACCGGATGCTGACACCTTTCCAGCACTGGCTGGAAGGCTACGGTGTTGATCCTGACCGAACCGGGCAATATGCCTATCACAGTGGCATTGAACAAATCTCTGAACTGGGTGGGCTCGCCATGCCATTGGGCAAGGCCGCGTCTTCAGTCATTCTGCTGAGAACCGGCTCTATGCTGTTTGCCAGACAGTACAACGCCAACCCGCAGATCTATCGCAGCATTTCCCATCTGTTGCCGGAAATAGTGAAATCCATGGGTTCCGGACAGGGAGTTCAGATACCGCTGCTGCACAGGCTGACACCACAAAAAGTGAAAACACTGGCCTCGGCTACAGCCGTTCTCGTGTTAGGTCCGATAGCCACTGTCGGCGCATACGCCCACGGCCTTATATCAGGGTTTACCTACGCTCAGACCTTCGGATTCGCGCTGGCATCGAGCCTGACTTTCGACTTCTTTATGAACGACAACAAGATGCTCACTCAATGGCTGGGTGGACCCCTGGGCCGCAGTCTTGACAAGATTAATCGCTGGACAGGCGCAGGGGAAACGACAGATGAATATGTAAAACGTACGACTATTGCCAGGCCCCAACGCTTCGATGAAACCGATGCAGCCTACGCAAACCTTGTTACAGCAAACAACACCCTGTATGGCTGGACGCGGCACGAAAATTACCTGCATTTTCGCGAACGCCGGGATCGCACCATGAAACTGTTTGAGAATGGCTGGGAGAAATACTTCAGGGAAAATATGCCTAAATGGTCCTTCTCCCATGCACAAAGCATTCCTTACTTCTACACTTTTGGAGCCTTCTACAAGTGGCAACAGGACAATAATAAAAAAGTGCCTGTTCCTGAGAAGTGAAATGCCCATCAATCAAGCTTTCGAACTGCCGCCTCAGACGATCAGCTTGAAACTGATGAGAAGTGGGACAAGTAGGAAAATCGATGAGCAATACCCGTCACAATGTATTAAGCCTTGCAGTGGCCGTTGCAATCAGCTCTTGCATCATTAATACAGAGGCACTGGCCGCTCGCAAACTGCAGACAAAATATGCCTGGCTTCTGGACAATGGAGGTTCTGAGGATACCCGCAATGAGGTCATGGTTCAGCCAACTTTAGGTGATGACCAGCAACCAGTACTCAAATCTTTTACCACCACCTATCCCTATGCGCCTTCAGAAAATGACGACTATTCTCGTCCCACTATAGGTATAAGTTTTACAGAAGCTCTTTATGGTATCGGTAATGAGGGCGTTGCCAGTGTTGATCAGTTTGAAACAGGCGAGAATGACGTTGCTCAGAAATACACCAAAATCCTTAAGGTAGATGGTGAGGGAATCTTCAGGTTCACCCATAACCTTGCAGAAGAGAAACTGGTCATTGAAGTCAGAGGCGGAATGACCGAGCAGGGTTCAGTTGCGTTTGTTCGTGAACATTTAGATATCAGGCCACCATTTGAACCCTTAACGAAAATCACCACCCCCATGCAACTGGCTGATCTGTTGGAAGCTGCCAGCACCAGAGCAGGAATCCTCGGCTCAAGTGATCACTATCTTGCCCTTGCTACCATTGAAGTCGAAAAAGTTGCAGTGGATGGACGCACCTTCATGCGTCTTATCGCTTCCGGCGACCAGCCCCCTGAGCTGCATCGTCTGGGTCAATCACTCTTTATCAATGATGAGGCTCTTCTGGCGGCTGCCGCCTCTGCCTACATCCAGGTTCATATCCTGGGAGAGGACTTACAACAGCAGGCGCTTAACGAACTATTGGCACACAACAAACCCGTCGGCTATGTTGAGCACTTCGAGGATAACACACAGGTTTATCCTGTGCCTGCGGGCTATCCAAAGTTGGAGATAACAGAAGCTCTGGGGGAGGGTATTGTTTTTCATGGTCAGATGTTGAATCCCCATGATGTCGCTTTTGTAGAAAACCTCTATAAACTCTGGGTACAGTCCGGAGGTAATAACCCCGCCCCTGCAGTAATCACAATGCTTAGAAGATATAAGATCAGAAGTTACGAGTTCGTCATTCGAAACAGGCAGATGGCACTGCTGGAGAAGTTTGTTGCGCGGCGCAATGCTGGCGTTAACAAAGTTCAACCGACGATCCTTTCCCGCGAAGATAAACTGGCGGCGCGTTCACTTGCATTCTATGAATCTCTCCAGCAGGCATTGGCACTGGCTACTCCAGATAAAACATATGGAACAGAAGAATTTGAGTTCACACTGGAGCACATCAGAATCGCTTCATTAGTCATCACGCCAACCCAGATGTGTAATCAACTCGCAAAACAGTTTGACTTCAAACCCGTACTTGGAAATCTTCTTAAGAACCCGCACTTTTTTCAGATTATTCGCAAGGCGATACCCGTCATCGGCGATATCAATGAAGCGCAGATCGATTCCGAAAAAGACGACGAGTTTACTTCCAAAGTCATGATTGACATGGACAGACAGCTGCTTGAGTTACAAAACAATCTGGAGCAGCAACGGGCAAAAAAGACCAAATTCAAGAAGCAGGAAGCTCTGGTCAAGCGACACCTTCAGACAACCGTTACAGACGCTGAAAAAGCAGCGACTGAAGAGTCTGTGGGACTAAAATCAGACGCTTCTGAAACCAATAAACAACGGATTAATGCCCCGAGAAACAGGCAGGCACAGCCGGGCGGGGGTGATACTGCCCCGCGCCCGGCAGGTATGAAAGAGTCTGTTACCGGCATGAAAGAGTTCGCAGCTGCGGTCATTGCCAACTATGTTCTTGATGATATTGCCTTTGACGATGGCCGCAGGACGGCAACATTCCTGACCCATGTTCAGGATACCCTGACACCTTATGCCAATGTTGCCGGACTGTCTGAATCAGACTTCATCAAGATTATCCATGGCACATTCATGCAGGCCCACGCCGCAGCGGTTGAACGACAGCTACTGGATTACTGGATCAAACCCTCAGCCTTCCTGTTACAGGCTGTGACCTGGTACTACTCCAGCTACAAACCCCTGCTGGCGACCCACACCTCCCGGCAGGCCGCCGGGCTATCTCTCTCAAACATAGCATTCCTCTATCTTCTGGATCTGACCAACAGAGGTGATTACCTGCACCGGATGCTGACACCTTTCCAGCACTGGCTAGAAACTTATGGTGTTGATCTTGACCGAACCGGTCAATATGCCTATCACCGTGGCATTGAACAAATCTCTGAGCTGGGCGGGCTGGCCATGCCATTGGGCAAAGCCGCGTCTTCAGTCATTCTGCTGAAAACCGGCACCACGCTGTTTGCCCGACAGTACAACGCCAACCCGCAAATGTATCGAAGCATTTCCCGTCTGGTGCCGGAAATAGTCAAATCCATGGGTTCCGGTCAGGGAGTTCAGATACCGCTGTTGCACAGGGTGACACCACAAAAAGTGAAAACCCTGGCTTCGGCCACAGCCGGTCTCGTATTGGGTCCGGTAGCCACTGTCGGAACATACGCCCATGGTCTTTTATCAGGATTCACCTATGCCCAAACCTTCGGATTCGCGCTGGCGTCGAGCCTCACTTTCGACTTCTTTATGAACGACAACAAGATGCTCACTCAATGGCTGGGTGGACCACTGGGCCGCAGTCTTGACAGAATTAATCGCTGGACAGGCGCAGGGGAAACGACAGATGAATATGTGAAACGTACGACTATTGCCAGGCCTCAAAGCTTCGATGAAACCGATACAGACTATGCAAACGGTGTTAAAGCAAACAACATTCTGTATGGCTGGACTCGACACGAAAATTACCTGCAGTTCCGCGAACGCCGGGATCGCACCATGAAACTGTATGAGGATGGCTGGGAGAAATACTTCAGGGAAAATTTGCCCAAATGGTCATTCTCCCATGCAGAAAGTATTCCTTACTTCTACACTCTTGGAGCCATCTACGAGTAGCAACAGGACAATAATAAGAAAGCGCCGGTGAATAAATCAGACAACTAACAACCACCAGCATTGTCACAGCAGTGACAAAACACCGGTTATGGAGACATGTGTAAGCTTACCTTCTGAGCCCACAGACATTTCTCCATTAAAGTAAAAGAGCCTTGAGGCCACTCGAATAAGTGATTGACAGCCATAAGCGATTGGAAGTTGCCATCTCGTTTGCCGTAGCAATCACTTTTTACAGTAATAAAAATACTCAGCTTCGAGGTAATAGAATGAGAAATATCCGCCCCAATGCATTAAGCCTAGCCGTGGCCGTTGCCATCAGCTCTTCCATCATTGCTACAGAGGCACTGGCCAATCGCAGGCTGCAGACAAGATCTGTTGATATTTCGGACAGTGAACAGGTGGAGTTTATCCGTAGCGAGGTCATTGTTAAGCCAACGTTGGATGATGACTCGCAGCCAATACCCAAATCCTTTACCACCACCTTCCCTGATCAGACTGAAATCAGAGCAGGCTATGACATTCCTTCTGAAGGCTTCACAGACGTTCTTTCTGGCATCGAGGGTGGCGTTGCCATTGTTGATCAGTTTGAGACCGGCGAGAATGACGTTGCCCGGAAGTACACCAAAATCCTCAAGGTGGGTAATAAGGGGGTCTTCAGGTTTACCCATAACCTTGCAGAAGAGAAACTGCTCATCGAAGTCAGAGACAGTATGACCCGTCAGGATTCAATTCAGGCTGTTCGCAGTCAATCAGGGGTCGCCTGGGCATTGGAACCCTTTACCGGAATGGCCAGCCCCGGTCATCTGGTGGGAGTGCTGAGAGGTGCGCATGAAAGAGCAGGAAACCCTGGCGAAGCCGATAACTATGTTGCCCTTGCCACCCTTGAAGTAGACAAGATTGAGGTGGACGGGCGCACCTTCATGCGCCTTATCGCCGCAGGCGACCGGCCTCCTGAGCTGCAGCGTCTGGGTCAGTCACTTTTTGTTGATGAAGAGCCGCTTTTGGTAGCGGCCACCACTGCCTATACCCGGGTGCATGTTCTCGGGAAAGATATACAACAGAGAAACCTGGAAGATCTGCTGTCAGACCATAAACCCATCGGCTATGTTGTACACGTCGAGGATGAGACACAGGTTTATCCTGTCCCTGATGGTTATCCAAAACTGGAAGTGACTGACACTCCGGGGGATGTTGTTGTTTTCCGTGGTCAGAAACAGAACCCCAGCGATATGGCTCTTGTGGAACGCCTCTATATGGTCTTTTGGGGAGGAGGCGGTGATGATCATAAGACAACTGCACGGGTTAAAAAAGACAAGGTCAAAAGCTACCAGCACATCATTCGAAACATTCAGATGACAATACTGGAGGATTTAGCTGCAAAGCACGATACCGGACTCAACTTCGGTGAAGAGTACGATGATAGTGTGGTCGAGCTTGAATACTATGAAAATCTTCTGCATGCACTGGCCAGTGCTACTTCATATGGATCAGAGGAAGTTGAATTCGCATTCAAACACGTTGAATTCACTTCGGCGTACATCTCGCCGACTTGGGTGCATATTCAACTGTTAAGACACTTCGGCTTCAGACCTGTACTTAGAAATCTTCTGACTAACCAGCACTTTGTTCAGGATATTCATGAAACTTCACTCTTTCCCAACAGTCATTATGGTGCTCCCAATAATGAACCTTTTAGTGACTCTTCTGGCCATGACGAAGGCTTTGAACCCAAAGTCATTGGCGACTTTATCGGGCAGCTGCTGGAGATGGAAAGCGAGCTGGAGAAACTCAGGACAATAGAGGCCGTGCTGGTAAAACAAAGTGAATTGAGAATGGAGGAACTAAATCAGTATGTTGAGGATCAGCTTGCGGAGGTTCATGGCAAGATAAATTTTCTGGTAACCCAGATAGAGACGCTGCAACGGGATGTCGATCAAATTCCATTGCTAAAAAAACAAGTTCATGATGCCAGAACAGATGCCACAAAAGCTCGCAACACGCAAACGGCAACAGAGCTTGGTATTGATAACTGGGATGATACCCAGCCTCTGGAAGAGCAAGCCAGACTCATCAGCAAAAGAATTAATGAAATTTACGGATTGGTCGCCGCAACAGCAGAGTTTCAAAAACAAGCTCTGGAAGAATCGCAACAAAGCACCAGCTCAGAGGCCAAAAAAACAGCACACATCAAAGCCCGTTATGCAAACATGGCCTTGCATTTGAACATTCCGGATTTTGATATCAATGCAGCTGTCGACGATCAGGAAAAATGCCTGCTTGAAAAACTTATGGCAATGCATGCTCAACAGGCAGTTCAACGTCAACAAATTAAGACAATGGGTGATCAACTCGATATACAGCAGGCTTTCATCAAGGCGACAAAAGCAGTTCTGGCTGAGACTCTTGGTATAGATCTGGAAGACCCAACCAACCTGGAATCAGTGCTGCATAACAAACTCTTCGATCTTTCAAAGCTGGAAAATGAACTGAAAGACATCAGAACACCAGGCCACCCCAAAGTCTTGCCTGAAGTATTCGAGACACTTCTTGCTGTGGAAAGCGTTCTGGAGGAAGACCCCCTCCCCGAAGAGGAAGATGTGTATTTCCATCGTCAGGCCATTTCTGAAAAAATGCGGGCACACATCAGAGCAATCGGAGAGCAGTCAGAGGAAGAAGCCCTGGCCATACTGCAATCCCTGGAACGATTACTCAACATCGAAATCAATCAAGGTGATAACAAAGCAGCAAGACTGAATAGGGTTCGTGCCAGGTTTGATGGCGGTGATATCTCGAATCACGTGCTGGATCAGATGGACAAGATCCTGTTATGGGAAGGTGAAAGACCAGACGTGGTGCGAGATCTGAAAGAAGATCTGGAGAGAGGTCTGCTGGAGACGGATCAGGTGCTCTCAGGTATTCGTCACGGTATTACCTTTAAAATCGAACAATCGGATCAGCGCGCCAGAATACGACAGGAAGAGTATCTTATTGCTCTGGAGCAGAAGCTAAATATCGACCTTTATAAAAACCCTGCTGCTAAAGAAAGAGGCAAAACTTTCATAACTAAACTGGCCAGTGATCTGCAGGTAGGGTTTGAAGACGATGCCGACCTGTCTCACCAGAAAAAGGTCCTGAGAAACAAAATTCAGGAATTACGGATAAAAGTAGTCGCAAAATATAGCGATGAAGCCGTCAAAAGAACCTTAAACCATCAGATTGCAGGTCAACTCAATATGAAGGACTATGAGGATCATGTCGGCACAGACGAACAGAACAGTCTGATTAAAGCAAAACTTGAACAGCTGGATGATGAACTTTTCAGAGCAGGTCTGCCTGACCTTAATGAGCGTATTGCAGCCATTGAGAATGAGCTTGACAGGCAAATGGCTCGCCTGGGACCTAAACCCCGATACGTTCTTGATCGTGAGGTAGCCACAGCCAGGCGAGCATTAGAAGAAGCTGAAACTGAGCACGAAGCTATTTTTCAAAAAAAAGTGGGTAGCCTTTCTGATCTCCGGTATATCCCGGATGAAGAAACGCCCCTCAATCTGGCATTGAAACAATTTCAGATCGGCCTGGGTCTGTCTGCAGGTGACAAGCAAACCGATCAAGAGCGAAAAAGGGACATCGTAAATAACCTGCTGGAATACAGTGTAGAAGCACGAGCTGAAATCATTAAGGAACTGGAAGCCAAAACAAATCTGAATGTCTGGATACAATGCTACCCCGATTCGGTGGAAGCAACTTTTTCTATTCAAACCTATCCAGTGCCTGGTCGGGACGCAACGGTTGAAGACGATAGAGCGTGGGGTGGGCTGCCTTTTACCCGTGAAAAGTACAGTCAGGTCACGGAATTCCTGCTTGAGCACGACAAGAAAGCTATGGATTTAGCCAATGCGATGGCGGCAGAGGTTATTGCACGAGAGACTCTGGCTCGTAAAGAACAGGAGCTGTTCGAATCAGGAGACGTCAATGAGAAGTCTGCAACCTCAAACAAGATCGACATGGATCCGCTGAATTCAGACCTGAATGATAAAAGTGAAACGGTATCAAATGCAAAACAAGACCTGGAGGATCATGACGCGCTTCTTGAACCCACTGAAATATCCCTCGGTCTTAAACCAGGCACTTCTGACAGCAGAGAGCAACGGATTAATGCCCTGAGAGACAAACAGTTACAACTGGGCGGTAATGATGGCACTGGCGGAAAAATCGGGCAACTGCTTCAGCAAGAAGCCCGAGAGGCAGCTGAAAATGCAGACTGGATAGCAAAAATTGCAGCCTCCAGAGCAGAGCTTGAGAGAATGAAAAAAGTCCTGAAGGCTGCTGAAAAAGCCGTCAAAAATGATGGCGGCCCCTTCCAGTACACACCGAAACAGGCAAAAGTTCTGAAAGCTATACACACATTCACTCAGCAGCACTTCCTCAAAAAACAAGCCCTGGAAGCAGCGATGGGTCTGGCAGAATCAGCAGTAGAAAGCGGTAACACAATACCCTGCCTCAAGACTTTCGATTTTAACGATGAATTTGCACCGATTCGCCTGCAGGCATTGGCAGGAGACCAACTGACGTTTAAACAGGCCAGCCGTGTTGTGGAAGTTTTCAAGAGTCTGGAGACGATCCTCCGAAAATATTCCTTCGAGCCTGCAGAGTATCAATTTCAGAATGCCATTGAAGAAGTTCAGATTCTGGTGCAAAGGGCCAGGAATGAGATAAAAACCGCATCTCAACAATACGACGACGAAATTCGTGGCATAGGCTCAACGGGCCTCCACTTTGTCGAGCATGTATCAAAGGACCTGAAAAGCTTCTCGGAATTCTGCGCTACCCATTTTGCCAGTGGTGACAGGGTCATAGCTTTGCTGCGTAATGGTATGATCAAAAATGCTGAACTTGAAAACTACATAAAGGCCATCAGAGGTGTCGACGGTTATCAGGTATCGGATCAATTTGAGTACTTACTCAGTTATAAACACGGCGTCGGGCTGCTTGAGTTCAGGAGGGTTGTCCAGATGCTGACCGATGAGGCTGCTGAGGCGTTGATCCAGAATATCTTTGCTTCAGTGACCGGGACGGAAGGCATTGACGAGCATCTGCCAGAGTACCTGAAAAGCTTCCCGGAATACTTCGCCAGCCATTCTGCCAGTGCTAACAAAATCATGGCTTTGCTTGGTGAAGGTCTGATCAGCAAGGTTGAACTTGAAAACTACATGAAAGCCGTCAGAGGTGTCGACGGTTATCAGACAGTGGCTGAATTTGAGCACTTCCTTGGTTACCAACACGGCGTCAAGGTGCCTGAATTCAGGGAGGCTATCCAGATGCTGTCCGATGAGAGTGCCGAGGCACTCATGCAGAGTGTCTTTGCTCCTGTGACCGTAACGACAATGGGCCCGGTGGCCATGAAAGAGTCGGTTGTCGGCATGAAGGAATATGCAGCCGCAGTCATCGCCAACTACGTGCTTGACGATATTGCCTTTGAAAACGGCCGCAGGACAGCAGCCTTCCTGACTAATATTCAGGACACCCTGACACCTTATGCCAGTGCTGCCGGCCTGTCTGAATCAGACCTGATCAAGGCTGTCCATGACACCCTGATGCAGGCTCATGCCGCAGCGGTTGAGTGGCAGCTAAAGGAGTACTGGGTCAAACCTTCAGCCTTTCTGGTACAGGCGGTCACCTGGTACTTCTCCAGCTACAAACCGCTACTGGCGACTCACACCGTCTCCCAGGCCACCGCTCAGTCCCTCTCGAACATGTCGTATCTCTATCTGCTGGACCTGACCAACAGGGGGGATTATCTGCACAGAATGCTCACACCTTTTCAGCACTGGCTGGAACGCTACCGTGTTGATCTTGAGCGAACCGGGCAATATGCCTACCACAGTAGCATTGAACAAATCTCTGAAGTGGGCGGACTGGCCATGCCATTGGGTAAAGCTGCGTCCTCTGTCATTCTGTTGAAAACCGGCTCTGCGCTGTTTGCCAGACAGCACAATGCCAACCCACATAAGTATCGCAGCATTGTTCGTCTGATGCCCGAATTGGTGAAGTCCATGGGGTCCGGACAAGGGATTCAAGTACCGCTGCTGCACAGAGCGACGCCACAAAAAGTGAAAACTCTGGCCTCTGCCACCGCCGGGCTTGTGCTGGGGCCGGTAGCTACTGTTGGAGCATACGCCCACGGCCTTATATCCGGGTTCACCTATGCTCAAACCTTCGGATTCGCACTGGCGTCAAGTCTCACTTTCGACTTTTTTATGAACGACAACAAGATGCTCACTCAGTGGCTGGGTGGACCTCTGGGCCGGAGTCTTGACAAGATTAATCGCTGGACAGGCGTGGGGGAAACGGACGATGAGTATTTGCAACGTACCGCCATTGCTTCGCCTCAGGGCTTCAGTGAAACCGATGAAGAATACGCTAGTCGTGTTAAAGCAAACAACACCCTGTATGGCTGGACTCGACACGAAAATTATCTGCAGTTCCGTGAACGCCGTGATCGCACCATAAAGCTGTTTGAGAATGGCTGGGAGAAATACTTCAGGGAAAAACTGCCCAAATGGTCATTCTCCCACGCAGAAAGTATTCCTTACTTCTACACTCTTGGAGCCCTTTACGAATCGCAAAAGAGCGATGATCAAAACGTTCACGGTCATGATACGAGAAATGCCTCTCAATCAAGCTTTCCACTGCAACCTCAGCAGACCACTGTGGCTGGTGAACCTTTCAGCTTGCCGGAATAGCCATGAGCGATTTTAAAAGTTGCTTCCCCGCACGGTGAAGCAACCTCTTTTCACGGCAATAAAAACACTCAGCTCTGAGGTAGTAGAATGACAACTGCTCCCCTCAATGCATTTAGCCTGGCAGTGGCCGTAGCAATCAGCTCTTCCATCCTTGCTACACAGGCGCTGGCCGATCGCAGGCTGCAGACAAAATCTGTCGATGTTTCGAGCATCAGTCATGAGGAGTTTACCCATAGTGAGGTTATGGTTCGGCCAACTTTAGGTCATGACCAGCAGCCAATACCTAAATCCTTTACAACCACTTACCCCGATCAGACTCAGGCCAGAGCGGGCTATGAGGTTCCTTCTGAAGGCTTTACGGATGTTCTTTCCGGCATTGAGGGTGGTGTTTCCAGTGTTGATCTGTTTGAAACCGACGAAAATGACGTTGCTCAGAAATACACCAAAATCCTGAAGGTGGGTGATGAAGGGATCTTCAGGTTCACCCATAACCTTGAAGAATATGAACTGGTCATTGAAGTCAGAGGCGGTATGACCGACCAGGATTCAATTGCGGCAGTTCGTTCTCAATCAGGCAATATCCAACCATTAGAACCCTTAACGAAAGTCGCCAGTCCCGAGCAATTGGCCGCAGTGCTGAGAGCTGCCCATGGCAGAGCTGGAAACCTTGGCGCAAGCGATAACTATGTTTCCCTTGCCACCATTGAAGTAAAAAAAGTTGCAGTGCACGGGCGCACCTTCATGCGTCTTATTGCTTCGGGCGATCAGCCCCCTGAACTCCAGCGTCTGGGGCAATCGCTGTTTGTCAATGATGAGGCGCTTTTGGCAGCAGCCACTTCTGCTTATGCTCAGGTTCATATTCTGGGGGAAGATTTACAACATAAAGCTCTCAACAAACTGTTGTCGTACCATAAACCCGTCGGCTATATCGTACACGTTGAGGATGACAGGCAGGTTTACCCCGTGCCTGCCAGTTATCCAAAACTGGAAGTGACTGAAGCCACGGGGGAGACAATTGTTTTCCTTGGTCAGAAGGAGAATCCGGCCGAGATCGCCGTTGTAAAAGGACTCTATAAGCACTGGGATAAACATGATTCTGATGCCGCCACTGCCACTGATGTATCAACACAGGTAAAAAAAGACAAGGTCAAAAGCTACCTGTACGTCGCTCGAAACAGGCAGATGGAAATGCTCAATGCCATGTTTACAAATCCCGGTGCTAATAAATTTAGCGAAGCCAGGCTGGAGGATCAACTGGAGAAGCTTGCATACTATGAATCTCTCCAGCAGGCATTGATCAGTGCCAGTACGGATAATGGCGATGAATTTGAATTAACCTTAGGACACGTCAGAGTCGCTTCGTCACTCATCACGCCATTCTGGATCTATGATCATCTCCTGAAAAACTTCGGCTTCAACCCCATATTCAGAAATATTCTGGGTAACCCGCACATAGTTAAGAATATTCAGAAAGTGATCCCCGATATCAGCCATAACAACCGGGCGCAGCTCGCTAATCCCGGTGAAGACGAACAGTTTGCCTCAAAAGTCATCAACGACATGTCACTCAGGCAGCGGGTTGAATTTGACTGCGCACTGGCAGAACAGCAGGCAAAAGAGGCACAACTCGCCGAGCTAAACGAAAAATTAAAAATTCATGACACCCATCAGGCAGAGGCCGTAATAAAAATTCATGACACCCATCAGGCAGAGGCCGTAACAGAACAGTTTGACGAAGTGGCTGAAAAAGAAGTTGCAGGCAAAGCCCGATTTGCAAACATTGAGAATTTTGATAGCAATGAGGATATTGACGTTCCGCAAGAGCTTCTGCTTCTGAAATACAAGGCATTGAATGAGCAAGAAGGACAACTGATTCGCGGTCTTCAGGCAGCGAAGGCTCAGATCAATTTAGTAGATTCTCAAATCAGTGCCAGAAAAGTTGCTCTGGAAAAAGAACTGGATGACATCAGAACACCAGACTATCCCAGGATCAGGTCTGAAGTCATTGAGACACTGAGTGCCGTGCACAAAGCTCTGAAAATGCCTGATTTTGATCAAAACAACGATGTCTATCTTCATCGTCAGTACATTTCTGAAGACATCCAGAAATATATCAAAGACGCCAGACAGAGGGCAGAGGAAGAGGCCCGGGACATGCTGGATGTGGTTGAAAAAGAACTCAACATCAAAGCCAATGAAGAGGATTACAGTAAAACAAGACTCACCAGGATTGTTAAAGTACTTAACAAGGGTGATCTCTCAAACAGGATACTGGACAGAATTTTGTTTGGGATAGAAACCATTCTCTTGTACCGTGAACGCAGAATGCTGGACATGAAGGATATCAAACTCATCAAGCTTCATGCGAACCTTCACTATAAAGCCGAAAACCCCGACCCGAATAAGCCTGCCAGAAAACAACGGGCCGACCTGCTGGAAGCCGCAGAAAAAGCACTCAACCTAAAAAGCTATGAAGAGGACGGCCAGATAGCAAGACTTGCCCGGGTTCATGCAATACTTGACAGCGAAGATCTTCCTGAACACTTGCTGGATCAGATAGATCAGGCCCTGTGGCAAGAAGAAAGCACAGCCCTGAACAAGAAGGATCTCAGAATCAGGAAGCTTTGTGCAATTCTTAACTATAAAGTCGAAGATTCGTACCTTGATAAGCAAGTCAAAAAACGACAGACAGGTCTGCTTCAAGCTGTAGAGAAAAAGCTGTACATCCATCCTCGTGAAAATCTTGCTGCCTGGGAAAGAGGCAAGGCTTTCACTGCTAAACTGGCCCGAGATCTGAATGTAGCATTTGCAGAGGATGACAGCCTTGCTGAACAGAGTGAGGCACTAAGAGAAAAAATTGAGGCATTAATAGAAGAGCTATACCAGACCGGCGACGACGAAGGTGTCAGAAGAGCCAGAAACAATGACATGGCTTATCAACTCAACATTGAGGATTATGAAGAAGATGCCATTATCGACGACCAGAACAGTCTGATTGAAAAAAAACTCGGACAGCTGGATGAAGCAGTTATGAATGCAGGTCTGCCTGACGTTAACGAGCGCATTGCAGCCATTGAGAATGAGCTTGACTGGCAAATGGCTCAAATGGGTCCTAAACCCAGATACGTTCTTGATCGAGAGGTAGCCATTGCCAAACGGGAGATAGAAGACGCTATAGCTGAGCTGGAGACAGTTTATCGCAGGCTGGCTGCTCATGGTCACAATGAAGTCGATAACGCATCGGGTGAACTGCCGTTAGCCAGAAAAAAATACGTTCAGATCTCAGAATTCCTGCGTGAGCACGACAGGGAAGGTATGGATGAAACCGATGCAATGCCTGGAGGGGCTGCTGCACCAGCAAATCAGGAATCAACCCGTCTGAAAGGTGAGATTGAAACCAGAAAAGCAAACATTGAGAGAATGAGGGAAGTCCTCAGGGCTGCAGAGAAGGCCGTCGAAAATGACGGCGGTTCCTTCCAGTACACGCCGGAACAGGCAGAAGTTCGGGCCGCTATGGAAGCCTTCATACAGCAGCACCCTTTCATGCAACAAGCTCTGGAAGCCGGAATAGCTCTGGCAGAGTCAGCGGCAAAAAGCGGTAAGGTAATACGCGACATTACAACTTTCGATTTTGGCGATGAATTTGCACCGATTCGCTTGCAGGCAATGGCCGGAGACAATCTGATGTTTAATCAGGCCAGTCGGATTGTGGCAATCTTCAAGAGCCTGAGGACGAAAGTCGATTGGCATCAGGGTGCCCTGATAGAAATCCAGAGACTGGTGTACAAGGCCAGAAATGAGATCGGCAAAGGCGCTCAACAATACGACGACGAAATTCGTGGTATGGGAAAAAGAGCCATTCACTTCGTCAAGCATGAACCGGAGAACCTCAAAAGCTTCTCGGAATACTTCGCTACCCGTTCTGCCAGTGGTAACAAAATCATGGTTTTGCTTCGTGAAGGCCTGATCAGCAAGGTTGAACTTGAAAACTACATGAAGGCCGTCAGAGGTGTCGACGGTTATCAGACAGTGGCTGAATTTGAGCACTTCCTTGGTAATAAACACGGCGTCAAGGTGCCTGAATTCAGGAAGGTTGTCCAGATGCTGTCCGATGAGAGTGCCGAGGCATTCATGCAAAGTGTCTTTGCTCCTGTGACCGTAACGGCAACAGGCCCGGCGGGTATGAAAGAGTCGGTTGTCGGCATGAAGGAGTACGCAGCCGCAGTCGTCGCCAACTACGTGCTTGACGATATTGCCTTTGAAAATGGCCGCAGGACGGCAGCCTTCCTGACTAATATTCAGGACACCCTGACACCTTATGCCAGTGCTGCCGGCCTGTCTGAATCAGACCTGATCAAGGCTATCCATGACACCCTGATGCAGGCTCATGCCGCAACAGTTGAGTGGCAGCTAAAGGAATACTGGGTCAAACCTTCAGCCTTCCTGGTACAGGCTGTCACCTGGTACTTTTCCAGCTACAAACCGCTACTGGCGACTCACACTGTCTCGCAGGCTAACGCGCTGTCCCTCTCGAACATGTCGTACCTCTATCTGCTGGACCTTACCAACAGGGGGGATTATCTGCACAGAATGCTGACACCTTTCCAGCACTGGCTGGAACGCTATAGTGTTGATCCTGACCGAACCGGGCAATATGCCTACCACAGGGGTATTGAACAAATCTCTGAAGTGGGCGGACTGGCCATGCCATTGGGTAAAGCCGCGTCCTCAGTCATTCTGCTGAAAACCGGCTCTATGCTGTTTGCCAGACAGGTCAACGCCAACCCACACAGGTATCGCAGCATTGTCCGTCTGGTGCCCGAAATAGTGAAGTCCATGGGGTCCGGACAAGGGATTCAGGTAGCGCTGCTGCACAGGGCGACGCCACAAAAAGTGAAAACTCTGGCTTCTGCCATCGCCGGACTCGTGCTGGGTCCGGTAGCTACTGTTGGAGCATACGCTCATAGTCTTATATCTGGATTTACCTACGCCCAAACCTTCGGATTCGCACTGGCGTCGAGTCTCACTTTCGACTTTTTTATGAACGACAACAAGATGCTCACTCAATGGCTGGGTGGACCTCTTGGACGTAGTCTTGACAAAATTAATCGCTGGCGGGGCGTGGGTGAAACGGACGATGAGTATTTGCAACGTACCGCTATTGCTTTGCCACAAGGCTTTAGTGAAACGGATGAAGAATACGCTAGTCGTGTTAAAGCAAACAACAGTATGTATGGCTGGACTCGACACGAAAATTATCTGCAGTTTCGTGAACGCCGTGATCGCACCATGAAACTGTTTGACAATGGCTGGGAAAAATACTTCAGGGAAAATGTACCTAAATGGTCGTTCTCCCATGCAGAAAGCGTCACTTACTCCTACACTCTGGGTGCCTTCTATGAGTGGCAAAAGGGCGATGTTCAGAAAGTTCATGATCATTAAGAGAAATATTTCTACCTGCAATCGTGGCCCTCTGACGGCCACGAGCGATTAAAAGTCGCTTCTTCGCCTGCAATGGCAATCACAGCTCACCGTTATAAAAATTCTCAGCTCTGAGGTAGTAGAATGAGTAAGTTTTGTCCCAATGCATTAAGCCTTGCAGTGGCTGTTGCGATCAGTTCTTTCATCATTAGTACCCAGACACTGGCCGATCGCAGGCTGCAGACAAAAGCTGTCGATATTAAAGACAATGAACATGTGGAGTTTACCCAGAGTGAGATCATTGTTCGGCCAACGTTAGGTGATGACCAGCAGCCAATACCCGGATCTTTTACGACCACCTACTCTTATTACACTGATGTCAGTGCAGGCTATGCCATGCCGGCTAAAAGTTTTACAGGTTTTGCTTCTCATTTCTGTGGGGGTGTTTCCAGTGTTGATCTGTTTGAAACAGGCGAAAATGACGTTGCTCAGAAATACACCAAAGTCCTGAAGCTGGGTGATGAGGAAATCTTCAGGTTTACCCATAATCTTGAAGAAAAAGAACTGGTCATTGAAGTCAGAA
Source organism: Endozoicomonas sp. 2B-B (assembly GCF_053470045.1). NCBI lineage: Bacteria > Pseudomonadati > Pseudomonadota > Gammaproteobacteria > Oceanospirillales > Endozoicomonadaceae > Endozoicomonas > Endozoicomonas sp. 2B-B. The sequence goes on from NZ_JBLZMU010000001.1 coordinate 4,950,235, forward strand.
GCGGAATGACCGATCCGGATTCAGTTGCGGCTGTCCGTTTTCAATTGACTGGCATGGAATCATTGGAACCGTTAACGAAAATCGCCAGATCCGCGCAACTGCTCTGGCTGCTGGAAGGTGCTGAGAAGAGAGCGGGAAACCTGGGCAAAAGTGATCACTATGTTACCCTGGCCAGCATTGAAGTAGACAAGGTTGAAGTGAGTGGGCGTACCTTCATGCGTCTTGTCTCAGGGGGTGATCGGACACCTGAACCGGAGCGCCTGGGTCAATCACTCTTTGTCAATGATGATGCTCTCCTGGCAGCGGCCACTTCTGCCTATATCCAGGTTCATGTCCTGGGAGAAGCGTTACAACAGCAAGCTCTTAATGAACTGCTGGCACACAGCAAACCCGTTGGCTACGTCGTACACGTCAAGGATGGCTCACGGGCTTATCCTGTTCCTGCGGGTTATCCGAAGCTGGAAGTAGCAGAAACTCCGGGGGAGGTGATTGTTTTCCATAGTCAGAGGCTAAACCCGGATGATGTCGCTTTTGTAGAAAAGCTCTATGAAATATGGCAGGAAGCTGAGGGTCCCCTACCCTCCCCAGCAGTATTAACAAAAGTTAAAACCCATCAGGTCAGAGCCTACCAGTACGTCATTCGAAGCAGGCAGATGACAGTGCTGGAGGAGTTTGCTGCGCGGCAGAATGCTGTATTCAATCAGGATCAACCGACGACACTTTCAAACAAAGATAAACGGGCGATGCGTGCGCTTGCATTCTATGAATCTCTCGATCAGGCATTGGTCAGTGCCACTCCAGATAAAATACATAGAATAAGGGAGTTTGAAGTCACACTGGAAGACCTCAGAGTCGCTTCGTCGTTCATCACACCCATCTGGATGCACAATCAACTTGAAAAACATTTCGGCTTCAAACCCGTACTCAGAGATCTTCTGACTAATCAGCATTTTGTTCAGAAGATTGTCGATCATATACCCGTTGTCGTCAAATTAAAGACCGACGGTTTATACGACGATAAACGTTTTGTATCCAAAGTTCTGAGTGAAAGGACCAGACAGATGGCTGAGATGTTCAGCAAGCTGGATGAACTATATAGTGCAGAAGCCGAGTTCCTCGTGCTCAAATATAAGTTAGAGATTGAATCGGATAGAGCCGATGCCAGTGATGAGAAAAAACTGGAATGGCAACGAATCTACCAGAAAGTTAAGGCTAAACATGCATGGACTCTTGCTAAGCTGCAAGATCAGAAAAGTCTGGTAAAGAAACTTATGCAGGAGGTCAGGCAATTCCCTCTGCTGGAACAACAAGTTTCTAATGCCAATTTAAAAGCCATAAATGCTCGCCATTCTAAAATAGCAACAAAACTTGGCATGGATGACTGGGATGACACCCAACCAGAAGTTGAACAAGTCGAACGCCTCTTGAAGAAAATTGATGATATCTGCGATCCGGCTTCCATTAAAAGTCAGCTCGCCCCAATCAACAAAGCTGATCTGCAAGCCCGCCACCAGACCCAACACCTTCAGCAACAGAGCACCAGAAAAGAGGCTGACAGCGAAGCTGAAATAAAAGCCCGTTATGCAACCCTCTCTATTCATTTAAACATTAAGGATTTTGATAACAACGCAGACATTGACGTTCAAGAAGACCATCTGCTTCAGAGAATTGAGTCACTGACTGCCGAAATACAGCATGCTTATAGACTGAATGACGAACAAAAACACCTGCTTAACAAACTGCAGTCAACGAATGCTCAACTCAACCCGATTCAAGAAAGTTTGCTTCAGAAAATCCAGACACTGAATGATGATGGCGATATGAAAAAACCTGACGTCAAATTCATGCAAGACGGTATCGCAGCGATTTTGCGTATCGTAATGAGTAAAGACGACTCATTGGCAAAACACATTCCACAGATAGAAGCAATGCATCAGAGTCTTGCAGATTTGAAACAGGAACTGGAAGACATCAGAACACCAGGCCACCCCAGAGCCATGCCGTTAGTCCTTGAGAAACTGGCTGCCGTGGAAAAAGCCCTGGAGATGGATGACCTCAATAGCAAGGGCGATGTCTATTACCGTCGTGACGCCATTTCCAAGGCAATTCAGACATCTATGACAAAGGCCAGTCAGGCAGCAGAGAAAAAGGCCCTTGAGACACTGGAAGATTTAGAAGAACTAGTCAACATAAAAGTCAATGAAGGTGATGACAACACAGAAAGAGTTGTCAGGCTTCGTGCCAAGCTTACGGAGGCAAAGAAAGAGGCTCTGGAGATACTGGAAGAGTTAGAAGAAGCACTCAACAGAATAGCCAATGAAGGTGATGACAACACAGAAAGAGTTGATAGGCTTCGTGCCGGGCTTACGGACGATGACATAAACGAAAAAGCGCTGGAAGGTACAGATTATTACCCCTGGAAAGAGGCTATGTTCGAAATAAGAGGAGTAAAACGGGGGGGAATTGATGGGATTTTTGCCTTTTATGTCGAAGAAGTGGATGAGCGAGCCATAGAAGAACAGAAAAAGATACTTAGAGCTGTAGAGAACAAACTGAACATCGACATCAGCGAAAACACTGCTGCTAAAGAAAGAGGCAAGCATTTCCTTGCTAAACTGGCCGATGATCTGAAACTGGAATTAAAAAAAGATACCAGCCTGGATGACCAGAAGAATGCCCTGAGAGAAAAAATTCGGGCATTAAGGGACATAGTAGAAGGCTTCTATGACAATAGAGGTTCCAGAAAAGATACAAACAATGAAATTGCTCGTCCACTCAACATCGAGGGTTATGAAGAAGATGCCGATCTCATCTACCAGCAAAGTCTGATTGGACTAAAACTCCGAGAGCTGAATGATGAAGTTTACCTTGCCGGTCAGCCTACCGTTAATGAGCGTATCGCAGCCATAGAAGATGAGCTTGACAAGCACATGGCTCACCTGGGACCTAAACCCCGATTCGTTCTTGATCGTGAGCTAGCCAGAGCCAGTCGGGTAATAGAAGAAGCTGAAAGTGAGCTGGAGACTGCTCATCAAAAACTGGAGGCTATGTTACAACCGCACGGTGATGACAGTACTGGCAGCAGGACCCGGGAACAGGCCCGTCTGAAAGCTGAGATTGAAGTCAGGAAAGCAGACATTGAGAGAATGAAGGATGCCCTTGAGGCAGCCGGGAAAGCCGTCAAAAGTGACGACGGCCCCTTCCAGTATACTCCGGAGCAGGCAGAAGTTCTGGACGCCATCCACACCTTCACACAGCAGCACTCACTCAAGAAACAGGCCCTGGAAGCCGCCATGGGTCTGGCAGAATTAGCCCTGGAAAGCGGTGAGGCCATACCCGACTTGACGACTTTCGATTTTGGCGAAGAATTTGCGCCGGTTCACCTGCGGGCATTGGTCGGAGACGCTCTGACCTTTGATCAGGCCAATCGGATTGTGAAAATTTTCAAAAGTCTGAAGAAGACCTTCCCGGCCCCCCTTTTCGAGCCTTTAGAAAATCAGCCTTCGAATGTCCTGAAAATAATCCAGCAGCTGGTAAACAACGCCAGACATGAGCTGCAAAGCGGAGCTAAACAATACGACGACGAAATTCACGGCATGGCCAAAACAGCCATTCACTACGTCGACTATGAACCGGGAGACCTGAACAACTTCCCGGACTACCTGGCTGCCCGCTATGCCAGTGCTAACAAGATCATCGCTCTGCTGCGTGAAGGTCTGATCAGCAAGGTTGAACTTGAGAACTACATGAAAGCCGTCAGAGGTGTCGATGGTTATCAGACAGCGGATGAATTTGAACATTTCCTTGGCTACAAACATCGCGTCAATTTGCCTCACTTCAATAGCATTATCCAGATGCTGTCCGACAGAGGTGCTGAGGAATTCATGCAGATGGCCTTTAACCCCGTGCCCCTGAGTGCCACTGGCCCGGCGGGTATGAAAGAGTCTGTTGCCGGCATGAAGGAGTACGCAGCCGCAGTCATCGCCAACTATGTTCTTGACGATATTGCCTTTGACAATGGCCGCAGGACGGCAGCATTTCTGGCCAATATTCAGGAAACCCTGACACCTTACGCCAACGCTGCTGGCCTGTCTGAATCAGACCTGGTCAAGGCTATCCACGACACATTAGTACAAGCTCATGCCACAGCGGTTGAACGGCAGCTGTCGGATTACTGGGTCAAACCTTCCGCCTTCCTGGTACAGGTTGTGACCTGGTATTACTCCAGCTACAAACCGCTACTGGCGACCTATACCAGCTTGCAGGCTGCCGGGCAGTCTCTCTCAAACATGTCGTTCCTCTATCTTCTGGATCTGACCAACAAGGGTGATTACCTGCACCGGATGCTGACACCTTTCCGGCAGTGGCTAGAACACTTCAGTGTTGATCCTGACCGAACCGGGCAATATGCCTGCCACAATGGCATTGAACAAATCGCTGAAGTGGGCGGGCTGGCTATGCCATTGGGTAAAGCCGCGTCCTCAGTCATTCTATTGAAAACCGGCTCTATGTTATTTGCCCGACAGCACAATGCCAATCCTCATAGTTATCGCAGCATTTCCCGGCTGGTGCCGGAAATAGTGAAATCCATGGGTTCAGGACAGGGAGTTCAGATACCGCTGCTGCACAGGATGACTCCACAAAAAGTGAAAACCCTGGCTTCAGCCACCACCGGCCTGGTACTGGGTCCGGTCGCCACTGTCGGAGCATACGTCCACGGACTTATATCCGGGTTCACCTATGCACAAACCTTCGGATTCGCCCTGGCGTCTAGTCTCACTTTCGACTTTTTTATAAACGACAACAAAATGCTCACTCAATGGCTGGGCGGGCCTCTGGGCCGGAGTCTTGACAAGATTAATCGCTGGACAGGCCTGGGGGAGACGCAAGATGGATATTTGCAACGTACGGCTATTGCTTCACCTCAAGGCTTCAGTGAAACCGATGAAGCCTATGCAAACCGTGTAAAGACCAACAACACGATACCTGGCTGGACTCGACAGGAAAATTATCTGCAGTTCCGTGAACGCCGTGATCGCACCATGAAACTGTTTGACAATGGCTGGGAGCAATACTTCATGGAAAATGTCCCCAGATGGTCATTCTCCCATGCAGAAAGTATTCCTTACTTCTACACTCTTGGAGCTTTTTACGGTTTGCAAAAGGGCGATGATCAGAGAGTTCACGGTCATAATTAGAGAAGTGCCTCTCAATTAAGCCTTCCACCTGCAACCCTGGCAGACCAACATGACAGGTCTGGTGAACGTTTCATGCCGGAACAGGAATGAGCGATTTTAAAAATTATACCAATCGTATTTTCTAACTCCCGCAATGAGCATGGAGATTTGAGCCTTAAGACAAGGCGGCGTGAGGAGTCATAGCCTTAGCTATGGCGACGATCGCCAACGCAGGATTAAGGCTCAAATCTTCAGCGCAATAGGGAGTTAGAAAGTTCGATTGGTATTACTTCCTCGCCTGCCAGCAATCTCTTTTCAAGGTGATAAAAATACTCAGCTCTGAGGTAGAAGAATGACAACTGCTCGCCCCGATGCATTGAGCCTTGCAGCGGCCATTGCAATCAGTTCTTCGATCATTGCTACACAGGCACTGGCCGATCGCAGGCTACAGACAAAATCTGTCGATTTTCCGGACAATGGACATGTGAAGTTTATCCAGAGCGAGGTTATGGTTCGGCCAACTTTAGGTGATGACCAGCAGCCAATACCCAAATCCTTTACAACCACTTACCCCGATCAGGATCAGGCCAGGGCTGGCTACGACGTTCCTTCCAGGGGCTTCACAGACGTTCTTTCCGGCATCGAAGGCAGCGTTTCCAGTGTTGATCAATTTGAAACAGACGAGAATAGCGTTGCTCAGAAATACACCAAAGTTCTGAAGGTCGCTAATGAGGAAGTCTTCAGGTTCACTCATTGCCTTGAAAGCAACCTACTGCTCATTGAAGTCAGAATCGGGATGATCGATCCTGACTCAGTTGCAACTGTTCGTGCTCAATCAGGTAACGACCTGCATTTAGAACCTTTGACAAAAATCGCCCGTCCCGAACACCTGGCCGGAGTGCTGAAAGGCGCCAATGAAAGAGCGGGAAACCTTGGCGCAAGTAATGACTTCGTTCATCTTGCCAGTATTGAAGTCGAACAAGTGAAAGTGGACGGGCGCACCTTTATGCGTCTTGTCGCTGCAGGCGACCAATCTCCTGAACTGCAGCACCTGGGTCAATCGCTCTTTGTCAATGATGAGGCGCTTTTCGCAGCAGCCACCACTGCCTATACCCAGGTTCATGTTCTGGGGGAAGAATTACAGTATGAAGCTCTGAATGAACTATTGTCATACCATAAACCTGTCGGCTATGTTGTCCACGTCGAGGATGACACAAAGGCTTATCCTGTGCCTGCTGATTATCCAAAGCTGGAAGTGGAACAGGCTTCGGAGGAGATCATTATTTTCCGTGGTCAGAAACAGAATCCGACCGATATCGCTTTTGTCGAAAGCCACTATGAATTATGGGATGTATATAGTGTTCAAGAACTCACTGCAGAAGTTAAAAAAGCCAGAATCAAAAACTACCAGTACGTGATCAGAAGCAGGCAGATGGCGCTGCTGGAAGAGCTTGCTGCCGGGTTGGCCACACAGCAAGATGCCGGACTTGACCTGGATAAACTGTCGAAGCTTACCTATTACGAATCTCTTCAGCAGGCATTAACCAGTGCTACTCCAGATGAAACCGATGAATTTGAATTCGCAACAGGGCACATCAGGGAGGCTTCATCAGTCATCACGCCCACCTGGGTGCAGTTTCAACTCATAAAAAACTTCAGCTTCAAACCCGTCCTTAAAAATCTTCTGACTCACCATAATTTTATTCAGAATATTCAGAGCCTGATGCCCTATGTCACCGAAATGATAAACGCGGTTGCGCTTGGCAAAGGCACAAAATTTTCCCAAAAAGTTGTGGGCGACATTGCCACACAGATGCTTGAGACGGTAAGAACGCTGGAAAAGCTGCGGGCAAAAGAGGCCGAACTGACCGCAGAACAAGTCACTGATTCTTCAGCAGATGTCACAAAAGCTCGCCACGCTCATATAGCTGCAGCACTGGGTGTTGATGACTGGGATGATACCTGGTCATCAGAAGAACAAGCCAGACTCCTCAGCAAGAAAATTGATGAAATAAACCAGTCGGTGGCGGCAACATTTATCGACACAGAATTGACTCCGGAGCAAGCTGCAAAAAAAACACTGGCAGCGATTGAAGGCCAGCTCGGCATTGTTTCAGACAATGAAGACGATCTGGGTGGTCGCACTGATCTCATTCTGAAGCATCTGCAACAACATCCAGACCAGACTGGTGAGTTATTCGGGGATAAACTGACGATAATCGAAGGTCAGCTCGGTCTGGCTCCAACTAAGAAAGATGACCCGGCGGCCCGTCAAAAGATCATTCGAATGCACCTTCTGCTAAGACTGGCCAAGGTGGGTCAACAGCCACATTTTCAGCGTCAATATCAACAAAAACTGGAAGCAAAGAAAAGTCAGCTACAGAAACTTCAGCACCTGGTCAATCTACTTCCAACGATTGACAAAAACCTTCGTGATGCCGCAGCAAAAGCAAGAGTAGATATCAACACTCAACTGGCAGCAGAGCTCGGTACTGATCACTGGGACGATACCCGGCCACTGGAGGAACAAGAAAGAATCATCAGGGAGAAAATTCTTGAAATCAAAACATCTCCTGACGAAAGAAATGCCGCAACAGGACAGCCATGGGAAGAAGCTGTAAAAGCAAGACTGGCGCCCATTAAAAGCAGGTTAGACATTACTTTGAACAATGAAGATGATCTGGATACCTACTATCAGTCCATTCAACAACAGCTGCAACAAAAGGAAAAACTGAACAATGTGGCCATTCAGAAATCACTGACTGACTTGGAAAGTAAGCTCGGTCTGGCCTCAGACAACGAAAAGGACCCCGAAGTCCGTCGCCAGATCATTAAGCAACAGCTCGGGCAACAGCAAGCATTGGTCGCTCAACACCTTCGTCAGCAGCAGGGCACCAGAACAGATGCTGAAATCAAAGCCCGTTATAGAACTATTGCCGCACATTTAAACATTCAGGATTTTGACAGCGATACAAATGTTGACGCTCAACAGGAACAACTGCTTAAAAAACTTACGACAATGAAAGCCCGGGATGAACGTCAGCGTCAACAAATTAAGACAATGTATGCTCAATATGAGCTCCTGCTTCAGAAAGTTCCGTCAACGAGTGAGCAACCAGACCCAGAGGATGTTTACAATCGGGCCAAAAAAGGTGTTCTGGCAGCGATGCCCGGTGTTGAGCTGAGTGATGACATCACACCAGAAGGTCTCAAAGCCCTGGAATTGGCAGTACATTCCAGGCTGCTCAGGCTTGCTGACCTGGAAGAAGAAATAGGTCAGCCCCCGGGCCACCCCGGAGTCAAGCCTGAAGTACTTGCTAAACTGGCTGCCCTGGAAAAAGCCCTGAAGATGGATGACCTCAATGGCGAGGACGATGTGTATAAACGTCGTAACGCCATTCCTATGGAAATGGAGTTATACATGGCAAAATTCAGGCAGAAGGCAGAGAAAGAGGCTCTGGCAATACTGGAAAAAGTAGAAGAAATATTCAAAATCGATGTCAACAAAGATGATCACACAGCAGCAAGGCTTGAGAGGATTTTTACAAAACTGGACACAGGTGATTTCTCAGAATCCATGGTGGATGAGATAGAAGATACCCTCTGGCAAGAAGACATCCCACCTGTGAGGGAAAAATGGGAAAGAAAACTCGAGAAACTTAAAGGGCGTCTTTCCTTTTATATCGAAATCCCGGATCTGGATGAACGCACCATAAGAGAAGAGATAAAAATGCTTGAAGCCATAGAGGAAGAGCTGAACATTGACACAAGTGAAAATCCTGCTGCCAGAAGAAGAGACATGGATTTTATTGCTGAACTGGCTTCGGATCTAAAAGTGGAATTTGAAGAAGGAGCCAGCCTGAATGACCAGAAGGATGCCCTGAGAGGCAAAATTCTGGCATTAAAGGAAGAACTAAACAACCTCTTCGACAATGAGGATCTCACAAGAGAGACACACAATGAAATTGCTCGTCTTCTGTGCATCGAGGACTATAAAGATGATGCCTCTGAGGATGAACAGGCTTGCCTCATTGAAGACAGACTTCGGGAGCTGGATGAAGAAATTTGCATGATGAGTTGGCCTAGTATTTATGATCGTACAGAAGCCATTGAAAATGAGCTTGACAGGCAAATAGCTCGCCTGGGACCTAAACCAAGATACGTTCTTGATCGTGAGCTTGCAGTAGCCAGACAAGCAGTACAAGACGCTGAAAGTGAGCAGGAAGCTGCTCGTCAAAAACTGGATGCTATTCGTAGCACAAATTGGGTATTCGCCCAGAGCCATACTGACCTCCAAACTGTTCCGGATGAAGGCGACACATCCCTCAATCAGGCAATGAAGGATATTCAGACTGAGTTGGGACTGGCTACAGATAATGAGCAAACCTTCAAAGAGCGAGTAGACGACATCAAATACTTCCTGAGTGGATGCAGTGCAGAAAAACGCGATGAAGTCATTGAGAAAACCACAAAAGCCATGAACCTGCGAATAAAAGGTGAGCTCGGTTTACCGGAAGAAGCTGATTACTTTAGTGCCAATACAGCCTCTGAAAAAACCTGTGGTCGTGATGAAACCCATGCAGTTGAGGGTGAACTGCCTTTGACCAGGAAAAACTACAATCGGGTCACAAAATTCCTCCATGAACACGACAGGAAAAGGGCAGAATTGGCCCATGCACTGCTTGAAGAGACTGTTGCACAGGAGAATCTGGATCGAAAAAAAAAGCTGTTTAGCAATCCTGAAAACACCGCTAAGCAGGCTAAAACCGTCCATAAGAACGAAATAGCTATGCTGGATTCAGTTCTGGATCAGAAAAGTGAAGATGTATCCGTTGCGAAAAAGGCTCTGGCGAATCAGGAAGCACTTCTTGGCGCTGCTGAAAAAGCCGTGGGTCTTACACCAGATCCTGCTGACACCAATGAACAACGGATTAATGCCCTGAGAAACAAACAGATACAACTGGGTGGACATGATGGCACCGGCGGAAAAATCGAGCAACTGACCAAGGAACAGGTTCGTCTGGAAAGGGAGATTAAAAACAGACAAGCAGACCTTGAGAGAATGAAGGAAACCCTGAAGGCTGCACAGGAAGCTGTCGAAAATGACGCTAGCCCCTTCCAGTTCTCACCGGGACAGGTCAATGTTCTGGCCGCTATAAACAGCTTCACGCAGCAGCAGTCTCTCCGGCAACAAGCGCTGGATGCTGCAATCGGCCTGACAGAATCAGCAGTAAACAGCGGTAAGCTGATACCAGACCTTGCAACTTTCGATTTTGACGATGAATTTGCACCGATGCGCATGCAGGCATTGGTCGGAGACGATCTGACGTTTAACCAGGCCAGCCGGATTGTGGAAGTCTTCAAAAACCTGAAGGCGAGCATACCGCCCTCCCCTGTCGAGCCTCTGGAAGGTCAGCCCCGGAATCTCATTGAACAAGTCCAGACTCTGGCAGCCAGGGCCAGGAATGAGATGAAAACCGGGGCTCAACAATACGACGACGAAATACGCAGCATGGGCAAAAGAGCCATTCACTTTGTCGGGCATGAACCAGGAGATTTGAAAAGCTTCTCGGAATACTTCGCCGCCCGTTCTGCCAGTGGCAACAAGATCATAGCTCTGCTGCGTGAAGGACTGATCAGCAAGATTGAACTTGGAAACTACATAAAGGCCGTCAGAGGAATTGATGGTTATCAGACAGTGGACGAATTTGAACATTTCCTTGGCTACAAACAGGGCGTCAATGTCCCTCACTTCAAGGCCGTTGTCCGGATGCTGTCCGATAAAGGTGCTGAGGAATTCATGCACAGTGTCTTTACCGCTGTGACCGTGACTGCAACTGGCCCGGCAGCAATGAAAGAGTCGGTTGCCGGTATGAAAGAGTACGCAGTTGCGGTCATCGCCAACTATGTTCTTGACGATATTGCCTTTGATAATGGCCGCAGGACGGCAGCGTTTCTGGCCAATGTTCAGGATACCCTGACACCTTATGCCAACGCGGCCGGACTTTCTGAATCAGAACTGATCAAGGCTATCCATGGCACATTGATACAGGCTCACGCCGCAGCGGTTGAGCACCAGCTCCATGATGACTGGGTCAAACCTTCAGCTTTTCTGGTACAGGCTGTCACCTGGTACTTCTCCAGCTACAAACCGCTACTGGTAACCCATACTGCCTGGCAGGCCAGCGCGCTCTCCCTCTCAAACATGTCGTTCCTGTATCTTCTGGATCTGACCAACAGGGGGGATTACCTGCACCGGATGCTGACACCTTTTCAGCACTGGTTGGAACGCTATGGTCTTGATCTTGACCGAACCAGCCAATATGCCTATCACAGTGGCATTGAACAAATCTCTGAAGTGGGCGGACTGGCCATGCCATTGGGTAAAACCGCGTCCTCAGTCATTCTGTTGAAAACCGGCTCTGCGCTGTTTGCCAGACAGCACAACGCCAACCCGCAGATGTATCGCAGCATTTCCCGGCTGGGGCCCGAAATAGTGAAATCCATGGGTTCCGGACAAGGGATTCAGGTACCCCTGCTGCACAGGGTGACACCACAAAAAGTGAAAACTCTGGCCTCTGCCACAGCCAGTCTGGTGCTGGGTCCGGTAGCTACTGTTGGAGCATACGCTCATAGTCTTATATCCGGATTCACCTATGCACAAACATTCGGGTTCGCTCTGGCATCGAGTCTCACTTTCGACTTTTTTATGAACGACAACAAGCTGCTCACTCAATGGCTGGGCGGACCTCTTGGACGTAGTCTTGACAAAATTAATCGCTGGCGGGGCGTGGGTGAAACGGACGCTGAGTATTTGAAACGTACGGCTATTGCCTCGCCTCAGGGTTTTAGTGAGACCGATGAAGCCTATGCAAATCAGATCAAAGCAAATAGCACGATGTATGGCTGGACTCGACAGGAAAATTATCTGCAGTTCCGTGAGCGCCGTGATCGCACCATGAAACTGTTTGAGAATGGCTGGGAAAAATACTTCAGGGAAAATGTACCTAAATGGTCGTTTTCCCATGCAGAAAGTATTCCTTACTTCTATACCCTCGGAACTTTCTACGAATGGCGACGAGGCGATGATAAAAAAGTCCACGGTCATACAACTCGTTCCCTCGCTCTGCGTGGGAATGCATACCCCCACGTAAAAAACTGATTTTACACGCGAGATAAGGTATGGGTTGCCAGCCATGGTCTATTCTAAGTTGCTTCTTTGCCTGCTGTGGAAATCACTTTTCACGGTAATCAATCTACTCAGCCCTGAGGTAGTCGAATGACAAATGCTTGCCCCAATGCATTAAGCCTTGCTGTGATCGCTGTAATCAGCTCTTGCATCATTGGCACACAGGCAATGGCCGATCGGAAGCTGCAGACCAGATCTGTCAATATTCTGGTCAATGGACATAAGAAGTTTACCAATAGTGAAGTCATGGTTCGGCCGACTTTAGGCTTTGACGGGCAGCCAATACCCAAGTCCTATACAACCACATACCCTGTTAAAGCTGATGAAGAGAGAAAATATGCCAATGACATTCCTACATTAAGCTTTACACCATTTCTTGCTGAAATTAGTGTCGCCGTTTCCAGTGTTGATGTGTTTGAAACAGGCGAGAATGACGTTGCTCAGAAATACACCAAAGTCCTGAAGGTAGGAGATGAGGGAGCCTTCCGTTTCACCCATAACCTTGAAGAAACAGAACTGGTCATTGAAGTCAGAGCCGGAATGACTGTTCAGGATTCAGTTGATGCTGTTCGTGCATTTTATGCGCTATTTGATAATAGTGAAGAACCGTTAACGAAAATCGCCAGCCCCTTACAGATGGCTCAATTACTGGAAGCTGTCTACGACAGAACAGGAAACCTGGGCGCAAGCGATCACTATGTTGCCCTTGCCACCATTGAAGTAGAAAAAGTTGAAGTGAATGGACGTACCTTCATGCGTCTTATCGCTTCCGGCGATCAGCCCCCGGAACTGCAGCGTCTGGGTCAATCAATCTTTATCAATGACGATGTCCTCCTGGCAGCCGCCGTCTCCGCCTACACCCAGGTTTATATCCTGGAGGGGGATTTACGACAGCAGGTTCTTAATGAACTGTTGGCACGCAGCAAACCCGTCGGCTATGTTGTTCACGTCGAAGATGACACAAAGGTATACCCTGTGCCTTCAGGTTATCCAAAGCTGGAAGTAGCAGAAGCTCCGGGGGAGGTGATTGTTTTCCATGGTCAGATGCCGAAACCGGATGATATCGCTTTTGTAGAAAGCCTCTATAACCTCTGGAAAGAAGCTGAGGCTAATGACCTCGCCCCTGCATTGGCAGCAGTAGTAAAACATCAGGTCACAAACTACCGGTACGCCATTCGAAGCAGGCAAATGACAATATTGGAGGAGTTTGTTGCGCGGCACGATGCTCAAGTTCACGAAGATCAACCGATGACGCTCACAAACGAAGATAAACTGGCAATGCGTGCGCTTGTTGACTACGAATATCTCCAGCAGGCATTAGCGAGTGCTGGTGCAGCTCGCTCGACGGATCTCAGTAAATTTGAATTCACAATGGAACACATCAGAGTTGCTTCGGCGGTTATCACGCCGCCCTGGATGCATACTCAACTCCTGGAACACTTCGGCTTCAGACCCGCATTTAGAAATCTTCTGATTAACCCGCATTTTGTTCAGAATCTTGAGAATTTTATACCCGTTTTCAACGATATAAACCAAGCGCAGACCGATCCTCTTGAGAAGGACAAAAAGTTTGCTGCCCAAGTCATAGGAGACATGACCAAGCAGCTACTAAAGAAACTGGACAAGCTGCAGGAAGCAGAAGATAAACTCCTCAGAAGTCGAGACAACTTAAAGCACACTTTGGAGCAAGCCCATGTCAGTCGTAAGGAAAAACTGAAAGCACAATACCGGTATCGGAAAGTTGAGGACAAGCTTGCAAAGCTTCATGTCGAACTGGAAGATCTGGAAAATCTGAGGCTGAAACGTCTGCTGGAAGTTCGACAAGTCCCGAAACCGGAAACACAATTTCATATTATCAAAACGGAGGCCATAAAAGCGATTAACGCTCAAATGGCTGCAGAGTTTGGTATTGATAACTGGGATGATACCCTGCCACTAGACGTACAATTCACACTCATAGAAAAGATAATTAATGAAATTTACAGATCGATGGCCGCAACAGGGCAACCTGATGAAGAAACTCTAACCGCAGAACCAACGGCCATTGGTGGCTGGCGAGGCATTGCTCCGGTCAATAAAATCAATCCGCGCACCCTTCTGTTCATTCATCAACGGCTGCGACAAAACATTATACGACCCGAGCAGGAAATATTGGAAAGGCTGACTATCTTTGAGAATTATCTCGGTCTGGTTCCGGAAAACAAAGATGACCTTAATGCCCGTCACCAGGCCATTCATCAGCACCTGCAGCAGCAGATAACCGAGATCGTTCTACAACCCTTCCAGGATCAACAACAGGAAGCCAGACAAACTCCAGAGCTGGGACAACTCGTTCGGGATACCAGAGCAGATGCCATAAAAGCCCGCAACGCGCAACTGGCAGCAGAGTTTGGTATTGATGACTGGGATGATACCCTGCCACTCGAAGAACAGGCCAGACTCATCAGAAATAAAATCCAGGAAATAAAACCATCGGTTACCGAACAGTCTGAAGAAGAAACTGTAAAGGCAAAAACGGCGGGCATTGGAAACAAGGATTGCTTTATTTTGGTCAATGAAGATGAGCTGGCGACCCTGGAAGCTCAGCTGGGCATTGTCCCGGATAAAGAAGATGACCTGAAAGCTCGTCACGAGAGGCTTCTGGAAAACCTTGAGCAGCACGCAGAACTGAAAAACCGGTTACAGAAACTTCAGCAGCAAGCCGATCAGGTTCCCGACCTGGAAAGGATACTTCTTACCGTCAGGAGAATTGCCAGAAAAACTCACTACGCTTATACAGCAGCCAAGCTGGGTATTGATGACTGGGATGATACCCTGCCACTGGACGAACAATTCACACTCATAGAAAAGATAATTAATGAAATTTACAGATCGATGGCCGCAACAGGGCAGCCTGATGAAGAAACTCTAGCCGCAGAACCAACGGCCATTGGTGGCTGGCGAGGCATTGCTCCGGTCAATAAAATCAATCCGCGCACCCTTCTGTTCATTCAAAAACGGCTGCAACAAAACATTATACGACCCGAGCAGGAAGTATCGGAAAGGCTGACTATCTTTGAGAATTATCTCGGTCTGGTTCCGGAAAATAAAGATGACCTTAATGCCCGACACCAAGCCATTCATCAGCACCTGAGGCAGCAGGCGACCGAAATCGTTCAACAACCCTTCCCGGATCAACAACAGGAAGCCAGACAAACTCCAGAGCTGGAACAACTCGTTCGGGATACCAGAGCAGATGCCATAAAAGCCCGCAACGCTCAACTGGCAGCAGAGCTTGGTATTGATGACTGGGATGATGCCCAGCCACCCGAAGAACAAGCCAGGCTGATCAGAGAAAGAATTGCTGAAGTCAACCCATTCTTAGCCGCAACACCCGACGAAGACGCCGTAAAAGCAAAACGGGTAGCCATTGAAAGCGATCACGGTATTACCCCAAACAATGAAAACAATCCGGATGCCCGCTATCGGTTCCTTCAACAGCACCTGCAGCCAGGGAGCACCAGCAAAGAGACTGGAAAAGACGCTGAAATAAAAGCCCGCTATGCAATCATTGCCGCACATTTAAACATTGAGAATTTTGATAGCAATACAGATAAAGACGCTCAACACGAACGCCTGATTCAACGGCTTGATACAATGGAGGCTCAACTGCAACGGCAGCGTCAACAACTTTATATAATGGCCTTGGAACAGGATTCAGAGAACTCCTATACCATAGCCAGAAAAAATGCTCTGGCAGCGGTTCCTGGTGTTGATCTGACTGAAGACAAGACACTGAAAGATCGCGCCGGCCTGGAGTTAACAATACGCTCCAAACTCTTCAGGCTTAGAGATCTGGAAAAAGAACTGGATGACATCAGAACACCAGGCCACCCCAAAGCCACGCCTGTGGTGCTTGGGAAGCTGCTTGCCGTGGAAAAAGCCCTGGAGATGAATCCCCCCAGTGAAGAGCAGGATCAGTATCAACGCCGCCAGGCCATTTCTGACGACATCAAGTCACAGATCGCAGACGCCAGACAGCGGGCAGAGGAAGAGGCTCTGAGTCTACTGGCAGCCGTAGAACAAGTTTTCGACATCAATGTCAATGAAGATGATGACAGAGTAGCAAGACTTGTCAGGGTTCGTGCAAGACTTGGTGGCGATGACGTCTCAAAACAGATGCTGGATGAGATCGTTAACATTCTCTGTCAAGACGACACATTGGTGATGATGAAGAACTTCAAACCCGTGGTCGAGAGCCCTCACCAAAGTATTACCCCTGCTGATGAGAAAGAAGGAAGGCAAGAATGGCTTGATCTACTTGACAGGCGTCTGACCTATAAAGTCGAAGAAGTGGATCAGCGTGCCAGGGAACAACAAAATCGTTTGCTTGCGGCCCTGGAGGACAATCTGCAGATATACCCTTCTGTATACATTGCTGCCAGAGAAAGGAGCAAGGTTTTCACTACTGAACTGGCCAGTGATCTGCAGGTAAAGTTTGAACACGATGTCAGCCTGTCTGACCTGAAGGATGCTCTAACAGCCAGAATTCAGGCAATTCGGGATGAAGTCAACGAAGTCTATGACGATGAAGCTGTGAAAAGAATCCGGAACAATCAAATAGCTCATCAACTCAACGTCTGCGGCTATAAAGAGCATGAAAGTATCGACGACCAGAACGGCCTGATTAATGCAAAACTTCAATGGCTGGATGAAGAAGTTTTCAAAGCGGGTCAACCTGATGTTAATGAGCGTATCTCCGCCATTGAGGATGAGCTTGACAGGCAAATGGCCCGCCTGGGGCCCAAGCCCCGATACGTCCTTGATCGTGAAGTAGCCGGAGCCAGGCGAGCACTGAAAGCAGCTGAAAGTGAGCTGGAGACAGCTAATCGCAAACTGGATGCTATGGGTCGCAAACAATGGCTATCTGCACAGAACCCTACTGACCTACAACATCCCTCGGATGAAGATGACCCGGCTGACAATCAGCCGGTAAAAAGGATTCAGATTGAGCTGGGTCTGCCTGCAGGTGACGAGCAAACCGATGCAGATCGATTACTCATGATCGAGAATTTCCTGCTGGAACAGAGTGCAGAATTACGAGATGAAGTCCTGAAGGAACTGAGAGTCAGAACCCATCTGAACATCCAGATGCATCCCAACCCCGAATCAGTGGGAGAAGGTGAATGCATTATGTCTATTGAATACAATTCAGATAGTCATGGCCGGGACACAACCGATGAAATCGATGAAGCGCGGGATGGATTGCCTTTGACCGGGAAAAAGTTCGCCCAGGTCACAGAATTCCTGCGTGAGCACGACAGGAAAAGTAAGGATTTAGCCGAGGCAATCACTGAAGAAGCTGTTGCGCGAAAGAATCTGGTTCGTAAAGAGCAGGAGATTTTTGCGCGAGCGAATACCGTTCCTAAAGAACCGGAGATGTTCGAATCTGAAAACATTAATGAGCAATCGACAAGCTCAAATAAGCTCGAGTGGGATCTGCTGAGTTCAGCCCTGAATCAGAAAAGAGAAGCTGTATCAGAAGCAGAAAAAGCTCTGGCAGATCATCATGAAGCGACTCTTGACGCCACTGAAGAAGCCCTGGGTCTAAAACCAGACGCCTCTGGCACCCATGAACAACGGATTAATGCCCTCAGAAACACACAGAGACAACTGGGCGTTAACGACCGCAGGATCCGACAACCGATTCAGGAACTGGTCCGTCATGGTCGTCTGAAAGCTGAGATTAAAGTTAGGAAAGCAGACATAGAGAGACTGAAAAAAGTCCTGGAGGCTGCCGAAGAAGCCGTCAACAATGATGACGGGCCCTTTCAATACACGCCGGAACAGGTAAAAGTTCTGGACGCTATCCAAAGATTCACGCAAAACCCTCTCAAAAAACAAGCCCTGGAAGCTGCAATGGTTCTGGCAGAGGCAACAACCCTGAGCGGTAAACCAATGCCACTCCTTACGGCTTTCGATTTTGACGATGAATTTGCACCCATTCGTTTGCAGGCAATGGCCGGAGACGCTCTGACCTTTGATGAGACCCGCCAGATTGTGGAGGTCTTCAGGAATCTGAAAACCAGCTTCCCGCAAAGCCCTGACCAGCCTGCAGGATATCGGACCCTGAATGTCCTGGAAGAAGTCCACAGGCTTGTGCAATTGTCCAGGCAAGAGATAGAAACAGGAGCACAGGAATACGACGAAGAAATTCGTGACATGGGCTCAGCAGATAGTCACTACGTCCAACATGAATCAGGAGACCTGAAAGGCTTCTCGGAATACCTCACTAGCCGTTCTGCCAGCGGTAACAAGATCATAGCCCTGCTGCAGGAAGGTCTGATCAGTAAAGTTGAACTTGAGAACTATATAAAAGCCGTCAGATTTGTCGAAGGTTACCCGACAGTAGCTGAATTTGAACACTTCCTCGGCTATAAACACGGCGTCAATGTGCCCCACTTCAAAGCCGTTGTCCAAATGCTGTCTGACAAGGGGGTTGAGAAATTCATGCAGAGTGCCATTACTCCTGTGAGCATAAAAGCAACTGGTCCGGCGGGTATGAAAGAATCTGTTGCCGGCATGAAAGAATACGCCGCTGCTGTCATCGCCAATTACGTGCTTGATGATATTGCCTTTGACAACGGCCGCAGGACGGCAGCATTCCTGACCAATGTTCAGGACACCCTGACACCTTATGCCAATGCTGCTGGCCTGTCTGAATCAGACCTGATCAAAGTGGTCCATGGTACGTTGGAGCAGGCTCATGCCGCCGCAGTTGAACGGCAACTGTCGGATTTCTGGGTCAAACCTTCTGCCTCCCTGGTACAGGCTGTCACCTGGTACTACTCCAGCTTCAAACCACTACTGGCGACCACTGACAGCCGGAATGCGGCCAAACTGTCTCTCTCAAGTATGTCGTACCTCTATCTTCTGGATCTGACCAACCGGGGTGATTACCTGCACAGAATGCTCATACCTTTCCAGCACTGGTTGGAACATTACGGCATTGATCCTGACCGAACCGGCCAGTATGCCTATCACAGTGGCATTGAACAAATCTCTGAAGTGGGCGGGCTGGCCATGCCATTGGGCAAGGCGGCTTCCTCAGTCATTTTGCTGAGAACCGGCTCTATGTTATTTGCCCGGCAGCACAACGCTAATCCTCAAATGTATCGCAGCATTTCCCGTTTGGTGCCGGAAATAGTGAAATCCATGGGTTCAGGAGAGGGTGTTCAGATCCCCTTGCTGCACAGGGTGACACCACAAAAAGTGAAAACGCTGGCCTCCGCCACTGTCGGCCTGGTGCTGGGCCCGGTAGCCACTGTCGGAGCATACGCCCACGGCCTTATATCCGGGTTCACCTACGCCCAAAACTTCGGGTTCGCTCTGGCATCGGGCCTCACTTTCGACTTCTTTATGAATGACAACAAGATGCTCACTCAATGGCTGGGCGGACCTCTGGGCCGCAGTCTTGACAAGATTAATCGCTGGCTGGGCGCAGGGGAAACGACAGAGGAATATGTGCAACGTACGACTATTGCCAGGCCCCAGCACTTCGATGAAACCGATGAAGCCTATATAAACCTCGTTAAAGCAAATAACACCCTGTATGGCTGGACTCGACATGAAAATTACCTGCAGTTCCGTGAACGCCGTGATCGCACCATGAAACTGTTTGAGAATGGCTGGGAGAAATACTTCAGGGAAAATTTGCCCAAATGGTCATTCTCTCATGCAGAAAGTATTCCTTACATTTACACTCTCGGAACCTTCTACGACTGGCAACAGGGCAATAATAAGAAAGCGCCTGCTGGTGAAAAGACAAATGCCCCTCAATCAAGCTTTCTACCTGCTGCCTCCGCAGACTAACTTAATTAAAACCCGCCGGGTGTGACAATCACTCTTCACGGTAATAAAAATACTCAGCTCTATGGTTTTTAGAATGACAAATGCTCGCCCCAGTGCATTAAGCCTTGCAGTGGCCGTTGCAATCAGCTCTTCCATCATTAGTACACAGACACTGGCCGATCGCAGGCTGCAGACAAGATCTGTGGATATTTCGGGCAGTGAACATGTGGAGTTTATCCAGAGTGAGGTCCTGGTTCAGCCAACTCCAGGTGATGACCAGCAACCCATTCCCAAATCCTTTACCACCACCTACCCTGGTCAGACAGAAGTCAGAGCGGGCTACGACATACCTTCTGAAGGCTTCACAGATATTCTTTCTGGCATCGAGGGTGGCGTTACCAGCGTTGACCTGTTTACAACCGGCGAGAATGACGTTGCTCAGAAGTACACCAAAGTTCTCAAGGTCGGCGATGAGGGTGTCTTCAGGTTCACCCATAACCTTGCAGAGGATAAACTGGTCATTGAAGTCAGAAAAGGAATGACCGATCAGAATTCAATTGCGGCTGTTCGTGCTCAATCAGGTGACATTCAACCATTAGACCCCTTTACAAAAATTGCCAATCCCGAACAGCTGGCCGGAGTGCTCAAAGGTGCCAACGAAAGAGCAGGAAGTCTTGGCGAAGCTGATCACTATGTTGCCCTTGCCACCGTTGAAGTAAAAAAGGTTGCAGTCAACGGACGCACCTTCATGCGTCTTATTGCTGCAGGCGATCAGCCTCCTGAACTTAAACGCCTGGGACAATCACTCTTTGTCAATGATGAGGCGCTTTTTGCAGCAGCCACCTCTGCCTATACCCAGGTTCATGTTCTGGGAGGAGATATACAACAGCAGGTCCTGGAGGATCTGTTGTTTGATCATAAACCCGTCGGCTATGTTGTATACGTTGAGGATGACACTCAGGCATATCATGTAGCTGAACATTATCCAAAACTGGAAGTGACTGAGACTTCAGAGAAGATGATTGTTTTCCGTGGTCAGAAACAGAATCCAGCCGACATTGCTCTTGCGGAAGCTCTCTATTCCACCTGGCATCAATATGGCGGCAATTACCCCGATCCTGCAATAACAACACTAGTTAAAAAAGACAAGCTCAGAAGCTACCAGTACTCCATTCGAAGCAGGCAGATGCAAATGCTGGAGGAATTAGCTGCATATCAGGATATTAAATTTGATGCATATCAACCGGAGATGCTTGCGTACTATGAATCTCTTCTGCAGGCATTGACCACTGCTACTCCAGACAAGGCAGATGAATTTGAATTGACATTAGGACATATCAGAGTCGCTGCCTCGGTCATCACGCCAAGCTGGCTACAAATTCAACTCGCAAAACACTTCCGCTTCAAACCCAGACTCAGAAATCTTCTGAATAATCCGCACTTTGTTAAGAGAATTCAGGAGATCACAACCTTTCTCGCCGATATCAATCGAACAAGGATTCCCGAGGAATACGAAGAGTTTACTTCCGAAGTCATAAACAACAAGGACAGACAGCTGCTTGAAATTTACAACAAACTGGAGAAGCTGAGGGCAAAACAACCCGAAATACGTAAGCCAAACAAAAAATTGCTTCGCGCAATGGCAGCAGAGCCTGGTATTGATGACTGGAACGATATCCAACCCCCCGAAGAAAAAGCCAGGCTCATCAGAAAGAAAATGCGACCGGTTCCTGCAACAGGAAAGTCTCGGACAAAAGCTATAAAAGAAATACTGACGGCTCTTGAGAACACACTCGAAATCACTCCTGACAATGAAAACGATCTGGATTTACGCTATCAGGGTATCCAACAATACCTGCTTCAAAATGAAGAACTAATCCATGGGCCAGTCCAGCATAAACTGGCTATCTTTTTTGAAGGTCAGCTTGGTCTGGTCCCCGATAACAAAATGGACACGCAAGTGAGCAGCATTACAGAGTCTGAAAAAGACGCTGACATCAAAGCCCTCTGTGCAACCGTTGCCAGGTATTTAAACATTCAGGATTTCGATAGCGATGCAGATGTTGAAGTTCAACAAGAACGCCTGATTCAAAAACTTAAGACAATGAATGTTCAGGGAGAAACTCTGCGTCAGCAACTTAAGGCAATGAGTGCTCAGGAAGAAAGTCTGCGCGAACAACTTAACGCAATGAGAAACCTGCTCCATAGGGAAGCTTTTTACACCAGGGCCAGAAAAGACGCTCTGGCAGAGGTCCTTGGGATCAGTCCGGGTGAAGACCCCTTTCTGGAGGACCGTGCCAGCCTGGAATCAAAGGTAAATGACATGCTCTTCGAGCTTTCAGAGCTGGAAACAGAATTGGAAGACATCAAAACACCAGGCCATCCCAAAGTCATGCCTGAAGTATTGGGGACACTTCTTGCCACGTTAACAGGTCTGGAGGGAAAGAGTTATTTCTATTGCAGAGAAAAGGAGAATGTCTATGACCTTCGTCAGTCCCTTTCTGAAAAAATGGATCTACGCATCAGAGAAGCCAGAAAGCGGTCAGAGGAAGAGGCCCTGAACGCACTGCACTGCCTGGAAATATTATTCAACATCAAAGTCAATGTAAGTGATTACAAAGCGGCAAGACTGGAAAGGCTTCTTGCAAGACTTGATGCCCGTCATGTTTCAAATTTTGAGCTGGATGAAATGCGCAGGATACTCTGGGAAGCTGGCGGGCCAGGCTGGAGAGATCTGGAGGGGAATCCAGAAGAGATAAAAATCAAGCTCAACAGCATTCGTCATCGCCTCAGGTATATTGTTGAAGAACCGGATCAGCGGGCCAGAATACGACAGGCAGGTCATCTTATCGTTCTGGAGGACCAGTTAAATATCGCCCCTTATGAAAACTCTGCTGCCAGAGAGAGAGGCAAAAGTTTAACAGACAAACTGGCCAGTGATCTGAATATAGGATTTGAAGACAATGCACAACTGACTGACCGGCAGTATGCTCTGGGAGGCAGAATTCAGGAATTACGGGATGAACTGCACGAAGTCCATGCAAATGAAGATGCCAGGAGAGCCTGGAACAATAACATTGCACATCAACTCAAGGTTATAGATTATGAGGATGATGCCAGCATCGACGACCAGAACCGTTTAATTAGAGCAAAACTCCAACAGCTGGATGAAGAAGTTTTCAAAGCCGGTCAGCCTGACGTTAATGAGCGTCTGGCAGCCATTGATGAAGAGCTTGACAGGCAAGTGGCTCGTCTGGGACCTAAACCCCGATACATTCTTGACAGTGATGCAGCCAGAGCCAGACGAATGATAGCAAAAGCCGAAAGCGAGCTGGCAGATGTTCATTGCAGACTAAACAGGCTTAGTAATAATAAGGACGACACCGACCGTATACGAAGCATTAAAGCACTTCAGAGCGAGTTGAATCTGTCTGGTAAAGTGCAAACCCTCGCAGAGCGGGAACAGGCCCGTCTGGAGGACGAGATTGAAACCAGGAAAGCAGATATTGAGAGAATGAAAGGAGTCCTGATGGCGACAGAGAAAGCCATCGAAAGTGACGGCGGTCCCTTCCAGTTCACGCTGGAACAGGCAAAAGTTCTGAAGGACATTCACAAACTCACACAGCAGCACCCTCTCATAAAACAGGCTCTGGAAGCCGCTATTGGCCTGAGAAAAGCAGCAAAAGAAAGCGGTAAGGCAGTACCTGGCCTTGTCACTTTCGATTTTGACGATGAGTTTGCACCGATTCGCTTGCAGGCAGGGGTCGGAGACAAACTGACGTTTAAACAGGCCAGCCGGATTGTAGAAATTTTCAAGAGACTGAAGACGACAAGCTTCCCAGCCCCCACTCTCGAGCAACCCCGGAATGCCATCAAAGAAGTCAACTCTCTGGCGCACCGGGCATGGGATGAGACAGGAAATGGGGCACAAGAATACGACAACGAAATTCACGGTATAGGCTTAGCAGGTATTCACAGCGAAGATCCTGAACCGGAGGATCTGAAAAGCTTCCCGGAATACTTTGCTGGCCATTCTGCCAGTGGCAACAAGATAATCACTTTGCTACATGAAGGTCTGCTCAGCAAGGCTGAACTTGAGAACTACATAAAGGTCGTCAGAGATGTCGATGGTTATCAGACAGTGGACGAATTTGAACATTTCCTTGGCTACAGACACGACGTCAATGTGCCTCACTTCAAAGCTGTTGTCCGGATGCTGTCCGACCAGGGTGCTGAGAAATTCATGCTGAGTGCCTTTACACCAGTGTCCGTGACCACGACTGGCCCGGCAGCTATTAAAGAGTCGGTTGTCGGCATGAAAGAGTACGCCACTGCTGTCATCGCCAACTACGTGCTTGATGATATTGCCTTTGAAAACAGCCGCAGGACGGCAGCATTTCTGGCCAATGTTCAGGATACCCTGACACCTTACGCCCATGCTGCCGGAATATCTGAATCAGAACTGATCAAAGCTATTCATGGCACATCGTTACAGGCTCACGCCACAGCGGTCGAGCAGCAGCTCAATGATTACTGGGTCAAACCTTCAGCCTTTCTGGTACAGGCTGTGACCTGGTACCACTCCAGCTACAAACCACTATTGGTGACCCATGACGTATGGCAGGCTGCCGAGCTGTCCTTCTCGAACATGTTGTTACTCTATCTTCTGGATCTGACCAACAGGGGTGATTACGCCCACAGAATGCTCACACCTTTTCAGCACTGGTTGGAACTTTACGGTGTTGATCCTGATCGAACCGGGCAATATGCCTACCACAGCGGAATTGAAAAATTCTCTGAAGCGGCCGGGCGGCTGGCCATGCCATTGGGCAAGGCGGCTTCCTCAGTCATTCTGCTGAAAACCGGCTCCATGCTGTTTGCCAGACAATACAACGCCAGCCCGCACAGGTATCGCAGCATTTCCCGTCTGGTACCGGAAATAATGAAATCCATGGGTTCCGGACAAGGGGTTCAGGTACCGCTGCTGCACAGTCTGACACCACAAAAAGTGAAAACTCTGGCCTCGGCTACTGCCGGTCTGGTGCTGGGTCCGGTAGCCACTATCGGAGCATACGCTCATGGTCTTGTCTCCTGGTTCACCTATGCTCAGGCATTCGGCTTTGCTCTGGCGTCGAGTCTCACTTTTGACTTCTTCATGAACGACAACAGGATGCTTACTCAATGGCTGGGTGGACCTCTGGGCCGAGGTCTCGACAAGATTAACCGCTGGCGGGGCCTGGGTGAAACGGACGCTGAATATTTGAAACGTACGGCTATTGCCTCACCTCAACGTTTCAGTGAAAACGATGAAGAGTACGCAAACCGCGTTAAAGAAAATGACATGATGCATGGCTGGACTCGACACGAAAATTACCTGCAGTTCCGTGAGCGCCGTGATCGTACCATGAAACTATTTGAAAATGGCTGGGAGAATTACTTCAAGGAAAATGTGCCTAAATGGTCGTTTTCCCATGCAGAAAGTATTCCTTACTCCTACACTCTGGGTGCCTTCTACAATTTGCAACAGGGCGATGAACAGAAAATAAGCGATTGACATTGACAGCCATAAGGGATTAGCAGCGGCTTCCCCACCTGTTGTGCCAGTCACTTTTCACAGTGCTAAAAATACTTAGCTCTGAGGTAGTAGAATGACAAGTGCTCGCCTCAATGTATTAAGCCTGGCTGTGGCCGTTGCAATCAGCTCTTCCATCATTGCCAGCCAGGCACTGGGTGATCGCAGGCTGCTAATAAAGTCTGTTGATATTCTGGACAGTGTACACGTAGAGTATACCCAGAGCGAGGTCATGGTTCAGCCAACCTTAGGTGATGACCGACAACCCATACCCAAATCCTTCACAACCACCTTCACTTATCTGACTCAAACCAGAGCAGGCTACGAGGTTCCTTCTCAAGGCTTCACGGACGTTCTTTCTGGCATCGAGGGAGGTGTTTCCAGTGTTGATCTGTTTGAAACAGACGAGAATGACGTTGCCCGCAAATACACCAAAGTCCTCAAGGTAGGTAATGAGGGGGTCTTCAGGTTTACCCATAACCTTGCCAAAAAGGAACTGGTCATTGAAGTCAGAAACGAAATGACCGATCAGAATTTAATTGAAGCTATTTTAACTCAATCAGGCGACACCCAACCATTAGAACCCTTAACAAAAGTTGCCAGCCCCGAACTACTAACCGCAGTACTGAAAGGCGTCAGTGGAAGTATAGGAAACCTTGGCGAAGTTGATAATTACGTTGCCCTTGCCACTATTGAAGTAGACGAAGTTAAAGTTGACGGGCGTACCTTCATGCGTCTTATCGCAACCGACGATCAGCCCCCGGATCTGCAACGCCTGGGTCAATCGCTCTTTGTCAATGATGAAGCTCTTTTCGCAGCCG
Organism: Endozoicomonas sp. 2B-B; assembly: GCF_053470045.1. NCBI lineage: Bacteria > Pseudomonadati > Pseudomonadota > Gammaproteobacteria > Oceanospirillales > Endozoicomonadaceae > Endozoicomonas > Endozoicomonas sp. 2B-B. The sequence goes on from NZ_JBLZMU010000001.1 coordinate 4,976,824, forward strand.
CCACATCTGCCTATACCCAGGTTCATCTTCTGGGGAAGGATTTACAACAGGAAGCCCTGAATGATCTGTTGTCCTACCATAAACCCATCGGCTACGTTGTATACATTGAGGATGACTCACAGGCTTGTCCTGTGCCCGCTGGTTATCCAAAGCTGGAAGTGAAACAGGCTCCGGGGGAAGCTATTGTTTTCCATAGTCAGAAGCAGAATCCGACTGACATCGCTTTTGTGGAAAGCCTCTATAACCTCCTTCAAAAAGACATCACTGACAACAGCATTCCTCCGGCAACAGCTCAGGTAGAAAAAGATAAGGTCAAAAGTTACCAGTACGTCATTCGAAGCAGGCAAATGGCATTGCTGGAGGAGATAGCTGTTCAGCTCAATAGTGAATCTGGCAGAGCAAAACTGATTACGCTTGCATACTATGAAACTCTCCAGCAGGCATTAACCAGTGCTACTCCGGAAAAAGCAGATAACTTTGAATTCACATCAGGACACATCAGATTGGCTTCGTCAATGGCCACGCCAACCTGGATGCACAGTCAACTCGTAAAACACTTCAGTTTCAAACCCGCCATTAAAAATTTTCTGACCAGTCAGCTCTTTATTCAGAATGTTCAGGAAGTAACAACCATTATAAGCCGTATCAACGAAATGCAGGCCGATGTCTTTGAGGACAACAGAAAGTTTGCTTTCAAAGTCACAGACGACATGGCCAGACAGCTGAATAAGATAGAAAGCGAGCTGGAAGAGCAGCAGCAGGTAAAAGAAGTCAGACTCATCCAGCTTGAAAAGGAGTTAATGCTCATAAGGAACAGAGTCTCTGATGATGTAAAGAGTAAAGTCAGACTTCTTCAACGCAGGAAACAAGTTGAGGATGAGTTTTTAGAGGTTCGTAACCTGATGAGAGGACTGCAAAACCAGTCACAGAAACTTCAGCAGGAAGTCAGAGGAATTCCAAAGCTGGAACAACGCGTACGTGATACCAGAGCAGATATCGCAGCTGTCAGAGCAAATGCCAAAAAAGCATTCAACGCTGAACTGGCAGACGATCTTGGTATTGATGACTGGGATACTAGCAAGACACTCAAAGAACAAGTCAGACTGATCAGAAAAAAAATTGATGAAGTCTTCAGGCTGACGGCCTCAATGGATCCGCCTGTGGGAGATTCTCCCAAAGAAATACTGGCGGCCCTGGAATTACGGCTTGGTATTTTTCTGGTCACTGAAAAGGATCCGGCTGCCCACTTTGAGTTCATTCAAAGACAATTTCATAAATACGCAGAACAGAACCATGAGGTGCTCCTGGAGAAAATGGGTATCGTTGAAAGAGTGCTGGGTCTGGCTCCGAAAAACAATGATGACCTGATAGGCCGTCAATATGCCATTTATCAGGCCATTGAGCAGTGCCTCAAGCAGTCGACAGTTCCGCTCGACCAGGAACATTCTTTTCCGCAACAGGGCACCAGAACAGATGCTAAAAAAGAAGCTGAAATCAAAGCCTTCAATGCAGCCACTGCCAGACATTTAAACATTAAGGATTTTGATAGCAATGCAGACATTGACTCTCAACAAAAGCGGCTGTTTCACAGATTTAAGTCACTGAATGCTGCATTAAAGCGTCTTGATGAAATGAATGTTGAACAAGATCAACTGTTTAACAGATTTCAGTCAATGAATGCTGAAATCGACGAATATCTGGAAAAGCTGCTTTGGAGTATTCGGAAACCAGATGCTAAATACCGCTCGCAAGAAGATGACGTCAAAGTCAGGCAAGATGCTGTGGCAAAAGATTTACCTGTTCCAATGGATGAAGAAAGCACAATAGAACAACGCGACACACTGATAGAAGGAACACATGGCCGTTCCTCCAGCCCTGCAAATTCAAAAGAACAACTGGACGACACCAGAAGAGCGCCCCCCTCCATAGCCAGGCCTGAAGTAACCAGAGAGCTGAGAGCTTTGAAAACAGCTCTGCAGAAGCGCCTCAGTGAAGAAAAAGATTTGTATTTCCATAGCATGGTCATTGCTGAAGACATCAAGAAATACATCAGAGAAGCCAGAAAGCAGTCAGAGGAAGAAGCCCTGATCGTACTGGAAAACCTGGAAAGTTTATTCAACATCAAAATCAATGAAGGAGATGACAAAGCAGTAAGACTTCAAAGGCTTCGTACAAGGCTTGATGATGGTGGTGATATCACGCCCTACGAGCTGGACGAGATGGACAAGATCCTGTTTTGGGAAGCTGACAGCACTGCTCAGGAGGAACCGGCAGAGAGGGATATCAGACTCGGCAGGTTTCGTGAGCGTCTTACCTTTAAAGTCGAAGAATCGCAGCAACGAGCCAGAGAAAAACAGGCAGAATATCTTGCCACTGTGGAGGATGAGCTAAATATCGATCCTTATGAAAACCCTGCCGCTAAAGAAAGAGGCAGAACTTTGACAACTAAACTGGCCAGTATTCTAGAGGTAAAGTTTGCTACAGGTGCCAGCCTGTCTGACCATCAGTATGATCTGAGACGCAGAATTAAGGTAGTACGGAATAAAGTAAACACAGCCGTTAAAGATAAAAATGATGAATCTATCAAGAGAGTCTATAACCATAGAATTGCTCATCGACTTAACATTGAAGACTATCAGGATGATGCCACTATAGCCGACCAAAACAGTCTGATTGATGCAAAACTCCAGCAGCTGGACAAAGACGTCATTGTAGCGGGCCAGCCTGATATTGATGAACGTATCGCCGCCATTGAAGATGAGTTTGACAGGCGAATGGCTCCTCAGGGATCCAAGCCCCGATTCGTGCTTGATCGTTGTCTGGCTGAAGCCAGACGAGGACTGGAAGAAGCTGAAAGTGAACTGGCAGATGTTAATCGCAAACTGAATGCTATTGGTCACAAACAAGTCGTTTTTGTGAGTCGTGATGACGTTGAACCCATCTCGGATGAAGACGACAGAGCTTTCAATCAGGCAATGAAACATATTCAGACCGAACTGGGTCTGCCTGTGGGTGATGAACAAACCCCTGAAGAACGAGTAGACGACATCAGACATTTCATGGGGGAGCAAGGTGCAGATAGACGAGATGAAATCGTTGAGCAACTGGGAGCTGTCGCAAAAGCTCTGAACATCCGGATAAAAGGCGGCCCGGGATCACCGCTAAAAGCTGACTACATTATTGCCATTTCCGCCTCTGCAGAGGCTCATGATTGGGACGAAATCAATGCAGCCGATGAAGCATTGGGTGAACTGCCTTTAACCAGGAAAAAATATTCTCAGGCCAAAGAATTCCTCCATGAGCATGACAGAAAAGCTAAGGACGCAGCATCTGCATTGTTGCAAAAAATTAGTGCACAAGAGAATCTGGATCTTAAAAAGGAGGAGATTAACCGTTCCGGAGACGCAGATCAAAAGGCTAAAACCGGACTTGAAAACAAAATGGCACTGCCGAAGACAGCCCCGGAACAAAAAAGTGACACTGAACCAGAAACATTGAAAACCCCGGAGGCTCATGAGGCAGAGATTAAAGCCACTGAAGATGCCCAGGGTCCTGAACCAGACTTTACTGAGAACAGAAAACGGGTTAATGCCCTGAGAAACAAACCTCAGGTCAGGGAATTCCTGGATAAGCATGACCGAGAAAGTATGGACGCGGCATTAGCAGAATTTCAAAAGAGTATTGCGTTGAAGTACCCGGATCATAGTAGAGAGGAGACTGAGAACGAAATTGAACCGCTGAATGCAGTCCTGAAGAAGAAAAGTGACGCTGCAGCAAAAGCTTTGGAAGTTCTGGAGGCTCATGAAGCGGATATTAAAACCACTGAAGAAGCCGTGGGTCTCAAACCAGGCACCAGTGACATCAGAAAAAGGGTTAATGCCCTGAGAATCAAAAGGGTAGAACTGGGTGGTAATGATGGTCATGGCTGCAAGATTCAGCAACTGATTCAGGAACAGGCCCGTCTGACATTTGAGAGAGAAGTCTGGAAAGCAGACATTAAGAAAATGAAGGAAAACCTGAAGACTGCTCAGGAAGCCGTCGAAAATTATCGCGCTCCCTTCCAACACACGCCGAGACAAGTAAAAGTTTTGGACGCTATCCTCGAATTCATGCAGCAGCACCCTCTCAAAAAACAAGCCCTGGAGGCTGCATTTGGCCTGACAGAAGCAGCAATAGAGTACGGAACACCTTTCCTTACAACTTTCCATTTTGACGATGAATTTGCACCCATTCGCTTACAGGCATTGGTCGGAGACAGACTGACGTTTGAGCAGGCCAGTCAGATTGTGGAAGTCTTCAGGATTTTGCAGAGGGACTTCCCGGTAAGCCTTTACAAGCCTCTGGAAAATCAGCCTGTGGATGCGCTGGAAGAACTCGAGTATCTGGTTTTCAGAGCCAGGAATGAGATGGAAACAGGGGCTCAACATTACGACGATGTCATTAAACGCATAGGCTCAACAGGCATTCAACACTTCGGGCACGAAACAGAGAATTTGAAAGGCTTCTCGGAATACTTCGCCAGCCATTCGGCCAGTGGTAACAAGATCATAGCTCTGCTACGGGAGGGTCTGATCAGCAAGGTTGAACTTGAGAACTATATGAAGATCAGCAGAAGTATTGATGGTTATCTGACAGGGAACGAATTTGAACACTTCATTGGCTGTAGACAAGGCGTCCATGTGCATCAGTTTAAAATGGTTGTCCGGATGCTGTCCGACAAGGGTGTTGAGGAATTTATGAAAAGTGCCTTTACACCTGTGCCCACGATCGCAACTGGTCCGGTAGCGATGAAAGAGTCTGTTGTCGGCATGAAAGAGTATGCCACCGCTGTCGTCGCCAACTACATACTTGATGATATTGCCTTTGAAAATGGCCGCAGGACGGCAGCATTCCTGACCAATGTTCAGGATACCCTGACACCTTATGCCAATGTTGCTGACCTGTTTGAGTCAGACCTGATAAAGATTATCCATAGCGTATTGATGCAGGCTCACGCCGCTGCGGTTGAGTACCAGCTAAAGGATTACTGGCTCAAACCTTCAGCCTCTCTGGTACAAGCTGTCCCCTGGTACTACACCAGCTACAAACCACTACTGGCAGTGACTGGGGCCTGGAAAGCTGCCAAAGCGTCCTTGTTAAACACGGAGGAACTCTACATTCTGGATCTCACCAACAGGGGGGATTATACGCACAGAATGATCATACCTTTTCAGCACTGGTTGGAACACTATGGTATTGATCTTGATCGAACCGGCCAATATGCCTACCACGGCGGAGTTGAAAAAGTCTCTGAAATGCTCGGGCTGTTCATGCCCTATGGCAGGGCCGGTTCTTCAGTCATACTGTTGACAACCGGCTCCAGACTGTTCACCAGACAGTTCCATGCCAACCCGCATATGTATCGCAGTATCTCCCGTCTGGTGCCCGAAATGGTGAAATCCATGGGTTCCGGACAGGGGGTTCAGGTACCCCTGCTGCACAGGGTAACACCACAAACAGTAAAAACGCTGGCCTCCGCCACAGCCGGTCTGGTTATGGGCCCGGTCTCCACTGTTGGAGCATACGCTCATGGTCTTATATTCGGATTTACCTGCGCTCAAATGTTAGGTTTTGCACTGGCGTCTAGCCTCACTTTCGACTTCTTTATGAACGACAACAAGCTGCTCACTCAATGGCTGGGTGGCCCCCTGGGCCGCAGTCTCGACAAGATTAATCGCTGGCGGGGCGTGGGTGAAACGCACGATGAATATTTGCAACGTACGGCTGTTGCCTCTCCTCAACGCTTCACTGAAACCGATGAAGAATACGCAAACCGTGTTAAAGCAAACAACACGATGTACGGCTGGACTCGACATGAAAATTATCTGCAGTTTCGTGAACGCCGTGATCGCACCATGAAACTGTTTGAGAATGGCTGGGAGAAATACTTCAGGGAAAATGTGCCTAAATGGTCGTTTTCCCATGCAGAAAGTATTCCTTACTCCTACACTCTGGGCACCTTCTACAATTGGCAACAGGGCGATGACAAGAAGGCGCCTGTTCATGGTAAGAGAAACGCCTCTCAATAAAGCTTTATATCGACCACCTCAGGCGAGCTCGAAACTGATGACAAGTGGGGCAAGCAGGAAAAGTAGCATAAGCGGAAAAGTCCTGTTGAATTAATCAGGCAACAGGCAACGACCTGCAATGACCGCTAAGACGCTAACGTCAAGTGTCACCTTTCCTTCTGAGCCCGACTTCTGAGCCAGCAAAGTCTGAAGCCAATCAAACAAGCGATTAAAAGCCGCTTCCTCATTGGTTGTGGCAATTTGTGGCAATCGATTTTCACAGTACTGAAAATACTTAGCTCTGAGGTAGTAGAATGACAAATGCTCGCCCCAATGCGCTGAGCCTTGCAGTGGCCGTTGCAATCAGCTCTTTCATTATTGCTACCCAGGCACTGGCCGATCGCAGGCTGCAGACAAAATCTGTCGATATTTCCGACAATAAACATGTAGAGTTTACCCACAGCGAGGTCAGGATTCAGCCAACTTTAGGTGATGACCAGCAACCCATACCCAAATCCTTCACAACTACCTACCCTGATCAGACTCAGGCCAGAGCAGGCTATAACGTTCCTTCTGAAGGTTTCACGGACGTTCTTTCTGGCATCGAGGGTGGTGTTTCCAGTGTTGATCAGTTTGAAACAGGTGACAATGACGTTGCTCAGAAATACACCAAAGTTCTGAAGGTTGGTAATGAGGGGATCTTCAGGTTTACCCATAACCTTGCAGAAAAGGAACTGATCATTGAAGTCAGAGACAGGATGACATCCCGGAATTCAATCAGGGCTGTTCGCGCTCAATTGGCCGACACCGAACGTTTAGAACCTCTGACAAAAATTGCCGACCCCGAACAACTGGCCGGAGTATTGAAAGCCGCCAGTGAAAGAGCAGGAAGCCTTGGCGCAGCGGATAAGTACACTGTTCTTGCCTCCATTAAAGTAGACGACGTTGAAGTGAACCGGCGCACCTTCATGCGTCTCGTCGCTTCAGGCGATCAGCCTCCTGAACTGCAGCGGCTGGATAAATCGCTCTATATCAATGATGAGGTTCTTTTAGCCGCAGCCACCTCAGCCTATACCCAGGTTTATGTTCTGGGAGAGATTTTACAACAGGAAGCTCTGAATGAACTTTTGGCATACCAGAAACCTGTCGGATATGTTGTACACGCTGAGGATGAAACAGAGGCTTATTATGTGCCTGATGGTCATCCAAGACTGGAAGTGACACAGACTCCGGGGGAGATTATTGTTTTCCGGGGTCAGAAGCAGAATCCGACCGATATTGCTTTTGTACAAGGCCTCTTAAACCTGAGAGAGGAAGATATCGCTGATACCCCCGCTCCAGCAGTCAGGGTAAAGGTCAAAAAAGACAGGCTCAAAAGCTATCAGTACATCATCCGAAGCAAGCAGATGGCAATGCTTGAGGAGTTTGCTACGGATCTGGCTGCCTATTTCGGTGTTGAATTTAAAGAAAATAAACTGTTGATGCTTGCACGCTATGAAGCGCTTCAGCAGGCATTGACCAGTGCTAATCCCGATAATGCAGATGAATTTGAATTCACACCAGCACATATCAAAGTCGCTTCCTCGGTCATGACGCCAATCTGGATACAGGTGCAACTCGAAAAGCACTTCAACTTCAAACCGTTACTGAGAGATCTTCTGACCAGCGAGCAATTTGTTCAACAAGTTCAGAAAGTTATACCCGTTGCAACGGAATTGTCTGCCGATACTTTTGGAGACGACGCCAGGTTTGCTACCCGAGTCTTTGGCGACATGACCAGACAGCTGCTTGAGATGGAAGACAAGCTGGAGGGGCTGAGTTTAAAAGCAGGCAAACTCGGCGAGCTTAAAAACTTCTTACAGTATTTAAGTGAAATAGCCAATATCAGCGTAGCGAAAAAGCAGAGAGCACAAGAACTCAAGAGGCTAATTGACGAGCAGCTGGAATGGCTTTTTCAAGATTGGAAACACGTGAAAAAATGGGTCGATAAACTTCGCCAGGAAGCCGATCAAATCCCGGAGCTGGAACAACAAGTTCGTGTCGCCAGAGTGAAAGCCACAAAATTTCGCAACTCTCAACTGGCAGCAGAACTTGGCATTGATGACTGGGATGATACCCAGCCCGACAATGAGCAAGAGAGACTCATCATAGAGAGGATTGATGAAATCATCAGAGCAGTTGCCTCAACGGCTGCCGTAACAGAAAAGTCTAAGGAAAAGACAGTTAAAACAAAACTCGCGGCTATTGAGGATCTGCTGGGTCTGGATCCGGATAACCAGGATGATCTGGAAGCTCGTCATCAGGCCATTAATCAGCAACTTGAGCAACGGGTAGCTCAGGCAGGTCATCAAGTTTTTCAGCATCAACAACTGGAAAACCGATTATGGTTAAAGGATCTTCAGGAAGAAGTCAGTCGAATTCCAGCGCTGCAAAAAGAATTTCGTGACTCAATACTGACAGAAAGAGAAGATTACAACACTCAAATGGCAAAAGAGCTTGGTATTGAGAACTGGGATAATACTGAACCACCAGAAGAGCAAGCCAGACTCATCAGACAGAAAATTAATGAAATCAGCCGACCTGTTGCGACAACAGATGCCCCGACAGAACAGCCTCGGGGAGACGCTGTAAAAGCAAAACTGGCGGCCATTGAAAACGAGCTTGAGATTAATCCAGCCAGTGAAAACGATCTGGATGCCCGCTACCACTTTATTCAAGAGCACCTGCAAGAAAAGTTAGAACTCACTGATAAGGCAATCGACAACAGACTGGCTACCATTGAAGTACAGCTCGGACTGATCCCGAATAACGACAATGAGCCGGAAGTCCGTTGCCAGACCATTCAAAAACAACTGAAGCAGAAGCTGAAGCTGGCCCAGTTCGATAAGGAACTTCTTCAGAGCACCGGAACATATAGTGAAGAACTGACTGCAGTCAAAGCCCGCTATTTAAACATTGCTGCGCAATTAAACATTGAGGATTTTGACGGCAATGCCGAAATTTTTGCGCAGCAGGATCGCCTGCTTATGAAACTACAGACCATCAATGCGCATCAAAAACACCGGCTTAAGAAACTTGAGGCAATCAATGTTCAGGACGGGATGAAAGAAGCTTCCCTCAAGGTCAGGGAAAATGCTCTGGCGAACATTCTCGGTATTGAGATGAATGAAGAGCGCACATTAGAGGATCGAAGCGCCCTGATAGATGCAGCCTATAGCAAGGTTATCGAGTTTGCAGATTTGCAAGAAAAACTGAAAGACATCAGAACTCCGGGGCACCCCAGAGCCAAACCGGAAGTCCTCCGGAAACTGGGTGCTGTAGAAAAAGCTCTGAAGATGAAAGACCTCAATGAAGAGGACGATGTCTACCACCGTCGTCAGGCTATTGCTGATGACATGCAGACATACATCAAAGAAGCTGCCCAGCGGGCAGAGGAAGAGGCTCTGGAAATACTGGAAACAATGGAGGAAATACTCAACATCAAAGTCAATGAAGATGATGACAAAGCAGCAAGGCTTTGCAACGTGCGCTTAAAACTTGACGGCGAAGATGTTTCAGAAGACCTGCTGGATCAGATACATAATGCCCTCGGAGTTGAAGTCAGAACACTACTGGATGAGAAGGCTATGAAACTCGATTGGCTTCGAGTGCGTCTTGACTATAAAGTCGAGAGTTGGGAGGAGCGAGCCAGAGATCAACAGACAAAATGGCTTAAAGCAATAGAGGAAAAGCTGAACATCAAACCGGATGAAAACGCTTTTGCCAAAGAAAGAGACGAGGTATTGGTTTTTAGACTGGCCAGGGATCTGGAGGTGGAATTAGAAAAAGATACCAACCTGTCTGACCAGAAGGATGTTCTGAAAGCCAGAATTTACGCATTATTGGATGAAGTAAACGAAGTCTATGAAGATGAAAGTGTCAGAAGAGACAGAAATAATGCAATGGCTCGTCAACTCAACGTTGAAGACTATAAGGACGATGCCAGCATCGACGAACAGAACAGTCTGATTGAGCAGAAACTGTACCAGCTGGATGTCGAAGTTAAAAAAACGGCTGAGCCTGATGTCGATGAGCGTATCGCCGCCATTGATGATGAGCTTGACAGGCTAATGGCAGGCCTGGGACCTAAACCCCGATACGTTCTTGATCGTGAACTGGCCACCGTCAGGCGAGCAATAAATGAAGCTGAAAGTGAACTGACAGATGATCATCGCAGACTGGCGACTCTGAATCCTCATCGCAAACCATCGTTGTTTGAGATTCACGATGGTGTCCAGCCTGTCTCGGATGAGGACGGCAGCGCTCTCAATCAGGCAACGAAACGAACTCAGAGCAAATTGGTTCCGTCTGCAGATGATAAGAAAAACCTCGAAGAACGTTTAGAGTACTTAACACGTTTACTTCAGATGATCGATGCCAAATTACAAGGTCAGGACATTGATACACTGGAAGCTGCTGCAAAAGATCCGAACATCCAGACAAAAGGTGACTCCGGATCACTGAAAGCATTTGATTATCTCATTAAAGTCTCCACAAGTTCTCATGAGCCTGACGTAATCGATACCGCCGACGAGGCATTGGGGGAACTGCCTTTAACCAGGAAAAGGTACTCTCTGATCACGCAATTCCTGCATGATTACGAGAGGAAAATTGTCGGTCTGGCCTCTGAAATGGTTGAAATGAATTCTGCACAAGAGAATCCGGATCCTGAAAAGCAGAAGACTACCGATTTTGGAAGCATCGATGAGAAGGCTGAAACCAGGAATAAGAACGAAAGAGAGCAGCTGATTCCCACCCCGAGGAAGAAAAGTGATTTTTTTTCAAGAGCGAAAAAAATTCTGTCGGAGAATGAAGAGGCTCTTGAGGTCACTGAAAAAGCCCTGGGCCTAAAGCCAGACCCTTCAGACACCAGTGCACAACGGCTTATTGCCCTGAGAGACAAACGGATAGAACTGGGCGGGTTTGATGGTACTGGTGGCAAGATCCAGCAACTGATTCAGGAACAGGCCCGTCTGGAAGCCAGGATTGAAGCCGGGAAAGTAAACATTGAAAGAATGAAGGAAACTCTTAAGACTGCAGAAAACGCCGTCCAGAATGAGGGTGGCCCCTCTCAGTTTACACTGAAGCAGGAAAAAGCCCGCAAAGCTATGCTCCTGTTCATGCAGCAGCACTCTCTCAAGAAGCAGGCTCTGGAAGCCGCAATGGGTTTGGCAGAGTCTGCAGAAAGGAATGGTAAGTTAGTACCCTACCTTGCGACTTTTAATTTTGACGGTGAATTTGCACCGATTCGCTTGCGGGCTATGGTCGGAGACGACCTGACGTTTGATCAGGCCGGACGGATTGTGGAAATCTTCAGGAGCCTGAAGACTCAATCCCCGGCAACCCCACTGGAAGATCAGCCTCTAAGTGCCCTGGAAGAAGTCCAGCGTCTGATGGACAGTGCCAGAATGGAGTTGAAAAAAGGCACACAGCTATACGACGATGAAATCTTTGGCATGGGCTCAGCAGCCATTCATTACGTAGCGCATGAACCAGGGGACCAGAAAAGCTTCCCGGAATACTTCGCCAGCCATTCTGCCAGTGGTAACAAGCTCATCACTTTGCTCCGTGAAGGTTTGATCAGCAAGGTTGAACTTGAGAACTTTATGAAGGCCGTCAGAGGTGTCGATGGTTATGAGGTAGAGGGTGAATTTGGACACTTTATTGCCTGCAGACACGGTGCCGACATGCTTCACTTCTGCAAGGTTGTCAGGATGCTGTCCGACAAGGGTGCTGAGGAGTTTATGCAGAGTGCCTTTATTCCTGTGACCGTGACTGCCCCTGGCCCGGCAGGTATGAAGGAGTCTGTTGCCGGTATGAAAGATTATGCAGCGGCTGTCATCGCCAACTACGTGCTTGACGATATTGCCTTTGAAAATGGCCGCAGGACAGCAGCATTTCTGGCCAATACTCAGGATACCCTGACACCTTACGCCAATGTTGCCGGACTATCGGAATCAGAACTGATCAAGGCCATTCATGACATATTGATGCAGGCTCATGCTGCAGCGGTTGAGCGCCAGCTAAAGGATTACTGGGTTAAGCCTTCAGCCTTTCTGGTACAGGCTGTCACCTGGTACTACTCCAGCTACAAACCCCTACTGGTGTTGGCTGACGCCTGGCAGGCTGCAGTACTATCGCTCACAAACATGTCTTTCCTCTATCTCCTGGACCTGACCAACAGGGGTGATTACACGCACAGGATGCTGACACCTTTCCAGCACTGGATGGAGCGCTACCGTGTTGATCTTGACCGAACTGGCCAATATTTCGGGCACACTGAACTTGAAAAACTCTCTGAACTGGGCGGGCTTGCAATGCCGCTGGGTAAGGCTGCTTCTTCAGTCATTCTGCTCAGAACCGGCTCCATGTTGTTTGCCAGACAGCACCATGCCAACCCCCGGATGTATCGCAGCATTTCCCGTCTGGTACCCGAAATAGTGAAATCCATGGGTTCCGGACAGGGGGTTCAGGTACCGCTGCTGCACAGGGTGACCCCACAAAAAGTGAAAACGCTTGCCTCTGCCGCAGCCGGTGTCGTATTAGGTCCGGTAGCCACAGTCGGATCATACGCCCACGGACTTCTATCTGGGTTCACCTATGCTCAAACCTTTGGATTCGCTCTGGCGTCGAGTCTCGCTTTTGATTTCTTCATGAACGACAACAAGATGCTCACTCATTGGCTGGGTGGACCTCTGGGGCGAAGTCTTGACAGGATTGATCGCTGGTGGGGCCTGGGTGAAACAGACGATGAGTATTTGCAACGCACCGCTGTTGCTTCGCCTCAGGGCTTCAGTGAGACCGATGAAGAATATGCAAGCCGTGTTAAAGCCAACAACACGATGTATGGCTGGACTCGACACGAAAATTACCTGCAGTTCCGTGAACGCCGTGATCGCACCATGAGACTATTTGAGAATGGCTGGGAGAAATACTTCCGGGAAAATGTACCTAAATGGTCGTTTTCCCATGCAGAAAGTATCCCTTACTCCTATACTCTTGGCGCCCTTTACCAATCGCAAAAGGGCGATGATCAGAAGTTTCACAATCATGATAAGAGAAATGCCCCTCAATCAGGCTTTTTACCTGCAACCTCGGCAGCATACAGTCTTGATTAAAAGCTGCTTGTCCGTCCAATCATTTTTCACAGCAATATTTTTCACAGCAATAAAAGCACCCTACTCTGAGGCAGCAGAATGACAAATGTCGGCCCCAATGCATTAAGCCTTGCAGTGGCCATTGCAATCAGTTCTTCTGTTATTGGAACAGAGGCACTCGCTGATCGCAGGCTACAGATAAAATCTGTCGATATTCAGGGCAATAAACATGTGGAGTTTATCCAGAGTGAGGTCATGGTTAAGCCAACTTTGGATCATGACCAGCAGCCAATAGCCAAATCCTTTACCACCACTTACCCTGATCAGACTCAAGTCAGAGCAGGCTATGACGTTCCTTCCGAAGGCTTCACAGACGTTCTTTCTGACATCCAGGGTGGCGTTTCAACTGTTGATCAGTTTGAAACAGACGACAATGACGTTGCTCAGAAGTACACCAAAATCCTGAAGGTGGGTAATGAGGGGATATTCAGGTTCACCCATAACCTTGAAGACAGCAAACTGGTCATTGAAGTCAGAGACGGAATGACCCGTCAGGATTCAATTGAGGCTGTTCGCACTCAACCAGGTGGTATCCGACCATTGGAACCGTTAACAAAAGTCGCCAGTCCCGAGCAACTGGCCGGGGTGCTGAAAGGCGCGCATGAAAGAGCGGGAAATCTTGGCGAAGCTGATCACTATGTCACCCTTGCCGCCCTTACAGTAGGTGAGATTGAAGTGAACGGGCGCACTTTTATGCGTCTTATCGCTGCAGGCGATCAGCCTCCTGAACCGGAGCGTTTGGGTGAATCGCTCTTTGTCAATGATGAGGCGCTTTTCGCAGCAGCCACCTCTGCCTATACCCAGATTTATCTTCTCGGAGAAGATTTACAACAGCGAGCTCTGGATAAGCTCTTCTACTACAATCAGCCTCTTGGCTATGTTGTCACTGTCGAGGATGACACTCAGGCTTATCCTGTGCCTTGGGGTTATCCAAAACTGGAACTAACTGAGGCTACGGGAAAGGTTATTGTTTTCCGTGGTCAGAAGCAGAATCCGACCGATCTCACTTTTGTGGAAAGCCTCTATGCCCCCTTGGATGGATTCGACCTTAATGATAATGACCCCATTGCACAGTTTAAAAAAGGTAAGGTCAAAAGCTACCAATACGTCATTCGAAGCAGGCAGATGGAGCTGCTGGAGAAGTTTGCTGCTGATTTAGCTATACAGCACGATGCTGAACTTGAAGAGGATAAAATAGTATTGCTTGCGTACTATGAATCTGTTCAGCAGGCATTAACCATTGCTACTTCATACGGAACCGATGAATTTGAACTCAAAGTAGGACATGTCGGTGCTGCGTCATCGGCTATTGCGCCGGGCTGGATGTTGTTTCAACTCGAAAAACGCTTCAGTTTCAAACCCGCATTCAAGGATCTTCTGACGAGTCGACATTTTCTTCACAACGTTCAAAAAGGTACAGACTTTGTCAACAAACTGATGCAGCAATTTGCTATTGGAGAAGATACAACATTTGTTAAAAAAGTGATTGGTAACGTGGCCCGTCAGCATCTTGAGTTAGAAAACACGCTGGAAGAGGAGCTGGCAAAAGCGGCCGAACTTGGCGAGCTAAACAAAAAATCACTTCACGAAATGAAGGAAGACGTTGAAAGAATGGCTATTGCCATTGATCAGAATGAGTATAAGCTCAGAGTAGAGCAAATCGAACAGAAACTTGAGAAGAATATTGAGCTGTTTGCTATCGAACTGAAAGATCTGAAAAATCAGAATCAGATGCTTCAGCAGGAAGCCGATCGAATTCCATACCTGAAACAAGAGGTGCTTGACGTTGCAGCAAAAACCATAAGGGCTCGCAACACAGAACTGGCAATAGAGCTTGGCATGGCTGACTGGGATGATACTCAGCCACCCGAAGAACAAACCAGACTCATCAAAAATAAAATCCATGAAAACAATCAGGCCAAAGCCGCAACATTTACTGCAAGTGGACAGCCTGATAAAGAAACTGTAAAAGCAAAACTGGCAGCCATTGAAAGCGAGCTCAGTATCACCCCGGTCGATGAAAACAATCTGGATGCCCGCTTTCAGTCTATTCAACAGCATATGCAACATCAGGCAACACTGGCCAATGAGAGAACCCGGCGCAGACTGGCTACCATTGAAGGTCAGCTCGGTCTGAGCCCGGATAACGACGCTGACCTTGAAGCCCGTCACTGGGCCATTCAGCAGCGCATTCGGCAGCAGGGATCGGAGGTGTTTCAACATCTTCAGCAACAGAGCACCAGAACAGATACTGCAAAAGCAGCTGAAATCAAAACCCGCTTCGCAACCATTGCCGCACGTTTAGACATTCAGGATTTTGATAGCAATGCAGATATTGAGACTCAACAAGAATGCCTGCTCGAAAAAATCAAGACAATGAATGTCCAACCAGAACGCCTGCATCACAGTACTCAAACAATCAATAAACAACAGGACTCAGAGAATTCTTACACCAGGCCCGAAAAATCTGCTCTGGCAGCGCCCCCTGGCCAAGACCAGAGTGAGCTGAATGAAGTCATCACGACAGAAGAGCTCAATGCTCTGAGGTCAACAATGCATTCCACGCTTCTCAGGAATGCAGCACTGGAAGAGCAACTGAAAGACATCATCACACCAGGCCAGTCCAAAGCCACGCCTGAAGTTCTTGAGACACTTCGTGCCGCAGAAAGAATTCTGCAGCAGAGTCACGTCAATGAAAGGGAAGATATATATTACAATCGTCAGATCATTTCTGAAGACATACGTCGATACATCAGTGAAGCCAGACAGCGGGAAGAGTCAGGGGCCTGGATCATATTGCAACTCCTGGAAGACAATCTCGGCATCGGTCACAGAGTCAGTGAAAGTGATGGCACAGCAGCAAAACTGGCAAGGGTTCTTACAAAACTTGATGGCGGTGATGTCTCAAATGACCAATTGGCTGACATAGACCAGCTTCTCCGGATGGCAACTGACAGGCCAGATCTGGAGGGTGATCCGGTGCCGGTGGATGTCTTGCTCTCCGATATTCGTGACTGTCTCAACTTATTGATCAACGAATCGGATCAGCGAGCCAGAAAACGACAGGCAAATCAGCTTATCGCTTTGGAAAACGCGCTAAGTATCTCACCTCAACATCGGGATGAAGAAGTGTTCAAAGTGGGTCAGCCTGAGGTTAATGAGCGTATCGCAGCCATCGAGAATGAGCTTGACAGACAAATGGCTCGCCTGGGACCCAAGCCCCGATTCGTCCTTGATCGTGATGTCGCCTTGGCCAAACGAGAAATTAAAGGAGCTGAAAATGATCTGGCAGCTTTTCATCACAAACTGAATAAGCTTCGTGGCAAAAACCTGGTATTTGCGGGGAACCTTGCTGATCTCCAACATATCCCGGATACAGAAAACCTGGCTCTCAACCAGAGAATGAAAGAAGTTCAGATCGACTTGGGTCTGGCTGCAAGTGACGAGCAAACCACTAAAGAGCGACTAAAAGACATCAGGCATTTCCTGCAGGAATCCAGTGCAGAAAAACGAGATGAAATCCTTGGGGAACTGAGAATCAAATCAGGTCTGGACATCCAGACAACAGGTGACCCCGGTTTAGAGGAAGCATCTTATTATTTGATTGCCACCGCATCCTGTGCAGATTCTCATGGTCAGAACGAAGACGATGAAGCCTTGGGTCAACTGCTTTATAACAGGAAAAGGTACACTCAGCTCACAGACTTTCTGCGTGAACACGACAGGAAGAGTATGAAAGTGACCATTGCAAAGAATACACAAGAGTATCTGGAGCGTAAAAAATGCGAGGTTATCGATCCAGGAGACTTCGATGAGCAGGCTAAAGCCGAACGGGAAAACGAAATGGCCTGGCTGAATTTAGCCCTTGAGCAATCCAGTGATGCGGTATCAAAAGCAGAAACCGCTCTGACGGATTTTCATAAAGCGGTTCTTGAAACCACTGAAAAAGACGTGGGTCTTGAACCAGCCCCTGCTGACACCCTTGAACAAAGGCTTAATGCCCTGAGAAACAGAAAGGTAGAGTATGGAGGAAATGATGGTTATGGTGGCACTGTCCGACACCTGATTCAGGAACAGGCTGATCTGCAAGGCAAGATTGAATTAAGGAAAGCAGACATTGAGAGAATAAAAGGAGTCCTTAAGGCTGCAGAGCAAGCTGTCGACAGTGACTCTGGTCCCTTCCAGTACACGCCGAAACAGGTAAAAGTTCTGGACACTATCCGTAAATTCACGCAGCAGCACCCTCTCAAAAAACAGGCTCTGGAAGCCGCAATTGGCCTGAGAAAAGCGGCAAGAGAAAGCCGTAAGTTAGCACCCACGCTTTCAGCTTTTGATTTTGACAATGAATTTGCAGTGATTCACATACAGGGGCAGCTCGGGGACAAACTGTCGTTTGAACAGGCCAGTCGGGTGGTGGAAATTTTCAAGAGCCTGAAGACCTTCCCGGAATCCACTCTCGAGCCTATTGCAAATCGACCTGAGAGTGCTATCAAACAGGTCGAAACTCTGTCGGCATGGGCCACCCGTCAGATAGAAACAGGGGCCCAACAATACGACGACCTGATTCGCGACATGGGCAAAACAGCCATTCACTTCGTCGAGCATGAACCTGGGGGCCTGAAAAGCTTCCCGGAATACTTCGCCAGCCATTCTGCCAGTGGTAACAAGATCATCACTTTGCTCCGTGAAGGTTTGATTAGCAAGGTTGAACTTGAGAGCTACATAAAGATCATCCGAATTGTAAAGGTCGTCAAAGGAGGTGCCCCTGGTTATCCGGCACAGGGCGAACTTGATTACTATATTCGCCACAAACACGGCGTCGACACGCACCACTTCTGGAGGGCTGTCAGGACGCTGTCCGAAAAAGGCGCTGAAGAGTTTATGCACAGCGCCTTTATTCCCGTGACCGTGACTGCAACCGGCCCGGCAGGTATGAGAGAGTCTGTTGCCGGTATGAAGGAGTACGCAACAGCTGTTATCGCCAACTACGTGCTGGATGATATTGCCTTTGAAAATGGCCGCAGGACAGCAGCATTTCTGGCCAATATTCAGGATACCCTGACACCTTACGCCAATGCTGCCGGAATATTGGAATCAGAACTGATCAAGGTTACCCATGACACATTGATGAAAGCTCAGGCCACCGCAGTTGAGCTTCAGCTAAAGGATTACTGGGTCAAACCTTCAGCCTCTCTGGTACAGGCTGTCACCTTGTACTACATCAGCTACAAACCACTACTGGCAGCGACTAAGACCTGGGATGCTGCCGGAGTGTCCTTGTTAAACACGCTGGGCATCTACATTCTGGATCTCACCAACAGGGGGGATTACATGCACAGAATGATCATACCTTTTCAGCACTGGTTGGAATACTATGGTATTGATCTTGACCGAACCGGCCAATATGTCTACCACGGCGGAGTTGAACAAGTCTCTGAAATGCTCGGGCTGGCCATGCCCTTTGGCAGGACCGAATCTTCAGTCATACTGCTGGCAACCGGCGTTATGCTGTTTACCAGACAAAACCATGCTAACCCGCATATGTATCGCAGTATTACCCGTCTGGTGCCCGAAATAGTAAAATCCATGGGTTCCAGGCAAGGGGTTCAGGTACCTCTGCTGCACCGGGTGACACCTCAAAAAATAAAGACTCTGGCCTCGGCCACAGCTGGTCTGGTGCTGGGTCCGGTAGCCACTTTCGGAGCATACGTTCATAGCTTTTTATTCGGAATCACCCATGCACAAATCTTCGGATTCGTACTGGCGTCAAGCCTCACTTTCGACTTTTTTATGAACGACAACAAGATGCTCACTCAATGGCTGGGTGGACCTCTTGGACGTAGTCTTGACAAAATTAATCGCTGGTGCGGCCTGGGTGAAACGTACAATGAGTATTTGCAGCGTACCGCTATTGCTTCACCTCAGGGCTTCAGTGAAACCG
This sequence comes from Endozoicomonas sp. 2B-B, assembly GCF_053470045.1. NCBI lineage: Bacteria > Pseudomonadati > Pseudomonadota > Gammaproteobacteria > Oceanospirillales > Endozoicomonadaceae > Endozoicomonas > Endozoicomonas sp. 2B-B. Next base: position 4,996,008 of record NZ_JBLZMU010000001.1, read on the forward strand.
ATGAAGAATATGCAAGCCGTGTTAAAGCCAACAACACCCTGTATGGCTGGACTCGACACGAAAATTACCTGCAGTTCCGTGAACGTCGTGATCGCACCATGAAACTGTTTGAGAATGGCTGGGAGAAATACTTCCGGGAAAATGTACCTAAATGGTCGTTTTCTCATGCAGAAAGTATTCCCTACTTCTTCACTCTCGGAGCCTTTTACGAATCGCAAAAGAGCGATGATCAAAAATTTCACAATCATGATAAGAGAAACGCCCCTCAATCAAGCTTTCCGTGATACGAGAAATGCCCCCTCAATCAAACTTTCTACCCAGCGCTGAGGTATCCGGATGACAAATGCCCGCCCCCGTGCATTAACCCTTGCAGTGGCCATTGCCATCGGCTCTTCCATCATGGCAACTCAGGCACTGGCGACACGCAGACTTCAGACAAAATTTGTCGGTATTCAGGACAATGGACAAGTGCAGCTCTTCCGGAGTAATGTCATAGTTAAACCAACTCTTGATGATAACCAGCAGCCAATACCTAAATCCTTTACCACCACCTACCCTGATATGTCTCATTTCAGTGACGACTATATCTTTCCTACTTTTATAGGCGTTCTTCCTGGCATCAACGAGGGCGTTTCCATTGTTGATCTGTTTGAAACAGATGAGAATAGCGTTGCTCAGAAATACACCAGAACCCTGAAGGTGGGTGATGAGGGCGTCTTCAGGTTCACCCATAACCTTGAAGAAGAAGAACTGGTCATTGAAGTCAGGGCCGGAATGACCGATCGGGATTCAGTTGCCGCTGTGCTTGAGCAAATGGAAGGCTTCGAATCACTGGAACCCTTAACAAAAACTGCCTCACCCTACATACTGGACGAAGTGCTCGTAGCTGCCGGAAACAGGGCAGGAAAACTCGGCACAAGTGATCATTATGTTGCCCTTGCCACCATTGAAGTAGACAAGGTTGCAGTGAATGGGCGCACCTTCATGCGTCTTGTCGCTGCAGGCGACCAGCCCCCTGACCTGCAGCGTCTGGGTCAGTCACTCTTTGTCAATGATGATGTTCTGCTGGCAGCCGCCACCTCTGCCTATTTTCAGGTTCATGTACTGGAACGGGATATACAACAGCAGGCTCTTAATGAACTGTTAGCACACAGCAAACCGGTCGGATATGTTGTGCACGTCGAAGATGACACGCGAGCTTACCCTGTACCTGCCGGCTATCCAAAGCTGGAAGTAACAGAAGCGCCGGGGGAGGTTATTGTGTTCAAGAGTTATTCACAGTATCCGACCAATGTCGCTTTTATAGAAACCCTCCTTAAATTCTGGCGAGAAGATGATGGTAAAAACCTGCCTGATGCAATAAAAACACAGGTTAAAAGCTATGAAACCAGATACTACCAGTACATCATCCGGAGCAGGCAGATGGCAGTGCTGGAGGAGATGGCTGCAAAACACGAACATCACGATGGTGAATTTAGCCTGTATCCAATGGCGATGCTTGCATACTATGAATATCTCCAGCAGGCATTGACCAGTGCTACTCCCGATAGTGCCTCTCAATTTGAATTCGCATTGGAACACATCACAACAGCTGCATCTGTCATCACGCCATCCTGGTTACATTTTCAACTCGAAAAACACTTCGGCTTCAAGCCTGTACTTGGAAATCTTCTGACTAAGCATCGCTTTATTGACACGTTAATACCTGTTGTCGGCGTAATCAACAAAGAGCAATCCGATGCTTTTGGGAACGACGAAGCCTTTGCTGGCAAAGTCATTAGCGACATAGCCAGACAGCTGCCTGAAATGTACAACTTAATGGAGGAGCTACATATAAAAGAAGCCAAAATCCTGGAGATCAACAATGAGTTGCAGCATGCAGTGGATACGCAGGTTGCTGGAGTAAAGGAAAAATTCGAAGCACTGGAAATCAAGGTACGAATCAATGATGAGCTTGAAAAGCTCCGTTTCAAACTGGCATCCCTGAAAGACCAGGAACAGAAACTTCGGCAGGAAAGTAAACGACTTCCAGCCCTGGAACAACAATTTCATAATGCCAGAAATGTTTACAATTCTGAAAAAGCAGCAAAGCTTGGCATAGTTGACTGGGATGATTCCCTGCCACTAGAAGAGCAAGCCAGACGAATCATAGAAAGAATTAATGACATCTTCGCAGCAGTTATCGCAACAGAACCGCGTCAGCAAGAAACTGTAGAACCCAGTCTGACGGCTATTGAACGTCAGCCCCGTATTATTCCAGAAAATGAAAACCATCCGGATGCCCGCTCTCAATCCCTTTCACAGTACCTGAAGCAGCAAGCAGCTGAGGTCGAGCAGGAAAATTTTCAGCAACGAAGCATCAGAACAGAAGCCGAAAAAATAGCGGCAACCAAAGCTCGCTTTGCAACCCTTGCCGAACATTTAAACATTCAGGATTTTGATGGCAATGCAGATATTGACGTTCAGCTGGAATGCCTGCTTGATAAAATCGAGACAATGGCTGCGCAACAAAAAAGCCTGCTGCAAATAGTTGAGACATTGAATGATCAATTGGATATAGAGAATTCTTATACCAGGGCCAGAAAAGCTGCTCTGACAGCCGTTTCAGGTATTGAGCTGAGTGGAGACAGCACGCCAGAAGACCGCAAGACACTGGAATCAAGGGTAAACTTCCAGCTCCACAGGCTTGCAGAACTGGAAGCAGAACTGGAAGCAGAACTGCAAGACATCATAACCCCTGGCCACCCCAGAGCCAGGCCTGAAGTAATTGAGACACTGAGATCCGCAGAAAATGTCCTTGAGATGAATGACGTTGATGAAAACGATGGTGAGTACCTCCGTCGTGATGCCATTTCTGAGAAAATTCAGACATACATTGCAGAAACCAGCCAGAGGGCAGAGCAACAAGCGCTGGTTGCTCTGAAAACCGCAGAAGAAATACTCAAGATCAATGTCAACGAAGCTGATGACAAAGCAATCCGACTTGAAAGGGTTTGTACAAAACTTGACAACAATGGTGTTTCGCAAGCCACGCTGGATACCATAGAGCAAACCCTCTGCAAAGAAGACATCACACCTGCCGACCAAAGGGATCTGCAACGCGAGAAGCTTCATCGGCGTCTTACTTTTCATGTCCAGGAGCCGGACAGGCAAGCCAGAAGACAACAGAAAAAGCTGCTTATAGCAATAGAAGAGAAACTGCAGGTCGACTCCGTTGTAAAAAATGAGGCTATAGAAAAGGGTAAAGCCTTCCTCGCCAGGCTGGCCAATGATCTGGGGGTGAAATATGAAAACGATGCTCACATGACTTACAACAAGTATCAAATTAGCGAAAAAATTATGGCATTAATGGACGAAGTTGACGAAGCCTATGTCCATGGGGATGTCAGAAGAAACAGAAACAATGAAATTGCTCATCAACTCAACATTGACGACTATAAAGATGACGCCACCATAGAAGACCAAAACATTCTAATCAGTAAAAAACTGCAACAGCTGGATCAAAAAGTATACCAGGCAGGTTTTGCTGAGGTTAATGAGCATATCACGGCCATTGAGAATGAGCTTGACAGGCAAATGGCCCGGCTGGGACCAAAACCCCGATACGTTCTTGATCGTGCAGTAGCCAGAGCCGAGCAAGCAGTAGAAAAAGCTAAAAGTGAGCTGGGGTCTGCTTATCAAAAACGGGATGCTATTGATGTCACACAGCTTTTGCTTAGCTTGAACCCTGTTGTCCGCCAAGGAATCTTGGATGAAGAAAAAGAAGCTCTCAATCAGGCAATAAAACAACTTCAGGTCGAGTGGGGTCAGACTGCAAGTGATGAGCAAACCCTTGAAGAGCGAGCAAAGGACTTCAAGCACTTCCTTTTAGAGCGAAAAAAAACCGTAAAACATTTCCTGCGGAGTTTCAAAGGAAGTCGAGATGAAATCGCTGAGAAAGTGAAAGCCAGAATAGATCATGAAACTCAGACAACAGATGACACCATTTTACTGAAACAAGCTTATTCCTCCATTCATTCTGACGGCAATTATAGAGACAGGATTATTCACAAAGCAATCGATGAAATCGATGAGGTATTGGATGAACAGACTTTAATCAGGAAAAAGTACGCTGATGTCACAGTATTCCTGAATGAGCACGACAGGAAAAGTATGGAATTGACCAATACCCGCCTTGAAGAGGGGAATGCGCAGGAGGGTCTGGTTGCTAAAAGACAGGAGATTATCCATTCCGGAGACATGGAGCCGGGTTCAGCCCTGAAGCAGAAAAGTGAAGCTGTATCAAAAGCAGAAGTCGCTCTGAGGGATTATCATAAAAAAGCTCTTGAAACCGTCGAAGAAGCCGTGGGTCTTAAACCAGACGCTACTGCCCCCCTGGAACAACGGATTGATGCCCTGAGAAACAGACAGTTACAACTGGGCAGTGAAAACGTTATCAGCGACAAGGTCCGGCAACTGATTCAGAAAAGGGCCTCCCTGGATGGTGAAATTGCAACCAGGAAAGCACACATTGAGAGAATGAAGGCTGCCCTGGAGGCTGCCCAGAAAGCCGTCGAAAATCAAGGCGGTCCCTTCCAGTACACGCCGAAGCAGGCAAAAGTTCTGGACGCTATCCAGACATTCACGTGGCAACAACCTCTCAAACGACAAGCTCTGCAAGCCGCAATGGGTCTGGCAGTAATAAACGGTAAGACAATACCCCATCTTCCGGATTTCAATTTTGACGATGAATTCGCGCCCATTCACTTGCAGACAGTGGTCGAAGACTTAACGTTTAAACAGGCCAGTCGGATTGTGGAAGTCTTCAAGACCCTGAAGAGGGATTACCCGGCCTACCCTTCCGAGCCTGCGGAAGATCAGCCTGTGAATATTCTGGAAGAAGTCCAGAATCTGGTACATAGAGCCAAGCATGAGATGGAAACAGGAGCACCAGAATACGATGACGAAATTTACGCCATCGGCTTAGCAAGCATTCACTTCGTCGAGCGTGAACCAGAGGACCTGAAAAGCAGCTTCTCGGAATACTTCGCTACCCATTCTGCCACCGGTAACAAGATCATAGCTCTGCTGCGTGAAGGTCTGATCAGTCAGGTTGAACTTGAGAACTACGTGAAGGCCATCAGGGGCGCCTATGGTTATCAGACAGTGGCAGAATTTGAGCACTTCCTTGGCTACAAGCACGGCGTCAATGTGCCTCACTTCAAAGATGCCGTCCAGATGCTGTCCGACACGGCTGCCAGGGAATTCATGCAGGATGCCTTTACGCCTGTGACAGCAACTGGCCCGGTGGCTATGAAAGCGTCGGTTGCCGACATGACAGAGTACGCTGCTGCAGTCATCGCCAACTATGTTCTTGACGATATTGCTTTTGACAATGGCCGCAGGACGGCAGCTTTCCTGACCAATGTTAAGGACACCCTGACACCTTACGCCAATGCTGCCGGAATATCTGAATCAGAACTGATCCGGGTTATTCATGGCACCTTGAAGCAGGCTCATGCTGCAGCGGTTGAACAGCAACTCAATGATTACTGGGTCAAACCTTCAGCCGCTCTGGTACAGGCTTTTACCTGGTACTTCTCGAGCTACAAACCGCTACTGGTAGCCCATAACGCCTGGCAGGCTAACTTACTCTCCCTCTCAAACATGTCGTTACTCTATCTTCTGGATCTGACCAACAGGGGGGATTACCTGCACAGGATGCTGACACCTTTCCAGCACTGGTTGCAACACTACGGTATTGATCTTGACCGAACCTTCCAATATTCCGAACACAATGACATTGAACAAGTCTCTGAAGTCGCAGGGCTGACAATGCCATTGGGCAAGGCCGCTTCCTCAGTCATTCTGCTGAGAACCGGCTCTATGCTGTTTGCCAGACAGTACAACGCCAACCCCCTCATGTATCGCAGCCTTTCCCGTCTGGTACCCGAAATAGTGAAATCCATGGGTTCCGGACAAGGGTTTCAGGTGCCGCTGCTGAACAGGGTGACACCACAAAAAGTGAAAACCCTGGCCTCTGCCACAGCCGGTCTGGTGCTGGGTCCGGTAGCCACTGTCGGAGCATACGTTCACGGTCTGGTATCCGGGTTTACCTACGCTAAAACCTTCGGCTTCGCTCTGGCATCGAGTCTCACTTACGACTTTTTTATGAACGACAACAAGATGCTCACTCAATGGCTGGGTGGACCTCTGGGTCGTAGCCTTGACAGGATTAATCGCTGGCGAGGCGTCGGTGAAACGCAGGACGATTATGTGAAACGTACGGCCATTGCCACACCTCAGCGCTATGTTGAAACCGATGAAGAGTACGCAAGCCGAGTCAAGGCAAATAACACCATGTATGGCTGGACTCTGCACGAAAATTATCTGCAGTTCCGTGAACGCCGTGATCGCACCATGAAACTGTTTGAGAATGGCTGGGAGAAATACTTCAGGGAAAAAGTGCCTAAATGGTCATTTTCCCATGCAGAAAGTATTCCTTACTCCTACACTCTGGGTGCCTTCTATGAGCAGCAACAGGGCGATGATCAGAAAGTTCAGGGTCATGACAAGAGAAATACTCCTCAATCAAGCTTTCCACTTGCCGCCCCGGCAGACCACCCTGATTGAAAGCTGCTTTCACTCCGGTTGTGGTAATCACTTTTCACGGTAATAAGAGTACCCAGCTCTGAGGCAGCAGAATGACAAATGCCCGCCCCAATTCATTAAGACTTGCAGTGGCAATTGCAATCAGCTCTTCCATTGCTGCTACACAGGCAGTGGCCGATCGCAGGTTACAAGTCAGGTCTGTCGATATTCAGGGCACTGGACATGTGGAATTTACCCAGAGTGAGATCATAGTTAAGCCAACTTTGGGGAATGACCAGCAGCCTATACCCAAATCCTTTACAACCACCTACCCTGATCTGACTCGGGCAAGAGCAGGCTATAGGGTTCCTTCTGAAGGTTTCACGGATGTGCTTTCTGGCATTGAGGGCAGCGTTTCCAGTGTTGACGAGTTTGAAACAGACGAAAATTATGCTGCTCTGAAGTACACCAAAGTCCTGAAGGTTGGCAATGAGGGGGTATTCAGGTTCAGCCATAACCTTGAAGACGACAAACTGGTCATTGAAGTCAGAAACGGAATGACCCTTCTGGATTCAATTGCGGCTGTTCGTGCGCAATCAGGTGATATCCAACCATTAGAACCGTTAACAAAAATCGCCAGCCCACAACAACTGACCGGATTACTCAGAGGCGCGAATGAAAGAGCAGGAAACCTTGGCGAAGTTAATCATTATGTTGCCCTTGCCACCATTGAAGTAGATGACGTGAAAGTGAACGGGCGCACCTTCATGCGTCTTATCGCAGCGGGCGATGAGCCTCCCGGGTTGCAGCGCCTGGGTCAATCGCTCTTTGTCAATGATGAGGCACTTTTCGCGGCAGCCACCTCTGCTTATACCCAGGTTCATGTTCTGGGGAAAGATTTACAACAGGAAGCCCTGAATGATCTGTTTTCATATCATCCACCCGTCGGCTATGTTGTCAACGTTGAGGATGACACAAAGGTTTATCCGGTGCCTGCTGGTTATCCGAAACTGGAAGTGACTGAGGCTCCGGGTGAAACTATTGTGTTCCATGGTCAGAAACATAATCCGGCCGATATCGCATTTGTGGATGGCCTTTACGACACCTGGGCGAAAGGATTTGCCTGCACCTCCTCCTCTGAAACAGCAGTAAAGGTTAAAAAAGACAAGGTCAAAAGCTACCAGTACACCATTCGAAGCAGGCAGATGGCACTGCTGGAAGAGTTAGCTGCAGGGCACAATGCTAAACCTGACGGAGGTGGACAAACGACGCTTGCTTACGAAGATGAACTGAGAACACTGTCATACTATGAATATCTCCAGCAGGCATTGTTAACCAGTGCTACTTCCGATGGAGTGGATGAATTTGAACTCACAATAGGACACATCGAGGTCACTTCATCGGTCGTCACGCCAACCTGGATTCATAATCAACTCGAAAAACACTTCAGCTTCAAGCCTGCACTTGGAAATCTTCTGACTAACCCGTTATTTATTCAGAATATTCTGAAAGTGATACCGGATGGCAGTCATACCGATCAGGCACAGACCGATGTTCCCGGGGACTTGGAAAAGTTTACTTCCAAAGTCATGAGAGATATTTCCAGACAGCTGATTGAGGTGGAAAGCCAACTGGAAGCCCAGCAGACACAAGAAAGACAAATGATCCAGCTTAGAGTCCACTTAAAACACGCCACGGAGAAAGACGCTGCCACCGAAACGGAAAAACCCTTAGCAATTGTGCTCAATCAGGGAATTGAGAATGGGCTTGCAGAGACCCGAAAAGCGATAGGAGAACTGCAAAACCAGTTAAATAAACTTCAGCAGGAAATCAAACGAACGCCAAAGCTGGAACAACAACTTTGTGATGCCAGAGAAGAGGCCAGAAAAACTTACAACAGCCGAAGGGCAGTAGAACTGGGTATTGATGACTGGGATGATACCCAACCACTCGAAGAACAAGCCAGATGCATCGAAAAAAGAATTGATCAAATCCATCAGACGGGGGTCGCAGCAATTACTGGAAAAGGACCGTTTTATGAAGAAGCTGTAAAAGTAACATATGCAGCCATTAAAGGCCGTTTTGGTCCTATCCTGAGCGATGAAATCGATCAGGGAACCCTCTTTCAGTATATGCAACGACATCTGCAACGGAATACAGACCCCATCGATGAAGAGATTCGGCTGGCTGAAATTGAAGAAGAGTTCGGTCTGACTCCGAAAAGCGAAAACGACCTGGAAGCCCGTCACCAGGAAATTCTGCAGTACCTTCACGAGAAGGCGATTAAGCTCATTCAACAACCTGATCAGAATCGACAAGAGCAGGAAGAACAGAAAAACCCGTTACAAAAACTTCAGCAGATAACCGATCGAATTACAGCGCCGAAACAACAAACTCATGATGCCAGAGCAGATGCCATAAAAGCTCTCAATGCTCAAACGACAGAGGACCCCGGTATTGATGACCAGGACAATACCCGGCCACCAGAAAAAAAAGCCAGGCTTATCAACCAGAAAATTCATGAAATCAGGCAACCGGTTACCACAACATCAATTGCCCCAACGCCGGTTAGCACAGCGCCGGTTAGCTCAACAGCAGTTGCCGCAACGATGGTTGCCGCAACATCAACTGCTGCAACAGCACACTCTGGGGAAGTCACCACACTGGACAACCGCGCCATCCTGGAGTCGACAATAAGAGACAAGCTCTCCAGAATTAAAGAGCTGGAAGAACAACTGGAAGACATCAGAACACCAGGCCACCCCAGAGCCATGCCTGAAGTACTCAAGATATTGAGTGACGTAGAAGAAGCCATGGAGATACATGACCCCAATCAAAACGACGATGTGTATCTCCGTCGCCAGTCTATTTCTGAAGAAATGCAGGAATTCATCACAAAATCAAGAGAGTGGGCAGAGGAAAAAGCTGAGGACCTGCTGGAAGCCATAGAAGAAGTATTTAACATCGAAATCGATGAAGATGATGACAATGCAGCAAGACTTGCCAGGGTTCGTGCAAGGCTCAATGACGATAATATCCCGGAGTACATGCGGGATAAACTACAAAATATCTGGCAGACAGACAACCTGCGTGTGGCCTTTGAACTTGTGTACTTCAAAGAAGATCCCGAACCTGAAAGCCCTGATGCTCATATTATCTTTTCTCGTGGGAAGCAAAGGCGGCCAAAATGGCTTGATATGCTTCGCAGGTGTCTTACCTATAAAGTCGAAGAGGTCGATAAGCGAGCCATTGAAGGATATGGCTATTATCCTGATCTTACCGACGCAGAACGCAAACTGAAAATCTGCTCTGATCAAAACGTTGCAGCTAAAGAAAGAGGTCTGGCATTGACTGCAAAACTGGCCAGAGACCTGGAGGTAACCTTTGCAGAAAACCATGTCAGCCTGCTGCGTCGCCAGAAGTCTGTTCTGAGAGCAAAAATCCGTGAATTACTGAATCAAGTTCACAAAAACTATGATGATGAAGTTGCCAAAAGAGCCTGGAACAATGAAATGGCTCATCAACTCAACATTAAAGACTATCAAGATGATGCCATTATCGACCTCCAGACCGATCTGATTGATGAAAAACTCCGACAGTTGGATGTTGAAGTTTTTAAGGCGGGTGAGCCTGACGTTTATGAGCGTGTAGCCGTCATTGAGAATGAGCTTGACAGGCAAATGGCCCGCCTGGGACCTAAGCCCCGATATGTTCTTGATCGTGAGGTGGCCAGCGCCAGAGAGGAAATAGAATGGGTTGAAAGTGTGCTGAAGTTAAAACTGGCTACTCTTCGTCGCGATCAGAAGTTGTGTGAAGGGAGCCGCACTGACCTTCAGGTTCAGTTGGAAGCTGAGATTGAAACCAGGAAAGCAGACATTGACAGACTGAAAGTAGTCCTGGCGATTGCGGAGAAAACGGTCGAAAATGACGGTGGCCCCTTCCAGTACACACCGAAACAGGTAAAAGTTCTGGACGCCATCCACACATTCATGCAGCAGCACCCTCTCAGGAAACAGGCTCTGGAAGTCGCAATAGGCCTGGAAGTATTTGCAGCAAACAGCAAGAGGCTGGTATATCTCAAGGGTTTCGATTTTGACGATGAATTTGCAACCATCCTCTTGCAGGCAGAGGTTGGCAAAGATCTGACGTTTGACCAGGCCAGCCGGGTAGTGGAATTCTTCAAAAGTCTGAAGAGGAACTTCCCGGTAAACCCCTCAGAGCCTTCAGAAGATCGGCACGTGAATATCCTGGAAGAAATTCAGAATCTGGTTCACAGAGCACGGAATGAGATAAAAACAGGGGCTCAACAATACGACGACCTGATTAAAAGAACAGGCTCAGCAGGTATTCACTCCGTCGAGCATGAACCGGTTGACCTGAAAGGCTTCTCGGAATACTTCGCCAGCCATTCTGCCACTGGTAACAAGATCATCACTCTGCTGCGTGAAGGTCTGATCAGCAAGGTTGAACTTGAGAACTACATAAAAGCCGTCAAAAGAATCGACAGTTATCAGACAGTGGATGAATTTAAACACTTTCTTGGTTACCAACATGGCGTCAGATTGTCTGGGTTCGAGAGCCATGTCTGGAAACTGTCCGATGAGGGTGCTGAGGCACTTATGCAGCGTGCCTTTATGCCTGTGACCGTGATGGCATCCGGTCCGGCGGGAATGAAAGAATCGGTTGTCGGCATGCAAGAGTACGCAGCGGCAGTCATCGCCAACTACGTGCTTGACGATATTGCCTTTGATAATGGCCGCAGGACAGCAGCTTTCCTGAGCCATGTTCAGGATACCCTGACACCTTATGCCAATGCTGCCGACCCGTCTGAATCAGACCTGATCAAGGTTATCCATAACGCATTGATGCAGGCCCATGCCGCAGCGGTTGAGCAGCAGCTAAAGGATTACTGGGTCAAACCTTCTGCCTTCCTGGTACAGGCTGTCGCCTGGTACTTCTCCAGCTACAAACCGTTACTGGCGACTCATACTGCCTCGCAGGCTACCACGCTGTCCCTCTCAAACATGGCGTTCCTCTATTTGCTGGACCTGACCAACAGGGGGGATTATCTGCACAGAATGCTCACACCTTTCCAGCACTGGCTGGAACGCTACCGAGTTGATCTTGACCGAACCGGCCAATATGCCTATCACAGTGGCATTGAACAAATCTCTGAAGTGGGCGGACTGGCCATGCCATTAGGTAAAGCTGCATCCTCAGTCATTCTGCTGAAAACCGGCTCTATGCTGTTTGCCAGACAGCACAACGCCAACCCCCGGAGGTATCGCAGTATTTCCCGTCTGGTGCCCGAAATAGTGAAATCCATGGGTTCCGGACAAGGGGTTCAGGTACCGCTGCTACACAGAGTGACACCACAAAAAGTAAAAACTCTGGCTTCTGCCACCGCCGGGCTTGTGCTGGGTCCGGTAGCCACTGTCGGAGCATACGCCCATGGTCTTATATCCGGGTTCACCTATGCCCAAACCTTCGGATTCGCCCTGGCGTCGAGTCTCACTTTCGACTTTTTTATGAACGACAACAAGATGCTCACTCAATGGCTGGCTGGACCTCTTGGACGCAGTCTTGACAAAATTAATCGCTGGCGGGGTCTTGGCGAAACGGACGATGCGTATTTAAAACGTACCGCTATTGCATCACCTCAGGGCTTCAGTGAAACCGATGAAGAGTATGCAAGCCGCGTTAAAGCAAACAACAGGATGTATGGCTGGACGCGACACGAAAATTATCTGCAATTTCGTGAACGCCGTGATCGCACCATAAAACTGTTTGCGGATGGCTGGGAGAAATACTTCAGGGAAAATGTACCTAAATGGTCGTTCTCTCATACAGAAAGTATTCCTTACTCCTACACTCTGGGTGTCTTCTTCGAGTCATTCGGCAGCTCTGAGGTAGTAGAATGACAAATGTTCGCCCCAATGCGTTAAGACTTGCAGTGGCCGTTGCAATCAGCTCTTCCATCATTACTGCACAGGCAATGGCCGATCGCCGACTGCAGACAAGATCTTTCGGTATTTATGCCAAAATACCTGTGGAGTTTACCCAGCGCGAGGTCATAGTTCAGCCAACTGTAGGTGACGACCGGCAGCCAATACCCAAATCTTTCACAACCATCTACCCTTACCAGACTCAGACCGTAGCGGGCTATCATTTTCCTTATGAGTGCTTCACGGATGTTCTTCCCGGCATTGATGGCGGCGTTTCCAGCGTTGATCAGTTTGAAACAGGCAAGAATGACGCTGCTCAGAAATACACCAAAGTCCTGAAGGTGGGTGATGAGGGGGTCTTCAGGTTCATCCATAACCTTGCAGAAAAGAAACTGGTCATTGAAGTCAGAAACGGAATGACCGATCAGGGCTCCATTGAGATTGTTCGAACTCAGTCAGGTGACATCCAACCATTAGATCCGTTAACAAAAATCGCCAGCCCCGAACAACTGGCTGCAGTGCTGAAGGGGGCCCATGGAAGAGCAGGAAAGCTTGGCGAAGTTGATGACTATGTTGCCCTTGCCACAGTTGAAGTAGACCGGGTTGAAGTGAATGGGCGTACCTTCATGCGTCTTGTCGCTGTCGGCGATCAACCTCCCAGGCTGCAGCGTCTGGGTCAAACGCTCTTTATCAATGATGAAGCACTTTTAGCAGCAGCTTCCTCTGCCTATACCCAGGTTCATGTTCTGGGAAAAGAATTACAACAGGAAGCTCTGAACGATCTGTTATCATTCCATAAACCCGTCGGATACGTTATACACGTCGAGGATGACACACAGGCTTATGCTGTGCCTGAGAATTGTCCAAAACTGGAAGTGACTGAGGCTCAGGGAGAGGTTATTGTTTTCCATGGTCAGAAGCAGAACCCGGCTGATGTCGCTTTTGTAGAGCTTCTGTATGACATCTGGTTGCAATGGTATGACTGCAATTGCCCCCCTTCTGAAGCAATAACACGAGTTAAAAAAGACAAAGTCAAAAGCTACCAAAACATCATTCGAGGCAAGCAGATGGCACTGCTGGAGAGGATAGCTGAACAGCACAATCCTGAACCTGGCAAAGATGAAAAAACGACACTTGCCATCAAAAAGAAACTGTCAATGTTCTCATACGAACAGCAGCTGACGACGCTTTTATACTATGAATATCTTCAGCAGGCGTTGACCGTTGCTATGCAAGATGGAGCAGATGAATTTGACCTCTCAATAGGACAGATTAAAGTCACTTCATCGATCTTCACGCCTGCCTTGATGTTTAATCAACTCGAAAAAAACTTCAGCTTTAAACCTGCACTGGAAAATCTTCTGAATAACCAGCGCTTTATTCAGGACATTCATGACCTGATGCCTGCTTACAATCGTATCAACCAAGAGCTGGGTGATACTCGTGAGACTAAAAAAAAGCTTGTTTTCAAGGTCGGAAGCGAGACTACCAGACAGATAATTGAGACGGAAAACAATCAGAAAATATTGCTGTTAAAAGAATACGGTCTCACCCATCTTAGACGGCAAGTGCTGTTTAAAATAGAAAAAACCACTACCAGTGAAAAAGAACATCTCAGAATAGCTCAACTCAAAAAACGAATTGATGATGAGCTTATGCAGCTTCGTTATGAGCAGCAACAACAGAACAACCTGTTACAGAAACTTCAGCCGGAAGTTGAACGATTTCCAGAGCAGAAACAACAAATGCGTTTTGACCTGACAACAGCTCGCAACGCTCAAATGGCGGCAGAGCTTGGTATTGATGACTGGGATGATATCCAGCCATTTAGAGAACAAGACCGACTCATCAAAAAAAAAGTGCTCAAAATCAACCAATTGGTTGCCGCACTATTTGCCGTAACAGGGCAGTCTGATGAAGAAGCTGTCAAAGCAAAAGCGGTAGCCACTGAAGGCGAGTGCAGTATTGTTTCGATCGATGAAAACGGTCTGGGTTACCTTCAGTTCATTCGACAACTGCTGCAACAAGACATACAAGTAACCAATGAGAAAGTCCCTAAAAGACTGGCTGTCTTTGAAGTCAGGCAGCTGGAAGCTCAGAGTGATCAACAACCTGTTCAGCAACAGAGCACCAGAACGAAACTTCAGCAGAAAGTCGAACGAATTCCAGAGCTGGAGCGACAGACTCATGATGCAACAACAGACACCACAAAAGTTCGCAACGCTCAACTGGCAGCAGAGCCTGGTATTGATGACCGGGATGATACCCGACTACCCGAAGAACAAACCAGACTCATCAGAAAAAGAACGAATAAAATCAGGCAATTGATACACGCAACAGCACTGCCTGATGAAGAAGCTGTAAAAGCAAAAACACCGGCCACAGAAGGCAAGCGAGATATAACTTCGGTCAATAAAGGTGACCTGCGTATCCTTCAGTCCTTTAAACAATACCTGCAACAAAAGAAAGAACTAACCGAGCGGATAATCCATAAGAAGCTGGCTCACATTGAAGTTCAGCTCGGTCTGGTTCCGGATATCGAAAAGGACCCGGAAATCCGTTGCCAGGCCATTCATCAACACCTCAGGTTACAGGGCCTTCAGATGGCAAAAGAAATGACAGAACGGAGAAACTGGTTAAAGAGTCTTCAGGAGCAAACCGATCGAATCCCACCTATGAAAAGAGTAATTAGTGTCGCTGTAGAAGAAATCAGTCAAGATTACATCACTCAAATGGTGGCAAAGCTTGGTATTGATAAACGGGATGGTACCCAGCCACCAGAAAAACAAGCCAGACTCAGCCACCAGAACATTCATGAAATCAGTCAACCTGTTACCCCGGCATCGATTGCCCCAACATCGATTGCCCCAACACCGGTTGTCGCAACACCGGTTACCCCCACACCGGTTGCCGCACACTCAGGCATGCAGGATTTTGATGCTCAGACAGATTCTTTCAGCCATGCCAGAAAAGACACACAGCTATACGACGATGAAATTCTGGACATGAACTCAGCAGCCATTCATTACGTTGAACATGAGCCAGAAGATCTGAAAAGCTTCATGGAATACTTCTCTGCCCGTTCTGCCAGTGGCAACAAGATCATCACTTTGCTCCATGAAGGGCTGATCAGCAAGGTTGAACTTGAAAACTACATGAAGGCCGCCAGAGATGTCGGCGGTTACGAGATTGAGCAGGAATTTGAGCACTTCCTTGGCCATAAACACGACATGGGGGTGGCTGAGTTCAAATCCGTTATCCAGATGCTGTCAGAAAAAGGTATCGAGGAATTCATACAGACTGCCCTCACTCCTGTGACCGCAACCGCTCCGGCAGGTATGAAAGAGTCTGTTACCGGCACGAAGGAGTACGCAGCTGCGGTCATTGCCAACTACATTCTTGACGATATTGCCTTTGACAATGGCCGCAGGACAGCAGCTTTCCTGACCCATCTTCAGGATACCCTGACACCTCACGCCAATGCGGCCGGAATATCTGAATCAGAACTGATCCAGACTATCCATGGCACATTGATGCAGGCTCATGCTGCCGCAGTTGAGCAGCAGCTCAATGATTACTGGCTCAAGCCTTCAGCCTTCCTGCTGCAGGCAGTGACCTGGTACTACTCCAGCTACAAACCACTACTGGTGACTCATACCGCCTCGCAGGCTACCACGCAGTCCCTTGCAAACATGTCATTCCTCTATCTGCTGGACCTGACCAACAGAGGTGATTATCTGCACAGAATGCTCACACCTTTCCAGCACTGGTTGGAACGATACGGTGTAGATCTTGACCGAACCGGACAATATGCCTGCCACGGCAGGATTGAAAAAATCTCTGAAGTGGGCGGACTGGCCATGCCATTGGGTAAAGCCGCAGCCTCAGTCATTCTGCTGAAAACCGGCTCCATGTTATTTGCCCGACAGCACAATGCCAATCCTCATAGGTATCGCAGTATTTCCCGTCTGGTGCCTGAAATAGTGAAATCCATGGGCTCAGGACAGGGAGTTCAGATTCCGCTGCTACACAGAGTGACACCACAAAAAGTAAAAACTCTGGCTTCTGCCACCGCCGGTCTGGTGCTGGGTCCGGTAGCCACTGTCGGTGCATACGCCCACGGCCTTGTATCCGGGTTTACCTTCGCCCAAACCTTCGGACTCACACTGGCGTCGAGTCTGACTTTCGACTTTTTTATGAACGACAACAAGATGCTTAGTCAATGGCTGGGTGGGCCTCTGGGTCGTAGTCTTGACAAGATGAATCGCTGGACAGGCCTGGGTGAAACGCAGGATGAATATGTGCAACGTGCCGCTATTGCCTCGCCTCAGCACTTCAATGAAACCGATGCCGCCTATACGAATCGTGTTAAAGCGAGCAACAGAATGCATGGCTGGACGCGTTACGAAAATTACCTGCAGTTCCGTGAACGCCGGGATCGTACCATGAAGCTGTTTGCCGATGGCTGGGAGAAATACTTCAGGGAAAATGTGCCTAAATGGTCATTCTCCCACTCAGAAAGTATTCCTTACTCTTACTTGCTGGGTGCCTTCTTCGAGCCAAAAGCAGCGCTGACTGATCACAAGGTTGAGAAGTTCGATCATGACAAGAATACCCGCGACGAACTTTGATATCAGAAACCAGAGGATGCCCCCCTTCATAACTATCCAAATGGAACCAGTATCAGGGACTACATACTGGTTTCTTTCAGAATGGGCTATCGGCTAAATTCACTCACCAGCTTAACGTATTTGCCACTGTGAACTAAATTCACTCAACAGCTTACCGCCACAACCATGAACGATTGACAGCCTTGAGCGATTGACAGCCTTGAGCGATTAAAAATCGCTACCTCTCCCGGTGTGAAAATCGCTTTTCACGGTACTCAGCTCTGAGGTAATAGAATGACAGATGCCCGCCGTAATGCATTCAGCCTTGCTGTGGCCCTTGCAGTCAGCTCTTCCATTATCGTTACACAGGCACTGGCCGAGCGCAGGCTGCTGACAAAATCTATCGATATTGTGAAAGATGGACAAGTGGAGTTTACCCGGAGTGAGGTCAGGGTTCAGCCAACTTTAGCTGAAGACCGGCAGCCAATACCCAAATCCTTTACCACCACCTACCCCGATCTGACGCCAGCCAGAGAGGGCTATATCGTTCCTTCTGATGGCTTTACAAACATTCTTTCTGCCATCAGTGCTGACGTTTCCAGCGTCGACCTGTTTACAACAGGCGAGAATGATGTTGCTCAGAAATACACCAAAGTCCTGAAGGTAGGTGATGAGGAAGTCTTCAAGTTCACCCATAGCCTTAACGAAAAAGAACTGGTCATTGAAGTCAGAAGCGGAATGACCGATCAGGATTCAGTTGCGACTGTGCATAATCGATTTCCTGGCATCGAACCATTAGAACCGCTAACGAAAATTGCCGGGCCCGGAGGACTGGCTAATGTGCTCGAAGCTGCCAGTATCAGGGCAGGAAAACTCGGCGCAAGTGACCACTATGTCCCCCTTGCCACCATTGAAGTAGAAGAAGTTGAAGTGAACAGACGTACCTTCATGCGTCCTCTCGTCGCAGGTAATCAGCCTCCTGAACTGCAACGTCTGGGTCAGTCACTCTTTGTCAATGATGATGTTCTCCTGGCAGCAGCTACCTCTGCCTATATCCAGGTTCATGTCCTGCAAGAGGCTTTACAACAGAAGGCGCTTAATGAACTGCTGGCACACAGCAAACCCGTCGGATATGTTGTACACGTCGAGGATGACACACAGGTTTATCCTGTGCCTGCCGGTTATCCAAAGTTGGAAGTGACAGAAGCTCCGGGGGAAGTGATTGTTTTTCATGGTCAGATGCAGAGTCCGGATGATGTCGCTTTTGTAGAAAACCTCTATAAATCCCAGGCACAAATTGGGGCTAATCACCCGGCTCCTGCAACAGCCCGGGTTAATAAACATAAAGTCAAAAGCTATCAGTACGTCATTCGAAGCAGGCAGATAGCAGTGCTGGAAAAGATTGCTGCTCAGTTGGCTGCTGCCGACCTTGACGAAAGTCAACTGATTACGCTGGCCTACTACGAATCTCTCCAGCAGGCATTGACCAGTGCTACTTCAGATCAGGCAGAGGGATTTCAGTTCGCACTGGAACACTTCAGAATTGCTTCGTCAGTCATGACGCCAACCTGGTTGAAGATTCAACTCTCAGAGCACTTCAGTTTCAAACCCGCACTTAGAAATCTTCTGACTAACCAGCATTTTGTTCAGAATATTCTCAATACCATACCTGTCTACTCCCATTTAATGACCGATTTTTTTTACGAAGACGAACAGTTTGCTGCCAAAGTCCTGAGTGACATGGCCAAAGAGCATATTAAACTGGACAGCAGGCGAGAACAGCTACAGATCTCAGAGGCCAGGCTCTCCCAGCTTAAAAGTCAGTTGCAGCACGAAACGGAAAGAGCTGACGCCGGTGATAAGGAAAAACAGAAAGCACGAAGTCCCTGTTGGGAAGACGGGAATGAGCTTGAAAAGCCGGAAGAAACAATAACCCAAATCCCAGGCCACCGCAAAGCCAGGCCTGAAGTACTCAATAAACTGAAAGCCGTGGTAAGAGCCCTTGAGGACGACCGCCTCAGTTATGAAGACGATGAGTATCTCCATCAACAGATCATTTCTGAAGACATACAGAAATACATCAGAGAAGCCAGAGAGCGTTCAGAGGAAAAGGCCCTGAACATACTGGCAAGCATAGAAAAAATGTTCAACATAGAAATCAATGAAGGTGATGACCAGGCAGCAAGACTTGAGAGGGTTTATAAAAGGCTTGATGGCGGAGATGTCTCAGCTGACGACCTGGATAAGATGGACAAGATCCTCTGGGAGGATTTCAGCACAGCCCCGGAAGATCTGGAAGGAAGGGATGTCAGACTCAACTCGATTCATGGGCGTCTTACTTTTAAAGTCGAAGAATGGGAACAACGAGCCAAAGAACAACAGACCTATTATCTTTCGTCTTTAGAAGATGAGCTGGAGATCTACCCTTATAAAAGCGATGCCGCTATAGAAAAAGGCAAGACTCTGACTGCCAGACTGGCCAATGATCTGCAGGTGGAGTTTGAAAAGGATATCAACCTCTCTGACAAGAAGCATATTCTATTAGCCAAAGTTTGGGCACTCACTGATGAAGTCTCAGATGTCTATGAAGATGAAAGTATCAAAAGAGACAGAAACAATGAAATAGCCCATCAACTCAACATTGAAGACTATCAGGATCATGCCACTATTGACGACCAGATCAGTCTTATTAAAGAAAAACTCACACAGCTGCGTAAAGAAGTTCTCGGGGCGGGCAAGCTTGATGTTAATGAGCGCATTGCGGCTATAGAGGACGAGCTTGACAAGCAAATGGCTCGCCTGGGATCTAAACCCCGATACGCTCTTGATCGTGAGTTAGCCACAGCCAGGCGCTTATTGGAAGAAGCTGAAAATGAGCTGAAAACTGCTCATCAAAAACTGGATGTTATGCGCATCAAACAACTTGTATTTACCGGGACCCGTGCCTACCTCCGACGTATCTCGCAACAACCCACTCTTAGCACCATTGAAGAAGCCGTGGATCTTGAACTGGACACTACTGACAGCAGTGAACAACCGGTTAAGGCCCCGGGAAAAAGACAGACACAAGCGGGCGGTAATGGTGGTACTGGCAGCAAGATGAGCCAGCAACTGACTCAGGAAAAGACCCGTCTGGAAGCTGAGGTTGAAGCCAGAAAAGCAGACGTTGAGAGAATGAAAGAAGTCCTGAAGTCTGCAGTGGAAGCCATCGAAAATGACGGCGGCCCCTTCCAGTTCACGCCAAGACAGGAAAAAGTTCGGGCCGATATGCACGCCTTCGTGCAGCAGCACTCTCTCAGGAAACAGGCTCTGGAAGCCGCAATGGGTCTGGCACAATCAGCAGCAAAAAGCGGTAAGGCAATACCCTGCCTTACGAGTTTCGATTTTGACAATGAATTGGCACCGGTTCGCTTGCAGGCACTGGTCGGCGATGAACTGACGTTTGCCCAGGCCAGCCGGATTGTGGCCGTTTTCAGGAGCTTTAAAACCAGCTTCCCGGAACCTTCTCCCGAGCTTATGGAGGATCAGTCACAGAATGTTCTGGAAAAAATCCAGTCGCTGGTGCAAAGGGCCAGGAATGAGATACAGAAAGGGCCTGAACAATACGACGAAGAAATTCACAACCTGGGCAAAACCGCCATTCACTACGTTGATCATAAATCAGGTGACCTGAATAGCTTCACGGAATACTTCGCCAGACATTCTGCCAGCGGTAAAAAGATCATGGCTCTGCTGCATGAAGGCCTGATCAGCAAGGTTGAACTTGAGAACTACATAAAGGCCATCAGAAGAGTCGATAATTATAAGACAGTGGATGAATTTGAACATTTCCTTGGCTACAAACACGGCGTCCAGTTGACTCACTTTAAGGCCGCCTTACGGATACTGTCTGACAAAGACGTTGAGAAATTCATGGAAAGTGCCCTTACTCCTGTGACCGGGGCTGACCCGACGGCTATGCAAGAGTCTGTTACCGGCATGAAAGAGTACGCTGCTGCAGTCATCGCCAACTATGTTCTTGACGATATTGCCTTTGACAATGGCCGCAGGACGGCAGCTTTCCTGACCCATGTTCAGGATACCCTGACACCTTATGCCCATGCTGCCGGAATATCTGAATCAGAACTGATCCAGACTATCCATGACAACTTGATGCAGGCTCATGCCGCAGCGGTTGAGCAGCAGCTAAAGGATTACTGGGTCAAACCTTCAGCCTTCCTGATACAGGCTGTGACCTGGTACTTTTCCAACTACAAACCCCTGCTGGTGACCTGCAGTGCCCGGCAGGCTGCCGAGCTGTCGCTCTTGAATATGTCGTTCCTCTATCTTCTGGATCTGACCAACAGGGGCGATTATACGCACAGGATATTGACACCTTTCCAGCATTGGCTGGAACGCTATGGTGTTGATCTTGACCGAACCGTTCAATATGCCTGCCACAGTGCAGTTGAACAAGTCTCTGAAGTGGGCGGACTGGCCATGCCATTGGCTAAAGCCGCTTCCTCAGTCATTCTGCTAAGAACCGGCTCCATGCTCTTTGCCAGACAGCGCAACGCCAATCCTTACAGATATCGCAGCATTTCCCGCCTGGTACCCGAAACAGTGAAATCCATGGGTTCCGGGCAAGGGGTTCAGGTGCCACTGGTGCACAGGCTGACACCGCAAAAAGTAAAACAACTGGCCTCTGCTACAGCCGGTCTGGTGCTCGGTCCAGTAGCTACTATCGGAGCATACGTTCACGGTCTTGTATCCGGGTTTACCTATGCTCAAACATTCGGATTCGCACTGGCATCGAGTCTTACTTTCGACTTCTTTATGAACGACAACAAGATACTCACTCAATGGCTGGGCGGACCTCTGGGCCGGAGTATTGACAGGATAAATCGCTGGCGAGGCATCGGCGAAACCGACGATGAATATGTGAAACGTTCGGCTATTGCCACGCCTCAACGCTTCAATGAAACCGATGAAGAATATGCAAACCGTGTTAAAGCAAACAACACGATGCATGGCTGGACTCGACACGAAAACTATTTGCAGTTCCGAGAACGCCGGGATCGCACCATGAAACCGTTTGACAATGGCTGGGAGAAATACTTCAGGGAAAATGTGCCGAAATGGTCATTCTCCCATGCAGAAAGTATTCCTTACTCCTACACTTTGGATGCTTTGTTCGAGGTAGTAGAATGACAAATGCTTACCCCAGTGCATTAAGCCTCGCAATGGCGATTGCAATCAATTCTTCCATCATTGCTACACAGGCACTGGCCGACCGCAGGTTGCAGACAAAATCTGTTGATATTCAGGGCGACCGACATGTGGAGTTTACCCAAAGTGAGGTCATAGTTCGGCCAACTTTAGATGATAACCAGCAGCCAATACCTAAATCCTTTACAACTACCTACCCTGATCCTGATTTCTCTGGACTCAGAGTGGGCTATGTCAGCCCTGCCGGAGGCTTTACAGACATTCTTTCTGATTTCGATTGTCATGTTTCCAGTGTTGATCTGTTTGAAACCGGCGAGAATGACGTTGCTCAGAAATACACCAAAGTCCTCAAGGTGGGAGATGAGGGAGTCTTCAGGTTCAGCCATAACCTTGAAGAAAAGAAACTGGTCATTGAAGTCAGAGGCGGAATGACCGATCAGGACTCTGTTAAGATGGTTCTTTCTCAATGGGCTGACATGAAATCCCTGGAACCTTTAACGGAAATCGCCAGACCCACACAGATGTTAGCAGTGCTGGAAAGCGTTGATGAGAGGGCAGGAAACCTCGGCTCGAGTGATCACTATGTTGCCCTTGCCACTATTGAAGTAGACAAGGTTGATGTCAGTGGGCGTACCTTCATGCGGCTTATCTCGGGGGGTGAACGGCCTCCAGAACCGGAGCGTCTGGGACAATCGCTCTTTGTCAATGATGAGGTTCTCCTGGCGGCGGCCACCTCTGCCTATATACAGGTTCATGTACTGGCAGGAGAGTTACAACAGGAAGCTCTCAACAAGCTGCTGTCATACCATAAACCCGTCGGATATATAGTACACGTCGAGGATAACATGCAGACTTACTCTGTGCCTGCCGGTTATCCAAAACTCGAAGTGACCGAGGCCCCCGGAGAGGTTATTGTTTTCCATGGTCAGAAACAGAGCGCGACCGATATCGCTTTTGTAGAAACCTTCAATAACCTCCTGAAAGAAGCTGAGGGTAATGACCCCGTTCATAAAGTAACAACAGAGATTCAAGAACATAAGGTCAATAGCTACCGATACGTCATTCGAAGCAGGCAGTTGGCAGTACTGGAAGAGTTTGTTGCACGGCACGAAGCCGGAGTTAACAAAGATCAAATGACACTTGCACAGGAAGATAAATTGACGGCGCTTGCGCTTGCCAACTATGAATCTCTGCAGCAGGCATTGAGCAGTGCGACTCCGGATCAAACACATAAATTTGAGTTCACACTGGAACACATCAAAGCTGCTTCGTCAGTTATCACGCCAACCTGGATGCAGGACCAACTCTTAAAACACTTCAGCTTCAAACCTGTACTCAGAGATCTTCTGACTGACCCGCATTCTGTTCAGAAGATGCTGAGCTATATACCCACTGTCGTCAGTTCCGCCAACAACATGGACCGACAGCTGACTGAGGTCGATGACCAGCCGGAACAACTAGTCCGTGATGCCAGAAGTGTTTACAACTCTGAAATGGCAATACTGCTTGGCATAGATGACTGGGATGATACCTGGTCACCGGATGAGCAAGCCATTCGTCTCCTGGAAAAAATTAACGACATGCACAGAGCGGTTGCCGACTCTCACTTCATTCAACAGTATCGGCAACAACAGACAGACCTGTCAGACCCGGAGAAACTGGCACTGGTGACAGAGAGGCAACCAGGCATCAGCACAGAGGCTGAAAAATCAGCTGAAATCAGAGCCCGCTTTGCAGCTCTTGCCGAACATTTGAACATTCAGAATTTTGATAGCAATACAGATATTGACGCTCAACAAGAACGCCTGATTCAGAGCATTCAGACCCTGAATGCTCAAGTCACTGAGGACGAAGCTTTCATCAAATTAAGGAAAGATAGCGTGAGGGAGGTTCTTGGTTTTGGACTGACTGAAGGCAACAGGTTAGAAGACCGTCAGGTACTGTCAGAAGACACTAAGCGCGGGGTCGACAGACTTGCAGGTGTGGAAAATCCCCCCGAATTCAAGCTTGAAGTACTTCATAAACTGAGTGCTCTGGAAGCAGCCCTGGACATGGATGTCCTCGATAGAGAAGACGATGAGTACAGTCGTCGTCAGGCCATTTCTGAAGAAATTCAGACATTCATCACAAAAGCCAGACAGCGGACAGAGGAAGAGGCACTGGAGTTACTGAAAAACGCCGAAGGAATCCTCGGGATCGAGGTCAATGAAGGTGATCCCAACAAAACACGACTTCACAGAATTCTTATAAAACTTGTCAGCAATAATATCACCGAAAAAAAACTGGATCATATAGAGCATGCCTTCAGGCAAGAAGACTTCAAACCTGAGAACGAAAACCGGGAAGATAAAATTCGGAGGCTTGTTAAACGTCTTGTCTTTTATATCAAAGACGCCGGTCATCGAGCCTTACAGCAACAGACAAGGATGCTTGAAACTGTAGAAGACGAGCTGGGTATCGACACAAGTAAAAACGTTGCTGCTAAAAAAGCAAGCCGGACTTTCATTGCTACACTGGCCGATACTCTGGAAATAGAATTTGAAAAAGATGCCAGCCTGAATGAACAGAAGGAAGTTATGGCAGCCAAAATTCAGGCACTGATTTATCAGCTAGACGAACTCTACGATAACGAAGGTATTATAAGAACCAGAAATAACGAGATTGCCCATCGCCTTGGCATTGGGAACTATAAAGACGATGCCGCTGTGGATGTTCAGTCCAATCTCATTAAAGAAACTCTCCAATATCTGCATGAAATCGTTTTAAAAGTAGATCAGCCCGACGTTCATGAGCGTATCGCAGCCATTAATGAAGAGCTTGACAGGCAAATGGCGCGCCTGGGACCTAAGCCTCGATTCGTCTTTGAACGTGATCTGGCCATGGCCAGTCGCGCATTAAAAGAAGCTGAAAGCGAGCTGAATGATGTTCATCGCAAACTGAATGAAATTCGTGGCAAAAATGTGTTATTTGCGGGGAACCGTGCTGACGTCCAACATATCTTCGATGAAGACGACACGCTTTTAACTAAGGCAATGAAACAATTGCAGACCGGCCTTGGCCTGGCTGCAGGTGATGAACAAAGACCTGCTGGGCGAATTGAGGACATCATGCATTTCCTGGGGAGGTACAGTAAAGCGACACGGAATGAAATCCTTGAGCAACTGGGAGCCAAAACAAATGCGAACCTCGAGATGAAAGGAGATGTCGAAAGTTTTCGGGAAGATGATGATTACTTTTTTATCTTTCGGAGCAATCCAGATAATAATGATCAAGACCAAGATGATAAAGTTGCTGAACCATTGGGTGAACTGCCTCTGGCCAAGGCAAAGTACATTCAAGTCAGGCAATTCCTGCGTCGTCACGACAAGAAAAACAGGCAGGTGACCAGTGCACTGCTTGAAGAGAGGAATGCACGAGAGAATCTGGAACTTAAGAAAGAGGAAATCAAGCGTTTTGAAAACACCGATGAGAAGACTGAAACCGTATACAAGAAAGAAATAGTTCAGCTGAATAAAGCCCTGGAGCAGAAAAGTAAGGCTGTAGCAAAAGCAGAAGAGGACCTGGAGGATCTTGAAGCCCGTCTTGACTCGATGGAAAGACTCATCGGTCTTAAACCAGACGCCACTGACACCAATGAATACCGGGTTAATGCCCTGAGAAACAGGCTGACAGAGCTGGGCGGTGATGATGGTAGTGGCGGCTATATCCAACAACTGACTCAGGAACAGGCCCGCCTGGAAGAGGAGATTGAAACCAGGCAAGCAGATATTGAGAGGTTAAAGGAAGCCCTGGGGGCTGCAGAGGAAGCCCTGGGGGCTACAGAGAAAGCTCACGAAAATGAGGGTAGTCCCTGCCAGTACACGCCGGGGCAGTTAAAAGTTCTGACCGATATGCACACCTTCATGGAGCAGCACCCTCTCAAGAAACAAGCTCTGCACGTCGCATTAGGTCTGGCAGAATTAGCAGCAAAAAAACCTGAGAATATACGCCCTCTTACATGTCTCGACTTTGACGATGAATTTGCGCCAATTCGCTTGCAGGCGTTGGCCGGAGACGATCTGACGTTCAGTCAGGCCGGTCGAATTGTGGAATTCTTCACGCGTTTGAAGACAAACTTTCCGGAATGCCCTTTCGAACCTGTTGAAGATCGGCCCTTGAATATTCTGGAAGAAGTCCAGACTCTGGCAAACAGGGCCAGAAAAGAGATGAAAACCGAGTCTCAACAATACAACGACGAAATTAACGACATGGCCAAAACAGCCATTCACTTCGTCAAAGATGCACCAGGGAAACTGAAAGATTTCCCGGAATACTTCGCTAGCCATTCTGCCAGTGGTAACAAGATCATAACTCTGCTGCGTGAAGGCATGATCAGCAAGATTGAACTTGAGAACTACATGAAGGCCATCAGAGATGTCGACGGTTATCAGACAGTGGATGAATTTGAGCACTTCCTTGACTACAAACACGGCGTCGATATGCCTCGCTTCAGGAATATTGTCCGGATGCTGTCCGACAGGGGGATTGATGAATTCCTGGAAAGTGCCTTTAACCCTGTGACGGTGGCTGGCGCGGCGGGTATAAAAGCTTCTGTTGCCGACATGAAAGAATACGCATTTGCTGTCATTGCCAACTATGTTCTTGACGATATTGCCTTTGACAATGGCCGCAGGACGGCAGCGCTTCTGGCCAATGTTCAGGATACCCTGACACCTTACGCCAATGCTGCCGGACTCTCTGAATCAGAACTGATCAAAGCTGTCCATGACACATTGATGCAGGCTCATGCCGCAGCGGTTGAGCAGCAGCTCAATGATTACTGGGTCAAACCTTCAGCCTTTCTGGTACAGGCTGTCACCTGGTACTTCTCCAGCTACAAACCCCTGCTGGCGACCCAGACCACCTGGCAGGCTGGCACACTGTCTCTCTCAAACATGGCATTCCTCTATCTTCTGGATCTGACCAACAGGGGTGATTACCTGCATCGGGTGCTCATACCTTTCCAGAACTGGTTGCAAGACTATGGTGTTGATCTCGACCGAACCGGGCAATATGCCTATCACAGTGGAATTGAACAACTCTCTGAAGTGGGTGGGCTGGGCATGCCGTTGGGTAAAGCCGCCTCCTCCGTCATTTTGCTGAAAACCGGCTCCATGCTGTTTACCCGACAGTACAACGCCAACCCGCAGATGTATCGCGGCATATCCCGTCTGGTACCGGAAATAGTGAAATCCATGGGTTCCGGGCAAGGGGTTCAGGTCCCGCTGCTGCACAGGGTGACACCACAAAAAGTAAAAACTCTGGCTTCTGCCACAGCCGGTCTGGTACTGGGCCCGGTAGCCACCTTCGGAACATACGCCCACGGTCTTTTATTCGGTTTTACCTACGCTCAAACCTTCGGGTTCGCCCTGGCGTCGAGTCTCACTTTCGATTTTTTTATGAACGACAACAAGATGCTCACTCAATGGCTGGGTGGCCCTCTGGGCCGAACCCTTGACAGCATTAATCGCTGGCAAGGCAGCGGTGAAACGCGGGATGAATATATAAAACGTACGCTTATTGCCACGCCTCAACGCTTCAGTGAAACCGATGAATCTTATGCCAACCGTGTTAAAGCAGGTAACACAATGTATGGCTGGACCCTCCATGAAAATTACCTGCAGTTTCGTGAACGCCGTGATCGCACCATGAAGATGTCTGAGAATAGCTGGGAGAAATACTTTAAGGAAAATGTACCTAAATGGTCGTTTTCCCACGCAGAAAGCATTCCATACTCCTACACTCTTGGAGCCTTTTACCAATGATAAAAGGGCGATAATGAGAAAGCGCCTGTTCATGATAAAACGAATGCCCCGCAATCAAGCCTCTCCTTCTGAGCCCACAGACCTCTGAGGTATTGGAATGACGAATGCTCGCCCCAGGGCTTTAAGCCTTGCAGTAGCCATTGCCATCAGCTCTTCGATCATTGCCACACAGACACTGGCCGATCGGAAGCTGCGGACAAAATCTATCAATATTCTGGTCAATGGACATATGGAGTTTACCCACAGTGAAGCCATGGTTCGGCCAACTTTAGACCCTGACCAGCAGCCAATACCCAAATCCTGTACAACCACCTACATTGCCCTGGCTGCAGACAAGGAGAACCAGGTCCTTCCTGCCGTAAGCTTTACACAAGTTCTTTCTTTTGTTGATGGCGTCATGTCCATTGTTGATCTGTTTGAAACAGACGAGAATGACGTGGCTCAGAAATACACCAAAGTACTGAAGGTAGGTGATGAGGGAGTCTTCAGGTTCACCCATAACCTTGAAGAAAAGGAGCTGGTCATTGAAGTCAGAGCCGGAATGACCGATCAGGATTCTGTTGAGGCGGTTCGTGCTGGATTCCCCTGGCCACTTCACGGCGCCCAATCATTAGAGCCCTTAACGAAAATCGCCAACCCCTTTCGACTCAATGATTTGCTGAATACTGTCTATGACAGAACAGGAAATCTCGGCACCAGCGATCACTATGTTGCCCTTGCCACCATTGAAGTAGAAAAAGTTGCAGTGAACGGGCGCACCTTCATGCGTCATATTGCTTCGAAAGATCAGCCCCCTGAACTGCGGCGCCTGGGTCAATCACTCTTTGTCAATGACGATGTTCTCCTGGCAGCTGCCACCTCTGCCTATATCCATGTTCATGTCCTGGGAGAGGAGTTACAACAGCAGGCTCTTAATAAACTGTTAGCACACAGCAAACCCGTCGGCTACGTTGTACATGTCGTGGATGACAAGCAGGTTTATCCTGTGCCTGCGGGTTATCCAAAGCTGGAAGTAGCAGAAGTTCCGGGGAAGATGATTGTTTTCCATGGACAGAAGCTGAACCCCCATGAAATCGTTTTTGTAGAAAACCTCTATGAGCTATGGAATGAAGTTGAGGGTCATACCCACGCCGCCGCATTGGTAACACAGGTTAAAAAATATAAGGCCAAAAGCTACCGGTACGCCATTCGAAGCATGCAGATGGCAATACTGGAGGAGTTTGTTGCGCGACACGGTGCTGAGCTGCCGACGACGCTCACAAACGAAGACAAACCGGCAATGCATGCGCTTGTTTACTACGAATATCTCCAGCAGGCATTAGCCAGTGCGACTCCCGATCATACGATTTTTGCCAGTGAATTTGAATTCACACTGGAACACATAAGAGTCGCTTCGTCGGTCATCACCTCACCCTGGGTGCATACTCAACTGGTAAAACACTTCGGTTTCAAACCTGTACTCAGAAACCTTCTGATTAACCCACATTTTGCCAGGAATATTCAGAATTCTGTACCCGTTATCAACGATATCAACCAGGTGCAGACCGGTTCTCGTGGTAACGACAAAAAGTTTGCTGCCAAAGTCATAAGAGATATGACCAGACAGCTGCTTGAAAAACTGGAGGAACTACAGGCAGAAGAAGAGGAACTCGTCCAACTTCATAACAACTTACGGCGCACAACAGAGAGAGCGAATGTCAGTCAGAAGGAAAAACTGAGAGCACAGCAGCGCTATCGGGAAGTTGAGGAGGAGCTTGCAAGGGTTCAAATCGAGCTGGAAGATCTGGAAAATCAGGAACTGAAAATTCTGCAGCAAGTTCAACGAATCCCGGAGCTGGAAAAACAAGTTCGTAATATCAGGGCAGAAGCCACAAACGCAGTTAACACTCAAATGGCCGCAGAGCTTGGTATTGATAACTGGGATGATGCCCAGCCACCAGAAGAACAAGCCAGGCTCATCAGAATGAAAATTTATGAAATCAAACAATGGGTGGCGGCAGGAAGATCCAGTCTGGAAACTCTGACGGCAGAACTGGCCGTCATTGAAGGCCAGTTCGGTATTATCCCGGTGGATGAAAACGATGTCGATGCCCGCTATCAGACCATTCAACAGCATATGCAACAAATGCCAGACCCATCTGATGGCGCAGCCTACCTGAAACTGGCGCGCATTGAAAATCGGCTCAATCTGGCACCAGATAACGAAGCTGATCTGGTAGCACGTCACCAGGCCATTCTTGATCGGTTACAACGGCATCTTCTGGCCACCAGCACAGTGGCTGCAATAAAAAGCCAATATAAAACCTTTGCCGTACATTTAAATGTTGAGGATTTTGATGTCGATGCAGATATTGACTTTCAGCAAAAAAGCTTGCTCCAAAGAATTAAGACAATGGCTGTCCAAGAACAATTTCTGCTTCAAAAACTTAAGACAATGGAGAGTTACGAAGACATCATTTACGAGAATCATGAGTCTTTGGCTGAGAAAACCCAGAAATTGAGCAATCAACAATATCTGGAGAATTCTTACACCAGGGCCAGAAAAGATGCTCTGGCAGCGGTACTTGGTAAAGAGCTGAGTCCAGACAACACACCAGAAAACCGTGACCTTCTGGAATCAACAGTCAATGCCAAGCTCTTCGAGCTTGTAGAGCTGAAAAAAGAACTGGATGACATCAAAAACCCCGCCCCCCCCAAAGTCATGCCTGAAGTACTTGGGAAACTCAGAGCCGTGGAAAGCGCCCTGAAGATGGATCTCTTCTCTGTAGAAGACGATGCTTATCTCCGACGCCAGGCGATTTCTGATGTTATGCAAACCCATATCAAAGAAGCCAGACAACGATCGGAAGAAGAGGCCCTGAAGATACTGGAAGCCTTAGAAGAATTATTCAACATCAAAATCAATGAAGGTGATGACAAAACTGCAAGATTA
This sequence comes from Endozoicomonas sp. 2B-B, assembly GCF_053470045.1. NCBI lineage: Bacteria > Pseudomonadati > Pseudomonadota > Gammaproteobacteria > Oceanospirillales > Endozoicomonadaceae > Endozoicomonas > Endozoicomonas sp. 2B-B. The sequence continues at coordinate 5,027,077 of NZ_JBLZMU010000001.1, forward strand.
GACCAGGTTCGTATAAAACTTGCTGGCGATCAGATTTCGGAATACATGCTGGACCAGATGGATAAAGTCCTTTGGGAAGATGGCAGCACAGCTTCGGAGAAGATGGTGGCCAGGGTCAGACTCAACAATATTCGTGAGCGTCTTACCTTTAAAGTCGAAGAGTCGGATAAACGAGCCGAAGTAAAACAGGCATTTTATCTAATGGCTATAGAAGAAGAGCTAAAAATCGACCCTTATAAAAGCTTTACTGCTATGGAAAAAGGCATGGCTTTAACCACTAAGCTGGCCGATGATCTGGGGGTAGAATTTGAAAAGGATCTCAGCCTGTTTCAGCGCAGGCGTGATCTATGTATCAAAACTTTTGTACTGATGGATAAGGTAAACGAAGACTATGAAGATGAAAATGTCAAAAGACTCAGAAACAATGAAATGGCTCATCAACTCAACATTGAAGACTATAAAGTTCATGCCCCTGTTGAGGAACAGAACAGTCTGATTACAGAAAAACTCATACAGCTTAATGAAGCTGCTTTCAGAGGGGGTCGGCCTGATGTTAATGAGCGTATCTCATTCATTGAGAATGAGCTTGACAGGCAAATAGCGCGCCTGGGACCTAAACCCCGATACGTTCTTGAGCGTGAGCTGGCCATCGCGAAACGAGTATTAGAAGAAGCTGAACGTAAGCTGTCGGTCCGGGAACAGGCCCGTCTGGAAGATGACATTAGAACCAGGGAATCAGACATTGAGAAAATGAAGGAAGTCCTGAGTAATGCCGGGAAAGCCGTCGAAAATAATCCTGGTCCCTTCCAGTACACGCCGAAACAGGCAGAAGTTCGTGACGCTATCCAGACATTCGCGCAGCAGCACGCTCTCAATAAACAAGCTCTGGAAGCCGCATTTGCTCTGGCAGAATCAGCAGCAAAAAGCGGTAACACAATACCCAGTCTTACAAGTTTCGATTTTGACAACGAATTTGCACCGATTCGCATGCAGGCACTGGTAGGTGACGAACTGACGTTTGCCCAGGCCAGTCGACTTGTGGAACTCTTCAAGCGCCTGAAAACGAGTTCTCTGACGGCCCTGGAAGAAGTTCAGATTCTGGTGCACAGAGCCAGGAATGAGATAAAAACCGGAGCACAAGAATACGACGACGAAATTTACGGCATGGGTAAAACAGCCCTTCACTTCGTCGAGCATGAACCAAAGGACCAGAAAGGCTTCTCGGAATATTTCGCTGCCCATTCTGCCAGTGGCAACAAGATCATAGCTCTGCTGCGTGAAGGTCTGATCAGTAAGGTTGAACTTGAGAACTACATGAAAGCCGTCAGAGGGGTCGACGGTTATCAGACAGTGGACGAATTTGAGCACTTCCTTGATTATAAACACGGCATCAGGGTGCCTGAGTTCAAAAAGGTTGTACAAATGCTGTCCGACAAGGGTGTTGAGCAGTTCATGCAGGCTGTCTTGACTCCTGAGACCCTGACTGCCAATGGCCCGGCAGGTATGAAAGAGTCGGTTGCTGGCATGAAAGAGTACGCAGCTGCTGTTATCGCCAACTATGTTCTTGACGATATTGCCTTTGACAATGGCCGCAGAACAGCAGCATTCCTGGCCAACGTTCAGGATACCCTGACACCTTATGCCAATGCTGTTGGAATATCTGAATCAGAACTGATCAAGGCTGTCCATGACACATTGATGCAGGCCCATGCCGCAGCGGTTGAGCAGCAGCTAAAGGAGTACTGGGTTAAACCTTCAGCCTTTCTGGTACAGGCTGTCACCTGGTACTACTCCAGCTACAAACCTCTTCTGATAGATCGTAGCGCCTGGCAGGCTGCCGGGCTGTCCCTGTCAAACATGTCCTTTCTCTATCTTCTGGACCTGACCAACAGGGGCGATTATCTGCACAGAATGCTCACACCTTTCCAGCACTGGTTGGAACACTGCGGTGCTGATCTTGACCGAACTGACCAATATGCCTACCACAGCAGAATTGAACAAATCTCTGAATTGGGCGGACTGGCCATGCCACTCGGCAAGGCCGCTTCTGCAGTCATTCTGCTGAAAACCGGCTCCATGTTGTTTGCCAGACAGCACAACGCCAACCCTCAAATGTATCGCAGCATTTTCCGTCTGGTGCCGGAAATAGTGAAATCCATGGGTTCCCGACAAGGGATTCAGGTACCGCTGCTGCACAGGGTGACACCACAAACAGTGAAAACGCTGGCCTCCGCCGCAGCTGGTCTGGTGCTGGGTCCGGTAGCCATCACCGGTACATACGTCCATAGCCTTTTATCAGGGTTTACCTATACCCAAACATTCGCATTCGCGCTGGCGTCGAGTCTTACTTTCGACTTCTTTATGAACGACAACAAGATGCTCACTCAATGGCTGGGTGGACCTTTGGGTCGCAGTCTGGACAAAATCAATCGCTGGATAGGCATGGGCGAAACAGACGATGAATATGGAAAACGTACCGCTGTTGCTTCGCCTCAACGCTTCACTGAAACCGATGAAGACTATGCAAACCGTGTTAAAGCAAGCAACAGTTCGCACGGCTGGACCCGACACGAAAATTACCTGCAGTTCCGTGAACGCCGGGATCGCACCATGAAGCTATTCGAGAATAGCTGGGAGAAATACTTCAGGGAAAATGTACCTACATGGTCATTTTCCCATGCAGAAAGTATTCCTTACTCCTACACTCTGGGAGCCTTCTACAAGTGGCGACAGGGCGATGATCAGATAGCTCCTGTTCATGATAACAGAGGTATCTCTCAACCAAGCTTTCTGACTGTTGACTCAGGCGCTCAGTCTGAAACTGAGCAGAAGTGAGATTACTCAGCTGAAGTGCCTTCATGATGGAGGGTGTTGCGAAATCCCGGCCAGCCGTGCGGAACCACTCTAAACAGAGGTGTTCTAGTTGACCTTCGGTCATCATAAGAAAGTTCGCAGAAGAACGGGGCAAGTCACCCCGAAAAAATGGAAAAAAATGTTATTGGCAGAGGGCTTTTCTTTGAGCGATGTCCCGATTTAAAACTTGAATATTGGCTTCCTTAATATTCCAGACTTTTAAAAACCAGGTTGAAAACTTCTTTCTAAGCTTATCAGTAAGGCCGGGTAAAAACATCGGTGGCACGCCCGGAATGACCAGTACAAGCTGAATGGTCAAACCCGACCAATCAGAGTTTTTAAATTCTGCAGGCAGTTCCTTATTGATCGGCTGATAACGTCCGGCCAGCCCCAAAACAGCGAGTTGCAAAGAGTTATAGAGTTTTTCATAAATCGCTTGCAACTCAGCTTCAAACGCCTCTTTGCTTTTCTGTTCATTTGGGAACGTTGTCTTTGCTTCCAACACCCATAAGTTATTACCAGCGTCGATGTAAAGAAACTCGGCCTTTTTTATCCCTTCACCAACGCCAATGGCTCCCTGAGCATTCTCAATACGATAACAACGGTCATCCTCAAAACAGAACGACAAACCGGATTCTGTAAACTCCAAGATCAGGCTACCCCTATTTCCTGCTCAAACAGTCGAATGGATTCGTTGATGATTTCGTTATCGGGCATACCCTCATTCAGAGAGGTTTGCTGCCACTGTCCATCGGTGCAAATCATGACCGGGATGTCCATCTCTTCTCGCTGCGCCATGATGTAGAGCTTTTTCACCACAAAATAGGAGTGACTGGCGATGAAAAACTGTACGCCCAGTCTGGCAAGGGCATCAATAATATTAAACAGCTTGGTAATGGCTGTCGGGTGCAATGCTGACTCAGGTTCGTCGATAAAGATGATGGAATTTTCTGTGAGGAATCCGTTGCGGATTAAAGTATCCAGAATACCAATCTTCTTCACGCCTTCAGCCGTGGCATTGATGGAGTAGCGAGCTTTTTTATGCTTGTAAAACCAATCACTGCGCTGGCGATCATACTCGATACGACCGCCATCAAACATTGACTCAAGCTGCTGGCTGGTTTGAGAGAGGGCTGAATTGGATTTGTCGGCGGGCATCTGTTTCTGCAAGGCGACAACCAGATCAGAGTAAGTGCTATCAAAGCCGAACACCCGATCCTGATAGGCCAACTGGAAAATAATTTTATCCAGCGACAGCACTTCCTTGGGCGGCAAAAAAATTGAATTGGCACTGCGACGCTCAGAAATTTCTACATCGACTTGCTTGGTTGTGTCCGGGCCAAAACCGAAAGTAATCGGCGGCAGGTCTTTCAGGGTTACGGAAGCTGAAAGTTTTTTGCTTTTCCCTTTGGTGACAATATCCCCAAGTTTATCCGGTTGAAACGTCCAGTAGAGCTTTTCACTCAATACCTCGGATGCTGAGCGGCGATCATCGCCCCGTCCGGTTTCTTCCAGAGTGCGCACGGCAGCGTAGAGTGCCTTCATCAGCCAGGTTTTGCCAGAGCTGTTAGGCCCGATAATCAGGTTGATCTGACCAAGGTTTTCTGCAGTGCCCTTTTCCAGCGGCCCGAGGTTATTAAACTCAAACGCCTGTATCATTTTGTTATCCACTTTTTGCGGCGACAGAGGCAATGGTTCCTGAGACTGAGGTAGACTACCACCTCTACAGGAACGCTTCCTGCATTGAGCATATCACTTTCTGGTGGGTTTGCCTTGGTTGGGGAAAAGCCCTGCCAGAACCCAACAGCAAGATGGGTATTTTTCTGTTTCCAGGGGCTGAGTGTATTAACGGTCAATAATCAGGAGGAACATGTGATTGGCTTGAAGGAAAGGCAGTGGACGATCGTTCAAATTTTGGGCATTTTTTACGAGTCCATGTATTCCTGATAGGGGTGGTGAAAGGCGGTTATATGGATGTCCTGTTTCACTTCTGAGAACCAGCAATGTTCAAAAGGCCGGTATGACTGTCAGAATTAAGAGTTGAGTATTTTAATGAGCAGTAATGTCAAAGGCTCATGTCAAACTTGTTACGGGGCTCGTCGCCATCAAGAAGAAGCTTAGCCATGGACTTGATCTCGTTCTGGATGTAATCCCAATACTCCGGATTGTCGAGTGTTCTCTGCTTTATGCTTTCAGGAACAAAGCGACTTATCTCAGTATTGAAATTAATGCGTACCTCATCGTCTTTTAATATTTTGGTTACTTGGTTGCTGAGCATTTCCATGAAGTCTTTCCTGTTTTTTTCTCTTGCTTCCAGTTTTTTATTGACTAGCTCTGCAGAGACATCAATTCCTTTTTGTTTTATCCAAACGATATCCCAGACATCACGAGGTTTTATGTGTCTGGCCCGATAGGCCAGAGCAATAAACTTGTCCGCCAACGTCTCTTCGAGAGACTGGACCGGTACCAGCAGGCCTTCGGTGGGCGTCACAATATTGTAGTGATTGATCAGGGGTCTTTTTTTCGCGTCAAACGAGGGAATGGCGCAGATGTCTATGTGCATTTTCTGCCTTGGCAGATCAGGCCGGTTGGCCTCCTTCTCTATGCTGATTTTCCACGACGACGTGTCGCCCTGCTCATCTTGGTCAGGCTTGTTGACCCAAACGTTGGTCTCGTACTTGTTCTGGATGAATTGTTGGATTTCGGTTTCCAGCCCGTCAAAGTCGGAGGGCTTGAAATCAAGCCCTCCATTAAAATCCAGATCTTCCGACAAACGGGAGCTGTTATGGCACATCCTGAGTGATGTGCCCCCTATGAAGGTGAGTGACTGCATAGCCCCTTGCTTAACCAGCACGTGCACAATGTCGTGATGAAGAATTTCCTTCTCGATCACTGGCGTGATGGCTGCATATTCCGGATTTGCTTCCACGATTCTTTTTAGTTGTTCCTTTAGCACATTAGCTCTCCAGCATATGGGTATTTCTTTTGCAGTTCTTTAGGTCTTTGATGGCTTGCGAGGATTGTGCCCTGTACATGCCAACAGATTCATCAAAATACAGGTTTGGTGCAATATTTCTGATAGTTTTTTTTGAGTGAGTGAATTCAATGACGCCATAGGGTGTTGAGAAGGTGCCGCTGCGGCCTTTCGTCACAATCGTCAGCCTTCCCATGGGTATTTGAGAGATGTCCCCAGTATGACTAAGTTGACTCTCAAGGCTTATGTAGCTTATGACATTGGCGCGAAGTTTTTTCGCTATCTTATAGATCGCAGTCGTTGGGTCTGGAGGCGTCAACGTGCTCTCAAACACGCCTTTGGCGACCCTGCGTATCAAGCCTTTTTTTGCACAAACAGTGAGAAACTTGGTGAACGCGGGAGTGAGTCTCTCGCCAACCATATAGGCTAACTCTGCCGCTGTGTTGATACCACCTCCCGCTTTGGTTGACTCTGATAGTGCAGCAACTAGTCTATCTTTCTTGGTCATAAAGGTCTACATATTGTTACCTATAATGTAATTTATTGTAGACCTGCATTTGATTTTGTCAAAGAGAAAAAATAAGGACATCCATAAAATTCGCGCCGAACCAGAATCTTCAATCGGGCTCGAAAAAAAAATGAGGACATCCAAAAAGAGAAAAAATGAGGACATCCAAAAAGAGAAAAAATAAGGACATCCAAATAAAGAAAAATAAGGACATCCAAACAGAAAAATAAGGACATCCATAAAATTCCCATCTCAAAAGCTCAGAAGATGGGAACGCCTGAAAGCCGTGTTTACAGGATAATACAATACCCTTCATTTGTTCCCTTCGCCGCCCCGGCCTCGGTAAGGGCTTCCGCGCAGTCATTGTTGCCCATTTCAGTTGCGACGGACAGCGGGGTGGTGCCATCCGACAAGGCGGCGTTGAGATCCGCCCCAGCCTTGATCAGGAGTCTCACGCAATCGATGTTATTTTGTTGAGCAGCTATGAACAGAGGGGTGTCGCCATCCGAAGTCCGAGGGATGTTGAGATCCGTCCCGGCGTTGATCAGGAGTTCCACGCATTCGGTATTGCCTTTCGCAGCGGCGGCGAACAGTGGGGTGGCGCCATCCGAAGTCCGAGGGATGTTGGGATCCACCTCGGCGTTGATCAGTATTTTTACACAGTCGATATAGCCAGTCACAGCAGCTAAGAACAGCGGGGTGGCGCCATCCTCATCCCGAGCAGTGTTGACGTCTGCGCTGGCGTTGACCAGACGTTCGACGACGTCAGTTTGCCCCTCGCGGGATGCCAACATCAAGGCAGTGAGACCATTATTCATAACGGCATTAACATTGACACCTTCTGCCAGTGACTTCTCCACCTGATCCAAATCCCCGTCAGAACAGGCATCATAAAATGTCCAATCGGGGAAAAATGTATCCGGGTGAGATTCACTGGTGTTCTCATTCACCACAGGCATCGGGTCTTTCCGACACATTGCGCAGCGACGTGAGCCGATGGGCTGATCAACAAAACACCTCGAAATACAGTCCAGATCGAAGCGATGGCCGCAACATTGGGTTTTGACGACCACAGGCGCTACATAACGGTCATGGAAGTGAGCTAAACAAATAGGACAGGGATCGGCTTCCAGTGTCCATGGGGAGAGGGTAGCGAGCAATGCCACATACAAGAAGAACATCTGTGTTGGTCAATAAGTAGTGTGGGTTGGATACAAAAAAAGCAATGGTAGTACATTTGTATCTGCCTTTCACCACACCGATTGATATCTGCCTAAAATCTGTTGTCAAAGAAATAAACAGACATTCAGGTACACCAACAAGCCTCAAGCCCAATACCAGTCTAAGAACCTCAACCACCTTGGCTTGGGTGCCGCTACGTGTCGGGAGTTAAAGATAGCCGAATACATTGATGCCCGTATCACAAATGACTCCGATGTTCGTAATGTCACTATTGGACAAGCTGTAGTCGCAATGATCATCAATGGCTTGGGCTTTACGGGGCAAACTCTGTACATGCTCCCTGAGTTTTTTGAGGATAAGCCGATTGACCGCCTTATCGGGGAAGGTACACAGGCTGAACACTTGAACGACAAGGTACTTGGTCAGGCTCACGACAGTTTGTACGACGCTGGTGTTAGCGACTTGTATCTCAACAAAAAGCGCGGACTTAGTGAACGGAAAACACTGTCCCGAAAGATGCAAAAGCAGTCATTGAAAGAGGCCCGTGATCTGGAGAAGCTGAGCAAAAAGGCCTTTTTGTGCCGGGACGATGCATTGAAGGCTTTTGCCTTGTGGCAGAAACAATCGTTACCTGGCCACCCTGTTCGGCATAACTGCAAAACTCCTCCGCCAGCTCCACCAACAGGCTAGGGTAGAGCTGGTTTTCCGGCTCCTCGACACAGAGCAATGGATGGGGCGACGGGTCGTTCAGCAACAGCAAATAAGCGAACATCTTGATGGTGCCATCGGAGACATAACGAGCCACAAACGGGTCTTTAAAGCTGCCATCCTGAAATTTCAGGACAATGCGCCCATCGTCAGTTTCTACTGCCTGTACATCTTCAACTCCCGGCACCCGCTGTTTCATTTTATCCAGTACATGCTGGAAAATATCCGGGGGTTGCTCGTAGAGGTACTGGGCCACCAGCGCGGCATTTTCCCCTCGGGGCGATAAATGCTCTGCATAGCCAGCGTCCCGTGCCTGGCGGGCATCGCTGATATGAAAATCGGAGACATGCCAGTTTTCAATAAGCTGGCGAAAGGCATTGGCCGCCCGGAATCGCTGAAATTGCCCGAGTCCTTTTACGGCCAGAATATCCGGACTATCCAGCGTCTGCTCTTCCCGTTCCAGCTCTGAATCGGCTTTATTAAAGTCTTCTTCATTGAGAATGGCGTAACCGCGACCTCTCCGGAAATCCAGAAAATGAAACGGTGAACCCTGACTGCCCCGCTTATAACGGAGTACCTCCCGGGCAACAATAGGCCGACCTTTGTCCTGTCGAATTTCCAACAGATAAGTCACCAGTCGATCAACGCCGCCAATGGGTAAGCGAAACTGCAGGGTAAACTCGATAGGCTGATCAATACCACCACGGGTGGCGACTTCCCGAAACCCGCCCCGTTTCTGAAGGGCGGTGCGGACATTACCGTGCAGGGCATCCCTGAGAAAACCAAACACATCAAACAGGGTGGTTTTACCGCTGCCATTGGCGCCGACAAACACGCACATGCCGGGCAGTTTTTTCAGCTCCACATGCTGAAAAACCTTGTAGTTTTTGATTGTCAGGGACTCAAGCTTCATCCGGCGGCTTCCGTCAGTGGCTGTTGTTGTGATCGTTGTCCTTCCAGAGTATCACTTTCTGGCGAGTTTGCCTTGGTTGGAGTGGTGTCGGGTAGAGTCAGTTTTTCAGGGGAGGTATGCATTCCCGCGCAGAGCACGAGAACGAGTTGAAAAATAGGCCTGAACGGTCATTTTCCCATGCAGAAAGTATTCTTTACTCCTACACTCTTGGAGCCTTCTACAAGTGGTAAAAGGGCGATAATAAGAAAGCTCCTGTTCATGATAACAAAGGTATCTCTCAACCAGGCTTTTTAACGACCGCCTCAGGCGCTCAGCCTGAAACTGATCAGAAGTGAGGCAAGTGCGAAATCCCCGGTGAATTAATTACACGTCAAGTAATGACCAGCAATACTGAACCAGTGCCCCATGAAACACCGGTGATGGTTCCAGGCTTAACGTTTCCTTCTGAGACCACATAGGTTTCTCTGGTAAAAGAACCTGAAGCTGCTCTAACAAGCGATTAACAGCCATGATTAATTAGAAGTCGCTTTCTCGCCCGGTTTGGCAATCACTATATACGGTAGTGGAAGTACTCTGCCCTGAGGTAATAGAATGACAAACACTCGCCCCAATGTATTAAGCCTTGCTGTAACCGTTGCAATCAGTTCTTCTATTATTGCTTCACAAGCATTGGCCGAGCGAAGGCTGCAGACAAAATCTGTCGATATTACCGGCACTGGACATGCGGAGTTTACCCATAGTGAGGTCATGGTTCAGCCAACCTTGGGTGATGACCTGCAGCCAATACCCAAATCCTGCACAACCACCTACCCCGATCAGACTCAGGCCAGAGCTGGCTATGACGTTCCCTCTGAAGGATTCACAGACGTTCTTTCGGGCATCGACGGAGGTGTTTCCACTGTTGATCTGTTTGAAACAGACAAGAATGACGTTGCCCGGAAATACACCAAAGTCCTCAAGGTTGGTAATGAAGGGATCTTCAAGTTCACTCACAACCTTGCAGAGGAACGACTGGTCATTGAGGTCAGAGACAAAATGACCCATCAGGATTCCATTGCAGCTGTACACGCTCGATTAGACGACAACCGGATATTAGAACCGTTAACGAAAGTTGCCAGCCCCGAACATCTGGCGGCAGTTCTGAAAGGGGCGAATGAAAGAGCAGGAAACCTGGGCGAAGTTGATGACTATGCTGTCCTTGCCACTCTTCAAGCAGGAGAAGTGGAGGTGAACGGGCGCACCTTCATGCGTCTTATTGCTGCAGGCGACCAGCCTCCTGAACTGCAACGTCTGGGTCAATCGCTTTTCGTCAATGATGAAGTGCTTTTAGCAGCAGCCACCTCTGCCTATGTCCAGGTTCACGTTCTGGGTGAGGGTCTGCAACAGGAAGTACTGAATAAGCTGTTTTCATACCATAAACCCGTCGGCTATGTAGTACACACTGGGGATGATACGCAGACTTATCCTGTACCTGCAGGTTATCCAAAACTGCAAGTGACTGAGGCTCCGGGAGAGATTGTTGTTTTCCATGGCCAGAAGCAGAATCCAACCGATATCGCTTTTGTGGAAGGACTCTTTGACATCGTGGATAAAGCTGATGCTAATCCCCCCGTTACTGAATTATCAACACAGATTAAAAAAGACAAAGTCAAAAACTACCAGTACGTTATTCGCAGCAGGCAGATGGAACTGCTGGAGAAGTTAGTTGCGCGGCTCGATATTACAGTAAACAAAGCTCAACCGATGAGGTTTGCATTGGAAGATCAGGTGGCGACACTTGTGCTTGCATTCTATGAAACTCTCCAGCAAGCATTGACCAGTGCTACTGCAGATCAGGCAGATGAATTTAATTTTTCAATAGAACACTTCAGAGTCGCTGCGTCTCTCATTACGCCAGCCTGGATGCATAATCAACTCGCAAAACACTTCAGCTTCAAACCCGCACTGAGAGATCTTCTGACTAACCAGCATTTTGTTCAAAATTTTCTGAACCTTTTACCCGCTGCCTATGTATTAAAGACCGATGTTTCTCACGAAGGAGAACTTTTTGCTTCCAGAGTCTTGAGCGACATAGCCAGACAACTGATTGAGAGGGAAAACAAGCTGCAAGAGCTGCTGCAAAATGAAATCGAACTCACCCGGGTTAGAAATCAGTTAAAGCTCACATCGGAGAAAGCCATTAAAAGTGAAAGGCAAAAGCGCATAGCACTTCAATTTAAGCAGCTGGCTGATAAGGAGCTTGATCAGCTTGTTAATGCAATGGAAGAACAGCAAAAACAAATACGGAAACTTCGGGAGGAAGTTGCACGAATCCCGGAGCTGGAACAAGAAGTTGCTAATGTCAGAGCAGAAGTCATAAAGGCCCGCAACACTGAACTGGCAACAGAGCCTGGTATTGAAAACCTGGACGAAACCCAGCCACCAGCAGGACAGACTGAGGAAGATTCTGTAGCGGTTCCGAAAATACTTGAGACACTGAGAGCTGTGGAAAAAGCCCTTGAGATGATGGGCCTTACTCAAGATGACGATGTGTATCTTCGTCGCCAGTACATTTCAAACAACCTACAGATGTACATCAGAGACCACAGACAACTGGCAGAAGAAAAGGCCCTGGACGTACTGGAAGTCGCAGAAGAAAAGCTCAACCTCCAGGTCAATGACAAGAATGATAAAACAACAGGAATCAGAGAAGATACGTCGCTGACAGAGCAAGAGAACCTGGACATACTGACAGCCTTGGAAGAAACCTCCAATATGAAAGTCAGTAAAGAGGATGGCATAGAAAAAAGGCTCGCCAGAATTTTTATAATACTTGACAAGGTTGATCTCTCAAATGAGGTACTGAATGAGATACTGGATGGGATAGATATCATCCTCTGGATGCATGAAAGAAAAATTCATCCAGACGCTAAAGATATCAAACGTAACAGGCTTCTTGCTCACCTTCACTATAAACTGGAAGACCCTGACCCGGATATGCCAGCCGGAGAACAAGGGACCGATCTGCTGCCAGCCGTAGAAAAAATACTCAACATCAAACTCAATGAAGAGAATGACAAAGCAGCAAGAATTGCCCGGGTTTGCAGCCTGCTTTACGACGACGATGTCTCAGAAGCTATGCTGGATCAGATAAGTCAGACCCTCTGGAAAGATGACAGCACAGCTCTGAACGAGAGGGATCTCAATCTCAGCAAGCTTCGGGCAATTCTCGAATATAGAGTCGAAGATTCGTCCCTGGATAAGCAAACCATAGAAAAACAGGCAAGTTTGCTTGCCGCCATAGAGGACAAGCTGAACATCGACATGAGCAAAAGCTCTGCTGTTAAAGAAAGAGGCAAGACTTTCACTGTCAAACTGGCAAAAGTTCTGGATGTAGCATTTGACATGGATGACGACCTGTCTGATCAGAAAGATATCCTGAGAACCAAAATTCAGGAATTAATCGAAAAATCAGACGCTCTCTACGACGATGAAGCTGCCAGAAGAGCCTGGAACAATAAAATAGCTCATCAACTTAACATTGAGGATTATCAAGAAGATGCCTCTATCGAAAACCAGAACAGTGTGATTGAAACAAAACTCCGACAGCTGGAAAAAGAACTTCTCAATGCGGGCCAGCCTGACATCAATGAGCGTATCACAGCTATTGAAAATGAGCTTGACAAGCATATGGCCCGCCTGGGACCTAAACCCCGATTCGTCCTTGATCGTGAGCTAGCCGTCGCCAGACGGGTACTACAAAAAGCTGAAAGTGAGCTTACAGAGGTTCATCGCAAACTGAGAGGTCTGGCTCGCAAACCAGTTATATTTGATTTACGGGATGAGGCTGATAGCGCTATTACCATTAGAGCCAACGTACAGACTTCTGGCGGGGACGAAACTGATCAATTCGATGAAACCTTGGGGGAACTGCCTCTCATCAGGAAAAAGTACGCTCAAATTACGGAATTCCTGCATGAGCACCACAAAAAAAGTATGGAAGTGACCTATGCACGGCATGAAGAGAGGAATGCACAAGAACACCTGGATCTTAAAAAACAGGAGATGATCCATTCTGAAAATATTGATGAGAAGGCTAAAGCCTTACAAGAGAACGAAATAGCTCGCCTGGATTTAGCCCTGAAGCAAAAAAGTGATGCCGTTTCAAAAGCACAAGAGGTTCTGAGGGATTATCATAAGGCAGCTCTTAACGCTATTGAAGAAGCCATGGGTCTTAAACCTGACTTTACTGACAGCAGTGAACAACGGGTTAATGCCCTGAGAAACCATCAGGCAGAACTGGGCGGGCATGATGGTAACGGCGGCAAAATCCAGCAACTGACTCAGGAACAGGCCCGCCTGGAAGGTGAGATTAAAACCAGGGAAGCAGACATTGCAAGAATGAAGGAAGACCTGAATGTTGCAGAGCAAGCCGTGGAAAATGATGGCGGTCTCTTTCAGTTTACGCCCAGACAGGTAAGAGTTCTGACCCGTATACAAGACTTCATGCAGCAGCACACTCTCAAGAGACAAGCGCTTGAAGCCGCCATAGGTCTGACAGAATTAGCAGTGAAAAGCGGTAAGCCAAAACTCCAGTTCACGACGTTCAATTTTGACGATGAACTTGCGCCTTTTCACCTGCAGGGACTGGTCGGAGACGGTCTGGCAGTTGGTCAGGCCAATCGGATTGTGAAAGTCTTCAGGAGCCTGAAGAAGACCTTTCCGGCCCTCCATAACTTTCCGGCTCACCCTGAGCCTTTAGAATTTCAGCCTCCGATAGTCCTGACAAAAATTCAGTGGCTGGTGAACGATGCCCGGGATGAGCTGCAAAACGGGGCTCAAGAATACGACCAAGTCATTAGCGGCATGGGCGAAATAGCCATGCACTTCGTCGAGCATGAAGCAAAGGACCAGGAAGGCTTCCCGGAATACTTCGCTAACCGTTATGCCAGTAGTAACAGGATCACAGCTCTGGTTCGTGAAGGTCTGATCAGCAAGGTTGAACTTGAGAACCACATGAAGGCCGTCAGAGGTGTCGATGGTTATCAGACAGTGGAAGAATTTGAGCACTTCCTTGGCTATAAACACGGCGTCAATCTGCCTCACTTGAATGCCGTTATCCTGATGCTGTCCGACAAGGGTGCTGAGGAATTTATGCAGATTGCCTTTACTCCTGTCACCGTCACTGCAACGGGCCCGGCAGGTATGAAAGAGTCGGTTGCTGGTATGAAAGAGTTCGCAGCTGCTGTCATCGCCAACTACGTTCTTGACGATATTGCCTTTGACAATGGCCGCAGGACGGCTGCATTTCTGACCCATGTTCAGAATACCCTGACACCTTATGCCAATGCCGCTGGCCTGTCTGAATCAGACCTGATCATGGCTCTCAATGATACACTGATGCAGGCACATGCTGCAGCCCTTGAGCACCAGCTGACTGATTACTGGGTCAAACCTTCAGCCTCTCTGGTACAGGCTGTCACCTGGTACTTCTCCAGCTACAAACCTCTATTGGTGACCCGTACCGCTCTGGAGGCTGCCAGGCTGTCCCTGACAAACATGTGGTACCTCTATCTTCTGGATCTGACCCACCGGGGTGATTACCTGCACCGGATGCTGACACCTTTCCAGCACTGGCTGGAACATTACGGTGTTGACCTTGACCGAAGACGGCAATATGCCTCCCACACCAGCATTGAACAAATCTCTGAAGTGGGCGGACTGGCCATGCCCCTGGGCAAGGCCGCTTCTTCAGTCATTCTGCTGCAAACCGGCTCTATGCTGTTTGCCAGACAATACAATGCCAACCCACACAGCTATCGCAGCCTTTCCCGTCTGGTGCCCGAAATAGTGAAATCCATGGGTTCCGGACAAGGGGTTCAGGTACCGCTGCTAAACAGGGTAACACCCGAAAAAGTAAAAACGCTGGCCTCTGCCGCAGCCGCTCTGGTGCTGGGTCCGGTAGCTACTGTGGGAGCATACGCCCACGGCCTTATATCCGGATTCACCTATGCTCAAACCTTCGGATTGGCCCTGGCGTCGAGTCTCACTTTCGACTTCTTTATGAACGACAACAAGATGCTCACTCAGTGGCTGGGTGGACCTGTGGGCCGCAGTCTTGACAATGTGAAGCGCTGGAGATGCGCGATAAAAACGCGAAATAAGTGCGCGAAACCCAAGGCAATTGCTTTACCTCAACGCTTCAATGAAACCGATGAAGAGTATGTAAACCGTGTTAATGCAAAAAACACGGTGCATGGCTGGACGCGGCACGAGAATTACCTGCAGTTCCGTGAACGCCGTGATCGCACCATGAAACTGTCTGAGAAAAGCTGGGAGAAATACTTTAGGGACAATGTGCCTAAATGGTCATTCTCCCACGCACAAAGTATTCCCTACTCTTACACCCTGGGTGTCTTCTACGATCGGAAGGCGGCAGCAACTGATCATGACGTTGAGAAGTTCGATCCAGATAAAAATAAGAACACCCGCAACGAACTCTGATGAAAGGGATAAGCTTACCGGATTTGCCGCAATGAACTAGATTCTCTCAACGGCTTATCGAAACAGCCATGAGCGATTAACAGCCATGAGCAATTAGCAGCCGTTTCACCGCCCAAGGTGTAAGTCACTTGCCACAGTAATAAAAATACTCAGCTATAAGGTAGTAGAATGACAAATGCCCGCCCCAATGCATTAAGTCTTGCAGTGGCCGTTGCAATCAGTTCTTCCATCATTAGTTCACAGGCACTGGCCGATCGCAAGTTGCAGATAAAAGCTGCCAATATACCGGGCAATGGACATGTGGAGATGACCCTGAGTGAGGTCAGGGTTCAGCCAACTTCAGGGGATGACCAGCAACCAATACCCAAATCCATCACCTACCCTGCTCAGCCTCCTGACAGGTTTAGCCATCACTTTAATTCTGTGGGCTTTACGGAAGCTCTTGCTGACGCTCTTGAGGACGTTTCTGTTGTTGATGTGTTTGCAACAGACGAGAATGACGTTGCTCAGAAATACACCAAAGTCCTGAAAATGGGTGACGATGGCATCTTCAGGTTTACCCATAACCTTGCAGAAAACGAACTGGTCATAAAAGTCAGAAG
Organism: Endozoicomonas sp. 2B-B; assembly: GCF_053470045.1. Taxonomy (NCBI): domain Bacteria; kingdom Pseudomonadati; phylum Pseudomonadota; class Gammaproteobacteria; order Oceanospirillales; family Endozoicomonadaceae; genus Endozoicomonas; species Endozoicomonas sp. 2B-B. The sequence continues at coordinate 5,043,300 of NZ_JBLZMU010000001.1, forward strand.
CTACCAGTACGTCATACGAAGCAAGCAGATGGCTCTGCTGGAGGAGGTTATTGCACGACACGGGTGGATTTAACAATGACCAACCGCCGACGATGACAAACGAAGACAGGGAGGCGATGCATGCATTTGGATACTATGAATTTCTTCAGCAGGCATTGGTCAGTGCCACTCCTGCTGCAGCGGCTCGAACGAATCAATTTGGGCTCACACTGGAACACATCAGGCTCACTTCATTAGCCATTACGCCAACCTGGCAGCAGATTCAACTGGCAAAATACTTCAGCTTCAAACCCATGCTCAGAGATAGTCTGACTGAACAGCATTTTGTTAAGAGTATTCTGAATCATCTACCCTCTGTTGACGCCTCACAAAGAAATGCCCTTCGCAACGACGACCCGTTTCTGTCCAAAGTCCTGAGCGATATGACCCAACAGCTGATTGAATGGGAAAGCTCACTGGCAGAGAATCTGGCAACAAAAGGCGAACTCATCCAGGTCAGAAAGCAGTTAAAGCTCATAACGGAGAAAGACATCAGAACACCCGTTGACCCAGAAGCCATGCCTGAAGTCATTGAAAAACTGACTGCCGTGGAAAAAGCCCTGGCGATGAATATCCTCGGTAGAGAGGACGATTTGTACTACCGTCGTGAAGCCATTTCCGGGGAAATTCAGAGATACATCACAAAAGTCAGTCAACAGGCAGAGGGAGAGGCACTGAAAGACGCGAATGAGCGAGCCATAAGACAACAAAAAGCGATACTAAAAACGTTAGAGGACAGGCTGAACATCGACATTAGCGAAAACTCTGCTGCTAAAAAAAGAGGCAATAGTTTCACTGACAAACTGGCAAAAGATCTGCATGCAGCATTTGACATGGATGACGACCTGTCTGATCAGAAAAATACCCTGAGAACCAACATTCAGGAATTAATCGAAAAATCAGAGGCACTCTTCGACGATGAAGCTGCCAGAAGAGCCTGGAACAATGAAATAGCTCAGCAACTCAACATTGAGGATTATAAAGCAGATGACCCTATCGAAAACCAGAACAGTGTGATTGCAACAAAACTCCGACAGCTGGACAAAGAAATGATCAATGAGGATCAACCTGAGGTTAATGATCGTATCGCCGGCATTGAGAATGAACTTGACAGGCAAATGGCCCGGCTGGGACCCAAACCCCGATATGTTCTTGAACGTGAGCTAGCCAGAGCCAGACAAGCAATACAAAAAAGTGAAAGTTGGCTGGAAAGAATGGATGAAGTCCTGAGGACAGCAGAGGAAGCCATCGAAAATAACGTCGGTCCATTCCAGTTCTCGCCGAGACAAGCCAACGTTCTGGCCGATATGGGCACCTTCACGCAGCAGCACTCTCTCAAACAACAGGCTCTGGATGCCGCACTGGGTCTGGCAGAATCAGCATTAAACAGCGGTAAGGTAATACCAGACCTTACGACTTTCGATTTTGACGATGAATTTGCACCGATTCGCTTGCAGGCACTGGCCGGAGACGAACTGACGTTTAATCAGGCCAGTCGGATTGTAGAAGTCTTCAAGAACCTGAAGAAGATTTTTCCGCTCACCCCTGTCGTACCTATGGAAGATCGGCCTCCTGCCGTGGCTAAAAAGCAACAGTCTCTGGATGCTGCACTGGGTCAGGTAGAGTCAGCAATCAACACCGGTAAGACAATACCCAACCTTGCGACTTTCGATTTTGACGATGAATTTGCACCACTTGGCCTGCAGGCGCTGGTGAGGGACGATCTGACATTTGATCGGGCCGGTCAGATTGTGGAAGTCTTCAAAAATCTGAAAACGAGCTTCCCTGCCGAGCCTCTGGAAGATCAGCCTCAGAATGTCATTGAACAAGTCCAGGCTCTGGCAGACAGAGCCTGGAATGAGATGAAAACCGGGGCTAAACAATACGACGACGAAATTCACAGCATGGGCAGAAGAGCCATTCACTTCGTCGGGCATGAACCAAAGGACCTGAAAGACTTCTCGGAATACTTCGAGGCCCATTCTGCCAGCGGTAACAGGATAATGGCTCTACTGCGGGAAGGTCTGATCAGCAAAATTGAACTTGAGAACTACATGAAAGCTGTCAGAGTTGTCGATGGTCATCAGACAGTGGATGAATTTGAACACTTCCTTGGCTACAAACACGGCATCCATATGACTGAGTTCAGGAAAGTTGTCCAGATGCTGTCGGATCAGGGTGCTGAGGAATTCATGCAGAGTGCCTTCACTCCTGTAGCCGCTACTGCAACTGGCCCGGCAGGTATGAAAGAGTCGGTTGTCGGCATGACAGAGTACGCAGCTGCAGTCATCGCCAACTACGTTCTTGATGATATTGCCTTTGACAATGGCCGCAGGACGGCAGCGTTTCTGGCCAATGCTCAGGAGACCCTGACCCCCTACGCCAATGCTGTCGGGATGTCTGAATCAGACCTGATCAAGATTGTCCATGACACATTGATGCAGGCTCATGCTGCGGCGGTTGAGCGGCAGCTGTCGGATTACTGGATCAAACCTTCAGCCTTCCTGGTACAGGCTGTCACCTGGTATTACTCCAGCTACAAACCACTGCTGGTGAGCACTAACGCTCGGCGGGCTGCCGAGCTATCCCTCTCAAACATGTCGTTCCTCTATCTGCTGGACCTGACCAACAGGGGTGATTATCTGCACAGAATGCTCACACCTTTCCAGCACTGGCTGGAACGCTACGGCGTTGACCTTGACCGAACCGGCCAATATGCCTATCACTGCGGCATTGAACAAATCTCTGAAGTGGGCGGACTGGCCATGCCACTGGGCAAAGCCGCTTCATCAGTCATTCTGTTAAAAACCGGCTCTGCGCTGTTTGCCAGACAGTACAATGCCAACCCACACAGGTATCGCAGCATTTCCCGTCTGGTGCCGGAAATAGTGAAATCCATGGGTTCCGCGCAAGGGGTTCAGGTACCGCTGCTGAACAGGGTGAGACCACAAAAAGTAAAAACGCTGGCCTCTGCCACAGCCGGTCTGGTGCTGGGTCCGGTAGCCACTGTCGGAGCATACGCCCAGGGTCTTATATCCGGGTTCACCTATGCTCAAACCTTTGGCTTTGCTCTGGCGTCCGGTCTCACTTTCGACTTCTTCATGAACGACAACAAGATGCTCACTCAATGGCTGGGTGGACCTCTGGGTCGTAGCCTTGACAGGATTAATCGCTGGCGCGGCGTCGGTGAAACCCAGGATGAATATCTGAAACGTACGACCATTGCGACACCTCAACGCTATAGTGAAACCGAAGAAGAGTACGCAAGCCGCGTTAAGACAGACGACACTGTGTATGGCTGGACTCGACACGAAAACTACCTGCAGTTCCGTGAACGCCGTGATCGAACCATGAAACTGTTCGAGAATAGCTGGGAGAAATACTTCAGGGAAAATGTGCCCAAATGGTCGTTCTCCCATGCAGAAAGTATTCCTTATTCCTACACTCTGGGTGCCTTTTTTGAGTCGGGGACCGCAGAGCCTGAGCAACCTTCCGCAACCGTGAAAGCAGCACCGGTTGGGGGAGGTATGCATTCCCACGCAGAGCGTAGGAACGAGTTGTAATTTCACTGGCATTGAACTTTGCCACGTGAATTAAATTCGCTTAACAGCTAGCGGATTTGCCACTGTGAACTAAATTCTCTCAACAGCTTACCGGAACAGCCATGAGCGATTGACAGCCAAGAGCCTTTGTAAGCTGTTTCCTCGCCAGGTGTGGCAAACACTTTTCAATGTAATCAAAGTACCAACTCTGAGGTAGTAGAATGACAAATGCCCGCCCCAATGCATTAAGCCTTGCAGTAGCCATTGCCCTCAGCTCTTCCATCATCAGTACACAGGCAATAACCGAGCGCAAGCTGCAGACAAAATCTCTTGATATCTCTAACGAAGGACATTTGTCGTTTACACAGAGTCTGGTCAGTGTTCAGCCAACTTTAGCGGGTGACCAGCAACCAATACCCAAATCCTTTACCACTACTTACCTTGATCAGACTCAAGACAGAGAAGGCTATGCGGTTCCCTCTGAGGGTTTTACAGACATTCTTTCTGCCGTTAGTGCTGACGTCACCAGTGTTGATCTGTTTGAAACAGGCGAGAATGACATTGCTCAGAAATACACCAAAGTCCTGAAGGTAGGCGATGAGGAAGTCTTCAGGTTCACCCATAGCCTTGAAGAAACGAAACTGATCATTGAAGTCAGAGCCGGAATGACCGACCAGGAGACCGTTGACGCTGTTCGTGATCAATTAACGGTCAAACCGTCATTAGAACCCTCAACGAAAATAGCCAGACCCGAACAACTGCATGCAGTCCTGGAAGGTGCCGATGACAGAGCAGGAGACCTCGGCACAAGCAACTACTATGTTGCCCTCGCCACCATTAAAGTAGAACCCGTTGAAGTGAATGGGCGAACGTTTATGCGTCTCATCGCTTCGGGCGATCAACCCCCTGAACTGAACCGCCTTACTCAATCGCTCTTTGTCAATGATGAAGCGCTTCTGGCCGCAGCCACCTCGGCCTACATCCAGGTTCATGTCCTGAAAGAGGAGTTGCAACAGGAAGCTCTTGATAGACTGCTGGCACTGAGCAAACCCGTCGGATATGTTATGCAAAGAGAAGATTCCACAAGGGTTTACCCTGCGCCTTCGGGTTATCCAAAGCTGGTACCCAGTCATACTCTGGAAGATACTATTGTCTTCTATAGTCAGAAACTGAATCCAGCCGATGTCGCTTTTGTAGAAAACCTCTATAAACTTCTGGCAGAAGCTGAGCCTGATGGCCTCACTCACGCAACAACAAAGGTTAAAACATATAAGGTCAAAAGCTACCAGCATGTTATTCGAAGCAGGCAGTGGGCACTGCTGGAGGAGTTGGCTGCCCAGGGCAATACTGAATTCAGCAAGGATAAACTGACTTCGCTTGCATACTATGAATCTCTCCGGCAGGCATTATACAGCGCCAGGCCTTATAGAACGGATGAATTTGAACTCACATTAGAACATCTCAAAGTCACTTCATCAGTCCTCACGCCAACCTGGATACATTATCAACTGGTAAGACACTTCGGTTTCCGTAGCGCAATGAAAACTCTTCTGACTGACCAGCGCTTTATTCAGAGTATGGAGGAATTGATACCCTTTATCAGAGTTATCCACAAAGTGCAGGTCGATGGAGATGAAGAGTTTGCTGCCAAAGTCGTGAAAGGCATGTCAGCGCAGATGATTAATACCTATAACAAAATAGAGGCGCTGCGGACAAAAGAAGGCGAGTACAACAGGCTTCTAAAACACCTGGAGGACAATGCAAAGGAAAAACTCAGAGCCCTTGAACTCAAACATGAGCTTGCGCAGAAGGCTGAAGATGAGCTTGCGCAGAGTCGTAAAGCGCTGGAAGAACTGCGAAACCGGTCACAGAAACTGCAGCAGGAAGTCGAACGAATTCCGGCATTGGAAAAACAAGTTCTTGATGCCAGGGCAGACGCCTCAAAAGTATACAACAGTCAACTGGCAAAGGAGCTTGGTATTGAGAACTGGGATTATACCCAGCCAACCGAAGAACAAGCCAGAATAATCATAAATAAAATTGATGAAATCAACCAAATGGTGGCGGCAACAGGAAAAGCTGATTTTTATAAACAGGCTATACGTATGGAAATGGCAGCCATTGAAACCATTTTCCAAATTACTCCGGCCGATAAAGACGATCTGGATGCCCGCTTCAGTTCCATTTACGAGCAGTTGCTACAAAAGTCAGAGCCAGCCTTTAAGGGGGCTCAACAGGCACTGGCTATGGCAGAAGATAAGCTCGGCCTGACAGCGGATAACAAAGAAGACCTTATAGCCCGCTTCCGTAGCATTCTCGAACTTCTCAGGCAGATGGGGCGCGAGTCCGCTCAACAACTTTTTCAGGATCAACAGGAGCAGGAAGAACAGAAAAACCAGTTACAGAAACTTCAGCAGGAAGCCAAACGAATTCCAGAGCTGGAACAAAAGGTTCATGATGCCAGAACAGATGCCACAAAAGACCGCAACGCTCAAACGGCAGCAGAGCTTGGTATTGAGAACTGGGACGATACCCTGCCACTGGAAGAACAAGCCAGACTCATCAGAAAAAAAATTCAGGCAATCAAACCATCGGTTGCCGCAACAGAAGAGCCTGATGAAGAAACTGTAAAAGCAAAACCGCCGGGCACTGGCAACAAACGTCGCATTATTTTGGTCAGTGAAGACCAGCTGCAAACCCTTATGCTCACCCGCGAGCAGCTGCAACAAAATCCGGAACAACCCGACGAGGACTTTCGGGAAAAACTGTCTAACCTGGAAGACCAGCTCGGCTTGGTCCCGAATAAAGAAGAGGACCTGGAAGCCCGTCATCAGAACATTCTGAAACACCTTGAGCAAAAGACATTTGATGCCTATCAACGAGAGCAGAAAGAACGAAAAAAACGCTTAGAGATGCTTCTGCAGATAGGAGAGGAAAACCAGTTAGAGAAACTTGTGCAGAAAGCCGGTAGGGTTCCAGAGCTGGAAAAGGAACTTCTTACTGTCAAGAGATATGCCAGAAAAATTCGCTGCGCCCAGAGAGCAGCAAAGCTTGGTATTGATGACTGGGATGAAGCCCGGCCACTCGAAGAACAACGCAGACTCATAGAAGAAAAAATTAATGACATATACAGATCAATGGCCGCAACAGGCCATCCTGATGAAGAAACTGTAACAGCAGAACCGGCGGCCATTGGTGGCAGGCGTGTTATTGCTTCGGTCAATAAAAACAATCCGGCGATCCTTCTGTTCATTCAAAAGGAGCTGCAACAAAACACCAAACTATCCGATGAGGAAGTGCAGGAAAAACTGACTATCTTTGAAAGTCATCTCGGCCTGGTTCCGGAAAACAATGATGACCTTGAAGCCCGTCATCGGGCCATTCAGCAACACCTCAAGCAGCAGGCACCCGAGATTGTTCAACAACCCCTTCTGATCACCCACGAGCAGCGGCAACAAAATCCGGAACAACCCGACGAGGACTTTCAGGAAAAACTGTCTGACCTGGAAGACCAGCTCGGCTTGGTCCCGAATAAAGAAGAGGACCTGGAAGCCCGTCACCAGAACATTCTGAAGCACCTTGAACAAAAGGCATTTGATGTCAATCAAAGAGAGCTGAAAGAACGGAAAAACCGGTTGGAGAAGCTTCTGAAGACTGGAGTAGAGAAACTTGTGCATAAAGCCGATACGGTCCCAGAGCTGCAAAAGCAACTTCTTACTGTCAGGAGAATTGCCAGGAACACTAACTACGCTCATACAGCAGCAAGGCTTGGTATTCATGACTGGGACGATACCCTGCCACTCGAAGAACAACAAAGACTCATAGAAGAAGAAATTAATGATATATACAGATCAATGGCCGCAACAGGTCAGCCTGATGAAGAAGCCGCAACGGGAGAGCCAGCGGCCATTAGTGGCAGGCGTGGGATTGCTTCGGTCAATAAAAACAATCCGGCCACCCTTCTGCTCATTCAACAGCGGCTGCAAGGAAACACCAAACTGACCGATGAGGAAGTTCGGGAAAAACTGACTATCTTCGAAGATCATCTCGGCCTGGTTCCGGAAAACAATGATGACCTCAAAGCCCGTCACCGGACCATTCAACAGCACCTCAAGCAGCAGATAACCGAGATCGTTCAACAACCTTTTCAGAATCAACAGCAACAGGAAGACAAACGAATTTCAGAGCTGAAACGACAAGTACTCACTGCCAGAGCAGTTGCCACAAAAGTTCGCAACGCTCAACTGGCCGCAGAGCTTGGTATGGAGGACTGGGATGATACCCAGTCACCCGAAGAACAAGCCAGGCTCATTAGAGAAAAAGTTAATGAAATGAAACCATCGGTTGTCACAACAGCTCAGTCTGATGAAGAAACTATAGAGGCGGAACCGTCGGCCATGCAGATAGGAGAGGAAAACCAGTTAGAGAAGCTTGTGCAGAAAGCCGATATGGTTCCAGAGCTGCAAAAGCAAATTCTTACTGTCAGGAGAATTGCCAGGCAGGCTAATTACGCTCATACAGCAGCAAGGCTTGGTATTGATGACTGGAATGAACTCCTGCCACTCGAAGAACAACACAGACTCATAGAAGAAAAAATTAATGACATATACAGATCAATGGCCGCAACAGGTCAGCCTGATGAAGAAGCTGTAACGACAGAACCTGCGGCCATTAGTGGCAGGCGTGGGATTGCTTCGGTCAATAAAAACAATCCGGCCACCCTTCTGCTCATTCAAAAGCGGCTGCAAGGAAACACCGAACTGGCCGATGAGGAAGTTCGGGAAAAACTGACTGCCTTTGAAAGTCATCTCGGTCTGGTTCCGGAAAACAATGATGACCTTAAAGCTCGTCACCAGGCCATTCAGCAACACCTGAAGCAGCAGGTAACAGAGACTGCTCAACAACCTTTTCAGAATCAACACCAACAGGAAGACAAACGAATCTCAGAGCTGGAACAACAAATACTCACTGCCAGAGCCGATGCCACAAAAGTTCGCAACGCGCAACTGGCAGCAGAGCTTGGTATGGATGACTGGGATGATAGCCAGTCATCCGAAGAACAAGCCAGGCTCATTAGAGAAAAAATTAATGAAATAAAACCATCGGTTGCCACAACAGGACAGTCTGATGAAGAAGCTGTAAAAGCAAAACCGCCGACCATTAGCCAAAAGCGCGGCATTACTTCGGTCGATGAAGAAGATCCGGCTGCCCTTCATTTCACTCCACGGCGACAGCGCCTGGAACAAAACGAAGAACTACCCTATCCGGAAATTCTGGAAAGACTGACTTTCTTTGAAAATAAACTCGGCCTGGTTCCGGAAAACGAAGATGACCCTGAAGTCCGCCTCCTGAGCCTGCATCAGGGCATTCAGAAGGAGTCACGCAGGGCTTATCTGCAACATGTTGAGAACCAGGAAGAACTGGCAAAACGGAGAAACTGGCTAAAGTTTCTTCAGGATGAAGTTAATCGAATTTCAATACCGAAAAAAGAAGCCCCTGAGTCAATGGAGGAAAACAGAAAAAATTACAACATTCAGTTGGCAGCAGCGCTCGAAATTGATGACTGGGATGATACCCAGCCACTGGAACAACAAGACAGCCTCATTAGACAGAAAATTCGTGGTCTCAAGCAACCGGCGACCGTAGCTCAGATTACCGCATCATCAATGACCCCGACAACGATTGCCCCAACACCGGTTATCGCAACATCATTGGTGACTGCAACATTATCGGTGACCACAACGAATGCCGCAACCGCACAAACTCCGCAAGAAGCTTTCAAAGAAACTCTGGCGGCCATTGAAAGCAGGCACAATATTACTCCAGACGACGAAAATGATCTGCTTGCCCGCTGTCAGTTTGTGCAACAGTACCTGCAGCAAAAACATGCAGAATTAGCCGATTTTAGCGAAGTCAAGAATAAACTGGCCTGGATTGAAGGTCAGCTCGGCCTGACCCCTGGTATCGAAAGAGACCCGGAAGTTCGCTGTCAGACCATTAGGCAACACCTTGGGGAGCAGAATGCCCAAATCGCTCAACAACAGCAGTTTCTTCAGCAACAGAGCATAGGCACAGAGGCTGAAATAGAAGCTGAAATCAAAGCCCGCTATGCAACCATTGCCGCACATTTAAACATTGAGAATTTTGATAGCAATGCAGATATTGGCGATCAACAAAAACATCTGCTTCAAGAACTCAAGAAACTAAATCTTCAACAGGATCTGCTTCTTTCAAAACGGAAACCACAATTCCCTGATACCAGAGAAGAGGACTATGGAGATGTTGCCGGTATATCGGTTACCGTAAAATCCATTGCCTCAAGACCGGTTAGCGCAACGCCGGTTGCGACAGCTTCGATTGCCCCAACACCCGTTAGCGCAATGCCAGTTGCAACGGCTTCTATTGTCTCAACACCCGTTAGCGCAATGCCGCTTGCAACAGCTTCCATTGCCTCAACACCCGTCAGCGCAACGCCGTTTGCAACAGCTTCCATTGCCTCAACAGCACACTATCAGGAAGAAAAATTAAAGAAAAAACTGCCTGCCATTGCAAGCTGGTACGATTTTACTTCAGACAATGAACCGGAAGTCCTTCATAAATCCGTTAAACGAGACATTAAGCAGCGGTTAGCCCGGATCACTCAACAAAAGCAACATCTTCAGCAAAATCTTCAGCAACTTCTTCAGCAACAGAGCACTGGGACAAGCGCTGAAAAAGAAGCTGAAATAAAAGCCCGCTTTGCAACCATTGCTGAACATTCAAACATTGAGGGTTTTGATAGCCATGCAAATATTGACGTTCAACAAGAACTCCTGATTCAAAAATTTGAGGAAATAAATGCCCGGGAGCAAGATCTGCGTCAACAACTTTATGCAATGGCCAATCAACAGGATATAGAGCATTCTTACACCCTGGCCAGAAAAGATGCTCTGGCAGCGGTTATTGGTTTAGATCAGGTTCCTGAAGATCGTGCCGCCCTGGAGTTAATAGTTCATGACAAGCTCTCCCAGCTTGGAGAGCTGGAACAAGAACTGGAAGACATCAGAACACCAGGCCATCCAAAAGCCATGTCTGAAGTATTGAGAACACTTCGTGCCGCAGAAAAAGTACTGAAGAATGAACGCCTCACTAAGGAGCAAGATGTGTATTTGCGTCGCCTGTACATTTCTGCAGACATGAGGGCATTCATCAGAGAAGCCAGAAAGCACTCAGAGAATAAGGCCCTGATGACACTGAGTTATCTGGAAAACTTACTCAACATCAAAGCCGATGAAGATGATCACAAGGCAGCAAGACTGAAGAGCGTTCTTACAAGGCTTGATGATGGTGATATCTCCAATTATCAGCTGGATCAGATGGACATGAACCTCTGGCCGGAAATTGACAGGTCGCGGGAAAATCTGGAGCAGGTGAGAATGGATCTCAGACTCTTATGTATTCGTGATCGTCTTATCTTTATAGTCAAAGAATCGGATAAGCGAGCCATAGAAAAACAGGCAGAGTACCTTGTTGCTCTGGAGAAAGAGCTCAATATCGATCCTGATAAAAACCCTGCTGCAAAAGCAAGAGGCAAAACTTTCCTGGCCAAACTGGCCACTGATCTGCAGATAGAGTTTTATGACGACGATTCAAAACTGTCTAAACAGTACGCACTGAGAAGCAGAATTCAGAAATTAAGGGTAGAAGTAAACGAAATCCATGACGATGAAGGTGTCAGAAGGATCAAAAACAATAAAATTGCTGAGCAACTTGATATTAAGGACTATGGAGATGATGCCGGTATAGACGAACAAAATAGTCTGATTGAGGCAAAACTTGAGCAGCTGGAGGCAGAATTTTTCAAAGCGGTCCAGCTTGACGTTAATGAGCGTATCGCAGCTATCGATGATGCGCTTGACAGGCAAATGGCTCGCCTGGGACCTAAACCCCGCTACGTTCTTGATCGTGATGTTGCCATGGCCAGGCGAGCAATACTGGCAGCTGAAACCAAGCTGGAATGGCTTCATCGTAAGCTGAATGATCTTCCACGCAAAAAATTGGCCGTTATGATTGCCAATGACGTTCACCCTGTTCCGGATGAAAACGACGAAGCTGCCGCAAAAAATCTGAACACCCGGATAAAAGATGACCTCGGATCACTGGCAGAGATTCAGGAACAGGCTCGCCTGGAAGGTGAAATTGAAACCCAAAAAGCAGACATTGTGAAACTGAAGGAAGCCCTGAATACTGCAGAAAAAGCCGTCATAGGTGATGGCGGTCCCTTCCAGTACTCCCCGGATCAGGAAAAAGTTCTGAACGCCATCCACAAATTCACGAAGCAGCACCCTCTCAAAAAACGAGCTCTGGAAGCCGCAATTGGCCTGACAGAAGCAGCGATAGAGCGTGGCAAGGCAATACCATTCTTTACGAGTTTCGATTTTAACGATGAATTTGCAGCCATTCACCTGCAGGCAATGATCGGAGACAAACTGACGTTTGAACAGGCCGGTCGGATTGTGGAAATTTTCAATGACCTGAAGGCCACCTTCCCGGAATCCCCATCCGGGTCTGTAGAAGATCAACCCCGGAATGTGCTGAAAGAAATCGAGATTCTGACGGACAGGGCCAGGATGCACTTAGAAGCCGGGGCCCGACAATACGACGTCGAAATTCGCGGCATGGGCTTAGCAGGCATTCACTACGTCGAGCAAGAATCAAAGGACCTGAAAAGCTTCTCGGAATACTTCGCTACCCGTTCTGCCAGCGGTAACAAGATCATTGCTCTGCTGCGTGAAGGTCTGATCAGCAAGATTGAGCTTGAGAATTACATGAAAGCTGTCAAAGGTGTTGATGGCTATCAGACAGTGGATGAATTTGAACACTTCCTTGGCCACAAACACGGCATCAGGGTGTCTGACTTCAAAGCCGTTGTCCAGATGCTGTCCGACCAGGGTGTTGAAGAACTCATACAGAGTGCCTTTACTCCTGTATCCGTGACTGCAACTGGCCCGGCGGGGATGAAAGAATCGGTTACCGGTATGACAGAGTACGCAGCGGCTGTCATCGCCAACTACGTTCTTGATGATATTGCCTTTGACAATGGCCGCAGGACGGCAGCCTTCCTGAGCAATATTCAGGATACCCTGACACCCTATGCCAATGCTGTCGGGATGTCTGAATCAGAGCTGATCAGGATTGTCCATCACACATTGATGCAGGCTCACTCCGCAGCGGTTGAGCAGAAACTCAATGATTACTGGGTCAAACCTTCAGCCTTCCTGGTACAGGCTGTCACCTGGTACTACTCCAGCTACAAACCTCTTCTGGCAACTCATAGCGACTGGCAGGCTGCCCAACTGTCCCTTGCAAACATGTCATTCCTCTATCTTCTGGATCTGACCAACAGAGGTGATTACCTGCACAGAATGCTCACACCTTTCCAGCACTGGCTGGAACGCTACGGTGTTGATCTTGACCGAACCGGCCAATATGCCTATCACAGCGGCATTGAACAAATCTCTGAAGTGGGCGGGCTGGCCATGCCACTGGGCAAAGCCGCTTCTTCAGTCATTCTGTTGAAAACCGGCTCTGCGCTGTTTACCAGACAGTACAATGCCAACCCCCGCAGCTATCGCAGCCTTTCCCGTCTGGTGCCGGAAATAGTGAAATCCATGGGTTCCGGACAAGGGGTTCAGGTACCGCTGCTAAACAGTGTGACACCACAAAAAGTAAAAACGCTGGCCTCTGCCACAGCTGGTCTGGTGCTGGGTCCGGTGGCCACTGTCGGAGCATACGCCCACGGACTTCTATCCGGTTTCACCTATGCTCAAACCTTCGGCTTCGCTCTGGCGTCGGGTCTCACTTTCGACTTCTTTATGAACGACAACAAGATGCTCACTCAATGGCTGGGTGGACCTCTGGGCCGTAGCCTTGACAGGATTAATCGCTGGCGCGGCGGCGGTGAAACCCAGGATGAATATGTGAAACGTACCGCCATTGCCACACCTCAACGCTATAGTGAAACCGATGAAGAGTACGCAAACCGCGTTAAAGCAAATAACACGATGTATGGCTGGACTCGACACGAAAACTATCTGCAGTTCCGTGAACGCCGGGATCGCACCATGAAGATGTTCGACAATAGCTGGGAGAAATACTTCAAGGAAAATGTGCCCAAATGGTCATTCTCCCACGCAGAAAGTATTCCTTACTCCTACACTCTGGGTGCCTTATTTGAGTCAGGGACTGCGGCGCCTGAGGCCGCCTCCACAGCTATGAAAGCAGCACTGGCTGATCACGAGTTTGATAAAGGTAAAAATACCCGCGACGAACTTTGATATCAGAAACCAGTACAAAACTCCAACAACGCGTTCTCACGCTTTTAGGCCCTGTGGCTGCGTGGGAATGCATACCTCTCCAGAAAATCGGACTCTGCAGCAGATTCTCTCAACGGCTTATCGAAACAGCCATCAGCGACTGACAGCTCTGAGGTAGTAGCATGATCAATACTTGCCCCAATGCATTACGACTAGCAGTGGCCGTTGCCATCAGCTCTTCCATCATTACTACAGACGCACGTGCCGAGCGCAGTCTGCAGACAAAATCCGTCGATATTTCGAACAATGGATATAGTGTGTTTACCCAGAGTCTGGTCAAGGTTCAGCCAACTTTAGGGGATGACCAGCAGCCAATACCCAAATCTTTTACCACCATCTACCCTGACCAGACTCCAGTCAGAGAAGGTTTCAGGGTTCCTTCAGATGACTTTACAGACGTTTTTTCCGGCGTCAGTACTCTTGTCTCCATTGTTGATCTGTTTGAAACAGGCGAGAATAACGTTGCTCAAAAATACACCAAAGTACTGAAGGTGGGTGATGAAGCCGTCTTCAAGTTCACCCATAGCCTTGAAGAAAAGGAACTGGTCATTGAAGTCAGGGGCGGGATAACCGATCAGGTTACCGTTGACACTGTAAGTGATCAATTGGCTTGCATCTCATCATTAGAACCCTCAACGAAATTAGCCAGACCCGAACATCTTTATATAGTGCTGGAAGCTGCCAATGACAGAGCAGGAAACCTGGGCACAAGCGATCACTATGTTGCCCTTGCCACCATTAAAGTAGAACAAGTTGAAGTGAATGGGCGTACATTCATGCTTCTTATCTCAGGGGGTGATCAGCCACCTGAACTGAAGCGTCTGGGTCAATCACTCTTTGTCAATGATGAAGCTCTCCTTGTTGCAGCCACTTCTGCCTATATCCAGGTTCATGTTCTGAAAGAGGAATTACAACAGGAGTCTCTTAATAATCTGATGGCACACAGCAAACCCGTCGGATATGTTGTACACGCCGAGGATAACCCGGAGCTTTATCCTGTGCCTGCGGGTTATCCAAAGCTGGAAGCAGTGCAAGCGCGGGAAGACATTATTGTTTTTCATGGTCTGACGCAGAATCCAGCCGATGTCGCTTTTGTAGAAAACCTCTACAAACTCCTGAAAGAAGCTGGGGCTAAAGACCCAGCTCAGACAGTATCAACTAAGGTTAAAAAATATAATGTCAAAAGCTACCAGCATATTATTCGTAGCAGGCAGATGATACTGCTGGAGGAGTTAGCTGCACAGCACGATGCTGAATTCAGTAGAGATAAACTGATTTTGCTTGCATACTATGAATCTCTCCAGCTGGCATTAAGCAGTGCTACGCCAAGTAGCGCCTATGAATTTGAATTCACATCAGGACACTTCAAAGTAACTTCGTCTGTCGTCACGTCAACCTGGATGCATTATCAATTGGTAAAATACTTCGGCTTCAAACGCACACTTAAAAATCTTCTGACTGACCAGCGATTTATTAAGAATATGGAGAAAGTGATACCCATTCTAAGCGATATCGACAAAGCACAGGCCGATACTGGTGACGACGAGAAGTTTGCTGCCAAAGTCATGGAAGACATGTCCAGGCTTCTGAGTGTGACCTATAAAAACATAGATGAGCTGCGGGAAAAAGAAGGCGAATTTAATCGTATTCTAAACCATTTAAAGTGCATAGGTGAGATAGAAACTGGCTTTGAAAGGGAAAAACTCAGAGCACTTAAACTCAAGCAACAAGCTGAGGATGAGCATGCACAGACTCGTAAAGTGCTGGAAGAACTGCAAAACCAGTCACAAAAAATGCTGCAAGAGGTCGAACGAATAGCGCTGGAACAACAAGTTCGTGATGCCAGAGAAAAAGTCACAACAATTCACAACACTGAGCTGGCTGAAGAGCTTGGTATTGATAACTGGGATGATACCCAGCCACCAGAAGAGCAAGCCTCACGCATCAGAGAGCGAATTAATAAAATCTTCACAGCAGCTGCCGCAACAGGACAGCCTGAAAAAGACACCGTAAGAACAAATCTGGCCGCTATTGAAGGCCAACTCGGTATTGTTCCAGATAATGAAAACGATCTGGATGCCCGCTTTCAATCCATTCAACAGCACCTGCAACAACACCTGCAACAACAAGAAAAATTAACTCATAAAGAAGTCTGGAACAGACTGACTAACTTTGAAGGTCAGCAACATCTTCAGCATATACAAAAGCTGGAAAAACAAAAAAACCGGTTGCAGGAATTTAAGCAGAAAGTTGATCATATGCCAACGCTGAGAGAAAAAGTCCGTGCCCCCCTATTAATAACCATGGAAGATTACAACTTTCAACTGGCAGATGAGCTTGGTATTGAATTGGATGTGTTCGAGTTACCTGAAGAGCAGGCCAGACTCGTCAGCAAAAAAATTCGTAAAATCAGCAAATCGGAGCAGCCTCAGAAAGAGGCTGTAAAAAAAATACTGGCGTCCATTGAAAGCGAGCATGGTATTACTCCAAAAAATGAAAATGATCTGGCTGGCCGCCTTGAGACTATTCAGCAGGAACTGCGATATCAACTGCAAGAAGAGACAGATCTGATCGACAATAGAATCCACTACGACCTGGCTGACATTGAAGGTCAATTCGGCCTGGTTCCGGATAACGTAAATGACCTGGAATACCGTCAATACACTCTTCAACAGCATCTGAAGCAGCAGATAGCCGAGGTCGGGCAAGAATATCATCGGCAACTGAACATCAGAACAGAAGCTGAAAAAATAGCTGCAACCAAAGCACGCTTTGCAACCATTGCCACACATTTAAACATTCAGGATTTTGATAGCGATGAAGATATTGACGTTCAGCAGGAACGCCTGCTTGAAAAAATCCAGACCATGGAGGCTCAACAAAAAATCCTGTTTCAGAGAGTTGAGGCATTAAATGATCAACAGGATATAGAGAATTCTTACATCCGGGGCCAGCAAAAAGCCGAACATGAAGTACTTGAGACACTCAGTGCAGTAGAAGAAGCGAGGGCTGCAAAGAAAGCCGTCAAGAATGATAGCGGTCCCTTCCAGCTCTCGCCAAGACAGAAGCACATTCTGTACATTATGGGCCACATCGTACAGCAGCACCCTCTTAAGAAACAAGCCCTTGAGGACGCAATGGGTCTGGCAGAGCTGGCAGTAGAGAGCGGTAAGGAAATACCCGACCTTACGACGTTGGAATTTGACGATGAATTGGCACCGATCCGCCTGCAGGCAATGATCGGAGAAGGCCTGATCAGCAAGATTGAACTTGAGAACTACATAAAGGCCGCCCGGGCTGTCGATGGTTATCAGACTGTGGCTGAATTTGAACACTTCCTTGGCTACAGACACGGCGTCAAGCTGCCTCACTTCAAGAGCGTTGTCCAGTTGCTGTCTGACGAGGGTGTTGAGGTGTTCACAAAGAGTGCCTTTACTCCTGTAACCGTGACGGCGACTGGCCCAGCGGGTATAACAGAGTCTCTTGACGGCATGAAAGAGTATGCAACGGCTGTCATTGCCAACTACGTTCTTGATGATATTGCCTTTGACAATGGCCACAGGACGGCAGCCCTCCTGACCAATATTCAGGATACCCTGAAACCCTATACCAATGCTGTCGGGATGTCTGGAACAGACCTGATCAATATTATTCATGACACATTGATGCAAGTTCATGCCGCAGCGGTTGAGCGACAGTTGTCGGATTACTGGGTCAAACCTTCAGCCTTCCTGGTACAGGCTGTCACCTGGTACTACTCCAGCTACAAACCGCTTCTGGTTGTTCATACCCACTGGCAAGCTGCCAATCTGTCCCTGGCAAACATGTCATTCCTCTATCTGCTGGATCTGACCAACAGAGGTGATTACCTGCACAGAATGCTCACACCTTTCCAGCACTGGCTGGAAAGCTACGGCATTGATCTTGACCGAACCGGCCAATATGCCTACCACAGCGGCATTGAACAAATCTCTGAAGTGGGCGGACTGGCCATGCCACTGGGCAAAGCCGCTTCATCAGTCATTCTGTTAAGAACCGGCTCTGCGCTGTTTGCCAGACAGTACAATGCCAACCCTCAAAGCTATCGCAGCCTTTCCCGTCTGGTGCCGGAAATAGTGAAATCCATGGGTTCCGGACAAGGGGTTCAGATGCCGTTGCTGAACAGTGTGACACCAGAAAAAGTAAAAACACTGGCCTCTGCCACAGCCGGTCTGGTGCTGGGTCCGGTAGCCACTGTTGGAGCATACGCCCACGGTCTTATATCCGGGTTCACCTATGCTCAAACCTTTGGCTTCGCTCTGGCGTCGGGTCTCACTTTCGACTTCTTTATGAACGACAACAAGATACTCACCCAATGGCTGGGTGGACCTCTGGGTCGTAGCCTTGACAGGATTAATCGCTGGCGGGGCGTCGGTGAAAGCCAGGATGAATATGTGAAACGTACCGCCATTGCTACACCTCAACGCTATGGTGAAACCGATGAAGAGTACGCAAACTGCGTTAAGAAAGACGACACTGTGTATGGCTGGACCCGAGACGAAAACTACCTGCAGTTCCGTGAACGTCGGGACCGCACTATGAAACTGTCTGAGAATAGCTGGGAGAAATACTTCAGGGAAAATGTGCCCAAATGGTCATTCTCCCACGCAGAAAGTATTCCTTATTCCTACACCCTGGGTGCCTTCTTTGAGTCAGGGACTGCAGCGCCCGAGCAACCCTCCGCAACCCCGAAAGCAGCACCGGTTGGGGGATGTATGCATTCCCACGCAGAGCAAGGGAACGAGTTGTAATTTCACTGGCAGTGAACTTTGCCACGAGAATTAAATTCGCTTAATGGCTAGCGGATTTACCACTGTGAACTAAATTATCTCAACAGCTTACCGGAGCGGCTATGAGCGTTAAAGAGCTATGAGCCTCTGTAAGTTGTTTCCTCGCCAGGTGTGGCAATCGCTTTTCACGATAACCAAAGCACCAACTCTGAGGTAGTAGAATGACAAATGTCCGCCCCAATGCATTAAGCCTTGCAGTAGCCATTGCCATCAGCTCTTCTATCATCAGTACACAGGCGCAAGCCGAGCGCAAGCTGCAGACAAAATCTCTTGATATTTCGAACAGTGAATTCGTGTCGTTTACCCAGAGTCTGGTCAGGGTTCAGCCAACTTTATCGGGTGACCAGCAACCAATACCCAAATCCTTTACCACTACTTACCCTGATCAGACTCAAGCCAGAGACGGCTATACGGTTCCCTCTGATGGTTTTACAGACATTCTTTCTGCCGTTAGTGCTGGCGTCTCCAGTGTTGATCTGTTTGAAACAGGCGAGAATGACATTGCTCAGAAATACACCAAAGTCCTGAAGGTGGGTGATGAGGAAGTCTTCAGGTTCACCCATAGCCTTGAAGAAACGAAACTGACCATTGAAGTCAGAGGCGGAATGACCGACCAGGACACCGTTGACGCTGTTCGTGATCAATTAACTGTCATACCGTCATTAGAACCCTTAACAAAAATAGCCAGACCCGAACAACTGTATGCAGTGCTGGAAGGTGCCGATGACAGAGCAGGAAACCTCGGCACAAGCGACCACTATGTTGCCCTTGCCACCATAAAAGTAGAACCCGTTGAAGTGAATGGACGAACATTTATGCGTCTTATCGCTTCGGGCGATCAGCCCCCTGAACTGAAGCGACTGGGTCAATCGCTCTTTGTCAATGATGAAACGCTTCTGGCCGCAGCTACCTCGGCCTATATCCAGGTTCATGTTCTGAAAGAAGAGTTACAACAAGAGGCTCTTGATAGACTGTTGGCACTGAGCAAACCCATCGGATATGTTGTGCACGAAGAAGATTGCACAAAGGTTTATCCTGCCCCTTCGGGTTATCCAAAGCTGGTACCTGGTCATACTCAGGAAGATACTATTGTTTTCTACAGTCAGAAACTGAATCCAGCCGATATCGCGTTTGTAGAAAACCTCTACAGCCTCCTGACAGAAACTGAGCCTGATGGCCTCACTCACGCAACAACAAAGGTTCAAAAATATAAGGTCAAAAGCTACCTGCATGTTATTCGAAGCAAGCAGTGGGCACTGCTGGAGGAATTAGCTGCCCGGAGCGATGCCGGATTTAGCAAGGATAAACTGACTTCGCTTGCATACTATGAAGCTCTCCAGCAAGCACTGGTCAGCGCTACGCCTCAGATAGCAGATAAATTTGAACTCACATTAGAACATCTCAAAGTCACTTCGTCAGTCATCACGCCAATCTGGATGCACTATCAACTGGTAAAATACTTCGGTTTCTGTGGCGCAACGAAAAGTCTTCTGACTGACCAGCGCTTTATTCAGAATATGGAGGAATTGATACACGTTATCAGAGATATCTACAAAGTTCAGGCCGATGCTCCCGGAGATGAAGAGTTTGCTTCAAGAGTACTGAAAGCCATGTCCCGGCAGATGTTGATTGACACCTATGACAAAATAGATGCGCTGCAGAAAATAGAAGGCGATTACATCAGGCCTATAAAACACTTGGAGCTCACAGCAGAGAAAGACAGGGACAGTGAAAGGGAAAAGCTCAGAGCACCTGAACTCAAGCAACAGACTGAGCATGGGCTTGCAAAAACTCGTAAAGCGCTGGAAGAACAGCAAAACCCGATACAGAAACAGCAGCAGGAAGCCAAACGATTTCCGTCGCGGGTACAACTAGTTACTGATGCCATGGAAAAAGCCACAAAAATTCGCAACGCTGAACTGGCCGAAGAGCTTGGTATTGGCAAATGGGATGATACCCAGACATCAGAGGAGCAAGCCTCACGCATCAGAGAGAGAATTCATAAAATCTTCAGTGCAGTTGCCGCAACGGGACAGCTTGAAGAAGACACTGTAAGAACAAATCTGGCCGCTATTGAAGGCCAGCTCGGTATTGTTCCAGATAATAAAAACGATCTCGATACCCGCTTTCAATCCATTCAACAGCACCTGCAACAACAGGAAAAACTCACCGATAAGGCCGCCTGGAACAGGCTGGCAAACATTGAAGGTCAGCACCGTAAGCAGCATCTTCGGCATCTGCAAAAGCTGGAAAAACAAAAAAACTGGCTACAGGAACTGAAGCAGAAAGTCGATCGAATTCCAGTGCTGAGAGAGGAACTTCGTGATCCCGTAATAGAAACCATAGAAAATTACAACGAGCAACTGGCAGATAAGCTCGGTATTGACAACTGGGTTGAGACCGAGCCAACAATGGCAGAACAAGCCACAATCATCAGAAAAGAAATTCATAAAATCAGCAAATCGGGACAGCTTCCGCAAGAGGGTTTAAAAGAAATACTGGCATCCATTGAAAGCAAGTACGATATTACTCCCAACAATGAAAACGATCTGGCTGCCCGCATTGAGTCCATTCAGCAGCAGCTGCAACAGGAACTGCAACAAAAGACAGAACTCATCGACGACTTAATCTGCACGAGACTGGCTAACTTTGAAGATCAGCTCGGCCTTCCGGATAACGATTATCACCTGGAATACCGGCAATATGCCCTTCAACAACACCTCAAGCAACGGATAGAACAGGTTGGGCAAGAACATCTTTTGCAACTGAGCATCAAAAGAAAAGCTGAAAAAATAGCTGCAACCAAAGCACGCTTTGCAACCATTGCCGCACATTTAAACATTGAGGATTTTGATCGCAATGCAGATATTGACGTTCAACAAGAACGCCTGCTTGAAAAAATCAAGACAATGGATGCTCAAAAAGAAATGCTGTTTCAGAGAGTTGAAACATTGAGTGATCAACAGGATATAGAGAATTTTTACACCCGGGCCAGAAAATGTGCTCTGGCAGCCGCTCTTGATATTGATCTGAGTGAAGACAATACACCAGAAGATCGCAGAACCCTGGAATCAACGGTCAATCTCAAGCTCTTCAGGCTTGCAGAGCTGAAAGAAGAAGTGAAAGAGTCCAGAACCCGGGGCCACCACAAAGCCAAACCTGAAGTACTCGAGACACTCAGAGCCGTAGAAGAAGCCCTTGAGATGAGCGACGTTGATGAAAACGATAGTGTGTATCTTCGTCGCGAGGACATTTCTGAAAACATGCAGGAATTCATCACAGAAGCCAGAGAGCGGGCGGAGGAAGAGGCCTTGGAAATACTGGAAGCCCTGGAACAAGTATTCGAGATCAAAAGCAATGAAGGTGATGACAATGCAGCAAGGCTTGCCAGAGTTCGAACAAGGCTTGATGGCGATCTTTCAGAGGTCATGCAGAATAAGATACATAGTATTGTCTGGCAAGAAGACAGCAGCCTTGTAAATATGAAGGATCTCAAACCCGAGAGCCTTGATACAGATATTACCCTTTCTTATCCAAAAAAAGGGGGGCCAGAATGGCTCGATATACTTCGCAGGCGTCTTACCTATAAAGTCGAAGAGGTGGATGAGCAAGCCAGTGAAATACAGACAAATTATCTTGCAGCTATAGAGAACAGGCTAAAGATCTACCCTCATGAAAACAATGCAGCTGAAGCAAGAAGCATGGTTTTCACTGCCAGGCTGGCCAGAGACCTGCAGGTAGAGTTTGCAAACGATGCCAACCTGCCTGATCGGAGGGATGCCCTGAGAGCCAGAATCAGCACATTATTGGATGAAGTGTACCAAGACTATGAAGACGAAGCGGCCAGAAGAGCCTGGAACAATGAAATCGCTCATCAACTCAACATTAAAGCCTATAAAGATGATGCCACTATCGACGATCAGGTCCGTCAGATTGATGCAAAACTCCGACAGCTGGATGATGAAGCTTTCAGTGCCGGTGAGCCTAACGTTCAAGAGCGTATTGCCGCCATTGAGGATAAGCTTGACAGGCAAATGGCCCGCCTGGGACCTGAACCCCGATATGTTCTTGATCTCAAGGTGACCAGAGCCAGACAAACAATGCAAGAAGCTGAAAGTGAGTTGGAAGCGGCTAATCAGGAACTGAATGCTATTCGTATCAAACACCTTGCATCTGCCGGAACCTTTGCTTTCCTGAAACATATCCCGGATGAAGCAGTTCCTGATATTATTGAAAAAACCGTGGCTGTTAAGCCGGAGTCCGCTGATACCAGTGAACGATGGGTTAAGGCCCTGAGAAACAAGCAGTTACAACTGGGCGGTGATGATGGCGCTGGCGGCGAGATCCGGCAACTGATTCAGAAACACGCCTTTCTGGAAGCAGAAATTGAAACCAGAAAAGCAGACTTTGAGGGAATGAAGGATGCCCTGAAGGCTGCCGAAAAAGCCGTCGAAAATGATGACGGCCCCTTCCAGTACACGCCGAGACAGGCCGATGTTCTGGAAGCTATCCACAAATGCATGCAACAACACCCTCTTAAACGACAGGCTCTGCAAGCCGCAATGGGTCTGGCAGAATCAGCAGCACAAAGCGGTAAGATAATGCCCTGTCTTACGACTTTCAATTTTGACGATGAATATGCGCCCATTCACTTGCAGGCACTGGTCGGAGATAAACTGACGTTTAAACAGACCAGTCGAATGGTGGAAGTCTTCAAGCACCTGAAGACGACCTTCCCGGAATCTTCTCACCAGCCTCTGGAAGAAGTCCAGACTCTGGTACACAGGGCCAGGAATGAGATGAATAAAGGGGCACAACAATACAACGACGAAATTGACGGCATAGGCTCGGCAGGCATTCACTATGTCGAGCATGAAACGGGGGATCTGGAAGGCTTCTCGGAATACTTCGCCAGCCATTCTGCCAGTGGTAACAAGATAATAGGTCTGCTGCGTGAAGGTCTGATCAACAAGGTTGAACTTGAAAACTACCTAAAGGCCATCAGAGGTGTTGATGGTTATCAGACAGTGGATGAGTTTGAACATTTCCTTGGTTATAAACAGGGTGTCAAGGTGCCCGAGTTCAGGAAGGTTATCCAGATGCTGTCCGATGAGGGTGCTGAGCAATTCATGGGGATTGCCATTACTCCTGTGACCATGACCGCAACTGGCCCGACAGCCATGAAAGAGTCTGTTGACAGCATGAAAGAGTACGCCGCTGCTGTCATCGCCAACTACGTTCTGGATGATATTGCCTTTGAAAATGGCCGCAGAATGGCAGCATTTCTGGCCAATGTTCAGGAGACCCTGACACCTTATGCCAACGCTGTCAGCCTGTCTGAGTCAGAACTGATCCAGGCTATTCATGACACATTGATGCAAGCTCATGCCGCAGCGGTTGAGCAGCAGCTCAATGATTACTGGGTCAAACCTTCTGCCTTTCTGGTACAGGCTGTCACCTGGTACTACTCCAGCTACAAACCACTGCTGGTGAACACTAACGCCCGGCGGGCTGCCGAGCTATCCCTCTCAAACGTGGCGTTCCTCTATCTGCTGGACCTCACCAACAGGGGTGATTACCTGCACAGAATGCTCACACCCTTCCAGCACTGGTTGGAACGTTATGGTGTTGATCCTGACCGAACCGGCCAATATGCCTACCACAGCGGCATTGAACAAGTCTCTGAAGTGGGCGGTTTGGCTATGCCATTGGGCAAGGCCGCTTCTTCAGTCATTCTGCTGAGAACCGGCTCCATGTTGTTTGCCAGACAATACAATGCCAATCTGCAGAGGTATCGCAGCATTTCCCGTCTGGTGCCTGAAATAGTGAAATCCATGGGTTCCGGGCAAGGAGTTCAGGTACCACTTCTGAACAGGGTGACACCACAAAAAGTAAAAACACTGGCCTCGACCACAGCCGCTCTGGTGCTGGGTCCGGTTGCCACTGTTGGAGCATACGCCCATGGCCTTATATCCGGATTCACTTATGCGCAAACTTTTGGATTCGCTTTGGCGTCGAGTCTCACTTTCGACTTCTTTATGAACGACAACAAGATGCTCACTCAATGGCTGGGTGGTCCCCTGGGCCGAAGTCTTGACAAATTTAACCGCTGGCGAGGCGCGGGTGAGTCTGACGATGAATATGTGAAACGCACGGCTATTGCCACGCCTCAATACTTCAGTGAAACCGATGAAGAGTACGCCTACCGTGTTAAAGCCAACAACACGATGTACGGCTGGACGCGACATGAAAATTATCTGCAATTCCGTGAACGCCGGGATCGCACCCTCAAACTGTTTGAGAATAGCTGGGAGAAATACTTCAGGGAAAATGTGCCTAAATGGTCGTTCTCCCATGCAGAAAGTATTCCTTACTCCTACACTCTGGGTGCCTTATTTGAGTCCACAACCGTAAAAGCAGCACCGGTTGGTCTTGAGGTCAAGAAATTCGATCTTGATAAAAATAAAAATACCCGCGACGAACTTTGATATCAGAAACCGCTAGAAAACTCTGGTTCCCGTGCTTTCAGGCCCTGTGGGTCCTTGCGTGGGAGCGGGTTGTTCACTTTTCACAGGAATCAAAGTAATCAGCTTCGAGGTAGTAGGATGAAAAATACCTGCCCCAATGCATTAAGCTTTGCAGTGGCCCTGGCAACCAGCTTTTCCATCATGAGTACAGAGGCACTGGCCGTTCGCAAACTTCAGACATACGCCTATATTCTGAACACTGGAGATTTTCAGTTTCCTCGAAGTGAGGTCATGGTTCAGCCAACTTTAGGTGATGACCGGCAGCCAATACCCAAATCTGTTACCACCAGCTACCCTTATGAGCCTCCACCTTCAAAATGTCACCCTCGTATCTCTCCCACTATAAGCTTTTCAGCAATTCTTTATGGTATTGGTGACGGCGTTTCCAGTGTTGATCAGTTTGAAACAGACGAGGGTGGCATTGCTCAGAAATATACCAAAGTTCTTAAGGTAGGTGATGAAGGAATCTTCAGGTTCATCCACAACCTTGAAGAAAAGGAACTGGTCATTGAAGTCAGAGGCGGAATGACCGATCAGGATTCAGTTGCGGTTGCTCGTGGTAAATTATTTTCTACATCATTAGAACCGTTAACGAAAATCGCCAGCCCCGCGCAACTGTCTGACGTTTTGAAAGCTGCCGTTGCAAGAGCAGGAAACCTCGGCTCAAGTGATCACTTCGTTGCCCTTGCCACCATTGAAGTTGAAAAAGTTGCAGTGAATGAGCGTACCTTCATGCGTCTTATCGCTTCGGGCGATCAGCCCCCAGAACTGCGACGCCTGGGTCAATCACTCTTTGTCAATGATGAAGCCCTCCTGGCGGCTGCTGCCTCTGCCTACATACAGGTTCATCTCATGAAAGAGGACTTACAACAGCAGGCGCTTAACGAACTTTTGCTACACAACAAACCCGTCGGCTATGTTGTACACGTCGAGGATGACACACAGGTTTATCCTGTGCCTAAGGGTTATCCAAAGTTGGAAATAACAGAAGCTCCGGGGGAGGATATTATTTTCCATGGTCAGATGCAGCGTCCGGATGACGTCGCTTTTGTAGAAAAACTCATCAAACTCTGGGTAGAAGCTGAGGTTAATAATCGCATAGTCATAACAGAGCTTCTCAGAAATAAGATCAAAAGCTACGAGTTCGTCATCCGAAGCAGGCAGATGGCACTGCTGGAGGAGATTGTTGCACGACACGATATCGGCGTTAACAAAGATCAACCGACGATGTTTTCTAACGAAGATAAACTGGCGGTGCGTTCCCTTGCAAATTACGAATCCCTCCAGCAGGTATTGGCGCTGGCTGCTCCAGATAAACCATATCGAACACGTCGTCGTCCATTTGAGTTAACACTGGAAGACATCACAGCCGTTTCATCAATCATCACGCCAACCCGGATGTATGAGCAACTCGAAAAACACTTTGGCTTCAAACCCGTAGTTAAAAATCTCCTGATGAACCCGCACTTTCTTCAGCATATTCGGAAAGTGATGCCCGTTAGCGGCGATATCAAACCAGCGCAGATCGATCCCGAAAAAGACGAAGAGTTTACTTCCAGAGTGATGACCGACATGGCCAGACAGCTGCTTGAATTATCCAGGAACCTGGAAGACTTGCGGGCAAGACATGCCACACCGGGCATGAGAACAGAAGCTGAAAAAACAGCTGCAACCAAAGCTCGTTTTGCAACCATTGCCGCACATTTGAACATTGAGGACTTTGATAGTGATACAGATATTGACGCTCAGCAAGATCGCCTTATTCAAAAACTGGAGACAATGAAAGCTGAAGCACAAGATCTGCGTCAACAAATCAATCCTATGACCTTCCGACTCATTGTGGAGGATTTACACACCGTTACCAGGAAACATGCTCTGGCTCAGGTACTTAGCATTAATCCAAACGACAACACCGCACTATCAGACCGTGAAGCCGTAGAGTCAGCAGTATATACCAAGCTTAACAAGCTTAAATTTCTGGACACATATCTGGATTACGTCAGAACAGATCACTCCGAAGTTATACCGGGAGTCCTTAAGACACTGAGTGACGTGGAAAAAGCCCTTCAGATGACTGTTCCCGATGAAAATGATGATGTCTACCTTCGTCGCCAGAGCATTTCTGAAGAGCTGCAGGATTTCATCGGAAAAGCCAGACAACGGGCTGAGGAAAAGGCTCTGGCGATACTGAAAGCCATAGAAGAAATACTCGATATCAAAGTCAATGAAGGGGATGACAAAACAACAAGACTTATCAGGGTTCGAAGAATGTTTGACGGCGATGACCTCACAGATCATAGGCTGGACAGGATAGATAATACCCTCTGGGCAGATGAAAACGCAGCTCTGAACGGAAAGGATCTCAAAGTCGCGAAGTTTCTTGCCTATCTTCACTATAAAATCGGAGGCCCTGACCCGGATAAGCGAGCCAGAGAACAACAGACAGATCCGCTGGCAGAAGTAGAAGAAGCACTCAACCTGGACTCCATTGAACGAAAGGACAGAGCAACAAGGCTTGCCATGGTGCTTAAAATGATTAACCACCCTGACGCCGGAGAATACCTGCTGGGTGAGGTAGACCAGGCACTCTGGAAAGAAGACAGCAAAGCGCTTGACGAGAGAGGTCTCAGACTCAGGAAGCTTGATGCGAGCCTCACTTATAAAGTCGAAGATCCGTACCATGATAAGCAGGTCAGAGAACAACAGGCAGGGTTCATTGCAGCCGTAGAGAACAAGCTGCATATCCATCCTCTTGATTACGTGGCTGTCATAAACAAAGTCAAGGCTTTCACAGCGAAACTGGCCAGTGATCTAAGGATGAACTTTGACGAGGATACCAGCCTGTCTGACCAGAAGGATGCTTTAATAGCCAGAATTCAGACATTTCGGGATGAAATCAACGAAGGCTATGAAGATGAAACAGCCAGAAGAGTACGGAACAATGAAGTGGCCCGTCAACTGAACATTAAAGACTATAACGATGATGACAGTATAGACGACCAAAATAGTCAAATTAAAGCAAAACTCCAACAACTGGACGACAAAGTTATCAAAGGGGTTCAGCCAGATGTTAATGTGCGTATCCTGATCATTGAGAAAGAGCTTGACAGGCATATGGCTTGCCTGGGACCCAAACCCCAATACGTTCGTGAGGTAGCCACAACCGGACAAATATTGGAAGAAGCTGAAAGTGAGCCGGAGACCATTCATCAAAAACCAGAGGGTGATGATGGTATTGTTGGTGTGCTGCGAGAAGGTCTGATCAGCAAGGTTGAACTGGAAAAGTACCTAAAGGCCATCATAGGTGTTGATGGTTATCAGACAGTGGCTGAGTTTGAACATTTCCCTGGTTATAAACAGGGTGTCAAGGTGCCCGAGTTCAGGAAGGTTATTCAAATGCTGTCCGATGAGGGTGCTGAGCAATTCATTGAGATTGCCATTACTCCTGTGATCGTGACCGCAACTGACCCGACGGGCATGAAAGAGTCTGTTGACGGCATGAAAGAGTATGCCGCTGCTGTCATCGCCAACTACGTTCTGGATGATATTGCCTTTGAAAATAGCCGCAGAACGGCAGTATTTCTGGCCAATGCTCAGGAGACCCTGTCACCTTATGCCAATGCTGTCGGCCTGCCCGAATCAGAACTGATCCAGGCTATTCATGACACATTGATGCAGGCTCATGCCGCTGCGGTTGAGCAGCAGCTCAATGATTACTGGGTCAAACCTTCAGCTTTTCTGGTACAGGCTGTCACCTGGTACTACTCCAGCTACAAACCACTGCTGGTGAACACTAACGCCCGGCGGGCTGCCGAGCTATCCCTGTCAAACATGGCGTTCCTCTATCTTCTGGATCTGACCAACAGGGGTGATTACCTCCACAGGATGCTTACACCTTTCCAGCACTGGTTGGAACGTTATGGTGTTGATCCTGACCGAACCGACCAATATGCCTTTCACAGCAGCATTGAACAAATCTCTGAGGTGGGTGGGCTGGCCATGCCATTGGGTAAGGCAGCGTCCTCAGTCATTCTGCTGAGAACCGGCGCTTTGTTGTTTGCCAGACAATACAATGCCAATCCGCAGAGGTATCGCAGCATTTCCCGTCTGGTGCCTGAAATAGTGAAATCCATGGGTTCCGGGCAAGGGGTTCAGGTGCCACTTCTGCACAGGGTGACACCGCAAACAGTTAAAACGCTGGCCTCCGCCACAGCTGCTCTGGTGCTGGGTCCGGTAGCCACTGTTGGAGCATACGCCCATGGCCTTATATCCGGATTCACTTATGCGCAAACCTTTGGTTTCGCTCTGGCGTCGAGTCTCACTTTCGACTTCTTTATGAACGACAACAAGATGCTCACTCAATGGCTGGGTGGCCCTCTGGGCCGAAGTCTTGACAGGATTAACCGCTGGCGAGGCGTGGCTGAGTCTGACGATGACTATGTGAAACGCACGGCTATTGCCACACCTCAATACTTCAGTGAAACCGATAAAGAGTATGCCTACCGTTTTAAAGCCAACAACACGATGTATGGCTGGACACGACATGAAAATTATCTGCAGTTCCGTGAACGCCGGGATCGCACCCTCAAACTGTCTGAGAATAGCTGGGAGAAATACTTCGGGGAAAATGTACCTAAATGGTCGTTCTCCCATGCAGAAAGTATTCCTTACTCTTGCACTCTGGGTGCTTTCTTCGGGTCCGGGACTGCAGCGCCTGGGCAACCCCGGGCAACCGTAAAAGCAGCACCGGTTGGTCTTAAGAAGTGAGTCACAGCGTGGGAACGAGTTCCGGACATTGAACTTTGCCACTGAGAATTAAATTCGCTCAACAGCTTAGCGGATCTGCCAGTGTGAACTAAATTCTCTCAACGGCGTACAGAAACGGCCATGAGCGAACAGCCATGAGCGATTGACAGCCATGAGCGATTGACAGCTATTGGTTATCAGGAGTCGCTTACTCGCGAGGTGCGGTAATCACTTTTCACGATAGTCAAAGTACTCAGCACTGAGGTAGTAGAATGACAAATATTCGCCCCAATGCCTTAACACTTTCAGTGGCCATTGCAATCAGCTCTTCCATGATTGGCACACAGGCACTGGCGGATCGCAGGCTGCAGACAAAATCTGTCGATATTCATGGCAATGGACATGTAGAGTTCATCCAGAGTGAGGTCATAGTTCAGCCAACTTTAGACGACGACCAGCAGCCAATACCCAAATGCTTTACTACCACTTACCCTGATCAGACTGAAGTCAGAGCGGGTTATGACATCCCTTCTGAAGGTTTCACCGACGTCCTTTCCGGCATCGAGGGTGGCGTTTCCATTGTTGATCAGTTTGAAACAGACGAGAATAACGTTGCTCAGAAGTACACCAAAGTTCTGAAGGTCGGTAATGAGGGGGTTTTCAGGTTCACCCATAACCTTGCAGAAAGGAAACTGCTTATCGAAGTCAGAGACAGGATGACCCATCAGGATTCAATCAAGGCTGTTCGCGTTCAATCAGGCAACACGCAAACATTAGAACCGTTTACGAAAGTTGCCAGCCCCGAACATCTGGTCGGAGTGCTCAAAGGTGTACATGAAAGAGCAGGAAACCTTGGCGAAGTTGATAACTATGTTGCCCTTGCCACCCTTGAAGTAGACAAGGTTAAGGTGGGGGGGCGCACCTTCATGCGCCTTATCGCCGCAGGTGACCGGCCTCCTGAGCTGCAGCGTCTGGGTCAATCGCTTTTTGTCGATGAAGAGGTGCTTTTGGCAGCGGCCACCTCTGCCTATACCCAGGTTCATGTTCTGGGGGAAGAGATACAACAGCAAGCTCTCAACGAACTGTTGTCGTACCATAAACCTGTCGGCTATGTTGTTCACGTCGAAGATGACACACAGCCTTATCCTGTGCCTGAGGGTTATCCAAAACTGGAAGTGACTGAGGCTCCGGGGGAGATTATAGTTTTCCGCAGTCAAAAACAGAATCCAACCGATCTCGCTTTTGTGCAAGGTCTCAATGACATGTGGGCGCAAGAATCTGGCTACTGCCCCCCCTCTCAAGCAAAAACACAGATCAAAAAAGATAAGGTCAAAAGCTATCAATACATCATTAGAAGCAGGCAGATGGCATTGCTGGAGGGGTTAGCAGCAGTGCACGCCGGACTTGAAGAAGATGGAGAAATGACGCTTGCATACGACCATGATCTGATGACGCCGCTGTCACAATATGAATATCTCCATCAGGCATTAGCCAGTGCAAATTCAGATGGAGCGGATGAATTTGAACTCACAATAGGACAGATCAAAATCGCTTCGACGGTCGTCACGTCGACCTGGATGCAGAATCAACTCAAAAAATACTTCAGCTTCAAGTCGGCATTCAGAAATCTACTGACTAATCAGTTCTTTATTCAGAATATTCAGAAAGTGAGACCGGATGACAGTGATATCCTCCAAGTGCAGGCCGATGATCCCGGGGACGAGGAAGAGATCGCTTCCAA
Source organism: Endozoicomonas sp. 2B-B (assembly GCF_053470045.1). Lineage (NCBI taxonomy): Bacteria > Pseudomonadati > Pseudomonadota > Gammaproteobacteria > Oceanospirillales > Endozoicomonadaceae > Endozoicomonas > Endozoicomonas sp. 2B-B. The sequence goes on from NZ_JBLZMU010000001.1 coordinate 5,075,079, forward strand.
TGTCTTGAGCGACAAGCCCAGTAAGCTGATTGAGATAAAAGTCAGGCAAGAAGAGCTGCTGGCAAAAGAAAGAGAGCTCACCCTGCTTAGAAACCAGTTAAAGCAGACAACCGATAAAACCAGTACCAGTGCAAAGGAACAACTAAGAGCACTTCAACTCAGTCAACAAATTGAAGATAAACTTATACAGTTTCATCAGGAGCTGGGACAACAGAAAAACCAGATACAAACACTTCAGAGGCAAGTCAATCGAATTCCAACACTGGAAAAAAAACTTAGTAACATCAGAGCGTATGCGTTACTGGCTCAATACTCTGTAACAGCATCAAGGCTTGGTATTGATGACTGGATTGACACCCTTCCACTGGAAGTGCAATCCAGGCGCATCAGTGAAAGAGTTAATGAAATCTTCAGAGTATACGCCGCAACAGAACAGCCTGATGAAGAAGCGTTAAAAGCCAAACCGGCGGCCATTGGCGGCAAGCAAGGTATCGCTCCGGTCAGTAAAAAAAATCTGGCTATCCTTCAGTCCATTCAGCAGCAGCTGCAACAAGCCCTTAGACGACCCGAGTTACTCGATTCGGAAAAACTGACTACCTTTGAAGGTCAACTCGGGATTACGAACAGCCAACATGACCCTTTAGAGCGTCGCCGTACCATTCTGCAGCACCTCAAGCATGAGGCCATTAAGATTTTTCAAACACATATTCAGAATCAACAAGAGCACCAGGAACCGAAAAAATGGTTACAGAAACTTCTGCAGGAAATCGAACAAATTACAGAATTGAAACAAGAGGCCCATGATGCCAGCGCAGGTGATCTGAAAGTTCGCAACGCTCAAATAGCAATAGAGCTTGGTATTGATTACTGGGATGTTACCCAGCCACTGGCAGAACAAGCCAGGATCATTAGAAAAAAAATTCTTGAAATCAAGCAATTGGCTGGCGCAACAGCACAACCTGATAAAGGAGCTGTAAAAGCAAAAGCGTCGACCAATGAAGACGATCTTGCCAGCCTTCAGTTCATTCGCCCGCCAAAGCAACAGCGACTGCAACAAAACGAAGAGCCAACTGATGGGGAAATCCGGGAAAGACTGGCTTTCTATGAGGGTAAGCTTGATCTGGTTCCGGAAAGCGAAGACGACCTTGAAGCTCGTAACCTGGGACTTCAGCAGCGCATCATGCAACTGTCAATTGAGATCCATCAACAAAATATTGAGAATCAGCAAAAGCTGGCAAAACGGAGCACCTGGTTACACTTTCTTCAGGAGGAAGTCGACCGAATTCCAATACTGAGAAAAAAAACTCGTGAAGTAACAGCTGCAGCCATACAGGATTACAACACTCAAATTGCAGCAAAGCTTGGTATTGATAACTGGGATGGTACCCAAACCCTCGAAGCACAAACCAGACTCATCAACCAGAAAATTAATGAAATCAAGCAAGCCGCTGCAGCCACATCAGCTACCGCAACTTTGATTATCCCAACACCGGTTACCGCAACAGCGATTGCCCCAACTTCAATTGCCCCAACTTCGATTGCCCCAACACCGGTTACCGCAACACCAGTTGCCACAACGTCGGTTGCCGCAACACCAGTTACCGCAACAGAACAGACTCAGATCCGGCAACTGACTCAGGAACAGGCCCGTCTGGAAGCTGAGATTGACGTCAGAGAAGCAGATATTGAGAGAATGAAGGCTGCCCTGAAGGTTGCCGGGAAAACCGTCGAAAATGATGGTGGTCCCTTCCAGTACACGCCGGGACAGGTAGAAGTACTGACCGATATGTACGACTTCATCCACCAGCACGCACTCAAGAAACAGGCTCTGGAAGCCGCAATGGGTCTGGCAGCGTCTGCAGCGAAAAGCGGTAAGGTGATACCCCAGCTTTCGACTTTCGATTTTGATGATGAATTTGCACCCATTCGCTTGCAGGCCATGGTCGGAAAAGATCTGACATTTCATCAGGCCAACCGGATTGTAAGAATCTTCAGGAACCTGAAAAGAAACTTCTCACCCTCCTCTTTCGAGCTAGTCGATGATCAACCTCAGAACGTCCTGGAAGAACTCGGGATTCTGGTGCAGAGGATCAGAAATGAGTTAGGCAAAGGGCCTCAACAATACGACGAAGTCATTAATGGTATGGGCAAAACAGCCATTCAATTCGTCAAGTATGAAGAAGAGGACCTGAGAAGCTTCATGGAATACTTCGCGACCCGTTCTGACAGTGGTAACAGGATAATAGCTCTGCTGCGTGAAGGTTTTATCAGCAAGGTTGAACTTGAAAACTACATAAAGGCCGTCAGAGGTGTTGATGGTTATCAGACAGTGGATGAGTTTGAACACTTCCTTGGTGATAAACAGGGTGTCAAGGTGCTGGAGTTCAGGAAGGTTATCCAGATGCTGTCCGATGAGGGTGCCGAGCAATTCATGAAGATTGCCATTACTCCTGTGACCTTGACTGCAACTGGCCCGGCGGGCATGAAAGAGTCCGTTGACGTCATGAAAGAGTATGCCGCTGCGGTCATCGCCAACTACGTTCTGGACGATATTGCCTTTGAAAATGGTCGCAGAACGACAGCGTTTCTGGCCAATGTTCAGGAGACCCTGACACCTTATGCCAATGCTGCCGGCCTGTCTGAATCAGAATTGATCCAGGCTATCCATGATACCTTGATGCAGGCTCATGCCGCAGCGGTTGAGCAGGAGCTAACTAACTACTGGATCAAGCCTTCAGCCTTTCTGGTGCAGGCTGTCACCTGGTACTACGCCAGCTACAAACCGCTACTGATAACCCATACCGCCCGTCAGGCTGCCGAGCAGTCTGTCATAAACATGTCATTCCTCTATCTGCTGGATCTGACCAACCGGGGTGATTACCTGCACAGAATGCTAACACCTTTCCAGCACTGGTTGGAACGTTATGGTGTTGATCCTGACCGAACCGGCCAATACGCCTACCACAATGGAATTGAACAGGTCTCTGAATTGGGCGGTCTGGCCATGCCATTAGGCAAGGCCGCTGCTTCAGTCATTCTGTTAAAAACCGGTTCCATATTGTTTGCCAGACAGTACAACGCCAATCCGCAGATGTATCGCAGCATTTCCCGTCTGGTACCTGAAATATTGAAATCCATGGGTTCCCGACAAGGGGTACAGGTGCCGCTTCTGCACAGGGTGACACCACAAAAAGTGAAAACTCTGGCCTCGACCACGGCCGCTCTGGTGCTGGGTCCGGTAGCCACTGTCGGAGCATACGCCCATGGACTTATATCCGGATTCACCTATGCCCAAACCTTCGGATTCGCTCTGGCGTCGAGTCTCACTTTCGACTTCTTTATGAACGACAACAAGATGCTCACTCAGTGGCTCGGTGGCCCCCTGGGACGAAGTCTTGACAAATTTAAACGCTGGCGAGGCATGGGTGAATCGGACGATGACTATGTAAAACGCACAGCTATTGCCGCGCCTCAATATTTCAGTGAAACCGATGACGAGTATGCCTACCGTGTTAAAGCCAACAACACAATGTATGGCTGGACACGACATGAAAATTATCTGCAGTTCCGTGAACGCCGGGATCGCACCATCAAACTGTTTGAGAATGGCTGGGAGAAATACTTCAGGGAAAATGTGCCTAAATGGTCGTTCTCCCACGCAAAAAGTATTCCTTATTCCTACACTCTGGGTACCTTCTACGAATGGGGTGACAAAAAGATGAGAAATTTTTCACGGTAATCAAATTACTCTGCTCTGAGGTAACAGAATGACGAATACTCGCCCCCATGCATTAAGCTTTGCTGTGGCCGTTGCAGTTAGCTCTTCCATCATAAGTACACAGGCACTGGCTGATTCAAGGTTGCAGATAAAATCTGTCGATATTTCGGACAATGGACAGGTGGAGTTTACCCAGAGTGTGGTCATAGTTCAGCCAACTTTAGGTGATGATCAGCAGCCAATACCCAAATCCTATACAACCACCTACCCTGATCAGGCTCAAGCCAGAGCGGGCTACGAGGTTCCTTCCGAAGGCTTCACAGACGTTCTTTCTGGCATCGAAGGGGGGGTTTCCAGTGTTGATCAGTTTGAAACAGACGACAATGACGTTGCTCAGAAATACACCAAAGTCCTCAAGGTGGGTGATGAGGGAGTCTTCAGGTTCACCCACAACCTTGCAGAAGAGAAACTGGTCATTGAAGTCAGAAAAGGTATGACCGACCAGCATTCAATTGCGGCCATTCGTGCTCAATCAGGTGACATCGAATCATTAGAACCATCAACGGAAATCGCCAATCCCACACAGCTGGCCGGAGTGCTGAATGGTGCCCATGGAAGAGCGGGAAACCTTGGCACAAGCGATCACTATGTCGCCCTGACCACCATTCCAGTTAGAAAAGTTGAAGTGAACGGGCGCACCTTTATGCGTCATATTGTTGCGGGCGATCAGCCCCCTGAACTGGAGCACCTGGGGCAGTCGCTCTTTGTTAATGATGAGGCTCTTTTAGCAGCAGCCACTTCTGCCTACATCCAGGTCCATGTTCTGGGAAAAGATATACAACAGAAAGCGCTCAAAAAACTGCTGTCATACCATAAACCTGTCGGCTATGTTGTACTCGCTGAGGATGACACACAGCCATATCCTCTGCCTGAGGATTATCCAATGCTGAAAGTGACTGAGGCTCCCGGAGAGGTTATTGTTTTTCACGGTCAAAAACAGAATTCGGCCGATGTCGCTTTTGTGGAAGGTCTCTATGACATGTGGGTGCAGGAATCTGACTACAGTCTCCCCTCCAGAGCATCAGCACAGATTAAAAAAGATAAGCTCAAAAGCTACCAGTACACCATTCGAAGCAGGCAGATGGCACTGCTGGAGGATTTAGCGGCACAGCGCAATGTCGAACCTGACGAAGATGGAAAAATGATACTTGCTTGCGAAGGCGAACTGAGGGCGCTGTCACATTATGAATATCTCCATCAGGCATTGACCATTGCAACTAAAGATGGAGCCGATGAATTTGAACTCACAACAGGACAGATCGAAGTGGCTTCCTCGGTTGTTACATCAACCTGGATGCATGATCAACTGGAAAAACACTTTAGCTTCAAACCTGCAATCAGAAACCTTCTAACGGATCAATTCTTTATCGAGAGTATGCGGGAAGTGATACCGGATGGCAGTGATATCATCCTGGCGCAGACCGATACTTCCGGGGACAAGGAAGAGTTTGCTGCCAAAGTCACGAGCGACACGCCCGAACAGCTGATTGAGATGAACACCAGGCAAAAAGAGCAGCTGACAAAAGAAAGCGAACTCATCCAGCCCGGAAACCAGTTAAAGCTTACAACGGAGAAAAACAGTAACAGTAAAAAGGAAACAGCAAGTGTGCTTAAACTCAGGCAGCAAACTTTAGGTAAACTTACACTGTTTCATCAAGAGCTGGAACGACAGAACAAACTGATACAAAAACTTCAGCTGCAAGTCGATCGAATTCCAACGCTGGAAAAAAAAACCAGTAGTGCCAAAACCCATGCCTTGATAGCTCAGTACGCCACAATGGCAGCACGGCTTGGTATTAATGACTGGGATGATAGCCTTTCAATGGAAGAGCAATCCAGACGTATCATTGAGAGAACTAATGAAATCTTCAGAGTATACGCCTCAACAGGTCAGTCTCATGAGGAAGCGGTAAAAGCAAATCCGGCGATCATTGGCGGCAAGTGCATTATTGCTTCGGTCAATAAAAAAAATCTGGCTACCCTGCATTCCATTCAAAGACAGCTACGACAAAATGCTAAACTGCCCAACGCTCAAGCTTTGGAAAAACTGACTGCCTTTGAAGGCCAGCTCGGCCTGGTGACGAATAACCGATGTACCCCTGCAGACCGTCGCAGGGCCATTCAACTGCACCTTATGCATCAGGCCATTGAGATTTTTCAAACACATATTCAGAACCCACAAAAGCATGAAGAACCGAAAAAATGGTTACAGAAACTTCTGCAGGAAATCGAACAAATTCCAAAGCTGAAACAACAAGCTCGTGATGCCAGAGCAGATGCCTTAAAAGTTCGCAACGCTCAAATGGCAATAGATCTCGGTATTGATCACTGGGATGAAAAACTGCCACCTGAAGAACAAGCCAGCATCATTAGACAAAAAACTCTTGAAATCAGGCAATTGGCTGCCTTAACAGAACTGCCTGATAGAGAAGCTTTGCAAGCAAAAACGTCAGCCATTGGAAGCAAGAGGCGTTTTGTCTGGGACAATAAAGAGGATCTGGCTGCCCTTCGGTTCATTCGCCCGTCAAAGCAACAGCGGCTGCAAGATAACGAAGAACTAACTGATGGGGAAATTCGGGAAAGACTGGCCTTCTATGAAGGTAAGCTCGATCTGGTTCCAGAAAACGAAGATGACCTTGAGGCCCGCAACCTGGGGCTTCAGCAGCGCATCAAGCAGCTGTCACTGGAGATCCATCAACAAAATGTTGAGAATCAGGAAAAGATCGTAAAACGGAGCACCTGGTTACGCTTTCTCGAGGAAGAAGTCGACCGAATTCCAGTGCTGAGAAAAAAAGCTCGTGAAGCAACAGCTGCAGCCATACAGGATTACAACAGTCAAATTGCAGCAAAGCTTGGTATTGATAACTGGGATGGTACCCAAACCCCCGAAGAACAAGCCAGAATCATCAGCCAGAAAATTAATGAAATCAAGCAACCCGCTGCAGCCACATCAGCTACCGCAACATTGATTGCCCCAACATCGGTTACCGCAGCACCGATTGCCCCAACATCGGTTGCCCCAACACCGATTGCCGCAACATCGGTTGTCGCAACCTTAATTGCTCCAACACCGGTTACCGCAACACCGGTTGCCGCAACGTCGGCTGCCGCAACATTGGTTGCCGCCAATTCCCAGCCTGTTCTATCTCTGGACAAGTCAAGACTAACCGTTGGCGATGTCTCGCAGAACCTGGCTGCCGTTGAAAGTCAGCTTGGTTTGGTCCCGGTCGACTTAGCAGACCTGGAAGCCCGTCAACAGGCCATTGAACAACACATTGAGCAGCTGAATGCCCAGGCCCGTGCAGAGGCTGACAAAGCTGCTGCAATGAAGGCCGACTATACAACCATTGCCGTACATTCTGACATTGATGATTTTGATAGCAATGCAGATATTGACGTTCAACAAGTAAGTCTGGTTGAAAAACTGGAGGCAATGAAGGCTAAAGCGCAATCTCTGCGTCAACAACTTTATACTACGAGCAAGCAACTCGATGAGGAGTTTCTTTACACTGCTGGCAGAACAGCTGCTCTGGCTGAGGTTCTCGGTGCTGATCAGAATGACAACACCTTACTATTTGACCGCGCCGCTGCGGAGACAGCAGTCGTTATCAAACTTCTCAAGCTTAAATTTTTGGACACACAGCTGGATTACATCAGAACAGGCCACTCCGAAGTGATGCCTGAAGCCCTTGAGACATTGAGTAACCTGGAAAAAGCCCTTCAGATAAGAGCCCCTGATAAAAACGATGACGTGTATCTTCGTCGCCAGGCCATTTCTGAAAACATGCAGAGGTTTGTCAGAAAAGCCATACAACAGTCAGAGGAAAAGGCTCTGGAGATACTGAAAACCTCAGAAGAAATACTCAACATCAAAGTCAATGAAAAGGATGACAAAACGACAAGATTTAACAGGATTCAGAGAATGCTTTACGGCGATGATCTTACAGATCAGACGCTGGATAAGATAGATAACACCCTCTGGGCAGATGAAAACACAGCTCTGGACGGGAGGGCTCTCAGACTCGAGAAACTTCTCGCGCATCTTCACTATAAAATCGGAGTCCATGCCCCTGATCAGCGGGCCAGAGAACAACGGACTGATCCGCTGAGACAAGTAGAAGAATTACTTAAGGTCGACCTCATTGAACGGGATGACAGAGCGCTAAGACTTGCCAAGGTTATTAATATATTTGACAGCGATTCTGTCAGAGAACAGCTACTGGATCAGATAGAGCAAACTTTCTGGAAAGAAGACTGCAAAGCTATCGACGAAAGAGGCCTCAGACTCAAAAAGCTTGATGCTAGTTTTACTTATAAAGTCGCAGATCCTTACCATATTAAGCTGTTCAGAGAACTGGAGAAACGTTCACTTGCAGCCATAGAGCACCAGCTGAAAATCCCCCCTCTTGATTTCATTACTGCTTTAAGAAAAGTCAGGTTTTTCACAGCTAAACTGGCCAGTGACCTGATGATAAACCTTGACAGGGATGCCAGTCTGTCTGACCAGAAGGATGTCCTGATAGCCAGAATTCAGGCATTTCGGAATGAAGTCAACCAAGCCTATGACGATGAAGCAGTCAGGAGAGTCCGGAACAATGAAGTGGCCCGCCAACTCAACATTAAAGGCTATAACGATTATGCCAGTATAAACGACCAAAATAGTCTAATTAAAGCAAAACTCTTACAGCTGGAAGAAGAAGTTATCGACAAGGTTCAGCCAGACGTTAATATGCGCATCCAGATCATTGAGAACGAGCTTGACAGGCATATGGCTCTCCTGAGACCTAAGCCCCGATACGTTCTTGATCGTGAGGCAGCCACAGCCAGACGAGTATTGGAAGAAGCTGAAAGTGAGCTGGCGACTGCACATCAAAAACTGGATGCTATGGCACAACCGGACGGGGATGATGCCAGTGACAGCAAGATCCGGCAACTGACTCAGGAACAGGCCCGTCTGCAAGCTGAGATTGAAGTCAGGAAAGCAGACATTGAGAGAATGAAGAATGCCCTGAAGGCTGCCGGGAAAGCCATCAAAAATGATGGCGGCCCCTTCCAGTACACGCCGGGACAGGTAGAAGTTCTGACCGATATGTACGACTTCATCCACCAGCACGCGCTCAAGAAACAGGCTCTGGAAGCCGCAATGGGTCTGGCAGCATCTGCAGCCAAAAGCGGTAAGGTGATACCCTGGCTTTCGACTTTCGATTTTGACGATGAATTTGCACCCATTCGCCTTCAGGCAAAGGTCGGAAAAGATCTGACGTTTCATCAGGCCAGCCGGATTGTAACCGTCTTCAGGAACCTGAAAAGGAACTTCCCACCCTCCTCTGTCGAGCTGCTAGATCATCAGCCTCAGAACGTCCTGGAAGAAGTCGGAATTCTGGTGCAGAGGATCAGAAATGAGTTGGGCAAAGGGCCTCAACAATACGACGAAGTTATTAATGGTATGGGCAAAATGGCCATTCACTTCGTCAAGTATGAAGAAGAAGACCTGAAAAGCTTCCTGGAATACTTCACTACCCGTTCTGCAACTGGTAACAGGATAATAGCACTGCTGCAAGAAGGTCTGATCAGCAAGGTTGAACTTGAAAATTACATTAAGGCCGTCAGAGGTGTTGATGGTTATCAGACAGTGGCTGAGTTTGAACACTTCCTTGGTGATAAACAGGGTGTCAAGGTGCCGGAGTTCAGGAAGGTTATCCAGATGCTGTCCGATGAGGGTGCCGAGCAATTCATGCGAATTGCCTTTACTCCTGTGACTGTCACTGCAACTGGCCCGGCGGGCATGAAAGAGTCCGTTGACGGCATGAAAGAGTACGCCGCTGCGGTCATCGCCAACTACGTTCTGGATGATATTGCCTTTGAAAATGGTCGCAGAACAGCAGCGTTTCTGGCCAATGTTCAGGAGACCCTGACACCTTATGCCAATGCTGCCGGGCTGTCTGAATCAGAACTGATCCAGGCTATCCATGACACCTTGATGCAGGCTCATGCCACAGCGGTTGAGCAGGAGCTAACTAACTACTGGGTCAAGCCTTCAGCCTTTCTGGTGCAGGCTGTCACCTGGTACTACGCCAGCTACAAACCGCTACTGATAACCCATACCGCCCGGCAGGCTGCCGAGCAGTCTGCCATAAACATGTCATTCCTCTATCTGCTGGATCTGACCAACCGGGGCGATTACCTGCACAGAATGCTCACACCTTTCCAGCACTGGTTGGAACGTTATGGTGTTGATCCTGACCGAACCGGCCAATACGCCTTCCACAATGGAATTGAACAGGTCTCTGAAGTGGGCGGTCTGGCCATGCCATTGGGCAAGGCCGCTGCTTCAGTCATTCTGTTAAAAACCGGTTCCATATTGTTTGCCAGACAGTACAACGCCAATCCGCAGATGTATCGCAGCATTTCCCGTCTGGTACCTGAAATAGTGAAATCCATGGGCTCCCGACAAGGGGTACAGGTGCCGCTTCTGCACAGGGTGACACCACAAAAAGTGAAAACTCTGGCCTCGACCACGGCCGCTCTGGTGCTGGGTCCGGTAGCCACTGTCGGAGCATACGCTCATGGACTTATATCCGGATTCACCTATGCCCAAACCTTCGGATTCGCTCTGGCATCGAGTCTCACTTTCGACTTCTTTATGAACGACAACAAGCTGCTCACTCAATGGCTGGGTGGTCCTCTGGGCCGCACTCTTGACAAGATGAATCGCTGGATAGGCTTGGGGGAAACGCAAGATGAATATGAGCAACGTAACGCTATTGCCTCGCCTCAACGCCTCAATGAAACCGATGAAGCCTATACAAACCGGGCTAAAGCCAGCAACAGCATGTATGGCTGGACTCGACACGAAAATTATCTACAGTTCCGCGAACGCCGTGATCGCACCATGAAACTGTTTGAGAATGGCTGGGAGAAATACTTCAGGGAAAATATGCCTGAATGGTCATTCTCCCATGCAGAAAGCTTTCCTTACTCCTACACTTTGGGAGCTTTCTTCGAATGGCGACATGGCAATAACAAGAAAGCTTCTGTTCATGATAAGAGACAGAACCCCGCTGAATGCGTCATGCAACCAGCAACCAGTTACACCACTGAACGATGAAATACAGGTGATGGCTGCAGGTGTGAGCGTTTCCTCCTCCAGTCCACAGAGGTTTCTCTGCTAAAAGAGCCTGAAGCTATTCACACAAGCAAATGACAGCCATGAGCGATCACAAGTTGCTTCCTCGCCTGGTGTGGTCATCACTTTTCGCGGTAATAAAAAGTACTCAGCTCTGAGGTAGTAGAATGACAAATGCTCGCCCCAAAGTATTGAGCCTTGCTGTGGCCTTTGCAATCAGCTCTTCCATCATTGCCACAGAGGCACTGGCCGGTCGCAGGCTGCAGATAAAACCTGTCGACATTCAAGACAATGAACATGCGGAGTTTATCCAGAGTGAGGTGGAGGTTCGGCCAACTTTAGGTCTTGACCAGCAGCCAATACCCAAATCCTTTACAACCACCTACACTCCTCAGGTTGAGTTCAGGGAGGGCCATATTTGTCCTTCAAAAAGCTCATTTGTCGGCCTTTGTTTTTATTTCGATAGAGGCGTTTCCATTGTCGATCAGTTTGAGACAGGCGAGAATGACGTTGCTCAGAAATACACCAAAGTCCTGAAGGTGGGCGATGAGGGAGTCTTCAGGTTTACCCATAGCCTTGACGCAGAGGAACTGTTGATTGAAGTCAGGGCAGGAATGACCGATGAGGATTCAGTTAACTCTGTTCGTGCTGGATTATCTGGCGGCCAACCATTAGAACCGTCAACGAAACTAGCCAGCACCGAAGAACTGTATTCAATGCTGTTGTGTGCCGATGACAGGGCAGGAAGCCTGGGTTCAGGCGATCACTATGTCGCCCTTGCCACCATTAAAGTAAAACAGGTTGCAGTGAATGGGCGTACATTCATGCGCCTTATCTCAGGGGGTGCTCAGCCTCCCGGGCTAAAGCGCCTGGGCCAATCGCTCTTTGTTAATGATGGGGCTCTGCTGACGGCTGCCACTTCTGCCTATATTCAGGTTCACGTCCTGGGAGGAGATATACAACAGAGGGCTCTCAATGAACTGTTGGAACACAACAAACCCGTTGGCTATGTTGTACACGCCGATGATGACACGCTGGTTTATCCTGTGCCTTCGGGTTATCCAAAACTTGAAGTGACTCAGACTGCCGAGGATATCATTATTTTCCGTGGCCATAATCCGAATCCAGCCGATGTCGCTTTTGTAGAAAACCTTCTTAACCTCAAAGAAGCTGAGGCTCACAACTCCGCTAATCCAGTATCAGTTCTTGTTTTAAAATCTAATGTCAAAAGGTACCTGCGGTTCATTCGAAGCAGGCAGCTGGCGCTGCTGGAGGAGTTTGTTGCGCGGCACAATGCTGGAGTGAACGAAGATCAAACGACGCTTGCACGCGAAGATAAAGAGACGGCGCTTGCACTGGCAAAATATGAATCTCTGCAGCAGGCGCTGAGCATTGCTGAACAAGATGAAACATTTCGGTTTGCGTTCACAGCAGACCACATCAGAGCTGCTTCGTCACTCATCACGCCAATCTGGATGCAGGCCCAACTCTTAAAACGCTTCAGCTTCAACCCTGTACTCAGAGACCTTCTGACTAGCCAGCATGCTGTTGAGAATATTCTTAATCATATATCCACTGTCGTTAAATTAGAGACCGACGGCATACACGACGACGAACAGTTTGCTGTCAAATTCAAGGACAACATGGCCAGACAGCTGGCTGAACGGGACAGCGACCTGCAAGAGCTTCTTCAGAAAGAGGCAGTCGAACTCTTGCAGCTTGAATACAGGTTGCAGCGGGCACCGGAAATAGCCGATACCGGCGATGAGATAAAACTGGAAGTGCAACAACTCCTTCAGATCATTAAGGGTAAAGTTGCAAAGCTTCTTGTGCAGCTGGAAGATCAGCAAAGCCTGCAAAATACAATTATTCAGAAAATCGGGCGAATTCCTGAGCTGGAACAGGAAGTTCTTTTTGCCAGAAGTCTTTACAACGCTGAACTGGCAGTAGCACTTGGCAAGGATGACTGGAGTGATACCCGGTCACTGGATGAGCATGCCAGACGCCTCCTGGAGAAAATTAATGGTATGCACAGAGCGGCTGCCTCAGCAGGACAGCCTCAGGAAGAACCTGAAAAGACGACACTGAATACTCAAGCCACTAAAGAAGCAACTTTCGTCAAACTCAGACAAGATGCTCTGGCTGAGGTTCCTGATCCTGAACTGAATGAAGACAGTAAATTACAAGACCGTCAGGCACTGAATGTACTGGAATCCGTAGAAAAACTACTCAAGATCAAAGTCAATGAAGGAGATGACATGACAGCAAGGCTTGAGAGGGTTCGAACCAGGCTTGTCAGGCAAATGGCTCGTCCGGGATCTCAACCAGGATACGTTCCTGATTCAGAGGTAGTCAAAGGCGACATAGAAGAAGCTGAAAGTGCGCTGGAGGAACTTCATCGCAAACTGGATGCTGTTCATGGTAAACAAGTGCTATTTGCACATTCTACTGACGTCCGCCCTGACACGGTCAGAGATACCACTGCTCTCAATCAGGCAATGAAACAAATTCAGACCGGGTTGGGTCTGACTCAGGATGATAATCAAACCCCTGAAGACCTGATAGACGGCATTAAACGTTTTCTGAAAAGAAACAGGGACGAGACAGATAGACGAGTTGAAACCTTTAAGAAACTGGGTGCTGCCATCAAAGATCTCAGACCCCCTTTTGAGAGTGACCCTGATAAAATGTCAGAAGAGGATTACATGAATGCTGTCAGAAACTATGTAGCCGCTTATGGTCGGGATGAAGTCGATTTCGCAATAGGCGAACTGCCTGAAACCAGAAGAAAGTACACTCAGGTTACGAAATACCTGCATGAGCACGAATTTAGAGAAATGGAATTGGCTCATGCACAATTTCGAGAAAAACAAGCACAAGAGGCTCTGAATAGAAAAAATCAGGACATTAACCATTCCAAAGACATTGATCCGCAAACTAAAACCTCACTTGAGGACGAGAGAGCTGAGCTGGATTTAGTCCTGGAACAGAAAAAAACGCTGAAGTCAGAAGCACAAAAAGCTCTGGAGGATCATAAAGCGAGCCTTAAAGCCATTGAAGAAACTGTGGGCGTTAAACCAGATTCTACTGCTAACTATGATGACCGGGTTAATGCCCTGAGAAACAAAAAACTGGAACTGGGTGGGAATGATGGCAATGGCGGCAGGATTCAGCAACTGATTCAGGAACAGGACCGTCTGGAAAGTGAGATTGAAGCCAGAGAAGCAGATATTGAGAGAATGAAGGAAGTGCTGAGAGCGGCAGGCAAAGCCGTCAAAAATGACGGCGGTCCCTTCCGGTATACCCCGGGACAGGTAAAAGTTCTGGCCGAGATGCACGACTTCATAAAGCAGCACTCTCTCAAGAAACAAGCTCTGGAAGCCGCAACAGGTCTGGCAGCCTCTGCGTTAAACAGTGGTAAGGTCATACCCTGTCTTACCACTTTCGATTTTGACGATGAGTTTGCCCCCATTCGCTTGCAGGCGCTGGTCGGAAAAGACCTGACGTTTAATCAGGCCAGTCGGATTGTGGGAGTTTTCAAAAGCCTGAAAAGAAGCTTCCCGCTCTCCCCCTCTGAGCCAGATATCATGGAACAAGTCGAGAGTCTGGCGCACAGGGTCAGGAGTGAGATAGGAAGTGGGGCTCAACAATACGACGAGGTCATTAACGGCATGGGCGAAACAGCCATTCACTTCGTCGAACATGAATCAGGAGACCTGACAGACTTCTCGGAATACTTCGCTACTCATTCTGCCAGTGGTAACAAAATTATAGCTCTGCTGCGTGAAGGACTGATCAGCAAGATTGAGCTTGAAAACTACATGAAGGCTGCCAAAGATGTCGGTGGTTATCTGACAGCGGCTGAATTTGAACACTTCCTGGGCAACAAACATGGCATCAATGTGCTCCGCTTCAAAGCCGTTGTCCAGATGCTGTCCGATGCAGGAGTTGATGAGTTCATACAGAGTGCCTTTACTCCTGTGGCCGTTACTGCTATAGAACCGGCAGGAATGAAAGAGTCGGTTGCCGGTATGAAAGAGTACTCTGCCGCGATCATCGCCAACTATATTCTTGACGATATTGCCTTTGAAAATGGCCGCAGGACGGCAGCCTTTCTGACCAATGTTCAGGATACCCTGACGCCTTATGCCAATGCTGCCGGCCTGTCTGAGTCAGACCTGATCAAGGCTATCAATAGCACCTTGATGCAGGCTCATGCCGCAGCGGTTGAGCACCAGCTGAATGAGTACTGGCTCAAACCATCAGCCTTTCTGGTACAGGCTGTCACCTGGTACTTCTCCAGCTACGCCCCCTTGCTGGCGACCCACACCACCTGGCAGGCTACCGAGCTATCCTTCTTGAACATGTCATTCCTCTATCTTCTGGATCTGACCAACAGGGGTGATTACCTGCACCGGATGCTCACACCTTTCCAGCACTGGTTGGAACGCTTCGGTGTTGATCTTGACCGAACTGACGAATATGCCGACCGCAGTGGAATTGAACAAGTCACTGAAGTGAGCGGACTGGCCATGCCAATGGGTAGAGCCGCTTCCTCAGTCATTTTACTGAGAACCGGCTCCATGTTGTTTGCCAGGCAGTACAACGCCAACCCGTATATGTACCACAGTATTTTTCGTCTGGCACCCGAAATAGTGAAGTCCATGGGTTCCGGACAAGGGCTTCAGGTACCACTGCTGCACCGGGCGACACCACAAAAAGTAAAAACCCTGGCCTCGGCCACAGCCGGTCTGGTGCTGGGTCCGGTAGCCACTGTCGGAGCATACGCTCATGGCCTTATATCTGGATTCACTTATGCTCAAACCTTTGGATTTGCTCTGGCGTCGAGTCTCACCTTCGACTTTTTTATGAACGACAACAAGATGCTCACGCAATGGCTGGGTGGACCTCTGGGTCGAAGCCTTGACAGGATTAATCGCTGGCTCGGCCTGGGGGAAAACCGGGATAAATATGTGAAACGTACGGCTATTGCTTCGCCTCAACGCTTTAATGAAACCGATGAGGCCTATGCAAAGCGTGTTAAAGCAGGCAAAAAAATGTATGGCTGGACGCGACACGAAAATTATCTGCAATTCCGTGACCGCCGTGATCGTACCATGAAGTTGTTTGAGAATGGCTGGGAGAAATACTTCAGGGACAATGTGCCTAAATGGTCATTCTCCCACGCAGAAAGTATTCCTTACTCCTACACTCTGGGAAACTTCAATGATTGGCAAAAGAGTGATGATCAGATAAATAACCCTCAAACCAAATCAACCACCATCCCCACAGCCGAGAAAGCAGCGCTGGCTGGTCTTGAGGTTAAGAAGTCCGATCTGGAAGACAAGAATACCTATGACGAACTTTGATATCAGAAACCAGTGAATGACCCCTTTAGAAAAGAAGAAAAAAAAAGAAAAAAAATAAAAAAAAAGATAAAAAAAAAGACACCCATAAAAAAAGAAAAAAGACACCCATAAATTTGCTTTACCACCCATCTGGTCTACTTTTTCACCCATCACTGATTTTTTACCCAAACAGGTGAGTCCATGGCTCAGGCCCGCAATACACTGATTGACCCCAGCTCAACGCCCTATTACCACTGCATGGCAAGATGTGTTCGTCAGGCTTACCTCTGTGGAGAGAACCACCTGACTGGCAAGAACTACGAGCATCGCCGCCAGTGGGTGGTGGATAAACTCCGGGAACTGGTTTCAGTCTTTGCTATCGAAGTCTGCGCTTACGCAGTCATGTCAAACCATTATCATGTGGTTTTGCACATCAATCAGTCATCTGCCAGAGGCTGGTCACGGAATGAAGTGCTTCATCGTTGGACAACCTTGTTCAGAGGTCCGCTTCTGGTGCAAAGGTATCTGGCCGCTGACAGACTGGGCAGCGCTGAGTTGGCCCGTATTGATGAATATGCTGAGGAATACCGGCGTCGTTTAATGGATATCAGCTGGTTTATGCGCTGCCTGAATGAATACCTTGCTCGTGAGGCCAATAAAGAAGACCAGTGTAAAGGACGCTTCTGGGAAGGTCGCTTTAAAAGCCAGGCATTGCTGGACGAGGCAGCTTTACTGACCTGCATGACCTACGTTGACTTGAATCCGATTCGGGCTGGAGAAGTAGAAACACCCGAAGAGTCCGACTACACGTCGATTCAGGAACGAGTGGATCAATTTACACATTCTGAGACTAAAAATCAGCCGCTGACCCTGAAACCTTTTTGTTTGCAGGGCCAGAACACGGACGTTGCCCTTCCCTACCTTCTTCATGACTATCTGGAACTGGTTGACTGGAGTGGCCGGATTGCCAAGACAGATAAGAAAGGTTCCATCCCGTCGTGTACCCCTCCTATTCTTCAAAGATTGGACATTGATTCGAATGAGTGGCTAAAAACCATGCAATGGAATAATCGTTTTTATCGGGCAGTTGGCCGTTTGGAGGCGATGAAGGCCTTTGCACTTGAAGCCGGACAGAAGTGGCTTCGAGGTTTAAACGCCTGCAGTCGTTTGTACCTGACAGGTTAGCGTAGAAGTCAGTTAAGACGTCAAAGACCCTCGCTTTATCTCTCTTCGACTTATGTCGGAATGGATTTGTACTGCCTGAGTTATGGCTTGAAAGACTCTGTGCGTTTAATGGCTCTGTGTGGCTCGTTGATACGCTACTTGAGGATAGATTTTCTGATACTTTTTGGGAATACGGTTTTTGAGTGTCTTATTTTTTTATTTGAGTGTCTTATTTTTTTATTAATTTTGGCTCTTCAGGGATATCTGTGGGTAAAAATGAGTCAATTTGATAGGTAGAAGCACCAGCGGCTGATTTTTGATAGTTTTTTTGTTAGCAGACAAAATAACCACAAGAGACACCGCTGATGCTAATAAAAACTATCCTCAATAAAGTTCATAAACTCAAGTCATTTGTTTATCAGGATGTGAAACTTGGCTTCTACCAAGGCTCTGAAGTATTCAATGTAGCCGTTGTTCCACGAAAGAACAGTCACGCTATCTGCTCAGGATGCCAGAAACCTGCTCCGGGCTACGATCATCTTTCTGAGCGTCGTTTCGAGTTTGTTCCTCTCTGGGGAATCAGAGTTTTCTTGCTCTATAGAATGCGCCGGGTGGAATGTAAGACGTGCGGCGTAAAGGTTGAGCAAGTCCCATGGGCTGAAGGTAAGAAGGAGCTGACCAAAGCCTATATGCAATTTCTGGCAAACTGGGCCAGAAAGCTGTCTTGGAAAGAGGTTGCCAGTACTTTCAATACCTCATGGGAGAAAGTATTTCATGCTGTGGAGTACATGGTTGAGTGGGGCAAAGCGCATCGTTCACTCGACAATATCAAGGCCATTGGCGTTGATGAAGTGGCTTACCAGGTCGGACATAAATACCTGACAGTGGTTTATCAGATTGATCGCAGTTGCACCCGGCTATTATGGGTTGGTCAGGATCGTACTGAAGCCACAATTAGAAACTTTTTCTTCTTTTTTGGCCCTGAGCGTAGTCAACAACTGAGGTATGTCTGCTCTGACATGTGGAAGCCCTATGTAAAGGCGATCGCGGAGTTTTTCAAGATAGTTGTCCCGAAAACTGAATTTTAGGCTGCCTTTTTCTCGTTAATTCTTGCTTCAGACAACCGCTCAGGATTCAGTGCAACCGCACCTACAGGCTCCCAGTTTCTGATAACTCCTGACCAGCGCGTTGGATTAGCTTCTCGCGCTTTGGTATACACCTGTTTCCGGTGATTCAGGATTTCCTGATCTCTTTTCTCATGCCGTTGCGCAGGTGTCACAAAGCGGATTGAGCTATGGCGGTGTTCATTGTTATAAAAGCGCTCAAACTTCAGCATCCACTGTCGACTGTGTTCTAACGTCAGAAAACCTTGAGATGGCCACTGAGGACAGTACTTCACCGTTTTAAAGATCGATTCTGCAAATGCGTTATCGTTACTCACCCTTGGGCGACTATGAGAGGGAATAATGCCCAATTCCTCAAGCTTGGCCTTAAAGGTACTCGACGTCATTGGAGCCCCATTGTCTGAGTGCAGTACAAGCGGTGTTTTAGTGCATTTTTCAGCCACCATTGTCCGGTTAATCAGTTCACTGGCTAACTCACCAGACTCACGGCTATGAATCTCCCAACCAACAATCTTACGACTGTAAACGTCCAGTATCAGGTAGAGGTACCAGAACTGGCCGCGTACCCTGGAAGGTATGTAACTGATGTCCCAACACCAGACCTGGTTAGGGCCAGTAGCAACATAGGTTGTCGGCTTGTTGCTTTTCGATCGCTTTCTTGAACGACCGCGGTGGTGCAACTGACCATACTTTTTCAACACACGGTAAAAGCTAGATTCAGAAGCAACGTATACTCCCTTGTCTGCAAGGGCTGGCACGATCTGCGATGGTGGCAGGCTCGCATACTCATCTTCATTACTGATAGTCAGAATACGTTGCTCCTCTTCCTCAGTCAGTTTGTTAGAGGGTACCGGGCGCAAGGCATCCGGGCGTTTGTCCGTTAACACTGCACCATTGTCATCGCGCCAGCGATTCAGTGTTTTCAGGGATATTTCCAATTGTTCAGCAGCCTTCCAGCGAGAAGCGCCGTTTGCTATAGCCTCATCAAACCATGTCAGCAGTTGGCGGCGCTTATCGACAGGTGTCAGTTGTCCTCGCTGTCTATCCCGTAGAAGGCATCGAGCTTTTTTGATAGCACCAGCAGGGCTGCAGCTTCTGCCAACGCCTTGTCTTTACGGCGAAGCTCTTTTTCAAGGCTCTGATTGCGCTTACGCTCTTGTTTTAATTGCTTGCTTTCCTGGTCTGCACGCTGAGAAGCCTGAACAGCACCTGAAATACAAGCGTGCTTCCACTCCTTGACTTGTTGAGGATAAAGCCCTTTTTTACGGCAGTATTCACTTAACTCTGTTTCTGACAAAGCAGCGGTTTCGACGACCACGGCAAACTTGCTTTCAGCAGACCATTGTTCTGATTTTTGTTCGTTCCCTGGCACAGGTAATCCTTTGTCCCGTAGTTTTTTACGCCAATTATACAGGGTTTGTTCGCTGATACCTTCCTCTCTGGCAACATCCGGCACAGAGCGATTGTGTGGTGGTAACAGTTTTTTCAAAACAGCTGATTTACGTTCCTCTGAAAAACGAGGCATATTCAACGTCCATCGCCCACTGTCTAGCTTTTATTGGTTAATCAGTGAGCGGGACAACTATCCTGACACAGCGGGATCGCCGAGTTTGCCAATCAGGCGCTGCATATTCTGGATCGATTTCACATTGTGGCCATGCTGAACAAGGCCATCGATGAGGTCAGGGCATCAGAACACAAACAGCTTCAGGCTGATGGCTATGAGCCTGTTTTGAAAAAGACCCGTTGGTGTCTGCTGAAACGGAAGGAAAACCTGACCGAGAAAGAAGAGATCAAGTTAAATACAGTGCTTCAGTATAATCTCAAAAGTGTCAGGGGCTATCTGCTCAGAGAGGAGTTTCAAGTGTTCTGGGGTTACATATCACCACACTGGGCAGGAAAGTATCTGGACCGGTGGTGTACAAGAGTCATGCGGTCAAAGATAGAGCCGATGAAGAAAGTAGCTAAAACTGTTCGGCGGCACAGGCCACTGATCCTGAATTGGTTCAGGGCAAAAAAAGCATTTTCCAGCGGAATTGTGGAAGGTCTGAACACCAAGATAAAACTCACTACGAGAAAATCGTATGGTTTCAGAACCTATAGATGTGCAGAAATCGCTTTATATCATGCACTGGGCAACCTGCCCGAACCAGAAATGCCCCACAGATTTTGCTGACGAGGCTTAATTTTTATGGGTGTCTTATTTTTCTCTGACGAGGCATTTTTTTATTAATTTTTATGGGTGTCTTATTTTTCTTTTTGATACGCTACTTGAGGATAGATTTTCTGATACTTTTTGGGAATACGGTTTTTGAGTGTCTTATTTTTTTATTAATTTTTATGGGTGTCTTATTTTTCTTGTCTCATTTTTTCATTATGGGTGTCTTATTTTTTTTTATTAATTTTTATGGGTGTCTTATTTTTCTTTTTTATTCTTTGGGTGTCTCATTTTTTCATTATGGGTGTCTTATTTTTTTTCTGCAGAAAGCATTCCTTACTTCTACACTCTTGAAGCCTTCAATAAATTGCAAAAGGATGATGAACTGTAAGTACACGGTGATGATAAGAGAAACACCTCTCAATCAAGCTTTCCACCAGCAACCTCAGCAATTCACCATGAAACAGGTGAACACTTCAGCTTACCGTATCAACCATGAGCAATTAACAACCATGGGTGATTTTGAAAGTTGCTTCCTCGTCTGGTGCAACAATCACTTTTCACGATAACAAAAGCAGTGAGATCGCAGAATGACAACTATTCACCCCACTGCATTAAGCCTTGCAGTGGCCATTGCAATCAGCTCTTCCATCATCAGTACACAGGCACTGGCCGATCGCAGGCTGCAGACAAAATCTTTTGATATTCTGGACAATGAATCTGTGGAGTTTATCCAGAGTGAGGTCATAGTTCAGCCAACTTTAGGTCATGACCAGCAACCCATACCCAAATCTTTTACAACCACCTACCCCGATCAGACTGAACCCAGAGCAGGCTACGAGACTCCTTCTGAAGGCTTCACAGACGTTCTTTCCGGCATCGAAGGTGGCGTTTCCAGTGTTGATCTGTTTGTAACGGACGATAATGACGTTGCTCAGAAATACACCAAAGTCCTCAAGGTCGGTGATGAGGGAATCTTCAAGTTCACCCATAATCTTGCGGAAAAGAAACTGGTCATTGAAGTTAGAAAAGGAATGACCGATCAGAATTCAATTTCGGCTGTTCGTGCTCAATCAAGTGATATCCAACCACTGGAACCGTTTACGAAAGTCGCCGACCCTGAACATCTGGTCGGCGTGCTGAAAGGTGCGAATGAAAGAGCAGGAAGTCTTGGCGAAATTGATAACTATGTTGCCCTTGCCACTATTGAAGTAGACCAGGTTGAAGTGAAAGGGCGCACCTTTATGCGACTGATCGCTGCAGGCGATGAGCCACCAGAACTGCAACGTCTGGGTCAATCGCTCTTTGTCAATGATGAGGTGCTTTTAGCAGCAGCCACCTCTGCCTATGCCCAGGTTCATGTTCTGAGAGAAGATTTACAACAGGAAACTCTGAATAAACTCTTGTCCTGCCAGAAACCCGTTGGCTATGTTATCTACGCTGAGGATAACACGCAGGCTCTCCCTGTGCCTGCAGGCTTTCCAAAACTGGAAGTGACTGAGACTCCGGGGGAGATTATTGTTTTCCGTGGTCAGAAGCAGAATCCGACGGATATCGCTTTTATGGAAGCTATCTATGACGTCTGGATGGAAGAGTTCCGCAACAGTCCTCGCCCTCGAGAAACGATACAGATTAAAAAAGACCGGCTCAAAAGCTACCAGTACAACATTAGAAGCAGGCAGATGGCAGTGCTCGAGGAGTTAGCTGCAGAGCACGAGAAGGGCATTGTCAGTACAACAGGTACGTCTTTTTTATACTTTGGCAACGTGGTGACACTTGCATACTATGAATATCTCCAGCAGGCATTGACCTGTGCCTGTTCAGATCGAGCCGATGAATTTAAATTAACAATACCACAGATCAGATTTGTTTCGTCGTTCATCACGCCGACCTGGATGCATGTCGAACTTGTCAAACGCTTCAGCTTCAAACCCGTACTTGGAAACCTTCTGAATAACCGGTATTTCATTCAGAATATTCATCAAATAATTAAATCCGATACCACCGTATTTTCTGACGATTATTTTGACGATCCTTCCAGCGAACAGGAAGGCTTTGCTTCCAAAGTCAAGCGCAAATTTGCCATGCAGCTGATTGAAATGGAAAACGAGCTGGAAAAGCTGAGGGTAAAAGAGCCCGAACTCACCGATGAAGACGAATTAACAGAACTAATACATTACTATGAGGTTAAGCTTGAACAGCTTCGAGCCAGAGTAGAAGAGCAGGAAAACCAGATAAAGACACTTCGATGGGAAGACGATCAAATTCAACTGCTAAAAAAACATGTGCGCAATGATGCCGCAAAAGCTCACAACGCGCAACTGGCAAAAGAGCTTGGCATTGATGACTGGGATGTCACTCAACCCCCCGAAGAACAGTCCAGACTTATCAGCAGAAAAATTCATGAAATCCACCAATCAGTTGCCACAAAGCTTGCTGCAACAGAAGCTGGAACGCCAAGCCATCGCCCTGAAGTACTTCGGAAACTGACTGCTGTAGAAAAAGCACTGAACATGGTCGACCTCAATAGCGAGGGGGATGTCTATGATCGCCGGAACGCCATTTCTGAGAAAATTCAGACATACCTCAAGGAGGCCAAACGGCGGACAGAAGAAGAGGCGCTGGATGTGCTGAAAACTGCAGAAGAAATACTCGAGATCCAAGTCAGTGAAGGTGATAACAACCTGAAACGACTTGACAGGGTTCGTGATAAACTTCTGGAGGATGATGTCATCGAAAAAATGACGGAGTATCAATTTCATGCCCTCTGGAGAGAAGATCCCAAACCTGATTACAAAAGAAGGAAAGGTACACTTGAGAGGCTCCAGCTTTGCGTGCGTATTACCTCTTATGTTGAAACGGACGAGCTAGCCACAAGACGACAGATAAGGATGCTTGAAGCTGTAGAGAACAGGCTGGGCATCGACAAGAACGAAAACGCTCCTGCTATAGAAAGAGGCAAGGCTTTCATTGCTAAACTGGCCGACAATCTGGAAGTGGAATTAAAGAAGGATGCCAGTATGCGTGAACATATGATTGTTCTGTTAAAAAGCCTTTCAGAATTAAAGATTGACGCAATCAGGCGCTGTAAAGATGAACCTGTCTCAGGAGATAAAAACAATGCCTGTCAGAATGACCGGATCAGTCTCCTTGATAAAACATTCTCAAAAATGATTAGAGACGTTTTCAACGTCGATAAGCCCACCATTAATGAACATATCGCAGTCATTGAGAATGAGCTTGACAGGCAAATGGCTCTGCTGGGGCCAAAACCCCGATGCGCTCTTGATCACGAGGTAGCCAGAGCCAGGCGAGCAGTGATGGAAGCTGAAAATGAGCTGGAAAAAGCAAACTACAATATGGATGTTTTGCTCCAGCGTACCCCGGAAGACATTGCTATCAATCAGGCAATGAAACAGTATCAGACCCAGCTGGGTCTGTCTGCAGGTGACGGGCAAACCAACAAAGAGCGGGCAGAGGACATCATATATTACCTGCTGGGATACAGAGCAGACATACGAGATAAAATCATTGAGGAGCTGAAAGCCAAAACCAATCTGCGCGTCTGGATAAAAGGCGACCCCGCTTCGCTGGAAGAAGCTGATGATTACGTTCTTACTTTTAATGGTTATTCATATACTCCGGGTCGGGAAACAACCGGTGAAATGGAAAGATTGTGGAATGAACTGCCTTTAACCAGAAAAAAGTACACTCAAGTCACGGAATTCCTGCGTGAGCACGACAGGAAAAGTATTTATTTAGCCAATGCAATGGCTGAAGAAGTTGCTGCACGAGAAAATCTGGTTCGCAAAGAACAGCAGATGTTCGACTATGAAAACATCAATAGGAACCCATCGAGCTCGGATAAAATCGATCGGGATCGGCTGAATTCAGCCCTGACTCATAAATATCAAGCTGCATTGATTGCAAAACAGGACCTGGCGGATCATGACGCGCTTCTTGAAGCCACTGAAGCAGCTGTGGGTCATAAACCAGACGCTTCTGACACTAATGAACAACGGATTAATGCCCTGAGAAACAAACAGGTAGAACTGGGCGGTGACGATGGTACTGGCGGCAAGATCCGGCAGCTGATTGAGGAACCGTCCCTTTATATGCGTCTGGAAGCTGAAATTGAAGCCAGTAAAGCAGACGTTGCAAGAATGAAAAATGTCCTGAAGGTTGCCGAAGAAGCCGTCAAGAATGACCGCAGTCCCATCCAGTACACAGAGAGACATGCAAAACTGCTGACCGATATGAACGACTTCATGCAGCAGCACCCTCTCAAAAAACAAGCTCTGCAAGCCGCAATTGGCCTGCACGTAGCAACAATGGAGAGCGATAAGGGAATGCCATATCTTCCGGTTTTCAATTTTGACGATGAATTTGCATCCATTCGCGTAAAGGCATTGGCTGGAGACACACTGACATTTAAACAGGCCAGTCGGATTGTGGAAGTTTTTAAGAGCCTGAAGACCAGCTTTCCGAAATACCCTGTCCAGCCCCTGTACGGTCAGCCCAGGGATGCGCTGGATGAAGTTGATATTCTGGTGCTCAAGGCCATGTCTGAGATGGAAATAGGGTCTCAACAATTCAAGGACGACATTCGCGCCATGGGCAAAACAGACATTCACTTCGTCGAGCATGAACCTGAGGATCTGGAAAGCTTCTCAGAATACTTCGCTACCCATTCTGCCAGTGCTAACAAGATCATAACTCTGCTGCGGGAAGGCTCGATCAGCAAGGTTGAATTTGAGAACTACATAAAGGCCGTCAGAGGTGTTGATGGTTATCAGACAGTGGCCGAATTTGAACACTTCCTTGGCTACAAACAGGGTGTCGACGTGCCTCGCTTCAAAGTCGTTGTCGGGACACTGTCTGATGAGGGGGCTGAAGAATTCATGCAGACTGCCTTTAATCCTGTGACCGTGGCGGCCACTGACCCGGCAGGTATGAAAGAGTCTGTTGTCGGCATGAAAGAGTATGCAGCTGCGGTCATCGCCAACTACGTGCTTGACGATATTGCCTTTGAAAATGGCCGCAGGACGGCAGCCTTCCTGAACAATATTCAGGATACCCTGACACCTTATGCCAATGTTGCTGGCCTGTCTGAATCAGACCTGATCAAGGCAATCCATAATACATTGATGCTGGCTCATGTCGCAGCGGCAGAGTGGCAGCTATGGGATTACTGGGTCAAACCTTCAGCCTTCCTGGTACAGGCTGTCACCTGGTACTACACCAGTTACAAACCCCTGCTGGCGACCCATACCGTCTGGCAGGCTGCCAATCTGTCGCTGTCAAACATGGCATTCCTCTACCTTCTGGATCTGACCAACAGGGGTGATTACCTGCACCGAATGCTCATACCTTTTCAGCACTGGCTGGAACGCTATGGTGTTGATCTTGACCGAACCGCGCAATATGCCCACCACAAAGGAATTGAAAAAGTTTCTGAACTGGGGGGACTGGCCATGCCATTGGGCAAGGCCGCATCTTCAGTGATTCTGCTGAGAACCGGCTCCATGCTGTTTGCCAGACAGTACAACGCCAACCCGCAAATGTATCGCAGCATTTTCCGTCTGGTGCCCGAAATAGTGAAATCAATGGGTTCCGGACAAGGGATTCAGGTACCCCTGCTGCACAGGGTAACACCACAAACAGTGAAAACGCTGGCCTCCGCCACAGCGGGTCTGGTGCTGGGCCCCATTTCCACTGCTGGAGCATACGCCTATGGTCTTATAGCCGGATTTACCAGTGCTCAAACCTTCGGATTTGCTCTGGCATCGGGTCTCACTTTCGACTTCTTTATGAACGACAACAAGATGCTCACTCAATGGCTGGGTGGCCCCCTGGGCCGCACTCTTGACAGGATTAATCGCTGGCGAGGCGCAGGTGAAACGGACGATGAATACGTGATGCGTACCGATACTGCTTCGCCTCAACGCTTCGGTGAAACCGATGCAGCCTATACAGACCGTGCTGAAGCAAATGACATGATACATGGCTGGACTCGACACGAAAATTACCTGCAGTTCCGTGAACGCCGCGATCACACCATGAAACTATTTGAGAATGGCTGGGAGAAATACTTCAGGGAAAATGTACCTAAATGGTCGTTTTCCCACGCAGAAAGTATTCCTTACTCCTACACTCTGGGTGCCTTCTTCGAGGTAGTAAAATGACATGTCTCCGCCCCGGTGTATTAAGCCTTGCCGTGGCCATTGCCGTCAGCGCTTTCATGACAGGTACACCGGCATTGGCCGGTCGCAGGCTGCAGACGAAATCTGTCGATTTTTTTAGCTATGAACATGCGGAGTTTACCCAGAGTGAAGTCACTGTTCTGCCAGCTGTAGGGGATGACCAGCAGTCAATACCCAAATCCATTACCACCCTCTACATTGATCCGAAACATGACAGAACGAGCTACAGTATTCACTCTGTAGGCTTTACAGACATTCTTTATAATATTAAGGGTGGCGTTTCCACTGTTGATCAGTTTGAAACAGGCGAGAATGATGTTGCTCAGAAATACAGCAAAATTCTGAAGGTGGGTAATAAAGGAATCTTCAGGTTCACTCATAACCTTGAAGAAGAGAAACTGGTCATTGAAGTCAGAGGCACAATGACCGACCAGGATTCAGTCTCGGCTGTCCATCGTCGATTAGATGGCTGTCGATTATTAGAATTTACGAAAATCGCCCACCCCCAACTGCTGCATGCTGTGCTGGGAGTAGCTGATGACAAAGCCGGAGACCTTGGCGCAAGTGATCACTATGTCGAACTTGCCACCATTGAAGTAGAAAAAGTTGCAGTGAATGGGCGTACCTTCACGCGTCTTATCGCTGCGGGCGATCAGCCTCCTGAGCTGCAACGTCTGGGTCAATCACTCTTTGTCAATGATGATGTTCTTCTGGCAGCCGCCGCCTCTGCCTATATCCAGGTTCACATTCTGAAAAGGGATTTACAACAGAAAGCGCTTAATAAACTGTTAGCACACAATAAACCCGTCGGATATGTTGTCCACGTCAAGGGTGACAGACCGCTTTATCCTGTGCCCTCGGGTTATCCAAAGCTGGAAGTAGCAGAAGCTCCGGGTGAGGTTATCGTCTTCCATGGTCAGAAGCCGAATCCGCATGATATTACTTTTGTAGAAAACCTCTATAACCTCTGGAAAGAAGCGGAGGCTGACAACCCCATCCCGTCAGTGGCAACAATAGTTAGAAAAGGTAAGGTCGAAACTTACCAGTTCGTGATTCAAAGCAGGCAGATGGCAGTGCTGGAGGAGATTGCTGCGCGGCACGGTACTGAACAGCCAATGACGTTTACAAACGAAGATAAACAGGCAATCAATACACTTGCATGCTACGAATTTCTCCAGCAGGCATTGGTCAGTGCAACTCCAACTCAAGCATCTCCAGCCGCTCAATTTGAGCTCACACCAGAACACATCAGAGTCGCTTCGTTAGCCATCACGCCAACCTGGCTGCAGATGCAATTCGCAGATCACTTCAGCTTTAAACCCGTGCTTGGAGATCTTCTGACGAACCAGAATTTTGTTCAGAGTATTCTGAACCCCTTTGCCGCCGAATCACAGACCGATGTTGCTTACCAGGACGATTCGTTTGTAGCCAAAGTCAGTGCCGACATGGCCAGACAGCTGATTGAGAGGGAAGAAGTCCAGGCACTTCAACTCATTCAAAATCAAGCTGAGCATTACCTTGCACGGACTCTTTCATTGCTGGAAGGACGGCAAAACCAGTTACAAAAACTTCAGCAGGAAGTCGCGGAAATTCCGGCACTGAAACAGGAAGTTCGTAATGCCAGAGAAAAAGCCATAAAAATTCGCAACATTGAGCTGGCAGAAGCACTTGGTATTGATCACTGGGATGATACCCAGTCACTTGAAGACCAGGCCATACGCATCAGAGAGAGACTTAATGAGAAAGACACTGTAAAAACAAATCTGGCCGCTATTGAAGGCCAACTCGATATTACTCCAGATAATGAAAACGATCTGGGTGCCCGCTTTCAGTCCATTCAACAGCACCTGTCGGCACTGATACAGCCAATACACGACAGGGTTAATATTCTTACAGATTCAAAAGAAAAACTGGAAGACATCAGAACACCAGACCATACCAAAGCCATGCCTGAAGTATTAGAGAAACTGATGGCTCTGGAAAAAGCCCTGAAGATGGACGACCTCGATAGAAAAGACGATGTCTATGACCGTCGTCACGCCATTTCTGAGGAAATTCAGACATACATCACTGATGTCAGACAGAATGCAGAGGAAGAGGCGCTGCGTATACTGAAAATCATAGAAGAAATCGTCGGGATCAAAGTCAATGAAGATGATGGCAATGCAGAAAGACTTAACAGGGTTCGTAGCAAACTTGAGAGCAATGATGTCACCGAAAAAATGCTGGCTGATATAGATTACAGGGTCCGGAAAAAAAACATCGCACCAACGTACGAAACAGGGAAATTAAAACTTGCGAGGCTGCAAGGGCGTCTTAACTTTCTTGTCGAAGACGCTGATGAGTTAATCACAAAACAACAGATAGTGCTGCTTAAAGTTGTAGAGGAAAAGCTGAACATCGACATTAGCGAAAACTCTGCGGCTGAAGAAAGAGGCCAGCATTTTATTGCTACACTGGCCGATGTCCTGAAAGTAAAATTTAGAAAAGATGCCAGCCTGGATGAAAAAAAGGATGCTCTAAGCACCAAAATTTGGTTATTAACGGATGAAGTGGGCGAATTCTATGACCATGAAAGTGTCAAAAGAGACAGAAACAATGAAATAGCTCGTCAACTCAACATTGAGAATTATAAAGAAGATGCTCCTCTCAAAGACCAGAACCGTTTGATTACAGCGACACTCGAGCAGCTGGATGAAGAAGTTTTCAATGCGGGTCAGCCCGATGTTAATGAGCGCATTGCAGCCATTGAGAATGAGCTTGACAGGCTAATGGCTCGCCTGGGACCTAAGCCCCGATACGTTCTTGATCGAGAGCTGGCCAGAGCGAAAGTAAGCATAGAAGAAGCTGAAACTGAGCTGGAGGAACTTCATCGCAAACTGGATGTTGTTGATCGTAAACAGGTGGTATTCACAGATTCTACTGACGTCCCCACCGACAGAGATAAATACATTACGGATCTCAATAAATCACTGAAACAAATTCATGCCAGGTTTGGCCTGACTCAGAATGATAATCAAACCCCTGAAGACCTATTAAACGACATCGAACGCTTTCTTCAGGAAAGCGAATACTATGCAGAAAAACGGGTTGGCCTCATTCATCAACTGAACACTATCATTAACGCCGTGAAAATCCCTTTTGAGTTTGACTATGATAATCATTTAGAAGGAGCTAATTACATTAATGCCATTAGAGACTATCAAGCGTCTCATGGTAAGGATAAAGTCAATCACGCAGAGGGTGAATTGCCAGAAACCAGGAGAAAGTACACTCAGGTTACACAGTTCCTGCATGAGCACGATTTTAGAGAAATGGAGTTGGCCAGTGCCAAGGATGAAGAAAAGCAATCACAAGCGCCTCTGGATACTGAAAATCAGGCGATTGACAACTCCAAAGACATAGATTCGAAAACTAAAACCAAACTTGAGCACAATAAAGAAATAATGGACAAAATAGTAAAAATATCAAAAGCACTGGAAGCTCTGGAGGATTATGAAGCAAGTCTTAAAGCCATTGAAAATAATCTGGGTCTTAAGCCAGACTCCACTGCTACCCATGACGCCCGTATTGATGCCCTGAGAAACAAACAGCTGGAACTGGGTGGGGATGATGGTTTTGGCGGCAAGATTCTGCAACTGACACGGAAACAGCAGAATCTGAAAAGAGCAGCAGAGGGCAAAAAAGCGGAATTAGAGATATTAAGGGAAGCCCTGAGAGCTGCAGAGGAAGCCGTCGAAAATGACGGTGGTCCCTTCCAGTACTCACCAGAGGAGCTGAAAAGCTTCTCAGAATACTTCGCTACCCATTCTGCCAGTGCTAACAAGATCATTACTCTGCTGCAGGAAGGCTCGATCAGCAAGGTTGAATTTGAGAACTACATAAAGGCCGTCAGAGGTGTTGATGGTTATCAGACAGTGGCCGAATTTGAACACTTCCTTGGCTACAAACAGGGTGTCGACGTGCCCCGCTTCAAAGTCGTTGTCGGGATACTTTCCGATGAGGGGGTTGATGAATTCATTCAGACTGCCTTTAATCCTGTGACCCTGACGGCCACTCACCCGGCGGGTATGAAAGAGTCTGTTGTCGGCATGAAAGAGTATGCAGCTGCGATTATCGCCAACTACGTGCTTGACGATATTGCCTTTGAAAATGGCCGCAGGACGGCAGCCTTCCTGAACAATATTCAGGATACCCTGACACCTCATGCCAATGTTGCTGGCCTGTCTGAATCAGACCTGATCAAGGCAATCCATAACACGTTGATGCTGGCTCACGTCGCAGCGGCCGATTGGCAGCTATGGGATTACTGGGTCAAACCTTCAGCTTTTCTGGTACAGGCTGTCACCTGGTACTACACCAGTTACAAACCCCTGCTGGCGACCCATACCGTCTGGCAGGCTACCGATCTGTCGCTGTCAAACATGGCATTCCTCTACCTTCTGGATCTCACCAACAGGGGTGATTACCTGCACCGTATGCCCATACCTTTCCAGCACTGGTTGCAAGGCTACGGTGTTGATCTTGACCGAACCGGGCAATATGCCTACCACAGTGGAATTGAACAAGTCTCTGAGGTGGGCGGGATGGTCATGCCATTGGGCAAGGCCGCGTCATCAGTCATTCTGCTGCAAACCGGCGCTATGCTATTTGCCAGACAGCACTACGCCAACCCGCACAGGTATCGCAGCGTTTCACGTCTGATGCCCGAAATAGTGAAATCCATGGGTTCCGGGCAAGGGGTTCAGGTACCCTTGCTGCACAGAGCGACACCACACAAAGTAAAAACTCTGGTCTCGACCACAGCCGGTCTGGTGCTGGGTCCGGTAGCCACTGTCGGAGCATACGCCCATGGCTTTATATCTGGACTCACTTATGCTCAAACCTTTGGATTCGCTCTGGCATCGAGTCTCACTTTCGACTTTTTTTTGAACGACAACAAGCTGCTCACTCAATGGCTGGGTGGACCTCTGGGCCGCAGTCTTGACAAGATGAATCGCTGGACGGGCGTGGGTGAAACGCAGGATGAATTTGTGAAACGTACCGCCATTGCCTCGCCTCAACGCTTCAATGAAACTGATGAAGCCTATACAAACCGTGTTAAAGCAGGCAACAGGATGCATGGCTGGACTCGACATGAAAATTATCTGCAGTTCCGTGACCGCCGTGATCGCACCATGAAGATGTTCGAGAATAGCTGGGAAAAATACTTCAGGGAGAATGTGCCCAAATGGTCATTTTCTCATGCAGAAAGTATTCCTTACTCCTGCACTTTGGGTGCTTTATTCGAGTCAGGGACTGAAGCGCCTGAGGAAGCCTCTACAGCCATGAATGCATTCCTTCCCTGAAAAACCACTCAATCATTGAGCTTTGCCACTGCGAACTGAATTCGCTTCTGGCGGATTCCTCACTTTCAACTAAATTCACTCAACAGCTTACCGGAACAACCATGAGCGATTGACGGCCATGAACCGCTATAATGTGCTTCCTCTCCAGGTATGGCAATCACTTTTCAAGATAACAAAAGTACTCAGCTCTGAGGTGGCAGAATGACAAATACCCGCCACAATGCATTAAGCCTTGCAGTGGCCGTTGCGATCAGCTCTTCCATCATTAATACAGAGGCATTGGCTGCTCGAAAACTGCAGACTAAAGCCTATATTTTGGGCAGCGGAAATGTTGTGAAACTTCGTAGTGAGGTCATGGTTCAGCCAACTTTAGGTGATGACCAGCAGCCAATACCCAAATCTTTTACCACCACTTACCCTTATGAGCCTTCAGAAGGACACGGCTTTGTCTCTACTACTATGAGTTTTACAGAAGTTCTTTATGGTATTGGTGATGGTGTTTCCAGTGTTGATCAGTTTGAAACAGGCGAAAATGACGTTGCTCAGAAATATATCAAAGTTCTCAAAGTAGGCGATGAGGGAATCTTCAGGTTCACCCACAACCTTGAAGAAAAGGAACTGGTCATTGAAGTCAGGGGCGGAATGACCGATCAGGATTCCGTGGAGGTTGCTCGTGATCAATTAGTTTGGAGTTCATCATTACAACCGTTAACGAAAATCGCCAACCACCTGCAACTGACTAAAGTTTTGAAAGCCGCTGCAGAAAGAGCAGGAAACCTCGGCTCAAATGATCACTATGTTGGCCTTGCCACCATTGAAGTTGAAAAAGTTGAAGTGAATGGGCGCACCTTCATGCGCCTTATCGCTGCGGGCGATCAGCCCCCTGAACTGCACCGTCTGGGTCAATCACTCTTTGTCAATGATGAGGCTCTCCTGGCAGCTGCCGCCTCTGCCTATATCCAGGTTCATGTACTGGAAGAGGATTTACAACAGAAGGCTCTAAACGAACTACTGGCATACAACAAACCCGTCGGCTACGTTGTGCACACCGAGGATGATACACAGGTTTATCCTGTGCCAGTGGGTTATCCAAAGTTGGAAATAACAGAAGCTCCGGGGGAGGATATTGTTTTTCATGGTCTGATGCAGAATCCGGACGATGTCGCTTTCGTAGAAAACCTCTATAAATTCTGGATAGAAGCTGAGGGTAATAATCCCGCCCCTGCAGTAAAAGCAGAGCTTAACAAACGCAGGCTCAAAAACTACCGGTTCGTCATTCGAAGCAGGCAGATGGCGGTGCTGGAGGAGTTAGTTGCACGGCGCGATGCAGACGTTGACAAAGATCAACTGACGGTACTTTCAAACGAGGATAAACTGGCGGCGCGTTCGCTTGTCTATTACGAATCCCTCCTGCAGGCATTGGCGCTGGCTTCTCCAGATGAGGCATATGGATCAGGTGAATTTGAGTTCACACCAGAACACGTCAGAGTCGCTTCATTAGTCATCACGCCTACCCGGATGCACAGACAACTCTTACAACACTTCGGCTTTAAACCCGTACTCAAAAATCTTCTGATGAACCCGCACTTTTTTCAGCATATTCGCAAAGTGTCACCCGTTATTGGCGATATCAAAGAAGCACAGATCGATCCTGAAAAAGACGAAGAGTTTACTTTCAGAGTCATGACCGACATGGCGAGACAGCTGTTTGAGTTACACAACAACCTGGAGGAGCTGCGGATAGAACATGCCAAACTGGGCAAGCTAAACGAAAAAATATTTCGTGAAACGGCAGCAGAACTTGGTATTTATAATTGGGATAATACCCAGACACCAGAAGAACAAGCCAGACTTCTCAGAAATAAAATTCATGAAATCACCCAGGAGTTGGTCACAACCTTTGCTGCAGTAGAACAGCCTGACTATGAAATTATAATTACAATACTGACAGCCGTTGAAGATCAGTTCGGTATGACCCCGAACAATAAAAACGATCTTGTTGCCCGCTTTCAGTCTGTTCGGCAGCATATACAACATAAGACAGACCTGACCGACGATGAGGCTCCGCAGAGACTGACAAACCTTGAAAGTAATCTCGGCCTGATCTCTAACGACAAAGATACCCCGGAAACCCGTCAGCAGGCCATTCTGCAGCTCCTTGAACAGCAGGAAGCTTTGGTCCAGCGATATCTTCTCCCGGGAACCATTATAGAAGCTGGAAAAGCAGCTGCAATCAAAGCCCGCTATGCAACCATTGCCGCACATTTAAACATTCAGGATTTTGATAGCAATGCAGATGTTGACGCTCAGCAAGAACACCTGCTTCAAAAAATCGAGGAAATGAATGCTCACAAACAACTCATGCTTCAGAAAATCAAGACAATGGATATTCAACAAGATGTCCTGCTTCATAGAATTCAGACACTGCATGATCAAGAGGATTCTTGGACCGGGGCCAAACAAAATGCTCTGGCAGAAATTCTTGGTATTAAACTGAGTAAAGACAACGTAGAAAAGAATCAGGACGTCCTGGAAAAAGCGGTATTCAGGGTGGTCCACAATCTTGCGCGCCTGGAAAAAGAACTGAAAGAGATCAGAACGCCAGACCACCCCAAAGCCAGCCCTGAAGTACTTCGGAAACTCACTGCTGTGGAAAAAACCCTGAAGATGGTCGACATCGATAGCGAGGGCGATGTGTATGATCGTCGGAACGCCATTTCTGAGAAAATTCAGACATACTTTAACGGGGCCATGCAGAGGGCAGAGGAAGAGGCGCTGGATACGCTGAAAACCGCAGAAGAAATACTCGTGATTCAGGTCAGTGAAGGTGATAACAAACTGGAACGACTTGACAGGATTCGTAAAAAACTTGATGACAATAATGTCCTCAAAAAAATAACGGAGCAGCAGTATTATGCCCTCTGGAGAGAAGATACCAAACCTGCTGATTACAAAAAAAGGAAAGGTAAACATGAGAAGCACCTGCTTTATTCCCATCTTGCCTTTTATGTCGAATATGCAGATCAGCTAGCCAAAGGACGACAGAAGGTGATGCTTCAAGATTTAGAGTACGATCTGGGCATCGACCCGAATGAAAACGCTGCTGCCAGGAAAAGGGACAAGGCTTTAATTGCTAAACTGGCCGATGATCTGAAAGTAGAATTAAAAAAAGATGTCGGCCGACAAAAACAGGTGCAAGCCCTAAAGTCCAGAATTTCGGAATTACGGTTAAAAATATTCCACCGCTATGAAGATGAAGGTTTATCAAGAGATGTAAACAATGCAATTGCTCATCAACTCAACATTGAAGACTATAACAATAATGCCTGTGTTAATGATCAGATCAATCTCATTGAAGAAACACTCTGTAAAATGACCAAAGAAATTTACAAAGTGTTTCGGCCTACCTTTACTGAGCGCATCGCAGTCATTGAGAATGAGCTTGACAGACAAATGGCCCGACTGGGGCCAAAACCCCGATACTTACTTGATCGAGAGGTAGCCAGAGCCAGGCGAGCAGTAAGAGAAGCTGAAAATGAGCTGGAAACGGCTGACCGCAACATGGATATTTTTCTCCAACATGCCCGGGGTAATATCGCTCTCAATCAGGGAATGAAACAACTTCAGACCGAGCTGGGCCTGTCTGCAGGTGACGAACAAACCAATAAAGAGCGAGCAGAGGAGATCATAAATTTCCTGCTGGGGTACAGTGATGACGTACGAGACAAAATCGTTGAGAAACTGAAAGCCAAAACAAATCAGTACGTCCGGATACATTTCGACCCCACTTCGCTGCAAGAAGCTGACTACGTTTTTCTTGTTAATGGCTATACATACACTCCGCTTCATGCCGCAGCCGATGAAATCGATGGAGTACGGGGTGAACTGCCTTTAACCAGAAAAATGTACGCTCAGGTCACTGAGTTTCTGCATGAGCACGACAGGAAAAGTATGGATTTAGCCAATGCAATGGCTGAAGAAGTTGCTGCACGAGAAAATCTGGTTCGCAAAGAACAGCAGATGTTCGACTATGAAAACATCAATAGACACCCATCAAGCTCCGATAAAATCGATCGGGATCGGCTGAATTCAGCCCTGAATCATAAATATCAAGCTGCATTAAGTGCAAAACAGAACCTGGCGGATCATGACGCGCTTCTTGAAGCCACTGAAGCAGCCCTGGGTCTCAAACCTGACGCTTCTGACACCAATGAACGACGGATTAATGCCCTGAGAAACAAACAGCTAGAACTGGGCGGTGATGATGGTACTGGCGGCAAGATCCGGCAACTGATTGAGGAACCGTCCCGTCAGATGCGTCTGGAAGCTGAACTTGAAGCCAGGAAAGCAGACGTTGTGAGAATGAAAAATGCCCTGAAGGTTGCCGAAGAAGCCGTAAAGAATGACCACAGTCCCATCCAGTACTCTGAGAAACAGGCAAAACTGCTGACCGATATGAACGATTTCATGCAGCAGCACCCTCTCAAAAAACAAGCTCTGCAAGCCGCAATTGGCCTGAACCAGGCAGCAATGGAGAGCGATAAGACAGTACCATTTTTTTCGGTTTTCAATTTTGACGATGAATTTGCATCCATTCACGTGCAGGCAATGGCCGGAGACAAACTAACGTTTAAACAGGCCAGTCGGATTGTGGAAGTTTTTAAGCGCCTGGAGACCAGCTTTCCGAAATCCCCTGTCATCCACCCGGAAGGTCAGCCCGAAGATGTGCTGGAAGAAATCGAGATTATGGTGCTCAACGCCATGTATCAGATGGAAATAGGGTCTCAACCATTCAAAGACGAAATTCGCAACATTGGCAAAACAGCCATAGACTTCGCCGGGCATGAAACGGAGGAGCTGAAAAGCTTCTCGGAATACTTCGCTGCCCATTCTGCCAGTGCTAACAAGATCATCACTCTGCTGCGGGAAGGCTTGATCAGCAAGGTTGAACTTGAGAACTACATAAAGGCCGTCAGAGGTGTTGGTGGTTATCAGACAGTGGCCGAATTTGAGCACTTGCTTGGCTACAAACACGGTGTCGACGTGCCTCGCTTCAAAGTCGTTGTCGGGATACTGTCTGATGAGGGGGCTGACGAATTCATGCAGACTGCCTTTAATCCTGTGGCCGTGACGGCCACTCACCCGGCGGGTATGAAAGAGTCTGTTGCCGACATGAAAGAGTATGCAGCTGCGATCATCGCCAACTACATTCTTGACGATATTGCCTTTGACAATGGCCGCAGGACGGCAGCCTTCCTGAGTAATATTCAGGATACCCTGACACCTTATGCCAATGTTGCTGGCCTGTCTGAATCAGACCTGATCAAGGCAATCCATAACACATTGATGCTGGCTCATGCCGCAGCGGTTGAGTGGCAGCTCAAGGATTACTGGGGCAAACCTTCAGCCTTCCTGGTACAGGCTGTCACCTGGTACTACACCAGTTACAAACCCCTGCTGGCGACCCATACCGTCTGGCAGGCTACCGATCTGTCCCTGACAAACATGGCGTTCCTCTACCTTCTGGATCTGACCAACAGGGGTGATTACCTGCACCGGATGCTCATACCTTTCCAGCACTGGTTCGAACACTATGGTGTTGATCCAGACCGAACCGCGCAATATGCCCACCACAACGGAATTGAGAAAGTTTCTGAACTGGGCGGACTGGCCATGCCATTGGGAAAGGCCGCTTCTTCAGTGATTCTGTTGAGAACCGGCTCCATGTTGTTTGCCAGACAGTACAACGCCAACCCTCAAATGTATCGCAGCATTTTTCGTCTGGTGCCCGAAATAGTGAAATCAATGAGTTCCGGACAAGGGATTCAGGTACCCCTGTTGCACAGGGTAACACCACAAACAATGAAAACCCTGGCCTCCGCCACAGCGGGTCTGGTTCTGGGCCCGGTTACCACCGTCGGAGCATACGCTCACGGTCTTATAGCGGGATTTACCAGTGCTCAAACCTTCGGATTTACTCTGGCATCGGGTCTCACTTTCGACTTTTTTATGAACGACAACAAGATGCTCACTCAATGGCTGGGTGGACCCCTGGGCCGCACTCTTGACAGGATTAATCGCTGGCGAGGCGCAGGTGAAACGGACGATGAATATGAGATGCGTACCGATACTGCTTCGCCTCAACGTTTCGGTGAAGCCGATGGAGACTATACAGACCGTGTTGAAGCAAATGACATGATACATGGCTGGACTCGACACGAAAATTACCTGCAGTTCCGTGAACGCCGCGATCGCACCATGAAACTATTTGAGAATGGCTGGGAGAAATACTTCAGGGAAAATGTGCCTAAATGGTCGTTTTCCCATGCAGAAAGTATTCCTTACTCTTACACTCTGGGTGCCTTCTACAACTGGCAACAGGGCGATGATAAACAAACAACTCGATGAGGGAGAGCCGGGAGGTCAGGACCCCGAAGAAGCAGATTAAATTCGGGCTGTTGTTGCGCTGTCAGGAAAATACAGGTAAAACGAATCACAGAGTAATAATTAAAAAAAGCGTTTCTAATGCCAATCCGTTTCAGGGATCGACTGTCGTTTAAACAGGCGCGTAACACCGTTGTCATTGCCTTTATCCTGGGGCTGTTCCTGAGTCTGTATCTCGTGATCATCGACTACCGGTCTCAGGTCCGGCAAATTGATGCCACCATAGAAACCTACATTGGTATCACCCGGACTCCAGCGGCCCGCATTGCCTACAACATCGATAAAGAGCTGGCCAACGAGCTGGTGTTGGGACTTATTAAATCGCCCACCATCGTCAGGGCAGAAATTGTTGAAGCATCGGGTGCAATCCTTGCCGCTGTCAGTAAAGAGCCGCAACAGGATAAAGCCCGCCCCTTCACCGATATGCTGTTTGGTGCCAGCCGAACCTATATCCGGGAGCTTGAGGTTCCCTTTGATGAAGATGAACCCCTCGGCTGGCTTAAAATCGTTGCCGACACCCGCCCTATCAGCACTCAGTTTTTTGATCGGGCCATCTTTATCCTGGTGACTGGCCTGATCAAAACCTTCCTGCTTTCACTGGTTCTGTCCATCATGTTTTATCACATGTTGACCAAGCCTTTGCTGAACATGACAGAAAAAATGGTTAAGCACCCGGAAAACACTAGCAAGGTTCAGCTTCCGCAGCCCGGGGGGCATGAGAATGACGAGATCGGCCTGCTGACCCGCACTGTCAACCATTATTTGAACAACATTCATCACCATCTGCACCACCGGCGACTGGCTGAGGAACAGTTACGTGAACATCTGGCTGAACTGGAAACCATTATTGCCCGGCGGACCAGGGATATTCGCAAAAACAACCAGGCCCTTGAGAAGACCAACCGCCAGCTTGAGAAAGCGCGCAGTCAGGCACTGGAAACTGCCAGTCAGCGAGCCAGGCAGCTGTCCAGCCTGAGTCACGAAATCAGAACACCACTCAATGCAGTTCTGGGCATGCTGAGTATTGCCCTCAACGACGAACTGACCGAATTACAACATCAGCGTTTAACCATTGCCAGAGATTCTGGTACTCATTTGATCCGTCTGCTCAACGATATCCTGGATCTTTCCCGACTTGAGTCGGGGAAGATGATTCTTGAAGAAATCCCTTTTGACCTCAGAAACTCAATGGAAGATATTGTCGTGCTTGCAGGACAATCCACATTCACCAAAAGGGTTCCGATCTATTGTGATATTGATCCTACCCTGCCGGAAGAAGTCCTGGGTGACCCAACCCGTTTTCATCAGGTCATTTCCAACCTGATAGGCAATGCTGCAAAATTTACCGATGAAGGTGACATTCGTATCTGGCTCGATTGCCAGAAAACCTCCGAGAATCATCTTGATATTATGGTGAACATCAGTGATAGCGGTATCGGCATCCCTGAATCAGCCCTGGACGAAATTTTCAAACCCTTTGCCCAAGCCAGCAGTGATACCAGTCGCCGTTTCGGGGGCTCCGGTATGGGCCTGCCTTTGGTCCAGTCCATAGTCACTAACATGGGCGGACAACTGTCTGTTATATCAGAGCCCGGAGAAGGCAGCACATTTTCTGTCCGTTTACCATTCCGATATAAATCAAGGGAAGAAAAAGTATCGGTTTCTGCTGATATCAAGAGTAACCAGATTGTGCTCAATGGCTCAGAAGCTCTGCAAAGCTGTTGTTCTCATCTTCTGGCCCATTGGGATATCAGCCACCGACAGACCTCGAACAACAAAATCGGTGACCTGTCCGACTGGGCAGATATTCTGATTACAGAGAATGAAGATCTGGCCAGAAATGCCGGTCAGGATAATCCGTCACTAAAAGTGATTTATGCCTCTCATACACCTCTGGATAACGGCCCGGACACCCTGGTCTGGCTGCCACTCCCTCTGACCCGGAAACTGTTTATCCAGGCACTGGAGAAGACCCGGACTATCCGTCATCAGGTCTCCCAACCGTTACCTGACACAGTGAAAATCCAACAGCAAAAAAACTGGGATTATTCGGTTCTGGTCGTCGAAGATAATCCCATCAACAGAATGGTGGCGGAGGGAATGCTTGAGCAGCTGGGCTATAAGGTAGAGCTGGCTCATAATGGCGAGAGCTGTCTGGCAGCCTGTCAGCAAAAAAACTATGACCTGATTCTGATGGACTGCAACATGCCAATTATGGATGGGTATACCACCACCCACAGACTGCGGGATCAGATAGCAACCAGAAAGACGCCCATCATAGCCTTAACCGCCAACGCTATGAATCAGCACATAAAGCAATGCCTGGACGCAGGCATGAACGACCATTTGGCTAAACCTTTCAACAAGGAGCAGCTTGAAAGCACTCTGACCCGCTGGTTAATAGCCTGATGGACAGTGTGTACACTGTTTTTTTGCGCAATTCAGTTGTCTGCTTTGAACTGAAGAGCGACTGAATTCATGCAGTACCTCAACCCTGTAGGCTCAGGCCCATCAGGAAATACATGCCCCAGATGCGCGTTGCAGGCTGAACACACCACTTCTGTCCGCTCCATACCCAGGCTTTTGTCTTCAAGGTAATTGACCGCCTCCTTATCCACGACTTCCCAGAAGCTGGGCCAACCACAGCCAGCATCAAATTTGGTCGTGGATTCGAACAGGATTTGATCACAGCAGACACAGCTATAACGACCCAGGCCATCAAAATGAACGTACTCACCAGAAAAAGGCCGTTCGGTACCCTTTTGCCGACAGACATAATACTGCTCTTCAGTCAGCTCTGACTGCCATTGGGCATCGGTTTTTTCAACTTTCATACCACCTCCAGCTTCTTTAACGGAAATATCCGGATTGGGTCGTGCACTGTAGCCTTAAAGCGATCATAATGGCCACCTGATTCCCTGCCAGAGAGAACATTTTTTACCCACTCTTGTCTATTTATAGTCAGGTTTATAATCAGATTGATGATGTTCCAGAGAATCCCATGACCTGATCCACAACGATCGGAACTGACGCCACTCATTAACGGAGCAATACTCAGGCAGCCCTGAGTAACAGATAACATACAAAAAGACAATGAGCCTTATATCGGCCACAGGAAAAGAACCCATGAAGGATATTGAGAAGTCCCTGAAACTGGCAAACGTCTGCTACGAAATACGTGGTCCTGTATTGCGCGAAGCCAGAAGACTGGAGGAGGAAGGCCAGCGTGTTCTGAAACTGAACACAGGCAACCCTGCGCCTTTTGGCTTTGATGCACCTGAAGAGATTATTCAAGACGTCATTCTCAACCTCCCCAACTCCCAGGGCTACACCGACTCCAAGGGTTTGTTTTCGGCACGCAAGGCCGTAATGCACTACTGTCAGCAGAAAGATTTTCCCGGTGTCGAGCTGGAAGACATTTTTATCGGTAATGGCGTCAGCGAACTGGTCGTCATGGCCATGCAGGGATTACTGAACAACGGTGATGAATTGCTGATCCCGGCGCCGGACTACCCTCTCTGGACTGCGGCGGCTAACCTTTCAGGAGGCCGAGCGGTTCACTACCTCTGTGACGAGCAATCTGACTGGTACCCTGACCTGGATGATATTCGCAGCAAAATCACCGCCAAGACCCGGGGCATTGTTGTCATCAACCCTAACAATCCAACGGGTGCCGTTTACCCACCTGAGCTGCTGCAGGAAATCATTGAGATTGCCCGCCAGCACAGCCTGATTATTTTTGCTGACGAGATCTACGACAAGATCCTCTTCGATGGAACAGAGCACACTGCCATGGCATCGCTGGCGGATGATGTGTTCATGATCTCATTCAACGGGCTCTCCAAATCTTATCGTGCAGCCGGTTTTCGTTCTGGCTGGATGGTTGCCAGTGGTCCCAAACATAAAGCCAGGGACTACCTGGAAGGTCTGGAAATGCTGGCCTCCATGCGTCTGTGTTCCAACGTTCCTGCCCAGCATGCTATTCAAACGGCACTGGGGGGTTACCAGAGCATCAATGACCTCGTTCTTCCCGGCGGCAGACTCCTGGCACAGAGAGATGTGATCTACGAGCGCCTGAATCAGATACCCGGTGTCAGCTGTGTCAAACCCAGGGGAGCCCTTTACGTGTTCCCGAAACTGGACCCGAAAAAGTATCCGATTCACGACGATGAACAGCTGGTACTCGACCTGCTGATTCAGGAAAAAATTCTGCTCGTACAGGGTCGTGCCTTCAACTGGCCGGACCCGGACCATCTCAGGAT
Source organism: Endozoicomonas sp. 2B-B (assembly GCF_053470045.1). NCBI lineage: Bacteria > Pseudomonadati > Pseudomonadota > Gammaproteobacteria > Oceanospirillales > Endozoicomonadaceae > Endozoicomonas > Endozoicomonas sp. 2B-B. The sequence continues at coordinate 5,118,034 of NZ_JBLZMU010000001.1, forward strand.
AATTACCCTGCCCCGGGTTGAAGATCTGGAGATGGTGGGCGATAAACTTGAACGATTCCTGAGCCGATACAAACAATCATAATCCTGGCCGTGACTCAACGGCCCGTTTGCTACCGATTACTGAATTCCAGACACTCACATTCTGAACATGGCTGACATCCACATCGACGACTTTTTTCATGATTGTGCCAAGACACTGGTACATCTCTACAATGTCTTCCCGCGGCTGACCTCTCTGTACGTCGACGACATCATTACGCCCGTGCCCGTGGATGAATTCGGATTACCCGGCAAGCGACACCAGGCCTGCTTTGACAGTTTTCTCTGGCTGGCCAGAGAAGGCTACATACACTACTCCGAAAGAGTTCGGCTGGAAGGGCTGGACCAGGTGGTTCTGACTGAAAAAAGTTTCCTCAGGCTCGGTATGCCAAGCCTGAAAACCGAATTGGAAGACCTGCCAGAACCGATGCTTCAGAAACAGAGGACTCTGGGCTGGCAGTTTCGTGAAACATTAAAATCCGGGACCACCCACCAGCTGAACCTGCTCTGCCAGCACTTTTTCGCCTGCAAAGCCTGAAGGAGTGTAAACATTGTTAAATGTGACGGGCTGAGGATTGAAATCCGGACTCAACGCCTCCATATTCCAACTATCCAACTAACAAAGGCAACCATTCGGTAATGAAAAGAATTCTGCTATTTCTTGCAACTAACCTTGCTGTCATCGCAGTCGCCAGCATCACGCTTAACATCCTTGGCGTGGGTAGCTATGTCACAGCCCAGGGACTCGATATGAAGTCACTGCTGGCTTTCTGTGCCGTTTTCGGTTTTGCCGGTTCATTGGTTTCTCTGCTCCTTTCCAAAACCATGGCCAAGATGGGCACAGGCACCCAGGTTATCGATCAGCCCCGAACAGCCCAGGAGCGCTGGTTGATGGATACGGTCAAAGAGCTGTCTGAAAAAGCGGGCATTGGCATGCCGGAAGTGGGTATTTTCCCATCCCCGGAAACCAATGCTTTTGCCACCGGCTGGAACAAAAACGCCTCACTGGTTGCCGTGAGTCAGGGATTATTGGATCGTTTCAGCCCGAGGGAAGCAAGAGCCGTTATTGGTCACGAAATAGGTCACGTTGCTAACGGTGACATGGTGACGCTGGCGCTGATTCAGGGTGTTGTGAACACCTTCGTGATGTTCTTTGCACGTATCATCGGCTATGCCGTAGACAGCTTCCTCCGTCGTGATGAAGAAAACAGTGGCCCGGGTATTGGCTTTTATGTTGTCAGCTTTATTGCCGAGATTGTTCTGGGTATTGCCGCCAGCGCCATCGTGATGTGGTTCTCCCGCAAGCGAGAATTCCGTGCCGATGAAGCCGGTGCCGAGCTCGCAGGTCGTGGTGATATGATTGCCGCTCTGGAAAGACTGAGAGCTGAATACGACGCACCCAGTGCGATGCCTGCCACCATGACTGCCTTCGGTATTCGCAAGAACGGTCAGGGTGGCCTGGCCGCACTGTTCTCCAGCCACCCTCCTCTTGAAGATCGAATTCAGTCGCTGCAATCCCATCGCTGACAGGGTTTCTTTTATCGCACCCACTCCACAAGGCTCGCTGATGCGGGCCTTTTTATTACGAAAGCACTTCTGCTTCAGGATTACGAATACACACTTAGTCAAGCCAATGATGCATGTCTGCTCTGGCCTTCTTGATTCGGTAAATGTTCATAATTATTGTTTAATTCGATTGAGGATATACGTTTCAGCTTCTTCATGGGGGATGAGAGTATCTGAGCCATCTTGTCCACGAATTTACTGACTTTCTCATCAAGCCCTGGAGAATATTGTTTTGGCTTCAGAGACAAGCTCCTTATAATAGGCTTTTATTTCTAATCCAGCTGCTTATATGCCTATTGAACATCCTGACCCCATCTGGGTCCTCGACAGCGAAAGCCTTAACCATTACTGCCAGCAGTGGCTTGAGCTGGATGCCATTGCACTGGACACAGAGTTTATTCGCACTGATACCTTTTACCCTATTCCCGGACTGATTCAGGTGGGTACCGGTGACAGAGTTTTCCTGATTGACCCACTCAGTGTTCAGGACTGGGCTTCCTTTGGCCGGGTTCTGCAATCCAAATCTGTCATCAAAGTCCTTCACGCCTGCGGAGAAGATCTCGAAGTTTTCAATATTCTCACCGGCTGCCGCCCAGTTGCATTGCTGGATACACAGCTTGCTGCGGCCTATGCAGGACTGGGACATTCATTAAGCTACCAAAACTTGCTAAAGGCGCTTCTGGAAGTGGACCTGCCCAAGGATGCCACTCGCTCAGACTGGCTTCAGCGACCACTGACTGAAGCCCAGATCAGCTATGCCACGCTCGATGTCGTTCACCTGCTGGAAGCTTATGAGCTATTACTCGAAAAAATGAAAGGCAAGCCTCAGTTGCAATGGCTTAACGAGGATTGTGACACCTTGCTCAGCTCGCCATTGTTTCCGGTCCCCGGCGAAATCTGGAAAGATGTTAAACGTGCCTGGCAATTGCAGCCTCAACAACTGGCGGTTTTACAGAAGATCTGTGAATACCGTGAACTGGAAGCCCGAAAAACCAATACCCCGCGCAACCGGGTCATCCCCAAGGGAAGCCTGTGGCCAATTGCCCGTTATATGCCGGAGAATATACGTTCACTCTCTTCCATTCAGGATATGAAACCCAAAACGCTTCGAAAATACGGCGGGATTATTCTGAACCTGGTCAAACAGGCCAAAGACAGTCCGGAAGCTGACTATCCGGAACAGCTCCCTGCCCCCCTGCCGAAAGCCGCCCGCGACTATGGCAAACTGATCAAGGCCTGGGTGACTCACAAATCAGATGAGCTGAATGTACCTGCAGAGCTGTTATTCCCGGGAAAAATGTCTAACGCACTCTTACGTCAGTGGCAAAACAGTGGCCGTTTTTCGATGCCAGAGAGCATTAAAGGCTGGCGACAACGGGAAATTGCCGAACCCCTGATTCTGGCTATGAAAGAGTACAAAGAGAACCAGAGATAATTACTTCCCAGACTCCAGGCAAATTCAAGATAGTATTAATATTATGTCTAAAATTCTTGCTTCCATTTTCAAAAGCAGCAAACGCAACGAGATGTACCTTTACGTTGACAAGCGTGATCAACTGAAGAAAGTCCCTGAAGCCCTTCATCAGGCTTTCGGCAAAGCTACCCATGTGATGGATATTCTGCTGACACCTGAGCGCAAACTGGCCAGGGCAGACATTGAAAAAGTGATGACCGGGATTCAGGAAAAGGGGTTTTACCTGCAGATGCCCCCAGCCGAAGAAGACTAAGTAACTGGTTAGGTACTTACATTCAACACCTTCCTGAAGAACTGCTGAGCTTTAACGACCCGCTGTGAAAACAAGGGTATAGAGCCCGGTTTGTCCTGAGCCCTGACATTCAGGCAAGCCAGTGGGTACCACCACAAACTGCAAAAACAAGGTTGCAGACAGAGTTGACTCAGAAATATTCGTCAACTCCGTTAATGGCGTGATAGCCAGTGCAGTGCTATACAGACTCGTGCAAACGGCAACCAGTTCGCCAGGGTCTATGAGACGCTCACAAAAAAACAAAATTGTCTGCTCGGTAACCCGATCACTGCTTCTGCTAGTGACGATGGTGTTTTGGGAATCGCTGCTTGCGTTGGGGCTCACCGGCTCAAGTCCGCTGCCAGCACATTCCTTATATGCCAATAAGCTGGCTAAACCTGAACAGCCCGACCCTTTTCCGGTCGGGTTTATGCTGTTCGCTTTCAGTTTGCTTCAGCTACTGCCAAATATCAGTCCTCCTGAGTCGCTTCAACTGCCTCTCCTACCCGATTGGCCAATAAAACAAACACGCCGCATTGATCGGGTGACCTGGTCCCCTGAAGCGCCTGAGAAGACGACCAACATGCCCATTGCCATGGGTGCTGCCGGGGGAGATGATGGTGATAAGCCACCTGATGGAAACAACTGGAATTCTGACCCGGAACCCCAGCCTGACCTTATCCTTGTTCCTGATCCTGTTCAAAAATGCCAGCAACAAAAAAGACAACTGCTTCGAGTATTACGAATAAAACGACTATGGGCTACTATGACGGGCCAAACAACGCTGGCCCGGATTATGTCAGACCGGATCATGGTCATTGAAGCCGACCTTCTTGATCTGGAAAGGTCAGGCCCTGCCAGGGTTCAAACGGGGCTGGTTCAGTCATGGCTGGCAGAGAATGGTCAGGAACTCAGTGTTTACTGTGAAATCATTTCTGGCAAATATTCTGGCCGACAGGCGGCTTCCGGCGACAAGAATCAAACCTCCCGAACGACCAAAGAACCAACAACTGCGGCCACAGCTCAGAACAGCCAGAGGAGCCGGGTCGCTGCCCGTAACCAGAGAACCGGTTCAATAGACGGCAGCGATCGTGGAGGCAATGAGCCACCGGGCCCCTCAGCTCAGCAGGATACCGGAAAACCCGCTGTCACTTGTTCGAAGTGTGACAAGGCGCTGAATCAACAGGAATTAAGACGTGTAGCCAATGAGACAGCAGCTTCAGCATTTTTATGCAACCAGTGCCTGTCGGACACTCACAGTAAAAAAAGGGCAAGACCAGCCCACCATGAAACAGAGCCGGATTCATCAGAACCCGCTCAGAAAAAAAAGAAAGACGCGGGTAGAAAGAGAAAGATTTCACAAGCAGCCGCTGCACCACCGGCCAAAAAAAGTAAACCGGCAGACACTCAGACCCCCGACGACCCATTAGAAAAAGTAAAAGAAAACATCAAATACAAATTAAGCAAGGAAGATCTGGAAAAAGTGCAAACTTTGATTGCGGTATTCAAGAAAAAAAACATCACTGTCAAGCACACTTTTTATAAGCTACTTGGTTTCGTAGAGAGAAAGTATTTTGATGGTTTCTTCGATAATGCCACTGCGTTTTTTGGGCACCTTCCTGAAAGCATCAAAAATACCGGCTTGCTGACCAGCATGCTGCATAATGTGAAAAAATATATCCGTAGCTTTGCAGAACGTAGCCAGGATGAACTCGAATATTTGGCGAGTTTGGAGGTATTGACTTCCCTCTCTTCCATGAACAATTGCAAAGGCATACCCAGGCAGGAGGAAGTAGAAGAAGTGCTGGACTGGCCGGAATGGGTAGACCAGAATGGCGAGTTTGATAGGGAGCGGTTCCAGTCTTTCTCGTCCATGTACAACACAAAAGGCTTGCCCGAACATAAGGATGTGGAAGAGGTGCTTAACTGGTCGGAGTGGAAGGACAAGGATGGCCAGTTCAATATAAAGTTGTTCCGCTGCTTCTCATCCATGAATCATGGCAAAGGAAAGCTCAACTATGAGAAAGTGAAAGAAATATTGGGCTGGCCGGAATGGAAAGACAAGTATGGCAAGTTCAATATGGAGCTGTTCCGCGCCTTCTCGTCCCAGAATAGTTGCAAAGGCATGCTTAAACATGAGGCAGTGGAAGAGATCCTTGGCTGGCCGGTATGGAAAGACAAGGATAGCGTGTTCAATTTGGAGCTGTTCCGCGCTTTCTCATCCATGAATGGTGGCAAAGGCATGCTCAAAAAAAAGGAAGTGGAAGAGGTGCAGGCCTGGCCGGAATGGAAAGACAGGGATGGCGAATTCAATATGGAGCTGTTCCGCGCTTTCTCGTCCCTGAATAGTTGCAAAGGCATGCCCAAACATGAGGAACATAAAAAATTAAAAGCAATGCTGGACTGGCCGGAATGGAGAGACGAGGATGGCCAATTCAATATGGATTTATTCCGCTCTTTCTCGTCTATGTTAACCAAAAAAGGTATGCCCAAACACAAGGAAGTGAAAGTGGTGATGGGCTGGCAGGTATGGAAAGACAAGGATGGCGAGTTCAGTATGGAGCTGTTCCGCACCTTCGCGTCCATGAATCATGCCAGAGGCTTGCCTGAACATGAGGAGGAAGTGAAAGAGGTTTTGGGCTGGCAGGTGTGGAAAGATAAGTATGGCGAGTTCAGTATGGAGCGACTCCGCATCTTCTCGTCCATGATTCATTCCAGAGGCTTGCCTGAACATGAGGAGGAAGTGAAAGAGGTTCTGAACTGGCCGGAATGGAAAGATAAGCATGGCGAATTCAGTATGGAGCGGCTCCGCGCATTTTGTTCCATGAATTTTAGCCGGGGCATGCCCAGATATGAGCAAGTGAAAAAAGTGCTTGGCTGGACGGAGTGGAAAGACCAGGATGGCGAGTTCAGTAAGGAGCGGTTCCGTGCCTTCTCGTCCATAAATTATGGCCAGGGCGTGCCCAAACATGGGCCAGTGAAAAAAGTGATGGACTGGATAAGCTGCGGGGGGGCACCCAACCATCTGTTATTGCAAATTATGGCCAGGCTCTGGGCATCAGAAGGGCTACCTGCTATTGAAGAGCTGAAATACCAGGAAACACAACTGAAACAGTGGCTGTTGACAGCATCTACTGAAGAAAATAGCGGCTTGGATAACGACCTGGATAATGAAGAGAATGACAAATTCAATCGCCAGCTAAAAACAGTTTCCCTTTATCTTTCCACCCCTAAACCAGACTGGTTAATCAACTGGGCGGTTTTAAAACAATTTCACCACCGTGAAAAGACTAAACCCGCTCTGATGCTGGAATCATTAATAAGGCTTCTGTCTTCTTATGGAGGGAAAGGCGTCAGGAACTATCTTAAAGCTAATCAACGGAACCGGGATTTTTTGTGGCGTCATTCGGGTAAAACCACGCCTTTGCACGTGTTAAAGAAGACAATGGCTTTGTTTTCTTCAGATGAATACAGAGAGCGTTATGTCTACTTTGTCAAGCGGCTGATGTCATTGCCGGGTAAAAACCAATGGCAACAGCTCTCAGCCCGGTTGCAACAACTATCGGGATTGCTGAAACACGACTCTATGAAAAGACTCTACTGGGAAATCCTGCAACCCTTATCAAAGGATGATCAACTGCGTTTTCTGGATGCCAGCCATGCCCGGGCTGTATTCGATCTGTTTCCTTCTTTGAGCGCCCTGCAAAAACTCAGCGAAGAGCATTCCTCTCAATATTTAAAACGGCTGCTTGAAGCCTGCCTTCGACTAAAAACCCATGACATCACCAAAAAAGACATCCAGATACTGTTTGAAGCCTTACTTAAAACCCATAGTCTTCTGCCCTGGGATCAGGATATCCCCGATCACTTTCTGTCCGGGATGCGTTCAACCGATAACAACAATGTTGAGGTAACTGTCTCTGGATACATCCAGTCAGGAAAACAGTTGGCCCTGAGCTACATAGCTGTGCTGATGCAAAACCTCAACGAGATGTCTTTTACCGTCAAAGGGCAGCGGCTTGAGGTTGAGGTGCTGGGTGACGGTGTTCAGACCTACCGCTTTCCCATGCCACAGCTGAAAATACGGGATGAAAAAATAGAAATCAGCAACTGGACAGAGGAGCAACTCAGGATTTTTTTGAAAATCACCGGGATGTCTGAACGTTATTATCTGACAGCAGATGAGTGGCAAAAGCGTTTAAAACCCGATTGCCCGGTATACATCCAAAGACGTAAAGCCAATGAAGCCTGTGAGCCGGTGAGTGAAACGGAAGCACAAAGCATTAACCTGCCAGACAGCGAAAGAGAAAAACAGGCCTTTGACAGTTTGTGGTTAAAGCTAAACCAGACAGAAATTTTTGGCACCGAAATTCTGAATTTACTGGACGAGTATGGGGATGAAATGGAGCTTATGCATACGGTGACCGTCCTTAAAAAAGCCAAAATCGATATCGCTGACGACATACTGGAAGGCTGGAGGCAACGGGCATGCAGTAAAATAGAGCAGTTAAAAAAGCGGGACCCTTTATTATCAGATATTGCTCCTGACGTTTATCAGAGCTGTCAGGAACTGGAGTTGTTTAATGAGCATTAGTCCGTTAGTTTCCCAGTCACACGACACTGTAAATAATCAGCATTGCGATATGACAATACCTTTCTGGCAGACCAAATCCCTCGAACAGATGACCCCTGAAGAATGGGAGAGTCTTTGCGATGGCTGTGGTCGCTGCTGCCTGCAAAAACTTGAAGATGAGGAGACAGGAGAGGTTCACAACACCTCTCTGGCCTGCCAGCTGCTGGATATTCGCAGCTGCCGGTGTTCAGACTATGAACACCGAAAGGAAAAGGTTCCTCAATGCCTGAAACTTACAGCCGGTGATATACCTCATTTTCACTGGTTGCCAGACACCTGTGCCTACCGACTCCTGGCCGAAGGTAAACCGCTCTTCGACTGGCACCCTCTGATATCGGGAACTCCGGACAGCGTTCACCTGGCTGGCATTTCCGTCAGGGCCTTTGCGCAATCAGAAACCTCGGTACCTGAAGAGGATTGGGAAGATTACATTATCCCCATGCGGCCTGTTGAAAGTTGAGTCACAAGCAAACGAAGTGGCCTCTCCTGCCAGGTTTTTGCTGGCTCCCAGTGTCGGGGAGCCGTTATTTGCCCTTGGCGGAGTTACAGGTCAACTGTGTCAGATCGACTGAGCTATGGGGAGAAGTAATCCAGTACCTCTGTATAGTGGACGCAGCCCCGAATCACAATACCGATATGGCTGGGGAAGAAGTTTGTTGGAGCTGGGTAGCCCTGCACCAGATAAGGAAGAAACTGTTGTCTGCTGGACAACCAGAGAATACCCCAGCCGTTTGATAAAAGTATTAAACTAGCCACTGAATGATAGTCATAAGGACTGCGGATAACATAGCCTGCGGCAAAACTTTTACAGGAAAGACAAAGAGCAGTAAGAGCTATATATTTTTTCATATCGGTAGAGAACCTCCATATACCAAAGAATATAAGTACCTGGCCAGTTGATTTCGCATATTCTGGCGAGTGGATTTTTTCATCCTTCAAGGCGCAACGACGGGCGCGTAGCCATAGCTACGCAACCAGAGTTGAAACGCAGAAGAATGGAAAAAGCCGCCGTCCAGAATATGCGAAACCAACTGGTTAGGTACTTATATGGACCAACTTACTGATCTTGCAACTCAAAACCTGACTTTATTGCCTGATCAGACGCCCATCATCCTGCCCGGCCTGATCAGTGCTGCGCCAAGGGTTAATATCCAGCCCCCCCCGGCGAACATAGCGGGCATAGACGGTCAGGGACTCCATTTTGAAACGGGCCTGTATTTCTGTGAATACTCTTTCCACACATTGCTCATGAAATTCCTGATGCCCACGGAATGAACAGATAAACTTCAGAAACGACTCATGACTAATGGCTTCTCCCTTATATTGAACAACCACAGTTCCCCAGTCTGGCTGCCCGGTCACAGGACAGTTGGACTTCAGCAGATGAGAATGGATAGTTTCTTCCCGAATGCCTTCAGCCTTTTGCAAAAGATCAGGTGTATAGTCATAGCAATCAATAACCACATCCAGCTCATCCACTCCGGTGCCGGGAGCCGATTTGAATCCGAAAGCTTCCATTTCAGCAATCGTCATCAGCTTTACTCTGACCGGCGCACCTGCAGCCTGGCTGAGATCCTTTTCCATAACCGCCTGAACCTGTGCCACAGAATCAAACTGAGTCTGGTTGAATGAGTTCAGATAAAGCTTAAAGGACTTGGATTCAATCAAGCTGGGAGACTGGCAGGGCAGCTCAAAGCGACCGATCATTGCCAACGGCTTACCCTTGGCGTCAAGCCAGGACAGCTCATAACCAAACCAGACATCACTGCCTGCAAAAGGGAGGTTATCGGGGTCCAGCCCCAACTCCAACTGCTTCTCCCTGCGGGGAATAGGGAACAAAACTTCCGGATTATACTCCGCCTGATACTCACTGTTTTTCCCCAGCGGGGAAGCATTCACTAATTCACTCATAACTTCACTTGACTCAATCCTGTTTGCCCGGCAACCCGGCCAGATCAGTATCCTCTGGAAAAAACGAGGCCTGAAAAGCCTCGCTTCAAATTCAGTTTCGAAGGCCTTTGCCCACTCGCAGAAGGTGGAGAGCCCAGGCGGCCAGTATTACGATAGCCAGAACCATCACAACAAAAGCCCAACCTAAACTGATACCACTGTCCTGTCCCAGGATTCCATATCGAAAGGCATTCACCTGATACAGGATAGGATTCAGCAGCGAGATGGATCGAAATGGCTCTGGAAGCACGTCTATCGAGTAGAAAACACCTCCCAGGTAAGTAAGAGGCGTCAGTACGAAGGTCGGGATGATGGCCACATCGTCAAACTTTCTGGCAAACACTGCATTGATGAAACCACCCAGTGCAAACAGAGTTGCAGTCAGGAAAACAGCCAGCAGGGTAATAAGAATATGATGTACCTGTAGTTCTACGAAGAAAGCGCCCAGTAGCATAACCAGAACACCTACGTAGACCCCCCTGACAACACCACCCATGGTGTAACCGGCCAGAATCACCCAGTTCGGTACGGGTGACACCAGCAACTCTTCAACACACTTCTGAAACTTGTTACTGAAAAAGCTGGAAGCCACATTAGTGAAGCTGTTGGTAATCACCGCCATCATGACCAGACCCGGTACGACAAAGGTCATATAATCAAAGCCACCCATCTCGCCCACTCTGGAGCCAATAACAGCGCCAAAAATAACGAAATACAAAGACATGGTCATCGCCGGTGGCAATAGCGTCTGTGGCCAGATCCGCATGAAACGACGAATTTCTTTAGTGAAGATCGTATTAAATGCAACCAGGTTATATTTCCACTCACTCACTGTGCACTTCCTCCCTTCACGGCCGCGCTGTCCTTTGTTTGTCCTGAAGCCGCTAAAGCATCCGAAGTCAGACTGACAAACAACTCCTCAAGACGGTTGGACTTGTTTCTCATACTGGCCACTTCAATTTGATATTCACTCAGCTGCCGGAACAGGTCATTAACCCCCTGGTGCTTGCCGACCTCAACTTCAATACTGTGGTTATCCAACTTCTTGACAATATAATCCGCAAGGGTCGGCAGATCTCCAATCGGCTGTTTCAGATCCAGCACAAAACTTTCTTGTTGCAGTTTGCCCAGCAGAGCCTTGGTGCTGGTGTTCTCGACGATCCTGCCACTGTCAATGATGCCGATATTGCGGCAGAGCTGCTCGGCTTCCTCAAGGTAATGAGTAGTCAGGATAATCGTGGTGCCCTGCTCGTTGATCTCCCTGAGAAAATCCCAGAGAGAGCGACGAAGTTCAATATCAACTCCGGCGGTCGGTTCATCAAGAATCAGTAGTTTTGGCTGATGAATCAGGGCTCTGACAATCATCAAACGTCGCTTCATACCACCGGACAACATTCTTGAAACATTGTGTCGTTTATCCCACAGGCCCAGCTGCTTGAGATACTTCTCAGCACGTTTGCGGGCTTCTTTTGCCGATATGCCGTAATAGCCGGCCTGCGTCACAATGATATCTTCAACTTTTTCAAACTGGTTGAAGTTGAACTCCTGGGGAACGACGCCCAGCATCCGCTTGGCCTTGACAAGGTCAGTATCAATATCGTGCCCGAATATTGAAACCTCGCCTGAAGTCTTGCGAACCAATGATGAAATAATACCAATAGTGGTTGATTTGCCAGCACCATTGGGTCCCAGCAGGGCGTAAAAATCGCCTTCTTCAACTGAGAGATCAATCCCTTTCAGGGCTTGAAATCCATTGTCGTATTGTTTTCTAAGATTCTGTATTTTCAGTGCCTGGGGCATGCTTCTATAGTCCGTATTATGCAGGATTTCTTCTCCATCAGAGCCTCTGCACAGTTTCACTCTTGCTTTACCCTGCTTCCTTTTCATCCATTGCGTGAAGTCAAACAGAGGCGATTAGTCTTGGCAGTTACTTTGAACGTTTTTCCATCATCAGGAAATAGAAAAATATCCTGTTGCTTATGGCTGTCAGTACTTAAAAGAGGGTCATTTTATTATAAAACGACGAAGTAAACGGCACTTTTTAGAGCATTTTTTCACGCTATGCTCTGATCAACTGCGTCAGTGCCGGTTTCAATTGTGGATAGGTGAACTGATAGCCTTCAGCCATCAGACGCTCTGGATAAACATTCTGGCCTTTCAATACCATTTCAGAAGATTCCCCCAACATCCACTTCAGAACCCTTGCTGGCATTTTCAACAAGGCGGGACGATTGAGAGTACCAGCCAGAGCCATCGCAAAGTCTTTATTGCTGACCGCTTCAGGGGCGGTGGCATTAAAAGCACCCTCAGCTGATTCATTCTCCAACAAAAACAGCAGCGCATTCACCATATCTTCCATGTGAATCCACGACATCATCTGTTGGCCAGAACCCAGCGGACCTCCAATCCCTAAACGAAAAGGAGTCATCATTTCATGCAACGCACCTCCTTCGGGGTGTAACACAACGCCAGTTCTGACCAGACAAACCCGTACCCCCAGACCTTTGGCACGCTCGGCAGCCTGTTCCCAGCGCACACAGAGCCCTGAAGCAAAGTCGTCTCCTGCGCCGGAAGACTCGTCCAGACGGGCCGCATCATCCCTGCCACCATAAAACCCGATGGCAGAGCCACTGATCAGGCAGCCTGGTCGGTTTTCCATTCGTTCAATCAGGTCAACCAGTTCTGAAGTCAGGGCGACCCGGCTATCGAGCAACTGTGTTTTTCTCGAGGGTGTCCAACGTTTATCCATTACCCCCTCACCGGCCAGATTGATAACGGCATCGAAAGCCACAGAAGGATTCACTGCCGTCAAAGACTTCACAGAACTCACTTCAGGGGTCAGCAGACGTTGGACACCCACGGCATCCTGCCTGCTTAAAATGGTCAGCCGATGCCCTCTTGACAAAAGCCTGGCCACCAGTCGTCGGCCAATAAATCCTGTTCCCCCGGTAATCAGTATCTGCATAAGATTAAGTCCTGAAAAAAAACCTTGAGATGGTATTAAAACGTCTTCGGTCCCACGGGACAAAAACCCATGGTTCCATAGTAAACAGCCATGGGGGTCAGAAACAATTTTTCACTGACGATTTTATTACAGAAAGAATGAACTCCGGGCAGTTTTTTTACCCATAAAAAAATACCCGTGGTCCCCTCAAACCCGGGTATTTGATCGGCTGGCTTGTCACTGGCTCCCGCTTCTTTTTTTTATGTCCTTAATTCTCTGGCGCTTTTTATTATTTTTCTTGATTGCCTGAGTGATTTCATAATACGTACTAGCCACTATCAAAACCTTGACCTACATCAATAAAACTTCGGTTTACACTTACCCGTCCATCCAAGCCTGACATGCGACACACTCTGAAAGAGCGGAGAAACAAATTAAGGTCTGAGGTTATCTTTCTGGTCCATATCAACGGGCTTGCGTTTTCGATGTATTCTTTTGTGGATCGACAAGGCTTGAGCATTATTGCAGACAGCCCCGCATGACCGCTGCTGACCATCCTCCCCGAACTCTCTCAGGTTACAGATTTTTTGTCCGCTATGGCTTCTGTTTTTGTGAGACAACAGGATTCCGGCATTTTCGCAGACTCTCCCACATGTCTGTGAATGCCCATCTTCTCCGACCACGATTTCGTCACAGGTTTTTTGCCCACTGTGTACTTTGACTTTGTGACTCCACATGGCTTTAGCATTCTTGCAAACCATTCCGCATGGCCGTGGCTGGCCGTCCTCCCAGACTATTGTTACATCACAGGTTTTTTGCCCGCTATGGTATGCGACTTTGTGATTCGCCAGGGCTTGACTATTCTTGCAGACTACTCCGCATGGCTGCGGCTGGCCATCCTTCCCGACTACTGTGGCGTCACAGGTCTTTTGCCCGGTATGGTATTGGCTTTTGTGTGACGACAGGCCTTTAGCATTCTTGTAGGTCCTCCCGCATGGTCGATGCAGGCCATCCTCCCCAACCACAATCGCATTGCAGGTTTGTTGCCCGGAGTGAATTAATCTTTTGTGATACGCCAGGGCTGTAGCACTCTTGCAGACCATCCCGCATGACTGCCGCTGTCCATCCTCCCCGGCTACTGGTACATCACAGGTTTGTGGCCCGGAGTGGATTCCTCTTTTGTGATCGAATAGAGCTTTTGCATTCTTGCAGACCGTTCCACATGGCTGTGGCTGGCCATCCTTCCCAACCCTGATTGCATTACAAGTTTTTTCCCCGCTGTGAATGCTGCGTTTGTGACTTAAAAGCACTTTGTTATTCTTGAGGACCTTCCCGCATTGCCGCAGTTGACCATCCTCTCCAACCAGGATCACGTTGCAGGTTACTTGCCAGTCAGGGTCAATTGTATTAGCTGTTCCTGCTGCCGTTGAATCTGAGGCGACCCCGTCTAAGGCGACCCCGTCTATCAAGTTGCAACGATAACAGTGTGCATTGGTCAAATGGTTGCATAAGCTGTGTTCGGGTGTTGCTACAGTGCTGTCTGTCGAACTTTCTTCACAATTCTGCACTCCGCTAACCAATGAATCGGAAAATTGTCGAAATCGACAGACGCCATGACAGGGCTGGACAAAACAATTTAAACCCAACGAATGCTGGTGTCGTTCAGAGCCTCCGTTCCCGTCACTGTAGTCAGTATCCCGGGGGCGGATGAAAGAACCTGTTCGGTGGCGGTTGACTGGTGGTCCTTGCTGGCTGGATGGTTCTGATGGCTGGTGTTGTTGCTGATCCTGTTCTGAGCCAAACATAAATGCCGCCTCTTGTTGTTCAATCGGGTTAAACAGCGGTGAATCTATGTTCCAATAGCCTTTCAAAAGCCAACTGACAGTGACAATCATTTCTACAGATAACCATGAATAAGGGGTTGAGCTTAGAGTAATGATTGTTTTTGCCCTGTAGTTGCCAGGTTTTTGTCGTTTGTTATCAGCAGGAAAATCGGGTTCTTCATAAACGTCTGTGTCGGTAATCTCTAGCGGGTTGTCAGACAATGTTCGCAGTTCACGCTTTATAGAAAAGCTCTGTTTTGAAAAATCTACAATCTGTTTAGACTCGAAAATAAAATGCTCTGTCAAAGATTTAGCCTGACAAATGGCAGACAACAGCGACAGCAGCACAATAAAGAGTGAGTGTTTAATAATCCTATCCCTGTCTTCTGACCTACAGAGAGAAAGGATAGATCAAGAAAATAAGTGTGTTTTTGTGTTTTCCTAATACCAGACATCTGTTTGTTGTTGACCTGATTCTCATCGACGAAGTCCATAATTTGGTTTTTTGACTTATATCAACCATTATGAGGCCGGTCGATAAAACCGGTTACATCTAAAAACACACAGCGCAGACCGGTGTCCTGACTATCTTTACCTTAAAACATTTTCTGAGTGCTTCAGGCGATTAACCAGAAGTCCACAAAGCTCTCCGGATAACTGTATAACCGACAGGAGTAAGACCATGGATCTAGAGTCCGCCGTAATGGAGATCATCGTTAGCTCTGGCCAGGCCCGCAACTGTGCTTTCGAAGCTTTGTCCAAAGCAAAAGCCGGAAACTACGAAGGCGCCGAAGAGATCATGGCTCACGCCCGGGAAGCCGCAAAAGTGGCTCACAGAATCCACACTCAATTGCTCGAGGAAGACCAGGGCGAAGGAAAAACCCCGATGACTCTGGTAATGGTTCATGCCCAGGACCATTTAATGACATCCATGCTGGCCCGGGAAATGGTTCAGGAGTTGATAACACTTCACAAAAAAGTCGATCAGAAGCAATAATGGCAACCATTAAAGATGTCGCTGAGCGAGCCAAAGTATCCCGCGCTACGGTATCCAGGGTACTGAACAACACCGGACAGGTAAAGGAGACAACTCGTCTGAGAGTAGAGTCCGCCATCGACGAACTGAATTATCATCCAAATCCTGTTGCCCAGTCACTGGCGAGCAATACCACCAATACCATCGGCTTGATGGTCTCGTCCTTCCGGGGTGTTTTTTTTGGTGACCTTATGGCAGAGGTTCAGCAGGTCGCAGACTCTGCAGGTAAAGTGATGATCGTCACCCAGGGCAAGCACAGTGCTGAAAGCGAGCGTGCCGCTATCGACCACCTGATCAACATGCGGGTTGACGGATTACTGCTGCACGTCCGTTACCTGGGTGATGATGAGCTGATTAACATTGCAGAAACCGCTCCGCCCTTTGTACTTCTGGATCGTTACGTCGATGTCCTGGCCGACCGCTGCGTCACCTTTGATCACATCAAAGCCAGCGACAACACCGTAGAACTGCTTCTGAAAAATGGCCACACCTGTATTGCCTGTCTGGCCGGAAAACTCGCCAAGTCAAAAGCAAAAGAACGTTTCCAGGGTTATGCCAATGCCCTTACCCGGCATGATATTGCCCTGGATATGGACCTGATCACTGAAGGCAACTATACGAGACAAGCCGGATACGAAGGCACCAGGCAACTACTCACAACCGGCAAACCTTTTACTGCTGTATTTGCTTGCAGCGAAGAGATGGCGGCAGGTTGTATGGACGCCTTTCGTGAAAACAACATCCGTGTGCCCGAAGACGTTTCTCTCATCAGTTATGACAGTGTGGACCTTTGTACTTTCCTGACTCCACATGTCACTGCATTGCATTTTCCAATGACAGAGATGGCCAGATTTGCCGGAGAACTCTTGATGAACCGGCTACGGGAGGAGGGTTTTAGCAGGCCGGAAAGCACCCATTTTGAGGGCGAGCTGCGCCTGAGAGATTCAATAGGAAGGCTCTGTTAGTTTTACTTCAGTTTGTCAAAGGACTTTCATCCTGGACTGTCGCCGCCCTCAGCGGCGCACGTGCCCGGACTTGCAATACACCCAGGAAAGAAGATGTTTTTTTCTACGCTCATGGCTGTTTGGTCTATTCTTCCATAAATCCGCGAGTCTTCGGTTTGCTCTCAGATCAGAATCGTCTCCCCGGAGTTTCTCCAATGGTCAAATCTGCATTCGGCACACTTCAGCAGATAGGTCGGGCGCTGATGCTGCCTGTAGCCGTTCTGCCTGTTGCAGGGATACTGCTGGGCGTCGGCAGTGCGGGCTTCAACTTTATTCCAGATCTCGTCTCCAGCGTCATGGCCCAGGCCGGCGGCATGGTTTTCGGAAACCTGCCCATTATCTTTGCCATTGGTACTGCTATTGGCCTAACTGATAATGACGGTGTTTCCTCAGTAGCGGCAACTGTCGGCTACGTGGTCATGCTGGGAACCATGGGCGTTATGGCCTCAGAGCTGGGAGTTGAGCCCAGTTCTGTTATGGGAATAGATACCATTGATACCGGTGTTTTCGGTGGGATCGTTGTTGGTATGTTGGCCTCATGGATGTTCAGACGCTATTACAAAATCAAACTTCCGGATTACCTGGGCTTCTTTGCAGGAAAGCGCTTTGTTCCGATCGTCACTGCCATAGGAGCTGTCTTCCTTGGCATTCTCCTCAGCTTTATCTGGCCCCCTATACAACAGGCTATCGACGCCTTCTCTCAATGGTCAGTGACTGAGAACCCGGTTCTGGCTGGCTTTATCTACGGTGTGGTTGAACGTGCCCTGATTCCATTTGGCCTACATCATATCTGGAATGTGCCCTTCCAGATAGAGATGGGTGAGTTCATTGATCCATCAACAGGTAACGTCTTCAGAGGTGACATCGCGCGATTCTTTGCCGGTGATCCTACTGCCGGATTTCTGGCAGGCGGCTATCTTTTCAAAATGTTTGGCCTACCTGCTGCGGCCATTGCCATCTGGCATTGCGCCAAATCTGAGAATAAACAAAAAGTCGGTGGCCTTATGATGTCAGCGGCGCTTACCTCATTGCTCACTGGTATCACCGAGCCCATAGAGTTCTCATTCCTTTTTGTCGCTCCGATACTTTATGTGATTCATGCGCTGCTGGCCGGACTGGCTTACGCCATTACCAATTACCTCGACATCAAGATGGCCATGTCATTTTCCAACGGCATGATCGATTATCTCCTCTATTACAGCATAGCCACCAGACCCGCCTGGATTATCGGCCTGGGACTGATCTACGCAGTCCTCTATTATGTAATCTTCAGAGTTATGATCACGCTGCTGGACCTCAAGACACCCGGGCGAGAAATTGAATCAGAATTATCAGCGAAAGTGGTTCCATCCAGTGAACTGGCCAGGGACCTTATTCTGGCCTTTGGTGGCAAGGGAAATATCAAGAATCTGGATGCCTGCATCACTCGTTTGAGAGTCACGGTTAACAACCCTGACAAGGTTGATCAGGAGGCCATTAAACAGCTGGGAGCCACGGCTGTAGTGGTGATAGGTCAGAATATGCAGGCTATCTTTGGTACTCAGTCCGACAATATCCGAACCGAGATGGAAGAAGCCATTAAGGCCATGTAGACCGGCTAAAAGGATTCTACTGCTGCACACAGGGAACGGACTCTCTCCACCGATAACTCCCCTTCATCAAGAACACTGCTGTACGCGTGAATGCTGGCTGAATGATTCGCTACTGGCAGCTGTTGTAGTATCTTTCCGATATTTTCCGGATCAACCCCGCCACCGACGACCACCTCCAGCCTGTTTTCAGCTTTCAACATAAGTTGCTCGAGCATCCTCACACCTTCAAAGGCACCGTCAGCAGAACCCCAGGTTGTACCACTACTCAGAATACGATCCACACCATATTGAATCAGTACATCCAGGCTCTCAAACATATTGGGCGTAGCATCCAGTGCACGATGAAAAGTCACAATCAGATTTCGGGTCTTGGCGGTATCGACCAGTCGGCCCAACACATCACGATTAATGGTATTACCTGGAGGCGCAAGAGCGCCAATGACGACACCATCAGCACCTGCCTTTGCAGCATCACAGATCTGCTGTTCCATAAGCAGAACCTCTTCAGTGCCGAATGAAAAGTCGCCACCCCGGGGACGAATCATGCACAGTAAACCACAGCGATCCTGAAAGGCTTTCCGGGCGGCTTCCAAAGCTTCTATTGTGGGAGTAGTGCCTCCCACGGACATATCGTCACACAACTCTATACGTGCTGCGCCCCCCTCGTAAGCGGCTGCAACAGAGCGGTAAACATAGTCTGGATTCAGACTGTTGATGCAGATCTCAACAGGTATTGACAATGTATGACTCCTGGCTGGATATCAGTTATAGAAGTCTGGCCTACTATTTAAAGTGACTAAATTAAAGTGACTGAATTAAAGTGACTAAAAACATAGACAGGACAACTCTGACAATAATAACCAGATTGTCACAGACTGCTCAGGAAATCATAGTCTTTACAAAAAAAATCTCACAAAATTGAGAGTGGTGGTCTTCATGGGCTAACAGGAGAGTTTAAGAGAAAGCTGGCAACCCTTAACCAGAGCCACGGCTAACCATACGACGCAAACCTTTTATTTAGCCATCCATCAAGGCAACTCACCCGTCATTCTGAGCACATCATCAATCAGCATCTTGTCCAGCTTCTGTTTCTGCTTAAGCATTTCCATCTTACCCGGGCTGACCCAAACCTTGTAACTTTCAGGCTCACCCTCGGTAATCGCTGCAGGCATTGTAACGGTATATTCCTCATAGGATGGGTCCATAACAAAATAGGGCACAGGATGAAGAAAATCGCCAAAACATCCCCCTGACTGATACCTCATAAGGTCATCATAATAAGACGACATATAAGAGGAATAGGCTGATCTTGCTCCCATACACCCGTTGCCTGAGCTTTTTTTGACTATGTCATCGAGGCCCCATATCTCTGCTGTCTTGGCAGTTTCTTCCTGCGGAGGAAGAACGATTCCGGCAAGTTGGGTAGCCTGACTGACCTGCAGGGTTTCAAGACGCTTGAGCTCTGCAACCAATTCCTGATGGGACATCTTGTTCAAGCGAGCCTCACGAGCCTTGTCGTAAGACAGATAGCTGTCCCCATTCAAGAGCGGGTCTCCGTCCAGGTATTTGGACACTGTCTCGCTTCTGACAAAGTCCAACTCATCAATAACAACCTGCAAACTTTCTGCCTCCCCAGGCTCTTCCGTGGGTACAGACACTTTTTGGAATGAAAAAATCAACAGCAGGAAACCGGTAAACACCATCACTAAAAGTGACACAATTCCTTTCATATACACCTCCTTCAGCCTAATCGCATAGGGTTTTTATTATGGGGATAAGTCACGACAGGCGGTTACTACGCATTGCTTTTCAGGACGTAAACTGCATTTCTAAATTCATACCTGTCTATATAGTGAGACAACGAGTTACCCAAAGGGTTCAATCGCAAACAGGATAGAGGAAGGAAGATAAGTCTTCACTAACGGGGTGGTCAGGGATACTAACTGGCAGGGAAAGCTTTAAGGCTTTAAGGCCAGACATTTTAAAAGCCGACAGAGAACCGGCTTCAGGGTATGGCTGATTTTTTTGTTCAAAAAATAATAGTCTTTGTAAAGTTTTACTTCATTTTGACCACCAGCAACTTGTCGTTGCCCTGAACAACAGAGCCCGAAGATTTTTCCAGAGAGGCTACATCGTCCATGTTGGAGATCACAACGGGCGTAATAATACTTTTGGCATTCTCTTTCAGAAAGTCCAGATCCACTTCGATGATGGGATCTCCAGCCATGACTTGCTGGCCTTCGCTGGCAATACGCTTGAAACCCTCGCCCTTCAGCTCAACGGTGTCGATACCAAAGTGAACAAACAGCTCAACCCCGGTTGGCGTCTCCATGCTGAAGGCATGATTGGTTTCAAAGATTTTGCCAATCTCACCATCGCAAGGGGCTACCATGACTTTGCCGGTGGGATTAATGGCGATACCATCACCTACCACCTTGTCAGCAAAAACAGGATCAGGTACTTCTTCAATTGGTACAATGTCGCCGGTCAACGGTGCTCTGATCACCGTTCCCTGACTGGCACCCAGCCCCATACTTTTCTTGAGAGAGTCAAAAAGGCCCATCACTTTCACCTTCTACTTCAAACGCATTGATTTTAGGAGCCTTTGAGTAATCAGGCCAGTTAACCTGACTGAAACTCCCGATTCCTTTCCAGATTAACAGCTGAAACGGCAGATCACAGCTGTTATACCAATCGAACTTTCTAACTCCCTATTGCGCTGAAGATTTGAGCCTTAATCCTGCGTTGGCGATCGTCGCAGCTAAGACTATGACTCCTCACCCCGCCTTTTCTTAAGGCTCAAATCTCCATGCTCATCACGGGAGTTAAAAAGCACGATTAGTATTATATGCCATTTATACTGTAACTATGTCCGCTACTTTCAACAGTTGGCTGTCAATCTCATTGTGTTTGCTAATGGCTTCCTTCAAGGGTGTATGGACAATCTTCTGATCACGTACACCCACCATCACTCCACTGACACCGTCAAGCAGAGCTTCCACAGAAGCCACCCCAAGACGACTGGCCAGGACACGATCATAACAGCTGGGCTTGCCACCGCGCTGAATATGGCCCAGCACCGTCACTTTGACTTCATAGGCCGGGAAGTTTTCTTCCACAGCCCGGGACAGTTCAAAAACACCACCGGATTTATCACCTTCTGAAACCACTACGATACTGGATGTTTTCCCGGCTCTGCCGCTGCTTTCAATAGAGCCCATCAACTGATCTATGGGCTTCTGATCTTCCGGAATCAAAATATCTTCTGCACCCGCAGCAATACCGGCGTTCAATGCGATAAAGCCTGCATCACGACCCATAACTTCAATCAGAAACAGACGATTATGAGAGGTGGCGGTATCACGAATCTTGTCAATCGCCTCGACCACGGTATTCAGAGCGGTGTCATAACCGATGGTGAAATCGGTTCCGAAGATATCGTTATCAATAGTGCCGGGAACACCAATGCAGCGAAGACCATGCTCTTGTTCCAGCAGCATGGCACCCGTGAAGGAACCGTCACCGCCAATAACAACCAGTCCATCCAGTCCGGCGGCAGAGGCATTCTTATAAGCAGCAGCCCGTCCCTCCGGAGCACGGAATTCCTGACAACGGGCAGACTTCAGGAATGTCCCACCCTGGTTGATAATATTGGCCACTGAACGCGCATTCACTACCTTGAGATCGTTTTCAATCAGACCTTTGTAACCTTCATAAATGGCTACCGGCTCAACCCCGTAAAAGATGCAGCTACGTACTACGGAACGAATGGCAGCATTCATGCCAGGCGCATCGCCACCTGAAGTAAGCACACCAATTTTTTTTAGTTCTGCCATGATCTGCTCATCTCCTGAATCCCGTAAGGGAAAGCGTGAGGCATGCTGCCCAGTCAACATGCCTGAATTGACTGAAATTATTTCACAGTAACGATCTGCATGGTGTTGGTACCGCCCTCAATTTCACAGGACTCACCCTTGGTCAGAATAATACGGTCGCCGGATTCCAGCAGGCCACGACCTTTTAGTTCGGCAATAGCACGCTGATTCACTTCAGGACCGTACTGGCTGCCACTGTCAAAAGCGACCGACTCCACCCCACGGTAAAGTGCAACGCGGCGCTCGGTGGTTTTGTAGCGAGTCAGGGCAAAAATGGGCAGGCTGGTATTAACACGGGACATCCAAAGAGGAGTCGCACCGGTTTTGGTCAGGCAAACGATCGCTTTTACACCTTCCAGACGGTTAGCCGCATGCATGGCAGCCAGCGCAATGGCGGCATCGGTTTCACCGGCATAGGCCTTATCCAGGTTGCTTCCGGAGATCATTTCAGGATGTTTTTCAGCGCCCTGACAAATACGGGCCATGGCTTTGACGACTTCATGTGGACGCTTGCCTGTTGCTGTTTCACCGGAGAGCATGACTGCGTCGGTGCCATCGAGAACGGCATTGGCCACGTCAAACACTTCAGCACGGGTTGGCTGTGTGTTGTGAATCATGGATTCCATCATTTGTGTGGCGGTAATGACAGGACGGTTCAGTCGACGTGCAACGTTGATCATCTGTTTCTGAACACCAATCAGTTCAGCGTCACCAATTTCCACCCCCAGGTCACCACGAGCTACCATGACCGCGTCTGAGGCCCGGATCACTTCTTCCAGCAATTGAAAGCTTTGAACCACTTCAGCACGCTCAATCTTGGACAAAATGGCAGCAGTACCACCGGCTTCAGCCAGCAGCTTGCGAGCCTGTTCAACATCACTGGCACTGCGAACGAAAGACACAGCCAGGAAATCCACCTCCAGAGAGGCAGCCAGCTTGATGTCTTCCTTGTCTTTTTCGGTCAGGGCATCGGCAGAAAGACCCCCACCGGCCAGGTTGATACCTTTGTTATTAGACAGCTCACCACCATCCAGAGTAGTGGTTACAATGCGCGAATCTTCAATCGACTTAACCTGCAGGCTCAGACGACCGTCGTCCAGCAACAGCACATCGCCCACCTTGCAATCGTTTGGCAGATTCTTGTAAGCCAGACCGACCTGGGTTTCATCACCGGCATCAATAGGCAGCTCTGCATCCAGAACGAACTCAGCGCCGTCGGGCAGAAAGATCTTGCCATTCTGGAAACGACCAATTCGAATTTTGGGCCCCTGCAGGTCACCCAGAATCGCAACACTGCGACCCAGACGGGCAGCGATATTGCGAATGCGCTCTGCACGGACACGGTGATCATCAGCATCACCGTGGGAGAAGTTCAGTCGAACAACGTTGACACCGGCTTCAATCAGCTTGGTGAGCTGTTCTTCGGACTCTGTAGCTGGTCCGAGTGTGGCAACGATTTTTGTGCGTCTGAGCATGATATCCTCTCGCGAATTCGCCACGAACCGACCCAGCACGATGAAACTACTTAAAGGAAGAGTCGACCGGGGCATAAATGCCATACGGCAGTTTGACAACAATTTTTAAGTGAGGAACGTTCGAAGTGTAACGTTCCTGCATCTGCTTATCTTGATAAAGCAGCAAAAAGGAGAGTGTGTACCTGAAAGCCAGTATGCCAATCTGAGCCCATTATAGATGGCAGGCTAATCTACCATCGTCCAGAAGGCAGGTTGAGAGGTTAATTCCCGGCCAGCTTCATAAACACCTTCTTCTTTTTGCCACTCAGTCTCAGGAATCCAATGCCCTGTTATCAGAGCATCGGCATCAACCTGAAAAGCCTCACATCAGCGAGGCTTTTCAATGATCTGGATTCAGGCGCCCAGCAGCGCTTTAGCAGTATCCAGCATTCGGTTGGAAAAACCCCACTCGTTGTCGTACCAGGACATAACCTTCACCAGGTTACCCTGAACGCGAGTCTGTGTGGCATCAAAGCTGGAAGAGAATGGGCTGTGGTTAAAGTCCATGGAAACCAGAGGCTCATGGTTTACGTGCAAAACCTTGCCCATCGCTTTGGAAGACTTGGCAGCAGAAGCAATGATTTCGTTGACTTCTTCAGCAGAAGTTTCACGACTGGCCACAAAACTCAGGTCTACCAGAGATACGTTGATGGTAGGTACACGAACGGCCATACCGTCAAACTTGCCTTTCAGCTCCGGAACCACCAGGCCAACCGCTGCAGCGGCACCGGTAGCAGTCGGGATCATGTTCTGTGCAGCAGCACGGGCACGATACAGGTCACTGTGGTATACATCGCTGAGACGCTGATCATTGGTGTAGGCGTGAATAGTGGTCATCAAGCCTTTTTCAATCCCCAGAGCATCGTTCAGAGGCTTGGCAATGGGAGCCAGGCAGTTGGTGGTGCATGAAGCGTTAGAGATAACGGTCATGTCAGGAGTCAGAGTGTCGTGGTTAACACCATAAACGATGGTGGCGTCTACTTCCTTGCCCGGAGCAGAGATGATGACTTTCTTGGCACCAGCATTCAAGTGAGGTTTGCAGGCTTCCTTGGAACGAAATACACCGGTGCATTCAAATACAACGTCTACACCCAGAGCGGCCCAGGGCAGACTGGAAGGATCACGCTCAGAGAATGTCTTGACTTCGTCACCATTTACAAACAGTGCACCTTCACCCTCCTCAACCTGAGCGTCGAAACGACCATGTACAGTGTCGTACTTGGTCAGGTGAGCATTGATTTTCGCATCACCCAGGTCATTGATAGCAACAATCTGGAATTCTTCACGGCGACCTGCTTCGTAGAGTGCACGCAGAACGTTGCGACCGATACGACCATAGCCATTGATTGCGATTTTGATCATGACGTCTCCAATACCCTTAGTCACAGCGGGATAACCCGCCAGTTCATTAGTAAATAGGATTTCCGGTGTAAATTCAGCCTCGTGAAAATACCTAACCCCCTTGCCACACAAGGGCTAACAGGCTTTTTCAACAATCAACAGAGTTGATAACTCTGCCCAACATACAGTCACACCAAAGGACACTTTTATTCACGGAACACAACAAAAGTTATCCGTATTAAACCACCAGGACTTGACACAGGATTGGAACGACGTTACAAATACGCTCAACAAGACACACATAATCGCACACTTGAAAACATCGTTCCCCGGCAAATCTTTACTGGAGGATCGTAATGTACCTGTTAAAGAGTACACAAAGAGCCGGAATTCTCTGTACAGAAGGCAATCTGAAGAGAATCCGGAACATTTTAACAAGTAACAACACCTGACAATTTAACTCACCAGAGCGCATTACCCGCCAGCTATCCAACAGACATACTTGAGAACATGCCTCAGTATTGCCTCGTGAATGACATCGCCCCGATGTATTCGTTCAGATACACCCGGTACGTGATACTTTCTAGAGAATACCCGCAACCGCCTTAGTATTACAGGCATTTTTGCAGCAGCAAACTAATCCGTCAGAGGACGACTCAATCATTTCCTGATTCACGACTGCTTTATTCCGAGAGACAACCCGGCCGGAGAGGCCAGGTCAGCAAAGAGCTTACTTCAAAGTAATGATAAACTCTGCCAGATGCTCTACAGCCTTTTCAGCGCCGTCACCTTCGCCGATGATGGTCACTGTTGAGCCTTGAGTCAGCCCCAGGGTCTGCAGTTTAAACAAACTCTTGGCACTGGCCTGCTTGCCACCTGCTTCCAGTTTGATGTCACAGTCAAAACTCTTGGCTTCTTTGACAAACTGAGCAGCTGGACGAGTATGAAGGCCATTCTCAGCCGTGATCACTACATCTTTCTTAAACATATTCGGTCTCTCTCTAACTTGAGCACCTGTCAGGAAGCAAGAGGCTGGACAGGCCTGACTCTAAACGGATGCATCAGAATAAAGATACACTATCTGTCTGCTTTAATTCAGACGCTGAGCCTGAATTTCAGAACCTAAGCCGACAGGAAATATTGATTCACCCAGTCATTCGGCAAGTCGAACATACTCCAGGTATACTCCGCACCATAACCTAAGAATCAGACAGCCCTGACTAAAAAGGTATCCGGATTTTCCCCTAAACTGCTTTGCAGGGAAAGACCACTAAAAGCTTCTTTGAGTCAGGGCAAAATAGCTATTGTCAAGCCATCAGGGCGTTTATTTCACCCGCAATGATCTCAGCCTGAGGCCCAAGAATCACCTGCAGGTTATTTTCACCCAGCTTCACCACACCTTTGGCACCCATGGCTTTCAGGCCAGCTTCATCGATCAGGTCACGATTGGCCAGAGTCAGACGCAGACGGGTGATACAGGCTTCAACAGAGGTCAGGTTGCCCTCACCGCCCAACAGTTCGATGAAACGCAGAGCGCGCTCCGAACCACTGACTGCTTCAGAAGATCCTGCTGTTTCCGGCTCCTCGTCTTCGCGCCCCGGTGTCTTCAGGTTGAAAGCCCTGATAGCGAAATAGAAAACACAGAAGTAAATAACAGAGAAAGCCAGACCAATGAACACCAGGGTCACAGGCTTGGTAGCCAGCCCCCAGTTCAGAGCCATATCCAGGGCACCCGCAGAGAAACCAAAGCCATGCAGAACACCAAACATATTGGTGATTACCAGAGATAAACCTGTCAGCACGGCATGAACAGCGTAGAGACCTGGCGCCAGGAATACGAACATGAACTCCAGAGGCTCAGTGACACCGGTCAGGAAGGCAGTAGCACCGACAGACAGCAGAACACCACCCACACGGGCACGATTTTCTTTAGGCGCCGCCAGATACATAGCCAGCGCAGCAGCTGGCAGACCGAACATCATGACCGGATAGAAGCCCGCCATAAAAGTACCGGCAGTGGGGTCACCGGCAAAGAAACGAGGCAGATCGCCCGTAACTACCTCACCGGCAGCATTGGTGAATTCACCGAAGCCAAACCAGAAAACAGAGTTCACAACATGGTGCAGACCTACCGGAATCAGGCCACGGTTCAGCACTCCATAGGCAAACTGTCCAATGGGGCCAGACTCAGAGATACCATTAGCAAATGCATCAATGGCAGACTGGATGACTGGCCATACATAACCTGCTGCTACAGAGACCGCCAGAGCAATCAGACCGGTCATGATCGGAACCAGACGCTTGCCACCAAAGAACGCCAGATAGGGTGGCAGTGCCACCGCATGGAAACGGTTGTAACTATGACCGGCAATAATACCGGCAATAATGCCGCCAAAGAATGACATATCAATGTCGGCATTGATGGTCTTGGCCCCGGCAGTCAGGACAAAATAGCCAACTGCACCCGCCAGCACCGCTGCACCGGCATCGTCCTTTGACAGTCCGGCAGCAATACCCATCGCAAACAGCAAAGGCAGGTTACTGAAAATAGCGTTACCCGCTTCTGCGACAAAGGCAATATCCAGCAAGTCAGGCTGCCCAAGACGCAACAGGATTGCCGCAATAGGCAGAGTGGCGATGGGCAGCATCAATGCCTTACCCAATCTCTGCATATAGCCAAGAATGTTCAAAATAGTTACCCCTTAGATATTAACGTCACTGCACAAACCTCAATCAAAACCCCATGGAACTCAAACAGGCAGACAGTTGATGGGCAGCGCATGGTTTGGGACGAAATGTAACCGGTCACAATGCACCAGTTCAACTGTGTTGTGAAGGTTTCGTAAAGAGATTAACCGGTTATTGACCCAGAGCAAAAAAGCAAACAGAACATGTGGCATCAGTAGTCATATATGACACACCACAATAGAGAGCACCTCAATGAGGTGCTTAAGCGATGGGAGCCAGATGTCTGTTCATTAGCTGGAATGAAACAGACGTAAAGCTCAGTACTCGGACTTTGTCACTATTGGGCTCTTGTTGTAGAACCTCAGGTAGGCCACGATGTTACTGAGCAGGAACAGCACTTCCATGACGACGGCCATCGGGGACAGGACAAGAACGTTGTGGCTCAACCAAACTACCGCACCCACCATCATGATCAGTCTCATCTCACGATCGTCTTTACTGAATGCGCCTATCGTTTGCAGGCAGGAGCCGACGAACGCCACGAGACTGATGAAAGACTCGTAGGTAACAAAGAGTGTCACACCATTGACAATCAAAAACAGGTTTCTTACCCCGGGCCGAGACGTAAAGTAACTGGTCAGATAGCGTATTGACGCAATCGTCATAACCACGGCCGCTGTGAAAGCATTGAGCAAGTAAAAGTGCGTCGCAATCAACGCTCCCGCAATAAACAGGCACAACACCACGTGTTTGCGTGTTTTGAACTGGAAAGACAACAGGTCAAACACAATAGCGATGGATACCAGGATCTGTGAAAGCGTGTAATTATCCATGTTTACAACCCTTGTTCACTCTGGCTCACCCAAGCGCAACAGTTTGATCGATTTCTAGCTCAACGAACACGCTCTTGATTGCCTCAGCGAGGTGACGAATATGCGTCTCGGTGTGATTGGGCGTTGCATTGATCCGGAAGCGCTCGGTGCCTACCTCGACGGTTGGTGAGTTGATCGACTGAATGTAAATCCCATGCTTGCTCAGCAGCAGATCGGCCGCTTGTTTGCATTTCCGGGCGTCGCCGATCTTGACTGGCAAAATGTGCGTTTCTGAGCATCCCATGATGGGAATGCCCAACTCCGCAAAAATCGCGCGCAAGAGCGCTGTATTGAACTTGAGCTTCTGGCGCTCAGAGTCCGAGGCTTTCAAGTGGTTGATGCTGGTTAAACAGGCTCTGGCGATGCTTGGAGGCAATGAAGTGGTAAAGATAAAGCCGGACGAAAACGAGCGAATAAAGTCGATAATGGTTCGGTTGCCAGCAACGTAACCACCAATCACGCCGATGGCTTTCGCCATGGTACCTTGTATGATGTCGATATCCGATTCGTGGCCCAAGGCCTCCGCAATACCCGCCCCGCGTGCGCCGTACATACCTATGGCATGTACTTCATCCAAATAAGTCAAGCATCTGTATTTCTTCGCTAGTGTAACAATCCCAAAGATGTCGGCAATGTCACCATCCATAGAGTAAACGGATTCAAAGATGATCAGTTTCGGGCAATCGATGTCGACGGTTTTCAGAAGTGACTCGAGGTGGTCTGCGTCATTGTGTCTGAAGATGTGCTTTTGGTTTTTAGATGAGCGAATGCCATTAATGATGGAGGCATGATTCTTTTCATCAGAAAAGATTATTAGCTCTGGGAACATCCTCAGTAAACATTGCAAGGTGGCATCGTTTGAAGAGTAACCGGTCGGGTAAACCAGTGCAGCTTCTTTTTGATGCCAGTCTGCAATCGAGACTTCCAATTCAGTGAGGTATTGGTGCGTGCCACCAATATTACGAGAGCCGCCGGAGCCAACGCCATGCTGTTGGATGGCATCCACGGCGGAGGCCATGACCAGATCATTCTGAGACATACCCAGATAGTCGTTACTGCACCAGACCGTGACGGGCTTGCCGTTGGATAACGCACGAGGGTAATTGCCTCCAATGCGATTGATGTCCGTAAATATTCTGTATTCGCCGGATTGTTTTATGCGAGCCAATTGGCTTTCCATTATTTCATACATCAGCAATTTGCTCTTTTTTTGTTATGTCTCATGCTTATTTTATTGCGAGATGTAACAAACTGAAATAATTCAAAACATCAAATTATCCAATATAATCATTCACTTATTGCATTCGAGATAGGACATAGCCTCGCGACCATACTCCTGCCAGTGGGCTCACCCAAAAGAACCACCTCATCAGGTGCTCACAGAAGTATACTTGAATCACTCAGCACTTAATGACCTCCTCATCCAACCGCTAATACCAAGCCAATACGCCAGCACGTCATAAACATCGGAGCCTCTCTGGCTAATGCTTGCCGGATAACGTTAGGCTCTTCGCTTTCGCCCCTTTGATTTCTTGTATTTGCCAACAGTCCATTGAACCAGTGTGACTCCAGATAGTTCAGAGCCGCCTTCAATGCTGATGTGTGGAACGCCCCACAGCAAAAACAAGATCACTCACCGTAATAAGCTTTCCTCAGCAAAGTTTCCAGCTCAGAGATCAGTGGCATTCTTGGGTTTGCCGTAGTGCACTGATCTTCAAAAGCATGATCAGCCAGCATTTTGACTTTTTCCATAAACCCTTTCTCAGAAACCCCCAGCTCTTTCAGAGATAAAGGCATCCCCAGCCGCTTCATCAATTTACGAACAGCATTGGCCAGGGATTTGACTCCTTCTTCAGGGGTTTTACAGGGCAGGCCCAGCGCCCTGGCCACTTCGGTATATTTCTCATGGGCGATGTAATGATCGTATTTCGGGAAAGAAGCCAC
This sequence comes from Endozoicomonas sp. 2B-B, assembly GCF_053470045.1. Taxonomy (NCBI): domain Bacteria; kingdom Pseudomonadati; phylum Pseudomonadota; class Gammaproteobacteria; order Oceanospirillales; family Endozoicomonadaceae; genus Endozoicomonas; species Endozoicomonas sp. 2B-B. Next base: position 5,148,600 of record NZ_JBLZMU010000001.1, read on the forward strand.
CTTGGAAGGATTCGGACACCCGTTGTACTCAATCACATGAGGCAACAACAGTGCATTGGCCAAACCATGGGGAATATGGAACTCATGCCCCAAATTATGAGCCATAGAGTGATTGATACCCAGGAAAGCGTTGGCAAAGGCCATACCGGCAATGCAGGAAGCATTATGCATCTTTTCCCTGGCTACCTTGTCAGCTTCTTCGCAGGATTTCGGCAGATACTCAAAAACCAACTGAATCGCCTTCATAGCCAGAGCATCCGTATAATCTGACGCCATCACAGAGACATAAGCTTCCAGTGCGTGAGTCAGGACATCCAGACCTGTGTCAGCGGTCACCTTTTTGGGCACCGTCAGCACCAGATTCGGGTCCAGAATGGCTACATCAGGCGTTAACTCATAGTCGGCCAGAGGATACTTGATGCCTTTCTCTTTATCGGTAATAACGGCAAAGGAAGTCACCTCAGAGCCGGTTCCGGACGTTGTGGGAATAGCCACCAGTCTGGCTTTCTTGCCCAGTTTCGGGAACTTGTAAACCCGCTTGCGGATATCAAAAAACTTCTGGGCCATACCCGCAAAATCAGCTTCTGGCTGCTCGTAGAACAACCACATGCCCTTGGCCGCATCAATAGGAGAGCCACCACCCAGAGCAATCACGACGTCCGGATTGAACAGCGCCATATCCTCAGCACCCTCGCGAATAGTCGCCAGACTCGGATCGGCCTCAACCTGATTAAATACCCTCACCTGCACTGGCACCGGACGTTTTCTCAGGTGGTACCGAACCTTTTCAACATATCCCAGACTCTGAATCACCTCGTCTGTCACGATGAACACACGAGAAATGTCGGGCATTTTTTCAAGGTATTGCAGGGAGTTGGCTTCGAAATAGATTTTTCTGGGCACTTTGAACCATTGCATATTAACCCTGCGCTTGGCCACGCGCTTGACGTTGATGAGGTTAACAGCAGAAACGTTGGACGTCGTACTGTTCCCACCATAGGTGCCACAACCCAGAGTCAGGGAGGGCATGTTGGTGTTATAAATATCACCAATAGCACCATGGGTGCTTGGTGAGTTAATGATAATACGACCGGCCTTCATCGCCAGCGAGAATTCATCAATCACATCATCGTTCTGGGAGTGCAGAACAGCGGAATGCCCGAGACCACCAAAGTTCAGCATCTGGTCGGCCAGCTCAATACCATGTTGGGTATCCCTGGCCTTGAGAAAGCCCAACACCGGCGAGAGCTTCTCGCGGGACAGGGGAAACTCGGGCCCAACCCCTTCAATCTCAGCCGCGATAACCCTTGTCTCTTGCGGTATTTTAATATCTGCCAGCGCAGCAATATCGGATGGCTTCATCCCCACAATCTTACTGTTGACATGGCCATCAATAATGACCACTTCAGCCAGGCGGTCGGTCTCTTTGGGAGAGGTGAAATAGACATTCAGCCTCTTCATCTCTTCCTTGAAAGAAGCATAAACTTCGTCGTGTACTATGGCAGCCTGCTCGGAGGCACAGATCATTCCGTTATCAAAACTCTTGGACAGAACCAGATCATTGGCGGCCTGCTTGATATTGGCAGTGCGATCAATAACACAGGGCACATTACCCGGACCCACCCCCAGAGCCGGCTTGCCAGAAGAATAGGCGGCCCGAACCATACCTGAACCACCGGTGGCGAGAATGACTGAGATCTCGGGATGGGTCATCAACTTCTGAGTGGCCTCCAGCGATGGATGCTCTACCCAGAGTATGCAATCTTCTGGCGCTCCTGCCTCTATGGCCGCATCGCGAACAATTCTTGCCGCTTCTGTTGAACATTGTTGTGCCGAAGGGTGAAAAGCAAAAACAATAGGATTACGCGTCTTGGCAGCAATAATAGACTTGAACATGGTGGTGGAGGTGGGGTTTGTCACTGGCGTGATACCACAGACAACGCCTACTGGTTCAGCCACCAACATGAAATCCTCCTCCTCATTATCTTCAATCACACCGACAGTTTTATCGTATTTGATAGAATGGTAGATGGACTCAGTCGCAAAGATGTTTTTGGTGACCTTATCTTCGAGGATTCCCCTTCCGGTTTCCTCAACGGCCATTCTCGCCAGCTCCATGTGAGCAGACTGCCCTGCCAGAGCCATAGCCCGTGTCACCCGGTCCACGTCTTCCTGGTTGAGCTTCAGGTATTTTTCTCTCGCTATCCCGGCTCGCTTAAGCAGACCATCCAGCTGCTCATCCACACTGGACGCACTGTCGTGTTTTTTCTCCCTGGCCTTGGCTGCTGATTTATTACTCACCATGAGAAGCACCTCACACTGTCGTTTATTAAGGCAAAATGACTCTCTAAGACATAGTTGGTTCGAAATATTCTTACTCTTGGGCACTGTGTCCGGGTTATCGGACTCTAATCCGGAACTGTTTGTCTACTGACTTTCTCTGGCAATTCTGAAAAAAGGGAGCCCATGCCCCCCCCTGTCGGTCATTGAATAAATGCATCAAGGGCTGCTTGCACATCCTTGATGGTAGGTTGATTCACCACATCATTGGCCAGCTTCTGCAATGCTTCGAAACGCTGCTCTCTGAGCACTTTTTTAACCCTGGGAATCGACGTAGCACTCATACTGAACTCGTCCAGCCCTAAACCCGCAAGTATCAGAGCGGCACGCTCATCGCCCGCCATTTCTCCACACATACCGGTCCACTTGCCTGCTTTATGAGAGCAATCAATCACCCGTTTGATGGCACGCAGTACAGCGGGTGACATAGGTTCATAGAGATCAGCAATCATTTCATTGCCACGATCCACAGCCAGAACGTACTGGGTCAGGTCATTGGTACCGATACTGAAGAAGTCCACTTCTTCAATCAGCAGGTCGGCAATCATAACCGCAGCAGGGGTTTCCACCATGATTCCTGCCTCAACATGGTCATCAAAGCCCACGCCTTCATTGCTGAGCTCAGACTTGACCGTTGCCATCATGGCATTCAGCCGACGGGCTTCTTCTACGGAAATGACCATGGGGAACATAATCTTCAGTTTGCCAAAAGCACTGGCTCTGAAAATGGCACGTAACTGGGTGTTAAGAATTTCAGGCTTGTCAAAGCACATTCGAATGGCTCGCCAGCCGAGAAACGGATTCAGTTCCTCAGGCAGATCAAGATAGGGCAGCTCCTTGTCACCACCGATATCCAGAGTGCGGATAATTACCGGCCGCCCCCCCATGGCTTCAGCAACGGCCTTATAAGCCTCGAACTGCTCTTCTTCCGAAGGCATTTGAGTGCGGTCCATAAACAGGAACTCGGTTCTGTAGAGACCCACACCTTCAGCACCATGACGATCAGCTCCTCCGATATCCTTGACCGTACCAATATTGGCACAGACTTCGAAGGCTTTACCGTCCAGGGTCTCGCAGGGGAGATCCTTAAGCTTGGTCAGCTCAATACGTTCTTCATCCAGCTGTTTCTGAAGCGTCCGGTAGTAATCCAGCGCAGAGGCATCAGGATTCACCAGCACTTTATTGTTGACGGCATCCAGTATCACCTGGTCACCACTCTGGATTCTGTCAGTCGCCACCCTGGCTCCAACAATGGCGGGCAACTCAAGAGAACGAGCCATAATAGCAGAGTGAGAAGTACGACCACCGACGTTGGTCACAAAACCCCAGACCTTTTTGAGATCAATCTGGGAAGTATCAGAAGGAGTCAGGTCATTGGCAATAATAATAGAACCCTCTTCCACCTCCTCCAGAGAGGTTACAGGAATACCCAGCAAATTCTTCAGCATCCTGCGCCCTACATCCCTGATATCCGCTACACGCTCACGCAGATAAGGGTCGTCCAGCTCTTCCAGCATACTGACATTAGCCATAATGGCGTCATTCAGTGCAGCATCTGCCGGTTTCAGCGAACGGATTGCTGAAATAACTTCTTCTTCCAGCTCTTCGTCTGTTGCCACCAGAATGTGACCTTCAAAGACTTCAGCTTCCTCTTCCCCCAGTTTGCCTGCAGTTTTATCACGAATGGCTTCAAGCTGCTCAACTGTGCGATCTCTGGCCTGCCTGAAGCGAGTGATATCCGCCTCGACCTCAGAGTTGTCCAGAACGCCATCGCTGATCTGTATTTCGACCTCTTTCAGCACAAAGGCGTTACCAATGGCCACGCCGGAAGACGCAATGATGCCTGAAAACATGATCTTACCCACTCAAAAAATTACCTGCCGGGAAAAACAGCCTGCCCGTCCTCTTCTCATGATGAAAAGTGACGCAAACTGTTCTTCTCGGCTCATAGCTGCTCAGCTACCGGAGTATCCGGCTTGTAAGCGACAGGATACAACCGGCAATCAATCACACAAACCCTGACATAGCTCGACAAATTATTTCAAAACGTGCACCTGAATACAGAGTTTCTTACAAACTTCATTGCTTATAGAGAGACCCATTCCAAGATAGTGCATCATCTAATTAATCGCCTGCCGTATGATGAACAGTCACAGTAAAACAAACACCATCAACAAGCGGTTCACAATGCTTTCAAACCATACAAAGCCCACTGCCATGTAATGTTTTTCATTAATAAACCGGATCAATCCACTAACATCCAGGGCTGCTTCAGGGAGGCGACGTTATTTAGTACTTCAATCCCAAAAAAAGACGTGACACTCCTTCAGGAAATACTAAAAAAGCCCCCACCTTCTCACAAAAAATTGCTCCACACCTTAATAGGATTGACCTCCAGCCAATATACGCATTACTACCTAACACCTTGTTAACAGACCGCTGCAAGCATTTTTTTACGACATACTTCAATAAAATACTCAGAATTTTCATACACTCTACCCAAAGACTCTTTTCATTAAACGACAACCTTATTTTAATAAAGAGGAAATATAATTCTTGTCAACATAAGCCCCCTGAGAGGATCAAGGCATTAATAAGCTGAAAAAATTCTTAAGCTCTCTTTCTATATAACTGGAGAAAGATAAAGTTTTTTTGTTAGACTTCAGGCAAGCCAAGTTTCCGGCCTCTGGATTAATTTGCATCACAGCATAAACAATTCAGTTTGTACGGCTCAGTATGAAAGTGTTATCAAACTTCATCGTTGTGTGATACTCAAACTGATTCAGACTCAGCTCTCCCAACCACTGACCGAGGAAACCTTTATGGCACTGGTATCCATGACCGAAATGCTGAAAAAAGCTCTGGAAGGCAAGTACGCAATTGGCCAGTTCAATATCAATAACCTGGAGTGGACTCAGGCTATACTGACTGCCGCCCAGAAAACCCGGTCTCCCGTTATTCTTGGTGTATCTGAAGGCGCGGCTCGTTATATGGGTGGCTTCAAGGTGATTACCGCGATGGTCAATGCCCTGATCGAGAGCATGAAAATTACTGTACCGGTTGCTATTCATCTGGATCACGGTTCCAGCATTGAAAAATGCAAAGAAGCCATCGAAGCCGGTTTCTCTTCCGTGATGATCGACGGCTCTCACGGCCCATTCGAAGAGAATGTTGCCATGACCAAAACCGTGGTTGAGTATGCTCATGCTCTTGGCGTATCCGTTGAAGCGGAACTGGGTGTTGTTGGTGGTCAGGAAGACGACGTTGTTGCAGACAGCTGCATCTACGCTGATCCACAGGAATGTAAAGAGCTGGTTGAACGCACTGGCGTAGATTGTCTGGCCCCTGCTCTGGGTTCTGTTCACGGCCCGTACAAAGGCCTGCCAAATCTGGGCTTCGAAGAAATGTTGCAGGTTAAAGAGCTGACGGGGGTGCCACTGGTTCTGCATGGCGGCACAGGCATACCGACTGCCGATATCCAGAATGCCATCAGCCGTGGCACCGCCAAGATCAACGTAAACACAGAAAACCAGATCGCCTGGACTAACATGGTTCGCAAGGTCCTGGCCAACGACGCTGAAGTTTACGACCCACGTAAGGTCATTGGCCCGGGTAAAGAAGCCATCATTGAAACCGTCATGGGTAAAATCCGTGAGTTCGGCTCCGAAGGCAAAGCCTGATTTAAGTACTCAACCATACGAAATCATATTTTCTGACTTCTTGTTCAGGCACTCGCGGCAACTGCTCCTGCGTTGCTCTAGCTCCTGCATCCATGCAGTCGTGATGCGTTGCAACTCTGGTCACATAGCTTGCTATGTTCCCGTCGTTGCGCCTTGCAGAGCACCTGCCCAATAAGCCAGAAATATTCGATTCCGTATGGCTGAGTACTTATCAGCCCGGTAGTTCAGACTAACGGGCTTATTATTTGCCCACCTCTTTCTTATCTGAACTAGTATTCAGATACCCGAAGCCGTTCATGTTTTGCACCACTCCCAAGAAACAGGGATAATAGCCACCGAATTCAATCACCCCTTGATTAGCAGGAGCAGGCAATGGCCCTGATCAGCTTGCGTGAGATGCTCGACCACGCCGCAGAAAACAACTACGGTGTCCCCGCGTTTAATGTCAACAACCTGGAACAGATGCGCGCCATTATGGAGGCTGCCGACGAGACTGACTCCCCGGTCATCGTCCAGGCTTCTGCAGGCGCCCGTAAATACGCAGGTGCCCCTTTCCTGAGACACCTGATTCTGGCCGCCACTGAAGAGTTCCCCCATATTCCAGTCGTTATGCATCAGGATCACGGTACCAGCCCCGCTGTATGCCAGCGTTCCATCCAGCTTGGCTTCACCTCCGTGATGATGGATGGCTCACTGAAAGATGATGGCAAAACACCGTCTTCCTACGATTACAACGTTGATGTAACGCGTCGCACAGTAGAAATGGCACACGCCTGTGGTGTTTCTGTAGAAGGCGAACTGGGTTGCCTGGGCTCTCTGGAAACCGGACAGGCCGGTGAAGAAGACGGCGTCGGCGCAGAAGGCACCCTGTCACACGATCAGCTGCTGACAGACCCGGATGAAGCGGCAGAATTTGTAAAAGCCACTCATGTGGATGCCCTGGCCATTGCCTGCGGTACCAGCCACGGCGCCTACAAATTCACTCGTCCACCGACAGGCGATATTCTGGCGATCGACCGTATTCGTGAAATCCACCAGCGCATCCCGAACACCCACCTGGTGATGCACGGCTCCTCTTCTGTTCCCCAGGAATGGCTGAAAGTCATCAACGAAAACGGTGGCCAAATCCCTGAAACATACGGTGTACCGGTGGAACAGATTCAGGAAGGTATTCGTCACGGCGTTCGCAAGGTCAACATTGATACCGACCTGCGTCTGGCGTCTACGGGCGCTATTCGCCGCTTCATGGCAGAAAACCCTTCCGAATTTGACCCACGAAAATATTTCGCAGTGGCCACCAAAGCCATGAAAGATATCTGTATTCAGCGTTATGAAGCGTTCGGCGCTGCAGGTCAGGGTTCAAAGATTGGCAACACCAGTCTGGAAAGCATGTTTATTCGTTACGGTAAGGGTGAGCTGGACCCAAAAATCCAGTAAAACGGCCGTCGCTTGATTATCAGGTAGGGTAAGGCTCTCGCCTCAGCCCTCCTGCAAATACTGGGTTAAAAAGTGGCTCGAAATGCTCATTTACTCGCTTTAAACGACACTTTTTCGCCACTTTTTGCCTAGTTTCAGCTTTGCTCGCTAGTTTTGCGACAGCCTCGATAGGGCGGGAAGTGTCAGCGCCGTGAAATCAGGTGCCTTAACACTGACCCGGCAAATTTCAGAGTGGCAGAAAAAGAATCAGCACCAGACCTGGCCACATGCAAAGCCCTTACCTGAGAAAGGGGATAGGCCGACGGGTACGATTTGATTGGTTGCCTTTGTGACAAAAACGGCGTTCCTCTCGACCAGAAAACAGGGTCAGTAGAGGATGAGTCGTAACCATCAGCCGGGCCTGTTGGCCAGGTGTGGGCAGGAATAGGGAAACCCGGAGGATTGCACCTGGTTAGAATATCAGACCTGGCTGGCGTGATTATCTGCAATTCGGGCAAACAGGCATCTTCAGTTTGTACCACTGAGCGCCAGGCCAGAACAGGCGTCGATATCTCATTATTCTGCCAGTCTCTGCGGCTCAGTTTCAGAATCGGTTGCCTGCGAGCAGCATCGAGCTCAGCAAGATATTGCTGTTCATCAACATTCGCAGCTTTACAGGAATCTGAATATATATCTTCTATCGTTGTATTTTCAGAATCCTGCTTTGTCATAGCGTCTACGGCAAAGTTAGTTCGCAAATCACTTTGCCAGATTGACTCCATATCAACGCAAACTTTGCCCTCGTGGACCTTAACGTCGGTAAATACGTAACCATAACTAGCCATCTGGTCTGCCGAGGGCCATCTTGGGAACTTGTCCAATAGGCAGATGCCATCTTCGTTAAAGTAAGAGAACACTCTCAGATGGCGCTCAAAGGCTTGCGCATCACGGAGTTCTGAAAAACCATGGAGCACGATAATATCCATGGTGGACAGTTCCTTGATTTTTTCCGGGCCCAGGAAAGATTCATGAGGCAGTTGATGAAGGAACAGCAGCCGGGTGCCAGGGTTAAGCTGAGCAACTTTTCGTTTTCCTGAATCAAAAGAGACCAGGCAACAACCTATATGGTCAACAGTTGAATGCTCGATGAGGCTGTTACTGGCCTCCCTGGTAGTAAAGGTCTGATGCCCGGAACCATGACGCCAGAATAACTCAGAAGCATTGCGACCCCGGGATACAGAAACATTGTCACGCTCGTTGTAGCGCCAGTCTTCACGGAACGTGGAGATATGCGAAATTGGTCCCACTAGAAAAAATCCTCAATTTTTATCCGGGCGCACGCCTCTGGAAAGTGATAGATAAGTGTTTGACCATACAACAATGAAAAAGTTTCACCTTCGATTGGCAATTTACTGAATTCAAGGCCCCTCTAATGGCTTCCTTCAGACCATCCCGTTGGCCAGCAACGCCCTTGTCATTCGGATTGCCTTCCCCTCTCAGTCCCGGCGGTTCAGGCTTGTTTCAGCCTGACGGGTTTGCCCGCTTCGCTGGGCATAAAAAAAGCCAACTTCCTGCGGGGTTGGCTTTTTTTATGCTTGAACTGCTTTAAATCATTAAACTCAACTGAGAATTAATGTTATAAAGCACTGCAGAATTTTTGCCGCAATATTTTTTCCGGAACAAACCCATATCTGAAAGGACCCGGCCTATGAAACCAACCGGTGTCCGCTCAAGCCGTAGCCTGTGCAGGTTTGTTTTCTATCGCAGCCATCAAACAGATTCAGGAGTGAGCCATGCTGTATGGAGTGGATATCGGTGGTACTAAAATGGAGCTGGCCGTTTTTGATCATGAGCATAACAAACTCGTGAGCAAACGCTTACCCACACCGACCGACTCCTACGATGCCTTTAAAAAAGCCATACGGGAGCTGGTATTAGAAACCGATCGTGAATTAAACACACGAGGTAGTGTAGGTATTGGTATTCCCGGATTTGTTAATCCTGATACCGGCAAGGCTCAGTGCGCTAATGTGCCCTGTACCAACAACCAGAATCTGCAAGTTGATCTTGAATTACTTCTGGATCGCCCCATCAAAATTGAAAATGATGCCAACTGCTTTGCCCTGTCGGAAGCCATTGGCGGAGCAGGCGATAAAATCCCTACGGTTTTTGGTGTGATTCTCGGAACCGGTTGCGGTGGCGGTCTCTATATCAACGGCAATATTCATGATGGTAGAAACAACCTGGCAGGCGAATGGGGACACACACCACTGCCCTACCATGTTTTCAAACTGGCTGGCGAAAACTTCCCCATCGTCAAGTGTGGCTGTGGCATGCACGGCTGTCTGGATAACTACTTGTCAGGCAGAGGTCTGGAGCTGGCATATAAGCATGTCGCCTCCGAGTCCCGGTCAGGCAAAGACATAGTACAACTATACCGCCATCATGATGCCCGGGCAGAACGAGCTGTTGAGATTTATTGTGAACTGCTCGCTTCGGGACTGGGTGCCATGATCAATATTCTGGACCCCGGTGTCATTGTTCTGGGTGGCGGCCTGTCAAACTTTGATGAACTCTACGAACTGGTTCCTCCTCTGCTGCGAAAATACACTCTGAACATCGGACAACTGCCGGAGATTCGTAAGGCAGAATTCGGTGATGCCGGGGGTGTACGTGGTGCTGCTATGCTGAATGCCTGATTTCTGAAAAAAGTCTACGCTTTCCTGCATGTCTTATTCGTCTGCTTTATTCTTCTGATAGTAAGAGGCACCAATGACTCCTTACCAAAGGCTTGCAGGATGCCCGGGCTGCAATAAACAGTTCTTAAAAGCCGGCGCACTGATAATCAGACACCTCGGGACTATCCAGCTCATGGTTCTGTTCAGTTTTTGTTTTCACATGTCAGTGCAAGCGGATGACGGGGTTCAGATGAGTAAAATCCATGAAAACTGTCATAAAGCCATGCGGGACCGTCATCATTTCGACCCCTTTTATTTCCCCAAACGTCTGAGATGCAAAAGCGTCCTTTACACTGAAAAGGATATCTTTATCAAGAAGACCGCATTCGTGCCTCCCAACAGACTGGAATACACCTGTAGCCCACCCGCCAGAAATACCTCTGAGAAAGCCCAGTTATCTGATTGTCAGGCAATATCAAATAAAACCGTCCCCCCCAGCCGAGCCGTCAAAATACCCGACTACCCCTACCCAATCGTACTCATCAAAGACGATATCTATCTGCATCCCACGCAGACCCTGTCAGAACTCATTACCTCTGTCCTGTACAACGGTGGCAATCTGGCTGCTGTCTTCTTCCATGGCATGATCTACTGGGATATATGGCAAAATTATCAACTCTCTGACAATTCCATCGCTTTTCGACTGATGATGCTCGGCGTAGTCTGGAACTCCCTTGCAATCTATAAACACGGCCTGCATGCCATTAACACTCATCGCGAACATGAATTCACCACCTGGGAAACCGTTTTTGAAATGATCAGCATGCCCATTGAAATAGAGCTTGAAGCACCAGAAGTCATTAAGGCATTAAAATTATTACCAACTTTCCGGAACGATATCTATTTAACGAAAGATTTCCCGGACGACATCTATTTAATGAAAGAGCTGGTATTTTTTGGACTCACCTGGCTGAACTGCTATGTCACTGCAACTTCCTGGATTTCATACTCCCTGGACAATGCTTACCATGAGTACTGCCCGACCCTGGCTTCTGCCCCCGAAAACGCCCCCTGCATCAAACAGATAGAAGAAATGCACGTTCTTCTGGATCAATAGATTCCCACGTAACAAAAAACTTTACCCGGAATGTCTGACTGAAACAGGATGACCTGCTGCAGGTCTGAGCTTTTCCAGAAGGTCTCTGGCAACAGAAACAGAAATGTTTTTTTTCATTGAGATGAACTTAGCGGGTGTCGCAAAACTCCATTGTGCAAAAACCATTCTTTTTTACAATTTATCAAAAAGGTCTACGCTTCGCTGAAGATCTGATCCTTTAGAAAGGAAAAGTCACCGATGAATTCTTCCCATAATCCTGCAAGATGCCCGGGCTGCAATAAATTGCTTTCAAAAGTCAGCTCACTGAAAATTAAAATGCTTAGCACTGTTAAGCTCATTGCGTTACTCGGCTTTTATTTTCATATGGCGACACATGCGGACGACGGTGTTCAGATGAGTAAAACCCATGAAAGCTGTCATAAAGCTATGAGGGATCGTCATCAGGTTGACCCCTTTTATTTTCCCAGGCACCTGGTATGCCATACCATCCTTTCAAATAAGGAGCGTTGGATCTTCGAGAAAACTGTTTTTGTGCCTCCCAACACACTGGAATACGCATGTTACTCATTTCCCTCATTGACCTTTAACAGCTCTGGGAAAAACCTGCTCCCTGACTGTCAGACACTGTTGAAAATAGCTACCTACAGCAACCATGTCTATGAAATCCCCGACTACCCTATCGTGCCCATCAAAGATGATATCTATCTACATCCAGAGTCTTTATCAGAACTCGCTACTTATGCCCTGTACAATGGGGGTGGCAACCTGGTTGAAATTTTCTTCCATGGCATGATCTACCAGAAAATATGGAACACTTATCAGCTATCAAACAGTGTCTATGCCTTTCCGATGATGATGCTCGGCATGGTTTGGAACTCCCTTGAAGCCTATAAACACAGCCTGTACATCAACATCCATCGTAGCGAATTCAGCTTTTGGGAATTTGTGCTTGAATTGTTCAGTAATTGCATTGAGATAAGCCTTGGCACGCCAGATATCTTTGATGCCTTAAGCTTCTGGCCTAAGACTTTCCGGGGCAAGATTGAGGCAATGAAAGAAATAGCATTCTTTGGGTTGATCTGGATGAACTGTATGATCGCTTCACCCGCCCGAACTCCTAATCCCGGTTATGATGAGAATTGCCCTGACCCGGCTTCTACCCCCTCAAACATCCGCTGCAGCAAACAGATAGAAGAAATGCACGTTCTTCTGGACCAGTGACTTTGATAAAATCGTCGCAATCATTTAGTTACGAAATATCATCAATCCCCTGCAGGGCTGCCTGTAAGTCGACTAACTGCCCCTTTACTTTTTGATAAGTTTCATAGATTTTGATGGTTTCTTGCAGTTTGACATCATCCTCAAGTGACCTTCTGTCTGGATCATAAATAGCTGCAGCATCTTTTGCCAACTCCAATGTCTTCATTAATTCCGCGCAAATACTGACGTTACTGAGTGATTTGGGTGTAGGGCCAGCCTCAGGCTGGCGATTGACAGCCTGACTGCGATGATCCCCTGCAGACTGTGCATTTACAGTATCCACCTGCTTGTTCAGTTGCGCACTATGGTATGCGACTGTTGACTTTTTTACGGTACCGCGACGCATAGCCATGGCGTAGTTAATTACGTCCCGGGCGGCTTCCGAATCGATATCCACCCGGGGGACGTAAGTTTCCCATTTGCGGCTGATTTTAAGACACTCAAGTCGTAATTCGATAATGGCGTCGGTCAGCTGTTTTTTTTCTTCCTGACGTGCAGCAAGCTCAACCGACAGATTGCATTCTGTTGAACTCTCAGGGGCCTTTGCCTCTGGGGCCCTCGCTGCTGCCTTTGCATCTTTCTCCCGAACACCAACCAGAAAAGGGGAATCCTCAGGCACCTCAGGAAAGGTAATGGTGCACTCGTCCAGTTTTTTGGGTGCAGCATTTTGCTGTCTGTCGGAAGGAATATAGGGAAGAACATCTTTCGGCACGACAGGTAGCGTGTCAGTTATAGAATCATCGTCGTCTGGATCACGATTCAGGACTTCATGGGCAGCCGCCATGAGATCTTGCATGAAAGCCTCGTGACCAGGAATGGCCAAAACGGGAAAATTGGGTACCATATAATCACCACATAACCACCATGAAAAACATTTACTCCCAGAAAAAATGCCGAGAATAACTGACAGAACCACCAGAAATTTCCTGAAATTCACACCATACCCTCCAAAGGATATGCAGCCTTCAGAGTAGACCAACCTGTAAACTCTGGTTCCCACGCTTTCAGACCCTGAGGGTTCCTGCGTGGGGAATACAAAACCCTATTATGAAATTAAACAACCACAAGAGGTGATAACAAAAAATCAATTACCCATCCTTATTTCAGTGATTTTCACCATCTGATCATCACTGGCGGTTACCACATAGCGACCATCGTTAGTGAAGGCTGCTGAGTTGACTGCATCCTGATGCGAAATGGAGGCTTTCTCTACCCATGACCCATCGATCTCCTGACCAATGATTTTCGCCGTTCCATCTTTACTCGCGGTTACCACATGGCGACCATCAGCGCTGAAGATGGCTGAATTGACCTCGTCGTCATGAGCAATGGACGCTTTTTCTTCCCAGACTCCATCGGCATTCAAACCATAGATTTTCACCATTTTGTCGCGGCTGGCAGTCACCACATGGCGGCCATCGGCGCTGAAAGTGGCTGATATCACCGATCTCTGATGGCGAATGCTGGCTTTTCGTGCCCATGATCCATCGGCTTTCTGGCCATAGATTTCCGCCGAACCATCTTCACTGGCAGTCACCACATGGCTGCCATCGGGGCTGAAGCTAGCTGAATTGACCAAACGATTATGGCGAATGTCCGCCTTTTCTTTCCACGATCCATCGGCGTTCTGGCTATAGATTTTCACCATGTCATCACAGACGGAGGGGTAGGGGTATGGATCCATACTGTTTGCATACATTTGACCGACGGTCACCACATGAGTGCCATCGGGGCTTAAGGTGGCTGAGAAGACATGACAGTCAATGTCATGGGCAATAGTGTCTGTCTGCAGCCATGACCCATCGTCCTCCTGACAATGGATTCTCAACTTATTATCATTGCCAGTGGTTATCACATAGCGTCCATTAGTACTGAAGGAGGCAGACTGGACCGAACCTTCATGGGAAAGGCTGGCTTTTAGCACCCAAAATCCATTGGCATCCTGGCCATAGATTTTCGCCGAGCGATCACCGCTGGCGGTCACCACAAAAGTACCATCGGGGCCGAAGATCGCTGACTTGACCTTACGGCCATGAACAATGGTCACTTTTGCTTCCCACGATCCATCAACCTGCTGACCATAGATTTTCACTGAGCCATCATCACTGGCGGTGACCAAATGATTGCCATCGGGGCTGAAGGTGGCTGAATTGATAAAATCAGCATGAAAAATGTTTACTTTTACATCCCATGATCCACTGATGTCATAACCAGAGATTTTCGCTGTGTTATGACCGTTAGACGCTGTCTTGGTCACCAGATGGAGGCAGTCGGCGCTGAAGGTGGCCGATTCAACCCGGCCGCCATGAGAAATCTCGCTTTTTTCAGCTAATTTAAATGTTTCACATTTAGACATCAGTTCACTAATGGTGAAATAGAAAATAGCAGCAAATTCATTACTCTCCCGACGTGCAATAAGTGACTTGATTAGCGCCTCATCATTCGTAAACTGTCCCAACCAATCCTGGAGCTGGTTGTCATCTAATGCACTGACGATTGTTTCCAGTCGAGCCTGATGTGCCGAAGGAAACCGGTCATACCAGACTTTTGCCAGAATATCGCCGTCTTTGATAGCATTTTTGAGGTTGGTGCATGTCCGTTTTAGAAGGGTTGCAGTTGGAAGATCCAAAGAGTCAATGATTTTATACTTCAATTCTAAGGGCATTTGCTCCAATAAAGATTCACACTGGCCAGATGTATTAATGTCTCTGCCCATTCCGATTCCGGTTGGCGGCTCTGATTGAGATCGCCCTGAGTGTGTCTGTATTGAATCGACAATTTTGGAATTGTCATTAATTTGCCTGATTTCTGGTGTCATTTCCAGCTCCTCTAAAATTTGTATTTGTCCTTATTTTGAAACGACATTAAAAGTGGATATGACAGGTTGGACACGGATTTGTAATAAAAGTTCATACTATGTTGGTAATGACAACCAACAGTGCTTGTGTTTTTCATCAAACACACTGGGTGGCGCCGCTTAGCGCCAGCTCACTCCGCTAAAGATTCCGGGCTTCAGTAATCAATAACAGTCTGCACTGGTCCAAATCAGCGAAGTCGATAATCCGCTGGATAGGATAAATTAACTCCAGAATCACCATTCGTTATAAATGCTTGCAGCTTCACAGATGCCAGAGTTACAAAACGATAGGGCAATAATCAAGGTGGGAGACAGTCGAGTCCGGTGGCAAATGAACTACCACCAGGTAACCAACAGAGCCTTTTGAAGTGAAAGCCGCCTGAAAAGTCTGGCAGGTTCTTATGTAGCACAGTGCCAGGCTATTATGATCGGCCACAGCACTTCTTGTATTTCTTACCGCTACCACAAACACAAGGATCGTTGCGACCCGGTGTTTTTTCTACCACCCTGGTGGTTGGCAGGTTCTTCAGTAACTCCAGATCAGAGACATCTTCCTGCTTCTCTTCATCTATCTCAATGGTGTAAAACCAACCATTCTCTTCAAAAATGGCCGACAGCTCCTGCTCACGCTCTTCATTCTGAACAACCACACTGGCAGGATTTTTCTCAGTACCCAGCCGGGCTGTTTTCTTACGCTCGAAACCCCGGTTGTGTTTATCCGCAAGGTTCATCAGACGGTTGCCTTCGGCATAAAGCATAGGTAGCCCACCACATTTGATCGTAAATTTTGTATCCGTACCCGATAACCTCTGAGCAGGGATAGCCAGTAAAACCGACGTAATCTACTGGATTTGAAAGGATTTAGCCAGAAGTCTGATGAATTTTTAGTCAAATTGCTCATTACTCAGCTTCCAGGGCCACGACTTCACGCCAGCGAGCCCTGATGACCAGTTCAAGAATGCCACCAGTGAAAACCGGGTCTATCCTTTCATCCATAGCCGCTATCTCCATAGAAATCTGCTACCAAGAGCTTTTTAGCCATGCAAACCCAACTTAAGTCCCGCAGGTAGAATGACTGAAATCAACGCGTAATACTTGACACTCTTTTTTTTATATTTGATTATCCGCATATTCAAATATTAAAACTTGTTCTTCAATTCATAAAACAACCTGAAGCAGTGAGGTCATCATGGCAGTAAAAGTAGGTATTAATGGTTTTGGCCGAATCGGCCGTCTGGTGCTGCGTGCAGCTTTTGACTGGCCAGAGCTGGAGTTTGTCAGAATCAACGATGTAGCAGGCAGTGCCTCAACCCTGGCGCACCTGCTGGAGTTTGATTCTGTTCAGGGTCGCTGGTCACGCAATATTTCAGCCACTGACAACCGCATTAACGTTGATGGCAGGACGATCACCTGCAGTCAGATAAAAGAAATAGACGACCTGGACTGGTCAGACTGCGATGTGGTTATTGACGGCACCGGCGTTCACAAGAAAACGTCAATCCTGCAAAAATACCTCAACCAGGGCGTCAAGAGAGTGGTTGTAACCGCTCCTGTCAAAGAAGAAGGGGTTCTGAACGCCGTTATGGGTGTTAACGATCACCTGTTCGATCCGGAAACACACCGAATTGTAACGGCTGCATCCTGCACCACCAACTGCCTGGCACCTGTCGTAAAAGTTATTCACGAAAACCTGGGCATTGTTCGTGGCAGCATGACGACTATTCACGACATCACCAACACCCAGACCATTCTCGATGCTCCGCACAAGGATCTGCGTCGTGCCAGAGCCTGCGGTATGTCACTGATTCCCACCACCACCGGCTCTGCAACAGCCATCACCCACATCTTTCCGGAATTGAAGGGCAAGCTGAATGGCCATGCTGTCCGTGTGCCTCTGGCCAACGCTTCTCTGACCGATATGGTGTTTGAAGTGGCAAAAGACACCCGTATTGAAGAAGTGAACAGTCTGCTGAAGTCAGCCGCCGAAAATGAACTGGAAGGCATTCTCGGTTACGAGGAAAGGCCCCTGGTTTCTATCGATTATCTGGGCGATACCCGCTCCAGTATTGTCGATGCGCTCTCAACCATGGTGGTCAATGATCGAATGGTGAAGATCTATGCCTGGTACGACAATGAGATGGGCTATTCAGTCAGAACGGCTGAACTGGCCAGAAAAGTCGGGCTAGCAGCCTGTCGGACTTAAGCGTCCGTAGCGAGGATTGCAAGAAATTGAGGATAAAAATCTCTGTTTCTGAGGAGAATAGCGAGCTATTTGACGAAGAAACAGAGATTTTTAGACCAATTTATTGCAACCGCAGTAGGACAGTCTTAAGTCCGACAGGCTGCTAGGAGGCTGAGTTAATTTCAAACCCGGCCCTGAGCCGACCAAACCGAGTGTTATACGACGGACATTTATTACCGATGATGCCACTGTTTTCTATCTTGTTTCTCTGTACCGGAAACTCGGCCCGCTCTCAGCTGGCAGAAGCCATCTTTCGCAATATGGCCGATGATGACTTCAGAGTTTTCAGTGCCGGAACCCAGCCCCAGGGTATTGATGACAGAGTCTTTCAGACGCTGAAAAAACGGGGCATCGCCGCTGATGGCCTGACAAGCAAGAGCCTGGAGGATCTTGATGAACAGCATTTTGATTATGTTATCACCCTGTGTGATAACGCCAAGAACGAATGTGCTCACTACCCTCAATCGGACGCACTGTTACACTGGGATCTTGCAGACCCCAGACGACAGGAAGGTCTGAGCCCGTTTGAAACTACTGCCGACATTCTGGAAGGACACATCAAACTGTTTCTCCAGCTGAATACCCCCGGTGTTATCAAAAATGATTCCAATCCGGTCGATTTTTTCAAGCTGCTTTCTGACAATACACGACTGCGTATTCTTATGCTGATTGAGGATGAACATGAACTCTGCGTCAATGATCTGGTAGAAGCCCTTCAGGAAAGTCAGTCCAAGATTTCCCGTCATCTGGCACAGATGCGTTCTTTAAAAGTGCTGGGCTCCCATCGCCGTGCCCAGAACATTTTCTATCGCCTCAATCCCAATCTTCCACCCTGGATGAAGCTGATTCTGGCGGTAACAAGAACCGGCCAGCCGGACTTTATTAACCAGGAAAAGATCCGCCTGAAAGCACAGGCTTCAGACAGCAGCAGATAGGTCGGAAAGTATAATGTTAAAGAATCTGTCGTATGACCTCAGACAGTACTTGCTGGTGACGTTCAATTACTGGAATTTCACCCTGACCGATGGCGCCCTCCGGATGCTGGTGGTACTGCATTTTTACAGTCTCGGCTATCAGTCTCTGGAAATAGCCATGCTGTTTCTGTTCTATGAGTTCTTCGGTGTGGTAACCAACCTGGTTGGCGGCTGGCTGGCGTCCAGGCTGGGATTGAACCGCACGATGAACTTCGGCCTTGGCCTGCAGATTTTTGCTTTGTTGTTGCTTAGCGTACCTTCCCAGTGGTTATCGGTGCCACTGGTCATGTTTGCCCAGGCCCTTTCAGGTATTGCCAAAGACCTGAATAAAATGAGTGCCAAAACGGCCATCAAAAAACTGGTCAGTAGCAAACAACAGGGTAAGCTGTACCAATGGGTCGCTATCCTGACAGGATCAAAAAATGCTCTGAAAGGCGCTGGCTTCTTTCTGGGTGGTGCACTTTTATCACTGATTGGCTTCAGAAATACACTGTTTGCCATGGCGACAGTTCTGGCTCTGGTTCTGATTATGAGTCTGATCTGGCTGAACCGGGACTTCGGCAAGTCCAGAGCAAAAGCGAAATTTAGTCATATATTTTCTGACAACCGCGCCATCAACATCCTCTCAGCAGCCAGAATGTTTCTGTTTGGCTCCCGGGATGTCTGGTTTGTCATTGCCCTGCCGGTCTATCTCTCTGGTGTCTTTGGATGGAGTCACTCTGAAACCGGTGGCTTTATGGCCCTTTGGGTGATGGGTTATGGGTTTGTGCAAGGGCTGGCGCCACGAATTACCGGCAATGAAAGTGACTCACCTCCCGGACGCAGAGCTGCCACTGTCTGGGCAGCAGCACTGTTATTATCCGCAATAGCTGTTGCCTCGGGCATCCAGCTGGAATGGCACCCTGAGCTGACTATTATTGCCGGACTGCTGGTGTTTGGTGCCATCTTCGCTATTAACTCCTCACTGCATTCATACCTGATTGTCAGCTATGCCCGGGAGGATGGAGCGTCCATGGATGTGGGATTCTATTATATGGCCAATGCCATGGGTCGACTGACGGGTACCCTATTATCAGGATGGCTGTTCCAGTTGGGTGGACTGACTGTCTGCCTCTGGGTATCCTGCCTGTTTGTTGCCTTGACTACATTGATCTCCCTTGGCCTGCCGAGGCTGCATCCTCATGCTCCCTCTCCCGTTAACAAGCTTTAAGACACAGGCTGAATCCATAAAAATATGCACAAATGTACCAATAAAGCCGCTAATTTAGTCAACATCCAGTTTGAAAAGGTCAAGAGAGTGTCAGAACCCACAAAAAAAGCTCTGAAAAGTTCAATTACTATAATCCCTGTGCCATTATTCAATATTTAATCATCAGGGCAGGGTTCTCCCTGTCTATACCGGGTCTAAGCCCTTGACTGGCAGGACTTTGACCAACCCATTGGAGAAAAATAGTGAAAAAGGTTCTCAAAGTAACCACGTTGGCCGCAGTAGTTGCTCTTGCCGCAGGTTGTAGGGAAAACACCCAACCCGTTACTGAAGAAGTCAAGCTGGAATCCCCTGAGCAGAAAGCCGCCTACGCAATGGGGGCTTCGCTAGGCAACTACGCAGATCAAACCCTCAAGCAGCAGGAAGAAATGGGTATCACCATTGACCGTGAACTGCTCAAGAAAGGATTTATGGAAGCCTTGAATGGCGAGAGTAAGCTGAACGATGAAGAGATTCGCACCGCCCTGCAGGGTCACGAAGAGCGTATCCGACCCATCATTGAGAAAAAGGTTCAGGAGCGTCTGGACGAAGACCGCAAGAAGGGAGAAGACTTCCTGAAGGAAAACGCCAAGAGAGAAGGCGTGAAAACCACTGATTCAGGTTTGCAGTACGAAGTCATTGAAGCCGGTAAAGAAGATGCAGCAAGGCCGGGCCCTGAAGACCAGGTCACCGTTCACTATACGGGCACCCTGATCGATGGCACCGTTTTCGACAGCAGTGTTGAGCGCGGCCAGCCAGCTACCTTCCCTCTTAACGGCGTGATCAAAGGCTGGCAGGAAGGTCTGCAATTGATGCCGGAAGGCTCCAAGTACAAGCTGTATATTCCAGCTGAACTGGGGTACGGTGATCAGGCTGCAGGGTCCATCCCACCAGCTTCTACACTGATCTTCGAAGTTGAACTGCTGGATATCGCTGACGACAGCGATAAAACCAAAAATGACAAAAACAGCACTGACAAGAAGTAATTCCTGACTATCGTTTTCAGTCAGTCAAAAAGGCCGGAGATCTTCCGGCCTTTTTTTATGTTAAAAAATGAGTACAGGTCGATACCAAAGAGAATCTGAAACGTTGTCGGCTCCCATTAATCTATACTGGTCTCCTGCTTAGAAAATTGTCAAAGAAACTCTATTGAGGAACTACAATGCAGCGTTCAGGTGTAGCTCTTGTATTGACTCTTCTTCTGGTGGCGGCCGTTAGTTATGGCTATGTCTTGTCCGATCCTGTTCTTGTTGATATTGACCATCGTACCGGTCAAAAGCCTTATATCACCAGAGACTATTATCCTGACTGGCTGAGTTCTTCAAAAAGCCTTTCCGGATTTTGGCTGTCCTATGCCCGACAATGGTTAGTGGATCATGGGAGTACCAATGAACAGTTTGAGCTCATCAAAAGTGAGTTGTTCATCAGCGACATAAACCCAGAAGATCCTGTGCTTTTCTCCGACGCAGAATTATCAGCACTCAATGCAGGTATTCCCGGCAGGCCTGAACGGCCACCTTTTGAAGAGGCTTCCTCTTTAGACACTGGCTTTCGCGGCAGTCCAACTGCCAGGATATCCGAGCTTTTTGATCGTGCCGGTGGCATTGATGACATTCAACAATTGTTTGCAGAACAAAAACTAACCCCATCCAGGCTGGTTGAAGATATTTATCTCTGGTACGAAAAAAAGCTGCCAGAAGGCATGAAGGATGTGCTGATCGAGCAAGACAAAGATCTGGCAATGAGAGTAGCTGAATTCTCAGATCGGCGATGGCTAAAGTGTATTTCAGAATACCGGGGTGTTATTGAAGAGTGTAAAAAACAGCGGATTATCGGTGAGCTGGAAGGCATTCCTATTGCCGTAAAATCAGAAGTCAATGTTGCAATGTATTACCCAACCGCAGGCGTTTATCGTAGAAAAATGTTCTATCGTTCGCCTTTTAAAAAGGTGTATCAAGATACTGAATCTGAAGTGGTCAGATTGTTAAGGAGTGAGGGTATTATTATCCTAGGGCTAACCCATCAACATATTTTCGGGCTTGGGGCAACGGGAGAAAATCCTCAATTTCCCAGGATCTCTAATCGATTCAGTCCTTCTCATATCCCGGGTGGATCATCAAGTGGCAGTGCCCTGATGGTTGCCCTTGGCCTGTCACCGCTAACAGTAGGTACTGATAGTGGAGGGTCTGTAGCCATTCCTGCCTCATTAAATGGTTTACCCGGTCTTAAACCCACCACAGACAAACTGTCCACCAAAAATTATGACATCTCAGCGCCGGGTCTGACGGCTATTGGACTTATTGGTGACCGTTTTAAAGATATTGCCCTCGGTTATCAGGTTTCAAGCGGGCGTCATCCCACCCTTCAGGTGGCTGAGGTTTTGAAGACCCTCAAAATAGGTCTTGATCCTGAGTGGCTTGAACATGCAGATAAAGAAGTTTCAAAGAAGACATTTGAATGTCTTGACCGACTGGCAACCAGACTTAAAAAACGCCAAAGTCGCAAAGACAGCCTCTTTGTCAGAATGCAATTTATGCCTGAAAACTTCAGAAAACGGCTCTGGGCGACACATATGATCCTGTTTGGGCATGCAGCAGCGGAGAGAAAATTTAAATTTATGGACTCAGGCTTAATACCGTATGAAACCCAAGTTGCTCTGTTGATGGGCAAGGCCCTGTCTTATGAACAAGTCCAGCGAGCCAAACAAAACCAGAGAGACCTGGTCGGTCATTTTGAAAACAATATATTTTCAAAAGTTGATGTTATTGCCATGCCTACGACCTTAACGCCTGCTACAGCCAAATTGAAACACTGGCTAACAAATACAGCTGGCGAGTTGAATTTTGCCACCACGTATCTTCTGGCATTCAATGCTTCGCTGGCCAACCTGACAGGCAGCCCAAGGATAACCATCCCCTGCGGCTTTAATCATGAAGATCTGCCTTTTGGTCTTCAGCTAATGGGTGCTTTTCATAGTGAATACCTGTTGCTTGCAATTGGTAATTTGCTTGAACAGGAAATGGACGGAGAACTCAGAAAAAAGGCGGATAGCAACACGTTTTTGAAACGTTTTAAACCCTATCAAAAACTCTCCCCTGATGATGGTGGCAGTGTGCCTTATAAAGTCAGGAAAGGAGATTTGTAGCTATTGCGCACCATGATGGTCAAAATTCCTTTCGCAGCACTGCTGCTTCCGCTGCCATCCCTTCGAAGTTGACTGCTGGATATCGCTGATGACAGCGATAAAACCAAAAATGACAAAAACAGCACTGACAAGAAGTAATTCCTGACTATCGTTTTCAGTCAGTCAAAAAGGCCGGAGATCTTCCGGCCTTTTTTATGGTCAATTCACAGCTTTGCGAGAAAAATCCGAGTTAAAAAATGAGTACAGGCCAATACTAAAGAGAACCTGAAACGTTTCCGGCTCTCGTTAATCTATACTGGACTCCTGCATAGAAAATTGTCAAAGAACTCTATTGAGGAACTACAATGCAGCGTCCAGGTGTAGCTCTTTTATTCAGTCTTCTTCTAGTGGCGGCCGTTAGTTATGGCTATGTCTTGTCCGACCCTGTTCTTGTTGATATTGATCGTCGTACCGGGCAAAAACCTTATATCACCAGGGACTATTATCCTGACTGGCTGAGTTCTTCAGAAAGCCTTTCCGGATTTTCGCTGTACTATACCCGAAATTGGGTAGTGGGTCTTGGGAGTATCAATGAACAGATTGAGTACATCAAAAGGCAGTTGGTCATGAGCTGCATAAACCCTGAAGATCCAGTGCTTTTCTCCGACGCAGAATTATCAGCACTCAACGCAGGTATTCCGGGCAGGCCTGAACGGCGACCTTTTGAAGAAGGTCCTTTTGAAGAGGCTCCTTCTGAAGAGGCTCCTTCTGAAGAGGCTCCTTCTGAAGAGGCTCCTTCTGAAGAGGCTCCTTCTGAAGAGGCTCCTTCTTTAGACAATGTCTCTCGCGGCAGTCCAACTGCCAGGATATCCGAACTTTTTGATCGTGCCGGTGGCATTGATGACATTCAACAATTGTTTGCAGAACAAAAACTAACCCCTCCCAGGTTGGTTGAAGATATTTATCTCTGGTACGAAAAGAAGCTGCCAGAAAGTATGAAGGATGTGCTGATTGAACAAGACAAAAATCTGGCAATGAAAATGGCTGAAGCCTCGGATCTGCGATGGCGGAATTGTACTTCAGCATACCTGGGTGTTATTGAAGAGTGTAAAAAAAAACGGATTATTAGAGAGCTGGAAGGTATTCCTATTGCCGTAAGCTCAGAAATCAATGTTGCAGGGTATTACCCGACCGCTGGCCTTCGTCGCAAAATGGCCTATCATCCGACCTTTTACATGGCGTTTGAAAATACTGAATCTGAAGTGGTCCAACGGTTAAAGAGTGAGGGAGTTATTATTCTGGGGTCAACCCATCAACATATTCTCGGGCTTGGAGCAACGGGAGAAAATCCACAATTTCCCAGGATCTCTAATCGATTCAGTACTTTCCATGTCGCGGGTGGATCATCCAGTGGCAGTGCCCTGATGGCTGCTCTTGGCTTGTCGCCATTAACAGTAGGTACCGATAATGGAGGGTCTGTATCCATTTCTGCCTCATTAAATGGTTTACCCGGTCTTAAACCCACCACAGACAAACTGTCCACCAAAAATTATGACTACGCAGTGCCGGCTCTGACGGCTATTGGACTTATTGGTAACCGTTTTAAAGATATTGCCCTCGGTTATCAGGTTTCAAGCGGAATTCATCCCACCCCTCAAGTAGCTGAGGCTTTGAAGACTCTAAAAATAGGCCTTGACCCTGATTGGCTTGAACATGCAGATAAAGAAGTTTCAGAGAAAACATTTGAATGTCTTGACCGATTGGGAACCCAACTTAAAAAACTGCAAAGTCACAAAGACAGCCTCTTTGTCAGAATGCAATTTATGCCTGAGAACTTCAGAAAACGGCTCTGGGCGACCCATATGATCCTGTTTGGGCATGGTGCAGCGGAGGGGAAATTCAAATTTGTAGGCAAAACTGATGGTATGGACTTACCCCATGAAACTGAAATGGCTCTGTTGATGGGCAAGGCCCTGTCTTATGAACAAGTCCAGCGAGCCAAACAAAACCAGAGAGACCTGGTCGGTCATTTTGAAAACAATATATTTTCAAAAGTTGATGTTATTGCCATGCCTACGACCTTAACGCCTGCTACAGCCAAATTGAAACACTGGCTAACAAATACAGCTGGCGAGTTGAATTTTGCCACCACGTATCTTCTGGCATTCAATACTTCGCTGGCCAACCTGACAGGCAGCCCAAGGATAACCATCCCCTGCGGCTTTAATCATGAAGATCTGCCTTTTGGTCTTCAGCTAATGGGTGCTTTTCATAGTGAATACCTGTTGCTTGCACTTGGCAATTTGCTTGAACAGGAAATGGACGGAGAACTCAGAAAAAAGGCGGATAGCAACACGTTTTTGAAACGTTTTAAACCCTATCAAAAACCATCCCCTGATGATGGTGGCAGTGTGCCTCATAAAGTCAGGAAAGGAGATTTGTAGCTATTGCGCACCATGATGGTCAAAATTCCTTTCGCAGCACTGCTGCTTCCGCTGGCGCCCAGGAGTCTGGTGGCACCCTCGTTTGGGCGAGGGTTTGAACGTTTTTGCTAAAAAGGCTCAGACTCCGAGTGTTCTATACTTCGCTCCTGTTGAAAAAATTGTTAATGATAATCTATTGAGGAACTCTAATGCGGCGTTCAGGTGTAGCTCTTGTATTCACTCTTCTTGTGATGGCAACCGGCAGTGATGGCTATGACTTATCTGACCCTACTCTTGTTGATATTTATAACCCTTGCCGGCAAAAGCCTTATATTTCCTGGGACTATTACCCAGACTGGCTAAGCTCTTCACAAAACCTTTCCGGATTCTGGCTGTCCTTTGTTCGAAGTTGGGTAGTGGGTCATGGGACTGTTGATCGACAGATTGAGTTCGTCAAAAGTCAGTTGGTCATGAGTGGCATAAACCCTGAAGATCCTGTGCTTTTCTCTGAGGCAGGATTGACGGCTCTCAATCCAGGTATTCCGCACAAGCCAGAACGGGCTCCTTTTGAGGAGACAGCTTCTGAAAAGACATCTCCTGAAGAGACAGGCTCTCGTGGCAGCCCAACGGGCAGGATATCCGAACTTTTTGATCGTGCCGGTGGCATTGATGATATTCAGCAATTGTTTGCAGAACAAAAACTAACCCCTTCCAGGCTGGTTGAAAATATTTATGACTGGTACGAAAAACAGCTGCCTGAAAGCATGAAGGATGTGCTGATTGAGCAAAACAAAGATCTCGCCATGCGTACGGCAAGGGCCTCCGATCAGCGGTGGCTAAAGTGTATTTCAGCGTATAATGGAGTTATTGAAGAGTGTAAAAAGCAACGGATTATCAGCGAGTTGGAAGGTATTCCTATTGCTGTAAAATCAGAAGTCAATGTTGCAGGCTATTACGCGACCGCTGGCGTTAATCGAAAAAAAATAGCCGATCAATCGCTTTTTCCCATTGTCACTGAAGAGACTGAATCTGAAGTGGTACGATTGTTAAAGCATGAGGGTGTTATTATCCTGGGCCTAACCAATCAACATCTTTTCGGGCTTGGGGCAACGGGAGAAAACCCCCACTTTCCCGGGGTCTCTAATCGATTCAGTTCTTTCCATGTCGCGGGTGGATCATCCAGTGGCAGTGCCCTGATGGTTGCCCTTGGCCTGTCGCCATTAACAGTAGGGACTGATGGTGGTGGCTCTGTATCCATTCCTGCCTCATTAAATGGTTTACCCGGTCTCAAACCCACATCTGACAAGTTGTCCACCAAAAATTACATCAACGCTGAGTTAGACATGGTGGCTATTGGGCTCATCGGTAAGCGTTTTAAAGATATTGCTCTGGGCTATCAGATTGCAAGCGGACGTCATCCCACCCTTCAAGTAGCTGAAGCTTTGAAGACTCTAAAAATAGGCCTTGATCCTGACTGGCTTGAACATGCAGACAAAGAAGTTTCAGAGAAAACATTTGAATGTCTCGACCGATTAGGAACCCGACTTAAAAAACTGCAAAATCGCAAAGACAACCTGTTCGTCAAAATGCAGTTTACCTCTGAGAATTTCAGAAAACGGCTCTGGGCAACCCATATAACCCTGTTTGGGAGCTGGGCAGCGAAGGGGAATCTCAATTTTTTGGGCAAAGGTATACCTTATGAAACTGAAATGGCCCTGTTAATGGGCAAAGCCCTGTCTAATGAACAGGCCGAACGAGCCAGACAGAACCAGAAAGTGCTGGCAGATCACTTTGAAAAAAATATCTTCTCAAAGGTTGATGTTATTGCAATGCCAACAACGTTAACGCCTGCTCCGGCCAGAGTGAACCACTGGCTAACAAATACCGCTGGCGAGTTGAATTTAGCCAAAGCTTACCTTCTGGCATTTAATACTTCACTGGCCAACCTGACAGGAGGTCCCAGGGTGACCATTCCCTGCGGCTTTAATCATGAAAACCTGCCTTTTGGCCTTCAGTTAATGGGAGCAATTGACAGCGAATATCTGCTGCTTGCCATTGGCAGTTTGCTTGAGCAGGAGATGGCTGAAGAACTCATGAAAAAGGCAGAGAGCAATACGTTTTTGAAAGGTTTTAAACCCCATGAAAAACCATCCCCTGACGCTCATCTGCCCCATAAAGATTTATAGCTATTGTAAACGGGCTGATAGCGGCTGCTGCACCAAAAAATGAACGATTTGAATCCTCAACTGTCAAAAGTTATATACACAATGCAATAGAGGAGTGCAGGGATGCTGAAGTGCTTTTTCTTGTCAAAACAGTGGGCCATATGGGCCTGGGGAGGGCTTGCCGCCCTGCTCACCTCTATATTTATTGAAGTCAGCATGATGGTCAGAATGAATGAATGGTATGGCGAGATGTGGAATATGATGCAGCTGGCCAAACCGGAAACCATTGACCGTTTCTGGGAACTGATTCTTCTATTCTGCGCCATAGTTTTTCCCTATATTTTACTGAGAACCCTTTCCAGCTTCCTTTCACAGCACTTTTGCTTCCGCTGGCGGCAGGCCATGACCCTCGCTTACCTGCCCTTCTGGCAAAAAGTAGATAGTGACATTGAAGGCGCCTCCCAACGCTTGCAGGAAGATCCCCAGCGTTTTGCCAGAGTCACCGAACTGCTGGCACTGGGACTGTTTCGCTCCATTCTGACATTGATCGCCTTTATCCCCATTCTCTGGACGCTCAGTGAGGAGATTTGTGGCAAGCTGGCGGACTGGCTCAACAGCCCCGCTTTTGCGGAGAACTATGATAAAATTCCGCTATCCCTGAAAGGCATGGAAATCATGAGTCAGATACCTGGTTCCCTGCTGTGGTTTTCCTGCCTGTTGTCTTTCAGCGCCGTCATCATCTCCTACGTTGTGGGCATCCGCCTGCCCGGCCTTGAATACAACAACCAGAAAGTCGAAGCCCGCTTCAGAAAACAGCTGGTTTATGCTGAAGACGATAAAACCTACGCCAACACTCCAACGCTGCTGGAGCTGTTTACGGGACTGCGTTTGAACTATTTTCGACTGTTTCTCAACCACTCCTACTTTTCACTCTGGCAAAACTTCTTTTTCCAGTTTGTGTCTATTGCCGACCTGATGGTCATTGGTCCGGGTGTTATTTACGGCATCATCCTGATGGGGACTTTAAACAGAGTGTCCCATGCATTTAGCAGTGTTTCAGACAGCCTTTCCTACTTTACTGAAAACTGGGCAAACGTCACTGAGTTGTTATCCATTGTTAAACGCCTGAGAGAGTTTGAAGTGAATATCGGTTATCGTTCTGAATCGGGGTCGTCCGGACTGTTTAAAACTCAATACAAATCTTAACTCTGCGCTCGCATTGCTCCTGCATCCATGCGCAGCAAATTGGTCGGCCTTCTGGATCTTTCCGGGTCGTTTAATATCCTTCATAACTAAAGCATCGGCCACACTTCAGAAAGCAAATCTATCACGGGGGGCTTAATAATATGAAAATTAATATAATCAGACATTTTTTAATTCTTCTAATTACTTTTTTTATTTCAAATGCGGTATCTGCCCAATCAATCTGTCCTATTTGTCTTGAAATATTGCACTACGAGGATAAAGGTATTTCTTTATGCTGTCAGCATGAATTTCATGAGCGTTGTATTTCACGCTGGAATAAAAGAGAGAAAAAAGACACATGCCCAATATGCAGAAAGGAACTAATCTATCATCACGATTTGCATATTTTAAAAGCTCATGACTTATGCGGAAAAGTTCCTTACATTAAAATTGAAATCACACCCCACCTTTGCTCTTTTTCTGAACTTTTCTCTGTCAGATCAAGAGTAGATGAGGTTTTATCTGTAATCTTAAAAAAAGAAATTGATATGAGATTGGAAGAAGAAATAGAACGCTTAAGATTGAAGATCATTAATTTACATCTTGTTGACGATGATGACGATGACGATGACGATGACTTGTGAAAGCATTACAGTCGTTCTGTGCTATCAAGCTGATTGAAACCGGAATGCTGACCTGCCGTGTTGACGTGTCTGATCCAGTAAAATTGCGGCCCCGGTGCGACCCAATAGCCGGTTCAGTAGCGATCTACGCTGGTTGGTATTGATGGGAATGACATTACAATACTTGTCCTATACTCTGCTGTAGTTAACGGGGGAGTTACATCATGGATAATGATCAGAAAACACTTTACGAGTCCGACTTCTATAGTTGGACTAAACAGCAGGCTCAACTCATTAAAGAACGCCGGTTCGACGAACTTGATCTCGATAACCTTGCTGAAGAAGTGGAAGATATGGGGAAGCATGAGCCGCGTTCATTAACCAGTCACCTGATGCAACTGCTCATGCACTTATTAAAATGGCAATACCAGCCAGAGCGACGTTCAAGAAGCTGGCGGGACTCCATCATTTTACAAAGAGCCAAGGCTAAAGATGTACTTGATGAAAACCCCGGTCTGAAGCCCAGGAAGGCAGAACTGTATAAAAAAGCCTACCAAAAAGCCGTCGTCCTTGCGGCCAAGCAAACCGAGTTGCTCCTTAAAACCTTCCCTTCAGAATGTCCGTGGACGTATGAAGAAGTCATGCACGATGACTTTCTTCCAAAGGACCCGCCGCACTAGTAGGCTGACCGAGAATAGCGCCCGTCCAGGCGACCCCGTCTGGGCGACCCCGTCTGGGCGACCCCGTCTGGGCGACCCAACAACTCTTCAATGCTGAGCAACAATGCCCTTCTCTATTCGCTGACTCAGATCAGCCAGCAAATAACTGAAGCTTTTAACCCATTGCTCAGGAGTGCTTCCTTTTGGGAGATTTCTGGTTAACCTGACGGTGCGAAATTCAACGCTTGCCTGTTTTTTAAGGAGGGTAAAACTGGCATCCAGCTCCATGTTATTGCCAGACCAGGCCAGATTATTAATGTCAACTGCCACAGCAATATCAGGTGCCTGACTCCTCAACCAGGGTCCGGCCTGAATATCAGAGTGAGGAAATAATGCCATCAGATTCTGAGTCAGGGTACGTGTGATTGCATCCTGTAGTGGTTCACCCCAACGCTGATTATCGAAGCGGATAAGTTTGTACCCCCCGTCGTTTATAATCAGACCAGATCGATCCATCCAGCCCGGGATTCTGGCCGGAGCCACTCCGATTGACGATACTCTAGTCTGACCGGACTCCCCCTCAACTACCGGCTTCAGAGTGTAGTACTGAAAAGGTCTGACTTGACTCACGCAGGCCGACATAAGAAACACGGCAATCAGAGGCAGAAACCATTTAACATGACTTTTCATGACATTACTCCCCTGTATCTCTGCCCAACAACACTGAACCCGGCTGTTCTTCCAACAACTCTGCCAGCTCCCTGACAGCATCTGCCGAGCGACTGATATCCTTACTGCTGCGATCCAATTGATACATCAGAGGCGAGTCAGGTGCCAGGGTATCACTCAGTTCCATTGTCGTTTGCTCCAGTGCTTTCAGGACAGCTTCTACAGAGGATAATACCTCGCTTACCCGACCAAGCGTTTTTGGCAGTTCTCTCTCAATAGCCTGAGACATCTGGTTCATGCTATCAGCCATAGGGACAAATTCATCCCTGATGTCTGACATGCTTTTAGCCATATCCTCTGACATAGCCCCAAACTGTGAAAAAGCCTTATTGAGTTTTGTCGGCATCTGCTGAAATGCCTGACTGCTACTGATGGTATTCAGGTTGTGGGCAATACTTTTCAAGTCTGCTATAAGCGCAGGCAGGTTCATTTCGTCCAGATCTTGAGTAATGGTTTCAAAATCAGTGGGCACCGTCGGGAGCTGAGGGTATTGTGTAGAGACAGGAATCGTTCGCGCACTGGTTTTGTAGAAGTCCACTTCGACGTACAACAATCCTGTGAGAAGACTCTGGGTTTTGAGCTTGGCTGCCAGTCCCCGGAACACCAGTTGCTTCATGATATCTTCAGGAACTTTTCCTCCCTTACCAATAACCATGTCCGGATAGATATCGATAATCACCGTATTTAATAACTCTTCCTTGTCCACATACAGCTGGGTGCGGATATCCGTGACTTCACCAATTTTGACCCCTCGCAGCGTAACAGGAGCTCCAATATTCAGACCCATAACACTACTGTCGTAGATCAGCTCATAACGCTCTTTGCTGTGACTGGAGTAACTGCCCTGGCCTACAAACATGGCAAGACCCACTGCCAGTCCGATCATGGTAATCACGAACAGACCGGCAAAAATGGAGTACCTTTTTTTATTCATCGTCCTCTTTCCCCGGAAGCCCGCTGATGGCTCTTTTCAGAAGCCCGCTGATGGCTCTTCTCAGAAGCCCGCTGATGGCTCTTCTCAGAAGCCCGCTGATGGCTCTGCCCTCGGGACAGAAAGTCTCTGACCAGGGGCTGAGAGCTGTGATTCAGCATATAGGACGGAGCCCCCGTATCCAGCTGTGTTTTAGTCTGCGCATCGAGAAATACGCCATTGGAGCCTATGGCAAAAATACTTTCCAGTTCATGGGTTACGATCACAATCGTTACTCCCAGTGACTGACTGAGCTGAAGAATCAGATCGTCCAGCCGCCTGGCACTGAGAGGATCAAGACCGGCTGACGGCTCGTCGAAAAACAGCACGTCAGGGTCCAGAGCCATAGCCCTGGCCAGACCGGCACGCTTGGCCATACCACCACTGATTTGTGACGGATAATAGTTTTCATAGCCTGCCAACCCGACCAGAGCCAGCTTGTAACGCACCAGATCGAATACCTCTGCCGGTTTCATCCGGGTATATTGGGTGAGAGGAAAACCGACATTTTCTGCCAAAGTCATGGCACTGAACAGGGCACCACTCTGATAAGTGACTCCCCACCGCTTCCGCATTTCCAGCTGCTGGTTGTCTGTGGCAGAAAAATAGTCCCGCCCCTCATAGGCAATGGTTCCGGCGGCTGGCTGATAGAGTCCGATCATATGCTTGAGCAAAGTGCTTTTACCACAACCACTACCTCCCATGATCACAAACACATCGCCTTTGTGAACCTTAAAGGTCAGGTCCTGCTGTATAAGGTTGCTGCCGTATTTCATAGTCAGCTGGCTGACTTCTATTGCTGCGCTTTTTCTATCCGTAGCTTGGGGACCTGGCTGCTCCATTATCAAATACCCATCTGGAAATAGAGAATATTCAGACCTGCATCCGCGACCACCAGATAGACAATAGCAGTAACCACCGCCGTAGTGGTTGCCTTACCCACTGCCGCAGAAGAGCGGCCACAGGCCAGTCCGGCCTGACACCCGGCAAAACTGATCAAAATAGCGAACACCAGACTTTTAAATAAGCCTGTCATCACATCGGCCATGGCGAAGGAACCGGAAAGCTGATAAAAATACTGGGTGAAGGTGATGTCCATACTGAGAGCCACAGCCGAGCCTCCCAGCATTCCCAATACATCGCTATAAAGCGTCAACAATGGCATGGCCACAATAAGGGCCAGCATTCTCGGAAGCACCAGATAATCAACGGTCTTGATGCCCAGCGTGGTAAGAGCATCAACCTCTTCATTGACCTGCATGGTACCCAGCTGTGCGGCGTAGGCAGCGCCTGTTCTACCGGCCATGATGATAGCGGTCATCAAAGCCCCCATTTCCCGCACCATACCAATACCCACCAGATCAGCCACGTAAACTTCAGCACCAAACTGTCGTAACTGGACTGTCCCCAGGTAGGCCAGAATCATGCCTACCAGAAAGCTCAGTAAGGTCACGATGGGTAATGCCGCTGGCCCGGTCTGATGCAAAAACTGAAAAAAGTCACCAGGTCTGACATCGCTGCGCAACCTGAACATTCTGATTATTCCGAGCGTGATATCGCCCAAAAAAAGAACAACATTTTCCAGCCACTGAAACACTCCTTTCGTCAGGAATTGCAGTGACTGCAATGAAAAAAAAGTCTTTTTAGTCGAAACGTTTTCCACAGGAACTGCGATGGCCAACTGATGAAGGTTCTGGACATCTTCCGGCAACCCGGAGAGTAACAACTTTATATTATTACTATCACAGTGTCGTTGAAGCTTGAGCAACCAGGCACAAAACAGCGAATCCCATTGAAAGGAAGCGTCGGTCAGGAGATCAAGCGTCTGGAGGTCCCCTGAAATCAGTTCAGAAAATAACTGCACAGCATCAGGTAACGCCTGATACCGGTCCCAACTACCGGACAGGATCGCACTCATGTGTTCTGGATTAACGTTATGCGCTATCTTGAAACCGGGTGATGCCATCGACTCTGGAAGCACTGAAAAAATGAGCCACAAGCATATAGACAAAAATGAACCGGGTAAATATGCCTGTGGCAGGCTTTACCCAGCCCATCAGCTCATTCAGCAACAGTTCGGGTCCGCTCAAAATTATTAATTCATTGACGTACAAAACAGCATCTCGCACTCACGTTCTGCGAGGATGTCAATCAGTCCAATGATAATCAGGGTGTTACATAAACAGCTTGACGATACCGTCCTGAAGCCTGTCAATTTCAGCAGAGGAAACGGGAGCTACAAAAATAGTGTCGTCGCCCGCTACACACCCCAGGATACCATCGGAGCGGCCGACGGAATCCAACAGCCGTGCGATCATCTGGGCAGCCCCCGGACTGGTTTTGATCACGATCAACATGCCGTTGTTAGCTACGTCTTCCACCAGATCTCTGACGGCAATATTGGAATCCATTTTCCCCAGTTCCGGGGGCAGACAATACACTTGTTCATTGCGGGCATTGCGAACACGAACAGCACCGTGGCGACAAAGTAACCGGGAAACTTTTGACTGACTGATATTATCAAAGCCCTGACTCTGAAGTTGCTCAACGATCTGGCTTTGGGACCCGCAGCGCTCTTCTTTAAGCAGCTGTCTGAAAGCCTTAATGAGTTCTTCCTGTTTTTGACTGGCCATAACCTTTGTTCATTGCTCCTGAATTCCCAGGCAGTAGTGACCAGAATCCCTGGCCTCTTCTGGATAAAAAAGCACCAATTATGAATAAGTATTCTAAAAATACTTGATTTTATCCATGATCGTATAAGAGAATCTATTTTTATGTGAACCAGTCGTCTGTTCGGCCTATGCTTTTCTGGCAAGAAAGGGTTAAGCTCAACGGACTCCGTCAGCCCTGAAGCCTGCCCATATCATAAAATCGGGACAGGCTTTTTTGTGCAAGCGCGACAAACACCTTGCACGGGGCAGGACTCTCACACAGTCATGAGCACAAAACATTCCCGCTGCATCTCATACCCGGCAAAGCGGGAATTCTCACAAAATGGCAGATGAAAGGCAATGGGCATAGTCGTAGAGGGCCTCAGCAAAGCATTTGGCTCCACACAGGTTCTTAAAGATATCAGTTTTAATATTCCCCGGGGTGAAACCACCGTTCTTCTGGGGGCCAGCGGTGCAGGTAAAAGCACCCTGCTGCGCATGCTCAACCTGCTGGAAACACCCGACCAGGGCACCATGAAAATCGCTGATATGGCGTTTAATTTCAACAACGGCCATAACAGCAGGCACCTGAACAAACAGGCTTGCGCCCTGAGACGCAGGGTAGGCATGGTATTTCAACAATACAATCTCTGGCCACATATGACCGTGCTTGGCAATCTGATTGAGGCTCCGGTTGTACAGGGTATGCCCAAAGAGCAAGCCACCACCAAAGCCAGAGAACTGCTCGAGCGTGTTGGCCTGTCTGAAAAAGCCGACGCCTGGCCTTCTTCGCTGTCGGGTGGCCAGCAGCAACGGGTAGCTATTGCCCGCTCCCTGATGCTGTCGCCAGACGTTCTTTTATTCGATGAGCCCACTGCGGCTCTTGATCCGGCTATCACCAATCAGGTGGTAGAAGTGATCAGGGAGCTGAGCCAATCCGGTATCACCCAGGTAGTTGTCACTCACGAAGTCGAATTTGCGCGAAAAATTGCCAGCAAGGTGATTTATCTTGAAGATGGTCATATTGTTGAAGATGGATCATCCGATCACTTTGCTCACCCCCGGACAGAGGCTTTTCGCAGCTATCTGGAACATTGACCCACCGGAGACAGCGTCTCCGACCATTGCAGCCAGGTGCTGATGCAGATAAACACTCCTTTCGTCCTGAGCTTTTTGAAGGATGGTGTCACCGCACTTCAACAAGTCTGCTGTTTATGGAATGGAGCCTTACGCCTGACTGCACTGGCTTGTTTATAGACTTTCATGATTTCTGGAGTATCAAAAAATGAAAAAGATGTTCGCTTCCCTGCTGGCGACCAGTGCTTTGACTGTTGCCACGCTCATTGGCGCTCAATTCACTCAGGCTCAGGCTGTCGAGACTATTCGCTTTGCCACAGAAGCCACTTATCCTCCTTTTGAGTTTGTGGGTAAAGACAATCAACTGGAAGGGTTTGATATTGATCTGGCCAAAGCCATCTGTAACGAACTGAAAGCAGAGTGTACGTTCAGCAATCAGTCCTTTGACAGCCTTATTCCCAGTCTGAAGTTCCGCCGTTTTGACGCAGTGATTTCAGGGATGGACATTACTCCAGACCGTCTCAAGCAAGTCGACTTCAGTGGCCCTTATTATGAGAACTCGGCCATCTTTGTCACCGACAAAAACAAGGGATTAACGTCTATTGAAGCGCTCAAGGGTCACTCTGTGGGTGTTCAGAACGGCTCAACCCATCAACAGTATCTGATCGAAAAGCTGGAGAGTCAGGGTGTTAAGGTCCGTCCTTATGACACATTCCAGAATGCTTTCCTGGATATGACCAGTGGCCGGGTTGATGCGGTCTTCGCCGATACTGCGGTTGCCAGAGAATGGATGAAAGAAAGAGGCGAAGGTCTCTATGCCCAGGCAGGCCCAGAGGTGAAAGATGCAGATTATTTTGGCATCGGCTACGGGATTGCAGTCAGAAAACAGGACAAACTGAAGGAAGAAATTGATTCTGCCCTGAAAAAACTGAAAGAAAACGGCACTTACCAAAAAATCTACGACAAATACTTTAACAAAGCCTGAACTGCATCCTGCCCAGTTGCAGTCTCTTTATTAACTGACAGACCCATGTACCCATGCTTGATCTATTCTTCAATGCAACTCTGATGACGCTGGGACTGGCGCTTTCTTCCCTGCTTCTGGGCCTGATACTGGCGGCCCTGCTGGCTTTGGGTGAACTGAGCCGTTTCCGGTTGCTTAGATACCTGACCGTTTCATGGGTCACTCTTATCAGAGGAATGCCCGAGATTCTGGTGGTCTTCTTTATCTATTTCGGTGCGACACACCTGCTCTTTCTGCTCACCGATGAGTTTATAGAGATCAGTCCTTTCACAGCCGGTACCCTTGCCCTGTCGCTGATCTTTTCAGCCTATGCCAGCCAGACTCTGCGGGGTGCTTTCATGGCCGTTCCCAGGGGGCAGTCGGAAGCGGCCAAAGCTCTGGGTATCAGCTCTGTCCGCTGTTTTTATCGAGTGGTACTGCCCCAGGCCTGGCGCCACGCACTACCCGGGCTGGGCAATCAGTGGCTGGTGCTTCTGAAAGATACGGCACTGGTCGCCCTGATAGGCGTGACGGACCTGCTACGTCAGGCACAACTGGTTTCATCCCAGACTTATGAACCTTTTACCTGGTACGCAACAGCTGGTGCCATCTATCTGTTGATCACCCTGATCAGTCAACATTGCCTGAACAAGATGAAGCAGAAAACCAGTCAACATATCAGGACGGTGAACGTATAATGCCGGAATCCTTGTATGAATACCTGCCCCTCCTATCAAGAGGTCTTCAGACCACCCTGGAGTTGACCTTAGTCAGCTTGCTGGCTGGTCTGGTCATGGCCTTGCTGTTTACCCTGATCCTTTCCTTGCGTTTTAAACCTCTGGTCTGGCTGGTTCGACTGCAAATCCTGATGTTTACGGGCACCCCCCTGCTGGTGCAGATTTTTCTGATTTATTATGGTCCGGCTCAGTTTCCGATACTACAGGAAACAATATTCTGGTCATTACTCAGCGAACCCTGGTTCTGTGCCATGCTGGCTCTGGCCCTGAATAGCGCGGCTTATTCCACTCAACTATTCAAGGGTTCTATTGATGCGGTCTCTGCCGGTGAGTGGGAAGCGGCTATGGCGCTGGGTATGACGCGCCAGCAGGCTTTGACCCGGATCGTACTGCCCCACGCGATTCGCAGGGCATTGCCAGCCTATGGCAATGAAATGATTCTGGTTATGAAAGGAACCTCACTGGCCAGTACCATTACCTTAATGGACCTCATGGGTTATGCCGCTCGCCTGAATGCCCAAACATACGACACCCTTACAGTTTTTTCACTGGCGGGTCTTATCTACCTGACTCTGACTGGAATCCTGACACTGATAATAAGGTGGATAGAGCGCAGGGCCCTGGCATTTTCCCGCTAAATCGTAAAGGTTTTGCCGCCTGTCAGGGGCGGCAGACAACCTCATCAGGAATATACATTGCAATGTCTACTCCGGCCTCTCAAAATCCTGTCAGCCACTCTGCCATTAATACTATTATTTTCAGGCATTCAGGCTGAAGGTACTGCCCAACCCTGCCGACAGTTCTCCCTGAATGGATATGGACGCGATCAGAGCAAAACCATGCAGAACTGCCTGAACGACATAAAAGCAAAAGCCAGCGTTTTTTATCAGCAGCAGGACCCTTACCACAACCTGAGGCATGGAGAACGAGTGGTAAAATACGCCCTGAAGATCAATCAGTATGAATCGGGTAATTCCTTTCTTGTTGAAGCGGGTGCCTGGCTCCATCAATATCATGACCATCTGGAGCAACTCGATAAACTTTTGAAAGAAACCGGATTGAATCCCGTCGTTCAATCTCAGCTGTACGAGATTGTCAGGCTGTGCCGTCCTCATCTGATTTCCGGGCGTTCCCCCTTAGAGGCGAAAATTGTCTTTGATGCCGATGCCATGGACCTAATGGGAGCCCGGGGCATAGCCCGTGAGCTGGCCTGTAACCTTGAAGTCAGAAAACTCCCCTACGATCAGGCGTTGATGCAAACCCGAAGAGTACAGAACCTTTTTGAAGAAAAACTGATGACCGAAACAGGTCGATCCATGGCTCAAAATGATATCAAAATGGCTCGCCTTTTCTGGCGTAGCTTTGATGAGTCCGAGCGGCCCTTATGAATCAGAGCAGCTAAAAGCAGCTATGTTGACTTCATATTCTGTACCAGTAACCTTGCCGCTACATCGCACATGCTATTGATGGAGGCTTTATCCAGATAAACCCCATCAATTAATAAACGACTTAAACCGTGCAAACTGCCCCAGGATACCTGGGCTACCCGCAGGGCATCCTGATCCTGACTGAAGCTGTCACCCGGTAAGTATTTTTTGACAAAGTCAGCATAACGCTGAAAAGCTTCAAATGAGATTTTACTGAGTTCATCAGTGGCTTGCCCATTCTTCCAGATAGGTCGGCCAAACATCAGGTCATACTGTTCGGCATGATTCTGGGCAAAATCGATGTAAGCATAGGAAAACTCACGAAACCAGGCTTCAAGATCGTCGGGGACTTCTGTCAGCCTGCTTCCCAGTTCCTGGTACCAGTGATTGAACCCTTGCTCTGCGATGGCACATAAAAGTTCATTCTTATCTTTGAAATGATGGTAGGCCGCAGTTCTCGAGACACCAACAGCTTCAGCCAACCCACGCATAGAGAGCTTCTCAACGCCTGACCCGGCGATCATCCGGGTTGCCTCATTAATCAGGCTTTGTCGTAAGTCTCCATGATGGTAATTCTTCTTGGCTGACATATTTTTACTCAAAGACAGTGCTCTGTATCAGAAAATGAATACTCAATCTTGACAGTGTCAACATACAGTCTTATCTTGACGCTGTCCAGATAAGATAATTACAAATGTCCCTTAAAAAACCTGATGAGGATCTGTCGATGACCACCTCCCCACACAGCTCTGAGCCCCATAAGCTCTACCCTCACCTGCTGGAACCACTGGATCTGGGCTTCACACAGTTGAAAAACCGGGTGCTGATGGGCTCCATGCACACTAACCTGGAAGAGCATCCCGGTGGCTACGAGCGGCTGGCCGCTTACTTTGGTGAGCGCGCAAAAGGTGGCGTCGGTCTGATGGTGACCGGCGGCATTGCGCCCAACTGGGAATCCGGCGGCTTGCCCAACGCAGCCCAGATTACAACAGAAGAAGAGATTGCCGGTCACAGCCTGGTCACCCGGGCCGTACACAACGAAGGCGGCAAGATCTGTATGCAGATTTTGCACACCGGCCGCTATGCCTACCACCCTAAAGCCATTGCTCCCAGTGCCCTGCAAGCACCGATTGCGCCTTTTCCTCCCAAAGAGCTGACGCCCGAAGAGATAGACGGCCAGATTGAAGACTTTGTGCAATGTAGCCTGAATGCCCGGAAAGCGGGCTATGATGGTGTTGAAATCATGGGTTCGGAAGGTTATTTCATCAACCAGTTTATCGTCGCTAAAACCAACCACCGTGATGATGACTGGGGTGGACGTTACGAAAACCGCATTCGACTGCCCATTGAAGTCATTCGTCGTGTAAGAGAAAAGACCGGCAAAGACTTTATTATTATTTATCGTCTCTCCATGCTCGACCTGGTTGAAGGCGGCAGCAGCTGGGATGAGATTGTAGAGCTTGGCAAAGAGATCGAAAAAGCGGGTGCGACCATTATCAACACCGGTATTGGCTGGCACGAGGCTCGCATTCCCACCATTGCAACCATGGTCCCCCGTGCTGCTTTCACTTGGGTCACTGCAAAAATCAGAAAAGAGTTAAGCGTTCCTGTTATTACCTCCAACCGTATTAACATGCCAGAAGTGGCTGAAACGGTTCTGGCCAGAGGCGATGCCGACATGGTTTCCATGGCTCGCCCTTTGCTGGCTGACCCAGAGTGGGTTAAAAAAGCTGAAGAGGGCCGTGCTGATGAAATCAACACCTGTATCGCCTGCAATCAGGCCTGTCTGGACCATGCTTTTGAATTGAAACTGGTCAGCTGCCTTGTTAACCCCAGAGCCTGTCATGAGACCGAATTAAACTATCTGCCTACTGACAAGCCGAAAAAGCTTGCGGTGGTGGGTGCTGGTCCCGCCGGCCTCTCTTTTGCGACAACTGCCGCATACAGAGGCCATGATGTCACCCTGTTTGAGGCTGCTGACAAAATCGGTGGCCAGTTCAATATTGCCAAACAGGTACCGGGCAAGGAAGAGTTCCATGAAACACTTCGATACTTCCAGCGTCAGTTAGAGCTCACCGGTGTAAATCTGAAACTGAACACCCGGGTTTCTGCCAGTGAACTGGAAAACAGCGATTTTGATGAAATCATCGTAGCGACTGGCGTTACACCACGTACACCCGATATTGAAGGATTGGATCACCCCAAAGTTCTGACCTACCTGGATGTCTTCAGGGGTGCAAAAGTCGGTAAAACCGTAGCAGTGATCGGTGCTGGCGGAATTGGTTTCGATTTGAGTGAATTTATTACCCAGAAAGGGCCTTCACACAGCCTGGATGTCGAAGCCTTCATGAAAGACTGGGGGGTTGATATGAGTCTCAGCAACAGGGGTGGTCTGGCTGCTTCCGGCTCCCGGGAAGAAGAAAGTTCACGGGAGGTTTACCTGCTTCAGCGCAAAAAGACGAAGCCGGGAGCCACCCTGGGTAAAACCACCGGATGGATTCACCGAACCGAAATGGTCAAGCGTGGCGTGAAAATGGTGCCTTCCTGTGAATACCACAAGGTAGACGATAGTGGTCTTCATGTCTCCATTGATGGTGAGCCAAAGGTTCTGGATGTGGATAACGTAGTCATCTGTGCAGGGCAGTTACCTCTCAGAGAACTGGCTGACACTATCACCAGCAAGCCTGTTCACCTTATCGGTGGTGCCGACGTCGCTGCCGAACTGGATGCCAAGCGAGCCATTAACCAGGGGGCTCGCCTCGCCGCAGAAATCTGATCCGGCTATGGCTATGTGTGGATAGACTCACACTCTGTTGACCTGAGGTTGCCCTGAGCATGTCGAAAGCTGCGACTAGCCCGGGGCGATCGTAATAAATAAAAGAAAAAAATAATGGCTCTTCAGGGATATCTGTGGGTAAAAATGAGAATAATAAAGGGATAATAAAGGGACACCGGATAATAAAGGGACACCCAACAAATAATAAAGAGAATAATAAAGGGACACCCAATAAAATAATAATAAAATAATAAAGGGACACCCAACAAAAAATAAAGAAAAATAAAGGAAAAATAAAAAATAAAAGGACACCCAAAGGTTAATAAAGGGACACCCAACAAAAATAAAGAAAAATAAAGGAAAAGGAAAAATAAAAGGACACCCAAAAAAAATAATAAAAGGACACAGAAAATAAAAGAGAAAATAAAAGGACAGCCTTATATTTGATGGATGTCCTTTAAACATTTTGGATGTCCTTTAAACATTAAACACTTCTTTTTTGGATGTCCTTTAAACATTCTTTTAAACATTCTGACAGGAAAGCTCGACTTCAGTAGGGTGAACGAAGCCTGCTTACCCACTGAAAATTCAAAAGAACCAAAATTTTGATACTTCGCTCTGAGCTTGTCAAAGCCTTTGACAAGCTCAAGCACTTGGCAACAATGATTAAAGTGATTCTATTAGCTCCTGAAGACTCTCCTGAACGGCTTCGGGCCACTGATCCACATAAAATTTATCAGTTTTTTCTTAATGGCAGGAATGCCAGCCTCTCCCTTTTATTAACCGCCGGGTCTCTCGTAACTGGAGCATTTGAACTTTCTAATACACATACCGACACCATCTCCAAGAGTGAACCAACGGAACCATCCGGTGCAGCTGCCAACCTGTGCTATAACAAAATAGGATGTAACCAAAGCAACCACAGCAGCCGCCCCGACCCCGATCCATAGTCCGGCTTCAGAGACGGTGTTTTTCCAGTTCTGGCAGCTGCCTGTCAGTTCATCAAGATAAGATTCGGTTTTGTCACAAGCAGGCTGTGAAAGAACCGAAATATGATACTTGGGGTAGATATATTGCCATTCCGAGCCGGTGACTGTGCAGGGTAATCTCTCTGAGCCGGTATCCTGCATGTTTTCATGACCCTTGAGCAAAGCAGTGCGGATGGCTTCGCGGTCAAGACACTTTTTCATTGCCTGAATATCAAGCCGTGAAGCCTTGTCGGCTTTGGTTGTAAAAATAGTGCGTTCCCACTGAAACACAGTTTCCCCTGTTGATGCATTGAGCGCACAGCCGCCCAGGCAGTCAATCGGATGATTTTTACAAACCTTTTCTCCGTTCGGGCAGGAAGCATCAAATATAATGCCATTACTGTTTCCTTCCACAATAGGGTTTGCTGCTACCAAAGCAGAAGAAAGGCTCGCAAAAAGTAGCAAAATGTTTTTGTTCAGGGGATTGAGCATGATTATTTTTTACTCCAATTTAAAAAACATAGAAATTCGCCTGCATCGCTCATACAGGCTGCTTAAAAATGGCATAAAATCAGCCATATTCAATTTGAAAAACAAATCAGTATTGGCCAGTCAGCAACAGGAGACACTGAAGCCTCCTGCTTTGTGCAGCGGCTTGTTACTTGATTCAAGGCTTACGGTACGATGGTGTATAGTTAATCTGCACGACCTGAAGTGACTCAATTTGCTTTTTAAGACTCTCCTGAACATCTTCCGGCCATTGACTTATATAGGCCCTGGTAAAGCCATCCTTTGATATCTGACTTCCGTTCATCTCTAAGAACAGTTGATTCAGATCGTAAAACACTCCCGATGGTTCCAGAACAGAAACAGAAAGCCCTATGGTATCAATCAGCGAGAAACCCGACTTTTCATCATAAAAAATATTATTGAAGTTCGGATCTCGATGAACCGCCCTGGAAAGGGTATAAATCCCATCGAATTTCGAAACCCTGTGACGCAGGTGAAATTTCGCCAGAATTTGCCCAAGCTCGGAAAACAATGCTTCAATATCAAAACTGCTTGAGGGCCTGCGGGACTCAGCAACCCAATCCCGAAGAGAGCGCCCTTTTACGGCTTTGAACAGTGAGTGCATCCTCCCCCCGATCAATCCACTCCACTCATCAAAACCAAAAGCCACCGGCTCTTCTTCAGGCACAAAGTAGCATTCAGCCACTTTCGGAGTTTTTCAAGATAGTTGTCCCGAAAACTGAATTTTAGGCTGCCTTTTTCTCGTTAATTCTTGCTTCAGACAACCGCTCAGGATTCAGTGC
This sequence comes from Endozoicomonas sp. 2B-B, assembly GCF_053470045.1. Taxonomy (NCBI): domain Bacteria; kingdom Pseudomonadati; phylum Pseudomonadota; class Gammaproteobacteria; order Oceanospirillales; family Endozoicomonadaceae; genus Endozoicomonas; species Endozoicomonas sp. 2B-B. Next base: position 5,192,240 of record NZ_JBLZMU010000001.1, read on the forward strand.
AACCGCACCTACAGGCTCCCAGTTTCTGATAACTCCTGACCAGCGCGTTGGATTAGCTTCTCGCGCTTTGGTATACACCTGTTTCCGGTGATTCAGGATTTCCTGATCTCTTTTCTCATGCCGTTGCGCAGGTGTCACAAAGCGGATTGAGCTATGGCGGTGTTCATTGTTATAAAAGCGCTCAAACTTCAGCATCCACTGTCGACTGTGTTCTAACGTCAGAAAACCTTGAGATGGCCACTGAGGACAGTACTTCACCGTTTTAAAGATCGATTCTGCAAATGCGTTATCATTACTCACCCTTGGGCGACTATGAGAGGGAATAATGCCCAATTCCTCAAGCTTGGCCTTAAAGGTACTCGACGTCATTGGAGCCCCATTGTCTGAGTGCAGTACAAGCGGTGTTTTAGTGCATTTTTCAGCCACCATTGTCCGGTTAATCAGTTCACTGGCTAACTCACCAGACTCACGGCTATGAATCTCCCAACCAACAATCTTACGACTGTAAACGTCCAGTATCAGGTAGAGGTACCAGAACTGGCCGCGTACCCTGGAAGGTATGTAACTGATGTCCCAACACCAGACCTGGTTAGGGCCAGTAGCAACATAGGTTGTCGGCTTGTTGCTTTTCGATCGCTTTCTTGAACGACCGCGGTGGTGCAACTGACCATACTTTTTCAACACACGGTAAAAGCTAGATTCAGAAGCAACGTATACTCCCTTGTCTGCAAGGGCTGGCACGATCTGCGATGGTGGCAGGCTCGCATACTCATCTTCATTACTGATAGTCAGAATACGTTGCTCCTCTTCCTCAGTCAGTTTGTTAGAGGGTACCGGGCGCAAGGCATCCGGGCGTTTGTCCGTTAACACTGCACCATTGTCATCGCGCCAGCGATTCAGTGTTTTCAGGGATATTTCCAATTGTTCAGCAGCCTTCCAGCGAGAAGCGCCGTTTGCTATAGCCTCATCAAACCATGTCAGCAGTTGGCGGCGCTTATCGACAGGTGTCAGTTGTCCTCGCTGTCTATCCCGTAGAAGGCATCGAGCTTTTTTGATAGCACCAGCAGGGCTGCAGCTTCTGCCAACGCCTTGTCTTTACGGCGAAGCTCTTTTTCAAGGCTCTGATTGCGCTTACGCTCTTGTTTTAATTGCTTGCTTTCCTGGTCTGCACGCTGAGAAGCCTGAACAGCACCTGAAATACAAGCGTGCTTCCACTCCTTGACTTGTTGAGGATAAAGCCCTTTTTTACGGCAGTATTCACTTAACTCTGTTTCTGACAAAGCAGCGGTTTCGACGACCACGGCAAACTTGCTTTCAGCAGACCATTGTTCTGATTTTTGTTCGTTCCCTGGCACAGGTAATCCTTTGTCCCGTAGTTTTTTACGCCAATTATACAGGGTTTGTTCGCTGATACCTTCCTCTCTGGCAACATCCGGCACAGAGCGATTGTGTGGTGGTAACAGTTTTTTCAAAACAGCTGATTTACGTTCCTCTGAAAAACGAGGCATATTCAACGTCCATCGCCCACTGTCTAGCTTTTATTGGTTAATCAGTGAGCGGGACAACTATCCTGACACAGCGGGCTTTCAACATAGGGGTAATCATAAAGCCAGTTTCAGCATAACCTTTCAAAATAAACTGCTGACCGTTGATCCGTATCGTGTTCAACGAAAACACCGAAGGAGAACGAGCCAGAAAAGCTATGAACTCAGCTTCATCCGTGTTGTCAGTCGCCCACTGTAAGCCCTTGTAACGCACAGGAATTTGTTGCCATTGGCTGGCGTTGTTCCCCGGCCAACGCCAGTTGAAATAATCTTCCAGGTCAGCTTGCCAATCATCGCAGGACATTGTTGCAGGATGTATGGCTTGGGTTTTTCTTAATAGCTTCAAAGCTTCTGCGCAGTTTTTACTGGCAGTCAGAGACTGACAAAATTCACTGTCCAGTTTCGGCTTCCAGAGTTCAAAGGGTTGGATACTACAGGATTCATCATCCCCGGTTACTGGCGACTGCGGTGTCTCGGGCCATGCAAAATAAGCAGCTGCAGACGCAAACAGCAAGGCCAAAGGGAACCGATAACCTCCACGACTCCATGGCTCTGTCGGACAACTTTCCAAAGAAAAAGAATATGTGGACTGCATTAACAGCAGGAGGGTCAGCATAATAAAAAATAACGGCCCAAAGGCTAAGCGGTTTCGCGGCATAACATGTTCCTGAATCAGATATTGGTTATTCTATGACCGTAATTACTCCAGAGAGTTCAACAACCATCGAACATCGTTCGATGATTCAGATTCATGCTGCCAGCCTGATTACGGTTCTATATTTAGTCCAGACCGGTAAAAAAGACGCCCTTTAACCCCCTTTTTGGCCTGGGTAGCAAGCTCAGGGCAAACGTCTCGTTGCAAGATTTAAAGTGACTCTATTTCCTGCTTGAGATTCTCCTGAGCTTCTTCTGGCCACTGACCTACATAGGCACTGATAAAGCTATCCTTTGATATTCTGTGTTTGTCCATATTCTTGAACAGCATAATAAGGTCATTATGTACTTTAGACGGTTCCAAAACTGAAACAGAAAGCCCGATGGTATCAATCAGAGAGAAGCCCGACTCTTCATCATAAAAAACATTCTGGAAATTCAGGTCATGATGAACTGCTCTGGAGAGGGTATAAATTCCATCCAAATCCGAATCTCTGTGACGCAGGTGAAATTTCGCCAGAATTTGCCCAAACTCCGAGAACAAGGCACCAAGGTCAACCTTACTTGAAGGTTTACGGGACGCATCCAGCCAATCATGGAGTGAGCGCCCTTTCACGGCTTTGAACAGGGAGTGCATACGCCCCGCGACCCATCCGCTCCACTCATCAAAACCAAAAGCCACGGGCTCTTCTTCTGGCACAAAGTAGCATTCTGCCACTTTCAACATGGGGGTAATCATAAAGCCAGTGTCCGCATAGCCCTTCAAAATAAACGGCTGACCGTTGATCTCGATCCTGTCCAACGAAAACACCGAAGGAGAACGAGCCAGAAGAGCTATGAACTCAGCTTCATCCATGGTGTCAGTCACCCACTGTAACCCTCTGTGATGCACAGGATTTTGTTGCCATTGGCTGGCGTTGTTCCCCGGCCAGCGCCAGTTGAAATAGTCTTCCAGATCAGCTTGCCAATCATCGCAGGACATTGTTGCAGGTTGCATGGCTTGCGTTTTTCTTAATAGTTTCAAAGCTTCTGTGCAGTTTTTACTGGCAATCAGAGACTGACAAAATTCACGGTCCAGTTTTGGCTTCCAGAGTTCAAAGGGCTGGATAGTACAGGATTCATCTTCCCCGGATTCTGGCGAGTGTGGTGTCTCGGGCGATGCAAAATAGTTAGCTGCAGACGCAAACAGGACGGCCAAAGAGAACCGATGCCCTCCAGAGCGACGGCATGGCTCTGTATGATAACTTTCTGAAGAAAATGAAGGTGCCGTCTGCATTAAGAACAGTGAAGTCAGCAGAATAGAAAGTAACTGCCCACAGGCAAAGCGGTTTGACGGCATAAAGTACTCCTGAATCAGATCCTGATCATTCTATGACCGTGATAACTCCAGAGAGTTCAACGGCCATCGAACATCATTCAACGATTCAGATTCATGCTGCCAGCCTGAGTAAGATTATTTGGTGAATCCTGATCGGCAAAGAAGAGGCTCACTGATCCACGTTGACGCTTTGGTTTCTTAATAACATTGCTGTTATCAGGTCTAACTGATAAGGAACTAATTTTTTTAATACGCGTCAAAAATATTAATTATTTATAAAAAATCATGTGGGGTATACGAATGATAGGTGCTTGCAAAGAAAAAACTTTGAGCTTTTCTAACTCTACTGATCACATGTCAGAAAATACTGGTGCAAAAAAAACTGTTTATTTATGTAAAGAGTTCAATGAAGAAGGAAAACTTTTAGCCAGAAATAATAAAATACCACTTCTGAAAAGAAAATGTTCGCTGGTAAAAAAAATAGCTGGCAATTGCATATCTATTTTTGATAGATCCGTTTCCAGAGTCTGCGGGTCTATTGAACTGGCATTCAGTGAATGTAAAGATATGATTCATTTTAAATATATTATTAGACCTGTATATAAATGCTTGTCTTCAAGAGTAGGACGCCCGATTGCCACAATCGCAACATTTTTTTTAGCCGATTGCCTATTTCATAAGCCCCCCGCATATTTAATGCAATATATGAACAAAGGACAAATAAAACCTGATTATACTGACCTTTATTCAAACATGTGCTGGACAGCTCTTGGTTGCATGGTGGCATACTCTAAATATAAAAATCACCGACCCAATTCAGATACAAATTAGTAATTTTTACTTTTGAAAGCTTTTGAAAGCATGAAAGATCGAAGTATCGATTTCATGATCTACCAGATAATTCAGCGTGTATTCAAAAGACCCCGACTGCCGCTTTGGCTTCGATAACAGGCTCAGGGCCAACGTTTCGGGCTATATCCCGACTTCAGCATCAATTGAAGTAATGCCAAGTCCTCCTTGATAACTGCCTGAGTCTCTTCTGGCCACTGACTTGCGTAAGCCCTGATAAAGCCTCTCTTTGATATCCTGCTTCTGTTCATATCTTCAAAGAGCTGACTCAGATCATGGATCATTTCGGAGGGTTCCAGCACTGAAATAGAAAGCCCAATGGTATCAATCAGCGAGAAACCCGTCTTTTCATCATAAAAAACATTCTTGAAATCCAGGTCATGGTGAACCGCTCTGGATAGAGTATAAATCCCATTGAAATTTGAAGTTCTGTGACGCAGGTGAAACTTCGCCAGAACTTGCCCAAACTCCGAGAACAAGGCATCAAGATCAACCTGGCTTGAGGGTTTGCGAGACTCAGCAACCCAGACCCCAAGAGAACGCCCCTTCACGGCTTTGAACAGGGAATGAATACGCCCCCCGATTAGCCCACTCCACTCATCGAAACCAAAAGCCACCGGCTCTTCTTCGGGTACAAAATAACATTCAGCCACTTTCAACATAGGGACAATAATAAAGCCACTGTTGATATAGCCTTTCAGGATAAACTGCTGACTGTTGATCTGTATCGTATTCAACGAATAGATCGAGGCAGAGCGAGCCAGAATACCTATAAAGTCAGCTTCTTCGATGATGTCAAGCACTTGCTTAAAAGCCCCTACAGGTATTTGCTGCCATTGGCTGGCGTTGTTTCCTGGCCAACGCCAGTTGAAATAGTCTGCCAGCTCAGCTTGCCAGTTATGGCAAGCCACTGTCGCAGGCTGCATAGCTCCCGTTTGCCTTAATAGTTCCAACGCTTCTGTGCGGTCTTTCAGGGAAACCAGGGACTGACAGAATTCTCTGTCCAGCCTGGGCTTCCAGAGTTCGAAGGGATGAATACTGCAGGATTCATCCTCATCGGATAAAGTAACGTTCGGTGTCTCAGACCATGCGTAATAAGTAACTGCAGAGACAAACAGGGCTGCTAAAGGAAACCTATAGCCTCGAAAGCCACTGCATTCGCTTGTCTGACAACTTTCTGAAGAAAACGACAGAGACGACTGCACAGACAGAAGAAGGATTAGCAGAGCAGAAAGAACCTGCCCATGGGTAAAGCGGGTTGGCAGCATGAGGTGTTCCTGAATCAGTTACTGGTAATTCTTAGACCCTGATTACCCCAGAAAGTTTAACTACCGCGATCGAACATGATTCAGATTCATGCTGCCAGCCTGAATGTGGTTAGCTTTAAGCCCGGATCAGCAGGTATTCAGCCGGACTCTGGCGCTCTCGTTTCGGCATCTCCTGGCAGACTGCCACCGGTTTTTGGCTGGTCGAGGGTGCAATTCCAACCCCAACCTTCCTGTTTTTTCACAAATTCTGAGGCTTGACCTTCGCAATAGCCTTCAGTGTAAGTGGCGTTCCAGAGTGTCTTTTCATCACTGCCTTTGGTGTAGCGGACCTGACAGGGCAGGCTGGATTCACGCTGAAGATAGATGACGCTTATCTTTCGTTCCTGATTGCTGCGGTCACAGGTGTATGAGTAATTATCCGATGCGGATGCCAGTCCGGTCATACCCAACCCAACCAGAATGGCCAGAAAAGCTCTGTACATGGGGGATCATCCTGTTCGAATCATATCAACCATCCCAGAAACGTTGGCTGAGTCAGCCCAACGAATCTGCCCGTGTAGGATCAAAAGAACCACTGGGGCACTCTAACACAGCCTTTGCCAGAAACTGAAAATTCTTGGACAAACATCTTACCAGGCAGAAACGGAACGCTGAATTCGTTCACATTCAGGGATCTTTGTCAGGAGGCTCGAGGAGAGTTTTTTCTACGCCGGGTTTTCTTCTTGAAGCGGTTTGGCGATACCGGAGGCAACCCCTGTACATTAATGGTTCCACACTGCCCGGCCTCCCGCAACAACTGAACCAGATGCTGTTCCAGCTCACTCATAAAAGTCTGATAAGAGCCTTTTTTCTCTACAATCTGATTCAGTGAGGCTTCCCAGCGGGCGGTCATGTCAGGACGACTGACAGGCTCGGGCAGAGCTTTTATCAATGCTTTCCCGGTCTCTGTAGCATGAATGTTTTTACCCTGACGGGTAAGATATTTCCTATTGAACAATAATTCTATAATGCCTGCCCGGGTGGCTTCGGTACCCAGACCGTCGGTCTCCTTGAGCACCTTCCTGATCCCGGTATCTTTAACATAGCGGGCAATACCGGTCATGGCCGACAGCAGAGTGGCGTCGGTGAAAGGTCTGGGTGGCTGAGTTTGCTTTTCTGCCAAATCCGCATCCTTGCAGAGCAGTGCCTGCCCCCTGTGCAATTCCGGCAACCTCTGACCGTCCTCTTTATCCTCAGAGACGGACGGCTTGCGGGGAAAAATGGCTTTCCAGCCTTCTTCCTGCACCTCCCTGCTGCTGGCCGTGAATTGCCCGCCTTCCAGGGTGACACTGACTTTACGAGCTAAAAACCGGTGATCCGGATAAAACTGTGCCACATACTGTCTGGCGATGAGGCCATATAAGTTGCGCTCCCGGTCACCCATTTTGTAGAGATCAGTTCTTCGGGTGGTCGGGATAATACCGTGGTGTGCGCTTACTTTGCTGTCATTCCAGGCTTTGCTTTTGCGGTCGGGTAATGCACCGTCCACAGCACTGGCCAGTTTTTCATCATTGCTTCGTATCGCGCCAAGCACTTCCGGTGCCTCCCTGAAATGCTCCACAGGCAGATAACGACAATCCGATCGGGGATAAGTCACCAGTTTCTGCTCATAAAGCTTTTGACAGACATCCAACACTTCCTTGGCACTCATCCTTAACTGTTTGGCAGCATCAATCTGAAGAGCGGAAAGTGAATAGGGTAACGGTGGCGATTCCTTGCCAAGTTTCTTCTCCAGCTTAGTGACTGTCCCCTCCTTGCCCTGAATCCTGCTGACAACATTTTCCGCCAGTCGACGATCAAGTACACGGCCCTCGTCATCCATCCAGGGCTGGCAGGCTTCACTGGGTTGCCATTTTGCCTTGAAACACTCACCCTGGTCAGTCACCAGCAGGGCAAAGACTTCGAAATAAGGTTTGGGTTGGAAATCGGCAATATCTTCGTCTCTTCGAACCACCAGGCCCAAAACCGGAGTCTGTACCCGACCGACAGAAAGCAAACCGCCATAACCTGCCTTTTTGCCAAGAACGGTATAGGCACGGGTTAAATTGATACCATAGAGCCAGTCGGCACGGGAGCGTGTCAGAGCGGAAACAGAGAGAGGTACAAAATCAGAATTGCTCTGCATTCGATCGAAGGCTTTCTTAACTGCCGGACCGTTCAAGTCATTCACTAAAAGACGACGGACACTTTTTCTGCGGGTTGGTGAAAGTTTGAGATAATCCAACACTTCATCGACCAGCAACTGCCCTTCCCTGTCCGGGTCTCCGGCATGAACGATGACATCAGCCGTTTTCAACAGCTTACGAATCACAGATAACTGGGAGCGAGTGTTTTTTCGTGGTTGCAGTTGCCACTGCCGGGGAACAATAGGCAAATGTTCAAAACGCCATTGCTTGAAGGCAGGGTCATACTGTTCAGGCTCAACCTGCTCCAGCAGGTGGCCTATACACCAGGTGACGACATCACCGGATGCGGTCTCTATGTAGCCATCCTGTCGTTTATGGGGGCGGGGCAAAACATCGGCTATGGCTCTGCCCAGACTGGGTTTTTCAGCAATGATTAAACGCATCAGGTCAACAAAAGTTACATCAGATCAATGGTACAGCTGCCTATAATAAGTTTCTTTCTGGCCGTATCATAGCCCTGAATAAGCACACAGCCCAAGGCTTCAGCCTTTTTCAAGTATCTGGCCAGTTGGTTCAATATACGTTCAGCAATGATAGCAGGTACTCCCTGAGCCTTGAGTCATTAATTAACTTGAAGAATTCGTCAAGCTGTTCTTTATCATAACCGGTATTCTGATCGAATATGTGCTGAATCAGTACCTTGGTTGCCAAAATATCACGAATATCCTTGCTTTCTGTGTTTTTGATTTCATCAAATAATTCATTGTTCTCACCCTGTACCAACTTTCTCTTAACTTGTGTATCGAGACGCCAAACTTCTGCATTGGGGCAGTGGACCAGCCATACAACATCCAGCAGATCAGGCATGGCGTTTTTTGCCTTAATGATTTGCTTGTTTGTCTGACGACGAAGCGGTGAGTCCTGGTTAAATTGATTCAGTGCTGCTGCCTTTATTTCTGGCTGATAGTCATTCACGAAAAATGACTCAAGACCTGTGCCTTGCCAGAATGATTGAAGATGTTCGTTCACCTGAGTTTGAAAATGACGCCATTGGTAAAAAGGAATCTTATTCATTGTGATGGCTTTGGTCAGGTTGATATCTCCTGTAACCAGGGTTAATGGTTGAGAGAAGTAAGCCAGAGCATTGTAAGCATTGTCGTTATCAATAAAACCAGAATCGATAAACGTTATTTTTCTATATTCAGAGACAGTAGGGTCACAATCGCTATACGTTATTTTTTTATATTCAGAGGTTGTGCGCTGACAATAGCTATTTGATGCACTGTTTGATTTGTAATGAACATTGCCAAAACCCAGTTCACTGAGCATTTCTTTAAAGGATTCTGTTGATAACATTGACCATTTAAGGTCGGTAACAATTTTTATGTCACCCGGATCTATTCTTCTGATAATCTCCAAATACTCTTTCAAGAAGGCTTCATCGTCGTAATAAGCGGTATAATACGACACGTTCTGAATAGCTTCTGCCTGAGCATCCAAATCACTATGACCCGTAAGAGCAAGTCCCAGCCATGGCCTATCTTGCAGTAATTGCTTTAAATCTTCATACAGTGAAGTTGACGTTTTGTCATCTGAAATTTCGTAATTATCAACTTTCTCGATCAGTTCTGAGTTAAAGGGTAACCCAAGGTGCAGTTCACCCAGACCAAACCTTGGCGTAGCAATAGAGAACTTATGTTGTTCTGTTTTAATTGAGCACTCTGTAAGATTTTGACACAAATCATAACCTTCAAACCGAAAGTCCGAGATGTAGTTCATGGTTTGACGATTCAAAGGCATAGATTCAAGGCTACTGACTCCAGATCTTTGGTGAAAATTTTCTACCAGCCATAAACTGACAATAAAGCTCTCAGCCAAACTCTTGCCTCCGGCACCAATATTAGAATACTGACCAATTCCCAACCAGTTGGATGTACTGGGGATTCTCATTCCTGCCCAGGTTGACAGGGAGAGGGTAAAACTTCCGAACTCCATCTGCATCGAACTGGTGTCGTATTCCTGCCTTTTATCCTTAAAAATCCAATTAATTTTCAGATCAGAAGCTTCAGAAAAAACACGGTAGAGCTTTTTTTTCTGAGATTGAGTGCTCTGTACAGTCAATTCAACAGGAATATTGTTAAAAGCTTTATCACGACGAAGCTCTTTGTTGACTTCCAGTAAACAGGCAAAGTCATCCAGACCATCTTCGGCTATTGTTGCCAAAATCAGTTTTGGCTCATTGGGATAATAAACATAGGGCCTTGCATTCAGTGCCAGCAACCATTTGACTAAGGACGATTTGAGGTTGATCTCCCTGTCATCCATATCGACTTGTGTAGCGCAGACCGATGATGGCAAAAAATTAAGGAAAAGAGCCAGTAACAAAATCATCATTAATGTAAAAGTTTTGTAGACGTTTTTTAGCTGCATAATGTATCAGACCTCCTATGAAACAAGCGTACCTGATACCGACAATTTTTGCGGGTTACGATTATTTGCATCAGATAATTGAGAAATCAACGCCTGTATTGAGGCAGGCTGTTATAAGTACCTAACCATAGAATCTCTCTGCTGAAAGCTAAAACCTGACATCTTTCCTGATCGATTCGATGTAGCAATCACAATCAGAGTGTATGATAGTTCCGTTAACAGGATAGAAATAGTAGTTCATTTTTTATGAAGTGCATCAATATCACAGGAAGATTTTTTAAATGACATCAACCCGATTGAAAGCCATGTGATGTATTTCCTGAATTTCCTCAGATATAAAAGATGAACAAATGACAAAAAACTTTAGTTCCAATCATAGGTAAGCAAATGTTTTTGAAACAAGCTACTCTTCACTCGCTAAAGATTTTAGTAAAGAGTACCCAGCCAGTGACGTTCAATAGACAAAATTTCAAGAAATTAAAAGTACTCAGCCATACGGAATCGAATATTTCTGGCTTATTGGGCAGGTGCTCTGCAAGGCGCAACGACGGGAACATGGGGGCGGGGCAAAACATCGGCTATGGCTCTGCCCAGACTGGGTTTTTCAGCAATGATTAAACGCATCAGGTCAACAAAAGTTACATCAGATCAATGGTACAGCTGCCTATAATAAGTTTCTTTCTGGCCGTGTCATAGCCCTGAATAACCAGACAGGCCAAGGCTTTGACCTTTTCCTAAGTATCTGGCCAGTTGGGTAAGTTTCTTTCTGGTCCTGTGTTAGCCCCGAATAACCAGACAGGCAGGGTCTCCGGGGTTTCTAGTGCTAATGTTTGTTTAGCAATGGTATCAGGTATTCTCTGAGCCTTGGATTCTGAATTAACATGAATAATTCGTCAAGCTGGTATTGATTAAAGCCCGTACTCTGATCACGACTGTGCTGAATCAGCACTTTGGTAGCCAAAATATCCCGTATATCCATACTCTCCGTCTGTTTGATCTCATGGAACAATTCATCGTTCTGCCCATTCTCCAATCTCTCTCTGACCTGTGTATCAAGATTCCAGAGTGCATGACTGGGACGATGGACCAACCATATAACATCAAGTAGACCGGGTATGGCGTTGTGCGCACTAATAATTCGCCTGTTTATCTCACGACGAAGCGGTGAATCAAGGTTAAATTGGTTAAGTGCTGCTGCTTTTATTTCCGGCTGATAATCATTCACAAAAAATGACTCAAGGCCTGTGCCTTTCCAGAGTGATCGGAGATGCTTATTCACATCAGTTTGAAAGTAGTGCCATTCGTAAAAAGGAATCTTATTCATTGTGATGGCCTTGATCAGGCTCATATCTCCTGTAACCAGAGTGAGTGGCTGAGAGAAGTAAGCAAGAGCATTGTAAGCACGCTCGTTATCGATAAAACCAGGATTGATAAAAGTAATTTTTCTATATTCAGAGCCAATGCGATGAAAATAGATGCCAGACCCACCTCTTGATTTGTAATGTATAGTGCTAAAGCCCATTTCATACAACATTTCCCTAAAGGCTGGCGTGCTTAATATTGTCGATTTAGTGGGGGTAACAATTTTTATTTCACCCGGCTCTATTCTTCTGATAATGTCCAGATACTCTTTCAAGAAGGCTTCATCTTGATAATAAGCAGTATAATACGACACGTTCTGGATAGTTTCTGCCTGAGCATTCAAATCACGATGCCCCGTAAGAGCATACCCCAGCCATGGCTTATCTTGCAGCAATTGCTTTAAATCTTGATGCAGCGAAGTTGATGCTTTGTCCACTGACATTTCGTAATCATCAATTTTTTCGATCAACTCAGAGTTAAAAGGCAACCCAAGGTGCAGTTCACCCAAGCCAAATTTTGGCGATGCAATACAGGATTTATCCTGAGCTGAATCAAGGGAATATTTCAAGTAGGGATGATTAACATTATGATTATAATGTTCTGGGTCTGAGAGGAACCTTCTATTTCGACGACTCAATGTCAGATTAGCAAAATTATTAACACCAGAACTCTGATAATAATTTTCTGTTAACAATAAATCGTCAGTAATACTAACGTCCAAGCCTTTATCCATAGCCTCAATATTAGAAAAGTGACCAATTCCCAACCAATTGGATGTTTTGGGGACTCTCATTTCTGACCAGGTAGACAGAAAAAGGGAAAAGCTTGCAAACTCCATCTGCATCAATCCAGTCAAGTATTCCTGCCGTTCATCTTTATAAATCCAATTAATTTTCAAATCAGAAGCTTCAGAAAAAGCACGATAGATCTCCTTTTTTTGAGATTCAGTGCTTTGCACTATCAGTTCAACAGGAATGTTGCTAAAAGCTTTATCATTACCAAGCTCTCTGGTTACTTCCAGTACATAGGCAAAGTCATCTGTACCTTCTTCGGCTATTGTTGCCAAAATCAACCTTGGGTCATAGGGAATAAAGCTGTATGGCCTTTTGTTCAACGCAAGAAACCATTTGATTAAAGAAGATCCGGGGTTGATCTCCCTGTCACCCATTTCGACTTCTGTAGCGCAGATAAATGATGCCATAAAACTAAGCATTACTGCTATTAAACACATTGTTGCTGTAGAATTTTTGTGGAAGCTTTTTAGCTTCATAATGTATTAGACCTCCTGTGATACAAGCGATAAGCGCAACTCATATCAACAATTTTTTAATGGGATATAACTGTTAGCTTGAAATAAAACAGATATAGTAGTTCATTTTCACTGAGACACATCAGTATGACAGGACATGTTTTTGTTGAATAACAATAGCCTGATCTGAAACCATGTCATATATTTCCCGAAAAAACCCTGAAACTGTATGGACTGAATGAAGAACACTCAACGTTATACGGAAAAATTATGATTCATCATAGAACCCAATTCGAAAAAATCAGCCTGGACGGAGTAGTTTCCTCCGATATAAAAGAGGATCAAATAAGAATAAACTTTAGTTCCAATCATAGTAAGGCAGATACTTTTAAAACAAGCTACTTTTAAAACAAGCTACCCTTCACTCGCTATAGATTTTAGTGAAGATTACCCAGCCAGTGACGTTCAATAGACAAAATTTCGAGAAATTACAAGGATTACTTAGTATGGCTTTTACCGCATTAACCAGATTTAATAAGAAAAGTATTAAGACTATCCTATTGTCAATAAACCTGATAACAGGGAGTGCTCTGGCAATAACCGATGATCAAAAAAGCTTACTAAAACAACTCACTCTTCAAGAGTATGAAGAACTTGATCAAGAACTCAAAGAAAAAAATTTGTATGTGCAGGCTAAATTTTACATTGATAAAGCGATGGCAGGTGTTAATAGAAGAAAAAGAAATGTTTTTTTTAGAAGAAAAAATAGGGAAATAGCTAAGAAAATGGGGGTTAAGGCTAGTCATAATACAATCAAGTTTGGTATGCCTTATACCCTACTAAGGACGTTTAATCTTGTTCAGGCAATGATTCACTATGGTAAAGTAGAACCTATTAAGCAAATACCAATAGCCGATACTGATCAAGTAATGCCTCATAAAACTAATAAAGCAGCCAGTGTCGTTGAAGACTATGTAGACAAATTATTGGAAAGAGCTAAACAAACGCCCACAACGGATACTAGTATGGTAAACCTCTTCTATGAAGACCGAAGTCATCAAAAAGAAGGAACAAGTATTATTAAGACAGAAAAAAATAAAGACTTTAATTTTCAATCAATATACCCAAACAACAATCTATATCATCTAATTCGCTTAGCAAATGATCCAGACTTCCATCCAGATCATCAACTGCACCTGCTACGTAATGGTGAATTTGTTTTGACCCATGTCAATATAATTCGGCAGGGAAATTTAGAAGATGGAGATAAAATAATCTACCTGGATAAATTCAGACCATGTAAACCTGAACCAACATCACCCACGAGAAACTCCGCATCCAGAGCCAGAGAGATTTATATTGCTGTTGATAGACTTCAAGCCTTTCTTGATAAGAGGTATCCAAACAAATTCATATTCATCATCAATGAACAAAATTTTTTTCAGATTTTATTGGATTTTGTAGCACCCTATGGTTGGTGGAAAGATGCATTTTTTAGAATAGAGTTTAATTTTGATAATATTGGCAACGAAGGACCACAAGTTTATGTTAAATATGCACCAAGGGTAGCCAATCTTTATGGTGAACGCCTTTGCCTGATGCAGATTTATAAAAATTCTGAAAGATTCAATCCCGGCTATAGCAAATGGTGGTGGTCAAATTGTTGCAGACGTGTGCGCTATGGATCGGACATTTTTACTGTAGAAGAGCTTATTTTAAACGTTATAAATCATATTACAGCTGACTTCGAGATAAGATCAGAAGGTATTCTTTCTCGCAATAAGCATAGCGAGCTCCCCCAGGATTTAATTATAAAAGAAAAAATCAAAGTCAACGATCAAGCAAAAGAGGTCAACAAGTCTGTTTATGTAGAAACAGATCACAATAAGATAAAACAAAGTGTACATAAAACATTAAAAGATGGAGAAGATCCAGTTTTTGATTACTTGTTTTTTGATGACGAGTCCGATGCAGAATTCGATAATACAGAATCAATAAGAACAGATATTTTTATTCCTGTTGAAATGTATGCTGAAGCTAAAATTGTAGAATCTGATTACACCTCAATTAGAGATTTTGATGACCTGATATATGAAGCCAGAAAGAAGTCGGGATTTAAAATACCAAAAGACATTAAACCTGTTGTTTATTATAACAATGAAAAGCTGGATGAGAATAATTACAAAAGAGCTTTGGATCGTATAAGGAATGAGAATATAAAATATATAAAAAAAGAAAGAATAATAAAAAAGAACAAAAAAAAGCATAACGCCCTGACGATGATAGTTAAAGTCCCTGAATATGAAAGTCGAGCTTTTGAAAAAGCTACAGCTAGTTCACTCACCCATTATATTCCAGAAAACCCGTATCAGAAGCCGCTCGATTGTCACAAGCCAGCTTGCATATTTGAGGTAGGCAAACCCATAAAATGGGAGATACATTTAGTTGAAAATAAGAAATTGGCAAAAGCTAATAATATGCTTTATCAATACAAACTTATTTTACCTTTAGAAACACAAAAGACAACAGAACGCTACAGAGGAGGAGCTCAGTATGGAAGTTGCGCCAATGTCTGGATACCCACTATTAGAGATAACATGTCAGATGTTGAAAAGAAATTCGCTTTGATGTCAATGTATGATTTATCAAGAAATAAATTTAAAATTCCAAACAATCTCAAAAAAAACTCTGTTTCAAACCTTGGTAACAATATTATTACCAAATCATTATTGACGCCACAGAACGATTTCTGGTTGCCAACTCAGGCCAATTTGGAATTTTTGCTGCAAAGAGTTCAAATGTCTCTCCTTCTCAGTAATGAGGACTACTCAATTGCTGAGGAAAATAATGTTTTTTTTGAAGGTCTCATTAGTGGAAATATTGATGAGAGTGTTATCAAGGATTTGGGATTTTTTATTGGCTACCTGGCTCCAAGTCTGAGATATGTATCAAGAATGAATAATCCTGACAAGGTAGAAATTATTTATCGTATTGTTTTAAACTATCTCATTGAATTTTGTGTCAGGACTCTGACCTCTAACGAATTTGACGCAAGTTCTGAAATAGTCAAAAAACTTATAGAAAAACCGGAGCAATTTAGCCTGAAGAGCTTGGAAGACATCCACAATTACAACAAAAAAGATATTTCTGTAGCTTTTAACGTATTACAAATTGTTGATTTCCTTTTCGGAAAAACCCTCTTTAATCCTTTTTATAAAGAGGCTTCCGATTTTTATTTTTATGATAATGAGCTAGAAAGTCTTCAGCTTAATATCAAGAATATTCATAAAATTATTGATGGTGGAAAAAATCTTATTCCACTATTTTTCAGTCAACTGTTGCCAGCCGCAAGGTATTTCTCAGGTGGTCTTGATTTCGAAAGCAACAATTTTTTAAATAAATTCACTTTAAGTATTTTGGAAAAATTTTCAAGTCGAACAACAAATAAAGATATAAAAGCTTCACTGCAACTTTTCCTGAAAAAAACAGGACCAAAGCCGGATATTTTCAGTAAAGAAAAAACGGAGGAATTAATCACTTTATTCAGGAGAAATACTCCGAATCTCTTGGTTAATGCTCTGAATGAACAAGGTAGTTTCGAACAAACCTGTTACCATTGTGGTGAACTTTATCAAACTGAAAAACCTATAAGAGGAAAAGGGAGTCGTAAAAACAAAAACACGGGTAAGTCAAAAGAAACCCTCGTCAGACCTTTTCACAGAGCCTGCATGGAAAAAGACAGACGCATCAGGCAGCAAGCAGGGCAGTTATTTAAAGAGATGGAAAAGAGCTATCCCAAAAAACAGCTATATGGTCCTGATTATCACTATAACCCTGTCCCCGACGGTTTTGAGCTGATAAGAATCAATGGCGATGGTAACTCTATGTACTCGTCCATTGCAGAGATATTCAACAGGCATGCATGGTCAGAACAAGCGGCTCAATGGAACCAGCAAACAGTAAGAGAGATCATGGATTATAATCTTCGTGAGATTTTTTCCACGATACAGGCTCATCCCGACAAACACAATCTGATGCAGGAGCTTGAGCTACTCTTGGGGATCGATGCTGGCATTATTCCAGCGATCCTCGATAACAATTTTATTACTGATTCAGCCTCTTTCGCCCACCCAGAATCAGACAGATTGCAACAATTTGGCGCTGCCCGGCTGATTGCCCTGCTAGTACCGACACAGGGTGTCTGGTTCCCGGTGATTACACAAGGTCAGGCTGGGCCTTATCATGAGATTTATGACCTGAGGCGCTGGGTCAATTTTGCTCCTGACCTTTTGGCTATGCTATTACAAAACGAAAACTATACCTTTCCTGATCTCTCTGAAAGTCAAAGGGCAACACTTTTACAGTTGTTGTTAAACCAGAATTTCGATCAAGCCAAGCTCTTCGTCTCCCATATTCTGAAAGCCTCCTATCAGTCTTCAGCTTATCTTATCCACTACCCTGGTTCAGTAGCTCTCATAGAACACTTTGATGCAGCAGTAAGCATTGAAAATTCCCGGAATATCGAGGTTGGAGAGACTTTTGAAGCTCTTTCCATCGATGAAAATAATAGAAGAATGAGGTCTGATACTGTTTCTTCGGTTTCAGCCAATAAGACTGACAGTGAGACATCAGAAAATCACGACCCCTTATTGTTAATGATTCAAACCAGTTTTGAAATGATAAGTATTAATGGTGATGGTAACTGTATGTACTCGTCTATCGCAGAGATATTCAACCGGAATGAGCAGTCAGGACAAGCAGGCATATGGGACCAGCAAACAATAAGGCAGATTATGGATTACAACCTGCGTCAGATTTTTTCCACGATTCAGGACCATCCTGACAAGGAAAAACTGATGCAAGAGCTTGAACTACTGTTGGGGATCGACGCAGAGGTTATTCCAGCCATTCTCGATAATAAGATCATTACTGAATCAGCTTCTTACGCTCAATCGGACTTAGCCAGATTACAACAATTTGGCGATGCCCAGCTGATTGCATTGCTAGTGCCGACTCATGGTGTCTGGTTCCCCGTGATTACACTAGGTCACCAAAGCTCTCATCACGAGATTTATGACCTGAAGCGCTGGGTAAGCTTTACTCCTAATCTTTTGGCTATTCTGTTACAAGACAAAAATTATGATTTTCCTGATCTCTCTGACAGTGAAAAGACGATACTTTTACGGTTGTTGTTAAGCCAAAATTTTGATCAAGCCATACTCTTCGTCTCCCAAATTCTCACAGACTCCCATCAGTCTTCAGCTTATCTTATCCACACTCCCAGTTCAGAAGCTCTCCTGGAACACTTTGATGCGGCAGTAAGCATTGAAACGCCCCCAAATGTGGAGTTTAATTCGTCACCAACTGTAGAGGACCATAACCCCCTATCGTTAATGATTCAAGCCAGGCTTGCAGTCCACACCACACCAACCAATACTCTATAGGTTAACAACCTCCCTGCCCGCTCAAGAGGTTGTCACCAAAAGCCGGTAATCGGGATTACGAATAACTTAACGGCTTTCCTATATGGCTGCATACCGCTTCAGCACCCCTTCCAGACGAGCCTAAACTACACGACAAATTCAACTGTTTCTTTCATAGAATTGACAAAGATAGCTGCAATGAGGCGGCTGGTAAGCGTCGTGTAATCCATAGGCTCTTATTCACTTGAACATGAGTTCCAGTAATGGCAAAGCAGATGTTTTTAAAACAAGCTACTATTTACTCGCTACAGGTTTCAGTAAGGAATACTCAGCCTGTGACGTTCGATAGATAAAATTTCAAGATATTGTAAGGCTTACTAAGTATGGTTTTTACAGTGTTGACCAAATTGAATAAAAAAAGTGTTCCTCTTATCGTTTTATCGATAAATCTGATTTCAGCGAGTGCGCTTGCAATAAACGAAGATCAAAAAAGCATACTAAAACAACTTACCCTTCAAGAGTATGAAGAACTTGATCGAGAACTTAGAGAAAAAAAATTGTATGTGCAATCTGAATATTACATAAATCAAGTGATGACTTCTATTGACAGAAGTAAAATAAATCTTTTTTTTAAAAGAAAAAACAGGAAAATCGCTAAGGCAATGGGGGTGAAGGCTAGTGATAATACCGCCAAGTTTGGTATACCTTACACCCTGCTAAGAACGTTTAATCTTGTTCAGGCAATGATTCATTATGGTAAAGTAGACTCTATCAACCAAACACCAATAACAAATATAGATAAAGCAAAACTTGATAAAAGTAATAAGGCAGTTAATGCTGTTGAAAAATATGTAGACAGATTAATATCAAAAAGAACTGAGCAAACGCCCATAACAGATATGAATTCGGTAAATCTGTTTTTTGAAGACCGAAATCTTAATCATAAAATAACGCGTAATATTAAGGGATCAAAAAACAAAGACTTTGATTATGATTCAATATGTCCAAAAGACCATCCAGATTATAAAAAACACCTGCTACACTTGCGAGACGAATTTACAGACAAGAGACTACACCTAGTTCGCAAAGGAGAATTTATTTTGACCCATGTCAATATAATTCGGCAGGGAAATTTACAAGATGGAGATAAGATAATCTACCCATACCGCTTTAAAAGATTCAAACCTGGCGCAATATCACCCAAAAGAAATTCGGCATCCAGAGCCAGAGAAATTTATATCGCTATTGATAGGCTTCAAAACTTTCTTGATAAGAGGTATCCAAAGAAGTTTAGATTCAGTATCAGTGAAAAAAATATGTTTAAGGTATCACTGGATTTTGTAGCACCCTATGGTTGGTGGAAAGATGCATTTTTTAGAATAGAGTTTTATTTTGACAATATTGGCAACGAAGGACCAGACATTTATGTTCAATATGCACCAAGAGTATCCAATCTTTATGGACATGTTCTCTGTCTGATGCAAACTTATAAAAATTCTCAAAGAACCAGTGACGGCCCTCCCAAAATGTATGGTGGCATGGACCAGTGGTGGTGGCATCATTGTTCCGGACATGTGCGCTATGGATCGGAAAATTTTTCTGTACAAGAGCAGATTTTAAATGTTATCAACTTTCTGACAGCTGACTTCGATATAAGATCAGAAGGTATTCTTTCACATAATACTGATGGAGAGAAAACTCAGGATGTGATTACAAAAGAAATAATCAAAGTTAATACTCTGGCAAAAGATATTGAAACGTCTGTTTATGTTGAAACAGATCCTAATAAGATAAAAAAAAATGTACGTAAAAGAATAAAGCCAGACAAAGATCCAAGCTTTGATTATTTAATTATGGATGATGAGTTCGATAATGCAGAGAAAACAGAATCAATAAGGCCTGATATATTTATTCCTGTCGAAATGCATGGTGAAGCTCAGCTTGTAGAACTTCACTCTACCTCGATTAGAAATTTTAATGATCTGATATATAAGACCAGAAAGTGTTCGGGATTTAAAATACCAAAAAATGTTGAACCCACTGTTTATTATAAGAATAAAGAATTGAACGAGCATAATTTTCAAAACGTTTTATATGACATTAGGAGCAAGAATACAAAAAAGAAGAAAAAAGAAGGAAAGATAAGAAATAATATCCTGACACTGATTGTTAAAGTCCCTGGTTATGAAAGGCTAGCGTTTGAAAATGCTATAGCCAGTTCGGTTAACTATTATGTTCCAGATAATCTTCGTCGACTGACGTACAACGACAGACATAACGAAAGCGTGGAAGTCGAAGACATAGCCAAGAAAGGAAAACCCATAAAATGGGAAATACATTTAGCTGAAAAAAAGAAATTAGCAAAAGCTAATACTATGCTTAACCACTACAAACTTATTTTACCTTTAGAAAAGCAAAAGACAACAGAACGCTACAGGGGGGGAGCTCAGTATGGAAGTTTAGCCAATGTCTGGATACCTACTATTAGTGATGACATGTCAGATGTTGAAAGAAAATTTGCTTTGATGTCAATGTACGACTTATCGAGAAATAAATTTAAAATTCCAAATAATCTTAAAAAAGACTACGTTTCAAATCTAGGGAATAACATTATTACCAAAGCACTACTAACACCACATAACGATGTGTGGTTGCCAAATCAGCCCCGTCTAGAATTATTACTGCAAAGAGTTCAGATGGCTCTCCTTATAAGTCACGAAAATTATTCAATGGCTAAGGAAAAAAATGTTTTTTTTGAAAGTCTCATCAGTGGAAATATTGATGAGAATGTTATCAAGGATTTAGACTTTTTTATTGGAGAACTGGCGCCAAGCTTGAGATACCTATCCAGAATCAATTATCCAGATAAGAGAGAAGTCGTTTATCGTATTGTTTTAAACTATCTCATTGAACTATGTGTCAGGACTCTGACCGCTAACGAATTTGACGCAAGTTCTGAAATAGTTAGAAAACTTATAGAAAATCCGGATCAATTTAGCATCGAAGACATCCACGCTTCCAACAAAAAAGGTTTTTCTGTAGCTTTTAATGCATTACAAATCGTTGATTTCCTTTTTGCAAAAACTATCTTTGATCCTTTTTATAAAGAAGCTTCTGATATTACTTTTTATGAGAATGAATTAGAGAGCCTACAGTTTAGTATCAGGGGTATGCGTAAAATTATTGATGCTGAGAAAAATCGCATTCAACTATTTTTCAGTCATATATTGCCAGCAGCAAAGTATTCCTCCGGTGATCTTGATTTTGAAAGCAATGATTTTTTAAATAAATTTACCTTAAGTATTTTGGAAAAGTTCTTAAGTCGAACAACAAATGAAGATATAAAAGCTTCACTGCAAGCTTTTCTAAACAAAAAAGAACAAAAGCCAGATATTTTCAGTAAAGAAAAAACCGAGGAACTAATCTCTTTATTCAGGAGAAATACTCCAGAGCTTCTGATTAATGTTCCGAATGGACAAGGCGGTTTCAGGCAAACCTGTTACCATTGCGGTGAAGTTTATGAAACTGAAAACGCCATTAGAGGTAAAGGTCGCAGTACAAACCGAAAGACCAAAAAAGCAAAAGAGACGCTGGTAAGACCTTTTCATAAAGCCTGCATGATTGAAGACAAACGCATCAGGGAACAAGCAGGGCAATTATATAAAAAGATGGAAAAGGGATACCCCAAAACACAGATTTATGAACCCTACTATTCTCATCATAATCCCGTCCCCGAAGGTTTTAAGCTGATAAGGATTAATGATGATGGTAACTGTATGTACTCGTCCATTGCAGAGATATTCGACAGGAATGGACCGTCAGAACAAGCAGGCAAATGGAATCAGCATAGGGTAAGGCAGATTATGGATTATAACCTTCGTCAGATTTTTAACATTATTCAAGGTCATCACGACAAAAACAAACTGCTGCAGGAGCTTGAGCTACTATTGGGGATCGATGCAGATGTTATTCTAACTCTACTCGATAACAATGTTATTACTGATTCAGCTTCATTTGCTCATTCGGATTCAGGCAGATTGCAACCATTTGACAATGTCCAGCTTATTCCCTTGCTAGTGCCGACACAGAGTATCTGGTTTCCGGTGATTACACAAGGTCACGATGGGCCTTATCACGAGATTTATGATTTGAAGCGCTGGGTCAATTTTGCTCCTAACCTTTTGGCTATGCTGTTACAAAACAAAAATTATACCTTTCCTGATCTCTCTGAAAGTCAAAGGGCAACACTTTTACAGTTCTTGTTAAAGCAGAATTTCGATCAAGCCATGTTCTTCGTCTCCCAAATTCTGATAGCCTTCCATAAGGCTTCAGCTTATCTTATTCATTACCCAGGTTCAGTGGGTCTCATGGAACACTTTGATGCAGCATTAAGCATTGATACTCTCCAGAATATAGAGGTTGATGAGGCTTTTGCGGCTCTTTCCATCGATGAAAATAATAAAAGAATGAGGTCAGATTCTGTTTCTTCGGGATCATCCACTGAGACTGACAGTGAGACTTTAGAAAATTACGACCCCCTATTATTAATGATTCAAACCAGTTTTGAGCTGATAAAAATTAATGGTGATGGTAACTGTATGTACTCGTCCATTGCAGAGATATTCAACCGGAATGACCGGCCAGGGTATGCAAGTGCATGGGACCAGCAAACAATAAGGCAGATTATGGATTACAGCCTGCGTCAGATTTTTTCCACGATTCAGGACCATCCTGACAAGGAAAAACTGATGCAAGAGCTTGAGCTACTATTGGGGATCGACGCCGACGTTATTCCAGCCGTTCTCGATAACAATGTCATTACTGAATCAGCCTCTTTCGCGCAATCGGCCTTAGCCAGATTGCAACAATTTGGCGATACCCAGTTAATTGCATTGCTGGTGCCTACGCAGGGTGTCTGGTTCCCGGTGATTACACAGGGTCAGCATGGGTCTCATCACGATATTTATGACCTGAGGCGCTGGGTAAGTTTTGCCCCTAATCTTGTGGCTATTCTGTTACAAGACGAATATTATGAATTTCCTGATCTCTCTGAAAGTCAAAGGGCAATGCTTTTACAATTGTTATTAAGCCAAAATTTTGATGAAGCCAGGCTCTTTGTCTCCCAAATTCTGACAGACTCCCATCAGTCTTCAGCTTATCTTATCCACTCCCCCAGTTCAGAAGCTCTTCAGGAACACTTTGATGCGGCAGTAAGGATTGAAACGCCTCTGAACATGGAGGTTAATTCTTCAAAAAACAATCTGAATGTTGAGTCTTTTGAAGATCTTTCCCAAGATGGAATTAACAAAAGAATGAGACCTGATCCCGCTTCTTCAGTTTCAACCAATGAAACAGACAGTGAGACACTACAAGACCACAGCCCTTTATCGTTAATGATTCAAACCAGAGCTGAAGCACTTCTTACCTTGCCAGGCACACCGGCCAATTTCATGTAAGTTATCAACCTCCCCGTACACTGAACAGTGTGTCAATAAAAGCCGGTTATCGGGACTATGAGGTAACTTTACCGGCTTCCCAGTGTCTCGCTACATGGTGTATCAGACACACTAAGTACCTGGCCAGTTGGTTTCGCATATTCTGGCGAGTGGATTTTTTCATCCTTCAAGGCGCAACACAGGCGCGTAGCCATAGCTACGCAACCAGAGTTGGAACGCAGAAGGATGGAAAAAGCCGCCGTCCAGAATATGCGAAACCAACTGGTTAGGTACTTATGTGATGTGAGCCTGACCTGAACGAAAAATCCCACTGTTTGCTTCAGAGAATGAACAAAGATACCACATTGAAGCGGCTGGTTATCGTCTTGTAATCCATTTGGCCCTATTCACCTAAACATCAGTTCCATTAATAGGAAAGCAGATGATTTTAAAACAAGCTACTATTCACTCGATACAGTTTTTAATGAGGAGTACTCAGCCAGTGTCGCTCAATAGACCAAATTCCAGAGAATTATAAGGATCGCCAGGTATGGTTTTTACTGCGTTAGCCAAATTGAGTAAAAAGAGTATTCATCTTATCTTTTTATCAATAAACCTTATATCAGGGAGTGCTCTTGCAATAAACGAAGATCAAAAAAGTATACTAAAACAACTTACTTTTCACGAGTATGAAGAAATTGATCGAGTACTTAAAGAAAAAAATTTGTATGTGCAAGCTAAATTTTACATTGATAAAGTGATGTCAGGCGTTAATCGAAGAAAAAGAAATAATTTTTTTAAAAGCAAAAATAGGGAATTGGCTAAGAAAATGGGGGTTAAGGCTAATCATAATACGACCAAGTTTGGCATACCTTACACCCTGTTAAGGACGTTTAATCTTGTTCAGGCAATGATCCATTATGGTAAAGTAGAATCTATCAAACAAACAACAATAATAAATTCAGACCGATTAACACTTGATAAAATTAATAGAGCAGTCCGTGTTGTTGAAGACTATATAGACAGATTATTATCAGAAAGAGCTGAGCAAACGCCCACAGAGGACATGGAATTGATAACTCTGTTCTTTGAAGACCGAAATTGTGCAAAAAAAATAACGCGCATTATCAAAGCCCAAAAAAATAAAGACTTTAATCTTCAATCGCTATATTCAGTCAACCATCCTGAATATGAAATATACATGCAACGTAGTCCAAACTGCCGGTCATTGCATCTGCTACGCAATGGAGACTTCATCTTGACCCATGTCAATATTATTCGGAAAGGAAACTTACAGAATGGAGATAAAATAATTCACACAGTTCCCTTAAAAAAATTCAAACCTAACCCAATATCACCCAAAAGAAATTCCGCATCCAGAGCCAGAGAGATTTATATCGCTATTGATAGACTTCAAAATTTTCTTAATAAGAGGTACCCAAAGAAATTTAAATTCAGTATCAATGAAGAAAATATGTTTATGGTAACACTGGATTTTGTAGCACCTTATGGTTGGTGGAAAGATGCATTTTTCAGGATAGAGTATTATTTCGACAATATTGGCAACGAAGGACCAGTCATTTATGTTAAATATGCACCAAAGGTATCCTATCTTTATAGCCATAATCTTTGCCTGATGCAGACTTATAAAAATTCTCAAAGAGTCAGTGAAGGGCCTCCCAAAATCTATGAAGGCTTTGATCAATGGTGGTGGTTTCATTCTTCCGGACGTGTTCGCTATGGATCTGAAAACTTTTCTGTAGAGGAGCAGATTTTAAATACCATCAATTTTCTGACAGCCGATTTCGATATACGATCAGAAGGTATTCTTTCAAAGACCAGGTATCTAACACCTCCTCAGTTTGAAGGTATTCTTTCAGAGATCAGGTCTCTAACAAGCACCCAATTTCTTATCACATATGAAATATTCGAAGTTAATACTCTGGCAAAAAAAAACAACAATTCTGTTTATGTAGAAACGGATTATAACAAGATAAAAAGAAGTGTGAATGAAAGAATAAAAGATGGAGAAGACCCAGATTTTGATTATTTAGTTATTGATGATGAGCTAGATAACTCAGAGAAAGCATTATCACTAGGGACAGATATTTTTATTCCTGTTGAAATGCACAATGAGGCTGAGATTGTAGAATCCACTTATACTTCGATAAGAAATTTTGACAATCTAATAAATGAGGCCAGGAAGAAGTCGGGATTTAAAATACCAGAAAATGTTAAACCTATTGTTTATTATAAGAATGAAAAACTGGATGAGTATAATTTTCCAAAGGTTTTACATGATTTAAGGAAGAGAAATATAAAAAAGAATAAAAAAGAACAAAAGGAAGGAAAAATAAAAAATAACATCATCACGATGATTGTTAGAGTTCCTGGTTATGAAAGGCCAGCGTTTGAAAATGCCATAGCCAGTTCTGTTACCTATTATGTTCCGGAAAATCCTCGTCAACTGACGTATAATGAGAAACATAACCAAAACTACCAATTCAAAACCACAGCTAATAAAGGCAAACACATAAATAACGATATAGGTAAACCCATAAAAAGCAAGGTAGTTAAACCCATAAAATGGGAAATACACTTAGCTGTAAAAAAGAAATTGGCAAAAGCTAATACTATGTTTTATCAATACAAGCTTATTTTTCCTTTAGAAACACAAAAGACAACAGAACGTTATAGAGGAGGAACTCAGTATGGAAGTTTTGCCAATATCTGGATACCCACTATTAAAGATGATATGTCAGACGTTGAAAAAAAATTTGTTTTGTTGTCAATGTATGACTTATCAAGAAATAAATTTAAAATACCAAACAATCTCAAAAAAGCCTCCGTTTCAAATCTGGGTAATAACATTATTACCAAAGCATTATTAACGCCACAGAATGATGATTGGTTGCCCTCTCAGGCCCATTTGGAATTATTGCTGCAAAGAGTTCAGATGTCTCTCCTTATAAGTCATGAAGATTATTCAATTGCCAAGGAAAACTACATTTTTTTTGAGTGTGTTATCAGTGGCAATATTGATGAGAAAGTCATCAAAGATTTGGGATTTTTTGTTGGGCACCTGGTTCCGAGTCTAAGATACGTCTCAAAAATCATTGGTCCAGATAAAGTAGAGGTTATGTATCGTATTGTTATAAACTATCTTATTGAAGTCTGTGTAAGGTCAATTACCTGTAACGAATTTGACAGAAGTTCTGGTATAGTCAAAAAAATTACAAAAAAACCAGAACAATTTGGCCTGGAGGACGTTTACACTTCCAACAAACAAGGTATTGCTTTAGCTTTTAATGTGTTACAAATTGTTGATTTCCTTTTTACAAAAACCCTCTTTACTCCTTTTTATAAAGAGGTTTTCGATTTCGTTTTTCATCAGAACGAGTTAGAAAATCTTCAGATTATTATCAAGGGCATGCGTAAAATTATTGATGGTAAAAAAAACCCTATCCCACTTTTTTTCAGTCACTTGCTCCCTTCCGCAAGACATTACCCGGATAGTTTTAATTTCGAAAACAACGTTTTTTTAAATAAGTTCACCTTAAGTGTTTTGAAAAAAACCGTAAGTCGAACAACAAATAAAGATATAAAAGCTTCATTGCAAGCTTTTCTAAAAAAAACAGAACAAAAATCGGATATTTTCAGTAAAGAAAAAACTAATGAATTAATCTCTTTATTCAGAAAAAATACTCCCAGGATTCTGATTAATGTTCCAAATGGACAAGGTGGTTTCAGACAAACCTGCTGCCATTGCGGTGAAGTTTATGAAACTGAAAATCCCATACGAGGGAAAGGACGTCATACAAACCGAATCACTAAAAAAACAAAAGAACCGCTGATAAGGCCTTTTCATAAAGTCTGTATGATTGAAGACAAACGCATCAGAGAACAAGCAGGGCAATTATATAGAAAGATGGAAAAGGGATACCCCAAAACACAGGTTTATGAACCCTACTATTCTCATCATAACCCCGTCCCCGAGGGCTTTGAACTGATAAGAATTAATGGCGATGGTAACTGTATGTATTCGTCAATTGCAGCGATTTTCAACAAATATGAACCGTCAGGACAATGGAACCAGAAAACAATAAGACAGATTATAGACTTTAACCTTCATCAGATTTTTTCCATGATTCAAAATCACCCCTACAAGGATATACTGATAGAGGAGCTTGAGCTGTTATTGGGGATCGATGCCGACATTATTCCAGCGGTTCTCGATGATAATGTCATTACTGACTCAGCCTCTTTCGCACAGTCTGGGTCAAGCACATTGCAACCATTTGCCAGTGCTCAGTTGATTGCCTTGCTAGTACCTACACAGGGTGTCTGGTTCCCGATAATTACACAAGGTCACGATGGACCTTATCAAGAGTTTTATGACCTGACATACTGGGTCGATTCTGCTCCCAACCTTTTGACTATGCTGTTACAAAACGAAAATTATACCTTTCCAGATCTCTCTGAAAGTCAAAGGACAACACTTTTACAGTTATTGTTAAACCAAAAATTCGATCGAGCCAAGCGCGTCATCTCTCAAACTCTGGCAGCCTCCCATCAGGCTTCAGCGTATCTTATCCACTACCCCGGTTCAGTGACTACCTTGGAACACTTTGATGCAGCAGTAAACATTGTCACGCCTCAGAATATGGAGATTGATGAGGCTTTTGAAGCTCTTTCCAACGATGAAAATAATAGACAAATGAGGTCCGGTTCTGTCTCTTCGGTTTCAGCCAATGAGACTGACAGTGAGACTTTAGAAAATAACGACCCTTTATTGTTAATGATTCAAACCAGTTTTGAACTGATAAAAATTAATGGCGATGGTAACTGTATGTACTCGTCCATTGCAGAAATATTCAACCGGAGTGGGCGATCAGGACAAGCAGGCGACTGGAACCAGCAAATAATAAGGCAAACTATCGATTATAACCTTCGACAGATTTTTTCCACGATTCAGGCTCATCCTGAGAAGGAAAAACTAATGCAAGAGCTTGAGCTATTATTGGGGATTGATACTGACGTTATTCCAGCCGTTCTCGATAACAATGTCATTACTGATACGGCCTCTTTCGCTCAATCGGATTTAGCCAGATTGCAACAATTTGGCGATTCACAGCTTATTGCACTGCTCGTGCCGACACATGGCGTCTGGTTCCCGGTGATTACACAAGGTCACCATGGGTCTCATCACGAGATTTATGACCTGAAGCGCTGGGTAGTTTTTGCTCCTAACCTTTTGGTTATGCTTTTGCAAAACAGCAATTACACATTTCCCGATCTCTCTGAAAGTCAAAGAGCAATGCTTTTACACTTGTTGTTAAAGCAAAATTTCGATCAAGCTAATCTCTTCGTCTCCCAAACTCTGACAGACTCCCATCAGTCTTCAGCTTATCTTATCCACACCCCCAATTCAGAGGCTCTCCTTGAACACTTTGATGCGGCAGTCAGGATTGCTCCCGACCGGAATATAGAACTTGATTCGCCACAAATCGCTCAGCTCGATGAGACTTTTGAAGAAATTTCTATCGATGGAAATGATAAAAGAATAAAGTTTGATTCTGCTTCTTCTGTTTCAACCAACGAGACTGACCCTAAGACTTCACAGGATTACAACCCCTTATCGTTGATGATTCAAAGGATCACAGGGGCATTCTCTACCACTTCAGGCACACCCACCAATACTCAGTAAGTTAACAACCTCCTACATCCCACAGCGAGTATCGAAAATCTTACCAAAAAGCTGGTAACCGGGATTTTAAAGTAGCTTTATCGGCTTTTGCATGGCAACAGGGCCAAAATAAAGATTAATACAACCGCACGGGGAGAGTAATCCACTATAATCCTCAGCTTTTTAGTAACTGCTCTATTAGGGTTTCAATATGATTCGTAGTTGGCTGGGTCTGGTATTACTGCTGTTGTCGTTACCCGGTTTGGCATATGAAAAACTTTTTTATCCCAAATTCACCGAACGTTTTTGCTCGCAGGAGGCACAGCCTGTCAGCAATGTCTTTGTGGTGGGTGACAGTAGCGTTGATTCGGGTAATTTCTATAACTACAGTCGATTCCTTACAGGTAGCGGTACACTGAATGAACGTCAAATGTCACTTTATCCCTGGAGCGGTCGTATGTTACCGGGCTTTATTTTTGGCAGTTTCTGTGGTGCCATACCTGGTGCCAATTATCATGGAGGGCGTTTTTGTGATGATCTGATGGCACCAGAGCTTATTGCCAGAGCCCTTTATCTGAATACCTCCAATAAAACCGAGTTTGTCGATCAGTCACATGGTGGCAGTACGGTGGTCGGTTTTTCAGAGGTGTTAACGGATTTTTTCTGGTCGTTTCTGTTTGGTGAAAGTCAGTTGGCCAATATCAGTTTTCTCACCAATAGCATCAGAGGTGGAAAGCCTATTCTGAGTTCGGTCGAGGAACAGATAAATCACCTTGTGCAACATCATGCACCCTTTTCTGAGGATCAGATTTTTATGTTAGCCGGTGGCGCTAATGATTATCTCAACCGTTACTGGAATTATCGTCTGGTGGTTACCAAGCTGTCAGCGGCTATTGAAAACCTCTATGCCCATGGAGCCAGAACCATTTTCTGGGGAACGGTTCCCGATGTCACTAAAACCCCCTGTTTGCGCAATTCAGAAGATCGTCAGGAAGTACGTGAGGTGATCGTCAATCATAACCGATTGGCTACGAAAGCGTTTTTTCGGCTGAAAAGACAGTATCCTGACCTGTTACTCCTGTTTTTCGATTACAACAGAATGTTTGACATTTTGTTAGAACATGCCCGCCAGCAAGATGTTGACACTGAAACCCCCTGTCTCGATGTCACCTTCAGAGGCTGTTCTGATAATGCCCAGGTAGATATCTGCGAGAGTCACAAGGCGAGCCCCTGCAAAAACCGCAGTGATCATTTTTATGTTGATTCCGTTCATCCATCAAGTACGGTACAGAACTGGATATTCAACTTTAACTGCAAAATGCTGTCTATGCTCAACTATGAAGTGAAGTGCCCGGAGATAGATCGCAGGCTTGCTGACGATCTGCTGCTGCATTATTTTACCGGCAAGCCAGGCTATCTGGAGCGGGAATATGTTCAGTTGATATTTGAAGGGCGATGTCCGGCAGAATTCTAGCAGCCTGTCGGACTTAAGCGCCCGTAGCGAGGATTGCGAGAAATTGAGGATAAAAGTTTCTGCTTCTGAGGAGAATAGCGGGGCTATTTGACGAAGAAGCAGGAATTTTTAGACCAATTTATCGCAACCGCAGTAGGGCAGACTTAAGTCCGACAGGCTGCTAGTCCAATCTTGAACGGCTGTTGCTTGAAAAGCATCTATAATATTCCCTTTCATTCCTTTGGCTAAAACCCTATGTCCTTAACCTGCTGGCTTTTAGCCTATAGAGAGCCAGGTCAAACCTCACCTTCAAACAGATCCTGCCGACTATGATCAGCATGAACTATCTGACTAAACTCACCTGCACTCGCCCAAGACTCAGTTCTGTCGAACCGGATCGGGACCTGTTAACTGAAACAGAAAGCAACCGGGGGCGAATCATTCAGTCAGCGGCCATACGTCGGCTGCAACAAAAGACTCAGGTTTACCCTCTGGAAACCAATGCCGCTGTTCGCAGTCGCCTGACGCACTCTCTGGAAGTGCAACAAACCGGTCGTTTTCTGGCACAGACGATTCTGCAGCGCCTGTCAGAAAGCGGCCAATTAACATCGCTGGGATTAGACAATCAGGACACGGCTTTTATAAATCTGGTAGAAATGGCCTGCCTGATGCACGACATTGGCAACCCTCCATTCGGTCATTTTGGCGAGGCGGCTATCAGCCGCTGGATGCAGGATAAAGCCGGGCTATGTTATGAAAAAGCGTGCAAAGGTCAGAAAGCCCGGTCAGCCTTACTGGAGTCAACCCTGCTGCCAGACTTGTCTATTTACGAAGGCAATGCCCAGGCGTTAAGAATTATTCATCACCTTCAGGATCTGAACCTGACCTATTCCCAGATGGGCGCGCTTATGAAATACACCCGTACGCCCTATGAGCCCAGACCCGACAAAGGCTCACCCGATGCCTATCGCAAGAAAAAGCCGGGTTACTTCTTTTCCGAAGCCATTCTGGTCCGTGACATCTGGCAGCATCTGGCTATCAATGAAGGTTGTCGCTTCCCTCTGGTTTATATCATGGAAGCCGCCGACGATATTTCCTACTGCATTGCCGATCTGGAAGATGCGGTCGATAAGGGGATTCTCTCTTTCCGCGATCTTCGCTTCAGTCTCTATGAAGTCTGGGAGGAATTTACTGAATATAACGAGTATTTGCCCAATATCATGGAGTCTGCGGTCAAGAGAGCCGGCAACAACAAGCAGGAATTTATTATCCGGCTGCGCACCCGGTTGGTAAGAGATCTGGTGGATTATGCTGCAAATCGTTATCTGCAAAAGCATCAGGCGATCTTTGACGGGACGCTCGATGAGCCTCTGATTGACGGCCAGTCTGACCAGCATCTGGCACTGCAGACCCTGAAAACCGTTGCTATCCGCTATGTCTTTACCAGCATGGAGAAGGAAACTCCGGAACTCAGGGGCTACTCTGCCCTGATGGGACTGATGGATATTTTCCAGCCTTTGCTGGAACTGAGCCGTGAAGAATTCGCCAGTCTTACTGAAAAAGATTCCAGCCGACATTTTATCGAGCAACGTCTTTACCACCGCCTCTCTGGCAAACATAAAATGGCGTATCACCGGGCAGTGAAATCATTGCCTGGCAGCAATTACTCCGCTCAAGAACAGGATGAGCTGGAATGGTATTACCGGGCAAGATTATTGATTGATTACGTCAGCGGGATGACCGATCACTTTGTGTTAACCGAGTTTCAAACTCTTTCTGCTATCTGAGTCAAAAAGCATAAGTCGTCATTGTTCAAGCCTCTCACTGGAACTCTTTATTAGAACGAATGTCTAACAATTAAGCGTTCATTAAAAATTCAAGTCAAATCCTGACTTTCTGGTGAACTGATCTTTGACTATTTAAAAGAAGGAGTAAATTCTATGAAAAAATTCATTCTGGCAGTCCTTTTGGCTTCAGCGTCTACCATGGTTGGTGCAGAAATGCGAAAAATAGACGAGCATACGCAAGCGGAGACGTGGTATATGAGGAGCGCAGTAAGCTACTTTGACACAGTTTCTCAACAATATTGTCTGGTGGTTTTAGATAATTTTTATAGTGGCAAAAATTCGCTTATGGACTGCAAAAGTGTCCATGAACTCTCAGAGCAGGCACAAAGAAACATTCTCGGCGACGCCTATGTACCAAAATCTGGCGCTGGCGCGTGTGATGCCTCTTCGGATAGTTGTCCCAAAAACTGATTTTTAGTGATTAAGCCGGATACTCATCGAGTACCCAGCTTAATCAATTGCTTTACTACTCGCCCAACATTCAATCAACCCAGACCCGGGCATTCCTGAACATTCTCATCCAGGGTGAATCTTCACCCCAGGTATCCGGATACCAGCTGTTCTGAACCGCCCTGAATACCCTTTCCGGATGAGGCATCATAATCGTCACCCTGCCATCAGCCGAGGTCAGACCCGTGATCCCCTGAGCAGAACCGTTAGGGTTGTAGGGGTAACGCTCAGTAGCCCGTCCCTGATTATCCACGTATCTGAGGGCCAACTGACCACTGGCAGACAGTTTCCGGATTTGGTCAGCCTTTTTGAACTCGGTGTAGCCTTCACCGTGAGCCACCGCAATAGGCATTCTGGAACCTTCCATACCTCTGAAGAGAATGGACTTGTTCTGCTGGACTTCGACCATCACGGTTCTGGCTTCAAACTGCTCAGACTGATTACGGACAAAGTGTGGCCAGTGCTCTGCACCCGGAATCAATTCATGGAGATTGGATAGCATCTGACAACCATTGCAGACACCCAGGGCAAAACTGTCCGGACGATCAAAGAAAGCCGCAAACTGGTCACGGGCCATGCTGTTAAACAGCACTGATTTCGCCCAGCCTTCTCCCGCACCCAGAACATCACCGTAGGAGAAACCGCCACAGGCTACCAATCCTTTGAATTCTGTCAGGTTACGGCGACCGGAAAGAATGTCACTCATGTGAACATCCACTGCCTGAAAGCCAGCCTTATCAAAAGCCGCTGCCATTTCCACATGACCGTTAACACCCTGCTCCCTCAGAATGGCTACCTGAGGTTTGCTGGCGCCAGTGGCAATAAATGGAGCAGCAACATCCCTATTGATGTCGAACGGCAAAGAGGCATGTAAGCCTGTGTCGCCGTCATCCAGCAGGTTATCAAATTCCTGACGGGCACATTCAGGATTATCTCTCAGAGCCTGCATGCGATAGCTGGTTTCAGCCCACCAGCGCTGGTATTTAACCCGGCTTTCGCTACTGATCAGCTCGCCATTGAAGACAAAGTTGATGCGCTGATCCGGTCTCAGAGAGGCAATGGTATGCACGCAGGAAGCCAGACCCAGCCCAGCCAGAATATCCTTAACTTTACCTTTGTCTGCACGACGAACCTGCAGAACGGCGCCCAACTCTTCGTTAAACAGGGCGGGGATAATGGCCGCTTCATCGCCCGCCAGCTTATTCAGATTCACCTCAATACCGGTATGACCGGCAAAGGCCATCTCAACCAGTGTGGTAAAGAGACCACCGTCTGAACGGTCGTGGTATGCCAACAGCAGGTCTTCTTCCAGACATTGCTGGATGGCAGTAAAGAACCCTTTGAGGTCTTGCGCAGAAGAAACATCAGGCGCCACATCACCAATCTGACCATAAACCTGTGCCAGAGCAGAACCACCCAGACGGTTTTGGTCACGACCCAGATCCACCAGCAACAGATCAGTCTCACCTTTATCGGTACGCAGCTCTGGCGTAACGGTCTTGCGGATGTCTGTTACGGGAGCAAAAGCCGAAATCACCAGCGACAGAGGCGAGGTAACACTCTTTTCTACATCGCCGTCTTTCCAGCTGGTGCGCATGGACATAGAGTCCTTGCCTACAGGAATAGCAATACCCAGTTCCGGGCAGAGTTCCATACCAACCGTTTTACAGGTTTCATAGAGTCTGGCGTCTTCACCCGGATGACCGGCAGCGGCCATCCAGTTTGCCGACAGCTTGATATCACCCAGCTTGCCAATACGGGTGCTGGCGATGTTGGTAATCGCTTCACCGATCGCCATACGACCTGAGGCAGGCGCATTGACCAGAGCCAGAGGGGTTCTCTCCCCCATGGACATAGCTTCACCCGTGAAGGTATCAAAAGCAGTAGCGGTGACCGCACAGTCAGCAACAGGAACCTGCCATGGGCCAACCATCTGCTCACGGGCTACCAGACCGGTAATAGAGCGGTCGCCAATAGTAATCAGGAAGTTTTTGCTGGCGACGGTTGGCAGCTTGAGAACTCGCTCAGACGCTTCTTCCAGAGTCACACCGGAAAGGTCCAGTGCATCCTGTTGAATAGTTTCTGCCTGCACATCACGATGCATGCGGGGAGGTTTGCCCAACAGAACGTCCAGAGGCATATCCACTGGCTTGTTATCAAAGTGGCTGTCTTCCACCAACAGGTTTGGCTCTTCAGTGGCCTCACCCACAACGGCATAGAGACAACGCTCTCGTTGACAGATGGCTTCAAACAGCTCCATATTTTCTGGAGCTACCGCCATCACATAACGTTCCTGGGATTCATTACACCAGAGCGCCAGGGGGGACATGCCTGGCTCATCATTCAGAATATCCCTGAGCTGGAAGCGACCACCACGGCCACCATCGCTGACCAGTTCTGGCAGCGCATTGGACAGGCCACCCGCACCCACGTCGTGGATAAAGACGATGGGGTTTTCATCACCCAGCTGCCAGCATTGGTCAATCACTTCCTGGCAACGACGCTCCATCTCGGGGTTATCACGCTGAACGCTGGCAAAATCCAGATCTTCCTGACCTTCACCGGAAGTCATGGAAGAGGCTGCACCACCCCCCAGACCGATCTGCATGGCCGGACCACCCAGAACAATCAGCTTGGCGCCAACGGTAATATCAGCTTTCTCAACATGAGCGGCGCGGATATTACCCAGACCACCTGCCAGCATGATGGGCTTGTGGTACCCCCTCACTTCTTCGCCAGCAGAGCCTTTGGCTGTGGCTTCAAAGGTACGGAAGTAACCGCAAAGGTTTGGACGACCAAACTCGTTGTTAAAGCCTGCACCACCCAGGGGACCTTCCAGCATAATATCCAGGGCAGTCACGATCCGATCCGGCTTGCCGTAGTCTTTTTCCCAGGGCTGTTTGTAGCCGGGAATATTCAGATTGGATACCGAGAAACCGGTCAGCCCCGCCTTTGGCTTGGAGCCTCGACCAGTAGCCCCTTCATCACGGATCTCACCACCGGCACCGGTAGCAGCACCGGGCCATGGCGAGATGGCCGTTGGATGGTTGTGTGTTTCCACTTTCATCAGGATATGAATGTCTTCCTGATGATACTGGTAATCTTTCTTTTCAGGAGACGGGAAAAAACGCCCGGCTCTGGAGCCTTCAATAACAGAGGCATTGTCTTTATAGGCCGAGAGCACACCTTCACTGCTCATAGTGTGGGTGTTACGGATCATCTGGAACAAAGAATGATCTTGCCGCTCACCGTCAATGGTCCAGGTCGCGTTAAAAATCTTATGGCGGCAGTGCTCGGAGTTAGCCTGGGCAAACATCATCAGCTCAACATCAGTGGGGTTCCTGTCCAACCCCTCATAGCTGGTGACCAGATAATCGATTTCATCTTCTGCCAGAGCCAGTCCAAGGGACTGGTTGGCGGCAACCAGAGCCTCACGTCCGCCTTCAAGAATATCCACACGGGTCAGGGGCGCTGGCTCGGTTTCTGCAAAGAGAAGCTCTGTTTCTCTGGCATCAGCCAACACAGCCTCGGTCATGCGGTCATGAATCAGGCTGGATACTACTTCTTTCTGGTGTTGACTGAGGCCTTCTTGGGCAGACACATAATAAGCCAAACCGCGCTCAATACGGTGAACCTTGCTGAGACCACAATTTTCAGCAATATTGGTGGCTTTGCTGGACCATGGGGAAATAGTGCCTGGACGGGGTACGACAAGAAACAAAGTGCCTGAGCACTCACCTTCCTGCATCCGGGGACCGTAGGTCAGCAGCTGTTTCAGAACTTTCAATTCCTGGTCGGACAGTGCCTCGTCGACCCGGGCAAAGTGCTGGTATTCAGCAAAAACACCGGTAATTTCGGGGATCCTGTGTTGCAGGGTTTCAAGCAGCTTTTGGCTACGAAACGGCGAGAGAGCCGGAGCACCACGCAAAATGAGCATGTTAAAAACTGTCCTCGACTGGACTCAGGGAGATAATCAGGGGCGCTATGATAATCGAAACCTAGGTATGGAAACCAGTGATTGATCTATGGATCTTGGCAGGTTTTCCCTTCAATGGTTCCCATCTATCTGTGACTGCTCCCCGCCCTGTCGGGCGAGGCTTCTGACTTCTCAGGCAGCAACCGGCAATGTGCCGGATTTACGCTTGCCTCCATCAGCAGAGACGGACAGACCTTCCGCCTTTAACTTCAAAATGCCTTGATGTTTTATGTTGATAGCGGCGTTAATATCCCGATCATGGACAGCAACGCATTCACACGTCCATGAGCGAGTTTTGAGCGGCATTTCCTCTCGCTTGCGACCACAGCAGGAACAGGTTTTTGATGAGGCAAACCACTGGTCAATTTTCACCAGATGTTTACCGGCCTGTTTTGCTTTGTAGTCGAGCTTAGTCACAAGGGAGTGCCAACCTGCATCAGCAATGGATCGGGCAAGGCAATGGTTCTTGAGCATGTTCTTGACCTTCAGCGTCTCCACAACCACCGCTTGGTTATCGTCAATGAGTTGTCTGGACAGTTTGTGCTGGAAGTCGTTACGGGCAAAGGCGACACGTTCATGCGCCTTTGCTACAAGGAGTCTGGCTTTGGCTCTACCTTTAGAGCCTTTCTTGCATCGTGATAGTTTTTTCTGTTTTCGCTTCAGGTTGCGTTGTGCTTTCTTCAGAAAGCGGGGATTGCCAGTCTTATGGTCGGTACTGGTAATGGCAATGTCAGTTAACCCAACATCCACACCGACTATGCAAGAACTTTGCAGATCGGCTACTGGCTTCGCTTCAGACGCACCATCTTCAGCCAGTACAGAAGCGTAGAACTTACCTGTCGGTGTTTTGCTTAGGGTAATCGACTTGATTTGTCCGGTAATTTCCCGGTGTATCCTTGCTTTAATTGGCTCGCACTTGGGTACTTTGATCCAGTCGTCACCTGCCGAAACAGAAGTGCAATGGTAGCTGCTTTGCTTACCATGCTTTGACTTGAAACGGGGAAAACGAGCTTGCAGCTTCGGATTAAAGAAGTTCTGAAATGCCTTGTCCAGATTGATAATGGACTGCTGCAAGGCAATCGAATCAGCTTCTTTCAACCATAAGTATTTTCGGCTTTTCTTGGCAATTACCAACAAGGGTTTCAAGTCTTTTTTCGGGGCAAGGTTCTGCTCTCGCACCTTGTAGTAATGGTTCTTGATGGCCAGAGCTTTATTCCAAACCTTACGCACAGCACCAAACTGACGGTTTAAAAAATCCGCCTGCTCTGGTGTTGGGTAGATGCGTACTTTAGTGGCTTTCAACATAACTCTTTACAAGTGAGTGCTCATTATTACAATGCCCGAAATAATATACTTATTACAGGTTATTTCAATTGACTGCGTACCAGCTTGCAGGCGGAACGCTCTGCGTTCCCGTCTTATATCCCCGCCCGATTGGGCGAGGATTTACGACGATTTTGCTAAAAATGCAGCTTGAGTGTACTTTCAGAGATAAATGTAAACTGAGTATTTCTTCCGTCCGGGTTAACACACTGAAATTCAGTTTTTGGGACAATAGCCTTTAGAAACTCCACTTTCGCCAGCGCAGGATTTTGGTACGTACATGTTGCCAAGAATGTTTCTTTGAGCCCGCTCTGAAAACTTATGGATAGGTTTGCAATCCAAAATCGAATGTTTAGGGTCAACAACCAGCAGACAGTACTGTTCAGACACTGTGTCAAAATAACTCGTCATGGTTCTTGAGTCCCAATCACTCAATAGCTTCCGTTCAATTTCTCGTATTTCTGCAGCAGCCATGATAGGTGCTACAACCAGTGGGATCGCCAGAATAAGTTTTTTCATCAAAATATACTCCTATTCACAAAGATAAGTTCACCCAAAAGTCAGGATTTGGGTTGCTCCTTCAATGAAAGGCTAATTCTAGGACAGTCCCTCTTAATAAAAAGTTTCATCTCAGCATAACTTCAAGCGCCTCTTCTCTGCTTTTTTGGCCTCACGTCGGGCTCTGAAAAAAGAGGAAATGATTTCGCTGCACTCCTCTTCAAGGACTCCGGAAGTCATTTCCACCCGGTAATTCATATAGGGCAGCTCTAAAGTCCGGCTCTGACTGACCAGAGCCCCTGCCTTGGGCTCCAGTGCACCAAAAATCACCCGCTTTACCCGACTGTGGATAATTGCTCCGGCACACATGGTGCAAGGCTCAAGAGTCACGTAGAGTTCACAATCCACCAACCGGTAGTTGTTGAGGGTGGCAGCCGCTTCCTGCAGGGCGAGCACCTCAGCATGGGCCACCGGATTGCAGCCACTGATGGGCTGGTTATACCCTCGACCTATGATTTCGCCTCCCCTGACCACAACGGCCCCGACCGGAACTTCGTCTTTTTCCCGGGCTTTTTCTGCTTCCTTCAGGGCCTCGCGCATCCAGAGGCTATCGGTACTGTTTTGATCTGCCAAAAAAGAATCTCACTACTCAGGGAATAAAACTGCCATGAGCTGAATATTTAAAAAAAGTTGAAACAAGTATACAGACGTTCGTCACTTTGACCGATAAAAACTCTAATCGGGTCTTGGAGTTCCCCAGAGCAGGTAATCAGGAATTCTCCAACGCAAGACAAAAGAGCGATATATACTGAAAGTTACTTATCGTTATTTCAGTTTCTGACTAAGAACCATTGGAGGGTCTGTTCGAATGAGTTACAAGCAAAATGTAGAAGAGAATATACAGCATTTTGCAGAGAGCATCGGTCTGGGTGAGCTCAGCTTGAATGAACACGATGCCTGTGGTCTCTGTTTTGATGACACCCTGATCGTAAACATGGAATACCTGGAAGAAGACGAAGCTCTGGTATTCGTTTCTTCAGTAAAACCCATGGACGCTCACGACGACGCCAAAACCAGCCTGTATGAAAAGCTTCTGTCACTCAACCTTCAGCATCACAGTATGCAGGGTGCCTTCCACGCCCTGAATCATGACAAGTCTGAAATTCTGCTGATTCGCTCTATGCAGGCTTCATCGGACTACGGTAACTTTGAATCCACTCTGGAGAAGTTCGTCAACACGCTCGAGTGGGTGATCTCCGAAGTGAATAATACGGAAAGCGATGGGACTGCCCCACCCAAAGATAGTGGCCCAAAGCCCCCTCCCACCGCTCCTGGCGGACCCGGAGACATGGGCATGATGGTCTGACTCTTGATCAACACATCAAAAAAGAGGGCTTATTCAGCCCTCTTTTGCTTTCTAGCTGATCAAACCCTATAGGGCGACAAAAGCAACGACTGGCAGAGGAGACAGGGATCGTGGCCGAAGCACTTAACTACCTCACTTCAGCGCTTCAAAATGCGGTTGAAAGCAGTCGGCTATTAGATATTCGTGGCCGTGTTACCGAAGTACAGGGCATGATCATCAAGGCGGCGGTTCCCGGTGTCAAGATTGGCGAATTGTGTGAGCTGGTGACTCCAAACGATGACAAAACCAGCTATGCCGAGGTGGTAGGCTTTCAGGGTCACGAAACGGTACTCTCGCCCATGGGTGAAATCATGGGTATCTCCTCCACGACAGAAGTGATTCCTACAGGTAAGGTTCACCATGTAGGCGTTGGCTCTCATCTTCTGGGACACGTGCTTGATGGTATGGGAAACCCTCTGAATCCGTCAGCCTTCGAAGGCGTGGAGCCTGAAACCTGGTATCCGGTTTATGCCGACAGCCCTGACCCGATGACCCGCCAGATCATTGATAAACCCTTACCTCTGGGCTTGAGAGTTCTGGATGGCGTCCTGACCTGCGGAGAAGGACAGCGTATGGGTATCTTCGCAGCCGCTGGTGGCGGTAAGAGTACGCTGCTCTCGATGCTGGTGAAAGGCGCTG
This sequence comes from Endozoicomonas sp. 2B-B, assembly GCF_053470045.1. Lineage (NCBI taxonomy): Bacteria > Pseudomonadati > Pseudomonadota > Gammaproteobacteria > Oceanospirillales > Endozoicomonadaceae > Endozoicomonas > Endozoicomonas sp. 2B-B. The sequence continues at coordinate 5,233,214 of NZ_JBLZMU010000001.1, forward strand.
AGGTTGATGTCACCGTACTTGCGCTGATCGGTGAAAGGGGACGGGAACTCAGGGAATTTATCGAGCATGATCTCGGCCCGGAAGGCGTCAAAAAGTCCGTTATCATCGTTGCCACTTCCGATAAATCTTCCATGGAAAGAGCCAAGGCTGCCTACACCGCCACGGCTGTTGCAGAGTACTTCAGAGACAAAGGCAAAAAAGTCCTGCTGCTGATGGATTCCGTCACCCGTTTTGCCCGTGCCCAGCGTGAAATAGGACTGGCAGCCGGTGAGCCACCTACCCGTCGGGGCTTTCCACCTTCGGTCTTTGCCACGCTGCCCAAGTTAATGGAACGTGCCGGTATGTCTGATACAGGCTCAATCACGGCGCTCTATACCGTGCTGGTAGAAGGTGATGACATGACTGAACCGGTAGCGGATGAAACCCGATCCATTCTGGACGGTCATATTATCCTTTCCAGAAAGTTGGCTGCCGCTAACCATTACCCTGCTATTGATGTTCTATCCAGCGCCAGCCGTGTCATGAATGCCATCACTCCGGAAGAGCACAAAGCCGCTGCGGGCAAACTCAGGGAACTTCTGGCCAAGTTTGATGAGATTGAACTGCTGGTTAAGGTCGGTGAGTACAAACCGGGTTCAGATCCGGTGGCTGATGAAGCCTTGCGGAAAATAGACGCCATACGAACCTTTCTGAAACAGCGCACCGACGAATTCAATGACTATGACACGACCATCCAGCAGCTGCGTCACGTCGTTGGAGTCTGATCTGAATGCTGCACGAACTTCTCAAGGTTAAGCAGATTCGTGAAAAGTCTGCTCAGGACCAGGTGCGTAAGTGTGAATACCGTTTGGAACAGGCTCAGCTGGAAGTCAAAAACAAAGAGCAGGAACTGGAAGAGTACATTGACTGGCGCTGTAAAGAAGAACAAAGGCTCTACGATAACATTATCAATACCGAGGTAAAGCAGAACGAACTTGATCAGCTGAAAGCCAATGTAGCCAGGATGCGTGAAAAGGATGTACTGCTGGAACAGGCCATCAACGAAGCCAGACAGGATGTCGAGAAGGCCAAAGAGCAGCTTGAACAGGCCCGTGAAGATCATATGAAAGCCATGCAGGCTGTGGAAAAGTTTGAAGAGTTTACCAAAGTTCAGGACGAGGAAGCCGCAAAAGAAGCCGCTCGCCTCGAAGACCTGGAAATGGAAGAATTTACTGTTCGCCCGAAATCCTAGGGTCTACAGATCGCAAGGAGGCCAATTATGCAGCCCACCAACGCTAATCAGAATGTTCAGCAGAATAACAACAACCAGCCTACCCAGAATCAGAGCCAGAAGGTGTCTGAGGATCAGGCTTCTGACTTTTCCAAAAAGATGAAAAAGAAGGAAGACCCGAAAAGCGCCAAAGGGGAATCCAAAGACGGTCAAAGCCTTGAAAGCCTGATGGCAGAACGCAGAAAAAGTGCCAAGGAAGCCCTGGAAGGCAAGTTTAAAGATCAGGGTAGTGGTCGTGAAGGTCAGAAAGGTCAGGAAGAAGGTGCCATGAAGTCTATGCTTGAGAGCAGTGACCATGTGATCGGTCAGGTCAGGGAAACTCAGCAGGCCTCAGAAGCTCAGCTGAAAAGCATCCAGGCGGTCAGTGGCCCCAAAGAGATCAATGAAGTCATCAACAAGCTGGTTGATAAAATCATGGTGTCTTCAAAAGACGCTATCCAGGGTGCCGAAGTTCGAATCACACTGAAAGACAACATTCTCCCAGGCACAGAAATCCGTATTCAGAGGGTTTCTGGTGAACTGCAGGTCACCATGAATACCTCCTCAGCAGATTCCCACAACTTCCTGGTAGCCAACGAAGCCAGCTTGATGAAAAACCTGGAAAAGCTGGGCGAAAAAGTTCAGGTCAATATCAACCTGTCTGGCGATGGCAACGAACAGAATGACGGTCGTTCCCAACAGGAGTACGTGGGTGAAGAAGATCAGGAAGACAATGATTCCTAGTCGGACTTAAGACTGTCCTACTGCGGTTAATTCCGACAGGGACTCCCAAAAGAGCGGATAAACACGAATGGAAGCGATACCACTGAAGTTTGAAACAATATCAGCCACCGAGCTTCAGTTGGGGCAACTCCTGTGTCATCGCAAAGCCCGCTACCAGATTCAACTGAACGCTATCGAATTCACTGTCTCCCTTGCCGGTCTTGGTCACCAGACATCCAGTTGGCAGGCTGATCTGGAACTGGCGGGTTACCCCGGCAAACTCTATCTGGGCCGACAGGTTCTGGATTTTCTTCTACCCAAAAAACTCGACCATCAAATCATTAAAAAACTGCCCGAAAGCCTTCGTGACGCTGCTATTGCCAGTAGCCTGACCCCCCTGTTTAATTTTCTGGGTCAGATGTTAGGTCAGTCTGTCACGCTCAGTCATCTCAAACCTGCAGAGGCGACAGACGCTCCTCTCATTGCAGTGGATCTTGAAGCCGAAAACATCCGCTCAACTATACAGATTGAGTATTCCGAGGTAATAGAGAACCTCTTGAAGTCAATTCCGCCTCATCAATCTACCTCGCTGCCCGATATACCTTTATGGGTAACCCTGCAAAAAGGCAGCACCTTACTGAATCGCAGTGAACTCAATGACCTGGAAGAAGGTGACATTGTTTTTCTGGAAAAACACGTCAGTGACTCAGAGGTGATTGTAGGAATCAAACAGAATGTTGCTTTTTTGGGCACTCTCGAGGATACCCGGGTCACTATTTCACAGAGGCTTCAGGCTATGGAAGAACATTATGACCAGGGCTACACGGATTATGAAGAGCCTATGCCGGAAGGTGAAGCTCCTCAAGCACCTGCAGGCCCTGTTGATCTTCACGACCTGCCAGTGACACTCATGTTCGAAGTGGGTGAGCAACAACTGACATTCGCAGAACTGCAAAGCCTGACGCCAGGCTATGTTTTCCAGCTCAGTAACCCCATAGAAGCACCGGTCAGGATCAGAGCCAATGGCCAACTCATTGGTAGATGTCAGCTGGTAGAAATTGAAGGCCGACTCGGAGCCCGGATCACAGAGCTGACGGGTAAGACTGAATCCTAAGCAGTACATCAATTAAAGCAGGTTCCCGCCATGGAAAGCGGCATTCTGAATTTAACCAGCCCATTTTATTTAATGGTGCCACTGGCACTGATGGCGCTGATTCCATTCATGGCAGTCATGGGCACTTCTTTTTTGAAGCTGGTGGTGGTTTTTTCCATTCTCAGAAACGCCACCGGTCTCCAGCAGATTCCACCTAACATTGCCATGAACGCCCTGGCCATTATCCTGACACTCTATATCATGGCACCTATAGGCTATGAGTCTTATGAGTTGCTGGAACCTGAAAAAATTAATTTTGAGGATCTTTCCTGGATCGAGTCTGTCAGGCTCGCCAGCGCCCCTTACAAGCAATTTCTCAAAGACAACACCAACGAAAATGAGCGTAACTTCTTTCTGAAATCGGCACGCCTTCTGTGGCCAAAAAAATACCAGCAGGAACTCTCGGGCGATGACTTGATTGTGCTGCTGCCCTCTTTTTGTATCACGGAATTGACCAAGGCATTCCAGATTGGCTTTTTGCTCTATTTGCCCTTTATCGTCATTGATCTGATCGTCTCAAACATCCTGCTGGCCATGGGTATGATGATGGTTTCGCCCATGACCATCAGCTTGCCTTTCAAATTACTCCTGTTTGTCTTGCTGGACGGCTGGACCCGTTTAATTCAGGGGCTGGTATTAAGTTATGGCTAGGAAAAGAACATGGTAGATTCGGACATCATCCAGCTCACAGCCCAGGCGCTGATGCTGACTCTGATTTTATCCATGCCGCCTATCATTGCCGCGGCTGGCGTAGGTCTGCTGATCAGTTTGATTCAGGCCCTGACTCAGATCCAGGAACAAACCCTGCCCTTCGCCTTCAAGCTGATTGCCGTCATCATCAGTATCTTTGCTACTGCCCGATGGCTGGGCATTGAGATTTATCATTACTCTCTGGCCATCATGAACAAAATCCCGGACCTCTAACCGGATAATCCGCCATGGTCATCCCAATAGATGAGCTAAAAGAGTGGTTTTATGTATTTACCATGGGCACGCCCAGAATTGTTGCCCTGTTCACTCTGATTCCTTTCCTGCACAAGCGCATGCTGGGGGGTGCCATGATGAGAAATGGCATATGCGCCTGCATGATCCTGTTTCTCCATCCTATGCTGGCAGAACACAAACCCGATGACACCATCACCATTTATGCCACTGCCGGAATTGTCCTGAAAGAAGCGTTTATCGGAGCCATTATCGGATTTTGTATCACCATCCCGTTCTGGGCACTGGAATCAGCAGGTTTCTTCATTGATAACCAGCGGGGTGCTTCCATGGCCAGCGCCCTGAACCCTCTGTCCGGTGCCGAAACTTCACCCATGGGTGTTTTGTTCTCCCAGGCCTTTACCGCCATTTTCATGACCAGCGGCTTATTCCTGCTGTTGTTGCAAAGTCTTTTCATCAGCTATGAGGTATGGCCTGTATTCAGTTTCTATCCCAGGTTGAACCCTGAAGCCTCCACTTTTTTCCTGAACCAGTTCAACCTGATTATTGGCCTGGCCATGTGGCTTTCTGCTCCTGTCGTTATCGCGATGTTTATCACAGAATTTGGTATCGCCCTGATCAGCCGCTCAGCCCCCCAGCTTAACGTATTTATTCTCGCCATGCCGATCAAATCCGGTGTCGCGGCAGCCATCCTGGTGATTTACGTCAGCACGATTCTGAAACTGGCCAAAAAACATGACGAAGGCATTCCCATGGTCTTTAAAACCCTGGGAGAGCTCTGGAAATGAGTGCTGAAAAGACAGAGAAACCCACTCCGAAAAAGCTGCGTGACGCCCGCAAAAAAGGTCAGGTAGCCAAGAGCAAGGAAGTCTCCAGCACCTTTGGCATTATCGCTGTGTTCTGCACCCTCTGGTTTATGAGCGATACCTACCTCACGACCATTCAGGAAATGGTGATCCTCCCGGCAACGGTTTATAACGAAAACTTTCAGGACGCTTTCAAAATTGTCACACAGGGCATTCTTGAAAAATCCATTGAGCTTCTGCTACCTCTGGTCATGGTATCCATGCTGTCTGCCATCATAGGCAACATCATGCAGTTTGGCTTTCTGCTGGCCGGTGAATCGGTAAAACCCGACCTCAAAAAGATCAGCCCAATTGCCGGATTCAAGCGCATCTTTGCCATCAAAAACCTGGTGGAATTCTTCAAGTCTGTTATCAAGATTGTGTTTCTTTCCATCGTTGTTTATTTCGTTATCAGAAACAGCCTCGCTGATATGTTCAACCTCCCCTACTGTGGTAGTGACTGTATTCTTCCTGTTGTCGGGGTCCTGATGAAAAAGCTGATGATCTATGCCATTGCGGCTTTCATAGTGATCTCTGTGCTGGACTATCTTTTCGAGAAGCAGCAGTTCACCAAAGAAAATAAAATGTCCAAGGATGAAGTCAAGCGCGAACACAAAGAGATGGAAGGTAGCCCTGAAATCAAAGGTAAACGAAAAGAAATCCACCAGGAAATTCTCAACGAAGCAGAAAACACCAAGAAGTCAGACGTGGTGATCAAAAACCCGACTCACCTGGCGATCGGCCTGCACTACAAACAGGATGTGACGCCACTGCCGGTGGTAACGGTTAAAGGCCGGGGTGGACGTGCACGCTTTATTGTGAAAATTGCCGATAAGGAAGGCATCCCCGTTATGGAGAATGTCCCCTTGGCTCACGCCTTGTTTGATACGGACATTGCCAGTTACATCCCCAGCGATTTGATTGAACCGGTGGCAGAAGTCTTCCGATGGGTAGAAGATCTCAAGGAAAAACAGGGCATCTCAGACGATTCTTGAGATTGAGCTTGTCAAAACATCCACTCAACTCTCCAAAGTATTCCTGGGTCCCGCTGGCCGCCAGGCCGGTGAGATAACATTGGGCATTTCCGAGCGATTCAGCAAGAGGGCCTTGCACAGAGCGAACTCTCCATAACGATGGTTGACCTCATCAATGGTCGCCAGCAGTTTTTCTTTTTTAGCATCTTCTTCCGTAAACAGCTCTCCCTGCCCGTATTTGGGTTGAGGGTCCAGGGCTCCAACGTGTACCTGGTGCACGCCCTGGCTTCTCTCACCCTGATCCCAATAGACATCCAGAAAAAAGTCCGCCAGTGCCATGATCTGGTCGCCATCGGATGTCGGGGTTGTCGTTCTCAGCTTTTTGCTGACCCAGCCTCCGGGCGTATTCATGCCAATGGCAAACAACCGGGCTTCAAAGTCATAGCGTCTGAGACGGGCAGCCACTTTTTCACACATATGCAACAGATAGGTTCTCAGGATGGTTTTATCCCGGGTATTTGGCGGAATCACCTTGCCATGCCCGATGCTCTGGGGCACGCCCACTTCTTTATGCAGTGGCTCCGGGTCCATGCCCTGGGCCATCAGCCAGATACGCTTACCCAGATTACCAAAACGATTGCCCAGCACGCTGATGGGCACTTTCTGCATATCACCACAGCGATGCACCCCGTATTGAGCCAGGTAACGTCCAATGCCTGACCCTACCCCACACAGGTCAGTAACCAGCACATTCGACAAGGTTTCGCGAGCCTGATAGGGGTGGACAATGGTCAGTCCGTCCGGCTTCTGCTGCTTGGCTGCCCACTTGGCGGTGCTCTTGTCACCACTGATCCCCACTGAACACAGCAGGCCGGAAGCCTCAAAAACGCACGCCTTGATCCTTAGACCTATCTCGGCCACCGGGCAATCATAAAGCGACTGACAGCCGGTCAGATCGAGAAAAGCCTCGTCCACCGAGAAGACTTCTATTTCTGGCGTGATGTTTTCCAGAGCTGCCATAATGCTGGAAGAAATCTGGGCATAACGATAAGGCCGGGAAGGTGCCTGGATCAGGTCAGGTGCCAACCCTCTGGCCTCACGCAACCTCATCCCGGTTTTGATGCCCCGGGCACGGGCCTCATAGGAGGCGGTAATGATGCAAGTCCCTGATCGGCCATTGGTGACACACACCGGCTTTTGCTGCCATTGAGGCCGATCCAGCTGCTCAATGGAGGCAAAAAAGGCATTCATATCCACCAGCGCAATCATTCTGGGCCAGGGCTTGTCTTTTACAGAAATACTGTTCATGCATACAGTATTATTCACCTGAAGCTTCCAGACAACCCCCTCTTTGATTGATTTTTTTTATCGCCCCCGAAACAGAGGCGTAACCGCGTCAATTGAGGCGAATGGTTGCTGTTTTATAAGGTCTTCCGGTTTCGTCAGCACTGCTGACAGAGATGTTATGCAAGCCTTTGTCTGAATCTCGTACGATCAGCTTTACATTGGTTCACACGGGGAAGTAGCCATGTTCAAACACGCAAGGATCGTCTTTCAAATCGTACTGACACTGTTCAGCTTTTTCGGCTTCAACGAAGCCGTTCTGGCGGCCAGATACCGCACCACGGTCTACGTAAGCAATTTCGACGCCCGGATGGCGGTTGCTCACACCGGCATCGAAACGCCTGCCTTTGCAGGTTATGCATCTTCAGGCAAAGATGCTCATCTGGCCGAAGATCCCGGCAATATCGCATTCAACGAATCGCCACTAAAACTGTTGGAAAGCGCATTAAAAGACATGTTGGAACACTCGAAGCTGGCGCCCAACAGCAGCACGGATCTCGTTATTGGTATCGCTGGCTACGATTTCTATCGCCAAAAGCCAGCACCTGAACCAGGCCAGCTCTCAAAATATCGATCTCTGTTGACTCAAAACTGTCCGGTTAGTCAAAATCGGGAGGCTTACTTCACCTGTATGGCAAAGGCTCTGTTCAGGGAACACGGGGTGATGGTGGAAAACGTAAAGTTGGTGGGCGACCATACCCTGATGGCCGCCAGTGCCAAAAGCTGGTTGCACAGAAACCATAAAGCCAGCAGACATTTCGACCTGATTCAGGCCACCACAATAGCGGTGCCTTACCAGGTCAAAAACGGCCAGATCACCCCCTGGTCTGCCAGATTGCCGAAATGGCTGAGTATGGCGGGGGGTTACTGGAATATTGGCCAGGCCAGCCAGAACGCCTGGTTCAGCCCTGTACCCTGCAAAAACAAAAGTTATCTTCCCTATATGGCGTCACAGCCAATCCATCAGGCCCTGTTCGCCAGCGACTATGTGCAGGAATATGGTAAATACAAAGGTGATCCCTATGCCATGATGAAGCGCTGGGGCCGCACAGGTATCAATACTCTGGGTTACCAGGTCAGCCAGATCTACAACGACGGCAACCGTCAGGATTATCTCAGCGGCCAGCATGCAGTGAGCCGCAGCAACTACGACAAGGCCCGAAGTCAACTGAAAGACCTTTTCCATGAGGTTATTGAGCAACTGGCCACTATTATCAACATCAAGCAGAGCGAATATTATCCGGGGCAGAGTCCGGAACACCCTATTGTCATCCTGGGAGAGTTCTCTGCCGACGTTCTGGAAAAGGCAGAAAACAGAGACCTGCTACTGAAGAGCCTGCCGAAAGAAGCCCGCTGTCGGGTGGATATTGTTCCCGGAGACACCTTCTTCCATAACCTTTCAGGCGGTGGGCTGCGTATTCTGGAGAAAGATCGTTAGTTCTGCTGACCAGACGGTCATTAAGCAGGCTTTGAAGGAAAGGTAAGCTGTAAGCTGTAAATCAATAACAGCAATAGCATTCAAGGATAGCAAGGAGTTGGCTATGTACTCATGTATGATCACCAAATCACCGGACACTGCAGTTTGCTCTAAGTGCATTTTCAGAGGGCAAAAAGCAAACCAAAAACTGGCTGTATGATAGTGCTTCGAGGGAGTATCCATATTTTATTCCGGAGCCAGTGCAGTCGGCTCCGTGGCAAAAAACTCTATAGCCAATATGTGTGATCTCTATGAGAACGAGAAGTTGTCCAAAAACATCATTGCAATATCATCCCCTGAAGAACCGTTGTTAATAATGTGACTAGCGAAAGGGCTATGTATGTCGAAGAGCTATGTAATTCTGTGCCGTTTTCTATGCTGACTTTTATCCAGGTTTCCTTAACAGCTTCTGTTGTCGGTGCTCTTACACCATCGACCCGATACATCATGATCTTTCCATCATACCCCCCGGTGACCAGCCATTTGCCATCGCGGCTGTACACAACCGTCGGTGACCTGCCGGAGGGCAGGGTGTGCAGGTGAGAGAACGGACTGATTCCCTCAAAAACACTGACCTCGCCATTGCCATCGCCATCGCCATTTTTGTGGCCAACTACCAGCCGGGTGCCACTTGGGTTATAGGCAAGGCTCGATACCTGGCCTGATACGGATAGAGTGTACAGGGTGTTGTTCGGGTTCATCCCGTTATAAAACCTGACCTGTCCTAACACATCCCCGGATGTCAGCAGGGTGCCGTTGGGATTGTAGGCTACAACCGACATCCGGCAGCACGAATCCAACAGGGTTTTCAGAAGATTGTACGGACTGGTCCCGCGATAAGTTCTTACCTTTTGGAAACTTTCAGCCACTGCCAACTGACTGTTGATGGGGTTGAAGTCAAGATCTTCTATACGACTACGACTTGGTAGTTGGGACAGGGTTTTCACGTAGGTGAACAGATTGGTTTCGTTCTTAAGATAAAGCCTGATATTTGTATCATCTCCCCCGGCTGCCAGCAGGGTGCCGTTCGGGTTAATGGCAACGGTTCGTAGATCTTTTGGCACTTCGGACAGGGTTTGCTGGTGGCTGAACGGGCTCATCCCTCCAAAAATATTGACCGTGTCATCATCCCCCCCGGTTATCAGCTGAGTGCCGTCGGAGCTGAAAGTAACGCTTCTTATCCATTTTGTTGCGTGATGGGTATGCACGAGTCTCGGGTATCCTGAGGCACTCACATTAAAGATTTGCAGGGCTCCTGAAATCGCAAACTTTCTCCCATAACCAATGAAATCGCCAGAACCTATTCCCACAGCTATGAGCGTATTGTTTTTATTCCATGAAATACTCAAAGCCCTGTGAGGAGGACAATGTGTTGGCGCAGGAGCAGTGGGCGTTGAAGCGGGTATTTCCGGTAGCTGGTTCGGATCTACTTCAATTTCATAGAATAATTGAGGAGGGATTTCTGTTGGCTGCATTGAGCTTGTCGTTTGAGTCTGCGCTTCTAAGCCGCTTACTGTCAGTGAGATTATCAGGCTTGCAGTCGTCAGGCCCTTCTCAATATTCATTACCTTCCTCCAGCTTTATATCAACACTTCGGACAATGTCCAAGACCGGTATGGTCATGAGAGAAAACAGCGAAAATAGAGAGACAAGATTTCTCCGGAGTCGGAGAGAAGTTGTCCAAAAAAATCATTGCAATACCATTCCCTGAAGAACCGTTGTTAATAATGTGACTAGTGAAAGGGTTGTGAATGTCGAAGAGCTATGTACTTCTGTGCCGTTTTTTATGCTGGCTTTTATCCAGGCTTCCGTAACAGCTTCTGTTGTCGGTGCTCTTACACCATCGACCCGATACATCATGATCTTTCCATCATACCCCCCGGTGACCAGCCATTTGCCATCGCGGCTGTACACAACCGTCGGTGACCTGCCGGAGGGCAGGGTGTACAGGTGGGAGAACGGACTGATTCCCTCGAAAACACTGACCTCGCCATTGCCATCGTCATTGTTCTGCCCAACTACCAGCCGGGTACCACTTGGGTTATAGGCAAGGCTCAATACCTCGCCTGATACGGATAGAGTGTACAGGGTGTTGTTCGGGTTCATCCCGTTATAAAACCTGACCTGTCCTACCATATTCCCGGAGGTCAGCAGGGTGCCGTTGGGATTGTAGGCAACAGCCAACATCTGGCAGCACGGATCCAACAGGGTTTTCAGAAGATTGTACGGACTGGTCCCGCGATAAGTTCTTACAATTCGGTGACGTTCAGCCGCTGCCAGCTGGCTGTTGATGGGGTTGAAGTCAAGATCTTCTATACCACTTGGTGCGTGGGACAGGGTTTTCACGTAGGTGAACAGATTGGTTTCGTTCTTAAGATAAAGCCTGATATTTGTATCATATCCCCCGGCTGCCAGCAGGGTGCCGTTCGGGTTAATGGCAACGGTTTGTACATCGCCTGGCGCTTCGGACAGGGTTTGCTGGTGGCTGAACGGGCTCATCCCTCCAAAAATATTGACCGTGTCATCATCTCCCCCGGTTATCAGCTGAGTGCCGTCGGGGCTGAAAGTAACGCTTCCTATCCAGTTTGTTGCGTGATGGGTATGCACGAGTCTCGGGTATCCTGAGGCACTCACATTAAAGATTTGCAGGGCTCCTGAAATCGGACACTTTCTCGCCTCGTCATAGATATCCCCAGAACCTATTCCCACAGCTATGAGCGTACTGTTTTTATTCCATGAAATACTCAAAGCCCTGTGAGGGGGACAATGTGTTGGCGCAGGAGCAGTGGGCGTTGAAGTGGGTATTTCCGGTAGCTGGTTAGGATCTACTTCAATTTCATAGAATAATTGAGGTGGTATTTCTGTTGGCTGAATCGAACCTGACGTTCGAGCCTGTGCCTGTAGACAGCTTACTGCCTGTGAGATAATCAGGCTTGCAGCAGTCAGCCTCTTCACAATGTTCATCAGCCTTACACCTTGTATCTGAGCATTAATATCCTAGCTTGTTGTTCACCCGGTGTTGGAAAAAGAGTATCCGAACTTGAGCTTCTTGATCATAAAAAGATTGAGCGTTGTATTAATGCAGACGTTCGTACTCAATCAGAAGTCCATACCTGCCTTGGCTGCACATTCTGGAGAAAGATCGTTAGGTCTGCTAATCAGACGGTCATTAAGCAGCTTTTGAAAAAAGGGTAAGCTGAATATCAATAAGCTTTCTATCAATACTTCGGATAATGTCCAAGACCGGTATGGTCATGAGAGAAAACAGCGAAAATAGAGAAACAAGACTTCTCCGGAGTCGGAGAGAAGTTGTCCAAAAACATCATTGCAATATCATCCCCTGAAGAACCGTTGTTAATAATGTGACTAGCGAAAGGGCTATGTATGTCGAAGAGCTATGTACTGCTGTGCCGTTTTCTATGCTGACTTTTATCCAGGTTTCCTTAACAGCTTCTGTTGTATTGGCCTCTGTCGTAGTGATTTTTGTTGTACTGGCTTGTGTTGTAGGTGCTCTTACACCATCGACCCGATACATCATGATCTTTCCATCATACCCCCCGGTGACCAGCCATTTGCCATCGCGGCTGTACACAACCGTCGGTGACCTGCCGGAGGGCAGGGTGTACAGGTGAGAGAACGGACTGATTCCCTCAAAAACACTGACCTCGCCATTGCCATCGCCATTTTTGTGGCCAACTACCAGCCGGGTGCCACTTGGGTTATAGGCAAGGCTCAATACCCGTTTCCGGCCTGATACGGGTAGAGTGTACAGGGTGTTGTTCGGGTTCATCCCGTTATAAAACCTGACCTGTCCTACCGTATCCCCGGATGTCAGCAGGGTGCCGTTGGGATTGTAGGCAACAGCCAACATCCCGCAGCACGAATCCGACAGGGTTTTCAGAAGATTGTACGGACTGGTCCCGCGATAAGTTCTTACAATTTGGTGACGTTGAGCCGCTGCCAGCTGGCTGTTGATGGGGTTGAAGTCAAGATCTGCTACACTACTAACCCGTGATGCTTGGGACAGGGTTTTCACGTAGGTGAACTGATTGGTTTCGTTTTTAAGATAAAGCATGATCTTTGTGTTATATCCCCCGGCTGCCAGCAGGGTGCCGTTCGGGTTAATGGCAACGGTTCGTAAATCTCTTAGCGCTTCGGACAGGGTTTGCTGGTGGCTGAACGGGCTTATCCCTCCAAAAATATTGACCTTGTTATCATCCCCCCCGGCTATCAGCTGAGTGCCGTCGGGGCTGAAAGTAACGCTTTTTATCCAGTAGTTTTTTGCGTGATGGGTACGCACGAGTCTCGGGTATCCTGGGGCACTCACATTAAAGATTTGCAGGGCTCCTGAAAGCCGACACTTTCTCGTATCGTCATATTTATCCCCAGAACCTATTCCCACAGCTATGAGCGTACTGTTTTTATTCCATGAAATACTCAAAGCTCTGTGAGGGGGACAATGTGTTGGCGCATGAGCAGTGGGTATTTCCGGTAGCTGGTTCGGATCTACTTCAAATTCATAGAATAATTGAGGTGGTATTTCTGTTGGCTGAATCGAACCTGACGTTCGAGCCTGTGCCTGTAGACAGCTTACTGCCTGTGAGATAATCAGGCTTGCAGCAGTCAGCCTCTTCACAATGTTCATCAGCCTTACACCTTGTATCTGAGCATTAATATCCTAGCTTGTTGTTCACCCGGTGTTGGAAAAAGAGTATCCGAACTTGAGCTTCTTGATCATAAAAAGATTGAGCGTTGTATTAATGCAGACGTTCGTACTCAATCAGAAGTCCATACCTGCCTTGGCTGCACATTCTGGAGAAAGATCGTTAGGTCTGCTAACCAGATGGTCATTAAGTAGCTTTTGAAAAAAGGGTAAGCTGAATACCAATAACAGCATTCAAGGATAGAAAGGAGTTGCCAATGAACTCATGTATGACCACCAAATCACCGGACACTGCAACAGGCAGTACACTGCAATTTGCTCTCAACGCATTTTCAGAGGGCAAAAAGCAAGTCAAAAGCTGGCTGTGTGATGGTGCTTCGAGGGCAGTATCCATATTTTATTCCGGAGCCAGTGCAGTCGGCTCCATGGCGGAAAACTCTATAGCCAATATGCGTGATCTCTATGAGAACGGCATGTTCTTTGAGTGGGACTGGGATGAAACGGATATTGGTGACAGGCAGGCATCCGTTGCTGACGCCACCTGCTATATCAAAGAGCCGTCCAGCAAAGAGCCCCCTTTAAGAGAGCAGCCCTTAAAAGAGCGACCTGCGAAAGCGCCATCACGTATTCCTCGTCCAGTAGGCCAGGTAAAGAAAAACCCAGACCATGCCTTTATGACGGCTCTTGCCAAGCCTCACCCGATCCCTCTCAATACTCCGGGAGCAGAAGTCGCTGAGCGTTACCAAAAAAACATCCGCACGGTAGTTTTCGGTGATAAAAATGAACGCAAGCCCAAGGCACAACAGAAAGCCCTCTCTGCAGATTTTCTGGCCAGACAAAACGCACTGGTCGAAGCCAGAAAAAAATATGAGGATAACCTGAAAGCTCCTGTAGCCCGGGATAAAAGCGGCAAGGTTAACCCTGAAACAATCAAACGGCTGGCACAACCCAAACACACCCGGACAAAGGGTGAGAAAAAAGCCATTCGTGACTTTACTCAACAAGAGTTTGCCAACCACGCTTTTCCAAAACTGTATCTGAGACAGGACTTTGAAAAGAACCGCCCGCTGGAAGGCCAGAACAGGCAGAAAACCAGGGTTAGAACCACCACCGCGAAATAATTGAGAACACTCCTTTTTGCCAGGACTTGCTCCTGGCTTTTTTTTGCAAATAAACGATACTGGAAGTCTAAATTCGACTGTTATTGGACATTTGACCACTATTTGACGGATACCGAGAATCAACTATTTTTCCTAGAGTGCTAACTTCCATCTGGAGCACTACGATGAAGACACCAAACACCTGCGTTGCTACCTACAAAACCCATAATGCGGCCGATGATGCGGTTAAAAGCTTGCAAAAAGCTGGCTTTGAGATGAAGAAAATTTCAGTGGTTGGTAATGACTACCATACCGAAGAACACGTAGTAGGTTACTACAACACCGGGGACCGGATGAAAGCCTGGGGCAAGATCGGTGCCTTCTGGGGTGGTCTGTGGGGTATTTTGTTTGGTGCTGCGTTTTTTGTGATTCCTGGCATTGGGCCCATGGTGATCGCAGGACCGCTGGTATCAGCCATTGCCGGCGGGCTTGAAGGTGCGGTTATTGCCGGCGGACTTTCAGCTCTTGGGGCTGGTCTGGCCAGTATGGGGATTCCTAAAAACAGCGTTGTCCGCTACGAGAAATCTCTGTCTGCCGGTAACTTTCTGCTGCTGTATAACGGCACAGAGGAAGAGGTTGCGACGGCCGCCGCGTTACTGTTGGAAAAGACTGACCATGACGGTGTCGAAACCCATAATGAAGCTGACGCCGGATAATACCAGGTTCTCCCTAAACATGAACTGCGCAACCATTTTGAACAGCTGGATCTTCACTGGGATTCCTTGCAACAGCTCTGCCGTTAGTCATCATCCCGCCTTGTCCAACTGTCCAAAATAGCTTGTTCGACATCATAAGAAGAACTGACCAGCAGCTATGCAAAACCGGTGTGCATTTTTTCGGTCTGTTGTTGATCTGCTCCAAATCGGTGCTATACCTAAAACGCCAAGTATTTTTCATGATCCAACTACAGACTGTCACCGACGACAGGCCAGTGGAAAACCATGCGCCTGAAACACTGCCACAACACCAGAGACTTCCGGGAACTCGCCCGAAGACGGTTGCCCTCCCCCATTTTTCATTACATTGACGGCGCTGCGGATGATGAGACCACACGGCGAAGAAATACCGAGGCCTATTCCAACTGTGACCTGGTACCCAATGTTTTGAGAGGTGCAGAGCATGTTGATCTCTCTACCCGGGTTATGGGGCTGGATCTGGACATCCCTCTCTTCTTATCGCCCACCGCACTGCAGTGTCTCTTTCATCATGAAGGTGAGATGGCTGTAGGAAAAGCAGCAGAACAGTTTGGCACGCTTTTTGGCCTTTCTTCTCTGGGCACCACCAGCATCGAAGAGATTGCCTCAACCATTAAAACCCCGAAGCTGTTCCAGCTTTACGTACATAAGGATAAGGGGCTGACCCGCAACATGATAGACCGATGCAAGGCAGCCAACTTCGATGCCATGGCATTAACGGTGGATACAGCTGTGGGAGGCAACAGGGAAAGGGATCTTGTCACCGGTTTTACCATCCCCCCCAAACTGACATTGAAGAGTCTGCTGAGTTTTACCTGTCATCCGGCCTGGGGTCTGAATTACTTGTCCCATGGTGGCTTTGAGCTGCCTCAGCTTCAGGACTATGTTGGCGAAGGCACCAGCATTACCCTTTCGATCGGTAGCTACATCAATACCATGCTGGATCAAAGTATGGACTGGCAGGCAGCTGAAGAGATTGTCCGCTACTGGGAAAAGCCATTGGTATTGAAAGGTATCATGTCGGTTGAAGATGCACGCAGAGCCGTAGATATTGGCGCTGCAGCCATCATGATTTCCAACCATGGTGGCCGACAGCTGGATGGCTCACGCTCTCCCTTTGACCAGCTGGCAGAAATCGTAGATGCCGTTGGAGATCGAATTGATGTGATATGCGACGGTGGAATACAGAGGGGAACACACGTTCTTAAAGCTCTGTCAATGGGCGCCAGAGCCTGTTCAGGTGGCCGCCTGTATCTTTATGCTTTGGCGGCGGCCGGAAGAGCTGGCGTTGAAAAGGCTCTGGGTAATCTGTGCAGCGAAATGGAGCGGGATATGAAACTGATGGGTTGTAAAAGCATTTCAGAGTTGAACCGGAGTAATCTCCGGTTCCGACCAGAATTCGCCTATCATTCCCGGTGACTTGAGTGAGTGTCTTAACGATTTAACGATCTTTTATAGCGTCAGAATATCAATGTTGCTTTTCTTTATTAAGCATTTTGGCCAACCCTGTGCGCATTGATATTTTTTTTCCCGGAATGGTTCTAAGCATAATGGATAACCGTTCGGCATCAAATTTGTGAGTGTAGCTTCTTCCCGTAGACACAATATAAACATTCTCTTTACTGGTACCCGTCATTATAAATACAGCCCTGAAGCCCATAGTGGGAAATACTTCATTTTTATTAACGACTCTGGACAGACTTACAAAATCAGAAGCTGTTTCCTCTAACATTTTTCTTTCGGCAAAGTCTACCCCATGAAGGGTTAACGCGTAATTTGAATCCTGATAGCCTGCCAGACACACTTTGGAATGTTTAAGAATCCATTCAAATGAAAGCATTTTTTTGTAATCATCGAATGTTGAGCCTTCATCATTGCTTTGAGTTGTACTTTCGGCATTAAGTATTAAGTGTTGAGCATCAGGAGGTTGGCAAATATCGTTCGACGTAAGGCATTCCAGAGTAGCTGCTTTGTGACTGAAAGAATAAACATAGACAGACTCAATATCAGCAGCTTTTATTAGTTCCTGACGAACAGTATACTCGTCATTGAACAATTCAATCATATGGTCTTTTATTGCGCCAAAGATTTGATTGACCTTCTCCAGTTCATCATCAGAAAGAGCATCCGTGTTTATACTCCCTCTGCTTAAAGAGAATAATCTGGATTCATAGTCTTCGGGCAGAGTTTTCCCATCTAACTCCATCAGCTCGTTGATGATCCTTTTTTCCAGGCCGGAAATTCGAAACTGTGTTTCTATGCCTGTCCCTCTATTGACTGGTTGAGACAATTCCAAACCTGTTTCAACAGATTGATGCGTTTCCAATACTCTTTCAACAGATTGTTGCAGTTCCAACCCTGTTTCAGTCTGGGTATCTGGAACATCTTTTGAAAAAAAACCAAAAAGATATGCCGCTCCTGCTAATGCAACAGCTTTTAATAACATCTGCCTAACCTTCTTTTTTGAACGTCTACTTAAAGCGAGTAAGTACCTAACCAGTTGGTTTCGCATATTCTGGACGGCGGCTTTTTCCACCCTTCTGCGTTCCAACTCTGGTTGAGTAGCTATGGCTACGCGCCCGTCGTTGCGCCTTGAAGGATGAAAAAATCCACTCGCCAGAATATGCGAAACCAACTGGCCAGGTACTTATTTCATTAATTGATAGCTCTGGGAGCCTGACCGATTAGAACCCGGTTACTGCCTCTCACTGGGAAAGACCTTCTTCCCACTGGTTTGAGATAAAAACTTTCACCGATATTTTTGATCCCAAAACCGAAATTAAGCTTACTGAACTCTCTGGTTACTATTGCTTTTTGGGTGGATGGCTTTGATTCTGCACAGGAATATATGAAGTGTGGTGATACTGACAAAAGATAAACCCCGATAATATTAAAGCGTCACACGTTATTGGCGATTGACGCTTTGGAGTGTAGCTGAATCTTTGTAAAAGGCAATATTATGGCCAATCGGTCAGCATCACACCCATGCTGTTTCGGTTCAGACTGAAATTGTAATCAATCAGGCTTTCATCATAGCCATTAGAGTATTGGACATAGACGCGGAAACGGTCATTAAGAGGGAAGGACCAGCCCAGTGGTAACTGGGCCTTTGTTATCAGAAAAATGAAGGTTACTGCTAAGCATCGTAAAAAATTTAGTGTTTAAAGAGTTTATAGCCAAAATGAAGCTCGCCATGTCCGATAAACTTTTCAATATCAAGATTGATTTTTTTTATGAAGCCTTTTTCCGATTCCTGTAAACTTTGATATTTGTTTTCCCGGAATGGTTTTGAGTAACTCTGATAACTGTTCGGCATTGTGCCTGCCAGTGTACCTTCTGCCACTACTTAGAATATAAAGGTCCTTTTTATCAGGATCAGTCATTACAAATAAAGCCCTATATCCCAAAGCGGGGAATTCTGGTTCTTCATCGATGATACTGGCGAGCGATATAAGACCAGAAATTCTTTCTTGTATTAACTGTTTTTTGCTGAAGTTTACCCCATCAATGAGGTTCATGTAAGACGTACTATAGTAGTTGTAAATCAAACGTTCGTCTATGGTTTTTTTCATAATCAAATCAAATGCAAACATGTTTTTATAATTAGCCAGAACTGAGTTTTTATAACCCAATTGAGTTATATCTTTAAATCTATGCTCTGTGTATTTGGCACTATCAGGCTGGCAAATATCGTTCCATGTGAGACATTCCAGAGTGGTAGCACTGTGGCTAATAGAGTAAATATAGACAGCCTCAATATCAGCAGATTTTATTAGTTCCAGATCAATTTCATCGCTGTGCCGGTATAGCCCAATGACATGGTTTTTGATTGTGCTAAAAACTTCATTTAACTCACCTAACTCAGCATCAGAGAGACTAGCAGTATCCAGATCGCCCTTACTTAAAGTGAACAATCTGGTCTCATAGTCTTCAGGCAAAGTTCTCCCGCCTAAATTTTTCAGTCCTTTGATGATTGTTTTTTCCAAGTTGGAATTTCGATATAGTGACTGTATGCCCGTACCATTATTTACAGGTTGATAAACTTGCTCTTCTGTTTCAGTCTGAATATCTGGAATATCCTCTGAAAAATAATCTAGAGCAAAGTAAACTGCTAATCCTGCGAGTATTTGTGCTTTCATGTCAACACCTCCATTTTATACATTTATTCTGAGCGTTCGCATTTCAGAAAGTCATGGCTTCAGATAGTTAACTATCCAGGGATAAATTCTGAAAGAGTCTCAATTCTGCAGTCAGCTCCGTTTAAAAACGACCTTCTTCCTCCGGTTTGAGATAATCTGAAGCCTCCCATAGTACTTTAGACATCAGAACCTCAATTAAATTCCCCTGAGCACCCTAATTATTATTTCTTTGCAGTTATTTGATTTGCTTTAGCGCAGTGTGTGTCTGGAATGGCAATAGCCTAAATGGAGCTCACCATGTCCCATAAACCTTTCAATATCAGGGTTGTTTTTTTGTATGAAGCTTTTTGGCCAGCCCTGTGAGCATGGATATTTGTTTTCCTGGAATGGTTTTAAGCATATTTGATAACTTTTCAGCACCAAATTTGTGAGTATAGCTTCTTCCAGCAGTTTGAATATAAAGATCTTTTTTAGCTGGATCAGTCATTATAAATACGGCCCTGAAACCCGCAGTGGGGAATGCCTTATTTTTTTCAACGACTCTGGACGCCTCTATAAAACCAAGACATGCTTCATGCAATGATTTTTTTTGGGTAAAATCCGCCCCAGAAAGATAATACCCGGGATCTGTTTCCCGATAGCCTTTCAGACTCGCTTTAGATTGTTCAAGAATCCATTCGGATAAAAACATGTTCTTATAATTATCAAAAATCGAATCTTCGTTATTGCTTTGAGCTGTGGGCTTACCTTTAAACGTTATGTGTTGGGTATTTGCAGGTTGACAAAGATCGTTTGATGTAAGGCATTCTAGAGTAGCGGCTTTGTGACTAAAAGAGTAAATATAGACAGCCTCAATGCCATCAGCTCGAGCTTCTTCCAGATTAAAAGTATCCTTGCCTTTAAAGAGCTCAATCATGTGACTTTTTATTGCGTTAAAAATTTGATTCACCTTATCCAGCTCATCTTCAGAGAGAGCATTAGTGTCTATACCCCCTCTACTTAAAGTGAATAGTCTGGACTCATAGTCTTCAGGAAAAGTCATTCCATCTAAATCCATCAGCTCGCTGATGATCTTTTTTTCTATTCCGGAGGCTCGATAGAGTGTTTCTACACCAGTCCCTCCATTTACAGGCTGATGCACTTCCAAGCCTGTTTCAGTCTTTTTGGCGCGTTTATCGGGTGCATTTCCTGAATTACAATAATGATATGCTATTGCTGCTGCTATAAGAATATTTACCGCCATGTTTTCCAGTCTCCTCTATTGTCTGCCTGCTTGAAGGTTGGGTTTCATTAAGTCATAAGTACCTAACCAGTTGGTTTCGCATATTCTGGACGGCGGCTTTTTCCACCCTTCTGCGTTCCAACTCTGGTTGCGTAGCTGTGGCTACGCGCCCGTCGTTGCGCCTTGAAGGATGAAAAAATCCACTCGCCAGAATATGCGAAACCAACTGGCCAGGTACTTAACTTCAGGAGCCTTAACGAGCATAGTGTTCCTTCTGACGCTGATCAGGAATGTCCTACTTCCAATGGTTTGAGATGAACCGTTTTCAGTGATACTTTTTTCAGTGATACTTCTGCCCCTGAAACCAGAACCAGGTTCACTGAACTCTCTGGTTATTATTTCTTTATAAATCGATGGTTCTGCTCCCACACGGGGACATAGAAAGAATGGCAATACTATCAAGAGGTGAACCCCACTTACTGAAGCGTCCCATGCTATTGGTGATTGACGCTCCAGTATAGTCGAGTCCTCGTGAAACGCACTTTATAGTCTGTCGGTCAACATCACCCCCATACTGATCCGGTTTACACTGCCGTTGTAATCAATCAGGTTCTCTTCATGGTCATAAAGGTAATGGCAAAAACCCCTGAAATAGTCATTAGGAGGGAAGGAGCAGACCCGTTGCACCGCTCCTTAGTTATCAGAAAAACAAAGGTTGTTTCTGAGCATCATGGAATTCTGGTATTCATCCAGCTTATAGCCAAAATAAAGTTCACCCTGTCCCATGAACTTTTCAATATCAGGGTTATTTTTCAATTAAGCTTTTTGGCCAACCCTGTGAGCATTGATATTTGTCTTCCTGGAATGGTTTTAAGCATATTTGATAGCTGTTCGGCATCAATTTTGTGAGTGTAGCTTCTTCCAGTCGTTTGAATAAAAAATTCTTTTTTAGCAGGATCAGACATTACAAATAGAGCTCTGAAACCCATAGTGGGGAATGTTTCATTTTTTTCAATGATTCTGGATGCCGTTAGAAAATCAGAATTATTTTCATATAATATTTTTTTTTGGGCAAAGTCGACATCAAGAAGGAAGTCTCCGGGACTTGATTCCCGATATTTTTCTCCCCCTTTGGAATTCTCAAGAATCCATTCTGCTGAAAACATTTTTTTATAATCATCCAATATTGTGTCTTGATTATTACTTTGAGTTATCAGCTGGGTTTTAGCGGGTTGACAAATATCGTTCAATGTAAGACATTCCGGAGTCGCAGCTTTGTGACTAAAAGAATAAATATAAACAGCCTCAATATCAGCAACTTGTACCCGTTCCAGATCAAAAGTACCACGGCCTTTGAACAACTCAATCATATGGCCTTTTATGGCGTCAAAGATCTGATTTACCTTATCCAGTTCACCATCATTAAGTGCATTCGTTTTTATATTTCCCCTACTTAAACTGAACAATCTGGATTCATAGTCTTCAGGCAAAGTTTTACCCTCTAAATCCATCAGCTCTTTTATGATCGTTTTTTCCAAATCAGAATTTCGGTAAAGTGTTTCTACACCTGCCTCATTATTTACAGACTGAAGCACTTCCAAAACTGTTTCATTCGTTTTCGTCTGATTGTCTGAAACATATCCTGAAAGAAAATGATAAAGATATGTCACTGCTACAGCTATGATAATATTTGCCATCTTGCCCAGTCTCCTTTTTTTGTCCGCCTGCTCAGAGCTGACGTTTCATCAGGTCATAGCTCAAAAGCCCGACCTATAACAGCGCCGTTAGTCACTCTAATCAGGAACAATCATATTTCATTGTTTTGTGATACAGCGTTTTCAGTAATACTTTGAACCAAAAACCGAAATTAAGTTCACTGAACTCTCTGGTTATTGTTTCTTTGCCGACGGATGGTTTTGCGCCCACACGGAGATACACAAGGAATGGCGATACTATCAAGAGATGAACCCCACTGATACTGAAAGCGTCCCATGCTATTGATCATTGACGCTTCAGTATAGTCGAGTTGTTGTAAGAAGCACTGTCACAACCAGTCGGTCAACATCACACCCATACTGATCCGATTCACACTGGCATTGTAATCAATCAGGCTCTCTCCATAGCCATTAAAGTATTGGAAATAACCCCGGAAACGGTCATTAAGAGGGAAGGACCAACCCAGTTGCACCGCGCCTTTGTTATCAGAAAAACGAAGGTTGTTTCTGAGCATCATGGAAATCTGGTGTTCGTCCAGTTTATAGCCAAAATGAAGCTCACCATGCCCCATGAACTTTTCAATATCCGGGTTATCATCCCCCTCGGTATCGTTCGGGTTATTGGGATCTTTTTCAGGTTCCGGAATTCGATACCAGGGCTTGAAGCTCATGTAAAAATCACCCTTTTCCAGCAGGAAATTCAGGTAGGCCCGATTCCAGCTTCGGGATAGATTGCCCGACCGGCCATTAGACTGGTGAGACAGGCCGACCACTACAGCCCTCAAGTCCATACCCAATACCGAATAATCGACCGGGAATATTGCAAAGACCTCCGGTTCATGATTCGTTTCCCGAAAGGGTGCCGAGTTGCTGTTGTAGGCCTGCCACCAGGAAGTGTTGGTATAGGCGACATAAACATTACCGTAACCATTCCACAGACCTTCCCAGACAGGCGCTTTCAGACTCAGCTGAAACTTGATTTCAGTTGACGACAATTCCTCACCTACTTCATTGTACGGTGCCTTGTTAACATTGCTGTTCCAGGAAACCGGAAGCACATAATTGGGCCGATGGGGAGTAATCACGAAACGATTATCAAATGCCTGACGTTCCCCTCTGACTCGCTCATCAAAAGCGCTTTTCTCTCCCTCCCGGGCCATATCGGAATCACCTGCAACGACTGACAGAGCATCTTCTTCGGAGGGTTTGCTGCAAACGGCCCTGATCTCCGCCATTGTGATCTGGTCATCGGCTTCCATAGCCTGTTTCAGGAGGCATTGTTCATAGAAGCTTGATGAAAAAGCCAAAGCGGGCAACAGACTCAGGACTGTAACTGCAACCCACAAAGGTCCTTGTTTGAATGAGACAGGCGTCGCATTGTTATCCATGGTTGAAACTCTTTTTCTTCCTAATGAGTACAATGAGCCGAGATGTCGGTGCGCGACTGGGCTCATCACAGGGCAATCTGAAGCTTTACTGCATGAGCGAACATAAATCCCTGACTCTGCAATCTCAACCCTTTTCCGCTAGTGTTGTGTCAAGACATTCATTTTTTTTCATATCGTAGTCAGGCCAGGGAGCCAGAACCGCCATCAGACTGATAATGCCGATGACCACAAGATAGTATGCAGGTCCCAAGTGCCCGAAAAACAGCCCTTCCAACGGTCTGGTTAAATACCTTGCAGCAAGGGCAGCAAAACTTCCCAGCAGGGACGTCAGCTGATCCGAGGCAGGAAAAAAATGCCCGGCGATATAACTGGCCATCAGGGCATAGATCAGGAAACCATAAAGCTCCAGCATAGCAACCATGGAGACAGCCAGAGCCAGTTTGTACTGTTCACTGGGTGCAGTAATGCAACGCCGCATAAGTCACTCTAATGTTGGTCAGGGAAAAGCCCACTGTCCCAGACAGGAAGGTTAAAAAGAGCAGTGACTCAAGGTTAGACCATTGTGCCCCCCCGGGGCTGGTACAAGAAAAACCACCTGCTATTGGAGAATCATCAGCTGGCGGGAAAATCGGCTGAGGCCTGGCCAATGGGAGAAGAGTGGATATGTGCTATTTTCCATGCTCCCTGGTACTGTCTCAAAACGTGTGTCGCCCGCAGAAACTGTAGTTCTACCACCGCCCACTCAACATCCCTGAGCCGGGTTTCCAACTGCCAGGTACTGCTGCAGGAAATCTGGTCTGGTCCCTCCCAGGCAGACTCAATTCGGTATTTAACAGACAGGATTTCGAACTGGTTGAAGAGGGTTTCATACCAAAACTTCAAGGCATCATGACCGTTAATCTGGGCTCCCTCTGAGCTCCAGAACAGCAGCTCTTCTTCTGGTGCATAATGATCCAGCATGCCAACACTGTCCTGCTGAATATAGTTTTCAGCCTGCAGATCAAACAATGATCGGATGGTCTCTCTGGAGTCCGCCATGCTGTCCCCTCCTGAATAGTGCCCTGTTCCTGAAATATTCATATAAAACTGCAGGTAGAGTCAACGCAGGTTTCTTGACGGAATTTTCATAAGCGGATTCAAAAACCCTGAAGCAAACTCCAAGCCTGTTGCTATGCTTAGGCATCTCACCCACTACCCTTTCAGTTATGAAAACATTATTAAAGCCTCTTTTTATTTTAATGCTGATTCTGCCTGGCTGGCAGGCTCAGGCCAGTGAAGCCGTCAACCTGATCAGAGAATACATCAGCGTCACCTATGGTAAGGATCTGAATATTACCAGCAGCCAGATAGAGCAGCTAAGCTGGGTCATGGACAATCCCAATGTCACCCCTGAAATGTCGGCGGACCAGCTACCCTCCAATATACATTCGGAAGTCCCTCGTGCCCTGTCGCGCCTTTATTCACTGCAGTTGCTGAGATCCGGTACACAAAAGGACTACGATGCATTTATCCTGCCTCAGAAAGATCTGGATAAGCCGGTCTTGAGTCTTGAACACTTCAACCAGCTATCAGCGCTCATTCGTGGACTGGACGAGGAGTCCTACGAAACACTGGCTGCGGCAGCGATCATCAGCGCCGTTACCCTGTCACCGACCGCGAGGGAGCGGGCCTCTGCAGTCCTTGGTACCAAACTCCCCGAAGACAGTACCCGTTTCCTTTCGGTCACGGCGAAAAAAGCCACCAGTATCTACCCGCTGGCTAAAGAAGTTGCCAGTAAATACCACTCCGATGGCCGTAAATTCACCATTGTGTTCCTGCCGGAAAGTCATCTGCGCCATATGATGTACGACGAAGGTTCATTGAATATGTACAGCACTCTGAAAGAGGGCTTTCGCAGTGGCACACTGAAGCCCGGGGACCTGAACCTCTGGTATGCCTACTGGGTAGATAATATTGCCGGCTTCAGAGGTCACATCAGTGCCAAAGGCTCTCTTTACCTGACAGAGAACACTTACCGGGCAATGAACCAGATCAAAGAAGAACTGGACAAGCTGCAGAAAGATCCCGGTTTTAATCCCATTCCTTCCTACCTGACAGCGCGAGCCTGGTGGTTGAACCTGTCAAACAATAGCGGGCTATCGACTCAGGAAATCGAGGCTCTTGGTGCTCTGGCTGCAATGATGAGACTCTTTACTCCGGAAGAAGGTAAGCAGTTGCTGAAAGCTTTCAACAAGTTGCCCGAAGAAAAAAAGAAACTCTGGGTCGATCATATCCAGTCTCAGCTTAAGACCACCGATTACGCTACACCGACTTATGTACCTGCGCTAATGGCTAACGCTATGATTCTCAGCAATCTGGCCGAAACAGTAGAGAAGGTGTTGCCTTTTTACCTTAATGCCCTGGATACCGCTGCCGAGGCAAGAAAAAACGGCGAACTGCCCAAGAGTACACCACTGTCGTTCAGGGTTTTGGCCAATGACAAACAGGTGAAGGTTATACTCAGGTCAGCACCCATCGGGATACAGATTGATCCAAAATCGGGTCTGGCAACACTCAAAGGAACTTAACACGACCCGTGTCTACTTCTAACTCCAGAAGCAATGGACTGCAAAGGAGCTATCATGTTTCTTCAAACCTTTGGACCCAACTTATCAGGAAGAGATTTCGCAATCGGCGACCTACACGGCATGTACGACTTGCTCTTCGAAACTCTGGAGCGTGTGGATTTTGATTTTAAGGTAGATCGTTGTTTCAGTGTTGGAGACCTGATTGACCGGGGTCCTGATTCGCCCGGTTGCCTCTCCCTGATCCATGAACCCTGGTTTCACCCTGTCTGCGGCAATCACGAAGATACCCTGAGGACCATTGCCCGAAACCCTGAGTCATCAGCTATTCTGGCAGACTGGGTCCTCAACGGCGGTCGCTGGCATCTTAAAGTTTCTGCAAAAAAAATGGGGGAGTATGCCGACTGGATTGATACTTTGCCCTACCTGATACTCGTTGAGCATTCTAATGGCAACAAACTGGCGATCTGTCACGCAGAATACCCATTGAAGCAATGGAATCCGCGCAATATAGAGACCGATCCGGAACTGACCCGGCAATTGATGTGGTCGAGAACAAAAGTACAAACCGGAAACACAGACTGGGTTGAAGGTGTTGATCATATCATCTGTGGCCACACCATTGTCGAAGATCCTACAACCCTCGGTAATACCCACTTTATTGACACCGGGGCTTTCAGGTCCAACACTCTGACACTGCTGCCACTGTCGCAACTTAAATAAAGAGAAAAAATTAACCCGCCATCTTTTTCAGCTCTGCTTTATACTTGGGACTTTGAGATATCGACAAAGCAAAAGCCTGACATGCAGCCCATAACCGCCAGAACACTGTCCGACATCGACTGGGAAAGCTGGAAAGCGCAGGATCCTGCTACCCTGACGTTTATCGTTAAAAGTGACCATATTCTTTTAATTCGTAAAAAGCGCGGACTGGGAGCCGGTAAAATCAATGGGCCCGGCGGCAGGCTTGAAGAGGGTGAAACCACACTGGAGTGCGCAGTGCGTGAAGTTCAGGAAGAACTTAAAATCACCCCGCTGAATATGACCTTCCATGGCGAATGCCTGTTCCAGTTTGTCGATGGCTACTCCATTCATGTCTACGCCTTTTCCGCTTCTGACTACGATGGTATTCCCGAAGAAACCGACGAGGCGATTCCCCTGTGGTTCCATATCAAAGATATTCCTTATGATGAAATGTGGGAGGATGACCGCTACTGGTTACCGCTGTTGCTTAAGAAAAAGAGTTTTATCGGTCGCTACCTGTTCAACAAGGATAAAATGCTGGATTACGAAATCGAACTTCTCACCTGACTTTTCCCATGTTTTCAGCACCGCTGTCGTCCATACCAGAGCTGCCCTTCTTTATAACGGCTATCCCGGCGGTCGTTATTACGGGGCTGGGCAAGGGAGGCATGGGCAATGCTCTGGGCATGATTGCCGTGCCACTTATGTCGTTATCCATGCCTCCCGTTCAGGCTGCCGCAATCCTCCTGCCCCTGCTGTTAGCTATGGACGGATTCGCCGTCTGGGGATGGCGGAAGCACGTGGACTGGACTGTGTTCAAGATCATTATTTTTCCTGGCCTGTTCGGCCTGTTGCTGGGCCTGATGGTGTTTGCATCCCTCAGTGAACAGGCTGTCAAAGGCATGATCGGTATCATTGCCATTTTGTTTTGCCTGAAGCAATGGTTCGGTCACTACTTTCACTCACCCCGCAAGCCGGGAACACTGTCCGGTATCTTCTGGTCAACCGTCAGTGGTTTCACCAGTTTCGGCATTCACTCCGGGGGACCTCCCCTGAGTGTTTACATGCTGCCGTTGAAGCTTAAAAAGGAATTTCTGGCAGGCACCATGGCGATCTTTTTTGGTTCTCTCAACCTGGTCAAATGTCCTGCCTATGCTGCCCTTGGCGAGTTCACCCCAGATAACCTGCTACTGTCTTCTTTGTTGCTACCTGTTTGCCCTCTGGGTGTCTGGCTTGGAATGAAGATGGTTAAAACCATCTCTACTGATTTTTTTTACAAGGTTTTATACATCTGCCTTTTTCTAACAGGGCTGAAGCTTCTAACCGGCTTGTTCTAATAAAAAATTGCAGAAACCAAAAGTTTGTTGACTAGCAGCCTGTCGGACTTAAGCGTCCGTAGCGAGGATTGCAAGAAATTGAGGATAAAAATCTCTGTTTCTGAGGAGAATAGCGAGCTATTTGACGAAGAAACAGAGATTTTTAGACCAATTTATTGCAACCGCAGTAGGACAGTCTTAAGTCCGACAGGCTGCTAGAATAAACGAGCCCATTGCTTGGTCAGTTTATTGGTTTACTGCCGAGGTAATTTAAATCAGATATTGGAATATTAATGCAGGTATCCAGCTGACCAAAGTTCAGGAACAACACCAGGACAGCATTGAAGCTTTTCAGTTGAATAACATTCAAGGTTTATCAAGTGTCCAAAAAAGAATTGTTGCTCTCAGAACCTTCTAACCATTCAAGCAGTTACTCGTTTCTCCTCGTTCCCACGCTTTGCGTTGGAATGCATACGGGGAGCTGGTCACACT
The DNA here is from genome assembly GCF_053470045.1 of Endozoicomonas sp. 2B-B. NCBI lineage: Bacteria > Pseudomonadati > Pseudomonadota > Gammaproteobacteria > Oceanospirillales > Endozoicomonadaceae > Endozoicomonas > Endozoicomonas sp. 2B-B. The sequence goes on from NZ_JBLZMU010000001.1 coordinate 5,262,019, forward strand.
CCGATGCAGCAGCGTGGGAGCGAGTTGAAATGGTACGGAGATTAACGCTTGGCTGCACTAATCGTTAACGAAAGTCTCACTCACTTAATCCACCTGAGTTTTCAGCCGATACAGCATTATAAGGTGAATACAAAGATGATAAACCAATGGATCAAAAGCCAATGGGTCGTATGGAGGGGTGCAAGCATACTTACAGAATGACTCTGGATCAAGGCGAGAGTCGTATTGCTGCGGTTAGCAGGGCTGCTAAAGCACTAATATTTGGATATCGGGTCAGTTCGGTGGACAATTCCCGGCGATATACTCCATCGCCTGAAGCCCCTGGTTCTACCTTGGAGGGGAAAAGTGTTTTGGCAAGGGATGTGGTAGCCACGGCCCCTTCACCGGTTTTAAGTAAGCGTGCCCCGGTTCACTTTTCCCGGGCTATTTTATCTGCTTTTTCTTCTGAGACGGAGACGGATAAGCATCAAGCAGCGTATCTCACAGAATGTGTTAGTTATAATTCCAAATCGGGTGAGATTGTTCCGAAAACGTCATGGATTGGCCGACTGTTCAGGCCAAAGCATAAAGAGCCAACGCGTGTTGAGGTCAATGATAGTTTCAAAGCTGCACTTCAGAATGCTTTTCCTGACGCTGACGTCAATAAGGTATTTGATGCTTTTTTTTCTCAGGGGTATGACCCCGCAACGCACAAAATAACCGAAAAAGAGGCTCTGTTGCTATTAAATGCGTTGAAGCTGCCTCCACAGAAAGATTCTGCACAAGAGCCTGAAAATGATGCTGTTGATTATACGAGTGATGCATTGGTGTTTCAATTCGATAAAGCATCGAATTCGATTATGTTGGTAAATGATCTGCGTTCCTATCTAATAGGAAGAAACGGGTTGAACGCTTCTAACACTGCTTATCAGACTGACTTTGATGTTCAGTTCGGTCAGGATCATACTGCTTTGCGCCAGAAGATATCCCATAGCTTCTTTAAAAAAGCCGTAAAAGACTGGATTGAAGGTATGGGAGGTGATTCTGACAATGCCGGTCTTATTTTCAGAGCAGCCCGGGAGCTTGCGTTGGGGATTAAAGGAAAACCCGAGTCATTCAAGGGTGAAGACGGGATTAAAATGGTAAAGCTAATGGGGAGTTCACCTGTACTCAACCTGTCTCAGGCAGGAATGCAGCAATTTTTTCCAGGTGGTAAAAACTTTTCTGAATTACTCGAGCTGGTGGCAAAAAAGATTCAGTACAGCAATGTATCTTTACCTGCTCTTACTCCCGAGCAAGAACGCCAGTTTGTAGCAAACTGTCGGGGTGCCGTGAGAGAGAAAGTCAATAAATCCATCTGGGACTCAAGAGAAAAACTGGAGAAGTTCAAAAAAGAAGGAAGACAGATTACAACTAATTTGATCTCGGATGCCGCTATTGGTTCTTTGTTGTTCACGAATGAACTCAGAAAAATTGCCGTCAATGAATATATCAAGCTGGTGTCAAATGCCTATTCTGAAACTCTGTATAATAAACTGAAAAACCGCCACAGTGATGGCTAAACACGATCTTCTCGTTCCCATGCTCTGCGAGGGAATGCATACGGGGAGCTGGTCACACTCCAATGCAGCAGCATGGGAGCAAGTTGAAATGGTACGGATATTAACGCTTAGCTGCACTAATCGTTAACGAAAGTCTTATTATCAATCGCAGCCAGCAAAGCTCTTGCTCTTTTCCCATCCTCCCTGGCATTCATGCGATCAGACAGAGCCAGTGATTTCAGGACTTCCGCTCTCGCCGTGTCCCAATTTTCCAGACGATGATGAACTTTTGCCGCCATGTAGTGAGTTAGCATCCGGGTACGTGGACTCTCAGCCCCAGCAAGGGCTTCAAGTTTTTTTACAGATTCAATAACAATCAGAGCACTGTCGTAGTCACCTTCAAGGTAATCAATTCTTGCCAACCTCAAGTGTGTACGGACGATTTCGTAATGATTTTTCAGATGATGATAGAGGGCAAGAGATCTCACCAATGCTATTCTGGCACGACCCAGATCAGGTTTATTCGAATCACTGAGAAACGCACCCAGATTATAAAGCGTCGTAGCCTTAAGGTACGGGTCAACGGGCTGGTGTTTCTCTATCACTTCCATGCCTTTTTTGGTATAGTCAAGCGCCGCCTCGTCCCGACCCTGAGCCCTGGCCACCCCGGACAAATGAGCCAGGCTGGCAATGTATCCATCCCACTCTTCGTGCTCCTGAGCATAGTTGCTGGCTTCCTCAGCCACTTTGCGAGACTGGTCATAATCACCCTGATAGAAGTAAATGGAAGCCACCGCCAGAGCAATTCGAACCCGGTCCTGAAAACGCGAGTGCATAGCCGCTTCCTGCATCCCCTGGGGGCCCAATTGGATATAGGTCTGCCAACAGCCTTGCTCCTTCATTTCGTAGCCATTGCGCAACAGCCAGTCGACCAATTGTCCTGACTTGCTCTCAGGTGGTTGAAATTTTTGACAAACAGCAGGGTCTTCATCAGACACCTGCCCGCTGACTGAGGGTGTCGCAAAACTCCAACAACTTGTTCCCACGCTCTGCGCGGGAATGCACACCCCTTCCTGAAAACCGGACTCTTCAGCGTGAGCCAAGGTATGGTTTCCTACGCTGAAGCATGGGAACCAGAGTTTTGCGACACCCTCAATCGCTGCAGGAGCAAAGAGAACAGCGCACAAAAGCACAAAGCGTTTTACTTTATATTTGTGATAATAAGGTTTTGAAACAGTCAGAAAAAACGGCTTTGGCATAAATTCAGACTCCATCTTACCCGTAATAAATAGCCGACAGAAAAAGGAGTCTAGCAGCCTGTCGGACTTAAGACTGTCCTACGCGGCAACTGCTCCTGCGTTGCTCTAGCTCCTGCATCCATGCAGTCGTGTGGTTGCAATAAATTGGTCTAAAAATCCCTGTTTCTTCGTCAAATAGGTCGCTATTCTCCTCAGAAACAGAGATTTTTATCCTCAATTTCTTGCAATCCTCGCTACGGACGCTTAAGTCCGACAGGCTGCTAGTATAGGATAACCATTCTGCACTGGATGAAGCTTCGCTCTGTCAACGGCCAAAAGCCGGGATGATTACTCGACAGAATTCAACCGTTACAATAACCAAAACAATGGAACCAGAACTATGAACCAGGCTTACAACCATCTTGTAGAACGTTTCAACAAGCTTTACCGTTTCCAACATCTGTCTGCCATGGCGAGCTGGGATCAGGCAGCCATGATGCCTTCCGGGGGCAACCAGGCCCGCTCTGAAGCCCTTGCAGAACTCTCCAGCCTGATACATCAACTGCTGACTGAAGAACAGGTTAGCCAATGGCTTCAGGAAGCCCGGGAAAAAGCTGACGACCCGGTCATACAAAGTTCTATCCGGGAAATGGAACGCAGTTGGAGAAAGGCTTCGGTCATGCCAGCAGATCTGGTCAAAGCTCAGTCTCTGGCCAGCTCGAAGTGCGAACATGCCTGGCGAACCCAGCGCCCGGAAAACAACTGGCAAGGCTTTTCCGAAAACCTGAAAGAAGTCGTCAAACTGGCCCGTGAAGAAGCCAGTATCCGCTCCGCTGCTTCCGGTGCCAAAGGCTACGATGCCATGCTCGAGCTTTATGAACCCGGTATGACCTCAAAAGAGCTGGATGTTCTTTTTGGCAATCTCAAGAGCTGGCTGCCAGAAACCCTGCAAACCGTTGTCGAACAGCAAAAAAATGATTCTCTGATAGCCAGTCAGGGCCACTACCCGACTGAAAGCCAGAAAGCCCTGGGGCTGGATGTAATGAAACTGCTGGGTTTTGACTTCGACCATGGCCGACTGGACGTCAGTGTTCACCCATTCTGTGGAGGGGTTCCGGAAGATGTTCGCCTCACAACCCGTTATAACGAACGAGACTTCGTTGAATCCCTGATGGGAACCATCCACGAGACAGGTCATGCCCGCTATAACCAGAATCTTCCGGCAGATCTGAGGGCGCTGCCGCTGGGCTCTTATCGTTCCATGGGGGTCCACGAAGGCCAGAGTCTGTTTTTTGAAATGCAACTGGGCCGCAGCCCCCAGTTCCTGCATCTGATAAGGCCTCTGATCGTGAAACATCTGGCAAGAGGTCAGGAAGATGAACGTTTCAGCCAGACCAATCTTGAGAAGATCTACAACCGGGTAAAGCCCGGCTTTATTCGTGTTGATGCCGATGAAATAAGTTATCCCATGCATGTGATCCTGCGTTATGAAATCGAGAAGGCGTTGATCGAAGGAGACCTGCAGGTGGATGACCTGCCCCAGATCTGGAATGAGAAAATGCAGGCTTACCTGGGTCTATCCACCGGCGAAAAGCATAGCACCGGCTGCATGCAAGACATTCACTGGCCAATGGGCGCTTTTGGTTACTTCCCGAGTTATACTCTGGGTGCCATGTATGCAGCCCAGCAGTTTGCTGCTGTTAAACGACAATTACCCGATGTAGAAAGTCGCATCGCTAATGGTGATCTGGAGCCGGTATTTAACTGGCTGACAGAAAACATCTGGCAGCAGGGCAGCAAGCTGGAAACCCACGAACTTTATACTAAGGCTACTGGCGAGCCACTGAATGCAGATCACTTCAAACAGCACGTTTTGAGTCGTTACCTGAACACCTGATGACTCGCTCCCCTTAAATTTCCGGACCCACTCATTCCGAGACCGGGTTCAGGTTTACCGTGAGCAGCAGCGGGATCGGGTCTTGAATCTCAAACATAACCAAAAGCAGCAGGATCAAGACCTGACGCCCACCCACGTAGCGGTGGGAGTGAATGTCAATTACAATGTTGATGGGTCAGGAAAAATGGATAAAGATTTGATTTTCCCATTTTCATCAAGTACAAAAACATCAACATATGAGTTATTAATGCCCTCAATATTCAGAGTTAAACTTAACACGCAGTCATTCAAAAGCTGTTGATTAACGACATCATACTTGACATCTTTGTCTTTATGACAAAATAAGTTTTTAGCTGTAATCTCTCCATATTTGGGTGAATACACCAAGTCATCTTTGTTGCTGAATAATGGCAGTATGCCATTGCATTCGTTACCGTTCTTGAGACTTTCTACATATGTCTTTGTGACTATTGTGCAATTGCCAGAGAAGGCAAGGTTAGATGTCAATGCGATCATTGATATTAAAAACAAGCATGAGATATTTTTAATCATCTTTAGCCCCACATAGTTGGATTTTAGTGCATGATCGACTTTTTAATTTGCACGACAATACCAAGACCAGTCCAATGGCCCTGGCACCCTGTGTAATGAGATCAGGCACAACTTTATTTTTGATGGTTTCCTCAAAATGCTGTATATAGTCATTGCGATGTTCCCTTTGCCAGGATTAAGCTCGACTTGACCTAATGCGGCTTCATCTGCGATACATCCAGGCAAGCCTGTTTAGAAAGCATTTTAGTAGAATGACGGCAACTTTCTTACTAAGTTAGCCAAGGTGGATCGGCGTAGCATTCGCCCTGGACTCTTCATGGCTGGCAACGATGATGACAATCAATTTTTGCAAGCAGAGGAGTCAGATCTTGAGTCTTGAACATATGCAAAAGGAGCAAGAGTCAAGTATGCAATCAGCCGAAATACAGAACATTAGTCGCTATTTAGTGACAGCTGCTTCACTGGTGATCATTCTTGCCGGTATCCGTCTGGGCAGTGAAATACTCTCCCTCCTGCTGTTTTCCTACTTCCTGGCGATCCTTCTGAACCCTGCTATCAATGCCTTGAGCCGACTGCATATTCCCAGGGTGCTGGGTATTTTCTTGGTGGTCTCGGTGCTTATCATTACTATGATGATGATTGTGGCTTCCATTGGCAGTGCGTTACAGGAATTTGCCAGGGCACTGCCAGGGTACAAGCAGCAAATGATCGATATGTTCCATCAGATCAGTGACACACTGGCACAGCGCAACATTAATCTGGATCTGAAATCCATCACTGAACCACTGGATACCTCGTCCCTGTTTGGCTTTTTAACGTCCATGCTAAGTCATATGGGCAGTGCCACCAGTTATGCTTTTCTGATCTTTCTGACGGTTATATTCATGCTGGCCGAGGCTCCGCTGCTAAAAAATAAGCTGGTCCGCGCCATGCCCAATCCGGACCAGCAACTGAAAGATCTCGAAAGATTTGTTGCCTCGGTCAATCATTATGTTGCCCTGAAGACGGCAATCAGTCTGCTCACCGGATTGCTGGTCGCTCTGATGCTATGGTCACAAGGGGTTAACTTTTACCTGCTCGGTGGCATTCTGGCTTTTGCCCTGAACTTTATTCCAAACATTGGTTCCATACTGGCGGCGATACCCGGTATTCTAATCACTTTGCTGCAACTGGGTTTTTCTGAAGCGATATTTGTTTCAACAGGCTATTTCGCGATCAACATGCTGATTGGTAACATGCTTGAGCCCAGAGTTTTGGGTAAAGGGCTTGGCCTTTCATCCATGGTCGTTTTTTTATCGTTACTGATCTGGGGCTGGTTACTGGGTCCCATTGGCATGCTGCTCTCAGTTCCATTGACCATCAGCATAAAAGTACTGCTGGAGTCCTCACCCGGTAGCCGAAGGTTTGCTGCGCTTCTCGGATCTGGTCGGACAAAAGAGGAAGTAGAAGCTGAACTGTCAAAGTAATACTCAGCTCCAGCCGACTGTACTAGAGTGAACAGATTCATCAATGGACAGGCAAATATCATGCAGAAAAATCCATGGATAGGCTGGGCTGAAAAGATTCGCGCTATAGCCCAAAACGGAATAACTTATGCTGATGGCGACTTTGACCTGGAGCGCTACCATCAGCTCCAGGGCATTGCCCACGAAATGACGGCACTTCTCGCCGGTGCTCCCATTGAAAAAGTTGATCATTTTTTTCTTCCTGAGAATGGCTACACCACACCCAAGCTCGATATCCGGGCCGGGGTGTTTCAGGAAGGTCGTATCCTGCTGGTGAGAGAGCGCTCTGATGATCGCTGGGCCCTGCCGGGTGGCTGGGCCGACGTCTGTGAGTCTCCGGCCCTGGGAGCAGAACGGGAAACTCTGGAAGAATCAGGGTATGTTGTCAAAGCCGGGAAGCTGGTGGCTGTTCGCGATGTTCATAAACATCCCTACTACCCCACAAACCCCCATCACCTGATCAAAATGCTGTTTCTCTGCGAACTCAAGGGCGGTAGTCCCACTGCCAATATCGAGATATCAGAGGTCGGCTTTTTCGAACCGGATCAACTCCCACCTCTTTCACAGGGGAGAACCATTGCTTCTGACATCGCTTTGCTGAAGCAACATCATGAAAATCGTGAACTGCCCACAGAGTTCGATAGGTAGGCAGTTTCACCGGCCACTTCCCATAATGATCAGGCCGTTCCGCCTACCGTGATTTCATCAATCTTAAGCGTAGGCTGGCCCACGCCAACAGGCACAGACTGACCGTCTTTACCGCAGACGCCAATGCCCGGATCCAGCTCAAGATCATTGCCAACCATAGACACCTGATTCATCACATCGGGACCGTTGCCGATGAGGGTAGCGCCTTTAACCGGGGTAGTGATCTTGCCATTCTCAATCAGGTAAGCCTCACTGGTAGAGAATACAAATTTGCCAGAAGTAATATCGACCTGACCACCGCCCATATTGGCAACATAGATACCTTTGTCAACACTGGTAATAATCTCACCCGGATCGCTCTTGCCGGCCAGCATGTAAGTATTGGTCATTCGCGGCATGGGCAGATGAGAATAAGACTCCCGACGTCCATTACCCGTTGGAGCGACACCCATCAGACGAGCATTCAGCTTGTCCTGCATGTAACCTTTCAGGATACCGTTCTCAACCAGAACCGTTGATTCGGTCGGTACGCCTTCGTCGTCAAGATTCAGGGAACCTCTGCGGCCTGTCAGAGTGCCATCATCAACAATGGTGCACAGTGGGGAAGCAACTCTTTCACCGATGCGACCCGAATAGGAAGAACTTCCCTTACGGTTAAAGTCGCCTTCCAGACCATGACCTACGGCTTCATGCAAGAGAACACCCGACCAGCCCGGAGCCAATACCACTGGCATGGTCCCAGCCGGAGCAGCAACGGCCTCAAGATTCACCAGAGCCTGTCGCACCGCTTCACGGGCGTAGCCCAAACCTTTGTCATTCCGGATAAACTGCAGATAGTCACCACGGCCACCACCACCGGCAGAACCTCGCTCAATACGGCCATCTTTCTCGGCAATGACACTGACGCTCATACGAACCAGCGGGCGAATGTCTGCTGCCAGTGTACCATCAGAAGCAGCCACCAGAATCACTTCATGGGCCCCCGCCAGGCTGACATTCACCTGCTTAACCGCTGGATCCGCTTTTCTGGCTTCCTGATCAACAGCCTTGAGCAGTGCCACTTTCTCTTCACGGCTCATAGAATCCAAAGGATTATCCATGCCATATAAAGCCAGTGGCTGGCTGCGGTTCCAGGCCTGAATCTGATGTTCCTGCCCCTGACGGGCAATACTGCGAGCCGCACCCGCAGCCTGCTCCAGGGCCGGTAATATAATTTCGTTGGAATAGGCAAAACCGGTTTTCTCGCCGCTGATAGCACGTACACCCACACCCCGGTCTACATTGAAGCTGCCTTCCTTGATAATACTGTCTTCCAACGACCAGGCTTCATGGCGTGTGGACTGAAAGTAGAGGTCCGCAGCATCTACCGAATGGCCGAGAATACTGTCAAGTACTCTGCCCAATTCGTTGTTACCGATATTTGCCGGCGCCAGCAAATGATTTCGCGCCTGTGTAAGAATGTCGGTCATAGTTTATTCAGGCCTTTGCTATTATCCATAGCCTGCCCTGGGAGGCTGGCCGAGAATAGACTGCCCTACGCGGCAACTGCTCCTGCGTTGCTCTAGCTCCTGCATCCATGCAGTCGTGCGGCGGCAGCAAATTGGTCTGAAAATCAGCTTTTGTTCGTCAAATAGCTCGCTATTCTCCTCACAAAACCGAATTTTCATCCTCAATTTTCTGCCGTCCTCGCTACGGGGTCGCCTAGACGGGCGCTATTCTCGGACAAGCTCCTAGTGGATTCGGAGCGGGCAGACATAGTGAGATTGTCACACCTATGGATAGAAAAAGCATTCTCATTTTGCTCAATCTTGTTTCTGACTCAGGGTTTTTTCCGCTTGGGAATCTCTGTCTGGTCTGGTTTTCGGGCTTTGCCTGAGAATAACCGATCCAGAGTCACTTCAGGATTATCAAAAGAGCCTTTGATCCGGTAGCGAATACTGGCCAGCTGATCCACTTGTTTGCCCACCAACACATCCGCCAGATAAATCAGACCAGCCACCTGAGGCGCAGACCCCAGCAAAACACTGAGTATTGGCAAATTAGACGATAGAGGAAGTGTAATAACCAGGCTCATATCCATCCTCTCGGAAAGAGTGTCTATGTGACCATCCAGCTTGAAGTTCGATGAAGGCCCCTGAATTTCAAGAGGCTTATCGAAAGTAATAACCCCTTCGTCGAACCGCACGCCCCCATCCATACGGTCAAAACTGATGCCTTTCTTGTAGAGGTCAGAAAAATCGAGCCGCAAACGCCGGGTCAGTGCCTCCATATTCAGGATGCCGAACATTTTCAGGGCTCCGGCCCCCCCTTCCAACTTCTGCAGGGTGCCACTTTCCAGTGTCAGTCTGACGGCACCTGTCAGTGACGCCATATTGATCCCCATCGGAGGTCCATCCCAGGCCAGTTTTCCTTCAATGGTCGTCTTCTCTGCGGAAACAAATGGTGAGATACCCAGAGCTTCCTGAAGAGCCTGAATTCCCGACCCCGTCAGATGCTCATTAAAAAAAGTTCTCTGCTGACCATTGATATAGGTCCAATCCAGATCTCCGGATAACTCCATCTTCTGCAGATTGATTTTCAGATCCTCAATACGTTTACCATCAGGAAAGGGTCTCAAACCAAAAGCAACTGAACCCAGATTCCTGCTGCCTAACTTAAGAGAGCTAATGGAGACATCAGCATTGGGCAGATCTAAAGGCCGGATATCAGCCAATACACCTTTATGCCCGGCAGTAGCTTCATTCTTTGCAGGATCTTGGGAAAAATGCAGCTTTTTCAAATTCAGTTGGTAGGGTTGCTTCTGATCCTCAGGTATTATCAAACTACCATCTATCGTGTCACTGCTTAAATCAAGACGTGTGCCACGGGCTTCATGAAACAGGTTAAACACCAGATTATTCAGAGTTTCTTTATTGCAGATGAGTCGGTCAATCTTCAATTGACGGACTTCTATCTGACTCACCAGAGTCTTTTCTGTTGTGTCACCCGGCTGCCCTTCAAACTGACGTTTCCATGGCATCAGATCAAGTTTGGATAGTTGCCCGGACAGTACAATTTTATCGGGCTTCATAGTCGGCAATTTACCTTTATTGCCAAGCAGAACGACAGCAGACTTATACTTGAAACCATTCTCAAACTGAATTCTGGCCTGTGCTGTCCTGCCAAGAACTATATCCAAAACAGCAGTATCCAGTTCACCTCGATGAGTGAATTGATTAAGACGCAGTTCAAAAGGCACTGTCTGGCCAGCCGCTACTTTTAGAGGCGCCGGAAGCTCGATTTCCATGCCTTTCATGTCACTGGTCACTTTCAACTGAAGGTCAGCAGGCTTGCCGCCCAGTATTAACTCGCCTTTGTAGTGACTGGCACCTTCGAGAAAACTGAGAGCATCCAGCTGAAGCCATTGCTGAAGTCCTTCAGCAGAAACAGAACCGTTCCAGTGGACATGGACTTCAGGCTCAGTTTTATTCTTCATATCGGTGTAAACTCGAGCCTCAACAGCATCACCCAGAAAGCGACCCCTCACTTTTTCAGCAGACAATCCGGTTTCAGTACTGAAATTCAAGACACCTTCAATGTCTTCAATCTGGATGTCCGCCGCATCTATGCCGAAATACGCTCCCGATGTTTCCATACTTACGTCAACTGACGTATCTATGGTACGCTCAAGTGGAATCCCTAACTGAATGCTGCCATTCAGGTCTCCACGAATCGTCCACTTCTTTGCTTCTCCCTTCAGCCGCTGAGCTATGGGGGTCTCTGTCAAGAGCTTTTCGAGATCCGTGCCTGTAGCGGCCACCTGACCAGAGATATTCAAATCCAGATTTTTATCCAGCGCCAGATCAGCCTGGACATGACTGAGCTTTGCAGCCAATAACTTTGCTGAGGCCAATTCAATCTTGATGTTGTCGTTATCCACCCACACCTGTCCCCGGGCGTCATAGACTTCTGGCCAGTCAGGATCATAATCCAGACGCGCTTTATTGACATCGAAATAGAGTCCCCACTTCACAGCATCAGAGTCGTCAGTGTCTTCCAGCGGACCACCGTAGGTAAAGCGCCCTTGGTAAATTTCGGCCCCTTTGATACTGGAATCAAGCCACTCGACCAGCTCTTTTGAAAGCGTTGGCAGATGGCTGGGCAGGTATTTTGGCGTATAGCTGGCATCACCGTTTTTCATGCCCACATTCAGGTCCATGACAATGGGCTCCTTGCCATCCAGAGGAATATCGAGCCTCAGCCGACCACTGAGATTACCCTCGGGTGCTTTTATAGTGATATCATCGCTACTCAGCTGAAAGAAATTCTTCTTATCCAGTACATCCCAACTCAGCCTTGCCTGGGCAGTATCAAAGTGCCAGACATCGCGAAACAGTTTGGTCAGCCCCAATGTAAAATTTTCTGTATCCAGGTCAAAATAGCCGCTGATCATGCCCATTTTTAGATGGCCATTGACGTTTGAAGCAGACGGTGCTCCCTCCCAGGCAGCCACTGAAACGCCTTTCAGTTTCGCAGAAAGATCCAGCTGCTCCCTAAGTGGCTTATCAGGGTGGTATTGGGCAAATATGTTATCGAGCTCACCTGCCGGGTTGAGAATAGTGAACAGTTCATCAGCCAGCTCTGGCATTAGCTGAGTATTGACCAGAAAAGATTTGAGCACTGCCAGATCAACAGAGTTAACCGAAGTCGTGTAAGTCGGCTCTCTTTCCCTCTTGCCATGAATCTTGATGTTAAGACCAAGATGATGCGCGCCGGACGTCAGACTCATATTTTGCAGCCCAAGCTGCCAGTCTGTACTTCCAATCAGATAATTGCTCGCCAGTGAAAGCTCAGTCGACAAAGCAGCATTCGGCAGCAGTTGCTGATCTTTCTGGTAGACAATCGATGGCAGATTCAAATCTCCCTGCAACTGCCACTGACCATCGAGATATTGCCACTCAGCATCGAGATTCAATTGTGCGGTTTTCAACTCCGTGCTTTTCAAATGAGCGGCTTTCAACTGAAGAATGTCTTGTGAAAAGAGCGCAGACCAGGGAGCCAGGTCCAGTGCACTGGCCTTGATAAGCCCGGTCCAGGTCATGTCATTTCTTTCAATCCCCTTGCCCAATGCTTTGAACTCCAGACTCCCTTGTTGTGTCACAATTCTGGTCTGAAGATGCTTTAGATCTGACGCTTCTTCAACCAAGAAAAAATAGCGGGTATCAATAATCAGCGGCTCACTGCCATAAGGCTGCATTGTCAGGGAAAAATTGGTGACATCAATGTGTTCCTGAAGCTGTAATAACTCCAGAGTTTTGTGCAGGTTAAAGCCCTTGCCGTCGTCACGGATGTATTGAACTCCTCTGAGTGACCACACGCCATCACTGTCGCTTTCAATGGCCAGAGTGACACCTTCTGCTTCCAGATAGGAAAAGACCGGAGCCCGGTTCATCAGACTGGCTTTAAAATCCAGCTCGAGATCAAGGCGCTCGATAGCAAAACCGGGAGCTTCAGAAGCATTGCCCTGAAGCGTCAACCCTTTGATGTTGAGAGTAGGAGTACCCCCAGCCCAGTTGGCGTCCAGCTGATCGACAGCGAAAGAAGTGTCGAGCGTGTTGTTAAGATATTCAACCAGATAGTCTTGCAACAAGGGCAGGGATCCGATAAAAATCCGGACCCCGGCCACCAGCAATACAATTAAAAGAAGGGCCGCCATGACCAGGCGAAAGCTCCATAGAGCGGCAGACTTGAGGTAAGTTACCAGTCTTGAATCTGACCTCATAAAATACCAGGCCATCTGTTTTTCATTGACGAGTTCCTATTCCCGGTTATACCAGCACCACATCAAACTGTTCCTGGCTATATATGGGTTCAACCTGGAAACGAATCGGTTTTTGAATAAATTCTTCGAGATCTGCCACATTACTTGACTCTTCATCCAGCAGGCGGTCCACCACCTGTTCAGATGCCAGAACGGTGTAACTCTGGCTATCATAAGCGCGAACAGCTCGAAGAATTTCTCTGAAAATTTCATAGCACACTGTTTCAGCTGTTTTCAATGTGCCACGACCATCACAGGTTGGACAGGGTTCACAGAGCACATTCTCCAGCGACTCCCGTGTTCTCTTACGGGTCATTTCCACCAACCCCAGTTCACTCACGCCAGTGATGTTGGTTTTGGCGTGATCTTTCTCCAGAGATCTCTCATAGGTTCTCAGCACCTGCCTCTGATGCTCCGGGTCTTCCATATCGATAAAATCAATAATAATAATGCCACCCAGGTTTCGCAGTCGTAACTGCCGGGCAATGGCTACAGATGCTTCCAGATTGGTCTTAAGGATAGTTTCTTCGAGGTTACGATGACCTACGAAAGCCCCTGTGTTGACATCAATCGTGGTCATGGCCTCAGTCTGGTCGATAATCAGATAGCCGCCTGACTTCAACTGCACCTTGCGACTGAGCGCCTTGTTGATTTCGTCTTCGACCCCAAACAGATCAAAAATTGGACGCTCGCCCGGATAATATTCCACCCTGCCATCCACCAGGGGCACCAGTTTTTTGACAAACTTGGAGACCTTATTGAAGGTCTCCCTGGAATCAATTCGGATTTTCTCGATATCTGGTTCCACCAGGTCACGCATAGTTCTCAAGTGCAGAGGCAAGTCTTCATAAATCGTGGCCGGAGCCGTGTTTTCCTTAACCGTTTCTTCAATGGTCTGCCATAGCCTTCTCAGGAAAAGAATATCGGCCTTCACTTCTGCCTCGGTAATACCTTCTGCTGCTGTTCTGAGAATAAAGCCGCCTTTCTGATCTTCCCCGTCGTCACTCATGCCTTCTTCAACCAGCTTTCTGAGACGCTCGCGCTCTTCTCCATCTTCAATGCGCAGGGAAATGCCTACATGATTATTATGAGGCATCAGTACCAGATAGCGGGCCGGGATAGAGATATGTGTGGTCAGGCGGGCACCTTTTGTTCCCAGGGGATCTTTGGTAACCTGGACAACCAGCGACTGACCTTCATGAACGAGCGCGACAATCGGTCGCTCCGATTGATCATCATTGTCTCTCTCATTGCGGGGAGCAATTTCACTGGCATGAATAAAAGCGGCCCTTTCGAGACCGATATCCACGAAAGCAGCCTGCATTCCGGGGAGAACCCGGACTACTTTGCCCTTGTAGATATTACCGACAATGCCTCGACTACAGGCTCTCTCAATGTAAATTTCCTGAAGTACCCCATTTTCAACCAGCGCCACACGCGATTCCATTGGCGTGATATTCATCAGAATCTCTTCACTCATTCCCTTCCCCTTGAGCTGGTCAGCCTCCCAGAGCCCTTCGGACTTAAGGCCATCTTGGCTGTAAGTCCGAAGGGTTCAAAATTCAATGACAATCCTGACCTGCCAGAAAAACTAAAAAAACAAAACAAATACCTGAAAACGATTTGCCAGACCGAAGGAGCCTTGTCTGGCAGGAAAGCTGTTGAACAGTCTCCCGAGGTTCTTTCTGATCAGTTTTTTACTGACTGAGAGTGCCATGGGCTAATGCCCAGATTCTGAAGCAGATCTGCGGTTTCCTTAACGGGCAAACCCACCACGCCGGTGTAGCTTCCCGTTATGCTGTCTACCAGAACGGCTCCTTTTCCCTGGATACCGTAAGCACCGGCCTTATCCATTGGTTCACCGGTGGCGACGTAAGCTTCTGCCACTTTCCGATCAAAAGCAGCCATTCTGACCACTGTTCTGGATACTCTCACAGATAGATTATTACCATCAGTGACCGCAACTGCTGTGAATACCTCATGGCTATTCCCACTTAATGACAACAGCATATCACAGGCTTGTGGCTCATTTTCGGGTTTACCGAGTATTTTCATTCCCAGAATCACTGATGTATCAGCTGCCAGCACAGGTCTGGCTGGCAAATGGTCAAGAGTAAGCTGCTGCCATCCGGCCAGCGCTTTTTCTTCAGCCATTCGGGTAACATAGGCTTCAGGAGCCTCGCTCAAAAGCGGAGTTTCATCAATCCCGCAATGAATCTGCTGAAAGGCAATACCGATCTGTTGGAGAAGTTCCTTTCTGCGCGGCGACTGGGAAGCAAGATAAATCATGATAATCAGGTCACTCTGAAGTTTCGCCTCAGTGCCCCTAAAATAGCAGACACCCATGGCCAAAATGCGGCGCTGGTGAGGGCCGGCGCCAGATACCAGAGGGTCGGCGGCGTTCTACCCAGGGCACTGCGAATCCACAAATTCAGCAACTGATAAAAACCGACAATCACAAACACCATAAAGGCCTGCTGCCACCAGGGGAACATTCTCAAACGGCGGTGCAGACCCAGCACAATCACAGCCACCAGCAACAATCCCATAGAATTCTGACCAAAGGTTGTTCCCAGCACAACATCCATCAACAAGCCGGTGAAGAAAGCAAAAAATAATCCGAAACGCTCTGGAAGAGCCAGGACCCAATAAAGCACCACCATAGCCACCCAGGATGGCCTGGCAATGGAGATCCAGGCTGGCAGAGGTAAAATACTAAACAGGAAAGCAACCAGCACGGAAAACCAGACAATCCAGTGAGCATTGGCTTTCTGCATACTCATGGGCTCTCCTTCTTGTTAGCCTCAGGTGCCAATTTCGGTTCCATGTCTTCGTTTGAACGGAAGACCAGCAGAACAAAACGTGTCCTGTTGACTTCAGCCATCAGCTGAACCTCGATCCTGGCGAACGCCTCCCCTGGTGTACGCACTATTTTCCTGACTTTCCCCAAGGGGTAGCCCACCGGGTAAATCTGTCCCAGACCCGAACTGGTCAAAAGGTCACCTTCCTTAATATCCACTGTGTCGGAAATATGAAGCAGCTCGACAGAATCCATACTGCCGGTGCCTACGGCAATGGCACGATAGTCACTGCGATTAACCTGGACAGGAACCCTGCTGGCAGTATCTGTGACCAGCATGACCCGGCTACTGACCGGATTAACGGCAATCACCTGCCCCATAACCCCGTGGGCATCAACAATGGCCTGACCTCTGAACACCCCGTCGGTAGAACCTTTATTGATCGTCACGATATGTTCATAGGGGTCCGGATCAATACCAATGATTTCAGCCACCAGAACCTGCTCATCCACAAGTTCGGATGAATTCAGCAATTCCTTCAGGCGTAGGTTCTGGGCAGTCAGAGATGCCAGCTTCTGAACTTTTTGTTCAAGAATCAGGTTACGGGCTTTCAGCCGGGTATTTTCTTCAAGCAGCTCACTTCGGGAAGTCACCAGTTCATCAGCTATGCTAATAGCCCGGGAGGGCAAATCAGAGATCCACTGCAGGGGGGTAACAGCCATTGTTAACCAGGAGCGTGCAGTAGAGAGGTACTCATAACGGTGATCAACAAACAGCAGGGCAATACAAATACTCAGCAAAAAGACAAAACGTGTCGCCAAAGACTGTTGCTGGCTAAATATCGATTTAATGGCTGGCTCCTGTGATTTGCACGGAGAACTCAATCTTTTAATTTCACAAAAATACAGGCTTCACTCATAACAACAGGCCAGGCGGAAACCGCTTGGCCTGTTGTTTGGCTGGAAAGCAACCCAAATGACGTTCAGTCGGTGGACAGTAAATCCATACAATGTTTGTCCATCATTTCCAGAGCCCGACCACCGCCACGGGCAACGCAGGTCAGCGGGTCTTCAGCCACCAGCACGGGCAGGCCGGTCTCTTCACTGATCAGTTTGTCCAGGTCACGCAACAAGGCACCGCCACCAGTCAACACCAGACCTCGCTCGGCAATGTCGGAAGCCAGTTCCGGTGGAGACTGTTCCAGTGCACTTTTAACCGCCTGAACAATCGCACTCAGGGACTCCTGCAGGGCATCAAGAATTTCACTGCTGTTCAGGGTAAAGCTGCGGGGAATACCTTCAGCAAGATTACGACCACGGACGTCGATTTCCATTAACTCATCACTGGCATAAGCAATAGCAATCTCTTGCTTGATGCGCTCAGCGGTTGAGTCACCAATAAGGCTACCATAGTTGCGGCGAACATAGGTTACGATCGCATCATCAAAACGGTCTCCACCCACTCTTACAGACTCGGAATAGACAACACCGCTCAGAGAGATAATGGCAATTTCAGTGGTACCACCACCAATATCGACTACCATGGAGCCACTGGCTTCTTCTACCGGCAAACCAGCACCAATAGCGGCTGCCATGGGCTCTTCAATCAGATAAACTTCACGGGCACCAGCACCCAGAACGGATTCACGAATGGCTCTGCGTTCCACTTTGGTGGACTTGCAGGGAACACAGACAAGTACTCGAGGACTGGGCTGTATAAAACTGTTCTCATGCACTTTGTTAATAAAATGCTGAAGCATGCGCTCGCAGACATCAAAGTCTGCAATCACACCATCTTTCATGGGCCGGATGGCAGTAATATTGCCTGGTGTTCTTCCCAGCATACGCTTGGCATCAGCGCCTACCGCGACTACGCTTTTCTGTGGCCCCAAGTTTCGAATGGCCACAACCGATGGCTCATTCAGGACTATTCCCTTTTCGCGGACATAGACCAATGTGTTAGCCGTTCCCAAGTCGATTGACAAATCGCTGGAAAACAGACCCCGTAACCTTTTCAGCATTTTCTGTATTACCTTGATTCAAGGCTTTCTTTAAATGCCGCAAACTCTATCAATGCACAGTACTCAGAGCAAGCAACAATTCCGCAATATGTATGGTCCAATAAGAGTTACTCAGGGTCAAAATGGAGGATTGCCACTTAAGCTATTCAACACAGACCATAGATTAACCTAATGCAGATAGCTTGCGTTCTCAATGGCCGCCATTCATAATTTTGAAATAAAATAAAAAATTATGAACCTGCTCCTCACCTTTTTCGAACTATTTGAGCTATACTCGTTTCCAATTAAAAATCACATGCCTTGCGCACTTCATACAAAAAAGCCCGAACTTCTGACATTAGTGATGGCTTACACTAAAACTTTTGATAATCCTTACCCGATGCTAACAAACCTTTACCCCGCCTATTCATGCTAAGCAGACGAACACACGTATAGTAACCCCGTTATGAGCACAATCTGAACGGGAGGCCGTTATGGATTTTAAAGGTTTATTTAATCAAGTTGTTAGCTCAGGTTCTTCCCTGATCAGTGAAGGTAAACACAAACTTGAGGGAGAACTGGAAACCTCTTCATCAGACAGCGAAGGCGGCTCTATTTTTTCTGGCTTCGGAAAAGGTGCACTGACTGGCGGTGCTTTGTCTCTGCTACTTGACGCCAAAAAAGGCTGCACGATGGCAGGTAAAGCAGCCGAAGCGGGTGGTGCAGCAGCCCTGGGAGCATTAGCACTGAAAACCTACAAGGGCTGGGCCAATCAGCCTGAAGATAACCAACAAGACTCCAGCGATCTGGAATTGCAGCAGGAAAATGAAGAAAGGCAGAATCAGGTGATTCTGATGGCGATGATTGCCGCCGCCAAAGCCGACGGCCACGTGGATGAAGCCGAAAGAGAAAGAATCTATAAAGCCTTCGAGTCAATGGGAACCAGTCAAGAACTGAATCAATTTGTACAGCAGGAATTGAAGAAACCTCTTGATCCGGCAGAAGTAGCTAATGAAGTGTTCGGTCCTGAAGAAGCCTCTGAGGTCTATCTTGCCTCCCTTCTCGTTGTGGATGAACAAAATGCTATGGAAAAAAACTATCTTGAGGAACTGGGTAGACAGCTGAAACTCGAGCCTGAGTTGGTTGAAAAACTCGAAGCCCAAGCCCATGTGCAAGCGGCGTAATACCCTGAAGGGACCACAAAGTCCGTTCGTCTTTGTGGTTCCGACTCAAACCTGCTTCTGACGATTTGGTCCTGACTTCTCAACACCTCTTCCCAGACTGACTCGACACCCATGACTTCTGTCTACAAGAATTAATCTCGACTGCATCTTGAGATTCACCTTCATAGCCCATACATTTAGCCTTTATTCTTCACGTCCAGCTCTCTCTTAGCCTCAAAAAGCAGGTGAAAGCTGGGTATGACCGCTTTTTAAAGCCCGAATTCGGAGATAGCCATGGCCATTGATGCCTCTGAAATTCAGAAGCTTGCCCATTTGGCGCGCTTGTCCATAGACGACAATCAGGTAGAGACCACTGCCAATACCATCAGCCGCATTCTCGAACTGGTTGACCAGATGCAGAAAGTTAATACCAATCATGTTGAACCCATGGCTCACCCATTGGGTGCCATCCAGCGCCTGCGCGAAGACGTTGTGTCTGAAGAGAATAATCGCGAGCAGCTGCAGAGCTGTGCACCGGCCATTGAAGACGGACTCTTCCTGGTTCCCAAGGTGATTGAGTGAGCTGGCTCGATACCAGAAACCTCAACCCTTTACACTGTTTTAAAGCGATTACCCAGAATCATGTACGATAAATCACTCTCAGAACAAAGCCGCGCCCTGGCCGACGGGGAACTGTCCAGTGTTGAGCTGACCCAGCTCTATCTTGAGCGAATCAAACAGCTTGATGGCAATTACAACAGCTACATAACAGTGACCGAAGAACTGGCACTGAAACAAGCCAGGGCTGCCGACGAACGTCGTGCAACAGGCGATGCCTTGGCATTGACGGGTATTCCTCTAGCCCATAAGGACCTGTTTTGCACAGAAGGTGTAAAAACCACCTGCGGCTCCAAAATCCTGGACAACTTTGTAGCGCCTTATGAATCAACGGTTACCCGAAAATTCAAGGAAGTCGGCTCTGTCACGCTGGGTAAAACCAACATGGACGAGTTCGCCATGGGTTCCTCCAACGAAAACAGTCACTACGGTGCTGTGAAAAACCCCTGGGATACCCGGGCCATTCCCGGCGGTTCCTCCGGTGGTTCTGCAGCCTGCGTTGCAGCACGACTGGCAGCCGGTGCCACCGGCACTGATACTGGCGGCTCCATTCGTCAGCCAGCTTCTCATTGCGGTATCACGGGCCTTAAACCTACCTACGGTCGTGTATCCCGTTACGGTATGATTGCTTATGCATCCAGTCTGGATCAGGCAGGCCCTATGACACAAACCGCCGAAGATGCGGCCCTGATGCTGAACGTAATGGCTGGCTACGATCACCGTGACTCTACCTGCCTGGATCGTGAAGTGCCCGATTATACAGCCAATCTGAATGAGTCTCTGGACGGTCTGACAATAGGCTTACCAAAAGAATATTTTTCAACGGGCCTCGACTCTGAAGTTGAACAATGTGTGCGAGACGCCGTTGCTGAATTCGAAAAGCTGGGGGCCAGGGTCAAAGAAGTCAGCCTGCCTAATCTGGAGCTGTCCATTCCTACTTATTACGTAATTGCACCGGCTGAAGCTTCTTCCAACCTGTCACGCTTTGACGGTGCCCGCTTTGGTCACCGCTGTGATAATCCTGTTGACCTGATGGATATGTACAAGCGCAGCCGTAGCGAAGGTTTTGGTGAAGAAGTCAAACGTCGTATTTTGGTGGGTACTTACGCACTGTCTGCAGGATACTACGATGCTTACTACAAAAAAGCCCAGAAGATTCGTCGCCTGATCCGTGATGACTTTATAAATGCTTTTGAACAGTGTGACATTATCATGGGACCTAATGCTCCGACCTCGGCCTTCAACATTGGCGAGAAGAGCAACGACCCTGTTGCCATGTATCTGTCCGATATTTACACACTGTCTGTTAATCTGGCGGGTCTGCCCGGCATGTCGATACCAGCCGGAATGGCCAGTGGCCGACCAGCAGGTTTGCAGATGATTGGCCGTCACTTTGATGAGTCCCGACTGCTGAACGTTGCTCACCGCTTCCAGCAGGCCACCGACTTTCATAAACAGTTCCCAGTTAATGGTTAACAGTGGACGGTAGATTGTGCTTCAGACTTACCTCCTGAGAGACAATTTACAACGGATTACATTTCGAGGATTTGAAAAGTGTCTCAAACAACTCCGAGTCAACAGACCACTGATCACTGGCCACTGTCAACAGATCAATGGGAAACCGTTATCGGCCTGGAAATTCACGTTCAGCTGGCCACCAAAACCAAGATTTTCTCCGGAGCTTCTACTGCTTTTGGCGCCGAGCCCAACACTCAGGCCTGTGCGGTCGATCTGGGCCTGCCGGGCGTCCTGCCGGTGGTGAACGAAGAAGCCATTAACATGGCCATCAGGTTTGGTCTGGGTATTGATGCCGAGATCAACCAGGTTAACGTTTTCGAACGCAAGAACTACTTCTATCCTGATCTGCCAAAAGGCTATCAGACCACTCAGCTGGAGAAGCCCATTGTCGGTGCAGGTCACATAGAGATTACTCTGAAAGACGGCTCGACCAAAACCGTTCGTATTCATCACGCTCATCTGGAAGAAGATGCGGGCAAGAGTCTGCACGAAGATTACCACGGCATGACCGGTATCGACCTCAACCGTGCTGGCACACCTCTGATTGAGATTGTGACAGAGCCCGACATGCGTAATGCCGAAGAAGCAGTCGCCTTCGCCAGGAAACTGCACTCTATCGTCACCACACTCGGCATCTGCGATGGTGACATGTCCCAAGGCTCCATGCGCTTTGACGTAAACGTCTCTGTACGCCCAAAGGGTCAGAAAGAGCTTGGTACCCGCACCGAAACCAAGAACCTGAACTCCTTCAAGTTCATGGAAGCAGCAATCCTGAAAGAAGTGCAACGTCAGATCGATCTGATAGAAGACGGTGGCGAAATCATTCAGGAAACCCGTCTTTATAACGGCGACACCGGCGAAGCCCGCTCCATGCGCAGCAAGGAAGAGGCCAACGATTACCGTTATTTCCCCTGCCCGGACCTGCTGCCGATTGTGATAGAAGACAGTCGTCTTGAAAAACTCCGTGCTGAAATGCCGGAAATGCCAGATACCAAAAAAGCCCGCTTTGTCAGAGAGCTGGGGTTGAGCGAAGTGGATGCTGAAATTCTGTCAGGCGATCAGGCGACGGCCACTTTCTTTGAAACCGCTGCGAAAATCAGTGGTGACGCCAAACTCGCTGCCAACTGGGTTCTGGGTGAAGTATCCAAGTCCCTTAATGCCAAAAGCATTGCAATTTCAGACAGCCCTGTTTCTGCTGAAGCACTGGCAGGCCTGATTGCCCGCATCAAGGACAACACCATTTCTGGCAAGATCGCCAAACAGGTTTTTGAAGCCTTGTGGAATAGCGAAGGCAAAGATGCGGATGAAATCATCGAGAAGAAAGGTCTCAAGCAAGTGACCGATACAGGCGCCATTGAATCCATGATTGATGAAGTACTTGCTGCCAACGCCCAACAAGTCGAAAACTATCGCGCTGCACCTCCCGAAAAGCGTGGCAAGATGATCGGCTTCTTCGTGGGTCAGGCCATGAAAGCCTCAAAAGGCAAAGCCAATCCGGGTATGGTTAACCAGATTCTCAAGAAAAAGCTGGACGCCTGAGAGTTATTTTCCGATTCGGAGACAATCAACCAACTCACCCCAAGGAGGCAGTCGCAAAACTCCAACAGCTCTTTCCCACGCTTTGCCCTACAGGACCTGAAAGCGTGGAAACCAGAGTTTTTCGACAGCCTCGAAGAGGAATATGAACCTTAAAGATTTATTCCTCAGTGAAATACAGGATACCCTCAACGGGATAATGATCCGAAAGCACACCTAATCGGGTATTTGTTTGATTGGCCTGTAAAATTCTCAGGTAACCACTCACTGGACAGACATTTCTCCTGTCACAAAGAATATTATCCAGAGTACCCTGATGAGGACCTTTTCCTTTGGCCATTCCATTGCTATGGATGTCAAAGGAATAGGGCAAAGAGGTATTGGTAAAATCAGCTGCCTGGCGGCTGAACAGGGTTTCCAGCATGATTTGAAAATATTCACCCCCTTCAGATTCTCCGTCTTTTCTACCCGCATCAGAATTAAAGTCCCCCATGTAAATGACTGCTTCATGGCTGGGTATATTCAATTTACTCTTGATCTCCCCAAGATAATCGTAGTGCCTGATCAGACCTTTGTATTCATCTTCGCTATCAGTTTGCACCGTTTGCAAATGGAGACCAAACACATGCAAATTTCCACTTTGGGTTGGCACCTTGATATACCAGGCACCGACAGCACACCACCCCTGGTTGCCTGCCGGCATTGGAAAGACAAATTCACGCATCTCAAGAATCGGCGCCTTGCTATAAATCACTACCCCGCCATTGAATAGCCTTCCATACAACAGCCATTCCCACCCTTCACCCAAAACAGGCGTCATGTAATAACCTGCCTGCCTCATTCCCTCATTGACGACGTCTCTGAGATACTGATCACCCAATTCCTGAAGCGAGACAATGTGATAATCCCTCTTGCTCATATAATGGGCAATTTCCTGCGCCCTCATTTCCGGATCGTTCATGTCCTGGCTACCAAACCACCACATCAGGAACTCAAAAAAGTCATAGGAAGTCATCAGATTCACATTCCAGGTCAATAGTTTGAGAGGCAAACACTGATCAGAGACACTCAAGGGACAGGTCGTGGGAGGGCTGGTGTAGACGGGAATGGATTCCATACTTTTTCGTTTTCCAGAAGCATCCGGCAAAGGCGAACCTGCAACTGCAAGGATACTCACCCCAAAAAGTAAAGCCAGAAGGGCACTGAACTCTTTCATCAAGCTTGCTCACTGACTGGAAAATCAAATTTACAGGATAGAAGCTCTCGAAAAAAAGCATAGAAGAAAATCAGGGGCTACTGACCGGGGCGTACGCCTTCAGCTACTAGTAAAAAAATGGAACCACAAGAAGGAGATTAATGGCTGTTTTTGGCACTCTTCATATTATTAGCCTTCCTGAAGAATTCGGTGAAGCCGTCCTGAATATTTTGCAGCTCTTTATAAATAAACGATTGATGTCTTCCATCATAACCTTCAGTTTTGATCAACTTTTCCAGATCATCGAAACGTGTCTGAAGATCAACACTGTTGCTGATGAGCTTTTTAGCTTCAGCATCAATTGCTTCATAGCTTTCCCAAAACGCCTCACAGGATAAATTGGCTGATTGAAGCCTGCCATGGAGCTGCTTCAATTCACTCACATCCACCTTTGTCTCTGCAACTGCCTGCTGCTCAGGCCAGACCCAGCCACACATCCAGCTACCAACACTTCTTACCGCTTCCGTCAATTTAGGGACGTATTTACCCACTATTGCCACCAACATCAAGGTTCCACCTATCGATTTGGCCGTTTTGACTAGAGGATGGTAGCTGCCGGCGTAGAGTCCCGCTACACCCAGATGCTGGTCCAGAAGGGAAGACGTAAAGTATTGAATAAAATGCCCGGGATAGCCGGTTTTTGAAAAAGCTTCCTGAGCAAAATCAACACAATTAAACCCAATCCCTTGAAAGATACAACTTTCCTCTCCTTTATCACAGGCATCGGCGTACTCTGAGATATACTTCTCAACTCTTATGGCTTCCTGTTGAGAGATAAAGAAAGTGACTTTAGGGATATCATTAATTTCGTTATGGTAATAAGTTTTAAATTCGATAGCTTCATCCAACACAACCCCCTGCTGTGTTTTGGAAAGAATTTCATATGAATATCTGTCAACTCCAACAGAACACGACACCTTTCCCTGAGATCTTCTGCCCGCCAACTTGGCCCCTCCAGACACTACAGAGGCCAGTAAGAGTCTGCGAACCCGCCCAAGATCCCCAACAACTTCCCGCACAGGACACTGATTATGATCAACGAAAGGCTCGAGCACTTCGTCAACAGGGTCTGGTTTCTCATCTCTCGGTACTCGAGGATCAGCGGGGGGAGCCTCAGAATGAGACAGGGAGTCCAGTTCATGATCATCATCAAGACTACCTTCTGCATTCTGTGGTATCACTTCCCACCGAGTATTCGAAACAGGATAGAGACCGCGAGCAATGTCTACGCCTCTGGCTTTGTTTTCAAGCCTGACAAAACTGTGGCTATAGTCGAGGTAAACGGTCAGCCTACAAGAAGGGTTGTCTGCCCTTGTCACATTGCGAGTATTGAAAGTTGCCGAATCACGTAACAGGACGCCGGATTGAGAAAGATCACCGGTATCCATCGGCCCGGGAGGCAGAGCCCCTGTCTGAAGTTTACTATGCCCGTCGTCCATGCCAACTCTCCTTGCTGTTATGAGCGTTCTTCATGTCAGCAGCCTCCCTGAAGAATTCGGTAAAGCCGTCCTGAATATTTTTCAGCTCTTTATAAATAAACGATTGATGTCTTCCATTATAGTCTTCTGTTTTGATCAGCTCTTCCAGATCATCGAAACGCGCCTGAAGATCAACACTATCGCTGATCAGCTTTCTGGCTTCAGCATCTCTTTCACTATAATTTTCCCAGAATACCTCGCAGTATAAATTGGCTAATTGAAGGCTGCCATGAAGCCGCTTCAACTCACTCACATCCACCTGTGTCGCTGCGATTGCCTGCTGTGCAGGCCACACCCAACCACAGATCCAACTGCCAACACTCCTGACAGCTTCCTTCAGCCTGGGAACTGCGCATTTGCCAACCACGACCGCCAACATCAGTGTTCCAGCTATCGAAGCGGGATTTTTGACCACAAGATGACAGCCAACTGCGTAGAGTCCTGCCATGCCCACGCTCTGCGACAAAATTGAAGGGGTGAAATATTCAATAAAATGACCGGAATAGTCCGTTTTTGAGAAAGCTTCCTGAGCAAAATCAACACAGTTAAACCCAATCCCTTGATAGATACAACTTTCCTCTCCTTTATCACAGGCATCGTCATACTCTGTGATATACTTCTCCACCGCCAATGCTTCCTTCTGAGAAATGAAGAAAGTAACTTTGGGGATACTATCAAAACCCTCATAGGCATAGCTGAAGGTTTCATCAGAAAGTCGCCCCTGCATTTTCGAAAAAAGCACTCTATGAACACCAATTAACGCCAATGCCCGCCCTACGTGTGTTCTGCCCGCCAGCTTTGCCCCTAAAGGCGCTGCGTAGGTCAGATAAAGTTTGGATTTCAATTTATCATTATTACTCTCAACCACTGGACACTGATTACGATCAACGCGAGGCTTTTGCACTTCCTCCATAGGAGCTGGTTTTGATACCAAGGGACTAACAGGAAAAGTCGCAGAATTGAACAGGGTTTCCAGCCTGAGCTTATTACGAAGATTAGCTTTCGATGCAACAAACCGGGCTGGGTAGAGACCTCGGGTAATGTCTACTCCTCTGTCCTTGTTCTCAAGCCTGACAAAGCTGTGGCCATTGTCGAGGTAAACAGTCAGTTTACAAGAAGGGTTATCCGCCCTTGTCACATTGCGAGTATTGAATGTGGCAGAACGACCTGATCCCCCCCTTGAATGAAGCTCATTACCCGTGACCGATGGCCTCAGAGGTTGACTGACTGTGAAAGATTGACTGGATCCAGCGTCCATACTCAGACTCCTTATCTACAAAAACCACATCCTAAGTACTATTAAAGGTGAACAGGTTCTGATCATTCATCGTAAAAATGCCTAAGCTCACGATCAGTCGTGCCACGGAAGAATTAATTGTCAAATCCCTCCCTAAACAAGCCCTGTTACCTGCTTACCATGGACTCAGGGGTTTCAACTTAATTGACAAACGTCTTTTAAAATGAAATTCAAATCAAATAAAAACTATATCCTTATAACTAAATTTGTAAAAAAATCCTGTTTCAGAGTATTATGCCGACCAGATTTTCTGGGAATATAGTCCAGCTTATCTTTTTGTCAGGATCTATTGCCTGACTCATCCGTCGCATTCATTTGCTAAACGACCACAATCACAAGCATTTAACGAATGAGTGTTACTCATGGCCAGGCTGTCAAAACTACAAGCAAAGATGCTGGCTAAAAAACTACTAAAACTGTTTGGAGCGGAAGTATGTCGTACCAGTCCGAAACTCTCCCAACAGGTGATGCAAATAATAGCAAAAATAATAGCACCGCCTTTGATCGTTTCCTCGCTACGGTAGAGTGGCTTGGCAACCTGTTACCCCATCCAATTACCCTGTTTGCCCTGTTTGCTGTGGGTATTGTTATTATCAGTGGTATCGCCTCATGGGCAGGACTGAGTGTCGTTGACCCCCGTCCGGAAGGAGCCGCAGGCCGTGCAACAGATGGCATGATCCATGTTGTCAACCTGCTGACAGGTGATGGCCTGCGGATGATTGTGACCAGGCTGGTTACCAATTTCACCGGCTTTGCTCCTCTGGGCACCGTACTGGTTGCTCTCATGGGTGTTGCTATTGCAGAACACTCCGGGTTGCTAAGTGCACTGGTTCGCTCCCTGGTGATGAAGGCATCCCGCAACACCGTAACCATGATTGTTGTGTTTGCCGGTATTCTGTCCAATACCGCTTCTGAACTGGGCTACGTGGTTGTTATTCCTCTGGCTGCCATGATCTTCCACTCACTGGGAAGACACCCTCTGGCCGGTCTGGCTGCCGCTTTTGCCGGTGTTTCCGGGGGGTATAGCGCTAACCTGCTTCTGGGCACTGTTGATCCACTGCTTTCCGGCATCACAGAAACGGCCGCCAGAATGATTGACCCGGCTTATGTCGTGGGTCCTGAAGCCAACTGGTACTTCATGTCGGTCAGTGTATTCCTGATCACCTTCGTAGGTACCTGGGTAACCAACAAGATCATTGAGCCTCGTCTGGGCAAGTACAACGAATCAGAAGCTTCCGTTGATCTTTCTGAAGACAAAATGGAAGACGTCACCGACCTTGAGAAACGCGGCCTGAAACGAGCTGGAATGGCATTACTGGTCTTGGTGGGTGTTATGGCTCTCACCATTGTTCCCGAGTGGGGCGTTCTCAGACACCCTGAAACGGGTGCTGTTGCAGGCTCTCCATTCCTTAAGGGCATTGTTGCCATGATCCTGATCTTCTTTGCGATTCCCGGCTTTGTCTACGGTAAAACGGTAGGCACGGTCAAGAATGACAGAGACGTAATCGATTGCATGTCCAAGAGCATGAGCACCATGGGCATGTACATTGTCCTGGTGTTCTTTGCTGCCCAGTTTGTTGCTTTCTTTGGCATGACCAATCTCGGCACCATCTTTGCGGTACTGGGTGCGGAATTCCTTCAGAACATCGGCCTGACCGGCCCACTACTGTTCGTTGTTTTCATCCTGATGTGTGGTTTTGTAAACCTGATGATTGGCTCCGCTTCCGCGCAGTGGGCCGTAACTGCACCAATCTTTGTGCCAATGCTGATGCTGGTAGGCTACGCGCCTGAAGTCATTCAGGCCGCCTACCGTATCGGTGACTCAGTCACCAATATCATCACGCCAATGATGAGCTACTTTGGCCTGATCGTTGCCTTTGCTTCACGTTATAAGAAAGACCTCGGTATTGGCACTCTGATCTCCATGATGCTGCCTTACTCAATGTTCTTCGTGATTGGCTGGAGTGTGCTGTTCTTCATCTGGGTCTTCGTAATGGGTCTGCCGGTTGGACCTGGATCGGCGACTTTCTACAGTGCTGGCTAACTGACTGACAGGACATTTAAGACAGGGGTGATGGTTCACCCCTTTTTTATTGCTCGGAAATAAGTCAGAGACACCAGCGAATCTCAAACCTACCGCTCCATCGGAACAGCTAAACCCACAAAAAGACCTGCCGGTAAAAGCTGTTCAGCTGAAATTGTCAGCAATGCTGTCAACCTTGTTATACCAATTGCTTCCAACAGATCCTAGGATATCTCGCAACAAAGCAGCCATTTTAAAGGAGTAAGACTATGGCCTTATCCATCAATCTGGAAGATCATTACAACTACACCCTGCTGGAAGTTCGGGGTAAAGTAGACGCTGCCACCTCACAAATGCTGGACCGAGCCATCGAAGCCGCCACCTTTGAGGGCAATCACCACCTGATTCTGGACTGTTCTCAGCTATTCAGCATCAGCAGCGAAGGCCTGAGAGTCTTACTCAACACCCGAAATTCATTGAACCGGATTCACAGCATCACGCTTTGCAATGTCTCAAGATCCATCCATTCACTGCTGGAACTGACGGGCATCTCCAGATTCATCAACATTGCCAAAGATCTGGATGAAGCTGAATCTATGCTGTTAGAATCTAATACCGAGCTGGACAGAATCAGTTTCAATTAGTTTTGTAACAGGATCACTTGCAATCAGGCATCTGTAGACTGAAACTTATCTTCCCTGTCGGCATGAGGCAAGATCGCATTCAGCAAAACGGCGGTAATGGCACAAAGGCTAACGCCTTTCAGAGTGAACCCACCCATCGACAAAGCCAGATCACCAATACCAAACACCAGAACAACTGACACAATCACCAGATTGCGTGGCTTGCTCAGATCCACCTGAGCCTTGATCATGGTACTGAGACCGACAACAGCAATAGAGCCGAATAACAGCATCATGATTCCACCCATCACCGGTGTTGGAATCGTAGCCAGAAAGCCACCGACTTTGCTGATAAACGCCACTGCAACAGCCATGATTGCAGCCCAGGTCATGATTTTGGGATTGAAAGCTTTTGTCAGCATCACCGCACCGGTGACTTCTGAGTAGGTAGTATTGGGAGGGCCACCCAACATGGCCGCAGCAGAAGTGGCAAAACCATCACCCATCAGGGTATTTTTCAGACCGGGCTTTTCGAGGTACTTCTTACCGGTAACCGAACTGATCGCCAGCATATCGCCAATATGCTCAATAGCTGGCGCAATCGCGACTGGTACCATGAACAGAATGGCATTCCAGTTAAACTCCGGGGCCGTAAACGCAGGAACAGCAAACCATGGACGATCAATAACCGGCTGAAAATCCACAACCCCCATAAATAACGCAGCAATATAACCAACAGCGATTCCACAGATAACCGGAATCAGTTTGAAGATACCGCCGGCCATGGTGGAAACGGCCAGTGTTGTCACCAGAGCGACGCCCGCCAGCAACAAGGAGGTATTGGGATCAATCGATGAGTTGGCATCACCGCTGGCCATGTCAACGGCAACAGACGCCAGCCCGAGACCAATGACCATAATTACCGGACCCACCACTACCGGAGGAAATAATCGATAAAGGATGCCGCTTCCCCGCAGGCGAATGATAAAGCTGAGCACAACATAAAACAGCCCTGCTGCCATCATGCCGCCCAATGTTGCAGGCAGGCCCCAACTTTGAACACTAAACGTAATAGGCGCAATAAAGGCAAAAGAAGAGGCCAGAAAGATAGGCACCTGCCGTCTGGTACATAACTGGAATATCAGCGTACCAATACCAGCGGTAAAGAAAGCAACATTTGGGTCCAACCCGGTCAATAAGGGCACCAGTACCAGAGCACCGAAGGCGACAAACAGCATCTGTCCCCCCAGCAACATCTGTCGCCATACTGGCATTCCATCATCTGCCGGGTTTATATCAGTCATAATCAGTTTTTCCCTTCACTATTTAGTTCCGAAGATTTTATCTCCGGCATCGCCCAGGCCCGGCATGATGTAACCCTGGTCATTCAAACAATCATCCACCGAGGCAGTATAGATTTTGACATCCGGATGAGCTTCAAGCACTTTCTCTATACCCTCCGGAGCCGCCACCAGCACAAGGCAGCGGATTTCCTTGCAGCCGGCTTTCTTGAGCATATCAATAGTGGCCGTCATGGAACCACCGGTAGCCAGCATAGGGTCTAATACAAGAGCAATTCGCTCATTGATATCCTTAACCAGCTTTTCGAAGTAAGGAACCGGCTCAAGGGTTTCTTCATCCCGATACAGACCTACGACACTGACCCGGGCACCCGGCACCAGATCAAGCACTCCATCCATCATACCCAGACCTGCCCTGAGAATGGGAACAATAGTAATTTTCTTACCTTTGATCTGCTTGACGGTGACGTCTCCGGCCCAGCCATGAATAACATGATCTTCCAGCTCAAAATCTTTGGTCGCTTCGTAAGTTAGCAGCGAACCCACTTCATTAGCCAGTGTCCGAAACCCTTTCGTACTGATACCCCTGGTGCGTAAAATGCCCAGCTTGTGTTGTACCAGAGGGTGCTTGATTTCTTGTACGCTCATGTCAGCTCCCGATGCCTTCCACTTAATACTGACTCTACCGATTTGACGGGCTTGAATCTTTTTATTTTTACACAGCCCTTATGACCCACCTATAAGTTTTTCTCACAGCAAACCGAAGTAAGCTATAACTTGCTGTTCACATCTAATGTAGGTATCGTTGCCCTCTTTTTTCCACGGTTCAACTTTTGTCTGCGCTGCCTGGAACCCGATTCATTGCTTGCCCATCAGGCAGTTTCCGGAGAAAGCCAGTTGTTAGCCAATGACGAGTTATTACAACGAGGTTCCCAACCCATGTCTGTTGATCTCGACCATATCCAGCAAGTCCTCAACGAGGCTGACTGCCTGTACAATGAACAACAGATAGAAGACGCCATTAAAAATATGGGCAGCGCTATTACTGAACAACTGTCTGGTAGTAATCCACTGGTTTACTGTGTAATGAATGGTGGCATGGTCATTACCGGCAAGCTGCTCACTCACCTGCAGTTCCCCCTGGAAGCCTCATACGTGCACGCCACACGCTACCGTGATCAATTAACCGGTGGCCGTCTGGACTGGAAAGTACGCCCTTCACAGGACATGAAGGGCAGGACAATTCTGATCGTTGATGACATTCTTGACGAGGGCCACACTCTGGACGCCATTGTCGACTTCTGCAAGGAACAAGGTGCCGAGAAGGTTCTGACCGCCGTTCTGGTTGACAAGCTGCATGACCGCAAGGCTCGCCCCGGCCTCAAGGCAGATTTCTCAGGTCTTGAAATTGAAGATCGTTATATCTTTGGGTATGGGCTGGATTACCAGGGCTACTGGCGAAATGCCAACGGCATTTTTGCTTTGAAGGGTCACTGAAAATTGAGTGAGCTGAACCAGTTTACCCGGTGGTAGACTGGTTCAACGCCTTTTAGCTTATTCTTCCCTGCAAACCTTTTCTGATTGCAGCTCGATCAAGTTCAATTTTCCCGGGAAATGCATTGCGCATTTCATAAATTTTTCTTATTTCTTTACTCTCCCCATTGAGAATTTCATTTATGCTTTCTCTGAAACCTCTGCCCTCAGCGGCGTGGTCCCTGGCCTCAATGGCTCGATCATATTCTTCCTGAAGCACTTGCTTTATGCTTTGATAAGAATTTACCTTACTGTTAAGGCTCTTTAACTCTTCCTGAAGCTCCACCTTCCTCTGACTGAATGACGCCTCTATTCGTGCTTTGCTCTGCTGTTTCTGCTGTGGACTCAATTGAGTATTACTCTCAACATTATTCAGCCACCGTTGTCTGGAGCTTACGATTCCCTCAAGCTTGCGTGTCACTCCCGAGATTTTGAACTTCCTTAACTCATTCTCCATTCTGTGGGAGTCCAGTTCTTTTCTTTTACTATCTACTGCTTCTTTCAGTGTTTTTATATTTGTTCGATACTCTTCGGACTTTTGCTGAATTGCCTTTTTCGTTTTCATTTGAATAGTCTCTACCTGAGCATTGAGATTTCCAAGGCGAAGCTCGGTTTCCTGACCAGCCTCTGCGTCAACCCTTGGTTTCAGGGATTGACTCAGCTCCCTGATCTCCTTTTTCAGCTCAGCTTTTTTGCCTGGCTCATCTCCATTGCCTTTTATACTTCTTAACTCTTCAAGATCAGAGTTGTAACTCTGAAAACCAGGATCTTTATCAAAGGCAGCTTTTAACTCATTCAACATCTTCACTCTGTCACCAAAAAATTGCCCCTTGGAAAAGTCGTAGGTTTTTCCATCCGGAGCCGGAAACTTACCTTTTTTGGGAGGATTTTCCGGTGCCGCATAAAGCGCGAGTGACTTGGCGTACTTTTTATCAAAACTTACCAGCTTTTTCTCCAGAGAATTGGCTCTTTCTTGCAGCCCGCCCAGTTGCACTATCTTTTCATTTCTGGTGGAAAGCTCTTCTCTCAAACCATTGTTGCGAACCCTATTGATCAGATCCTGAGGAACAGGCTTCCAGTTTTCATTCTTTAATGAACGCTTCAACTCGCCAAAGATATGAACCACCTTTTGCTTTAAGGTCGGTTTGGTGATTTCTTTAGCTGGGCTGACAGAGCCTGATGGCTCTTTTTCTAAATGATTTGATTCAATGTGCTTTCGACCCTCTACTACTTCGCTCTTTCGTTCGTACAGCGAAATGTCAGATGAGAGTGATTGAAGTGAACTGCTGTGTGTCGGGGGAGATGAAGGGAGAAAATTGGGATGATTACGCACTTCGATACTGCGATTCATACTCTGGGCTTTCGTCCTGGCTCCTCCTTCAATACCCTGAGAAACCTGCTGCCCAGTTTTTACCGGACTTTGCCCCCCAACTGAACCTACTGCTGCTGCTGACATCCTTGTTACCTCTGATTCATTCAGTCTATTCCTTTGTAAAATTAAGTATCATCTAAAGTTGAGGCGCTTATTTAAAAAATCTATACCATTTCGGAATAATTCAGATTACTTGAATAGGGCTTGAGCAACTATAAATGCCATAATCGCCACTTTTCCGACAATCCCGGTGAAAGTATCAAGATTAAGATTCCTGAAAGTTTAAAATCCATCGTGTACAATGCCGGCAAACAGCCAAAAGCTATCAGGAATAACGATGAAGAAAGACAAACAGAAAGTCATTGGTGAAGTGCTGAATGATGAGCGAATCAAAGAACTGCTTACCCTTCAGGCACCAGCCGGAGAAGATCGCGCCCTACACATTCTGACCCGTGCTTATCGTGCACTGCGAGCAGAGGACTTTGAACGATTCCTGCACTTTTACTCGGAAACAGGTCTGGAGATCAATCCAGTGACACCAGAGGGCAGCACCTTTCTATCGCTACTGGAAACACACCATCATGCCGCACCCTATGCCCAGGCTTTAAAGAACTTCGGAGCCAACTAGCGACAGGCCATCTATACTCTGTGCTTTAGTAGTAAACCGGAGATCCCCCCATGTTCGCTTCATGGTTAAGAGACCCACGTATGCTGGCTTGCGCAGCGATCCTGCTGAGCACCAGTGTGACAGCTTCAGATAACGCAACCACGGAAGACAGGCTCGCCGCCTACAACAGGCACTACCCCGCCATCTCTTACCCTGACTTGCGCAAGGCAGTCGATGCTGGCGAAGTGTTTCTTCTTGATACTAACAGGGGGGAGACCTATACCATGGGTCACCTGCCAGATGCCTACTCTCTGACAGACAGAGCCACTCTGGAGAGCCAACTCCCCATCCTGAAAAACTACCCCATAGTTGTTTATTGTGGTGGTCCACAATGTACATCCTGGTTTGCCGGAGCAGATTTTGCTGCGGCTCGGGGTTATACCAACATCATGCACTTCAGAGGAGGTCTGAAAGACTGGAAAGATCAGGGCGGTAGTCTGGCAACCAGAAAAACAGAATAACTTCATGTCGGTAAATGTCTGAAAGTGTTCGGATATTTTATGACATGCCCTTCAGTGACAGTGCCTTTAAATCAAAAAGTTTTACACAACTAGCCTTCTTATTTCTTGCAAGAATCATTATGATGCCCGAGCGAAATGTTTATACGGAAAGTTAATATGAAATCGCTTGCCAAAGCCCTCTTTATACCACTGGCACTGTCCGCTTCATTGATGGCTTCCATGCCTGCTTCAGCTCATAGCCATGGCCACGAAGGTCATTCTGATGAACTGAACACTGAAATGAAAAAAATGGGCTTCAATTTCAAACGCTCCGGCTCTGCTAAAACCATTGAAGACATGCAGAGCTACCTAACTGAATTCCGTACACACGCCGAAAACGCCAGGGAGACCGGCTACACTGATGCGCCTGAGGAATTCCGAAAAGGCATTGATCAACTGCTGACCGGACTGGCCGGGGTTCAGGCTGCTCTCGACAATAAAGATCTGGATCTGGCCAAACAAAGAATGAAAAAGCTCAATGACATCAGAAAGAAATACCACAGAAAGTTCGATGTCTAAAAAGTTTCAATGGCCACGAACCGTTCAGTTGATTCACTGGACGGTTGCATTACTCTTTTTCAGTAATCATTTTCTGATTGACGG
The DNA here is from genome assembly GCF_053470045.1 of Endozoicomonas sp. 2B-B. Lineage (NCBI taxonomy): Bacteria > Pseudomonadati > Pseudomonadota > Gammaproteobacteria > Oceanospirillales > Endozoicomonadaceae > Endozoicomonas > Endozoicomonas sp. 2B-B. The sequence goes on from NZ_JBLZMU010000001.1 coordinate 5,297,466, forward strand.
GTACAGCGAGTACCATGCGTATTCTGGCTGGGTCATCCTTGCCCTGGTAGGACTCAGACTGCTTTATGGCGTGACTTTTGCCCCGGCACCTGCTCGCCTCCGGGACATCAAACCCTCATTCTCGGGCATCAAACAGCACCTTTATGAGCTGAAAACCCGGCAACAGGGTAAAAATGGCCACAACCCAATGGGAGCGATTGCTGTCTGGCTGATATGGATTGCTCTGGCCCTGGCTGCGTTTACCGGGTGGCTGCAGGATACCGACTTTGGCTTTGAACACAATGTTTATGAATGGCACTCCATGCTGGTGAATGGCCTCTATTACTTTGTCGGCCTGCACTTACTGGCAGTGTTCATTACCTCTTGGCTGACCCGTCGAAACCTGGTCAAGACAATGCTCTGACAACAGACTTTAGCTTAGCCAGGAAAGTTCGTTTTATAGTTCACGGCAAGCAATTCGACTAAACGCAAATGACTGCGTCTTCTAGTATTGCTTTTTGTTAGGGCTTTAGAGAATAATTCGGACCATTACTTCATACGTGTCGATAACATGACTGAATGCTAACCATAAGCCTGATAAACACTGCCCACAGACAAAGACCAAATCCTCTTCGATTTTGTCTGATTTGTGTCGTTTATTTGCTGGTTATCCAGTACTCCGTCAGTCACACGCATAATCCCCCTAAGGACTTTAGTTCTAGTTATCACAATCTGCTCCAACAACTGTCACTGAATGATCATGCCGATCACTGGCACGGGGATCAGCATCATTCAGCGGGCTGTCAGCTGACTTCCCAGGCACCTCCATCCCCCGGACTGTTTGCTGCAGAACGTTCGTTCTTCACTCCCTTCAACAGTGCAGAAAAAACCCGCTCCGTTTCTCTGGAAACCCCCACCAAAAGGCTGACCCGGGCTCCGCCGGCCTTTATCTGATGTCATCAATAAACCAGAAAACCTATTTATCAGATAAGTGCCTCTACGAGTGACATTATGCAAACTTTTACTAAACTGGCTGCCGGTATTGCCTGCGGAGTCCTGTCCCTGGCTGTCTATTCCGCAAATGGAGAGCAGCGTCACGTTGACGCCCATGTTCACGGACAGGGTGAACTGAACTTTGCAGTCGAAGGTTCTGAAATTCACCTGGAACTGAAAATGCCTGCCAATGATGTGCTGGGCTTCGAGACCATTACTACCGATAAACAACGCCACCAGCTCCATGAAGCTCTGGAAAAGCTGGAAGCCGCCAGCCTCTGGAGCATGACCCCTGCCGCTTCCTGCAAACTGGTTAGCGCCAAAGCTTCCTCAAGCTCTGTTGATCACGATCATGGTCATGAAAAAGCTCATAACGACGATCACGGAAATCATGAAAAAGATCATAACAGGCATGATCACCACGATGAGCACGCATCTCATGGCCATGATGATGAGCACGATCATCACGGTGAGCATGCCTCTCATGACCATCACGGTGAACACAACCATGAAGAGCATGAGAGCGAAAGCGGGCATATGGATATCTCAGCTAAGTACGTCTTTGAATGTGGCAATGCCAATCAGCTGAACACCATCAGCACCTCAATCTTTGAAACATTCGAGCGCAGCGAATCCTTAAGTGTTCAGGGCTTCACCCAAAAAGGTCAGATGGCTGCCGAAATGACCAAGAGCAAGCCAGAGGTTCGCTTCTAAGATGACTGACTCCCGCTCTCAAGTTATTGAACTCACAGCTGTTGAGTTCAGCTGGAAAGCAGGAATACCTGTTCTGGATATTCCTGAACTGACTGTATCCAGAGGCGAAAAGGTCTTTGTCCGCGGCCCATCGGGTTCCGGCAAAACCACACTACTGGGACTGCTCGGCGGCGTCATTACACCGGAGCGGGGACAGGTCAACGTGCTGGGGAACGACATTAGTCGTTTTTCCCCGGTGCAGCGCGATCGCTTCCGTGCTGATCATATTGGTTTTATCTTCCAGATGTTCAATCTGATTCCCTATCTCTCTGTAATAGAGAACGTCACTCTGTCTCTGGGCTTTGCCAAAAAGCGCAAAAGCAATCTCGCCAGTATCGCTGGCAGTGAGCAGGATGAAGCAAGACGTCTTCTTAAACATCTGGAACTGGACGAATCCATACTGCATCGTCCCGTTACAGAACTGAGTATCGGACAGCAACAGCGAGTTGCCGCCGCCAGAGCTTTGATTGGCAAGCCTGATCTGATCATTGCCGACGAGCCTACTTCAGCACTGGACACAGATACCCGGGAAGCCTTCATCAATCTGCTGTTCGCAGAATGTGAAACAGTAGGCAACACCCTTCTATTTGTCAGCCACGACCGTAGCCTTGAATCGTTATTTGATCGCAGCATTGTGCTCAATGAAATTAACCGGGCCAGCAAAGTCAAAGAGGTGGACTGATGCCGATTTTAAGCCTGGCTTTAAAGAGCCTTAAAAACCGAAAAACAACCGCCTTGCTGACTATATTTTCCATTGCCGTCAGCGTAGCCCTGCTATTGGGGGTTGAACGTATCAGGGTCGAAGCCAAAAACAGCTTTACCAGCACCGTGTCAGGGACGGATTTGATTGTGGGAGCCAGAAGCAGCTCTATCAATCTTCTGTTGTATTCTGTTTTCCACATTGGCAATGCCACCAACAATATATCCTGGGAGACTTATCAGGATCTGACGTCTGCCCCGGATGTTGCCTGGTCTGTTCCCATTTCCCTGGGTGACTCCCACCATGGCTATCGGGTCGTGGGCACCTCCCACGACATGTTCAGTCATTTTCGATACGGCGATGATGAATCACTGCAACTGTCCGAGGGCCAACCTTTCAATGCCTTATACGACGCTGTACTTGGATCTGAAGTCGCTGCCAGTCTTGGCTATGAAGTCGGTGACAGCATTGTTCTGAGCCATGGCATAGAAAGTAAGAGTCTGCTGCCTCACGATGATAAGCCTTTTAAGGTTTCCGGCATTCTCAAGCCAACAGGCACGCCCACGGACAGAGTAATTCTAATCTCTCTTGAGGGGATCGAAGCCCTGCATATCGACTGGGTAAGTGGTGCACCACCCATTGCCGCATTCTCGGTGTCCGCTGCAGAGGCACAGGCCATGAATCTGCAGCCCGCCAGTGTTACCGCCTATTTCGTTGGCCTGAAATCCCGTATTGCCGCTTTCCGATACCAGAGGAAAGTCAATGAATACCGGCAGGAAGCCATGACCGGCATTCTGCCCGGTGTTGCTCTTCAGGAACTCTGGCAACTGGTTGGTACCGCAGAAAAGGCACTGCTGGCGGTTTCCATCATGGTGGTCCTGGCAGGTCTGATGGGCATGCTGACTACGATTCTCACTTCTCTTAATGAAAGGCGCCGGGAGATGGCCATTCTCCGCTCTGTTGGCGCAAGGCCGATCCATATCTTCACGCTGATGATCACTGAATCTGTCGTTTATGCGGTGTCAGGAACCCTTCTGGGCTTCCTTATACTCTATGGACTGCTATTCGCTATTCAGCCCGTTGTGCAACAAATGCTGGGGCTGCACCTGGCCATCAGTGCTCCGGGCACCTTTGAATGGTCATTGGCCGGAATGATCATTGTCTGCGCCATTGTTTTGGGCATAATCCCGGCCTGGCGCGCCTACAAAAACTCTCTTGCCGATGGCCTGACCATAAGGGTCTAAAATGAACATCATTATGAAAACAGGAAAATCCCTGATACTGACAACGCTGCTGGCCCTGTTGCCAGTCACCACCGTTCAGGCCAAGCCGGTGGAAAAGCCTGCAACCCAAGCAGAAGTCATAGAGATCACCTGGGACGAGCTGATGCCTGCACCGGATCAAAAAGTCGTTGACAGTTATCAGGCCGGAGAGATGAGTAAAGATGATGTCATCGCCTATCTGGATAAGCTGGGCAAGACGCCCGTTGCAAGACTGGACAAACGCACGGTAAAAATCCCCGGGTACCTCGTGCCACTCAATCTGGATAAAAACCAGAGAGCGACTGAGCTGTTACTGGTACCAACCAAGGATGCCTGCATCCACGTACCAGCACCACCGCCTAACCAGACCATTTATGTGAAATTCAAGAATAAGGAAAAAGGCATCAAAGTCGAGGAAGCGGGCCGCACTCCTTATTGGCTGGTTGGAACCCTGCATGTTGAGACCACTCACTCAGAGTACACTGAAACCCTTTACTCCATAACGGTTGACTCGCTGGAAGTCTATAAATAAGGCGAACTGTTTCAGTTAAAAATCTTTATTGATCAAAACATGGATGTTCTTAAACGACGCAGTAAGTACCAGGCCTGCTGGTTAGGTAATTACTTCACAACAAAGGACTTAACAGCTGAAAAAGACTCTCCAGAAACCGCCTGGTGACAGACCTTCGGCTCCATAGAGACAAACGAACACGCTCGGAACTCTGCATATACTGATCCAGAAGCGTCGCCACGGTCTGGCTGAAGGCTCGGTCGTAGATGATCATGGTCACTTCATAATTCAGCCAAACGCTGCGCATATCCAGATTTACGGTACCAAAAAGAATGGTCGATCGGTCCACCAGAACACATTTGGTATGCAGCAATCCTCCCTTGAACTGCAATATTTTCACCCCTGCGTTTAACAGGTCTTCGTAATAGGAACGACTGGCATAGTGAACCATTCTGGAGTCGTTTGTGCGAGGAACCAGTAACTGAACGTCCACCCCTCTCATGGCCGCTGACTTCAGGGCTGTCAGCAATGATTCGTCCGGAACAAAATAAGGCGTAGATATCAGCAGCTCTTCCTTACTTTCGTAAATTGCGGTAAGCAAAACCTGATGGAGCCTTTCCCGGTTGATACCCGGTCCTGATGGCAGTACGTGAACATCAGCACCGGTGTAACTGTCAAGACAGGAAGGTGGAAACTCGTAGGTAGCATTAAACGACGAATGTTTTTCACCCGTTTCAAGCGCTTTATCCCAATGAGCAATCACTGCCATAACGTGTGCAGGTATACCTTCTACCCTGACCATGGCGTCAATCCATTGTCCGACATTAGCCTTCTGACGAAAATGAACAGGATCGACCAGGTTAAAGCTGCCACTCCAGGCAATTTCATCATCAATCACGAGAATTTTGCGATGGTTGCGAATATCAAGGCGCTCAAACAGCATCCTTAAAAGACCAACCGGCATGGACCCGGTAACACTGATGCCCTCCAGACGGAAACGTCTTGCCCACTCACTTCGAAGAAACTGACGACTGCCCACTGCATCAAGTATTACCATACAGTCAACACCCCTCCGTGAAGCTCTGATCAGAGCCTCTGCCAGAACCTTGATTCTCCCCTTGGGCTCACAGATGTAAAACTCCAGTACAATGCTGCATCTGGCTTTCTCTATGTCCTGTAACAGGCCATGAAGAATGGTATCGGTTTCATGAAACAGCTGAAGCTTGCTACAAGGCAGCACTGGAATACCCAGGGTCTGCTCCGCCAGCTTGTAGATCCCTGTATGAGGAGTATTGGAGGGATACTCAAGCTGCCGCTGGGTAATCACTCTCGAAAGGTGGCTAGACCACTGTTCGTAGTCAGGATACAGACTCTCCAGACGTCGGAGCCTTCTTCTCCCAAGGCGCCTTGAGCCAAACAGCAGGTAAAAGAAAAAACCGGCTACCGGCAGAATGAACAGCAACAGTACCCAGGCCAGAGTCACGCCTACCGGCCTGCGCTGCATAATAATGTGAATTCCGAAGGCGATGATCAGGGCAAGATAGATTCCCCCAAACAATGCACTGAGCCAGCTGTTGTCCATTCAAATATCTGAGTGACGTTATTCTTCACAAACAGTTATAAGACTCCAGGGCGAGGAGCCTGCAGGACTATCTATAATAACGCTAAACCTTCACTTTCGCAGAAAAAACGTCAAAACAGCAAATGTCCGTATTCGTCCCACATGAGTTTGCCGGTCATAACCAGTGAAATAACGACGATCATGGGACGAATAATCTGCTGACCACGCTTCACAACCATTCTCGATCCCAGTCTGGCGCCAATGAACTGACCTATCAGCATAATTCCCCCTACGGCCCAGACAACCTGACCACCCAATATAAAGAACAGCAGGGAAGCCACATTACTGGTACAGTTCAGAACCTTGGTATGAGCCGTCGCCATTGTCAGGGAATAACCAAGGAGGCTGACAAAGGCTATGGCGAAGAAAGAGCCCGTGCCCGGGCCGAAGAAACCATCATAAAAGCCGACTCCCAGCCCTGCTGAACAGGCAAAAGCGGTCAGGCTCATTCTGGCAGAAGAAGCTTTAGTATTTCGGACACTGGGGGAGAGAATAAAGTAAGCAGCTATACCCAATAACAGGAAGGGAATAATCTGCTTCAAAACCGAAGCATCAATCAACTGAACCAGAATCGTGCCTGCGGCACTGCCAACAAAGGTCATGAAAATGGCAAAACGCATTTCCCTGAGATTCACCAACCCTCTTCGAATAAAATAAACACTGGCAGAGAAAGAGCCGCCTGTTGACTGTAATTTATTGGTCGCCAGAGCCTGTGCCGGAGAAAGCCCCACCGCCAGAAGCGCGGGGACTGTAATCAATCCGCCGCCGCCTGCAATGGAGTCAACAAAACCAGCCAGGATCGCAACAAAAAACAGCAATAACCCCCAATCAAGAGTAAATACAAAATCCAAAACAGGCCTCAACTTTATGATGCGTCAGGTATTTGTCGTCCAGCAAATAACCCAAACGTTTTTTCTTTAATGACGAAATGTCTTTTTTTATTGGATCGAATCCAAACACGAATGAGATTATCTTGATGTTTTGAGTGCCTGGCTATCCGCAATGACAACAGATCAACATTCATACAAGCAACTTCATGCTCAGAACGGCATCTGCACCCCGAAATTCACCTTCCTGATCAAATCAAGTTGGGTATTACTTACACATTGAGGTTTTAAAAGTCACTGAAACGAAAAAGCCCAACCTGTTTCAGTCGGGCTTCAGAGAAATGGCTGGGGTGGAGGGATTCGAACCCCCGCATGGCAGGATCAAAACCTGCTGCCTTACCGCTTGGCGACACCCCAGTAAAATGGTAGCTAGGGGCAGATTCGAACTGCCGACCCCAGCATTATGAGTGCTGTGCTCTAACCAACTGAGCTACCTAGCCATTTTTATGGCTGGGGTGGAGGGATTCGAACCCCCGCATGGCAGGATCAAAACCTGCTGCCTTACCGCTTGGCTACACCCCAGCAAATACGAAATGTTTTATAGGGTATGGACATTCCGTGTACACTTTCGACCCTACGTTAGCAGTCGCCTGCCTGCAAGCTCCTGAATATGGTAGCTAGGGGCAGACTCGAACTGCCGACCCCAGCATTATGAGTGCTGTGCTCTAACCAACTGAGCTACCTAGCCGCCGAAAGATGGTGCGCATTTTCAGGATTTAACGCTGTCCTGTCAACTGTTTAAGCGGCTTTTTTAGGAACTTTCAGAAAACCCCTACCCCTGTTTCGTATTTCTGCGGGTACTAGGCATGCGCCTTATTCAAAGCCTTATTATTTTTTCAGAACGGACTGTTAATGCTCCTATTAATACCATCCCGGATAAGAGCAATAATGACTCTCCAGAAGTGAATGACCCGGAATTAAAAAGGATAGGGCTATCTGGTCAGACAACCCCAATTGCATCAGACATTGAAACGGAAATGCATAACATCGCCATCTTTGACGATGTAATCCTTGCCTTCCACTCTCAGACGACCTGCTTCCTTGGCCCCCTGTTCACCGTTGTACTGAACAAACTCATCGTAAGCCGTCACTTCCGCGCGAATGAACCCACGCTCAAAGTCAGTGTGAATCACACCTGCAGCCTGAGGCGCCGTCGCACCGATCTTCACAGTCCAGGCACGCACTTCTTTAACTCCGGCAGTGAAATACGTCTGCAGTCCAAGAAGTTCATACCCCCCCCTGATCACACGATCCAGGCCTGGCTCTTCCATACCCAGATCGGCCAGAAATTCATCCCGCTCTTCATCTTCGAGCTCAGCAATCTCAGCTTCCAGCTTGTTGCAGACTGTCACCACGACAGAACCCTCGCTCCTGGCGATGTCACGAACAACGTCCAGATAAGGGTTATCTTCAAAACCATCTTCATCGACGTTGGCAATGTACATGGTGGGCTTTGTCGTCAGAAGATGGAATGTTTTGGTCAGCTTCTGCTCTTCATCGGTCATTGCCATGGATCGAACAGGGTGGCCTTCTTCCAGATGGGGAACAATTCTTTCCAGCAGGGCTTTCTGGGCCTTGGCATCCTTGTCGCCGCTTTTGGCGACACGAGTGACTCGCTGCAGCTGTTTTTCACAGCTTTCCAGATCCGCCATGGCCAGCTCGATATTGATAATGCCGATATCCGCCGCCGGATCAATTTTATTGGCCACATGAATAACATTATCATTCTCAAAACAACGTACTACGTGGGCGATAGCATCAGTCTCACGAATATTGGCCAGGAATTTGTTGCCCAGACCTTCACCCTTGGAGGCACCTTCTACCAGGCCGGCAATATCGACAAATTCCATGGTCGTGGGCAACACACGCTCTGGCTTAACGATCTCAGCCAGCTTGTTCAGACGCGGATCGGGCATGGCCACGACACCCGAATTTGGCTCGATAGTACAGAAAGGGAAGTTCTCTGCATCAATCCCTGCCTTGGTCAAAGCATTGAACAGTGTTGATTTGCCGACGTTGGGCAGACCAACGATGCCACATTTAAAGCCCATAAAAAGTTACCAGGGGAAATTCAATAAAAATTTGGGACAGGATTATAAAGCCCGACCTGAATTGACACCAGTATTATGCCCGACTGCTCTTTCCGGATTTATACTGACTCACATCAGAACGCTTTCCCTACCGGCAGAACAACACCCGGCAGGTTAGCCAGACAACCCTGAAGAGACCTTTAAAAAAAACCGCAGCCTTGAATCCAAACAACTGTTTCCGCAGTATAGTTACGCAATAGCAGGCCGGAGTCTGGCTCCTGCGACCACATAAGCGAAATTAAAATCAAAGAATAATGACAAGCTACGAACCAAGTCTGATAAAAAAGGCAACATTGATACTTGTGTGCAAAAAGCCCGCCTTACACCAGGGAAAACAACGCCTTGCTGCTGACATGGGAACAGAACAGGCTCTGACGGTTGCTCAGCACCTGCTAGCCTGTGCACTGGAAGATTTATCAGAGTGGCCAGGCCAGAAAGTTATTGCTCCCTCTCATGAAAGCGACTATGACTGGGCCAGTCAGCTTCTGAAGGGCAACGACAACCTGGTAGTACCCCAGGGCTCTGGCAACCTCGGTGAGAGACTGAACCACATCGACAATGAGCTGAGACTTCAGGGAAAAGAAAACCTCATCTATATTGGCAGTGACTGTCCGACACTCAGCCTCAAAGACCTCTCTGACACGGCACAAAAGCTCAAGACCTATGACACAGTATTCAGCAAGGCCAGTGATGGCGGCGTCACCATCATGGCCAACCGAACTCATTGGCCTGACCTTTCAAAGCTGCCCTGGAGCACAGGCTCTCTGGGAGTGTCACTGACGAGTCTTTGTCGTCAATCCCGCTTATCCGTCGGCTACGCTCCTTCTGGCCAGGATGTTGATCATTTAAAAGATTTGCTCGGAGTGCTCCCCGAACTGAATCGTGATAATCGACCTGCCCGAAGGGCTCTGTCAAAATATATTCAATCTATTTTCAAGCAAGGAAAAACCTCTCATGCATGAAACAGTACAGAATTACTATGGCAAGACTCTGCAAGGCAGCGATGACCTGCAGACCAATGCCTGCTGCACCGATACAACCATGCCACGCCACCTGAAAAGTGCCCTTGCCAATATTCATGACGAGGTTCTGAGCCATTACTATGGCTGCGGACTGGTCTGCCCTGAGCAGTTGCAAGGCGCCAGAATACTCGACCTTGGTTCCGGATCAGGTCGTGACTGTTATGCCCTGGCTCAAATGGTCGGAGAAGAGGGTTATGTCGTCGGTGTCGACATGACAGACGAACAGCTTGCGATTGCCAACCGACATGTCGAATACCACCGGGAAAAATTCGGCTATGCAAAAGCCAACACCGAATTCCACAAAGGCTATATTGAAAAACTGGATCAACTGAACCTGGAAGAAAACAGCTTCGACATGATCATTTCAAACTGCGTGATCAACCTTTCTCCGGACAAGGAAGCAGTGTTGAGAGAAGCCTGGCGTCTGCTGAAACCAGGCGGTGAACTTTACTTCTCTGACGTCTATTCTGATCGCCGCATTCCTGCTGAACTGGTCGATGATCCGGTGCTTTACGGAGAGTGTCTCAGCGGTGCCCTCTACTGGAATGACTTTTTGAATCTGGCCAAAAAGGCCGGTTTCACTGACCCCAGACTGGTGGAAGATAAACCTGTCACTATCAATAACCGTAAGATTGAAGCTCAGGTCGGTGATATCCGGTTTTTCTCGGCGACTTATCGATTGTTCAAACTGCCAGAGCTGGAAAGTCATTGCGAGGACTATGGACAGGCTGTGATCTATAAAGGCACGATTGATCACCATCCCAACACTTTCAATCTGGATGGGCACCACCCTATTACCAAAGGCAAGGTTTTCCCGGTTTGCGGTAACACCTGGAGAATGCTGCACGATACAAGATTCCGTGAACACTTCGAGTTCATTGGTAACTTCAGCACCCATTATGGCATTTTTGAGGGCTGCGGAACCTCGCTGCCCTTCTCATCTTCCACCCATGAAAACAAAGGAAGTGATGGCTCATGTTGCTGACAGGAACGCCTCCAGACACTAAAAGCCAGGATTGGCACTTTACGCCTGATGGCAGCCCCAGAGGTTATATCAAACCTCATCAACTGAAAGAGCTCTGGTTTCATACCGGAACCCGTTGCAACCTTTCCTGCAGCTTCTGTCTGGAGGGTTCAAGTCCGGCCAGCAAGAGGCTGGACGCCCCGACTCTGACAGAAGTAAAACCCTACATTGATGAATCACTTGAACTGGGGGTTGAACAATTCTCTTTTACGGGAGGAGAGCCTTTTGTCATTAAAGACATTATCCGAATCCTGGACTATGCCTCCCAGCATCGCCCCTGCCTGGTTCTGACTAATGGCACGACCCCCATGATCAAAAGGCTTGATGAGCTGACTCGTTTGAGCAGTAACCCTTACCCCATATCCCTGAGAGTCAGCCTGGATCATCCAAACGCTGAACAACATGACGCAGGACGAGGTGAAGACAGCTTTGCCATCGCTCTTTCAGGACTGAAACTACTGCATGAAAATGGCTTTAACATCTCCGTCGCCAGACATATGGAAAAAGACGAAAACACGGCAGTGGTTGAACAGGCCTTCAGAGATCTTTTTGAACTGAACGGTTTGCCCATCAACCTGAAACAGGTGGCCTTTCCGGATTTCCTGCCTCCCGGTTCTTTACCGGATGTTCCCCACGTCAGCACAGACTGTATGACCCGCTATCAGACAGAAGAAAGTCGTCGTCAGTTTATGTGCGCGTTTTCCAAAATGATGGTCAAACAAAACGGGCAGATGCAGGTTTACGCCTGCACACTGGTGGATGATGATACTGAGTACAACCTTGGCAAGAGTTTACGGACGAGCCTGAGTGAAACCATCAGTATGAAACACCACCGTTGCTACAGCTGTTTTGCTTTTGGCTCTTCCTGCAGCGAACTCTGATTGTCTGCTCAATAACAGGAGATTTTGATGGCTAAAACCCGGATACTGTTCCTCTGCACTGGCAACTCCTGTCGCAGCCAGATGGCGGAAGGCTGGGCCAAAAACCTGCTCCCTTCAGGTTATGAAGCATTTTCCGCAGGCATTGAAGCCCACGGGCTCAACCCATCTGCAGTCAGGGTCATGCAGGAAGCTGGCGTTGATATCAGCCGACAGCAGTCGCAAACCCTCGATGATCTGGGTCAGGAAGATTTTGACTTTATTATCACCGTTTGTGATCACGCCCACAAAACCTGTCCAACACCCAGACAGGGGCAGATCATTCTCAAGTGTTTTGATGACCCTCCCCGGCTGGCTGAATCGGTGAAAACAGAAGAAGAATCATTAACAATCTATCGTCGTGTAAGAGACGAGATCAGAGCATGGGTCAATCAGCTTCCCAGCCTGATCCAACAGATGTCTGATGAAAAACACAATGAAAAGGAAACCCAATGCTGGCAGTGATTGGTGGAACAGGCATCTACAGCCTGGATGGACTTGAAGTATTAAATGAGCAGACGATTGAAACACCTTATGGCCCTCACTCAGGTCCAATAACAACAGGTCTTTTTAATCAACAAAAGCTGTTGTTCTTGCCCAGACATGGAAGCGGCCACCAACTTCTGCCTCATGAAATCAATTATCGGGCCAACATCTGGGCATTAAAAAGTCTGGGTGCGACCCGGGTGATAGGCCTTTCTGCGGTTGGCAGTCTGCAGGAGGAGATTGCGCCGGGCGAATTATCGCTGGTCAGTCAGTACTTCGACTTCGTAAAAGGACACCGGGAAAAAAGCTTTTTTGGTAACGGTCTTGTCGCTCATGTCTCCACCGCAATACCAAGCTGTCATCAGCAATCAGAACAACTGCTCAATGCTGCTAACCTGGCAGAAATAGGACTGCATACAGATAAAACCTATGCCTGCGTTGACGGTCCCAGGCTGGGTAGCCGTGCAGAGAGTCTGTTCCTGAAAAACGCCGCTCAGTGCGATGTTGTCGGCATGACTAATGTGCCTGAAGCGTTTCTGGCACGGGAAGCTCAGCTTTGTTACACAACAATCGCTATTGCCACTGATTACGATTGCTGGAAAGATGACCCTTCAGCCCACGCCAGCGTTGAGCAGATCATTGCCAGATACGGCAAAAGCCTGACACTGGCTAAAGCGTTGTTAGGGCAATATCTGAAACAGCAGGAAGAAACACCTCATGACAGCACTTATTGCCAATGCAGGAGCGCACTGAAATCAGCAGTACTCTCTCCTGAGAACAAGCTTGGCCAGAAGCAGAAAGCATTGCTGGAAGTGCTGCAAAGATAATTATGCCCAGCCTATCTGTAATCGTGCCACTGGGCCCTGGTGAGACGCAGTGGCCGACGCTTCTTGAACAATTGAGTCTTCTTCCCGCAGGCAACGAGGTGATCCTTGTTGGCTATGACGACGATCAGCGTCCTGCCAATCTGGATCAGCTTCCGGACCCTTTGCTTCACCTCAGGTGGATTTGGTGTACTGCAGAACAGGGACGTGCCTGCCAGCTCAATGCAGGTGCAGAGAAAGCGACAGGGAATCACCTCTGGTTTCTGCATGCAGACACAGTATTGGACAAAAAGAACATCCAAAGCTTACTGAATGCCATTGCTCAATATCCCAGACACTTGCTCTACTTTGATCTCTGGTTTTACGACAAAGACACTTGCTGGTTATCCATCAACGAATGGGGAGCCAGATTCCGCTCCGATATTCTGGGATGCCCCTATGGAGATCAAGGGTTTTGTCTCAGCCGGACACAATTTTTCGACCTCAAGGGTTATCCCACCGGCACTTTCTACGGTGAAGATCATGTATTTGTCTGGAAAGCCCGACAAAACAGGATCCTTCTCCACTCCTGTGGCACCAGGCTGGGTACCAGTGCAAGAAAGTATCATGATAAAGGCTGGCTAAAGCTGACCCTGAAATACCAGCATCTCTGGCTAAAGCAAGCGACACCGGAGTTTTTTAAATGGCTCAGGGTAAAACTGGACAGGGGAAGGGCATGAACGGATTCATTAACCTGACTGGTCAGATTTGGCTTATGTACTAGGCTTGACTGATCATAGCCCTAACAAAAGCCATCAGACGAATGCCCAACAAAAGCAAAACTGTAGCCGTCATCTGCGGCGGCCTGTCTCCCGAAGCCGATGTATCCAGACTCTCCGCAAGCCGAATCACGCCCTGTCTGGAAGAACATTATGGCAGAGCCATCCACCTGGAGCTCGACGAAACGCTTCCGGAACAACTCGTAGCCCAACAGGTTGATGTTGCTTTCCCGGTCGCCCACGGTCCTTATGGTGAAGATGGCCGCCTGCAGGGGCTTCTGGATATTATGGGCGTTCCCTACGTAGGTTCCGGAGCCCTGGCAAGCGCCTGCTCTCTGGATAAGGTGGTTACCAAACGTCTGCTTCAGTCTGTCGGCATCACAATGGCCAGAGACAGAGTCGTCTATCGCAGCGAAAACTATGAAGATGCTACTCTCGACTGTATCGAATCCCTTGGGCATAAGGTCATCATCAAGCCGCCTGGTCAGGGTTCCGGTATTGGCGTCCAGTTTGCCATGGGTTATGAAGACCTGATGAGCAAGCTGAAAACCGGCCTGCAAATGGATGAAAAACTATTGGTTGAAGAGTTTGTTGCCGGACGCGAAATCACTGCCGGTATCCTCCATCTGGATGACTACCAGACCCTGCCCGTTACCGAAATCACCACACCAGACGGTGCCTGGTATGACTATATACACCGCTATACACCCGGTCTTAGTGATCATGTGATTCCCGCCAGAATCTCGGATGAGCAGTATCGAAAAGTTCAGCAGATTGCACTGAAGGCACACCAGATTCTGGGCTGTCAGGACCTGAGTCGCTCTGACTTTATCGTTCCTGAATCAGGAGAGCCAGTCTTTGCAGAACTCAACAACCTGCCGGGAATGACCCCAACCAGCCTGTTTCCGGACGGTGCCAGACATGCAGGAATACCCTTTGATACCCTGATCTGCAAACTGGTGGATCAGGCTTTGAAACGGGGAGAAAGCATTCGCAAAAGAAGAGAGTACTGGCCAATCCCGAAACTGAATATCAGGCCACCGTGAAGTCAGGCTTTAAAGGTATGTAACTCTTGAACGGCCTTGGCACGAGCACCATTAAAGGCCTCGGGGGAGATGCGGATGGCTTCGTCAATCACCGAGTCGATCTTCAGTCGATCCGACACGGAGGGCTTGTTCAGCACATAATTAATCACTTCCTTGCTCTGACCCGGATGACCAATCCCCAGACGCAAACGCAGAAAGTCCTTGTTATTTCCCAGCGCTGAAATAATGTCCCGAAGGCCGTTGTGTCCACCGTGGCCACCGCCCTGTTTCAGGCGACCAATACCCACCGGCAAGTCCAACTCATCGTGAACAACAAGAATAGATTGAGGGGGAATCTTGAAGAAGGTACTGATAGCGCCCACCGCCTGACCACTGCGATTCATGAAGGTGGTCGGGTTTAGCAGACGGACATCCTCTCCAGCGATGGTAATGCGGGCAGTCAGACCAAAGAATTTCTTCTCGGGTTGCAGGCTGACGCCGTAGGCTCGAGCTAACTGCTCCACATACCAGAATCCGGCATTATGGCGAGTATCATCGTATTGAGCACCGGGGTTGCCGAGTCCGACAACCAGCCTGATCGAGTGATCCTTCGCCATAATATCCTCCATAGCCCTGACCTGCGTTAACAGCGCGGGGCCATAAAAAGCTGATTACTCTTCGCCGCCTTCTTCTTCAGAGGCTGCTTCTTCAGCTTCTTCTTTGCCACCACGGGTAGTCTGAACAGATGCAACATCCAGATCATGACCTTCGCCCTGCAGCAAAGCAACCAGTTCAACACCCTCAGGCACGGTCAGGTCGGTCAGGTGAATATGACCACCCAGCTCGACATTAGCCATATCGACTTCGATGAACTCAGGCAGATCAGCAGGCAGACATTTAACTTCTACTTCAACACGAGCGTGAGTGATAGCGCCACCGGCTTTGACACCGACACAGCTATCTTCGTTCAGGAAGTGCAGTGGGATGTGCGTGGTGACCGCGTGAGCAGCGTCAACGCGCAGGAAGTCCAGGTGCATGGCATAGTCTTTTGCAGGGTGACGCTGAAGATCCTTCAGAATAACCTGCTGGGAAGCGCCTTCTACATCCAGGGTAACGATCTGGGAGTAGAAAGATTCAGATTCCAGTGCCTTACGAATAGCACGGGCTTCCAGAGTAATTTGAGCAGGTTCCTGCTCACCACCGTAAATAACGGCAGGTACCAGTTCTGCACGACGCAGGCGGCGGCTCGCACCTTTCCCTACGTCCTTGCGTGCAACAGCGCTCAGAGCGATAGCTTCAGACATTTTTCTTTCTCCAAAGGAATACCCTGATATCTTGCGACCAGATACCGGGGCTTTAATAAAGGCGCCATATCATACCGGCAATTGGGGCAATTGCAAAAAAAGTTTGGGTTTTACAGCAAGTCACCAATATTTCCCTAAATGTCAGTCGGAGTGGTAAAAGACAGCTACTATGTTAACCGCGAAAGAAAACCATAAGCGGACATGGGGAAGCCAATGCAGCTCAGCGTTAACATCCGTAACCTTTCAACTCGCTCCCATACTACTGCATCGGAGTGCGGTCGGCCCACGATAACTGCGGGCTTGCCTCGGGGTAGTTCATTCGCCAGATTTTTCGGTGTAGCCTGTGTTCTTTTAACGTTTATCTGTATTCAGGCTTATGCGGAGGATTTGTCGCTGACACTCCCGGACAGTGCCTACAAAGGAGATCATGTCTCATACAGTCTTTACTGCGGTTTGGATGAGTCGATCCAGCTCGAGCTCAAAATCGGTGATCACTGCGTATTTTCTTTTGATTGCTCTAACATTCGGGATGGCCGATGCAATAAGAACCTGATGCAAGGAGAAGGTTATAATTGCGCAGCATTATCAATCGATCATCGCTATTACCCGGTTTATAAAACGAAAAAGATTAATTCTAACTATTCACAAGTCAGCTGTGTCTCTGGAGTGGGTTGTTCAAATAATAAGTGTCTGAGATGCACGTATGCGCAGGCTTATTGCTCTATCCCTAATGAAGTGGGCTGCCCCAGAAAGAAATGCCCTAAAGGACACTGTGTCATCAGAACGGTTGGTTATATTGCTTATAGTCACATCAGTTTTGATTTTACGATGCCAGAAGGCTCTGTGACGCTGAGCAACTTCCATTGCAAAAAAAATACAGGTTCGAGCAAGACAAAAATCGAAAACTTTGTCATAAAGGACAGTTCTTCCAGCACAATAACCGGAATCAATATCAGTTGTGGCGAAAAAGGCAACCCTGTATTGAAATGGCAAAAGATTGATCCTGCTAATACTGGATTTATTTCAGTGGATCTTCCAGGGCAAGTGGATTCATTGATAAGGCCTGCCAATGAAACTGAGTTGCAAATTCTTGATTTCATGGAAAGCCGATCTCTGTCAAGTGGTTTGATCAAGCTAAAAACCATCTTCTTTACACGAGAAGGCAAAAGATATGGTAAAGAAGCAAGCGTATTCTTTAATGCAAATTCCTGTCATTAAAATGGGTCACTTCGAGTGGCTACGTTAAAGGCGAATCCATAATGAACAGTTTCTTATATCCAACGGTGAAAAAAAAATTACATAATAAATCAATTGTTTGCTCATTATTATTTAATACGGGTTGGATGTATGCCTGTATGCTGTTGATAATAATGCCTGCCCGTTCCCAAACCCTTACGACATTGAGTTCCAACCGGCTTTGTCCCGGAGTTGACCATATACTTCTGAAATTACAGTGTGGCACAGACCAACATCCGGAATTCTCTGTTACCACCCGAACAGCCGCGGGTGGTTGTACGACACATTTTGACTGCTCTCGCACCCTTTATAGACATAAGGATGGAACTCACAGATGCCTGGAGAAAACAGATAATGGCAGTGTTTCATGCCCGATATTAAATTACAGTTATACGGATGAGCGACAAAACATACCTGATTTCCAGCAGCTGGCAGCAGAAACCTATGAATTTTCTGATTATAACTGCGGTCATTCGATCAATCGTCGATGTCGTTGCTACGATCGCAACGATCGCTACGATCGCGATAAAGCAAATGCATTTTGCGTTAAAAAATATTCTTGCTCTCGTTGCTCCCCCCCTCAAAAAGGTTCTGTTAATGCCGGTTACAGTGATTTAATCATTAATACACTGATGCCTGAGGGTTTGATCGAATTTCATAACATTAAATGCTGTAGAGACAGGCACGATTCAGGTTCTTTTCAAAGTTCCACCGAGTCTGAGTGCAATGCATTTAAAAATATTAAATTCAATCATTCAGTGCCTGAGCATGTCTATCACCCGGAAATAAAATACTTCGAAAAAAAGCCTGTTTTATCATGGACGGCAACCTCTGATGCCGAGCTATTCATGATTAATTTTGATGGTGACAGCTACTATACAGAAAAAACAAACATCGTTATTCCAAATGCATTACGAAATTATAAAGGAAATATTACGATAACCTCAGTGACAATTAATGAAAAAACACAAACGTCATGTCCCGGAAAGGGTACCGAACTATTTTTTAATTCAACAGCACTTGTTACTGAGTTAATGGAGGTTGTAAACTCCAACTCGTTATCCAGCTCGATACTGCCATCAGAAATTGAATCAGCCAGATCATCTTCAACAGGGTATTCCCCGACAATGTTCAAATTAATGACAGCGCTTATTATAAGGGCGTTATGTATTTAACAGGGAAAATAAAATCTACCTTTAGTCGGCTCGACCACCTACCCGGCAAGTAAGTTGAATCAGGTTTGGCGGTATGGCGTTAAAATTAAAAATCAGGCAGATCATACTCATATCACTCAAACCCTTGAGAATATCTGTCATTGGTTTAAGGAGCAGTATCAATGAAAAAACAGGATCTACAGGCCATTGTCGTTATTGATGGTATTGAAGATCTGTTCCCTAATGTCGGCGACGTTCCGGAAGAAGCTCAGGCCATAAAAAACTGCTTGAATTGCCTAACCGATTTCGTGAGATACGCAACTGCGCTACAGGTATTGTGATTTTCATAAGGGAAGATTATGTGGAAGCAGTTACTCCACAAAATCTTGGCCAGTTTGTTGAACGTTACGAACCTTACCAGTTGCAATGGGATGCGGATGCATTTCTTCGGTTGGTTTACTGGACTTGTGGGCAGGCTGGGTTAACTTTTGCACAAGATCCTGTAGGTATTCTGATTCTTTAATGACAATTTTCGCTCATTTTTTGTTTTTGCAAATATACAGTGCTATTTTACTTGAACTAAGAAAACCGTGAGATTAGTTCACCATGAGACTCATAAATACGATTTTACTGTTAATAATATGTTCAATTTCATGTAATTTGAATGCGACGGTACTTTCAGCTGCTTCTCGCTTCATCAAACTCTACGACAATGGATTTACAAATTCATTTCATAAAGGCGCAGACAGTCATCAAACATTTTTGAAAGCTTTTGACAGCCCTGGGTTTTCAGGAATGGAGCCAGCAATTCGAATGATGATAGCAGTACTTTCAAGTGAAACCGAACATGGCTCAAAAGATCCAAAAGATCTATATTTTGAGCAATTAAAGGCATCACCAAAGGTTTCTTTACATCCTCATCCTAATTGTTTTAGTTTTACGATGTCTCTTGATCCTATATCTGGACCAGGTGGTGTGCTTGATCTTACCTTTCAGAACATGCAAAAAAACAAATATTTAGAGGAGCGGTTGAAGCTTATCTTGATAAGAAAATTTAAAATACTTGATGAAAGTAGTGAATTTATGAAGTTATTTAGTGATTTAGACATAATGGAAGATTTTCAAGAACTAAAGAGCGAAATTGAGGGGTTAAGTCAATCCGAATAAAAACATGACCTATATGGACCATCGTTCTTTCTACGCTTCCCCCGTCAATCCTGGCGGATGCCACTCTATATCTACCGCTTCGGAGCTGTGCATTACTACTCCGCCCATTAATATCAAACAGTCAAATAAAATTGCAACAATCGCAAAATCAATTACGCCAGACACAAGATAAATCGTCAAAAGGTGAATTTATCTTGTGGGGTTCAACTACAAAGCTAGCCAAGATTGAAGGCGTAACCAGCCAAACTATAAGACGCAAGATCGAAAGCGGTCACTACGAAAAAGTGAAGCAAACCAGTGGTGGTCACTTCCGCATATTCATTAACCAGCAAAGGAAGATATGCTATACAAGAGTGAGTTCTGGAAAGCAAAAATCCAGCATTGACACGCAAAAGCGTATCTTACTCAAAGAGCACCCTGATGCAGAATTTATCAGCGACATTGCCAGTGCTTTCAACTTTAAGCGAAAAGGACTGCAAACCATTCTGGAATCAGCGGTGTGCGGAAATCCAACCCATATTGTGGTTGCCACAAAAGATCGCCTTGCCCGATCAGGATTTGAACTTATCAAGTGGCTTGTTGAATTATCGGGAGGACACATCGAAGTTTTGGATGACCCGGATAACGCCTGTGAGCCATTCGACACCCAAGAGCTTATCGGTTTCATTACCTCATTCTGCAATAGCCACTACGGGAAGCGATCTGCTAAAAGACGCAAAGGACGCGAAGATAGCAGCGTCAAAAAAGATCAGGTTTTACCCAGAGAATAAGCAAGCCTATCACGATGCCCTGATGCTCTATCGGAGGTCGTACAACCTTGCTGTTGAGCGTTTCCGCAATGATGACTATAAAGATGCCAGCGGAAAATTCATCAACATGCGACCCGCCATTAAAGCTCAAGTGGAGCAGGAGCAAAAAGAAAGTGGCAGGGCTTATAACTCGATTGTTTCTGATAATGGAACACTGGCGGCAGCGGCTACATTCAAAGCGGTCTGCAAGCACAACAAGAAGCTCAAGGGAGCTAAAGAGGGCTTTGCAGAAATCAGTTTCAAAAGCCGCAAAGGTAGCAGGCACTCATTCTCTATTGACCGTTTGCCAAAGGGATTAAATCCCTGCGTACAGGCTCTTGGCAAGATTCACCTGACAGAGGATGTGCCAGCAGAAGCGATTGGTAAATCTTGTGTCGTAACCTACGACAAAGGTCGCTGGTTCATTCAGGTTCAACAATATATTGAGCTAAATCCCGAAATCCAAGGGAAGGTTAGATGCGTTGGAGTTGACCCCGGAGTTCGCACCTTTGCCACTTGCTACAGCGAAAAAGAGGCGTTGATAGCGGGTGATAACGTTGCAAAAACAAAGCTGTTCCCACTGATGAAGCAAGTGGACAGCTTGGTCAGTCAAAAGCAAAAAATCCTGAACACGCAAAAGGGCGTTAAGTTCCCCGACATGCCCCAGTGGGCAAGAGATCGGATTATTCATTTCAACAGGGAAATTGACCGGCTGAAATGCAAAAAGGATGACATTATTCTTGATCTGCATAACCGGCTGGCGTTCGAGCTGGTGTCGAACTACGACGTTGTATTTTTGCCAACCTTTGAGACAAGAGGTATGGTCACACGCAAAGATAAGAAGGTTCGAACCTTGCGCCGTAACACCTGCCGCCAGATGCTTGACCTCAATCATTACCAATTCAAAAAGCGGCTTAAGTGGTACGCAAAAAAGTATGGAAAGCATGTGGTTGATTGCAACGAAGCCTACACATCCAAGACTCGATCATGGAACGGGATCATTGACGAAAAATTAGGTTCTTCCAAAGTTATTAAGGGTGAGGGCTTCACCGTTGATCGTGACATCAACGGTGCCAGAAATGTCTTTCTTAAGTGTTTGACAAGGTAGCTTGAACCTTAGCCATAACAGCGAGTGTTGCGCTCGTTGCGGTTTTAATCAAGAGCAGGCTATATGCTTTCTTAAACATGGGGCCATGATTTGATGCTCCGGAATATCAGGGTGCTACTATCAGTCATTGCAGTCGGCATATAGCTGAGGCGAGATAATATTATCGACTACTACTTCTGATAAGGCCGAAAGAACAGCCACTGCGACCCAGACTAATTGTTGAGAATACAACCGACCATTTAGTAGGCTGGCATTTTTCCTTATACGTTGTCGTTACCTGCTCTGTTCTTTTTCCATTTTTAGTGATCACTTTTATTTTGTATTCAGGTGCCCACATCAGCTCAACATCAACGGCGGCACTGGAAATAAACGACTCCAAATATGAGTCCATTGATACACCCTGAACAATGCTTCCCCAGCTTATTGTTGCTTCTCCTTTTATGAAGTCACCCAGTGCCACTTTTTTTACTCCCTGCTTCCCAGCTAAATCAAATGAGAACTGAAAGCCGCTGTCCTTGGAAAACTTGTCTTTACGCTTTATTTTTGTCTCGCCTTTGGCAGCATCGTAGACACCTGAAACTAACTCAATTTTACCCAATCAGGGCTTTTTATAAAGAGGGATGGCTTTAAAAGCTCGCTGCAATAGCAGCCACAGATACAACCAAAAGGCTAAAGACTCCCGCTGTTAAGGAAGCAGCGCCACTGTTACTGCATGTATTTGCGCTGCAATTTCCTTTTGTGACACATTCACATGAACCTGACTGCAATTTTTCAGGTCTGCTGTAAACAATTTTACATCCACTAGAGCAACCACAGGCTGTGCAATCGCTACAATCCCAAGTGTCAACTTCGAAACCCAATTCGACACCGAAGAGCTTACAACCAGTTGCTGATCCTTTAGACTCACTTTTGCTTGTATGAGGCAAACTAGCTGCTGTCACGTTTAAGCTAGTAGGCAAAACAGTTGTTGTCTCGTTAGACTCGCTTTTGCTTGTAGTAGGCGAACCAGTTGTTGTCCCGTTAGACTCCCTTTTGCTTCTAGCAGACCGCTTACTAATATGTGTTGCTTGTTTATGAGTATTTCCGACACAAGCACCAGCCCCATCAGCCAGACAAACCACCTTCTCACCTGATATAACAGGGCTTCCAGGAGGGAGGTTAGTATCAGAGTGAAGCGGTTGGAACTGCACCCCATGTTTCACCTCTATATCACCTAAGCGAACGGTTGCGTGCCCGACAGTAAGGCTCTCCCCCTGTTGCAGGAAGTAAGCCTGTGGTTCATTACCAGAGGCACCAAGCCCTGTAACAGAGAACAAGCTATTTGGGCTTACCGCTCGGTGTAGCGAGGCGGAAAGAATCCCTTTCGCTGTTTCATCGGTATTAATAGCGGACAGATGCCCAATGCTTTGTCGGCTGTTATCCAACAGGTTTACTGTACCACCCATACTAACCTGTTCAGCTATGGTTTTAGCGCAGGCTGGCGCAGTAGCAACATGGCCAGAGGAAAGTAAAAGACCTTGGCAGGGCAGGCTCTCAGAAGACGGTCGGACTTCCGAGATGGAGGACGACGAAAAGGAGACTAAATAATCAGGTTTAGTGTTGAGAACAGAGCTGGCATGTACTGACAAATAGCTCAGTAGATTTATAGCTAATACAAGAAAGCGAGAGACAGAGTAAATCACAAGCTACACTCCCGAAATGGCACGGAAACACAACAAACATCGCACTTCCAAAAACAGAGTAAAGAGAAAGAGCTAACACTATTCGTTCGCAGCGGAAATTATAGTCACTTATCAGGGCAGTGCTTTTCAATTATCCTCAAACCCATAAAATTCCAAAGACAAAAAACGACACAAAGGAAATTTAGCAAAATCGTCGTCAACCCTCGCCCAATCGGCTATCACTTAGTCACAAATTCTATACTGGGTTTAACCTCTGAGATGAGTCAAGACCATGCTTCCACTGTCTCCTCAACAATGGGCTGAACATACTTTCGAGTTGCGCAGAATTAGGTGATAAACGTCGTGCAAAGAGACTAACCCGTGTAGCTGCTGAACTAGCTGCCCACACGGCCTCATCTTTAGCCTCCTCATCGTCGTAAAAAACAATGTTCACTTTCCGACGGATATTAACCGAGGAATCAGCTCAGGCTATAGATTCAACAATATGGCCAGCGAGGCTATGACGCCCAAAACATTGGTCGCTGGGATTGTATCCGCTGATGAAGTAGAAACCGCGTTGATACTGAAAGTCGCATTGGTAGTCGCATTGGTAATAGAAACAGAGGACTGAGGGCCAGTCATGCAAACAGCTGAGCCAAAGTAGAACTGACCCTCGACGTTGGTCAGTCCAGTCAAAGCAATGGCTTTGGAATCATTGATAGGAGTCCAGCCATTCACGATCTTGCAAAGTGTCGGTGCACTTTGCAAGGTGATAGAGTGGGCAACTACTCTGTCTTCGGAGCAGCATGTAAGCCTGTGGCGGCAGAGCCGCTACTTGCAGGAGCAGCATAAGAAGCGATTTCACAAAGCCCGCAACCTGAAAAGAGAAACGGGTTTGTTGGCAACCAGGTTCACCTTTGGGTGAGGTTGCCCTGTGTTCAAAAATCGGAAGCTTGTTCATAAAATGAACAAAAATCAACCAAAAAGTAGCACCCACAAATGAGTAGGCTAAATTTCAATCAAAAAATTTTGGCTGCTGCCTGCTGAATTGAATTACTTGTGGGTTTTCGGGCAGGGACTATTTAACAGAGAAAGTCAACTAAAAAGCCTTAATTCCGACCAACACCGGGAAGCTCCACAATGCCTGAGCAATAATAAAGTCAGCAGCCCTCTGGGTATTTGTATAAAATATTTCAGTTCGCTGAATTTTGGTAAAAAGCACTTCCTGCCTGAGGAGCCTATTTATAATGAGCCTGCATACCAATCTGGCAGGAAGGTTAAGGAATACCAATCTGCGCAAGAGTCATGGACTTTTCCCGGTTTTTGAAGCCGTCGTTAACTCTCTGCAAGCTCTTGAAGAAAACAACAATTTGCTCACAGGCGGCACTGTGACACTAAAAATACTACGTAGTCAGCAGGCTTCCTCTGGGCTTGACGACTCTGAGCACTGCTCAGAAATAGTCGGCTTTGAAATTCACGACAATGGCATAGGCTTCAACGAAGAAAACATGGCATCGTTTGAAACCCTTGACTCTGATCATAAGATAGGAAAAGGGTGCCGGGGAGTGGGTCGTTTACTGTGGCTCAAAGCATTCGATAGAGCGGATGTTACCAGTGCCTTCAAATCAAACTCGTCAGGTATCGTTAAACGGCAATTCTCGTTCAGTGCCGCTCAGGGGATAAAGACTCAGGATCCTGAGCCTGACCCGAATGGCGAAGGGCCTTTCTCTATCCTCACATTATCTGGCTTCGATAAAAAGTATCGTGATGCCTGCCCAAAAACGGCGACCAGCATCGCTAATGCTTTATTAGAACATTGTCTTTGGTATTTTGTCAGAGAAGATTCTGTACCCCGCATAACCATAAAGGATGGGACTGAAACTATTGCCCTGGAAAACTTGTTTGATCAGTACATGCATAGCAAAGCCAGTAAAGAAACTATTGATATAAAAGGCTATGCGTTCAGGCTGACCCACATAAAATTTCATGCTTCGACCAAAAAGAAGCACTCTCTCGCCCTTTGCGCGGCTAACAGGCTGGTGCAGGAAATTCCCATTAGTCATCAAATCCCGGGGCTGTTTGGCAAAATATCGGATGAGGCTGGTGAGTTCATCTATACCTGCTACATTTCATCCGACTATCTGGACGACCATGTTCGTCCAGAGCGCACTGCATTTGATATAGCTGATGATATAGGGGGTATTCTTGAGGATGTCGAAGTCAGTTTCAAAGATATGCAGCGTCATGTTCTGGCCAGAAGCAAGCAGTACCTGAGCAATTATCTGAGTGAAAACCTGAAAGCAGGTCGTGAGAGAATCAACGAGTTCGTCTCAGAAAAAGCCCCCAGATACCGACCGGTAATGCACCTGATCAATCAACAGGAGTTTTCTGTTGACCCGAGAATGAGTGATAAAGAACTGGATACATTGTTGCATAAACAGTATTCCGATGCTGAGCGCCAGTTGCTGGCAGAGGGTCACGAGATCATGAATCCGGCCATTGAAAATGACATGGATTTATATCAGAAAAAACTGAAAGCATACCTCAAAAAAGCAGAAGATTTTAAGAAGTCAGACCTGGCCAGCTATGTCTCTCATCGACGTGTAATTCTTGACTTGTTAGAGAAATACATTGGACAAATGGACAACGGGAAATATGTTCATGAAGAGCTGATTCATCAGCTTATTATGCCCATGCGGAAAACCTCTGAAGAAGTCTCCACAGATGCCTGCAACCTCTGGCTTATTGATGAAAGACTGGCTTTCCACGATTTTCTGGCCTCCGATAAATCACTTCGATCCATGCCCATTACCGATGATAGTTCTACGAAAGAGCCTGACTTGTGTGCACTGAACATTAACGACAACCCCATTTTAGTTTCTGAAAAAAAATCAATGCCCTTAGCCTCCCTGACAGTGGTTGAGATCAAGCGACCTATGAGGAATGATGCCTCAGAGGGAGAAGACAAAAACCCTATTGAGCAGGCTCTTGGCTACCTGAAGCGCATCCGTGAAGGCAAGGTAAAAACCACATCAGGCAGACCTATCAGGAACAGTCTGGAAATACCTGGCTATGTCTATGTCATTAGCGACCTGACCGTTACTAAAAATCTAACATAATCTGTAATTATCTAGACTTATCTACGCCATCACCATGGATGCACGACGAATCGTGTCTAACTCCACTCTTGCGTAGGGTTTAAGGTCGAGCTGTAACGTGTCTCGACCATAATTATCAAGGTTCAAACTTGCACTGTAATCTCTGTCATGCAGGGTTTTACATTTTGGACACCGTCACTCACGATCAGACAGAGTGAGATTGTCGTTTATGTAGTCGCAAGTATGAACCGCACACTTCTTCGAGCTGGGAAAGAACCGATCTGCAATCACAACCTGGCAACCTCTCAGCTCTGCCTTGTATTCAACAAGTTCTCTCAGCATACCGAAACCTGCGTCACTGATTGCTCTTGCCAGTTTGCGGTTTTTTACCATGCCTTTTACATTCATATTTTCGATGGTGATTATTTTGAATCTTGAAGTCAGATAATCACTTACCTCATGCAGTACGGCTGATCGCTGGTTACTTATCCGGTAATGCAGTTTGGCAACCGCTCGCTTGGCTTTCGCATAGCGGTTGCTTCCCTTTGTTTTGCGGCTTAACGCCTTCTGTTTCCTGTTCAGGCGTTTCAGAGAGCATTTCAGTTTCTGATTAGCAGCAAAGGTTTTGCCATTCGAGCAAATAGCTAAATCTTTGATGCCAAAATCAACGCCTACAGACTCATTGCTTTGTGCTTTTGGGTCGTAATCCTGAGTGTCCACCAAAATAGAAGCGAAATACTTTCCGGCTCGCTTACTGATCGTCACCTGACAGGGTGTGCCAGTGAATCTCAGCTCTTGTCGCATTTTGATTCGGGTTTCCAGCTTCTCAATGCGAAGTGTTCTGCCATCAACATCGAACTTGGGCTTTTCTCTGAGAGAAAACCTGTCGTGTAGTCCTCGCTTCTTGAATCTTGGATAACCGGCTTTTTCTCCTTTCTCCACCCCACGAAAGAAGCGAGTATAGGCATCATCAAGATCGTCGATTGTGTTCCTGGTTACACGTTGGCTGACTTCGGCATACCAGGGAAACTCAAGCCTGAGTGCTTTGTATTTTTCATTCGCAGCTTTCTTTGACCATTTAACGCCTTCTTGACTGAAATGGGCTAACAGTTGATTGAACGCATGACGACGAGAACCGCAAGCCCTATCAAGATAATCGGCTTGTTGTTTGGTCGGTCTGAGTTCAATCTTGTGAGCTAACAACAACTTGCAAAGTCTCAAGCATCTTTTCGTATAACCTGATTCGCTAACCTTTTGCAGAACAGTGGGCTTCCAGTAACTCTTGCAGCCTGTCTAAGTCTGGCTTTTGGTCGTGACCGGATACTCTGCAGTAGCGCGTAGGCGCAGCTTCTTTACTGTAGACCATCAATTCAGATACGTCGTAGTAACGAGTTCTGCCTTTGGTCTTTCTGGCAGGAAGCAGCTCACCTATACTTTCGTAGTGTCACTGGTTCTGTACCAAGTAAACGAGCTGCCTCACCTATCTTCATTAATATCTTATCGTTGTTTGAGATCGTATAAGATAGTTTCAGATTATAATAGATTACTGCGAACTGTTTTTAACCCCAACCATGGTAGAACGCTGCGAGCTGACGAGCCTGACCGAAACCTATGATGGAATGGGGTTCTTTGGTTATAACAAGCCTCGAAATGCTTTCATTGAAGTCGTATCTTATGATCGCCTGCTGCAATCGGCAAAAGAGAGGAACCGGGCTTTCTTTGACCAGCTCGGGTTACCTGCGTAGTCACGGAAATACTCACCCCGCAAAGGAAGTCGAAACCAGCGGCACACTCCGGGTGGCAGTCGGCGAGATTGATGGCGAAACCGACGTTTGAAACTTATTTTCAAACTGGTTAATACTCTGAATAAGAATATTCAGGTCATCCTTTTGAATGCTGTCATCTCTATAACGAATACCGGTCAGGCGCGGCTGGTCAAAACTGTCTTTTCCTGATTTGGATTTCCCGGTGATATAAAACAGGTCTTCTACTTCCTTACCCTCATCACCATGTTTGAATTTGACTTCAACTTCAACTACGCCAAGACTTTCCGTTACAGTGATGTCATTGATAGCTACATCGCCAAAATCCAACTCCAGATTGCCCTCTCCCAATACCTGTATAAGGTCCACGCCGCCCCATTGTTCGTATTGATAAACCATTTTGCCTGGGGACCGATGCCTTATATGATCATCTCCAGGCCCTGATTGAACCCGCCCATTTAAGGCGGATGAGCCCAGCTCAAGGGTGTTGTCAAAGTCATCTCCCTTTAATAAAACATCAGTCTTACTGTTCCATTTAAAATCCCTGATCTCTTGAAGAAGCACGTCCAGTGTCTGACCCGATGTTACCCGTTGCTCATCAAGATCGACCTCAACTGGCTGGCTGTACTCGTTTGCCATTGCAGCCGCCGGGCCCTGGCATGGCGTGTAACAGTCGATGGTTTCTCCATAAGAAAAGGGTGTTAACTCGGTTATATTGTAATTTTTGCCCCCTTCGGTATCCCATACTAAACCTGTTACATTACAAGGCAAAAAGCATTCAGTCTGGTTGAGCAAAGAAGAAGAAACAGTCGGGATAAGAGAGGCACCAGTAGGCACCAGAGGCAAGCAAAGCGCAGAGCAGTTTCCCAATACCGACCATTGATCACCCAGAGGAACCTGCAGTTGCGGTGCCTGGTGATAATCAAGCAACTCGACAGAACTTTCATTGCACTGAAGTCCATTGTACGAAAACTGACGTTTATTACTGGTACTCGAATCCCTCCCACTGCCTGCAGGTGAGCCACTGGAAAAACATGGAAGGGATTCAAGCTCTTTGAACTCAGGCTCAGTGGAGTTGTTTGCCCTGGCAAGCAGATCTTCCCCCCCCGGTATCTTGGTTAATTCAGGCGCCTCCTCCTTAAGAACAGTCAATGAAGTATTAGGAAACACAAGGGGCTGAACACTTGGCTTTAATTGGGTAGGAGTCGGTGTTACCTGAGTAAACTGAGTATTTTTTGTGGGGGTAAGTCGATTTTCGACAGTAGCCGCAGGCTTTGCAGTTGCAGCTACCGGAGCGATGGTGGTCACTGAACCCGCAGCATCAGGGCTAACCTTTGGCTCCGTTAATTCAGCATCCTTCCGAAAATTTTCCAAAGATTTCATGCTTTGGTTCTCAACAAAGTCGGTATGATCCAGAGTTAAGCGCTGCTGACCCACGGTGACAGTTTTTGGCCCGCCCCCTTTGACCACCACACCCAGCTCAGGGGAATCGATTCGTTTTAACCGAGTCAACTTTCCGCTGGGTGTTTCTGCCAGCAAAGCTGCGGTTCTGGCGTTAACGCTGCCAGCCACCAAAACCACCGCGTCCAGCCAACCTCTGGCACTGTCCCCAATCTGCGTTCTGCTGCGTAAAGCCCTGGGCAAAGGAGCAAGCACTTCAGACTGGATAAGCTGGCCATTTTGATAAATCATCAAATCGTTCTGATTCTGGGACACCAGCAGGTGCGTTTTTTTGCCCGGTGGGAAAAAGTCATTGGCGTCAATCCTTCGTTCTTTCCCTTCAGACGACAATACCCTTATAACCAGATCCTTCCCCTGACTGACCAGCAGGGTCATTGCCCCCTTGTCGCTGTCCGTCAAGTCAGAAAAATCAAACAACTCAACCTCGGCAGATCCAGACACATCTCCAGACACATCTCCAGACACACCAGGACTGACAAAACAGGACAGTGTCATCTGTCCGCCCGTCAGAATATTCTCAAACGTTGTTGCTGGCTCAAACTTTTGCACCATCAGGTCGGACAACTTGATGCCCGGATAGTTAAAATGGACGTTCTCAAGCCCGGTTCCATCTTCCTTGCAGGAGATAGTCACCGAGTTCCAACCGGTATCCAGCAGTCGCACAGTTCCGGTGTCACCAACGACAATGGTTTCAAGCCTGCCCCCGGTTTTAACCTGCACATCTCCCAGAGTAACCGTTAACTGTTTCACCTCCGGTGGTGGGATAAATTGGCCAGAACCGGATACCTGCCAGTGGATAGACTCGAATCCGGACACTGAGCCTTTTACCTGCCCATCCACAACAATGTGCTGTTGGTTGCCATCAACAATAAACGACGTACCGACGGAGACTTTGGGGGCAAGCACCAGCGAATCATAGCCCTCACCGCCTCCGAGATAACCCCAGCGTAAATCCGTTACCGTGAACTGATCATCACCGCCCAGCCCAAAAAAGGCACCTGTCTCCCCTGATGAGTGCCACTTGTCAGCGCCCGAAGAACCCAAGCGTACTATACAGTCTGACGAGGACGCAGCAATGTCAGTCAACGGGCAGAACCCAGCCGTTTTCTCAAACACATTACGGGCACTAAGCTGCAGCAAGTGTTCATCACTGATGTCCTTGTTTGACCCGGAAAGCAACACCTGTCCGTAAGCCCGGGCCAACCCGCGCCAATCCATGGCCGACAGGGAACATATTGCCTTTGTCCCTCTGGTGGGCTGAACGGTTGGGCAGCTTAATGTGACCAGTGGATCATTCTCATAATTATCCCAGACAACCGGCCACAACTGGCCCAACGTCATTCCCAGGGGAAAATGGTTTCCGCCAAAGAACAGCAGCAACTGTCCCTGGCGTTCCAACACCCTGACCTCCTCAAGTCTT
The DNA here is from genome assembly GCF_053470045.1 of Endozoicomonas sp. 2B-B. Taxonomy (NCBI): domain Bacteria; kingdom Pseudomonadati; phylum Pseudomonadota; class Gammaproteobacteria; order Oceanospirillales; family Endozoicomonadaceae; genus Endozoicomonas; species Endozoicomonas sp. 2B-B. Next base: position 5,328,478 of record NZ_JBLZMU010000001.1, read on the forward strand.
GCCTTGTTGAGGATTTGTGAGGGTTGTGGAAAATCGCGGGTGAGCGACCAAACGTCTTCCAACCGCAAAACTCTATGATCCAGCTGAATGCGCTCAACCCGATCCGAATGGTTGCTATTAAAATAATTCTGATATCGTCTCCGATCCGAAACGCTGGTCAAAGAAGCCGTTTTCAGGCTTTCGCCATCCTTGAAAAGATAAATCATCAGGTCATCATTCTCTTTACGAAAGACAACCTGACTATCTTGATTAACGTTCACCACCAACAAATCGGCGTGCCCCGGAGCCTCGACAATCTCACTGTAACCATCGCCCTGCTGAAACAACCCTTTTTTGCTGTTTTTATCCGCAACAAAGACGTGTCGTCCATCCGATTCAGGAATCATACCCGGCAAACGTTCAATAGACTGGAGCCAGTCACGAACCGTATCCTGACCATCAAGGTAGTACCTGGCACCCAACTCCAGATAGTCAGGATAATGAGTCAGAGCCACTTCAACTGAATCACACTCAGACGACAGCTTCACCAGGTTTCCGCTGGGGGATTTGGCCAGCTGACTAATGGCCTCATCAGCCATCGGATGATCGACCACCATCAGCCCGGCAACGCTCAACGTTGCGTTACTGGGGTTTTGAGTGCCCACCGCTTCCCGACCCAGAAAATTCATGAGCCTGATCATCCGTTTTGGCACATCAACCCTGACGCCTTCCAAAACGTTTTTCCCATCTTTATAAATGCCCACACTGCCCGTACGATTGACCCGCAGTGCCATGTGCAACCACTGGCCATCCTGAAAAAAATCAGGCACCCGCCTATGAAAGGTGGTTTCAGCAGCCGCATCAGAAAGGGTCAGTTCCAGATCATCACGGCCCGTTTTATCCACCCTGATGCCATGACGACCAACGGCATCAGCAAAATAAATAATGGGAAGAAAGGCCTGATCCAGACCAGAAACCCGCAACTGCAATGACAGTGTCATGGCTCCACCCGTCACCAGGCCCGGTATTTCCAGCCATTGACTTCTTTCAGTTAACTGCCGGGCATTCTTGAAGCCTGCACTATTTTCACCAGTGAGGGGCCCGCCATGGCTGACCAGTTGCCCTGGCTCAACGGACTGCCAGGAAACGGACCTGAGCTGTTCTGGCGGAGATGGCAAAGAGAGCGCGAAGGTTTGTGATTGGTCCGGATCAAAACTGACAAAAACCCTGGCTCCTTCACCCGCAGCAAGCTGGTTATGGCCTGATCCCGGATAGACATCCGCTGTCGCATTGCGCACGAGGAAAGTATCGTGCCCCTCTTCACCGTAGAGCTGGTAGTGGCAGCCAGAACCCCCTTCCGTCTGGTTGGGTTTCCGACAGCCCAGTGCCAGCAGGTCATCATTGCCGATACCAGCATAAATCACCTGATCGCCAGCCTCTGCAATCAGGATGTTGTCCAGACGGATATCCTTTATCAATCGGTCCTGATAAAAAAGCTTTAAATCTTGCTTGGTCAGGGGAGCCGCAGACGTTTTGTTGCCTTTTTCAGTATCCTCAATGCGCAGATAAGGAAAGTGCTGGTGGAGTGCTTCGACAAAATGCCCGGTGTCCAGGCTGCCATCAGGACGGACTCTTCTTGGCACAGCATCCAGGGTGATGGTTACCCAGTACTGTCCCTGGTCTTGAAAGGCCAGCTGACTGAAATTCCGATTCAGTACCAGCCCAATAGTGTCAAAGGTAGCCCCTTTACCCCTGAGCATCAGCATATTGCCATTATCCGGGTCAGCAATCTCTGACCCCCTGGCCTGCCAGTCGATGAGATAAAAATCCTTGCCTATATCGCCCATCAATCGGTCAGAATCCTGATCCGCAATCATTTTGTCATCGCCAGGGCCACCATAATGAACATCGAAATCTGGCCCACCCACCGTGGTACTGCCCAAGGTACCGTTACGAAGGCTGGCATGGAGCATGTCGTTCCCTTTGCCACCGTTCAGGGTTCCCCCCTCTGATAGATCCACCAGGCGGTCATTGCCATCAGCCCCATTGGCTAAATGTTCGGCCAACGTCAGGAAAAGGACATCGTCACCCTGGCTGCCAAACAGGTTTTCAATGTCGTATAACTGATCTTTGATGCCTGGCGCTCTGGGTAAAGTCGATTTCTCCTCATAACGAAAGACGACAAAGCCTGAACGACAGGTGGCCGAAACATTGGCTGGCCTGCCAATGGTGTCGTCATTTGGACAAGGCAACCCGGCCTGTTCGACATAGCCTGACCAATCCGGGTCAAACCAGCTGGTGTCATTGAACCTGCCCTGACTATCTGACAGTGCCTGATAATCCTGTAGAACCATAATACCCGTAGTACCGGGGGGTAATACCAGGGCCTGATAATCGACGGTATCCGTGCCATTGTCGCCATAAACCCGATGGGTCCCCTCAAACAGCAGAAAGCGATCGTTGCCTCCTCTGCCATGGACTTCCTGCTTGTCGCCTGCCCGGGGAGTGAAAACATTATCAAGCTCATCGCCGTAAAGGTTATCGCTACTCTCACTGCCAGTGACCCGCTCAAATCCCCCGAGATGAAATAGCTCTCCGTTTCCAATCCTCGCTTTGCCCGCTTGCAGATCCACCCTGACGCCCTGACGGGTTTCAAACACCAGGGTATCGATGCCGCTACCACCATTGAGGCTGGGTTTTACCGGCTCCTGCCCGGAATCCAGAACAATAACCAGATCATCGCCTCCGCCCATATCCACAGTGTCGTCACCACCGCCCGTGGTGTACTGCTCGTTATCGTCCGATCCGGAATAATGATCGCTATTGCCAGTACCAACAATATGGTCAATTCCGGTAAACCGATCTGAAAATGATTTGTCGGGAGATTGTCTGTTATTGGCTTTCCATGTATGAAGAACTCTTCCGCTGGCCATATCCACCGAAATAGAATCCAGCGTGTAGGGAATAAAGGGCCGACTTTTCAGCCAGGTCCGGGTCATCACCTGATACAAAAGCGTGTCGTATCCGGGACCGGCGGTAATGTTGTTACTTCCCATTCCTGTGGAGAACTGATTATTTCCCCCCATATCAATTAAATGATTATTACCGCTGCCCCCGATAATTCTATTATTTTCATCGAGATTTCCGGTAATCTTGTCATCACCGTCCTGAGCGACCAGAGTCGTTACATTTTGTACCTGCAAGCGACCATCTTTCTTGCAGGTTAAATCGATGGTCACTGATGGCGAATGAATTGTTGAGTATTCAACCGACCATTGAGTAGGCTGGCATTTTTTCTTATACGTTGTCGTTACCTGCTCTGTTATTTTTCCATCTTTAGTGATCACTTTTGTTTTGTGTTCCGGTGCCCACTTCAACTCAACTTCAACGGCGGCACTGGAAATAAACGACTCCAAATCTGAGTCCATTGATTTATCCTTAACAATGCTTCCCCAGCTTATCGTGGCTTCTCCTTTTATAAAGTCACCCAGTACCACTTTTTTTCCCTTCGGCTCCCCGTCAAAATCAAATGACAACTGAAAGCCGCTGTCCCTGGAAAACTTGTCTTCACGCTTTATTTTTGTCTCGCCTTTGGCGGCATCGTAGACACCTGAAACTTTTAGCTTTAATAAATTATTGGCAAGATCTAACACCAGGCGGACAGGTGCAAAATCTGCGCACCGGAGTGGAGATCTGGCTATTGGTTTTGAGCCCGGAACAGGCAATCGTTTGAATGTTAATTCAATACGGGGCCTCAGAGTACTGATTAGCAGATCCCTGCCTCCTCCGCCCTTAATCAGATGCTGGGTGTGAGTGGTACCAGAAAAATAAATTTCATCATTGCCTTTGCCACCCTCGACAATATGGTTCCCAGCCTTCAGGAAAACCTTATTACTTCCTTCATGCAACTGCATTTTCGTGGTTCCACCATCGGCCAGTACAGTGTCATTCCCCCCGCGGGTATACACCAGGTCGTTGCCAGCCCGGGGAATAAAGGTAGTGCTTTCATCATTCCCATCCATGATATCGTCGTGATCGGTTCCTTCGAAGACTTCGACATTGTCATACACATCTCCCCAGTCTTTAGCCGAAAATTGCTTTCTGTTAAGCCTAATGGTCAAGCCCTGTTTACTTTGGGCGTATGAGACCCTGTCAATACCTGGGCCGCCATCGACGTATTTCCGGCTTTTATCTGTGGCCTTAATAGATATGGTATCCCGCCCGGCTCCGCCATAGACTTCATCAAACTCACTCCCGGTGACAATCTGGTCATCGCCAGATGATCCCTTGAAGAAATTACGGCCACTCTTACCTACCATCAGATTGTTCTGGTCATCTCCGATTATTTTGGTGCTGTAAGCACTGCCAACTACGTTTTCAATATTTTTGACCTCCCCCTGGGTTCCGATAAAATCCATAAGACCCGCGTAAAATCGAACCACCGGGTTATTAAGGTGAGTGTAACGCCTGCTATTACTCTTATCGTAAAAGGATTTAAGGTTGGCATATTCAAGCAACTGTGTATGATTAAACTCAATCAGGCGATCCTTTTTATCACTCAAAAAGTACATAGTGATTGAACGATCCTTCTTCTCCTTGAGCCCCTTGGTATGTATATACAGAGCTCCGTCGTAAACTTCGTCTTCTTTAATATAATCAATGCCCGCCACTCCATAAAAAACACAGCAATTTTCAAGAGTTTTATATGCTGAACTTCGAGCACAACGGGTCTTTTGATGAAGCAACTGACATCCGCCACCGGGCATTTTTTTTTCATTTACAACCCCATAAATTCGTCCTTTTGCATCAGCCTTCAGGCTGTTGTAAGAATGATGACGATACTTATCCACATTCAGGGCAAAGATGTCTTTTTTAGACTGGGACTTATAAAGCTTTTTGTGCTCTTTAGCGTCCCAGTGCTTAACTTCCTTTCTGCGAAGAAGGGCGATAACAACATCACCCACTTTATAAAGTTCTTTTGCAGGGAGTTCTTTGAAAGGTTGAATATCAGTACCAGTTTCACTGAACGGCACCACATCCTCATCATCAGGGCAACCTGAACGACTTCGGGATATGTCAGTTTCACCTTTGCAGTTTTTCAGTCTGGAATAATTATGAACCAGGAAGGTCGTGGGGTCACCTGCATAATTGATAAAGTTAATACCTGAATCGTGAACCCGCAGGCTATCTTTACCTTTCTTCTGCAAACCATACAGGTCCTTCAAGATACCGAAGTCATTGCCCTCCTGCTTTTTCCGCTCTAACAGTTCAACCAACCGGTTGGTGAACGTTTGTTTTGAGAGATCTACCTCAAACAGATAGGGGAAACCATCCTGCCCCGTTTTCAGCGCTTCCTGATTAAACCTGGCAACCACACCAGAAGAACTAAAGGTTGCTTTTTCATAGCAGAAGACGCAGTGATATTGGAGCTTTGAGAAATCATTAATCTTCCGTACCCCCAAATCAGTTCTCAGGCACTGTACCTGATTCATGCCCTTGAAATGGGTCTCAAACAGAGGGCTGGGCAAGACCAGAGTGTCCTTACCGGCCTCACCGTCAATAACAGCAAACCCGGTACCGGGGCTTATTTCATCGTTACCTTTCCCTCCCTCCTGAACTACTTTACCGAGAGTATGCACGAGCCTGTCATTTCCGGCACCCCCACTCTGAAACACTCCCCCCACCAGCAGGTCATTACCAGCGCCACCGAAGGCTTTCCCCTGGTGCATCTCGAGGAAAATCTTATCTTCGCCCCCCAGTCCATGAACTTCTTTATTGCCTTTTGCCACCACATAGTCGTCTTTATCCGTGGTGCGCGCCACCAGCTTTTTGGACAGTGCATCCATATCCCAGATTTTAATGCCTTTTTCACCGCTGCTCTCTAAATCCTTGACGACCTGGTGTCGTAAAGTTCGCAAATCCACTTCATAGGTTTTAAAGCGATCTTTAAGATGCTGTGCTGCCGTTTCCCTCCAGGCAAATCGGCTATAGCCTTCCTCTGCTGCGTCCCCGGCCAACTTATCGATAAAGTCTGTAAACGCCTTACTCGTCATCAGGGCATCAAAGTCCTGACGGGCATTGGTGGGCGGGATAAAAAGACCGATGATGGTCTGAACCAGTCCAAGCAGGGTGGAAATGATATCCAGTACAAAACCAACCGGTGCCAGAATCACCGAGGCTTCCATAACCGTACTGACCGTATCCAAAGCAAGACCAATGCAGTCCAGTGCAGCATTCACTGCATAAAATGCCACCTGGGCACTATTGCCTGCCTCACTGGCATCCTTCGCAGCCATGACACTGGAAGCCAGGGCGGCCGCACCTGCCGCCACGGCAACAAAGCCTCCCACCATGGGAACAAATCTGGCCAACCGGGATGTGGTTTTCGCCGATAATTTGATGGCGCTTTTCCCTACCAGCCTTGGCGCATTTTCAATGGCCGCACCGGCAAGACCCAGCCCTTCGTCGGCAAAGCCGGCAGCTTTGGACAGTATCGAGTGGGACGTTCTGGACAAACTGAAAATGCTGCCAGTGTATCCCAGTGCCACCCCGGCAATCCCCGTGGCATAGGTTTCTGGTGACAGATAGTCCCGATATTCATTCAAGTTGCGCAGCGACACCGAGCTTTGGGCCAGGCCCGTTATCCCCATACCCACACCGAACGCCATCTGAGCCTTGCCAAACCAAGGCTTGGCGCCCAGTTTTGCCTGAACGTTCTGAAATTTTTTCAGGGTTGGGGATTGGTCAACGTTGTGTTTCCTGAGCAAGCGGTCAATCATGTTTTCCCGCAAAGCCCCGGCCTGTTTCAGGGCATCACTGCTTTCATGGCTGCCTTTTTGATCCACCATGGACTCGACAATGGCCTTGAATTCGTCGCTGCCCTTGATAGCCTCCCTCAAGTCGCTGATGTCTTCCGCAAACGCCTCGCTGTATATCTTCAGAACACTGTCTATAGCCACGTCCACAGAACTGGCTTTACCCTCCGACAACAACTCCAACAGCTTGGTCATCACCTTCTGCTGGAGTTTGCTGTCATCTGCGGGGCTGACTCCCGAAACGGCAGCAAATCTCTGGTTGGCAAAGAGATTAATGGTTTTCAGCAGCTCTGCCGCCTTGCCCTCAGTACCCGATGCCATCAGTTGCTGTTTTAGCGCCTCCAACTCCCTGCTGGTCAGGGCTTTATCCAGCTCATCATCCACCTTGTCAAGGGTTTGGATGACAGAGCGACCACAGCTCTCACCCGTAGCCCTGCGACAAGTAACCTTGGTTATATCCGGCTCCGGCTTGGGCAGGTTCAGTGTTCTGCTAAAAGCATTAAGCCGTTTGCGAAAAGGCTCCTGGCCGATATTCCAGTGGCTCTGATCGCCGGACATGGTTTGCAGTAATTTAACGCTGTTTGAAATTCTCTGATTCAGTAATTCAACGCTGTTCGAAATTTTCTGTTTCAGTAACCGCGCACTGTCTGCACTGTCACTTCTGCCAAATGCGTCCAATTCTCTTACTAACCCGGCGGCTGTTTCCAGACGATCCAGTTTGGCCGCCACGTCCAGGCGGGCTGGCATTACCCTGACCCTGCCCGGATCGTTGATCGCGAGACCTTCAGGATTATTTCGAACCCCGAGAGCTACCAGACTATCGGTATGTTTTCCGCCAATCGCCTTGTCCAGCTCCTTAAACAGCTTTAAGGCACCAACAGCCACCAGCCCCTGTGTCTTTGTGGTGCCAATAACCATTCGGTTTTGCCGGGTATCCACCCAGGAGGCATCCAGAGTCAGAGTTGGATTTAAGTCCAGTTCAACCCGTGTTCCCCTGACATCCAGCGACAATTTCTCTACACCAGTCAGCCTGCTTAAAGCGTCCACCCGCCGGCACTGAACGTCTTCAAGGCGTTCATCTGCTGCCAACTGTCCGGCAATATCATTGAATTCAAGTTTCAGCAGCTCAGCAGCCAGTTTAGAACGCGCTTGCCATTGGCTCTGATCCGCAACAATGCCTGTTTTTTGCTCTTGACTGACCCAATCAATCAATACCTGCCCAAGTCGGTTCCGATCATTGGGACCCAGCTCACCGACTCTTCTGGTAATGTCTTCAGTCAGGGACTGCGGGGGGTCGTCGGTAACATCGCTGAAAACCGTTTCCAGATTCTTAATAAAGGCCAGAGTTTCTGAATCTGAGCCACCAATGCCCGACTGCCGGGTTAATTGCAATAATCCATCCACTTCCTCTGACTCAAGGTTTTGCCTGGCGGCCACTCGCTCGATATCGACACTCACCATGCCAAACACCTGGTCACCACTCTTTATCAATGGCTGGCGTTGCTGTTCGTTAATGGCTACCGGGTCAATGACAGAGCCGCTGGTTCGCGGGCTTAGCGACATGGGCTCAACCGGTAACTGGAACGCCTCTCCTTTTTTCACCCTGCGCAACAGAGTTTCCGCAAAAACGCTGTACACGGTTTTATCAAACAGACGACCCTTTAGAGCATTTTTATCAATATTGGCAACATCAGTGATGCGACGCGCAGCCGATTTCATATCCGCAGTGAAAGAGTCAAAACGGCTTTTTTTATTCAGTGCCTCGCTCAGCTCTATCGCTGCATTTTGCGGTAACTCGCCGGCCACCGCATCACTGACACCCGTCAAGGGCATGAACCCTGCGGGAAAATCAGACGTCACTTGTCTGTCAATTTTAGTAATGCTTTGAAACAGGAAGTTGGTAAACAGGGACTTAATATAAGATCGATACTGGCTATCAACCGGCGTATACCTCTGCGCCAGTTGCTCTGCTTCTAAACGACACTTGGCAAGAAACCGTTGTTTACTGTCACTGGGCATCAGGCTATCCAGGCCAGACAGCGGGCTTCCCCAGGACTGTAAATTGACGAACACCCGTTGCTTGACCGGTGACCCTTTGGGGGACCTTGGTTCAGCATCAATAAAATCAGGTAGGGAAGTCTTGATTTTTTCAATCAGCTCATTGTTCACCGCTTTAAAACGCAGCTGTTTACCTGAAGTCAGTTCCACCAGTTGTCGGTTAACACGCTCAAGGTTTTCAATCAGATAGCGACCGTTCGCCTGGTTATCACGCAGCGCTTCGGTTAACACCCGGCTGACTGTTTCCACGTCCAGACCGGAAACGGCCTTAAACGACTCAGGATCACTGATTTCCAACCGCAGGGAGTCTACAGCATCCATCACCAGCTGCGCATAAGGCTTGCCATCCTTTTTCGGAGGCATTTCTGCAACAACAATCTGTCGTTTAAATTGGTCATAAGCCCCCTGTTCATCAATCGTCAGACGCAGCCCCTCGGCTACCTCAATGGATCGGACGACAAGTTGCTCATCTCCCTTAGCGATGGCGTCCGAGATTTTTTGCTCAATGGCGGGCAATCCCAAACTCTCCCTGATGCGGTTTTCATACTCAAGCTCGCCACTGGCAGGCAACAGCTCCGGAAACACACTGGCCAGTCTGGGAAACAGCCGGGTGCTATCACTGATTTCTGCGCCCTGCCTGATGGTTAACGGGTTTATCTTTATTGTCACAAACCCATTTTGTCCCTGGTAACGCTCAAGGCGTTGATTCTGTTTACTGGCGATGTCCAGTGTCACCAGAACCCTGGCCTGATCGGGAATGAGGCGGGAAACTTTTCCTTCGGCTGCCTGTGAAATCTGCGGGAGGTCACTCAAAGAAGCAGGTCGAGCCAGCTTAGTGGCCAATGGGGCTAACCGTGTTTTTAATGCCTTGCCTTCGTCGGTACTCTTAAAAAAAAGCGCCAGCGAATGATGCATTTTTTTTACTTTCCCAATGCCATCAATGTCCTTGTCAGCCAGTCCTGCGGAGAGATGAAAGAGAATGAACCTCAGTTCCGGGTCAGAAGCAGTGAATAACCAGCCTTTCTTGGGCTGACCTGTTGTGGGGTTCAGTTCACTGTCCACTGCGATAGCGTCCTGAATGTGTCGGGCGGTTGTTGTCTCACCGAAGGGCACGACCCGCACATTCTTCAGCTCAGTGTTTACACCCGGTTTAGCATTTTGCAGAACGATCCCGTACTGTCCACTGCCTTTCATCCTGACCAGCGAGAAACGCTGGCCCCCTCCCGAACTGACGACTTTTGTCGTCTTAATGGTTTGCGGGCTTGCCAAAAAGGGGCTGACCTGAGGCTGTATTGAGGCGGCTTTATCAAGCTTCAAAACCAGACGGTCAGTGCCTGAATCAGCATCCGTCATGACCAGCCTGAAATCACCCTTGGCATGGTCAATCAGCAGCTTAAACGGTAACCGCTCATAAGAGGCTGGTTCACTCCTGAAAACAAACTGTATCTGTTTACCGCCGTAATCACTGATGGCGAATTCAAGCGGTTGCCTGCCACTGTATTCAAACTCGGAAGGATCAAGAACCAGCACTGGCTGGCCGGACGATGGAAACACGACCCGCACCAGACCATCATCTCCCCTGACCTGCCTTAGCACTGACCGCAGTGCGCTTTCCATAGATATAATCGTTTTTTCCTGGCCTGAGACAGCGTAGTCCTTCATGCTGGTCAGATGCTCAGGACCTATGGCTTTTAACAATGCGTCTGCTTTTTCCCGGTTGCCATTAACCGGTTGACTCAGGGTTTCATAGGTTTTGGTCACAGCAAAAATAAAGAGGGCACGCTCCGGTTCCGGCACCTGGCCAAGGTATTGAAAGGCCCGGGCAAACACCTGCTTGAGTCGTTCTGGTGGTAATTGTTTAAAGGCCACCTCGAAGTCAGTAAATAGACCGAAACGAATCTGCCAGTCGTGTTCCTGATCGACCATTATCTTGTGATAAAGGCTGTCTTTTGACCTCGGTACCTCGACCAGGTCATAACCAGCCGTTAAGCCAACGGTATCGACAAAGTCAACAAGGAAATCCTGCCGGGTATTTTGATTCCAGATAGTACTAATCAGCTTTCTTCTGCGGTCAGTCAAGGCTTGTGCCGGGTCAGGTTTGTTCGTGTAACTGGCGGCCAGGGCCAGCGGGTACAGGGTTTTAACAAGACCGGGAAGGGTCTCCCCTTCGGCACGGAGGGTTCCCAACTGCACTTGCACTGGCCGGGCCGGATCATCCCGGTCATACATAAGTACCCTGCTCTTAGCCGACGACCACTCTGGCATCAATTCAATGCGGATGCCCCTGCCCGCATTTAAATCAAGGTTTTCCTCGACTTTTTTGCCTAATGCCTCCAGTTTTTCCGCTATATCCCTTTCTGAAAACTGGCCGACAATCCAGTCAATATCCGACTGCAACTGATCCTTGACCAGGCTTCCAGAGGACAGTGCCTGCCAGTAATGGTTTTTATCAATCACCAGAATCGTTTTGGGCAGGAGATCTTTCCCGTTTATTTTTATTTTGATCTCATCCAGGTCAATGCCTTCGTAGGTTACCCGGTAGTTGTTCTTGTTCTTGTTCTTGTTGTCATAAGCAAGGTCGTTCCTGACACCCACCACCAAGGTTTTCAGACCCTTCTGATCTTTCTGCGGATATTCCCTCATGGACTTCTGGGCATCAAATTCCAGCTTGATGGTCTTGCCGCCAGTCGTTTCAAACTCGACCGGGGGCGTTTCAGAAAGAGCGTGGAGTTGCGCCAGCCTGATAACCTGCTGTTTAGCAGAATCTTGCTGATCATAGAGCAGATCGGAGTGTAGCTTACGGGCCCGGTGCTTGATCAGCTCAGCCAGCAAATATTGCCTGCTGGCATCACTGATAAAGCCAGAGTCTTCTTGTCGGCTCAAATCAATAAAAATGTCTTCCACCTGCTGGATGCGTTCATCGCCCTTATTCACCAGGCCGGCAAACTTGTCCCGCAGAATTTCATGAAAAAATTTGGCCTGATTAATCTCGTTGTAATTCGCCGCTGTGTCCGCCAGGCCTAAAATAAAGTCCCGGGTGGCCTCGGGTTTGCTACCCAGGGCATCGGGATTCATCATCAGTGCCAGCCAGCCGGACATGCCTGAACTTTCCGGTGATTGCCGGACCAGTGAGAGTATCTGCGATTGAGTATGCCTGATTTCTATTTTAACGTGATGTTGATCATCAGCCGTCTTCACAATCGGTAGCCTGGAGCCAGGGTTAAGCGTTCCGAGACTGATCAGCTCACTTTTGCCTTCCCCGATAGGCATGACACGGTGGCCTGAAAAAGCCGAAAATAAATCCGGAGCCGGAACCTGAAAAGCGCCATATTTCTTTCTTACCGCAATGGCTTCCAAAACGCTTTTTAGCCGCTCCTCTAGCATGGATCGTTTCAGCTCCTCAAAGGTTATTTCCTCGGAAAATCTCGACAAAATATCGCCATGCATCTCATCCGTCAGGCTTTCAATAGACTTCCGGGAAAAATAACGCTCCAGTGTCTTGACTTCCCCGTCACTTAGAATGGAGGTAATTGCCTCGACTTCCCCAAACCTGAACAGCAAATTCATTCTCGTTTTTGTTTGTTCCTTAGGATCAGGCGCTCCGTGGATTATAAGTCGTTCGAAGAACAAATGGACAAGGAAGGACTTTATATTCTCAGTGACCCTATCCGTATCAATGTACTTTGCGTATTTATGAGCCAGGACCTGGGCATTCAGGAAATCGGGAAGCACTGATTTTTGGGAGTCTGAATAAATAAGATCGGCAAGCATGGTAAACGGGTCACCAATGGCTCGATAATTGGCATTTATTGTTCCCTGGGCCCTGACAGTCAACTTTTCCCGTTGTTCGTTACGAGTGAACCTTATGTTTTTAAGTGGGGTATCACCAGAATAATAAGGATTAAGGCGAAGCTTGTAAGCTGCAGCCTCATCACCTAATGACTCCAGGCTTTTGTTAAACCGGTCAACAAATCCCTGCACCGACTCCGCTCCGTCCTGGGGAATCGCCTTGAAGCTTTTTTTCAGCTTTGCCATAACCCGGTAGTAGGTTTTCTTATTATACTCATCAAGGGTCAGAGGCCCGGTGATGACCTCAATGATCGTGCCACCACGATGGGTATCTGTTGAAATATTGAGAAGAGGGTAGCCCTGACGACCGAATTTCGAACTGGCGAGGCTCCTTCGTTGATCTACGCCCGGGAGGGCATCATCCTGTTCATTAAGAACGTATATATCGAGATACTCTTGCTCAAAGCCAATCCGGTTGGGTTGGTTATCCCAGGCAACAGGGTCAACCTTGGCATTGGCTTTTAGTTCGCCATACGCTTGCGTTAAAGATTCAGGAATACCGTCAATATCAAAATAAGAATTCCGGAGTATTTCGTTTCTGATATCAATGTCGCTCAGGTTCTCACGGGTATTGAGCACCTCTTTGGCAACTTCTACCATGCCTCTGCCACCTATGCTACCTATACCTTTACCGGCGATAGGGGCAGTCGCGGCCATCATCTCCATAGCGACTCTGGAGAAGTTGTATTGATAGTTCCGTTTACCCAACGCATTATCCAGTGTTGGGTCAACCCGTAGCCGGGTAATTGAACCGGAGTACTCCAGCGTTTTGCCTTCTCCAGCCGAAGTGTTGTGGGCAATTATTCGCCTTTTCTTTTTCCCGGACTCCAACTTGGCAAGGCTTTCCGGAGTCTCAAGAACCAGTATTAACTTGAGCTCTTTTGGAAAACGCGTCTCAGGCAGACCGGAATCCAGGTCACTTAACTTTTTAGGACGAGCCAGCTTCCCTGTCAGGTTTTGAAGGTATTGATTGAAACGTTTGCCGATTTCATTATTGCTTAAATAATCAATCAGACTGTCTCTGAACCGGTCAACAAAATCATCATACTTATCACTGTCTGTAAATTCAGGTGAATTGGCCAGTATGCCAATCGTGTCGCCACTTTCCTCAATGACAGCCAGGTAAGATATTTTTTCTGAATCACTTCTTGAAACAAAATCACTGGCGGCTTCAGCTGCTTTTAAAAGAGCATCGGGTGTTTGGCCGGAATTGAACAGGACAACATCGCTGGTCTCTTTATTATTAACCTTGACACCAAATGAATGGAGCCCGTCGGGCTGTTTTAAGTAAACCCATCGGTCATCCTGTTTTAGCGCAACGGGTGTCCTGTCATTGCCATCAATGGTAAAAATCTTATTACCGGTTAGCTCGATTTGATCAGGAAGCTCATCAAATCGTCCATAATTTGCCAGGATAAACTTCTGGGCAGCTGATATTTTTTGCGGATCGTCCGGATCATCTACCCTGATCATTTTTTCCGTTCCGCCATCAGCCCAGGGGCTGACCCTGAAGCCATCAGCCTTTTTTGCCACCATCCAATCCAGCTCTGAGCGCAGCAGATAGAAGGGTATTTTTTTCCCCAATACCCGGTCAACCAGATCGGCCTTCACCGGCACATCGACAAAATCATTCTTTTTGTAATCCCCTGCGGGCAGTTTGCTTTTTAACTCAGCATTCAGGCTACCATAGGGAGCCTTCATGGTAATACCGTCGATCAAACCCTTTCCCAGGGGCTGGTCAAGCGGTGGCTGCTTTACCGGAGGGCCAGTCACTACCCGAATATCGGTAACCTTTCTATCCTTTTGCTCCTTTTGCAAGGCTCTTAAAATCGGCAGCTCGTTATTCCAGAAATAATTGTCGTACCTCAGCCCACCTTCCGCGAAAACATAAACTCTGCCTTGAGCACCCGCAGCAAAATAAGAGCTCGTAATGACAGGATTCCTTCTAAATAACTCATAAAGCACCTCTTTAGTTTTTTCCGGGTACTCCCGCCTGCTTAGTTTCCGAAGTTCGTCACCCATTGACAGCAGCTTGGCCAAACCATTCAAATCCATATCAGTAACGACTTCCTGTTTTGTGTAGCTTTTGACCATTTTTTTATAACCAAGCAAAGTATCAGGGCGTTTTCCGTACCAAAATGCCATATTACTTTGGTCGTCTGCATCGAAACGGAATCCCAAACGTTCCATACGGGAAATCAATATCCCTATCTTTGGCAAACTGCCTTCCAGCATGGAGTCCACAAACAGTGTTGCCCACCTGTTAGCCTCAGTCTCGTTGACGAAAAAGGGAGGACGCAGACCCTCATTATCCAGAATTCTTTTAGAAATCGAGCCGATCATCGTTTCCATTACATCGGCTGGTATCGCCTCTTTAATCGCCTGTTGATCAAGCCCCGGCATAGCAGGAAGAGACTCGCCATTATCTGCCTGGATACTTCGCTGAACGCCTTCAATGAATTTCAGTTTTTTCAAAACCCAGGGCGAAATATCCGAGGATTGCGAAAGATCAGGAAGGGGGCGGTCAGGCCTTTCACTTCGAACCAGGTCAACACTCTGGCCGGAAACGGTCTCCAGTTTCAGTATCGGGTCAGCATCCGCCAGCTGGATGGCTTTTTTGTAATCCTTTTCCCATTGAAATATCAGGCCTGTCTCTTTTTCTACCAGAATATCCTTAATCTCAACTGAGCCGACCGGTATCGGAATGGGACGCCCTAAGCCGCCATCGCGTTTTTTCTGTTCTATCTGGCGATGAGTAGCAACCAGCGAGTCCGCACCGACGACCCGGCGACCCTTGATGAGTGAGTCACTCTCATTGATGATCTGGTAAATTTCACCGTTGAAAGCCCCATAGCGGTATAGCTGGAACCGGGCAGATTCATCCTTGGCAACCACGTCCGGCAATACTTCAATAACTCGCCGTTCTACCGGTTGGTCAGAGAGCAGAACCCGCATTGAACAGGAAGCTCCCACCTCTCTTTTGCAGGTTTTGGAAAGGATGATGCCAACAGAATCTTGACCATCGTCTGCACGAATGATTTTCGTATCCGAAGGCCGGTAGTTCTCACCATTGACTAGAAAAAAACCCTCCCTCGAATCACTCCGAACAATCGCCCGTGCTCGTTTTCTGACCACAGGCTCAAAGTCTGTTTCCGAGGGGTCAAGGATGGTATGGGGATTTCCTGACTTGTCAGCAGCAAGGTTTCCCAGACCCTTCAGACCCTCCGCTGCTACCAGGTCCCCTTTGCGCTCGCCCTTTGCTGCCAACTCAGCCATTTTAGCCATACGTTGCCGGGCAGGCTGATCCAGCTGAGTCCTGGACAGTTCCTGCCAGAGTTCCTTACCGATAGCGGCACTGAAATTCTGCTTATCCCAGGCGGCCGTCCCATCGTAGTGAGCCAGCAAAAACCTGGCCCACTCAGTGATGGCGCTGTCCCCGGGATGTTGTCTGATGTATTCAAGAATCTGACCGACTGCTTTACTGGCCCTGGTAGAGGGATATTCTCGCAAAAGCCAGTTCAGGGCAGCCTTAAAGCCGGTATTGTCCCCATTGAGCATTTTCAGGTCATGGGGTGCTTCATTAACCAGGGTTCGGTATAAACGGTTATCCTGTTCATCGGGCAGTGCCGTTGGTTGCAGATCACTGAATAACCCAATCCGTGACCCCAGCTCATCAAAATCGCGCGGTTCCTCACCCCAAACCTCCTGAATCAGGCTCTGAGGCCCCTCATAGGAAGCCTTCCGCTCAGGCGGGGTTCTATTCTCAGGTCTGGGGTTTTCAGTGGCGGAGCGAACGAATAAACCAATTTGGTCCTTGTAACGAGCCATCAATCGGTTGATGTCTTCATGCTCCACATTGGCAGCCTCACCAACCACTCGAAAACCATCCTGTTGCAATTGTTTTCTGAGTTTTTCAGCGTGTGTACCCAGATTTTCGTTATCTGAAAACAACATCAATGGCAGCTTGGTGGACACCTTGCGCAGGTTTTCTCTGATATTAAACCGTTTTGCCAGCCTGTTGATCATACGGCCAGAACCGGGAACAACACCCAGGCCATGAGCCACGACAGCCGCCCCAAGACTGGCCATGGGACGATCAAGAATAAACCCCGCTGGCAACTGTTGCCGGACCGCAGCCGTCTTGACCAGATGCGCTCCGACAGCACCTCCCATGGAATAGCCGTGAATCACAATACGACTGGGGTCTATGTTTCGATCCTTAATCAGGTACGACAGCATGGTCCAGGCATCGTCCGTTAGCCCTTTCATACCGGGGGAGCCATCACTGTTGCCAAACCCCCGTCCGTTGACCGCCAGAAGATCCATACCCTGATTACGGTAATGCATCCAGGTGGTTTTGACCTGGGTTTCACAGGATAAATGAGTTCCATGGAGAAACAGCACGACCTTTTTATCCGCTGCCGGGCCACCATTGCCATGATGAAAATACCCCTTAAGCCTGCCACCGGTCCCGTCCAGTGTGATCTTTTCCGATTTGCCTTTTCTAACGGCTTCTTCAAGAAGTAATTTCGTGGACAGATCAATGTCACGACGGTCATCCGTTGAACCATAAATCTGATCATTCAGGGCTCTGCCGATCGGGCTGGCCGGTGGTTGATCTACCGGAGGAATTTGATCATTGGCCAACACCACCGACTGATAATCAGACGACAGTTTAGATTTTTCCCCCACAGAATGAATGGTCTTCATGGGGTCGCCCTGACTCTGGAAAGGTAGCGTCGCGAGTTTTGAACTATGAGCGGCGGCCAACCCGAACAAGCGGCTGACGGTACTGCCAAATACCTTTTTTTCAGTTAACTGGTTTCTGTCTGCCATCCCCAGTCGCACGATCACCGGAGGCTCCCCTGGGTGGTCAGCAGCCGGGGCAATAATCTGGCTTTGCTCCAGCTTCAGATCCGGGCGCAGAACAATCTCAATGTTCCGACCAGTGGTTAAGTCAATCCTGTGCTCATGGGCCAGATACTGGGCCATACGACGTTTTCCACCCAGCTCCCCGGGACCATTCAATTTAATCAGGGCGCTGATATCGTCCTGTAACGAACCGGACCACCCCGGGGAAATAGCCTTTTCTTTATAAATACCCAAATCCCAGGTAATACGCGTTTTCGGGAATACCATGGCATCGTCATCACTGCCCGTAACAAGGACGCTGGAGGGGGTGCCCTGTGATGGTTCAATGAGGTAGCCACCTCCGGGCTTGATGCCAAACTGGTCAAAGGCTCCGATTCCCAGAGTGTCAGGCTGGCCTGGTGCACCCTTCGCAAAGTCAATGGTACCCAGAGGCAGATCTGTGCGCAGAACAACTTTGTTGATGGTTAAATTATCCTGTGACTTAACCGTCAGGCTCCGCGAAGCAGACAGCTCCATCAGGCGGGCTAAGGGTTCCAGCGATTCCCTGGTCACCCTGTTGCCAGCCCATTGCCCGACAACAAACTTGGCAAGGGGTTTTACCATTCTGTGAGCCAGCTTTTTCATCCCCGGACGATTATTCACCCCGTCCTGGTCAGCGCTGACCACTCTCAGCAGTTCTCTGCCCAAGCTTTCCAGGCTCTCCTGGTCAAGCCCTGAAATCACCCTGCTCAGCTCAACACTAAAACTTTCTTTTGATTCCGCAAGGCGCTTATAGGTTCGGTCAACCTGCTCAAGAAACAGCCGGTTCTGCACCGGCCCACTTCCCGGTTTGATACCCTCCTTCAGGGCAGAAACTTGTGACAGTACGTCGGCAGGCAAAATCCCAGTGCCAGAGCGTTGATTTAACGGACTGTCCTCACCCCAAAACTGCATCAGTATATTGGCGGACGAAGCGGTAGCCCCAATGACTGGCTGCCGCGATGTCTGGGGCATCATTCTGTGCAGCACCAGTTTCGTGCTTCCCGGCGTCACCGGCTGCCAGGGGCTACCGGTATGGGTAACGGCCAGTTGAAAGGCAGGGAGCACCTTTCCATCCTGGTACCTGAGACTGAGGGCATGTTTAAACACCTCATCAACTGACGTATCAAAATCCCGCCTTACTGAATGCCCGGCAGGCAGTTGACCAAACCGATCAAGAGACAATTTATCCAGTGCTTCTGACAGTTGCCCAGCAAGATCCGTCAGTTTTACCTTGTCCAAATAGCTTTTAATCGTCTCGATATCGCTCTCTGGCAAAACTGACACCAAGGCATCGGTAGGCGACACCATAAGCCCAAAGCCATCCGTTCTGGGGCTTACTTTTTCCAAAGTGAAATAGTACTCAGTCAATAAAAAGTGCATTAAAAAGGCGGTGAGGGAACGGCCCGGCGTCTTGCCACTGATGTCACGAGCCAATCCAGTCGCAATGGTTTTTGCTCTTAACAACAGATCCTGTTGTATTGATGAAGTGTTCAATCGGCCAAGGACAGAAAATGAATTAGCCAGGTTTTCATAACGGCTTTCTACATAGCTGGTCGGAACATAAGTGATCGGATGCCGTTCATAAGGTTGTATAGCGATGTCGGAGCCTATGATATTACCCAGCCGGTAGGGTGACTGATCATTCCCCGTTGCCTCTTTCAGCTTCTGGTTATAATCGGAAATCACCCTGTTCAGGGATTGCTGCTGCTCCAGTCTTATAGTGCTAAAACTGCTGAGTAGCAGCTGTCTGGCCTGCTGGTAGCCCTTATCAGCCACTTGCCTGGCCGGAACGACCAGAATAATTTTCCCTCCGTTTTCACCCGGTTCAGCTTTTAATCCGAAGCGGATGTTTGTTGTTTCACCAGTATCGACCGCAGCCGTGAGCAGCCGCTGGTAACCCTCCCCCGGTTCGCTGGTCAGGGAAATTCCCTGAATAACATCCTCAAACCACTGGACACCCCGGGCACTTGTTTTGGGCACAGGCAACAGGTCTGATGACAAAGGTTTGCGGTTCAATGCCTGGAAACCCAGCGTTTTTCTGATCAGCGCCTGCTGTTCTGTACGCCGTTGCTCTGGAAAAGCCGATGATTTGCCTGCGACCTGAAAAGCTGAGGCCGTCAAATCAGAGAACAGCCGGGTATGTTGTGACAACCAGTTGTCGGTCATGCCCCTCTCACTGGCATCACCGGGGTCAACGTGAATAACACTGAGTGACCCCTGACCATCATCAGAAGCTTGCTGGTTAAAGGGCACTGCCTGATTGAGTGTTTTTTCACTACTCTGGCTTGAGTGCTGCAGGACAATCAGCTGCCTTGCTTCCTTAGGCAGTGCTATCTTCGCTTCACGGTGCGAGTCGCCTGCCATAAATCCCGACCGGACCAGCTCAGCCAGAGTGTCTGGTTTGCTGGGATCGGTAGCAGCAGACAGCAGCCGGGAGTATTGCCGAAAAGGCTCCGGACAATCCGTAAAGTGGCTGGCCAGGGTATTCAGCTTCTCCAGTTCGTCCCTGACATTGCTGCCGGAATCAACGACAGCTTTCTGGTATTCGGGTGAAACCCAGACGAGAACCTGACCATCGAGGCTCAACCTTCTGAAAGGATAAAGGCCGGTATAGTCGTTCTCATCCGGCTGGCCGGGTATTCGAGCAGTTCTGGCAACCTCATGGAGATTCCTGTAATCCCGAACCAGCAACCCACTCTGGTTGGAACGATGATCCAGAGACCGAAAAATTCCCTTCAGATTCGTACTGATTAGCTTAGACTGGACATCAGTGATACCAAAGGTTAAGGGGCGTGGAGCGGTGATATCCGGTACCGTTTTCTTCGGGGGGACCGCTTTCTTCGGGGGGATCGCTTTCAAAAAACTTTCCGGCAACTGTCGTATTAAAAAAGAGTGCCCGGACTCGGGGTTTCTGATAGACAATGCCAGCGGTGGTTGACTGCCTTTGCCGGTCAAGTCAACCGACTCGTCACCCGACGGTTGCAGAGGACTCTTATCCGTCGAAGCCACCGCATAAAGTTGATTTCCAGCCTTGAATACTCTTACCCCGCCCTGAATATTTAACTTTTCCGGGATCTGGTCATGCCATTGAGTTGACAGGGTGTGTTGTGCATGTTGCGAGAGACCATCAGCAATAGCATTCAAAAATTCCTTGTTAGCGTCCCGCTGTTCTTTTTGACTACTGGCTTTGTTACGGCTAAACCAGGTTATCTTCCCGTCATCATAAACGGGTTTTGCTTTACCCTCATTACCTGAAAGATCTATTTCAAGGGTTAATGGCGGCATCGAAAAGCCCAGAGTGTCGCTGAAGATTTTTCTGTATTTACGCACCAGGGTGTTGAATAGTTTTTGTAGACCAGCCGTATTTGTCTGAAGACCTACTTTCATCAGGCTGGGTATAATATTATCGTCTTTTAATATGTATTCAGATAACAGCCGGGTCATTCTTTCCCGAGCTATATGAATGGCATCCTCTTTCTCAAGCGCTTGATAGATCTTGTTCAGGGCCTCCTCTACCCTGCTCGATTTTTTGTGAAGGACTTTACCTAAATCAACCTCTCTCTTTGCCTGCCGCAAAATGACGTCCTGGTACTCTTCCATTGACGACACCGGAAGACCAGCAAGAAGGGCCGGGTCAATGACCAGAGAGTGACGCACATCACGCTGCAACTTCCCGGCCACGTCTTCCAGTTTACTGACCGCCCGATTTTTGATGAGGTCAATATCCTGCTTAGCATCAACGCCAAGGCGTTTGAATTTAGCTCTGGTTTTATCCAGGGATTCCAGCCATCTGACACGATAGACACCCAGAGCCAGCCTGAATTTCTTTTGGGCATCCGGTGATTTGATGGTGTCATAGTAATCAGAAATCGCTCCGGCAAAATCAGACAACTCAAGCGGTGAATACCGAGCCTGATTTTTATGAATGTGTTCAATCCTTTCATGCAGGCTTCTTCCAGACTGATAAACGGCTCTTACCGCCCGAAACAGATCGGAATGAGGTTCGGACCGGATTCTGATAGTGTCTGGTCCCCTGGCGACTAAATCACTATAAAGCGATGCATCGGGAAGATTATACAGAGGGGCCAGCCTGAAGCTCTCATCCAACCCATAGTAGAGACCCAGGCTCATTAACTGGCTATTGCTGTATTTCCAGATATTCCCTGCCGGCCCCAGATCATCTTTGCCTGCTAACTGGATAGACCTTAATAGCGCCGAACCAAACAAACCGGAAACGGCTTCCCGAAGCGTTGAATCGGGTATGCTCTCAATACCCTTTGTACCTATTTCAATAACCGGTTTGCCGCCGTCGGGGATAACGACATGACTCTCAAACAGAGGTTTATCCGGATGAACCAGGACACGAACCCGTTCCTCACTGGTATAGCGGATGCTTTTTGCGGTTTTGCCCAATTCCCTGAGCTGGTCATTTAACCGCCCTTTCAAAAACAAGTCGGTTACTTTGCTGATATCATCCTGAAGCCGTGAAGCGGGAAAATCGTTATTACGAACCCCCCTGTCATACTCGGCAATATCAAACTCCACGGCGATATATCGGGCGGGAAGGTCAAATCTCTCTTCCGGATACAAAAGGATACCCAGTCCTCCCGGAATTTTTTCTGTCAGATAACCTGCACCAAACTTCTGATACGAAAGTTCTTCCTCTCCTATGATTAACACCGGAGCCTTGTCTGGAATAGCTGGGCGCTCAGGTTCATTGAGCTGTCCCGACTCAAGGATTTGCAACAGCGGGGCCAGACTAAACCGTTCACGAAAACTAATCCGGCTGCCGGCTCCCAGCCTGTTACTGATCTCCGTTGGTGTTTCATCAATACGCTTGTATGAACGATTTCGATAGGTCAGGAAGCCATCCACAACATCGTAGTACTTCTCGATACTTGACACCTGTTCAAAGGTATCCGTTTGATAAACCCGGCCTTCGGGATCAATAAATAAAATTTTGTCATCCCGCTCGGGGTATTTGATGTTGTCCTGTTCTGTGCCATGGTGACAGACTTTAGGCAACCCCTTTTTCGCCGCCGCTTCATTGATCTGGTCAATGATGTTTTCCTGAAAATGAGTCAAGGTTCCCTTATCGGGATCAAACCTGCGTCGCTCACGCGTACCCAATGCTTCGGTAACACGACGATAGGCAGACAGCCAGCGAGCCCTGGCCAGTTCACTGGAAAACTGACCCGCGCCCTTGTTCGCTGATGATAACCGCCCAATTCGATCCGCCTCTTCCCTGACGCCAGTCATAAGGTCGCTTGAAGATGTGTCCAACCGCTTGAACAGGGCAAACAGGTCAATGTCTGCCGTAAACAATCGACGGGAGCCATCGTCATTGACTTCAGCCATGACCATCAGGGGACGGAAAGCATTATATTCCGGATGCCCAATGCCATAGTCTTCACTTTTATACTCGACTTTCCAGAGGTCATTGGACTGCTCGGTCAAACGATACTGAAACACCACCGGGCGCTCACCGGCTCTGCCATCACTGGATTCAATGGAACGAGTTACCGTTGCCAGATAACTGCCATCCTCCAGTTTCGTCAGCGAACCCAGCTTGCCCTGTTCCAGCCGACGCTCAATGGCGCTCCAGTCCAGTTGCAGCTGAACGGCGGCCATGCCCGGCAAGTGGGTTGAATGGACATTCTGGTAGTCCCCCTTTTCGATCTGCGACCGATGTTCCAGACCGCCTTTGCCAAAGACCTTGGACAAAGCGGAATCGAAGGGAATCAATCCCGCCTGTATTCCCCAGTCCGCACTTTTGCCCTTGACACTTAAACCTTTTGTGGCAATTTTGATACCGTCACCCAGACCATGATTGAGCAGGTCGGAGGCATCTGGATTAATGGGCCTGATGGCAATCAGTGCCTGGTTTTTCCGGGCAATTTCCCTGAATCCTTCCCAAAGGGCTTGCGGTACACCAGAAGCTGCAAAAGCCTGGTCACCCTGGATCAGCTTTCCCGCCCACTGCTCCAGGGAGACCGGACGTACTTCCGACGGTTCCGGCTCCTGGGGCGCGCGACGCTGTCTGTCACTTTGCCGGAGACTCTCGGCTATCGGGTCATGGCGTGAGAATTCAAGGATGGCACCCGTCGGGTAATCCTGGAGCAGGGTAAAATATCGGGTGCGGGTCAACTGAAACCATTGGCCTGAAGCATTCACCAGAACTTCGCGCTCGCCGCTGTGATCCCAACCTTCAGCCTTCGCCTGACTGATTTGTAAATCGGCGATTTCCTGTTGCTGTTTGATGGCCGTGGCAATCACTTGAAAGCGATAGCTCCAACCCTGGTACAGAAAAAGACGACGATCGCCTGCTAAGTCATTGCCGGGGAGTTGTCGGTAAAGCAGCGTATTCAGAGCTGAGAATGAAGCCTGAGGTAAAATCTGGTTTTGTATAAGAGCCGCCAGTGACTCCGCAACAAAATGGAGTCTGGATTGGCGTGCCAACGGCGACACAGCCTTAGTGTCATCCTTAGTAACAAAATGGAGTCTGGATTGACGTGCCAGCGGCGACACAGCCTGAGTGTCATCCATAATAGCGTCGGGAGCAGGCGTCAACTCCCCAATCGGCTGACAACCTGTTGCATCGCGGTGAAAGATGCTGAAATCCTTCCAGAACGCCTCCGGTTGCAGTCGCTCATAAATGACCATGGACAAATAATGAAGGAGAATCAAGCTACCCCGGTCGCTGGTTGGAGCCAGTTCTGCCAGAGCGGTGGACTGAAACGGGGAAAGATCAGAGTCCAGGAAGCTGCCACCCAGAACCAGCTTGACCCCCTCGTTGGTAAAATAGAGTCCATTTTTTACCCAGGGACTCAGAGACACCAGCACCGTAAAACGGTCAGTCATGTCATCCGGTAAGCCGGAATAACCAAGCCATTGGGTAAATGCCAGATTGACGTCCCTTTCGATCTGGCGAATGTCCCTGGATGATAAAAAGTACTCAGACTGGCTGCTGCGATCTGCCGTCACGGTATCCAGCAGCAACTGAATAGTCAGTTTGCCTTTGTTTATCAACTTACTGAATACATAACCGCTTTCATTATCATATCCAAGCTCACGCAAAACCTTATGATAATGCTCTCTGGTGAGGTCAATGGCTCGGGAAATATCATTGCGTGGAAGAACTTCCGTTTCTCCCGGGGCAAAATCTGAGGACTGGATTTTCCAGTGCCCCCCGGGGGTTCTGTAACAGGCCCAGTGCTGTCCATTCCCCTGCTGCCATAGCAACTTTCCACGATCATCAACAGCAGCGACCCAGGGCTGGCCAAGATCATCAATCTGGGTCAGCTCCCGGGCCACTTCCAGAGTATTCAATCTCGCCTGCCCTTCTGGCAGGGCGGCCAGCACCTCCCGGAAAAATCCGACAATGCGCTCATTACCCAATGCGGGATCGGCAAGACAGTAGATCTTTATTCGGTGGCTGGACTGACGCAGCCATTGGCTGGCAAGACCGGCCGCCAGGTCTGACCCGGAAAAGCCTGATAAACGACCATCTGCTGTCAATCGGCCAACCAAAACCAACAGCCCAGATGATGGCGGCTCAGTAAAAAAATCCAGGGCATGATCAGCATCCGGGGAAAGCGCTGACAGCCGCTGTGTCGCCTGAGGGTAACTGCGATGGAGGAATCCGGCGATGGCCTGAATGTCGTCATCCTGACCCAGAGGAAGAACATATTGCTTCAGCTTGCTGTTGTTCTTTTCAAGATGAAATGACAGGCTGTTTTGCTGTGGATCTACCGCCAGAGCCAGGTGTTCTTCGGTGGACAAAGTCCCCCAGCTGGCCAGCTGTTTCCCTACCGGGTGCTGCTCCGGGGGCACGGGCTGTTCGCCCAGCGATTGAATATAGTCGGTCATCGCCTCCCTGAGCAACTCATCGCCATTGAGAAACAGGTTAAGGCTTTCATCCCCGCGCAGCAGTCCCAACCGGTAAGTACCAATGCGGGCCAGATGCAGGGGAAAACCCTGATCCTTCGCCGCATCCAGCTGGCTGAAATAAAACCGTCGGGTCTCCTGCCAGTTGTAGGGTTCAGCTCCCCCCAGGGCATTGTCTAAAAACCGGTACCTTTTTACCATCAAAGCCAACACCCGTTGTGCGACAGGCGACTCCTTACCGGCGGCCATCATGCTGGCGGACAGACGCCCACGGGATTGTCCGGCCTGAACAGTACCGGGAATCAAACCCGTCTGGTTAATTGACCGAAAGGGTTGCCGGGTCTCTCTGGCTGCCGCCAGCAGTTGCTGACGAACCCCCGGCCTGAGATCATCCAGCAGCTTGAGGCTGTCAATGTAGCCACTGCGAAGCGGTTGCCGGAGTTTGTCCAGGCGGTGGGGGAAGTCGTCCGGATGGCTCTCCAGAATCGCCTGGACAATACCGGCTTCCAGCATTTCCTCTGGCAGGCCATCCAGTTCAATCCCCGTTAACCAATCCCGATTGATGCCGGGCAGGCTATCTGGCCTGACAATAAAGCCACCCGCACTGAACAGGATCTGAAAACGGGCCAGATTTTCCGCTCCGTTAATATTTCCTCGCAGCAGCTCATTGAAGTAATCACTGGTCAGAATGTTCCCTTCTGGCCACAGTGACGCAATATCCCGAACGTTAATCCGGTTCCCATGGTCACTTAACCGGCTCAACTCTTCCCTGGCATAGAGAATCTGCTGATTAAAACGCGCCTTCTCAACGGCCAGTTCTTTGGCAGAAGCATTGGTATAGGAAACCAGAAAACCCTGCACAGCCCGGTCAATGGAAGCCCCCTTATCGTAACTATTGAGAACATGACTGACGGCACGGCGCTGGGTATCGATTATTCGACGGATCAGTTGTCCGGCAAATGGCTCAAGGTCCCGGGCATTGGCAACATCGGCGTGCGCCCACTCTATGATGTATTTTCGCATCAGAGAAGCCAGAGAAACCCTGTAGTCCTGCCAGAGATGGATTTGATAATCGGGGTTAGCCCTGATCCAGGCTTTCAAATAATCCAGGCCAACCCTGTCCAGTGGCTGGAGCAATAACAGGTGAATGGTTTTGGGGGGTTCTTCAAGGGTGCGGTTGAGAAAAGCCTGAACGGGAGATAACACTGAGGCTACCCAGTCTTTCTTAAAGGGTTCCTGCTGCAGGTACTCCTTCGCCCTGGTTTCTATCTGGCTGGCAGCCAGCCAGCCTTTAGCGGAATTTTTCTCCTGGATGGCATCGAAAACGCTATAACTCTCCATTAACTTGCGGTAATGAAACGTTTTGCGATCTTCCAGGGAAAGCCCGTTGTCGGCCATTTCCAGAAACTGGCTGAAATCAGGCTCTGATACTTGAGGACGTTTAGCATTCTTACCAGACATTTTTGAAAACCCTTTGTGACAGCCTTTTTGCGTTTTCGTGATAAGGATTGCCATGCTGAAAAAGACAAAATATATACGGCAATAGGCTTATTTTTATGAGTTACCCGGGTTGATATGAATCTCTGCTATCATTCCCGAGGGTCAGGGACCTTTGCCTGACGCTATGTAATCCTAGTATTACAACAACCTTATTGGTGATTGATTACAGTACAACAGGGTTTAATTTGCCAGCCGATGTGTTTTATTTTCTGGCTGATGACATGATTCAGGGGGATGTTGCCTATGAACTACCGAACTAGTCGTATCTATCGAAAAGACCGCGATACGAATCAAGTCTGCGCTGACCCTCTAGTGTTTTTAATTATGAGATCTGAAAATATAAGAACAAAGACGTCTTTCCCCATCTTTGCTCTTATGTTCACTGCTATTGCATGGATTGCCAACTCCGCTGCTGCAGAAGAAACCCGGCAACATCGCCTGCTATTAATGAATTCCAGCGGGCTGGCTGCCAGGGAGGAAACCTTGAATATCTATGAGGGTTCTGTTTCGTTCTATAACACTTCCCATATTCTGCTGACTGTTAATAATGCTACTGATTCCAGATCTCGCTTTTTAGTTGATTTCAATAACCTTAACGTTGTTCAAAAATGGTCAGATGTTCTTGCCACTTCACCTCCCGAGCAAGACTCTCTCTTCAGCGAGCCGTTAGCCGAATACCTGGGGCAAAAAGCAGGCTCTGTGGTTCCTGTGCCACAGTCAAACCTGACATATATTGCGGCTCTGAATGACATACAGGAAGGCAACAATGGTATAGCCATGATGAGCTCGCTGATTAAAGTGGACAAAGACTGGCAGGAGAATCAATGGCGGAATCGCACTCTCGCTTCATCTTCAGACATTCCGGCTCTGAAAGACATTGTTAGTATGACACTGTCACCGGATGGACAGTTCCTTGCAGTAGTCGCTGCCGAAACCCAAACCCTGCTGATTTTTCGATACGACCAGGGACAATTGCATCTGATGCAATCAGTCTCCAACCCGGAAGATCTTGAGAAAGTTGACAGCTGGTTTGGAGTGCACGATGTAACCATTGCCAGACTACCCCGTGACTCCATCACCGCCTTTATTGCCTCTACCGACCGGTTCGTCCATCTGGTGGTTTTAAACAAGGAAGATCAGTGGGAAACTCAGGAGGCTCAACTTATTGGCCTTCGAAACGTGCCTCAGGCACTCACCAGCATAGCCACCAGCCCGGATGGCAGAAAAATAGCCGTGATTGGCAGACGAGGTAGCCTCCATACCCTGAAACTCATCTCTCCCCCTTTATTCGCAGAATGGCAGGATCCTCCCGAATATGACTACGATGAATCCAATATGGAAAATAACCAGTTCGTAGTAGGGCTTATGAATGTGACGGACCCTAATCAGTCAGACAACGAGGATTATTCTCAATTAATCGTCAGGGTTGACTGTGAAGGCCATGAAGGCAATTGCCCATTCATTTGGCAAAACAAAAGTTTAGTGGTCAACCCAGAGAGTGATACCCCTTTGAGTAAAAAGAGCGGTGGTTGGGCACTCTCAGAAAGATGGCCCCTGACGGTAACAGCAACTAACCCACACAAGCAGTTCAGTCAAATACGAACAGTGGTCAGCGTAAAACCAGCCGATTACACCTCCCGATTACTGAAACGGGTGTTCGCTGGTCTGTTGCCATCGCTGGGCGTAGCAGGCCTGGGTGGATACGGCCTGATTAAATGTTACAGATCAAGGATGAGAACCTATGAACTCAATCAAGAAGATCCATCCGACGATAACACAGAAAATACCTCTGATCGCCCTGAAAGCAATGATCAACCAGCTCCGCCAGCCGGTTTAATGGTTCACTTTGATCCTGAATCAAATGGATTAACCCAAACGCTGGTGCACCCGGCACCAGGTGATACAGGCTCCAGTTTAAGCTTATCCCTGTCTTGGCCTGCCCCTGAAGTTATAGATATGACCACTGCAGATGCTCCTGAAGTTATAGATACGACTACTGCAGATGCCCCTGATGTTATGAATACGACTTCTGCAGATCCTCTTGAAGTTATGAATACAACCACTGCAGATGCCTCTGAAGCTACAAATACGACCACTGCAGATGCCCCTGAAGCTACAAATACGACCACTGCAGATGCCTGTGTAGATCGCGCATATGGATATGGGGAGCCAACTATTCCACATCATGCTCTCAGAATACCGAAGGGTCCTGGAAACACATACCCTAACCAACGAGGACTGCAAATTTATTTTAAATACTTTGGTGTTGATATCAAAAATAACAAAACAAAAGAGCACTGATCTCGTGTGGTGCCCGACTTTAGCCTTTAAAGCAGGTACTTTCTTCTGGCTATGTGCAAACGCAATTCGAAGAGAGAGTTAAACAGATGGCTCAGCCAAAGTTAGCTTTACACAGAATTTTAAGCACCGGTGTGGTCAGGCAAATGTAAATGGGACCATTATGAAAAACATACTGGTGGCTATTGCACCTGAACATGAACTGGCCCAAACCACCCAACAGCAACTGGCAACGGCCATGGTCGAAGAAACTATTGGCTGACAGGCAAGAGAGCCATTGGGGAAAGTAGAATCTGGCAGGGAGTCCCGCCAGAGCAAACAGGATCAGTGCGTTATGACACCAACAGAAGTGAAGATATAGATCAGAGGCCGGTCAGCTGTTCCGTTTTTCCGCATAATACTGCCAGTAATATTATGACCGGCATTCAGCAACCGGTGGAACAAACTCAGGCGTCCACGATCAACATAGCCCAGCTTACGGCCATCCATTTCAATACGAATAGCCTGGTTGTCATAACCATTGTCAGGCTCAGCTACGAACTGCACCGGTGCATCAATAGCGATGTCGTCCGGGGTTACCTCAGCCTCATGCCTAAAGCCAGCCACTTCAGTGATAAACTCAAAGGGCTGTACAGCATTATCAAACGGATGAACCAGTTCAAAACCGTCATCAGGAAGTCGTGCCCCTGCATAACCCAGCAAGGCAAAATCACTGATTTCAGCATCAGGGTTCAACCCTCTCAGCTCCATATACCGATAAAAATCACTGCGGCTGCGGGGAGGAAGCCTTCTGACAAAAGCCTCCAGCACTTTGTCATCAAACTCTTTTCCCCCTTCTTTCAGGCGAAAGGCAGGGTGTCCTGAAAAGCCATGCTGACGGGCTCGCTCAAAATCTTCTGTGTCCTTGAAGTAATTCAGAACGACCTTGTCTTCCTTGCGCACCAGTTCGCCTACAACATAACGTGAACGATCCTTACTTTCCTGTGCCTGCCAGGACAGCAATAAGCGATCAGGCTCTATCAGGTGCTCAATGTACCTCATTTCCAATTTTCTCCAGATGTTCGAGCAGAATACGTTTTCTTAGAATAGTTAACTGGTATACAAAATCTGCTCTTTCAATAGACAGCGGCGATTTTATGTCAAAGGACGTTAATTCGCTAAGGGTCTTTTCCAGAGCTTCTTCTTCCCAGCTAAGGCTGTCAACTAACAGCGGTATAATGGCTGGATATTTTACACAGATGCGATAAACACCTTCTATAAGTGGTAGTCGGCCATCTTCTGAAAGGCTCCATTTCATATGGTGCCTGCCTTTTCGGATGTAAGCGCGTAGTCCGTTTTCGTCGGTTGAAAACTGACGGATTTTTTTCTCAAATAGTTCGTGCCCAAGACTGGTACCATTGTCGAAAAACGGAGTGAGTCTTGCCGTACCCATCTTGTCGTTCCAGATCCCCCCCCAGTTTTCCTGATGACGATCTGTATTCCCGATCAAGGCATCGTAACAGAAGCATAAGCCCCAATACTCCTGCCAGCTATGGCAAAGAATTTTGTGCTGCGAGAGTGCTCTTGAAAACTTAATAACTGAATCCAGATTATGTAGCCGCCCCTTTTCCCGGTCAAAGCCATCAATCATCGACTGCATATGGTCGCCACCGGGGGTAAACCGTTCCTCAGTGTCAGAGTTATAACCCAAAAACCATTCAATAATAGAACCCGGTTCACCCGTTTCTGAGTTCACAGCAACAAAAGTGGGAGGAACAGTTAGCTTCATTAATCGCCCAACTTTAAAGGCAATAATTTCCGCCCAGTACTGATCTGGATGCCTTGGCTTCCTGGAGTCTTTGGCGCTTTTTATAGCTTCTTTAAACAGGTATCTGTGATTCGGTAAACAAAAATCATATGGGGCTGCTGGCGGGCATACTCTCAAACTCTTATCTCTGGCTCCAACAGGAAATACTTCATAGTCTTCATGCACTGGCCACTGAGCAATATCAACAATCTGGTCATTGGACTGGTGAATGTTTTCACGATCAATCAACTGAAAATACCATTGAAAAATGTCTGCTAATCGTGAGTGTACTTGTAGTGATTGAAAAAATCCCTCTCAGTTCAAACGAAATGTCATTTAATGACATTGTGGAGCATTGTCCAGGCTGTTTGATGGTATGCAAGAAGCGGATCAGGCACCCTATCGGCAAAATACGGGGTTAGGAATGGTCGTACTTTGCCTCCTGGCTACGAAGCCTCAATTATCTGAGAAATGTCTGTGCTCACCACAGCCGACTCTGGAACCGGAATATTATTGACCAGGCAAAACTAACACCCATTGGAGAGGTTGCGGTACTTGACCAGTTCAGAGGCAAAGAGCAAGCTCTGGCTCGCCCTTTCTTTCTGTTTTGCGTTATTCAACATTTGCTGACAACTATTAACCCGACGTCAACCTGGTGATCAAGACTTAGTGAACATCTACTGAACGACTTTCCAGACCTACAAGCCATTGGCCTGAATCTGAAAGGCATAGGAACCATTGATGGCTGGGAACACTGGGGAAAACACGATATTCAGGGCAATAAAAAACCCCTTAGCGATTTCCCTGCGAGCAGTTTTACCGAAAGGGGCCGCGTTATTGGTGATCTTAGCCGACCTAAGGGCCAAGTCAATACGCAATTTAAAAATCGGGCGAGTATTCTAAAGCCAACAAAAAGTGAATCACCAGCATCGCAAAATAGCAACAGCGTTAAACAACGTGGTAAGAAGCGGCACCATCGAAGCGACCAGCAATGGTGAAGACGATTCAAGGGGCAGACCCGCCTGATGAATCCTCAGGAGATGGACGGAACGATCAAAGCGATTGCCGAACACCAGCAGGCCACTGCTGAAGTCAAAGGTAATTCGGTTTCCTGGCCAACCGTCACTTCCCTGGCGACTGGTCAGAGTTGTTTGATAACAGAGGCTACCATTGTCAAACCGAACAACGTG
Organism: Endozoicomonas sp. 2B-B; assembly: GCF_053470045.1. NCBI lineage: Bacteria > Pseudomonadati > Pseudomonadota > Gammaproteobacteria > Oceanospirillales > Endozoicomonadaceae > Endozoicomonas > Endozoicomonas sp. 2B-B. The sequence goes on from NZ_JBLZMU010000001.1 coordinate 5,360,733, forward strand.
CAAGCCCCGCTCGCCAGCAATCAAAAAAGTATTATTGTCGTATTGCCGGATTTCATCCAGTTTTCCCAAGTCTGGCCAGCTTGACTCGATGGTATTCTCGACGCCTTCCCCGTCCGATGAAAAAATGGCATTCTCACACGCACTTAACGAGCAAACCTGTTGGGTCGTTGCCTGCTTGCCGGTAGCGGTTTGGCATTGATGGGAATACAGTCGACAACCAAGGGCCTGATAGGAATAGTGAGCAGGACCAGTGCCAGTGAATTGATTAACAACCTCAGGAGGGCATAAAACTATCTCTCCACCCCTATGGATAACCAACAAGTGTGCATCTGCGAAGATGACCCCTACAGGTTGGTCAATAACAACCTCATCAATAGCCGGTGTCAGTATGGTGACAGGCCGCCAGTCTTCAGCCGATTGCTCAAAGCAGGCTAGCTGGTTGTCAAACGCCCAACTGACACACAATTGCGTGCTGTCCTTATTGAAACTGGCAGAGGAGCAGCCCTGGCGAAAAAGATAGTGACTTTGTCCACCAAAGCGTTGGAATGATCCCGTTTGACAGTTTTTTTCCTGCTGATAAACCCGCAACTCACCCATGAGCAGGGAGCAAGCGGCAAGCCATTTGCCATCTGGACTCACCCCTAGAGATGAAACACCAGCAAACGCCACTAAAGGGCCCGTGGTCAGCTGTCCCTGTTCCCAACTGAAGCTGCCAATACTTCCTCCCTCTTGACCCGAGTCGCTGGATACATAGAAACAGTTTTTATTTTTAACCAGACTTCGATGTTGTCTTGAGTTGGATGATATCTGGGTCGTCGTTTGCACAACACACTGGTCAGAATCCTCTGAACATTGGAACGCAAGACAAAGCCCCCTGTCATTAATAACAACCACTATCACATTGTTTTTTTTGGCAAATAATGCAATGCCCGCAGGCGCACCAAACCATTGAGTCTCATTTGCAAACTGGTAGGTTTCACGCAACAACACATTATCAATCAATGTCAGTCCAAACCCGAGAGAAGGCATCCCAAGAACAAGAAAAATTACGGTACAGCAGGCGCGGCCCACGAGAGCCGCAAAGCAGGCAGAAACTTTACGTACAATATCAGTATTCAAGTTGACACCCTTTCAAACTACGGAATTTACGCCCATTCGATAAAGTAGCACGCTTAATTGAGAGTCTGCCTGCAAAAGAACGTTTAGTACGCCATTTCAATGAGGCTGCTGCCTGCTGCATCGGATTACTTGTGGGTTTTCGGGCAGGCACTAAATACAAAGTGCGGTAATAAGTCAGCCCATGAGTCAGCAGTTTTATTGAATCTGTCAGTTAAACAGAGTCGAGAGATAATCCAGGGGCGCATAGAACTTTTTCCACTGAGTCCAGCCGGTCTCTGAAAGGCTTTGTTCCAGTGGATAGCCATAAACAGCGTAGTTTGAAAGACTATTGATAACAGCGAAAGTCAACGCAGGCACCAAAGTAACACCGGCTGTGATAAAGGGGTTGTCTGAGGTTATCTTCGAACGGTCCAGCATAAGCAAAACTCCGAATCCGCTCAGGGTTATGACAGAGGCTGCGACCATCACTCCTTTTTCGGGTTCGACTTTGGCTTCAGCTGCAGCTCCCATTCCGGCTACGGATCCGACTAAAGCTCCGTCTAAAGCGAAGACCCCGGATAGAGATGGATCTATGGATTGAGCTAAGGTTCCAGTTTCGATTATTTCGATTATCTTTACGGCCAGGCCTCCGGCTAAGACCACGGCTGAGGTTGCGGCTGCGTACATGCGTCCGGGTACGCCTCGGGCCCGGACTGCGGCTATGTGTGTGGCGTCGGCTGCTCCAATCCCAGTCTTTGTCTGTCCGTCCACATCCATTATTGACCCTGGAATAATTCCCGAGAGGGCACCTGCAATCGCTGCGCTGACAACAGAAGCAAGAATAATCCCTTTTGTTGAACTGAAGCCATTATGAATCATAGCTTTGTAGGCGACACCGCCTGCAATAACCACACTAAGCGCAGATAATATTGCGTCTTCCCAAGCCCCATACCATTCAGTTCTAATATCCCTTACGCTCATTTTTCTTAGCATTAACACCCACGTAGTGCTGGCTAAAGTTCTTGATACCGCTTCTGACGCAAAGTAGGTAAAGACCGCGACAGGTACGAACTCCCTTGTTTGGGAAACGACGGCAGCTGCCATTCCTGCACCAGCAAAATACAGAGGTTTCCACCAGAACCCCATGGGCCAGGGAGACACATGCCCGGCCAGCGCCACTTCAGCGGCAGTCGCCACGGGAGCCAGTTGCAAACAGACATCCGTTTTCAGCGCCTCCAGCTCCTTTGTATCCGATGCCGCCGGGTCATATTTGCCTGAAAGCCCGGAGACTATTCCCGGCGTTTTACACACACCCCACCAGATACCCAGATTGAGCAGGGTAGACAAAGAGAGCCCGGCAATACTTTCCGTTAACTCAAGCCCGTTTTCCACCAATGCGCTGTCATTAAAGGGCTTAAGAAAATCAAAATCATTTTGTGAGGGGGGGCTGGCCTGTGCCGTCGAATAAAACAAACACAAAAGTAACGGAAACAGGTTGAATGTTTTTTTCATGATGATTTCCCAGATACAGTGACTGAACAGGGAATATAGATCCTAAATGGAGTTATGGATGGAAATATCTTTAACTAGTGCAGCCAAGCTCTGATATCCGTACACTCCTCGTTACCACGCACCAGATTATCAATGGCGCCCAAACTCCGTTCACCCTGAGCGGAGTCGAAGGGTGGTTGGCACGGTCTTTGTTAGTTCAGAGTCCGCATCCTTCGACTCCGCTCAGGATGAACGAGGGGGGGGCTGTATGGATATCAAGGCTTAGCTGCACTAGTTTTTGTGATACGCAAAAAATTTGTAACGGAACCAGCGGAGATGTCTACACTGTGAGACTCAACTGAACAGCTGCAAAGTATGACAGGATTGCATCTTAAGGTTAAAGCGTCGTTTAGCAACACAAATCAGGACTAAGGATATTGCCAATGGGCACTACAGATGCTGATACCGAGCCATCTGCCGGGAGTGGCTTGTTTTGCTTTTTGTTGATGATGCAATACCTGAAGAAAACCATTGACATTAATGTCATTAAACATGAGTTCTGCCCCGAGGGAGATGACCTGACCCCACTGACGATGCTCAGGGCTCTCAAGCAACTCAAACTAAGAGCCAGACAAGTCAGAATCAGGCGGCAGCGATTAACTAAAATACACTGCCCGTTTATTGCCATAGACAAAAACGAGCAGTTTTTCATTATTGCCGCCATCAGCGATGGCAAAGCATTGATTCAACGGGAGGGAATGAGACCTGAGTCAGTTTCTTTGGATAAACTCTGGAGTCATTGGCATGGCCAGGCCATTTTAATTACTGATCGAAGTATTCTGCCAGGCAAAAATCAACACTTCGATATCAGCTGGTTTATACCGGCTATTGTCAAGTTTCGAAAACTGTTCAGGGACATATTGGTTGCTTCTTTTTTCATGCAGCTATTTGCCCTGCTGACGCCACTTGTTTTTCAGGTGGTGATGGACAAAGTGCTGGTTCACCGGGCAGAAATGACGCTGAATGTACTGGTTATCGCCCTGCTGGCCATTTCCCTGTTCGAGGTTACGCTGGATGGCTTGAGAACCTACTATCACATTGTTTTTTTTGGCAAATAATGCAATGCCCGCAGGCGCACCAAACCATTGAGTCTCATTTGCAAACTGGTAGGTTTCACGCAACAACACATTATCAATCAATGTCAGTCCAAACCCGAGAGAAGGCATCCCAAGAACAAGAAAAATTACGGTACAGCAGGCGCGGCCCACGAGAGCCGCAAAGCAGGCAGAAACTTTACGTACAATATCAGTATTCAAGTTGACACCCTTTCAAACTACGGAATTTACGCCCATTCGATAAAGTAGCACGCTTAATTGAGAGTCTGCCTGCAAAAGAACGTTTAGTACGCCATTTCAATGAGGCTGCTGCCTGCTGCATCGGATTACTTGTGGGTTTTCGGGCAGGCACTAAATACAAAGTGCGGTAATAAGTCAGCCCATGAGTCAGCAGTTTTATTGAATCTGTCAGTTAAACAGAGTCGAGAGATAATCCAGGGGCGCATAGAACTTTTTCCACTGAGTCCAGCCGGTCTCTGAAAGGCTTTGTTCCAGTGGATAGCCATAAACAGCGTAGTTTGAAAGACTATTGATAACAGCGAAAGTCAACGCAGGCACCAAAGTAACACTGGCTGTGATAAAGGGGTTGTCTGAGGTTATCTTCGAACGGTCCAGCATAAGCAAAACTCCGAATCCGCTCAGGGTTATGACAAAGGCTCCGACCATCACTCCTTTTTCGGGTTCGACTTTGGCTTCAGCTGCAGCTCCCATTCCGGCTACGGATCCGACTAAAGCTCCGCCTAAAGCAAAAACCCCGGATAGAGATGGATCTATGGATTGAGCTAAGGTTCCAGTTTCGATTATTTCGATTATCTTTACGGCCAGGCCTCCGGCTAAGACCAAGACTGAGGTTGCGTCTGCGTACATGCGTCCGGGTACGCCTCGGGCCCGGACTGCGGCTATGTGTGTGGCGTCGGCTGCTCCAATCCCAGTCATTGTCTGTCCGTCCACATCCATTATTGACCCTGGAATAATTCCCGAGAGGGCCCCTGCAATCGCTGCGCTGACAACAGAAGCAAGAATAATCCCTTTTGTTGAACTGAAGCCATTATGAATCATAGCTTTGTAGGCGACACCGCCTGCAATAACCACACTAAGCGCAGATAATATTGCGTCTTCCCAAGCCCCATACCATTCAGTTCTAATATCCCTTACGCTCATTTTTCTTAGCATTAACACCCACGTAGTGCTGGCTAAAGTTCTTGATACCGCTTCTGACGCAAAGTAGGTAAAGACCGCGACAGGTACGAACTCCCTTGTTTGGGAAACGACGGCAGCTGCCATTCCTGCACCGGCAAAATACAGAGGTTTCCACCAGAACTCCATGGGCCAGGGAGACACATGCCCGGCCAGCGCCACTTCAGCGGCAGTCGCCACGGGAGCCAGTTGCAAACAGAAATCCGTTTTCAGCGCCTCCAGCTCCTTTGTATCCGATGCCGCCGGGTCATATTTGCCTGAAAGCCCGGAGACTATTCCCGGCGTTTTGCACACACCCCACCAGATACCCAGATTGATCAGGGTAGACAAAGAGAGCCCGGCAATACTTTCCGTTAACTCAAGCCCGTTTTCCACCAATGCGCTGTCATTAAAGGGCTTAAGAAAATCAAAATCATTTTGTGAGGGGGGGCTGGCCTGTGCCGTCGAATAAAACAAACACAAAAGTAACGGAAACAGGTTGAATGTTTTTTTCATGATGATTTCCCAGATACAGTGACTGAACAGGGAATATAGATCCTAAATGGAGTTATGGATGGAAATATCCGGGCTAGTGCAGCCAAGCTCTGATATCCGTACACTCCTCGTTACCACGCACCAGATTATCAATGGTGCCCAAACTCCGTTCACCCTGAGCGCCCTTCGACTCCGCTCAGGATGAACGTGGATTGTTCACATCAAACTCATTGAAGGGACGTACCAATTTTGTGATACGCAAAAAATTTGTAACGTAACCAGCGGAGATGTCTACACTGTGAGACTCAACTGAACAGCTGTAACGTATTACGGGATTGCACCTTCAGGTTAAAGCGTCGTTTGGCAACACAAATCAGGACTAAGGATTTTTCCAATGAGCACTACAGATGCTGATACCGAGCCATCTGCCGGAAGTGGCTTGTTTTGCTTTTTGTTGATGATGCAATACCTGAAGAAAACCATCGACATCAGCGTCATCAAACATGAGTTCTGCCCCGAGGGAGAAGACCTGACCCCACTGACGATGCTCAGGGCTCTCAAACAACTCAAACTAAGAGCCAGACAAGTCAGAATCAGGCGACAGCGATTAACTAAAATACACTGTCCGTTTATTGCCATAGACAAAAACGAGCAGTTTTTCATTATTGCTGCCGTCAGTGATGGTAAAGCATTAATTCAACGGGAAGGAATGAGACCAGAGTCCATTTCTTTAGATGAGCTCTGGAGTCGTTGGGGTGGCCAGGCCATTTTAATGACTGATCGAAGTGTTCTGCCAGACAACAATCAGCACTTTGATATCAGCTGGTTTATACCGGCTATTGTCAAGTTTCGAAAACTGTTCAGGGACATATTGGTTGCTTCTTTTTTCATGCAGCTATTTGCCCTGCTGACGCCACTTGTTTTTCAGGTGGTGATGGACAAAGTGCTGGTTCACCGGGCAGAAATGACGCTGAATGTACTGGTTGTAGCGCTGCTGGCTATTTCCCTGTTTGAGGTTATGCTGGATGGCTTGAGAACCTATGTTTTTTCACATACCACCAACCGGGTTGATGTTGAACTGGGTACCCGGTTATTCCGGCACCTGCTGAAACTTCCTGTTGCTTTCTTTCAGAGTCGACCAGTGGGTCAGGTTGTGGCTCGTGTGCGTGAGCTGGAAAATGTGCGTAATTTCCTCACCAGCAGCGCTCTCACCCTGGTCATAGACCTGTTTTTCAGTTTGTTGTTTATTGTTGTCATGTTCTTCTATTCCAGTCGGCTGGCCTGGATCGTGATTGGCTCAATTCCGATCTATATTATCATTTCTATTTTGATTACTCCCCGCCTGCGCCAGAGAACCGAGGAATTGTTTCACCGCAGTGCCATCAACCAGGCATTTTTGACCGAAACCCTGACCGGTGTAGAGACCCTTAAATCCATGGCCATCGAACCCCAGATGCGCCAGCGCTGGGAAAATCAGCTGGCCGGTTTTGCTCAGGCTTCTTTTCGCTCGGTGGTGACTGGCATGTACGGCAGTCAGTCGGTGCAGCTGGTGAGCAAGCTGGTCACCGCTCTGTTGATGTGGCAAGGATCTCTGGAGGTCATTCACGGGCATATGACGGTAGGCGAACTGATCGCCTTCAATATGATTTCAGGACAGATTTCTGCCCCCATCCTGAGGCTAGCTCAGCTCTGGCAGGACTTTCAGCAATTTCGCATTGCCATCGACCGCCTCGGTGACATCATCAATGCTCCTACCGAACCCCAGAGTCATTTAAGTCAATCCTCACCTCCGGTAATGAAAGGAGCCATCAGGCTTGAGAATGTTGTTTTTCGCTACAGCCCTGCGAACCCCGCAGTACTGAACCGCATTGACCTGGACATTCCTGCAGGACAGGTGATCGGCATTGCTGGCCGTTCAGGCTCTGGTAAGTCAACGCTGACCAAGCTGATCCAGCGGCTCTTCATACCAGAAAGTGGCAAGGTTTATATTGATGGTGCCAACCTTTCACTATTAAACCCAGCCTGGATCCGACGCCAGATTGGTGTCGTCCTTCAGGACAGCGTGCTCTTTAATGGCACCATTCGAGACAATATTGCTCTTGGGAATCCAACCCTGGATATGGAGTCGGTCATCGCTTCAGCCCAACTGGCCGGAGCTCATGATTTCATTATCGAAATGCCCCATGGCTACAATTCTGAGCTGGGTGAGCGCGGCGCAGGGCTGTCCGGCGGTCAGCTTCAACGCCTGGCCATAGCAAGAGCACTGGCCACCCAGCCCAATATCCTGATTTTTGATGAAGCGACATCGGCTCTGGATTATGAGTCAGAAAAAATTATTCAGGACAACATGCGGGCTATCAGCAAAGGCCGCACCGTCATCATCATCGCCCATCGACTCTCAACTATCCGTCGTTGTGATCGGATTATAGTGATCGAAAAAGGGGTTATTGAAGAAGATGGCAGCCATGATGAGCTGGTTCAACAGCAGGGACGCTATGCCCAGCTGTGGTCTTCACAAATTGATGTAACACAAAGAGTTTAAACAATTGGGACGCATTCTCACGCTGATCAGAGACAGCCTGCACCATGAGAAAAAACATCCTCGGGTCAGGCGCAAAAAAGATGAGCTGGAGTTTCTGCCGGCCGCTGTTGAAATTCTCGAATCACCACCGTCACCGTTCGCTCATGTCCTGATGTTGCTGATTTGTGCCCTGCTGACCTTTGTTTTGCTCTGGAGCTGGTTCAGCTTTATTGACACCGAAGTCACCGCCAACGGCAGAATAATACCAGTGGGCAAGGTCAAGGAAGTACAATCACTGATTGCTGGCCGAGTGGATACCATCTATGTCACAGAAGGTGAGCATGTTTATAAAAACCAATTACTGATCAAACTGAACCCCACCGAGCCAGAAGCTGATATTCGCCAGATTGAAGCCATGTTGCTGCAAAACCAACTCAATGTCAGGCGATTGCAATTGTTGCTTGAATCGGCAACGGAAACGCCTCTGGCGCCACCTCCCAACCTGCAGCAATGGATTAGCCAGGCTAAGCTGCCGCTCTCGGGAAAGCCAAGCCCTGACCAGTGGTTTCGCCAGCAACAGTTACTGGATTATGACTACCAGCATTATCAGAGCAGCAATCAATCCGTAGTGCAGCAAATCGATCAGCGTCGGGCAAAGGTTATGGCGATTCAGGCCGAAATTGACCGACTGCAGATACTTAACCCCCTGCATCTGGAAAATGAAAAAGCGACCCGGCAATTATTAGACAAAGGTCTTGTGTCACGACTGGAGTGGCTGGCCACCAGGGAAAAACAGCTGGATACCAGCCAGCAGCTGCAGGTCCAACAGAGTCGCCAGAATGAAGCAAAGGCAGAGCTGGCAGCGCTTGTCAGTGAAAAAGAAAGTAGACAAAAAGCATTTCGTCATGAACGCATGGAAAAACTTAATGAGTTCAGTGATAAGATCACTGAACTACAAAACAACATTATCAAAGCCAGGGAACACAACCAGAATTGTTATATCCGGGCACCGGAAGACGGTACGATACAACAATTTTCGGCGCTGGGTTACGGCTCGGTGATCCAGCCGGCTGTGACTTTGATGTCGTTGGTTCCGGACAAAGCGGAGCTGCAGGCCGAAGTTATGGTGGAAAACAAGGACATCGGTTTTGTGAAGGCGCAGATGGCGGCCGATATCAAAATAGAAACGTTTCCCTATACATTTTTTGGCTATTTACACGGCGTAGTTGAGCTGGTTTCCAAAGATGCCCGGAACCAGGGCGAGCAGGGATTGATGTATCCGGTATACATCCGATTGAACCAGCAATTTGTCAATGTTAACGGTCAGAATGAACCTTTGCATGTAGATATGATGGTCTCTGCCGAGGTGAAAACCGGTAGACGCCGACTGCTGGCATTTTTTCTGGAACCATTCTTGCGCTACCGTGATGAAGCACTGAATGTCCGTTGAACTGGCTCCCACGCTAGGAGCCTTGCGATACCCTCACCTGGGCGAGGGCTTACTGCGCTTTTGCCAATTCCCTGAAATTACTGGAACATCGCACTGATGGATTCAGCGTTACTGATTCTGCGAACAGACTCAGCCAGCAGAGGCGACATATCCAGTTGGCGAATCCGACCCAAAGCCTGGGCAGCGGGGCTCAGAGGAATCGTGTTGGTCACTACCAGTTCGTCCAGCTCGGAGTTAGCCACATTTTCCAGAGCACGGCCAGACAGAACAGGATGAGTACAGTAGGCAATCACCTTGGTAGCGCCTTTGGACTTCAGCGCAGCTGCAGCAGCGCACAGGGTACCGGCCGTGTCGACCATATCATCGACCAGCACAGAGGTACGGCCGCTAACATCACCGATAATGTTCATTACTTCAGATTTATTGGCTTCAGGGCGACGCTTGTCGATGATCGCCAGATCGGTATTCAGGCGCTTAGCCACAGCACGGGCACGAACTACACCACCGTGATCGGGTGATACCACCATCAGGTTCTCGTAACCCTGACGCTCCATATCATCCAGCAGAATAGGAGAACCGTAAACGTTGTCCACAGGAATGTCGAAGAAGCCCTGAATCTGGTCAGCGTGCAGGTCGACTGTCAGGACACGATCCACACCCACTCCGGCAATCATGTCAGCGACGACTTTGGCACTGATTGGTACACGGGAAGAGCGCGGACGACGATCCTGACGAGCGTAACCAAAGTAAGGCAGCACCGCTGTGATGCGAACCGCAGAGGAGCGACGCATGGCGTCTGCCATAACCAACAACTCCATCAGGTTGTCGTTGGTAGGGGCGCAGGTGGACTGGATGATAAAAACATCACGACCACGGACGTTTTCCTGAATTTCTACTGCAATTTCGCCGTCACTGAAACGGCCAACATAGGCCTTGCCCAGGGGAATATGCAGGTGATTGACAACCTTGTGCACCAGCTCCGGATTTGAGTTGCCGGCAAACACCATCATTTTGGACACGAATAAATACCTTGCTCTGGTCGTAGTCGTGGGTGGATGTAGCTCTTCACCAAAGGAGCTGACCGCCCATCGCCGACAGCAATGAGCGTCACATCCTGTTTTTGTCTGCCTGGATTGGAACCATTACCATCGAATGTTTCGAAGGTGAATGTTTTGTCCTGAGCGTTACGTCTCATAAAACAGTGGAGAGAGCTATCTGTAAGATAGGATTCTAAACAGTGGCTGGGGTGGAGGGATTCGAACCCCCGCATGGCAGGATCAAAACCTGCTGCCTTACCGCTTGGCGACACCCCAGTAACATAATTTACAGTCACTGTAAGCTGGATAATGGAGTTTAATTCACACATGATCGCAGTTGACTGATCGAGTTGTGAAGCGGAGATGTATTGACACCACTGGCAACGAAACCATCAACGTCAGAGTCGATTTCTGCCAGAGTCGCTTCCGCCTCTTTACGACTGGCAAACGGCATAAACACACAGGCACCCGAACCGCTCATCATGGCCTGCCCCACGCTCGAATTTCCGGAATTATCCAACAGCACTAAACATTTATCAACTTCCGGATAAAGCCTTCGAACCAATGGCTGAAAGTCATTGGTCAGCTCATTTCCATGCAGCCGGTTCAATGCGGCGGAAACTTTAATGGGACGAGTATCTCTTGTCAATTCCTGATGACGGAACATTTCGGTAGTGTTGACATGGCAGTCAGGTTTGAGAACCAGGTACCAATTTTCTTCAGGACTGACAGGAGTAAGCTTCTCGCCAACCCCCTCAGCAAAAGCAGCATGACCCCGAACAAATACCGGAACATCAGCTCCCAATTTCAGTCCCAGCTCTGCCAGTGTGTCTTCGTCCAGTCCCAACCCCCACAATAGATTCAGACCATGGAGTGTTGTGGCCGCATCGGAGCTGCCGCCCCCAATTCCACCGCCCATGGGCAGACGTTTAAGGAGCGTAATTCTGACGCCTTTTTCACAGCCTGTATGAGTTTGTAAAAGACGGGCAGCCTTGAGAACGAGATTGTCATCAGCGACCAGCTCTGGAAGGTTACAATCCAGTAATAACTCGTCATGATTTTCGAAGGTCAGCTCATCGGCAAAATCCAAAAACTGGAAAACGGTCTGGAGCTGATGATAACCATCTTCTCGACGTCCGATTATGTGCAAGAAAAGATTTAGCTTGGCCGGAGCAGGCAAAACCAGAGTTGAAGACGACATCAACGAACCATCCTGAAATTGCGATCATGAACTATCAAGCAACTTCTGCCCGATAGCAGAAGAGAAATTAAAGATGAAAGCCTATTTTAGCTGCCATCTTCTGGCAAACAGAGTTGCCTGCACCTCACCCTGTCGGACTTTTATCCTGACAGGCAAGGTTATTCCGGAGAAGTCCTCGTACTGCAAATATTCAACCTGCCACCCCTGCTGTGTAATCAGCACAGGATAACCCTGATTATTTAACCGGATAGTGGCTCTGGTATCAGGACTGGGCAGCCCCATGACCCAATATCGCAGCAGACTGACAGGTAAATCCCAACCGGTCAGCTCAAACAGCAATTTCTCAGGACTCTGGCCTGGATAACGCTTACCTGAGGCTTCCAGTTCTACTGAGCCCGGTTGACCATTAATTTTTGCCACTGTCTGTCCCAGGGGACCATCCAGATAGATAAGATAGTTCTCTTTACTCTGTTGCCATTCCAGAGATAAGGTTCCGGAGTCTCCAGGGACTCTCAACCCCAGTCGCCCTGTCAAGTGCCAATAATCCAGTTCTGAGAGCTGCTGTTGATGAGCTTTCCACAATGACTGACGCTGAGCTTCTGAAAGCCCTTTTTCCGGTTTGGGAGCCGTGGCGCAACCAGAGAGAAGCAGGGCAAAAATCACAAGAATAGACAGTTTTGTTGTTAATGAAGAGTCAGTCAGGTATGAAGTTGAAAACGGTATCTGCATACAACTTGCCAGTTTTTGCGTTGAGTGAACGGGCCGCCAGGCCCGTTATGATAGATAATCCAGCAGGCTTACTTGACGATGGAAACCTTGGGGTCCGCTAAAGCATCGGCCTCTTTATGCTGCTTTTCCAATCGCTCTCGGGTCTCTTTCAGAACGTCACTGTCCGGAGTCATCTGCAAAGCCTCGTCCCACAAAGCTCGTGCATCTTCTTTCCGCCCAAGGGCCCAAAGCACCTCGCCCAGATGAGCCGCTACCTCATGATCGGGATACTTATCATAGGCGTTTTTGAGATAAACAAGAGCAGCCTGATAGTTACCCAGACGATATTGTACCCAACCCATGCTGTCCATAATGGCAGGATCATCTTCATCCAGGACATAGGCCTTCTCGATCAACTCTCTTGCCTCTTCAAAGCGATCAGTACGATCCGCCAGGGTGTAGCCAAGCGCATTCAGAGCGGCCGCATTTTCGGGCTGAAACTTGATAATGGCACGCAGATCTGACTCAAGATCCTTGATTCTTCCCATTTTCTCAAACACCATGGCCCGACCATAGAGCAGGTTAACATTCTCGGGGTAGCGCAATACGGCGTCTGAAAACAGCTTCAGAGCATCGTCAAGTTCTCCGGCATTCACCAGAATTTCTGTCTCGAGCAAATAAAGCTGAACAGCATGTACCGGGAATCGGTTGCGGTCTTCTTCCAATTGCTGTCGGGCCTCTGCCATTTTACCCTGCTTGAGCAGCATCTGGATAAGCGCGACCCGTGACATCATGAACTCCTTACCTGGCATCACGTTCAGAAAAGACTTCCGGGCCTGTTCATAATGCCCTTTCTGTTCTGATATCCATCCCAGATAATAATGAGCGGTACTTTTTCTCTGTCCCAGAGCCAATAGCTGTTTAAAATAGCTTTCAGACTCTGCCACCATCCCGCTCTCAAGTGAAATCAGAGCCAGAGACAACAGCATCTCAACATCGAAGGGTGACTGATTCAGGAGCACCTGAAACTGTTCGCGAGCCTCGCCAAGCTTATCCAGATGCACCAGTACACTGGCATAAATCAGACGCAGACGAGGAATATCCGGATACTTTTTGACGGCATCAGCCAGCATTTTCTCAGCCTCATCACCTTTGTCCATCTTATTGAGGATGCGACCCTTGAGTATGATAGCCTTGACGTAGTCCGGCTCCTTAGCAAGAAGCTGATCACAGATCTTGATCGCTGCTTGCAACTGATTATCCTGAAGCAACAAAATGGCCTTACCCAGCTTCAGCGACCGATGACCGGGATAATCCTTAAGAATGCTGTCAAAGGTGCTCAGCAATTGCACCCTTTCATCTTCAGGAAGCTCCAGGGCACTGGCTGCGAGGAAATCAAAATTAGCCTCACCTTCCAAAGCCAGAACGTCTCTCATCTGCTCAACGGCTCGATCCAGTTGACCCGCCCTGATCAGTTCAATAGCACCAGCTTGCAATGCGGCAGCATTTTTATCATCCAGCTTGGCCCAGAGTAACGCCGCATCCAGAGATGCCTGGCGAGCCCCGACGACCTGACTGATTTGATAGGCCCGTTTGGCAACTCCCTTGTCCTGAGTCTTATGAGCCTGTTTGAGATAATACCCCAGCGCCAGATCATAACGCTTACGCTGCCCGCCCAATTCGGCCACGAGCAGATCGTAAAGGGTATCAGGTTCAAAAGAAGCTACCGGCTCTTGCGGCTCGTGACTGACCTGGGCAGGAACCGATTCAGCCGCCCCGGGCTGCCATGAATATTGAACTGAAGAACAACCTGATACCAGCATGGCTGTCAGCACTATAGAGAAACTATTAAGTTTCTTCATGAATGGTATGCCTTTACCCGTTGGAAATAATTTCTGCACTGAACTCTGCAGTCCCGGATGGATCAGCTCTGAACTGTGCCTTCTTTATCATGACATACGCAAATTATTGTGAAAAACATTTTACTACAGAGCCTGCAAAGAAAGGCCGGACAAAATATTTCTCTTTTTCTATGGGTATGACTGGATACATCCGGGTTTGCAGTTGTTGCCGTTCCATAGGAGAATTGATCGGCCAGAATGTCCATAACGAAAGAAGGTGCTGTTAAAACAGAGTGAAGATCAAGATTCTTCGCTGACCTGAGCGTATCACTGTTTGCTGACTGTAGTACTTAAACAGCACCGGGGCCTCGCACTGAACGAAGATCTGACAACAAACTGCGAATTATCAGGTGTTAAAAATCTGCCTGGCATAACAGGGATTCCCTCAGCTTCCATTGAAACAACTTGTATTGAGACAACCATGGACAGACAAAAAGTCAAACCAGTTACCCGAATGTCTGGAACAGAAGTTTCGATCTGCTTCGGGCAACATAATTAAGGGCACAGGCATCAGTCTGCAGTCCAGTGTTGTAGAATACTGTACGGTCAATAATAGCAGTGGCTCTCAAATAGACAGCCCAATCTTTCGTCAAAAGGCACGGAGACTGGATTAGATAAATGAACCTCCAGAGTAAAAAGACAGCCCTGAGTACCTCGCCAGTGGGTTACTTGTGGCTGGCTAGAGCGTAAGAAAAGGCAACAGGACTTTATGGGGTATCTTACCGCCGGTATCAATCACAGAACTGCACCCATCGCACTCAGGGAGCAGGTTGCTTTTTCACCTGAGCAACTGCCCGAGGCGCTCCAGGATGCCCGTCATTTCATGCACACCAATGAAGTGGCCATTCTGTCCACCTGTAACCGGACAGAACTTTACTGTGCCAGCAACGCCGATTATCACAGAGCGCTTGAATGGTTGACAGGGTATCACAACCTGGATCAGAAGCTGCTTAGCGAGCACAGTTATATTCATCACGATAAAGCCGCTGTTCGCCATATAATGAGAGTGGCATGCGGCCTTGACTCCATGGTTCTCGGTGAACCCCAGATTCTCGGTCAGCTGAAGTCAGCCTACGCCCAGGCCCAGGAAGCCGGTACTATTGGCTCGCTGCTTTCCAGACTGTTCCAGTACTGCTTTACTACCGCCAAACAAGTTCGAACCAATACCGCTATTGGTAGACAGCCTGTTTCCATCGCTTATGCAGCCACGACACTGGCCAGGCAGATCTTTGCCGACCTTTCTGAAAACACCGCTTTACTGATTGGTGCCGGTGAAACCATTGAACTGGTGGCCAGACACCTTCATCAACAAGGCCTTAAAGACATCTTTGTCGCTAACCGGACCATGAGCCGGGCGAAACTGCTGGCCGACAAATTTGACGGAAAGCCGGCCCTGCTTTCAGATATTCCTCACTTGTTGCCAGCCGCTGATATTGTCGTCTCCTCAACGGCCAGCCCGGTTCCCGTTCTGGGTAAAGGCAGTGTTGAAAGAGCGATTAAAAAACGCAAACACCGCCCCATATTTATGGCGGATATCGCTGTTCCCCGGGATATCGAACCCGAGGTCACTGAGCTACCAGACATCTTCCTGTATACCGTCGACGACCTGCATGACGTTATTCAGGACAATATGCAACAGCGACAGGATGCTGCAAAAGAAGCTGAGCTGCTGATCGAAACCGGTGCTTTTGAGTTCATGAGCCAACTGCGCTCACTGGATGCAGTGAATGTGCTGAGGAGCTATCGAAAAAATACCGAGGAACTCAGAGATTTTGAGCTTGAAAAAGCCATGCTTTCTCTGGCCAATGGTGTTCCGGCGGAACAGGTTCTGACTCAATTTGCACGTTCACTGACCAACAAGCTCATGCATACCCCCAGCGTGCAATTGAAAAAAGCCGCTGCAGAAGGTCAGAACAACCGACTGAAATGGGCTGAAGAACTGCTGGGCATTCATCGCCGTTATGAAGACCGCGCTAAAGAGCCGAGCCACTCCTAGCTGTGCCAGCCATTACCGGCTGAAATTCAGCCAGAAGCCACCGGATACCTGTATAACCCATCAGGTTCACACCTGAAACAAGCATTGATTAAATCCAAATGAAAGATCCCAATCTGGACAGTCTGAGCGCCAAACTTGAAAACCTGCTGGAACGCTTTGAGGAACTCGGTGCTTTACTGAGTGACCCGCAAGTCATCGGTAACCAGGACCAGTTCCGCAGACTCTCCAAGGAATACGCTGAACTTGAACCCGTCGTCAATGCCTACCGGGATTACGACCAGATTCAGAGAGATCTGGAAGACGCCCGGGCCATGAAAGACGACCCGGAAATGGCTGATCTGGCTGAGGAAGAGATTCAGAGCTGCGAAGAAAAGCTGCCAGCCCTGGCTCAGGAGCTGCAACTACTGCTCTTACCCAAAGACCCCAGGGACAACAACAATACTTTCCTGGAAATTCGTGCCGGTACTGGTGGTGACGAGGCTGCTATTTTCGCGGGAGACCTGTTCCGGATGTATTCCCGCTTCGCTGAAAAACGTGGCTGGAAAATCGAAGTCATCAGTGCCAATGACGGTGAACACGGTGGCTATAAGGAGATTATTTCCCGCGTGGTCGGCAATAATGTTTTTGGTCATCTGAAGTTTGAATCCGGTGCCCATCGGGTCCAGCGTGTGCCTGAAACAGAATCCCAGGGGCGTATACACACATCAGCCTGTACTGTCGCCATCATGGCAGAACCTGATGAGCAGGAAGCCATCGAGATCAAAAAGGAAGATCTTAGAGTCGACACCTACCGTTCATCGGGTGCCGGTGGTCAGCATGTAAACACCACCGACTCGGCCATTCGACTGACCCACCTGCCTACCGGCATTGTGGTTGAATGTCAGGACGAACGTTCACAACACAAGAACCGGGCCAAGGCCATGGCTCTGCTTTCTGCAAAACTGCAGGATGCTCAAGAGATGGCTGCCGCCAAAGAGATCAGCGAAACCCGTAAAAGTCTGGTGGGCAGTGGCGATCGCTCCGAGCGTATCAGAACCTATAACTACCCTCAGGGGCGGGTCACTGATCATCGCATCAACCTGACGCTTTATAAATTGCCAGAGATTATCGAAGGCGACCTCGACCCTGTGATTAACCCCCTCCTTCAGCAACATCAGGCGGACCTGTTGACAGGATTGTCCGATGAGTAGACTAATGAGCAGGATTGATCAGACCCTCAGTGAGGCCACTCAACGCCTCACTGATAGTCATACAGCCAGAAAAGAACAAAGCGACACGGCCCGTCTTGATGCCGAAGTTCTGCTCTGCCATGTATTGGGCAAACCATACAGCTACTTTTTCACCTGGCCCGAAAGGGAGCTGACGCCCGAACAGGCTGAACAGTTTGAGTCCATGCTGGCACAACGGATACTGGGAACCCCTGTCGCTTATATAACGGGTGAGAAAGAGTTCTGGAGTCTGAAGCTTAACGTTTCCCCCTCCGTACTGATTCCCAGACCCGACACTGAAAGGCTGGTTGAGCTCGCCTTGTCTATGCCCGTTTCGGACCAGGCAACCGTTGCCGACCTTGGCACAGGCAGCGGTGCCATTGCTCTGGCAATGGCTATCGAGAGGCCACACTGGCAAGTGATTGGCGTTGACAGACTGTCCGGGCCAGTCGCCATCGCTAAAGAAAATGCCGCCCTGAACCAGATAGGCAATGTAACCTTTGTAGAAGGTGACTGGTGCTCACCCGTATCCGACCCGCTCGACATGATTGTCAGCAACCCGCCGTACATTCGTGAAGACGATAAGCACCTTGTTCAGGGGGATGTACAGTTTGAACCCCGATCAGCATTGACTGCAGGCAAAGACGGCCTTGATGATATACGCACCATCAGCCGACAAGCCTTCGGGAAGCTGAAACCGAGAGGCTGGTTGTTGTTTGAGCACGGTTATGATCAGGGCAGTGATATCCGGATCATTCTGGAGTCCAATGGCTTTACCGCCATTAGCACACAACAAGACCTGTCTGGTCAGGACCGTGTCACCCTGGCGCAAAAAACCGCCTGAACCGGAGCCTGATAGCTGCATTTCCCCTATGCTTACGTTTGGTTATACTCCTCTGCTCTTAGCTGAAGCAGTAAACCCTTAAACAGTCGTGTGCGATAGAGGATATTTTTCGCATCTGACAATCAAAGATTTCACAAGGTAGGCAGGAAGTAGGGATGGAAAATACCGGAGCATTGCTGGTTAATCTGGGTTCGCCCGATAGTCCGCATGAACAAGATGTACGACACTATCTGAATGAATTTCTGATGGATGCTAATGTCATCGATATGCCCTGGCTCGTAAGACGAATGATTGTCAGTCTGTTTGTCCTGCCCAAAAGACCGGCTCAATCCGCCAGAGCCTACGCCTCTGTCTGGACTGAGAAGGGCTCACCTCTAATCAGCAACAGTAAAGACCTTCATGAAGAAGTCCAGAAGCTGACTTCCATGCCAGTAGAGTTAGCCATGCGTTATGGCAGGCCAGACATGGAGAGCGCTCTGGTCAGACTGGCCAGCAAGCCGGAGATCAAGGAAGTTCTGCTGTTCCCTCTCTACCCTCACTACGCCATGTCAACCGTCAAGACAGTG
This sequence comes from Endozoicomonas sp. 2B-B, assembly GCF_053470045.1. NCBI lineage: Bacteria > Pseudomonadati > Pseudomonadota > Gammaproteobacteria > Oceanospirillales > Endozoicomonadaceae > Endozoicomonas > Endozoicomonas sp. 2B-B. The sequence continues at coordinate 5,379,540 of NZ_JBLZMU010000001.1, forward strand.
GTAGAGAAAGCTGAAGAAATCATCAAAGACTACAAACTGCCGGTGACATTGAAAGTTCACCCCGTGTTTTATAATCACGATGCCTACATTGAGGCACTGGTAGAAAGTGCAAAAGAGTATCTGGAAAAAGATTATGATCACATTGTGTTCAGTTATCACGGTGTTCCGGAAAGACACATCCGTAAGGATGACTGCACAGGTTCCCACTGCCTGAAATCCGAGGACTGTTGTCAGAAAGCATCACCTGCTCACCTTACCTGCTATCGACATCAGGTTTACAGAACCACCGCCTGCTTTGTCGAGAAAGCCGACATCCCGGTGGACAAATACTCCGTCGCCTTCCAATCAAAACTGGGGCGGGACAAATGGTTGGAACCGGCCACCAGCAATACCATTAAATCACTGGCAGAACAGGGCATCAAAAAGGTTCTGGTCATCTGCCCGGCATTCGTGGCTGACTGTCTGGAAACCCTTGAAGAGATTGGCATGGAAGCGAAAGAGGACTTTATTGCAGCTGGCGGTGTATCCCTGGAACTCATTCCCTGCCTGAACAGCCACCCTGCCTGGACGAAGCTGGTCAGTCAATGGCTAGAGAAACCGCTCCATAATTGATCACGGGATGAGCCCGACACGCTTTCTCAGGTGCCTGCGCCTACTGCGCGGCATCTGGTTTTTGCCATATGTTATACAATAGAACTGGCCAACTGAGAATGCGATCAATGATTACCGGCGTTAGAAGAATTATTGTTTTTAGAACATAGTTATTATGCTTGATTCCTGCATATGAGCTTCCAACAATAACAGGCATAGCCAATATCACCATTTTTGAGATATCGCTTATGTCTAATTGTTTACTCTGATTCCCATAATATCTAACAGTAACGGATAGGAAAGATGCCAGAGCATTACTGTCTGAAAAAATATAAAACAGTCTGTTTTTTGTTCCCTGATAAAGTAACATTGCAGCCAGAGAGATGATAATAAACTCATTTTCATTTGATTTTAGATGATCAGCTCCAAACTCGTTATAGACCGACACACGTTCACTTAATGATGCAGCCAGCGAAATACAACTAAGGAGACCGCCGCGAAAAAGATAAAGGCCTTCACTCATATCGAATTCGTCAATTATGCTCTTTAATTCAACAGGCTCTGGCCGTAAACAACCCATAAATTTTTCAGGTGCATTGGCCGCATATACAATCGCACCATGTCTATCTCGGGTAATATACTTCCTGATTGATTCTAAATCATTAATTCCAATATCTTGTTCATAGACGACACCTTTAGCTGCGGTAAGCTTTATTTTGTGCACGTATTCTGATGGATTGGTATAAAAAACTAAAGACAGTGGAGCTTCAGCCAGTGCGCTTATCAATTGAACAGCAAAAACACTATAGCAACCCTCTGCTTTATTTATTTCTTTCGTTTTTACTTCACTTGATAAAAACAACATCGCTATGACAAAAAATAAATTGTGCACTAAGTCAGCCCCACAACAAGTGATCATTTCATTTGGACTGATCAGAGTAGCCTGTGTACCAAAAAAATCCAGAAAACAGCCTTGGGTAACCAGTTTGGCGCCTGCCGACAGATGCATAAGAGTTTTTCTGCTTTGCTAACTGGCGCTGCCCGGGATTACCATTTTATGCAATTCCTCAATGAACGCTCTCGTAAACAGGCCACTACTGATGCAATCCTTAATGATGGGTGTCAGTGGTAAGCCTTTATCACGGATCACATCCTTCATTTGCAAAAAACTTTTCATAACTGAAAGATTCCAGGCGCCAACGCTCCTTTTGACTGAAGGTAGAAGTTTAAAGTGATTTAACAGCTCCGGTTTACGTAAATAAACATCGAGTTTGATTTCAACATCCCCCAGAATTTCTTCCTTTTTAACTAAATATATTTCCTCGTCATTGCGATTGTAGTAAGGGAAGCCATACAGCTCTGCTTGCCAGGCATCCCAGTTCCATAGATCCGGTTCGGTAGTGTTTTGAAGGGTGCTATCAGCGCTACTGGTAACACTGGCAGCTGGTGAAAGTCGCGTATCTGTCAAACCAAAACGCTCTATCAAAAAGTTCGCCAGTTGTCTGGCAAATAGCTCTGGCCGACACTGGTGCTCCTCCGACTGAGTTGTGATCAGCCTGACAGTCTGCTCTTGAAGGGCTACCATGCGAGAATGAAACTGTGCCTGTTCAGCATTGATGGCTTGCACCGTGCTCTCATAGCTAGGCGGCTGGTCAGTGGCAGCAGTTACTTGACGGAGCGGGGGCGCTGCTTGACCAGCGCCGTTATCAGAACCAAATGTATACATAACCTGTTCTCCATTTAAACAGATTATCGTAAAGCCCATGGACTCTACGAAGATCATTATTATTTGCAAAAATGTTACCATTCAGGCTGCAATAGCGCCCGATTGGAAAACCCTCTTTTGAGCTAGACAATGATTACAGGGAAAAATTCCTTAAGGGACAGCTACACGAAGCATTTTTTACCTCTGAGAACCTCAGATTTCAGTTTGCCTGGTGTTTGATCGACAGGATTAACCGATAATCCATGGGTGACAGCTGAACAAGATAAAGACTCAGGCCTGTTTCAGAAAACCTGTCAACCTTGGGTCGGCCAACGCTCTGCTCAGCACATCACTGAGCACTTTATCGATCAGCTCTTCGTTTTTTTCATCAGAGGGTGCCTTGGGTACACGCTCACTGATTTCGCTGGAGTAGACCCCCTCGAAACGCTGATCGCCTTTTACAACCCTGACCCGGACTTTTGCCTTCAGGTCCACCTGGGTGATGTAACTGCCCTCTGGTACCTTGTACTCCAGATCATCAAGATAAACCTGGAACTGGGATACATCTTCAGATTCAGTAACTGTCAGCCCCATCTCTCTCAGACCCAGCTCCACTGCCGAGCGAATAGCCAGAGTCAGGCGGTCATTGGTCGTAATGGCGTTGGTATTTGAATAAACCCCTCCACGATGACCAAGAGAGCGGGACAAGCGCTCATCATAGACGGTCACACTGACCGTTCCCTGCAATGGTTTAATTGGCTTTTCCACAGCAATTCTGGGGGTTACATCCACTTCCTGAGGGCTCAGGGCACAGCCGGCCAGGGCGAGAGCGGCCAATAAAATAAGTGACGTTTTTTTCATGAGTCCGGCTATCCTGTGATGGGCGGGGCGCCCTTGGCGAAAGAAAATAGGGTCGACACAAATCCTATCCAGTCTCGAAAACTGGATCAACCGGCTTGGCAAAGCGACTTATAGAGGATATAGTGCATTCCACATAATCCATTAAACAATCTTACGCTGATTTCAGAACGCTGAGCGTGATTACAATGCCTATAGCGAACGATAAGCAACAGCCCGAAATCTTCCGGGACTCTGATAACGACACCAATGCGCAGGTAACAGCTGCCCGTGAGCCTGTGGTGTTCACTCCCAAGTCCATCTTTCGTCCTTCCCGCCTGCTACTCCTACTGCCTTGAGCAGACTATTTAATTTCACCTTCGACCCCGGCCGTCTGGCCCTCTGACCCCAAAGTCAGAAAAATGATTACATTTGTACGAATTCCGACTGACAAGTGCAGAAAATGCCGCCTGTTGCAAGCAGCATCTTCTATGTCGGCACTTTCAAAAATCCTTTTGCACAAATAGAACCTTTTGCACAAAAAGCGCGTCAAAAAACATTGAACTGATAAAAGAACAGCGGGAGCAGCAACCATGAGCAACGATCAGGTTATTATTTTCGACACCACCCTGAGAGACGGTGAACAGAGTCCCGGCGCTGCTATGACCGGGGATGAGAAGGTCCGGATTGCCAAATCTCTGGAAATACTCAAGGTGGACGTCATTGAGGCAGGCTTCGCCATTGCCAGCCCGGGCGATTTTGAAGCGGTCAAAAGCATCGCTGAAACCATTAAAGACAGCACTGTCTGCAGTCTTTCCAGGGCATTGCCCAAAGATATTGAAGCAGCAGCACAAGCTGTGCAACCAGCTGCTCAAGGTCGTATTCATACCTTTATTGCAACCTCTGCGCTGCACATGAAACACAAACTTTGTATGACGCCTGAGCAGGTGCTGGAACAGGCAGTGGCTTCGGTTAAGCTGGCCCGCAACCTCATTGACGATGTTGAGTTCTCTCTGGAAGACGCTGGACGATCTGACATCGACTTTATGTGCCGTGTCATTGAAGCCGTTATCGATGCCGGTGCCCGCACCATTAACATTCCGGACACGGTTGGCTACGCCCTGCCTCACCAATTCGGCAACGTGATTGCCCAGCTGATTGAGCGTGTTCCCAATTCAGACAAAGCCATCTTCTCGGTTCATTGCCACAACGACCTTGGGCTCGCAGTAGCCAACTCCCTGTCAGCCGTGGTTAACGGTGCTCGTCAGATTGAATGCACCATCAACGGCCTTGGAGAGAGGGCGGGTAATGCCTCTCTTGAAGAAATCGTTATGGCTATACGTACCCGCCAGGACGAACTCAAGGTCGAAACGGGCATCAACACTCAGCATATCGTTCCTACGTCCCGTCTGGTCTCCGGTATCACCGGCTTCCCGGTTCAGCCCAACAAGGCCATTGTCGGTGCTAATGCTTTTGCTCACGAATCCGGTATTCACCAGGATGGCATTCTGAAAAACCGCGAAACCTACGAAATCATGAAGGCTGAAGACGTTGGCTGGAACACTAACCGTCTGACCCTCGGTAAATTATCCGGCCGCAGCGCCTTTCAGTCCCGGATGGAAGAGCTGGGTATTACTTTTGCTGATCGTAACGAACTGACCGAAGCCTTTAACCGCTTCAAGGTGCTGGCTGACAAGAAATCTGAAATTTTCGATGACGACTTGCAGGCACTGGTCAGTGATGTTCGCTCCGCTAATGAAGAAGAGAAATACCGTCTGCTTGAGCTGGAAGCGGGCTCCAGTACCGGTAAAACACCAGAAGCACGTCTGGTTATTGCAGTAGACTCTGATGAGATTGAAGTACGCAGTGCAGGAGACGGTCCCGTTGATGCGGTCTTCAAAGCCATAGAAAGTATTGCTAATTCCGGTGCCCGTCTGGCACTGTATAACGTTAGCGCAATTACCAGCGGTACTGATTCTCAGGGCGATGTCAGCGTACGTCTGGAAAAGCAGGGTCGCATTGTCAATGGCTCCGGAGCAGACACCGATATTGTGGTCGCTTCTGCCAAAGCCTACATCAATGCTTTGAACCTGCTGAATGCTGACCATCCAAAAACCAACCCACAGACAGGGAACCTCTAACAGTCATGCAAGGCAGGATCAGCGAGCAAACTCGGCAGCACTACCTCGATGCCATGGGTATCCAGACCTGGTTTCCCAGCCAAATCCTGCCTAATGCATTGCCCCCCAGGGCGTTTGACTTTCCAGAGGAAGAGCCGGTAGAAGCGTATAAGCCCGGACAATTAACTGTTTCTTCCCACCCATCTTCAGCTCCACTTTCTGAAGGTGCCACAGGTGCTTCTTCAGCAAAAGATTTGCTGGGCATCTCCAGTCGTGTTGAAACGAAACAGGATCCGGAGCCAGCACCCTCTGTAAAACAGAACATTATTACTGAACCCCGGCCAATAGAAATCAGCAAGTTCAGGCTGGTCACTCTGGCTGCCAACGAACACTGTCTGGTAGTCGCCGAAATGCCTCACTCCGGACTGAATCAATTTTCACGCTTTCACCTACGATTACTCAGCGATATTCTTCGTGCTATTCAACTGCCTGCAGGGTCTGAAACTCTGCCTTTCAGTGAGTTCGTCTGGCCACTGGGCAATGCTGGCCTGATGGAGCACCTGAGCCAGGACGACTCCGCTGCTGCCGACGCAGTTTGCGCCTACCTCAGTAACCAGTTTGGCCTGGCCAGACGAAAAGTAGTTCTGCTCTTCGGTCAGGCAGCAGCCCGTTTTGTCATAGATCCAAGCCGACAGTTCAACGACCTGAGAGGTTTGCAGACGGGCCTTCACTCCAATCAATACTTCATTGTCACTCACGGTCTTAATGAGTTGATGAAACTTCCAGCCCTGAAGTCAGAAGTCTGGCAGGATATTTCACCGATAATCAGGGAGCTGACCCCTTCATAACCGCCTCATGAGCAGAAAATCGATTACGCTTAGCAGCCTGTGCTGATGCCAGACGCCCGATATTCCTCAGTTATCACGATAAAGAAAACTTATATGCTGTCATTCAGAACAATGACTCACCAGGATCTTCCGGAACTGGCGGCTATCGAGCAGGAAGCCGGACCTCATCCATGGAATCAAAAGCACTACATGAACAGTGTCGACTCGGGTTACCTCTGCATGGTAGCCGAACACCAGGGTAGAATTGTTGCCCAGGGAGTCGTCATGCTGGCTGCAAGAGAAGCCAGCCTGCTGATTCTGACCGTCTCTCGCAGTGAGCAGGGCAGAGGCTATGGCACTGCCATGCTGAATCAACTCATCGATGCTTCAGCCAAATTGGCAGAAACCCTGTTTCTTGAAGTGCGCGAATCCAACAAAAAAGCCTTCAACCTCTATCTTAAATCTGGTTTCAGTGAAATTGGCCGCCGTAAAAACTACTACCCGGCAAACAAAGACCATAAGGCCGAGGATGCTATTGTTATGGCTCTGGATCTCAGCGTCAGGGAGTGACCGGACAGTCATCCAGCCAAACGCCAGTGACAGGATGTCTGCCACATCTGCCAAGTAGCCACTCGAAGTAGACTTTTAGCTCTTTTGGTTTCTTTTTCTTCTGTTCGTTCACTGTGATGGGCAACGTCAATGCCTCAGTGTATGAATAAGGATCAAGGCCCCCGTTCAACATAGTTCTCAGGCGCCCTCTTTCCGGGGATGCAGGAGTCTTGCCACGGGCAAAATACCACTTTTGAGACGGACTTCCTCCGGGAAAGCAGGGTAATAGTGAAAAGCTTCCCGGCAGCCAGGTCAGGCAATATCGGTAACCTGCAGCACGATTAAAGATTCGCTTGGTTAACAAGTCATGGCGCCAAACCTGGCTGTTCTGGCTATCGCAAGTACCCAGTTCAATGGATGTCGATGAATAGCAGCTACTCATGTCAGGAGATTCGGACAAACACCTTTCTGCGGCGCTAACACCAAGGCAAAGCCTCAGGTTCTGATTCACCAGCAGGATATCTTCTGTCAAACGCTCAGAGACCCAGAAAGCTCTCTCAGGCCGCTCTTCCCAGCTCAAAACCGGTGGGACTTTTTCTTCCTCAGGTTGCGCTTCTTCCGGTGGCACTGTCTCTTCAGGAGGAAGGGGCTTTTCAGGTTTGATTTCTTGCTCAGACGCCTCTTTCTCTTCACCAGGTTCGCGCCCCTGGTCATTTACAGGTTCCCGCTCAAACTCACAGACGGTTTGTCCCGTATGCAGATTCTTATAGCGGCGCCGCTCTCCCATATCCGCCTCAAGATACCGATAAAGCAAAGGTGCAGGATCCTCACTCTTATCAAGCAGCGCGATATATCCGTTCTCCTGTTGTCGATCAGTTGCGTTCGACAATCTGCCTTGCTCATCAAATAGCCAGATCTGGGCGCTGGTCGATTCTATACAGGGCAACATTGCCAGAGTGTCTATCATTCTGGATAGACACATACTGGCAGCAAAGCCCTGATAATGGATCGTTTTTCTCTGGAAATCATAATACCATTTCTGGAATGGGCTATTGTCGTCGCAGGGTTTGATCACTGCCCGGTTTCCGGGATAACAGAGCCTTTTCTGCTCAGGGTTCTGATGCACACAGGTAGTAGACTCATCCCCTTCAACATCCAGCCCTGGGCAATAGGAAGCGCCCTCTTTCTGGAGGAAGAATTGATTGGCAAAATGTGCAACCGGCCGATGATCGTCTGAGACACCTGCCCCGGACAGGAGCGGAAAAAAAACGAAGAAAACAGATAAAAGATTAAAAGCTCCGAAGAACAAAAATCCCCATAATGAAACAGGAACAACTACCAGTCCATTTTTGTAGTTCCACTTACCTGCCATCTCTGTCGCCACTCCATTTATTAATTATTTTGACATTAGCTGATTACCCTTCTTTGTCAAAATGCTAACTGCCGGTCAGAGCCACAAAACAGTCGCTTTTGCAGCCCGATAAAAAAGTGTAGTAACCCTCTGAGTTTCGGGATTTTCCTACTTTTCTTACCATTACAATGCCACCTCTGCCCGGTATCCCTTAAAACAGTTTTTGAATAGCGCACAATCCCCACTACACAGAAGGAAATCGGCAGGTATAATTGCGCGCCTGTCACCGTCAGTAGAAAGGTCATCCAGCGTTGATTATCTTCACCGTCACTAATAAAGTAACAAAACAAATTTTTGTAGGCTCCACTCGCAATGACCTTGAAAGCCAGTGGGAAAAAATGGTGGCAGCTGCACACCAGGATATGGACTACCCGCTTTACAGAGAAATCCGCATCCACGGCGAAGACGCATTTACCGTTGAGGAGTGGGATAGGGCCGAGTCCCGTGAGGAACTGGCTGAGCTCGAGCAGGACGCGATCGATTTCTTTGGTGCCCATAGCCTCAGAGGCTATAAGACCAGCACGGTAAAAATCCTGCCCAAAAAGAAGCGGCGCCAGCGCAAGTCCAACATTGAAAAAGAGCTGGCCTCCATTTTTGCAGAAATCAATGAAGGTGATTCCAATACACCTCCAAGCCTTGCCATGAAATCCGGCAATGCTGGCAATAAAGCGAATGATGACTCTGCTCAACAGTCAGAAGCCGGTTCGACTGCGCCTGCTCAGGCCGCTCAACACTCAGCTGCTGAGCCTGTGTCTGCGCCAGCTGTACCCAGCCCGACTCCAGACTCAACCGGGATCAAGGTTGTCCAGTCCGAAAAAGAAAAGCCAAAGCCTGAACCAACCCAGTCTGCGGGCTCCAGGGCCAATGCGATGGTTCAGTTGAGCAGCATTGAAATGAGCGATGACATCACAGCCCAGCTGGCTGCGATTACTGCCGCTGCCGACGCCTGCCTGGCCGGTGACAGCGACGCCCTGAGTCAACTGGATGTTCAGTCTGAACCTGCAGTTGAAGAAAGCTCTCTACCGCCAGAAACCACTGAGCCAGAGCCAGCAGCCATTGTTGAAACAGAGGTCGTTGCTGCTGACCCCATCTGCCCGAAAGAGCTTCGCATACGTGAGGCTATTGAACGCCACAGAAAACAACGCGCACAACGCAGTGCTGAAAGTCAGGAGAACGAAAGAAGAAAAATGGCCGAAACCCTGGCAAAACTCAATGCCAGAATTCAGGAAATGCAAACAGGGAAGCTGGCAGCAGTAGCCTGATCGCTACCAGAGTCGACTCTATTGGGGTCGACTCGGTTGTCATTTTTGAAACGGCAGCAGCGAATTCAATACGGTTTCTGCAAACTCGCCCGTAAAAATACCTGAAACACTTCAAAATATAGTGACAAGACTGGTCAAATTTGCGCCATATCGAATATCCGATATTCAGGGCAGGCACTATCAATTTAACCACAACTTCTGTGGATAACCCTGTTAATTGCTCATATCATCCTGAACTAACCCCCTCAGTCACGGGCCTTCCAGCAAAGTGGGCATTATTTGCTCACAAAAAATCCAGACTACCAGATATGGGGGTATAAAAGAAAACGAGCACAAGACAGCACTTTACCCACAAAGATCAACCTAAGAAATCTCCACCATAAACCGTGATTTATCGAAAAAATAACGATACCACTCCCATATTCTAACCGACCGTAAAAATCGTTATCATCGGGGGTTTTTACTCCCGAGTGAAACCTCAGCATGTTAGAACGGCTATTCAAACTGAAAGAACATCACACCGATGTTAAGACAGAAGTGCTGGCAGGCATTACTACATTCCTGACCATGGCTTACATTATTTTTGTAAACCCAAGCATGCTGGCCACCACCGGTATGGATCAGGGGGCCGTTTTTGTTGCTACCTGTCTGGCTGCTGCTATCGGCTGTATGATCATGGGCTTTTATGCTAATTACCCTATTGCTCTTGCTCCTGGTATGGGCCTCAATGCCTTCTTCGCCTTCACCGTTGTAGGTCAAATGGGTTATAGCTGGCAGGTAGCACTGGGGGCGGTTTTTCTTTCAGGTGTCTGCTTTTTCGTATTGAGTGTCTTCAAGATTCGTGAGTGGATTATTAACAGCATTCCTCTCTCTTTGCGGGGTGGTATTGCTGCGGGTATTGGGCTCTTCCTGGGCTTTATTGCTCTGCAGAATGCCGGCATTATCGTTGGCGACCCGGCCACGCTGGTAACACTGGGAGATATGACTTCCTGGAGCGCCATTATGGCATCCATAGGCTTCGCCCTGATTGTGGCTCTCTACTACCGCAATATCACCGGCTCAGTCATGATTGGCATTCTGGCCATCACCGTCATCAGCCTTATAGCCGGCAAAGTAGAGATGAATGGTGTGTTTTCCATGCCTCCCAGCGTAGCCCCCACGCTTCTGCAACTGGATATTGCCGGAGCATTGGAAGTTGGCATGATCAGCATTATTTTTTCTTTCCTGTTTGTTGACCTCTTTGATACCTCAGGCACATTGGTTGCCGTAGCGCAAAAAGGCGACCTGCTGGACAAAGACGGTAAATTCCCTCGTCTGGGCAGAGCTCTGATGGCAGATTCCATGGCCAGTATGGCAGGGGCCGGACTGGGTACTTCAACCACTACCAGCTATGTTGAAAGTACTGCCGGGATTTCAGTGGGTGGCCGGACAGGCCTGACCGCTGTTGTTGTTGGCATACTGTTCCTGGGATGCCTGTTCCTTTCCCCTCTGGCAGCCGTAGTGCCTGCCTACGCAACCGCCCCTGCTCTGATCTTCATAGCCGTTTTGATGACTCACAGTATGTTCCAGATTGACTGGGACGATCTGACAGAAGCTGCTCCAGTAGTTATTGCAGCTGTTTCCATGCCTCTGAGTTACTCGATCACAACCGGTATTGCCTTTGGTTTTATCTCCTATACCGCCATCAAACTCCTGAGTGGTCGTGCAAAAGACCTTAATAGTGCACTGATTGTTCTATCTCTGCTGTTCACCGTTAAGCTGGTGATATTCAATTAATGAACTGAAAACCAGTTTTCATCTCTTCGAAAGCGGCCCATAATATGGGCCGTTTTTATTTATCGAAGAGCATCATGTCATTAGCCGTAGTAGAGCCTGAAAAGTACGAAGCCCAGCTGAGCGAGAAGGTAAGCCTTACCCGAGAAGAATTTAAGACTTTTGATGTTCCTGAACTGGAAGTTTTCAGATCCCGGCCTCAGCATTACAGAATGCGGGCAGAGTTTCGCATCTGGCATGAGCAAGAACGCAGCTACTACCGAATGTTTGACCCTGAGACCAGACAGCCTTTCAACGTCGACCAGTTTCCTGCAGGCACAAAGCGTATCAATGAATTAATGATGCCGCTGATGAGAGACATCGAGCAGCAGGAGGTCCTGCGAAAAAGGCTTTTCCAGCTGGAATTTCTGACAACCCAGACCGGTGAGGCTCTGATCAGTATGCTTTACCACAAACCGCTGAATGATGAGTGGAGGGCTTCGGCGGAGAAATTACAGTTTTCTCACAATATTCGCATCATCGGTCGTGCCAGAAAGCAGAAAATAGTCCTGGATCGGGATTACGTTGTCGAAACCCTTAATGTGTTGGGTAAAAACTACCAATACACTCAGGTCGAGAATAGTTTCACTCAACCCAACGCCGGAGTTAATGAGCATATGCTTGGCTGGGCCAGTGATGTCTGTAGTGGTCTGAAAGGGGATCTGCTCGAGCTTTATTGCGGAAACGGCAATTTCACTTGTGTCCTGGCCAATCACTTTGACAAAGTTTTGGCAACAGAGATATCCAAAACATCAGTGAACTCTGCTCATGACAACTTTGAGCTTAATGCCATCGAGAATGTTCAGATAGCCCGTTTATCCAGCGAAGAGTTCACTCAGGCAATGAATCGTGAGAGATTGTTCAGACGCTTGCAAGACATTGATCTGGACAGCTATGACGTATCCACCATCCTGGTAGATCCTCCCAGGGCTGGCCTTGATGAAGGCACTGAAGCCCTGGTTCAAAAGTTCGACAATATTGTCTACATTTCTTGTAACCCTGACACACTGAAGAAGAATCTGGAAAAGATCACCCTAACTCATAGTGTGCAACGTATAGCCCTTTTTGATCAGTTCCCTTATACCCATCATCGCGAAATGGGTGTATTCCTGATGCGAAAATAATTCCCTGAAAGGCCAAAAAGCAACCAGCTGCTGACCTTTCCTTAAACGGAATTCTGTACCAGACTGTTAGCCTCCCTGTTTCAAAAGCAGATAAAACCAGTAACGGGGATTCTAACGGAGACAGAATGAAAAACTATGCAGACTCTCTTTGTGCGCTGTTTGTTTGTTTCTTTATAAACATTTTCAGCTCCAATGCACTGGCAACAGAAAACATTGATCTTCTTTTGGTCGCTTATGATCAAGGGGAAAGTAATGCTTTTAAACAGCTTGAAAAAGCCCTGAAGAAGCGAGGTATTAACTACCGCATTTTATCGATTGGCAGGGCCGCAGAAATCTTCCGGAATCACCCGCTCAACCTTACCATTTCTGTACCTGATCCAGAGCAGCTCAGGAACAATCGGGAAACAGTCTGGCCCAAAAGCGCTCTCATTGAGTTATCGAAACGTATTAGGCCTAAGATCGTCTATTCCGGAATGGCCAGTGCTGTACAGGCCCAGATTCTCAATCATATGAAGCAAGGTGGCAGCTTCACTCTGGCTTTCTATGATAATTTTGATCCCATTACCAACAAGGAATATGTGCAGGCATTTCTGGAAGCAATTCGAACGCTTGATGAATTCCATATTCCCACTTCTGCAACCGCAGTAAGCTTCAAAGATCTTGTATTTTGCCCCAATCCCCTCTATGTAGTAATTGGGCAACCGGCGCTTGAGGCTTGGGATGATATTTACCGACAAACGGATAACCGATCTGTCCGCCTTGAACTAAACATTGGTCCCAATGAGCCTGTTGCGGTATTCGCCGGTGGTTATGACGACACCTATGAAGAGTATTTCAGAATCTTTATTGAAGCCACCCGAAAGCTGCCGTCCGTGACCTTTCTGGTCACCCATCACCCTAAGACCAGTGGTGAGGTCGAGCGACGCTGGATTAAGGAAAGAGGTACCGGGAATGTTCGATTAGTGGAAAATAATCGCCATTCTACCGCTGCTCTCACAAAAATGTCTGTTGCTGTTATGGTCCATAAATCCTCTATTGGAACGATGGCACGCTATAAGGGAAAACCTGTTATTTACATTGCTGAACCAGGAACAGACAACTTTCTGATCCGCGAAAAGGCAGCCTTTCTGGCTTCTACTCCGGAAGAAGTGGTCAAAAAGTTTCAGTCTGCCATTGCCAGCGATAACCAGGTTCCCTCACTGGAGTCGCTGGGTATACCCGATCAGCCTTCATTGTCTATTGCCATCGAAATCGAGACTATTTTGGAGGATATGAGACGATCAGAGTCCGATACACTTTAACCAGCAGGATGATTATGGTTAACTGTCTCTGAATTCCTTATTTTACGGAGACTTCCGAATGCAGGGCAGGCCGACCCGCCTAAAGGTTGTTACTGGCTTGTTTGCTGGAGCTGTGATAGGACTCATTTCCCTGATCGCTATCGCCAACTGGCTGGTCAATACCAAAACCAGCTCGCGGCTTTATAACAATGTAGAAAGCATTCCATACAATAAAGTCGGTGTTCTGCTCGGCACCAGTAAGTACTCTCGTGAAGGCGGGTTTAACAACCATTATGCTCTCAGGCTCAAGACTGCCTATCTTCTCTACACCCGGGACAAGATCGATTATATTTTGATCAGCGGCGACAATGGAACACCTTATTATGATGAGCCGAGCACCATCCGAAAGGACCTTTTGAAAATGGGCATTCCTGCCGAAAGGATCTACAGGGATTATGCAGGTTTTCGAACCCTGGACTCCATTATCAGGGCAAAGTTTGTCTTCGGGCTTGATACGTTCACCATAATTTCCCAGACCTATCACAATAAACGGGCACTCTATATCGCCCAGAATAAAGAAATTAATGCTATTGCTTTTAACGCTGGTGACGGGGCCGATAGTGACCTGAGCAATAAGGCCAGAGAGATCCTTGCAAGAGTTCTGGCCGTCCTGGAAGTTCACTGGTTAAACACTGGCCCCAAGTACCTGGGCCCAACGATCGATATTGGTAATACACCTCCGACATAGAACCAGACCTGAAATGCGACTGATTATCAACAAAAAAAACAACAAAAAAAAGACAGGCATACATTTTTTGGCTTTCTGCCTGCTTCTACCCAGCACTCTCGCTCTGCCCGATCAAAACAGGATCACTATTTCAACAGGGATGTATCCGACAGATTACCCTCCTCTTTCATGGAAAGATGGAAGAAAAGGCATTGTGCAGAAAACCCTTGAAGCCATCAGCGAGCGGAGCGACTTTGACTTCACGGAAGAGTACTACCCTTTCAACCGTATCATTTACAAGGTAGGCAATGGCAGCATGGATCTGCAAGCCTGGAGCTCCCCCCAGTGGCGAGAAGGCGTTTCCGGGAAAGTTTACTTTACCGAACCTTTTGCAGAGCACTGTGAAATCATTGTGCAGTTACAAGGCAGTAAACTGGAAGTAAACCAACCTGGCGACCTTCAGGGAAAGCGACTTGGGGTGGTGCAGAACTATACCTTTAAGACTTTTGAACCTTACTTCCAATCCGGAGAAGTGATTCGCCACAACTCCAGGGATGAAGTGCACGCTCTGAAGCTTCTGGAGAAAGGCCGAAATGATGCAGCACTGATGGACGAAATGGTAGCACGCCACCTCATTAAAACCCGGTTCGCGGGTTTGTTTGTGACAGGGAAAACATTCGACTGTGTTCCTGTGACATTCATGTTCAGTAAGTCTGCTGAAAAGCACGGAATAAAGATCAACAGGATTCTTCAAAAGTTAAAGTCAGAAGGTGTCATAGATCAGATAATAAAAATGTATCGATAAAGGATAACGACGTCCTAAAATTCCTTAGAGATTGGACAAGTAATCGTCTAAATCACTAAATTGCCTGATCGTTTTATTAATTTGTAACATGCTGAGAAGCTCATCCGTCTTAGCATTTACACCTACCAAGGTAAGCTTTCTTTTTTCAATTTTTAAACGCTTATAAAGAAAGACCAATACACCAATACCAGAAGAATCAAACTTTTCAACAGAACTCATGTCTATAATCAAATCACCTGAGCAATCTTTGATCAGGTGATCGAGTTGGGATCTTAAACCATTAACGGTTTCAGCATTAAATTGACCTTTCAGTGAGATGACATCATATGACTGAGCGTGCGAGATTGAGTAATCCATTACTTCCTACTCCTTAACTTTACTCCTGACTTTCAACAGCGAAGAACCAGACATTTTTTACAAGTTCTATTCTCATAATAGACAAGCCGTAGCCTAAAACATGAACACATCTATATCCTTTGGCAATAACAAAACAAGCTCAAAATAACACTTCCCAATCAAAATACTCTTTTGCCAACTTGCCATCGTTTTTTTAAAGAAAAAACAAATAAAAAACCTTCCGACAATTATTTTACCTGATAAAAAGCTAATTAAAATTGTGTTTAAGGATTACAATTTTGTATTAGTAAACTGCTCTCAACTTCCTATAGTTAATTTCACAAGGAAATAAAAAACTCTTAAGCCAACATTTGTTTGCTCACTAGTTGCTTTCCTCTTTTTTTAATACATAGCCAACCTCGTTGAAGTCTGTCGTTGAAAACGTTCTATGGATGGCGTCAAAAAAGTCAAAGAATATGGAAACCAGCACAAGCATTGATGCTAAGCAACGCTTATCTGCCAAATTGCTAAAAGCTGTTCTAATGGCAGCCTGTGTGCTGGGTATTTCGATCAGCTGTGTTCAGATTTTCTTTGATGCCCGCCAGTCCAGCAAAAGCATTGACTCGGAAGCCTGGCAAATGCTGTCTATGATCAGGGAACCCTCCATTCAGGCCGCCCACAGAATGGAACCCACAATGGGCGAAGAGATTCTTTTCGGGTTAATGGAGCATCAGGCAGTTCACATCGCGGCGATCAAAATACCTAATGAACCTGAACTTGCTGTTATAAAGCGTGACCTTTCCAAATCAGGGTATCGCTATTTTTCAGACTATCTATTTGAACCTGTTCGAATTTATCGTATTCCTCTGTACAAAAAAGAACCCGTTCATGAACATTACGGCGAGCTCTTTTTGGCCATTGATACGGCTCACCATGGCCAGGAGTTCATTCAGCGCTCAGTGATAGTAATGGTCAGCGGTATTTTCAGAGCTATTGCAATGGCATTCTTGCTCTACCTGATCTATTCATTGATTCTTACTAAACCTCTGAACCGTTTGATCAGAAACCTGTCTCAGATTAACCCGGACGCTCCCGGCTCTCATAAACTGCGCATCCCAAATGGCCATCAGAACAATGAGCTGGGTCTTTGGGTTAGAACAGCCAATCAGCTACTGGAATCAATAGAACGAAACCTGAACCTGAGACAGAAAGCTGAGGCTCAGATCATGAGACTGTCTCAGTATGACTATTTAACCCGCCTGCCAAACAGAAGAACCTTGCAGAAGCACTTGCAGAGCATGATCAATAAACCCGGGAGCTCTGATAACAATATTGCCATTCTCTGTCTCGGCCTTGATGATTTCAAATCACTAAATGCCCATTTCAATTTCAATGCGGCAGAGCATGCACTGGTCAAAATTGCAGATCGTCTGAGAAACCATATTGGTAATAGAGGCTTCATCGGCAAGCTTGGAGAGGATCAGTTTGCAATTATCCTTTCTAAAGTCACCCAACCTTATGCAGCGGCTGAAATGGCTCAGGCGCTTCTGAAACAGCTGGCAACCCCCATTAAAGTAAATGATGAGAAGATAACCATTAACGGAACTGTTGGTATCACGTTATTTCCTGACGATGGTCAGCAAGTGGATAATCTCTTGCAGCAGGCTGAATTCGCCATGATTATGGCCAAGTCCAGAAATCAGAACCGCTACCAATTTTATATTGCCTCCGTTGATACCGAGATCCGGCAGCGCAAGAAACTTGAAAGGGATCTTCATGAAGCTCTGAAGCAACATGAACTCAGTCTGGTGTATCAACCACAGATTGATTTCAAAACTTCCCGGATGGTGGGTGCAGAGGTTTTACTTCGTTGGAAACATCCTGAGAAGGGACTTATTTCACCGGAAATGTTTATCCCTATGGCAGAAGATAATCTGGAAATTATTCCTATAGGTGACTGGGTGCTTGAATCGGCATGCCAACAGCTCCATGAATGGCATGAAACAGAGTTCCATGATTTGAGAATCGCCGTAAACCTTTCTGCCATTCAGCTAAGAGACAAAAATCTCGTTGATCGCATCAAATACCTGTTAAAAAAATACCAGATTCCTCCCCGGTTGCTGGAAATTGAAGTGACTGAGACCTCCATAATGGAAGATATTGAACTTTCCTCTGAACAGCTCAATAACATCAAGGCAACGGGCATCACCCTTGCAATGGATGATTTCGGCACAGGCTACTCCTCATTAAGTTACCTGAAACAGTTTCCATTCGATAAATTGAAAATAGATAAATCCTTTATCGAAGGGCTACCAGGAAATAAGGAAAACACCGTTATCGTTGAAGCCATTATTCAACTGGGTCGCAGCTTTGGCATTAAAGTCATCGCCGAAGGTGTTGAAAACAAAGAGCAGGAAACACACCTTATCAAGTCAGGATGCACAGAAGGCCAGGGGTACTTTTACAGCAAACCCCTTCCGGATCAGGAATTTGCTGAATTTTTGAGAAACTGGAAAAACAAATCTACAAGCTCCAGGAAAAGGATATTCCCCAATGAACCCGACGTCGACAACCACTGAAGAAACCACTCGTGCCATTGAGCGCTACCTGACCGACAACCCCGGCGATGAGTCACTGAGTGCACTTGGCATGACGGCAGACGGGCGGATTGTCCGGTTGGCCGAGCATGGTGAGTTTCAGCGGCTGGAACTGCATCAGATGCTTGAACAACAGCTCGGAACGCTAATACCCCCGGAGTTAGATCAGTCGATAAGGGAACGGATGATTGAGAACGCGCTAAAAACTGACGTTCAGACCCTGGGTGAATATAAGAAGAAGATTCGTCGGGACCGGCAAATCCGAAATAGGTTAGAGACTTTGAAGGCTGATTATGCCACCCAATTTGCCATTATGCACGAACGGACCGAAACGAAAGTGGGCCGAAAGGGAGAGACCGAAACCGGTGGTTACGGGTCAATCTATGGTAAAGCCGATTGGGATTATCACTTCAGCAATGAGTTTACCCGGACGCATTGGAAATTCATGAGCAATTTCAAACGTGGAACTAATGTCGCCAGAGATTTTTTCATGAGTAACGTGATTACGTACCAGCTTGAATGGACTTTTCTGGACAAATGCTGGCCTCTGGAACTGCCAACAGCCATTGAACGCTGCAAAATTGTCAATAATGTGACTCTCGATGTTTTGCGCCATCATCATCAGGATTACAGCACCGAAAGCTTTCGCAAAGACTTTCTGGAAACCACCCATAATGGCAAGAGCACTGTAAGAGTCGCGCAGGACCTGGGACTTAAAATTGCTGGCCTGACCGTGACTTACTGTGACAAGCCCGTCAAAGCAGTCAATCTTGATGCACTACTTGATGCCCGAAGAGAAAAGACCTTTTCTGTGATTGTGCACGTTTATCCGGACCCCTCGATTTACGATGTATGAAATGAAAGCCGAAGCTAAAAGGGAGTCGAACCGTGAAAGGAGTCACCTATGTTCACCCGCTTACCACTCTCGGTAAAAGAGCAATGGATTTGGCCTTAGCAGTGATCGGCATTATTTTTACACTGCCTCTTTACCCCTTCATTGCTTTAATGATCAAACTGGACAGTCCTGGTCCGGTTTTTTATCGTCAGATGCGTATTGGCTATCAGAGCAAAAACTATGTCTGTCTCTTTCTGATGAACCGGTTCAGAACCATGAGCATCGATAAAGAAGCCCAAAGTGATCCTGTCCGGACGACGAAGAATGAACTCCGAGTCACCAAAGCAGGTCTTTTTCTTCGCAGGACCCGTCTGGATAAATTACCTCAACTCTGGAATGTTCTCATGGGCGATATGTCCATCGTCGGTCCCAGACCTGAGCGCCTTGGAATCTGCCATAAGCTGGAAGACAACATCCCCTTTTATACCGAAAGAACCTATGATGTTATCCCCGGAATGACCGGACTGGCTCAGGTAAACCTGAGTTGCGACGAAACCCTCTATGATCTGAGAAACAGAGTCGCTTATGACCATGCCTATGCGCTGTCTTTGAGCAACCCTGCTGACTGGCTAAAGATGGACGTTAGCATCCTGCTCAAAACTCTTTGGGTTATGGCAACGGGCAGGCGGTAACCACCATCAAACTAATGACCTCAATAATTCAGATGGTTCGCTACCACTATGTCCAGTGCTCTGCGCATTCCTTCCCGGCCATGAACCTCAGTTTGGAAAGGGTCGGCCAGAGGCTTCTGAAGCAGTGAACACCCTATCCCTTCCAGTGCTTCACGCTCCTTTGGCCACAAGAGCACATGAGGATAGACCCCTTTTGTGTAAGAAAGGTGGCTGATGTCTCCAACTTTACACGACTTTATACCACTTTCTTCAGTAATGAGCCGTTATCGATAAATCGATCCGGAATCAGTTCAGGTAACCTTTTTGTAAGATAGGCTTCCAGTTTGGTCTTGCCGGTTTTATCCAGCTCAATGCCCAGCTTGCTTCGACGCCAGATGATATCTTCAACCTGGTAAGCCCACTCATGCTCAATCAGATAATCAACCTCAGCGGCATAGAGACCGGCACCGAAATACTCTCCCAAATCGTCCAATGAACGACTCTCTCCCATCAAACGACGACTCAGGCTTCCATAAGTTCTACTGAAGCGGGAAGCGATCTCTGGAGGCAGCCAGGGGTAAGCATTGCAAAGCTCTTCGGTACAGTCCTGAACACTCTTGAACCCTTCACTGCCCGGCAGCTGACAGGCTTTGGTCCAGCTTTCACCCATAACAGGGAAATAAGGCTTAAGTTTGCCAATAGCCGCTTCAGCCAGCTTACGATAGGTCGTGAGTTTACCGCCAAAGATAGAAAGCAACGGTGCCTTGCCGTCCTGATCTTCCAGCTCCATGGTGTAGTCACGGGTAATCGCCTGGGGAGAGTCTGATTCATCTTCACAGAGTGGCCGCACTCCAGAGTAATCCCAAACAACGTCATTCAGTGAGATCTGTTGTTTAAAGTGTTTGTTCACGATATCACAAAGATAACGTTTTTCATCTTCAGAGCAGCATACATCAGCAGGATCACCCTTATACTCAACGTCGGTGGTACCCACCAATGAATATTGGTCCAGATAAGGAATGACGAAAACAATCCGGTTATCTTCGTTCTGCAAAATATAAGCACGTGGCTCTTCGTGAATACGAGGAACAATGATATGACTGCCTTTGATCAAACGAATTTTACGCGGGGATCTTTGCTTCAGCCCCTCATCAAAGAAAGATTGAACCCAGGGGCCGGCCGCATTCAGCAGGACACGACTTCGAACAATAGACTCTTCTCGAGTGATCTCGTCACGAAGAGTAATATGCCAGACGCCATCTTTTCGTTCCGCATGCAATGCCTGAGTGCGAGTTCGAACTTCCCCACCTTTTCTCTGAAGCTCCATAGCATTCAGAACGACCAGACGGGCATCATCTACCCAGGCATCAGAATATTCGAAGCCTTTTCTGAAGTCTTCCCTGAGTGCAGAATCCTTGCCAAACCTGAGAGACTTTGATCCCTTCAGAGAAAACCGGGCACTGAGGTTGTCATAGAGAAAGAGCCCGGCACGAATCATCCAGGCGGGTCTCAGATGCGGTCTGTGAGGCAGACAAAAGCGCATGGGAGAAGCAATGTGAGGAGCCGTTTTAAGCAGAACTTCTCTCTCTGCCAGCGCTTCTCTGACCAGTCGGAACTCATAATGCTCCAGATATCTGAGACCACCATGAATCAGCTTGCTGCTGGCTGATGAGGTGGCACCGGCCAGATCGGACTTCTCGCACAGACCTACTTTCAGGCCCCTGCCTGCTGCATCTACGGCAATGCCTACACCATTGATACCACCACCAATCACGTAGATGTCAAAGAGATCCCCTGTCTGCACCTGTTTCATTTCACTCACACCCAAAACGAATATTTACGAATACTTATAAACTATAGTGAACTTAATAGTACAAAAAAAACCAATACATTTACCAATTCGGACAAATACGAATATACAGGTGGCTCATAACGGGGCAACAACACAAATAGGAAGGGTGCAGGAAGACCTTAGATCAGGCTCCTGCACCAAGAATGCGAGGGGTTATCAGGAACAGGCGCATTTGGCTGATGTTTTGCTTCTTATCGGCACGGAACAAGCGACCAAGAACAGGTATATCGCCAAGTACCGGAACTTTAGTCGTCTTCTGATCCTGACTTTCTTTATAGAAGCCACCAATCAGCAAACTTTCATTTTCGTTTACGATTGCTTGTGTACTAATCGAGCTGTTACTGACCCTGGGCAGGGAAAGGTTCTGGTCGTTGGAATCTCCTCCATCCTGAATATTCACACTCATATGGATCCGACGACCCATCTCCTCTTTGACAATTCTGGGGGTAACCTGAACAACGGTTCCCGAAGTAACGGGGAACAGTTCTGCATCTTCCTGGCTGGCCACCTGAACATAAAAGGTACTGCTGTTATCGAAGACTGCCTCCAGATTGTCCAGTGTAAGAATGGAAGGTTTGGAAACAACTTTGGCTCGACCTTCATCCTCCAATAGACTGAGTCGAGCATTAAAACTGCCAATGTTCATACCCAGAACAGTCGTAAATGAAGAGAAGTCATCAGCATAGGCAGAAGAACCCGGATCAAAAGTAATTTCAGAATTCGTTCCACGGGTATTGTTCCAGTCAACACCCAGCGCTTCTATGTCGGCTGTATTAACATCAATAATGGAGACGCTGACCTCGACCTGGGAAGAAGGTTTGTCCAGAGATTCAATAAGGCCTTCATACATAACCATCTTGGACTCCAGATCATGGACAATAATGGCATTCAGCCTCGGATCTGCACTAATGTAAGCCCCTTCTATATAGGCACCGGCATTCAATGCTTCTTCGGGCTGCAGGGACTGCTGTTTATTCTGTGCACCATTGCGAACAACACCCTTTGCGGGCTGCATTGCAAGTGGTTCAACAGGCTTACGTTCAACGCTGGAAACCCCTCCTCCACTGACGATGTTTCTTAACAGGCTAGCTACTCCGGGAACAACAATCTGCTGACCTCTGAAATTGAAACTTTTATCGGTAGCCCAAGCGTACTTGAGTCTGAACATACGCACTGTCAGTTTACTCTTCTGCCGTTCCCCCTCTTTATCATCGAGTAACTCAGCCGTTTGCCCCACTATTTCAATGTATCTTGGTGGTCCGGATACATAGATCAGGCCATCTTTTGGCTGTTCTTTCCAGAAAAAGCGACCATCCCAGACACCCACTTTTTTAAGTGTTTTCTTGAAGTCCCGGGTACTCATGTATTCTAGGCTGATGATCTTTTGCTCAGCTGAACTGCCACTGTAAATGTAGAGTGAGTGGCCATCAAAATACCAGATAAACCCGTAAATATTAGCCATGTGATCCAAAAAATCGACGGGCGTCAGTGGACCAATCTTGCCGTTCACTTCTCCTATAACATCTTCAGAGATAACGATTGGAACATAGTAACTGGCAGCAAAGTTCTGTAATGCCTCAAGCAGATCTTCACCACTGCCATAGAAGGAATAAGGACGGTCTCCAAAGACAGCCAGGGCTGGAGAGTCTGAATCTTTTACGTCCTCCTCCAATTCTTCCAATAATGCCTTGCTGGCCGCCTCAATACTTTTCATCTGTTTGGCCGCAGACTCAGAACTATCTTGTTCCCTGGATGATGCTTCAACTTCCAGAGGAATATCAAAGCCAACCCTGACTTCGGGCTGTGGAGCCTTTCGCACATAGTTGTAGTCGATATTTTCGATACCTGTCGTTTGTTTCTGACCACCCATCCACTGCTGCAACCTGAAATATTCCTCTTCATCAGGTCTGGATCTTGACGGAGGAAACGCAGTTGCATCCAGAGCCTGAACCGGAGGCTCTGCTGGCCGGGTTGTCAGAAACCCGGGCTCAACATATTCGGTAGAATTATCTGGAAGGTATATGGTTTGTCCCACCATCAGATTTGAAGGGTTGCTAATATTGTTCAACTCAGCCAGCTCATGGAGCTCAAAACCATAATTCTGAGCAATGATGAAGAGCGATTCACCAGGGCGCACAATATGCCTTCGAGTAGTGTCAGATTGGGAAACGGAAGACCAGACCGCCGCCTGAGAATTGGACGACAACAAGCCAGCAAAAAGTATTTGGCTTAACAAAGCCAGAGCAGGCAACAAAATCAGCCAGAGCTTTAGATTTTTTGAGCCCATTTGAAGAGTGCCTCCATGCCCATCCTCTAAACAACCCAGTAATAAAGGTATTAACGGCTAAATAAACTTTTTACAATTAATATTTTATTTTTTTATAACTATTTTGAATACACAACAGAATAAGACCAGTGTATCCAAGATTACCCATCAATTCTAATCATTTACACAGTTTTAGAGCCAGTGCTACGGTTTACTGTCATCCAGCCGATGCTAAAACGAAGATAATCAATTCATCTAAATAGAGGCTGTGCATTATGGACGTGTCTTTTAAAAACGGTCTTTCGGGGATTTCATTCATCAATAATGATTTCATTGATAAAGATTTTCCGAAAAACAAGTCTTCTTTTAAACCCTCCGGCAAGGGTATTTCAGCCGAGCTCTGGAAAGCCCTTGAACTGGGTCGTAACTACCAGAATCGTGAAAAAAAATACGCGCTCGGCCTGACTGAAAAGACTCCTTCACTCTCCCCTGATGAACATCACATGATGACGGATATGGCCATGAGCCTTCTAAGTAAACACGCTGAAGAATGGCCCGAAGCAAAAGCAGCTCTGGCCGTATTAAAAGAGTCAAAAGAATTGCAGGAATACCTGACCATGACACGAAACGTTCTGGTCGCAGGCTAATAGCAACAATAGGGAGGAGAAACCATGAATAGGCCATTAAGACAGTGGTTACTGGCTCAGGCCTCTTATTATATGGAGTATCTACAGCCACGAAAGTCGATCGCTTTGTTGGAAGCCGTTAGACGATTTGAGCCCAAAAATCCCGATGTTTATCGAATGCTCAGCTACGCCTACCTGCAAACGGATCGACCTGAAGATTCCATCAAGGCCGCCGATACTTTTCTGCAGTACGCGAAGCCTGGAATGGATACCCGGGCTATTAAATGGATCAAGGGGCGAGCACTGCTCAAAAAGAGAAAGAAAGCTGCTGTAAAATAATCTCTTGCTTGACCAGACTGCTCTCTCCTGCAAACAGACTGGTCATAAAGCATGAATCCTGTCGTCGCAGGGCTTAATAAACTGGGCCAAAGAAATGACCTGATGCTGGCAGTCATGCTGGTAGCCATCGTCAGTCTCATCATTTTGCCCATGCCCACCGTTCTGGTGGACTTTCTTATTGCCCTTAACATGGGGCTCTCTTTCATCCTGATGATGACGTCTATCTATCTGTTATCTCCGTTGGAATTCTCTTCGTTTCCAGCAGTACTTCTGGTAACGACCCTGTTCAGGCTGGCGTTATCCATCACCACTACCCGACTGATACTTCTCCAGGCTGATGCCGGTGAAATCGTCTATACCTTCGGTAATTTTGTGGTCGGCGGCAATTTGATTGTCGGTATTGTAATCTTCCTGATCATCACGATTGTGCAGTTCCTTGTCATCACCAAGGGCTCTGAGAGGGTTGCAGAAGTCAGTGCCCGTTTCTCACTGGACGGTATGCCCGGTAAACAGATGAGTATCGACGCCGACCTTCGTGCCGGCTCCATCGAGATGGAAGAAGCACAAAAACGTCGGGAACTGGTGCAGAAAGAAAGTCAGATGTATGGCTCCATGGATGGTGCCATGAAGTTCGTTAAAGGTGATGCCATCGCGGGCCTGATCATTATCTTTGTGAACATCACAGCCGGTGTTGCCATTGGTACCATGATGAACGATATGACGGCAGGTGAGGCATTGCAGCTTTATGCCATACTGACTGTGGGCGATGGTCTGATTTCACAGATACCAGCTCTGCTGATCTCCATCACCTCCGGTATTATCGTCACCAGGGTCTCCAACGAAGACTCCAAAGATCTGGGTAATGAAATTGGTGGACAGCTGCTCGATAAACCCAAAGCGCTTCTGGTTGGGGGCGTTCTGCTTCTTGGCTTTGCCCTGATTCCCGGTTTTCCCACATTCATATTTCTAATGCTGGCTCTGATAATTGGTGGTGGTGGCTATTACCTGTTGAGGAAGGCCTCCCGCGAGATGGCTCAGGAAGCCGAAGGCGGAATTCCAGCCATGGCCGCTGCGACTGAAACAGCCGGAGATGCCAAGTCCAGACTGGATCAACAGGAAGAGTTTACACAAACCCTGCCACTGATTATTGATGTACCGACTTCCATTCAGGAAACATTGAACACCCAGATGCTTAACGATGAGCTTCTGAAAGTTCGAAAAGCTCTATACATGGATCTCGGGGTTCCCTTCCCTGGTATCCATCTTCGCTTTAATGACTCGATGATGGACAACACCTATTCCATCATGCTTCAGGAAGTTCCTGTGGCAAACGGCCATTTCAGACCGGGTTATGTCTTCGTGCGCGAAACCATCGACCATCTGGAAATGCTGAAAATACCTTATGAGCAGGAAGAAGATTTCCTACCCAGCCTCGATACGCTGTGGGCAGAAGAAAGCCAGAAAGAGAAGTTGGAAAAAAATAATGTTAATTACATGGATGCCCCTAAAATCCTGACATTCCATCTGGCACATGTATTGAAAAAATACGCAGAAGAGTTCATTGGCATTCAGGAAACCCGATATCTGCTGGAAAAAATGGAATCTTCATTTGGCGAGCTGATAAAGGAAGTCCAGCGTCTTCTACCAGTCAATAAAATCACTGAAATATTCCAGCGACTGGTCTCAGAAGACATCTCGATCAGAAACCTGAGGTCCATACTCCAGGCACTGGTCGTCTGGGGCCATAAAGAAAAAGAAGTGGTTCAGCTAACTGAATACGTCCGCTCATCATTGAAACGATACATCAGTTACAAGTATTCGAATGGTAAAAACATGCTGCCCGTATATCTTCTTGATCAAGATGTAGAAGATACCATTCGTGGTGGCATCCGACAGACGTCGGCAGGCAGTTACCTGGCCCTTGATCCATCCCAGTCTGCTCGCTTTGTCGAGAATGTAAAAAACACAGTGGGTAAAATTGGACACCTTGAACATAAGCCTGTCCTGATCACATCCATGGATATTCGCAGATACGTCAGGAAACTTCTGGAACTGGAAGTTTATGATCTGGCCGTATTGTCCCACCAGGAGCTTACTGAAGAGATCACAGTACAACCTTTGGGTCGTATATCACTTTGATCAATGCTGATAACTCAGACAGCCTATTCTCTTTAGTAGAAAGGCTGTCTGGTCAGAAAAGAAACACAGGGAATGAAGACAAATCTTCTTTTAGAGGCTGTTAAATGGAGGATTATTGAAGATCAGAGCGAACCAGACCATAAACGTATTGATCAAAGTAATCTTCACCTTTGAAAATATGTTTTCTGAGGACACCTTCGAGTTGGAAGCCGCACTTTTCGAGTACTTTTCCAGACCCCTTATTGTAATCAACAACATCGGCATAAATGCGAACCAGACCCAGTTCGTCCATAGCATACTGGGTAACCCGGCTGAGAGCTTGAGTCATTACCCCTTTTCCCCAGTGAGACTCG
This sequence comes from Endozoicomonas sp. 2B-B, assembly GCF_053470045.1. NCBI lineage: Bacteria > Pseudomonadati > Pseudomonadota > Gammaproteobacteria > Oceanospirillales > Endozoicomonadaceae > Endozoicomonas > Endozoicomonas sp. 2B-B. The sequence continues at coordinate 5,406,604 of NZ_JBLZMU010000001.1, forward strand.
GATAGCCAATAGCCAATTTCAGCCGTGAAGCGATGAACATCCAGTTGGGTTACAAAGCCGATCTCACCAATGGCCTCCCCTTGATGGTCAATCACAAAACGGGTATCAGCTTCATTTTCCTTAACATGCTGAATCCATGCTCTGGCATGCTCTATCGTATAGGGGTGAGGAAAACTGTCCCTGAGATTTTTGGCCACATTCCAGTTGTTGCCATGACGAGAAAGTGATGGTGCATCACCATACAGAAAGCTTCTAACACAATATCCGTTACCCAGATCAAAGCGCATATCCATTGCCTGACATGATCAATTCATCAGGTATTCAATCGGCAAAATACTGTGTGACTGAAGAGAAGATAAGAGCTGTTACTGCCTTTTTTTCATTTTATCCAACATAGCATTAACAACGGCTCTTGCTTCATCCTGCGCATCGGGCATAGTGTCAGGGTTAAGGTCGGGAGCTACACGCCATTCAATGACTCGCTTGGCAAGTTTTCGAGCCAGAACGCCAACGATATCATCAAGGTACTTCTCATCCAGCATGGGCAAGTCCATAAACCGAAGGTGTACTAAAAGCTGCTCCGATTTGCCTTCTTCTTTCATATGGATGGCAAAATCGCCTGCGTCTGATGTGCTCTGACTGATGGTCAATGTGAAATGTTGGCCACTCATAACATTCTCCAAACATAACTAATCCAGTTGTCGGCGAAGCTATGGCAGGCTTTAAGGTATGCCCCCCCTGTTCTTACACAGATTGGAAATAAAAATCCTTGATCCATAGAACAACCTCCATTTCGCTCTCAGGTAAACTTTCAGCCCACTTAGCTACAATGAAGAATGTTTGTGGGCGATATAAGCAAGGATAGACATAACCGCTCATCAGAATATTCAACCCAGGGAGAGAACCATGATCACAAACCATGACGCTGAACCCATCCAGCCTTCCAACCGTGGTCAAGTTGAACCGACCAAGCCGGTACAGCCAATTGATGCGGCTGAGGCTGAGCGCTTTGCTAATCTCAAGAAGCAGGCAGAGATGAAAGAAGGTGAGGCTAGTGAAGTCGAAGACGGCATGATCAGCCCGGAAGAGCTTCAAAGGCAGATCAGGGAGAACCTTTTCAAAAATGGCTTTAACAAGGCTATGGAGAAAGCTCGGGAAATATCTAAAGAGTTAAAAGAGGGCTAACCCTCTAGCTCTTTTACTTTTTTTGATAGATTTCAATAGGACAAATAACTACATGCATTGGCTTGAGGCATAACCTGAGTCTGTTTCAGGCCAGTTAGACAGGCCACTCAATAAAAGGACCAGAGCCAAACTCAGATCTGATTGTCATACAAGGAGTAGTAAGATTTATGACAGGAACGTTGAGCAATGTTGTAACGCTACCGAGTTCGGCAAAACTCTCTCAGGTCGGTGAAATAAACACCGTTCTCATTAATGCTTTCCAAAAGAGGATATTCCCCCCTGTCGATCCTATTCTTACTGACCTGATTCAACATCTGGTGGAGCTTTCTGAGGCTGGCGAAAACAATGTTCAAATTATGCAGTTCATGGAAGCCAGGCAGAACCTGATAAGATCAGAAAGTGAAATCATAGAATACTTCCGGATGGAAGTATTAAAACATTTTCATGATTTTGAAGAAGAGGACAATACAAACACCTCCATATCCCAGGGTGAGTTGTCATTAATTGACAATGGCGATCTTGAGAAAAAACTGGCGTGGCAGTCTGCCGCCAGACAGCTCAGCATGAATGACCATCTTCAATACTTCAACAATATTCAAAACAGGCTGTCCGGATTAATCCATTATGAGCCGGAGAATAATCCACTGGGCGCTCAGAAGATCTGTGAGAGTTTTGCGCAGGCACTATTTCCCGCTCAGCTGGAACCGGAACTGACCCAGGAGCTGCTTTTACAATTTGCTGTCAAGATAAAGCCTGCAGTGATGGAGCTCTGGCATGAAGTAGACGATTACCTTGACTCTATCGGCCTTGAAATCAGTAAACCGGCTACAAAAATTGCAGAAATACCTGAAGATGAACCCTTTTCAAAATCGAAACACATTCAAGTATTATCAGCGGGGAACAGCAGAGATGCTGTTCCCCAAAATAAGCAAGAAGCGCCTGCACCTGATACGAGTCAAAAAACGGAAGACTCATCCCACATCTGGAATGAAGCATTCATAAATGAGCTGGCAAACAGGCTGCTTTCCAGAGTAGAAGGACTCCTGAATGCTCCGTCAAAGGCTCCTGATGCTACGGTGAGTTGCGATGCCAGTCTGTTTGCCAGCGTCGAGCTAGCCAGCACCCTGACATCTATACAAGAAGAGCTCTCAAGTCAAAATGCCTCTATCTTCAGCCTGGCAGAGTCTATAAAAAGCGCTTTGAAAGACAAAGGCTTAAAACAAAAACTATCACCAAGGCACCGTGACCTTATCAACGTGGTCGGCATGCTGTTCGAGTTTATTCTGGACGATCATGAGTTACCGGATGAAGTTAAAAAACTAATTGGCTTACTTCAGATTCCCGTTTTAAAACTGACTTTGCTGGAAGAAAATTTTTTAACCGATCGCCACCATGCGGCAAGAGAATTGCTCAATGACATGACTTCGGCTGGCATGCGTACGACACTGGAGCCAGAAACCGAGAAGCCAGTCATCGAGTTGATTGAAGGCACCATCAAGTACATTATCAAAAACTTCACAGAAAACCCTGATATATTTTCCAGTTGTCATAAAACCTTTAACGAAAAATTACTTAAAATCAGGGGGTCTATAGAACAGAATCAAACCACGACAGAGCCCAATCAGACTGAATCTGTCGTACATGAAGAGGTTGTCGTTACCGAGGCTATTGCTCCTGAAGCTGAAGCAGGCGAGGTAACCAGCGAGTTCCAGCTCATCATCTCCAATCTTATTTCTACACACCAATATACAGTACCAGAGTCCATGGAAAAGCTGGTTAATGTCGTTTGGTCTGATATTCTGGAGAGTGTCCTTAGTCACTCAGAATCAACAGACGTTTCATGGTTCGATGCCATCAATACACTGGATATTTTGTTATGGAATCTACAAACTGATCACCGTGACTCAGTCTCAACTCAGGACTGGCTTCTGTTGAAAACTATGTTACTCGACTACCTCAACAAAACCAGTCATGACCCCTTTATCGTAGTTGAGTGGATGAATGATTTGGACGCACTGATATCAATACCCAGTGAATTCCCCAGAGAAGAAGTCATTACTGTATCCCCCGAAGATTCAACAGCAGAAGAAGTGCATCCAGAACCTGATACCGAAGAGATCGTACTCCAGAGTCAGAGGTTAGATGATTCTGACCTTGAATTAGGTGCTCTTACCCCTGAAGTCGATGATAATGTTTCAGAAGATGACGAAGTCAGCGAAAAGAATACTCTTGATGAACATACCGGAGTGCAACTAATTGTAGGCCAATGGGTTGAATTCATAGGCAAGAAGGATCAGCATTTCCGTTGCAAACTCTCCTCTATCAATGCAGTCACCCATCGCTATACCTTTGTTAACAGCTCTGGGATGAAAGTTGCCGAAATGTCCGGCTATGCACTCAAGTCCGGCATAGAAAATGAGCGCATCTGTATTATTGAAGACACTCAGTTTTTCGATAAGGCTCTGCATGCCGTGATGAACAAATTCCTGAAGTTTTAGCATCTATCGACGACACATATTCTGAATGCTCTCCAGAACTGATCAAGATAAAAAGGAGGTATCCATTGATCGACCTTGGGAATCTGCGACAGCTCACCGAGGAAGATGCTCCTCTCATGCAGACGCTTCTGGATGAATTCCTGAACACCACAGAAGAAGATCTCAGGTCTCTGGATCAAGCGGTTGAAAAAAAGATGCATCAAGAGATCGCCAGCCTGGCACACCGAATCAAAGGCTCTTCTATGATTGTGGGAGCCAGCCAGCTGATACAGCTGACCAATGAGCTCGAAGAAGTCGGCAAACGCGCTGAAAATGAGAAGTTCGAATCATTACTTTCTGCTATCAAAGAGTGTTACAGCGGTGTTTCTGAAGCTATCAGAAAGCTGTAAAGACCACGACTACAGTTGTCTGACGGGAGCTGTACTCAAACCGGAAAGATCCTGCCGGATAATCTCAGCAGCCAATGTTACCGGAAGCATTCCGATGACCCGGATCAAGGCTACAGAACCACTGTTGCATGCACTCTTTGTCTGTTTTAAGACAGTCAGACAGGATACGAGTCTTTTATGGAGGTTTGATGGGAGCGATTTATCCGGTAGAGTAACGCCTCTTAACCCATAAACAGAACGTGCGGAATGAGTCTGACCTCCACCCCACTATCAACACCCTCTCCACAGAGCCTTGCTAAAGACTTGGCCAGGTGTGCCCGGGGGGAACAAAAAGCCTTAAAAAATCTTTACCAGCAGACTTCGGCGAAACTCTTTGCCGTGATCCTGCGTATATTGAAAGACAGGGAGCTTGCTGAAGACTGCCTTCAGCAGGTTTATATCAAAATCTGGCAGGCATCATCCAGCTATAACAGCAGCAAGGCTGCTCCTATGACCTGGATGAACACCATTGCCAGAAATCAGGCACTGGACCATTTGCGAAAGCTGAAACGAGAGCCCCAGATGGAAACGGAAACCCTTGACTTGCAGGTCGACCAGAGTTCCAGCCAGGAACAAATGGTGACGGACAGGCAGAACAGTCAAGAGGTTCACCGCTGTCTGAAAACTCTGAATGATAACCAGAGACGCTGTCTGGAACTAAGTTATTTTGATGGAATGACTCATCAGAATCTTTCTAACCAGCTGGAGGTTCCTATTGGCACCGTGAAAACATGGATTCGACGTGGACTGATGAGGTTGAAGGAATGCATGACCGCTTAGACCTGAGCAATCCTGATGAAAGAAATCAGGCTGCAGCAGACTATGTGCTCGGTTTGCTGACGCCCGATGAAAAAGCTCAATTTGAAGTATTGATGGCCGTGAGCCACGATGCTCAGCGTGAAGTTGATGAATGGCGAGAGCATCTGGATGTTCTGAACGAGGCTTTACTTCCTGTGAAGCCGCCAAAATATATCTGGAAAAATATTCAGAAAGCCACCAGCAACAAAGAATCATTCTGGAGCAGCCTGAAGTTCTGGCAAGGTACCGCTTTTGCCTCTGTTGCCCTGGCTCTTTTGATGGCTCTGGCGAACTTCCAATCGGTCAACCCGACAGGTATGGAGTACGTTTATGTCGTCAATAATCAGGAAAAAAGCCCCGGGTGGATTCTCAACGCATCTCTGGGCAGTAAAAAGCTGGTCATGGAGACCGTTCAGCCTGATTCCGTCCCCGAAGGGAAAGCCTGTGAACTATGGTTGATGATGGATGGTGTTGAGCCCATTTCTCTGGGAATGCTGCCTGAATCAGGCACTAAAGAGATGACGATACCCAGGGGGTGGGCAGAAAAGCTTTCCAAAGCGAAGATTGTAGTCACACTGGAGGACCAGAAGGGCGCACCCAACGGCTGGGATATGGGGCCTGTTCTGAACAAAGGAAACTGGAGTACACGGACTTATTAAACTCATAGACACTGCCTGTAAAAGCAGTGTCTAACCTTATGATTACCAGGGGATCAGGGCACCATCATAGTTAAAAAACTGACCACTGTTCTCCAGCCCAAGCCGCTCAATCACTGCAATCAGTCCTTTTATGGAGATTCGGGTATCAATCAGAGCATTGGGTCCACCCATATCAGTCAAAACCCAACCCGGGTGACAGATAGCAACACTGATACCCTTATCCGACAGATCGTGCGCCATACTCTTGCCAACAGCATTTAATGCCGCTTTTGTGGAACGATAAATATAGCTTCCACCGCTTGTGTTATCAGCGATACTGCCCATTTTGCTGGTCATCAATACAATCTTTGAACCCTGAGGCATCAATTCAACCAGCTCCTGCACCAGCAAAACAGGTGCAATGGTGTTGACCTCCATGACCTTGTGCCATTCTTCAGACTCAACTTCGCCAAATTTTACCCGCTGACCGTAGATACCCGCATTATTGATCAGTACATCGATCTGCTCTCCCTGCAACGTGTTCTTCAGATTCGTTCTCTGTGCAGGGTGGGTGACATCCAGCGGCACCGTTTCCAGCTTTTCACAGTATTGCTGCTTCAACTTCAGCAGATCTTCCGCCGACTCCGGTGCCCGACAACAGGCATAGACTTTGTCGCCTTTTTCCAAAAACTGCTTGCAATACTCCAGACCGAGACCCCGGTTTGCTCCGGTCACCACTACCGTTTTAGTCATCACTTAGCTCCTCATAAAGACTGTCCAGACGAGCCATATACTCAGACCTTTCTGAACGCTCAAGAAAACTGGCACTGAAGCTGTTTCGAATCAATTGATAAACAGCCTGATCGTCCAACCCTAACGCTTGCTGCGTAGCATAGAAATTGTCGTTGATATAACCACCAAAATAGGAGGGATCATCAGAATTGACAGTGACACAGAGTCCTTTGTCCAGCATCTGCTTAAGATTATGGTCTGACAGTCTGTCAAATACACACAACTTGACGTTCGAAAGGGGACACACTGTCAAAGGAATTTTGTTCTCAACCAGATATTGAACCAGACTTTCGTCATCCAGGCATCGAACACCATGATCAACCCGCAATACTTTCAGTGCCTTCAAAGCCCCCCAAATATACTCTGCCGGACCTTCTTCTCCTGCATGAGCAACGGCCTTCAACCCAGCGTGTCTGGCTTTGTCAAAGACCTCGGCAAACATCTCCGGAGGGTTCCCCAACTCAGTAGAGTCGAGACCGACAGCAATCATTCTCTGATGCCAGGGTTTCGACATTTCAAACGTGTTCAGCGCTGCCCCGGCACCCAAGTGTCGGAGAAAACACATAATGATGTGGCTGCTGATACCCAGCTGTTTCCTGCCATCCTGAAGTGCGGCATCAATGCCCTCAAACACAGTGCCAAATGGAATACCTCTATCGGTGTGGGTCTGTGGGTCAAAGAAAATCTCGGTATGGACCACATTGTCCTTTTGACAGCGCTTAAGATACGCCCAGGTCAAATCATAGAAATCCTGCCCGGTCTGAAGAACCCGGGCGCCGGCATAGTAAATATCCAGAAAGGATTGCAGATTGGAAAACTGGTAGGCATCCCGGACGTCGTCGATATTTTGGTAGGGGAGGCTGATTTTATTTCTTTCAGCCAGAGAAAACATCAGTTCGGGTTCCAGAGTACCTTCAATATGCAGATGAAGCTCTGCTTTGGGTAACGTGTCAATCATGGAAGAGTCTGCCTTTTCATCTGCCATTGAGGAAAGTCGGGAGTTCATTCTTGAATGAATACTGCATTTCCACGCTAAAAAGAGCTATTCTTTCAGAAGATACTCACAATACTGCTCTGCCTGCAAATCAGGCAGCGATATCAGCAAGAATGCTTTCGCTTTCAGGCGTCCTTTCTTGCTAAAAACCACGGAATGGTACTATGTCGAAAATTGATGGCTCAGGACAACCGCTCCCCCAGACACAATTTGACCCCAAAAACCCCCTTGTCGATGAAGGCAATGCGTCTGCTGATCCCGCCCAAGCGAAGAAATATCTCTCATCAGAGAAGCCAGAGTCAGGACCAGGAAACAAGTCGATTCTCTCCAGAGGTATCAAAACAACGCCCTCGGAGGGCAAATTGGCGCCTGCAGAACTGGGCATGATGTTGGAGTTTTTTAAAGAGGGTGATTTAGTCGGTGCTCAGGTGTCTATGGACCGTTTCATCAAGGACCTGGACCAACTGAATAAACTGATCTCAACCTTACCTAAAAATCAGTCAGACGGAGCCATGAAACTGTTAGTCGGCTTCGCTGGCCAGCTCACTGCTAAAGATATTGTCAGTAAACTGGTGGTTTCAGACGTTTCACTGACAGAGCAATTTGAACAAATCGGTGAGTATATGACTCGGCTGGGCACTTCAGAAAGTCCGGTCAGAATCATCGCCACAATCAAGGCCGATGAGTACCTCGGTAACAGCGGGCTTGGGCAGGATCTTCTCCAGGAGATGGTTAAGCGTACGGAAAAGGAATGCCTCTCTTCATTAAGTCAGATAGTCAACAAACTGGGAGTGAAGTTGCAGGAAGGAGAGCTATCGCCTGATCAGCAGAAGACCCTGGAGCAGCAACTTCGTCAGATTCGCATCGAAATGTCCGCTTTGTAGCCGGGCTTAGAAAGAAGAAAAGCCGTCAAACACTGTCTGACGGCTTTTCTTGATCTGAAATCTCTTTAATTCAGACCAGTACCAACATCACAGTCACCACACTCAAAACCAGAGTGGCTCCATAAAGCAGTGCTTTCAGCCCTGCCCCCGGATGAAAACCCAAATCATGCAGTCCGTGATAAATCCGATGGATACAGGCCCAGTAGGAAGGCACCAGGGCGACCAGAAGAACCAGCTGTCCAATCAGGTTATTCAGGAAGAAATCTGACATTCTCTCATAAGACAATGCTTCTGCAGGAATCACGCCCAGAGACACCGCCAGGATCACCAGAATCACAGCCGGGAAGAAGAAGGCGATTGTCGTGCCACCAGCGCCAAACAGGCTCCACAGCAACGGCTCAATATGTCTTTTCTGACTCATGACTCTCTCCCTCAAAACCGCACTAGAGCTGCAAAAATAATGACAGAAACAGCTGCCAGACCGGCATACATCAGTTTATTGACCACATTATCAGCCACCATCTTGCGAATCTGCTGAGGTAATACCCGTGGTGTCATATCAAAAAAGGTGACTGCATGAAACAGAGTCATCCCCAGTGTCACAACAGTGAACAAAATCATCAGAGGATTAGCCTGAAAGGACAGCCAGGCCTCCCAGGCATCTTTTCCCCGGGTTAGCTGAAGGATACCGAAGAACAGGTTGATACTGTATAGCGCATCGAACAGACAGGTTGCTTCCCTGACCATGTAGGTGCGGTAAAAAGGATAATCCTTATACCAGGTGCGCTTCATAGGACGCACATAAGGACGACGACTCATCACTTGCCTCCTTTACGTGGCATCAGGAAAGACAAAGCCCAGTCCTGGGCACCCTGTAACTTGTTCTGGTTGATAGCAGCAGCCGGATCGACATTCTTCGGGCAGACCTCTGAGCAATAGCCCACGAAGGTACAGGACCAAACGCCATTCTTGCCCTGAATGACTTCGGTACGCTCATCATAACCATGATCCCGCGTATCCAGATTATAACGGTGTCCCAGTGCAATAACGGCTGGCCCCGTAAACAGCGGATTAATTCCCATTTGCGGGCAGGCTGAGTAGCAAAGCATGCAATTAATGCAGCTGGAGAACTGCTTGTAAAGGCTCAACTCTTTGGGTGTCTGTCTGTTCACACCTTCTGCAACCGGTTTTTCCATTGCGTTGATGATGTAGGGCTTAACGGACTCCAGCTTTTTGATAAAGTCTTCTGCATCCACCACCAGATCACGCTCAATCGGGAAGTTAGCCAGAGGTTCTACCCTGATAGTGCCCTTGTAATCCCTCAGGAAGGTCTCACAACCCAGTTTTGGTGTTCCATTAATGACCATGCCGCAGCTACCACAGACAGCCATACGGCAAGACCAGCGATAGGCCAGGGAAGAGTCCAGTTCGTCCTTAATGTATTCAAGGGCATCCAACATGGACCACTCTTCGAGGAAAGGCACCTCAAACTTGCCATAACCGGGCTTCTCATCGCTTTCCGGGTTGTACCTCAGAATCTCGATGTTGATTGTCTTGTGACTCATTTTCAGCTCTCCCGTCACTTTGTATCAGACGCCGCAGCACTCTTTTCAACCACAGCGCCCTTCTCAGCCGCTGCACCGTAAACACGCTCTTCTGGCTGATAACGAGTAATATTGACGTTCTGGTAGTCCAAACGGGGAGCTGAGTCACCGTTGTAGTGGGCCAGAGTGTGTTTCAGGAACTTCTCGTCGTCACGGTGTTCGAAGCCATCAATCCGCTGGTGAGCACCACGAGACTCCTTGCGATTCAGGGCGCCTACAGCCATAGTTTCAGCGACAGCGAGAGAGCTTTGCAACTCAAAAGCCTGCAAGAGCTCAGTGTTGAAAGCCTTGCTGCGGTCTTCAACCCGAACGTTACGAAAGCGCTCACGAAGCTCTGCAATCTTGTCGACCCCTTCCTGCATCTCTTCGCCGATTCGATAGATACCAAAACATCGCTCCATAGTTTTCGCCATCTCATGACGAATGTGAGAGGCTTTTTCAGTACCCTTTGCATTGCGCAGGTTTTCGATGCTGACCAGGTGCATTTTCGCCTGATCCATTAGTTTTTTCTCATCGGACATTACAGCCTGTTGAGCAAACTCGACTGCTTTATCACCCGCCAGGGCACCGAATACCACCGTTTCTGCCAGAGAATTTGAGCCCAGACGGTTGGCACCATGCATACCCACGCTGGCGCACTCACCTGCAGCGAAGAGGCCGGGGATATCGGCGGCACAGTTGATATCAGTACGGATCCCCCCCATGGTGTAATGAACCGCAGGACGAACCGGGACAGGCTGATGAACAGGATCAACACCTACATAGTTTTTAGCCAGTGAGCAGATCAGCGGCAGGCGCTCCATCAGCGTCTTTTCACCCAGATGACGAAGATCCAGCAGTACGGCATCACCCAGAGGGGTTTCAATGGTATTGCCCTTGCGCTGCTCATTCCAGAAAGCCTGAGAGAGCTTGTCACGTGGGCCCAGTTCCATGTGTTTGTTCTTTGGCTGACCCACCGGTGTCTCCGGACCCAGGCCGTAATCCTGCAAATAGCGATAGCCATGCTTATTGAGGAGAATACCGCCTTCACCACGACAACCTTCCGTCATTAGAATACCTGAGCCGGGCAGACCGGTTGGATGATATTGAACAAACTCCATATCTCTCAGAGGCGCACCCGCTCTCATAGCCATGCCATGACCATCACCAGTCACAATGGCACCATTAGTGTTGAAGCGGAATACACGGCCAGAACCACCGGTTGCCAGAATCACGGTTTTAGCCAGGAAAACCTTCGGCTCACCGGTTTTAACTTCAATAGCCACCACACCCTGGACACGGCCCTCCTCAACAATGAGGTCGGTAGCGAAGTACTCGTCAAAGCGTTCAATAGCAGAATATTTGACAGATGTCTGGTAAAGCGTGTGCAACATGTGGAAACCGGATTTATCAGCAGCAAACCAGGTTCTCTCAATCTTCATACCGCCAAATGGACGTACATTAACATTACCATCCGGCTTCCGGCTCCAGGGACATCCCCAGTGTTCCAGCCGAATCATTTCTTCTGTGGCAGTCTGAACAAAGTAATCCACAGCATCCTGATCACAGAGCCAGTCACCACCCGAAACGGTATCCTTGAAGTGATTCTCGAAAGAGTCATGATCCTGAATAACGCCAGCTGAGCCCCCTTCTGCTGCCACAGTGTGACTGCGCATCGGGTAGACTTTTGAAAGCAGTGCGATATTCAGGTTTGGGTCTTTTTCTGCAACCGCTATAGCTGCACGAAGGCCAGTAGCGCCAGCACCTACAATTGCAACATCGGTCTTAATGACCTGCATTTTATGCCAACCTCTTCTGAAGGTCCGGCCTTTCAGTCAGGCAGCAGCCTTCATCAAAGCCGGACAGGAGTGAGTGAAATCGTCAGAAAGGAAACCTTTTGGGTAATGTCTGGATAAGTACCTAACCAGTTGGTTTCGCATATTCTGGACGGCGGCTTTTTCCATCCTTCTGCGTTCCAACTCTGGTTGCGCAGCTATGGCTACGCGCCCGTCGTTGCGCCTTGAAGGATGAACAAATCCACTCGCCAGAATATGCGAAACCAACTGGCAAGGTACTTACTGCCCGATGGTTGGATTTTCAATGCTCACACTGAAAACCAGTATAGCTCTGTTCAATGCTCTTTATGGCTGATGCAATGACAGTGGCCAACCAAACCCATTAACAAGTTAATAAGTTGAATATACTCACCAGGAACATCTTAAACAATCAGTTCAAATCTCATAGATATGAGTATTTATAACATCCTGACTCTCACTGACGGGGGATAGTAGAATGTCTGAACCATTATTATTCACATCAAAAAATACAGGCAAGCCAGTCTCTGAATATGACTCAGAGACTGAGAAAAAACGATCAGGGAAGTTTATACCTTTAGATATAAACCACAGTCATTGTGGCTCATCAAACATGGAATGATCGTTGGTAATACTGGTGACAGCTTCAGAGTTAATTCTTTCAAAGCGTTTTTGTAGCGCCTTGATTTGCAGATCCACACTGGCATCAACAACCCCGATATCACTCTCCATGATACAGTCACCGGTAGACAGACGCTCATCCGAAACAAGATCTATAAAGCCTACACCTTTGTATTCCCCCAGTATTTCATTGAGTCTTGTTTTAACCATCTTGAATTGACTGGGAGGGATACGTATGGTGACTTGCTTCTCATTTCTGACGTGCTGTAGTGCATTTTTAACCAGACTTACGGCAAGTTCTTCCTGATCATATTCACCAATTATTTTTTTAATCCCCGACATTAAAATATCAGCCAGGGCTTTCTCCACTTCTGAGAGATAGTTTATGGTTCGACTGACAACTTTAAGCATCTGCTCAGCCTGATCCACCTTACCTTCTGCTAAACCCTCTTCAAAACCTCTCTGCTTTTCCTTCTCATAGGCCTGACGAGACTGCTCCAGTATTTCTCTGGCATGCTCCCGAGCTTTGCTGACGATTTTTTCAGACTCAAGATAGTCTGCATAATCTTCTGATTTCAAGACTTTCGCTGACGGGTCAATCGTCAACTGTCCTGAAGTCAAACGAACAGGTGACGCCATTCTCTATTCACCTCTTTATGAGCTTTAACGACCAGTGTCTTGCACTGATTGATATCCAGGTCCAACTTCTCTGAACTCCGGTCTGGACTGCAGATAGTATCGCGAAATGAAACAGGCAGTTTTAATTCCAGCCTTTTAATAAAGGCAGGAGAACTGTCTGAGAAAGCCCTTCCAAGCACTTGAAAACCGGATTGCGTAAGATATCGTTTAAAACTATCGAGATGATCCCAGTCAATCAAAAAGCTTGGCCCCCGATCAGTTCCGATGCGACTGAAAAACTGCGCCTTTTTAACAGCGAAACGAAACCCATCCTCACCCAACGTTTTCTTTAGCAACAGCCTTTCCCGCTTACGAAGAGTATTTCGAATAACACTTTCGTTGAGAATAATACCCAAATAAAAAGCCAGTTTTGTAATGGCTTCTTCGTCAGCCAGCGCTACTCTTTTGTGCTTTTCATCAAAGTCGTAATCAAAGTCGTTGCTAAGATCAAACTCTTTTAATAAAAAATGAGACAGATGAAAATCTGCATTACCGGCCTTTCTGAGCTGTTTGACCAATGGTGATAACTTGATGGTTTGCAACCAGCTGTGATGGATAAAGCGCACCAGGTACAGGTTAAATTCAGCAATGGACTGAAACAGTTCTAATTCAGGGTCCATCTGAAGGTTTGGTTGCTCTGTGTTCATTCAGTCTTCCTGACTTTTTTCTTGCCTTTCTTCATAAACATCATCCAATACAGTGCTCCACAACCGGCAAGGGTCATGATCAAAAGAAACAGGAGCCCATAGATAACCCCTCTCAAAGCCCCGGCAGAAGAAGGATTTACCTTAACGAAAAATACCGATTCCATTTTGGGTGCAGCACTGCTCCCCTGATTAATACGGGTAGCAGGAAACAGAGAAACCGTGATTTTATCCAGGGACAGTCCTTCAATACTGTTAGACACCAGTGTTTTGACCTTTGGAATGAAACCCGCCAGCTCCAGCTCTGGTGTGTACTTGATAAACACAGAGGCCGATGAAGGGTAATTGACGTCACTCAGAGAATCCTGCTCCTGAGGCAACACCACATGGACACGAGCGGTGATGACACCATCAATCATGGATAATGTTGATGAAAGCTCCTGTGACATGGAATAGGTATAACGAGCTCTCTCTTCAGTGGGTGAAGAGATCAGACCATCTTTCGGAAAAATATCACCAATGGAAGAGTACTTCTCCTTGGGATATCCATAACCACGCAGCAACTTGATGGATCGTGAAACTTCATCAGATGGCACCATCAGGGTCACCATCTTTTCTTTATTAATGAGCTTCTCTGCAGGTATGCTCCCATCCAGCAGGATAGCCAGCATATCATTGCCTTCCTTTTCAGAAAGACCAGAGTAGAGCTCAACCTTACACCCGGCCAGCAGAAAGCTGAGACAGATGACTCCCAGGTATTTCAGAGTACGGTGCACAGTTCCATTGCTCATGAACGGGTGACTCCGGCTGTATTTCTGGATCCAAAATAACCAGACAGCTGTGCACCTGCTTCAGGACTCCGTCAGGAATTACTGATTGCGCAGCAGAGTATCAAACGTCTGGGTACTCTTACTGACAATCTTCCCTATGTAGTCCTCGGTGACCATCAGGTTGGTCATGGCCATCTGGGTTTTAAACATGTCCTGCATGGTCATGGTTTCACCAGGCTGCAGGTTGGAGACGACATTCTCTTTACCTGCTTCAACATGCTCTCTTAACCCCTGCATACCTCTGAGAATCTTATCTCCCAGAGTCAGGGCTCCCCCTTCTGGCTGACCAACAGCTGATGCAGCTTGTATTGCCTGCTGTCCATCGGCATCACCTGACAGCAAGTTGCCAAATTTATCTGCCGCACCTGCATCCACTTTCTCCGGAACGGCAAAGGTTTCGGCAGATTCAAGTGCTTTCTCTGTCAGGCCTTTTGAGTTGATAATATTTTCGGCCATATAACAGACCTCTTGAGTTGGTCACAGTTTTCAGCAGGCCGAGCCTGCCACCCTACGGAGCCCTAAGCAGCAAGCTGCTCAGATTGCCTTATTATTGCTTCGATAGCACTTTCGACGGTTGGGCGAGAGAACTGTTCATTATTGAGATAAATCAACCAGACCAGTTCCTCTTCTCCTTTCAGTCCTGCCTGCAATGGCAGCACAAGTGACTGGGTGTAATGACACTTTTTTAGCGCGTAAACCAGACTTTTGGAGGCATCGAATCGGGACAATCCCTGAACCATGTAGACAAGAACGCCCTCCTCTTGTGTCTCCAGATACAGGGTCCTTTCTGATTCAAATTCCATGCTGATCACTCCGGATACACCGAAACTGAGCCCCTCAATACCCATTCCCCGGCCGATATCCGAAACCACCTCATCGCGCCAATCCATAACTTGCTTTCCTCGTGCTAAAAAGCTTTCACAGGACCCCCTGCCTTTTATCAGCTGTAGAGTCTTTAGTGGTGGCTACTAAGATTTTTGTTCCTTCCCAGCAGCAAAAAAAGGCGTTTCAACTTTCTCACTTGATGGCAAATTCAGAGAGGCGGTTACCTCACCCAGAAAACTATCATCCAGCCCGGCATCCAGAGCCTCTTCAATGGCTTCTGACTCTTCCTCTTCAAAATTCAGAGAGGCGGTTACCTCACCCAGAAAACTATCATCCAGCCCGGCATCCAGAGCCTCTTCAATGGCTTCTGACTCTTCCTCTTCAATTTTGTTATCCAGACTGTCTGTTGCCGCAGACAGCATATTCAGTTTGGTCTCATCATTGGTAAACACTTCTTCGGGAATGGACCTGACGATATCAACGATAGAAGTCAACGCAAAAATATGAGCTTCCAGTTTTTCCAGATTCATTTTTAACGGCAATTTTTCAAAATCAGACTCTGTCACCCACTGTTGATCGACGAGATCGAGCATCTCCTCCATGAGCACAAGTCGAAGGACTTTTTCTTCAGGGAATGTTCTTTCCAGCCTCTCTTCAGCTTCGCAACAGGCATCATGAACACCCGACTGAATCTTCAGCCCTTTCATATCATCAATAATGACTTTCAATCTGACCGGTGAAGTGGAGTGAGTGGTGCAGTTCAAATCCGTCGCAAGGAGATCAAGTTGTCCCTGAATGGCTCCTTCCAGATTATCTGCTCCGTAGGTTTCTACCAGATAGCGATAAGTTGTCTTGAGTGAACCGTCATCACGCACATGATCCATCTTCGCTGAGTCAATGAGGTTGGCATAGCTTTCACGGACCGTACGAACATCAACATCAAAGCCCATCTCTTCGATCATCTCGGCTGCTGACTCAGAGATATTGAGGCCAGCCTGAATCAGTGTCGGGTTCTTTTCCCTGATGCTTTGCTGAGCCGTACGAATTTGATTGGCTTTTTCCTGGTCTCCCTGCTCTTCAAAATATTCTGCGGCAAAATCCAGTGCCGCAAATTGCTCAAGCACGTCGTCCGAAAATTCCTGGGCCTGTTTCAGAACCTGATTGGGGTTGAGATTGTTTTGATTACTGAAATTATTAACCAGATCTTTGAACGCCTGGGTTTCCTGAATAGCCTGTATTTTCTTGATGCGCTCAAGCAGCTTGTCAGAGAGTTCTGAACCATTGGAGAGTTTTCTGTCTTTGAGTTTGGTTTGCTTGAAGCGGTCAGCGACCATGGAAAGCTCTTCTGCACTGTCAAGCAGCGCAGAAGTGGCATCAGACCGAACCTGAACCGTTTGTCCGGCAACCTTGCCTTTGGCTCCCTGATTGCCTGCAACGTTCTGGTTACTCTCCAGAAACGATGGCGCTGATGCACCACCGGCCCTGTCGAGTGGAATAGTCATGTCATGCCTCCTGCATGCTGTGGACGGAACCCCTCAGAGTCTGAACGGAACGTCTCTGCTCAGCCTCGTGTGGTGGTTTTCAGCGTTTCGAACCAGGTTCGTATAATTTCATCCATCTTACTTTGCACAGTCTTCACCATGTCCTGTTGCAACTGCATCCACTCAGATGAACTCTGAGCCGAGTTTTCGTGGGTTTTCTGGTAGGCTTCATGCTCTTTCTGTCTTGCCTGGTGTTCTGAAGACCGATAGTTAAAGCCCGCAGAAATAATGTCACCAAAACCCGTCGCCATCTGAGCCTTCTGGGTAGCCAACTGCATCCTGACCTGCTTCTCAGCAGCGGAACCACCACCCTGTGCACCATTCATTGCAATCTTACCTGCACCTATTTTCATGGTACCGCTGACCACACCTGCTACCAGAGAGAAGATGGCGGCATTTCTTACTTCTCCTGCCTGGTGCAAAACTTCCTGCTTGGCTGCATCATACTCAGCAGCCCTGGTTTCTCTGGCGGTTCTTCGACCCTGAACCCCCATCTCGTGAAGGAGTTCAAACACAGTAAAAATGTCCACCAGCTGTTGCAGCACTCTGTCACCGATCGGGCTGCCTGTTGATAGTACGTTGGCGGCCTTTGCCATCTCTTGCAAATGAGCAAGCTGATTAGAATCTATTGATCGGGCAAGCTTACCTTGAGTTTTCAACGATTGAGGATCGGCCGTGGCCAGCAACACATCGGCTTCTGCATCACTAAAGCCCATCTTTTTCAGTAGTTCTTTCTGTTGTTCAGTACCAAATGTCTGGCCGTTCAACAGAGCCGTCAAACGTTCTGCCTGAGCATTGCTGAATCCTTGAGAGGCAAGGGCCGATTTATTTTTCCCGGACCCGGCCTGATGAGTTGACATCAGTGAATTGCCTTCATCATCCGGATCAGCCAGTGACAGCAAGGCATCCACCTGACTTTCACTGAAACCCATGGCCTTCAGAGCGTCTTTTTTACCCTGTAAGGCTGATTCACCGCCATGCAGGGACGCCAGAGAGTTGCCTGCATCATCCGGATCAGCCAGTGACATCAGGGCATCGAGCTGGCTCTGGCTAAAGCCCATTCCGGCGAGAACACTTCTCTTACCCTCAGCAGTTCCGAGATTATGACCATGAAGGTTACTTAAAAGACCGGCGCTGCCTTTCAAAAGATCAGCGTTTTTTTTCAGCTGCTGTTGCTGTTCCGGGCTGAGGTTGCCGCTGCGCAAACCTTCCGCCAGCTTCTGAGTATTTTCTAGAGATGACTGAGTCTGCTTACTGATATCGTTGACATCAGAACTGGCTGTTTCAAGATGGGTGGGCTTAACATCACCGGGTTTATCAAGCTCTGGTGCCCTCTTCTGTTGACCTTTCAAAACTTCGGTACTTTTGCTTTCACGGGAATATCGAAGGTTTTCGCCGTCAAGATCTCCCCGTCCGACTTCATCCAGCGGCGCTGCGCCACCTGACCCTGATGTCTGGGAACTATAGTCCACTGGCGTATTCTGTGACGCGCCTGTCTGTCCTACCTGTGACATAATCTACCTCCTTGAGACTCAGGCACGCAGGTTGCGCGCAAGTGTTGTCTTGGTTTCATGATTCGCTTTAATGATGCTGGCGGCTGTGGAGTAGCCATTCTGGAGTTCCTGGATAGCCTTTTCCAAACCTTCCATAGCATCATCTATGGCCTTCTGGATCCTGACCATTTCGGCTTTTTCTTCAAGCGCCTCTGCCCTGAATTCGTCTGCCTGGTATTTATAAACAGAAGTTCCGATATCAGCACCACCCGAAGCAATCTGACCGGCGCCCCCTATCCACTGGGCTATCTGCCCTAACTTGGTCACGATCGCAATATTTTTTGCAACAGCAGCTGATGTGGTTGCAGCCGTGTTAGCGCCTGTCGCCGTCACCGTTGCAGCGGTTGAAGACCCTGCTGCGGTACTCGATGAAGCTGTACTGGCAGCGGCTCCACCTGCACCGGCAACGCCACCTGCGAAAGCTGCACCAGCAGAAAGTGCGATCATAATGACAGACCAAAAGACCGTGGCACCAATTTTGGTATCTTGCTCAGCGTCTTCGTCACTGGCAAGGCCGTCAAAAATTTTCATCATAAAGTTGCTGGTTTCTGATGAAACCGTCATGGTGATCATAAGACCTGTCGCTGCAACCATCAGACCAGCGGCAACAACACTCAATGCACCACCGGTAAGAACTCCCGCAACAGCCAAAGCGACGGAGGCAACTGCCATGAATGCCAGTGCGATATAATTGAAAATCGACCCTACCATTTGGGATTTTTTCGATTCTTCGACTTTTGCAATGGATTCACGAATTTTGCTGATGATATTGCTACTGCGTTGCTCTGCAGCGACCTGACCTATCTTGATACTTTCCTGGTCAAAGCGGAGTCGCTCGTTCTGCAACTTTGACTGGATCTGAACCAGCATCGTGGTAGCGGAGTCTATATCAAGGGGCCTTTCAGCGTTGAGAGCTGCTTTGGTAAATGTATCAAGATCCTTCTTCAGCTCAGCTTTCAAATCATCCGGAATTTCTTTGATGGCAGAGAAACGAACCATGACATCTTCGAAAGTATTAAACAGTGTATTCAGCTTGGGATCGCCACCCCGGGCCTCCATATCTTTCAATCTGGCAGTGGCAGAGTGCATGGGAGCAAGAGCGTTTTCAGGATCTTTGGGATCAGCCACAGCCAGCACCCCATTGATTTGGGATTTGCTGAATCCCATACTTTCAAGTTCATTGCTCTTACTCTGAAGATGGTTTGTCTGCTTTCTGATGGGAAGGTTACTGTGTTCCTGAACCACCTCACCAGGCGTCCTCGGACCTTTTGCCGACTTGTCTGTTGCCTGCCCTTCCTGATGTTTCAACACTTCTGCGGTAGCCTTTTCAGACTCAGCATTTGCCGAAGGCGCATCCAGAACGGGAGCATTGATCTGTGCTTTAGGGGCTTCTCCACCTTCCGTTCTAGAGTAACTGTTCTGGTTACTAAAACCTCGCTGAACCGGATTTTCTTCATTATCAACAGCATCATAAGAAGCCTGATGAATATTTCCGGTTTGCTCTGTAGGGGCAGCAGGCCCCTGACCGATTGAAGACATCCTTTCACCTCTTCCCTTAACTGCTCAGGTTTTCCAGCATGCTTTCGGCTCTCTGTTTTTCTTCCTCAAAAGCAGCCGCATTTCCAGCCCATTCAATGGCTGTTTCGTATGACATTTTTGCTTTTTCATTGTCACCCATTGCCAGATGACAGTCTCCGATGTAGAGCATGGGCCTGGGGTCGTCGGCATCCAGTACAGTGGCAAAAGTGAAGATCTCAATAGCATTTTCATACTGCTTCATCATTTGCTGGCAGGCACCGAGACCCAGAAAGTATTTTCGATTGAAGTGATCATAGAAACAGAGAAACTGAAAGACCTTTTGCGCCTCGTCGTACTTCCCCCCCTGATAGAGGTTATAAGCGACGCTGTATATGGCTTCCATGGCATCATCGCTCATATTTTTGAGGTCTTTGAAGGTTCCGCCTTTACCAAAGAACTCGAGAAGCATATCATCAAGTTCTTCACCTTCATTCATCTTGGCTTCTTCATTCACAGCGGGATCCTCCATGATTCACCGTAGGTTCTGAATAATCGTACTGAGTGACTGGTAGTATTTGTTGACAAAGTTAGAAAGCATTTCAAAGCTTTGGTTATATTTATTTATAGTCTGCTGTAGCTTGGTTGTTTCCAGCTGGGATTGACTGGTCAAAGCTTCAATTTTGGTCTTCAAACCTTCGATATTAACTTCCCAGTCAGCTGAATTGTGATCATTACCACTCTGGTACTTCGCGCCAAGGCTGTCCCAAAAGTCCTTGTACTCCTGACTAAAGGTTGTTGTGCCCGATGTACCGGCGTCAGCTTTTTTAGCTTTGGCTTTGGCTAACCAGTCGTTTGCTACTTCCAACTGGGCGTTCTTGTCCTGAATCGATTGAATCTGATCTCTGAGTTGAACCTCTATGATTTCCGCCCTGGCCGTTAGAACTGACATCACCAAGGCATCCAGACTGGGCTTGGAAAAATCGACAGGCTCTCCATTCAAATAGGCATTTACAGAAGCTGCACCCGGGCCAATATAATTATCTCCCTGCCAATTGCTCGGATTACTGACCTGATTCAGAAGCGAGACGGGTGTCTGGACATAGACCAGCTGCCTCGCAGCATCCGTGAGTTTGCCTGAGTACTGAAGAGAGTTGAGTGTCGACTTATCAACGGTATAAAAGTGAGTGGGTGTCAGGGAATTCCCCTGATCATCAGGGTCGGCCAGTGATAATAAAGCATCAATCTGTGCATCACTGAAACCCGCAGCTCTGAGTGAGTCTCTTTTGGCATCAGTAAGATGAACAGACCCCCGCGTGCCAGTGAGTGTTACTCCCCCCTTATTATCCACTGCCGGTGTGGAATCAGTCATAAATTGGCTCCCTGCCGCCCTGAGCAAATCACATTAGTATTAATTTAGTACATGACTTCAATGCGAAAATTTCATCAACAACATAAATTAAGAACTATTTGAAATGATTTTTATCTCTCATTTTGTCGATCACATTACTAAACCTGTCTTCGATATGTCTTTCAAGCTCATCCAGAAACTCTGCTCCCGTGATCCTTTTTCCTCTGGGTTTTTCGAGCACCTCCTTCGCGGCGTTCAGAAAGTCATTTCTGTCACTGACACCAAGACGATCGGCCCTGTTCAAAGTGTCCAGTTCAAAAGAAAGCACTCGAAGGTGGACTTGATTTTGTGAAATAGTCGGATCAAACGCCTCTGAAGCGCCTGTTCCAGAGGCAGAGGAATGTAGAGGTGTTGCCGGTTTTCCAGACTTAAGAGCTACAGGAGGAGGTGGAGGAGGTAGAGGAGGTTCTGGCACCGCATCAGAGACCCCTGCAGAAGCCCCAAATGCAGCCAGGCTCTGCTGTTTTAACAAACGCTCGGCTTTTTCTGCTTCGAGCAACTTCAGGACATGAGTCAATATTTCTCTGGCTTGTTCTGTGCCGGGACTGGCCAGCGCTCCCTGGGTCATGACCATCAGCTGACCCAGGGAAGCATCGCTCATTCTGGGCAGCATCTCTTTCATTTTCGACAGAAAATCAGCCAGAGCCTGCTCTCTCTCAGTGGCTGATGTGGCATTCATCATAGCTTCTGCCGCACTCAAAATAGCGTTTGTGACCGATTTGAATTCATTATCGCGGGGATCAAAATTCTTATCTCTACTCAATACATCGGCAATAGCCTCTGAAATCACTTCTGAGAGAGGCAAGCCTGCTTGCATCCCTGAAGAAACTTGCTCTAAAAGTGCCTCGGGGTCTCCATTAATCCCGCTTTGCTGAGCAAACTTCCTTAGCCTTTTTTTGGCTTCGTCTTCATCCAGAGAACCATCTTCCCTGACAGGAATCGGGCCATCGCCCTGAGTGAGGGCTTCCAGAATGGGTTTGCGAACAGCCATGAACTTGCCATCATCGACATTGTTTTCAACCGGCTTGGATTTAGACTCATCAGGTTTTGGCTCAGGCTTATCAGGTTTAGGTTCAGGCGGGTTAACCGGAACATCACCTGGGGCAGCCACGATCTCGGTGAGGCCCATACTCAACATCATTATTCCACAAGCGTATATACAAAGTCCTGCTGGGGGAAAAGCAATGCTTGCGAGTGCCCCTATGCCCACCAGAACACCACCCACTGCGGTGACCGTTGACTCTTTTTTGTGTTTATCGAAAAAACCAAGCTTGGGCTGAAGCTGATTCTTGAATGCTTCTTTTCTGCTTTGCACATCAGGATCATCGGATGAGCTGACAGACACGTGGGGTCGCGCAGAAGGTGAAATCGCTGTTGGTGAAATGGATTCATCATTCGAGTCAGGGGCAGGACTGTCCCCATGCTCACCCGGAGATGTTTGCTCAGGTTCTTCGTGAAGCTGTGCACTTTCATCACTGTGCGGATCAGATGCTGTAGATGATTCATAAAGTCCGGAAAGTTCGGGAGGGCTGGTTCTGGAAGACTTTCTGGAGGCTTGCAGCGAATCCAATATTTTAGAAGCTTCATCATCTTTCATGGAATCTTTCAGCTTTGAATTCGTCAGCGCTGGCAAATCTTTACGGGCACTGGCAGTACGTGAGTGTATACTCTCTGGCGCTGGGCTCGAAACTTCAGAACCACGCCCCCCAATGAGACTCTTTCCCGGCGTTCCGGTTACATTTCTGGGACCCAACCGGCCCGATTCATCAGCCTTATGCTCTGGTGGCACCAAATCAACAGGTGATGTAGTTTGAGTTTCGACTCCCGTCGTTCTCCCTTCCATAAACCTTCTTCCAAAAGTTCGTCATGTACTTCAATAAAGCTTAGATGAACTATCGCTTTGGCAGGAGATTTAATACTCAAAGAGAATAAGTAAGCCTTCACTATCCAGCCAATTTTTTGGCACTTCAACCCAACCGTCACCCAGTGACTTCAACTGAACTGCACCTGACCATGTTCATAACCCAGAACACTACTCCAGCATTTTCGAGATACAGCCCGTTCCGGGCATAAGGCTTCAGGTGAGAGAGCAGAACGACCTACACAGCTTTTTGTTTGGCTGGTGTTTCATAAAATTCCAACACCGCTGACATGACATCTTTAGGACTGAGCATCCCGACCAGAGCACCGTCATCAACAACGGGGACCCTGAAAGCGTGGGCTTTCATAAAGTGTTCGTAAGCAGTAATGATATTGTCGAAGGGCGATACGGTGAGGACTTCCCGGGTCATACTTTCTCCCACAAGACTGCCTTCCTGGGAAAAATACCCTCCCATCAAAGTTCCCTGGAGACAGTCGGTTTCTGAGAGGATACCGACCACGCCCCCACTCTCATCGACAACCGGTACGGCCGTAATATCGTTGTGGAGCAGTATTCGTATGGCCTCAACCACTTCCATAGTTGGTGGAATGGTGATCACCTGAGGTGTCATGCAGTCTTTAACTTTGATTGATCTCATAAAACCTCTCCGGTTATTCTGAGCAGTCAGGAGCAATATGACCCTTACAGTATTCTACTCTTTTTCGAACAATGTCCAGTTGCCAAAGGAACATACTTCATAAAGTCTTGTTCACAACGGAGACAACTCCCTTCAGGAACTCTATAATGGCCAGCTTTCCATCCATTTACCTCTGTAATCGAAATAAGGCAAAGGTATACACATGAGCTATGCAAATATCCCGGCAGGTAAGAGTCTGCCTGAAGATATCTATGTTGCCATCGAAATTCCGGCCAATGCGTCACCCATCAAGTATGAAATTGATAAGGATGTCGATGCTCTGATGGTAGACCGTTTCATGGCTACCCCCATGTTCTACCCTGCCAACTATGGTTACATTCCCCAGACTCTGGCGGACGATGGTGACCCTCTGGACGTTCTGGTAGTGACGCCTTACCCTGTTGTTCCGGGTTCTGTCATCCGCTGCCGTGCGGTCGGCATGCTGAACATGTCAGACGAGAGTGGTCAGGACGAGAAACTGATTGCAGTTCCTCACGAGAAGCTGTCTGCGCTTTACAACGATGTGCAGGAATACTCTGATCTGCCAGAACTCTTGCTGAAGCAAATCGAGCATTTCTTCGAGAACTACAAAGATCTGGAACCCGGAAAGTGGGTCAAGATTGAGGGCTGGGAAGGCAAAGAAGCTGCCTTTGAAGTCATCAAAAAGTCTGCAGCAAACTACAAAGGCTGAAGGGATTAACGCAGTAAACTATTTTTATAAGCGGTTTATTAATCCTATGATGGTGCTGAAGATGTCATCTCCAGCACCATTAGCGGACTCGGGAGCTTGCATCCCGGCCATTTCACTTCACAATTAAAGAACCAGAAACAAGAACAGTTGGTTTTACATGGTTCAGCTATTCATAAGCAATCAAAAATCTTACCTCAGTACCTTTTTCATCATTCTTTTTACCTGGGCTTTTTCCAGTGGTGCTCCTGCTAATTTAAACGCACTATTGGGATCCGGAACACAGCAATTTTTGCCCGTTGAAGAAGCGTTTCAGCTGGAAGCAGAGATCGAAAACAACACACTGCTCCTGCACTTTCTGGTAACACCTGAGCATTATCTTTACAAGGATCGATTCAGCTTTTCCGGTAATGAAAGCACTACCCTGCTTGGTGAGCCAATATTTCCCAAAGGCAAACAGAAGTACGACATTAACTTTGAACAGGACATGGAGGTCTTTCCAAAAAATGTCACTGTCAAAATTCCTGTCAAGAGTTCTGAATCCGAGCCCCAATTCCAGATAAGATTTCAGGGCTGTGCTGATGCGGGCCTTTGCTATCCACCACAGACTCTTACTATTACTCTGCCAAACCCCCATGTCTCCAGTAATGATCGGGTCAGGTCTTCTGAAAAGACGCCGGATGACGGCAAAGATCAGAGCATCCCGGAATCCTTTGTCGACAAGAACCTTCCTGTTACACTTCTGCTGTTTTTACTGGCGGGGCTGGGGCTGGCCTTCACCCCCTGTGTACTCCCGATGATTCCTATTCTCTCCAGTCTGCTGGTAGGCGCTGCAGCAAAGGGAGCCAGTCGAAAAAGAACGCTCACTCTGTCCATCATTTATGTGCTCAGTATGTCAATCACCTTCGCTCTGGCTGGCACTTTGATGGGGCTTTTCGGGGCAAGCCTGAACCTGCAGGCAAAACTTCAATCACCCTGGCTATTGATCCCCTTTGCCATTCTCTTCGTTATTCTGGCTCTGAGCATGTTTGGTCTTTATGAGCTCCAGCTTCCGGAAAAGCTCAGGGATCGTCTGAACAAACAACCTCAGAAGTCAGGAAGTCTTTCAGGTGCAGCCGTCATGGGGGTTTTATCAGCCCTGGTGGTATCACCGTGTGTCTCAGCACCCTTGGCAGGCGCACTGATTTACATCAGCTCAACAGGTGACGCACTCATTGGCGGACTCTCCCTGCTGGCTCTTGGCCTGGGAATGGGGCTGCCACTGCTATTGATTGGTCTGGGTGGCAAGAGCCTGCTACCAAAAGCAGGCGGTTGGATGGAAAATGTCAAACGCTGCTTTGGCTTCCTGCTGCTTGGCGTTGCCATCTGGATGCTGGAGAGGGTTATTTCAGCACCACTCACGCTCTTTCTCTGGGGAACACTGGCACTTGGTGGTGCTGTCTGTCTTGGCGCTATGGACTTCAGCAAGAAAGCCGGAGCCGCTTTATTTTTTCAGGCGCTCGGCCTGGTTCTCCTGATCTATGGCACTCTGCTGATCATCGGAGCAGCTCAAGGTCAGAACGACCCATTACAACCCCTTGGCAGAAACAGCCAGCCCGCTGAAAACCTTTCAGCAGGGTATTCTTTTCAAACAGTGACAACGGTTAAAGCGCTTTTGGCCCAGCTGGAAATGGCCAGGAAGAATGGCAAAGCCGCGATGATTGATGTTTATGCGGACTGGTGCATTTCCTGCAAGGTTATGGAAAGAAACGTTTTTCCTGAAGCTATTGCCAAAGTCAGCCCAGACAACTGGCATTTCATCAAATTTGATATAACCGCCAACACCCCCGAACAACTCATCTGGCTGAACAATTATCAATTGTTTGGCCCACCTTCCTTGCTATTTTTCGACACCTATGGTCAGGAGCGGAGCGAACTTCGCTCTCTGGGAGAGATTACCTCCTCTGAACTCCAGAAAAAACTGAATCAGGCGCTTTCTCCATAAATCTGGATCTAACATCATCGTTCTGGGCTTATATGGCTTTGAAATGCTTGGTAACTGTCTTTAACGTTCAGTAACACGCACGAACTAGACCCTTTGATTTCATTGCGGCACAATAAAAGCCAACATGAGAGGATACAGATGGCAACAATACTTGTTCTTAATGGCCCCAATCTGAACCTGCTGGGAACCAGAGAGCCCGGCGTTTATGGTGCCACCACACTGGAACAAATTGATCATATTCTGACTCAACAGGCTCAAGTGGCTGGTTACCAGCTCAGTTGCTTCCAAAGCAACGCTGAGCATGAACTCATAGAACGGATTCATAAAGCCTCTGAAGAACGGGTTAATTTCATCATTATTAATCCTGCGGCTTACACTCATACCAGTGTTGCTATCAGAGATGCCCTGCTGGGTGTTGCCATTCCCTTTGTTGAAGTTCACTTGTCCAATATCCATCGACGGGAGGCTTTCCGACATCATTCCTATTTTAGTGATGTCGCAGAAGGCGTAATCGCTGGACTCGGACCCAAAGGCTATGAGTTTGGTCTGGCCTATGCCATTGACCTACTCAGTCAGAAGTCATAGAGGCTACTCGTGACTGACTGCATATTCAGAATGTTCTTCTGAAAAGCCAACTTCTCATAAAGCTAAGAAGCCAGGCGCAGAAAATCACTTCTTCTCTTTTCGGGAATAAAATGATTTTCACATTAAAACAATCAGGGCTGCATGATTGAGTGCTCCCAAGAACATCCTATTAACCACGGGGCAGTTTCTCCCTGTCCAACAGCATTTGAGATTGACGATGGACATCCGAAAAGTAAAAAAGCTCATTGAGCTGCTGGAAGAGTCTGGAATTGACGAGCTGGAAATTCACGAAGGTGAAGAATCTGTTCGTATCAGCCGTTATTCCCGGAATGCTCCGGTAGCCTCACTCGCTGCTCCTCAGGTTATTCCTGCTGCAGTTCCAGCTTCAGCTCCTGTGGCAGCTGTACCTGAAGCTCCGACAGCAGCCCCGGCGGCCGAAACCAGACCTCAGCTGTCAGGTCATCATGTAAAATCTCCAATGGTCGGCACTTTCTACACAGCATCTTCACCCAGCTCACCGGTTTTTGTTGAGCTGGGTCAGCAAGTTAAAGAAGGCGATGTTCTCTGCATTGTCGAAGCCATGAAGATGATGAACCAGATCAAGGCCGACAAGTCAGGCACCATCGAAGCCATTCTGGTTGAAAACGGTCAACCCGTTGAATACGACCAGCCCCTGTTCATTATTGCCTGAGACAGATGCCATGCTGGATAAAATCGTAATCGCCAACCGGGGCGAAATAGCCCTTAGGGTATTGCGGGCCTGTAAAGAACTCGGCATCAAAACCGTAGCCGTGCACTCCAAGGCTGATGAAAGCCTCATGCACGTGCGTCTGGCTGACGAGTCTGTCTGCATTGGTCCCAACAGCCCTACTGAAAGCTACCTGAATATCCCGGCTATTATCAGTGCTGCAGAAGTGACTGACGCCAATGGTATCCACCCTGGCTACGGCTTTCTCTCAGAAAATGCCGATTTTGCCGAACAGGTAGAACGCAGCGGGTTCACCTTTATTGGTCCAAAACCAGACGTTATTCGCCTGATGGGTGATAAGGTATCAGCCATTGCCGCCATGAAAAAAGCCGGTGTTCCAACCGTTCCAGGCTCTGACGGCCCCATCACAGAAGATGATGAACACACACTGGATATTGCTCACCGCATTGGTTACCCGGTCATTATCAAAGCATCAGGTGGTGGCGGTGGTCGAGGGATGCGAGTCGTTCACAGCGAATCCGATCTTCTCAATGCCATCAGCTTAACCCAGTCTGAAGCCAAAGCAGCCTTCAATAACGACGTGGTCTATCTGGAGAAATTCCTGGGAAATCCTCGTCACGTTGAATTCCAGGTACTGTCAGACAGCCACGGCAATGCTATTCATCTGGGGGATCGTGACTGCTCTTTGCAGCGACGCCACCAGAAAGTCATTGAAGAAGCGCCTGCACCTGACATTGATCAGGATGCCAGAGCCACGGTAGCAGCAGCCTGTACCAAGGCCTGTATAGAAATTGGTTATACCGGTGCAGGTACTTTCGAATTTCTGTATGAAGATGGCCAGTTCTACTTCATCGAGATGAACACTCGTGTGCAGGTTGAACACCCTGTAACAGAAATGATTTCCGGCGTGGATATTGTCAGAGAACAGATTCGCATTGCCAGTGGTCTGCCTTTGAGCATCTCCCAGGAAGAAGTTGAACTTCAGGGCCATGCTTTTGAATGTCGTATCAATGCCGAAGACCCAAAAACCTTTATGCCTTCTCCGGGTCTGGTCAACCAGTTCCACTCTCCTGGCGGTAATGGTGTTCGGGTAGATTCTCATCTTTACAGTGGCTACAGCATTCCTCCCTACTATGATTCACTGATAGCCAAGATCATCACCTATGGTCCAGATCGTGAAACCGCTCTGTTAAGAATGAGAAATGCATTGGATGAAGCGGTTGTAGATGGCATTCGTACAAATATCCCACTGCACCAGGAGCTGGTGAAGGACAAAAACTTCCAGAAAGGAGGCGTTAGCATCCATTATCTGGAGAAGAAGCTTGAAGATGCCTGATCCTGCTTCCAAAGCTCTCTGAAAACTGCTTTCAGAGAGCTTCCTCCCTCTTCTACTTTATTAACTCTTGTCCCACTTCCTCAATCAGCTAGAATGAGACGGACCCGACAGGAAACTTATTCTGCCATTCACCCCAATCTGTAAGCCCATACCCATGCCCTGGATACAAATCAAACTAGACACCTCTTCCGATCATGCTGAAGAACTGGAAGACCTGCTTCTGGAAGCCGGAGCCAGTGCCGTAACCCTTCAGGACGGTAAAGATCAGCCCCTGTTCGAGCCCGAGCCAGGCAGCACCCCGCTGTGGCAACATACCATGGTCATTGGACTCTTCGATGCCCATAAAGATATGGACGCCGTAGTAGAGCACATACAGACTCAATACCAGCAAAGCCCATTTCCTGACCACAAGGTTGAAATTGTCGAAGACAAGGATTGGGAAAGAGAATGGATGACCCACTTTGTGCCCATGCAATTTGGTACAAAACTCTGGGTCTGCCCCAGCTGGAAAGAGATTCCGGAACCTGATGCCATTAACCTGATGCTTGACCCGGGTCTTGCTTTTGGAACAGGCACTCATCCAACCACAGCTCTGTGTCTGGAGTGGCTGGAAAAACAGGAAAGCTTAGAAAATCAGTCGGTTATCGATTACGGGTGTGGATCTGGAATACTGGCGATTGCAGCATTATTACTGGGTGCTAAAACCGTAACCGGGGTCGATCTTGACCCTCAGGCACTGGAAGCAACTATAGATAACGCCGAAAGGAACAAGATCGCCCCGGAAAAACTGAAAGTTTATTTGCCGGATCAGGCTCCAAAGGATTCAGCAGACGTTGTCATCGCCAACATACTCGCTGGCCCACTGGTAGAATTGGCACCGACACTGGCGAGCTATCTCGACAACGGCGGGAAGATCGCTCTGTCGGGTATCCTTTCTAAACAGCAAGACATTATCGTCAGCACCTACTCTCAATGGTTCGAACTGGAGCCTGCTATGCACCATGAAGACTGGATTCTGGTGACCGGAACCCGAAAGTAACAACTAAAAAAACGCGGCATTTTTCGATACCAGGCTCATTTCAGGCTGCTGTCCGGGAGATTTTATCTTTTGGACAGTAGACATCCTTTGCAGCTCTTTGATCTAATAATCCCCACTCAATCAAGACAGTAACCCATGCAGGCTTCATGACCAGCTCTCGAATCACCCGCTGCCCAAAATGCCAGACCTCCTTTAAAGTGACCCAGGCACAATTACGAGCTGCCGGTGGCTCCGTTCGTTGCGGTTCCTGTCTCGAGGTGTTTGATGCCCAATCAAACATGTCCGCAGACGCTGCTCCAGAAAAGCCACTCCAGATGAAGCCGCAGATCAAACCTTATAAAAAACAATCGAGCCAGCCCGACAAAACAGCAAAACAAAACGCTGCCCAAAACAGCAAGCCTGAAGCCAGTTCAATAAAAGCTATCGAACCACCTTCTGAAGAAGAGGCCCCCTTCCACTCTTTTCTCGACACTCTGGACAATGAGCACGTTGAAGTTGATGAAGAACCGGGACGAAGTTCCCTGAAAATTGCTGGCTGGCTCACTCTAATCCTGATTTTCTCTATCACTCTTGCAGGGCAATACGCCTGGTTCAACAGAGATCAGCTTTCACTCGACCCGCGATTGAGACCAGCATATACTTTTAGTTGCCGATACCTGAAGTGCTCTCTTCCTGCATTGGTAAACATCAACGCCATTAAGAGCCTGCAACTGCATATCCGCAGCCACCCTCTGCAAAGCGAAGGACTGGTTGTAGACTCAGTGATTATCAATGAAGCCACATTCCCACAACCCTGGCCTCGGCTTGAATTAACATTTAGTGACATTAACGGACAGCCCGTAGCCAGCAGACGTTTTCGCCCCAAAGAATATCTGGGCGGAGCCCTGGCCGGTTCCAGAGAGATACCCAGCGGACAACCCGTAAGGCTCAGCATGGAAATCGTTGACCCCGGCAATGGAGCCACCAACTATCAATTGCGCTTTTTACCTGTCAAAAAGCGCTGATTAAAGTTAAAAAAACCTGTAAACCTTGCTTATCTGGTGTTTTACCGACGAAGGCATCTCGAAAACCAACTCAAGAAATTGCAATAAGTGCTTGACCCAGATCAAAAAAGCAATCAGATCACTTAAGTTATTACTTGCGGTTTTTCCCGAAAAAGTCACTATACAACGCCCTTGGCAAGGTTATATTTCGCAACAGGACACTGCTACGTGGTAATAACTGCTCCTGAAGATAAGTGCTATTCCAGTGAGAGCCAACAACAGAACCCTCTTTCGTCTAAAAATTGTACAGAGTATTATACCCGGCTACGCCTGCCTGATCTCCTGAACAGAGACGCTGAAAGTCGTACAAATAAATAGTTGAAAACTCCGCAAGATCAGCCTCTTGCTTTTTTCATAATTCCGAGCAGCGATTTAAATCACTTGAGACGGTTTTATCGCACTCTGGGCACTACTAACGCTGGATTGAGGCAAATCACCTTGTTGAAGATTGGTCCATACGCTATTCAAAGCCCGGTTATCCTGGCCCCTATGGCCGGAGTAACAGACCGCCCATTCAGGCAGCTGTGCTTGAGAATGGGGGCGGGTATGGCCGTCTCAGAAATGGTGACCAGCAACCCAAAACTCTGGAACACCCGGAAGTCTCGACTGAGAATGGACCATCACGCTGAAGAATTCGAACCTCGTTCTGTTCAAATTGCAGGCAGTGACCCGGAGCAAATGGCCATCGCGGCTCGCCTGAACCAGGAACGAGGCGCCCAGATCATTGATATCAACATGGGCTGCCCTGCCAAAAAAGTCTGTAACAAAGCGGCTGGCTCTGCTCTGATGAGAGAACCTGAACTGGTAGAGCAAATACTGAAGTCGGTGGTTCAGGCGGTTGATATCCCGGTCACCCTCAAGACACGTACCGGCTGGTGCCCCGAAAACAGAAACGGCCTCGACATTGCCTTAATGGCACAGGACTGCGGTATAACCGCTCTGGCCATTCATGGCAGAACCCGTCAGTGTATGTACAAAGGTGAGGCCGAATACGAGACCATTGCCCGGATTTGTGAATCCCTGGAAATTCCAGTGATTGCCAATGGCGATATTACCTCTCCCGAGAAAGCAAAAACGGTACTGGATGTCACAGGCGCAGACGCGATTATGGTGGGCCGTGCAGCCCAGGGGAAACCCTGGATATTCAGAGAGATTAACCACTTTCTTGAACAGGGTGAACACCTGCCAGCGCCCGAAAACAAAGAGATTCAGTCCATTTTAACAGGTCACCTTGCTGCGCTTCACGAGTTTTACGGTGAAGTCCAGGGTGTGCGCATCGCCAGAAAACACGTTGGCTGGTATTTGCAGGCCAGTCCATCAGGCGCCAGTCTTCGCAAACGATTCAACAGACTGGAGTCTGCAGAAGAACAAGAAAACTGCATACTGGAGTATTTTCAAACCTTAAGTCATCACAAGGATATTGCAGCATGACGGCATCCCATATTATTACTGACGAACCCTCTGTTAATGGACAGGCATTGACCAGCCCTATCGAGAGTGAAACACAGACACTCCGCGACAGCGTTGAAAAAGCAATGAACAACTACTTTAGCCATCTGGATGGTCAGGAAGTGACTGATGTTTACCAGATGGTCCTTTCTGAAGTAGAAGCCCCCCTTCTGGAAACGGTTATGGCTTACGTCAAGGGTAACCAGACCAGGGCCTCTGTCCTGCTTGGGCTGAACCGTGGCACACTGAGAAAGAAACTCAAGCAATACGACCTGCTCTAATCCCCGCCTTAAAGTCGTATTATGCCATCTGACGTGAATACGACTTTATGCGCCCCCCTTGCCTTTACAACCTGCGCAAAGACAAATCCCGTATCTTTTCGAAGAATAACAGGTCAGTAATAACCCTCATATCAGCCTGGGGTGGTAGCATTATTTCTGTATTTCCCTCTATTCCCGAGAATCGGATGCTGCGAAGCAGGACAAATCCAGCTAGAATCAGTCAGCTTTTCAGGCAACGATTTTTCAGTGAGTAAAGGAACGATGGCAAACGATTTCGAACAGCCACCTCTTCGAAGAGCCCTGATCAGTGTCTCAAACAAAACCGGCATAGTTGAATTTGCCCGGGCACTGCACCAGCGCTCAGTAGAAATCCTATCCACGGGCGGCACCTACAAACTGCTGGTTGAGCACGATATTCCCGCTGTGGAAATCTCCAGTTACACAGGCTTTCCGGAAATGATGGACGGCAGAGTCAAAACCCTGCACCCCAAAGTTCACGGAGGCATTCTCGGTCGCTCCGGTCAGGATGAAGCCGTCATGAGCGAACACGGTATCGACCCAATCGATCTGGTTGTTGTCAACCTCTACCCTTTCGAACAGACAGTGAGCCGCGAAGATTGCACCCTGGAGATGGCTATTGAGAACATTGATATTGGTGGTCCTACCATGGTTCGTGCTGCTGCCAAGAACCACAGGGACACCACTATTGTTGTCAACGCAGAAGACTACACCCAGGTACTCTCTGAGCTGGATGAAAACAATGGTTCTGTCTCTGCAGCGACTCGCTTTGACCTTGCTGTAAAGGCCTTTGAACATACTGCTCATTACGATGGCGCAATTGCCAACTACCTCGGAACATTAACAGGCAACAAGGACGAACCAGAAGCCTTTCCTCGCACCTTTAACCGTCAGTACAAGAAAGTCCAGGACATGCGTTATGGCGAAAACCCTCATCAGAAAGCCGCCTTCTATGTAGAAGAACCTGCTCCTGCAGGTACCGTTTCCAGTGCTCGAAAGATTCAGGGCAAGGCACTCTCTTTCAATAACATTGCTGACACCGATGCGGCTCTGGAGTGTGTCAAGGCCTTTGAAGCTCCAGCCTGCGTCATCGTCAAACACGCCAATCCATGTGGCGTAGCCATCGGTACCGACATCCTGGAGGCCTATAACAGAGCCTACACAACCGACCCTACATCCGCCTTTGGTGGCATCATAGCCTTTAACAGAAAGCTCGATGCAGTCACTGCCAAAGCCATCATTGATCGTCAGTTTGTAGAAGTCATCATAGCGCCGGAAATCGACGGCGAAGCAGAAACCATTCTTCAGAACAAAAAGAATATCCGCCTGCTGTGCTGCGGCACCCTGCCAGAAACTGCCGGGCATTTTCTGGATTTCAAACGAGTCAATGGCGGACTGCTGATTCAAGACGGTGACATCAGGGTAACCAGCGTTCAGGAACTGAAATCAGTGACAGAGAGAGCTCCCACTGAAGCAGAACTGAGCGATCTGCAGTTCGCCTGGAAAGTGGGTAAATTTGTTAAGTCAAACGCGATTGTTTACGCCAGAGATCATCAAACCATTGGTATTGGTGCAGGTCAGATGAGCCGGGTATACAGTGCCCGCATTGCTGGCATCAAAGCCGCTGATGAAAACCTGGAAGTCCGTGGGTCTGTGATGGCATCAGACGCCTTCTTCCCATTCAGAGATGGCATTGATGCGGCCGCCAGTGCCGGAGTTACCGCTGTCATCCAGCCAGGCGGCTCCATGAGAGATCAGGAAGTGATTGATGCTGCCAACGAGGCTGGCATTGCCATGGTATTCACTGGCGTCAGGCATTTCCGCCACTGATCGCTGGTAAGAGGCATTTAATGTGTCTCTTTTTTCACTCGCTTTACGACCAATGACAAACACTGGTTATTCACCACCAGACTTCCCGGGGACAGGCAACCTATGAAAGTACTCATCATCGGCAGCGGCGGACGCGAACATGCGCTCGCCTGGAAAGTAGCTCAGGACAACAACGTAGAGCAGGTTTTTGTAGCGCCTGGAAACGCAGGGACGGCTCTTGAGCCAGGAATCACCAACATCAGCATTGATGTACTTGAACTCGATAAACTGGTTGAATTCACCGTTAAAGAAAACATCGACCTGACCATTGTTGGCCCCGAAGCCCCTTTAGTGGCCGGTGTCGTTGACCGCTTTGAAGAAGCCAATCTCATCATCTTCGGCCCCTCACAAGGCGCCGCTCAGCTCGAAGGTTCAAAGGCTTTCAGCAAAGACTTCCTGGCTCGTCACAAAATTCCTACTGCTGACTATCAAAACTTCACTGACATTGATCAAGCCAAAGCCTACGTCCGCGAGAAAGGTGCCCCCATTGTCGTAAAGGCGGACGGACTGGCCGCTGGCAAAGGCGTCATTCTTGCTGACACAGAAGAGCAGGCATTTGCTGCCATTGATGACATGCTGGCTGGCAACGCCTTTGGTGAAGCGGGGCACCGGGTGGTTATTGAAGAATTCCTTCAAGGCGAAGAAGCCAGCTTTATTGTTATGGTTGATGGTAAAAACATTTTGCCACTGGTTACCAGCCAGGATCATAAGGCCAGAAATGACGGTGACAAAGGCCCTAACACGGGTGGTATGGGTGCTTACTCTCCTGCGCCGGTAGTGACTCAGCTTATTCACGAACGCGCCATGCAGGAAGTGATCATTCCTACCGTGGAAGGCATGGCCGCCGAAGGCAACACCTACAAGGGTTTTTTGTACGCAGGCCTGATGATTGACGACAAAGGCACGCCCAAAGTGCTGGAATTCAACTGTCGTTTTGGTGACCCTGAAACACAACCCATTATGATGCGCCTTCAATCCAGTCTCACTGAACTTTGCCTCGCCGGTGCAACAGCTAAACTGGATCAGGTGGAAGCCCGCTGGGATGAACGAACAGCACTGGGGGTTGTTATGGCCGCAGGTGGCTACCCTGAGAAATACCACAAAGGCGACATCATCACTGGCATTGACGAAGCCAACTCAACAGACTGCAAAGTGTTTCATGCCGGCACACAGCTCAGTGGAGAACAAATAGTGACCCATGGCGGTCGCGTACTGTGTGTCACCGCCCTGGGCAGCAGCGTTAAAGAGGCACAGAACAAAGCCTACCAGGCTTGCTCAAAGATTCAGTGGAATAATGCTTATTTCAGGACTGACATTGGCTATCGCGCCATAGCCAGAGAGCATTGAGCACTTGATACTTTTCAGATGGAGCGGACAGGATGACCGCTCCCTCAGCTGATCTCAGCTTAACCCACTCAAATAAACGTCCACCGACTAATAGAATAAAAATTCATAAAGCAGTTATCCCGAAAGCAAAATAACTTTCAAAGTAAAGTTATATAAAATTGCAACAATTTCACTTTTTCGCAGGGCAGCTTAGGGTATACTCAGCAACAATGGAAAAATGGAATTTTCAATAAATATTATGAGAGTTGTATTCAACCGCCTGTTATCCATTGCCCCCCATCCACCCTCAGGTGAAGAGTCAGTGTCACGACTCTCCATCAGGGTTGGATTCTGGATTAATGTAGTCTTACTGCTGTTTCTGGCTGCCTTTGGTGCACAAGTATTCAGTGCTGAAAAGGTCACTGATCAGCTGCCTGGTAAGGTTTCTATCAATCTCGAGCCATTCTCAAGCATTTTCATTGATCCGGAAAGCTCCCTTGAGCTGAATCAAATCAATGATCTGAATTACCTGTTTCGTTTTGCTCCCTGGCAGAAAGAAAGTCTCTACTTCACCAGCCAAAAAGGCACGGCCTGGATCAAGATATCACTGCCTGAGGACGTCAACGTTAAGCCTGTGCCCATTCTCTGGCTTCGGCCGCCACCCGGCGTATCACTTAATGTCTATATTTCAGGCCCAAAGTATTACAAGCAACTTCCAAATAAACGACAGCCAAACAGTAATATTTATCTCTATAATCTGACGCCCTATGCAGATAAGAAACTGGATGTGTTTATTGAAATACCCGCAGCCGCCGCAGGCAGCTTACTTGCCTATCTAAAGTCTCCCAGAGCATTTCTCAGTGATCAGGCATTTGTACACTGGCAAACTGGCTGGCTGCTAGCCCTATTTATCGCCACAATGATTATGAATGCCATTAACTGGTTTAATTATCACAAGAAGGCCTATATCTTCTTGGCTGGCTTCGGCTTGATGGGCTCAATGTTTTTGATAAGCTGGCAGGGATTGTTCAATATCAGCGAGTTCGGAGCAGGTTGGCTGCAGAACCTGATGATGAACGCCTCACTGATCGTTGGAACCATTCTGATCAGTCAGATAGCTCGCATCAGCTTGACGGGAAACAATGTCAACCTTATCTACTGCTTTAACATACTTTCTATCATCTCGGCATCATTACTGATTCTTGCTTTAACGGGTACCTTTGCATCTCTGGAACACAGCCTGATGATCAACCTGCTGACGACTCAGGTCTTCTGGTATTGCAGTCTGTTCATCAGAGTACCCGGTGCACTGAAGATTCCTGCCTGGCTTTCCACCCCTTATGCGATTATCCACCTGGTGACCTCTCTAGCTATCCTGGGCGTTACCAATCACAACCCCATAGCTGCCACCTGGATACTGCTTCAAGCGACCTCGATAAACATTCTTGCCTTCAGCTTTTATTTTGCCAGCCAGAGGCATTTGCGAACTGAATCAGGACTTTCAAAGAATCCATCACTCAGCCCGGCACCCAAATCCCAGATGGCAAAAGATAATGATCTTTTCAACGCAATGGGTCATGAACTGAGAACACCTCTGAATGGCGTACTGGGAATGTCTGAACTACTCCAGAGTACACAGCTGACCCCCAAACAGGAAAACTATGTTGAAACCCTGAGATATGCAGGCAATGAGCTCAGCAACCTGATTAACCTGCTTTCTGAAGCATGGAAACTTGAGCAAAACGAAGCCAGCCCTGATATTAAACCCTACGATATCAATGAATTTCTGAACGACTGCCTCTTTAAATTCCGTTTACGGGCAGAACAACTAAATACTGAGCTGATCAGCTTTGTACACCCTGATGTCCCGGATATCAGTGAAACAGATACACGTCAGTTATCACTCATTTTGGAAAGTACCCTGATTCATATCTTCCGCCATATTAAAAACAGTGAAGTCATGATTTCTGTCAATCAGACCTCTCAGCTACCTGGCTCAGAGCCGAAAAGCCAACAACAGAGTAAAGACGGCTACATTCTTTATCAGATCAGGTACAGTCAGGGACAACAAGTCCTGAACCTGCCAGAGAACACCAATGAACTGAGCTACTCTGAAGCGAAACGACAGGCCGACATTAGCATGCAACTTTACATTACCATCCAATTAATTGAGGCCTTGTCGGGACACTTCGGCATCATGAACCAAGGCAGCACGCACATCTGGTTTGCCATTCCACATAAGGAACAAACAACAGATGTCATTCATCGGGATGAACAACCACTTTTCTATGACAAAAATGTCAAAGCACTCATTGTTGATGACAATAAAACCTGTAGACAGGTTCTGGCCCAACAATGTGCCCTGATGGGTATCAATACTCTGGATGCTGAAGACGGTCGGGAAGCACTGGCAATGATACGCAACGAAGCCTATTTGGGAAGAGACTTCGACGTGATCATCCTTGACCACCATATGCCTGGTATGAATGGCATCCAGATGTTAGAGAGGCTTCAGGAAGAAAGTCAGATAGAAATCCCGGGAATCATCATGCTCACGGGCGCCACAAACCCACCCGGAAAACAGCGTGCAGAGCGACTGGGAATCAGTAGATTCCTGACCAAACCGGCTGAATACAAAACACTCCAGAAGACACTATCACAAGTATTGGGAGAAAGAACTCCGTCAAGATGAGAATAAAACAGCCTGATGTCAGATAACATCAGACCTAGGAGCCTTATATGGTCCGCCCCGTTTTGCAAGAGCCTGTTTTGTTAATTAGCAAACAAAGATAACTGCAATCATATATACGGCCTATTCATGAGGTCTAACCCTCTGGCCCTGATGGGTATCCGCGCAACCTGGCCTTATCAGTCCGACGGCCTCAAGGGTCAAGGCTCCTATCAGGTTTCAGGTTGCCGGTTTTTACCTGTTTGCCATCAACTGTACATGCTCATCGCAATCTGCGGGGGGGTCCCCTTTGATTAAGCTTATGCTTTACTTTGCCGCTGCCGCCTTTACTTCATTATGCAGCCTTGTAAACTTCATTTCGGGTCATGATGACCCAGACAATCCGAGCCATTTTATTAGCCAGACCAACGGCGGCAACGTTGTGATTGCTGCGCTCATTAAGTTGGCTAACCCATTTTTTACAGCGGTCATCCTTATTTTTGAGGCAGTGGAGTACCGAACGTGCGCCGTGTATCAATAATGTGCGCAGGTATTTATCACCCCGTTTACTGATGCCCAGCAGGACTGACTTACCGCCTGTGGAATGCTGTCTTGGAACTAATCCCATCCATGCGGCAAGGTGTCGACCAGATTTAAAATACGTCGCATCACCAATGGCTGCCTTCAATGCTGTGGCAGTGATGGCTCCGATACCCGGCATAGTCATCATTCGACGACATTCGTCGTCGTTTTTTGCTAGCTCCTGAATTTTCTGGTCATACTGTTGAATACGCTTGTCAAGACTGGCCAACTCTTCTGATAAACCATGTAGCAGCTCACGAGTCAGCGAATGGAGTCCATTTTCAGCATCTTCCAGAATTCGTGGAAGCTGTGCACGAACTTTACCAATACCCTGGGCAACTACAATACCTTCTTCCAATAGTGACCCCCGGATCTGGTTAACCAGGGCAGTTCTCTGATCAACCGCTTGTTGACGATAGCGGTGCAGAAGTTGCCAGGCCTGCTGCTCTGACGTTTTAACAGGTACAAAACGCATGCTGGGCCGTGAAGCTGCTTCTGCAATCGCTTCAGCATCGTTGTAGTCATTTTTGTTGGTCTTGACATAAGGCTTGACAAATTGAGGTGAAATCAGCTTGACAGTATGCTCATAGTTCTTGAATAACCGAGCCAAATAGTGAGCACCACC
The DNA here is from genome assembly GCF_053470045.1 of Endozoicomonas sp. 2B-B. Lineage (NCBI taxonomy): Bacteria > Pseudomonadati > Pseudomonadota > Gammaproteobacteria > Oceanospirillales > Endozoicomonadaceae > Endozoicomonas > Endozoicomonas sp. 2B-B. The sequence goes on from NZ_JBLZMU010000001.1 coordinate 5,446,596, forward strand.
ACAAGCTTCCATAGCGATAATGCATGGCTCCAGATTTGCCACGTACTCTAGAAGGTTCTTCCTGGACGACTTCTTTCTGATGACTTTGCTACCCTGCTCATCAACACCAAACAGGTGAAAGTTGTTCTTGCCAATATCGATACCAAGTACTGAAATAGTCATGGGTGGTTCGCTCCGGTTAATCCTGTTTAAATGGTTAACTCCATTTTGGCTCATTTGAAGCCGTTTAGGAGGGGCGGACCATCCCATTAGTCCGAGAATAGACTGCCCTACGCGGCAACTGCTCCTGCGTTGCTCTAGCTCCTGCATCCATGCAGTCGTGCGGCGGCAGCAAATTGGTCTGAAAATCCGCTTTTGTTCGTCAAATAGCTCGCTATTCTCCTCACAAAACCGAATTTTCATCCTCAATTTTCTGTCGTCCTCGCTACGGGCGCTATTCTCGGACAAGCTCCTAGGAGCCTGACCGAGAATAGGCTTATCTGTTATGATAAGCCTTAAACCAACTCCGATGATGCCAGATGTCACCACCACCAAAATTCAAGGACAGCCCTGTTGAGTTTGACCAGCATCTGCTGTTCCCAACCAACATTTTCGACCTGCTTCCCAAAGACCATGATTGTTTCGTTTATGAAAGCATTTTTCAGAACATCGATACGTCTGAGGTTGAAAAAAAATATCACCACCTTGGTCAGCACGCTTACCCTCCAAAGCTCATTGTCGCTATTCTGATCTACGCCTATAGCCATGGTGTTTTCAGCTCCCGTCAGATTGAGCGACGGTGTCGACAAGATCTGGCGTTCATGTATATCTCACAAATGAACTGCCCAAATTTCAGGGTTCTGGGAGATTTTCGTAAGGAAAATCTGTCGTTTTTTCATGACTGCTTCAAACAGTCCGTCAAACTGGCCATGGAGCTCAAAATGGCATCACTGGGCCATATCAGCCTGGATGGCTCCAAGTTCAAAGCCAACAGCTCAAAGCACAAGGCCATGACCTACGGAAGGCTCAAGGCTAAAGAGGCAGAACTCAGTGCAGAAGTGGATGAGCTGATCAAAAAAGCCAGTCAGTGCGACCAGGAAGAAGACGACGCCTACAAAGCAAGCAACGGCTACAGCATTCCTGAAGACCTCCAGTTTAAAGAGGAGCGTCTGAAAAAAATCAAAGCGGCCAAAGAAGCCCTTGAAGAACGCGAAAAAGCCCTGAACCCTGATGAGCCTATTGACGACAAAAGGCAGATAAGCTTTGCAGACCATGATGCCCGGATCATGAGCAAGAAAAGTTACTGTGAGTACAGCTACAATGCTCAAATCACCGTAGATGCTGATAATCAGATCATCGTCGGCCAGCACATCAGCCAGCAAGCCAATGATGTTCAGGAGGCAGAGCCTGCTTTGGAAGCACTGTCTGAGACAACCGATGGTGCTGTTGTGGATAAGGTGAGCATGGATAATGGTTATTTCTCAGGGCCAAACCTGCATGTGCTGGATAAGCATGAAATAGATGGCTACATAGCCACCGACAGAAAAGAGAAGCCAGCAGATACCCAGCTTAAGGACTCTGAGCGTAAGTTTGTCAAAGCAGATTTTGACTACGATGCAGAAATGGATGTGTTTATCTGTCCGGCTGGGGAGAAGCTGATAACTAACCCAGACAGCAAGGCCAAGAGGCAGAGTTACCGGGCGAACAAGGACGCATGCAGGAAGTGTGTTTACCGTTCACAATGCAGTGGCTCAAAAAAGGATGCTGGCAGGGTCATCCGCACAGACAAGTTTGAGCCCGCGCGGCAACGTATGAACAAGAAAATGGAGACAGCCAGTGCGAAAGCAATCTATGAGCGTCGTAAGGTCATTGCAGAGCCACCGTTTGGTCATATAAAAAACTCAGGGTTCAGGAGTTTTAGCCTTCGTGGTAAAGAGAAGGTAGAAGCAGAGTTCTCACTGGTATGCACGGCACACAATTTCAAAAAATTTGTGAAGGCCGCTTCAACGGGATCAATCCGTCTTGAGAATTTAAAAGGGGTTAAAAAAGCGGTATAAAGGCTGTGAAAAGGCCTAAATTTGCAAAAATGAGCAAAATTACACCAAAAATTGGATGTTTTTTGCTCATCCTGAAATTTTAGAGAGCCTCTGGGGATCTAGTTACGCCATTCTCGGTCAGGCTCCTAGGAGCCTGACCGAGAATAGCGCCCGTAGCGAGGACGGCAGAAAATTGAGGATGAAAATTCGGTTTTGTGAGGAGAATAGCGAGCTATTTGACGAACAAAAGCGGATTTTCAGACCAATTTGCTGCCGCCGCAGTAGGGCAGTCTATTCTCGGTCTAATGGGATGGTCCGCCCCTCCTAAACGGCTTCAAATGAGCCAAAATGGAGTTAACCATTTAAACAGGATTAACCGGAGCGAACCACCCATGACTATTTCAGTACTTGGTATCGATATTGGCAAGAACAACTTTCACCTGTTTGGTGTTGATGAGCAGGGTAGCAAAGTCATCAGAAAGAAGTCGTCCAGGAAGAACCTTCTAGAGTACGTGGCAAATCTGGAGCCATGCATTATCGCTATGGAAGCTTGTGGTGGTGCTCACTATTTGGCTCGGTTATTCAAGAACTATGAGCATACTGTCAAGCTGATTTCACCTCAATTTGTCAAGCCTTATGTCAAGACCAACAAAAATGACTACAACGATGCTGAAGCGATTGCAGAAGCAGCTTCACGGCCCAGCATGCGTTTTGTACCTGTTAAAACATCAGAGCAGCAGGCCTGGCAACTTCTGCACCGCTATCGTCAACAAGCGGTTGATCAGAGAACTGCCCTGGTTAACCAGATCCGGGGGTCACTATTGGAAGAAGGTATTGTAGTTGCCCAGGGTATTGGTAAAGTTCGTGCACAGCTTCCACGAATTCTGGAAGATGCTGAAAATGGACTCCATTCGCTGACTCGTGAGCTGCTACATGGTTTATCAGAAGAGTTGGCCAGTCTTGACAAGCGTATTCAACAGTATGACCAGAAAATTCAGGAGCTAGCAAAAAACGACGACGAATGTCGTCGAATGATGACTATGCCGGGTATCGGAGCCATCACTGCCACAGCATTGAAGGCAGCCATTGGTGATGCGACGTATTTTAAATCTGGTCGACACCTTGCCGCATGGATGGGATTAGTTCCAAGACAGCATTCCACAGGCGGTAAGTCAGTCCTGCTGGGCATCAGTAAACGGGGTGATAAATACCTGCGCACATTATTGATACACGGCGCACGTTCGGTACTCCACTGCCTCAAAAATAAGGATGACCGCTGTAAAAAATGGGTTAGCCAACTTAATGAGCGCAGCAATCACAACGTTGCCGCCGTTGGTCTGGCTAATAAAATGGCTCGGATTGTCTGGGTCATCATGACCCGAAATGAAGTTTACAAGGCTGCATAATGAAGTAAAGGCGGCAGCGGCAAAGTAAAGCATAAGCTTAATCAAAGGGGACCCCCCCGCAGATTGCGATGAGCATGTACAGTTGATGGCAAACAGGTAAAAACCGGCAACCTGAAACCTGATAGGAGCCTTGACCCTTGAGGCCGTCGGACTGATAAGGCCAGGTTGCGCGGATACCCATCAGGGCCAGAGGGTTAGACCTCATGAATAGGCCGTATATATGATTGCAGTTATCTTTGTTTGCTAATTAACAAAACAGGCTCTTGCAAAACGGGGCGGACCATATAAGGCTCCTAGAATGCAACCAGTTATTGTAGGTGGTATCGAGCTGATAATTCATGAACCGCATCGACAAAGACTTTGGCTCTATCAGGCTCGACAAACTGATGAATGCCGTGACCCAGATTGAATACATGACCTTCACCCGGACCGAAATCTCCAAGAATTTTAGCCACCTCTTCTCTTATACGCTCTGGTGATGCATAGAGAACCGATGGATCCATATTGCCCTGTAGCGCGACTTTATCCCCTACACGACGACGTGCACCAGAAATATCTGTCGTCCAATCCAGACCCAGAGCATCAGTGCCCGTTGCAGCCATAGATTCAAGCCACTGACCACCATTTTTGGTAAACAGAATGACGGGCACCTTCCTACCCTCATGTTCTCTGATCAAACCTGAAACAATCTTTTCCATGTACTTTAGAGAAAATACCTTGTAGCACTCTGGTGAGAGTGCTCCTCCCCAGGTATCAAAGATTTGAACAGCCTGAGCTCCCGCCTTAATCTGAGCGTTCAGATAGCTTGTCACAGAATCAGCCAGAACATCTAACAATTGAGACAATACCTGAGGCTGATCAAACATCATCGCTTTGATACGACGAAAGTCTTTACTGGTTCCCCCTTCAACCATGTAGGTAGCCAGTGTCCATGGGCTGCCGGAAAAACCAATCAGAGGTACACGTCCATTCAGCTCCGAGCGGATGGTTCGTACTGCATCCATGACATAACCCAGATCCTTTTCAGGATCAGTAACAGACAGAGCTTCAACATCAGCCGCTTTACGGACGGTTTTTTTAAATCTTGGGCCTTCGCCCTTCTCAAAATACAATCCCAGACCCATTGCATCCGGGATGGTGAGGATATCCGAAAACAGGATAGCTGCATCCAGGTCAAAACGCTCCAATGGCTGAAGGGTCACCTCGCAAGCCATTTCAGGATTCATACAAAGCGACATAAAATCACCCGCCCTGCTTCTAAGCTCCCGATATTCGGGCAAATAACGTCCAGCCTGACGCATCATCCATACAGGGGTGACATCAACAGGCTCTCTCAGCAGAGCCCTTAGAAAGCGGTCATTTTTCAGCTCGGTCATGGGGTTTCCAGAATTCAGGGACAGTGCAGTAAATTTTAAAGAAGGCCGGGACAGACATTTAAAAACCTCGCCCGGCCAAAAGAAACTGCGATGTTACAAAATAAAAGGGGGAGAATACTCATTCCCCCCCTTATTGACAATCTTCCGCCGCTCAGGAGCATCTATCCCGATAAGCTTTCTTCAAGCTCAGACATCGAGATAGTCCATGATCCCTTCAGCCGCCTGACGGCCTTCCCAGATCGCGGTAACCACCAGGTCAGAGCCGCGGACCATATCTCCACCTGCAAAAATTTTAGGATTGGAAGTCTGGAACTTGTAGCTGGACTGCTCTGGCGCTACAACACCTCCCCACTCGTTCAACTTGATAGAGTGGGACTCAAACCAGTCAGCAGGACTTGGACGGAATCCAAAAGCAATCAGTACCGCATCGGCTGCCAGTATTTCCTCACTGCCCGGAACCGGCTCAGGCCGACGACGTCCCTGCTCGTCAGGCTCACCCAGTTTGGTGGTGATGACCTTGACACCTTCTACCTTTCCATTGCCGACAATTTCAACGGGCTGACGATTAAACAGGAACTTGACACCTTCCTGCCTGGCATTGGCCACTTCACGACGGGAGCCGGGCATATTCTCCTCGTCACGACGGTAAGCACATGTGACTGACTCAGCGCCCTGACGGATGGAACTACGGTTACAGTCCATCGCAGTGTCACCACCACCGAGAACCACAACACGTTTTCCTTTCATGCCTATGAAATCAGATGCTTTCTTTTCAAAGCCCAGATTACGATTCACGCTGGAAATGAGGAAAGGCAGAGCATCATGAACACCGGGAAGATCTTCGCCCGGAAACCCACCCTTCATGTAAGTGTAGGTACCCATACCCATAAATACGGCATCGTACTCTGCCATCAGATCGTCCATCAGGACATCTTTACCGATTTCAGTATTCAGTCTGAATTCGACGCCCATTTCGGTAAACACTTCACGACGACGTGACATCACTGATTTCTCAAGCTTGAATTCAGGAATACCAAACGTCAGCAAGCCACCAATTTCCGGGTTCTTATCAAATACAACAGGTTTTACACCATTTCTGACCAGCACGTCTGCACAACCCAGACCCGCAGGACCGGCACCGATCACGGCCACTTTTTTATCGGTCCACACCACTTTGGACATATCCGGGCGCCAGCCCAGAGCCAGCGCTGTATCGGTAATATATTTTTCAGTTGCGCCAATAGTTACAGCACCGAATCCGTCATTCAGGGTACAGGCGCCCTCACAGAGTCGATCCTGGGGACATACACGACCACAGACTTCCGGCAAACTGTTGGTCTGATGGGAAAGCTCAGCGGCTTCAAACAAGTTACCTTCTGAAACCAGCTTCAGCCAATCCGGAATATAGTTGTGTACAGGGCACTTCCATTCACAATAAGGGTTACCACAGGAAAGGCAGCGGTGAGATTGCTGCTTGGCCTGTTTTTCACTGTAGGACTCATAGATCTCTACAAAGTCATTCTTGCGAACCTGAAGAGCCTTTTTTTCCGGATCTTCTCTGCCTACTTCGACAAATTGAAAATGATTGTTAAGTCGATTGTTAAATTGTGACATGGATTTGACCTCATTCGCTGATTGTTTTTATAACGCTCGTGGCGCTGCCACTGCTGCAGCCTATTATTAGCTCAGGGCTGCTGGCTTAGGGCTGCAACGCACACGGCTGTTCTAAAGACTTTCCTTGCAAGCGGTTGCAGGTGCCCTACTCAGGACGCCCGCGTGTACTCGCCAGCAATGAGTCCAAACTGGCCGCCTTTGGCTTCACCAGCCAGAAACGACCCCGATAGTCGTAAAACTCCTCCTGAAGTTCACGCCCCCATTCACTGCCTGTCTCTTTTACATATTCATCCAGAAGACCCATCAGATGAGACTGATAATCTTCCATGGATTCGGTATCAATTCGGTGAATATCCACCAGTTCGTGATTGTAGCGATCAACAAAGTTGCGCTTCAGATCCAATACGTAGGCAAAGCCACCAGTCATACCGGCGCCAAAGTTATGACCTGTTTCGCCCAATACAACGACCAGACCACCTGTCATGTACTCACAACAGTGATCCCCGGCACCTTCGACAATAGCGGTAGCACCAGAGTTCCGCACAGCAAGACGTTCACCGGCACGGCCGGCGGCCAGCAGGCGACCACCGGTGGCACCATAAAGAGAAGTGTTACCAATGATAGAGGTTTCATTAGAATTGAAAGCACTTCCCCGGGGCGGACGGATAATCAGGTTACCGCCTGTCATCCCTTTACCCACATAGTCGTTGGCATCTCCTTCCAGACGCATATCCAGGCCACCGGCATTCCAGACTCCAAAGCTCTGTCCAGCGGTACCTATCAGATTCAGCTTGACCGGACTGTCTGCCATACCCTGATTACCATGACGTTTGGCAATCTCACCCGACAATCTTGCACCAATTGAGCGGTCACAGTTGCTCACCGTGAACTCAAACTCACCTCCTTCACCACTTTCGATGGCTGGCAGACAGGCTTCAACCATAACCTCTGCCAGCTCACCCTTGTCGAAAGAAGGGTTACGTTCAACCTGACAGGTATGGGGCTTATCTTCAGGAATCAGATCGTTGCGGACAATCGGCGTCAGATCGAGGCCTTTTTGCTTGTCAGTGTCACCGGGAAGCAGCTCCAGCAACTCTGTACGACCAATAACATCTTCAAGGCTTTTAGCACCCAGCACTGACAGCCATTCACGCACTTCTTCAGCCACAAAAGTGAAGAAGTTCATGATCATCTCAACTGTACCGATGAAGTGATTTTCCCTGAGATGCTGGTCCTGGGTTGCAACACCGGTTGCACAGTTATTCAGATGGCAGATTCTCAGGTACTTACAACCCATTGCAACCATGGGCGTTGTACCAAAACCATAACTTTCAGCACCCAGAATGGCCGCTTTAACCACATCCAGACCTGTTTTGATACCACCATCTGTCTGAAGACGGACCTTTCCACGCAAATCGTTTGCTCTAAGTGCCTGATGAGCCTCTGTCAGACCCAGTTCCCAGGGAGAACCGGCATACCTGATAGACGTCAGCGGACTAGCAGCAGTACCACCGTCGTAGCCCGAGATGGTAATCAGGTCAGCATAAGCCTTGGCAACACCGGCAGCGATGGTACCAACACCTGGCTCTGATACAAGTTTTACGGAGACCAGCGCATCCGGGTTCACCTGCTTCAAGTCAAAGATCAGCTGAGCCAGATCTTCAATCGAATAAATATCATGGTGCGGTGGAGGTGAAATCAGTGTCACACCGGGTACTGAATAACGCAGTCTGGCAATCAGTTTGTTCACCTTGCCACCCGGCAGCTGCCCCCCTTCACCCGGCTTGGCTCCCTGCGCCACTTTAATCTGCAAGACATCCGCATTAACCAGATAATGGGGCGTTACACCAAAACGACCAGAAGCAATCTGCTTTATTTTGGAAACCCGGTTAGTGCCAAAGCGCGCTTCATCCTCACCCCCTTCTCCCGAGTTGGAACGACCACCCAGACGGTTCATCGCTTCAGCCAGGGCTTCATGGGCTTCCGGAGACAGAGCACCAAGACTCATAGCAGCGGAGTCGAATCGCTTGAGAATGTCTGCAGCTGGTTCAACTTCATCGATAGCCAGAGCCTGATCGGCAGTTTTGAGGCCCATCAGATCACGCAGGGTGGCAACCGGTCTTTCGTTGACCAGTTTGGAGTAACGACGAAACTCTTCATAATCACCCGTAGAGACGGCTTTTTGAAGTTGCTGAACGACATCAGGATTGAATGCGTGATACTCACTGTCATGCACGTATTTAAGCAGACCACCTTGCTGAATGGGCTTTCTCTTCTTCCAGGCAGTCCCTGAGAGCAACTGTTGATCTTGCTGAATAGCTTCAAAGCCGGCGCCTTCAATACGGCTCTGAACCCCTTTGAAACAGAGGTCAACCACTTCAGAAGACAGACCAATGGCTTCGAACAGCTGCGCAGCACGATAGGAAGCAATGGTGGAGATTCCCATCTTGGAAAGAATCTTCAAAAGACCTTTATCGATACCCTTGCGGTAAGCTTTGTAGGCATCCAGTGGGTCTGCGAGAATCTCCCCGGTGCGAATCTGGTCATGAATAATTTCATAGGACAAATAGGGATAAATCGCCGTAGCACCAAAGCCCAGCAGTACCGCAAACTGATGAGAATCTCTGGCTGTTGCCGTTTCTACCAGAATATTGGCATCGGAACGCAGGCCCGTATCAATCAGTCTGTGATGAACAGCACCGGTAGCCATGGCTGCATGCACCGGCAGCTTGTTATCACTGATATTACGATCACTCAGATGAATCAGAGCCTTGCCGTCTCTCACAGCCTGCTCTGCCTCATCACAAATACGCTCAATGGCGGACCTTAAGCCTTCTTCAGGCTTGTAATTGATGTCGATGTAAAGCACATCAAGATCATCATGCTGATGATGAGCATTGATCAGATTCAGGAATTTGGTTGTCGACAGCACTGGCGATTTGAGTACCACACGGCTCGCATGCTCTGGCGTCTCTTCGAATATATTTTTCTCACGTCCCAGGCAGGTTTCCAGGGACATCACTATTGCTTCACGCAAAGGATCGATAGGTGGGTTGGTAACCTGGGCAAACTGCTGCCTGAAAAAGTCATACACAGAACGCACACGACCTGACAAAACCGCCATTGGTGTATCGTCACCCATTGAGCCTACAGCTTCCTGCCCACTCTCAGCCAGGGGACGAATCACCTGATCACGCTCTTCAAAGCTGACCGAGAACATCTTCTGATGAACCTTCAGCAGCTCTGAATCCAGGTGCTCGATCTTGTGATCTTCATCCCTGAAACGGGAACGGATACGATAAGAGTTTTGCTTCAACCACTTTTTGTAGGGCTGTCGAGTCTTCAGCTGCTCATCGATATCGTGGGCCTGATGCAATTCACCTGACTCAACATCAATGGCCAAAACTTCACCCGGACCAACACGACCTTTTGCCACAACATCTTCAGGCTGGTAATCGTAAACCCCCACTTCAGAAGCAACGGTCAGAAACCCGTTTTTCGTAATGACCCAGCGAGAAGGACGCAAACCATTACGATCCAGTGCACAAACCGCACGACGGCCGTCGGTAATAACCAGACCTGCAGGACCATCCCAGGGTTCCATGTGCATGGAGTTGTATTCATAAAAAGCCCTGAGGCCAGGATCCATGGTATCAACATTCTGCCAGGCAGGTGGAACCAGCATTCGGATAGCCCGATAAAGGTCAACGCCGCCGGTTACCAGAATTTCAAGCATGTTGTCGAGGCTTGACGAATCGGATCCGGTTCGGTTGACCAGGGGATAGATCTGATCCAGGTCAGGCAGCAACTCTGATTTGAATTTGTTTCGACGAGCCTGTGACCAGTTTCTGTTACCGGTGATGGTGTTAATTTCACCATTATGAGCCAGTAGACGGAAAGGCTGGGCCAGCTTCCAGCGAGGCATGGTATTCGTAGAGAAGCGCTGATGGAATACGCAGATCGCAGTTTCGAACCTGGGATCACCCAGATCCTGATAAAAGTTAGCCAGATCTACGGGCATCATCAGACCTTTGTAGGTCACTACCTGAGTCGACAGGGAGCAGATATAAAAGTCTTGATCCTGCTCAAGTGCCATGTTGGTGAAGCGCCGTGCCATATAAAGGCGGGCTGAAAACTCTTCTTCTTCCAACTCACCCTGATACCCTACAAACACCTGTTCAATAACGGGTAGCTGATCTAAGGCAATAGGGCCGAGACAGTCACTATTGACGGGTACTTTTCGCCATCCAATCACTACCAGTTTTTTCTTTTCCAGCTCGGCTTCAAGTGTTTTTCTGGCATGATCAGCTACCGCTTCATCCTGGCTCAGGAATAGCATCCCCACAGCGTAGCTGGCTGGAAGATCTTTACCCAGTTGCTCTTTAACAACAGTGCGGAAAAAGGTGTCAGGCGTCTGAATTAATAAACCACAACCATCGCCTGTTTTTCCATCTGCGGCAATACCACCCCGGTGCGTCATGCAGGTAAGCGCTTCTATCGCGGTTGTCAGGAGATTATGACTTTTCTCTCCTTCCATGTGTGCTATAAGCCCGAAACCACAGTTATCCCTGAACTCCCCGGGATTATACAGACCTGCTTTCATAAGCACTCTCTCATCGTAAGTTATTATATACCTTGAAACTTCTGTCACTCTGGAAGCCGGAATGTTCTGTTACCGACCAGGCTTCCAGACGATCATTGTTCTCGTTTTGCCAAGGCGCTTTATTCTATAAAAATGCAGCTCTCCCACCCCCTGCGGTCTTCATACTGTGATGCTGGCTGCATTCCTGGCTCGAGCCAGAACGGCTTTGCTGCGGGGGGGGGTAACCACACACAAAGAATATTAATTCATTTTTATGGATTTTAATTCAAAAAAGAGTATACCCTTAACTACTACTTCATGAAAAATAGGTCGAAGTTGCAGACGTTTAACCTCGCCACAAAAGACAAGGGGCCAACCATTTTACACAGCCAACCCCTGAATCACAAATACATAAAAAGAACAATAAGCAATAAGCTCTATATCCTGCACACCTCACTCAGCATCTTATCAAGCACACCCCGGTCAAACTGTTCTGTCACAATGGCTTTACCAATCTGCTCTAAAAGCACCAGCCTCAATTTTCCATCCAGCACTTTCTTATCGACGGACATCAGTTCAACAAAGCGATCGGGTGACATACCCTCAGGAGGCTCTACAGGCAGATTTGCTGCCTTGAGAATAGCCACAACCTCCTGTACTTCTGCTCTGGCAATCCGACCCAGTCGGCAAGAGAGCTCAGCAGCCATCACCATACCGACAGCAACGGCCTCCCCATGCAACCATTCGCCATAGCCAGTATGTGTTTCAATGGCATGACCAAAGGTATGACCCAGATTTAAAATAGCTCTGAGCCCGGACTCTTTTTCATCCTCTGCCACTACCTGTGCTTTGTCAGAACACGAACGGTGGATCGCGTAAGTCAGCGCCTCCCGATCCCTTGCCATGATTCGTTCAATATTTGCCTGCAGCCACTGATAGAAGGAGTCATCACAGATCAGACCGTACTTGATCACTTCGGCAACGCCAGCAGAAAACTCACGCTCTGGAAGTGTATTCAAAGAGTCAGTATCAATCAGGACAACATTGGGTTGATGGAAAGCGCCAATCATATTTTTGCCCAAAGAATGATTGACACCGGTTTTCCCGCCAACAGAAGAATCTACCTGGGACAGCAGAGTGGTTGGAATCTGAATAAAATCAACACCGCGCTGGTAGGCGGCGGCAGCAAAACCTGTGATATCACCCACCACACCGCCACCCAGAGCGATCAATGTGGTTTTGCGGGTATGACGAGCTTCAATCAAGCCATCAAACACTCTCTCAAGGGTAGCAAGGTTCTTGAACGCTTCTCCATCAGGAAGAATGACTTCTGTCAGGTCAAAGCCATCTAGCAGATTGCGCACCCTATCCAGATAGAGGGGAGCAATGGTTTCGTTAGTGACAACAGCTACTTGCTGTCCTTTGATATAGGGCTGGAGCAACTCAGGTCTGGCAGCACCCGCATATAGGCCTGAACCGATAAAAATGGGATAACTTCTCTCACCCAGATCCACATTCAGTTCAAGGATGTTCGACTCTTCCATCAAACGTCTCTCTCTTTTTCTAAAAAACCTTCCATCAATTAAATGATCCGAAGGCTTCTTCCTGGCTTATGGCAACTTGCCAACGGTTCGGATGATTTCACTGATCAGTGCTTTGGGTGATAGCAACTCTGTATCCAGCTCGATATCGGCAATACTGGAATAGAGCGGCGCTCTGTCACTCAACAGTTGAGTCAGCACTTGCTCTCGATCAGGCCTTTGCAACAGAGGCCTTTTCTTGTCTTTCTCGGTTCTGATCAATTGCGCTGCTACTGATGCCTTGAGAAAGACAACCACTCCACTGGTACCCAGCTGCTGGCGATTTTCCAGTCTGGTCACAGCTCCACCACCTGTGGCAAGAACAATACCCTGTCTGGAACAGAGATCCCGTATTACCTGTATTTCACGCTGCCGAAAGCCCTCTTCGCCCTCAACATCAAAAATCCAGGGAATTTCAGCACCACTGCGTGCCTCAACCTCATGATCTGAATCGAAAAATGGCAGCCCCAGTTCTTTGGCCAACATCCGCCCGATCGTACTTTTACCGGCCCCCATAGGGCCTACCAGATAAATATTTCTCAATGGCATTGTCTTTGTTAGCCTGACTTCCTGCCTGCATGTGAGGCTGAGCCTAGCGCATCCTGAGTCATGCTGACAACAAAAAACGGGAGCTTTCACTCCCGTTTTTTGTTAGATAAATACAGAGATCAACTCAAGGCAGCCAATCTTCTGTCATGATCTCTTCAAACAACCAGGGGCAGCACTCCGGATAACTATCATCAGTCAGCCACTTATGTTTCGGAAGATAGTCATTCATCTCTCGTATTGCCCGCTTCTTGCCTTCTTTGTATGCCGAGACAAATAATCCATCCAACCTTGGCCTCAGCGACGGGTTGGCAAGCAATACTTTGCCAGCATCATCCCTGGCATTGCGGATACTCCCAAACCATGATCTAAACACTTTGGGCTCGGGCATCTGAGGATTCAGGATATAAGTCTGATACTGATATTTCAGTAGGTGCTGCAGCAAAACCACCAGATGAGACTCCAGCGACCTTGGCTCACTCTTACCCATACTCTCAACTTCCTCAATGAGATTATACAGGTCAAGCCGATCAAACTGACGGTTTTCCAGCAATTTTTTCTGCTGCTGCACCCATTGGTAATAGTCAGATTCGTATAGGTGATTGGAGCGGCCATCCATAACAAGATTCCTCTATCATCGCGGATTCCATTATAGGGCATTTTTTCGGAAGCGATCCCGAAAGGCCTGAACCTTTCGGGATTCAGGAATTAACGCAGAGTAATATTATCACTGACCACTCGAGGTGTAATGAAGATCATCAACTCGGCCTTGTCATCTGAATAGGTATCTTTTCTAAACAATCTTCCAACATAAGGAATATCGCCCAACATTGGCACCTTAACTGTCCCTTTCTTTTTCTCCCTGGTAAATACTCCACCCAGAACAATTGTTTCACCATCTCTGACCAGCACCTGGGTATTCACTTCATTCTTATTAATGGTAGGAACACCATTAGGCGCATCAGCACCCTGAGAGTCATTGGTAACCGTCACATCCATAATAATACTGCCCTCAGGCGTGATCTGCGGAGTCACTTCGAGAGACAGCACGGCATCCTTGAAAGCTACAGAGGTCGCACCACTGGATGTTTTCTCTTCGTAAGGAATTTCCTTACCTGACTTGATCACTGCTTTAGTCTTGTCAGCGGTTATCACTTTTGGCTGAGAAACCGTTTCACCACCACCATCTGACAGAATGGCTGAAAGCTCAAGGTTCAGCAGAGTACTGTTGGTTGCAAAACCAATCGCCAACGTTGCGGCGTTTGCTCCAGTCACGCCAAAATCTACAAAGGGAGCGTTGTCTGGCAACTGAACAGTTGGCACACCATCGACGATAGTCGCCTGAGTCCCCTGACCACCGATAGCTACATCCCGATTGGCTGAACGATCAAAGTCTGTCGCGCCTCCCCACTTTACCCCCAGATCACGCACATAGTCGGAGTCCATATTGACAATCCTCGCCTCAATCATCACCTGTCTGACAGGGATATCCAAACGTTGAATCAGAGCTCGCAGCTCATCCAGCTTCTCCTGAGTATCCTTAACCAGAAGACTGTTAGTACGAGCCACAACCTGAACCGAACCACGCTCAGTCAGCAGAGTGGTCTCTTCCCCTTCACCGGCAAGAACCGTCGCAATCTCTTGTGCATCAGCGTAATTGATCTGAATCAGATCGGTGTAAACAGGCGCCAGCTCACGAATCTGCTTGTCATTCTCCAGTTGCTGACGTTCCCTGGCTGCAATCTCTTCGGCTGGAGCCACAGTCAGGACATTACCTTCAAGTCGCTTGTCCAGACCTTTTGATTTGAGAACGATATCCAGAGCCTGATCCCAGGGCACATTCTGCAGACGCAGTGTCACATTACCGCTGACCGTATCTGAGGCCACCAGATTCAGATCAGTAAAGTCAGCAATCAACTGAAGAACAGCGCGCACTTCGATATCCTGAAAATTGAGGGACAGTTTGTCTCCCTTATAGGCCAGACCTTTCCGGTCACGACCATAATCTTTATCGGATACCGGCTTAACACTGACTGTCAGTGTGTTATCTGCCTGATAAGCAAGGTAGCTATAATCACCCTTGGGCTCGATAACAACCACTGCATTCCCGTCTTCGACCTTGGCATCAATGAATTTTACGGGAGTAGCGAAATCAATGACGTCCAGACGGTTGCGTAACCTGCCTGGCAGAACATTTCCCTGAAACTCCAGACGAATGCGACCACCCAACTCATTCATATCCATTGGAATGTTGGGATCTGCGAGCGAAATAACAACATTACCCTCTCCTTCCTCCCCCCTCTGGAAATCAATATGGGTAATACCCTGGCTGGCAGGATCAGCCAGAGGCGCACCAGAACTGGCTACTGTTGGAAGAACTGAACGGGTATCAGAACCTTCTGCGCCCACATAAACGTAGAGCACATTACCGTCCGCTTTAGTGGTAAAACCAGCAGCTGTTTTCAAATTAACAACGAGCCGGGTTCTGCCTCCAGCCTCAAGCACGGTGACACTCTCTGTGTTCTGAAAGCCAACTTCATTATATTTGGGCAGATCGCTGCGGGTGAACGGTAGATCCAAAGAAATCCTGGGAGGCTGCTCTATCGTGTAACCCTTTGCCTCAGGTGCAGGGCCGTCGAACATCAGCCGCAGCTCTACGATATCACCCGGCAAGGTGCCAGCATCCATTTTCTTGAGTGTTACACCCCAGACAGAAAGCGGCAACCACGCCAACACCATATACAGCAGCATTCGTATTGCGCTGGCTTTCAACACGGGCTTATTATTCATCTAGTGAACCCACTTAGCATTTTAGAATTGTTGTTCTAATCGGCATGACATCAGAAAAATCCAGTTTCCTGCAGCGATGTCGCCTACCTTGTCATATCAGCCATGGGAACTCTCATTACAGCAAGTATTTCAACAGGCACTATAACGAGAGCCATACCTTGTGTCTCCACGTCAAAAAAAGACGTGATCTGTGAGGTATGCACGGCAAAGCGGGAAATCCATTTCGAAACTGATCGGACTGTCCTTGCAAACATATGTTTAACGATCAGGGTTGGCCAAGATCCAGCCTCATACTTCTGGGTCTTTCAATCCAGACGTCAGAGCCCGCAGGCACTATTTCGATAATTCGCAGTTCACTGTCGTCGATGTAAGTGATTCGACCGTGGTTTTTACCCAGATAATCACCCACCCTGACACGGTGGATGCCGTCGTCACCACGGATCAAACCCCAAAGCCCATCGTCGTTGCTGATAGACCCCACCAGAGCAAAGGTTTCGATATCGAACTGCTCCAGGTACTGTCTGGCACGACCATTGTCAGGTTTGACATTACTGCTGAGCGCCCGGTCAGAGGCTTGCAACTTGACCGGCGGCTCAAAGGGGCTTCTTAAACCAGAAGCACTGTAAGTAAATGCCTCGTAGGGAGTAAAGGTCGGCAGCGGTTCAATTCTTCCGGAAGGCTTGGATTTCATCTCAGCCATATACTGGTCAAGATCACTGAAACCACTGTTTCCGGAACAACCCAACAACGTACCTCCGGCACAGACAATCAGAAGTCTTTGTAAATACTTCATTACTGAGACTCCCTGTCGTTGTAGCGATAAGTTCTGGCCAGAATCTCCATTTTCAGCATCTGCCCATTTTTTTCCGGCGTGATAGAAAAGTCATGAAGCGTCACAATTCGTGACAGACTGGCCACTCCACTGACAAAATTGCCAATATCATGGTAGTTACCACCGACTGAGATACTGATTGGAAGCTCAATATAAAACTCTGTGGCTTTTTCAGGCTGCAACTTGATGGTCTCAAACGTCAGACCAGCACCACGACCGGTGAAAGTAATATCTTCCAATAATCCGGGCACTTCAGTGTCGCTCGGTAACTGTTTAACCAGAGCACCAAAGGAAGCCTCCATCTGTTCCATCTGAAGCCGGTAAGCATCACGATTTGCAGCCTGGAAAGCCTTGATTCTGAATTGATCTTTTAACTCTTTCTCTTTTGAAATAACAGTGTCGTAAGTTTTCTGAAGATTACTTAAGTGCAATTGATAACCCAGAAAAAGCACCAGCCCGAGGGTCAGTACGCAGGCAACAACCCTGACCGGCAATGGCCAGCCACCGACATTTTCCAGATCCAGTTCTGCCAGATCCAGCTCATTCAGTTTTTTTAAAGAATCTGCGAAACTCATGATTCGTCTCCGGCTTCTTTCTCAGGCGATGTTCGAATCACAGTCAGATCAAATTCATTCATCCGTTCTCCGCCAAGGGTCACCTTTCGTACAGCGGTCAGATTGGGATCGGAAAACCACTCAGAGGAATCAAAATTACGCATCAAGCTGGAAATACGATTATTCGACTCAGCGACACCCACCAGCTTGAGAGTGTCTCCCTGAAACTGGAGGCTCTTGAAGTGCACCCCGTCAGGAATCAGTCGAGCCAGCTGATCAAACACCCGAACAATGATAGGGCGGTTACCCTGCAAATTTTGTATGACCTCCATGCGCTCCAGAAGCTGGGTTCGCTTCTCTCTGAGGCCTTTGATTTCAGCAATACTCTTGTCGAGTTCAACAATTTTATTCTGAAGGTACTGATTCCTGTTTTGCTGGTGACTGATGGCATTTCCGGTGTAAATATCTGCCATGAAAATCATCGCGCCACCGGCCAATATGGTCATCAGCCAAGCGGCGATAAAGCGTTTTTTGCGCTCTTCCCGAAGTTGTTCACGCCAGGGGAGAAGGTTAATCCTTGCCATTAGTCAAAACTCCTCATGGCTAATCCACAGGCGATTATCAAAGCCGGAGCGCTGCCGGTTAATTTACTGGCATCCACTTTTGGAGAGAGCGCCATTCTGGCAAACGGATTGGCCAGCAATGCCTGTGTTCCAAGTTTGTCCTGAACCAGAGCAGCCAGTCCTGGAATAGAAGATGTCCCTCCGGCCATCAGAATGGCATCCACATCATTGTATTGACTGGAGGAATAGAAAAACTGCAAGGATCGTGAAACCTGCTGCACAACCGCCTCTTTGAAAGGCTCCAGAACTTCAGGTTCAAAATCGTCTGAAAGCCCCCCTTCACGTTTGGACTTTTCTGCTTCTTCAGGGCTTAGGCCATAGCGTCGCTGAATCTCATCAGTAAGCTGTCGACCACCAAATAATTGTTCGCGGGTGTAAATAGTCTGACCATTACTCAACACACTGATCGAAGTACTGCTGGCACCAATGTCAACAATAGCAACCACCGGATCTTCCTCTGGAAGCTCCAGCATATCACTGACCAGTTCGTAGACTCTTTCCATGGCAAATGCCTCGACATCCACCACTTTGGCTTTGAGACCACCAAGTCCAAGAGCCTCTTCACGCATTTCAACATTATCACGACGACAGGCAGCGAGAAGCACCTCAGCCCGCTCAGGGTTATTTTCCTTCAACCCAAGGACTTCAAAATCAATAGCTACTTCGTCTAATGCGTACGGAATATACTGATCGGCTTCTACGGTGATTTGTGTTTCCATCTCTTCATCACTGAGAGAGGAATCCATTTCGATGGTCTTGGTGATGACAGCTGAACCGGAAACAGCCACTGCAGCATTTTTCACACTACTGCGACTGCGGGAAACAGCTCTCCTGATAGCATCACCGACGGCCTCAGGCTCCTGAATGACATTTTCAACCACAATTCCGGGTGGCAAAGGTTCTTCACCGTAGGCTTCTATTCGGTAGCCCTTACTGCCACGACTCAGTTCCAGCACCTTCACTGAGGTCGAACTGATGTCCACTCCAAGGACAGCACTTGTTTTATTATTAAACAGCCCAAACACAGACACGATTCCTGCTTTTTTCACCACGAGACGTCAGTTTGATCGACATCAATACCCTGATGTTTGTCTCTCATGGCGGCTTTAGTTATAAAAATTCCCTATATTTTTATTTAATAACAGTCCGTTCAAATGCGCAACGAAAGGAACCTTTCGAATCCACTTTATTTCAAACAGATCACGCTATGCACCTTCCCGTGGCTGCTTTTTAATCAATATACCCAAGACAAAGCCTGTCGATTTACCCACTTTGCCCAAACCGTATCGATAACTATCCGATATCGATGACAGAACACATCGTCCAACCGGCACAGCCCTGAGCTGAAACAGTCATGAGCTAAAAACGCCCTTCAACCCTCTCTGGATAGAGAATCATGCTCGCGATAAACGAATATAAAACCGAACATTACATTAACTAACGATCCGGATTCTAGGGAAATTGAACATTTCCCTTTATAATGACCCTCCTGTAACTGCCAGGAGACTGTCTATTCCCGGTCAGCCTCCCCAAGCCAGAACTGGACATCAGCCAAGCATGAATCGATCGGTAAAAATTTTAAAATTTCTGCTCTGGAGCGGCCTGGCAGCCGTCAGCGGCATCACCCTGATAGCAGCCAGCGCCTATCTCTATCTGAGCCCTTCGCTGCCCTCAGTTGACACCCTGCGTGATACTCACCTGCAGACGCCTCTGCGTGTCTTTTCAAAGGACGAAAAACTGATCGCAGAGTTTGGCGAAATGCGTCGCACACCTATACACTTCGCGGAC
Source organism: Endozoicomonas sp. 2B-B (assembly GCF_053470045.1). Taxonomy (NCBI): domain Bacteria; kingdom Pseudomonadati; phylum Pseudomonadota; class Gammaproteobacteria; order Oceanospirillales; family Endozoicomonadaceae; genus Endozoicomonas; species Endozoicomonas sp. 2B-B. The sequence goes on from NZ_JBLZMU010000001.1 coordinate 5,466,302, forward strand.
GCCCCTGAGCCTCTGATTAAAGCTTTCATGGCAGCTGAAGATGACCGTTTCTACCACCACCCCGGCGTCGATATCATGGGTCTGATGCGAGCTGCTGTGCAGCTGGCTTCAACCGGTCGAATCCAGTCAGGAGGCAGCACGATCACCATGCAGGTGGCCAAAAACTTTTTCCTGAGTCACGAACGGGTCTTCTCCAGAAAGTTCAACGAGATTCTGCTGGCTATCCAGATTGAACAGCAACTGACCAAAGACGAAATTTTTGAACTCTATCTTAATAAAATTTATCTGGGTAACCGCGCTTACGGAGTAGAGGCTGCGGCACAGGTTTATTACGGTAAATCGATCGATGAACTCAATCTGGCTCAGTGGGCCATGATCGCGGGCCTGCCCAAGGCTCCTTCCCGTTACAACCCGATCAATGATCCAGAGCGTTCACGGATTCGCAGAAACTGGATTCTTGGCAGGATGTATGACCTGGGTTATATCAACCAGGCTAATTATGAAGAGGCTTTTAAGGCCCCGGTGACGGCTAGTTACCATGGTCCTAAGATCGAACTGCAAGCTCCCTACATCGCCGAGATGGTTCGTCAGGAAATGATTGAGAGGTTTGGCCCGGAAACCTACTCGGAAGGTTTCAAGGTTTACACCACTGTTGACAGTACCTTACAAAGGTCTGCCAACGAAGCCGTTGCCAATGGTCTTTTTGAGTATACAGAGAGACATGGATACCGGGGACCTGTCAGCAACCTGAATGAGGACGACGATGGTAAGCTCATTGTTCAACAGGAAAAAGATACAACGGCTTTCTGGAAAAAGACCCTGAAAGAAACCCATTCTGCCGGTGTCCTTATACCAGCCGTGGTCACCGCCGTAGCAGATCAATCGGTGACAATCCTGATGAAAGAGGATAAGACCCATCAGATTGACTGGGACAATCTCAAATGGGCAAAGCCTTATATCAATGTTAATGCCTATGGCTATAATCCCAAACAGGCGTCTGACATTCTGAAGGCAGGTGATCTGATCTGGGTACGAAAGATGCCTGACGGCCGCTTCCGTCTGAGCCAGGAACCCCAGGCTCAATCTTCTCTGATTTCCATGAATCCGGAAAATGGGGCTATTCTCGCTCTGGTCGGCGGCTTCAATTTCTACGACAGTATGTATAACCGTGCCACTCAAGCCATCCGTCAAGCGGGGTCGGCTTTCAAACCTTTTATCTACATGGCCGCTCTTAATAAGGGACTGACCGCCGCTACCATCATCAATGATGCTCCCGTTGTTTTTGCTGATCAGGGACTTGAAGGCGTCTGGCGCCCGAATAATGACAATATGAAGTTCAATGGCCCAACGCGGCTCAGAGAAGGCCTCTATCGCTCACGGAACCTGGTCTCGATTCGGATCCTCAGGCAAATTGGTGTTAAGCGAACTGTGAACTTCCTGATGAAGCTGGGATTGCCTGAAGAGACCCTGACCCGAAACCTCTCTCTGGCATTGGGTAACGTTTCCATGACACCGCTGGAATTGACCACAGGCTACGCTACGATTGCCAATGGCGGTTACAAAGTCACGCCCTACCTGATTCAGAAAGTCGATGTTCTGGATGACACAGTATTCGAGGCCAACCCGGTTATTGTCTGTCGGGACTGTCGTAAGGTAGGGACGCCTGAGGAGGGATTTGTTTCAGAGCAAGTAACTGAAACCTCAACACCCTTGACGGGAGACGAACCTACGGCCTCCCTGAACATTGTCAATGAAGCTGAGTCTGTTATGGACAGCCGAGTCAACTATATCCTCAATGACATCATGCGCGATGTCATCTGGAAAGGCACCGGTAAAAGAGCAAGAGTCCTTGAACGTCACGATATTGGCGGTAAAACAGGCACCACAAATGAAAGCAAGGATGCCTGGTTTGTCGGATTTAACCCCGATGTGCTTACCAGTGTCTGGGTCGGCAAGGATAACTTCTCCACTCTGGGCCGGTGGGAGTTTGGAGCTAATGCCGCTCTACCCATCTGGATCAGTTACATGAAAACTGCTCTGGCAGACCAACCGGTAAGACGCCTGCCCCAGCCAGGAGGCATAGAAACGGTTCGAATTAATTCGAAAACAGGGCAACTGGCAAAACAAGGCGATCCTGAAGCTATTTTCGAACTGTTCAGGAAAGAAAATACTCCCAAGAGTTTTAGCGAGGGAAGCCTTCCCTTACTGGAAGAAAGCGGCTCACTCAAACCAGAGGATTTGTTCTAGCACTCAGTCAGGTGCAGAAGCTTACTTAGCAAAAAAAGCCCTCGCCTGAAATCAGGGAGGGCTTTTTTTATGACGACTGAATCTCTGGTCTAAATATCCTCCAGAGACCTCAAAGGATAATGAGCAGGATAAGGCTGACGAGCTACACCAGAATCCACAGCAGCTTTTGCCACTGCGGCAGATACAGAGCCCAGCAAACGAGGATCAGTCGGTTTGGGAATAATATATTCCGGACCAAAGATTAGCTCAGCCCCCTCGTAGGCATCGACAACCTCCTGGACAACTGCCTCCTTGGCCAATTCACGAATTGCCTGAACAGCGGCTACTTTCATCTCTTCATTGATGCGACTGGCTCGAACATCCAGAGCACCACGAAAGATGAATGGGAAGCCGAGAACGTTATTAACCTGGTTCGGATAGTCAGACCTGCCTGTTGCCATAATGACATCAGAGCGCACTTCTTTGGCCAGCTCTGGACGAATTTCAGGATCAGGATTGGCACAGGCAAACACAATAGGATTCTCAGCCATTTTTGCCAGCTGTTCCTTAGACAAAAGGTTTGGCCCAGACAGACCCAGAAAAGCATCAGCCCCACTAATTGCATCGTCCAGATTACGGCAATCGGTCTCAACCGCGAACAAAGCCTTATACTGGTTAAGGTCATCACGCCCTGTGTGGATAACGCCTTTACTGTCCAGCATAAAAATATTGGCTGGATTCATGCCACAGCTGATCAACAACTTGACGCAAGAGATGGCTGCAGAACCAGCTCCGAGACAGACCAGACGGGCTTCTTCGATCTTCTTGCCGGCAATCTCAAGAGCATTCAACATACCTGCCGCAGTAACGATTGCAGTACCATGCTGATCATCATGGAAGATAGGAATATCGCACTCTTCAATCAGACGACGCTCGATTTCAAAACACTCTGGTGCCTTGATATCCTCAAGGTTAATACCACCAAAACTGCAGGCAACCCGCCTGACTGTATCAATGAAATCCTGAGGACTTTGGCAGTCCACTTCCAGATCAATGGAATCTATTCCGGCGAAACGTTTGAACAGCAGAGCCTTGCCTTCCATCACAGGCTTACTGGCCAGCGCGCCAAGATTACCCAGACCAAGAATCGCAGTACCGTTACTGATCACTGCGACCAGATTACCTTTCATGGTGTATTTGTAGGCATTTTCAGAGTCAGCAGCGATTTCACGCACTGGCTCTGCGACGCCCGGGCTATAGGCCAGAGACAGATCCTTGGCAGTCTCCGCCGGCTTGGTCAGTTCAATCGAGATCTTTCCGGGTTTAGGCTGAGCATGGTAATCCAGGGCGGCTTGCTTCATATCCTTGTACTTTAATCCTAATGAAAATATGAGGTCTTAAGTGTGGAGAATATAGGATCACTCTTTGTCGAACAAGGATTCGGTAGACCAGAAAAGTATATCTACAGACCGGATACCCAAATTAATGCTCAGTAACGAAATGTCTGTAGCGCAGGCAAAACATTTTGTGCCACCCTTAACTATGAACAGAATACCTTTCACAGAAAGAGCACAGACTATCAAGTGATGCTCATCAGAACACTATTCCAGTTTTTGGACGCCATCTCGACTGTAAATACCTACCATCCAACGCTTGTAACGACGTCCTCCTTTATTTTTTTCCTCGCGATCCACCAGCCAGCCTCTGAATTCAATACGCTGACCTGCCAGACCTTTTAGCCACCCTGCATCTACAGAAAACTTGGGCACACGAATAACCACCGGGCCATCCATTTCCACCCATAAGAAATCACTTTTTTTGGAACTCGCAACCTCAACGACTTTGCCCCTGAGTACTCTGAAACCCGGTTTCAACCCGTTGTCCTTGATATCCAGAACAGGATTTTTTGACCAAACACCTGCTTTCTCTTTTCTTGCTTCGGCTTCCTGCCGCTTCAGACATTGCCGATAAGTATCAAGCTCCTCAGAAAAGAGTTGGTAACCCAGGCCTTTTTCAATGAGCAGTGACTCAATGGATCGACCATCCATTAAAAAGGGATGGGCAAGTACTCGACCATAATGGTCTTTTCCAACGACCTGAATCCTGATTTTTTGCGTTCCTGACAGCAACTTTTTGAGGGCCAGAGAGGCTTCATCTCCGAAGGGTTCTGACGGCTTTTTTTCATAGGCTATTTCAGGTGTATTGATGGAGGGGAAACGAATTTTACGACCATCCTTCAACCACAATGAATCGCCGTCAACAATATAATCCCACTTTACAGTTTCTGAAGGGCCACTCTGAGTGCAGGTCTCAATGGCAAATGCGGGGGAGATCAGGCAAAACTGCCAAACACAAAAAAAGGCGCCCGCAAAAATGCGAATCGCCTTTTTTGCACAGCCAGCAAAGTCAGAAAAGCTCATCATACTACCTTTAGAATCATTCTCCGAACAAGCATAGCGGTATTTTCAACTCACACTATTCCAAGTTCATGACTGTTCTATAGCTTACGACTGTTTCTGATTCGTGGCTGTCCGGCTAAAAAGCAAGCATGTAAATGCTTACTTGCGAGCACCTACCTTGCCAAAACGCTTGGTGAAGCGCTCGATACGACCGCCAGTGTCCATCACTTTCTGAGTGCCGGTGTAGAATGGGTGGCACTTCGAACAAACTTCAATGTGCAGATCTTTGCACAGAGTAGAGCGAGTCTTGATCTTGTTACCGCAGGAACAGGTAACTTCGATTTCTTCGTAATTCGGATGGATTTCCGGCTTCATGGGATCTACCTCAAAACAATGCGTGCCGCCACCCGGTCTCTGGCTAATAGCAACTCGGCCTGGGCACCGCACGCGAAACGGTCACAAACTGTCATTACCGGGGCAGTCAATAGAATGCACTGCCCAGAGACTGCCATTCAGTGACCCTGGAAAATTGTGGCAGAATCATACCAAAGTATCCCCGTCAGGCAAATACTGGTATTTCACTGACCGTTCATTTCAACCGAACCGCAACTCAGGTTAAACTGAGCGGGAGCCTGTCGGAAGGCTCCTGACGCCATTAGCCATTAAAAGTAGCCTCATGACCTCATGTGACGATAATTATCTCAGCATCGCCATACCCACCCCATTGAGGCAGATGTTCGACTATCTTCCTCCGGATAGTGAGGCAAACCTGCAACCGGGTATGAGAGTTCAGGTTCCATTTGGACCCAGAAAGCTGGTTGGCATAATCGAAGCCATTAAACCTGAATCCGATTATCCCAGAGAAAAGCTCAAAAAAGTCTCTGCTGTTCCAGACCAGAGCCCTCTAATCCCCAGAGACATCATGCAACTTTGCCGATGGGCATCCAGTTATTATCACTACAGCCTGGGAGAAACCCTGCTTCAGGCATTGCCCAAAGCCCTCCGACAGGGAAAACCTGCAACCCGGGAAAAAATAGCACTCTGGCGCCCCACCGCCCCGCTTGATAAAGCCATCACCCAGTCTCTGAAAAGAGCTCACAAACAACTCAAGGCATTACAATGGCTGGAAAAATACCCCGAAGGTCTGTCAGAGCCAGAACTTCGGGAAGTCGGTATCAGTAAAACCATTCTCACCCAGTTGCAAAAGAAACAACGAGTTGTCGTACACGAAGTTGAGCGGGTTGACCAACATTTCACTGAGTATGCAAACCCGCTAAGACAGGAACCGCTGAACCTGAATACTGAACAGGCTTTCGCCTTGAAAGGCATTCTGGCATGCCTCACTTTTCACCCTGTTTTACTGGATGGTGTCACCGGGAGTGGTAAAACGGAAGTCTACCTCCAGGCCATAGAAGCTACTCTTAAAGCCGGTAAACAGGTGCTTGTTCTGATTCCTGAAATCGGTCTGACGCCTCAAACCGTCAGACGATTTCGCAGCCGGTTCTCTGTCCCCGTGGCCTGCCTTCATTCCGGATTGAGTGATGGCGAACGTTTGCAGGGCTGGCTTGCTGCCAGCCGAACCATAGCCGGGGTATTGATTGCTACCCGCTCAGGAATTTTTACGCCTCTACCCAAACTGGGATTAATTATTGTTGATGAAGAGCACGACAACTCATACAAACAGCAGGACACCCTCAGATACAACGCGCGGGATCTGGCCATATACCGGGCAAAAATAGCAGACTGCCCGGTTGTCCTGGGATCCGCCACCCCTTCTCTGGAAACCCTCGTGAACGCCAGGAAAGGTCGTTACAGCCATCTTGAGATCAGCAGCCGGGCAGGACATTCCCGCCCACCGACTCTGGAACTACTCGATATCCGTCAGCAAATACTCCATGAAGGTTTTGCCCAGGGCCTGATAACAAGGATGCAGTCAACTCTGGATAAGGGCGAACAGGTCATGGTCTTTCTGAATCGCCGAGGCTACGCCCCCTCCCTGATCTGCCATGATTGTGGTGAAGTCATGGATTGCCCGCACTGCGATGCCCATCTGACACTGCATCGCACGCCACCTCATATGCATTGTCATCACTGTGATTACCAAACTGCTATTCCCTGGTCATGCCCAAAATGCCACAGTAAAAACCTTCAGCCTGCAGGTCAGGGTACCGAACGGTGCGAACAAATTCTGGAGCAAATATTCCCGACTATTCCTCTGATTCGGGTGGACAGAGATTCGACTCGTCGAAAAAATGCGCTTTCAGAGATTCTGGATAGGGTCCAAACTGGCGAACCCTGCATACTTCTGGGAACTCAAATGCTGGCCAAAGGCCATCATTTTCCCGATGTTACTCTGGTCGCAATCATCAATGCCGATTCCGGGCTGTTCAGTTCCGATTTCCGAGGGCTGGAAAAAACCGGACAGTTGATCCTTCAGGTCGCTGGCAGAGCAGGCCGGGAAAAGAAACCGGGGCATGTCATTATCCAAACTCATAACCCTCAGCATCCCGCTTTGCAGATGCTGGTCAGCCAGCCGTACAGTCGCTTTGCAGACAGCTTGATGATCGAACGAAAACAACTCAAGCTACCACCTGAAGGTTATCTGGCCCTGTTCAGAACAGAGTCATCTATGGCGGCAGCGGGGGAAAATTTATTAAAAAGTCTCAGGCATATTTTATTAAACCACCACCAGCAAGGCTCTGTCAGAGTATTGGGCCCAATCCCGGCGCCTATGGAAAAAAGACAGGGGCGTTATCGTTATCAGCTGTTATTGCAGAGTTACCAGCGTGTTTCTCTGCATCGCTTACTGGATATTGCCGTCAAACACCTGGATTCCATGAAATTACCGAAAGACCTTCGCTGGACATTGGACGTGGACCCTCAGGAGATGACTTAAAGAATTCGGGCTATAGCCAGGATCTGACCACGCTGAAAATTCTGCATGGCAGAGCTTCGGGCAAAATTCAGATAGTCGCGAATCTCACTATCTGGCAAGCTTCGATAGGTATAGAGATAGACGTACCTCATATGATCGTTCATCCCCTTACGAATGATCGGCTTTTCCCTTGCCTTGAGCACCTCAGGCGGTCTTAAAGGACGTCCGTCATTGATCGGCATGACTTCATGGAGTATGCGCTTGGCTCCCACCGACGCACTGGCAGCCAGCTCAGTACCCAGTTCAACCGCATCCAGAGTTTCCATCAATTCTTCAATCAGACGAACACGACTGGTTCTAGGTAACTCAGTGGATAATTTTTCTTGAATGTAAGCCTGCATACGCTCTGCATTGCGAGGATCATTGGCTTCCATTTCCAAGCGCAGAATTTTTTGACCCAGTGCCGAGTTATACCAGTCCAAAAGTTTCAGTAATTCACCGATACTTAACGCTTCATCGAGAGTCGCTTCCATGGAAGATTTGAAAAGATCGGGACTGTAGCGGACCTTGACGACCTGATTAACCGTACTCACCACTTCCGGAGGCAGTGAATATTCCTTCTGGTTAATGGTCATGCTGGAAAGCACCCAACCAAGCTGCTGTTCCAGCTGAGCGTCATCATAGAGCTCATCCAGTAAAGCACCTTTATCAGCGGCTGTCAGTTTTCCGCTGAGGAAAAACAAAAGCAAGAAAGCCAGAGATTTTGAACAATGGCTCAATACTGGAAATGAAAAGTCGCTTTGTGTATCCATACACTCACTCTGCGAACGGGAAGGCTTTTCTTACAACATACCTAAACCGCAGGTCAGTGTAAAATACCATTCAGTCGTACAATTTACTGGTAATCGCTGTGACAGCGGTTTCAACCCGGAGAATTCTTGAGCCCAGATGAATCCGGTCAAACCCTGCCTCTTCCAGCTTTTCCACTTCGTAAGGAATAAATCCACCTTCAGGCCCAATCGCCAGAACCACTTGATCATCGACCTGATGAGGGCATGGGACTCCGCCTGAAGGATGGGCGACAAGACAACGCTTGCCGTCCATAATGGCGGGTAATCGATCCTCAACAAAAGGCTTAAAGCGCTTCTCAAGAATAACTTCCGGGAGCTGCGTATCCCTTGCCTGCTCCAGCCCCAGAATAAGCTGTTCGCGGACTTTTTCTCCTGTCAGCCAGGGCGACTGCCAAAAGCTTTTCTCGACCCGGTAACTGTTCATAAGAATGATTTTCTTAACCCCAAGAGACGACAAGTGTTGCAGACTTCTTTTCAGCATTTTCGGACGCGGGAGAGCCAGCAGAATCGTCAGAGGCAGAGGTTCAGGAGGCTTTTGATCCAGACAGACATCCAACTCCATTGCCTGATCCGTCAGAGAAACAATAACGCCTTGACCCATTTCTCCATCCAGCATCCCTACTCTGATGCTGTCACCCGCTTGAGAGCGATGAACGTTCAGGACATGCTGAAGAGATCTTCCCGTCAGCCTGACGCGGCTTTCAGAAATAAAATCGGTGGGAGTCAATAACAGCAGGTTCATATCGGGAAGCATCAATAGTCAGAAAAGAAACCTGCATTTTCCAGATAAAGCGCCCTTAACGAAAGGCTAATTTTATCGAAGATCCGTTGCAGGGAGTCAACTTGACTCCCTGGGAGGTCCAGGGGTTCTCTCCCCCTTGGAAGCCAGATCGATCAACTCAATTAATTTTTGCTTGAATCTTGGGTTTTTATGGACTGTCTCAAATTTCATGCAATCCTGCTTTCTAAGACACCGAACAAAACCATCTACCAAGTGAGAAGCATAAGCTTTGCATAAATCCATATGTGTGTAATTTGTTTCGATTATACCTCTTGGAAAATCGGGCAAAAACAACTTAACATCACCAGACTCGAGTATCTGATAGTTAATTGAGCCAGAGTCCAGACATATTTTATTCTTCACCAATATGCCTGCGTCTTCAATAGCATGTTGAAGTACACCACAAAACGCCACTTCGTCAGGAATTTCTTCAGCCTTGAACTTTTCTCCAGTACTTTGATCTATAACAGCAATGTCGTCTATAAACGAATCGAGAATATAGGCGTTTTTATGATCTGCAATCTGGCCATCAAGATCGTCAAATAAAGGCATAACTGTGGCGGGAACAGTCACACCGTCTATCTCGACAAGAACGGTTTTATGAAAAGAGAGCGTGTTAAAACCTAGCTGCCTGAGTCGTTCTGTTGACTGTGTTTCCTTTAACACAGTAGGCCAATGCCTCGCTTCATAACTTTTCGTCGGCACGGAAATAGCAAACTCTTTACCTTTTATCTTTATTTTAAAAACTTTTTTTATGTCTCGTTGAAATAAAAAATCACACAAAACATCTTGCTTATCATCTAACACTTCTTCCCCTTGAGAATTATTGGGCGCCTTTAACATTGTTATTTTTAACTGATCCCCAATAGATACGTTTTTCAAATTATATTTTTTTTCGGAATCACGAGCCTTATTGAGTATTTGCGCATCATCTAAAGACACCTCAAAGTCTTTTAATTCGTCAACCTCAACCGGGGGAGATATTTCATGTATGCTATCAGACACAAAATCGGGAGCTTGTGAGACTTCCTCTGGATCAGAGAGTTCCTCATTAGACTCTTTCAGCTTTTCATAGATTTCTTCCAGTCCATGCAACAAAGGTCTGGTGTATTCTTCAGGCGCATGCTTGATCAACTCTGTAACCATGTCTTCATAAGAATCACAGCGTTCGACCTCTGTCTTCAGTGCTCTCAGCGCTTTAACATCGGGCAGATCTTCGGGATTAACCTCGGCATATGAAACGAAGACGTATTTTTTTTCTGACGAGGCAGACTCGCCCTCTTTATCTAGCTTTTCCTGAACAGCCTTCGCATAACATTCGTCTGCTATTCCCTTGATGATAGTGTCAATATCACCGATCAGGCCTGCCTTCAGCTTGGCTACCATCTCAAAGTCTTGAGACACATGACTCCAGTTTAAGTCTAAAGAGGTGTCTTCAGCGCAGTTTTCGCGATCCTCCAGAAACTGTCTTATGGATGGATCCAGCTGCAAGTTATCGCCGGTTTCCTCACAGATTTCCTTGAAGGCAGTCAGCAGGTCTTTCGCGTATTTTGAAGGTGCCTCCTGTTTGATCAAATCAAATACGTCATTGATATTGCTGGCCTTCATGACATTCAGGGCCAGGGCACTGATTTGTTTTGTTATCAGGCCGGATCGACTGTCTATTTCTTCACTTTGATTCTTATGAATCAATTCCAGAAGAAGGAAAAATTTCTCTTTAAATGTACCCAGTTCATAACCAGCAGCCAGTAGCGGGGCCCGCACCCTAAATGCTCCCCGCTTAAATCCAGCCTTCTCGACCAGTTTTTTCAGTTTCAGAAGGTAACCATATTGTTCACAATGCTCAAAGTGGTTATCGAGATGTGAAACCATTTCTGGCACATCTCCGACCGTCTGAATCGAATGTAAAAGACTGCGCTCTTTCGCTGTATATTGTTTAAAACCTTCCGCCAGCCACTCAGTGGATTGACCCAGCTCGGATTTCAATTGCTGAAACAGATTTTCCTTTAGCCCTTCAAACGATTCATTTTGAATCATGGATTCCAGCCATAAATGGCCCTGTTCTGACAGCCCCAAATCGGCCCCGGTTTTCCGCCCAATCTGCAGGAAGCTCATACACAGCCTCTTCAGATAGGGCTCTGGTACCACATCATTCAACCACACCAGTATCTCATCCAGAGATCCGCAATCATCAATTCTTTGAAGAAGGCTGCTCTTTACTGTCTCGTATAGCTTCTGTTCTTTATCGCCTCCAATAGCAACGATATCATCCATAACATCTCTAACCCGGAGTTTGAAATCGTCCTTGAATGCATCCACCTCCGGAAATGAATAGCCTTTTAGTAATGCTGACAGCTTTTGGGATCCCATAGCCGTTATGGAGCGCTGTTTCATAGGTGACGCAGGTGGTTTAAAAGAATCCAGGTTTTTTTTCAGACGGTAAGGAATCAGCACTGCAACGACACTCCGACAGAAAGCCCGGGCTTTGCCAAGTGCCAGAGAAGTTGCTTTGCTAATACTGATCGCAGCCATCCTGAGATGGTGCAAAATACTGTCGTCCTGCGGTGTCTTCTGAAGATTATCCATATGCGTCCTGAAAGTTATGTCATCCTCCATTCAACTTAGTCAAAGCAGGGCGAGTCATTTCAGTGGCAGGAATTCACACAATAGCCCAACAGCGAGAGAAATCCCGACTTTAATCTGACGTTCTTCGGATGAGAAGTCTGGAGAAAAACAGACCGGCTTCAAACAACAACCACATCGGAATGGCCAGAAGGGATTGGGAAACAACGTCAGGGGGAGTCAGCAACATACCTATAACAAAACAGCCAACGACGACATAGGGGCGTTTTTTCGAAAGGCTTTCTACCGTTGAAATACCACTCCACACGAGCATTAATGTCGCTACAGGAATTTCAAAAGCCATGCCGAAGGCAAAAAACAATTTCAGTATAAATTCGAGGTATCGATTGATATCAGTCATCACCGTTACCGATTCGGGTCCGACGGTAGTAAAGAAAGAGAAGATAATCGGGAAGACAACATAATAGGCAAAGGCCATCCCCAGATAAAAAAGCAGAACACTGGCTACCAGTACGGGAATAGCCAACCGTTTCTCATTCTTATAAAGACCCGGCGCAATAAACCCCCATAACTGATGCAAAATATACGGAACCGCCAGAAAAAAAGCCACAAACAGGGTTAGCTTGAAGGGGGCCAGAAAGGGCGAAGCTACCTCGGTGGCAATCATGGTGCTACCCTCGGGTAAATGCACCGTCAGGGGCTCTGAAACGAATCGATAAATATCGTTGGAAAAATAGAAGAGCCCCAAAAATACCACCAGCACAGCTGCAAAACTGCGCAGCAAACGACTCCTTAGCTCAACAAGATGCTGAACCAGAGGCTGTTCTTTGTTGGCTCCATCTTCGCTCATGCGCTCTTGTCTTTTTTCTCTTCAGTTTCGTTTTGAGCTCTGTTTTTAATGCCACCAGAGTCCTTTTCATCGCGATCTGTACCAGGTTCAATGGACTTGTTTAATGTCTCCAATGGCTCCTTGATCGACTCAGCCACCTGAGAGCGGGTCTTTTCCAACTCTTTCATAACCTGTTCGTTATGAATCTGTCTTTTGATGCCATCGACATCCAGTTCTTTTTCCAGCTCTTCCCTGGCAGACTGAAAACTGCGTTTAATTTTGCCGATCCAGTAGGCCGTGGTTCGAATCGCACCCGGCAGCCTCTCTGGCCCCAGAACGACCAGAGCGATCACAGCAATAAGAAGCAGCTCTGTGAAACCGATATCGAACACTTTATCTCCAAAGGTATCTCAAAAACGTGTTGAACGTAAAAGCAGTTTATCCTGTCCTGATACAGGGATGAGGCAAACTGGCCTGCAACCTGACTCAGGATTTACGTTGAGTATCTTCAGTCTCTTTTTTCTGATGACTGTTCTCAGACTGCCCGGGCTTCTGTTCTTCGTCAGAAGAGATCGCTTTTTTGAATCCCTTTACGGCCCCCCCCAGGTCACTTCCCAGGCCTTTCAATTTCTTGGTACCAAACAACATCACCACAATCAGCAGGATAATGAGCAACTGCCAGATACTGATTCCACCAAACCCCATAATGCACCTTCCTTTCAGACTGGCCGGGAAATGCCAGCCACTATGCCAACATCCCCTGGAAACATTAACAACTGCCCTCTTGCAAGTGCAGCCGTATGATCAATACTATTCTACCGGATATCCGGTTTTTCCTCACTCAGGAGGGTTGCCTAGAGGCCTTTTCTTCTATGCCAGACAGACCAAAGCGTCGCTCCAGCTCTTTAAGAACTTCTCTGTAGCTCAGCCCCAGGTGGGACAGCATGATCAGAGAGTGAAACCAGAGGTCCGCCGTTTCGTAAACCACATCATCAAGACTGCCGCCAAATTCTGCTGCTTTGGCTGCGATCAGCGTTTCTGCCGACTCTTCACCGACTTTTTTCAGGATCTTGTCCATACCCGCGTCATGCAGACTGGCAACATAGGAGCTGCCCGGACTGGCCTGACGGCGTTCTTCCAGCACAGCTTCCAACTTATCCAGGATGTTATTCATTATCGCTGCTTCCGCTCTTGTCTTCACCGTAGATGGCATCGGGACTTTTCAGAACTTCATCCGTAGTTAACCATTGACCGTCCTCGGTCAACTTACGATAGAAGCAGGATTCCCGCCCTGTGTGACAGGCTATTCCACCAAGTTGTTCTACCACCAGCAGAACAGAATCGCCATCACAGTCCAGCCGCAGCTCATGCAGTCTCTGCACATGACCGGATGACTCACCTTTACGCCAGAGCTTGCCCCGGGAACGTGACCAGTATATTGCTTGCTGTTCTTCAGCGGTCAGGGCCAAGGCTTCCCGGTTCATCCAGGCCTGCATCAGCACCCTGCCGGTTTGATGATCCTGGGCTGTCGCGGCCACCAAACCATCACTGTTCCAGCGAACGTCATCCAACCAACTCATGCTACTTATCTCCAATCCTATCGAATCAGGAGCCAGACCCCGGCTCCTCCCGTTAACACTCCCTGCCAGGGAAGCTGTGCAGACCATTCAGGGAAGACCAGAACAGTAGCGGCCAGTACAACCAATACCCCACCCAACCACTTGCTTTTGTCGGTTCGCCGGTCTGCCCGATTATGTATGGCCATCAGCTTTCGCTGATGCTCCGAAAACTGTTTAACGCTATGCAGAGCATTTTTGGCCATATTAGGCGCACTCAGCAGCCAGTCGGGAATATTATCATGTACTGTGCGGCCGATTCCGCAGGGGCTGACCTGATCCTTCATCCATTTCTCAAGATAAGGCTGTGCTGTATTCCACAAATCCAGTTCCGGGTAAAGCTGTCGGCCCAGACCTTCGACATTCAGTAACGTTTTCTCCAAAAGAACCAGCTGGGGCTGAACTTCCATTTCAAACCTTCGTGCAACCTGAAACAATCTGACCAACAGATGCCCGAACGATATATCTTTCAATGGCCGTTCAAATATGGGCTCACAGACTGTCCGAATAGCGGCTTCAAGCTCACCTACTACGGTATGGGAAGGAACCCAGCCTGAATCCACATGCAGTTGGGCGACCTTGCGATAATCCCGTTTGAAAAAGGCCAGCAGATTACAGGCCAGATAATACTGATCTTCAGGTTCCAGAGTACCGACGATACCACAGTCAATGCCTATATATTTTGGCTCAGAAGGGTTAGAGATATCGACAAAAATATTCCCCGGATGCATATCGGCATGGAAAAACCGGTCGCGGAAAACCTGGGTGAAAAAGATCTCAACACCTCTTTCCGCTAGTTTTTTCATATCGGTACCCTTCGCCTTCAGGGTATCTGTATCAGCAACAGGCACACCATAAATTCGCTCCATCACCATCACTGAAGGTTTGCAGTAATCCCAATAGACTCGGGGAACAAACAGCAACTGTGAGTCGATAAAGTTCCTGCGTAACATAGAGGCGTTGGCAGCTTCCCGCAACAGATCCAGCTCATCAAGAATCGTTTTCTCGTAATCCCTGACCACTTCTATTGGCCTGAGCCTTCTGGCTTCTCTTACAAGCGCGACCAGCAAACGACTGAAGCCGTACATCAGCCGAATATCCTTGCGGATCACCTTCTCTATGCCAGGCCGTATCACCTTAACCACCACTTCTTCTCCACTATGCAGTCGAGCAGTGTGCACCTGGGCTATGGACGCAGAAGCCATAGGTTCGTGATCAAAGCGGTCAAACCGTTCTGAAACCGGGGCTTGCAGGCTTCGTTCAATGATGGCTACGGCCTCTGTCGCAGGGAAAGGCGCCACCTGATCTTGCAGTCGGGCCAATTCATCACTGATATCTTCAGGCAACAGGTCGCGACGGGTAGACAGAATCTGGCCGAACTTGATAAAGATAGGTCCCAGGGATTCCAGCCCTTTTCTGAGTCGGACGGCTCTGGGGTCGCTGTTCTTGATAAAGTATCGCCAGGGAAGGAGTCGCATCAGAACTCTGGCAGGAAAAGGCAGGCAGTCGATCTCGACCAGATCGTCCAGCCTGTAGCGGGCAATAGCCCCAACAATTTTTATTAAACGGGTTAACTGCAGCACCCTTTTCTCCCGCGATACTCTTGTTTGCTCAACTCGCTTGCTTAACTCACAAAGGGGCTGTTCTGCGCTCGAGGCTGCCTTGTCAGCTTTCCCATCAAGTTTTGTTCAAACGTCTGCTCAAGCTTTCCACAGCTTCACTCAGAGCGGTAACCTCACGACTGAAAGCACCGATTTCAGACTCTGAGGGCACCAGCTCCAATTCGTACTGAAGATAAGCGGCCCCTTGGCCAGGAAGCGTTTCTCCAAAGCCTGTCAGCGTTGAGGTTATGAAGCGCAGCCCTTCAGCCAGTGAATGCCCTGCTACTGGACCCACTTGCTCACAGATCAGGGTTTCCCAGTCGAGCTGCATCCCTCGATGGGTAGATTGCAGCGCTTCCAGAACTTTCTGATCACCCGAGACATTTAGCCCTCTGATGGCATCCCAGGAAGCGTCTCGATCAGCGGCAAGCGTTATAAAACTACTTAATGGCCCCTGCAGAGTGACATCAACAGAGCCCTCATGCCAGCCAGCACAGCGAACTCCTGAGGCGTCCAGAAAAACATAGCAGTTAAAATCAGGCTGAAGACCAATGAGATGAATAACGCTGCCGTCCAGAGACTTTAAAGCCCCGGCTGTAACGGGATCGAGCTTCAACAGCTGATTGATCCGGTTCTCCACAAACGCCAGAAATGCCGTCTTCATGATAATCAGGGTTTGATGCCTTTATGCAGGGCAACAATGCCGCCGGTCATGTTGTGGTAGGTGGTATTCACAAAACCGGCTTCTTTCATCATGGCTTTCAGGGTTTCCTGATCCGGGTGCTTGCGAATACTCTCGGCCAGGTAGCGATAACTCTCTGAGTCACCTGCCACCAGCTTACCCATCGCCGGCAACAGGGAGAAGGAATAAGCATCATAGACTTTGGTTAACAAAGGATTGTTAGTCTTTGAGAACTCCAACACCAGCAGTCGGCCACCAGGCTTCAGAACCCGGCACATAGAGCGCAGTGCTTCGGCCTTATCGGTCACATTTCTCAGGCCAAAGGCAATGGTTATGCAGTCGAACGTGTTTTCCGGGAATGGCAGGCACTCGGCGTTGGCCTGAACATACTCAACATTCCCGACAATGCCCTGATCAATCAGACGATCACGGCCAACCCTGAGCATCGACTCATTGATGTCAGCCAGCACGACCCGACCCGTGTCGCCCACCAGACGGGAAAACTGTTTTGTGAGGTCGCCGGTGCCACCGGCAATATCCAGAACCTGATGACCTTTGCGAACCGCAGAAAGCTCTATGGTAAAACGCTTCCAGAGCCGGTGTACGCCCATCGACATGAGGTCGTTCATCACATCATAGCTATCAGCCACTGAGTGAAAAACACCCGCCACCAGTTTCTCTTTATCATCAGGATTGACATCTTTGTAACCAAAGTGAGTCTTGTCCTGATCTCTTACCTTCTCAGTCATTCAGATCTCCGCCCCAGCAACAGAAAACAATCCGAACCCCGTCTTTCGATTTCCGGTTACTGGCAAGCATTCGGGAAAAATTGCAGGCTATTGTAATGGGTAATGACAAATAGGTAAATTTGCCCACTCATCGCACTATTTCGCAGTGGAGTCGACCAGCCGCCTATTCAACGAAAGGCTCTCAGCGTTTTCTGACGACAATACTGCCAATAGAGTAACCCGCTCCGAAAGAACAGATAACACCACAACTACCCGCTTCCAGATCTGCTGAATACTTATGGAAAGCAATGATTGATCCTGCAGAACTGGTGTTAGCGTACTCATCCAAAATAACCGGCGCTTCTGCCGGAGTCGCTTCACGGCCTAATACCCTGCGTGAAATCAGCTGATTCATGCTCAGGTTCGCCTGGTGTAGCCAAAGACGAGAGAGTTTCTCAGACGTCAGTCTCAACTCATCCAGGTGACTTGAAATGATCTCTGCCACTTTAGGACAGACCTCCTTGAAAACCTTGCGACCGTTTTGCACAAACAGCTTATCGGGTTGTCCAATACCGGACTCATCAGCACGATTCAGGAACCCAAAATTATTACGGATATTATTGGAAAACTGAGTCCAGGCTCTGGTACCCAGAATTTCAAAGCCTTTCTCATTACTGGCAACACTTTCCGCTTCAACTACAACAGCTGTCGAAGCATCTCCGAAAATAAAGTGGCTGTCCCGATCACGGAAATTCAAATGAGCAGAAGTGATCTCGGGACTGATCACCAGAACCCTCTGCGCATTACCGGACAGAATGGCATCCGTTGCCGCTTTGATACCAAAAGTCGCAGAAGAACAGGCCACATTCATATCGTAGGCGTAGCCAGATGCTCCCAAGTAGTACTGCACCTCAACGGCAATGGCAGGATAAGCCCTTTGCAGGTTGGAGCAAGCCACAATGACCAGATCTATCTCTTCCGGCCTCACTCGTGCCTGGGAAAGCGCATCTCTGGCAGCATGTAATGCCATTTCACACTGAACAGAGATTTCTTCGTCATCCCTCTCGGGTAGCTGGGGTACCATACGATCAGGATCAAGAACACCTTCACGATCCATGACATAACGACTTTTAATGCCCGAAGCTTTTTCTATAAAGGCACTGTTACTCAATGGCAGGGGGTCTTTTTCACCGGCAGCGATTGCCTGCTGGTGTTTGTCATTCTCTTTCTGAGCCCAGGTATTGTAGCTCGTGACCAGCTCATCATTGCTGATAGAACTGGTCGGGGTGTATAGCCCCGTTCCTGTGATAATTGCAGCGACAGCCATGCTTGTTCCGATCACCTTATCTTGACGTGCTCCGTGATCCTATATCATGCACCATGGTAATAAAACCTTAAAATTTCACCCCGGATATCATTGTACGTCAGCCACATTGAAGACTGACCGGGTGGAGACTCTCCTGCGACTCCTGCCTTTGCTGGAGCATTGGAACGAGTTACAGGAGACAAACACATTGACTCTGACAATAAGCCAGTTAGCCGGTATTACGCATACCTGCAGCAATACCAACAACAGTAATCATCAAGGCCTGTTCCAGGTTTTCACAAACCTTCCCTTCTTCTGAATGTCGAACGCGGTAGAGTAACTCTGCCTGAAGCACATTCAGAGGGTCAGTATATGGATTACGCAAAGCGATAGCCTGCTTATTCTGAGGATGGTTAGACATCAACTCTTCCCCGCTTTTAAGCTCCAGCAGTGCCTGAACTGCAGTTTTCAACTGCTCTCGCAGACTTTCTCCCAGATGCTGTAGCTCGGTCGGTACCAACCGCTCTTCATAGTATTCAGCCAGATTCGAATCGGTCTTCATAAAGACCATCTCCAGCATTTCCAGCCGCGCCTTGAAGAAGGGCCATTGACTGATCATCTCTTCCAGAGTTTCTTTCTGGCCGTTTTCCAAAGCATTTCTTAAGGCGGCACCACACCCAAGCCAGGTGGGCAGCATGAGACGAATCTGGGTCCAGGCGAATATCCATGGAATCGCCCGCAGACTTTCCACGCCACCATTGGGCTTGCGCTTTGCAGGTCTTGAACCCAGGGGTAACTTGGCCAATTCCTGTTCTGGCGTCACCGCACGAAAATAGGGAACAAAATCAGGCTCATCCCGGACCATACCCCGGTATATTTGCAGGGAATCTCTGGCCAGCTGATCCATCATATCCCGCCAGCTTTGCTCTGGCACAGGCGGGGGCAGCAGGGTTGCTTCCAGCGTGGCGCTTGCATAGAGCATCAGACTGTTAATGGCCACATCAGGGAAACCAAACTTGAAACGGATCATTTCTCCCTGTTCAGTGACTCGCAGATTATTGTTCACCGAGCCCGGTGGCTGGGAGAGAATCGCCGCATGGGCAGGGCCACCACCACGACCGATGGTACCACCACGACCGTGGAACAGTGTCAGCCCGACATTATTTTTACGACAGACCTCCGTCACCTCTTCCATGGCCCGATACTGAGCCCAGGCTGCTGCCATCCAGCCAGCATCCTTGGCAGAGTCGGAATAACCGATCATCACCATCTGACCGCCATGGCAATAACCACGATACCAGGGCAATGACAATAGAGAGCTGATACACTCACTGGCACCATCCAGCGCGTCAAGTGTTTCAAACAGAGGAGCAATAGGCATTGCAAAGCCAACGCCACACTCCTTCAGCAACAGCGCTACAGACAAGACATCGGATGGTTTGTAGGCCATGGAAATGACATATGCGCCTAATGCCTGCTGACCTTCTCTGGCAATAGCACGACAGGTGGCAAGGACTTCAGCGACATCTTTGGAAGGCTGCCATTCTACCGGAATCATGGGCCTGGGATTCTGCAGCTCTTTCAGTAAAAAGGTCTGCTTTTCCTGTTCATCCCAGCTCTGGTAATCACCAATCCCCAGAGCTCTGGTTAACTCACTGATCGCCTGAGTATGTCGGCTCGCTTCCTGACGAATATCCAAACGTATCAGGGTGAGACCAAAGCTGTGAGCACGACGGATCATGTCCAATAGCGGACCATCGGCAATGACGCCCAGACCCACTTCATGCAAGGAGTGGTAGCAAAGCTCCAGAGGCTCAACAAGATCTTTATGCTCCAGAAGCACTTCAGAAGAACGGGATTTGTCGACCAGTGCATATTCGCACCAGGTTCGGGCCTCTCTGAGACGCTCTCTGAGCTGTCTGAGAACGACCCGATAGGGCTCTCGACAATCCCCCAGTTTCTGCTTCATTTCTTCACTGCATTCCGTCATGGAGAGCTCTCCAATCAGGGGGTTCAGATCCCTGAGGTACAAATCCGCAGCCATCCAGCGACTCAATAAAAGCACTTCCCGGGTCACCTCAGCGGTGACGAATGGATTTCCATCCCGGTCTCCTCCCATCCAGGAAGAAAAGCGCACCGGTACAGCATCCAGCGGCAGACCAATATCGGTATGTTCCCTGAGCCGCTCATCTATAGCACGAACAAAATCAGGCACCGCATTCCATAGAGAGTGCTCAATGGTGGCAAATCCACCCTTGGCTTCATCAACAGGTGATGGTCGCTTCATCCTGAATTCATAAGTGTGCCAGGCCTGAGCTATCAATTGACGAAGCCGGTCTTCAAGACGGGCTCGCTCCCTGAAGCTCAGACGGCTGCTTTCCAGCTTGCTGAGACACTCAAAAATCGATTCATGTTTCTGGATCAGGGTTCTGCGGGAAACTTCGGTGGGGTGAGCGGTCAGTACCAGCTCCATATCAAGGCTGGCAACACTGTCTGCGATTTGCTCCTGGCTGAACCCCTGATTTCTGAGCCTCGCCATCAGCTCATCAAAGTGATCCGGAACACAGAACGTTTCGCCATGGCTAACAGCAATACTGTCATATTGTTCGGCCAGGTTAGCCAGATTAAGAAAATGACTGAACGCCCGTGTAACGGGCACCAGGTCGTCATCAGAAAGGTTTTTCAGTTGATCCAGTAAAACTTCCCGATCATCCTCACTGCCTGCTCTTGCAGCCTTGGAAAGCTGACGAATGCTTTCAATACGATTGAAAAAAACCTCGCCATGATGTTCCTTTATAGTCTGACCCAACAGTGTTCCCAGCAGGTTCACGTTGCGACGCAAATTCGCCTTACTGTCTGTCATAGATTTAACTTCCCGGGTTTCTACCGTGAAATTGCTTTCACTCTGGCACTTTGTTCATGGCTAAAAGCACGATCACCTTGTTCTGATGCAGGAATACCGGAAACTTTTGAACCAAAGTACCGTTTTCATCCCTCATTTTGATGACGTACAACTTCGAGAATTACTGAGCCTATACCATAAAATCCGAATAAAAAAGCCTTCACAAACACGCACCAAGACGCACAAACAAGTACAGGACACACAAAACATGGACATGCTCGATTTCAGAAGGATTTCGAAGAAAAAAAACTGCCCGGCCACGGAAAAACTATCGCAGAAACAGCTATTATTTCTGGCGTATCCCCATAGATCTTGTAATATGTTTATCTCATGATGAATGAGGTAGATTTACTTGCTTTCAAGAGGTATCAGCATGAAAGAAAAAGCCCCCTTTGAGTGCAACACCTGCAATACGGTAGAGGTCGGTACCCTGATCCGCGACGATGATACCTGGGTTACTGTGGAAATTCGTGGTGACAAGGCAGTTTCTGCCCAGGAAAAGTTCAACAAGATAGAGCAGCGAGCTCTTTCAGTCGGATCAGGCAACTGCAAGATTCAGTCAGAAACCATTCAGGAAAACGGTATCACGGTGATCAAGGCGATGCTCGACTTTGACTGTACTGCAGAAAAGCTGATCTTTGAAATGTCTCTGCGATAACAGCTCCCAGTCTACGGATTTGCGTTCAATCAACATTCATGCTCCCGATGCCGAGCTGTCTTTCTGGCCAGATCTGATCACACAACAAGATTGTGAATCCTATTACCAGCAACTTCTGTCTGGCACCCGGTGGCGTCAGGATACAATCACAATTTTCGGAAAAACATTGGATTTACCTCGATTACAAGCCTGGTATGCTGATGAGGGAATGACTTACAGCTACTCTGGCCTGACACTCACTCCAGAGCCATGGACACCGGTGTTGCTGGCGATAAAAAAAGTGGTCGAACACACCTGTCACTCTTCATTCAACTCGGTTCTGCTCAACCTGTATCGTGATGGCAATGACAGTAACGGCTGGCATTCTGACGATGAGGCAGAACTTGGAGAACAGCCTGTTATTGCCTCACTGAGTCTGGGCCAGGAAAGACGTTTTCGACTGAAACACAAAGAGGCCAGTTCAAGGGGTATCCAACCCTTGTCACTGGATTTACCTTCTGGCTCACTGCTGGTGATGTCAGGCTCAACCCAGCGCTGCTGGCAGCATTGTCTTCCCAAAACATCCAGAACCGTTTTACCCCGCATCAATCTCACTTTCAGGAATGTCATTTATGGCCCGAGCCAAATGCCCGCGCTGTGAGCGTCCTCTTCGATTCTGCATTTGCCAGCATTTACAACCCGAGCAGGCCTGCTGTGAACTACTGATCCTGCAGCACCCCGATGAGGTCAAACATCCGCTGAATACCGCCCGGATCGCCAGACTGGGCATTGAGAACTGCAAGGTTCTCGCAGGAGAGGACTTCTCCGAAAACCCACACCTCAAGATCCTTCTGGAGAACAAAAAAAGCTGCTTACTTTTTCCGGGCGAAGAGGCTTTCCAACCTTCTGAATATCAGAAAATCCATGGCCTGCCTGATGTTTGTATTCTGCTGGACGGTACCTGGAGAAAAGCCAGAAAGATACTTCATCTCAACCCTCAACTTCGGTCTCTGCCACGGATATCCCTGCCAGAAAATCTGGAGTCCCGCTACCGAATTCGCAAATCCCCTCATCAATCAGCCCTTTCTACTATTGAGGCTACGGTATGTCTTATGCGAGAGTTTTCAGGAGACCCAATGGTTCACCAAAACTGCCTGGACAGCTTCCAGACCATGATCGACCGACAGATCCTGGCCATGGGGCGAGATGTCTACGAAAAAAATTATAGAAACCGATCGAAATGAACTACTTTGATCAGGCGCTACGCTGATTTGGGTCCCGATTAGCGTCCCAGTGATATTAATTAGGGACTGGGCTTTTTTTCAGTATGCGAATAACATGGGTCCGAGGCTTTTTTGCTTTATGTTTGCTATCAATGAATCGGCCGAAGCAATACGAAGTAATGGAATAGCAACATTCATAACCTTGTGCATTTCCACAGCAACCAGAGACAGAGTGCAAAATAATAATGACTGACGCCTCCCTGAAAACCTCTTCCCGCTGGCTCTGGGTGTACCTTCTGATTCTGTTCGCCATTCTGATCCGGCTCCTCTCCCTTGGCCTATATCCTCTGATGGATACTTCAGAAGCCCGATACGGTGAGATCGTCAGACTGATGGTCGAGACCAATGACTGGATCATTCCATATTTTGATTATGGTGTCCCGTTCCTCGGTAAACCACCCCTGTTTATCTGGCTTTCAGCCATAAGCTTCAAGTTATTCGGAATCAATGAATTTGCCGCCCGCTTACCTTCTCTGGTTTGTAGTCTGGGCACCCTGGCATTGGTCTGGAAGCTGGCCCATTTTCAAATGGGGGTACAAAAGGCAAAAATTTCGGTACTGTTCCTGGTCACCTCCGCCATGTTTCTCGTTCTTTCCGGTGCCCTGCTGGCCGACCCGGTCATGACCCTGACGACCACTCTGATACTCGGCAGTTTCTGGATGGGCTGGCAGAGTCACAACGAATCTGAAGCACTTCGGTGGCAATATTTGTTTTTTGCCGGTTGCGGCTTGGCACTGCTGGCAAAAGGGCTCGCTGCAGTGGTTCTGGCGGGTGGTCCGATTTTCTTATGGTGCCTTCCTAAAGGCAGATTGATAACGCTGTGGCATAAATTTCCCTGGATCAAAGGCACTATTCTGTCAGCAGCCATTGCCCTTCCCTGGTATATCAGCGCCGAGATACGCAACCCCGGTCTTCTGGAATACATGTTTATTGGCGAACATTTTTCCCGCTATCTGGATTCCGGCTGGCAGGGTGATGAATACGGCAATGCCCATGTCCACGCTCTGGGAGCCATCTGGGGCTACCTGCTGGCGGGAGGCTTTCCCTGGACATTCGTGTTACTCGGAGTTGCCATCAGACAAGTCTGGAAATTCTGGCAAAAGAAGCCCACTCTCAAGTTAACTGAATGGGATTATTTCCTGCTCTGCTGGCTGTTGTTTCTGCCCCTGTTTTTCACTTTCACTACCAATCTGATCTGGACTTACACGCTCCCTGTGATGCCTGCCCTGGCAATGATTATTGCACGACTGTTCGGGGAGAGCTGGTCCAACCACTCTGGTAAGCTTATCACTCTGGCAACCCTGACACCTCTGTTGATGATTGCTACTATCATGGTCATGATGAACGACGGTGGTAAAAAATCACAAAAGTACCTAATCGCCAACATGATGACACACCCTAATGAACAGCCTGGTCGCCTTATTTACTTTATGAAGCGTCCGTTCTCGGCTCGCTTTTATTCCCAAGGTCAGGCCCTGCTGGCCTCCAGTGAAGAGGAGATCTTCGATCAATTACACAGGGATCGCAGGGACTTTCTGGCCACTCGCGACGGCAACATCAATAAGCTGTCTACCCCGCTGAAAGATCGCTTCGAAAAAGTATCCAAATACAGAAACTGGACCCTCTGGGTTGAGAAAAAATAATACCTTGTGAAGAGTGCTGAATTATACCAATCGTGCTTTCTAACTCCCATGGGGAGTTAGAAAGCACGATTGGTATTACTTCCATTTAATATTACAGCCGATACTGGGACTTTGATTCTCTGCTACTCGCTCTCCCGCCAGCACTGAGTCCATGGCAGACTTTAAATCAGCCCCGGTCACAGGCTTGTCATTACCAGGACGAGAGTGATCAAACTGACCACGATAGACACACCTCAGTTCGGCATCAAAGAGAAAAAAATCAGGTGTACAGGCCGCATCGTAGGCTTTCGCCACCGACTGACTTTCATCATACAGATAGGGAAACGGATAAGATTTTAATGCCATCTTGTCAGGAGCATCCTCGGGATAGGTCCTGGCATCATTAGCACTGATAGCCACTATGCCAAGATCTCGATCAGCATAATCCTTACCCAACTCTACCAGCGCATCTTCAATGTGAATCACATAAGGGCAGTGATTACAGATAAACATCACCAGAACGCCCTTCTCCTTTCTTACTTCCTGCAGGGAGACGGACTGTCCTGATGAAGGATCAGGCAATTTAAAATCAGGGGCAGACGAGCCCAGTTCAACCATATTCGACGGGGTCAGTGCCATTCCGGTATTCTCCAGCTTATATCCCACAATAGGTGCTAATCCATTGTGGGAGTTGTCGGGAACAGAAAACTGCTGCTACATTGGAAGTTCGAAAATCAAATTATGTCACTTATGGGCAGGCATACCTCTTTTAATAAAGACAAGGCGCTGGATAACGCACTTGCTCTCTTCTGGTCTCGGGGATTCTCGGCTTCTTCGCTCAGACAGCTGGAAGAAGCTACCGATCTGCACCCTGGGAGCCTGTATCATCATTTTAAAAACAAAGAAGGCTTATACCTGCACGTCTTAAAGTATTACATTGAACACTACCTGCAGTTAAGAATCCAAAAGTATCTCGGTTCAGGGCCTCCCCTTGAAGGTTTACGCCGATTTTTGACAGCGGGCTATCGTCATCCCCGCAACGTGCAATACCAGAACTGCTGCTTTCTGGCCTGTACCAGTACAGAGCTGCACCTATTGCCAGATCAAGCTGCTGAGCTGGTCAGACAGGCTGTGAACTCGATCCAGCAGGCATTAATGGCCCAGATACTCAGGGGGACTGAAAAAAACCTGATTGCCCCCTGCCTGAGCAGCGCGGAAGCAGCCAGAGAGCTCACCAGCTTCTTTCTGGGCCTTCAGTTAATGGCCAGAATCAGCCCCAATCAGCATCAGTTAGATTTGCTGGTAAAGCACAGTCTTGAGCATATTCTGAATCCCAAAACATGATTGGGAAGAAGGCACCACTATGGCAACGAATAACCAGAGTGGCACAAGGAGAAAAGCAAAAGGTTCAACCAGAAAAAACCTGAAGCACCCAGCTTCAGGTTTTTTCACTATGAACGCTTATTTATTATTTATACAAGTCGTCATCATCATAGTCTTCATATAAGTTTGCTGCTCCTTGTGGCACTCCTGCTGCTCCAGATGACACTGATGCAGAGGGGGGTGTATCCCGAAAACGGAATTCAGTTCCGGCCTGACTTGACCGCTTG
Organism: Endozoicomonas sp. 2B-B; assembly: GCF_053470045.1. Lineage (NCBI taxonomy): Bacteria > Pseudomonadati > Pseudomonadota > Gammaproteobacteria > Oceanospirillales > Endozoicomonadaceae > Endozoicomonas > Endozoicomonas sp. 2B-B. Next base: position 5,492,833 of record NZ_JBLZMU010000001.1, read on the forward strand.
TGAAAATCTTCATAACGGCGAATTTCTCCATCCCCGACACTGCGCCTCGCTGTGCGCATGGCTTGCTCAAAATGACTGCGCGTTAACATGTAACTCTCAAGGGACTCTTCAACGTCCATTGCTTCACTTTGAGCTTCCACTGGGCTACGACTGCGAATGTACTCCCTGATAGCCTGTTGTATTGCTGTCTGGCAGATTTCGTTAATATCAGCTCCGGAGAAACCCTTGGTTATGCCAGCCAGCTGCTTTAAATCAACATCATCCTGTATTGGGGTGTTACGCAGGACAGCTTCGAAAATATGCAACCGGCTTTCATAATCTGGCAGTGGAATGTAGATATGCTTGTCAAAACGGCCTGGTCGCATAAGAGCTTTGTCAAGAATATCGGGTCTGTTGGTGGCGGCGATGATGTAAATGTTATTCCGTTCAGCTATACCATCAATCTCGATTAACAGTTGGTTCAGGACGCGATCGCTTGCGCCATTGGCGTCACCTAATGAAGATCCCCTGGAGGACGCCAGAGAATCAATTTCATCAAAAAACAGGATGCAGGGTGCTGCCTGCCTGGCTTTGTCAAAAAGGTCACGTACATTATGCTCTGATTCGCCAAACCACATAGTCAACAACTCTGGCCCTCTTATGGCAATAAAGTTAGCCTGGCAATCGTTGGCCAAAGCTTTGGCTAACTGTGTTTTGCCACAACCAGGGGGACCATAAAGAAGTACACCACGTGCCAGTTTCTGACCAAAATGCTTCAACAGCTCGGGCCATTCAAGGGGGTAGCGAACCATTTCCAGCAATTCCTTTTTGACATCCATCATGCCGCCGATGTCTTCCCAGGTCACAGAGGGTATCTCGACAAAGGTTTCTCTGAGAGCTGACGGGTTGGAGGATTTGAGAGCCTGATCAAAATGAGCCTGGGTGATTTCCAGACTATCTAACAACTCGGCATCAACGTTCTGTTCATCATCGAGGGTGCTAATGTCTATTTTTTCCCTTATACAGAGCATTGCGGCATTGGTGATAAGCTGCGTGATGTCAGCGCCGGTGAACCCATGGCAGACTTTTGCAATCTTTTCCAAATCCACGTCGTCGGACAGTTTTTTGTCTCTGGTATGAACCTGAAGGATTTCCAGACGACCGGTTTCGTCAGGAACGCCGATATGAATCTCTTTATCAAAGCGGCCAAAACGACGCAGTGCCTGATCAATCGAATTGACTCTGTTTGTGGCGGCCAGAATCATAATCTGCCGCCTGGACTGCAAACCGTCCATAAGGGTAAGCAATTGACCGACAACGCGCCGCTCTACTTCACCCGGGGTTTTGTCACGCTTTGGGGCTATCGAATCAATTTCATCAATAAAAATAATGGCAGGGCTGTTTTTTTCAGCTTCTTCAAAAGCCCTTCTCAGATTGGATTCTGACTCACCGGCCATTTTGCCCATTATCTCCGGGCCGTTAATCAGAAAGAGGAAGGCGCCACTCTCGTTGGCAACAGCCCGGGCAATCAGTGTTTTTCCATTCCCCGGTGGTCCACTCAGTAGTATTCCTTTTGGAGGACTGACATTCAGGGTATTGAAAAGTTGTGGGTATCGCATTGGCAGCTCAATAATTTCGCGTATTGTTTGAATCTGTGGTCTGAGCCCACCAATATCATCATAACCAACATCCGCAATTGAAGACGCATCCTGCCGCTCGACGGGTTCGCCTTCACAGTGAACAGTTGTGTCCTGAACAACTATGCACCCACCTTCCGGGTCTGTTTCCATCACCCGGAAATGAACGGTTCGCAAGCCAGCACTTATAGGAATAACGTCGTTTTTACTGACAGGTCGAAACGCTTCAAGAAAAAATGGCTTCAAAAACACATCAAACAAGTTGCCGGTTATACCTTCAAGGCTATCTTTTATTGGCAATATACCCACTCGTTTACCATAGGGCAGCATAGGGAGGTGGGAGACTTTGACGATATCGCCTAACCTCACCTTAAGGTTGTTACGGACTGCCCTGTGCATCCTGATACAGCCAGATGGCTGATTTGCATCCGATATAGCAACAGCTATAGTGGTTTTTCTTACTTTGCCGGTTAGCAGGACACAGTCTCCACGATAAATTTGTAACCCAGCCATTTCATCTTCTGACATTGTAACTACGGAGTACTCATCACTGGGACTCTCATCAACCAAAAGCCGTCTGAAAATTGCCTTACGTGCTGGAGCCGAGGCAGGAGCGGGCGGGGCAGGAAACTGCTGTTCCGACATGCTTCCCTCGCCAGGGTCTCCGCCGCCATGAGGGGACTGGCTGACGGGCCCCGGAGATCTTTCTGCTGGCTCGTCAGGTAAATTTTCGAGAGGTTCGTAGGGAGGAGAAGCTCCTGGACCCCGTGGCACCTTACGAACTCGCCAGTGCCACTGATGCCAGCCACCTCCGGCAGCCAGTCTGGGGCCAAAGTACTCTGGATAAAGGTATTCAAGCCAGCTCTGGAAGTGCATTGACAGTAGCCGCTGGTATTCTTCCTTACTGATGTAATGAACCTGCTTGTTCTCATCCAGCCTGTAAAAGACGTTACCATTATGATCAACCGCTCTGGTGGCCGCTACCTGTCCACTGGCCGGAATCAGTGCTGGATTCTGGTCACTCCAGGGGGGTGTATCTTCGAATAATGGGGCAATAGTTTCTGACAGGTCCAGAATCCATCCACTTCCATCATCCAGGCCCCAGCTCAGACAGGGTTCATCATCGCAATTCCCGGGAATAAGATTGATTGTCGTTTTAGTATCCCGTGTTATGTCACCTATTGATCCAGGAGGCCCGGGCAGGAAATCGCCATTTTGACCGGGAACAGGTTGACCCGGCTTCCATTGTAAACTCGTGTCAGGGACTGATATGTGGACTGGCACACCTTCATCACCGACCTTCACCTGTGTCTGTTCAGGGTAGGGTTCTGGTCTGCTTTTGCCGGGTAAAAGCCAGGTCCATTGATCCGGGTCTCTCCGGTCGGGGGCCAATGTCATATCCAGCTCCCCTGGCAGCGGCAGGCAGCCCGACTTGTAAGCAAGGAGGGGGTCTTCAGGCTCGATGCAAAAGGATGGTTCAGTCCCGGCTTTCTGATGGGTGCCAGAATGAGAAAAACGATTGAAGTAGGTATGGTATGCAAGAGGGAGTAAGAGGATAGGCAGTGAAATACCGGATGGATTATAAATGCCCGGAGCGGTAATGGCATACCCCGTCGACACGAGTGTCCCGCTCTGCCCGGAAAAGGTTTTGACAGGTGTCACCAGAAACGAAATGCCAAGAAATATTAGCGGCAATTTGATATCGATGCCGCTCAGATGAAGGTTGTCTGATCGCCGGGAGATAGTGAACACGGACAGAATAAAATAGAACATAACCTATTACTTATATCATCCTGTGTAGGGCTCAGGCCCACTGACTGGCCTTTGCCGTTTGTACAAGGCTCTATATATAGCACCGCACTGGCTGGCGTGCCATGAACAGAGATGGCGGTAATCAATATTTGTATGAAATAGTCAATACAAGACTGATGTCGCTTGCTATGAATTACCCCGACGAGCCAAGGAATTAGCTCACTTCGGATAGCTATTTTACGAAACTGCAGCACGCCAAAATCGAGGGACAACTCATCTCCTTAAAATCAGCTCTGACAGTTTTACCATTAACAGGGTGAAAACGAAGGGTTTCTTGTGTATGTTTTGCCATAGCAGGCTCCGGTTTGCTTCTTCCGAAGCTTACTTTTGTTCGAACCTGCTCTAAGAAATTTTTGGGTTAGACGATCCTCACTGCGTTCAAGACTATTAACTTATGGCCATACAACAAATCATTGTCCACCAGCTGAAACAGGTCCCCGACAGTGACTCCCTGACTGCTGTTCCGGCAAATCACAGCCTGCCCCCCACTCCGGCCCTGGAAGCCATGCTGGACGACCTGATGCAAACTTACAACAAGAAACAGGACAAACAGTATGGCCAGTTCAACCCCGATGCCGAAAGCCCTTTCCCAACTGAACTGGGTGATTACCTGGCAGAAAAGATGGACTTTACAGCCCTGACCCGCAATACCCTGAACCAGCTTCTGGAAAAGCTCGATCAGGCCGGAGCACTGGGTGGGGGCTACCTGCTGTTTGCTGATTATCAGCAGGGCCTGACCCGATACTTCATGCTCTGCATGCTAACCAGTAATGTCAGCATAACTGTGACAGATGATCTTGCTATTCAGGATGTAGCCTATCTGGATACAGCCAGAATGCCACTGGCCTGCCGCATTAATATCACCGAATGGCAGGGTAACGAGAACAGTGGTCGTTATCTCTCATTCCTGCGTCCCCGCGGTGGCCGCCGTCTGAGCGATGTATTTCAGGAAGCTCTGGGCTGCAATGAAACCAGTAACAGCAAGGAAGAAGCTGACACACTGGTCAGTGCTGTAAAGGAGTACGCCAGGGAAGCGCCTTCTCTGGAAAATCACAAGGAAGTCAGCCGACAGGTCTACGACTTCTGCCAAACCAAAATGGATGATGGCGATGCCCTGACTCTGGATGAACTTACCGGCTATCTGAGTGAAGCGGGCTCCGATGATTTTGCCCGCTTCGTCAACACCCGCGACTACGACATGAGTCAACCTATGGCTCCGGAAAAACGCACTCTAACCAAACTGGTTAAGTATACCGGTCGCAGCAAAGGTCTTAACATTGCCTTTGATGCCGAGCTGCTCGGTACCCAGGTGGTGTACAACAAAGATCTGAATCAGCTCGTGATCAAGGAAGTTCCTGCCAAGCTCAAGGAACAGCTGGAAGGCAATAACTGACATCACAGTCGTATTTGCATGCTCTCATAAGCATTGACTAATGGGATGGTCCGCCCCTCCTAAACGGCTTCAAATGAGCCAAAATGGAGTTAACCATTTAAACAGGATTAACCGGAGCGAACCACCCATGACTATTTCAGTACTTGGTATCGATATTGGCAAGAACAACTTTCACCTGTTTGGTGTTGATGAGCAGGGTAGCAAAGTCATCAGAAAGAAGTCGTCCAGGAAGAACCTTCTAGAGTACGTGGCAAATCTGGAGCCATGCATTATCGCTATGGAAGCTTGTGGTGGTGCTCACTATTTGGCTCGGTTATTCAAGAACTATGAGCATACTGTCAAGCTGATTTCACCTCAATTTGTCAAGCCTTATGTCAAGACCAACAAAAATGACTACAACGATGCTGAAGCGATTGCAGAAGCAGCTTCACGGCCCAGCATGCGTTTTGTACCTGTTAAAACGTCAGAGCAGCAGGCCTGGCAACTTCTGCACCGCTATCGTCAACAAGCGGTTGATCAGAGAACTGCCCTGGTTAACCAGATCCGGGGGTCACTATTGGAAGAAGGTATTGTAGTTGCCCAGGGTATTGGTAAAGTTCGTGCACAGCTTCCACGAATTCTGGAAGATGCTGAAAATGGACTCCATTCGCTGACTCGTGAGCTGCTACATGGTTTATCAGAAGAGTTGGCCAGTCTTGACAAGCGTATTCAACAGTATGACCAGAAAATTCAGGAGCTAGCAAAAAACGACGACGAATGTCGTCGAATGATGACTATGCCGGGTATCGGAGCCATCACTGCCACAGCATTGAAGGCAGCCATTGGTGATGCGACGTATTTTAAATCTGGTCGACACCTTGCCGCATGGATGGGATTAGTTCCAAGACAGCATTCCACAGGCGGTAAGTCAGTCCTGCTGGGCATCAGTAAACGGGGTGATAAATACCTGCGCACATTATTGATACACGGCGCACGTTCGGTACTCCACTGCCTCAAAAATAAGGATGACCGCTGTAAAAAATGGGTTAGCCAACTTAATGAGCGCAGCAATCACAACGTTGCCGCCGTTGGTCTGGCTAATAAAATGGCTCGGATTGTCTGGGTCATCATGACCCGAAATGAAGTTTACAAGGCTGCATAATGAAGTAAAGGCGGCAGCGGCAAAGTAAAGCATAAGCTTAATCAAAGGGGACCCCCCCGCAGATTGCGATGAGCATGTACAGTTGATGGCAAACAGGTAAAAACCGGCAACCTGAAACCTGATAGGAGCCTTGACCCTTGAGGCCGTCGGACTGATAAGGCCAGGTTGCGCGGATACCCATCAGGGCCAGAGGGTTAGACCTCATGAATAGGCCGTATATATGATTGCAGTTATCTTTGTTTGCTAATTAACAAAACAGGCTCTTGCAAAACGGGGCGGACCATATAGGCTCCTAGTATGGCTGTTCACTGTCTTTGAGGGCTGCAAATGTCGATAAGCTGCTTCTGGATTGTCAGGTTAAGTGACAGCCGGGATATCCGATACATAAGGGATGATTTAACTGTTTCCGGACCCCGCAATGTCTAAAGCTCAATTACTGACCACACTGCTTTTCCTTCTGACTTTTATGAACCAGGCTATGTCCTCAGAGTCGGCTGCCAAAAACAACAACCTGACCCCAGAGCACCTTTTGAAGCAGGAGTTATTGCTGAATCAGCTGATCGAAAATATTCACTTGCTCCAGATCGATTTTCTCAACAAGGACGCCAGAATGAAAATGCAGGACAATCTGGCTCAGCTGAACCAGAGCATCCCGGCCTTGCCGGAGAAGTCCAACGATCAGGAAACTTCGAAGTTGCTATCATCGACCCTGAGTCTATGGCCTATCATTAGCCGACACGCCGCCTGGATGGCTGATTTGCCCGCTCACTCCCGTCCCCCTGAGGCCACTACACTGCTTCTGGCCTTGGCCAGACTGGATAGAAAGTTATTGCTTCTCAGACAAGAAATCCTGACCAGCAAACCACACAAAAATGAAAAGCTCGATTTTCTTGAGCAGGCACTACTCATGCAACGCCTGTCCCGTCACTATCTCAGCCTGACTCTTTCCGAGTTAAATGAAGACAAGAGCGCTTCCGGTCGGCTTCAGCTGCAAACACTGGCTCGACATTTCGAACAGAAGTTGTCCAGGCTGGGTCAAGAATACGGCGACCACGCCCATGCGGCCAAACCGATCAAACAAGCTCAGGCGACATGGAATTTCATCAAGGTGGGATTAGAGCAATTTCCGGATAAACCGATTCCTGAAATGATCGCTCGCTATGGCAGCAGCGTCGTCAAACGCATGACTTCTGCACACAAGATGTTCTGACCTGCAAAAATATATCCGCTTCCCCCCATGGGAAGCGAGCAGAAAAGCGTTCACTCTGTTCAAAAATACCCGGTATGGGGCAATAATCCTGGAGCGGATAGCTGACAGAAATCACTTTACTCCCGGGTTTAAGGGCCAGCATTCTCAGCGTCAGGCATCGAATAGTGAGATCATCCAGATTGGATGCATAAAGATAAACGACCGTCGCCCCCGAAAGATCCGCCTCCAGATAATCCCCCTCAATAACGGTTAGTTTATCCAGCTTCATTCTACCACTGAGACGCCGGAGTCTCAGACAAAACGTGGGAATCTGCTCAATCGATGTCACTCGAACACCTGCAAAAGCAGCCATCCAGAGAGAGGTAAAACCGCTGCCTGCACCCAATTCAAAAACGTGGTCCCGGGACGTTAATCCAGACTTTTCACAGATATCATCAAGCACTGTTAAAGGTGTTTCACCGTAAAGATATAAATCATCTGACTTTTTCTTAATCAGGAAACGCTTACTGACCTGAAAAGGGCTGTCCAGCAGGTATCGAAGCTTCAACCCAAGATAGGCTTTGAGGAATGTGCGATGGGAAGAGAAACGACGAAATACCCTGTATAGTTCGACCCACTCGAAATATTGAACTTTTAACGCCAATAAAAACAGTTTCACCCGCTGCGCCCAGTTTTCATACCGTTTAAACTAGATTGATCGAGAGCTTGAGCCCAGTCAACCGTGATTGATTGGTTAATTAGTACACAAGTTCAAATTATTTTAGGCTTTTCTCAGTCAAATTCAGGTTATCTATTGGCAGATTGACTGCTTAAATAGCATACTCTAATGTGCTGACCGAGGATACGGAGTGGCAAATGGAAAAAATCCAGACCCGTCTATACCCTGAAGATCAGGCCAAAGTTGACCGTTTTATCAGCACTGGGACCAATGCGACAGAGCGCAGCCACTTCAGACCCTTAAAGCTGATGTTCTGGCTGAGCTTTTTGATTGTCATACTTGGTGTTCTCAGCCGTCTGATAGGCGTTTTTATCCTGGGCTGAGTCAGCCTGAATAGCTGTAGGGTGTGTTCTCAATCAGTTTTCCGCTCTTTCTAACCATAAAGCCAAGAAGAGAGCTGGGGATTTCAGACTGATTCAAAACACTCCTTTATAAAAATAGAGAGAATGAAGTGACTGACCAGCTGCATAAAATAGTAATTGTTGGAGGAGGTGCCGGAGGGCTCGGATTAGCCACCAAACTGGGAAAAAAACTGGGCAAGAAGAAGAAAGCCCGAATTACCCTGGTGGATGTTCGAAAAACGCATTTCTGGAAACCCCTTTTGCATGAAGTGGCCGCAGGCTCCCTGAATGCTTTTGAAGATGAGCTGAGCTATTTGGCTCAGGCCAAATGGAATCATTTCCACTTTCTACCCGGAAGAATGTGCGGTCTGGACCGGGATAATAAAACCATTACCCTCGCTCCTATTAACGACGAAGCCGGACAAGAGGTCGTTCCCGAGCGCAGCTTGGAGTACGATGACCTGATCATCTGTTTGGGCAGCACCGCCAACGACTTTAATACACCAGGTGCAGTGGATCACTGCCTGTTTCTGGACAACCGGGAACAAGCAGAAAGAGTACATACAACGCTTCTGAATCATTACCTTCATGCCCAGGCTTCCCATGAGAAATCACCTGAGTTAAACATCGCCATCATTGGTGCCGGAGCGACAGGTGTGGAACTGGCAGCAGAACTTCACTACGCAGCCATAGAACTCGCCCGATATGGCCTGGACGCGATTCAGCCAAACAAAGTAAACATCACTGTCATAGAAGGCAGCGAACGAATACTGCCTGCCCTGCCCGTTCGTATCAGCAGCAGTGTTCACAAACAGCTGCAGAAAATGGGGATTGTTATACAAACCCATCAGCTGGTCAGTGAAATTACTGACAAAGGCCTGAATACAAAAAGCGGTGACTTTATCAACTCCGATCTCAGTATCTGGGCCGCAGGCATCAAAGCGCCAGCATTCTTGAAAGACATCGCCGGCCTTGAAACCAATCGAATTAACCAGCTAGTGGTCAGACCCACCCTGCAATCTACATTGGATGATCACATTTACGCACTGGGTGACTGCGCCAGCTGCACACTGACAAACAGTAACGGCGAACCGTTCACTATACCTCCAAGAGCCCAGGCTGCTCACCAGCAGGCTGAGTTGCTGACCAAGAGCCTGACAGGAAAAGTTCTGGAGGGTCAGGCACCTTTAACCTTTACCTACAAAGACTACGGTTCTCTGATCTCTCTGAGTCGTTTCAGTGCCGTAGGTAATTTGATGGGAGCCATCACAGGCGGCGATATGATGGTGGAAGGCAGGATGGCCAAGATGTTTTATATCAGCCTCTACCGAATGCATCAGGTAGCGCTGTTTGGACGATTGAGGACTGGAGCCCTGATTATCAAAGACTTTATCGGGAAAACGACACGCCCCCATCTAAAGCTGCATTGATTTATTTTTAGCATGCAAAAAACAAAAAGCCGGTTCTTTGAACCGGCTTTTTGTTGATTTGGTGGGTCGTGTAGGATTCGAACCTACGACCAATTGGTTAAAAGCCAACTGCTCTACCAACTGAGCTAACGACCCTTGATGCTTAATGAACACGCAGTTCAGGAAACAAACTCTTGCTTGAGAGTGAGAATATGGCTCCCCGAGCTGGACTCGAACCAGCGACCCAATGATTAACAGTCATTTGCTCTACCAACTGAGCTATCGGGGAATAAAAGTGGTGGGTCGTGTAGGATTCGAACCTACGACCAATTGGTTAAAAGCCAACTGCTCTACCAACTGAGCTAACGACCCACTGAACTTTCTGAATACGCAATCCAGAAAGCTAACCCTTGCTAAGGAGTTTAAAATGGCTCCCCGAGCTGGACTCGAACCAGCGACCCAATGATTAACAGTCATTTGCTCTACCAGCTGAGCTATCGGGGAAGAAATTGGTGGGTCGTGTAGGATTCGAACCTACGACCAATTGGTTAAAAGCCAACTGCTCTACCAACTGAGCTAACGACCCAAGCCGTCTATTAAACACGCAGTTCAATAAACATTCAACTCTTCAATCAAAAGTGATTAGAAAGAGCTGGCTCCCCGAGCTGGACTCGAACCAGCGACCCAATGATTAACAGTCATTTGCTCTACCAACTGAGCTATCGGGGAATCGTTGTTGACGATGCTTTGCGTCATCACCTAACGGCAGCGAATATTAATGAGATTTCCGGCTGAGTCAAGTCCTTCTCCTCAGCTTTGTTCAAAAAGTTTCTGAAAAAAAGCACTGGAAATAACTTGCTGATCTATAAAACAGGAACCGAACGCCCGTAAGTTCTGGGCCTGCTCTCTAATACGCACAACAAAAAAAAAAAGCCGCCCGCAGGCGACTTTCTTTTCAATCATCAAATGACGAAGTCTGTAATTACAGGCCTTCAGCACTCTCAGACAGGTACTTGGCAACACCCGCAGGGGACGCGTCCATACCCTTATCACCTTTGCTCCAGCCAGCCGGGCAAACTTCACCGTGCTCTTCGTGGAATTGCAGAGCGTCAACCAGACGGACCAGCTCATCCATGTTACGACCCAGAGGCAGATCGTTAACGATCTGTGAGCGCACAACACCGTCCTTATCAATGAGGAAAGCACCACGGAAAGCGACACCGCCCTCAGACTCAACGTCGTAGGCTTTACAAATGTCGTGAGCCATGTCAGCGGCCAGAGTGTACTTAACAGGACCGATGCCACCTTCACTGACAGGCGTATTACGCCACGCGTTGTGAGTGAAGTGAGAGTCAATGGAAACACCGATAACTTCAACGTTGCGCTCTTTGAACGCATCGATGCGGTGATCCAGAGCGATCAGCTCGGATGGACAAACGAAAGTGAAGTCCAGTGGGTAGAAGAACAGAATACCGAACTTGCCACGAATCGCCTCGGACAGGGTAAACTCTTCAACAATCTCGCCATTGCCCAGGACGGCAGGAACAGTAAAGTCAGGAGCTTTCTTGCCAACCAGTACGCCCATGAATTTAATCTCCAAGGTTAAGTATGTATCACTGCGATCATGCAATCGTTGCAGTCATCGCAATCATTGAAGCGACATCATGATACACCTGATAACGGCCTTAGCCTATAAACCCCTGCACAAATATCTATAAATTTTCTCTTTCAAATGATAGATAAAATCTATCAAAGTCGACTAATCCATTTATTTCGGTGATCCGCTCATCCCATGCGATGGAAAATATACCCCTCTGAGACTTGATAGCGACCACAACCGATAACGCTAATAAGAAATATTCTCATTGTTTTTCAGACAGTTATCTTTGACAGAAGCCGATGAGGCTCCATACTTCCTGTGCCTGTAGTTTTTTGGAGAGAAGTATTCTACAGCTCCTGGAAATAGTTCCTGGAAATAGTTCCTGGAAATAGTTCCTGGAAATAGTTCCTGGAAATAGTTCCTGGAAAAAGTCCCTGGAAATAGTTAATGGAATGAAAGCCCCCTTTAATTCATGACTGTATGGAGCCCCTGTTATGCAAGGCGAAAAAGGTGTTCTGGATCATCTGAATCAAGTACTTATGAATGAACTGACTGCCATTAATCAGTACTTTCTACACGCACGAATGCTAAAGAACTGGGGAGTCAACAAACTCGGCCAGTATATATATAAGGAATCCATTGACGAGATGTGGCATGCCGACTGGTTGATTGAGCGAATTCTTTTTCTGGAAGGCATGCCTGACTTCAAATACATGCAAAAGCCGATCATTGCCGCAGACGTTAAAGGCATTCTGGAAGCTGACCTGCAACAGGAGTTGAAGGCGATTCCACCTCTGAAGGATGCCATCAATGTCTGTGAAAAGGTGGGTGATTACGGCTCACGCCAGTTACTGGAAAAAATTCTGGCTGCGGAAGAAGAGCATATGGATAGTCTGGAAGTCCATCTGTACCGTATCAAAACCATGGGAATGGAAAATTATCTGCTCTCTCAGAGTGAGGAAGACTAGGCGGGAGGATTCTGTCCTCCCCACCTTGAAGAAGGCTGAAATTATTCAGCACCTTCCTCTTTGCCGACAGCAGCCTTGATCATCTTCTGAAGGTCGCCGCTGTTGTACATCTCGATCAAAATGTCGCTGCCACCCACCAGCTCCCCCTTAATCCAGAGCTGCGGGAAGGTTGGCCAGTTGGCGTATTTTGGCAGGTTGGCACGAATTTCCGGGTTAGCCAGAATGTCTACGAATGCGAACTGCTCGCCACAAGCCATCAGAACCTGCACAGCTTTGGAGGAAAATCCGCACTGAGGCAGCTTGGGAGAACCTTTCATATAGAGCAGAATGTCATGTGTTTCAATCTGCTCTTTAATTTGATCCATGATATCCATGAAATCACCTCATCACCGAAATGGAATCAACGGCTTTTCAAATAAGCTGTTGGAACTGGGGCTCTGCATTCTAAAGAAAATACCTGACTTACACCATTGGTTATACCGAAATCCGGTCAGATAATGACTGCCCAACCACTGCATGACCTACGGATTCAACCTTTCAGTATTCGCCTGAGCTCCTCAATTTCAGCCTCGTCAGCAAAATCTGTGGCGCATTTCTGTGTCGAAAGTGCTGGCAACCTCTTTCCAAGAAAGCTTTCTGGCCCAGTTTGCCAGAACGACACAAATCTTTTTTAGAAAATACTCCCACACCCATCAAGCAACTCCAGTTCCTGACAACTCTGATAAACATCAGGATCAACATCGGATAATAAAGGGTCTTGCTTTTTTAAACGCTCTATTTTGCTGCATGCCCGTTGCCTCCATACTTCCAGTATGTGGGTAGCGCTATCGATTTTGGCTTTTTTAAGGAGGGTCACTGTATGCATAAGCTCTATTTCATTCTCGTACTCCTCCAGTAAATTCAGTATTTCGGTGCCAAAAATTTCTGTCTGGTTCAGCTTTAACCATAAACTGGCAAAGGCCTGCTTTTCTCGTTTGTCGTCCAGAATAGCCAGAATATGAACAGGTAGCGGATTAAAGGAGGCTGCTTCAACAGCACCGTTTGCTCCCGGCTCTCCGTTTGCGGTCAGTCTGGCTTTGCGTCTTTGGATGTATACCGGGTCATCCGAATTTAAACGCCTTTGCCATTGGTCTGCTGTCACATAATAGTGTTCAGACGTCTCGGTGATTTTCAAAACAGTCCTGAACTGTTCCTCTGACCAGTTGCTGATTACCATTTTTTCATCCTGTATTTCCAGCTGTGGCATTGGAAAGCGGTAGTTTTGAACTCCGTCTCCTGGCAGTTCAACCTCAAGCCATTGCCCTTTGACGGTGAAAAACATCTCATTGAGGTTCTGCATCAACACAGCAATATAGCTCAGGGCTAACTGTTCTCCTGATGGGATAAGTCCAGTGACAGGTATCTCAACATGGTTATTGTCGGTTGTTCGCATCCCGGACAGAAAGTGATCGGGAATATCGTTATCCCAGGGTAGCAGACTATGGGTTTTGAGCAGCGCTTCGAACAGTATCTGGATGCCTTCTTTGGTAATGTCATGGGTTGTTAGTTGCAGGCAGGCTTCAAGCAGCTTGCTTAACCAATGGGTAGAATGCTCTTTGCTGAGTTTTTGCAAGGCGCTCAACGAGGGAAACAGATTGAATACAGCCCGGGCATGGCTGGTATCCAGAAAACGCAGCTGATCATCTTTTGTTAAGGGTTGCAGAATTTCCAGATAGAGCCCTTGCATATATTCGAGTTTCAGCACCGCCGACAATGGTTGCAACCGGGCTGAGTACTGCTCCCATAGTCCTTTATCCGGCAATGACTTCAGCCGCTTGGCAAAAAAGACAAAACGCTCCCTGTCTTCATCGGAAGAACACAGGAACATTGCTCTGTTTAACACGCGCAAAGGCACGGCTTTCATTGAATGACGCCACAAAAAATGCTTATCCAGTTGATTAGCCTGAAGGTAACGTTTGACGCTTTTCCCTCCAGAAGAAGATAAAAGTCCTATCAATGATTCCAGCATCAGAACCGTTTTTGTCTCTTTATGGTATTGGCAGAACTGTTTTAAAACTGTCCATGTTAGCGACCAGTCTGGCTTAGGGGTGGAAAGATAAAGAGCGACTGTTTTTATCTGGCGACTGCATTTGTCCTCTTCATCATCTGAGTCGCTATTGTATTCGTCATCTCCTTCATTATCCGGGTTGCTGTGTTCTCCGGTAAGTTCTGTAAGCAGTAACTGTTTCAGTTGTGTTTCCCAGTGTTGCAGCATCTTGATAGCAGGCAACCCTTCTGATACCAGGAGCCTGAGCATTATTTGCAGTAGCCTGTGATTGAGCGCCCCTCGGCAACCTATCCAGTCCAGCACTTTTTTCACAGGCTCATGTTTGGGCAAGCCTTGGCCGTGATTCATAGAGGAGAAAACGCGGAGCAGCTTCATATTGAGTTCGCCACCCTTGTGTTTCCATTCAGGCCAGCCGAGCACCTCCTTCACGCTCTCATGTTTGAGCATACCTCTTCTATTGTTCATGGATGAAAAGGCGCGGAACAGTTCCATATTGAACTCGCCATCCTTGTGTTTCCATTCAGGCCAACCCAACATCTCTTTCACTTGCTCATGTTTGAGCATGCCTTTACCACTGTTCATGGATGAGAAGGAACGGAACAGATCCATAATGAACTCGCCATCCTTGTCTTTCCATTCAGACCAGGCCAACACCGCTTTCACTTCCTTTTGTTTGAGCATGCCTTTGCCACTATTCATGGATGAGAAGGCGCGGAACAGCTCCATACTGAACTCGCCAAACTTGTCTTTCCATTCCAGCCAGCCCAGCACCTCTTTCACTTCCTCGTGTTTAATCAATCCCTTGCTGCTATTCATGGACGAGAAGGCGCGCAACAGCTCAATGTTGAACTCGCCATACTTGTCTTTCCATTCCGGCCAGCCCAGCACCTCTTTCACTTCCTGTTGTTTTAGGATGCCTTTGCCATGATTCATAGATGAGAAGGCGCGGAACAGCTCCATACTGAACTCGCCATCCTTGTCCTTCCATTCCGGCCAGCCCATCACCTCTTTCACTTCTTTTTTTTTGAGCACGCCTTTACCATTGTTCATGGATGAGAAGGCGCGGAACAGCTCCATACTGAACTCGCCATCCTTGTCCTTCCATTCAGGCCAGCCCAGCACCTCTTTCACTTGCTCATGTTTGAGCATGCCTTTGCGATTGTTCATTGACGAGAAGGATCGGAACAACTTCGTATTAAACTCGCCATCCCTGTCTTTCCATTCCGGCCAGTTCAGCACCTCTTTCACTTCCTCTTGTTTGAGCATGCCTTTGCCACTGTTCATGGATGAGAAGGAGCGGAACAGCTCCATACTGAACTCGCCATCCTCATCTTTCCATTCCGGCCAACCCAGCACCTCTTTCACTTGCTCATGTTTGAGCATGCCTTTGCCATGATTCATAGACGAGAAGGAGCGGAACAGCTCAATGCTTAACTCGCCATCCTTGTCTTTCCATTCCGGCCAGCCCAGCACCTCTTTGACTTCCTCATGTTTAATCATGCCCTTGCTGCTATTCATAGACGAGAAGGCGCGGAACAGCTCCATACTGAACTCGCCATCCTTGTCCTTCCATTCTGGCCAGCCCAGCACCTCCTTGACTTCCTCATGTTTAATCATGCCCTTGCTGCTATTCATAGATGAGAAGGAGCGGAACAGCTCCATACTGAACTCGCCATCCTTGTCCTTCCATGCCGACCAGCCCAACACCGCTTTCACTTCCTTTTGTTTGAGCATGCCTTTGCCACTATTCATGGATGAAAAGGCGCGGAACAGCTCCATACTGAACTCGCCAAACTTGTCCTTCCATTCCGGCCAGCCCAGCACCTTTTTCACTTCCTTTTTTTTGAGCACGCCTTTACCATTGTTCATGGATGAGAAGGCGCGGAACAGCTCCATACTGAACTCGCCATCGTTGTCTTTCCATTCCGGCCAGCCCAACATCGCTTTCACTTCCTCTTGTTTGAGCATGCCTTTACCACTGTTCATGGATGAGAAGGCGCGGAATAGCTCAATACTGAACTCGCCAACCTTGTCTTTCCATTCCGACCAGGCCAGCACTTCTTTCACTTCTTCATGTTTAATCATGCCTTTACCGCTGTTCATGGATGAGAAGGCGCGGAACAGTTCCATACTGAACTCGCCATCCTTGTCTTTCCACTCCGGCCAGCCCAACACCTCTTTCACTTGCTCATGTTTGAGGATGCCTTTGGCATGATTCATAGACGAGAAGGATCGGAACAACTTCGTATTAAACTCACCATCCCTGTCTTTCCATTCTGGCCAGCCCAGTATTGCTTTCACTTGTTCATGTGTGGGCACGCCTTTGCCATTATTCATGGACGAGAAAGAAGTCACTACATCTGAACTCGCTAAATATTCGAGTTCATCCTGGCTACGCTCTGCAAAACTACGGATATGTTTTTTGCTATTATCCAGCATGCCGGTCAACATGCCTGTATTTTTGAAGTTTTCAGAAAGGTACCCAAAAAAGGCGGCGGCATTATCGAAGAAACCATTAAAAGAATCTCTATCTACGAAACCAAGCAGCTTATAAAAAGTGTTTTTTACAGTGATGTTTTTTTTCTTGAATATCACCATCAGGGTTTGCACTTTTTTCAGCTCTTCCTGACTTAATTCGTACTTGATATTTGCTTTTATTTTTTCTAACGGATCATCGGGAATTTGAGTGTCTGGCAGTTTCTTTTTTTTGGCCGCTGGTTCAGCAACAGCTGTTGAATTATTTCTTTTTCTACCCGGGCCTTTCTTTTTTTTCGGAGCGGGCTCTGGTGAATTCGATTCTGCTTCTTCCCGGATTCGTCTTACCCTTTTGTTACCTTGAATGCCCGACAGGCACTTGTCGCACAACAACGCTGAAGCTGCTGTCTGATTTGCTACATGTCCTAACTCCTGCGGATTCAATGCCTTGTCACACTTCGAACAAGCTACATGCGAATGTCCGGCATCCTGCCCAGCTGAGGGTTTCAGTGGGTCATCGCCTCCACGACCATTGGCGCCTGTCGAAGCGGTTCCCCTGATACGGGCGGCAGATCCGCTTGTCTGGCCGGTCTGAACTATTGTCGCGGTCGGTGATGCTTTGGTCGTTCGGGAGGATGAATTCTTTTTCCCGTTACCCGTCTGTCGGCCAGAATATTTGCCAGAAACCATCTCACGGTAAACTCTGAGTTCCTGATCATTCTCTGCCAGCCATGTCTGAACCAGCCCCGGTTGAATCGTGCCAGGGTCTGACCTTCCCAGATCAAGAAGATCGGCTTCAATCACCATGATCCGGTCTGACAAAATCCGGGCCAGCGTGGTTTGGCCTGTCATAATGGCCCATAGTCGTTTGATTTGTAATATTATAAGCAGTTGCTTTTTTTGCTGCAGACAAGCTTGGACAGGATCAGGAATAGCGCTGAGGTCGTCATTCCCGCGAAGGCGGGAATCCAGCGCCAACGGTGGATCCCTGCCTTCTCGGGGATGACAAGGCCAGGGGGGCACCGGGCAGTATGGTTCTGGTGGTGAGTCAGTGTGGATTCCCGCCTTCGCGGGAATGACGAGAATGAAGCCGGGAATGACGGGAATGACGGGAGTCAACTCGTGACACCCTCGAAGAGGATCGGGCTGTTCAGGTTCAGCCAACTTATTGGAATACAGGAAATGAACTGGTAGCGGGCTTGAGCCGACTAATTCCAATGCCTGCAGCGAGTCCCCAAACAACATCGTCACTAGCACAAGCAGTGATTGGACCATCGAGCAGGCAGCTTTTTTTTGTTGTGAGCGTCTCATAGATCCCGGCTAATAAAATCAGCTTCTGTGAATCCATTCGCTAGTGGAAAAATTCGCACGTCATCCGGCTTAGGCCTGATGATTCACGTTTGCGCTAGATTTTATAGCACCGCACTGGCGAGCTTTCCATAAATGGAGTTGGCAGACAGTTTTTTTTAGAAGCCTTATCAGACGACACAAGTCTTTTTAGAAAATACTCCCGCATTCATCAAGCAACTCCAGTTCCTGACAACCCTGATAAACATCAGGATCAACATCGGATAATAAAGGGTCTTGCTTTTTTAACTGTTCTATTTTCCTGCACGCCCTTTGCCGCCATTCTTCCAGTATGTGAGTAGCGCTATCGATTCTGGCTTTTTTAAGGAGGGTCACTGTATGCATAAGCTCCATTTCACTCTCGTACTCCTCCAGTAAATTCAGTATTTCGCTGCCAAAGATTTCTGTCTGATTGAGCTTTAACCATAAACTGCCGAACACCTGTTTTTGTGGTTCCAATTCATTCTCTGGCTGATAGGCTTCAGCTTGCCTGGATTGAACGTTATCCAGTTTCTGCCATTGATCTGCGGTCAAATAATAGTGTTCAGATATCCTGGTGATTTTCAAAACAGTCCTGAACTGCTCCTCTGACCAGTTGCTGATGGCCATTTTTTCATCCTGTATTTCCAGCTGTGGCATTGGGTAGCGATAGGTCTGAACATCATCACCCGATACTTCAACCTCAAGCCACTGACCTTTGACGGTAAAAGACATCTCATTAAGGTTCTGCATCAACACAGAGATATAGCTCAGGGCCAACTGTTCTCCTGATTGGATAAGTCCGGAGACAGGTATCTCAACATGGTTATTGTCGGTTGTTCGCATCCCGAACAGAAAGTGATCGGGAATAGCGTTATCCCAGGGTAGCAGACTATGGGTTTTGAGCAGCGCTTCGAACAGTATCTGGATGCCTTCTTTGGTAATGTCTTGGGTTCTTAGTTGCAGGCAGGCTTCAAGCAGCTTGCTTAACCAATGGGTAGAATGCTCTTTGCTGAGTTTTTGCAAGGCGCTCAACGAGGGAAACAGATTGAATACAGCCCGGGCATGGCTGGTATCCAGAAAACGCAGCTGATCATCTTTTGTTAAGGGTTGCAGAATTTCCAGATAGAGCCCTTGCATATATTCGAGTTTCAGCACCGCCGACAAGGGTTGCAACAGGGCTGAGTATTGCTCCCATAGTCTTTTATCCGGCAATGACTTCAGCCGCTTGACAAAAAAGACAAAACGCTCCCTGTCTTCATCGGAAGAAAACAGAAACATTGCTCTATTTAACACCCGCAAAGGCACCGCTTTCATTGAATGACGCCACAAAAAATGCTGATCCTGTTGATTAGCCTGAAGGTAGCGCTCGACACTTTTCCCTCCAGAAGAAGATAAAAGTCCTATCAATGATTCCAGCATCAGAGCTGTTTTAGTCTCTTTATGGTATCGGCAGAACTGTTTTAAAACTGTCCATTTTAGCGACCAGTCTGGCTTAGGGGTGGAAAGATAAAGAGCGACTGTTTTTATCTGGCGATTGTATTTGTATTCTGCATCATCCAGGTTGCGATTGTATTTATCACCTCCTTCATTATCCGGGTTGCTATGTTCTCCGGTAAGTTCTGTAAGCAGTAACTGTTTCAGTTCTTTTTCCCAGTGTTGCAGCATCTTGATAGCAGGTAGCCCTGCTGATACCCAAAGCCTGGACATGATTTGCAGTAGCCTGTGATTGGGTGCCCCCCGGCAACCTACCCCCCGGCAACCTATCCAGTCCAGCACTTTTTTCACAGGCTCATGTTTGGGCAAGCCTTGGCCGTTATTCATGCACGAGAAAACACGGAACAGCTTCATATTGAGCTCGCCCCCCTTACGTTTCCATTCAGACCAGCTGAGCAACTCTTTCACTTTCTCATGTTTGAGCATACCTCTGCCATTATTCATGGATGAAAAGGCACGGAACAGCTCCATACTGAACTCGCCATCCTTGTCTTTCCATTCTGGCCAACCCAACACCTCTTTCACTTCCTCATGTTTGAGCATCCCTTTCCTACTATTCATGGACGAGAATGCGCGGCACAGCTCAATGTTGAACTCGCCATGCTTGTCTTTCCATCCCGGCCAGCCCAGCACCTCTTTCACTTCCTCTTGTTTGAGGATGCCTTTGCCATGATTCATAGATGAGAAGGCGCGGAACAGCTCCATACTGAACTCGCCATCCTTGTCTTTCCATTCCGGCCAGCCCAGCACCTCTTTCACTTCCTCTTGTTTGAGCATGCCTTTACCACTGTTCATGGATGAGAAGGCGCGGAACAGCTCCATACTGAACTCGCCATCCTTGTCTTTCCATTCCGTCCAGCTCAGCACCTCTTTCACTTCCTCATGTTTAATCATGCCCCTGCTGCTATTCATGGACGAGAAGGCGCGGAACAGCTCAATGTTGAACTCGCCATCTTTGTCTTTCCATTCCGGCCAACCCAGCACCTCTTTCACTTCCTCTTGTTTGAGGGTGCCTTTGCCATGATTCATAGATGAGAAGGAGCGGAACAGCTCCATACTGAACTCGCCATCCTTGTCTTTCCACTCCGACCAGCCCAGCTCCTCTTTCACTTGCTCATGTTTGAGCATACCTTTCCTACTATTCATGGATGAGAAAAAGCGGAACAGCTCCATACTGAACTCGCCATGCTTGTCCTTCCATTCAGGCCAACCCAACATCTCTTTCACTTCCTTTTGTTTGAGCATGCCTTTGCCACTATTCATGGATGAGAAGGAGCGGAACAGCTCCATACTGAACTCGCCATCCCTGTCTTTCCATTCCGGCCAGCCCAGCACCTCTTTCACTTGCTCATGTTTGAACATGCCTTTGCCATTGTTCATTGACGAGAAGGATCGGAACAACTTCGTATTAAACTCGCCTTCCCTGTCTTTCCATTCCGGCCAGTTCAGCACCTCTTTAACTTCCTCTTGTTTGAGCATGCCTTTGCCACTGTTCATGGATGAGAAGGAGCGGAACAGCTCCATACTGAACTCGCCATCCTCATCTTTCCATTCCGGCCAACCCAGCACCTCTTTCACTTGCTCATGTGTGAGCACGCCTTTACCATTGTTCATGGATGAGAAAGAGTGGAACAGATCAATGTTTAACTCGCCATCCCTGTCTTTCCATTCCAGCCAGCCCAGCACCTCTTTGACTTCCTCATGTTTAATCATGCCCTTGCTGCTATTCATGGACGAGAAGGCGCGGAACAGCTCCATACTGAACTCGCCAAACTTGTCCTTCCATTCCGGCCAGCCCAAGACCGCTTTCACTTCCTTTTGTTTGAGCATGCCTTTACCACTGTTCATGGATGAGAAGGCGCGGAACAGCTCCATACTGAACTCGCCAAACTTGTCCTTCCATTCCGGCCAGACCAGCACCTCTTTCACTTCCTTTTTTTTGAGCATGCCTTTACCATTGTTCATGGATGAGAAGGAGCGGAACAGCTCCATACTGAACTCGCCATCCTCGTCTTTCCATTCCAGCCAGCCCAGCACCTCATTCACTTCCTCTTGTTTGAGCATGCCTTTACCACTGTGCATGGATGTGAAGGAGCGGAACAGCTCAATGTTGAACTCGCCATGCTTGTCTTTCCATTCCGACCAGGCCAGCACCTCTTTCACTTCCTCATGTTTGAGCATGCCTTTGCCACTGTTCATGGATGAGAAGGAGCGGAACAGTTCCATACTGAACTCGCCATCCTTGTCTTTCCATTCCGGCCAGCCCAGCACCTCTTTCACTTGTTCATGTTTGGGTATGCCTTTGCCACTATTCATTGACGAGAAGGATCGGAACAACTTCGTATTAAACTCGCCATCCCTGTCTTTCCATTCTGGCCAGCCCAGTATTGCTTTCACTTGTTCATGTGTGGGCACGCCTTTGCCATTATTCATGGACGAGAAGGAACTCAATACATCCAAACTTGCTAAATATTCGAGTTCACTCAGGCTACGTTCTGCGAAACTACGGATATGTTTTTTTCTATTACCCAGCATGCCGGTCAGCATGCCTGTATTTTTGACGTTTTCAGAAAGATGCCCAAAAAAAGCGATGGCATTATCGAAGAAGCCATTAAAAGAATCTCTATCTACGAAACCAAGCAGCTTATAAAAAGTGTTTTTTACAGTGATGTTTTTTTTCTTGAATATCACCATCAGGGTTTGCACTTTTTTCAGCTCTTCCTGACTTAATTCGTACTTGATATTTGCTTTTATTTTTTCTAACGGATCACCGGGAATTTGAGTGTCTGGCAGTTTCTTTTTTTTGGCCGCTGGTTCAGCAACAGCGGTTGAATTATTTCTTTTTCTACCCGGGCCTTTCTTTTTTTTCGGAGCGGGCTCTGGTGAATTCGATTCTGCTTCTTCCCGGATTCGTCTTACCCTTTTGTTACCTTGAATGCCCGACAGGCACTTCTCGCACAACAACGCTGAAGCTGCTGTCTGATTTGCTACACGTCCTAACTCCTGCGGATTCAATGCCTTGTCACACTTCGAACAAGCTACATGCGAATGTCCGGCATCCTGCCCAGCTGAGGGTTTCAGTGGGTCATCGCCTCCACGACCATTGGCGCCTGTCGAACCGGTTCCCCTGATACGGGCGGCAGATCCGCTTGCCTGGCCGGTCTGAACTATTGTCGCGGTCGGTGATGCTTTGGTCGTTCGGGAGGATGAATTCTTTTTCCCGTTACCCGTCTGTCGGCCAGAATATTTGCCAGAAACCATCTCACGGTAAACTCTGAGTTCCTGATCATTCTCTGCCAGCCATGTCTGAACCAGCCCCGGTTGAATCGTGCCAGGGTCTGACCTTCCCAGATCAAGAAGATCGGCTTCAATCACCATGATCCGGTCTGACAAAATCCGGGCCAGCGTGGTTTGGCCTGTCATAATGGCCCATAGTCGTTTGATTTGTAATATTATAAGCAGTTGCTTTTTTTGCTGCAGACAAGTTTGGACAGGATCAGGAATAGCTCCGAGGTCGTCATTCCCGCGAAGGCGGGAATCCAGCGCCAACGGTGGATCCCTGCCTTCTCGGGGATGACAAGGCCAGGGGGGCACCGGGCAGTATGGTTCTGGTGGTGAGTCACTGTGGATTCCCGCCTTCGCGGGAATGACGAGAATGAAGCCGGGAATGACGGGAGTCAACTCGTGACACCCTCGAAGAGGATCGGGCTGTCCAGGTTCAGTCAACTTATTGGAATACAGGTAGTGAGCTGGTAGCGGGCTTGAGCCGACTAATTCCAATGCATGCAGCGAATCCCCAAACGACATCGTCACTAGCACAAGCAGTGATCGGACCATCGAGCAGGCAGCTTTTTTTTGTTGTGAGCGTCTCATAGATCCCGGCTAATAAAATCAGCTTCTGTGAATCCATTCGCTAGTGGAAAAAATTCGTACGTCATCCGGCTTAGGCCTGATGATTCACGTTTGCGCTAGATTTTATAGCACCGCACTGGCAAGCTTGCTATGAACAGAGTTGGCAGACAGTTTGTATTTAGAAGCCTTATCAAACGACGAAAGTCTTTTTAAAAAATACTCCCGCATTCATCAAGCAGCTCCAGTTCCTGACAACTCTGATAAACATCAGGATCAACATCGGATAATAAAGGGTCTTGCTTTTTTAACTGTTCTATTTTGTTGTACGCCCGTTGCCTCCATGCTTCCAGTATGTGGGTAGCGCTATCGATTCTGGCTTTTTTAAGGAGGGTCGCTGTATGCATAAGCTCCATTTCGCTCTCATACTCCTCCAGTAAATTCAGTATTTCGGTGCCAAAAATTTCTGTCTGGTTGAGCTTTAACCATAAACTGCCAAACGCCTGTTTTTGTGGTTCCAATTCATTCTCTGGCTGATAGGCTTCAGCTTGCCTGGATTGAACGTTATCCAGTTTCTGCCATTGATCTGCAGTCAAATAATAGTGTTCAGATATCCCGGTGATTTTCAAAAAAGTCCTGAACTGCTCCTCTGACCAGTTGCTGATGGCCATTTTTTCACTCTGTATTTTCAGCTGTGGCATTGGGTAGCGATAGGTCTGAACATCATCACCCGATACTTCAACCTCAAGCCACTGACCTTTGACGGTAAAAGACATCTTATTGAGGTTCTGCATCAACACAGAGATATAGCTCAGGGCCAACTGTTCTCCTGATTGGATAAGTCCGGAGACAGGTATCTCAACATGGTTATTGTCGGTTGTTCGCATCCCGGACAGAAAGTGATCGGGAATATCGTTATCCCAAGGTAGAAGACTATGGGTTTTGAGCAGTGCTTCGAACAGTATCTGGATGCCTCCTTTGGTGATGTCATGGGTTTTTAGTTGCAGGCAGGCTTCAAGCAGCTTCTTCAACCAATGGGAAGAATGCTCTTTGCTGAGTTTTTGCAGGGCACTCAACGAGGGAAACAGATCAAATACAGCCTGAGCATGGCTGGCATCAAGAAAACGCAGCTGATTATCTTTTGTTAAGGGTTGCAGAATTTCCAGATAGAGCCTTTGCATAGAGTCGAGTTTCAGCACCGCCGACAAGGGTTGCAACCGGGCTGAGTACTGCTCCCATAGTCTTTTATCCGGCAATGACTTCAGCCGCTTGGCAAAAAAGACAAAACGCTCCCTGCCTTCATCGGAAGAACACAGGAACATTGCTCTATTTAACATGTGCAAAGGCACGGCTTTTATTGAATGACGCCACAAAAAATGCTGATCCTGTTGATTAGCCTGAAGGTAGCGTTTGACGCTTTTCCCTCCAGAAGAAGATAAAAATCCTATCAATGATTCCAGCATCAGAAGCGTTTTAGTCTCTTTATGCAATTGGCAGAACTCTTTTAAAACCCTCCATTTTAGCGACCAGTCTGGCTTAGGGGTGGAAAGATAAAGAGCAACTGTTTTTATCTGGCGATTGTATTTATCCTCTCCTTCATTATCCGGGTTGCTGTGTTCTCCGGTAAGTTCTGTAAGCAGTAACTGTTTCAGTTGTGTTTCCCAGTGTTGCAGCATCTTGATAGCAGGTAGCCCTGTTGATACCCAGAGCCTGGACATGATTTGCAGTAGCCTGTGATTGGGCGCTCTGCAGCAACCTATCCAGTCCAGCACTTTTTTCACAGGATCATGCTTGGGCAAGCCTTGGCCATGATTCATAGACGAGAAAACGCGGAACAGCTTCATATTGAGCTCGCCACCCTTGTGTTTCCACTCAGACCAGCCGAGCACCTCTTTCACTTTTTCATGTTTGAGCATACCTCTGTTATTATTCATGGATGAAAAGGCGCGGAACAACTCCATATTGAACTCGCCATTCTTGCCTTTCCATTCCGGCCAGCCCAACATCTCTTTCACTTCCTTTTGTTTGAGCATGTCTTTGCCACTATTCATGGACGAGAAGGCGCAGAACAGCTCCATATTGAACTCGCCATCCTTGTCCCTCCATTCCGGCCAGCTCAGCACCTCTTTCACTTGCTCATGCTTGAGGATGCCTTTACCATTGTTCATGGATGAGAAGGAGCGCAACAGCTCCATACTGAACTCGCCATCCCTGTCTTTCCATTCCGGCCAGCCCAGCACCTCTTTCACTTGCTCATGTTTGAGCATGCCTTTACCATTGTTCATGGATGATAAGGAGCGGAATAGCTCAATACTGAACTCGCCATCCTTGTCTTTCCATTCCGGCCAGCCCAGCACCTCTTTCACTTGCTCATGTTTGAGCACGCCTTTGCCATGATTCATGGATGAGAAGGAGCGGAACAGCTCCATACTGAACTCACCATCCTTGTCCTTCCATTCAGGCCAACCAAAAATCTCTTTCACTTCCTTTTTTTTGGGCACGCCTTTACTATTGTTAATGCATGAGAAGGAGCGAAACAGCTCAATGTTGAACTCGCCTTCTTTGTCCTTCCATTCCGGCCAGCCCAGTAACTCTTTCACTTCCTCATGTTTGAGCATGCCTTTGCCACTATTCATTGACGAGAAGGATCGGAGCAACTTCGTATTAAACTCGCCATCCCTGTTTTTCCATTCCGGCCAGTTCAGCACCTCTTTCACTTCCTTTCGTTTGAGCATGCCTTTACCATTGTTCATGGATGAGAAGGAGCGGAACAGCTCCATATTGAACTCGCCATCCTTGTCTTTCCATTCCGGCCAGCCCAGCACCTCTTTCACTTGCTCATGTTTGAGGATGCCTTTACCTCTGTGCATGGATGAGAAGGAGCGGAACAGCTCGATATTGAACTCGCCATCCTTGTTTTTCCATTCCGGCCAGCCCAGCACCTCTTTCACTTGCTCATGTGTGGGCACGCCTTTACCACTGCTCATGGATGAGAAGGAGCGGAACAGCTCTAAATTGAACTCGCCATCCTTGTCTTTCCATTCCGGCCAGCCCAGCATCTTTGTCACTTGCTCATGTTTGAGCATGCCTTTACCATTGTTCATGGATGAGAAGGAGCGGAAATACTCAATGTTGAACTCGCCATTCTTGTCCTTCCATTCCGGCCAGCCCAGCAGCTCTTTCAATTGCTCATGTTTGAGGATGCCTCTACGATTGCTCATAGACGAGAAGGAACGGAACAGTTCCATATTGAACTCGCCATCCTTGTCTTTCCATTCCGGCCAGCCCAGCACCTCTTTCACATGCTCATGTGTGGGCACGCCTTTACTATTGTTCATGGATGAGATGGAGCGGAACAGCTCCATATTGAACTTGCCATCCTTGTCTTTCCATTCCAGCCAGCCCAGCACCTCTTTAACTTGCTCATGTTTAATCATGCCTTTGCCATGATTCATAGATGAGAAGGAGCGGAATAGCTCAATACTGAACTCGCCATCCCTGCCTTTCCATTCCGACCAGGCCAGCACCTCTTTCACTTGCTTATGTTTGATGATGCCTTTGTTATGATTCATGGATGAGAAGGAACGGAACAGCTCCATATTGAACTTGCCATCCTTGTCTTTCCATTCCAGCCAGCCCAGTACCTCTTTCACTTCCTCATGTTTAATCATGCCCTTGCTGCTATTCATAGACGAGAAGACGCGGAACAGCTCCATACTGAACTCGCCATCCTTGTCTTTCCACTCCGGCCAGCCCAGCATCTCTTTCACTTCCTCATGTTTGGGTAAGCCTTGGCCATTATTCATGGACGAGAAAGAGCGGAACAGTTCGATATTGAACTCGCCATCTTTGTCTTTCCATTCAGACCAGCCCAGTATTGCTTTCACTTGTTCATGTGTGGGCACGCCTTTGCTATTATTCATGGACGAGAAAGAAGTCACTACCTCTAAACTCGCTAAATATTCGAGTTCATCCTGGTTACGCTCTGCAAAACTGCGGATATGTTTTTTGCTATTATTCAGCATGCTGGTCAGCATGCCTGTATTTTTGACGTTTTCAGAAAGGTGCCCAAAAAAAGCAGCGGCATTATCGAAGAAGCCATTAAAAGAATCTCTATCTACGAAACCAGACAGCTTATAAAAAGTGTTTTTTACAGTGATGTTTTTTTTCTTGAATACCGCCACCAGGGTTTGCACTTTTTCCAGCTCTTCCTGACTTAATTCGTACTTGATATTTGCTTTTATATTTCCTAACGGATCATCGGGAATTTGAGTGTCTGGCGGTTTCTTTTTTTTGGCCGCTGGTTCAGCAACAGCGGTTGAATTATTTCTCTTTCTACCCGGACCCTTCTTTTTTTTCGGAGCGGGTTCTGATGAATCCGGTTCTGTTTCTTCCCGGATTCGTCTTACCCTTTTGTTACCTTGAATGCCCGACAGGCACTTGTTGCACAACAACGCTGAAGCTGCTGTCTGATTTGCGACACGTCCTAATTCCTGTGGATTCAGTGCTTTGTCACACTTCGAACAAACGACAACTGAATTTCCGGTATTCTGCTCAGCTGAGGGTTCTAGTGGGTCATCGCCTCCACGACCATTGGCGCCTGTCGAACCGGTTCCCCTGTTACAGGCAGAAGGTCCACTTGTCTGGCCGGTCTGACCTGTTGTTGCGGTCGTTGATGCTTTGGTCTTTCGGGAGGTTGTATTCCTTTTCCCGTTACCCGCCTGTCGGCCAGAATATTTGCCAGAAACCATCTCACGGTAAACTCTGAGTTCCTGACCATTCTCTGCCAACCATGTCTGAACCAGCCCCGGTTGAATCGTGCCAGGGTCTGACCTTTCCAGATCAAGAAGATCAGCTTCAATCACCATGATCCGGTCTGACAAAATCCGCGCCAGCGTGGTCTGGCCTGATATAATCGCCCATAGTCGTTTGATTTGTAATATTATAAGCAGTTGCTTTTTTTGCTGCAGACAAGTTTGGACAGGATCAGGAATAGCTCCGAGGTCGTCATTCCCGCGTAGGCGGGAATCCAGCTCCAACGGTAGATCCCTGCCTTCTCGGGGATGACAAGGCCAGGGGGGCACCGGGCAGTATGGTTCTGGTGGTGAGTCAGTGTGGATTCCCGCCTTCGCGGGAATGAAGCCGGGAATGAAGGGAGTCAACTCGTGACACCCTCGAAGAGGATCAGGCTGTCCAGGTTCAGCCAACTTATTGGAATACAGGAAATAAGCTGGTAGCGGGCTTGAGCCGACTAATTCCAATGCCTGCAGCGAATTTCCAAACAACATCGTCACTAGCACAAGCAGTGATCGGACTATCGAGCAGGCAGCTTTTTTTTGTTGTGAGCGTCTCATAGATCCCGGCTAATAAAATCAGCTTCTGTGAATCCATTCGCTAGTGGAAAAAATTCGTACGTCATCCGGCTT
This sequence comes from Endozoicomonas sp. 2B-B, assembly GCF_053470045.1. NCBI lineage: Bacteria > Pseudomonadati > Pseudomonadota > Gammaproteobacteria > Oceanospirillales > Endozoicomonadaceae > Endozoicomonas > Endozoicomonas sp. 2B-B. The sequence continues at coordinate 5,521,661 of NZ_JBLZMU010000001.1, forward strand.
AGGCCTGATGATTCACGTTTGCGCTAGATTTTATAGCACCGCACTGGCAAGGTTGCCATGAACGGAGTTGACAGACAGTTGATTTTTAGAAGCTTTATAAGACGACACAAGTCTTTTTAGAAAATACTCCCGCATCCATCAAGCAACTCCAGTTCCTGACAACTCTGATAAACATCAGGATCAACATCGGATAATAAAGGGTCTTGCTTTTTTAACTGCTCTATTTTGTTGCACGTCCGTTGCCTCCATACTTCCAGTATGTAGATAGCGGTATCGATTTTGGCTTTTTTTAGGAGGGTCACTGTATGCATAAGCTCCATTTCGCTCTCATACTCCTCCAGTAAATTCAGTATTTCGCTGCCAAATATTTCTGTCTGGTTGAGCTTTAACCATAAACTGCCGAACGCCTGTTTTTGTGTTTCCAATTCATTCTCTGCCTGACATGCTTCAGCTTGCCTGGATTGAACGTTATCCAGTTTCTGCCATTGATCTGCAGTCAAATAATAGTGTTCAGATATCCCGGTGATTTTCAAAAAAGTCCTGAATTGTTCCTCTGACCAGTTGCTGATGGCCATTTTTTCACTCTGTATTTTCAGCTGTGGCATTGGGTAGCGATAGGTCTGAACATCATCACCCGATACTTCAACCTCAAGCCACTGACCTTTGACGGTAAAAGACATCTCATTAAGGTTCTGCATCAACACAGCGATATAGCTCAGGGCCAACTGTTCTCCTGATTGGATAAGTCCGGAGACAGGTATCTCAACATGGTTATTGTCGGTTGTTCGCATCCCGGACAGAAAGTGATCGGGAATATCGTTATCCCAGGGTAGAAGACTATGGGTTTTGAGCAGTGCTTCGAACAGTATCTGGATGCCTTCTTTGGTGATGTCATGGTTTTTTAGTTGCAGGCAGGCTTCAAGCAGCTTCTTTAACCAATGAGAAGAATGCTCTTTGCTGAGTTTTTGCAGGGCGCTCAACGATGGAAACAGGTCGAACACAACCCGGGCATGGCTGGCATCCAGAAAACGCAACTGTTGATCCTTTGTTAAGGATTGCAGGATTTCCAGATAGAGCCTTTGCATAGAGTCGAGTTTCAGCACCGCCGACAAGGGTTGCAACCGGGCTGAGTACTGCTCCCATAGTCTTTTATCCGGCAATGACTTCAGCCGCTTGGCAAAAAAGACAAAACGCTCCCTGTCTTCATCGGAAGAACAAAGGAACATTGCTCTATTTAATACGTGCAAAGGCACGGTTTTCATTGAATGACGCCACAAAAAATGCCGATCCTGTTGATTAGCCTGGAGGTAGCGTTTGATGCTTTTCCCTCCAGAAGAAGATAAAAGCCCTATCAATGGTTCCAACATCAGAACCGTTTTAGTCTGTTCATGAAATTGGCAGAACTCTTTTAAAACCGTCCATGTTAGTGACCAGTCTGGCTTAGGGGTGGAAAGATAAAGAGCGACTGTTTTTATCTGGCGATTGAATTTTTCGTCATCTTCTTCATCCTCTGAATCGCTATTGTATTCGTCATTTTCCTCATTATCCGGGCTGTTATGTTCTTCAGTAAATTCTGTAGACAGCCACTGTTTCATTTGTGTTTCCCGATGTTGAAGCACTTGAATAGCAGGTAGCCCCTCTGATTTCCAGAGTCTGGACATAATTTGCAATAGCAGATGACTGGGTGCCCCCTGGTAACGTATCCAGCCCAGCACTTTTTTCACAGGCTCATATTTGAGCAAGCTCCGGCCATTATTCATGGACGAGAAAGCGCGGAACAACTTCATATTGAACTCGCCCTTGTCTTTCCATTCCGGCCAGCTCAGCACCTCTTTCACTTTTTCATGTTTGAGCATGCCTTTGGTATTTTTCATGGACGAGAAGGCGCGGAACAGCTCCATATTGAACTCGCCCTTGTCTTTCCATTCCGGCCAGCCCAGCACCTCTTTCACTTGCTGATGCCCGAGCACACCCTGACCATGATTCATCGACGAGAAAGCGCGTAATAACTTCGTATTGAACACACCATCTCTGTCTTTCCATTCCGGCCAGCCCAGCACCTCTTTCACTTGCTTATGTTTGAGCATGCCTTTGCTATGATTCATAGACGAGAAGGCGCGGAACAGCGCCATATTGAACTCGCCATCCTTGTCTCTCCATTCCGGCCAGCCCAGCACCTCTTTCACTTGTTCATGTTTGAGCATACCTTTGCCATAATTCATAGATGAGAAGGCGCGAAACAGCTCCATACTGAACTCGCCATCCTTGTCTTTCCATTCCAGCCAACCCAACATCTCTTTCACTTCCTTTTGTTTGAGCATGCCTTTGCCTCTATTCATAAACGAGAAGCCGCGGAACAGCTCCATACTGAACTCGCCATCCTTGTCTTTCCATTCCAGCCAAGCGAGCACATCTTTCACTTGCTCATGTTTGAGCATGCCTTTGCCATGATTCATAGACGGGAAGGTCTGGAACAGCTCCATACTGAACTCGCCATCCTTGTCTTTCCATTCCGGCCAGCCCAGCACCTCTTTCACTTGCTCATGTTTGAGCATGCCTTTGCCATGATTCATAGATGAGAATGAGCGGAACAGCTCCATATTGAATTCGCCATCCTTGTCCTTCCATTCCGGCCAGCCCAGCACCTCTTTCACTTCCTTTTGTTTGAGCATGCCTTTGCCGTTATTCATAGACGAGAAGGCGCGGAGCAGCTCCATACTGAACTCACCATCCTTGTCTTTCCATTCCGGCCAGCTCAGCACCTCTTTCACTTGCCCATGTTTGAGCATGCCTTTGCCATTGTTCATGGATGAGAAGGCGCGGAACAGCTCCATACTGAACTCGCCATCCTTGTCTTTCCATTCCGGCCAGCCCAGCATCGTTTTCACTTGCTCATGTTTGAGCATGCCTTTGCAATGATTCATAGATGAGAAGGTGCGGAACAGCTCCATACTGAACTCGCCATCCTTGCCTTTCCATTCCGGCCAGCCCAGCACCTCTTTCACTTGCTCATGTTTGAGCATGCCTTTACCATTGTTCATGGATGAGAAGGCGCGGAACAGCTCCATACTGAACTCGCCATCCTTGCCTTTCCATTCCGGCCAGCCCAGTACCTCTTTCACTTCCTTTTGTTTGAGCACGCCTTTACCATTATTCATGGATGAGAAGGCGCGGAACAACTCCATACTGAACTCGCCATCCTTGTCCTTCCATTCGGGCCAGCCCAGCACCTCTTTCACTTGCTCATGTTTGAGCATGCCTTTGCCATTATTCATAGACGAGAAGGGGCGGAGCAGCTCCATACTGAACTCACCATCCTTGTCTTTCCATTCCGGCCAGCTCAGCACCTCTTTCACTGGCTCATGTTTGAGCATGCCTTTGCCATTGTTCATGGATGAGAAGGCGCGGAACAGCTCCATACTGAACTCACCATCCTTGTCTTTCCATTCCGGCCAGCCCAGCATCTCTCTCACTTCCTCATGCCTGGGTACGCCTTGGCCATTATTCATGGACGAGAAAGAGCGGAACAGTTCGATATTGAACTCGCCATCTTTGTCTTTCCATTCAGACCAGCCCAGTATTGCTTTCACTTGCTCATGTGCGGGCACGCCTTTGCCATTATTCATGGACGAGAAAGAAGTCACTATATCTAAACTCGCTAAATATTCGAGTTCATCCTGGCTACGCTCTGCAAAACTACGAATATGTTTTTTGCTATTACCCAGCATGCCGGTCAGCATGCCTGTATTTTTGACGTTTTCAGAAAGATACCCAAAAAAAACGATGGCATTATCGAAGAAACCATTAAAAGACTTTCTATCTACAAGACCAGACAGCTTATAAAAAGTATTTTTTACAGTGATGTTTTTTTTCTTGAATACCGCTACCAGGGTTTGCACTTTTTCCAGCTCTTCCTGACTTAATTCGTACTTGATATTTGCTTTTATATTTTCTAACGGATCATCGGGAATTTGAGTGTCTGGCGGTTTCTTTTTTTTGGCCGCTGGTTCAGCAACAGCGGTTGAATTATTTCTCTTTCTACCCGGACCCTTCTTTTTTTTCGGAGCGGGTTCTGATGAATCCGGTTCTGTTTCTTCCCGGATTCGTCTTACCCTTTTGTTACCTTGAATGCCCGACAGGCACTTGTCGCACAACAACGCTGAAGCTGCTGTCTGATTTGCTACACGTCCTAATTCCTGTGGATTCAGTGCTTTGTCACACTTCGAACAAACGACAACTGAATTTCCGGTATTCTGCTCAGCTGAGGGTTTTAGTGGGTCATCGCCTTCACGACCATTGGCGCCTGTCGAACCGGTTCCCCTGTTACGGGCAGCAGATCTGCTTGTTTGGCCGGTCTGACCCATTGTCGCGGTCGTTGATGCTTTCGTCGTTCGGGAGGATGAATTCTTTTTCCCGTTACCCGTCTGTCGGCCAGAATATTTGCCAGAAACCATCTCACGGTAAACTCTGAGTCCCTGACCGTTCTCTGCCAGCCATGTCTGAACCAGCCCCGGTTCAATCGTGCCAGGGTCTGACCTTTCCAGATCAAGAAGGTCGGCTTCAATCACCATAACCCGGTCTGACACAATCCGGGCCAGCGTGGTTTGGCCTGTCATAATCGCCCATAGTCGTTTGATTTGTAATATTATAAGGAGTTGCTTTTTTTGCCGCAGACAAGTCTGGACAGGATCAGGAATAAGGGTAAGGACAGGTTGGCGCTCTGGGTCAGGACTCGTGCTGTTTCCGTCAGGAGGCTTATCGTCATCATCTCCTCCGGCGGCGCCCCTGGCGATCAGTCCATTAGAAGTGTTCTCCAGAACTTCAGGGGGCACGTAAAACTCCAGCAACTCGTTCCCACGCTCCGGAGGCTGTCGCAAAAGCCCAACAACTCGTTCCCACGCTCTGCGTGGGAATGCATACCTCCCCTGAAAAGCGGACTCTGCAGCTCGAGATAGGTATGGATTCCCACGCCTGGGGCCCACAGGGCCTAAAAGCATGGGAACCAGAGTTTTGTGACACCCTCGAAGAGGATCGGGCTGTCCAGGTTCAGCCAACTTATTGGAATACAGGAAATGAGCTGGTAGCGGTCTTGAGCCAACTAATTCCAATGCATGCAGCGAATCCCAAAACAACATCATTACTGGCAGAATCAGTGATCGGACCATCAAGCAGGCAGCTTTTTTTTGTTGTGAGCGTCTCATAGATCCCGGCTAATAAAATCAGCTTCTGTGAATCCATTCGCTAGTGGAAAAAATTTGTACGTCATCCGGCTTAGACCTGATGATTCACGTTTGCGCTAGATTTTATAGCACCGCACTGGCAAGCTTGCCATGAACGGAGTTGGCAAACAGTTTGTTTTTAGAAGCTTTATCAGACGACAAAAGTCTTTTTAGAAAATACTCCCACACCCATCAAGCAACTCCAGTTCCTGACAACCCTGATAAACATCAGGATCAACATCGGATAATAAAGGGTCTTGCTTTTTTAACTGTTCTATTTTGTTGCACGCCCGTTGCCGCCATGCTTCCAGTATGTGGGTAGCGGTATCGATTTTGGCTTTTTTAAGGAGGGTCACTGTATGCATAAGCTCCATTTCGCTCTCGTACTCCTCCAGTAAATTCAGCATTTCGGTGCCAAAAATTTCCGTCTGGTTGAGCTTTAACCATAAACTGCCAAACGCCTGTTTTTGTGGTTCCAATTCATTCTCTACCTGACATGCTTCAGCTTGCCTGAATTGAACGTTATCCAGTTTCTGCCGTTGATCTGCAGTCAAATAATAGTGTTCAGATATCCCGGTGATTTTCAAAAAAGTCCGGAACTGCTCCTCTGACCAGTTGCTGATGGCCATTTTTTCATCCTGTATTTCCAGCTGTGGCATTGGAAATCGGTAGTTTTGAACTCTGCCACTTGGTAATTCAACCTCAAGCCATTGCCCTTTGACGGTAAAAGACATCTCATTGAGGTTCTGCATCAACACAGAGATATAGCTCAGGGCCAACTGTTCTCCAGATTGGATAAGTCCGGAGACAGGTATCTCAACATGGTTGTTGTCGGTCGTTTGCATCCCGGACAAAAAGTGATCGGGGATCTCGTTATCCCAGGGTAGAAGACTATGGGTTTTGAGCAGCGCTTCGAACAGTATCTGGATGCCTTCTTTGGTGATGTCATGGGCTTTTAGTTGCAGGCAGGCTTCAAGCAGCTTGTTTAACCAATGGGAAGAATGCTCTTTGCTGAGTTTTTGCAGGGCACTCAACGAGGGAAACAGATCGAATACAGCCTGGGCATGGCTGGCATCCAGAAAACGCAGCTGATCATCTTTTGTTAAGGGTTGCAGAATTTCCAGATAGAGCCCTTGCATATATTCGAGTTTCAGCACCGCCGACAATGGTTGCAACAGGGCAGAGTATTGCTCCCATAGTCTTTTATCCGGCAATGACTTCAGCCGCTTGACAAATAAGACAAAACGCTCCCTGTCTTCATCGGAAGAACACAGGAACATTGCTCTGTTTAACACGCGCAAAGGCACGGCTTTCATTGAATGACGCCACAAAAAATGCCGATCCAGTTGATTAGCCTGAAGGTAGCGTTTGACGCTTTTCCCTCCGGAAGAAGATAAAAGCCCTATCAATGATTTCAGCATCAGAAGCGTTTTAGCCTCTTTATGCAATTGGCAGAACTGTTTTAAAACTGTCCATTTTAGCGACCAGCCTGGCTTAGGGGTGGAAAGATAAAGAGCGACTGTTTTTATCTGGCAATTGCATTTGTCATCCTCTTCATTCTCTGAATCGCTATCGTATTGGTCATCTCCTTTATTATTCGAGTTATTATGTTCTCCGGTAAATTCTGTAAACAGCCACTGTTTCAGTTGTGTTTCCCGGTGTTGCAGCACCTCAGTAACAGGTAGTCCTGCTGATGCCCACAGCCTGGTCATAATTTGCAGCAGACTATGATTGGGTGCCCGCCGGTAACCTATCCAGCCCAGCACTTTTTTCACAGGCTCATGTTTGGGCAAGCCCTGGCCATTATTCATGGACGAAAAAGCCCAGAACAACTTCAGATTGAACTGGTCACCCCTGTGTTTCCATTCCGGCCAGCCTAGCACCTCTTTCACTTTCTTTTGTTTGAGCATGCCTTTACCGTTGTTTATGGATGAGAAGGAGCGGAATAGCTCCATATTGAACTCGCCATACTTGTCCTTCCATTCCGGCCAGCCCAGCACCTCTCTCACTTCCTCATGTTTGAGCATGCCTTTGCTACTATTCATAGATGAGAAAGAGCGGAACAGCTCCATACTGAAATCGCCATCCTTGTCGTTCCATTCCGGCCAGCCCAGCACCTCTTTCACTTCCTCATGTTTAATCATGCCCTTGCGGCTATTCATGGACGAGAAGGCTCGGAACAGCTCAATGTTGAACTTGCCATCCTTGTCTTTCCATTCCAGCCAGCCCAGCACCTCTTTCACTTCCTCATGCTTAATCATACCCTTGCTGCTATTCATGGATGAGAAGGCGCGGAGCAGCTCCATACTGAATTCGCCATCCTTGTCTTTCCATTCCGGCCAGCCCAGCACCTCTTTCACTTGCTCATGTTTAAGGATGCCTTTACCATTGTTCATGGATGTGAAGGAGCGGAACAGCTCCATACTGAACTCGCCATCCTTGTCTTTCCATTCCGGCCAGCCCAGCACCTCTTTCACTTCCTCATGTTTGAGGACGCCTTCACCATTGTTCATAGACGAGAAGGAGCGGAACAGCTCCATACTGAACTCGCCATCCTTGTCTTTCCATTCCGGCCAGCCCAGCACCTCTTTCACTTCCTCTTGTTTGAGTATGCCTTTACCACTGTGCATGGATGAGAAGGAGCGGAACAGCTCAATGTTGAACTCGCCATGCTTGTCCTTCCATTCCGACCAGGCCAGCACCTCTCTCACTTCCTCATGTTTGAGCATGCCTTTTCCACTGTTCATGGATGAGAAGGCGCGGAACAGCTCCATACTGAACTCACCATTCTTGTCTTTCCATTCAGGCCAACCCAACATATCTTTCACTTCCTTTTGTTTGAGCATGCCTTTGCCATGATTCATGGATGAGAAGGCGCGGAGCAGCTCCATACTGAATTCGCCATCCTTGTCTTTCCATTCCGGCCAAGCCAGCACCTCTTTCACTTGCTCATGTTTGAGCATGCCTTTGCAATGATTCATAGATGAGAAGGTACGGAGCAGTTCCATACTGAACTCGCCATCCTCGTCTTTCCATTCCGGCCAGCCCAGCACCTCTTTCACTTCCTCTTGTTTGAGCATGCCTTTACCACTGTTCATGGATGAGAAGGCGCGGAACTGCTCCATATTGAACTCGCCATCCTTGTCTTTCCATTCCGGCCAGCTCAGCACCTCTTTCACTTCCTCATGTCTAATCGTGCCCTTGCTGCTATTCATGGATGAGAACGAGCGGAACAGCTCCATATTGCGCTCACCATCCCTGTTTTTCCATTCCGGCCAGCTCAGCACCTCTTTGACTTTCTCATGTCTGGGCAGGCCCTGACCATGATTCATGGACGAGAAGGCGCGGAACAGCTCCGTATTGAATTCGGCATTCTCATCTTTCCATTCTGGCCAACCCAGGATTGCTTTCACTTCCTTGTGTGTGGGCACGCCTTTGTTATTATTCATGGACGAGAAGGAAGTCAAGAGATCCAAACTTGCTAAATATTCGAGTTCACTCTGGCTACTTTCGGCAAAACTACGGATATGTTTTTTGCTATTACCCAGCATGCTGGTCAGCATGCCTGTATTTTTGACGTTTTCAGAAAGGTGCCCAAAAAAAGCAGCGGCATTATCGAAGAAGCCATTAAAAGAATCTCTATCTACGAAACCAGACAGCTTATAAAAAGTGTTTTTTACAGTGATGTTTTTTTTCTTGAATACCGCCACCAGGGTTTGCACTTTTTCCAGCTCTTCCTGACTTAATTCGTACTTGATATTTGCTTTTATTTTTTCTAACGGATCATCGGGAATTTGAGTGTCTGGCGGTTTCTTTTTTTTGGCCGCTGGTTCAGCAACAGCGGTTGAATTATTTCTCTTTCTACCCGGACCCTTCTTTTTTGCCTCGTCAGCAAAATCTGTGGGGCATTTCTGGTTCGGGCAGGTTGCCCAGTGCATGATATAAAGCGATTTCTGCACATCTATAGGTTCTGAAACCATACGATTTTCTCGTAGTGAGTTTTATCTTGGTGTTCAGACCTTCCACAATTCCGCTGGAAAATGCTTTTTTTGCCCTGAACCAATTCAGGATCAGTGGCCTGTGCCGCCGAACAGTTTTAGCTACTTTCTTCATCGGCTCTATCTTTGACCGCATGACTCTTGTACACCACCGGTCCAGATACTTTCCTGCCCAGTGTGGTGATATGTAACCCCAGAACACTTGAAACTCCTCTCTGAGCAGATAGCCCCTGACACTTTTGAGATTATACTGAAGCACTGTATTTAACTTGATCTCTTCTTTCTCGGTCAGGTTTTCCTTCCGTTTCAGCAGACACCAACGGGTCTTTTTCAAAACAGGCTCATAGCCATCAGCCTGAAGCTGTTTGTGTTCTGATGCCCTGACCTCATCGATGGCCTTGTTCAGCATGGCCACAATGTGAAATCGATCCAGAATATGCAGCGCCTGATTGGCAAACTCGGCGATCGCCTTTACATAGGGCTTCCACATGTCAGAGCAGACATACCTCAGTTGTTGACTACGCTCAGGGCCAAAAAAGAAGAAAAAGTTTCTAATTGTGGCTTCAGTACGATCCTGACCAACCCATAATAGCCGGGTGCAACTGCGATCAATCTGATAAACCACTGTCAGGTATTTATGTCCGACCTGGTAAGCCACTTCATCAACGCCAATGGCCTTGATATTGTCGAGTGAACGATGCGCTTTGCCCCACTCAACCATGTACTCCACAGCATGAAATACTTTCTCCCATGAGGTATTGAAAGTACTGGCAACCTCTTTCCAAGACAGCTTTCTGGCCCAGTTTGCCAGAAATTGCATATAGGCTTTGGTCAGCTCCTTCTTACCTTCAGCCCATGGGACTTGCTCAACCTTTACGCCGCACGTCTTACATTCCACCCGGCGCATTCTATAGAGCAAGAAAACTCTGATTCCCCAGAGAGGAACAAACTCGAAACGACGCTCAGAAAGATGATCGTAGCCCGGAGCAGGTTTCTGGCATCCTGAGCAGATAGCGTGACTGTTCTTTCGTGGAACAACGGCTACATTGAATACTTCAGAGCCTTGGTAGAAGCCAAGTTTCACATCCTGATAAACAAATGACTTGAGTTTATGAACTTTATTGAGGATAGTTTTTATTAGCATCAGCGGTGTCTCTTGTGGTTATTTTGTCTGCTAACAAAAAAACTATCAAAAATCAGCCGCTGGTGCTTCTACCTATCAAATTGACTCATTTTTACCCACAGATATCCCTGAAGAGCCTCTTTTTTTTCGGAGCGGGTTCTGATGAATCCGGTTCTGTTTCTTCCCGGATTCGTCTTACCCTTTTGTTACCTTGAATGACCGACAGGCACTTGTCGCACAACAACGCTGAAGCTGCTGTCTGATTTGCTACACGTCCTAATTCCTGTGAATTCAGTGCTTTGTCACACTTCGAACAAACGACAACTGAATTTCCGGTATTCTGCTCAGCTGAGGGTTTTAGTGGGTCATCGCCTCCACGACCATTGGCGCCTGTCGAACCGGTTCCCCTGTTACAGGCAGAAGGTCCGCTTGTCTGGCCGGTCTGACCTGTTGTTGCGGTCGTTGATGCTTTGGTCTTTCGGGAGGTTGTATTCCTTTTCCCGTTACCCGCCTGTCGGCCAGAATATTTGCCAGAAACCATCTCACGGTAAACTCTGAGTTCCTGACCATTCTCTGCCAGCCATGTTTGAACCAGCACCGGTTGAATCGTGCCTGGGTCTGACCTTTCCAGATCAAGAAGATCGGCTTCAATCACCATGATCCGGTCTGTCAAAATCCGGGCCAGCGTGGTCTGGCCTGATATAATCGTCCATAGTCGTTTGATTTGTAATATTATAAGCAGTTGCTTTTTTTGCTGCAGACAAGTTTGGACAGGATCAGGAATAGCTCCGAGGTCGTCATTCCCGCGTAGGCGGGAATCCAGCTCTAACGGTGGATCCCTGCCTTCTCGGGGATGACAAGGCCAGGGGGGCACCGGGCAGTATGGTTCTGGTGGTGAGTCAGTGTGGATTCCCGCCTTCGCGGGAATGAAGCCGGGAATGAAGGGAGTCAACTCGTGACACCCTCGAAGAGGATCGGGCTGTCCAGGTTCAGCCAACTTATTGGAATACAGGAAATGAGCTGGTAGCGGTCTTGAGCCAACTAATTCCAATGCATGCAGCGAATCCCAAAACAACATCATTACTGGCAGAATCAGTGATCGGACCATCAAGCAGGCAGCTTTTTTTTGTTGTGAGCGTCTCATAGATCCCGGCTAATAAAATCAGCTTCTGTGAATCCATTCGCTAGTGGAAAAAATTTGTACGTCATCCGGCTTAGACCTGATGATTCACGTTTGCGCTAGATTTTATAGCACCGCACTGGCAAGCTTGCCATGAACGGAGTTGGCAAACAGTTTGTTTTTAGAAGCTTTATCAGACGACAAAAGTCTTTTTAGAAAATACTCCCACACCCATCAAGCAACTCCAGTTCCTGACAACCCTGATAAACATCAGGATCAACATCGGATAATAAAGGGTCTTGCTTTTTTAACTGTTCTATTTTGTTGCACGCCCGTTGCCGCCATGCTTCCAGTATGTGGGTAGCGGTATCGATTTTGGCTTTTTTAAGGAGGGTCACTGTATGCATAAGCTCCATTTCGCTCTCGTACTCCTCCAGTAAATTCAGCATTTCGGTGCCAAAAATTTCCGTCTGGTTGAGCTTTAACCATAAACTGCCAAACGCCTGTTTTTGTGGTTCCAATTCATTCTCTACCTGACATGCTTCAGCTTGCCTGAATTGAACGTTATCCAGTTTCTGCCGTTGATCTGCAGTCAAATAATAGTGTTCAGATATCCCGGTGATTTTCAAAAAAGTCCGGAACTGCTCCTCTGACCAGTTGCTGATGGCCATTTTTTCATCCTGTATTTCCAGCTGTGGCATTGGAAATCGGTAGTTTTGAACTCTGCCACTTGGTAATTCAACCTCAAGCCATTGCCCTTTGACGGTAAAAGACATCTCATTGAGGTTCTGCATCAACACAGAGATATAGCTCAGGGCCAACTGTTCTCCAGATTGGATAAGTCCGGAGACAGGTATCTCAACATGGTTGTTGTCGGTCGTTTGCATCCCGGACAAAAAGTGATCGGGGATCTCGTTATCCCAGGGTAGAAGACTATGGGTTTTGAGCAGCGCTTCGAACAGTATCTGGATGCCTTCTTTGGTGATGTCATGGGCTTTTAGTTGCAGGCAGGCTTCAAGCAGCTTGTTTAACCAATGGGAAGAATGCTCTTTGCTGAGTTTTTGCAGGGCACTCAACGAGGGAAACAGGTCGAACACAGCCTGGGCATGGCTGGCATCCAGAAAACGCAGCTGATCATCTTTTGTTAAGGGTTGCAGAATTTCCAGATAGAGCCCTTGCATAAAGTCGATTTTCAGCACCGCCGACAATGGTTGCAACAGGGCAGAGTATTGCTCCCATAGTCTTTTATCCGGCAATGACTTCAGCCGCTTGACAAATAAGACAAAACGCTCCCTGTCTTCATCGGAAGAACACAGGAACATTGCTCTGTTTAACACGCGCAAAGGCACGGCTTTCATTGAATGACGCCACAAAAAATGCCGATCCAGTTGATTAGCCTGAAGGTAACGTTTGACACTTTTCCCTCCGGAAGAAGATAAAAGCCCTATCAATGATTCCAGCATCAGAGCCGTTTTAGTCTCTTTATGCAATTGGCAGAACTGTTTTAAAACCGTCCATGTCAGTGACCAGTCTGGCTTAGGGGTGTAAAGATAAAGAGCGACTGTTTTTATCTGGCGATTGCATTTGTCATCCTCTTCATTCTCTGAATCGCTATCGTATTGGTCATCTCCTTTATTATTCGAGTTGTTATGTTCTCCGGTAAATTCTGTAAACAGCCACTGTTTCAGTTGTGTTTCCCGGTGTTGCAGCACCTCAGTAACAGGTAGTCCTGCTGATGCCCACAGCCTGGTCATAATTTGCAGCAGACTATGATTGGGTGCCCGCCGGTAACCTATCCAGCCCAGCACTTTTTTCACAGGCTCATGTTTGGGCAAGCCCTGGCCATTATTCATGGACGAAAAAGCCCGGAACAACTTCAGATTGAACTGGTCATCCCTGTGTTTCCATTCCGGCCAGCCTAGCACCTCTTTCACTTTCTTTTGTTTGAGCATGCCTTTACCATTGTTTATGGATGAGAAGGAGCGGAATAGCTCCATATTGAACTCGCCATACTTGTCCTTCCATTCCGGCCAGCCCAGCACCTCTTTCACTTCCTCATGTTTAAGCACGCCCTTGCTATGACTCATAGATGAGAAGGCGCGGAACAGCTCCATATTGAACTCGCCATACTTGTCCTTCCATTCCGGCCAGCCCAGCACCTCTTTCACTTCCTCATGTTTAATCATGCCCTTGCGGCTATTCATGGACGAGAATGCGCGGAACAGCTCAATGTTGAACTTGCCATCCTTGTCTTTCCATTCCAGCCAGCCCAGCACCTCTTTCACTTCCTCATGCTTAATCATACCCTTGCTGCTATTCATGGATGAGAAGGCGCGGAGCAGCTCCATACTGAATTCGCCATCCTTGTCTTTCCATTCCGGCCAGCCCAGCACCTCTTTCACTTGCTCATGTTTAAGGATGCCTTTACCACTGTTCATGGATGTGAAGGGGCGGAACAGCTCCATACTGAACTCGCCATCCTTGTCTTTCCATTCCGGCCAGCCCAGCACCTCTTTCACTTCCTCATGCTTAATCATACCCTTGCTGCTATTCATGGATGAGAAGGCGCGGAGCAGCTCCATACTGAATTCGCCATCCTTGTCTTTCCATTCCGGCCAGCCCAGCACCTCTTTCACTTGCTCATGTTTAAGGATGCCTTTACCATTGTTCATGGATGTGAAGGAGCGGAACAGCTCCATACTGAACTCGCCATCCTTGTCTTTCCATTCCGGCCAGCCCAGCACCTCTTTCACTTCCTCATGTTTGAGGACGCCTTCACCATTGTTCATAGACGAGAAGGAGCGGAACAGCTCCATACTGAACTCGCCATCCTTGTCTTTCCATTCCGGCCAGCCCAGCACCTCTTTCACTTCCTCTTGTTTGAGTATGCCTTTACCACTGTGCATGGATGAGAAGGAGCGGAACAGCTCAATGTTGAACTCGCCATGCTTGTCCTTCCATTCCGACCAGGCCAGCACCTCTCTCACTTCCTCATGTTTGAGCATGCCTTTTCCACTGTTCATGGATGAGAAGGCGCGGAACAGCTCCATACTGAACTCACCATTCTTGTCTTTCCATTCAGGCCAACCCAACATATCTTTCACTTCCTTTTGTTTGAGCATGCCTTTGCCATGATTCATGGATGAGAAGGCGCGGAGCAGCTCCATACTGAATTCGCCATCCTTGTCTTTCCATTCCGGCCAAGCCAGCACCTCTTTCACTTGCTCATGTTTGAGGATGCCTTTGCAATGATTCATAGATGAGAAGGTACGGAGCAGTTCCATACTGAACTCGCCATCCTCGTCTTTCCATTCCGGCCAGCCCAGCACCTCTTTCACTTCCTCTTGTTTGAGCATGCCTTTACCACTGTTCATGGATGAGAAGGCGCGGAACTGCTCCATATTGAACTCGCCATCCTTGTCTTTCCATTCCGGCCAGCTCAGCACCTCTTTCACTTGCTCATGTTTGAGGATGCCTTTGCCGTGATTCATGGACGTGAAGGCGCGGAACAGCTCAATGTTGAACTCGCCATCCTTGTCCTTCCATTCCGGCCAGCCCAGCACCTCTTCCACTTGCTCATGTTTGAGGATGCCTTTGCCATGCTTCATAGACGAGAAGGAGCGAAACAGCTCCATACTGAACTCGCCATCCTTGTCCTTCCATTCCGGCCAGCCCAGTACCTCTTTCACTTCCTCATGTTTAATCATGCCCTTGCTGCTATTCATGGATGAGAACGAGCGGAACAGCTCCATATTGCGCTCACCATCCCTGTTTTTCCATTCCGGCCAGCTCAGCACCTCTTTGACTTTCTCATGTCTGGGCAGGCCCTGACCATGATTCATGGACGAGAAGGCGCGGAACAGCTCCGTATTGAATTCGGCATTCTCATCTTTCCATTCTGGCCAACCCAGGATTGCTTTCACTTCCTTGTGTGTGGGCACGCCTTTGTTATTATTCATGGACGAGAAGGAAGTCAAGAGATCCAAACTTGCTAAATATTCGAGTTCACTCTGGCTACTTTCGGCAAAACTACGGATATGTTTTTTGCTATTACCCAGCATGCTGGTCAGCATGCCTGTATTTTTGACGTTTTCAGAAAGGTGCCCAAAAAAAGCAGCGGCATTATCGAAGAAGTCATTAAAAGAATCTCTATCTACGAAACCAGACAGCTTATAAAAAGTGTTTTTTACAGTGATGTTTTTTTTCTTGAATACCGCCACCAGGGTTTGCACTTTTTCCAGCTCTTCCTGACTTAATTCGTACTTGATATTTGCTTTTATTTTTTCTAACGGATCATCGGGAATTTGAGTGTCTGGCGGTTTCTTTTTTTTGGCCGCTGGTTCAGCAACAGCGGTTGAATTATTTCTCTTTCTACCCGGACCCTTCTTTTTTTTCGGAGCGGGTTCTGATGAATCCGGTTCTGTTTCTTCCCGGATTCGTCTTACCCTTTTGTTACCTTGAATGACCGACAGGCACTTGTCGCACAACAACGCTGAAGCTGCTGTCTGATTTGCTACACGTCCTAATTCCTGTGAATTCAGTGCTTTGTCACACTTCGAACAAACGACAACTGAATTTCCGGTATTCTGCTCAGCTGAGGGTTTTAGTGGGTCATCGCCTCCACGACCATTGGCGCCTGTCGAACCGGTTCCCCTGTTACAGGCAGAAGGTCCGCTTGTCTGGCCGGTCTGACCTGTTGTTGCGGTCGTTGATGCTTTGGTCTTTCGGGAGGTTGTATTCCTTTTCCTGTTACCCGCCTGTCGGCCAGAATATTTGCCAGAAACCATCTCACGGTAAACTCTGAGTTCCTGACCATTCTCTGCCAGCCATGTTTGAACCAGCCCCGGTTGAATCGTGCCAGGGTCTGACCTTTCCAGATCAAGAAGATCGGCTTCAATCACCATGATCCGGTCTGACAAAATCCGGGCCAGCGTTGTCTGGCCTGTCATAATTGACCAATGTCGTTTGATTCGTAATATTAGAAGCAGTTGCTTTTTTTGCTGCAGGCAAGTTTGGACAGGATCAGGAACAAGGGTAAGGTCAGGTTGGGGCTCTGGGTCAGGACTCCCGCTGTTTCCGTCAGGTGGCTTATCGTCATCCGGCGTGGGAATGCATAGCCCCCCTGAAAGCCGGATACTGCAACTTGAGATAACATACGGGTTTCCACGGCTGGGGTCCACAGGGCCTAAAAGCATGGGAGTCAGGGTCAATCGAAGAGGATCGGGCTGTTCAGGTGCAGCTAACTTATTGGAATACAGGAAATGAGCTGGTAGCGGCCTTGAGCCGACTAATTCCAATGCATGCAGCGAATCCCCAAACAACATCGTCACTAGCACAAGCAGTGATCGGACCATCGAGCAGGCAGCTTTGTTTTGTTGTGAGCGTCTCATACATCCGGGCTAATAAAATCAGCTTCTGTGAATCCATTCGCTAGTGGAAAAAATTCGTACGTCATCCGGCTTAGGCCTGATGATTCACGTTTGCGCTAGATTTTATAGCACCGCACTGGCCAGCTTGCCATGAACGGGGTTGGCAGACAGTTTGTTTTTAGAAACTTTATCAGACGACACAAGTCTTTTTAGAAAATACTCCCACATCCATCAAGCAGCTCCAGTTCCTGACAACCCTGATAAACAACAGGATCAACATCGGATAATAAAGGGTCTTGCTTTTTTAACTGTTCTATCTTACTGCACGCCCGTTGCCGCCATTCTTCCAGTATGTGGGTAGCGCTATCAATTTTGGCTTTTTTAAGGAGGGTCACTGTATGCATAAGCTCCATTTCGCTCTCATACTCCTCCAGTAAATTCAGTATTTCGGTGCCAAAAATTTCTGTCTGGTTGAGCTTTAACCATAAACTACCGAACGCCTGTTTTTGTGGTTCCAATTCATTTTCTGGCTGACATGCTTCAGCTTGCCTGAATTGTACGTTATCCAGTTTCTGCCATTGATCTGCAGTCAAATAATAGTGTTCAGATATCCCGGTGATTTTCAATACAGTCCTGAACTGCTCCTCTGACCAGTTGCTGATGGCGATTTTTTCATCCTGTATTTCCAGCTGTGGCATTGGAAAGCGGTAGTTTTGAACTCTGTCAGCTGGCACCTCAACCTCAAGCCACTGCCCTTTGACGGTAAAAGACATCTTATTGAGGTTCTGCATCAACACAGCGATATAGCTCAGGGCCAACTGTTCTCCTGATGGGATAAGTCCGGAGACAGGTATCTCAATATGGTTATTATCGGTTGTTCGCATCTCGGACAGAAAGTGATCGGGCATATCGTGATCCCAGGGTAGAAGACTATGGGTTTTGAGCAACGCTTCAAGCAGTATCTGGATGCCTTCTTTGGTGATGTCATGGGTTTTAAGTCGAAGGCAGGATTCAAGCAGCTTGTTTAACCAATGGGAAGAATGCTCTTTGCAGAGTTTTTGCAGGGCACTCAACGAGGGAAACAGATCGAATACAGCCCGGGCATGGCTGGCATCCAGAAAACGCAGCTGATCATCTTTTGTTAAGGGTTGCAGAATTTCCAGATAGAGCCCTTGCATATATACGAGTTTCAGCACTCCTGACAATGGTTGCAACAGGGCTGAATACTGCTCCCATAGTCTTTTATCCGGCAATGACCTCAGCCGCTTGACAAAAAAGACAAAACGCTCCCTGTCTTCATCGGAAGAACATAGGAACATTGCTCTGTTTAACACGCGCAAAGGAACGGCTTTCATTGAATGACGCCACAAAAAATGCCGATCCAGTTGATTAGCCTGAAGGTAACGTTTGACACTTTTCCCTCCGGAAGAAGATAAAAGCCCTATCAATGATTTCAGCATCAGAAGCGTTTTAGCCTCTTTATGCAATTGGCAGAACTGTTTTAAAACCGTCCATGTCAGTGACCAGTCTGGCTTAGGGGTGGAAAGATAAAGAGCGACTGTTTTTATCTGGCGATTGTATTTATCATCTCCTTCATTATCCGTGTTGCTGTGTTCTCCGGTAAGTTCTGTAAGCAGTAACTGTTTCAGTTGTGTTTCCCAATGTTGCAGCATCTTGGTAGCAGGTAGCCCTTCTGATACCCAGAGCCTGGGCATGATTTGCAGTAGCCTGTGATTGGGCGCCCCCCGGCAACTTGTCCAGTCCAGCACTTTTTTCACAGGCTCATGTTTGGGCAAGCCTTGGCCGTGATTCATAGACGAGAAAACGCGGAACAGCTTTATATTGAGCTCGCCCCCCTTGTGTTTCCATTCAGGCCAGCCGAGCACCTCTTTCACTTTCTCAAGTTTGAGCATGCCTTTGCAACTATTCATGGACGAGAAGGCGCAGAACAGCTCCATATTGAACTTGCCATCCTTGTCTTTCCATTCCAGCCAGCCCAGCACCTCTCTCACTTCCTCATGTTTGAGCATGCCTTTGCTACTATTCATAGATGAGAAAGAGCGGAACAGCTCCATACTGAAATCGCCATCCTTGTCGTTCCATTCCGGCCAGCCCAGAATCTCTCTAACTTCCTCATGTCTGAGGATGCCTTTGCCATGACTCATAGACGAGAAGGAACGGAGCAGCTCCATAGTGAACTCACCATCTTTGTCTTTCCATTCCGGCCAGCTCAACACCTCTTTCACTTGCTCATGTTTGAACATGCCTTTGCCATTGTTCATGGATGAGAAGGAGCGGAATAGCTCCATACTGAACTCGCCATCCTTGTCTTTCCATTCCGACCAACCCAGCACCTCTTTCACTTGCTCATGTTTGAGGATGCCTTTGCCATGGTTCAAAGACGTAAAGGAACGGAACAACTCCATACTGAACTCGCCATCCTTGTCTTTCCATTCCGGCCAGCCCAGCACCTCTTTCACTTGCTCATGTTTGAGCATCCCTTTACCATTGTTCATGGATGAGAAGGAGCGGAACAGCTCCATGTTGAAATCGCCATCCTTGTCTTTCCATTCCGGCCAGCCCAGCACCTCTTTCACTTGCCCATGTTTGAGGATGCCTTTGCTATGATTCGTAGACGAGAAGGAGCGGAACAGCTCCATATTGAACTCACCATCCTTGTCTTTCCATTCCGGCCAGCCCAGCACCTCTTTCACTTGCTCATGTTTGAGGATGCCTTTGCCGTGATTCATGGACGTGAAGGCGCGGAACAGCTCAATGTTGAACTCGCCATCCTTGTCCTTCCATTCCGGCCAGCCCAGCACCTCTTCCACTTGCTCATGTTTGAGGATGCCTTTGCCATGCTTCATAGACGAGAAGGAGCGAAACAGCTCCATACTGAACTCGCCATCCTTGTCCTTCCATTCCGGCCAGCCCAGTACCTCTTTCACTTCCTCATGTTTAATCATGCCCTTGCTGCTATTCATGGATGAGAAGGAGCGGAACAGCTCCATACTGAACCCGCCATCCTCGTCATTCCACTCCGGCCAGCGCAGCACCTCTTTCACTTGTTCATGTTTGAGCAAGCCTTTGCCACTATTCATTGACGAGAAGGCTCGGAAAAACTTCGTATTAAACTCGCCATCCCTGTCTTTCCATTCTGACCAGCCCAGTATTGCTTTCACTTGCTCATGTGTGGGCACGCCTTCGCCATTATTCATGGACGAGAAGGAATTCAATACTTCCAAATTTGCTAAATATTCGAGTTCACTCAGGCTACGTTCTGCGAAACTACAGATATGTTTTTTTTTATTACCCAGCATGCCGGTCAGCATGCCTGTATTTTTGACGTTTTCAGAAAGATGCCCAAAAAAAGCGATGGCATTATCGAAGAAGCCATTAAAAGAATCTCTATCTACGAAACCAAGCAGCTTATAAAAAGTGTTTTTTACAATGATGTTTTTTTCCTTGAATACCGCCATCAGGGTTTGCACTTTTTTCAGCTCTTCCTGACTTAATTCGTACTTGATATTTGCTTTTATTTTTTCCAGTGGGTCATCGGGGATCTGATTGTCTGCCGGTTTCTTTTTTTTGGCCGCTGGTTCAGCAACAGCTGTTGAATTTTTTCTCTTTCTACCCGGGCCCTTCTTTTTTTTCGGAGCAGGTTCTGATGAATCCGGTTCTGCTTCTTTCCTGATTCGTCTTACCCTTTTGTTACCTTGAATGCCCGACAGGCACTTGTTGCACAACAACGCTGAAGCTGCTGTCTGATTTGCTACACGTTCTAATTCCTGTGGATTCAATGCCTTGTCACACTTCGAACAAGTAACAACCGAATTTCCGGTATTCTGCTCAGCTGAGGGTTTCAGTGGGTCATCGCCTCCACGACCATTGGCGCCTGTCGAACCGGTTCTTCTGTTACGGGCAGCAGATCCGCTTGTCTGGCCGGTCTGACCTGTTGTTTCGGTCGTTGATGCTTTGGTCGTTCGGGAGGTTGTATTCTTTTTCCCGTTACCCGTCTGTCGGCCAGAATATTTGCCAGAAACCATCTCACGGTAAACTCTGAGTTCCTGATCATTCTCTGCCAGCCATGTCTGAACCAGCCCCGGTTGAATCGTGCCAGGGTCTGACCTTTCCAGATCAAGAAGATCGGCTTCAATCACCATGATCCGGTCTGACAAAATCCGGGCCAGGGTGGTCTGGCCTGCCATAATCGCCCATAGTCGTTTGATTCGTAATATTAGAAGCAGTTGCTTTTTTTGCTGCAGACAAGTTTGGACAGGATCAGGAACAAGGGTAGGGTCAAGTTGACGCTCTGGTTCAGGACTCCCGCTGTTTCCGTCAGGTCGCTTATTGCCATCATCTCCACCGGCGGTGCCCCCGGCGATCAACGCATTGGAAGTGTTCTCCAGAACTTCAGGGGGCACGTAAAACTCCAACAACTCGTTCCCACGCTCCGGAGGGTGTCGCAAAACTCCAACAGCTCGTTCGGATGCTCTGAGGTCGTCATTCCCGCGAAGGCGGGAATCCAGCGCCAACGGTGAATATCTGCCTTCTCGGGGATGACAAGGCCATTGGGGCACCGGGCAGTAAGGTTCTGGTGGTGAGTCAGTGTGGATTCCCGCCTTCGCGGGAATGAAACCGGGAATGACGGGAGTCAACTCGTGACACCCTCGAAGAGGATCGGGCTGTTCAGGTTCAGCCAACTTATTGGAATACAGGAAATAAGCTGGTAGCGGGCTTGAGCCGACTAATTCCAATGCCTGCAGCGAATCCCTAAACAACACCATCGCTAGCAGAATCAGTGACCGGACCATCGAGCAGGCAGCTTTGTTTTGTTGTGAGCGTCTCATAGATCCAGGCAAATAAAATCAGCTTCTGTGAATCCATTCGCTAGTGGAAAAAATTCGTACGTCATCCGGCTTAGGCCTGATGATTCACGTTTGCGCTAGATTTTATAGCACCGCACTGGTGAGCTTTCCATAAACGGATTTGGCAGACAGTTTGTTTTTAGAAGCTTTATCAGACGACAAAAGTCTTTTTAGAAAATACTCCCACACCCATCAAGCAACTCCAGTTCCTGACAACTCTGATAAACATCAGGATCAACATCGGATAATAAAGGGTCTTGCTTTTTTAACTGTTCTATCTTACAGCACGCCCGTTGCCGCCATTCTTCCAGTATGCGGTTATCGGTATCGATTTTGGCTCTTTTAAGGAGGGTCACTGTATGCATAAGCTCCATTTCACTCTCGTACTCCTCCAGTAAATCCAGTATTTCGCTGCCAAAAATTTCTGTCTGGTTGAGCTTTAACCATAAACTGGCAAATGCCTGCTTTTGTGGTTCCAATTCATTCTCTGGCTGACATGCTTCAGCTTGCCTGAATTGAACGTTATCCAGTTTCTGCCATTGATCTGCAGTCAAATAATAGTGCTCAGATATCCCGGTGATTTTCAAAACAGTCCTGAACAGCTCTTCTGACCAGTTGCTGATGGCCATTTTTTCATCCTGTATTTCCAGCTGTGGCATTGGAAAGGGGTAGTTTTGAACTCCGTCACCTGGCACCTCAACCTCAAGCCACTGACCTTTGACGGTGAAAGACATCTCATTGAGGTTCTGCATCAACACAGCAATATAGCTCAGGGCTAACTGTTCTCCTGATGGGATAAGTCCGGAGACAGGTATCTCAACATGGTTATTGTCGCTTGTTCGCATCCCGGACAAAAAGTGATCGGGGATCTCGTTATCCCAGGGTAGAAGACTATGGGTTTTGAGCAGCGCTTCGAACAGTATCTGGATGCCTTCTTTGGTGATGTCATGGTTTTTTAGTTGCAGGCAGGCTTCAAGCAGCTTCTTTAACCAATGGCAAGAATGCTCTTTGCTGAGTTTTTGCAGAGCGCTCAACGAGGGAAACAGGTCGAACACAACCCGGGCATGGCTGGCATCCAGAAAACGCAGCTGATCATCCTTTGTTAAGGGTTGCAGGATTTCCAGATAGAGCCCTTGCATATATTCGAGTTTCAGCACCGCCGACAATGGTTGCAACAGGGCAGAGTACTGCTCCCATAGTCTTTTATCCGGCAATGACTTCAGCCGCTTGACAAAAAAGACAAAACGCTCCCTGTCTTCATCGCAAGAACACAGAAACATTGCTCTATTTAACACGCGCAAAGGCACGGCTTTCATTGAATGACGCCACAAAAAATGCCGATCCTGTTGATTAGCCTGAAGGTAACGTTTGACACTTTTCCCTCCAGAAGAAGATAAAAGTCCTGTTAATGATTCCAGCATCAGAAGCGTTTTAGTCTGTTCATGAAATTGGCAGAACTCTTTTAAAACCGTCCATGTTAGTGACCAGTCTGGCTTAGGGGTGGAAAGATAAAGAGCGACTGTTTTTATCAGGCGATTGCACTTGTAAACCTCTTCATTCTCTGAATCGCTACCGTATTGGTCATCTCCTTTATTATTCGAGTTGTTATGTTCTCCGGTAAATTCTGTAGACAGCCACTGTTTCAGTTGTGTTTCCTGATGTTGCAGCACTTCAGTAGCAGGTAGCCCTGCTGATGCCCAGAGCCTGGTCATAATTTGCAGCAGACCATGATTGGGTGCCCCCCGGTAACCTATCCAGCCCAGCACTTTTGTCACAGACTCATGTTTGGGCAAGCTCTTGCCATTATTCATGGACGAAAAAGCCCTGAACAACTGCATATTGAACTGGTCACCCCTGTGTTTCCATTCCGGCCAGTTCAGCACCTCTTTCACTTGCTCATGTTTGTGCATGCCCTGGCCATTATTCATGGACGAGAAAGATCGGAACAACTTCGTATTAAACTCGCCATCCTTGTCTTTCCATTCCGGCCAGCTCAGTAGCTCTCTCACTTCCTTTTGTTTGAGCATGCCTTTGTTACAATTCATGGATGAGAAGGAGCTGAACAGCTCCATATTGAACTCGCCATCCTGGCCTTTCCATTCTGGCCAGCCCAGCACCGCTTTCACTTCCTTTTGTTTAAGCATGCCTTTGCAATGATTCACAGACGAGAAGGAGCGGAACAACTTCGTATTAAACTCTTCATCGTTGTCTTTCCATTCCGGCCAGCCCAACACCTCTTTCACTTCCTTTTGTTTGAGCATGCCTTTGCCACTATTCATGGATGAGAAGGCGCGGAACAACTCCATACTGAACTCATCGTCCTTGTCTTTCCATTCCGGCCAGCCCAGCACCTCTTTCACTTGCTCATGTTTGAGCATGCCTTTGCCGTGATTTATAGACGAGAAGGAGCGGAACAGCTCCATACTGAACTCGCCATCCTTGTCTTTCCATTCCGGCCAGCCCAGAACCTCTTTCACTTCCTTTTGTTTGAGCATGCCTTTGCCACGATTCATAGATGAGAAGGAGCGGAACAGCTCCGTACTGAAATTGTCATCTTTGTCTTTCCACTCCGGCCAGCTCAGCACCGCTTTCACTTCCCCATGTTTAAGCATGCCTTTGCTATTATTCACGGATGAGAAAGAGCGGAACAGCTCCATACTGAACCTGCCATCCTTATCTTTCCATTCCGGCCAACCCAGCACCTCTTTCACTTGCTCATGTTTGAACATGCCTTTGCCATTATTCATAGACGAGAAGGAGCGGAACAGCTCCATACTGAACTCGCCATCCTTGCCTTTCCATTCCGGCCAGCCCAGCATCACTTTCACTTGTTCATGTTTGAGCATACCTTTGCAATGATTCATAGACGTAAAGGCGCGGAACAGCTCCGTACTGAAATCGCCATCCTTGTCTTTCCATTCCGGCCAGCCCAGCACCTCTTTCACTTGCTCACGTTTGAGCATGCCTCTGCCACTATTCATAGATGAGAAGGAGCGGAACAGCTCCATACTGAACTCGCCATCCTTGCCCTTCCATTCCGGCCAGCCCAGGACCTCTTTCACTACTTCATGTTTGGGCAAGCCCTGGCCATTGTTCATGGACGAAAAAGCGCGGAACAGTTCGATATTGAACTCGCCTTCCTTGTCTTTCCATTCCGGCCACCCCAGTATTGCTTTCACTTCCTTACGTGTGGGCACACCTTTGCGACTATTCATGGACGAGAAAGAAGTCACTAGATCTAAACTCGCTAAATATTCGAGTTCATTCTGGCTACGCTTTGCAAAACTACGGATATGTATTTTTCTATTACCCAGCATACCGGTCAGCATGCCTGTATTTTTGACGTTTTCAGAAAGATACCCAAAAAAAACGATGGCATTATCGAAGAAGCCATTAAAAGAATCTCTATCTACAAAACCAAGCAGCTTATAAAAAGTGTTTTTTACAGTGATGTTTTTTTCCTTGAATACCGCCATTAAGGTTTGCACTTTTTCCAGCTCTTCCTGACTTAATTCGTACTTGATATTTGCTTTTATTTTTTCCAATGGGTCATCGGGGATCTGTGTGTCTGGTGGTTTCTTTTTTTTGGCCGGTGGTGCAGTAGCTGCTGCTTTTGAATTATTTCTCTTTCTAGCTGGCTCCTTCTTTTTTTTCTGAGCAGGTTCTGATGAATCCGGCTCTGTTTCCTGCCGGGCTCGTTTTGCTCTTTTTTTACCGTAAGTGCCTGACAGGCATTTGTTGCATAAAAACGCTGAAGCTTCTGCCTTATTGGCTACACGTCTTAATTCCTGTTGATTCAGTGCTTTGTCACATTTTGAACAAGTGACAATTGAGTTACCCGTATCCTGCTCAACTGATGGACTCAGTGGATCATCGCCTCCACGACCATTGGCGCCTGTCGAACGGGTTCCCCTGTTACGGGCAGCAGATCCGCTTGTCTCACGGGCCTGACCTGTTGTCGCGGTCGTTGATGCTTTGGTCGTTTGGGAGGTTGTATTCTTTTTCCCGTTACCCTTCTGTCGGCCAGAATATTTGCCAGAAACCATCTCACGGTAAACTCTGAGTTCCTGACCATTCTCTGCCAGCCATGTCTGAACCAGCCCCGGTTGAATCGTAGCAGGGTCTGACCCTTCCAGATCAAGAAGATCGGCTTCAATTACCATGATCCGGTCTGACAAAATCCGGGCCAGCGTTGTTTGGCCTGCCATAATCGCCCATAGTCGTTTGATTTGTAATATTATAAGCAGTTGCTTTTTTTGCTGCAGGCAAGTTTGGACAGGATCAGGAACAAGGGTAAGGTCAGGTTGGGGGTCTGGGTCAGGACTCCCGCTGTTTCCGTCAGGTGGCTTATCGTCATCACTTCCTCCGTCAGTGCCCCTGGCGATCAGACCATTAGAAGTGTTCTCCAAAACTTCAGGGGGCACGTAAAACTCCAACAACTCGTTCCCACACTCCGGAGGCTGTCGCAAAACTCCAACAGCTCGTTCCCATGCTCTGAGGTCGTCATTCCCGCGAAGGCGGGAATCCAGCGCCAACGGTGGATCCCTGCCTTCTCGGGGATGACAAGGCCAGGGGGGCACCGGGCAGTATGGTTCTGGTGGTGAGTCAGTGTGGATTCCCGCCTTCGCGGGAATGAAGCCGGGAATGAAGGGAGTCAACTCGTGACACCCTCGAAGAGAATCGGGCTGTTCAGGTACAGCTAACTTATGGGAATACAGGAAATGAGCTGGTAGCGGGCTTGAGCCGACTAATTCCAATGCATGCAGCGAATCCCCAAACGACATCGTCACTAGCACAAGCAGTGATCGGACCATCGAGCAGGCAGCTTTTTTTTGCTGTGAGCGTCTCATAGATCCAGGCTAATAAAATCAGCTTCTGTGAATCCATTCGCTAGTGGAAAAAATTCGTACGTCATCCGGCTTAGGCCTGATGATTCACGTTTGCGCTAGATTTTATAGCACCGCACTGGCAAGCTTGCCATAAACGGATTTGGCAGACAGTTGATTTTTAGAAGCTTTATAAGACGACACAAGTCTTTTTAGATAATACTCCCGCATCCATCAAGCAACTCCAGTTCCAGACAACCCTGATAAACATCAGGATCAACATCGGATAATAAAGGGTCTTGCTTTTTTAACTGCTCTATTTTACTGCACGCCCGTTGCCTCCATACTTCCAATATGTGAGTAGCGCTATCGATTTTGGCTTTTTTAAGGAGGGTCACTGTATGCATAAGCTCCATTTCGCTCTCGTACTCCTCCAGTAAATTCAGTATTTCGCTGCCAAAAATTTCTGTCTGGTTCAGCTTTAACCATAAACTGGAAAATGCCTGTTTTTGTGGTTCCAATTCATTCTCTGGCTGACAGGCTTCAGCTTGCCTGGATTGAACGTTATCCAGTTTCTGCCATTGATCTGCAGTCAAATAATAGTGTTCAGATATCCCGGTGATTTTCAAAAAAGTCCTGAACTGCTCTTCTGACCAGTTGTTGATTGCCATCTTTTCATCCTGTATTTCCAGCTGTGGCATTGGAAATCGGTAGTTTTGAACTCCGTCACCTGGCACCTCAAGCCACTGCCCTTTGACGGTAAAAGACATCTCATTAAGGTTCTGCATCAACACAGCGATATAGCTCAGGGCCAACTGTTCTCCTGATTGGATAAGTCCGGAGACAGGTATCTCAACATGGTTGTTGTCGGTTGTTCGCATCCCGGACAGAAAGTGATCGGGAATATCGTTATCCCAGGGTAGAAGACTATGGGTTTTTAGCAGCGCTTCAAACAGTATCTGGATGCCTTCTCTGGTGATGTCATGGGTTTTTAGTTGCAGGCAGGCTTTAAGCAGCTTGTTTAACCAATGGGAAGAATGCTCTTTGCTGAGTTTTTGCAGGGCGCTCAACGAGGGAAACAGATCGAATACAGCCTGGGCATGGCTGGCATCCAGAAAACGCAGCTGCTCACCTTTTGTTAAGGGTTGCAGGATTTCCAGATAGAGCCTTTGCATAGAGTCGAGTTTCAGCACTCCTGACAATGGTTGCAACAGAGCTGAATACTGCTCCCATAATCTTTTATCCGGCAATGACTTCAGCCGCTTGGCAAAATAAACAAAACGCTCCCTGTCTTCATCGCAAGAACACAGGAACATTGCTTTATTTAACACACGCAAAGGCACGGCTTTCATTGAATGACGCCACAAAAAATGCCGATCCTGTTGATTAGCCTGAAGGTAGCGTTTGACGCTTTTCCCTCCGGAAGAAGATAAAAATCCTGTCAATGATTCCAGCATCAGAAGCGTTTCAGTCTCTTTATGTAATTGGCAGAACTGTTTTAAAACTGTCCATCTTAGCAACCACTCTGGTTTAGGGGTAGAAAGATAAAGAGCGACTGTTTTTATCAGGCGATTATATTTATCATCTCCTTCATTATCCGGGTTGCTGTGTTCTCCGGTAAGTTCTGCAGGCAGTAACTGTTTCAGTTGTGTTTCCCAGTGTTGCAGCAGCTTGATAGCAAGTAGCCCTTCTGATACCCAGAGCCTGGGCATGATTTGCAGTAGCCTGTGATTGGGCGTCCCCCGGCAATCTATCCAGTCCAGCACTTTTTTCACTTCCTCATGTTTGAGCATGCCTTTGCCACTATTCATAGATGAGAAGGCGCGGAACAGCTCAATATTGAACTCGCCATCCTTGTCTTTCCATTCCAGCCAGCCCAGCACCTCTTTGACTTCCTCATGTTTAATCATGCTCTGGCTGCTATTCATAGACGAGAAGGAGCGGAACAACTCTATATTGAACTCACCATCCCTGTTTTTCCATTCCGGCCAGCCCAGCACCTCTTTCACTTCCTCTTGTTTGAGCATGCCTTTGCCACTATTCATGGATGAGAAGGCGCGGAACAGCTCTACAATGAACTCGCCATCCTTGTCTTTCCATTCCGGCCAGCCCAGCACCTCTTTCACTTCCTCTTGTTTGGGCATGCCTTTGCCATGATTCATAGACGAGAAGGAGCGGAACAGCTCCATAATGAACTCGCCATCCTTGTCTTTCCATTCAGGCCAGCCGAGCACCTCTTTCACTTCCTCATGTTTGAGCACGCCTTTGCAACGACTCATAGATGAGAAGGAGCGGAAGAGCTCAATGTTGAACTCGCCATCCTTGTCTTTCAATTCCGGCCAGCCCAGCACCTCTTTCACTTCCTCATGTTTAATCATGCCCTTGCTGCTATTCATCGACGAGAAGGCGCGGAACAGCTCAATGTTGAACTCGCTATCCTTGTCTTTCCATTCCGGCCAACCCAGAATCTCTCTAACTTCCTCATGTCTGAAGATGCCTTTGCCATGACTCATAGACGAGAAGGAACGGAGCAGCTCCATACTGAACTCACCATCCTTGTCTTTCCATTCCGGCCAGCTCAGCACCTCTTTCACTTGCTCATGTTTGAGCATGCCCTTGCCATTGTTCATGGATGAGAAGGAGCGGAGCAGCTCCATACTGAACTCACCATCCTTGTCTTTCCATTCCGACCAACCCAGCACCTCTTTCACTTGCTCATGTTTCAGGATGCCTTTGCCATGGTTCATAGACGAGAAGGAGCGAAACAGCTCCATATTGAACTCGCCATACTTGTCTCTCCATTCCGGCCAACCCAGAATCTCTCTAACTTCCTCATGTCTGAGGATGCCTTTGCCATGCCTCATAGACGAGAAGGAACGGAGCAGCTCCATACTGAACTCACCATCCTTGTCTTTCCATTCCGGCCAGCTCAGCACCTCTTTCACTTGCTCATGTTTGAGCATGCCCTTGCCATTGTTCATGGATGAGAAGGAGCGGAGCAGCTCCATACTGAACTCACCATCCTTGTTTTTCCATTCCGACCAACCCAGCACCTCTTTCACTTGCTCATGTTTCAGGATGCCTTTGCTATGGTTCATGGACGAGAAGGAACGGAATAACTCCATACTGAACTCGCCATCCTCGTCTTTCCACTCCGGCCAGCTCAGCACCTCTTTCACTTCCTCTTGTTTGAGCATGCCTTTACCACTGTTCATGGATGAGAAGGAGCGGAATAGCTCAATACTGAACTCGCCATCCTTGTCTTTCCATTCCGACCAGGCCAGCACCTCTTTCACTTCCTCATGTTTGAGCATGCCTTTACTACTGTTCATGGATGATAAGGAGCGGAACAGTTCCATACTGAACTCGCCATCCCCGTCTTTCCACTCCGGCCAGCCCAGCACCTCTTTCACTTGTTCATGTTTCAGCATGCCTTTGCTACAATTCATTGACGAGAAGGATCGGAACAACTTCGTATTAAACCCGCCATCCCTGTCTTTCCATTCCGGCCAGCCCAGTATTGCTTTCACTTCCTTATTTGTGGGCACACCTTTGCCATTATTCATGGACGAAAAAGAAGTCACTACATCTAAACTCGCTAAATATTCGAGTTCATCCTGGCTACGCTCTGCAAAACTACGGATATGTTTTTTGCCATTATTCAGCATGCCGGTCAGCATGCCTGTATTTTTAACGTTTTCAGAAAGGTGCCCAAAAAAGGCGGCGGCATTATCGTAGAAGCCATTAAAAGAATCTCTATCTACGAAACCAAGCAGCTTATAAAAAGTGTACTTTACAGTGATGTTTTTTTTCTTGAATACCGCCACCAGGGTTTGCACTTTTTTCAGCTCTTCCTGACTTAATTCGTACTTGATGTTTGCTTTTATTTTTTCCCATGGGTCATCGGGAATTTGAGTGTCTGGCGGTTTCTTTTTTTTGGCCGCTGGTTCAGCAACAGCGGTCGAATTATTTCTCTTTCTACCCGGGCCCTTCTTTTTTTTCGGAGCGGGCTCTGATGAATCCGGTTCTGCTTCTTCCAGGATTCGTCTTACCTTTTTGTTACCTTGAATGCCCGACAGGCACTTGTTGCACAACAACGCTGAAGCTGCTGTCTGATTTGCTACACGTTCTAATTCCTGAGGATTCAATGCCTTGTCACACTTCGAACAAGTGACAACCGAATGTCCGGTATTCTGCTCAGCTGAGGGTTTCAGTGGGTCATCGCCTCCACGACCATTGGCGCCTGTCGAACCGGTTCTTCTGTTACGGGCAGCAGATCCGCTTGTCTGGCCAGTCTGACCTGTTGCTGCGGTCGTTGATGCTTTGGTCGTTCGGGAGGATGAATTCTTTTTCCCGTTACTCACCTGCCGGCCAGAATATTTGTCAGAAACCATCTCACGGTAAACTCTGAGTTCCTGACCATTCTCTGCCAGCCATGTCTGAACCAGCCCCGGTTGAATCGTGCCAGGGTCTGACCTTTCCAGATCAAGAAGATCGGCTGCAATCACCATGATCCGGTCTGACAAAATCCGGGCCAGCGTTGTTTGGCCTGTTATAATTGCCCATAGTCGTTTGATTCGTAATATTATAAGCAGTTGCTTTTTTTGCTGCAGGCAAGTTTGGACAGGATCAGGAACAAGGGTAAGGTCAGGTTGGGGGTCTGGGTCAGGACTCCCGCTGTTTCCGTCAGGTGGCTTATCGTCATCCGACGTGGGAATGCATACCCCCCCTGAAAGCCGGATACTGCAACTTGAGATAACATACGGGTTCCCACGTCGGCCTAAAAGCGTGGGGGTCAGGGTCCATCGAAGAGAATCGGGCTGTTCAGGTACAGCTAACTTATGGGAATACAGGAAATGAGCTGGTAGCGGGCTTGAGCCGACTAATTCCAATGCATGCAGCGAATCCCCAAACGACATCGTCACTAGCACAAGCAGTGATCGGACCATCGAGCAGGCAGCTTTTTTTTGCTGTGAGCGTCTCATAGATCCAGGCTAATAAAATCAGCTTCTGTGAATCCATTCGCTAGTGGAAAAAATTCGTACGTCATCCGGCTTAGGCCTGATGATTCACGTTTGCGCTAGATTTTATAGCACCGCACTGGCAAGCTTGCCATAAACGGATTTGGCAGACAGTTGATTTTTAGAAGCTTTATAAGACGACACAAGTCTTTTTAGATAATACTCCCGCATCCATCAAGCAACTCCAGTTCCAGACAACCCTGATAAACATCAGGATCAACCTCGGATAATAAAGGGTCTTGCTTTTTTAACTGCTCTATTTTACTGCACGCCCGTTGCCTCCATACTTCCAATATGTGAGTAGCGCTATCGATTTTGGCTTTTTTAAGGAGGGTCACTGTATGCATAAGCTCCATTTCACTCTCGTACTCCTCCAGTAAATTCAGTATTTCGCTGCCAAAAATTTCTGTCTGGTTGAGCTTTAACCATAAACTGCCGAACGCCTGTTTTTGTGGTTCCAATTCATTCTCTGGCTGACAGGCTTCAGCTTGCCTGGATTGAACGTTATCCAGTTTCTGCCATTGATCTGCAGTCAAATAATAGTGTTCAGATATCCCGGTGATTTTCAAAAAAGTCCTGAACTGCTCCTCTGACCAGTTGTTGATTGCCATCTTTTCATCCTGTATTTCCAGCTGTGGCATTGGAAATCGGTAGTTTTGAACTCCGTCACCTGGCACCTCAAGCCACTGCCCTTTGACGGTAAAAGACATCTCATTAAGGTTCTGCATCAACACAGCGATATAGCTCAGGGCCAACTGTTCTCCTGATTGGATAAGTCCGGAGACAGGTATCTCAACATGGTTGTTGTCGGTTGTTCGCATCCCGGACAGAAAGTGATCGGGGATATCGTAATCCCAGGGTAGAAGACTATGGGTTTTTAGCAGCGCTTCAAACAGCATCTGGATACCTTCTTTGGTGATGTCATGGGTTTTTAGTTGCAGGCAGGCTTCAAGCAGCTTGTTTAGCCAATGGGAAGAGTGCTCTTTGCTGAGTTTTTGCAAGGCGCTCAACGAGGGAAACAGATCGAATACAGCCTGAGCATGGCTGGCATCCAGAAAACGCAGCTGATCATCCTTTGTTAAGGGTTGCAGGATTTCCAGATAGAGCCTTTGCATAGAGTCGAGTTTCAGCACCCCTGACAATGCTTGCAATAGGGTAGAGTACTGCTCCCATAGTCTTTTATCCGGCAATGACTTCAGCCGCTTGGCAAAATAGACAAAACGCTCCCTGTCTTCATCGGAAGAACAAAGGAACATTGCTCTATTTAACACGCGCAAAGGCACGGCTTTCATTGAATGACGCCACAAAAAATGCCGATCCAGTTGATTAGCCTGAAGGTAGCGCTTGACGCTTTTCCCTCCAGAAGAAGATAAAAATCCTATCAATGATTCCAGCATCAGAGCCGTTTTAGTCTCTTTATGCAATTGGCAGAACTGTTTTAAAACCGTCCATTTTAGCGACCAGTCTGGCTTAGGGGTGGAAAGATAAAGAGCGACTGTTTTTATCTGGCGATTGTATTTATCATCTCCTTCATTATCCGGATTGCTGCATTCTCCGGTAAGTTCTGTAAGCAGTAACTGTTTCAGTTGTGTTTCCCAATGTTGCAGCATCTTGGTAGCAGGTAGCCCTTCTGATACCCAGAGCCTGGGCATGATTTGCAGTAGCCTGTGATTGGGCGCCCCCCGGCAACTTGTCCAGTCCAGCACTTTTTTCACAGGCTCATGTTTGGGCAAGCCCTGGCTGTGATTCATGGACGAGAAAACACGTAACAGCTTCATATTGAGCTCGCCACCCTTCTGTTTCCATTCCGGCCAGCCCAGCACCTCTTTCACTTCCTTTTGTTTGAGCATGCCTTTACCATTGTTCATGGACGAGAAGGAGCGGAACAGCTCCATATTGAAATCGCCATTCCTGTCTTTCCATTCCAACCAACCCAGCACCTCTTTCACTTCCTCATGTTTAATCATGCCCTTGCTGCTATTCATGGATGAGAAAGAGCGGAACAACTCCATATTGAACTCGCCATCCTTGTCTTTCCATTCCAGCCAGCCCAGCACCTCTTTCACTTTCTCATGTTTGAGGATGCATTTGCCATGATTCATGGACGAGAAGGAGCGGAACAGCTCCATATTGAAATCGCCATTCCTGTCTTTCCATTCCAACCAACCCAGCACCTCTTTCACTTCCTCATGTTTAATCATGCCCTTGCTGCTATTCATGGATGAGAAAGAGCGGAACAACTCCATATTGAACTCGCCATCCTTGTCTTTCCATTCCAGCCAGCCCAGCACCTCTTTCACTTTCTCATGTTTGAGGATGCATTTGCCATGATTCATGGACGAGAAGGCGTGGAACAGCTCCATACTGAACTGACCGTCCTTGTCTTTCCATTCCACCCAGCCCAGCACCTCTTTCACTTCCTCATGTTTAATCATGCCCTTGCTGCTATTCATGGATGAGAAGGAACGGAACAGCTCCATACTGAACTCGCCATCCTCGTCTTTCCATTCCGGCCAGCCCAGCACCTCTTTCACTTGCTCATGTTTGAGCATGCCTTTACCATGATTCATAGACGAGAAGGATCGGAACAACTTCGTATTAAACTCGCCATCCCTGTCTTTCCATTCCGGCCAGTTCAGCACCTCTTCCACTTCCTTTTGTTTGAGCATGCCTTTGCCATGATTCATGGATGAGAACGAGCGGAACAGCTTCATACTGAACATGCCATACTTGTCCTTCCATTCCGGCCAGCCCAGCACCTCTTTCACTTCCTTTTTTTTGAACACGCCTTTACCACTGTTCATGGATAAGAAAGAGCGGAACAGCTCCATACTGAACTCGCCATCCTTGTCTTTCCATTCCGGCCAGCCCAGCACCTCTTTCACTTGCCCATGTTTGAGCATGCCTTTACCATTGTTCATGGATGAGAAGGAGCGGAACAGCTCCATGTTGAAATCGCCATCCTTGTCTTTCCATTCCGGCCAGCCCAGCACCTCTTTCACTTGCCCATGTTTGAGGTTGCCTTTGCTATGATTCATAGACGAGAAGGAGCGGAACAGCTCAATGTTGAAATCGCCATTCTTGTCTTTCCATTCCGGCCAACCCAGCACCTCTTTCACTTGCCCATGTTTGAGGATGCCTTTGCTATGATTCATAGACGAGAAGGAGCGGAACAGCTCCATGTTGAAATCGCCATCCTTGTCTTTACATTCCGGCCAACCCAGCACCTCTTTCACTTGCTCATGTTTGAGGATACCTTTGCCATGATTCATAGACGAGAAGGCGCGGAACAGCTCCATACTGAACTCGCCATCCTTGTCCTTCCATTCCGGCCAGCCCAGTACCTCTTTCACCTCCTCATGTTTAATCATGCCCTTGCTGCTATTCATGGATGAGAAGGAGCGGAACAGCTCCATACTGAACTCGCCATCCTTGTCTTTCCATTCCGGCCAGCCCAACACCTCTTTCACTTGTTCATGTTTGAGCAAGCCTTTGCCACTATTCATTGACGAGAAGGATCGGAACAACTTCGTATTAAACTTGCCATCCCTGTCTTTCCATTCTGGCCAGCCCAATATTGCTTTCACTTCCTTATTTGTAGGCACACCCCTGTAATTATTCATAGACGAGAAAGAAGTCACTACATCTAACCTCGCTAAATATTCGAGTTCATCCTGGCTACGCTGCGCAAAACTACGGATATGGTTTTTTCTATTATTCAGCATGCTGGTCAGCATGCCTGTATTTTTGACGTTTTCAGAAAGGTGACCAAAAAAGGTGGCGGCATTATCGAAGAAACCATTAAAAGACTTTCTATCTACAAGACCAGACAGCTTATAAAAAGTATTTTTTACAGTGATGTTTTTTTTCTTGAATACCGCCATCAGGGTTTGCAATTTTTTCAGCTCTTCCTGACTTAATTCGTACTTGATATTTGTTTTTATTTTTTCCAATGGGTCATCGGGGATCTGATTGTCTGCCGGTTTCTTTTTTTTGGCCGCTGGTTCAGCAACAGCTGTTGAATTTTTTCTCTTTCTACCCGGGCCCTTCTTTTTTTTCGGAGCGGGTTCTGGTGAATCCGGTTCTGCTTCTTCCCGGACTCGTCTTACCCTTTTGTTGCCTTGAATGCCCGACAGGCACTTGTCGCACAACAACGCTGAAGCTGCTGTCTGATTTGCTACACGTCCTAACTCCTGTGGATTCAATGTCTTGTCACACTTCGAACAAGCGACAAGCGAATTTCCGGTATTCTGCTCGGCTGAGGGGTTTAGTGGGTCATCGTCTCCACGACCATTGGCGCCTGTCGAACCGGTTCCCCTTTTACGGGCAGCAGGTCCCCTTGTCTGACCTGTCTGACCTGTTGCGGCGGTCGTTGATGCTTTGGTCGTTCGGGAGGATGAATTCTTTTTCCCGTTACCCGTCTGTCGGCCAGAATATTTGCCAGAAACCATCTCACGGTAAACTCTGAGTTCCTGACCATTCTCTGCCAGCCATGTTTGAACCAGCCCCGGTTGAATCGTAGCAGGGTCTGACCCTTCCAGATCAAGAAGATCGGCTTCAATTACCATGATCCGGTCTGACAAAATCCGGGCCAGCGTTGTTTGGCCTGCCATAATCGCCCATAGTCGTTTGATTTGTAATATTATAAGCAGTTGCTTTTTTTGCTGCAGGCAAGTTTGGACAGGATCAGGAACAAGGGTAAGGTCAGGTTGGGGGTCTGGGTCAGGACTCCCGCTGTTTCCGTCAGGTGGCTTATCGTCATCACTTCCTCCGTCAGTGCCCCTGGCGATCAGACCATTAGAAGTGTTCTCCAAAACTTCAGGGGGCACGTAAAACTCCAACAACTCGTTCCCACACTCCGGAGGCTGTCGCAAAACTCCAACAGCTCGTTCCCATGCTCTGAGGTCGTCATTCCCGCGAAGGCGGGAATCCAGCGCCAACGGTGGATCCCTGCCTTCTCGGGGATGACAAGGCCAGGGGGGCACCGGGCAGTATGGTTCTGGTGGTGAGTCAGTGTGGATTCCCGCCTTCGCGGGAATGACGACAATTAAGCCGGGAATGACGGGAGTCAACTCGTGACACCCTCGAAGAGAATCGGGCTGTTCAGGTACAGCTAACTTATGGGAATACAGGAAATGAGCTGGTAGCGGGCTTGAGCCGACTAATTCCAATGCATGCAGCGAATCCCCAAACGACATCGTCACTAGCACAAGCAGTGATCGGACCATCGAGCAGGCAGCTTTTTTTTGCTGTGAGCGTCTCATAGATCCAGGCTAATAAAATCAGCTTCTGTGAATCCATTCGCTAGTGGAAAAAATTCGTACGTCATCCGGCTTAGGCCTGATGATTCACGTTTGCGCTAGATTTTATAGCACCGCACTGGCAAGCTTGCCATAAACGGATTTGGCAGACAGTTGATTTTTAGAAGCTTTATAAGACGACACAAGTCTTTTTAGATAATACTCCCGCATCCATCAAGCAACTCCAGTTCCAGACAACCCTGATAAACATCAGGATCAACATCGGATAATAAAGGGTCTTGCTTTTTTAACTGTTCTATCTTACTGCATGCCCGTTGCCGCCATTCTTCCAGTATGCAGTTATCGGTATCAATTCTGGCTTTTTTAAGGAGGGTCACTGTATGCATAAGCTCCATTTCACTCTCATACTCCTCCAGTAAATTCACTATTTCGCTGCCAAAAATTTCTGTCTGGTTGAGCTTTAACCATAAACTGCCGAACGCCTGTTTTTGTGGCTCCAATTCATTCTCTGTTTGACATACTTCAGCTTGCCTGGATTGAACGTTATCCTGTTTCTGACATTGATCTGCAGTCAAATAATAGTGTTCAGATATCCCGGTGATTTTCAAAAAAGTCCTGAACTGCTCCTCTGACCAGTTGCTGATGGCCATTTTTTCACTCTGTATTTTCAGCTGTGGCATTGGGTAGCGATAGGTCTGAACATCATCACCCGATACTTGAACCTCAAGCCACTGACCTTTGACGGTAAAAGACATCTTATTGAGGTTCTGCATCAACACAGAGATATAGCTCAAGGCCAACTGTTCTCCTGATGGGATAAGTCCGGAGACAGGTATCTCAACATGGCTGTTGTCGGTCGTTTGCATCCCGGACAGAAAGTGATCGGGAATATCGTTATCCCAGGGTAGACGACTATGGGTTTTGAGCAGCGCTTCAAACAGTATCTGGATGCCTTCTTTGGTGATGTCATGGGTTTTTAGTTGCAGGCAGGCTTCAAGCAGCTTGTTTAACCAATGGGAAGAATGCTCTTTGCTGAGTTTTTGCAGGGCGCTCAACGAGGGAAAAAAATCGAATACAGCCCGGGCATGACTGGCATCCAGAAAACGCAGCTGATCATCTTTTGTTAAGGGTTGCAGGATTTCCAGATAGAACCTTTGCATATATTCGAGTTTCAGCACTCCTGACAATGATTGCAACAGGGCAGAGTACTGCTCCCATAGTCTTTTATCCGGTAATAACTTCAGCCGCTTGGCAAAAAAGACAAAACGCTCCCTGTCTTCTTCGGAAGAACAAAGCAACATTGCTCTATTTAACACGCGCAAAGGCACGGCTTTCATTGAATGACGCCACAAAAAATGCCGATCCTGTTGATTAGCCTGAAGGTAGCGTTTGACACTTTTCCCTCCAGAAGAAGATAAAAGTCCTGTCAATGATTCCAGTATCAGAAGCGTTTCAGTCTCTTTATGTAATTGGCAGAACTGTTTTAAAACTGTCCATCTTAGCAACCACTCTGGTTTAGGGGTAGAAAGATAAAGAGCGACTGTTTTTATCAGGCGATTATATTTATCATCTCCTTCATTATCCGGGTTGCTGTGTTCTCTGGTAAGTTCTTTAAGCAGTAACTGTTTCAGTTTTGTTTCCCGGTGTTGCAGCATCTTGATAGCAGGTAGCCCTTCTGATACCCAGAGCCTGGGCATGATTTGCAGTAGCCTGTGATTGGGTACCCCCCGGCAATCTATCCAGTCCAGCACTTTTTTCACAGGCTCATGTTTGGGCAAGCCTTGGCTGTGATTCATGGACGAGAAAACGTGGAACAGCTCCATATTGAACTCGCCACCCTTGTGTTTCCATTCAGGCCAACCCAACATCTCTTTCACTTCCTTTTGTTTGAGCATGCCTTTGCCATGATTCATAGACGAGAAGGAGCTGAACAGCTCCATGTTGAACTCGCCATCCTTATCCTTCCATTCCGGCCAACCCAGCACCTCTTTCACTTGTTCATGTTTGAGCAGCATGCCTTTGCCACTATTCATTGACGAGAAGGATCGGAACAACTTCGTATTAAACTCGCCATCCCTGTCTTTCCATTCCGGCCAGCCCAGCACATCCTCCACTTCCTCTTGTTTGAGCATGCCTTTACCATTGTGCATGGATGAGAAGGAGCGGAACAGCCCAATGTTGAACTCGCCATCCTTGTCTTTCCATTCCAGCCAGCCCAGCACCTCTTTCACTTCCTCATGATTAATCATGCCCTTGCTGCTATTCATGGATGAGAAAGATCGGAACAACTCCATATTGAACACGCCATCCTTGTCTTTCCATTCCAGCCAGCCCAGCACCTCTTTCATTTCCGCATGTTTAATCATGCCCTTGCCGCTATTCATGGATGAGAAGGAGCGGAACAGCTCCATACTGAACTCGCCATCCTTGCCTTTCCATTCCGGCCAGGCGAGCACCTCTTTCACTTGCTCATGTTTGAGGATGCCTTTGCCATGATTCATAGACGAGAAGGCGCGGAACAGCTCGATATTGAACTCTCCATACTTGTCTTTCCATTCAGGCCAACCCAGCATCTCTTTCACTTCCTTTTGTTTGAGCATGCCTTTGCCACTATTCATGGATGAGAAGGAGCGTAAAAGCTCCATACTGAACTCGCCATCCCTGTCTTTCCATTCCGACCAACCCAGCACCTCTTTCACTTGCTCATGTTTCAGGATACCTTTACTATGATTAATAGACGAAAAGGAGCGGAACAGCTCCATATTGAACTCGCCATCCCTGTCCTTCCATTCCGGCCAGTTCAGCACTTCTTTCACTTCCTTTTGTTTGAGCATGCCTTTGCCATGATTCATGGATGAGAAGGAGCGGAAAAGCTCCATACTGAACTCGCCATCCTTGTTCTTCCATTCCGGCCAGCCCAGCACCTCTTTCACTTCCTTTTGTTTGAGCATGCCTTTGCAACTATTCATGGATGAGAAGGAGCGGAAAAGCTCCATACTGAACTCGCCCTCGCTGTCTTTCCATTCCGACCAACCCAGCACCTCTTTCACTTGCTCATGTTTGAGCATGCCTTTGCCATGATTCATGGATGAGAAGGAGCGGAACAGCTCCATGTTGAACCCGCCATCCTTGTCTTTCCATTCCGGCCAGCTCAGCACCTCTTTCACTTCCTCTTGTTTGAGCACGCCTTTACAAGTGTTCATGGATGAGAAGGAGCGGAAAAGCTCTATACTGAAGTCACCATCCTTGTCTTTCAATTCCGGCCAGCCCAGTGTTGCTTTCACTTCCTTATTTGTGGGCACACCTTTGCCATTATTCATGGACGAGAAAGAAGTCACTGCATCTAAACTCGCTAAATATTCGAGTTCATCCTGGCTACGCTCTGCAAAACTACGGATATGTTTTTTGCTATTGTTCAGCATGCCGGTCAGCATGCCTGTATTTTTGAAGTTTTCAGAAAGGTGCCCAAAAAAGGCGGCGGCATTATCGAAGAAGCCATTAAAAGAATCTCTATCTACGAAACCAAGCAGCTTATAAAAAGTGTTTTTTACAGTGATGTTTTTTTTCTTGAATATCGCCATCAGGGTTTGCACTTTTTTCAGCTCTTCCTGACTTAATTCGTACTTGATATTTGCTTTTATTTTTTCTAACGGATCATCTGGAATTTGAGTGTCAGCCGGTTTCTTTTTTTTGGCCGCTGGTTCAGCAACAGCTGTTGAATTATTTCTCTTTCTACCCGGGCCCTTCTTTTTTTTCGGAGCAGGTTCTGGTGAATCCGGTTCTGCTTCTTCCCTGATTTGTCTTACCCTTTTGTTACCTTGAATGCCCGACAGGCACTTGTTGCACAACAACGCTGAAGCTGCTGTCTGATTTGCTACACGTCCTAATTCCTGTGGATTCAATGCCTTGTCACACTTCGAACAAGTGACAACCGAATTTCCGGTATTCTGCTCAGCTGAGGGTTTCAGTGGGTCATCGCCTCCACAACCATTGGCGCCTGTCGAACCGGTTCCCAAGTTACGGGCAGAAGATCCACTTGTCTGGCCGGTCTGAACTGTTGTTGCGGTCGTTGATGCTTTGGTCGTTCGGGAGGATGAATTCTTTTTCCCGTTACCCGCCTGTCGGCCAGAGTATTTGCCAGAAACCATCTCACGGTAAACTCTGAGTTCCTGGCCATCCTCTGCCATCCATTTCTGAACCAGCCCCGGTTGAATCGTGCCAAGGTCTGACCTTTCCAGATCAAGAAGATCGGCTTCAATCACCATAATCCGGTCTGACAAAATCCGGGACAGGGTGGTCTGGCCTGCCATAATCGCCCATAGTCGTTTGATTTGTAATATTACAAGTAGTTGCTTTTTTTGCTGCAGACAAGTTTGGACAGGATCAGGAATAAGGGTAAGGACAGGTTGGGGTTCTGGGTCAGGACTCCCGCTGTTTCCGTCAGGTGGCTTATCGTCATCCGACGTGGGAATGCATACCCCCCCTGAAAGCCGGATACTGCAACTTGAGATAACATACGGGTTCCCACGTCGGCCTAAAAGCGTGGGGGTCAGGGTCCATCGAAGAGGATCGGGCTGTTCAGGTTCAGCCAACTTATGGGAATACAGGAAATGAGCGGGTAGCGGGCTTGACCCGAATAATTCCAATGCATGCAGCGAATCCCCAAACAACATCGTCACTAGCAGAAGCAGTGATCGGACCATCGAGCAGGCAGCTTTTTTTTGTTGTGAGCGTCTCATAGATCCAGGCTAATAAAATCAGCTTCTGTGAATCCATTCGCCAGTGGAAAAAATTCGTACGTCATCCGGCTTAAGCCTGATGATTCACGTTTACGCTAGATTTTATAGCACCGCACTGGCAAGCTTGCCATGAACGGATTTGGCAGACAGTTTGTTTTCAGAAGCCTTATCAGACGACACAAGTCTTTTTAGAAAATACTCCCACACCCATCAAGCAACTCCAGTTCCTGACAACCTTTATAAACATCAGGATCAACATCTGATAATAAAGGGTCTTGCTTTTTTAACTGT
Organism: Endozoicomonas sp. 2B-B; assembly: GCF_053470045.1. Lineage (NCBI taxonomy): Bacteria > Pseudomonadati > Pseudomonadota > Gammaproteobacteria > Oceanospirillales > Endozoicomonadaceae > Endozoicomonas > Endozoicomonas sp. 2B-B. The sequence goes on from NZ_JBLZMU010000001.1 coordinate 5,563,496, forward strand.
TCTATTTTGTTGCACGCCCGTTGCCTCCATGCTTCCAGTATGTGGCTAGCGCTATCGATTTTGGCTTTTTTAAGGAGTGTCACTGTATGCATAAGCTCCATTTCGCTCTCGTACTCCTCCAGTAAATTCAGTATTTCGGTGCCAAAAATTTCTGTCTGGTTCAGCTTTAACCATAAACTGCCAAACATCTGTTTTTGTGATTCCAATTCATTCTCTGGCTGACATGCTTCAGCTTGCCTGGATTGAACGTTATCCAGTTTCTGCCATTGATCTGCAATCAAATAATAGTGTTCAGATATCCCGGTGATTTTTAAAACAGTCCTGAACTGCTCTTCTGACCAGTTGCTGATGGCCATTTTTTCATCCTGTATTTCCAGCTGTGGCATTGGAAAGCGGTAGTTTTGAACTCCGTCACCTGGCACCTCAACCTCAAGCCACTGCCCTTTGACGGTAAAAGACATCTCATTGAGGTTCTGCATCAACACAACGATATAGCTCAGGGCCAACTGTTCTCCTGACTGGATTAGTCCGGAGACAGGTATCTCAACATGGTTATTGTCGGTCGTTTGCATCCCGGACAAAAAGTGATCGGGGATATCGTGATCCCAGGGTAGAAGACTATGGGTTTTGAGCAACGCTTCAAACAGTATCTGGATGCCTTCTTTGGTGATGTCATGGGTTTTTAGTTGCAGGCAGGCTTCAAGCAGCTTGCTTAACCAATGGGAAGAATGCTCTTTGCTGAGTTTTTGCAGGGCGCTTAACGAGGGAAACAGGTCGAACACAACGCGGGCGTGGCTGGCATCCAGAAAACGCAGCTGATCATCCTTTGTTAAGGGTTGCAGGATTTCCAGATAGAGCCCTTGCATATATTCGAATTTCAGCACTCCTGACAATGGTTGCAACAGAGCTGAATACTGCTCCCATAATCTTTTATCTGGCAATGACTTCAGCCGCTTGGCAAAATAGACAAAACGCTCCCTGTCTTCATCGGAAGAACACAGGAACATTGCTCTATTTAACACGCGCAAAGGCACGGTTTTCATTGAATGACGCCACAAAAAATGCCGCTCCAGTTGATTAGCCTGAAGGGAGCGTTTGACGCTTTTCCCTCCGGAAGAAGATAAAAGTCCTATCAATGATCCCAGCCTCAGAACCGTTTTAGTCTGTTCATGAAATTGGCAGAACTGTTTTAAAACCGTCCATTTTAGCGACCAGTCTGCCTTGGGGGTGGAAAGATAAAGGGCGACTGTTTTTATCTGGTGATTGTATTTATCCTCTCCTTCATTATCCGAGTTGCTGTGTTCTCCGGTAAGTTCTGCAGGCAGTAACTGTTTCAGTTGTGTTTCCCAGTGTTGCAACAGCTTGATAGCAGGTAGCCCTGCTGATACCCAGAGTCTGGGCATGATATGCAGCAGCCTGTGATTGGGCGCCCCCCGGCAACCTATCCAGTCCAGCACTTTTTTCACAGGCTCATGTTTGGGCAAGCCTTGGCCGTGACTCATGGACGAGAAAACGCGGAACAGCTTTATATTGAGCTCGCCACCCTTGTGTTTCCATTCCGGCCAGCCCAGCACCTCTTTCACTTCCTCTTGTTTGAGCATGCCTTTACTACTGTTCATGGATGAGAAGGAGCGGAATAGCTCAATACTGAACTCGCCATCCCTGTCTTTCCATTCCGACCAGACCAGCACCTCTTTCACTTCCTCATGTTTGAGTACACCCTTGCCATGACTCATAGATGAGAAGGAGCGGAACAGCTCCATATTGAACTCGCCATCTTTGTCTTTCCATTCCGGCCAGCCCAGCACCTCTTTCACTTGCTCATGTTTGAGGATGCCTTTACGGTTGTTCATGGATGAGAAGGAGCGGAACAGCTCCATACTGAATTCGCCATCCTTGTCTCTCCATTCCGGCCAGCTCAGCACCTCTTTCACTTGCTCATGTTTGAGCACGCCTTTGCCATTGTTCATGGATGAGAAGGAGCGGAACAGCTCCATACTGAACTCGCCATCCTTGTCCTTCCATTCCGGCCAGCCCAGCACCTCTCTCACTTCCTCATGTTTGAGCATGCCTTTGCCACTATTCATGGATGAGAAGGCGCGGAACAGCTCCATACTGAACTCGCCATCCTTGTCCTTCCATTCCGGCCAGCCCAGCGCCTCTCTCACTTCCTCACGTTTGAGCATGCCTTTGCCTCTATTCACAGATGAGAAGGCGCGGAACAACTTCGTACTGAACTCGCCATCCTTGTCCTTCCATTCGGGCCAGCCCAGCACCTCTTTCACTTCCTTTTGTTTGGGCATGCCTTTGCGACTATTCATGGATGAGAAGGAGCGGAACAGCTCCATACTGAACTCGCCATCCTTGTCTTTCCATTCCGGCCAACCCAGCACCTCTTTCACTTGCTCATGTTTGAGCATGCCTTTGCAATGACTCATAGACGAGAAGGAACGGAGCAGCTCCATACTGAACTCACCATCCTTGTCTTTCCATTCCGGCCAGCTCAGCACCTCTTTCACTTGCTCATGTTTGAGCATGCCTTTGCCATTGTTCATGGATGAGAAGGCGCGGAACAGCTTCATGCTGAAGTCGTCATTCTTGTCCTTCCATTCCGGCCAGTTCAACACCTCTTTCACTTGCTCATGTGTGAGCACGCCTTTACCATTGTTCATTGATGAGAAGGAGCGGAACAGCTCCATATTGAACTTGCCATCCTTGTCTTTCCATTCCGGCCAGCCCAGCACCTCTTTCACTTGCTCATGTTTGAGCATGCCTTTGCCATTGTTCATGGATGAGAAGGTGCGGAACAGTTCCATATTGAACTCACCATCCTTGTCTTTCCATTCCGGCCAGCCCAGCACCTCCCTCATTTCCTCATGTTTGGGTACGCCTTGGCCATTATTCATGGACGAGAAAGAGCGGAACAGTTCGATATTGAACTCGCCATCTTTGTCTTTCCATTCTGGCCAGCCCAGTATTGCTTTCACTTGTTCATGTGTGGGCACACCTTTGCCATTATTCGTGGACGAGAAAGAAGTCACTACATCTAAACTCGCTAAATATTCGAGTTCATCCTGGCTACGCTCTGCAAAACTTCGGATATGTTTTTTACTATTACCCAGCATGCTAGTCAGCATGCCTGTATTTTTGACGTTTTTAGAAAGGTGTCCAAAAAAGGCGGCGGCATTATCGAAGAAACCATTAAAAGACTTTCTATCTACAAAACCAAGCCGCTTATAAAAAGTGTTTTTTACAGTGATGTTTTTTCTCTTGAATACCGCCACCAGGGTTTGCACTTTTTTCAGCTCTTCCTGACTTAATTCGTACCTGATATTTGCTTTTATTTTTTCCAATGGCTCATCGGGGATCTGAGTGTCTGCCGGTTTCTTTTTTTTGGCCGCTGGTTCAGCAACAGCTGTTGAATTATTTCTCTTTCTACCCGGGCCCTTCTTTTTTTTCGGAGCAGGTTCTGGTGAATCCGGTTCTGCTTCTTCCCTGATTTGTCTTACCCTTTTGTTACCTTGAATGCCCGACAGGCACTTGTTGCACAACAACGCTGAAGCTGCTGTCTGATTTGCTACACGTCCTAATTCCTGTGGATTCAATGCCTTGTCACACTTCGAACAAGTAACAACCGAATTTCCGGTATTCTGCTCAGCTGAGGGTTTCAGTGGGTCATCGCCTCCACGACCATTGGCGCCTGTCGAACCGGTTCTTCTGTTACGGGCAGCAGATCCGCTTGTCTGGCCAGTCTGACCTGTTGTTTCGGTCGTTGATGCTTTGGTCGTTCGGGAGGATGAATTCTTTTTCCCGTTACCCGCCTGTCGGCCAGAGTATTTGCCAGAAACCATCTCACGGTAAACTCTGAGTTCCTGGCCATCCTCTGCCATCCATTTCTGAACCAGCCCCGGTTGAATCGTGCCAGGGTCTGACCTTTCCAGATCAAGAAGATCGGCTTCAATCACCATGATCCGGTCTGACAAAATCCGGGACAGGGTGGTCTGGCCTGTCATAATCGCCCATAGTCGTTTGATTTGTAATATTACAAGCAGTTGCTTTTTTTGCTGCAGACAAGTTTGGACAGGATCAGGAACAAGGGTAAGGACAGGTTGGGGCTTTGGGTAAGGACTCCTGCTGTTTCTGTCAGGTGGCTTATCGTCATCCGGCGTGGGAATGCATATCCCCCCTGAAAGCCGGATACTGCGACTTGAGATAACATACGGGTCCCCACGTCTAGGGCCCACAGGGCCTAAAAGCATGGGAGTCAGGTTTTTTTGATGCCATCGAAGAGGGTGGGGCTGTTCAGATTCAGCCAACTTATGGGAATACAGAAAATAGGCGGGTAGCGGACTTGAGCCGACTAATTCCACTGCATGCAGCGGCCCACCAAATATTATCGTCACCAGCAGTGATCGAACTCTCGATATGGCCGTTTTGTTTTTTTGTGAGCGTTTCATAGATCCTGGCTTAAAAAATCAGCTTCTGTGAATCCATTCGCCATTGGGAAAAATTTGTGCGTCGTCCGGCTCAGGCCTATTGATTGACGTTTGCGGCAGACTTTATAGCAGCTCACTGGCGAGCTTGCCATAAACGGATTTGGCAGACAGTTTGTTTTTAGAAGCTTTATCAGGCGACACAAGTCTTTTTAGAAAATACTCCCACACCCATCAAGCAACTCCAGTTCCTGACAACCTTTATAAACATCAGGATCAACATCGGATAATAAAGGGTCTTGCTTTTTTAACTGTTCTATTTTGTTGCACGCCCGTTGCCTCCATGCTTCCAGTATGTGGGTAGCGCTATCGATTTTGGCTTTTTTAAGGAGGGTCACTGTATGCATAAGCTCCATTTCGCTCTCATACTCATCCAGTAAATTCAGTATTTCGCTGCCAAAAATTTCTGTCTGGTTCAGTTTTAACCATAAACTGCCAAACGCCTGTTTTTGTGGTTCCAATTCATTCTCTGGTTGACATGCTACAGTTTGCCTGAATTGAACGTTATCCAGTTTCTGCCATTGATCTGCAGTCAAATAATAGTGTTCAGATATCCCGGTGATTTTCAAAAAAGTCCTGAACTGCTCCTCTGACCAGTTGTTGATTACCATTTTTTCATCCTGTATTTCCAGCTGTGGCATTGGAAAGCGGTAGTTTTGAACTCCGTCACCTGGCACTTCAACCTCAAGCCACTGCCCTTTGACGGTAAAAGACATCTCATTGAGGTTCTGCATCAACACAGCAATATAGCTTAGGGCCAACTGTTCACCCGATTGGATAAGTCCGGAGACAGGTATCTCAACATGGTTATTGTCGGTTGTTCGCACCCCGGACAAAAAGTGATCGGGGATATCGTTATCCCAGGGTAAAAGACTATGGGTTCTGAGCAGCGCTTCGAACAGTACCTGGATGCCTTCTTTGGTGATGTCATGGGTTTTTAGTTGCAGGCAGGCTTCAAGCAGCTTCTTTAACCAATGAGAAGAATGCTCTTTGCTGAGTTTTTGCAGGGCGCTCAACGAGGGAAACGGGTCGAACACAGCCCGGGCATGACTGGCATCCAGAAAACGCAACTGATCATCCTTTGTTAAGGGTTGCAGGATTTCCAGATAGAGCCCTTGCATATATTCGAGTTTCAGCACCGCCGACAAGGATTGCAACAGGGCAGAGTACTGCTCCCATAGTCTTTTATCCGGCAATGACTTCAGCCGCTTGACAAAATAGACAAAACGCTCCCTGTCTTCATCGCAAGAACACAGAAATATTGCTCTATTTAACACGCGCAAAGGCACGGCTTTCATTGAATGATGCCACAAAAAATGCCTATCCTTTTGATTAGCCTGAAGGTAGCGTTTGACGCTTTTCCCTCCAGAAGAAGATAAAAATCCTATCAATGATTCCAGCATCAGAGCCGTTTTAGTCTCTTTATGCAATTGGCAGAACTGTTTTAAAACCATCCATGTTAGTGACCAGTCTGGCTTAGGGGTGGAAAGATAAAGAGCGACTGTTTTTATCTGGCGATTGTATTTATCATCTCCTTCATTATCCGGATTGCTGTGTTCTCCGGTAAGTTCTGTAAGCAGTAACTGTTTCAGTTGTGTTTCCTGATTTTCCAGTACTTTGATAGCAGGCAGCCCAGCAGATACCCAGAGCCTGGACATGATTTGCAGTAGCCTGTGATTGCGTGCCCCACAGTAACCTATCCAGTCCAGCACTTTTTTCACAGGCTCATGTTTGAGCATACCTCTCTTATTATTCATGGACGAAAAGGCGCGGAACAGCTTCATATTGAACTCGCCGCCCTTGTGTTTCCATTCAGACCAGCTGAGCACCTCTTTCACTTTTTCATGTTCGAGCATACCTCTGCGATTATTCATGGATGAAAAGGCGCGGAACAGCTCCATAATGAACTCGCCATCCTTGTCGCTCCATTCCGGCCAGCCCAATATCTCTTTCACTTCCTTTTGTTTGAGCATGCCTCTGCCACTGTTCATGGACGAGAAGGCGCTGAACAGCTCCATATAGAACTCGCCATCCCTGTCTTTCCATTCCGACCAGGCCAGCACCTCTTTCACTTCCTCATGTTTGAGCATACCCTTGCCACTATTCATGGATGAGAAAGAACGGAACAGCTCCATACTGAACTCTCCATTCTTGTCTTTCCATTCAGGCCAACCCAACATCTCTTTCACTTCCTTTTGTTTGAGCATGCCTTTGCCACTATTCATGGACGAGAAGACTCGGAACAGCTCCATACTGAACTCGCCATCCTTGTCTTTCCATTCCGGCCAGCCCAGCACCTCTTTCACCTCCTCTTGTTTGAGGATGCCTTTGCTATGGTTCATAGATGAGAAGGCGCGGAAAAGCTCCATACTGAACTCACCATCCTTGTCTTTCCATTCCGGCCAGCTTAGCACCTCTTTCACTTGCTGATGTTTGAGGATGCCTTTACCGTTGTTCATGGATGAGAAGGAACGGAACAACTCGATACTGAACTCGCCATTCTTGTCCTTCCATTCTGGCCAGCCCAGCACCTCTTTGACTTCCTCATGTTTAATCATACCCTTGCTGCTATTCATAGACGAGAAGGCGCGGAACAGCTCCATATTGAACTCGCCATCCTTGTCCTTCCATTCCGGCCAGCCCAGCATCTCTTTCACTTCCTTTTTTTTGAGCACGCCTTTACCACTGTTCATGGATGAGAAGGTGCGGAACAGCTCCATACTGAACTCGCCATCTTCGTCTTTCCATTCCGGCCAGCCCAGCACCTCTTTTACCTCCTTTTGCTTGAGAATGCCTTTGCCATGATGCATAGACGAGAAGGACCGGAACAGCTCCATATTGAACTCGCCATTCTTGTCTTTCCATTCCAGCCAGCCCAGTACCTCTTTCACTTCCTCATGTTTAATCATGCCCTTGCTGCTATTCATGGACGAGAAGGCGCGGAACAGCTCAATGTTGAACTCGCCATCCTTGTCTTTCCATTCTGGCCAGCCCAGCACCTCTCTAACTTCCTCATGTTTGAGGATGCCTTTGCCATGATTCATAGACGAGAGGGAGCGGAACAGCTCCATACTGAACTCGCCATCCTTGTCCTTCCATTCCGGCCAGCCCAGCACCTCTTTGACTTCCTCATGTTTAATCATGCCCTTGCAACTATTCATAGACGAGAAGGAGCGGAACAGCTCCATACTGAACTCGCCATCCCCGTCTTTCCATTCCGGCCAGCCCAGCACCTCTTTCACTTGCTCATGTTTGAGCATGCCTTTGCCATTGTTCATTGACGAGAAGGATCGGAACAACTTCGTATTAAACTCGCCATCCCTGTCTCTCCATTCTGGCCAGCCCAATATTGCTTTCACTTGTTCATGTGTGGGCACGCCATTGCCATTATTCATGGACGAGAAGGAATTCAATACATCCAGACTTGCTAAATATTCGAGTTCACTCAGGCTACGTTCTGCGAAACTAAGGATATGTTTTTTATTATTACCCAGCATGCCGGTCAGCATGCCTGTATTTTTGAAGTTTTCAGAAAGGTGTCCAAAAAAGGCGGCAGCATTATCGAAGAAACCATTAAAAGACTTTCTATCTACAAAACCAAGCCGCTTATAAAAAGTGTTTTTTACAGTGATGTTTTTTTTCTTGAATACCGCCACCAGGGTTTGCACTTTTTCCAGCTCTTCCTGACTTAATTCGTACTTGATATTTGCTTTTATTTTTTCCAACGGATCATCGGGAATTTGAGTATCTGCCGGTTTCTTTTTTTTGGCCGCTGGTTCAGCAACAGCTGTTGAACTATTTCTCTTTCTACCCGGGCCCTTCTTTTTTTTCGGAGCGGGTTCTGGTGAATCCGGTTTTGCTTCTTCCCGGATTCGTCTTACCCTTTTGTTACCTTGATTGCCCGACAGGCACTTGTCGCACAACAACGCTGAAGCTGCTGTCTGATTTGCTACGCGTTCTAGTTCCTGTGGATTCAATGCCTTGTCACACTTCGAACAAACGACAGCCGAATTTCCGGTAATCTGCTCAGCTGAGGGTTTCGGTGGGTCATCGCCTCCACGACCATTGGCGCCTGTCGAACCGGTTCTTCTGTTACGGGCAGGAGATCTGCTTGTTTGGTCGGTCTGACCTGTTGTCGCAGTCGTTGATGCTTTGGCCGTTCGGGAGGATGAATTCTTTTTCCTGTTACCCTTCTGTCGGCCAGAATATTTGCCAGAAACCATCTCACGGTAAACTCTGAGTTCCTGGCCATCCTCTGCCAGCCATGTCTGAACCAGCCCCGGTTGAATCGTGCCAAGGTCTGACCTTTCCAGATCAAGAAGATCGGCTTCAATCACCATGATCCGGTCTGACAAAATCCGGGACAGGGTGGTCTGGCCTGCCATAATCGCCCATAGTCGTTTGATTTGTAATATTACAAGTAGTTGCTTTTTTTGCTGCAGACAAGTTTGGACAGGATCAGGAATAAGGGTAAGATCAGGTTGGCGCTCTGGTTCAGGACTCCCGCTGTTTCCGTCAGGTGGCTTATCGTCATCCGGAGTGGGAATGCATATCCCCCCTGAAAGCTGGATACTGCAATTTGAGATAGCATACGAGTTCCCGCGTTTGGGACCCACAGGGTCTAAAAGCATGGGAGTCAGGGTCCATCGAAGAGGATCGGGCTGTTCAGGTTCAGCTAACTTATGTGAATACAGGAAATAGGCTGGTAGCGAGCTTGAGCCGACTAATTCCAGTGCATGCAGCAGCCCAGCAAATATTATCGACACCAGCAGAAGCAGTGATCGAACCCTCGATAAGGCCGTTTTGTTTTTTTGTGCGCGTTTCATAGATCCAGGCTTAAAAAATCAGCTTCTGTGAATCCATTCGCTATTGGGAAAAATTTGTGCGTCGTCCGGCTCAGAACTATTGATTGACGTTTGCGGCAGACTTTATAGCAGCTCACTGGCGAGCTAGCCATAAACGGATTTGGCAGATAGTTTTTTTTAGAAGCTTTATCAGACGACACAAGTCTTTTTAGAAAATACTCCCACACCCATCAAGCAACTCCAGTTCCTGACAACCCTTATAAACATCAGGATCAACATCTGATAATAAAGGGTCTTGCTTTTTTAACTGTTCTATTTTGTTGCACGCCCGTTGCCGCCATTCTTCCAGTATGTGGGTAGCGCTATCAATTTTGGCTTTTTTAAGGAGGGTCACTGTATGCATAAGCTCCATTTCGCTCTCGTACTCCTCCAGTAAATTCAGTATTTCGCTGCCAAAAATTTCTGTCTGGTTCAGCTTTAACCATAAACTGGAAAATGCCTGTTTTTGTGGTTCCAATTCATTTTCTGGCTGACATGCCACAGTGGATTGAACGTTATCCAGTTTCTGCCATTGATCTGCAGTTAAATAATAGTGTTCAGATATCCCGGTGATTTTCAAAACAGTCCTGAACTGCTCTTCTGACCAGTTGCTGATGACCATTTTTTCATCCTGTATTTCCAGCTGTGGCATTGGAAAGCGGTAGTTTTGAACTCCGTCACCTGGCACCTCAACCTCAAGCCACTGCCCTTTGACGGTAAACGACATCTCATTAAGGTTCTGCATCAACACAGCGATATAGCTCAGGGCCAACTGTTCTCCTGACTGGATAAGTCCGGAGACAGGTATCTCAACATGGTTATTGTCGGTTGTTCGCATCCCGGATAGAAAGTAATCGGGGATATCGTGATCCCAAGGTAGAAGACTATGGGTTTTGAGCAGCGCTTCGAACAGTATCTGGATGCCTTCTTTGGTGATGTCATGGGTTTTAAGTCGAAGGCAGGATTCAAGCAACTTGTTTAACCAATGGGAAGAATGCTCTTTGCTGAGTTTTTGCAGGGCGCTCAACGAGGGAAACAAATCGAATACAGCCCGGGCATGGCTGGCATCCAGAAAACGCAGCTGATCATCTTTTGTTAAGGGTTGGAGAATTTCCAGATAGAGCCCTTGCATATATTCGAGTTTCAGCACCCCTGACAATGCTTGCAATAGGGCAGAGTACTGCTCCCATAGTCTTTTATCCGGCAATGACTTCAGCCGCTTGACAAAATAGACAAAACGCTCCCTGCCTTCATCGGAAGAACACAGGAACATTGCTCTATTTAACATGTGCAAAGGCACGGCTTTTATTGAATGACGCCACAAAAAATGCTGATCCTGTTGATTAGCCTGAAGGTAGCGTTTGACGCTTTTCCCTCCAGAAGAAGATAAAAATCCTATCAATGATTCCAGCATCAGAAGCGTTTTAGCCTCTTTATGCAATTGGCAGAACTGTTTTAAAACCGTCCATTTTAGCGACCAGTCTGGCTTAGGGGTGGAAAGATAAAGAGCGACTGTTTTTATCTGGCGTTTGTATTTATCCTCTTCATCATCTGAGTCGCTATTGTATTCATCATCTCCTTCATTATCCGGGTTGCTGTGTTCTCCTGTAAGCTCTTTAAGCAGTAACTGTTTCAGTTGTGTTTCCCGTTGTTGCAGCATCTTGATAGCAGGTAGCCCTGCTGATGCCCAGAGCCTGGTCATAATTTGCAGTAGCCAATGGTTCAGTGCCCCCTGGTAACCTATCCAGTCCAGCACTTTTTTCACAGACTCATATTTGGGCAAACACTGGCCATTATTCATGGACGAAAAAGCGCGGAACAGCTCAATACTGAACTCACCATCCTTGTCTTTCCACTCCGGCCAGCCCAGTACCTTTCTTACTTCCTCATGTTTGAGCATGCCTCTGCCATTTTTCATGGATGAAAAGGCACGGAACAGCACCATGCTGAACTCGACATCCTTGTCTTTCCATTCAGGCCAACCCAACATCTCTTTTACTTCATTTTGTTTGAGCATGCCTCTGGCATTATTCATGGACGAGAAGGCGCGGAACAGCTCAATACTGAACTCACCATCCTTGTCTTTCCACTCCGGCCAGCCCAGTACCTCTCTTACTTCCTCATGTTTGAGCATGCCTTTGCCACTATTCATGGACGAGAAGGCGCAGAACAGCTCCATATTGAACTCGCCATCCTTGTCTTTCCATTCCGGCCAGCCCAACATCGCTTTCACTTCCTTTTGTTTGAGCATGCCTTTGCCACTATTCATGGAGGAGAAGGAGCGGAACAGCTCCATACTGAACTCGCCATACTTGTCATTCCATTCCGGCCAGCCCAGCACCTCTTTCGCTTGCTCATGTTTGAGCATGCCTTTGCCATTGTTCATTGACGAGAAGGATCGGAACAACTTCGTATTAAACTCGCCATCCCTGTCTTTCCATTCCGGCCAGTTCAGCACCTCTTTCACTTCCTCTTGTTTGAGCATGCCTTTGCCACTATTCATGGATGAGAAGGAGCGGAACAGCTCCATGCTGAACTCGCCATCCTCATCTTTCCATTCCGGCCAACCCAGCACCTCTTTCACTTGCTCATGTTTGAGCATGCCTTTGCCATTGTTCATAGACGAGAAGGCGCGGAACAGCTCTTTAATGAACTCGCCATCCTTGTCCTTCCATTCCGGCCAGGACAGCACCTCTTTCACTTGTTCTTGTTTGAGCATGCCTTTGCCACTATTCATTGACGAAAAGGATCGGAACAACTTCGTATTAAACTCGCCATCCCTGTCTTTCCATTCCGGCCAGCCCAGCACCTTTTTCACTTCCTTTTTTTTGAGCGCGCCTTTACCATTGTTCATGGATGAGAAGGAGCGGAACAGCTCCATACTGAACTCGCCATCCTTGTCTTTCCATTCCGGCCAGCCCAGCACCTCTTTCACTTGTTCATGTGTGGGCACGCCTTTACCATTGTTCATGGATGAGAAGGAGCGGAACAGCTCCATACTGAACTCGCCATCCTTGTCCTTCCATTCCGGCCAGCCCAGCACCTCTTTCACTTCCTCATGTTTAATCATGCCCTTGCTGCTATTCATGGACGAGAAGGCACGGAACAGCTCAATGTTGAGCTCACCATCCTCGTCCTTCCATTCCGGCCAGCCCAGCACCTCTTTCACTTGTTCATGTGTGGGCACGCCTTTACCATTGTTCATGGATGAGAAGGAGCGGAACAGCTCCATACTGAACTCGCCATCCTTGTCCTTCCATTCCGGCCAGCCCAGCACCTCTTTCACTTGCTCATGTTTGAGCATGCCTTTGCCATTGTTCATTGACGAGAAGGAGCGGAACAACTTCGTATTAAACTCGCCATCCCTGTCTCTCCATTCTGGCCAGCCCAATATTGCTTTCACTTGTTCATGTGTGGGCACGCCATTGCCATTATTCATGGACGAGAAGGAATTCAATACATCCAGACTTGCTAAATATTCGAGTTCACTCAGGCTACGTTCTGCGAAACTAAGGATATGTTTTTTATTATTACCCAGCATGCCGGTCAGCATGCCTGTATTTTTGAAGTTTTCAGAAAGGTGTCCAAAAAAGGCGGCAGCATTATCGAAGAAACCATTAAAAGACTTTCTATCTACAAAACCAAGCCGCTTATAAAAAGTGTTTTTTACAGTGATGTTTTTTTTCTTGAATACCGCCACCAGGGTTTGCACTTTTTCCAGCTCTTCCTGACTTAATTCGTACTTGATATTTGCTTTTATTTTTTCCAACGGATCATCGGGAATTTGAGTATCTGCCGGTTTCTTTTTTTTGGCCGCTGGTTCAGCAACAGCTGTTGAACTATTTCTCTTTCTACCCGGGCCCTTCTTTTTTTTCGGAGCGGGTTCTGGTGAATCCGGTTTTGCTTCTTCCCGGATTCGTCTTACCCTTTTGTTACCTTGATTGCCCGACAGGCACTTGTCGCACAACAACGCTGAAGCTGCTGTCTGATTTGCTACGCGTTCTAGTTCCTGTGGATTCAATGCCTTGTCACACTTCGAACAAACGACAGCCGAATTTCCGGTAATCTGCTCAGCTGAGGGTTTCGGTGGGTCATCGCCTCCACGACCATTGGCGCCTGTCGAACCGGTTCTTCTGTTACGGGCAGGAGATCTGCTTGTTTGGTCGGTCTGACCTGTTGTCGCAGTCGTTGATGCTTTGGCCGTTCGGGAGGATGAATTCTTTTTCCTGTTACCCTTCTGTCGGCCAGAATATTTGCCAGAAACCATCTCACGGTAAACTCTGAGTTCCTGGCCATCCTCTGCCAGCCATGTCTGAACCAGCCCCGGTTGAATCGTGCCAAGGTCTGACCTTTCCAGATCAAGAAGATCGGCTTCAATCACCATGATCCGGTCTGACAAAATCCGGGACAGGGTGGTCTGGCCTGCCATAATCGCCCATAGTCGTTTGATTTGTAATATTACAAGTAGTTGCTTTTTTTGCTGCAGACAAGTTTGGACAGGATCAGGAATAAGGGTAAGATCAGGTTGGCGCTCTGGTTCAGGACTCCCGCTGTTTCCGTCAGGTGGCTTATCGTCATCCGGAGTGGGAATGCATATCCCCCCTGAAAGCTGGATACTGCAATTTGAGATAGCATACGGGTTCCCGCGTTTGGGACCCACAGGGTCTAAAAGCATGGGAGTCAGGGTCCATCGAAGAGGATCGGGCTGTTCAGGTTCAGCTAACTTATGTGAATACAGGAAATAGGCTGGTAGCGAGCTTGAGCCGACTAATTCCAGTGCATGCAGCAGCCCAGCAAATATTATCGACACCAGCAGAAGCAGTGATCGAACCCTCGATAAGGCCGTTTTGTTTTTTTGTGCGCGTTTCATAGATCCAGGCTTAAAAAATCAGCTTCTGTGAATCCATTCGCTATTGGGAAAAATTTGTGCGTCGTCCGGCTCAGAACTATTGATTGACGTTTGCGGCAGACTTTATAGCAGCTCACTGGCGAGCTAGCCATAAACGGATTTGGCAGATAGTTTTTTTTAGAAGCTTTATCAGACGACACAAGTCTTTTTAGAAAATACTCCCACACCCATCAAGCAACTCCAGTTCCTGACAACCCTTATAAACATCAGGATCAACATCTGATAATAAAGGGTCTTGCTTTTTTAACTGTTCTATTTTGTTGCACGCCCGTTGCCGCCATTCTTCCAGTATGTGGGTAGCGCTATCAATTTTGGCTTTTTTAAGGAGGGTCACTGTATGCATAAGCTCCATTTCGCTCTCGTACTCCTCCAGTAAATTCAGTATTTCGCTGCCAAAAATTTCTGTCTGGTTCAGCTTTAACCATAAACTGGAAAATGCCTGTTTTTGTGGTTCCAATTCATTTTCTGGCTGACATGCCACAGTGGATTGAACGTTATCCAGTTTCTGCCATTGATCTGCAGTTAAATAATAGTGTTCAGATATCCCGGTGATTTTCAAAACAGTCCTGAACTGCTCTTCTGACCAGTTGCTGATGGCCATTTTTTCATCCTGTATTTCCAGCTGTGGCATTGGAAAGCGGTAGTTTTGAACTCCGTCACCTGGCACTTCAACCTCAAGCCACTGACCTTTGACGGTGAAAGACATCTTATTGAGGTTCTGCATCAATACAGCAATATAGCTCAGGGCCAACTGTTCTCCTGACTGGATAAGTCCGGAGACAGGTATCTCAGCATGGTTATTGTCGGTTGTTCGCATCCCGGACAGAAAGTGATCGGGGATATTGTGATCCCAGGGTAGAAGACTATGGGTTTTGAGCAGCGCTTCAAACAGTATCTGGATGCCTTCTTTGGTGATGTCATGGTTTTTTAGTTGCAGGCAGGCTTCAAGCAGCTTCTTTAACCAATGGCAAGAATGCTCTTTGCTGAGTTTTTGCAGGGCGCTCAACGAGGGAAACAGGTCCAACACAACCCGGGCATGGCTGGCATCCAGAAAACGGAGCTGATCATCCTTTGTTAAGGGTTGCAGGATTTCCAGATAGAGCCCTTGCATATATTCGAGTTTCAGCACTCCTGACAATGATTGCAACAGAGCTGAATACAGCTCCCATAGTCTTTTATCCGGCAATGTCTTCAGCCGCTTGGCAAAAAAGACAAAACGCTCCCTGTCTTCATCAGAAGAACAAAGGAACATTGCTCTATTTAACACGCACAAAGGCACGGCTTTCATTGAATGACGCCACAAAAAATGCCGATCCTGTTGATTAGCCTGAAGGTAGCGCTCGACACTTTTCTCTCCAGAAGAAGATAAAAGCCCTATCAATGATGCCAGCATCAGAGCCGTTTTAGTCTCTTTATGCAATTGGCAGAACTGTTTTAAAACCGTCCATGTCAGTGACCAGTCTGGCTTAGGGGTGTAAAGATAAAGAGCGACTGTTTTTATCTGGCGATTGCATTTGTCATCCTCTTCATTCTCTGAATCGCTATCGTATTGGTCATCTCCTTTATTATTCGAGTTGTTATGTTCTCCGGTAAATTCTGTAAACAGCCACTGTTTCAGTTGTGTTTCCCGGTGTTGCAGCACCTCAGTAACAGGTAGTCCTGCTGATGCCCACAGCCTGGTCATAATTTGCAGCAGACTATGATTGGGTGCCCGCCGGTAACCTATCCAGCCCAGCACTTTTTTCACAGGCTCATGTTTGGGCAAGCCCTGGCCATTATTCATGGACGAAAAAGCCCGGAACAACTTCAGATTGAACTGGTCACCCCTGTGTTTCCATTCCGGCCAGCCCAGCACCTCTTTCACTTGCTGATGCCAGAGCACACCCTGACCATGATTCATCGACGAGAAAGCGCGTAATAACTTCGTATTGAACACACCATCTCTGTCTTTCCATTCCGGCCAGCCCAGCACCTCTTTCACTTGCTTATGTTTGAGCATGCTTTTGCCATGATTCATAGACGAGAAGGCGCGGAACAGCTCCATATTGAACTCGCCATCCTTGTCTCTCCATTCTGGCCAACCCAGCACCTCTTTCACTTGTTCATGTTTGAGCATACCTTTGCCATAATTCATAGATGAGAAGGCGCGGAACAGCTCCATACTGAACTCGCCATCCTTGTCTTTCCATTCCGGCCAGCCGAGCACCTCTTTCACTTCCTCATGTTTGAGCACGCCTTTGCCATTATTCATGGATGAGAAGGAGCGGAACAGCTCCATACTGAACTCGCCATCCTTGTCTTTCCATTCCGGCCAGCCCAGTACCTCTTTCACTTGCTCATGTTTGAGCATGCCTTTGCCATGATTCATAGATGAGAAGGAGCGGAACAGCTCCATATTGAATTCGCCATCCTTGTCCTTCCATTCCGGCCAGCCCAGCACCTCTTTCACTTCCTTTTGTTTGGGCATGCCTTTGCCGTTATTCATAGACGAGAAGGCGCGGAACAGCTCCATACTGAACTCGCCATCCTTGTCTTTCCATTCCGGCCAGCCCAGCACCTCTTTCACTTGCTCATGTTTGAGCATGCCTTTGCCATGATTCATAGATGAGAAGGTGCGGAACAGCTCCATACTGAACTCGCCATCCTTGCCTTTCCATTCCGACCAACCCAGCACCTCTTTCACTTGCTCATGTTTCAGGATGCCTTTGCCATGGTTCGTAGACGAGAAGGAACGGAACAACTCCATACCGAACTCGCCATCCTCATCTTTCCATTCCGGCCAGCCCAGCACCTCTTTCACTTCCCTGTGTTTGAACATGCCTTTCTGACTATGCATGGATGAGAAGGAGCGGAACAGCTCCATATTGAACTCGCCATCCTTGTCTTTCCATTCCGGCCAACCCAGAACCTCTCTAACTTCCTCATGTCTGAGGATGCCTTTGCCATGACTCATAGACGAGAAGGAACGGAGCAGCTCCATACTGAACTCACCATCCTTGTCTTTCCATTCCGGCCAGCTCAGCACTTCTTTCACTTGCTCATGTTTGAGCATGCCCTTGCCATTGTTCATGGATGAGAAGGAGCGGAGCAGCTCCATACTGAACTCACCATCCTTGTCTTTCCATTCCGACCAACCCAGCACCTCTTTCACTTGCTCATGTTTCAGGATGCCCTTGCCATGGTTCATAGACGAGAAGGATCGGAACAATTCCATACTGAACTCACCATCCTCGCCTTTCCATTCCGGCCAGCCCAGCACCTCTTTCACTTCCTCTTGTTTGAGCATGCCTTTACCACTGTTCATGGATGAGAAGGCGCGGAACAGTTCCATACTGAACTCACCATCCTTGTCTTTCCATTCCGACCAGGCCAGCACCTCTTTCACTTCCTCATGTTTGAGCATGCCTTTACTACTGTTCATGGATGATAAGGAGCGGAACAGTTCCATACTGAACTCGCCATCCTTGTCTTTCCACTCCGGCCAGCCCAGCACCTCTTTTACTTGTTCATGTTTCAGCATGCCTTTGCCACAATTCATTGACGAGAAGGATCGGAACAACTTCGTATTAAACTCACCATCCCTGTCTTTCCACTCTGGCCAGCCCAGTATTCCTTTCACTTGTTCATGTGTGGGCACGCCTTTGCCATTATTCATGGACGAGAAAGAAGTCACTACATCTAAATTCGCTAAATATTCGAGTTCATCCTGGCTACGCTCTGCAAAGCTACGGATATGTTTTTTGCTATTGTTCAGCATGCCGGTCAGCATGCCTGTATTTTTGAAGTTTTCAGAAAGGTGCCCAAAAAAGCCGACGGCATTATCGAAGAAGCCATTAAAAGAATCTCTATCTACGAAACCAAGCAGCTTATAAAAAGTGTTTTTTACAGTGATGTTTTTTTTCTTGAATATCGCCATCAGGGTTTGCACTTTTTTCAGCTCTTCCTGACTTAATTCGTACTTGATATTTGCTTTTATTTTTTCTAGCGGATCATCGGCAATTTGAGTGTCTGGCGGTTTCTTTTTTTTGGCCGGTGGTTCAGTAACAGCTGTTGAATTATTTCTCTTTCTACCTGACTCCTTCTTTTTTTTCGGAGCGGGTTCTGGTGAATCCGGTTCTGCTTCTTCCCTGATTTGTCTTACCCTTTTGTTACCTTGAATGCCCGACAGGCACTTGTTGCACAACAACGCTGAAGCTGCTGTCTGATTTGCTACACGTCCTAATTCCTGTGGATTCAATGCCTTGTCACACTTCGAACAAGTAACAACCGAATTTCCGGTATTCTGCTCAGCTGAGGGTTTCAGTGGGTCATCGCCTCCACGACCATTGGCGCCTGTCGAACCGGTTCCCAAGTTACGGGCAGAAGATCCACTTGTCTGGCCGGTCTGAACTGTTGTTGCGGTCGTTGATGCTTTGGTCGTTCGGGAGGATGAATTCTTTTTCCCGTTACCCGCCTGTCGGCCAGAGTATTTGCCAGAAACCATCTCACGGTAAACTGTGAGTTCCTGGCCATCCTCTGCCATCCATTTCTGAACCAGCCCCGGTTGAATCGTGCCAAGGTCTGACCTTTCCAGATCAAGAAGATCGGCTTCAATCACCATGATCCGGTCTGACAAAATCCGGGACAGGGTGGTCTGGCCTGTCATAATCGCCCATAGTCGTTTGATTTGTAATATTACAAGCAGTTGCTTTTTTTGCTGCAGACAAGTTTGGACAGGATCAGGAACAAGGGTAAGGACAGGTTGGGGCTTTGGGTAAGGACTCCTGCTGTTTCTGTCAGGTGGCTTATCGTCATCCGGCGTGGGAATGCATATCCCCCCTGAAAGCCGGATACTGCGACTTGAGATAACATACAGGTCCCCACGTCTAGGGCCCACAGGGCCTAAAAGCATGGGAGTCAGGTTTTTTTGATGCCATCGAAGAGGGTGGGGCTGTTCAGATTCAGCCAACTTATGGGAATACAGAAAATAGGCGGGTAGCGGACTTGAGCCGACTAATTCCACTGCATGCAGCGGCCCACCAAATATTATCGTCACCAGCAGTGATCGAACTCTCGATATGGCCGTTTTGTTTTTTTGTGAGCGTTTCATAGATCCTGGCTTAAAAAATCAGCTTCTGTGAATCCATTAGCCATTGGGAAAAATTTGTGCGTCGTCCGGCTCAGGCCTATTGATTGACGTTTGCGGCAGACTTTATAGCAGCTCACTGGCGAGCTTGCCATAAACGGATTTGGCAGACAGTTTGTTTTTAGAAGCTTTATCAGGCGACACAAGTCTTTTTAGAAAATACTCCCACACCCATCAAGCAACTCCAGTTCCTGACAACCTTTATAAACATCAGGATCAACATCTGATAATAAAGGGTCTTGCTTTTTTAACTGTTCTATTTTGCTGCACGCCCGTTGCCTCCACACTTCCAATATGTGGGTAGCGCTATCGATTTTGGCTTTTTTAAGGAGAGTCACTGTATGCATAAGCTCCATTTCGCTCTCGTACTCCTCCAGTAAATTCAGTATTTCGCTGCCAAAAATTTCTGTCTGGTTGAGCTTTAACCATAAACTGCCAAACGCCTGTTTTTGTGGTTCCAATTCATTCTCTGGCTGACATGCTTCAGCTTGCCTGGATTGTACGTTATCCAGTTTCTGCCATTGATCTGCAGTCAAATAATAGTGTTCAGCTATCCCGGTGATTTTCAATACAGTCCTGAACTGCTCCTCTGACCAGTTGCTGATGGCCATTTTTTCATCCTGTATTTTCAGCTGTGGCATTGGAAAGCGGTAGTTTTGAACTCTGCCACTTGGTAATTCAACCTCAAGCCATTGCCCTTTGACGGTAAAAGACATCTCATTGAGGTTCTGCATCAACACAGAGATATAGCTCAGGGCCAACTGTTCTCCAGATTGGATAAGTCCGGAGACAGGTATCTCAACATGGTTGTTGTCGGTCGTTTGCATCCCGGACAAAAAGTGATCGGGGATCTCGTTATCCCAGGGTAGAAGACTATGGGTTTTGAGCAGCGCTTCGAACAGTATCTGGATACCTTCTTTGGTAATGTCATGGGTTTTTAGTTGCAGGCAGGCTTTAAGCAGCTTGTTTAACCAATGGGAAGAATGCTCTTTGCTGAGTTTTTGCAGAGCACTCAACGAGGGAAACAGGTCGAATACAGCCTGGGCATGGCTGGCATCCAGAAAACGCAGCTGATGATCCTTTGTTAAGGGTTGCAGGATTTCCAGATAGAGCCTTTGCATAGAGTCGAGTTTCAGCACCGCCGATAATGGTTGTAACAGGGCTGAGTATTGCTCCCATAATCTTTTATCTGGCAACGACTTCAGCCGCTTGGCAAAATAGACAAAACGCTCCCTGTCTTCATCGGAAGAACACAGAAACATTGCTCTATTTAACACCCGCAAAGGCACGGCTTTCATTGAATGACGCCACAAAAAATGCCGATCCAGTTGATTAGCCTGAAGGTAACGTTTGACGCTTTTCCCTCCGGAAGAAGATAAAAATCCTATCAATGATTCCAGCATCAGAAGCGTTTTAGTCTCTTTATGCAATTGGCAGAACTGTTTTAAAACCGTCCATTTTAGCGACCAGTCTGGCTTAGGGGTGGAAAGATAAAGAGCGACTGTTTTTATCTGGCAATTGTATTTATCATCTCCTTCATTATCCCGGTTGCTGTGTTCTCCGGTAAGTTCTGTAAGCAGTAACTGTTTCAGTTGTGTTTCCCGGTGTTGCAGCAGCTTGATAGCAGGTAGCCCTGCTGATACCCAGAGCCTGGACATGATTTGCAGTAGCCTGTGATTGGGCGCCCCACGGCAATCTATCCAGTCCAGCACTTTTTTCACAGGCTCATGTTTGGGCAAGCCTTGGCCGTGATTCATAGACGAGAAAACGCGGAACAGCTTCATATTGAGCTCGACACCCTTGTGTTGCCATTCAGACCAGCCGAGCACTTCTTTCACTTTCTCATGTTTGAGCATACCTCTGCCATTATTCATGGATGAAAAGGCGCGGAACAACTCCATACTGAACTCGCCATCCTTGTGTTTCCATTCAGGCCAACCCAACATCTCTTTCACTTCCTTTTGTTTGAGCATGCCTCTGCCACTATTCATGGACGAGAAGGCGCAGAACAGCTCCATAATGAACTCGCCATCCTTGTCTTTCCATTCCAGCCAGCCCAGCACCTCTTTCACTTCCTCTTGTTTGAGCATGCCTTTGCCATGATTCATAGATGAGAAGGCGCGGAACAGCTCCATATTGAACTCGCCATCCTTGTCTTTCCATTCCGCCCAGTCCAGCACCTCTTTCACTTCCTCTTGTTTGAGCATGCCTTTGCCATGATTCATAGACGAGAAGGAGCGGAACAGCTCCATAATGAACTCGCCATCCTTGTCTTTCCATTCCGGCCAGCCCAACATCGCTTTCACTTCCTTTTTTTTGAGCACGCCTTTACCATTGTTCATGGATGAGAAGGAGCGGAACAGCTCAATATTGAACTCACCATGCTTGTCTTTCCATTCCGACCAGGACAGCACCTCTTTCACTTCCTCTTGTTTGAGCAAGCCCTTGCGATGATTCATAGACGAGAAGGAGCGGAACAGCTCCATATTGAACTCGCCATCCTTGTCCTTCCATTCCGGCCAGCCCAGCACCTCTTTCACTTCCCTGTGTTTGAACATGTCTTTCTGACTATGCATGGATGAGAAGGAGCGGAACAGCTCCATATTGAACTCGCCATCCTTGTCTTTCCATTCCGGCCAACCCAGCACCTCTTTCACTTCGTTTTTTTTGAGCACGCCTTTACCATTGTTCATGGATGAGAAGGAGCGGAACAGCTCCATATTCAACTCGCCATTCTTGTCTCTCCATTCCAGCCAGCCCAGCACGTCTTTCACTTCCTCATGTTTAATCATGCCCTTGCTGCTATTCATGGAGGAAAAAGCGCGGAACAGCTCAATGTTGAACTCGCCATTCTTGTCTTTCCATTCCGGCCAGCCCAGCACCTCTTTCACTTGCTCATGAGTGGGCAAGCCTTTACCATTGTTCATGGATGAGAAGGAGCGTAATAGCTCCATACTGAACTCGCCATCCTTGTCTTTCCATTCCGACCAGGCCAGCACCTCTTTCACTTGCTCATGTTTGAGCATGCCTTTACCATTGTTCGTGGATGAGAAGGAACGGAACAGCTCCATATTGAACTCACCATTCTTGTCCTTCCATTCCGGCCAACCCAACATCTCTTTCACTTCCTTTTGTTTGAGGATGCCTTTGCCACTATTCATGGATGAGAAGGAGCGGAAAAGCTCCATACTGAACTCGCCCTCCCTGTCTTTCCATTCCGACCAACCCAGCACCTCTTTCACTTGCTCATGTTTCAGGATGCCTTTGCCATGGTTCATAGACGAGAAGGAACGGAACAACTCCATACTGAACTCGCCATCCTCGTCTTTCCATTCCGGCCAGCCCAGCACCTCTTTCACTTCCTCTTGTTTGAGCATGCCTTTACCACTGTTCATGGATGAGAAGGCGCGGAACAGCTCAATACTGAACTCGCCATCCTTGTCTTTCCATTCCGACCAGGCCAGCACCTCTTTCACTTCCTCATGTTTGAGCATGCCTTTACTACTGTTCATGGATGATAAGGAGCGGAACAGTTCCATACTGAACTTGCCATTCTTGTCTTTCCACTCCGGCCAGCCCAGCACCTCTTTCACTTGTTCATGTTTCAGCATGCCTTTGCCACAATTCATTGACGAGAAGGATCGGAACAACTTCGTATTAAACTCACCATCCCTGTCTTTCCATTCTGGCCAGCCCAGTATTGCTTTCACTTCCTTATTTGTGGGCACACCTTTGCCATTATTCATGGACGAGAAAGAAGTCACTACATCTAAATTCGCTAAATATTCGAGTTCATCCTGGCTACGCTCTGCAAAACTACGGATATGTTTTTTGCAATTATTCAGCATGCTGGTCAGCATGCCTGTATTTTTGACGTTTTTAGAAAGGTGCCCAAAAAAGGCGGCGGCATTATCGAAGAAGCCATTAAAAGAATCTCTATCTACGAAACCAAGCAGCATATAAAAAGTGTTTTTTACAGTGATGTTTTTTTTCTTGAATACCGCCACCAGGGTTTGCACTTTTTTCAGCTCTTCCTGACTTAGTTCGTACCTGATATTTGCTTTTATTTTTTCTAACGGATCATCGGGAATTTGAGTATCTGGCGGTTTCTTTTTTTTGGCCGCTGGTTCAGCAACAGCTGTTGAATTATTTCTCTTTCTACCCGGGCCCTTCTTTTTTTTCGGAGCAGGTTCTGGTGAATCCGGTTCTGCTTCTTCCCTGATTTGTCTTACCCTTTTGTTACCTTGAATGCCCGACAGGCACTTGTTGCACAACAACGCTGAAGCTGCTGTCTGATTTGCTACACGTTCTAATTCCTGTGGATTCAATGCCCTGTCACACTTCGAACAAGTGACAACCGAATGTCCGGTACTCTGCCCAGCTGAGGGTTTCAGTGGGTCATCGCCTCCACGACCATTGCCTGTCGAACCGGTTCCCCCGTCGTGGGCAGCAGATCCGCTTGTCTGGCCAGTCTGACCTGTTGTCGCGGTCGTTGATGCTTTGGTCGTTCGGGAGGATGAATTCTTTTTCCCGTTACCCGTCTGTCGGCCAGAATATTTGCCAGAAACCATCTCACGGTAAACACTGAGTTCCTGATCATTCTCTGCCAGCCATGTCTGAACCAGCCCCGGTTGAATCGTGCCAGGGTCTGACCTTTCCAGATCAAGAAGATCGGCTGCAATCACCATGATCCGGTCTGACAAAATCCGGGCCAGCGTGGTCTGGCCTGTCATAATCGCCCATAGTCGTTTGATTTGTAATATTATAAGCAGTTGCTTTTTTTGCTGCAGACAAGTTTGGACAGGATCAGGAATAAGGGTAAGGACAGGTTGGGGTTCTGGGTCAGGACTCCCGCTGTTTCCGTCAGGTGGCTTATTGTCATCATCACCACCGGCGGCGCCCCCGACGATCAGCGCATTGGAAGTGTTCTCCAGAACTTCAGGGGGCACGTAAAACTCCAACAACTCGTTCCCAGGCTCCGGAGGCTGTCGCAAAAGCCCAACAACTCGTTCCCACGCTCTGCGTGGGAATGCATACCTCCCCTGAAAAGCGGACTCTGCAGCTCGAGATAGGTATGGGTTCCCACGCCTGGGGCCCACAGGGCCTAAAAGCATGGGAACCAGAGTTCTGTGACACCCTCGAAGAGGATCGGGCTGTTCAGGTTCAGCCAACTTATGGGAATACAGGAAATGAGCGGGTAGCGGGCTTGACCCGAATAATTCCAATGCATGCAGCGAATCCCCAAACAACATCGTCACTAGCAGAAGCAGTGATCGGACCATCGAGCAGGCAGCTTTTTTTTGTTGTGAGCGTCTCATAGATCCAGGCTAATAAAATCAGCTTCTGTGAATCCATTCGCCAGTGGAAAAAATTCGTACGTCATCCGGCTTAAGCCTGATGATTCACGTTTACGCTAGATTTTATAGCACCGCACTGGCAAGCTTGCCATGAACGGATTTGGCAGACAGTTTGTTTTCAGAAGCCTTATCAGACGACACAAGTCTTTTTAGAAAATACTCCCACACCCATCAAGCAACTCCAGTTCCTGACAACCTTTATAAACATCAGGATCAACATCTGATAATAAAGGGTCTTGCTTTTTTAACTGTTCTATTTTGTTGCACGCCCGTTGCCTCCATGCTTCCAGTATGTGGCTAGCGCTATCGATTTTGGCTTTTTTAAGGAGTGTCACTGTATGCATAAGCTCCATTTCGCTCTCGTACTCCTCCAGTAAATTCAGTATTTCGGTGCCAAAAATTTCTGTCTGGTTCAGCTTTAACCATAAACTGCCAAACATCTGTTTTTGTGATTCCAATTCATTCTCTGGCTGACATGCTTCAGCTTGCCTGGATTGAACGTTATCCAGTTTCTGCCATTGATCTGCAATCAAATAATAGTGTTCAGATATCCCGGTGATTTTTAAAACAGTCCTGAACTGCTCTTCTGACCAGTTGCTGATGGCCATTTTTTCATCCTGTATTTCCAGCTGTGGCATTGGAAAGCGGTAGTTTTGAACTCCGTCACCTGGCACCTCAACCTCAAGCCACTGCCCTTTGACGGTAAAAGACATCTCATTGAGGTTCTGCATCAACACAACGATATAGCTCAGGGCCAACTGTTCTCCTGACTGGATTAGTCCGGAGACAGGTATCTCAACATGGTTATTGTCGGTCGTTTGCATCCCGGACAAAAAGTGATCGGGGATATCGTGATCCCAGGGTAGAAGACTATGGGTTTTGAGCAACGCTTCAAACAGTATCTGGATGCCTTCTTTGGTGATGTCATGGGTTTTTAGTTGCAGGCAGGCTTCAAGCAGCTTGCTTAACCAATGGGAAGAATGCTCTTTGCTGAGTTTTTGCAGGGCGCTTAACGAGGGAAACAGGTCGAACACAACGCGGGCGTGGCTGGCATCCAGAAAACGCAGCTGATCATCCTTTGTTAAGGGTTGCAGGATTTCCAGATAGAGCCCTTGCATATATTCGAATTTCAGCACTCCTGACAATGGTTGCAACAGAGCTGAATACTGCTCCCATAATCTTTTATCTGGCAATGACTTCAGCCGCTTGGCAAAATAGACAAAACGCTCCCTGTCTTCATCGGAAGAACACAGGAACATTGCTCTATTTAACACGCGCAAAGGCACGGTTTTCATTGAATGACGCCACAAAAAATGCCGCTCCAGTTGATTAGCCTGAAGGGAGCGTTTGACGCTTTTCCCTCCGGAAGAAGATAAAAGTCCTATCAATGATCCCAGCCTCAGAACCGTTTTAGTCTGTTCATGAAATTGGCAGAACTGTTTTAAAACCGTCCATTTTAGCGACCAGTCTGCCTTGGGGGTGGAAAGATAAAGGGCGACTGTTTTTATCTGGTGATTGTATTTATCCTCTCCTTCATTATCCGAGTTGCTGTGTTCTCCGGTAAGTTCTGCAGGCAGTAACTGTTTCAGTTGTGTTTCCCAGTGTTGCAACAGCTTGATAGCAGGAAGCCCTGCCGATGCCCAAAGCCTGGGCATGATTTGCAGTAGCCTGTGATTGGGCGCCCCCCGGCAATCTATCCAGTCCAGCACCTCTTTTACTTTCTCTTGTTTGAGCATTCCTTTACCATTGTTCATGGATGAGAAGGAGCGGAATAGCTCAATGTTGAACTCGCCATCCCTGTCTTTCCATTCCGACCAGGCCAGCACCTCTTTCACTTCCTCATGTTTAAGCACGCCCTTGCCATGACTCATAGATGAGAAGGCGCGGAACAGCTCCATATTGAACTCACCATGCCTGTCTTTCCATTCCGGCCAGCCCAGCACCTCTCTCACTTCCTCATGTTTGAGCATGCCTTTGCCACCATTCATGGATGAGAAGGCGCGGAACAGCTCAATGTTGAACTCGCCATGCTTGTCTTTCCATTCCGACCAGGCCAGCAGCTCTTTCACATACTCATGTTTGAGGATGCCTTTGCAATGATTCATAGATGAGAAGGCGCGGAACAGCACCATATTGAACTCGCCATCCTTGTCTTTCCATTCCAGCCAGCCCAGCACCTCTTTCACTTCCTCATGTTTGAGCATGCCTTTTCCACTGTTCATGGATGAGAAGGCGCGGAACAGCTCCATATTGAACTCGTCATCCTTGTCTTTCCATTCCGGCCAGCCCAGCACCTCTTTCACTTCCTCATGTTTGAGCATGCCTTTTCCACTGTTCATGGATGAGAAGGCGCGGAACAGCTCCATATTGAACTCGTCATCCTTGTCTTTCCATTCCGGCCAGCCCAGCACCTCTTTCACTTCCTCATGTTTAAGGATGCCCTTACCATGATTCATAGATGAGAAGGCGCGGAACAGCTCTATACTGAACTCACCATCCTTGTTTCTCCATTCCAGCCAGCCCAGCACTTCTTTCACTTGCTCATGTTTGAGCATGCCTTTGTCATGATTCCTGGACGAGAAGGCGCGGAACAGCTCAATGTTGAACTCGCCATCCTTGTCTTTCCATTCCGGCCAGCCCAGCACCTCTTTCACTTGCTCATGTTTGAGGATGCCTTTGCCATGATTCATAGATGAGAAGGCGCGGAACAGCTCCATACTGAACTCGCCATCCTTGTCCTTCCATTCCGGCCAGCACAGCACCTCTTTCACTTGCTCATGTTTGAGTACACCCTTGCAATGACTCATAGATGAGAAGGAGCGGAACAGCTCCATATTGAACTCGCCATCCTTGTCCTTCCATTCCGGCCAGCCCAGCGCCTCTCTCACTTCCTCATGTTTGAGGATGCCTTTGCCATGATTCATAGATGAGAAGGAGCGGAACAGTTCCATACTGAACTTGCCATCCTTGTCTTTCCATTCCGGCCAGCTCAGTACCTCTTTCACTTGCTCATGTTTGAGCATGCCTTTTCCATTGTTCATGGATGAGAAGGAGCGGAACAGCTCCATACTGAACTCGCCATCCTTGTCTTTCCATTCCAGCCAGCCCAGCACCTCTTTCACTTGTTCATGTTTGAGCAAGCCTTTGCAACTATTCATTGACGAGAAGGAACGGAACAACTTCGTATTAAACTCGCCATCCCTGTCTTTCCATTCTGGCCAGCCCAGTGTTGCTTTCACTTGCTCATGTGTGGGCGCGCCTTTCCTACTATTCATGGACGAAAAGGAATTCAATACATCCAAACTTGCTAAATATTCGAGTTCACTCAGGCTACGTTCTGCGAAACTACGGATATGTTTTTTTTTATTACCCAGCATGCCGGTCAGCATGCCTGTATTTTTGACGTTTTCAGAAAGATGCCCAAAAAAAGCGGTGGCATTATCGAAGAAGCCATTAAAAGAATCTCTATCCACGAAACCAAGCAGCTTATAAAAAGTGTTTTTTACAGTGACGTTTTTTTTCTTGAATACCGCCATCAGGGTTTGCACTTTTTTCAGCTCTTCCTGACTTAATTCGTACTTGATATTTGCTTTTATTTTTTCCAATGGGTCATCGGGGATCTGAGTGTCTGGCGGTTTCTTTTTTTTGGCCGGTGGTGCAGCAACAGCGGTTGAACTATTTCTCTTTCTACCCGGGCCCTTCTTTTTTTTCGGAGCGGGTTCTGATGAAACCGGTTCTGCTTCTTCCCGGATTCGTCTTAGCCTTTTGTTACCTTGAATGCCCGACAGGCACTTGTCGCACAACAACGCTGAAGCTGCTGTCTGATTTGCTACACGTCCTAGCTCCTGTGGATTCAATACCTTGTCACACTTCGAACAAGCGACAACCGAATTTCCGGTATTCTGCTCAGCTGAGGGTTTTAGTGGGTCATCGCCTCCACGACCATTGACGCCTGTCGAACCGGTTCCCCTGTTACAGGCAGAAGGTCCGCTTGTCTGGCCGGTCTGACCTGTTGTTGCGGTCGTTGATGCTTTGGTCTTTCGGGAGGTTGTATTCTTTTTCACGTTACCCGTCTGTCGGCCAGAATATTTGCCAGAAACCATCTCATGGTAAACTCTGAGTTCCTGACCATTCTCTGCCAGCCATCTTTGAACCAGCCCCGGTTGCATCGTGCCAGGGTCTGGCCTTTCCAGATCAAGAAGATCGGCTTCAATCACCATAATCCGGTCTGACAAAATCCGGGCCAGCGTGGTTTGGCCTGTTATAATCGTCCATAGTCGTTTGATTTGCAATATTATAAGCAGTTGCTTTTTTTGCTGCCGACAAGTTTGGACAGGGTCAGGAATAAGGGTAAGGACAGGTTGGGGCTTTGGGTAAGGACTCCTGCTGTTTCTGTCAGGTGGCTTATCGTCATCCGGCGTGGGAATGCATATCCCCCCTGAAAGCCGGATACTGCGACTTGAGATAACATACGGGTCCCCACGTCTAGGGCCCACAGGGCCTAAAAGCATGGGAGTCAGGTTTTTTTGATGCCATCGAAGAGGGTCGGGCTGTTCAGATTCAGCCAACTTATGGGAATACAGAAAATAGGCGGGTAGCGGACTTGAGCCGACTAATTCCACTGCATGCAGCGGCCCACCAAATATTATCGTCACCAGCAGTGATCGAACTCTCGATATGGCCGTTTTGTTTTTTTGTGAGCGTTTCATAGATCCTGGCTTAAAAAATCAGCTTCTGTGAATCCATTCGCCATTGGGAAAAATTTGTGCGTCGTCCGGCTCAGGCCTATCGATTGACGTTTGCGGCAGACTTTATAGCAGCTCACTGGCGAGCTTGCCATAAACGGATTTGGCAGACAGTTTGTTTTTAGAAGCTTTATCAGGCGACACAAGTCTTTTTAGAAAATACTCCCACATCCATCAAGCAACTCCAGTTCCTGACAACCCTGATAAACATCAGGATCAACATCGGATAATAAAGGGTCTTGCTTTTTTAACTGTTCTATTTTGTTGCACGCCCGTTGCCGCCATTCTTCCAGTATGCAGTTATCGGTATCGATTTTGGCTTTTTTAAGGAGGGTCACTGTATGCATAAGCCCCATTTCGCTCTCATACTCCTCCAGTAAATTCAGTATTTCGGTGCCAAAAATTTCTGTTTGGTTGAGCTTTAGCCATAAACTGCCGAACGCCTGTTTTTGTGGTTCCAATTCATTTTCTGGCTGACATGCTTCAGCTTGCCTGGATTGAACGTTATCCAGTTTCTGCCATTGATCTGCAGTCAAATAATAGTGTTCAGATATCCCGGTGATTTTTAAAACAGTCCTGAACTGCTCTTCTGACCAGTTGCTGATGGCCATTTTTTCATCCTGTATTTCCAGCTGTGGCATTGGAAAGCGGTAGTTTTGAACTCCGTCACCTGGCACCTCAACCTCAAGCCACTGCCCTTTGACGGTAAAAGACATCTCATTGAGGTTCTGCATCAACACAACGATATAGCTCAGGGCCAACTGTTCTCCTGACTGGATTAGTCCGGAGACAGGTATCTCAACATGGTTATTGTCGGTCGTTTGCATCCCGGACAAAAAGTGATCGGGGATATCGTGATCCCAGGGTAGAAGACTATGGGTTTTGAGCAACGCTTCAAACAGTATCTGGATGCCTTCTTTGGTGATGTCATGGGTTTTTAGTTGCAGGCAGGCTTCAAGCAGCTTGCTTAACCAATGGGAAGAATGCTCTTTGCTGAGTTTTTGCAGAGCGCTCAACGAGGGAAACAGGTCGAATACAGCCCGGGCATGGCTGGCATCCAGAAAACGGAGCTGATCATCCTTTGTTAAGGGTTGCAGGATTTCCAGATAGAGTCTTTGCATAAAGTCGAGTTTCAGCACCGCCGATAAGGGTTGCAACCGGGCTGAGTACTGCTCCCATAGTCTTTTATCCGGCAATGACTTCAGCCGCTTGGCAAAATAGACAAAACGCTCCCTGTCTTCATCGGAAGAACACAGGAACATTGCTCTATTTAACACACGCAAAGGTACAGCTTTCATTGAATGACGCCACAAAAAATGCCGATCCTGTTGATTAGCCTGAAGGTAACGTTTGACGCTTTTCCCTCCGGAAGAAGATAAAAATCCTATCAATGATTCCAGCATCAGAAGCGTTTTAGTCTCTTTATGCAATTGGCAAAACTGTTTTAAAACAGTCCATTTTAGTAACCAGTCTGGCTTAGAGGTGGAAAGATAAAGAGCGACTTTTTTTATCTGGTGATTGCATTTGTCATCCTCTTCATTCTCTGAATCGCAATCGCCATCGTATTGGTCATCTCCTTTGTTATTCGAGTTGCTATGTTCTCCATTAAATTCTGTAGACAGCCACTGTTTCAATTGTGTTTCCTGGTGTTGGAGCACTTCAGTAGCAGGTAGCCCTTCTGATGCCCAGAGCCTGGTCATTATTTGCAGTAGACTATGATTGGGTGCCCCCCGGTAACGTATCCAGCCCAGCACTTTTTTTACATGCTCATGTTTGGGCAAGCCCTGGCGATTATTCATGGACGAGAAAGCCCGGAACAACTTCATATTGAACTGGCCAACCCTTTGTTTCCATTCCGGCCAGTTCAGCACCTCTTTCACTTGCTCATGTTTGAGCATGCCCTGGCCATTATTCATGGACGAGAAGGATCGGAACAACTTCGTATTAAACTCGCCATCCTTGTCTTTCCATTCCGACCAGCCCAGCGTCTCTTTCACTTGCTCATGTTTGAGCATGCCTTTGTTACTATTCATGGATGAGAAGGAGCGGAACAGCTCCATATTGAACTCGCCATCCTTGTCTTTCCATTCCGGCCAGCCCAGCACCGCTTTCACTTCCTTTTGTTTAAGCATGCCTTTGCAATGATTCATAGACGAGAAGGAATGGAACAACTTCGTATTAAACTCGTCATCTTTGTCTTTCCATTCCGGCCAGCCCAACAACTCTTTCACTTCCTTTTGTTTGAGCATGCCTTTGCCACTATTCATGGATGAGAAGGCGCGGAACAGCTCTATACTGAACTCGCCATCCTTGTCTTTCCATTCCGGCCAGCCCAGCACCTCTTTCACTTGCTCATGTTGAAGCATGCCTTTGCTTCTATTCATGGATGAGAAGGAGCGGAACAGCTCCATACTGAACTCGCCATCCTTGTCTTTCCATTCCGGCCAGCCCAGTACCTCTTTCACTTCTTTTTGTTTGAGCATGCCTTTGCTTCTATTCATGGATGAGAAGGAGCGGAACAGCTCTATACTGAACTCGCCATCCTTGTCCTTCCATTCCGGCCAACCCAGCACCTCTTTCACTTCTTTTTGTGTGAGCATACCTTTGCCACTATTCATGGATGAGAAGGAACGGAACAGCTCCATACTGAACTCGCCATCCTTGTCTTTCCATTGCGGCCAGTCCAGCACTGCTTTCACTTCCTCATGGTTGAGCAGGCCTTTTTTATTATTCATGGACGAGAAGGAGCGGAACAGCTCCATACTGAACTCGCCATCCTTGTCTTTCCATTCCGGCCAGTTCAGCACCTCTTTCACTTTCTCATGTTTGAGCATGCCTTTCCCATTATTCATGGACGAGAAGGAGCGGAACAGCTCCATATTGAACTCGCCATCCTTGTCTTTCCATTCCGGCCAGCCCAGCACCGCTTTCACTTCCTCATGATTGGGCAGGCTTTGGCCACTATTCATGGATGAGAAGGAGCGGAACAGCTCCATGCTAAACTTGCCATCCTTGTCTTTCCATTCCGGCCAGCCCAGCATCACTTTCACTTGCTCATGTTTGAGCATACCTTTGCAATGATTCATAGACGAAAAGGCGCGGAACAGCTCCATACTGAACTCGCCATCCTTGTCTTTCCATTCCGGCCAGCCCAGCACCCCTTTCACTCGCTCATGTTTGAGCATGCCTCTGCCACTATTCATGGATGAGAAGGAGCGGAACAGCTCCATACTGAACTCGCCATCCTTGCGCTTCCATTCCGGCCAGCCCAGCACCTCTTTCACTTCTTCATGTTTGGGCAAACCCTGGCCATTATTCATGGACGAAAAAGAGCGGAACAGTTCGATATTGAACTCGCCTTCCTTGTCTTTCCATTCCGGCCACCCCATTATTGCTTTCACTTCCTTATGTGTGGGCACACCTTTGCGACTATTCATGGACGAGAACGAAGTCAATACATCCAAACTCGCTAAATATTCGAGTTCACTCTGGCTACGCTCTGCAAAACTACGAATATGTTTTTTTTTATTATGTAGCATGCTGGTCAGCATGCCTGTACTTTTGAAGTGTTCAGAAAGATGCCAAAAAAAAACGATCGCATTATCGAAGAAGCCATTAAGTGAACTTCTTTCTACAAAGTCGAGCAGTTTATAAAAAGTGGGCTTGACTGTGATGTTTTTTTCCTTGAATACCTCCATCAGGGTTTGCACTTTTTCCAGCGCTTCCTTGCTTAATTCGTACTTGATGTTTTCTTTTACTTTTTCCAATGGGTCATCGGGGGTCTGAGTGTCTGTCGCTTTCTTTTTTTTGGCCGATGGTGCAGCAACTGCTTTTGATGCTTTTCTCTTTCTACTCAAGCTCTTGTTTTTTTTCTGAGGAGGTTCCGATGAATCCGGCTCTGTTTCTTCCGGGTTTCGTCTTGCTCTTTTTTTAGCATGAGTGCCCGACAGACACTTATTGCATAAAAACACTGAGGCAGTTGCCTCATTCGTTATTCGTCTTAATTCCTGTGTATTCAGTGCCCTGTTACACTTGGAACAAGTGACAATTGAACTTCCGGTATCCTGCTCAACCGAAGGTTCCAGTGGGTCATCGTCTCCACGACCACTGCCGCCTGTCGAACCAGTTCTCCGGTCACGGGCAGTAGATTCGCTCATCTGGCCGGTCTGACCTGTTGTCGCAGTCGTTGATGCTTTGGTCGTTCGGGAGGGTGAATTCTTTTTCCCGTTACCCGTCTGTCGGCCAGAATATTTGCCAGAAACAATCTCACAGTAAACTCTGAGTTCCTGACCATTCTCTGCCAGCCATGTCTGAACCAGCCCCGGTTGAATCGTATCAGGGTCTGACCTTTCCAGATCAAGAAGATCGGCTTCAATCACCATGATCCGGTCTGACAAAATCCGGGCCAGCGTGGTTTGGCCTGTGATAATCGACCATAGTCGTTTGATTTGTAATATTATAAGCAGTTGCTTTTTTTGCTGCAGACAAGTTTGGACAGGATCAGGAATAAGGGTAAGGTCAGGTTTGCGCTCTGGTTCAGGACTCCCACTGTTTCCGTTAGGTGGCTTATCGTCATCACCTCCTCCGGCGGCGCCGCTGACGATCAGTCCATTAGAAGTTTTCTCCAAAACTTCAGGGGGCACGTAAAGCTCCAACAACTCCTTCCCAGGCTCCGGAGGCTGTCGCAAAAGCCCAACAACTCGTTCCCATGCTCTGAGGTCGTCATTCCCGCGAAGGCGGGAATCCAGCGCCAACGGTGGATCCCTGCCTTCTCGGGGATGACAAGGCCAGGGGGGCACCGGGCAGGATGGTTCTGGTGGTGAGTCAGTGTGGATTCCCGCCTTCGCGGGAATGAAGCCGGGAATGACGGGAGTCAACTCGTGACACCCTCGAAGAGGATCGGGCTGTTCAGGTTCAGCCAACTTATTGGAATACAGGAAATAAGCTGGTAGCGGGCTTGAGCCGACTAATTCCAATGCCTGCAGCGAATCCCTAAACAACACCATCGCTAGCAGAATCAGTGATCGGACCATCGAGCAGGCAGCTTTTTTTTGTTGTGAGCGTCTCATAGATCCCGGCTAATAAAATCAGCTTCTGTGAATCCATTCGCTAGTGGAAAAAATTCGTACGTCATCCGGCTTAGGCCTGATGGTTCACGTTTGCGCTAGATTTTATAGCACCGCACTGGCAAGCTTGCCATAAACAGATTTGGCAGACAGTTTGTTTTTGGAAGCCTTATCAGACGACACAAGTCTTTTTAGAAAATACTCCCACACCCATCAAGCAACTCCAGTTCCTGACAACCCTGATAAACATCAGGATCAACATCGGATAATAAAGGGTCTTGCCTTTTTAACTGTTCTATTTTTCTGCACGCCCGTTGCCGCCATTCTTCCAGTATGCAGTCATCGGTATCGATTTTGGCTTTTTTAAGGAGGGTCACTGTATGCATAAGCTCCATTTCGCTCTCGTACTCCTCCAGTAAATTCAGTATTTCGGTGCCAAAAACTTCTGTCTGGTTGAGCTTTAACCATAAACTGCCAAACGCCTGTTTTTGTGGTTCCAATTCATTCTCTACCTGACATGCTTCAGCTTGCCTGAATTGAACGTTATCCAGTTTCTGCCATTGATCTGCGGTCAAATAATAGTGTTCAGATATCCCGGTGATTTTCAAAACAGTCCTGAACTGCTCTTCTGACCAGTTGCTGATAGTCATTTTTTCATCCTGTATTTCCAGCTGTGGCATTGGAAAGCGGTAGTTTTGAACTCTGCCACTTGGTAATTCAACCTCAAGCCATTGCCCTTTGACGGTAAAAGACATCTCATTGAGGTTCTGCATCAACACTGCAATATAACTCAGGGCCAACTGTTCTCCTGTTTGGATAAGACCGGAGACAGATATCTCAACATGGTTATTGTCGTTTGTTCGCATCCCGGACAGAAAGTGATCGGGAATATCGTTATTCCAGGGTAGAAGACTATGGGTTTTGAGCAGCGCTTCAAACAGTATCTGGATGCCTTCTTTGGTGATGTCATGGGTTTTTAGTTGCAGGCAGGCTTCAAGCAGCTTCTTTAACCAGTGGGAAGAATGCTCTTTGCTGAGTTTTTGCAGAGCACTCAACGAGGGAAACAGGTCGAATACAGCCCGGGCATGGCTGGCATCCAGAAAACGCAGCTGATCATCCTTTGTTAAGGGTTGCAGGATTTCCAGATAGAACCTTTGCATAGAGTCGAGTTTCAGTACCGCCGATAATGGTTGCAACCGGGCTGAGAAATGCTTCCATAGTCTTTTATCCGGCAATGACTTGAGCCGCTTGGCGAAATAGACAAAACGCTCCCTGTCTCCATCGGAAGAACACAGAAACATTGCTCTATTTAACACGCGCAAAGGCACGGCTTTCATTGAATGACGCCACAAAAAATGCCGATCCTGTTGATTAGCCTGAAGGTAGCGCCGGACGCTTTCCCCTCCGGAAGAAGATAAAAGCCCTATCAATGATTCAAGCATCAGAACCGTTTTAGTCTTTTTATGGAGTTGGCAGAACTGTTTTAAAACCGTCCATTTTAGTAACCAGTCTGGCTTAGGGGTGGAAAGATACAGAGTGACTGTTTTTATCTGGCGATTGCATTTGTCATCCTCTTCATTCTCTGAATCGCTATCGTATTGGTCATCTCCTTTATTATTCGAGTTGTTATGTCCTCCAGTAAATTCTGTAGACAGCCACTGTTTCAGTTGTCTTTCCTGATGTTGGAGCACTTCGGTAGCAGGTAGCCCTTCTGATCCCCAGAGCCTGGTCATAATTTGCAGTAGACTACGATTGGGTACCCTTCGATAACGTATCCAGCCCAGCATTTTTTTTACATGCTCATGTTTGGGCAAGCTCTTGCCATTATTTATAGACGAAATAGCGCGGAACAACTTCATATTGAACTGGTTATCCTTGTGTTTCCATTCCGGCCAGTTCAGTACCTCTTTCACTTCCCCATGTTTGAGCATGCCTTTTCTATGATTTATGGACGAGAAGGCGCGGAACAGCTCCATGTTGAACTCGCCATCCTTGTCTTTCCATTCCGGCCAGCCCAGCACCTCTTTCACTTGCTCATTTTTGAGCATTCCTCTGCCACTATTCGTGGACGAGAAGGCGCGGAACAGCTCCATATTGAACTCGCCATCCTTGTCTTTCCATTCCGGCCAGTCCAGCACCTCTTTCACTTGCTCATGTTTGAGCATGCCTTTGCCATGATTCATAGACGAGAAGGCGCGGAACAGCTCCATGTTGAACTCGCCATCCTTGTCTTTCCATTCCGGCCAGCCGAGCAACTCTTTCACTTGCTCATGTTTGAGCATTCCTCTGCCACTATTCGTGGACGAGAAGGCGCGGAACAGCTCCATAGTAAACTCGCCATCCTTGTCTTTCCATTCCGGCCAGCCCAGCACCTCTTTCACTTGCTCATGTTTGAACATGCCTCTGCCACTATTCGCGGACGAGAAGGCGCGGAACAGCTCCATATTGAACTCGCCATCTTTGTCTTTCCATTCCGGCCAGCCCAGCATCTGTTTCACTTGCTCATGTTTGGGCATGCCTTTGCGATTGTTCATAGACGAGAAGGCTCGGAACAGCTCCATAGTGAACTCACCATCCTTGTCTTTCCATTCCGGCCAGCCCAGTACCTCTTTGACTTCCTTTTGTTTGAGCATGCCTTTACCATTGTCCATGGATGAGAAGGAGCGGAACAGCTCCAGATTAAACTCGCCATCCTTGTCTTTCCATTCCGGCCAGCCCAGCAACTCTTTCACTTGCTCATGTTTGAGCATGCCTTTGCCATGATTCATAGACGAGAAGCAGCGGAACAGCTCCATACTGAACTCGCCAACCTTGTCGTTCCATTCCGGCCAGCCCACCACCTTTTTCACTTGCTCATGTTTGAGTATGCCTTTGCCACTATTAATGGATGAGAAGGAGCGGAACAGCTCCATATTGAACTCGCCATCCTTGTCTTTCCATTCCGGCCAGCCCAGCACCTCTTTCACTTGCTCATGTTTGAGCATGCCTTTGCCATGATTCATAGACGTGAAGAAGCGGAACAGCTCCAAACTGAACTCGCCATCCTTGTCGTTCCATTCCAGCCAGCCCAGTACCTCTTTCAATTCCCCATGTTTGAGCATGCCTTTGCAATGATTCATAGACGAAAAGGCGCGGAACAGCTCCATACTGAACTCGCCATCCTTGTCTTTCCATTCCGGCCAGCCCAGCAACTCTTTCACTTGCTCATGTTTGAGCATGCCTCTGCCACTATTCATAGATGTGAAGGAGCGGAACAACTCTATACTGAACTCGCCATCCTTGCCCTTCCATTCCGGCCAGCCCAGTACCTCTTTCACTACTTCATGTTTGGGCAAGCCCTGGCCATTGTTCATGGACGAAAAAGAGCGGAACAGTTCGATATTGAACTCGCCTTCCTTGTTTTTCCATTCCGGCCAGCCCAGTATTGCTTTCACTTCCTTTCGCGTGGGCACACCTTTGCAACTATTCATGGACGAGAAGGTAGTCAATACGTCCAGACTCGCTAAATATTCGAGTTCACTCTGGCTACGCTCTGCAAAACTACGGATATGTTTTTTTTTATTATTTAGCATACCGGTCAGCGTGCCTGTATTTTTGATAGTTTCAGAAGAGTGCCCAAAAAAAATGATCGCATTATCGAAGAAGTCATTAAATGAACCTCTCTCTACAAAGCTGAGGAGTTTATAAAAAGTGGACTTAACTGTGATGTTTTTTTTCTTGAATACCTCCATCAGGCTTTGTGCTTTTTCCAACGCTTCCTTGCTTAATTCGTACTTGATGTTTTCTTTTACTTTTTCCAATGAGTCATCGGGAATCTGAGTTTCTGTCGCTTTCTTTTTTTTGGCCGGTGGTGCAGCAGCTGCTTTTGATGTATTTCTCTTTCTACTCAAGCCCTTGTGTTTTTTTTGAGGAGGTTCCGATGAATCCGGCTCTGTTTCTTCCGGGTTTCGTCTTGCTCTTTTTTTACCATGAGTGCCCGACAGACACTTATTGCATAAAAACACTGAGGCAGTTGCCTCATTGGTTATTCGTCTTAATTCCTGTGTATTCAGTGCCCTGTTACACTTGGAACAAGTGACAACTGAACTTCCGGTATCCTGCTCAACCGAAGGTCCCAGTGGGTCATCATCTCCACGACCACTGCCGCCTCTCGAACCAGTTCCCCGGTCACGGGCAGCAGATTCGCTCATCTGGCCGGTCTGACCTGTTGTCGCAGTCGTTGATGCTTTGGTCGTTCGGGAGGGTGAATTCTTTTTCCCGTTACCCGTCTGTCGGCCAGAATATTTGCCAGAAACCATCTCACGGTAAACTCTGAGTTCCTGACCATTCTCTGCCAGCCATGTCTGAATCAGCCCCGGTTGAATCGTGCCAGGGTCTGACCTTTCCAGATCAAGAAGATCAGCTTCAATCACCATGATCCGGTCTGACAAAATCCGCGCCAGCGTGGTCTGGCCTGTCATAATTGTCCAATGTCGTTTGATTCGTAATATTAGAAGCAGTTGCTTTTTTTGCCGCAGACAAGTTTGGACAGGATCAGGAATAAGGGTAAGGTCAGGTTGGGGTTCTGGGTCAGGACTCCCGCTGTTTCCGTCAGGTGGCTTATCGCCGCCACCTCCCCCGCCAGCGCCCGTGGCGATCAGCATGTTGGAATTATTCACCAGGACTTCAAGGGGCTCAGCAACAAGATCAATGCGGTGTGTTGGCTTCATTGATAACACCGGGGAGAGAGGCCGCTTGAGAGACTGAAGAGGTCTGTTATTCGGCAGCAACTGCAGCAAACTGAGGGTGAACTGCATAAAATCAAACGGAAGAGGAATGGGCTGTTCAGGATCAAACAACTTATCGGTATACAAGAAATGTGCTGGCATCGGGCCTGAGCCGACCAGTTCCACGGCAGGCAGCGACTCCCCAAACATTATTGTCATTAGCAGAAGCAGTGATCGTACCCTCGAGAAGGCAGTTTTGCTTTTTTGTGAACGTTTCATAGATTCAGGCTTAAAATTTCAGAGATTAGTTTCTCTGAAGCGTCTATCTTTAGGCATGAATATATGTCACGAACAATGTCTCAGAGACGAAAACACTAAAATTAAGGACTTTTATTTGATGTCGAACAAGAATACTCAACACTTGGATAGCCTGTATCAGAAGTTCCTGATCATCCCCCTTATACTGCTGTTATCAGGGTGTTCAATGCCGGGCCGTAACAAAGAAGCTACCCAAACCCAATACCGGCTGGATACAAACCTGATCGTTGACGAGCGCCCCCTGGAGCCCCGGAGCCTTATCATTTCGGCGGACCA
Source organism: Endozoicomonas sp. 2B-B (assembly GCF_053470045.1). Taxonomy (NCBI): domain Bacteria; kingdom Pseudomonadati; phylum Pseudomonadota; class Gammaproteobacteria; order Oceanospirillales; family Endozoicomonadaceae; genus Endozoicomonas; species Endozoicomonas sp. 2B-B. The sequence goes on from NZ_JBLZMU010000001.1 coordinate 5,603,335, forward strand.
GGGAGCCACTGTCTATTTCGAGGATGCGGAAAAGGGCCGACTCTATAAAGTTTTCTACCTTGTCAAGCCTGGAGAGCAAGAGGGAGAGGTAGAAATTCTCACCGGTGTCCATGCCGAAGTGATGGCTCCCTCATTCCTGACTTATGAAGGGCAAGAGGCTTCCTACACCGCTTCCCCTCCAGAACTTCCCATTATTGAAGTCCAGGTCAAGGCATCACCGGTTAAGCCAGCTCATCCCTGAGTTCGTTAGCCACCTGCACCATATTGCTCAGAGCCGCTTCTACTTCGGGCCAATCACGGGTTTTAAGACCACAGTCCGGATTGACCCATAAACGTTGCGGCGGGATTTTTTCGGCGGCTTTCTTCATCAACTGTTTCATCCACTGTGACTCCGGAACATTAGGCGAGTGGATATCATAAACCCCCGGGCCGATCTCATTGGGGTATTCAAACTGTTCAAAAGCATCCAGTAACTCCATGTCAGATCTGGAGGTCTCAATGGTAATAACATCAGCATCCATTGCCGCGATGTATTCAATGATGTCATTGAACTCGCTATAACACATGTGGGTATGAATCTGGGTTTCATCCTGAACGCCACTGGCAGCAATCCTGAAGCTTTTTACTGCCCAGTTCAGATAGTCAGGCCAGTCTTCTTTGCGCAAGGGTAAACCTTCGCGAATCGCCGGCTCATCAATCTGGATGATGCCAATGCCCGCCTTTTCCAGATCCACGACTTCATCTCTGAGCGCCAGAGCAAGTTGCAGGCAGGAAACACTTCGATCGACATCTTCCCGCAGGAAAGACCAGCAGAGTATTGTTACCGGACCTGTGAGCATACCCTTCATCCACTTACTGGTCTGGTCTTGGGCAAAGCGACTCCAGTTCACGGTCATGGGCTCTGGTCTGGAAACATCACCAATGATGATGGGAGGTTTTACACAGCGACTGCCATAGCTTTGAACCCAGCCATTGCTGGTAAAGGCAAAACCATTGAGCTGCTCTCCAAAATACTCGACCATGTCATTACGTTCGGCTTCGCCATGAACCAGAACATCGAGTCCCAGTGCCTCCTGCCTGGCAACAGTGTCCAGAATCTCCTTCTGCATGGCTGCTACGTAGTCACGCTTACTCAACTCACCTTTTCTGAATAAACGACGCTGCTTTCTGATAGCAACCGTCTGAGGAAAAGAGCCGATTGTGGTAGTTGGAAACAACGGTAATTTAAGTCTGGATGCCTGAACGACAGCTCTTTTTTCATAAGGCAGGTTTCGCTGGTCATCGCCACTGCTGATTCCGGCAACCCGCTTCTGAACAGCCTTATTGTGTATCCTTGATGACTGACTCCGGGTTTCAATCGCTCGATCCGAAGTAGCCAGAGCAGCCTGAACCTCGGGGCTCTGATTGCCTGAAAGCAAGCTGGCTATGGTTGCTACTTCCTGACACTTCTGAACGGCAAAGGCAAACCAGGATTTCAACTCATCATCCAGATCTGTTTCACATTCAAGATCAACCGGCGTATGCAGAAGTGAACAACTGGGGGCAACCCAGAGACGGTTACCCAGACGCTCACTGGCTTCCTGAAGTTTACTGACTATAGAACGGATATCCGCTTTCCAGATATTTCTGCCGTTCACGACACCAGCTGAAAGCACTTTGTAGGAAGGCAGCCTGTCAAGGATTGCTGTCAGTTGCTCAGCATCACGAACCAGATCAATATGCAGCCCCTCAACGGGTAGATTGACTACAGTCGTCGTTGTGCCATTAAGACCTCCAAAATAGGTCGCCAGCAGGATCTTCAGATCTTTGCCTTGCAGCCTGTTGTAGGTGGACTCAAAAGCCTGATGCCACTCGGTAGGAAGATCCAGTAACAGGATAGGCTCATCAATTTGAACCCACTCAACACCCAGTTTGGCCAGCTCATTGAGTACCTGTCCATAGACCTCTATAACATCATCCAGCAGTTCCAGACGATTAAACGCTTCTCCTTTTACCTTCCCAAGCCACAGCCAGGTAAGTGGACCTATCAGTGTTGGCTTGACCTTAAATCCTGCGTCCAATGCTTCGCGGGTCTCGCGAATAATTTCTGTAGACGACAGCTTTAAGGTCTGGCCTTTGTGCAACTCCGGAACAATATAGTGATAGTTGGTATCAAACCACTTGGTCATCTCACACGCTGCTGCCGGAGTCCCGCCAGGTGCCCTGCCCCGGGCCATGCGAAACAGGGTGTCAACATCTTCACAGTCAGAATCTGCACCAAACCGTGCCGGAACAGCGCCCAGCATGAGTGAGTGACTCAACATCTGATCGTACCAGGCAAAATCACCAACCGGGATCAGATCCAGTCCGGCTTTCTTTTGCACAGCCCAGTGCTGCAATCTGAGGCGTTTACCTTCTTCTAACAGCCTTTCTTTACTCAGTTCACCCTTCCAGTAGGCTTCCTGCGCTTTTTTCAACTCGCGATTGGCGCCGATGCGTGGAAAGCCACCGCTGTGTGAAATTGCCATAACCGGATTCTCCAGAGCATCCACTCTTGTTGATTTAGAGAGATTTGTTCATCCCATGGCGACGACAAACTACCCTGCCGCTCATGGCTTCCTGTTGTTTATGCGAAAACTGCCGTAGTTGCGAAGTCATTGTCATCACACCCGGCTGCTCATGGAGTATGAGTCTGGCTCACAAAAAAAGTTGAATCAAACTCATTTTACTAATGATAAAAGTGAAGAAAATTGATAATCTTTTGAAAATCAACCTCCGTACGAAACATGGCTTATCATGACAACCAACATAGGATTGGAACTGAGGCACCTGAAAACACTGCTTGCTCTAAAGCAGACCGGGAGCCTGGTTGAAGCAGCCAGAAGCCTGCATCTGACTCAGTCAGCCCTGTCTCACCAGATTAAGGAACTTGAAGCCCGGATTGGCATGGAGTTATTCATCCGTAAAACCCGTCCTCCCAGATTTACATCAGCCGGTCTGCGTATCCTGCAGTTGGCAGATGAACTTCTTCCCCAGCTAAGGCACGCTGAGCAAGACCTGTTCAGGTTGGCAGGGGGAGAGTCCGGACGCCTCAACATTGCCATTGAGTGTCACAGCTGTTACCAATGGCTGATGCCAACCATTGACGCCTATCGCCAGCAATGGCCGGAAGTCGAAATGGACTTTGCCACCGGCTTCAACTTTGCCCCCTTACCCGCTTTATCCAGAGGAGAGCTGGATCTGGTGGTTACCTCTGACCCGATAGATATTCCTGGTCTGACGTATATCTCGTTGTTTCGCTATGAGATGTTACTGGCTCTCTCCAGACAACATTACTTGCTGGAAAAGGAGTGGATTGAGCCTGCTGATCTCGAAGCAGAAACACTGATTATCTACCCCATTGATCACAACCGGCTTGATATCTTCAATCGCTTTCTGGATCCGGATGACGTAGAACCCAGCCAGGTCAGAACCGTTGAGTTGACCCTGATGATGTTGCAGCTGGTTGCCAGTCAGCGCGGCGTTTGTGCACTGCCTAACTGGGCTTTGGCGGAATATCTTGAAAAAGATCATGTAGCAGCGAGAAAGCTGGGCAGTGGAGGTCTCTGGTCAACACTCTATGCGGGTATCCGGGTGGAACAGAAAGAACAACCCTACATCGCCGACTTTCTGGAAACAGCCAGGGAAACCTGCTTCAAAACGTTATCGGGAATTCTTCCAGCCATATCGGAAAAAACCTTAAAGCCGTGATGGAAGGAAACAAACAGGCGGTTAGCGTCTTTGTTTACGAGGCAAAACCAGACTGAACCGGGCACCACCCAGAGGGCTGTGACTGACCATTGCCCGACCGTTATGCCAGTACATAATTCGCCTCACAATAGAAAGTCCAAGGCCGTAGCCACCTGATTTTCTGGTACGACTGTCATCCAATCTTGAAAACGCTGAAAAGACCCGATCCCATTGATCCTCTGGAATACCGGGACCATCATCATCCACATCAACTCGACAGGTGTCCTGTGTTGCGGAAAACCTGACCTCCAGTTTACTGTCTGCGTAGCGACAGGCATTACCCACCAGATTCTGGATGGCCCGGTGCATGTAGCGACGATCAATGTCTGCAAAACGGCGTGGATCCAGTATATTGCAGGGAACATGCTCAATCGCCACACGATCCTGAAGACGCTTGTGCTCACCAACGACCTGACCAATGACCTTATCGACATCATGCCGCTTGAAACGCACCTCGGGCGCACCCTGTTCAAGATTGGCATAGGTCAGAATCTCATCCACCAGGTTATCCAGTTCCTGAATATCCTTATCCATACCTTCTAACTGATGATCTCTTTCTTCAGGCGTTCTGGCATCGGCCACCAGGTCCAGACCAAACCTGAGTCGGGCGACAGGTGTCCTTAACTCGTGTGAGACGCCTCTGATCATTTCTTTTTGCAGGCTCAACAGTCTCTGGATATGACCTGCCATGGCATTAAATGCCTGAGCCAGACGACCAATGGAGTCGGCACCATACAGAGAGACCCGGACATCAAAGTCGCCATGACTGAAACGTGTCGCTGCTCTCTCAAGCTTGCGCAGACGTTTCTCCATTCCCCGAACCAGGATGTAAATGGCCAAACTCAGGGAAGTCAACACGAACAAACCAATGGTCAGCATCAGCTTGAAAGGATAAGGGTTCAGCAACCCTAATGGCCCCATTCTGAGCAGTCGGGTTTCATCCGGCAGGCTTGTGTAGATAGATACCGTCTGTGCCTCATCATCCAGCAGCATCATCACGCTGCCTTCACGAAGCTGCTCCTGCTGCACAGGGAGCAATCGAGTCTGGGAAGGTTCCACCAGATGAACAGGGTAACTGAAACTATTGACAGACAACTCTTTCAGTTTGTCTGCTCTGCTTGCGACAGGAAAACGCATCAATTTAGCTTTCAGAAGACTGAGAGTACCACTGGCTGTTTGTTCTGATATAGACGACACCACACCTTCCAGAAGGATATCTCCCTCCAGAGGTGTCAGAACCAGAGCTCTGTTCTGATCCAACATGCGAACCCAGATGCCACCAGGCTTCAAAGATTTGAACTGTTCCTGATCAAGCCCTGACTCTTCCAGACTCACCAGCTCGAAGGGAATAGCAAGACGCTCTCCCCAGTCTTCCAGCCAGGAGTTACGTTCAGCTTCAGGCAAGGTTTCAACCGTCTCTGCGATCAGACGAAAGGTGCCCCTGACCATATCTTCTCGATAGTCAGCCTGTCTCATCCCATTGATCAGCGTGACGGAAATACCTGACAGAACAGCGACGAGCACCAGCGTAAACAGGAGCCCTCCGTATATACGTAAGAAAATACTACTCACAGGCTTCTCTACTTAAATAGCTCAGAGCACTTATTCACTTTTAACGAAGAGGTAACCTTTACTGCGAACGGTTTTGATCAAACGGGGATGCATGGGATCATCGCCAATCTTGGGTCGAATACGGGACACCCGAACATCAATGGAGCGATCCTGCCCGTCGTACTCTATACCACGCAGTTGAGAGAAAATTTCTTCCCGGCTCAAAACCCGACCCGCATTGGAGCAAAGCAACCACAACAGATCAAACTCGGCACTGGTTAACTCTACACTCACATCCTTCAGCCAGGCTTCTCGCATAGAGTTATCCACAACCAATGGACCAAACGTCAGGCGGCTGCTGCCTTGCTCTTCCTGTTCTTCCATGGGGACCTGATTTCGGCGCAGCAAAGCCCGGATTCTCGCCAACAGCACTCTCGGACGTACCGGTTTGGCAACATAATCGTCTGCACCCATTTCCAGCCCCAGAACTTCATCCAGGTCATCGGTCCGTGCGGTCAGCATCAAAATTTGTCCAGCGTAATGTCCGCGAACACGGCGACAGATGGAAACACCATCTTCTCCTGGCAGCATCAAATCCAACACCACCAGATCGGGACGCTCTTCAAGAATACGATTAACCGCTTTACCACCATCACCTTCTATAGAGACCGAGAGTCCATTGTTCTCAAGATAGTCCCTGGTGAGTGTGGCCAACCGCTCATCGTCCTCAACTATCAGGATTCGACCTGTTTCTGAATTCTCCACAGCCAAACTTCCAAAGATTATAAAAATGAAGACTACAAGCCCGAAGCTAATTGCCAGGCTCAGCTGACGGATACTACTACAGCATTGCTTTAGAGTCCCTAGGTGACCTGAAAATTCCCCAAAAGGTCATTTTCCTGCCCTGAACGCTGATGACCGACTGGGTCAGTCATGAGCCTCTAACATGCGTTTTTTTTCGGTCACTCACATCATGGAAATCCTGCCGTGGTTTTCATTCGGCTCGTTCAGAAAAGATCACGAGGAATTGTGTCAAAACCTCCAGTCATTACCCTCGTAAATAGTATACAGAGGAAGACACAGGCCTAATGGTTGCAATGATTACCTGGAGCGAAATTATCGTAGCAGACAAGTGAAGCACCTCTGCTGTTTTGCAGCTAGTGTAGTGCGTCGTTCTTTTTGCAACTTAACCGGCGATTAGCCCGAACGACTTTTTCTAAGATATCATTTGCCTTAGCAGTCCAGATAAACGGCTTTGGATTTTGATTATGCTTTTCAATATATTCATCAATCGCACTGACTAGCTGTGGCACACTGACAAACACACCACGGCGTAAACGCTGACTCGTGAGATCCCGAAAAAATCTCTCAACCATGTTTAACCATGATGCTGACGTTGGCGTAAAGTGCATATGAAAACGAGGATGTTTTTCCAGCCATTCTCGCACCTTCGGGTGTTTGTGAGTCGCATAGTTGTCGCAAATCAGGTGCAGCTCTTTGTCTTTTGCCGTTTCCCTATTTATCTGTTTAAGAAACTTCAACCATTCCACATGGGTATGACGCTGCTGGCACTGACCGATGACAGCACCATCAAGTACATTCAGTGCTGCAAAGAGAGTGGTTGTACCATGTCGTTTATAATCATGAGTCATTGTTGCGGCACGCCCTTTCTTCAACGGTAAGCCAGGCTGTGTTCGATCGAGTGCCTGAACCTGACTTTTTTCATCACAGCACAGCACCAACGCATGTTCAGGAGGAGACAGATAGAGTCCGACAATATCTTCAAGCTTCTCCACAAATTTCGGGTCTCGGGACACCTTGAATGTCTTTTCCAGGTGAGGCTTGAGGCCATATGCATGCCATATCCGGCGAACACTTCTCTCACTGATACCGCTAACAGCAGCCATAGTTCGGGTGCTCCAGTGAGTGGCATTTTCCGGAAGGGTGTTTGTGGTCAGACTCACAATCTCAGCAGCATCAATCTTCTTTTTACGGCCACTGCGAGCTCGATCCTGTTCAATCCCGGAGAAGCCTTCCTGAGCATATCGGTCACGCCAGCGGCTGACCTGATGACGACCGATCTTCAGTATTTGCGCAATCTCAAGATTGCTTTTTCCTTCTGCAGAGAGAAGAACAATCTGGGCACGGCGGGCCAAGCGAAGAGGGCAAGTATTTGATGAAGTAATCTTTCTGAGTCGTATTTCTTCAGAAGCATCAAGTATTATCTCTGTGGCAACTCGCATAGTAAAAACAGGCAGTGGTTGGAATAACATCCATAGTAGACCGTTAGGAGTCTTTATGTACTGTTAATTAGGTCGCACTACACTAGTCTTGCTGAGGTTTGCAAACATCAGAAAATGCTAAAAAGCAGAATAAGTTTAAGAGGACTTAAAAATGAGTAACATAGCCAGATCGATGGCATTGATTTTATTTTTGACGGCACTGTCACTAGTTGCAGGTGGTAATGGGACACTCGTTAATATCGATGAAAATCCGGTCTGCACTACTATTTCGAGCCAGAGAGTACTTTATTTATGGAAAGCACAGACCCATCCCCTTGCTCATTCAGCCAAAATGGTAAAAAGTCAGGAACTGGTATCACTTGGCATAGACCAACAACTTACTGCCAGTATTGCCGAAGACGAAAAATCAACTCACTATCAAGGTACTACATGGGCCCGTGATAACAACATGATGGCTGTTGATCGGGTGCTCTTACAGCCAGAGGCTCTGGAGGTCGTTGGTAACATCCTGCTTGCATTTGCCAACCGTCAGGTAAACAAACTGGAACCCGACAGTAACACAAGCTTTCCGGGTTTCCAGCACAATAATCTGGGAGCACTCCCAATCGTTCTGGTAAACAATCCCATTCACTTTATCATTGAACGGGTTATCAGGCGAAAATATCTCACCCAAGTACAGGAATTCTTTGATCAACACCCCCACTTGTTATTCGGGGTGCAATTACCCGAATTATTTACTCTGGATGTCGAAAGGGCAATTACTTATGTCAAGATAACAGCTCCCGAAAAACTGAAAGCGCAAGTCACAGCGGTATATCAGCATATTGAAAACTTGAAAAAAACAACGCCGACCGCACTGCAATTCAAGTTTCCAAAACCCAGTTTCCTGTTGGCTAACTATATAAACGAAAATTTGGACAGGTTGACACCAGGCACCACTGACCCGGAAATCAATATACTCGCGCTCTGTGGCAAATACCTCAAAACGCTGGCGACTGACGACCCGTCGGAGGCACAAGCCAAGGGTCATCAGTTAACACCCATGATTGCAAGAGCACTTATCTACGTTTACACCAATGTTATGGATGAGCAGGGGCTGCCTGTCGGGGCTGACTACCTTGATATTTTTAATGACTTCCTCGCCGACAGCTGTCTGCTGACCAATGCGTCAATTCTTCTTGATGGCCTGAAAAGTCTCCAGAGTGCTTCGAACTATCTTGATAATGCTGCGTTCAAGCAGGAATTGATCAGGGCTAGCCCATATCTGCCACCGTTGCTTAAGTCGCTGACAGATTCAGTGACCAGTGTTGAAACAATGCTTTTCAGTTTAAGTCAGCAGCTACAAAATAATCTGAGAACCCATTTACTCTTTGATGCCAACCAACAATTTAGCCCCCGCTGGTTTGTGCGCAGCAAGCATAAGGCCAGCAACCCCACGCAACCAGGCTTGATCATTAAAGATATGATTGCTCAAAGAGAAGCGCTACCGGACGCACAAAAATTCAAAGATGGCAGCATCACAGACCCTTTCGGTCTGGCCTGGGCCATCATTTCCGGTGCGGTACCTCAGGAAAATTATCCGGATGTCGCCGATCTGTTTGAGGAATTCTACAACAATGATGGTCAGTTATTTATCCCTATGGGCAACAGCGGTCCGAATGAGCACTTAATGAGAGCAAATAATGGCTACACATTATGGCCCGATAAAATACTGCGCTGCGGCATTGCCCTTATGGATATGTACAATACCACCGATGATGCGCGCTACCTCTCTCTGGCGCAGAAGATACATGACAAAGTGTCAAGGCTTGAGAATTTCAATGAGTATTACCTGAAGGATCCAGCAACAGGATTGTTCGTGCCTTCCGGCGCTGAAAACCAGGGGTGGCATGTGTTCACTTACTATCAGCTATCAGATATGCTCAATAACAGTCCTATTGAAAAATGAGCGGATAGGGAATAATCCCTGAACGCTCATGACTGGCAGAGCCTGGGGTGTGGCCGCAGATTTTCAGTGCTTGCCATTGAGCCTGAACTGACTTGGGAGTGATCATCGGTACCCTCGCTTATCCAGAGACGCCTGGTTACCGGTGGTCAGGCAAGAAGTCCCAGAGTTAATAAGCTAAACGGAGCAAATCGCGCCCTGCAACGGAGCAGGGATGGTATTCTTCGACTTGGTTCCGGGGATTTTCACGGTAAACCTGGCATTTGTAAAACACTCGATGTTGTGGGTTACACCGTTTTGGTGCGTCTTTTCGAATACTACCTATTTCTTATTGATTTATACTTATTTATGACTTTTTATTATATATAGAGTCTGGCCTGTGTCGGCAGATCTGTAGAATACTGAAAGCCGTGTCAGCAAAAGCAGTCAGGCCGTTTGCAAGCACTAACACTGCAAAAAACTCACAAGTTATACACAATTTTTCCACTAAATTTCCAACTTGAACTTCTGCTAATAGCGCATTATCTTGTGTATATAAAAGGTCGCCACACAACATATTGTGTTGTTTAGTCGGGCAGTTAACCAGATAGTTAAATGAAATGGCTGGTGCGTGCTCATTACATATTAGATAGTGTGCCGAACTGAAAGACAGAATCTGTGAAGTCGCTAACGAAAGGGATTTGTGGCGCAGGCGCTGCGGTATCAGGGAAGAAAAGCTGACAGGTCACTCAGGACAGCATCTGACTCCTGAACACACCTCTTCGAGACGTTTTTACTGCGGGATCAGTGACCTGCAGATTTTTCTCGGCTCAACCCTCTGCGACACAACTCCTGCACCCAAGACAGGGGCTGGCATTCAGTAGTAGCCGAAACATAAAAATACAATATCTTGAGTTTTATTTTTTTACTGGTAAGGACTTTTAATGAACAAAGATATCCTGGTCACCAAGCGCGATGGAGACAAGGAGCAGCTTGATCTGGAGAAGATCCACAAGGTTATCACCTGGGCTGCTGAAGGACTGAACAACGTTTCCGTTTCCGAAGTTGAACTTAAATCACAAATCCAGTTCTACGATGGCATACAGACCACAGATATCCACGAAACACTGATCAAGTCAGCCGCTGACCTGATCTCCGAACAGGCTCCTGACTACCAGTATCTGGCAGCTCGTCTGGCCATCTTCCATCTGCGCAAAAAAGCCTACGGCCAGTTCGAGCCACCTGGACTCTACGACCACGTTGTCAAACTGGCAGAAATGAAGAAGTACGACGCTCATCTTCTTCATGATTACAGTGAAGCTGACTTCAATGCCATGAATGGCTTTATCGATCACAGGCGTGACATGGACTTCAGCTACGCTGCCGTTAAACAGCTGGAAGGCAAATATCTGGTTCAGAACCGGGTCACTGGTGAATACTATGAAAGCCCCCAGATGCTTTACATGCTGATCGGTGCCTGCCTGTTTGCCAGCTACCCTGAAGAGACCCGACTGGATTACATTGAGCGTTTCTACAAGGCTGTCTCTACATTCAAGCTTTCTCTGCCAACACCAATTATGGCCGGTGTTCGCACACCTACCCGCCAGTTCAGTTCCTGTGTATTGATTGAGTGCGGTGACTCGCTGGATTCTATCAATGCGACATCCAGCGCCATCGTTAAGTATGTTTCCCAACGTGCAGGCATTGGCATCAATGCCGGCGGTATTCGTGCCATTGGCAGCCCGATCCGTAACGGTGAAGCTTTCCATACAGGCTGTATTCCTTTTTACAAGCACTTCCAGACAGCCGTTAAGTCCTGCTCACAGGGGGGGGTTCGTGGCGGCGCAGCGACTCTTTTCTACCCGATCTGGCACTATGAAGTTGAGAATCTGCTGGTTCTGAAGAATAACCGGGGTGTTGAAGAAAATCGTGTTCGTCATCTGGATTACGGCGTTCAGTTCAACCGCCTGATGTATCAGCGCCTGATCACAGGTGGCAACATCTCTCTGTTTTCTCCGATTGATGTTCCGGGATTGTACGATGCTTTTTTTGAGGATCAGGAAAAGTTCGAAGCGCTCTACGTCAGGTACGAACAGGATCCTGACATCCGCAAAAAGACTCTGAAAGCAGTAGAGCTTTTCTCCCTGTTTGCATCCGAGCGTGCCAGTACCGGTCGTATTTACCTGCAGAATGTTGACCACTGCAACACTCACAGCCCATTCGACCCGACAGTAGCTCCGGTTCGCCAGAGCAACCTCTGCCTGGAAATTGCACTGCCTACCAAACCTCTCGAGCACGTAATGGATGAGGAAGGTGAAATCGCACTGTGCACCCTGGCTGCTTTCAATCTGGGTAAGCTTGATAGCCTGGACGAACTGGAAGAGATGAGTAACCTTCTGGTTCGTGCGCTGGATAACCTGCTGGACTATCAGGATTATCCTCTGCCAGCGGCTTACAATGCCACCATGGCACGCCGCCCTCTGGGAATTGGCGTGATCAACTTTGCCAACTACCTGGCTAAAAACGGTGTTCGTTATTCTGATGGCTCAGCCAACGGTCTGACTCATAAAACCTTTGAAGCTATTCAGTACTATTTGCTGAAAGCTTCTAACCAGCTGGCAAAAGAGAAAGGCACCTGTACCAAGTTCCATGAGACTACATACTCTCAGGGCATCCTGCCTGTAGATACCTACAAGAAGGACCTGGACGAAGTCTGCAGCGAAGAACTTCACCTGGATTGGGAAGCTCTGCGCAGCGAGATCAAGAATCACGGTCTGCGTAACTCAACACTGACTGCCCTGATGCCTTCCGAGACTTCATCTCAGATCAGTAACGCCACCAATGGCATTGAACCGCCACGTGGCTATGTCAGCGTCAAGGCCAGTAAGGACGGTATCCTGAAGCAGGTGGTACCAGACTTCGAAGAGCTGCGTAACAGCTATGAACTGCTATGGGATATCAACAGTAACGACGGTTACCTGCAGCTGGTTGCGATCATGCAGAAGTTTGTTGACCAGACCATTTCGGCCAACACCAACTACGATCCTGCTCGTTTCGAAGGTGGCAAGGTACCTATGAAACTCCTTCTTAAAGACCTTCTGACAGCCTATAAGCTGGGTGTGAAGACCCTTTACTATCACAACACCCGTGATGGTGCGTCGGACGGCCAGGAAGAAACAGATGACGGCTGTGCAGGCGGCGCTTGTAAAATTTGACGAAAGTCGGAACCGGGACACTGAAACAGTGTCCCACTTATAACAGAGTTAACAGCAACTGGACGAGGCCGGCCCTTCCTGGCCCAGAAGCAGAGAGAACATGAGCTACTCGACTTTCAACCAAGAAAAGTTCAATGCCACTCAGGAACCTATGTTTTTTGGACGGGGTGTTAACGTCTCCCGTTATGATGTCCAGAAACACCCGATCTTTGAAAAGCTGATCGAAAAACAGCTTTCATTCTTCTGGCGCCCGGAAGAGGTGGACTTATCAACCGACCGCAGTGACTTCGCTCATCTGCCAGAACATGAAAAACACATCTTCCTGAGCAACCTTAAATATCAGACCCTGCTGGACTCTGTACAAGGTCGCTCACCCAATGTCGCCCTGCTGCCCATTGTTTCCCTGCCTGAGCTGGAAACCTGGATTGAGACCTGGGCCTTTAGTGAGACGATTCACTCTCGCTCTTACACCCATATTATTCGTAACATCATCACCGAACCTTCCGTGGTTTTTGATGATATTGTGAATAACGAGGCCATTGTCAAAAGGGCAGCAGACATCACCCGTTACTACGATGACCTGATCGAAGGAATCTGCCAGCTCAACATGCTGGGTGAAGGCACTCACCAGATCAAAGGTAAGGAAGTACTGGTTTCCGTCAGGGATCTGAAGCGAAAACTTTACCTGACCCTGGTATCAGTCAACGTTCTCGAAGCCATTCGTTTCTACGTCAGCTTTGCCTGCAGCTTTGCTTTTGCTGAGCGCTCCACTATGGAAGGCAATGCAAAAATCATCAAACTGATCGCCCGTGACGAAGCCCTGCACCTGACCGGCACCCAGCACATCCTGCAAATCATGGCCGAAGGTAAAGACGATCCGGAAATGGCTGAGATTGCTATTGAGCTTCAGGCAGAAGCCAGACAAATCTTTATTGCTGCTGCTGAACAGGAAAAAGAATGGGCTGAATACCTGTTCCAAAATGGCTCAATGATTGGTCTGAACAAAGACATTCTCAGTCAGTACGTGGAATACATCACAAATCAGAGAATGGTAGCCCTGGGCTTTGAACCCGCTTTCCCATCCCGTCAGAACCCCCTGCCCTGGATGAATAGCTGGCTCAATAGCGACGCTGTTCAGGTAGCACCTCAGGAAGTGGAAGTCAGCTCTTACCTGGTGGGCCAGATTGATAACGAAGTCCAGACCGATGACTTCAGCAACTTCTCACTGTAAGAGAGATAATAAGGTGGCCGGAAGACTGGCCACCTTTCACCGGGAGACCCTCATGGCCAACATCGTCAAGATACTGGATGGCTTCAGCTTTATTTCCAGAAGTGATCTCAACTTGCTGGAAGCGCTTGAATCACAGAAGGTGGATATTGAATACCAATGTCGTGAGGGATTCTGTGGTAGTTGTCAGGTTGAACTGGTGGCTGGTGAAGTGGAATACTTTGCTGAGCCCGTCGCTTTTGTCCCCGATGGAAAAATCCTGCCCTGTTGCTGCCATGCCAAAAGCGACCTCACTATTGAGATCCCCGGTGGCTGTCATATAAAAAAAGAGTAATGACCGGAAAAAAGCAGACCTCTTTTTAATAAAAAGAATTTAAACTTAATTTTATATAACTATTAAAAATAAAAAACGTTTTGCCTTACCCCCAATCAACCAGTCGCCTCCCTGAACTAAAGCACTCTTGCTCTGTCTAATACTTTATAAGCGGCAGAGTTTTCAGGGAGGAATCGTAACTATGACAGGAAAATTGGCATCACTGCACCCTCGTTTTATGCTGCTTATTCTTCTGGTCAGCGTATTGCCAACGCCTGGATTAAGCCATAACGCATTCGCTGTGGGCGACAGTCCTGAGGATTATCAGGCAGGATTTCTCAAAACAGACGCCCCTTTGTCTGTTCTCAACCTGAAATATCCTCGCCCGGCAGACAGCATTCCTTACGTTGGGCCTTTTGATCCTGAAAAGCTCAATTTCAACAAGATCCCGGAATCCGACCCCATTCGACGTTACATCCATTCTCGTGCCGAAAGAGAAAACGTTAAGCGCTGGTATCGCGACAATGTTCAGTTTATGGATGAAGAAGTGGCCAGGATGGCTGAGTTCAGGCAGCGCCTGAAAGCACTCTATCCCTATGCATTTGCCAGTTACCTGTCTTATCGCTACAAAGTTAGCAGTGACAAAGCGGGTACCAAAGAGGCTCTTGAAGATCGCCTGACTTACATTCAGTATCGCAACGCAGTCAAGACAGATGTCCCTGAAAAATGGCTGACACAGGGAGTATTTGACACCCGACGCGAAACAAACCGAATCCATGACCACAAGGATTCCGGGCTGAAAGCCAGAGTTCTACTCCACACCTCACAAAAGAAGATTCTCATAGCTTTCACCGGGACAGAATTTGACAGCCTTAACTCTCTGACTAACGCAGTCTGGACACAGGGTGGCTACGGATATGGCTATCTGGCTCAGATCACCTCCAGCTTATACCGCTTCATCACTGGCAGCGGTTATTTTCCACTGGAAGTCCCCATGCTGAGAAGAGCCCTGGAGCTCACTGTCGATCTTTATGAGCACTACCCTGACCATGAGTTTGAGCTGACGGGTTCTTCTCTGGGTGGCGCAATCGCCCAATATGTTTCGTTTAAAACTCGATTCAAGGCAGTGGTATTTAACAGTCTTGCCCTGAACTCAGCCATCTACTGGCAAGTTCAAAACGAAGAACCTGACCTGAGACCCGAAGCTCTGATCACTCATGCTTATCTGGACGGAGAGCTCTTGAACGATACCCTTCAGGGACATTTTATCCAGGGTCCGGCTCACGCAATCTATGCCCAGGGCAGCCTTCCTGTTGAAGGGCTGGAGATCCCCGTACCCGCTTCTGAGAAGTCGCTGCATGGATTAGCTCAGTTCTGGTCTCGACACCTTGCCAGTGGACTGCTCAGAGCGCTTGAAGCCAACATCCAGCTTAACCTTCCACCACTGCAGCCGGGTCAGTCATAGGCCTGAGGAAAGTGCAGAGCAGCTGAGCTATAGTTCTCCCAAACGTTCTTACCCCGTGAATCCACCTCGACACAAAAAAGGCTGAAGATATTGTGAGCAGAGTTGTTTCCAGCAACCATTTATACAAGATTTATGGCTCCAGAATCAGAATAATAAAAAGCCTTCTCTTCAGTCTCTGCCTGACAAGCTCTCTGTCGGCCCAATGTCAGGTACATATTCAAAAGTCCTTTACCCTGATCGGTACCCACAAATATCCGGACAGCTTTACTCATTTTGCTTACACAAACCCCAATGCACCTAAAGGTGGTGTCCTGAGACTGGCCAGGACAGGATCATTCGATACCCTGAACCCGTTTAACGGCAAAGGAACTGTTCCCGATTACGTTTACCACACCTACGGCTCATTAATGACCCGGTCAGCCGACGAACCCCACTCGCTTTATCCCTTTCTGGCCGAAGCCATCGAATACCCTGACGACTTCAGCTGGGTCGCCTTTCATATCAACCCGGCAGCAAAGTTCAGCGACAACCACCCTCTCACTTCAAAAGATGTTGTATTTACCTTTGAATTATTCAAAAAGGAAGGCTCACCCTTTTTGAAGAACCTTTATAAAGACGTAGTCAGAGTTGAAAAAACGTCACCCTACCGAGTCGTTTTTTATCTGGACAAACCCGGCAGAAAACAGCTTGCCCTGCTGGCTTATCTGTGCGTACTTCCGCATCATTACTGGCACACCAGAAACTTTCAGGACAAACACCTGGACAGCCCGGTGACCAGTGGCCCCCTGAAGATCAAGCAGGTCAGATTAGGTCAAAACATCACTTTTGAGCGAGTCCGGAATTACTGGGCAGTCAATCTTCCGAGCCAGAAGGGGAGATACAATTTTGACGAAATCAGGGTGGACTATTATCGTGACCATCAGGCTGTAACCGAAGGTTTCAGAGCGGGGCTTTACGATGTTCATCAGGAGACAGACACTCAAAAGTGGCATCGGTCATTCAGTTTCCCGGCGGTAAAGGAAGGTCGCGTGCTGAAACAAGACATTGCCATACTCTATCCACCTGGCATGAGTGCCCTGGCCTTTAACCTTCGCAGGGATAAGTTCAAAAGCCCGGCTCTTCGTCAGGCTTTAATCATGGCCTTCGATTTCGAATGGATTAACAGAACTCTGATGAATTGTGATTTTCAGCGTACCAGGAGTTTTTTCTCCAACTCGCCTCTTGCAGCCAATGGCTTGCCTACGGAAGAAGAACTC
The DNA here is from genome assembly GCF_053470045.1 of Endozoicomonas sp. 2B-B. Classification (NCBI taxonomy): domain Bacteria; kingdom Pseudomonadati; phylum Pseudomonadota; class Gammaproteobacteria; order Oceanospirillales; family Endozoicomonadaceae; genus Endozoicomonas; species Endozoicomonas sp. 2B-B. Next base: position 5,620,298 of record NZ_JBLZMU010000001.1, read on the forward strand.
AAGCTGCTGGAACCGTTTCAGGAGCAGTTACCCGATGAACTTTTCAAGCAAGCTGTCAGTGTCCCTGTTTCAGACGGAAGCGGTAACAACAGGGAGAATGTCAGAAAAGCTCTGGCGCTCTTTAAAAAAGCAGGATACCGGCTGGAAAACGGTCGAATGATAGAAACAGAATCAGGCAGACCTCTCACTCTCAGCCTCCTGACCGAGGACCCTAAACAGGAGCGTCTATTACTTTCTTATCGCAAAAGTCTTGCTGACCTTGGCATAACATTGAATATAAATACGCTCGACAAAAGCCTGTTCCGAAAAAGAGTCAGGGCTTTCGATTTCGAACTGGTGGACTGGTATTTCTGGCAATCCACTTACCCGGGCAACGAGCTTTATCACATGTGGAGCAGCAGAGTCGTAATGGAAAAACACAGTGGTAACATTGTCGGCATCACCAACCCGGTCATTGACCACTTGCTGGCCGCAGCTACAAAAGCGGACAGTTACGAAAAACTGACACCCATTATCAGGGCTATGGACCGGGTGCTGATGTGGGGTCATTATGTCATTCCCAAATGGCATACTCAAAAGACTCACCTGGCCTACTGGCATTATCTTGATCATCCACCACAAGACCAGCTTTACTGGCTCGACCTGAATAACTGGTGGTACAGACCAAACCAGAGTCTATAGCCAAACAGAAAAACACTGCCAACATGTTCTTGATTTGGGGGTTGGCATCGGTAGAATACGTGGCAACTTGCTTAAGAAGGCTTGCCTGAAAACAGGAGCTTCTTTAACTTAGGTTTAATGGTGCTTTAATGCATAGAGGCTGTTAAAGCTGAAACGTATACTGTTACGGACACACGCTAATGACATCCGAAACTGGCTGTTATGCTTCAGACTCACTTCTGAGCTGGATGCCAGGCGACATCAACAGTGATCCGTTTTTCAGAAAAAAAAGCCCCTTTATCAGGGGCTTTTTTTTGGCTTGTGCTGTCCATATAGCTCCAAAGGCTATTTGGCACCAGCGCCCAACTCTACACCCTTACTCAGGAACAGGTAATTCTTGATGGAAAACCAGCTCTATCTGAGGGACATCATTTCCATAGCAGACCTGAATCGTTCAGACCTTGAACAAATTCTGAAGACTGCCGCCCAGCTTAAAACAAAGCCACGTCCTGATCTGTTGAAGGGCAAGGTGATCGCCAGTTGCTTCTTCGAGGCTTCTACCCGCACCCGTCTCTCATTCGAAACCGCTGTTCAGAGGCTGGGAGGAACCCTGATTGGTTTCTCTGACAGCAGTAACACTTCTGCCAGAAAAGGTGAAACACTGGCCGACTCAGTCAAAATCATCAGCTCCTATACCGATGCCTGCATCATGCGTCACCCTCAGGAAGGCGCAGCACGACTAGCCTCTGAATTCGCTAATGTCCCCATCATCAATGGCGGTGACGGTGCCAACCAGCACCCGACACAGACATTGCTGGACCTGTTCAGCATTAAAGAATGTCAGGGGACGCTGGACGAACTGACCATTACCTTTGTCGGTGACCTTAAATACGGCAGAACCGTTCATTCGTTGGTTCAGGCTATGTCACTGTTTGGTGCCAAATTTAACTTTATCGCACCCGATGCCCTTTCAATGCCCGATTACCTGCTTGAAGAGCTGGACGAAAAAGGCATTCACTACCGCAAAACCGAGACTATTGAAGAGGTGGTACCAGAGTCTGACATTATTTATATGACTCGGGTTCAAAAAGAGCGCTTTGATGAAACTGAATACATGCACATGGCCTCTAAATATATTCTGGGTGTCGAAAGTCTGAAGGGAGCCAGAGACAACCTGAAAATTCTTCACCCCCTGCCACGGGTCGACGAGATAGAAATGGCTGTCGATAGCACACCTCATGCCTACTATTTTCAGCAGGCCGAAAATGGGGTCTATGCCCGTCAGGCGCTCCTGGCTCTGGTTTTGAACGAAAGTATCTGAAGGGAGACACAGCAATGACCAACAAGCTTCAGGTTGAAGCCATTCGCAAAGGCACCGTCATTGACCATATCCCCGCAGGTCAGGGTGTTAAAATTCTGGATCGCCTGCAATTGCTGGACTCCAATGTCAGTATTACCGTGGGCTTTAACCTGCCCAGCAAGGCTCAGGGTCGCAAAGATATTATTAAAGTGACTGGCCTGAAGTTCACTGAACAAGAAGCCAGTCAGCTGGCCCTGTTCGCACAGGGAGCCACCATCAATGTCATCGACGAATACCAGGTCGTTGATAAATTCAAAATGACAGTTCCCGAGACGCTCAGAGGCGCTTTTCCTTGCCCTAACTCAAACTGCATCACTCACAATGAGCCTGTGAGCAGCTATTTCTACCTGCGGGAAAAAGACGACGATATTCGACTGAAGTGTCACTATTGCGAGAAGTCATTCAGCAAGGATATTGTTTCCGAGCTCTGACTATTGACAAGGAATCTCTCTCTGGTTTTTTGTGAATTATTGGGGGATTACCTGTCAATTCGATAAGTCTGCCCTGCCACGACAGAACTTCCGATTATCATTTGTTCCGCTATTGCGGGCGGCTCATGAGGAACCATTTCCCCAAGACTTATGTCTAATGGTTGCATGAGAGAAAATTGCGTATCTTTAGAATTGTTCTTCATGAAAAGAGGTCATCCGGCCACCATTAGCGGATTTTCATGGGTAAAAGAGCATACAAATCCCAACATTGAGGTGTTGTCCTATGGAAATAGCGCCAGTGCAATACATTATGAACATACTGACTCAGGGTCATGAGAAAGGCCCGGAGACCGAGACCGAAACGCTGGCTGCCAAAATCCAGAAGTTCGCCGAAGAAGTGAGCTTTTTTTTCAAGGGACGTCCCCTAAAACCCATGCCTGATCAACCTCTGATGTTAATACTCTATAAATCGAAGCTCCGCAGAAAAAACAGAAAAATCAGCAAAAAAGGTAAGCTGGACAGACTCTTCATGCGTAAAAGAAAGCACGAAGAGCAGGACAGCCCGGATTATAGCGACGTGGATGAGCAATCATTTTAGCAATCACCCGCCAGATACCTTAGAATCCCTCTGGAATGCCGCAGCCTTGCAAATCCAGTTTCCTGCGGCGCGTTGCTGCTGAGTAGGTAACTGACAATTAACAGCCAGTTACCTGAAGGCCTCTTTCTCTTTCTGTTTGCCCGACTCTTTAACACCAGGGCGGAGATACCCGTCATCAGCAGATTCAATCCCCGGTTCCGAGACACTCTCAGGACACGGCAGCCCAACGCTGCAGACCGGGATACCGATATCGTATTGGAACGAGATTAAAGCATTGAGCGGTTTACTAGGTCTTTTCAGAAAGAAAAAAGCACCTTCATCCGGTGGACAAAAGCCTTCACCGGCACCAAAAAACCCTTCTTCCAAGCCCCGGAGCGGGAAGAAAAACAGCAAAGCTGTCGGAGCCCAATCCAGAAACCCCAAGACTCAGAACACTGCTCGACGTAGCCACTCTCACAGCTCTCATCGCTCAGCCAACAAGAGTTCCGAGCCTTCCTGGCATATCAGCCAGTTTCAGGTAGAGCCAGAGCAGGGTAAAACCCGCTTTCATGACTTTGATCTGCCTGATCAACTGATGCGAGCCATTCAGGAACTGGGCTACAAGTACTGCACCCCCATTCAGGCAGAAGTACTGGGCAGCACGCTGGCTGGAAGAGACGCTATTGGTAAAGCTCAAACCGGCACGGGTAAAACAGCCGCCTTTCTTGTCAGCACCATCAAACAACTGATCGATATCCCACCACCGGATCAACGCTACCTCGGTGAACCCCGTGCCGTCATCATTGCCCCTACACGGGAACTGGCATTACAGATTGGTCAGGATGCTGAAGCCCTGACCAAATACCTGCCCCTGAATGTGCTGACGGTTGTTGGTGGAATGGATTATGAGAAGCAGCGCAGCCGCATGAGTAATGGCTTCATCGATATATTGGTGGCTACGCCTGGCCGACTTCTGGATTACTGCGAACGTAAAGACCTGCATCTGGACCTGACCGAAACACTGGTCATTGACGAAGCCGACCGAATGCTGGATATGGGCTTCATTCCTCAGGTTCGTCGCATTATCCGAATGACACCCCGTCCTGGCGATCGCCAGACCCTGCTGTTTTCAGCCACCTTCACGGATGAGGTACTAAGACTCGGTGCACAGTGGACCTGGAAGCCTGTGAAAGTTGAAATCGAACCAGAAAGCGTTGCCACAGAGACCGTCGATCAGAAGGTTTACATTGTCACCAATGAACAGAAAGTTCCTCTTTTGATCAACCTGATCAATCAAAACAACCTGGAGCGGGTGATTGTGTTCACCAATCGTCGGGATGAAACCCGTCGGCTGACCGAGAAGCTACAAAAGAAAGGCCTAAAAGCTGATCAAATTTCCGGTGAAGTACCTCAGAAGAAGCGCCTCAAGACGATGGATAACTTCAAAAATGGCAGGCTGACCGTTCTGGTGGCTACCGATGTTGCGGGCCGTGGTATTCACATTGACGGAATAAGTCATGTGATCAACTACAACCTGCCTGAAGACCCGGAAGATTATGTCCACCGCATTGGCCGGACAGGCCGGGCTGGAGCCAGTGGTACCAGCATCAGCTTTGCCTGTGAAGAAGACTCTTTCCTGATCCCCGACCTGGAAGAAATGCTGGGTGCAAAGCTCAACCTGGAATACCCACCCGGAGATCTGTTGAAATAATCATTAACGTGCTACTCACCACCAGCGAGTGTTCGATAGAAGGTTCGCTGGCGAATGCCTCTCGACACTCTAAAAAGCGATGTAAGCAGAAAAGTTCAGGACAGTTTCTGGACGAAGCATCTGGCAGGAATAAGAATGTAATCCTCTAAGTTTAGAATCAAAGCTCACTCATTAAAACAATAAAATCAGTATTTAAATTTTTTTAATCCTATCTGAAATTTAAACTTGCCGACTTGCTTCTTTTCGATAAAAATCAAATATGAGAGACCCAAAAAAAGGACGAGGAAGCTGCCTATGGGAAACGCCTTGGAAGCCAGGCCGATCATCTCAACCCAAACAACCACCTACATTCTCGACAGCAATGTTCTGATACACGACCCTAACTCAATCCTCAACTTTGAAGAGCATCAAGTGCTCATTCCCATGACCGTTCTGGAGGAACTGGACAAGCTTAAGAACGGAAAGCAAACCATCGCTGCTGACTGCCGACAGGCCATCAGACTGATTGACCAGATACTGGGTACTGCCTCACCCTCGGAGATCGAAGCAGGCGTTCCTATCAGACGTGGTAATAAATCAGAGCCTCAGGGTACTCTCTCAATCCTGAGCTCTCATTATGTAGAGAACATTACCACACTGCCCACCAGCAATAACGATAACCGCATCATCAACGATATCTGTCATTTTCAGGAAACCCACCCGGGTGCACCGGTTGTTCTGGTGACTAAAGATATCAATATGCGTCTGAAAGCCAGGGGATGCGGAATTCCAACGGAGGATTACCACAGCGATCAACTGGTTTCAGATATTGGTTTGCTCAGTAAAGGTTACCGACTGTTCGAAGGCAACTTCTGGGACCGCGTTTCCCAGGTTCAGACAGAGCAGCTGGAGGGTATTACCTACCATCGACTGTTGAAAGAAGAACTTGGTGACGATATCTATCTGAACCAGTTTTTCCTGGACGACACTGGATTTGTAGCCCGGGTGAACGCCATCACTCCGGACGAAGTCCAGTTGCAGCACTTCTGTCGTGAAGCACTAATGAGTCAGGAAGCCTGGGGGCTCCAGCCTCTCGATATTCATCAGGCCATAGCCCTGAATCTTTTAATGGACCCCGATATTCACCTGGTCAACCTGACCGGTGCTGCGGGCTCAGGTAAAACCATTCTGGCTCTGGCCGCCGCAATAGAGATGACAGTCGCCACCAAACAGTTCCGTCGAATCATAGCGACCCGCTCAACCCGGGGGCTGGATGAAGACATTGGCTTCCTGCCGGGCACGGAAGCTGAGAAAATGGAGCCCTGGCTGGGTGCCATTACTGACAACCTCGAAGCCCTGCACTACGACGATGAATCCACCAACAGCAGTGTGGACTACATTCTCAAGCAGGTCCCTCTCCATTTCAAATCCCTGAACTATATCAGGGGACGAAGTTTTCAGCAGAGCCTGATCATCATTGATGAATGTCAGAACCTGACACCGCACCAGATAAAAACCATTATCACCCGTGCGGGTTCAGGCAGTAAGGTCATCTGCCTGGGCAACCTGGCCCAGATTGATACCCCTTACCTGGCACCGACCAGTTCAGGACTGACTTACATGACTGAACGATTTAAAAACTTTCCACACGGTGGCGCAGTCCAGTTACAGGGGGTCCCACGCTCGCCGCTGGCCGCATACGCTGAAGAAAACCTTTAATTTTCACTGACCTCAGAGAGATAGCCAGACTTGATCGTCTGGCTATCAAAAATTGAGAACCATGAATCATCAACCTCTCCTTGAAGCCCTATCCTCCTGATTAAGACCTGCCTCAACCGCACAACTAAACACCTTAGTCTGACCGGTCTATCAACATAATAGAGATAATTCACTACCAAACACCTCCTCCCTCTACTAGGATGTGTTCCATAGTGCTAAAGCTGAACACTTCAGCTTGTTATACCAATCGTATTTTCTAACTCCCGCAATGAGCATGGAGATTTGAGCCTTAAGACAAGGCGGCGTGAGGAGTCATAGCCTTAGCTATGGCGACGATCGCCAACGCAGGATTAAGGCTCAAATCTTCAGCGCAATAGGGAGTTAGAAAGTTCGATTGGTATTAGGGGTAGAACCGGAATTCAGAAGGAAGAAAAAACCATGCTTTTTGTCGTGTCACCTGCCAAAACCCTGGACTATGACACCGCTGTGGTGACGAAAAAGTTCAGTCAGCCAGAATTTCTGGACCAATCCCAGAACCTGATTGATCAACTGCGTGAGCTGAGTCCGGCGGATATCAGCAGCCTGATGAGCATCAGCGATAAACTGTCACAGCTGAATGCTGCCCGTTACCAGGCCTGGCAACAGCCTTTTACCCAGGAAAATGCCAAACAGGCAGTCCTGGCCTTTAAAGGTGATGTTTACACGGGGCTTGATGCTGAGACCATGAATGCCAAACAGTTTGATTATGCCCAGAAACACCTGCGCATTCTCTCAGGACTCTACGGTCTGTTGAAACCTCTCGACCTGATGCAGGCATACCGTCTGGAGATGGGCACCAAATTTGCCAATAATGCCGGAAAAGACCTTTATGCATTCTGGGGCGAACAGATCACCGACAAACTGAACGAAGAAATGGCCGCTCAAAAAGATGATATTCTGGTTAACCTGGCCTCCAATGAATACTTCAAGGCCGTTAAGCCCAAACTTTTGAAAGGTCAGATCATCACCCCGGTCTTCAAGGATTGGAAAGGTGACAAATACAAAATCATCAGCTTCTACGCTAAAAAAGCCAGGGGCCTGATGTGTCGTTACGCCATTGATAACAACCTGAAAAAAGTCGATGACCTGAAAGGTTTTGATTACGAGGGCTACAGCTACAACGAAGCCATGTCGAATGAAAAGGAATGGGTGTTTATTCGCAAAGAAGCCTGAGTTATTTTCTTCCAGCTCCGACATTGCCTGCGAGCTGGAAGACACCTCCCTTCTATTGCAGACACATTGGAGCTTTATTTGTTAACGCCCACTTCCAACTCCCGCCTTTTGGTATACAAAAAGCGAATAATGTCGTAGCTGAAGGGCGAGCTGAAGTCATCGTAGCTCATGGGAACGGTATAGCGATAGTTAATTCCATAGATGGCAAACAGGTCAGGCTGGGAAAACACCTGTGAAGGCACCCCGAGAAAATCAATATAATCTTCTGCGACCAGATCAACGACCAGACCACTCACATCCCTCAAACTGAATGGACCAACGACCGGAACCACCAGATAAGGTCCGGCTCCCACCCCATATTTTGCCAGTGTATTGCCAAACTCATTGCGTTGATGGGGCAACCCCATACTCTCGGCAGGATCAAAAAAGCCAAAAATACCCAGAGTAGTGTTGATGAATAACCGACCGACCGACTTAACGGCTCGCTCACCTTCAAACTGAAGCAGGTTGTTCATAAGGGTGGAAACTTCTTTCAGATTCTGAAAAAAATGGGCTATTCCGATCCGAACAAAAAACGGGGTCACCGTTTCATAAAGCTGCATGACGGGCTCAAGAAAATAGCGATCCAACTGCCGGTTAAAAGCAAACACCTCGCGATTAAAGGGCTCCAGTGGATCATAGACATCCATAAACGACATTGAATTCATATTGTGATGCCAGTCTTCCAATAACTGATCATCGGAGTCTCTGTACTTCAAAGTATCCATAGGATCTGAATAAGGAATACTCGGATCAGCCGGGAGATTGCAGACTGTTAGAGAAAACAACAGGAGCAGGAGTCCGGCTCTAAGCATCGGGAAAGCCCTTACCTTTGATAAAGCTGAGCATATCCTCCACGTTTTGTGGATACTTCAGATTGCCCATATGCCCACCCCGAGGGTAAATTTTTATTCGCCCATCGAAGGTATCATAAAGAAAGTCGAGCCCTTTCTTGTCAATAATAAAGTCATCCACATTGTGCATCACACCTATATGCCGGGCTTTCTTCAACCACGACTTAAGGCGAGGCAAACCGTTCTGCTCAAATATAAGAGTACGCTGCGCAGCGAGGGATTTTTTCTGATCAAAGTAGATTCCCTTCTGCTTCTCTTCATAAGGAATCAGTACCTTATCTATATAGCATTCAAAGCTGCAAAACATAGCCCGCTTAAAATAAGGAGTTCGGCTATCACTCAGGGTGAATTTGAAAAACCTGGGAATCAGGCTGATGTTCCAGGTCATGACAGCAGAAGTGAAATACAGGGACGCTACTACCAACCTGAAATTGACGCCTATCAGCAGTGCCAGCTCTTCCCTGCTCAGGGCATAAGCGCTTTTTGCCACCTGAACCAACATGGATTCATCGATATCAATACTTTTATGCGTCCGAAAATAAGCAGCCAGCTTGTCAAAGAAATGATTAAAAAGCGTTTTTGCATTATCAACGCCCCGCACGTCGACCAGCAGTAAGCGATCAAGACTATTGACGGTGCGCCGCAGGTCAACAGGAGGATTCACTAACAGCACACGATTAAAGCCAAAGGCGTTCTTTTCGCTGTCTATTCTGGCAATATAAGCAGCGTTGAGCGCACCAAGGCTGTAACCTGTCAGATACCAGCCTTTAATCTGAATTTTTTTAAAGGAGCGAACCCGCCTGACAGACGCTTTCATCAGACGATAGAGATCTTCTGAATCCTGCTGCGTCAGACCGGGTCGATGGGATCGGGAGCCGGAAACAACAAAGTCGTAGCTGGTGGGAGATGAGATCTGAATAACATGAAAGCCCGCTTGATAGTAAACCTTTTTCAGGAACTCGACCTTGCTGGTATCGAAACGACCACCGGTGCCAGCAATAATAAAAATCAGTGGAGCAGGTTTCTCCTGCCAGGCCAACTTGAAACGGGGTTTGATCACATCCCAGAATATACCCGGTGCACCCTTAACGGTTTCGTCAGCCAATCCTAAAATCGCCTCGCGGACAATACCTTGCCGAAGCTTCACCTGTTGCCCGGGCGGGGTGCCAACGACGGTCGCCAGGAATGGGTCCTTAATAGGAAAGCCATAAGCCCACAGAGTGCCCTGATAGAGAAGAAGCACTAATAACGGAAGCTTTTTCAGGATGGAGGTTAAACGACCACGGCCTTTCGAAAAACATTTTGCCCACGCCACAGTGTCCATGAGTACTACCGGACAAAATGCCTTTCTTTTACTCATATCAGTACTACTGAGTATTTTCCGGTGATGAAATCAACAGGTAAACTGTCCAGTCATGGGTAAACAGTCCGCCGGTGCTGACTTTTTCCAGAGAACCCCTGACCTGCCCATTGAAGGAATACTGAATTTTTTCGCCCTTGTTGTCAGGCAATGCCAACTGCTTTTGCGCCCAACTCTTCGGCAGACATTGACCAATGACGCGGTTGGCTTCATCAAAAGCCTGAGCCGCAGTCTGTTCATCAGGCAGAACACGACTGCATACATAGCTGTAACGATTCGACCACTGCCAGACCTCGCAGCCACCGTTCAGTGGTTGATAGTCTGTCTGCCATATGGTGATTTTGTTGTAGAAAGAAGGTTGTTTACGTATGTCCGAAAAACCATTCTGGCTTTTGGTGAAAATATGCCCGAGATCCTGACAGATCTTGTCCTGATCAACAGTCGGCTTTTCGGTAATCACTTCATCTTTGTTGCTGGCTGGCTGGTCTGCATACCCCGAAACCGGAGCACCTCCTGTCGCCATTAGCGCGGACATCACAAGACTAATTTTAATCGTTTTTTTGTTAAAGACTGATTTCATCGACTTATTCCCTGGTTCTGAAAAACCTCTACCAAGACCTTGCCTGTAAAAACAGGCAAGGTCTCAGACTCAACAAGTCTAGAAAATATAATTCAATTGTGCAGCCACAATATTGGAGCTGTTTTTATAATCGCCTGTTATTGTGCCGTAGGAAGGATCAGGAGTAGTCCTTTGATCCGGAGTGTACTTGGATTCACTGATTTTGCCTTCTTTCAGACTCACATACGCATAGGAAATGTCTATGGAGATATTGGTATCAGGCCTCCAGTTTGCTCCCACAGTAAACCAGTTTCGGTCGGAATCCGGTGTACGCACAGTACGATTATCATCATCGACGGGAGACTCATCAAACATGTAGCCCGCCCTTAGCTTCCACTCTGGCAGTACTTGCCATGTAGCACCAAAACTCCATGCCCAGACATCTTTCCAGTTGATTGGGACGTAGCTGGACAGCATAGAATTATCCGCTCTGACATAAAATTCCTCGAACCGGCTCCAACGAGTCCAGGTGGCCTCTGCCATCAGAGTCCATTCATCGTTGAGCTCATGGGTCAGGCTCAGAGCTGCTTTCTCTGGCATAGTGATATCGAGCTTTGCATCCGATTTCATCTCATCAGGGCTCAAGCCCTCGATTTTTACATCTCCCTCAAGTTCAAAATCAAGTTCCGAGAAGTAGGCAAGGCCGACATAGGTTTTATCATAAACATTCCACAGTGCTCCCAGAGTCCAACCCAATGTTTTAGCATCGCCCTCAATCTTTGCTTTTGCAGCAGGCGCAAGGGGATTGACATTTTGAGTTAATTCTCCTTCCACATAGGAACCGATTAACCCAAAACCAACAGAAAAGTCCTCCTGGAATTTGTAGGAAAATGTTCCCTGCAAGTTGACAGTTTTAACACTGGTTTTATTACCAAAGTAACGACCCACCCAATCCTCGTCATAATCCAGCTCAATACCATTAGGGGCATACCCACTCAGCCCGAAGCTGATTTGCTCATTCAGTGGCATAACAAAATGCCCAAAAGGCACCCCGCTTGTTGACACGAAATCTTCCGTTTTGCCCTGAGCAAACACCGTTCCAGTAGGACCAGTAGGAATAGTATGCTGCCCCTCAAACTCACCTCCCTCAAGAATGATAGCGGAGCCCACTGAAACCTGAGTACCCTCAACATAAGCTATACCCGCCGGGTTATTGGCTGCAATGGAAGCATCCTGAGGGTTGGACGCTCTGCCCGCATAGGCTGTACCCATGTAGCTGGCTGAGTTTTCATTAATACCGTAACCTGCAGAGAAAGCACTACTGGAATGAAAGGAAACTGCCATGGCGGCAAGAAGAGGTGACAGAACAGCCAACCTCTGTCGTAAACACAAAGTCATCTTCAAACCTCATTGTGTGTGTTGTTCTGAAAGGTATAGACGCAGAAACGCTTCCATGCTTTTTTTTTAGAGGCATTAACGACGATTAGTAATCAAGAGATATTAAAAACACAGGAGCTCTGAGCAAATAGCTATATCTCAAAGCTCCTTTCAGGTCAGCGAGCGGTGGGAGGCAGGTCAAAACGGGGGAGAGATAATTTCTTGTAAAGAGCCAAAAGTCTGAGTAACAGAACCAGACCTGCAGACAGGAGTGTTGCCATATTGACTCCAATATAAGATTCCAATACAACAAAAAGAGCACCACCCGCCATAGCGGCAAAGGCGTAGACCTCTTTTTTTAGCACCAGCGGCACTTCACCAGAAAGCAGATCACGGATAGCCCCTCCACCACAACCGGTAAGTACCCCCATCATGACAGAGACAATAGCCGAAGCTCCGAAATCCAGAGCTTTGGTGACACCAATCACAGTAAATACAGCCAGACCCAGCGCATCAGAAAGCAACATCATATGATGGGTTTTCTGATGCCAGCGCCTTACCAGAATCGCCAGCAGGGTTGAGGCAAGAGTAACCAGAACATAATCATGATTTTGCACCCAGAAAACCGGCGTTGCTCCCAGAAGAACATCGCGAATCGTGCCACCCCCCACGGCAGTGGCAAACGCCAGAACCATTGCCCCAAAGATATCCATATCCTTGCGACAGGCCAGCCAGGCACCGCTGATGGCAAACACTGCAGTACCAAATAAATCCAGAATATAGAGCAGCATGAAAGAGAGAATGAATCCGATGAATGAATACCCAAAGTATACGTTCCAAATCGCATAGGCCACATCAGGGCGCTTACTTAATTCAACAGGAACTTTCGTCAAACTCCGAAGCCTTATGCAGGTTCAGATGACACCATGAGTGCCTGTCTTTCAGTTTATATAAAAAACATCTTAAGTATTCAACATGGCCCGATTACTGACGCCTACACAGCAATCAGAGACTCGATTGCCTATTTTTTTAAAATTTTTTTTCTTCTTTTCTCGATACTGTTCCGGATCTCAACCTTCAAGAAAAACCATTAAATATCATTAAGTTAGTAATAAAAAGCCGCACCAAAACATCTTAAATTCATTAAAATAAAAATCGAATACTATTCGAATTACAATTAACACCCAACCCTGTCTTGACTCGACACCTCTAAACAGAGATATTTCGTACTGTCGTTTCAAACGTCCATTGCAGAGCACGTTTAAAACGGCAACAAAAACTAATAATAAGCATAAATAGACCAGCGGTCTTTCGACCAGCGAACCGGAAAAGACTCAAAAAAGAGCAAACAAAGTTCGCAATCAGGCAGCCTCACATCACTTGTTAATCAAAAAGAAGTCATTTCTTTGTGGCTTTCTTTGTAACAAGCAGCCGCCTCAGGTCTTGCCACCGCCAGGAGTTATAATGAAAAGCCACACTCGTTCCTCGCATTTTTCTCTCTCTCCATTAGCTGTAGCCTCCTCCCTGGCTGTTGCACTTTCAGCAGGTCAGGCGGTAGCCGGTGGATTTGAAAAAGCGACGCTCTGGGATGCTGAATACACTGCACTGGCAGGTGCAGCGGTTTCTTCTGTCAGTGATTCCAGTGCCATATTCTTTAACCCGGCCGGTCTGGCTTTTGCGGAGTCTAATGATATTGCTCTGCACTTATCTCCAACCATTACCCAGACAAGCAGTCCTGCGGATGGTACAAACTTTACTGATGGTGAAAAAAACTTTTCCCCTGTTGGCGGCTTTACAGGTCTGTTTAAACTGGATGACAAGTTCACCATGGGTTACGGTATTTATGCTTCCGGTGGTGCGGCTGCCAGTTATGAGGATGTTAAGGTTGGCAGCTCTGCATCAGTCACAGCCGACTACTCTACTGACATCAAAATTATTGAAGCGGGTCTGGGGTTATCATACCGCATCGACAATAACTGGTCCGTTGGGGGTACATATCGCCTGACTTATGCTACTGCCGATATCAACTTGGCGTCAGCCCCCGATGCGTTTGGTGGTGCTCTTGGAGCTTCAGTGGGCTATAACGACCTGAGCGGCTTTAATACCTTCGGTGTTCGTCTGGGTGCCATGTACCGCTCTGATGACGACCGCTGGGGCTGGGGTATCAACTATCGTTCTAAAGTCGATATTGAAGCAGATGGTGATTATAACTACCGAGACGGTAGAGGCTCCGCCTCCATCGTTACAGGAGATGCCACTGCGGAAACAGCACTGCCCATGCTGATATCTACCGGTGTCGACTACCAAGTAGCCCCACACTGGACCCTGTTCGGTGAGATCACATACTCTAAGTACAGCGACATTGAAAAGATCGACTTTAGCTCTGACGATACCACTGTTGCGGTACCTGCAATCAACACCAACTGGGAAGACCAATACAACTACCGCGTTGCTGCCGAGTACACCGGAATCGAAAACTGGGCTCTCAGAGCCGGTTACATTTATACAACAGCTGTTGTACCCGAAGAATATGCTGCACCCACCTTCTCAAGCCCAGCCGATGCCCACAGCTTCACTCTGGGTGCAGGCACCAGCATTCTTGATGGACAAGTGGATCTGGACTTTGCTGCTGTATACGACACAGTTAAGAATGACGATGTAAAAGGGGGTGGTGACCTGACCAGCACTACTAAATCTTATGCTGGTAAGTATGAATCCAGCTCCTACTCCCTCCATGCTTCTGCAACTTACCGCTTCTAAGTCGGTTTGTTAGACGCATAATAGACAAGGCCGCTGATCTAAAGTCTGCGGCTTTGTTTTTTTCTTAGATCATTATTTACTCCCCTCAGCCCAATAGATGTTTACCCTCTCATAAATACAGTTAATGTATTAATCACTCGATCCGACCTCATTATCGTCTCTGGATGAATGTTCCCTACTAATCAAGGTGTATTGAATTAGTTGCAACCATAAATTGAATAATATTCGAATCATAATTAACAAGACGATTCAACTTGAATCAACAATCCAGAAATAGAGTTACTGCTTGCCATAGTTTCAAAAGCTTGTTTTGAAGCACTTTTAAAAGACTTTTTAATAGCTAATTATTTACAAAAAAATAACATTAATTTCGATTAAGAATAAATAAAATAGCCCTCGTTCGACCAGCGAACCAGCAAAAATCCACAAGAGCCACACGGTTCGCAATCAGGCAGATTGATGTCACTTGTTAATAAAAAGAAATCCTTTTTTAAAACAGGGAGCTGCCTGAGGTCTTGCCACCATTAAGGAGTAATAATGAAAAGCCCTACACGTTCCTCGCCTTTTTTCCTCGTTTCCACTCTCGCTGCTGCTGTTTCTGCAGGTCATGCGGTAGCCGGTGGTTTTGAGAAAGCGACGCTCTGGGATGCCGAATACAGTGCACTGGCAGGTGCAGCCGTTTCTTCTGTCGATGATTCCAGTGCCATCTTCTTCAACCCGGCCGGTATGGCTTTTGCGGAGTCCAATGATATTGCTCTGCATGTGTCTCCTACTTTTACTCAGGTAAATGGTCCTGCGGCTGGTGAGCCAAGTTTTATTGAAGGTGAAACCAATTTTTCCCCCGCAGGCGGCCTGACAGGTCTATACAAACTGAACGACAAGTTCACTATGGGTTATGGTGTTTATGCTTCTGGTGGTGCTGCAGCCAAGTATGAAGATGTAACGGTTGGCGATAGAATTGCTGGCGGTGCAGTAGCCAACCCAGTCACAGGCGACTACTCTACTGACATCAAAATTATTGAAGCGGGTCTGGGGTTATCTTATCGCATCAACAATAACTGGTCCGTTGGGGGTACATATCGCCTGACGTATGCCACTGCTGACATCAACCTGCTGGCTACCGAGAATATTGGCATTGGCAACGTTGGAGCTTCTGTTGGCTATAACGACATGAGCGGTTTTAACACCTTCGGTGTCCGTCTGGGAGCTATGTACCGCTCCGATGACAACCGCTGGGGCTGGGGTATCAACTACCGCTCTGAAGTTGATATTGAAGCGGATGGTGATTACAACTACCGAGACGGCACTGGCCCTGACTCAAACGGTACAGGTGATGCAACCGCAGAAACAGCATTACCCATGCAGATCTCTACTGGTATTGATTATCAGGTAGCTCCACACTGGACGCTGTTTGGTGAAGTCACATACTCTGAATACAGCAACAACGAACAGATCAAGTTTACCTCCGATGATGTCAGCGATCTGGCCGTACCCGCAATCAACACCAACTGGGAAGACCAGTACAACTACCGCATCGCAGCCGAGTACACCGGCATTGAGAACTGGGCCCTGAGAGCAGGTTATATTTATACAACAGCTGTTGTACCCGAAGAGTATGCTGCGCCTACCTTCTCTACTCCAGCCAATGCCCACAGCTTCACTCTGGGTGCCGGAACCAGCATTCTTGATGGACAGGTGGATCTGGACTTTGCGGCTGTCTACGACACCGTTGAGAATGACGATGTAAAAGGTGGTGGTCAACTAACTGAGGACACTACATCTTACAGTGGCAAGTATGAATCCAGCTCATACTCCCTCCATGCTTCTGCAACTTACCGTTTCTAAGCCGGTTTTTCAGTAGAAACATACAACAAGGCCGCTGATCAAAAGATTAGCGGCCTTGTTGTTTGGAATTCAAACTGAATTCCCTGCGGCAGTCAGTGATTAAGAATCTGCCCCAAAAACTCCCTGCTACGCTCAGACTTCGGATTATTAAAGAAGACTTCCGGTGTCGCCTCTTCCACGATTTGCCCCTGATCCATAAAGATCATACGATCCGCTACCGTTTTGGCAAAGCCCATTTCATGGGTCACGCAGAGCATGGTCATGCCTTCATTGGCCAGCTCGATCATGACGTCCAGTACTTCCTTGATCATTTCCGGGTCCAGTGCCGAAGTCGGCTCGTCAAACAACATGATTTCCGGGTTCATGCACAGGCTTCGGGCAATTGCCACACGCTGCTGCTGTCCTCCCGAGAGTTGTCCGGGATATTTATCCGCCTGATCGGGAATACGAACGCGCTCCAGGTATTCCATCGCTGTTTTTTCCGCTTCTTTTTTAGCGGTTTTTCTGACCCAGAGCGGCGCCAGCGTGCAGTTTTCAAGTACCGTCAGATGGGGGAACAGATTAAACTGCTGAAACACCATACCGACTTCACGACGGACCTTCTCTATATTTTTCAGGTCCCGGGTCAGCTCTGTGCCATCAACAATAATCTGGCCTTCCTGATGCTCTTCCAGCGCATTGATACAGCGAATCAACGTCGACTTACCCGAGCCGGAAGGCCCGCAGATCACGATCTTTTCGCCACGCACCACATCCAGATTAATATCTCTGAGGACATGAAAGCTGTCGTACCATTTGTTAACCCCATTCAACCTGATGACAGGACTTGCAGGGTCTTTAACTTCCCGGACCATCTTATCCATGAAGACCTCTCATTTTCATTATTCTTGAATTCAATTCTTTTCCAGGCGCTGGCTGTATTTGGACATACCAAAACAGAACAACCAGAACACAAATCCGGCAAACAGATAACCTTCTACGGCACTGCCCAGCCACTCGGGGTCATTCAGGGCCGCCTGAACAATCGAAAGCAGATCAAACAGACCAATCACCAATACCAGACTGGTGTCTTTGAACAGGGCAATAAAGGTATTCACAATGCCGGGAATCACCAGACGAACAGCCTGGGGCAGCACCACCAGCAACATACTCTGCCAGTAGCCCATTCCGAGACTCTGACAGGCTTCTACCTGGCCTCTTGGAATCGCCTGCAATCCACCCCGCACCACTTCTGCCATATAAGCTGACTGGAACATAACGATGCCAATCAGGGCCCGAACCAGTTTGTCGAAAACAATTTCTTCCGGAACAAACAGCGGCAGCATAACCGACGCCATAAACAGGACAGTAATCAGCGGAACGCCACGCCAAAGTTCAATATAGGCGGTACAGAAAGTTCTGATAACCGGCATGGAAGATCGTCTGCCAAGGGCCAGCAAAACGCCTACCGGTAGTGATGCCAACATGCCATAAAGCGCCAGCACCAGTGTCACCATCAAACCACCCCACTTGTGGGTTTCAACCTCGGGCAGACCGAAGTAGCCTCCGGACAGCACCAGCCAGGAGGTCACAGGCAACACCAGCAGTCCCACCCCCAATGCCAGCTTCTTGCCGGGTATGGCCGGAATCATCAGCCAACCCAGAATCAGTGCCAACTGCGCAAAAAACAAATTCACCCGCCAGATTTCACTCTCGGGATAGAAGCCGTAAATAAACTGATCCAGTCGTGCAGTAACAAAAGCCCAGCAGGCACCGTCGACATTACAGGCCGAGCGACTTTCGCCCGTCCAGGTGGCGTCCATGACCGCCCACTGCCAAAAGGGAGGAAGGATCAGATAGAGCCCGTAAATAATGGTCAGTGTCATCAGTGACTGTAAGGGCGTCGCAAACAGCTTCTCCCGCATCCAGCCTAAAACACCCCTCGAGTTGACCGGGGGCTCTCTTGCAGGAATCATTTTTTCTTCCATCTTCGTGCTCTTCATAAAGAGAGTCCTTATCGCTCTACCAGCGATACCCAGCGGTTATACAAGTTCATTAACACGGAGACGGTCAGACTGATCGTGAGATAAACGGCCATGGTCATAGCAATCACCTCAACGGCCTGACCGGTCTGGTTCAGTGTGGTTCCCGCAAATACACTAACAAGATCCGGATAACCTATAGCCGTCGCCAGTGAAGAGTTCTTGATCAGGTTCAGATACTGATTGGTCAGGGGCGGAATAATCACCCGCATGGCCTGGGGAATCACCACCAGACTCAAAACTCTGCGGGGCTTGAGACCCAGAGCCGCAGCGGCTTCCTTCTGACCTTTGCTGACGGACTCAATACCAGAACGAACGACTTCAGCAATAAAAGCCGCAGTATAAATACTCAGAGCAAACCAGAGTGCAGCCAGTTCGGGGATTAAAACCAGACCACCAGAGAAATTAAAACCTTTTAATTCCGGTATCTCCCATTGCAACTGTGCATCTACCAGAAAGCTGGTCAGCAGTGGAATCAGCACAACGAATGAAGCCATTGCCAGCTTGATAAAAAGAATCGTTCGCCCGTTGTTTTCGCCATGTTGACGGTTAAACAACCATGGCCGCATAAAGAGTCTCAGCGTCAGAACAACAGCCAGACAAGCGACAAACACCCAGACAACGGTCACCATGCCAGCATTGAATTCGGGCCAGGGAAGAGAGATACCACGGACATTAAGAAAGACGGCATCAAACAGGCTGATGCTTTGACGGGGGTTGGGCAGAATGCCCAGAACCGCAAAGTACCAGAAGAAAATCTGCAGCAGCAGGGGAATATTCCGGAAAACCTCAATATAAATACTGGCCATTTTTGACAGCAGCCAGTTAGAGGAGAGGCGGGCGACACCGATCAGGAATCCAAGAACGGTGGCAAAGATAACGCCCAGCAATGAGACCAGCAGAGTATTGAGCAAACCCACCAGAAAGGTTCTGCCAAAAGTGTGGCTTTCGTCGTACTCCACCAGAGTTTGGATAATGCCAAAACCTGCGGATTGGGATAAAAAATCAAAACCGGTACTGATACCGCGATGCTCGAGATTCGACAGGGTATTGTTCACTACCCAGGCGACCATTGCCACGACGGCAAGGATCAACAGAACCTGAAAAAGAACAGCCCGCCAGACCGGGTCTCGCCAGAGTCTTACTAACATAGGGTGCCTTTTTTATTAGCCATGAAGAATCCTTTCATGACTTTACTTTTATTTTGCTAAAGGTATTTTGCCAGAGGTATTTGCTATAGGCATCTGATAGCAGAAGGCTGACAACCCTCTTTATTGGGGCTGTCGGCCTTTCAGAACTCTTAGCGGAAAGGAGGTGCGTAGAGAATACCGCCCTGGTTCCACTGGGCATTGAGGCCACGCTCAATCTTCAGAGGAGAGGATGCACCGATATTACGCTCAAAGACTTCACCGTAGTTACCCACTTGCTTCACTACCTGGTAAGCCCAGTCGTCCTTGAGGCCCATGCCTTTGCCTTTTGGACCTTCAATGCCCAACAAACGGCGAACGGAAGGATCGGTTGAGGACTTGCTCTTGTCGATATTGGCTGAAGTCAGACCCAGTTCTTCGGCATTGATCATAGCGAACAGAGACCACTTCACAATGTTGAACCATTGGTCATCACCCTGACGAACCAGTGGCCCCAGAGGCTCTTTCGAAATCACTTCGGGAAGAACGACAGCCTGATCCGGCTTGGACAGACGCAGTCTCAGGGCATAAAGCTGGGATTGGTCAGAAGTCAGGACATCACAACGACCTGAATCAAAACCTTTGGCCGTACCGTCGGAGGTATCAAAGACAACAGGCTGGTATTTCATGCCATTGGTGCGGAAATAATCGGCCAGGTTCAGCTCGGTAGTCGTACCGGACTGAATGCAGATCGCAGCACCATCCAGTTGTTTGGCACTGGTCACACCCAGCTCTTTTTTCACCAGAAAACCCTGACCATCGTAATAACTGACACCGGCAAAGTTGAGACCCAGCGATGCGTCACGGGTGAGTGTCCAGGTGGTATTACGGGAAAGCATGTCAATTTCACCAGACTGCAGAGCGGTAAAACGCTCTTTGGCGGTCAGGGGAATGAATTTAACCTTGGAGGCGTCACCCAGTACCGCAGCTGCTACGCCACGACAGACATCGACATCAATGCCGGACCACTTGCCTTTCTCATCAGGTGTCGCAAAACCCGGCAGACCGGTGTTTACACCACAACTCAGGTAACCTTTGCTTAACACGGTTTCCAGGGTACCGCTATCGGTCTCAGCCTGAGCACCGGTAGCTGCCAGCATAAGAACAGGTGCAACCCATTTTTTGAGTTTTCTTATCATAATCGATCCCGTTTGTTATTTTTTTACTACTTTACAGTAGGCATCTGATACTCGCTGTAACTTACCTAGATTGAGCAGAGCTGACAAGTCCGCCAACAAATAAATCTCTCAGAGACTCAAACCGTTCCACATGGCCCCCTTTATGTTAAACTCTGGCCAATTTTTTACATGAACTACCCATGAAGGACAGACAGTATCCGCCCCCTGCCCTCTTCATGCCACTACTTTTCATGTCACTATTGAGCGATCCATGACCGAACATCTGAGCGAACATTACAAAGCCATTCTCGAATCCCTGGGAGAAGATATTCACCGTGATGGCCTGAGAGAAACCCCGAAACGTGCCGCCAAGGCCATGCAGTTCCTGACACGCGGTTATGAGCAAAGCCTTGAGGATATTGTCAATAACGCGGTGTTCGAATCCGATATCAGCGAAATGGTGGTCGTCAGGGATATTGAACTCTACTCCATGTGCGAACACCACATGCTGCCCTTTATTGGCAAGTGCCACATTGGTTACATACCTGATGGCAAAGTGCTCGGCTTGTCCAAGTTCGCCCGCATTGTGGATATGTTTGCCCGTCGTCTACAGATCCAGGAAAACATGACCAGGCAGATTGCCGACGCAATTGTTGAAGCTACGGGTGCAAAAGGGGTGGGTGTTGTCATTGAAGCCAAACACATGTGTATGATGATGCGTGGTGTCGAAAAGCAGAACTCTTCCATGACCTCCTCTGTCATGCTGGGCCTGATGCGTGAAAACCAGCCTTCCCGTCAGGAATTCCTGCAGTTTATCCGTAACAAATAATCCGCTGTCGTATAAGGGAGCCTTAACGGCTCCCCTTTTCAGGGCCGTGGCACGAGGTATATATTCCTGTAAGATTGCGTTATTTTCCGACAAATGGGACACCCCCGCTGCTCCCGTACAAATCGTTCAGCACAAGTCTTGCACAAACCAGCGTGTCCACAAGGCTCTAGTGCCGTCATTTCATGCGGTGGTTCGAAACAAACTGGACATTTAGCGGTTTCACATGGAGCGCCCCCAACGGCTCCAGCTTCCTCCGTTAGAGTTTGGCTTGCTAATTCCTGTCGCAGCTGGGCTATCAGTTCATTTTGTTGTTGAATGACTACAGCCGGGTTTTGCTGCGCAGAATCTGGATCCTCACCAGAAGCCTCAAACTCAACTTCAAACTCCCTGCTGTCGCCTGAACCTCGAAAATAATTCGATAGATAGTCCAGAGTTTCTGACGATTCTGCCTGCACTGGCACAGAGGGTGTGGTGCAAATACCCATAATAGCCTCTGTAAACTCTTGCATACCCTCCATGGTAAACATGACCTGAGGTACAGGGCGTAAATGTCCAGAGGGGCAAAAACGAGCCAAGTTCCAGTAGATAGTAGCCATAATCTCGTAGGGTAAGTACCCTCGCAGCAATGCTTCCAGTGTCCCCGGCCATTCCCGCCCTGAGTTGATGCTGTGGAAAGCTGCTGATGCCATTGCAGTCAGACCAATTAGAAGTGCTATTTCCGTGTCGAATCCGGCTGCCATAAATTGACCGGCAATGCTGCTCGGTGAACTGTATTCATTAATATTTTCAGAAAGCCAACCAAGGAAAAATGCCCGATTGTAGGTTATTCCGGTATATCTCTTACGCAGCACGGTAAAATTGTTAGTAAAGTCATTGCCAGAAAGAAAATGAGGACCAAGAAAAGCCAGAAGCATCAGGACTAAATTGTTATTAAGTCCAACATGATTGGACTGACTTGCTCCCCAATCTGAAGAGAAATAATGAAAATAAGGATTTCTCCGGCCACCTCTCATTACAGACGAAAAAAAATGTTCAAAGAGGCTTTGTGCTATTGCTTTAATTAGCGCTTTCTTGTCAGGACTTTGTACATTGGTCTGATTTATATTTATAGCGAACATATAATGTATTAGTCTCAGCATTCTTTGAATGCGAGTTTTTTGATCATATCGATCGTTAGTCCTGTTCACATAATGAAAATAAAATCTGATCAGACGTCCAAAATCTTGCTCATCAACCTCGTAATTTCCGCTGATTTCAAATCGCTCATCTCCAGACAGGTCGTCAGAGGTTAAATTAAGTCCGACAAAACCAATGCGGATGTTTTCAAATGGGCTTTGATAAGCCTGCCTTTGTTGTTCGTTTAAAGGTGGATTTGTGTTTGCCTTACGATACCTGCGAAATTCTTCAAGGCCGTAGGTGTCGTTTGCCAGCACCTGCTGATAAAAAAACAAAAATACTGAAAACAAAAGTGTCTTTAAGGCACATCCTATGGTCATACTCTCACCTGCATTCGTTAAAACAGCTGCACAACTATTAATGAGCTTTACGTGAGCCCCCCTGAGCCTATTTATATAGGCCATGGAGACCCACAGAAAAAGCTGACCCGGATGTTGCCATTACAGCAATCACCTCAAGCCTGCTCTCGGGTGTATCCCGATGGAGAGAAAGCAGTGACTTTTTAGCCGGACAGAAGATGGGACAAACAGCGTTAGTCTGCTCCAGACATTGATCGTCAGTTGTCTTCTTGCAGGCATTGATCCATACAACTACTTCGTAGATTTGCTCCAGCGCATCAGGCAATCTGGCACTGTGCACACATTCAAGGAAGAGACATGTCGATAACTCTAATGACTGATAAGCTAGCTTCCCGACAAAAGGGACAGTCCCTCTGCTCGTTTATAATTCGCTCAGCACAATTCTTGCAAAAACCAGCATGCCCACAACTCTGTAACAGCATAATGTCTTCCAGTGGTGTGCGACATAGTGGGCATTTTTTGACTGCTCCTGAGGCTCCTCCAACTGCACCAGCTTCCCCCCTCTCGGACTGGATTGCTAATTCCCGTCGCAGTTCGGCTATCAGTTCATTTTGTTGTTGAATCACTTTTGACGCATCCTCATGCTCCGTATCTGTTTCCTCAATATGACCATCACTGTCCGAGCTCTCAGAAGAATCCACTGAGTGGCCCCGCCTTTCTGGCGGTGATGCAGGTGTGGGGTCAATACCCAAAATACTGTTTGTAAACTCATGCATACCATTCACGGTAAACATAACGATAGGTACTGGATACGATCGTCCAGCGTGGCAATGAATGACTATATTTCTGTAGACAACATCCAGAAGTTCGTATGGCAAGTAACTTATCAGCAAGGTTTCCAGGGTCTCTTGCCATTCCCTTCCTGAATTAATGCGCTGGATAGCCGCTGATGCCATTGCAGTTAATCCGATTAAAAGTGCTGTTCCTGCGTCCAATTCAGCTGTATCTAATTGATTGGCAAGACTTTGCGGAGAATGATATTCATTGATATTTACAGAAAGTAATTCACGTTCAAATGCATGATAGTAGCTTGTTCTGGTGTAGCTGTTATGCAGCACTTTAAAGTGGTCATATAATTGATTCTGTAAAAGAAAGTGGGGACCAAGAAAAGTCATCAGAAATAAATCTTTATTAACATTGTCATAACTGTAATGATTCGCTGTGAATTCAAAATCATAATAATGGAAATAATGTTCACTCCCGTCATTTATACTTTCCGACAAAAAGTTTTTCTCAAAGAGGCTTTCTGCTATTGCATTTATTCTTCGTTTATCTTCGGGGTTTTTCCCATTGGTCCTGTTTATATTTATAGTGAATATAAAATTCATTAGTCTCAGCATTTTTTGAATGCGAAGTTTTCGAGATTGTTCAGTCGCGTTTACATAATCAAAATAAAAGTTATTCAAACGATTAAAGTCTTGCTCAGAAATCTCGTAATCATCACAGATTTCCAGTCGCTCATCTCCCGATACAGTGTCAGAAGCTAAATTAAGCCTGACAAAACCAATACGAATGTTTTCAAGAGGGGGTATGGCGGGCTGACCTGTGCAACTTTGTTGTTTTTCTGAAGGCGGTTTCCAGTTTTTCTTTTGATGCTGCCGGAATTCTTCAAGGTCATAGGTGTCGTTTGCCAGCCCCTGCTGATAAAAAAACAAAAATACTGAAAACACAAGCATCTTTAAGGCACATTCTATGGTCATACTTCCACCTGAATTCCTTGAAACAGCTGCCATCCGATCTCGACAAATAGCGTGGTCTGAACCCCGCTCGAACGCTTTCTCTTGATAATGGGTACAAACTGACTCTATCGTTCCCATGGAGTCAGAGTATCAGGCAATAAACTTGCACTGCATACACATTCAATGAGGGGGCATTAAGAATATCTTTCTGAATGATTCCGGTTCTTTCCGACAAACAGGACATCCCCTCTGTTCCCGAACAAATCGCTCAGCACAAACCCTGCATAAACCCGCGTGTCCACAAGTTTCTAATAACGTTATTTCTTGCAGTGGTTCGAAACAAACCGGACATTCTATGACTTTTTCTGGGGCTCCTCCCACTGCACCGGCTTCCTCCGCTCTGTGTTGGCTTGCTATTTCCTGTCGTAGTTGGGCTATCAGTTCATTTTGTTGCTGAATGACTATTGACTGATCCTGATGCCCGGAATCCAACGCCTCACCAGGCTCCTCAACCTCATTGTCTGAATCCAGTGAATAATCCGATTGATAGTCCAGGCTTTCTGACGATGATGCCGATGATATCGCAGGTTCAGGGTTAATAGCCAAAATACTATGCGTAAAATCTTGCCTGCCACTCAAGGTGTACATAACCGTGGGGACAGGGAAGATGCGTCCGTTGTGGCAAAGGCTGGCTAAATTATTGTAGATAGTGGCCAGAAGTTCGTCTGGTAAGTGACACATCAACAAGGTTTCCAGTGCCTCTGGCCATCTCTGTCCTGAATACAGGCACCGGGAAGCGGCTGGTGCCATTGCGGTTAAGCCAATTAGAAGTGCTGTCTCTGTGTCCAGTGCGGCTGCAGTCAATTGATTGGCAATGCTTTGCGGAGAATTATATTCATTGACATCTCCAGCAAGCAGCTCACAGGAGAATGCTCGACCGTAGCTTTTTTTGGTATAGCGTCTTTGAAGCACGCTAAACCATTCAGACAAGTCATACCGAGAAAGATAATGGGGACCAAGAAAAGCAAGAAACATCAAGATTAAACCGTTATTAACACCGGCATTATAAGACCTATCGTCTGCTGGAACTGAATGAAAATAAAGGAAATAAGGATTCCTTCGGCCGTTTACATTGTCAGATAAAAACAATTGCTCAAAGAGGCTTTTTGCCATTGTAGTTATTAATTCTTTCTCTTCCGGGCTTTGTCCCATGAACGTATTCATATTGATATCGAACATACGGTGTATGAGTCTCAGTGCCGTTAGAATATGTGTTTTTCGATAGTTAGGATCACCTATGTTCATATAGTTAAAAAAAAAGTTTAGCAGTCGTTGAAAGTCTTGCTCAGAAACCTCGTAATTTTCACAGATTTCCAGTCGCACATCTCCAAACAAATCGTCAGATTCTAAATTAAGCCTGACAAAGCCAATGCGGATGTTTTCAAGTGGGCCCATGACAGGCTGGCCTGATTGCCTCTGTTTTTTCTTTGAAGGTGGTTTCCAGTTTGTTTTTTGGTACTCGCGAAATCTTTCAAGATCATAACTATCATTTGCCATCAACTGGTGAGAAAAAAACAACAACATTGAAAACAAAAGTGTCTTTAAGGAACATGGTCTTACCATACTTTCACCTGTATTCGTTATAACAGCTGCACTGCTATTAATGAGTTTTGTATGAGCGTCCCTGGCAACTACTTATGGTCATAATGACCAATAAGAAAAGCTTATTCTGATGCAGCCGGGGAGATGACAACCCATTTTCAATGAAAAGACATATCCAAAAGCCTTTTGTATGATTCCGATTTTACCCGACAAAAGGGACAGCCGGTCTGCTCCCGTATAATTCGCTCAATACAAATCTGGCACAAACCAGCGTGTTCACAACTTTTAAAACCCATTACTTCTTGCAGTGGCTCGTGACAAACTCCACATTTTTTGGTGACTCCTGCTGCTCCTCCAATTGCACCCGCTTCCTCCGTTGCAGTTTGGCTTGCCAACTCACTTCGTAACTGGGCTATCAGTTCATTTTGTTGTTGAATGACTATTGATTGATCCTGATGCTCAGGATCCGATTCCTCAAGAAAAAACTCAGTCTCTGAACTCTCAGAATAATCCAATCGATTGTCCGGGCTTTCTGACGATAATGCGTGGGGGTCAATACCTATAATACTGTATGTAAACTCTTGCATACCGCCCGCTGTAAACATAACCATAGGTATAGTGTACGATGACACAGGATGACAATGTTCGTCTATATTGCTGTAGATAACGGCCAAAAGTTCGTCTGGCAAGTGTCTTCGTAACAAAGCTTCCAGTGTCTCATGCCATTCCAGTCCTAAATGCATGTGCCGAAAAGCTGATGCTGCCATTGCAGTCAAACCGATTAAAAGTGCTATACCTGCGTCCAATTCAGCTGCTTTTAATTGATTGGCAAGACTTTGCGGAGAGTCATATTCATTGATATTTTCAGAAAGCAATTCACGGTCGAATGCTTGCTCGCAGCTTTTATCGGCATAGCTATTATGAAGTACGTCAAAGTAAGCATATAAGTCATTCTGAAAAAGAAAGTGGGGCCCAAGAAAAGCAAGATACATCAGGACTAAATCATTATTAACACCGAGAAAATTCGACTGATTTTCTGTCGAATCCGGATAGAAATAATGGAAATAAGGATTGATTCTGTCGTTTACCCTGACAGACAAAAACTTTTTTTCAAAAAGTCTTGTTGCTTTTGCATTTGCCAACGGTTTCTTTTCCGGGCTTTGTTTATTGATCATATTTATGTTCATAGCGAATATACGACTCAACAGTCTAAGTACTCTTTGAATGCGATCTTTTCGATGCTGAAGCTCACCCATATTCACATAATCAAAATAAAAGTTGTTCAGCCGATTAAAGTCTTGCTCATCAACTTCGTAATCTTCACAGATTTCCAGCCGCCTATCTCCAGATACATCGTCAGATTCCAGATCGAGTCTTACATAACCAATACGGATGTTTTCAAGTGTGCTCACTGCGGGTTGACCTGTAAGCCTTTGTTGTTTTTTTGAAGGCGGCTGGCAGTTTGTCATATGATGCTGGCGAAATTCTTCAAGGTTATAGGTATCATTTGCCACCCCCTGCTGATAAAAAAACAAAAACACTAAAAACAAAAGCGTCTTTAAGGCGCATAGCATGGCCATACTTTCTCCTTCACTGATTGAAACAGATGTACCACTACCAATAATGAGCCTTGTGTGAGCGTCCTCGGCACATATTTATACTGGCTACGGAGAGCAATAGAAAAAGCTGATCCGGATGTTACCATTGACGCTAATCATGTGTAGTCTAGCCTCTGATGTATCCCGATGGGGAGAAAGAACTGACTTTTTTGGCTGAACAAAAAGAACGTTCAGATAACCCTGCCCTGTTCCAGACATTATTTGTCAGCTGTCTTCTTTAAGGCATTAATCCTTACAAGTACTTCGTCGATGTGCTTCAAAGCGCCAGGCAATAGACCGGCACTGTTCACACATTCAGGGTAAAGACATGTCGAGAATCTTCATGCATGACAAGGGTACGTTCCGACAAAAAGGACATTCCCTCTCCTCACGTATGAGTCGCTCAGCACAATTCCTGCAAAAACCAGCGTGTCCACAACTATGTAACGCTACAAGGTCTGTCAGGCGGTCGGTACAAAGTGGGCATTTTTTGGTTTCTGCTGAGGCTCCCCCGACAGCACCCGCTTCCTCCGTTGCGGATTGGCTTGCCAATTCCTGTCGAAGTTGGCCTATCAGTTCATTTTGTTGCTGAACGACGATTGACTGATCCTCGAAATCCGATTCCTCAAGAGAAGAATCACTGTCTGAAAGCTCATGATAATCCACTAAAAATTCCAGACTTTCTAACGATGCTGCCTCCGATAAAGGCACGGGGTTAATACCCACAATGCTGTGTGTAAATATTTGCATACCATACACGGAGTACATAAGCGCAGGTTCAGGGCGTGAGTTTCCAGAGCGGCAATGCCTGGCTATATTGCTGTAGACAATCGACAGAAGCTCGAACGGCAAGCATCTTATCAATACGGTTTCCAGTGTTTGCAGCAATTCCAGTCCTGAATTCATGCGCTGGAAAGCGGCTGATGCCATTGTAGTTAAACCGATTAGAAGCGCTGTGCCTGCGTCCAATCCGGCTGCATTTAATTGACTGGCAAGGCTTTCTGGAGAATGATACTCATCGATATTTTCTGAAAGCAATGCACAATCAAATGCTTGATTGCAGCTTACTCCGGTATATATGTTTTGCAATATCCTAATGCTGGTATACAAGCCAATCTTGGAAAGAAAGTGAGGCCCAAGAAAAGCAAGAAACATCAGGGCCAGACCGTTGTCAACATCAGCATAACTGGATGAATATACGTTCGGAGCTATATAGAAATAATTCAAATATGGATTGGTTCTGCCATTTACGTTGACAGACATAAACAGTTGATCAAAAAGGCTTTTTGCCATTGCATTGATTAACACTTGCTCTGCTCGACTTTGAACAGTAAATCTATTTATATTAATAGCGAATATACGATGTATAAGTCTCAATACACTTTGAATGCGAACTTTTCGACGTTGAGGTTCACCCATATTCACATAATCAAAATAAAAGCTCTCCAGACGTTTAAAGTCTTGCTCAGCAACCTCGTAATTTTCAAAAATTTCCAGTCGCTCATCTCCAGATACATCGTCAGAAGCTAAATTAAGCCTTACAAAGCCAAGACGCATGTTTTCAAGTGGTTTCATGGCCGGTTGACCTGTACTGTTTTGTTGTTTTTCCGAAGGCTGTTTCCCGTTTGTCTTTTTATGATGGCGATATTCTTCAAGGTTGTAAGTATCGTTTGCCAGGCTCTGCTGAAAAAAAAACAAAAATACTAAAAACAAAAGTATCCTTAAGGCGCATAGCATGGTCATATTTTCACCTTCACTCGTTGAAGCTGTACTACTGTTAACGTTCTTTTTGTGAGTTCCCAGGCACATATTTACACAGGCTATGAAGAGCAATTGAAAAAGCGGATCCGGATGTTGCCATTGACAACAATCACATGCAGTCTAGTCCCCAATGTATCCCGATGGGGAGAAAAAACTGGCCTTTTTAGCTGAACAAAAAGAACGTTCAGATAACCCTGCCCTGTTCCAGACGTTACTTGACAGTTGTCTTCTTTCAGGCATAGATTCTTATAAGTACTTCGTCGATGTGTTTCAAAACATCAGGCAATAGACTGGTGCTGTGCAGAGATTCAGCGTAAAGACATGTCGAGAATCTTCATGTATGACAAGGGCACGCTCCGACAAAAGGGACATTCCCTCTCCTCACGTATGAGTCGCTCAACACAATTCTTGCAAAAACCAGCGTGTCCACAGCTTTGTAACGCTATAACGTTTGTCAAGCGGTCGGTACAAAGTGGACATTTTTTGGTTTCTGCTGAGGCACCTCCAACAGCACCCGCTTCCTCCTTTTCAGTTTGGTTTGCTAATTCTTGCCTCAGCTCGGCTATCAGTTCATTTTGTTGTTGAACGACTATTGACAGATCCTGATCCCCTGAATCCGAATCATCAACAGAACCCTCGCTGTCTGAACCTTCATTATCTGAAAGCACAATATAATCCACGAGAAAGTTCAGACTTTCTGCCGATGATGCCAATAATAATGTAGATGTAGGGTCAAAACCCAAAATACTGTTTGTAAACTCTTGCATGCTATATAAGGTATACATAACCCCAGGTACAGGGCACGAGCGTCCAGGGCGGCAATGGCAGGCTATATTGCTGTAGATAATGGGCAGAAGCTCGAATGGCGAGCATCTTATCAACAAGTTTTCCAGTGTCTCCTGCGATTCCAGTTCTGAATTCATGCGCTGAAAAGCAGCTGATGCCATTGCAGTTAAACCGATTAGAAGCGCTGTTCCTGCGTCCAGCCCAGCTGCATTTAATTGATTGGCAAGGCTTTGCGGAGAATTATATTCATTGATATTTTCACAGAGCAGCGCACTGTCGAATGCTTGATCGAAGCTTTGCCCGGTATATATGCCAGCCAACATAACAAAGCTGGTAAAAAGTTGTTCCTTGTAAAGAAAGTGAGGACCAAGAAAAGCAAGAACTATCAGAACCAGATCGTTATTAACATCAGCATAATCAGACAGAGGGGCCTCCGGAATTGAATAGAAATAATTGAAATAAGGATTGCTTTTGCCATTTATGTTGACAGTCGAAAAAAACTGTTCAAAAAGGCTTTGTGCCGTTGTAATGATTATCTTTTTCTCTTCCCGGCTTTGTTCATTGGTCATATTTATATTCATAGCGAATATACGATGTAATAGTCTCAGCATTCTTTGAATGCGAACTTTTCGATATTGAGGATCACCCATTTCCACATAATCGAAATAAAAGTTGTGCAGACGTTTAAAGTCTTGCTCAGCAACCTCGTAATTTTCACAAATTTGCAGTCGCTCATCTCCAGACACATCGTCAGAGACTAAATTAAGCTTGACAAAACCTATGCGGATATTTTCAATAGGGCTCATGCCGAGCTGACCCGTGCATTTTTGTTGCTCTTTTGAAAGCTCTTTCCAGTTTTTTATTTGATGATCGCGAAATTTTTCAAGGCGATAGGTGTCGTTTGCCAGCCCCTGCTGATAAAAAAAAACACTGAAAACAAAAGCGTTTTTAAGGCAAATGATATGGCCATACTTTCACCTGCATTCGTCAAAACAGCTGCACTACTATTAATGATCTTTCTGTGATCTTCCTTAGCACATACTTTTATAGGACATGGAAAGCAATAGAAAAAGCTGATCCGGATATTGCCATTAACACCCATCTCCTGAAGCCTTGTCTCGGGTGTACCCCACTGGGGAGAAGAGTGCCGATCCCACTCATCCGGAAGGAGAAGCATCAGACTGGCACTGTGCCACGTTCAAGGAAAAGACATGTCGATAACCCTTATGAATGATGAGGGCTTTTCCCGACAAAAGGGACAGTGCCTCTGTTCATCTATGATTCGCTTAGCACAATCTTTGCAAAAACCAGCGTGTCCACAACGTGCCAACAACAGGTTCCTCACTAGAACCTTCACTGTCTGAATCCTCAGAATAAAACGTTATGTAATGTAAAAACCTTATATGGCGGCTTTCTGACGATGATGCAGGTGTGAGGTCAATACCCAAAATACTCTGTGTAAACTCCTGGATACTGCTCACTGTCGACATAACCCCAGGTACAGGGCGCGAGGGAGGGAGGGAGGCAATGGCGGGCTATATTTTTGTAGACAATAGGCAGAAAACCGAATGGAAGGTATTTTAACAACACGGTTTCCAGTTTTTCTTTTGATGATGACGAAATTCCTCAAGTCCGTAGGTATCGTTTGCCAGCCCCTGCTGATAAAAAACAAAAATAGTGAAAACAAAAACGTCTTTAAGGCACATGGTAGGGTCATACTTTAACCTGCATTCGTTAACAGAGCTTGCGACCGTTAATGAGCTTTGCATCAGCATCCTTTGGCACACATGTATATAAGTACCTAACCAGTTGGTTTCGCATATTCTGGACGGCGGCTTTTTCCATCCTTCTGCGTTCCAACTCTGGTTGCGTAGCTATGGCTACGCGCCCGTCGTTGCGCCTTGAAGGATGAAAAAATCCACTCGCCAGAATATGCGAAACCAACTGGCCAGGTAATTAGTCTACAGAGACCCATAGAAAAAGCTGATCTGGATGTTGCCATTGATACCAGTCACCTGCAGCCTGGTCTCAGGTGTATATGCCGGGGAAAAGTGCTGACCGCACTGAACAGGAAGGAGAAGCATCAGACTGGCACTGCGCGTACATTCAAGGTAAAGACATCTCAGGAGCCTTCATGTATGACAAGGGTACGTTCCGACAAAAGAGACATTCGCTCTGCTCATATATAAGTCGATCAGCACAAGTATTGCAAAAGCCGGAGTCTTCACAACAATCTAACACGATAATATCTGTCAGTGGGTCGGCACAAAGTGGACATTTTTTGGTTCCTGCCGAGGCTCCTCCGACAGCACCCGTTTCCTCCGTAGCAGGTTGGTCTGCTGATTCCTCCCGTAGTTCGGTTATCAGTTCATTTTGTTGCTTTATGACTATTAGCTGATCCTGATGCTCAGAATGCGGCTCCCCGTCAGGGTCCTCAGCCTGATTGTCTGAACCCTGAGAATAATCCGATTGACAGTCCGGACTTTGAGAAGATTCTGCTTGCAATAATGCAGACTCAGCCGTGTCGTCAATACCCAAAATAACCTGTGTAAACTCTTGCATACCCTCTACGGTAAACATGACCTCAGGTACAGGCCATGAACGTCCTGCAGGAAAAAGGCCAACCAAACTCCAGTAGACAGTGCCCAGAATCTCGCAGGGTAAGTATCTTTGCAACAAAGTTTCCAGTGTCTCTGGCCATTCCTGCCCTGAGTTGAGGCTCTGGAAAGCTGCTGATGCCATTGCAGTTAAACCAATTAGAAGTGCTGTTTCTGTGTCCAATCCGGCTGCAGTGAAATAACTGGCAATGCTATGTGGAGAATTTTCATTGATATTTTCATAAAGCGATCCACGGGATAATGCCCGATCGTAGCTTTTTTCAGTATAACTGTTACGCAGCACGGTAAAGTAGTTATCAAAATCATTGCTGAAAAGAAAATGAGGACCAAGAAAAGTCAGAAGCATCAGGACTAAACCATTATTTAAACCGACATAGTCGGACTGACTTGCTAGCGAATCTAAAGAGAAATAATGGAAATAAGGATTTTTCCCGCCATTTCTCATTTCAGAAGAAAAAAAACATTCGAAGAGGCTTTGTGCTGCAACTCTGATTAGCTCTTTTTTGTCAGGGCTTGCTCCATTGATCTGGTTTATATTTATAGCGAATATATGATGTATCAGTCTCAGTACTCTTTGAGTGCGCATTTTTCGATCATTTTGAGTATCAGTACTGTTCACATAGTTAAAATAAAAGTTGACCAGAAGCCTAAAGTCTTGCTCAGTAACCTCGTAATTTTCACAGATTTCCAGTCGGCCATCTCCAGATACATCGTCAGATTCCATATTAAGTCTGACAAAACCAATACAGATGTTTTCAAGTGGACTCATGGCGGGTTGACCTGTGCAACTTTGTTGTTCTTTTGAAAGCGGTTTCCAGTTTTTCATTTGATACTTGCGAAACTCTTCAAGATCATAGGTGTCATTTGCCAGCCCCTGCTGATAAAAAAACAAAATTACTGAAAACAAAAGCGTCTTTAAGGCATATTGTGGGATCATACTTTAACCTGCACTCGTTAAAAAAGCTTCCTGTTGTTAATGGGCTTTTTATCAGCATCCTTGGCACACATTCAGGGCAAAGACATATCGATAACCTTCATGTATGACAAGGGTATTTCCCGACAATAGGGACATTCTCTCTGCTCATTTATAAGCCGCTCAGCACAAGTCTTGCAAAAACCGGCATGTCCACAACGATTTAACACTGTAATGTCTGTTAATGGGTCGGTACAAATTGGACATTTTTTAGTTCCTGCTAAAGCGCCTCCGACAGCACCCACTTCTTCCGTTGCTGATTGGTTTGCCAATTCCTGTCGTAATTGACCTATCAGTTCATTTTGTTGCCGAACGACTACTGACTGATCCTGATCCTCAGAATCCGACTCCTCAAGAGCAAACTCATTGTATGAACCTAAACTATCTGAGCCTTCACTATCTGAAAGCTCAATATAATCCATTAGAAATTTCAGACTTTCGAACGATGATGCCTCCGTTAAAGGTGTGAGGTTAATACCCATAATACTGGATATAAATTCTTGCATGCCATTCACGGTATGCATAAACGCAGGTACAGGGCATGAGCGTCCCGGGCGACAATGCCTGGCTGCATTACTGTAGATAATCGGCAGAAGCTCGTAGGGCAAGCATCTTATCAACAAGTTTTCCAGTGTCTCCCCTGACTCCAGTCCTGAATCAATGCGCTGGAAAGCCGCTGATGCCATTGCAGTTAAACCGATCAGAAGCGCTATTCCTGCGTCCAATTCGGCTGCTTTCAATTGACTTGAAAGCGACTGCGGACAATCATATGCATTGATATTTTCACAAAGCAATGCACGGTCGAATGCTTGATCGCAGCTTTCTCCGGTGTATATGTCAGCCAAGATACAAAAGTAGGTATAAAGTCGATCCCTGGAAAGAAAGTTGGGTGCAAGAAAAGCAAGAAACATCAGGACCAGACCGTTATTAACCCCAACATAATTGCACTGTTTTTCCCCCTGAACTAAATGAAAATAATTGAAATAGGGATTACTTCTGCCATTTATGTTGACAGACAAAAACAGTTGATCAAAAAGGCTTCTTGCCGTTGTATAGACCACCCCTTTCTCTAAGCGGCTTTGACTATTGAACCTGTTTATATTAATAGCGAATATACGATGTATGAGTCTCAATACTCTTTGAATGCGATTTTTTCGAAATTCAGGATTACCCGTGTTCACATAATTAAAATAAAAGTTGGTCATACGATTAAAGTCTTGCTCATCAACTTCGTAAGTTTCACAGGTTTCCAGTCGCTCATCTCCGGATAGGTCATCAGATTCTAAGTTAAGCCTGACAAAGCCAATACGAATATTTTCAAGTGGGCTTATGTCGGATTGATCTCTGCAGTTTTGTTGCTCTTTTGAAAGGGGTTTCCAGTTTTTCATTTGATAGTTACGAAATTTTTCAAGACGATAGGTGTCGTTTGCAAGCCCCTGCTGATAAAAAAACAAAAACATTGAAAACAAAAGTGTCTTTAAGACACATGTTATAGCCATACTTTCACCTGTATTCGTTAAAAAAGCCACATTGCTATCAGTGAGCCTTATGTGAGCTTCCTTAGCACATATATTTATAGGCTATGAAGACCCATAGAAAAAGCAGGTCTGGATGTTGCCATTGAGGCCAGCCACTTGTTGTCCGGTCTCAGTTCTATCCCGATAAAAAAATAAAAAAATAAGACACCCATAAAAAAATAAGACACCCATAAAAATAAAAACAAGACCTTCAAAAAAAAAATAAGACACCCATAAAAATAAAAACAAGACCTTCAAAAACTGTATTCCCAAAAAGGATCAGAAAATCTATCTTCAAGTAGCGTATCATTGAGCCACACATCGCCATCCAACGAACAGAGGCTGTTCAAGCCATAATTCAGACAATGCAAATTCATTCCGACATAAGTCGAAGAGATAAAGAGAGGGTCTTTGACGTCTTAACTGACTTCTACGCTAACCTGTCAGGTACAAACGACTGCAGGCGTTTAAACCTCGAAGCCACTTCTGTCCGGCTTCAAGTGCATAAGCCTTCATCGCCTTCAGACGGCCAACTGCCCGATAAAAACGATTATTCCATTGCATGGTTTTCAGCCACTCATCCGGATCAATGTCCAACCTTTGAAGAATCGGAGGGGTGCACGACGGGATGGAACCTTTCTTATCTGTTCTGACAATGCGACCGCTCCAGTCAACCAGTTCCAGATAGTCGTGAAGAAGGTAGGGAAGGGCAACGTCCGTTTCCTGTCCCTGCAAACAGAAAGGTTTCAGGGTCAGCGGCTGTTTTTTAGTCTCAGAATGTGTAACCTGCTCCACCCGTTCCTGAATCGACGTGTAGTTCGACTCTTCCGGTGTTTCTGCCTTTCCAGCCCGAATCGGATTCAAGTCAACGTAGGTCATGCAGGTCAGTAACGCTGCTTCGTCCAGCAATGCCTGGCTTTTAAAGCGTCCTTCCCAGAAGCGTCCTTTACACTCGTCTTCTTTGTTGGCCTCACGAGCAAGATGTTCATTCAGGCAGCGCATAAACCAGCTGATATCCGCTAAACGACGCCGGTATTCCTCAGCATATTCATCAATACGGGCCAATTCAGCGCTGCCCAATTTTTTGTCAGCGGCCAGATGCCTTTGCACCAGAAGTGGACCTCTGAACAAGGTCGTCCAACGATGCAGCACTTCATTCCGTGACCAGCTCCTGGCAGATGACTGATTGATATGCAAAACCACATGATAATGATTCGACATGACAGCGTAAGCGCAAACTTCGATAGCAAAGACTGAAACGAGTTCCTGAAGTTTATCCACCACCCATTGGCGGCGATGCTCGTAATTCTTGCCAGTCAGGTGGTTCTCTCCACAGAGGTAAGCCTGACGAACACATCTTGCCATGCAGTGGTAATAAGGCGTTAAGCCGGGGTCAATCAGAGTATTGCGGGCCTGAGCCATGAACTCACCTGTCTGGGTAAAAAATCAGTGATGGGTGAAAAAGTAGACCAGGTGGATGGGGAAGCAAATTTATGGATGTCTTTTTTTGCTTCTTCTCCATGGGTTACTCCATGGGTGTCTTTTTTTTCCTGGCTCAAAGGGCTATGCTCGTTTTCCGCCTGACCATATCACCAAGTCCACTGGGTATGGGTAGGGCTTTTAACACCGAAACATCCAACCTTTAAGCCTGCAAGTTATGAGATACCGGAATGCCAAAAAGACAGGACAGACACCCTGGAGTCAAAAACTGTCATTTTCATAAAATCCAAACAAACCTGTAACATTACTGAAATATTCCCCCCCTATCCTTGCACCCATCAAATTTTGAGGTAACAGAAAAATATTTTGCACAACCCACTGACAGATTAAGGCACGGCAAAAGATTTTTCTTTGTAAACGCAAGTACACTCCAAGCGAGTTTCTCGGGGAGAATAGAAGTGAAGTTTCTGAAGTCTATTGTAATGTCCTCCATGTTGGCTGCAGCGTCCTTCTCTGCATCTGCCAAGACAGAAGTTATCAACGGTGCGGGAGCCAGTTTCCCACATCCGATCTATGCCAAATGGGCTGAGGAATACCAGAAAGAAACCGGTATTCGCATCAACTACCAGGCCATCGGTTCCGGCGGTGGTATCCGTCAGATCACTGCCAAGACCGTCGACTTTGGCGCCAGCGACGCACCTCTGAATGAAGAGCGACTGGATAAAGAAGAGATGATCCAGTTCCCAATGGTGATGGGTGCTATTGTTCCAGTGATCAACGTGCCTGGCATTGAGTCCGGTGCTCTGAAGCTGACCGGTGAAGTCCTGGCAGACATCTACCTGGGTAAAATCAAGAAGTGGAATGACGAGCGCATCACTGCTCTGAACCCGGATCTTGAGATTCCTGCCCAGGCTATCTATGTCGTCCATCGTTCCGATGGTTCCGGTACCACCTACAACTTCACCGATTACCTGAGCCAGATCAGCTCGGAGTGGAGTGAGAATATCGGCAGAAACACCGACATCACCTGGCCAAAAGCAGCTACCACTATCGGTGGTAACGGTAACGCTGGTGTCGCCAACTTCGTGGGCCGTACCCGTGGTGCTATCGGTTATGTAGAATATGCCTTTGCAAAACAAAACGATCTGACCTACACCCAGCTGGCCAGTGCTGATGGCAAGTTCCTGAAGCCAAGCATGGAAACCTTCCAGGCTGCCGCTGCCAATGCCGACTGGGAGAATGCTCCGGGCTTCGAATTGCTGCTGAACAACCAGCCTGGTGCTGACTCCTGGCCTATGACAGCAGCGACCTTCATCCTGATGCATAAAGATCAGGCTGACGCCGAGAAAGCTGAGCAAATCATCGACTTCTTCGAGTGGAGCTACGAGAAAGGCGGCGAACTTGCAGAAGGTCTGGACTACATCCCAATGCCGGAAAGCGTAGTTAACATGGTAGAGAATGTCTGGAAAGAAGACTTGACCAGCAACGGACAAACCATTATCAAGTAACCGGTTATTCTAGCCTTTCTTAAACAGGAAACGAACGACAGCTGATCAGCATAGCGCTGGTCAGCTGTCTTGTTGTAGCTTATGCTTTTAACTGCGATGCCCAGCGCTATAAAGGGTGACTCAATCTTCTACAGACTGAGCTTCACCAGCGCCATTCTGATTTTTCTGGTGTTGATCGGGATTATCCTTTCCCTGATTGACGGCGGTTGGCTGGCTCTCTCCGAGTTTGGCCCCGGCTTTGTATTTCGTAATGTCTGGGACCCGGTAAACAGTGAGTTTGGTGCCGCTTCTGCTATTTACGGCACCCTGGTTTCTTCGCTTATCGCCATTATTATTGCCATTCCTGTCGGTCTGGGCACGGCGATCTTCCTGGCCGAGCTGGCCCCCGACTGGATCAGTCGCCCCGTGAGCATGGCCATTGAGCTGCTGGCCGCTGTACCCAGTATTATTTACGGTATGTGGGGTCTTTTTGTCTTCGCACCCTGGTTCTCAGAAGGCTTCCAATTCTGGGCACTGGAAAACCTGGTTGGCCTGCCTCTGATTGGCCACTGGTTTGACGGTCCCCCCATCGGTATAGGTCTGCTAACGGCGGGCATCATTCTGTCGTTCATGATTTTGCCCATTATTACGGCTTTAACTCGTGACGCCCTGAAAACCATTCCCAATGTGGTCAGAGAAGCAGCATACGGTGTTGGCGCTACGCCCTATGAAGTCATTACCCGAGTGCTGCTGCCAAGTATCAAGAATGCCGCAGTGGGTGCCGGAATCCTCGGCCTGGGTCGTGCCCTGGGAGAAACCATGGCAGTTGCCTTTGTAATAGGCGGCGCCAACCGTATAGAGACTTCACTGTTCATGCCTGCGAGCTCTATTTCTTCTACGATTGCGCAGCAGTTCAACGAAGCGACTAATGAGATGCACATCTCGGCTCTGATCAGTCTGGGCCTGGTACTGTTTGTACTGACCTTTATTGTGATGGGTACTGCCCGTCTGCTGTTGAGGAAGCGATAATGCCAGTCAGGAAACTCAAGAACTACGCTTTCATCGGCTTCTGTACCTTCTGTGCACTGTTTGGCCTGGTGGTTCTGGCCAGCGTACTGTACAGCCTGGTCGGAAAAGGTATTTCCGGCATGGGTCTGCATGTCTTCACCGAACTCACTCCCGGACCCGGTAGCCACGGTGGCCTGAAAAACGCCATTGTTGGCAGTTTGATTCTGACCGCTCTTGGTATTCTGATCGCCGCACCTCTGGGTGTATTGGCTGGTACCTGGCTGTCTGAATCCGACAAGAGTTCAAAAATTGCTGAAGCACTGCGCTTTCTCAACGGTATGTTGATGAGCGCACCTTCTATTCTGGTCGGCCTGTTTGTCTACAAGGTTGTGGTGGTCACCACCGGCTCCTTTTCTGGTTGGGCAGGTGCCATTGCACTGGCTATTCTGGCACTGCCCATTATCGTCAGCACCACAGAAGAAATGCTGCGTCTGGTTCCCACCACCTTGAAAGAAGCAGGTAGCGGACTGGGCGCTCCGCGCTGGCGAGTCATTACCCAGCTGTGCTATCGGGCAGCCGGCCCCGGTATTATTACCGGTATTCTGTTGTCTGTAGCGCGGATTACCGGTGAAACAGCCCCCCTGTTGTTTACCGCCCTCAACAGTAACTTCATGAGCACCGATCTGGACAAGCCTATGGCTAACCTGCCGGTGACCATTTATCAGTATGCCATGAGCCCTTTTGAATCCTGGAATCAACTGGCCTGGGCCGGCGCACTGCTGATAACCGTATTTATTCTGATTATCAATATTCTGTCCACTGCTTTACCGCGTTGGATCAAAGCTCGAAAGGCAGCCAAATGAACATGAACATTGCTACTGCTCCTGCGGCTACAGAAAGCCTGAGTCAAATCAAGACAGAATCCGGTCTGGCCGATGATATTCTGCAACCCAGAATGGAAGTAAAAGACCTCAGTTTCTTTTACAGCAAAGGTTCTGAACCAGCCCTGAAGAACATCAACATGCCGATTTACAACAACAAGGTAACGGCTCTGATTGGTCCTTCCGGCTGTGGTAAATCCACCCTGCTGCGCACCATGAATCGCATCTTCGACCTGTATGGCAGTCAGTCGGCTGAAGGTGAGATTCTGCTGGATAACGAAAATATCCTGCAACGTGGTGTGGATCTGAATGAATTGCGCTCCAAAGTCGGTATGGTTTTCCAGAAGCCTACGCCTTTCCCTATGTCCATTTACGACAACATCACCTTCGGTCTGAAGATGAAAGGTGGACTGAGCAAGCCGGAAATGGCTATTCGTGCCAGAAAGGCCCTGAAGCGAGCCCATCTGTGGAAAGAAGTGAAGGACAAGCTGAATGCCGATGCCAGCAGCCTGTCCGGTGGTCAGCAGCAGCGTCTGTGCATCGCCCGCACCATTGCCCTGGAGCCGGAAGTCATCCTGATGGACGAACCCACGTCGGCTCTCGATCCACTGGCCACCAGCGCCATTGAAGAACTGATTACTGAACTGCGTCAGAAGTACACCATTGTGATCGTGACTCACAACATGCAACAGGCCATGCGTATCTCTGATTACACCGGCTTTATGTATCTGGGTGAGCTGGTTGAGTTTGATAAAACCGGCAAGATCTTCAACAAAGCTGAAAATCAGAAGACCCGTGACTATATCGCGGGTGACTTTGGTTAAGCATTAACTTCTGATCGTGGAGCCTTTCGGCTCCACATTTTCTTTTACAGAACTCTCAGCTTCAGTGAAAGAAACTCTTTCATGGAAAACCATAATCCACAGGTTCCCACGCTGATGCATGAGAACCAGAGCTTTTATGAAGAGCTTTTAAGACACCCACCGAAGAATGGGAACCAGATTTAAGCCCTATTATCGCTTGGACAGGTCGATGTTAGAGATGGTCAACTCCAATCAAGAATCACTTTGCCAGACTGGCCGGACCCCATGATTTCAAAACCTTTCTGGAAATCATCCACCGGCATCCGATGAGTAATCACCGGGGAAATATCCAGACCGGACTGGAGCATACTGGTCATTTTATACCAGGTTTCGTACATCTCACGGCCATAAATACCCTTGATGACCAGACCCTTGAAGATCACCTGATTCCAATCAATAGTGGTATCGCTGGAAGGAATACCCAGCAGGGATACCTTGCCACCGTAGTTCATGTTTTCCAGCATCTGTTGGAAAGCACGACCGTTACCAGACATCTCCAGACCTACGTCAAAGCCTTCTACCATCCCCAGTTTTGCCATGACCTCTTGCAGATCTTCAGTGGCAACGTTAACAGCACAGGTAGCTCCCATTTTACGGGCCAGATCCAGACGGTATTCGTTGACGTCAGTAATGACAACATTACGAGCACCGACATGCCTGCAGATTGCAACCGCCATAATGCCGATAGGACCGGCACCGGTGATCAATACATCTTCACCCACCAGATCAAACGACAGAGCAGTGTGTACAGCATTGCCAAAGGGATCGAAGATGGAGGCCAGATCATCACTGATGTCATCGGGAATCGGGAAAGCATTGGTCGCTGGTATACAGAGGTACTCTGCGAAAGCTCCTTCCCGATTGACACCCACACCAACCGTGAAATTACAAAGGTGGCGACGGCCGGCACGGCAGTTACGGCAGTGGCCACAGGTAATATGACCTTCACCGGACACACGCTGACCTATTTCAAAGCCGCGCACGCCTTCGCCCATTTCCACAATATCACCAATAAACTCGTGTCCTACATGCATTCCAACAGGAATGGTTTTTTGTGACCACTCATCCCAGTTATAGATGTGCATGTCGGTTCCACAGATCGCTGTTTTGCGAATCTTGATCAGAACATCGTTGTAGCCAGGTTCCGGCCTGGGCTTGTCGGCCAGCCAGATGCCTTTTTCCGCTTTCAGTTTTGCCAGGGTTTTCATGTCAGCTTCCTATTCACTCAGCTCCGCAGGTCCTTCAGGAGATAACGCCCAGCTCACGGCCCACTTTAGCAAAGGCTGCAATAACTTTATCCATATGTTCCTGGTTATGAGCAGCTGACATCTGGGTACGAATTCGGGCTGCGCCCCTTGGAACAACAGGGAAAGAGAATCCTACTACATAGATTCCCTCGTTCAGCATTCGTTCCGCAAACTCGGCCGCCAAAGAAGCATCGCCGAGCATGACGGGAATGATCGCATGGCCATTACCCGCCAGGGTAAAGCCCAGCTTTTCCATCTCGGTGCGAAAGTAATTCGAGTTGTGGCGCAGCTTCTCACGCAGCTCACCGCCCGATTCCAGCATATCCAGCACCTTGATAGAAGCGCTGGCAATGGTTGGACTCAGGGTGTTGGAGAACAGGTAAGGACGGGAGCGGTTGCGCAGCCAGTCGATGACTTCCGGGCTGCGGGCAGAGGTATAACCACCGGAAGCACCACCCAAAGCTTTGCCAAGAGTACCGGTAATAATGTCAACACGATCCATTACACCGCAGTGTTCGTGGGTACCACGGCCATTCTCACCGACAAAACCTGCGGCATGACAGTCATCTACCATGACCATGGCATCGTACTTGTCCGCCAGATCGCAGACACCTTTGAGGTTGGCAATCACGCCATCCATGGAGAATACACCGTCCGTTGCGATCAGCTTGTAACGGGCGCCTGCTTCTGCAGCTTCTTTCAGTTTGGCTTCCAGATCTGCCATGTCGTTGTTGGCATAGCGGAAGCGCTTCGCCTTGCACAAACGTATACCATCAATGATGCTGGCATGATTCAGAGAGTCACTGATGATAGCGTCTTCAGGGCCCAACAGGGTTTCAAACAAGCCGGCATTAGCGTCAAAACAGGAGGAATACAGGATAGTGTCATTCATGCTCAGGAACTCGGAAATAC
Source organism: Endozoicomonas sp. 2B-B (assembly GCF_053470045.1). Taxonomy (NCBI): domain Bacteria; kingdom Pseudomonadati; phylum Pseudomonadota; class Gammaproteobacteria; order Oceanospirillales; family Endozoicomonadaceae; genus Endozoicomonas; species Endozoicomonas sp. 2B-B. The sequence goes on from NZ_JBLZMU010000001.1 coordinate 5,663,803, forward strand.
GCTTTTCCAGCTCTTTGTGAACATCCTGGGTTCCACAGATAAAACGTACGGAAGCCATACCGTAGCCATATTTATCCAGCGCCTGCCTGCCTGCGTCTATCAGCTCAGGGGAATTGGCCAACCCGAGATAATTGTTAGCACAAAAATTAATCACTTCTTCGCCAGTATCAACAGTAATATCAGCCTGCTGCTGCGAGGTAATCACTCGCTCGCTTTTGTACAAACCTTCTTTTTTAAGGTCTTCCAGCTGCTCACGCAGTCCAGCATAAAAGTTGGCTTTCATTTCGGCTCCAGAAAACTAAGAATATGAGGGGCTGGCCGGAACAGGCAGTTGCTGCTCTCTTCACAGTCAGACTCTGAGGGAAGCAGTCCCGATTCAACCTCCAAACATATCTCAGGCTGAATAAGGTGCCAATTCCCCATTGTAGAAGAGTTGCAATATTGAATCAGGGTGTCGAGACTCTGTACCAGCATTTGTACGTATTTCAGCTCTCAACCTTACTTGGCGTGCCTACAGAAAGAATGATAAATGATCAGACAGTGTCCCGGAGGGAAGGAAAAAGGGCTATCGCAACCGGACAACTGCGATAGCCCGTCTCAGCTACAAAGACAGAGAATTGACGAGAGCCGACAGACTGTCTGACTCATTAATGCTGTGTAAAACTTCAACCTGCAGGTCTTTCAGTTCAGTCCTGGCCACCAGAACAACCAGTCCCGCCTGAAGCAGGGCTTCTGTTTTCTGAACCCAGTGTTGGTCCTGATGATCAACGACGACCGGTAAAAGCCCACCATCAAACAAATGACGCTCTACTTTCTGCAGATAACCTTCAGAGCCATCAACCATAACCAGAGCGGCGCCCTGACCCAGTCGATTCGCCCTGTCGCTGGCCAGAACCGTCTCTGCGGTAGCACCCTCGTTTGCAGCAGATTCAACCATGCCTGCGGCAATGGTCGCATTGCTCAAGCGATCAATAACAATAAAAGCACCGGTTTGACGGTTATCCTCATAACGATCAAAAACAACAGGTTGTGTCAGCACCAGCTGGCAGGAGCCTATCTCATTCAGAGCCAGTTGATCGGCCTCCTGTTGTTCCAGGGTATTGATATCCACCCTGTGATTAATGGCTGTGAAACTTCCCGCTACTTTGGTGGTGGCAAATTTGATCAGGTACTGGCGCCCAGGCTTCATGACCTGCTCTGCCATCCAGACAACACTGGCATTCAGGTGCGAAGAGACCGAAATATCATCCCGGGCATGCACCAGCATATCACCGCGACTGATATCGATCTCGTCTTCCAGCGTCAGAGTTACAGCCTGACCCGCAAAACCTTTTTCCAGATCGCCGTCGTAGGTCACCACTCGCGCCACAGAACTTTCCAGTCCGGAGGGTAATACCTTTACTCTGTCGCCGGGCTTAACCACACCGGAAGCGATAGTGCCTGCATACCCCCGAAAATCGAGGTCGGGTCGGCTCACATATTGAACCGGAAGACGGAAGTCATCAAGGTTACGGTCATTAGCCACCTCAACACTTTCCATTACTTCCATCAGAGTCTGCCCGGTATACCAGTCAGCCTTGTCACTGCGATGAACAACGTTGTCTCCGTCCAGAGCCGATACAGGAACAAAACGAACGTCCCCCAGGTTCAGTGATTCCGAGAAGTCCAGGTACTGATTACGAATTTCCTCAAAACGTGCCTGACTGAAACCCACCAGATCCATCTTGTTGATCGCTACTACCAGGTGTTTGATACCCAGCAGGCTGGCAATGTAGGTATGACGACGAGTTTGTGTCAGCACCCCCTGGCGGGCATCTACCAGAATAATGGCCAGATCACAGGTGGAAGCTCCGGTGGCCATATTTCGGGTGTATTGTTCGTGACCCGGAGTATCAGCAATGATGTACTTCCGGTTTTCTGTAGAGAAGTAGCGATAGGCCACATCAATAGTAATGCCCTGCTCCCGCTCAGCCTGCAAACCGTCCACCAGCAAAGCCAGATCAACTTTTTCGCCCTGGGTTCCTACACGTTTGCTGTCGTTCTCAACAGAGGCCAGCTGATCTTCGTAGATCATGCTGGTGTCATGTAAAAGCCGACCAATCAGGGTGCTTTTACCGTCGTCGACACTGCCACAGGTCAGGAAACGCAGAATCTCTTTCTGCTCGTGCCTGCGGAGATATTCCTGAATATCCGAAGCAATCAGATCAGACTGATGAGACATTAGAAATACCCCTCTTGTTTTTTCTTCTCCATTGATCCGGCACTGTCGTGATCAATGACCCGCCCCTGACGTTCAGAGGTTTTGGTGAGCAGCATTTCCTGAATAACATCAGGCAGAGTGTCAGCTTCTGACTCAACGGCTCCCGTCAATGGGTAGCAGCCCAGAGTTCGGAAGCGCACTTTCCGCATCACTGGTTTCTCGCCTGGTTCCAGAGGCATACGTTCATCGTCAACCATAATCAGGTTGCCATCACGTTCTACCACCGGGCGTTCTTTAGAAAGATAGAGAGGAACAATAGGAATATTTTCGCGATAGATATACTGCCAGATATCCAGCTCAGTCCAGTTGGACAGAGGGAAGACCCGAATGCTTTCGCCTTTTTCTACCTCACTGTTGTAGATATTCCAGAGTTCCGGCCGCTGGTTCTTGGGATCCCAGCGGTGGTGCCTGTCACGGAAAGAGTAAACCCGCTCTTTCGCCCGTGACTTTTCTTCATCACGACGAGCGCCACCGAATGCAGCATCAAAACCGTGTTTGTCCAGAGCCTGTTTCAAGGCCTGGGTTTTCATGATATCAGTATGTTTCGCGCTGCCGTGGGAAAAAGGGCCAACGCCCTGCTCTACGCCGTCCTGATTGATATGCACAATCAACTCAAGACCCAGGTCATCGACCAACTGGTCACGGAACTGAATCATTTCCTTGAATTTCCATGTGGTGTCCACATGCATGAGCGGAAAAGGCGGTTTACCCGGATAAAAGGCTTTCATGGCAAGATGCAGCATTACCGCTGAATCTTTGCCAATGGAATAGAGCATAACCGGGTTATCAAACTCGGCAGCAACTTCCCTGATAATCTGGATGCTTTCTGCTTCGAGCTGCTTCAAATGGTTGAGGCGCTCTCCAGAAAGCTCGATAGCACGTTCTTTAGTGCTCTCCTGAGTGGCTATGTCAGACATGAATGCTAAACCCGAAGCTGGCTAAGAGTTGTTCTTAGTTCGAATACTAGCAGCATCAATGGAATATAAAACAAAAAAATTATACCAATAATTCATAACATTATATTAACCCTGAAACGCCATAAACTATCGGTCTGCCTGTTTGATCAAAAGCTCAGACAGGAGAGTCAATATCGACAAAGGTATGTTCAACACCTTGCTGTTCTTCCAGCCATTCACCTAAAGCCCTGACACCGTAGCGCTCAGTAGCGTGGTGTCCGGCGCTGATGTAGTGAATGCCATTTTCGCGAGCAAAGTGGACTGTGGACTCGGAGATTTCACCACTCACAAAAGCATCTACCTTCAGATCCAGGGCCAGATCAATCATGCGCTGGGCCGCACCAGTACACCAGGCCAGAGTTTTAATCTCATGGTCACCGCCCACAATCAGCAGGGGTTTACGACCCAGTTTTTCTTCAATCTGCTTGCCCAGAACTTCCAGAGAAACAGGTGTCTCAGGCCTTCCCCAACTGCCTACCGAGCGAGCTTTTCCCGGCTCCATGCCACCTTCTGTCTTCCAGCCGAGGAGTCTGGCTAGCTGAGCATTGTTACCCAGCTCCTGATGCCCATCCAGCGGCAGGTGATAGCCGATCAAACTGATGTTGTGCTTGAGAAGTGTTTCAATCCGGCGCTTCTTCATGCCGACAATAGCAGAATCTTCACCCTTCCAGAAGTAGCCGTGGTGAACCAGAATAGCGTCGGCTCTGAGCTCAACGGCCTTATCAATCAGGGCCTGACAAGCCGTCACACCGGTCACAAGACGTTTAATCTGTTCACTTCCTTCGACCTGAAGACCATTAGGGCAGTAATCTTTGAACAGCCCCGGTTGCAGTTCATCTTCGAGAATCTTCACCAGCTGCTTCAGCGTGATGCTCATTTTTCACTCCACTGTTTATTTTATTGGGTCCGGGAAGCTGTCACGTCATGATCATGACCAGCTTCCCACAAGTTCGGGGGCTATCTATCAGCCACAAAATACAGGTATATTAGAGAATTATACTGCTGGCTTTCGGGCTTCAAGAATTTTTATTTCCAGCAGCAGAAATCTCGGCCCACAATCATTGACAAGCAGATCATGAAAAGACTCCTCAACCAGCTCATCTATCCCGCCCTGTCAGGCCTGATTGTTGCCTTGCTGGTGATGTTGCTTGCTCCGAAATGGCTGGGTCTGCCCCATTTGAGTCTCAGTAATCTGCTCAGCAGAGGCGAACAACTATTGGGCATTGGTGAGGTTTCCTTCAGCTCGGCAGTCAAGGAAGCAGCACCTGCCGTGGTTAACATTGCTACCGCCACACTGATCAATGAATCCAGCCCCTCCAGAATGCCGAAAAGTCCCTTCACAGAAAACAACCTTGGCAGAGCCAAGGTAGAAACCAGCCTCGGCTCCGGAGTCATTATCAGCCCTGATGGCTACCTGCTGACTAATAATCACGTTATTGATGGCGCTGACCGTATTGTGGCTGTGCTGAAAGATGGCAGAGAAGAATCCGCAACCATCGTCGGCAGGGACCCAGAGACGGATCTGGCAGTACTGAAAATTGATTTAAACGATTTACCCAGCCTGGATCTGGCCGATTCTGGCCAGACCGAGGTTGGGGACGTGGTTCTGGCTATAGGTAACCCCTTCGGACTGGGTCAAACAGTCACCATGGGGATTATCAGCGCTACTGGCAGGAATGACCTCAGTCTCAATACTTATGAAGATTTTATTCAAACCGACGCCGCCATCAACGTGGGTAACTCAGGGGGCGCCCTGATCAACGCCCGTGGTGAATTAGTGGGCATTAACACGCTGCTGTTTTCCAGAGGAGGAGGTAATGAAGGCGTTGGCTTTGCGATTCCCTCCAGCATGGCACGATTTGTCACCCAGTCCATCATCAAATACGGTCGTGTTGTGCGAGGCTGGCTGGGCATAGAATCACAGCCACTCACCAGTCGACTGGCGCAAGCGTACGGTGTTGAAAGCAATGTTGGCATTTTGATTTCGGGTGTCTACGACAATGGTCCAGCAGATTTGGCCGGCCTGAAACGTGGAGACATTCTGATGGCCATCAACAACATAAGCACCAATGATGGCAGGAAGGTCATGAATATGGTTGCTCAGGAAGCACCCGGGAGTGAAGTCACCCTACAAATTCTGCGCAACAACCACCCTCTTGAAATGAAGGCGGTTGTCGCGACCCGACCCAATATGGTCAACTGATTCAGGTTTATGACATTAAAGCCAGAAATAAAAAGGAACCAAAAAAACCAGAAAATAAACTCACAGTATGACCCAGCCCCCACCAAAGCCATCCCCTGTAATTGGTGCTGTGACGTTTCAATAATTCCGGGGTTACAGGCTGGAGTCTCGACAGATCTTCTAATAACAGCTGGTTAAACAGTTTGCCTTCAGGACTCTCAAAGCGATCCTCCTTCGTCACTTCTATCTCGACGATCAAAGCCTGCTTTTTATACCCTCTGCCGAGCATGTAATGACTCCAAACCAGCCTGCCATCTGATTTTTTTCGGAGATTTATTCCGAAACCATCAAACTCGCTCAGATGTTCCAGCGGAAAAAACTGTTCCACAAAAGCATCATGATAATACTCGCACCTCAAATCGCATGATGTGGAAAACCAAAGCCACTTTTCATAAGAAGTGGTCTTTTCAACAGTCACACACACTTTTTTTCCAGAAACGTGACAAACGGCTTCTGTTTCAGAATAGCCCAGAGCCCAACTATTGAGACACATTAAAATCAGACATACACTTCCAAGCAGTGGCCGCAGAACAGTCCTACACATAATTGCCCCTCTTTATTCGACTGAGAGTGACAAACATAGCAGTTAGTGAGAAAGCTCATCTGATACTCTTCCTGTTATATCGTCTTTGCCTGTTTTACCGCACGATTCAGTAGAAAGAACAACCCTGCACCAGACAGGACGACCAGCAGCATGACCAACCAGCTTGACTGAGACGCTAATGCTTCACTATTCATCAGGGAAACAATGTCGTAGGTTCCGAGACCCAGCCAGATGGAGAAAAGCGTTCTGGGCAACATGCCAAGGAACCCACCTAGCAGGAAAACCGAAAACGGGACTTTCAATGCGGGCATCAACAGGTTCATTAATGCAAAAGGCAAAACGGGCGAAAGCCTGACCAGAAACATAAGGCTCCAGCCACTGGCATTGAGGGTTTTCAGTGCTTTTTTGACACGCGGGCTGTTTCGAAAGGTATGCATCAGGTGTCCACCATCCAGAAGTGCTCCCGCACAATAGCCCATTACTGAAGCCATCAGATAAGCTGACAACACATAGGGAATAGCATCCCAGCCAAGAAAAAAACCGGCTACCAGTGCCACAAAAGTGCTGGGCGTCAGAGCCAGAGCCATGGTCACAGCACTCAATAGAAAGAAAGGTAACCACTGCCCAACACTGAGGGCTGAAAGGTCAACCTGATACCGGATTAACAGTGAAGCCGCCCAGGAACTGAATAGTAGTGGTGTACAGCTGAGCATAAGCGCAGCTATAACAGGCTTTCTGTTTTTCCTGAAGAGTGATAACAACGACACACCAGAAGTCGATGCTTCATTTCTTGATGCGGTATTCTGCTGAACGGGCATGAGCTGTCAGGGATTCTCCTCTTGCCATTACAGAAGCCACTTTACCTATTTCTGAAGCCCCTTCGGGTGAAAAGTGAATCAGTGAAGAGCGCTTCTGAAAATCGTAAACCCCCAGCGGGGAGGAAAACCGGGCCGTACCGGATGTGGGCAATACATGATTAGGACCGGCACAATAGTCACCCAAGGCTTCGGCCGTATAACGACCCATAAAAATAGCACCGGCATGACGAATATCAGACAACAAAGCCTGAGGATCTTCTACAGACAACTCCAGATGTTCGGGAGCAATTCGGTTGCTGACCTCACAGGCGGCTTTCATATCCGGAACATGGATCATAATGCCTCGGTTATTCACCGATTCTGCAATGATCTTCCTGCGCTCCATGTCAGGCAACAAGCGGCGCATACTTGCTACAACCTGATCAAGAAAAGCCTGATCCGGAGACACCAGAATTGACTGAGCGTCTTCATCGTGCTCAGCTTGTGAAAACAGATCCATGGCTATCCAGTCCGGATCCGTGTGACCATCGCATAGGATCAGGATTTCCGATGGACCTGCGATCATATCAATGCCCACCTGACCAAACACCTCACGCTTGGCGGTGGCGACATAGATATTGCCAGGGCCAACGATCTTGTCGACGCCGGGAACGGTTTCTGTACCGTAGGCTAGAGCAGCCACGGCCTGAGCTCCACCAATGGTGAACACTTTTTTGACGCCAGCAACAGCGGCAGCGGCAAGCACCATGTCATTGACTACACCATCCGGTGTGGGCACCACCATAATAATTTCTTTTACGCCAGCAACATGAGCCGGAATGGCATTCATCATTACGGATGAAGGGTAGGCAGCCTTCCCTCCGGGCACATAGAGACCGACGCGATCCATAGGCAACACTTGTTGTCCAAGCACGGTTCCGTCCTCTTCCTGGTAAGTCCAGGAAGATTGCACCTGTCGCTCGTGATAGCTTCTGATTCTGCTGGCCGCTGTTTGCAGAGCCTGCCTCTGCTCCTGCGGGATGGTTTCCAGCGCTTTCTGAAGTTGCTCTGCTCCCAGAGTAAGATCTGCCATACCGGAAACAGAAAGGCGATCAAAACGATGGGTGAACTCTACCAGAGCCTCGTCACCACGGGAGCGCACTTCGGCGATGATATGCTTAACACGATGCTGAACCTCTTCGTCAGAGACACTATCCCAGGCCAGTAGAAGACCCAGCTGCTCATTAAAATCCCGGTTTCCGTAGCTCAGTTGTACAGGATTCACCGTCATCGTATTACTCCGTCGCACTTTTTATCATAAAAACTTTTCATCCCGGATTGGAACAAAAACGCTCTTCCGTCATGGCAGTTAATGGGTTTGGGCGTCTACAGCAGCTCTCAACTGCTGAATCAGTGCATTAATGGCTTCAAACTTCACTTTCATGGAAGCCTTGTTCACCACTAGCCTGGAGGATACCTGAGTGATCAATTCTCTTGGCTCCAGCCCATTGGCCCTCAAGGTATTACCGGTATCCACGACATCAACAATGATATCTGCCAGGCCCACCAGTGGCGCCAGCTCCATAGAACCGTAGAGTTTGATAACATCGGCCTGACGCCCCTGGGATGCATAGTAGCGTCTGGCAACATTCACAAACTTGGTCGCTACTTTGACCCGACCGGTTGTTGGCTCTTCATGCCCGGTTTTACCAGCAGTCATGAGTTTGCATTGAGCAATTTGCAGGTCCAAAGGCTCATAAAGCTCGGTCGATCCATGCTCCAGCAACACATCTTTTCCAGCCACACCGACGTCCGCAGCGCCGTACTCAACGTAGGTGGGTACGTCACTGGCTCTGACAATCAACAGATTGACGTCTGGATGAGTAGTAGAAATAATCAGCTTCCTGCTCTTGGCAGGGTCTTCAGCTAGTTCAATACCCGCCGCCTTGAGAAGAGGCAGTGTATCTTTGAGTATGCGCCCTTTGGAAAGCGCTATTGTGATCTGACTGGACATCCGGGACAGGCTTCCTTTGCTTTAAGTGGCGTAGTTTACACCAAACAGAAGATAACGTGGGTGTCATACACCCGTGCCGACTGAGGATTTTTATACTTTTATGAGAGAGAAAGATTCAGAACTGATCTAAGAGGCTCAGCAGGGACAAGCTTGAAGCTTGCCCCTGCTACATAGCTGCAATGAACAGAATGCTATCAGGCAGGTACACGCTGAATTTTCGCACCGAGCTGCTGAAGTTTCTCTTCAATACACTCATAACCACGATCAATGTGGTAAATACGTTCCACAACCGTGTCACCTTCAGCAATCAGGCCCGCAATCACCAGACTGGCTGATGCTCTCAGATCAGTCGCCATAACCGGAGCTGCCTTCAGTGAGTCAACCCCCTTAATCACAACGGTATTGCCTTCTACTTTGACGTCAGCTCCCATCCGCTTCATTTCCTGAATGTGCATAAAGCGGTTTTCGAAGACGGTTTCTGTGATGCTGCCTACGCCATCAGAAATCAGGTTCAACGCCGTAAACTGGGCCTGGATATCGGTTGGCATGGCAGGGTAGGGAGCTGTCCTAAGATCAATCGCTTCCGGACGCTTACCTTTCATATCCAGCTCAATCCAATCCTCACCCCATTCTACGGAAGCACCAGCTTCGCGCAATTTAATCAGAATCGCATCCAGCAGATCAGGTTGAGTGTCCTTGAGACGAACGCGGCCTCCGGTTGCAGCTGCCGCGATCAGATAAGTACCGGTTTCAATTCGATCAGGTAGAACGGAATAGGTGCACCCTTTAAGACGCTCAACCCCCTGAACACGTATAACATCGGTACCAGCACCCTCAATTTTGGCCCCCATGGTTTTCAAACATTCTGCCAAATCAACCACTTCCGGCTCACGGGCAGCATTCTCGATAATGGTTTCACCATCGGCCAGACAGGCTGCCATAAGAATGTTTTCAGTTCCGGTTACGGTCACGGTATCCATGAAAATACGGGCACCTTTCAGACGATCCCTGATACTGGCCTTGATATAACCATCTTCAACCAAAATATCAGCACCCATAGCCTGCAGGCCACGAATATGCAGATCCACAGGTCGACTGCCGATGGCACAACCGCCGGGCAAAGAGACTTCAGCACGACCGAACCGGGCCAGCAAAGGCCCCAGAACCAGAATGGAAGCCCGCATGGTTTTTACCAGCTCATAGGGCGCTTTCAGCTGCTTGATGGTGCTGGCATGAACTTCAACGTTCATACGCTCATCGACCATCAGATCGATACCCATGCAGCCAAACAGCTCAAACATGGTAGTGATGTCGTGTAAATGGGGAAGGTTGCAGACAGTAACAGGATCATCCGCCAGCAGGGTGGCTGCCAGAATAGGCAGTGCAGAGTTCTTGGCACCGGAGATACGGATTTCGCCATCCAGACGCGTACCACCAGTGATAATCAGTTTATCCATCATAGTTTCACCTGTGATTCGCTGGTTAGGCCTGACGCTGCGCTTCTGAAGGTGTCTGGGTGATCATGGTCACCGCATGAATGGCACCACTGGAGATCAGTTCATTGAGGTGTTTGTACACCATCTGCTGACGTTTGATAGGCAGGGCCCCTTCAAACTGGTCACTGATAATGGTCAGCCGAAGGTCACACCCTTCTCCTTCTACCAGAACCTCTGAACCCGGGAAACTCTCTTCCAGCAGCGCCTTCACTTCGGTGGCTTGCATGCATTCACCTCTCAAAACAGTCATGAGCCGGAAAGACCGCCTCACGCCTTAAAAGCATAAACACAAAAACACCACCCAACAGCAGTATTTTCATGAAAAAATAACAACCACTCAACAAGCCCGTACTCTTTGTACGTACTCGCGGGCAAATCGATGGATCATATCGGACATTGACTGTACTGACCAGTCCCGAAAGGAGACTGGTAGCGAATAAACAGGCAAAAGGGCGTCACTCACTTGCATTTAATCAGGAAGCAGAAGGGCAAGTGCTTTCCTGCAGAATCGACGCTATTCCACAGACCTTGGCCAGGGCAGCAAGCTCCTCCGGTATGTCAGAAAGGCAGAGATGACCACCTCTACTCTGAGCCAGCCTGATCCAGGACAGGCAAACAGACAGGGTTGAGCTATCCCCTTTATGCAGTTGCCCAAGGCTGACTCTCAGGACGCCTCCGGGAGCTACGTCCTCTTCCAACAGCTTACGCCCCTCACTCTCCACCTCGACAGCATTATCAAAATTGACAATCCCGTTAAGAGAAAACTGTCCCGGTGCCAATCGTTCAAGCTGCATGATTTTGATTCCTGAATGCTCATAGCAAAAAAATGGACAAAACTACTTCTTACTGCTGCCGTCTGCTGAAGCGGACATGATAGCAGCCCAGTTATCTATCACGTAGGATACTTTCTTGTGCTTTTTCATAGCGTCTGCAAACTGGCTCTGGAATTGCTTGGCAATATTGATTCCTTCGATTGTCACGTTACGCAGCTTCCAGCGACCATCAACATGCACCATTGAGTAAAAGATCTCGACCGTGTTGGTGCTGGTACGAACCTTCATCCTGACGGGTATACGGCTGATTTGACCTTCCTGATATTTTTTCAGCAACTCAGGTGAGGTTTTATCCACACTCTCGATAACCAGACTAGTGTCGTCCAGAGACAACAGTGCCTTGCCATAGAAACGGATTAAACTATCCTTGAATACCGACTCAAACTTCTCAACCTGTTCAGGATTGCGATGAGCGTACTTGCCCATGACATAGCGGGCTACCTGGTCAAAAGCCACCACCGGAGATAAAAGACGATCGACTTCCTTGAAAAAACCTTCAGGATCTTTCTGGTACTGCTTCTTGTTCTTATTGAAAGTATCCAGCAACTCGGAGGTAATCTTCCTGACTTCCACTTCCGGGGGCTGCAAAGCGGGCGCAGCATAAGATACACCCATCACCATCAGACAGACCAGGGTCGTCATGAATTGTTGAACAGACTTTACCATTTTCATCATTGATTCCATCATCCTCTACAGGCTTTATATATTGGAGTTAATAGCCTTTAGTCCTTATCGACTGAACCCAGAAGGAATTTGCCAATCAACTCCTCCAGGATAACAGCCGACTGGGTATCCTCGAAGCGACCACCGGGCTTGATGTAGTCAGTATCTCCACCAATGCTGATACCAATGTATTTCTCTCCCAGCAGCCCTGCCGTCACGATAGAGGCAGTGCTGTCGACAGGAATGTTATTTATATGGGAATCGATTTCCATATCAACCTTTGCCATATAGGTCTGCTTGTCGAGCTCAACCTTGGTGACCCTGCCAATGATGACACCGGCCAGGGCTACTTTAGCTCTTGGCTTGAGGGCTCCAGTGTTATCAAACATGGCAGTCACGGTATAGGTTTGCTTGCCGCTTTCCAATGAAAGACCACTGACTTTTAGCGCCAGTACAACCAATGCCAGCATCCCGGCCAACATGAAACCGCCGACACTTATCTCTACCGTTCTCATCCGCATCTTAGAGTTCTCCAAACATGACAGCGGTCAAAATGAAATCCAGCCCCAGAATGGCCAGCGAAGAATAAACAACAGTCCTTGTTGTGGCCCTGCTGACCCCCTCTGAAGTGGGGATGGCATCATATCCTTGGAATACCGCTATCCAGGTCACGACAAAACCAAATACAAGACTTTTGATCAGCCCATTCCCTATATCCGCCGCCAGACTGACCGAAGCCTGCATAGTGGCCCAGAAAGAACCTTCATAAATACCCAGCCAATCCACGCCAACCATCACAGCTCCCAGTATACCGACCAGACTGAAAATGGCGGCCAGCAATGGCATGGAGATCACCCCTGCCCAGAATCGAGGCGCAATGACGCGCTTGAGTGGATCAACCCCGATCATTTCCATACTGGACAGTTGTTCTGTGGTTTTCATCAACCCTATCTCAGCCGTCAGAGCCGAACCTGCTCGTCCAGCAAACAACAAAGCTGTAACTACCGGCCCGAGTTCTCTCAAAAGGCTGAGAGCCACCATCTGCCCCACGGCATCTTCTGAGCCGTATCGTATCAGTATGTTATAGCCCTGCAAGGCCAGCACCATACCAATAAACAGCCCTGACACGGTAACAATAATCAGCGACATGACACCGACACTGTATAACTGCTGAATCAACAAGGAGAATCGGTTACTGAAACCGGCTCGGGAGAAAATAGCCAGTACCAGAAAAATGCCTGCCCGGCCCATGGATTGAATCTGATCCAACCCAAAACGGCCGAGCTGCGATAATCTGTCAAGAATACCTGTGCTCATCCGGTCTCCCCACCCAGCAATACTTCTTTATAATCCGGTGCCGGATAATGGAATGGCACAGGACCATCAGATAGTCCGTTCATAAACTGTTTAACCCGGGAATCATTGGAATTCATAAGACGCTTCGGCTCACCCTGGCCAATAACTTCACCGTCGGCTATCAGGTAGAGGTAGTCGGAGATTGACGCTGTTTCATGAAGATCGTGTGATACCACAATACTGGTAATATTCAGTGCTTCGTTCAACATTCTGATCAATTTTACCAGCACACCCATGGCTATAGGATCCTGCCCTACAAAAGGCTCGTCGTACATCACCATAGCCGGATCCAGTGCAATGGCTCTGGCCAGTGCCACACGACGGTTCATTCCACCTGACAGTTCTGCCGGCATCAACGACCAGGCACCCCTTAGCCCTACCGCCTCCAGCTTCATAAAGACAATATCCCGAATCATCGGCTCAGCCAGTCTGGTATGAATGCGCAGAGGAAAGGCAACATTTTCAAACACCGACAAATCGGTAAAAAGCGCACCACTCTGAAAAAGCATGCCCATCTTACGACGGGTACGAAACAACTCTTCACGGGAGAGCAGATCGAGATTCTGGCCATCCACAAAGATCTGTCCGGAGTCAGGGCGAAGCTGACGTCCGATCAAACGTAATAACGTCGTTTTACCAGTACCCGATGGCCCCATAATACCCACCACCTTTCCTCTGGGAATGGCGATATCAACATTCTTGAAAATCGTTCGATCGCCTCGATGAAACGTCAAACCACGGATCTCAATAAAGTTATCACTTGCCTTTGTCATTGGAAGGCTATTCCTTGTCTATGTGTGGACTGCACTCAGTAGCAACCGCCATCCCCTGGTAGCTTACCACCAACCCGCATCTAATTATGGCGACTTTCAGCTACCTTTTGAACTGTGGGAACGTATCCTTATCAGTATCACTGCATCCAAACAGCTTCTTTACCGGCTTTTTACTATCTTTTCACTATCAACAGACTTAGACTGGGCTTTTTTATCTAGAGTCCGGACTGGCAGAACAATGCTATATGAACCGATCCGTTCCGAGAATGACTGCTCCCTTTCTGATAATGGTTTTTTCACACAATAATGACTGAATAAAATCATCTTGCCGCTTCCAAGGTAAAAAAAAAAGTATCTCAGCCAATCATCCTGAATTAGAGAAGAGAATTTATCCTATGCTCATTGCCCTTGCTGCCATCCTGGTGGGTTTCATTATCCTGACCTGGAGTGCAGACCGTTTTGTTGCCGGTGCCGCTGCTACGGCCAGCAATCTGAACGTCTCAAGAATGTTAATCGGCCTGACAGTGGTCTCCATAGGCACCTCTGCACCTGAAATTCTGGTCTCTCTATCGGCTGCACTGCAAGGATTCCCGGGACTGGCCGTGGGCAATGCCATGGGTTCAAACATCGCCAACATCGGCCTGGTTCTGGGTGTTACTGCCCTGATAGCCCCCCTGCCTGTTAAAGCGGCTCTGACCAAGAGAGAAATTCCCCTTCTGTTGGTGATAACTATTATTTCCGGTCTCTGCATTGCCAATGGTTATCTGGGTCGAATAGATGGTTTGATTCTGCTGGCAGGCCTCGTCATTACCCTTTACCTGATGATTCGCTGGCAGAAACAACACCCGGATGAGGCAGTGGTGGAAGATGAAGACATTCCAGAGCTGTCCTCAGCAAAAGCCTGGTTTATGCTGGGTTCTGGTCTTTTACTGTTGCTGGGCAGCTCACAGCTACTGGTATGGGGGGCCACCGAGATTGCTAAGGCCATGGGCATCAGCGACCTTGTGATCGGGTTGACGATTGTTGCCATTGGCACCAGTCTGCCAGAGCTGGCCGCATCCATCACCAGCGCTCTGAAAGGCCATCATGATATTGCCCTGGGTAATGTGATCGGCTCAAACACGTTTAACCTTCTGGCGGTTCTCTCCATGCCCGGACTGGTAGCTCCCGGAGCACTGGATCAGGCAGTTATCCTGCGGGATTATCCTGTTATGCTGGGCATGACAATATTGTTGGCCCTGGTCTGCGTGATTGGCCGGAAACCTCGACATTTGGGCAGAATGACAGGCATTGCGCTGCTCTCAATATACTTTCTCTATGGTGCCTGGTTATTCATTCAGCACTGACTTTTTCAGGCAGGGCTGACCGGTCAGCCCTGCCTCCCGGGCTTCTCCATTTTAGCCCGTGTTAAGACTATCCTGCACGGCAACTGCTCCTGCATCCATGCGGTCGTGCGGTTGCGATAAGGTCTATAGTATCGGAATCAGGAGGAACTGATCATAGTGCACAGGTTTTAATGCAGAAATCCCGAACTGTTACTGTGGCGAAAGGCACTATAGAATAGCCGTGTCACAACTAATCTGTACGTAATATGACTACTGACGAGCCGTTCATCTCAATTGGTCGCCGCACCGTTACCATGGAACTGGAAGCTGTTCAGAGCCTGATAGACAGGATCGACAGCAGTTTTGCCAGTGCCTGCCGTGTTATGCTTGAATGCCGTGGCCGGATTATTGTCGTTGGCATGGGCAAGTCGGGACATATTGCCCGCAAGCTTGCTGCAACCCTCGCCAGCACCGGCACCCCTGCTTACTTTGTACACCCCGGGGAAGCCAGCCATGGTGATATGGGAATGGTCACCCATGAAGACGTGGTTCTGGCTCTTTCCAATTCTGGCGAAACCAGCGAAGTCATTACTCTATTGCCCCTGCTGAAAAGACTGGGCACCCCCCTGATCAGCATGACCGGCAACCCGAATTCAACACTGGCGAAAGATGCTGAAGCCCATCTCAACACCGGGGTGGAAAAAGAAGCATGTCCTCTGGATCTCGCGCCTACCTCGAGCACGACCACAGCCCTGGTAATGGGCGACGCACTGGCCATTGCCCTGCTGGAAGCCCGCGGGTTTACTGCAGAAGACTTTGCTTTCTCTCACCCTGGTGGCTCTTTAGGTAAACGACTGCTTCTGAAAGTAAAAGACATCATGCACATTGGCAGACGGGTACCAGAAGTTCCCCTGGGCACACCAATGAGCGAAGCCCTGCTGGAAGTTACTCGCAAAGGCCTGGGCATGACCGCCATTGTCGATAACAAACGCCATGTCATTGGCATTTTCACCGATGGTGACCTGCGTCGGGCTCTGGACAAGGGCGTCGACCCCAAATCCACACTGATTGATGAAGTGATGACCAGCCACTGCAAAACCATCCACCCCGAGATTCTTGCGGCTGAAGCCCTGAAGATTATGGATGACCGGAAAATCAATGCTCTGATCTGTGTTGATGATGACAATGAACTGATCGGTGCCATTAATATGCACGACCTACTGAAGGCGGGCGTTGTATGATCAGTTCTTCACTACAATCTGCCGCCGCCAGGGTTCGTTTGGCTGTTTTTGATGTCGATGGTGTTCTCACTGACGGCAAACTGTTGTTTGGTGAGCATGGCGAATCAATGAAAATATTCAATACTCTCGACGGTCATGGCCTGAAAATGCTCAAGCAGTCGGGTGTAAAAACAGCCATCATCACCGGCCGTCGATCCGTATTTGTTGAAAAACGAGCCTCCGACCTGGGCGTAGATTTTCTCTATCAGGGCCGCGAAGACAAGTTTGTCGCTCTGAAAGAATTGCTTCAGGAAGAAGGGCAAGGTCTTAGCCTGGATGAAGTGGCCTACATCGGAGACGATCTGCCAGATCTTCCAGCCATTCGACAGGTTGGTTTTGGCTGCAGCGTTCCTAACGGGCACTACTACGTTCGTGAACACTCACCTGCTATCACTACTAATCGTGGCGGCGAAGGTGCAGCCAGAGAATTTTGTGATTTCATTCTTAAAGCCAAAGGCAAGCTGGATGACATGCTGGCCAGTTACCTGAAATAGAGAGTTAAAATACCCAAAATATCGCTGTGATAGTTTTCCACCATTACAGCGATACCTTTCCATTCAAGCGTTTCTTTGACGACAAGAAAGCACTACCGTTTAACTCTTCTTACGTAAGGCCGACAGCGAGTGTCTAGTATTTGAAAACATTCGTCTGCAGCCCCTGATGATCAAATAAAATCATGGTAAACTGAATTCATTTGCTGCGAAAATGCTGCCGACTGCACAAACCGGGCATCATTTTCCTGAATGGCCTTCTTTTGTCGGTATCTGCCTTTGCAGACTCTGACCAGATTGTGACCCGGAGCCAATGATCTGATGCCCAATCGGAACCTGATAATGATTGCTTTTCTGATGCTGATAATGGTCGGCGTTGGCTATTGGGCTTATGACAGCAAACTCCATGTTGGGGTTCAGAAAAAACAGCCTCTGGTTCGTGAGAACGCTGACTACTATTTCATTGACACCAGGGTCACCCAGTACAACAAAGAGGGCGAACTGGATTACATACTGGTCTCAGACAGTATCACCCATTACCCGCACAATGACACAACGTTGCTGCAAACCCCTCATCTGGAGAATTTCAATACCCCCGGAAAACCCATGGTGGCCGACGCCCTCTATGGCAAACTGTTGCCCGGCAGCGAGGATATAGAGCTCTGGGATGATGTGGTGATGACCCAGACGAACCTCGGCAATGGTAGTAAGGTTCGAATAGACACTGATTTCATGACCATATACTCTGAAAAGGATCTGGCAGTCACTGATCGACCGGTACTGATCACCAACGACACTGGACGTACGCGCGCCATTGGTATGGAGGCTTTCTTCAAGGAGAGTCTGGTTAAACTCAAGTCTAGGGTAAGAGGATTTCATGAGCCAAAGCCATGAACAGGCCAAGCGCCTTGATCCAAATGAGCGGCCAGACAGAAAGAGTCGTCGCAGAGGGGTCGAATATTACCTGATGCTGGGGGCCACGGTTCTGCTTCCAGTCATGGCACAAGCATTGCCATCTGACCGGCAGAAGCCTATTGAGATCGAGTCCAACACCGCCGATATCGATAACAAGAAAGGTGTATCCATCTATAAAGGCAATGTTGTGATGATTCAGGGCACCACCCGAATTACCGGAGACAAGGTGACCATCTATTCCGTCCAGCAGGAAGTTAAAAAAATTGTGGCAGAAGGCGACAAGGAAAGAGCTTACTACGAAGAACAGCAACCTGATGATCAAGGCATTCTGAAAGCCTGGGGTCATACTATCGATTATCAGGTGGCTGGCGATAAGATCCAACTGATCAAACAGGCGCAGTTGACCCAGAAGGGTGATACCTTCACAGGTGAACGTATTGATTATGACCTGACCAAACAGACCGTGAATGCCAAGGGCAGCGAGAACAAAAGCAACCCGGATGGTCGGGTCAAAATGATTTACCAACCCAAACCTGAGAGCAAGCAGTAGTACTAATATCCCATTACACTCACTGCTCAACGACTGAACAGGCTTGAAAGGGCTGCCAGAAAAACGACAGCTAACTTTTAAACAGGAAGACAAACTCCGGATGGCAACGCTTAAGGCAGAACATCTCAGTAAAAGCTACAAAGGCAGACAGGTCGTCAAAGATGTATCTCTGGCTGTCGACAGTGGTCAAATTGTCGGACTTCTTGGCCCCAACGGGGCAGGTAAAACTACCTGCTTCTACATGATTGTAGGTCTCGTAAAAGCAGACGGTGGACAGGTTGACCTTAGTGGCCAGAGTTTAACTCACGAACCTATGCATGGCCGGGCCAGAGCTGGCGTAGGTTATCTGCCACAGGAAGTTTCTATTTTCAGGAAATTGACGGTCACCGATAACCTGCTCTCGATATTGGAAACCCGTTCCGACCTTTCCCGGAAAGATCGCATCGCAAAAATGGAGTCATTGCTGGAAGAGTTTAATATCAATCATATCAGGGACAATCCGGGTATGAGCCTTTCCGGTGGTGAAAAGCGCAGGGTAGAAATTGCCCGAGCTCTTTGCACTGACCCAAAATTTATTCTGCTCGATGAACCCTTTGCCGGTGTTGACCCCATTTCTGTTGGTGACATCAAGGCCATTATCACGCACCTGAAAGCCCGGGACATCGGAGTCCTGATTACCGACCACAATGTCCGGGAGACACTGGATATCTGCGAGAAGGCCTACATTGTCAGCGAAGGCACTATTATTGCCGAGGGTGATAGTCAGACTGTCCTGGCTAATCAAAAGGTTCGTGACGTTTATCTCGGGCATCAGTTCAGTCTCTGATCATCTCTTGACTGGTCTCGCGAAAGAAGCGGGCAAAGATGTTGAGCTGATTTATTTTCATACTCTTGTTCTGAATGTTGCATGGCTGACTTGATGAATCACTTTCCCGAAGCTTCAGATGTGATTATAATCCCAGTGACATGGAGAGTAGCCCAATCAAAATAATGAGCAGACACTGAGATATAACTGTCAGGCGCTGATGGCATCAAATCTGGCACCCTCAGTGCAGACACCGAAGTAAAGGTATACAGTTGCCTATGAAGCCATCCTTACAGCTAAAAATGGGCCAGCAGCTGACCATGACACCTCAGCTGCAGCAGGCCATAAGGCTTCTGCAACTTTCCACTCTGGACCTTCAGCAGGAAATCCAGGAAGTTCTTGAATCCAATCCGATGCTGGAGTCTGAAGAGTCCGTTGAGGAACCACCTGCATCTGGTGATGAAGGGGAACAGCCTGTTGACTTCAATGAAAAAGCAGAACAGCCCCCGGAACCAGAAGAACCCCAGTGGGCTGACAGCATACCCAATGACCTGCCCGTTGACTCCGGATGGGATGATGTCTATTCCAGCCTGCCCGCTGCAACCGATGAAGAACATGATCCTTTTGCCCGCTCCCGGGCCAATGAGTCCCTCCAGGACTATCTGGAATGGCAGTTAAACCTGACTCCCATGACTGACAGAGACAGGCTGATGGGCCTGGCTGTGATCGAAGCCATCAATAATGACGGGTACCTCACTCACTCCCTGGAAGAAATTTATCTCTCGCTACAGGAACAGTTAGAGGAACTGGCGTTTGAAGAACTTCAGGTCATGCAACGACGGATTCTTCACTTTGATCCGGTGGGTTGTGCCAGCGCCAACCTGAAAGAATGTCTCGAAGTTCAACTCAATCAACTGCCACAAGAAACCCACTTCCTGAAAGAAGCACGTCTGCTGATCCAGAATCATCTACAGGCTCTGGGTAGTCGTGACTATGCCCAAATCATGCGGCGTACCCGTCTCAAAGAACATCAACTGAGGGAAGCCCTTAACCTTGTTCAAAGCCTCAACCCGAGGCCCGGATCAGAAATCGGCCAGGCGGACACGGAATACGTCACCCCCGATATTTCGGTCACCAAAGTCAGGGACCGCTGGGCGGTTGAACTGAACTCAGAATCCCTGCCCAGACTTCGCATCAACAACAATTACGCCTCAATGGTGCAACGTGCCAACAACAGTCGTGACAATGTCTTTATGAAGAACCAGCTGCAGGAAGCCCGCTGGTTTCTGAAAAACCTGCAAAGTCGTAACGAAACCTTACTGAAAGTAGCCGGCAAGATTGTTGAATTTCAGAAAGATTTTCTGGAGCAGGGTGAGCAGGCCATGAAGCCCCTGGTGTTGGCAGACATTGCTCAGGCAGTGGATATGCACGAGTCCACTATTTCCAGGGTCACTACACAGAAATACATGCACACTCCAAGAGGCGTGTTTGAGCTGAAATACTTTTTCTCCAGCCATGTCAGCACAGCCACTGGTGGAGAGTGCTCATCAACAGCCATCAGAGCCTTGATTAAAAAACTGGTATCCGATGAAAACCCTAAAAAACCACTGAGTGATAACAAAATCGCCGGCTTGCTGGGGGACCAGGGGATCAAAGTGGCCAGGAGAACCATCGCCAAATATCGTGAATCAATGAATATACCGCCATCGAATGAACGCAAGCAGCTTATCTGAGCCTTCAGCGATTGAGGTAACAAGCCCTTATACCACAAATCGCCCCATAGATTTTTTGTCTCAGAACAGCGCTAACTGTCATTGACAGTGATAGACTTTCAATCAGGGTTGCCCGTACAATCCCGGGGGCAGTCCAATGTCGAGAATCGGGATCAGCAGGAGAGCGTTACATGCAAGTCAACATCAGTGGACATCATGTAGAGGTGACTGAGGCTCTGAAAGATTATGTCACCAAGAAACTCGACCGCCTTGCCGCCCACTTTGATCAGATTACAAACGTTCAGGTCACTCTGAGTGTTGAGAAACTGAAGCACAAAGTGGAAGCGACTCTACATGTTCGTAGGGCGGATATTAATGCAACCGCTGAGGCTGAAGATATGTACGCTGCCATTGATGACATGTCGGACAAACTGGATCGACAACTGGTAAAACACAAAGAGAAAACGCTTGACCGGCTACAGGGTGCCAACGGCCGCCTGTAAGCATCGATCGTTGTATGATTATTGAAAACATTCTAACCCCCGGGCGCACCCTCTGCGATGTGCAGGGGGCCAGCAAAAAGAAAATCCTGGAAATTGTTGCGGAAATCATCAGTGAGCATGTTCCCGCTATCAAAACCAAGGATCTGTTTAACAAGCTGATTAACAGAGAGCGACTCGGTACCACCGGTTTGGGCAAAGGCATAGCCCTGCCTCACTGTCGCTCCAGTGCTTGTCAGCATCCTACCGGACTTCTGATCAAACTGTCTGAACCCATAGATTTTGACTCTGTGGACAAGCAGCCGGTCGATCTGGTGTTCGCACTTATTGTTCCGGAAGAAAATACTCAGGAACATCTCAATATATTGCAGGCTGTCGCTGAGCGTTTTCAATCAGAAGTATTGTTAAGTCAGATGCGAGCGGCAGAAAATTCCGAGGCACTTTACAGCATCATCTGTTCCCCCGTTTAACGACTGTAGATAAAAAATATTTTGCTTGCTGATCTGATAACAGAAGCAGGCAAAATGTTTCTTGCTCAGAAATCCTTTCTTCTTCACTTTTGTCACTACAAAGCCTATTTATCCTTCAAAACTGCATGGAATAGAAATATCCGGACTATGCTAGAAATAAAAGAAAGCGACTGGTTCTAATCTCATTAGGTTTTGATAGACTTGCCTCACTCGGAACCAGGTGAGAGACCTGTTTACACAGTCAAACAATCGGGAAGGACACACCATGAAGCTGGTCATCATCAGTGGACGTTCAGGCTCCGGCAAAAGCTCCGCCCTTCACGCCCTTGAAGATGAGGGTTTTTACTGTGTAGACAACCTTCCTGCCAGCATGCTGAATGATCTGCCAACCAATCTTAAAAGCAACCTGGTCGAACCGCACCGTATGGCTGTCAGCCTCGATGTTCGTAATGTGCCCGGCTCTCTGGAACGCTTCCCGACATTGTTGGAAAAGTTGAAAAAACAGGGGGTTGAGTGTCAAGTAATCTTTCTCGACGCAGACAGCAACACCCTGATGAAGCGCTATAGTTCGACACGCCGTCGCCATCCTCTGAGCAATGACAAGGTTTCCCTGACAGAAGCCATTAATCTGGAAAAGAAACTGCTGGCCCCACTGGCTGAAGAAGCTGATATTAGGCTGGACACTTCGCCACTGTCTGTCCATGAAATCAGAGAACAGATAAGACAACGACTCTGCGGCTCCACCAGCAAAAGTATGACCCTGATGATTCAGTCCTTTGGCTTCAAGCACGGTATGCCAGTTGATGCCGACTACGTCTTTGATGTTCGCTGTCTGCCTAATCCTTTCTGGGTTGAAGCCTTAAGATCCTTCACTGGCCAGGATCAGCCAGTTAAAGATTTTCTGGCATCAGAACCCATGGTGAATGAGATGTTTGAAGATCTCAGCACATTCGTGGAAAAATGGTTACCAAGGTTCGAATCCGGACAGCGCAGTTATATGACGATTGCGATCGGATGTACCGGGGGGCAGCACCGTTCCGTATTTATTAGTGAAAAACTGGGCGAGTGGCTCAAAGAACGTTTTGACTGTGTTCAGGTCAGACATCGGGAGCTTTCCAAATAATGATCCAGAAGCAGATCACCATTATTAATAAACTTGGTTTACATGCTCGGGCAGCATCCAAATTTGTTTCTACAACGACGGCTTTTGCCAGCCAGGTGAAGGTGAGCTTTAACGGCCGTGAAGTGGATGGGAAAAGTATCATGGCCGTCATGATGCTGGCTGCTGGAAAAGGCTCTGTCCTTGATTTGACATTTGAAGGCCATGATGAAGAAGAGGCCTGTTCGGCTCTGTGCAATCTGATCAATGATTTTTTTGAAGAGGGTGAGTAGTCACCCTTTTCATCATTAAATCCCTGTTTATACTGGTCTCTCGAAAAGCTTTGCCAGAGATTGAAAGCCCGGCAAAGCTAACAAAGAATGACATGTGAAATGACTGAGTCTGACTATCAGACTTGATGGTTAAAAGAACAGAAGTTCGATACTCAGACACTTCTACCAAAAAAACCGGATACGCATCTATGGTACAACAGCTGCAACTGAGTATCGGAGACAAGGCATTTCAGGAGCTCAACGAAGCCCTTGAGCACGGCGTTTCTCCTGAACTCAGGCGTATGCTGAATGGTCTTCCGGCTCCGGATGCGGCACACCTGCTTGAATCTTCCCCTCCCAAACTTCGCAGCCTTCTCTGGCGCCTGATCGATCGAGAGATGGAAGGCGACGTATTGCAGGAGCTGAGCGACGAAGTCCGGCAGTTTTTCCTGGACAGGATGAATGTGGCAGAACTCAAAGTCATTACCGAAGGTCAGGACGTTGATGACATAGCTGACTTGCTACAGCAGCTACCCGACGCCATCACCCGAAAAGTGCTGGATTCTATGGACAGCCAGGACCGGCAACGGGTAGAAGCCGTTCTCTCTTATCCGGAAGACACAGCCGGTGGACTGATGAATACTGATGTCATCACCATCCGACCCAGCAGTACGCTTGATGTTGTGCTTCGTTACCTCAGGCGTCACAAGGATATTCCGGAGATGACAGACAGTCTGTTTGTCGTCAACCGCAGAGACGAATACATTGGGGCATTGCCTTTATCCGTTCTCCTGACCACATCCCCTTCAGCCACAGTTTTTGAAGTAATGCAGACCGATCTGAAACCTATCGCTGCCGATATGGAAGACAGCCAGGTTGCGCAATTGTTTGAACGGCAGGATCTGGTATCAGCACCAGTAGTTTCGGAGCATGGTCAGCTTCTAGGCCGCATTACGATTGACGACGTGGTAGATGTTATCCGGGAAGAAGCCGAACACTCCATGATGAGCATGGCAGGCCTGGATGACGATGAAGACACCTTTGCTCCCGCACTGAAGACAGCCCGTCGGCGTGCAGTCTGGCTGGGTATCAACCTGATAACAGCCTTTATTGCCGCTTCTGTCATAGGTATGTTTCAGGCTACCATAGACAAGGTCGTTGCCCTGGCTGTCCTGATGCCCATTGTTGCAGGAATGGGCGGCAATGCTGGCGGACAGGCTCTGACCCTGGTGATTCGAGGCATGGCACTGGGCCAGATCAGTCGGACCAACCTTCGATGGCTGCTCAGTCGTGAATTAATGGCAGGGTTTCTCAATGGCATACTCTGGGCTGCTCTGGTTTCCCTGATTGCCTACTTATGGTTTCATGACCCGGTCATTTCTCTGGTGATCGCCTGTGCTATGATCATCAATCTCAGCACTGCCGTTATTGTCGGTGCCAGCCTGCCCGTTGTTCTCAAATCCATGAACATAGATCCCGCATTAGCTGGCACCATAATACTAACGACAGTGTCCGATGTTGTTGGATTCCTATCCTTTCTGGGACTGGCGGCCTTGTTTTATGGCTGACACTGGAGTCTGTCTGATAACTCTTGAAGGCGCCCCATAGCCTTACTCAAACTATCTGATCTCAAAGAGGCTCTTTCTGCTTCCCACTCTCTCTCTACAAAAGTGATTAGACTATTGTTGTATCCGATACCGACTTTTGACCCACTAACTTTTGGAGGCAAGATTTCCAGCTTATCCTTCTGTAATCCGTACCTTCGAATCAGATTCAAAAGCATAAGTTTGGGGTCATCTAAATTTTCGGGATGATCTGGCACTTTCAACAAAGGAATCTGAAAATATTGCGAAAAGCCATCCGAGTCTGAAAGCAACCATGCTTCCGTTTCCCTCACGGCAACTCTGAAAAGCATATTATCAGGCACTCTCTGTTGACCAAGCCACTGAGAAATCAGAATCGGAGCACATGAAATCCTGTCAAGATCAGTTATCATCAAGACGGGATACGTATACGACAGGTTTATATATTTTGACAATTTACTCTTTAACTGACCATTACCCGTGGGCTTTATCATCTGAATATCAAAGAGCCCTTTCTTATCTACAGTCCTTATCATTGAAACAGCTACTGCGCTACTCAACTGATCCTCAGTAGCGACATACAGCGGTATCATCCCCACAACCCTAGCTGCTGGACATTTGCGGGTCGGGTTTTAGGCAATATCACTTCACTCACTGTCAAACCCGCTTCAAGTGCTTTATTTTCAGCCTTGCTGACTGTTCGAATCTGGCTACCTTCTCTGCCGGGCTCCAGAATGATTACGCTCTTTGGATCAATACCCTCATTATTCAGAATTGCTTCGCTGTGAGTGCTTATGATGACCTGCCTTCTTCTCGTTTTTGCCCTTCTTTGAACTCGATCAATCATCAAAGGAATTTGCTCCACTACAGCATTGTGGAGTGATAATTCTGGCTCTTCCAGTAGCAGAACCCCCTTACCTTCCAACAAACTCCAAAGAATACCCAACAATCTCAAGGTTCCATCAGAAAAGTGCTCCTCTGATTGCCACCCTGCATTTGGACGATGATGTTCATATTGCGCTTCCAGATGAGGTTGACCTCTTTCGTTCTGTATATATCTCAAGCCTTTAAATCGTGGTACGGCAATGGAAAGTGCATCCCCAATCTTTTTTAGTCTCGAATCCCTGGTTTTTTTTGGAGTTCTGGCCAATCGCTCAAGAAAGCCTTGCCCAAAAGGATCGTTTTCCAGCCTGTTCCCGCCAATATGATCTGCATATTTAAGCAGCTGCGGAACAAGATGGAGATAAGTGACCTCCGAAAAACTTGTAACGATTGATCTAAATTCTTTATTTGCCCGGGTCTGCTCCAGGTGAGTCTCAGTTAACAACAAAGCATCTTTTTTATCGTCTTTATCAGGTCGATTTAATATTCTTTTGCCATTCTTCCATACTTCTTCGCTGGAAATCATAATCCTCTGTGCACCCTTACCTTCTGTTTTGAAGGCCAGTACATATTTCCAGCTTGCAGCATCCGATTTTCCTCCTTCTGACATAGAAACTTCTATTTTTACTTCCGTATCTCGACGATGGTGCAAACAACGCAGTCTTGTGATACCCCCACGGTCCTTCACAGCTTTCTGAAGTCCTCCGCCATCGGCTCTACAGATATCCCTTATAAACCTGAAAACATCGAGTAAGTTTGACTTACCGGACGCGTTCGGTCCGACAATATAAGAAACCTGGGCCAAATTGATCTCAGCATCACGGAAGTTCCGCCAATTCTTTAGCTTTAAAGATGTGATTATCATTCATTTAACCTGCTTTTATACTCAGCCAAATAGATAACAGGCTGAACCCTTATCACTCACCCGCCAGAGTCATCTCACTGATCAGAATCGAACCGGTCTGAATACTCCCTCTGCGATCATAATCACTCCCTGCAGCCACCATATTCATAAACATATCTTTCAGGTTTCCAGCGATAGTCACTTCAGAGACAGGATGCTGTATTTCGCCATTTTCAACCCAATAGCCGCCCGCACCTCTTGAGTAATCACCTGTGACAATATTCACACCCTGCCCCATCAACTCGGTCACCAACAAGCCCGTTCCCATCTGTTTCAATAACTCTTCCCTGCCGCCTGCATTGCAGTCAAGGAACAGGTTATTGACACCCCCGGCATTAGCCGTACTCTTCATGCCCAGCTTACGGGCAGAATAAGTACTCAGGAGATAGCTGGCCAGAACGCCATCAGAGATAAAATCCTTGGCCCGGGTAGCCAAACCGTCATTATCAAAACTGGCCGAACCCAGTGCTTTTTTCAGGTATGGCTGCTCATGGATGCGCACCCAGTCAGGAAATATCTGCTTACCCAGATGATCCAGCAGAAATGAAGCCCGACGATAAAGGCTGCCACCACTGATACTCTCCAACAAGTGTGAAACAAGGCCTGAAGCCACTTCTGCTGCAAACAGCACGGGCACCTGACCCGTAGGGACTTTACTGGCACCCAGCCGGGCCACCGTTCTTTCCGCTGCCTTGCGACCGACATCCGCAGCAGACTCAAGATCATTACCATCACGGGCGACGGTGTACCAATAATCTCTCTGCATTTCACCGGCTTTTTCACCAATCAATATACAACTCAGACTATGACGACTGGAAATATAGCTGCCTACAAAGCCGTGACTGTTCCCATATACACGACAGCCTTGATGAGTACCGACATTGGCACCGTCAGAATTCTTGATTTTACTACTAAACGATCTGCCAGCTTCCTCACACTTCAAAGCCAGCTCTATAGCCTCTTCTGCACCAACACCCCAAGGGTGATAAAGGTCCAGCTCTGGCAGTTCAGTCGCCATTAACTCTGCATCGGCAAGACCGGCACAGGGATCTTCCGAAGCATATCCAGCAATATCACAAGCTGCCTTCACCGTCTCCCTGATGGCTTCAGGTGTACTGTCTGAAGTACTGGCTGATCCTTTTTTCTTCCCCTGATAAACGGTGATACCGAAACCCTGATCACGGTTAAACTCCACTGTTTCAACATCACCCATTCTGACGCCCACCGAAAGACCTGCATCGAGACTGACACCGACTTCACAGGCATCTGTGCCCTGACGTCGGGCTTCAGCCAGAATATCGCTGACCAGGGTCTTCAGGCGATCCTCTTCAGAGCGGGGATCCAGTACAGCGTTGGTTTTATCACCCATGAAATTCCTGCCTTTCAGAATTATACGTGTAAGTCCTATTGTGCCGTGCCCAGCCACAAATGCCCATAGCGAAAGAAAAACAAACCATTCACCATAAGCACTATCACCATTGGCCCAAAACAAGTCTGGCAGCCTTCTACACTCATAGCTGAATATCCGTAACTGGAGTAAAATGCCTGCATCTCTCTAAGTAGACCTGAACCATGTCAGATCAAGACCTCTCCCCATTTGAAGACGACGCTGAAGAAATCATTTACGTCAGCAAATCCGAGCTCAAACGCGATATGGACGAGCTCAAGGCCATGGGTGCCCGCCTGATGGATATGAAGCCAGCCATGTTGGACAAGCTGCCCCTGAATGAACGCCTCAGGGAAGCGCTGGATGAGAGCAAGCGAATTAAAAGCAATAATGCCCGCAAACGGCACTTGGGCTTCATAGGCAAATTAATGCGAGACCAGGAGCTGGAACCCATCCAGAAATATCTCGACAGCCTGGATTCCACCAGTGAGGAATACAGCCGTCGCTTTCATCAATTGGAGCGCTGGCGTGACCGGTTGATAAACGAGGGGCATGAGGTGCTCACTGAATACCTCGACAAATACCCTGAAGCCGATCATCAACACATACGACAACTGGTACGTAACGCTCAAAAGGAAGCCGTACAGGACAAACCTCCCGCAGCTTTCAGAAAACTATTCAAATACTTGAGAGAAGTAGACGAAGAACACTAATCTTCATTCGCAACCGAGTGCCTGCCCGGCACTCTGTCAAGCGATTAAAGCAGGATTATCCGAAAAGACGCCATCAACACCCCAGGCTCTTAATCGATCAGCCATGTCCTTGTCGTTAACGGTATAGCAATACAGCTCATAACCTGCCGCTTTGATGTCATGCGCGTTTTTCTCTTTGAGTTTTTTGCCATTCAGATGAATCGTTTTGGCACCAACCTGTCTGGCTTTGTATTTCCAGTTTCGAGGCAGCGACTCGAAAAGACAACCAATCCTGCTGCCAGCTTTTGCCCGATACAGAACCAGCAGTTTATGATTAAAGCTCGATACCAACAGTTGATCCTCGGGGAAATCAGCTGCTTCTATGGCTGCAACCACCTCCTCAACCAAAAGCTTTAAATCGCAGCGATTGGGCTTCAGCTCAAGATTCAGGCTCAGCTTCAGTTTCTTGATCAAAGCCAGTGTTTCAAGAAGTGTTGGCACCTTTTCACCGGCGAACGCCTCCGAGAACCAGCGTCCGGCATCCAGAGTAGCGACCTGAGCCAGATTCTTTCCCCTCAAATGCCCATTTCCTGAAGAAGTCCTGCTCATTGTTGGGTCATGAAACATCACTGCTGAGCCATCTCCCAGCAGTGTCACATCGAGCTCTATCCATTTCAGCCTCAAATCGGCCGCCTTCCGAATACCAGCCAGAGTATTCTCCGGAGCCAGAGCAGCTGCACCTCGATGCCCGATCACTGAGTCCATAATCATTTGCTTATCTCTTCAAAGCCTGCTGAATTACTCGTCTACTATTATGCTTATTTTTGCGGCAAAAAAACCCAGACACTAAAGCTCTGGCAGACTTCTGACACAATAATGCAGCCCTCTGATGACATCTTATGCCTTCAGCCCTTGAAGGCTTTTAACACAACGTTGTTGTTCGATCAGTGTCGGGAGCATTGATTGACCACCTGCCAAGCAGTCATCTTTCCTATGCTGAAGGCTTGAATGAAGCGAAAAGAAACGCTATCTCCTGACACATCGCTTGCAGAAGACTATGACAGAAAATACAGGATTTATCTTGAGCTGAGTGAAGATCAGCAGAAGTATTAGAAAATAATGAGTGCTAAGTTCAAAAAAAAGGCCTGACTTGATAGTCAGGCCTTTTTTAAAAGTGGGGTGGACGATGGGGTTCGAACCCACGACCACCGGAATCACAATCCGGGGCTCTACCAACTGAGCTACGCCCACCACTTCGTTGCTTCGGGGAAGAAATGCCATCCCTGAAGACGCGGCTGATTATAAGGAAAGCCGAGTTCCTTGCAAGCAAAAAATAGCACTTCTGGTAAAAACCGAAATCTTTTTGTTCTGTCGGCTTGAAATATTCCGGATACATGTTGCCCTTGTAAGCACCGCTACGAGAGACCTTTCATTCAGGCGCTTTTTTCTACCGTCATAATCAAACCCCAGTTAAAAGCAAAACATTAACCGGAGTTTTTGACGATGTCGATTAGGGGGATTTAGCGCTTACTTATCGCCGATGCCAGTGCGACTTTTCTCTATGATGGGTATAAGGTCGCAAATCACTGAATAAAAAAAGCCCAACGAATTCGATCTTGGGCCTTTTTTTATTCAATGCCTGACAGTGACTTACTCTCACATGAGGAAGCCCCACACTACCATCGGTGGGGCCGCCCAGGTGGGGCCGCCCAGGTGGGGCCGCCCAGGTGGGGCCGCCCAGGTGGGGCCGCCCAGGCATGTTTCGTTTCACTTCTGTTCTGCCACATTCCTTTGCCCACAAAACAAAAACCCCGGTCAATCTCTCAACCGGGGTTCTGCTTTATTCAATGCCTGGCGATGACCTACTCTCACATGGGGAAGCCCCACACTACCATCGGCGATGTGTCGTTTCACTTCCGAGTTCGGGATGGGATCGGGTGGTTCCAACGCTCTATGGTCACCAGGCAAAACTGGTCGAGCCGTTGGCTCTCGAGCTGGAAGCTTTAAGCTGGAGGCTTGAAGCTGTTTCTCGAAAACTAAGGCTCTGGAATCCAAATCTCTTTTAAGCTGTGTCGTCTATTCTTGCTCAACACTCTCTTTCACTGTGTACGGCTTCCAGCTTCAGGCTTCCAGCTTTTGCTGGCAGCTTCGCTGCGCAAATCGCTTTGGCGTTATATGGTCAAGCCTCTCGAGTCATTAGTACGGGTTAGCTCAACGCCTCACAACGCTTACACACCCCGCCTATCAACGTCGTAGTCTTCAACGTCTCTTATGGGCCTTGCGGCCAGGGAAGTCTCATCTTGAAGGGGGCTTCCCGCTTAGATGCTTTCAGCGGTTATCCCGTCCGAACTTAGCTACCGGGCAATGCGTCTGGCGACACAACCCGAACACCAGTGGTTCGTCCACTCCGGTCCTCTCGTACTAGGAGCAGCTCTCCTCAAACTTCCAACGTCCACGGCAGATAGGGACCGAACTGTCTCACGACGTTCTAAACCCAGCTCGCGTACCACTTTAAATGGCGAACAGCCATACCCTTGGGACCGGCTTCAGCCCCAGGATGTGATGAGCCGACATCGAGGTGCCAAACACCGCCGTCGATGTGAACTCTTGGGCGGTATCAGCCTGTTATCCCCGGAGTACCTTTTATCCGTTGAGCGATGGCCCTTCCATTCAGAACCACCGGATCACTATGACCTACTTTCGTACCTGCTCGAGATGTACCTCTCGCAGTCAAGCTGGCTTGTACCATTACACTAACCGCACGATGTCCGACCGTGCTTAGCCAACCTTCGTGCTCCTCCGTTACTCTTTGGGAGGAGACCGCCCCAGTCAAACTACCCACCACACAATGTCCCCGATCCTGCTAAAGGACCTGGGTTAGAACCTCAATATTGCCAGGGTGGTATTTCAAGGTTGGCTCCATGCAGACTGGCGTCCACACTTCAAAGCCTCCCACCTATCCTACACAAGCAACATCAAGATCCACTGTGAAGCTGTAGTAAAGGTTCACGGGGTCTTTCCGTCTAGCCGCGGATACACTGCATCTTAACAGCGATTTCAATTTCACTGAGTCCTGGGTGGAGACAGCGTGGCCATCGTTACGCCATTCGTGCAGGTCGGAACTTACCCGACAAGGAATTTCGCTACCTTAGGACCGTTATAGTTACGGCCGCCGTTTACCGGGGCTTCGATCAAGAGCTTCTCCGAAGATAACCCCATCAATTAACCTTCCGGCACCGGGCAGGCGTCACACCGTATACGTCCACTTACGTGTTAGCACAGTGCTGTGTTTTTAATAAACAGTCGCAGCCACCTGGTATCTTCGACCGCCGCCAGCTTAGGGAGCAAGTCCCATCACCGGCAGCGGCGCACCTTCTCCCGAAGTTACGGTGCCATTTTGCCTAGTTCCTTCACCCAGGTTCTCTCAAGCGCCTTGGTATTCTCTACCTGACCACCTGTGTCGGTTTCGGGTACGGTCCCTTTTGACCTGGTGCTTAGAAGGTTTTCCTGGAAGCCTGGCATCAACCACTTCCCCACCTTGGTGGGTTCGTCATCAGTTCTCGGCTTTGTGGACCCGGATTTGCCTGAGTCCACAGCCTACGACCTTAAACCCGGATAACCATCACCGGGCTGGCCTAGCCTTCTCCGTCACTCCATCGCAGCCAAAAGGGGTACAGGAATATTAACCTGTTTCCCATCGATTACGTCTTTCGACCTCACCTTAGGGGCCGACTCACCCTGCGCCGATTAGCGTTGCGCAGGAACCCTTGGTCTTCCGGCGAGGGAGCCTCTCACTCCCTTTATCGTTACTCATGTCAGCATTCGCACTTGTGATACGTCCAGCCCACCTCCCGGTGAACCTTCAACCGCTTACACAACGCTCCTCTACCGGTTGCAGTGGTCAGTTTTCAGTGGTCGGTTATCAGTCTTCTCATACTGACAACTGACCACTGAAAACTGACCACTGAACCCCGTAGCTTCGGTGAATAGTTTGAGCCCCGTTACATCTTCCGCGCGAGCCGACTCGACCAGTGAGCTATTACGCTTTCTTTAAAGGGTGGCTGCTTCTAAGCCAACCTCCTGGCTGTCTGGGCCTTCTCACATCGTTTCCCACTTAACTATTACTTTGGGACCTTAGCTGACGGTCTGGGTTGTTTCCCTTTCCACGACGGACGTTAGCACCCGCCGTGTGTCTCCCGTGATTGCACTCATCGGTATTCGGAGTTTGCATGGGGTTGGTAAGCCGGGATGGCCCCCTAGCCCAAACAGTGCTCTACCCCCGATGGTGAGACACGAGGCGCTACCTAAATAGCTTTCGAGGAGAACCAGCTATCTCCGGGCTTGATTAGCCTTTCACTCCTATCCACAAGTCATCCCCTGGCTTTTCAACGACAGTGGGTTCGGTCCTCCAATCAGTGTTACCTGATCTTCAACCTGCTCATGGATAGATCGCCCGGTTTCGGGTCTATTCACTGCGACTGGACGCCCTGTTAAGACTCGCTTTCGCTACGGCTTCCCTATACGGTTAACCTTGCCACAGAAAATAAGTCGCTGACCCATTATACAAAAGGTACGCAGTCATCAGTGGCCAGTTGTCAGTTGTCGGTGGTCAGTTTTGTTCAGCGTCAATTTCAACACCTCTGCAAATCTGCCCGTATTTTCCAACTTGACGACCTGGTAATCAGTCATCTGCTGTCGCTTGCCTACTGGCAACTGACAACTGACAACTGACCACTGACTCCCACTGCTTGTACGTACACGGTTTCAGGTTCTGTTTCACTCCCCTCAACGGGGTTCTTTTCGCCTTTCCCTCACGGTACTGGTTCACTATCGGTCAGTCAGGAGTATTTAGCCTTGGAGGATGGTCCCCCCATGTTCAGACAACATTTCACGTGTG
>NZ_JBLZMU010000001.1:5700000-6782589 GCF_053470045.1 Endozoicomonas sp. 2B-B
TGTTCAGCGAGGCCGCTATCTTACCGCGACCGTTTTTGTTGTCAAGTGCTTGTTTTCTAAGTCACTTTTCAACTTACCAAGACCGCATTCGTTCACTCAGTGAGGGTTGCGTTTCCGTCTCAGCGGCGGCGCATTCTACGCTGTTCGATCCGATTGTCAATCACCGTTTTAAACGTTGTTGCAATGGATCGTTGCGTGCCCGTTAAGAGCCATGCACCATTCAGTGGAGGCGGATTATAATTGCGGGATCGAAGATAGCAACAACGGCAAACACCTACCGCAGACAACAATGACTCACTCATGGATAATGGAAGCCACTTCGAAAGGGGGGGGGGGAAAAGCATGATTCAGACCTTTCCTTCCTTGGACAAAGCTTTTAGAAATGAACGACGGAAAACTCTGATGTCTTTGCGAAAAGCTTTCATTTGTTCACGACTGGCTGGTAGAGGAGGCATCAGACCATTAAGGATCACAGCAAACACCAGGGGCTTTCCATCGGGCTGGAATACATAGCCAGCCACACTGCTGACGCCACTCATATAACCGGTTTTGAACCACATTTCCTTACGATCACGAGCGCTCAGCCAGGGACTTTTTTCCCCCCATCGTGACCAACCAAACATCAGCACATCAACCAGGGTCGACGCACTGATAAAGTTGTATCGGGAAAGCCCGGAACCGTCTACCAACCTGCTGGTTCGAAAACCAACGCCTTTGCCTCCCAGAACTTCCCGCGCTGTTTCAATACCTGAGGCATAAGATCCCGGCTTGCCAGAGGTTTCGTAACCTACTGTTTTCAGAATGCTGTCAGAGTACAGGTTGTCAGAATTCTTTAACACCGGTTTGAGTAGCTGCGGTAAAAACTCGGATCTATGTTCTGCCAGAACAAAAGGCAAATCCATCCCGGGACGACCCACAATGACTCTGCCTTTTAATTCGACACCCTTTTTTTGCAGCCGATCTTTCACATACCGCTTAACCGTTCTCTCTACATTGTTCACAGAAAAAGCGAGGCGAACAGGCGATGATTTGGGGCTGATACAGCCCTGTAGACGGTACTCCTTATCCCTTGAGGGGCGAACTTCAAGACGGCAATTTTCTTCAGAATGGGTGCGTACCTGATTATCAATGGCCAGAAACCAGTCTGGCTGATCGTATTGGATGGACGTTCTGGAACCTTCTTTTTTGCCTGGTTTCAGCCAGCCGTAGAAACAGTTCCGGTCCAGAATCATGGCGGCTGCCGGTGCTGCAAAACAGATGTTCAGATCATCCCAGCTGACGCCACCAGCGCGGTCATAGCCTGTAAAGACAGCTCCATCCAGCCAGAGGTCTCCATGAATAGATTTGACCCCCCGCTTTTTCAGCTGGCCAACAAGCTCATCCAGATGTTTCCGTCTCAAAGAAGGATCACCACTGAACACAAGAGCTACGGGCCCATTAACAATACCTTTTCGGATAGGTCGGTCGCGGGTTACGAGCTGGGTAGTGTATTGAAATTTATCGCCCAGAACCTCATAAGCCAGTGTGGCCGTCACTACTTTCAGAACGCTGGCAGGCACCAGATTGTGATGAGCCCCCTGTTCAAAAACAACCCGGCCACTGGCAGGGTCTTTGACCTGAATGGAGTGAACACTACCCGGTGGTAACCCCCCTACCAGTTTCTGCAACTCTTTAACCAGCTGCGGTGAAGCCTGAGCACTGTGAAATGAAAAAATAAAAAAAACTGTTAGCAGGCATGACAGAAATCTCAACATGATGACCTCAATTTCCTGGCAACCTCAGAGGACCTTCGCAAAGATGCATACACAAACGATATAAAACTTACGTACTACATTTTGTTCTGAAGCAATCCCACACTTTTACTCAATGTCACTTCAACGATCGACACTGGACATCTCATCATTTAAGTTAACGCTATTACTCAGAAAATTAGAAGCAAGTTCTTGTAACAAATAACCGTTAAAAAAGCCGCTTTTATCCTCCAACCTCAATTGGCAACAGAATTCATGACAGTTAGATAAAAAAAGCATTATGCTATCCGTACGGGTTATCCAAAGAGACTGATGACCTGGCAGCCTACCGGCTAATGGTTTTTCCGGCAGGTTAAGAATCCATCAAAGCAGAGCGGCTTATGATTGATCCTATGGTGCTCTGCGACGTAGAAATGACCCAGAGAACTCATTAGTTAACGGCAGGCCTTAGTGAAAAAGCTTAAACTTTCAACCAGTCAACTCATTGCGAAACAGCCGGTCAAAGAACTTGGGTTCAAGTCCACCGACGATCTTGAGAAATATGCGGGTATCCTCGGCCAGGAAAGAGCAACCAGTGCCATTCAATTCGGCGTAGCCATGCACCGAACGGGCTACAACATCTATGTGATGGGAGAGTCCGGTACAGGCAGGATGTCCTATCTGAGAAAATATCTGGAATCTGAAGCCAAGCGCCAGACGCCACCTGACGACTGGGTTTATATCAATAACTTCGACAACCCTCGTGAACCAAAGATTTTGATGCTTCCGGCGGGAGCGGGCGAGCCTTTGCAGAAAGATTTTGATCAGTTTGTTGACAGTCTCATGCTGACCTTTCCGGCAGCGTTTGAAAACCCGACCTATCAACAAAAGAAAAGTGTTATCGAGCGCGATTTCAACCGAAGCTATGACCACGCCATTGATCAGATTGAACAGGAAGCCCTGAAACGGAACATTGCCTTGTTTCGCGAAGCGGGTTCCCTGAGCTTTACCCCTATGCATGAGGGTAAGGCGATGGACGAAACCGAATTTGCCCAGCTCCCGGATAAAAAACGGTCCAAATTCAATAAAGACATCAGTGAACTGGAGTCGATACTGAATGACTCGCTGGTTGAACTTCCTCAATGGAAACGGGAATCCAACGAGAAGCTACAGAAGCTAAATCAGGAAACCATTGATCAGGCCCTGGAGCCTCTGCTCAAGCCATTGAAAAAGGATTACAACAATGAGAAGTCGGTACTGGAATATCTGGAGGCGGTTAAGAATCACCTCCACCGCACCGTTATTGATATTC
The DNA here is from genome assembly GCF_053470045.1 of Endozoicomonas sp. 2B-B. Taxonomy (NCBI): domain Bacteria; kingdom Pseudomonadati; phylum Pseudomonadota; class Gammaproteobacteria; order Oceanospirillales; family Endozoicomonadaceae; genus Endozoicomonas; species Endozoicomonas sp. 2B-B. Next base: position 5,703,043 of record NZ_JBLZMU010000001.1, read on the forward strand.
TTGCTGATGACCGCAATATGGAGTCCAAGGATGACTCAACCAAACGACAATCACTGGTTGAACTCTATGCACCTAACCTGCTGATTGGCCACTCTGCCAGCGGTGCTGCACCCGTCGTGTATGAGTCTCACCCCAACTACAAAAACCTGTTTGGTCGTATTGAATACGCCAGCGAGATGGGTGCCCTGGTGACCAATTACCGACAGATTTGCCCTGGTTCTCTGCATAAAGCCAATGGTGGCTACTTGTTGCTGGACGCAAACAAGTTGCTGGAAGAACCTTTTGTCTGGGAAGCGCTGAAGAGAGCCCTGAAACAGAAAGAGCTGACCATCGAATCTCCATACTCAGAAATGGGACTACTCAACACCATTACCCTGAATCCGGAGTCCATCCCTCTCAACGTCAAGATCATACTTGTCGGTTCCAGAGATATTTATTATCTGCTGCAACAGCTTGATCCGGATTTCCATGAAATTTTCAGAGTTCTGGTCGATTTTGATGACCGGATTAAACGAGACAGGGAATCGGTATACGCTTTTGCCCAACTGTTAAAAAACCGGGCAGATGATGAAAACTACCCGGCCCTGACGGCTGCGGCCGTTGCCCGTCTCGTTGAACACAGCTCGAGAATGGCTGAACACCAGGGTGAGATGTCTGCCAAAATCGGCGATCTGTTCGACCTGCTGGCAGAAGCAGACTTCATTCGTCGTATGAGCCGCAGCCGCAAGATCAACAACGAACATATTGACCGGGCCCTGACCGCCAAGTCTGAGCGCACCGGACGTGTCAGCCAGCAGATTCTCGACGAGATGATTGAAGGCAGTATCCTGATCGATACCGAAGGAGAAAAGATCGGTAAGATCAATGGGCTCACTGTCATGTCTATCGGGGATACCAGCTTTGGTTCTGCAGCCAGAATTACGGCAGCCGTCTACCCGGGATCCCAGGGGATTGTCGATATTGAACGGGAAGTCTCTCTGGGTCAGGCCATTCACTCAAAGGGGGTTATGATCCTGACTGGCTATCTGGGCAGCAAATACGCCCAGAAATTCCCTCTGGCTATCTCAGCCAGTCTGACCATGGAGCAATCCTACGGTTATATTGATGGTGACAGTGCCACCCTGGCTGAACTTTGCTGCCTGGTGTCCGCTCTGACCAATACGCCTATCAAACAGGGTTTTGCCGTCACCGGCTCCATGAACCAGCATGGGGAAGTTCAGGCAATTGGCGGTGTTAATGAAAAGATTGAGGGCTTCTTTGATCTTTGTAACGCCCGTGGCCTGACAGGTGAGCAGGGCGTCATTATCCCTGCCACCAACCTCCGAAACCTGATGCTCCACCAGAAAGTGGTCGATGCTGTAAAAGCAGGCAATTTCAGTGTTTATGCAGTCAACCATGCTGACGAAGCCATGGAGCTTCTGACCGGTTGCAAGCCTGGCACACTGAACAGTCGTGGTCAGTACACAAAAGACTCCATCAATTACAAAGTTCTGGAGCGCCTGAAAGAAATTTCTGAACTCTCCAAGGAAGGCAGCTGACACCAATCGCGCTTGACCGACTGTAGCCGGTCAAGCGCGTTGACGGGGTGTCTGTTTTTTTAACCGAGCTTACATCCCCGTCTTCAAAGTACGGGGTTTTACGCTTATTCGATAATCATCGTGCCTTATCTTCCAACTTGCGCATAATTTGAATGGATAGGTTTATTTACTGCGTCTAGGCTTCTCTTCTAAAATTTTTTTGGGAGTCCAGAACATGATAAGTCAGCAGCGTTTTTTGACCCGGTTCATCGCCCCGGTATTCCTGTTACAAACTCTGATTCAACAACTCGAAGCGTCGACTCAATCTTCAACGACCCCCTCTTCTCAGTCCCTTCCGACAGTATCTTGCGACTCTCTGCTTGACCCCAGGACGCATTCAAAGCATTCGACGGTGGTTCAGCAACGGCTAAGAATGGATTCAGAACTTGTTAACAAGCGACAGTGTATAATTCTCAGCACCAATCCTGCAGAAAATTTAAATGAGTTGATAGAACGGATACCTGAGAACACTGTTATACTGCTCTCCTCCGAAGTGGTCATGCCAACAACACCCTCTCCATCGGTTAGCTCTTTACATACAACAACGCCTGCGCCTGTTGTAACTCCGGGTGAGTACTTTGTTAACAGTGCAATACGTTTGAAAAACGGTCAGGACATTATTGGAGCAGCCGAAAATGGTTTTGAGATCATGATCAAAGATCGGCCAGGATATGAAGACAAATATGTGGTCAGGATCGGAACCACTGACAACTTCCAGGCTGATGAAACAAAAAACAGCAATATAAAACACGTTAATTTTCAGCCAGACCGAGAGAATAACCACCCCTCAATTGACTCCATTGTTTTTGCAGAGTGCTATAACCGGAAACTGATTTTAGAAGGGAACATTTTCCATCTTCCCATCCGTGCCGCAGTTGTCCTTGACTGCAGAAAATCTCTGGATGCGTCTGCCAATGGTGAGATCCGGGGTCCGGGCTTGCAGTTCTCTGTCAACCTGATCACAGGTGAAAAATACAACACGATTAACAACCACTATTTCCCACATTTAATTCCGGATCATGGGATATTTATTAATCTTCCCGAGATCAGGAACCAGTCAGAGCAATTAGTTGTCAAGTCGAACAGTTTCACTGGCAATATGGCAGAGGCAGGTGAGTTTAGAATAGCTCCTGGAAGCAGCATGGATATTATCAGCAACGAAGTCAACATTTCCAATGCCGGCTTCACTCGTCGCGACCCCGCTCGCAAAGGTGGTTTTGTTCTTACCGGAGATATCGAAGGTTCCGAAATAATCGAAGCGGGACTTCCACGTTTTTACATGATTGAAAATCATATCAGTGTAACATGGACAGCTATAACCATTTGGGGAGGGCTTGAACTGAACCTGATTTGTAACCACCTGCAAGCAGTCAATCCATGGTGGCAACCCCTGAAACCATTCAGCCTGAAAGCGGTTCACAAATCACTGGAAGATCTTAGCGAACAAAAACTGGCAGAACATAAAGTACGTGAACTGTGCGAAAGACCTCTGAGTTCCAGCATTCTCATGTCAACCCCCACACCTCATACAAACAACCCGATGGTGAATACCTGGACTGCTACCAACGGTTCCTCTGCCTGCAGAGGACTGTTCAACCTTGAAGGCGAGCTATTCTTTGACACCGAAATCTGCCAGCCAGTCGCCCCACCCTATGATTCCGGAGCAAGCTCAAACCCCGGTACAAAAATAGCCCAGGATAAAAGCGCACTCAATAGTTCATCTGCGAGAGCCACTGCTGTTATCTTTGCTTTCAATGCTACTGCTATCTTTGTTTTGGATGCTGTTATTATCGTTACTTTGGATTTTGCGGTCTGTCTGACCGGAATCTTGGCTCTGTAACCTGAATTCAATCGTCTCTGCGATTTCAGAGCAGGGGCGATGGAGTCTGGACTGCGTCAGTATAGAAAACAGCAAGCTACTTATACCTATTCTTTAGTGCACCACGCCCAAACCCGACAAGTGGCATTTCTCTATCCATGTGCGCTTTCGTCATAAAACCGTAATATATGTGGCTTACTCTGCGTTGATTAACACTGTTTTAGAGAGGCGTTGATTCGATACATTACCTCCGGAGTTTTTCAAGATAGTTGTCCCGAAAACTGAATTTTAGGCTGCCTTTTTCTCGTTAATTCTTGCTTCAGACAACCGCTCAGGATTCAGTGCAACCGCACCTACAGGCTCCCAGTTTCTGATAACTCCTGACCAGCGCGTTGGATTAGCTTCTCGCGCTTTGGTATACACCTGTTTCCGGTGATTCAGGATTTCCTGATCTCTTTTCTCATGCCGTTGCGCAGGTGTCACAAAGCGGATTGAGCTATGGCGGTGTTCATTGTTATAAAAGCGCTCAAACTTCAGCATCCACTGTCGACTGTGTTCTAACGTCAGAAAACCTTGAGATGGCCACTGAGGACAGTACTTCACCGTTTTAAAGATCGATTCTGCAAATGCGTTATCATTACTCACCCTTGGGCGACTATGAGAGGGAATAATGCCCAATTCCTCAAGCTTGGCCTTAAAGGTACTCGACGTCATTGGAGCCCCATTGTCTGAGTGCAGTACAAGCGGTGTTTTAGTGCATTTTTCAGCCACCATTGTCCGGTTAATCAGTTCACTGGCTAACTCACCAGACTCACGGCTATGAATCTCCCAACCAACAATCTTACGACTGTAAACGTCCAGTATCAGGTAGAGGTACCAGAACTGGCCGCGTACCCTGGAAGGTATGTAACTGATGTCCCAACACCAGACCTGGTTAGGGCCAGTAGCAACATAGGTTGTCGGCTTGTTGCTTTTCGATCGCTTTCTTGAACGACCGCGGTGGTGCAACTGACCATACTTTTTCAACACACGGTAAAAGCTAGATTCAGAAGCAACGTATACTCCCTTGTCTGCAAGGGCTGGCACGATCTGCGATGGTGGCAGGCTCGCATACTCATCTTCATTACTGATAGTCAGAATACGTTGCTCCTCTTCCTCAGTCAGTTTGTTAGAGGGTACCGGGCGCAAGGCATCCGGGCGTTTGTCCGTTAACACTGCACCATTGTCATCGCGCCAGCGATTCAGTGTTTTCAGGGATATTTCCAATTGTTCAGCAGCCTTCCAGCGAGAAGCGCCGTTTGCTATAGCCTCATCAAACCATGTCAGCAGTTGGCGGCGCTTATCGACAGGTGTCAGTTGTCCTCGCTGTCTATCCCGTAGAAGGCATCGAGCTTTTTTGATAGCACCAGCAGGGCTGCAGCTTCTGCCAACGCCTTGTCTTTACGGCGAAGCTCTTTTTCAAGGCTCTGATTGCGCTTACGCTCTTGTTTTAATTGCTTGCTTTCCTGGTCTGCACGCTGAGAAGCCTGAACAGCACCTGAAATACAAGCGTGCTTCCACTCCTTGACTTGTTGAGGATAAAGCCCTTTTTTACGGCAGTATTCACTTAACTCTGTTTCTGACAAAGCAGCGGTTTCGACGACCACGGCAAACTTGCTTTCAGCAGACCATTGTTCTGATTTTTGTTCGTTCCCTGGCACAGGTAATCCTTTGTCCCGTAGTTTTTTACGCCAATTATACAGGGTTTGTTCGCTGATACCTTCCTCTCTGGCAACATCCGGCACAGAGCGATTGTGTGGTGGTAACAGTTTTTTCAAAACAGCTGATTTACGTTCCTCTGAAAAACGAGGCATATTCAACGTCCATCGCCCACTGTCTAGCTTTTATTGGTTAATCAGTGAGCGGGACAACTATCCTGACACAGCGGGCCTCTCTCAAAGAATTGTCGCAAAACACCTTATATGCTTAAAAAGACATTGATTGCCCTGGCTGGTCTGACCGTTTCAGCGTCAGCAGCCTGGTCCTTTCTGCAGCCTGAGCCCACGGTTAGCCTGGCTGAAAATGATAAAAGACTGTTTGATCTACAGGTTCACTGGGTTCAAGGTAATGTCGTTGCACTGGTCAGACACGCTGAACGCTGTGATCGCTCTGACAACCTGTGTCTTGATGGGGAAACCGGTATCACCGTTCCCGGCAAGGCAGAGGCTATTGCCGTCGGGCAGAAATTTAATCACTTACCCGAGCAAACAACCATCGTCTACAACAGCCCTGTCAAACGAACCCACCAGACTGCTGACCTGATGTTTGGTGAGGAAGCGACCATTACTCAAAACTGGCTTCGTGAAGGCTGTAAAGAGAACCTTTATAGCGATATTTTCAAATACAAGGAAGAAGGCAAAAACCTGATTCTGGTGACCCATAGCACCTGTATCGACAAGTTAGGTGAAGCCCAGAACGATGATCTCGTGGTCATGGACATACACGACAAGTCTACATACAACGCAACCATCTTCCTTGCGGTCAATAAAGAAGAAAAAAATGCCCACACCCTGGGTTATCTTTTTGCCAATGAATGGGACGAGGCATTTAACGAAAGTTAAGGCATGAATTCTGCCGGACTTCAACAAGTCCGGCGCCATTCTATCGATATCTGGCCGCAGTGATAAACTCGCCAAAGGTCTCACACCAAACGACAACAGTATTGTATGAATTGATATTGATATTCGAGGGGACAGTTACAATAAATTTTTTCATAGCTTTTACCGTGTCAATCGCTCAATCAGAACAGCATGCTCAGGGAAGCTATTCAACAGCTGCTCAGCTGAAGGCATTTCAAAGTCCGCAAAGTCAAAGCCCGGAGCAACGGTACAACCAGAAAGAACGTACGAAGAAGGATCACTTACCTCTACCGCAAAAAAACAGCCTGCAGGTACCATAAACTGTGGAACTTCGCCATCCAGAATGGTGCGTCCGAGCCTTGCAGTGGAATAGCTTCCTTCCGGACCAATAATATGGATAATCAATGATGCACCGTCATAGAAATGCCAGACTTCATCTTGCTGAATTCGATGAAACGCGGAAAAATCCTTACCCTCCAACAAATAATAAATAGCCGTCGAAAAGTTTCGTTCTCCTGAAAACCGATCCGGCAGACTACCATGGGCTAATACTTCATCAGAGCGATAAGTTTCCCGAAAAAAGCCGCCTTCCGGATGAGGCTCAAGCGACAGCGCTTCAATCCAGCCGTTCGCATCCTTCAATGTATGCACCTCCCTTTGATGGAAAGCTTTATAGTGAGTCAACCAGAACAATTCGTAAAGTCAAAGCGCTTTCACTTTTCAGAGGCTGCGCCGCACGACTGCATGGATGCAGGAGCTAGAGCAACGCAGGAGCAGTTGCCGACGACTGCATGGATGCAGGAGCTAGAGCAACACAGGAGCAGTTGCCGCGTAGGGCAGTCTATTCCCGGTCAGCCTCCTGAAACACCAGGCAGAGGCTTAGTTAAAGACAGAATTTGAATTAATCAGGGAAAGTTTAACTGCGCTCACCCCCCTTGCTGCAAGCGCTATGTTTTCCAACAGCCTGCAAAAATAATAAAAAAGTGCTAGGTTTCAGGGGTAGTTTTCGAAGTCACTAAACCTGAATCACATGAAAAATCACAGAGCAACTTTAATATGTCGAATTATTTTTATTATTTCTGTTTTTTATTCATATAATGCCAATGCATCACTCAACAGTGCGGTCAATAGCTTAATCTCCCTTATTGACGAGATAAGATTAAAACAACATCAATTAAATCAGTCAGACACACCTATTTCTTCTGATTTAGAGTTAAATAACAATATTGCATTAATGAGGATATATCACGCATCATTACTTGCCAGACAGAAGCCAGGCACAGCGTCTTCAAAAGACATCTTTATAGAAGAAACAAAAAAACAAATTTTTCGCCCCCTCCCTGATGCTTATGCTCAATTTATCATGCAAGTTTTAACTGGGCTAATGTCGTCTGGTGAAGGGGGGAGTTACTTTACATTTCATGGGCATAAAGAAAAATATTGTATTCCGCAATCTGAACTTTTTTGTGAAATAGACAGGTTCAATGACGAAGAAATCTCCGAAAAAACGAAAGAACACTTATCAAAAATTTACGAATCATTAAAAAATGATCAGGTTTTTTTAACAACATGCACTAATTTTGATTTAGAAAGTGAGTATAAAACAACTATTGAATTAATAAGTACAGCATTACATTAACATTTAAAATTCAACAAAATATAAGTATCACCTCTAGGGCGGATTCAAGAGAGAAGAAAAAACCATCATGTTACTGAATAGGTTAATCTGATAAATGAGAGCCACTGATTTTGACAGTTGTTAATGAAATACAACTCAGCCACCAGCTGGCTCTCATATCATTTTTACGATCGAGCCGTCGTTACTTACAGTGGCCGAAAATAGTGCACATTGAGTATTCAGTAGTCAAGTTGGATGATTTAGGTGTTGTTGATTTATTTACCAGGTTAACTTCATCTTGATCAACTTCGTCTTCATTGTCTTCGGCCGGATCAATTTCGTACAACCAGATTTTTCCATCAACTCCGGCGACCGCCAATAATTCACCATCAGGACTGAAGCTGGCGCTATTGACAGTAGATTTTGGTTCATTAATAGAATGTGCCAGAGACCAACCCGATTTATTTTTCGAAAAAATCTTAATATTTTCAGAGGCTTTACGGTTAGTTCCACCGACTGCCAGCAAAGATCCGTCATTATTGAATGTCATACTGGTTACGTAATCAACGCCACTGTATACAGAACTCTGATTGAAAAAACTGTTGCCAAAGCAGGGTAAGTATTTATCCGACACCATAAAGGGATTGGCGCGCTTCTCTTGAACCAGCTGATCCAGATCTTCTTTTTTACAAGCTCTATCATCCAGAAACTTGATTTCACTACCACTGGATGAGAATGCCATCATAGAACCGTCTGGACTCGAAGCGAAACCTTGATGATAACGTCTACGTCTTTCCAACTTGGAAGATTTCACAACTTCACTGGAAGAAAATGAATCTTTTGAATGAAAAACCTTTATATCAAATAAGCTCTTGACCGCCAGTGTATTATTGTCGGAAATAAACCTTATATCAACTGGTCGAATATTATTAATTGTACCTAAGTGCAGAAAATCACTCTTTAAACTGAACACGTTAATATCTCTTTCGTCTCCAACTGCAAATAAAGTTCCGTCGGGACTGAAAGCAAAAGATGGATAGAGGTAGTTATTATCACCAAGTTCATGCACATGCTTGAGTATAAAACCCTTATGGACATCATAAAATCTGATAGCCTTATCGTTCGTCGATACCGCCAACAGCGAACCATCGGGGCTAAACACGGCTTTGACTTTACGTACAGTTTCATCAGATGGAAGACGAATAAACAAAGGAACTAATATATCCATCTGTAGTAGTTGTACATGGGCGGAATTGACACTATGATCATGTTTGCACGATACTCCAGCTGCCAGCAAGGAAGCGTCATGATTCCATGAAGTTGAGTGCACCTTACACTTGGAGCTTTGTTCCTCAAAGGGACTCCTGAGCTCAACGGGAGGAATCGCGTTCATTTCAAGGGCCAATTCAATATCCACTTTTTTTGGTGATTCCTGCGCTGGAGTGTCAGCATTAAGTCCGGTAATAGCGACGCAGGACAGTCCAGCCAGCACTGAACAGTTAATCATTTTTTTCCAATAAGCCTTCATAAATAAGTTTCTCCATTCAGTTTTGATACAAAAGTCCATTTAATTAGGATTGCTTAATTATTTGACCAAGAAACTACAGCTAAGTTCCTTCATTTTCCGAATAATTTTTGCAAGAAACACCATCCAGCCACCAGCTGGATGGTGTTTTCATTTTTCACGATCGAGCCGTTGTTAATGACAGCGCCCGAAAATAGTGCACATTGAGTATTCAGTAACTAAGTTGGATGGTTCAGGTGTTGTGGATTTATTGACCAGGTTAACTTCTTCTTGGTTAACTTCGTCCGAATTGTCTTCGACCGGATTAATTTCGTATAACCAGATTTTTCCCTCAACACCGGCTACCGCCATCAACTCACCGTCAGGACTGAAGCTGACGCTATTAACTGTTGATTTTGGATCTTTGATAGAATGTTCTATGGACCACCCATATCCCTGTTTCGATAAAACACTAACATATCCAGAGCCATCATTAATGTCGCTTCCACCTACGACCAAAAGAGACCCATCATTATTGAATGCCATACTGGTTGTGAAACTAGTATCCAGGTAGACAATATCCTGATTGAACATACTGTTGCCGGAACAGGGTGAATATTCTTCAGATATCATAGGAGTGAAAGACGTTTGATACGGATCTCCTGGTTGACAAGTTCTATTATCTATAAACCTGATTCCACCGAAAGCAGTTGGGGTTGCCAATAAATAACCATCTGGGCTCGAAGCGAAACCTCGATAAAACCTTCGTTTTTTCATTTTGGAAGTTTTCACAACTTCACTGGTTGCAAATTCATCGTTTGAATGAAAAGTTTTTATCTCAGAGAAAGTCTTGACAGCCAGTATGTTTTTATCGGAAGTAAACATCATTTCAACTGGCTCAATGTCATTAATCGTACCTGTGTGCAGAAAATCACCCTTCAAACTGTACACTTTTACATCATGACTGCCTGCAACCGCAAATAATGAACCGTCGGAGTTGAAAGAAAAAGGTGGATTCGGGCGAAAATTATCATCAAGCTCATGCACATGCTTGAGTATAAAACCTTTATGGGCATCATAAAATCTGATGACCTTCTCGTTCGTCGATACCGCCAACAATGAACCATCGGGGCTAAACACGGCATTGACTTTATCAAAATTTTCACCAGATGGAATACGAATATATAAACGAATCAATGTATCCTTCTGTAATAGTTGTACATGAGCGGTATTCGAAATATGCTGATGTTTGCACGATACTCCAGCTGCCAGCCAGGAAGCGTCATGATTCCATGAAGTTGAGTGCACCTTACACTTGGAGCTCTGACCATCATAGGGATTCACGAACTCAACGGGAGGATTCGCGTTCATTTCAAGAGCCAATTCAATATCCACTTTTTTTGGTGGTTCCTGCGCAGACGTGTCAGCATTAAGTCCGGTAATAGCGACGCAGGACAGTCCAGCCAGCACTGAACAGTTAATCATTTTTCTCCAATAAGCCTTCATAATAAGTTTCTCCATTTCGTTTTAATAAAAAAATCCATTTAATCAGGATTTCTAAATTATTTGACCAAGAAACCACAGGTAAGTTCCTTCATTTTCCGAATAATTTTTATTAGAAATTCAAGAATATTGACCATGTAATACGTTTTCTTAAGGTAGACATTAAGCCCCACCCACAGCACAAAGACCTAATCTTGTACGCCCTGAACAACCATCTCGTGCAGGGTGTTCACGTTTCGCATTATCTGCCCAGAAGTTGAGCAGCTTCCTTGTATGTGAGAGCAGAGACTTTCCTGCATTCATAAGGGATAAAATGACATTACCAAACAGTCGGGTTCCACTTTTCATCGCCTTATGCGTCGAGATTTCTTCAATGGCTCCACTTTCATAGAGGTTCGCCTGTGCAGCATGGGCAAGATACCTTTTCAACGTCACAACCACGAAGGACATCAGAATCAGGCTAAACACCAGTGTCGCTGATTTAGTGTTAAAACGATGCCACCCTGAATAGGACTTGATCTCTTTGAAGATAAGCTCTATTTGCCATCGTAGACGATAGGCCTGAAGTACTTCATTCAGGGTGAACTCAACCCGGTTAAGGTTGCTTACAACGAATACCCATTTCAGTTTCCTGTCATTCCAGCGGACAACCAAACGATATGGCCAGGCTTTGAATCCTGGCCATTCTACATCCAGGTCGAGGCATTGATCTTTAGGGAAGCCAGACAACACTTCCTTAAGTTTTTTCCCTTTGTAGCGATTCAGATTTTTGCCATCCTCCCGTACTGCGCTGAGTATCGTCGGGTTGATACTCTGAGGTGCCTTGCAGATAAAAGAACCTTCCCGATCATCAATGGCAGCAAAGCGTTCCAACTCAAAATAACCGGCATCGATCAGCATCAGGATATTAGCCATGGAGGTTGGCAGTGGTGGCAGACAGTCTCTTTCTGAACGGGTATCTTCAGTGAGCTGCACGCGCACCAGATTGTTGGTAAGAAGATCCATTGTCGTATGAAGTTCTACAGCAGCAGGACTGACCGTTGAGAACCTGCCGGGAAATGTTTCCTTTAGGGCATTGTAGACAGCCTGCGATGAGCCGTCATGAATCAGAATGTGCTCGAACTCTGAAAATGGACTGTCCTCATCAAACGCCATGACTTTGCGGGTAAAGACTTCCAGACACTGCACCCATAGCCAGAGGACAAGAGCAGGCATCGCGTCTTTTTTAGCTTGATTTGCCCAGGAACGATAGGAGACATTCAGCCCCGTCAACTCATTAAATTTACGGTGGAGATCGGCTTGAGTATCGCAGTTTCCATCACCAGCAAGGGCATCAATCAGTGAAAGGATAAAGTCCAAGGGGCGGATATCTCGCTGTCGTATAGTAAAACCAAGCTGTTCCGCCATACTGAGAAGTTCAGACCGGTCGAAACACGTCAGCAGTTTTTTTGAACTAGTCTACTATTTGCGATACTCATCTTGTTCAGCCTTGATACTTTTCGCGAAGCTTTATTTTGGCTGTTCAAGGTGAGTTCTGCCGCTGGAAATGAAGCTTTTTTGAGCTTAATGTCTACCCTAAGAATACGTTTTAACAGGAATTAAAAATCCAGAAGGATTACAACCGATTGCTTACAGTACTTACAGGCCATTTTGGCTCATGGTTTCGTGACAGGACAGTGATTGACGCATCCCTGCCAACAACGAATCAAGATGGAATCAGAAATCGGGATTCAGGGCCTGAAATCGCGAATTTGGAAAATTCTGTCAATGCTGCCTAGAATTTCAGGGTGTCTGAATACACTGAATACAGGAGTCTCTGATGCGCAAAAATCTAACGTTATTGAGCTTAAGACAGGGTAAATTTGCCATCGGAACCTGGCTACAAATGAACAGTTTTCATGCAGCCCGGTTGCTCGCTGCCCAAGGCTTCTTCCACTGGCTGCTGCTTGACTTGGAACACACTCCCTACGACTATCCCACCGCTGCCATTATCATGTCGACCATTTCTGATATCAGTGACGGGCGTATTACCCCTCTTGTCAGAGTACCGGTTGGCTCCATTGAACATATTAAAAGCGCTCTGGATTGTGGTGCACAGGGCATTATCGTGCCAATGATAAATACCGCTGATGACGTTAAACGAGCAGTCGCCTATGCCCGCTTTCCTCCTGATGGCGAAAGAGGTGGAGGTGGCTTGGCCCCACACCTGGGTTTTGGCGTCAATCGCCCACAATATCTGAGTGCAGCCAACCAGGAGATTCTTGTCGGAATCCAGATAGAAACGAAAGAATCCATAGATAACCTCGACGAAATATTAGATGTGCCTGGTGTAGACCTTTTTTTCATCGGTCCAAATGACTTACACATGTCCCTTGGATTACCCGCCAGGTTCTGGAGTGATGAGCCCACTTTTGTCAGTGCTACCGAGAAAGTCATCAAGGGTTGTAAGAAACGCAATATCCCGGTGGGAACGTTATGCCGTGAAGCATCCCAGGTCAAAGAACGGATGCAGGATGGGTTGACATTTCTGGGCATGGGCAGTGATGCCCATTTCATGTTAACGTTTGCCGGTCAACAATATGGCCAGCTAAATAACCTGGAAGAACCAGCGGAGACCTGGTGTAACAGTGTTAACCTTTGAGCCTGACCCCATGCTTACCTGTCGCACGCTACATGCTCCTGACAAACAGGATGTTGTCATAATCGGTGCTGGTCCCGTTGGACTATTGGCGGCAAAATTTTTGGGTGAGTTGGGTTTTTTTGTACATGTACTGGAAAAGCATATCAACACCGAAACGACTAACAATTGCAGAACCATCAATTTGTCAATTTCACCAAGAGGTCTCAAAGCACTGAGAGCAGCAGGGCTGGAAACGGAATTCAAAGATATTGCGTTACCGATGGACAGTCGAGCCACTCATCGGAAAGGCAGACCCATAAGTTTGACAAAATACGGAAAAAATTCCTGGTTCAACTATTCAGTAGAAAGAAGTCGATTGCATAAATTATTATTAAAATCAGCCAAAGAGACTCGCAATGTATCAATATGTTTAAATAGTGAGTGCATCAATATTGATAATTCACAAAAAAAGAATAAAGTGACTTATATTCAGGCTGGCAGGAAAAATACCCTTGAAGCTGATGCCGTCATCGGTGCAGATGGTGCAAAATCCATAACTCGTAGTTTGATGGCAAAAAGAAACTCTTTTAAATACCAATTTTCATTAATAGATTCTACTTATAAAGAAATCACCATCAAAGAAAAAAACAATTCCTGGGCCATTGATCCAGGCGCCATCCACATTTGGCCTCGCAAAGACTTCTTTATGATTGCGCTTCCCAATTTAAACCACTCTTTCAGAGCTAATTTATTTCTACCCTCAATGGGGAAAATCAGTTTTTCATCCCTCGATTCAGCCAAAAAGATTGAAGATTTTTTAAAAGCACAGTTTCCTGACATTTACCCATTCATCAAAGAATCCGGGAGCGAGTTATTGGAGAAACAGCAAGGGTATGTGTTTAAAGCAGAGTGTGACCGTTATGTTTTTAGAAATAACATTTTATTGATCGGTGATGCTGCACATGCCATCGTTCCTTTTATGGGCCAAGGAGTTAATCTTGGCTTTGAAGACTGCCAATTCTTATTTGATACTCTGAAAAAATACCGCAATAACCTCGATCATACATTTCAAAAGTTTAACGATGACCGACAGCCTGAAGGATTTGCTGCCAGTGTACTCTCGGAACGTAACTACCAAGAGCTGACTGACACAAGAACCTCCCCATTTAACCTGACCGTAAAAGCAGTCATACCAATTCTCAGAAGGCTGTTTCCATCACTGATCCCCCCGCCAGCCATTACCATGATTAATTTCTTCGATCTCTCATATAGCGAAGTGTTAAAAAAAATCAACCAACGTCGTTTCTTTTAGCGACTATTTCTGAGAAGCCCGTCCGCACGGTATGACTGCTAAAACAGGGGAAGATCACAAACTACTGTCTTAAAAAGAGTTCAGGACTTCATTCTCACAGGAATTCTTTTGCTTCCCCAGTCTCCGGGCAGCTCTTCAAAAACACCTGCCAGCTTTTCACCACAGCGATGGCAGCAACCCGACTTCAGGTTCCAGACCCCCATCTGATACCAATCTCGCTCAATCAACAATTGCCCGCAGTTATGACACCAGGTACTCCCCCCCTGACTGTCGTGTACATTGCCGGTATAGGCATAACGAATGCCTTTTTTGATTGCGATATTTCTTGCTCTGGTAAGGGTATCAGCGGGTGTGCGGGTGTGCTCCATCATTTTCCAGTCAGGATGAAATGCGGTGAAATGTACAGGCACATCAACCCCCAGATGTTCAACGATCCATTCACACATACTGTTAAGCTCATGATCAGAATCATTCTCCCCGGGAATCAGCAGAGTGGTTATTTCAAACCACACCTTTGTCTCATGCTTTAGATACCTCAGAGTTTCCAGCACGGGCTGCAAAGACCCGCCACAAATCATTTTATAGAAAGACTCAGTGAATGCTTTCAGGTCAATATTGGCCGCATCCATACATTGAAAGAAGGCTTCTCTGGGGGCTTCGCAGATATAACCGGCACTGACGGCGACAGAGCGAATGCCCTGCTCACGAGCGGCAAGCGCAACATCTCTGGCATACTCCAGAAAAATAACCGGGTCATTGTAGGTAAACGCCAGACTTCTGCAGCCCGTTGCCAACGCAGCCTGAGCCAGCTGCAAGGGCATGGCCTGATCAGCCAGAGTATCCATTTCCCTGGACTTGCTCATATCCCAGTTCTGGCAGAACTTGCAGGCAAGATTGCAACCTGCTGTGCCAAATGACAACACCGGAGTGCCAGGTAAAAAGTGGTTCAGTGGCTTCTTTTCTATGGGGTCGATGCAAAAACCGCTGGAGCGTCCGTAACTGGTCAACACAATCTGATCCTGATGCCGGGCTCTGACAAAGCAAAGGCCCTGCTGGCCTTCTCTTAACTTGCAGGCTCTGGGGCAAACATCACACTGAATTCGACCATCTTCGAGACTGTGCCAGTACTCAGTGGGAAAATAGTCAGGTGGAGATTGACGAATTCCATTCATCATCACAGTGCCTCGCTCGGTTCGCTGACTATAATTATAGGGCCGTTCATCCGGGGGGTAAGCTCAATGAATATTCGACAACCCGCTGTGTCTGGTGTTTTCTATCCCGACCAGCCAGAACTGCTGAAAACCGTTGTCAATAATCTGATGTCCGAAGCCACTGAGAGAGAACTGTCGCCTAAAGTCCTGATCGTACCTCATGCCGGATACGTCTACTCCGGAGCTGTTGCCGCATCCGGCTACAAACAGTTGAAGACCTACCGCAGCAAGATTAAAAGAGTGGTATTGCTGGGTCCTTCTCATCAGGTTGCGTTTGAAGGGATAGCCCTTCCGGACTGTGAAGCCTACTCAACCCCCATGGGAGATATTCCGCTGGATACCGATACAATCAAAAGTCTGAGTCGGTTCAATCAGGTACATACTCTGGATGCAGCTCATGCCAATGAGCACAGTCTGGAAGTCCAGTGCCCCTTTCTGCAGAGCACCCTGGACAATTTCAAGCTTATTCCCCTGGTTGTGGGTGATGCCTCACCCTTCGCCGTTGCCGAGGTTATAGACTTTCTCTGGGGCGGCGATGAAACCCTGATTGTCATCAGCTCAGACCTCAGTCACTATCTCAGCTACGAAGAAGCCAACCAGCGTGACAGTCTGACGACCAAAGCCATAGAACAAATGAGCGGATGCCTGACCGGAGGACAGGCCTGTGGCAGCTATCCTCTCAATGGTATGCTGAAAATAGCCCAGCGCAGGGGCATGGAAGTCGTGACTCTGGATGTCCGCAACTCCGGCGATACGGCCGGTGATAAAAAACGGGTCGTCGGATATGGAGCCTATGTTATCCAGTAAAAATTACTCGAGTCGATATTACCAGCTGTACACCTGTTTACTGCTCAAAAGACTGGCCATGGCATGAAAGGATCAACCCGGATGGATCTGAATCTCACAGAACTGGATAAAAAAAACCTGTTACGTCTGGCCAGACACACCATTGCTAAAATCTGTGTTGACGGTGAACCCCCCAAACTTGATTTAACTGAGTTTCCAACAACATTGCAGGCCCATCTTGCTTCATTTGTGACGCTTCAAAAGTTTGGCGAACTCAGAGGCTGTATCGGCACACTGATTCCTCAAAAACCCCTGATAGAAGACATCGCACACAATGCTTTCGCCAGTGCGTTCAGGGATCAGCGTTTCTTTCCTGTAACCGAAGATGAACTGGCCGATCTGCGTATTGAAATATCTATCCTGACGCCCATGACGGCTATGAAAATTGAGACTGAAGAAGATCTACTGGCGCAGTTACGCCCGGGAATTGATGGCCTGTTGATCCAGGGGGATCATCACAAGGCCACTTTCCTTCCCCAGGTATGGGAACAACTGACCGAACCTGATCAGTTTCTCCTTCACCTCAAACACAAAGCCGGACTTCAACCTCATGAGTGGCCCGCAGATATGAAGTGTTTTTCTTATCAATGTCTCAAATTCAAGGAAGATTAAATCAATAAAAAGAGGATCATAATCACCTGAGTAAAGCGAAAATATTGAGGCCATTCCTGCCTCTATCAAAAGAAAAATCACCGTCGCTCTTCAATAACCACCAGTGAATTTGCTTCCATCTCAACCCAGCCCCGGGTAAGCAAGGCTTCCCTGGAAAAAGGTGATTCCGAACCAGTATCCAAAAGGCGGGTCCAGTACTTATGGGGTTCGACCTGAGGCAAAGTCACTTTTCTGGACTGCGCTTCATTATTGATCAAAATGTAGAGGTTTTTTTCATCCTCAGAGTTGATCACTGAACTCAGCTTGATACAGAGACAACCCCCACCCAGTTCTCCCAGTTGTGCTTCCGTCAGCTTACTGCCATCCGGCGAATACCAGGCCGTAGCTTTACGACCACCGGCACCACCCAGCAGGAAGTGAGTCTTACGAAAGGATATCAGCTGCCGGACAAATGACTGTAAAACAGCACCATCATCTTCACTGTCCTGCCTCCAGCTCCAGTCCAGCCAGGATAAAGGTGAGTCCTGACAGTAGGCATTATTATTTCCCTGCTGGCTGTTACCGAACTCATCTCCGGCCATCAGCATTGGCGTTCCCCGGGAAAGCATGAGTGTTGCCAGCATGTTTTTTCGAGTTCTCAACCTTTTCGCTTTGATATGACGATCTTCCGTTTCTCCCTCGACGCCATAATTCCGCGAAAAGTTGTGCTGGTCGCCATCCCTGTTCTCCTCACCATTGGCATCATTATGGCGCTCCTCGAAGGAGCAGAGGTCGTTGAGGGTAAAGCCATCGTGGCTGCAAATGTAGTTAATACTGGCTAATGGACGACGTTTACCAAATACATCTTCAGAACCGGTTATCCGCCAGCCCATCTCTGCCAGCCTTCCCCCATCGCCACGCCAATAAGCTCGTGCACTGTCCCTGAAACGATCACTCCACTCCTGCCAGGCCTGTGGAAATCCGGACAGTCGATAACCTTCGGGGCCAATATCCCAGGGTTCTGCAATTAATTTAGTGCGGGAAATAACCGGGTCTTGATGTACAGCGCGGAAAAAGGCGCTGTCATAGCGGAACACTCGATGCTGTCTGGCAAGTGCAGGAGCCAGGTCAAAACGGAAACCATCAACCTGATATTCTTCTGCCCAAAGACGCAACGCATCCATGGTCAGCTTCAGGGTCTGGGGACTGTCAAAATTCAAAGTGTTGCCACAGCCCGTGTAGTTGACGGCAGACAGACGACCATTATGATTGTCCATCAGATAGTAATCACGTTCCGCCAGGCCACGCATACTCAAGCTGGGACCACCATGGCCTGATTCACAGGTGTGGTTGTAAACCACATCCATAATAACCTCGATACCCGCCCTGTGCAGCTCACGAATCATAGTTTTCATTTCAGTGACCGGGTCCCTGATCGCCAGCGAAGGTTCCGGAGCCATCATACAGAGAGGGTTATATCCCCAGTAATTCCTGAGCCCCATATTTTCAAGGCGTTCTTCACTAACCAGAGAGGTCACCGGAAGCAACTCAATGGCGGTGATTCCCAGCCTTTTGAAGTAGTCAATCACACTGGGATGGCATAGCCCCAGGTAAGTGCCTCTCAATGCTTCCGGTACGTCCGGATGCTGCTGTGTAAACCCTTTTACATGCAGTTCATAAACGATACTGTCGGCTCTGGAAATAGCGGGCTTCTTAACAGACTGCCAGTCGAAAGTCTGTTCTCTCACAACACTTCGTGGCATCAAGGCGGCACTGTCCAGCTCACTCTTGAGCCACTGTTCGGCACTGTTTGCCGATGAAAAACGCTTTATCCTGTAAGTATTGTCTTCAGAGGGAGCATGCCACTGGTAGTCAAATAACGCTTCTGACCACTGGACCTTTCCCCGCACTTCGCGGCTATAAGGGTCCATCAATAGTTTGTGACTGTTAAACCGGGGAGAAATAGAAGGCGACCAGGCTCCTTCGGCACGAAAGCCATAACGCTGACCGACCTCAATACCTTTTACCAAAAGATGCCACACCCCCTGATCAGAAGGCATCATTGCCAGCCTTTCTTCCTCATCATTCTGGCTGAACAGGCAAAGGTAGAGTTGACTGGCATCAGGGGCATAAACGGCAAAGTTAACACCTGTTGCTTCATGGTCGGCTGTTGGCAGGAAATCATCATTAACCCTTGTTGCCCCTTGCAGCTCGGGACACCCCGCAGAAACAGAAATATCTGTCATCACAATCGTTTTTTTCACTCACGGCTGTTGTCGTTAAAAGTTATGGTCCTGTGAAATGGGAAGAGCGCGAGAATCCGGAGCAAGAAACAGGGTCGACAAAGGAGGTAGTGTGACCAAAAGAGAGTGATCATAACCGTGGGTGTGAAAATGCTCGGTATAAAGTACCTTGCTGTTAGCAACGCCACTGCCACCAAAGCTCTGTGCATCGGAATTCAATATTTCTTTCCAGACACCCTCGATGGGTACTCCAATCCTGTAATCTTTCCTTACTTCCGGTGTCATATTGGCCACGACTATAACCGGAGAACCTGAAAAGCTTTTTCGAATAAATACAAATACACTCTGCTGCTGATCGTCAGCCACCACCCAGGCAAAACCATTCTGGTCATAATCGGACTTATACAGCACAGGATAAGACTTATACAGGTGATTTAATGTTTTAACCAGAAGACTGAGCCCCTGACTGTAATGGTTTTTATTGAGCAATGCCCAATCCAGCTGGCCATCATGATCCCACTCCCGGGTACTGCCGATCTCAGAACCCATAAACAGCAACTTCTTACCGGGATGCCCGAACATAAAGCCCAGACAGGCACGCAAGTTAGCGTACTTTTGCCACTCATCTCCCGGCATTTTTCCCAGCAGACTGCCCTTACCATGCACCACTTCATCATGAGACAGCGCCAGAATAAAATGTTCGCTGTAGTGGTAGGTCATGCTCTGCATCATTTCCCAATGATGATGGTATCGATAAATGGGGTCACGGGCCATATAGCCGAGGGTGTCGTGCATCCACCCCATATTCCATTTGTAGCCAAAGCCCAGCCCTCCGTCGTAGGTAGGCATGGAAACCTTGGGCCAACTGGTAGATTCTTCAGCAATCGATATCTGATCCGGGTAGTGCAGATAGAGTGTTTCGTTCAATTCCTTCAGGAACTGCACCGCTTCAATATGCTCGTTTCCACCCATGCAATTAGGCTCCCACTCCCCTTCGCTTCTGGAATAGTCGAGGTAGAGCATAGAAGCCACCGCATCCACCCGCACACCATCCAGATGAAAACGATCCAGCCAGTACATGGCATTGCTGATCAAAAAATCCTTTACCTCCGGTTTTCCATAGTCGTAGATATGAGATTGCCAATCGGGATGCCAACCTCTTTTGGGATCAGCATATTCATACAGGGCTGTTCCATCAAAATGACCCAGACCGTGGGGGTCAGAGGGAAAATGAGCAGGTACCCAGTCCAGAATGACACCAATACCAGACTGATGGCAGGCATCAATAAAGGCTTTAAAATCATCCGGATTGCCAAAGCGGCTGGTAGGGGCGAACAGTCCCACGGGTTGATAGCCCCAGGAGCCTGTAAATGGGTGTTCCATAAGGGGCATCAGTTCAATATGGGTAAACTCCATCTCGACAACGTAGGGAATTAACTGCTCTGCCAGCGCCTTGTAAGTGAGACTTTTACCCTGTTCCTGGCGCCAGGACCCCAGGTGTACTTCATAAATACTGACCGGCCTGTCCAGACAGGAGTGATGCTTCCAGTGACAGTCTTCCCACTCATAGTTCAGGTGATCGTAAACAATGGAAGCGTTGCCGGGTGGTTGCTCGGCATAATAGCCATAAGGATCGGCCTTGTGAGGCAGTAGATCCCCTTGCTGGCTGCGAATTTCATATTTGTAGAGATCACCCGCCTTCACATTCGGGAGAAAGAGACACCAGATCCCGTCGTCCGAGCTGGCCATGGGGTGAACTCTGCCGTCCCAGCCATTAAAACTGCCCACCAGACTGACGCTTCTCGCATGAGGTGCGTAGACCCTGAAGATCACCCCTTCTATGGAAACTTTCTCCTCAGGGTGCAACGAAACCAGATGCGCGCCCATATAACGATAGTTTCGATAAGGCTCACGGTGAACATGACTCAGGGTGTAAGACTGAAACTGGTAGGGGTCCATTAATGTATACGACTGATGATCTTTATTTGTGATCACCAGTTGATACAGAAAAACCGAACCGTATTCTGGCGGTACCAGCTCGAACAATCCCGGAGCAATCTGAACCATTTCACCTATGGTTTCGCCGGAAGTAAAGGCGATGACACTGACAGCACTGGCATCGGGCCTCCAGACCCTAAGCAACAGGCCGCCGCCTTCAGGACGCTCATGAAACCCCAGAATATTAAACGGCTCGGCACAGTGACAATTCAGCAGTTGATCGACCAGCGCTTCGACAGAATCAGGCATACAGGGAACGGCTTCTGTTTATTCAGTCTGAGGTATTATAGGAGCCCACTCAAAAATCGACAGGCTCCTGAAAAAAATGCTCTAAAGCAGCGAATCACTATAAGAAGTGGCTCATTCAGGAGTGACCCGCTGCTTTCAGCTCAGGCCATATTCCAGATGATCTTGCTGTAATCCTGAATAGACCGGTCGGATGAAAACTTGCCCATTGAGGCCGAGTTGATGATGGCCTTTCGCCACCAGAGTTCCGGCTTTTTCCAGGTTTCAACAATGCGATCATGGGCATCACTGTAGGCCTGATAATCCGCCAGTGTCAGGAAGTAGTCTCCCTTGTTCAGCAGGGCTTCAACCAGAGGCCGGAAGGCATCCGGCTCTTCGGGAGAAAGATCTCCGGAATCCAGCCAGTCAATGACACTGCGCAGCTCTTCACAACGGTTGTAGACATCCCGGGGGTTATAGCCACGGTGACGAAGCTCTGACACCTGTTCAACCGTCAGACCAAAAATAAAGATATTATCGTCGCCTACCTCTTCGGCAATCTCGACGTTGGCGCCATCAAGAGTACCCACAGTCAAGGCACCGTTGAGAGCAAACTTCATGTTGCCCGTACCGGACGCTTCAAATCCGGCCGTAGAGATCTGCTCGGAAACATCCGCAGCAGGGATAATTTTTTCCGCCAGACTGACTCGATAATTAGGCAGGAAAGCCACCTTCAGCTTATCTTTGATACGACGATCATTATTCACTCGTTCAGCCACCCGGTTGATGGCATGAACAATGGTTTTGGCCACTTTGTAGCCAGGCGCTGCCTTGGCACCAAAAATAAAGACCCGCCGGGGTACATCCAGATCCGGGTTATCCAGAAGTCGGCGATACAGCGCCATGATGTGAAGCAGGTTCATTTGCTGACGCTTGTATTCGTGGAGACGTTTGATCTGGACGTCAAAAATGGCATCAGGGCTTACATCAACATCACAGAGTTCCCTGATAACTGCTGCCAGATGCTTTTTATTGTCATGTTTGATAGCCGCAAAGCGTTTCTGGAATGCCGGATCATCGGCATGAGCCTTCAAAGCATCAAGTTTGTAAAGGTCTTTTCGCCAGTCGCTTCCAACAGTCTCGTCGATCAGGACTGCCAATGCCGGATTGCAATAGTCCAGCCAGCGCCTTGGAGTAACACCATTGGTCACATTGACAATTTTATCAGGCCACATTTTATGAAATTCGGGGAACAGTTTTTCCTGAACCAGTCTTGAGTGCAGGGCAGCCACTCCGTTGACTTTGTGGCTACCAACAACCGACAGGAATGCCATACGAACCATCTGATCATCCCCCGGACGATCCGGCTCTTCGATAATGGACAGGCGACGTTTCATAGCGTCATCGCCCGGCCAGACTGCCTCTACTTCAGAATGCAGAAAGTGGTAGTTAATCATATGAATGATCTGCATATGGCGGGGCAGTACTCTGATAATCAAACTCTGAGGCCACTTTTCCAGCGCTTCTGGCAACAAAGTGTGGTTGGTGTAGGTAAACACCTCACGAGTGATTTCCAGCGCCCTGTTGAATGCAAAACCTTCCTCATCCATGAGGAAGCGCATGAATTCAGCCACAGCGATGGCAGGATGGGTATCGTTCAGCTGAATGGCGACCTTGTCGGCAATAGGTTCGAGGCTTTCACTGTTTTCACGCTTGTAACGTTGGATCAGATCAGCCAGTGAACAGGCGACGAAGAAGTACTGCTGAATGAAGCGCAGCTCTTTTCCCGCAGGATGATTATCGTTGGGATAGAGCACCTGACTGATGTTTTCGGCGCTGATTTCCTGTGAACGGGAATCCTCATAGCGGCCAGCATCAAAGCTGTTCAGATCAAAACCCTGAGCGGCACGACTTTCCCAAAGACGCAGAGTGTTAACAGTCTCTGTGCCATAACCGGTGACAGGCACATCCCAGGGCATACCTAAAATTTCCTGAGTATCTTCCCAGATCGCTTTACCAGCATGTTCTCTCACGGTGCCATAGAGTTTGACGCGCTGCTTGCGCTTGGCTCTCTCAATACCCCATGGGAAACTCTCCTCACGCCAGGCGTCAGGCGTTTCCACCTGTTTGCCTCCGGCAAAGCTCTGACGAAAGAGACCAAATCGATAGTTAATGCCGTAACCCATGGCAGGCATATCAAGGGTGGTCATGGAATCCAGAAAGCAGGCAGCCAGTCTTCCCAGACCGCCATTGCCCAGTGACGGATCAGACTCATACTCAAGAATATCAACCAGAGATATTCCCAGGCTGGCCATGGCTTGTTCTGTCTGCCTGAAGATTCCCAGATTGTGAAGATTGTTACCCAAAAGGCGGCCAATCAGGAATTCCAGCGACAGGTAATAAATGCGCCGGGCTTTGCCTTCACGCTCTCTCTTGCGTGTTGCGCGGATACGTTGCAGACCCATCTCACGAACCACCAGGCTCAGGGCTTCCCAATACTCTGCGGGCCCGGACTCTTCAGACTCAACACCCAGTGATTGTTGAAGATGTTCGACCACCCGCCGGGCAATCTCTTCACTGCCCAAAACGGGCATTGCATCATTTTGCCCAGCCTTGTTTGCACTCATGTTTTTCCACCTGCACTATCAACCATGAAAAACTTTTGGCCATGAGAGGCATTCAATCGTTGCCTACAATCAGGGCTGTTTACTTAACCAAACGTGATGGCATGACCTGTGGATAATTATAATTCTGATTTCAGGTCATTTCGGTTTAGTTGTCATTAATTCCTGCTCAGTCGCACGATGAAAAGACATTACGCCCTGTGTACGATTTCAACATTTATACGACAAAAATTGTTTAATAATGATACCTTCATTTATTCGTTTAAACTCAGATGCCAAGCCAACCGATCCATAAACGAGGTGATTCTGTGCGATTTGGCATTGATGTGGGTGGCACCAAAACAGAGATTGTGGTGCTTTCCGATAGCGGGGAAATGATTCATCGGGAGCGACAAGCTACCCCAAATAATTACCCTGACTTTCTCGATAGCATTCAGGTATTAATCCGCGTCACTGAAAGACAGTATGGACCTGCCAGCCATATCGGTCTCTGCCTGCCGGGCGCTGTCAGTCCTGATACAGGTCGCATGAAAAATGCCAACACCCTCTACCTGATCGATCAGACTGTTGCGGAAGACCTTGAGCAGCGATTGGGTAGAGCCGTGAAGCTGGCCAACGATGCCGACTCCTTTGCCCTGTCAGAAGCAACCGATGGGGCGGCAGCGGGGGCCAGAAGCTGTTTTGGCGTCATTATCGGGACAGGCTGTGGTGGCGGACTGGTGTATAACGGCCAGCTTGTTCAGGGACCCAACGCCATTGCCGGAGAGTGGGGACACAATCCTCTGCCCTATTACCATAACCACACCGACGGTCCGGATCAGAACTGCTACTGCGGCCGCAAGAACTGTATTGAAACCTTTGTATCCGGCACAGGAATGGCCAAACGTTTCCGTGAAGCTCATGGCTTCAGCGCCCGTGAAATTCCTGATGCAAAATCAGTGATGGCAAGAGTTCAAAATGCTGATCAACCGGCTATTGAGCATTTCAATCATTATGTGGATGCATTGGCCCGTGCGCTTGCCGGTGTCATCAACATTTTTGATCCGGAGGTCATTGTCCTCGGTGGAGGTATGTCGAACATCAAGGCACTGTATACCGAACTTCCGGGAGCTGTCGCAAAGTATGTTTTCTCCGATCAGCTGAATAGCCGGATCGCACCCGCCAAGCACGGTGATTCATCCGGTGTCAGGGGCGCTGCCTGGCTTTAAATTAAATAGTTGACATCCTCAGACAGTGGGAACGGAACTTTATTACCAGTTAGTGACTCTAAGACTCAGGACTCACCTACAGGGAAGTGGGCAAATAATAACTTTTAAAGGGCTATAACCATGAATGTAACTCAGGGAGTGAGAAGCTGTTCGCACTTTAGCTATCAACATCAACCAGATTTTGACACCCAGTCAGAATCAGATTTTGAATCAGATTTTGAATCAGATTTTGAATCAGATTTTGATGAATCAGATTTTGACACCCAGTCAGCAACAGCCTCTGGCCAGTGGAAAGTCTGCGAGTCAACCAGCAGGCTGCTGCCCGGTCCTGCCAGGGAGTCTGAGCGACAAAAGCTACTGCTGGCCGCTGAGAGTGGACGCCTGGGGCTTCGGCGAATTGATATATTTAAAGAAGAAAAATACCTTTCTGGTAAGAAAGCACCAAGGCCCTGCACCCTCGCCCTGCCGGGGGCAATGATGCCCACCCAGCGCGTGTCAGAAAATCATGGCGAATGGATGGTAGGCATTGTTGATCCACAATGCCTGTATGTCTACAAACGTAACGCATGGACCAGCAGGCTGCTGGAGCCTGGCTTTACTCCGGAAGGACTGCAAGTAAAACTCCTGCCTGATCTACAATCTGCCCTTGATAGACGTCTTGAGCGTGGCGAACAAGTTATCTGGAGAGTTTATCCCCGTTTCACCTCGGGACATCTGCAAGCAGATGGAACGTTCAGTTTGCCAAAATTCAAACCGGGCCAATGTACCCGCTCAAAGGATTTCCCGGAACTGGTGCTCACCCACTACAGAAGAGAAGACATCAAATGCTTCTGTGTTTATAACGATGCACAGAAAAATATTTCCGATATCCTCCGGGACAAGCGCGAGTGTGAAGAGGAATTGGAGCTTGACCCCTTGCCTCTGGTTGTTTATTGCCACCGCACAGGTTCTGTTCAGGTCTATTTTGAAGATGAGCTGGATAATATGCTCCTGGCCGGGAATGAGCGCTCACTGAAAGATTTTGCGATCTTTCACAAGTTATTCCCAGACACTTTCAGAGCCCTGTTGAATCTGCTGCCAATGTCTTTGCGGGCAAAGACATTGGGTTCGAAATTAACCTTTACACCTGGTCTTAAGGACAAATTGGAACAGGCCATCGAATTACTGACTGATCCCTGTTCATACAGTTATGAGAAGCTTCTGGAACTAAAACAAAGTGGCTTACCCATTCACAAGCATTTTATTTATGGAGACGAGTATGTATCTTTGCTTGACCTGTTGCTGCTTACCGAAATGGGCAGAAACGGTGAGCCAGAGCATGAGCAAACCCGGGAACATGAAAAAGAAGCCTGTCGCTTACTGCAACTGCTTCTGCAAAGTGGAGCAAGGCTGGAGAGCGCCATCCCCTACATTAAAAGCATGAACGATTGCACATCTCAGGTAATACCAGCGAGTGCAATGAATTATATCGTGGCTGCCTTTGATCCATTTGCTTTTCTGACCCTGAAACATCTCGAGAGAATACCTTTAATCGGTTGCCCAGGGAACGTCGTTGAATTTAACCGGATCTGTCAGGGGCTCAGTCAAGAACAAATACAGCAACATATGATGAGGGTATTGGATGTGAGTCTTGATCCTCCATCCCTTGACTTAATCAAATCCCACTTGCTGGCCCTCTTTCATTACGGTGCTTGGCTGGACGAAATGACTCTGGATTGCCATCAACTATTTCTGGACCAATATTGCCATCGCAAAAAGAAGATTGCTGATAATTTTACTGTGGCTGATTTTATCCCGTGGGTTAAAAAACTCTGGGACGAAAGGAACACCTATCCTTTATTCCGGAATTGGCCAGAACATCTGGAGCAGGCTGAGAAGGAGATCAAGGATCTGAAAAAATCTCTCAACCTGAACGACTCTGGCCCATCCGGGCCATTGGCAGACGAACCACCATCGGCATTAAAGTTTATCGAGGATGCGTTCAGCACAGCGCCGGTCTTGCCAGATCTTGTCGGCGATAATGAAAAAACCATCCTGAAGGTATTGCAGCATTACTACCGCCGTCCGGGACCAGAACGGGTGATCAAGAGCCTGCGCAAACCAACCTTGCCAACCCTGTGGAAACCACTGCACAGTTGCAGTCATGTCCTGCGGGCCAGAAATAATGGACACTGGTATATGGAATTGCTGGAGAAATTTCAGCAGTGTTCCCTGAAAGAACAAGAAAAAGAACTCCTGTCGCTGGCGATTATCTACCATGATGCGGCTGCCGAAGATGTCGACAAATCAGCTGAAGAAACACGTTCAGCTGAATATTTCAAACGGGACCTGACCGGATACTACCCTGAAGCGCTGCTGGCTGATATGGCCGAGGCAATGATCAGCAAGGAAAACGATGTTCAGGGTAAGGACGAGCAGAACCTGTCTGTGTCAGTGCGCTGGTATCTGCGCATATTACGCTTTGCGGATCGCACGGACGTTATCCGTGGTTGCGGGGTTGGGGCTGATTTTCCCGGATTAACGGTGACTCCAACCCGGGGTTTTAACGCTGGACTTCTTGACTTACCAACGCTGCTGACTGAAGAGTTTACCTCCGAGCCTGACAACAAGAGTGAATTCCAACGTCATCTGGAAGCCGCCATGCATGGTGCGGCTGATCTGGCGCGGGTAACCGGGCGACTTAACGATAAGCGCAACAAAGATTACACCAAAGTCTACGGTCTGATTGGCAATGGCCCAAAAATCTCTGGGAACTTCGAGTGGACCACTGAGCCAGTAAAGAGAATGAACCAGTTTATTGACGACAATGTCCGCCGCAAAATAGCTCGGGAGGCCGGAATCATTGTCTGTTCAGATGCTGACCACCGGGCCCGGGCCTGCAAGACTGATCAGGACAAAGGGATTACTTACGGTATTCATAACAGCTGGTATGACCTGAGGCAGGTAGAGCTTCCGGCCGGCATGACGCTGCTGGAAAAAATGCAATACGAACATGACCCGTCGCTGCTGAGCCCGGCAACTCAGCAAGCATTGGAACAAGAGGTGCAGCGGCTCAGGAGGGAAGGGATACGGATGAATCCGGGCACCATGAAGCGGGAAACACTGCTTTCGCGGAAAGCCCAGTCAGTGCTGGAAGACCGGGGCATTACCGTGGTCAGCTATAAGCGTCCCTACTTCAACAACGAGGGCAACCCGGAAGAATGGGAAATGCTGGTGCCAAAGAAGATGCCAAAGCCTGATGCCCAGAGCAAACCAACAGTGGGTGGCCGATAGCACGAATGGTATAAGAACCTGATGGAACTTTTCACCGGCCAGTGGCTCTGGAGATGAAGGAAGAAAAAAGATAGACCCCCATAGAGAAGTGGGTAAGTAATAAGTTTTTTTACAGGAGTATTATTATGAATGTTGCCCAAGGAACGGGAACCTCTGCAAGCCTGAGCCTTCCCCCTCAACCAAAGTTTGTTACCCGTTCGGTAACGGCCTCTGGCCAATGGCAAGTCTGCGAGTCAACCAGCAAGCTGCTGCCCCCTCCTTCCAGGGAGTCTGTGCGACAAGAGCTACTGCTGGCCGCTGAGAGCGGACGTCTGGCGCTTCGACGAATTACGTCCAGAGAAGAAAAATACCTTTCTGGCAAGGGAGCACCAAGGCCCTGCACCCTCGCCCTGCCGGGGGCAATGATGCCCACCCAGCGCGTGCCAGAAGATCGTGGCGAATGGATGGTAGGCATTGTTAATCCACAATGCCTGTATGTCTATAAACGTAACGCAGCGACCTGCAGGCTGCAGGAACCTGGCTATACTCCGGAAGATCTGCGCGTAAAACTACTGCCTGATCTACAATCTGCCCTCGATAGACGTCTTGAGCGTGGCGAACAGGTCATCTGGAGAGTTTATCCTCGTTTCACCTCGGGACATCTGCAAGCAGATGGAACGTTCAGTCTGCCAAAATTCAAACCGGGTCTATGTACCCGCTCAAATGATTTCCCGGAACTGGTGCTCACCCACTACAACAGAGAAGACATCAAATGTTTCTGTGTTTATAACGATGCACAGATAAATATTTCCGATATCCTCAGGGACAAGCGTCAGTGTGAAAAGTTATTGAAGCTTGACCCCTTGCCTCTGCTTGTTTATTGCCACCGTACTGGTTCTGTTCAGGTCTATTTTGAAGATGAGCTGGACAGTTGGGACCTGGCCCGGAATGAGCGCTCACTGGATAATTTTGCGCTCTCAAACAACTTATACCCGGACACTTTCAGAGCCCTGTTGAATCTGCTGCCAATGTCTTTGCGGGCAAAGACACTAAGTTCGAAATCAATCTCCTCAACTGATCTTAAGCACAAATTGCAACAGGCCATCGAATTGGTGAATGATCCCTGTTTATACAGTTATGAGAAGCTTCTGGAACTAAAACAAAGTGGCTTATCTATTCACAAGCGTTTTATTTATGGAGGAGAGTATACATCTTTGCTTGACCTGTTGCTGTTTTCGGAATTGAGCAGAAACTTTGAGCCGGAGCATGAGCAAACCCCGGAACATGAAAAAGAAGCTCGTCGTTTACTTCATCTACTTCTGCAGAGCGGGGCAAGGCTGGGGAGCATCATTCCCTCCATTAAAAGCATGGACGATTGCTCATCAGGGGTAATCCCGGCGTACGCAATGAACTATATCGTGGCTGCCTTTGGTCCATTTGATTTTCTGACCCTGAAACATCTCGAGAGAATACCTTTAATCGGTTGCCCGGGAAACGTCGTTGAATTTAACCGGATCTGTCAGGGGCTCAGTCAAGAGCAAATACAGCAACGTATGATAAAGTTATTGGATGTTAGTTTTGATCCTCCACCCCTCGACATGATCAAATCCCACTTGCTGGCCCTCTTTCATTACGGTGCTTGCCTGGACGAAGTGAATCTGGATTCCCTTGAAGTATTTCTGGACAAATATTGCAATAGCAGTATGGAGATTACTGATAATTTTACCGTGGCTGATTTTATCCCGTGGGTTAAAAAACTCTGGGACGAAAGGAACAGCTATCCTTTATTCCGGAATTGGCCAGAACATCTGGAGCAGGCTGAGAAGGAGATCAGGGATCTGAAACAATCTCTCAGCCTGAACGACTCTGGCCCATCCAGCCCATTGGCAAGTTCATTGCCAATCGAAACACCATCGGAATTAAAGTTTATCGAGGATGCGTTCAGCACAGCGCCAGTCTTGCCTGATGTTGTTGGCGATAATGAAAAAACCATCCTGAAGGTATTGCAGCATTACTACCGCCGTCCGGGACCAGAACGGGTGATCCAGAGCCTTTATAAACAAACCATGCCAACCGTGTGGAAACCACTGCACAGTTGCAGTCATGTCCTGCGGGCCAGAAATAATGGACACTGGTATATGGAATTGCTGGAGAAATTTCAGCAGTGTTCCCTGAAAGAACAAGAAAAAGAACTCCTGTCGCTGGCGATTATCTACCATGACGCAGCTGCCGAAGATGTCAACAAATCAGCTGAAGAAACACGTTCAGCTGAATATTTCAAACGGGACCTGGCCAGATACTACCCTGAAGCGCTGCTGGCTGATATGGCCGAGGCAATGATCAGCAAGGAAAACGATGTTCAGGGTCAAGACGAGCAGAACCTGTCTGTGTCAGTGCGTTGGTATCTGCGCATATTACGCTTTGCGGATCGCATGGACGTTATCCGTGGTTGCGGGGTTGAGGCTGATTTTCCCCAATTAACGGCGTCTCAAATCTGGGGTTTTGACGCTGGACGTCTTGACCTACCAACGCAGCTGACTGAAGAGTTTACCTCCGAGCCTGACAACAAGAGTGAATTCCAACGTCATCTGGAAGCCGCCATGCATGGTGCGGCTGATCTGGCGCGGATAACCGGGCGACTTCACGATCAGCGCAACAAAGATTACACCAAAGTCTACGGTCTGATTGGCAATGGCTCAAAAATCTCTGAAAACTTCGAATGGACCACAGAGCCAGTCAAAAGAATGAACCAGCTTATTGACGACAATGTCCGTCGCAAAATAGCTCAGGAGGCTGGAATCATTGTCTGTTCAGATGCTGACCACCGGGCCTGCAAGGCTGATCAGGACAAAGGGATTACTTATGGTATCCATAACAGCTGGTATGACCTGAGGCAGGTAGAGCTCCCGGCCGGCATGACGCTGCTGGAAAAGATGCAATACGAACATGACCCGTCGCTGCTGAGCCCGGCAACTCAGCAAGCATTGGAACAAGAGGTGCAGCGGCTCAGGAGGGAAGGGATACGGATGAATCCGGGCACCATGAAGCGGGAAACACTGCTTTCGCGGAAAGCCCAGTCAGTGCTGGAAGACCGGGGCATTACCGTGGTCAGCTATAAGCGTCCCTACTTCAACAACGAGGGCAACCCGGAAGAATGGGAAATGCTGGTGCCAAAGAAGATGCCAAAGCCTGATGCCCAGAGCAAACCAACAGGGGTGGCCGATAGCACCAATGGTATAAGAACCTGATGGAACTTTTCGCCAGCCAGTGACTCCAAATAACGTAAGCACCCCTTATGGAAGTAGATAAGTAGTTTGTTTTACAGGAGTATTACCATGGATGCTGCCCAAGGAACAGGAACCTCTGCAAGCCTGTATCTTCCCCCTCAATCAAAGTCTGACACCCAGTCGGTTAAGGCCTCTGGCCAATGGACAGTCTGCGAATCCACCAGCAGGCTGCAACCCGATCCTTCCAGGGAGTCTGAGCGACAACAGCTACTGTTGGCCGCTGAGAGTGGACGCCTGGCGTTTCGGCGAATTAATTTGTTTGAAGAAGCACAATATTTTTCAGGCAAGAGAACACCAAGACCTTTCACCCTCGCCCTGCCAGGGAGAATGATGCCCACCCAGCCTGTGCCAGAAGGTTATGGCAAATGGATGGTAGGCATTGTTGATCCACAATGCCTGTATGTCTACAAACGTAATGCAGGGACCAGATCGCTGATGATGAAAGTGCCTGGTGTCACTCCGGAAAAAATGCTGGCAAAAATGCTGCCTGATCTGCAATCACTGCTCGATAAACGTTTCGAGCGTGGCAATCAAGTCTTCTGGAAAATTTATCCTCCTTATTTCACTTCGGGACATCTGCTGCCAGACGGGACGTTCAGTTTGCCAAAATTGAAATCTGGCCCTTATAACACCCATGATGATTTCCCGGAGCTGCTGCTCACTCACTACAGCAAAGAAGACATCAAATGCTTTTGTGTTTACAACGATGCCCAGAAAAATATTTACAATATCCTATGTGACAAGCGTCGGTGTGAAGAGGAATTGAAGCTTGGACCCTTGCCTCTGGTGGTTTATTGCCACCGCACAGGTTCTGTACAGGTCTATTTTGGTGATGAGCTGGAGAGTTCACGGATGTACATGAATGAGCGTTCTCTGAATGATTTTGCGCTCTCACAGGGCATAAGCTCAAACCATTTCAGAGCCATGTTGAATCTGCTGCCAATGTCATTGCGGGCAGAGGCACTGAGTTCGGAATCAATCTTCTCACCAGGCCCGGATGCCAGGCACAGACTGCAAGAGGCCATCAAGCTGGTCAGTAATCCCTGTCACTACAGTTATCAGAGGCTTCTGGAATTGAAACAAAGTGGCTTGTCAATTCACCAGTCTTTTTCTCATGAAGGACGTGTTCAATCTTTACTTGGAATGTTACTGGTTTCCGAATTGATCAGAGACAGTCAGCCAAAGCACGAGCAAACCCGGAAACAGGCGGACGAAGCCTGCCGCTTATGTCAGCTGCTTCTGCAAAGCGGTGCAAGGCTGGAAAAGAATTTTCGACCCATTTTCAATATGGATGATGGCTTACACCCATTAATACCACCGAGCATAATGAACTATGTTTTGGCTGCCTTTGCTCCATTTGATTTTCTGACCCTGAATCATCTCCGGAGACTACCTTTAACCGGTTGCCCGGGAAACGTCATTGAATTTGACCGAGTCTGCCGGGAATGCACCCAACTGCAGCGGCAAAGCTTTCTGGAACAGCTAATAATACACCATGTGGTTGGCTTTGATCCTCCTACTCTCAACACCCTCCAGTCCCTCTTACTGGCCCTGTTCCATTACGGAGCTTCTCTGGACAATGACGTTCTGAATCGCGTTAAAGTCTATCATGCGAGCAGATATGGTAATGGTAAGAAGATTATTGAAGATTTATCTCTGAATGGTTATATCAAATGGCTTAAAAACCTTCGGGATCAACGGGAAACATATCCTTTCTACCAAAATTGGCCAGAGCATGTCCGGCAGGCTCAGCGGGAAGTTGAGGACCTGAAAAAATCTCTCGGCCTGAACGATACCGGCGCATCGGCAACACCATTGGCAGCGCAGGTACCAACGGCATTAAAGTTTGTGGTGGAGGCGTTCAGCAGACCGCCAGTCCTGCCTGACAATGTCGGCGATAATGAAAAAACCATCCTGAAGGTATTGCAGCATTATTACCGCCGTCCAGGACCGGAACGGGTGATCCAGAGCCTTGCCATGCAAAACATGCCAACAGTATGGAAACCTCAGCACAGCTGCAGTCACGTCCTGCGGGCCAGAAATAATGGTCACTGGTATATGGAATTGCTGGAGAAATTTCAACAATGCTCCTTGCGCCCGGACGAAAAAGAACTCCTGTCGCTGGCGATTATCTACCATGATGCGGCTGCCGAAGATGTCGACAAATCAGTGGAAGAAACAAGTTCAGCCAAGTATTTCAAACGGGACCTGGCCAGACGCTACCCTGAACAGCTTCTGAATGATATGGCCGAGGCAATGATCAACAAGGAAAACGATGTCAAGGGTAAAGACGAGCAGAACCTCTCTGTGTCAGTGCGTTGGTATCTGCGCATCTTACGCTTTGCGGATCGAATGGACGTTATCCGTGGTTGCGGGGTTGGGGCTGATTTTCCCGGATTAACGGTGACTCGAACCCGGGGTTTTGATGCCAGTCGTCTTGACTTACCATTGCAGCTGACCAGGGAGTTTAGCTCCGAGCCTGACAACAAGAGTGAATTCCAACGCCATCTGGAAGCCGCCATGCACGGTGCGGCTGATCTGGCGCGGGTAACCGGGCAACTTCTGGATTGGCGCAAAAAAAACTACACCCAAGTCTACGGTCTGAGCAACAATGGCTCAAAGATCTCTGAAAACTTTGAATGGACCACTGAGCCAGTGCAGAGAATGAACCAGTTTATTGACGACAATGTCCGCCGCAAAATAGCCCGGGAGGCCGGAATCATTATCTGTTCAGATCCTGACCACAAAGCCTGCAAGGCTGATCAGAACAAAGGGATTACTTATGGTATCCATAACAGCGGGTATGACCTGGGGCAGGTAAAGCTTCCAGCCGGAATGACGCTGCTGGAAAAGATGCAATACGAACATGACCCGTCACTGCTGAGCCTGACAACACGACAGGCATTGGAAAAAGAAGTAGAGCGTCTGAGGAGCGAAGGTATACGGATGAATCCGGGCACCTTAAAGCAGAAAACACTGGCTTCGGAGGAAGCCCGAAAAGTGCTGAAGGATCGGAGTATTGCCGTGATCAGCGAGAAGCGTCCCTACTTTTTTACCAACAAAGACGACCTTAGAGAACCGGAAATGCTGGTGCCAAAGAAGATGCCAAAGCCTGATGCCCGGAGCAAACCAGCAGGGGTGGGCCGACAAAAATCCTTTGATCTGCTGTAAAAATGCAAGGGTCTCCCAGATCAAACAACCAACGACAAAAAAAGGACTAAAACTAGTGTAGTGCGACCTAATTAACAGTACATAAAGACTCCTAACGGTCTACTATGGATGTTATTCCAACCACTGCCTGTTTTTACTATGCGAGTTGCCACAGAGATAATACTTGATGCTTCTGAAGAAATACGACTCAGAAAGATTACTTCATCAAATACTTGCCCTCTTCGCTTGGCCCGCCGTGCCCAGATTGTTCTTCTCTCTGCAGAAGGAAAAAGCAATCTTGAGATTGCGCAAATACTGAAGATCGGTCGTCATCAGGTCAGCCGCTGGCGTGACCGATATGCTCAGGAAGGCTTCTCCGGGATTGAACAGGATCGAGCTCGCAGTGGCCGTAAAAAGAAGATTGATGCTGCTGAGATTGTGAGTCTGACCACAAACACCCTTCCGGAAAATGCCACTCACTGGAGCACCCGAACTATGGCTGCTGTTAGCGGTATCAGTGAGAGAAGTGTTCGCCGGATATGGCATGCATATGGCCTCAAGCCTCACCTGGAAAAGACATTCAAGGTGTCCCGAGACCCGAAATTTGTGGAGAAGCTTGAAGATATTGTCGGACTCTATCTGTCTCCTCCTGAACATGCGTTGGTGCTGTGCTGTGATGAAAAAAGTCAGGTTCAGGCACTCGATCGAACACAGCCTGGCTTACCGTTGAAGAAAGGGCGTGCCGCAACAATGACTCATGATTATAAACGACATGGTACAACCACTCTCTTTGCAGCACTGAATGTACTTGATGGTGCTGTCATCGGTCAGTGCCAGCAGCGTCATACCCATGTGGAATGGTTGAAGTTTCTTAAACAGATAAATAGGGAAACGGCAAAAGACAAAGAGCTGCACCTGATTTGCGACAACTATGCGACTCACAAACACCCGAAGGTGCGAGAATGGCTGGAAAAACATCCTCGTTTTCATATGCACTTTACGCCAACGTCAGCATCATGGTTAAACATGGTTGAGAGATTTTTTCGGGATCTCACGAGTCAGCGTTTACGCCGTGGTGTGTTTGTCAGTGTGCCACAGCTAGTCAGTGCGATTGATGAATATATTGAAAAGCATAATCAAAATCCAAAGCCGTTTATCTGGACTGCTAAGGCAAATGATATCTTAGAAAAAGTCGTTCGGGCTAATCGCCGGTTAAGTTGCAAAAAGAACGACGCACTACACTAGTAACTTCAGGGGTTACTGAGATGTTTAGTTATATGCAGAAACCACACCTCGAAATTTTCCGATTATAATTTTGAGTTATAAATAATTCCCAGCAAACTTGCCTGGTAGCTCAGCTCATTTCCAGTGCGGGATGCTTAGAGCAGCTTTCCCTTTTCGTTGTATTTCAGTCCCAGTTATGACGTCCGGAAATCTGCTTTCCGGCAGAAAGTGAAAAGCTGGTTAATAGGGCAGGAACTTCCCAAGGGGGGTTGTTGTCTAACTAAATAGGATAACTTGATAACGGAGTATTTTTATGAACCCTACAAGCACTGCAAACAATGTTGGCTCTTCTGTATTTCATGCGAAATTGGACGAATTTATTAAATCACACCCACGCTATGAACCCAGCTTTCTGCAAAGCCTCAGGAATACATTGGTTAAGGATGCTGAAGTGCTTTCGAAAGCGCTTTTGAGCAGAAATATAAAAGGTGAAGAAAATATTAAAAGGTTTTTGGATAATGATCCTGATGCCCCTTATTTTGGAACCCTCTCGATGTTTTATGAAAAAGCGTTAATTGCAATATCACAATAACAAGTTCTTGTTAAAAACTATTATTGAGGGCAGTAAGAACCTGACGGAAATTTTCGCAGCAGCCTGTCGGACTTAAGACTGTCCTACACGGCAACTGCTCCTGCGTTGCTCTAGCTCCTGCATCCATGCAGTCGTGCGGTTGCAATAAATTGGTCTAAAAATCTCTGTTTCTTCGTCAAATAGCTCGCTATTCTCCTCAGAAACAGAGATTTTTATCCTCAATTTCTTGCAATCCTCGCTACGGACGCTTAAGTCCGACAGGCTGCTAGCCATTTACTCTAAAAAAGGAAGACCTCCATAAGTAAGTGGGTAAATGATAAGTTTTACAGGAATATTACTATGAATCCAGTCCAACAAGGCAAAGGAGCCTCTGCGGGCCTGTACTCACCCCCTCAATCAAAGTCTGACACCCAGTCGGTAAAGGCCTCTGGCCAATGGACAGTCTGCGAATCCACTAGCAGGCTGCTGCCCGATCCTTCCAGGGAATCTGAGCGACATAAGCTATTGCTGGCCGCTGAAAGTGGACGCCTGGCGTTCCGGCGAATTAAATTGACTGAAGAAGACAATTACTTTTCAGTTCAGGGGGCACCAAGACCCTTCACTCTCGCCCTGCCGGGGGAAATGATGCCCAATGAGGCCATGCCAGAAGGGTTAGGTCAATGTATGGTAGGCATTGTTGATCCAGAATGCCTGTATGTCTATAAACGTGATGCAGAGACCAGATACCTCCAGTACGGCAAATCTCCGGAACAACTGTTAATAAAACTACTACCTCACCTGCAATCATTGCTCGATGTACGTCTTGAGCGTTGCAATCAGATCATTTGGAAAATTTACCCTCATCGTTTCACCTCAGGCCATCTGCAAGCGGATGGGACATTCAGTTTACCAAAATTGAAACTCGACGATGGCACCCGCTTATTTGACTTCCCGGAACTGTTGCTCAACAAATACAGTAAAAAAGACATCAAATGCTTTTGCGTATATAAGGATGCACAGATAAATATTTCCGACATCCTGAAGGACAAGCACCAGTGTGAAAAGGTATTGAAGACCGGACCTTTGCCTCTGGTTGTTTATTGCCACCGCACAGGTTCTGTACAGGTCTATTTTGCTGATGAGCTGGACAGTCCATATCTGACCAGGAATGAGCGATCTCTGGATGATTTAGCGTTTTCACAGGGCTTGGCTCCAGACCATTTCAGAGACATCTTGAATCTGCTGCCAATGTCTTTGCGGGCAAAGGCACTGAGTTCGGAATCAACCGTCTCAGTTGATCCGGATGTCATACACAAACAACAACAGGCCATCGAGCTGGTAAGTGATCCCTTTGTTTACAGTTATGAGAAGCTTCTGGAGTTAAAACAAAGTGGCTTGCCAATTCACCAGTGTTTTTTTCATAAAGGAAAAGTTCAATCTTTACTTGGCATGCTGCTGGATTCCGAAGTGTCCAGAAACGACCAGCCAGAACAC
This sequence comes from Endozoicomonas sp. 2B-B, assembly GCF_053470045.1. Classification (NCBI taxonomy): domain Bacteria; kingdom Pseudomonadati; phylum Pseudomonadota; class Gammaproteobacteria; order Oceanospirillales; family Endozoicomonadaceae; genus Endozoicomonas; species Endozoicomonas sp. 2B-B. Next base: position 5,741,538 of record NZ_JBLZMU010000001.1, read on the forward strand.
GAGCAGACCCTGAAACAGGAGGACGAAGCCCGGCGCTTATGTCAGTTGCTTCTGCGCAGCGGTGCAAGGCTGGAGGAGTATTTTTATCGCATTAAGAACATGGATGGTCCCCGCGTACCTGTAATCCCGGCTGGAATATTCGATTGTTTTGTGGCTACCTCTGCTCCATTTGAGTTCCTGACTCTGGAACATCTCAAGTGGTACCCTTTGACCGGCTGTCCGGGAAGCGTCGTTGAATTTGACCGTATCTGTCGCGGTCTCAGTAAACGGCAGCAGCAGGATTGCCTGAGAAGGGTATTAAAATATGTGGTAACTCTCTGGAATATAACCCTCAAACATATTCAGCTCAGCTTATTGGCCCTGTTTCATTACCAGATTTCCGTGGACAAAAACGTTCTGGATAGTCTTGAATCCTATCTCGATAGGTATTGCGAAGAAGATGAAAATATCATTGATGATTTTCCCGTGGCTGATTATGTCAAATGGGTCAAAAAACTATGGGAGCAACGGGAAACATATCCTTTCTACCAGAATTGGCCAAAGCGTGTCCGGCAGGCTCAGCAGGACATCAAAGATCTGAGACAATCTCTCGGTCTGGACGATTCTCACAATCTGGCAACGCCATTGGCAACCGAAACACCAGCGGCATTAAAGTTTGTGGTGGACGCCTTCGGCACAGCGCCAGTCCTGCCTGATCTTGTCGGCGATAATGAAAAAACCATCCTGAAGGTATTGCAACATTATTACCGCCGTCCGGGACCGGAACGGGTGATCCAGAGCCTTGGCATGCAAACCATGCCAACCGTGTGGAAACCACTGCACAGTTGCAGTCATGTCCTGCGGGCCAGAAATAATGGGCTCTGGTATATGGAATTGCTGGAGAAATTTCAGCAGTGCTCCCTGAAAGAACAAGAAAAAGAACTCCTGTCGCTGGCGATTATCTACCATGACGCGGCTGCCGAAGATGTCGACAAATCAGCGGAAGAATCAAGCTCAGCTGATTATTTCAAACGGGATCTGGCCGGACACTACCCTGAAAAGCTGCTGGCTGATATGGCAAAGGCGATAGTCAGCAAAGAAAACGATGTTAAGGGTAAAGAGGAGCAGAACCTGCCTGACGCTGTGCGCTGGTATCTGCGCATATTACGCTTTGCAGATCGAATGGATGTTATCCGTGGTTGCGGGGTTGGTGCTGATTTTCCCGGATTAACGGTGACTCGACCTCTGGGTTTTGACGCTACACGTCTTGACTTACCATCACATCTGACCAGTGAGTTTAGCTCCTGGTCTTGCAACAAGAGTGAATTCCAACGACATCTGGAAGCCGCCATGCATGGTGCGGCTGATCTGGCGCGGATAACCGGGCAACTTCTTGATCAGCGCAAAAAAAACCACACCCAAGTCTACGGTCTGGACGACAATGGCGCAAAGATCTCTGAAAACTTTGAATGGACAACTGAGCCAGTAAAGAGAATGGACCAGTTTATTGACGACAATGTCCGGCGCAAAATCGCTCAGGCGGCCGGGATTATTGTCTGTTCAGACCCCAACCACCAAGCCTGCAAGGCGGATCAGAACAAAGGGATCACTTATGGTGTTCATAACAGCTGGTATGACCTGGGGCAGGTAAAGCTTCCGGCCGGAATGACGCTGCTGGAAAAGATGCAGTACGAACATGACCCTTCGCTGCTCAGCCAGACAACACAACAGGCCATAGCACAAGAGGTGCAGCGACTGAAGAGCGAAGGTATACGGATGAACCCGGGCACCTTGACCCAGGAAACGCTGTATTCGGAGGAAGCCCAAAAAGTGCTGAGGGAGCGCGGTATTATCGTGGTCAGCGAGAAGCGTCCCTACTTTAACAACGATGGCTTCCCGAGAAAACGGAAAATGCTGGTGCCAAAAAAGATAGCCAAGCTTGATTGAGAACACGCCAGCAGGTTGGCATGAACAATCCTTTGATCTTGCTATAAAGTCCATGCCGCTTCGGGTAATAGGACCTTGCCGGAACTTTTTCCCAGTTAATCACTCTAACTATCGGGGCCATTCGCAATGAGCCGGTCCCGGGTGATTTAATGAACAGGAGTTCAATATGGCAGCAAAGCCGGTATACGCTCCTCATTTCGGCTAAGGGAAGATGAACCTGACAATAGGGAGAAAAAAAAGGAAATACCAAAAAAGTATGGAAGGCATCAAAAACAGACAAAGGTTTCTGAAAGAATAATCTCATCGAGTTCCGAAACTGATAGTCATTCGTCAAAAAAGACCGGTTTTAAATCTGAAAGCTACAGTTTTTCAGGGTTAACATCTTACTCTGAGACTGGTTGCCGTTCGTCAACAAAAACTGTTTACGGATCTGATCGCAGTTATTGCTCAGAGTCTGAGGCTGAATCTGATAGCCGTTCGTCAGGGTCAGATAACTCATACAAAACTTATGAATCTGTTGAAATGAGTGACAGAGCTCAGTTACTTGAGAGGTACAATCGTCTATTAATTGCCCCCAACTTATCCGATTTTAAAATACAAGGAATACCAAGCAGAGATGAGTTCAGGAAAAAATATAAAAAGCTGTTATTAAGAATACACCCAGACAAAGCAGGGAAGGATAACGAGGAATTATTTAAAACAATTTTTCCTATTTGTGAAGAAATTATGAAAAAATTAAAATAACCTGATACCAAACAATTACTTCAGAAAAGCAAAAGAAGAAGAAACAAGGACAACCATAAATTTGATTGACCATCCACCCGGAAACCCAGTCAAGAGCAACGACAACAATTCATTAAAGAGGTACTATGTGAATTCATACTCTCCCCCCTCGATCATGGAACTTTTTTCCAGCCAGTCACTCTAAAAGCGCAGAAATCACCTTTACGAAAGTGGTAAATATTAATTTTGGATATTTCGAATGAATGTTACTCACGGAACGGGAACCTCTGCAAACCTTTACCCTTCCACACAATCAAAGTCTGACACCCAGTCGGTAACGGCCTCTGGCCAATGGACAGTCTGCGAATCGACCAGCAGGCTGCTACCTGGTCCTTCCAGGGAGTCTGAGCGACAAGAGCTACTGCAGGCCGCTGAGACTGGACGCCTGGCGTTTCGGCGAATCAGATTGAATATAGAAAACGATTACTTCTCGGGTCAGAGGGCACCAAGGCCCTTCACAATCGCCCTGCCGGGGGGAATGATGCCCACTAGGCCCATGCCAAAAGCAGATTTTGGTAAATGGATGGTAGGCATTGTTGATCCACAATGCCTGTATGTCTATAAATGTGATGCATTTACTGGACGTGTGCTGATAGAGCCCGGCGTCACTCCGGAAACACTGCGTGCAAAACTATTGCCTGATCTGCAATCATCGCTCAATAGACGTCTTGAGCATGGCAATCAGGTCATCTGGAGAGTTTATCCTCATCGTTTTACCTCAGGACATCTGCAAGAGGATGGAACGTTCAGTTTACCAAAATTGAAATCCGACAATGACACCCCTTTACTCGACTACCCGGAACTGGTGCTCACCCAATATGACAAAAAAGACATCAAATGCTTCTGTGCATACAAAGATGCACAGATAAATATTGCCGAGATCCTGGGGGACAAGCGTCAGTGTGAAAAGGTATTGAAGATTAAATCCCCCCTGCCTCTGGTTATATATTGCTATCGCACAGGTTCTGTTGAGGTTTATTTTGATGATGAGCTGAACAATAAACACCTGGCCAGGAATGAAGATTCTCTGGATTATTTTGCGATTTCACAGGGCATAGCCCCGGAAAATTTCAGAGCCATGTTGAATCTACTGCCAATGTCTTTGCGGACAGAGGCACTGAGTTCGGAATTAACCGTCTCTCCAGATGCCAGTCACAAATTACAACAGGCCATCAAACTGGTCACTAATCCTCGTTTTTACAGTTACGAGGAGCTTCTGAAATTAAAACAGAGTGGCTTGGCAATTCACCAGCCTTTTTTTCAGGAAGGAGATTTTGAATCTTTGCTTGAAATGCTCCTGACTCAGGAAATGATCAGAAACGAAAACACTGTTCTGGAAATGATCAGAAACGAAAACTCTGTTCAGGAGCAATCTCAGCAACAGGAAGAAACAGCCTACCGAATGTTTCGGCTGATTTTGCAAAGTGGGGCAAGTTTGCCGAAAAAGTGGTGCCTGGATTTCATTTACCGAATGGACAGATTTGACCATTATATAATGCCACCGGGCATAATGAATTGTATGCTGGTTGCCTTTAGACCCATTCAATTCCTGACTCTGCTCCATCTCAGGAAGATCGCTTTGTCCACCTGTCCGGGAGCCCTTGTTGAATTTGACCGCATTTGCCAGGGGCTTAGTCAACAGCAACGGCAGGACGCTCTGGAACAGATATTGCGGCAACATTTGAACGATTGTTACCGCCCCACTCTCGACACCGTCGAGTCTCAGTTGCTAGCCCTGTTTTGCTTCGGAGCTTCCCTGAACAAAAACTTTCTGAACTCTTTTCAATCCTATTTGCGTAAGGAATATCCTGAAGGTAAGAAAGTTATTGCTGATTTTTCTGCGGATGATTACATCACATGGCTTAAAAAACTGTGGGATCAACGAGCAACACATTCTTTGTACCAGAATTGGCCAGAGCGTGTCCGGCAGGCTGAGCGGGACATCAAGGACCTGCAACAATCTCTCGATCAGGTCGATTCTGGCCCATCGGCAACAGCATTGTCAGCTCAGGCACCGGCGGCATTAAAGTTTGTGGTGGACGCCTTCAGCAAGCCGCCGACCCTGCCAGATAATGTCGGCGACAATGAAAAAACCATCCTGAAGGTATTGCTGCATTATTATCGCCGTCCGGGACCGGAACGAGTGGTTCAGAGCCTTGGCAGACAGTCTATGCCAGCAGTGTGGAAACCCCTGCACAGTTGCAGTCATGTCCTGCGAGCCAGGAATAATGGGCACTGGTATATGGAATTGCTGAAGAAATTTCAGCAGTGTTCTCTGGGCAAAGAAGAAAAAGAACTCCTGTCTCTGGCGATTATCTACCATGACGCTGCTGCCGAAGATGTTGACAAATCAGTGGAAGAAACAAAGTCAGCCGAGTACTTCAAACGGGACCTGACCGGGCACTACCCCAAACAGCTGCTGGAGAATATAGTGCTGGCAATGGTCAGCAAGGAAAACGATGTCGAGGGTAAGGATGAACAGAACCTGCCTGACTCTGTGCGCTGGTATCTGCGCATATTACGCTTTGCAGATCGAATGGACTTTATCCGTTGCCGTGGGATTGGGGCTGATTTTCCCGGATTAACGGTGACTCGAACCCTGGGTTTTGACGCTACACGTCTTGACCTGCCAGCGCAGCTGACTCGAGATTTTACCGCCGAGCCTGACAACAAGACTGAATTCCAGCGTCATCTCGAAGCCGCCATGCACGGTGCGGCTGATCTGGCGCGGGTAACCGGGCAACTTCAGGATTATCGCAAAAAAAACTACACCAAAGTCTATGGCCTGAACGACAGTGGCTCCAATATCTCTGAAAACTTTGAATGGACAACCGAGCCTTTGCAGAGAATGAACCAGTTTATTGACGACAATGTCCGCCGCAAAATGGCTCAGCAGGCCGGCATTATTGTCTGCTCAGACCCCAGCCACAAAGCCTGCAAGGCGGATCAGAAAAAAGGGATCACTCGTGGTATTCATAACAGCTGGTATGATCTCAGGCAGGTGACGATTCCTGCCGGAATGACGCTGCTGGAAAAGATGCAGTACGAACATGACCCGTCACTGCTGAGCCCGGCAACACAAAAAGCATTAGCGAAAGAGCTGCAACGGCTGAGGAGCGAAGGTATTCGGATGAATCCGGGCACCTTGACACAAAAAACACTGACTTCGGAGGAAGCCCGAAAGGTGTTGGAACGGCGGGGTATTGCTGTGGTCAGCGAGAAGCGTCCCTACTTTACCAACCAAGGTTTCCCGAAAGAACGGGAAATGCTGGTGCCTGAGAAGAGAGCAAAGCTTGATGCCCAGCAAAATGCGCCAGAAGGGTGGACGTGCTCAGTCCTTTGATCTCGCTATGAAGTCAAAGTGGAACTTTTTGCCAGCCAGTTGGAACTTTTTGCCAGCCAGTGACTCCAAAAAAAGGTAGCCCCACAGGAAAGCAGGTAAGTAATAAGTTTTACAGGAGTATTACCATGAATGTTGCCCAGGGAACGGGAACCAGCACAAACCCTTACCCTCCCACGCAATCAAAGTCTGACACCCAGTCGGTAACGGCCTCTGGCCAATGGTCAGTCTGCGAATCGACCAGAAGGCTGCTACCCGGTCCTTCCAGGGAGTCTAAGCGACAAGAGCTACTACGGGCCGCAGAGACTGGACGCCTGGCGCTCCGGGCAATTGATTTGTATAAAGAAAAAGAATACTTTTCGGGTAAGGGGGCACCAAGGCCTTTCACTCTCGCCCTGCCGGGGGGAATGATGCCCACCAGGCCCATGCAAAAAACGGATTTTGGTGAATCGATGATAGGCATTGTTGATCCAAAATGCCTGTATGCCTATAAATATGATGCAGCTACTTCACGTTTGCTGATAGATTCAAGCGCCACTCCGGAAACGCTGCGAGCAAAACTACTGCCTGATCTGCAATCATCACTTCTTAGACGTCTTGAGCATGGCCATCAAGTCCTCTGGAGAGCTTATCCTCATCGTTTCACCTCGGGACATCTGCAAGAGGATGGAACGTTCAGTTTACCAAAATTGAAAATCGGCAATGTCACCCCTTTACTCGACTACCCGGAACTGGTGCTCACCCAATATGGCAAAGAAGACATAAAATGCTTCTGTGCATACAACGATACACAGACAAATATTGCCGAGATTCTGCGTGACAAGCGTCTGTGTGAAAAGGAATTGGAACTTGACCCGCTGCCTCTGGTTGTTTACTGCTGCCGCACAGGTTCTGTTCAGGTCTACTTTGATGATGAGCTGGATAATAAACACCTGGCCAGGAATGAGGATTTTCTGGATTATTTTGCGATTTCACAGGGCATAGCGCCGGAAAATTTCAGAGATATGTTGAATCTGCTGCCAATGTCTTTGCGGACAAAGGCACTGAGTCTGGAATTAACCGTCTCACCAGATGCCAAGCACAAATTGCAACAGGCGATCACGCTGGTGCAAAATCCTCGTTGTTATAGTTACGAGGGGCTTCTGAAATTAAAACAGGGTGGCTTACCCATTCACCAGCCTTTTTTTCATAAAGGACGTTTTCAATCTTTGCTTGAAATGCTCCTGACTCAGGAAATGTTCAGAAACGAACAAACTGATCAGGAGCAAACTCAGAAACAGGAGGAAACAGCCTACCGAATGTTTCAGCTGATTTTGCAAAGTGGGGCAAGTCTGCCGAAAAAGTGGTGCTTGAGCTTCATTTACCGGATGGATGACTCTCTCTCTTGTACAATGCCACCGGGCATAATGAATTGTATGCTGGTTGCCTTTAGACCATTTCAATTCCTGACTCTGCTTCATCTCAGGAGGATCACCTTGACCGCCTGTCCGGGAGCCGTTATTGAATTTGACCGTATTTGCCGGGGGCTAAGCCAACCGCAACGCCAGGACACTCTGGAACAGTTATTACGGCAATATCTGAATGATCGTATTCTCCCTTCTCTCGACACCATCCAGTCTCTCTTGCTGGCCCTGTTTCACTTCGGAGCTTCTCTGGACAAAAACGTTCTGAAATCTTTTGAATCCTATGTGCAGAAGGAATATCCCAAAGGTAATGGAGTAATTGCGGGTATTTCTCAGGATGATTATATCAACTGGCTTGAAAAACTATGGGATCAGCGAGAAACACATGCTTTGTACCAGAATTGGCCAGAGCATGTTCAACAGGCTCATCGGGACATAGAGAATCTGAAACAATCACTCGGTCTGGGCGATTCTGGTACATCGACAACACCCATGGCGGCCACGGCACCAGCGGCATTAGAGTTTGTGGTAGAAGCCTTCAGCAAGCCGCCGGTCCTGCCAGATAATGTCGGCGACAATGAAAAAACCATCCTGAAGGTATTGCAGCATTATTACCGCCGACCGGGACCGGAGCGGGTGATCCAGAGTCTGGGCAGACAGACCATGCCAGCAGTGTGGAAACCCCTGCACAGTTGCAGTCATGTCCTGCGGGCCAGAAATAATGGGCACTGGTATATGGAATTGCTGAAGAAATTTCAGCAGTGTTCCCTGAGCAAAGAAGAAAAAGAACTCCTGTCTCTAGCAATTATCTACCATGATGCAGCTGCCGAAGATGTCGACAAATCAGCGGAAGAAACAAGGTCAGCCGAGTACTTCAAACGGGATCTGACCGGGCATTACCCTGAACAGCTGCTGGCTGATATGGCAATGGCGATGATCAGCAAAGAAAACGATGTCAATGGTAAAGATGAACAGAACCTGCCTGACCCTGTGCGCTGGTATCTGCGCATATTGCGCTTTGCGGATCGAATGGACGTTATCCGTTGTTTTGGGGTTGCGCCTTATTTTCCCGGTTTAACAATGACTCGACCTCCGGGTTTTGACGCTACACGTCTTGACTTACCAGCGCAGCTGACTAAAGAGTTCAGCTCCGAGCCTGACAGCAAGAGTGAATTCCAACGTCATCTGGAAGCTGCCATGCACGGTGCGGCTGATCTGGCGCGGGTAACCGGGCAACTTCAGGATTATCGCAGAAAAAACTACACCAAAGTCTATGGCCTGAACGACAGTGGCTCCAATATCTCTGAAAACTTTGAATGGACAACCGAGCCTTTGCAGAGAATGAACCAGTTTATTGACGACAATGTCCGACGCAAAATGGCACAGGAAGCTGGCATTATTGTCTGTTCAGATCCCAGCCACAAAGCCTGCAAAGCTAATCAGAAAAAAGGGATCATTCGTGGTATTCACAACAGCTGGCATGATCTGGGACAGGTTGAGATTCCAGCCGGAATGACGCTACTGGAAAAGATGCAGTACGAACATGACCCGTCGCTGCTGAGTCCGGCAACACAACAGGCGTTGAAGAACGAGATACAGCGGCTCAAGAGCGAAGGGATACGAATGAATCTGGGCACCTTGACTCAAAAAACACTGGCTTCCAAGAAAGCCCGAAAAGTGCTGAAAAAGCGTGGTATTACCGTGGTCAGCGAGAAGCGTCCCTACTTCAGCAACGAGGGCTTCCCGAGAGAACCGGAAATACTGGTGCCAAAGCTTAATGCTCAGCAGAATGCGCCAGCGGGGCGTGCATGTGCAATCCTTTGATCCCTCTATTGAAATTCGTCTACGGGCGGTGGCTCCCTGGCGAGCAAATTATGACACCCATTCGGCAACTGCCTCCGGCCAATGGACAGTCTGCGAATCAACCAGCAAGCTGCTACCCTGCCACCCCAGAGAGTCAGAGCGACAAGAGCTACTGTGGGCCGCTAAGAGTGGGCTTCTGGCGTTCCGACGAATTGAGTTGACTAAAGAAGACCATTACTTTTCGGGCAAAGGAGTACCAAGACCCTTTACCCTCGCCCTGCCAGGGGGAATGGTGCCTACCGAGCCCGTGCCGGAGAGGTATGGTAAATGGATGGTAGGCATTGTTGATCCACAATACCTCTTCCTCTATAAACGTAACGCATCCACGAGACGGATTTTGGCAGAGCCTGACGTAACTCCGGATACTCTGAGAGTGAAATTACTGCCTGATCTGCAATCGTTGCTCGGTAGACTTGTTGAGCATGCTGATCAAGCCTTCTGGAGAACTTATCCTCACCGTTTCACCTCAGGACATCTGCTGCCCGACGGGACGTTCAGTTTACCCAAATTGAAACCCGACGATGTCGCCCGCTCACTTGATTACCCGGAACTGGTGCTCAGCAGCTACGGCAAAGAAGACATCAAATGCTTCTGTGTATACAAGGATGCAGGGATGAATATTGCTGATGTCCTGCAGGACAAGCGTCAGTGTGAAAAGGAATTAAAGCTTAAATCCTTGCCTCTGACTGTTTATTGCCATCACACAGGTTCTGTCGAGGTCTGTTTTGATGATGAGCTGGACAGTAAACAATTGGCCAGGAATGAGCAGTCTCTTAATGATTTTGCATTTTCACAGGGCATAGCCCCGGAACATTTCAGAGCCCTGTTAAATCTGCTGCCAATGTCTTTGCGGGCAGAGGCACTGAGTTCGGAATTAAGCGTCCCACCGAACCTGGTGCACAAAATGCAACAAGCCATCAAGCTGGTGAGTCATCCTCGTTCTTACAATTATGAGGGGCTTTTGAAATTAAAAGAAAGTGGCTTGCCAATTCACCTGGATTTTTTTTACGAAGGAAAGGTTCGATCTTTACTTGACATCTTGCTGGTTTCCGAAAGGTCCAGAAACGATGGGTCTGGTGAGGAGCAAACCGAACAGGAGAGAGAAGCTTGTCACTTACTTCAGCTGCTTCTGCAAAGCGGGGCAAGACTGGGGACTGCTATTTCAAGCATTCACGCCATGGCGGATGACATGCAAACGGTCATACCAGCGAGCACAATGAATTATATGGTGGCTGCCTTTGCTCCATTTGATTGTCTGACCCTGAAACATCTGCGCAGAATATCTTTAATCCATTGCCCGGGAAGCGTCGTTGAATTTCACCGAATCTGTCGGGCTCAAACTCAAAAGCAACTTCAGAAATGCATGAAAGAGGTATTCTATGATGTCTGTTTACACTCTCGCCCCCTAGAAATTATCAGGACCCGCTTACTAGCCCTCTTTCATTATACTGACCTGGACTTGGAGACTCTGTATAGAGTTAAACGAACGCTGGACTGCTATTACCCCGACGGCAAGAAAGTTATTGATGATTTTTCCGTGGCGGATTATATCCAATGGGTTGAAAAACTATGGAAGCAAAGGGAAACGCATCCTTTCTACCAGAATTGGCCAAATCATGTCCGGCAGGCTGAGCAGGACATCGCGGACCTGAAACAATCTCTCGGTCTGAACGACTCTCAAAAGCTTGCGACACAATTGGCAGCCAAAAAACCAGAGGGATTAGCGTTTGTGGTGAGCGCATTCAGCGCACCGCCAGTCCTGTCTGATGATGTCGGCGATAATGAAAAAACCATCCTGAAGGTATTGCAACATTATTACCGTCGGCCGGGACCGGAACGGGTAATCCAGAGCCTTGGCAGACAGAGCATGCCAACAGTCTGGAAACCGAAGCACAGCTGCAGTCACGTCCTGCGGGCCAGAAATAACGGGCACTGGTATATGGAATTGCTGAAGAAATTTCAGCAGCGTTCTCTGAGTCCGGATGAAAAAGAACTCCTGTCTCTGGCAATTATCTACCACGATGCGGCTGCCGAGGATGTCCCAAAATCAGTGGAGGAATCAAGGTCAGCTTCTTATTTCAGACGGGACCTGGCCGGGCATTACCCTGAACAGCTGCTGAATAATATAGCCATGGCGATGATCAAAAAGGAAAACGATGTCAATGCTGGCGATGAGCAGAACCTGTCTGAGTCTGTGCGCTGGTACCTGCGCATATTACGCTTTGCGGATCGAATGGACGTTATCCGTGGTTGCGGGGTTGGGACCGACTTTCCCGGATTAACAGTGGCTCAACCTCAGGGTTTTGACGCTACACGTCTTGACTTACCACCACAGCTGACTGGAGATTTTACTTCCAAGCCTGACGACAAGCCTGAATTCCAACGTCATCTCGAAGCCGCCATGCACGGCGCGGCTGATCTGGTGCGAATAACCGGGCAACTTCCAGATCAGCGCAACAAAAACTACACCGAAATCTATGGTCTGAACGACAATGGCTCCAGGATCTCTGAAAACTTTGAATGGACAACTGAGCCAGTGCAGAGAATGAACCAGTTTATTGACGACAACGTCCGGCGCAAAATGGCTCAGGAGGCCGGCATTATTGTCTGTTCAGACCCCAGCCACAAAGCCTGCAAGGCTGATCAAAACAAAGGGATCACTTATGGCCTTCATAACAGCTGGTATGATCTTGGGCAGGTGGCGATTCCAGCCGGAATGACGCTGCTGGAAAAAATGCAGTACGAACATGACCCGTCGCTGCTGAGCCCGGCAACACAACAGGCAATAGAGCAAGAGGTGCAACGGCTGAAGAGCGAAGGTATACGGATGAATACGGGCACCTTGACGCAGGAAACGCTGTTTTCGGAGAAAGCCCGGACAGTACTGAAACAGCGAGGTATTGTCGTGGTCAGCGAGAAGCGTCCCTACTTTACCAATGATGACCTCCTGAAAGAACGGGAAATACTGGTGCCAAAGAAGATAACCAAGCTTGATGCTCAGGACAAACCAGCAGGAAAAGACCGACAAAATCCTCTGATCTTGCCTTAAAAATTAGCTGGGATGGAACTTTACAGCAGCCAGTTACTCTAAGTACTTCAAAATCCCTGCAAACGAGAGCAGGTAAATAATAATTTTTAAAGGAGTATTACCATGGATGTCGCCCGGACCGCTGCGAACCCGTGCACACCATCTCAACCCGAATCAAACTTTGCCACCCGGTCGGTAACAGCCTCTGGCCAATGGACAGTCTGCGAACCGACCGGCAAACGGCAGCTGCATCATCCCAGGGGGTGTGAACGGCACAAGCTACTGCAGGCTGCCAAGAGTGGACGTCTGGCGCTCAGGCGCATTGATTTGTCCAGAGAGAGAAAATACTTTTCTGACAAGGGAGCACCAAGACCCTTCACCCTCGCCCTTCCGGGGAGGATGATGCCTAACGCGCGCATTGGGAAAGGGTTTGGGAAATGGATGGTAGGCATTGTTGATCCACAATGCCTGTATGCTTATAAACGTAACGCGATTACCAGGAAGCTGATGGTAGAGCCTGACTTAACTCCGGATAAACTGGGAGTAAAACTACTGCCTCATCTACAATCTTTGCTCGATAGACGTCTTGAGCGTGGCGATCAGGTCATCTGGAGAGTTTATCCTCGTTTCACCTCGGGGCATCTGCAAGCGAATGGGACGTTCAGTTTGCCAAAGTTGAAATCTGGTCCATGTACCCGTACAGATGATTTCCCGGAACTGTTACTCGCCCACTACAGGAAGGAAGACATCCAATGCATTTGCGTTTACAAGGATGCAGAGATGAATATATCCGAGATCCTGCTGGACAAGCGTGAGTGTGAGAAGGAGTTGCAGCTTGGATCCTTGCCACTGGTCGTTTATTGCCACCGCACAGGCTCTGTTCAGGTCTATTTTGACGATGAGCTGCACAGTGAACACTTGGCCAGCAATGAGCATTCTCTGAATGATTTTGCGTTTTCACAAGGCATAGCCTTTAAACATTTCAGAGCCCTGTTAAATCTGCTGCCAATGCCTTTGCGGGCGAAAGCACTGAGTTCATCAGAATTAACCATTCCTCCGAATCTTGTGCATAAATTGGAAGAAGCCATCGAGCTGTTGATTAATCCCTCTTGTTACAGTTACCAGCAGCTTCTGGCATTGAAACTCAGTGGTCTGCCTCTTAAGTCCCCCTTTTTTTTCCGTACGGCGGGAATCAGATCTTTGCTTGATCTTCTCCTGCATAGTGAAATATTAAGAAACAATAAGCTTCAGGAACAGCAAATCAGGGAGCAGCAGGAGAAAGAAGCTTACCGGTTATTTCAGCTGCTTTTGCAGAGCGGGACAAGGCTGACTGAATTTGGTGTGGAGCTCATCAGCCGCATGGAATATAAGGATGAATCTGCAATGCCAGCGGGCCTATTCAATTGTCTGGTGGCTGCTTATGCTCCATTTGACTTCCTGAACCTGGAACATCTCAGTCAGTTACCTTTAATCGGTTGCCCGGGGAGCATCGTTGAATTTGACCGAATCTGTCGGGGCAACAGTCAACTGCAAAATCAGGACTGTTTGAAAGAGGTATCACTTTGTACAAAAACCAGGCTGGGTCTGACCCTCGAACATATTCAGTCCCACTTATTGGCCTTGTTTCATTATGAGGCTATCCCGGACGAAGACTTTCTGAATGATCTTGCAGAGGATCTGGAGCTTTACTGCATTGACGGCAATGAGACTATTGGTGATTTGTCTGTGGCTGATTACATCGAATGGCTTGAAAATCTGTGGAAGCAACGGGAAACCTATCCTTTGTATCAGAATTGGCCAAAGCATGTCCTGCAGGCTCAGGAGGACATCAGGAATCTGAAACAATCAATGGGTCTGGACGCTTCTCACAACCAGGCAACACCATTGGCAACCGAAACACCAAAGGCACTAGAGTTTGTGGTGGACGCCTTCAGCAAACCGCCGATTCTGCCTGACAATGTCGGCGATAATGAAACAACCATCCTGAAAGTATTGCAACATTATTACCGCCGTCCCGGACCACAACGAGTCATCAAGAGCCTTGGCAGTCAGACCATGCCAACCATGTGGAAACCAGAGCACAGTTGCAGTCATGTCCTGCGGGCCAGAAATAATGGGCACTGGTATATGGAACTGCTGGAGAAATTTCAGCAGTGTTCCCTGAAACCGGATGAAAAAGAACTCCTGTCTCTGGCCATTATCTATCATGACGCGGCTGCCGAAGATGTTGACAAATCAGTGGAAGAATCAACGTCAGCTGAGTATTTCAAACGGGACCTGACAGAGCACTACCCTGAACAGCTAGTGAAGGATATGGCACTGGCGATGACCAGCAAGGAAAACGATGTCATGGGCGGCGATCAGCAGAACCTGTCTGATTCCGTGCGCTGGTATCTGCGCATACTGCGTTTTGCGGATCGAATGGACGTTATCCGTGGTTGCAAGGTTGGGGCTGATTTTCCCGGATTAACAGTGGCTCGACCTTCGGGATTTGACGCTGGACGTCTTGATATACCATCACAGCTGACCGAACAGTTTACCTCCGATAGTGACAACAAAACTGAATTCCAACGGCATCTGGAAGCCGCTATGCACGGTGCAGCCGATCTGGCCCGGGTAACCGGACTACTCCGGGATTGGCGCAAAAAAAACTACACCGAAGTTTACGGTCTGATTGGCAATGGTTCAAAGATCTCTGAAAACTTTGAATGGACCACTGAGCCAGTGCAGAGAATGAACCAGTTTATTGATGACAATGTCCGGCGCAAAATCGCTCAGGAGGCCGGAATCATTGTCTGTTCAGACCCAAGCCACCAGGCCTGCAAGGCTGATCAAAGTAAAGGGATCACTTATGGCATTCATAACAGCTGGTATGACCTGAGGCAGGTGGCGATTCCGGCCGGAATGACGCTGCTGGAAAAGATGCAGTACGAACATGACCCGTCGCTGCTGAGCCCGGCAACACAACAGGCAATAGAGCAAGAGGTACAACGGCTGAGTAGCGAAGGTATACAGATGAACCTGGGCACCTTGACACAGGAAACACTGCTTTCGGAGGAAGCCCGGGGAGTACTGAAACAGCGAGGCATTACCGTAGTCAGCGAGAAACGCCCCTACTTTACCAATGACGAACTCCCGAAAGAATGGGAAATGCGGGTGCCAGAGAAGATGGCAAAGCTTGATTGAGAGCACGACTGCATGGATGCGCAGTTGCCGTGCAGGGAACTTTTCACCGGCCAGTTACTCCAAGAACGAAAGAATCCCCAAACGAAAGCAGGTAAATAATAAATTTTAAAGGAGTACTACCATGGATGTTGCCCATACCGCTGCGAGTCAGTGTCCACCATCTCAACCCGAATCAAACTTTGACACCCGGTCGGTAACAACCTCTGGCCAATGGACAATCTGCGAAGCGACTGGCAAACGGCTACCGCATCATCCCAGGGAGTGTGAACGACAAAAGCTACTGCGGGCTGCTGAGAGTGGGTGCCTGGCATTTCGGAGCATTACATTGACGAATGAAATAGATTACTTTTCAGGCAAGGGAGCACCAAGACCCTTCACCCTCGCCCTGCCGGGGCGGATGATGCCTACCAGACGTATGTCGAAAGGCCATAGTAACTGGATGGTGGGCATTGTTGATCCAAAATGCCTGTACGTCTATAAACGTGATGCACGGACTGTAAGGCTGACGAGGGAGCATGGTTTTAGTCCGGATACACTGCAAGTAAAACTACTGCCTGATCTGCAATCTCTGCTCAATAGACGTCTTGAGCGTGGCGATCAAATCATCTGGAGAGTTTATCCTCGTTTCACCTCGGGGCATCTGCAAGCGGATGGGACGTTCAGTTTGCCAAAATTGAAACCCCGCGAGAAGTTTTTCTCAATTGATTACCCAGAACTGGTGCTCGCCAAATACGCTAAAGAAGACATCAAATGCTTGTGTGTTTACAAGGATGCGGAGATGAATATATCCGATATCCTGCTGGAAAAGCGTGAGTGTGAAAAGGAATTGCAGCTTAAATCCTTGCCACTGGTCGTTTATTGCCACCAAACAGGTTCTGTTGAGGTCTATTTTGACGATGAGCTGGACAGTAAACACCTGGCCAGAAATGAGCATTCTCTGAATGATTTTGCGTTTTTAAGGGGCGTAGCCTCAGAAAATTTCAGAGCCGTGTTAAATCTGCTGCCAATGTCTTTGCGGGCGGAGGCACTGAGTTCAGAATTAAACATCCCACCGGATCTTGTCCACAATCTGCAAGAAGCCATCAAGCTGCTGAGTAATCCCTGTTGTTACAGTTACGAGCGGCTTCTGGAATTAAAACGTAATGGCTTGCCGGTTGAGCAGCCTTTTTTTTACATTGCGGGTATTAGATCTTTGCTTGATTTTCTCATGCATAGCGAAGTATATAGACACAATGATGTTCAGGAACAGCAAATCAGGAAGCAGCAGGAGGAAGAAGCTTACCGATGTTTTCAGCTGCTCTTGCAGAGCGGGACAAGGCTGACTGAATTTGGTCTGGAACTCATCAGCGATATGGCATCCAGGAATGAATCTGCAATGCCAGTGGGCATATTCAATTGTCTGGTGGCTGCTTATGCTCCATTTGACTTCCTGAACCTGCAACATCTCTGTCGGTTACCTTTAATCAGTTGCTCGGGGAGCATCGTTGAATTTGACCGAATCTGTCGGGGCAACAGTCAACTGCAAAATCAGGCCTGTTTGAACAGGGCATCACTTTATGTGACAACCAGGCTGGCTCCAACCCTCGAAGATATTCAGTCCCACTTATTGGCCTTGTTTCATTATAAGGCTATCCCGGACCAAGACTTTCTGAATGATCTTAAAGACGATCTGGAGTGGCTTTACCCTAAAGGCAAGAAGGTTATTGGTGATTTTTCCCTGGCTGATTACATCGAATGGATTGAAAATCTGTGGGAGCAACGGGAAACCTATCCTCTCTACCGGAATTGGCTAAAGCATGTCCAGCAGGCTCAGGAGGACATCAGCAATCTGAAGCAGTCACTCGCTCTGGACGCTTCTCACGACCAGACAACAGCATTGGCAACCGAAAGAACCAAGGCATTAC
This sequence comes from Endozoicomonas sp. 2B-B, assembly GCF_053470045.1. NCBI lineage: Bacteria > Pseudomonadati > Pseudomonadota > Gammaproteobacteria > Oceanospirillales > Endozoicomonadaceae > Endozoicomonas > Endozoicomonas sp. 2B-B. The sequence continues at coordinate 5,758,971 of NZ_JBLZMU010000001.1, forward strand.
AGTTTGTGGTGGACGCCTTCGGCAAAGCGCCGGTCCTGCCTGAAAATGTCGGCGATAATGAGGCAACCATCGTGAAAGTATTGCAACATTATTACCGCCGTCCGGGACCGGAAAGAGTCATCAAGAGCCTTACACAGATCATGCCAGCAGTATGGAAACCAATGCACAGTTGCAGCCATGTCCTGAGAGCCAGGAATAATGGGCACTGGTATATGGAATTGCTGGAGAAATTTCAGCAGTGTTCCCTGAAACCGGATGAAAAAGAACTCCTGTCTCTGGCCATTATCTACCATGACGCGGCTGCCGAAGATGTTGACAAATCAATGGAAGAATCAGCGTCAGCTGATTACTTCAAACGGGACCTGACAGGGCACTACCCTGAACAGCTACTGAAGGATATGGCACTGGCGATGACCAGCAAGGAAAACGATGTCATGGGCGTCGATCAGCAAAACCTGTCTGAGTCCGTGCGCTGGTATCTGCGCATATTACGCTTTGCGGATCGAATGGACGTTATCCGTGGTTGCGGGGTTGGGACTGATTTCCCCGGATTAACGGTGGCTCGACCTTCGGGATTTGACGCCAGACGTCTTGACATACCATCGCAGCTGACCGAACAGTTTACTTCCGACACTGACAACAAAACTGAATTCCAACGGCATCTGGAAGCCGCCATGCACGGTGCGGCTGATCTGGCGCAGGTAACCGGACCACTGCGAGATCAGCGCAAAAAAAACTACTCCCACGTCTACGGTCTGATTGGCAATGGTTCAGAGATCTCTGAAAACTTTGAATGGACAACTGAGCCAGTGCAGAGAATGAACCGGTATATTGACGACAATGTTCGGCGCAAAATCGCTCAGGAGGCCGGCATTATTGTCTGTTCAGACGGCAAACACCGAACCTGCAAGGCGGATCAAAACAATGGGATCACTTATGGTATTCATAACAGCTGGTATGATCTCCAGCAGGTAGCGATTCCGGCCGGAATGACGCTGTTGGAAAAGATGCAGTATGAACATGACCCGTCGCTGCTGAGTCCGGCAACACAACAGGCAATAGAGCAAGAGGTGCAGCGGCTGAGGAGCGAAGGTATACGGATGAATACGGGCACCTTGACGCAGAAAACACTGCTTTCGAAGAAAGCCCGAAGAGTACTGAAACAGCGAGGTATTGCCGTGGTCAGCGAGAAGCGTCCCTACCTTAACAACGATGGCTTCCGGAAAGAATGGAAAATGCTGGTGCCAAAGAAGAAAGCGAAGCTTGATGCTCAGCAGGAAAAGACCGATAAAATCCTTTGATCTTTCTATGATAATGCCACTATGAACATGGAACTTTTCGCCAGCCAGTGACTCTAAATTACTGTAAGCCCCCATATGGAAGTAGGTAGGTAACTTGTTTTACAGGAGTATTACCATGGATGTTGCCCACGGAACGGGGACTTCTGCGAGCCCGTACCCTTCCCCTCAATCAAAGTTTGACACCCCGTCGGTAAAAGCCTCGGGCCAATGGGCATTGCGCAAATCGACCAGCAAGCTGCTACCCAATGATCGCCGGGAGTCTGCTCGACAAGAGCTACTTCACGCTGCTGAGAGTGGACGCCTGGCGTTTCGCCGAATTGAATTGACTGAAGAAAAAAATAACTTTTCAGGTAAGGGGGCACCAAGGCCCTTCACCCTCGCCCTGCCGGGGAAGATGGCGCCCACTGGGACCGTATCAGAAAGATGCGGTAGATGGATGGTAGGCATTGTTAATCCTCAATGCCTGCATATCTACAAACGTGATGCTAACACCCAGCATCTGGCGTGGGGCACTGGCCCAAATCAACTGGGTGTAAAGCAACTGCCTGATCTGCAATCATTGCACGATAGACTTCTTGAGCGTGCTGATAAGATTGTCTGGGGAGTTTATCCTCGTTTCACCTCGGGACATCTGCAAGCGGACGGAACGTTCAGTTTACCAAAATTGAAACTCGGCGATGGCACCTTCTCAGCTGATTACCCGGAACTGGTGCTCACCAAATATGGCAAAGAAGACATCAAATGCTTTTGTGTATACAACGATGCCCAGATAAATATTGCCGATATCCTGCTGGACAAGCATCAATGTGAAAAGGAATTTCAGCTTGACCCCCTGCCCCTGGTTGTTTATTGCCACCGCACTGGTTCTGTACAGGTCTATTTTGATGACGAGCTGAACAGTATAAACCTGAACACGAATGAGCATGCTCTGAATGATTTTGCGTTTTCACAGGGCTTAGCCCCAGACCATTTCAGAGATATGTTGAATCTGCTGCCAATGTTGCTGCGGGCAAAAGCACTGAGTTCGGAGTTAACCGTCTCATCGGATGTAAAGCATAAACTGCAACAGGCCATCAAATTAGTCAGTGATCCCTGTCATTACAGTTATGAAAAGCTTCTGGAATTAAAACAAAGTGGCTTGCCGATTCACCAGCGTTTTTTCCATGAAGGATTTGTTGATTCTTTGCTTGACCTGTTGCTGTTTTCCGAAATAGACAGAAACCGTGAGCCAGAGCATGAGCAAACCCGGAAACAGGAGGAAGAAGCTTGTCGCTTACTTCACCTGCTTCTGCAGAGCGGGGCAAAGCTGGGAACTGCTGCTTCCGAAATTGACAACATGAACAATAGCTCAGAACCGTTAATGCCAGTGGGCGTAATGAATTATCTGGTGGCTGCTTTTGCTCCATTTGATTTTCTGACCCTGGAACATCTCAGCAGAATACCTTTAACCGGTTGCCCGGGAATCGTCGTTGAATTTGACCGAATCTGTCAGGGTTACAGTCCAGGGCAACTAAAGCAGTGTATGAAAGAGGTATTATCTGATGTGTTTGTCGACTCTATATCGCTCGACATGATCAAGTCACGCTTGCTGGCCCTTTTTCATTATGACGTTTGCCCGGACGAAGAGATTCTGCTTGATCTTAAAGACATTCTGAAATGGTATTACCCGGACGACAGGAAAGTTATTGGTAACTTTTCCATGACTGATTATATCCAATGGATCAAAAACCTGTGGCTGCAACGGGAAACACATACTTTCTACCAGAATTGGCCAGAGCATGTCCGGCAGGCTCAGCGGGAGATCAGGGACCTCAGACAATCGCTCGGTCTGGACGATTCTGGCGCATCGGCAACAGCATTGGCAGCTCAGATACCAGCGGCATTAAAGTTTGTGGTGGACGCCTTCAGCACACCACCAGTCCTGCCAGATAATGTCGGCGATAATGAAAAAACCATCCTGAAGATATTGCAGCACTATTACCGCCGTCCTGGACCGGAACGGGTGATCCAGTGCCTGGTCAGACCAACAATGCCAGCAGTATGGAAGCCGCAGCACAGCTGCAGTCATGTCCTGCGGGCCAGGAATAATGGGCACTGGTATATGGAATTGCTGGAGAAATTTCAGCTGTGCTCCCTGAGCCCGGATGAAAAAGAACTCTTGTCTCTGGCGCTTATCTACCATGATGCGGCTGCCGAAGATGTCGACAAATCAGCGGAGGAATCAAAGTCAGCTGAGTATTTCAGGCGGGACCTGGCCGGACGCTATTCTGTGCAGTTGCTGGATGATATGGAACAGGTGATGACCAGCAAGGAAAACGATGTTAAGGGTAAAGACCAGCAGAACCTGCCTGACCCTTTGCGCTGGTATCTGCGCATATTACGCTTTGCGGATCGAATGGACGTCATTCGTGGTTGCGGGGTTGACACTGATTTTCCCGGATTAACGGCGACTCGACCTTTGGGGTTTGACGCCAGACGTCTTGACATACCTTCGCAGCTGACCAGTCAGTTTACCTCCGGGTCTGGTAACAAAACTGAATTCCAACGTCACCTGGAAGCTGCCATGCACGGTGCGGCTGATCTGGCGCGGGTAACCGGGCGACTTCGGGATCAGCGCAAAAAAAACTACACCGAAGTCTACGGTCTGAACGACAATGGCTCAAAGATCTCTGAAAACTTTGAATGGACAACTGAGCCAGTGCAGAGAATGAACCAGTTTATTGACGACAATGTCCGGCGCAAAATAGCTCAGCTGGCCGGTATTATTGTCTGTTCAGACCCCAGCCACCAGGCCTGCAAGGCGGATCAGAACAAAGGTGTCACTTATGGCATTCATAACAGCTGGTATGATCTTCGGCAGGTAGAGCTTCCGACTGGAATGACGCTGCTGGAAAAGATGCAGTACGAACATGACCCGTCGCTGCTGAGCCCGGCCACACAACAGGCAATAGAGCAAGAAGTGCAGCGGCTGAAAAGCGAAGGTATACGGATGAATACGGGCACCTTGACCCAGGAAACGCTGGATTCGGAGGAAGCCCGGGAAGTGCTGAGCAAGCGTGGTATTGCCGTGTTCAGCGAGCAGCGTCCCTACTTTACCAACGATGGCTTCCCGAAAGAACGGAAAATGCTGGTGCCAGAGAAGAAATAAGACCGGAACTTTTTCCCGGTTAATCACTCTAATGATGAACGTATCCACCCTCAGGGAATTGGAGAATAACAACAATTATTGGAGTGACATCATGAATACTTTAAGTGGTATAAATTGTTTTTCCTGCCTGCGCCCGCAGCCAAACCCTCACACACAGTCAGTAGCGGCATCTGGCCAATGGACAACCACCGAACCAACCAAACGTCTACCCCCGCCTTCCAGAGAAGATGAGCGACAAGCACTGCTGGAGGCTGCAAAGTCTGGTCGCCTGGCGGTTCGGCAAATTGAATTAGCTGAAGAAGCCAGTTACCTGGATAGCAATAGCACACCAAGAACCTTTACCCTTGCCCAACAGGGGATGCCCTGCTCGAGCCGGACAGCTGAGCAGAAATGGACGGTAGGCATCGTCGATCCAAACTGCCTGTACGTCTACAAAAAAAATGCCGCCAGCAAGTGGCTGGAATATGGCGCAGCTACGGATAAACCGGGCGAAAAACTACTGTCTGATCTGCAATCATTGGCTGAAAAATCTGATGAGATAAGGGAACAAACCTGGTGGAATGTTTATCCTCCTTTTACCTCAGGACATCTGGAGCCGGACGGGATGTTCAGTTTACCAAAACTGAATGAGTACAAATATGATGCCTCTATGCCTACTTCACAATATTTTCGTCACCCCGCGCGTTCAGAAATCGTAGTCACCCACTATGGAAAAGGAGACATCAAATGCTTTTTTGTTGTCGGTGATACCTTTAAAAATATTTCGGATATCCTGCAGGAAAAAAGGCAGTGTGAACAGGCACTGAAAATTGAACCACTGCCACTGGTTGTTTTTGACCACCACACCGGGTCTGCAGAGGTCTGTTTTGATGATGAACTTGACTTTGAACATCTGGCCCTGGTTGAGCATTCTCTGGATATTTTCAGGTCTTTCCGGAATATTGGCTTTAACACTCTCAAGGACATTATGAATTTGTTGCCAATGCGTACGCAAACAGAAGCACTGAGGTCAGGATTTACCATCCCGCCGGGTGATCAACATAAGTGGCAACAGGCCATCGAGCTGGTGAGTGATCCCTGTTCTTTCAGTTGCCAGAGACTTTCGGCTTTAAAAGAGAGCGGCTTACCCATTCACCGCTGTTTCTGTCATGAAGGAACGGTTACTTCTTTGCTTGATATGCTTCTGATTTCAGAGCTGAAAAGATTCAATAACGAGCCCCGGGAACAGAGCGTTCCGGCCCAGGAGGACGAAGCTCTGCAAGTACTTAAGCTGCTTTTGAAGAGCGGGGCAATACCGACTGCACGTGGCTTGTCCATTATCAAAACGATGGGATCAAATGGTCAACTTTTCCTGCCACCGGCCCAATTCGATTGTATGGCGGCTGCCTTTGCTCCATTCAGGTTCCTTACCTTGCAAAACCTTTGGAATATACCATTGACCAGTTGTTGGGGAGGCATCGTTGAATTTAACCGAATCTGCAAGAAATACGATCATCAGCAATTGCAAAGTCGCCTGAGAGAGGGGTTATCTCGTGAGCGACTTTTTCAGAAACCAACCCTTGATACCCTGGAGTCCCACTTACTGGCCCTGTTTCATTTCGGGGCTGTCCTGGACGATAAGGTTCTGGATGCGGTTAAACGCGATCTGGCGCATTGCAATGACAACATGAGGGTTATTGATAATTTATCCGTGGCTGGTTTCATCGAATGGGTTCAAGGTCTTTGGTGGGAACGCAACACCCACAGTCTTTACCGTAATTGGGAAACACATTTCACCGAGGCCCGTGAGCAACTTGCGAAACTGAAACAATCCCTGGATCTGCCGAACAATCGCCACGCATCGTTAAAACCGATGTTACAGTTTTTGGTGGATGCCTTTAGCAAACCGCCGGTCTTGCCGGATAATGTCGGCGATAATGAAGACACCATCCAGAAGGTGTTACAGCATTATTACCGTCGCCCGGGACCGGAGCGGGTGATTGCCAGCCTGGGCTACTTCTTCCCGGATACGTGGAAACATAACTCCTGCAGTCATGCGCTTCGGGCCAGGAATAATGGGCTCTGGTATATGGAATTGCTGGAGAAATATCAGGCATATTCTTTTACTCCACAAGAAAAAAGTCTTCTGCCGCTGGCCATTATTTATCAAGGGGCCGCTTGTGAAGATGTCGAAAGATCGGCGGAAAAAACAAAGTCAGCTGATTACTTCAAACGGGACCTGACCGGGCACTACCCTGAATCGCTGTTGAATGACATGGCACTGGCGATAGTCAACATGAAAAACAAGGCCGGTGATAAAGCTGAGCAGAACCTGTCTGAATCCGTAAGCTGTTATCTACACGTATTACGCTTTGCTGTTCTTATGGACAAAATTCGCTCTAAAGGGGTTAGCCCTAATTTTCCGGGATTGACGATGGCTCAACGTCGGATTCCTGATGCTTCAGACCTTGACCTGCCACCGCATTTGGCTACCGATTCTGCCAGCGAGCAAGACTTCAAAACTGAATTCCAACGGCATCTGGAAGCCGCTATGCACGGTGCGGCTGACCTGGTGCAGGTGCAAACCAAGCACCCATGGGAGCCGACTTTAGACAAGCGTGAAAATCCTTACATCCAAGTCTACGGCCTGGTTCCTGATGGCAAAAAAATCACTAAGCAATTTGATCTGACAGCGGAGCCCGTGCAGAGAATGAACCGGTTTATTGATGATAATGTTCGCCGCAAAATTGCCAAACAGGCCGGAATTATTACCTGTTCAGACCCCAGTCACCAAACCTGCAAGGCGGATCAGAACAAAGGAATCACTTATGGTATTCATAACAGCTGGTACGATCTCAGTCAGGTGAGGGTTCCGGCCGCAATGACGCTGCTGGAAAAGATGCAGTTCGAACATGACCCGTCGCTGCTGAGCCCGGCAACACTTCAGGCAATAGAGGAGGAGGTGCAGCGGCTGAAGAGCGAAGGTATTCGGATGAATACGGGCACCTTGACCCGGGAAACGCTGGATTCGGAGGAAGCCCAAAAAGTGCTGAAGGATCGGGGTATTGCCGTGATCAGCGAGAAGCGTCCCTACTTTAGCGACGATGGCTTTACGCAAGAACCGGAAATACTGGTGCCAAAGAAGATAGCAAAGCCTGATTGAGAGCATGTCGGCAGGTTGGCATGGACAATCCGTTGACCACACTATGAGTGAATACCGCTTCGGGCAATAAGATCCTGACGGAACTTTTTTACCAACCAGTCACTCTAATAATAAGTATCGGCCCTCAGGGAAGAGGGAAATAATAACGATTATTGGAGCATCATCATGAATATTTTCAGAGGCATAAAACTCCCCTCCTGGTTCTGTCATCAACCAAACCCTAACACCCAGTCGGTGACAGCCTCTGGCCAATGGACAACCACCGAGCCGACCAAACAGTTACCCGGGCCTTCCAGAGAAATTGAGCGTCAGGCACTGCGTCAGGCGGCGGAGAGTGGGCGTCTGGCGATCAGGCAAATTGAACCCGCCGAAGTAGCCAGTTACTTTAATGACAATGGCACACCAAGATCCTATACCCTTGCCTTGCAGGGGATGCCCCACGGGGACCTGAGAGGTCGATGGATGGTAGGCATCGTCGACCCGGATTGCCTGTATGTCTACAAACAAAATCCAGACACCTGGCCGCTGAAACAAGGCGCAGAGGCGGATAAACTGAACGTAAAACTTCTGTCTGATCTGCAATCATTGGCTGAAAAAGATAAAGAGATACAAGAACAAGCAGGTTGGGAGGTATATAAACGCTTTACCTCGGGACATCTGGGGGCGGACGGAAGGTTCAGTTTACCAAAACTGAAGCCCGGCAAATACGATAGCCACAAACCTGGTACATTATGTCGCGGTGACTCCGTACCCCCTCCGCAACTGCTGGTCACCAACGATGGAAAAGCAGACATCAAATGCTTTTTTGTTGTGAGTGATGTCCCTGGAAATATTTCGGATATTCTGCAGAAAAAGCGTGAGTGTGAACGGGCATTGAGCCTGCCGCCCCTGCCACTGGTTGTTTTTTGCTGCAAAACCGGGTCTGCAGAGGTCTGTTATGATGATGAACTTGACTCTGAACATCTGGCCCTGATTGAGCGCTCTCTGGATTGTTTTGATCCTTCCAGGAAATCTTTATCCAAAATCATGGACAGAATGAAATTATTGCCAATGCATTTGCAAGCAGAGGCACTGAGGTCAGGATTTTCCATCCCGCCGGATGATCAACATAAATGGCAACAGGCCATCGAGCTGGTAAGTAATCCCTGTCCACACAGTGCCCGGAAACTTCTGGCGTTAAAAGAGAGAGGCTTGCCCATTCACCGCTGTTTTTTTCATGATGGAAAAATGACTTCTTTGCTTGATCTTTTCCTGACCTCTGTAGTAGTCAAATACAATGTGCATGACCGGGCATCGGAATTCCGGGTTGATGAAGTTGCCCCATTACTTCGGCTGCTTTTGAAGAGCGGGGCCATAATGACTGCATGGGGCTGGCACCTTTTCAAACAGATGGGAGATTGTGATCAACTTTATATGCCACCGGACATGTTCAATTATATGGTGGCTGCCTTTGGTCCATTCAAGTTCCTTACCTTGCGAAACCTTTGGAATATACCATTGACCAGTTGTCCCGGAGGCATTGTCGAATTTGACCGAGTCTGCCAGAAGCTCAATGATCAGCAACGGCAGAACTGCCTGAAAGAGGGATTATCTTTTCTCCGGCTTTATCAGAAGAAAACAACCCTGGATACCCTGGAGCCCTTCCTGATAGCCTTGTTTCATTTCGGCGCTGTCCCGGACGAAGACGTTTTGGATTCTATTGGAAGCGATCTGAAGCTGTATGGCGGTGAAACGCTTATTGGTAATTTATCCGTGGCTGGTTACATCGAATGGATTAAAACACTCTGGAATGAACGGAATACTCACCCCCTCTTCCGGAACTGGCCAGCACATGTCAAGGAGGCCAATCAGCAACTCGAGGAACTGAAACAATCCCTCGATCTGCCGGTCGATCGCTTCGCATCGGTGAAACCGGCGTTACAGTTTATGGTGGATGCATTCAGCAAACCGCCAGTCTTGCCAGATAATGTTGGCGATAATGAAGACACAATCCTCAAGGTTTTACGGCATTATTACCGTCGCCCCGGACCGGAGCGGGTGTTGGCCAATCTGGACGAACTCTTTCAAAAAACGTGGAAAGAGGAACACCCTTGCAGTCATGCTCTGCGGGTCAGGAATAATGGGCTCTGGTACATGGAATTGCTGGAAAGATGTCAGGTTCACTCTTTTAATCCAGTCGAAAAAAGTCTCCTGCCACTGGCCATTATTTATCAGGGTGCCGCAGCTGAAGATGTCGACAAATCGGAAGAAAAAACCAGGTCAGCTGGTTACTTCAAACAGGACCTGGCCGGGCATTTCCCTGAAAAGCTACTGGATGAGGTCGCCCTGGCGATAGTCAATATGGAAAACGATATCGGTGGTACAGCGGATCAGAACCTGACTGAAACCGTGCGCTGGTATCTGCGCATATTACGCTTTGCCGTTCATATGGACTTTATTCGCTATATCGTTGAGCCTGAATTTCCCGGGTTGGCGACTCAGCCTCAGTTTTTCAACCCTTCCGACCTTGACCTGCCGCACCCGTGGGCCAGGGATTTTACCAGCAAGCCTGACCACAAAACTGAATTCCAACGGCATCTGGAAGCCGCCATGCACGGTGCGGCTGACCTGGTGCAGTTAACAACCACATACCCTGGGGACAGGCGCAAAAATCCCTACACCGAAGTCTACGGACTGGTGCCTGATGGCAAAAAAATCACCCTGCAATTTGACCGGACATCGGAGCCCGTGCAAGGAATGGAGCGGTTTATTGATGATAATGTTCGCCGCAAAATTGCCAGAAAGGCCGGAATTATTACCTGTTCAGACCCCAGTCACCAAACCTGCAAGGCGGATCAGAACAAAGGAATCACTTATGGTATTCATAACAGCTGGTACGATCTGAGGCAGGTGAGGGTTCCGACCGCAATGACGCTGCTGGAAAAGATGCAGTTCGAACATGACCCGTCACTGCTGAGCCCGGCAACACTTCAGGCAATAGAGGAAGAGGTGCAGCGGCTGAAGAGCGAGGGTATTCGGATGAATACGGGCACCTTGACCCAGGAAACGCTGGATTCGGAGAAGGCCCAGGAAGTGCTGGAGGATCGGGGTATTGCCGTGGTCAGCGAGCAGCGTCGCTACTTTGGCGCAGATGGCTTCCCGAAAGAACGAAAAATGCTGGTGCCAAAGAAGATAGTAAAGCCTGATTGAGAGCATGCCGACAGGATGGCATGGACAATCCTTTGACCTCGCTATGGGTGAATACCGCTTCGGGCAATAAGATCCTGACGGAACTTTTTTACCAATCAGTCACTCTAATAATAAGAGTATCGGCTCTCAGGGAAGAGGGAAATAATAACGATTATTGGAGCATCATCATGAATATTTTCAGAGGCATACAACTCTCATCCTGGCTCTATCAAACACCAAACCCTAACACCCAGTCGGTATCAGCCTCTGGCCAATGGACAACCACCGAGCCGACCAAACAGCTACCGGGGCCTTCCAGAGAAATTGAGCGTCAGGCACTGCGCCAGGCGGCGGAGAGTGGGCGTCTGGCGATTCGGAAAATTAAACCAGCCGAAGTAGCCAGTTACCTTAATGGCAATGGCACAGCAAGATTCTATAGCCTTGTTTTGCAGGGGTTGCAATACGGGAACCTGACAGGTCGATGGACGGTAGGCATCGTCGACCCGGATTGCCTGTATGTCTACAAACAAAATCCAGGTACCTGGCCGCTGAAACAAGGCGCAGAGGCGGATAAACTGAAGGTAAAACTTCTGTCTGATCTGCCATCATTGGCTGAAAAAGATAAAGAGATACAAGAACGAGCCGGGTGGGAGGTCTATGAACGTTTTACCTCAGGACATCTGGGGACGGACGGAAGGTTCAGTTTACCAAAACTGAAACCCTTCAAATACAATAGCCACAAATCTGCTACAGCATGTTTCGGAGGCTCCGTACCCTCTGCGCAACTCGTGGTCACCAACGGTGGAAAAGCAGACATCAAATGCTTTTTTGTTGTGAGTGATGTCTCTAATAATATTTCGGATATTCTTCAGAAAAAGCGTGAGTGTGAACAGGCATTGAGCCTGCCCCCCCTGCCACTGGTTGCTTTTTGCTGCGACACCGGGTCTGCAGAGGTCTGTTATGATGATGAACTTGACTCTGAACATCTGGCCCTGATTGAGCGTTCTCTGGATTGTTTTGATCCTTCCGGCGAATCTTTAGCCAAAATCATGAAGGTAATGAATTTATTGCCAATGCATTTGCAAGCAGAGGCACTAAGGTCAGGATTTTCCATCCCGCCTGATGATCAACATAAATGGCAACAGGCCATCGAGCTGGTGAGTAATCCCTGCCCTCACAGTGCCCAGAAACTTCTGGCGTTAAAAGAGAGAGGCTTGCCCATTCACCGCTGTTTTTTTCATGATGAAAAAATGACTTCTTTGCTTGATCTTTTCCTGACCTCTGTAGTAGTCAAATACAATGTGCATGACCGGGCATCGGAATTCCGGGTTGATGAAGTTGCCCCATTACTCAGGCTGCTTTTGAAGAGCGGGGCCATAATGACTGCATGGGGCTGGCACCTTTTCAAACAGATGGGAGATTGTGATCAACTTTATGTGCCACCGGACATGTTCAATTATATGGTGGCTGCCTTTGGTCCATTCAAGTTCCTTACCTTGCGAAACCTTTGGAATATACCATTGACCAGTTGTCCCGGAGGCATTGTCGAATTTGACCGAATCTGCCAGAAGTTCAATGATCAGCAACGGCAGAACTGCCTGAAAGAGGGATTATCTTTTCTCCGGCTTTATCAGAAGAAAACAACCCTGGATACCCTGGAGCCCTTCCTGATAGCCTTGTTTCATTTCGGCGCTGTCCTGGACGAAGACGTTTTGGATTCTATTGGAAGCGATCTGAAGCTGTATGGCGGTGAAACGCTTATTTGTAATTTATCCGTGGCTGGTTACATCGAATGGATTAAAACACTCTGGAATGAACGGAATACTCATCCCCTCTTCCGGAATTGGCCAGCACATGTCGAGAAGGCCAATCAGCAACTCAAGGAACTGAAAGAATCCCTCGATCTGTCGGTCGATCGCTTCGCATCGGTGAAACCGGCGTTACAGTTTATGGTGGATGCATTCAGCAAACCGCCGGTCTTGCCAGATAATGTCGGCGATAATGAAGACACCATCCTGAAGGTGTTACAGCATTATTACCGTCGTCCGGGACCGGAGCGGGTGATGGCCAGCCTGGACAAATTCCTTCCAAAAATGTGGAAAACGAATCACTCTTGCAATCATGCCCTGCGAGCCAGGAATAATGGGCTCTGGTATATGGAATTGCTGGAGCGATGTCAGGTTCACTCTTTTAATCCAGTCGAAAAAAGTCTCTTGCCACTGGCCATTATTTATCAGAATGCCGCAGCTGAAGATGTCGACAAATCGGCGGTAAAAACCAGGTCAGCTGTTTACTTCAAACGGGACCTGACCGGGCACTTCCCTGAAAAGCTGCTGGATGAGGTCGCCCTGGCGATGGTCAATATGAAAAACGATATCGATGGTACAGCGGATCAGAAGCTGTCTGAAACCGTGCGCTGGTATCTGCGTATATTACGCTTTGCTGTTTGTATGGAATTTACTCGCAATATCGTTGAGCCTGAATTTCCCGGGTTGGCGACTCAGCCTCTGTTTTTCAACGCTTCCTATCTTGACTTGCCAGACCAGTGGGCCAGGAATTTTACCATCGAGCCTGACCTCAAAACTGAATTCCAACGGCACCTGGAAGCCGCCATGCACGGTGCGGCTGACCTGGTGCAGATAACAACCACGGACCCTGTGGACCAGCGCAAAAATCCCTACACCGAAGTCTACGGTCTGATGCCTGATGGCAAAAAAATCACCCTGCAATTTGACCGGACAGCGGAGCCCGTGCAAGGAATGGAGCGGTTTATTGATGATAATGTTCGCCGCAAAATTGCCAAACAGGCCGGAATTATTACCTGTTCAGACCCCAGTCACCAAACCTGCAAGGCGGATCAGAACAAAGGAATCACTTATGGCATTCATAACAGCTGGTACGATCTGAGGCAGGTGAGGGTTCCGGCCGCAATGACGCTGCTGGAAAAGATGCAGTTCGAACATGACCCGTCACTGCTGAGCCCGGCAACACTTCAGGCAATAGAGGAAGAGGTGCAGCGGCTGAAGAGCGAGGGTATTCGGATGAATACGGGCACCTTGACCCAGGAAACGCTGGATTCGGAGAAGGCCCAGGAAGTGCTGGAGGATCGGGGTATTGCCGTGATCAGCGAGCAGCGTCGCTACTTTGGCGCAGATGGCTTCCCGAAAGAACGAAAAATGCTGGTGCCAAAGAAGATAGTAAAGCCTGATTGAGAGCATGCCGACAGGATGGCATGGACAATCCTTTGACCTCGCTAAGGGTGAATACCGCTTCGGGCAATAAGATCCTGACGGAACTTTTTACCTGTCAGTCGCTCTAATATGACTATCGACCCTCAAGGAAGGGAAATAATAACGATTATTGGAGCATCATTATGAATACTTTCGGGAACATACAACACCCGGCACAGCCCTGTCATCAACCAAACCTGAACACCCAGTCGGTAACAGCCTCTGGCCAATGGATATCCACCGAGCCGACCAAACAGCTACCCGGGCCTTCCAGAGAAATTGAGCGTCAAGCACTGCGCCAGGCGGCGGAGACTGGGCGTCTGGCGATTCGACAAATTGAACCAGCCGAAGTAGCCAGTTGCTTTAATGACAATGGCACACCAACATCCTTTACCCTTACCTTGCAGGGGATGCAACACGCTAGCCTCAGAGGTCAATGGGTGGTAGGCATTGTCGACCCCGATTGCCTGTATGTCTACAAACAAGATCCAGTTGACTGGCCGCTGAAACAAGGCGCAGAGGCGGATAAACTGGACGTAAAATTACTGTCTGATCTGCCATCATTGGCTGAAAAAGTTAAAGAGATACAAGAACAAGCCGGGTGGGAGGTATATAAACGTTTTACCTCAGGACATCTGGGGGCGGACGGAAGGTTCAGCTTACCGAAACTGAAGCCCGGCAAATACGATAGCCACAGAGCTGGTTCATTGTATTCGTCAGGCTCCGTACCCTGTCCAGAACTCCTGGTCACCAACCATGGAAAAGCAGACATCAAATGCTTTTTTGTTGTGAGTGATGACCGTGGAAATATTTCGGATATTCTGCAGAAAAAGCGTGAGTGTGAACAGGCATTGGGCCTGCCCCCCCTGCCAATGGTTGTTTTTTGCTGCGACACCGGGTCTGCAGAGGTCTGTTATGATGATGAACTTGACTCTGAACATCTGGCCCTGATTGAGCATTCTCTGGATTGTTTTGATCCTTCCGGGAAATCTTTATCCAAAATCATGAACAGAATGAAATTATTGCCAATGCATTTGCAAGCAGAGGCACTGAGGTCAGGATTTTCCATCCCGCCGGATGATCAACATAAATGGCAACAGGCCATCGAGCTGGTGAGTAATCCCTGTCCTGACAGTGGCGAGAAGCTTCTGCAATTGAAAGAGAGTGGTTTGCCCATTCAGCGCTGCTTTTTTTATGAAGGAAAAATGACTTCTTTGCTTGATCTGCTCCTGTTTTCTGAAATAGAAAGATACAATGCCCATGACCGTGCAACGGAATTCCGGGTTGATGAAGTTGACCCATTACTTCGGCTGCTTTTGAAGAGCGGGGCCATACTGACTGCACGGGGCCGGGACCATATCAGACAGATGGGAGGCTGTGCTAAACCTTCTTTGCCACCGTACCTGTTCAATTATATGGTGGCTGCCTTTGGTCCATTTAAGTTTCTTACCTTGCAAAACCTTTGGAATATACTGCCGACCGGTTGTTCGGGAGGCATCGTTGAATTTGACCGAATTTGCAAGAACTACAATGATCTGCAACGGCAGATCTGCCTGATAGAGGTATTATCTCGTAAGCGGTTTTATCAGAATCTAACCCTCGATACCTTAGAGTCCCACCTACTGGCCTTGTTTCGTTACGGGGCTATCCCGGACAAAAAAGTTATAGATTCGTTTAAACGCTATCTGAAGACGTATCGCCATGACGATGCAAAGCTTATTGATAATTTATCCGTGTCTGATTTCATCGAATGGGTTGAAGAACTCTGGAAGAAACGGGAAATCTACGCTCTTTACCAGAATTGGCCAGCACATGTCGAGAAGGCCAATGAGCAACTCAAGGCACTGAAAGAATCCCTCGATCTGCCGGTCGATCGCTTCGCATCGATGACACCGGCGTTACAGTTTATGGTGCAAGCCTTTAGCGAACCGCCGGTCTTGCCAGATAATGTCGGCGATAATGAAGACACCATCCTGAAGGTGTTACAGCATTATTACCGTCGCCCGGGACCGGAGCGGGTAGTGGCCAGCCTAAACAAAATCTTTCAAAAACCATGGAAAAATAATCGCTCTTGCAATCATGCCCTGCGAGCCAGGAATAATGGGCTCTGGTATATGGAATTGCTGGAGCGATGTCAGGTTCACTCTTTTAATCCAGTCGAAAAAAGTCTCCTGCCACTGGCCATTATTTATCAGAATGCCGCAGCTGAAGATGTCGACAAATCGGAAGTAAAAACCAGGTCAGCTGTTTACTTCAAACGGGACCTGACCGGGCATTTCCCTGAACAGCTACTGGATGAGGTCGCCCTGGCGATGGTCAATATGAAAAACGATATTGATGGTATAGCGGATCAGAAGCTGACTGAAACCGTGTGCTGGTATTTGCGTATATTACGCTTTGCCGTTCGTATGGACTTTATTCGCCATATCGTTGAGCCTGAATTTCCCGGGTTGGCGACTCAGCCCCAGTTTTTCAACCCTTCCTATCTTGACTTGCCAGACCAGTGGGCCAGGAATTTTACCAGCGAGCCTGACCACAAGACCGAATTCCAACGGCATCTGGAAGCCGCCATGCTCGGTGCGGCAAACCTGGTGCAGGTAACAACCATGAACCCTGTGGACGCGCGCAAAAATCCCTACACCGAAGTCTACGGTCTGATGCCTGATGGCAAAAAAATCACCCTGCAATTTGACCAGACAGCAGAGCCCGTGCAAGGAATGGACCGATTTATTGATGATAATGTTCGCCGTAAAATTGCCAAAATGGCCGGAATTATTACCTGTTCAGACCCCAATCACAAAGCCTGCAAGTCTGATCAGAACAAAGGGATCACTTATGGCATTCATAACAGCTGGTATGATCTGAGGCAGGTGGCGATTCCGGCCGCAATGACGCTGCTGGAAAAGATGCAGTTCGAACATGACCCGTCACTGCTGAGCCCGGCAACACTTCAGGCAATAGAGGAAGAGGTGCAGCGGCTGAAGAGTGAAGGTATTCGGATGAATACGGGCACCTTGACCCAGGAAACGCTGGATTCGGAGGAAGCCCAAAAAGTGCTGGAGGATCGGGGTATCGCTGTGGTCAGCGAGAAACGTCACTACTTTGCCGCAGATGGATTCCCGAAAGAACGGGAAATGCTGGTGCCAAAGAAGATGGAGAAGCCTGATGCTCAGACTGCGCCAGCAGAGGATAGCCGACAAAATACTTTGATCTCGCTATGAAAATGCAGCTGCGGACTTTAGTGGCACCCTGATGGAACTTTTTGCCGGATAGTTACTCCAAAGACTCTTAGGTTTACCTTCAGGAAATGGTTAAGTAATAAGTCTTACAGGAGTATTGCCATGAATATTACCCATGGAACGGGAACCTCTCAGAGCCTGTGCCCTACAACAAATTTTGACACCCAATCGGTAACGGCTTCTGGCCAATGGACAGTCTGTGAATCGACCAGCAAGCTGCTACCCCCTCATCCCATGGAGTCCGAACGACAACAGCTACTTCGGGCAGCTGAGAGTGGACGCCTGGCGTTTCGGCGCATCAGATTGACTGAAGAAAACGATTACTTCTCGGGCAAGGGAGCACCAAGAGCCTTCACACTCGCCCTGCCGGGAGAGATGATGCCCTCTATGCCCCTGCCAGATGATTGCGGTGAATGGATGGTGGGCATTACTAACCCCCAATGCCTGTTCGTTTACAAGCGTGATGCCACCACCCGGTATCTGGAGTTGGGCGCAGATGCGGATAAACTGGATGTAAAACTACTCTCTGATCGGCAATCATTGTTCGACGGACTCATTGAGCATGCCAATAAGGTTACCTGGGGAGTTTATCCGCGTTTTACCTCGGGACATCTGCAAGCGGACGGAACCTTCAGTTTACCAAAATTGAAAACTGGCAATTATTCCCACCTGGAATGTTACCCTGAACTGGTGCTGACTAATTACCGCAAGAAAGACATCCAATGCTTTTGCGTTTACAACGATTCAAAAACAAATATTTCCGACATCCTGCGGGATAAGTATCTCTGTGAATTTTTATTGCAGATTGACCCCTTGCCTCTGGTTGTTTATTGCCATCGCACAGGTTCTGTACAGGTCTATTTTGCTGATGAGCTGGACAGTCTGTATCTGACCAGGAATGAGCGTTCTCTGGATGATTTTGCGTTTTCACAGGGCCTGGCTCCAGATCATTTCAGAGACATCCTGAATCTGCTGCCCATGTCTTTGCGAGCAAAGGCACTGAGTCCGGAGTCAACCGTCTCAGTTGATCCGGATGTCATACACAAACAGCAACAGGCCATCGAGCTGGTCAGTGATCCCTTTCTTTACAGTTATGAAGAGCTTCTGGAGTTAAAACAAAGTGGCCTGCCAATTCACCAGCGTTTTTTTCATAAAGGAAGAGTTCAATCTTTACTTGGCATGCTGCTGGACTCCGAAATACGCAGAAACGAGCGGCCAGAACACGATCAGATCCGGAAACAGGAGGACGAAGCCCGGCGCTTATGTCAGTTGCTTCTGCGCAGCGGTGCGAGGCTGGATGGGTATGTATATCTCATTGAGCGCATGGAGGGTATCTTTGGACCGGCAATCCCGGCTGGGATATTCAATTGTTTGGTAGCTGCCTCTGCTCCATTTGAGTTCCTGACTCTGGAACATCTCAAATGGTACCCTTTGACCGGCTGCCCGGGTAGCGTCGTTGAATTTGACCGTATCTGCCGTGGTCAGAATAAACTGCAACGGCAGGAATGCCTGACAAGGGTATTAAATTATGTGGTAACTCTGAAGAATAGAACCCTCAAACATATTCAGCTCAGCTTATTGGCCCTGTTTCATTACCAGGTTGCCGTGGACAAAAACGTTCTGGATAGTCTTGAATCCCATCTGGATATGTATCGCCAAGAAGATGAAAATATCATTGATGATTTTTCCGTGGCTGATTATGTCAAATGGGTTGAAAAACTATGGAAGAAACGGGAAACATATCCTTTCTACCAGAATTGGCCAAGGCATGTCCGGCAGGCTCAGCAGGACATCAAAGATCTGAGACAATCTCTCGGTCTGGACGATTCTCACAATCTGGCAACACCATTGGCAACCGAAACACCAGCGGCATTAAAGTTTGTGGTGGACGCCTTCAGCACAGCGCCAGTCCTGCCCGATAATGTCGGCGATAATGAAAAAACCATTCTGAAGGTATTGCAACATTATTACCGCCGTCCGGGACCGGAACGGGTGATCCAGAGACTTGGCATGCAAACCATACCAACCGTGTGGAAACCACTGCACAGCTGCAGTCATGTCCTGCGGGCCAGGAATAATGGGCACTGGTATATGGAATTGCTGGAGAAATTTCAGCAGTGTTCCCTGAAAGAACAAGAAAAAGAACTTCTGTCGCTGGCGATTATCTACCATGATGCGGCTGCCGAAGATGTCGACAAATCAGTTGAAGAAACAAGTTCAGCTGAATATTTCAAACGGGACCTGGCCGGACACTACCCTGAAAAGCTGCTGGCTGATATGGCAATAGCGATAGTCAGCAAAGAAAACGATGTTAAGGGTAAAGAGGAGCAGAACCTGCCTGACTCTGTGCGCTGGTATCTGCGCATATTACGCTTTGCAGATCGCATGGACGTTATCCGTGGTTGCGGGGTCGGGGCTGATTTTCCGGGATTAACAGTGACCCGAACTCTGGGTTTTGACGCTACACGTCTTGACTTACCATCGCAGCTGACCGGTGAGTTTAGCTCCTGGTCTTTCAACAAGAGTGAATTCCAACGCCATCTGGAAGCCGCCATGCACGGTGCGGCTGATCTGGCGCGGGTAACCGGATCACTTCTGGATCAGCGCAAAAAAAACTACACCCAAGCCTACGGTCTCAAAGACAATGGCGCAAAGATCTCTGAAAACTTTGAATGGACAATTGAGCCAGTGCGAAGAATGGACCAGTTAATTGACGACAATGTTCGACGAAAAATAGCTCAGGAGGCCGGAATTATTGTCTGTTCAGACCGGAACCACAAAGCCTGCAGGGCTGATCAGAACAAAGGGATCACTTATGGTATTCATAACAGCGGGTATGATCTGGGGCAGGTGACGATTCCGGCCGGAATGACGCTGCTGGAAAAGATGCAGTACGAACATGATCCGTCGCTGCTGAGCCCGGCAACACTTCAGGCAATAGAGCAAGAGGTGCAGCGGCTTAAGAGCGAAGGTATTCGGATGAATCTCGGCACCTTGACGCAAAAAACGCTGACTTCGGAGCAAGCCCAAAAGGTGCTGAAACAACGGGGTATTGCCGTGGTCAGCGAGAAGCGTCGCTACTTCACCAATGATGAACTCCCGAGAGAACGGGAAATGCTGGTGCCAAAGAAAATAGCGAAGCCTGATGCCCAGAGCGCGTCGGCAGAGTGGGCCTGTAAAATCCTTTGATCTGGCTATGAAAATGCAGCTGCGGACTTTTTTGGGACCCTGATGGAACTTTTTGCCAGATAGTTACTCCAAGGACTCTAAAGTTTACCTTCAGGAAAATAGTTAAGTAATAAGTCTTAAAGGAGTATTGCCATGAATATTGCCCATGGAACGGGAACCTCTCAGAGCCTGTGCCCTCCAACAAAGTTAGACACTCAGTCGCCAACGGCCTCTGGCCAATGGACAGTCTGCGAATCAACCAGCAGGCTGCGACCCCATCATTCCAGAGAGCCTGAGCGACAGAAGCTGAAGGAAGCTGCTGCCAGTGGACGCCTGGCGTTTCGGCGAATTCAATACACCAAAGAAAAAAATTACTTTTCGGGTAAGGGAGCACCAAGACCCTTCTCCCTCGCTCTGCCGGAGAAGATGATGCCCACTGAGCCCATACCAGATGGTTTCGGTAAATGGATGGTAGGCATTGTTAACCCCCAGTGCCTGTATATCTACAAACGCAATGCCGAGACCTTTTATCTGCAGAAGGGCTATGATGCGAATAAATGGTTTGTAAAACAACTGCCTGATCTGCAATCACTGCACGACGCACTTCTTGAGCGCAGCAATAAAGTTGTCTGGGGAGTTTATCCTGGTTTCACCTCGGGACATCTGCAAAAAGACGGAACGTTCAGTTTACCAAAATTGAAATCCGGCGATAAATCTCACCCTCGCAAGTACCCTGAACTGGTACTCACCAACTACCGCATGGAAGACATCAAATGCTTTTGCGTATACAAGGACGCACAAATAAATATTTCCGATATCCTTTGGGACAAGGATCATTGTAAAATTTTACTGGGGCTTGGCCCCTTGCCTCTGGTTGTTTATTGCCACCGCACAGGTTCTGTAGAGGTCTATTTTGATGATGAGCTGGAAAGTCCGCACCTGGCCAGCAATGAGAATTCTCTGAATGATTTTGCCTTCTCACAGGGCTTAGCCCCAGAGCATTTGAGAGCCATGCTGAATTTGCTGCCAATGCCTTTGCGGGCAAAGGCACTGAGTTCGAAATCAACTCTCTCAGCTGATCCAGATACCATGCAGCTACTGCAAGAAGCCATCGAGCTGGTAAATAATCCCTGTCATTACAGTTATAAGAGGCTTCTGGAATTGAAACAAAGTGGCTTGCCAATTCACCAGTTTTTTTCTCATGAAGGAAGGGTTGAATCTTTACTTGGAATGTTACTGGTTTCCGAATTGATCAGAAACGACCGGCCAATGCACAAGCAAATCCAGAAACAGGCGGACGAAGCCTGCCGCTTATGTCGGCTGCTTCTGCAGAGCGGTGCAAGGCTGGAAAAGAATTTTCGACCCATTTTCAATATGGATGATGGCTTACACCCATTAATACCACCGAGCATTATGAACTATATTTTGCCTGCCTTTGCTCCATTTGATTTTCTGACCCTGAATCATCTCCGGAGACTACCTTTAACCGGTTGCCCGGGAAACGTCATTGAATTTGACCGAATCTGCCGGGAAACCACCCAACAGCAGCGGCAAAGCTTTTTGGAACAGTTAATAATACACCATGTGGTTGACTTTAATCCTCCAACTCTCAACACCCTCCAGTCCCTCTTACTGGCCCTGTTCCATTACGAAGCTTCTCTGGACAATGACGTTCTGAATCGCGTTAAAGTCTATCATGCGAGCAGATATGGTAATGGTAAGAAGATTATTGAAGATTTATCTCTGAATGGTTATATCGAATGGCTTGAAAACCTTCGGGATCAACGGGAAAAATATCCTTTCTACCAGAATTGGCCAGAGCATGTCCGGCAGGCTCAGCGGGAAATTGAGGAGCTGAAACAATCGCTCGGCCTGAACGATACCGGCGCATCGGCAACACCATTGACAACCGAAGTACCGGCGGCATTACAGTTTGTGGTGGAAGCGTTCAGTAAACCGCCAGTCCTGCCTGACAATGTCGGCGATAATGAAAAAACCATCCTGAAGGTATTGCAGCATTATTACCGCCGTCCGGGACCAGAGCGGGTGATAGAGAGCCTTTTCAGACAGACCATACCAACCGTGTGGAAACCACTGCACAGTTGCAGTCATGTTCTGCGGGCCAGGAATAATGGGCTCTGGTATATGGAGTTGCTGGAGAAATTTCAGCAACGCTCCTTGCACCCGCAAGAAAAAGAACTCCTTTCTCTGGCGATCATCTACCATGACGCGGCTGCCGAAGATGTCGACAAATCAGTAGAAGAAACGAGTTCAGCTGAATATTTCAAACGGGATCTGGCCGGGTACTATCCTGAACAGCTGCTGGCTGATATGGCAAAGGCGATAGTCAGCAAGGAAAACGATGTCAAGGGTCAAGACGAGCAGAGCCTTTGTGAGCGAGTGCGCTGGTATCTGCGCATATTACGCTTTGCGGACCGAATGGATGTTATCCGTGGTTGCGGAGTTGGGGCTAATTTTCCCGGATTAACGATGACTCGACCTCTGGGTTTTGACGCAAACCGTCTTGACTTACCCTGGCAGCTGACCAAAGAGTTTAGCTCCGAGCCTGACAACAAGAGTGAATTCCAACGTCATCTGGAAGCTGCCATGCACGGTGCGGCTGATCTGGCGCGAATAACCTGGCAACTCCTGGATCGGCGCAGAAAAAACTACACCCAAGTCTACGGTCTGATCGACAATGGCTCAAAGATCTCTGAAAACTTTGAATGGACTACTGAGCCAGTGCAGAGAATGAACCAGTTTATTGATGACAATGTCCGCCGTAAAATCGCTCAGGAGGCCGGAATTATTACCTGTTCAGACCCCAGCCACAAAGCCTGCAGGGCCGATCAGAACAAAGGGATCACTTATGGTATTCATAACAGCGGGTATGATCTGGGGCAGGTGACGATTCCGGCCGGAATGACGCTGCTGGAAAAGATGCAGTACGAACATGACCCGTCGCTGCTAAGCCCGGCCACACAACAGGCAATAGAGCAAGAGGTGCAGCGGCTGAAGAACGAAGGTATTCGGATGAATCCGGGCACCTTGATTCAGGAAACACTGCATTCGGAGGACGCCCGCGAAGTTCTGAAGAAACGGGGTATTGCTGTGGTCAGCGAGAAGCGTCGCTACTTTAACAACAATGGCTTCCCGGGAGAAAAGGAAATGCTGGTGCCAAAGAAGATACTGAAAAGGTAGCACCAGTAAACAGGGGTATACCAGCTCTGCGGCATAAAGCCGGATTCTTCCCCCGCAGTCATTTTAAGTATTATGGCGAGAATCGCTTCCCGGTCCATTCCATTGTGCAATTTGTCCCGTGCATAGGTTTTTGCTATACAACTAGTAAGTACTCAACCATACGAAATCATATTTTCTGACTTATTGTTCAGGCACTCTGACTGCGTTGCAACTCTGGTCACATAGCTTGCTATGCTCCCGTCGTTGCGCCTTGCAGAGCACCTGCCCAATAAGCCAGAAATATTCGATTCCGTATGGCTGAGTACTTAATAGAAAAAACCCATGAAAAGGAATTCGCAGTGCACAGCATTGAAAACAAAAGAGATTTACCTCCCTCACTTCAGTCACTGAATGAAACACCTGACAAGAAGAAGCGAAAAAAAGAACAACCCGTTCCCACGCTTCGACTTACAGGGCCTGAAAGCGTGGCAACCAGAGTTTTGCGACACCCCCTGAAAATTCGATAACTAAAAAATGGATAAAATATGAAACTAAGAGGACCGCTCAGAGCAATTTGGAGTTTTAATGTTACTAATGACACAACAAAATTAGAAGCTGAGCAGAAAAAGTTCAAAGGAAGGAGTGTAGAGCTCAAAAGTCACATTCATCCTGTTAAGTACATTCATCAAGGGCATGTTAATCTCTGTGGTGATGCCTGTGTAGAAATGCTCAGAAGGTTTTATGGTGACGATCCATTATTTGTTACCAGTATAAATCCAGAAAAAGTTGAATCACTTTCTACTAACCCGAGAAGTATATTTAAAGGATTCCCCTTAGAAGAATTTTACGAAGAGTCTATTCGTTCAAATTTCAAATTATCTGAGTTGCAATTTCCTGATTCTTCATACACTAGAGAAGCATTAGTTGAGTCTTTAACTGAACTCATTGCCGAGACACCTATTCTTCTTAGGTATCAAGAAAATCGCTTCTATGGTCATTATGCCCTGTTAATAGGCATTATGGGTGATAAATTAGTCATTCATGATCCTTGGTCCGGAGGTAGTCAAATAGAAACTGTAGACTGGTTACAGTCACTGATTTCAGAAAATGAATTAGAAGCATTTCTTGCACAAAACAAGACGGCTGATGACATACTTCCAACAGGCATCATTACAATAAAAGTTGATTCAGAAGATCCAGAACCTTCAGAGGATTTTGATAGCTTAGTTGCCAGAGTAAAAGAGCGCCTTAACCGTCGACAATGATGTAACTGGTTCCTATGCTGGAGCGGCTATCGCAAAACTCAGGTTCCCAGGCTGTCGTGCCCTTTGGGCCCCAGCGAGGGATCCCGGACTAAGCCCAGCTCCCTGTCTCCAGCATCAGAACGAGATGAAAGCGACTTCCGTTTTTCGCCTCAATTAATTAGCTATCGTCGTATATTTTGATTTAATTCTCAAAAATAATATTAACTTGCTTTTTTAGAAAATTATGAATAAGTACCTGGCCAGAATATGCGAAACCAACTGGTTAGGTACTTAAAACCTTGCCTTGATGAAAAATTCTTCTCCACATCATCATTACCTTCCGATTCTGCCGCTATTATTGAATAAGTTTTTCTTTCATCTCAGACAGCAACCCAATGGGTCTGTCTGTGAAAGCGAATCTTCACTCTCGACCGAACTTTCAAGCCATGTAGGGGAATCATCATTAGGCTGACCGGAGAGGTTCACGTCCGGTTGCGTATGAAGCTTGTCCTACAGAACGCGCCTGCGGTTTATCACTGCGAATGGCCGCTGCGCTTTAACTGAATAGCTAAATTGATCAGGAGCCGTTGACTGATGATCAGATTACTGGGTACTCCGCTTGGCAAAACCATAGCTGCAGCTGCAATCACTCTCGGGACTGCCCTCAGCCCTTTCCAGGCCTTCTCCTTTGAGGATGATGAACTGGTGATCTGGGTAGGCGGTGACAAGGCCTACAATGGTATCCGGGAAGTCGGCAAGGAGTTTGAGGAAGACACCGGCATCAAGATTAAAGTTGAGATTCCGGAAAATATTACCGATCGTTTTCAACAGTCGGCAGCGTCCGGTGGTGGACCAGACATTCTCTTCTGGGCCCATGACCGATACGGTGAATGGGCCCAGAGCGGTCTTCTTTCGCCTGTAAACCCAGCTGCGGATTTCAAAAGCAAGATTGACGATCTGGGCTGGCAGGCGATGACGGTCAGCGGCAAGATCTATGGTTACCCTGTCTCTATGGAGGCTATCAGCCTGATCTACAACAAGGATCTGTTGCCAGAGCCTCCCGGCTCATTTGAGGAAATGTTTCCTCTTAAAGACAAACTGGCCAAACGCAAAGTTACTACCATTATGTGGGATCAGATCCAGCCTTACTTCACTATGCCGATGCTTGCTGCAGATGGCGGCTATGTCTTCAAAAAAACACCGACTGGTTATGATATCAAAGACACCGGAGTCAATAACGCCGGAGCCATGGCCGGTGCCAAAATGCTGACCGAGCTGATTGACAAAGGCGTTATGCCCAGAGGCGTTGATTATGGTGTTATGGAGTCCAGCTTCAACAAGGGCCAGACAGCCATGATGATTACCGGCCCCTGGGCCTGGTCAAACCTGGACAAAACCAAAATCGACGGCAAAGATCTGAATTATGGTGTGGCCGCTTTGCCCAGCGTCAATGGCCAGCGTTCCAAGGCATTTGTTGGCGTCTGGGGAGCCACTTTGAACAGTGCCAGTCCCAATAAAGTCCTGTCTAAAGAGTTTCTTGAAAACTACCTGCTAACAGACGACGGTCTTCGTACTATGAACAGCGATGTTCCGCTGGGTGCTGTGGTCAATAAAAGCTACATGAAGGAACTGGAAAAAGATCCTCGCATCAAGGTTACCTACGAAAATGCCGTCAACGGTTTGCTCATGCCCAATGTACCGGAAATGGGCAAATTCTGGTCAGCCATGGAGTCTGCTCTGATGAACATTACCTCCGGAAGACAGGACTACAAGAATGCGCTCAATGAAGCAGCCAGGCAGATTGTCAACTAGGCTGTCTAGATCCCCTTCTACTTATCTCAATGCAGTGAAATACGACAAGTGATTTCGAGAGTGATTTATGCAGTTTCAAGCCCACCGGATCAGAGTATGTGAGCTAAATCTGCTTCAGGAGTCGACTTTATGGAGGCTGATCAGAAAGCAAAGAGCCCATTGACCTGGTTGGTATGTGGGTTGATTGGCATGATTGATCTTGTGCTGCTCTATGGCGTGGCCCTGATGTACTTTCAGGGAGAGTTTGCTTTTGCCCTGATCATTCTGGTGATTGTCTGCGTCGGCACCTGGGTGTTCATAAGCGCTGATGGCTACAACTACCGATATGTTTTCCCTGCAATTCTGGGTGTATCGATATTTATAGTTTTCCCCCTGATCTATACGGTATATGTCGCATTCACAAATTACAGTTCCAGCCACCTTTTATCCTTGGAGCGCGTAAAAATCCTGCATCTGGGCAAAACCTATAAAACAGAGGGTGAGTCCTATCATTTCAGTGTTTATCAGCAGGGGGCTGATTACCGGGTTCTGTTTATCAGTAACAAGGAGACAGACAAGTACCTTATAAGTCAGCCGTTCAACGAAACCGTCATTCCAGTGCCATTGAAAGCTGACTTTTCACTGGACCTTCCTGAAGGCAATGAGCTCCCCCTCAAGGAGACCATAAAGCTACGGAGTACCCTCAAAAAACTGGACGTAGAACTGCCTGACAAGACTGAGCTAACAATGACCAGCCTGAGAAAATTTGGTCCCATGTCAAAAATTTACCGTGACATTGGTAATGACACTCTGCAGGACACGCGTAATGGCAACCTGCTAAAGCCTGATCATACAACGGGCTATTATATCGAAGTGCCTGAAGGGCAGCCTGATTCAGCGGGCAAGCAGGTAAGACCGGGCTTTGTCGTTTATAACGGCTGGGATAATTTTGTTCGGGTGCTCAAAGATCCTGGTATTCAGGGTCCTTTCTTAAAAATTTTCCTCTGGACCCTGGTATTTGCAGCTCTCTCGGTGCTCTTTACCATGACTGTAGGGTTGCTGATGGCCTGTCTGGTGCAGTGGGAACCCCTGAAAGGTAATAACTTGTACCGGCTGCTGTTAATTCTTCCTTATGCAGTGCCAGCCTTCATTTCTATTTTGATCTTCAGGGGCCTGTTTAATCAGAATTTTGGTGAGATCAATATGCTGCTAAACCTGCTCTTTGGGGTTCAACCCGAATGGTTCAGCAACGAGTATCTGGCAAAAACCATGGTCCTGATCGTTAATACCTGGCTGGGTTATCCTTACATGATGATTCTCGCCATAGGCCTGTTGAAGTCTATTCCAGATACTCTTTATGAAGCTTCAGCAATAGACGGCGCCTCTCCCATCCAGAACTTCTTTAACATCACTTTGCCCATGATCATAAAGCCTCTGACACCGCTGTTGATTGCCAGTTTTGCATTCAACTTCAACAACCTGGTTCTGATTGCACTGCTGACTGACGGTGCTCCCAATATCATTGGTGCCAGCACTCCGGCAGGTGCCACCGACATTCTGGTGAGCTATACCTTCCGGATCGCATTTGGCCAGTACGGGCAGGATTACGGCCTGGCTTCTGCCATAGCCACCTTCATCTTCATCATGGTGGGTATCATAGCCTGGGTGAACCTGAAAGCGACTAAACAGGTACTGGAGTGAACGACTATGATTGTACAGCCAAGAAACCTTAAATGCCGGGTGTGGTCTGCCAGAATCTTTATGATTCTCTTTCTCTGCCTGATCATGTTTCCCTTCCTGATGATTATTTCGGTGTCTTTTCGTTCCGGTAACTTTGCTACCGGCGACCTGATACCCAGTAATCCCAGTCTGGAACACTGGTATCTGGCTTTTGGTATTCCCTGGGAGAATGCCGACGGCTCCATCACCCAGTCTCCCTTCCCTGTTCTCCTCTGGTTATGGAACTCTATCAAAGTAGCGTTTATTTCCACGCTGTTGATCCTGCTACTATCAACCACGGGCGCCTACGCATTCGCCAGACTGAGATTCCGATTCAAGGAATCCATGCTTACTGCCATGATGATTCTGCAAATGTTTCCAGCTGTACTGGCACTGGTTGCCATATACTCCCTGTTTGAGCAGATCGGCAACTATGTTCCCTGGTTAGGTCTGGACACTCTGGGTTCGGTAACTGTCGCCTATCTGGGTGGTCTGGCTCTGCACATCTGGTTAATCAAGGGCTACTTCGAAACCATTGATTCATCCCTCGAAGAAGCTGCAGCGATTGACGGAGCAACGCCCTGGCAGGCATTTCGTTTTGTGTTGCTACCGCTATCAACACCCATTCTGGCGGTGGTTTTTATTCTGGCTTTCATTACCAATATTGCTGAATATCCCGTTGCTTCAGTGCTTTTGCAGAGCATGGATAATCTGACGCTGGCGGTTGGCTCGAGACAATATCTGAATCCACAGAATTATCTCTGGGGCGACTTTGCTGCGGCAGCCGTTCTGTCAGGTCTGCCCATCTCTATTATTTTCCTGTTGTGCCAGCGCTGGATTGTCGGTGGTCTGACTTCAGGTGGTGTCAAAGGCTAGCCTGCCGGGTTCAGCGTATAAAAAACGGAAAACCTTATGGCTGAAGTTAAGCTTGTCAATATTTCCAAAAGCTATGACCAGGGCAAGACCTGGGTTCTCAAGAATATCAACCTGAACATTGCAGAGGGTGAATTCATTGCGTTTATCGGGCCTTCTGGCTGCGGTAAGTCCACTCTGCTTCGAATGGTCTGTGGTCTTGAAGATATCACTGAAGGAGAAATGTACATTGCCGGAGAGCAGGTGAATGACTGGCCACCGAACGAGCGCAGGGTAGGCATGGTCTTCCAGTCATACGCTCTTTATCCACACATGTCGGTGGCCGAAAATATGGCCTTTGGTCTGAAGCTGGCAAGAGCCGATAAATCGTTAATCAAAAGCCGGGTTGAAGAAGCCGCCCGAATTCTCCAACTGGAAGCCCTGCTGGATCGAAAGCCAAAAGCCATGTCCGGAGGTCAACGACAAAGGGTGGCTATCGGCCGCTCCATCGTGCAGCAACCAAGGGTCTTTTTGTTTGATGAGCCGCTGTCCAATCTCGATGTCGCGCTCCGGGTTCAGATGCGGCAGGAAATAGCCCGACTCCACAACCGTCTGCAAACAACGTCTATCTACGTCACCCATGACCAGATTGAAGCCATGACTCTGGCAGACCAGATTGTTGTCCTGAGCCCTCTGGCTCAGGGGGCAAAAACTAACCTGGAGCAGGTTGGCAAGCCATTGGAGCTTTATCACCAACCCGCCAACCTGTTCGTTGCCGGATTTATCGGTTCACCCAAAATGAATTTCTTTGACGGTTTTATTGAAGAGACCGGCAACAGCGAAACCCGAGTCAAATTAACCACCGGTGAAGTACTCCGGACAAATGTTGACTGCCAGGATGCCAAAAAGGGTGACAGGGTCGTGCTGGGCATTCGACCCGAAGATGCTCTGGCAGAAACGGATAATGGCAACGCTGTCGAAGGCAAGGTTGAGACGTTGGAGCGTCTGGGCGCCGAATCTTACATATACATGAGCCACGATACCATTCGTGAAAACTTTATTGTCCGGGTAGAAGACTCAAAAAAACGTGATGCAGGCAGCAAGATGAAAATTGAGCTTCCGGTTCAGTTTTGTCACCTCTTCAACGCTGAGGGCAAGGCTTTTCCTCGTACCCAGGCGCCAGCCCACGACTGATAAGAGAGAGCGTTATGTCTGATCCTGATCTGATTGAACAGCTGGCCGGGTACTATCGCGTTTCTGGAGAATACAGTGACTGGGCGGGTGAGCCTGTCAGCGTCCCCATCGAATACAAATTGCCAATTCTCGCCGCCATGGGATTGAACGTTGAATCTGACGATGCGATAAAACAGGCGATCACAGACTTTGAACAACAGAGGTGGCAGCAACTGTTGCATCCCGTTTCTGTCTTCACACAGGGACAAGCCTATCAGGTCAGTCTGCACCTTGAAGATCAACAGCTGGGTCAGCTGTTCAAAGGCGAAATAATACTGGAAACCGCTGGCCACCACTCACTGAATCTGAATACTGACGATATGCCCATAGAGGAAAGTTGCAATTTTGGGGGTAAAATCTATCATCACCTGACGTTCAAATTACCGGATACTTTGCCCCTTGGTTACCATCCGCTCTCGCTGCAAAGTAACAATACGCAAGACTGTGCACTGATAATTATTGCTCCTGAAACCTGTTACGAACCTGAAGGACTGGGCAGTGGCAATAAGATATGGGGCAGTGCAATCCAACTTTACACACTCCGAACTCGTCATGATTGGGGTATGGGTGACTTTTCAAGCCTGAGTCAGTTGGCGACTCAACTGGCAGAGCAGGGCGCAGATGTTATTGGTCTGAATCCTATTCATGCCCTTTACCCTGCCAACCCTCTTCATGCCAGCCCCTACAGCCCATCAAGTCGAACCTTTATTAATCCCTTGTATATCGATATCACAGCAGTGCCGGACTTCAGGGAATGTGACGAAGCCCGGAAGCGATTTGAAGAGCCAGAGTTCAAAGAACAACTGCAACGGGCAAGAGATCAGGAATACGTAGACTACAGCCTGGTAGCGTGGCTGAAGTTTGGTTTTCTGAACACACTGTTTGAACACTTTTATCAACAGCACCTTAACCCCGAAAGCTCAAGGGGAAAAGCTTTTCTGGATTTTTGCAGAAACCGTGGCCCGGCTCTGGAGCAACATGCCCTCTATGAAGCTATTTATGAGCATTACAAAAAGCTGAACATCAATAACTGGGGATGGCCATGCTGGGAGCCTTTGTTCCAAAACCCGGAATCCAGCGCCGTTCAAGCGTTTGCCAGCGATAACCGAAAACGCATTCAATACTATATGTACTTACAGTGGCTGGCTGAAGATCAGCTGGCCAAAGCCCAGGAAGCGGCCATTGAAGCCGGTATGCTGGTGGGCATCTATCGTGATTTGGCCGTAGGTGTGGACAGTGGCGGCTCTGATGTCTGGAGTCATCGCAGCCTGTATTGTCTGGATGCAGGCGTTGGTGCGCCCCCGGACGGTGTCGCTCCCCAGGGACAGAACTGGGGTTTGCCTCCCTTTAATCCGCAGGTGCTAAGGGCTCAGCAGTACCAGCCCTTTATTGAAATGGTTCAGGCTAATATGAGCCATTGCGGGGCTTTGAGAATTGATCACGTCATGGGGCTACTGAGACTCTGGTGGTGCCCCAAGGGCAAAACCGCTGACTATGGTGCCTATGTCTGTTATCCCCTTGAGGACTTACTCGGCATCATCAAACTGGAGAGCCATCGTCGTCAGTGTCTGGTATTCGGAGAAGACCTCGGGACAGTTCCGCCTGAAATTCAGGCCACTTTGCCACCGGCCCTGTTCTATTCCAACGAAGTGGTTCTTTTTGAATGCCTTGGTGATCATTTTACGCCACCTCTGGACTATAAACCCATGGCTTTGACTTGTATAAGCAACCATGACATCCCCCCTTTGAAGGCCTGGTGGAATTGTCTGGATCTGGATCTGCGTCTGCAACTGGGCATTTATGATCAAAAGCGGACTCAGCTGGAGAAAGAGGCAAGACACAAGGAAAAGCTGGCTTTACTGAAAACACTTTCGAGCATCCATGAGTTTCCTGCAGGCATGAACCCACACGATATTTCCACCATGGGATACTCAAGGGACTTAATGGAAAAAGTGCATTATTACCTGACTAAAACAGCTTCAAAAATCACCGTGGTTCAGCTGGAAGAGGTTTTGCAAATTGACTCCCCGGTGAATATTCCCGGGACCAGCGAAGAGTATCCAAACTGGCGCAGGAAGTTGACCGATACTCTGGAAAATATTTTTGCTGATGAATCCAATCGGTCGTTTTTTAACAACATGACGGTGATTAGAAAGAGCGGTTAAGTTTAACGCCATCAAAGTGCAAAACAGAATGCGGCCGCTTTAATAGGAAACGACAGGCTGCAAGTATTAACTGTTTGTCTGTCGCCTTATAATCAAAAAGCTTATCCACTTCATCCAAGGCAGCTTTGATCTGATCAATGACCTTCAATGCCGCAGCTCCCTGACCGGCCTTCAGGTGCTCGTATATTTGTAATTGATAGTGATACAGGACTTTCCCGCCATAACCGACTCTAACATCAGTTTTAGGGGCATTCAGTTTATCAACGGGCTTACCATACTGTTCAACAAAGTACTCCTCTGTATCCCTGACAATACTGCCCAATTCAGCCCTTGAGACAAGAGCCCATCCAATATCGCATGACTTAAGGCCTTTATTAACAGCATCAACATAATACTGCAGAACTTCTTTTGTAAAAGGGTCCTGTACCGCTTTTGGAAGTGCTGTAGCAGAGACAGCTACAGGAGCAATGGTCGTTGAAGCATAAGCCACCTCTGAACTTTTTATACTGATGGCCAGATGCCCTTTGTTTCCATGAATGGCTACAGGATCTGAAACTGGCGGAGCTACAACACCGTAAGCTCTGGCATATGTCTTGGCCTCATTCATCAAAGTAGTTCTTCCTTTCCTCAGTTCATCGGTGGTGTAGATAAGCATACAAACAGCTTCCTCATTGGAACGTTTGTCATTATCGATGACGAATTGGGCTTCAATACTTTCAGGACTGGTAAACCCGGGCTTTTTGTACTTGATCTGACTTTCAGGTATATGGGCTATGATATTGTGCGACTGATCCAGAAGTGCAACAGCCGGATAGAACAGCTGTTCTTTGTCGCCATCCTTGACCACGTAGCTGTTAATACTCACTTTATGAATACCCGTTGGCGGCAGACTGAAAGCCAGTACCGGAGTCTCTCCGGTGGATTGTTTTAACCTTGAAGTAAAGTCATTAACGACAACGTTAGTCTTTTTTTTATCGCCGGGATAACTGATTGGCTGACAGGTAATATGTTTAACCGAGTTGTACACTTTGCCTTCTGAGCCTGGCTGCCTGACTATCTCTTCGCGGCTATTGAAAAAAGTACAGCCCGTCAGGGTTATCACAGGGACAATAATACACAGCGAAAGAATCTGTTTTTTCCGCACTCCAAACACATCCCGTCGTTTATAAGATCTTCTTAATGCTGCGATAATTTGGCCGCCTGAATTGCCAACTGTTCTGATACCTCTCGACAAAATCATAAACTGTATACCTGAATTCACGATCAACAAAAAATTGCAGCATTTTTTCACTATCAGTAACAGTATTGCCGCACAGGCTCTGGGAGCCTGTCTGCAAACATAGTCGTATTTGTGTCAGACAGGATAAAAAACTCTATTATCTGCTATTTTTTCCTGTTTACTTTGCTGATTGCGAATCTCTGGTCTAGATTTTCTACGGGTATGCCGAAAACATAATTCTCAAAGTCATTCGGTTTATTTACTCAAGCCGCCATGAGTATGTGATGGCTTCAGGATCTTGGGAAACCGCATCTTCATGGCAACAGGCCAGAGCAACTTAGCCAACGGTTAGCTCTGGTCAACTGTCGTACACACACAAGGTAAATAGCAATGATTCAGATACAGAGTACTCTGTCTGCTCTGGGTCGCAGTATTGGGGTTATTTCTCTCGCTTCCCTCCCTGCACTTTCCTGGGCCTTTGAAGAAGTTAACGTTGATTTTCACGGCTATGCCCGCTCTGGCGTAGGTCGTTCAGCAGAAGGAGGAGATCAGGCCTGCTTTAAAGCGGCTGGGGCACCCGCCAAGTACCGCTTGGGTAATGAGTGTGAGACCTATACCGAGCTGAAGTTTGGTGCTGAGTTGTCTAATGATAATAATACCTCGTTCAGGCTGGATACCAATATCGCCTACAAGGTTTACCAAAACAATGACTGGGAAATGCCCGGAATGGGTGACGATTATTATGGCAACAATGAGTTTGCCCTGAGGGAAGTCAACTTACAAGCTAGGAATATCATTGAAGGTATGCCTGAAGCTATGCTCTGGGCCGGCAAGCGCTTTTACCAGAGGCATGATGTTCATATGAATGACTGGTACTACTGGGATGTTTCTGGCCCTGGGGCCGGTATTCAGGATATCGATATTGGCATAGGCAAGTTTGATATTGCTTGGCTAAGACATACACCCACCGTTGAATATTTTGACAGCAGTGGGTCTTACGAAAAGCAAGCTGTTGAAACCGATGTCATAGATCTCAGACTAAAGGATTTGAGACTAATGGATAATCTCAGCCTTGAACTGGGAATTGACTACGGGAAGGGAAATCCTCCTGACAAGTATGAAAACAAGGAGGCCCTTGATAAGGACGGATGGATGCTTACAGCTGAGTTGACTTGGGAGGTTCTGGATGGCTTTAACAAGTTTGCAGTGCAATACGCTAGTGATGGCATGACGGGTCCAGGTGTTGGCTCAACCGGACGAGATATTGTCTCAGCAGAATGGTACAAAGGTAACAAGCTCTTCAGGGTACTTGATCATGGCTCGTTCTCTCTGAGTGACCAGATGGACATCATGTACGTTGCAGCATGGACTCAGGTCGAATACGACGAAGAAGCTCAAAGACTGAGTGGGTTGCCCGATGACCCCCTCTCCTTGCCTGACAAAAGAACTTGGATAACTGCAGGTATCAGACCCATCTGGAAATGGACTGAAATCACTAGTACTGCAATTGAGCTGGGTTGGGACAAAGTAGAAAATGCCTTTTATGATAGCTCTTTAAACGGTGGTAAAGGTCAGGGCTTTGATAGTCAAGTGACCAAATTTACTATAGCTCAGCAGTTCCATCCAAAGTTTGGAGCGTTTGTCAGACCCGTTATCAGAGTGTTTGCCACCTATGCCAAATGGGATGGGATTGAAGACGACTGGAAACTTCCAACAGAGACTGATAAAGACGCCAAGTGCACCGCTACCTACTCTGCAGATGAGTGTTATAGTGCTGCCGGTTTGGGATATTTCGATACAGGCACCTCTGCGACTCAAATCATAAGAACCTTTGGCGCTGAAACCGACGGCTGGACATACGGCGTGCATTTTGAAGCTTGGTGGTAATGGTTTAATCGGTAACTCTTATAACCAAAATAAGGCTGCATTGAGGTGGCCTTATTTTTTCTTGTGTTTAACGCATATCTCCAGCCTTGAATAATAAACTTATACCCGATAACTAAATATAATAACTAAATATAATAAATATAAGACACCCAATAAATATTAAATATAAGACACCCAAATAAGAAATATAACAATAAGACAAAAATATAAAAAAATAAAAATATAAGACACCCATAAAAAATGGCTCTTCAGAATATAAATATAAGACACCCATAAAAAATGGCTCTTCAGGGAAAACAAAAATATCAAAATATAAGACACCCACAAAAAATAAGACATTCAAAAACTCCACCCCCAAAAAGGATCAGAAAATCTATCTTCAACCAGCGTATCAACGAGCCACAAAGCGCCATCCAACGAACAGAAGCTGTTCAAGCCATAATTCAGACAATGCAAATTCATTCCGAGATAAGTCGAAGAGAGATAAAGAGAGGGTCTTTGACGCCTTGACAGACTTCTACGCTAACCTGTCAGGTACAAACGACTGCACGCGTTTAAACCTCGAAGCCACTTTTGTCCGGCTTCAAGTGCATAAGTCTTCATTGCCTCCAGACGACCAACTGCCCGATAAAAACGATTATTCCATTGCATGGTTTTCAACCACTCATCCGGATCAATTTCCAGTCTTTGAAGAATAGGAGGGATATACGACGGGATGGAACCTTTCTTATCTGTCCTGACAATGCGGCCACTCCAGTCAACCAGTTCCAGATAGTCGTGAAGAAGGTAGGGAAGGGCAACCTCCCTATTCTGGCCCTGCAAACAAAAAGGTTTCAGGGTCAACGGCTGTTTTTTAGTCTCAGAATGTGTAACCTGCTCCACGCGTTCCTGAATCGACGTGTAGTCTGACTCTTCCGGTCTTTCTACCTTTCCAGCCCGAATCGGATTCAAGTCAACATAGGTCATGCAAGTCAGTAACGCTGCTTCGTCCAGCAATGCCTGGCTTTTAAAGCGTCCTTCCCAGAAGCGTCCTTTACACTCGTCTTCTTTATTGGCCTCACGAGCAAGATGCTCATTCAGACAGCGCATAAACCAGCTAATATCCGTTAAACGACGCCGGTATTCCTCAGCATATTCATCAATACGAGCCAACTCAGCGCTGCCTGGTTTGTCAGCGGCCAGATGCCTTTGCACCAGGAGCGGACCTCTGAACAAGGTCGTCCAACGATGAAGCACCTCATTCCGTGACCAGCCTCTGGCAGATGACTGATTGATGTGCAAAACCACGTGGTAATGGTTCGACATGACAGCGTAAGCGCAGACTTCTATAGCGAAGACTGAAACCAGTTCCCGAAGTTTATCCACCACCCACTGGCGGCGATGCTCGTAGTTCTTGCCAGTCAGGTGGTTCTCTCCACAGAGGTAAGCCTGACGAACACATCTTGCCATGCAGTGGTAATAGGGCGTTGAGCCGGGGTCAATCAGAGTATTGCGGGCCTGAGCCATGGTCTCACCTGTCTGGGTAAAAAATCAGTGATGGGTGAAAAAGTAGACCAGGTGGATGGTAAAGCAAATTTATGGGTGTCTTATTTTTTTTTTTTTTTTTATCATGCCCATATAGCCTTCCGGGATTCTTGACCTGAAGATGGGCTTGATTGAGCATACCGCACTTGACGCACAATCATATTGTGCATATGTTTACCTTTAATGCACAACAATATTATGCGTAAAGGGCATGTATGTCTGTTGAGTTCAGAGATAAGTGGCTAGAGTCCTTTTATGAAGATGACAGGCAGGACAAACGGATACCAAAGAAGCTTGAATCAGCGCTATTCAGGAAAATACAAATCCTGGATGGAGCTTGCAAAGAATCGGACTTAAGGATACCTCCGGGAAACCGGTTTGAACATTTGACCAACAACCTCAGCGAATGGTGTTCAATCCGGGTCAACAGGCAATACCGCCTGGTATTCAAATGGATTGATGGCGTGGCTGTAGACACGTATCTTGATCCACACATGTATAAGGGATAAGACTATGAGAGCAACCAAGAGAAGACCTGTATCCGTAGGCGACATGTTGAGGATGGAATTCATGGAGCCGATGGAACTGAAGATTATTGATCTGGCTGAAGCCATGGGCGTTCACAGAAATACTGTCAGCAATATTCTGAATGACAGGACGGTGCTGACAGCACCACTGGCCATCAAACTGGCGGCGGCTTTAAGTAATACGCCCGAGTTCTGGCTTAATATCCAGCATGCCTGCGACCTATGGGATACCAGGAACCGGTATAACGAGGAGTCGAAGACTGTGAGACCTGTCACTGCATTCAAAAGACAAACAGCTTGATAAGAGCCACTGAGTATCCGCTGGAGTCGATGGTCCGGCAATCCGGAGCTGCCTTCTATAGCCTTCCAGTATCACCATCAGCAAAGATCGTGCAAGCCGGTACTTTGTGTCCATGCTGTGCGAATTTGAAGCTAAACCAATGCTCATAAGTAAAAAGTCCATTAAAACTTCCCAGCTGCGTTTCCGCTTAAAGCGAATCAAGCTCTTCTGTCACCAGCGGGCCGTGGTGGCCGCAATTGAAAGTCACCATTTCGTAAAAAATGAACTCATGAATGAAATAAGTGTTTAATATCTTTCTGAATGCTTTTCGGAAGCATTGTCAATTCCTGTCCTT
Source organism: Endozoicomonas sp. 2B-B (assembly GCF_053470045.1). Taxonomy (NCBI): domain Bacteria; kingdom Pseudomonadati; phylum Pseudomonadota; class Gammaproteobacteria; order Oceanospirillales; family Endozoicomonadaceae; genus Endozoicomonas; species Endozoicomonas sp. 2B-B. The sequence continues at coordinate 5,797,343 of NZ_JBLZMU010000001.1, forward strand.
TTGAATGTCTATCTACAGCACAAATGCAGCGATATTCAAGAGGGCGAAGACAAAAATGGGCTTTGTGCTTTTCTAACGTATCGTTAAAATAACACTTCAATTTTGGTTTTTTTTCTGTAGGCCCTTCTAATTCATTTTCTTCTAAAACAGGGAGAACTCCATATCTGAAAACGCTTCTAAGAGCTAACTTAGAATACTTTATTGGAGATTTTGACATAGCTAAAAGTAGAGGTTCGCCTTTAACCTTAAGAGACTCAGGTTCAATTCCATTATTTATTATTTGTTCTAATGCAAGCTCTCTGAGCTGTGGAAAGTTATCCCATTTTTTTAAAAAAAGTAGTTCTAGCGCATTGTCACGAACCCTATCTTTTTGATAGCAATCTGCCCCACTCTTAATCAAAAGTTCAATAATAGTTGCCAGCTTTTCAAAAATAACTTTATCCGAAGAATTACTTTTTATTACTTTAATCAATGGGCTCGTTCCTGCATCGTCAGAAACATTAGGGTCCAGCCCTTTGTGCAACAAAGTTTTCCATGCCTTTAAAGAATATAACCCTGGATATCTTGACATCGCTAAAAGTAGAGATTGGAGATCAACCATAATAGAGTCAAGTTCAATTCCATTATTTATTATTTGTTCAAGTGCAGATTCTCTAAGCTTTGTAAAGTAATCCCATTTTTTTGAGCAAAGTAGTTGTAGCGGAGTTTCACCAGAGCCACTTTCTTGATTGCAATCTGCCCCATTCTTAATCAACAGTTCAATAATAGTTGCTAGATTTTCAGAAGAAATCTTATCCAAAGATTTACTTTTTATTACATTAATCAATGGGCTCATTCCTGAATCGTCAGAAACATTAGGGTCTAGCCCTTTGTGCAACAAAGTTTTCCATGCCATTGAAGAATAATAATCTGGATATTTTGACATAGCTAAAAGTAGAGGTTTGCCACAAGCCATAATAGAGTCAGGTTCAATTCCTTTATTTATTGTTTGTTCAAGTGCAATTTCTCTGAGCTTTGGAAAGTCATCCCATTTTTTTGAACAAAGTAGTTGTAACGGAGTTTCACCAGAGCCAATTACTTGATAGCAATCTGCCCCATTATTAATCAACAGTTCAATAATAGTTGCTAGCTTTTGATTAATAACGTCATTCATGGATTCCCTTGTTATCACATAGGTCAACGGGCTTCCTACATCATCAGAAACATTAGGGTTTAGCCCTTTTTGCAACAAAGTTTCCCATGCCATTGTTGAATAATACTCTGGAAATGTTGACATAGTCAAAAGTAGAGGTTTGCCACGAACCATAATAGAGTCAGCTTCAGTTCCATTATTTATTATTTGTTCAAGTGCTAATTCTAAGAGCTGTGGAAAGTCACCCCATCTTTTTGAGCAAAGTAGTAGCAGCGGAGTGTCATCAGCACCATTTTGTGGATTGCAATCAGCCCCTTTCTTAATAAAAAGTTCAATAATAGTTGCTATCTTTTCAGAATGAGCTTTATCCATAAAGTCATCATCTGCCGCCCATATTACATACATCAGTGGACTGATTCCCAGATTATCAGAAATATTAGGATTTATTTTATTCAAAGTTTCTTTCCATACTTCTAAGGAGTATCGATCAGGCTTTATACTCATTGATATAAGGTCTGCTCCTCCAAGCCCACAACCAGGATATTGATACGTCCCAACACTTTGACCAATTGTTCCAAACATGCTGCATTCTTCCTTCTTAAACTCTCAAGTTATAACTTTTGATTGTTTGAATGCTTATTAGTTTCCTGAATAGCCTAACCCTATAGTTACATCAACTGACATATAACTACTCAACCATACGAAATCATATTTTCTGACTCATTGTTCAGGCACTCGCGGCAACTGCTCCTGCGTTGCTCTAGCTCCTGCATCCATGCAGTCGTGATGCGTTGCAACTCTGGTCACATAGCTTGCTATGTTCCCGTCGTTGCGCCTTGCAGAGCACCTGCCCAATAAGCCAGAAATATTCGATTCCGTATGGCTGAGTACTCATGAGCCGTAGCCCCGTCAGGGGCAAATATAAACCCTCTAGAAATGCTGCAGGACAATGAAATTGCTGAATTCCTGGCCGAAGCCTATCTGGACGATGATCCTTCCGTGTTCACTGATCATTTTTTAACCACTTATTTGCAGTTTGTTACTTCCCTGAAGTTTGGGAAACCACCCAAAGGTTAATCCCAGACTTATCCACAGCCTCTGGGGATACTTTTAGAAGACAGCTGACTTTAATAATGACCTGAACGGTTCAAATAGGCCGCCGCTCCGGTTAACCCGGGATTTTCAGACAATATGAGCCATGTTGGTATGCCTGACATGTAGTCTTTCATCTTGTCTCTGTTCTCAAAGGCTTTCCGGAATGTTCCTCTGGCAAACAGCGTTTTCACTCTCGGGATAATGCCACCCGCAATATAGACACCGCCCCTTGCTCCCAGAACCAGTGCAGCATTTCCGGCGGTATTACCCAGAATCTCAAAAAAGTGATCCAGCACTTCGTTAGCGAGAGAATCCTGTTCTTCCAGAGCCTGAACCGTAATATCTGCCGCCCGCAGTTTATCCATCCGACCATCCAGACTCGAGTGCGCTTCATATAGTAATTCCAGACCTGAGCCAGAAAGTATTCTCTCAATCCCCAGCAAGCCCCCAACTTCCTTTCGGATAAATCGCCAGACACTGATATCTCGTTCAGTAGAAGGCGCAAAGTCGGCATTGCCCCCTTCTCCGGGCAAAGCTTGCCAACCCACAGGCGTTTCGATCAATCCACAAAGCCCCAGACCGGTTCCGGGACCAATTACCAGCTTGACGGCATCAGGATCAAAGTCCAGCTCAGGCCCTACAGACATGAGTTCGTTTGCAGGAAGGTGAGGGACCGCCAGAGCCTGTGCGGCAAAATCATTGATCAGCGCCATCACTTCCAACTCAAAGTCTTGTTTGAACTGTTGCTGATCAATTTTCCAGTGGCTGTTGGTGAAACTTACCTTTCCACCCACGACCGGGCCTGCAACAGCAAGACAGGCCCTGGCAATGGTTTTAACCCGCTGATTTTTCAGGTAGAGCCGAACGGCATCTTCCAGATCGGAATAATCAATACTCGACATCATCTGAATGCCTTCCAGCACCAGACTGTCAGGATTCACCAGGGCAAAGCGGGCATTGGTACCACCAATATCCCCCACCAGAGATTGCAATACTTCAGTCATCGGATACATCCAGGCCAACAGGCTTCATGACAAGTGAGGATGTCAGTATTATAATCCTGCGCCCGAACTCCTGACCTGAAAATGCCTGAAAAGCTCCCGGACTCTCTATGACAGTTGCTTCAGAAAACTCAACCAATGGCTATAACGCCCGTTTTGGAGGAAGCCGCAGGCTCTATGGCAACGATGCTGTAGACCGACTGAGACAATCTCATGTCTGCGTCACAGGCATTGGCGGAGTCGGCTCATGGGCAGCAGAGGCTCTGGCCAGAAGCGGAGTAGGGACTATTACTCTGATCGATCTGGATGATGTCTGTGTCACTAACATCAATCGTCAGCTTCATGCCACCACTGAAACCATTGGCCAGTCCAAATGTGAAGTGATGGCCAGCCGCATTCAGTCCATAAATCCGGACTGCCAGTGCCATGTTATTGAAAACTTTGTAACGACCGAAAATGTATCTGAACTGATCAGTCCGGACTTTGATTATGTGCTGGATGCCATAGACAGTTTCAGAATCAAGGCCGCCCTGATTCATCACTGCAAGAGAAACAAGATTCCTGTCATCACAACCGGTGGGGCCGGTGGTCAGGTCGATCCTACTCTCATACAGATTGCCGATCTCACCAAAACCTGGCACGACCCCCTGGCAAAAAAAGTCAGAAACCATCTGAGAGATTTCCACGGCTTTACTAAAAACAGCAAACGGAAGTTTGCTGTCGATTGTGTCTTTTCTTCAGAACAGGCCGTTTATCCTCAGCCCGATGGCACAGTGTGTCAGCAGAAGCCTTCTGATATGGGTTCCACAAAAATGGATTGTGCCAGTGGTTTTGGCGCCACCACTGTTGTGACGGCTACGTTTGGCTTTGTGGCTGTGTCTCGAATCATTAAAAAAATCATCGACAAGAAAACTTAAGAACCTGGTCAGGTGCTTAATTGCCCCCCCAGTTTATATCATCTTTCATTTCTTCCGGAAGTTGGTTGTCTCGGGCTTTGTCCAGAGCTGTGCGCATTTTCTGCGAGTCTTCATCACTCAGTTTTTCGGTGCCTTCCTGAATTACATCTTCGGTACCTTCTTCAACCGGTGCAAACATATCTTCAATCCGCTTTTCCATTTCCTCGTTCAAAAACAGAATTTCAATTCTACGATTTGAGCTGGATTCAGGGTTTTCAGGGTCGCGCAGTACCCGGTCAGCCATACCCAACACCATCATAATCCGGGACTCCTCCAGTCCTCCGAAAACCAGTGTTCTTCTGGCAACCTGAGCCCGGGCTGATGACAGTTCCCAGTTTGAATAATTATTCCTCTGAAAGCCTGAGCTGTCGGTATGCCCGCTGATCATGAGGCTGAAAGAAAGTTTGTTCAAAATAGGGGCCAGCTCAAGCATTAAATCCTGAAAAAATGGCTGCAGTCTTGCGCTCCCCTTTTCAAACATATTCTTCTTGTTATTATCCAGAATGACAATGCGTAAGCCTTCCGGTGTTTTCTCCAGATCAATGTAGTCCTCATATCTTCCAGCTGATTTACTGCCGCCCACCAATTTTTGTAATTCATCGGACAGCTTGTCGAAAATCAGCGTATTATTCAGGGTTTTGTCCATATCCTCAGCAATAACCTCAGTCTCTTCCCTGCCTCGATTGTTTGCCCCTGGTCTGGGAATATCCACCAAAGTATTCATTCCCCCAAAATTAATGGGCTTGGAACTGCTTGGATGGCGGAATGAGCCCGGATCTTCAAAATAGGTGGCAATGGCTTTCTTCTGTTCCTTATCCGTGGCACTCATGATCCAAAGCAACAGAAACAAAGCCATCATGGCAATGGCAAAATCAGCAAAGGCTACTTTCCATGAACCGCCATGATGCCCGTCACCATGACCGCCATGCTTCTTTTTAATGACGATAACATGATCTTTACTCATTGGCCGTCCAGCAACTCTTCCAGTTCACCGAAAGTAGGTCGTTTGTCCGAAAAAAGCATTTTCCTGCCTGAATCCACTGAAACAACAGGAGGAAATCCGGACTTGTTACTGCCAAGACCCACCCTGATGCAATGAAATGCTCTTATCTCCTGATCGATTGAGTGGCCAATGGCCGTTGCGCAGGGTCCTACTAATCCGTAGGCCATAAATATTCCAAGGAAAGTACCTGTCAGAGCCGCAGCAATCAATCGGCCCAGTTGATCCATTGGGCCATCTATCGCACCCATAGTAATAACGATACCCAGTACTGCCGCGAGAATACCAAAGCCCGGCAATGCATCAGAAATCAGCTGCAGAGCATCCGCTGGACGCATCATTTCTGACTCCATGGATTCAATTTCTTCCTCAATAATGGTTTCGTATTCGTGGGGTTCAATGCCGTCTACCAGTGACAGCCTGAGGTTTTCACTAATGAAGTTATAGATATGAGGGGTCTTCATAATCAGAGGAAATTTGGAAAAAACATCACTGTTTTCAGGGTTTTCTATATGCTCTTCAAGCGCCTTGGTCCCTCCCTTTTTTTTCGCCATATTGAATAACGTATACAGAAGAGAGAGCAGCTCGTCATAATATTCACGATTAAAGCCTGAGTTATTGACGGTATAAACCAAATGTCGTCCAGCCGCTTTAACAACATTCGTTGGGTTGGCAATCATGAACGCCCCCACCGCGCCACCACCAATCATCACTATTTCTGCTGGCTGCCAGATAGCCGCCATTTCACCACCCGCAGCCATAAAGCCACCAAAGATGCAGCCTAGCTGGATAAGTAGCCCCAAGATTTTCATAATGCTATTCCCTGTTCCATTCTTCCAGCAGCGAGCGCAGTCGTAGAACAGCCTGACGGTGTAACTGACAAATACGGGCCTCCGTCAGATCCAGAGCTTCTCCAATTTCTTTCATATTCAGTTCATGAACGTAATAGAGATTCATCAAATGTTGCTCTCGTTCCGGTAGCTCCTTTAAAGCATTTGCCAGGGCCTTGCTGCGCTCTCCCCCCATGGCAACCACTTCTATAGAGTCATCCTGATTAACCTCTATGATTCTGCTGTCAGCCTCACCCTGCATCAGCCCGTCCAGACTCAGCAGGTTGTCGGAATTACTGCTCTGCAACATGCGATGGTATCGCTCAAGGCTGACGCCAAGCTCTTCTGCAATTTCTGACTCGGCCGGAGCCCGTCCCAGCTTTGTATTAAGTGCCTGAATTGCCTTCCTGATCTTCTGTCCGTGTTCCCGATCTGTTCTGCTGCGCCAGTCCCACTGTCGTAACTCATCAATCACTGCGCCTCGAATCCGGGTTTTGGCAAACTGTTCAAAGGGGACTTTGCGGCCCGGATCATAACGACTGGCAGCATCCAGAAGACCCATCATCCCGGCTTGCAAGAGATCATCCCGGGAAATGTTGCTACCCAGACTACTGGCCAGATGCAGCACAATCTTTTTGACCAGGGAAAGGTGCTGTTTAACCAGAACATCCCGCTGATTTCCTGCCTGTTGGCGGTAAGCGTCAAGTCCTTTTTGCTGCATGTCTGCCACTAAGTTGCTACTGGATCACAAGATCCGTAATCAGACAGTCTTCCACTCTTGCTCCCACCCTCTCTTTGTCGAGCAATGCATTGACTCTTGCCAACGTTTCAGCACGGATAATCTCTGTAACTCCCCCGGCTTTAACCTCTTCAAACGAGAGAGAGCCCAGGTAGTTGATGACTTCATTACGAATAAGAGGCCGGTAGGCTTCCAGTGTTGCGATCACGGTTTCATCCCGAACCATCAATGACTGTTTTATCTGCATATATCGAGGTCGGACATCACTTTTGAGAGTGATAATAAATGGCTCAAGCACCATAAAACTGGGAGGTGCCAATGCTGTAACTTGCGGTTGCGGCTGCTGTTGCTGTTCCTGTTGCTGCGGAGGATTCATCATTGTCATGGCCACAAAAGCGCCACCACCTGCCAACAAGAGGACCAGAAGAATAATGATGATAATTAATAACTTGCCGTGGCCTGAGTTTTTGTTTTCAGAGTCACTGCTTTCTTTTTCATCTGCCATGAGTCCAGAAACTCCTTTTCCTATGATCTGTTAAACGAAATGATCCAATAATCTGCCGCCATGAATCCTGAATTGTTCCTGGGCACTCTGATAACCATTTGATTCATGACAACCATCGGCGGTGGGCAGATATTCTGAAGATTGTCCCGACGTATCAGCGTCTTTCTGGCTACCCACATCCACCGACATTTGCCCCAGAGTCAGTGACTCACTATTAAGAGCTTCCCGCAGGCGATCTCCGTGAAGCAACAGCAAGTCTCTGGCAGCTGGTGTTGCCGTTATCGCCTGAAGGCTGACCGCGTCTCTGTCAACGCTAACGGTCAGCGTTACCCGACCCAATTCCGGTGGGTCTAACCGAAACTCCATTTTCTGCTCACCCTGCTTAATCATTTGCACCACTGTCTGCCCGAAGGGTCGCTGAGCTACTTCAGGTTGCAGGAAAGGTTGCTTAACTGTGGCTGACTGGGCTACTGATGATGGCTCAGTCATCTGAATGGAAACAGACTGTTGGGAGGTTTGAGGCGACTGATTAACGACGGCCTGAATTGATTCGGTTGGCTGTATCAATGCAGGAGCTGTTTTTAAGGAAGCTTTCCGTTCCATTTCGAAATTGAACAGAGACAGCGGAGCTGGAATTTCTTTTAATCCATGGTGATTTTTTATCTCCGGCGCTTTGGCTTCTGTCTGGATCTGATCCGGTTTTAAAGTGATTTCCGGCTTGAGTTTTCCTGTCTGGTGATCGACTTCCTCTACCAGATTAACATCCGTTAATGGTCTTTGAGCCTGAGACACCTTCTGAGTCTTAACCGGAGTCAGAGAGACCTCTGATTCCTGTGGTCGAACAGGCAGGCGGAGTTTTTCAGATTTTCCGGGCATTGACAGATTTAAATCAGGCCGTTCAGTAACCCCTACTGTTAAAGAGGTACTTTTTATTTCTACGGCGGACTGTTCAGGTTTTGCTTCTCTGGTCAGTATCGGTAAGCTGGTGACGGGAATATGCTTTGTCAGCTCTGAAACTTCAGGGTTTGCCAAGGGTAAATCTGTTTTTGCCTGCCCATCAACAGGTATCAACCCTGCAGCCAGAAGCTCCGGAGAGACTAACTCTGTGGATGCAGATTCTATTAAGGAAAACTGTTGAAGAACCGTTTCAAATGTCAACTCAGAAGAAGTAGTAACTGCCTGAGCAGCCGCCATGACCTGCGGTTGAGCACCATCAACCAATGGCGCTGAACTCGATAGAGATAACAACGAAAAAACTGGCAGAGCCTGGTTTTCCATTCAAACCGCTCCGTTACTGAATAGTGGCAATCGCAGCTTGAGGAAGGGAAATATGGGCCCAGGCTTCCTGTATTTCTTTTAGCAGCCCCATAACTTCACTGATAGCAGTCAAATCATTTTTTGCATTGGCTTCAGTTAAACGTCTGATGCAATAGAGATATAACGATTGGAGATTTCCGGCCAAGTCACCACCTCTTTCAAAATCCAGAGACTGTTCCAGCACCAGCAGAATTTCGATAGACAGGGAGAGGCGATCAGACTTGTTGGTCAGATCCTTTCGCTCAATGTGGTGGCTTGCTTTAGCCAGATTGTCCATCAGTTTGGTAAACAACACACCCACCAGCTGAACAGAATCAGACGCTTCTACACCCGCTTTTTCCTGTTGTTGATAAGCACCCAGACCTTTTTTCTTCATGACCCTCTCCATGATCAGGAATTATTGTTATTCAGACTATTCAGACTGCTGGTGATCCAGTCACTGGTTCCACTCAGTGAGGCCAGAATACTTTCCATCGCCAGGAACTGATTCTGGTAATAGCTGCGGGTCCGCTCCAGTCTCAGCTCCAGTGCCGCACGATCATCTTCAATATCACTCAAGCCCTCTTCAATCCTGTCCTCCCGACTGTCAAGCGTTCCGCTACTTTCAAGGTGGGGAGTGAGAACGGCTGCCATTTGATTCATTAAGCCATCTTCACCAGCCAGCACCTGCGCCAATTCATCAAAGTTGTTAATCAGGGCGTCATCCAGACTATCGTTATCCAGGGTTATTGAGCCGTCTTCGGTAGTTGTCAGACCCAATTGCCCGAGTGTTCTGAATGTGTCACCGTCTTCACCATATAAAGAACTGATGACACTTCTCAACTGACCCTCAATAGCCCGGGTCTGGCTATCACCATTGAGAGGCCCCGCTGAAACACCGTTGAAATCTGTGAGAGTATCAAGGGTAGACTTAACGTTGTTCCAGGCATCCACAAACTCCTGCATGGACTCTTTCAGGCTGTCTTTGTCTACGGAGATATTCACGGTGACCGGATCTGTGCTGACGGCTTTCAGATTGAGCGTGACGCCATCAATAAGGTTTTCCAGTTGGTTATCTTCGGAAGTAATAGTGATTGCAGAGGCTCCTGCACCAAACCGGATACTGGCATCCACTGCCACCTGTAAATCGGTAAAGGAACCCAGGGTTGCTGAGCCACCGGAAAGGCCACTGAAGTCACTGGTTATGGTGTTTGCTGCTCCGGATTTCTCACTGGTCAGCATCAGACGCTGCTGACCGTTTTCATTAATAATCGCTGCCTGAACCCCGGTGTTATCGGCTGCGCTGTTTATAGCATCGCGTAAATTAGTCAGGCTTTCTGAACCCGGTTCGACCGTAACGGAGAAGCTTTCACCGTTAACCGAGAGATTGACCGTTCCGGAGCCAATAGTGGCATCTGAAGCGATAGCTGCGGATACAGTCTGGTGGCGAGTCGCCAGCTGATCCACATAAAACTGATAACTGCCTTCCCCAGCGCTGCTGGAAGCGGTTGCGCTCAGAACGGACTCATTACTGACACTGACGGCTCTGGGGCTGAATTTACTGATGCTGTTCAGGCTTTCTACCTGAGTATTAAAATCATTCAGTGCAGACTTTAGCGTCCCGACGGCAGACAGTTCTACATTAAAGGCCTCCTCTCTGCGGGCATAACGGTTTTCACTGGGAGCACGCTCGGCCTCCACCAAAGTGTCAACAATGGAGTTAACATCCAGCCCTGAATAGATGCCACTTAAACTGAACATAATCAGCCTCTGATTAATGCCTGCTTTTATTCAGTCGGCACCGCTTTGAGAAACATAACCGAATAACAGACAGCTCATAAAAAATGGGAGCTCACTGGCTCCCACAAAGACCATCAGCATTACAGCTGACTGAATTTTACCTCTCCAGCGATTAACGCAGCAGAGACAGAATGTTCTGAGGAATCGCGTTAGCCTGAGCCAGCACGGCAGTACCGGCCTGTTGCATAACCTGATACTTACTCAGATTCGCTGTTTCTGAAGCAAAATCAGTATCCACGATACGGCTTCTGGAAGCACTCAGGTTTTCACGGATATTGGCAAGGTTATTGACGGTAGTGGTCAGTCGGTTTTGGGATGCACCCAGACTGGCTCGAACAGCATCGTAAGCAGCAATATCTACATCCAATGCACCCACTGCTGTTTGAGCGGTAGCGGCATCGGTAAAGGTAACAGCCGTCAGCGCAACGGCAGTAAAGTTGAGGTCTATGTTGTTGGTGGTAGCATCGGTATAGTCAACTGCGATTTCGACAGTACCTGCGCCAAGAACGGTTGTCCCGTTAAACTCAGTCGTTGCGGCAATACGGCCAATCTCAGCCAGTTGAGCATCATATTCGGCTTGCAGGGCGGTAACATCAGCAGACTCATAGGTACCACTTGATGCCTGCAAAGCCAGATCCCTCATACGCAGCAAAGAGTTAGTGATCTCGCTCATAGCACCTTCAGCAGTCTGGGCCATGGAGATGCCATCGTTGGCATTACGGATAGCGACACCAAGTCCACCAATTTGTGCAGCCATTTTATTCGCAATCTGCAAACCGGCAGCATCATCCTTAGCACTGTTAATACGCATACCAGAAGACAGACGCTGCATGGCGGTCTGAAGACCTGCCTCAGTCTTACTCAGATTACGCTGAGCATTCTGAGAGAAGATATTGGTATTTACGGTCATTGCCATTTTACTAATTCCCTATTCATGGTTTTAATCGCTTGATTACTTCAACGTACTGCCTGTTGATAAGTACCACTCGGGAAGACTTCTGGATTTATTAAATAGACTTGCCATTCTTTTAAGTCGTTTTTAAAGTAAAAAAATGTTTTTATATATCTATTGCGAATTCATTTTAGAAAACTATGCTCGAAGCTAATTTCTTCGGGTTGCAGTCTGTTTTGCAAAGTTGCGAAACAACCTGAACTATTCAGAGGAAACCCCATGACACCGGAAGTTGTGGCAGACCTTTTTCGTGATGCGCTGACCCTCATTGTTCTGATGGTGTCGGTGATTGTGTTGCCCGGACTGCTGGTGGGTCTTGTGGTCAGCACATTGCAGGCTGCGACTCAAATCAATGAACAAACCCTCAGTTTCCTGCCCCGTCTGCTGGCGACACTGGTCACTATAGGCATGACGGGCCCCTGGCTGATTCAGGAATTTATGGATCTGTTTCTCCGGCTGTATGAATTTATTCCAGAGATGCTGGCCTGATGGGAACCTATACCTTCTCTGAGTTGGTGGGCTGGATTGGTCAGTATCTCTGGCCATTTTTTCGTATCGGAGCCCTCTTCCTGGCAATGCCCATTATCAGCAGTCAGGTAGTGGCACCCAGAATCCGGGTAATTCTGGCGATGGCCATCACTATTATTGTGGCCCCCATGCTGCCTGCGGTACCCGCAGTAGAGCCACTGTCGGGTGAAGCCCTTCTGATCACTGCACAACAGCTGGCTGTCGGGCTTTTGATGGCGATGGTACTGCAAATCTATTTCGCCATTTTCACCTCCGCCGGGCAAATGCTCTCCTTGCAGATGGGTCTGGGTATGGCGGTCATGTTTGATCCGATGAACGGCGCCCAGATTCCGGTAATCAGCCAGGTATTCCAACTGCTGAGCTTTCTGATGTTTCTGGCATTTGATGGGCATCTGGTCGTCATTTCTATTGTTGTGGAGAGCTTTAATACCATTCCCATTGCGCCCTTTTCTATTCGCCAACTGGATATTGACCGGCTTCCTGCCATGGGCGGCTGGATGTTTGCCAGCGCACTACTGATGGTTCTTCCCGCCATTGTTGCATTATTAATTGTCACTTTTACCTTTGGTGTAATGAACCGCTCGGCGCCGCAATTCAATATTTTCAGTCTGGGCTTTCCTCTGACCATGCTGGCAGGCATTTTTATTCTGATGCTGATCAGTTCCACCCTGAACGGTGTCTTCACACGATTTACCCGGACTGTTCTGGACATTCTACGATCACTGGTTCTTTAGGAATTTTCAGATGGCAGAAGAATCACAGACTGGCGAACGCTCAGAAGAACCCTCCGAACGAAAACTTCAGAAGAGCCGTGACGAAGGCCAGGTTCCCCGATCCCGGGAACTGGTCACCTTTGCTTTGCTGGCTTCAACCCTGGTTGCTTTATGGCTCAGTGGTGGATTAATTCGCGACCAGCTGTTTCAGGTTATGTACAAAAGCTTCAGGTTTGAAAAAGACGTATTGCGGCAGGAAAGCTGGCTGACGGATCACCTGATCGTCAGCATTACTCAGGGGTTCTCCGGCCTGCTGCCCTTTATGCTGATTGTCATTCTGGCCTCAATAGCCGCTTCAGCGGCTTTAGGAGGCTGGATATTCTCAAATAAACAGATACGACCCAAGGCTGAGCGCATCAGTTTTCTCAAAGGCATTAAACGCATGTTTTCTGCCAACTCCATGATTGAGTTGTTAAAGTCCATTGCCAAAATCTCGCTGCTGGCTTTTTCTCTCTGGCTCATTAATCAATGGTTCTTTCGGGATGTGCTCTGGCTCAACCGGCTGCCGATATTTCAAGCGGTTTCAGAGGGTCTCAGCCACCTTACCATGGCCATCACCATTCTGGTCAGTGCCCTGCTGTTGATCTGTTTTATTGATGTACCTTTCCAAAGATGGAACCACATGAAAAAACTGCGCATGACACACAAGGAAATGCGTGATGAAATGAAAGAGTCTGAAGGTCAGCCAGAGCTTCGTTCAAGACTGCGGGAGAAGCAACAGGAAATTGCGGGTCGCAGAATGATGCAGGCCGTTCCTTCGGCGGATGTCATTATCACCAACCCAACTCACTTTGCAGTAGCTCTGAAATATGATCTGGACAAGGCCAGAGCGCCCTATGTCGTAGCAAAAGGCGTTGACAGAGTAGCCCTGCGTATCTGCGCTGTGGCACGGGAATACAATAAGCCGGTGGTACAGTCACCCACGTTAACCCGGGTGATTTATCATACGACACAGTTAAATCAGGAAATTGCCGACGACCTGTTTTTGGCCGTTGCCCAGGTTTTGGCTTACGTCCATCATCTGAATGACTTTCAGGCCGGACGCAGAAGCAAGGCACCCGATTTACCAACACCGGAAGTCCCCAGCGCCTTCCGGGAAAAATGGGATAAGAAGAGACAATGATCAAGGAAGCTCAACGTCTGCTATACATGATGTCGCCCAAAAGCGGCAACCTGAATATCGGGATTCCGCTGATCGTTCTGATGACGCTCGGTATGGTTACACTGCCGATGCCGCCTTTTATGCTGGATGTATTCTTTACCTTCAACATCGCACTGTCTCTGCTCATCCTGTTAGTTAGCATTTACACACTTCGACCTCTTGAATTTGCGGTATTTCCAACCATCCTGCTGGTTTCCACTTTGTTGCGCCTTGCCCTGAACGTGGCATCAACCCGGGTGGTTCTTCTGAATGGACATACTGGCAATGGCGCTGCCGGAAAGGTGATTCAATCCTTTGGTGAGGTTGTTATTGGCAACAGTTACGTTGTCGGTCTGGTGGTGTTCTTTATTCTGGTAATTATCAACTTTGTCGTGGTCACCAAGGGTGCTGGTCGCATTTCTGAGGTGACCGCCCGCTTCACTCTCGATGCCCTGCCAGGCAAGCAGATGTCCATTGATGCAGACCTCAATGCCGGCGTTATTGACCAGCAGGAAGCGCACGACCGCCGGGAAAGTGTACGCCGGGAGGCAGACTTCTACGGCTCAATGGATGGTGCCAGCAAGTTTGTCCGGGGTGATGCTGTAGCCGGTCTGCTTATTCTTGCCATTAATATCATTGGTGGAATGCTGATAGGCACCATTGGTCAGGGGTTATCCGCCGGGGAAGCCTTTGCTGCTTATTCTCTTCTGACGATTGGTGATGGTTTGGTGGCCCAGATTCCTTCGCTGCTGCTCTCCACCTCTGCGGCTATCATGGTAACCCGAGTTTCTGAATCTGCAGATGTAGGGCATCAGGTTTCCGAACAGATGTTCTCTTCTCCGAAAGCTTTGGGCCTCACTGCCATGATTTTAATGGTGATAGGCATTGTTCCCGGTATGCCCCACGTACCCTTTCTCAGTCTGGGACTGATCGTGGCGTTTCTGGCCTGGTGGACCACCAACAAACATCAGAAGGATGAACCCGAATCCAGCCACTCTGCAGCCAATACAGAAGGTGTCAGTGAGTCATCACCTTGGTCCTGGGGAGATATTCCGCCTGTGGATACCCTGGGGCTTGAACTGGGTTATAAACTCATTCCTCTGGCAGATGAAAATCAGGGCGCACAGTTACTCACTCAACTGAAAGGCATTCGCAAAACCCAATCCCGGGAGCTGGGCTTTCTGATTCCCAGCGTGCATGTGAAAGATAACCTGAATCTGAAACCTGATAGCTACAATATACTGCTCAAGGGTGTCATTGTTGCCGAAGGACAGATTGAGCCCATGCGTTTATTGGCGATCAATCCCGGTGAAGTATTTGGTGAGATAAATGGTATTGCGACTTCAGAGCCTGCTTACGGACTGGAAGCACTCTGGATTGAAACCTCAGAGCGGGAACATGCTGTCGGACTGGGCTACACGGTAGTCGACGCTGCTACGGTTATCGCTACACACCTTAATAAAATTATTGATGAACACGCCAGTGAGCTGCTTGGGCATGATGAAGTAGTGCAACTGCTGGATAAGCTGACTCACTACTCCCCCAAACTGGCTGAAGATCTTATTCCCAAGAAGCTGTCCATGAGTGTGTTTTCCCGAATACTCAGAGATTTGCTGACCGAAGATGTCTCTGTCAGCGATATTCAAACCATTGCCAGCACCTTACTGGAGTCGTCTGAACGGATTACAGAACCACACCTGCTGACCTCTGAAGTTCGAATTGCCCTGCGTCGCAGCATTATCCAGAACCTGGTGGGCAACACCTCTGAAATACCGGTTGTCACCATGAGCTCAGAGCTGGAGCAGGTCATTATGCAAAGTTACCAGCAAGCCCGTCAGAGTAACGAGTTCTCCCCTGACACACTGCCACTTGAACCCCGAATTGCGGAGCAACTTCAGGTTCAAATGCCAGAAGTCTCTGCCAACCTTGCTGCTGAAGGAAAAGTGCCTGTTATGCTGGTCAATGCATCATTGCGCCCGGCCATGGCCAGATATGCTCGTCTGTGTACCGAGGGTATGCATGTATTGTCGTTTAATGAAATCCCTGAAAATAAAGAAGTCATAGTGGTTGGCAAGATTGGCTGATTGTCTTTATCAGTTAATAGCGGTATGTTTTTTAATAACAAGAATTATCTGGTCATAAGCCAGTTATATGGAATTTCCCATGGAACGGAAATCTTTATCAAACAATACCGAATCCAGCCTGTCGGGTGAAACAAAGACTCGCCGGGTTCATCCGCCTTCAAAATTCAAGGATCTGACGACTTATGATCTGACTAACCCGGATTATAAGATTCACGACCTTTTGCCGACACTTGAATTGATCTACCGGCGTTTTTCCCAATTATTTCGTCACAGTCTCACTGCTGTTTTTCGTCGCCCGGTAGATATTCATTTTGAATCGGTCGATTCCCTGGCAATCGGTGATTATCTGCATCAGGAAAATATACCTGATGTACAGTATATCTACCGTTCAACAACACTGAAGTGCGCTGGCTTCATGGCCCTGGAGACACCGCTTTTATATTCTCTTGTAGACATCTTTTTCAGTGGTACCGGTGAGTTTAACGAAAACCATCAAGAGGAACTGACCAACGCCGAAATTCGTATCATGGAACGCCTGCTAAAATCTGCAGCGGATGACCAGACCGAAGCCTGGAGCAGTATTCTTTCTTTCAAGATACGCCTTGCTGAAAATCACAACCGCCCCATATCCACCGTTTTTCGCTCAGATACCGAGATTATTCTCCTCAGCCGCTTCACTATTTCCCTTGGCTCCACAGAAAGTCCATTTCATATCATCATGCCTTATCAGGCTCTGGAACCGGTCAGAGAAAAGCTGCAGGCCTTTAAATTTACAGAACAGGATCCCACCTGGCAACGCAACATGATGGCCGGGGTTATGCAGGCTCCTCTGGAAGTCTCTGCCCGATTGTGCGAGTTGAAACTGAGCCTTCGCGATGTGCTGAGACTGAAAACGGGACAGATCATTCAGGCAGATATTCCCAGCAGTGTCACTGTCAAGTTGGCAGGCATTCCAGCCTACCGTGCTGACGTCTGCACTGTGAATAATATGCTGGCCATGAAAATTCTTGACTCTCTGTATCTAGACCAGAAAGAGTAGAGATCCACCAGCCCGAGGAAATATCATCCATGAGTAATGAAGAAAATGAAAACGAGCAGGAAATAGCTCCGTCACAGCCTGCAGGTGATAGTGTCAGTCTTCAGGACAGTCTGGAATCAGAAACCACCTCCAGAGAGCTACTGGAAGATACCAATAACCCGCCGCAGTCAGTCAGTGATCTGGGCATGATTCTTGACATTCCGGTGACACTGTCTCTGGAACTGGGCAGCACCGAAATTAACATTGGTGAACTAATGCACCTTAATAAAGGCTCAATTGTCGAGCTGGAGAAAGAAGCCTCCGAGCCTTTGGAAGTGAAAGTCAATGGTACTCTGGTCGCCTACGCCGAAGTTGTGGTGATCAACGATAAGTATGGGATTCGTTTGCTGGATGTCATCAGCGAATCAGAACGTCTGAAAAATCTGGCCTGACCCATGACTATGAGGTTGCTGATCTATGTCGGCCTGACATTTCTCCTTACTCCGTCACTCAGCTGGGGGCAGGAAGGCTTTCCATTAATGACTGTCACCAGTAATGGTGATTCTCAGGAATACAGTGCCAGTCTTCAGATTCTGATTCTGATGACAGCACTGAGTTTTATTCCTGCTGCGCTGCTGATGATGACGTCCTTTACCCGGATTATTATTGTTCTGGCCATTCTGCGTCAGGCTCTGGGATTACAACAGACTCCCCCAACTCAGGTTTTGCTTGGCATATCGCTGGCACTGACCCTGATTATAATGCAACCATTATTTGGGCTTGTTTACAGCCAGGCGGTTGAACCTTATCTGGATGAGCAGTTGACAATGATAGAGGCTTTAAAAAAGGCAGAAGTTCCTGTCAAAGATTTTATGCTGCGCCAGACCAGAGATACGGATCTGGAATTGTTTTATCAAATTGCCGATATAACGCCACCGATCGATGTTGCTGAAACGCCTTTCTCCATCGCTATTCCTGCTTTTGTTACCAGTGAATTAAAAACTGCTTTTCAGATTGGCTTTGTTATATACATACCCTTTCTGGTGATTGATCTGGTAGTGGCCAGTGTTCTCATGGCCATGGGTATGATTATGCTGTCGCCCCAGATGATTTCGCTGCCTTTCAAATTGATGCTGTTTGTTCTGGTAGACGGCTGGGCCATGATTATGGGTACTCTGGCATCAAGCTTCTTTTAACAACTCACTTTCTATCATTCGAGCTTTATCGCGAATAAACCGAACCTGGGCATAAAGTTTGAGAATTTCTCTGTGCGACTGTTCTGCCTGCCTTTGTTCAATGGAAGACCACTCGGGAACAGGAAGTTGTTTTAAATCATTGCCATGAATAAACGGCACCTGACTTTCTGTACAAATACTATCAAGCAACATTTTTCCGGTTTGCGAACGCAGGAATCGAAACAAAACAATAGAGCTATTGAGATAAGTATTTTTCTTCAGTCGAAGAATGACAAAGGACTGATTGGCCACCCAGTTTAACCCACAAACATCCGGTACAATGGCAATTCGCCCTGCCTGTCCCTTGATAACCAGTAGAACATCGCCTGGTCGCAGTAACTGTTGTTTTGCCCGCTTCAGCCCTTTTTCATCAACATGAATTTCTTTTTCAGGGTGCTCAATCTCTCCAGCCTCATTAATGTCATTGGCTGTTACTTCCAGAAATACCTGTTTTTCCAGACTATTATCACGCAGAGCTTGAGCTCTTATGATATCGACCTGTGACTCTAAATGACTGGCAGCTAAAGGCTTACCGAGTAAATCAATGCGTCGGGTGTCAGCACAATAATGTCCGGGATCAAGAATGACGCTCCCCTGAATCAGCTGCCTTTTGTCCAGCTTTTTGGAGAAACGAGGGTTTGCTGTTTCTTCATTCATTTGTTCAAGAATGACATCAACATTATTCAGCTGAATTTTAGCTGCTCCCTTTTTGCGCACGGGGGTAACTTTGAAGTAGTCGCTGCTGGCGTCTATCAAATGCACATTATCAGTAACTTGTCGTTTTGCCACCAGCACATAAAGTGGCGTGGCTCGTCCGGGAAGCAGCCCTTTAGGCAGTTTAATAATAGCGTGCAGCCTGTTCTGTTTTAATAACCAGCGGCGAAAGGCAATATGATGCTCGGTATTTTTCTGAAGAAATACCCCCGGCACAGCAATGACAACCTGTTCGGAACAGCGCCAGAACATATGCCGGATAAACAACATTTCTTCATTACGGACCTGGGTATCCAGCCGTTGGAAAATATCTCGAACTTCATTCACTTTATAACGGTGGTCCGCCGTCAGAAGGCCCACCCCATGATCAAATTTTTGTAGCTGGCCCGATTTAAAAAAAGCAGGTTCAAGTACCGGATGCCCCTGGGCAATATGAATATCCGGATTAATCAAAACACTCAAAGCATCCAGAGTATTGATAGAAGGCTGCTCAGAATAAATCTCGCCGGTGAGCGCAAGATCCGCTCCCAGAATAAAACTGTCTGCATTGGGCAGGTAGCAACTGCCAACTGATTCGGACAGTGCCTCCAGCAGTCCACCAATGGCTTCGGGCAATGCCGAGGAGAGAGGTCTGAAGCGACGATGCAGGGCCAGAGGAATCTCATTGTACTTCAGTAGCTTATGCCTCTTTGCAGTCATCACTGAGTGGCAGGCTCGGGTGATTTCATCTGTCGGGATCGGTCCAGGTAATTCTTCGCCCTGTTGCCAGGCTATTTGCCAGATACGTTGATCTGTATTGGCAAATGTCACCGGTACTTTTTTCTGCCCGATTTCTCTGAACAGCTGCTCAAGTTCAGAATGATTGTCTGGCAACTCTCGCTCTGGCAAAAACTCCATTTCACACAACCTTGCCCAGGCAAAGAGCTGCCCCAGCAGAACCAGGTAAGCCTGATACCAGTTTTTATTCTGTAACGTACCCGGAATAAGGGCATTAACAATGTCGCGGCTCATAAAATCATTCTCTGACAGGGTTAATTTAATCGTTATTGACTAAATCATCTGCTGATTAGTTAATTTTTTGATAAAACATCTAATCAGACGCTGATTACTGTATTCAGCAAAAAATTAATGATGAATTCGAACCTTTCCTGTGCTGATAACTTCTGCGTGCACAATTTTGCCAGAAGACCGGTTTCTTACCCGAATGCTTTCCTGTAATTCGCCATCATCCAGAGACATCCCGGACATAGAAACCTCCAGTCCATTCCCGCCGGCAATAATCTGGACGACTTCCCCCTTGCGAATCACATAGTCTTTTTCGAGCATATTGGCTGAAATCAGTTTCTGTGCACCTATACTGCGCTTGATAACTCTCCCCCTGATTTCATTAATTTCAGTAAAAAACTGACCTCTCAGCCTGCTGTAATCGGCTTCCCGAAACACAAGAGCATCGCTGGTCAGCCTCTGCCCTCTGGCCAAAGCACGAGCACTGTGAATAACAGGCACCAAAATCTTACTTTCAGTCATCACTGTCATTCGCCATTCCCCAGGGCATTCTACTGTTCGTTTGACCACTCCCACAGGCGGACGGGTTCCGGAAACTGCAGAGACGGACAGGTTGCCTTTGCAGGTTCTTCGGGACTTACTGGCAGAAAGAGGGCGGACTTTAAGTTCATAGCGGGCACCGGGAATCGATTGAATAAAACCGGCCACTGCTTTTTCAACGGATTGATAAACAATGCGTTCAATCTCTTTTGCGAGGTCTGTATCAGAAGAGGTGTGAGGAGAAAATAGCGAGGCGATGAGTATGGATGATCTAAAAAGCGGTCTGAAATGCGGTATGAAAAGCGGCATGGATGCTTCCCTGCATAAAGTACCTTATGAAGCATCAGGTTAACCTTTAAATCAGTGATTGCCAACGGGCAATCCACTGGATTTTGTTATTAGCTTGGGGAGCGAGGTAAGGGGCAGAGCTGGAGAGCTACTCATACCATGGCTTATAGCTATAAGCCAAACTCCCCAGGGATCTTACAGCATCTTTTGAAAAAGAAGCCAATGCTTCTACAACCGAAGCCTCCTGACTTTCTTCGCCTTGATTGAAAGAAAGCCTAAGGGTTGTATCGCACTGACGGGCAGGACCCACTCGATCACAGACATACCTGAATTGGTACGATTCGATAAGGCATAGAATCAAGTGCTCCAGACATATCATTTTGCCCTCCAAATGAGAACACGCTTTTAAGATTTCCGGCTTTTTCCCCAACGCCTTGTAGAATCTTTTGTCGCCACTCACCAGCAACATTTGCCCATCTTTTATTGCCCTATATAATAAAAAAGCTTCCCCATGGTCAAAAGAGTCCTGCAAGGTAGACAGCAGAAAGACATCCTCGACGTGTGCTTCTTTCATTCTGGGGATTGCTTTTATTTCTTTTGTGATCCTGCTCCTGACTGAAGGTTTGTTGTATCCGTATTGTTTATCACCAAATATTTGTTTTTCAACCACATGAGGCATTGCTTCAAGAGCACGGAAGCCATTTAACTTTAAGTACGTGGATGCTTCAACCAGAAGGCGGCAGCAGGAAAGTTTATAAGCAGCATCGGTATCGATCAAACCGAACATTTACCCATTACTCCTTTTGGGTTATACAAGACGACTCAAAACGTACCTGCTATCTCTGGGGATTTCTGCTTCATCAATGTTTTGCTTAAGAGCGTCTCTGACATACTCAACAGCATCGTAGCGGCCACCTATAGTTTTCAACGCAGCGTTGCCAACAGCTATAAAGTTCTCGTCATGCGCGTAGTTCAGTGCAATGTGCCCCGGCTCAACCTGGTGCTTTCGCCCAGAATCTATGGATGCCTTTGCCAACTGCCGACCTGTCAGTCTCCCACTTTTTGGGCCAATCCGGGTACGACTACTACCTGTAAGAAGTTTTAAGCCATATGCCGTTGCCTCTTTTTCTTTGGAATTATCGTCATCACTGTCAATAACTTCATCAAGGTAGCCGGCACCCTCTTTCACATGACCACAACCAATGTGACCTATTTCGTGAGCGAGGATAAAGAGCTGCCAGGAAGGGTTGCTACTTTTCTTGGCCAACACTATTACTGGCCGACCATCAACGTCAACAACCATGCCTTCAAACTTCTTGGCACCTTTGGGTAAACGGCTCAAATAAATGACAGGAATACCACGGCTCCAACAATAATCAACCAGGTTATCAAATTCCGTCCAAGGGTGGTTTTTCAATATCTTCTGCCGGATCAAACCAGCATTTTTAGGCAAAGGCTTATATTCCCTTACTGCTGCTGACGCAACCAGCTTAGCCATGCTTATGGCTAGAGATTGACTAAGTACAAGCTGATCTTCTTTTTTATTTTTGGTGAGCTTGTAATGGACATTTTCAGCAAGCTGAAACTTTATACTCCTACGGTTATCGAGTAATGAAGCAAGATCCAACCCGAGATTCTTCGAAAAATGCATTTTCAGCAATAACATCGACTGTTCTGATTTTTCGAGGCTCTTATCCCACCAGACGGGCATCAAATCATTAATAAAGGCAGCGGAAAAACCTGTGCTGGCTAACCTATTTACTAATTTTTTCATTGGGTTGGCGACGGTCATAGGCTACCTCTTATTTTGCCAGCAGCTCAAAGCAGCGCGTGATTGTATATTGTTATCGACAAGACACAACTCTAGCGCACGAAAATTTAAAAACCAAACAGAATTATCGAGGGGAGCGCTGCAGCAGTCGATCTGTCTCCTGAAGTTCATCCCGAAGCTGTTTTTGTTGCTGTTGTTCGGTTTCTTTGTTTTTTAAATGTTCAACGCCGCTGGTCATTCTGCGCTCTTCTTCCAGCCGCTGATTAATTTGCTCGAGATTTCCAGACTCTGCTTTTATCTTCTCTTCCAGTAATACAGAAACATCTTCAAGCAATTCAACAAACTGATTGCGACCCCAGCAGGATAGTGATGAAAGTTTTTCTCCAGGACGACTATCGCAGGATTTCCGGGCATCATTCAACAACTCTTTCTGGGCGTTGAGTGAAGCCAGACTCTGCTCAGCATGCTGTTTCTCTCTTTTAGTTAGCTGGCTCTTTTTTTCCAGTGCGGACTGTGCTTTTTCCAGACGCCGGACTTTGTTCATGATGTAACAACCTGATCAGATCGCCAGATATGTATCAGCTGTTCAATACTGCCGGTGAGATCAACCTGTTCATAACGGCTCTGCTGCAGAAAACGCTCCATCTGCGGACGGTATTCAATGGCTTTATCCAGCTCAGGATCAGCACCGGGTTTATAAGCACCTATCGCCATAAGTTCTCTGAACTCATTATACCGGGCATGGAAGCGTCGGAACGCCTGGGCGCACTTTTCATGTTCTTCTGTTGTCAACTGAGACATTGTTCTGCTAATGGAGGCTTCCAGATCAATGGCCGGGAAATGCCCTCTTTCCGCCAACTCACGACTGAGCACAATATGCCCATCAAGGATGGAGCGGGCAGTGTCTACTACCGGCTCCTGCATATCATCACCTTCTGCCAGTACGGTATAGATGGCCGTTACCGAACCTTCGCCGGTTCCCGTTCCCGCCCGCTCCAGAAGTATTGGAATCTTACTGAATACTGAAGGAGGAAAACCTTTCGCTGCCGGAGCTTCGCCCACAGCCAGGGCAATTTCACGGTGAGCCTGGGCATAGCGGGTGAGGGAGTCCATCAGCAGCAGAACCGTTTTGCCCTGGTCTCTGAAATACTCAGCAATTTGATGACAGTAGAGTGCAGCACGAATTCTTCGGACGGGCGACTCATCCCCGGGGGAGGCCACCACAACCGCTTTTTCCCGACCGTCCATACCCAGAATCTGGTCCACAAATTCCTTTACTTCCCGACTGCGTTCACCGATCAGACCAACCACTGTAACATCAGCCCGGGTATTTCGGGTCATCATACCCATAAGCGTGCTTTTGCCAACGCCACTGCCGGCAAACAACCCTACTCTTTGTCCTTTTCCCAGAGTCAGCAGACTGTCGATAACTCTCACTCCCACTTCCAGTGGCTCATCGACCGGCTTTCTGGCCATGGGATTAAGAGGGGAGGAATGAATTGAGATTCTGTCAGACAGGCTCAAGGCAGAGGAATCAAGCGGCTTACCCATAGCATCCACCACCCGCCCTAACAGTTCTTCCCCCACAGGCATGGTGTGATTGTGAGAAACGGGAATAATTTTGTCTCCCGCTGCCAGGCCTTCCATTGTCGTTGACAGGGGCATCAGAAACTGACTGGCCCCGTCAAAGCCAACCACTTCTGCTTCTACCTGACGACCACTGCGCATATTGATATGACAAAGTTGGCCAATGGGCAATCGCAACCCTTGGGCTTCCAGAAGAAGACCTTTTATGGCTGATACTTTCCCGGATAATTTGGCAACAGGTACTGTCTTCAGTTTTTCAATCAGATCATCAGAAAGAGACATTAACCTGCATCCTCCATTGCGGCAGGCAAGTTTTCACGAATGATATCGAGACACTCCACCAACCGGGATTCCATGCGCGCTTCCGCTTCTGTCTGGCTGGACATAATACGGCAGTCGTTTATTTGTAATTCGTGATCTTCGACAACCTGCCAGGCTGCACCAAAGTCAGGTTTGAGTGTCTTGAGCAACTCCGCATTGACCGGATTCACATGAATGGTGTACTGAGTATCCTCGGGCATGATACTCAGAGTTTCCCTGACAACAGAGACTATCTGTTCCGGAGAAGTCATCAGTTCCCGGCGCACTACCTGACGACAGGTTTCTTCTATAACTTTTCCTAGCCAGCTGATCTTTTCGTCACGACCATAATTGCCACCAGAGCGAAATTCAGACATTTCTTTTCGCAACAGGGATACCAGTTTTTTCTGTTCTTCAGTGGCAATACGCCCACCTTCTTTGACGCCCAGTTCTCTGCCTTCTTCAAAGCCCATTCGGCGACCTTCTTCCACACCTTTGGCATAGCCTTTCTCAATACCCTGCTCCAGGATACTCTGCAAAACTTCCGCAGAAGGCTCAATGGATTCCTGAGGTTTCGGTACTGTATTCTCAACCGTATCGACAGGCTGGGAAGCACTATAGTCAGGTTGCTGATCTACCTCTGAACGCTCTGGATTCTGAGATTCACCGGGCTTCTGGTGAACCGGAAAGAGAAACCGTTTGAAGGCCGCTGTTTCAGGCTGCCATATTTTTTGTCTGTTTGTCATGAACCAACCTGTTGTTAGTATTATGAAAAACGTGATAGATATTGGTTTGCATTACCCAATCATCTCGTCCTCATCATTAAAGCTCAGCTCTATCTCACCGGATGCCGCCAGCTGTCGCGCTGCCCGAAGCACATCATTTCGGGCAGACTGAACCTGGCTGGCACGCACCGGGCCGAGGTTTTCAATATCTTCAAGCAGGAATTTGGCGCTTCGTTTGGTCATGGTGCCTACCACAGAATCAACCATCTCCTGAGCAGCCCCCTTGAGCGCCAGAGCCAGAATATCCTGGCTGACCTCCGCCATGACCTTACGCAGCGCATCTTCATCCAGACGCATAAGGTGTTCAAAGAGGAACATCTGTTGTTCAATTTGCTCAGCCAGTTTTTTGTCCTGCTCCTTAAAGTAATTCAACAGACTCTGCACCGAAGTATCATTCATCCGGTTCATTATATCGGCCACCTGACGAAGACCACTGACGGTGGTATTCTGGCTGGTGCTCATTTTGCCGACATTGGCATCAAATATAATGTTGAGTTCTTCAATAATGGATGGGTGCAATTCCTGCAGTCGGGCGACTCGTGACAATAGATCCTGATGACTCTTGGCTGGAAGGCGCATTAATACATCGGTAGCCTGCGTGGCTCCCAGATAGGTCAATACCACTGCCTGAAGTTGTGGGTGCTCATCAACAATCAGTTCAGTGATGGCTCCCGAGTCCATCCATTTCATCGCTTCCAGGCTATTGCTCTCACCACCAAAAATAGAGTCCATGACCCCTTTTGCTTCTTTATCACCCAGAGCCAACTTCAAGGTCTTGTTAAGATAGCTTTTTGAGGAGCCGGACAAGGCACTATCGTAGCGA
This sequence comes from Endozoicomonas sp. 2B-B, assembly GCF_053470045.1. Lineage (NCBI taxonomy): Bacteria > Pseudomonadati > Pseudomonadota > Gammaproteobacteria > Oceanospirillales > Endozoicomonadaceae > Endozoicomonas > Endozoicomonas sp. 2B-B. The sequence continues at coordinate 5,823,241 of NZ_JBLZMU010000001.1, forward strand.
TAGGTGTGGAAAAACAGGTCCAGCACTTCCTGAACCTGATCTCTTTTCAATGGTGAGATGGTCGCCATGGTCGTACTGATCTGTCGAACTTCCCGCTGGCTAAGGTGTTTGAATACCTGCGCCGCACCTTTTTCCCCGAGACTGAGCAGCAGAATGGCTATGTCTTTGGGCGTCGGCTGCCTTGACGGCAAGACTCTCGGATTATCACTCATAACTGTTCATCCATAGCTTGATCACCTGTGCTACCCTGGCAGGTGCCTTAGACGACAACTCTCGCATCTGAGTCACCTGAGTTTCAAAATCGGCTAACTCGGGTGGCAGCAGATCAAAGGTGTCATCAAAGATCACTTTCCTGCCTTTCTGGTCAAACTGGGCACCACTTTCCTCGGGCGGAGGAGGAGGTAATACGTCCGGCTCCTCCATCTTGATGGTGATCTGTTTCATCAAGGGTCTTAAAAGAAATATAATCACGAGAATACCCAACAAAGTGCCGCAACCATATTTGACGAAGTAGAGAACCTGCGGCTGTTGCCACCACGCCAACCCAACAGGTTCAACATGAGTGACTGGCACAAAGGGTGCGGTGTGAATACTGATCTGATCACCACGGGCCTGATCAATACCTGTTGCATCAATGATCATTTGTTGAATCGTGGCAATTCTTGCCTGGTCCCAGTTACCAATACCCAGAGCTTCATCAGGCTGCTCATTGAGAACGACTGCAACGCTCAGTTTTTGTACTCTGCCCTGCTGGTTGGCCACCTGCCTGATCACTTTATCTACTTCATAATTACGGACAAACTCTGACTGGACATTATTGTTTTGCTCTGCTTCAGCCTGACCTTCTTCTTCCGGAGGCTGATTGCTGAGCGCTCCAGGTATGCCTCTGGCTCCCTGCCCACTGGTTGCCACTTCCCTTCCCTGCTCGCTTCTCAGCACCGGAGCACCAGGCTCATATTGCTCAACCGTCTGTACTACCTGTTCAAAATCCACATTGGCGCTCACTTGAGCTCTGAAGTTGACAGCACCCACCAGTGGCTCCAGCAGGGCACTAATGCGCTGTTGAAAATGAGCCTCAACCTGGCGCTTAAAGTCCAACTGTTTACTGGCTTCACTGAGCGCACTGTTGCCCAGTAAAATATCGGAAGAGAGCAGTTTGCCGGACTGGTCAATGACAGAAACATCGCTGCGATTCATATTGGCGACACTGGCGGCCACCAGATTCACGATGCCTTCAATCTGCTCATTGCTCAACCTGTACCCCGGAAACAGATCGACAAACACTGAGGCCGATGGTTTTCCCTGTTTGCGAATAAAGCTGCTCTGCTTGGGCAGAGCCAGGTGGATTCGAGCATTACGAACGGGTTTCAGGCTGATGATGGTCTGAGCCAGCTCGCCTTCGAGACCGCGCCGGTAGCGGACATTTTCCACAAACTGGCTGGTACCGATCTCCTGCCCATCCAGAGTTTCCAGCCCTTCCGGCATTCTTGCCTGAACTCCGGATACAGCCAGCTGCATACGGGCATCAGAGAGTCTTCCGGCATCCACCATTACCTGACCCGAAGCAGGGTGAATTTTATAAGCAATATTGTTTTGATCCAGCACATTGACGACACTGGCCACATCATAGAGTTCCTGATTGCCATACAGTGGCTGATAATCGGGAGATTGTGACCAGAGCCAGAAAACCGACATCAGGGCAACAGAAACTGCAAACAACACCATCAGCACCAACTGATAGCGGCGATCTTTTTTCACCACTTTGTTGGCCCTTTCCAGGGCTTCCCGCCATACAGGCTTCACTTCTTTTTCTTCTGGTGCCGACTCCGGGGCAGCCTTTGTATCTGATTCTGCCATGGTATTTTTCTACCTTAAATCTGCATACGCATGATGTCTTCGTAAGCAGTCACTGCCTTATTACGGACCTGCATCAGCGCCTGAAAGGAAATACTGGATTTCTGCATGGCAAGCATGGTGCCTATGAGGTCATCACTTTCCCCGGTTTCAATGTTGTGCATCATGCTGCTGGAATGTTGTTGCAGATCATTAACCTTTTCGATGGCCTGTTGCAGCAGATTGCCAAAACCGGTGGTAGTCACAGCTTCAGATTCAATTGCGGAAGGTAAAATCGGAGCAGGTCGGTTTTTCAGGAGTACACTGAGGGAATCCGGGTTAAGACCTTTGATGTCCATTGAGCCGCCATCCACTATTGTTCTGTGAAATATTGTTCTTTAAAAGAGCCTGGTGAGAGCAGGCTCTTTCGTAGTTGACGATTTATTGTCAGAATTATTTATCGGCGGCTCAGGGTAATCTTTACCCGTCGGTTTTTATTTCTTCCTTCAACAGTTGCATTGGTGGCGACAGGATAGCGGTCACCATGAAAGCGCATGGTAAGACGCTGTTCGGGAATACCTTTTGATCGTAAATATCTATAAATCCGGCTTGCACGCACTTTTGACAGCTGAAGGTTTTCCAGCCTGTCACCCCGGGAATCTGTGTGAGCGTCAATGGCGACATTGGTTACACTTTTATCCACCAGAATATAGGTGGCCAGATCATCAAGATGTGATAACTGCTCAGAGCTTATACGAGAGCCTGAAGAGGAGTAATAGAACAGTGTTTCTTTTGCCTGTTCGTAGTTCAGAGCCAGCAATTCTCCATAACATTTATAAAATGTTGCTGCTGTTTTTTGGAAATTCATAGCGGGTATTTTAATATGAACAGGGTTAACTGCTTCCCTCTCAATCTCAATAACCAGCTGATGACCCTGTTGCATATCTTCCACAACACGGGCAACATTAATTCTCATTTCAAACTGTTTATCCGGCTCTGCTTCAACACCTCCGAGAGCGTTCAGATAATGGCTATGACGCCAGGGTGATTGCTGAACCCCAACACGAATATGTCGGGCTTCTTTAATGAAAAAATCCGGTTCCAGGGTTATATAATGAATGCCTCCGGCAGCCGCATTCAAAACGATACTACCCAGCCCCGTCACTTTGCTGTTCATGCGACACTCGAAACGGGAAGTGGTCAACTCCCATTTATGGAGACTGAGTTCCTGAGGGAATTCTCTGACTGAGTTGGCTGATGATCGGGAAAGCAGCAGCAAGGAGAAGCCAAAAATCGTGAGGCCAAAAATCAACAGTTTCTGAAATCGCCGCAAATCATCAGAAAACAACATGCTGATCAGCCCAGCTTTCTTTCGCAGATGCCCTGTTGGTTATAGGGCACAGGTTCCTGACTGGAAAAAACCACATCAATAATCTGGTTAGTACTGGCAGCCAAACGACTCAGCAGTTTGCCGTTTGCCTGATTCAAACTGCGGCAGCGACCTGCTGTGATTTCCAGTTGATGCCATTGTTTCAGTGTGATTTCAGACTTGGGAGTAGAAGCTATAATTTGCAGAAAAGTTCGTATACCTGCCGGGTCCGGTGACAACCCCGCTTCTTTCAAATAATGCTCTCGCAGGGATGCATTCAGATGCAGCATGTCCAACAGTTTGACCTGAGTTTCCAGATGAGTTTCCAGAGCTGCAATATCCCTTTCCAGCATCAGGTTATGGGCCTTGCTCAGAACAGCTTCAAGTTTGCGGGTTAAAGCCAGTGCATCTCGAATATTATCCAGCAGTTTTTTTTCAGCAGAGACGTTATAGGTACCACTTTTATTGTCATTCTTTTCTGTGGTCATCAAAGTCATCGGAAAGCTCCAGAATTTTATTGGCAAGCACTTGATAATCGACCGGCATCTCACCTTTTTTAATGGCGCGCCGAATGCTTTCCACTTTTTTACTGTCAATTTCATCTATGGCTGACAGAGACTGGAACAGTTCTTCAATATTCTGGGCTTCACCGCTCAACTGCAAACGATCATTATTGACTTTAGGGGGCTCGACAGCTTTCGCATCATTCTTGACTGCACGCTGACTTGCTATTGGACTAGCCGCTTTTTTTGGCCCGGTGCGATTTATTCCTGGCATCCTTTTCACCACTCGTATGTGATGGGTACAGAACTCCAATCGGCAAGGTGTCAAAAAATATTAAAATCCCCTGAAATGAGGATTTTTTTTTGCCCATGGCCCGTCAGAAATAATTGAACAGAGACAACTGCTTGATGTTGGCATAAACCTGCTGGCTGGCATTGAGCAGGGTCTGCTGCTGAGCCAGATCGGTAGCAGCCTTTGTCATATCAATATCTTCAAGGGATGAGTGAAGTTTTTCCAGCATCAGTTTGATATCGGCATGGCTTTCACTCACCCGGTCAAGCACACTCTGATTACTGCCAGCCTTGGTCTGGGCGATCCCTATCCTGTCCAGAGTGTCATCAATCCATGTCAATGCGTCAGAGAGAACGGTGTTTAAACTCACAGGGTTTCTCAGTTCATCCACTGCATCAGACAGAGCATCAAAGACACTGTCCGTTGGTGGTGTAGCGGCTGGGTCAAAAAACAGATTTTCTCCCGGCTCATTAACCGGTATCTGGGCAGAGCCGCTGATATTGACCTGGCGAAAGTTATTATTGCCATAGTATGAATAATCACCAGCGACTTCATCAACAGGCTTCTGGGTGCTCAGGGTTCCGGAGAAAATATATTGCCCGTCTGCCTGCTGATAATTGGCCAGGCTTAACAGAGACTTACTGACCGTATCCAGTTCCTCTGCCAGTGGCACATAGTCCTGGTCAGTCAGGGTTCCGTTGCTGGACTGCAAAACAATGTCTCTGGCACGCCGCAGTTGCTCAGTCATTCCACTGTACAAAACATCTTGCTGTTGCAGCATTCTCCTCGCCGAATCAATATTATCTTCATACTGTCCTATTGCCGTTAATTCATTATTGATCTGAAGAATTTTTACTGTATCAACGGAGTCATCTGATGGTTGCAAGATACGCTTTCCGCTTGCCATCTGGTCAGTGGTTACAGCCAGCCTGGCCATACCGTCCTGCATAGCCCTGAGCATAATATTATTGAAATTGATGCTGCTGATACGCATGTTTTCGGCTTCCTGTTTTAATCAGAACATTCTCAGCAATGAATCAAATGTCTGCCGGGCCACTGAAATTACCTGAGCATTGGCACTGTAAAGTTGCTGAAAGCGTAGAAGGTTGGCGGCTTCTTCATCCAGATTGACACCGCTATAAGCATTGCGGCTCGCTTCGGCCTGCTCAAACAGCTTTTTACCGCCATCGGCTTCTGTTTTCGCCTGAGAAGTCTGTACCGCAATATCGCCAATAAACCGGGTATAGCTTTCAGTCAGACTACTTTGCCCTTCTATCAGAGCATCATTCTGAAGCTGAATAATTGTCTGCAAGTTTGAATTATCGGCCACGCCGCCACCGGGTGCTGCCAGAGCCAGAGCAAAAGGTTCCGTCAGAACCGCATCAAGGTCTCTGGCACCATAACGCACCGGTGACAACCGGTAAGCCTGGTCAGTAGCGGTGCCGTCGATATCAATTTCAACACCATCAAAGTTCAGGGTATCGGTACCGGCACCGGATAAGCTGCCACTGAATTGAACCCCGTCGTTCAAACGGGTAATAACATAGTTGCCGGTGTTATCTACCCGCAGATCATAGTCGCTGGCTTTGACTTGGGAACTATCCGTAATTCTCATATCAGACACTGCGGTAGAGACAACGTCCAGGGAAAATATACCACTGGCAGGATTTGTCAGATCTGAAAAAAGGTCGACACCGGCGTTGCCATTAACATCTTCCCCAAGTCGAAGCTGGGCATTGATCGTCGATGATATGACTACTGCCAGACGTCCAATCTCATTTTGAGCCTGTCTTAAAGTGCCATTCTGGTAATTCAGGATGCCACCAATGCTGCCTCCCGGATCACCGTGTACCTTCAGAGAGGCAGAATCACTTTCAAACTCCAATGAAAAGCCATCAGGGTTGCTGGCTGATCCGCTCACATTCAGGTTGTTTCTCTGATCACCGACCAGCAGTGGCTGCCCTGATTTCAGATAAATATTAATACTGTTATCTGACTGCTCCAGAACATTGATGCCCATCAGCTTTGATAATTCTTTGACGGCCAGATCCCGCTGGTCAAACATCTCGTTAGCAGCCTCACCACTGGCACTGATCTTCTTCAGCTGGTCATTATAGCCGGCAATATTTGCCAGCAAACCATTCGCTTCTGCCACCGCAGCCTCCAGCTGCCGCCCGACCAGCCCCTGATGACCTGCAATTTGGTTATTCAGTGTCGTAAACTGCTGAGCCAGTTTATTACTTTCGCTGAGTATGACTTGCCTGGCAGCACTGGAATAAGGATCAACCGTTGCGCCATTGAGCGTCGTAAAGAAACTCTCAAGGCCTGAGGTAAGAGAGGTGCTGTCATCGCCCAGCCACTGGTCCAGCGAATTGATGTATTCTGAAAAAGTGGCTGTTTTTTCTGCCAGAGATTGGCTCTCCCACATCTGGGCAGTAAGAAAACTATTGGCTATTCGCTCGACACTGGACGCATTAACACCGGTTCCCTTGGTACCGATTCCCGGATGCAAAGTGTAAGTCGGGTACCAGTAAACCCTTTGACGGCTGTAGCCTTCTGTTTCGGCATTGGCAATATTATTACTGGCGACATTAAGCGATGCCTGGCTGGCCTGTAATCCAGAAATACCTATCTGTGTCAGACTCATGTCATCTACCCCGATTAACGTTCAACATCAAGCCCGTCGTCTTTATCACCCAGCTGCCTTACCAATGCCTCAGCGATACCCAGCCCGCCTTCTTTACCCAGATGTCCGGCAATCTGGCTGTCAAACATCGACTGAAAAAACTGCACATCCTTGCCCGACGTCGGCAAGTCTGAGCTGCTCATCATCGCTTCATTGGCCCTGCGCATACTCTTGAGTAATTCGTTAACAAATATGGCTTCAAAGGCTTCTGCTGCTTCTTTCAAATCCTCGGGAGCTTTCCCCTGACCGGAGTCCGGCTGATAAATACCGGCCAGATGTTTAGCCGACAGAGTGCTACCAATATCCATATCGAACGCCCTTATCGTAAATTCTATTTAAATCACAATTAATTCGGCTTCCAACGCCCCGGCTGCTTTGAGCGCCTCAAGAATTGACATCAAATCTGTGGGTGTCGCCCCGACACCGTTAATAGCCATGACCACTTCCTGCAAAGTGACTCCTTCCTTAACCATATAGATAGCGGCATTCTGCTCTTCTATTGTCACATCACTGTTTAATATGACTTCTGTGCCTCCTCCCTGAGAGAATGCACCAGGCTGTGATACCGAAGTTGCCTGCCGGACTTTGACGACCAGGTTGCCATGACTGACTGCAGCCGGACGAACACGAACATGCTCGCCCATAACCACAGTGCCTGTTCTGGAATTGAAAATAATACGTGCCGCAGGATCTGCCGTTTCAACATTCAGCCCTTCGAGCATGGACATAAAGGCCACCCGCTGGCTACTGTCTTTGGGAGCCGAAACCAGAATAGAGACACCATTACTGGCGTTGGCGACTTTGGGGCCAAAGTGATTATTAATGGCCGTCACTACCCTGCGAGCATTGGTATAACTGGGTTCTTTTAAATTCAGTACCAGCTGTTCCCCAAAGTTGAAAGCGCTCTTTACTGAACGTTCAACCAATGCACCTCCGGGAATGCGACCGGCGTTAGTACTGTTAATCTGTATAAGGCTACCAGCGACCGGAGCATCCGCCGTTCCTGCCAAACCCTGAGCAGAAACTCCGCCCACAATCAGACTGCCCTGGGCCACTGCAAACACCTCGCCATTAATACCTTTCATCGGTGTCAGCAGCAGAGTTCCACCTCTGAGGCTCTTGGCATCACCAATAGAAGAGACGGTTACATCGATTTTCTGACCCGGACGGGCAAAAGGAGGCAAACTGGTATGGACGGTGACCGCTGCAATATTTTTTGAATTCACATCAGAACTGCTGATGGTCAATCCAAACTCTCTCAGCATGTTCACCAGCGACTGTTTGGTAAACGCTGATTTATCTCCTGTGCCATCAAGCCCCACCACCAGACCGTAACCAATCAGCTGATTATTTCTGACACCTTCAACATCCACCATATCCAATAAACGACGGGCACTGGCATTACCTGCCACAACGAGCATAAGAAAAATGATTCCCCATCGTGTTAGAGACATAGTGACTCCTGTCAAAAAGGAAACCATGGACTGTTAAGCATCTTGCTCACCCAGCCTGGTTCATGGGCATCCGAGTTAATGCCTAATGCCACGTAATCAATTTTTGCTTCTGCCAGTCGCTCAGACGAAACCTTGTTATCTGTTTTGATATCTTCTGGCCGGACCAGTCCGCTGATCTTGATCAGCTCCTTACCCGAATTGATGGTCAGCCATTTTTCTCCCTCGACCCTGAGGGTGCCATTGTTGAAAACCTCGACCACCTTCACGGCAATATTACCTTTCAGGCTATTACCACGACTGGCGGAAGTATTGCCTCCGTAAGTTCTGGAAGGCTGAATTTCAAAGGCCAGAGATCTGCCCCCGCCAAGAATCGATGCACTGCTTTTACCAAGCAGAGTGGGATCAGGAATGCTGATGGCATTATTTTTGTTGACATTACTCAAACCACTCATGCTGATATTCGTGGTACCTTCCAGCTCGATGGTAAGAATATCGCCCAACCGATAGGCACGACGGTCGGAGAACATAAAATACCCGTAGTTGGCATTAAACAGGCTGCCGTTGGGATAAACAGCCTGGTTGTGGGAGTTCCCCTTTTGAAAGGCAACTTTATCGAGAGCCATTTTTTCCGCTTCAGGTTCAGGACGCTCTGTCACTTGCTGTTGATTACCAGCAGGTCGGGTGTCCCCCTGACGGGGTGCAGTCGAACAACCCAACAACATAAAAATGGCTATAAAACACAGAAGTCTCATTCCCTGCCCTCTATCCAGCTCTCTATCCAGCCCTGTTAAAGAGTCTGGTTAACAAACTGCATCATTTCATCAGCCGCTGCTATGACCTTGGAGTTCATTTCATAGGCCCGCTGTGCTGATATCATATTGACCAACTCTTCCACTGAGCTGACATTGGATGTTTCCAGAGTAAACTGTTTCAGCGAGCCCAGACCTCCCTCACCGGCAGTGCCTTCTACCGGATCACCACTGGCGTTGGATTGTAGATACAGATTCCCCCCCAGAGCCACCAGACCAGCCGGATTAACAAAATTAACAACGGTGATCTGGCCTATTTCTGTCGGTTCAACCTGCCCCTGAATGGTTGCCATAACAATGCCATCTTCACTGATACTGATTCCGGTAGCGTCAGCGGGCAGGGTAATGCCAGGCTCCAGGGGCAAACCACTGGCGTTCACTATTTGACCATCTCCATTCAGATGAAACTGACCATTTCTGGAGAATGCAGCGGTTCCATCAGGTTGAGTAAACTGAAAAAAACCATTCCCGATGATCGCCACATCCAGTGCCTGTTTCGTGGTTTCATAACTGCCGGGAGTAAACACTTTCTGGGTTCCGGTAATTTTTACGCCGGTTCCTATCTGCAGGCCGGAAGGCAGTTCGTTGTCCTGGTCTGACAGCGCCCCCGGTTGTTTTTCAATGTGGTAAAAGAGATCTTCAAAGCTGGCCCGATCCCGTTTGAAACCGATGGTATTGACGTTGGCCAGGTTGTTGGAAATGATGGACATCTGCTTTTCCTGAGCAGCCAGCCCTGTTTTACTGACCCATAATGCGGGATTCATCGGCTCGTCCTCTGAGCTATAAGTTGTTATCTGCTGTCAGTTACTGATCTCTGACTAAACGGTCACCTGCGGTAGCCATGTCGCCAGCGGTTTTCATCAGCTTCATCTGGGCCTCAAACTGTCGGCTGAGGCTTAAAAACGACACCATTTCTTCCAGAGCATTAACGTTGCTGCCTTCAAGAAAACCACTTCGTAACCTGACTTCCGGGTCGGCCTCCAGCTCTCCACCCTCAATCGAACGAAAAAGCCCGTCTGCGCCTTTAGTAATTTCTGTAATAGCCGGGTTCACCAGCTTTAACTGACCTGCCTGAACAGGATTGCCGCCCTCAGCAGGCACGATACTTATTGTACCGTCTACACCAAAGGAGACAGATTGATTATCCGGTAACTGAAGAGGCCCGCCATCTCCGATAACGGCATACCCCTGGGCGGTCAGTACATTACCTTCATCATCTATTTTTAACTGTCCGGCTCGGGTATAAGCTTCATTGCCATCACTGCCCTGGACTGCAAACCAGCCACTGCCACTGATCGCAACATCCATTGCACGACCGGTAGTCTCCATCGCACCACTGGCAAAACGACTACCGAGTCCTCGCATTTTGGGCATTATTCGCGATTCAAGGCCATCACCCTTCATTTCCACAGCCATACTGCTGACAAAATCCCGACGAAATCCGGGGGTAGAGACATTAGCCAGGTTATTGGCATGTACCTGTTGGGCTTGCATGGCCAGATTGGCTCCGGCTGTGCTGATATATAGAACTTTATCCATCAGATAATATTCATCAGTGCCTGAGTAAGGTTGTTACTGGTTTCAATGGTTTTGGCATTGGCCTGATAGTTACTCTGGGCCTCAATCAAACGAACCAGCTGCAAAGAGATGTCGACATTGGATTGTTCCAGTGCTCCTGACTCCAGGGAACCCATAACACCCGCTCCCGGAATACCCAAAGCAGCATTACCTGAAGCAAAGCTTGACTGCCAGAGGCTGTCCCCTATTGGAATCAAACCACTGTCGTTAGCAAAATCGGCCAGAACGATCTGCCCCTGAACCTGGGTTTGTCCGTTGGAGTAAAGCGCCTGAAGAATACCGTCAGCAGTAATCTGAATACCGTTGAGTGAGCCCGGAGGAAAACCATTCTGGGTTACCCGGTTTACCGATGAGTCAGTGCCCAACTGAGTGAAATCTGAAAAATCGATGTTGAAGCTCATCGCGTCAGCACCGGACAGCCGGGCATCCCCGGCTGGAATACCCAGAGTGACCGCGCCGCCAACAGGGGTTGCCAGTGTTCCATCGTTATTAAATGTGACCGGCTGAGTCAGGTCCGGCCCCTGCCCATCAAAATAATATTCAATGTTCCAGGCGTTATCTGCAGTTTTTGCAAAATACATACTGACGGTGTGCGATCCACCCAGACTGTCATTAACATTAAATGCCATGGTGGAATTAAAGGTAGACCGGTTGGTTGGGTCTATTGCCACAGCGGGCGTAATGGCATCCGTTCTGGCATCCAGATTGGCAAGCGTCACCACATCGGTAGTTGCCTGGGCGGGTATAGAGGTCTGGTTGATTTTCAGGTCAGTCTGGGTACCGGCCAGTACGTTGCCTGATGCATCCGCTGAATACCCCTGAAGCCTCAGGCCCTTATTATTGACCACATTATTATTGGCATCTAACTGAAAGAAACCGGCTCTTGTGTAATTCATTTGGCCATTGTCATTAACGACAAAAAAACCCTGACCATTAACCGCCATATCAAGCGCATTATCTGTTGAAGTAATACTGCCCTGTGAGAACTGCTGACTGATAGATGCCACCTCAACACCTGCCACCTGACCATTACCACTACCTATTGAAGAGGCATAAACATCAGAAAATTCTGCGCGGGAACCTTTAAAGCCAATAGTATTACTGTTGGCAATATTATTACTGACTATTTCCAGATCCTGCTGTGCAGCATTTAATCCGGTCAACCCGATTCTAAACGACATTCTCCACCCTCCCTGACAGTCTTATTTGCCAATTGTTGAGATAGAAGACAGTGGCACAGATCCCATGCCTTCAAGCCTTAATTCACTTCCGGAGCCGGTCATATTGATACCGGTCACCGTAGATTTCATAGACAGCTTTCCGCTGTAGGCTTCATTGCCACTGACTCCGGTCGCAGTGACTGTGTATTGCCCGGGAGCAAGATCATCCAGAGTGAATGGAACAATACCCGCCGATTGTTGTCCCAATGATTTGGACTGAACCAGGCTACCATCCGGCGTATAAACCCTGATAAGAACGTCCGAAGCATTGACCTGCAACTCGGTTCGCCCGCTGTATTGACCTTCCTCTTCCACCGACAGGCTATTGGAGTCAACCCAGACTTCTTTCCCTACCAGTCCGGCGGCCCCCAGAGACTGGGACTGCTGAAGCGAACTGGTCAGACCGCCAATTCGATCATCAATTGAGTTGAGGCTTTCAACAGACGATATTTGCGAAAGCTGTGTCAGCATCTGGTTGGTGTCCATCGGCGCCAGCGGGTCCTGGTTGTTCAATTGTGCGATGAACAATTCGATAAACTGATCCTGGTTGACCTGCAGCGTTCTACTGTCATTGTTCACAGCGTTAACGCCGCTGCCTGATGAGACCGAATTAATGCCTGTCATAATTCTCCTTTTTACTCACCAAGCGACAGCAGTCGTTGCTGTAATTTCTTGGCGCTAACCATAACTTCCATACTGCTCTGGTAGCTGCGAGTGGCCGACAGCATGTCAGCCATTTCCTGCATCACATTGATATCGGGATAGAAAACATAACCCTCCTGGTCCGCCAGAGGATTATCTGGCTCATATCGTTTATTTTTGGCACTCGGTGGCATTTCCAAAACATCGTCAACCTGCACCAGGGCAGCTCCCTTATTTTCTCCAACAGCCTGCTTGTAAATGGCAGAAAAAACAGGTCTGACAGGGCGGTAAGCTTCTTCGGGCGTGCTGCCTGCACTGGAGATATTAGCCAAATTACTGGCAATGGTATTCAGACGAACCATCTGAGCATTCAGTGCCGAACCGGATATTTCATAGAGGTTGTCCAGTTTCATTTATCGACCTCCCTTAACAGCCTGCTCAAGGGAGCCTAGCTTTTTACGGAGAAAAATAAGACTGGTTTGAAAGTCCATGGCATTCTGAGAGAAGGCTGCCTGCTCAACGCCCAATTCTACCGAGTTGCCATCGGTAGTTTGATGGAATGGAATACGATACATCATTGAATTATTTTGCTCAGTGGGTGGCATTTCCAGATGCCTGCCGTCGGTGGTGGCGCCTCCGGAAAGTTGCTCATTCAAGATGGTTTTAAACTCTACATCACGGGCTTTAAATCCCGGTGTATCAATGTTTGCCAGGTTTCCGGCAATGACTTCAGCACGGACTCCCCGAAACGCCAGCGCTTGGGGATGAACACCCAACGCAGATTCAAAACTGATGGCCATAGGAGTTAAGCTCCTGCTTTATCGTTATTGATTTACTCCTAATCAACGACAATCCGGTTTTTACTCATTGCCAGACTAAGCAGCTTGCAGCAAAAACAGATTGTCGGTTTCAATGCTCCCTCTGTTACTCAACTTGCTCTGAGTGGTCTGTCACCCGGGTTCACATTGGTTTAAGATTTATCTAGCGACTCAAGAAAATCTTTAGCTGCCAATGATTAACGGTTGGCGTGGAAAAATCCTTCATGCTTTTGAATACGATGACACGACTTTTTCCTTTATGGGCAGTTATCTTTTCAGCCTTGGCCTATATCTTTCCCGAAAGTTTTGACCACCTTGGTTACCTGATTACTCCGGGACTCAGCCTGATCATGTTGTTTATGGGACTGACCTTATCAGTGGCCGACTTCGCCCGAATCAAAAATCGTTTACCCGCGCTCTCTGCTGGAGTGATTCTGCAATTTGGCATCATGCCTTTTGCCGGGTTATTGATTGCACAACTTCTGAGTCTTCCCGTGGATTTGACAATAGGCATGATTCTGGCTGGCAGTGTTGCCGGAGGAACTGCATCTAACGTACTGTGTTATCTAGCCAGGGGAGATGTTGCACTGTCGATTTCAATGACAGCTGCATCAACCCTGATTGGCGCTTTCGCTACCCCCTTGTTAATCAGTCTGCTTGCCCACCAGTATATTGAAGTGGAACCACTGGCAATGATGTGGAGCCTGGCCAGGATAGTTGTTTTACCGGTGGCTCTGGGGGTTCTGATCAACCATTTCTGCCATGGTTTCGTGCAAAAACTGAGCCCTCTGTTTCCACTCTGTTCCATGGCTGGCATCCTTCTGCTCATTGCCGTCGTTGTCGCGTCTAATGCTCAGGAGCTGCCAGAAATTGGACTCATTACCATTCTGGCGGTGGCTTTGCACAACGGCACAGGACTGAGCCTGGGTTATCTGGCAGCATACCTGTCAGGCTTTGACCGGAAAACCTGCAAAACCGTCGCCATCGAAGTCGGGATGCAGAACTCCGGTCTGGCTGTTGTACTGGCTACCAAATTCTTTATGCCTGCCGCTGCTCTGCCGGCTACATTCTTTAGCATCTGGCATAACATCACAGGCTCTGTTCTCGCAGCCTGGTGGGCAAAGACAGATACCGTTATTCAAACCGGTGAGCAATAGATCTGATCTCTTCTATAATCGCCCTCAGCCCATTGCCCCGTGATGGGCTCAGATGGCTGTAGAGGTCCAGACTGGCAAACCAAACTTCTATATCAAAACGACTGATGTCTTTTGGTGTACAACCATTAAAGACGGAAATCACGATAGCGATGAGCCCCCTGATCACTCGGGCATCAGAATCCGCAGCGAAGAACAGCTTCATGGACTGCTCGTCATAAAAATGATGTAACCAGACGGCACTTTCACAGCCATGAAGTCGTGACTCTTCGGTTCTCATCGTTTCTGGCAGGGAAGGCAGTTTCTTGCCAAGCAGCATAATATGAAGGTACTTTTCCTGCCAGTTTCGGGCATTGGTGATTGTCTGGAAAATCTGATTTTTCGTAAACTCGGCAGCATGTTCACCTTCAAGCTGGTTGAAGAAGGCTGAATCGGCTTTAACCTCTTTGCTCAGGGGAGAAGCATCAAACTCGCCGTTCACAATACGGGTCAGCGCTAACAGGAAGGCATCCACATCAGCAAGTGTGTTATAGAGAGAAAAAGAAGCTCTGACGGTTCCTGACAATCCCAGATGCTCCATCAACGGCATGGTGCAATGATGGCCAGTCCTTACGGCAATACCCTGTTGATCCAGCAATAGACCAATATCCTGATTGTGAAACCCTTCGACTACAAAAGAGACGACAGACACTTTCTCTCTGGCTTCCCCCACCAAAGTGACTCCGGGAATTTTTCTCAAACCAGCTTCCGTTTTTCTTCTCAGCCTGTCTTCATGCTCAGCAATCTGTCCCATATCCAGTGACCTCAAAAAACGGATAGCTTCCCCGAGTCCGATCACGCCGGACACATTGGGAGTACCCGCTTCAAATTTGAAGGGTAAGTTGTTGAATGAAGTGCCGCTGAAACTGACCCGCCGAATCATTTCTCCCCCGGCCTGCCAGGGTGGCATGTCTTCCAGTAAAGCTTTACGACCGTATAGAACACCGATACCGGTTGGGCCAAATACTTTATGACCGGAAAAAACATAGAAGTCACAGTTAAGTTTCCGTACATCAATGCGAGAGTGAGCCACTGCCTGGGCGCCATCCACCAACACCAATGCGCCCCTGGCTTTGGCTTCAGGAATAAGCGTTTGAAGCGGGTTCACTGTTCCAATCGCGTTGGAGACATGGGTAATAACAAGAATCCTGGTTCTGTCCGTCAACTGTTCACGAAAACTGTTGCTATCAAGCTCTCCCTGCCCGGTGACACTGATGACTTTAATCACGGCTCCGGTTTGCTCGGCGACCAGCTGCCAGGGCACAATATTGGCATGATGCTCCATGGCCGAAAGCAGAATTTCATCGCCCGGCTGCAACTGACTTCTTCCCCAACTTTGAGCGACCAGATTGAGAGCTTCTGTCGCGCCCCGCGTCCAGATAATTTCGTCAGAACTGGCGGCATTCAGGAAATGCTTAACCTCCTCCCTTGCTTCCTCAAAGGCATGGGTTGAGCGAGCACTCAGGTAGTGTGACGCACGATGTACATTGGCATTGGCTTCCCGATAAAAACGATCTATGGCTTCAATGACCGGGAAAGGTTTCTGGGTAGTGGCAGCATTATCCAAATAAACCAACGGATGGCCATGGGCATGCTGTTCCAGAATGGGAAACTGCTTTTTCAGGTTCATATGAGCCTTCCCTGATTCGATTCGGGCATTGTATTGATGAATGCGGATTATTATCAATTGACCGTAGCGACAATATGTTAGCGACAATATTAATATTAAAGTCTGGATTTGTGACGATGCTCAGTCCGTAAATTATGAAGAAACGAGGTGCTATCCACCTTATGGTTGACCGTTTCCAACATTAACCATTTATCGAATGAGCGTAAAACCCCGTACTTTGAGAGGCTGTCGCAAAACTCTAACAACTCGTTCCCACGTCTGCGTGGGAATGCATACCTCCCCTGAAAAGTGGACTCTGCAGCGCGAGATGGGTATGGGTTCCCACGCTGGAGCATGGGAACCAGAGTTTTGCGACACCCTCTTCACGGCGGGGAGGATGTCAAGCTCGCATAAACGTCAGGGTGTTCTAGAATACAGGCTGCAGCAATGCAACCGGAGATTTAATGATGTCGAGGCAAAATGCAAACCAAACCGTTACGATAGCATTTATCATGGTTTTGTTATCGCTCTGCTCCATGAATGCCTTCTCCGTTGGTAAGGCACAGATAGAATTCTTACAGGGAGCCGGCGACGATACCTTCACAGTGACTACGGGATTTCCAAGAGAATGCATTGACCATGTCTCACCGTGGACTGTGCACACGACCTCAGGAAACATACAAACCATGAATATTTATTACCTTCAGGGGGCAGGCTTCTGTGACGTAGATCCGTCGATCCTGCTTTTCGAGGTAAAAAGTAATCAACACTCTGACAAGCTTGCCCAATTTAAGTGGTTGAAAGATGCGGGTGAAGACCCGACTTTGGTCGAAATCTATGACCCTGATCATTTATTAACGGTTGATGCTGGCGATGTCTATCGTATCAAGGTCACGGCTAGCTATGGTGGCCGGCCTCAACAAGAACTCAGGTAAATCAGAACACTTCAGTGTGAAACAAACTACGAGCTGGCCAGAACATTATCAGGGTAACTAACTGTCAACTCAGATTTTTTTATCATACTGAGAGAGGGTCGACTGCATAATCCAAAGTTCAGCAGGTCAATAGGCACAACCTCTTATTCCAGAACGTTGGAACCAATTAGAAAATAGCGCATTACCTTAAGGATCTGCTGCACACACAATGCGCAACAATACCCAACGCGGACAAAAAACAAAGCTTGTTGGAGCTTCTTTACTCTTGACTGCCGGGCTTCAAAGCGCGTTTGCTGCGACGCCTGCAGGTGAAGAATTCGATTTTGCCGGAGTCCCCTTCCTGTTCAGTTCTGAAGACTGGGGCACCGCCTTGGGTGGTGCCGGACTTATCAAAGGCATTGGACAACCACAGGCCTCTCTGTTCGGAACCGCCATTGCCTCCAGCAATGGTTCCGCGATGGCCTATGCCGGTCTTTATAATCTCATCATTCCCGGTTTTGATCAGATGCTGGTGAGTGTCAATGGGCTTTATGGTGATTACACACAGTCCAGATATTATTTGCCCGGCAATCCTGACTTTTCCGGAGAGCAACCCGGCAGCAATGAGTCGAGTAAGGAAAACTTCATAACCCCTGGCACTATTGAACAAAGCTATTCAGCCCGTTTCAAATACATTTTTCCTATTGCAGAAGGTCGAAACGGTGCACTGTCCAGCCTGAAACAGGATGCACTGGGCAATGCCGCTGCGGGTAAAGTCTGGAACCCTCTGATATCCGGTATCAGCTCTTTCGACATTCAGCCTTTTTACGAAAGTGTGAAACTTGAAGACCACTCGACAGATTCTGCAGACGAAGCTGCCGGTATCAGGCTTACTCTGGATTATGACAATCGTAACGCCAGTCAATTGCCGACCCGGGGCAGTCAGACAACCTTCACCTACACCAGGGACTGGGGTAGCGAAAGCCGTGCCGACTGGACAACCTGGCAATTTGAGTTCAGCAAGTTCTTTAACCTGGGTAGCAATGACTATCTTGACCAGCAGGTCATCGCCTTGAACGCCTGGCTGGCTGATACGCCTACCTGGAACGACACTACCGATGTCAACGGCGTAGAGGAGTACAAGCGCCCCCCTTCTTTTGCCGGAGTCTCTCTGGGCGGCTGGGATAAGCTGAGAGGTTACAACACTGAGCGTTTTCATGGCCGATCAGCAGTGTCTTATAGTCTGGAGTACCGGGCAGTTCCTCTCTGGCAGCCACTTGAGAATCTAGCTGTCATCGGACCTCTGTACGATATTCCCTGGTGGCAATGGACCCTGTTTGTTGATGCTGGCCGCGTTGCTGACGACTTCGACCTGAGAGAACTTCACACCGATATGAAATACAGCGTGGGCGGTGGTATCCGCTTTAAGGTGGAAGGTGTCACTGTAAGAACTGAAATCGCCAGCAGCAAAGAAGACAACCGGCTTCGCATCTTTATTAACCAGCCTTTCTGAGGATTTACCAGTGAGGAAACCCTGCCTCACTGGCTCTGCTACCTTCCCGAGATTTTAATTTTTTCTGGCAGATGCTGACTGCGTGTGTTATACCTGACGACACGTTAAATAACTTGATATGTATTTGTCAGCCATGAAAACCAACCCCATAAGCAACATCATTCTGCTACCAGTCGTGGTGATTAACATCTCTGCGCGGGGGTCTGTTGGCTGACAGATCAGAGTTTCGAGGAACCCCCCGCACCGAAAGGTTCGGGGGGTTTTTTCGTATTTGGGGCCTGAAAACCCGGCAAGTATAAACAAGATAAAAACTCCAAACAGAGAGGATAGAACCATGCTAAACGTAAACAACAAACTGATTATTACTATTCTGAGTCTGGCCACTGTGGCAGTCATCAGCCTTCCTGAACTGCTGCTGATTATCCTCCCTGTTGCCGTTTTTTTCTCTGCGCAGCAATGGTTTGAGTTGAACACTGGCAAGCCTGTTCGCATCAAGTCTGAAGTTCATCCCGGGCGAGGTCAACCCCATGAACGGCGCTAATGTACTGGTAAGAAATCTTACCCAACGCGGAGTCCGGCATGTTTTCGGTTATCCCGGTGGCACAATTATGCCAGTGTATGACGCCCTTCTGGATTCCAATATTGAGCACCTTCTTTGCAGACATGAACAGGGAGCCGCTTTCGCTGCTATTGGCTATGCCAGAGCCAGTGGCAAAACCGGAGTCTGTATTGCTACTTCCGGTCCTGGCGCAACCAACCTGATCACCGCTTTATCTGACGCCATGCTGGACTCCATCCCCCTGGTAGCCATTACAGGCCAGGTGCCTGTTGCCATGATGGGAACGGATGCCTTCCAGGAAATCGATATTCTGGGTATGACACTGGGTTGCACCAAGCACAGCTTTCTGGTGACAGACCCGAATGATATCTGCGAAACCCTGAACAAAGCTTTCGATCTGGCTCAATCTGGCCGCCCGGGTCCTGTTCTGGTTGACCTGCCAAAAGATATTCAGCAAGCAGAAGCTCACTATGCACCACCGCTCAACGTGATAGAAGAGAGAGCTGCCGAAAGTTATGACAAAATTGATACAGCCCTCTCATTGCTCCGCAAGAGCAACAAGCCTCTTGCTTATATCGGTGGTGGAGCAGGCATGGCTGATGCGGTAAACGAACTCAGAACATTCCTGACAGAAACCTGTCTTCCCAGTGTTTGTACTTTGAAAGGTATCGGAGCGGTTTGTCCTGAGGATCAGGGCTACCTTGGTATGCTAGGTATGCATGGAACCCGGGCTGCCAATCTGGCAGTGCAGGAATGCGACTTGCTGATAGCCATCGGAGCCCGCTTTGATGACCGGGTCACAGGCAGGCTTGAGAGCTTTGCACCCGATGCGAAAGTCATCCATCTCGATATTGACCCGGCAGAATTTGGTAAGCGTCGCCTGGCTGATGTCAGCCTCGGTGGTTGCTTAAAGAAGAATCTCAAAAGCCTGACCATCGCCTTAGAAAAGGGTGACTGGTTACAACACTGTATAGCCAGCCGCGCTGCCAGCCAGTGGGTTTATGACAAACCCGGTAAGGATATCTTTGCGCCTCTGCTTCTGAAACAGTTATCTGAAGCCTCCCGCGAGAATTCTGTCATCAGTTGTGATGTGGGTCAGCACCAGATGTGGGTAGCCCAGCACATGAGCTTCTCTCATCCTAACAACCATCTCTCCAGTGCCGGGCTTGGCACCATGGGCTTTGGTCTGCCGGCAGCGATAGGCGCGGCCATTTCAAGACCGGAAGACGATGTGATACTGGTTTCCGGAGATGGCTCTTTCATGATGAATGTGCAGGAGCTGGCTTCGATCAAAAGAAAACAGCTCCCCGTCAAAATTGTCTTACTCGACAACCAGCGGCTGGGCATGGTGAAGCAATGGCAGGAACTCTTCTTTGACCAGCGCTACAGTGAAACTGACCTTTCGGACAATCCTGATTTTGTTACGCTGGCCAATGCATTTGGCATTGAAGGCAGAATGATTACCGAACGACATGAAGTGCTCCCGGCCCTGGAAGAAATGCTCCTGGCTCCGGGACCAAGAATGCTTCATGTCTGTATTGATGAGCGAGAAAACGTCTGGCCCCTGGTGCCACCCGGCGCCGCCAACCACGAAATGATGGAGGCAAGAGCATGAGCGATTCCAAAACCCACTACTCTCTGACCATCCAGTGTCATAAAAAACCAGAGGTGATGGAGAGACTCCTGCGGGTAATCAGACACCGGGGATTTGATCTCGAGAGCCTATCCATGAGCAGCTCCGAGTGTGGGAAAATGGTTTCTGCTGCACTTGATGTCTCCGGTGAGCGACCTGTTGAGATGCTCACCCGTCAGATAGAAAAGCTATATGATGTTCTTCAGGTGTGCCAGCCCCCGACAACGGAAGCAATCGCCCGGGAAAGTATCATTTGAGAACAGGGTCAGGAAAGGCGTGCACCTGGCCTTTTCCGACTTTCTTCTGACTCATTGGCAAACATATACAGCTCTTTGCTCCGGATATGTTCCAGCAATGCATCACTGATGAACTCCCTCATCCAACGATGCGCCCTGTTCATCTCCCAATACTCTGGCCAGACAATATCGAAGCTGACTTCCGGGATAATTTTTGGGCAATCACGGATCACATAGCCTGACAGATCGTCCAGGAACATGGACAGTGAAGCCGGAGCCATGAGCACACAGTCTGTTCCCTTGATTAACGCCAGACTGATCGAAAGACCGGGTGACCAGGTTTTCACCTGCACCTTGCTCAGGAAATGGTTGATCTCGCTCTGTTGATGCAGATTGATATTGTCCCGTTGTACCACAAAGGAAAAAGACTTCAGAGCCTCTTCTGAAAAAGACTCATGGGCCAAGGGATGGTTTTCACAGAGAATCAGGCACATCCGATCTTTCATCAGTGAAAAGCTGGATAATCCTTCTTCCCGAACGCCCATATAACCAATGGACAGATCCAACTTTCCGGCTGCAACATCAACAGCGGGATTGATGGCTTGCAATTCAAAGGTCAGCCCGGGTGCCACCGCCCATATTTTTTGCAGTACTTCTGGCAGAATTCGCTCCAGCACCGTGTGCCCCGAAGCAATCCGGAAATGTCGCTGGGTAGTCGCAATATAAAATTGCTGGTTTTCAAAAATACTGCTCGCTTCCGTGACCACTCTGTTCACATCTTCATGCAGTGACGTAGCTTTCTCGGACAAAAAAATCCGATTGCCTTTTCTCACCAGAATCGGATCATTCAATGCTTCCCGCAACTGGGCCAGAGTTCGACTCATGGCAGACTGGGTAACACACATCATCTGCGCTGCTTTGGAAACACTCTGGGTGTCCAGCAGGGCTTTCAGGCCGGGCAGCAGGTTCAGATTCAGTCTGGAAAGGTTCATAGATACAGCAGAAGGATTGATAGAAAATAAAAGTATGGCCAAACAGCCCTACATTACGAATAAAAAAAACCTTTCAGAAAACCTTTCATGAAAGCTATGGTGGCCAAATGTATCACCTTAAATCAACTGTTAGAAGATCTACTTGATGCCTTTAGGTAACACCCGAAATTCGCAAAAGTACAAATACTTATTTAACCTTTCATTTGATCCGCAATCAGGTACACTGGAATTGTGCACTCGTTTACAGGCATTACTGAAAGCGCAGTTAAGGAGGGTCCATGAACCATAACAAGTACAAAGAACTGCAGGATCTGGTAGACAACTACCTGGACTCGGGGTTATCAGCCAGAGAGTATGTTGAAGCCTGTGTGGATGCAGGCGATATCAGCGCTGCAGAAGCCCTGAAGTTGCTGTCTGTTCTCAGGGAAGCTCAATCTGTTACCTTCAAGTTGGCCGAAGTCGCGGACTATGAGAACCCCGGACTTCAAATGACGCTCATGCGCAAGGGAGAGGAGTATGAACATGATAATCCTCTCTTTAATATCACTTTTGATGAAAGCCTCGATCCTGACAGGGAGGAAGTGATCGATCTATTACAGAGCTTTGCCAAGGATCTGGCAGTGCTGGCAACCCGTGGGGAGCTGAACGAAGCCGAAGCAGTGGACTCTATTGATGAGAGCCCTGAAGAATGGCTTGATCACCCGAACATAATGCCAGCCAGTGAAACCCGTCATTAACCGGATACTTTATGTTCATCACTGAGGTAGATGAAACTAACAACTTCCTGGAGGCCTGAGCTCCAGATAGAATTTGCAAAAGCGCCCGTTCAAGGGCGCTTTTTACTTTGGGAGCCTTTCGGACTGAACTCAAAAGCGCGCCAGACCCAGATCAAAAAAAACTCTTCTGAAACAACTGATCAAGACGCTTTAACGCATCAAATGCGTGAAGACCAGAAAGTCTGATACCCAGAGTCTCACCACAGACCAGCTCAAGACCCAACAGTTTGACCAGACTTCTTCCATTGACATAGTCACCATTCTTACTGACATTGCGGACATAAACACGGGCATCATAGTGCGTCAGGGCAGCAATAAAGGCACTGCCGCACCGGGCATGTAGACCATTAATGTTGTGGATAAGATACTCTCTGGTCAGCTCATTGCTTTTCGTGGATGTACGACTGACCCAGCCTCTCTTACAGGTTTCCCTCTGGCTCTGGCTCAAGTAAGCCTTTTGCCATTCGCTGAGATTGCCCAGCCCCGGTAATGGTTTGCCCTCGAGTGCATCGACAATTATTTGAGGCTCACGGGTACGGGCCAGATAATGACAGAGAGGTCGATTGTCCAGAACACGGGTCAGACCACCCAGTATCCTGAGGTGTTCATGGCAGTGGGCAGCTATACCAAAGGCCAGAAAAACAGGTTGATTCACGCCCCATTCAACACCTTCAGGAAACTGAATGACAACTACGCCCGTTCTCTTAATGGCGTGGCGAAGTTCTGGCATGCCATGAGGTATAGCGATACCGTTATCCAGAAATGTGGAAGCAAGGCTCTCCCGGGCGTGGATACCCGGAAGGTATTCAGCTGAAACCAAACCGGTTTCCAGCATTTTTTTGCCAGCTAATTGCAAAGCCTCCTGCTTGCTATCGGCTTCCTGCTGTAAAAATATCTGCCTTTTTTCGAGTTTTAACATCAGTGAAAGAACCGCACTAAACCGTCCCAGCCAACATACTATAGCCGAAACGCAAAAGGGCATTTATAGCCAGTTATCCTTCCGGTCAGAGTTTTTATAGTCAACGCCTCTACCAAGGTAGACCGGGTCGGGACAGAATTCACTATCGAGGTACAAATCCTGACGTCAGGCTGAGTCAACTCTCAGCAATTGCAGGCCCGCCTGCCCTTCAACCTGATGGGTGTTAATTGCTAACTGGCCTCTGGCCATTGCGCGTTTTAACCAGAAATTGGCCAGCCAGGGACCCAGTAGAGGTACTCTGGCACCACGAACCTTAATGAAGGGTTGCCTGAACTGAACAATATCCTCTTTCAGGGGAGCCTGAACAGATAGAGCCAGGTCTGATCCCAACAGCCAGCTAAACAGCAAAGGCAACTTCCCAAGCACCTTGAGGGCAGGTACTTTCAGAGCAAAACTCACTTGCGGTGTATCCCCCTTGACCGCTAATTTCATCTGACTGACTTCTGGACAATGGCTTAGATCACCCAAATAAATCTCTGTCCTCGACAGTGCTGCTTTTTCAGGGTTTTCCTGAAGTGTGCTGAACGCTCGCTCCTTGCGTTCAGGTTCTGACTTTATATTGCTATGACTCACGGGACTTTCGGTAAGAGGAGCCTGTATTTCTTCGGGTATTTGAGGAGGCAACCCGGTGCTGATGTCAGCCTTTTCATTGATTACAGGAGTCACTTCAATCTCTTTGGGAAAGGATGACGGTATCTCATGGGTCGATAGTTCTTTCTGTTCGTCCGGAGCAGAAAGCGGTTCCGGTTCACCCAGCAAGCCCAGGCAAAGCAGGTTCATGATCTGATTGGACGACTGAGGATTCATACCCATTTTTTCCTGGAACAGCTGATCCAGTTCACTGACCCTGTGCGGCTTGCCCATCAGATCAGAGATAGCAAGGGCCACCCACTCCTTATCTGCAACCGAGCGCTCTCCGGCTTCGACACGAACATCTCCGGCAGCCAGACAGGCCACGCTGCCCAGGTCGACAGAAAGATAACTGGCGATACCAAGAGGATTATGGGTACCAATGGAGCTGTAATGTTCAGAGGTACAAGCCTGATACTGTTTCCATAACCGTTCCAGTTTCCGAAACTCAAGAGGAAAGTCCAGTTGCAGTAATTGGTGAACAATCTCTCCCATTGGCGGATTCACTTTCACAGAGACATCTTTCAAGCTGACGGGAAACGCTTCACGGATACCTGACACTTCGTTGACCAGCCCCAGGTTCAGGACGACATCGGGCACTTTGATTGCCAGCACACTATCCTCACCCAGACGGAATCCGGAAAACTTCAGAGAGGCGGAAGATAACTCGCCATGGGCTGTGTCTGTAAAGTCGATGCGCTGCTCACCAAAACCCATTGATGCAGAGGTAGAAGGGTCTGATGCCTGCTTTTTGGCAAGTCCTCTTAAGGTATGAAAGAGCTTCAGGGCATTTTGGTAAGAATGGATGGATTGGCCAGCATTGGCTTCGCGATACATCATAGCCGCAGTCCGCTGTTTCTGCTTCGACAACTCTTCTTGCCTCTGCTGAAGCAATTTCCGGGCGCGTTGCAGATCTTTCCGGCAAGAGGTCAACATGACCTGGCAAGCCTTTTTCTCCTTGCTTTCCTTCATCCCCGGAAGATCTTCTTCCAGCATCTTTACCGTCTTTTCTCTTGACTGATACAGACCGACCGTAGCATTGGCTTTTACAGCAAAGCCATCTTCCCGCTCTCTGGACTTTTTAAGACTGTCAGCACCCAGCTCTTTTTTCCAGGTCGTCACCATCGGAGCAAATAATCGGATGACCGCTTCTCCCATCGCTTGCATGAACAGGTCTGACTTCACCCCTCTCTCTTCCGTTTCCAAGCCATCAACCGAGCATTGAATAACATCACCCAGATGCCTTTTTGCATCCGATCCTGATGTCTCTGCATAGAGAGCTCCAAAGGCCTCAGAGCATTTTTTGTAGGCGCTGAAAGTCTCTGTCTTTCTACAGGTCAATAAGTGGTTCAGTGGCTCGGCAAGGGGTTCGCCAATACAAACACGACAGCTCCCCTTTATTTTGATGGGGCCAACCGCTTTATCTTCTTCCAGGGAAAAGCAATCGGCAGAGATTTCGGGTACTTCCAGCTCCAACTGCCCCTTCTCAAAACAGAAACGACTGGTATTAAGGACCAGATTTTTAACCTGAATGTCATAACGGTCAGGATCGGTCACTTTCACATCACCCAGACGCATCTCAAACACCTTTCCTCGATGCTTGTCCTTCTTGTTTCTTTTGAAAACATCTTTCATTAGTGCAAGGGCTTGGATACCGGTTGAAATATTCTCTTCCAGCACCTTCATACTCTGCTCAAGTTTTCTTTTACTGACTGGAAGCGACTGCCCATAAGAACGCACCTGTTCAGCGGATCTTGTTAAATAAGCCTTTTTGAGAACCAGCTGTGCCTTTATGCTCAGTTGCTTTTTAACCAGAATAATGTAGTGATTCATCTGCTCAGGCGTCAGGACCTCGATACTTTTGCGTAGCCTTTGCAGTGACTCCTCAGCAAGCTTCAGACTGTGCTCCAAGTCTTCGATATCCCGCTTGAATGACTCCTGATTCTCAAGCTCATCATTGATTAAATTGCGAAACTCTTTCTGAGTGGCACCGGTAACCGATGAAATGGCAGAGCTGAAAAAAGAGATAAAACTGGACGACAGTGAACTGAGCGCACGGGTCAACAGGCCGGGTTTAACCTGGACTGTCTCTATTCCTCTTTCAGCCAGTGATCGGAAAGGTTGATATTCTGAACGAGACAGGATCTGTTTGCGGGTTGTGTCTTCCTTGCGAACCCCCTGAACCTCATTATCCAAGTCCGAAGACGGAGGCTGATACAGGGGCTTTCTGCCGGTTACTTTATTGCCTAATTTCATTACCTTTTATTAACCATTTCCCTGGTAGGCGAGTGTCTGAAACACTGGTTTAATACGCCTGTAACGTTAGTGTAACAATTTAAAAAGCCTGACATGCACAGACTCAGCTCAACGACCGATTGCGGCGGGTCTGCATGTTTTCGCTAACGTGTTAGCGTGGTTGCGCATCGCCAAAAGTGATGCAGCAAGATGTAAAAATAACAAGAAACAATAATAATAATATGCAATTTCACAAACTTAAGTTGGCTATTGGAGTTGCGCTAGGAGCCGCTAACTTCCTGGACTTAATTTTCTATGCCAACCCTGGCGATGGAGATGAATACTTGCCGCGTCCGGCGAGCACCAGCTCAAGCGTGACGGCTTTTAACCAGAGCTTAAAGCAGCAGTTAGCAACCAGCATGGCGCAGATCACCACATCTGAGCCTGACGCCCGCTGTTAGAGGCACCGCCAGGATCGGCCCCTTTTGGCTGGGACGATGGCAAAGCCTTTATGATCCAGGATGTGAATATGGGCAACACAGATCCCATTGATCACTGGCTGGCGATGAACCGCGCCAACAATTTAAAAGAGTTCCAACAAACCTTTGTCGATTATGATGGCTTGATTTTTAACAACACCATGTATGCCGACAAAGAGGGCAACGCTTTTTACATTGATGACTCTGCAGTCCCCGGGCTTTGTGAGGCGGCAGTGGCGACACTGCGCACCTCACCAGAGTTAAATGCCCTGCGTGAACAGGCGGGCTTTACCGTACTGCCAGGTGATAACTCATTCTTTGCCTTTGATGGTTCAACGCCCTATGAGCGCTCACCCAAGTTGCTGCGCAGTGATTTTGTGCAAAACTCTAATGACTCACATTGGTCAACTAACCTTGCCCAGCCACTGGAAAATTTCTCACCTATGTAAGGGGAAGAGCGTGGTCAACTTCGGTTACGTGTCGTCAGTGGTGACACCTTACCTTCCGGGTTAACCACCGAGGGATATCCTATTCGTTTTGGCTCAAGCTGGATGTATGTGGTGAGCTTTACGGATTCCGGCCCGAAGGCTAAAGGCATATTAACCTACTCGCAAACGAACAATATGTTGCGCCCTGAGTATACAGATCAAACTCAGCTTTACTCATCAGGTCAGGGGCTCAGACCTCTGCTTTATAGCGAAGATGAGATTGCCTTGGGTTTGGTATCGACATTGGAGTTAAACACCCAAAAGCAGTGAGGCTTAATTGCACTTGCCAAAAACGCTCAAGGCTGGCTTGAGCGTTTTTTATTGACCTAATGTCCGTTCAGTTATACGACCAACACATCTCAGTTGTCTGGTGCGACACTCTGAGAAATGCCTTCACTTGATTTTCACTCACCCATTCTACAAACCAGTTAGTCAGGTTTGCCATATATCCCTGTGCTTTCTGCTCTGCCCCGCGTTCCGGACTCCCGGCATCACCCAGGCCTAACCCGAGACTTTTGAACAAGATTCAAACGCTTCTGTCGCTCAACATGGTCCAGCTCCAGCTGATAATGCTGCTTCCTGAGCCTGCGATTAACCAGAAAAGTCGCCAACCAAACAGCCGGGTTTAAGGAAGTTCGCTTCTTCAATTGAACAAAAGGTGACTGCAGTTGCAATTCTGAACTTTTTCGGTCAATCGGCAGAGTTACCTCTACAGCCACCTCTTTTTTGCCGAGGAAAAAGCCCATCCACCAGGACAGCTTTTTCATCAAACTCCAAGGAGCAATACGCATTTCAAAATCAGCGACTCTTTTTCCTTTTTCTGTCCGGAACCTTGGATTAATCACTCCGATGCACTCGTCCAGGTCTTTGAACTTTAAACCTTCTGGTGGTTTTTCTGTGGCAGGTTTAACTGAGGCCCGGGACAGGTGCCGATTGGTCGCTGCGTTTGCCACTTCGGATGGTTTGACTTCTTCGGGTAACGATGATGAGGATGGAGTAACTGCCCGGTTTTTTCGAGCATTCACCAGGATTGACTGAAGCCTTTCCGGCTCAGCGACGGAAGCATCCACCGTTACCTTCCAGGGAGACTCAGGATTTACCGCCGCTGTGCCTGATGGAGTGGTTAAAACAGATTCAGACTCTGAGATCTCAGCATTTGGGGTTGTATTCTCTGGTGGCTCAGTCTCTGGAACAGGGGTGGTCACTTCCGAACTCTGAGTGACCTCTTGCTCCGGCAGTGGGGAAGTCCGTGGGATTGGTGGCTCTTGTCCAGAAAATGGCAAGACCAGATGTTCCAGTTTTTCAGGTGCAAAAACAGCACTGTCAGCAAAAACACCTTCCTCACAAAGCTTCCAGACTTTCTGCTGAGACTCTTTGGTTAAACCTGCCGATGCCAGTGCTGACGCCATAGCCTCGGCATCAACATTCGCCGAGAGAAGTTCTCCGGTTTTCTCGACAAACGTCTGCCTGTGCTGCTGATACGGGCTAGCTTCCTCTCCTGAGAAAGCCACCTCTCCCTCGCGGGTCAGGCAGGCAACCTTCCCCAGATCAATCTCTAAATAATCGGAGGTTTTAGTCCCACCCGAGCGCTTCTTTTTCTCCGCCTCCCTATAAATGGGCAGAACGACTTTTTTCAGCGTTTTGGAGTCCACTGGAAACTTCAGCTGCAACAGTTCCTTCACCAGAGGTCCAAAGGGTGGCTGAATTTTGATCGATGCACCTCTAACGATGACCGGTACCGACTTTTTCTCTCCCGTCACTTCATTCTGAAGAGTGATATGGCTGGCCATTTCGGGAATAGTCAGCTCCGCGACACCGGATGGACTGAAAGAAAAATCAGACACGTTGACCTTAAGCTGGCTCAATTCAACAGAACTGGTATCCGATACGGGAATCTTCATTCCCGGAATAGCAATATGCTTTTGTCTGCCTGTCGGGCTGCCATTAGCCACAGCTGCCAGCCCGTAGACCAGATCGATCATCCCCCGGTTCATATCAAATGACGAGTCAATATTCTTTGATCGTTGTTGCTGAACGCTTCTTAACTGTTTGCTGTGGGTTAACTCACGGATTTTGACTTCTCTCAGTTCCTCTACCGCTTTCAGAGCTTTGGTCGCTTGAAGACTCAATTGTTGACATTGGTCTTTTGCTTCACCCCCAGGCAGGCTTTCTATATCTTCCAGCAGTTGATGAAGATCGTCTTTGCGCTCTTTTTCTTCTTTGTCCAAACTTTCGCAAACCACTTCCAACCCTTTATGCTTCCATTGCTTCTCAAGATCCAGTGCAACAAGAGGAAGCTCGGAGCTTCCTGACATGAACGGGATCATCAAATCAAGCAGCGAGTGAGCAAACGAAGCGTCTTGCAGCGCAAGGGTTTGTCCATCTTTTTTTTCTAACTGAAGGCTTTTAATCGACACTTCAGCCATATCAGCCACATTGGCAGGCTTCAGCTCTTTGCTCATGGCATTAATATATATGGGAGCTTTCGCGATGTTCTCGGTCAACACCTTGCGCAAGTGTTCACTGATCGGTGGCTTCAGTTTGAGACTGATTCCTCCGGACAAAGTCATTGGCTCAACCTCGCCACTGGCCCCCATTGACGATAAGTCTGCCCTGATATCGGCAATATCCAATATCAGCTCTTGCGTGGGAGACATATAACACTGCTCAATAAAGACACCGATGTTTTGTACCTTCAGCTCAGCACCGGAGGACAGTGTGGTCGACAGGTTCCCCAGGTTGAGGTGATAAACCTTGCCAGCAGGCAATCCTTTTTTGGACTTCCCAAAGACCTCTTGAAGCCCATGTATCAGTTTAAGTCCGGGACCCATTTGCTTTTCGATCAACTTCAGGAAGTCCTGTGTCTCTTTCCTGATCGCCGTACCCCAAACTTTCAGGAGAGGCTTCGTCTCCTCTATCTCATTTAAGTTTCGCTCTAGCCTGCTCAGCTGAGCTCTTAATTCAAAAAGCCTTTCTTGGAGTTTTGAAAATTTATCCTGCTTTTTAGTTTCCAGACGGGGAAGCTTTTTTCTCAATCCCTTCAGTTCAGTCTGAATGGATTTCATCTCATACTGTAATTTCTTCAGATTCTTTTTGTTCTCGTTGGCAAACTGTTCATTTCTCTTTAAATTATCATCGGCCCTGTTGCCAGTCTTACCGACTCCGGCTCGGATAAACTTCATCGCTAACTTGGAAAATCCTGTCAGGAGGGTGGCCCAGAAGCCTCCCTCCACATTCTCAATGACAACATCCCGTTTGTGGATAGGCACATATTGGAGGTGCAGACCTGCTTCCCCCTGCAATAGCGAGTCGGTGGTTTCGTCAACAGAGACATCCCGAGGCCCCATTTTAGCCTTGGTTGGTTGAGTAGAAGGTAGCGATTGATTTTGAACTGTTTGCTGCCTGCCCCCGGGGCCATTAACAGGTAGATTGGAGCCACCAGTTGTCATATCATCATCCATGATCAGAGAGTTTTTTTTATATCGCCACATTGCCACTGAGCTTGAAACAGACAATCTCGCCCCACCTTTGATGACCATGACCCACCAACAAAGTCTCTGGAGCACAAACAGTTAAGAACAGGTAATTGCGGCAGGTTCTGGGAGTTTGTCAGTGGCGTCAAAGTACCAGAGTATATCCCTGCCCACTCGGCGGGTCGTGTTAATCAAGGTGAGTTCGACGCAAAAAAAAAGACAAGGCAGACCCCTGTGATTTAACTGTCTTTCGGTTGCACTTCTCAGATAGCTAACCAGAGGCTTGCTGCATTCTTTGCATCGAATTCAGTTCTGAGTAGTCAAGAAATACTGCCTGACACCATGGGTGAGCGCAGGCAATCAATCATTTCACTTCAGCTCAGTGACTTGCCTCGTTCCATTCTCACTGCTGGTCACCAGGCGAAAGCCATCGTCGATGAAGTCTACGAAATTGACCGGCCCATCATGTTGAACGGTGGTTTTTTCTACCCATGATCCGTCGACCATCTTGTCACAGACTTTTGCCGTGTGATCGTCACTGGCAGTCACCACATGCATTTCATCAGCGCTGAAGGTTGCTAATGTGATCGGCCCGTCATGGGAAATGGCAGTTTTGGTTACCCATGCTCCGTCGGCCCCCAGGTCATGAATTCCCGCCATGTGATCGTCGCTGACAGTGACCACATGGAGCTTATCGCCGCTTAAGGTGGCTGAGTTGATATGACCTTTAGAGGCAATGCTAGTGTAGTGCGACCTAATTAACAGTACATAAAGACTCCTAACGGTCTACTATGGATGTTATTCCAACCACTGCCTGTTTTTACTATGCGAGTTGCCACAGAGATAATACTTGATGCTTCTGAAGAAATACGACTCAGAAAGATTACTTCATCAAATACTTGCCCTCTTCGCTTGGCCCGCCGTGCCCAGATTGTTCTTCTCTCTGCAGAAGGAAAAAGCAATCTTGAGATTGCGCAAATACTGAAGATCGGTCGTCATCAGGTCAGCCGCTGGCGTGACCGATATGCTCAGGAAGGCTTCTCCGGGATTGAACAGGATCGAGCTCGCAGTGGCCGTAAAAAGAAGATTGATGCTGCTGAGATTGTGAGTCTGACCACAAACACCCTTCCGGAAAATGCCACTCACTGGAGCACCCGAACTATGGCTGCTGTTAGCGGTATCAGTGAGAGAAGTGTTCGCCGGATATGGCATGCATATGGCCTCAAGCCTCACCTGGAAAAGACATTCAAGGTGTCCCGAGACCCGAAATTTGTGGAGAAGCTTGAAGATATTGTCGGACTCTATCTGTCTCCTCCTGAACATGCGTTGGTGCTGTGCTGTGATGAAAAAAGTCAGGTTCAGGCACTCGATCGAACACAGCCTGGCTTACCGTTGAAGAAAGGGCGTGCCGCAACAATGACTCATGATTATAAACGACATGGTACAACCACTCTCTTTGCAGCACTGAATGTACTTGATGGTGCTGTCATCGGTCAGTGCCAGCAGCGTCATACCCATGTGGAATGGTTGAAGTTTCTTAAACAGATAAATAGGGAAACGGCAAAAGACAAAGAGCTGCACCTGATTTGCGACAACTATGCGACTCACAAACACCCGAAGGTGCGAGAATGGCTGGAAAAACATCCTCGTTTTCATATGCACTTTACGCCAACGTCAGCATCATGGTTAAACATGGTTGAGAGATTTTTTCGGGATCTCACGAGTCAGCGTTTACGCCGTGGTGTGTTTGTCAGTGTGCCACAGCTAGTCAGTGCGATTGATGAATATATTGAAAAGCATAATCAAAATCCAAAGCCGTTTATCTGGACTGCTAAGGCAAATGATATCTTAGAAAAAGTCGTTCGGGCTAATCGCCGGTTAAGTTGCAAAAAGAACGACGCACTACACTAGCCTCTTTTCTTAAGGTAGACATTAAGCCCCACCCACAGCACAAAGACCTAATCTTGTACGCCCTGAACAACCATCTCGTGCAGGGTGTTCACGTTTCGCATTATCTGCCCAGAAGTTGAGCAGCTTCCTTGTATGTGAGAGCAGAGACTTTCCTGCATTCATAAGGGATAAAATGACATTACCAAACAGTCGGGTTCCACTTTTCATCGCCTTATGCGTCGAGATTTCTTCAATGGCTCCACTTTCATAGAGGTTCGCCTGTGCAGCATGGGCAAGATACCTTTTCAACGTCACAACCACGAAGGACATCAGAATCAGGCTAAACACCAGTGTCGCTGATTTAGTGTTAAAACGATGCCACCCTGAATAGGACTTGATCTCTTTGAAGATAAGCTCTATTTGCCATCGTAGACGATAGGCCTGAAGTACTTCATTCAGGGTGAACTCAACCCGGTTAAGGTTGCTTACAACGAATACCCATTTCAGTTTCCTGTCATTCCAGCGGACAACCAAACGATATGGCCAGGCTTTGAATCCTGGCCATTCTACATCCAGGTCGAGGCATTGATCTTTAGGGAAGCCAGACAACACTTCCTTAAGTTTTTTCCCTTTGTAGCGATTCAGATTTTTGCCATCCTCCCGTACTGCGCTGAGTATCGTCGGGTTGATACTCTGAGGTGCCTTGCAGATAAAAGAACCTTCCCGATCATCAATGGCAGCAAAGCGTTCCAACTCAAAATAACCGGCATCGATCAGCATCAGGATATTAGCCATGGAGGTTGGCAGTGGTGGCAGACAGTCTCTTTCTGAACGGGTATCTTCAGTGAGCTGCACGCGCACCAGATTGTTGGTAAGAAGATCCATTGTCGTATGAAGTTCTACAGCAGCAGGACTGACCGTTGAGAACCTGCCGGGAAATGTTTCCTTTAGGGCATTGTAGACAGCCTGCGATGAGCCGTCATGAATCAGAATGTGCTCGAACTCTGAAAATGGACTGTCCTCATCAAACGCCATGACTTTGCGGGTAAAGACTTCCAGACACTGCACCCATAGCCAGAGGACAAGAGCAGGCATCGCGTCTTTTTTAGCTTGATTTGCCCAGGAACGATAGGAGACATTCAGCCCCGTCAACTCATTAAATTTACGGTGGAGATCGGCTTGAGTATCGCAGTTTCCATCACCAGCAAGGGCATCAATCAGTGAAAGGATAAAGTCCAAGGGGCGGATATCTCGCTGTCGTATAGTAAAACCAAGCTGTTCCGCCATACTGAGAAGTTCAGACCGGTCGAAACACGTCAGCAGTTTTTTTGAACTAGTCTACTATTTGCGATACTCATCTTGTTCAGCCTTGATACTTTTCGCGAAGCTTTATTTTGGCTGTTCAAGGTGAGTTCTGCCGCTGGAAATGAAGCTTTTTTGAGCTTAATGTCTACCCTAAGAGCCTCTTTTGCAAATGACCCATCGGCCTTCCGATTGTAGATATTCGCTATGCCATCGGTATTGATGGTCACCACACGGCGGTCACTGGCTCTGTCACCTTGAAGCTGGGAGCCTGCCTGTTGTAAACCTTGATGACTTAAAAGTTCACCCTGGTCAGCTTTAGTAATAACCCATCCGAAACCAGCACCTGTTTGTTTGCTCTGTGGCTGAACAGGTTTTGTCAAGTCTGAGGTTGAAACCCCAACAGCGGCGGGTGTATTTACGTTATTCATATAAAGTTCCTTTCATTAAGTTAGTTTTATCCTTGATTGCAAGGATATTGATTTGAAGATCATCCAACATTGATGTCCTTCGGTAACTCAGAGTTGCCTTCAGGATAAAAGTTCATAACATTGATGTAAGCGCAACTAACAAGAAGACAGGACGCTGATGATCTGCTTAAAAAACGTGAGTTCGACGCAAAAAAAAGACAAGGAAACCCCTTTGATTAAACTATCTTTTATAAGTACTCAGCCATACGGAATCGAATATTTCTGGCTTATTGGGCAGGTGCTCTGCAAGGCGCAACGACGGGAACATAGCAAGCTATGTGACCAGAGTTGCAACGCATCACGACTGCATGGATGCAGGAGCTAGAGCAACGCAGGAGCAGTTGCCGCGAGTGCCTGAACAATGAGTCAGAAAATATGATTTCGTATGGTTGAGTACTTAAGACGCTATACTTCCATCGCGCCTTACTCGCCACAAAGAGCGCTTTTTTATGAACACTACTTCATTAAAAGTATCGGTCATCGCAGCCTTTCTTCTCAGCGCCATGGCTCTTGCCGCCGTTGTTCAGATCCCAATCGCTCTGGCCTGTACGGGCATTACACTGGTTTCAGAGGACGATGCGGTCATCCAGGCTCGCACTGAAGAGTGGGGATCCTTTGATCTGGAATCAAAAATTATGGTGATACCACGAGACACCGCCTTCACGGGTCTCACGCCTGATGGCAAACCGGGCTTAAAGTGGAAAGCCAAATACGGTGTTGTCGGCATTAATGGCCTGAATAAACCAGCGCTTATTGATGGAATGAACGAAAAAGGGTTAGCCGTTTCAGTGCTTTACTTGCCAGGCACTGCCGAGTTTCCACCCTATGACCCGGCCAAAGCAGCAAACACAATTGGCCCTCAAGACATCAGCAACTGGGTACTTTCTACCCAGTCGACAATAAAAGATATAAAGCAAAATCTTCCAAAAATAGATGTTGCCCCCGTAAAGGAAAAAGGCTTAGGCAATATCGTGCCTCCGATCCATTTCATGATGACAGATCGCTCAGGAGCGTCAATTGTGGTGGAGTACACCCATGGCGGCCAGCTGAATATTTATGACAACCCCGTCGGCGTGTTAACTAACAATCCTGAGTTTCCCTGGCATCTGCAAAACCTGAAAAATTACGTCGGCCTTACCGCTAAAGCCAAACCAGACATTAAAATAGGCGATCTGGAGTTAGCGCCACACGGCGCTGGTTCGGGCATGATTGGCCTGCCTGGCGATTACTCACCCGTCTCTCGATTTGTTCGCGCAGCAGCACTTCGAAACACTGCACGCCCCGTCGAAAATGGCTATGCCGCCGCAATGGAATCACTGCGCATCCTGAACAACTTTGATATTCCTTCTGGTGCAGTACTCGCCAGAGATGAACTCCCCAAAGACGACACAATGGGCTCCACTCAGTGGACGACGGCCATGGATACCAAAGACCTGAAATACTATTACAAAACCATGTTTAACAGCCGTATTCGAGAGATTGATTTCGCATCGGTAGACTTTGATAAACCCGGGATTCGTTATCGCGATTTAGATCTGAAAAAACAGCAGGATTTGAAGGTCGTCGATATTTAATAGTCCCCGTGACATGGGAATGATCAACCCCCGTCTGGCCA
Source organism: Endozoicomonas sp. 2B-B (assembly GCF_053470045.1). Taxonomy (NCBI): domain Bacteria; kingdom Pseudomonadati; phylum Pseudomonadota; class Gammaproteobacteria; order Oceanospirillales; family Endozoicomonadaceae; genus Endozoicomonas; species Endozoicomonas sp. 2B-B. The sequence goes on from NZ_JBLZMU010000001.1 coordinate 5,859,431, forward strand.
GTGAGTATTTTCATTGGGCTATAAGTCTGTTTCTGCACTTACTGACTACTGGCTACAAAACGAGCGACACAACCGGTCGCCTGAATGTCCACATCAGTGAATCTTGAGCGCAATTCCTGCTCCAACCCATCCAGATAATCATTCTGATTGCTGAAGATCCCTTTTCGGTTGTAAACGCCCATTAGAGCTTTTGCCACCAGAGTATGAGGTACATTAAGAATGGTGGCGCCAAACAGTTTTCCCCCTTCATTCAGCAAGGGCTTAACGTGATCGAACACGACAGCTTTGCTATGGATGCTGCCTGGCAGGCAGTGCAGTAAATAGTTCATGCTGATAGAGTTGAAGGCATTGACTGGCAAGGAGGTAAATGGTTTGAAAACGTTATGCACCAGGGTGATGGGTTGATAACGGTTTAATCGCTGCCCGGCATACTCAAGTGTGTTTACGTTCAGGTCTACCAATGTCAACGATGGATGATCGGTTGGGAACTGGCAGCGATCAGGGAAATAACCGGTGCCAACACCTATATCCAGATGCTGGTCGCTGACGTGCTGATTAAACCAGTCCAGGATTACGGGTGTCGGACACTGCCAGATAAAACGGTTGGAAATGCCCAGCACGGCAATATCATAGATATTGAGAACCCGCTTTGAATAAACGGCCTGACCCCTGTGAACTTGTTCTTCCGTTATCTTACCGCCTGGTAAAGCCATAGTAGAGTACTCCACAGTATCTGACTTACTATAGAAAAGATCAGAGTTCGCAACAGTAATGCCCAACAATCTGACTCTGTCCGCATTCGAAAGCATATTTTCATGCACAGGAAGTCAGTCAGCAGCCTCACTGAGACTAAAAAAATAATAGCTCTGAGAATCTGACATAATAAGGAAAGAGAAAAGACCCACTCTGACCAGGAGTCCCCCCTTGAGCTTGAAAACTGTGTTTATCACCGGAGCCACTTCCGGTTTTGGTGAAGCCTGTGCCCGTCGTTTTGCCAGTGAACAAGGCTGGCAGCTGGTAATTACCGGCAGAAGAAAGGAACGTCTGGAAGCACTGGCCAGAGAACTCTCGGCATCCTGTCCTGTTCACTGCCTTGTTTTTGATATAAGAGATGAAGATGCCATTCAGGATGCGCTGAGCAGCCTCCCGGAAGCTTTTTCAGACATTCATACTCTGATCAACAATGCCGGTCTGGCTCTGGGCACTAAACCAGCTGACCAGTGTAATACACGACAGTGGATAAGCATGATCGACACCAACATTAAAGGGCTGGTTCTGATCACTCATGCGCTTTTACCGGCCCTGAAGAAAAACAACAGTGGCAGTATTATTAACCTGGGATCAGTTGCCGGTAATTATCCTTACCCTGGTGGCAATGTTTATGGCGGCACCAAAGCATTTGTAAAACAGTTTTCCCTGAATCTTCGTTCTGACCTTCTGGGGAGTGGCATCAGAGTGACCAATATCGAACCCGGAATGGCTGAAACTGAATTTTCACTCGTGCGTTTCGAGGGTGATCAATCAAAAGCCGATGCAGTGTATAAAGGTATGAAGCCTCTTTCAGCAGAAGATATCGCAGAGAGCATCTACTGGGTCGCAAGCAGACCAGCCCATGTCAATATTAACGCCATGGAAATCATGCCCGTTCAGCAGGCTTTTGCAGCTTTTGATGTGGATCGCAATCAATGATATCTCTGTCTGGAGCTTGCTCTCAGCAGGCTCCTGCTTTAAACACACGCTCTCAAAAAACAACTGTTGAAGCAGGTTATACACAAAATTTTGTAGCCTTATAAACAACAATTAACGTATAAATACGGCTTTCAAAAGGCCCAATATATTCAAGAGACTCTCGTCTGATTATTTTTCAACCAATGCATAAACGCCTTGTAATTTCAGGCACCTCATGAGTTATCCACAAGTAATTCAGTGTGTTAATCAGTTATTTTGTTGAAAACACACCTCAACCCTTTCTACCATTGAGTGCCAGCTACACACCGACCCCAGCGAATGGGTGCATTTCTCCAAACAGCCAACCGGACTCAAAAAATTGACCGCAACGGAGTATTTCTGACTACTGGATACATTGATATCCTACTTCGCGGGAATGACGACCTCAGAGCATGGGAACGAGCTGTTGTAGTTTTGCGAAACTCTCAGAGCGTGGGAACGGGTTGAAAATATCAAAGAAAAATCATTTTTCCTGAATCCAGGTACTGAAGTCCAGCGTATCATTCACAGGATCAATAGAGAACGGTCACTGACCGGCCACATTTACCCTGACAATGTTTTTTCAGGCAAAGTTTCGCCAATGTCGAGATAGACTCATACTTTTTTGCACTATGCAGTCTTTGACAATAATCGACTTTTTAAGGTCTGCCTGAATTTATCGGGATATACATGAAGATACGATCACTTAATCTGCATTCTCAGATAAGCTGCACTGCAACAGTTTCAAAAAACAGCAGGCAGAATACCCTGCTAGTGCTATTCAGCTTATGTCTGGTATTCCTTCTTTTATCGCTCAATCGACCTGCACATGCTCTTTCAACTGAATGGTTAGTGAACCCTCAGCAGCCTGAGGCCAGGGTCAGGCTGCACTTTTCTGGTGAAGCAGACCCGACCACCCGTCAACTTTATGCGGCACTGGAAGTCCAATTATCAGGTGACTGGAAGACTTACTGGCGATCACCCGGCGAGGCTGGTATTCCACCTGAAATCGACTGGCGTATAGAACAGCCACAAGGCAGCAGTAATATAGAAACGGTTGAGTGGCTCTGGCCCGCTCCAGAGCGTATAGAAATGCTGGGACTGCATACCCTTGGCTATAAAAATGGTACGGTTTTTCCTCTTCTGATTCAGGTTAAAGATTTGAATCAGCCGGTCTCCATCAATGCCAGACTGAGGTTGTCTTCCTGCACCACGGTATGCGTACTGACAGATTACGAGATTCAACTGGATTTCACCCCCTCTGATCTGAAAGCAGACCCGCAAGCGTCATTCCTGATTGATAAAGCCCTTTCCCGGGTTCCGACGACTATGCCGGACTCAGGGCTGAGCGTAGAATCTGTTGTATGGAACAAGGAAAACAACAAGGTTGTTGCCACTGCCCACTCTGAGACTGGCTGGGAAAAGGCCGTTGACGTCATCATCGATGGTCAGGAAGAGATTACCTTCGGACTGCCGGAATTTACCATTGAGGGCAACCAGCTTCAGGCCGTCATGAATGCATCAAGCTGGCTGGGTGAATACAACCTGTCAGATGAACCTGTCACCGTTACCCTTCTTAATGGCGACAATGGCCTTGAAAAAACCTTGTCCGTCAAGGAAGTCGCTGCCAGTTCACTGCCAGCAGACACCCGTTCAGCAAGCCTGATGGTGTTACTGGGTCTGGCACTTCTGGGCGGCTTTATCCTCAACCTGATGCCCTGCGTTCTGCCCGTCCTCGGTATGAAGCTTTCTTCCGTACTCCATGCTTCAGGCCAGGAAGCCAAAGTCACCCGCAAGCAGTTTCTGAGCTCTGCGGCAGGCATTGTTTTCTCCTTCTGGTTACTGGCGACGTTTCTCTGGATACTCAAGCTGACCGGCAACAGTATTGGTTGGGGCATCCAGTTTCAAAGCCCCTGGTTTATCGGTTTCATGGTGGCGGTCACTGCCCTTTTTGCTACTAACCTGATAGGCCTGTTTGAAATCCATCTGCCCTCATTCCTGTCGACCAGGCTGGCTACAGCAGGTGATAACAGTACAGCAGGCCACTTTGTTCAGGGTATGTTCGCAACGCTTCTGGCAACGCCCTGTTCAGCGCCATTTCTGGGAACCGCCGTCGCCTTTGCCCTGTCCACCAACAGCTTCAACCTGTTTGCCATATTCACGGCTTTGGGCATAGGTCTTGCCCTTCCGTATCTGCTGATTGCAGCCAGACCCTCTCTTTTGAAGTGGATGCCAAAACCCGGTCAGTGGATGATCAACCTTCGTCGTTTACTGGCACTGATGCTGCTGGTGACTTCGTTGTGGCTAACCAGCCTGCTTCAGGCATTCCTGCCAGTCTATCTGCTTCTGATGATTGCCCTGATTCCTACTGTACTGGTCCTGCATCGCCTGTTGATCAGCTTGATGCCTCAAGCTGGAAAAAGACTATTGCTACTGCCCTCACTGTTCCTGTCAATGGCGATAGTGCTCTTCGGAGCCTGGTCGACCGGTTTGTTCACTGCGGAACAATCGACATCAGACAATCTGATCTGGAACCCCCTGAATGAGCAGGAAATTGCCAGCTCGGTGGCTGAAGGCAAAGTCGTCTTTGTCGATGTCACAGCTGACTGGTGTATCACTTGTAAAGCAAACAAGATCAGGGTCATCGACAGGGATCCAACCAACAGTCGCCTGCAAAAAAACTCTATGATAACTATGAAAGGAGACTGGACCCGGCCTTCAGAAGAAATTAATGCCTATCTTCAGAAGAACGGGCGATTTGGTGTACCTTTCAATATCGTCTATGGTCCGGGTGCTCCTGAAGGAATACCACTGCCGGTTATTCTCGACCATGACAGTGTTGCAGCGGCTATTGAGAAGGCATCGTCCAGGTAAACCCGGGAAATCAGCCCGAAAAGCTTCTCATAGAATCATAATGGAATGCTTTTTCGCTGTTTACCGACCAACCTGAGCCCTGAAGTTTCACCAACAGATGGGCTCCATAGCCAGAGAGCCTGGCCTATAAGTCTTTGCCATTGCCATTTAATCATGACAAAGTGGCAGTCAAAGCTATTTCGCCCCTGAAGTGAATCTCACTCCCATGAGCTTCAGCAACAACTCAGGGAAATAAATACTGACTCACAGATGAGCACGATGAAAAAAACTCTTATTCTCGCCACTACCCTATTGATGGGCTCGCTCAACATTCAGGCACAGTCTCTGGATGATCAGCAGAAGCAGGAAGTCAGAGAGCTGGTTCGTAAAACACTGGTAGAAAACCCGGACATCCTGGTTGAAGCTATGAACGAACTGAGAAAGCGAGAAATAGCTGCCCGGCAAAGTGCCGAAACGCAGATGCTGGAAGATCGTCAAAAGCAGCTATTCGAAAACCCTGAGAACCCCATTATGGGTAACCCTAAAGCCAAGGTGACTATTGCCTACTTTGGTGATTACAACTGTGGTTTCTGCAAGCGTCAGGATCCTATCCTGAAGAAAATTGTTGAAGAGAACCCTGATGTAAAAATTGTTGTCAAGGAACTCCCCGTTCTTGGCCCGGAATCTCGTGAAGCTGCGGAAATGGCTCTGGCCACCTTCAAGCTGGACAAGGATAAATACCTGTCTGTTAACCAGCGTCTGATGTCCAGACCCGGCAGACACACCAGCAGCTCCATTAAAGCGGCGTTGAAAGCAGAGGGAGTAGACTCCGACAAACTGAAAGTAGACGAGTCTGTAACTCAGCAGCTTGACGAGAACCTGCGTCTGGCACAGGAGCTTGGTATTCGCGGAACACCTGCACTGGTATTCCCCGATGAAGTGTTGAGAGGCTACACCGAAGAAGGCGTACTGAAAGAAAAAATCAAGCAGCGTCTCTGACCTGCAATTCAACTAATAAAAAACCGGAATCATCCGGTTTTTTATTTGACTTGCTGGCTATTACATTTCTCAGGCCACTTAGTAATAACTTTTGCGCTGATGAGTATTAAAGCTCAGCCACAATACAGTCTTTACGTTCTTTTCCTGTCTTTGACAGATATTCAGTAAACTCCGATGGAATACGACCCATGGTAGCGCCTTCCCAGTTAACTACAGAGCCGTCTTCTTTTTCGTATTGAAATTGATAGCGCTGTCTTGGCTTTCCTTTTCTGGTTTTCTCTACAACAGTAGAAGCCATCAGATCTTCAATGGTCAGACCTTTCTCCTGCATCTGACCAAGAATGCTTTCAACAGCTTCTCTTTTGCGACCTTGTTGTTCCTTCTGCTCATTGTGCTCACGCACTTTTTCTGCATGGATCGCTTCTACACGTCTGATAACGTTTTCTATATCTTCAACATGCATGCCCTGAAACAGTTTACGTAACTGTACTTTTGATTTCAGGATATTCAGGGACTCTTCAAAAATATTCATTATAGAACCAGGGTGGGCAATATTTGGAAAGCGTCAAAAGTACCATTGCACTGACTAACTGTAAACAGTGTCGTACATAAATTATGATGCAAAACTAAATAACGACTAACGAATTAAGAAAAAAATAATCATTTCTTTTTCAATAGCCAATCCTACGAACAGTCTAATTAAATCATACGACTGGCTGTCATCGTTTTTATTACCAGACAGTGGCATAGACTCATTACGAGTCTATGCCATGCTCCATAAAACAGATCGCTGCAATTATAATCAGGCTGTTTCCAGCTTCTTCAGTTCCTGCGCACGGAGATCTTTTCTTAAAACCTTGCCGACAGGGGTCATCGGAAGCTCTACCCTGAACTCCACCTGTCTGGGCACTTTGTAAGCCGTCATATTTTTACGACAGTAATCTTTCAACTCCTGCTCGGTAATACTGTCATCCTGTGGAATAACAAACAGTTTTACTGCCTCTCCTGTTTTTTCATCAGGTACTCCGATCACCGCACAGTTTTGCACTTTTTCATGCCTGGCCACGACATCCTCAATCTCGTTAGGATAGACATTAAAGCCGGATACCAGCACCATATCTTTCAGACGGTCTACGATACGTATATAACCGTCTTCACCAATAATGGCTACATCACCCGTACGGAACCAGCCTTCGTTGTCCAGCACTTCGGCAGTCGCTTCAGGGCGCTGCCAATAACCCGCCATGACCTGAGGGCCTTTTGCACAGAGTTCGCCGCGTTCACCGAATGGTAACTCGTTGCCTTCATCATCAATGACTTTCAGAGCAGTACCCGGTAGGGCAATACCCACTGTGCCATCCTGAACAAAGTCACCCGCAGGGTTGGCGGTCAAAATAGGAGAGGTTTCCGACAAACCATAGCCTTCACCAATTCGGCAGCCAGTCAGTTCGAGCCAGCGATCTGCTGTCGCCTGCTGAAGCGCTGTCCCCCCCGAATTGGTCACCCTCAGGTCAGAGAAGTCAATATTCTTGAACTCGGGATGATTCATCAGGCCGACAAACAGAGTATTGAGGCCAATGAATGCATTGATACGCCATGGCTTGATGGTTTTGATAAAGGTATCAATATCCCTGGGGTTAGCAATCAGGATACTGTGCCCTCCCAGAGAGAAGTATGACAACAAGTGAACCGAGAAGGCATAGATGTGATAAAGAGGCAATGGCGCTACCACAGTATCACCTTCAGGATTGCAAACCGGACTACCATCAGCATTCACCTGTTTTCTCAACTCAACTGTCTGGAGAACGTTGCCGACCAGATTGGCATGAGTCAACATCGCACCCTTGGCGACACCGGTAGTCCCCCCGGTGTACTGCAAAGCAGCCAGATCTTCTCTTTGTGCTGGCTTGGGTGGCTTATAGGTTCCCTTGCTACCCAGTGCCAGGGCCTTCCTGAAAGTTATGGCCGTTGGAAGGCTGTAAGACGGCACCATTTTCTTGACGTGCTTAACGGCAAAGTTGATTAAGGAGCGTTTCGGCCAGGGCAACAGATCCGCCAGATCAGTCACAATCAGGTGCTCAACACCGGTCTCCGATAAGACTTCTTCGACCAGATGTCCAACGATATTGACGCAGACCAGTGCTTTCACACCTGCGTCATTGAACTGATGTTTAATCTCTCTGGCAGTATAGAGAGGATTCGTATTAACAATGACCAAACCCGCTTTGATGGCACCAAAGGCCACCACTGGATACTGCAAAATGTTAGGCATTTGCAGAGCAATGCGATCACCGGGCTGCAATCCGGTGTGCTGCTGAAGGTAGGCTGCAAACTGATCGCTCAGGCGATCCACCTCATTAAAGCTGAGCGTTAATCCCAGTCCTGTGAAGGCGGGCTTGTCTCCATGTCTATCGACAGCATCTGCAATCACTTCCCCAAGATTAGAGAAGGCTCCGAGGTCAATATGATCAGAAATACCGGGTGCGCGTTTGCCATCCCAAAAAGCTACTTCCATGGAGAGCTCCTCGTCTTATTGTTGTGAATGTCGTCCGGGCTGCCACCGGTTACATATACATACAGATTGTTCAAACCTTAATCGGGTGCGCATTATACTCGCTTCCCCGTCAGTCTTGAATTATTTTTGTAAGATTTTGTTAATTGGCGGGAAGTTTTCAGCATCAGAAAACTGCTGTTTTTATCGGGTAAAGTTAAGGCAGCAGCAGGCTTCAGAGGTATTGCCGTCCCATGAAAAGTGGACGTAACGTTACACTGTGGTTTCTATTTTCTGCCCGTTAAGCCCGGATATTTGCAGGCAAAGTTAAAAATCTCCGGGCTTTCGGAAGATGCACTGGCCTGTCTGCTACTTTAACACTGACATCTTGTCAGAGATCAATTATGCAATTTGTCTTAATCGTATTCCTGTTGTTATCCCATTTGCCCCTGACCTGCCATGCTAGTCGCCAAGTCTACCAGAGCACCTGGTGGATTGACGAGTTATATTCCCGCGACGAAAATAAGAGCGTATCGGTAAAGTTAAACTCACATATGTATTTTGTCTGTCCCAATATTGCCACCGCAGTAAAGATGCGTACTTCCATCAGACAAACCTCCAGCATGTATGAAAATATATGGTTGACGGATAACGAGACCTACTATGAGAATTGTGAGATACCGAAAATCACCTCAGATGAAACATCTGTCCATCTATGTCGCGATCCCCTTCGCCTGGGCTTTCTGAGTATACTCTTGATTAAATCCGCAACGAGCGCAACACTCGCTGTTATGGCTAAGGTTCAAGCTACCTTGTCAAACACTTAAGAAAGACATTTCTGGCACCGTTGATGTCACGATCAACGGTGAAGCCATCACCCTTAATAATTTTGGAAGAACCTAATTTTTCGTCAATGGTCCCGTTCCATGATTGAGTCTTGGATGTATAGGCTTCGTTGCAATCAACTACATGCTTTCCATACTTTTTTGCGTACCACTTAAGCCGCTTTTTGAATTGGTAGTGATTGAGGTCAAGCATCTGGCGGCAGGTGTTACGGCGAATGGTGCGAACCTTCTTATCTTTGCGTGTGACCATACCTCTTGTCTCAAAGGTTGGCAAAAATACAACGTCGTAGTTCGACACCAGCTCGAACGCCAGCCGGTTATGCAGATCAAGAACAATGTCATCCTTTTTGCATTTCAGCCGGTCAATTTCCCTGTTGAAATGAATAATCCGATCCCTTGCCCACTGGGGCATGTCGGGGAACTTAACGCCCTTCTGCGTGTTCAGGATTTTTTGCTTTTGACTGATCAAGCTGTCCACTTGCTTCATCAGTGGGAACAGCTTTGTTTTTGCAACCTTATCACCCGCTATCAACGCCTCTTTTTCGCTGTAGCAAGTGGCAAAGGTGCGAACTCCGGGGTCAACTCCAACGCATCTAACCTTCCCTTGGATTTCGGGATTTAGCTCAATATGTTGTTGAACCTGAATGAACCAGCGACCTTTGTCGTAGGTTATGAGACAAGACTTGCCAATCGCTTCTGCTGGCACATCTTCTGTCAGGTGAATCTTGCCAAGAGCTTGTACGCAGGGATTTAACCCCTTTGGCAAACGGTCAATAGAGAATGAGTGCCTGCTACCTTTGCGGCTTTTGAAACTGATTTCTGCAAAGCCCTCTTTAGCTCCCTTGAGCTTCTTGTTGTGCTCGCAGACCGCTTTGAATGTGGTCGCTGCCGCCAGTGTTCCATTATCAGAAACAAGCGAGTTATAAGCCCTGCCACTTTCTTTTTGCTCTTGCTTCACTTGAGCTTTAATGGCAGGTCGCATGTTGATGAATTTTCCGCTGGCATCTTTATAGTCATCATTGCGGAAACGCTCAACAGCAAGGTTGTACGACCTCCGATAGAGCATCAGGGCATCGTGATAGGCTTGCTCATTCTCTGGGTAAAACCTGATCTTTTTTGACGCTACTCTCTTTGCGTCCTTTGCGTCTTTTAGCAGATCGCTTCCCGTAGTGGCTATTGCAGAATGAGGTAATGAAACCGATAAGCTCCTGGGTGTCGAATGGCTCACAGGCGTTATCCGGGTCATCCAAAACCTCGATGTGTCCTCCCGATAATTCAACAAGCCATTTGATGAGTCCAAACCCTGATCGGGCAAGGCGATCTTTTGTGGCAACCACAATATGGGTTGGATTTCCGCACACTGCTGATTCCAGAATGGTTTGCAGTCCTTTTCTCTTAAAGTTGAAAGCACTGGCAATGTCGCTGATAAATTCTGCATCAGGGTGCTCTTTGAGTAAGATACGCATTTGCGTGTCAATGCTGGATTTTTGCTTTCCAGAACTCACTCTTGTATAGCATATCTTCCTCTGCTGGTTAATGAATATGCGGAAGTGACCACCACTGGTTTGCTTCACTTTTTCGTAGTGACCGCTTTCGATCTTGCGCCTCATAGTTTGGCTGGTTACGGCTTCAATCTTGGCTAGCTTTGTAGTTGAAACCCACAAGATAAATTCACCTTCTAACAATTTATCTTGTGTCTAGCTTATCATTGATGTTGCGATTGTTGTAATTTTATTTGACTGTACAAGCCTTTGAAGAGAGGAATTACCCGGTGGTTGCACTGTGTAAAGAACCCAACACAAAAATCAGTCTTCTGAACGACAAAGGAAACATTGTCGATAGCTGGTTATGTCAGAAAGTCGGTGAGCGCCTGACGATACTGAAACCCGAATACCAAAATGGCGACGTTTATCGATTTGAGGCATCACCGGAGTACAGTCCTGCGCGGTTATGGAAATCAAAACTGTCTATCAATGTGGGTAGCTTTAAGTATGAATACATCAGTAAGGCAAGCTCACTTTATGACTTACCGGCATTGACGCTTTTGATGTCGATGTATTTTATTGGTTTAGGCGCATTCTGACAGGGTGAGAAATTTCTGCGGATCAAAGCCTGGCTTCGACCGGAAGGACTTCAGCATAGTTGGAAGCAATGTTTTGCTTTTCTTTCAGCAGAGCCTCCTTCTGAGTGCGAGTCATTTTTTTAATGGCGGCTTCCCGTCTGCCAGCGGTTGAACGGTTATGACCTGCTTCCAGATACATCAGGGCAGCAGGTTTTTTACCATTAAAAAATCGGGCGCCGCCTTTCTTTTTGCCTGAGTGTTCTTTCCAGCGCCGCTCGACATTGGTAGTAATGCCGGTATACAGACTGTTGTTGCTTGCCAGAATGATATAAACGAACCAGTTCATGAAACCTGCACAAAAAAGATAAACAACAGCAGTTTACCGCACTGGGCAGGTTAGCACTATAAAACAAAACGAAAGTTCTATTTAAAGAACTTCATTCTGATATTAAGTTTTTTTGGGCTTTCGACTTGCTAAATCACAAATCTGAACTGGAATTAACAGTTGCTAGCCTCCCACAGGAACATCTTTGAACAGAGTTTGTGGGACTTAATAAAGCGGCTTTTCTTTTTTGATACCGGTGAGTCTAACCATCGTTTTGCCAGTTACCTGTAAAAATGATGCTCACTGAAATCAGAGCAAAGCTGTTCGATCATTCAGCCGTGAACCCAATTGCCGGCCAAAGGAATGTTTGCCGAAGCTCTTGGCCGCCCGAACGAGCTCTTGTTCGGGATAAATGGCTATAACGAATAAATTAGGGAGTACTTCCTATGCTGAGCTTTCTCAGTCCTCCTGCTCATCAAGAGCAGATTGCGTCCAAAGAAGTTGATGAAACTTATAAAAAACTTCGTATACAGGTTTTGTTAGGCATCATTGTTGGCTATGCCGCTTATTACCTGATTCGCAAAAATTTCTCTCTGGCCATGCCCGACCTGATTGAACAGGGTTTTACCAAGTCCGAACTGGGTCTGGCTCTCTCAGCGGTCTCTTTTGCCTACGGCTTCAGCAAGTTTCTTATGGGCAACCTCTCTGATCGCAGTGACGCCCGGAAATTCATGAGTATTGGCCTGATTCTCTCGGCCCTGACCATGATCTTTATGGGAACCGTTCCTTTTGCCACCACCACAGTCACTTCCATGTTTGCCCTGCTGTTTCTCAATGGCTGGTTTCAGGGTATGGGCTATCCGGCTGGCAGCAGAGTCATGACACACTGGTTCTCTGTAAGAGAGAGGGGCGTTAAATGGGCTTACTGGAATACTTCTCACAACCTGGGAGCCGGTCTGGTAGGTCCCATGGCTATTTTTGCGGTCTATCTGTTTGGTGACTGGCAATCACAGCTCTGGTTCCACGGAGTCGTAGCCCTCGTCCTGGCCGGTATCACCTGGACCTTATTAAGAGATACTCCTCAGTCCTGTGGCCTGCCCAGTATCGAAGCATGGACTGGTGACAAGCTTAAATCCTATGACGAGCAGCACCATGAGCAGGAGATGTCGGCCAAAGAGATCTTTTTCAAATATGTATTTAACAATAAATTGCTCTGGTATCTCTCGCTGGCTAATGTCTTCGTTTATCTGGTTCGTTACGGAGTACTGGATTGGGCGCCAACTTACCTGAAAGAAGTGAAAGGTTTCTCAATGGCTCAAAGCGGTCTGGCCTATTTCCTCTATGAGTTTGCCGGCATTCCCGGCATCCTGCTCTGTGGCTGGGCCAGTGACCGTTTCTTCAGAGGCTGTCGTGCCCCTGTCAGTATGTGGATGATGGCACTGGTCTGTGTTGCCATTGTCATTTACTGGCAGAACCCGGCTGGACACCCGATGATTGATAATCTCTGCCTGATATTTGTGGGCTTCCTGATCTATGGCCCCGTTGTGCTGGTAGGTCTCCAGGCCGCTGATTCAGCCCCCAAGAAGGCAACCGGAACCGCCACTGGCCTGACCGGCCTGTTTGGTTATCTCGGTGGCGCTCTCTTTGCCAACCTGGCTATGGGAGTTATTGTTGATGCGATGGGCTGGAGTGGTGGCTTTATGCTGATTCTGGCTGCCTGCGTCATGGCGATTCTGTTCCTGGCAATGACTCTGAAGCAGGAAAAAGAAGACAAAGCCGAACTCTTCAGTCAGTACAAATGATACAACTTCTACCCGGCAGTCATTACTGCCGGGTAATGGGAGCCTCTGAGACCTAAGGCAATTGCGACTAATCAGCCTTCACCCAAACCGAAGTTCGACCCAACAATGAAAAGCCCAGATACCCCCTCAGCTCAAGTTTTTGCCCCCCGTCAATCAACTTCATGCTGCCGCTGTATACTCTACCTGACTTCGGATCGAGAACATTTCCGTTGTCGTATTTAGAACCATCTTTTTTCATTCCCCAAAGAAAAGTCATCCCTTCTATCTTTTGGTTCTTTTTGTCGCCTTTGCATTTTTCACAGACCGCATCTCTGGAAGCAGGATCAAGGATCTCCACAATCTTACCTTTCAGCTGATCACCTTCTTGCCAGATAGTCACCAGAGATTCCTTTTTATTGGTTTCTTCGTTAACGGTGTACCACTCACCAACGTATCCACTGGCAAAAGACAGAACAGGGATAAGCAGTGCAGAAGCTGTCAGAAGTGCTTTTCGTAACATGAGGGGTTCCTACATTTCTTGTTTGACGGAACGATAGTAATCGGATCAATGCTAAAGAACCAGCTAAAAACATTTGAGTTATCAAGACTCCGGATTCTCAAAAACGGATCAGGAATCCAGGGCTGGCAGCCAGCCGGAAACAATACCTGCCTGGGCAAGAATCACGGCCAGCCCGATCAAACACATGATGACCAGCAACGGATTGCCTCCGGCAACCTGATAGGGCTCTTCAAGATGCTCCTTTCGCACTTCCCAGACCAGCATGACGGGAAGAAAGACCGCCAGAATCACCAAAGCTACTGCAGCATAACCCAAAGTCGTCACAAAGCCTCCCGGAAAAAAAACCGCCACCAGCAACGGCAGCCCCAGAGTCAGGCAGACAGTTTGAATACGACCGATGATGGTATCAGGTCTCTTACTGACTTCAGCCAGATAATCAAAGAGACCAATGGCTACCCCCAGAAACGAAGTGCCCAGCGCACAGGCTGTAAAAGCACTGATAAGATGGTTAAAGCCGGAATAATGGCTGGCTTCTCCAATGCTGTTGATAAGCTGGTCGACAGCATCCGGACTGCCCTGAAGGTTGTTGATCAGATTGGATGACAAAGTGCCGTTGGTGGCAAACTGCCAGAGTGAATAGACCAGAAGGGGCACGATACTGCCCAACACCAGTGCCATACGAAAATCTCCAGGCTTGCCTTTTACATACCGCACGACTGTGGGTACTGCACAATGATATCCGAATGAGGTGTAAAGTACTGGCAAAGCAGCAAAGAGCATACCGGGTTGACCGACCCCAAGGGTGAGATTTTTGGCTTCAGCTTCTGGCAATAAAAGCACCATGATGAACATCATTAACATCATCATCAGAAAGAACATTGCTCGATTGGCGTAGTCCACCACGACCGTCCCGACAACCACCATTACAGCAATAATCACTGCCACTAACGTAGCTGACTGAGAAAAACTGAGAGCCAGCCCCATTTTTTGAGTGATGGCGACCGCTTGCCCTGCGCCGGCTGTGATATAGGCTGAACAGAGTGAGTAATACAGAAACAGCATGGCCAGAATAGCGACTGCCTGACCGGGTTTCCCCAGCAGCCGTCCCACCACACCATGAAGATTATCAGCCTCTGGCACGGCACGGCAGGCCTCGGCGATCAGCAAACCTCCATAGCAGGCAAGTGAGGCCATTAACATCATCAGCAGAATTCCTGACCAGATACCCGTAGCAGCAGAAACCAGAGGCAAGGCCAGCATACCTGCTCCAATTGATGTACCTGCTACCAGCAGAGTGCTTCCCAGTGTTTGACTGTTCATGTGTTAATTCATCGTTTCCTTTCCAAACACCAAGGATAGACAAGAATTAACAAGAATTTATAGAGTGATCTTTCTCTCTTTTTCTGTTAGGAGCCTTTGATAAGCTTCTTCGACTCATTTTCCCAAAAAAAACAATTTAACATGCCTCACTGCATTATCGAGTACTCTTGAAACGTTGAGCAGAAATATCCAAAACGGATAATTCAGAACCACCCGGCATGAACGTCAAACCTGCGGCTTAATCGGTTTTACAGCGCGCGACTACATCCATAAACGCCAGCGAACCACCAAAAATATCCAGGGCGCTACCTATGGTAATGTGTACCTGACCGTTACCGGCTTTTCTGACTGCTTCAATGTCTTCCAGAGTGGCAATGCCTCCCGCATAGGTCACAGGAACAGGTGAATATTGAGCCAGCAGGGAAACCAGTTCCAGGTCAGGCCCTGCCATCAAACCTTCAACCGATGCCGCATGAACAAGAAACTCATCACAATAATGAGCCAGCCTATTCAATGTCTCAGCATTGATCCGGGTATCGGTAAACCTCTGCCAGCGATCCGTCACAATAAAATAGTCATCATCTTTTTTCTTACAGGAAAGATCCAGCACCAGACGCTCACGGCCTATTGCAGCGAGTAATTTGTCCAGATTATCAAAATCTATCTGACCATCTTTGAAAACGTAGGAGGTCACGATGACATGTGAGGCCCCCATATCCAGATACCGAACAGCATTGTCTGCTGTAATACCGCCGCCAATCTGAAGACCTCCGGGCCATGCTGACAGGGCAGAAGCGGCGGCATCCTCATTGCCGGGCCCGAGTTTTATGACATGACCACCCGTTAATTGTTTCTGCCGATAAAGATCCGCAAAATCAGCCGCAGAGCGGTCACTTTCAAAATTCACCAGAGCCGAATTATCACCATCACGCAGAGAGCTTCCCACTATCTGTTTTACCTTGCCTTCGTGCAGGTCAATACAGGGACGAAACTGCATAATGGAACCTCCTTGATGTGCTTTAACAGTGAAATGAAAGCGCTAAACCTATCACATTTAAGGTCAATTAAGAGAGCGTTTCCTGCTTTGCTCTGTCATGTGAAAAGAAAGACTCTTCTGGTTGGCAAGCCTGTTTTCAGCCAGACCCGGACCAGAGGATCAGCAGCAGGATAGCTTTAATGTTGCTTTGCAACTCGTTCCCACGCAGGGACCCAGAGGACCTAAAAGCATGGGAACCAGAGTTTCGCGACAGGCTCCTAAGGAGCGAGCAGTGACTTCATAAAATCATATTTGCAGTCCCCTTCAGCAAAGTGAATTTGCTGAAGGGGATAGAGGGTTGCAAAAGAAAGGAGGGCGAGTTCAGGTTATTGTCTGGCTGAAATTCTGAACCTGACTTTCAGCCCGTGATCACTGACCTTTGAATTCCAGAGGTCTGGAGAAATCAATTATTTTGTTAGAAGTAGTGTGGGAAACCAGTTTTCCATTTTGTCTGACTTCTACAGAGACAGAATACGTACGGTTTGGCTGAATCAGTGAAGGCGCATAAGGAACATCAAATTTTAAGGGTCCATCAACACGCTGATTCAGCTTGATTTTTTTCTCACCAATCAGATTCGAATGCTTATCCTTATTGCTGATATCTTTCATCAAAATCAGAACATCTGCGCCAGCCGGGAAACTGCCTGTGGATGATTTGATGATCCCTCTCACTTTGGCACTCTCTGCAAAAAACGTCATCGTCTCATCATTGTGACGCCCCTTCAGAGTCATTACCAGGCCGTTGGACATCATGGTGTCAACCTGCTGAAGCCCTTTGAAATAAGCCATTTCCTGTTTCATGTAAGGTTCCGGGCAGGCCATCATAGTGGAACCTACTCTGCCAAACTGCAACTCATCCTGTTGCATCGTATAGCTGCCAAAGTAACCGTTACAAGGGCCACGACCACTGATTTGACCATCCTTGCCAGAAGCAGATTGAAACTCAAGAGTGACTCTTTTGCCATTAACCGGTGGCACGCCATTCAGGGAACGCAGCACCCAGGTCTTACCCTCAACGTCGGTGGGTGTTACCACCACACTCTTGTCCGGTGTACTACAGGCAACAAGAAAACCTCCTGCTGCCAGCACCAGAACATAACGGCCCATGCTTCTCATGATTCTACCTTATACCTCACGTGAGACGGTTCTTGATTTCTGCCCCGGCATAAAAGCCTGAACATAAACCCTGAAGCTGCTCATTGAAAACCGCCAGAAACCTTTATTACCAAGGCCTGACACAAAATACGGAGCTATATACGGAATACGGATCGATACAAAGATACAGCATCCTAATGAAACCCACGAATGAAGTGACATCATTAACCCGGATAGAAGCGCCACCTATACACGACAAAGAAGTAGCAAACAGTAGAACATCGACCGATACTCGTCTGGCTGACCACCTCAAGGTAAAACATCACTAAGTGTAGCAGCCAAATGATTCACGACATAAATCAATCACGCTAACTGACGACACCTGAATTCAGGTGTCTAGGAGCCTGACCGAGAATAGACTGCCCTACTGCGGCGACAGCAAATTGGTCTGAAAATCCGCTTTTGTTCGTCAAATAGCTCGCTATTCTCCTCACAAAACCGAATTTTCATCCTCAATTTTCTGCCGTCCTCGCTACGGGCGCTATTCTCGGTCTAATGGGATGGTCCGCCCCTCCTAAACGGCTTCAAATGAGCCAAAATGGAGTTAACCATTTAAACAGGATTAACCGGAGCGAACCACCCATGACTATTTCAGTACTTGGTATCGATATTGGCAAGAACAACTTTCACCTGTTTGGTGTTGATGAGCAGGGTAGCAAAGTCATCAGAAAGAAGTCGTCCAGGAAGAACCTTCTAGAGTACGTGGCAAATCTGGAGCCATGCATTATCGCTATGGAAGCTTGTGGTGGTGCTCACTATTTGGCTCGGTTATTCAAGAACTATGAGCATACTGTCAAGCTGATTTCACCTCAATTTGTCAAGCCTTATGTCAAGACCAACAAAAATGACTACAACGATGCTGAAGCGATTGCAGAAGCAGCTTCACGGCCCAGCATGCGTTTTGTACCTGTTAAAACGTCAGAGCAGCAGGCCTGGCAACTTCTGCACCGCTATCGTCAACAAGCGGTTGATCAGAGAACTGCCCTGGTTAACCAGATCCGGGGGTCACTATTGGAAGAAGGTATTGTAGTTGCCCAGGGTATTGGTAAAGTTCGTGCACAGCTTCCACGAATTCTGGAAGATGCTGAAAATGGACTCCATTCGCTGACTCGTGAGCTGCTACATGGTTTATCAGAAGAGTTGGCCAGTCTTGACAAGCGTATTCAACAGTATGACCAGAAAATTCAGGAGCTAGCAAAAAACGACGACGAATGTCGTCGAATGATGACTATGCCGGGTATCGGAGCCATCACTGCCACAGCATTGAAGGCAGCCATTGGTGATGCGACGTATTTTAAATCTGGTCGACACCTTGCCGCATGGATGGGATTAGTTCCAAGACAGCATTCCACAGGCGGTAAGTCAGTCCTGCTGGGCATCAGTAAACGGGGTGATAAATACCTGCGCACATTATTGATACACGGCGCACGTTCGGTACTCCACTGCCTCAAAAATAAGGATGACCGCTGTAAAAAATGGGTTAGCCAACTTAATGAGCGCAGCAATCACAACGTTGCCGCCGTTGGTCTGGCTAATAAAATGGCTCGGATTGTCTGGGTCATCATGACCCGAAATGAAGTTTACAAGGCTGCATAATGAAGTAAAGGCGGCAGCGGCAAAGTAAAGCATAAGCTTAATCAAAGGGGACCCCCCCGCAGATTGCGATGAGCATGTACAGTTGATGGCAAACAGGTAAAAACCGGCAACCTGAAACCTGATAGGAGCCTTGACCCTTGAGGCCGTCGGACTGATAAGGCCAGGTTGCGCGGATACCCATCAGGGCCAGAGGGTTAGACCTCATGAATAGGCCGTATATATGATTGCAGTTATCTTTGTTTGCTAATTAACAAAACAGGCTCTTGCAAAACGGGGCGGACCATATAAGGCTCCTAGCAGCCTGTCGGACTTAAGACTGTCCTACTCGGCAACTGCTCCTGCGTTTCTCTAGCTCCTGCATCCATGCAGTCGTGCGGTTGCAATAAATTGGTCTAAAAATCCCTGTTTCTTGCAATCCCCACTACGGACGCTTAAGTCCGACAGGCTGCTGGGTTTTCAGGGCTCCCATTGAATTCCTTGCCAAAGAGGTGATTGATCGTTCGGTGAGCCGTTGTAATTAATTGTTATCTCTTCATTGGGTCGAATTTTTTTAATGGCAATGAATTCAATCACCCGATCTTCCATATCATATCGGTAGAGTGCATTGGGTGTATAAGAGTGGTTGTAAATTGAACCCAGCCCCAAAGCAATAGCGGCTGAATCCATTGCCTCACCCCAGGAAAAGTAGTAGTTGTATATCGTCGTTTGATCAATGTGTTCAAGATCTTCAGGAGGCAATTCAAGAACAGGGCAACGCTCGATGACTGTATCTCGCTCAATCTTTTTACGTGTAAAGACTCCTCGCCCTTTCGAACCAGAAAATGCTACGTACAGCATAAGCGAGACCTCTTTAATTTTTGTTTCCTGACAGTCTACCTGCCCTTTAGTGGTCTGTTAATTGTCTTTTTGCAGTGCTCCACCCAAAAAAAAGCAGAAGTACCAGACTTCTGCTTTTTCATAATCAATGAAAGATGATTGACTTATGCTTCACGGCGAGGCCTGCGAGAACCCTGACGCCGGTCCCCACCACGATTGTCACGATCTCTTCTGAAACCTTCGCCATCACGACCACGGCCACGTCGGGGACGATTGTGATCACGACGACCGTCATCAGCCCAGATTTTCAGATCCAGAGCCTTGTTGCGGACCTTGACGTTTTTCAGAGCATCCAGAATGGAAGCATCCACACCTTCTGGCAGGTAGACGGAAGAGCAGGTGTCAAACAGGCGAATGTGACCGATATTCTTGCCTGAAATATTACTTTCGTTGGCAATCGCACCGACCAGGTCTCCGGGGGTAATGCCCTGATCGCGACCTACATCAACACGGTAACGAACCATACCTTCATTGTCTTCTTTACGATCACGACGTGGACGCGCACCGCGCTCACCACGATCGCCTCTGTCTCCACGATCACGTCGCTCACGCTGTGGACGCTCAGGCTCTTTACCATCCGGGAACGGACGATCTTTCTGGGCCATAAAGCAGAGAACAGCGGCCATATCTTCGTGGCTCAGAGCATGTTCGGTTTCCAGCTCAGCAATGATTTCACGAAATACATCCAGCTCTTCGCCCATTTCCAGAGATTTCACCACTTCTTCCTTGAAGGCACGAATGCGCATATCACGAACATCACGCATAGACGGCAGACGCATAGTTTCAATGCGCTGGCGAGTGGCGTGTTCAATAGCTCGCAACATACGACGCTCACGGTGCGTAGCAAAAAGAATAGCAACACCCTGACGACCTGCACGGCCAGTACGACCAATACGGTGAACATAAGCTTCTGTATCATAAGGAATGTCGTAGTTTACAACGTGAGACATTCGCTCAACGTCAAGACCACGGGCCGCAACATCTGTAGCGATCAGAATATCGAGAGAGCCTTTCTTCAGTCGATCTACTACTTTTTCACGCAGCCCCTGGCTCATGTCACCATTCAATGCAGCAGCAGCGAAGCCTCTGGCCTCGAGCTTTTCAGCCAGCTCTACGGTTGCAGTTTTGGTGCGCACGAAGATTATCATGGCATCAAAAGGTTCGACTTCAAGGATTCGTGTCAGTGCGTCCAGCTTGTGGAAGCCGCTGACCATGCAGACTTTCTGGGTGATGGTATCAACAGTGGCGGTTTTCGCCTTAATCTCAACAGTGGCAGGATTCTTCAGGTGCGTATCCGCTATCTTGCGAATCTGTCTGGGCATAGTGGCAGAGAACAGGGCCACCTGACGCTCTTCCGGTGTCTGTTCCATGATCCATTCAATGTCATCGACAAAGCCCATGCGCAGCATTTCATCGGCTTCATCCAGAACAACTGCTTTCAAAGCATCCAGCTTGAGGCTCTCTCTGCGAATATGGTCCATGACACGACCCGGCGTGCCTACAATAACATGAGCACCACGCTTGAGGCCTCTCAGCTGACCACGCATATCCTGCCCACCGTAAACCGGCAGCACGTGAAAGCCCTTCATGTGACGCGCGTAACGCTGAAAAGCTTCAGCCACCTGAATGGCCAGTTCGCGCGTAGGTGTCAGCACCAGAACCTGAGGATCATTGGCCTTCATATCCAGGCTGGAAAGCATAGGCAGGGCAAACGCGGCAGTTTTGCCAGTACCGGTCTGAGCCAGACCCAGCAGGTCTCTGCCCTCAAGAATCCGGGGAATACTCTGAGCCTGGATAGGAGAAGGTGTTTCATAACCGACATCCTGTACCGCCTTGATTACTGCCGGGGAAAGAGGCAGTTCAGCGAAGGTAATTATTGACTCAGCAGGGGTTGTGTCGTCAGACATCAAGTACTCCAAAAAATTAGGCATTGATACAATCAGTGTTCTCCCTTTAGATACTCTGACAGGCAGCCGACGGGGTAGTGCCGGTCTTAAGCCGTGAGAATCACCCATGGGCCAGTCGCGGGTAGAAAGTCGGTCACCATGTTCTGTGGAACAGGACAGATTTCAGAGAGTCAGACAAGTGATTGCTTAGCTTGAATAATTCAATGAAAACGTTGATCGTTCTTTTCGGACCTTGCGACCTGAGCCTGCAAACAGGCTCCCATGCACACTGATCCACCGCACGGTCCTTTTCGTAACGCGCAGTGATTATTAACCATGTTCCGGCCACCGGGTTCACAAACAGGCGGTGGCCTTCTCACTCATGGCAGTTGGGTGTCCATGACTTCGTTGAAGATCTCGAAAGAACTGACAGGATCGGCATCCGATGAGAGTTCAATATGCAAACCGATCACAGAGGTAAACGGAGTACCAGGACATCTGGGAGGCAGCCCGGGAACGCCTGCAGAGCATTCTCGGCCAGTCTCCCTGGAAGGTCTTGTTAACAGCCCTTCCACAAAAGGTCGATTATTCTATCGCTATTCGCTCAACATAGATAGCTGTATTTCAAGCAACCTCCCTGTATTTAGCCGATAGGACAGGAGGATTTACAACTACTCGTTACTATTTGCAGCCATTGACCTCAGCTACGCAAAACGCGCGAAGAACACTGCGGGCTCCTTTCAGAACCTGTGAGGCCTTTTGCCCGTCATCCCCTGGTAGAAGTGCTGAATTTTTTTCAGGTCACTCTCATAGTGATCCGAAGGGAAGAACATGGGGCCGAAACCTCCCACTCTGGTTTTAAAATCCAGAAATCCCAGAGCAATGGGGACACCGGCTCCAACCGCAACATGGTAAAAACCACTTTTCCATTGGCCCACCTTGCTGCGCGTTCCCTCGGGAGGAATGGTAACGATAAGATCCTCGGAAGCATTAAACCGGTTGACAACTTGCTGCACCAGTCCGGTATTACGGCTTCGCTCCACAGGTATGCCGCCCATCCAGCGCATTATGGGGCCCATGGGGCCTTTAAAAAGATTGCTCTTGCCCATCCAGGAAATCTTGAGACCGAATTTAAAGGCAATGGCAATCACCAGAATAAAGTCCCAGTTACTGGTATGGGGAGCAGCAATAAGGACGTACTTTCGAGCATCCGGCTTTTTACCCGACAACTTCCAGCCCGCAAGCTTCAAACCCAGAGTAGAGATTAAACGAAAGAGAGTATTAATAATGGGAGTATCAAAGATCGTATGAGTCATCAAGAAGGTTACCACAGGCAGTCGAGATCAAGACTGACTCAGTGTCCATAACAAATAAATGTCTTTAAAAATTATATTCGCCCGACCAGCCTTGGAACGTGATTATACCTGCCTTAAACAGAATGTACACGCCAGTAAACATTTTTATGTTTAGCCAATTTCGCGAAAAATATTGCCAAGCCGGGCCAGGCCCTGCAGGCATTGATGTAAGAGGACTGTTCATTCAGTGGATATTCGCAGGTGCAGCGTGCTGGATTGTTTGTTGCGCAACCTTCCGTAATCTACCATGACCGAGTACTCCGTGAAATTACCACACAATTAATATGCTTTATTTATACAAATCAGTAATATTTATCATGTTCATATCTTATGGTGCTTCTTATGGGTCTCAAGATAATACTTATAATGATGAACATGTAAATTCCAACCAAACTATTTCATATAAAGATTACGAAGGGAGTTTTTCGAGTAACCTGTTAAATTTATTAAGCACTCTCTCTTTATATTATGATGGGTTCAGGCTGCCTCTACGTGCGGCTGAAATAGCAGCTGTTGTTTTTTTTGATTTATATCTATTTAAAATGCGTAGAGTAACTCCTAAAACATGTCGTATGATTTTTTCATATAGCCTTGCATCAAGCCATCTTGCTAATGGTATATACGACACGAGAATGAATGTTAAAAATCATGGAATCTCATTATTATCCTTAGCCAAATTCATTGCACAAAGAATAGAGCACATAATGTCTTTAGCAATTGTCGAACATTTGTTAGTAATACTTTTCACAGAACCATGTCCTATTTGTTTAGAGTCCTTAAGATTTCCTGTCCAATTTGCAACTTGTGCAAGACATTTGTTTTGTGCGGCCTGCATTGGTCAATGGCGGGCGCATTCACCTTTTTGCCCTGTATGTCGTCAGTAACCCGCCAATGAACTAAAGAGAATACGGGTCAGCCTGTTCAATAAATGCCTATTTCGGAAACGGAACGACTTTTGGCTGGAGCATCTTTTGATCCAGCCATATTCAGCCGTTGCTCGCAGGTGCAGCGTGCTGGATTTTTGTAATATGACTTTTCGTAATCTACCATGACCAAGTGTTCCCTAAAATTCCCAGACAATAGATATGCTTTATTTATGTAAGTCAGTGATGTTTTTCTTACTGATATCTTATGGTGCTTCTTACGGGTCTCAAGATAATACTTATAATGATGAATATCTAAATCCCAACCAAACTATTTCATACGAAGACCATGAACAGAGTGCTTCGAGTAACCTGTTAAATTTCTTAAGCGGTCTCTTAATATATTATTATGATGGAGTCAGGCTACCGCTGCGTGCTGTTGAAATCGTATGTCTTTTATTTAGTATCCATCTATTTGAAATAGGTAGAGAGCCTCCTCGTAATATATATACTGAAATTTTATCATTTAGTTTTGGATCAAGTTTTTTGTTTCATGCTATATACGACATAAGCATGAATATTAAAAATCATGGAAGATCATTATTATTCTTACCTAGATTCATTGCACAAACAACGGAGCACATAACATTTGTAGTAATTGTTACAGGAGCATGTTCTTTTTGTTTAAAGCCCTTAATATTTTTAGTAAAAATTTACACAGAATCATGTCCTATTTGTTTAGAGCCCTTAAGATTACCTTTCCGATATGCACGTTGTAGAAGACATTTGTTTTGTGCAGACTGCCTTAATCAATGGCTGGCACATTCACCTTTTTGCCCTGTATGTCGGCAGTAACCCACTGATGATAAAGAATAATAGCGGTCATCCTGTTCAATGAATGCCCATTTCGGAAACGGAACGGCTTTTGGCTGGAGCATCTTTTGACCCAGCTATATTAAGCGGTTGCTAGCAGGTGCAGTGCGTTGATTTTTTGTGATATAGCTTTTCATAATCTAACATGACCGAGTGTCCCCTAAAACTCCTACACAATAAATATGTTATATTTTCGCAATTTAGTGATATTCATCTTAATGCTATCTTATGGTGTTTCTTATGGCTCTCAAGATAATATGTATGATGATAAATCTATAAATTCCAACTACACCACTTCATATGAAGATTACGAACAGAGCATTTCGACTGAACTATTAAATTTATTAACCTTTCTCTCGTCATATTATGATAATTTCAGGCTACCTTTACGTGCAACTGAGATAGCAACTCTGTGGTTGTCAAATTTCTATCTACTTAAGCCGGGCAATAGTTTTCATGATGAATATCTTGTTATTATTTCATTTGGTCTTTTATTAAGTTTTATCGCTAACACTTCATATGACATAAGAATTTATCATCGTAATGACGAACACCCATCATTATTATTATTTAGATTAACCGCGCAAAGAATAGAGCACATATCGTCTTTATTTGTTTCCGATTACTTGTCAACAAAACTTTTTTCAGGAATATGTCCTATTTGTCTGGATCTCACGAGATACCCTATCGTCTCTGCAGGCTGTAGAAGGCACTGGTTTTGCGATGCCTGCCTTAGTATATGGCAGGCACAATCACGTCTGTGCCCTGTATGCCGACAGTAACCTCCCGATGAAATAAATAGAATAAGTACCTAACCAGTTGGTTTCGCATATTCTGGACGGCGGCTTTTTCCATCCTTCTGCGTTCCAACTCTGGTTGCGTAGCTAAGGCTACGCGCCCGTCGTTGCGCCTTGAAGGATGAAAAAATCCACTCGCCAGAATATGCGAAACCAACTGGCCAGGTACTTAGCGATCAGCCCGTTCAATAAATGCCCTTTTCAGAAACTGAATGTTTTTTGGCTGAGGCATATTTTGGTCCAGCCATTTTCAGCGGGTGCTCGCAGGTGCTGCCTGCTCGATATTTGTGACATGACCTTTGGTAATCTATCTTGACTGCTTGTTCCCTAAAATTCATAAACATTAGATATGCTCTACTTAGGTAAATTAGTGATATTTATCTTACTAATATCATGTGGCACTTCTTACGGGTCTCAAGATAATACTTATGATGATGAATATAAAAATCCCAACCACACTATTTCATATGAAGATTACAAACAGAGCCTTTCGACTGGCCTATTAAATTTATTAACCTTTCTCTCGTGGCATTATGATGAATTCAGGCTACCTTTACGTTTAACTGAGATGACAGCTCATTGTTTGTTGAATTTCTGTCTACTTAAGCTGGGCAGTACTTTTCATCATGAGTATTTTTTTGTTTATTTATTAAGCGGCATCGCTAACTTTTCATATGACCTAAGAACTAATCAGCATAATTACGAAGATCTATCATTATTCATATTTACACTCATCGCACAAAGGATGGAGCACGCATTGTCTCTATTTATTGCTGATTATTTGTCAGTAAAACTTTTTTCAGGAATATGTCCTATTTGTCTGGAACAAATGAGTAACTTTATCAACTGTGCAGGCTGCAGAAGGCACTGGTATTGCAGTGCATGCCTTCGCACATGGGAGGCGCAATCACTTTTGTGCCCTGTATGCCGACAGTAACCTCCCGATAAAATAAATAGAATAGCGATCAACCCGTTCAATAAATATCCATTTCGAAAACTGAATGGATTTTGGCTGAAGCACCTTTTGCTCCAGCCATTTTCAGCGGGTGCTCGCAGGTAAAACCTGCTCGATATTTGTAACATGACCCTTCGTAATCTATCTTGACTGAGTGTTCCCTAAAATCCATACACAACAGATATGCTCTATTTATGCAAATTAGTGATATTTGTCTTGCTAATATCTTGTGGCACTTCTTACGGATCTGAAGATAATACTTATAATGATGAATATGTAAATTCCGACCTGACTATTTCACATAAAGATTACGAACAGAGCTTTCTCAGGGACCTGTTAAATTTATTAACTTCTCTCTCGTTATATTATGATGAAATCAGGCTACCTTTACGCTTAGTTGAATCAACAAGTGCTTCTTTTTTAATTTACCATCTACTTAAATCGGGTAATGTTTTTCGTCAAGAGTTAGCTTTTGCTTTTTCAATAAGCTTAATATCATGCTTTTATTTTAACTTCATCTACGACCTGATAGCATTTTTCAGTAGTGATGAAAGCTTACCACTAGCCTTTTGCAGTCTCGTTGCCCGAGTAACAGAGCACGCATTGTCAGCAAGAATTACTGACTATCTGGCAGTAAAACTCTTTGGCGGATTATGCTCTATTTGTATGGACCCCATAAGATACCCTATCGCCGCTGGGGAGTGTTTAAAGCACTTCTACTGTGCAGCATGCATTCACGCATGGACGACACAATCTCCTTTGTGCCCTGTGTGCCGACAATAACCCCCAGTCACCTAAAGCGAAGGCCGAGCTATATCAGCCACCAATCTGGGCAAGATTGCGAGTACCTCCGGTATACCCCTGTTCCAGAAAATGACCGTCTACTTTCAACCTCAGTGCTGATCGAATTTCCTGAATCAATTCATCCTGCTGGCTGTCGTCCTGTAAGAAATGTCGAAGGTCATGGCCTGATTCCGAGAACAGGCAAAGTTGCAGATGCCCCTGACTGCTAACCCTCAGACGATTGCAGTCTTTACAGAAATCTCTTGAGTAGGGGGTAATCAGTCCAATGCGCCCCTGATACTCAGGATGACAATATTCGTAAGCCGGACCCGCATCTTTATTTCTGGCCATTCTGACCCAGCCCTGCTCCAGAAGCTGATCCCTTATTTGTTTTCCGGGGACATGGTATTGATTGAAAAAGCGACTATTATCACCCGTCTGCATCAACTCAATGAAACGCATGGTAACAGGCTGGTGCTTAATCCATTCCAGAAACGCCTCCAGCTGGATGTCGTTGACCCCTTTCATCAAAACCGCATTGACCTTGATAGAAGGAAGACCTTTTGCGAAGGCCTTGTCAATACCCACCAGTATTTCCTGAAGGCGGTCGTGCCCGGTTATTGCTGCAAAGGCTCGGGGGTCCAGACTGTCGATACTGACATTAATCTGATCAACACCAGCAGCCAGCCAGGACTCAATTCTCTGGTCCATTTTGTAACCATTTGTGGTCATAGCCACTTTCTGAATCCCCGGAATGGACTTAAGAGTACTGACAATATCCCTGAAGTCAGAGCGCAGGGTAGGCTCACCGCCAGTGAGGCGAACCTTCTCAACACCCACCGCCGAAAAAGCGGTCACCAGACGTTTAATTTCGGCAACATCCAGCGACTGCTTGTGACGATGCTCATCACAGCCATCAGGCAGGCAATAGTTGCAAGTGAAGTTGCACAGATCAGTCAGAGACAGTCTGAGATAGGGAAACGTTCG
Source organism: Endozoicomonas sp. 2B-B (assembly GCF_053470045.1). NCBI lineage: Bacteria > Pseudomonadati > Pseudomonadota > Gammaproteobacteria > Oceanospirillales > Endozoicomonadaceae > Endozoicomonas > Endozoicomonas sp. 2B-B. The sequence continues at coordinate 5,887,496 of NZ_JBLZMU010000001.1, forward strand.
TCCCTGTTGGTCTTGTAATGGTCGCATTTCACACCTTTCCAAACACGGGAGGCCCAGACATTTCTGTGTGAACCCTGGCAACCCTGCGTGTAACACGCATCAGGTCACGGCCAGACAACCGTACCTTCATGGTGAGGGTTAGGTTGCGAAGCTCGGCGCTTTATTAAAATTAATTAGGGGCTCATCCTAACCCTAACCCGACAAAATAGCCATGCCTTAAAGGACAATATCGAGTGATACAAATAACAAGAAACAGATTGCTGAATTCATTTATAGCTTTTACTTTAAGAGCAGTTTCAAAAACTGTATCGAGGAGACCTTTCAATGACTGACTGCTGTTCTGCCCCGGGGCTCATGCCCCTGCACGAAGGGCTTGAGAAACTGATGACAGAAACACCGGTCGTCACTGAAACTGAAACAGTGGCTCTGGCTGACTCCCTGGACAGGGTTATCTCTGAGGCAATTATTTCGCCGGTTAACGTTCCGTCCCATGATAATTCAGCCATGGACGGGTATGCAGTCCGTTTCAGTGACCTGGCACCACATTCAATACTGCCGCTGGCCGGAAAATCTCTGGCCGGGCACCCCTATCAGGGTTCTATGCCCCCTGGCCACTGTATAAGAATCATGACAGGTGCTTCCATTCCTGTAGGTGCCGATACGGTCATCATGCAGGAGCAGGCCGAGATAACCGAACAGGGTATTGCTTTCAGCAAGCTACCCTCTCAGTCAAGCAATAATGTTCGCCGTGCCGGTGAAGATATTCCTCAAGGTTGTCAGGTTTTTGAAAAGGGACACATCATCAAAGCCCAGGATATAGGTCTGCTGGCTTCATTGGGAATCCCTGAAGTTCCAGTCATTCGCAGAATAAAAGTAGCGCTCTTTTCCACGGGTGATGAACTGAAGCTGCCCGGCGAGACTCTCGGACAAGGTAATATATACGACAGCAATAGGTTTGCAGTATCAGCGATGCTCAAGCGACTGGGTGCAGAAGTGATTGACCTTGGAAAACTCCATGATGACCGCGACGAGATCCGGAAAGCTTTTCTGAAAGCTGATCAGCAGGCTGATGCAGTTGTCACCTCTGGTGGGGTATCCGTAGGTGACGTCGACTTTGTCAAAGATATTCTCAGTGAAATAGGCCATACTTCGTTCTGGAGGCTGGCCATTAAACCCGGCAAACCCTTTGCCTTTGGTAAACTTCCCAACAGTGTTTTCTTTGGGCTACCCGGCAATCCGGTTTCCGCTACGGTAACTTTCCAACAATTGGCAGCGCCCGCATTGCAACATATGATGGGAGCAGAACCAACTCCTGCTGCTGAACTACCAGCAACGTGCCTCACTCCCCTAAAGAAACAACCCGGTCGCCTGGAATTCCAGAGGGGCATTCTCTCAACCAACGAGAGAGGAGAAGCCGAGGTAGTCACATCGGGCAGTCAGGGGTCGGGGATTCTCCGATCCATGAGTATGGCTAATTGTTACATCATTTTGCCCGCTTCCCAGGGAAATATTGAGGCAGGAGAAACGGTTAGAGTGCAGTTGTTCGATAAACTTCTCAGGTAACTACTCCCTGTTCTGCAGGTTGTCGCATCACTCTGGCTCCCATGCTTTTGGGACCTCCGGGTTCCGGCATGGAAAAGGGTTGCCCCGAAAACGAGCACTGTCATATTTCTGCAGTCTTTGCCCTGGTCCTGGAGGGTTTTTAAATATTTCAAAAAAATGTCATAACTGTAATATTTCTGAAACAAAACACCTATATTTTCGCCATCATCTCTATCCACACAGCACCAAGGTGCAGAAAATGTCTGAAGCAACTAGTCAAGCCAGCACCAAAGCTGACTATAAATACACCAGCAGGCACTATGGCCGTATCTGGCTGAGAGTTATCCTCTGGATCTATGCTCTCCTGGTTGCCGTCAGTGTAGTGGGCTCTGGTTTTAAAATGGCCGTAGGTGGCGCAGAAGCAGCTGCAGAGCTGTTCAGCTTTGCCAACAACACTATGCTGGCACTGATAGCCGGTACCCTCGCCACGGCTCTGGTTCAGTCTTCCAGTACAGTAACCTCTGTTATCGTTGGCCTCGTGGCTGGCGGCCTGCCGGTAGAGATGGCGATCCCCATGATAATGGGAGCCAATATTGGTACCACCATCACAAATACTCTGGTCAGTCTGGGTCACATGGGTTGCGACAAATCCTTTAAGCGAGCTTTTGCTGCTTCGACAGTTCACGACTTCTTTAACTATCTGGCGGTTCTGATTCTGTTGCCTCTGGAATTGATGACCGGCTTCCTGAGCGATATTTCACAGCACGTAGCCGCACTGTTGGTAGGTGGCTCTGCTATTGATATGGGCAGCCTGAATTTCGTCAAACCCCTGACCAAGCCGGCCGTGAATATTGTCAAGGATTTTGCAGGCCTCCTGCCCGACAGCACACTGGCTGGCCTGACCATGATCGCCTTCGGTATCTTCCTTATCTTCAGCTCGGTCGTAAGACTGGGCAAGCTGCTGAAAAAAGTTATGGTGGGACGTGCCAGGGACATTCTGCACAAGTCTATTGGTCGTGGTCCGATTTCCGGTATTGCCTCCGGTACTGTTATGACCGTAATGGTGCAATCCTCTTCTACTACCACCAGTCTTATGGTTCCTCTGGTAGGCAGTGGCGTCTTCACCGTTCGTCAGATGTACCCTGTTACTCTGGGTGCCAACATCGGTACAACCATCACAGCGCTGCTTTCAGCAACGGCCATCGTCGGTGCAGACGCAGAGCACGCAATGACCATTGCTCTGGTACACTTGTTCTTCAACGTGTTTGCCGTAGCCCTTATCTATGGCATCAGGTGGCTCCGTGAGATTCCTCTCTACGCTGCAGAAAAATTGTCTGATCTGGCTATAAAAAACCGCGCTTATGCATTCCTGTATCTTTTGCTGGCCTTCTTTGTCATACCGGGCCTCGGGATTTTGGTAGCCCGGTAAAGCCTTCCTGATATTCTTAAGAAGCCCTGACCATGTCGGGGTTTCCTCTACAGACCTGTTTCTTTAATTCCTGTTTAAACTGCTATGCTCTTTGGGTTGCCAATCATGGAACAGGAAACCACCATCAGGCATCTGGTCATCCCCCTGACGTTGTCAGTTGTCTTTCACACCTTACTTTTGGGCTATAGCGGGAGTAGTTGGTTGACTGCTGCAAAATCACCCGGCATTCAAATCAAACTGGTGTCTCATCAACCCGACATAACACCTGCCATTGAAAAAAACCTGACCGCTACAGAAGCAATGACCGACTCGGAATTGACAAAGCCAGATTCTCAGATTGAAAACACTGAACACATTCAAAGCACTGAAAAAACAGAACAGGCTGAAAAAGCAGAGAACAAGAAAGTCATAACGACCAGAGCCGAAAAGAAAAAGATTCAGCAAGAGTCGGCCAATCAGGAAGAAAACAAACACAGGCACGCAAAACCGGGTGAGCCTCCGGTATCTGCTCTCAACCAGCAGACATCGGGAGAGCCCGTCGAAGAACTCATCACTTCAAAAGCCGGGCATTTGGAGCCTGATGAATTTCAGAAATGGGTGGCTCAACTTCAATACCGGATCAATCGCTACAAAGTGTATCCCTACCAGGCTAAAAGAAGGCGACTGGAAGGAGAAGTAAAAATCAAAATTGAAATCAACTCTGACGGAACACTGGAAAAGGCGACTGTACTGGCCGGTAAAAAGGCATTCGAAGCCAGTAGTCTGAAAGCCATTGAGCGCTCCCTGCCCTTACCGACACCTCACAAGAAATCGGTTACGGTGATTCTCTCCATTAAATATCAGCTGCTGTGACCGGCCAGCTCCTTAAGTTCATTACTCAATCTCACAATTTCGCTGTAGCTGCCGACGCATCAGAGGTTCCCGGAGATTTACCTGGCGTATCAGGGCCTCACTGCCATCACATCACCACCCGGCCATCACTAATTACACTATAGTTATCGCGTAATTCTGCCAATTCTATCCCGAGGCTTCACCTCTCTTCCCGACGTGCTTTGCCCGCGTGGTGAAGCAGGGGTTAACTGGCAGAACATGAGCAAAAATGCAAACCGAAAAGAAGTTGAAACACCTATGCAAACTTTTACCACAGTTTTTATTTCGGTTATATTGATCGTTTCATCTCCCTTTGTCTTTGCGATTAGAATAAGCGAAGAACACTTAAAGCAAGGACGACAGCTTATAGATGACATGGACAGGAGAGGAAGTGAGTTTCTGGAACTGGCTGAAAGAGTTCAAACTATCATAACAACCTTTGGGTCTCAGTCCATTTTCACCATCATTCCTCACTTAATATCTATGAACGAATCTTTAGAGAGAGTTTTTTCATCGTTATCAATGCGCAAAGCTTATTTAGCCACACTCACAAAAACAGTCACGAATGATTCTGAATTGCTAGCAAAAAAGGCTTTTGAGCGGATGAAAGTTTCAGCTGGCAATCCAGGGCAATCAGTAGCAATGGTTAGGCTGTTTAGTGTTGCTGGCGTCTCTGGGGACGCAAGTTTTTCAGGCACTTTTCAAGAGCACAAGTGTGGCACCCTAACGGAATTAGCTGATAAGGCGGATAAAGATAGTTCTGAATTTTCACAGAAAGCCTTGTCATACCAGATTTTAAACAACAAGCTAAAAGAATATCTTGACCAGAATGACACAATTGACGTATCCGAGACTTGGAGTTATCTGGAAGAAATAAATAAGCTATTAAATGAATTAACGACTCTTACAAAGTCTTTTCCAAACAGCTTTAAATTATTTTTAGAGCAGGCTTTGACTTATTTTGATTGTAACTGAATCGAATAAGCCGGTAGATAAACCTGGTGACACTCCCCGCCTTGTCAGGCGAGGCTTCTGACTTCACAGGCTACAGCCAGCCTATAGCGACTGGACTTACACAGAAGCCTCCATCGGCAGTAACCGGGTGCCCCTCGGTTATTTATTGGTCTTTTGTTTGATTTGCCGCAGCCTTAACGGGTCACTCAGGTATGGGCTCGTCTGGTTCTTCAAGGGCGGTTGGGCAGTTGTCTCTGCCTTAATTTTTTGTTAACAGTGCTTGGTTTTCGTCACCGTGAGTCTCTGCATAGAGACAGACCGATAGAAAATATAACCAACTACGTACAAATACTCAACCGGAACGCTCTGCGTTCCCGTCTTATATCCCCGCCCGATTGGGCGAGGGTTTACGACGATTTTGCTAAAACCGAGAGCTTTGTGATCGATGGCTCACTTGCCCAAGCAACCCAATCAAACCCTGACTATCAGACTTTCAGGTACTCCCTTCCCGTCTCTGGTGCTTTAGAAGCGACTTCAGTCAAAAATACACCTGCAATGAAAAATTATGGCTATCTTTATGGGGTTGTTTCATTTCAGGTGTTTTTATCAATGATGAAAAGAAGAAGTGCCCTGGTTGGCTTAACGCTTTGCTTGACTCTTTCGACTCCCGGATGGTCAGCAGAATCCCCAGGGAAATTAGCCCCTCATAAAAGCGTCAGGTATCTGGGAAGTCACCTGTTGCGCCCGGACGACCAGAAAAGGGTCACTCATATTACTGGTGCTCACTTCGCTCATGTCGGAAATGGTTCAACAGGGACACTCTACCTGCTTTCTGGAGATGCCGGAGCAGGCTTCACCGGTCGTCATGGCTGGGGGGTCTTTTCCAAGCCCCACTACTACGAGCTGGATATGAGCAAGGTGGTTTTGGATCGTCAGAATCCTAATCACGGCGGACCTTTACCCAGTGAAGTGTTCGAATACCCTATCACCGAAGGCAAGAATGCCAAAACCCATCCCCTCTGGCTGAACGATGGTCATATTGCCCCCAGCGCCATCACTCTGACCAAAGACGGTGAGCTGATGATTTCCTCCAGTCAGAGTGATAGAGGCGTTACCGGCGTTATTGACTACAGGGCAATCGACATCCCCGCCTATGCAGGCTACGGCTACAGGCACGCGAATCGTGACGAAACCAGTCTGGCCACCCGAAACAATGGTTTTCTGAAAGCCTGGTATGATGCCCATGAGTTCTTCCCTGTACCTGTGCTTGATCTGATTCCGGCAGCCTTCCTGCATACCTTCAGGGAAATTCCCCTGCAACTCTCCAAAGGTGTTCACCACGTCGATATCGGACTGTCATCAAAATTCCTGCTCACAGAAAATGATCACAGACCCGGTCAGGTAGATAGCGCATTCAAACTGCCTAAACATTTTGAAAACAACAACTGGATTCCTTTCCACATGGGATTGAAGGGTATTCAACAGGGATTAGGTGTGAAAAGTCTTGACCGTATTCCCAAGAGCAACCATTACGTTGCAGCAACCGCCGGAGCTCTGGTTCAGGATGCCAAACAATGGAATATCAATGAACATGTCCCACCTGTCAGGGTGGTGACCTTTACTACAGAACAACTGTCTAACAATGGCGAACCGCTGCCAGGAAAATACCTGAACAGCCAACAGCTTCCTGCCAAGGGTGAAGTAACAATTCTGTCAGAGAAGCTCTATAACTTTTCTCTTCTGGGTTTAAGCCCTTCTGCAATGAAACAGCTGAAGAGCAGCCCGATTCGTACAGTCAGCGATATTGCGGTTCTCAATAAGAAAGAGGCTCTGTTCCTTGAGAAAACAGTGCTCCCTTATCGAAGTTCTGAATCCAATTTTATTACCCGGGTTTATCTGGTCGACCTGAGCAGTGGCAAGAATGTCAAAGGCAGTGAAATGTTTGCTGACAACGAGCTGAACAAGGCATTCATGGATGCACCAGACTACTTTATGTCCAAGACCCTTATCTTTGACAGCCTTCAAGAGGACTCCCTGAAATTATTCGAAGATGGAATAGGCTTTGATATTCACGAAACCTCTTTTGAGGCGATTGCTCGGGGTCCCGAAACGGTACAAGGGGGCAAAACATTTATGCTGGTCAGTTACTATGACGGTGAAGATAGTAAACGGGGCACCCCAACCCGCCTCATGTATTTTACCTTGCCAGCCAGTAAATAAAATCCGACACCTGGCATCTGGAAAAGCATGTAAAAAATGTACAAGAGTGCCGCAAAAGCCATTATCCCCCTGGTAATGGCTTTGTTCATTGTCAGACTCCGACATTATAAAATTCAGCTTCCTTCTACCAGACCGTATACTCTGTGAACGCCACACCTTCTTCAACACTTTATGAAATATCCTGTTTATGCTCTCGTCTCAGTGCTGATATAGTAGAAATCAGAGAACAGACCCAAGAACAATAAACGGATAGACAAGGCATGGTCGATAAACCTTTGACAGGACTGGCTGCTCGACTGGTTGTCGACCAGCTGATCGATGAAAAGACACTCCGCTCCGCACTTTCACAGGCAGAAAAAACAAAGCAGCCCCTTGCCAGCTACCTGGTCCAGGAGAATTTACTCAGCGCCAAAGACATATCCCTGGCTACCGCAGAAGAATTTGGCATGCCAGTTATGGATCTTGATGCCTTTGACCCTGAAAACATCCCGAAAGAACTGATTCAGGAAAAGCTGATTCGCAAGCATAAACTGATCCCGTTAATAAAGAGGGGGACCAGACTGTTTGTCGGGGTAATTGATCCCAGTGATCATACAGCCATTGATGAAATCCGATTCAGCAGCGGTCTTATGGTGGATTCGGTACTGGTTGAAGAAGACAAGCTGGACAGATTCATTGATCAACTGCTGGATAGCAATGTTGATGCCCTGTCGAATTTCGATGATGAGGAATTTGATAACCTTGAAGAGCTGGAAGTGGGTGCCGTCGAAGACAACGATGAGGAAGTAGCAGGGGAAGATGACGATGCCCCTGTCGTAAAATTCGTGAATAAAATGCTGCTCATTGCCATCAAATCAGGCGCATCGGATCTTCACTTTGAACCTTATGAAAAAACCTATCGGGTTCGATTTCGCACCGACGGCGTTCTTCATGAAACCGCCAAACCACCTGCTGGCCTGGCACCCAGAATTGCATCCCGTCTGAAGATAATGTCTGCCATGGATATTTCAGAACGACGTAAGCCCCAGGATGGTCGTATTAAAATGCGCCTGTCCAAAAGCAAATCCATCGACTTCCGGGTCAATACCCTGCCTACCCTTTGGGGTGAAAAAATCGTACTTCGGATTCTCGACCCTTCCAGTGCCAAAATGGGCATTGATGCCCTGGGTTATGAAAAAACCCAAAAAGAAATGTACATGGAAGCCTTGCACCAACCCCAGGGTATGATTCTGGTCACAGGACCCACCGGTTCCGGTAAGACCGTCTCTCTCTATACGGGGCTGAATATTCTGAATACTCCGGAAAGAAACATTTCCACCGCCGAGGACCCTGTAGAAATCAACCTGGAAGGTATCAACCAGGTGAACGTTAATCCGAAGCAGGGGATGGATTTCTCTCAAGCTCTGAGAGCCTTCCTTCGTCAGGATCCTGACATCATTATGGTGGGGGAGATTCGAGATCTTGAAACGGCCAACATCGCCATCAAAGCGGCCCAGACAGGCCACATGGTCATGTCCACGCTACACACCAACAGCGCTCCGGAAACACTGACACGTCTGCAAAACATGGGGGTTCCTTCCTTCAACATTGCCACCTCTGTCAGCCTGATCATTGCCCAGCGTCTGGCCAGACGCTTATGCAACCACTGTAAGGAAATAAAAGACATCCCAAAAGAAACACTGCTGGAAGAAGGTTTTACCGAAGAGCAGATCAAGTATGCCAAAATTTATGGCCCCAAGGGATGTGATCAATGCAGCAAGGGCTACAAAGGCCGTGTGGGTATCTATGAAGTCGTAAAGATCACACCGGCTCTGCAGCAAATCATTATGGAAGAGGGCAACTCCCTCCAGATTGCCGAAATTGCACAGAAAGAAGGATTTAATAACCTTCGCCAGTCTGGACTGTTAAAGGTTTTGGAGGGTGTGACCAGTCTCGAAGAAGCTAACCGGGTAACGCTTGAGTAATTGATTTCCCAACCTCCTGTCAACTCGTTCCCACGCTCTGAGAGGATGTCGCAAAACTCTCTCCGGCGTGGGAACGCGTTGACTCCCATCATTGCCGGCTTCATTCTCGTCATTCCCGCGAAGGCGGGAATCCACACTGACTCTCCACCAGAACCATACTGCCCGGTGTCCCCCTGGCCTTGTCATCCCCGAGAAGGCAGAGATCCACCGTTGGCGCTGGATTCCCGCCTTCGCGGGAATGACGACTTCAGAGCGTGAGAACGAGCTGTTGGAGTTTTGCGACACCCTCGCTCTGCATGGGAACCAGAGTTAAAGAGCAGGCAATGACGATCAGTGACCAGCCCCAAGGGACAACAGTGTGGCGTTACCTCCGACAGCCGTCGTATTGATGGTGCGGGTACGTTCAGTAGCAAAGCGATACAGGTAGTGAGGCCCACCGGCTTTTGGACCGGTACCGGAGAGTCCCTGTCCACCAAATGGCTGAACACCGACCACCGCACCGATCTGATTACGGTTTATGTAGGCATTACCCACTTTAAGGCTTTGCTCAATGTAGGAGGAGGTCGCTTCGTTGCGGCTATGCACTCCCAGAGTCAGACCGTAACCTGTGCCGTTGATTTCCTGAATCACTTTATCCAGCTCAGAAGCCTTGTAGCGAATCAGGTGAAGAATCGGGCCAAAGTGTTCTTTTTCCAGTTGGCTGATGCTCTCAATCTCAAAGGCAACCGGCGCAATAAAGTAACCTTCATTGCATTCAGCCCCCAAATCCACTTCGGCAATCAGGCGAGCTTCCTGCTTCATGCGATCAATATGAGCCTGGAGTCCTTTAAGGGCGATTTCACTGATAACAGGGCCAAGGTCTGTTTCCTGCAGGGCTGGGTGACCCACCTTCAGTTCTGCCATCGCACCGACCAGCAAGTCTTCAATACGATCAGCAATATCTTCCTGAACATAGAGCACTCGCAACGCTGAACAACGTTGCCCGGCACTGGCGAAAGCAGACTGAACAACGTCATTAACGACCTGCTCAGGGAGAGCAGTAGAGTCTGCAATCATGGCATTCTGACCACCGGTCTCGGCAATCAGAGGGATAATAGCGCCCTCTCGCGCAGCCAGAGTCTGGTTTATTAATCTTGCAGTCTGGGTTGAACCTGTGAAAGCAACACCGGCAATACGAGGATCAGCGGTCAACTGATGACCAATATCCTTACCTTCACCCGGTACCAGTTGAATCACATCGGCAGGCACGCCGGCTTCCAGCATCATCTCAACAGCTCGTGCAGCAATCAGAGTGGTTTGCTCTGCGGGCTTGGCTACAACCGTGTTACCACAGGCCAGCGCGGCAACCACCTGACCCAGGAAAATAGCCAGAGGGAAGTTCCAGGGACTGATGCACAGAAAGACGCCTCGACCGGTCAGGTAAAGCTCATTGGATTCACCGGTAGGTCCTGGCATAACCTGAGGTGCTGAGAATTTTTCACGCGCCTGGTTGGCATAATAACGACAGAAATCTACCGCTTCACGCACTTCATCGATACTGTCGTGAATCGTTTTACCCGCTTCTTTATGACAGAGTGCCACCAGCTCTTCAAGGTTGGCCTCCAGCAGGTCGGCCAACTTCTCCAGACTCTGGGCACGGGTTTCTACTGGTATCTTGTGCCAACGGTCAAACGCTTTGTGAGCCACTGAAATAGCCTGGTCCACTTCCTTTTCTCCGGCGAAGTGCAGACGACCTGCGAGCTCGCTGAGCTGGTAAGGACACTGCAGATCAACCACTTTTTCAGTTTCAACCTTTTGGCCGGAAATCACGGGACCTTTGTGCCACGTTTGGCCCATAAACTTCTGTACAGATTCAGAAAACGGCTGCCACTGTGACTCAATATCGATATTGACACCTATGGAATTAACTCTGTCTTTTCCAAAAATAGCTACCGGTAAAGGAATTCTGTCATTGGCCAGAGAACTATGCTTCTCGAGCACAGTGACAGGATGATGAACCAGGTCCTTTACGGGTGTCCTGGCATCCACCAGACGATGAACAAAAGAGGAGTTAGCACCATTTTCCAAAAGTCGACGCACCAGATAGGGCAGCAAATCTTTGTGACTACCCACAGGTGCATAAATGCGAACGTCCGGTTTTTCCTGATCCAGTACCGTGTTATAGAGCGCATCACCCATTCCGTGCAGACGCTGGAATTCATAATGTTTATGTTCTGCGATGCTCAGAATGCTGGCAACAGTATGAGCATTGTGGGTAGCAAACTGAGGATAAATAGCCCCTTTAACAGGATCACTCAGCAGAAAACGGGCACACACCAGATAAGCAACGTCTGTTGCTTCTTTGCGCGTGTATACCGGGTAGCCGGAATAGCCGGATTGCTGACACAGTTTTATTTCACTGTCCCAGTAGGCACCTTTTACCAGACGCACAGGAATTTCATCACCCTGCTCTTTTGCCAGAGCTGCCAGCCAGGCAAGAACGGGGAGTGCTCTTTTACCGTAAGCCTGTACAACCAGTCCGAAAGCACCCCATCCCTGACAATCAGGATGACGGTAGAGTTTCTCGAACAGTTTCAGAGACAACTCAAGGCGGTCCTGCTCTTCGGCATCAATGGTGATTCCCACATTCAGGCTTCTGGCAGTGCGAATCAGTTCCAGCACGCTGTCGAACAGTTCTTTCAAGACACGGGTTTCATTGGCCACTTCATAACGGGGATGCAGGGCAGAAAGTTTGATCGAAACGCTGGGACGAGGGCCCTTGTAGCCACCCTTCTGCTCCTGACCAACGGACCTGACAGCAGTCAGGTAGGAAGCGAGATATTTCTGAGCATCGCTTTCGGTCAGTGCTGCTTCACCCAGCATATCGAAAGAATAGGTGTAACCTTTCTCTCTTGGCTTTCGACCATTCCTGAGTGCTTCTGCAATAGTGCGACCCAGTACAAAATGCTCACCCATAATTTTCATCGCCTGGTTCACAGCCTGACGAATCAAGGGTTCACCCATTTTTTTAACCAGTCGACCAATCACGCTAGCCGGGCGACCGTCTTCCGATTTGCCTAATGTCACCACTTTACCGGTCAACATCAGACCCCAGGTGGAGGCATTCACCAATAGCGAATCGCTCTGTTTGAGATGCCTTTCCCACTCAGCGACACTGAGTTTGTCACGAATCAGGGCATCGGCGGTTTCAGAGTCAGGAATTCTCATCAGGGCTTCTGCCAGACACATCAGCAGAATACCTTCACGGGTATCCAGGCTGTATTGCAACAACATAGAGTCAATCATATGAATGGAATCTTCCCGGGCTCGAACCTGCTCGACCAGATCGGTAGCTCGTCGGGTTACCACAGCCAGCTGCTGCGGACTGGGTCTGGCCAAATCGGCCAGCTGTGCCAGTAAGGCTGACTCATCCACACTGTATTGTGGAGAGATAGTCTTCCAGAGCCTGGTTGGGCTCTGCTGGATGAATTCAGGCTCAAATAAGGCCTTAGCCTCAAACATGCGGTGTCTCCCCCAATGACGGCAAACCTGATCCTGTGCCGTATGATCAATCTAATCGGGAAATGCCTATGACGATGACATCTCCAATTAAGGCAAATGAGCAGCCTCCAGTGGCTTTTGGCCAGCCCGCAATCATGCACAAAATCAAACAGAATTCCCAGATACAGAAGACAGATTTTTGTACAATCCCTGTACACTTCCCGCTGCTGATCTGATTTATTTGCCCATGGACTGTCGCATAACCGCTAACCCAATAAAAGGGCGGCAGTCAGATCATTATTTATTCACTATACCTTTTTGATGACTGAAGTCATCGTTCTTGTCCACCTCAGCAGGCTTACGTTTTCGGTGCATTCTTTTGTGCCTGGTCAGGGCTATAGCATTTTTGCAGAGCTTCCCACATCGCTGCTGCAGACCATTCTCCCCGAACTCGATCACATCACAGGTTTTTTGCCCGCTGTGGTTTCTTCTTTTGTGATCCGCCAGGCTTTTGGCACTGTTGCAAACCTCCCCACATGGCCGCTGCAGGCCATCCTTGCCCATCACGCTCAGGTTACAGGTTTTCTGCCCGCTGTGGTGTCTTTGTTTGTGCCCCTTCAAGGCTGTTTGACTCCTGCAGACAAACCCACATCGCCGCCGCTGGCCATCGTCTCCGACCAGGGTTACAGCACAGGTTTTCTGTTCAGTATGGGAGTTTCTTTTGTGATCTAACAGTGTTTTGGCATTCTTGCAGACCTTTCCGCATGGCCGAGGCAGGCCATCTTCCCCTGCCACTTTTACATCACAGGTTTGGTCAAGGATATGGTTTATTTTTATATGGTCGCTCAGGGCTTCAGTACCCCTGCAGACTTTCCCACATGGCCGCTTCTGACCAGTGTTACCGACTATTGTTACATCACAGGTTTTTTGCCCGGTGTGATATCGGCTTTTGTGAGATGAAAAGGCTTGAGCACTATTGCAGACCATCCCGCATGGCCGCCGCTGACCATCGTCTCCGACCAGGATCAGTTCACAGGTTTTTTGTCCACTGTGCTCTCTTCTTTTGTGATCCGAAAAGGCTTTAGCATTCTTGCAGACTTTCCCACATGATCGCTGCTGGCCATCCTCACCGACCACGGTTAGCTCACAGTTTATTTGCTCACTATGGTATTGGCTTCTGTGCTCCAACAAGGCTTTTATATTCCTGCAGACCATCCCGCATGAGCGCAGCTGGCCATCCTCCCCTGACACGGAATAACCACAGATTTGTTGTCCGCTGTGGTGTATTCTTTTGTGAACCGCCAGGCTCATGGAATTCTTGCAGATTTTTCCACATGGCCGCTTCTGACCTCCTTTATCGACCATGGTTAAGTCACAGGTTTTTTGCCCGGTGTGATATCGTCTTTTGTGAATTGAAAGGGCTTTAGTATTATCGCAGACCTTCCCACATGGCTGCGGCTGGCCATACTCATCCAACATTGTCAGTTTACAGGTTTTTTGCTTGCTTTTGTTTCTGGCCGGTATTGCGCCGGTTTGCGAAAGATGAGACTGTCTCTGACCCAACTTGGGTGATCCAGTGATTGTTTGCTGTGCTTCAGAATGATTTAGCGTTGAGGAAATTCCCATTTCTTCTAAAAGACTTACTGGATCGAGTGGCCCGTTAATAGCTTCAAAATCATTGACAGTACAAGGCAAACTCCCGGACATTGGCAAATCATCACCCATTGACCCGATAAAGTCAGTTGTCTCGGCGACCCCGTCTAAGGCGACCCCGTCTGAGGCGACCCCGCCTAAAAAGATGCAGCCATTGGCTGTATTGCCATCAATACTATTTCCCTGTGTCTGTAAAAGTGGATCAAGATCGAATCGGCTTTGAATCGGAGGAAGACCGATCGACGTGTCAAAAAGCGGGTTTTGTTGGCAATCTTCAGTGTTTAAAGGAGCAAAATCATATGAGCAAATAAAGCAATGTCCACTGACCAAATGGGGGCATAAGCCCTTTAGGGAGTCCAGCGTCCATTCAGAAGATCCACTGCTATCAAATAATGTTCGGAATCGACAAACGCCGTGACAGGGATAGACAAGACAATTTAAACCCAGACTATGCCGATGTTGTTGAGGATCTCTGTTATCACCGCCAGAGCCAGAATTCAGAAGGCTGGTTATAGACCCTGTACTTTGGAGGGTGGCTTGGGAGGCTCGCTGGCCTGATGATTTTGATGGTGAGTATTGTGGGGAATTTTCTCCAGAACCAAACATCGCAGTGATGATAGCAAACGGATGGCAATGATTCAGTTCCTGTTGTGCAATCGATTTAAATAGCGGTGAATCAAGGTTCCAATAGTTTTTTAAAAACCAACCGACAGCGACGACCCGATCCAAAGGTTGCCGTGAATAAAGGCTGGTGCCTGAAGAGAAATCTTTGCTGCTCAGGATCAGTTTATAAACAACCAGCAACTGTGTGGCATAAAACAACCGCCATGAAATCGACTCAATAAGGGTCGTTTTTAACCGATAACTGCCAAGCCTGTGTCGTTTTTTATCAGAAAATAAATCTGATCCTGCATAGCCGCTTATATCGGCAATGTCTGACGGATTGCCCGGCAAGGTATGCTGGTCAGATTTTATAGAAAAGTTCTTATTTGGAAGTCTGGAATTCTGTTCAAGCTCGACAATAAAACTTTGTGTGAACGCTTTAGTTTGAAAGGCAACAGACAACGACATTAGCAAGAGCAGTGCCGTAAAGACTGAGTGTTTAATAATTCTGTCCTTGCTCTCTGATTCAGTCATTACCCTGATCCACCTCAGCGAGCTTGCGTTTTTGGTGTTTTCTCTTATGCTGCGTCAGGCATTTAGTATTCTTATAGACCTTCCCGCATGGCCGTCGCTGGCCATCCTCCCCTGTCACCATCACATCACAGACTTGTTTCCCGGTATGATCTATGATTTTGTGATCCCTCAGGTCTCGATTATTCTTGCAGACTTTCTCGCATGGGCGCTGCTGGCCATGCTCACCGATAATGACCAAGTCACAGGTTCTTTGTCCGCTGTGGTAGCTGCCTTTGTGAGTTGATAGAGCTGAAGCATTTTTGCAGACCCTACCGCATGGGCGCTGCTGGCCATCTTCCCCGACCTGGGTAAGGTTACAAATTTGTTGCCCGCTGTGGTCTTTTCTTTTGTGATCCGCCAAGGCTTGAGCGTTATCGCAAACCTTCCCGCATGGTCGCTGTTGACCATCCTCACCGGCGACATCCTGTTCACAGGATCGTTGTCCACTGTGGTATTTGCTTTTGTGAAATAATAGCGCTAAAACATTTTTGCAGACCTTGCCGCATGGGCGCGGCTGACCATTTGCCCCGACCACTGTCATGTTACAGGTTTGTTGTCCGGTGTGGTCTCTTCTTTTGTGACTTAACAGGGCATTTTTATTCTTGAAGACTCTCCCGCATGGCCGCTGCTGACCTTCTTCCCCGGCAACCACCAGGTCACAGTTTTGTTGCCCTCTGTGGAATTTGCTTTTGTGAGATGACAGAGCCAGAACATTTCTGAAGGCAATGCTGCATGGTCGCCGCTGGCCATCTTCTCCAACCACGACCACTTTACAGACTTGTTGCCCGGTGTGGTCTCTTGCTCTGTGAACCGACAGGTCTTGAGCGTTCTTGCAGACCTTCTCGCATGGCCACTGTTGGCCATCTTCCCCGACGAGTAACACATCACAGATTCGTTGCCCGCTATGGAATCTGGATTTGTGCGATGACAGGGCTATAGCATTGTTGCAGACCTTGCCACATGGGCGCTGCTGACCATCCTCACCAACCAGGTTCAGACTACAGATTAATTGTCCGGAGTGGTCTCTTCTTCTGTGACGCCACAGAACATTTTCATTCTTGCAGGCCATCCCGCATGGCCGCTGCTGGCCATCTTCCCCGACCACGGTCAGGTTACAGATTTGTTGCCCGGAGTGGTCTCTTCTTTTGTGATGCCACAGAGTATTTTCACTGCTGCAGGCGACCCCGCATGGCTCTAGCTGACCATCTCGACCGACCACCATCGTGGCACACGATTGTGGCCCGAGGTGACACTTTTTTTTGTGATCCAACAGGCCTTGAGCACTCTTGAAAACTTTCCTGCATAGCCGCTGCTGGCCATTATGTCTGACCACTGTCAGGTGACAGCTTTCTTGTCCGCTGATATCTGTGACTTTTATTTCGCCTGACTGTGAAAGTTGAGGTTGGCTCTGACCCAATTGAGATGATTCAGTGGCTTTTTCTTGTCTTTCTGAAGAGGTAAGCATTGTGGAAATTCGAATTTCTTCGGAAAGAGTCTGTGGTGGTTGATCAAAATTGCACAATTGACAAACACCACGACAGGGAAAGACAAAACAGTTTAGATTCAAAGTATGCAAATGCTGTTGAGGGCCTCTGTTACCGTCACCATTGTCATTAGTATTCGGGGGGCTGCTGAAAGAGCCTGCAAAATTGGTGTTTGCTGCTGAGGGTAGCTGACCAAGCGACTCAGGTAACTGGCCTTTTGGAGGGTTATGCCCGGAACCCGGCATCACAGTGATGGTGGCAAACGTGAGGTTCTGAGTCACCTCATAATGTTCGATTGAGCTAAACGAAGGTAAAACAGGGTTCCAATAGCTTTTTAAAAGCCAACTGACAGCCACAATCACTTCTCCAGGTACCCATAAATAGAGATTGGAGCTTAAATGGGCATCTTTGGTGGTCAGAATCAGTTCGTTAACAACCAGCAGTTGAGTAGCGTAAAGTAACGGCCATGAAATCGAATCAACAAGGGTTGTTTTGATCCCGTAACTGTCATGTCTGTGTCGTTTTTTATCAGGGAGTAAACAGGATCCTGCACGGTCGTTTGTTTCAGAAATTTCTGACGAGCTACCCGTAAACATATGCGGGTCAGGCTTTATGGAGAAGCTCTGTTTTAGAGAGCCTGCATTCTGTTCAAGCTCAACAATAAAACGTCTTGTTAACAATTCGGCCTGGCAGACGACAGAA
This sequence comes from Endozoicomonas sp. 2B-B, assembly GCF_053470045.1. Classification (NCBI taxonomy): domain Bacteria; kingdom Pseudomonadati; phylum Pseudomonadota; class Gammaproteobacteria; order Oceanospirillales; family Endozoicomonadaceae; genus Endozoicomonas; species Endozoicomonas sp. 2B-B. The sequence goes on from NZ_JBLZMU010000001.1 coordinate 5,904,970, forward strand.
AACGACAGTAGCAATAGCAGTACCGCATTGAGTGAGTGTTTAATAATTTTATCCTTGCTTCCTGATATACAGAGAGGAAGAATAGTTCAAGAAAACAAGCGTGCTTTTATTTCAGAGAGCCTCTGTTAAACACCCTCTTTTAAAGACCAGAAGCCAGACCAGGCAGAACCTCATGAAAAGGCTTTCAGATCAGGGACGGAGGTTCTGACCCACATCATCAGGCTTGCGTTTGTGATGCCTTCTTTTGTGATCACAGAGGGTTCCGCTATTCTTGCAGATTTTTCCGCATGGTCGCCGCTGGCCATCCTCACCAACCAGAATCACGTCACAAATTTGTTGTCCGCTGTGGCGTTTGCTTTTATGGATCCCCAAGACTTTATAATTCTTGCAGACCGTCCCGCATGGTCGCTGCTGACCATCCTCCCCCATCACATATACGTCACAGGTTTGTTGCACGCTGTGGTCTTTCTTTTTGTGATTCACCAAGGCTTGATTGTTATCGCTGACCGTCCCACATTGTCGCGGCTGGCCATCCTTCCCGACTATGGTCAAAACACAGGTTTGTTGCCCGGAGTGAACTCTGCATTTGTGATTCGACAGGGTATGAGCATTCTTACAGATCTTCCCGCATGGCCGCCGCTGGCCATCCTTCTCAATCACGACCAGGTTACAGATTTGTTGTCCGGTGTGGACTGTTCTTTTGTGCTGCGACAAGGCTTGAGCATTCTTGCAGACCGTCCAGCACGGCTGCTGCTGGCCATATTTCCCGATCACTGACACTTTACAGACTCGTTTCCCGGTGTGGTATCTTCTTTCATGAGATAACAGAGATTTAGCATTATTGCAGACCTTCCCGCATGGTCGCTGCTGTCCACCCTCTTCAGAAACTGTCGCTTTACAGGTTATTTGCCCGGCTTTATCTTCTGAATGAGTTTGTTGGCAATGTCTGGCTCCGAATATGACATTCTCAGCTGCTACTAAAGCCTGTATCGTGCCTGTCTGGGAAAGATGGGATTGGCTCTGATCTAACCGGGATGATTCAGTGGTTGTTTGTTGTGTTCCTGAATGGGAAAGCGTAAAGAAAGCTTCGTCTACTTTGAAAGAATTCTGCAAACCGATTGGCTCATTAATGTCCACAAAATCACCAGCGATGAAAGACAAATGCCTGTGCATTGCTACATCATCACTGAGTGGCCAGGTAGCATTAGTTTTATTGACGATTGAGTCTATAGCGACCCCGTCTGAGGCGACCCCATCTGCAAAGAAACTATCAATAACACCAGATAGTTGTTCAGAATCAGAATAACTAACGCAACTATTGCAATGCCGATTAGCCAGATGGAGGCATGAGACGTCTAATGATTCCAGCAACCATTCAGCGGGTTCTCTGCTTTCGGATGATGATCGAAATCGACAAATGCCATAACAGGGATAGACGAAACAATTTAAACCCAAAGTATGCATGTCCTGTTGAGGGCCTTCGTCACCGCCACCAGGGCCAGAATTCAGAGGGCTGATTAAAGCGCCTGAACTTTGGCTGGTGGCTTGTGGCGTTTGCTGGCCCGATGATTGTGATGGCTGGTACATTTGCTGGTTATGTCCCGAGCCAAACACCGCAGTGATGGTCGCAAAGGGTAGTTTCTGCCCCCCCTGTTGTTTGATCAGGCTAAACAGCGGAGAATCGGGGTTCCAATAGCTGCCTAAAAGCCAGGCGACTGCAACAAACCAATCTTCGGGCAACCATAAATCAGGGTCGTAGCTCAAAGGAACGTCTCTGGTGGTCAGGGTCAGTTGGTTAGCAACCAGCAGGTGAGAGGCATAAAGCAACTGCCATGAAATCGACTCAATAAGGGGCCTTTTGAACCCGCAACCGGAAGATTTTTGTCGTTTATTATCAGAGGACGAATCTGATCCTGCATTCCCTTTCGTGTCGGTTATGAATAGCGGGTTGACCGGCGATGTATTCAGGTTAGGTTTCATAGAAAGGCTCTGGCTTGGAGAAACTGCATCCTGTCCAGATTGAACAACAAAACGCCTGTTCAACGCTACAGCCTGACAAGTAACGGACAACGATAATAGCAGCAACAGCGATGCCGCAGATAGTAAGCGTTTAATAATTCTATCCTTGCGTTCTGGAATACAGAGATGAAGAATAGATCAAGATAATAAGTGTGTTTTTTGTCAAAAAGCTGCTGTTAAAAATAAAGATTGTACAGGCAAAACCTCGTGAAATGAGGTTAGATCAGTTCGCTACTTCTTCACTTTAACTTCTTGGAGACTGATTCATCACCCTGACCCACATCAACAGGCTTGCGTTTTCGATAGACTCTTTGTTTGCTGTGGTATCTTTTTTTGTGACCCAACAGGGCAATGGCATTCTTGCAGACGGTCTCGCATGGTTGCTGCTGCCCATTCTGATCGACCACTGCCAATTCACAGTTTTTTTTTCCTGTATGGTATTTTCTTTTGTGATCCGACAAGGCTCTGATATTCTTGCAGACCTTTCCGCATGGTCGCTGCTGCCCATCCTGCCCGACCACGACAAAGTCACAGTTCTGTTTCCTTGAGTGGCGTCTGCTTTTGTGCCCCGAGAGGGATTGAAGATTTCTGAAGACTTCCCCACATGGCCGCTGCTGGCCATCTTCTCCTACCACGGTCACGACACAGGTTTTTTGCTCTGAGTGATAGTTGCTTTTGTGAAGTAAAAAAGCTCGAGCATTTTTGCAGACCTCCCCGCATGGCCGCTGCTGTCCATCCTTCCCTACTACTGCTCGCTCACAGATTTTTTGCCCTGTGTGGTATTTGCTTTTGTGATCCGCCAGGGATCGAATATTTTTGAAGACCTTTCCACATGGCTGCTGCTGGCCGCCCTGCCCAACCACACTGATGTCACAGGTTTGTTGCCCGCTATGGCATTTGTTTTTGTGATATGACAGGGCTTGAGCATTCTTGCAGACCACCCTGCATGGTTGCTGCTGACCATCCTGCCCGAGTGATGTCAGGTCACAATTTTTTTCCCCTGAGTGGTCCTTTTTTTTGTGATTCCTCAGGGCCATGATATTGTCAAAAACCTTCCCGCATGGCTGCTGCCCATCCTGCCCCAATACTGCCAGTTCACAGATTTTTTTCCCTGTGTAGTATTCACATATTAATTGCCCTCTGCTGTCTGTGGCTGGTGTTGCCTCTGCCCGGGATAGATAAGGTTGGCTCTGATCCAATCGGGATGATTCAGTGGTTCTTTGTGGTGTTTCTGAATGGGAAAGCGTTAGGCAAAAACCGTTTTCTTCGAGCAGATCATTTAAATTGATTGACCCATTAATGATCTCAAAACCATTAGCGATGTCCAAATCCCCGGGCATTTGGACATCGTCATTGAGAGGCCCGGCAGGATAGGTTGTATTGGCGCTTCCTGAACTCAATAAGTCCAGGATTAACTCTTCCTGAGTGGTCCCGTCTTCTGAGTTGTCATCAAAGAATAGGGCAGAATCGAATGAAAGTTGAATGGCAGAAGGATCATTCACTGTTTTGTAAAAAAAGTCTTTCCGGGAATCAGAGGCGTTTTCAGGATCAAAACGACCTATGCAACCCAGACAGTGTCCATTAGCCAAATGAGGGCAAAAGATTTCTTCGAAATTCAGCGGCCAATCAACGGGCTCTCTTTTCTCGATCAATGGTCGGAATTGACAAACACCGTGACAGGGATAGACGAAACAATTTAAACCCCACGTATGTTGGTGTTGTTGGGAACCTCCGTTACCGTCGCCAGAGCCAGAATCCAGTGGACTGGTTAAACTGCCTTTATGTTGGATACCGGTTTGTGAAGCCTGCTGGCCAGATGATTCCGGGGCCGGGTATTGTGATAAGTCATCTCCAGAACCAAACATTGCAGTGAAGGTTGCAAATGGGAAATACTTCTGTATCAACATAGATGCCGACTGTTGTTTAATCGGATTAAACAGAAGTGAATCGCGTTTCCAGTAGTTTTTTAAAAGTACGCCGACAGCGACAACCGCTTCTACAGATAGCCATGAATAGGGGGCTGGGCCCGGAGGTGCGTCTCTGGTGGTCAGGATCAGTTGGTAAACAGCCAGCAGCTGATAGGCATAAAGCAACTGCCATGAAATCGACTCAATAAGAGGCATTTTTAATCCGTAACTGACAGCTCTTTGTCGTTTTTCATCAGGCGGTAAACCAGATACTGCATAGTCGTTAGTTTCAGGAATAACTGTTGGGTCGACCGGAAATGAATGCCGGGCTGGTTTTATCGAAAAGCTCTGTTTTTGAGAACCAGCACCCTGTTCAAACTCGACAATAAAACATCTTGTCAGCGCTTTGGTCTGACTGATAAAAGAAAACGACACTAGCAGCGACAGCGATGCAGCAAAGAGTGATTGTCTAATCATTCTATCCCTGCTTTCTCGTTTACAGGGAGGGAGGGTAGATTAGCTTATAAACAAGCGTGTCGTAAAAACCTGATCCCCATACAACCAGATTGTTACTTATTCATTTACCTTCTTGAGGGCTGAGGTCATTGTCCTGGTCCAGGGCAGCAGACTTGCGTTTTCGATGACTTCTTTTGTGATTATAAAGAACGCCTGTATTCATACAGACCTTCCCACATGGCCGCTGCTGGCCAAAATCACCGACCACGATCACGTCACAGCTTTTTTCATTGGTATGGGATCTGATTTTGTGTTGTGACAGATTTTGAGTATTCTTACAGACTCGCCCGCATAGCCGTTGCCGACCATCTTTCCCAACCATGACTGCGTCACAGATTTTTTGCCCGGTGTGGTCCTTTCTTTTATGTTCAGACAGGCTTCGGGCATTACTGCAGACTTTCCCGCATGGCTGCAACTGACCATCATTTCCGAGCACGGGCAAGCCGCAGGTCTTTTGTCCGGTATGGTAGTTGCTTTTGTGAATCGTCAGGGCCAAAGCACCGTTGCAGACCCTACCACATGGATACTGTTGGCCATCCTTTGTTATCACCATTCTGTCACAGGTTTGTTGGCCTGTGTGGGCATTTCTTTTGTGACTTTTCAGAGCGACAATACTCTGACAGACTTTTCCGCATGGTCCCCACTGACCACCCTCCCGGATCACACTTACGTTACAGGTTTGTTGTCCGCTATGGTTGTTTCTTTTGTGCTCCATCAGGGCTTGGAGATTCTTGGAGACCTTCCCGCATGGTCGCTGCAAGCCATCGTCTGTGACCACCGTTTCGTCACAGCTTTGTTGCCCGGTGTGTTTTCTTCTTTTGTGATCCGATAGGGCACGAGGATTCTTGCAGACCGTCCCGCATGGCAGCGGCCGGCCATCCACCCCAATCATGATTTCGTCACAGGCTTGATGCTTTCCGTGGTTTCTTCCTTTGTGATCCGACAGGGCTTTTACATTCTTGCAGACCACTCCACATGGCCGCAGTTGACCATTCTCCCCGAACACGTTTACTTCACAGGTTTGTTGCTCACTGTGGCTTCTTCTTTTGTGATTGAACATGGCTTTGGAATTCTTGTAAACTTTTCCACATACCTGTCGCTGGCCATTCACTCCGACCAACATTTCATTACAGATTTTTTGCCCGCAGTGGGCTTTTTTTTTGTGATCCAACAGGGCCTGCTGACAATGTGTGGCTGTGAATATAACATTATCAGGTGCTGCCGGGACTTGTACTGTATTTGTCTGGGTAAGGGGAAAAGAAATCTCGCCTTCTTCGGGAGGACTGTTTAGATCGAGCGCCCCATTAATGCCCTCAAAATCACCAGTGGTGAAAGTAAAAGTGTCGAACATTGGTACATCATCATTGAGTGGCGCGTTAGCATCAGTTTTATTGGCGGTCACTGCACTCATAATGTTCAGGGTGGCTCCGTCTAAGTCAAACTCGTCTAAGTCAAAATCATCTGAGGCGACCCCGTCTAGGGCGACCCCGTCTAGGGCGACCCCGTCTAAAGAGCTGCCACCAATATCATCTGTCCGTGGCTGAAAGAACTGGCCAGAATCGAAAAGGCTTTGAGTCCCGGAAAGATCATTCAATGTTTTTAAAAGCGAGCCTTCTCGGGAGTATGCAGGACATACAGGCTCAAATCGATCTTTGCAACTTATGCAGTGTCCATTGGTCAAATGGGTGCATGAGTCTTCTGAGAAGTTCAGTGGCCAGTCAGCAGGTGCTTCGCTATTGCTTGAGGGCCTGAATCGACAAACGCCATGACAGGGATAGAGGAAACAATTCAGGCTCAAAGTATGCTGGCGTCGATGAGGGCCCCGGTTACCTTCGCCAGAGCCAGAATTCAGAAAGCTGTACAGAGAGCCTGAACCTTGGTTGGTGACTTGTGAAGTTTGCTGCCCATATGATTTAGATAGCGGGTATTTTGGTGGGTTATGTCCGGAGTCAAACATCACAGTGATGGTCGCAAACGGTAGTTCCTGGCTCGCCTGTTGTTCAATCGGTTTAGACAGAGGTAAGTCTGGATACCAATAGCGGTTTAAAAGCCAACCGACTGCAACAACCCATCCTAAACGTACCCATGAGTGGGAATCGTAGCTCAGGGGAGCGTCTCTGGTGGTCAGAATCATTTCGTAAGCAACCGCAAGTCCAGAGGCGTGAAGCAACTGCCATGAAAACAATGCAATGATGTTGGTATTTACTCGGTAACCATCAGATTTGTGTCTTTTGTCATCAGGCAAAGAATCGGATTCTGCATAGGCTTTGGTAGCGGCAATGCCAGACCAGTTGCCGGGCAATGTATGCATATCGCGATTTTTCGAAACGTTCTGTTTTGGTGAATCTGCATCCTCTTCAGGCTCGACAATAAAAGATCTTGTCAAGGCTTCGGTCTGGCAGACACCAGAAAACAACAATAGCAGCAACAGCCATGCTGCAGAGAGTGAGTGTTTAATAATTCTATCCTTGCATCCTGAATTACAGAGAAGAAGGATAGATCAAGAAAACCTTGCGAAAGAACGGGTGCCAGATCAAGGACGGGGATCAGCGTCCTGCTCGACATCAACAGGCTTGCGCATTCGATGCATTTTTTTGTGATAGATCAGAGCTTGAGCATTGTTGCAGACCTTTCCGCATGGCTGCACCTGACTATCCTTTCCGACCACTATCACTGCACAGGTTCTTTGCCCGGAGTGGTATTTGCTTTTGTGAACTGACATAGCGCGAGCATTCTTGCAGACTGACCTGCATGGCCTCTGCAAGCCGTGCTCCCCGAAAAAGGCTAAGTCACAGGTTTGTGGCCCGCTGTGTAATCTTTTTATGTGATCCGACAGGGTTTCATAATTCTTGATGATCTTTCCGCATGGCTGTTGCTGACCATCCGTCCCGATGACAGTCTCACTACAGATCTGTACCCCAGTGCGGTATTTGCTTATGTGATTTGATAGAACCAGAGCACTCTTGCAGGCCTTCCCAGGCAGACGCTGCTGGCTATCTTCCCCTGCCACAGTCGCGTAGCATATTGTTTGACTACTGTTGTTTGTCGCTTGTATTGCCTCCGTCCGTTAACGATGATGTTGGCCCTGATCCAATTGGCTTTATGCAGCAGTTGTTTGTAGTGTTTCCGGATGGGTAAACGGCATAGAAAAACCTGTTTCTTCATGAGGAATCTGCAGATCAACGGACCGATCAAAAAGCACGGAGTCATGAGCGGCCGAAAATGCATTCCCAAGCACTGGATCTTCATGATTGAATAATCCGGCAGTTTCAGTTTTATAAGTGACTCCGTCCATAGAGTTAACGTCAATGCCATGGGCCCAGGGCTCAAATAGTTGGTCTGCAATGAATTGGGTTTTAATGTCAGGCAAACCATTCATTGTTTCGAGAGGCACATTTCCCAGGAAATATTTAACGTTTTCAGAGTCAAAATAACCTATGCAACCCATGCAGTGCCCATAAGCCAGATGCGGGCATGAGCTTTCTCCGAATTTCAGTGGCCATTCAGCAAGTCCCGTGTTATTGGATAAGAGCTGGAATTGACAAACACCATGACAAGGATGGATGAAACAATTTAAACCCAACGTATGCAGGTGTTGTTGATGACCTCCGTTACCGCCGCCAGAATCAGAATTCACCAGCCTGATTGGAGCGCCTGTCGGTTGGGTGGTGGTTTGTGGAGCTTGCTGGCCGGGTGTTTCTGATGGCGTGTGTTGCGGTGCGTTATGTTCAGAACCAAACATCGCAGTGATGGCTGAAAACGGGCAAGACCCCTTTAGCAGCATAGAAGTCGACGGTTGTTCAAGCGAGTTAAACAACGTCGAATCAGGATTCCAATAACTTTTTAAGAGCCAACCAACAGCGACGGCAGTTTCCATAGATAGCCATGAATATAGGGTTAAACCCTGAGATGTGTCTCTGGTGGTCTGGATGAGCTCGTAAAGAACCAGCAAATGAGTAGCGTGGAGCAAATGCCATGAAATCGACTCAACAAGGGGTATTTTGACCCTGTAACTATATAATCTTTGCCGTTTATTATCAGGCAAATCGGGTGCTGCATCATAGCCTCTGGCGACGACAATGCCTGATGGGATGCCCGACAATTTACGCCGGTCACGCTTCACAGAAAAGTTCTGCTTTAGAGAATTTGCATCCTGTTCAAGCTCGACAATAAAACTTCGTATCAACGCTTCGGCCTGACAGATGTCAGATAGCGACATCAGCAACAACAGCGATGCAGCAAAGAATGTGTGTTTAATAATTCCATCCTTGCATTCTGTTCGACAGAAAGGAAGGATAGATCACCACATGAAAAGACGGGTATGAGATCAAGAACCCGGACCACCGTCCTGACCCACATCAACAAGCTTGCGTTTTCGATGTATTCTATTGTGATGCAACAGTGCTCTACCATTCTTGAAGACCCTCCCACATGGCCGTTGCTGGCCACACTCTGTGAACAGGGTCGCGCTGCAAACTTGCTGTCCGCTGTGACTTGATTTTTTGTGATGCGACAGTACTTGAACATTCTTGAAGACCTTCCCGCACGATCGCGGTTGACCACCCTCCCCGATCACAGCCACTTTGCAAGTTTGTTGCCTGCCATGGAAGTTGCTTTTATGATTCGACAGAGCTTTAGCATTCTTGCAGATCTTCCCGCATGGCTGCGGTTGAGCATCCTCCCCAACCACAGCCAGATTACAGATTGACTGGCCTCTGTGGTATCCGCTTTTATGAGCCGACAGGGCCAGAACATTCCTGCAGACCATCCCGCATGGCCGCAGCTGACCATCCTCGCCAATCACGGTAAGCTTACAGGTTTGTTGCCCGCTGTGGCTTCTTCTTCTGTGTTCCGACAGGGTTATAGGATTGTTGCAGACTGTCCCGCATTTCCTCAGCTGGCCATCGTCGCCAACCACCGCTGCGCTACAAGTTTGTTTGCCAGAGTGATCTCTTATTCTGTGATAAGAGAGAGCTTGACGATTCTTGCAGACCATTCCGCATGGCCGCGACTGGCTATCCTCGCCGATCACACTCACCTCACAAATTCGTTGCCTAGTGTCGTCTTTTGTTTTTTGATGCGACTGGGCTTGAGCATTCTTGCGGGCCTTACCACATAGCTGCGGCTGGCCATCTTCCCTGACCATGGTCACACCAGAGGTTTCCTGTTCGCTCTGGTCTTTCGTTTGTACTCTAACTGCCTTGGAAAGACGGTGTGGGCCCTGAACCAGTTGCGATGATTCTGTTTTTGTTTGTAGTGTTTCCGGAGCTTCCATTCGAGGTCTGAAATGGTTCAGAGTAGAGGGCATCCCGTTTTTTTCGTGAAGACTTTGACGCCCCAGATTAAGTAAACCACTAATTATGATCAGGTCATCAGCGGTGGCAGGCCAACGTCGGGGCATTGTCAGATCATCATTAAGTGGCCCGTTATAATCTGTATTTGCTACTCCGGTCTGGCCTGTCGAAGGTTCAATGGCATTCAGCAACCATTCAGCAGGCCTTCTGCTATCGGATAATGATCGGAGTCTGCAAAAACCCTGGCAGGGATGTACGAAACAATTTAAACCAAAAGTATGCTGGTGTTGTTGAGGGTCTCTGTCACCGTCATCAAACTCGGAATACAGGAAGCTGGTGAATGAGCTTGCAGGGCAGGTGACTGTTCCCGGACTTTGCTGGCCGGATGATGCTGATGGCGAATATTGTTGCTGGTTATGTCCGGAGCCAAACGCCGCAGTGACGGTTACAAACGGGAGATCCCCCTGTGTCAGCATGGATGTCGCCTCATGCTGTTCAATCGGGTTAAAAAGTGATGATTCAGGGTTCCAATAGCTTTTTACAAGCCAACCGGCAGCGACAACCACTTTTACAGGCAGCCATGAATATCGTTTGCAGCATACAGGAGCGTGATTGGTGGTCAGGATCAGTTCGTAAGCAACCAGTAGTTGAGTGGCGTAAAGTAACTGCCATGAAATCGACTCAATAAGATTCATTTTGAGCTCGTAACTGCTCAATTTGTGTCGTTTTTCATCGGGCAGTGAATCTGACCCTGTACAGCCGTTTGTATCAGCAATGTCTGACGGGTTGCCCGACTTTGAGAGCAGATCAGACTTTATAGAAAAGCTTTGTTTTGGAAAGCTTGCATTCTGTTTAAACTCAACAACAAAACGTCTTGTCTGCACTTCGGCCTGACAGATGACAGAAAACGTCAGAAGCAGCAATAGCGATAACGCAAAGAGTGAGTGTTTAATAATTCTATCCTTGAGTTCTGGCATACAGAAAGGAAGGATAGATCAGGAAAACAAGTATGCTTTTCTTTTAAAAACCTTCTATTAAAAAAGCCAAAGGTTGCCCCGGGCAAAACCATATGAAAGATCTGCTGCCAGACCCGATCATTAGTTATTTACTTACGTGAGGTTCGGGGCCATCATCCTGGTGCACTTCAACAGGCTTGCGTTTTCGATGTAATCCTTTGTGTACCGAAAGGGTATGAGCATTCTTGAAGACTCTTCCGCATCGCCACTGCTGGCCATCCTCTCCGACGATCGGTACGTCGCAGGTTTTTGGCTCGCTGTGGACGCTACTTTTATGTTGCGACAAGGCAAGAGCATTCTTGCAGACTTTCCCGCATGGCCGTTGCTGACCGTCCTCACCGGCCACTGTCACGACACAGCTTTTTTGCACACCGTGGTCTTTTTTTTTGTGCGTCGACAGGGCCTGAGCATGCTGGCAGACTTTCCCACACGGCTTCTGCTGACCATCCCTTGCAAACACGGGCACGTCACAGGTTTTTTGCCCGGTGTGATAATTGCTTTTATGAATCGACAGGGCCGCAGTATTCTTGCAAGCCTTCCCGCATGGCCGTTGCTGGCGATCTTTTGCGACCACTTTCACTTTACAGATTTGTTGAACACTGTGCTCTCTTTTTTTGTGAACCGACAGGGCTTGAGCATGCTTGCAAATCTTCCTGCAAGGCCGTCGCTGACCATCCTCTGCAACCAGAATCTCTTTACAGGTCTTTTGGCCAGAGTGAAAGCTGCTTTTGTGACTCGACAGGGCGCTGGCATTCTTGCAGACCTTATCGCACCGCCTCTGTCTGCCATCCTCTCCGACCAGGATAACTTCACAAGTCCGATGACTACTGCGATCTGCAGTTTTTAACCTGCGTGCCCTGGAAATACGGGGTGGATATTGACCTGATTGGGATGATCCTCTTGCTGTTTGTTGTGTTTCTGAAGTTTCCATTGGAGGTGTGAAATAACTTTGCGTAGATGAAATCCGGCGTTCTTCCTGAAGACAATGACCACCCAGATTGAGTAAAACACTGGCTATAAACCAGTCATTACTGTTGACAGGAAAATAACTCGGCATCGGCACATCATCACTGAGTTGCCCTGTGCTGCCTGTCGAATGTTCTACCGAGTTCAGCGGCGATTCAACGAACTCCCTGCTATCGGGTGACAGTTGGTATCTACAAACGCCATAACACTGGTGGACGAAACAATTTAAACCTAAAGTATGTGCATATTGTCGAGGGCCACCGTTACCGCCGCCAGAGTCAGAATACAGGAAGTTGGTGAGATAGCCTGTATGATGGACGGCTGCCCGAATCGCTGGCTGGCTGGATGATTCTGATGGTGGGTATTTTTCCGGGTTTTGTCCGGAGCCGAACATCATGGTGATGGCCCTGAGTGGATAATCCGGACGCATTTTTTGTTGTTCAATTGAGTTTAAGAGCAATGAATCGGGGTTCCAATAACTTTTTATAAGCCAACTGATAACGACGACCGCTTCTAAAGGTAGCCATGAATAAAGAGGGACATCTTTGCCAGTCAGTTTCAATTCATAAGCGACCAGCAAGTCAGTGGCACAGAGCAACTGCCACGAAATCAATTCGATGAGGGTGGTTTTTACACTGTAACTGTAAGATCTATGTCGTTTGTCATCGGGCGGCGAATCAGATTCTGCATTGCCGTTGGTAACAGCAATATCTGATGGGTTGACCGGCAATTCAGGCCGATCATGTTTGATCGAAAAGCCCTGTTTTAGTGAAGCTGTATCCTGTCCAAGATCGACAATAAAACGCCCTGTCACCGCTTCGACCTGACAGACGACAGACAACGAGAATAGCAGCAACAGCATTACGGCACAGATTGAGTGTTTAATAATTCTGTCCTTGCATTCTCTTTTACAGAGAGGAAGGATAGATCAAGACCCCCTAAAAGGTTTGATTGCGGACCTGATTATTAGTTATTCACTTTATCTCCCGAGAACGATTGTCCTTGTCCTGGTCGAGATCTTCAGGCTTGCGCTTTCGATGCATTCTTTTGTGCCCGGTCAAGGCTTTAGCGTTCTTGCAAACTACCTTGCATGGGCACTGCTGATTCAGACCGGCTATTGTCAGGTCACAGGCTTGTTGCCCGCTGTGCTCTTTTTGTTTGTGATCCCTCAGTTCGCGAGCAGTCATGCAGGTCACCCCGCATATCCGTCGCTGACCATCCTCCCTGACCACAGCCACCAAACAAGTTCTGTGTCGGATGTGGAAATTGTTTTTGTGAAGATAAAGAGCGTAAAGATTCTTGAAGACCTTGCCGCATGACCGCTGCTGGCCATCCTCTCCAACCACTGTCAGGTCGCAGGTTTTTTGTCCGCTGTGTCTTGCGCTTTTGTGAGAAGACATGACTCGGGCATTCTTGCAGATTTTCCCGCATGGTCGCTGCTGACCATCTTCCCCGATCACGATCACCTCACAGATTCGTTGCCCGATGTGAACTCTGCTTCTAAGATTCGACAGTCCTTTGGCATTCTTGCAAACTGTTCTCAATGTCTGCGGCTGGTGACCTTCCGCGAGCACTGCCAGGTTAGGTTTTTTTTGTCCTGTATGGTCTGTGGCTTCTACTGTGTCTGCCCGGAAAAGGGGTGGTTGGCCCTGACCTGATCGGGATGGCTCGGTGATTATTTGTTGTCTTTCTGAATCGGCAGGAGTAAAGAAAATCGGTTCATCTACGAGAAGACTCTCTCGACCGGGCAACTCATTATTAGCTGCCAAATCATTAGCAGTGTAAAACCAGTCTCCTGGCATTGTTAAATCATCATTGAATAACCCGCTATCGCCAGCTGTAAAGGTTGTACCTGTGCTCATCGAACCTGAAGCGCCCCCATCGATAGGGTTGCAATCAAACTCATGGGCCTGAGGTCCAAATACGACATCAGAATTCAATAGGACCGGAATGTCAGGAACATCATCTGTCTGGTCTGTCGAACGCTCTTCGCAATACTGCGACCAAACTGCAGGCTCTCTGATATTGGATGATGGTCTGAATTGACAAACGCCATTACAGGGATGGAGGAAACAATTTAAACCTAAAGTGTGCGGGTGTTGTTCAGGCTCACCGTTACCATCACCAAAGTCAGAATAAGAGACCTCAGTAACATAGCCAGCAAGGGGGGGGGTGGCTGCCGATACTTGCTGAGTGGATGATGCTGATGGCGAGTATTGTGTCTGTCCGTGTCCGGAGCCAGTCGTCCCGGTAATGGCCGTAAACGGGTAATCCCGGCTCGCCTGCTGTTGAGCCCAATCAAACCACTTTGAATTAGTGTTCAGATAGCTTTTTAAAAGCCAGCCGACAAGAAGAATTGCTTCCAGAGGTAGCTGTGGATAAAAGCTTGCACCACGAGCGGTGAGGCTGGAGGGCAGGATCAGTTCGTAAACAACCTGCAGGTGAGCGGTGTAAAGCAACTGCCATGGAATCGACTCAACAAAGGTCATTTGTAACCCATAACTGTCAGATCTGTGTCGTTTTTCATGAGGTGCTAAAGCGGGTCCTGCATAGGCGTTTGTGTCGGCAATATCTGATGGCTTGCGTGACAACGCAGGCGGCTCACGTTCTATGATAGAGTTCTGTTTCGGAGAACCTGCATCTTGTCCAAGCTCGATAATATAATGTCTTGTCAGTGCTTCGGTCTGGCAGGCGATCAACAACGCCATTAGCATCAACAAGGGTACTGCAAAGAGTGAGTGTTTAATAATTCTATCCCTGATTTCTGGTTTACAGGAAGGAAGGAAGGATAGATCACCTGATGAAAGAAGGTTCTATAACAGCTTCCTTGCAGTTAATGTATTTTATTCAACGAAATAGATTGAGATGACATGGACATTTTTCTGGTCGGCGGTGCCGTTCGAGACAGGTTATTAGGCCTTCCACTCAAAGATCACGACTGGGTAGTGGTTGGTAGCAGTCCTGAGCAAATGACTGAACAGGGCTTTCAGCCTGTTGGCCAGGACTTCCCTGTCTTCCTTCATCCGGATACCAAAGAAGAATATGCGCTGGCTCGTACCGAAAGAAAGTCCGGTCATGGTTACACTGGCTTTGTTTTTCATACCGCCCCCGATGTCACTCTGGAAGAAGACCTGATCCGCAGAGACCTGACCATTAATGCCATGGCCCAGGATGATCTTGGCAATATCTATGATCCCTACGGTGGTCAGAAAGACCTCGAACAAAAACTGCTTCGCCATGTTTCCCCGGCATTCCAGGAAGACCCCCTGCGCATTCTTCGTGTAGCTCGATTTGCCGCCCGCTTCCATCACCTGGGGTTCAGGGTGGCTCCCGAGACTCTCGAATTGATGTCCTCTATGATCGACAGAGGTGAAGCCTCCTATCTGGTTCCCGAGCGAATCTGGCAAGAAACCACACGCGCCCTGTCTGAACCTGACCCTGAGATATTTTTTGAAGTATTATCTGAGTGTCACGCCATAAACGCCGTTATGCCGGAATGGGCTCCTTTCCTGAGAGAGAATTCGACAGGCATAAAAGCACTTCGCACGGCAGCCATTCAACAGGCGTCTTGTGACGTTCGATTTGCAGTCACCTTCGCTTCTGAAAAAGAACTCTCCAGAGACTTACTGACTGCGCTGAGTAAACGACTGAAAACACCTTCCCAGTTTTCAGAGCTGGCCAGCCTGACTTTTCAGCACAGTGCTTATTTAATCGAGCACGCCGAAGCCCTGGAAGCAGAACAGCTAATGATTCTGTTTGAAAACACCGATGCATTCAGGCGGTCAGAACGTTTTGACGCCTTTCTGAAAGCCGGCCACTGCATTGCCGTAGCTCAGAAAAAAACACTTTCTGAAAGCCATCAGAGCCAGATAAAATCCTTGCTTTCTCTTTGCCTTTCGACCAATGCCAAAGAGATTGTTGCCCGGGGCTTTAAGGGCAAGGCGATAGGTGAAGAACTGAGAAAAACGAGAGTATTACGAATGCAGGAACAACTGGATCACTAGAATTATTCAGCCCATGAACGGGCTGCTGATCAGATGGCTTCGAACTCCAGCTCAGGCAGAAGACGAGGTTGACTACCCAGCTTAACGCCTGGTTCAAATACCAGATTAATAGCGCCGGTAAAAACACTGACTGGCCTGCCCATCTGAAAATTCCATAACTGCTTTACCAGGGGTCGATAGTAAACTTCTTCGATGCTGCTGATCCTCACATCGCGAACATCATCAACCACCTGTAAAATATCGAGATCAGCCCGGCATTCAAGACTGCCTCTGACTCTTCCTAGCCGGTCTTCTACCTGCTTGCACCAGCCATTAATCGATGCGGATGACACTTCGCTCTCAAAGCAGGCGACAGCATTATAGTAATCAGCCGCTCTCTCCTTAGCCACAGCACCACCCTCGGCAGACGTTTGAATCAGACTGCTGACCAATAAGGTACCAAACTGCTGACGGAGAGTCTGTATCATTTGCCAACAGTTTTGCTCGGCCTCATCATTGGACCCTACGCCAATGTAAAAAAGTGTCATGGCTGACGCATCTCTTCCCTGGTTCGTTCGCACCACACGGAGGCTAAAGCACCTTTCAATGCCTGTGGTTTTCGGATCAGTACTCCGACCCTGTCAACATTGAAATTCGCCTGAATTAACTGAATGATGCCACCTGCCAGGGCTTCGAGCAAAGCATATCGGGATGCTTCGCAAAAAGCACGAACGGTCTGGCTGATAGCATCGTAATCCAGGGCATCGTTCAGGTCGTCAGATCGAAATGCCCGGGAAAAATCAGTTTCCAGCTCTAAATCAATGATCAAAGGCTGGGCCGCTTCGTGCTCAAATTCGTAAACACCAATCACAGCCTGGGTTTCCAGCTGTTCAATTCGAACCTTATCCATTCACCCTGCCCTCTGGTTTCAGGTTAACGGCTTCCAGTGTCTCCATGTTCCAGCGTGGCATCGGGGCCACTTCAAGGGGCTCCGTCTGACCGGCAAGCAAACGCTGGCAACCGGCATAGGCGATCATTGCACCATTATCTGTACAAAACTCAGGTCTGGCATAACGAAGGCTGCCACCTTCTTTTGCCGCCATGGCTTCAAGCTGATTTCTCAACCGGCGATTGGCACTGACACCTCCGGCAATCACCAACTGTTTCAAACCGGTCTGCCTGAGAGCCCGACGACACTTGAATGCAAGAGTATCAACCACGGCATCTTCAAAAGCCCAGGCAATATCCGCTCGATCCTGCTCGCTCAGCCCACCTTCTTCTTTACAGGCTGCTACGGTATTGAGTGTAAAGGTTTTCAAACCACTGAAGCTGAAATCCAGACCGGGACGATCGCACATAGGCCGTGGGAAGCGGAAACGCCCTTCAGTCCCCTTCTGTGCAAGATTGGAAACCCTTGGACCACCGGGATACCCTAATTCCAACATAGCGGCTACTTTGTCAAAAGCCTCACCAGCAGCATCATCAATAGACTCGCCCAACAGCTGATATTGCCCAATACCATCAACCCGCACCAATTGGGTATGACCACCCGACACCAGTAAGGCAAGGAAAGGAAAATCAGGTGGATTTTCTTCCAGCATAGGAGCCAGCAAATGACCTTCCATATGATGGACACCCACACAAGGAACACCCAGCGCCCAGGCCATGGAACGACCTATACTGGCTCCCACCATCAGGGCACCAATCAGACCCGGGCCTCTGGTGTAGGCCAGGGCATCAATCTGTTTGCGTGTGATGTCGGCTTTTTCCAACACCTGGCTGATCAGTGGGAGAACCCTTTGGATATGGTCTCTGGAGGCCAGTTCAGGCACGACACCGCCATACTCGGTATGCATTTCAATCTGACTGTACAGAGCATCCGCCAGCAACCCTCTCTCGCTGTCATAAAGTGCAATGCCTGACTCATCACAGGATGTTTCAATCCCGAGGACTATCATCTGTTAGACCCACTACTGTTTTCAAAAAAAAGCTGTTTTCATTAAGGCAATGCCACGATCCGTTAGCATTGGCCTGTCAGATACAGCTGACACTTCCCGCTGGTTTCTGAAAGAAACTGTGGATTACCGTCATTCAGACAGCTTTTCAGCTCATCAACCTCAGCACAAATAACAGGCACCCTGATAATAAGAATCTACGTATAGGGCTATTATTCGCTACCTGCTGCAGGATCTCGGGATGATACTGCAAAGCGGCCTTTACAGGAAATGCCAGACACCGCAACCCCGGGGACTCTTAAAGGAATGAAAGCAAGTCAGGTTTTTGCATTTATTGAAAATAGTCTATAAAATTCCCACCCTTAAAAATACGCGGCTAGTCTGAACATTTGTTCAGGCTTATTTTGCGGGTCGGAATTAGCTTCTTCCCACGGCTTTCAGGACATCAGATTGACTGTACTCCGGAAAAAAGTGTGAATGCTCAACCGCCTGCTCTCGTTTGGCGTGATTCATTGATATGAAAATCGTCAGGTCGAAAATAAATCCTTGCCAAGCCATCCCTGGCTTGTGAACAACAGGGCAGAATTTTCTGAAAGAGAGTAGATGGTACTAATAGCAGATGTTGTGATGCCGGGCTGCAAACCTTTATTAATGTACTCACTATTTTTATAGGAAGGTGATCTCTGCATGCCTGCTGTTAAAGTTAAAGAAAATGAACCGTTTGATGTAGCACTGCGCCGCTTTAAGCGCTCTTGCGAAAAGGCTGGGGTACTGGCTGAAGTACGTCGTCGTGAACACTACGAAAAGCCTACCTCCGTTCGCAAGCGCAAGGCCGCTGCTGCTGTCAAGCGTCATTTGAAAAAACTGCAGCGCGAACAGCGTCGTCGCGAGCGTCTGTATTAAGAACGGATTTCCGGCTTTAATAACTTCGATTCCCAAATTTCTGCTCGAAACTTTCTTTCGGGAAAGAATCGTATTGAGGTAAGAACATGAGCGAATGCCAGGTCAGGGAACAACTGACTGCTGCAATGAAGGATGCCATGCGCAGCCGCGACAAGGTTCGATTGGGAACGATTCGCCTGGCTCTTTCCGAGCTTAAGCGAATAGAAGTAGACGAAAAGTCGATTGACGACACCCGCGCCCTTGCAGCACTTGACAAGATGGCCAAGCAACGCCGCGATGCCATCAACCAGTTCGAGTCTGCAGGGCGCACTGATCTGGCTGATCAGGAGAAACTGGAACTGACCATTCTTCAGGGCTTCCTGCCCTCGCAGCTCAGCACCGAAGAAATCAGCCAACTTGTCTCGGAAGCCATTCGCGAAACCGAGGCACAAAGCATGCGCGACATGGGAAAGGTCATGGGCATTATCAAGCCTAAAGTTCAAGGCCGGGCGGACATGAGTCAGGTCAGCCAGACCATCAGACAACTGCTTAACTGAGTCAGCTCTGCGCAAGTCTGCCATCAACATTGGCAACAATCACTGACAACCGTCCATTAGCGATGATAACATCAGCACTCTGTTAAGATTTCTGGTAGCGGCCTTTTCACTTCAATGGCTGGCACTCACATTTATGGGCATTTATGGCCGGACGCATCCCCCAGACATTTATTGATGACCTGCTGAACCGGCTGGACATCGTGGACGTTGTCGATAGCCGGATAAAGCTTAAGAAGACCGGTCGAAATTACTCCGCTTGCTGCCCTTTCCATCAGGAAAAAACCCCATCATTCACTGTCAGCCCGGACAAGCAGTTTTACTATTGCTTTGGCTGCGGTGCCAGCGGCAACGCCCTGGGCTTTGTCATGGATTTTGACCACCTGGACTTCCCGACAGCAGTTGATTCTCTGGCCAGCCAGGTTGGACTGGAAGTTCCCAGAGAACAGCACAGTCAAAAACGCGGCCCGGATCACAGCCCGCTTTATGAGCTGATGACCAAAGCCAACGTTTTTTTCAACGAACAATTGATTAAAGCTTCTGATGCACCCAAAGCCATTGAATACCTTAAGCAGAGAGGACTGGATGGCCAGACCTGCAAACGTTTCGGTATCGGCTTTGCCCCGCCTGGCTGGGACAACCTGAAGAATCATCTGGCAGAGAACCAGGAAAAAGAAGACCAGTTAGTTACAACCGGCATGCTGGTGGAAAAAGAAGAAACCAAAAGCCGCTATGACCGCTTCCGCGACCGAATCATGTTTCCCATTCATGATACCCGAGGTCGAATCATCGCTTTTGGTGGCCGGGTACTGGGCGACGCCAAACCCAAATACCTCAACTCACCGGAATCCCCCATTTTCCAGAAGGGACGGGAGTTATATGGACTGTATGAAGCCAAAAAGCATAATCGTCACCTTGAACGCATTCTTGTCGTCGAAGGCTACATGGATGTTGTTGCCCTGGCTCAGCAGGGCATCAACAATGCTGTCGCCACCCTGGGTACAGCAACAACCCCGGACCACATACAGAGACTTTTTAAAACCGTATCAGAAGTTGTGTTCTGCTTTGACGGCGATAATGCTGGCGGACGCGCAGCCTGGCGAGCCCTTGAATCCACTCTTCCCCATATGAAAGATGGCAATCAGGCACGTTTTCTGTTTTTACCCCAGAGCGAAGATCCGGACAGCATGGTCAGACAAGAAGGTGCCGATGCCTTTCTGGAAAGAATAAAAACCACCGCCCTCAGCCTCGACACTTTCCTGTTTCAGGAACTCAGTAACGGTATCGACCTGAATACCATGGACGGACGTTCACGACTGGCCACCGATGCACAACCTCACCTCCACAAGATTCCCGACGGTCTGTTCAAACAGATGTTGATGCAGAAACTGTCAGAGATCACTGGTTTGAATACCGATACTCTTGAAAATTATTTAAACAAAAAGAGTGAGCCTGAACCTGCCGCTGATAACGCATACGACGATTACCCTATACCTGCTGAAACCGACTATTATCCGCAAGCGCACTATGAGCCTGAGTCTGCCCAGCACTTCCAACCTCAGACGTATAGTTTTGAGCGCAAACCCTTTAAAAAGGGTTTTAAGGAAAAGAACGAACCGCCCATTCCTGCGCCATTAAAAGTGGGTCGATCTCTATATGCCATCCGGCACCTGCTTTGTAATCCTGAATTAGCGGCCAGCGTAAAAGCAATCAATGAACTGGAAGGTGACGGGCATCCTGATACACAACTGTTAATTGCTCTGATAAAAACGCTTCAGGAACAACCTAAACTGGCTACTATTGCCCTGATCGCACAATGGCATGGTACTCACCACGGCATTCGACTTCAGGAAATCGCATCGTTGGAACTTGGGCATCAGCCCAACGACCAGGAATTCCATGAAGCTATAGAACGAATCAGGGATACGGTCCGGGAGCTTGAGCACAAACAGACGGCCAACTCTCTTAAACAAACTTTATCACAGAAAAAACCCGGTCAGATAGACTCGGCACAACGCAGTGTTCTGGAAGCCCTGCTTGAAAAGAAAAAGAAAAAACTCGGTATCGAGTCCACGAACACCAGTACCAAGAAATAACGTTCTGAAAACCCGGAAAAATCCCGGACTGAACGACAAACGCCTTATTTTTTAGCAATAACTGTAAGTAAAATGTAAATTGTTTTTTATCACTTTATTTATGGCGACGCACATATTTTTAGGTATATACTTGAACTTCACTGTGCTATGTGGGAAGCCGTTATTAACCACACACCTGATTCTGAAACCGGTCTGAAACAGCCATGAGCGAAGAAGGCATCTTACTGACTCACCTGTTGTGAGAGGGTGCTTTTACGGTAAAAAGCCAAGGAAGGGGGCCCTCACCATGCGTAGTTTTTCATGGACCGTTTTTCCGGTGCCCCATCCACTGAACATCGTGCAGATCCGCGAGAGTGTACTCTTTTACACTTTATTGTGGAAAACCTCATGTTTTTTGAGCTATAATTGCCTGCTTACGTTTTTTTTCGTCCGGCACTCCACTTTCGCTGTTAAAGGGTTGATATGTCAGCTAACTCGCAACAACAATCCCGACTGAAAGAGCTTATCTCTCGCGGTAAGGAACAGGGATACCTGACTTACGCTGAGGTAAATGACCATCTTCCTGAAGACATCTCCGACCCTGACCAGGTTGAAGATATCATTCGCATGATCAATGACATGGGTATCACCGTCTACGAAACAGCGCCGGACGCCGATACCTTGTTGTTGTCAGAAGCGGACACTGATGAAGCTGCTGCCGAAGAGGCAGCAGCAGCTCTTGCAGCTGTTGAACAGGAAGCAGGCCGAACCACTGACCCTGTGCGCATGTACATGCGTGAAATGGGCACGGTCGAACTGCTGACTCGCGAAGGCGAAATCCAGATCGCCAAACGCATTGAAGAAGGGCTGCGTGAAGTCATGTCAGCCCTGGCCAGATTTCCTGGCTCGGTTCAGATTGTTCTGGACGAATATGACCGGATTATAGAAGAAGAAGGCCGCCTGACTGATCTGATCAGCGGCTATATCGATCCTGATTCCGATGAGCCTGTCGCCCCCCCCTCTCCTGCTGTCGAGAACATCGAAGAAGACTTTGACGACGATGACTCTGATGACGATGACGATGACGACGCTGGCGGTCTTGATCCGGAAGAAGCCAAAGAGCGCTTTGATCTCCTTCGCGCTGGTCATGAGAAGGTACTGAGCACTTTGGCAAAGCATGACTTTGGTTCCAAAGAAGCCAAAGCTGCAATGGATGAACTGACCACAGCTTTCATGCCTCTGAAACTGGTTCCCCGTGTTTTTGACATGCTGGTTTTCCGCATCAGGAATACTCTGGACACCATTCGGGGCAATGAGCGCGCGATCATGCAATTCTGCGTACGCCGCGCGAAAATGCCTCGCAAGATCTTCCTCAGTACTTTCCCGGGCAACGAGACCAGCCTGAAATGGATTGATGACATCACTTCTGGCAGCGCCGGCTATGCTGAAGCCATCAACCACTACCGGGATGAAATCATACGTGCCCAGAAGAAGCTGATCACTATTGAGAAAGAGTTCGGCTGTACGCTGGTCCAGATCAAGGACATCAATCGCAGAATGTCTCTGGGCGAGGCCCGCGCCCGTCGTGCCAAGAAAGAAATGGTCGAAGCCAACCTGCGTCTGGTTATTTCTATCGCCAAAAAATACACCAACCGTGGTCTGCAGTTCCTGGATCTGATTCAGGAAGGCAACATCGGTCTGATGAAAGCGGTAGACAAATTCGAATACCGTCGCGGATACAAGTTTTCGACCTACGCTACCTGGTGGATCCGTCAGGCTATCACCCGCTCCATTGCGGACCAGGCCAGAACGATTCGTATCCCGGTTCACATGATTGAAACGATCAACAAACTGAACCGTATTTCCAGACAGATGCTCCAGGAGATGGGGCGTGAACCGACTCCTGAAGAACTGGCTGTTCGCATGGAAATGCCAGAAGACAAGATCCGCAAGGTACTGAAAATCTCCAAAGAGCCTATCTCCATGGAGACACCCATCGGCGACGATGAAGACTCCCATTTGGGTGATTTTATCGAAGACGCGACCATTCAGTCACCTATCGATCGGGCTACCGGCACTGGTCTGAAAGAATCTACCCGCAACGTACTTTCTGGCCTGACGGCTCGGGAAGCGAAGGTACTACGCATGCGTTTCGGTATCGACATGAACACTGACCACACTCTGGAAGAGGTGGGCAAGCAGTTCGACGTTACCCGTGAACGTATCCGTCAGATCGAAGCCAAGGCTCTGAGAAAGCTGCGTCACCCGACGCGCTCGGATCACCTGAGGAGCTTCCTGGACGAGTAATATCTTCCAGCTCTAATGTACCAATAAAACCGTGCTTTTCACTTTTGAAAGCACGGTTTTTTTGTATCTGGCTGCCACCAACTGGTCAAGACAGGTGACCCATCGTGGGTCGCTTCAATAACAGGTGTGTCCATTTTACTGACCTATCTATGAACTTTTTGGAGCTTTTTTGCCTCTAATAATTAGACGGGTTGTATCGCAACCTCTGATCTCTCCAGAGGGAGTTGCGTAACACCAATAATGTTCTTTAAAAGGGGGATAACATTATGGATCGATTACGCGCTTTATTACTGACCATTCTGATCTATTTTCCTGTCCAGGTTTTTGCTGGAGAATTTTCACCCGGCTACTCGACGGCGTACCGCCACTTCCCAGAGCTGGTAAACGCAATTGATAAAAACTTTGATGGCCTGCTCTCCTACGATGAACTCATTGATGGCTACCATGCTCGGTATCTGAACAAAGACCTTTACCAAACCATCAGGCTTTACCTCGTTAATTTCGAGTCATGGCAAAACCCTGTCACCGTCTCATTAAGCAGGGAGAGTATTGAGCTGGCCGAACTGTCGGGGCAAGTGGCAAAGTATCACCACGAGCAAGACAACACTTTTTGGGATGCCTGGCTTGCAAAGCCGGAACGGCAACCGTTTGCCGACGCCTATAGACGACTTTTTCCCCATGGTCTGACCAGTATTACTCCGGATAATCTTCTGCAAAAGCACTTTCCAGATTGTGTTCTGATTGCCTCGCTGGCCTCAATAGCCAGCTCCGAAACCGGAAAAAGGCTAATTTTCAATTACTTTTATATCGTCGATGAACAAAGATTTGCGATTGTTTTCCCTGGGCTTCCCAGAGGTAAAGTGGTTCAATTCAGCGAAGTTGAACGCTACTCACACTTCGCCAAAACACGCGATGAAGGTATGTGGCTGGCTATGGTGGAAGCGGCTTACGCCTACCTGTCGAAATTATTCCTTAATAAAAATCGACAAAATGAACGAGCACGATTCCAGTATCATCAATATTCAGAACTATTCGGGGTACCTGAGGGACATGCTTTGGGTATACTAACGTCATCGTATATTGATTATATCTACCCGCAACTTAAGAGTAACGAGCAGATCAGGGAGCTACTCAACTCTTTGGTTAATGATGAAAAAGCAGCGACTGTCTCAGTGACTGTTACTAGTAAACCGGAAATTCTAAACCACCTGGGATTAAGGCCATTCTCCAGAATCGAATCCAAACACGCTTATAGCCTGATCGGCTATGACAAAGAAAAAGATGTTGTTTATGTCCGTGACCCTCATGGCCGGTCTGCTGCGGTTACAAACCTCTATACCATTAATCGTCATATTCAGCCTCATTCCTCAGGCAACAGCGAAGTATTTGAAGTCATAAAGAGCCTTCCCTGGGACCCTGAGTATAAACTCGCTTATGGACTGACGGAGCCTCGACTATTCCACTTCCTTAACCAAACCGTACCACAGTGGATGGACATCATAGCCGAAGGCATAATTCCTTCCGATATTTCATTATCCATATCTACTTCTGAGAGAAGCCCCATCAGGACCGGCATCATTGAAATGACCGTAGAACAGTTCGTTGATACGTTTAAGACGATGTTCATTACCCAGTGCGGCCCCTATCAATGCCCAACCAACAATAACTAAGCGCCTGACCAGTCGGATATGAACTACTCTTTGGACTTGCTGTTATCTAATGGTTAATTAGCTTGTCGAAAATCACGATCAGACCAGAAGGTGTCACGTGTAACAAGCTGCTTTTTACAGGGGTTAAGTCACGCCGACGCTTTTGCACCTCTTTGGCATTGATGCGCCGCACGAATGGGGTGGGAAATCGCTGATCGAAATCAATGAGTAAAAAAAGGAGGGGTCATGACCCGTTTAAAGTTATTTGGCCGCAAAGAAAGCATGTCGTCCGCGCCTCAAGCCCCTGGGCCAACTGGGCTTAATATGCTCAAGGTGATGAGGGAGGGGCAGCGCGATATCGTCAACACGCTGATGAGCTTGAGCAATCAGTACGGTGACATTGTGCGTTTCCGCTATGGGCTTTGGCCAGCCTGTTTGGTGACGCACCCAGACCATGTTCGTCATGTGCTTCAAACTAACAATCGTAACTATGACAAAGGCAATCCCCTCTGGGATATGTCACGCTGGTTTTTTCGTGAGGGCTTGCTGACGAGCGAAGGGGATTTTTGGCGACGGCAGCGTCGTTTGGCGCAGCCCGCCTTTCATCATAAGCGTATCGCGGCCTTTGCGGAGCTGATGGTTGAGGAAACTGTCAAGATGCTTGCGGCGTGGGCGCAAAAAGATCAAGAGGAAGAGGAAGCGGCGTTTGATGTGGCAGCGGAAATGGGACACTTGACAGCCCGCACTGTCAGCACAACCCTCTTTGGGGTAGACGTTGAAGAGCAAGCCGAGGCGATTTATCGCCAAACCTTGCTCATTAATTCTGAGATTGGCGAACGATTCCGGGCACTTTTGCCCTTGCCGCCCGTGCTGCCCACGCCGCGTGACCGTCGTTTCCGAGCGGCACAAAAAAAACTGAATGACGCCGTGGAACAAATGATCAGCAGGCATCGCCAAGACAATACAGAGCGCGGCAACTTGCTCTCGATGCTGATGCACGCCCGTGATGAAGAGACGAACGAACAGATGACCGATCAGCAACTACGCGACGAAGTGCTGATTTTTTTTACCGCTGGGACTGAGACGACAGCCAATGCCCTGGCGTGGTGCTTCTATCTGCTTTCAACACATCCCATCGTGCGCCGCCGTCTTTGGGCTGAGATAGATGAAGTTTTAGGGGGGCGACGTGCCACGATGGATGATTTGCCGAAGCTTAGTTACACGCGCATGGTCTTTCTCGAAGCGATGCGCCTCTTTCCACCCGCCTGGCTCATCTCGCGCCGCGCCGTCGCCGATGATGAAATCGCGGGCTACCACATCCCCGCCGACACGATGATCTTCACCAGTCCCTACGTGACGCACCGCCATGCCAGCTTTTGGCCAAACCCTGAAGGCTTTGAGCCAGAGCGCTTTGAAAAAGAACGCGAAATCAAACGCTTTGCTTACTTTCCCTTTGGCGGCGGCCCACGTCAGTGCATTGGCAACCAGATGGCCATGATGGAAGGCAGCCTCATCCTCGCCACCCTCTGCCAACAATACCGCCTTGACCTCGTAGCTGGCCATCCCATTGCTCTCGAGCCCCTGATCACCCTCGCCCCACGGCATGGCATTATGATGACGCGCCATCGACGGTAAAGATGACGCGAATCCCTGACCACAAATCAAGAGTATGACGGGAATCTTTGACCACCAATGAATATGCCAGATCGATTACCTACTCTATTAATGGCCAGTCTGCTGTTTTTTTCTGTCCAGGTTTTTAGCGGGCAATTCGCACCCGGCTACTCGTCGGCATACCGCTACTTCCCGGAGCTGGCAGGCGCACTTGATAAAGACTCTGATGGTCTGCTCTCCTACGATGAACTGATTGAGGGCTACCATGCCCCGTATCTGCACAAAGACCTTTACCAAACCATCAGGCTTTACCTTGTTAATTTCGAGTCATGGCAAAACCCTGTTACTGCTTCATTAAGCAGGAAGAGCATTGAACTGGCTGAACTGTCGGGGCAAGTCGCAAAGTATCATCACGAGCAGGACAACACCTTCTGGGATACCTGGCTAGCAAAGCCGAAACAAAAAGCGTTTGCAGACGTTTATAGACGACTTTTCCCCCATGGTCTTACCAGTATCACCCCGGATAACCTCCTGCAGAATGATTTTCCAGATTGTGTTCTGATCGCTACGCTGGCCTCAATAGCCAGCTCTGAAACCGGAAAAAGGTTAATATTCAATTACTTCTATCCCATTAATGAACAGACATTTAGTATTCTTTTTGAAGGTATTAGTGAGAGCATCCAGATTGAATTCAGAGAATTTAAGCACCACTCATACTTTGCCAAAACACGAGATGGTGGTATCTGGCTGGCTGTGCTGGAAGCCGCATACGCTGGCCTGTCGAAAAGTTTCATTAATAAAAATCGACATAATGACCGGGCACAATCCAAGTATCAACAATATTCAGAACTGGACGGAATCAAGGAGTCAGATGCTTTTCACACACTAATGGGATCGCATAGCAATTTAATCAACCCGCAATCTGTGACTCAGGGGCGATTAAAGGAACTACTCAACTCGTTTGTCGATAATGAAAAAGCAGCAACTGTTGCTATTAGCCCATGTAATTCAGCTCCCCTCGGGCTAAAGCCGTTCGCAAAAATTGAAAACGATCATTCCTACAGCCTGATTGGCTATGTCAAGGAAAAAGATGTTGTTTATATTCGTGACCCTTTTGGTAAGTCTGCTGCGGTTGTAAATCTCATTACCATTATTCCACATAATCAGCATCTTTCCGAAGGAGATAGCGTAATATTTGAAGCCATGGTGAACGATCCCAACCACCCTGACTACGGAGTCGCCCATATAATGACGGAGTCTGGAGTAAACAACCTCCTTAATCGACTTGACCAAAGGATTATTCACATGGAGAAAGAGACAATCAATATTAATGTTGAAAGATTCAGGCCTGCTTCTGAAAGAAGCCCTGCCAATACCGGCATCATCGAAATGAGCGTAGAGCAGCTCATTAGCACCTTTAATACCATGCATATTAGTCAGGACGGGCCGTATCAATGCCCTATAAACAATAACTAAGTACCTGGCCAGTTGGTCATTCTGCTAACAGGGATCTCCATTTCTCTGACCTGTAAATGAACTTTTTGAACTTCCTGTCATCTAAGTACCTAACCAGTTGGTTTCGCATATTCTGGTCGGCGGCTTTTTCCACCCTTCTGCGTTCCAACTCTGGTTGCGTAGCTATGGCTACGCGCCCGTCGTTGCGCCTTGAAGGATGAAAAAATCCACTCGCCAGAATATGCGAAACCAACTGGCCAGGTACTTAATGGTTAAGAAGCCGTGTCACAACCCATGACAAAACCAGAGGGCATGGCTTAACAGCAGGATGCTTATTACAGGAATTAACAGGATGGACCATTTACGTACTTTATTACTAACCAGTCTGCTCTTTTTTACTGTCCAGGTATTTAGTGGCGAATTTTCACCCGGTTACCCGTCGGCGTACCACCACTTCCCGGAGCTGGCAGGCGCACTTGATAAAGACTCTGATGGCCTGCTCTCCCACGATGAGCTGATTGAGGGCTATCATGCTCCCTATTTGAACAAAGACCTTTACCAGACCATCAGGCTTTACCTTGTTAATTTCGAGCCATGGCAAAACCCTGTTACCGCTTTATTAAGCAGGGATAGTATTGAGCTGGCTGAACTGTCAGGGCAGGTCGCAAAATATCACTACGAGCAGGACAACGGATTCTGGAACGCCTGGCTTGCCAGGCCCGAACGGCAAGCGTTTGCCAATGCCTATAGACGGCTTTTCCCCCACAGCCTGACCAGTATTACTCCCGACAATCTCCTGCAGAAACATTTTCCAGATTGTGTTCTGATTGCCTCACTGGCCTCAATTGCCAGTTCTGAAACCGGAAAAAGACTAATATTCAATTACTTCCATACGACGACGGATGAACGAACATTTGACATTGTTTTTCCGGGGATTGATGATGGCACGCTGATCCAATTCAGAGAAGTTGAGCGCTACTCACACTTTGCCGAAACACGTGATGGTGGTGTTTGGCTGGCTATGCTGGAAGCCGCTTACGCCCACCTGTCGAAACGTTTCATTAATGCAAATCGATATAATCGCCCGGCAAGATTCAAGTATCATCAATACTCAGAACTGGACGGGTTAGATGAAGAATCAGTTTTGACTGTACTGATGGGATCGCTTACCGATTTCGTCAACCCGCAACTTCAAACTCAGGAGCGATTGAAGAAGCAACTTAATTCTTTTGTCGATAATGAAAAAGCAGCCACTGTTTCCATTAGCCCACCCCATTCAGCTCCCTTGGGGCTGAGACCGTTCGCAGAAATTAGAACCGAACACGCCTACAGCCTGATTGGCTATGACAAAGAAAAAGATATTGTTTACATCCGAGACCCTGAAGGTGAGTCTGATGCAGTTGAAAATCTGATTACCATTAATCAACATACTCAGCCTCTTTCCTCAGAAAATAGCGTAATATTTGAAGTCATGAGGAGTAATCCGAGGCATTTCAGCTATGGAGTCGCTTATGGCCTGACAAAGCCGCAAGTAAAGGACCTCCTGAAACATGCTGTACCGTACATATTCGACATAACCAAAGACACAATCCCACTTAACATCGAAGGATTCAGGTCTACTTCTGAGAGAAGCCCTGCCAGTACCGGCATCATTGAAATGAACATAGGGCAGTTCATTGAAACGTTTAATGACATGTTCATTAGCCAGTGCGGGCCGTACCATTGCCCAAACAACGACAATTGACATTCCGTCTGCAGCCTTCCTGGTTCTGCCCGTCACTTCCTGACTAGAATGTCAAAGGTATCTGAAGAAACCAAGGCGTTGGAGTCTCCGCAGGGCGTTGCAAATGATGTTTTACAGACTTTGCCCTCCTTAAAATACTGGCCGAAGGTTTTGAAACCGTTATTCATAAAACGACAAAAATATACCGGTACCCTGTCTATTCTTCTGCTAAAACCTGCAACGCTGTAACCGGCAATAATAGCCTCGTCAGGCAGATTATCCTCAAAAGCCTTCCAGCCAATCCTACCATTAATCACAGGTTTCAGGTAATCAGTAGCAATACTGCCATCCTGATTGGTAGCGACGTAGCCATTTTTTCCACTGGTACCTATATATCCACAATACTTATTAGATCCCTGCCCAGCCAGTGAGCCCAGGATAAACTCTTTGTAAGGCCTTCTGGGGGAGCAAAAGTATTCATAAACATCAAGGTTGTCTCCTCTGATATCTTGTTCTGATTCCATTGCTTGCCATACAACAGGAGACTGCTTGACTGGATGGGCCTTCTTTCGTATAGGGACAAAATGGAGCATAGAGCCTGATGGGTTAGCGCCAGCTATCAGTCCTGCACATCCATATCCGCTTTTACGAACCCCATCGCTGTAATCGCTGTACCATTGGGTTCCGGGGCTGGCATCATTTTTACACAAAGCTTCATGACGCAGACGCCCAGACAGGAGTACTGTCGATGCAAAGAGTACCGGATGCCTGAGCTCTTTCCGAAATCGGTAGGAGACTCTGCCATAAGCAACATTGATCTGATAATATTTTTCGTCAGTGACCAGAATGTCTCTAGGTAGCAGAGCTTGGTCCCCCAAAGATTCCAGGAAATAATCTTTTTCTCGACTCGATAAAAGACATCCGCTGAAATTATCGTGTGTGTTGGCCAGCATACCAACGAGGGTATAGACCCCTCCGTCCCGCTCTAACTTGACTCGACAGAATCCGGTCGCTTGCCGATCATTGCAGCGGCGCTTTTTGGTTAAAGGTGCTGGCAGTGGGGAACCACACTCTACGACCGCAGTCCCGAAGGGATTGGCCCGGTTATAGGCAGTGTTTAATGGAAATAGTGCCGGCCGGAGATCACCTTCTTTAAGGTGATGGGGGTGCTTTTTTTTAAGAAAAGTCGCCCTTGCCCAAAGAAGCGTTGGCTTTTTCTTAGCGTCAGTGTAGTCATCCTCATCAACACCAAAAGGAATCAGGTTGTTCTCATCGATGATCGCTTTCTGATAATCCACTGGATCCTGTGTGCCCTGCAATGGCGCACCGGAGCTGTTGTTAATATCACTTTGACTTGATGAGGAATCCACAGGACTGCTTCTCCCAGCTTTTGACTCGCCCGACGGAAATGTCGGAGCCAAAACGGATGGAAGAAGCGTTTCATTTTTTGATTGCTTTGAATCTGAGTGCGCAAGCCCTCCCTGGCGCTGCTCAACGGCAAAAGCAATTGCACCGTGAGTCACAGCGATGGATAAGACCAGCACGGGTAGAGCCCCTAAAACTCGTTTCATGCTTAAGCTCCTCGACCATAGTTACGGTAAAACCCAGTTAAAAGCCTGTTCGTAACACTCAACAAGACGACAGTATAGTTTTTATTTCAATGATAAATAGAATATAAATGACTTATAAAAACCGATTCTTATGAGATCTGGCTCTGAGTTTGTGGGTTTAATAGCAAATTATATAAATGATTTATAAAAACTGGTTCTAATGAAGTCTGGCTTACAGCTTGGGAGTTCAGCGATTTAGCGGTGTGATAGGGAGATAATAAAACAGGGGCCACTGGCTCCTGTTTTATTAGAAAGTTACGCACTCAAGATCAGCCCTGCTGTTCTCTCGCACGCTCAACTTCTTTAATGCTCAGCTTAATACGACCACGGGAGTCAATATCCAGCACCACAACGTCGACAGCCTGGCCAACTTTCAAGTAGTCGGTCACATTCTCAACACGCTCATTGGCGATTTGAGAAATGTGCACAAGACCGTCTTTACCGGGCAAAACACTGACGAATGCACCAAAGTCAAGAATACGAGTTACTTCACCGGTGTAGATCTTGCCAATCTCGGCTTCGGCAGTAATGCCATAGACCATGTCATAAGCAGCCTTGGCTTTCTCGCTGTTCTCAGCAAAGATCTGTACCATACCGCTGTCGTCGATATCAACGGACGCACCCGTTTTATCACAGATGCTGCGAATAGTAGAACCCCCTTTACCGATCACGTCACGAATCTTGTCCGGGTCAATTTTCAGAGACATGGTCATAGGCGCATTCGGGTTCAGTTCCGTACGAGCAGAACTGATGACCTTGTTCATCTCGCCCAGGATGTGCAGGCGGGCGTGCATCGCCTGTTCCAGGGCAATCTCCATGATCTCTTCGGTAATACCGGCAATCTTGATATCCATCTGCAGGGCAGTGATACCTTCAGAAGTACCCGCTACTTTAAAGTCCATGTCACCCAGGTGGTCTTCATCACCCAGGATGTCGGTCAGAACAGCGAACTGATCACCCTCTTTAACCAGACCCATGGCGATACCGGCTACCGGCGCTTTAAGAGGCACACCTGCATCCATCAGAGCCAGGGAAGAACCACAGACTGAAGCCATGGAGCTGGAACCGTTGGATTCCGTGATCTCGGAAACAACACGGATGGTGTAAGGGAACTCTTCCTGAGCAGGCAGAACCGCCTGAACACCACGACGAGCAAGACGACCATGACCAATTTCACGACGACCAGGCGCTCCCATACGACCACACTCGCCTACAGAGTAGGAAGGAAAGTTGTAGTGCAGCATGAATGGATCTTTGACTTCACCTTCCAGATTGTCAACGATCTGAGCGTCGCGAGTCGTCCCCAGAGTGGCGGTAACGATGGCCTGGGTTTCACCGCGGGTGAACAGGGAAGAACCATGAGTCTTCTGCAGAACGCCGATCTCGACACCAATGTTACGAACCGTCCTGGTATCACGGCCATCGATACGAGGCATACCGCTGATGATGTTGCCACGTACAACATTTTTCTCCAGCTTGCCGAAGGCTTTTTCAACATCAGAAGCGTCGAAAGCACTGTTTTCTCCAGCAATCGCTTCCAGCACTTCCTGGCGCAGCGATTTAACGGCAGCAGTACGATCCTGCTTGATGGTGATCTGGTAAGCTTCACGCATTTTGCCTTCGAAGGACGCTACTTTTTCTTTCAGCTCAATGTTCTCAGCTGGCGCTTCCCACTCCCAGCGAGGCTTGCCAGCTTCCGCAGCCAGCTCTTTAACGGCCTGGATGACGGTCTGGTATTCCTGATGAGCAAATAAGACTGCTCCCAGCATTTCGTCTTCTGTCAGCTCCTGGGCTTCAGATTCAACCATCAGAACAGCGTCGTTGGTACCCGCTACTACCATGTCCAGCTCTGAAGTTTTTAGTTCTTCATAGCTTGGGTTCAGCAGATAACCTTTTTCTTCGTTGAAACCAACACGGGCAGCGCCGATAGGGCCATCGAAAGGAATACCTGATACAGCCAGAGCCGCAGAGGTAGCGACCATGGCCAGAATGTCCGGGTCGTTCTTTTTGTCAGTAGACATGACAGTACAGACAACCTGCACTTCATTCATGAACCCCTTAGGGAACAGAGGACGAATAGGACGATCGATCAAACGGGAGGTCAGAGTTTCTTTTTCGCTTGGACGGGATTCGCGCTTCAGGAAACCACCCGGTATTTTACCAGCAGCGTATGTTTTTTCCTGATAGTGCACAGAAAGCGGAAAGAAATCCTGACCTTCGTTTGCCTGCTTGGCACCCACTACGGTTGCCAAAACAGCAATATCGCCCATCTTGGCCAGGACGGCACCTGAAGCCTGACGAGCAACACGGCCAGTTTCCAGAGTGATGGTCTGATCACCGAACTGAAATGTTTTAATTACCGGATTCACAACGTTTTCCTATTGAGTGTGAATGAACCAATACAGTACCCGGTCATAGTGGCGTGACAGATGCAATTCTAAACCTTCTGGATAATGTACAGACCCCGCCTATCCAGACAGACTTGGAATTGCACCCTCTACTGACGACCAGAGTGCTGACATGCAATACCAATCGAACTTTCTAACTCCCTATTGCGCTGAAGATTTGAGCCTTAATCCTGCGTTGGCGATCGTCGCCATAGCTAAGGCTATGACTCCTCACGCCGCCTTGTCTTAAGGCTCAAATCTCCATGCTCATTGCGGGAGTTAGAAAATACGATTGGTATAAGTACCTGGTCAGGCACTTGAGAGGGGTAATCCCTCTCTTTAAAACCGTAAAAGCAATGTCGTCTTTATGGTTTTTTTAACCACAAGAAAAGTCAGAACCTTATTATACACTTATTTGCAATAAAGATTTCACAGCTTATCAGCAACACCTTGCTGCTTTTTACAACACACTGATTTTTCTTTTTTCCTGTGATCAAAAATGCAAAAACACCGCCTGCCTCACAACGGAAGCCGGCGGTGCTTTAGCTGCACAGAAATACATTTATCAGACACAAAACTGTTCAATGTATCCTGTTCAACCCTGAGTTGAACATGACAGAACAACCCAAAGTAGAATCCCGAATCCAGGTCAATAGCGAGACAGGCGCTATTAGCGACGCAGACCCAGACGCTCGATCAGGGAACGGTAACGCTCAACGTCTTTACCCTTCAGATAGTTCAGCATGCTGCGACGCTGGTTTACCATGCGAATCAGACCACGACGGGAGTGGTGATCCTTGTGGTTTGCCTTGAAGTGCCCCTGCAGACCTTCGATGTTTGCAGTCAGCAGAGCAACCTGAACTTCAGGGCTACCGCTGTCGCCTTCAGTGCGACCGAATTTCTTGATGATTTCCGCTTTCTTTTTGGCAGTCAAAGCCATTGTTTTGTACTCCAGTTAATATGCATTCACAATCAGGCAAGACCGTGCATATTTACAGCCAGCCTTCAAAGTTTAACAGCACCTGCTGTCAACCAAGCGGGGCATTCTAACACCAACTTCCAACCGGAAGCCAGTCTGTTAAAACCACCACGCCAGAAAATCTGCCTCAGTTTCCAGAATTGATCAGCCGCCTGGGAGCGACACGACCGTCTTCATCAATCTCACCAATCCCCAGGAATCGAAAGACTTCCTGCCCTTCAACCTCTTCCTGGCCATAAATACGGACATTCCCTTTGGTTGGTGCCTGAGGTACCTGAACAGGCTGCCCCTGACTGATGTAGTAGCTGCTGGTTGCCCCCAGACGGATCTGAGGCCAGTCACTGACGGAAGTATCCAACGGTAATAAGAGCTCATCCAGAGCCCTGTGACCACCGCCGTCACGAATGTCTTCGAGCTCTTCCAAAGTGTGAGACTGGTGTTCAGTATATGGACCGGCTTTAATTCTGTGAAGTTCGGCAACATGCCCCAGACAACCAAGAGCCGCACCAACATCTTCAGCCAGTGTACGGATATAGGTGCCCTTGGAACAGTCCACTTCAAGGATTAACCTGTCACCTTCAAAATCCAGCAGTTCAAGACGATAGATAGTGATTCGGCGAGACGGACGCTCAACAACAATCCCCTGACGAGCCAGCTTATAAAGGGGCTCACCATTGTACTTCAACGCTGAATACATACTGGGAACCTGATCAACCTCACCACGGAAACGATCAAGGACAGTCTCGATATCAGAGCGGGTAACATTCACCGCACGCTGCTCAACAATCTCACCTTCACGGTCACCGGTCTCCGTCTGGATACCCAGCTTTACTTCCGTCCTGTAGGACTTATCGGACTCCAGCAGATACTGTGAAAACTTGGTCGCCTCACCCAGACAGATCGGCAAAACGCCTGTGGCCAGAGGGTCAAGACTGCCGGTATGACCGGCCTTGGCTGCACCATAAAGCCGCTTGACGCGTTGCAGAACGTCATTGGAACTGGCACCTTTGGGCTTATTCACAACAACAATACCGTCCACCCTGCGGCCACGGCTACGTCTGCGTTTAGACATCCATTACTCCTCAGACTCACCCTGATGATCACTGTCACCAGAACGAGCTTTTGCAATCAGCTCACTCATATACGCCCCACGCCTCAGGCTATTGTCATAGCGGAAACGCAACTGGGGAATGCTACGTAACTTGATGGAACGGGCCAGCTGGCTGCGCAGGAATCCGGCAGCACTCTGCAGCACCTCAAGGTCCTCATCAGCGCTTTTCTGGTTACTGACGCTTTTCTGGTCGTCTACACCCAGGAAAGAAACAAAAACATCGGCAAAGGCCAGGTCGCGGGAAACTTCTACCGCACTGACAGTGACCATACCCAGACGGGGATCTTTCATCTCCAGCTGGATCAGCTGTGCCAGTTCTTTCTGAATCTGGTCCGCCACCCGCTGGGTTCGACTGTATTCTTTAGCCATTGGGGATTCAATCCTGCTGATATGAGAAAGCCCGCAATCATTTCTGCGGGCTTCTTTGACGGGCAACCGAATGAGATCGGCCGAGCCTGATTAAAGAGTACGCTTGACCTCAACAGTCTTGTACACTTCGATCTTATCGCCTGGCTTAACGTCGTTGTAGGACTTAACCGCGATACCACACTCCATGCCTTCGCGCACATCCTGCACGTCATCCTTGAAGCGACGCAGGGATTCCAGTTCGCCTTCAAAGATAACCACGTTGTCACGCAGAACACGGATACGGTCGTTGCGGTAAACAGTACCTTCAATAACCATACAGCCAGCCACCGCACCGAACTTCGGAGAACGGAAGACGTCACGCACTTCTGCGGTACCAACAATCTGCTCACGGGTGTCGGAGCCCAGCATACCGCCCAGAGCCTTCTTAACATCTTCGATGATGTCGTAGATGACGCTGTAGTAGCGGAGATCCAGTTCTTCTGCCTCAATCACCCTGCGGGCAGAGGCATCAGCACGAACATTAAAGCCGACAATAACAGCGTTGGAAGCCAGAGCGAGGTTAGCGTCGGTTTCAGTGATACCACCTACGCCGCCAGAAATAACCTTAACCTGTACTTCATCGTTACCCTGCTCTTCCAGAGAAGTCGTCAGAGCTTCCAGAGAACCTCGTACGTCTGCTTTCAGAACGATATTGAGAGTTTTCTTCTCTTCAGAGCCCATGCTGGAGAAGATATTTTCCAGCTTGGAAGCCTGCTGACGAGCCAGTTTGACTTCACGGTATTTACCCTGACGGAACAGTGCGATTTCACGAGCCTTACGCTCATCCTTAACCACAATCAGCTCATCACCGGCATCAGGCGTACCGTCCAAGCCCAGAATTTCAACCGGGATGGAAGGACCTGCATCCTTGATCGCCTTACCGTCTTCATCCAGCATCGCACGAACACGACCGTACTGCTGACCTACCAGAATGTTGTCACCCTGTTGCAGGTTACCGGACTGAACCAGAACCGTAGCGACAGGGCCACGACCTTTATCCAGACGGGATTCAACCACCACGCCTTTAGCCGGACCTTCGTCAGCAGCAGAAAGCTCAAGAACCTCAGCCTGAAGAAGCACCGCTTCCAGCAGCTCGTCAATACCCTGACCGGTCAGAGCCGATACATGAATAAACTGGGTGTCACCACCCCACTCTTCAGGAATGACTTCCCTCGCAGCCAGTTCATTCTTCACACGATCAGGATCTGCAGCTTCCTTATCGATCTTGTTCACAGCAACAACCACAGGAACACCGGCAGCCTTGGCGTGCTGAACCGCTTCTTCGGTCTGAGGCATAACACCATCGTCAGCTGCAACCACCAGAATGACGATATCCGTTGCCTTGGCACCACGAGCACGCATAGCGGTAAAGGCCGCGTGTCCAGGAGTATCCAGGAAGGACACCATACCGCGTGGAGTATCTACATGATAAGCACCAATGTGTTGAGTAATACCACCGGCCTCGCCAGCTTGCACACGACTCTTGCGGATATAGTCCAGCAGGGAGGTCTTACCGTGGTCAACGTGACCCATTACCGTGACAACCGGTGCACGAGGCCTCTCTTCAAACTCGGTTACGCTACCTTCCTGATTTTCAGTCAGGGAGTCTTCAATGCTGTCAGCCTTAGCCAACTTGAAGGTGTGACCCATCTCTTCAACCACGATGGACGCTGTATCCTGGTCGATCACCTGGTTGATGGTCACCATGGAGCCCATCTTGAACATTGCCTTGATGACGTCAGCGGCCTTCACGGCCATTTTTTGCGCCAGTTCAGCAACAGTGATGGTCTCAGGAATTGAGACTTCACGTATCACCGGAGCGGTTGGCTTGGTGAAGCCGTGAGCGGCCATGGATTCAGGCGTGATAGTTCGAGCTGCCTTACGGCCGCCACGACGATCGTCTTTACGACCGGCGCTACGTCCGCCACGCTTCTCACCACGACGACCGCGCTCTTCACGGGGCTCATCACGGCGATCTTTGGCTTTACGATTACGACCTCGCTTATCACCTTCCGGAGTCGGCATTGGCGCTGCTGCTGGATCAAAGCCAGGTGCAGAAGGACCATCACGACGAGCCGGACGATCTCCGTCACGGCGCGGTGGGCGGTCGCCATCACGACGTGGTGGGCGATCACCATCACGACGTGGTGGGCGATCACCATCACGACGCTGAGGACGATCACCATCACGACGCGGTGGGCGATCGCCGTCACGACGCTGCTGAGGACGATCGCCGTCACGACGCTGAGGACGGTCACCATCACGGCGTGAGTCACCACGAGCCCGCTTTTCTTCCGGCTTCTGCTCTTCCGCTTTTTCGTTCTTGACGTAGGTACGCTTCTTGCGAACTTCTACATTGACAACTTTTTTCTTACCAGCGCCACCACCGCCAGATACTTTCATCTGACTGACAGTTTTGCGCTTGAGGGTGATCTTGGTTGGCTCAGCAGTACCTGTATGATCACCGTGAATGCTTTTCAGGTGAGCCAGCAACTGCTTCTTTTCTGCATCCGACACGGCTTCCGAAGCCTTTGTCTGCTTCAGGCCCGCATCCTGCATCTGCTGCAGCAACCTTTCGACCGGAGCGCCGACCACCTTCGCGAGTTGTTCTACGGTTACTTCTGCCATTAACACTTCTCCTCTCAGTGGCCCGCTCAGTTACCAGCTTCCTCGAACCAGGGAGCACGCGCCGTCATAATCAATTCACCCGCACGCGTCTCGTCCATACCTTCAATTTCGAGAAGGTCGTCAATGGACTGCTCCGCCAGATCTTCCATAGTAATGACACCCAGGCTGGCCAGCTCCAGTGCCAGCTCCTCATCCATACCGTCCATAGTCAGAAGGTCTTCAGCTGGCTGTGCGCCATCTAGCTTTTCTTCTCGAGCAATGGCCTGGGTCAGCAGCTTGTCTTTCGCACGAGTGCGAAGCTCTTCCACGATGTCTTCATCCATGCCTTCAATTGCCACCATCTCTTCCAGTGGGACATAGGCAATTTCTTCAACGGTGGTGAATCCTTCGTCGACCAGCAGCTGCGCCAGTTCTTCATCAATGTCGAGCAGATCAATAAAACTCTGTTTAAACCTGTCCGCTTCCTTTTCCTGTTTGGCAGCGGCTTCAGCTTCTGTCATAACGTTCAATTTCCAGCCAGTCAGCTCACTGGCCAGTCGAACATTCTGACCACTACGACCAATGGCCTGGGCCAGATTATCTTCACTGACTGCGATATCCATAGTTCCGGAATCTTCGTCA
Source organism: Endozoicomonas sp. 2B-B (assembly GCF_053470045.1). NCBI lineage: Bacteria > Pseudomonadati > Pseudomonadota > Gammaproteobacteria > Oceanospirillales > Endozoicomonadaceae > Endozoicomonas > Endozoicomonas sp. 2B-B. The sequence continues at coordinate 5,944,629 of NZ_JBLZMU010000001.1, forward strand.
ACGATGATGGAGGCAACCTCTGCAGGCTGCATTGCATTAATCACATACTGGACAGGGTTTTCGTCGAACAGAACAATGTCGATACGTTCATTACCCAACTCGCCGGATACCGCCTGTACACGAGCACCGCGCATACCTACGCAAGCACCTACCGGATCAATGCGACCGTCATTGGTTTTAACGGCAATCTTTGCCCTTGAGCCCGGGTCACGGGCAGCCGCCCTGATCTCCAGAACCTCTTCAGCAATTTCTGGCACTTCAATGCGGAACAATTCAATCAGCATTTCAGGCGCAGTTCGGGACAGCATCAGCTGCGGTCCACGACCTTCCGTGGAAATTTCACTGAGCAGTGCCCTTACATGACTTCCCATACGGAAGTTCTCACGTGGCAAGACGCTATCCTTACGCATGACTGCTTCAGCATTGTTGCCAAGGTCAACAATAATACTGTCACGAGTCGTTTTCTTTACGGTTCCATTAATCAGATCGCCCAGCTTGTCACGATATTGCTCAACCATTTGGGCACGTTCAGCTTCACGCACTTTCTGAACAATAACCTGTTTGGCAGTCTGGGCTGCTATCCGTCCAAATGCTACAGACTCAACCTGCTCTTCCCAGACACCACCGATTTCCAGTGACTCATCCTTTTCCTTACCCTCATCCAGGGTAAAGTGCATGCCAGGAAACTCGAAATCTTCGTCAGCAACTACAGTCCAACGACGGAAGGTATCGTATTCACCACTGCTGCGGTCAATCGCCACCCGGATATCAACTTCGGTTTCGTAACGCTTTTTGGTCGCGGTCGCCAGAGCAATTTCCATAGCCTCGAAGATCACTTCGGGTGGAACGCCCTTCTCGTTGGAAACGGACTCAACGACCAACAGAATTTCTTTACTCATGCTCTGCCTCGCCTATGCTGAACCAGTCCATGCCTTTGCCAACACTTCCCTGGCCGTTAACCGGGAAGACCCCTGCCTGTAATCAACTTTGTTATTGCAGACAACGGCTAACAACCCGGCCTGAACCTTGTTCTCAATCTTTTATCTGGTCATTACCAGTTTTGAGTCTGAAGTTAGTTGAATCTCGGTATCACCTGAGCCTTGTCTATGCTCTCAATGGGAAGAAGCAGTTCGTGATCATCGACAACTAACACCACGTCCTGATCTTCAACCCCTCTTACAATACCCCTGTACTTGCGACGCCCTTCAAAAGGCACCCTCAAACGCACATTAACTTCTGCCCCCGCCCAGGCTACAAAGTGCTCAAGAGTAAACAGCTGCCTGTCCACTCCGGGCGATGAGACTTCGAGGGTATATTCTTCCGTAATGGGATCTTCCACATCGAGAACCCCACTGACCTGGCGACTGACGACCTCACAGTCATCCAGTTGAATTCCCTTTTCTTTATCAAGGGAATCAATATAAATGCGAAGCATTGACTGCTTACCCTGAGATTTGAACTCAACTCCCCAAAGCTGATAGCCAAGGGATTCAACCACGGGTCCAATCAATGCTTCCAGCTGCGACTGCTTGCCTGCCACGTTGGAAACACCTGTCTGCAAAAACAAAAAAAGGGCTTAAAAGCCCTGTCTCTTCTATGCACCCAGTTTTCCAGCTGGACGCAACTAATTAGCCTACCAAAGTCACGCCATCAGACATGAATTCAATAGACTCCCAGAGCCCTGTCGAGACCGACACCTCAAGCCCAACAAAAGACTCTGACGCACCTAATAAAAAACCCCATAATGGGGTTTAATTATTTGGTAGCGGGGGCCAGATTCGAACTGACGACCTTCGGGTTATGAGCCCGACGAGCTACCAGGCTGCTCCACCCCGCATCAAACCTACTCCAGTATACTGCCAGCTAAAAACCTGCTTCACAAGCCATAACTGTAGATACGCCTTTTAATCATTACAACACTAAACCAAATTCTTTTCTTCCATTTACTGAAAAAGTTAATGGCAATTTGGTGCCCAGGGCGGGACTTGAACCCGCACGACCGTTAGGCCACCGCCCCCTCAAGACGGCGTGTCTACCAATTCCACCACCTGGGCAAACACCACCACTACATCCTGCTTAAAGCTAGTCCTTACTGGACTGGAGGCAGAGACAGCTCTTTATTCTGCTCGTCGCTTTCGACGGGTTGTGATTCTATCACAGGAGCATCGCTCTCGACACTCTTTTCTGAGCCTATACCTGAGCTCGTTTCTGAAGCGGCTTCCGGAGCGATCGGTGCATCACCGGCCGGAACGGACTCCTCAACAACTACAGCTGACACACCTGCATCACCGATACTATCTGCCTTTTGCCTGGCCACCATAGCCAGAGCAAAACTGGTCACAAAAAACACCGTTGCCAGAATCGCCGTAGTACGACTCATAAAGTTGCCAGTACCCTGACTACCAAACACTGTTTGTGACGCACCGGACCCAAAACTGGCACCGGCTTCCGCACCCTTACCCTGCTGCAACAAAATCAGACCGACTACGGCAGCAGAGGCAAGAACATGAACAATAAGAATTATGGTTTCCATCACTATCCTGCAGCGCGACAGATCGCCTGGAACTCTTCAGCAACCAATGAGGCTCCCCCCACAAGACCACCGTCAACATCCGGCAAAGCGATCAGGTCTGCAGCATTAGCTGCTTTCATGCTACCACCGTACAGAATACGAGTTCTGTCAGCCATAGCCTGATCATGTTCTGCCAGCAAGCTGCGAATCACAGCATGCACTTCCTGCGCCTGTTCCGGTGTTGCAGTCAGCCCGGTTCCAATAGCCCATACGGGCTCATAAGCGATCACAAAATTTGCCAAACGCTCCGGACCAGCAGTCCGCAGCACAGCTTCGACCTGAGCTGTCACCACCTTCATGGTGCTGCCAGCTTCTCGCTCTTGCAGAGTTTCACCCACACAAAGGATAGGCACCAAACCCTGATCAGCCAGAGCACAGAATTTCGCAGCAACTTCCTCATCACCCTCTCCGAACAGAGAGCGACGCTCAGAATGACCAATGATCACGTATTCAATACCAAGATCTTTGACCATCAGAGGCGAAACCTCGCCAGTATAAGCGCCAGATGTCTTGTCAGAGACATTCTGCAAGCCAACTTTTATAGCACTAACAGCCAATATTTCGCAAATGCCTTGAGCATAAATCGAAGGAGGACAAACCAGGACTTCAGCTTTAGTATCAAGACCGGAAACAAGTTTACCCAGTAACTGACGGTTCTCTTCGAGAGATCCATTCATCTTCCAATTACCGGCAACCAGTGGCTGGCGCATACTGCTCACCTCAACATTCGCGAGGTCGGCATACTAACCCAAGTTCCTTTGTTATACAACTGTGCTGACACCTTTCACTGGCAATTTTCCAACAGCGGATGAAAATCAATAAACTCATAACCAGTCAAGCACTTAGAGAATCACTCCTGCTCATTCAAGGCCAGTGCATGAATAGCCTTCAAGAACGTTAACTTTATATCAGAGTACTGCACATTAGCTGATGAATGAGAGCGCGACCGGCCCATATCACTCAACTCGAATGAGAACGCAACACAGCCCCAATTGCTCGCCACTGCATTAACAACAGCATCATTACAAGAAAAATACCCAAAAAGCCTAAACCCGCAGGATTAAACAGTAGAACTGGTAAACTGCTGAAGGCCAAACCTCTTTCCAACAGGCTTAATCTTCTAATCAGGTAACCTTCGACAACAACAGCCATGCTAATAATGATGGCTATTGTCCGGGCAACCGCGATAACCAATCCGGCAAAATCCTCTCCAGTATTAATTAAACCGGTATAGGCCATCATAATCGGAATCAAAAATAAGCCCGCCGCCAACTTGAACGCCTCAACGGAAGATTTAATTGGACTGGCATTAGCAACCCCCGCTCCCGCAAACGCTGCCAGAGCGATAGGAGGCGTTACATTGGAAGTCTGAGACAACCAGAAAACCATCAGATGCGATGTCAACAGAGGCAATCCAAAATCACCCAACAAAGGTACAGCCATTACCGCCAATACTATATAGGCAGCAGTGACAGGCAATCCCATTCCAAGCACCAGGGCAACAAGACTGATGAGAATCAGCGCAGTAAACATATACCCGCCGGAAAGCGCCATAACGAACTGCGTAAACTGCAACCCAATACCGGTCTGCCCTACTACACCAACAATAATTCCTGCCGCTGCACAGGCAACAGAGATAGGCAAGGCCAGCAGCGCACCCGACTTGAGCCCTTCAATGATCTTTCTGACACCTATACGACTATGACTTCTCAGTGACGCTGCCACCAGAATAGCCGCACAACCTGCCACCCCAACCAGGAGCGGCGAGTACCCGATCATCAGTAGAGCAGTAATCAGGGCCAGAGGAAGAAGGAAGTGGGCCCCCTGTTTCATGACACTCCGTACCGCTTCAGTCCGACTGACTGTTGGCAATTCCAGCTTGCAGGCCATAATATGGACATACAACAGTGTACAGAAGAAGTAGAGCAGTGCAGGCGCAATGGAGGCAATCATAATGTCGCTATAGGGCACACCGGTAAATTGCGCCATCACAAAAGCACCTGCCCCCATAATAGGTGGCATTACTTGCCCACCGGTTGATGCGGCGGCTTCAATACCTGCAGCCTGTTCTGGCTTGTAACCCAGTTTTTTCATCATCGGTATGGTGATGGCGCCAGTGGTCACCGTATTGGCAATGGCAGATCCGGAAATAGAACCCAGACCAGCGGAAGCAATAACGGCAGCCTTGGCAGGCCCTCCCCGGTATTTACCGGCAATAGCAAAAGCCAGATCAATAAAAAACTTGCCTGCGCCCGTTACCTCGAGGAAAGCTCCAAACAGAACAAAGATAAAGACAGTGGTGGCGGCAATACCCAGCGCAGAACCAAACACACCATTACTGGAAAAGATCTGAAACTGCACCCATTCCTGAACACTGTAACTCTTGGTTGCCAGAGCACCTGGCAGCATATCGCCAAAACCACTATAAGCCAGAAACAACAATGCTATAAACACCATCACACAGCCTACAGCCCGACGACAGGCCTCCATCATCAGCACCACATAGACGACACCAGCATAAAGGTCATAATCGGAAAGACCGTACAGAAGATAGTTAATATCGTTGTAGTCAAAGTTAACGATTCGAAAGCCCGCCACCACAGTAGCCAGGGCCAGAATCAAATCAAACAGCCTGACTGGTACAAAAAAACGACTCTCTTCGTTTTTCAGCAAAGGATAATGAAGAAATATCAGCACCATGACCCAGGCCAGATGAACTGGCCTGAAATAGGTGGCAGAAATCGTCGAGGTAATCCCCTGCCAGACCTGAAACACAGACAAAAGAACCGCACAGACAAGAACCAGATAACCCAGCGTTTTGATCACGACTTTATTCATTCAGCCACCCGAAAACTCAATTAATGGAATTCAGGTATTTTTCAGCACCCGGATGCAACGGCACGCCGGACAGGCGAGTGGCATTGCCTTTGGTAGTGGCTTCGGCCACTTTTACCACCTTGCGAACATCATCCATGTTTTCAAAAGCTGCTTTAGTAAGGCTGAAAGCCATGTCGTCAGACATATCAGCTCGCACGACGAGGACATTCCAGATACTCAGGGTATCAACCGCCTCAACGCCGTTGTATACATCACCCGGAATGGTATAACTGCTGTAAGCAGGGTTTTCAGCAATGAATTTCTCACGCTCTTTTTCAGAGACTGGCAGGACACGAATCGGGTGAGTCAGAGCGACCTGGGTTACAGCGCCTACTCCCTGACCACCGACAATAAAGCCCGCATCAACCTGACCATTAGCCAGTGCATTGGTGGTTTCAGAATAATTCAGGTAAACAGCGCGGATATCTTTTTTGGGATCAACACCCACACTCTCCAACAGTGCAGCAGAGGTAACGGCGGTCCCGGAACCCGGTGCACCCAGGGAAACCCGCTTGCCTTTGAGGTCAGACAGTTTGGCGATGTCCGAGCTTTGAAGGGTCAAAGCATGAACCAGATTTGGATAGAGGGCAAACAACACTTTTACCGGCATCTCACCGGGAAACTTGCCTTCACCCCTGTATGCATCGAGAACAACATTCCCCATGGCAATGCCAGCCAGCATATCGCCCCGAACAACCTTGATAGTATTTTCAACGGAAGCGGCAGTAACTTCTGCTTTTACATTAACCCCATGAACCTTATCAGACCAAACTTTTGCCAGTGCACCACCGAGCGGATAATAAATACCACTTTGACCACCGGTACCAATGGAGTAGTTCTGTGCAAAAGAGAACGCTGGCAGGATCAGCATAAAGAGGGCAGCGACAAAACGCATGATATTTCCCCTGTAAAATATTTTTTATTTTTCTTTCGAGCAACAGCAGTCAAGTCCGGGTAGACTGACCCGTACAAATTTGACACGCCGGTTTTTTATCCTACCTAAGGAAAGTAATTCAGAGAAGCAAGAGGTTGCTTAAAACTGTCGTAGATCAATAATAAACTTCAAAAGCAACAGACTGACTGGAAATCATCCAGCCAGCCTGTAAAATGAGAATCAGGACATTTCCCGTTCAACCACCATGGCCAGTCTTTCGGTGTGAGCACGAACTTCTTCGGCATTCTCACCCTCTACCATGACACGGATAACAGGCTCAGTGCCGGAAGGCCTCAAGAGCACACGACCACGACCTGTCAGTTCAGTTTCAGACTGTTGCACAGCGGCAACAATACCCGGTACTTTATCAGTGTCTTTTTTCTCTTTTACCCGGACATTAATCATGGTCTGCGGGTACTTGCTCATTCCTCTACGCAGCTCAGACAGTTTTTTACCTGAACGAACTACGGCCTTCAAAACTTGCAGCGCAGAGACAATACCATCACCGGTGGTGGACACATCTCTACAGATGATATGACCGGAGGACTCACCACCTATCTGCCAATCATGCTCCAGCAGTAACTCATTGACATAACGATCGCCGACTTTGGCTCGGGCAAAAGGAATATTGTTAGCTTCCAGAGCTTTCTCCATTCCCAGGTTTGTCATCAGAGTGCCGACAACCCCTCCCTTCAGCTCATTATGTTGAAGACGATCCAGAGCAATAGCGAACAGCAGCTCATCACCATCAACAATCTCACCATTGTCATCCACCATGATGACTCGATCGCCATCACCATCAAAAGCAATTCCCAGATCAGCTTCACGTTCTTTGACAATTTCAGCCAGATTGTCAGGCTGGGTAGAACCACAACCCTCATTGATATTCAAACCGTTCGGGTTAATTCCAATGGCTTGAACATTGGCACCCAGCTCTCTGAAAACAGCAGGACCCACCTGATAGGTAGCACCATGACCGGCATCAATCACGATATTCATGCCACGCAAGTCGAGAGGGTAGACAGTACTGGCTTTGCAATATTCGATATAACGACCGGAAGCATCATCCAGTCGGGTCACTTTACCCAGCTCACCAGAGTCAACGACCTCAATAACACCTTCTATCAGAGCCTCGATTTTTGCTTCAACATCGTCTGGCAATTTGCTGCCATTACCGGTAAAGAACTTGATACCGTTGTCGTAGAAAGGATTATGAGAGGCACTGATTACAATTCCGGCCTGACCATTAAAAGTGCGGGTCAGATAAGCGATAGCAGGTGTCGGCATAGGGCCGGTCAAACATACGTCAATACCCGCCGCAGACAGACCGGCCTCCAGAGCAGACTCAAACATGTAGCCGGAGATACGGGTATCCTTACCAATAACGACTTTACCCTCACCCTCTGCTGCCAGAACCTTACCCGCAGCCCAGCCCAGCTTGAGAACAAAATCCGGGGTAATAGGAAACTCACCCACCTTGCCACGAATACCATCGGTGCCGAAAAATTTGCGACCCATAAAGCAACCCTTATGCAATAATCTGGCGCCTGAATCCGCTGTCAGACAGCACTCTCAAATGGCTAGACAAAAAGGAGTGACAGGTGAAAACAGGCGATATTCTGCTTTGCCATGATGGCGTCGCAGAACAAAAAATACTGAAGATATACTCTGAATTATGACATGACTGTCATACAGACTTAATAGAAATGATTGTCTTACAAATGACAAAATTCCCCCTACCTGCGCTCAGAGCAAACGCCAGGCAAAAAGGAAGAAATAAAAAAAGAACCAGAGCCAATGCCTGCCCAAAAGAACAGGCGATTTAAACACCTCAGGCGTTCCTGACTGCATCCACCATGCGAACAGCATCAACGGTCTCAGCAACATCATGAACTCGAATAATTTGAGCCCCTGCCCGGGCAGCCAGAGTAGCAACGGCCAGACTTGCACTTAACCTCTGCTCTGTAGGCTTATTCAACACAGCACCAAGGAATGACTTTCTGGACATTCCTGCCAACACCGGGAAGCCAAGAGCAAGCACACGATCCAGATGTTTGAGTAACTGCAGATCATGGGCAGGTGTTTTTCCAAACATGCCCCCACCAAATCCCGGATCAAGTATCAGTCGATCTCTGGTAATACCGGCCGTTTCACAGGCACTGACACGCTGAAGCAGATACTCATTAACTTTGCTGACCACATCATCGTATTGAGGCACAAACCCCGTTTCTGGCTGTTCAACCAGCGAGTGCATCAAAACGACAGGAAGACTGGTTGCCGCTGCCGCCTCAAGAGCTCCGGGCCTCAGCAAAGCACGCACATCATTAATCATCCCTGCACCGGCTTTGCTGGCTTCAGAAATAACCAGGGCAGAACTGGTATCCACAGAGACCACTTGATCAAAGTTCGTTCTCAAAGCCTCTACAACAGGCACAACCCTCTCAAGCTCCTGCTCACTGGAGACCATCCCGTCAGCTCCCGGCCTTGTGGATTCACCACCCACATCCAGAATATCGACCCCATCGCGAACCATTTGCTCAGCAGTACTCAGCACCTGATCCAGACTCTGATAACGACTGCTTTCATAAAAGGAATCCGGGGTAATATTCAATACTCCCATGACCAGCGTTCGGTCAAAAGTCAGAGACTTTCCGGCACAATTTAACGTCTTCATTTTTTTCATATACCCAATCTACGAATACCACTAAAAATCATCCAGACTCAGCTACTGCCTGATTTTACAGGCCAATTGTTGAGACTCTCTTTCATTCTGCCCATCAATCAGGCTTTACAGCGCCCGTCTGGAAACCCTCAAACACCTGAGAATAGAAGCTTATAGCCGAAGCGAAGATTTTCCACAACAGACCGTTTCCACACTCAAACCTCAGGCCATTAATCCACAAATACAGCCTGGCAAGGTTAATATTTCCACCACTGCATTCAACCTCCAGGCCAAGGGTGGCGCAGATGTGGTATTCACCATAACCGGAGGGGATCCCTGCACACTGGGCAGCTTCTCACTCCATTTTGAATCATCGCCTCGATGCATTCCGTATGGACTCTGTGGGAGCAGGGCAGTATCTGGCAGCCGCCGAAAGAGTCTTCCAGACAGATACAGCATTCATCGTGCCCTGAATCGGGTCGGCATATGTGATCACCTTTTAACTTTTTATTCAGGCAGATGTTGCAAACATCACAGTGATAGTTTTTCTCCTCATATACTCGACAAATGCCGCATTTATCACAGTGGTACGGATTTAGTTCTGCACTGATGAAGTGTTTACACTTTGCACAGAAAAAGTCAGACATCCGCTCGTTGCATCCCGGGCATGTCTGGGAACCATCCGTAATTTCACCTTCATATTCACAGACTGTACATTGAAGGTGTGTTGCGTCAGAAGCCTTGCAATTTTCAGCTTGACAGCGGGGGCTTGCGTTATGACATCTATGGCAGGGGAAATAAAGGCCACAGCACTTGAATTTCACAAGGCAGCGCCTGTGGTAATGTTCGCACATTGGCTTTATGGTTTCTTGTTGAGATAGCGGCAACACCTCAACCGAACGATTTGCCTTCACATCAGGTAGGCTCGACTGCTGGCAAGAAGCAGAACTCTTCGGGTCACTGGCTGACATCGCCGGGCTGGCCGCTGCCGCCTGTTGGAGGGCTTGCTGGATCATTAAGTCTGTTAATTCTTGTTGTTTCCCGAGCTCAGCCTCCAACTTTTCGATATTTTCCCTCAAGCGTTGGTTTTCAGTGTCTGAATGGGTCACCCGTTCCCAGAGCCTTTGAGCTACTGCAGTAAGATTTTGATTCTTTATAGCCAACTCCTGATTCTCTGCTCTTACCCCCTGAACCTCCTGTGTTAATTCTTGATTTTCTACTGTTAACCTTTGAAACTCTACCGTTAACTTTTCAGTCTGTTCTCTTTCTATCTGTTGTCTTTTTTGCTCTTCTTTTTCCTTAGCGATTCTTTTCAGATCAATTTCTTTTCTAAGCCTGAGGTAATTCCATACAACACTTTCTAACTTTTTCAAATCACGTTTCAAATTTTCAGACCGTTGATCGTTGGAGCTATTGTCAGCATTCACTGCATTTACCGGAGTAATCGTCGGGAGGTCTGAAGGTTGTCCAAGGCTGGCTCTCTTTCGGGAAGAGTCATTTTGCTGATCAGCAAACCCGGGCTGTTTTGGCCTTGCTCCCTGCTGTAAGTATTTGTCAGCTGTCAGATTAGAGGAACTGCCCGCAAAGCCAGAGGCACTCGCGTAGCTAACAATCTGCTGGATGGGATCTGTGAATGTATTTGCATTGCTGGCAATTATTTCGTTGGCAATATTATCACTGCTACAGATCACAGGCTCTTGTGCTGAAGAGCAAGATTGCAACTGCATGTACAGTTTCTCTGAAAGGCGTATTAATTCACGGGATGATGGGTGCTGATCAAATCGTATAAGGGTATCCAGAAAAGAGGTGGAAAATGTAAATGATTGTGCATAAATCATGATATCGTGACTTATAGCGACATCTGATATTTTCCCTAACAGATTACGAATAAGTTCAATGGGGTTTGAATAGATCAGGAACAAATGAACGAAGTACTCAGTAAAGCAACATTTTTCAAATTGTCCTATAGGTGGCTGTTGATCAGGTTGATTGACCCTATGAATCACGTCCTGAACAATCTTATGCAAAATCATCAGGTTGTTTTCGCCGACTTTGAGCAGTGTCTCGTCAGTTGGAATGATCGGTTGCAGTGAAGACAGAATACCAAGGTCATTCAAAGTCTGTTTTGTATCGCTCGTGGCTTCTATCAGATGCTCGATAAAACGGTTGCGCAATGAATTCTCTTTGCAAGAACGCCGCAGTTCCAGTACCGCCTCAAGAGGAGTGACAGTATTCCCCCTGATGTTCGTGCCTTTTGTTTCCAAAACCTGTAAACGTTGAGGCCTGTCCAGTTCATCCAGTATTTGTCTCAGCTTATAAACTGCATTGCGATCGCTGCCTTCAATAATGGCAATAAGCTGGTCAGCAAGTTCCTGAAGGTCTTGAGTCGTCGCATTTTTTTCACTCTTGTCACCATCATCGTCTTTTCTGTTATTTTCATTTCCGCTACCATCACTGTCTTCTCCAGATGATTGGCCCTCCTGATCTTCAGGTTCTTCTCTTTCCTCCTCTTGATGGTCGTTATTTCCGTTCTCAGGTCCTGCATCGGATACGCTATAAGAGGGTTGTCCATCCCCATTACCAGCCTTCAAGACAGCACTCTCAAGAAATAGTTTGAAACAGCCAAGCTGCCACTGAAGACTTTCGCTGGCAGGACAGGTATTGGCTGCACGCCGGAGAAGAGTATTCCAGAAATCAACATCGATCAATTGTTCAATATCGAGAAAGTCAAGCCAGCTAACGGGTATAGCGACTTCGCTGGAAGTACCATCGCTATTAACGCGTGTAATTTTCAGGTGTGCCGGGGATGACTGCTGGTCAAACGAAATAGAATCCTTGCCAATGGACATCAACCATGTGATGACGGGTTTCAGGATAAGCAGGTCTATTTCGAATAATCCCGACGGCCTGCCGCCGCCTCCGGGCGGAGGCGGGGGTGGGAGCGAATAGAAAAAGCCACCACCCCCGTCACTGGAAAAATCAGCAGTGCCAGTGAGCTTGCCTCCTGTCAATGTCATTGTGTTATTCAGAGCTTGCTGCGTTTCCAGCTCACTGACAGTCATGTTGTCGGAATAGGCCAGAAGAATAAGTGAGGTAGCATGGGGTTTGTTATTCAGAAGCGGATCGGTGTTTACAGAAGTAAGCTCAGGTCTGTCTGCCGTCGTGGATTTTAAACGAACAGTTATGCCATTTTCCGAGACACCTTTTGATACATGCTGGAAAATGGATATTTGCCCCTCTGACAGTATCAGTAGCTGATAGCAATAGTTGCTCAAGTCGTTCGTGATTGATATTGCGATACTGTTCGAATTTGCTGGCGCCACAGGTGCATTAAAGCAAAGAATACTGTTTCGGTCATTGAAACCCTCCGGGAGCAGCAAAATCAATTGCCACTGAATCTTATCCTGCGGATCTGCATCATCATTGATTTCAATCCGAAGCTTGTAACCATCAGGAGTATGCCGATCAATGACGGTTGAGGAATAGCATAACTGCACAACCACCGTTGTTATTAATGAAAAAACAAACGCTATTAAGGCTACCAATGAGCGGTAAAAATGCACTAAAGTCTCTCTGTACAATTTGGTCAATAATACCAACTCCGCCCTCTTTGTCTGATAGAAAACCAATTCAATCTATGTTGACTTTCTGCTCTGGAAAAATAAAGGAACGCCATTGGCCAATTTCATTATTCGAAGTACAGAGAGAGAATAGCCAAGAATTTCTGAATCGCTATATGGACTGGTTGTCTTGTGCCACAGAGCTTTCCACAGGATCAACCTCTTCACCGGAAAAGTACTTATCCATTACAAACCAGCCCAACAAACTTAGCCTCTTCTCAAGCCATACAAAAAAGGCAGGATAACAATCCTGCCTTTTTTGTTTCATAAGAAGGGATCAATGTTCGCCAGCCGGCCCACCAATAGGTCCTTTCTTATCATCATTGTCGCTGTTGGCATTATTATCACCGTCAGCACCTTTTGACTTGGATGCTTCAGGAGTCTCTTCTGCCTTGATACCCGCACCACCATCACCGTTGGATGAAGAGCCGGAAGATTCCTTGGGTGGCCGAGGCTTCTTGCCTTCCATAATGTCATCAATCTGATCAGTATCAATGGTTTCGTATTGCATCAATGCATCAGACATCAGATCCAGCTTGTCGCGGTTTTCCTTTAGAAGTCTCTCAGCAGTGTCATAGCACTCATCAATGATGCTGCGCACTTCTTCGTCGATCATCTTGGCAGTTTCGCCAGACACATTCATGCGTCCGCCACCACTGCCGTAGTTCTTGCCCAGAAACACTTCTCCTTCTTCATCATCATACTGAAGAGGACCCAGCTTCTCTGACAGACCCCACTTGGTCACCATATTCCTGGCAATCTGGGTTGCACGCTGAATGTCATTGGAAGCACCAGTGGTGACACCCGATTTACCCAGCGTCATTTCTTCGGCAATACGACCACCGAACAGTGAACAGATCTGACTCATCAGAGCCTCTTTGCTCTGACTGTAACGGTCTTCCTCGGGCAGGAACATGGTGACACCCAGTGCTCGACCACGAGGAATAATGCTGACCTTGTATACAGGATCATGATCAGGCACCAGACGGCCAACAATAGCGTGACCGGCTTCATGATAGGCCGTATTTCGTTTCTCTTTCTCACTCATCACCATGGATTTGCGCTCGGCACCCATCATGATTTTATCTTTGGCAAGATCGAACTCATGCATACCTACCGTGCGCTTGTCGGCGCGGGCAGAGAAAAGTGCCGCTTCATTGACCAGATTGGAAAGATCTGCACCGGAGAAACCGGGAGTACCACGGGCAATCACTGCCGGCTCAACGTCATCTCCAATAGGCACCTTGCGCATATGAACTTTCAGGATCTGTTCACGACCACGGATGTCTGGCAGACCTACCACAACCTGACGGTCAAAACGGCCGGGACGCAGCAGCGCCGGATCCAGTACGTCGGGACGGTTCGTTGCCGCAATTACGATAATACCGTCGTTTGCTTCGAAGCCATCCATTTCTACCAGTAACTGGTTAAGTGTTTGCTCACGCTCATCATGACCACCACCCATACCAGCACCACGGTGACGACCTACAGCATCAATCTCATCGATGAAGATAATGCAGGGTGCCTGCTTTTTAGCTTGTTCGAACATGTCACGGACACGGGAAGCACCCACACCCACGAACATTTCAACAAAATCAGAACCAGAGATGGTGAAGAACGGAACCTTGGCTTCACCTGCAATAGCCTTGGCCAGCAGAGTTTTACCAGTACCCGGAGGACCTACCATCAGGACACCACGGGGAATGCGGCCACCCAGACGCTGGAACTTGCCCGGGTCTTTCAGGAAATCCACCAGTTCCTGTACGTCTTCCTTGGCTTCTTCAACACCCGCTACATCAGCAAAAGTCGTCTTGATCTGATCTTCCGACAACAATCGGGCTTTGCTCTTGCCAAAGCTCATTGGGCCACCACGGCCACCGCCGCCGCCCTGCATCTGTCGCATAAAGAACATGAAGACGGCAAGAATCACCAGAATCGGGAAACTGGCAACCAGCAACTGTGTCCAGATGCTCTGCTTTTCAATAGGTTTGGACTCAATTTGAACATTACCGCGCAATAGCTCGTCCATCAGCTGATTATCGGGCACTGCCGGGGGCAGGTTGGTCTCAAAACGCTCACTGTTGTTCATGAGTCCAGTAATGGAAAACCCGTCAATCACTACCTTGCTGACCTGACGGTTTTCTACTGCACTGATGAAATCTGAATAACTGAGCTTCTGAGTAGAAGACTGCATGCCATCGAAGTTTTTGAATACGGTCAACAGCACCAAGGCAATGATGACCCATAAAATCAAGTTTTTTGCCATATCATTCAAAGGGCTACCCTCACTTGAGCGTACTGAAGCCTGTGGCTAACGGTTTTAAAGGGCATAATTACCGGCTCTGCTCTCTCTTATGGTTAATCCGCAGCTTCTACCATACACGAATGGCAGTGAGGGTGACAGTCATCAGCTGGCTATTGGGCAGATAGAAAAAATCTATAATGCCGACAGGTCTGCTTGAAACTGCGCTGCGACAAGGTTTTTCGCGTTTACCTAACGCGTTGTCAGGTTTCTGTCAAGATTCGATAGCGTTTAACCATCACCCTTGAACAGACAAAACATTGCAACGTCCAGGTTAAAGCAATGTTCTCAAGATACAAAATTTCTGGCCAGCAGAAACACCTCTCTGGATCGTGCTCTTGAGGAGCCCGGTTTTCGGGTAATCACTTTTTGGAATGAGGTTTTCATATCCTTGTGATACTCCTGATACCCTTCACCCTGAAATGTTTTGGTCAGAAAAGAGCCATTTTTCTTCAGCACCTGTCTGGCCAGATCCAGAGCCAGCTCAGCCAGATACATAGCTCTGGGCTGATCAACCGCCAGTGTACCACTCATATTGGGGGCCATATCTGAAATTACAAGGTCTACTTTATCACTTCCGATCGTCTCGAGGATTTTTTCCAGTACAGCGTCCTCGGTAAAATCGCCCTGAATAAAATCGACTCCGGCAATGGGGTTCATGGGAAGAATGTCTGAAGCCACCACACGACCGTTATCCCCTACCATTTCGATAGCCACCTGAGACCAGCCGCCAGGAGCCGCCCCCAGATCAACGACCTTCATCCCCGGCCTGATCAGCTTGTCCTTCTCCTGGATTTCAATCAGCTTATAGCTGGCCCTGGATCGATAGCCGTCTTCCTGTGAACGCTTTACGTATTTGTCTTCAAAGTGCTCCTGCAGCCAGCGGGCACTGCTTTTGGATCTGGCCATTTCTACCTTACATTACCTAGCTTAAAAAGCATTATTCATGACTACTGGACTTGTGAGCCACAGAGAATAAAGTACAATGATGAACTTTTGATCAACAGTTTCCAACCCGGTTTTTCCCAATCTTATAAAAACCGGGAAACGAGCCCCGATTCAGGTCTGTAAAATACAACCTTGTTTAATCGCTCATCAGGAATCTGTTGCCCGATTGCCATGGCTGTAGGCAATCGGCTTACTGGATAAGCAGCCTCAGGATTCTGAAATCATGAGCATTAGTTCTGAAAAAAAGAGACACTACCGTTCCCTCGGCCATAAACTGAAGCCTGTTGTCATGGTAGCGGGCAACGGTTTGAGTGACGGCGTTATTGAAGAAACACAGCGCGCCCTGCACGATCACGAGCTGATCAAGGTGAAGTTTGCAGTAGGTGACCGTGAAGTCAAGAAAGAAGCTATTGACGAGCTGTGCAACCAGACTCAGGCAGAACTGATTCAGACCATTGGTAACATTGCTCTTATCTTCAAAGAGAATAAAGACGCCAAGCCCAACCTGTCTAATATCAAAAGCTTCTGACTTTTGAGGGTGCCTGTATGTTTCAGGCGCCCTGATCAGTTCTTTTTCGTATAACTTTCAAAATGAGCTTTAGCTTTTAGATATTCCATACCTCCAGGGAAGCCTTTGTTTTTGTCTGGGGGTAATAGTAAAAGCTCTCGTAAAACTTCATTGTTTTTTCTTTTCCACTTAATTTCATACCTTGGCAATATAAGTGACAAGAAGTCCCCTGACTCCTTTGTAAATCCAAACCAACGGCCTGTAGCCCAGTACAAATCATCATCCAAGAACACGTATATTGAACATTTTAAACATTCATGTTTTATTTTATTGAATATAGGGAAGGAACCAAAGAATCCGGTCAAATAAAGATTTTCAGGCAAATCAAAACTAAAAAACAGGCAATCTCCTCCGTATGCAGAATTTATTTCTGAGACAGAATTAACCCCCATATAGCTATATTGAAAAAAGTCGCTAGATAATTCTTCAGGCAACTGCTTTATAAAGTGAAGATCTATTCTGTTTCCTGCATCATCTTCCAGATAAATTTTATTCTCAGATTTATTACCTTGTTGTATGATTTCTTGTTTTGTCATTTCGCCTAGCTTTAAAATCAGATAACCTTTTTCACATTGATCAGGAGAAGCCTTAACTGCGCTGACCACTGCAAAAAATAATAAAAAGAAAAAGTAATACATTGTTGATACCTTTCTGAATCAATATAACGGGCCTGTAGAAAAAAAATTTCTAAGGCTACTCTCTCCAAGACACTCACTTTGAATATTAATTTAATCCTTTTGCAGTCATCCAATTATATCAAAGCCGCTCTATCAGATTTAGCACTTGTAAACTTCTCTCTCAGAAAACCGTATGCCCATCAAGTGGATCTGGAAGTATTGAAAGCAGAGTACGGTGTGAGGGATTATCAGGGTTTCCTGACTTCTGAGAGAGAGTGTTTCAAACGCAAAATCCGTTTCAGCCTCTCTTGAAGATAACAGCTTTTATGGTGATTTTTTCTAAGAATTCGTAATATTGCCAAATCAGGGAAAACAGCTAATCTTGAAATTTTGCAAGTTGATGGATTGATTTTTCATGAAAGCAGCGTGTAAAATTTTTGTCCTTGTAGCTCTTTCATCAATTTTACAGGCTCAGGGAATTGTAAAAAGGTACTCTCATACAAGTATTAAAGTACCAATTAATAAATACCCTTGGATAATTCAGACAATCAATCAAAGGGGTCGTCAGTCCAGCGGGTTTTTAATCAACAAACGATATGTATTAACAGCGGCACATGTTGTTGATAATATTGAGAAAAGGAGGTGCTTATCTGTACACTTTCTTAATTATCAAAACCCATTTTTCATACAGATAAATAGAATCGCATTATCCCCTCTATATAATTACAAAAAAAATATATTTAATGACATCGCTGTTCTTGAATTATCAACCCCTGTTGAAGAAAAACTAATACTATCATCAACGCCTGCTATTGACTTTCAACCCTATACATGTAAAGAGCTATACAGTTTTCAGAGTCTCATTGGTTCAGGATATGCAATGCGAACTTCTCTGAGAGAAGCTAATTTAACATGGGAAACAAATCAAGAATGTGCTGAGCCTAATGGTCCTTATAAATACTATTTATCCTATGATGGCTACTCTGAAAGAGGCGATTCAGGCTCGCCATTATTCTATTGGGGAAATAATTCTTACCATGTTTTAGGCGTAGCAATTCAAAGTTTGTTTTGCAATAACTGTGGTAACATTTATGAAACTATGATGCATAATGTTGATTTCATACAAAATTCAACAAGCCACTTCCAAAACTCTGAAGATTCAGCTCAATTTCAACCCCAAATTGAGTGGATTTCTTTAGAATGCCCACCGGCTTCAACTGCCTCATCAACATCAAAGGCTTCAACGACTATGCTTTTTTTAGTTGTGTTTTTAACACATTCTACATGGCATTTACGATAGTAAGTACTCAGCCATACGGAATCGAATATTTCTGGCTTATTGGGCAGGTGCTCTGCAAGGCGCAACGACGGGAACATAGCAAGCTATGTGACCAGAGTTGCAACGCATCACGACTGCATGGATGCAGGAGCTAGAGCAACGCAGGAGCAGTTGCCGCGAGTGCCTGAAGAATAAGTCAGAAAATATGATTTCGTATGGTTGAGTACTTAACTATCTTGCTTTCACAAGCGTCAGTTGCCTTTTATCTTTTAAGGTAGGGTCTCAGAACAAGCCAGATAAGATTGTGTGTGGCATGACAGGTGATTACAGCGATTGGACCATGATGGTTATATATATATGAAAAGTAAAAACCTGCTACTGTAGCACTAAAAGCTTGGACAGGTGACCAGCTTGGACCTAATAAATGACAAAATCCAAAAAAAATGTTGCTAAAACATAAAGAGAGATCACTGGCAATACAACGTTGGCTGACAAATAAAGTATCAATGAATGATCGGGGACGGCACAATCTTCGGCACAGGACATAATTCAGCATTGGCTGCAAATAAAAGCGAAAAAAGACTTCTTCCATGGCTGACCCAACAACAAGCGCTAAACCCCTGATAAAAACAGGCCGACTGGTTGCACAATCATCGCATATCCTTTGACCTTCAGGAAGGAATATAGAAGCTATCGGGACTATAATGCAAGTTGAAAAAGTAAATTCAATGGTACCACAGATCACACCAATCATTATCTGTCTGCTTATGATCCTTAATGAAGACTCTGGTTTCTCTTCATAGACAGAGCTTGCGATTAATGGGCACAGCAAAAGTGTAATAAGTAGAAAAGTTTTCATTGGCAGCTATTCATATACAAATCAGGAAGTTTAGCATCTAAAAAAAAATTCCGGCATTAAATCCAACTGAAACGAGAGCCATATTCCTAAAGCTCGTCAGAAACGCTGAAATGGTCCTCTTCTTCGAAACCTTGAAGGTGAAGCTCGTGTTCGTAAAGACGTTACGGATAATCCAGCATCTTTGAGATGCTATAGCGGGATACAGACAGCATTTTTATAATCGAGTTCAATGTCATTCAAGCTTCAATAAGCAATCGCCGGTAGAATACGAGCTGACAACTTAGCTATAGACCTATGTCGATTTTTTCGGGGTCTATTTTATCGGGGAAGATGATAGTTCATTGTATTCGCCTCCTTTGCTGCAAGTCTTAGACACAAGATAACGCTTACAACTTTGAACTAAAGAATAAAAAAATTGTCTAAATGATAAATGAATAACAGGGATGTTAATAAAATGAACCATATTTCGTCTTTATCATTATCAACAGAGAACATACAAGCAAGTTATAATCTGGAGCCTGAAACCAGGCCTCCTTGTAAGTTTGCTGGGTTTAATGTTTCCAGAGTTGCTGACAGACTTGCAAACCGATTTCCAATTTCAAAATTAGAAAATCATTCCCTGAAAAGTCATTTCTGGTTTACAAATGAAATTTCATCAGTTTATGCATGCGAACATGTTTCGTTAGCATCAACTATTGCTGGGATTCGTAACTCACCCACAGTAAATGAAAGAAGAGTATCCATTGTAACGGGTGAGTCAGGTTTACTATCTTGTATACCAGAGCTTTCAAGAATATCAAAATTGATCATACAAGTTGACTGCGACCCTGTTCTTTTAAAATTCATTGAAAAAATATTGGAAAAATTGACCTTCTTAACTTTAATCAATCCCGAAATTTTTGATGAGTTAGTCCAGTCATCTTTAGAGCTTTTAAAGAAATCAGGATGTATAGCAGACGAAGTAGAATCAGAAATTTTAGAATCAGCGGCAATGTATAAAGAAGCAATGGGAGAGCTACACTGTCTCTCATCGCAAAGCAGATTAGAGGAATTCAAATCAGCTTTAAGTGAATGCCGTATACAAGCCATAGAGGCAAACTATTTCTCAAAAGATGACATGGATAGTCTAATTAAAATACTGGTAGAGGAAAATCTAGAAGTCTCTTATTTTAACATATCTAATGTAATAGAATACTTTGGTAACTTCTATTCGATGAACCCTTTCAATGGTTTAGTTCAAGGCGTGGAAAACACTAGATACATTAGAGCTATTCCACTGGCTGAAGATGCAATTTGTGCTTATTCATCTCTCATTTCAAGCCAAGATCACACCGGGACTTGCACAAGAAACGAATTATTTGAGCGTTTGTATCAATTAAATAAATCCAAGACTTTTCGTAAAATTGCACGCTATGCTCGTCAATCCAGATCAGATGTAAAAGATACAATCTCTGCTTGTGAACATTTAACCAAAGTCAGATTGATAAATGCTGAGACAGCCATAGATTTTTTAAGGTTGATTTTGGCACACATTACTAAGGAGGAATCTATAATTCTATCTTCCCGATCCAGTGATATTGATCGCAGCTTGAGTGAAAATACTGTTTATAATGATCAAGACAGAATAAAATTTATGCAGATAATCAGAGCCGCAGAGAGTTAATAGTTTTGATCTTAAATGACAGGCCTCCAGTAGAACACGAGATGGACAACTTTGCTAGTAAACCCATGTCCATTTTAACTCGAGAAAATCATTACGTTCGACACTAGCGCTTTAAAGGTTTATGCTTCAAAGCTTATCACCAACGAGAACAGCCCCCATAGATGATAACTCATCAGGTGTGAATCGATGAAAGTCTTTAGGTGTTAAATTTTTTGTCAATTCCTTTAGCAAAACGGGGTAACCAAGAGTTTCTCTTAAATCATTGAGCATTAATTGCTGGTCACTAAATTCACTTCCTGGTTGGCCCTGTTCAATAGTATCTGACTTCCAACCGTGCGCTTCTAATATTGCTCCACTGTGAAAAAATTTGTTTGCACCTGAGAAAAACAATGTAACCCCGCCAGAATAAACGAGACTGTCTTTTCCTATGTATGTGTCTAAAGAGAAATATCGTACAAGCAAAGCTGCCTCGAACACATGAACTAAGTAGTTAGTACCGGATATTTTATCTAAATGCAACTGTTCGATATCAGGAAAATATTGTCGCAACAAGGGAATAATATAAGGTGTATTCTTATGCAGTTTTCCAGAAAGCGATGCTACTTTTTCAGAAGTATCAACCTTTACTCTAATTCTCGATAAATACTTTGAAAATCTATTTTTTATAAAAACTTGATCCATAGGAATGCCAAGTTCTGAAAGGACTTCTGGAAAAGCCATTGCCAAATGCTTATTCTTTAATTTATCTTCGAGCTTATTAATATATGAGTTTGAAAATCCTGAATCTTTCATTACAAGAATAAGATCAAAAACATCTGGGAACACGATCAATCCATCATTAAAGACTATAACTGAATACTCAGTTATATCTTTTGAAAACGTTCTATTTTGATCACGCACGACTACAAATAATCTTTCTGTAGATTTGCCATTACTTAGCCTTTTGGACAAAGATCTAATCTCTAAAAAAGATGATTTTATAGAGGCGTTTATTTTCTTCTCTTTCAATGGGCGTTTTTCGATATTGGACAGAATCTTTTTAGCTTTTTCTTCGATAGACAGAGGTTCCTTAGTACAAATGGCCTCTGACCTGTAGCCTTTGTAATTATCACTTACAAGACACGGGTATGAATAACTTGAGAACGCCAGAGAAAGAATTAATAATAAGTAAGTTTTATTTTTCATAGGTAAACATCCTTTTAATTTTGATCATATATCTTTGATTATGTGTGTTGCAATGACCGACCTAAAGTAGAACACGAGATGGTTAACTTAGCTATTAAACCTATGTCCATTTATCCTGAGAAAATCATTACATTTCGTCAACCTGCGTTTTAAAGGTTTATGCCTCAAAGCTCATCATTAACGAGAACAGCCCCCATAGATGATAACTCATCAGGTGTAAATCGATGAAAGATGTCAGGTGTTAAACTTTTTGTCAATTCCTTAAGCAAAACAGGGTAACCAAGCGTTTCTGTTAAATCGTTGAGCATTAATTGTACATCACTAAATTCACTCCCAGGTTGACCCTGTTCAATAGTATTTGCCTGCCAACCGTGAAATTTTAATATTGCTCGACTGTGAAAAAAATTGTTCGCACCTGAGAAAAACAATATAACACCCCCAGAATAAACGTGACTGTCTTTTCCTATGTGTGTGTCTAAAGAGAAATAACGTACAAGTAAAGCTGCTTCGTACACAAAAACCGCGTTATTAGTACCGGGTATTATATCCAAATGTAGTTGTTTGATATCAGGAAAATGACATCGCAATAAAGCAATAACATGAGGCGTATTCCTATGCAACATTCCAGAAAGCGATGCTTCTTTTTTAGAAGCGTCAATCATTACTTTAATTCTCGATATATACTTTGAAAATCCATCTTTTATAAAAATTTGATCCATAGGAATACCAAGATCTGAAAGGACTTCTGGAAAAGCCATTGTCAAATGCTTATTCTTTAATCTATCATTAATTTTATTAATATATGAAATTGAAAATCCTGAATCTTCCATTACATGCATAAGATCATATGCATTCGGGAACAGGAGCATCCCATCATTAAAGAGTACGAGTGAATACTCAGTTATATCCTTTGAAAACGTTCTATTTTGATCGCGTACAACTAAAAATAACCTTTCTGTAGATTTGCCATTACTTAGCCTATTGGTCAATGATCTGATCTCTAAGTAAGCTGATTTTATAGAGGCGTTTATTTTCTTCTGTTTCAATGGACGTTTTTCGATATTAGCCAGAATCTTTTTAGCTTTTTCTTCGATAGACAGAGGTTCCTCAGTACAAACGGCCTCTGACCTGTAGCCTTTGTAATTATCACTTACAAGACACGGGTATGAATAACGTGAGAACGCCAGAGAAAGAAATAATAATAAGTAAGCTTTATTTTTCATGGATTAGCATCCTTTCAATTTCTTTGATCATACATCCTTTGACCAAACCTCTTGTAAAAAGTTCCCTTGTTTAATATATCAATAAGATAATAGAATCCTTGTGAACTACCTCAAGATACATGCCACCTGACAATGAATCCGGCATTACCTGTCCCCATAAACTGACTCAATAGGTTAACTGCTTGAATTGACTGCGCATTCGTATGTTATTTTCACACTATTTGAAGGCGCCGTATCATCCACAACTGTCAGGGTAAGTGCATTATTTTCGATAATAAATGTTATTGAGTAAGTCATTTCATTGTTTACTTTAATAGTCGAACGGTAGGTTCTATCCGGAACTGTTGTTGTAAATCCCGCTTCGCAAGCTGGGTTACTGCATGTACAAATAGCATTCTTACCTTGTATCCAGTCTTTAAAATTTTCAAAAACACCTGCACTCATTTCAGAACCAGTTAAATAAAGCAACCCTTTGTTCAATTCAATTTCATTTCTTAAGAAAACTTTAACCATTCGGCCAAAATCAGACTGCCAGCCATCTTTGTTTGCAATATAAAATGTGCGCCCCTCACTCGTTTGAACTTTTTCTCCACCTTCATAATCAAGAAAATTGATCCATTCAGGAATATTGAATTCAAGCCAACCAGATTTATATACAAGCTTGGGGTTTATAAACCGTTCATTTGAAAGTGCGACATGACAAAAACATAGAGCAAAAAAAAAGAAGTAATGTTTTTTCATATTCAATACTCTACTACTTGGAAAATCATCAGTTCTGCAGCTTTACCGATTTTCATGAGCATATTCCCTGCAGCTCTACAGCATTTAAAAGTTGCATAAGCATTGTTGTTGCCAGTAAGGCTTAAATTGGCAAAATCCATAACCAGAAAAGAGCAAAGAAAACGATATCTGCAAGTTCTGTGTATCAATCAACCTTGTCCAAGCCGACAGGGCTTCGAAGTTAGTAAATGGGTAGCTCATTTCGCTCTCCACCCCGTCTGCCAGCGTTAGCTGACTCTAAAAGATACTTGCGTTAATTTGCAAACTTTCTTACTTCTTCTGAGTCGATAAGGCCTGGATATACAGTTTTAGGAATATTTTCGCCAAAATATATCAGTTTAGAGTTGTTATTTCTCCAAAACGCCTCTGCCTGTTTTAGCTCAACATATAAATGTGTAATGAGCCTTTCATTGGCTATTGCTTCTTGCAGCGTAGCATTGGCACGAGCTTCACCACTAACTTGTATTACATAGGCTTCAGCTTCACCCTTTTGCCTGAGTATAAAGGCTTCTGCTTCAGCGTCTTCACGTAATTGATGGATTCTAACAGCCACTCGAATCTTCTCTAATTCCATTTTATTTTTTTCTTCAGCAAGTTTTTTTTCATTCTCTATTTCAGCTACCATTTTATCTGTTTGAGCCTTTTTGGATCGTCCCAATTGTTCGGTTTCAGCTTCCTTTAATTTCCTGGCTTGAATTTGTGAAACAGCTACAAGCTTGCTTTTCTCTTCCACAATAACTTCGTAGTTTTTTCTTATGTTTCCTGGAAGAACGGGCTTAGAAACAACCACTTTATTTATTTTTAATCTAGAATTACTTTTTGCTTGCTCTTCAACCAGGTGTTGTAACAAAAAATCGTTTATAGTAGGAAACTTATCAATATATATTTCCTGTGCTGTCATGGTCGTACACAGCTCTGTTACAGCCTGAATTGTAGGCTCTGTTATTAAGTAATGATCATAATCTTCTCCAAAATTTGAGACAATATTTAATACTTCGTCTTTATGGAGCTGATTATAAACGGCAATTCTAGGAAAATGTATTGTGAGACCGTCCATAGTACCACATGCTATATCCTCAATAATATCTATCTGTGGTCTTACATTTATTCGCATTCCTTTGGTAACAGGCCATGTGAATAATCTGTGTATTCCCGGCTCATAAACCTCCTTATAAAATCCACCTCTGAAAAAAATACCAACACTTCCTTCTGGTACCGTATATGTAAAAGGCATCCAACTGTATAACCAGTGAACTGAAATTTCATCAGAAAGGGCAGATTCAACACAAAGTAATGAAAATATCAAGGCAGCTATTTTTCTCATAATCCAAGTTTCCAAAAATTTTGAATTTTCAGCTACAAGATAGCAAAGCTGACATGAGGTATCGGATTATTTTAAAAATAAAAAAGTACGCTTCTGACTGTCTTCACTTTACAAATACACCGAATTCAAAGCCAACAGTATAGACATAACTCTAACTTCTGATTATTTATCGGAAGTCGAAGAAAGAATGTTGCAATATCAGTTAAAGGAAAAGCCTGATTTCGTTGATGTTATTCGTGGCAGCAGCAGTGTCCTGAAGGTGCTTTGAACTATTGAAGCAATAAAAGCTTTTGAGCCCGCTCAAGGATAAGGTTCCACAAGAGCTATTCAGAGAAATGAGAGAAGACTTATCAGTCAAATATTCGATACTCTTACCGTTATGAAACTGGAGAATTTGAAGGTGTGAGTAGCAGATCATCTCACACCTTCAAGTTCTGAGTGTCAATCAGAGCAAGCAGGCCAGAAGGGTGATGCCGACAACGGCAAGCACAATACCTAAAACAATCTTCAGTTTACGAGCTTTTTTAGCGGACTTTTGCGCTGAATCCAGAGAATCCCCGGCATCTTTGACATTCTCACTGCTTCGAGTGATATTATCTTCAATCCGGCTCACCCCCTCACCCTGTTCACGAACCAGACCTTGCAGTGTATGCACCATCCCGCACACTTCAGCAACATCTTTTTCTATTTGAAGCATTTCCTGATGTCGATTGCGTAGCTGGCTCAATTCATCAAATTTAATGTCCAGCAACACCTTCTGAAGACTGTTGGCAGCCTCGTGGACATGGTTATCAGCCGCAGATGACGCATCAAGCAGATTGGCCGCTGTGTTCAGTTTCTCAAGAATTTTGCCCGCCTCTGGATGATCCTGAAGCTTTTTTCTGGCATCGTTTAGCAGATCTGTGGTTTTCTGCTTCATAGCCACCAGATCCTGCCCGGAATGTGCCCGAGAGCAGTCACTTTTGAGACTCTCAAGTCTGACTGCCAGATCGTTGCCATTGTCACTGCCCGACTGGGCAGGTTTTGAAACCGGCCTGATAACACCTCTTTCTGAAGGCGGTCTGGCAATAGCGCGCTCTGAAACCTGTATGGTGCCGTCTGAGCTACTTGAGCTTTGCTCAGAGTAGTGGGTGTGCGAAAAGTCGCCGCTCTTCATATGGCCATAAGCGTTTTTGAGCTTACCGACCGTATGGCGTCCAAGCTTGGAGACAGCGCTTCCAAATTGCTCCAATTTTACGGCAATCGTTTTCTTACTGAATGGCACTGAGCCTGTTTCCAGAAAATTCATCATAACACTCCCTCCATGAATCCTTGTTGTATTGTTTTTCTGGACACAAGAATGCAATCAATGGCAGGAAAGGTCACTAACAGGCATGTCAGTTATGCTGACATAGCTATGAAAACCCACTGGCCAGGTACTTATACACAGAGGATGAGAGCTTCAGGGAGCTCAGAGGGGGAAACCAGCTTCTCTGCACAGGCCATTGACCCATGCAGAGAATCGAGATCTTCAGATGTGCTTAACCTCATCGATCTCATATTCAACATTGCCAGATGGTGTATTCACAACCACCACGTCACCTTCTTCTTTACCAACCAGGGCACGGGCAATCGGTGAGTTTACAGAAATCTTGTTATCCTTGATCTCTGCTTCATCATCACCCACGATCTTGTACTCGACTTCATCGTCCGTATCCAGATTAACCAGTACAACCGTAGTACCAAAGACAACCTTACCGGTTTTCTTGATCGTAGTAATATCGATAACCTGAGCGTTGGATAACTTGCCCTCAATATCGTTAATACGACCCTCAGTAAAACTCTGCTGTTCACGGGCTGCGTGATATTCAGCGTTCTCTTTCAAGTCCCCCAATTCCCGGGCCTCGGCAATTGCCTGGGAAATGCGTGGTCTTTCCACGGTTTTCAGTTGAGCCAACTCTTCTCGGAGAGCTTTTTCGCCCTCCACTGTCATTGGATATCGATTCATCCAGTCTTACCTTCGTGTAAATCCTGAAGTCTTCTGACTGTTTTCTCCGAACCAAAGGCAATGGCCCGGGCAATGGCTTCCGCACCTGCCATGGTAGTGGTGTAGAGAACCTTATTGGTCAGGGAAGATCGGCGGATTTTATAGGAGTCTGCAATGGCCTGACGACCTTCGGTAGTATTGACCACAAAGGCTATATCACCATTGACGATGCTGTCCACCATATTTGGTCGACCTTCCATCACCTTTTTGACCCGGGTCACGGGCAGACCGGCATCTTCGATCACCTGGGCAGTACCACTGGTAGCCACCAGTTCAAAACCGGTATCCATTAACAGACGGGCGATACCAGGCACCATGGGCTTGTCCTGATCACGGACACTGATGATGACACGGCCACCTTCCGGCAGTGCCATATTTTCAGCCAGCTGAGCCTTGTAATAGGCTTCCGGGAAAGAAGCACCAACACCCATCACTTCTCCAGTAGACTTCATTTCAGGGCCAAGAATCGGGTCCACACCCGGGAACTTGTTGAATGGGAAGATGGCTTCTTTCACGCAGAAGTATGGAGGCACGATCTCTTTGGTAAACTCCAGCTCTTCCAGAGTCTTGCCCATCATGACACGAGCGGCAATCTTGGCCAGGGAGTGACCAATGCACTTGGACACAAAAGGCACTGTACGGGATGCACGAGGGTTAACCTCGATCACATAGAGTTCACCGTCCTGCAACGCCATCTGAACATTCATCAGACCAACAACACCCAGTTCCATAGCCATGGCTTTCACCTGCCCACGGATCTTGTTCTGGATACGGGGACTCAGACTGTAGGGAGGCAGAGAGCAACCGGAATCACCCGAGTGAATACCTGCCTGCTCAATGTGTTGCATGATGGCACCAATGACCACACGCTCGCCGTCGCATACTGCATCGACATCCACCTCTACGGCACGGCTCAGGAACAGGTCCAGCAGTACCGGACTGTCATTGGAAACCTGAACGGCTTCCTTCATGTACTTTTGAAGTTCATCTTCGCCTGCCACGATTTCCATGGCACGACCACCCAGGACGTAAGACGGACGCACAACCAGCGGATAACCAATTTCCTTGGCTTTAGTTACAGCTTCTTCAGCACTGCGCACGGTAGCGTTTGCAGGCTGCAGCAGACCCAGCTTCTGGATCATGCCCTGGAAACGTTCACGGTCTTCGGCACGGTCAATTGCGTCCGGACTGGTACCGATAATTGGCACACCCTCAGCTTCCAGAGCACGAGCCAGCTTCAGAGGAGTCTGACCACCGTAGTGAACAATCACACCCTTGGGCTTTTCAACATCAATAATGGCGAGAACGTCTTCCAGAGTAACTGGCTCAAAGTACAGTCGGTCAGAAGTGTCATAGTCTGTAGAAACCGTTTCGGGGTTACAGTTAACCATGATGGTTTCGTAACCGTCTTCACGGGCAGCCATGGCGGCATGCACACAGCAATAATCGAATTCGATACCCTGACCGATACGGTTTGGACCACCACCGATAACCATGATCTTTTCATTATCGGTTGGCACAGCTTCACACTCTTCCTCGTAGGTGGAGTACATGTAAGCTGTCGTGGAGGCAAACTCGGCCGCACAGGTGTCCACACGTTTGAATACCGGCTTTATGTTCAGCTGACGACGATGGTTACGCACTTCTGTTTCAGCGACGGCCATCACTTCAGCCAGACGTGCATCACTGAAACCCTTGCGCTTGAGTCTGAACAGAGTGTCGGCATCCAGTGCAGACAGATCTTTACCAACCAGGTTTTGCTCTTCTTTAACAATGTCTTCAATCTGGACAAGGAACCAATGATCGATCATGCAGCTGTTAAAGACTTCCTCACGTGTCATACCGGCACGAAAAGCATCTGCCACGTAGTAAGGTCGATCCGCTTTTGGAACAACCAGCTCTGCCTTGATCTTGTCGATAGCACCTTCATCAGAAACATCCAGCATTGGATTGAAACCAGTAGCTCCGGTTTCCAGACCACGAAGGGCTTTTTGCATGGACTCCTGGAAAGTACGACCAATAGCCATGACCTCACCCACCGATTTCATCTGGGTAGTGAGGCGGTCGTCAGCCTGAGGGAATTTTTCAAAAGCAAAACGGGGAATCTTGGTAACGACGTAATCGATGGTAGGCTCGAAAGAAGCCGGGACCACGCCACCGGTAATTTCGTTTCGCAGTTCATCCAGGGTATACCCTACGGCCAACTTGGCGGCCACTTTGGCAATGGGGAAGCCAGTCGCTTTGGAAGCCAGAGCGGAAGAACGGGATACCCGGGGGTTCATCTCGATTACGACCATACGGCCGGTGTCCGGGCAAATACCGAACTGAACATTGGAACCACCGGTTTCAACGCCAATCTCTCGCAGCACAGCAACAGAGGCATTACGCATGATCTGATATTCTTTATCGGTCAGCGTCTGGGAAGGAGCGACTGTGATCGAGTCGCCGGTGTGAACGCCCATTGGGTCAAAGTTCTCGATAGAGCAGACAATGATGCAGTTGTCATTACGGTCACGGACCACTTCCATCTCATACTCTTTCCAGCCAATCAGGGATTCATCGATCAATAGCTCACTGGTGGGTGACAAATCCAGACCACGCTTGCAGATCTCTTCAAATTCATCCTTGTTATAAGCAATGCCACCACCGGATCCACCCATAGTGAAAGAAGGACGGATAATACAGGGGAAGCCCACCTGATCCAGCACAGCCTGAGCTTCTTCCATGGTGTGAGCAATGCCGGAACGAGGTGTTTCCAGACCAATGTTCTTCATTGCCCTGTCAAACATTTCGCGATCTTCAGCCTTATCGATGGCATCACGGCTGGCGCCGATCATCTGGACATTATATTTTTCCAGAACGCCCTTATGGAACAGATCCAGGGCACAGTTCAGAGCGGTCTGACCGCCCATGGTAGGCAGTACCGCATCCGGACGTTCTTTCTCAATGATCTTGGCGACGGTTTCCCAGCGAATGGGTTCAATGTAAGTCGCGTCTGCCATACTGGGGTCGGTCATGATGGTGGCCGGGTTAGAGTTCACCAGAATGACACGATAACCCTCTTCTTTGAGGGCTTTACAGGCCTGGGCTCCGGAATAGTCAAATTCACAGGCCTGACCGATGATGATAGGACCCGCACCCAGGATCAGGATGCTTTCAATATCTGTACGTTTCGGCATCGTTGCTCTCGTAACTTGTCTCAGGCTTGCGGAGTTCTTCGCTCACGAAAGCCTGTTGAGTCTGTACTGTATGTCTCTCTTTCAAGCGACCTGATCAGGATTTGGAAGCGGCTGTGTGCTTTTCCAGCATAGTGATAAACCGGTCAAACAGCACTGCGACATCATGCGGCCCCGGGCTGGCTTCAGGGTGTCCCTGGAAACTGAAGGCGGGCCGGTCTGTCAGCTCAATACCCTGAAGACTGCGATCAAACAGGGATTTGTGAGTGACCCGGATATTTTCAGGCAGATTCTCTTCAGCCACGGCAAAACCGTGATTCTGACTGGTAATCATTACGACACCGGAATCCAGATCCTGCACCGGATGGTTGGCCCCGTGGTGTCCAAACTTCATCTTTATGGTGGCAGCACCACTGGCCAAACCCAGCAGCTGATGACCCAGACAGATACCAAAGACCGGGATACGGGTTGCCAGAATATCCTGAATGGCCTTGATGGCATAATCACAGGGCTCCGGATCACCAGGACCGTTGGACAGGAAAACACCGTCCGGGTTCATGGCCAGAACCTCTTGTGCAGGAGTTTCAGCGGGCACAACCGTCAAACGACAACCACGCTGGGCCAGCATTCTGAGTATGTTGCGCTTGACACCAAAATCATAAGCCACAACGTGGAAGGGCTGCTCATCAACAGTCTGGTGATCATCGGACTCCAGAGACCAGACACCTTCTTTCCATTCGTAAGACTCCGAAACTGTCACCTCTCTGGCAAGGTCCATACCTTTCAGGCCGGGGAATGCCCGAGCCTTTTCCAAAGCTGCCGCTTCATCAATATGACCGTTTTCATCGGCCACCAGGATACAACCATTCTGGGCACCCTTCTCTCGCAGGATACGAGTCAGGCGACGGGTATCAATATCAGCAATGGCTACGATTTGATTAGTACGAAGGTACTCATCAAGAGGCATCCTGTTCCGCCAGTTGCTGGCGAGAAGAGGAAGATCACGGATAACAAGGCCAGCGGCATGAATTTCAGTAGACTCTTCGTCTATGGGAGTAATGCCGGTATTACCAATATGGGGGTAGGTGAGAGTCACAATTTGACGAGAATAAGAAGGATCGGTGAGTATTTCCTGATAGCCAGTCATGGCTGTATTGAAAACGACCTCACCACTGGTCTCTCCGTCGGATCCAATGGCAATGCCCCGAAAAAGACTTCCGTCTTCCAGAGCCAGTACGGCTGACTTAGTCAATGATTCCTCCCACATTCACCTCATGAAAATCATCTTATTCATGGGCAAAATGATTTTCTACGCTTAAGGCTGTTCGACCTGTTCCCAATCAGGTCAGCAAGGGTAAAACCTGATGGGTGAAGTACGCAAGACAGCAATGTTATAACCCTGTTTCCTTAGAGAGCACGCTCAAAAAAAGCGAGAGGTAAATTGAATCACCGTCTCGCTTTTTTTATCCGACTTTTATAAGGAGTCTCGGGGGCACGCCAACTGCCTCAACAAATCTAATGCAAATTTTTCGCATTCAAACACAATATTTATAAAAAGACAATATTTTTCTTCCAAAAAACACCTGAATTCAGGGCATTTCTGAACCGGTTTTCTTATGAGAGATCAAGAGCCAATGAATCGAAAAGAAAAGCAGTTAAGTACTCAGCCGTAGGGAATCAAATATTTCTGGCTTATTGGGCAGGTGCTCTGCAAGGCGCAACGACGGAAACATAGCAAGCTATGTGACCAGAATTGCAACGCATCACGACTGCATGGATGCAGGAGCTAGAGCAACGCAGGAGCAGTTGCCGCGAGTGCCTGAACAATAAGTCAGAAAATATGATTTCGTATGGTTGAGTACTTATGAACCAGGATCAGTCAAAAATCAGAATGATGTAGCAGAAAAACAGTGTCAGATGAGTCACTCCCTGGAAAAGGTTACTTTTACCTGAGGAAAAGTTCACAATGGAAACCAGTAGCGTCAGAACCAGCAATAGTGCATCGACATTGTTCAAACCCAGAACAATGATTTTGGAGGTCAGAACCCCGATCAGTAGCACGGCAGGTATGGTCATACCTATAGTGGCCAGAGCCGACCCCAGACAAATATTGATAGAGCGCTGAAGATTATTAGCTCTTGCTGCTTTGATCGCCGCCATCCCTTCCGGCGACAGCACCAGAATTGCCACAATCATTCCGCCCAGGTCTGTGGGTGCTCCCAGTTCAGAAATCCCATAATCCACAATCACTGCCAGCTTCTTCGACAGCAAAACAATGGGAACCATGTAGCAGAGCAAAAGCAGGGTATGTGACGGGACAGACAACCTCTTTTCATCACTGTGATCAGAACCCTCATTGTCACCCACAAAATAGTGCCGGTGTCTCATGGCCTGCATTCCCAGAAAAGCCAGGTAGAGGACAACATTCATAACAACAAGAAAGACTATTTGCTCAAGGGAGAAAGTACCTATGGACGTTGATTCTGTAAAATTCGGCAGAATCAAACCCAGCACAGAGAGAGGAACAAGAATTCCCAGAAAGGAGTTGGCTCCCTGCAAATTAAACGTCTGCTCAACATGTCTGACCCCTCCCAGAAGCAGCGACAGCCCGACCAATCCATTCAGTACAATCATCAGGACAGAAAACATCACATCCCGACCCAGCGTTGGATTATGACTTCCGGTGAGCATCACGGCTGAAATCACAATGACTTCGATACTGATCACTGACAGGGTCAATATCAGAGTGCCGTATGGCTCACCCAACTGTTCAGCCAGACCATCAGCATGGCGAACCACGCCGAAGGAAGACCAGAGCATAACAACGAACAAAATCAGAAACAGAGCCGCACTGACCCAGTTGGGAGATCCTGTCGTCAAAAAGCAGTTGCACAACGAATAGAATAATATTGATGCAGCAAAACCTGAATAAAGGCCAGGCTCGGATTTTAACACCAAAGGTAGTTTCATCACTGCTCAAGCTACCCGCAAAAAATGTTTTTTGAATGTTATTAACACGACAAAAGCAGTCACTTAGCCGTACATGAAGAATAGATGAGCGGTAAAAATCTCCCCACTCTTTCCCGGCTTATTTTGCTGTAACTGTTTTATATTTCTCTTGGGGGAACTACAGGCTCTCCCGAAACTCCATTCTCCAGCGAGCTATTAAACCTGACAGGAAAGGAGCATGCCCTTGAACGTTTCAAGCTGCATTCGAACAAGGGCTATCGACAGAGCAACTGTCCAGATACAAAGTACCTAGTGTAGTGCGACCTAATTAACAGTACATAAAGACTCCTAACGGTCTACTATGGATGTTATTCCAACCACTGCCTGTTTTTACTATGCGAGTTGCCACAGAGATAATACTTGATGCTTCTGAAGAAATACGACTCAGAAAGATTACTTCATCAAATACTTGCCCTCTTCGCTTGGCCCGCCGTGCCCAGATTGTTCTTCTCTCTGCAGAAGGAAAAAGCAATCTTGAGATTGCGCAAATACTGAAGATCGGTCGTCATCAGGTCAGCCGCTGGCGTGACCGATATGCTCAGGAAGGCTTCTCCGGGATTGAACAGGATCGAGCTCGCAGTGGCCGTAAAAAGAAGATTGATGCTGCTGAGATTGTGAGTCTGACCACAAACACCCTTCCGGAAAATGCCACTCACTGGAGCACCCGAACTATGGCTGCTGTTAGCGGTATCAGTGAGAGAAGTGTTCGCCGGATATGGCATGCATATGGCCTCAAGCCTCACCTGGAAAAGACATTCAAGGTGTCCCGAGACCCGAAATTTGTGGAGAAGCTTGAAGATATTGTCGGACTCTATCTGTCTCCTCCTGAACATGCGTTGGTGCTGTGCTGTGATGAAAAAAGTCAGGTTCAGGCACTCGATCGAACACAGCCTGGCTTACCGTTGAAGAAAGGGCGTGCCGCAACAATGACTCATGATTATAAACGACATGGTACAACCACTCTCTTTGCAGCACTGAATGTACTTGATGGTGCTGTCATCGGTCAGTGCCAGCAGCGTCATACCCATGTGGAATGGTTGAAGTTTCTTAAACAGATAAATAGGGAAACGGCAAAAGACAAAGAGCTGCACCTGATTTGCGACAACTATGCGACTCACAAACACCCGAAGGTGCGAGAATGGCTGGAAAAACATCCTCGTTTTCATATGCACTTTACGCCAACGTCAGCATCATGGTTAAACATGGTTGAGAGATTTTTTCGGGATCTCACGAGTCAGCGTTTACGCCGTGGTGTGTTTGTCAGTGTGCCACAGCTAGTCAGTGCGATTGATGAATATATTGAAAAGCATAATCAAAATCCAAAGCCGTTTATCTGGACTGCTAAGGCAAATGATATCTTAGAAAAAGTCGTTCGGGCTAATCGCCGGTTAAGTTGCAAAAAGAACGACGCACTACACTAGGAGCCTTATATGGTCCGCCCCGTTTTGCAAGAGCCTGTTTTGTTAATTAGCAAACAAAGATAACTGCAATCATATATACGGCCTATTCATGAGGTCTAACCCTCTGGCCCTGATGGGTATCCGCGCAACCTGGCCTTATCAGTCCGACGGCCTCAAGGGTCAAGGCTCCTATCAGGTTTCAGGTTGCCGGTTTTTACCTGTTTGCCATCAACTGTACATGCTCATCGCAATCTGCGGGGGGGTCCCCTTTGATTAAGCTTATGCTTTACTTTGCCGCTGCCGCCTTTACTTCATTATGCAGCCTTGTAAACTTCATTTCGGGTCATGATGACCCAGACAATCCGAGCCATTTTATTAGCCAGACCAACGGCGGCAACGTTGTGATTGCTGCGCTCATTAAGTTGGCTAACCCATTTTTTACAGCGGTCATCCTTATTTTTGAGGCAGTGGAGTACCGAACGTGCGCCGTGTATCAATAATGTGCGCAGGTATTTATCACCCCGTTTACTGATGCCCAGCAGGACTGACTTACCGCCTGTGGAATGCTGTCTTGGAACTAATCCCATCCATGCGGCAAGGTGTCGACCAGATTTAAAATACGTCGCATCACCAATGGCTGCCTTCAATGCTGTGGCAGTGATGGCTCCGATACCCGGCATAGTCATCATTCGACGACATTCGTCGTCGTTTTTTGCTAGCTCCTGAATTTTCTGGTCATACTGTTGAATACGCTTGTCAAGACTGGCCAACTCTTCTGATAAACCATGTAGCAGCTCACGAGTCAGCGAATGGAGTCCATTTTCAGCATCTTCCAGAATTCGTGGAAGCTGTGCACGAACTTTACCAATACCCTGGGCAACTACAATACCTTCTTCCAATAGTGACCCCCGGATCTGGTTAACCAGGGCAGTTCTCTGATCAACCGCTTGTTGACGATAGCGGTGCAGAAGTTGCCAGGCCTGCTGCTCTGACGTTTTAACAGGTACAAAACGCATGCTGGGCCGTGAAGCTGCTTCTGCAATCGCTTCAGCATCGTTGTAGTCATTTTTGTTGGTCTTGACATAAGGCTTGACAAATTGAGGTGAAATCAGCTTGACAGTATGCTCATAGTTCTTGAATAACCGAGCCAAATAGTGAGCACCACCACAAGCTTCCATAGCGATAATGCATGGCTCCAGATTTGCCACGTACTCTAGAAGGTTCTTCCTGGACGACTTCTTTCTGATGACTTTGCTACCCTGCTCATCAACACCAAACAGGTGAAAGTTGTTCTTGCCAATATCGATACCAAGTACTGAAATAGTCATGGGTGGTTCGCTCCGGTTAATCCTGTTTAAATGGTTAACTCCATTTTGGCTCATTTGAAGCCGTTTAGGAGGGGCGGACCATCCCATTAGACCGAGAATAGACTGCCCTACTGCGGCGGCAGCAAATTGGTCTGAAAATCCGCTTTTGTTCGTCAAATAGCTCGCTATTCTCCTCACAAAACCGAATTTTCATCCTCAATTTTCTGACGTCCTCGCTACGGGCGCTATTCTCGGTCAGGCTCCTATGTCATCGTTTCCAAAGTAGCATGCTTTTTCTTCTCTTCGCATTCTTTGAGATCTTTTTGAAGCCATTCACAAGAAGCTTCTTCTCCGGGTTCTGGTAACAACTCACCGCCTTCCATCACCCAGGATGCTGGCACTTCAAACAGGGTTACTGATACCCCGGAAACATCGATCCCAAAAAAATCAGCAATATTATTCTGCATTTCCAGACTAAGTCGGTCGTTGACGTCTGATGTCCTGCCTTTGCGGACGTTAGCTTGTACGTGAATGGCAATACCTTTTTGCAATGGAATATTTTGATTAAAGAGCACATTTACAAGACTCTCAGGAGCACTCGTTAAACCACAGTGGGTATCCATAATGAGTTTTGACAAGGGTTGTCTTTTTGACATCTCTACCGCACCCGGGGTTGAAACATTGTACAGGGGCATGGCTGTTCTCCTGCGGGCTAAGGTTTAAAAGTTAATGGACGTGGAAAAGTGTCGTGTAATGATTTTCGACTTTGCCAATCGGCCCAACATCTGAAGTGTAACCAGAGGTCTTCTGGAGGGACGGATTCGGGTCTGAGTCAGCTTCAATAAATCTTGTTGTGCCTGAAAATCCATCGCCGTCAGCATGATCTCGTTTTTATTGCACCCGGTATAGTTCATCCAAAGTTCACTGAATTCACTCATAAATGCATGACGAATGTCGTTGGGAAGATCGTTTTCCACGCCAATGGAAATGGTGGTCGCATTGCTCGGCCGAGCTGCTAAAAAAGCCTGTGAACGCGGCACTTCCACCCAGATCGGAAAGAGCTTGTAATGTTTGCCGAAGTGATTCTGGTAAAGCCTGGTACAATCCTTTTCAAGGGTCTTCCTGAGTGTTGTGGCAATAGATCCATTCAATACCAGAATTGCCATTAAGACTCGTTGTTGAGACATAATTTTCTCCGGTTAACTTCTTCCTGCCCTCGAACCCGTTTGATTTTTCGCCAGCGTTGCTAAAAACGGTATAGCACACCTGCTGCGGAAATGGTGCCCCAAAGGAAGATCAAAGTATGATAACGAGCAGCACATAAAAAGGAATCCGAGCCTTGACTGCAAGACTGATGAAATACTGACAGAAGCCTATGGAATAGCCAAAAAGGGCTGAATTGAACGGAGACTGAAGAGAGTAGGCGAATGGTCAGGCCCCCCACTGCGAATAAAGCGGCACCCCCACCTAGCATTCCGGGCAGAGCCTGCTGCTTGTAATCTCTCCCGGCTTCTTTACCCGTAATTCTTCTATATTTCTCTCCCGGTGGAACTAATCACTCTCCCGAGACTCTAAGTTCTATGGACTATTGAGCCCGAGAGTAGAGGATTACGCCAATGAACATTACAAGCCATGCCATCAAGCTGATATTTGCATTACTCATAACGATGAGTTTTTGTGTCAACGCTGATATTACAGAACAAGAAGAACATTGCCTGAACGACGCACTGGCCGGTTATGATATTGAGCGCCTCACAGAGACAGGTACCACGGCAGAAGAAGTCTTTCTTTTTTCTCAAAAAGCCCCAATGGTCAGCCCGTATGACATTCACCGTTTTACCCGGCGCAACATTACTCCGGAAGTCGTTGCATCGTTTCATCCTGAAGTGGCTGGTGAACCGGCTTTTATAGATAAAATTCTACAGGCAGGGTTAAGCCCCCAAAAGGCGAATAGCTACCTCGAAGCCGGCGTTGATCAGGCCAACATTTTGACCAGTTACTTCAAAAATGGAATAGCTCCTGATCTTGCAGGCGCCTTATACAAAAGTGGCTACTATTTCTACACTGACTCTGACTATTCGAAGGTTTGGCTTCAAGAAACAATGGAAAAGGGGCTAACCATGGAAGATCTGCCCAGATACAAGGGACTCGCCTCAACAACCAATGAATTAAAAAGACTCTACGTTTCAAAAGTACCTACTGATTTTCTTCATAGAGTCCTGAGTATGGATATAACCCTGGACACGGAAGATGCAAAATCTCTTTACTTTCGTGGCATTGACCTGGACACCTATCCATCTCTAATCTCTGACGAACGGACCTGCACAGCATATCCCACAACCCATCTTGAGTTTGAACACCTTGGTAATCTTGCGGGCTACCAGAGCAAAAAAGAGCCTATTCCTCTACCAAAAGCTTTATTTTTCCGGCTTAACACAGTATTTTCTGGCAGAGATTTTACGCAAGAATTTATGGGACATTTTTCAACCGACGATCAGGAAGAGATTTTCAAGTACGTTGAAAACAAAGCCAAACGTCTAAAAAACCCAACGATCTATAATTTACTCTACCTGACAGCGGAGATTGTTTCTGAAAAGCTTCACTACGAATTAGTGGATGAAGGAGAACTGGAGCAGACTTTCCCGATAGATTGTTCAATAGCTGAATATTGGCGAAGGGGAATTGGCGACTGTGATAAATACTCGGCATTGGGAACGGTTGTTTTTGCTCAACTGAAACAATTGTTTCCTGACGTAATGGCAAATGTTTACCTAATCAATGAACTGTTTGCAAAATACAACAGACATTCCTGGAATACCGTCGTCATTGCAGAAGAAGATCACCTGATATTCAGCTACATTGACATAACAAACTACGACCCCGGAGATTACTATTATCTAAAGCTTATTTATCGGTTTTATCTACAACTGTATGAAGTTCTTGAGAATCTGCGTGAGGCAGCTGGCTACACCCCGAATCCATACAGAAACAAAAACGAAGCCTTGGGAGCGATGTACCCCGAGAACTTCAACAAGGAATACTTTCTTAGCGAATACAAGAAATATTTCTGTCCACACGATCAGAGCAATCCGGACATAACAACTGCTCAGACACATGAATGATAGATGAGCTGAGAAAATCCCCCCAATCTTTTCCGGCTTCTTTACCTGTAACGCTACTATATTTCCCTCCCGGGGGAACTAATCACTCTCCCGAGGCTCTAAAGTCACATTGACAATTGAAGCTGAGAGTAAAGGATTACGCCAATGTACATTAACATCAAGCTGATGGCTGTATTACTCATAACGATGAGTTTCTGTGTCAACGCTGATATTACAGAACAAGAAAAAGAACGCTTCCTGAACGCCTCGTTGGCCAATTATGATATTGGCCGCCACATAGAGGTGGAGACCACGGCAGATATTGCAGGCACCTTAAAAAGAAACGGCTTTAGTACAATCACTGACTTTGAATGGACCGACCTTCATGACGCATTTAAACTGGAGCTTAGAGCAGGAGACCTACCCAAATACAAAGGACTCACCCATTCAATGCTAAGTAGTTGGCCGTATGGAATCGTATATTTCTGGCTAATTGGACAGTTATCAACACGACAGATCGAAATACACCTATTCACGCTTTCTCAGCCAGTAACGGGAAATTGGTTCGGAGGTACATTATGATTAATAGTCATTTTCCAGTTCAGCCCATACTTACCAGTGAACTGTCAACACAAGAAAAAACAATTAATGTAGAAAAAGGTGACCAGACTACTACTGATACCTTTGCCAGTCAGGAACACCATAATATAAACAAAATCTTTAAGAATGATGTTTGTGCAACTTCTGCCATAAACCAAGTACACAAACCGGAAAATACCTTGGAAAAATCTTTTCCTGAGCCCCCGACTAAACTGGAGCATTATTATGTTTCAAACAATGAAGGAATTACCTGGCATGATGAAAAAAGAACAGCTTGTGAAAGTTCGTCCGAAGAGGTACTTCCAAAAAAGATAAAAAACAGTAAAGAGTCTTCTATTATCGAAAGTAGTGATCTCCAACAAGTTGGTTGTTTGATACCAAAAGACAAGCAATGGATATCTTTTCTTCAGGATTTTTTCAGGCAGATACCGATTCATACATCATCTATGAATAGAATCACCTCTTTGCAAAGTAAAGCTGGGAAAGTTAAAGAAATAGTTTTTCTGGTAGAAGCTAGCTCCCCCACTCAGGGCTATGGCAATTTAAACCTGTATATAGAATTCTTAAGGAATTTTATCAGACTTTCTCCTGGCACTTTAAATCTGGTTCGCTTTTCTGGCTATGAACCTACTCTTAGCAACAAATTACCAAATCTTCTTTCTGGTTTACCTGCGCGTGACATTGATGAGTCTATCATTCACGGGGATCACAAATTATCGTCACCAAAAATAAGACCAGATAAAATATTTGGTATTCCATACATCATAGAACAGACAATACCTACCCATCTTTTATCAAAAAACACACTACAAATTTACACCGTTTGGGACTCGTTTAGAACATCAACAAAAGCTCCATTATTTCAAATAACTAACTATAGATGGTTCCCTGAATCTCCAAGGGAAATGACCCTGAAAAACCAAGAAAATCATCTACCCATTTATCCGTACGAGGTCAATAAAGATACGTCAACACCAGAGCTAATGAAAAAGGATATAGCTAACAGCTTACAAAACCCATTAACACAAGGTCATGATACTGAAAAATTAGCTCAGTTTTTTACCGAATTATTGCAATCGGCCAAAGAAAATAAAATATATTTAGCCCTTTCTTATCATGCCTGGGGAATGTTAAAGCATGAGTATTACAATTACACAAATGCCGCTAAAGCGTGTTTTGGCGATAAGCCTATCATTATTATTGCACCACACAGCGAGAATATCAGCCTGTCTGAAAAAGGCAAAAAAGAGCTCAGTGACACTGGCAATATACAGTTTTCAACTAATTACTCCCTGGACTTTACCACTGAGAAATCACTTATAGATAAGGTCACCGTATTTGAATTTACTTTTTTACCGAAGCGACTGTTTGAGTTGGTTTGTTATTTTTCCAACATCCCCATTTATGCACCGGGAGCCAGCACCGCTAATATTGCACAATGCTTAAATAAACCCTACCTTGGACTGGGCAGATGTGGTCATGAAATACCAGCAACAGGCAACCCGAAACTCTTAGGCCGCTGGAAAGTAGCTAATGGTGCATTTCATTTGAATACATGCCTTCTGCAAGAGGTTAAATCGACTCTGCTAACAATGAGCAAAGAGCAAATAGAGTTATGTGACAGAAAAACTAAACATGATTTCTGGTATGACCCTGAGAATGCCCATTTAGAACTCAATAAGATATGTAATGCAATCACCGACGATATCCTGAGATATACTGGGCTAATCCCAACGTTAATTCCGCATTTTTTTAATGGCACGGATACCTCAAAAATCCATGAATATACTGATCTCTCAGCTGACGATCGGCAAAGTTACTTTACCCGGTTATTAGACGAAGGTAGATTACCCGAGTTTTGCCAGTACGTCTGTGATAAATCAAATGAAATAATGCTTGATTATATGTCTCAAACAACTAAGCCAGGAGATAGTTTTTATGAACTGGCCAGAGAATTACAAAAAAAGGCATTGCATCCTGATAACAACATGATGTTGGAAGTATTAGAAAGTAATCTTCCGGATAACTGAAACCCGGCAATAAAGGAGTATGCCAATGTACATTACAAATGCCATCAAACTGATCTCTGCATTACTCATATTGATGAGTTTTAGTGCCGACGCTGATATTAC
This sequence comes from Endozoicomonas sp. 2B-B, assembly GCF_053470045.1. Classification (NCBI taxonomy): domain Bacteria; kingdom Pseudomonadati; phylum Pseudomonadota; class Gammaproteobacteria; order Oceanospirillales; family Endozoicomonadaceae; genus Endozoicomonas; species Endozoicomonas sp. 2B-B. The sequence continues at coordinate 5,986,793 of NZ_JBLZMU010000001.1, forward strand.
AGAACAAGAAGGACATTGCCTGAAAGACGCGCTGGCCGGTTATGATATTGAGTACCTTACAGAGGTGGGTACTACGGCAGAAGAAGTCTTTCTTTTTTCTCAAAAAGCCCCAATGGTCAGCCCGTATGACATTCACAGTTTTACACGGCGCAATATTACTCCGGAAGTCGTTGCATCATTTCGTCCTGAAGTGGCCAATGATTCGTTTTTTATAGATAAGGTTCTACGGGCAGGGTTAAGCCCCCAAACGGCAAATAGCTACCTCGACGTCGGCATTAATGCGGCCTTCTTTATCATCGGGTACGCCAAAAAACGAATATCCCCTGATCTTGCAAATTCTCTATACAAAAACCTCTTTTTCGTAATCATGAGCAGTGATCGTATCCCTATTCAAGATGAATTTAAACAGTGGATAACGGCAGAAAACCTGTCTAAATACAGAGGGCTCACCATGTCAATCAATCAGTTACAAGATCTCTACTTTTCCAAAGTGCCCCCAGATTTTCTTCATGAAGCTAAAAGTAAGGGTATAAAACTGTATGATGCAATGTCTCTTTACTTTCTCAGCATTGACTTGGACACCTACCCGTCTTTAATCTCTGACCAAAATACCTGCACTGTGTATCCCATTTCTCATCTTAAATTTGAACACTTGGGTAATCTTGTAAACTACCAGAGTAAAAAAGAGCCCATTCCTCTACCAAAAGCTCTATTTTCCGAGCTAAATTCCATATATATCCAATACGATATGTACCACTTTTCAACAGACGATCAAGCGGAAATTTTCAAGTACGTTGAAAAGGCTGCAAAAGATGTAAAAAACCCCACAATCTATAGTTTGCTCTACCTGACCGCAAAAATTGTTTCAGACAAGCTTCACTACGCATTAGTGGATGGCGAGCTGAGTCTTACCTTCCCGGAAGGCTGTTCAATAGCTGAATATTGGCGAAGGGGCATGGGTGACTGTGATAAATATATGGCATTGGGTGCGGTTGTTTTGCCCAACTAAAACAACTGTTTCCTGACGTACTGACCAATGTTTACCTAAGCAAGAAATGGTTTTCGACATACAAAAGACATTCCTGGAATACCGTCGTCATTGCAGAAGAGAATCACCTGATTGTTACGTACATTGACATCATAAGATACGACACTGATTCCAATGTTCTGCGCCTTATTCTTCAGTTTCTTATACAACTGCATGACGCCTTGCACAATCTGTATGAGGCAGCTGGCTGCATCCCGAGCCCACTCAGAAACAAAAATGAAGAACTGGGAGCAATGTACCCAGAGTACTTCGAGATGCGAAACTTTCTTAGCAAATATGAAGAATACTTCTGTACGACGCAATCGAAGTAGGCTGGGCGTCAAACCAGGAGCCTGCAAGGTCGGCTTTACCTGTAAATCATCTATACCCCTGGGGGAACTTCTCGCTCTCCAGAAACTCTAATACATAGAGGACCATTAAATCTGCCAGTAAAGGAGTACGCCTATGAACATTGCAAAACGTGCCATAATACTGACAACTGCGCTGCTCATAACGACGAGCTTCTGCGCCGAAGCTGATATTACAGAACAAAAAAAACAGGCTTTCTTGAACGCCGGGCTAGTTGATTATGATATTGAGAGCCTCACAGAAGTAGGAACCACGCCAGAAGAAGTCCTTCTTTTTGCTCAGGATACCCCAACAATCAGTCCAGACATTATTTACTATTATACTCACTTCAACATTACTCCGGGCGTTGCCGCAATGTTTCATCCCAGAGTCATTTCCAAGCCATTTTTTATTGCAGATATTCTCGAGGCAGGACTAACTCCTCAAACGGCTAATAGCTACATCGAGGCAGGGGTTAATCGTGCCAGCTCTATTATCGCTTACGTTAAACATGGAATACCTCCCAATCTTGCAGACACCCTAAACAGAAACGGCTTGTACATCGCCACGGATACTGAACAGAGAGATTTTCATGAAACATTCGAAAAAGGCTTAACAACAAAAGACCTGCCCAGATACATAGGGCTCGCCCGCACACCCTTTGAATTAAAAAAACTCTACTCTTCAAAAGTGCCTACATCTTTTATTCATGAAGCCATGAGCAAAAACATAACGCTGAGTGATGCAACTTCCCTCTACTTCCATGGCATTGACCTGGACACTTACCCTTCTCTAATCACAGACCAGCCAACCTGCAGTGTATACCCCGCTAATCATCTTGAATTTGAGTACATCGGTAATCTGGCGGGCTACCAGAGTAAAAAAGAGCCCATCCCTCTACCAAAAGATTTATTCTCCCAGCTTAACTCAATATACGTCTATAACAGCATGAACGTTTTTTCAACAGACGACCAAACGGAAATTTTCAAGTACGTTGAAAACATAGCCAAATATGTAAAAAGACCAACGATCTATAATTTGCTCTACCTGACAGCTCATATCGTTTCGCAAAAGCTTGACTACGATACCGTGGATGAAGGTGAGCTGGCATTGACTTTCCCGAAAGAGTGTTCAATCGCTGAATATTGGCGAAGGGAGATTGGCGACTGTGATAAATACACGGTACTGGGAATGGTTGTTTTTGCCCAACTGAAACAGCTGTTTCCTGACGTACTGGCAAATGTTTACCTGACCAGGGCATTGTTTTCACCCTACAAAACACATGCCTGGAATACTGTCGTTATTGCAGAAGAAGATCGCCTGATTTTCTCCTACATTGATATAACAAACTTCGACAATGATGCCGATAATCCAAACTCTGATTACCGGGATTTTCTGGAACAGAAAGAACTAGCTTACAAAAACCCGTTCAGAGACAGAAACGAAGCGCTGGGAGCCATGACCACAAAGTACTTCGATCATCAGTACTTTCTTAGCGAGTACGAGAAATATTTCTGTAAGCCTACGCATTAATTGAACAACGCTGGACATAAAAAAAGTGGCATTGAAGCCACTTTTTTTATTTTCCATTCTGACTGACCGATCACTTGCCCATATCGTCGAAGAACTTCTTAACCCCTTCAAAGAAAGAGGTTTTCTTAGGAGACTGACGATGCTCCCCTTCGGCAGCAAAGGTTTCCTTCAACTCTTCCATCAGCTCTTTCTGGCGTTCAGTCAGATGCACCGGTGTTTCTACCACAACACGACACATCAGGTCTCCACGACTACCGCCACGCACCGGTGTGACGCCTTTATCGCGCAGACGGAACAACTTGCCAGTCTGGGTTTCTTTTGGAATCTTGAGTTTTACCCGACCGTCGAGGGTCGGAACTTCCAGTTCGCCACCAAGGGCTGCATCAACAAAGGTAATAGGTACTTCACAGTAGAGGTGCTTGCCATCACGCTGGAAGATCCGATGGTCTGCTACGCTCACCTGAACGTACAGATCACCGGCTGGACCACCATTGAAGCCCGCTTCACCTTCACCAGCCAGACGAATACGATCACCGGTATCGACGCCGGCAGGAATTTTTACAGACAGAGTCTTATATTCCTGAACCCGACCTTCACCATGACACTCACGACAAGGGTCTTTTATCATCTTGCCGGTGCCGTGACAATCAGGACAGGTTTGCTGAACAGAGAAGAAACCCTGCTGCATACGCACCTGACCCATGCCTCCACAGGTGGTACAGGTAACCGGAGAAGTGCCTTTCCTGGCACCAGAACCGTCGCAGGACTGACAGGCTACCAGGGAAGGAATCTTGATTTTCTTGGTAGTCCCCTTAACCGCTTCTTCCAGACTCAGCTCCAGCTGGTAGCGCAGATCAGCACCTCGCTGAACAGAGCTGCGGGAGTGGCCGCCGCCACCAAAGATGTCTCCAAAAACATCACCGAAGACGTCACCGAAACCGCCAGCTCCACCGAAGCCGCCAGCTCCACTGCCGCCCATATTGGGATCGACACCGGCGTGACCGTATTGGTCGTAGGCGGCACGCTTCTGATCATCAGAGAGGATTTCGAAAGCCTCGTTTACTTCCTTGAAATTCTCTTCTGCCTCTTTGTCATCAGGGTTACGGTCAGGGTGGAACTTCATAGCCATGCGGCGGTAGGCCTTCTTGATCTCCTTGTCAGAGGCCCCCTTTTCTACGCCCAGTACTTCGTAAAAATCACGTTTTGCCATCAGTAACACCCTGTGGTCAGGTTCCGTCAGATCACCTGACCGAAATAATCCAAATCGCTTTCATACATCGGGATCGATCCCGATTTATTGAATCAGAGACTGTTTGGAAAATCAGCGAAACTTTTCAGACAGCCTCTTAAACACAAGAGCGCGGGAGAAAGCTCCCGCGCCGCCAAATCAACTCATACCGCAGCGCGGAATGGGTTTACTTCTTGTCATCTTTCACTTCTTCGAACTCGGCATCTACGGCGTCGTCCGCAGCGGAAGAAGATTCAGCTTCCTGAGCACTCTCAGCACCCGGCTGCTGGGCTTCAGCGTACATCTTCTGAACCAGACCGGAAGAAGCTTCAGAGAGTGCCTTGGACTTCTCTTCAATCAGATCCTTGTCGTCACCCTTCAGCGCTTCTTCCAGAGCAGTCAGAGCTTCGTTGATCGCACTCTTCTCTTCTTCAGTGGCCTTATCACCGGCTTCTTCCAGAGTCTTGCGGGTAGCATGTACCAGACCATCGCCCGTATTACGGACAGCCGCCAGCTCTTCAAACTTCTTGTCTTCAGCCGCGTTAGCTTCAGCGTCCTGAACCATTTGATCAATTTCATCGTCAGACAGGCCGGAAGAAGCCTTGATCACAATGGACTGCTCTTTGCCAGTAGCCTTGTCCTTGGCAGAAACATTCAGGATACCGTTGGCATCCAGGTCGAAGCTGACTTCAATCTGAGGCATGCCACGTGGAGCCGGTGGAATGTCAGACAGGTCAAAACGTCCCAGAGACTTGTTGGCAGAAGCCTGCTTGCGCTCACCCTGACAAACGTGAATGGTTACAGCACTCTGGTTGTCATCAGCAGTAGAGAACACCTGAGACTTCTTGGTCGGAATCGTGGTGTTCTTTTCAATCAGGGCAGTCATAACTCCACCCATGGTTTCGATACCCAGAGTCAGTGGAGTGACGTCCAGCAGCAGCACGTCTTTAACGTCACCCGCCAGAACCGCACCCTGGATGGATGCACCCATGGCTACCGCTTCGTCAGGGTTCACATCTTTACGAGGTTCCTTGCCGAAGAAAGCAGCAACTTTTTCCTGAACCATTGGCATACGGGTTTGACCACCCACCAGAATGACTTCGTCGATGTCAGACAGATCCAGGTCGGAGTCCTTAACCGCCAGACGACATGGCTCCAGAGAACGCTGAACCAGGTCTTCAACCAGAGACTCCAGTTTAGAGCGGGTGACTTTAACGTTCAGATGTTTAGGACCGGTTGCATCGGCAGTGATGTAAGGCAGGTTAACATCAGTCTGCTGAGCAGAAGACAGCTCAATCTTGGCTTTTTCAGCAGCTTCTTTCAGACGCTGCATGGCCAGAGGGTCACCTTTAAGGTCGATACCCTGGTCTTTTTTGAACTCTTCTGCCAGGTAATCGATCAAACGCATGTCAAAGTCTTCGCCACCCAGGAAAGTGTCACCGTTGGTGGCCAGTACTTCGAACTGGTGCTCGCCGTCAACATCGGCAATCTCGATGATTGAGATATCAAAAGTACCACCACCCAGGTCGTATACAGCGATGGTCTGGTCACCCTGCCTCTTGTCCATGCCGTAGGCCAGAGCAGCAGCAGTTGGCTCGTTAATGATACGCTTGACATCCAGACCGGCAATACGGCCAGCATCTTTGGTTGCCTGACGCTGAGCATCGTTGAAGTATGCAGGTACGGTAACCACCGCTTCAGTAACAGACTCGCCCAGGTAGTCTTCAGCGGTCTTCTTCATTTTCTTCAGGATTTCAGCAGAAATCTGAGGCGGCGCTTTTTTGTCACCTTTAACTTCAACCCAGGCGTCGCCATTGTCAGCTTCAACAATCTTGTAAGGAACCATCTGGATGTCTTTCTGAACCACATCGTCTTTGAAACGACGGCCAATCAGACGCTTGATGGCAAACAGGGTATTGTCAGGATTGGTAACGGCCTGACGCTTGGCTGGCTGACCTACCAGAGTCTCACCATCGTCAGTGAAGGCGATGATAGAAGGCGTTGTACGACCGCCTTCAGCATTTTCCAGAACCTTGGCTTTTTCACCATCCAGAATAGATACACAAGAGTTAGTGGTACCCAGATCAATACCGATTATTTTACCCATTGTTCAATCTCTCCATTGCCCTGATTCCAGGACGAAATTCTTTAGTTCAATTCTTTAATTCTTCAGCTGAGGGCTGCTTGCCAGTGTCTGGTGAGCAGCTGTTTTTGGCCTTTGAAATCAATATGGGATCAATCGATTTGATTTCAAGGCTGTTGAAATATTCTTTTTTGAATATTCCTCAGCAAAATCACTTATTTGGAAACAACAACCATAGCCGGACGAATCAAACGACCATTCAGCTTGTATCCTTTCTGGAAAACATCAATCACGGTGTTGGCTTCAACATCGGGATTCGGAACCATCGACATGGCCTGATGGAAGTTCGGGTCAAAAGGCTGACCACTGGGGTCTTCCTGAACTACCGCGAAGCGTCCCAATGCATCCAGGAACTGCTTCAGAGTCAGCTTCATACCTTCTACCAGGGCTTCGTGAGACCCTTCTGCCTGTTCGGCACTTTCAATGCCTTTTTCCAGGCTATCAACCACTGGAATCAGTGCGTCAACAAATTTTTCCAGAGCAAATTTGTGAGCCTTTTCAACATCCTGCTCGGCACGACGCTTAATGTTCTGCATTTCAGCAGCAGTACGCAGAGTCTGATCTTTCGCCCTGGCAAGTTCTTCGTTGAGTGCTTCCAGCTGACTCTCAAGGCCGTCGGTCAGATTACCTTCACTGTCGAGTCCAACACCACCCTCTTCGTTCAGCAGGCTTTCTTCTGCCTGCTGCTCTGTGGCTTCTTCCGTTACCTGCTCTTCAGGTTTGCTGCTTTCTACTGTCATTCCAGAATCTCCGACCGGGAGGCAATCATTTAGATGAAACGTATATTGGGTCACGAATTCCGGATTCAAGACCTGAAAAACAGTTTTTTTAACGCAAGCGATCATTTCGCAAAACACCGGGCCGCAAAACAAAATCACAACGGCCCCCATCTCATTCAGTTCAGGATCAGTGGATTTTTTCAGCTCTGACTTTACGAATCGCACACTTCAGGTTACTGTATATATAAACAGTAAAGCTACAGTAGCGGGTATTTATCATGCTGACCCAACTGTCCATCAGCAACTTCGCCATCGTTGACCAGCTGGATCTGGACATCCATTGTGGAATGACTGTCATTACCGGCGAGACCGGTGCCGGTAAGTCCATCATGCTGGATGCTCTCGGTCTGGCAACGGGTGACAGAACCGATAGTCACTGTGTTCGTCAGGGTACTGACAAAGCTGAGATTCACGCTTCTTTTGATATCAGCCAGTGCACTGCGGCAAAAGCATGGCTGCAAGAAAAAGATCTGGCCAGTGATGATGAGTGCATTCTCCGAAGAGTCATTACCAAAGAGGGACGGTCCCGTGCCTATATCAATGGGACTCTTTCTCCCCTTGCGGATCTTCGGGCCATTGGTGAACGGTTAATTGATATCCATGGCCAGCATGAAAGCCAGTCGTTACTGAAAAAAAGCAACCATCGACTGCTTCTGGATGATTATGCCGATATACAAAAACTGGCCTCCGAAGTGGCTCGCACTGCCCATCAGTTCAACCAGACACATGATGAACTGACCACTCTCAGCCATAATCGCAGGGAGCAGGATGAACGAGTGCAACTGCTCAGCTATCAGCTTCAGGAGCTGGAACAGCTATCACTTCAGGAAGGAGAGCTGGAACAACTTGAGCAGGAACTCAAACAGTTATCCCATGCTGAAGGCACTCTTTCCGTGTGTCACGAAATCAATGCTATCTGCTCAGACAACGAGGCAGGTAACATTCTCCAGAAACTCTCCACCTGCCTGCAGCGCCTGAGCGATCTGCAAATAGATCACCCAGCCATCAACAACACAATTGAAATGATGTCCTCTGCCCAAATTCAGGTCGAGGAAGCGGTAGGAGAAATCAATCACTTTATCGATCATTTTGATGCCGATCCCGCCAGAATGCGGGATGTGGATGAACGCCTCAGTGCTATTTACGACCTTGCGAGAAAGCACAGGGTTCAACCCGAAGCGTTATTGGAAAAACAAAGCACGCTTGGCTCTGAGCTGGAGAGCATCCAGTTCAGCGATGAACGGGTTGAAGCATTACAACAAAAGCTGATCGAACTAAAATCCGAGTTTCAGAACCAATGCGAAAAACTCTCCAGAAAACGTCAGTCTGCTGCCAGACAACTTGAAAAAAAAATCACTAGACGCATGGCTTTGCTCGGCCTGCCACACGGAGAGTTCATCATTGCCCTGACACCGATAGAGGGCAGCATGCTCTCAGCCAATGGTGCTGAAGAGGTCGAATTCCTGGTGACGACTAACCCGGGTCAACCACCCAGAGCACTGGCTAAAGTGGCCTCTGGTGGTGAACTATCGAGAATCAGTCTGGCCATTCAGGTGATAACCGCTCAAACCTCTCACATTCCCAGCATGATCTTTGACGAAGTGGATGTCGGCATTGGCGGTGGCACCGCAGAAATTGTCGGAGCCATGCTCAGGGAGCTGGGAGAAAGAAGTCAGGTAATTTGTGTCACCCACCAGCCTCAGGTAGCATCCCAGGGGCATCAGCATTTGCATGTCAGCAAGAAGGTTCGCAATGCTAAAACTTCCACTGAGATCGTCGGCCTGAAAGGCGATTGTCGTGTTAAAGAGGTGGCCCGAATGTTGGGCGGTGTAGAAATGACCGAGTCCACACTCAACCACGCAAAAGAGATGCTTAGTCTCTGTGTTTCAAGGTCTGCCGCCTGAAATTACCTTTGCAGCTCCTTAATCAGTAACCCCATTCCTTTAGCCAGTTCCTTCACGGCTTTGGGTGCATATTCTATTTCAACCCAACGTTCATCCTTATCGGGATATAAAATCCAGCAACGCTGCTCAATACTGGAACAGTCTGACTCCAAAGTATGGCCAACGCCGAACACTGTCAGGGTGTTATTGTTTCGGACCAGCCCCCGCTCCAGTTGCTGATGCCGAGTCACCACCAACTCCCCTTCCCGGTTGGCTCTTACAGAATACTCTATGGATGAGTTTCTGGCTCCACCTTTAATTGCGTTAGCCTTGAGCAGGCTGTTCAAATAAGACTCCAGCACGAGATCAGCCACAGCCGGATCAAAATCCTGCTGCATCTGCTCAACAAATGATTGGGGTTTTTCGGCAGGCTTCAGTTCCATTACCTTCTGCGCTTGTATTGCAAAGGGTAATAGCAGCAAGCCTGTAAGGATAAGTGTTTTCATTATTATCTGACTGTTCCACTGTCACTTCACATATTAATATCGAATAGTCAGTGGGAGACTGCAACCATTTCTTCTTAAAGCTGAGTCAATCAATGCTGCTGGTCTGGTGTCACTCTCATCACTTCTTCGATGGTTGTTAATCCTGTTGCTACTTTCTGAGCTCCGGAAAGGCGAAGACTGTACATACCTTCTTTGATGGATTGACGACGAAGGCTTTCTATATCAGAAGTCTCTGCCAGCATGTCCTTAAGAGATTGAGACATAGGCATTAACTCATAAACACCCGCTCGCCCCCTGTATCCGGTATCCCTGCATTCCAGACAACCCACAGGTTGAAAGATCTGCGAAGGCGCGGGGGCTGTCCAGGGACGAGTCAGGGATTTCCAACCAGACTTATCGAGTTTTACAGGCTGTTTGCAAGAAGGACACAGTGTTCTGACCAGCCTCTGTGCCATAACTCCCAGAACCGTTGCTTTGATCAGATAGTGGGGAACACCGAGTTCCAGCAGACGGGTTATTGCAGACGGCGCGTCGTTGGTGTGTAAAGTGGAAAGCACCAGATGCCCGGTCAGCGCCGCCTGAATCGCCATTTCAGCGGTTTCCAAATCCCGAATCTCACCCACCATAATGATATCCGGATCCTGACGAAGCAGCGCACGCAGGCCGCTGGCAAATGTCAGATCAATATTATGCTGAACCTGCATCTGATTGAAGCTGGACTCCACCATTTCAATAGGATCTTCAATAGTACAAACATTCACCTGATCAGAAGCCAGACTTTTCAGCGTCGAATAGAGCGTAGTAGTTTTACCTGAACCAGTAGGGCCCGTGACCAGAACAATCCCGTTGGGCTGCGCGGTCATATGAGTCCAGCGACGTTCGTCTTCTCTGGAAAAACCCAGCTCGCCAAATCCCTTGACCAGAACATCCGGATCAAAAATCCGCATCACCAGCTTTTCCCCGAAGGCGGTCGGCAGGGTTGAAAGTCGCAGTTCAACTTCATTGCCATCCGGGTTGCGGGTTTTAAGTCGGCCATCCTGTGGCTTTCTTTTCTCTGCCACATTCATACGACCCAGAATCTTAAGGCGACTGGTTACGGCAGCCGCCACCTTGGCAGGCATCTGGTAGATCAGGTGTAGCACCCCATCAATTCGAAAACGCAGGTGAGTCTGCTCTCGTCTGGGCTCAACATGAATATCACTAGCCCTTTGTTCAAAGGCATACTGGAGCAACCAGTCGACAATATTAACTATGTGCTGGTCATTGGCGTCCGGAGCCTTCATATTGCCCAGCTCAAGCATCTGCTCAAAGCTGTTCAACTGAGTGGACTGGACGCCGTTGTGTTCATTAGCACCCAGGACAGACTTTGCCAGTCGATAAAATTCCGAAGTGTATCTTCGAATATCGGTTGGATTGGCGACCACCCGCCGGATTTCCTTGCGGTTAATATGTCTGAGATTATCCTCCCAGCCAATGTGCCACGGCTGTGCTGAAGCGATCACAAGCTCGTCAGCCGAGACTTCTACTGCCAGAATCTGATGACGTATGGCATAAGCGTGAGACATGACCGGAGTAATGGCAGTAGCATCAATTTTCAGAGGGTCAATGTGAAAATACTCCTGGCCTGACAGATCTGCCAACCAATGCATCAGGGTATCGAGATCGAGAGAGCCGCCACTGCGGGCGTCCTTCAGATCCTGTGAGGCAATGTACTCCAGAGGGTGAAGCTTAAGTTGATCAGCATTTCGATGACGAGCCAATATTTCATTGGCTTCCGATTGCCTGATCCGACCCGTCTGAATCAGATCAGAGACCACTGTCTGCAGATCCAGAAGGAGTTCTCTGTTGTTGAGTGAGGCCCTGAATTTATTGGCGTTTGACTTCGGCTCACGGACACTGGACACTGTCGTTTCCTTTTACCTTGAAAAGCTTTCCATCTCGCTATTCTCCACTAAACCGTCAGCTTATGCCTATAAGAAAATTCAGGCTTTTAAGCAGAAGTTCAATTCAGCAATGGTTCAACTAAGTATATCGCCAGAATAAACCGCGACTGATGTCTGTTATAAATGGCTTTCTGGATACGAGGTGACCCATTCCCCTCTATACTGACTTTTACTCAATACCATTCTCTCAAGACACTCCGCTGTGGCCCCATCAATACTGCATAGTTTTCTGTTCATCCTTTCACTGACAGCCCTCATTCTGATATTGATTGGTCGTCTCAGGTTTTCGCCATTCATCGTCTTGCTGCTCAGTGCTTACGCCACAGGTTTTTTTTCAGGCCTGCCGATCTCTGAACTGACTCCCCTCATATCCCGTGATATGGGCAAGACGTTCGGCGACGTCGCTCTGCTCATCATTTTTGGGGGATTACTGGGAAATATTCTGGAGAAGTCGGGCGGAGCCGTCCTTCTCGCAGAGAAGCTGATTCTCTCTATCGCCAGGCGCTTTCCTGCGTTAGCCATGGGTATAGCCGGATATATTATTTCTATTCCCGTTTACTGTGACTCTGGATTTATCCTGCTCAACAGTATCAGGCAGTCTATTGCCCGGAGAGTGCAGTGCAACCCGATCTCTCTCAGCGTTGCTCTGGGTGGAGGCCTGTTTGCAACCCATTCTCTGGTCCCTCCCACACCCGGGCCCGCAGCGGCAACCCTGATTTTGGAAATATCTCCGAGCCTGACAATTCCCTGGGCGCTGGGAGTGGCTCTCCTGGTCACTTTTGTAGCTATTCTCTGGGGTAAATGGGTCACCCGCTGGCTGAATGATGAGAGCCAAGTAGTCAGTGACCCTCCTCAATCCCCCCCTGCTCATCAAAAGAATGTCTGGACAGCGATTATCCCTATCCTTCTGCCTTTGCTACTGATGTCCATGGCTAACTTTCAAACAGGCAATAAAGAGCAAAGCTGGACTGCTTTCCTTTCACAACCTGCCAATGCTCTGTTCCTGGGTTTGCTGGCCAGCCTGCCTTTGATTCGACACTGTAAGACCGGACTGACTGAGATGTTCAGTGAGAGTATTCACTCATGCGCGATGATTATCTTGATCATTACAGCCGGTGGGGCGCTTGCGGGAATGCTGGCTCAGACCGGACATATAGCCAGAATTGCTCAAGGACTGCCAGAGAGCCTTGGACTGATTTTGCCTTTTCTCGTAGCCGCTCTCTTCAAAACCGCCCAGGGTTCTAGCACCGTGGCCTTAATCAGTGCGGCTTCGATGATGGACCCCTTGCTGCCTGGCTTGGGTCTGGACTCCCAAAATGGTCGACTGTTGACCTTTTTGTCGGCGGGATGTGGCTCCATGATGGTTACCCATGCCAATGACAGCTATTTCTGGGTAGTCACCCAGTTTTCCGGAATCAGCCCGGCCACAGGCTTTAAGTCATTCACCCTGGCCACCCTGCTTCAGGCTTTTACTGGGCTGGCAACCGTGCTGGTGCTGGCTGGATTCCTGAAGATCTGAAGCAGTTCAAATCCTCTCTCGGCCTTGCTCTTGTCTGCAGGCTTCAAATCAATGGTTTTTGCCAGTTCATCGGCAATCATTTGCAGTGCATTTTCATCACCCTTCACCAGCTCGAGCTCCAACTCACAGATGACACTGCTCTCATCTCCTGAGCGGACAAACCCGTAATCCAGAGCAACTTCAACCCTGGCATCTGGCTCAGACCACTCCACCAGCCAGCAGGTACGATCAAAATCGGTCGAGAAAAGCGGTATCAGGGACTCTGGGGGAAAAGCTCCCAATGATTCTGGCCAGACTTTTTTTAACCCTTCCATATCCAGTTCCGGTCGCTCTATTGACCACTCCCACTCCCCCCGGCGAGTCAGTCCGTCAAGACTCTCACCTTTGGTTTTAAGCGTTTGAAAAAGCTGACCATTTTTCTCTCTGATACGCAAGGCAACCCGAGCCTGATTTAGTGTCAGAGAGGCCGTGTCAAAGTAGGTATTGCCCAAATGAAAGGTTTCAGGTGACGAGCTGGCGAACTTTTTCCAGAAAGTCAGTGTCTTAAGAAGAGGTATCTGCTCTTTTGGCAGCGACAACTTTAACTCTGTTTCAGTATTCATGGGTTATCTGACCGACGGCTTAAAAGGGTCATTTTACCTGTAACAACAAGGGCTTGTTATGAAAAATGAGCGTCAGAATGGCCACAGCACTTCCAGTGCAGGTGGCGTTTCAATGCATAATTTTCAGCCAGCTCCTATAATTTTTGGTCAGCCGCCCTCTTCCAGGGAACGGGATGCGATGTTAGTTCTGTAAGTCGTTCGCCGCAAACGACGAGGAGTCTGACCCCTAGAAATTTAATCCGACAGGTCTGCGACTATGCCAACCAGCAATCTACTCTCGAGTGTATTTGGCCGATCTCCTATTGGTCCGATACAAAAACACATAGCCAAGGCACACGAATGTGCCATACAGCTGGAACCATTTTTCAAAGCAGCATTTGATGGCGACTGGCTGGAAGTTGAAAGTATTCAGCAAACCATCGTAGAGCTGGAGCACGAGGCTGATCTCATCAAAAAGAACGTTCGACTCTCCCTTCCCAAAAGCCTGTTTTTGCCAGTGCCCAGAAATGATCTTCTGGAGATAGTGACGGTGCAAGATAAAGTAGCAAACAGGACCAAGGATATTGCCGGCATTGTGCTGGGCAGACAAATGATGATCCCCCAGGAGATGAGGGAGGCTTTTATGGACTACCTGAAACGCTCCATTGCCACTTCAGCGCAAGCAGTCAGGGCCATGGATGAACTGGATGAACTGCTGGAAACAGGCTTCAGGGGAAGAGAAGTCAATCTGGTGGAAGAGCTCATTGAAGAGCTCGACCAGATAGAAAGCGATACCGACAAGCACCAGATTGAAGTCAGAAAAATTCTGTTCAAACTGGAAAAGGACCTCCCCCCTGTGGAAGTCATTTTTCTCTACAAGATTATCGACTGGGTCGGTGACCTGGCAGATCGAGCCTCAAGAGTTGGCAGTTATCTTCAATTGCTGCTTGCCCGTTAACTCTAATGATTGGAAATAACATCCATGAGCATTATCGCTGAGTATGGAACGATACTGCTGATTCTCGCCTGCCTCTTTGGCTTTTTCATGGCCTGGGGCGTGGGAGCAAATGATGTCGCCAACGCCATGGGAACCTCGGTCGGTTCCAAAGCTCTGACCATCAGACAGGCCATTGTCATTGCTGTCTGCCTGGAGTTTATGGGTGCCTACCTGGCCGGTGGATCGGTTACCGATACGATCAGAAAAGGGATCATCGATCCCGACATGCCATTACTGCTGGAGCATCCACAGCTGCTGGTTTACGGAATGATGGCAGCCCTGCTGGCTGCGGGCACCTGGCTGTTAGTTGCCACCCATTATGGCTGGCCTGTGTCGACAACACACTCTATTGTCGGGGCAATTGTCGGTTTTGCCGTTGTCAACGTCTCGGCAGATGCCGTGAACTGGGGGAAAGTCAGCTCAATCGTAGCCAGCTGGATCGTCTCTCCCATCATGTCCGGCTTTATTTCTTTCATGATTTTCATGAGCGTCCAGAAACTAATACTGGATACCGACAACCCTTTTAGAAATGCCAAAGTTTACGTGCCCATTTATATGTTTCTGGTTGGCTTCATGATGGCTATGGTGACCCTGACTAAGGGGCTCAAGCATATTGGCCTGCCGCTGGATTATCAGGAAAGCAGCCTGATCTCGCTACTGATTGGCCTGCTGGTCATGCTGGCCGGAAAAATAGCGCTTTCCAAAATCAAGGAAGATGCACAGGCCGACAAAGCTTTCCATTTCTCCAGTGTCGAGCGAGTCTTTGGCGTAATGATGATCTTCACCGCCTGCTCGATGGCTTTTGCCCACGGTTCCAACGATGTTGCCAATGCAGTAGGCCCTCTGGCAGCAGTGGCCAGTATTGTTCTCAGTGGCGGAGAAATCGCAGGCAAGGCAGCCATGCCAAGCTGGGTTTTGCTTCTGGGGGCTGGAGGTATAGTGGTGGGTCTGGCTACCTATGGATATAGAGTCATGGCGACCATAGGCACAGCGATTACTGAGCTAACCCCCAGCAGAGGTTTTGCAGCAGAACTGGCAGCAGCGACCACCGTCGTTCTGGCCTCAGGGACCGGGCTTCCTATTTCCACCACACACACTCTGGTGGGTGCCGTGTTAGGGGTTGGCCTTGCCAGAGGAATTGGTGCACTTAACTTGAGAGTCATCGGCACTATTTTTATGTCCTGGTTAATCACACTGCCCGCCGGTGCCTTCCTTGCTATCGTCTTCTTCCATATTTTGAGGCTTATTTTTGGTTAACTAGAGGGCTCTTCTACGCATCCTCTTCCAGCATTTTCGTTTCAGTCTCTCGTACCTATCCCGAGGCAGGGCTGTTATCATGCTGAAAAAGGCTGTTAATTTCGGCACTGGAAGGTTGACAGCCAGATGATCTGGCAGATTTGATTTATGCCTATCCAATTTTCCAACAATTAGAACCAGGGGCCTGATAATGTCTGGAATCCAGCAACCTGATCTGAAAGCAGTCCTGTCGCGGTTGATAGAGATTCCCTCTGTCAGTTCCACACAGCCTGAGCTGGATATGAGCAATATGCCGGTGATTCATGAACTGGCAGGCTGGCTTGAAACCATGGGCTTTTGCTGTGAGATCATACCCATTCCGGAAGCACCGCTGAAAGCCAACCTGATTGCCACTCTGGGCTCAGGTCCTGGTGGATTAGTTCTGGCAGGCCATACCGATACCGTGCCATACAATGAAAATCTCTGGCAATTCGACCCTTTCTCACTCAATGAATCCGATAACCGGTTTTACGGTCTGGGCATCTGCGATATGAAGGGATTCTTTGGTCTCGTCATGGAAGCAGTAAAAGATTATCTGAAAGCACCTCTGAAGGCCCCCTTGATTATTCTGGCAACAGCAGACGAAGAATCCTCCATGAGTGGTGCCCGGGCCCTGGCTGCTGCAGGTAAACCCAGGGGGCGTTATGCGGTGGTGGGTGAGCCTACCGGTATGCAACCAGTCTATATGCATAAAGGTATCATGATGGAACGCATTCGGATTCTCGGACAGTCCGGTCATTCGAGCAACCCGGCCCTTGGCAGGAATGCAATGGAAACAGCTCATAAAGTAATCACTGAAATCATGGCGTTCCGGGAAGAGCTGGCCGGTAAATACAATAATCCCGGATTTGCTGTGCCTACCCCTACCATCAACCTCGGTTGCATTCATGGTGGCGACAACCCTAACAGAATCTGTGGCCACTGTGATCTGGACTTCGACGTGCGCCTTCTGCCTGGTATGGACAGCCGGGAGCTGAGAGAAAGCCTGAAACAGCGTCTTCTCCCCATCGCCAGAGCCGATAATGTAAAACTTTCTCTGAACGCGATTCACGACAGTATTGATCCATTTACAGGCTCTGCCGACTCTCCCCTGGTGAAAACCTGTGAAAATCTAACCGGCTATTCAGCAAAATCCGTTGCTTTTACTACGGAAGCGCCTTTCTTCAGCCGAATGGGGATGGATACAGTCGTGCTGGGTCCGGGTGATATCGATCAGGCTCATCAACCTGATGAATACCTTTCCATGGACAGAATTCACCCAACCATTGAGCTATTGAGATCTTTGATACGGCAATTCTGCCTCTGATTAACAGCGGGATGAAGATAAACAAACAGCCATGAACTTGAACAAGAACTACGTAAAATTTTTCCGACAGAGTTCGCCTTACATTCATGCCCATCATGGCAAAACGTTTGTCATTACTCTGGGCGGTGAAGCTCTGGCAAGCCCTAATCTGAACAATATCATCAACGATATTGCCCTGCTCAACAGCCTGGGCGTTCGACTGGTTCTTGTCCACGGTGCCCGACCTCAGATCGAGGAGCGTCTCAGAGCCAGAGGCCTTGAGTCCAGATTTCACAACGAAATACGGATTACGGATCGTCAGTGCCTTGAATGCGTGATGGACGCTGTGGGTAATCTTCGCGCACGAATTGAATCCAAGCTTTCACTCGGTCTGGTTAACTCTCCCATGCACGGGGCCAGCATTCGAGTCATCAGTGGCAATTTCGTCACCGCAAAACCTCTGGGTGTGATCGATGGGCAGAATTTTCTCCACACCGGTGCTATTCGCAAAATAGATAAAGAAGCAATCCAGCAGCAGCTCGACAGTGGCTACATAGTTCTTCTCTCCTGCCTCGGTCATTCACCGACTGGCGAGCTTTTCAACATGGAGGTGGAAGAAGTCGCTACCCACACAGCCATCCACCTTGAAGCCGAAAAACTACTTTTGTACTCAAGGTTTGAAGGTGTGCAGGATCGACAGGGGCAACAGATCAGCCGTCTTTCCCCCCAGGAAGCTGAAAAAGTCCTCAAGGACCTTCATGGTGAGGACAGAAGACTGCTTTCCTCAGCCATTACCGCCTGCCACGGCGGTGTGGAACGCTCACAGCTGATCAGCTTCGAGCAGGACGGTTCTCTGCTAATGGAGCTTTTTACCCGTGATGGATCTGGCACGATGGTTTCTCGTGATCGTTATGAAGAAATTCGTATGGCCAGCATTGAGGATGTGGGGGGAATCCTGGCGCTTATCAGGCCTCTGGAACAAAAAGGCATCCTCAGAAGGCGTTCAAGAAAAGAGCTGGAGCGTGAGATTCGGCTGTTCCGGGTCATTTCTCTGGACGGCATGATTATTGGCTGTGCGGCTATCCATTTGTTTGCGGGAGAAAAGGTCGCGGAGCTGGCCTGTCTCGTCGTACACCCTGATTACCGGAAGAAAAACCGTGGCGATCTTCTTCTCAGTGCTATAGAAGAACAGGCTGCCCAACAGGGAATGGATACGCTGTTTGTATTAACGACCCAGACCAGCCATTGGTTTCTGGAACGAGGTTTTTCTGAATCCACCCAGAAGTCTTTGCCTATGGAGAAGCGCAATCAATACAATGAGGAGAGACAATCCAAAGTTCTGGTCAAGAAACTCTGAGACACAAGAAAGTTTATTGCCCTCAAATAGAGGTCTGTGGGGGAATAATATGGCTCATTTTCTGATCCCAGGAAGCGGTTTTGGTCATAACGCTCTCATAGTATTTACCAATAGCTCCCATCATCATTTCAGAAATGATTTGATGGTGATATTGGCGTCGTAGAATTAACACAGCTGCCTCCCGATCATCCATATGATCAAACATGGGGGAGCCTGGGGTAATCTGACTCAACTGCTGTTGGAGCCTGACTTCTTTCATGATGTCTTTATGAGAGTCATGCAGTTTCAGCATACGATCAACAAAGTCTTCCAGCTGATCTTTAGCCAACCTTCTCATGGTATTCATTTCTTCCCGTCCGGTTCTTTTTCTCTGACCCTGCCAATCCCAGACCATACTTTTGCCTGTCTTCTTTCCAATAATACGTTCAAATCGCTCTTTGTTTACTGCCTCGTTGTAACGATCAACAAAAAGATCTGCCAGAAAGAAAAAACCAAAGATAATTAATCCGTCAACGGTGGGCTTGGGCACGTGAGGTGAAATTTCCAATGCTGGCCTCCTTTCGGAAGCATGCCAGACCACTTTAAAGCCATGAAGCATGGTTGATTTAATGGCTCCCTTCAACCAGACATTTAAATAAGTTCTGACACCATTCTCAGCCAGTATCAGTGCATTGGCCACCCTGTCGGCATGAGTGTTAAAGCGACTCTTTTCTTCTTCGCTCAGCTCTATATCGGGCATTTCTTCTGCCAGTATCCGCTCCAGCTCCTCCACAGCCTCTTTGGAAGTAATAGAGCCGTCACCGGTTAAATCATCGGTCATTTTCGGGAAGACTTTTTGCAGCCATCCCGTCTGTCTGGTCTTGAAGTGGTATGACTTGCCGATCACTCGAGGATCATTGGCCGCATCACTGAACAAGCGTTCTCTTTTCTCCGGGTCCATGTTTTTGAATTTACCGTTCCACAGCTGATCCAGAACCGGCTCCCATTCTTGATCCATTCTCTCAACGTCGCTGACGGCTGCTGTGTAGAAGCGCCTGTAGAGTTTGAAAGCATCTTGCAGGTTGCGTCTGCGATACAGGTATCGAGCTTTGCCTTCCTCCAGACGTATCACGGCTTCAAGATTGCTCTCATCTTTCTCTCTTTCCATCTCCAATCTCATCTGAGCGTCTTTTTCCAGCGCAGAATAGGCAGTGAAGATGCGGGTTAAGGTTTCATGACTGCAGATGTATCTCAGGCTTTTCAGGAAGACCCGAAATTTCTTGTCATCCATCTCTGACAAGACACCCAGATCATTCACCTCCAGTTTGTAATCAGCGGATGCTTCTGCCCTCTGTAAAGCCCTGATCGCTTTGGTCATCCGAATCAGCTCAGTACCACCACTCCATACACCGTACCAGGCAATATAACTGAATAGAGCCGCTGCAGCGGCAATCCCCCCTGACACCAGACCTATCAGCACGGTACTGACCACTATGGCAGCAGAATTAAGACTAAAGAACCTTTTATTCCTGAGAAAATGGCGTTTGATCCTGTCACGGGTATCCGTATTCTTTAGCTTGATACCCCCCCCTTTATCCACAACATTCTGAATATGGGTCCTGTCGACTTTATCCAGGTGGTAACGAGTCGCTTTGGGTCTTTCAAGTCCGGGAGGGGTTGCTGCAGGATTAGAAGGGTCAAACCTGCTGACGGGATCTTTTCCTCTTCTGCCCGGTGCCTGTTTGACCGGTGCGTGAGTCTCTGGTGCAAACCGCCAGCGCACCGCATTCTTGATTTCAAGAATACGTTCAAACGTGATGTCCGTATCGTTGAGCAGCCCTGTATCCTGTGCCAGTTTGACAATCGTAGCTTCCGCTGTGTCAGCATCCACATTGAAGTCTCTCACGGTGCTCTGAATTAAGTCCGGTATCAGAGCCCTTTTCAAAAAGCCAACGGGCAGAGTTCGATCTTCTGCAAGGTATTTATAAGTCAACTCAACGGTAGAACAGGAAACGGTTTTTCTGACTTCGGTGAGAACCTGTTCACTGATTTTTTCACTGCCTCCTGACAGCACCAGTTTCAATGCTTCGCCTTTTTTCTCTTCACCCAGCACACAAACACGGTGATAGGCCATGGCGCAAGCAATATGGTAGTCACGCAGACTGCGCTGGACAGGGGAAGAGAGTTCTTCGTGGGCAGCATAGCGGAATGAGTCGTAAACCCTGAGTGCCTTTGCTGCTGAGGGACCTCCGCCAAATAGACGCTTGATAAAACCGCCTATGCGCGAGAAAACAAAGCGCCCCCGCCATCGACCGTAATCAATCTGACCCAGGCTGGAATCTTCTGAAGTTCTAACGGTCTCTGTTCGCTCTGTAGCAGAGAGAGGAGAACCTCTTTGGTTCCTGATCTCTGATGGCATGCCTCTCAATCCCTGAGAAATAGATGATGAATCGAAACGTTTTTTATTAGATAAGATGATTAAAAAATACAAAAGCAATAATATTTAAACTATAGCCGCCTCAGGGCTGCTGTGGTTTTGTTTTACGCTTGTAATCACTAAAAACAGCTGTAAATAAGAAAAGCCAACTTGATTTAGCTGGCTTATACGGCAGGGAGACCAGGACCTCAGACGGACTTGCGATCGAGCACCTGATAACTGAACTCCAGGGCCTGATCATCTTCAGAGACCTGATCTTCCCTGGCGGTAATATCCCATTCACTGTCATCGATTTCCGGAAAAAATGCGTCACCATCAAACGATTTGAAGACTTTGGTCAGATAAAGCCGATCAGCTCTGTCCAGGGCCTGACGATAAATCTGCTCACCACCAATCACCATGATTTCTTCATTGCCATTGATCATGGATACATCTTCCGCCAAAGAAATGGCATCCTCAAGACTGTGCACCACCCTGACCCCCTCATGATGCCAGTCTTTGTCACGGGTAATGACAATATTGGTTCGACCCGGCAGAGGCTTGCGCAGTGAATCAAACGTCTTGCGTCCCATAATTACAGGCTTACCCATGGTGACAGCCTTGAAATAGCGGAGATCTCCGGGCAAGTACCAGGGCATTTTATTATTGATGCCGATGGCATGGTTTTTGGCAACGGCGGCAATCATGGCAATTTTCATCATCTTATCGGTTACTTTTTCCCTGGGTTGTAGACGCCGACATTCTCATGCCCTTCGTCACGAAGGTGCATGGCGTGCAACTGACTCATCACCCCTTTTTCGCAGTAGAGCAGGTAGTGCTTATCTTTATCCAGTTCAGCAAATTTTGTCCTGAGCTGATAGAAAGGAATCGTCAGTACTTCTCGGTCATTGAGATCAAAGGGCTTGATCTCTTCTTCATCCGGATGGCGGATATCAACAACAATGTCGTCTTGTTCCGCAGTCTCGAACACCTCAACTTCTTCACGAGTCAGGTCATCGGCAATGATATCAGAAACGGAAACCTTACGACGATCGACTACCGCCGCATCCAGAATGGAGAAATCAAAACGGGCTTCTTGCGCTGCAATTTTTTCCGGCTTGGCCCTGGTGGTCGGATTTTTCGAGATCACCGCACAATACTCGGGAATATTTTTTACCAATTCCTCTGAACCGATCCTGACTGAGATATCAATGATGTCCTGCTTATCCATGGCAATAAGCGGACGCAAGACCAGATGATCGGTAGCCGAATCAATAACCGCCAGGTTGGTGAGTGTCTGGCTGGAAACCTGGGCAACGGCTTCTCCGGTGACTACGGCTTCAACATACATCTCTTTTGCCACCCGGGTTGCAGCTCTCAACATCATCCGCTTGAGAACAACGCCCATCTGGGAGTTATCTACCTTGGTCAGAATCTCTTCGACAACCCCTTCAAAAGGAACCGTAACAAAGTTGACGTTATGGGACGAGCCAAAGCGGCTCCAGAGATAATAAGCCACCTCTTTCACCGCCAGCTCATGGGCATGGCCACCCAGATTGAAGAAACAGAAGTGGGTTCTGATACCCCGTTTCATGGTCAGGAAACTTGAAACTGTCGAGTCAAAGCCACCAGAGATTAGCGATAATACAGGCTCCATAGAGCCCAGTGGGTAGCCACCCAACCCATTACCACGGTTCGTGACCAGGAAATAACGGTCGCCCCTGATCTCAATTTTTACGACAACGTCCGGATTTTTGAGCTTGACACCCGCCGCTTCAGTTCGGGCATTCAGGCCACCACCCACGTATCGCTCCACATCAATAGACTGAAAGTCATGTTTACCTGAGCGTTGACAGGTAACCCGGAAGGTTTTCCCGGCCAGCAATTCACGATTCACTGCCAGAGCATTATGCATAATGTCATCCAGGTCAGTCAGCGGATACTCAACCACCTGTTGCCAGTACGCTATACCGGGAATATGGCTCAACAGATCGGAGACCTGAGCCACCAGCTGAGAATCATCATGACCAGTGGCCAGCTCGATAAAATCCCAGGTGCCAGCCACCTCAACGTCTTCATCAACCCGTTTGAGAATGGTACGAATATTCTTGCGCAGCTGCTTAATAAAACGCTTTCTCACCGGAGGCGTCTTAATGGTAATTTCAGGAAACAGCTTGATGATGAACTTCATAGAATTGTATGTCCGGTGCTCTCCCATCGGAAAAATGTCACCACAGAAAAGTGCCACTGCAAGTCAGGAAGAGAACCCGGTCCAGATGCCAGTTAGGAAAATTAAGAAACGAATCCACACGATTATACAGAAGACTCCCAGACACCGTTAACCCCGGCTGGTAGCAGACAATTCGCTTAGACACCTCGTAAAGGCCACATGGTTGTTAGTAGTCCCTGCAGATTCACGCTACACTGGGCTCCGCCTGGGAATGGTTTTGCGGATATTTAACGGGCAAATGCACCAAACCGAAACGCTCTCAAAGTCTGGCGCACTTTTTTTGTGCGCTTATTCGATTTAATGAGATTCTTTTCGGTGCAACCACCTGCATTCGGCTTATACTCAGGCATGTTCACGTTTTAGAACTCAGCAAAATCAACCGGTTTTCGATACTGGCACAGCAATTGCTGAGACGGTGTCGGCACAGCCGCCAATGCGGCACAATACGACTAAATGTTGGTAAACCGCCATAACGATTGACAAGTCTCTAGGAGCCTGACCGAGAATAGCGCCCGTAGCGAGGACGGCAGAAAATTGAGGATGAAAATTCGGTTTTGTGAGGAGAATAGCGAGCTATTTGACGAACAAAAGCGGATTTTCAGACCAATTTGCTGCCGCCGCAGTAGGGCAGTCTATTCTCGGTCAGGCTCCTACAATCGACCTGCGGTGCTCAACGAGAGCTATAGTCCTTTGGAGGAATAATAAATGTCCAAGACCCTGAATTTGATCAAGGATCACGATGTAAAATGGGTTGACCTTCGTTTTACCGATACCCGTGGTAAAGAACAGCATGTTTCCCTGCCGGTCGGCGAAGTCGATGCCGAATTCTTCGAGCTGGGTAAAATGTTCGACGGTTCCTCCATTGCTGGCTGGAAAGGCATCAATGAATCCGACATGATCCTGATGCCTGATGACAACAGCTCAGTCATCGATCCTTTTACTGACGAAACTACTCTGAACATTCGTTGCGACATCATCGAGCCTTCAACCATGCAGGGCTACGAGCGTGACCCACGTTCTGTTGCCAAGCGTGCTGAAGAGTACCTGAAGTCTACTGGTATTGCTGACACGGCTTTCTTTGGTCCGGAGCCGGAATTCTTCGTATTTGACGATGTTAAGTGGAACGTTGACATTTCCGGTGCTTCATACCAAATCAACTCTGAAGAAGCGGCCTGGTCTTCCAGCAAGTCTTTCGAAGGTGGCAATATCGGCCACCGACCAAAAGTTAAAGGCGGTTACTTCCCGGTTCCTCCCGTCGATTCACTGCACGATATTCGTGCTGCCATGTGCACAGCGATGGAAGCTCAGGGCCTGGGCGTTGAAGTACATCACCACGAAGTAGGTACTGCGGGCCAGTGTGAAATCGGTGTTAAATTCAACACCATGGTAGCCAAGGCTGACGAAGTTCAGATCCTGAAATACGCCGTACACAATGTTGCTCACGCTTACGGTAAAACTGCCACCTTCATGCCCAAGCCTCTGGTGGGTGATAACGGCAGCGGTATGCACGTTCACATGTCCCTGAGCAAAGATGGTGAAAACCTGTTTGCTGGCGATGGCTATGCCGGTCTGAGCGAAAACGCTTTGTACTACATTGGTGGTGTCATTAAACACGCTAAAGCGATTAACGCTTTTGCCAATGCTTCCACCAACTCCTACAAGCGTCTGATCCCGGGCTTTGAAGCACCTGTTATGCTGGCTTACTCTGCCCGTAACCGTTCTGCTTCCATCCGTATTCCTTACGTAAACAGCCCCAAGGCCCGTCGTGTAGAAGTTCGCTTCCCTGACCCAACAGCTAACCCATACCTGGCGTTTGCTGCTCTGTTGATGGCTGGCCTGGACGGCATCAAGAACAAGATCCACCCTGGCGACGCTGCCGACAAGGATCTTTACGACCTGCCTGCAGAAGAAGCGGCTGAAATCCCGACCGTTGCAGAAAGCTTCGAAGAAGCTCTGGCCGCTCTGGATGCCGACCGTGAATTCCTGACTACCGGCGGTGTATTCACTGACGACATGATCGACGCTTACATCGAACTGAAGAAAGAAGAGTGTGTACAGGTAAGCCAGACCACTCATCCTGCTGAGTTCGATCTCTACTACAGTGTGTAAACGAATAGGGCAGTAACTACTCCTGTTATCAAAAGCCCAAATGCCGGAGTGTCTATCGCTACAGATAGCACTCCGGCTGTTATTCAAGTCCCCTCTATTTCATATCCCCAATACTCGCTTTAAAGTCCTTTCATCGCCTTTTTTTGTCCTTTCTTTGTCCTTTCTTGACCGCACGGATGCAAACAGGTGCGCTCTACAGTACTCTAGGAGAACCCGGAATCAGCCTTAGATCACCATGAAAAGAATAATATTTATGTTATTGCTGGCCCTACCCCTGCCTGGACAAGCCTCTGAAATTTATAAAACGGTCGACAAGAATGGCAATGTCACATTCACTGACAGCCCTGGCGCCCGTGAAAAGGCTGAGCCGGTAGAACTCACTCCCATTACCAGCATACCCTCTACCCAGACAACAGGTCGCTCGTCCATCAAGCCGTTGAATAACCATAAAGAGGGCATTTATCCAGTCTTCACGATTACCGAACCTGCCAATGATTCAACCGTCAGAGATAATGGCAACTTCACCGTTAAAGTCAGCCTGAAACCAAGACTGGTAAAAGGTCACACTTTGTCCTTGTCAGTTGATGGCGTTCAGCAGGGCCCCCCCCAGAGAAACCCTCAATTCAAGCTGAAAAATGTCGATCGAGGTACTCACCAGCTGTCAGTGACCATTCTTGACCCTAAAGGCAAAACCTTAAAAACCGCCAAAAGCACTGTGCATGTGCAGAGAACGGTTTTCAGACCTCCCACACCGGTTCCAACACCAGCCCTCTGAAACTACTGATCGCACTATGTTGGTGCGCTTTGATAAACTGACTTATAATTCGGAGCCTCTCGACTCTTTTCAGTAGTGTGACCTGATGCAAAAAGGTCACACACTGAAAGAGATTGGCAACAGTTGGTTCAATTCTTGCGTAATGTTTTACCAGACCATGAAATAACAACCACCACTTATCCGGGTGTCAGTCGGTGATCAATGAATTTGTACTGGAAAATCTAAACACGGCCATTATTGCTCTGGATCAGGAGCTTCGTGTCTCCTTCATCAACCATGCTGCTGAAGCACTCCTGGATATCAGCGAAAAGAGCGGTCTGCAATTGCCCCCGCCGCAGTCGCTTGACCATGGCTCCATGATGAAAGACCTGCAGCGAGCCCTGGAGCAGAACCAGCAATTTACCCGCAGAGAGTCAGAAATAGTGATTCATGGAGCCCCAGTACTGGTTGATTACACGATTACTCCCGTGGAAAACCAGCACGCCTGCCTGCTGGTAGAGATTCACCCAAGAGACAGGTTGCAACGCATCACTCGTGAAGAATCTCTGATTGCCAAGCAGGAAACCTCACGTATTCTCGCCCGTGGACTCGCTCATGAAATCAAGAATCCACTGGGAGGTATAAGAGGCGCAGCCCAACTATTGGATAAACAACTGGATGACAAAGAACTCAGTGAGTTCACACAGATCATCATTGAGGAAGCGGATAGACTCAGAGACCTGGTTGACCAGATGCTCGGCCCCATCAAACCCCCGAGCATGAACAGTCTGAATATTCACGAGGTGCTGGAAAGGGTTATCCAGCTGATACATGCAGAGACCGGTGGTCAGCTGTCTATTGTGAAAGATTATGATCCCAGTATTCCTGATCTTCCTGCTGACAGGGAGCGGCTGATTCAAGCCATTCTCAACCTGGTGCGTAACGCCATGCAGGCCATAGAACAGCACATGCCTTTAAGTGATGGTCAAATAGCCATTCAAAGCCGTATATCCAGACAGTTCACGATTGGCAATCAACGACGGAAGCTCGTTTGTCGTCTGTCCATTATTGACAATGGTCCCGGTATTCCTGAGCACCTTAAGGAAAATATTTTTTACCCCATGATTAGTGGCAGAGCAGAAGGAACCGGCCTCGGGCTACCCATGGCCCAGTACATTATCAGCCAGCATCAGGGGTTAATTGAATGTGACAGTAAACCGGGGCAGACGTGCTTTCACGTCTATCTCCCGCTAACGATTAATCAGCCTTCATCCCAACCGTCTTACATCAGACAGTCTTCAGCGGATAAACAACAGGAGTAATTAATGAGTATGGACTCTAAAGTCTGGATTATTGATGATGATCGCTCTATCCGCTGGGTGCTAGAAAAGGCACTGGCCGGAGAGCAGATCGCAGTCGATGTGTTTGACTCTGCCGACAAGGCTCTGCGGGAACTGCAATACTCTCAGCCTGAAGCCATAATCAGCGATGTCAGAATGCCCGGTACCAATGGGCTGGAATTCCTCAAGGAAGTTCACGAAACCTACCCGGATCTGCCTGTCATCATTATGACCGCCCACTCAGATCTTGAAAGCGCTGTCTCCTCCTATCAGGGTGGCGCTTTTGAATATCTTCCCAAACCCTTTGATATAGACGATGCCGTTTCATTGGCCAAACGTGCCATTGAGCACAGCTGCCAGAAAAAGACAGAACAGGTGATTGAGGCGGTTGATAACGGTACAGAGATTATCGGTGAGGCACCTGCCATGCAGGAAGTCTTCCGTGCCATTGGCAGGCTATCGCAGTCCAATATTACTGTACTCATCAATGGTGAATCTGGCACAGGTAAAGAACTGGTTGCCCAGGCACTGCACAAGCACAGCCCCAGAGCCAATAATCCTTTTATTGCCCTGAATATGGCAGCCATACCCAGGGACCTGATTGAATCAGAACTCTTTGGCCATGAAAAAGGGGCATTCACCGGTGCCGGTGCCATGCGCAAGGGGCGCTTTGAACAGTCTCAGAACGGCACACTGTTTCTTGACGAAATAGGAGATATGCCCGCAGAAACACAAACCCGTCTACTTCGGGTACTTGCAGACGGTGAGTTCTATCGGGTGGGTGGTCATACTCCGGTAAAAGTCAATGTCCGCATTATTGCAGCCACTCACCAGAATCTCGAAAAACTGGTTGAGGAAGGCTCATTTCGAGAAGACTTATTCCATCGACTCAATGTGATTCGTGTTCACCTGCCAAGACTCAGAGAACGCTCAGAAGATATCCCTGTTCTGGCCAGACATTTCCTGGACAGGGCCGCCAAAGAACTGAACGTTGAGCCCAAAGTACTCACCCAGGAAACAGCGAAATTTATTGCCAGTCTGGAATGGCCCGGTAATGTCAGACAGCTGGAGAACACTTGTCGCTGGCTGACGGTGATGGCTTCAGGCCGGGAAGTACTGATCTCTGACCTTCCACCTGAACTGTTGAGCCAGCCCGACAGTGGCCCGGTCACTCCCCAGTCAGGCAACTGGGAGCAGCAGCTTCGTCTCTGGGCAGACAGAGAGCTTGCAGCAGGACACAGCGGCATTCTGGACAAAGCTATCCCGGCTTTTGAAAAGATCATGATTGAATCAGCTCTGCAACACACAGGAGGTCGAAAAAGAGATGCTTCCGAGCTATTAGGCTGGGGCAGAAACACCCTCACCCGTAAAATAAAAGAGCTGGAAATGTCCGACAAAGCTTTGACAGAATAACGCTCATGGAATCGGGGGGAGCCGTTTCTCTGACGGTATCCCTCCATTGGACACATCAACATGCCCGAATATCTTCCGCTACTACCCGATAAACTGTCCTGCCAAACAAGTCTCTGAGAATTTCTATACTCCACTTAGGTAACACCAGACAGGAAGTAGGTGTAATATGAAACTCTCAGCAATGGTCTGCAGAGGCTTAGTCGCCTCATTAGTTATTCTCATCACGTCTTCGAGTTATTCTGCGCAGCAGGGCAATATTGGAAAAACATCCACAGGTTCTTTCGGTATTCGCCTGGTTATAAAGCCTAACTTGCAAGCCTCCATAGCAACTCCCTCCACATCACAAACGGATGACACGAATTCAAACGCTGCCAACCTCAATGACGCAACATCAACTGTTGCTAAATTCAATGAGGTGGAGCCTATTTGCATCAAGGGTACGGGAATTAATCAGTACTCTGTTGTCACAGAAGGTTCAGGAACAGGTGGCTCCTATGCGCTCAGAAATGATCAAAGTTCCTATAACTATGAAGTCGACCTCTGGTCTTCTAATCGCGAAGCCCAGGCCCTTAACAGTGGACAGAACAGTAACCCGATCAATGCACTGCCACGCAGCTCAGACTGTAATAACAGTGAAACGGGTTTTATGGTGAAACTACCTCAAGACGTGGCTCAGCAGCCTCTTGAAGGTGAGCTAAACTTGATCATCAATGCCGAATAAGACGCTTTATCAAAGGCTGTTTACCACAGGCGATAGTACCCGTAGAATGAAGGCCGAAGACTATTGCCTGATATTCAAACTCTGGTTCCCGTGCTTTTAGACCCACTGGGTCAAAACCGGGAACCAGTCGTGATGAAAAAGAGATCACTTCAGTGACTGGATCAGATTACAGAAACACAAAAGCCCAACAGATGCGGTCGTGGCTTAAACTTTGTCGTCTATCGATATTATTGGCTTTGGCACCTCTGGCTATAACCCTCAATGCTTTCGGCGCCATGTCACTGGATAAAATGATTGTTTATTTCGAGCCGAACAAATCCCCTCGTCAGGACATAGTCGTTACCAATCCGGATAAGGAAAACCTGTATCTGCAGACTGAGGTCTACAAAGTCGTTAATCCCGGCACCAAACAGGAAGAAAGGGTTCGTATTACCGACCCTTCCGAGCTGAAATTACTCAGCACGCCACAGAAAACCATTGTTGCCCCCAACAGTCGAAAAACCGTTCGACTGGTCAGCCTTGAGACACCAAAAACAACTGAGTCAGTCTACAGAGTAACCTTCAAACCCGTCGTCGGTGATCTGGAAGCCACCCAGAATGCCATTAAACTGCTGATTGCCTACCAGGCTCTGGTCTTTGTTCGCCCGGAAAATCCGGAATACAAAGTGACAGCCAGACGAGAGAAAGACTCAATCACTTTCACCAACAGTGGCAACGTTAATGTGGTATTGCGCAATGGACAATTTTGCTCAGACCAGAAAGGCAAACGTCAGTGTTCTGATATTGATGAGATTAAACGACTGTATGCTGGTCAGAGTTGGACATTGAAAATTCCCAGCAGCAAAACCCAAGTGGAATACGGTTTGTTCAATGGCAGCACAGAGGAAAGGAAAAAGTTCTAACTTATAGAACGGTTACTGTTACCGTTACCGTATCTTTATAGATGCCGGGCTCAAGTCCTGATACTTCTGATGGAGGTACGGTAACCTCAAGATTCATATTGGAGCCACCGCCACAATACTGCTGAGTAGAACCTTTCCAGGGCTGCCCATCCACTCCCGGCGTCAGGGTTTCCAGAGAGCCCCCCTGCCCTACTCTTAACTGATAGCCCACCCGACCTGATAGTAGAAAAGTACTACTGAGTCCCATCGCTCTGACCTTGAAGTCAGATCCACTTTGAGTGTAAACACAAAAGTCCATATCCCCCTTAAGACTCTTGTCACTGAGTGACATGTCTTTCAAGCCACTGATCTGGATACGATCAGGAATTTTCACATCAAAGATAAGGTCACTATTATCTGTGTAAGGGATGAAACCACCACTTTCCATACCTTTGAGCTTTAATGTCGCCTTATAACTTCCGGGTTGACGCCCTTCTAAATCAATCGCATTCACCTTAACCGATACTTTCCCTCCTACCTGTCTCCAAGTCCTTGGAGTCAGGAATGTCGAACTCGTATCCGGAATATTACTGCCATCTTTTAGCAACAATGAATTTATGCCCTGCTCAAAGACCACACGAGACATTTCTATAGAAGGAGCGCTCCCTGAAGAGACGAAATCAAAATCGGTAGCTTCAATGGTGTAATCTTCAGCTCGCCGATACCAGCCACAACGAGGAAAGCGTGGCCCAAGACCGGTGCCATTGCACGATTGCAGCTGCAGAGGCAGGTCGATATCAACATCTCCACCGGTCCAGGTAACAGGCAGCGCAACATATTGCGGCTGACCAAAAACGAAAAAGCCTGAAGCTGTGTTAGCTAATGTCAGTGCAATTAGCACAAGTATTCCTCTGAGACATATCATAAGAAAACAACATCTGTTCTTATCTTGACTGGACCTTAACTCTAACCATCATAATATCTCCGTATGACCGAGTATTACTGATGCTCAGCCGCTGTCCTGTTCGCCATTGGTCAACTGCCTGACAGCTTGGGAACGCAATCATACTCGGAAAGATCCACGGTTCCCATTCTTAGTATGTATTGCTTATCATCCGTTTCAACGGGCACTGTGCATTGCAAACCATTCTCCAGTTCAACCCTCAACTCATGAATATCTGAACGGGCTTCTATCTGGAACATGCCAATATCGTCAGTGCTGGAGGGATAAAGTCCTCCGATAATCCGGGCTCTGTCCAGAGGCTCACCCTTCATTAACAAGCGACCAAAGAGCAGTTTCAGGGGGATAGCCTTATAGTCGAGTGTCACGACATTTCCGGGATACAGGGTGACCCGGCGCTCACGCTCATCAAAGCTGTAAAGGGTATCCCCTGAAGGCGACAGGGTAACGGTATATTGCTCAAAAGGCGCCAGCGGGATCACCGAAGGTCTGTCCGCTACGGCATAACCCCTTTTGTGACCATCAATGGTTACATCAAACACGTCGCCTTCACGACCTTCCAGATTGACCACCAGAGCACTCTCTGCCAACTGCTCTCCTCCCATAGCCACAACATTGCCATCGGTCAGGAAGCTGGTACTGAAACTGCCGTTATAATTAGTAACCTGGTTATCCTCTGTTGAGCTATGGTTAACTGTCAATGCGGCTTTGCCAAACCGGTTACCGTATTGCAAAACACCATCGAGTCTGCGTTCGCCACTGCCCGCTTCTGCAGAGACAGTAGAAGTCAGCTGACCATCATAAAGATCACCGTCATCCCAGGAAACTGACAGTCTCAATTTTTCTGTTCTGTCTTCTATGCCGTCAGTCTTCTGAACCTCAGCCCTGGGGTTAACCCGGAAAGTCCACCGATCCTCACGATATCTCCACTCCACACTCAACAACGCCACAGAGTTACCTTCTGACTCACTCACACTGAAAGTAACGTTTGTATCGTAATCCAGCGTTCTGAAAACTGTCGCGGTGTAACTCAATCCGTGGGTTTCCGTTCTGGCAGCGTTATTATTTCTATTGCTGCTGAACCGATAATTGGCACTACCTCTCCAGAGAGGTGCAGAAACAGAAAAATTGCTTTGCTCAAAAGCATCACCGATCAGTGCCGGGCGATCAGGATTTTCTACTTCGCTATCGTCTCTCCAGAGTCGACGATAACTGCCGAAGAGAGAGACGTTGCCCAACCAAACCTGGCCTGTCAGGGCCGTACCATAACTACCATTATCCGCCAGCATCACCGAAGGCGATAACTGATAACGATAACCCAACTTAAACAGACCCAGTTCAAGCAATGAAGTGTCTAAAGTCGCGGCGGCAGAGAGAGTCCCCGCCAGAGTATCAAAAATTCTTCGACTGACACCGGCCCGTGTCAACCACTGCTGGGTGCTATCAGGCAGAACCCCATCAAAAACCGATGTCATCACACGCCCCGTCTCAGCAAAAAGCAGCCATTCACCTTCAGGGGGTAGTTGAAACTGCTTGGCAAAAAAACGGGTTTCCTCAGACAGCAGGCTACCCTGCTCATCCAGAATCCGGATGTCTATATCATAGGCCCCCGTGGGAAAAGTGGTGGTATTCAGAGCCTGAAGACCGGCTTCCAGGAAATAAGAGGCAATCAGTCGTCCATCTTTTCTGACTTCAACCCTGCCCCTGAGCGGCATAAAGATATCAATCGGCATACCGCCACTGAAATCGGTGTCGTCTCTGGTGTTATCAGAACTCCGAAATCGAGCTCCAACAAGAGGCTGATCGGACGTAAAATTCAGGCCAAACCCCTGACTTGAAAGTAAGCCAAGATCGTATTCAAAGCCTTCAAAATCCCTCTGACCGTAGAGCTGATTGACCGAGAAGTCTTGAGACTCTGAATAGTCCCAACTCCAGAGCACACT
This sequence comes from Endozoicomonas sp. 2B-B, assembly GCF_053470045.1. Taxonomy (NCBI): domain Bacteria; kingdom Pseudomonadati; phylum Pseudomonadota; class Gammaproteobacteria; order Oceanospirillales; family Endozoicomonadaceae; genus Endozoicomonas; species Endozoicomonas sp. 2B-B. The sequence continues at coordinate 6,019,965 of NZ_JBLZMU010000001.1, forward strand.
GTTTTCACGATAAGACAACAGCGTCAGACCATACAAAGTGTAGTCACTGCTATTAGCGTCATCAGATGTACCGGTGGCGACTGCCGCAAAGTTCTGCATCATGGCAAAGCCCGAGTCAGAGGGAGGTAGGTATTTCCTGACATCGGCAGCTCGGGTTAACAGGAAACGGGGATTAACAAACACATCAACCCGGAAGCGGGATTCATCAAAAATCACACCGGCAACAGGAGGATTAAGAACACCGCAATCCCTGGTGACATTGGGCGGACAGATTGCCTCAGTATGGGTATTGAGCTCGCCCGATAAAGCCGAAGCCAAAAAAGCAGGATCATTCACCGAACCGATCAGACGAACCACTTCATTAACATTAGATAGGGCAATTTTACCGGGTTGGAAGGTGGCCAGCTGGGAAGTTAAATAGCGCTTGCCATAATAGATATCCACCAGCGACTTCTGAGGTTGACTGAGCGTCTCAAAACCCGCAGGTACTTTATTCTGGGCAAGAAAAAGCGTCTGACTGGCCATAGCTTTCGAGCAGATAAAAACCATGGGCAATGCAACGTATAAAATGTCAATGCATTTCCACTTTATCATGGCCCGGAACAATCCTTTTTGTTACTGCTCTGATGCTTAAGAAAAGGAAATTTATACCACAGGTTCGCTCAGGACATTTACTCACAGCAGCTTTATATACAGAAGGCCGACCGAGAATATACCGCCCCACGCGGCAATTGCTCCTGCGTTGCTCTAGTTTCTGCATCCATGCAGTCGCGTGGCGGCAGTAAACTGGTCTGAAAATCCGCTTTTGTTCGTCAAATAGCTCGCTATTCTCCTCATAAAACCGAATTTTCATCCTCAATTCCCTGCAGTCCTCGTTACGGGATCGCCCAGACGGGCGCTATTCTCGGTCGGCCTCTCAGGAAAGTCAGCGAAAATACCAGAGTCAACTGCGCTGGGTATCTGGAATTAGATAGATGAAACTGTCACTGTAACTGTGTCTGAATAAACACCTACATCTTTACCTTTGTAATCTGCTTCTATAATGTCTGCGGTAATTCTGGATTCCAGAGCCGCATCGCAAGTGTTACCACCAATGACGCCATCTCTTGTAAAACTTCCTGCCGCAACACCTGACCCCAAGTGACCTTTTCCCCAGATCTGATCCGCCGCACCCCCTTTCTGAGAATAGGTCAACGAATAAGGGATCTTAACAGTTGCCGTACCTGATCCTGGCACCAATGCGAAATCATTGCTGCTCGTCAGGCTAACTTCGTATTTTTCAACGTTTGAATCAACACAAGAAGGAGTAAAACCGGTGAGATCACCAGTAGTGGCAGAGGCAGTATTGAAAGATACATCCTCCAAACCAAAGAGCCTTATTTGAACATCGTTTCTAAGAACGATGTCAAACTTGCCGGTAGACGAGTTTGCTGTGGGTCCTGTTGGGTTATCAGCCGCCTGCAGCCAGACAGAAGCCATGGCTGCCGATAGCGCAACAGCTGTAGTTACTTCTTTAACTCCATCTCTTCACCCTTCACCTAACCAGTTCGTAACCTGCTATACATCTTATGCCAAAAGCGCTTTAAGACATCCTGACATCGGAGCTTCTTTTCAAGCTCCGCTTGAGTAGTGTAGCAGACATACAGAAATGCACATGGGCTCAACAGATATACTCATATCATAAACTTTGTCGTTTACCTCAATAATTAACCAGTGTTTTATTCCACAATGGGCATTTCTAGAGACCGGGACAACAGACAACAGCGATTGCTTATATCGTGGTTTGGCTAAGGACTATTACTTGTAGGCATTCTCATTTCTTGGAAAACCAGCGAAGATACCGAAGTCAAGTTCACTGGCTATTAGAGATTAGATAGACGAGACCACCACTGTAACTGTGTCTGAGTAGACGCCGACAGCTTTACCAGTGTAATCCGCTTTTTTAATGTCTACAGTAATCTTAGATTCTAAAACACTGCAAATGAGTTCAGCATGTATAAGGCCATCTGTCTGAAAATCGCCCGCTGTAGCACCTGACGCCAGGTGGCCAGCCCCCCAGACCTGATCTTTTGCACCCAGCTTCTGAGAATAGGTAAGCAAGTAAGGGATATTGCCCGCTGCTGCACCTGACCCTGCCATCAATGCGAAATCATTGCTGCTTTCCAAGCTGACTTGGTATCGATAAACGTTTGAATTTACACAAGAAGGAGTAGAACCTTTGAGATCACCGCCAGAAGTGGTGTCGAAAGTCACGTCCACCAGACCGAAGAGCTGTATTTGAACATTGTTTCTAAGAACGATGTCAAATTTTCCGGTAGATGAGTTTGCAGTGGGTCCTGTTGGGTTTTCAGCTGCCTGAAGCCGGGAAAAGGCCAGTCCTGAAGATAGCGCAACAGCAAATACTACTTCTTTAATTCCATCTCTTTCTCCTATATCTAACCTGATCGCCAATCTGTTTTGCTTCTATATTTCAGGGGCTCTATGACGACCCCTAAGCCTCAGTTCAGACTCTATCCAGAGCAGTTTAGCAGACACACAGAAGCAATCAGGCTTAACAGATGCGGCCACAAATTAAATATTGTCGTATATGACATATCATTGGTTTATGTGATCTCGCGCAGTAGATAGTTTAGCTCATGCCAGAGCGACAAACGCCGGTGTTGTAACATTTATAATATTAAAGGACGAGCAAAACTGAACATTGAAAACCCCGGCTGCAACATCGAAGACGAATGCAGTGTTTTCAATGGCAGCACAGAAAAGAGATTGGCATTTTAACTTATAGAACCGAGACCGTCACCGTTACCGTATCTTTATAGATGCCGGGCTGAAGTCCAGACACTTCCGATAAAGGTACTGTAATTTCAAGATCCATATTGGCGCCGCCGCCACAATACTGTTGAGTAGAACCAGTCCAGGGCTGCCCATCTATTCCCGGCACCAGGGTTTCCATAGCGCCCCCTTGCCCTACTCTTAACTGATAACCCACCTGACTCGATAAAAGAAAATCATTATTCAGCCCGGTAGCCCGGACAGTGAAGTCAGATCCACTTTGAGTGTAAACACAAAAATCTATATCACCCTGAAGACTCTGGTCAGTGAGCGCCAGGTCGCTCAGGCCGCTGATCTGGATGCGGTCAGGAATGTTCAGATCAAAGATGAGATCGCTGTTATCGGTATAAGGTATAAAACCACCGCTCTCCATGCCTGTGAGCTTTATTACAGCCTGATAATTTCCGGGTTGACGACCCTGTAACTCGATAGCATTCACCGTAACCGATACGTTCCCATCTACCTGCCTCCAAGTCCCCGGATCTAAAAATGTCGAACCCGTATCAGGAACATTGCTGCCATCTTTTAGCAACAATGAATTGCTCCCCTGCTCAAAGATCACCCGGGACATTTCTATAGAAGGGACACTCCCTGAAGCAATGAAATCAAAATCAGTCGCTTCAATAGTGTAATCTTCAGCTTGTCGAAACCAGCCACAGCGGAGAAAACTTGATCCAGTACCGATACCATTGCACGACCGCAACTGAATAGGCAGATCGATATCAACATCGCCACCGGTCCAAATAACAGGTGTCGCAGTATATTGCTGCTGACCAAAAACGAAAAAGCCTGCAGCCGTATTAGCCAATGTCAGTGTAATTAGCGAAAGTATCCATCTGACATATATCATAAGAAAACAACATCCATAGTTATTTTTATCGCGCCCTTACTGTAACCGTCATGGTATCGCTGTATACACCCGAATCGATATTATTAAGAGCACTCTGCATGATCCTGACCTGCAACGTCATGTTATCCTGACCACCGCAATCCTGCTGATTACTGGCATTCCAGATTCTGTTAGGTCTTTGCCCCTGACGGCTATAAGTCCGCCGAAACTGGCCGGGCGTCTGGACCCTGATACGATAATCAACACAATCCGAAGGGTTCACGCATTGTCCCTGTTTACTCAGCATAAAGTTACCGCCCGGATTACTGCTGCTATCGAAGTCTACAGAAACGCCACCTGTGTTACTGAATACGCAGACACCAAATTGAGCTGTCAGGTTATTACCAGAAAGATCATTAACATCCAAGGCAACATCTTCCAGACCTGATATTTGCACGAACTCAGGTACAACGATCGGAATAGTTACCAGAATACTGTCCAGATGGCGTGTATCGAACATGTCTTCGCCAGCAATATAAAAACGGAAGTTGTATGTGCCAGCTTCAAGTTGTTGCAGCCGATTCTGGTTGAATGTAAAAGTAAACGAACCCATCACTGTGCCATTGGTAGTAGTCTGAAAAAATGAGGATGAGCTATCGGAATGTGTCCACTGACCGGGTACTAAACTCCCCTGATTTTCCAGCTGACTATATTGAGCACTGATCAAAAACTCTGACAACTCATCCGCCTGATAACTATCAGGAACATTACTCGAAGGGCTCTGGCTGCCGGGATCAGAATCAGAGAGAGCCAACCGATAATCCTGACCTACACAGCCCGAATTACAAAATGCACTGAAGGAAACCGTGAAGTTATAGGTGGGGTTTGCACTGCCCGAGGAGACGTTGAGCGGGTCAGCGACAAAACCTGAGAAATCAAAGAACGCCTGTGACCCTGACGAAAAGAATATTAGTACAGCAAAAAACACCTTGATAAAATACTTCAATGTCTTCAATCCCGGGCCTTTATACGACAGACCTTCTTGTAATCAATGCACCTGAACACTGCAGGATCCCATTATCCTGTTATCTATTTTTTTCTGAAAATCCCGCTCAGGAATCGTCCCGTTTACCGATGGCCAGCTGACCTTCCAGCTCGGGAACACAATCAGACTCGGAAAGATCCAGAGTTCCCATTCTCAATATGTATTGCTCATCATCCGGTTCAACGGGTACGGAGCATTGCCAACCATTCTCCAGCTCAATCCTCAACTCGTTGATGTCTGAGCGGGCTTCTATCTGGAACATGCCAATGTCGTCTGAGCTGGAAGGATAAAGCCCTCCGGTTATCCGGGCTCTGTCCAGAGGTTCACCATTCATTAACAGACGACCAAAGAGCAGTTGCAGGGGGATAGCTTCATAGTCCAGTGTCACCACGTTTCCCGGATACAAGGTAAAACGGCGCTCCCGCTCATCAAAACTGTAAAGGGTATCTCCTGAAGGCGACAGGGTAACGGTATATTGTTCAAAAGGCGACAGTGTGATCACCGACGGTCTGCCCGCCACGGCATAACCTCTTCTCTGGCCATCAATTCTCACATCAAAAACGTCGCCTTCACGACCTTCCAGATTGACCACCAGAGCACTTTCAGCTCTTTGCTCTCCCCCCATGGCAACAACATTGCCATCGGTCAGGAAGCTGGTACTGAAACTGCCGTTATAGTTAGTAATCCGGTTAGCTTCTGTTGAACTGTGGTTTACCGACAATGCCGCTCTGCCAAACCGGTTACCATACTGCAAAGTACCATCGAGTCTGCGTTCGCCGCTGCCCGCTTCTGCGGAGACACTGGAAGTCAACTGGCCATCAAAAAGATCACCGTCGTCCCAGGAGGCTGACAGCCTCATTTTTTCTGTTCTGTCTCTAACACCGTTATTGTCTTGAACCTCAGCCCGGGGGTTAACCCGGAAATTCCAACGGTCCTGACGGAATCGCCACTCAAAACTGAACAGCGCTACAGTGTTACCTTCTGATTCACTCAAACTGAAGGTCGCACTGGTGTCGTAATCCAGTGTTCTGAAAACGTTAGCGGTGTAACTCACTCCGTGGGTTTCTGTTCTACCGTCGCTATTATTTCTGTTGCTGCTGAATCGGTAATTGGCGTTACCTCTCCAGAGGGGTGCAGAAACAGAAAAACTGCTTTGCTCAAAAGCATCACCGATCAGTGCCGGGCGATCCGTGTTTTCCTCTTCACTGTCATCTCTCCAGAGTCGGCGATAACTGCCGTTGAGAGAGACGTCGCCCAACCAGGTTCTGCCAGTCAGGGTCATACCATAGCTGCCGTTATCTGCTACCATCACCGACGGTGATAACTCATAACGATACCCCAGATTAAACAGACCCAGCTCAAGCAATGCAGTGTCCAGAGTAGCGGCAGCAGAGAGAGTACCTGCCATAGTATCAAAAATTCTCCGACTCACACCGGCCCGGGTCAGCCACTGCTCGGTACTTTGAGGCAGGGTGCCATCGAAAACCGATGTCATCACACGCCCTGTTTCGGCAAAGAGCTGCCATTCACCTTCAGGGGGTATTTGGTACTGTTTTGAAAAGAAACGGGTTTCCTGAGACTGCAGGTTACCCTGTTCATCCAGAATACTGATTTCTATATCGTAGGCACCACTGGGAAAATTAGTGGTATCCAGAGCCTGAAGACCCGCTTCGTGGAAATAAGAGGCAATCAGTCGTCCATCTTTTCTGATTTCAACCCTGCCTCTGAGTGGCATAAAGATTTCAACCGGCATACCACCGCTGAAATCGGTGTCGTTCCGGGTATTATCAGAACTCTGAAAGCGGGCTCCCACAAGAGGCTGGTCGGACGTGAAATTCAGGCCAAACCCCTGACTTGAGAGCAAGCCAAGATTGTATTCAAAACCTTCATACTCCCTCTGACCATATAGCTGATTGACCGAGAACTGCTGTGACTTTGAATAGTCCCAGCTCCACAGCACACTGTTTTCATAATAAGACAACAGTGTCAGACCATTCAGAGTGTAGTCATTGCCATTAGCGTCTTCAGTGTTACCCGTGGCCGCTGCCGAAAAGTTCTGCATCATGGCAAAGCCTGCATCGGATGGCGGCAAATATTTTCTGACATCTGCAGCCCGGGTTAACAGAAAGCGGGGATTAACAAACACATCGACCCGGAAGCGGGACTCATCAAAAATCACACCGGCAATGGGAGGATTAAGAACACCACAATCCTTCGTGACATTGGGCGGACAGATCGCCTCGGCATGGGTATTCAACTCGCCCGATAAAGCTGTCGTCAAAAAAGCAGGATCATTCACCGAACCAATCAGGCGAACCACTTCATTAACATTGGAAAGGGTAATTTTACCGGGTTGAAAGGTGGCCAGCTGGGAAGTTAGATAGCGGTTGCCATAATAGATATCCATCAGCGACTGCTGGGGCTCGCTGAGCGTCTCAAAACCTTCGGGGACTTTATTCTGAGCAAGGAAAAGCGGCTGACTGGCCACAGCTTTCGAGAAAATAAAAACCATGGGCAATGCAATACATAGAATGTCAATGCATTTCCGCCTAGTCATGACCCGGGAAAGTCCTTTTTGTTACTGCTCTGATTCTTCTACCGTGGGTTGGCTCAGGGCTATTACTCACGGCTGTTTTTTATTTTTTTGGAGAGCCAGCGAAGATACCGGAGTCAACTTCGCTGGCCATGTGGGATTAAATAGCTGAAACCACCACTGTAACCGTATCTGAATAAACACCTACATCTTTACCGGTGTAATCCGATTCCAGTATGTCCACGGTAATTTTAGAGTCCAGAGCAACACTGCAAGTGTCACCACCTATTGTGCCATCTCTTGCAAAATCACCCGCTGCATCACCCGAGCTCAGGTTGCTATCACCCCAGATCTGGTCTGTCGCCAAGTTCTGTGAATAGGTCAGCAAATATGGGATATCACCTGATGCAGGGCCCGATCCAGCTATCAATTTGAAATCATTGCTGCTTACCAGGCTGACTTCATATCGTTCAACGTTTGAATCAACACAAGAAGGAGTAAAACCTGAGAGATCACCGGTAGTGCCAGAGTCGGTATCGAAAGTTACGTCGTCCAGGCCGAACAGTTTTACTTGAACATCATTTCTAAGGACAATATCAAAATTGCCAGTAGATGAGTTTGCAGTCGGCCCCGTTGGGTTATCAGCCGCCTGAAGCCCGGAAGAGGCCAGCCCTGCAGACAGTGCTAAAGCCACAGCTACTTTTTTAAATTCCATCACTTTCTCCAATATCTAGAACTAGTCCGTTGTCTATTTTTCTTCTAAGCTCCAGGTGTGTTCCGACACCTGATCTCGAAGCCACTTTTCAGGCTTCTTTCGGAACATCAAGGCAGACATGGAGAATGACAAAAAGAACTAAACAACCACTGTCTTTTTATTATTCTTATGACTGACTTTCCCTGAAACCGATACTTCTTATTTTCTCTACACGCTTTAGTTAGCCCAAGGCTGACTAATGTACGTATTTTCCGATAAGGCTAACATAAATAATTGCTCACAAAAACATCTATTGGAGATATATTGATCCATGTCAATACCTCATATTCAAAGATTTTGAAAACAGGTACTTCCCGCATAAATGCAAGCGGATACATCAATATAAATTTATATATCAAACTTTTGAGTAGACTTTTTTAGATAAACATTTATTTTCAGGTCGTCAACGTAATCGTAACTACACGACATCACGTCTCACGTTTAATTCATCAAGCAAACGATCCATATCAAAGTCTTTTACAACCGGGCTGTTACGACCGGCTTCTATTTTGTCCTTCAGAACCTGTAACCTGGCTTCATATTCTTGCTCTTCTTTTTCAAAGACCCTGAGCGCTGCCCTAACCGCCTCACTAACAGACTGAAAACGACCCTTTTCTATAAGATCATTGATGAAGTCTTCGTAATGCTGGCCTAATGTTACCGATGTTGTTCTTGCCATAGCTCCGCACCATTTGTGTTAATAATTAACACATATTACTACATCTGGCGATTCTGCTTTCTATTCTTTCGTTGGGTTGAACGCACAAGACGCCAAACGAGCTTAAGGTGATCCGATTTCTGCTACCAAGCAACTGGCAGCCTGTCGGACTTGAGATTGTCCTTCGCGGTAAGTGAGGAAGATGAGCGCAAACACACTATAAAATGAACTTTTTCCCGGTGAGGAACTCAGAATGAATATGATTTATTTAAAGGGAGTCGATAATGGATCCACTAACCACTACACAGCAGCAATCGGGCCTGAGTACTGTCTCACCTGAAAACAAGCCCTCTGCTGACATTGAATCGTCAAAGTACCTTCCTGACGCCAGTAACGCAGAAACTGGCAGTGAAACATCTCTTGTAAGCCGAAAAACAGAGCTGGCTCCTGAAAGCCTGTTGAAGGGTGCTCCTTTACCTTTGTACGTAAGTAAGTTTGCTAAAGACAATATGCTGCTTCCTGCTGTATTGAACACACCTGCGACTTCCTCCTTACTCAGGCCACTGGTTCAGTCACAGCAAACCGGTCAGCTGCCTAAGTTGACAGCGGCTTTATCTACGGCCGGCTGGGCTCCAGCCATAGCCCGCACTGTTACTCGTTACGCGATTGCCGATACGGTTCGAACAGTATCTGCGCAATTGCTTTATGGCGTGTCTTCTACAATGGAGCTGCCTGAAGACACCCAGGTTAAAGCTAATTTTGCAGTCAACGGCACTACTGCCACACTAATGACAGTAGCCAGCCAGCCTTTTGCAGCGATGCAAATTAAACAGCAGATGAGAGATCGCAATGTAAAAAAAGCTCAGGAATCTAAAACTATTCTGCAACGAGGCTTCAAAAGAACGCTAACATCGCATTTTCGAGGAGCTACTAGCAATTGCCTTTCCGCTCTGCTGATGTTTTCGATGGATTCAATGGACAGGCAGCAGGTTAAACGACGGGATGAAGGGAAGCTTGGTGATTTTGAAATGAGGGCAACACAGTTTGGTGTGGGTGCAACAGTAGGTTTTATCAATAATATTCTCAAAACCCACGCCAATGGCCGGATACTGGGCAAAACCCATCAGGAGATTTTCAGACAACTGGCTGCTACTGCCGCTAAAAACCCCAGGGTTTTTGTTGCCCAGTTAGCTTACGCAACGGCCATGGGAGGTGTCTCCAATCTGATGTGGAGCGGCACTCTTCAGGCACTGGCTGCTGCCCATGAAAAGGTTGCTGAACATTACGCTTCGAAAGATAAAAGCTGACTGTTCCGGATGGCCCTGTCGGCGGCATTTCCGGTATTCCAGCAGTCGCTGATAATCCTTGTTGTGAGACAGGTTGATCAACACCCGCACTTCCTCCGGGGTGAGGTGAGCTGGATTGAGCATACATTTTATTGAACACGCCAGAAAAGCAACACTTGTTAAGAAAACCCTGTAAAACCCCCGGAAAAATAGTATTATCCCGACAGATTTATAAGGGCAAGAAATTTTCTTTCGGCCCTGACAAGCTTTACTAATATTAATTGTGTAGCTTCCAAGGCAGAGCAGTATTCGAAGCGTGTATCAGCAAACCCTCAGGAAATTTAAAGAGGCTTCTGAAGATGAATCTGTCACCTTACGACCAATGCCGCTGCGATGAAAAACAATGTAGCGTCGGACGCAGCTGTAACATTGTTGCTCTCTTGTTAACCATGGTTCTGATCTCAGGTCTGGCTCAGGCTTCTGTCTGAAAGGTTAACAACCGTTTCTGTATCCATCGCCTTTAAAGATGTAGTGATGGGTATAGATTCACTCACAACCCAAGCTAAAAGCCTTATAATTCCACCTCGATGTACTGAATCAGTTCCTGCGAGCATGCTTGATATCGTTCTCTACCAGCCAGAAATTCCTCCCAATACAGGGAATATCATCCGACTCTGTGCCAATACAGGTTTTCGCCTGCATCTGATCAGGCCTTTGGGTTTTGATCTCGATGATCAGCGTCTGAAAAGGGCCGGGCTGGATTACCATGAGTACGCCAATTTGCAGATTCATGATCACTATCAGGACTTTCTTCAAACAGTGAAACCCAAAAGAGTTCTGGCTTTGAGCACCAAAGGTACCACCCGCTACTCGGAACATGCCTTTGAACCCGGAGATGCCTTGATGTTCGGCCCGGAAACCAGAGGCCTGCCAACCGATATTTTGAATAGCCTGCCAAAGGATCAGGTACTGCGTTTACCGATGTTGCCTGAAAGCAGAAGCCTGAACTTATCCAATACTGTGGCCGTTATGGTTTACGAGGCCTGGAAGCAGCTGGAATTTATTGGCGGTGAGTGAGAGAAGAGTGTGCCGGTCAACGCCCGGCACCATCTATTTATAAGCTATCAGTCCGTCAGTTAACGGTAGCTTCCTGCTGTTCAAGCGCCTGCAGGTAGAGGGCGTCAAAATTGACAGGTGCCAGCATCAGCGGAGGGAAGCTGCCACGCAGAACCAGGTTATCAATGGCTTCACGTGCGTATGGAAACAGAATGTTCGGGCAGAAAGCACCCAGAGTGCGGTGCAATTCCTCATCACCCAGTCCTTTGATGAGGAAAACTCCCGCCTGCTGAACTTCAGCCAGGAAAGCCGTTTCCTTCTCTTCTTCAGTGCCGTTCTGGACAGTAATGGTCAGTGACAGTACGACTTCATACATGTCATCGTGCAGCAGACGGTTAGTGGTGTTCAGGTCCAGCTTAACTTCTGGCTGCCACTGCGCCTGAAACATTTCCGGAGACTTTGGCGATTCAAAGGACAGGTCCTTTACGTAAATACGCTGCAGCGCAAACTGCGCCTGATCTTGCTGCTGATTCTCAGCCATTATCTTTTCCTTAAAAACATCGGTTCTAAATTCGCTTCCCACCTATTAGTGGGGATAAAAATACCAGTATCAAGTCTGGCAACCAGCTACTTTCAAAAACGGGCCCGATCCCATGAAGCTTCAGGATACGAGTCCATTTTACTTCAGCAAGTCATCCAGTCTGCCAGCAGATTCCAGAGCATACAGGTCATCACAACCCCCCACGTGGGTGTCGCCAATCCATATCTGGGGAACTGTGCACGCACCTGCCTTGCGTGTCATCTCCTGACGGACATCGGGCTTACCGTCGACGCTGATAGTCTGGTAGCTGACCCCTTTGCTGTCCAGCAGCCTGAGCGCCTGATGGCAAAAGGGGCAATAAGCAGAAATATAAAGGGTAACCTGAGCCATCTGTTTTCCATTGTTGCTGACAATGATTCACTCGTCTATCCGGGAGTGAATCATTCTCTGTTAATCTACTTCTTAACCAGAGGGAGACTATCGGCCGTCCAGGTGCCAATACCACCTTTCAGTCGGACAACTTGCTCAAACCCGGCGTCTTTCAATTGCTTGCCAACGGTACCAGCGTGCTGCCCCATGGCATCGACGATAACAATCGGCTTGTCTTTGTGTTTGTTCAGCTCGCCGATACGCTCAGCCACTTTGCCATAGGGCATGCTCACGGCATCAACGATATGACCTTTGCTAAAGTCGGTTTTTTCCCTGACGTCAAGTACTATAGCCCCCTGGTGGTTAATCAGCTGAGTCACTTCCTGAGAACCGACGCTCTGTCCGCCCTTACGCATCTCGGTAAAGAGCAGTGCACACACCAGAGCCACCAGAGAACCCACCAGCAGAGGGTGATTGCCTATAAATTCAATAATCTGTTCCATACCGAACCAGTACTAATATGCCTTAACGAGGGGAAAACAGCTTACTGTCTCTCTATTTAAGGAGAGAACCGTGCCAGTTTTCGTAATTATTTTCCTTGAGGCGACAAGTATACAGGCTGCTAAACAGAGTTACGACTGTGTGAACTAAAAGTGCTCGCTAGTAAATGTCAGCATAACAGGTTGTGTATACCCCTCTGAAAGCAGAGAAAATCAGGCTTTGGCGAAAACAATTGTTCTATTCTGCAAATTGTGAATTTCTATCTATCTGTCTCTGGAAACCAGCCGTAAAGCAGGTAGAATTCAAGGCCTTCACCTCTCAAAACAGTCCTGAGCCAAAAATGCTGCTCAACCCGGTTTCTGAGAATAGCTGCAACGTTTGTAAAAGCAGTATTTCAAAGACACTATTTTGATCACCATTTTGGCCTTTATGCCCAAGGTTTGATCCATGACTGACAAGCGCAAAACCACCGCCCTGATCATCCTCGATGGTTACGGTTACCGAAAAGAACCTGATTCCAACGCTATCCTGGCTGCCAATACACCGGTCATGGACCGACTCCAGAAGGAGCATCCTTTCAGTTTTGTCTCAGGCTCCGGTATGGATGTGGGCCTGCCCGATGGTCAGATGGGTAATAGCGAAGTCGGCCACATGAACCTCGGTGCCGGTCGGGTGGTTTACCAGGACTTTACCCGTATTACAAAGTCCATTAAGGACGGTGACTTCTTCGAGAATAAAGCATTTACAGACACTATCGACAAAGCTGTCTCAGCAGGAAAAGCGGTTCACATCATGGGACTGTTATCTCCTGGCGGTGTTCACAGTCACGAAGATCATATCAACGCCATGGTGGAACTGGCTGCCAAACGAGGCGCCAAAGAAGTCTATGTTCACGCATTTCTGGATGGCCGCGATACGCCACCACGCAGCGCCGAAGCTTCTCTGGCAAAAGCCGACGCTCTCCTGAAGGAAAAAGGTATTGGCAGAGTGGCCAGCCTGATCGGTCGCTATTACGCAATGGATCGTGATAACCGCTGGGAACGAGTCCGGGAAGCCTATGACCTGATGACTCTGGGCAAAGCAGACTTTTCTGCCAAAACTGCTGTAGAAGGACTGCATGCGGCTTATGAGCGTGATGAGAACGACGAATTTGTAAAAGCTACCACCCTTGGTGAAAGCCCGGCCACCATCAATGACGGTGATGCGGCTCTGTTCATGAACTTCCGTGCCGACAGGGCCCGTGAAATCACCCGAGCCTTTGTAGAAAAAGATTTTGACGGTTTCCCACGCTCCAAACAGCCCGCAATGGCCGGATTCGTGATGCTGACTCAGTATGCTGCCAACATCGATACGATCTGTGCCTACCCACCGTCAGAACTCCCTAATACTTTGGGTGAATACATAGAAAAGCTGGGTAAAACACAGCTGCGTATTGCCGAGACTGAAAAATATGCCCACGTCACCTTCTTCTTCAGTGGCGGCAGGGAAGAGCCTTACAAAGGAGAAGAAAGAGTTCTGGTTGCTTCACCCAAAGTAGCCACCTACGACCTCAAGCCTGAAATGAGCGCTCCGGAAGTGACTGAAAAACTGGTCGCTGAAATCAAGAGCGGCAAGCATGACCTGATTGTCTGCAATTACGCTAACTGCGACATGGTGGGTCATACCGGCGTTTTTGATGCCGCTGTGAAAGCCGTGGAAGCCGTCGATCAAGCCATTGGCAGAGTTATTGCCGCGCTGGATGAAACCGGTGGTCAGTGTCTGATTACCGCCGACCACGGTAACGCTGAGCAGATGGTTAACCCTAAAACCGGTCAGGCTCACACAGCCCACACCTGCGAGCTGGTCCCTCTCGTTTACTTTGGACCCAAAGCCATTGACTTGAAAGACGGTATTTTATCTGACATTGCCCCTACCCTGCTGGACCTGATGGGTCTCGAGCAACCTGAAGAGATGACCGGTAAGTCGCTGGTGGGCTGATCCTTCCAGAATATTGGCAAAACAGGACTGGAAGCAGGACGCTGCCAGTCCAAAGCTGTTGTCAGGAAACAGCCAGCAGCTCAACTTCAAAGACCAGAGTTGCATAAGGGCCAATAGCACCACCTGCACCCTGGGTACCGTAAGCCAGATTGTATGGAATAAACAGTTTCCATTTGGAGCCGACGGTCATCAGCTGCAGGGCTTCTGTCCAGCCTGCAATAACGCCGTTAACAGGGAATTCGATAGGCTCACCGCGATCAACAGAACTGTCAAACACAGAACCGTTGAGCAAAGTACCATGGTAGTGAGTGCGAACAGTGGAGTTGGGTCCCGGCTTTTCGCCATTCTCATCACCGGCTACCAGCACTTCGTACTGCAGGCCTGATTCAGTAACAGTAACCTCCTCACGCTTGGCATTTTCAGCCAGGAACTTTTCACCCTCAGCAGACAGCTCCTTGGCTTTCTCGGCTTCCCTGGCCTGGATGCGCTGATGCATTTCATTGAACGCTTCCTGCAGAGCAGAATGCTCAACGGCACTTGGAGCCCCATTCAGGGAGTCAGCCAGACCGGCCAGAACGGCATCGATGGACAGACCTTCAACAGGATTGCTGGCCAGCTGGTCGCCCATTTGACGGCCAATACCATAGCTTACGCGCTCTTCGACACTTGTATATTCGGACATTGAATTATTCACTTTGGGTGAAACAGGTGTAAGCGATTCACATCGCTCAAGCTGACGCCACAAGCCTGCCTTTTCAGTATTCTTACGGCGAAAGGAAGCCATTGTACCACGAACCTGCCCGACTTAAGACTTAAAACCATAAAACAAGAATGTCGACAACAGCGGAACTAAAAGCCTGAAACTCCCGTCCAATCTTCGAGTCTTTAATAATTTTATAAGGAGTAACTCATGATTATCAGGAAAGTGACTATTTTGTTCGTGGCCGTGTTATCCATAAGCTTCAGTGCCATCCTCCAGGCTCAGGAAGAACTGGTCTATGTACTCTGGAGCCTGGATTCCCGTGCCGAAATGTATCTGGTTCAGCGTCTGGACAATGACAAACCCAGAGTTCTGGTCTCAATCAAGCGGGACATGTACATCGACGATGCGTATCTGGACCATGTTGGGAACATTGCTTACAAACGAACCCGCAGCGACATGGAGAGCGGTAATTATGACCCCTCTAGAAACGCTGTGGCTGTGGCCAGAAAAATGGCTCGGGAAATGCTTGCACAGCAGAAGCCGGTATTGGCCCAAAAGGGAATAGACCCTGCAAAAACACCCGCTTCGCTCCTCTATGCTGTGGCTGGCTTTGATGCCGCCACGTCCAAAGAAGGAGATTTACTGC
Source organism: Endozoicomonas sp. 2B-B (assembly GCF_053470045.1). Taxonomy (NCBI): domain Bacteria; kingdom Pseudomonadati; phylum Pseudomonadota; class Gammaproteobacteria; order Oceanospirillales; family Endozoicomonadaceae; genus Endozoicomonas; species Endozoicomonas sp. 2B-B. The sequence continues at coordinate 6,035,695 of NZ_JBLZMU010000001.1, forward strand.
AGGTCTTCTATGACCCACAGGATGTTATCGTCGTTCAGGAACATGCAGAAAAAGCCATTAAGGAAACCTTTCGGAGTAGCGGAATAGCTCTGACAGACATCAGGACTACCCACCATACCGCATTGATCGGGGAAGCTATGAAACTGATGAACGCAGAAGATGAGCTGTTCGTTTTTAAAACCACCCACGATGTGTTGTGTTCTATGGAACAGGGCGAGTTAAAAACCGTTGATATGAAAATGCTCTACAGGGATGACATAGAGCGTGCCGCTAAAACCCTTAGCATGCCAATGATCGCTGCCAAACTGCCCCTTCCCAGTGGCAGCGTTCACAGTATCGGGGCCTTCGCCAGTGACGAGTTTTTTGCCAATGCCGAAACAACATATTGCGAAGACACTTATACGGCATGTAAGGCAAAGCAGACACAATGGAAAGAGAAACTGGCACAATCAGAAGAATCTATCTCTCTCCAACAGTACCGGGAGATGGATTCAGAATTATCAGCCTGCGACGCCGATTTAAAGGCCTGTCTGATAGAACAGAGACTGATACTAAGCCGCCAGTATCTGAAACAACAAATTGATCCAGAGGCGTCAGACACTGAGTTCTTTGACCGCTATTCGCAACGCAAGAGAAATAATGAGCTGGGCTACAAAATCCTGATGCTCAGACTGCAGGATGCAAAAGCGCCAACAGCTCTCAAAATGTGGTATGTTGCTCAAATGAAAGACAACATGATACCCACTCTGAGACAGATAAAGAAACGCGCTGCAAACATGATTGCCAAAGCGACAGAAAAGGGAATATCCAATCCACCCAATGTCTACTTTCTTGGGGAGTACGCCGAAATCATCGAGATTGATTTTGTCAATGCCTTGTTCAGAGAGTTCCTTGAGAATTTGGGGCTGACATACTCCTACATCAACAAGCAGGAGACTGATCAATTGATAGCGGCTGGAGCTCTGAGGATTATCGACTCACTCCGTCAGGCTAATCGCTGAGCCCGATAAGCGGGAGAGGTGCTATGAAGCTCTTCCGCGTTATTCCATTCGAGTCAGTTTTCTTTCCCTGTCCAAAGCCCATAATCTGAGTCTTAATGCTTTTGACACCATTCTGGTTACACTCTAAACTGTCACCAATATGGTTACGGTGATTTCATGGCAATACAGACATTTCTTCACAAAGGTTTGGAAGATTATTTTTACGATGGCACAACCAAAGGGATAACCCCGAAACATAAGAATCGTATAGCCCGATTGCTAGATATTCTTGATCAGGCAAAGAAACCGCATGATATGAGAATTCCAGGCTTCAACTTTCACAAGCTGGAGCCAAAAACAGCAGGTCGTTATTCGGTCCATGTAAACGGGCCTTGGTGCATCACCTTTGAGTTTGAAGGGCAGGATGCAATCAGAGTTGATTATGAGCAGTACCACTGAGGAAAAAATTATGTCCAAGAGAATCAGAAGTAGAAAGCCGACCCATCCCGGTCAGATTGTAAAAATGGATGTGCTTGAGCCTTTGAATCTTTCGGTCACAGAAGCGGCAAAAGTTCTGAATGTTTCCAGAAAGCACTTATCCGCTTTCGTGAACGAACGAATACCATGCAGTAAGGATATGGCCAAGCGGTTGGCTATTGCTCTGGGTACCTCTGTAGATGTATGGCTCGGAATGCAAAATGCTCTGGATATTTGGGAAATGGAAAACAGTGATGATGAGTGCTATCAGGCCGTCGGAAAACTGGCTACCGGCTGAAACAAATTCTGCACAGTCATCCACATTACTACAAACTTCAGCTCTATGTTTTACGAGCCAAGTGTTTCTGATCCCTGCTGCTTATTCCAGGCTTGCGAATTCATTCCGGTGGGCTTCAGATGACGTTTCGAGTAAATCTGACGTAAAAGTAATTTTGCAGGCCGGACATCCCGAGAGGGATAAGGAATCGAACTCATAACAACCGCGTCCAGTCTTTCAGGATTACCGCACAGTCTCCCGGACTGGGTTCCGGGAACCTGTCATTATACTTATTCAGTAGTTATAATGACAAAACGTTAATACAACAAAGGTGTTGGATATGGCCACATTGACCAAGAGGGCTACGGTCTATCTAGACCCGGCAGTTCATCAGGCTTTAAAGATGAGAGCAGCCAGTTCTGAGACCTCTATCTCAGACCTGGTTAATGAGGCTGTAAAGCGCCTTATGAGCGAGGATAGGGAAGACCTTAAAGCCTTTGATGATAGAGCTGGAGAGCCTGAAATTACTTATGAGAATTTATTGGAGCAGTTAAAGGCTGATGGCACTCTATAAGATCACGTTTAAGCCGTCGGTAGCGAAGGACTTAAAGGGGCTACCACGCAAGGATGTAGAGCGCATTATCAAGCGTATTGATGCACTGAAAGAAACGCCCCGGGTGCAAGGTTGTGAAAAGCTCTCAGGCAAAGAGCGCTACAGAGTCCGGCAAGGGGTCTACCGCATCCTCTATGAAATTAGAGACAGCGAGCTTGTGGTGACCGTGGTGAAGGTAGGCCACCGATCAGCGGTCTACCGAGCATGACTGGATGTTGCTGCTTGCAAACAAAAACCATTTTGCCTGCAAAATTACTTTCACGCCATAAAATAACTATAACTGATTGATTTTCCCTGTGATCATGGAAATCGAGTAGAGTCGAAAACCTCCTGCTCAGAGTTATTATTCCACTCTCAACACGACAATTGTTTCTCGACTGCTGTTGTCAGGAGACAGCCAGCAGTTCATTACGCGCTCTTCGACACTTGTATATTCGGACATTGGATTATTCACTTTGGGTGAAACAGGTGTAAGCGATTCACATCGCTCAAGCTGACGCCACAAGCCTGCCTTTTCAGTATTCTTACGGCGAAAGGAAGCCATTGTACCACGAACCTGCCCGACTTCAGACTTAAAACCATAAGTGTTGGTAAAACAAAAATGTCGACAACGGGGGAACTAAAAGCCTGAAACTTCTGTCTGAACTTCGAGTCTTTAGCAATTTTAAAAGGAGTAACTCATGATTATCAGGAAAGTGCCTATTTTGTTCGTGGCCGTGTTATCCATAAGTTTCAGTGCTATCCTCCAGGCTCAGGAAGAGCTGGTCTATGTACTCTGGAGCCTGGATTCCCGTGCCGAAATGTATCTGGTTCAGCGTCTGGACAATGAAAAACCCAGAGTTCTGGTCTCGATCAAGCGGGACATGTACATCGACGATGCGTATCTGGACCATGTTGGGAACATTGCTTACAAACGAAGCCGCACCGACATGATGAGGGGGGATTATGACCCCTCCCGAAGCGCTGTGGCTGTGGCCAGAAAAATGGCCCGGGAAATGCTTGCAGAGCAGAAGCCGGTATTGGCCCAAAAGGGGATAGACCCTGCAAAAACACCCATTTCGTTCCTCTATGCAGTGGCTGGCTTTGATGCCGCTACGGCCAAAGAAGGAGATCTACGACACATATTCTATGACCCACAGGATGCTATCGTCGTTCAGGAACATGCAGAAAAAGCCATTAAGGAAACCTTTCAGAGTAGCGGAATAGCTCTGACAGACATCAGGACTACCCATCATACCGCATTGATCGGGGAAGCTATGAAACTGATGAACGCAGAAGATGAGCTGTTCGTTTTTAAAACCACCTACGATGTGGTCTGTTCTATGGAGCAGGGCGAGTTAAAAGCCCTCGATATGAAAATGCTGTACAGTGATGACTTGGAGCGTGCCGCTGAAACCCCTGGCATGCCAATGATGATTCCCAAACCCGTTCCCAGTGGCAGCGTTCACAGCATCGGGGCTTACGCCAGTGACGAGCTTTTTGCCAATACCGAAACAACAATAACATCTTGCAAAGACACTCTAACGGCATGTAAGACAAAGCAGACGCAATGGAAAGAGAAACTGGCACAATGGAAAGAGAAACTGGCACAATCGGAAGAACCTATCTCTCCCCAACAGTATCAGGAGATGGATTCAGAATTATCTGCCTGCGACGCCGATGTAAAGACCTGTCTGGGAGAAGTGGATCTGCTGCTAGGCCACAAGTATCTAAAACTACACATTGATCCAGAGGCGTCAGACACTGAGTTCTTTGACCGCTATTCGCAACGCAAGAGAAATAATGAGCTGGGCTACAAAATCCTGATGCTCAGACTGCAGGATGCAAAAGCGCCAACAGCTCTCAAAATGTGGTATGTTGCTCAAATGAAAGACAACATGATACCCACTCTGAGACAGATAAAGAAACGCGCTGCAAACATGATTGCCAAAGCGGCAAAAAAGGGAATGTCCAATCCGCCCAATGTCTACTTTCTTGGGGAGTACGCCGAAATCATCGAGATTGATTTTGTCAATGCCTTGTTCAGAGAGTTCCTTGAGAATTTGGGGCTGACATACTCCTACATCAACAAGCAGGAGACTGATCAATTGATAGCGGCTGGAGCTCTGAGGGTTATCGACTCACTCCGTCAGGCTAATCACTGAGCCCGATAAGCGGGAGAGGTGCTATAACGCCCTTCCGCGTTATTCCATTTGAGTCAGTTTTCTTTCCCTGTCCAAAGCCCATAATCTGAGTCTTAATGCTTTTGTTCACTACCCCCCCCCGATGGGTTGTACCACGAACCTGCCCGACTTCAGACTTAACACCATAGGTATTGATAAAACAAGAATATCGACAACAAAGGAACTAAAAGCCTGAAATTCCTGTCTAAACTTTGAGTCTTTATGAATTTGTAAGGAGTAATTCATGATTATCAGAAAAGTACCTATTCTGTTCGTGGCCCTGTTTTCCATAAGCTTCAGTGCCATCCTCCAGGCTCAGGAAGAGCTGGTCTATGTACTCTGGAGCTTGAATTCCCGTGCCGAAATGTACCTGGTTCAGCGTCTGGACAATGACAAACCCAGAGTTCTGGTCTCGATCAAGCGGGACATGAGTATCGACGAAGCGTATCTGGATCATGTTGGGAACATTGCTTCCAAACGAACCCGCACCGACATGAAGAGCGGTGATTATGACCCCTCACGAAACGCTGTGGCTGTGGCCAGAAAAATGTCCCGGGAAATGCTTGCAGAGCAGAAGCCGGTATTGGCCAAAAAGGGCATAGATCCTGCAAAAACACCGGTTTCGTTCCTCTATGCAGTAGCTGGCTTTGATGCCGCCACGACCAAAGAAGGAGATTTACTTTACACCTTCTTTAACCCACAGGATGTCATCGAGATTCAGAAACAGGCAGAAACTGCCATTAAGGAAACCTTTCAGGATAGCGGAATAGCTCTGACAGACATCAGGACTACCCGCGATACCGCATTGATCGGGGAAGCTATGAAACTGATGAACGCTGAAGATGAGCTGTTCGTTTTTAAAACCACCTACGATCTGGTGTGCTCCATGGAGCAGGGAACCTTAAAAACCGTTGATATGAAAATGTTCTATAGAGATAGCAAAGAGGATTTCAGAGATAGTTTCAAGATGCCAGTAATGAGGGTTCCCAAGCCACGCAAGCCCCCCAAATCCGTTCCCAGTGGCAGCGTTCACAGCATCGGAGCCTTCGCCAGTGACGAGTTTTTTATCAATACCGAAACAGATTGCAAAGACAATTTACAGACATGTCGGGCAAAGATGAAACGATGGGAAGAATACAAGTCTGAACAACAGTTCCAGGAGATTACTTCAGATGCATATGCTTGTCTTGAAGGAACAAAAACCTGTATGGAAGAGCTGAAACTGAGATCAAATAAGAACGCTGCCTACTTCTATCTGAAGCAAAATATTGATTCAGAGGCATCAAGCCCGGAGTTCTTTGACCGCTACTCCCAACGCAAAAGAAAAAATGAGCTGGGCCATAGAATCCTGTTACTCAGACTACAGGATTCAGAAGCACCAGTGGCTCTCAAAGAGTGGTATGTTGACCATATGAAAGCCACCATGGAACCCACTCTGAGAGAGATACAGAAACGTGCTGCAGGCATGATCGCCAAAGCGGAAGAAAAGGGGAAATCCAATCAGCCCCATGTTTACTTTCTGGGAGAGTACGCCGAAATCAACGAGATTGATTTTGTCAATGCCTTATTCAGAGAACGCTTTAAGGAATGGGGGCTGACTTACTCCTACATCAACAAGCAGGAGACTGATCAATTGATAGCGGCTGGGGCCCTGAGGGTTATGCACTCACTCCGTCAGGCTAATCACTGAGACCGATAAGCGGGAGAGGTGCTATAAAGCTCTTCCGCGTTATTCCATTCGAGTCAGTTTTCTTTCCCTGTCCAAAGCCCAACAGGCAAAATCTTCAGCCAACTCAATCTGCCCACCGAAAACCGATTGAGCTTCGCTTCTGAGTGCTTCAACCGATGAGGCAAAGTGAGACGCATGTTTTCGATAACGACCACTGATGTGAGTCAGGATGATATGACTGACTCCACCTTTTTCCGCTGCTTCACCCACCATTCTGGCGGTACTGTGCATATATTGGGGTCCGACTTTTTTCAGAACAGGTTCCGTAAAGGTGGCTTCATGCACCAGCACATCAACACCTTTCATGGCGTCTATCAGCAGATCAGGCTGGTCATTATCGCCACCAATAATAGCCACCCTGCCTGACCGGGGCGGCTGCCTTACATCTCGAGGATGAATAACCCTGCCATCCGGTGAGGTAACACTATTGCCATTTTGCAATGCACCCCAAAGCGCTCCCCTTGGCACGCCCAACGCTTCCAGTTTGTCCTGATCCATTGATTGAATAACAGGCTTCTCTGCGAAGCGATAGGCATAGCTGGGAACGCGATGGGACAGCTCATGGGAAGTCACTTTAAAATTCTTATCCTGAAAGTGAAAACCCGATTGATCACTGCGAATAAAATTCAGTTCAAAGGGCATATTGCGAACGGCAGCACATTTGAGTGAGTGTCTGACAAAACTTTCCACACCTTCTGGTGCACAGATCGTTAAGGGGGCTCTTCTGCCCTGCATACTGGCACTGGTGATCAAGCCTGGCAGTCCAAAAATATGGTCACCATGAACGTGGGTAATGAAAATACCTGCAAGATTGGAGAGTGTGTAACGGTTCTTTGTTCGCTGAAGGCTCTCTGTTCGCTGAGGGCCCTTTGTCAACAGTCGCTGCTGAGTTCCTTCACCACAATCAACCAGATACCAGTCTCGACTTTCATCCAGAGCCAGGGCCATTGCGGTCACATTTCTGTCTGCGGTAGGAGACCCTGCCGAGGTTCCGAGAAAAGTAAATCTCATAAAATCGTCGTTTACCTGCACAGTATTCCCAGATGGGTTATGCCGTCTTTCTGCTTTTGAAACAGCATAACACGTTACAGGGAGCGGAAAACAAATCGGAAGCAACCTGCATATAAGTATGTGAAAGCCCGATCATTCAGGGCATACTGAAACATCTACTAAAAAAATCAATGGCATTTGAGTATGAGAATCACGGCTGCAAACCTGATGTTCGCCGTAGTCCTGACTCTGTTCAATTTTATGAACAGCGGAACGGCCCACGCAGAATCCGTGGAAAAAGAATCACCCCAGACTCAGCTGGAGGCGATCAACGGGGACATTAAACATCTGAAAAAGCTGCTGGACAAGCTCAACAACGAACGCTCATCTGCCGAGAGGCACTTGCAATCTACCGAAACAGAAATAAGCCAGCTGCAAAACTCTATTCGTAAAATAGAAAAAGCTCTTGAGCAGGGGCAAGCCGACATAAAAAAGCTCGAAAGCCGTCAGCAGGCTCTGACGGCGCAGAAAAATAAAGAAAAAAGTCGCATCGCCAACAGTGTACGCTCCATTTATTTTGCCAGCCGCGACAATCGGCTGAAGTTACTATTGAATCAGGAAGATCCGGAAGAAGTATCCAGACACCTGACCTACCTGAAGCATCTTCAGAAAGCTCAGCTGGAGGCTATCGAAGCTTTCGAGAAAACGCTGACCGACATAGAAGACAACAGACAACAGCAGCAGGCTCTGAACGACAGACTGGAAAAACAGCAAGCGGACCTTACCCAAAAACAGGACCGGTTGATTAAATCCAGAAATGACCGGAAGCAGTTAATCTCCAGAATCAATGATCAATTCAAAAGCAATGACCGGGAGCTGGACTCTCTCAATCGACAAAAGCAACAGCTGCAGGCACTTCTGGCCCAACTGGCTGCCAGAAAACCAGCCAGTTCTCCTATTCAGCAGTCCAGGGGAAAACTTTCCTGGCCGGTTAAAGGTCGGGTTTTGTACGGTTTCAACCAGCAGCGACCAGATACCCGAATTCGCTGGAAGGGGATTCTTATTTCGGTAAAAGCCGGAACCAAAGTCAATGCCATACACGACGGCACTGTCATTTTTTCTAACTGGCTAAGAGGTTACGGTCAGCTGATTATTGTAGACCATGGTAATCACTACCTGTCGCTGTACGCACACAACCAATGGCTACTGAAGAAAGAAGGTGAGACAGTTCTGGCCGGAGAGGAACTGGCACTCAGCGGTCAGTCAGGGGGGCAGAACGAACCCGGAGTCTATCTGGAAATCCGACACAGGGGAAAACCGCAGAATCCAGTTCCATGGTTATCAAAATTGTAACAGAGGAATCATAAAACATCGTCCCATAAAAGATTGCAGAAACGGTGGGTTGAACCGATAAAACAGAGAGCTTTGGGTTTTCTTATCCCTTATTTTTCCGGCTGAACCTGAAGCTTGAAAGACAGTGCACAGCGCAGTCTGTTAAATAAAGCTGCCTATACTTCAGTACCGGACCACCGGGATGCCGGACCACCGGGATGCCGGACCACCGGGATGCCGGACCACCGGGATGCCGGACCACCGGGATGCCGGACCACCGGGATGCCGGACCATCCAAACCACGAACATTGCCGCAGGATCAGAAATAGCGGCATTTTCACCATAAATGTGCAGGGAGAATTCATGACAACATCTTTTTCTACTTCCCGGCAGCCGATGCCACAATGGATAAAAGCCGCTGTGCTGGCATTGGCATCCGGGTTTGCCCTGCAAGGCTGGTCAGCCCCTGTTGACCGGGGAGATAAGCCCGCCCCGGCAGCGGTTGAACCCGCCGAGTCAGAAGCCGATGCCAAAGCGGCAAAGGAAGAGAAGAAAGGCGCACTGCCACTGGAAGAATTGCGTACCTTCACCGAGGCCCTGCAACTTATCAAAAGTGCCTATGTTGAAGATATAGATGACAAGACGCTTCTGGATAATGCCATCCAGGGTATGGTTTCAGGCCTGGACCCCCATTCCTCTTACCTGAAACCAGACGAATTTAAAGAACTTGAAATCAATACCTCCGGCAAGTTTGGCGGACTGGGTATCGAAGTCGGAATGGAAAATGGTTTTATCAAGGTCATCGCTCCTATTGATGACACCCCGGCCCAGAAAGCCGGTGTAAAGGCAGGCGACCTGATCATCAAGCTGGATGACACTTCCGTGAAAGGTATGACTCTGATGGAGTCTGTCGATAAGATGCGTGGCAAGCCCGGAGAGCCTATCAAGTTAACGATAGTTCGTGAAGGGGCGCCCAAACCCATTAACCTGGTTGTCAAACGCGACATCATCAAAGTACAGAGTGTCAAGTCCCGGGTTCTGGAGGATGGCTATGGTTACATTCGCCTGAGCCAGTTCCAGTCTGAGTCTGACAAGGAGCTGGTTGAACACCTTGACAAACTCAAAAAATCTCAGAACGGGAAACTGAAAGGTCTGGTACTGGATCTTCGAAATAACCCCGGCGGTGTTCTTCAGTCAGCAGTGGGAGTTGTAGACGCCTTTATCAAAGAAGGACTGATCGTCTACACCAAAGGAAATATCCCCAACTCTCAGCTCAGCTTCAAAGCCAGCAAAGATGATCCTTCCGAAGGTATGCCCCTGGTAGTGCTGATCAATGGTGGTTCAGCATCGGCTTCTGAAATCGTCGCTGGAGCCCTGCAAGACCATCACAGAGCCGTTCTGGTCGGCACCGAATCTTTCGGCAAAGGCTCCGTTCAAACCGTACTACCTCTGAGAAATAATAAAGAGAAAGGTCTGAAACTTACTACGGCTCTCTATTACACGCCCAATGGTCGTTCAATTCAGGCCGAGGGTATAAAGCCTGATATTTTTGTACCAAGGGCTAAAGTGACACCTGAAGAAGACGTATCCGATTACAAGGAGGCGGACTTGCAGGGTCATCTTACCAACGGCAATAAAAAGACTGAAAAAGGCAAACACAAGAAAAGCAAACAGCTCAAAGACAAGCAGAAGGACGAGTCGGGTTCTCTGGCCGAGCAAGATTATCAGTTAAGCCTGGCTCTTAATGTTCTTAAGGGCATTCATATAAATGCTACCCGGGACAAGAAAAAGCCCTCTGCATTGGCCGAAGAACCCAAAGAGACTATAAAAACAGCAACGACTCTTTAAGCTTCGTAAAAAAACCGTCTGGAACCGTTCAGACGGTTTTTTACAAGCCATTAAAAAACAGAAAGCCAGATGCATTCACCGCATTTCAGAACCTGAATTCAATACCCAGACTGATGACAGGCTGATCTCTACTGTCAGACCTGGTACGTTGCAATAACGTGTTGGCTGTAGACTCCGAAACAGTGCTCTCTACCGCTTCAGGGCCTGTGTCCAGAAAAGTACCTAAGTCAACACTGAGATCGACTCGTTTTGCATCATCAAGAAGTTTTTTCCAACCGACACCGACATAGGCTTGCTGCCCTTCACCAGAAAAATAGGCCTTCCCCAGTTTCTTCGAGTCGCCCGAAAATGCTCCTGCAGAGACCCTGAAGCCACTTTCAAAGGGGTAGTAATCAATCAACAGACCGTTTTTTGAAGCAGAGCTGTGAGTATCGGGAACAGAAAGACCATCACCGATCAACGAATAAGCACGAAGACCAAAAGTGTGGCTGCTTGCTGGTTGTTGGCTGCTCAAAACCTCACCGCCGGTTTCTACAGGGATAAAGTCGGCATCATCTGCCAGAGTATTTACGGAAAGCATGATGCAGACTGCGAAGATTGAAGGACCGCCGTTCATTATCCTTTCTCCGGGAATCACGATTTGGAACAGGGATCTTTCCCCTATCCTCTCCGGAAAAGCCGAAACAAGTCAACCATTCAACGAGTGAATCCTGAAAGCAACTCACGAATTCTCCTTCTGATCATCTGACTCCCATATTGATAAACTATCTTTTCTTAATGAAAAAACTTCTCACCATTTTCATCAACGATGGGTGACGAGAAATAGTTTTACTCGAAATAGTTTTACTCGAAATAGCTCTACGAGAAATAGCTTCAATCGCTCATGGTCATTAAGTTTGGCCGTTCTTTCCCTTCTGGACCCCGACATGCAAACCGACAACAACCCACAATCTGGCTGCGTACCTCCTTCTGAAATTGCCCGTCTGGCAGAAGACGCCGCTGTGGGTAAAACTCAAAAGCACCCTGAAGTGACCTTTGTCCTTGCCGTTCTGGCCGGTATTTTTATCTCTCTGGCTGGCATGTTTTACACCATCGTTACCACAGGAACAGAGGGCCTGCCCTATGGTATGACCAAGCTGGTCGGTGGACTGACTTTCAGCATGGGTCTGATGATGGTCGTACTCTGTGGAGCCGAACTGTTTACCAGTAATACCCTGTTGCTGATGGGTCGCGCCACCCGTCGTCTCAACATAGCCCAGATCACCAGGAACTGGACACTGGTCTACTTTGGTAACATGACCGGTGCCTTTTTCATGGTGGCCATGCTCATGGGAGTGAGTCAATACCAGGGCGCTCATGGTGAGGTAGGTATCAACTACATGTACATTGCCAATGCCAAAATGGGTCACAATTTCATTCAGGCCATGATGCTGGGTATCCTCTGTAATCTTGTTGTCTGTCTCACTTACTGGATGACTCTGAGCGCACGTTCTGCAGCCGGAAAAATGCTCGCTTGCACATTACCCGTCGCCTGCTTCCTGGCAGCCGGATTTGAGCACTCCATTGCCAACATGTTCCTGCTGCCTATGGGCTTGCTGATCAAAAACATTGCCGCGCCTGAATTCTGGGCAGCCACAGGCTATAGTGCAGACTCTTTCAGCAATATCACTGCCTTCAACATGATTGTCATGAATATCATCCCTGCAACCATCGGCAACATTATTGGTGGTGGTGTCATGGTAGGTCTGAGCTACTGGTTTGTTCACCTTCGCGAGCGTGACTGAGCCCTCATTAAGATAAGGCTGCATTGACGCAGCCTCCCTGCTCAACCATAGTGGTCTTATATCTGGTTTTCATGACATCACCCTTATAAGACTTTAATTCGACAGGCGTTTTTTCTGAATGGTGCTACATTATTCCCTAAGTTGACTTTGAGTCTGAACAGATGAACGACAAAGATAATCTTTCGTCTCCTCCGCTGGTAAAAGATTTTTTTTCCGTAAAAACACTGCCACCTTTGTTTTTTCGGCCCCTTCTATCCTGACGTGTTCCACTTTTTCTTAAAAGTTCATGGAAGTATTCATGAGATCTTTCCTTAAATGCTCTGTTGTCCCTGATGGCTACTCCAAACAGCAGCACGAACGCTATTCAAGATTAAGATTGCAGATTCTGCTTGGGGCTTTTCTATCTTATTCGGCCTATTACCTGGTTCGGAAAAACTTTGTCATGGTCATGCCCGACCTGATTTCAGAAGGCTACAGCAAATCTGAACTCGGAATGGCGCTATCAGCACTGGCCCTCAGTTATGGAATCAGCAATCTGGCCATGGGATATCTGGCAGACCGTATTGATGTCCGTAAGTTAATGCCTCTGTGCCTTCTGGGCTCGGCGATACTCTCTCTGGTTCTTGGCTTTTCACCATTGCTTCAGTTCCCGTTGATAATGATAGTGATCACCCTGGCCCTCAATGGCTGTATACAGGGTTCAGGATGGCCATGCAGCGCCAAATTGATTGCTCACTGGTTCGTCAGGCAAGAGCGTGGTACAGCCATGAGCATTTGGAACCTGTCGCATAATGTCGGCTGCGGCCTGCTGGGGCCCATTGCCATATTGGCAGTAACACTCTTCGGTAGCTGGCAAAGCAAGTTCTACGTTCCAGCTTTTATAGCCATCATTATTGCCATACTGGGGTATCTGCTCTTACGGGACAGACCTTCTCAATGCCAGCTACCGTCGCCTTCTGCGGAATTGCCGGAAGAACTGGAGATAGAACGACACAAGACGTCCTTTGTCCGAACGCTTCAGCTGTTCGGCCAGCATTGCCTGACTCTGCCACCGCTCTGGATTCTGGCCGTCGTGAACGCCTGCACTTATTTCATTCGTTACGGTGTTATTGATTGGGCTCCAGTCTACCTGACAGAAACCAAAGGCTTTAGCTTCAACGCCTCCAGCTGGGCTTTCTTCGCTTTTGAGTACGCCGCTATTCCCGGAACCCTTATTTGCGGCTACGTGAGCGATAAGCACTTCAAAGGCAAGCGTGCTCCCATGAATGCACTTTTTATGGCATTGGTACTCATTTCGGTCATTGCATACTGGAACTCACCACCGGGCGACACCACTCACGCCGTACTCTCGCTGATCTCCACCGGCTTTTTAATCTACGGCCCGGTCATGCTGGTACACGTTCATATTATTGATCTGGTACCTTTGCCCTTTGCAGCCACTGCGGCCGGTTTCTGTGGTCTCTTTGGCTATATTTTCGGAGCCACTTCCGCCAACCTGTTACTTGGAAAAGTACTCGACCTCTACGGCTGGGATGCCTGCTTCCAACTGCTAGCCGGTGCCAGCTTCCTGGCTCTGCTATTGCTTTTACTGCTCTGGCTATGGGAAAACAGGCACCCTGACCCTACGTTCGAGTTCAGCCCGACCACACCGCAATCCATGACCCTTTCATCAAAATAAAAAAGGTCTTCCCTGAACTAAAATCCCGAGAACAAATACCCATAACAATGATAAGGTGCTCTCAACACTGACTAACGCCAAGGCTTTAGGTACACTTATGAGTTAACGCGCAATCAGACCCAACAAGGATTTCATGCGTAACGACTATACAGCGGAAGCCATTGAGGTACTCAGTGGCCTGGACCCGGTTCGCAAACGTCCGGGCATGTACACAGACACAACCCGGCCCAACCATTTGGCTCAGGAAATCATCGACAACAGTGTCGACGAGGCACTGGCCGGGTTTGCCAGCAAGATCAAGGTTATCCTGCACAAGGATAACTCTCTGGAAGTCACTGATGATGGCCGGGGTATGCCCACGGATATTCATCCGGAACACGGAATAACCGGCATAGAGCTGATCCTGACCCGGCTGCACGCCGGTGGTAAATTCTCCAACAAGAACTACCAGTTCTCTGGTGGTCTGCACGGAGTGGGGGTATCGGTTGTAAACGCACTGTCGACACGTCTTGAAGTCACTGTTCGCAGAGACGCAAAAGTCTCCCTGATTACGTTCAGGGATGGCTACAAAGACCAGGATCTGCACGAGATCGACACCTGTGGACGTCGCAATACCGGCACAACGGTTCGTTTCTGGCCCGATGCCAGCTACTTTGATTCAGCCAAATTCTCGGTCAACAAACTCAAGCACGTACTGCGTGCCAAAGCCGTACTCTGCCCCGGCCTGAGCATCGAGTTTCTCGATCACCACACCGGCGATAGCGATGAGTGGTACTACGAAGATGGCCTCACCGACTATCTGAAAGGTTCGACCCGGGAATATGAAACCCTGCCACAGGAACCTTTCACAGGTTCACTGCAGGGTGAAAAAGAAGCAGTCGACTGGGCAGTACAATGGCTTCCTGAAGGCGGTGAATTGCTGACAGAAAGTTACGTCAACCTGATTCCAACTCCCCTGGGCGGGACACACGTCAATGGTTTAAGAACCGGTTTGCTGGAAGCGATTCGCGAATTCTGTGAATTCCGCAACCTTTTACCTAAAAGCGTCAAACTGGGCCCGGACGATATCTGGGAAAACTGCTCCTACGTTCTCTCAGCCAAACTGGCTGACCCCCAATTCTCAGGTCAAACCAAAGAACGTCTGTCCTCGAGAGAATGCGCTACCTTTATTTCCGGCGTTGCCAAAGATGCTTTCAGTCTCTGGCTGAACCAGCACCATGCAGAGGGTGAGCTGCTGGCAGAACTGTGCATCAATAACGCCCAGAAGCGGATGCGCAAGTCCAAAAAAGTAGCCCGTAAAAAAATCACTCAGGGACCAGCCCTGCCCGGAAAGCTGGCAGACTGTTCAAGCCAGGATTTGAATTACACCGAATTGTTCCTGGTCGAGGGTGATTCTGCAGGGGGCTCTGCAAAACAGGCCAGGGATCGTGAATATCAGGCGATTCTGCCACTGCGCGGTAAAATCCTGAACACCTGGGAAGTGGATTCGAGCGAAGTACTGGCCTCTCGTGAAATTCATGATATTTCTGTAGCCTTGGGCGTTGACCCCGGTTCAGACAAACTCGACGGTCTGCGCTACGGTAAAATCTGCATCCTGGCGGATGCCGACTCTGATGGTCTGCACATTGCCACCCTACTCTGTGCACTGTTTGTACAACACTTCAGAGCTTTGGTAGAACAGGGACATATCTATGTAGCCATGCCTCCCCTTTACCGAATCGATGTCGCCAAAGAAGTTTACTACGCTCTCGATGAAGCAGAAAAAGAAGGCGTTCTGGAACGAATCAGGGCCGAAAAGAAACGGGGCAAAGTCAACGTACAGCGTTTCAAGGGTCTGGGTGAAATGAACCCGTTACAGCTTCGTGAAACCACCATGTCTGCCGACACTCGTCGTTTGGTTCAGTTAACACTGGAAGACTTTGAGCTGACCCGTGAAGAGATGGACATGCTGCTGGCTAAAAAGCGGGCTGGCGATCGCAAGAGCTGGCTTGAGGCTAAGGGGGATTTGGTGGAGATTTCCTGAGTGTGGATTTTTAAGTAATGATTACTTAAACAACCAGAGTATGTTTGAGATCTGTTTTGGAGGTTGGCAGTAAACCTCTAATAACACCTACCGATGGAATATTCATAATGATACCGTTCCAACCATTACACGATGGACGCCAATAATGAACGAAGCCATGATCAATCCGGAGATTGTCCATTGGGCGCGGGAGCGTGCCGGGATGGCTCCTGCTGATCTGGCGGGAAAGCTAAAACAGAAGCCCGAAAAGCTGCTTGAGTGGGAGCAGGGCAAAAGTCGGCCCAGTTTTGCCCAGGCTCAGAAGCTGGCGAGACAGCTCCGGGTTCCTTTTGGTTATCTTTTTCTTAAAGAGCCTCCTGAAGTGCCCTTGCCCATACCTGATCTGCGTACTGTGGGCAGCCGGGTATCCCCCGATTTGGGACAGGATTTCCGTGAGCTCCTAAATGACGTACTATTCAAGCAAGAGTGGTTTCGCGAGTACCAGATTGAAAATGGGAATGACAAAGTTGAGTTTATAGGACGCTGCTCCTTTAATGACGACCCAGTCCGTGTTGCTGAAAATATTGCCCAAACACTGGAGGTAACTGCCAAGGCACGGGAAGAGGCCGGAAACTGGGAGCAATATCTTAGCATGCTGGTTCAACGGGCGGAGTCTGTCGGCATTATGGTAATGCGCAGTGGTATTGTTGGCAGTAACACCACAAGAAAGCTGTCTGTTGAGGAGTTTCGCGGCTTTGCCATTAGTGATGAGTATGCGCCATTGATTTTTATCAACGCTGCCGATGCCCCGGCTGCCCGTTTGTTTACCCTGATTCATGAACTTGCTCATTTATGGGTGGGTAACAGCGGTATTTCTAATATGCCGCTGGATGATGTTTCTAAACAAGGGCACCAGAGAAAGGAAGAAATATTCTGTAACCGTGTTGCTGCCGAGTTTCTAGTGCCTGGTAAGGCATTGATGAATGACTGGCAGGCTCAGATCGGTCTGGTGGAAAACTGTGCAGGATTAAAAAAGCAGTATAAGGTCAGCTCTATGGTACTGGCTCGTCGTGCTTACGATCTTGGTCTGATACCTCGTGAGGTGTATCTTGAGTTTTACCACTCTGAACTGAAAAAGTTTCGAAATAAAAAAAGCGGTGGCGGTTCTTTTAACCTGAATCTGAAAACGCGCAATGGCATTCTTTTTTCTACGGCTGTTGTTGGTGCCGCAAACGAGGGGCGCTTGCTGCTCAGGGATGCTTCCCGGCTTTTGAATATCAGTAAGATCAGTACTTTCAACGAATTTACCAAATCTCTGAATGGTTAATCTCTTAATGTAGGGTGAGCTGTTGATGCAATACCTTTTGGACGCGAACACGTTTATCCAAGCGAAAAACCAGTACTATGCTATGGACATCTGTCCCGGCTACTGGGATTGGCTTGAGCGGGAGAGAAGAAAAAAGAAAAAAAGACACCCATAAATTTGCTTTCCCATCCACCTGGTCTACTTTTTCACCCATCACTGATTTTTTACCCAGACAGGTGAGTTCATGGCTCAGCCCCGCAATACTCTGATTGACCCCGGCTCAACGCCTTATTACCACTGCATGGCAAGATGTGTTCGTCAGGCTTACCTCTGTGGAGAGAACCACCTGACTGGCAAGAATTACGAGCATCGCCGCCAATGGGTGGTGGATAAACTTCAGGAACTGGTTTCAGTCTTTGCTATCGAAGTTTGCGCTTACGCTGTCATGTCGAATCATTATCATGTGGTTTTGCATATCAATCAGTCATCTGCCAGGAGCTGGTCACGGAATGAAGTGCTGCATCGTTGGACGACCTTGTTCAGAGGTCCACTTCTGGTGCAAAGGCATCTGGCCGCTGACAAACTGGGCAGCGCTGAATTGGCCCGTATTGATGAATATGCTGAGGAATACCGGCGTCGTTTAACGGATATCAGCTGGTTTATGCGCTGCCTGAATGAACATCTTGCTCGTGAGGCCAACAAAGAAGACGAGTGTAAGGGACGCTTCTGGGAAGGACGCTTTAAAAGCCAGGCATTGCTGGACGAAGCAGCGTTACTGACCTGCATGACCTATGTTGACTTGAATCCGATTCGGGCTGGAAAGGTGGAAACACCGGAAGCATCAGACTACACGTCGATTCAGGAACGCGTGGAGCAGGTTACACATTCTGAGACTAAAAAGCAGCCGCTGACCCTGAAACCTTTTTGTTCGCAGGGCCAGAATACGGACGTTGCCCTTCCCTACCTTCTTCACGACTATCTGGAACTGGTTGACTGGAGTGGTCGCATTGTCAGAACAGATAAGAAAGGTTCCATCCCGTCGCATATCCCTCGTATTCTTGAAAGACTGGAAATTGATCCGGATGAGTGGCTGAAAACCATGCAATGGAATAATCGTTTTTATCGGGCAGTTGGCCGTCTGGAGGCGATGAAGGCTTATGCACTTGAAGCCGGACAGAAGTGGCTTCGAGGTTTAAATGTCTGTAGTCGTTTGTATATGATAGGTTAGCGTAGAAGTCAGTTAAGACGTCAAAGACCCTCTCTTTATCTCTCTTCGACTCATGTCGGAATGAATTTGCATTGTCTGAATTATGGCTTGAACAGCCTCTGTTCGTTGGATGGCGATGTGTAGCTCGATGATACGCTACTTGAAGATAGATTTTCTGATCCTTTTTGGGAATACAATTTTTGAATGTCTTGTTTTTATTTTTATGGGTGTCTTATTTTATTTATTTTATTTTTTGAATGTCTTGTTTTTATTTTTATGGGTGTCTTATTTTTTCAGAAGGCAAATTTTAGATCGCTATTTTCAACGATGAGCATTTCTATAAGACATGACTTCTATGATGTACTTTCTACATTGTCAGCCCTCCTGTAATGAAAACCAATAAATGAACACTACAAAAGTAGTACATAATCGCACTACTTTTGTTTCACCATTTTTCGCACCCGACAATAGTCATACAGCGTCGTTGCTGACCAGAATACGCAACAAACTTTGCAAATCTTAACGACGACATTCATGTGGATTTTTAGGTAAAGATTACTTAAACAACCAGAGTGTGTTTGAGATCTGTTTTGGAGGTTGGCAGTAAACCTCTAATAACACCTACCGATGGAATATTCATAATGATACCGTTCCAACCATTACACGATGGACGCCAATAATGAACGAAGCCATGATCAACCCGGAGATTGTCCATTGGGCGCGGGAACGTGCCGGGATGGTTCCTGCTGATCTGGCGAGAAAGCTAAAACAGAAGCCCGAAAAACTGCTTGAGTGGTAGCAGGGCAAAAGTCGGCCCAGTTTTGCCCAGGCTCAGAAGCTGGCATGACAGCTCCGGGTAACTACTTATCGATATATTTCCATGCCCCGTAGTACGGCCCATGTCCATCATCACAACCAGCTGTACTGCGATGCGCCTCCGGATAATAATGATTCCACCAGAAAACTGCATCAAGATTCGCACTTATTTCAGTTTTCACAGCACATTTAAAAACTTTGTCGAGCCACTTATAATTAGAGAATACTTTTAACTTAATCTCTTTTTTAATATTTCTATCTTTGCATTCTGACAGTAAAAATACAGCATTTTGTTTTTCAGCTATATTGCCCAGAATGGCATATCCTTCGTTGTCAAGACGATAGGGCCAAACATCGTACCAGCGCAGTTTTTCTGAAGTTATGTCCCACACAGGAAGGAAATTGATAACCCTGTGTGAATCTCCAAGTTTGATATCTCTTCTTCCATTGACAACAACATAATACTCATTCTCAAATTGCTTAGAAAGCATTCTTTGTACTGCCATACGACCACAGTCGTACTGCCATTTTTTATCAGGCATCAAGCCACAATAATCAACAACACCAGGGATAATTTCATTCAATAAAAGTTTATCACCCACCGATTCCTTGCCAGCTCTGATGCCACCTACAACCTGCAGGAGTTGCTTTGTTGTCATTTGAGATAGCAGGTAGTACCTGGCATGAGCTAATATAACCTTGCTTCCCTTCTGTATTTTTTGTGCTCTTTGGTTCTCGAAGAAAGTTTTTTTATTCATAAATTCAAAAGCTGCTTTTTTACGAATGAACGAGAAAATCTGATAATCAACAACTCTGTAATTTTTATCGAGACCGCACAATGTCTGCAGTATATACCTATTTAATCCTGTGTAATCATCTAAATTAAGGCAAGGATTTTCTATGTCATCACTACCGGACTCCTGCATGTATTTTAGCGCCACGTAGCCGCCTAGCTTGTAGCCTATAAAAACTGAAATACCTACCAAAAAAGCTCTGAGCCATGACCTTTTAGTCGATTCATACTCATATCGTTCTGAGCTTTTTAATTTAGCTTTACGTCTGTTTTTTTTGCCGGTTAGCTTATTATTCTGGTCTAGTCGGTGGCTAACATTATTAATTGGCTTTTTTAAATTTTTCGAGGTTTCATTATCGACTTCAAGGCATTTTTCATGTGTTTTTTTATACTCTGAAACTTCTTTTTTAAGCCTTTCATTATCTGCCTGCAATTCGTCACACCTGATATTTGATACTTCCAACTTTTTTTTAATATTGAGCACTTCAAGATCAAGCTGACTGATTTTTTCTTTATACCTATCAATCCCCTTTCTTTTATCTTGAGCTTGAGCCAGATCTTGCTTTATTTTTTTTAGTTGTTGCTCAAGACTTTTTATTTCTTTATCAAGATTTACATTTTTTTCCTCATAGCTTTTATTCAGTTTATTTAATAACAATATTTTTTCACCCATTTTCTTATTAGCAGACTTCCTGTCAGCTATCTCTTTACCTTCCTTCGCCAGCTTCTGCTGAAATTCATGAAATAATTGCTTTCGCTCCTCTTCCTTTTTGGCAAGACTGATTTCATTAGTTTTTAAAGCATCCAAAACTTTTTGTTTCGAAATTTTTAATTGTTGTTCCTTATTATTTAATTCACAGGTCAGTTCATCAATGCGCTCCTTCATCACTTCAATCGTGGCTGACTTGGAATGAGTACTCCTGTGAGTTGGCTGTAATGGTAATTCACCTGTCTGCCGATCTATGTCGTCTAAAAGCATACTGAAGAAATAATTCTGTGAAAAAACCGATTTCAAATAGAGGGCACGGTCCCAATGCTTGCCCTGCTTACGAACAGAGGTATTGCGAACCAACGCATCAGCGTTTAGCCCCCTGACGATGCTCTCATAAATAACCAGTTCCTCTGACTGAAAAGTCGCCTTTGATCCAGGAATCGCCATAGCGACATCCAGGCTTGGGAGGAAGGCGTTGATTGACCCGCTATCAACCTCGAAATCAAACACATACAGGTTATAGGCTTCAGGATCAGGCCTCTGTCCGGGAAAAGAAAACAACATTTTTTTACGGGGTTCTGATACTTTAAAACCAACCAGTTTTGTTTCCAGCCACTGTTTTAAATCGTCTACTTTGTCGTACCCAAGCAGCACATCAATATCATCCGTAACAGGCTCGTTATCCTTGAATTTAAGCTGATGTCCAAACCCGTATTTGGTTATGTACGCTCTTACAGACTCTCCTCCATACAAGCAGCTACCCGTTTCTTTCTCTACACAAAAGGCTTCGATAATATCCTTGAGGCCATCGCGCAGATTAATAATAGTCTGAGCAAACTGGTCATATTTATCAAAGCTATCAACGACACGATTAAACATATCTTGCGTCATGGGTACAACATACTCATCATAACGACTACGACTGTGATCAGAAAAAGCAGGCTGATCTGCATCACTTGCTGGACTTATGGGGTGATTGATATAACGAGCAAGACGCTTACTCACAACCATTGCCCAGTCTTTCATCGGCTGACCTTCAACAGGTAAAACCTGCAGCATGCCTGCATGGCTCATCTTGCGCATTAAGTCGTAGGCATCCTGAAGATCGACTTCGGGTGACTGCCCCACACTCAATCCACTGTTTAAAAAAAACTGCTCTGTCTCCTGCCACAGAAGACTCTCAGGTAACGCGACGGGTGACAAACGTGGCTTTTCAGAAAATGGGGAGCCTTCACCTTTGTCCTTATCTTTTCCACCTTCGGCTCCCTCACCCTCACCCGCCCCGGAACCCTCTGGCTCCCTTTCTTCAGGTTTGTTGAGAGTGAAGCTTTCTCCGCTGCTGGAAAAACTATTTTCCTCTGCAGGTGCATCCATCATATGTGACTGTGGAACAACGCCAGCAGAAAAACCTTGCGTGGTCATCCAGCCAAAACAATGCTGATTGTCGGAGTAGCAGGCAGGAACCACAGGAGACAGCCCTTGCAAGCCTGGTTCTTGATGTCGCCGGGACATCATAGCCTTCACCGGTTCAGACATTAAATAAGCCGACCAATACCAATTCAGAAACAACCGGCTGAACTTAGCTATAGTCTTTTCAGTGCTGACCGCCAGAAGCCGGTGAGTCAGCCAGGATGGCACCCTTACTGCGAGTTGCAAGCCAGACTCATTTGCTTTCTCTGGAGCAATAAGCTGGACGGTTAAACAAGCAGTAGTACTTCCTTCTTTCGGTTCGCTCCAAACAACCTGTTGATACCGCTCTACATTGATGTCATTAAATTTTTTTATCCAGAAAATGCCCTGATTACTCCCCACCTGATAAGTGCTGGTCGTGTTGTCACTGTTGGGTAGAATGATCGAGAATACGGTTGCAGTGGTATCCTGTTGCACAACCTGCAGTTGGGCTTTTCCATCACGACTTTTCACGACCGACTGACCGGGTGTGATCTGCTTATTAAGCTCGGTAACATAGGCCACAAGGCTGTGCAGGCTGGCAAAATTATCGTGCCGTATCTGATAGTTTGGATCAGCTTCTGCCAGAGTCGAGTAGCCAAGCACCGGATTCAAAGTGCCAGCCTCAGCAGTGGCAGCATCGGGTATTCTCACGGGGTTCCACTGCGAACCGGAAAATACAAGCCACGAAGCCCATTGCCGGAAAGCATCAATCAAAAGAAAACGGTGCAACAGACCAGCCGAAATAATGTAAACCTGCAAAAGAGGATAGATAACCGGACTACAGGGCACGGCATGACCCTGACAAACTAACTCTGATAACACGATTGCAGACGATACCGCCAGCTGCACAACCGCCGCAGCCCCGACATCTTCCAGGTTCAACGAAAAACTTACAGAGACACCGGGAACAGAAAACTGTGCACAATAAGATGAGCTATCTGGAATGGTATCACCGTACAAATCAGTAGAATACGTACAAAACACGGCCAGAAATAGCCAGGCCAGGCACAAGAAAGATATACCGGTTTTTATACTCAACAACTTCCACTCCATGACCCATTAAAAGATACCCAATATAAGTACCTAACCAGTTGGTTTCGCATATTCTGGACGGCGGCTTTTTCCATCCTTCTGCGTTCCAACTCTGGTTACGTAGCTTCGGCTACGCGCCCGTCGTTGCGCCTTGAAGGATGAAAAAATCCACTCGCCAGAATATGCGAAACCAACCGGCCAGGTACTTAGATATTGGGAAGCTGTCGTACTTAAAATGGTCCTGCTGCGGTTACGATAATTGAACACCAAGTCTGCCCAGACATTCCCGGATCGCATTAACTGGCGCAGGGGAGAGCTTAGAATAAAATGCCAATCATTACTTGAATGTGGTGGCTGTACTCCAAAAAAAGCTAACATTTCGCATTATCAGGAAGCTTGCATAGAGGTTAGGGCTGCGCTGGGCTATCAAACCCGCCATTTTATGATCACATATCCTTGGATACTTTATTCAGAAAGCTTTGATAGTCAGCGGGGTTCAGTCCCAGTTTTTGCAAGTATTCAACAGTATGATGAAGAACTTCTTCAGGAGTGTAATCTTTGCTGGCTTTAATGTCGTCAGGTACAGACTCAATCGGCTCATTTCGCATTCGACGCTCGTGGATATATTCGAACAAGGCTTTTAAAAACTGATTAATCAATTTTAATTCCTGCATATTTTCTGGACAACGGAAAAAGCGAAACTCTATTGTTCCATAAGGATCAATTATCTCAGTTCCTGGAATGTGCAACAAAGATACAGCCATATATTTATCTAAAAACACATCACCAACTTCACCAAACATGTTTTGTAAAGGAGCCAATTGCACAAAATGACTGTATAATTTTGAGAACTGTTTAAGCTTTTCCAATTTCTCTGAATCCGTTAGCCAATAAGCAATCCCCTCTCCATAATTTACACCAGCCAACTTCTCATTATACGTAGCAATCATCCAATTCATCCGTTCAATTGCCAGGCTTCTCAAAGCAGCATAGTCAGAAAACAATTTGTACCATTGACCCTCATCTTTTTTAACAATTCGGTCATTATTACCGAATGCTCTGGTTAGATAAGGATTGCTCTCAATCTCCCTCTGTAATTCCAGTAGAACGCCGGGGTTGCCATGGGTAGCAGAGAGTGCATCTACATGCTTGTGACCGGAGGCATGATCTATAAAGCCATCTTTAATCATTAAGTCAACGAGTTTAAATACTTTTTTAAAGCATTTTTCCGCACCAGCGTCACCATCATGGTAGGGCGTACAATTCACCTCAAGCCATTTTTTAAAATCTACAAAAGGGGCTACATAGAAATGACCATCAAAAGTGTACCTCTTAGGATCATAATCAGTTTCCTTATTGGCTCCTAATTTTTTCATATATTTATCTACTTTCGTAAGATAATAGTAACTTGGCCCGCCCCATTGATCTTCTTCTTTAGAAACCAAATCATATTCCAACTCTTCACCAAATTTGAGATTAATGGGATTATCAGGTAGAAGAGCCTGTCCGACTGAGTCTGGTTTTTCTTGAAACATATCATCAAGAATATCTAACCAGCGTCTATTAAACTCCCCCGCCATGACCTCTTCATTAAAAGCCATTCTGAGTTTGTCATTACCTCTAAGGACAGCGATAATTTCATTCTTGCAATCTATAAAGCTGAAACTCTTATTTAACTCTGTAATAATTTCTACCTTATATTGATCAGTAAAACTCATAAAAGCAGCAAATTCTGAAAAATAGCCTTCCCCAAAAAGCATCTTTTCAAAGAATGGAAATGTCGCATGCCCAACTGCCTGATAGCCACCAACATCGCCAAAGCCTCTGTAATTCTCATAAAGGTAATCGGATAGTAATTCACGAAGATAATAGCGACGATATGAATGATTTCTATCTGACAACTGTTTATCTTTCCGAGCAAACATTTCTGAAAAAATTGAATCTATTAGTTCCACTTGGTTATTAGTAATTTTTTGACCGGAACGATATTTATCGGCTTCATCACTATAAACAAACTTCTGATCTCTTAACAACCCTTCCGTAAACAATATAAAATCTACAAATATCTCTTCAACATTCGCACTGCTAGTAATGTAACTACCATCGCTGAAATATATATAACCAGAACCCTTACACTTATTATTCCCGATTATTCTTTTGATGGATATATTATGTTCCCTCGCAAGTTGATTAACGGTATTCAGGAAGTGCTTGGCTGCATCTCGAGGTGATAAGTCCTGCACCTCAAAATCAAGTTCTTTTTCCTTTTTCCTCTTGCGCTTGCCTGGTTTAAATTGCGTTAATGCTTCCTGGCTTTGATCCTTGGCTGATCTTCCGTTTTTTTCAGGCAACCGATCACCTTTGCCACCCGCTGCTCCCTTTTCATTTGAATTACCGAGGCTGACAATTCCGTGTATATCACCTGTATTACCTCTCAAAGAAACATTGTTAGCAGTATCGATTAATAAAGATAAAAAAGCACTCAAGACATGAGCACTATTGCCAGCCTGATTTTTGCCATAGGCCAACTGGTAAAAACTATCCTTTTCTTTTTTAGAAACACCTGTACTTTTTTTGCGATCGAGTTCCTGGAACTCTTTTGTCGCTTTATTTGTCTTGCTTTCAAGAAAGGGGTCTTTCCAGCCTTTAAGATCAGCTATAACTTTTTTCTTAAAAGCATTCATTAGCGATTTTTCAGCGCTGTTTCTTTCAAGAGGAAGTATTTGGGAAAATAATTTTCCAGCAACACCCGGAATAAGAGCCGCCTGATAATCAAGAGAAGTAGAACCAAAAGCCTGAACGTGCAAAGCAACCAAGGATAAGGAGAATAAAAATACTAATGTTTTCATAGTTCATTTATAAAGATTGAGTGTTAATCCACTTTCCATGTTATAACGAATAATTTTCGTTCAGTTTTTCCTGACGCTATGCTGCTGAAAGCTCATTTTCAATACCCAAAATTTGAGGCTCCAAGGGTCATCAATCCTTCAACATCCCAGTACTAAAAAGATATCCTCAGTAAGTACTACTCTTGATTAAATCCGCAACGAGCGCAACACTCGCTGTTATGGATAAGGTTCAAGCTACCTTGTCAAATGAATTTTACAGACATCCAATCGACATGCACACAAAAGTAGTAGCGATTTAATTATTAATCAACTGCACTGAAGAAATATTATTTAACGGAGAATAAAGCTGACAAGATCTTTTTCCCACTGCTCACAAAGAGTCCGGAAACCGCTGACACTCACGTTTTGTGTTACCGCCCCGGCATCTTCAATAGCCAAGGCTAAATATCCGAATGAAACTTTCGTCCACTTCGAAGGTCATATCATAAGTACTCAACCATACGAAATCATATTTTCTGACTCATTGTTCAGGCACTCGCGGCAACTGCTCCTGCGTTGCTCTAGCTCCTGCATCCATGCATTCGTGCTGTGTTGCAACTCTGGTCACATAGCTTGCTATCCCGTCGTTGCGCCTTGCAGAGCACCTGCCCAATAAGCCAGAAATATTCGATTCCGTATGCCTGAGTACTTAAAACATTTTAAATACAGTCTTTCAGATGTCAGGAGAGAGATGGACTATGGATGCCCGGATTGATGGGAAACTACCCAAACCGGTTCTTGAGAGTCAAGAGCCTGATAGTCGTGTAACAGCCAAGAGAGCAACGCGGGATTTGTCATCGAAGGAAAAGGGTGTAGGAATCTGCTCCGAAATAGAATCCAAACTGAAGATATCGCCATCTTCGGAGATATTGCCTGACAAAGCAAGAACTGTATCCTTAACGGACTCCTCGCTGCTAAAGTCCCCTTATTCCTTCGATTTTCGTTTTGTCGCCAATGATGATGAGGTTCGACAGCTTTTAATCGCCCAGACCTGTGATGAAGGCCGGGATGTCTCTCTTATTTCCCATCCTGATGACCTCTTACAGGCTAATCTGGTGAGCCGGTTGAGCCTGTCCGGTGATGGTCGCCACACTCTGCATTCAGGCAAGCTTTTTGAAGGCTCGCAGCCATTGACCCTGGTGATCGATATCCGAAAGCTTACCGGCGTAGAACTGCCCAAATTGAACGATCTGCTGGACCCGGATAATCCCTGTCTATACGACAAAGTCAGCCAGAAAAAACGTCCTCTGGGCAAGCATGTTGCTCTGCTGGTTCTGGCAGATCGCGCACAGTTGGCATCGGTTGGCCAGCATGAAGAGGCACCGGCGGCCGGCGCTCCGGCGGCCGACGCACCGGGCGCTGATTTCTGGCGGCGAATTAATCGACCGGGCAATACCTGGCAGCTCAACGAAAAGACCGGCAATGCCTCATTGATGGATATCAACGAGGTTCAGGTATTGGCTGAACTCCCGGCTGCTGAAGGTGCTACGGATGACGAAAATACCCTTCTTATTAACTGCCACTTGCACAGCAACTGCCGGCAGTTGCTGCTGGGTGGCCCTGGAGTGGACCAACAAGGGCGAATCCGACACATCCCCGGCAAGCTTGAGTTATTGAAGGCCGGACAACGGGTGATTCTGAAAGGGGCCGACTGGCAGGATCTGGCCTTCGAGCAGACGGTTCGACAGATGCTCCAGCAACAGTGCTTTGAGAGCAACGGGAAGATCTGTCCATTACCCGACGATGTTCAGTTTTATCGGATGCCATTAGGGAATGAAGAGCTTCATTCACTGTTCCAAAGTCTGTCTCATTCGAACGATAAAGAAGATGATAAAGAGCAAGCACCAGGAAACCCGATCATCATTAACCAGAATAATATCAGGGAGTGGCTTAGCCCGATTGCCATTACCCCTGGAGGCTATGCAGTCCCGAATACCTGTCTGTTGGAACAAATTCGGGCAGGTGGTGTAGTCACCGTAACGTCCCCCCTCACTGAGGCACTCTGGTTTCGTTTGCTGGGTTCACTGCAGACGATTTGCGAGACGACAGATCTGGAGCCCCGACTTCAGGTGGCTGATTCAAGACGGCAGCCGAAAGCACTGGGATTGGCAGAAAGCGATGAACATCCAATCACAGATCACGCTACCTTCAATGCCGTCACTTATCGGCGACATGCTCAAACAAGTCATTGGCTAAATAATCAGCAGAGATCTCCTTTGGTCATTCAGGTCAGCGAACAGACCGGCTTCAGCCAGCTATTTGATAATACCCATATCACCTCGGAACAACAGGCGCATTTTGGACGACGTCAGAGTAAATTGCAGGAGGCATTGACCGCTGGCAAACCGGTTGTATTCCGGGGACTCGAGCGTAATCCAAGGCTTCAGCAGCTTCTGGAGCCACTGGTTATTGGGCAACCTCTGTTGGTGAACGGTCAATTGCAAGCCTACCCACAGGCTGATGTCACCTTACTCTGGCCTGAGTCTGCGAAAAGTACGTCTCCGGTC
Organism: Endozoicomonas sp. 2B-B; assembly: GCF_053470045.1. NCBI lineage: Bacteria > Pseudomonadati > Pseudomonadota > Gammaproteobacteria > Oceanospirillales > Endozoicomonadaceae > Endozoicomonas > Endozoicomonas sp. 2B-B. Next base: position 6,064,280 of record NZ_JBLZMU010000001.1, read on the forward strand.
TTGCATTCGCTGGTCGCCAAGGGTAAACCCTGTCCTGAGGTCGATCTCTGGGCTATCAATGCCGACAAGCATGAAATCCCCCGGGCTGAGCTGCCTAAACAAGCGCTTAATAATCTTTACCAAGCGTTTAAAACCGTCCCTGCCGACCTTTGTAATCCTCTGCCTGAAATGACCGAAGAGTTGTTGAATAACCTGATACTGGCTGCCCGTCGGGCACAACAGGTTGATCAGTCCTCAACGCTTTTACCCCGCCACTGGCGCAGGGCCGTTAATAGCGTCATCACCCATGGCACCCGGCAGAATCCGCTCGTCAGGGACTTTATGAAAGTGGCTTGCTGGTATTTGTTACCGGATAAGAAGCCGAATAAGGATCACCCTCCCTCGGTAGACCCGGATCAGTTAATGACCATCATCAACAGTGCCCCGCAGTTAGATAGAGCGTTTTTGGAGCAGAACCTGTGGCCACTGGCCAGAGCCACTGACCCGACAATATTCAAGGGCACTAAATCTAAAGGGTTACTACTATCCTATGAAAATCCACTTCCAAGGTGGGGTAAAAAAGAAGCTCTCGACAAACTCTGCGCCCTGATCGTGGCCCACGGGCCTGAAGAGCATCGTCAGGCCATGGCGTATCAGTTGAAAGTCGATCCGGAGACAGCGAAACAACATCCACCGTTGGCCATCAGGCCATCAAGACAAATTAGACGTTTGCAAGATGCACTGGCTTCTGGCTGGCAGTTACTTTTGCCATTAGTGCAGACGCGATCCGATGTCATTCACGCGCTAGCCAGCGATTGTTTTCATATAGCCAGAACAGCGAATTCTGAGGCAGAAGGCATTGAACGCATTGAACATCGGCTGGCTGAATCACTGAAATGGCGAGGTTCCGCTGATACGTCCTGGTCAGCACTGGCCCTGGGTCTTTATCACGGCGAGATGAGTCAGCGGGATCGTGAAAGCCGTCGACTGTCCCGACTCCACGACCGGCTTAAGGATTCTCCCGTTATATTCCTGCAGGGAGAAACCGGCACCGGGAAAAGTTACTTTTCTGCCAAAATGGCCAGGGCTTCGGGACAAGCTTCAGTCATTTCCCTTGGACCTTCTGATAGCGAACAGACCCTGATGAAACGCTGGCAGTGGCAACAACACGCCGACGGCGACCGCTCTATGGTGCAGCAAAACCGGGCGTTGATGGAATGGGCCAATACCGAACCTGACAAAAAAGACGGAGAATACATCACCCTGGTTCTGGATGAGGCTAACCTCACCAAAACCGGATTACTGGCATCATTGAACGGCTTATGGGAACCGCAACCCTGCATCTATGTGAATGGTCATCCTGTCAGGGTCAGCGAAAAACACCGGGTGATTCTCACCGGCAACCCGGATCATTACACCGGGCGCCAAATGGACCCGGCCCTGAAAGAGAAACTGCCCAGAGCTTATTACCCACGCCTGGATCAGGCTTTCCTTCGAGACAGAGTAGTGGAACCAGCTTTGCTCAATCAGTTGCAACGGCATCAAATAAACGACATTGCCCACAGTGCCACCAAGAGTGTGATGGCACTCTGGCAATATTATCAGGAGCTGTTGCCAGACCACGAGTTTACCCCCAGGGATTTAACCGACATCTGCAGCTGGGTGGGTTGGTATCTGGATCGTGCGTTATCCGAAGACGACAGTGCCAGCTGCGAGCAAGTGAACAGTTTGATCCAACAAAGTTTTCGGGATGTGTTGGGTCCCGAAATCAACGAGACTCAGCAGGATGCCCTCTCGGCACTGGAAATCTGGTTTGCTGCCCGCTACCACCCGGACCATACCCTACGCGACAGGGTTCATAACCACACCCTGCCAGATATGCTGCAGGGCTTCAGAACACTGACCAAAGAAATCCGACCTGAGTTTGATACCTGCGGATCGGCAGTCATTGATCTGGTGCAACGGCTTTGGCAGGATTTAAGCCGCTGTCAGCAAGCTTATCATCACGACAGAAAACACGACGGCCGTCAGGCGACCCTGATTCAAGGCCCGGCGGGTCGGGGCAAGGATGTCACTCTCAACCTGGTGATTGAAAGCGTCAAACGGCAGGCTAAACAACAGCAAGAATCCATGCCGGAAGTCTTGCTCCTGAATGCCTGTGATTGTTCCTGGGAGAAACTGTGTGAAAAGATCCAGACGGCAAGAATCCAGGGCGCCATCGTGGTGATTTCGGAAATGAATCTGATCGATAGCCAGCATCTGGAAGGCGAGTTAAACGATATTCTGGCTGGTGACGCCCATCCGGGTTTCCACCTGTTTGCCACCATCAACCCACCTGAGTACAGCGGGCGAAAACCCTTATCACCAGCGCTGAAAGGACGTTTTCGACATTTGCCGATCCGACAGTATAACCCGACCGAATTGCAGACCATTGCCGAAAAAGTGTTGCCAAAGTCCTCAGAAGGGACATTCGTCGCCAACAAGCTAACAGAAAAACATTGTCTTTTAAGGGCTCACCTGCAACAGAAAAACCTGCCCTTGCAGCCCACCAGCCTTGATTTACAGAATGTTGCCAGGGCTGTCTTCAGAGGAGGCGATTTTACCGAAAAAGCCGTTCATCAATGTCTTAATCAGCACTACCGGCTTTATCTGATGGCCGTCAACCTGGCGCTGGAGGAACTGCCCGAGTCTTCGGCTATTGCCATGGGGAAAAGTGAATTTGATTCCGGACTTTGCCATTGGTTCAATGAAACGGTATCGGGCATTCATCGGCCGTGGTTAATACGACGCAGTGATCGCAGCGCTATTGATGAAAAACACCATGAAATTCGTTTTAAGGCTTGTCCAACTGAAGAGCAAGCAAAAACGGAGATCATCAGGGAGGTGGCTCAGGCCAGGTGGCAGGCATCCGGTCTTTCCCTGAAGCCGGACGAGTCGGACGATATTCTCACCGGGGCAATATACCGGCTCTGGCAGCAACGCTGGTTTGCTGGTGATTTTGGCCGGACGGGCGTGGACGCTAACAGCGTATTTCCCCTGACGGAAGAACAGCAACAAACGCTGAAAATGTTGACTAACCAGCCCTATCTTCAGGCGGTTGATCAGCGGATAAAGGAGTGGAAAGCCGATAAAGTCCAATGGTGGCCGGCGTTCTGGCATCAGATCAGTGATCTGCTGAACCATCTGGTAGGCGATTTTATCAACCAGGCATCCGTTTTTACTGGCAGTGATAAGGCACCTGAAAAGTACATACCGGAAGCCCATGAGAAAAAGGCTCCGGCATTGGACCAGATAACGAACTACGAGAACGAGGGGGAGCCACAACGTGAATATCAAATTATTTTTGACAGGCCGAACCATTTCCCCGGTATTTATCGATGGTGGGCAGAAGATATTTGCGTGTCTGCTGAGGGCGATGTCAAAAAGATCAGTATTAATGATCAACAATTGCAGGGGGCCGAAGTCCTTTCACCGGCGCGTTTACCAGGGCGTGACCAGCCAGTGACATTAGCCAGAAACCAAACGCTGGCAACCTTTGAGATGTCATCAAACAATAGTCGATATGCCTTACCCAGCCTGACGCCTGACGACTATATCGTGGCCCTGCGCACAGAGCCCGAATTACGATTTACCCTGGTCAGGGACCGATATACCGGGCTTCATACGCTGTCTGTTGCAGAGGCCGAAGCCAGTCAGAACATTCAATTTGCTTATATCGTAGAACACCGGGAACCGGGCGAAAAAACATCTGCTGCAGAAGCACGGTCAGAAGCATCAGGACGTTTTGACGCCCGCTGTTCAGAAGGTATGGAACAAGTACTGAAGGAAGTGTTAACGCATATTAATCAACAACCATCCAAAGTACAGGTACCTTTGCAGAGAATAAAAAACGCTACAAAAACAACGCAACGCATTGAGGCGATCAGAGACTATTGCCTGGAGTTTTCCGGTACTGCAATACCAGAAGAGAATGAAAACTTCTTTCAATTCCTGGTAACAGAGCGGCAGGGTAGCTGTCGTCATCGTGTGCCTGTTTTTATCGCTTTTTGTCGTTACTTCGGGATTCCATGTCGGCAAATAACTAACCGTATCCACGCCTTTGCAGAGTGCTCCATGGATGGAGGCCAAACCTGGAAGTCAGTGGATTTGGGCGGGGCACCCTTCGAGGCAAAAGAAGTCTCCTCTGGTTTTCAGCTGACAAAAAGGGTCGGTGGTTCTGGCACTGAGTTAAGAAAGACCAGGGATATCTTGCAGGGGCTCCTGGAGGGTGCTGATTTAGCACAACAGCAAACTCTGGCTGAAGCCTTTGGTATGAATCTTGAGGAACTGAACCAAACCCTCAAGACAGACTGTGAATTGCCAGAAATCCATCTAAGCACTCTCGAAATGGTAAAGAACCTTTGGGGAAGAAAAGATTTAACGGGATTTTTCATGGGTGTCTCAATATTTTTGCTGGAGACAAAAGCATTGGGCGTTGGCGAGATGCAAATGGTGGGTGATGTCTATGACGACAGTGGACAGAAATATAAACCGATGTCGGAGGCAGTCCAACAAATCCTGTCTGACAGTGATGGAGGTGAGGTCACTGAACAACTCAAGTTATTGCACTCAAGAGCGGTTGTTCAGGGTGGCGCAAACCCTCTCGAGTGGTTGAGTTCAATAGTGCATATTCTGCAAAACAGTAACCTGACCAAACGTTCGGTGATTGACTTTGCCCGGGAAGCCCTGTCACAGGGTTGGCTGGATCCACTGCCAACCTACGCAGGCCATATTATAGAGGCCCATGAACACCATCAGCTGTTGGCGCTTCTGAACAGTGTTGATGAACTCAAGGTTAAAGCCAGCCACTGCCTGAAAAAGTGGTATAAGCAATTTTTGTCCAGAGGAAACAATAGCCAGATATGGCGGATGCCTTATAGAAGCTTCCAGGCAGTAAATGCTAATACCTTTTTTGTCACTCATGGCCATGATGGTTTCTCGCCATCTCTGGAAAAGAACATTCTCAGCTTATCTATGCAGAAAGCCTGGACGGACGAACCTGAGGGCATTCCGAATATAGAACGAATGCTGGTGCATCATCCGGCATTTCCAAAGTTCATCCCGGGCAAGGCTAACCACCTTCCGGTGATTATCATCGGGGCGCCTGAGTGGAACATAAAAGTGAGAAATTTAAAAAACAAATGCAGGGAAGCTCTTCGGCAGGCCTTCAGTCATTATCTTTACGGAATAACACATTCGAAAGGCGGTTGCTTAACCTATTGCTGGGGCAATGCCCGAGTATATGGATACTCGGAGGAAAACAACTACGGCGCTCATGACCCATCCTCACCGGAAGAGCTCCATGCCATGATGACTGTCATTGAAAGCTCTTGCCAGTTTCAGAAATCTCTTCAGGCTGACTACTTGCAGCAGGCATGTTACGCCAGTCATGCGCTGGTGCTCAAATCCGATGAGCTGACAACCATTGCCAGAGAGTTTTTGAGCAGCGTGAATTTGAATTCGATTTACGAGTCACTGGATACCTGATCATGGTTTGGTCATGGTGATTTTTTCGAGGTTCGTGACATCCCTCAATGGCAACGAATAATTCTCCAAATGGAACTTTAATCCCGTTCTAAAGTCCAATCATTAAACAATTAATTTCAATGCAGTCCTTCAAATAGCAGTAGGGAGAGAGATTGACTATGGATGGTCGGATTGATGGGAAAATAAAGAGGCCTTTTTTTAAGAGCGCAGAGCCTGATCGCAGCGTGCCAGCCAAAAAAGCAAGACAGGATTCACCTTCGGTAGCAGAGGTCTGTGACGTAACAGCCCAACTCAGCCTATCGTCACCTGCCATTGCTTTGCCCGACAAGGCGAGAACGGTATCCTCAAAAGATTCCCCGGTCCAGAAGGCCACTCATGCCTTCGATTTTCGTTTTGTCGCCAGTGATGATGAGATTCGACAACTTTTAGTTGCCCAAACCAGCGATGAAAATCGCGATGTCACCCTTATTTCCCACCCCGATGAGCTCTCACAGGCTAATCTGGTGAGCCGCTTGAGCATTTCCGGCGATGGTCGCCACACTTTGCGCTCAGGCAAGCTCTTTGAAGGTTCACAGCCATTGACCCTGGTGATGGATATCCGAAAACTCACCAGCGAGGATCTGCCAAAATTTAACGATCTGCTGGACCCGGATAACCCCTGCCTTTATGACAAAGTCAGCCGGAAGAAACGCCCCCTGGGAGCGCATGTTTCTCTGCTGGTTCTGGCGGCCCCTGAACAATTGACGTCGGTTGGCCAGCGTGACGAGGCACCTGCGGCCGACGCTCCGGCGGCCGGCGCACCGGGCGCTGATTTCTGGCGGCGAATCAATCGACCGGGCAATACCTGGCAGTTCGACGCACAGACCGGCGACGACCCAGCGGAGATCGACAAGGTTCCTCCGTTATTGGCTGAACTCCCCTCTGCCGAAAGTGCTATGGATGACGACAATACCGTTCTTATCGACTGCCACTTGCACAGTCACTGGCGACAGTTGCTACTGGGCGGTCCTGGCGTGAATCAACAAGGGCAAATCCAGCACATCCCCGGCAAACTTGAGTCTCTGCGAGCCGGACAACGTGTGATTTTGAAAGGAGCCAACTGGCAGGACCTGGCCTTTGAACAGACGATTCGTCAGATGCTGGCGCAACAATGTTTTGAAAGCAACGGGAAGATCTGTCAGTTACCCGACAATGTTCAGTTTTATCAGACGCCGGTAGCGGACGACGAGCTTCATTCACTGTTCCTGGGCCTGTTCCACTCTTATAACAAAGACGATGACAAAGGAATTGATAAAGGAGCTGATAAAGAGCAGGCACCAGGAAATACGATCATCATCAACCAGAGTAATATCAGCGATTGGCTGAACCCGATTGCCATTGCCCCGGAAGGCTATGCAGTTCCTAATACCTCTATGTTGGAACAAGTTAAGGCAGGTGATACAGTCACCGTAACCTCTCCACTCAATGAAGTTCTTTGGTTCCGTTTGCTGGGTTCGTTGCAGACTATTCGCGAGACCACAGGCCTGGAGCCGCAACTTCAGGTGGCTCATTCAATCAAGCAGCCAAAAGCCCTGGGATTGACAAAAAAAGATGAGCACTCACTGTCTGGACTACAAGAAAAAATTAGTCATCACGCCGCCCTTAATACCATCAATACCGTCACTTATCAGCAACCTGCTGAAGCAAGTGATTGGCTCAATCATCAAAAGGAAGCTCCTTTGGTCATTCGGGTCAATGGGCAGACCCGTTGCAGCCAGTTGTTTGATAATATCCATATCACCTCGGAACAAAAGGCGTATTTTGGACGTCACCAAAGTGAATTGCAGAAGGCATTAAATGCTGGCAGGCCGGTTGTCTTCCGGGGGCTGGAAAGCAATCCAACACTTCAGCAACAGTTGGAATCTCTGTTTGTTGGGCAAACTCTGCTGGTCAATGGCCAATTACAGGAGTACCCAAAGGCTCACATCACAATTCTCTGGCCTGAGTCTGTGGAAAGCCCATCTCCCATATTTCGTTCAATGGTTGCCACGGGCAGTCCGTGTCCTGAAGTCGATCTTTGGACTATCAGTGCCTCCAAATATGGTATCCCACGGGCTGAGCTACCAGAAAAAGCGCTTCATGAACTCTACGAAGCGTTTAAAACCGTACCTGACGACCTTTGTAACCCTTTGCCTGAAATGACCGAAGGGCTGTTAAATAACCTGATACTGGCTACCCGGCGGGCACAGCAGGTTGACCGGTCTCCACAGCTCCTGCCTCGGCACTGGCGCAAAGCCATCGACAGCGTCATCACCCATGGTGCCAGACAGAATCCGTCAGTGCGTGATTTTGTCAAGGTGGCCTGTTGGCAGCTACTGCCGGATGCTCATGAGAAACCGGATAAGCATCAAGCCGCCTGGGTAGACCCGGACCGGTTAAATGCCATCATCAATAGCTCCCAGCGGTTGGATAGAACATTTTTGCAGCAGAACCTGTGGCAACTGGCCAGAGCCTTTGACCCGGCATTCTTTAACGACGGGCAATTTTCGTTCTCTGCGGAACAACCATTTGAAGGACTACAACTGTCCTATAAAAGACCATTTCCAAAACATAATGAAAAAGAAGCCCTGGACAGGCTCTGTAACATGATCCTGGCCCATACGCCTGAAAAACAACGACCTGCAATGGCGTATCAGTTGGAAGTCACAGAGTCGAAAGTCAGGCCATATCATCCGTTAACCATAAGACCAACACGGCAGATTAAACGTTTGCAGGATGCACTGACGTCTGGCTGGCAGTTATATGTGCCATCAGAGCAGACCCGATCCGATGTCATTCACTCTCTGGCCAGCGATTGTTTTCATAGTGCCAGAACAGCGAATTCTGACGCAGAGGGTATTGAGCGCATAGAACATCGACTGTCTGAATCACTGGAATGGCAAGGTTCCTCTGATAAGCCCCTGTCAGCACTGGCCCGGGATCTTTATTACGGCGAGATGAGTCAGCAGGATCGTGAAAGCCGTCGATTATCCCGACTCCATGAACGCTTTGCGGACTCTCCCGTCCTATTCCTGCAGGGGGAAACCGGCACCGGGAAAAGCTATTTTTCCGCCCGGATGGCAGAGGCTTCCGGACAGGCTTCAATCATTTCTCTTGGACCTTCTGACAGTGAACAAACCCTGATGAAACGCTGGCAGTGGCAACAGCATGCCGATGGCGACCGTTCTATGGAACAGCAAAACCGGGCGCTGATGGAATGGGCCAGTACCCCTTCCGACAATGCTGGAGGAAAATATATCACCCTGATTCTGGATGAAGCCAACCTGGCCAGGGCCGGATTGCTGGCGTCATTGAATGGCTTATGGGAGCCGCAACCCTGCATCTATGTGAATGGTCATCCTGTCAGGGTCAGCAAAAAACACCGGGTGATTCTCACTGGCAACCCCGATCATTACGCCGGGCGCCAAATGGACCCGGCCCTGAAAGAGAAATTGCCCAGGGCTTATTACCCACGTCTGGATCAGGCTTTCCTTCGGGACAGAGTAGTGGAACCAGCCTTGCTCAATCACTTACAACGCCACCAAATAAACGACATTGCACACAGTGCCAGCAAAAGCGTGATGGCACTCTGGCACTATTACCAGGAGCTGTTGCCCGAGCATGAGTTTACCCCCAGGGATTTAACCGATATCTGCAGTTGGGTGGGCTGGTATCTGGATCGTGCGCGGCCCGCAGTTGGCAGTGTGACTCCTGAGCAAATCAACGGTTTGATCCAGCAAAGTTTCCGGGATCTACTGGGTCCCGAAATCAGCGAGACTCAACAGGATGCCCTCTTGGCATTGGAAATCTGGTTTGCAGCCCGTTACCACCCGGACAACACCCTGCGCGACAAAGTTCATAACCACACCCTGCCCGATATGCTGCAGGACTTCAGAACATTGACCAAAGAAATACGACCTGAGTTTGATACCTCCGGATTGGCAGTCATTGAACTGGTGCAAGGGCTGGGACAGGATCTAAGCCGCGCTCAGCAGGCTTATCATCACGACAGAAAACACGGCGGCCGTCAGGCAACGCTGATTGAAGGTCCGGCCGGGCGGGGTAAAGATGCCACGCTGAACCTGATGATTGAAAGTGTCAGACAGCAGGCCAGGCAACGGGGAGAATCCATGCCGGAAGTCTTTCCCCTGAATGCCTGTGACTGTTCCTGGGACAGACTGTGTGAGGCTATCCAGAAGGCAAAAATAGAGGGCGGCATCGTAGTTATTTCGGAAATGAATCTGATCGACAGCCAGCATCTGGAAGGTGAGCTGAACGATATTCTGGCCGGTGACGCCCATCCGGGTTTCCACCTGTTTGCTACCGTCAACCCGCCTGAATACAGCGGGCGAAAACCCTTTTCACCGGCGCTGAAAGGGCGTTTCCGACATTTGCCGATCCGGCAGTATAACCAGAAAGAATTGCAGGCCATTGCCGAAAAAGTGTTGCCTCAGACCCCGCAAGGAAAAAACGCGGCTAAACAGCTGACTGAGAAACATTGTCGTTTAAGGTCTTACCTGCAACGGAAAAACCTGCCGTTGCAGCCCACCAGCCTTGATTTACAGAATGTCGCCAGGGCGGTTGACAGAGGGGGTGATTTTACCGAAAAAACACTTCATCAATACCTCAATCAGCACTACCGGCTTTATCTGATGGCAGCCAAAATATCGTTGCAGAAACTGCCAAAATCATCCGGTTCCGCCATGGGCGAAGGAGTACTTGCTGATAAACTGAGCCGTTGGTTCTACGAAACGTTACCGGACATTGGTCGTCCCTGGTTGATACGAAGCAGTAATAGCAACAGCATTGATGTAAAAAAACACGAAATTTGTTTTAAGGATGATCTGAGTGAAGAGGACGCCAAAACAGAAATCATCAAAAGGGTCACTCAGACCCAATGGCAGGCATCCGGACTTTCCCTAAGGCCGGATGCGTCGGACAATGTTCTCACCCGGGCACTGTACCGACACTGGCAGAAAAGCTGGTTTGATCGTGAGTTTGGCCAGACAGGCATGGACGCCAACAGTGTATTCTCCATGACGAAAGAAGAGGAGCAGGCACTGAAAACGCCGACTTCCCTGCCCTATCTTCAGGAGGCCGATAAGCGAATAAGGTTATGGAACGCCAAGGCAGTTCAATGGTGGCCAGCGTTCTGGCGTGAGATAAGTAATCTGCCGAACCATTCGCTGTACGAATTTATTAAGGAAGCATCAGCTGATAGTGCTTTTGAACAATACGATCCGGAAGTCGAAGAGAAAAAGACCAGGGCATTGGACCAAATAACGAACTACGAGGCTCTGGCGGGGTCAAAACTTAGGGATTATAAAGTTTTTAAAACGGAGAAACTTCCTTCCCAGATGTATCGACTTAGAGTACAGGATATATTTGTAACGGCTGGGGGCAATATCAAGAGGATCGAAATTGGTGATAAGTACCTTCAGGGGATGGAACTGCTCACACCTGAGCTGTTACCAGAGCATGACCAGCCAGTGACATTAGCTAAAAATCAAACGCTGGCAACCTTTGAGATGCAATTAAAGTACGGTCAATGTGCATTGCCAAGCCTGACGCCTGACGACTATATCGTGGCCTTGCGCACAGAACCTGATTGGCCATACACCCTGGTCAGGGATCGATATACCGGGCTGCACAAACTGTTTATTACCGGGGACAGAACCAACCAGAGTATAAAGGTTGCCTATGTCGTAGAGTCCAGGGAACCGGGCCAAAAAGTCCAACCAGCAGGTTTTGACACCCGCTGTTCAGAAGGGATGAAAGCCGTACTGGACAAACTGTTTGAAAACATCGACCAGCAGCCAACGGATATACAGGTGCCTTTGCTGAAAATCACAAAGGCTGAAAACAGGTCGCAACGCATTGAGGCGATCAAGGACTACTGCAAACAGTTTTCCGGTAAAACCAAACCAGAGAGAGACGAAAATTTCTTTCACTTTCTGGTAACACAGCGGCAAGGTTACTGCAAACATCGTACACCTGTTTTTGTCGCTTTTTGTCGTTATTTTGGGATTCCATGTCGGAGCATTACAAACTTTATCCACAGCTTTGCTGAGTATTCCGAAGATGGGGGCCAAACCTGGAAGTCAGCAAATTTGGGCGGGGGGCCTGCACGGGTAACAGAAATCAAATCTGAATTCCAGCCCATCAGCAGGGGCATTGATCTTAATACTCAGTCAAACAAGATTAAGAAACTCCTGAAGAGTCTTCTGAAAGAAGCTGATTTGACACAACAGCAAGCTCTGTCTAAAGCCATTGGCATCAACCTTGAAGCACTGAACAAAGCCATTGAGACATTCGGGGCATTGGCAAACAAAGATCTACATCCTTTCAACATTGTAAAGAACCTTTGGAAAGAAAAAGATTTAGCCAGTTTTTCCATGGGCGTCTCAGTTATAACGTCGAGACAGGCACATCAGTATCAAATGAGGGAGTTGGTTCGTACTGAACGCTCTGGCAACCACCCTCACCGCAATTCGATGTCAGAGGCAGTCGTGCAAATATTGTCCAACAGCGATGAAGATCAGGTCACCAAACAACTTAAGTTACTCCATCCAATAATGATTAATCATACCAATGCAAGCCATCTCGAATGGTCGTGTTCAATGGTAAAAATACTGAAAAACAGTCACTTGGCCAAACCATCGGTTATTCACTTTGCCCGTGAGGCCCTGGCATCGGGTTGGCTGGACCCAGTGCCGGTTTATGATAACGCGATTATGGGAGCCGATGAACATTATCAGTTATTAATGCGCCTGAGAGACATCGATGAACTGAAGGCTCAAGCCACTAATTGCCTGAAAAAGTGGTATCGGACTGTGTTGTCCGGGGAAAAAATCAGCGAGAGATGGCAGTTAAGTTATGAGCTTTTCATGAGGGAAGAAAATAGTGCCCTGTTAGTCACTCATTCTCATGGTGGGTTTTCGCGATTCCTTGAAGATAAAATTGCCCGCTCAATCCTGGACTACAACTGGACAGACGTACCTGAGGGAGTTCCGAATATAGAACGAATGTTGCTGCAAGAACCTGCATTTATGCAGTTAACCTCGGTCAACGCAAACCACCGTCCTGTGATTACCCTGGGGCGGCCTTCGTGGGGAGTCACAGTCTTCAATAAAAAACACAGAGCCCTGATGGAAGTAAAAGCAGAGAATAGCCCGGACTTGAAGCGGTTATGGGAACAATACAAGCAATATGAGGCGATGGAAAAACAACTCCGGGACGCTCTGAAGGCATTGGATGAGCAATGCCTGACTCAAGAGGAACGTGAGCAAAAAAAGCATGATATCGAAAGCAAGTACCAGCCCATTATAAAGTCCCTTAAGTTGTCACCCAGTGACTTTTGGCTTTTGCATGATTTACATATGAAATGCTGCCAGGCGATTGAGCAGGCCTTCAGTCATTACCTGTATGGAGTGACACACTCGAAGGGTGGTCGTTTAACACATTGTTGGGGCAAAATTTCCATACATGCTAACCATCATAAGGACTATGGCGCTCATGATCCATCTTCACCCCATGAACTGTATGCAATGATGTCTAGAATCATAGGTCCTATAGGTCCTGATAGTTTTGAGAAATCTATTGAGAATTCTTACTTACGGCAGGCACTCAATGCCAGTGACGCTCTGGTGCTGAAATCCGACGAGCTGACAACCATTGCCGAAGAGTTTTTGAACACTGTGAATTTGAACTCGCTGTGTGAATCATTGGATACGTGATAAACGATTGATCATGATGAGTTTTTCGAGATCGGTGACATCCCTCAATGGCAACGAATAATTCTCCAAATGGAACTTTAATCCCGTTCTAAAGTCCAATCATTAAACAATTAATTTCAATGCAGTCCTTCAAATAGCAGTAGGGAGAGAGATTGACTATGGATGGTCGGATTGATGGGAAAATAAGGAGGCCTTTTTTTAAGAGCGCAGAGCCTGATCGCAGCGTGCCAGCCAAAAAAGCAAGACAGGATTCACCTCCGGTAGCAGAGGTCTGTGACGTAACAGCCCAACTCAGTCTATCGTCACCTGCCATTGCTTTGCCCGACAAGGCGAGAAGGGTATCCTCAACAGATTCCCCGCTCCAGAAGGCCGCTCATGCCTTCGATTTTCGTTTTGTCACCAGTGATGATGAGATTCGACAACTTTTAGTTGCCCAGACCTGCGATGAAAATCGCGATGTCACCCTTATTTCCCACCCCAATGACCTCTCACAGGCTAATCTGGTGAGCCGCTTGAGCATTTCCGAAGAGGGTCGCCACACTTTGCGCTCAGGCAAGCTCTTTGAAGGTTCACAGCCATTGACCCTGGTAATGGATATCCGAAAACTCACCAGCGAGGATCTGCCAAAATTTAACGATCTGCTGGACCCGGATAACCCCTGCCTTTATGACAAAGTCAGCCGGAAGAAACGCCCCCTGGGAGCGCATGTTTCTCTGCTGGTCCTGGCGGCCCCTGGACAATTGGCCTCGGTTGGCCAACATGACGAGGCACCTGCGGTCGGCGCTCCGGCGGCCGGCGCACCGGGCGCTGATTTCTGGCGGCGAATCAATCGACCGGGCAATACCTGGCAGTTCGACGCACAGACCGGCGACGACCCAGCGGAGATCGACAAGGTTCCTCCGTTATTGGCTGAACTCCCCTCTGCCGAAAGTGCTATGGATGACGACAATACCGTTCTTATCGACTGCCACTTACACAGTCACTGGCGACAGTTGCTACTGGGCGGTCCTGGCGTGAATCAACAAGGGCAAATCCAGCACATCCCCGGCAAACTTGAGTCTCTGCGAGCCGGACAACGTGTGATTTTGAAAGGAGCCAACTGGCAGGACCTGGCCTTTGAACAGACGATTCGTCAGATGCTGGCGCAACAATGCTTTGAGAGCAACGGGAAGATTTGCTCGTTACCGGACGGTGTTCAGTTTTATCAGACGCCGGTAGGGAAGGACGAGCTTTATTCACTGTTCCAAAGTCTGTCCTGCTCTGGTGATGCACCAGGAAATCCGATCATCATCAACCAGAGTAATATCAGCGATTGGCTGAACCCGATTGCCATTGCCCCGGAAGGCTATGCAGTCCCTAATACCTCCCTGTTGGAACAAGTTCAGGCAGGTGATACTGTCACCGTAACCTCTCCACTCACTGAGGTTCATTGGTTTCGTTTGCTGGGTTCGTTGCAGACTATTCGCGAGACCACAGGCCTGAAGCCGCAACTTCAGGTAGCTCATCCAATCAAGCAGCCAAAAGCCCTGGGATTGACAAAAAAAGATGAGCACTCATCACTGTCCATACTACAAGAAAAAATTAGTCATCACGCCACCCTTAATACCATCAATACCGTCACTTATCAGCAACCTGCTGAGGCAAGTGATTGGCTCAATCATCAAGAGGAAGCTCCTTTGGTCATTCAGGTCAATGAGCAGACCCGTTGCAGCCAGTTGTTTGATAATATCCGTATCACCTCGGAACAAAAGGCGTATTTTGGACGTCACCAAAGTGAATTACAGAAGGCATTAAACGCTGGCACGCCGGTTGTCTTCCGGGGGCTGGAAAGCAACCCAACACTTCAGCACCAGTTGGAATCCCTGTTTGTTGAGCAAACTCTGTTGGTCAATGGCCAATTACAGGAGTACCCAAAGGCTCATATCACAATTCTCTGGCCTGAGTTTACAGAAAGCCCATCTCCCATATTTCGTTCAATGGTTGCCACGGGCAGTCCGTGTCCTGAAGTCGATCTTTGGACTATCAGTGCCTCCAAACATGCTATCCACTGGATTGAGCTGCCAGAAAAAGCGCTTCATGAACTCTACGAAGCGTTTAAAACCGTACCTGACGACCTTTGTAACCCTTTGCCTGAAATGACCGAAGGGCTGTTAAATAACCTGATACTGGCTGCCCGGCGGGCACAGCAGGTTGACCGGTCTCCACGGCTCCTGCCTCGCCACTGGCGCAAAGCCATCGACAGCGTCATTACCCATGGTGTCAGACAGAATCCGTCAGTGCGTGATTTTGTCAAGGTGGCCTGTAGGCAGCTACTGCCAGATGCTCATGAGAAACCGGATAAGCATCAAGCCGCCTGGGTAGACCCGGACCGTTTAAATGCCATCATCAATAGCTCCCAGCGCTTGGATAGAGCATTTTTGCAGCAGAACCTGTGGCAACTGGCCAGAGCCTTTGACCCGGCATTCTTTTACGACGAGCAATTTTCATGCTTCGAGGAGGATCAATTTCCATGCTCTGAGGAAGAGCAATTTGAAGGACTACAACTGTCCTATAAAAAACCATTTCCAGAACATCGTCAAAAAGAAGCCCTGGACAGGCTCTGTAACATGATCCTGGCCCATACGCCTGAAAAACAACGACCTGCAATGGCGTATCAGTTGGAAGTCACAGAGTCGAAAGTCAGGCCATATCATCCGTTAACCATAAGACCAACACGGCAGATTAAACGTTTGCAGGATGCACTGACGTCTGGCTGGCAGTTATATGTGCCATCAGAGCAGACCCGATCCGATGTCATTCACTCTCTGGCCAGCGATTGTTTTCATAGTGCCAGAACAGCGAATTCTGACGCAGAGGGTATCGAGCGCATAGAACATCGACTGTCTGAATCACTGGAATGGCAAGGTTCCTCTGATAAGCCCCTGTCAGCACTGGCCCGGGATCTTTATTACGGCGAGACGAGTCAGCAGGATCGTGAAAGCCGTCGATTATCCCGACTCCATGACCGCTTTGCGGACTCTCCCGTCCTATTCCTGCAGGGGGAAACCGGCACCGGGAAAAGCTATTTTTCCGCCCGGATGGCAGAGGCTTCCGGACAGGCTTCAATCATTTCTCTTGGACCTTCTGACAGTGAACAAACCCTGATGAAACGCTGGCAGTGGCAACAGCATGCCGATGGCGACCGTTCTATGGAACAGCAAAACCGGGCGCTGATGGAATGGGCCAGTACCCCTTCCGACAATGCTGGAGGAAAATATATCACCCTGATTCTGGATGAAGCCAACCTGGCCAGGGCCGGATTGCTGGCGTCATTGAATGGCTTATGGGAGCCGCAACCCTGCATCTATGTGAATGGTCATCCTGTCAGGGTCAGCAAAAAACACCGGGTGATTCTCACTGGCAACCCCGATCATTACGCCGGGCGCCAAATGGACCCGGCCCTGAAAGAGAAACTGCCCAGGGCTTACTACCCACGTCTGGATCAGGCTTTCCTTCAGGACAGAGTGGTCGAACCAGCTCTACTCAATCAGTTACAACGGCATCAAATAAACGACATTGCACACATTGCCACCAAGAGTGTGATGGCACTCTGGCAATATTACCAGGAGCTGTTGCCCGAGCATGAGTTTACTCCCAGGGATTTAACCGACATCTGCAGTTGGGTGGGTTGGTATCTTGATCGTGCGCAGCCCGCAGTTGGCAGTGTGACTCCTGAGCAAATCAACAGTTTGATCCAGCAAAGTTTCCGGGATCTACTGGGTCCCGAAATCAGCGAGAATCAACAGGATGCCCTCTTGGCATTGGAAATCTGGTTTACTGCCCGTTACCACCCGGACAACACCCTGCGCGACAAAGTTCATAACCACACCCTGCCCGATATGCTGCAGGACTTCAGAACATTGACCAAAGAAATACGACCTGAGTTTGATACCTCCGGATTGGCAGTCATTGAACTGGTGCAAGGGCTGGGACAGGATCTAAGCCGCGCTCAGCAGGCTTATCATCACGACATAAAACACGGCGGTCGTCAGGCAACGCTGATTGAAGGTCCGGCCGGGCGGGGTAAAGATGCCACGCTGAACCTGATGATTGAAAGTGTCAGACAGCAGGCCAGGCAACGGGGAGAATCCATGCCGGAAGTCTTTCCCCTGAATGCCTGTGACTGTTCCTGGGACAGACTGTGTGAGGCTATCCAGAAGGCAAAAATAGAGGGCGGCATCGTAGTTATTTCGGAAATGAATCTGATCGACAGCCAGCATCTGGAAGGTGAGTTGAACGATATTCTGGCCGGTGACGCCCATCCGGGTTTCCACCTGTTTGCTACCGTCAACCCGCCTGAATACAGCGGGCGAAAAACCTTGTCACCGGCGCTGAAAGGACGTTTCCGACATTTGCCGATCCGGCAGTATAACCAGAAAGAATTGCAGACCATTGCCGAAAAAGTGTTGCCTCAGACCCCGCAAGGAAAAAACGCGGCTAAACAGCTGACTGAGAAACATTGTCGTTTAAGGGCTTACCTGCAACGGAAAAACCTGCCGTTGCAGCCCACCAGCCTTGATTTACAGAATGTCGCCAGGGCTTTAGACAGAGGGGGTGATTTTACCGAAAAAACACTTCATCAATACCTCAATCAGCACTACCGGCTTTATCTGATGGCAGCCAAAATATCGTTGCAGAAACTGCCAAAATCATCCGGTTCCGCCATGGGCGAAGGAGTACTTGCTGATAAACTGAGCCGTTGGTTCTACGAAACGTTACCGGACATTGGTCGTCCCTGGTTGATACGAAGCAGTAATAGCAACAGCATTGATGTAAAAAAACACGAAATTTGTTTTAAGGATGATCTGAGTGAAGAGGACGCCAAAACAGAAATCATCAAAAGGGTCACTCAGACCCAATGGCAGGCATCCGGACTTTCCCTGAGGCCGGATGCGTCGGACAATGTTCTCACCCGCGCACTATACCGACACTGGCAGAAAAGCTGGTTTGATCGTGAGTTTGGCCAGACAGGCATGGACGCCAACAGCGTATTCTCCATGACGAAAGAAGAGGAGCAGGCACTGAAAACGCCGACTTCCCTGCCCTATCTTCAGGAGGCCGATAAGCGGATAAGGTTATGGAACGCCAAGGCAGTTCAATGGTGGCCGGCGTTCTGGCGTGAGATAAGTAATCTGCCGAACCATTCGCTGGACGAATTTATTAAGGAAGCATCAGCTGATAGTGCTTTTGAACAATACGATCCGGAAGTCGAAGAGAAAAAGACCAGGGCATTGGATCAGATAACGAACTACGAGGCTATGGCGGAGCCAAAACAAGAGGATTTTAAAGTTTTTAATACGGAGAAACCTCCTTCCGAGATGTATCGACTTACAGCACAGGATATATTTGTGACGGCTGGGGGCAATATCAAGAGGATCGAAATTGGTGATAAGTATCTTCGGGGGATGGAACTGCTCACACCTGAGCCGTTACCAGAGCATGACCAGCCAGTGACATTAGCTAAAAATCAAACCCTGGCAACCTTTGAGATGCAATTAAAGTACGGTCAATGTGCATTGCCAAGCCTGACGCCTGACGACTATATCGTGGCCTTGCGCATAGAACCTGATTGGCCATACACCCTGGTCAGGGATCGATATACCGGGCTGCACAAACTGTTTATTGCCGGGGACAGAGCCAACCAGAGTATAAAGATTGCTTATGTCGTAGAATCCAGAGAACCGGGCATAAAAGCCCGACCAGCAGGTTTTGACACCCGCTGTTCAGAGGGGATGAAAGCCGTACTGGACAAACTGTTTAAAAACATCAAGCAGCAGCCAACGGAAATACAGGTGCCTTTGCTGAAAATAATAAAGGCTGAAAACAGGTCGCAACGTATTGAGGCAATCAGGGACTATTGCAAACAGTTTTCCGGTAAAACTGAACCAGAGAGAAACGAAAATTTCTTTCACTTTCTGGTAACACAGCGGCAAGGTGACTGTTCACATCGTACAGCTGTTTTTGTCGCCTTTTGTCGTTATTTTGGGATTCCATGTCGGAACATTGAAAACTTTGTCCACAACTTTGCTGAGTATTCCGAGGAAGGGGGCCAAACCTGGAAGTCAGCGAGTTTGGGCGGGGCGCCTACACAGACAACAGAAATCAAATCTGAGTTCCAGCCCATCAGGTGGGTCAGTGGTTTTAACACTCAGTCAAACAAGATTAAGAAACTCCTGAAGAGTCTTCTGAAAGAAGCTGATTTAACACAACAGCAAGCTCTGTCTAAAGCCATTGGCATCAACCTTGAAGCACTGAACAAAGCCATTGAGACATTCGGGGCATTGGCAAACAAAGATCTAAGTCCTTTCAACATTGTAAAGAACCTTTGGAAAGAGAAAGATTTAGCCAGTTTTTCCATGGGCGTCTCACTTATTACATCGCTAAAGACAGAGGCATACTGGTATAACATGGGGAAATTGCTCGGTGCTGAGGAGTATGGCGACTACCCTGACCGCGATACGATGTCAGAGGCAGTCGTGCAAATATTGTCCAACAGCTATGAAGATCAGGTCACCAAACAACTCAAGTTACTCCATCCAATAGTGATTAATCGTGCCAATGCAAGTCATCTCCAATGGTTGCGTTCAATCGTAAAAATACTGAAAAACAGTCACTTGGCCAAACCATCGGTTATTCACTTTGCCCGTGAGGCCCTGGCATCGGGTTGGCTGGACCCAGCGCCGGTTTATGATAACGGGATTATGAAAGCCGATGAACATTATCAGTTATTAATGCGCCTGAGAAACATTGATGAACTGAAGGTTCAAGCCACTGATTGCCTGAAAAAGTGGTATCAGACTGTATTGTCCGGGGAAAAAATCAGCCAGAGCTGGCAGTCAACTTATAAGTTTTTCCTGAAGGAAGAAAATAATGCCCTGTTCGTCACTCATTGTCATGGTGGGTTTTCGCGATTCCTTGAAGATAAAATTGCCCGCTCAATCCTGGACTACACCTGGACGAACGAACCTGAGGGAGTTCCGAATATAGAACGAATGCTGCTGCAAGAACCTGCATTTATGCAGTTAATCTCGGTCAACGCAAACCACCGTCCGGTGATTACCCTGGGACAGCCTTCATGGGGAAAGACAGTCATCAAAAAGAAAATCAGAGCCCTGATGGAAGTAAAAGCAGAGAATAGCCCGGACTTGAAGCGGTTATGGGAACAATACAAGCAATATGAGGCGATGGAAAAACAACTCCGGGACGCTCTGAAGGCATTGAATGAGCAATGCCTGACTCAAGAAGAACGTGAGCAAAAAAAGCATGATATCGAAAGCAAGTACCAGCCCATTATAAAGTCCCTTGCGTTGTCGAATGAGGACGATCGGGTTTTGCGTCATTTACATGGAAAATACTGGGAGGCGATTATGCAGGCCTTCAGTCATTACCTGTATGGAGTGACACACTCGAAAGGTGGTCGTTTAACCTACTGTTGGGGCGATATTTCCATACGTGCTAACCATCATAAGGACTATGGCGCTCATGATCCATCATCACCCCTTGAACTGCATGCGATGATGTCTAAAATCCACAAGTCTGTCTGGTTTGAGAGATCTGTTGAGAATTCTTACTTACGGCAGGCCCTCAATGCCAGTAACGCCCTGGTGCTCAGATCCAGGGAACTGACAACCATCGCCGAAGAGTTTTTGAACACTGTGAATTTGAATTCGCTGTGTGAATCACTGGATACCTGATAAACGTTTGTTTTCGAGACCGTTGACTTCCCACAATAGCAACCAGCCAGTATCCAAATTGAACTTTCCCGGCCTTTGAAAGGCTCATCATACTTGAATGGCATCGTAATAGCTTTTCACAGGGTGAGTTATAAAATTTGGGGAACTTCTTTGCCGGTTTTTTATCTCATTATTAACTATTAACAAGGGTGGAGTTTACTTTATGACAATAGGTGTTGTGGATGAGTGCCTAATCTGTTACAGATCTTTTGATGATAATGAAGATCTTCGATGTAATGATAAAGTAGTTCTCCCGTGTCATGAAACTCATGTCTTTGGAAGAAAATGTATTGTCAGATGGTTTGAGCAATCCATGACCTGTCCTGTTTGCAGGTCTAAAATGCCGTTATCTTTTTCTGCTCCTTTTTTGCGTGATCGGGTAGTCAGAATCGTTACTAATACTATTGTCGGTGCTGCTGTCTCTGCTCTTACTGCGGCAACTCTTATTGGTTCCTATGGCATTATTAATGTTGGCCGTGGCTTGGCTGGGACTGATAATGT
The DNA here is from genome assembly GCF_053470045.1 of Endozoicomonas sp. 2B-B. Classification (NCBI taxonomy): domain Bacteria; kingdom Pseudomonadati; phylum Pseudomonadota; class Gammaproteobacteria; order Oceanospirillales; family Endozoicomonadaceae; genus Endozoicomonas; species Endozoicomonas sp. 2B-B. The sequence goes on from NZ_JBLZMU010000001.1 coordinate 6,085,812, forward strand.
CATGACTGCTTTGGCTGCTGGTGTACGTACAGCTATTGTATCTGGAGCTTTTTTTGGATTGGGGAATAGCCTGGCTGACTTAAGACCTCTCGCGCTCTTTGGTGGGGCTATTTGCTTTTACGGTGTGCCTATAGCTTTTGAAACTTATGGCTACATTGCTGCTTCTCATGTTGCTGGTTTTTTGGCTAGTTCATCCGTTGGCCTTGTTTGTCCTTTCATGAATATTGATGGTGAGTTTACGATTTGAACTGTATTCAGGCTCTGTGCCATGATCGTGGCCCATGCACCTGAAGTCTGACTCATTGGACACCTGATAACCGTTAGCTCCTGATGAGTTTTTCGAGACCGTTGGCTTCCCCACAATGGCAACGGACCAATATCCAAATTGAACTTTCCCGGGCTCTGAAAGTCTCATTACAAAAGAGTTTCAATTCAGTCCTTCAGATGCTAATAGGGAGATTAACAGTGGATGGTCAGATGGTTGGAGAAATTAACAAACCCGTTCCGGCTGGTAGCATGCCTGATCGTGGTGCGCGTGATAGTAACCCGTCTTATACTGGCATGCCAGCCAAGAGGCCAAGGCTGGATTTAGATTTACCGCCAAAAGTTGAAGCTGTCTGCTCTGGTTTCGCTTACCAACTGAATCTATCGTCATCTCAGATTATGACACCTGACAGGGCGAGAACCGTATCCTCAACGGATTCCTTGCTGCAAAAGAACCCTCATGCCTTTGATTTCCGTTTTGTCGCCAGTGATGATGAGGTTCGACAGCTTTTGGCTGACCAGACCCGCGATAAAAATCGCGATGTCACCCTTATTTCCCACCCCGACGACCTCGCACTGGCTAACCTGGTGAGCCGATTGAGCATTTCCGAAGAGGGTCGCCACACACTGCGTCCAGGCAAGCTCTTTGAAGGTTCAAAGCCACTCACTCTGGTGGTGGATATTCGAAAACTCAGCAGCGAGGATCTGCCGAAATTCAACGACCTGCTGGACCCCGATAACCCTTGTTTGTACGACAAAGTCAGTCAGAAAAAACGACCTCTGGGCGAGCATGTTTCCCTGCTGGTTCTGGCAGCCCCTGCACAGCTGGCAGCAGTAGGCCAGTGTGACGATGCGCCTGCGGCCGGCGCTCCGGCGGCCGGCGCACCGGGTGCTGATATCTGGCGGCGAATTAACCGACCGGGCAACAGCTGGCAGTTCGAGGCCCACACTGGCAATGACTCAGCGATGGACATTGACGGGGCTCCCCCGGTATTGCCTGAATTCCCCAGTGCCGAAAATGCTATGGACGACGACGCTATCCTGGTTATTGACTGCCACTTGCACAACAACTGGCGACAGTTACTGCTGGGTGCTCCCGGTGTCGATCAACAGGGGCGAATCCAGCACATCCCTGGCAGGCTTGAACAGTTGACATCCGGACAACGGGTGATACTGAAAGGCGCCGACTGGCAGGATCTGAACTTTGAACAGACCATTCGACAGATGCTGGCGCAACAGTGCTTTGAGAGCAATGGGGAAGTCTGTCCGTTACCCGACGATGTTCAGTTTTATCAGATGCCGGTGGGGAAGGACGAGCTTCATTTGCTGTTCCAAAGCCAGTCCAAAGAGCACGCCGCAGAAAACCCGATCATCATTAACCAGCGGAATATCGCAGAATGGCTGAGCCCTATTGCCATTACGCCTGAAGGCTATGCAATCCCTAACACCTGCCTGTTGGAACAGGTCAGGGCGGGGGGTGTCGTCACCGTAACGTCTCCGCTCACTGAAGCTCTCTGGTTTCGTCTGCTGGGTTCATTGCAAACCCTTCGCGAGACCACCGGTCTGGAGCCCCGACTCCAGGTGGCCCATTCAAGACGGCAGCCGAAAGCCCTGGGATTGGCAGAAGACGATGGGCGCTTTCTGTCCAACCCACATAAAAAAGTCACAGGTCACGCCACCTTTAATACCTTCACTTATCAGCAACATGCCCAGGCCAGTCATTGGATTAATCATCAGCCACAAGCCCCTCTGGTCATTCAGGTCAATGAACAGACTGGCTTCAGCCAGCTATTTGATAATATCCATATTACCTCGGAACAAAAGGCGCATTTCGGAAGACGTCTGAGTCAATTACAGGAGGCATTGACCGCTGGCAAACCGGTGGTATTTCGGGGGCTGGAAACTAATCCAGGTCTTCAGCAGCTCCTGGAACCCCTGGTTGTCGGGCAACCGCTGTTGGTCAATGGCCAGTTACAGGCCTTCCCACACGCTCATGTCACAATGCTCTGGCCTGAGTCTGCGAAAACCCCATCTTCAGTATTCACTTCGGTAGTTGCTGCGGGTAAGCCGTGCCCTGTAATAAACCTCTGGGACATCAATGCCCGCAGACATGAAATCCCTCGGAATGAACTACCAAAACGAGCACTTAATGAACTTTACGAGGCATTTAAAACCGTACCTGAAGACCTTTGTAACCCTCTGCCTGAAATCACCGAAGGTTTGTTGAATAACCTGATACTGGCCGCCCGGCGAGCACAAAAGGTGGACCAGTCCCCACAAATCCTGCCCTGCCACTGGCGCAAGGCCATTGATAGCGTTATCACTCATGGCACCCGTCAGCGTCGGCCCGTGCGGGATTTTATGAAAGTGGCTTGTTGGCACTTGTTACCGGATAAAACACCGGATGCTCACAGGAAGCCGGATCAAGCCGCCTCGGTAGACCTGGATCACTTGAATGGCATCCTCAATAGTGTCTCACAGTTGGATAGAACGGTTGTAAAACACAACTTTTGGGCACTGGCCCGAGCCTTTGACCCGGCAGTATTTAATGGAGAATTACAACTGTCCTATGGAAGCCCATTTCCACTGTGGGGTAACGAAGACCTTCTCAACAGGTTCTGTGCCATGATCGTGGCCCATGCAGCTGAAGAACAACGAGATGCTATAGCGTACCAGTTGAAAGTCGATCTGGCGGCAGCAGAGCCCTGGCAATCCTTAGCCATCAGACCAGCAAGACAGATTAAACGTTTGCAGGATGCATTGGCTTCTGGCTGGCAGTTAGCTTTGTCATCAGGGCAGACCCGAGCCGATGCCATCCACGGCCTCGCCAGCGATTGTTTTCATATTGCCAGAACAGCGAATTCTGAGGCAGAACGCGTCGAACGCATAGAACATCGACTGTCTGAATCACTGAAATGGGCGGGTTCCGCTGATGAGCCCCTGTCGGCACTGGCCCGGGATCTTTATCACGGTGAGATGAATCAAAAAGATCGTGAAAGCCGTCGCTTATCCCGACTCCATGACCGGCTTAGCGACTCTCCCGTTATCTTTCTGCAAGGAGAAACCGGCACCGGGAAAAGTTACTTTTCTGCCAAAATAGCCAGGGCTTCAGGACAAGCTTCAGTCATTTCCATCGGACCTTCTGACAGCGAACAGACCCTGATGAAACGCTGGCAGTGGCAACAACACGCCGATGGCGACCGCTCTATGGCGCAACAAAACCGGACATTGATGGAATGGGCCAAGACCGAACCCGATAAAGACAGTGGCTATGTTGGAGGTAACTACATCACTCTGGTGCTGGATGAGGCTAATCTGGCCCAGGCCGGACTGCTGGCGTCACTGAACGGCTTGTGGGAACCGGAACCCTGCATCTATGTGAATGGTCATCCTGTCAAGGTCAGCGAAAAACACCGGGTGATTCTCACCGGCAATCCCGATCATTACTCCGGACGCCAAATGGACCCGGCCCTGAAAGAGAAATTGCCCGGGGCATACTATCCTCGGTTAGACCGGGCATTCCTTCGAGACAGAGTGGTGGAACCGGCTCTCGTCAATCAGTTACAACGGCATCTGTCAGGGCAACCAATAAACGACATTGTAAAAAGTGCTACCGAGAGTGTGATGACACTCTGGCAATATTATCCGGAACTCTTGCCAGATCATGAGTTTACCCCCAGGGATTTAACGGATATCTGCAGCTGGGTGGGCTGGTATCTGGATCGTGCGCTGCCCGAAGGTGACAATGTTACCCCTGTGCAAATAAACAGTTTGATCCAGCAAAGTTTTCGGGATGTACTGGGTCCCGAAATCACCGAGACTCATCAGGATGCCCAGCTGGCACTGGAAATCTGGTTTGCTGCCCGTTACCACCCGGACAACACTCTGCGCGACAGAGTTCACAACCACACCCTGCCAGCTATTCAGCAGGCCTTCAGTACATTCAGCAAAGAAATCCGGCCTGAGTTTGATACCTCCGGATCGGCAGTCTGTGAACTGGTGCAGCAGCTTGGGCAGGATTTAAGCCGCACTCAGCAGGCTTATCATCACGACAGAAAACACGGCGGTCGTCAGGCAACGCTGATTGAAGGCCCGGCTGGACGGGGTAAAGATGCCACGCTGAACCTGGTGATTGAAAGCGTCAGAAAGCAGGCTAAGCAACAGGGAGAGTCCATGCCGGAAGTTTTTCTCCTGAATGCCTGTGATTGTTCCTGGGACAAAGTGTGTGAAGCGATCCAGAAGGCAAAAGTCGATGGCGGTATCCTGGTCATTTCGGAAATGAATCTGATCGACAGCCAGCATCTGGAAGGTGAGTTAAACGATATTCTGGCCGGCGACGCTCATCCGGGTTTTCACCTTTTCGCCACCATCAACCCACCTGAATACAGCGGGCGAAAACCCTTATCTCCGGCGCTGAAAGGACGTTTCAGACATTTGCCGATCCGCCAGTATAACCCTACCGAATTGCAGACCATTGCCGAAAAAGTGTTGCCACAGACCACGGAAGGGAAATTTGCGGCTGAAAAGCTGGCTCAGCTACATTGTCGATTGAGGGCTGACCTGAAACGGAAAAACCTGCCGTTACAGCCCACCAGCCTTGATTTACAGAATGTCGCAAAAGCTGTTACCAGAGGGCGCGATTTTTCCGAAGACAGCCTTCATCAATGCCTCAATCAGCACTACCGGCTCTATCTGATGGCCGCCAACCTGTCGCTGAAGGAACTGCCCGGTTTATCAACGCTTGCCATGGCTGAAGGGGCGCTGGCTCCTAATTTGTGCCATTGGCTCAACGAAACAGTACCTAAGATAGGACGGCCGTGGTTGATACGACTCAGTCATCGCAACAGTACGGATGAAAAAAACCATGAAATTTGTATTAACACTCAATTAAGCGAAGAGGCAGCCAAAACAGAAATCATCAGGCGGGTGGCCCAGGCCCGGTGGCAGGCATCCGGTCTTTCCCTGAAGCCAGACAAGTCGGACAATATGCTCACCCAGTCAATATACCGACGCTGGCAGCAAGGCTGGTTTGCTCATGAGTTTCACAAGACGGGCGTGGACGCTAACCAAGTATTTCACCTTTGGCAAGCACAGGAACAAATGCTGAAATTATCGGCTTACGAGCCTTGTCTCAGGGAAGCTGATCGGCAAATAGCGGCATGGAACGCCAATGCAGTTCAATGTTGGCCTGGGTTCTGGCACCGGTTGAAGGATGTGCTGGACCATACTAACGAAACCTTGGCTGTTGACGCTGATAACAAAGCCGAACAATACAATCCGGAAGTCATCGAGAAAGAGACAGAGGCATTAGACCGGAACACTGACGAAGACCATCAGGAGGTACAACACCATTACGATTATGAAGTTTTTAATAACAAGAATTTTCCTTGCCACATGTATCGCTATTGGGCCAAAGATATTCATGTGACCGTCAAGGGTGATGTCAAACGAATCGATCTTAGTGATAACAGCACGCTGGGGGTCGAAATACTCAGGCCGACCCTGTTAAAGCAGAACCAGCCAGTGACAGTAGCCAGGGGTCAGACGATGGGGGCCCTCGACTTAAAACCGGGCAACCGTCATCATGCATTGCCCAGCATGACGCCAGACGACTATATTGTGGCACTGCGTCTGAAACCCGATTTACCCTTTGCCCTGGTCAGGGACAAATATACCGGGCTTCACACACTCTCTATTCCTGAGGCCGAAGCCAAACAGAGTATTACAGTGGTTTATGTCGTAGAACCCAGGAAACCGGAGCCCCGTGCAAAAGAATTAACATGGTTTGACACCCATTGTTCAGAAGGTATGAAAGCAGTACTGAACGAAGTGTTTAATAACATTGGCAAACAACCAGCCGAAATACGCTTTCCTTTGTGGAAAATAAAACACTCTGAAAACACCAGCCAACGAATTGAGGCGATCACGGATTATTGCCGACAGTTTTCCGGCCAGAGCAAACCAGAGCCCGGTAAAAATTTCTTTGAATTCCTCGTAACACAGCGGCAAGGTAGCTGTCGTCATCGTAGTTCTGTTTTTGTGGCTTTTTGTCGTTATTTTGGGATTCCATCCCGGCAAATCAGAAGCCTTTTACACAGCTTTGTTGAATATTGCCCGGATGGAGACCAGACCTGGAAATCAGTGGATTTGGGTGGGTCATATCTTCCGTTCACAATAATTTTCCCTGACTTCAAGTGGAATGACAGTCAGCCCACCTTGGAAGAAAGCGTTTACAACACTGAGATCAGAGGTCTCCTGAAGGATCTTTTTAAAGGGGCTGATTTAGCACAACAACAAGCTCTTGCTAAAGCCTGTGGTATAAGCCTTGAGGAGTTGAACAAAGCCGTTGAAACAAACAGTGCATTGCCAGAAGCCAATATAAGTCTTTTTGAAGCAGTACAGAAACTTTGGCAGGAAAAAGATTTGCCCGGTTTTTCCATGGGCGTATCAACGTTAAAGGCCTCGGGGACAAGAGCCCTGAGACTTTGTGAGAAGCGATTGGTCGGAGTTGTCTATGACCATGATGGGAATGCCTGTAAACCGATGTCGGAAGCAGTAAGGGCAATATTGTCCAACGGTCATGCCGATCAGGCCATTGAACAACTCAGGTTATTGCACTCAAAAATGATTGTTCAGGGCCGGGCAAGCCCTCTTGAGTGGTTGAGTTCTATAGTGGAAATAATCGAGAACAGTGACTTGGCCAACCCTTCGGTTATTCACTTTGTCCACGAAGCCCTGAAATTGGGTTGGCTGGAGCCACTGCCGACCTATAAGAGCCCTATTATGAAGGCCGATCATCATTATAAGCTATTGGTGCGTCTGGCAGGTGTCGACAAACTCAGGGTTGAAGCCACCCATCAGCTGAAAAAGTGGTATCAGACACTCTTGTCCAGGGAAAAAAATAGCCAGGTATGGCGGGTGGCTTATAGAGACCTTCAGGGAAGAAAAAGTGATGCCATGTTCGTCACTCATTGTCACGATGGGGTTTCGCCATTCCTTGAAAAAAATATGGTCAATCCATCTGTACAGACCGACTGGGTGTACGACCCTGAGGGCGTTCCGAATATAGAACGAATGCTGGTGCAGCAGCCGGCGTTTGTGAAGTTAAACTCGGGCAAGGCGGGCCATCGTCCGGTGATTATCCTGGGGCAACCTTCCTGGGACAGTAAGGTGTTTAATGAAAAGGTTGAAGCCCTGTTGCAACGAAAAATTGAGAACAGCCCGGAATTGAAGGCATTGTTGGAAGACATCAAACACTACGAGAGAAGACGTTTTGCTATCACAGGCAGTCAAAAACCCATTCTGAAGTGCCTTGAGCTGTCATGGGATGACGAAAACTTTTTCGGTACTTTAAAAAACCAATGCAGGCAGGCGATTCAGCAGGCGTTCAGTCATTACCTTTATGAAGTGACGCACTTAAAAGGCAGTCGTTTAACCTATTGTTGGGCTGACGCTTCCATCGCAGACTCCATGAATTCAGACTACTACGGCGCTCATGATCCATCTTCACCAGAAGAGCTGCATGCAATGATATGTAAAATTGAGAGCTCTTTCTGCTTTCAGCAGCCAGTGAAGGATGTCCGTCTGTTGCAACAGGCACACAACGCCAGCAACGCCCTGGTGCTCAAATCCGATGAGCTGACAACCATCGCCGAAGAGTTTTTGAACAGTGTGAATTTGAACTCGCTGTGTGAGTCATTGGATACGTGATAAACGTTTGGTTTCGAGACCATTGACTTCCCACTATGGCAACGGACCAGTACCCAAATTGAACTTTCCCGGCCTCTGAAAGTCTAATCTTTAAAGGGTTTCAATTCAGTCCTTCAGATGGTTGTAGGGAGATTGACTATGGATGGTCAGATTGGTGGAGAAATTAACAAACCTGTTCCGGCTAGTGGCTTGCCAGCCAAGAGGTCAGGGCAGGATTCAGATTTACCATCAAACGTCAAAGCTGTCTGCTCTGGTCTCAATTACCAACTGAATCTATCGTCATCTCAGATTATGACACCTGACAGGGCGAGAACCGTATCCTCAACGGACTCCCTGCTCCAAAAAAAACCTCATGCCTTCGATTTCCGTTTTGTCGCCAGTGATGATGAAGTTCGACAGCTTTTGGCTGACCAGACCCGCGATAAAAATCGCGATGTCACGCTTATTTCCCATCCCGATGACCTCGCACAGGCTAATCTGGTGAGCCGTCTGAGCATTGCCGACAATGGTCTTCACACTTTGCGCTCAGGCAAGCTCTTTGAAGGTTCACAGCCATTGACCCTGGTGATAGATATCCGAAAACTCATCAATGAGGATCTGCCAAAATTTAACGATCTGCTGGACCCGGATAACCCCTGTCTATACGACAAGGTCAGCCAGAAGAAACGCCCTCTGGGAGAGCATGTCTCTCTGCTGGTTCTGGCAGCCCCTGAACAATTGACATCGGTTGGCCAGCATGGCGGCGCGCCTGCGGCCAGCGCACCGGCGGCCGACGCTCCGGGCGCTGATTTCTGGCGGCGAATTAACCGACCGGGCAATACCTGGCAGTTCGAGGCTGAGACTGGCAATGAACCATTGATGGACATTGACGGGGCTCCCCCGCTATTGCCTGAATTTCCCAGTGTCGAAAATGCTATGGACGACGACACTATCCTGGTTATTGACTGCCACTTGCACAACAACTGGCGACAGTTACTGCTGGGTGGTCCCGGTGTCGATCAACAGGGGCGAATCCAGCACATCCCTGGCAGGCTTGAACGATTGACGTCGGGACAGCGGGTGGTAATGAAAGGCGCCGACTGGCAGGACCTGACCTTTGAACAGACCATTCGACAGATGCTGGCGCAACAGTGCTTTGAGAGCAATGGGGAAGTCTGTCCATTACCCGACGATGTTCAGTTTTATCAGATGCCGGTGGGGAAGGACGAGCTTCATTCGCTGTTCCAAAGCCAGTCTAAAGAGCACGCCGCAGAACACCCGATCATCATTAACCAGGGGAATATCACAGAATGGCTGAGCCCTATTGCCATTACGCCTGAAGGCTATGCAACCCCTAACACCTGTCTGTTGGAACAGGTCAGGGCGGGGGGTGTCGTCACCGTAACGTCTCCACTCACTGAAGCTCTCTGGTTTCGTTTGCTGGGTTCATTGCAAACCCTTCGCGAGACCACCGGCCTGGAGCCCCGACTTCAGGTGACTCATACAAGACAGCAGCCAAAAGCCCTGGGATTGGCAGAAGACGATGGGCGCTTTCTCTCCAGCCCACATAGTAAAGTCACAGGTCACGCCACTTTTAATACCATCACTTATCAGCAACATGCCCAGGCCAGTCATTGGATTAATCATCAGCCGCAAACCCCTCTGGTCATTCAGGTTAATGAACAGACTGGCTTCACTCAGCTCTTTGATAACATCCATATTACCTCGGAACAAAAGGCACATTTCGGACGATCTCAGAGTGATTTGCAGGCGGCATTAACCGCTGGCAAACCGGTGGTATTCAGGGGGCTGGAAAGTAATCCAAGGCTTCAGCAGCTTCTGGAACCCCTGGTTATTGGGCAACCTCTGTTGGTGAATGGCCAGTTGCAGGCCTACCCACAAGCCCATGTCACAATACTCTGGCCTGAGTCTGTGAAAAGCACCTCTTCAGTATTTAATTCGATGGTTGCCACGGGTAGCCGGTGTCCCGAGATTGATCTCTGGGATATCAATACCCTCAGGCATAAAATCTCCCGGGCAGAGCTGCCAGAACAAGCACTTCACTCACTTTATGAAGCCTTTAAAACCGTACCCGGTGGCCTTTGTAATGTTCTGCCTGAATTGACCGAAGGGTTGTTGAATAATCTGATACTGGCTGCCCGGAGGGCACAGCAATTTGACCACTCCCCTCAGCTCCTGCCATGCCACTGGCGCAAGGCCATCAATAGCGTCATCACCCATGGCACCCGACAACATCCATCCGTCCATGATTTTATGAAAGTGGCCTGTTTGCAGTTACTGCCGGATGAAGATCAAGCCGCCTCCGTAAACCCGGATCAGTTAGCTGCCATCATCAGTAGCACCCCGCGACTGGATAGAAACTTTGTCAAGCGAAACCTGTGGCAATTGGCCCGAGCCTTTGAGCCGACAGTATTTATAGGTACCGAATTACAACTGTCCTATGAAAGTCCATTTCCAGAGTGGGGTAAGAAAGAAGTTATGGACAGGCTCTGTGCCATGATCCTGGCCCACGCACCTGAAAAACAACGAGATGCTATAGCCTATCAGTTGGCAGTTGATCCGGCGGCAACAAAGCCCTGGCAATGCTTAGCCATCGAGCCAACAAGACAGATTAAACGTTTGCAAGATGCACTGGCTTCTGGCTGGCAGTTACCTTTGCACCCAGGGCAGACCCGATCCGATGCCATCCACGGTCTGGCCAGCGATTGTTTTCATAGGGCCAGAACAGCGAGTTCTGAGGCAGACGGCATTGAACGCATAGAAAATCGACTGTCAGAATCACTGAAATGGCAGGGTTCCGCTGATGAGCCCCTGTCTGCACTGGCCCGGGATCTTTATCATGGCGTGACCAATCAGAAGGATCGTGAAAGTCGTCGATTATCTCGGCTCCATGACCGGCTTAAAGACTCCCCCGTTATATTCCTCGAGGGAGAAACCGGCACTGGTAAAAGCTACTTTTCCGCCAAAATGGCAAAGGCTTCAGGACAGGCTTCGGTCATTTCTCTTGGACCTTCTGACAGCGAACAAACCCTGATGAAACGCTGGCAGTGGCAAAAGCACGCCGATGGCGACCGCTCTATGGCGCAGCAAAACCGGGCATTGATGAAATGGGCCAATACCGAATCCAACAAAGACGGAGAATACATCACCCTGGTGCTGGATGAGGCTAACCTGACCCAAGCCGGATTGCTGGCGTCATTGAACGGCCTGTGGGAACCGCAACCCTGCATCTATGTGAATGGTCATCCTGTCAAGGTCAGCGAAAAACACCGGGTAATTCTCACCGGCAACCCCGATCATTACGCCGGGCGCCAAATGGATCCGACCCTGAAAGAGAAACTGCCCAGAGCTTATTACCCGCGTTTGGATCAGGCTTTCCTTCGGGACAGAGTAGTGGAACCGGCTTTGCTCAATCAGTTACAACGGCATCAAATAAACGACATTGCACACATTGCCAGCAAGAGTGTGATGGCACTGTGGCAATATTATCAGGAGCTGTTGCCCGAGCATGAGTTTACTCCCAGGGATTTAACAGATATCTGCAGCTGGGTGGGTTGGTATCTGGATCGTGCGTTATCCAAAGGCGACAGTGCCAACTGTAAGCAAGTGAACAGTTTGATCCAGCAAAGTTTCCGGGATGTGTTGGGTCCCGAAATCAGCGAGACTCAACAGGATGACCTTTCGGCACTGGAAATCTGGTTTGCTGCCCGTTACGAACTGGACAACACCCTGCGAGACAGAGTTCATAACCACACCCTGCCAGATATTCTGCAGGACTTCAGAACACTGACCAAAGAAATCCGACCTGAGTTTGATACCTCCGGATCGGCAGTCATTGATCTGGCGCAAGGGCTGGGACAGGATTTAAGCCGCTGTCAGCAGGCTTATCATCACGACAGAAAACACGGCGGTCGTCAGGCAACACTGATTGAAGGCCCGGCCGGACGGGGTAAAGATGCCACGTTGAACCTGTTGATTGAAAGTGTCAGACAGCAGGCTCTACAACGGGGAGAGTCCATGCCAGAAGTTTTTCTCCTGAATGCCTGTGATTGTTCCTGGGACCAAGTGTGTGAAAAGATCCAGAAAGCAAAAGTCGATGGCGGCATCGTGGTGATTTCGGAAATGAATCTGATCGACAGCCAGCATCTGGAAGGCGAGTTAAACGATATTCTGGCCGGTGACGCCCATCCGGGCTTCCACCTGTTTGCCACCATTAACCCGCCTGAGTACAGCGGGCGAAAACCCTTATCACCGGCACTGAAAGGGCGTTTTCGACATTTGCCGATCCGGCAGTACAGCCCGACCGAATTGCAGGCCATTGCCGGGAAAGTCTTGCCAGAGAATGAGCAGGGAAAAATCACGGCTAAACGGCTGACTGAAAAACATTGTCGTTTAAGGGCCTGCCTGCAACGCAAAGACCTGCCATTACAGCCCACCAGTCGCGATTTACAGAATGTCGCCATGGCTGTCAAAAGAAGAGGCGATTTTAGCGAAAAAGCACTTCATCAATGCTTCAATCAGCACTACCGGCTCTACCTGATGGCCGCCAACCTGTCGCTGGAGGAACTGCCGGAGTCATCGACTCTTGCCATGGGCAAAGGAGCGCTTGCTTCTGATCTGAGCCATTGGCTCTATCAAAAGGTACCGAACATTGATCGTCCGTGGTTGATACGACAGAGTGATCGCAACAGTATTGATGAAAAAGGCCACGAAATTCTTGTTGAGGCTGGTCTGGATAAAAAGCAAGCCAGGACTGAAATCATCAAGAGGGTGGCTCAGGCGAGGTGGCAGGCATCCGGTTTTTCACTGGCGCCGGATCAGTATAACGATATCCTCACCCGGGCACTGTACCGATACTGGCAGCATCGCTGGTTTCATCGTGAGTTCGGCCTGACGGGCGAGGACGCCAATTGCTTATTTCCCCTGACCAAAGAAGAGAAACAAACGCTGAAAATGTCGACCTCCCAGCCTTTTCTCCGGGAGGCTGATAAGTTGATTGGTGCATGGAAAGCCGACGCAGTTCAATGGTGGCCTGCCTTTTGGCATCAGATAAGTAACCTGCCGAACCATTGGCTTGACGATTACATGGATGAAAAGTTAGCGACTGGCTCTGGTAATGCGCCTGATAAACACCGTCTAAACGCTCCCTCGAAAAAAGATAAGGTACTGGACCGGAGAACAAACTATGAGTGCCTGAGAGTGCCACTATTATACGATTTACCCGTTTTTAAAACGCAGAGACCCACTTCCCGTATGTATCGTTGGGAGGCAAAGGATATTTGTGTGACTGTCAGGGGCGATATCATACTGACTGATCTTAATGATCCACGCATTCAAGGTTTCGTAACCCTCATGCCGGCCCGGTTACCGGGGCCTGATCAGGAAGTGATATTAACCAGCAAGCAAACGCTGGCGTCCTTTAAGTGGACATCGAAGAAAGGTCAATTTGTGTTACCCAGCCTGACGCCTGACGACTATATCGTGGCCCTGCGTATAGAACCCAATTTGCCATTTAAACTGGTCAGGCATCGGTATACCGGGCTTCACACACTGATTATTCCAGAAGCCAACACCGAACAGACTATTCAATTTACTTATGTCGTAGAGCCCAAAAAACCGGACGACAGTGTTTCGGCTGAAGAAGCCCGGCCAAAACAATCAATGCGTTTTGACACCCACTGTTCAGAAGGTATTAAAACCGTACTGGACGAACTGTTTTCGCCCGTAAAAGAGTCGCCCGTAAAAGAGCACCCGGCCAAACTACAGATGAGTTTGCAGAAAATAAAAAACGCCAGACACATCCGGCAACGAATTGAGGCGATCACGGAGTATTGCCGACAGTTTTCGGGTAAGACTGAACCGAAGCCGGAAGAAAATTTCTTTAGATTCCTCGTCACTCAGCAGCAGGGTAGCTGCCGTCATCGCGCGCCTGTTTTTATTGCTTTTTGTCGTTATTTCGGGATTCCCAGTCGGCAAATTCATAGCCCTACCCACGCGTTTCCCGAGTATTCACTGGATAGAGGTCAAACCTGGGAATCGGTGGATTTGGGCGGAGGGCCCGCACAGGTAAGAGAAATCAAATCTGAATTCCAGCCCACCAGGCAGCTCAGTAGTTCCGGCAGTGAGTCAAAGAGGTTTAAGGATCTTCTGAAAGGGGCCGATTCAGCGCAACAAGAAGCTCTGGCACAAGCCATTGACAAGAATCTTGAGAGACAGAACAAAGCCCTTGAAAGAGGTAGTGCCTCGTCAAATCCATTTAAAGTCACCTCCAAAATGGTGAGGGAACTTTGGAAGAGAAAAGATTTGACCGGATTTTCCATGGGCGTCTCAATTTTACTGGATATAAAAGCATTGAACAATTACGAGCTGGCATTGGTTGGTGCTGTGCATATAAAACACGGGGCGAGTACCTATAAACCCATGGTGGAGGCAGTAGCAAAAATATTGTCCGACAGTGATGAGGACCAGGTCACTGAACAACTCAAGTTACTCCATTCAAAAGTGATTGTTCAGGCCGGAGAGAGACCTCAGCAGTGGATGAGTTCCATGGTGGATATACTGAACGGCAGTGACTTAACCAGGCCTTCGGTTATTCAATTTGCCCTCGCAGCCCTGGAATCAGGTTGGCTGGATCCACTGCCGAAATACGACCGCGATATTAACGGGGTCCGTGAACAGCATGAGCTATTGTTACGCCTTGAAGGCGTTGATGAATTAAAAGTTAAAGCCACCCATTGCCTGAAAAATTTATACAAGCAGTTGTTTTCCAGAGAAAAAAACAGTCAGGAATGGCGGCTGAGCTATGAAGACTCCCAAACGAAAGAAGATGCCTGCCTGGTGACCCATTGTCATGGTGGCTTTTCGTCATACCTGGAAGAGCTGATTGTCCGTAAAGCTTTACAAGACGCCTGGACGGACGAACCTGAAGGCATTCCGAATATAGAGCGGTTGCTGATACACCATCCCGCGTTTGTGCGACTAAACTCTGGCAGGACGCTCCACCGACCAGTGGTTATCCTGGGGCAACCTCGCTGGCACAGCGAAGCAATGACTGAAAAAACCGAAGCTCTGCTTCAACTAAAAGTTGAGAGCAGCCCGGAATTGAAGCGGTCGTTTGAAAAAGTCAAACAGTACAGGGAGATTGATAATGAATACGACAAAGCTCTGGATGACCTGGATAATTGGTACAGTGATCATTCAAGCCATGAACAATCAATGCTTCCTGATCAGCAATGCCAGACTCGAAAAGAACAATATGAGAAACAAAAACTTGCTGTCAAAAGTCATTACAAACCCCTTCTGGATTCCATTGGGCTGCAACACCGGGAAAAAGAGCTTGTACGTGATCTAAAAATCAAATGCAGGCAAGCGATTGGGCAGGCCTTCAGTCATTACCTGTATGGTTTGACGCACTCGAAAGGCGGTTCCTTGACCTATTGTTGGGCCGAAGCAATTATCAACGACTACATACTTAGAATAAAATGGTATGGCACTCATGATCCATCCTCACCGGAAGAGCTGTATGCCATGATGCAATTAATTGAATCTTACGAGTTTCCGTCATCTGCCAAGGATGCCTATTTAAAACAGGCACTCAACATCAGTAACGCTCTGATACTCAGGTCCGATGATCTGACCAAAATTAACGAAGAGTTTTTGAACAGCGTGAGTTTGAATTCGATTTATGAGTCATTGGATAACTGATAATCCTGATTGATGCCATTGCCCTGCGGCTAACTAACCCAATGGAACTTTCCTCCCGCCTGAAGGTCACATAAGTACTCAACCATACGAAATCAAACCATTTCAATGCAGTCCTTCAAATAACAGAGCGAGATTTACCGTGGATGGCCAGATTGGCTGGAGAAATAAACAACCCTTACCTGATTGCAGCGTGCCAGACAAGAGAGCAAAGCTGGATGCACCGCCAAGGATTGCAGAGGTCTGCTCAGATGTAACTCCCAGACTCAATAAATCATCAGCTCCGGGGATCTCGCCTCACCAGACGAGAAGGGTATCCTCAGCGGATTCCCCGCTCCAAAAGACCACTCATGCCTTCGATTTTCGTTTTGTCGCCAGTGATGATGAAGTTCGACAGCTTTTAGTGGCCCAAACCTGCGATGAACAACGGGATGTTATCCTTATTTCCCGCCCCGATGACCTCTCACAGGCCAATCTGGTGAGACGGTTGAGTATTTCTGTCGATGGCCGCCACACTCTGGGTTCTGGCAAGCTGTTCGAAAGTCCACAGCCACTGACTCTGGTGCTGGATATCCGAAAACTCAGCAGCGAAGATTTGCCAAAATTTAACGATCTGCTGGACCCGGATACCCCCTGTCTGTACGACAAAGTCAGCCAAAATAAACGCCCTCTGGGCGAACATGTTTCTCTATTGGTCGTGGCAGATCCTGAACAGTTGGCATCGGTTGGCCAGCGTGACGATGCACCGGGGGCTGATTTCTGGCGGCGAATTAATCGACCGGAAAATAGCTGGCACTTCCGGGCCCAGACTGGTAATGACCCATCGATGGACATTGATGAGATTCCTCCGTTATTGGTTGAACTCCCCTCTGCCGAAAGCGTCATGGACGACGACGTTACCGTTCTTATTAACTGCCACTTGCACAACGACTGGCGACAGTTGTTGTTGGGCGGCCCCGGTGTGGATCAGCAGGGACGAATTCAGCATCTCCCCGGCAGGCTTGAGTTATTGAGGGCCGGACAAAGGGTGATTCTGAAAGGGGCTAACTGGCAGGATCTGGCCTTTGAGCAGACGATTCGACAGATGCTGGCGCAACAGTGTTTTGAGAGCAATGGGAAGGTCTGTCAGTTACCGGACGAGGTTCAGTTTTATCAGATGCCGGTGGCTGAGGATGAGCTTTATTCACTGTTTCAGAGCCTGTCTCAAGAGCACGCACCAGGAAACCCGGTCATCATTAACCAGAGTAATATCACAGAATGGCTGAACCCGATTGCCATTGCTCCGGAAGGCTACGCAGTCCCTAACACCTGTCTGTTGGAGCAGGTTCGAGCAGGTGGTACGGTCACCGTCACGTCTCCCCTCACTGAGGCGGCCTGGTTTCGTTTGCTGGGTTCATTGCAGACTATTCGAGAGACAACGGGCCTGGAGCCGCGACTTCTGGTAGCCCATTCAAGACAGCAGCCGAAAGCTCTGGGATTAGAAGAAAGCGATGAACAGTCTCTGCCCAACCCGCAGGAAAAAATCAGAGATCAGGCCACCTTTAGTGCCGTCACTTATCAGCAAGACGTCCAGGCAAGTCGTTGGATAAATAAATACCAGCCTGCACCTCTGGTCATTCAGGTCAATGAACAGACCGGCTTCAACCAGCTATTTGATAATATCCATATCACTTCGGAACAAAAGGCCCTTTTTGAACGAGATCAGAGTGAGTTGCAAAAGGCATTAACCGCTGGCAAGCAGGTTGTATTTCGGGGGCTCGAATCTAATCCAACACTTCAACAACTCCTTGAACCCCTGGTTGTTGGCCAACCTCTGCTGGTGAATGGCCAGTTACAGGCCTACCCACAAGCTCATATCACAATACTCTGGCCTCAATCTGCGAAAAGCCAATCTGCAGTATTTAATTCGATGCTTGCCATGGGAAAACCCTGCCCTGAGGTCAATATCTGGGATATCAATGCCCTCAAGCATGATATCTCCCGGACTGAGCTGCCAGAACGAGCCCTCAACTTGCTTTACGAAGCGTTTAAAACCGTACCTGCCAACTGTTGTAACCCTCTGCCTGAAATGTCCGCAGGCTTGTTGAATAACCTGACACTGGCTGCCCTGCGAGCACAGCAGGTTGACCGCTCACTTCAGCTCCTGCCCTGCCACTGGCGCAAGGCCGTCGATAGTGTCATCACCCATGGCCTGCGACAGAGTCCGTCGGTGCGTAATTTTATGAAAGTAGCTTGTTGGATGTTGCTGCCAGACGCCCCCGGGAAGCGGGATGAGGATCAAACTGCCTCGGTCGATCCGGATCAGTTAAATGAGATCATCAATAGTGCCCCACGGTTAGACAGAGAGTTTGTGAAGCAGAACCTGTGGCCGCTGATCAGAGCAGCCTCTGACCCTGGAGTCTTAAAGCAATTGCAACTGTCCTATTGCGATCCATTCCCAGAGCAGAGAAAAGAAGACGCTTTGGACAGACTCTGTGCCCTGATCGTGAGCCATACCCCTGAAAAACATCGACAGGCAATGGCCTGTCAGTTGGCAGTCGATCCGCAGGCAGCAGAACACTATCAAACCTTAGCCTTAAGGCCATCAAGACAGATTAAACGTTTACAGGATGCACTGGCCTCCGGCTGGCAGTTACCTCTGCCCTCAGGGCAGACCCGATCCGAAGCCATTAAATCTCTGGCTGCTGATTGTTTTCAGATGGCCAGAACCGCGAATTCTGAAACAAAAGGCATTGAACGTATAAAACATCGACTGTCTGAATCACTGGCATGGCAGGGCTCGACTTATGAGCCCTGGTCAGCACTGGCCCGGGATCTTTATCACGGTGAGACGAGTCAGAAGGATCGTGAAAGCCGTCGTTTATCCCGACTCCATGACCGGCTTACAGACTCTCCTGTTATATTCCTGCAGGGGGAAACCGGCACCGGGAAAAGTTACTTTTCAGCGAAAATAGCAAAAGCTTCAGGATCGGCTGTGGTGCTGTCCCTTGGACCTTCTGACAGCGAGCAGACCCTGATGAAACGCTGGCAGTGGCAGCAACACGCTGATGGCGACCGCTCTATGGCACAGCAAAACCGGGCGCTGATGGAATGGGCCAAGACCTCACACCCCAGAGATGGAGGCTATGTTGAAGGAAAATATATCACTCTGGTTCTGGATGAAGCCAACCTGGCCAAAACCGGATTGCTGGCGTCATTGAACGGCTTATGGGAACCGGAACCCTGCATTTATGTGAATGGTCATCCTGTCCCGGTCAGCACAGAACACCGGGTGATTCTCACCGGTAACCCCATTCATTACGGCGGACGCCAGTTGGATTCTGCCCTGAAAGAGAAACTGCCCAGGGCTTACTATCCTCGTCTGGACCAGGCTTTTCTTCGGGACAGAGTGGTGGAGCCGGCTCTGCTCAATCATTTACAACGGCATCTGCCGGAGTCTCGGCAAATAGACGACATGGCACGCATTGCCACCGAGAGCGTCATGCTACTCTGGCAGTATTATCAGGAACTGTTGCCAGAACATGAGTTTACCCCCAGGGATCTGACGGATATCTGCAGCTGGGTAGGTTGGTATCTTGATCGTTCGTTATCCACAGGTGACAGGGTTAACTGCAAGCAAGTACAAGGTTTAATCCAACAAGGTTTTCGGGATGTGCTGGTGCCCGAAATCACCGAAACTCATCGGGATGCCCTGTCAGCACTGGAAATCTGGTTTGCTGCCCGTTACCAACCGGAGAATACCCTGAGTGACAGAGTTCGCAACAAGACCCTGTCAGATATTCAGCAGACTTTCAGTACAGTCACCCAAAAAATCCGACCTGAGTTTGACACCTCCGGAACAGCAGTCATTGAACTGGTGCAACAACTTGGACAGGATTTAAGCCGCTGTCAGCAGGCTTATCACCTCGACAGGAAACACGGCGGACGACAGGCGACGCTGATCGAAGGTCCAGCCGGACGGGGTAAGGATGCCACGCTAAACCTGGTGATTGAAAGTGTCAGAAAGGAGGCTAAGCGACGGGGAGAATCCATGCCGGAAGTCTTTTACCTGAATGCCTGTGATTGTTCCTGGGACAGAGTGTGTGAAGCGATCCAGAAAGCAAAAGTGGAAGGCGGCATCGTGGTGATTTCGGAAATGAATCTGATCGACAGCCAGCATCTGGAAGGTGAGTTAAACGATATTCTGGCCGGTGACGCCCACCCGGGCTTCCACCTCTTTGCCACCATCAACCCGCCAGAGTACAGCGGACGAAAACCCTTATCACCGGCGCTGAAAGGGCGCTTCAGACATTTGCCCATCCGGCAGTACAACCTGGCAGAATTACAGACCATTGCCGGGAAAGTGTTGCCAGAGTCCTTAGAAGGGACATTCGCCGCCAAAAAGCTAACAGAAAAACATTGTCTTTTAAGGGCTCACCTGCAACGCAAAAAGCTGCCGTTGCAGCCAACCAGTCGTGATTTACAGAACGTCACCAGGGCTGTTATCAGGACATGGGATTTTACCGAAAACGGACTGAATCAATGCTTCCAGCGGTACTACCGGCTTTACCTGATGGCAGCCAGGCTGACGCTGGAAGAACTGCCCGGGTCATCAGCTATTGCCGTAACTAACGAAGCACTTGATACCAGGCTTTGCGAATGGTTTAACCAAAAGGTACCAGGCATTGATCGACCCTGGTTGATACGACGCAGTGATTGCCAGAGTATGGATGAAAAACGCCATGAAATTCGTATTAAAACTGATCTGAATAGAGAGGAAGCCAGAACGGAAATCATCAGGATGCTGGCACGTACCCGCTGGCAGGCATCGGGTCTTTCAGTGAAACCGGATAAGTCCGACGATATTCTCACCCAGACACTTTACCGACACTGGCAGCGACGCTGGTTTGATTGTGAGTATGGCCAGTTGGGCGTGGACGCTGATAGCGTATTTCCCCTGACGGATGCACAGAAACAAACATTGAAAACGTCAACCAACCAGCCTTATCTCGAGGCGGCTGACCAGCAGATAAGGGCGTGGAAAGCCAGTGAAGTTCAATTTTGGCCTGGGTTCTGGCATCAGATCAGTGATCTGCTGAGCCATTGTGCGCACGATTATACTCACCAGGATATAGTGATCGACAGTGACAAGGCTCCTGAGGAATGCCTTTCAGAAGTTCGCAGGAAACAGGCCAATACCCTGGACCGGGGCACGGAATATCAGCGCCAGAAGAAGAGAGTATTCGACAATTATAAAATTTTTGACACGAACTACCCTTTCAATATGTATCGCTTGCGAGCGAGAGATATTAATGTATCTGCCAAGGGTGAGGTCGAGCTGACTGATATGGGTGATCAACACCTGCAGGGGATCGAAATCCTTATACCCGAAGAGTTACCGGGGCGTAACCAGGAACTGACGTTAGCCAAAAACCAGACACTGGCAAACTACAAAGCGTCATCAAACAATGGTCAATATGCATTGCCCAGTCTGACGCCTGAAGACTATATCGTGGCCCTGCGTATAGAACCCGTTTTGCCATGTACCCTGCTCAGGGATCGATATACCGGGCTGCACACACTGTCTGTTCCCGAAGCCAAAGCCGGTCAGATTATTCAATTTACTTATGTCGTGGAACCCAGAGCGCCGAGCAAAAAAACACTGGCTAAAAAAGTCCAGCCAGCACAATCAATACGTTTTGACGCCCGCTGTTCCAAAGGTATAGAAACAGTATTGAACAAACTGTTTGCTGAGGTTGAACAACAACTGCCTGAAATAAAGGTGCCTTTGCAGGCAATAATGAACGCAAAAAACACGACGCAACGCATCAGGGCGATCAAGGACTATTGCCTGAAGTTTTCCGGAGGTGCTGAACCAGCAGGGCATCATCTGAATTTCTTTCACTTCCTCGTAACACAGCGACAAGGCAGTTGTCGTCATCGGACGCCTGTTTTTATTGCTTTTTGTCGCTATTTTGGGATTCCATGTCGGGAAATGATCAACCATATCCACGCCTTTGCAGAGTATTCTGTGGATAGAGGTCAAACCTGGGAGTCAGTGGATTTAGGCGGGGCGCCTGGTGAGCTAAAAAAAATCCCATCCAACTTCCAGCGCACCAATAAAGTCAGTAGTGAGTCAAAGAAGGCGAGGGATCTCTTGCGGGGTCTTCTGGTGGGTGCTGATTCAGCACAACAACAAACTCTGGCTAAAACCTATGGTATGAGCCTTGAGGAACTTAACAGGATCATTGAGACAGGCGGTACATTACCAGGAAAAAACCCGGGTATCCGCGAAACGGTATTGAAGCTTTGGAAAGGAAAAGATTTAACCGGTTTCTCCATGGGTGTCTCAATGATAGAGTCGCTGGATACAGAAGCATTGGGCTATTTCGAGCAGCAACTGGTCGGTAAGTTTATTACTTGCGACTGGAGTTTCTGGCCGATGTCGGCGGTTGTCATAAACATATTATCTGACGGTGATGAAGTCCGGGTCATCGAACAACTGCAATCATTGCACTCAAAAATGATTGTTGAGGCTAAAGCACGCCCCCTCGAGTGGTTGGGTTCAATGGTGAATATACTTGAGCACAGTGACCTGGCCAACCCCTCGGTTATTCGCTTTGCCCTTAAAATTCTGAAATTGGGTTGGCTGAATCCACTGCCACGGTATATGGACGAAATTATTGCGCCCCTTCAACATCACGAGCTGTTGATGCGTCTGAAAGGTATCGAAGAACTCAAGGTTGAAGCGACGAATTGCCTGAAAGAGTGGTATCAGTCTGTTCTGAAAAGGGGAAAACAAAGCCTGAACTGGTGGTCCATTTATGAATACTTTCTGAGGAGAAAAGGCAATGACATGTTCGTCAGTCATTGTCACGAAGGGGCTTCGCCATCCCTTAATGATAAAATTGCCAATCCATCTTTAGATACCGCCTGGACGGATGACCCTGAGGGTGTTCCGAATATAAAACGAATGCTGGTGAACCAGCCCGCATTTGTGCAGTTGCACTCGGTCAGAGCCAGACACCGTCCGCTGATTATCCTGGGCGACCCTTTCCTGAGCAGCACATTAATTGATAAAAAAGCCCGGGAGCTGTTGCAACTGAAAGCTAAGACAAACCCCGATTTAAAGCTGTTATTGGAAAAAGTCAAACAAGATAATGGGGTCTCAAACCGAGGCTACATGATTGGTATTTACAATCGCTACAGACCCATTCCTGAGTCTGGTGACATTTCACAGAAGGACGCAGAGTTTGCCAGTGATTTAGAAAACAAATGCAAACAAGCGATTCTTCAGGCCTTTTGTCATTACCTGTATGAATTGACACACTCGAAGGGTGGTCGTTTAACCTATTGTTGGGGCGATGCTCTTATCCGGTTTGTGAGCAATCGGAACTACTATGGCGCCCATGACCCATCTTCCCCGCAAGAGCTGTATGCCATGTTCTCTGAAATTGATCGATCCGAGTGGTTTGAGAAATCGGTTGATGATACCTACTTACGACAGACGCTGGGCGACAGTAACGCCCTGGTGCTCAGATCCGCAGAGCTGATAAAAATTACCGAAGAATTTTTGAACAGTGTGAATTTGAATTCGCTTTGTGAGTCACTGAATACTTGTTAAAGGTTTGATCATGATGAGTTTTTCGAGACTGTTGACTTCCCACAATGGCAACGAGCCAGTACCAAAATGAAACTTTTGTATTATTTGAAGGTCGAATAATTAAACAGTTTTAATGCAATCCTTCAGATGGTAGTAGTGAGGTTAACTATGGATGGTCAGATTGGTGGAGAAATTAACAAATCCGTTCCGGCTAGGCCAGCCAGGAGGTCAGGGCAGGATTTAGATTTACCATCAAACGTCAAAGCTGTCTGCTCTGGTCTCAATTACCAACTGAATCTATCGCCATCTCAGATTATGACACCTGACAGGACGAGAACCGTATCCTCAACGGATTCCCCGCTCCAAAAAAACCCTCATGCCTTCGATTTCCGTTTTGTCGCCAGTGATGATGAGGTTCGTCAGCTTTTGGCTGACCAGACCTGCGATAAAAATCGCGATGTCACGCTTATTTCCCACCCTGATGACCTTGCACAGGCTAACCTGGTGAGCCGGTTGACCATTGCCGGCAATGGTCGCCACGCTTTGCGCCCAGGCAAGCTCTTTGAAGGTTCACAGCCATTGACCCTGGTGATAGATATCCGAAAACTCACCAGTGAGGATCTGCCAAAATTTAACGATCTGCTGGACCCGGATAACCCCTGTCTATACGACAAGGTCAGCCAGAAGAAACGCCCTCTGGGAGAGCATGTTTCTCTGCTGGTTCTGGCAGCCCCTGAACAATTGACATCGGTTGGCCAGCATGACGAGGCACCTGCGGCCGGCGCTCCGGCGGCCGGCGCACCGGGCGCTGACTTCTGGCGGCGAATTAACCGACCGGGCAATACCTGGCAGTTCGAGGCTGAGACTGGCAATGAACCATCGATGGACATTGACCGGGCCCCACCGCTATTGCCTGAATTCCCCAGTGCCGAAAACGCCATGGACGACGACACTATCCTGGTTATTGACTGCCACTTGCACAACAACTGGCGACAATTACTGCTGGGTGCTCCCGGTGTCGATCAACAGGGGCGAATCCAGCACATTCCTGGCAGGCTTGAACAGTTGACATCCGGACAACGGGTGATACTGAAAGGCGCCGACTGGCAGGATCTGACCTTTGAACAGACCATTCGACAGATGCTGGTGCAACAGTGCTTTGAGAGCAATGGGGAAGTCTGTCCATTACCCAACGATGTTCAGTTTTATCAGATGCCGGTGGGGAAGGACGAGCTTCATTCGCTGTTCCAAAGTCAGTCTAAAGAGCACGCCGCAGAAAACCCGATCATCATTAACCAGCGGAATATCACAGAATGGCTGAGCCCGATTGCCATTACGCCTGAAGGCTATGCAATCCCTAACACCTGCCTGTTGGAACAGGTTAAGACGGGGCGTATCGTCACCGTAACATCTCCACTTACTGAAGCCCTCTGGTTTCGTTTGCTGAGTTCATTGCAAACCCTTCGCGAGACCACCGGCCCGGAGCCCCGACTTCAGGTGGCTCATACAAGACAGCAGCCAAAAGCCCTGGGATTGGCAGAAAACGATGGGCGCTTTCTGTCCAACCTGCATGAAAAAGCCAGGGCCCATGCCACCTTTGATACCATCACTTACCAGCAACATGCCCAGGCCAGTCATTGGATTAATCATCAGCCACAAGCCCCTCTGGTCATTCAGGTCAATGAACAGACTGGCTTCACTCAGCTCTTTGATAATATCCATATCGCCTCGGAACAAAAGGCGCATTTCAGACGATCTCAGAGTGAGTTGCAGGAGGCATTAACCGCTGGCAAACCCGTGGTATTCAGGGGACTGGAAAGTAATCCAAGGCTTCAGCAGCTTCTGGAACCCCTGGTTATTGGGCAACCTCTGTTGGTGAATGGCCAGTTGCAGGCCTATCCACGAGCTCATGTCACAATACTCTGGCCTGAGTCTGTGAAAAGCGCCTCTTCAGTATTTCATGGGATGGTCGCCACGGGTAAGTCCTGTCCTGAGCTCGATCTCTGGGATATCAATGCCCGCAGGCATGGTATCGTCCGGACTGAGCTGCCAGAACAAGCGCTTAAACAGCTTTACAAAGCGTTTAAAACCGTACCTGACCTCCTTTGCAGCCCTCTGCCTGAAATGACCGAAGGGCTGTTGAATAATCTGATACTGGCTGCTCGTCGAGCACAGCAGGTTGACCACTCCCTGCAGCTCCTGCCCCGCCACTGGCGCAAGGCCATCAATAGTGTCATCACCCATGGCATCCGGCAGCATCCGTCCGTGCGGGATTTTATGAAAGTGGCCTGTTGGCACTTGTTACCGGATAAGACGCCGGACGAGGATCAAGCCGCCTCCGCAGACCCGGATCAGTTAGCTGCCATCATCAATAGCGACCCGCGACTGGATAGAGAGTTTGTCAAACGGAACCTGTGGCAACTGGCCCGAGCCTTTGACCCGGCAGTATTTATAGGTACCGAATTACAACTGTCCTATGAAAGTCCATTTCCAGAGTCGGGTGAAAAAGAAGTTATGGACAGGCTCTGTGCCATGATCCTGGCCCACGCGCCTGAAAAACAACGAGATGCCATAGCGTATCAGTTGGCAGTCGATCCGGCGGCAACAAAGCCCTGGCAATCCTTAGCCATCGAGCCAACAAGACAGATTAAACGTTTGCAAGATGCACTGGCTTCTGGCTGGCACTTACCTTTGCACTCAGGGCAGACTCGATCCGATGCCATCCACGGTCTGGCCAGCGATTGTTTTCATAGGGCCAGAACAGCGAGTTCTGAGGCAGAAGGCACTGAACGCATAGAAAATCGCCTGTCTGAATCACTGAAATGGACGGGTTCCGCTGATGAGCCTCTGTCTGCACTGGCCCGGGATCTTTATCATGGCGTGACCAATCAGAAGGATCGTGAAAGTCGTCGATTATCCCGGCTCCATGACCGGCTTAAAGACTCCCCCGTTATATTCCTCGAGGGAGAAACCGGCACTGGTAAAAGCTACTTTTCCGCCAAAATGGCAAAGGCTTCAGGACAGGCTTCGGTCATTTCTCTTGGACCTTCTGACAGCGAACAGACCCTGATGAAACGCTGGCAGTGGCAAAAGCATGCCGATGGCGACCGCTCTATGGCGCAGCAAAACCGGGCATTGATGAAATGGGCCAAGACCGAATCCAACAAAGACGGAGTATACATCACCCTGGTGCTGGATGAGGCTAACCTGACCCAAGCCGGATTGCTGGCGTCATTGAACGGCCTGTGGGAACCGCAACCCTGCATCTATGTGAATGGTCATCCTGTCAAGGTCAGCGAAAAACACCGGGTAATTCTCACCGGCAACCCCGATCATTACGCCGGGCGCCAAATGGATCCGACCCTGAAAGAGAAACTGCCCAGAGCTTATTACCCGCGTTTGGATCAGGCTTTCCTTCGGGACAGAGTAGTGGAACCGGCTTTGCTCAGTCAGTTACAACGGCATCAAATAAACGACATTGCACACATTGCCAGCAAGAGTGTGATGGCACTGTGGCAATATTATCAGGAGCTGTTGCCCGAGCATGAGTTTACTCCCAGGGATTTAACCGACATCTGCAGCTGGGTGGGTTGGTATCTGGATCGTGCGTTATCCAAAGGCGACAGTGCCAGCTGTAAGCAAGTGAACAGTTTGATCCAGCAAAGTTTCCGGGATGTCTTGGGTCCCGAAATCAGCGAGACTCAACAGGATGCTCTCTCAGCACTGGAAATCTGGTTTGCTGCCCGTTACGAACTGGACAACACCCTGCGAGACAGAGTTCATAACCACACCCTGCCAGATATTCTGCAGGACTTCAGAACATTGACCAAAGAAATCCGACCTGAGTTTGATACCTCCGGATCGGCAGTCATTGATCTGGCGCAAGGGCTGGGACAGGATTTAAGCCGCTGTCAGCAGGCTTATCATCACGACAGAAAACACGGCGGTCGTCAGGCAACGCTGATTGAAGGTCCGGCCGGACGGGGTAAGGATGCCACGCTGAATCTGATGATCGAAAGTGTCAAACAGCAAGCTAAAGAACGGGAAGAAACCATGCCAAAGGTCTTTCCCCTGAATGCCTGTGATTGTTCCTGGGAGCAACTGTGTGAAGTGATCCAGAAAGCAAAAGTAGAGGGCGGCATCGTGGTAATTTCAGAAATGAACCTGATCGACAGCCAGCATCTGGAAGGTGAGTTAAACGACATTCTGGCCGGTGACGCCCATCCGGGTTTCCACCTCTTTGCCACCATCAACCCTCCTGAGTACAGCGGGCGAAAACCTTTGTCACCGGCGCTGAAAGGGCGCTTCAGACATTTGCCCATCCGGCAGTACAACCCGGCAGAATTACAGACCATTGCCGGGAAAGTGTTGCCAGAGTCCTTAGAAGGGACATTCGTCGCTAAAAAGCTAACAGAAAAACATTGTCTTTTAAGGGCTCACCTGCAACGCAAAAAACTGCCGTTACAGCCAACCAGTCGTGATTTACAAAACGTCGCCAGGGCTGTTATCAGAGCAAGGGATTTTACCGAAAACGGACTGAATCAATGCTTCCAACGGCACTACCGGCTTTACCTGATGGCAGCCAGGCTGACGCTGGAAGAACTGCCCGGGTCATCGGCTATTGCCATAAGTAACGAAGCACTTGATACCAGACTTTGCGAATGGTTCAACCAAAGGGTATCAGGTATTGATCGACCCTGGTTGATACGACGCAGTTATTGCAACAGTACGGATGAAAAACGCCATGAAATTCGTATCAAAACTGATCTGAATGGTGAGGAAGCCAGAATGGAAATTATCAGGATGCTGGCACGTACCCGCTGGCAGACATCGGGTCTTTCAGTGAAACCGGATGAATCCGACGATATTCTCACCCAGACACTTTACCGACACTGGCAGCAACGCTGGTTTGACCGTGAGTATGGCCAGTTGGGCGTGGACGCTGATAGCGTATTTCCCCTCACGAATGCACAGAAACAAACGCTGAAAACGTCAACCAACCAGCCTTATCTTGAGGCGGCTGACCAGCAGATAAGGGCGTGGAAAGCCAGTGAAGTTCAATGGTGGCCTGCGTTCTGGCATCAGATCAGTGATCTGCTGAACCATTGTGTGAACGATCAGACTCACGAAGATATAACGATTGACGGTGATAACGCTCCTGAAGAATACATCTCAAAAGCTCGCGGGAAACAGGGTAAGACCCTGGACCGTGACACGGACTATGAGTGCAGTAAGAAGTCAAAAGTCGACGACTATAAAATTTTTGACACGGATTACCCTCGCCATATGTATCGCCTGCAGGCTGAGGATATTAGTGTATCTGCCGGGGGTGAGGTCGTGCTGACCGAAATGAGTGATCAACACCTTCAGGGGACCGAAACCCTTATACCCGAAGAGTTACCGGGGCGTAACCAGGAACTGACGTTAGCCAACAACCAAACACTGGCAAACTACAAAGCGCCATCAAGCAATGGTCAATATGCATTGCCCAGTCTGACGCCTGAAGACTATGTCGTGGCCCTGCGTATTGAACCCGCTTTGCCGTATACACTGCTCAGGGATCGATATACCGGGCTGCACACACTGTCAGTTCCCGAAGCCAAAGCCGGTCAGATTATTGAATTTACTTATGTCGTGGAACCCAGAGAGGCGAGCAAAAAAACACTGACTAAAAAAGTCCAGCCAGCACAATCAATAGGTTTTGACGCCCGCTGCTCCAAAGGTATGGAAGCAGTATTGAACAAACTGTTTGATGAGGTTGAACAACAACTGCCTGAAATAAAGGTGCCTTTGCAGGCAATAATGAACGCAAAAAGCACGACGCAACGCATTGAGGCGATCAAGGACTATTGCCAACAGTTCTCCGGTACCGCCGCAGCAGAGAGCAATGAAAATTTCTTTCAATTCCTGGTAACAAAACGGCAAGGAAGCTGTCGTCATCGTGTGCCTGTTTTTGTCGCTTTATGTCGCTACTTCGGGATTCCGTGTCGGAAAATTCGCAACCCTTCTCACGCCTTTGCCGAGTGTTCCATGGATAGAGGCCAAACCTGGAAGTCAGTGGATTTGGGCGGGGTGCCTTTAGAGGTAAGAAAATTCCCATCTGACTTTCAGCACAACAAAAAAGTCAGTAGTGATTTAAAGAAGGCGAGGGATCTCCTGCAGGGTCTTCTGAAGGGTGCTGATTCAGCACAACAACAAACTTTGGCTAAGACCTATGGTCTGAGCCTTGAGGAACTTAACAAGGTCATTGAGACAGGCGGCGCATTACCAGAAAAAAACCTGGATATCCGCGAAACAGTATTGAAGCTTTGGGAAGGAAAAGATTTAACCGGTTTCTCCCTTGGGATCTCAATTTTAGAGTCGCTGGAGACAAAAGCATTGACCTTTCGCGAGTGGCAACTGGTCGGTAAGTTTTTTTATCGCGATTGGCCTTCCAGGCCGATGTCGGCGGTTGTCAAAAAAATATTATCTAACGGTGATGAAGTGCGGATCATTGAACAACTCCAATCATTGCATTCAAAAATAATTGTTCAGGGTGGAGCAAACTACCTCGACTGGTTGGGCTCAATGGTGGATATACTTGAGGACACTGACTTGACCAACCCCTCGATTATTCGCTTTGCCCTTAAAGTTCTGAAATTGGGTTGGCTGGATCCGGATCCAGTGCCAAGGTATAGCCGCAGCATTATTATGCCCACTCAACATCACGAGCTGTTGATGCGTCTGAAAGGTGTCGAAGAACTAAAGGTTGAAGCTATGAATTGCCTGAAAATGTGGCATCAGACATTACTGAAAAGGGGGAAAAATAGCCATAACTGGCGGTCGATTTATAAAGACTTTCTGAGGAGAAAAGGCAATGACATGCTCGTCAGTCATTGTCACGAAGGGGCTTCGCCATCCCTTAATGATAAAATTACCAACCCATCTTTAGATACCGCCTGGACGGATGACCCTAAGGGTGTTCCGAATATAGAACGAATGCTGGTGAACCAGCCCGCATTTGTGCAGTTGCGCTCGGTCAGAGCCAGACACCGTCCGCTGATTATCCTGGGCCACCCTTTCCTGAGCAGCACATTAATTGATAAAAAAGCCCAGGACCTGTTGCAACTGAAAGCTAAGAAAAACCCTGATTTAAAGCGGTTATTGGAAAAAGTCAAACAGGATAATGTGGTCTCAAACCGAGGCTATATGAATGGTATTTACAACCACTACAGACCCATTTCTGAGTCTGGTGACGTGTTACACAAGGACGCAGAGTTTGCCAGTGATTTAGAGAACAAATGCAAACAGGCGATTCTTCAGGCCTTCTGTCATTACCTGTATGAATTGACACACTCGAAGGGTGGTCGTTTAACCTATTGTTGGGGCGATGCTCCTGTCCGGTTTGAGACTCATCGGAACCACTATGGCGCCCATGACCCATCTTCCCCGGAAGAGCTGTATGCCATGTTCTCTGAAATTGATCGATCCGAGTGGTTTGAGAAATCGGTTGATGATACCTACTTACGACAGACACTGGGCGACAGTAACGCCCTGGTACTCAGATCTGCGGAGCTGATAAAAATTACCGAAGAGTTTTTGAGCAGTGTGAATTTGAATTCGCTTTGTGACGCAGTGATGGACCACGTAGTAGCCGGATCGTGATGAATTTTTCGAGACCGGTGATTTCCTTTAATCAAGAGTGTTCATAATCATCAATTCATGATGCAAAAAAGCAAGAGATACGCATCACGAGAGCAGCAAAAACAAAATTGCATAAAATAAATACTGCATTTTTTATTAAACTATTACTATCGTACTGCAATACTCTCCTCAGACTTACGATCCAGACTCTTTTTATGCCAACAGAAAAAAATTGCGACTGTACTCAGTTCTGCTGATAGTGAGCTAGAACATCTGGAACAAAACTTGCCAATCTCAAACAAGAGAAAAAATCTCTGATGCAACAATTGCTAACGGGCAAGCGCCGGGTAAAAGTGGAAACACAGGAGGTCGCCTGATGAGCGAAAGCCAGCACGACAAGCTGCTTAACAATATCCGTAAGCTGCTGACCCAAGGTCGCCAGCAGGTGGTGACGGCGGTCAATGCCGCCATGGTGCAGACCTACTGGGAAATTGGTTGCCTGATTGTTGAGGATGAACAGCAGGGCGAAACCCGTGCGGCTTACGGCAAAAAGGTATTAAAAAAGCTCACCGAAAGCCTCAGCCGGGAGTTTGGCAAGGGGTTTGATCTCACCAATCTGCGAAAAATGCGGGCATTTTACCTCTGTTTTCCAAAACGAGACGCACTGCGTCTCGAATTGTCATGGACCCACTACAGAGCACTGACACGCATCGAAAATGAACGGGCTCGCCAGTGGTATATGAAGGAAGCTGCTGAGCAATGCTGGAGCGCCCGTGCCCTTGAGCGCCAGATGGGGACACTGTACTACGAGCGCCTGCTGGCGACCCAGGACGGAAAGCACGGTTTGCAGCCTGTACTGGCAGAAGCCGAGCAAAAGACCTCGGTTCTGCAAGACACACCGCAGGACTACCTGCGTGACCCCTATATTCTGGATTTCCTCAATCTGCCTGCTGGTTCAGTTCAGGAAAATGAGCTTGAGCAGGAGCTGATCAACAATCTGCAAAAATTCCTGCTGGAGCTGGGCAAGGGTTTTGCATTTGTCGAGAGGCAGCAACGCATCAGCACAGACGATGGCGATTATTTTATCGATCTGGTGTTTTACAACTTCCATCTCAAGTGCTTCCTTCTGATCGACCTGAAAATGCACAGGCTCACCCATCAGGATGTGGGGCAAATGGACATGTATGTGCGCATGTATGAAGAGAAAAAACGCCGTGGGGATGATAACCCCACCATTGGCCTGATTCTCTGCTCCGAAGGCAATCACACTGTCGCCAAATATTCTGTGCTGAACGACAGTCAGCAACTGTTTGCTTCCAAGTACAAGCTGGAGTTGCCCAGTGAAGAGGAGCTGCGCCTGCAACTGGAGCAGCAGCGGCAGCAGTTGTTGAGCCAGAAGACAGAAGAGAAAGAAGATTGAACTTGCCTTTAAGCCAGAATGATAAGTTCGGGACAGCCAACAAGCTACCGGATTGCTACAACGACAGCCCGGATATCATTGTGCTGGTTGATGAAGGGCATCGGAGCCAGAATGGTGAAAACAATATCCGTATGCAGCAAACCTTACCCAAGGCGGCGTATATTGCGTTCACTGGCACACCTTTGCTGCAAGATGACAAAACTGAAAACAAGTTCGGTAAGATCATCCACTCTTACACCATGCAGCAGGCAGTTGAAGATGGCACTGTAACACCATTGTTGTATGAAGAGCGTATTCCTGAACTTTCTACCAATGACAAAGCCATTGATGCGTGGTTTGATCGAATCACCGAGAAGCTGACCGAAAAGCAGCGTTCAGACCTGAAAAAGAAATTCGCTCAAAAGGGACAGATTTATCAGACTGAAGGTCGGATTGAGTTGATTGCCCATGATATTTCCGACCACTTCCAGAACTTTAAGCAGCAGGGGTTAAAAGGCCAGCTTGCCTGCGACTCCAAGGCTTCTGCCATTCAATACAAAAGAATGCTGGATGAGATTGGCAAGGTCACGTCTGTTGTTGCCATGTCACCACCAGATACCCGTGAGGGGCACGACTGTGTTGATCAGGAGAGTACCGATCTGGTGCAGAACTGGTGGAAAGAAACCGTTGGCAGTCAGGATGAGAAAGCCTATACCAAGAAAATCATTGCAGAGTTTGGCGAGGAAGATGGGCCAGACATTATGATTGTGGTGGATAAGCTTCTTACGGGTTTTGATGAGCCAAAAAACACGGTGCTCTATATCGATAAGCCCCTGAAGCAACACAACCTGATTCAAGCCATCGCAAGGGTTAACCGCCTGCACAGCAAAAAGCAGTTTGGGTATCTGATCGACTACAGGGGCATTCTCAAAGAGCTGGATGCCACCATTGAAAAGTACCAAAACCTGGCGGAA
The DNA here is from genome assembly GCF_053470045.1 of Endozoicomonas sp. 2B-B. NCBI lineage: Bacteria > Pseudomonadati > Pseudomonadota > Gammaproteobacteria > Oceanospirillales > Endozoicomonadaceae > Endozoicomonas > Endozoicomonas sp. 2B-B. The sequence continues at coordinate 6,119,065 of NZ_JBLZMU010000001.1, forward strand.
CGCACTCAGGGCGGATTTGATATAGATGATCTGAAAGGTCTCTATAACCGCATGGACACCGAATATAAAAAGCTACCGAGCTTGTATGCTGATCTGTGGGCTATTTTCGATAGCGTCAAGAACAAGCAGGATGGACAGGCTTTACGACAAGCATTGGCTCCCAGGATTGACACCGTTGATGGACAGCTTACGGATACCCATCTGAAAAAACGGGATGATTTTTATTCGGCACTCACCGCATTTGCCAACTGCATGAAGGTTGCACTGCAATCTGCGACTTACTTTGAAGACAAAAGTTTTGACCTACTATTTCCTGGAACCTATACCACTACCCGCCAGCATTACAAAGATACGCTGAAGATGATGTCGCAACTGCGTAAGCAAGTGCGGGAGGATGCAGAAGAAACCGTTGATTACGATGAGTACACAGACGATATCCGGGCATTGCTGGATAAGCATATTGGCGGCGTTGAAGTCAGGGAGTCTGAAGGCGTTTATCTGGTTGGCAACATGGGCAAAAGCACCAAGCCTGAGGAAATGACCGACGACGAAGCCCGGAACCAGAAAGATAAGATTACTGGCCGCATTAGCAAGATGATTGATCAGGATCTGGCTGATGACCCGTATGCACAGGAGTATTTTTCAAAGCTGTTGAAGAAAGCCATTCAACAAACCAGGGATATGTTCGACGCTCCGGTCAAACAGTACCTGATCTTTGCTGACTTTGAACAACAAGTGAAAGAACGAAGAGTTGAAGGCATTCCAACAGACCGGTTTGAATCTCTGGAGCCCAACATCAGGCAACAGGTTCAAGCGTATTACGGGTTGTTCCTGAAGCACCTGGGTGAACAACTACCTCCTGAAGGTCACGATACTCCATCGGAAGCTCAGTGCTTTGAGCATGCATTGAAAATTGATGAAGTGGTCAGGAAGTCTGTTGCCGAGTTCAGCATTAACCCACAGGAAATCGAGAACCAAATTACTATTGGCCTTCTGCCACTGCTGTTTGGTGATATCGGGATTGATAAGGCTCAGGCATTGATTACGGATGTTGTGCAAATCACACGGTCAGGTTTGTCAGGACTTAACAAATAATGGCATCCGTCGGTTCCGATGAACGTTCCAGGGAAGAGTACAGCTTTGTCTATGGAGATGAAGCTGTATCCTATGAGGTTGTCAGAAAGCCTCACCCTGAGGGAAAGAAACGAAAGATCAGTATCCGTGTTCACCCCGACTGCCAAGTGGTAGTCACTGCCCCTGATGATGCGGTCAACTCCGACATTCATGATGCAGTCCTTAAGCGTTCAAAATGGATATGGAATGCCCTGATAGAATTCAGAAACCATCAAAAGTTCGTGCAGAACAAACAGTATGTCAGTGGTGAAATGACCTTTTACCTCGGCAGACGTTATGTGCTGAAAGTGGTGGAAGATAAAGAGTCAACGGCTTCTGTAAAGATGGATCGAGGGAAGCTGCTGGTCACACTGCCACGGTTTGATAGTAATAAAGGCAAGCTAGTCAAAGGACTGCTTCAAGACTGGTATAAATACCGGGCGGAGATCATTTTTCAGGAGCGCTTAAACCACTTGCTGCCTCAAGCTACATGGGTCACAGGCATCCCCGGCTTTCGCATTATGAAAATGCAGAAACAATGGGGTAGCTGTTCTGCAAAAGGTTCTCTACTACTCAACCCTCATCTGGTGAAAGCCCCAAAGGAATGCATTGATTATGTCGTACTCCATGAGCTGTGCCATATTGCTGAACATAACCACAGTGAGCGCTTCTGGCGTTTACTGACCCAGGTTATGCCGCACTGGAAAGAAGTCAAAAGTCGTTTGGATGGGATGGCTGAATTGTACTTGAACGAATGAACTATTTTTTGCGGTGATTATCGAACAAGCGTAAAAACCCGTACTTTGAGAGGCTGTCAAAAAACTCTGATTCCCATGCTTTCAGGCCTTTGGGTCCCAGCGCAGGAACCCATACCCATCTCGCGCTGCAGAGTAGGCTTTTCAGGGGAGGCATGCATTCCCACGCAGAGCGAGGCTGTCAACCCATTGAGCGCAGCTTGGCGCGGGCAATTTCCTGAAGGAAACCAGAGCGGGTTCGGTATGCCGGGTCAGCTTCCACCAACTTGTCGATCTGCCGCAACAGCAGGACCGGCAAAGTGATGTTGATACGCTCTGACTTGCCCAGGAATGGCGTGATGTCGACATCCACCAATGCCCAGATACCATCTTCGTAGTCAAGGTTATTCTGGTGGTCGGCGATGCGGCCTGCTTCAGGTATTGTCATTTCATCTTCCGCCAGGATCTCAAGATGGCCTTCGATGGCTTCTTTGACGTTTGCCAGGGCTTCTTCGATGCTGTTACCGGCGGAGAAACATCCTTCGATGTCCGGCACCATTACGCCATAGCTTTCGCCGTCGTCTGTATGCAGAACTACTGGATATTTCATGGTTACCACCTCCGGGGGGTTCATTATGCCTTTTTGGGCCGCTGCGGTTTCACCCGGTCCGGCACCTCAGTATTCATTAACAACCTATACACTCAACCATGACTGGGTAGCACTGACAACTAACGTTATAGTCCACTGGATAGCACTGACAACTACACTTATTGTCCTTTACTGGTTTCGGGTAACCCTCCAAATAGAACTTTTCTCCTGTCTGAAGGTCAAACGATTAAACAACTTCAAGCAGTCCTCCGGGAGAAAGATTGATTATGGATGGTCAGATTGGTAGAGAAATCAACAAACCCGTTCCGGGTAGTGACGTGCCAGCCCAGAGGCCAAGGCTGGATTTGGACTTATCGCCTACGGTTAAAGCTGTTTGCACTGATTTCAGTGACCAACTTAATCTATCGTCATCTCAGGTTATGCCTACTGACAAGGCGAGAACCGTATCCTCAACGGATTCCCTGCGTCAAAAGTCCCCTCATGCCTTCGATTTTCGTTTTGTCGCCAATGATAATGAGGTTCGACAGCTTTTGGTTGCCCAAACCTGCGATGCGCATCGGGATGTCACACTTATTTCCCACCCCGATGACCTCTCACAGGCCAGCCTGGTGAACCGGTTGTGCATTTCCGACGATGGTCGCCACACTCTGGGTTCAGGCAAGTTGTTTGAAGGTTCAAAGCCATTCACCCTGATAATGGATATCCGAAAGCTCACCAGCGATGAACTGCCTAAATTTAACGATCTTCTGGACCCGGATAACCCTTGTTTATATGACGCAGTCAGCCAGACGAAACGCACTCTGGGCGAGCATGTTTCTCTATTGGTCGTGGCAGGTCCTGAACAGTTGGCATCGGTAGGCCAGCGTGACGACGCACCGGGAGCTGACTTCTGGCGACGAATTAATCGACCGGACAATACCTGGCAATTTGACGCAAAAACCAGCAATGAGCCATCGATGAAAATCGACGCGGTTCCTCCGGTATTGGCTGAACTCCCTTCTGCCGAGAGCGCTATGGACGACGACAACACCCTTCTAATTGACTGTCACTTACACAGCAACTGGCGGCAGTTGCTGCTGGGTGGCCCCGGTGTGGATCAACAGGGCCGAATCCGGCACATCCCCGGCAGGCTTGAGTCATTAAGGGCTGGACAACGGGTGATTCTGAAAGGGGCCGACTGGCAGGATCTGGCCTTTGAACAGACGATTCGGCAAATGCTGGCGCAACAATGCTTTGAGAGCAATGGGAAGATCTGTCCATTACCCGACGATGTTCAGTTTTATCAGATGCCGGTGGGGAAGGACGAGCTTCATTCACTGTTCCAAAGTCTGTCCTGCTCTGATCATTCATCAGAAAATCCGATCATCATTAACCAGAGTAACATCAACGATTGGCTGAGCCCGATTGCCATTACCTCGGCAGGCTATGCCGTGCCTAACACCCGTCTGTTGGAACAGGTTCAGGCGGGTGGGACAGTCACCCTAACCTCTCCCCTCACTGAGGCACTCTGGTTTCGTTTGCTGGGTTCACTGCAGACTATTCGTGAGACAACCGGTCTGGAGCCGAGACTTCAGGTGGCTCATTCGCAACTGCAGCCGGAAGCCCTGGGATTAGCAGAAAACGATGAGGGTCCTCTGTCCGGGAGCCCTCAGTTACAGAAAAAAGTCAGAGACCACAATGCTTTTGAGGCAGTCACATATCGACAACCTGCCCAGGCCAGTCATTGGATCAACCGTCACTGTGGGACAGCTCTGGTCATCCAGATCAATAGACAGACCGGCTTCAGCCAGCTATTTGATAATATCCATATCACCTCGGAGCAAAAGGCCCATTTTGGACAACGTGAGAGTGGGTTGCAGAAAGCATTAACCGCTGGCAGGCCGGTGGTATTCCTGGGACTCGAAAGTAATCCAACCCTTCAGCAGCTGCTGGAACCTCTGTTTGCTGGGCAGCCTCTGCTGGTGAATGGCCAATTACAGGCCTACCCGCAGGCTCATATCACCCTGCTCTGGCCTGAGTCTGCCAAAAGCCCATCGCCAGTCTTTCGTTCGAAGCTTGCCACGGGTAAACCCTGCCCCGAAATCGATCTCTGGGATATCAATGCCGACCAGCATAATATCCCCCGGTCCCAGCTGCCAGAGCAAGCGCTTGATAAGCTTTACGAAGCGTTTGCAACCGTGCCAGACAAACTATCTAACCCTCTGCCTGAAATGACCGAAGGGTTGTTGCATAACCTGATACTGGCCGCCCGACGAGCACAGCAGGTTGACTACTCCCTGCAGCTTTTACCCCGCCACTGGCGCAAGGCTATCAATAGCGTTATTACCCATGGCACCCGGCAGAATCCGTCAGTACGTGATTTTATGAAATGGGCTTGCAGGCAGTTACTGCCGGATGAGGATCAGGCCGCCACAGTAGACCCTGATCAGTTAGCGACCATCATCAACAGTACCCGGCAGTTCGATAGAGCGTTTGTGACGCAGAACCTGTGGTCACTGACCAGTGCCTTTGACCCGGCTGCATTTAATGAAAAATTTCTTCTGTCCTATGAAAAACCATTTTTTATGTGGGATAAAAAAGAAGCGTTCAACAGACTCTGTGCCCTGATCGTGGCCCATGGACCTGAAGCACAGCGACAGGCAATGGCGTACCAGTTGGGAGTCACTCCGGAGGCAACAAGGCAATGTCCAGCGTTAGCCATCAGGCCATCAAGACAGATCAAACGTTTACAGGATGCACTGGCTTCTGGCTGGCAGCTAAACCTTCCATCAGGTCAGACCCGATCCGATGTTATTCAGGCTCTGGCCAGCGATTGTTTCCACATTGCCAGGGGAGAATATGTCACAGAGAATCCCGTCGCAGAACGCATTGAACGCATAGAAAAACGACTGTCTCAATCAATGCAATGGCCGGGTTCCACTGATCAATCCCTGTCAGCAATGGCCCATGATCTTTATCACGGCGAGACAGGTCAGAAGGATCGTGAAAGTCGTCGATTATCCCGACTCCATGACCGTCTTACAGACTCTCCCGTTATCTTCCTTGAAGGGGAAACCGGCACCGGGAAAAGCTACTTTTCCGCCAAAATGGCAAAGGCTTCAGGACAGGCCTGGGTCATTTCCCTTGGACCTTCTGACAGTGAACAGACCCTGATGAAACGCTGGCAGTGGCAAGAGCACGCTGATGGCGACCGCTCTATGGTGCAGCAAAACCGGGCGTTGATGGAATGGGCCAGTACCGAATCCGACAAGGATGGAGAATATATAACCCTGGTGCTGGATGAGGCTAACCTGACCAAAGCCGGATTGCTGGCGTCATTGAACGGCTTGTGGGAACCGGAACCCTGCATTTATGTGAATGCTCATCCTGTCAAAGTCAGCGCAAAACACCGGGTAATCCTCACCGGCAACCCTGATCATTACTCCGGACGCCAGCTTGACCAGGCGCTGAAGGAGAAACTGCCCAGAGCTTACTACCCACGTCTGGACCAGGCTTTCCTTCGGGACAGAGTGGTGGAACCGGCGCTGGTCAATCAGTTACAACGGCATCTGACAGGACCTCAAATAAACAAAATTCTACCCGATGCTACAGTGAGCGTGATGGCACTGTGGCAATATTATCAGGAACTGTTGCCCGAGCATGAGTTTACTCCCAGGGATTTGACCGATATCTGCAGTTGGGTGGGCTGGTATCTGGATCGTGCGTTATCCGAAGGAGAGAGTGCCAGCTGTGAGCAAATGAACAGCTTGATCCGGCAAAGTTTCCGGGATCTACTGGGTCCCGAAATCAGTGAGACTCAACAGGATGCCCTTTCGGCACTGGAAATCTGGTTTGCCGCCCGTTACCCACTGGACAACACCCTGCGCGACCGAGTTCATAACCACACCCTGCCAGATATTCAGCGGGACTTCGAAGCATTCACCAAAGAATTCCGACCTGAGTTTGATACCTCCGGATCAGCAGTCATTGAGCTGGTACGAGGGCTGGGACAGGATTTAAGTCGCTGTCAGCAGGCTAATCATCGCAAGATAAAACACGGCGGCCGTCAGGCGACGCTGATTCAGGGCCCGGCCGGGCGGGGTAAGGATGTCACGCTGAACCTGATGATTGAAAGTGTCAGACAGCAGGCTGAGCAACGGGGAGAATCCATGCCGGACGTCTTTCTCTTGAATGCCTGTGATTGTTCCTGGGACAAAGTGTGTGAAGCGATCCAGAAGGCAAAAGTGGAAGGCGGCATCGTGGTGATTTCAGAAATGAACCTGATCGACAGCCAGCATCTGGAAGGGGAGTTGAACGATATTCTGGCCGGCGATGCTCATCCGGGCTTCCACCTGTTCGCCACCATCAACCCGCCAGAGTACAGCGGGCGAAAACCCTTATCACCGGCGTTGAAAGGGCGTTTTAGACATTTGCCGATCCGCCAGTATAACTCGGCAGAATTGCAGAACATTGCCGGGAAAGTGTTGCCAGAGTCCTCAAAAGGGAAATTCGTCGCTAAAAAGCTAACAGAAAAACATTGTCTCTTAAGGGCCTGCCTGCAACGGAAAAACCTGCCGTTACAGCCGACCAGTCGCGATTTACAGAATGTCGCCATGGCTGTTAAGAGAGGAGGCGATTATACCGAAAAAGCCGTTCATCAATGCCTCAATCAGCACTACCGGCTTTATCTGATGGCCGCCAACCTATCACTGGACAAACTGCCCAGGTCAGCAACGCTTGCCATGGGTAAAAATGAGCTTGATTCCGGACTTTGCCAATGGTTCAACGAAAAGGTCCCCAGGATCGATCGCCCGTGGTTGATACGAGGCAGCGATCGCAACAGTATTGATGAAACAAACCATGAAATTTGTATAAACACTGATCTGTCTGAAAAGGAAGCCAAAAAGGAAATCATTACGAGGGTGGCTCAGGCCAGGTGGCAGGCATCTGGTCTTTCCCTGAAGCCGGATGAGTCGGACGATATTCTCACCCGGGCACTGTACCGACACTGGCAAGGATGCTGGTTCGATCGTCTGTTTGGCCAGACTGGTGTGGACGCTGCCAGCGTATTTCCCCTGACGGCAGAAGAGAAACAAACGCTGAAAATGACAGCTAACCAGCCTTATCTTCAGGCGGCTGATCAGCGGATAAGCGCGTGGAAAGACGATGAAGTTCAATGTTGGCCTGGGTTCTGGCTTCAGATCAGTGATCTGCTGAACCATTTGACAGACGATTTTAGCAACCAGGCATCAGCTGTTGGCGGTGATAAGGCTCCTGCAGAAGACATGCCACAAGTCCACGAGGTACAGGCTCCGGCATTGGGTCAGAGACCGAACCATGAGCCACAGCCTGCAAATAAAGCGCCTGAAAAATGCAATCCGCAAGCCCTTGTAGCTCAGACTCCGACATTGGACCATATCACTGACTATGAGAACCTGGGTGAGTTACGGCATATCGATTATATAATTTTTCATCAGAATTACCCTTCTATCGAGCTGTATCGATGGTGGGCAGAAGATATTTATGTGTCTCCTGAGGGCGAAGTCGAAGCGATCAGCCTCAATGACAGACACATACAGGGGGCCGAAGTCATCATACCTGCCCTCTTGCCAGAACATGACCAGCCAGCGACATTAGCCAGCAAACAAACGCTGGGGACCTTTGACTGTAAACCGAGGAATGGTCGCTATACCTTGCCCAGCCTGAAGCCTGATAACTATATAGTGGCCCTGCGCATAACACCCGAATTGCCATTTACCCTGGTCAGAGACCGATATACCGGGCTTCATACAGTGATTGTTCCGGGGGCCAGAGCCAACCAGAGTATTCGATTTGCTTATGTCGTAGAATCCCGGAAACCAGACAAAAAAACTTCTGCCGAAGAAGTCCGATCAAACACATCAAACCGTCTTGACGCCCGCTGTTCCGCAGGTATGAAGACGGTAATGAAAGGAGTGCTTGAGAACATTAGCCTGCAACCAACCGAAATACAGGAGCCCCTGCTGAGAATAAAAACAGCCAAAGACACGAGGGAACGGATCAGGGCAATCAAGGACTATTGCACAGAGTTTTCCGGCGCTGCTGCACCCGGGCACAATCAAAATTTCTTTCACTTCCTCGTAACCCGGCGGCAGGGGAGCTGTCGTCATCGTGTACCAGTTTTTATTGCTTTTTGTCGTTATTTTGGGATTCCATGCCGACAAATGGTTAACAATGTCCACGCCTTTGCAGAGTATTCCACGGATAGCGGCCAAACCTGGACGTCAGCGGATTTGGGCGGGAGACCTGGCGAAATAACAGAAATTCTGCCCGACTTCCAGCCCATCAAAATTTTCTCTGGTTCTGGCACTGAGTTAAAGAAGAAAAGCAATCTCCTGCAGGGCCTTATGAAGACTGCTGATCTGGCACAACAGCAAACTCTGGCCAAAGCCTGTGGCATAAGTCCTGAAGAACTGGACAAAGCTCTTGAGACAGGCTGTGAATTGCCCGCAGCCCATCTAAGCATTGCCAAAATGGTAGTGAACCTTTGGAACAGAAAAGATTTAACCGGTTTTTCCATGGGCGTCTCAATCCTGGAGTCGCTGGAGACAGAAACATTGAGCAGTGAAGAGAAAAGTCTGGTCAGTCTTGTAGCTGACAGGGATTTGGATATCTACAGTAGACCGATGTCGGAGGCAGTCAAACAAATCTTGTCTGACAGTGATGAAGACCAGGTCACTGAACCACTCAGGATATTGCACTCAAAAATGATTGTTCAGGGCAAAGCGGCCCCCCAGGATTGGTTGTTTTCAATGGTGAAAATTCTGATAGACAGTGACCTGACCAGGCCTCCGGTTATTGACTTTGCCCAAAAGGCTTTGACATCGGGTTGGCTGGATAGTGTGCCGACCTTTTTTAGAAATCATCCACAGTTCCGTGAGCACCATGAGCTATTAGTGCGTCTGCAAGGTATCGATGCAGTGAAGGTTGCAGCCGACCGATGCCTGAAAAAGTTCTATAGGGTATTACTGTCCAGAGAAAAAAATTGCGGGCTATGGCAGCGGGCTTATGAAATCCCCCGGTGGGGAAAAGTCAGGACCTCGCTGGTCTCTCATTGTCATGATGGTTTTTCACGATCTCTGGAAGATCAAATTATCAGCTCGTCTATAAAAAAAGACTGGACGGACGAACCTGAGGGCGTTCCATGTATAGATCGGATGCTGCTGCGCCATCCTGCCTTTGTGAAGTCAATCTCGGGCAAGGCGAATCATCGTCCGGTGATTATCTTGGGGCAGCCTTCCTGGGACGATACACTGTTGAATGAAAAGGTCGAAGCCCTGTCACAACGACTCGCTGAGAACCGTCCAGACCTGAAGCATTTATTGGAAAGACTCAATCAAGTGCAGGCAACAAAAAAGCAACTCCAAAACACTCTTGCAGCGTTGCTAAGGGATCGCAACAAAGTCCCGGGTCGTCTGCGAGATCGAACTCTGGAAGAAGAATATCAGAAAAAAAGGTCTGTTATCCTAAGCAGGTACGAAGCCATTCTGGAACCCCTTAAGCTTTCACTCAGGGAGGATGTTCTTGTGGGAAATTTACAAGACAACTGCAGGAAAGCCATTCTGCAGGCCTTCAGTCATTATCTCTATGGAGTGACACACTCGAAAGGCGGTTGCTTAACCTATTGCTGGGCCGATGCTGGTGTGGAGGGCTGGCAAAAACACAGCTATGGCGCTCATGCCCCATCCTCACCAGAAGAGCTGCATGCCATGATGCTTGAAATAAAGAGCTCTTCCGCGTTTCAGCAATCTGTTAAGGATAACTACTTGCGTCAGGCACACAACGCCAATAATGCACTGGTACTCAAATCCGATGAGATGAGCACCATCGCCGAAGAGTTTTTGCACAGCGTGAATTTGAATTCGCTTTATGACGCATTGAGTGACCAGGTAGTAGCCGGATCGTGATGAGTTTTCGAGACCGGTGATTTCCTTTAATGGTTTCGGGTAGCCCTCCAAATAGAACTTTTCTCCTGTCTGAAGGTCAAACAACAAAACAACTCAAGCAGTCTTCCGGGAGAGAGATTGATTATGGATGGTCAGATTGGTGAAAAAACAGACAGTTCTGCGCTTAAGAGATACGTGCCTGATGGACCTGTGCCAACCAAGCCATCATCGGAGGAAAAGGAAAAGGGCATAGAAATCTGCTACCAAGTGACGTCCAAACTGAAGACATCGCCTTCTTCGGTGGCAATGCCTGACAAAGCGAGAACCGTATCCTCAACGGATTCCTCACTGCAAAAAAATCCTCATGCCTTCGATTTTCGTTTTGTCGCCCATGATGATGAAGTTCGACAGCTTTTAATTGCCCGGACCGGCGATGAACATCAGGATGTCACCCTTATTTCTCACCCCGATGACCTCTCACAGGCTAATCTGGTGACCCGGTTAAGCATTTCCGGCGACGGTCGCCAGACTCTGCGTTCAGGCAAGCTGTTTGAGGCTTCACAGCCATTAACCCTGGTGATGGATATCCGAAAACTCAGCAGCGATGAGCTACCAAAATTTAACGACCTGCTGGACCCGGATAACCCCTGTCTGTATGACAAAGTCAGTCAGCAGAAACGCCCTCTGGGACCTCATGTTTCTCTGCTGGTCCTGGCAGACCCTGTGCAATTGGCATCGGTTGGCCAGCATGACGACGCGCCTGCGGCCGACGCTCCGGGTGCAGACTTCTGGCGGCGAATTAATCGACCGGACAATACCTGGCAGTTTGACGCAAAAACCAGCAATGAGCCGTTGATGGAAACCGACGAGGTTCCTCCGGTATTGGCTGAATTCCCTTCTGCCGAGAGCGCTATAGACGGCAATACCCTTCTAATTGACTGCCACTTTCACAATAACTGGCGACAGTTGCTGCTGGGCGGCCCCGGAGTCGATAAACAGGGACGAATCCAGCACACCCCCGGCAGGCTTGAGTCATTAAGGGCTGGGCAACGGGTAATTCTGAAAGGGGCCGACTGGGAGGACCTGGCCTTTGAACAGACGATCCGACAAATGCTGGCGCAACAGTGTTTTGAGAGCAACGGGAAAGTCTGTCAGTTACCGGACGATGTTCAGTTTTATCAAATGCCGGTGGGGAATGACGAGCTTCATTCACTGTTCCAAAGCCTGTCCTGCTGTTTTGACAAACACGATGAGAAAGGACTTTCCCTCGACGCACCACGAAACCCGATCATCATTAACCAGAGCAATATCAGGGAATGGCTGAGCCCGATTGCCATTGCCCCGGAAGGTTATGCCGTCCCTAACAGCTGTCTTTTGGAACAGGTTCGGTCGGGAGGGATCGTCACCGTAACCTCTCCCCTCACTGAGGCTCTTTGGTTCCATTTGCTGGGCTCATTGCAGACTATTCGCGAAACGACCGGCATGAAGCCCGGGCTTCGGGTGGTCGATTCAAGACAACAACCGGAAGCTCTGGGATTGACAAAAAATGATGAGTGCCCTCTGCCCGGGAGCCATCAGCAAGATAAAAAAAGCAGGAATCAGGCCGCTTTTAGTACCGTCACTTACCAGCATCATGCCCAGATAAGTCACTGGATAAAAGATCACCTGGAAGCCCCTTTGATCATTCAGGTTAATGACCAGACCAGCCTCAGCCAGCTATTTGATGAGATCCATATCACCTCGGAACTTAAGGCCCATTTCAGGCGACGCCAGAGTCAATTGCAGGAGGCATTAACGGCTGGCAAGCCGGTTGTAATGCTGGGTCTCGAGGGTAACCCAAGCCTTCAGCAGCTGTTGGAGCCCCTGGTTGTCGGGCAACCTCTGATGGTGAATGGCCAATTACAGGCCTACCCACAGGCTCATGTCACAATACTCTGGCCTGAGTCTGCGAACAGCCCATCTTCAGTATTCGCTTCGATGGTCGCCGCAGCCACCCCTTGTCCTGAGATCGATATCTGGGGTATCAATGTCCTCAGGCATAAAATCTCCCGGACTGAGCTGCCAGAACAAGCACTTAATGAACTTTACGCAGCCTTTAAAACCGTACCTGCTGACCTTTGTAACCCTCTGCCTGAAATGACCGAGGGGTTATTGAATAACCTGATTCTGGCCGCCAGGCGAGCACAGCAGGTTGACCAGTCGCCACATCTTCTGCCCTGCCATTGGCGCAAGGCAATCAATAGCGTCATTACCCATGGCACCCGGCAGCACCCGTCCGTGCGTGATTTTATGAAAGTGGCCTGTTGGCAATTGTTCCCGGATAAGACGCCGGATGAGGATCAAGCCGCCTCGGTAGATCCGGATCAATTAAATGACATCATTAGTAGCACCCTGCAGTTGGATAGAACGTTTGTCGAGCAGAACCTGTGGCCTCTGGCGAGAGCCTTTGACCCGGCAGTCTTTAATGGCGACTTACAGCTGTCCTTTGAAAATCCATTTCCGCAATGGTACGAAGAAGGAGTCCCGGACAGTTTCTGTGCCATGCTCCTGGCCCATGCTCCTGAAGAAAAACAACAGGCAATGGCCTATCAGCTGGAAGTTGATCCGAAGGCAACAGAGCCCTGTCAATCGTTAGCCATCAGACCAACCAGACAGATTAAACGTTTACAGGATGCACTGGCCTCTGGCTGGCAGTTGTCCTTGCCGCTGGGGCAGACCCGATCCGATGCCATTCAGGCTCTGGCCAGCGATTGTTTTCACATAGCCAGAACAGCGAATTCCAGGACAGAAGGCATTGAACGTGTAGAACAGCGACTGTCTGAATCACTGAAATGGACCAGCTCCATTGATAAGCCCTTGTCAGCACTGGCCCGGGATCTTTATCACGGCGAGACGAATCAGAAGGATCGTGAAAGTCGTCGATTGTCGCGACTCTATGAACGATTTGCTGACTCTCCCGTTATATTCCTGCAGGGAGAAACCGGCACCGGGAAAAGTTACTTTTCTGCCAAAATGGCCAGGGCTTCAGGACAGGCCAAGGTCATATCCCTTGGACCTTCCGACAGCGAGCAGACCCTGATGAAACGCTGGCAGTGGCAACAACACGCCGACGGCGACCGCTCTATGGCGCAGCAAAACCAGGCGTTGATGGAATGGGCCAAGATCGAATCCGACAAAGACGACGAATACATAACACTGGTGTTGGATGAGGCCAACCTGGCCAAAACCGGATTACTGGCATCATTGAACGGCTTATGGGAACCGGAACCCTGTATTTATGTGAATGGTCATCCTGTCAAGGTCGGCCCGAAACACCGGGTGATTCTCACCGGCAACCCGGATCATTACGCCGGGCGCCAAATGGACCCGGCCCTGAAAGAGAAACTGCCAGGGGCATACTACCCTCGCTTAGACCAGGCTTTCCTTCGGGACAGAGTAGTGGAACCAGCTTTGCTCAATCAGTTACAACGGCATCTGCCTGAAACTGAAATAAACGACATTGCACACAGTGCCACCCAGAGTGTGATGGCACTGTGGCAATATTATCAGGAACTGTTACCAGAACATGAGTTTACCCCCAGGGATTTAACGGATATCTGCAGCTGGGTCGGTTGGTATCTGGATCGTGCGCTGCCCAGCGTTGACCCTGTTACCTGTGAGCAAATAAACAGTTTGATACTGCAGAGCTTTCGGGATCTTCTGGGTCCGGAAATCGCCGAGACTTATCAGGATAACTTGCTGGCACTGGAAATCTGGTTTACTGCCCGATACCAACCGGACAACATGCTGAGCGACAAAGTTCGTACACAGAACCTCAGGGATATACAGCAGCCCTTCATGCAACTCACCGAAAAAAAACGACCTGAGTTTGATACCTCCGGATCGGCAGTCAGTGAACTGGTGCAACAGCTTGGGCAGGATTTAAGTCGCTGTCAGCAGGCTTATCACCTTGACAGGAAACACGGTGGACGACAGGCAACACTGATTGAAGGCCCGGCTGGGCGGGGTAAGGATGCCACGCTGAATCTGATGATTGAAAGTGTCAGACAGCAGGCAAAGCAACGGCAAGAATCCATGCCGGAGGTCTTTTACCTGAATGCCTGTGATTGTTCCTGGGACAAAGTGTGTGAAGCGATCCAGAAGGCAAAAGTCGATGGCGGCATCGTAGTCATTTCAGAAATGAATCTGATCGACAGCCAGCATCTGGAAGGTGAGTTAAACGATATTCTGGCCGGTGACGCCCATCCGGGTTTCCACCTGTTCGCCACCATCAACCCGCCTGAGTACAGCGGCCGAAAACCGCTATCGCCGGCGCTGAAAGGACGTTTTAGACATTTGCCCATCCGGCAGTACAACCCGACCGAATTGCAAACCATTGCCGAGAAAGTGTTGCCGCAAACTGAGCAGGGGAAAAGCGTGGCTAAAGAGCTGACCCGGCAACATTGTCGATTAAGAGCTTGTCTGCAAAAGAAAAACCTGCCGTTGCAGCCCACCAGCCTTGATTTACAGAATGTGGCAAAGGCCGTTAACAGCGGCGGTGATTTCACCGAAAAAGCACTTCATCAATGCCTCAATCAGCACTATCGGCTTTACCTGATGGCCGCCAAAAGAACGCTGGAACAACTGCCCGAGTCATCGGCTTTTGCCATGGCCAGAAGAGAGCCCGATGTTGAACTTTGCGATTGGTTCAACCGAACGATACCGGGCATTAATCGCCCGTGGTTGATACGACGCAGTGATCGCAATGGTATGGATGAAAAAAACCATGAAATTTTCTTTAACGCTCTTCAGAGCGATGAGGAAACCAAAGCGGAAATCATCGACAGAGTGGCCCTGGCCAGGTGGCAGGCGTCCGGTCTTTCTGTGAAGCCGGATGAGTGGGATGATGTGCTCACCAGTACGCTGTATCGACACTGGCAACAATGCTGGTTTTCTTCTGAATTTGCCCAGACGGGCGTGAACGCTGATCGTGTATTTCCCCTGACGGAAGAACAGCAACAAACGCTGAAATTACCGGCTAACCAGATTTACCTCAGGGAGGCTGATCGCCGGATAAGTGCATGGAACGCCAATGCGGTTCAACTGTGGCCTGCATTTTGGCATCAGCTGAGTGATCTGCCGAGCCATCTGGTTGACCATTATGTTGACCAGGCGCGGGCTGCAAAAATCGACGAAGAACAGGCTCCGGCATTGGCTCAGAGCACGAGCCATGAGCCACAACCTGTTAACGAAGCCCTGACGACTGGCGATGATAACACTCCTGAAAAATACAATCCGGAAGACCACGAGGAAGAAGCTCTGGCATTGGACCGGAGAACAAGCTACGGGAAACGGGGTAAGTCACAGACTGACAATCATATAATTTTTAACAGGCCGGGCCTTTCTTCCGGTATGTATCGGTGGTGGGCAAAGGATATTTTTGTGTCTGCCAAGGGCGATATCAAATGGATCGATATTAATGATCAACACCTGCAGGGGGCCGAAGTCCTGATTCCGGAAGTCTTGCCAGAACCTGACCAGGAAGTGACATTAACCAGAGATCAAACGCTGGCAACCTTTGAATGGTCATCGGAAAATGGTCGATATGAATTGCCCAGCCTGACGCCTGACGACTATATCGTAGCCCTGCGCATAACACCCGAATTGCCATTTACCCTGGTCAGGGACCGATATACCGGGCTTCACACACTGACAGTTGCAGAGGCCGAAGCCAACCAGATTATTAAATTTGCTTATGTCGTAGAACCCAGGGAGCCCGGCGAAAAAATAGCTGCTGAAGAAGCCCGATCGGAACAATCAAAACGTTTTGACGCCCACTGCTGCGAAGGTATGAAAACAGTGCTGGAAGAACTGTTTGAGGCCATTGAGGACCAGTCAGCGGAATTAAAGCGGCTTCTGCAGACCGTGGAAAAAGCTGAAAACATCAGGCAACAAACCGAGGCAATCAAGGACTATTGCCAACAGTTTTCCGGTGATTCTATACCCAAGTGCGGTGAAAATTTGTTTCGATTCCTGGTAACACAGCGGCAAGGCAGTTGTCGTCATCGTACGCCTGTTTTTGTCGCTCTTTGTCGTTATTTTGAGATTCCATGCCGACAGATTATTAACCGCGATCACGCCTTTGCAGAGTGTTCTCTGGATGGAGGCCAAACCTGGGAGTTCGTGGATTTGGGCGGGGAGCCTGTCGAGGCAACAGAAATCCTGCCTGACTTCCAGCCCATCCATTGGGCCAGTGGTTGTGGCACTGAGTCAAGGAGGATCAAGAATCTCCTGAAAGGGGCTGATTCGGCACAACAGCAGGCTCTGGCTGAAGCCTGTGGTATCAGCCTTGAGGAGCTGAACAAAGCTCTTGAAACAGGCAGTGCATTGCCAGTAACCGATGATCTGAGTCAAGCCAAAATAGTAAGGAACCTTTGGGAGAAAAAAGATTTAACCGGTTTTGCATCGGGTGTTTCACTATTAGAGTCGCTAGAGGCAGAAGCACTGGGCCCTGACGAGCAGGCATTGGTCGGTGATGTGCGTTACGGCCCTGGGTATACCTATAAACCGCTGTCGGAAGCAGTACAGCAAATTTTGTCCGACAGTGACGAAGATCAGGTCACAGATCTACTCAGGTCATTGTATTCAAAAATGATTGTTCAGAACGGAGCCAGCCCCCACCAGTGGATGAAATCAATAGTGGATATATTGGCAAAGAGTGATGAGGAAACCCCTTCGTTTATTCGCCTTGCCGATGAAGCACTGAAATCGGGTTGGCTGAATCCACTGCCGGACGATGAAAACCCTGTTACGATGACCAGAGAACATCATAATCTGTTGCTGACTCTGGAAAGAATCGATGAACTCAAGGTCAGAGCCGCCCATTGCCTGAAAATGTGGTACAGGAAATTATTGCCCAGAGGAAAGAGTAGCCAGGTATGGCCGCCGGTCTATGAAAGCTTCCAAAAGCAAAAAAATAACGCCTTCTTCATCACTCATTGTCATGATGGGAGTTCGTCACTCCTTGAAAAGAAAATTCTCGATCCATCTATGCAGATCGTCTGGACGGAGGTACCTGAGGGCATTCCGAATATAGAACGAATGTTGGTACATGATCCTGCGTTTGAGCAGTTAAAGTCGGGCAAGGTGAACCGCCGTCCGGTGATTATCTTGGGGAAACCTAACTGGGGCGACGGAGACATGTGTGAAAAGTATGAAGCCCTGTTTCAAAAAGTCAGCAACAGCCCTCGCATGAAGCAGTTCTTCGAAGATGGGAGGATAAATAACTTTTTTGCGACAGATACGCAATATAGCCTGAAAGATAAATGTCGGGAAGCGGTTGAGCAGGCCTTCTGTCATTATCTCTGTGACTTGACACTCTCGGAGGCTGGTCATCTAACGTATTGCTGGGGTAATGCACTCATCAACAGGTCGTATGATCCGGGCAGCTGCTATGGCTCTCGTGACCCATCCTCAGCCAAAGAGCTGTATGCCATGATGGATCGAATTGGAAGCTCTTTCGATTTTCAGTGTTTTGTTAAGGTTGACTACTTAAAGCAGGTTCAAAACGCCAGCACCGCCCTGGTGCTCAAACCCCATGAGCTGACAAAAATTGCCAAGGAGTTTTTGCACAGCGTGAATTTGAATTCGCTTTGTGACGCAGTGATGGACCAGGTAGTAGCCGGATCGTGATGAGTTATTCGAGACCAGTGATTTCCCTTTAATGGTTTCGGGTAACCCTCCAATAGAACTTTTCTCCTGTCTGAAGGTCAAACGATTAACCAACTTCAAGCAGTCCTCCGGGAGAGAGATTGATTATGCATGGTCAGATAGGTGAAAAAACAGACAGTCCTGTTCTTGAGAGATACGTGCCTGATGGACGTGTGCCAGCCAAGCAACCATCAGAGGAAAAGGAAAAGGGCATAGAAATCTGCTACCAGGTGACGTCCAAACTGAAGACATCGCCCTCTTCGGTGGCAATGCCTGACAAAGTGAGAACCGTATCCTCAGCCGATTCCTCACTGCAAAAAAAACCTCACGCCTTCGATTTTCGTTTTGTCGCCAGTGATGATGAGGTTCGACAGCTTTTGGTTGCCCGAACCTGCGATGAACATCAGGATGTCACCCTCATTTCTCATCCCGATGACCTCTCACAGGCTAATCTGGTGACCCGGTTGAGCATTTCCGGGGAGGGTCGCCATACTTTGCGTTCAGGTAAGCTCTTTGAAGGTTCAGAGCCATTAACCCTGTTGATAGATATCCGAAAACTCAGCAGCGAGGATTTGCCCAAATTTAACGATCTGCTGGACCCGGATAATCCCTGTCTGTACGACAAAGTCAACCAGCAGAAACGCCCTCTGGGTGAGCATGTTTCTGTGCTGGTTGTGGCAGACCCTAAACAGTTGGCATCGGTTGGCAAGCGTGACGAAGCTTCGCCGGTCGGCGCACCAGGCGCTGACTTTTGGCGGCGCATTAATCGGCCAGGTAATACCTGGCAGTTCGAAGCTCGAATCAGCAATCACCCGTCGATGACTGTCAACAAGGTTCCTCCGGTTTTGGCTGAACTCCCCTCCAGCGAAAGCACCATAAACGACAAAAGTGTTTTAATTAACTGTCACTTGCACAGTCACTGGCGACAGTTACTGATGGGCGGTCCCGGAGTCGATAAACAGGGGCGAATCCAGCATATACCCGGCAGGCTTGAGTCTTTGAAAGCCGGACAACGAGTCATTCTGAAAGGAGCCGACTGGCAGGACCTGACTTTTGAGCAGACGATTCGACAGCTGTTGGCGCAACAGTGCTTTGAAAGCAATGACAAGGTCTGTCCGTTACCCGACGATGTTCAGTTTTATCAAATGCCGGTTGACAATGACGAGCTTTATTCACTGTTTCAAAGCCTCTCCTGCTCTGATAATGCACCAGGAAACCCAATCATTATTAACCAGAGTAATATCAGCGAATGGCTGAGCCCTACTGCCATTGCCCCGGAAGGCTATGCAACAACCAACACCTGTCTGTTGGAACAGGTTCAGGCGGGAGGTGTCGTCACCGTAACCTCTCCCCTCACTGAGGCACTCTGGTTTCGTTTGCTCGGTTCACTGCAGACGATTCGCGAGACAACCGGCCTGCAACCCAAACTTCAGGTGGCTCATTCTAAACAGCAGCCGGAAGCTCTGGGGTTGAATGAACACGACGAATGCCTTTTGTCCAGGCTACAAAATACAATCAGAGATACTGTCGCCGTTAATACCGCCACTTACCAGCAAAATGCCCAGGCAAATCACTGGATCAATCATCAGCCGGAAGCCCCTCTGGTCATTCAGGTCAATGAACAGACCGGCTTCAACCAGCTATTTGATAATATCCATATCGCCTCGGAACAAAAGGCCCATTTTGGACGAAGTCAAAGTAAGTTGCAGAAGGCATTGACTGCGGGTAAGCCTGTTGTGCTTCTGGGACTGGAGACTAATCCAGCGCTTCAGCAGCTTCTGGAACCCCTGATGGTTGGGCAACCTCTGTTGGTGAATGGTCAATTACAGGCCTACCCACAAGCTCGTGTCACACTCCTCTGTCCTGAGTCTTTGAAAAGCTCATCTTCAGTATTTAATTCGCTGGTTTCCACGGGTAAGCCCTGTCCTGAAGTCGATCTTTGGGATATCAATGCCGACAGGCATGATATCTCCCGGACTGAATTGCCAGAACAAGCAATTTGCTCACTTTACGAAGCCTTTAAAACCGTACCTGGCGACCTTTGTAATCCTCTGCCTGAAATGACCGAAGGGTTATTGAATAACCTGATACTGGCTGCCCGGCGAGCACGGCAGACCGACCAGTCCCCACAGCTCCTGCCCTGCCACTGGCGCAAGGCTATCAACAGCGTTATCACCCACGGCACCCGGCAGAATCCGTCAGTGCGTGATTTTATGAAAGTGGCTTGCTGGTACTTGTTACCGGACAAGGATCAAGCCGCCTCGGTAGACCCGGATCGGTTAAATGGCATCATCAACAGTGCCCTGCGGCTGGATAGAGAGTTTGTGGAGCAGAACCCCTGGCAACTGGCCCGGGCCTTTGACCCGGCGGTGTTTAATGGCGACTTACAACTGTCCTATGACAATCCATTTCCAGAATGGGATGGACAAGGAGTCCCGGACAGTTTCTGCGCCATGATCCTGGCCCATGCTCCTGAAGAAAAACAACAGGCAATGGCGAATCAGTTGGCAGTCGATCCAGCGGCAGCAGAACAATATCAATCCTTAGTCGTCAGGCCATCAAGACAGATCAAACGTCTGCAAGACGCACTGGCCTCTGGCTGGCTGTTGTCTTTGCCACTGGGGCAGACCCGATCCGATGCCATTCACGCTCTGGTCTGCGACTGCTTACACATTGCCAGGGGAGAATATGTCACAGAAAATCCTGACGCAGAACGCATTGAACGCATAGAAAATCGACTGTCTGATTCGCTACGGAGGGGTTCTGCTTATAGGCCATTGTCAGCACTGGCCCAGGATCTTTATCACGGCAAGATGAGTCAAGAGGATCGTGAAAGCCGTCGATTATCCCGGCTCCATGACCGGCTTAAAGACTCTCCCGTTCTATTCCTTGAGGGAGAAACCGGCACCGGGAAAAGTTACTTTTCCGCCAAAATGGCAAGGGCTTCAGGACGGGCTGCGGTCATTTCTCTTGGACCTTCTGACAGCGAACAGACCCTGATGAAACGCTGGCAGTGGCAACAACACGCCGACGGCGACCGCTCGATGGTGCAGCAAAACCGGGCATTGATGGAATGGGCCAAGACTCCGTCCGACAAGGATGGACACTATGTCACTCTGGTTCTGGATGAAGCCAACCTGGCCAAAGCCGGATTGCTGGCATCATTGAACGGCCTCTGGGAACCGCAACCCTGCATTTACGTCAATGGCCATCCTGTCAGGGTCGGCCCGAAACACCGGGTGATTCTTACCGGCAACCCGGATCATTACTCCGGGCGCCAAATGGACCCGGCCCTGAAAGAGAAACTGCCCAGAGTTTACTACCCTCGCCTGGATCAGGCATTCCTTCGGGACAGAGTGGTGGAACCGGCTCTGTTCAGGCATCTACAAGAGCATCTGCCGGAGCATCAAATAAACGACTTTGCAGACAGTGCCAGCAACAGTGTGATGGCACTCTGGCAATATTATCAGGAGCTGTTGCCAGAGCATGAGTTTACCCCCAGGGATTTAACGGATATCTGCAGTTGGGTGGGCTGGTATCTGGATCATGCCCTGCCCGCTCGCGGCACTGTGACCTGTGAGCAAATAAACAGTTTGATCCAACAAAGTTTTCGGGATGTACTGGGGCCTGAAATCACCGAGACTCAGCAGGATGCCCTGTCAGCACTGGAAATCTGGTTTGCTGCCCGTTACAAATCAGAGAACACCCTGAGCGACAGAGTTCGTAACAAGACCCTGTCAGATATTCAGCAGACCTTCAGCACAGTCAGCGAAAAAATCCGACCAGACTTTGATACCTCCGGATCGGCAGTCTGTGAGCTGGTGCAACGACTTGGACAGGATTTAAACCGCTGTCAGCAGGCTTATCATTTCATCAGGAAACACGGCGGTCGTCAGGCAACACTGATTGAAGGCCCGGCGGGACGAGGTAAAGATGCCACGCTGAACCTGGTGATTGAAGCTATTAAAAAGCAGGCTGAGCAACAGGATGAATACATGCCGGAAGTCTATCTTCTGAATGCCTGTGATTGTTCCTGGGACAAACTGTGTGAAAAGATCCAAAAGGCAAAAGTCGATGGCGGCATCGTGGTGATTTCAGAAATGAATCTGATCGACAGCCAGCACCTGGAAGGTGAGTTAAACGATATTCTGGCCGGTGACGCCCATCCGGGTTTCCACCTGTTTGCCACCATCAACCCGCCTGAGTACAGTGGGCGAAAACCCTTATCACCAGCGCTGAAAGGACGTTTTCGGCATTTGCCCATCCGGCAGTATAACCCGGCAGAATTACAGACCATTGCCGAAAAGCTGTTGCCAGAGTCCCCGGAATGGACATTCGTCGCTAAAAAGCTAACAGAAAAACATTGTCTTTTAAGGGCTTACCTGCAGCGCAAAAAACTGCCATTGCAACCCACCAGCCGTGATTTACAGAATGTCGCCAGGGCTGTCTTCAGAGGCGGCGATTTTACTGACAGAGCACTTCATCAATGCCTCCATCAACACTACCGGCTTTACCTGATGGCTGCCAACCTATCGCTGGATGAACTGCCCGAATCTTCGGCTCTTGCCCTTGATAAAGGTGAACTTGATTCCGGCCTGTGCGAATGGTTCAACCGGACAGTACCGGACGTTGATCGTCCATGGCTGATTCGACGCAGTGATCACAACAGTGTTGATGAAAAAAACCACGAAATTTGTTTCAACACTCTTTTGAATGAAGAGGACGCCAAAAAGGAAATCATCAAGAGGGTAGCTCAGGCAAAATGGCAGGCATCCGGTCTATCCCTGAAGCCGGATGAGTCCGACAATACGCTCATCCGGGCACTATACCGACACTGGCAGCAACGCTGGTTTGATCGCCAGTTTGGCTGGGCAGGCGCAGACGGCAATAGTGTTTTTCCCATGACGGAAGAACAGAAACAAACGCTGAGACTATCGGCTTGCCAGCCTTACCTTCAGGAGGCTGATCGGCAGATAAGTGCATGGAACGCTCGTGACCTTCAAGGGTGGTCTGCATTTTGGAACCAGCTAAGTGATCTGACGAATCATCTGGTAGACAATTTTATTAACGATGCATCACAAGACATACCACAAGTCCATGACCAACAGGCTCCGGCATTGGCTCAGGGAACCGACCAAGAGCCACAACCTCTAAACCGGGCGTTGACTATTGACGGTGATAAGGCTCCTGAAAAATACCTCCCGGAAGACCACGAGGAACAGGCTCCGGCATTAGACCGGAAAACGAACTATAAGGCTCTGCAAAAGCCACAAATTTACCGCTATATAATTTTTGATTTACCGAACCATTTTCCCGGGATTTATCGATGGTGGGCAAAGGATATTTATGTATCTGCTGAGGGTGAAATCAAAAGTATCAATATCAGTCATCAGTTCATACAGGGGGCCGAAGTTCTCATACCTGCCCGGTTGCCAGAACAGGATCAGGAACTGATATTAGCCAGCGATCAAACCCTGGCAACCCTGGACATCTCATCCGACAATGGTCAATTTGCATTGCCCAGCCTGACAGTTAACGACTATATCGTGGCCCTGCGAACAGAACCCCGTTTGCCATTCACCCTGATCAGGGATCGATATACCGGGCTTCACACACTCTCTGCTCCAGAGGCCAAAGCCAACCAGAGTATCCGATTTGCTTATGTTGTAGAACACAGAAAAGCGGACCAGAAAACACCTGCCGGAGCAGCCCGCCGCGAACGATCAACAGGTTTTGACAGCCACTGTTCAGAAGGTATGAAAACAGTACTCAGGGAACTGCTTGAGAACATTGAGCAACAACTACCCGAAATACAAATGCCTTTGCAGAGAATAAAAAGCGCTGAAAACACGAGACAACGCATTGATGCAATCGGGGACTATTGCCGAGAGTTTTCCGGTGCTGCTATGCCAGAGCAAAATGGCAATTTTTTGCACTTCCTCATAACACAGCGGCAAGGCAGCTGTCGTCATCGTGTGCCTGTTTTTATCGCTTTTTGTCGTTATTTTGGTATTCCATGTCGGCAAATATCTAACCGTACCCATGCCTTTGCAGAGTGTTCTGTGGATGGTGGTCAAACCTGGGAGCCAGTGGATTTGGGCGGGTCGCCTGTCGAGGCAACAAAAACCCTGTCTTTCTTCCAGCCCAACAGAAGGGTCAGCGGTTCTGGTTCTGAGTCGAAGAAGATCGGTGATCTCCTGAAAGAGGCTGATTCAGCACAACGGCAAGCTTTGGCTGAGGCCATGGGTATGGGCCTTGAGGAATTGAACAACGTCCTTGAGACAGGCAGTGCACTGCCAGCAACGAACCTGAACACTTACAACACGGTATTGAATCTCTGGGCGAGAGGAGATTTAACCGGTTTTGTCATGGGTGTCTCAATATTACTGGAGACAGAAACATTGGGCTATTTTGAGATGAAATTGATCGGCGAATTGGATGACAGTAAAGGTCGTCACAGGCCAATGTCCAAGGCGGTCAAACAGATATTGTCCAAAAGTGATGAAAATCAGGTCACTGAACAACTCAGGTTACTGCACTCAAAAATGATAAATCAGGCTGGGGCCGACCCTGAAGACTGGTTGAATTCAATAACACGTATATTGAAAGAGAGTAACCTGGACAACCCTTCGGTTATTCACTTTGCCTATGAAGCCCTGAAATCGGGATGGCTGGATCCACTGCCGGACTGCAAGAGCCTTGTTAAGGGAGCCATTGAACATCATCAGCTTTTGGTGCGTCTGGAAGGCGTCGATGAGCTAAAGGCCAGAGCCGCCCAGTGTCTGAAAATGTGGTACCGGGGATTATTGTCCAGGGGAAAAAATAGCCTGGAATGGGAACGCAGTTATAAACGCTTCCAACGGGAACATGGTGATACCTTGTTCGTCACTCATTGTCATGAAGGGTTTTCGCCACTGCTTGAAGAAAAAATGACCAGCTCATCCATAAAGACCGTCTGGACGGACGAACCTCAGGGCACTCCGAATATAGAAAAAATGTTGCTGCACCATCCTGCATTTGTGAAGTTAAACTCGGGCAAGGCAAACCACCGTCCGGTGATTATCGTGGGGCAACCTCACTGGTACGGCTCTGTGCTCTATGAAAAGATCGAAGCTCTGATTCAAACAGCCGTTGAGAATAGCCTGAACTCGAAGCAACTGTCGCAAATAAACGAACTAGCCCACCTTGGGATATCTCCTGAGGATGCAGGCTTTTTGAGTGATTCAAACGAGAGATGCTTGCATGCGTTAATACAGGCCTTCAGTCTTTATCTTTACGGAGTGACACGCTCGAAAGGCGATTGTTTAACCTATTGTTGGGGCGGTGATGCCAACAGGCCGGAATATGGCGCTCATGACCCATCCTCACCAGAAGAGCTGTATGCCATGATGGCTTCTGTTTTCAGCTCTTATTCTTTTGAGAACTCTGTTAAGGATGACTACCTACGGCAGGCACTCAACACCAGTAATGCTCTGATACTCAAACCCAATGAGCTGACAGAAATTGCTGATGAATTTTTGAGCAATATGAATTTAAATTCGTTTTATGAGTCATTAAGAATGTGATCATAGATGACTTCCTTCAATGGCATAACTATCCAAATGAACTTCTCTTCAATCCGAAGGTCAAATGATCAAACAATTTCAATTTAGCCTCTCAAAGGACAGGAGAAGTGGCTATGGATGGCCAGATTGGCGGAGGAATAACCCCCTCCTTTTGTAACAATGGCGTATCCCATAATGGCATGCCAGCAGAGAGATCACAGTTCGGTTCACCGCCAAAGGTTGAAGGCATCGACCCTGTTGTCACTGTCAAAGCTTTATCGTCAACTCCGATGACCTTGTCTGACAGAGCAGGTACCCTTTCCTCAACCGATTCCTCACAGGCAGCCCCTTATTCCTTCGATTTCCGTTTTGTTGCCAATGATGATGAGGTTCGACAGCTTCTGGCTGCCCGAACCGGCGATGAAGGTCGGGATGTCATCCTTATTTCCCACCCCGATGACCTTTCACAGGCTAATCTGGTGAGCCGGTTGAGTATTGCCGCCGACGGTCGCCACACTCTGGGTTCTGGCAAGCTCTTTGAAGGTTCAAAGCCACTAACGCTGGTGATGGATATCCGAAAACTCACCAGCGACGAGCTGCCAAAGTTTAACGATCTGCTGGACCCGGATAATCCCTGTCTATACGACAAAGTCAGCCAGAAGAAACGCCCTCTGGGTGAGCATGTTTCTCTATTGGTCCTGGCAAGCCCTGCGCAGCTGGCATCGGTTGGCCAGAGCTACGAAGCGCCCTCGGCCGACGCACCCGGTGCTGATTTCTGGCGCCGAATTAATCGACCGGAAAATACCTGGTGGTTCGATGCTCAGACCGGCAATGACCCATCAATGAGCATCGACAAGGTTCCTCCAGTATTGACTGAATTCCCCGCCGAAAGTGTTTTGGATGACGGCAATACTGTTCTTATTGACTGTCACTTACACAAAAACTGGCGACACATACTTCTGGGCGGCCCCGGAGTGGATCAACAGGGGCGAATCCGGCATCTCCCCGGCAGGCTTGAGTCATTAAAAGCCGGACAACGGGTCATTCTGAAAGGGGCCAACTGGCAGGACCTGGCCTTTGAACAGTCGATTCGTCAGATGCTGGCGCAACAATGTTTTGAGAGCAACGGGAATATTTGTCCGTTACCCGACAATGTTCAGTTTTATCAAATGCCGGTAGGGAATGATGAGCTTCGTTCATTGTTCCAGAGCCTTTCCTGCTCCTGCGACAGAGAAGGTGACACAGAAGGTGAAAAAGGACTTGATAAAGAGCAGGCACCAGGAAACCCGATCATCATTAACCAGGGTAATATCAATGAATGGCTGAGCCCTATTGCCATTGCCCCGGATGGCCATGCAGCCCCAAACACCTGTCTGTTGGAACAAGTTCAGGCGGGGGGTGTCGTCACCGTAACGTCTCCCCTCAGTGAGGCGCTCTGGTTTCGTTTGCTGGGTTCACTGCAGAGGATTCGCGAGAAGACAGGTTTGCAGCCAGGGCTTCAGGTGGCTCATTCAAAACGGCAGCCGAAAGTCCTGGGCTTGGCAGAAAACGATGAATACCCTCTGCCCATGCCACTGGAAAAAACCAGAAATCGCGCTGCCTTTGAAACAGTCACTTATCAGCAACATGCCCAGGCAAGCCATTGGATCAATAATCACCAGCCAGCACCTCTGGTCATTCAGGTCAATGAACAGACCGGCTTCAGCCAGCTATTTGATAATATCCATATCACCTCGGAGCAAAAGGCCCATTTTGGACGAAGTCAGAGTGAGTTGCAGAAGGCATTAACCGCTGGCAAGCCGGTCGTATTCCGTGGGCTGGAGAGTAATCCAACGCTTCAGCACCTGCTGGAACCTCTGGCTGCCGGGCAACCTCTGTTGGTGAATGGCCAATTACAGGCCTACCCACAAGCTCATGTCACCCTGCTCTGGCCTGAGTCTGCCAAGAGCCCGTCTTCAGTATTTAATTCGCTGGTCGCCACAGGTAAACGCTGCCCTGAAGTCGATCTCTGGGCTATCAATGCCGACAAGCATCATATCCCCGGAACTGAGCTGCCAGAACAAGCAGTTGATAAACTTTACAAAGCGTTTAAAACCGTACCTGTCGGCCTTAAAAACTCTCTGCCTGTAATGACCGAAGGGTTGTTGAATAACCTGATACTGGCTGCCCGGCGGGCAAAGCAGGTTGACCAGTCCGCGCAGCTCCTGCCCTGCCACTGGCGCAAGGCCATCAATAGCGTCATCACCCATGGTACCCGGCTGCATCCGACTGTGAGGGATTTTATGAAAGTGGCCTGTTGGCACTTGTTACCAGATAAGACGCCGGACGAAGATCAAACCGCCTCGATAGACCCGGATCACTTAAATGCCATTATCAACAATTCTCTGCGCCTGGATAGAGCGTTTGTGGAGCAGAACCTGTGGTCACTGGCCAGAGCCTTTGACCCGGCAGTCTTTGATGAAAAATTACAACTGTCCTATAAAAGTCCATTTTCAGAGCAGAATGAAAAAGAAGTTCTGGACAGGCTCTGTACCATGATCGTCGCCAATGCACCTGAAGAAAAACGAGATGCGATGGCGTATCAGTTAGAAGTCGATCCGGCGGCATCAGAGCCCTGTCAATCATTAGCCGTCAGGCCAACAAAACAGATTAAACGTTTGCAGGATGCACTGGCTTGTGGCTGGCAGTTAACTTTGCCATTGGGGCAGA
Source organism: Endozoicomonas sp. 2B-B (assembly GCF_053470045.1). NCBI lineage: Bacteria > Pseudomonadati > Pseudomonadota > Gammaproteobacteria > Oceanospirillales > Endozoicomonadaceae > Endozoicomonas > Endozoicomonas sp. 2B-B. Next base: position 6,147,368 of record NZ_JBLZMU010000001.1, read on the forward strand.
CCCGATCCGATACCATTAACGCCCTGGCCAGCGATTGTTTTCATAGGGCCAGAACAGCGACTTCCAAAACAGAAGGCATTGAACGCATAGAACATCGACTGTCTGAATCACTGAAATGGACGGGTTCCACTGATATGCCCTTATCAGCACTGGCCCGGGATCTTTATCACGGTGAGATAAGTCAGAAGGATCGTGAAAGTCGTCGCTTATCCCGACTCCATGACCGGCTTACGGACTCTCCTGTTATATTCCTGCAAGGGGAAACCGGCACCGGAAAAAGTTACTTTTCCGCCAAAATGGCGAACGCTTCAGGGCAGGCTACGGTCATTTCCCTTGGGCCTTCCGACAGCGAACAGACCCTGATGAAACGCTGGCAGTGGCAACAACACGCCGATGGCGACCGCTCTATGGTGCTGCAAAACCGGGCGCTGATGGAATGGGCCAAAACCGAATCCGACAAAGACGGAGGCTGTGTTGGAAAAGAGTACATTACCCTGGTTCTGGATGAAGCCAACCTCACCAAAGCCGGATTGCTGGCATCATTGAACGGCTTATGGGAACCGCAACCCTGCATCTATGTGAATGGTCATCCTGTCAAGGTCAGCGAAAAACACCGGGTGATTCTTACCGGCAATCCCGATCATTATTCCGGGCGCCAAATGGACCCGGCCCTGAAAGAGAAACTGCCCAGAGCTTACTACCCTCGCCTGGATCAGGCATTCCTTCGCGACAGGGTAGTGGAGCCGGCTCTGGTCAGGCATTTACAACGGCATCTGCCGGAGCAGCAAATAAACGACATTGCACACAGTGCCAGCAAGAGTGTGATGGCACTGTGGCAATTTTATCAGGAGCTGTTGTCCGGGCATGAATTTACTCCCAGGGATTTAACGGATATCTGCAGTTGGGTGGGTTGGTATCTGGATCGTGCCTTATCCAAAGAAGACAGTGCCAGCTGTGAGCAATTGAACAGTTTGATCCGGCAAAGTTTCCGGGATCTACTGGGTCCCGAAATCACCGAGACTCAACAGGATGCCCTTTCGGCACTGGAAATCTGGTTTGCTGCACGCTACCACCCGGACAACACCCTGCGCGACAGAGTTCATAACCAAACCTTGCCAGACATTCTGCAGGACTTCAGAACATTGACCAAAGAAATCCGACCTGAGTTTGATACCTCCGGATCGGCGGTCATTGAGCTGGCACAACGGCTTGGACAGGATTTAAGCCGCGCTCAGCAGGCTTATCATCTCAACATAAAACACGGCGGACGACAGGCGACGCTGATTGAAGGTCCGGCTGGACGGGGTAAGGATGCCACGCTGAATCTTATGATCGAAAGTATCAAACAGCAGGCTGAACAACAGGGAGAGTCGATGCCGGAAGTTTTTCTCCTGAATGCCTGTGATTGTTCCTGGGACAAAGTGTGTGAAGCCATCCAGAAGGCAAAAGTCGATGGCGGCATCGTTGTAATTTCGGAGATGAACCTGATCGACAGCCAGCACCTGGAAGGGGAGTTGAACGATATTCTGGCCGGTGACGCCCATCCGGGTTTCCACCTGTTTGCCACCATCAACCCGCCTGAGTACAGCGGGCGAAAACCCTTATCACCGGCGCTGAAAGGGCGTTTCAGGCATTTGCCGATCCGGCAGTACAGCTCGACCGAATTACAGACCATTGCCGAAAAAGTCTTGCCAGCGAACGAGCAGGGAAAAATCATGGCTAAACGGTTGACTGAAAAACATTGTCGTTTAAGAACCTGCCTGCAACGGAAAGACCTGCCGTTACAACCGACCAGTCGCGATTTACAGAATGTCGCGATGGCTGTTAACAGAGAAGGCGATTTTAGCGAAAAAGCACTTCGTCAATGCCTCAATCAGCACTACCGACTTTACCTGATGGCTGCAAAACTATCGCTGGAGGAACTGCCAGATCCATCAGCTATTGCCATGAGTAATGGTGAGTTTGATTCCGGACTTTGCAAATGGTTAAACCAAACAATATCGGACATTGATCGTCCGTGGTTGATACGACGCAGTTATCTCAACAGTACGGATGAGAAACGCCATGAAATGCTTATTGATGCTGATCTGAATGCAAAGGAAGCCAGAACGGAGATCATCAAAAGACTGGCTCAGGCCCGGTGGCGGGCATCCGGTCTTTCCCTGAAACCGGATGAATCGGACGATATCCTCACCCAGGCACGGTACCGACACTGGCAGCAACGCTGGTTTGATCGTAACTTTTGCCAGACAGGCATGGACGCCAATAGCGTCTTTCCCCTCTCGGAAGAACAGGAACAAACGCTGAAATTACCAGCTTCCCAGCCTTATCTTCAGGACGCTGAACAGCGGATAGCGGCATGGAATGCCCATGACGTTAAACTATGTGACATTAAACTATGGCCTGCATTTTGGCATCAGATGGGCGGTCTGCAGAACCTTCGGGTTGACGGTTGCAGTAACCAAGTGTCAGCTGTTGGCGGTGATAAGGCTCCTGAACCCTACAATCCCGAAGTCCACGAGAATCAGGCTCCGACATTGGATCGGACAACGGACTATGAGTGCCAGGAGATACCACAACTTGAGGATTATAAAATTTTTAAGACACAGAGCCCTTCCTATATGTATCGCTGGCGGGCAAAGGATATTTATGTGTCTGCTGAGGGTGAGGTTAAAGAGATCGATCTTAATGATAAAGACATTGATGGCTTCGAAAACCTCATACCGACCCGGTTGCCGGGGCCTGATCAGCAACTGACATTAACCAGAGATCAAACGCTGGCGACTTTTAACCGGATATCGGGCAATGGTCGACATGCATTGCCCAGCCTGACAGTTAATGACTATATCGTGGCCCTGCGTTTAAAACCTGATGTGCCATTTACCCTGGTCAGGAACCGATATACCGGTCTTCATACACTGACTGTTACTGAGGTCCAGGCCAACCAGCGTATTCACCTGGCTTATGTCGTAGAATCCAGAGAGCCGGGCAAAAAAACGCCTGCCAAAGGAACCCGTGCGGAACGATCAACATGGTTTGACAGCCACTGTTCAGAAGGTATCAAAACCGTACTGGATGAACTGTTCGCGAGAACTGACCACCCATCCGAAGTAAAGATGCTGTTGCGGCAAATAAAATCCCCTAAAAACACGCTGCAACGAATCAGGGCGATCACGGACTATTGCCGACTGTTTTCGGGTAAGGTTCAACCAGAGCGCCATGAAAATTTCTTTAAATTCCTTGTAACACAGCGGCAAGGGCACTGTCTTCATCGTGTGCCTGTTTTTATTGCTTTTTGTCGTTATTTCGGGATTCCCTGTCGAAAGATTCAAAGCGCTATTCACTCATTTGCCGAGTACTCCGTGGATGACGGTCAAACCTGGAAATCCGTGGATTTGGGTGGAGCACCTTTCAAGGCAATAGAAATCCTGTCTGCTTTCCAGCCCAACAGAAAGATCCGTTGTTCCAGCGATGAGTCAAAGAAGATTGAGGCTTTCCTGAAAGGGGGTGATTTGGCCCAAAAGCAAGCTCTGGCTAAAAACCTTGGCGTGAGTCTGGAGGAGCTGAACAAAGCCCTTGAGAAAAACAGTGCATTGCCGGAAACCCATTCAGGTAATTCCAAAATGGTAAAGAACCCTCGGCAGGAAAACAATTTAGCCGGTTTTCTCATGGGAGTCTCAATGCTGGAGACATTGGAAACCAAAGCACTGATCGATCAGGAAATGGACTTTAAACTGATGAGAGGAGCATTAATGCACATATTGTGCAACAGTGCTGAATATCAGGTCATTGAACGACTCAAGTCAATCCATTCGACAGTGATTGATCAGGCCGAAGCAAGCAGTTTAAAGTGGATAATGACATTGCTGCACATATTGCAAGACATCGACATAACCAGACTTTCGGCTATCCACCTGGCACTTGGTGCCATGGAATTGGGTTGGCTGGATCCAGTGCACTTTGACAACCGTCTCTGGGGATTTGATAGATATCACCAGATATTTGTGCGTCTGGAAGGCGTCGATGAACTGAAGGTTAAAGCCGCTGATTGCCTGAAAAAATGGTATAAGCATGTATTCAGGAAAAAAAGTAGCCCTGCATGGCGGTTGGCTTACAGGAACTTCCGGGAGAAAGAAGGTGATGCCTTATTGGTCACTCACTGTCATAACGGGCTTTCGCAGTCTTTTGAAGATTTCATTATCAGTCGGTCTTTAGGGACCGGCTGGTCGAACGAACCTGAGGGTATGCCGAATATAGAACGAATGCTGGTGCACTCGCCTGCGTTTCCAAAGTTAATCTCGGGCAAGGCGAACCACCGTCCGGTGATTATCATGGGGCAGCCTTCCTGGAACAGCACTGTGATTAATGAAAGGGTCGAAGCCCTGTTGCAACGAAAAGTTGACAATAGCCCGGAATTGAAACAGTTATTGGAAAAAGCCATACAACAGCCCTTTGACGTATTAAGGCAGAATCAGAAGCTTTTAGATGATTTAAGAGCCATATACAGGCGGGCAATTCAGCAGGCCTTTAGTCATTACCTGTATGAAGTGACGCATTCGAAAGGTGGTAGCTTAACGTATTGTTGGGCCGATGCTACCGTGAAGCCTGAAATTGATAAACCATACAAATATGGAGCTCGTGATCCATCCTCACCGAAACAGCTGTATGCCATGATGTCTGAAATCAACAGCTCTTCCTGGTTTCAGGAATATGGCAGGGATGCCTACTTGCGCCAGGCATTCAACGACAGTAACGCTCTGATACTCAAATCCGGTGAGCTGACAAAAATTGCCGAAGAGTTTTTGAACAGCGTGAATTTGGATTCGCTTTATGAGTCACTGGATACAGACTGACACTCCCCGCCCTATCGGGCGAGGGTTCTTGATCGCTCAAGAACGTTTCTGTTTCATAGTTCGTTGCTCAGGGAACAGGCTTGGTTATCGCATAAAAGTTCCACAGTGGGAGCTTTTACGATGGCGAATCAACCCATGCTCCCCAAGTCTCACACAAACTCCACAGACTTAACATCCCGTCTGCCCGACGGTAGGTCTACAAGAGACAGGACAAAAGGTAGCAGTTTACCTGCAAACACTCAACCGGAACGCTCTACGCGTTCCCGCCTTATATCCCCGCCCGCATTGGGCGAGGCTTTACGGCGAAACTGGTAAACAAACCGTCCCTTTAATTCCTTGAGTCCCTCAGGACATTGCCCATATTTTCTGTTTACCATTTCCCTGTGCAACCGGGCCCGGCCTTTATTACCACTAAAATGGAACTTTCATACAAACTGAAAGTCCAATAACTAATCAGTTTCACTTTAGTTGTTCAAATGACAGTGGGGAAATATTGACTATGGACGGTCGTATTGATGTAAAAATATATAAACTCGGTCCTGAGAGTGGCGTGCCGGTCAAGATAGCAAAGCCGGATTTATCTTCAGAGGAAACGAAGGATGTAGGAATCTGCTCAGAAGTAAGCGCCAAACTAAAGATTTCACCCTGTCCGGTGAACTTGCCTGACAAAGCAAGAACCGTATCAGCAATGGAGTTCTCGCTCCAAAAGACCCCTCATGCCTTCGATTTTCGTTTTGTTACCAGTGATGATGAAGTTCGCCAGCTTCTGATTACCCAGACCTCCGATGCGCATCGGGACGTCACCCTTATTTCCCACCCCGATGACCTTTCACAGGCTAATCTGGTGAGCCGGTTGAGCATTGCCGCCGACGGTCACCACACTCTGGGCTCTGGCAAGCTCTTTGAAGGTTCAAAGCCACTGACGCTGGTGATGGATATCCGAAAACTCACCAGCGACGAGCTGCCAAAGTTTAACGATCTGCTGGACCCGGATAATCCCTGTCTGTACGACAAAGTCAGCCAGAAGAAACGCCCTCTGGGTGAGCATGTTTCTCTATTGGTTCTGGCCAGCCCGGCCCAGCTGGCATCGGTTGGCCAGAGCGACGAGGCTCCCGCGGCCGGCGCTCCGGGTGCTGATTTCTGGCGGCGAATTAATCGACCGGAAAATACCTGGTGGTTCGATGCTCAGACCGGCAATGAACCATCGATGGACATCGACAAGATTCCTCCGGTATTGACTGAATTCCCCGCCGAAAGTGTTACGGATGACGGCAATACTGTTCTTATTGACTGTCACTTACACAATAACTGGCGGCAGTTACTTCTGGGTGGCCCCGGAGCGGATCAACAGGGGCGAATCCAGCACGTCCCCGGCAAGCTCGAGTCACTAAGGTCAGGTCAACGGGTGATTCTGAAAGGGGCTAACTGGCAGGATCTGATATTTGAACAGACCATTCGACAGATGCTGGCGCAAAAATGTTTTGAGAGCAATGGCAAGGTCTGCCAGTTACCCGACGATGTTCTGTTTTATCAGATGCCCGTAGGAAATAACGAACTTCATTCGCTGTTCCAAAGCCTGTCTCACTCTGATGAGGAAAGACTTTCCCATAAGGTGCCAGCAAACCGGATCATCATTAACCAGAGTAATATCAGGGAATGGCTGAGCCCGATTGCCATTGCCCCGGAAGGCTACGCAGTCCCTAACACCTGTCTGTTGGAACAAATTCGGGCGGGTGGTTTGGTCACTGTGACGTCTCCCCTCACAGAGGCATATTGGTTTCGTTTGCTGGGCTCACTGCAGACGATTCGCGAGGCGACCGGCCTTGAGCCCCAACTTCAGGTAGCTCATTCAAAACAGCAGCCAAACGCCCTGGGACTGGCAGAAAACGATGAGCACTCTGTGTCCTGCCTGTCCTGCCCAGAAGAAAAAATCAGCGATCAGGCCGCGTTTAGTATCGTCAGTTACCAGCAAGCTGCCCAAGCCAGTCACTGGATCAATAATCAGCCGGAAGCACCTCTGGTCATTCAGGTCAATGAACAGACCCGCTTCAGTCAGCTATTTGATAATATCCATATCGCCTCGGAACAAAAGGCGCATTTTGGACAACGTCGGAGTGCATTGCAGATAGCGTTGACCGCTGGCAAGCCGGTGGTACTCCTGGGGCTGGAAAGCAATCCAACACTTGCGCAGCTTCTGGAGCCCCTGGCCGTAGGCCAACCTCTTTTAGTAAATGGCCAATTACAGACTTACCCAAAGACTCAGGTCACAATACTCTGGCCTGAGTCCTTGCAAAAACCCTTTTCAGTATTTGGTTCGATGGTCGCCACGGGTAAGCCCTGTCCTGCGGTCGATATCTGGGATATCAATGCTATCAGGCATGATATCCCCCGGGCCGATCTGCCAGAACAAGCGCTTCATAGACTTTATGAAGCATTTGCAACGGTACCTGCCGACCTTTGCAACCCTCTGCCTGAAATAACCGAAGAATTGCTGAATAACCTGATACTGGCTGCCCGGCGAGCACGGCAGGTTGACCGGTCCCCACAGCTGCTGCCCTGCCACTGGCGTAAGGCTATCAACAGCGTTATCACCCATGGTACCCGGCAGAATCCGTCAGTGCGTGATTTTATGAAAGTGGCTTGTTGGCAGTTACTGCCCGATGTTCATGAGGATCAGACCGCTTCGGTAGATCCGTACCAGTTAACTGCCATCATCAGTAGTGCTCCGCGGTTGGATAGAAAGTTTTTGAAACAAAACCTGTGGCCACTGGCCAGAGCCTTTGACCCGAGCGTATTTAAACTATTCCAACTGTCCTATAAAAATCCATTTCCATTGCATCATAGAGAAGCAGTTCCAGACAAACTCTGTGCCCTGATTCTGGCCCATGGGCCTGACGAACATCGACAGGCAATGGCGCATCAGTTAGGAGTCAGTCCGGCGGCAGCAAAGCGATATAGACAGTTAGCCATCAGACCATCAAAACAAATTAAACGTTTGCAGGATGCATTGGCTAACGGCTGGCAGTTAACTTTGCCATTGGGGCAGACCCGATCCGATGCCATTCAGGCTCTGGCCAGCGATTGTTTTCACATAGCCAGAACAGCGAATTCCAGGACAGAAGGCATTGAACGTATAAAGCATCGACTGGCTGAATCACTGGCATGGCAGGGTTCCACTGATATGCCCTTGTCAGCACTGGCCCGGGATCTTTATCACGGTGAGATAAGTCAGAAGGATCGTGAAAGTCGTCGCTTATCCCGACTCCATGACCGGCTTACGGACTCTCCTGTTATATTCCTGCAGGGGGAAACCGGCACCGGAAAAAGTTACTTTTCCGCCAAAATGGCGAAAGCTTCAGGGCAGGCTATGGTCATTTCCCTTGGGCCTTCCGACAGCGAACAGACCCTGATGAAACGCTGGCAATGGCAACAACACGCCAATGGTGACCGCTCTATGGTGCAGCAAAACCGGGCGCTGATGGAATGGGCCAAGACCAAATCCGACAAAGGCGGAGGCTGTGATGGAAAAGAATACATCACCCTGGTTGTGGATGAAGCCAACCTTGCCAAAACCGGATTACTGGCATCATTGAGTGGCTTATGGGAACCGCAGCCCTGCATCTATGTAAATGGTCATCCTGTCAAAGTCAGCCCGAAACACCGGGTGATTCTCACCGGTAACCCCGATCATTACGCCGGGCGCCAAATGGACCCGACCCTGAAAGAGAAACTGCCCAGAGCTTACTACCCACGCCTGGATCAGGCATTCCTTCGGGACCAGGTAGTGGAACCGGCTCTGGTCAATCAGTTACAACGGCATCTGTCGGAGTCTGAAATAAACGACATTGCACGCATTACCGCAGAGAGCGTTATGGCACTCTGGCAATATTATCAGGAACTCTTGCCCGAGCATGAGTTTACCCCCAGGGATTTAACGGATATCTGCAGTTGGGTGGGTTGGTATCTGGATCGTGCGTTATCCAAAGGAGACAGTGCCAGCTGTGAGCAAATAAACAGTTTGATCCAACATAGTTTTCGGGATGTACTGGGGCCCGAAATCACCGAAACTCATCAGGATGCCCTGTCGGCACTGGAAACCTGGTTTGCTGCGCGCTACCACCCGGACAATACCCTGAGCAACAAAGTATATAACCACACCCTGCAGGATATGCAGCAGACCTTCGGTATAGTCAGCAAAAAAATCCGACCAGACTTTGATACCTCCGGATCGGCAGTCCGTGAACTGGTGCAGTGGCTTGGGCAGGATTTAAGCCGCAGTCAGCAGGCTTATTATCACGACAGAAAACACGGCGGTCGTCAGGCAACGCTGATTGAAGGCCCGGCTGGACGGGGTAAAGATGCCACATTGGACCTGGTGATTGAAAGTGTCAGAAAGCAGGCTAAGCGACGGGGAGAGTCCATGCCTGAAGTTTATCTCCTGAATGCCTGTGATTGTTCCTGGGACAAAGTGTGTGAAAAGATCCAGAAAGCAAAAGTCGATGGCGTCATCGTGGTGATTTCGGAAATGAACCTGATCGACAGCCAGCATCTGGAAGGTGAGTTAAACGATATTCTGGCCGGTGACGCCCATCCGGGTTTCCACCTGTTTGCCACCATCAACCCGCCTGAGTACAGCGGGCGAAAACCCTTATCACCGGCGCTGAAAGGGCGTTTCCGGCATTTGCCCATCCGGCAGTACAACGCGACCGAATTACAGACCATTGCCGAAAAAGTGTTGCCAGAGTCCTCACAAGGGACATTCGCCGCCAAGACGCTAATAGAAAAACATTGTCGTTTAAGGGCTCACCTGCAACTCAAAAAACTGCCATTGCAACCGACCAGCCTTGATTTACAGAATGTTGCCAAGGCTATCACCAGTGCTGGCGATTTTAGCGAAAAAGCCGTTCATCAATGCCTCAATCAGCACTATCGGCTTTATCTGATGGCCGCCAACTTATCGCTGGAGGAACTCCCCGGGCTATCGGCTATTGCCATGAATAAAGCAGCGCTTGACCCTGAAATGAGCGAATGGTTCTACCAAAGGGTATCGGGCATTGATCGTCCGTGGTTAATACGACACAGTGATCACAACAGTGTTGATGAAAATCGCCATGAAATTTGTTTTAACACTCGTCTGGATAAAGAGAAAGCCAAAGCGGAAATCATCAAGGAGGTGGCTCAGGTCAGGTGGCGAGCATCAGGTCTTCCCCTGAAGCCGAAGCACTCAGACGACATTCTCACACAGGCACTATACAGACACTGGCAACAACGCTGGTTTACGGGTGATTTTGGCCGAACGGGCGTGGACGCTAACAGCGTATTCCCCCTGACAGAAGAACAGAAACAAACGCTGAAATTGTCAACTAACCAGCCTTATCTTAAGGCAGCTGATGCGCGGATAAGGGCATGGAAAACCAATGAAGTTCAATGGTGGCCTGCGTTATGGCATCAGATCAGTGATCTGCCGAACCACCTGGTGGACGATTTTATCAACGAAGCATCCGCTATTGACGGTGATAAGGCTCCTCAACAAGACAAGCCAGAAGTCCACGAGAAACAGGCTTCGGCATTGGCTCAGAAGAGTAACCACGAGCCGCAAGTTAATAACGCGTTGGCTATTTACAGTGATAAGGCTCCGGCATTGGCTCAGAGAAGGAACCATGAGCCGCAATCTGTTAATAACGCGTTGGCTATTTACAGTAATAAGGCTCCTGAAAAATACATTCCGGAAGTCCATGAGAAAAAGGCTCCGGCATTGGACACATCAACAAACTATCAGAGGCTGGCAAAACCAAAATATGACGATTATGTTATTTTTGACAAGCCGGGCCTCTTTACCGGGACCTATCGGTGGATTGCAGAGGATATTTATGTGACTGCCGAGGGCGAAGTCAAAGAGATCAGCATCAATGATAAACACTTGCAGGGAGCCGAAGTCCTTATACCTGCCCGGTTACCAAGGCAGGACCAGGAAGTGATATTAGCCAGCAACCAAACACTGGCAACCTTTTATATGACATCAAAAGATGGTCAATATCCATTGCCCAGCCTGACAGCTAACGACCGTATCCTGGCCCTGTGCATAGAACCCAACCTGGCCTTCACACTACTCAGGGACCGATATACCGGTCTTCACACACTATTTGTTCCAGAAGCCAAAGCCGACCAGAGCATAAGAATTGCTTATGTCGTAGAACCCGGAGAAGCGGGTAAAAAAATACCTGCTAAAGAAGTCCGACCAGCACCATCAAAACGTTTTGACGCCCACTGTTGCGAAGGTATGAAAACAGTGTTGAACAAAGTGTTTGTATCCATTAACGAACAACCACTCAAAGTAAAGCGGCTTTTGGAGACAATAGAAAACGCTGAAGACATAAAGCAACGCATTCAGGCAATCAGGGACTATTGCAAACTGTTTTCCGGTGTTGCTGTACCAGAGCGCAATAAAAATTTCTTTCAATTCCTCGTAATGCAGCGGCAAGGCAAATGCTGTCATCGTGTGCCTGTTTTTATCGCTTTTTGTCGTTATTTTGGCATTTCATGCCGACAAATATCTAATCATATCCACGCCTTTGCAGAGTATTCCCCGGATGGCGGTCAAACCTGGAAGCCAGTGGACTTGGGCGGGTCACCTATCGAAGCAACAAAAATCAAATATGGCTTCCAGCCCAACAGAAGGGTCAGAGATTCTGGCACTGAGTTAAGGAAGATCCGGGATCTCCTGAAAGGGGCTTCTTTAACAGAACAGCAAGTACTGGCTGAAACCTGCGGCATCAGCCCTGGTAAACTCAACAAAGCCCTTAAGACAAAGGGGGCATTACCAAACCTATATCTGAGTACTTACGACCGGGTAAAGAAGCTTTGGGAGAGAAAAGATTTAATCGGTTTCTCCATGGGGGTTTCAATGTTACTGGAGATAGAGGCAGTGGACGATTGCGAGAAGCGACTTGTCAGAGGCATGCTTGACTCTGAGTCCGACAGCAAGCGGTTGTCTGAGGCAGTACAACAAATATTGTCCAACAGTGATGAAGATCAGGTCACTGAACTACTCAAGTCACTCCATTCTAAAATGATTGATCAGTCCGGAGCATGTCCTCGCAAGTGGTTGAATTCGATAGTGAACATATTGACAGACAGTGACTTGACGAATCCTTCGGTTATTCACTTTGCCCATGAAGCCCTGAAATCAGGTTGGCTGGATCCACTGCCGCCCAGTATGGGTTATTTTATTAAGGCCATTCGACATCATGAGCTGTTGGTGCGTCTGGAAGGCGTCGATGAGCTGAAGGTTAAAGCCACCCGTTGCCTGAAAATGTGGTACAGGGAATTGTTGTCCAGGGAAAAAAATAGTCAGGCATGGCAACTTACTTATCAACGTTTCAAAAAGGAAAATGTTGGTGGCTTTTTCGTCACTCATTGTCATGGCGGGTTTTCGCCAACCCTTGAAGCTAACATGGTCAATACATCTTTACAGATCACCTGGACGGATGAACCCGGTGGGGTTCCGAATATAGAACGTATGTTGGTGCACCACCCCGCGTTTGTGCAGTCAAACTCGGGCAAAGCGGACTACCGACCGGTGATTATCCTGGGACCTTGCCATTGGAGCAGAAAATTGCAGGAAAAGGCCGAAGCTCTGTTTCAAAGAAAAGTTGATACCAGACCCGACTTGAAGCAGTTATTGGAAAAACACGAACTGAAGCCCTTTGAGGTTTCACCGGAGAAAGAAAGACTTTTGGATGATTTAAAAGACAAATGCGAACGAGCAATTGAGCAGGTCTTCATTCATTACCTGTATGGAGTGACATGCTCGAAAAGCAGTTGTTTAACCTATTGTTGGGGCGGGGTCGGCAGGACAGAGGACTACTTCGGTGCTCATGATCCATCCTCACCAGAAGAGCTATATGCCATGATGAATAAAATTAACAGCTCTTACTGTTTTCAGAAATCTGTTAAGGATGACTACTTAAGGCAGGTGCAAAACGCCAGTAACGCTCTGATCCTCAGATCCCATGAACTGACAAAAATTGCCGAAGAGTTTGTGAGCAACGTGAATTTAAATTCGCTTTATGACTCATTGGATACGTGATCCTGGTTTGTTCGTCATGAGTTTTTCGAGATTGGTGACTTGCTTCCATAGTCCATCCAAAGGGAACTTCCGTCCTGTCTGAAGGTCAAATTATTAAGGAATTTTAATAAAGGCCTGTAAGATAACAGGAGGGAAACTGACTATGGATGGTCGGATTGGTCCAGCTACAATCAAACACGCCTTTGATGATAACCCTCTTCATAGTGGCTTTTCAGCCAGGTTAGCAAAGCTGGATTTATCATCAGAGGCAAATAATAATGCAGGAATCTGCACTGAAGTCAGGTCCCAACTGAAGCGATCGCCATCTTCGCAGAGAATGCCTGACAAAAAGAGAACCGTCTCCTCGACGGATTCCTCGCGCCAAAAGGCGACTCATTCCTTCGATTTTCGTTTTGTTGACAGTGATGATGAAGTTCGTCGGCTTTTAAGTGCCCAGACCGACGATGCACATCGGGATGTCACCGTTATTTCCCATCCCGATGACCTCTCACAGGCTAATCTGGTGAGCCGGTTGAGCATTGCCACCGACGGTCGCCACACTCTGGGTTTTGGCAAGCTCTTTGAAGGTTCAAGGCCACTGACGCTGGTGATGGATATCCGAAAACTCACCAGTGATGAACTGCCAAAGTTTAATGATCTGCTGGACCCGGATAGCGCCTGTACGACAAAGTCAACCAGAAGAAACGCCCTCTGGGCGAGCATGTTTCTCTATTGGTTCTGGCAGAGCCTGGGCAGCTGGCATCGGTTGGCCAGAGCGATGAAGCACCCGGTGCTGATTTCTGGCGACGAATTAACCGACCGGGAAATACCTGGCAATTCGATGCGCAGACCGGCAAGAACCCATCAATAGAGATAGACTTGGTTCCTCCCTTATTGCCTGAATGCACCAGTGCCGAAAGTGCTATAAACGACAATACCATTATTATTAACTGTCACTTGCACAGCAACTGGCGACAGTTGCTGCTGGGTGGCCCCGGAGTGGATCAACAGGGGCGAATCCAGCACCTCCCTGGCAGGCTTGAGTCATTGAGGGCCGGACAAAGAGTGATTCTGAAAGGCGCCAACTGGCAGGATCTCGCCTTTGAACAGACGATTCGGCAAATGCTGGCGCAGAAGTGCTTTGAGAGCAATGGGGAAATCTGTCCATTACCCGACGATGTTCAGTTTTATCAGATGCCGGTAGGGAAGGACGAGCTTCATTCACTGTTCCAGAGTCTGTCCCATTCTTTATCAGGCAACCCTGTCATCATTAACGAGAGTAATATTGCCCAATGGCTGAGCCCGATTGCCATTGCCCCGGAAGGCTATGCAGTACCCAACACCTGTCTGTTGGAACAGGTTCGGGCCGGTGGTACCGTAACTGTAACGTCTCCACTCACTGAGGCACATTGGTTCCGTTTGCTGGGCTCACTGCAGGCGATTCGTGAGACGACCGGCCTTGAGCCCGGACTTCAGGTGGCTCATTCAAAACAGCAGCCCAAAGCCCTGGGGTTGGAAGAAAACGATGCATACCCTCTGCCCGAGCCACAGGAAAAAGTCAGCGATCACCGTGCCTTTAACACGGTGACGTATCAACAACATGCCCAGGCAAGTTATTGGATTAGTCATCAACCGCAAGCCCCCCTGGTCATTCAGATCAATGAACAATCCGGCCTCAGCGAGCTGTTTGATAATATCCACATCACCTCGGAAAAAAAGGCGCATTTTGGACGACGTCCGAGTGACTTGCAGAAGGCTTTGACCGCTGGCAAACCGGTGGTATTCAGAGGGCTGGAAACTAATCCAACACTTCAGCAGCTTCTGGAACCCCTGATTATTGGGCAACCTCTGTTGCTGAATGGCCAATTACAAACCTACCCACAGGCTCAAGTCACCGTACTCTGGCCCGGGCTTGTGAAAAGCCCCTCTTCAGTATTTAATTCGATGGTTGCCAAGGGTAAACCCTGTCCTGAGGTCGATCTCTGGGATCTCAATGCGGACAAGCATAAAATCTCCCGGTCTGAGCTGCCGGAACAGGCGCTTAATGAACTTTACAAAGCCTTTAAAACCGTACCTGCCAACCTTTGTAACCCTCTGCCTGAAATAACCGAAGGGTTATTGAATAACCTGATACTGGCTGCCCGGCGAGCACAGCAGGTTGATCAGTCCTCACAACTGCTGCCCTGCCACTGGCGCAGGGCCATCAATAGTGTTATCACCCATGGTACCCGACAGAATCCGTCCGTGCGTGATTTTATGAAAGTGGCCTGCTGGCACTTGTTACCGGATAAGGATCAATCTCCCTCGGTAGACCCGGATCGGTTAAATGCCGTCATCAATAGTGCCCCGCAGTTGGATAGAGCGTTTGTGAAGCAAAACCTGTGGCAACTGGCCAGAGCCTTTAACCCGGAGGTATTCAGGGCCGCTGGATTGATTAAAGGATTGCAACTGTCCTATGAAAATCCATTGCCATACAGGGATGCAAAAGAAATTCTGGACAGGCTCTGTGCCATCATCGTGGCCTGTCGGCCTGAGCAACAGCGAAACGCTTTAGCGTTCCAGTTGCAAGTCGAACCGTCGGCAGCGAAGCCCTGGCAATCGTTAGCCATCAGGCCAACAGGTCAGATTAAACGTTTGCAAGATGCGCTGGCTTCTGGCTGGCATTTACCTTTGTCACCAGGGCAGACCCGATCCGATGCTATTCAGACACTGGCCACCGATTGTTTTCATAGGGCCAGGACAGCGAATTCTGAGGCAGAAGGCATTGAACGCATAGAAAGTCGGCTGTTTGAATCACTGAAATGGCAGGGTTCCGCTGATAAGCCCCTGTCAGCACTGGCCAAAGATCTTTGTCATGGCGAGATAGGTCAGAAGGACCGTGAAAGTCGTCGATTATCCCGACTCCATGACCGGCTCACAGACTCTCCGGTTATATTCCTGCAGGGAGAAACCGGCACCGGGAAAAGTTACTTTTCTGCCAAAATGGCGAAGGCTTCAGGGCAGGCTTCGGTGTTGTCCCTTGGACCTTCTGACGGCGAACAGACCCTGATGAAACGCTGGCAGTGGCAACAAGAGGCCGACGGCGACCGCTCTATGGCGCAGCAAAACCAGGCATTGATGGAATGGGCCAATACCAAATCCGACAAAGATGGAGGCTATGTCACCCTGGTTCTGGATGAAGCTAACCTCACCAAAACCGGATTACTGGCATCATTGAACGGCTTATGGGAACCACAACCCTGCATTTACGTGAATGGTCATCCTGTCGAAGTCAGCCCAAAACACCGGGTGATTCTCACCGGTAACCCGGATCATTACGCCGGGCGCCAGCTCGACCCGGTCCTGAAAGAGAAATTGCCCAGGGCTTACTACCCACGCCTGGATCAGGCTTTCCTTCGCAACAGAGTGGTGGAACCTGCTCTGGTCAATCAGTTACAGCGACATCTGTCAGAGCCTGTAATAAACGACATCGCACGCATTACCACCGAGAGCGTGATGGCACTGTGGCAATATTATCAGGAACTCTTGCCCGAGCATGAGTTTACCCCCAGGGATTTGACGGATATCTGCAGTTGGGTGGGCTGGTATCTGGATCGTGCGCTGCCCGCAGGTGAGAATGTTACCTGCAAGCAAGTGAACGGTTTGATCCAGCAAAGTTTTCGCGATCTTCTGGGTCCTGAAATCACCGAAACTCATCAGGATGCCCTGCAGGCACTGGAAATCTGGTTTGCTGCCCGTTACGAAGTGGACAACTCCCTGCGTGACAAAGTTCATAAACATACACTGCCGTATATTCAGCAGACCTTCGAAACATTAACCAAAGCAATCCGACCTGAGTTTGATACCTCCGGATCAGCAGTCAGTCAACTGGTGCAACAGCTTGGGCAGGATTTTAGTCGCTGTCAGCAGGCTTATCATCGCAAGATAAAACACGGCGGTCGTCAGGCAACACTGATTGAAGGCCCGGCTGGGCGAGGTAAAGATGCTACGCTGAATCTTCTGATCAAAAGTCTCAGACAGCAGGCTCAGCAACGGCAAGAGTCCACGCCCGAAGTCTATCTCCTGAATGCCTGTGATTGTTCCTGGGACAAACTATGTGAAGCGATTCAGAAGGCAAAAGAGGAAGGCGGCATCGTGGTGATTTCGGAAATGAATCTGATCGACAGCCAGCATCTGGAAGGTGAGTTAAACGGTATTCTGGCCGGTGATGCTCATCCGGGTTTCCACCTGTTTGCTACTATCAACCCGCCAGAGTATAGCGGGCGAAAACCCTTATCACCGGCGCTGAAAGGGCGTTTTCGGCATTTGCCCATCCGGCAGTATAACCCGACCGAATTGCAGACCATTGCCGAAAAAGTGTTGCCAGAGTCCTCAGAAGGGACATTCGCCGCTAAAATGCTAACAGAAAAGCATTGTCGTCTAAGAGCTCACCTGCAACACAAAAAACTGCCGTTGCAGCCCACCAGCCTTGATTTACAGAATGTTGCCATGGCTATCACCAGTGGTGGTGATTTTAGCGAAAAAGCCGTTCATCAATGTCTCAATCGACACTACCGACTTTATCTGATGGCTGCCAACATAACGCTGGAGAAACTGCCCAAGTCTTCAGCTCTTGCCATGGGGAAAAGTGAATTTGATTCCGGACTCTGCCGTTGGTTCAATGAAACGGTATCGGGCATTGATCGTCCGTGGTTGATACGAGGCAGTCATCTCAACAGTGTTAATGAAAAAAAACATGAAATCCTTGTTAACACTCAGCGGGATGAAAAGGAAGCCAGAACGGAACTCATCAAGAGCATGGCTCAGGCAAAGTGGCAGTCATCAGGCCTTCCCCTGAATTCGGACGATATTCTCACCGGGGCACTCTACCGACACTGGCAGCAAAGCTGGTTTAGCAATCATTTTGGCCGGACGAACGTGGACGCTAACAGCGTATTTCCCCTGACGGAAGAACAGCAACAAACGCTGAAAATGTCAGCTAACCAGCCTTATCTTCAGGCCGCTGATCAGCAGATAAGGGCGTGGAAAGCCGGTGAAGTCCAATGGCGGCCTGCGTTCTGGCATCAGATCAATGATCTGCCGAACCATCTGGTAGACGATTTTATCAAAGTCGACGAGAAACAGGCTTCGCCATTGGATCAGAGAAAAAACCATAAGTCACAACCTGTTGACCAGACGTTGACTGCTTACGCTGATAAGGCGCCTGAACAAGACAAGCCAGAAGTCCACGAGAAACAGGCTTCGCCACTGGATCAGAGAAAAAACCATGAGTCACAACCTGTTGACCAGACGTTGACTGTTTACGCTGATAAGGCGCCTGAAAAATACATTGCAGAAGCCTACGAGGAACAGGCTAAGACATTGGAACGGAGCACGGACTACGATAACCAGGAGGAGCCACACTTCAAAGAGCATATAGTTTTTCTTACGCAGAACCCTTCTTCCCGGATGGATCGCTGGTGCGCATGGGATGTTTATGTGTCTGCTCAAGGCGATGTCAAATGGATCAATATTAGTGATCAACACATGCAGGGGGTCGAAGTTCTCATACCAGACCGGTTACCACAACGTGACCAGGAAGTGACATTAGCCAGCAACCAGACGCTGGCAACCATTAAGATGACATCAAACAATGGTCAATACCCATTGCCAAGCCTGGCGCCTGACGACTGTATCCTGGCCCTGCGTACAGAACCCCATTCGTCGTTTACCCTGTTCAGGGATTGCTATACCGGGTTTCACACAGTGTTTATTCCAAACTCCGGAGCCAACCAGAGTATTGAATTTACTTATGTCGTAGAGTCCGGACAAACGGGCAAAAAAACACCTGCTGAAGACTTCCGACCAGCCCATTCAACACGTTTTGACGTCCGCTGTTCAGAAACTATGAAAACAGTACTGAAGGGAGTGCTTGATAACATTGAGCAACAACCAACCGAAGTACAGGTGCCTTTGCAGAGAATAAAAAACGCTAAAAGCACGATGCAACGCATTGAGGCGATCGAGAACTATTGCCGAGGATTTTCCTGTGATGCTTTGCCAGAGCACAATAAAAATTTCTTTCATTTCCTCGTAACACAGCGGCAAGGTAACTGTACACATCGTTCGTCTGTATTTGTTGCTTTTTGTCGCTATTTTGGCATTCCATGTCGGCAAATCAATAACCCTGTCCACGCCTTTGCCGAGTGTTCCCCGGATAGAGGCCAAACCTGGGAGACAGTGGACTTGGGCGGAAAATCTGGCAAGTTAACTGAAATCTTACCTCAGTTCCAGCCTGTCAACAGGGTCCGTTGCTCTGGTAATGAGTCAAGGCAGGCCAGGGTTCTCCTGAAAAATGTCATGAAAGATGCTGATTTAGCACAACAGCAAATTCTGGCTGAAGCCTCTGGTATGAGCCTTGAGGAACTGAACAAAACCCTTGAGACAGGCAGTGCATTGCCAGAAAAAATTCCAGGTACTTTCGAAATAGTGAAGCACCTTTGGGAGGCAAGAGATTTAACCAGATTTTCCATTGGCGCCTCAATGCTTCAGTCGCTGGAGACAGAAGCATTCGGCGAAGACGAGAAAGCATTGGTCGGTAAAGTGTTTGAATACGGAAGTCAATATAAACCGATGGCGGAGGCTCTCAAAATAATATTGTCCAGCAGTGATGAAGATCAGGTCAGTGAACAACTCAAGTCACTCCATTCAAAAATGATCGATCAGGTCGGAACACCTCCTGAACAGTGGTTGTGTTCAATAGCGGACGTACTGGCAAACAGTGATTTGACCCGTCCTGCAATCATTCACTTTGCCCGTGAAGCCCTGGAATCGGGTTGGCTGGATCCAGTGCTGACCTATAAAACAGAGCTTATAGAGGCCTCTGTACATCATGAACTATTGGTGCGTCTGGAAAGTGTCGAAGGACTGAACATTAAAGCCGCTCATTGCCTGAAAAAGTGGTATGGGGTATTGATGTCCAGGGAAAAAAATAACCAGCAATGGCAGCAGGATTATGAAAGCTTCCAAAAGAGTAAAGAGAACACTCTCTTCATCACTCATCATCATGACGGGCATTCGCCATTCCTTAAAAATAAAATTGCCAGTCCATGCGTAGAGATTGCCTGGACGGACAAACCAGAGGGCGTTCCGAATATAGAACGAATATTGTTGCAACAACCTGCCTTTTTGCAGTCAAACTCGGGTAAGGGGAACCACCGTCCGGTTATTATTCTGGGACAAATCTCCCCGAGGAACAAAGTGATTAATGAAAAGGCCGAAGCCCTGTTTCAACGGAAACTTGAGAACAGCCCGGACTTTAAGCAGATATTTGAAAAGGTCAATCAATATGAGGCAATGATAAAACGATACCGTAATGCTTTCAGGGCAACGGATAGCAGGAAAGAAAAGCTTGATATCAACAGCAAGTACCAATCCTTCCTGAAGTCCAATGAGGTCACATCCAGGGAAAAACTTCTGGTGTCTCGCTATAAAAAAGAATGCAAGAAAGCGATTCAACAGGCCTTTATTCATTACTTGTATGGAATGACACATTCGAACGGTGGGAGCTTAACCTATTGTTGGGCCTATCCTCGCGACTGGAGGGAAAATGATCGCAGCTTTGGCGCTCATGATCCATCCTCACCGGGAGAGCTATATGCCATGATGTCTTTAATCGGGAGCTCTGACTGGTCGCAGGAAGCTATTAAGGATGACTACTTAAGACATGCACATAACGCCAGTGACGCTCTGATTCTCAAAAACAATGAGCTGACAAAAATTGCCGAAGAGTTTGTGAACAGCGTGAATTTGAATTCGCTTTATGACTCACTGGATACGGCATTAGAGTCTGATTATGATGAATTTTTTCAAGTTTGGTGACTTCTAAACCAAATTGAACTTTCCTCCTGTCTGAAGGTCGAATCATTAAGCAATTTTAATGCAGCCCTTTCAGATAACAGGAGAGTCTGACTATGGATGGCCGGATTGGTCCAGCTACAAACAAACACGCCCTTGATGATAACTCTCTTTATAGTGACTGTGCAGCCAAGTTAGCAAAGCTGGATTTATCATCAGAGGCAAATAATGATGTAGGAATCTGCACTGAAGTCAGGCCCAAACTGAAGAAGTCGCCATCTTCACAGAGGATGCCTGACAAAAAGAGAACCGTCTCCTCAACGGATTCCTCGCGCCAAAAGGCGACTCATTCCTTCGATTTTCGTTTTGTCGACAGTGATGATGAAGTTCGCCGACTTTTAGTTGCCCAGACCGGCGATGAATATCGGGATGTCACCCTTATTTCCCATCCCGATGACCTTTCACAGGCTAATCTGGTGAGCCGTTTGAGCATTGCCGCCGATGGTCGCCACACTCTGCGCTCAGGCAAGCTTTTTGAAGGTTCAAAGCCACTGACCCTGGTGATAGATATCCGAAAACTCACCAGTGATGAACTGCCAAAGTTTAATGATCTGCTGGACCCGGATAATCCCTGTCTATACGACCAGGTCAGCCAGAAGAAACGCCCTCTGGGCGAGCATGTTTCTCTATTGGTCCTGGCAGCCCCTGCCCAGCTGGTATCCTTTGGCGGGCTTGACGAGGCAACGGGGAGCGACGCACCTGGGGCTGATTTCTGGCGGCGAGTTAATCGACCGGAAAATACCTGGCAGTTCGACGCAAAGACTGGCAATGATCCATCGATGAAGATCGACAAAGTTCCTCCGGTATTGACTGAACTCCCCTACTCCGAACGCACTATGGATGACAACAATACTGTTCTTATTGACTGCCACTTGCACAGTCACTGGCGACAGTTGCTGCTGGGCGGCCCCGGAGTGGATCAACAGGGGCGAATCCGGCACCTCCCCGGCAGGCTTGAGTCATTAAGGGCCGGACAAAGAGTGATTCTGAAAGGGGCCAACTGGCAGGATCTGGCCTTTGAACAAACGATTCGACAGATGCTGGCGCAACAATGTTTCGAGAGTAATGGGAAGATCTATCAGTTACCCGACGATGTTCAGTTTTATCAGATGCCGGTGGAGAATGACGAGCTTCATTCACTGTTCCAAAGCCTGTCCCGCTCTCGTGACAAACAAGGCGACAAAGGACCTGATAACAAGCACGCACCACCAAACCCAATCATCATTAACCAGAGTAATATCGCGGAATGGCTGAGCCCGATTGCCATTGCCCCGGGAGGTTATGCAGCCCCTAACACCTCTCTGTTGGAGCAAATTCGGGCAGGTGGTGCAGTTACAGTGACGTCCCCACTCACTGAGGCTCTCTGGTTTCGTTTGCTGGGTTCACTGCAGACGATTCGCGCGACGACAGGTATACAGCCACGGCTTCAGTTAACTCATTCAAAACAGCAGCCGAAAGCCCTGGGAGTGTCAGAAAAGGATGAACATCCTCTGCTCAATGTCAGAGGTCAGTCTGCCTTCAGTGCTGTCAGTTATCAGCAACGCGCCCAGGCCAGTCAATGGATCAATAGTCATCAGGAAGCCCCTCTGGTCATTCAGGTCAATGACCAGACCAGCTTCAGCCAGCTCTTTGATAATATCTATATCGCCTCGGAACAAAAGGCTCATTTTGGACGACATCAGAGTGACTTGCAGAAGGCATTAAGCGCTGGCAAGCCGTTGGTATTCCGGGGACTCGAAACTAACCCAAAGCTTCAGCAGCTTCTGGAATCCCTGATGCTTGGGCAACCTCTATTGGTCAATGGCCAATTACAGGCTTACCCACAGGCTAATGTCACTCTGCTCTGGCCTGAGTCCGCGAAGAGTGCCTCTTCAGTATTGCGTTCGATAATTACCAGGGGAAACCCTTGTCCTCAGATCAATCTCTGGGATATCAATGCCCTCAAATATGGTATCTCCCGCGCTGAACTGCCTGAACAGGCTCTGCACTCACTTTACGAAGCCTTTGAAACCGTACCGGCCCACCTGTGTAACCCTCTGCCGGAAATGACCGAAGGCCTGTTGAGTAACCTGATACTGGCTGCCCGGCGAGCACAGCAGGTTGACCGCTCCCTGCAACTCCTGCCCCGCCACTGGCGCAAGGCCATCGACAGCGTCATCACCCATGGCACCCGGCAACATCCGTCCGTGCGTGATTTTATGAAAGTGGCTTGCTGGCACTTGTTACCGGATAAAACGCCAACTGAGGATCAAACCGCCTCGGTAGACCCGGATCACTTAAATGACATCATTAGCAATACTCTGCGGCTGAATAGAGAATTTGTGGAGCACAACTTCTGGCAACTGGCCAGAGCCTTTGACCCGGCAGTATTTAATGGAGAATTACAACTGTCCTATGAAAGTCCATTTCGACAGGAAAATAATGACGCTCTGGACAGGCTCTGTGCCATGATCGTTGCCCATGTGCCTGAACACCTTCGAGAGGCAATGGCACATCAGTTGCAAGTCGATCCGGAGGCAGCGGAGCAATATCAACCGTTAGCCATCAGGCCAGCAAGACAGATCAAACGTTTGCAAGATGCACTGGCTTCCGGTTGGCAATTGCCTTTGCCATCAGGACAAACCCGATCCGATGCCATTCACGCACTGGCCAGCGATTGTTTTCACATTGCCAGAACAACAAATTCCGAGGCAGCAGGCATTGAACGCATAAAACATCAACTGTCTGAATCACTGAAATGGTCGGGCTCCACCGATAGGTCTCTGTCAGCACTGGCCCGGGATCTTTATCACGGCGAGATGAGTCAGAAGGATCGTGAAAGTCGTCGTTTATCCCGACTCCATGACCGGCTTACGGACTCTCCCGTTATCTTCCTTGAGGGAGAAACCGGCACTGGGAAAAGTTACTTTTCTGCCACAATGGCGAAGGCTTCAGGGCAGGCTTCGGTGTTGTCCCTTGGACCTACTGATAGCGAACAGACCCTGATGAAACGCTGGCAGTGGCAAGAACACGACGATGGCGACCGCTCTATGGCGGAGCAAAACCGGGCGTTGATGGAATGGGCCAATACCGAATCCGACAAAGACGGAGGCTATGTCACACTGGTTCTGGATGAAGCCAACCTCGCCAAAACCGGATTACTGGCGTCATTGAATGGCTTGTGGGAACCGGAACCCTGCATCTATGTGAACGGTCATCCTGTTCCGGTCAGCACAAAACACCGGGTGATTCTCACTGGTAACCCGGATCATTACGCCGGACGTCGTCTCGACCCGGCCCTGAAAGAGAAATTGCCCAGAACTTACTACCCACGCTTAGACCAGGCTTTCCTCCGGGACAGAGTGGTGGAACCGGCTCTGATCAATCAGTTACAACGGCATCAAATAAACGACATTGCACACAGTGCCACCAAGAGTGTGATGGCACTCTGGCAATATTATCCGGAACTATTGCCCGAACATGAGTTCACCCCCAGAGATTTAACGGATATCTGCAGTTGGGTGGGCTGGTATCTGGATCGTGCGTTATCCACAGGAGACAGTGTTAGCTGTGAGCAAGTGAACAGTTTGATCCAACAAAGTTTCCGGGATGTACTGGGTAGCGAAATCAGCGAAACTCATCAGGATGCCCTGTCAGCACTGGAGATCTGGTTTGCTGCCCGCTACCACCCGGACAACACCCTGCGCGACAAAGTTCGTACACAGAACCTGAAGGATATACAGCAGCCCTTCATGCAATTCACCGAAAAAAACCGACCTGAGTTTGATACCTCCGGATCGGCAGTCATTGAGCTGGTGCAGCGGCTTGGGCAGGATTTAAGCCGCTGTCAGCAGGCTTATCATCTCGGCAGAAAACACGGCGGTCGTCAGGCAACGCTGATTGAAGGCCCGGCTGGACGGGGTAAGGATGTCACGCTGAACCTGATGATTGCAAGTGTCAGACAGCAGGCTGAGCAACGGGGAGAATCCATGCCGGAAGTCTTTCTCCTGAATGCCTGTGATTGTTCCTGGGACAAAGTGTGTGAAGCGATCCAGAAGGCAAAAGTCGACGGTGGCATCGTGGTGATTTCGGAAATGAATCTGATCGACAGCCAGCATCTTGAAGGTGAGTTAAACGATATACTGGCCGGTGACAGCCATCCGGGTTTCCATCTGTTCGCCACCATCAACCCGCCTGAGTACAGTGGGCGAAAACCCTTATCACCGGCGCTGAAAGGACGTTTCAGACATTTGCCGATCCGCCGGTATAACCAGACCGAATTGCAGACCATTGCCGAAAAAGTGTTGCCAGAGACCACGGAGGGGAAATTCGCGGCTAAAAAGCTGACTCAGCTACATTGTCGATTGAGGGCTGACCTGCAACGAAAAAACCTGCCGTTACAGCCCACCAGCCTTGATTTACAGGAGGTCGCCAGGGCTGTTATGAAAAGGAGCGACTTTAGCGAAAAAAGACTTCATCAATGCTTCGATCAGCACTACCGACTTTATCTGATGGCCGCCGACCTGTCACTGGAGCAACTGCCTGAATCATCGACTCTTGCCATGGATGAAGGAGCGCTTGATCCTGAACTGTGCGATTGGTTCAACCAGACAGTACCGCGCATTAATCGCCCGTGGTTGATACGACACAGTAACCGCAACAGTATTGATGAAAAAAAACATGAAATTTGTATCAACACTCATCTGCATGAAAAGAAAGTCAAAACGGAAATCATCCGGAGGGTGGCTCAGGCAGAATGGCGGGCATCCGGTCTTCCCCTGAAGCCGGACCAGTCAAACGATATTCTCACCCGGGCACTGTACCGATACTGGCAGAAAAGCTGGTTTGATCGTCAGTTTGGTGGCTCGGGCGTGGACGCCAATAGTGTATTTCCCCTGACGAAAGAAGAGAAACAAACACTGAAAATGCCAGCTAACCAATCTTATCTTCAGGAGGCTGACCAGCAGATAAGCACCTGGAATTCCAATGCCGTTCAATGGTGGCCTGCGTTCTGGCATCAGATAAGCGCTCAACCGGACCATCGGGCTGACGATTCTGAAAAATACAACCCACAAGCCTTCGAGAAACAGTCTGAGATATTGGACTGGAGCACAAACTATGAGAACCAGAAGAAGCCTGTCGTTGAAGACTATAAAGTTTTTAATACGCAGACGCCCTCTTCCCGGATGTATCGCTGGTGGGCAAAGGATATTTATGTGACTCCTGAGGGTGACATCAAACTGATCGAGATCAGTGATAAACACATTCAGAGGGTCGAAGCCCTGATGCCTGAGCGATTGCCGGGGCAAGGCCAGGAAGTGAGATTAGCCAGCAATCAAACGCTGGCGACCCTGAAGGTGTCACCGGTGAATGGTCAATATGCATTGCCCAGCCTGACGCCTGACGATTACATCGTGGCCCTCCGTATCGAGCCCGATTTGCCATTCACCCTGATCAGGGACCGATACACCGGGCTTCACTCATTGACTATTCCAGAGGCAAAAGCCAACCAGAGTATTCAAGTGGCTTATGTCGTAGAACCCGGCAAAAAAACACCGACTAAAGGCGCCCGACCAGAACGATCAATACTTTTTGACCAGAGTTGTTCAGAAGGTATGAAAACAGTACTGGTCAAATTGTTTAAGACCACTGGCGAACAAACATCTGAAGTAAAGGTGCTTTTGGAGACAATAAAAGACGCTAAAAACACGGAGCAACGCATTGAGGCGATAAAAGACTATTGTCAACAGTTTTCCGGTAAGGCTGCACCAGAGCCTGGTAAGAATTTCTTTGAATTTCTCGTAACACAGCGGCAAGGCAGCTGTCGCCATCGTGTGCCTGTTTTTATTGCTTTTTGTCGTTATTTCGGGATTCCATGCCGACAAATTGTTAACCGCATCCATAGATTTGCCGAGTACTCCGGGGATGACGGCCAAACCTGGAAGCCCGTGGATTTGGGCGGGGCACCTGCAGAGCGAACAGAAATCAAACCTGCCTTCCAGCCCCACAGTAAGTTTCGTAGTTCCAGCACTGCATTAAAGCAGATTGTGAATCTCCTGAAACGGGCTGATTCAGCACAACTGCAAACTCTGGCCAAAGCCTGTGGCATAAACCTTGAGGAACTGAAAAAGGCCCTTGAGACAAACAGTGTATTGCCAGAAACCGATCTAAGTGTTTCCGAACTATTAAATAACCTTTGGAAGGAAAAAAATTTAACCGCCTTTATCATGGGCATCTCAGTGATTGAGTCACTGGGAACAGAAGTATTGGGCTCTTACGAGGAGGCATTTAAATGGATAGCGGAGGCAGTCATACAAATATTGTCCAACAGTGATGAAGATAAGGTCACTGAACCACTAAAGTTACTCCATTCAAAATTGATTGAGCAGGCCGGGGTAACTCATGACAAGTGGCTGCTTGCAATAGTATTTGTATTGGAGCGCAGTGACTTGACCAAGCCTTCGGTTCTTCAATTTGCGCGTAAAGCCATGGCATTGAATTGGCTGCATCCAGTGCCGTTCTCACAAAGCCATTTAGTATGGGCCCATAATCATCATGAGCTATTGGTGCGTCTGGAAGGCATTGATAAACTGAAGGTTGAAGCCGCCCTCTGTCTGAAAAAGTGGTATCAGCATTTTTTGTCCAGGGAAAAAAATAGTCAGGCGTTTCTGCTGGCTCATAAAAGACTTCGGGAGAAACAAGGCAGTATCTTTTTCATCACTGATTCTCATGATGGTTTTTCGCCATTTCTGGAAGGTAACATTGTCAGCTCATCTATACGGAATGCCTGGACGGATCAACCCGGGGGCATTCCGAATATAGAACGAATGCTATTGCACCATCCTGCGTTTGTAGAGTTATCCTCAGGCAAGAATAACCACCGTCCGGTGATTATCCTGGGGCAACCTGACTGGTACAGTACAGAGATTAATAAAATGACCGATGTCCTGTTTCAACGAAAAGTTAAGAACAGCCCTAAACTGCAGCAGTCGTTGAAAAAAATGAGACCAGAGTCCATTGAGGTGCAGTCAGAGGTCCAACAGCATTTGGATGATTTAAAAAACAAATGCATGAGCGCAATTCTGCAAGCCTTCACTTATTACCTGTATCAAGTGACACACTCGAAAGGCGGTTGTTTAAATTTTTGTTGGGGCGATGCCAGCGTCGTGGGATCTGAGAATGACGACTACTATGGCGCTCATGATCCATCTTCACCTGAGACGCTGTTTGCCATGATGTGTAATATTAACAGCTCTTTTTTGTTTCAGAAGTCTGTTAAGGATGCCTACTTAATGCGGGCACAAAATACCAATAATGCTCTGATACTCAAATCCTGGGATATGACAACCATTCTCGAAGAGTTTTTGAGCAACGTGAATTTAAATTCGATTTATGAGTCATTGGATAGTTGATAAGCGTTTGACCGTGATACGTTTTTCAAGATCAGTCATTTCCCTGAATGTTTTCGGGTAACCATCCAAATAGAACTTTTCTCCTGTCTGAAGGTCATATCATTAAACAATTTCAAGACAGACAGCAGAGAGGTTAACTATGGATGGTCTGATTGGTGGAAAAATAAACGCCCCCTTTCCTGACAGTCACGCGACAGCCAACAGAGCAAAGCAAGATACACCGTCAAACATTGCAGAGGTCTCTGATGTCGTTCCCAAACTCTGTCCATGGTCAACTCCGGTCAGGATACCAGACAAGACGAGAACCGTATCCGCAACGGATTCAGCAACGGCTATGACTTGTTTCGACCGCCAGTGGGCCAGCTTGCCTCTGGAAGTGCTCGAGAAAATCGCCAGCTATTTAGCCATCGAAGATATCAATCATTTCGGGCAAACATCGCCGACAATGGGCGATCGTCTGAGGTCATGCGGTCTGGAAGAGGTCCATCACTTCCTCTCCTTGACCAGACAAAGGCAGACTGAGTGCCGGGCAATCATTCAGTCCAGTCATTTACTCCTTGAGTACCTCAGGACATTGTCCATATTTTCTGTTTGTCATTTCCCTGCGCAACAGGGCCCGGCCTTTTACTCCTTTTATGCCAGCCATTTGCGCCAGCAGATTCTTGATGGGGTCACACTGACCCTTATACCCACTGACAGCATAAATATTCATAGCCTTAAACATCATCTGCGTGATCATATTCCCATCATCATTGAGAAAAAGGCGGAGAACTACAGCGATATTCTGGCCCTGGACCCTGGTGGCCATTGGGTCAGGGAAGCTGAAATCAAACACGACGACCATGTCAGTTTTGGGCATCAGCAGACCGACCATATTTTATTTGTCCGGCAACCCTTTCCACGAACTCTTATACGATCTGGACCTTTAAGCTACCAATGCAACGGCAAAGAGCATTGTCTGTCCGTTTATGAACGCAAGAACGATACGTGGGTTGAGCAACAACTGACAGCGGATGAGGTTTTTCCTAAATGTAAATATCAGGATATCGATATCATGCACCTGTCACCTGATGCCAGGACACTGGTCTGTATTAACCAGTGGCGAGCTGTAGCTATTCTGGGTCGGGGTGCAGATGGACAGTGGATCAATAAAGGCAACATTAATACACGTCTTTTTCATCGGCTATTCAGTGCCGACAGCAATCATCTTGTGCTTTATGGTAATAACTCACGCATCAGGCTGATGAGCAAGGCAGACGATGGATCCTGGTCAAACACGGGTCACATTACTGTTAAAGATCCTGCTGATGATCTGAAAGAAATGCCCAGTGGCGAAAAAGTGAGCGATTTTGAGTTTGATCTTCATGTGGTATTCAGTCCGGATAACCGCCATTTTGCCACATGGTTTGAGGATGCCGGCAATGATTCCCATCACGGTGATATTGAACGGGATTATTTCTTTGTCGTCATTTTTGCCTTTGACCCTCAAGGGCAGTGGCGTGAAAAACAGAGAATCATTGAATACTGTGACCAGCCAACCCGATATTTCCAGCTTAAACCTGAATTTAGCCCCGATGGTCGGCTTCTGATTATCACCACCGAGGAAAGTATTGATATCTGGGAATTAACTGACGACCAGTGGCAGCAATCTAAACGGGAGGAGCCCGAAGACGGCGGTGGTGAAATTCAATTTTCTGTGGACCCTTGTGAATTCATCAGAAAAAGCGAGCAAAGCGTAACGATCTGGCGCAAGGCAGCGTCCGGAATCTGGGGCGAGACACAAACATTTTCGGCTGAGTCCCTTTTAGTAACCAGTCCCAGCGGTGAAACCATTGTTTGTAACGATCCTGCCGGACACACTGATCTCTATCAACGTCAGCCTTTTGCTGAATCTTTCGATCAGCCATTCGGTGAACCCGCCGCCGTTCAGTGGGTCAATCAACGCATCGGGTTTTCCATCAAAAAGGCAGATTTCAATCAGGAAGGTTGCCTTCTGGCTGTGGTTCCCGGGACGGATACGCGCAGTCTGATTCTATTCGGGTTGACGGCAGACGGGAGCTGGCTGGAAAGGGCCCGTTTGCAAACAGAAGGCAGGATTTACAAATTTTGCTTCAGCTCGTGCAGCCGCTCCATTCAAGTCTACACTTTGCGCCCTGACAGCTGCCCCAAAAGGCGAGAGTTTTATTCGCTCTGGAAGATCATGCCCGATGAACTGGCTTTCGCAGGGCGGGATGACTTTTCAGATTTTCACCAGACAACTGTTGTTTAAACCAGGCCAGCTGGTGTTCAAGGGCGGCGAGCTTCTGGTCCCGTTTCACCAACAGCGCCTGCCTCTGCTGAAGCAGTTGCAGGGATAGCGTCCGAACAGATTTATTTTTCCTGACCGTGGCCGTTCATATCCAGCAAATCAATATTCATTTTCATCCACAGCAGAGTAGCAGCCAGGTTCACGTTATGGCAGGCTCCATCATTGACGGTTAACAAACCCCGAGTTTCATCGATCACCTGATTCACCTCCTCTTGGCTTTCTTCAGGGAATTCATCCAGCAACCGTTTTAGATTCCTCTGTCCCTGGGTCAGATGTGCAAACCTCAGAGGAAACTGGCGCAACTGATACAAATTAACCAAATCTTGTTCCAGCCCTGATTCCTTCCAGGTTCCGATCGCCATAGCAATAAAGAAGTCCAGGTCTTGCGCATTAAAGGCAGGTTTGTCTGCTGCTTTGATAAAGTCCTTAGCCTCCCCATTGACTACCAATCGCCCCAGTTGTTCGGCCCCCTCTAAATACATTATCTGCAAAAAAAACGTCATCATGGTGTCTTCATTAAGGGGTTCTTTGTCCACATAATAACCGCTTTGAGGCAACATAGGGGATTCCAACAATGTTTTCAGATCGTGCAACATAAATGACTCACAACCAAAGTCATTGACTTGACGTCCAGGCAGAAAGAAAAACCGGGAATCAGTGAAGCCGTGATATTTTATCGCCAGTGTCAGCACTAAACCGACAAGGTGCGACATGGGTGAATAAGTTTGTTCTGGGTAGCGCTTAAAAGTTCTTAGACTATCAACAAAAAAAAACCGATAATGTCCTTTGCCATTCCTCCTGATAGAAACAACACTGACGTGACCTGATTTATCCTGAAAAATATAATTTTTTGTTTCTTCTGCTGTCATTAATGGCAGCTGGGTTATAAACAATGCAAGTAGCTGATGAAGACAATGATAGGAGCCAAGGTAAGCATGCATGAGTTTTCTCATATCCAGATTAGCTGCTTCCTCAAGCCTGTAAACAAGCTCGTGATCGGGCAGACCTTCGGGTAACTCAATTTGAGGTAACAGAACTTTGGCAAATAATTTGATTATATGTATTGGAAATATCCTAAGCCCTGGATAGTCAAGTAAAACATGTATCATTTCACCTCTTTCCAGCTTTCCAGGAAAGTAAAGCTGAAGTACCCTTAGAATCGCTTTACCACGGTGTTGTTTGTTTTCCAGAGCTCCTTTTTCTGCCAAAATATCGGGGTTTGCCTCATACAATTTTTCCAATTCTGCATTAAAGTCATCAATATTTTTTTTCTGATCTACTGTTTTCAATGACTTTTCAGCAGCCTTAAGAATTTCTTTCAGTTTTTCAAGATGCCTGGCATGACTCTTATCATTACCGGAAGCCGATGCTGACGCTGCACCAGAGCCTGATGAACCCGAAGAGCCAGAACTGCCCTGCTCTTTCGTACTTTGTTTTTTACTTTGTTGCTCTTGCTGCGGTGGCGGAGATTTACCGTCAGTTTTAGATTGCTCCTTGTTTTCGTTGCCATAACGGTTTAATTCGAATGAATAGCCAGTAAACACCGTTCCTTTATCTGGCTGTAACCCTTCCCCTTCAGAAAAAGGCGAAGTGATTGAACCTTTTTTTCCCTTCTTTAACAGAGACAGCAGAACAATCCCAGACTTAGGTAAACGAATAGGGTCAGATAAAAAAGAGGAAAGAATTTCATCGACACCATTGCCAGAGACCAATAATGAAGCATAAGGAACTGCAGCCTGACTAATAACTGACAAAAAAACGCCGACAGCAACAAAGGCGCAGCACATATTCTTCATTACAAATAACTAAGCTCCAAGAGATAAAAGCACCATTCTAGATAAAAAAACTCAGAATTGCCTGATCCCAGGAGCCTGATAATTTTCGGACAGGCAATAGTATAGGCATAAAAAAACAATCTCTTCCGTTTTAATGGACACTCAAATCCGGACACTCAAATCCAACTATCCAGCAGTGATTCATGCGTCTGTGATAACAGAACCCCTGATATCTGACAGCAGTCCGATATGAAGTTGTTAAAGAAAATTACTCCCCTGCTTATCAAATACAAAGGTTCTTATTACATCCTATGAATTTTCAAGGCTCTCAATCTACACGGCATTCATGTGAAGAGAAAGCTGCCCCAGAACTTGATGTTTCAACCCGTGCAGCCGCACTCTCCAGGTCACCAGTTTACGCCCTGCCGCTGGCGGTGTTAAAGCGCAAGAGTTTTATTCGCTCTGGTAGATCATGCCCGATGAATTGGCCTTCACAGGGCAGGGTGACTATTCAGACCAGTCCAGTAATGTTCTGGTACTGAAATCCGATGAGTTGACAACCATTACCGATTTCTTCCACTGGTTACGGGTAACCATCCAAATAGAACTTTTCTCCTTTCTGAAGGTCATAAGTACCTAACCAGACAATTTCAATGCAGTCCTTTAGATGACAGGAAAGAAGTTTACGATGGATGTTCGGATTAATGAGAAAAGCAACACTCCTTTTCCAGATAGTGAGCCACCAGCCAACAGAGCAAAGCAGGATGTAGCGTCAAACATTGCAGAGGTCTCTGATGTCATTCCCAAACTCAGTCCATGGTCAACTCCGGCCAAGATGCCTGACAAGACGAGAACCGTATCCGCAACGGTTTCAGCAACTGCTACGACTTGCTCCGATAGCCGACTGGTTAGCTTGCCCGGGGAAGTGTTCAACAGAATCGCCAGCTATTTATCCATCAACGATATCAATCATTTTGGGCAAACATCGCCAACAATGGGCCATCGTCTGAGGTCATGCGGCCTGGATGAGGTCCATTACTTTCTCTCCCTGACCAGGCAAAGGCAGTCTTCGTGCCGGGCAATCATTCAGTCCAGTCATTTGCTCCTTGAGTATCTCAGAACATTGCCCATATTTTCTGACCGCCACTTCCCTGCGCAACTGGGCCCGGCCTATTACTCCTGTTATGCCAGCCATTTGCGCCAGCAGATTCTTGATGGGGCCGCATTGACCTTTATACCCATTGGCAGCCTGGATGTTCATTATCACCATCATCTGCGTGATCATATTCCCATTATCATTGAGAGGAAGGCGGCTAACTCCAGTGATATTCTGACTCCGGATCCTGACGGTCAATGGGTCAGGGAAGCTGAAATCAAACACAATGACCGTGTCAGTTATGGTCATCAATGGGCCGACCATATTTTATTTGTCCTGCATCGCGTTCCCCGAGGTCTTATGCGAAGGGGACCCCTTAGCCACCAATACACCGGCAAAGAGCATTTACTGTCTGTTTTTGAACGCAAGAAAGATTCGTGGGTTGAGCAACAACTGACAACGGGTGAGGTTTTTCCTCAAGAACAGAACAAGTACATGAATGAGATGCACTTGTCACCTGATGCCAGTTCACTGGTCTGTATTCACAATGGGGAAGCCGGTGCTATTCTCGGTCGGGGGGCTGATGGGCAGTGGGTCAATAGAGGCAAGATTAACACAGGCCAAAATCATCATTTGCTGTTCAGTGCCGACAACAATCATCTTCTGCTTTATGACGGATCATACATTACTTTGATGAGTCGGGCAGAGGATAAATCCTGGTCACAAACGGGCGACATTGTTGTTACAGATCCTGCTGATGATCTGAAAAAAACGCCCAGTGGCGAAAAAGTGAGCGACTTTGGCTTTGATCTCGATGTGAAATTCAGCCCGGATAACCGCCATTTTGCCACATGGTTTGAGGATGCCGGCGATGATAGCGATCTTGGTGCCATTGAACGGGACTATTTCTTTGTCGTCATTTTTGCCTGTGATCCGCAAGGGCAGTGGCGTGAAAAAAAGAGAATCATTGAATACTGTGACTGGCCAAGGCGGTATTTCTTTATCAAACCTGAATTTAGCCAGGATGGTCGGCTTCTGATTATCACCTCCGAAAAAAGTTTTAATATCTGGGAATTGGATGCTGACGACAAATGGCAACTCTCTTATCGGGAGGAGTCCCAGGGTGGCGGTGGTGATTTTTATTTTTCTGTGGACCCTTGTGAATTCATCAGAAGAAGCGGGCGCAGCGTAACGATCTGGCGCAAGGCAGCGTCCGGAATCTGGGGCGAGACACAAACCTTTCCCGCTGAGTCCCTGGTAGTAGCCAGTCCCAGCGGTGAAACTATTGTTTGTAACGATCCTTCTGGCCACACTGATCTCTATCAACGTAAGCCTTTTGCTGAACCTTTCGGTCAGCCATTCGCTGAACCCGCCGCCGTTGAGTGGGTCAATCAACGCATCGGTTTTTCCATCGTAAAAGCAGATTTCAATCAGGAAGGTTGCCTTCTGGCTTTAGTTCCCAGTACGTGTCCGCAAAGCCTGATTCTGTTCGGGTTGACGGCAGACGGGAGCTGGCTGGAAAGGACCCGTTTGCAAACAGAAGGCAGGATT
Source organism: Endozoicomonas sp. 2B-B (assembly GCF_053470045.1). Classification (NCBI taxonomy): domain Bacteria; kingdom Pseudomonadati; phylum Pseudomonadota; class Gammaproteobacteria; order Oceanospirillales; family Endozoicomonadaceae; genus Endozoicomonas; species Endozoicomonas sp. 2B-B. The sequence continues at coordinate 6,182,306 of NZ_JBLZMU010000001.1, forward strand.
GAAAAATTTTGCTTCAGCCCGTGCAGCCGCACCCTTCAAGTCACCAGTTTGCGCTCTACTGATGACCATGTCAGAGAGCAAGAGGTTTTTTCGCTCTGGAAGATCATGCACTCCCGTCATTCGCGCGAAGGCGGGAATGACGAGAATGAAGTCGGGAATGGAAACATTAACTGAGCACCTGATTCAGTGCAGCCGAACAACAACCTGAAAACCCCTGCAGAGAGGTGACAATTAAAATGGAACTTTCATCCCATTTTAAGATCTAAGTTATTAAACGTCTTAAATGCAGTCCTTCAAAGGACATCGGGAAGGGAGCTTTATTATGGATGGTCAAATCAGAGAAATAAACAAATCGATTCTTGATAGTGGCGCGTCTGATACCACCACCCCCTTCAAGAAACCAAAACTGGAATTACTGCCGAATGATGTAGCAATCTGCTCTGATGTCATTGCCAAACTCAATGTGTCGTCGCCTCGGATTAAGTCTCCTGACCGGGCAAGAACCGTATCCTCAACGGATTCCTCACTCTGCAAGCCTCCTCAAACCTTCGATTTCCGTTTTGTCACCCGTGATGATGAGGTACGACAGCTTTTAGTTGCCCAAACCTGCGATGAACATCGGGATGTCACCCTTATTTCCCACCCCGATGACCTCTCACAGGCTAACCTGGTGAGCCGGTTGAGCATTGCCGACGATGGTCGTCAGACTCTGCGTTCAGGCAAACTGTTTGAAGGTTCACAACCATTCACTCTGGTGCTGGATATCCGAAAACTCACCGCCGAAGAACTGCCCAAATTTAACGATTTACTGGACCCGAATAACCCCTGTCTGTACGACAAAGTCAGTCAGGAGAAACGCTCTCTGGGCCAACATGTTTCTCTGCTGGTGGTGGCAGATCCTGAGCAGTTGGCAGCGGCTGGCCAGCACGACAAAGCACCGGGAGCTGATTTCTGGCGGCGAATTAATCGACCGGAAAATACCTGGCAGTTTGACGCGCAGAACGGCTGTGATCCATCGATGGACATCGACGAAATTCCTCCACTATTGGAAGAAATTCCCGGCGCCGAAAATGCTATGGACGACGACAATACTCTTGTTATTGACTGTCACTTGCACAGTAACTGGCGACAGTTGTTGCTGGGTGGCCCCGGAGTGGATAAACAGGGGCGAATCCAGCATCTTCCCGGCAGGCTTGAGTCATTAAGGGCCGGACAGCAGGTGATTCTGAAAGGAGCCGACTGGCAAAATCTGGCCTTTGAACAGACCGTTCGGCAGATGCTGGCGCAACAGTGCTTTGAGAGCAATGGGAAAGTCTGTCCGTTACCCGACGATGTTCAGTTTTATCAGATGCCGCTGGGAAATAACGAGCTTCATTCACTGTTCCAAAGTCTGTCCCATTCTCCTGAAAAAGAAGTTGATAAAGAGCAGGCACCAGCAAACCCGATCATCATCAACGAGAGTAATATTGTTCAATGGCTAAACCCGATTGCCATCGTCCCGGAAGGCTACGCAGTTCCTAATACCTGCCTGTTGGAACAGGTTCGTGCCGGTGGTGCCGTCACCGTAACGTCTCCCCTCACTGAAGCACTCTGGTTTCGTTTGCTGGGTTCATTACAGACTATTCGCGAGACGACCGGCCTTGAACCCCGGCTTCAGGTGGCCCACGCAAAAGGACAGCCAAAAGCCCTGAGTTTAATAGAAAACGATAAATACCCTCTGCCCAACCCACTGGAAAAAGTCGGAAATCGCGCTGCTTTTGATACCGTCACTTATCAACAATCTGCCCAGGCAAATCATTGGATCAATGATCTCCCGCAAGCTCCTCTGGTCATTCAGGTCAATGAACAGACCAGCTTCAGCCAGCTGTTTGATAATATCCATATCACCTCGGAACGAAAGGCCCATTTTGGACAACGTCCGAGTGGGTTGCAGGAGGCATTGACCGCTGGCAAGCCGGTGGTATTGCGGGGGCTGGAAAGCAACCCAACCCTTCAGCAGCTTCTGGAACCTCTGGTTGCAGGACAGCCACTGCTGGTGAATGGTCAATTACAGGACTACCCAAAAGCTCGTGTCACACTGCTCTGGCCTGAGTCTGCAAAAAGCCGGTCTTCAGTATTTCGTTCGATGGTTGCCACAGGTAAGCCTTGTCCTGAGGTCAATATCTGGGATATCAATGCCGTCAAGCATGAAATCTCCCGGGCTGAGCTGCCTGAACAAGCACTTAATGAACTTTACGAAGCCTTTAGAACCGCACCTTCCCACCTGTGTAACCCTCTGCCTGAAGTAACCGAAGGGTTATTGAATAACCTGATACTGGCTGCCCGGCGGGCACAGCAGGTTGACCAGTCCCTGCAGATCCTGCCCTGTCACTGGCGCAAGGCCATTAACAGCATTATCACCCATGGTACCCGGCAGCATCCGTCCGTGCGTGATTTTATGAAAGTGGCTTGTCAGCAGCTATTGCCAGATGAGAATCAAACCGCCTCGGTAGACCCGGATCGCTTAAATGCCATCATCAACACTGCCCTGCCGTTAGACAGAGCCTTTGTGGAACAGAACCTGTGGTCACTGGCCAGAGCCTTTGACCCGGTTGTATTTAATGAAAAATTACAACGGTCCTATGAAAAACCATTTTCATGGCAGGATGAAGAAGAAACTCTCGACAGGCTCTGTGCCTTGATCGTGGCCTATGCACCCGGAAAAAAACAAGATGCATTGGCGTATCAGTTAAAAGTCGATCCTGCGCAAGCAGAGTCCCTACAATCGCTAGCCATCAGGCCAGCCAGACAAATTAAACGTTTGCAAGATGCACTGGCTTCTGGCTGGCAATTAAACCATCCGCCTGGCCAGACCCGATCCGATGCCGTTTACGCGCTGGCCTCCGATTGTTTTCACAGGGCCAGAACGGCGAATTCTAAAGCAGAAGGCATTGAACGCATAGAACATCGACTGTCTGAATCGCTGAAATGGCAGGGTTCTGCTGATAGGCCTTTGTCAGCGCTGGCCCGGGATCTTTATCACGGCGAGATAAGTCAGAAAGATCGTGAAAGTCGTCGACTGTCCCGACTCCACGACCGACTTTCGGACTCTCCCGTCCTATTCCTGCAGGGAGAAACCGGCACCGGGAAAAGTTACTTTTCTGCCAAAATGGCCAGGGCTTCGGGACAGGCTTCAGTCATTTCCCTTGGACCTTCCGACAGCGAACAGACCCTGATGAAACGCTGGCAGTGGCAACAAGACGCCGATGGCGACCGCTCTATGGTGCAGCAAAACCGGGCATTGATGGAATGGGCCAAGACCAAATCCGACATAAAAGGAGAGTACATTACCCTGGTGCTGGATGAAGCCAATCTGGCCAAAGCCGGATTGCTGGCATCATTGAACGGCCTGTGGGAACCAGATCCCTGCATCTATGTGAATGGTCATCCTGTCGAGGTCAGCCCAAAACACCGGGTGATTCTCACCGGCAACCCCGATCATTACGCCGGGCGCCGAATGGACCCGGCTCTTAAAGAGAAACTGCCCAGAGCTTACTACCCACGCCTGGGCCAGGCTTTCCTTCTGGACAGGGTGGTGGAACCGGCTCTGATCAAGCATTTACAAGAGCATCTGCTGGAGCATCAAATAAACGACATTGCACACAGTGCCAGCAAGAGTGTGATGGCACTCTGGCAACATTATCAGGAGCTGTTGCCCGAGCATGAGTTTACCCCCAGGGATTTAACCGATATCTGCAGTTGGGTGGGCTGGTATCTGGATCGTGCCCTGCCCGCTCGCGGCAGTGTGACGTGTGGGCAAATAAACAGTCTGATATTACAAAGTTTTCGGGATGTACTGGGGCCGGAAATCACCGAAACTCATCAGGATGCCCTGTCAGCACTGGAAATCTGGTTTGCTGCCCGTTACCAGCCGGAGAACACCCTGAGCGACAGAGTTCATGAACACACCCTGCAGGAAATGCAGCAGACCTTCAGTACATTCAGCGAAAAAATCCGACCAGACTTTGATACCTCCGGATTGGCAGTCCGTGAACTGGCGCAACGGCTTGGGCAGGATTTAAGCCGCTGCTGGCAGGCTAATCATCGCAAGATACAACACGGCGGTCGTCAGGCGACACTGATTGAAGGCCCCGCAGGACGGGGTAAGGATGCCACGCTGAACCTGGTGATTGAAAGTGTCAGACAGGAGACTAAGCGACGGGGAGAGTCTATTACGGAAGTCTTTTACCTGAATGCCTGTGATTGTTCCTGGGACAAAGTGTGTGAAGTGATCCAGAAGGCAAAACTGGAAGGCGGTATAGTGGTGATTTCGGAAATGAATCTGATCGACAGCCAGCACCTGGAAGGTGAATTGAACAATATTCTGGCCGGTGACGCCCATCCCGGCTTCCACCTGTTTGCCACCATCAACCCGCCTGAGTGTAGCGGGCGAAAACCTTTGTCACCGGCGCTGAAGGGGCGTTTTCGACATTTGCCGATCCGGCAGTATAACCCAGTCGAATTACAGACCATTGCCGAAAAAGTGTTGCCAGTGTCCTCAGAAGGGACATTGGCCGCTAAAAAGCTAACAGAAAAACATTGTCTTTTAAGGGCTCACCTGCAACGCAAAAAACTGCCGTTGCAGCCCACCAGCCTTGATTTACAGAATGTTGCCAGGGCTATCAAAAGAGGTGGCGATTTTAGCGAAAAAGCCGTTCATCAATGCCTCAATCAGCACTACCGACTTTATCTGATGGCCGCCAATATAACGCTGGAGGAACTTCCCGGGATATCAGCTATTGCCGTGAATAAAGAAGCGCTTGACCCTGAAATGAGCAAATGGTTTTACCAAACCGTCTCCGGCATTAATCGCCCATGGTTGATACGAGGCAGTCATCGCAACAGTCTTGATAAAAAACGCCGCGAAATTCGTTTTAACACTCGTCTGGATAAAGAGGAAGCCAAAACGGAAATCATCAAGAGGCTGGCCCAGGTCAGGTGGCAAGCATCCGGTCTTACACTGAAGCCGGATCAATCGGACGATATTCTCACACAGGCTCTGTACAGACACTGGCAGCGATGCTGGTTCGCACATAATTTTAGCCTTACGGAAGTGGACGCTAATAGTGTATTCCCCCTGACCAAAGAACAGGCACAGGCGCTGAAAACGCCGGCTTACCACCCTTATCTTGAGGAGGCTGATAAGCAGATACAGGCATGGAACACTCTCGACATTCAATGCTGGCCTGGATTCTGGCATCAGATCAGCGCTCTGCCAGATCACTTGGTAAACGAATTTATTAACGAAGCATCAGCTATTAGCGGTAATGACGCTTCTGAACCGTATGACCCGGAAGTTGAGGAGGAAGAAGCTCCGGCATTGGACCAAAGAACGAACTACGAAGATCAGAAGACGCCAAAGGCTACACTATTTAAAGTTTTTGATTCGCAGCATCCCCCTACGATGTATCGCTGGCAGGCATTAGATATTCGTGTCACTGCCAGAGGTGAAATCAAACAGATCAATCTTGATGGTAAACACCTTCTGGGAGTCGAAACCCTCACACCTGAGCGGTTATCAGGTAATGACCATGAAGTGAGATTAACCAGAGATCAAACGCTGGCGACCCTTAAGATATCATCACAGAACGGCCAATATCCCTTACCCAGCCTGACGGCCAGTGACTCTATCGTGGCCCTGCGTATAGAGCCCTATTTGCCGCATAAACTGATCAGGGACAAATACACCGGGCTTCATACACTGTTTATTCCTCAGGCCGAAGCCTTCCAGAGTTTTCAATGTACTTATGTCGTAGAACCCGCAAAGCCGGGCAAAAAAACGGGTACTGAAGCAACCCGAACAGAACGATCAATACATTTTGACGTCGATTGTACAGAAAGTATCAAGTCCGTAATGAAAGAACTGCTTAATAACTTTAATAACACTGGCGAACATCCACCCAAAATACAGGCACTTTTGCAGACAATAGCAAGCCCTGAAGACACCAGGCAACGAATTAACGCAATCACGGAATATTGCGAACAGTTCTCCGGTGAAGCTAAACCAGGAGAGCATGAAAATTTCTTTGAATTTCTCGTAACAAAACGACAAGGTAGCTGTCGTCACCGCGTGCCTGTTTTTATTGCTTTTTGCCGTTACTTCGGGATTCCCTGTCGGCAAATTGATAGCCTTTTCCACTGTTTCCCCGAGTATTCCGTGGATGGAGGCCAAACCTGGGAGTCAGTAGATTTGGGCGGAGCGCCCGGGGAGGTGACAGAAATTACACCTGATTCCGGGAAGTTCTGTGATTTGAACGCTGCATCAAAGCATCTTCAGGACCTTCTGGAAGAGGCTGATTCAGAACAAATTCAAGCTCTGGCCAGAGCCTTTAACATAAGCCTTGAGCAACTGAAGAAAGCCGTTGAGACAGGCGGTTTATTACCATTTATTACACAAGTCGATCGATTTATTATCGAAATAGTAAAGAGGCTTTGGGTAGAAAAAAGTTTTGCCGGTTTTTCCCTGGGTGTCTCGCTGTTAGAGTCGCTGAAGACAGAAGCATTGGACCACCCTACGAATCGACTGCTCGGTAGTGTGATGGATTTCGGCAAGCCTCCTTACAGACCGATGTCGGAGGCAGTCATTCAAATATTGTCTGACAGTGATGAAGTTCTGGTCACTGAACCGCTCAGGCTACTTCATTCAAAAATGGTTGAACAGGCTGGAGAATACCCTTACGAGTGGTTGCGTTCAATGGTAGATATTGTGAAAACTGACTTGGCCAAGCCTTCGTTTATTCGCTTTGCCCGTGAAGCTCTGCTATCAGGTTGGTTGGATCCCGTGTCCAACAAGCGGAACGGTGGTATCATGCCGCTTCAACATCATGAGCTACTGTTGCGTCTGGTCAACGTCGATGAACTGAGGGTTGACGCCAGCCATTGCCTGAAAAAGTGGTATAAGACATTCTTCTCCAGGGGAAAAGATAATCGGACGTGCAATGTTAATGCCACCATCCATGAGGTAAAAAAGAATGCCTTTTCCGTCACTCATTGTCATGATGGGCGCTCGTCATCTCTTGAAGGTGAAATTGCCAATCCATCTATAGAAGACGCCTGGACAGACCAACCTGAGGGCATTCCGAATATAGAACGAATACTGGAGCAACGGCCCGCATTTCCGCAGTTAACCTCGGGCAAGGCGAACCATCGTCCGGTGATTCTCATGGGGCAGCCTGCCTGGAACAAGACGGTGATTGAAGAAAAAGCCGAAGCCCTGTATCAGCGAAAAGTTAATAGCAGCCCTAACTGGAAGCCGGTATTGGAAATGCTCAAATCAAAGTCCTGCCCGCTGGTATTGGAAGCAGAAACGCTCTTGGAGAAGTTAAAAAAGCAATGCAAACAAGCAATTCAGCAGGCCTTCTGTCATTACCTTTATGAAGTGACACACTCGAAAGGCGGTTGCTTAAGCTGTTGCTGGGCAGGTGCTTTTATAAGTAAAGAATGTGGTACTTATGACCCATCCTCACCGGTAGAGCTGTATGCCATGATGTTGCATATTGCTAGCCCTCGCGAGTGTCAGGAACTTATTGAGGATGCCTACTTACGACAGACACATAATGCCAGCAATGCTCTGGTACTCAGAAACGACGAGATGACAAAAATTGCCGGAGAGTTTTTGAGCACCGTGAATTTGAATTCGATTTATGAGTCAATGGCTACCTGATAACGGTTTGGTCATGATGCGTTTTTTGAGGGAATGGTCACGAATCCCCAGGTAGGAGTAATCGCTCCGAGCCCGTTTGCTCGCATATTTCAGTCCATGCTTCAGCAGGGTTTGCGCGAATTGTTCATTATGCTCCCTATAGGGCTCAACGGGTTGAACAACAAAGTCTGGCTTATAGTCGTGTGTTGGAGTGATAACAAAGTATTTATCTTTTAAATCGGGGTAGACATCCTCATATAATCGTGTAGCCCTTTTGGGATCTAACAACACAAGATGCTGTAAGATTTCCCTGCGGATATCCTCACTCATCTCATCGCTCATAAACATTTCCCGAAAACTACCCTTCGATTCTTTCTTGAAGGATATTAAAAAATGACACACTCCCAACCGATGAGCATGATGAATAAACTGTTGGTGGTTGCTTAATAACTTGTAGCAAGGAGGAATACTGCGAAGAGATTGAATATAAAAGATTGAGAAAAGGCTGTGTTGAAAGGCGAATCTATCAGCTTCTGTCGTAACATCGCAATTAAGATGTTGTGCAAGAACATTAAAGTCCCACTGATCTCTTCCAAAAATGGCTATCTCCTCAAGGCGTGTATCCAGACAAAACATACCATTTATCACAATGAGCAGTTGTTCAAAGGCATTCTGCATGGTTTTACGTGATTTCATTTGCGGGCATTCAATGGTTATTTCACCCGCTACGGCGTTGCAACTTATCTTCATGGGGTCTGAGTATTCATCCAGTTCGATCGCTTTTAGAAATTGTGCCAGAAACCACATACGCTTTAACTTACCGGATTTAAATCCTTCATCAGGGTTATTAAATTCGTCAGATAATTTCAGCCGCAGGGTTCGTCCTTTCCCCCCACCTGCTTGTTCAAGTAGCTCGATAACGCTCATATGAGTTCCAAGCTTCAGGTTAACAATCAAGGCATCATCGGTACTGACGACAGTCCCTGATTTCCCTGCTTCTGCGATGAATGCTTTGTCGGACGGCCTCATTAGTGGCGCCTTTTCTACCGAGCCACCCGAGGTCGTGCAATCGACATAGATGATTTTCTTTTCCGTAGATATCCTGCCCTGGCCCGAAGCCAGAGTGACCGGTGCCAGTGCGTTGACAAAGCGCTGATGCAGGGCAAAAATCAGCTCATGGACACTTCGGACCTGCTCAGCTTGCCCGGGGTTGAGCGCTTGAAGATCGGATTGTAGCTTATGGCAATCGGCCAGCCATTGACGAAAGATACCCGGGGATAGCCGCCGTTCTTCAGCAGCTTGCATGGGCAGAGTGACACGCTCCAGCCTTGATTGGATGGTCTTTTGCAACGTCTCGAACCTGCTGGTCAGTTGCTGCAATTCATCCCGCAATAACTGAACCTCGGGTGAACCTTTGACACCCGCCAGCTGTAAGAAGGCCCGGTAACCCTGCAACAGGGCTTCGGCCCCATAAACCAGCCGATTTACGCTGTCTTCAGTCTCTGCCAGTATTCTGGATCGTTGTGGTGACATGCTCAGTTTTACCGGGTTGGCCAGACCATCCAGTCCGGCACCAGGGGCAAATAATGCCAGCAGGCGGACATTTTGATCCGTGAGCCATTTGAAACCGCTGGCAACCTCAGGGAATGTGCCTTCAGGAAAGGATAAATCATCCCGTGAGGGGACGGCTTTGGCTAACGACACATCAGAAACAGCTGAGGACAGCTTTCTGCAACTGGCCAGTTTTCCGCTAAGGTCACCGGCAACAATAAAGGCACCAGGCTCATCATTAAAACAAGCGCAGACCAGTGTCGCCTGTTGGCCAGCCTGAACAGACAGCGCTTCAAACTGATCACCGGCCAGCATCAAAGTTTTTTGTTCCTGTTTCATAAGGATCGCCACATGATCATTGAATCCTCCTTTGGCAATAACAAAACCGCCAACCCGTTTCAGGAACCTAGGCTCAAGCATCCAGTCTTCAACGTGGTCAGCTACGACAATGGCTCCATCCGGCATAGAGTCTGCCTCTGGTCGTCTGGCCAGCCAAAGTGATCCGGTGCAAAAGCCTTCGCTGACACCCGCACCAATAGCAATGGTCTTTTTGGGCATGGGCATGGCAAAGTCCATATCACCAGAGAGTTGGGTAACAGGACGCACCTGCAACAGGAACAGGTCACCCTCAGGATTGATGGCGAACTCGGCATCCACGGGGCAGAACAGTAAGCTTTCCAGCGTTGTCAGCATCGTCCTGATATCTGCAACCATTTTATCATTAACTATATGACTTACGTCGTCTTTATGGGTGTCTGTATTTTCAATTCTGGTTTCTGAATAACCGTTAGTGCTTTTGCGCAGGACAAAATGACTTGAGATCGTACCGGGAAAATATTGATAGCTGTCAGGGCCTTCCTCGTCAGAAATATCGATGCGGTGAGGCGTATTACCGGACTGCCCTGCAACCACACCTCTGGGTTGACCGCGGGTGAACTCAACCCCGATGGTACCATCCCGAAAAGATTTAAAGCTCATGATGACCCCGCCGTATTGACAGTCAATACACTCCTGGATGATCAGTGCCATGGGTTGTGGTACGCCTGCGGGACAGACTTCAGGGTGGTAGCCTGAAGCCATGACCTTGAGACAGGTTCGCAAAACATCGTCTTCTTCCTGAACTATAGAGAGGTATTTGCCCGCCTGGGCATCGCCGTAATTATCTTCGTTGATGCCAGAACTGCGGACGATAACCGGTGTTGATAGAGAGGGTTTGTCCAACTGATGACGTAGATCCCTGATTTGTTGGGCCGCTTCAGACTCTTTAATCTGCTGGTAAAAGTCATCACCGGCAATAAATTCCGCCAGCCCCTTCAGCACCCCGGTTCTTTTGGCGTCTGAAGATGACAAAGTATTAAGGTATTCCCTGATGTGCGCCAGACTGGCCTGAGCACCCGGCTCATAGGCGATATCGGGAAGATAACGGGCTAAAGAACGGGGATTCAGAGGCTGTTGTTCAAGCGCATTCACAACCTGGGTTGTCACACATTTAAACGGTGGAACATTCAGACCGGCGTCCTTCATCCGCTGCAAAAACATTCCCTTGCCCCCAAGTTGTTCCCGGAGTGTGCCAACCTGATCTGGAACAGACAAACGACAGAGACGCTTGGCTAAAGGCATTTCGATGGCTGGAACGCCACCAGGATCAAAATGTCTTTTGGATTCACTTTCAGACCGATTGGTTGGACTGCCAGACCAGGTATCCTGGTTTGAATTCGTCGTCGGGATTTGGAGCTTTGAGTCACCAAAATTGGCATTTAACATTTTGACACCTTTATCATACTAATGCTCATCCATGATTTAATCGCTAACGCATAAATAAAGTACCTCTCGTATTTTCGACAATAATACCTGTATAAAGTTCACCGTCGACCTGAAGCAAGCAATAGAAAGAAGAAAAATAAAGTTTGCTTTGGGAAGCCTTGTCTGAGTCGCTGAAGTTTATGAAATTCAGTAGCTGATTCAGGTTTTCCGGATGGTCGTTATCAGGTATCCAATGCCTCATAAATCGTATTCAAATTCACGGTACTCAAAAACTCTTCGGCAATTTTTGTCAACTCACGGGATTTGAGCACCAGAGCGTTACTGCTGTCTTGTGCCTGCTTTAAATAAGCATCCTTAATAGAATTCTGAAAGGATAAAGAGCTATTAATATAACGCATCATGTCAAACAGCTCTTTTGCTGAGGATGGCTCATGAGCGCCATAGAAATCTTGACTCAGGGACTCCTGCATTTGAGCCTCGGCCCAACAATACAATAAGCTACCGCCCTTCGAGTGCGTTACTCCATATAGGTAATGACAGAAGGCCTGCTGAATCGCTTGCTGGTATTTGTTTCTTAAATTATCTAAACGCCTTTGATCTTTCAATGACACCTTGAAGGACTTCAGTTTGGTTTTTTCCAGTAACAGCTTAAGATCCGGGCTGTTCTCAACTTTTCGTTGAAACAGAGCCTCGGCTTTTTCCTTAATCACCGTGCTGTCCCAGGAAGGTTGCCCCAGGATAATCACGGGTCGGTGGTTTGCCTTGCCCGAGCTTGATTTCCTGAACGCAGGATGGTGCACCAGCATTCGCTCTATATCCGGAATGCCCTCAGGTTCGTCCGACCAGGAGCTTTGTAAAGATAAGCAGGCTATTTCACCTTTAAGGAATGGCGAAAACCCATCATGTTCGTGAGTGACCAACGTAGTCCTGGTTAATTTCTTTTGGAGGTACTCATGGACTGACAGCCATGAATAGCTATTTTTCTCCCTGGACAAATAGGCCTTGTACCACTTTTTCAGACAATGGGCAGCTTCAACCTTCAGTTCATCGACAGCTTCCAGGCTCACCAATAGCTGATGAAATTCATAGGCGTTGATATTGACTCCGTACGAGCCAGAGGCCGTCAGTGGATCCAGCCAACCCAATTTCAAGGCTTCACTGGCAAAGTGAATAACCGCAGGTTGAGTTAAGTCACTGTCCATCAGTATTATAATTATTGAACTCAGCCACTGGCGAGGGCTTGCTCCACCCTGAATAATCATTTTTGAATGAAGCAACTTAAGTTGTTCAGTGATTTTATCTTCATCACTCTTGGACAATATTTTTCTTACCGCCTCCGACATTGGGCTGTAGGTATTCCTATTTTTGTCGTAATTAGTACCAGTCAATACAATCTCGTCCCAGCCTAATTCTTTTGTCTCAAGGGACATCAGCAATGAGACCCCCACGGAAAAACTGGTTAAATTGTTTTCCTCCCAAAGGTTCCTGACTATTTTGGAAATACTTAGATTGACTTTCGGGAATGCACTGTTTGTCTCAAGGGCTTTGTTCAGTTCCTCCAAACTCATGCCACAGGCTTTAGCCAGAGTTTGTTGTTGTGCTAAATCAGCCCCTTTCAGGAAATCCTTCAGGAGAGCTTTAATTCTCTTTGATTTATTGCTGGAATCATCAATCTTTGTGGTGGTCTGGAACTCAGTTGTCGTTTCTACTGTCTCTCCAGGCTCCCCACCTAAATCCACTGACTTCCAGGTTTGTCCACCATCCCCGGAATACTCAGCAAAGCAGTGGACAAAGCTTGCGACTTGTCGGCATGGAATCCCGAAATAACGGCATAATGCAACAAAAGCAGGAGCACGGTGACGACAGTTACCCTGTTGTCGTGTTACGAGAAATTCAAAGAAATTTTCCGTGCGCTTTGGCTTTGCCTTACCGGAAAACTGTCGGCAATACTTCCTGATCGCCTCGATTCGTTGCTCAGTGTCTTTGGCGTCTTTTATGGTCTGCAAAGGCTCCCGTTCTTTGGCTCGACGCTGTTGGTCAATGGTCGTAAACACCCTGTCCAGTACTGTTTTCATGCCTTCTGAACAGTGGGTGTCCAAATCTGTTGCAGGTCTGGTTTGTCTGGCGCGCGTGGCTTTGCCCGGCTCTCTCGGTTCCACAACATAAACCACTCTGATACTCTGGCCGACTTTGGCCTCAGGAACAGACAGTGTGTGAAGCCCGGTATATTGGTCCCTGACCAGAGTAAATGGCAAATCGGGTTCCATACGCAGGGCCACGATATAATCGTTGGGCGTCAGGCTGGGCAATGCATATTGACCATTGTCCGATGACAACTCCCGGGTTCCCAGCGTTTGATTGCTGGCTAATATCAGTGTCTGGTCAGGCCCGGGTAAGCGTTCAGGCATGAGGGTTTCGACCCCCCTGATGTGTATATCCTTAAGATCGATCAGTTTGATATTACCCTCAGAAGTTACGTAAACATCCAGTGCCGAACACCGATACATATGGGAAATATTCTTATCCGTATCAAAAACTATATGATCCTCAGGATCTGGTGTCGTCAGAACCTCATAGTTCGTTCTCCGGTCCAATGCCGGAGCTTGTTTCTCGAAGACCTCAGGATCGTATTTTTCAGGCGCGTTATCATTGCCAATGCAATAGTCTGGCAGATCAATTATCTGATGCCAAAACTCAGGCCATAATTGAACGGCATTGGATGTCCATGTGTTTATCCGCTGATCAGCCTCCCGAAGACAAGGTTGGGAATCCGGCATTTTCAGCGTTTCTTCCTCTTCTTCCGTCATCGGAAACAAACTGTTGGCGTCCACGCCCGTGTGGACAAACTCATGCTTAAACCAGCATTGCTGCCAGTATCGGTACAGTGCCCGGGTGAGAATATCGTCCGACTCATCCGGCTTCAGGGAAAGACCGGATGCCTGCCATCTGGCCTGAGCCACTTCCTTGATGATTTCCGTTTTGGCTTCCTCTTTATCGAGATGAGCGTTAATACGAATTTCATGGCGTTTTTCATCAATAGCGCTGCGATCACTGCGCCCTATCAACCACGGACGATCAATGCCTGATACCCTTTGGTAGAACCATTCGCTCAGCTCAGGATCAAGCGATCCTTTACCCATGGCAGGAGCCGATGATTTTGGCAGTTCCTCCAGCGATAGTTTGGCGGCCATCAGGTAAAGCCGGTAGTACTGATTGAAGCATTGATGGAGTGCTTTATCGCTAAAATCACCCCCTCTGTTAACGGCTATGGCGACATTCTGTAGATCAAGACTGGTCGGCTGCAACGGCAGGTTTTCCTTTTGCAGGTAAGCCCTTAAACGACAATGTTTTTCTGTCAGCTTTTTAGCGACGAATGTCCCTTCTGAGGACTCTGGCAACACTTTTTCGGTAATGGTCTGTAATTCTGCCGCGTTGTATTGCCGGATGGGCAAATGTCGAAAACGCCCTTTCAGCGCCGGTGATAGGGGTTTTCGTCCGCTGTACTCAGGTGGATTGATGGTGGCAAACAGGTGGAAACCCGGATGGGTGTCACCGGCCAGAATATCGTTTAACTCTCCTTCCAGATGCTGGCTGTCGATCAGGTTCATCTCCGAAATCACCACGATGCCGCCTTTTATTTTTGCCGTCTGGATCTTTTCGCACAGTTTGTCCCAGGAACAATCACAGGCATTCAGGTAAAAGACTTCCGGCATGGACTCTCCCTGTTGCTTAGCCTCCTGTCTGACACTTTCAATCACCAGGTTCAGCGTGGCATCCTTGCCCCGTCCGGACGGACCTTCAATCAGTGTCGCCTGACGACCGCCGTGTTTTCTATTGAGATGATAAGCCTGCTGACAGCGGTTTAAATCCTGTCCAAGCCGTTGCGCCAGCTCACGGACTGCCGATCCGGAGGTATCAAAGTCTGGTCGGATTTTTTCGCTGACTGTACTGAAGGTCTGCTGCATTTCCTGCAGAGTGTGTTCATGAACTCTGTCGCTCAGGGTGTTCTCCGGTTGGTAACGGGCAGCAAACCAGATTTCCAGTGCTGACAGGGCATCCTGATAAGTTTCGGTGATTTCCGGCCCCAGTACATCCCGAAAACTATGTTGTATCAAACTGTTTATTTGCCCACAGGTCACACTGCCGCGAGCGGGCAGGGCACGATCCAGATACCAGCCCACCCAACTGCAGATATCGGTTAAATCCCTGGGGGTAAACTCATGATCGGGCAAGAGTTCCTGATAATATTGCCAAAGTGCCATCACACTTTGGGTGGCACTGTGTGCAATGTCGTTTATTTGCTGCTCCGGCAGATGCCGTTGTAAATGCTTGACCAAAGCCGGTTCCACCACTCTGTCGCGAAGGAATGCCTGATCCAGGCGAGGGAAGTAAGCTGTGGGCAGTTTCTCTTTCAGGGCCGGGTCCATTTGACGCCCGGCGTAATGATCCGGGTTGCCAGTGAGAATAACCCGGTGTTTTGGGCCGACCCTGACAGGGTGACCATTCACGTAAATGCAGGGCTCCGGTTGCCATAAGCCGTTCAATGATGCCAGCAATCCGGCTTTGGCCAGGTTGGCTTCATCCAGAACCAGAGTGACGAAGTGTCCATCCTTCCCGGACGGAGTGTTGGCCCATTCCATCAGCGCCCGGTTTTGCAGTGTCATGGAGCGATCACCATCGGTGTGCTCTTGCCACTGCCAGCGTTTCATCAGGGTTTGTTCGCTGTCGGAAGGTCCAAGGGAAATGACCGCAGCCTGTCCTGAAGCTTTTGCCATTTTGGCAGAAAAGTAACTTTTGCCGGTGCCGGTTTCTCCCTGCAGGAAGATAACAGGAGAATCTGTAAGCCGGTCGTGGAGTCGGGATAATCGACGACTTTCACGATCTTTCTGACTTATCTCGCCGTGATAAAGATCCCGGGCCAGTGCTGACAAGGAGGTATCAGCGGAATCCGTCCATTTCAGTGATTCAGAAAGTCGATTTTCTATGAGTTCAATGCCTGCTGCGTCAGAATTGGCTGTTCTGGCAATATGAAAACAATCGGTGGCCAGAGATTGAATGGCATCGGATCGGGTCTGCCCTGACGGCAAAGGTAACTGCCAGCCAGAAGCCAGTACATCCTGCAAACGTTTAATCTGTCTCGATGGCCTGATGGCTAAGGATTGATAATGCTTTGTTGACTCCGGATCAACTGCCAACTCTTGTGCCATTGCCTGCCGTTGTTGTTCAGGAGCATGGGCCACAATCATGGCACAGAGCCTGCCGAGAACTTCTTCTTTTTCTTCATACCTCGATGGCAATGGACTTACGTAGCGCAGTTTTAATTCTTCATTAAGTACTCCCGGGTCAAAAGCTCTGGCCAGTAGCCAGATGTTCTGCTCCACAAAGGCTCTATCCAACCGTGGAGCACTGGTGATGATGTCATTTAACCGATCAGGGTCTACCGAGGCGGTCTGATTCTCATCCGGCTTCTCATGGGCATTCGGCGTCTTATCCGGTAACAAGTGCCAACAGACCACTTTCATAAAGTCACGCACTGAAGGATTCTGCCGGGTACCATGGGTGATAAGGCTATTGATGGCCTTGCGCCAATGGCGGGGTAAAAGCTGTGGGGAATGGTCAACCTGCTGTGCTCGCCGGGCGGCCATTATCAGGTTGTGCAACAATCCTTCGGTCATTTCAGGCAGAGGGTTACAAAGGTCGGCAGGTACGGTTTTAAAGGCTTCGTAAAGTTCATCAAGCGCTTGTTCTGGCAGCTCAGTCCGGGGGATATCATGTTTGTGGGCATTAATATCCCAGAGATCGACCCGGCGACACCGATTACCCATGGCAACCATTGAATTAACCAGTGAAGATGGGCTTCTTGCAAGCTTGGGCCAAAGCAGGGTGATATGAGCTTTTGGGTAGGCCTGCAATTGGCCATTCACCAACAGAGGTTGCCCGACAACCAGGGGTTCCAGAAGCTGCTGAAGCGTTGGATTAGTTTCCAGCCCTCGCAATACCACCGGCCTGCCAGCGGTTAATGCCTCCTGCAGTTTACTCTGACTACTGCCAAAATGAGCCTTTTGTTCCGAGGTGATATGGATATTATCAAAGAGCTGGCTGAAGCGGGTCTGTTCATTGACCTGAATGACCAGAGGGGCTTGCCGCTGCTTATTAATCCAATAACTTGCCTGACCAGGTTGTTGATAAGTGACAGCACGAAAGGCCAGGTGCTTGCTCATTTTTTCCTGAAGTTTGGACAGAGGGTAGTCATCGGTTTCTGTCAGGCCCAGAGCTTCCGGCTGTCGTCTTGAATAAGCCACCTCAAGTCCGGGCTCCAGACCAGTGGTCTCGCGAATAGTCTGCAGTGAACCCAGCAAACGAAACCAGAGAATCTCAGTGAGGGGAGAGGTTACCGTGACTGCACCACCCGCCCGAATCTGTTCTAACAGACAGTTTTCAGGGACTGCATAGCCTTCCGGGGCAATGGCAATCGGGCTCAGCCATTCACTGATATTACTCTCGTTAATAATGATCGGGACTCGTGGAGCAGAGTCTTTATTGTTACCTTCTATTACACCTTCTTTGGCAAGAGAGTGGGACAGGCTATGGAACAGTGAATGAAGCTCGTCCTTCCCCACCGGCATCTGATAAAACTGAACATCGTCGGGTAACGGACAAATCTTCCCGTTGCTCTCGAAACACTGTTGCGCCAGCATCTGCCGAATGGTCTGTTCAAAGGCCAGATCTTGCCAGTCGGCCCCTTTCAGAATCACCCGTTGTCCGGCCTTCAATAGCTCAAGCCTGCCGGGCAGGTGCTGAATTCGCCCCTGTTTATCCACTCCGGGGCCGCCCAGCAGCAACTGTCGCCAGTTGTTGTGCAAGTGGCAGTCAATAAGAACGGTATTGTCGTCGTCCATAGCACTTTCGGCAGAGGGGAGTTCAGCCAATACCGGAGTAACCTGGTTGATCTCTATCGATGGGTCATTGCCAGTCTGTGCGTTGAACTGCCAGGTATTTCCCGGCCGATTAATTCGCCGCCAGAAATCGGCACCGGGAGCGCTGGCTGCGGGCGCGTCATCACGCTGACCAATGGATGCCAACTGTGCAGGGTCTGCCAGGACCAATAGAGAAACATGCCCGCCAAGGGGGCGTTTTTTCCGGTTGATTTTGTCATACAGACAGGGGGTATCCGGGTCCAGTAAATCGTTGAATTTGGGCAGTTCTTCGCTGGTGAGCTTGCGGATATCCATCACCAGAGTGAATGGCTGTGAGCCTTCAAACAACTTGCCCGAGCGCAAAGTATGAAGACCCTCTTCGGAAATGCTCAGCCGACTCACCAGGTTAGCCTGTGAGAGGTCATCGGGGTGGGAAATAACAGTAACATCTTCATTACAGGTTATGGCAGTCAAAAGCTGCCGAACTCCATCATCACTGGCGACAAAACGAAAATCGAAGGAATGAGTCGCCTTTGGCAGCGAGGAATCCGTTGAAGAAACGGTTCTGACTTTGTCAGGCACCGTCTCCAAAGATGGCGATCTGTTTAGTTTGGACCTTACTTCAGAGCAGCTTCTTACAGTCTTCTCTTGTTCTGACAATAAATCCAGCTTTGCTATCTTGGCTGCCACGCCATTCCCGCCATGATCAAGAAGGTTAGGATTCAGAGCGTGTTTTTTTGTACCTTCATCAATCTGACCATCCATAGTCAATCTCCTTAGTGCTATCTGAAGAACCAAGTTGAAGTTGTTTTATATTCTGACCTTCAGATTAAACATAAGTTCCATTTAAATAGAGAGCCGCAACCATGGCAGATGCGATGGTCTCTATTCTCCCGACGTTTAAATCGAGCGTTTGTCATTCTTTGTATCCTTGTCTATAAGAGAATTTCACCTCCTGAAAGAGTGAATGTCTGATGTTATTCAACTCACTGAAAAAAACAGGGTCATTAGCCCTGTTTTTGGTCTCTGTTCTTTCTCTTCAGACACTGGCTAAGAATGATTCTATCGACGAATACCGAAGGCCACCCAGCATGCTTCCTGAGGATATCAGCAAGTTGAAGCCAACAGTTTTGTTATGTTTCGTCAGCAATGTTGAAAATGCTGACAACCTATCCAACGACCCCGGCAAACCTGAAGAGTGTAAAGAGCGTATTGGTTATGTCACTACGATAACATCAGAAAAATCCAGCACACATGTCTGCAGATATCATGCAAATGGTTCTATGCAAGAAGAGTTCACAAACTATGATTGGTTGGACGCAGATTTCTATGCCATTGATGGTTTCATGCATATCCATACAACAGAAGTCACTATCCCGGGCTCAAAAAATTATTATTACGTTATGAGAACGCCTGAAAACTGTTCTAAGGCTAACGAACCAATATGTGCATATGTCGACAAACAAGAAGGTAAAATATCCTTTGGTTATGAGCAAAACGACAATGGTAGTACGACATGTGGAAAACGGGATCTCGTCAAAGCTGTCTATGATCACCGTTACGAAAGAATAAACTGCGCAAAAAGACCACAAGACCACAGCTCACCATTTATTGAACTCAATGCTGTGCCGGATTCATGTCCTTCCGATGCGGTCACCACCCATTGTCACAATTGTAATGGTAATGGCTGTGGCGCCTTCAGATGCTCAGCATTTACATACTGGGATCCATGCCCGGATGACACCTTCTGCGGTTCTGAAAGGTGCGTAGGTGGATTATGCGAAGATAAACCATGGTGCAGGCCTGCAACACCAAATGACGAGCTCTAAGACGAGCTGTAGATAATCCCTGATTCTAATTCTTCGGAGCCTTGGCTCCAGGTAGTTTTTGTGCAGCTTTGTCAAAAGTGAAGGAGCCATTGAGTACCTCTTTCTGCTTCTCAATCACGCTTCGACCTTTGCACACAATAAGCGCATCAGCAAAGTCGGCTTCCTTGCCTTTTACAGGCTTTGCGTTCTTGAAGTCAGTCAGGGCTTTCCAAACAACCTGGCCGTCCTCAAAGTAGAGGTTGATTTTCTGAAAAAGCTGCAAAACGGTCTCAATGATTTCAGGTTTGGCAAGCTGGTATTTTTTACCTTTCAGCGTCCAGACTGTCTCAACCAGAGCAGCATCAGTCACCAGAACCTTTTCTTCTCCCTGAATCAACCGGGCGGCCTGTGCTGACTGCTTCTCATCATCGTTCAGCAAGTATCGGAGCAGGATATTGCTATCAATGACTATCATTACAAACCACTCTGAAGTGAATCGTCGTCTGAGATGTCCTGCTTGGTCTTGACGTGCTTCAGAAACCCTTCTGCTGCCCCTTTATGCCTCTTGATCAAGGTAATCCGACCATCGACGATAAAGCTGTCGATTTCATCTCCTGGCTGGATGCCAAGTTCTTCACACTGACCGGCAGGGATAGTGATTTGCCGTTTGGCACTGAGTTTAGGCACAGGCTTATTTCTTTACATTTTTCGTATAGTAAAGATAGAGCGTCACTTTACTTATCGCAATATATAGCGTACTGCATCTCCGTTTTATCGAACTGCCACCTGACTGCTTGATAAGGAAATTCACTTTTCCTCTATAGAGAATCAGGTGATTAGCGTGATGCACAGTGAAAATCACTGAACTACCAAGCAATCATTCATTGCTTGCTGTCACTGAGTAACGCCATTTTGAGTGCGCTGAAAGACAGAAACTCTGTTAGTTGCACTTAACAACATGTTATGAACTTTCATTTTAAAACTGACTCCAATTTTCCATATAGCTCAGCATCAACATTGAATGTTCCTTGTTGATCGAAGATAAATACCTATTCTGGAGAATTCAGGGATGCATGGAATAGATAATAACACCAGCATTGCACAACCTAACCCGCCACCAACCGGACAAGCCGAACTGGAACGTGCATTATCTCGTGTCAGTGCGGCTAGATCCGTCGCTGTTGCTGATCAAGAAAAAAAGAACAGACCTCCATTTCAATATTTTTCTATTTTATCAAGCCCCATGATTTTCAGCCGTTTGCGACTTCGGGATGTTGTCATTTTAAAACGGGTATGTAAACGCCTTCGCAATGGTATCCATCAAGATAATGCTCTGGCAAAAGCATGGTATCGCCGGTTTCCTTCACCATTGCAGTATCAACTAAGGACAACCATCAATACAAAAAATGTTGACCAACTTTGTGATTGGTTTAGGTCGTTCACGAATGATCAGGCATTAGTGAAGTCAATCACAGATCGCAAAACGGACAGGGTTTATGTGCCGGCTCTGTTATTTTTCACCCTGTCCAGGCTGATGTCTGAATGTGAGACATTTGTTTTAGATACAACCACTATTAACGAAGCGAATTGTGTAAACTCAGCCAGCCTCAGTGTCGATGGACGCCATCTGGTCACCGCCAGCGACGATGGCACCGCAAAAATCTACGTTAAAACGGCTGCTGGATTATGGGAATTGATAGACATCATTCGCCATACCAGCAAGGTCAATTCAGCCAGCTTCAGCCCCGATGGTTCCTATGTGGTGACCGCCAGTGATGATGGCAGGGCGATAATTTATGGCTATAAGAAAGATGGATCATGGAAACCAGTTCGCACTATTTCCCATAGTGACCTTGTCTATTCAGCCACTTTCAGCGCCAACGGCAGCCATGTGCTGACTGCCAGTAATGATGGAACAGCGCAAGTCTATGGCCTCAGGGACGATGGATCATGGGAAAGCGAAGCTACTGTTCGCCCAAATGGTCCGATGAAATTAGTCAGCTTTAACCCCGCTGTTCGTATGACCGATGCTGGCGATAAAACGACAGAAATCTGTGGCCCCAAGGGCGATGGATCCCATTCAGAAAAAACCAGCACAGAACGTCATAGATGGGTCTTATCAGCCAACTTCAGCTCCGATGGCCGTCATTTAGTGACTGCCGGAAGGGATAACACAGCGAAAATCTTTGCTCAAAAGGCCGATGGATCATGGGAACCAAAAAAGACCATTCGCCATAGTGGCTATGTCCACTCAGCCGTCTTTAGCCCCGATGGCCGTTATCTGGTGACGGCCAGTGAAGATGACACAGCAAGAATCTATCGCCAGACAGCGAATGGATCATGGGAACGAGAAGAAGTGAATATTTACCATAAAGACGGAGTTTTATCAGCCAATTTTAGTCCTGATGGCCGCCATGTGGTGACTGCCAGCAGGGACGGAACAGCGAAAATCATTGGTCTGGGCACCGATGGGTTATGGTCAGAAAAAGCCTGCATTTACCATAATGACTGGGTCTTATCGGCCAACTTCAGTATCGATAGTCGCCTTGTGGTAACTGCCTCCAGCGACCATTCAGTGAAAATCACTGAACTGCGAAGGTATGATTCATTGCTTGCTGTCACTGAATGACGCCATTTTGAGTGCGCTGAAAGAAACTATGCTTTGCAGATGAGGGGCTGGTCACCTTCATAGATCAGAAAGTCAGAAAGCGAATCCAGATTCACGGTGTTGAAAAACTCTTGGTAAATTTTGCCCATATCATCGTCTTTGAGCACCAAAGCGTTATTGGCGTTGAGTGACTGCCGCAGGTAGGCATCCTTAAGAGATTTCTGAAATGCTGAAGAACTATTAAAATACAGCATCATCATATACAGCTCATCCGTTGAAGATGGTTCATGAGCGCCGCAGTAGCCTGAGTCTGCGGAGTTTTCAGAGCGAGCATCGGCCCAACAATAGGTTAAGCAACCACCTTTCGAGTGTGTCAATCCATACAGATAATGACAGAACGCCTCCCCAATCGCTTGCGCACATTTATGCTTTAAATCATCTTGAAACTTTTTCTTCATTTTTTTCAATGCCTTCAGAGTATTGATGCGTTGTTTTTTCATTGCCATACGGGTATTGATTTTTTGTAATGTATTCTTTAATTCCGGGCTTTTCTCAACAATCTTTTGAAACAGGGCTTCGACTTTGTGACCAGTCGCTTCATCGTTCCGGAAAATCTGTCCCATGATAATCACCGGACGGTGATTGACCTTGCCCGAGTCTGGTTTCAGAAACGCGGGATCTTGCGTCAGCATTCGTTCTATATTTGGAATGCCCTCAGGGTCTTTCGTCCAGGCGAACTGTAGAGATGAGCTGACAATTTTATTTTCCAGGTATTGCGAAAAACCATCATGGCAATGAGTGACGAGGAAGTCATCATCATCTTCTATCTCCAGGTAGCGTTCATAAGCCAAACGCCATACCTGACTATTTTTTTCTCTGGACCATAACTGCTTGTAAAACTTTTTCAGGCAATGGCTGGCTTTAACCTTCAGTTCATCGATATTTTCCAGGCGCAGCAATAGCTTATGATGTTGAAAGGCTCCTACGACAGATTTATTATAGTTCGGCACTGGATCAAGCCAACCCGATTCCAGGACTTCACCAGCAAAATGAATAACTGAAGGTTTGTCCAGGTCACTGCCTTCCAGTGTTGCCACCATTAAGCCCAACCACGGTTGAACGCATGCTCCGTCCTGAATAATCATTTTTGAATGAAGCGACTTGAGTCGTTCAGTGATCCGATCTTCATCACTTTTGTGCAATATTTTTTTCAATGCCTCCGATATCGGTTTAAATTCCTTCTCGTAATAGCCCAATGCCCCTGTCTCCAGCGACTTGATTATTGAAACGCCCATGGCAAAAGCGGGTAGATCTTTTTTCTTCCAGAGGTTGTTTAGTATTTCGGAAGTACTTGGATTTTTTTTTGGCAATTCACTGTTTGTCTTCAGGGCTTTGTTCAGTTCCTCAAGGCTTATGTCACAGGCTTCAGCCAGAGCTTGTTGTTGTGCTAAATCTGCCTCGTTCATAATCTTCCTCAGCAGATCCATACTCATCTTTGACTCAGTGCCGGAACCATTTTCCTTCCCGGTGGGCTCGGAGTTAAATGGGATTTCTGTTTTCAGAACAGGCGACCCGCCCAAATGCACAGACTTCCAGGTTTGGCCTTCATCCAGGGAATACTCAGCAAAACTGTGGAAACTGCTATTCATTTGCCGTGAGGGAATTCCGAAATAACGACAAAAAGCAATAAAAACAGGCACACGATGACGACAGCTGCCATGCCTTTTTGTTACGAGAAATTCAAAGAAATTTTGCTTGCGCTCTGGTATGGCATTACCGGAGAACTGCTGGCAATAACGCGTGATTAACTTAATTCGTCGCTTTGTGTTTTTAGAGTCTTTTATTTTCTGCAGAAGAAACCGTACTTTGCCTGATTGTCCGTCAATATTCTCAAACACTTTGTCCAGTACTGATTTCATACCCTCTGAACAGCAGGCGTCAAATCGTTCTGATCGGGATCCTTCAGCCAATGTATTTTCGCCCGGTTCCAGGGGTTCTACGATATAAGTCACTCGAATACTCTGGTTGGCTTTCGCCTCAGGAACAGAGAGTGTGTGAAGCCCGGTATATTGGTCCCTGACCAGGGTAAATGCCAAATCGGGCTCTATACGCAGTGCCACGATATAGTCGTCAGGCGTCAGGCTGGGTAATGCATATTGACCATTGTCCGGTGTCACGTTCAAGGTCGCCAGCGTTTGATTGTCGGCCAATACCACTAACTGGTTATGCTCTGGTAACGGGTCCGGCATGAGTATTTCGATCCCCATAGGGTGTTTATTACTAAGCTCGATCGGTGTGATATCACCCTTGGCAGACACAAAAATGTCGTTTGCCGAGCAACGATACATCTCGGTAGTAAAGTCCCGGGTATCAAAAACGATATGATCATCAATTTGTGGCATCTCCTGATGCCGATAGTTCGTCATTTGGTCTAATGCCTCAAACTCTTTCTCGTGGAGTTCCGGGTCGTATTTTTCAGCCGCTTTATCAACGCTGATAGCCAGCGCTTTGTTAACAGGGTTCGGCAGTCTTCTCATCTGGCGCCAAAACGCAGGCCATAACTGAGATGCCTTGGCGTTCCATGACTCGATCCGTTGCTCAGCATCGCGAAGATAAGGCTGGGAAGCCGGTAATTTCAGCGTTTGTTCCTCATCTTCCGTCAGGGGAAATACACTGTTCGCATTCACGCCTGCCTGGTCAAATTCCCGGGCAAACCAGCATCGTTGCCAGTGCCGGTACAGTGCCTGGTTGAGAATATCGTCGGACCCGTCTGGATTCAGGGAAAGACCGGATGCCTGCCAACGGGCCTGAGCCACCATCCTGATGATTTCCGTTCTGGCTTCCTTGTCATTCAGATCTGCATTAATACGAATTTCATGGCATTTTTCATCAAGACTGTTGAGATTACTGAGTCGTAACAGCCACGGGCGATTCATGTCCGGCAGTGCCTGGTTGAACCATTTGCTCAGTTCAAGAGCAAACTCTCTTCTACCCATGGCAAGAGACGATGACTCGGGCAGCTCCTCCAGCGATATGTCGGCGGCCATCAGGTAAAGCCGGTAATACTGATTGAAGCATTGATGAAGGCCTTTTTCGGTATCATCGTCTCCCTGGATGACGGCTCTGGCCACATTCTGTAAATCAAGACTGCTAGGCTGCAACGGCAGGTTTTTCCGTTGCAGGTAAGCCCTCAGGCGACAATGTAGCTGCGTCAGCTTTTTAGCCAGGATTTTCCCTTCCCGGGTTTCTGGCAACACTTTCCCGGCAATGGTCTGTAATTCTGCCGGGTTGTACTGGCGGATCGGCAAATGTCTGAAACGCCCTTTCAGCGCCGGTGATAAGGGTTTTCGCCCGCTGTACTCAGGCGGGTTGGTGGTGGCAAACAGGTGGAAGCCCGGATGGGCATCACCGGCCAGAATATCGTTTAACTCACCTTCCAGATGCTGGCTGTCGATCAGATTCATTTCCGAAATCACCACGATGCCGCCATTAATTTTTGCCGTCTGGATCTTTTCACACAGTTTGTCCCAGGAACAATCACAGGCATTCAGGTAAAAGACTTCCGGCATGGATTCTTGCCGTGCTTCTGCCTGCTGTTTGACACTTTCAATCATCAAGTACAGCGTGGCATCCTTACCTCGTCCAGCAGGGCCTTCAATCAGAGTCGCCTGACGACCGTCGTGTTTTCTGTTGAGATGATAAGCCTGCTGACAGCGGCTTAAGTCCTGTCCAAGCCGTTTTGCCAGTTCACGGACTGCCGATCCGGAGGTATCAAATTCAGGACGGGTTTGTTCGGTGAAATTTATGAAGGCCTGCTCAATATCCGGCAGGGTCTGGTTATGCACTTTGTCGCTCAGTGTGTTGTCTGGTTCGAAACGGGCAGCAAACCAGATGTTCAATGCTAACTGGGCATCCTGATGAGTCTCGCTGATTTCGGGACCCAGCAGATCCCGAAAACCTTGTTGGATCAGACTGTTGATTTGCTCAGAGGTAACAGGGGCAGCTGTAGGCAGCGCACAATCCAGATACCAACCCACCCAACTGCAGATGTCCGTTAAATCCCTGGGGGTAAACTCATGCTCGGGCAACAACTCCTGATAATATTGCCAGAGCACCATCAGGCTCTGTGTGGCACTGCGTGCAATGTCGTTTATTTCAGGCTCCGGCAGATGCCGTTGTAAATGATTGACCAGAGCCGGTTCCACCACACAGTCCCGAAGGAAAGCCTGGTCCAGACGAGGGTAGTAAGCTCTGGGCAGCTTTTCTTGCAGAGCCGGGTCCAGTTGGCGTCCGGAGTAATGATCCGGGTTGCCGGTGAGAATTACCCGGTGTTTTGTGCCGACCAGAACAGGTTGACCGTCCACATAGATACAGGGTTCCGGCTCCCATAAGCCAATCAATGACGCCAGTAATCCCGTTTTAGCCAGGTTGGCTTCATCCAGCACCAGAGTGACGAATTTGTCATTTTTGTCGGGTTTAATACTGGCCCATTCCATCAGGGCCCGATTTTGCTGTGCCATAGAACGGTCACCATCGGCACGTTCCTGCCACCGCCATTGTTTCATCAGGGTCTGTTCGCTGTCAGAAGGTCCAAGGGAAATCACCGCAGCCTGTCCTGAAGCTTTCGCCACTTTGGCGGAAAAGTAACTTTTCCCGGTGCCGGTTTCCCCCTGCAGGAAGATAACGGGAGAGTCCGCAAGCCGGTCATGGAGTCGCGATAATCGACGGTTTTCTCGATCCTTTTGATTAATCTCGCCGTGATAAAGATCCCGGGCCAGTGCTGGCACGGGCCTGTCAGCGGAGCCCGTCCATTTCAGTGATTCGGACAGTCGATGTTCAATGCGTTCAATGCCTTCTGCTTCAGAATTCGCTGTTCTGGCCCTATGAAAACAATCGGTGGCCAGAGTATGAATGGTATCGGATCGGGTCTGCCCCGGTGGCAGGGCTAACTGCCAGCCAGAAGCCAGAGCATCCTGCAAACGTTTAATCTGTCTACTTGGCCAGATGGTCAATGATTGACAGGGCTCTGCGGTTGCCGGGTCAATTTCCAGTTGATACGCCATTGTATCTCGTTGTGCTTCAGGCCTGTGGGCCACGATTATGGCACAGAGCCTGTCCAGAGTTTTTTTTTGGGCCCACCCTGGTATTGGACTTTCATAGGACAGCTGAAACCCGGTGTCCTTGAATATTACCGGGTCAAATGCCCTGGCCAGTTGCCAAAGGTTTTGCTTCACAAACGCTCTATCCAATTGCAGGGCACTATTGATGATGGCATTTAACCTGTCCGGGTCTACCGAGGCCGTTTGATCCACATTCGGATTTTTATGGGTGTCTAGTATCTTATTTTGGGTGTCCAGTATCTTTGTGGGTGTCCGATATCTTATCCGGTAACAGGTGCCAACAAGTCACTTTCATAAAATCACGCACGGGCGGATGCTGTCGGGTGCCATGGGTGATGACGCTATTGATGGCCTTGCGCCAGTGGCGAGGTAAAAGCTGTGCGGCATGGTCAACCTGCTTTGCCCGTCGGGCAGCCAGTATCAGGTTATTCAACAACCCTTCGGTTATTTCAGGCAGAGGGTTACACAGGTGGGCAGGTACGGTTTCAAAGGCTTTGTAAAGTTCATTAAGCGCTTGTTCTGGCAGTTCAGTTCGGCAGATACCGTGCTTGTGAGCATTGATATCCCAGAGATCGACCTCAGGACACGGCTTACCCTTGGCAATCATTGCACTCCATACTGAGGAGGGGCTTTTCGCAGACTCAGGCCAGAGCAGGGTGATATGAGCCTTTGGGTAGGCCTGTAATTGACCATTCACCAACAGAGGTTGGCCAACAGCCAGAGGTTCCAGGAGCTGCTGCAGGGTTGGATTACTTTCCAGCCCTTTGAATACCACTGGCTCGCCAGCGGTTAATGCCATCTGAAATTGACTCTGATGTCGCCCAAAATGCGCCTTTTGTTCCGAGGTGATATAGATATTATCAAATAGCTGGCTGAAGCTGGTCTGTTCATTGACCTGAATGACCAGAGGGGTTTCCGGCTGATTATTGATCCAATAACTTGCCTGGACAGGTCGCTGATAAGTTATGGTATCAAAGGCGGTGTGATTTCTGATTGGATGTTCATTGTTTTCTGCCAGTCCCAATGCCTTCGGCTGTCGTTTTGAATCAACCACCTGAAGCTGGGGCTTGAGGCCGGTCGTCTCGCGAATCGTCTGCAGTGAACCCAGCAAACGAAACCAGAGTGCCTCAGAGAGGGGGGAGGTTACCGTGACGACACCACCGGCTCGAATCTGTTTCAACAGACGGGTGTTAGGTATTGCATAGCCTTCCGGGGCAATGGCAATGGGGTTCAGCCATTGGGTAATATTACTCTGGTTAATAATGATCGGGCTTCTTGATGCGTTCTTTCTTTTGACACCTTTTTTGAAACGAGCGTGGAAAAGACTCTTGAACACTGAGCGAAGCTCGTTATTCCTTACCGGCATCCGGTAAAACTGAATACGGTCGGGTAACGGACAGCTCTTGCCATTACTCTCAAAACACTTTTTCGCCAGCATCTGTCGAATGGTCTGTTCAAAGGCCAGATCCTGCCAGTTGGCCCCTTTCAGAATCACCCGTTGTCCGGCTCTCAGTGACTCAAGCCTGCCGGGAATGTGTCGGATTCGCCCCCGTTTATCCACACCGGGGCCGCCCAGCAGCAACTGTCGCCAGTGACTGTGCAAGTGGCAGTCAATAAGAACGGTATTGCCGTCATCCATAGCACTTTCGGCACTGGTGAATTCAGGCAATACCGGAGGAGCCTCGTCGACATCCATCAATGTGTCATCGCCGGTCTGTGCCTCGAATTGCCAGGTATTTCCCGGCCGATTAATTCTCCGCCAGAAATCAGCGCCGGGTGCGTCATCACGCTCGCCAATCGATGCCAGCTGGGCAGGATCTGCTACGACCAATAGAGAAACATGCCCACCCAGAGGGCGTTTCCTGCGACTGATTTTGTCGTACAGGCAGGGGTTATCCGGGTCCAGCAGATCGTTAAATTTAGGCAGATCATCGCTGGTGAGATGTCGGATATCCATCACCAGAGTCAGTGGCTGTGAGCCTTCAAAGAGCTTGCCTGAGCGCAGAGTATGACGACCCTCTTCGGAAATGCTCAGCCGACTCACCAGGTTAGCCTGTGAAAGGTCATCGGGGTGGGAAATAACAGTAACATCCTGATGTTCATCACAGGTCCTGGCAATCAGGAGCTGTCGAACTTCATCATCACTGGCGACAAAACGAAAATCGAAGGAATGAGTCGCCTTTTGGAACGTGGAATCCGTTGAAGAGACGGTTCTCAGTCTGTCAGGCAAGGTTTCCGGAGATGGTGATCTTTTTAGTCTGGACCTCACTTCAGAGCAGCTTCTTACAGTCTTCTTTTGCTTTGACGATACATCCAGCTTTGCTATCTTGGCTCCCACGCCACGATCAAGGGGGTTAGGATACAGAGCGTGTTTTTTTCTACCTCTATCAATCTGACCATCCATAGTCAATCACCCTCTCTGCTATCTGAAGAACCAAGTTGAAGTTGTTTTATAATTTGACCTTCAGATTAAACGTAAGTTCCATTTAAACAGGCAGCCGCAACTATGGCAGATGCGATAGCCTCATGAGATATGCATGGATAGTGGTCATCAGAGAGGAAAACACGCCCAGGGTTTACATGAATGAGTCACAAAGCGAATCCAGATTCACGGTGTTGAAAAACTCTTCGGCAATTTTTGTTATCTCATCGGTTCTGAGCACCAGAGCGTTATTGGCGTTGAGTGCCTGCCTCAAGTAGGTTTCCTTAAGAGTTTCCTGAACGAATTCGCAAAAGAATCCGCTCTTAATACAAGAAATCATGGCAAACAACTCTTCTGGTGAAGATGGATCATGAGCACCATAGCAGTGACCCAGGTAGATATCAGACGAGATGTAAGCATCGACCCAACAATAGGTTAAGCTGCCGCCATTCGAGTGTGTCACTTCATAAAGGTAATAACTAAAGGCCTGAATAATTGCCTCTATGCATTTGTGCTTATATTCCTGATCTTGAACTTGCTTACCTGACGAACCCCTCGAACTATCGTCCATATCCACACAGTCAATATCGCTATCGTTATCGCAATCAATAAGATCATCGCTTGTAACATCATAAGGCACGCTTTTGTCACGATCTCTTCCGGGACAGGGACTATCCAGTTCATGTTGGAGCCGTTGTGTCTCCGCATTGAATTGATTGAGTTTTTCGAGCATCTGCTTCAGATTCGGGCTGTTCTTAACTTTCCGTTGAAACAGGGCTTCGGCCTTTTTAAGTATCGCTGGAATGTTCTTTAGTCTTCCCAGTATAATCACCGGACGGTGGTTCACTTTACCCGAGTTTATTTGCTCAAATGCGGGCTGGTGCAAAAGCATTCTTTCTACATTCGGAATTCCCTTAGGTTCATCCGTCCAGGCTTTCTTTAGGGATGTGCGGCTGATTTTATCTTCAAGGAATGATGAAAAACCTTCATGGCAATGAGTGATGAAAAAGGCATTACCTCTTGCTTGTCGAAAGCGTTGATAAGCCAGCCGCCATAACTGACTATTTTTTTCTCTGGCCAATAATTCTCCATACCACTTTTTCAGGCAAAGAGCGGCTTTATCTTTCAGTTCATCGACTCTTTCCAGAAGCAACAATAGGTCGTGATGTTGATAGGCCTCTATAGTATCCCCTGAGTAGATCGGCAGTGGGTCCAGCCAACCCGATGCCAGTGCTTCACGGGCAAAGTCAATAACCGAACGCCTGGTTAAGTTACTGCGTTTCAGTATATTCACTATTAAACTCAACCATTTTTGGGCTCTTTCTCCGCCCTGATTAATCATTTCTGAATGGAATGACTTGAGCTGTTCAATCACCAGATCTTCATCATTGTTAGACAGCATGCGTTTGACTGCCTCCAATATCGGATTAAATGGCTCCCTGTAATAGTCCAACGCTTTTTCCCCTGGTAAAGCGATCGTTGACATGCCCATGGAAAAACCAGTTGAATCTTTTTCCTGCCAAAGTTTCTGCAGTATTTCGGGAATACTTAGATGGGTTTCTGGCAATACACTGTTTTTCTCAAGGGCTTTGTTCAGTTTCTCAAGGCTCATGCCACAGGCTTTAGCCAGGGTTTGTTGTTGTGCTAAATCAGCCCCTTTCATGAGTTCCTTAATCTTCTTTGTTGCAGTGCCGGAACTTGGGGCTTTCCTGGTGGACTGGAAGTGAGACAGGGTTTCTGTTTTCTCTCTGGTTGCCCCGCCTAGATCCGCTGTCTCCCAGGTTTGGCCTTTATCGACAGAATATTCAGCAAAGCAGTGGACGAAGCTATCAATTTGCCGGCAGGGAATCCCGAAATAACGACAAAAAGCAATAAAAACAGGCACACGGTGGCGGCAGCTCCCTTGCCGCTTTGTTACCAGGAATTTAAAGAAATTTTCACCGCTCTCTGCTTTAGCCTCACCGGAAAACTGTTGGCAATACTTTGTGATCGCTTTAATGCGTTGCGTTGTGTCTTTAGTGTCTCTTATGGTCCGTAAAAGCTTCTCTATTTTGCGTGGGTGTCCACCAATAGTCTCTTCACCAACAGTCTCAAAGAGTTTGTCCAGTACTGTTTTCATACCTTCTGAACAGTGGCTGTCAAACAGTGTTGATTGTGCTCGTCGGAATTCTTTAGCCGCTGTTTTTTCGCCAGACTTTCCGGGTTCTACAATGTAAGCAATTCGAAGAGTGTTTTTGCCTTTGGCCTCTGAAATAGACAGTGTATGAAGTCCGGTATATCGGTCCCTGAGCAGGGTATATTCGGGTTCTACAGGTTGACTGAAGAAACTCATTGCCCAGTTGTGCCAGCTCAATGCCAGATCGGGTTCAACACGCAGGGCCACGATATAGTCGTCAGGCGTCAGGCTGGGTAATACATATTGACCATCGTTTGACGACGCTATGAAGGTGGCCAGTGTTTGCTTGCTGGTTAACGTCACTTCCTGGTCAGGCCCCGGTAACCGTTCAGGCGTTAGGGTTTCGACCCCCAGAATGTTCTTACTGATCTCGCTCACTTCGATATCACCCTCAGCAGACACATCAATATTCTTTGCCTGGCAGCGATACATCCGGGAAGGGGGGTAATGAGTATTAAAAATTTTATGATCGTCAAGTTGTGACTTCTTCAGGTGCTTATAGTTCGTGAGCCGGTCCAGGAACTCAGTCTGTTCCCCGTTTATATCTGGAATGCATTTTTCAGGAGCCTTATTACCGCCGATAGCTACCGCTTTTTTAGTATGATCGTCCACACCATGCTTCGACAGATGACTCATTTGATGCCAGAACGCAGGCCAATATTGAACGGCATTGGCGTTCCACGCACTTATCTGCCTATCAGCCTCGTGAAGGTAAGGACGGAAAGCCGATAATGTCAGCGTTTGTTCCTCTTCTTTCGTCAGTTGAAATACGCTATCAGCGCCCACACCCATCTGGCAAAACACACCTTCAAACCAGCGTTGCTGCCAGCGTCGGTAAAGTACCCTTGTGAGAATATCGTCCGACTTCTTCGGCTCCAGAGAAAGACCAGATGCCTGCCATCTGGCCTGAGCCACTTTTTTGATAATTTCCGCTCTGGCTTCCTCTTCAGTCAGATCAGTCTTGATATGAATTTCATGTTTTTTTCCATCAATACTGTTGTGGTCACTGCTTCGTATCAACCAGGGTCGATCTATGCCCGGTACCGTTTCGTTGAACCAACGGCAAAGTTCAGAATCAAGCTCTCCTTTATCCTTGACAAGAGCCGATGACTCAGGCAGTTCCTCCAGCGATATTTTGGCGGCCATCAGATAGAGCCGGTAGTACTTATTGAGGCATTGATGAAGGCTGTCTTCGGTAAAATCGCCCTCTCTGGTAACAGCCTTCGCGACATTCTGTAAATCGAGGCTGGTAGGCTGCAATGGCAGGTTTTTCTGTTGCAGGTAAGCCCTTAAAAGACAATGTTTCTCTGTCAGCTTTTTAGCGGCGAATTTCCCTTCAGAAGACTCTGGCAACACTTTTTCGGCAATGTTCTGTAATTCGGTCGGGTTGTACTGCCGGATGGGCAAATGTCGAAAGCGCCCTTTCAGCGCCGGTGATAAGGGTTTTCGCCCGCTGTACTCAGGCGGGTTGATGGTGGCAAACAGGTGGAAGCCCGGATGGGCGTCACCGGCCAGAATATCGTTCAATTCGCCTTCCAGGTGCTGGCTGTCGATCAGATTCATTTCCGAAATCACCACGATGCCACCCTGCACTTTGGCCTTCTGGATTACTTCACACACTCTGTCCCAGGAACAATCACAGGCATTCAGGTAAAAGACTTCCGGCATCAATTCCTGCCGTTGTTCAGCCTGCTGTTTGACACTTTCAATGATCAGGTTCAGCGTGGCATCCTTACCCCGTCCAGCCGGGCCTTCAATCAGTGTTGCCTGACGACCGCCGTGTTTTCTGTCGAGATGATAAGCCTGCTGACAGCGGTTTAAGTCCTGGCCAAGCCGTTGCGCCAGTTCACAGACTGCCGATCCGGAAGTATCAAAGTCTGGTCGTATTTTTTTGCTGACTGTTCTGAAGGCCTTCTGAATATCTGACAGCGTCTTGTTACGAACTCTGTCGCTCAGGCTGTTCTCCGGTTCGTAACGGACAGCAAACCAGATTTCCAGTGCTGACAGGGCATCCTGATGAGTTTCGCTGATTTCCGGCCCCAGTACGTCCCGAAAACTATGTTGGATCAAACTGTTTATTTGCTCACAGGTAAACCTGTCTCCTTTGCATAACGCACGATCCAGATACCAACCCACCCAACTGCAGATATCCGTTAAATCCCTGGGGGTAAACTCATGGTCGGGCAAGAGTTCCTGATAATATTGCCAGAGTGCCATCACACTTTTGCTGGCATCGTATGCGGTGTCGTTTATTTGATGCCCCGACAGATGCCGTTGTAAATGCCTGACCAGAGCCGGTTCCACCACCCTGTCCCGAAGAAATGCCTGATCCAGGCGTGGGTAGTAAGCTCTGGGCAGTTTCTCTTTCAGGGCCGGGTCCATTTGGCGCCCGGAGTATTGATCCGGGTTACCGGTGAGAATCACCCGGTGTTTTGGGCTGACCCTGACAGGATGACCATTCACATAGATGCAGGGTTGCGGTTCCCATAAGCCGTTCAATGATGCCAGTAATCCGGCTTGAGTCAGGTTGGCTTCATCCAGAACCAGGGTCATGTATTCAGCGTCTTTGTCAGATTTGGTCCTGGCCCATTCCATCAGTGCCCGGTTTTGCTGCACCATAGAGCGGTCGCCATCGGCGTGTTCCTGCCACTGCCAGCATTTCATCAGGGTTTGTTCGCTGTCAGAAGGTCCAAGGGAAATCACTGACGCCTGTCCTGAAGCGTTCGCCATCTTCGCTGAAAAATAACTTTTTCCGGTGCCGGTTTCCCCCTGCAAGAAGATAACAGGAGAGTCTGTAAGCCGGTTATGGAGTCGTGACAATCGACGGCTTTCACGATCCTTCTGACTCACCCTGCCGCGATAAAGATCCCGGGCCAGTGCGGACAAGGGCATATCAGCAGACCCTTGCCATGCCAGTGATTCAGCCAGTCGATGTTCTATGCGTTCAATGCCTTCTGTCCTGGAATTCGCTGTTCTGGCCCTGTGAAAACAATCGCTGGCCAGAGTGTGAATGGCATTGGATCGGGTCTGCCCCGATGGCAAAATTAACTGCCAGCCAGAAGCCAATGCATCCTGCAAACGTTTAATCTGTCTTGATGGTCTGATGGCTAACTGTTTATATCGCTTTGCTGCCGCCGGATTGACACTCAACTGATACGCCATCGCCTGTCGATGTTCTGCAGGCCCGTGGGCCACAATCAGAGCACAAAGTCTGTCCAGAGCTTCTTTCTTATCCGACGATGAAATTGGACTTTCATAGGACAGAAGTAATCCTTTGGATTCAGTGTCCTTAAATACTGTCGGATCAATGGTTCTGGTCAGTTGCCAGAAGTTTTGCATCACAAATGCTCTGTCCAATTTCGGGGCACTGTTGATGATGGCATTTAACTGATCCGGGTCTACCGAGGCGGCTTGTTCATGAGCATCCTGCGTCTTATCCGGTAACAATTGCAAGCAAGCCACTTTCAGAAAATCACGCACGGGCGGGTTGTGCCGGGCGCCATGGGTGATAACGCTATTGATAGCCTTGCGCCAGTGGCAGGGTAAAAGCTGTTTCGACTGGTCAATCTGCTGTGCCCGCCGGGCAGCCAGTATCAGGTTATTCAACAACCCTTCGGTCATTTCAGGCAGAGGGTTACAAAGGTTGCCAGGTACAGTTTTAGACGCTTCGTAAAGTTGATTAAGCGCTTGTTCTGGCAGCTCAGTCCGGAAGAGACCATGTTTGCGGGCATTGATCTCCCAGAAATCGACCTCAGGACAGCAGTCAGCCGTGGCGACCACTGTATTAAATAGTGAAGAGGAGCTTCTCGCAGACTCGGGCCAGAGCAGGGTGACACGGGCGTCCGGGTAGGCCTGTAATTGGCCATTCACCAACAGAGGCTGTCCAACCAGCAGGGGTTCCAGAAGCTGCTGAAGCGTTGGATTGCTTTCCAGCCCCCGCAATACGACCGGCTTCCCAGCGGTTAATGCCTCCTGCAATGGACTCTGCTGTCGTCCAAAATGTGCCTTTTGTTCCGAGCTGATATGGATATTATCGAATAACTGACTGAAGCTCGTCTGCCCATTGATCTGAATCACCAGAGGTGGTTTCTGGTGATGATTGATCCAATGACTTGCCTGGGCATATTGCTGATAAGTGACGGTTCTGAAGGCAGGATAATCTCTGACTTTTTTCTGTGGCTGAAGGCTTCTGAACAAAGGGTGTTCATTGCTTTCTTTCAATCCCAGTGCTTTCGGCTGCTGTCTTGTATGGGCCACCTGAAGTCGGGGTTTCTGGCCGGTCGTCTTGCCAATAGTCTGCAGTGCGCCCAGCAAACAGAACCAAAGTGCCTCAGTGAGGGGAGAAGTTATGGTGACAGTTCCACCGTCCCGAACCTCTTCCACAAGAAGGGTGTTAGGGACTGCATAGCCTTGTGGAGCAATAGCAACAGGATTCAGCCATTGGCTAATATTACTTTGGTTAATAATGATCGGGTTGCCTGATGCGGGCTCCTTATCGAGTGCTTTTTCACCTTTTTTGTGGCCTTCTTTGTCAGGAGTGTCGGCCAGGCTTTGGAACAGTGAATAAAGCTCCTCGCTCCCTACCGGCATCTGATAGAACTGAACATTGTCGGGTAAAGAACAGATCTTGCCATTGCTTTCAAAGCACTGTTGCGCCAGCATCTGTCGAAGCGTCTGTTCAAAGGCCAGATCCTGCCAGTTGGCTCCTTTCAGAATGACCCGTTGTCCGGGCCTCAATAGCTCAAGCTTGCCGGGGAGGTGCCGGATTCGTCCCTGTTGATCGACACCGGGACCGCCCAGCAGCAACTGTCGCCAGTGGCTGTGCAAGTGACAGTCAATGACAAGGGTATTGTCATCGTTCGTAGCGCTTTCAGCAGCAGAGAGTTGAGGCAATAGCGGAGCAACCTCGTCGATATTCATTGACGGGCCATTACCGGTCTGTGCGTTGAACTGCCAGGTATTTTCCGGTCGATTAATTCGCCGCCAGAAATCAGCCCCCGGTGCACCCTCACACTGGCCAACCGATATCAACTGTGCAGGGTCTGCCACGACCAGCAGAGAAACATGCTCACCCAGAGGGCGTTTCTTCTGGCTGAGTTTGTCGTAAAGGCTGGGGTTATCCGGGTCCAGCAGGTCGTTAAATTCAGGCAGTTCTTCGCCGTTGAGTTTTCGGATATCCATCACCAGAGTCAGTGGCTGAGAACTTTCAAACAGTTTGCCCGGATACAGAGCGTGGCGACCATCGTCGGAAATACTCAACCGGGTCACCAGGTTAGCCTGTGAGAGGTCATCGGGATGGGAAATAACAGTAACATCCTGATGTTCATCACAGGTATTGGCAATCAAAAGCTGTCGAACTTCATCATCACTGGCGACAAAACGAAAATCGAAGGCACGAGGGGGCTTTTGGAGCGTTGAATCCAATGAGGATACATTTCTCGGCCTGTCTGGCAGCCTCATCAGAGGTGATGATTCATTGAGTGCGGGAGTGACATCAGGGCAGATATCTACATTATTCTTTGATAGTGCATCCCACTTTGCTCTACTGGCTGGCACGCCATTGTCAGGAATGGTTCCCTTAATTTCTCCACTAATCTGACCTTCCATAGTCAATCTCCCAATTGCCATCTAAAGGACTTTATTGAAACGGGTTAATGATTTGACCATGAGATTGGACAAAAGTTTTATAGTTTTTAAAACGATTCAGACAACGAATTCAAATTCAGGCTGTCCAAAAACTCTCCGGCAATTTTTGTCAGATCATTGGGTTTCAGGACCAGGGCATTACTGGCGTTGAGTGCCTGCCTTATGTAGTCATCCCTGATAAATTTCTGAAAAAAGGAGGGGGTACCAAATTCAAACATCATGGCATACAGCTCTGCTGGAGAGGATGGATCATGAGCGCCACAGGAGTCTGACCCGGCGTAAGCATCGGTCCAAAAATACGTTAAGCAACCGCCGTTCGAGTTTGCCACTCCATACAGATAATGACTGAAGGCTTGCTTAATTGCTTCCCAGCATTGTTTTTTAAAATTTTCCAAAAGGTCAGGTGATTCCTCATCAGGTTTTTCTTTGATGTCTTCCAATAACTGCTTCAAGCTCGGGCTATTCTCAGCTTTTAGTTGGATCAGAGCCTTGGCCTTTTCAATTATCCCGCTGTTGAACCAAAAGGGTTGCCCCAGCATAATCACCGGACGGTGGTTCGCCGTGCCAGGGTTTAACCGCACAAAAGCAGGCTGATGCACCAGCATTCGTTCAATATTCGGAACTCCCTGAGGTTCATCCGTCCAGGCGGTCTGTAAAGATGAGTGGGTCATTTTATTTTCAAGGAGTGGCGAAAACCCA
Source organism: Endozoicomonas sp. 2B-B (assembly GCF_053470045.1). Classification (NCBI taxonomy): domain Bacteria; kingdom Pseudomonadati; phylum Pseudomonadota; class Gammaproteobacteria; order Oceanospirillales; family Endozoicomonadaceae; genus Endozoicomonas; species Endozoicomonas sp. 2B-B. The sequence goes on from NZ_JBLZMU010000001.1 coordinate 6,220,698, forward strand.
CCATGACAATGAGTGACGAAAAAGGAATAATCTCCGTAGTTTTGTAAATAGGCAAAAGCGTATCGCCATTCATGGCTATTTTTTTCCCTGGAGAATAATTCCGTATACCACTTTTTCAGGCAATGGTTGGCATTTACCTTCAATTCATCGATGCTTTCCAGACGCACTAATAGCTGATGATGCTGAGCGGCATTCATAACATGGTTATGGTAGGTGGGCAGTGGATCCAACCAACCCGATACCAGGGCTTCATGGGCAAGGCGAATAAACGGAGGTATGGCTAAGGCTTTGCTATCCAATAAACTATTCATTGAACTCAACCACCTTGTAGGGATTGATCCACCCTGAGCAATTATTTTTGAGTACAATAACTTGAGTTGTCCAATGACCTGATCGGCATTATCGTTGGACAATATTTTTCTTACTGCATCCGACATCGTTTTATGTTCATTCTCATCGTCGTTATAGATATCAGCGATCAAAATCCTGTCGTGATATCTTAATGCATCTTTTTCCAATAATATTGAGACACCCATGGAAAAACTGGCTAAATCTCCTTCCTGCCATAGTTTGTCTACCATATCGGAGGTGCTTAGACTGGCTTTTGGCAATGCACCGTTAGTCTCAAGGGCTTTGTTCAATTCCCCAATGCTGATGCCGCAGGATTTAGCCAGAGCTTGCTGTTGTGCCAGGTCGGCGCCTTTCAGGAGCTCCTTCAGTGTCTTTGACGCAGTGCCAGAACCACTGACCCTCCTGGTAGGCTGGAAGACAGACGGGGTTTCTGTCACCTCGGCAGGCGCCCCGAGCAAGTTAACTGACTCCCAGGTTTGGCCTCTATTCATAGAACACTCGGCAAAGGCGTGAGTAAAGTTGCCAATTTGCCGACACGGAATCCCGAAATAGCGACATAAAGCGACAAAAACAGGCACACGATGACGACAGCTTCCTTGCCGTTTTGTTACCAGGAATTGAAAGAAATTTTCATTGCTCTCTGCTACGGCGTTACCGGAGAACTGTTGGCAATAGCCCTTGATCGCCTCGATGCGTTGCGTCGTGTTTTTAGCGTTTTTTATTTGCCATAAAGGCCGCTGTTCTTCGGTTGGGTCTTGCAGGCCTTCAATGGTCTTGAACAATCTGTTCAGTACTGTTTTCATGCCTTCTGAACAGTGGGCGTCGAAGCGTGTTGCCTGTTTCGGGAGGGCTACTTTGGCGGGTGTTTTTTTGCCCGCTTCTCTGGGTTCTACGACATAAGCAGCTTCAATACGCTGGAAGGGTTCGGCCTCAGGAACAGAGAGTGTGTGGAGACCGGTATATCGATCCCTGGTCAGATTATATGGCAACTCGGGTTTTATACGCAGGGCGACGATATAGTCGTTAGCCTGCAGGCTGGGCAAGATACATCGACCCTTGTGCAATGAGATGATCAGGGTCGCCAGTGTTTGATCGCTGGCTAGTGTAACTTCCTGGTCAGGCCCCGGCAGACTGTCAGGTATCAGGGTTTCAACTCCCTGAATATGTTGATCATTAATATCGATCAGTTTGATATCACCCCCGGCAGTCACATAAATATCTTCTGCCTGCCAGCGATACATATTGGAAGGAAAGCTCTGTGTATCAAAAATCTTATGGTCGACAATTTGCCGCTGCTTCAGGTGCGAATAGTTCGTTTCCTGGTCCAATGCTATAGCCTCTTTCTCATGGACTTCCGGATTGTATTTTTCAGAACTGTCAAGCCAATGGTTCGGCAGATCACTTATCTGTTGCCAAAACGCAGGCCAACATTGAACTTCATTGGCGTTCCACGCCCTTATCAGCTGATCAGCCTCCCGAAGATAAGGCAGGCAAGCTGATTTTTTCAGCGTTTGTTCCTGTTCTCCTGTCAGAGGGAACAGGTTATTGGCGTCCACGCCCGTGCGGCCAAACTCGCGAGTAAACCAGCGTCGCTGCCAGTGTCGGTAAAGTGCCCGGGTGAGAATATCGTCCGACTCATCCGGCTTCAGCGAGAGACCGGATGCCTGCCATTTGGCCCTGGCCACCCTTTTGATAATTTCCGTTTTGGCTTCCTCTTTACTCAGCTCAGCCTCAATACGAATCTCATGATTGTTTTCATCAATACTGTTGATATCACTGCGTCGTATCAACCACGGACGACTAATGCCCGGTACCCTTTGGTTGAACCAATAGCAAAGTTCAGAATCAAGCTTACTTTTACCTATAACGAGAGCCGATGATTCTGGCAATTTCTCCAGCGACAGGTCGGCTGCCATGAGGTAAAGCCGGTAGTGCTTATCGAGGCATTGATGCAGTCCGTTTTCGGTAAAATCGTTCCCTCTGGTAACAGCTCTGGCGACATTCTGCAGATCAAGGCTGGTCGGCTGCAACGGCAGGTTTTTCCGATGCAGGTAAGCCCTTAATCGGCAATGTAACTGAGTCAGTCTTTCAGCCGCGAATTTCCCCTCCGTGGTCTGAGGCAACACTTTTTCGGCAATGGTCTGCAATTCGGTCTGCTTATACTGCCGGATCGGCAAATGTCTGAAACGGCCTTTCAGAGCCGGTGATAAGGGCTTTCGCCCGCTGTACTCAGGCGGGTTGATGGTGGCAAACAGGTGGAAACCCGGATGGGCGTCACCGGCCAGAATATCGTTCAACTCACCTTCCAGATGCTGGCTTTCGATCAGATTCATTTCTGAAATCACCACGATGCCGCCTTCCACTTTTGCCTTATGGATCGCTTCACACACTTTATCCCAGGAACAATCACAGGCATTCAGGAGAAATACCTCTGGCATGGTTTCTCCCTTTTGCCTGGCCTGCTGTTTAACACTTTCGATCATCAGATTCAGCGTGGCATCCTTACCCCGTCCGGCCGGACCCTGAATCAGCGTCGCCTGACGGCCGCCGTGTTTTACCTTGCGATAATAAGCCTGCTGACAGCGACTTAAATCTTGTCCCAGCCGTTGCACCAGCTCAATGACTGCCAATCCGGAGGTATCAAACTCAGGTCGGTTTTTTTCAGCGAATTGCATGAAGGGCTGCTGTATATCGTTCAGGATTTGTATGCGAACATTGTCGCTCAATGTGTTATCCAGTGGGTAACGGGCGGCAAACCAGATTTCCAGTGCCGAAAGAGCGTCCTTTTGAGTCTCGCTGATTTCGGGACCCAGTACATCCCGGAAACTTTGTTGAATTAAACTGTTTACTTGCTCGCAGCTGACACTGTCTCCTTTGGATAACCCACGATCCAGATACCAACCCACCCAACTGCAGATATCGGTCAAATCCCTGGGGGTAAACTCATGATCCGGCAACAGCTCCTGATAGTGCTGCCAGAGTGTCATCACACTCCCGGTTGCACCGGGTAGAATTTTGTTTATTTGAAGTCCTGTCAGATGCCGTTGTAACTGATTGACCAGCGCCGGTTCCACCACTCTGTCCCGAAGGAAAGCCCGGTCTAACCGAGGGTAGTAAGCCCTGAGCAGTTTCTCTTTCAGGACCGGGTCCAGCTGGCGCCCGGAATAATGATCCGGGTTGCCGGTGAGAATCACCCGGTGTTTTGCGCTGACCTTGACAGGATGACCATTCACATAGATGCAGGGCTCCGGTTCCCACAAACCGTTCAATGACGCTAGCGATCCGGCTTTGGCCAGATTGGCTTCATCCAGCACCAGGGTGATATAGTTTCCTCCAACACAGCCTTCGCCTTTGTCGGATCGGGTCCCGGCCCATTCCATCAAGGTCCGGTTTTCCAGCTTCATAGAGCGGTCGCCATCGGCGTGCTCTTGCCACTGCCAGCGTTTCATCAGGGTCTGTTCGCTGTCAGAAGGTCCAAGGGAAATGATCGCAGCCTGTCCTGAAGCCTTCGCCATTTTGGCAGAAAAGTAGCTTTTCCCGGTGCCGGTTTCTCCTTCAAGGAATATAACGGGAGAGTCTGTAAGCCGGTCATGGAGTCGGGATAATCGACGACTTTCACGATCCTTCTGACCCATCTCGCCGTGATAAAGATCATGAGCCAGTGCTGACAGGAACTGATCATTGGAACCCGTCCATTGCATTGATTGAAGCAGTCGTTTTTCTATGCGTTCAATGCGCTCTGCGTCAGGATTCTCTGTGACATATTCTCCCCTGGCAATATGGAAACAATCAGTGGCCAGAGCGTGAATGACATTGGATCGGAGCTGCCCTGCTGGCAAAATTAACAGCCAGCCACAGGCCAGTGCATCCTGCAAACGTTTAATCTGTCTTGCTGGCCTGATGGCTAAGGGTTGAGAGGGTCCTGCTGTCGCCGGATCGACTTCCAACTGATACGCCACTGCATCCCGTTTTTCTTCAGGCCCGTGAGCCGCGATCAGGGCACAGAGTCTGTCCAGAGCTTCTTCTTCATCGCTCAGAAATGGACGTTTATATCTCAGTCGTAATTGCTGGGCTTTAAATACTGCCGGGTCAAAGGCTCTGGCCAGTTGCCAGAGATTTTCCTTCACAAACGCTCTATCCAACCGTGGGGCAGTCATGATGATGTCGTGCAAGCGATCCGGGTCTACCCAGGCGGCTTGATTCTCATCTGACTTCTTATTGATATCTGGCGTCTTATCCGGTAGCAAGTGCCAACAAGCCACTTTCATAAAATCACGCACGGATGGGTGTTGCCGGGCACCATGAGTGACGACACTGTTGATGGCCTTTCGCCAGTGGCAGGGCAGGAGCAGTGTCGACTGGTCAACCTGTTGTGCTCTGCGGGCAGCAAGTATCAGGTTATTCAACAATCCTTCAGTGATTTCTGGCAGAGGTATACAAAGCCCGCCGGGTACGGTTTCAAAGACTTCGTAAATTTCATTAAGCGCTTGTTCTGGCAACTCAGCCCGGTGGATACCATGCCTGAGGGCATTGATCTCCCAGATATCAACCTCAGGACAGGGTTTACCCATGGCAATCATAGAGCTCAATACTGAAGAGGAGCTTTTTGCAGACTCAGGCCAGAGTAGGGTGACATGAGCGTCCGGGTAGGCCTGTAATTGGCCACTCAGCAACAAAGGTTGTCCAACAACCAGGGGCTCAAGGAGCTGCGCAAGTGCAGGATTAGTCTCGAGTCCCAGGATTACTACCGGCTTACCAGCGGTTAATGCCATCTGGAAATCACTTTGACATCGTCCAAAATGGGCTTTTTGTTCCGAGGTTATATGGATATTGTCAAATAGCTGGCTGAAGCTTGTCTGCTCATTGACCTGAATGACCAGAGGTGCTTTCGGGTGATCATTGATCCAATGGCGTGCCTGGGCATTTTGCTGATAAATGACGGTTTCAAAGGCAGCCTGGTCTCCGGTTTTTTCCTGTGGGATGGACAGAGGCTGCTCATCGTTTTCTGCTAATCCCAGGGCTTTCGGCTGCTGTCTCGAATGAGCCACCTGAAGTCGGGGCTCCAGACCTGTTGTCTCGCGAATCGTCTGCAGTGAACCCAGCAAACGAAACCAGAGTGCTTCATTGAGGGGAGAGGTTACGGTGACTGCACCGCCCGCCAGAACCTGTTCCAGCAAGCGGGTGTTAGGCGCAGCATAACCTTCCGGGTTAATGGCAACGGGGCTCAGCCATTCGCTAATATTACTCTGGTTAATAATGATCGGGTTTCCCGGTGGGTTATGGGAAAGTCCTGCCTCATCAGGGTGGGACAGGGCCCGGAACAGTGAATGAAGCTCTTCATCCCCTACCGGCATCTGATAAAACTGAACATCGTCAGGTAAATGACAGATCTTGCCATTGCTCTCAAAGCACTTTTGCGCCAGCATTTGTCGCATCGTCTGTTCAAATGCCAGATCCTTCCAGTTGGCTCCTTTCAATATTACCCGTTGTCCGATCTTTAATGATTCAAGCTTGCCGGGGATGTGCCGGATTCGTCCCCTTTTATCCACTCCAGGGCCGCCGAGCAGCAACTGTCGCCAGCTGCTGTGCAGGTGACAGTCAATAAGAAGGGTATTGTCGTCATCCACAGCGCTTTCAGCAGGGGGGAGCTCAGCCAATACAGGAGGGACTTTGGCTTTTTGTGCGTTGAACTGCCAGGTATTTTCCGGGCGATTAATTCGGCGCCAGAAATCAGCCCCCGGTGCGTCGGCCCCCGGTGCGTCGGCCCCCGCTGCTTCGTCACGCTGCCCAGCCGATGCTAACTGTGTGGGGTCTGCCAGAACCAGCAAGGAAACATGCTCCCCCAGGGGACGTTTGTTCTGGCTGACATTGTCGTACAGACAGGGGTTATCCGGATCCAGTAGATCGTTGAATTTTGGCAGATCCCCGCTGGTGAGCTTTCGGATATCCAGCACCAGTGTTAATGGTCTTGAACCCTCGAACAGCTTGCCTGAACGAAGCGCGTGGCGACCATCGTCGGAAATGCTCAACCGGGTCACCAGATTAGCCTGTGAGAGATCATCGGGATGGGAAATAAGGGTGACATCCTGATGCTCATCGCCGGTCTGGGCCACTAAAAGCTGTCGAACCTCATCATCACTGGCAACAAAACGAAAATCAAAGGCGTGAGGGGTCTTTGAGTTTGAGGATACGATTCTCGCTCTGTCAGGCGATGTTATCGGAGTTGACGATCTGTTGAGTTTGGCGATTACTTCAGGGCAGGTTTTTACAGCCTTTGACCATGAATCCAGTTTTGCTCTGTTGTCTGGTACACCAGTATTACGAACGGAGTTGTCTATTTTCTCATTAATCCGACCATCCACAATCAATCTCTCTCCTGTCATCTGAAGGACCGCATTGAAAATGTTTAATGATATGACCTTCAGACAGGATGGAAGTTCCGCTTGAACAGTTAGCCGTCACCATTGGAGGAAGCAGTCGATCTCGAAAAACTCATCATGACCAAACGGTTACCAGGTGTCCAATGACTCATAAAGCGAGTTCAGGTTCACGCTGTTTAAAAACTCTTCGGCAATGGTTGTCAGCTCAGCGGATCTCAGCACCAGAGCGTTACTGGCGTCCTGTGCCTGCCGTAAGTAGTCATCATTGAGACTTTCCCGAGACAGAGAAGGATCCAATTTTTCCATAATGGCATTCAGCTCTTCCGGAGAGGAGGGATCATGAGCGCCATGAGAACCGCTAACCGAGATCTTGGCCAGGGCGACAGAATCGCACCAACAATACGTTAAGGAGCCGCCTTTCGAGTGTGTCAATCCAAACAGATAATGACTGAAGGCCTGACGAAGCGCCCGGGAGTACTTGCTTTTTAAGTTATCCACAAGTGTTTGCTCCTCAGGTGATAACTTAGAGGGCTCGGCTTCGTATTTGTTTTGCGTAGCAATTGGTGTTTCCTTAACTTGAAGCAGTAATTCGTCCATGTTTGTAATGTTGCTGCGAACACTCATTCCTATTAACTGTGCAAAGATCTCGTCTAATTCTTGCCCAAGATAGTGGAGTTTTTCTTTTTCGTTTATCAGATATTGATCGATTTTTTCCATTAACGGATTCAATACCGGACTGTTCTCAACTTCCTGATAAAGCAAGGCTTTAGCCTTTTCATCAATCACTGTGCTACTCCAGCAAGGTTGCCCCAGGATAATCACCGGGCGGCAGTTTGCCTTACCCGAGATTAACTGTACAAATGCAGGATTGTGCGTCAGCATTCGTTCTATATTGGGAATGCCATTGGGTTGGTCCGTCCAGGCCTCCTGTAAAGATGAGTCGACAATACTTTTTTCAAGGGATAACGAAAACCCATCATAACTATCAGTGATGAAGGCGCGGGTATCATCTTTATTCTCCTGGAAACGCTTATAAAACAACTGCCATGCCTGGCTATTTTTTTCCCTGAAATAAAATGTCTGATACCAGTTTTTCAGGCAATGGGCGGCTTTAACTTTCAGCTCGTCTACGTTTTCCAGGAGCAACAATAACAGATGAAGTTTCGTGGTCAGTGCAGGATGTTTCACATTGACCGGCAGTGGTTCAAGCCAACCTGATTCCATGGCTTCATAGGCAAAGTGAATCAGCGAAGGTTTGGCTAAGTCTATGTCTACCAGTATGTCCGTTATTAAATTCAACCACTGATGAGGGCTTGCTCCGGCCTGACCCATTATTTTTGAACGGAGTGACTTGAGAAGCTCAGTGACCTGATCTTCATCACTGTTGGACAGTATATGTCTTGCTGCCTCCGATATTGCTTTAAATTCATTCTTGCCCCAGGCCAATGCATCTGTCTTCAGAGACTCGATCAATGAGACAGCCATGGAAAAACCGGCTAAATCTTTTCTCTCCCAGAGGTTCTTCAGAATACTGGAAGGACCCGGATTCGTTGCAGACCACGCACTTTCTGAAGCAAGGGCTTTGTTCAGTTCCCCGAGGCTCATGCCAGAGGCTTCAGCCAGAGCTTGCTGTTGTGCAAAATCAGCCCTTTTCAGGAGATTCTTAAGCTTTGCTGACACATGATTGGAATCCCTTAACTTCCAGAGGGGCCGGGAGTCAGATTTGATTTCTCTTGTCACTACAGTTGCACCGCCCAAATCCGCCGATTTCCAGGTTTGACCGCCATCCGGGGAATACTCAGCAAAGCAATGGGCAGGATTGGTGATTTGCCGACATGGAATCCCGAAATAACGACAAAAAGCAACGAAAACAGGCACACGATGACTACAGTTACCTTGTCGCTGTGTGACCAGGAATTTGAATAAATTTTCATTGTTTTCTGGCTGAGTCTTGCCGGAAAACTGTGTGCAATAGTCCGTGATCGCCTTAATACGTTGCTTTGTGTTTTTAGCTTTTTTTATTGTCTTCAAGCCCTCCCGAATTTCGGATGGCTGATCGGCAAGGTTCTTGAACAATCCATCCAGTACCTTTTTCATACCTTTTGAACAGTGGACGTCAGGCCGTGTTGATCGTCCTGCCCGGGCTGCTTCAGCCGGTGTTTTTTTGCCCGGTGCTCTCGGTTCTACGACGTAAGTCACGTGAACAAACTGATCGGCTTTGGCCTCTGGAACCGACAGCGTGTGAAGCCCGGTATATCGACCCCTGATCAGGGTAAATGCCATCTCGGGTTGTATACGCAGGGCCACGATAGACTCGTCAGGCGTCAGGCTGGGCAATAGATACTGACCATTCTTCGATGACGTTTTAAATTTTGCCAGTGTTTGAACTCTGGTTAATGTCTCTGGCAGTTGCTGGGACGGTGTCAGGGTTTCAAACCCCTCAATGTCTTGATCATTGATATCGAGCCGTTCGACATCACCCTTTGCAGTCACATTAATATCCTTTACCCACCAGCGATTCATCGTGGATGAAGGGGACTCGATATCAAAAACTTTATAGTTATAACACTGTGGCGTCTCCAGATGCTCATAGTTAGTTATCCGGTCCAACATCGTATCCTTTTTCCTGAGGGCTCTCAGGATGTGTTTTTCAGAATCGTCAAGACTGTCGTTCGGCTGACCACTTGCCTGGTGCCAAAACGCAGGCCACAATTGAACCGCGTCGGAGCTCCATGCCCCTATCCGTTGATCAGCCTCCTGAAGATAAGGCTGGTTAGCTGACATTTTCAGCGTTTGTTCCTGTTCTTCCGTCAGGGGAAAGACGCTATTAGCAGCCACGCCCGTCTCGCGAAACTCATGAGCAAACCAGCGTTGTTGCCAATGTCGGTAAAGTGCCTGGATGAGCATATCCTTCGACTGATCCGGCTTCAGGGGAAGACCGTATGCCTGCCATTTGGCCTGAGCCACCCTTCTGATGATTTCCGCTTTGACTTCCTCGTTATTCGGACGAGCCTTAATGCGAATTTCATGGTTTTTTTCATCAATACTGTCGAGGTGACCGAGTCGTATCATCCACGGACGATCAATGCTGGGTACTGTTTTGTTGAACCATTGGCAAAGTCCGGAATCGAACACGCCTTTATCCATGGCAAGCGTTGATGACTCTGGCAGTTCCTCCAGCGATAGTCTGGCGGCTATCAGGTAAAGCCGATAGTGCTGATTGAGGCATTGATGCAGTCCGTTGTCGCTAAAATCGCCCGCTCTGGTAACAGCCTTGGCGACAGTTTGTAAATCACGGCTGCTGGGCTGTAACGGCAGGTTTTTCTGTTTCAGGTCAGCCCTCAAGCGACAATGTAGCTGGGTCAGCTTTTCAGCCGCGAATTTCCCCTGGGTGTTCTGTGGCAGCACTTTTTCGGCAATGGTCTGTAATTCGGTCGGGTTATACTGCCGGATCGGCAAATGTCTGAAACGTCCTTTCAGCGCCGGTGATAAGGGTTTTCGACCGCTGTATTCAGGTGGGTTGATAGTGGCGAAGAGATGGAAACCCGGATGCGCGTCACCGGCCAGAATACCGTTTAACTCACCTTCCAGATGCTGGCTGTCGATCAGATTCATTTCCGAAATCACCACGATGCCGCCATCAACTTTTGCTTTCTGGATCGCTTCACGCACTGTGTCCCAGGAGCAATCACAGGCATTCAGGGGAAAGACCTCTGGCATGATTTCTCCCCGTTCTTCAGCTCGCTGTTTGACACTTTTGATCAGCAGATTCAGCGTGGCATCTTTACCCCGTCCAGCCGGGCCTTCAATCAGCGTTGCCTGTCGTCCGTCGTGTTTTCTGTCGTGATGATAAGCCTGCTGACAGCGGCTTAAATCCTGCCCAAGCTGTTGCGCAAGTTCACGGACTGTCGATCCGGAGGTATCAAACTCAGGTCGGAATTCTTTGGTAAATGCTTCGAAGTCCCGCTGAATATCTGGCAGGGTGTGGTTATGAACCTTGTCGCGCAGGCTATTGTCCAGTTCGTAACGGGCAGCAAACCAGATTTCCAGTGCCGAAAGGGCATCCTGATGCGTCTCGCTGATTTCGGCACCCAGTACATCCCGGAAACTTTGCTGGATCAAACTGTTCACTTGCTCACAGCTAACACTGTCGCCTTTGGACAACGCACGATCCAGATACCAGCCCACCCAGCTGCAGATATCGGTTAAATCCCTGGGGGTAAACTCATGGTCGGGCAACAGCTCCTGATAATATTGCCACAGTGCCATCACACTCTTGCTGGCCTTATGTGCAATACCGTTTATTTGATGGCGTTGTAAATGATTGAGCAAAGCCGGTTCCACCACCCTGTCCCGAAGGAAAGCCTGATCCAGGCGTGGGTAGTAAGCCCTGAGCAGATTTTCCTTCAGGGTCGGGTCCAGCTGACGCCCGGCATAATGATCGGGGTTGCCAGTGAGAATTACCCGGTGTTTTTCGCTGACCTTGACAGGATGACCATTCACATAGATGCAAGGTTGCGGTTCCCATAAGCCGTTCAATGATGCCAGCAATCCGGCTTCAGCCAGGTTAGCTTCATCCAGCACCAGGGTGATGTATTCTCCATCTTTGTCGGATTCGCTATTGGCCCATTCCATCAATGTCCGGTTTTGCTGAACCATAGAGCGGTCGCCGTCGTCTTGTTGTTGCCACTGCCAGCGTTTCATCAGGGTCTGTTCGCTGTCAGAAGGTCCAAGGGAAATGACCGAAGCCTGTCCTGAAGCCTTTGCCATCTTCGCTGAAAAGTAACTTTTTCCGGTGCCGGTTTCTCCCTCAATGAATATAACGGGAGAGTCTTTAAGCCGGTCATGGAGCCGGGACAATCGACGGCTTTCACGATCCTCCTGACCCATCTCGCCGTGATAAAGATCCCGGGCCATTGCTGACAATGGCCTATCACCAGAACCCGGCCATTGCAGTGAATCAGACAGTCGATTTTCTATTTGTTCAATGCGTTCCGAGTCAGGATTCTCTGTGACAAATGGCCTATCACCAGAACCCGACCATCGCAGTGAATCAGACAGTCGATTTTCTATGCGTTCAATGCGTTCTGAGTGATTCTCTGTGACAAATTCTCCTCTGGCAATGTCTGAACAGTCGGAGGCCAGAGCGTGAATGGCATCGGATCGGGTCTGCCCTGATTGCGAAAGTAACTGCCAGCCACAAGCCAGTGCATCTTGCAAACGTTTAATCTGTCTGGTTGGCCTGATGGCCAGGGATTGCCAGGGCTTTGTTGCCGCCGGATCGACTGCCAACTGATAGGCTATGGCATCTCGTTTATCCTCAGGCCCATGGGCCGCGATCATGGCACAGAACCTGTCCATAAGGTCTTTTTCACCCCGCTCTGGAAACGGACTATCATAGGAAAGCTGTAATTCGGCATCCTTAAACACGGTCGGGTCAAAGGCCCGGGCCAGCGGCCACAGGTTCTGCCTGACAAACTTTCTATCCAGTCGCGGGGCGCTATTGATGATGGCAGCTAACTGATCCGGGTCTACCGAGGCGGCCTGATCCTTATCCGGTAACAAGTGCCAACAAGCCACTTTCATAAAATCACGCACCGCCGGATGCTGACGGGTACCATGGGTAATGACGCTATTGATGGCCTTGCGCCAGTGGCGGGGTAAAAGCTCTGAGGAATGGTCAACCTGCTGTGCTCGTTGGGCAGCCAGTATCAGGTTACTCAACAACCCTGCGGTCATTTTTGGCAGGGGTTTGCACAGGTATCCAGGTACAGTATTGAACGCTTTGTAAAGTGAGTGAAGGGCTTTCTCTGGCAGTTTTTCCCGGCGGATATGATGCTTGAGGACATTGATATCCCAGAGGTCGGACTCTGGGTACAGCTTACTCTTGGCGACCATCAAACGAAATACTAAGGATGGGCTTTTCACAGACTCAGGCCAGAGTATTGTCACCTGAGCTTTCGGATAGGCCTGTAATTGGCCATTCACCAGCAGAGGTTGCCCGACAATCAGGGGTTCCAAAAGCTGCTGAAGGGTTGGATTGCTCTCCAGCCCCCGGAAGACCACCCGATTGCCAGTGGTCAATGCCTTCTGCAAGTCACTCTGACTGCGTCCGAAATGTGCCTTTTGTTCCGAGGTGATATAGATATTATCAAATAGCTGGCTCAAGCTGGTCTGCTCATTGACCTGAATGACAAGAGGCTCTCCACAGTGACGATTGACATAATAATTTGCAAAGGCGGGTTGCTGATAAATGAAGGCTTTAATGTCGGTTTGCTTTTTGATTTTTTCCTGTAGGTGACGGTTATTGGCCAGAGAGTGCGCATCGTTTTCCGCCAGTCCCAGAGCTTTCGGCTGTTGTCTTGAATGAGCTACCCGAAGTCGGGGCTTCAGGCCTGTGGTCTCGCCAATAGTCTGCAGAGAACCCAGCAAACGAAACCAGTGTGCCTCAGTGAGAGGAGAGGTTACGGTGACCACACCTCCTGCCCGAAGCTGTTCCAACAGACAGGTGTTGGGGACTGCATAGCCTTCCGGACCTATGGCAATCGGGCTCAGCCATTGGGCAATATTACTCTGGTTAATAATGATCGGGTTTTGTGGTGCCTGCCCTTTACCAAACCCTTTGTCACTGGAGCGGGACAGGGTCTGAAACACTGAATGAAGCTCATCCTCCGCCACTGGCATTTGATAAAACTGAACATCGTCGGGTAACCCACAGAGCTTGCCATTGCTCTCAAAGCTCTGTTGCGCCAGCATCTGCCGAATCGTTTGCTCAAAGGCCAGATCCTGCCAGTTGGCACCTTTCAGAATGACCCGTTGTCCGGCTCTCAATGACTCAAGCCTGCCGGGGATATGCTGGATTCGCCCCTGCTGATCCACTCCGGGACCACCCAACAGCAACTGTCGCCAGTGGCTGTGCAAGTGACATTCAATACAAACGGTATTGTCGTCGTCCATGGCGCTTTCGGCACTGGGCAATTCAGGCAACAGTGGAGGAACCTTATTGATGGCCATCGATGAGACATTATCGGTTTTATTATCGGTTTTATTGTCGCTCTGAGCATCGAACTGCCAGGTATTGCCCGGGCGATTAATTCGCCGCCAGAAATCGGCTCCCGGCACCTCGTCTGAGCTGCCAATTGATTTCAACTGTGCAGGGTCCGCCAGCACCAGCAGGGCAACATGCTCGCCCAGAGGGCGTTTCTTCTGGCTGACTTTGTCGAACAGACAGGGGTTATCCGGGTCCAGTAGATCGTTAAATACGGGGAGTTCATCGCTGCTGAGTTTTCGGATATCCAGCACCAGGGTCAATGGCTGCGAACCTTCAAAGAGCTTGCCCGAACGCAGAAGGTGGCGACCATCAGCGGAGATGCTCAATCGGTTCAGCAGGTTAGCCTCAGAGAGGTCATTGGGATGGCAAATCAGGGTAACGTCCCGGCCTTCGCAGGTCTGGTCAACCAAAAGCTGTCGAACCTCATCATCACTGGCGACAAAACGAAAATCGAAGGCATGAGCGGGATTTGGCAGGGAGGAGTCCGTTGAGGATACAGTTCTCGTTCTGGCAGGCAACCTCTCCGAAGACGGTGATCTCTCCAGTTTGGGCCTTACTTCAGAGCAAATTCCTACATCCTTCTTTTCCTTTAACGCTAAATCCAGCTTTGCTATCTTGGCTGCTACGCCATCATCAGGCAGGCTAAGATCAAGAGCGCGTTTTTTTGTACCTGTGCTAATCTGGCCATCCATAGTCCATCTCCTTGCTGTCATTAAAAAACTGACATTGAAAGTCATCAGTAATTTGACCTTAGGGTTGGAAAAAAGTTCCGATAGTCCTGACTATTGGAGGAAATCACCGATCTCAAAAAGCTCATCATGGCCAAATGGTTAAGTACCTAACCAGTTGGTTATCAGGTATCCAATGACTCAAACAGCGAATTTAAATTCACAGTGTTCAAAAACTCGTCGGCAATTTTTGTCAACTCAGTGGGTTTGAGCACCAGAGCGTTATTGGCGTTTTGTGCAAGTCGTAGGTAGTCATCCTCAAGAGACTGAATTAACACAGAATTACTTTGGATTGAAGACAACATACAACACAGCTCTTCTGGTGAAGATGGATCATGAGCGCCATAGGAGTCTGTATGGTAGGAGCTCCCTAAGAAAGCCTCGATCCAGCAATAAGCCAAAGAGCCGCCATTTGAGTGTGTCACTCCATACAGGTAATGACTGAGGGCCTGATAAATCGCCTCTTTGCATTTTTTTTCTGATTTCTCCAGAAGGAGCTGCTCCTTAATTGATAGCTTAAAGGGCTCCAGAATCTGTTGGTAGCTGCTTATGATTTCAAGCTGTTTTTTCTTGAATTCTTCTAATTCAATTTGACCTCGCTTACTACCCAAGTCGGCCAGCGCTCTGTTGCGTTCCAGTTCTATCGCCTGATATTTTTTGGCTTTTCCCGATAATGTCTTCAATTCCGGATTGTTCTCAGCTTTTTGTTGCAACAGAGCTTCGACCTTTTCATTAATCACTGTGTTGTGCCATAAAATATTTCCCATGATAAATACCGGACGGTGGTTCACCCTGCCCGAGATCGACTGCTCAAACGCAGGTTGGCGCAACAGCAGTCGTTCTACATTCGGAATGCCCCCGGGTTGGTCGGTCCAGCGGATCTGTAAAGATCGCTCGGGGATATTATTTTCAAGGGATTTTGAAAAACCATCATGACAGTGAGTAATGAACCAGGCACCGCGTTCATTCTTTTCGTGGCTATAAAAATCACACCATATCTTGCTATTTTTTTCCCTGTGCAACAGGGTCTGATACCATTTTTTCAGGCAATCTGTGGCTGCAACCTTCAGTTCATCGACTTTTTCAAGTGACTCCAACAGATAATGGTGTTGATCGGCCTTGATAATCTTTTCTTTGTAGAACGACAGTGGATCTAGCCAACCCAATTGCATGGCTGCTTTGGCAAAGTGAATAACCGAAGGGATGGTTAAGTCACTGCATCGCAGTATTTTATTCATTGAAGCCAACCACTGCAGGGGACTTGCTCCGCCCTCAACAATCATTTTTGAGTGCAATGACTTGAGTTGTTCAATGACCTGATCTGCATCATGGCCCATCAATATCTTTATTACTGCATCCGACATCCGATCAAGGGGATTCCCATAGTGGTCGAACGCATCACCGACCAATTGCTCCTCTGAAGAGCGCAATGCTTTTGTCTCTATCAAGATCGAGAAGATCGAGATCGAGATCAAGACACCCATAGATATCAAGATCGAGACACCCATAGAAAAAGCGACTAAATCTCTTTGCTTCCAAAGATTTTCTACCAATCCGCCAGTACTTAGATATTTATCGAGCAATGTACTGTTTGTCTCAAGGACTTTGTGCAGTTTCTCGAAGCTCATATAACAGGCTTCAGCCAGAGCTTGCTGTTGTGCTGAGTCAGCATCTTTCAGGAGATTCTTAATCAGATCCCCGATCTTTGAATCAGTGCTAAACGTTACGACCTCCCCGGAAGACTGCTGGTCAGGTGTAATTTCTATTATGTCCATGGGCGCCCCGCCCAAATCCACTGCCCCCCAGGTTTGGCCTCCATCCACGGAATACTCGGCAAAGCTGTGGATGCGGCTACTAATTTCCCGACAGGGAATCCCGAAATAACGACAGAAAGCTACAAAAACAGGTACACGATGACGACAGCTACCTTGCCGCTGTGTTACCAGGTATTGAAAGAAATTTTTATGCTCTTCTGGTGCAGCGCCACCGGAGAACTGTTCGCAGTATTCCGTGATTGCGCTAATTCGTTGCCTGACGTCTTTAGCGTTTATTATTTTGTGCAACGGTGCCTGTATTTCGGCGGGTTGTTCGTTGATGTTATCAAACAGTTCCTTCATTACGGACCTCATGCCTTCTGAACACTGGACGTCAAAAAAAGCTTCTTTAGCAGCCGTTTTTTTGCCCGGCTTTGTGGGTTCTACGACATAAGTACATTGAAAACTCTGGCCGACTGCGGCCAGAGGAATAAACAGTGTATGCAGCCCGGTATAGTCGTCCCTGATCAGTTTAAATGGCAAACAGGGTTCTATATGCAGGGCCATGATAGTGTCACTGGCCGTCAGGCTGGGCAACAGACATTGACCGTTCTTTGGTGATATCTCAAGGGTCGCCAGCGTTTGATTTCTGGTTAATATCACTTCCTGGTCATTCCCTGGCAACTGGTCAGATGTCAGGGTTTCGATCCCCAGAAGGTGTTTACTATCAAGATTGATCTTTTTGATATCACCCCTGGCAGTGACACGAATATCCCATGCCTGCCAGCGATACATCTCAGGGAAATGCTGCGAATCAAAAACTTTATAAAGTTCAACCTTTTGCGTTTCCTCATCCTCATAGTTCGTCTCTCGGTCCAAAGCCGGAGCTTTTTGTTCCTCGACTTCCGGGTCGTAGGGTTCAGGAGCGTCGTTACCGCCAATAGCTGATGCTGTGTTAATAAAGTCGTTTACCCAGCGCTTCGGCAGATCACTGATCTGATGCCAAAATACGGGCCAGCATTGAACGTCATTGGCCTTCCATGCCTGTATCTGCTTATCAGCCTCCTGAAGATAAGGCTGGAAAGCAGGCCTTTTCAGTGTTTGTGCCTGCTCTTTGGTCAGGGGAAATACGCTATTAGCGTCCACGTCCGTAAGGTCAAACACACCAGCGAACCAGCATTGCTGCCAGTGTCTGTAAAGTGCCTGTGTGAAAATATCGTCCGACTGATCCGGATTCAGGGAAAGACCGAATGCCTGCCATCTGGTCTGGGCCACCATCCTGATGAGTTCCCTTTTGGTTTCCTCTCCAGCTGGACGAGTCTTGATACGAATTTCATGGTTTTTTTCATCAACACCGCTGAGATGACTGCTTCGTACCAACCACGGACGATCAATGTCCGATACTGTCCGATTTAACCATTGGCAAAGTCCGGAATTAAATTCACTTTTCTCCACGGCAAGAGCTGATGACCCGGGCAGATTCTCCAGCGATAGATTGGCGGCCATGAAGAAAAGCTGGTAGTGCTGAGTGAGGTATTGATGAAGTGCTTTATCGGAAAAGTCGCCTCCTCTGAAGACAGCCCTGGCGACATTCTGAAGATCAAGACTGGTCGGCTGCAATGGCAGTTTTCTCTGTTGCAGGTAAGCCCTTAAACGACAATGTTTTTCTGTTAGCTTTTTAGCGACTGATATCCATTCCGGGGACTCTGGCAACACCTTTTCGGCAATGGTCTGTAATTCTGCCGCGTTGTACTGCCGGATGGGTAAATGTCGAAAACGCCCTTTCAGCGCCGGTGATAAGGGTTTACGCCCGCTGTACTCAGGCGGGTTGATGGTGGCAAACAGGTGGAAACCCGGATGGGCGCCACCGGCCAGAATATCGTTCAATTCACCTTCCAGGTGCTGGCTGTCGATCAGATTCATTTCCGAAATCACCACGATGCCGCCATCGTCTTTTGCCTTCTGGATCTTTTCGCACAGTTTGTCCCAGGAACAATCACAGGCATTCAGGTAATGGACTTCCGGCATGGATTCTTGCCGTTGTTCAGCCTGCTTTCTGACACTTTCAATCACCAGGTTCAGCGTGGCATCCTTGCCCCGCCCCGCCGGACCTTCAATCAGTGTCGCCTGACGACCGCCGTGTTTTCTTTTGTGATGATAAGCCTGCTGACAGCGGCTTAAATCCTGTCCAAGTCGTTGCGCCAGTTCACGGACTGCCGATCCGGAGGTATCAAAGTCTGGTCGGATTTTTTCGCTGACTGTACTGAAGGCCTGCTGCATTTCCTCCAGGGTTTTCTTATGAACTCTGTCGCTCAGGGTGTTCTCCGGTTCGTAGCGGGCAGCAAACCAGATTTCCAGTGCCGACAGGGCATCCTGATGTGTTTCGGTGATTTCAGGGCCCAGTACATCCCGAAAACTTTGCTGTATCAAACCGTTTATTTGCCCACAGGTCACACTGCCGCGAGCGGGCTGAGCACGATCCAGATACCAGCCCACCCAGCTGCAGATGTCTGTTAAATCCCTGGGGGTAAACTCATGGTCGGGCAAGAGTTCCTGATAATATTGCCAGAGCGTCATCACACTTTTGCTGGCACTGTGTGCAATGTCGTTTATTTGCTGCTCCAGCAGATGCCGTTGTAGATGCTTTACCAGAGCGGGTTCCACGGCTCCATCCCGAAGGAATGCCTGGTCTAACCGGGGGTAGTAAGCCCTGGGCAGTTTCTCTTTCAGGACCGGGTCCATTTGACGCCCGGCATAATGATCCGGGTTGCCGGTGAGAATCACCCGGTGTTTTTTGCTGACCTTGACAGGATGACCATTCACATAGATGCAGGGTTGCGGTTCCCATAAGCCGTTCAATGATGCCAGTATTCCGGTCTGGGCCAGGTTGGCTTCATCCAGAACCAGGGTAATGTATTCACCGTCTTTGTCGGATTGGGTACCGGCCCATTCCATCAACGCCCGGTTTTGCTGCACCATAGAGCGGTCGCCATCGGCCTGTTGTCGCCACTGCCAGCGTTTCATCAAGGTCTGTTCACTGTCGGAAGGTCCAAGGGAAATGACTGAAGCTTGTCCTGAAGCCCTGGCCATTTTGGCAGAAAAGTAACTTTTCCCGGTGCCGGTTTTTCCCTGCAGGAAGATAACAGGAGAGTCCGTAAGCCGTTCATGGAGCCGGGATAATCGTCGGCTTTCACGATCTTTCTGATCTATCTCGCCGTGATAAAGATCCCTGGCCAGCGCTGACAAAGGCATATCAGTGGAGACCGTCCATTTCAATGATTCAGACAGCCGAAGTACTATACGATCAATGCCTTCTGCCTCAGAATTCGCCGTTCTGGCCATGTAAAAACAATCGCTGGCCAGCGCCTGAATGGCATCGGACCGGGTCTGCCCCGATGGCAAGTGTAACTGCCAGCCAGAAGCCAGCCCATCCTGCAAGCGTTTAATCTGTCTTGATGGCCTGATAGCTAAGGGTAGACAGTGTTTCGCTGCCTGCGGGTCCACCGCCAACTGATAAGCCATTGCCTGTCGATGTTCTTCAGGCCCATGGGCCACAATCAGGGCGCAGACCTTGTCCAGAACTTCTTTTTGAGCCCACCCGGGCAGTGGACTTTCATAGGACAGTTGTAATCCTTCAAAAGGGTTCTCCATCAAGACTGCCGGATCAAAGGCCCGGGTCAGCCGCCAGAGGTTCTGCTTCACAAATCTTCTATCCAACCGCCGGGAACCTTTGATGATGGCCGTTAACTGATCCGGGTCTACCGTGGCGGTCTGATTCTTATCCGGTAACAAGTGCCAACAAGCCACTTTCATAAAATCACGCACAGTCGGGTTCTGTCGGGTGCCATGGGTAATGACGCTATTGATAGCCTTTCGCCAGTGGCAGGGCAGGAGTTGCAAGGACTGGTCAACCTCTTGTGCTCGCCGGGCAGCCAGTATCAGATTGTTCAACAACTCTTCAGTTATTTCTGGCAGTGGGTTACAAAGGTGAACAGGTACGGTTTTAAACGCTTCGTAAAGTTTATAAAGCGCCTGTTCTGGCAGTTCAGTCCGTGGGATACCATGCCTGACGACATTGATATCCCAAAGATCGACCTCAAGACACGGGCTACCTTTGGCGATCATCAGATTAACTATTGACGACTGGCTTTTTGCAGACGCAGGCCAGAGCAGGGTGACATGAGCTTTTGGATAGGCCTGTAATTGGCCATTCACCAACAGAGGTTGTCCAATAATCAAGGGTTCCAGGAGCTGCTGAAGCGTTGGATTAGTCTCCAGCCCCCGCAATACCACCGGCTTGCCAGCGGTTAATTCCTCCTGCAACGCACTCCGACCTTGTCCAAAACGGGCCTTTTGTTCTGAGGTGATATGGATATTATCAAATAGCTGGCTGAAACTGGTCTGTTCATTGACCTGAATGACCAGAGGTGCCTGCGGGAGACCATTGATCCAATAATTTGCCTGAGCATCTTGCTGATATGTCACTGTATCAAAGGCACCAGGATTTCTGACTTTTTCCGGTGGTTTGGGCAGAGGGTATTTATCGTTTTCTGTCAAACCCAGGGCTTTTGGTTGTCCTTTTGCATGAGCCACCTGAAGCCGGGGCTCCAGACCGGTTGTCTTCTGAATAGTCTGCAGTGAGCCCAGCAAACAGAACCAATCTGCCTCAGTGAGAGGAGACGTTACGGTGACGGCACCACCGGCACGAACTTGTTCTAACAGGCAGGTATTAGGAACTGCGAAGCCTTCCGGAGCAATGGCAATCGGGTTCAGCCACTGGGCGATATTACCCTGGTTAATAATAATCGGGTTTCCTGGTGTCTGATCTTTATCAACTCCTTTATCACCTTCTTTGTAACAAGAGCGGGATTGGCTTTGAAACAGTGAATGAAGCTCGTTATTCCCCAACGGCATTTGATAAAACTTAACATCGTCGGGTAACTGACAGACCTTGCCATTGCTCTCAAAACAGTGTTGCGCCAGCATCTGTCGCATGGTCTGTTCAAAGGCCAGATCTTCCCAATCGGCCCCTTTCAGAATCACCCGTTGTCCGGCCCTCAATGTCTCAAGCCTGCCGGGGAGGTGCTGGATTCGCCCCTGTTTATCCACTCCGGGGCCGCCCAGCAGCAACTGTCGCCAGTTGTTGTGCAAGTGACATTCAATAACAACGGTGTTGTCGTCGTCCATAGCACTTTCGGCAGAGGGGAGTTCAGCCAATAACGGAGGTAACTTGTCGGTCTCCATCAATGGGTCATGGCCAGTCTGTGGGTTGAACTGCCAGGTATTTTCCGGTCGGTTAATTCGTCGCCAGAAATCAGCACCGGGGGCATTGCCACTATGGCCAATTGATGCCAGCTGTGCAGGGTCTGCCAGAACCAATAGAGAAACATGCTGGCCCAGAGGGCGCTTCTTCTGGCTGACTTTGTCGTACAGACAGGGGTTATCCGGGTCCAGCAGATCGTTAAATTTGGGCAGCTCTTCGCTGGTGAGCTTTCTAATATCCATCACCAGAGTCAATAGCTGTGAACCTTCGAACAGCTTGCCTGAACCCAGAGTGTGGCGACCCTCTTCGGAAATACTCAACCGGCTCACCAGGTTAGCCTGTAAAAGGTCATCGGGATGGGAAATAAGGGCAACATCACGATGTTCATCACCGTCAGTAGCAACCAAAAGCTGTCGAACCTCGTCATCGCTGGCGACAAAACGAAAATCAAAGGCATTAGAGATCTTTTGAAGCGATGAGTCCGTTGAGGATACCCTTCTCGGTTTACCAGACATCACACCCGGAATTGACAATTTATCGAGTCTGGCAGTTACACTGGTGACCTTGGCAATACTTAGCGGTAAATCCAGCTTTGCTCTTTTGGCAGGCGTGGCAGTATCGTGAACGGGCGCCTTTATTTTTTTACCACAAATACGACCATCCATAGTCCGCCTCCTGACATCTGAAGGATTAAATTGAAAGTGTTTAATGTTTAGACTTTAGAAATGAACGAAAGTTCCATTTAAAGAGATAACCCTGACTATTGGAGGAAATCACCGATCTCAAAAAACTCATCACGGCCAAATGGTTAAGTACTCATCAGGTATCCAATGACTCATACAGCGAATTTAAATTCACAGTGTGCAAAAACTCGTTGGCAATTTTGGTCAAGTCACAGGATTTGATCACCAGAGCGTTACCGGCGTTTTGTGCCTGCTTTAAGTAGGTATCCTCTACAGAACTCTGAAACGATAAAGAGCTGTTAATATGACGCGTCATGTCATACAGCTCTTGTGGTGAGGATGGCTCATGAGCACCATAGGAGTTTTTGTAGCAGGAGTTCCCTAAGGAAGCGTCGACCCAGCAATAGGTCAAAGAGCTGCCTTTTGAGTGTGTCACTCCATACAGATAATGACTGAAGGCCTGACAAATCGCTTCTGAGTATTTGAGTTCTATACCTCTCAGAAGGGACTTCTCTTTATCTGATACCCCAAGGGTCTCCAGAATGCGTCGGTAGCGGCTTTCGATTTCAAGCTGTTTTTTCACGATTTCTTTTAATTTATTTTGATATTGCCAACAAGAAAAACAGAGTTTGTAGGCGTTTTTTCTCTCTTCATCCAAGTCGGCCAGAGCTCTGGTGCATTCCAGTTCTATCGCCTTATATTTTTTGACCTTTTCCGATAATGTCTTCAATTCCGGATTGCTCTCAACTTTTCGTTGGAGCAGGACTTCGGCCTTTTCATCAATCACTGTGTTGCACCAAAAATTGCCTCCCACGATAATTACCGGACGGTGGTTCGCCCTGCCCGAGATCAACTGCTCAAAAGCAGGTTGATGCACCAGCATTCGTTCTATATTCGGAATGCCCCCGGGCTGGTCAGTCCAGCGGCTGTTTAGAGCTCGGTGGGCGATTTTATTTTCAAGGGATTTTGAAAAACCATCATGACAGTGAGTAATCAACAAGGCATCGAGATTATTCTCTTGATGGTCGCTATAAAAATGACACCATTGCTTGCTGTTTTTTCCCCTGTGCAACAGGGTCTGATACCATTTTTTCAGGCAATCTGTGGCTGCAACCTTCAGTTCATCGACGTCTTCAAGTCTCTTCAACAGACAATGGTGTTCACCGGCTCTGATAATTTTTTCTTTGTAGAACGACAGTGGATCTAGCCAACCCAATTGCAGGGCTTTATTGGCAAAGTGTCTAACCGAAGGGTTGGTTAAGTCACTGTACAGCAGTATTTTATTCATTGAACCCAACCACTGCAGAGGGCTTGCTTCTTCCTCAACTACCATTTTTGAGTGCAATGACCTGAGTTGTTCAATGACCTGATCTGCATCATTGTCTAACAATATTTGTCTTACTGCCGACGACATCGGATTATGGGGCTTCCCATATTGGTTGGGCACATTACCGATCAATTTCTTTTCTGAAGCGCTCAGTTCTTTTGTCTCTGTTAATATTGAGACACCCATAGAAAAACCGGCTAAATTTTTTTCCCTCCAAAGATTTTGTACAACTTCGGAAGTACTTGGATTGGGTAATGCGCTGTTTGTCTCAAGGGCTTTGTTCAGTTCCTCAGGGCTCATACCAGAAGCTTTAGTCAGAGCTTGCTGTTGTGCTAAGTCAGCATCGTTCAGGTTTTTTAATTCAGTGCTGAAATCACCAGCCTTTCTGACCTTTTCGGCCTTCCTGGCTTTCCCGGCCTTCCCGGCAGCCTGGTAGAAAGGTGTAGTTTTTGTTACCTTCACCGGCGCCCCGCCCAAATCCGAAGACTCCCAGGTTTGGCCTCCATCTACGGAATACTCAGCAAAGACGTGCTTGAGGCTCTCAATTTGCCGACTGGGAATCTCGAAATAGCGACAAAAAGCAACAAAAACAGGCACACGATGACGACAGCTACCTTGCCGATTTGTTACCAGAAATCGAAAGAAATTTTCACTCTCTTCTGGTTTAGCTGCACCGCAGAACTGTTGGCAGTATTCCGTGATTGCGCTAATTCGTTGCCTGATGTTTTTAGCGTCTATTATTTTCTGCAACGGTGCCTGTACTTTGGCTGGTTGTTCGCCGATGTTTCCAAATATTTCCTTCAGTACGGACCTCACGCCTTCTGAACACTGGACGTCAAAAAAGGCTTCTCTGGCAGCCGTTTTTTTGCCCGGCTTTCCGGGTTCTACGACATAAGTACATTGAAAACTCTGGTCGGCAGCGGCTAGAGGAATAAACAGTGTATGAAGCCCGGTATAGTGGTCCCTGATCAGTTTAAATGGCAAATTAGGTTCTATACACAGGGCCACGATAGAGTCACTGGCCGTCAGGCTGGGCAATGGACATTGACCATTCTTTGGTGATACCCGAAGGGTCGCCAGCGTTTGATCTCCGGTTAATGCGACTTTCTGGTCATTCTCTGGCAACCTTTTAGGTGTGAGGGTTTCGACCCCCAGAAGGTATTTACCATTAAGATTGATCTTTTTGATTTCACCTCTGGCAGTGATACGAATATCTATTGCCTGCCAGCGATACATTTCAGGGGGATGCTGCGAATCAAAAACTTCACAAAGTTCAATCTTCGGTATCTCCTGATCCTCATAGTTCGTT
The DNA here is from genome assembly GCF_053470045.1 of Endozoicomonas sp. 2B-B. Lineage (NCBI taxonomy): Bacteria > Pseudomonadati > Pseudomonadota > Gammaproteobacteria > Oceanospirillales > Endozoicomonadaceae > Endozoicomonas > Endozoicomonas sp. 2B-B. Next base: position 6,245,544 of record NZ_JBLZMU010000001.1, read on the forward strand.
CTTCGATCCAATGCCGGTGCTTCTTTCTCCTCAACTTCCGGATCATAGGGTTCAGGAGCGCTGTCACCGCTAATAGCTGATGCTTGGTTGATAAAAACCTTTGCCCAATGGTTCGACAGATCACTGATCTGCTGCCAAAATGCGGGCCAGCATTGAACGTCATGGGCCTTCCATACCTGTATCTGCTTATCAGCCTCCTGAAGATAAGGCTGGCAAGTCGGCATTTTCAGTATTTGTGCCTGTTCTTTGGTCAGGGGAAATACGCTATTAGCGTCCACTTCGGTAAGGCTAAAATCATCAGCGAACCAGCGTTGCTGCCAGTGTCTGTAGAGAGCCTGTCTGAGAATATCGTCCGACCGATCCGGCTTCAGGGAAAGACCGGATGCCTGCCATCTGGTCTGGGCCACCATCCTGATGAGTTCCGTTTTGGTTTCCTCTTCAGTCAGACGGGTCTTGATACGAATTTCATGTTTTTTTTCATCAACACTGCTGAGATCACTGTTTCGAATCAACCACGGACGATCAATGTCCGATACCGTCCCATTGAACCATTGGCAAAGTCCGGAATTAAATTCATTCTTCCCCATGACAGGAGCCGAAGGCCCGGGCAGTTTCTCCAGCGATAGGTTGGCGGCCATCAGATAAAGCCGGTAGTGCTGATTGAGGCATTGAAGAACGGCTTTTTCGCTAAAATCGCCTCCTCTGGTGATAGCCCTGGCAACATTCTGTAAATCAAGGCTGGTCGGTTGCAACGGTCGTTTTGTGCGTTTCAGGTGAGCCCTTAGAAGACAATGTTTTTCTGTTAGTTTTTTAGCGACGAATGTCCCTTCTGAGGACACTGGCAACACTTTTTCGGCAATGGTCTGTAATTCTGTCGGATTGTACTGCCGGATGGGCAGATGTCGAAAACGCCCTTTCAGCGCCGGTGATAAGGGTTTTCGCCCGCTGTACTCAGGCGGGTTGATGGTAGCAAACAGGTGGAAACCCGGATGGGCGTCACCGGCCAGAATGTCGTTTAACTCACCTTCCAGATACTGGCTGTCAATCAGATTCATTTCTGAAATCACCACTATGCCGCCATCGACTTTTGCCTTCTGGATCTTTTCACACAGTTTCTCCCAGGAACAATCACAGGCGTTCAGGTAAAAGACTTCCGGCATCAATTCTTGCCGTTGTTCGGCCTGCTGTCTGACACTTTCAATCACCAGGTTCAGCGTGGCATCCTTGCCCCGCCCCGCCGGACCTTCAATCAGTGTTGCCTGACGGCCGCCGTGTTTTCTGTCGTGATGATAAGCCTGCTGACAGCGGCTTAAATCCTGCCCAAGCCGTTGCGCCATTTCACGGACTGCCGATCCGGAGGTATCAAAGTCTGGTCGGATTTTTTCGCTGACTGTACTGAAGGCCTGCTGCATTTCCTCCAGGGTCTTGTTATGAACTCTGTCGCTCAGGGTGTTCTCCGGTTGGTAACGAGCAGCAAACCAGATTTCCAGTGCTGACAGGGCATCCTGATGCGTTTCGGTGATTTCAGGGCCCAGTACATCCCGAAAACTTTGCTGTATCAAACTGTTTATTTGCCCACAGGTCACACTGCCGTGAGCGGGCTGAGCTCGATCCAGATACCAGCCCACCCAACTGCAGATGTCTGTTAAATCCCTGGGAGTAAACTCATGCTCTGGCAGCAGTTCCTGATAATATTGCCAGAGTTCCATCACACTGTTGCTGGCACTGTGTGCAATGTCGTTTATTTGCTGCTCCGTCAGATGCTCTTGTAAATGATTGGCCAGAGCCGGTTCCACCACCCTGTCCCTAAGGAATGCCTGGTCCAGGCGGGGGTAGTAAGCCCTGGGCAGTTTCTCTTTCAGGGCCGGGTCCATTTGGCGCCCGGCGTAATGATCGGGGTTGCCGGTGAGAATCACCCGGTGTTTTTCGCTGACCTTGACAGGATGACCATTCACATAGATGCAGGGTTGCGGTTCCCATAAGCCGTTTAATGATGCCAGTAATCCGGCTTTGGCCAGATTGGCTTCATCCAGCACCAGGGTTATGTACTCTCCTCCAACACAGCCTCCGCCTTTGTCGGATTCGGTCTTGGCCCATTCCATCAGTGCCCGGTTTTGCTGCACCATAGAGCGGTCGCCATCGGCATGTTGTCGCCACTGCCAGCGTTTCATCAGGGTCTGTTCGCTGTCAGAAGGTCCAAGAGACAGCACCCAAGCCTGCCCTGAAGTCTTGGCCATTCTGGCAGAAAAGTAACTTTTCCCGGTGCCGGTTTCTCCCTGCAGAAAGATAACGGGAGAGTCGGTAAGCCGGTCATGGAGTCGGGATAATCGACGACTTTCACGATCCTTCTGACTTATCTCGCCGTGATAAAGATCCCGGGCCAGAGTTGACAAGGGCATATCAGTGGAACCTTGCCAAGCCATTGATTCAAACAGTCGATGTTTTATGCGTTCAATGCCTTCTGCTTCAGAATTGGCTGTCCTGACGATGTAGAAACAATCGTTGGCCAGCGCGTGAATAGCATCGGACCGGGTCTGCCCCGATGGCAAGTTTAACTGCCAGCCAGAAGCCAGTGCATCCTGCAAACGTTTAATCTGTCTTGATGGCCTGATGGTTAAGGGTAGATAAAGTTTCGCTGCCTCCGGATCGACTTTCAACTGATACGCCATGGCCTGTCGTTGTTCCTCAGGCCCATGGGCCACGATCAGGGCGCAGACCTTGTCCAGAACTTCTTTTTGAGCCCACCCGGGCAGTGGACTTTCATAGGACAGTTGTAATCCTTCAAACGGGTTATCCGTCAAGACTGCCGGATCAAGGGCCCGGGTCAGCGGCCAGAGGTTTTGCCTCACAAACCTTCTATCCAACCGCCGGGAACCGTTGATGATGGCCGTTAACTGATCCGGGTCTACCGTGGTGGTCTGATTCTTATCCGGTAACAATTGCCAACAAGCCACTTTCATAAAATCACGCACAGTCGGGTTCTGTCGGGTGCCATGGGTGATGACGCTATTGATAGCCTTTCGCCAGTGGCAGGGCAGGAGTTGCAGGGACTGGTCAACCTGCTGTGCTTGCCGGGCAGCCAGTATCAGATTGTTTAACAACCCTTCAGTTATTGACGGCAGTGGGTTACAAAGCCGGGCAGGTACGGTTTTAAACGCTTCGTAAAGTTTATAAAGCTCCTGTTCTGGCAGTTCAGTCCGTGGGATACCATGCCTGACGACATTGATATCCCAAAGGTCAACCTCAAGACACGGGCTACCTTTGGCGATCATCAGATTAACTATTGACGACGTGCTTTTTGCAGACGCAGGCCAGAGCAGGGTGACATGAGCTTTTGGATAGGCCTGTAATTGGCCATTCACCAACAGAGGTTGTCCAATAATCAGGGGTTCCAGAAGCTGCTGAAGCGTTGGATTAGTCTCCAGCCCCCGCAATACCACCGGCTTGCCAGCGGTTAATGCCTCCTGCAACGCACTCCGACCTTGTCCAAAACGGGCCTTTTGTTCCGAGGTGATATGGATGTTATCAAATAGCTGGCTGAAACTGGTCTGTTCATTGACCTGAATGACCAGGGGGGCTTGCGGGAGACCATTGATCCAATGATTTGCCTGGGCAGATCGTTGATAAGTCACGGTATCAAAGGCAGCGCGATTTCTGACTTTTTCCGGTGGTTTGGGCAGAGGGTATTTATCGTTTTCTGTCAAACCCAGGGCTTTTGGTTGTCCTTTTGCATGAGCCACCTGAAGTCGGGGCTCCAGGCCGGTTGTCTTCTGAATCGTCTGCAGTGAGCCCAGCAAACAAAACCAGTCTACCTCAGTAAGAGGAGACGTTACGGTGACGACACCACCGGCACGAACCTGTTCCAACAGGCAGGTATTAGGAACTGCGAAGCCTTCCGGGGCGATGGCAATTGGGTTCAGCCATTGAACAATATTACTCTCGTTAATGAGGATGAGGTTTGCTGGTGCCTGCTCTTTATCAAGTCCTTTGTCACCCTGTTTGTTATGAGAGTGGGACAAACTTTGCAGCAGTGAATGAAGCTCGTCCTTCCCTACCGGCATCTGATAAAACTGAACATCGTCGGGTAACTGACAGATCTTGCCATTGCTCTCAAAACACTGTTGCGCCAGCATCTGTCGAAGGGTCTGTTCAAAGGCAAGATCTTCCCAGTCGGCCCCCTTCAGTATCACCCGTTGTCCGGCCTTCAATAGCTCAAGCTTGCCGGGAAGATGCTGGATTTGCCCCTGTTTATCCACCCCGGGGCCGCCCAGCAACAACTGTCGCCAGTTGCTGTGCAAATGGCAGTCAATTAAAACACTATTGTCGTCGTCCATAACACTTTCGGCAGAGGGGAGTTCAGCCAATAACGGAGGTACCTTGTCGATCTCCACTGATGGGTCATTGCCAGTCTGTGCGTTGAACTGCCAGGTATTTTCCGGTCGATTAATTCTACGCCAGAAATCAGCGCCAGGTGCGTCATCACGCCTGCCAAGCGATGTCAGCTGAGCAGGGTCTGCCAGAACCAATAAAGAAACATGCTGACCCAGGGGGCGCTTCTCCTGGCTGACTTTGTCGTACAGACAGGGGCTATCCGGGTCCAGCAGATCGTTAAATTTGGGCAGCTCTTCGCTGGTGAGCTTTCGAATATCCATTATCAGAGTCAATGGCTGTGAACCTTCGAACAGCTTGCCTGAACCCAGAGTGTGGCGACCCTCTTCGGAAATACTCAACCGGCTCACCAGGTTAGCCTTTAAAAGGTCATCGGGATGGGAAATAAGCGCAACATCAAGATGTTCATCACGGGTAGTGGCAATCAAAAGCTGTCGAACCTCGTCATCGCTGGCGACAAAACGAAAATCGAAGGAATGAGTCGTCTTTTGGAGCGAGGAATCCGTTGCGGAGATGGTTCTCACTTTGTCAGGCAAGGTCTCTGAAGTTGGCGATCTCTTTAGTCTGGATCTTACTTCAGAGCAGATTTCTACATCCTGCTTTTCCTTTGACGATATACCCAGCTTTGCCATCTTGGCTGCCACGTCATGATCATGCAGGCTACGATCATGAACGCGTTTTTTGGTACCTCCGGCAATTTGACCATCCATAGTCAATCTCCCTCTCAACTGTCATTTGAAAATTCTTTAACGATTAGACCTTAAGGTGGGAGTAAAGTTCCATTTTGGTCGTTATTCGTTGCCATTGGGGGAAGTCCCCTATCTCGAATAACGCATCATGGCAAGACGGTTATCAGGTATCCAATGACTCATAAATCGAATTCAAATTCACGGTGTTCACAAACTCTCCGGCAATTTTTGTCAGCTCATCGGATTTGAGCACCAGAGCGTTACTGGCGTTTTGTACCTGCCTTAAATAGGCATCCTTGACAGATTCCTGAAAACAGGGAGAGCTATTGATTGAAAACATCATGGCATTCAGCTCCTCTGGTGAGGATGGATCGTGAGCGCCATATAAATCTGTGAAGCAGCCAAATATAGAAGCATTGGCCCAACAATAGTTTAAACAACCGCCCTTCGAGTGCGTCACTCCATAGAGATAATGACTGAAGGCGTGCTGAATTGCTTTCTTGCATTTGTCTTGTAAATCATCCACAAGTTTCTGCTCCCCGGGTGATAGCTCAGAGGGTTCTGTTGCGGATTTGTTCCTGCTTTTGGCATCAAGCTGTTTTTTCAGGTTCGGGCTGCTCTCAACTATTCGTTGAAAAAGGGCTTCGGCTTTTTCATTAATCATTGTGTTGTCCCAGGAAGGTTGCCCCAGGATAATCACCGGACGGTGGGCCGCCTTACCCGAGCTTGACTGCTCAAACGCAGGATGGCGCACCAGCATTCGTTCTATATTTGGCGTGCCCTCAGGGTCGTCCGTCCAGGCAGTCTGCAAGGATGAGAGGACTATTTTATTTTTAAGGAATGGCGAAAACCCATCATGACAATGAGTGACCAACAAGGTGTCACCTTTCTTCTTTTGGAAGATTGCATAACCTGTCTTCCACATGTGGCTATTTTTTTTCTTGGGCAAAAGATCCCTGTACCACTTTTTGAGACAGCGGGTGGCTTCAACCTTCAGTTCATCAACAGCTTCCAGACGCACTAATAGCCGATGATGGTCATGGGTATTTCCGGCGTTCCAATCATCGTGCGGCGGTGTTTCCAGCCAGCCCGATTTCAGGGCTTTTCGGGCAAAGCGCATAACCGCAGGGTTGGCCAGGTCACTGCCCTTCAGTATATGCACTATTGAATCCAACCAATTGACAGGACTCGCTCCGGCCTGAACAATCATTTTTGAATGAAGTAACTTCAGCTGTTCAGTGATTTGGTCCTCATGAGTGTTGGACAATATATGTTTGACTGCTTCCGACATCGGTCTGATGACATTCCCATCGTTGTCAACCATAAAACCGACCAATCCCTGCTTTTTATTGTCAAGTGCCTCTGTCTCCAGTGACTCCAGAAGTGAGACGCCCATGGAAAAACCGGTCAGATTTTTTTCCTTCCAAAGGTTCTTGACGATTTCGGAAATACCCAGATTGGTTTCTGGCAACGCTCTTTTTGTCTCAAGGGCCTGGTTCAGTTCCTCCAGACTCATATCACAGGCTTTAGCCAGAGTTTGCTGTTGTGCCAGATCTGCCCCTTTCAGGATATCCCTCAGAAACTCCTTAATCTTCATTAACTCAGTGCTGGAATCATTGAGATTCCTGTTGCGCTGGAAGTCAGGTGTCATTGTTTTTGTCCGTCCGGGCGATCCGCCCAAATCCACTGATTTCCAGGTTTGTCCTCCATCCGGAGAATACTCTGCAAAGCTGTGGATAAAACTATTTATTTGCCGACATGGAATCCCAAAATAACGGCAAAAAGCAATAAAAACAGGCACGCGATGACGACAGCTACCTTGCCGCCGTGTGACGAGAAATTTGAAGAAATTTTTATTAGGCTCTGGTTGAGCCGTACCGGAAAACCCTTTGCAATAGTCCGTGATTGCCCGAACGCGCTGCATCGTGCCTTTAGCGTCTTTTATGGTCTGCAAAGGTTTCTGTATTTCGTCTGGCTGTCCGGCAATGTTTGCAAACAGTTTGTTCAGTACGGTTTTTATATTATTTGAACAGTGGGTGTCCAAAAGTGTTGAACGTTCTCGTTGAGTTCGTCTGGCAGGTGTTTTTTTAACCACTTCTCTGGGTTCTACGACATAAGCCACTTGAATACCAGAGTCGGCTTTGGCTTCGGGAATAAACAGCGTGTGCAGCCCGGTATATTCGTCTCTGATCAGGGTGAATGGTAAATCAGATTCTATACGCAAGGCCACGATATAGTCGTAAGGGCTCAGACTGGGCAAAGTATGTTGACGTTTGTTCGGTGAACAGTTAACGACTGCCAGCGTTTGATTGCTGGCTAATGTCACTTTCTGGTCAGGCCCCGGCAACCGCTCAGGCATGAGGGTTTCGACTCCCTCAATGTGTATATCATTAATATTCATCCGCATGATATCACCCCTGGCAGTCACAAAAATATCTTCTGCCGAACAGCGATACATACGGGAAGAATACCTCCAGGTATCAAAAATTTTATAATCCGTATCTGTTGCTTCCTTCCGGAGATCATAATCCGTTTCCCGATCCAATGCCCGAGTCAGTTTGCTATGGGCTTGCGGAATGTATTTTTCAGGAGCTTTATTACCGCCAATCGCCAACGCTTCGCTAATAGTTTGTGGCTTATAGTTCATTCTCTGATCCAATGCCGGAGCCTGTTTCCCGTGGACTTTTGGAATGTATTGTTCAGCAGGGCTATCATCGCCCATAGCCAGCGCTTCGTTCATAGAATTGCCAAACAGACGGTTCGGCAAATTCCTTATCTGCTCCCAAAACTCAGGCCAGCATTGAACTGCATTGGAATTCCACGCCTTTATCCGCTGATCAGCCTCCTGAAGATAAGGCTGGGAAACCAGCATTTTCAGTGCTTGTTTCTCTTCTTCCGTCAAGGGAAATGCGCTATTGGCATCCACGCCTGTTCGGCCAAAATTATGATTAAACCAGCTTTGCTGCCAGTATCGGTAGAGTGCCCGGGTGCAAATATCGTCGGACCGATCCGGCTTCAGGGGAAGACCTGATGCCTGCCAATTTGTCTGAGCCAAACGCCTGACGATTTCGGTTTTCGCTTCCTCTTCATCCAGATGAGTATCAATTTGAATTTCATGGTTTTTTTCGTCAATACTGTTGCAATCACTTCGTCGTATGAGCCACGGACGACCAATGCCCGATACTGTTTGGTAGAACCAGACGCAAATTTCAGGAACAAGTTCAGTCCCACTCGTGGCAGGAACCGGTGATTCTGGCAGTGCCTCCAGCGACAGGTTGGCGGCCATCAGATAAAGCCGGTAGTGCTGATAGAAGCATTGATGAAGGCCGGTTTCGGTAAAATTACCTTCTCTGATAACGGCCCTGGCCACATTCTGTAAATCATGACTGGTCGGCTGCAACGGCAGTTTTTGCTGTTGCAGGTAAGCCCTTAAAAGACAATGTTTTTCTGTCAGCTGTTTAGCGGCGAATGTCCCTTCTGAGGACTCTGGCAACACTTTTTCGGCAATGGTCTGTAATTCTGCCGCGTTGTATTGCCGGATGGGCAAATGTCGAAAACGCCCTTTCAGCGCCGGCGATAAGGGTTTTCGTCCGCTGTATTCAGGCGGGTTGATGGTGGCAAACAGGTGGAAACCCGGATGGGCGTCACCGGCCAGAATATCGTTCAATTCACCTTCCAGATGCTGGCTGTGGATCAGATTCATTTCTGAAATGACCACGATGCCGCCATCGACTTTTGCCTTCTGGATCGCTTCACACACTTTGTCCCAGGAACAATCACAGGCATTCAGGTAAAAGACTTCCGGCATGGACTCTCCCTGTCGCTTAGCCTCCTTTCTGACACTTTCAATCACCAGGTTCAGCGTGGCATCCTTGCCCCGTCCGGCCGGGCCTTCAATCAGTGTCGCCTGACGACCGCCGTGTTTTCTGTCGTGATGATAAGCCTGCTGACAGCGGTTTAAATCCTGTCCAAGCCGTTGCGCCAGCTCACGGACTGTCGATCCGGAGGTATCAAAGTCTGGTCGGATTTTTTCGCTGACTGTACTGAAGGTCTGCTGCATTTCCTGCAGAGTGTGTTCCTGAACTCTGTCGCTCAGGGTGTTCTCCGGTTGGTAACGGGCAGCAAACCAGATTTCCAGCGCTGACAGGGCATCCTGATAAGTTTCGGTGATTTCCGACCCCAGTACATCCCGAAAACTATGTTGTATCAAACTGTTTATTTGCCCACAGGTCACACTGCCGCGAGCGGGCAGGGCTCGATCCAGATACCAGCCCACCCAACTGCAGATATCGGTTAAATCCCTGGGGGTAAACTCATGGTCGGGCAAGAGTTCCTGATAATATTGCCAAAGTGCCATCACACTTTGGGTGGCACTGTGTGCAATGTCGTTTATTTGCTGCTCCGGCAGATGCCGTTGTAAATGCTTGACCAAAGCCGGTTCCACCACTCTGTCGCGAAGGAATGCCTGATCCAGGCGAGGGTAGTAAGTTGTCGGCAGTTTCTCTTTCAGAGCCGGGTCCATTTGACGCCCGGCGTAATGATCCGGGTTGCCAGTGAGAATAACCCGGTGTTTTGGGCCGACCCTGACAGGGTGACCATTCACGTAAATGCAGGGCTCCGGTTCCCATAAGCCGTTCAATGATGCCAGCAATCCGGCTTTGGCCAGGTTGGCTTCATCCAGAACCAGAGTGACATAGTGTCCATCCTTCCCGGACGGAGTGTTGGCCCATTCCATCAGCGCCCTGTTTTGCAGTTTCATGGAGCGATCACCATCGGTGTGCTCTTGCCACTGCCAGCGTTTCATCAGGGTTTTTTCGCTGTCAGAAGGCCCAAGGGAAATGACCGCAGCCTGTCCTGAAGTTTTTGCCAATTTGGCGGAAAAGTAACTTTTGCCGGTGCCGGTTTCTCCCTGCAGGAAGATAACAGGAGAATCTGTAAGCCGGTCGTGGAGTCGGGATAATCGACGACTTTCACGATCTTTCTGACTTATCTCGCCGTGATAAAGATCCCGGGCCAGTGCTGGCAGGGGCATATCAGTGGAGCCCGTCCATTTCAGTGATTCAGCCAGTCGATGTTCAATGCGTGCAATGCCTTTTGCCTCAGAATTCGCTGTTCTGGCGCTATGAAAACAATCAGTGGCCAGGGCGTGAATGGTATCGGATCGGGTCTGCCCTTTTTGCAAAGATAATTGCCAGCCAGAAGCCAGTGCGTCTTGCAAACGTTTGATCTGTCTTGATGGCATGATGGCTAAATATTGATATTGCTCTGTCGTTTCCGGATCGACTTGCAACTGATACGCTATTTTATCTCGTTGTTCTTCAGGAGCATGGGCCAGGATCATGCCAAAGAGCTCGTCCAGAAATTTTTTTTCAGTTGTTTCATGACACCGTGTAAAGGGAGAGTCATAGGAAAGATGCAAGCCTTCAGACCGTTTGCCCTCTGAGAATGCAAGATTAAACACTCTGATCAGTGGCCACAGGTTTTGAGTCACAAACTTTCTATCAAACCGGGGGGCACCCTTGATGATGGCGTTTAAGCGATCCGGGTCTACCGAGGCGGTTTGATCCTTATCCCGTAATAACTGCAAACAAGCCACTTTCATAAAATCACGCACTGACGGATGTTGTCGGGTGCCATGTGTGATGATGCTATTGATGGCCTTGCGCCAGTGGCGGGGTAAAAGCCGTGGCGACTGGTCGACCTGCTGTGCTCGCCGGGCAGCCATTATCAGATTGTGCAACAATCCTTCGGTCATTTCAGGCAGGGGGTTACACAGGTGGGCAGGTACGGTTTTAAAGGCTTCGTAAAGTTCATCAAGTGCTTGTTCTGGCAGCTCAGTCCGGGAGATACCATGTTTATGAGCACTAATATCCCAGAGATCGGGCTCGGGACCAGGTTCACCTGTGGCAACCATTGAATTAACTATTGAAGATGAGCTTCTTGCAGACTCAGGCCAGAAGAGGGTGACACGAGCTTTTGGGTAGGCCTGCAGTTGGCCATTCACTAGCAAAGGTTCCCCAACAACCAGAGGTTCCAGAAGTTGCTGAAGCGCCGGATTGCTGTCCAGTCCCAGCAGTACAACCGGTTTGCCAGTGGTTAATGCCTTCTGCAATTGACTTGGATGTCGTCTAAAATGCGCCTTTTGTTCCGAGGCGATATGGATATTATCAAAGAGCTGGCTGAAGCTGGTCTGTTCATTGACCTGAATGACCAGAGGGGCTTCCTGCTGTTCACTGATCCAGTGACTTGCCTGAGCGTATTGCTGATAAGTGACGAAATGAAAGGCGGCCTGATTTCTGATTTCTTCCTGTGGCCTGGACAGAGGGCGCTCATCTTTTTCTGTCAATCCCAGGGCTTTCGGTTGCTTTTTCCAGTGGGCTACCTGAAGTTGCGGCTCCAGGCCGGTCATCTCGCGAATAGTCACCAATGATCCCAGCAAACGAAACCAGAGAACCTCAGTGAGGGGAGACGTTACGGTGACTGAACCTCCCGCCCGAATCTGTTCTAACAGACAGTTGTTTGGTACTGCATAGCCTTCCGGGGCAATGGCAATCGGGCTCAGCCATTCACTGATATTACTCTCGTTAATAATGATCGGGATTCGTAGAGCAGAGTCTTTATTGTCACCTTCTTTGACAAGAGAGTGCGACAGACTCAGGAACAGTGAATGAAGCTCGTTATTCCCAACCGGCATTTGATAAAACTGAACATCGTCGGGTAACGGACAGATCTTCCCGTTGCTCTCAAAACACTGTTGCGTCAGCATCTGTCGAATGGTCTGCTCAAAGGCCAGATCTTCCCAGTCGGCCCCTTTCAGAATCACCCGTTGTCCGGCCCTCAATGACTCAAGCCTGCCGGGCAGGTGCTGGATTCGCCCCTGTTTATCCACTCCGGGGCCGCCCAGCAGCAACTGTCGCCAGTTGCTGTGCAAATGGCAGTCAATTAAAACACTATTGTCGTCGTCCATAACACTTTCGGCAGAGGGGAGTTCAGCCAATAACGGAGGTACCTTGTCGATCTCCACTGATGGGTCATTGCCAGTCTGTGCGTTGAACTGCCAGGTATTTTCCGGTCGATTAATTCTACGCCAGAAATCAGCGCCAGGTGCGTCATCACGCCTGCCAAGCGATGTCAGCTGAGCAGGGTCTGCCAGAACCAATAAAGAAACATGCTGACCCAGGGTGCGCTTCTCCTGGCTGACTTTGTCGTACAGACAGGGGCTATCCGGGTCCAGCAGATCGTTAAATTTGGGCAGCTCTTCGCTGGTAAGCTTTCGAATATCCATTACCAGAGTCAATGGCTGTGAACCTTCGAACAGCTTGCCTGAACCCAGAGTGTGGCGACCCTCTTCGGAAATACTCAACCGGCTCACCAGGTTAGCCTTTAAAAGGTCATCAGGATGGGAAACAAGGGCAACATCAAGATGTTCATCACGGGTCCTGGCAATCAAAAGCTGTCGAACCTCGTCATCACTGTCGACAAAACGAAAATCGAAGGAATGAGTCGCCTTTTGGAGCGAGGAATCCGTTGCGGAGATGGTTCTCACTTTGTCAGGCAAGGTCTCCGAAGAGGGAGATCTCTTTAATCTGGACCTTACTTCAGAGCAGATTTCTACATCCTGCTTTTCCTCTGACGATATACCCAGCTTTGCCATCTTGGCTGCCACGTCATGATCATGCAGGCTACGATCATGAACGCGTTTTTTGGTACCTCCGGCAATTTGACCATCCATAGTCAATCTCCCTCTCAACTGTCATTTGAAGGACTTTATTGAAATTGTTAAATGGTTAGACCTGTAAGGTGTGATTAAAGTTCCATTTTAACGATCTCGAAAAACTGATCAGGACCAAACTATGATCAGGTATCCAATGCCTCACAAAGCGAATTCAAATTCACGCTGTTCAAAAACTCTTCGGCAATGGTATTCAGCTCATTGGTTTTGAGCACCAGAGCATCACTGGCGTTAAGTGCCTGACGTAAGTAGTCATCCTGAATAGATTTCTCAAGCTCTTCATTTCTGATTGCAGACATCATGGCATTCAGTTCTTCTGGTGAGGATGGGTCATGAGCGCCATACCTGTTGCTATTCCAGCATCCATCTATGTGGGCATCGCCCCAGCAATAGGTCAGGCAACCGCCTTTCAGGTGTGTCACTTCATACAGATAATGACTGAAGGCCTGCTTAAGCGCCTCCTCACATTTGTCTTTTAAATCATTTATGAGAGCTACTTCCCCTGAAGATAAGCTGAATTGACTGTTTTTTTCCAACAAATGTTTCAGGTCTGAGCGGTTCTCAGCGATTCGTTGTAACAGGGCTTCGACCTTTTTATCCATCGCTTCCAGGCCATAGCTCCAGTCAGGCCTCCCCACGATAATTACCGGACGGTGGTTCGCTTTGCCCGAGATTAATTTCGGAAATGCAGGATGGTGAACCAGCATTCGTTCTATATTCGCAATGCCCTCAGGTTGGTCCGTCCAGGCGTTGCGTATAGATGAACTGAGAATATTTTTTTCCAGAAATGGCGATAAACCATGATGACAATGAGTGACAAAAAAGGCCCCGGCTTTTGTTGTTTGGAACGAATGGTAAGCCCTTTGCCATAACTGGCTATCTTTCCCTCTGAAGAATAATTTCTTATACCACTTTTTCAGTAAATGGCTGGCTTTAACCTTCAGTTCATCGACACCTTGCAGACGTACCAATAGCTCATGGTGTTTATGGGCCTTTACGAGGCCCGTATAGGTCGGCGGTATATCCAGCCAACCCGATGCCAGGGCTTTCCGGGCAAAGTCAATAACCGAAGGAGTCAGTTCAATGTCATTCAGAATTTTCATTATTGGGTTTAGCCAGTCCTCAGGGCCTGCTATGTCCCAAATACTCATTTTTGAACGCAATAACTTGAGGGGTTCAGTGACCTGATCTTTATCACTGTTGGACAAGATGTGTTTGATTGTCTCCAACATCAGTTTATTTTCGTCAAAAACACTCCAAACCAATAGAACTTCGTCAAAGTTGTGTGCTTCTGTTTCCAGCGACACTAATAATATTGAGACACCCATGGAAAAGCCGGGTAAATCTTTTCTCCCCCAGAGATTCTTTACCATTTCGAAACTACCCGGAAGGGTTTCCGGCGATCCACAGCCTGCCTCAAGGGCCTGTTTCAGTTCTTCAGGACTCATACCAGAGGCTTTAGCCAGAGTTTGCTGTTGTGCTAAATCAGCACCTGTCAGGATCCCATTCAGCAGATTCCTGGTCTTCTTTAATTTAGTGCCGGAAACACTGACTCTTTTGGTGTCCTGGAAGTGAGGGCGGATTTCTGTTGCCTCGACAGGCGCTCCGCCCAAATCGACCGATTTCCAGGTTTGGCCACCGTCCGGCGAACACTCTGCAAAGGCGTGGGTATCATTGGATATTTGTCGGCATGGAATGCCAAAATAACGACATAAAGCAATAAAAACAGGCACACGATGACGACAGGCGCCTTGTCGGCGTGTTACCAGGAAGTGAAAGAAATTTTTATTGCGCTCTGGTACATCAACACCGGAAAAGTGTTCGCAATAGTCCTTGATTGCCTTAATGCGTTGCTCCGTGTCTGTAGCCTCTGCTATCTTCTGCAAAGGTTTCTTTATTTCGGATGCCTGTTTCTCAATGTTCTCAAACAGGTCGTTCAGTATTGTTTTCATACCTTCGCAACAGTGGGCGTCAAAACGTCTTGATTGTGCGGGCCGGATTTTTTCAGCCGATGTTTTTTTGCCCACTTCTCTGGGTTCTACAACATAAACAAATTTAATGCTCTGGCCGACTTTGGCTTCTGGAATAAATAGTGTGTGTATACCGGTATATCGGTCCCTGAGCAGCGTGAATGCCAGATTGGGTTCTACGCGCAGTGCCACGATATAGTCGTTAATTGTCAGGCTGGGCAATATAAATTGACCATTTTTTGATGACTCGTAAAAGGTGGCCAGTGTTTGGTCCCTGGCTAATGTCACTTTCCGGTCATGCTCTGGTAACCGGGCAGGTATGACGACTTCGACTCCCTGCATGTGTTTATCATTAATACTGATCCGTTTGATTTTGCCCTCAGGAGATACATAAATATCCTTTGCAAATGACCGATAAATCCCGGGAAAATGGCCCGGCTTATCAAAAATTATATAATCGTCAATTCGTGGCTTGCTCTCTTTCTCATAGTTCGTTCTTCGGTCCAATACCGGAGCCCCTTCCTCATGGACTTCCGGAATGTATTTTTCTGGAGCGCGATCACCGTAGATAGTCAACCCTTTATTAACAGGCTGTGGCTCGTGGTTCGTTCTCTGACCCAATGCCGTAGCCTTATCACCACCAATAGCGGATGCTTCGTTGATAAAATCGTCTGCCAGATGGTTCAACAGATCACTGATCTGATACCAGAACACAGACCACCATTGAACTTTATCGGCTTTCCACGCCCCTATCTGCTGATCAGCGGCCTGAAGATAAGGCTGGTTAGCTGACATTTTCAGCGTTTGTTGCTGTTCTTCCGTCAGGGGAAATACGCTGTTAACGTCTACGTTCGTCCGGCCAAAATGATTGCTAAACCAGCGTTGCTGCCAGTGTCGGTAGAGTGCCCCGGTAAGAATATCGTCCGACTCGTCCGGCTTCAGGGGAAGGCCTGATGACTGCCACTTTGCCTGAGCCACACTTTTGATGATTTCCGTTCTGACTTCCTTTTCATCCCGCTGAGTGTTAACAAGGATTTCATGTTTTTTTTCATCAACAATGTTGAGATGACTGTTTCGTATCAACCACGGACGATCAATGCCCGGTACCGTTTCATTGAACCAACGGCAAAGTCCGGAATCAAATTCACTTTTCCCCATGGCAAGAGCCGAAGACTCGGGCAGTTTCTCCAGCGATAGGTCGGTAGCCATCAAGTAAAGCCGGTAGTGCTGATTGAGGTATTGATTAACGGCTTTTTCGCTCAAATCGCCACCTCTGGTGATAGCCCTGGCAACATTCTGTAAATCAAGGCTGGTCGGTTGCAATGGCAGTTTTTTGCTTTGCAGGTGAGCCCTTAAACGACAATGTTTTTCTGTTAGCATCTTGGCGGCGAATGTCCCTTGTGAGGACTCTGGCAGCACTTTTTCGGCAATGGTCTGTAATTCGGTCGCATTGTACTGCCGGATGGGCAAATGTCGAAAACGCCCTTTCAGCGCCGGTGATAAGGGCTTTCGCCCGCTGTACTCAGGCGGGTTGATGGTGGCAAACAAGTGAAAACCCGGATGGGCGACACCGGCCAGAATATCGTTTAACTCACCTTCCAGATGCTGGCTGTCGATCAGGTTCATTTCTGAAATCACCACGATGCCGCCTTCAATTCTGGCCTTCTGGATCTTTTCACACACTTTGTCCCAGGAACAATCACAGGCATTCAGGTAATAGACTTCTGGCATCAATTCTTGACGTTTTTCGGCCTGCTGTCTGACACTTTCAATCACCAGGTTCAGAGTGGCATCTTTACCCCGCCCCGCCGGACCTTCAATCAGTGTTGCCTGACGGCCGCCGTGTTTTCTGTCGTGATGATGAGCCTGCTGACAGCGGCTTAAATCCTGCCCAAGCTGCTGCGCCAGTTCACGGACCGCCGATCCGGAGGTATCAAAGTCCGGTTGGATTTCTCGGGTGACTGTACTGAAGGTCTGCTGAAAATCTGACAGGGTTTTGTTACGAACTCTGTCGCTCAGGGTGTTCTCCGCCTGGTAACGGGCAGCAAACCAGATTTCCAGTGCCGACAGGGCATCCCGTTGCGTTTCGGTGATTTCCGGCCCCAGTACATCCCGAAAACTGTGTTGTATCAAACTGTTTATTTGCCCACAGGTCACACTGCCGCGAGCGGGCTGAGCACGATCCAGATACCAACCCACCCAACTGCAGATGTCCGTTAAATCCCTGGGGGTAAACTCATGGTCGGGCAAGAGTTCCTGATAATATTGCCAGAGCGCCATCACACTTTTGCTGGCACTGTGTGCAATGTCGTTTATTTGATGCTCCATCAGATGCTCTTGTAAATGCTTGACCAGAGCCGGTTCCACCACCCTGTCCCTAAGGAATGCCCGGTCCAGACGTGGGTAGTAAGCCCTGGGCAGCTTCTCTTTCAGGTCCGGATCGAGCTGGCGCCCGGCATAATGATCCGGGTTACCGGTGAGAATCACCCGGTGTTTTGGGCTGACCTTGACAGGATGACCATTCACATAGATGCGGGGTTGTGGTTCCCATAAGCCGTTCAATGATGCCAGTAATCCGGCTTGGGTCAGGTTGGCTTCATCCAGCACTAAAGTGATGTACTCTCCGTCTTTGTCGGATTTGGTATTGGCCCATTCCATCAATGCCCGGTTTTGCTGCATCATAGTGCGGTCGCCATCGGCATGCTGTTGCCACTGCCAGCGTTTCATCAGGGTCTGCTCGCTGTCAGAAGGTCCAAGAGACAACACCGAAGCCTGCCCTGAAGTCTTCGCCATTCTGGCAGAAAAGTAACTTTTCCCGGTGCCGGTTTCTCCCTGCAGGAAGATAACGGGAGAGTCCGTAAGCCGATCAAGAAGTCGGGACAATCGACGACTCTCACGATCCTTCTGACTTATCTCGCCGTGATAAAGATCCCGGGCCAGTGCTGACCAGGGCATATCAGTGGAACCTTGCCACGCCATTGATTCAAACAGTTGACGTTTTATACGTTCAATGCCTTCTGCTTCAGAATTGGCTGTCCTGACGATGTGGAAACAATCGGTGGCCAGAGCCTGAATGACATCGGATCGCGTCTGCCCTGGTAGCAAACGTAACTGCCAGCCAGAAACCAGCGCATCCTGCAAACGTTTAATTTGTCTTGATGGCCTGATGGTTAAGGGTGGATATCGTTTCGCTGCCTCCGGATCGACTTTTAACTGATACGCCATTG
The DNA here is from genome assembly GCF_053470045.1 of Endozoicomonas sp. 2B-B. Lineage (NCBI taxonomy): Bacteria > Pseudomonadati > Pseudomonadota > Gammaproteobacteria > Oceanospirillales > Endozoicomonadaceae > Endozoicomonas > Endozoicomonas sp. 2B-B. Next base: position 6,263,551 of record NZ_JBLZMU010000001.1, read on the forward strand.
CCTGACGATGTTCTTCAGGCCCAAGGGCCACAATCAGGGCACAGAGCCTGTCCAGAAAATTTCTCCTATGCCAAAATGAAACTGGCTCTTTATAGGACAGCGATAATCCTTCAGATTTACTGTCCTTCAAGACTGTCAGATCAATGGTTCTGGCCAGTGGCCACAGGTTCTGCTCCAAATACGCTCTATCCAACTGCGGGGCACTGTTGATGATGGCCGTTAACTGATCCGGGTCTACCGAGGGAAGGTGATCCTTATCCGGTAAAAATTGCCAGCAAGCCACTTTCATAAAATCCCTCACGGGCGGATTCTGCCGGGTGACGTGGGTGATGACGCTATTAATGGCCCTGCGCCAGTGGCGGGGTAAAAGCGTTGAGGACTGATCAACCTGTTGTGCCCGCCGGGCAGCCATTATCAGGTTATTCAGTAACACTTCGTTCATTTCAGGCAGAGGGTTACAAAGGCCGACAGGTACGGTTTTAAACGCCTGGTAAAGTTTATTAAGCGCTTGTTCTGGCAGCTCAGCCCGGGGGATTTCATGCCTGTTGGCATTGATAGCCCAGAGATCGACCTCAGGACAGGGTTCACCCTTGGCAACCAGCGAGTGCAAGACCGGAGACGGACTTTTTACAGACTCAGGCCAGAGTAAAGTGACATGAGCCTGTGGGTAGCTTTGTAATTGACCGTTCACCAACAGAGGTTGCCCAATAACCAGGGGCTCCAGAAGCTGCTGAAGCCTTGGGTTATGCTCGAGTCCCCGGAATACAATCGGTTCGCCAGCGCTCAATGCCTCCTGCAATTTACTCGGCTCTCGCCCAAAATGCGCCTGTTGTTCCGAAGTGATATGGATATTATCAAAGAGCTGACTAAAGCCGGTCTGTTCGCTGACCTGAATGACCAAAGGGGCTTCCTGCTGATTATTCAGCCAATGACTTGTCTGGGCATGTTGCTGATAAGTAACGGTATTAAAAGTGGCTTGATCTGTGATTGGCTGTTCATTGTTTTCTGCCAATCCCAGTGCTTTTGGTTGCTGTCTTGAATCAGTCACCTGAAGCCGGGTCTCCAGGCCGGTCGTCTCGCGAATCGTCTGCAGTGAACCCAGCAAATGAAACCAGTGTGCCTCAGTGAGGGTGGACGTTACGGTGACTACACCACCTGCCCGAATTTGTTGCAACAGACTGGTATTAGGGATTGCATAGCCTTCCGGGGCAATAGCAATCGGGTTGAGCCATTCACTGATATTGCTCTCGTTAATAAGGATCGGGGGTCGTGGAGCGGAGTCTTTTTCGTCGCAAGAGTGCGACAGACTTTGGAACATTGAATTAAGCTCGTCTTTCCCCACCGGCATCTGATAAAACTGAACATCGTCGGGTAATGGACAGATCTTCCCGTTGCTCTCAAAACACTGTTGCGCCAGCATCTGTCGAATCGTCTGTTCAAAGGCCAGGTCTTCCCAATCCGCCCCTTTCAGAATCACCCGTTGTCCGGTCCTCAATGACTCAAGCCTGCCGGGCAGGTGCCGGATTCGCCCCTGTTTATCCACTCCGGGGCCGCCCAGCAGCAACTGTCGCCAGTTGTTGTGCAAATGGCAGTCAATTAAAACACTATTGTCGTCGTCCATAACACTTTCGGCAGAAGGGAGTTCAGTCAATACCGAAGGTACCTTGTCGATCTCTATCGATGGGTCATTGTCAGTCTGCGCGTTGAACTTCCAGGTATTTTCCGGCCGATTAATTCGTCGCCAGAAATCAGCACCGGGGGCGCCGACCCCCAGTGCATCATCACGCCTGCCATCCGATGCCAGCTGTGCCGGGTCTGCCAGAACCAATAGAGAAACATGCTGGCCCAGAGGGCGCTTCTCATGGCTGACTTTGTCGAACAGACAAGGGTTATCCGGGTCCAGCAGATCGTTAAATTTTGGCAGTTCTTCGCTGGTAAGCTTTCGAATATCAATTACCAGAGTCAATGGCTGTGAACCTTCAAACAGCTTGCCCGAACTCAGAGTGTGGCGACCCTCTTCAGAAATGCTCAACCGGCTCACCAGGTTAGCCTGTGAGAGGTCGTCGGGGTGGGAAATAACAGCAACATCCTGATGTTCATCACAGGTCCTGGCAATCAAAAGCTGTCGAACCTCGTCATCACTGTCGACAAAACGAAAATCGAAGGAATGAGTCGCCTTTTGGCGCGAGGAATCCGTTGCGGAGAGGGTTCTCACTTTGTCAGGCAAGGTCTCCGAAGAGGGCAATCTCTTTAGTCTGGACCTTACTTCAGAGCAGATTTCTACATCCTGCTTTTCCTTTGACGATACACCCGGCTCTGCCATCTTGGCTGCCACGCCATAATCAGGCAGGCCAGGATGAGGAACGTGTTTTTTTGTACCTCTGGCAATCTGACTATCCATAGTCAATCTTCCTCTCAACTGTCATTTGAAGGACTTTATTAAAACTGTCTGATGGTTAGACCTTAAGGTGTGATTAAAGTTCCATTTTAATTGTTACCCCTCTGTAGGGGTGTCCAACCTGCTGTTATACAGTCTTTGGGCCTGTGCGGCACTAAAGGGTCGTCATTCCCGCGAAGGCGGAAATCCAGCGCCAACGTTGGATCTCTGCCTTCTCGGGGATGGCAAGGCCAGGGGGGCACCGGGTAGTATGGTTCTGGTGGTGAGTCAGTGTGGATTCCCGCCTTCGCGGGAATGACGGGAGGGAAGCCGGGAATGACGGGAGGGAAGCCGGGAATGACGGGAGGGAAGCCGGGAATGACGGGAGTGGAGTTACCGATCTCGAAAAGCGCATCATGACCAAACGGTTATCAGGTATCCAATGCCTCACAAAGCGAATTCAAATTCACGCTGTTCAAAAACTCTTCGGCAATGGTATTCAGCTCATTGGTTTTGAGCACCAGAGCATCACTGGCGTTAAGTGCCTGACGTAAGTAGTCATCCTGAATAGATTTCTCAAGCTCTTCATTTCTGATTGCAGACATCATGGCATTCAGTTCTTCTGGTGAGGATGGGTCATGAGCGCCATACCTGTTGCTATCCCAGCATCCATCTATGTGGGCATCGCCCCAGCAATAGGTCAGGCAACCGCCTTTCAGGTGTGTTACTTCATACAGATAATGACTGAAGGCCTGCTTAAGCGCCTCCATACATTTGTCTTTTAAATCATTTATGAGAGCTACTTCCCCTGAAGATAAGCTGAATTGACTGTTTTTTTCCAACAAATGTTTCAGGTCTGAGCGGTTCTCAGCGATTCGTTGTAACAGGGCTGCGACCTTTTTATGCTTCACTTTCAAGCCAGATATCCAGTTAAGCCTCCCCATGATAATCACCGGACGGTGGTTCGCTTTGCCCGAGATTAATTTCGGAAATGCAGGATGGTGAACCAGCATTCGTTCTATATTCGCAATGCCCTCGGGTTGGTCCGTCCAGGCGTTGCGTAAAGATGAGGTGAGAATGTTTTTTTCCAGAGATGGCGATAAACCATGATGACAACGAGTGACAAAAAAGGCCCCTGATTTACTTGTTTGGAAGGAATGGTAAGCCCTTTGCCATGTCTGGCTATCTTTCTCTCTGAAGAATAATTTCTTATACCACTTTTTCAGTAAATGGCTGGCTTGAACCTTCAGTTCATCGACACCTTGCAGACGAACCAATAGCTTATGGTGTTCACCGGCCTCCAGGCATTTATAGGTTGGCAGTATATCCAGCCAACCCGATGCCAGGGCTTCCCAGGTAAAGTCAATAACCGCAGGGGTCAGATCAATGTCACTCAGAATATTCAGCATTAAGATAAACCAGTCCCCAGGTTTTAATGAGCCATGAATAATCATTTTTGAGTGCAATAACTTGAGTGGTTCAATGACCTGATTTCTATCACTGTTGGACAAGATGTGTTTGACTGTCTTCGACAACGGTTGATCATTGTTAAAGACAGTACGAATCAACTCCTTCTCGTTAAAGTCTAATGCTTTTGTTTCCAGCGACACTAATATTAAGACACCCATGGAAAAGCCGGTTAAATCTTTTGTCTGCCAGAGTTTCTTTACTATTTCGAAAATATCTGGAAGGGTTTCCGGCGATTCACAGCCTGCCTCAAGGGCCTTGTTCAGTTCTTCAGGACTTGTTCCGCAGGCTTCAGCCAGAGTTTGCTGTTGTGCTAAATCAGCACCTTTCAGACGCCCATTCAGCAGATCTCTGGTCTTCTTTAACTCGGTGCCGGAAACACTGACTCTTCTGGTGTCCTGGAACTCAGGGAGGATTTCTGTTACCTCGACAGGCGCTCCGCCCAAATCCACCGATTTCCAGGTTTGGCCACCGTCCGGCGAACACTCTGCAAAGGCGTGGGTATCATTGGATATTTGTCGGCATGGAATGCCAAAATAACGACATAAAGCAATAAAAACAGGCACACGATGACGACAGCTGCCTTGTCGGCGTGTTATCAGGAAGTGAAAGAAATTTTTATTGCGCTTTGGTACAGCAACACCGGAAAAGTCTTCGCAATAATCCTGGATTGCCCTAATGCGCTGCTCCGTGTCTTCAGCCTTTGCTATTTTCTGCAAAGGTTTCCTTACTTTGGATGCCTGTTTCTCAATCTTCTGAAACACGTCGTCCAGTACTGTTTTCATACCCTGGCAACAGTGGGCGTCAAAACGTCTTGATGGTGCTGGCCGGACTTTTTCAGCCGGTGTTTTTTTGCCCACTTCTCTGGGTTCTACGACATAAGCAAATTTAATGCTCTGGTCGGCTTTGGCTTCTGGAATAAATAGTGTGTGTATGCCGGTATATCGGTCCCTGAGCAGTGTGAATGCCAGATTAGGTTCTATGCGCAGTGCCACGATGTAGTCCTTAACTGTCAGGCTGGGCAATATAAATTGACCATTTTTTGATGACATGTAAAAGGTAGCCAGTGTTTGGTCGCTGGCTAATGTCACTTCCCGGCCATGCTCTGGTAACCGTGCAGGTATGATGACTTCGACTCCCTGCATGTGTTTATCATTAATACTGATCCTTTTGATTTTGCCCTCAGGTGATACATAAATATCCTCTGCCAATGACCGATAAATCCCGGGAAAATGGTCCGGGTCATCAAAAATTATATAATCGTCAAGTTGTCGCTCGCTCTCTTTCTCATTCTCATAGTCCGTTCTTCGGTCCAATACCGGGGCCTCTTTCTCATGGACTTCCGGAATGTATTTTTCTGGAGTGCTATCACCGTAGACAGTCAACGTTTTATTAACAGGTTGTGACTCGAGGTTCGCTCTCTGATCCAATGCCGGAGCTTGCATCTCGTGGACTTGTGGCGGAACTTTATCACTACTGGTGGTCAAGACTTCGTTAACAGGTTCTGGCGCAGGCTCCGTTCTCTGATCCAATGCCCGAGCCTGTTTCTCGTGGACTTCTGGCTTGTCTTGTTCAGGAGCCTTATCACCACCAATAGCGGATGCTTCGTTGATTAAATCGTCTGCCAGATGGTTCAGCAAATCACTGATCTGATACCAGAACACAGACCACCATTGAACTTTATCGGCTTTCCACGCCCCTATCTGCTGATCAGCGGCCTGAAGATAAGGCTGGTTAGCTGACATTTTCAGCGTTTGTTGCTGTTCTTCCGTCAGGGGAAATACGCTGTTAGCGTCTACGTTCGTCCGGCCAAAATGATTGCTAAACCAGCGTTGCTGCCAGTGTCGGTAGAGTGCCCCGGTAAGAATATCGTCCGACTCGTCCGGCTTCAGGGGAAGGCCTGATGACTGCCACTTTGCCTGAGCCACACCTTTTATGATTTCCGTTCTGACTTCCTTTTCATCACGCTGAGTGTTAACAAGGATTTCATGTTTTTTTTCATCAACACTGTTGAGATGACTGCTTCGTATCAACCACGGACGATCAATGCCCGATACCGTTTCATTGAACCAATGGCAAAGTCCGGAATCAAATTCACTTTTCTCCATGGCAAGAGCCGAAGACTCCGGCAATTCCTCCAGCGATAGGTTGGCAGCCATCAGGTAAAGCCGGTAGTGCTGATTGAGGCATTGATGAACGGCTTTTTCGCTAAAATCACCACCTCTGTTTATAGCCCTGGCAACATTCTGTAAATCAAGGCTGGTCGGTTGTAATGGCAGTTTTTTGCTTTGCAGGTGAGCCCTTAAACGACAATGTTTTTCTGTTAGCATCTCAGCGGCGAATGTTCCTTGTGAAGACTCTGGCAACACTTTCGCGGCAATGGTCTGTAATTCGGTCGCTTTGTACTGCCGGATGGGCAAATGTCGAAAACGCCCTTTCAGGGCCGGTGATAAGGGTTTTCGCCCGCTGTACTCAGGTGGGTTGATGGTGGCAAAGAGGTGAAAACCCGGATGGGCGTCTCCGGCCAGAATATCGTTTAACTCACCTTCCAGATGCTGGCTGTCGATCAGGTTCATTTCCGAAATCACCACGATGCCGCCTTCAATTTTGGCCTTCTGGATCTTTTCGCACAGTTTGTCCCAGGAACAATCACAGGCATTCAGGTAATAGACTTCCGGCATCAATTCTTGACGTTTTTCGGCCTGCTGTCTGACACTTTCAATCACCAGGTTCAGAGTGGCATCTTTACCCCGCCCGGACGGACCTTCTATCAGTGTTGCCTGACGGCCGCCGTGTTTTCTGTCGTGATGATAAGCCTGCTGACAGCGGCTTAAATCCTGCCCAAGCTGTTGCGCCAGTTCACAGACTGCTGATCCGGAGGTATCAAAGTCTGGTCGGATTTTTTCGCTGACTGTTCTGAAGGTCTGCTGAAAATCTGACAGGGTCTTGTTACGAACTCTGTCGCTCAGGATGTTCTCCGCCTGGTAACGGGCAGCAAACCAGATTTCCAGTGCCGACAGGGCATCCTGATGCGTTTCGGTGATTTCAGGGCCCAGTACATCCCGAAAACTGTGTTGTATCAAACTGTTTATTTGCCCACAGGTCACACTGCCAAGAGCGGGCTGAGCACGGTCGAGATACCAACCCACCCAACTACAGATATCCGTTAAATCCCTGGGGGTAAACTCATGGTCGGGCAAGAGTTCCTGATAATATTGCCAAAGCGCCATCACACTTTTGCTGGCAATACGTGCAATGTCGTTTATTTGATGCTTTGTCAGATGCTCTTGTAAGTGATTGACCAGAGCCTGTTCCACCACCCTGTCCCTGAGAAAAGCCTGATCCAGGCGTGGGTAGTAAGCTCTGGACAATTTCTCTTTCAGGGTCGGGTCGAGTTGGCGCCCGGCATAATGATTCGGATTACCGGTGAGAATCACCCGGTGTTTTTCGCTGACCTTGACAGGATGACCATTCACATAGATGCAGGGTTGTGGTTCCCATAAGCCGTTCAATGATGCCAGTAATCCGGCTTGGGTCAGGTTGGCTTCATCCAGCACTAAAGTGATGTACTCTCCGTCTTTGTCGGATTTGGTATTGGCCCATTCCATCAATGCCAGGTTTTGCTGCACCATAGAGCGGTCGCCATCAGCGTATTGTTGCCACTGCCAGCGTTTCATCAGGGTCTGTTCGCTGTCGGAAGGTCCAAGGGAAATGACTGAAGCCTGTCCCGAAGCCTTGGCCATTTTGGCAGAAAAGTAACTTTTCCCGGTGCCGGTTTCCCCTTGCAGGAAGATAACGGGAGAGTCGGTAAGCCGGTCATGAAGTCGGGATAATCGACGACTTTCACGATCTTTCTGACTTATCTCGCTGTGATAAAGATCCCGGGCCAGTGCTGACAGGGGATTGTCTGTGGAGCCTGCCCATATAAGTGATTCAGCCAATCGGTGTTCAATGCGTTCAATGCCTTCTGCCTCAGAATTCGCTGTTATGGCTTTATTAAGACAATCGGTAGCCAGAGCCTGAATGGCATCGGATCGCGTCTGCCCTGGTGGCAAACGTAACTGCCAGCCAGAAGCCAGTGCATCCTGCAAACGTTTAATTTGTCTTGATGGCCTGATGGTTAACGGTGGATAGCGTTTCGCTGCCTCCGGATCGACTTTCAACTGATACGCCATGGCCTGACGAAGTTCATCAGGCAAAGGGGCCACAATCAGGGCACAGAGCTTGTCCAGAAAATTTTCCTTATGCCAAACGGAAACTGGTTCTTCATAGGACAACAGTAATCCTTTAGATTTACCGTTCTTGAATGCTGTCAGATCAATGGCTCTGGCCAATGGCCACAGGTTCTGCTCCAAAAACGCTCTATTCAACTGCGGGGCACTGTCGATGATGGCCGTTAACTGATCCGGGTCTACCGAGATTGGCTGATCCTTATCCGGCGTCCTATCCGGTAACAAGCTCCGGCAAGCCACTTTCATAAAATCCCTCACGGGTGGATTCTGCCGGGTGCCATGGGTGATGACGCTATTAATGGCCCTGCGCCAGTGGCGGGGTAAAAGCGTTGAGGACTGATCAACCTGTTGTGCCCGCCGGGCAGCCATTATCAGGTTATTCAATAAGCCTTCGTTCAATTCAGGCAGAGGGTTACAAAGGCCGACAGGTACGGTTTTAAACGCCTGGTAAAGTTTATTAAGCGCTTGTTCTGGCAGCTCAGCCCGGGGGATTTCATGCCTGTTGGCATTGATAGCCCAGAGATCGACCTCGGGACAGGGTTCACCCTTGGCAACCAGCGAGTGCAAGACCGGAGACGGACTTTTTACAGACTCAGGCCAGAGTAAAGTGACACAAGCCTGTGGGTAGGCTTGTAATTGACCGTTCACCAACAAAGGTTGCCCAATAACCAGGGGCTCCAGAAGCTGCTGAAGCCTTGGGTTATGCTCGAGTCCCCGGAATACAATCGGTTCGCCAGCGCTCAATGCCTCCTGCAACTTACTCGGCTGTCGTCCAAAATGCGCCTGTTGTTCCGAAGTGATATGGATATTATCAAAGAGCTGACTGAAGCCGGTCCGTTCGCTGACCTGAATGACCAAAGGGGCTTCCTGCTGATTATTTAGCCAATGACTTGTCTGGGTATGTTGCTGATAAGTAACGGTATTAAAAGTGGCTTGATCTGTGATTGGCTGTTCATTGTTTTCTGTCAATCCCAGTGCTTTTGGTTGCTGTCTTGAATCAGTCACCTGAAGCCGGGGCTCCAGGCCGGTCGTCTCGCGAATCGTCTGCAGTGAACCCAGCAAATGAAACCAGTGTGCCTCAGTGAGGGTGGACGTTACGGTGACAGCACCACCTGCCCGAATTTGTTCCAACAGACTGGTATTAGGGATTGCATAGCCTTCCGGGGCAATGGCAATCGGGCTCAGCCACTCCCTGATATTACTCTGGTTAATGATGATCGGGTTTGCTGATGCCTGGGCTTTATCAAGTTCCTGGTCACCTTCTTCATTATCAGAGTGAGACAGACTTTGGAACAGTGTATGAAGCTCTTCATTGCCTAACGGCATCTTATAAAACTGAACATCGTCGGGTAATGGACAGATCTTCCCGTTGCTCTCAAAACACTGTTGCGCCAGCATCTGTCGAACCGTCTGTTCAAAGGCCAGATCCTGCCAATTGGCGCCTTTCAGAATCACCCGTTGTCCGGCCTTTAACGACTCAAGCTTGCCGGGGATGTGTCGGATTCGCCCTTGTTGATCCACTCCGGGGCCACCCAGCAATAACTGCCGCCAGCTGCTGTCCAAGTGGCAGTTAATAAGAAGGGTATTTTCGTCATCCATAGCACTTTCGGCAGAGGGGAGTTCAGCCAATAACTGAACCTCGTCGATATCCATCAATGAGGCATTGCCGGTCGTTTCGTTGAACTGCCAGGTATTGCCCGGTCGATTAATTCGCCGCCAGAAATCAGCACCGGGTGCCTCGGCCCCCGATGCCTTGTCACGTCGGCCAACTGATGCCAACTGTGCAGGGTCTGCCAACACCAATAGCGAAACATGCTCGCCCAAAGGACGTTTTTTGTTGCTGACTTTGTCGTACAGGCAGGGGTTATCCGGGTCCAGTAAATCGTTAAACTTTGGCAGTTCTTCACCGGTGAGTTTTCGAATATCTATCACCAGTGTCAATGGCTGTGAACTTTCAAAGAGCTTGCCTGAACGCAGAGTGTGGCGACCCTCTTCGGAAATACTCAACCGGCTAACCAGGTTAGCCTGTGAGAGGTCGTCGGGGTGGGAAATAACAGTAACATCCTGATGTTTATCGCAGGTCCTGGCAATCAGAAGTTGTCGAACCTCATCATCACTGGCGACAAAACGAAAATCGAAGGCATGAGGAGCCTTTTGGAGCAACGAATCCGTTGCGGATACGGTTCTCGTTTTGTCCGCCTGGCTACTCGAAGTTGGCGATATATTGAGTCTGGCAGTTACACCGGTGACCTCTGCAATCTCTGGTTTTAAATCCAGCTTTGCTCTTTTGGGTGGTATGCCGCCATCAGGTTTTTCAGTCTTAAAAACAGGGTTGTTTGTTTTTCCATTGATCTGACCATCCATAGCCAATCTCCTCTACTGCTTTCCTTTGCAGGAGTGTTATGAAACTGTATTACTATTTGACCTTAAAATAGGATTAAAGTTCCATTTTAACAGTTGCCTGTAACATTGAAGGAAGTCAACGTCCTCTAAAAACTCATCGTGACCAGACTAAGTACCTAACCAGTTGGTTTCGCATATTCTGGACGGCGCTTTTTCCATCCTTCTGCGTTCCAACTCTGGTTGCGTAGCTATGGCTACGCGCCCGTCGTTGCGCCTTGAAGGATGAAAAAATCCACTCGCCAGAATATGCGAAACCAACTGGCCAGGAACTTATGATCAGATATCCAATGAGTCAGCCATCGAATTCAGGTTTACGCTGCTCAAAAACTCTTCGGCAATGGTTGTCAGCTTATCGGACTTCAGCACCAGAGCATCACTGGCGTTGTGTGCCTCCCTTATGCGAGCGTCCTGAAAAGATTTCAGAAACCCGGGAGAGCTATCAATTGTGATCATCATGGCATACAGCTCTTCTGGTGAGGATGGATCATGAGTGCCATATTCCTTAAGCATGAAACCTTTGTTGGAAGTGTCGGCCCAACAATAGGTTAAGCAACCGCCTTTCGAGTGCGTTATTCCATACAGGTAATGACTGAAGGCCTGGAGAATTGCCCGTTCGCATTTGTCTTTTAGATAAGGCAAAAGATCTTGAGCCTGAGAGGTTACTGGTTTGTCGCAGTTTTTATCATAATTGTGAATATCCAATTCTTTCAGAGCATTGCCAAATGGTGTTTGCGCTGACTTATTTTGATGTATTTTTTCCAATATCTGCTTCAAGTTTGGGCTGTTCTCAACGATTAGTTGAAACAGAGCTTCGACCTTTTCATTAATCATCGTGTTTTGCCAGGAAGGCTGCCCCATGATAATCACCGGCCGGTGGCTCGCCTTGCCCGAGATTAAATTCGGAAACGCGGGATGGTGCACCAGCATTCGTTCTATATTCGGAACGCCTTCAGGATTGTCCGTCCAGGCGGCGTTTAACGATGAGCTGGCGATGTCACCCTCAAGGGTTGACGAAAGCCCACCATGACAGTGAGTGACCAACATGGCATCACTTTCTCTATTCTGGAAATTGTGAAAAACCAAACGCCAGGTCTGGCTATTTTTTTCTCTGGACAACAATTCCCTGTACCACTTTTTCAGGCAATTAGCGGCTTCAATCTTCAGTTCATCGACGCGTTCCAGATTTATCAATAGCTGATGGTGATCAACAGCCTTTATAAACTGCTCAATGTATTCCGGCTGTGGGTCCAGCCAACCTGATTTCATTGCTTCAAGAGCAAAGTGAATAACCGAAGGCCTGGCCAAGTCACTGCATTTCAGTATCTGCTCCATGACACTCAACCAAATCAGAGGACTTGTTTCCCACCGAACAATCATTTTTGAGTACAATAACTTGAGTAGTTCGGTGACCTGATCTTTATCACTGTTGGACAATAGTTGTCTGACTGTCCATGATATCGGATATAAATTACCTCCGACCAAACGCTTCTCGTAACGGCCCCATTCTTTTGTCTCCAGTGACTCCAGCAATGAGACCCCCATGGAAAAACTGGTTAGACCTTTTTCATCCCAAAGTCTCTCGACTATTCCAGCAAAAAATAGATTGTTTTCAGGCAATGCACTGTATCTCTCAAGGGCTTTGTTCAGTTCTTCCAGACTCATGCGACAGGCTTTAGCCAGAGTTTGCTGTTGTGCCGAATCAGCCTCTTTAAGGAAATCTTTCAGGAGTTCCTTAATTTTCCCGGACCTGGTGCTGGAATCAGCGCCCTTCATGAAGGGCTGGAAATACGGTCTGACTTTTTTTAACTGTGCAGGTGCCCCGCTCAAACTCACTGATTTCCAGGTTTGGCCCTTATCCCCGGAATACTCGGCATAGCTGTGGATATGACTATTCATTTGCCGACATGGAATCCCAAAATAACGGCAAAAAGCAACAAAAACAGCCACACGATGACGACAGCTCCCTTGCCGCTGTGTTACCAGAAAATGAAAAAAATTGCCCTTGCTTATTGGTTTGGCATCACCGGAAAACTGTCGGCAATACTCCTTGATTGCCATAATTCGTTGTTTCGTGGTTTTAGCGGTTTTTATTGCCCGCAAAGACTCATGTACTTCGGAGGGTTGTTGGTCCAACAGTTTGTCCAGTACTGTTTTTATACCTTCTGAACAGCGGGTGTCCAAATGTGTTGATCCATCTGGTCGGGTTCGTTTAGCAGCTGTTTTATTGCCCGACTCTCTGTGTTCTACGACATAAGTCGTTCTAATGTTCTGTTTGGCTGTGACCCCATGAACAGTCAGTGTGTGAAGCCCGGTATATTGGTCCCTGATCAGCGTGAATGGCCAATCGGGCTCTATACGCAGGGCCACGATATAGTCGTCAGCTGTCAGACTGGGCAATATAACTTGACCATTCTTCGATGACCATTCAAGGGTTCCCAGCGATTGATTGCTGGCTAATGTCAATTGCTGGTCACGCCCTGGTAACCGTTCAGGTGTAAGGGTTTCGAAACCCTCAATGTGTCTATCACTAATGTCGATCAGTTCGATATCACCCTTAGCTGACACATCAATATCCTCTGCCCGGCAGCGATACATATGAGACTTTCTCTGCTCAAAGACTCTGTAGTCGGCACGTACTGGTTTCTCCAGGCTTTCATAGTTCGTTTCCCTGCCCAATAATCGAGACCCTTTTGTGTCGACTTTGAGAATGTGTTTTTCAGGAGCCTTATCATTACCAATAGTCAATGTTTCTTTACCAGGTCGCGGCTCATGGTTCGTTCTCTGATCCAATGCCGGAGCCTGTTTCTCCTGGACGTGTGGCAGGTATTTTTCAGAATCCTCTGCCCAAGGGTTCAGCTGACCACTTATCCGATACCAAAACGCAGGGCACCATTGAGCAGCATTGGAATTCCATTCGCGTATCAGCTGGTCAGCCTCCTGAAAATAAGATTGGTTAGCTGGCATGTTCAGTGTTTGTTTCTCTTCTTTCGTCAGGGGAAATACGCTGTTAGCGTCCACACCTGTCTGGCCAAACTCATGATTAAACCAGCGTTGCTGCCAGTGTCGGTACAGTGCCCGGGTGATCATACCGTTCGACTGATCCGGCTTCAGTGAAAGACCTGATGCCCGCCACCTGGCCTGAGCTGTCATCTTGATGATTTCTGGTTTGGTTTCCTCTTTAGTCAGACGAGCCGCATAACGAATTTCATGGTGTTTTTCATCAATAGTGTTGCGATCACTGCGTCGTATCGACCACGGACGATCAATGCCCGATACCCTTTGGTTGAACCATTCGCAAAGTTCGGAATCAAACTCACTTTTACCTATGGCAGTAACTGATGACTCTGGCAGTTGCTCCAGCGATATGTTGGCGGCCATCAGAAAAAGGCGGTAGTGCTGATTGAGGCATTGATGAACGGCTTTTTCGGTCAAATCCCCCCCTCTGTTAACAGCCCTGGCGACATTCTGTAAATCAAGGCCGGTCGGTTGTAATGGCAGTTTTTTGCTTTGCAGTTGAGCCCTTAAAAGACAATGTTTTTCTGTTAGCATCTTGGCGACGAATGTCCCTTCTGAGGACTCTGGCAATACTTTCCCGGCAATGGTCTGCAATTCTGCAGGGTTGTACTGCCGGATGGGCAAATGTCGGAAACGCCCTTTCAGCGCCGGTGATAAGGGTTTGCGCCCGCTGTATTCAGGCGGGTTGATGGTGGCAAACAGGTGGAAACCCGGATGGGCTTCACCGGCCAGAATATCGTTTAACTCACCTTCCAGATGCTGGCTGTCGATCAGATTCATTTCCGAAATCACCACAATGCCGCCTGCCACTTTTGCCTTCTGGATCGTTTCACACACTTTGTCCCAGGAACAATCACAGGCATTCAGGTAAAAGACTTCCGGCATGGATTCTCCCCGTCGCTCAGTCTCCTGTCTGACACTTTCAATCACCAGGCTCAGCGTGGCATCTTTACCCCGTCCTGCCGGGCCTTCAATCAGTGTTGCCTGACGGCCGCCGTGTTTTATCTTGCGATGATAAGCCTGCTGACAGCGGCTTAAATCCTGTCCAAGCCATTGCGCCAGTTCACGGACTGCCGATCCGGAGGTATCAAAATCTGGTCGGATTTCTCTGGTGACTGTACTGAAGGTCTGCTGCATATTTGACAGGGTCTTGATACGAAGACTGTCGCTCAGGGTGTTCTCCGGTTGGTAACGGGCAGCAAACCAGATTTCCAGTGCTGACCGGGCATCCCGATGTGTTTCGGTGATTTCAGGGCCCAGTACATCCCGAAAACTGAGTTGTATCAAACTGTTTATTTGCCCACAGGTAACACTGCCGCAAGCGGGCTGAGCACGATCCAGATACCAACCTACCCAACTGCAGATATCCGTTAAATCTCTGGGGGTAAACTCATGGTCGGGCAAGAGTTCCTGATAATATTGCCAGAGCGCCATCACACTTTTGCTGGCACTGCGTGTAATGTCGTTTATTTGATGCTCCGTCAGATGCTCTTGTAAATGCTTGACCAGAGCCGGTTCCACCACCCTGCCCATGAGAAAAGCCTGGTCCAGACGTGGGTAGTAAGCTCTGGGTAGTTTCTCTTTCAGGGCCGGGTCGAGCTGGCGCCCGGCATAATGATCCGGGTTACCGGTGAGAATCACCCGGTGTTTTGGGCTGACCTTGACAGGATGACCATTCACGTAAATACAGGGTTGCGGTTCCCATAAGCCGTTCAATGATGCCAGTAATCCGGCTTGGGCCAGGTTGGCTTCATCCAGCACTAAAGTGATGTACTCTCCGTCTTTGTCGGATTCGGTCTTGGCCCATTCCATCAATGCCCGGTTTTGCTCCGCCATAGAGCGGTCGCCGTCAGGGTGTTGTTGCCACTGCCAGCGTTTCATCAGGGTCCGTTCACTGTCAGAAGGTCCAAGGGAGATCACCGAAGCCTGCCCTGAAGCCTTCGCCATTTTGGCAGAAAAGTAGCTTTTTCCGGTGCCGGTTTCCCCCTGCAGGAAGATAACGGGAGAGTCTGTAAGCCGGTCATGGAGTCGCGATAATCGACGACTTTCGCGATCCTTCTGACTCATCTCGCCGTGATAAAGATCATGGGCCAGTGCTGACATGGGGTTATCAACGGAACCTTTCCATTCCAGTGAGTCAGACAGTCGATTTTCTATATGTTCAATGCCTGTCGCGTCGGAATTTGCTGTTGCGGCAATATAAAAACAATCGGTAGCCAGATCGTGAATGGCGTCGGATCGGGTCTGCCCGGGCGGCAATAGTAAATGCCAGCCAGAAGCCAGTGCGTCTTGCAAACGTTTAATCTGTCTGGTTGGCCTGATGGCTAACGATTGACAGAGCTCTGCTTCCTCCGGATCGATTTCCAACTGATACGCCATTGCATCTCGTTGTGCTTCAGGCGCATGGGCCAGGATCATGGCAGAGAGCCTGTTCAGATCTTTGTCTTTATCATCCAGTTGCGATGGACGTTCATAAGACAGTTGAAATCCTTCAAATTTGGTGTCCTCAAATATCACCGGGTCAAAGGCTCTGGCCAGTTGCCAAAAGTTCTGCTTCACAAACTTTCTATCCAACGCCAGAGCACTGTTGATGGTGGCATTTAAGCGGTCCGGGTCGATTGAAGCGGTTTGATCCTCATCAGGCAATAACTGCCAACAAGCCACTTTCATAAAATCACGCACGGGCGGATGCTGCCGAGTGCCATGGGTGATGACGCTATTGATGGCCTTGCGCCAGTGGCAGGGCAGGAGCTGCGGGGACTGATCAACCTGCTGTGCCCGACGGGCAGCCAGCATCAGGTTATTCAACAAACCCGTGGTTATTTCAGGCAGAGGATTACAAAGGTGAGCAGGTACGGTTTTAAACGCCTGGTAAAGTTTATTAAGCGCTTGTTCTGGCAGTTCAGCCCGGGGGATTTCATGCCTGTTGGCATTGACAGCCCAGAGATCGACCTCAGGACAGGGTTTACCCTTGGCGACCAGCGAATGCAAGACCGGAGAAGGACTTTTCGCAGACTCAGGCCAGAGTAAGGTGACACAAGCCTGTGGGTAGGCTTGTAATTGACCGTTCACCAACAAAGGTTGCCCAATAACCAGGGGCTCCAGAAGCTGCTGAAGCCTTGGGTTATGCTCGAGTCCACGGAATACAACCGGTTTGCCAGTGCTCAATGCCTCCTGCAATTTACTTGGCTGTCGTCCAAAATGCGCCTGTTGTTCCGAGGTGATATGGATATTATCAAAGAGCTGGCTGAAGCCGGTCTGTTCGCTGACCTGAATGACCAAAGGGGCTTCCTGCTGATTATTTAGCCAATGACTTGTCTGGGTATGTTGCTGATAAGTAACGGTATTAAAAGTGGCTTGATCTGTGATTGGCTGTTCATTGTTTTCTGTCAATCCCAGTGCTTTTGGTTGCTGTCTTGAATCAGTCACCTGAAGTCGGGGCTCCAGGCCGGTCGTCTCGCGAATCGTCTGCAGTGAACCCAGCAAATGAAACCAGTGTGCCTCAGTGAGGGTGGACGTTACGGTGACAGCACCACCTGCCCGAATTTGTTCCAACAGACTGGTATTAGGGATTGCATAGCCTTCCGGGGCAATGGCAATCGGGCTCAGCCACTCCCTGATATTACTCTGGTTAATGATGATCGGGTTTGCTGATGCATGGGCTTTATCAAGTTCCTGGTCACCTTCTTCATTATCAGAGTGAGACAGACTTTGGAACAGTGTATGAAGCTCTTCATTGCCTAACGGCATCTTATAAAACTGAACATCGTCGGGTAATGGACAGATCTTCCCGTTGCTCTCAAAACACTGTTGCGCCAGCATCTGTCGAACCGTCTGTTCAAAGGCCAGATCCTGCCAATTGGCGCCTTTCAGAATCACCCGTTGTCCGGCCTTTAACGACTCAAGCTTGCCGGGGATGTGTCGGATTCGCCCTTGTTGATCCACTCCGGGGCCACCCAGCAATAACTGCCGCCAGCTGCTGTCCAAGTGGCAGTTAATAAGAAGGGTATTTTCGTCATCCATAGCACTTTCGGCAGAGGGGAGTTCAGCCAATAACTGAACCTCGTCGATATCCATCAATGAGGCATTGCCGGTCGTTTCGTTGAACTGCCAGGTATTGCCCGGTCGATTAATTCGCCGCCAGAAATCAGCACCGGGTGCCTCGGCCCCCGACGCCTTGTCACGTCGGCCAACTGATGCCAACTGTGCAGGGTCTGCCAACACCAATAGCGAAACATGCTCGCCCAAAGGACGTTTTTTGTTGCTGACTTTGTCGTACAGGCAGGGGTTATCCGGGTCCAGTAAATCGTTAAACTTTGGCAGTTCTTCACCGGTGAGTTTTCGAATATCTATCACCAGTGTCAATGGCTGTGAACTTTCAAAGAGCTTGCCTGAACGCAGAGTGTGGCGACCCTCTTCGGAAATACTCAACCGGCTAACCAGGTTAGCCTGTGAGAGGTCGTCGGGGTGGGAAATAACAGTAACATCCTGATGTTTATCGCAGGTCTTGGCAATCAGAAGTTGTCGAACCTCGTCATCACTGGCGACAAAACGAAAATCGAAGGCATGAGTAGACTTTTGGAGCGACGAATCCATTGCAGATACGATTCTCGTTTTGTCAGGCAGGCCTCTCGAAGTTGGCGATATATTGAGTCTGGCAGTTACACCAGTGACCTCTGCAATCTCTGGTTTTAAATCCAGCTTTGCTCTTTTGGGTGGTATGCCGCCATCAGGCCTTTCAGCCTTAAAAACAGGGTTGTTTGTTTTTCCATTGATCTGACCATCCATAGTCAATCCCCTCTACTGCTTTCCTTTGCAGGAGTGTTATGAAACTCTATTACTATTTGACCTTAAAATAGGATTAAAGTTCCATTTGGACAGTTGCCTGTAACATTGAAGGAAGTCAACGACCTCTAAAAACTCTTCGTGACCAGACTAAGTACCTAACCAGTTGGTTTCGCATATTCTGGACGGCGGCTTTTTCCATCCTTCTGCGTTCCAACTCTGGTTGCGTAGCTATGGCTACGCGCCCGTCGTTGCGCCTTGAAGGATGAAAAAATCCACTCGCCAGAATATGCGAAACCAACTGGCCAGGTACTTATGATCAGATACCCAATGAATCCGACATCGAATTCAGGTTCATGCTGTTCAAAAACTCTTCGGCAATGGTTGTCAACTTATCGGACCTCAGCACCAGGGCGTCACTGGCGTTTTGTGCCTGTTGCAAGTAGGCGTCCTTAACAAGTTTCTCTTTCTGTCTAAAGCAACTCATATCAGACATCATGGCAAACAGCTCTTCTGGTGAGGATGGATCATGAGCGCCATAGCAAAAGTTATTGCTGTCATGGTTCATGCGAGAAAGCATGACAGTGTCAAGCCAACAATACGTTAAGCGACCGCCTTTTGACTGTGTCACTTCGTACAGATAATGACTGAAGGCATGTCTGATCGCTTGCTCGCATTTGTTTGTGAAGTCATCAAGAATTTTTTTCTCCTCACCCGACACCTTGAGGGGGGGCAGAGTCTGATTGGCTTTTTCCAATATCTGCTTAAACTCCGGCCTGTTCTCTGCTTTTCGTTGCAGCAGGGCTTGAACCTTTTCCTTAATTGCAATTTCGCCCCAGTCGGGGCAACCGATTATAATCACCGGACGGTCTTTATCCCTGCTCGAGTTTAACTGTGGAAAAGCAGGCAGTTGCACCAGCATTCGTTCTATATTCGGAATGCCCTCAGGATTGTTCGTCCAGACGTCTTCTATAGAATGATGGGCAATTTGATTTTCAAGGGATGACGAAAACCCGTCATGGCAATGAGTGACGAACAAGGTATCAGGTTTTTGCCTATGGTAGTGTTCATAATTCAAACGCCACGCACTACCGTGTTTTTCCCCGGACAACAATGCGTCATACCACTTTCTCAGACAATGGGTGGCTTTAACCTTCAGTTCATCGATGCCTTCCAGAGCTTCCAATAGCTCATGATGTCCACGTGCATCGATAATATTGCTGTGATAATCTGGCACTGGATCCAGCCAACCCGATTCCATGGCTTTAAGGGCAAAGTGAATAACCGAAGGTTTGGTCCGTTCGCTCTGACGCAATATAGACACCATTGAACTCAACCACTTGTTAGGATTTGCTCCGCCCTGAATAATCATTCTTGAGTACAATGACTCGAGTTGTTCAGTGACCTTATCTTCATCATTGTCGAGCAAGATTTGTATGACTGCCTCCGACATCGGTTCATAGTCGCGATTCCTCCTGTACCATTCCCAATCGTCGACTTGCACAGAATCGAATTCATACCTCGCGTCTATGAGGCGTTTTAACGGAGCCTTCGACATCGGTTTATCATTATGACTTTTACTGTTCTCATCCTGATCGTCGCGAGTCACAGTACCGAGCAAATTCATCTCGTCATTGCTCAACGCTTTTGTCTCTGATAACAATGAGACACCCATGGCAAAACTGGTTAAATTTTTTTCTCCCCAAAGTTTTTTTACTATCTCGAAAATGCTTGGAATGCTTTCTGGCAATGCACTGTTTGTCAGAAAATATTTGCTCAGTTTCTCGGGGCTCGTATTCATGGCTTTGGCCAGCGTTTGCTGTTGTGATAAATCTGCCCCTTCCAGGAGATTCTTAATTGTTTTTAACGCAGCACTGGAACTTTGCAACGTTCTGATGCGCTGAAATTTTGGTATCACTTTTGTGTTCTTTGTGGGCGCTCCGCCCAAATCCACTGACAGCCAGGTTTGGCCTCCATCCTCGGAACACTCGGCAAAGGCGTGGGTATTGTTAAACATTTGCCGACATGGAATCTTGAAATAACGGCAAAGAGCGACAAAAACAGGCGCACGATGACGACAACGCCCTTGCCGCTGTGTTACCAGGAATTCAAAGAAATTCTCCCCGCGCTTTGGTTTAGTCACCCCGGAAAACTGCCGGCAATACTCCTTGATTGCCTGAATGCGTTCTGCCGTGTCTTGAGCGTCTGCTATTTTCCGCAAAGGCTCCTGTATTTCGGGTGGTTGTTGGTCAATGTTCGTAAACAGTCCTTTCAGTACTTTTTTCATCCCTTTTGAACAGCGGGTGTGAAACCTTATCGATCGTTTTGAGCGAGCTTCTTTAGCCGATGCTTCCAAGTCCGGTTCTCTGGATTCTACGACATAAGAAATTTGAATACGCTGCCCCTTAGCGTTGGCCTTTGGAATAAACAGCGTGTGAAGCCCGGTATATTTGTCTCTTTTCAGGGTATATGGCAAATCGGGTTCTATACTCAGGGCCACGATATAGTCATTAGGCGTCAGACTGGGCAATTCATATTCACCATCCTTTGATGACATCTTGAGGGTCGCCAGGGTTTGATTGCTGGCTAAGATAACTTCCTGATCACGCCCTGGTAAAGGGTCAGGTGTGAGAGTTTCGACCCCCAGGAAGTGCAGGTCATTAATATCGACCGTTCTAATATTACCCGTGTCAGACACACAAACATCACTTGCCCGCCAACGGTACATATGGGAAGGATGGTGCTGAGTTTTAAAAACTATTTCATCCTTAATTCGTGGCTTCTCCTCGCACTCATAGTCCGTGTCCCGTTCCAGGCCTATGAAATCTTTCTCGGAGAGTTCCTGGATGAATTTTTCATGAGCCTCGTCAGCATTGATGGCTGAGGCTTTGTTAGCATAATCGCTCACCTGCTGGTTGGGCAGATCACTTATCTGTTGCCAAAACGCAGACCCGTGTTGAGCTGCATTGGCGTTCCATGTGCTTATCCGCTGATCAGCTTCCTGAAGACAAGGCTGGGAAGCGGGTAACTTTAGCGTTTGTTCCTCTTCTTCCGTCAGGGGAAATACGCTATTGGCGTCAATGCCCGTCTTGTCAAACTTACGATCAAACCAGCTTTGCTGCCAGTGTCGGTACAGTGCCCGGGTGAGAGCATTGTCCGACGGATCCGGATTCAGGGAAAGACCGGATGCCTGCCATTGTGACTGAGCGACCATCCTGATGATTTCTGTTTTGGTTTTTTTTCCAGTCAGACCAGCCTTGAAACAAATCTCATGGTGTTTTTCATCAATACTGTTGCGATCACTGCGTCGTATCAACCATGGACGACTAATGCCCGATACCCTTTCGTTGAGCCATTTGCAAAGTCCGGAATCAAGTGCTCCTTTACCCATGACAAGAGCCGGTGACTTCGGCAGTTCCTCCAGCGACAGGTTGGCAGCCATCAGGTAAAGCCGGTAGTGCTGATTGAGGCATTGATGAAGTGCTTTTTCGCTAAAATTGCCTCCTGTTCTGACAGCCATTGCGACATTCTGTAAATCGCGACAGGTGAGCTGTAACGGCAGGTTTTTTCGTTGCAAGCAGGCCCTTAAACGACAATGTTTTTCAGTCAGCCATGCAGCGACGAATTTTCCTTTTGGGGAGTCTGGCAACACTTTCCCGGCAATGTTCTGCAATTCTGCCGAGTTATACTGGCGGATCGGCAAATGTCTGAAACGTCCTTTCAGCGCCGGTGATAAGGGTTTTCGCCCGCTGTACTCAGGCGGGTTGATGGTGGCAAACAGGTGGAAACCCGGATGGGCGTCACCGGCCAGAATATCGTTTAACTCACCTTCCAGATGCTGGCTGTCGATCAGATTCATCTCCGAAATCACCACGATGCCGCCTTCCACTTTTGCTTTCTGGATCGCTTCACACACTTTATCCCAGGAACAATCACAGGCATTCAGGAGATAAACCTCTGGTATGGATTCTTGCCGTTGCCTGGCCTGCTGTCTGACACTTTCAATCATCAGGTTCAGCGTGGCATCCTTACCCCGCCCGGCTGGGCCTTCAATCAACGTCGCTTGTCGTCCACCGTGTTTTCTGTTGTGATGATTAGCCTGCTGAGAGCGGCTTAAATCCTGTCCCAGCCGTTGCACCAGTTCAATGACTGCCGATCCGGAGGTATCAAACTCAGGTTGGAATTTTTTGGTGTATGCTTCGAAGTCTCGCTGAATATCTGGCAGGGTGTAGTTATGAACTTTGTCGCGCAGGGTGTTGTCCGGGTGGTAACGGGCAGCAAACCAGATTTCCAGTGCCGAAAGGGCATCCTGTTGAGTCTCGCTGATTTCGGGACCCAGTACATCCCGAAAACTTTGCTGGATCAAACTGTTCACTTGCTCACAGCTAACACTGTCGCCTTCCGACAACGCACGATCCATATACCAACCCACCCAGCTACAGATGTCGGTTAAATCCCTGGGGGTAAACTCATGCTCGGGCAACAGCTCCTGATAATATTGCCACAGAGCCATCAGGCTCTTGGTGGCACTGTGTGCAATGTCGTTTATTTGCTGCTCCGGCAGATGCCGTTGTGATAAATGATTGACCAGAGCCGGTTCCACCACCCTGTCCTCAAGGAAAGCCTGATCCAGGCGTGGGTAATAAGCCCTGGGCAGTTTCTCTTTCAGGGCCGGATCGAGCTGGCGCCCGGAGTAATGATCCGAATTGCCGGTGAGAATCACCCGGTGTTTTGGGCTGACCGGAACAGGGTGACCATTGACATAGATGCAAGGCTTTGGCTCCCATAAGCCGTTCAATGACGCCAGTAATCCGGTTTTAGCCAGGTTGGCTTCATCCAGAACCAGAGTAATGTATTCTCCATCTGTGTCCTGTGGGATAGTAGCCCATTCCATCAGAGTCCGGTTTTGTTGCATCATAGAACGGTCGCCATCGGTTTGCTCCCGCCACTGCCAGCGTTTCATCAGGGTCTGTTCGCTGTCGGAAGGTCCAAGGGAAATGACCTTAGCCTGTCCTGAAGCCTCTGCCATCTTTGCTGAAAAGTAACTTTTCCCGGTGCCGGTTTCTCCCTGCAGAAATATAACGGGAGAGTCCGTAAGCCGGTCATGAAGTCGCGACAATCGACGACTTTCACGATCTTTCTGACTTATCTTGCCGTGATAAAGATCCCGGGCCAGTGCTGACAGGGGCATATCAGCGGAACCCTGCCATTTCAGTGATTCAGACAGTCGATTTTCAATACGTTCAATGCGCTCTGCCTCAGAATTCGCTGTTCTGGCCATGTGGAAACAATCGGTGGCCAGAGCCTGAATGGCATCGGATCGGATCTGCCCTTGTGACAAAGGTAAATGCCAGCCGCAAGCCAGTGCGTCCTGCAAACGTTTGATCTGTCTTTCTGGCCTGATGGTTAACGATGAATATTGCTCTGTTGCCTTCGGATCGACTTCCAACTGATAGGCTATGGTCTGTCGTTGTTGTTCAGGCGCATGGGCCAGGATCATGGCACAGAGCCTGTCCAGAGCTTTTTTGTCAGCCGATTGTGGAAACGGACTTTTATAGGACAGTTGTAATTCGGTACCTTTAAATACTGCCGGGTCAAAGGCTCGGGCCAGTGGCCACAGGTTCTGCTCCACAAACTCTCTATCCAAATGCCGGGCACTGTTGATGATGGCAGTTAACTGATCCGGGTCTACCGAGGCGGCCTGACCCTCTTGCGGCTTCTGATGAGCATCCGGCGTGTTATCCGGTAACAATTGCCAACAAGCCACTTTCATAAAATCACGCACGGATGGATTTTGCCGGGTGCCATGGGTGATGACGCTATTGATGGCTTTGCGCCAGTGGCGGGGTAAAAGCTGTTGGGACTGGTCCACCTGTTTTGCCCGCCGGGCAGCCAGTATCAGATTATTCAACAACCCTTCGGTGATTTCAGGCAGAGCATTACAAAGGCCAACAGGTACGGTTTTAAACGCTTCGTAAAGTTTATCAAGTGCTTGTTCTGGCACCTCGGTTCGGGCGATACCATGCCTGGAGGCGCAGATACCCCAAAGATCAACCTTGGGACACGGCTTACTCCTGGCAACCATTGCACGAAATACCGAAGACGGGCTTTTTGCAGAATCAGGCCAGAGTATTGTGACATGAGCTTTTGGGTAGGCCTGCAATTGGCCATTCACTAGCAGAGGTTGTCCCACAACCAGAGGTTCCAGAAGCTGCTGAAGCCTTGGATTACTCTCCAGTCCCCGAACAACAACCGGCGTGCCAGCGATTAATGCCTCCTGCAATTTACTCTGAAGTCGTCCAAAATGGGCCTTTTGTTCCGAGGTGATATGGATATTATCAAATAGCTCACTGAAGCTGGTTTGTTCATTGACCTGAATAACCAGAGGTTCTCCCCGCTGATTATTCAGCCAATGACTTGCCTGAGCATGTTGCTGATAAGTGAAGGTATTAAAAGCAGCATGATCTTTAACTTTTTTCTGTGACTGATGGCTCCCGGGCAAAGGATGCTCATCGTTTTCTGTCAATCCCAGGGCTTTCGGTTGCTTTTTCCAATGCGCCACCTGAAGTCGGGGCTCCAGACCAGTCGTTTCGCGAATAGTCTGCAGTGAGCCCAGTAAACAAAACCATTCTGCCTGAGTGAGGGGAGACGTTACGGTGACGGTACCACCTGCCCGAACTTGCTCCAACAGACAGGTGTTAGGGGTGGCATAGCCTCCGGGAGCAATTGCAATGGGGCTCAGCCAATCCGTGATATTATTCTCGTTAATGATGATCGGGTTTCGTGGTGCGTGCTTTTTATCAAGTCCTTTGTCATCTTCTTTATAAGAGTGAGACAGGCTTTGGAACAATGAATGAAGCTCGTCCTTCCCTACCGGCATCTGATAAAACTGAACATTGTCGGGTAACTGACAAATCTTGCCGTTGCTCTCAAAGCTCTGTTGCGCCAACATCTGTCGAATCGTCTGTTCAAAGGCCAGGTCATCCCAGTTGGCGCCTTTCAGAATCACTCGTTGTCCGGCTTTTAATGACTCAAGTCTGCCGGGCAGGTGCTGGATTCGCCCTTTTTCATCCACTCCGGGGCCGCCCAGAAGCAACTGTCGCCAGTGGCTGTGCAGGTGACAGTCAATAACAAGGGTATTGTCGTTATCCATGGTGCTCTCAGCGGGAGAGAATTCAGCCAATACCGGAGGAACACTGTCGATGTTTATTGCCCGGGCATTGCCGGTCTGAGCATCGAAATGCCAGGAATTGCCCGGTCGATTAATTCGCCGCCAGAAGTCAGCACCCGGTGCGCCGGCCGCCAATGCGCCTTCACACCGGCCAACTGCTGCCAACTGTGCAGGGTCTGCCACGACCAATAGAGAAACATGCTTGCCCAGGGGGCGTTTCTTACGGCTGACTTTGTCGTACAGACAGGGGTTATCGGGGTCCAGCAGGTCGTTAAATTTTGGCAGTGCTTCGCTGGCGAGCTTTCGGATATCTATTACCAGGGTAAATGGCTGTGAACCTTCAAACAGTTTGCCCGGATACAGCCTGTGGCGACCATCACCGGAAATGCTCAGTCGGCTCACCAGGTTAGCCTGTGAGAGGTCATCGGGATGAGAAATAAGGGTGACTTCCCGATGTTCATCGCGGGTCTGGGCAACTAAAAGCTGTCGCACCTGATCATTACTGGCGACAAAACGAAAATCGAAGGCGTGAGTAGACTTTTGGAGCGACGAATCCATTGCGGATACGATTCTCGTTTTGTCAGGCAGGCCTCTCGAAGTTGGCGATATATTGAGTCTGGCAGTTACACCAGTGACCTCTGCAATCTCTGGTTTTAAATCCAGCTTTGCTCTTTTGGGTAGTATGCCGCCATCAGGCTTTTCAGTCTTAAAAACAGGGTTGTTTGTTTTTCCATTGATCTGACCATCCATAGCCAATCTCCTCTACTGCTTTCCTTTGAAGGAGTGTTTTGAAACTGTACAGTTGTTTGACCTTGAGATTGGATGAAAGTTCCATTTGGACAGTTGCCTGTAACCATTGAAGCAAGTCAACGACCTCGAAAAACTCTTCGCGACCAGACTATGTTCAGATATCCAATGAGTCCGACATCGAATTCAGGTTCATGCTGCTCAAAAACTCTTTGGCAATGATTGTCAGCTCATCGGACCTCAGTATCAGGGCATCACTGGCGTTGTGTGCCTGTCGTAAGTAGGCGTCTTTAACAAGTTTCTCTCGATGGCTAAAGCTATGAATATCAGACATCATGGCAAACAGCTCCTCTGGTGAGGATGGATCATGAGCGCCATAGTTATAGTTATCGCTGTAACGGATTCTGTGAGAATGGATGAGAGCGTCAACCCAACAATACGTTAAGCGGCCGCCTTTTGACTGTGTCACTTCGTACAGATAATGACTGAAGGCATGTCTGATCGCTTGCTCGCATTTGTTTGTGAAGTCATCAAGAATTTTTTTCTCCTCGTCCGACACCCTGAGGGGGGGCAGAATCTGATTGGCTTTTTCCAATATCTGCTTCAACTCCGGCCTGTTCTCTGCTTTTCGTTGCAGCAGGGCTTGAACCTTTTCCTTAATTGCAATTTCGTCCCATTTGGGGCAACCGATAATAATTGCCGGACGGTGTTTTTCCCTGCCCGAGTTTAACTGTGAAAAAGCAGGCAGTTGCACCAGCATTCGTTCTATATTCGGAATGCCCTCAGGATTGTTCGTCCAGACGTCTTCTATAGAATGATGGGCAATTTGATTTTCAAGGGATGACGAAAACCCGTCATGGCAATGAGTGACGAGCAAGGTATCACGTTCTTGCCTCTGGTAGTGTTCATAATTCAAACGCCACACACTACTGTGTTTTTCCCTGGACAACAATGCGTCATACCACTTTCTCAGACAATGGGTGGCTTTAACCTTCAGTTCATCGATACCTTCCAGAGCTTCCAATAGCTCATGATGTCCACGTGCATCGATAATATCGCTTTGATAATCTGGCACTGGATCCAGCCAACCCGATTCCATGGCTTTAAGGGCAAAGTGAATAACCGAAGGTTTGGTCCGTTCGCTCTGACGCAATATAGACACCATTGAACTCAACCACTTGTTAGGATTTGCTCCGCCCTGAATAATCATTCTTGAGTACAATGACTCGAGTTGTTCAGTGACCTTATCTTCATCATTGTCGAGCAAGATTTGTATGACTGCCTCCGACATCGGTTCATAGTCGCGATTCCTCCTGTACCATTCCCAATCGTCGACTTGCACAGAATCGAATTCATACCTCGCGTCTATGAGGCGTTTTAACGGAGCCTTCGACATCGGTTTATCATTATGACTTTTACTGTTCTCATCCTGATCGTCGCGAGTCACAGTACCGAGCAAATTCATCTCGTCATTGCTCAACGCTTTTGTCTCTGATAACAATGAGACACCCATGGCAAAACTGGTTAAATTTTTTTCTCCCCAAAGTTTTTTTACTATCTCGAAAATGCTTGGAATGCTTTCTGGCAATGCACTGTTTGTCAGAAAATATTTGCTCAGTTTCTCGGGGCTCGTATTCATGGCTTTGGCCAGCGTTTGCTGTTGTGATAAATCTGCCCCTTCCAGGAGATTCTTAATTGTTTTTAACGCAGCACTGGAACTTTGCAACGTTCTGATGCGCTGAAATTTTGGTATCACTTTTGTGTTCTTTGTGGGCGCTCCGCCCAAATCCACTGACAGCCAGGTTTGGCCTCCATCCTCGGAACACTCGGCAAAGGCGTGGGTATTGTTAAACATTTGCCGACATGGAATCTTGAAATAACGGCAAAGAGCGACAAAAACAGGCGCACGATGACGACAACGCCCTTGCCGCTGTGTTACCAGGAATTCAAAGAAATTCTCCCCGCGCTTTGGTTTAGTCACCCCGGAAAACTGCCGGCAATACTCCTTGATTGCCTGAATGCGTTCTGCCGTGTCTTGAGCGTCTGCTATTTTCCGCAAAGGCTCCTGTATTTCGGGTGGTTGTTGGTCAATGTTCGTAAACAGTCCTTTCAGTACTTTTTTCATCCCTTTTGAACAGCGGGTGTGAAACCTTATCGATCGTTTTGAGCGAGCTTCTTTAGCCGATGCTTCCAAGTCCGGTTCTCTGGATTCTACGACATAAGAAATTTGAATACGCTGCCCCTTAGCGTTGGCCTTTGGAATAAACAGCGTGTGAAGCCCGGTATATTTGTCTCTTTTCAGGGTATATGGCAAATCGGGTTCTATACTCAGGGCCACGATATAGTCATTAGGCGTCAGACTGGGCAATTCATATTCACCATCCTTTGATGACATCTTGAGGGTCGCCAGGGTTTGATTGCTGGCTAAGATAACTTCCTGATCACGCCCTGGTAAAGGGTCAGGTGTGAGAGTTTCGACCCCCAGGAAGTGCAGGTCATTAATATCGACCGTTCTAATATTACCCGTGTCAGACACACAAACATCACTTGCCCGCCAACGGTACATATGGGAAGGATGGTGCTGAGTTTTAAAAACTATTTCATCCTTAATTCGTGGCTTCTCCTCGCACTCATAGTCCGTGTCCCGTTCCAGGCCTATGAAATCTTTCTCGGAGAGTTCCTGGATGAATTTTTCATGAGCCTCGTCAGCATTGATGGCTGAGGCTTTGTTAGCATAATCGCTCACCTGCTGGTTGGGCAGATCACTTATCTGTTGCCAAAACGCAGACCCGTGTTGAGCTGCATTGGCGTTCCATGTGCTTATCCGCTGATCAGCTTCCTGAAGACAAGGCTGGGAAGCGGGTAACTTTAGCGTTTGTTCCTCTTCTTCCGTCAGGGGAAATACGCTATTGGCGTCAATGCCCGTCTTGTCAAACTTACGATCAAACCAGCTTTGCTGCCAGTGTCGGTACAGTGCCCGGGTGAGAGCATTGTCCGACGGATCCGGATTCAGGGAAAGACCGGATGCCTGCCATTGTGACTGAGCGACCATCCTGATGATTTCTGTTTTGGTTTTTTTTCCAGTCAGACCAGCCTTGAAACAAATCTCATGGTGTTTTTCATCAATACTGTTGCGATCACTGCGTCGTATCAACCATGGACGACTAATGCCCGATACCCTTTCGTTGAGCCATTTGCAAAGTCCGGAATCAAGTGCTCCTTTACCCATGACAAGAGCCGGTGACTTCGGCAGTTCCTCCAGCGACAGGTTGGCAGCCATCAGGTAAAGCCGGTAGTGCTGATTGAGGCATTGATGAAGTGCTTTTTCGCTAAAATTGCCTCCTGTTCTGACAGCCATTGCGACATTCTGTAAATCGCGACAGGTGAGCTGTAACGGCAGGTTTTTTCGTTGCAAGCAGGCCCTTAAACGACAATGTTTTTCAGTCAGCCATGCAGCGACGAATTTTCCTTTTGGGGAGTCTGGCAACACTTTCCCGGCAATGTTCTGCAATTCTGCCGAGTTATACTGGCGGATCGGCAAATGTCTGAAACGTCCTTTCAGCGCCGGTGATAAGGGTTTTCGCCCGCTGTACTCAGGCGGGTTGATGGTGGCAAACAGGTGGAAACCCGGATGGGCGTCACCGGCCAGAATATCGTTTAACTCACCTTCCAGATGCTGGCTGTCGATCAGATTCATCTCCGAAATCACCACGATGCCGCCTTCCACTTTTGCTTTCTGGATCGCTTCACACACTTTATCCCAGGAACAATCACAGGCATTCAGGAGATAAACCTCTGGTATGGATTCTTGCCGTTGCCTGGCCTGCTGTCTGACACTTTCAATCATCAGGTTCAGCGTGGCATCCTTACCCCGCCCGGCTGGGCCTTCAATCAACGTCGCTTGTCGTCCACCGTGTTTTCTGTTGTGATGATTAGCCTGCTGAGAGCGGCTTAAATCCTGTCCCAGCCGTTGCACCAGTTCAATGACTGCCGATCCGGAGGTATCAAACTCAGGTTGGAATTTTTTGGTGTATGCTTCGAAGTCTCGCTGAATATCTGGCAGGGTGTAGTTATGAACTTTGTCGCGCAGGGTGTTGTCCGGGTGGTAACGGGCAGCAAACCAGATTTCCAGTGCCGAAAGGGCATCCTGTTGAGTCTCGCTGATTTCGGGACCCAGTACATCCCGAAAACTTTGCTGGATCAAACTGTTCACTTGCTCACAGCTAACACTGTCGCCTTCCGACAACGCACGATCCATATACCAACCCACCCAGCTACAGATGTCGGTTAAATCCCTGGGGGTAAACTCATGCTCGGGCAACAGCTCCTGATAATATTGCCACAGAGCCATCAGGCTCTTGGTGGCACTGTGTGCAATGTCGTTTATTTGCTGCTCCGGCAGATGCCGTTGTGATAAATGATTGACCAGAGCCGGTTCCACCACCCTGTCCTCAAGGAAAGCCTGATCCAGGCGTGGGTAATAAGCCCTGGGCAGTTTCTCTTTCAGGGCCGGATCGAGCTGGCGCCCGGAGTAATGATCCGAATTGCCGGTGAGAATCACCCGGTGTTTTGGGCTGACCGGAACAGGGTGACCATTGACATAGATGCAAGGCTTTGGCTCCCATAAGCCGTTCAATGACGCCAGTAATCCGGTTTTAGCCAGGTTGGCTTCATCCAGAACCAGAGTAATGTATTCTCCATCTGTGTCCTGTGGGATAGTAGCCCATTCCATCAGAGTCCGGTTTTGTTGCATCATAGAACGGTCGCCATCGGTTTGCTCCCGCCACTGCCAGCGTTTCATCAGGGTCTGTTCGCTGTCGGAAGGTCCAAGGGAAATGACCTTAGCCTGTCCTGAAGCCTCTGCCATCTTTGCTGAAAAGTAACTTTTCCCGGTGCCGGTTTCTCCCTGCAGAAATATAACGGGAGAGTCCGTAAGCCGGTCATGAAGTCGCGACAATCGACGACTTTCACGATCTTTCTGACTTATCTTGCCGTGATAAAGATCCCGGGCCAGTGCTGACAGGGGCATATCAGCGGAACCCTGCCACTTCAGTGATTCAGACAGCCTATTTTCAATGCGTTCAATGCGCTCTGCCTCGGAATTCGTTGTTCTGGCCATGTGGAAACAATCGGTGGCCAGAGCCTGAATGGCATCGGATCGGATCTGCCCTTGTGACAAAGGTAAATGCCAGCCGCAAGCCAGTGCGTCCTGCAAACGTTTGATCTGTCTTTCTGGCCTGATGGTTAACGATGAATATTGCTCTGTTGCCTTCGGATCGACTTCCAACTGATAGGCTATGGTCTGTCGTTGTTGTTCAGGCGCATGGGCCAGGATCATGGCACAGAGCCTGTCCAGAGCTTTTTTGTCAGTCGATTCCGGAAACGGATTTTTATAGGACAGTTGTAATTCGGTACCTTTAAATACTGCCGGGTCAAAGGCTCGGGCCAATGGCCATAGGTTCTGCTCCACAAACTCTCTATCCAAATGCCGGGCACTGTTGATGATGGCAGTTAACTGATCCGGGTCTACCGAGGCGGCCTGAGTCTCTTGCGGCTTCTGATGAGCATCCGGCGTGTTATCCGGTAACAATTGCCAACAAGCCACTTTCATAAAATCACGCACGGATGGATTTTGCCGGGTGCCATGGGTGATGACGCTATTGATGGCTTTGCGCCAGTGGCGGGGTAAAAGCTGTTGGGACTGGTCCACCTGTTTTGCCCGCCGGGCAGCCAGTATCAGATTATTCAACAACCCTTCGGTGGTTTCAGGCAGAGCATTACAAAGGCCAACAGGTACGGTTTTAAACGCTTCGTAAAGTTTATCAAGTGCTTGTTCTGGCACCTCGGTTCGGGCGATACCATGCCTGGAGGCGCTGATACCCCAAAGATCAACCTTGGGACACGGCTTACTCCTGGCAACCATTGCACGAAATACCGAAGACGGGCTTTTTGCAGAATCAGGCCAGAGTATTGTGACATGAGCTTTTGGGTAGGCCTGCAATTGGCCATTCACTAGCAGAGGTTGTCCCACAACCAGAGGTTCCAGAAGCTGCTGAAGCCTTGGATTACTCTCCAGTCCCCGAACAACAACCGGCGTGCCAGCGATTAATGCCTCCTGCAATTTACTCTGAAGTCGTCCAAAATGGGCCTTTTGTTCCGAGGTGATATGGATATTATCAAATAGCTCACTGAAGCTGGTTTTTTCATTGACCTGAATAACCAGAGGTTCTCCCCGCTGATTATTCAGCCAATGACTTGCCTGAGCATGTTGCTGATAAGTGAAGGTATTAAAAGCAGCATGATCTTTAACTTTTTTCTGTGACTGATGGCTCCCGGGCAAAGGATGCTCATCGTTTTCTGTCAATCCCAGGGCTTTCGGTTGCTTTTTCCAATGCGCCACCTGAAGTCGGGGCTCCAGACCAGTCGTTTCGCGAATAGTCTGCAGTGAGCCCAGTAAACAAAACCATTCTGCCTGAGTGAGGGGAGACGTTACGGTGACGGTACCACCTGCCCGAACTTGCTCCAACAGACAGGTGTTAGGGGTGGCATAGCCTCCGGGAGCAATTGCAATGGGGCTCAGCCAATCCGTGATATTATTCTCGTTAATGATGATCGGGTTTCGTGGTGCGTGCTTTTTATCAAGTCCTTTGTCATCTTCTTTATAAGAGTGAGACAGGCTTTGGAACAATGAATGAAGCTCGTCCTTCCCTACCGGCATCTGATAAAACTGAACATTGTCGGGTAACTGACAAATCTTGCCGTTGCTCTCAAAGCTCTGTTGCGCCAACATCTGTCGAATCGTCTGTTCAAAGGCCAGATCATCCCAGTTGGCGCCTTTCAGAATCACTCGTTGTCCGGCTTTTAATGACTCAAGTCTGCCGGGCAGGTGCTGGATTCGCCCTTTTTCATCCACTCCGGGGCCGCCCAGAAGCAACTGTCGCCAGTGGCTGTGCAGGTGACAGTCAATAACAAGGGTATTGTCGTTATCCATGGTGCTCTCAGCGGGAGAGAATTCAGCCAATACCGGAGGAACACTGTCGATGTTTATTGCCCGGGCATTGCCGGTCTGAGCATCGAAATGCCAGGAATTGCCCGGTCGATTAATTCGCCGCCAGAAATCAGCCCCCGGAGCGCCGGCCGCCGGAGCGCTTTCACAATGGCCAACTGATGCCAACTGTGCAGGGTCTGCCACGACCAATAGAGAAACATGCTTGCCCAGGGGGCGTTTCTTACGGCTGACTTTGTCGTACAGACAGGGGTTATCGGGGTCCAGCAGGTCGTTAAATTTTGGCAGTGCTTCGCTGGCGAGCTTTCGGATATCTATTACCAGGGTAAATGGCTGTGAACCTTCAAACAGTTTGCCCGGATACAGCCTGTGGCGACCATCACCGGAAATGCTCATTCGGCTCACCAGGTTAGCCTGTGAGAGGTCATCGGGATGAGAAATAAGGGTGACCTCCCGATGTTCATCGCGGGTCTGGGCAACTAAAAGCTGTCGCACCTGATCATTACTGGCGACAAAACGAAAATCGAAGGCGTGAGGGGGCCTTTGAGTCGCGGAGTCCTTTGAAGATACGGTTCTCACTCTGTCCGGCGACGCAACCGGAGGTGCCGATCCATTGAGTTTGGGCGTTACACCAGGGCAGACATCCGTATTTTTTGACGATAAATACAGACTTGCTCCCCTGGCTGGCATGCCACCATCAGGAACGGGGTAATTTATTTTCTCACCAATACGACCATCCATAGTCAATCTTCCTCCCTACAGTCATTTGCAGGAATAAATTAAAGCTGTTTAATTATTTGACCTTAAGAAAGTACTAAAGTTCCGTTTTGATGATTATCCCTGGTGAGGAAAGAAAGTCAGCGGAGAAGAAAGTCAGCGATCTCAAAAAACGCATCATGAACTGGTATCCCAGTGCTGACGGGCAGCGTAGCTGACCCCGTCAAGCGAGTTCGTTATGCGCGTTCTATTTTTTGTCCGTGTACATGTCGTTTGTCAGGAGATGGTTTTACTTGTTATAAGGTTGCACCAGTTATTTGATGTAATGCTGCTTGCGTCAAAAAATCACTTCGATCTTTGTACTTTCCACCACTCTTAACGATTTGATCTATATGAGCAATAAGAAGATCAGACATGCTGACATTGATTCTTTTTTGCTTTCCCAGAACTTCATCTACTTCAATATCTATAAAAGCCCATTCGGTAAAATCTTCATAATCAGGATTATTCGAATAATCTTGTTTGTTTGATAATGCAATTTGAGATAGATCTAATTCTCCATTAAGAGCCATCTCTTCCATAACTGTAAATGCGGCATCTTTTGCATTTTTTACAATATCATCAAACTCATCAGCTGAAGAATAGGCTGAGTATTTATCATTGCACAGAGCAGGAATTACAATACCATAGGCTGTGTTATTGTCTTCCGCTTTTTCTATACCAATTTTAAATAACATGTCTTGCCTCACATTAATATAATTTCTTTATCGATTCTGAGGGGGAGATCACTCCCCTGCCCATTTCAGCAACTTTGTTACAAGCCCCTTTCCAAGTTTCCTTTTCGGATGAGGAACGGAAGTTCTTTTCCCTTCCTTGTTTATCCATATCTCATGAGAGCCTTTGCCTTGCCTTAAGAACCTGCAACCCCTGGCTTCAAGTTCTTTTCTTAGTTCGTCCGAAGTCATTCGACCTCCCTAAACTTGCATAACAGAAGTATATGCATGCATACACACCACAAGCAAACCTTTCCATACACAGTTATGTGCAAAGAGCTTTTTATTTTTAATTTCAGCGCTTTTCACCTTCGAAAACACATAAAATATTACTCTTAGGAATCATACTTTAGACCCTTGTATATTTTCTCCAGGTTGTGTGCTTTTCTTAAGTCTTTATCAACAAGCTTATAAAATGGATATTGCTTATCTATCAGAATAAAATAACTGTCAGGCCTCAATAAGTCATTTGACATAATGCTTAAGTTGTGAGTTGTAAGTATTGTTTGACAACTTGCCTGTATTAACTTTTTGACAACCATTTTTGATAATGAAAAGTGATAATAGGCGTCAAATTCATCAATATAAGCAAAAGTTAACTTATTGCCATCTAATTTAAGCCACCAATAATAGAAGATACCCAGCGACATTGTACCTGTGGAAGCTGCTAATCCAAACTCGATTGCATGATTTTTAAATTCAAAAACAATTCGTTCTTCACTACCTTCCCCAACAGCTTTTAGCTTGCAATCAACTCCAGCAGAATTGAGAAACTCTTCAAAATCAGCTAATTTCCCTGAATCAATAATGGCTTTAGACAACCTTTTATTGTCTAATAATTGACCGTAATAATCGGCATTTTGTGATAGTGTTCTGAAGAAAACCATACCAGAAACAAACTCTATGAATCTCTTAAAAATTTTGGATTCAATATGATTTTTATCAAGAATTGCATTGGATTTTATATACTTAATGGCTGAAATGTTTGTTTCAGATAAATCCTTGTTAAGAGTTTCTGTTCCTAACAGATTTGTTTCTATAAAACTCTCTTCATCACGATTAAAAAAAATAACCACCTTGTCATTTATTTTTAAACTTTCATAAGTTGTAAGCCCAGGAGAATCTTTTCCGTAAGCGTATTCAACTATGTTCTTTCCAAACTTAAATATATAAATAAACTCAGCAATGCTTGATTCTTCATTGTCGCCATTTAAATAATTCATATTTAATGATGGCATAACAGGAATGTCATTAATGTGGCAAGTTAGATCTAAAATAGCCAGCCCCAAATTCGATTTTCCACTACCATTTTGTCCATAAATTATGGAATTTTTAACTATACCGTCTTTAATCGTCTCAGTATTAAATTCATAATTTTTCTTAGTCTCAAGATCGAACTCATACCAATCCTTGAAATTCCTAAACCCCCTTACAGATATTTTTTTAAGCATCACATGCACCATGTATTCATATAACCAATAGAATTCTTGTACTCTAACACATTTCAGAAGACTTGCCGTAAAAAAAATACGGCATTGAGGCGGATTGATGAGAAACATAACCCAGAGCACACGGGCGTCAAAACCGTCCCAGTGATGCGAGTTCGTTAGGTAGTAAGGCTATTTCTGAAGGTGGTTTACGATGATGTCGAGAGTTTCTTCTATTTTGTCAAAACCTTTGCGGTTCTCAGACTGGTAAGCCTCAATTTTACAGTCTTGCCGCTCAAACATGAGCCGGTTCTCTCGCTGGTTTTCGAGCACAATCTTCTGTGTTTCCCCTGTAATCTCGATGAACCGGTACAGAGCTGATAAAAAAAGCGCTTAAATTCACTCAACAGAGAAGAGCCAGCATAATCTGAACAAATAATTTTACGACAATGCACAATTAATAGCCGGGGCAGTGACGCGCTGAGCTTAACAAAAGTCAAAACCAACCTGCATCAGCTATAAAAGCTGCCAGAGAAAAAGCTATTTCCCTTAAACCATACTGAGTGGCTGTCAAATCCGGGCTTCATAATTGTCTTGCATACTGAGCCAGCTTTCAGGTGTGCGGCCCAATACTCTGGAAAGCCTCAGCGCCATCTCTGGTGAAACTGCACTCTTGCCTTTGATAACTCTATTCAAAATAGAAGCGGCTACACCGAGCTGTTCAGCAAGGTAACGGCAACTGACCCCGTGAGGCTCCATGTATACAGACTCAATGAATTCTC
The DNA here is from genome assembly GCF_053470045.1 of Endozoicomonas sp. 2B-B. Taxonomy (NCBI): domain Bacteria; kingdom Pseudomonadati; phylum Pseudomonadota; class Gammaproteobacteria; order Oceanospirillales; family Endozoicomonadaceae; genus Endozoicomonas; species Endozoicomonas sp. 2B-B. Next base: position 6,300,453 of record NZ_JBLZMU010000001.1, read on the forward strand.
CAGGGTGGGGCGGATTGTGCATAGACATTAATGATAATCCTCATAATTAAGGATTTACGCATTGCCATCACGAAATTCGAAGTTAACTCGCCAGTTACCACTTACGCAGCTTATTGCTCAATACGAGTCAAAAGCCAAGTTCTCGAATTTGGTATGGAGCCTAACGCCGCAAACACCGGCGCAGCTATGCTGCCACCGAGTGCTTTGACTTGTTAGGGGCAATGACTTGATAGACACTCTTTGCTACTACTTCAGCTAGTGTGACGGGAACGGCGTTACCAATTTGCCTCATGCACTCACTCCATACTCCGGCAACATGATAATCATCAGGAAATGTTTGAATTCTTGCAGCCTCACGTACGGTGAAATACCTAATTGAATTATCATTAAAGCGAACCATATTTTCCCCGCCGGGGACACCATGATCTCCCGCTTTTAATGTTTTAGAAGGCTCGTCGATGGGACTTCCTGTGTGACCAGGATATGATTTGGCACCATCTTTAAATACATGGTTGTTAAAATCATTCTTTTTTTTAGGCGAAGGTAAATCTCGTATAGCTTCCCTGACAGTAACCCATGGTTTTTCTTCAGGTTGGAATAGCCCGTACTTTTTTTGAAGACGTGAAGCAATTTTCTCTGGGTTTTGATTTAGTTTTGGCCTATCGAATTTAGAAACCTTGAGGCGCTTCCAGTAATCTCCAGTAACCCATTGATCCCATAACAATGCATCTTGAGAGTGAGTAGCCTTGGGAAAACTCCACTCGACATTTAAATCATTACGGAAGCCAACAATGAAAACTCGCTCTCTTTTTTGAGGAACACCATAATCTGCAGCATTCAGAAGTCTGTACACGACATTGTATTTAAGACCTCTATATTTGCCTTTCGTATGAGTTTCTTCGAGTCTCGCTAAATGACTCTCCCAGTCTTCGCCATCTGCCTTAGAGATATTTGGGTAGGATAATTGCAATATTATGTATTCAAAATATGTGCTGAAATTTTTTCTCAGCAATCCCTTAACATTTTCAAATATAAAAGAGTCAGGCCTTGACTCTCTTACTGCTCGAACAGCTTGAGGAAACATATCTCTGTTATCGTTAAACGCCTTGTGCTTTCCACCTAAAGAAAATGGTTGGCAGGGAGGGCCACCTGCAACGAGAGAAAGACTGCCTCTATATTTTTGGAATGATATATTTCTTACATCTTCATGCTGGATATCCCAGCTTTTTATTTGAGCTTGTCCCTCATCATGATTCTTTAACAATGTGTTTACAGCATCTTTATTAAATTCAACGAGCATTTCATGCTTAAAGCCACTGTTTGCCAACCCCAAAGCTAACCCGCCTGCTCCAGAAAATAGCTCGACTGAGTTAGGTTGATTTTTGGACATGATAAATACCTATTTTTTCTTCAACTTTATTCTCATTCGGTGGCGTACCTTTTAGTCGATCAGCCCAAACTCTGCCGGGATGAAGCACGTCCCATTCAGATTTTGCTTGCTCATACCTGCCCTTACCGGGATCATGATTGCCAAACCCATCTATATGAGAGTTCCAAAGAGGATTATACCTGCGAGTCATCGCCGCTTCCACAGTACTTATAAGGTCAGCTTCCTGATCTTGTAACACGATAAACCTGCATGAAAAATCTTCAATCTGAAGATTCTCCGCAGCATTAATGCTTCTCGCGTGCTCGTTTAACCTTCTGTATAAAGCGGAATCATTTTCTTTAAGACTACCCCGACCTTGCCTCCATCCCCGCAGTACTGCTTTACCCACATAAATTGGAAGATCTGGAGTTTTGCTATAGATCTTTCTGTACTGTGGAAAATCCCCTTTGTAATATAGTGCATATACGCCACCGCCTGCGAATTTGACCTCCGGTGGAAGTTTTTCAAACGGCGTATTTATCATAAATTCAACTGCGTCTTCGATAAGCTCTACAAAAGACTCCGACCGATAAATATGTTCTTCTATCTTCATTTACATCCTCAGTTAAAATCTTGGGTAGCCGCTAACACCAGAGCTGACGGGCTGGCAAAGCCAGTCCCCGACAAGCGAGTTGTTTGGTGGCAAGGCTGTTTCTGAAGGTGGTTTACGATGATGGCGAGAGTTTCTTCTATTTTGTCAAAACGTTTGTCGTGCTGGTCAAAACCTTTGCGGTTCTCAGACTGGTAAGCCTCAATTTTACAGTCTTGCCGCTCAAACATGAGCCGGTTCTCTCGCTGGTTTTCGAGCACAATCTTCTGTGTTTCCCCAGTAATCTCGATGAACCGGTGTACAGCGTTATCCCGCGATTCAAAATGGGATTCAAGTTTCTCTACACGATGTTCCAGTGACATACTGCACCGTTATCATTTGTTGTAGGAGCAGTCAGCGTAGCAGACATTGAGAGGGGGCCGCCAAGGTATTGCAAAGAGACACCTGACACATATCCAACGATTCATAAATCGAGTTCAAATTGATGCGATTCAAAAACTCTTCGGCAATTTTTAACAGCTTATCGGATTTGAGCACCAGAGCGTTATTGGCGTTGAGTGCCTGCTTTAGATAGGTATCCTTGATAGATTTCTGAAACGATAAAGAACTATCAATATTACACATCATGAAAAACAGCTCTTCTGCTGAAGCCGGGTCATGAGCGCCATAGTAGTCGGGGTCCCTGGAGTCCCCGATGTAAGCATTGGCCCAACAATACGTCAGGCAACTGCCTTTTGTGTGTGTCACTTCATACAGGTAATGAATCAAAGCCTGCTCAATTGTTTGCGTACATTTGTATTTTAAATCATGCAAAAGCTTTCTGTCCTCCCATGACACTTCAAGGGACTTCAGAGTGGGTTCGTATTTGCGTTTGATGGCACGTTTTTTTTTCTCCATGCAGTCAAATTCCATTTCATTATCAGGATAAGAACTATCCAATGCATCCAGCTCATGCTGGAGTTGTTTTTCCTTTGCCTCATATTGATTGATCTTTTCCAATAACTGCTTCAAGTCGGGGTTGTTCCTGGTTAACAGGGTTTCGATCTTTTTATCCATCACTTCGCTGCGGAAGGAAGGTCTTCCCATAATAATCACCGGACGACAGTTCGCCTTGCCCGGGATTAACTTCACAAATGCGGGGAGCTGCTCCAGCATTCGTTCTATATTCGGGATGCCCTCAGGTTCGTCCGTCCAGGTGTTTTGTAAAGATGGACTGGCCATTTTATCTTCAAGGAATGGTGAAAATCCGCCATGACAATGAGTGATGAACGGGACATTACCCTCTTCACTCCGGAAGTCTTTATAACCCAGACGCCATACCTGAATATTTTTTTCCCTGGACAACAATTCCCTGTACCACTTTTTCAGGCAGTGGGCGGCATTAACCTTGAGTTCATCAATGCCTTCCAGACACGCCAATAGATCATGATGTTCATGGGCTCCCACAATATGGTGTTCGTAGACAGACAATGGATCCAGCCAACCCGATTGCAGTGCTTCCCAGGCAAAGTGAATAACCGCAGGGTTGTCCAAGTCACTGTATTTGAGTATATCCACCATTGAACTCAGCCACTGGCAGGGGTCTGCTCCGCACTGAATAATCATTTTTGTGTGCAATGATTTGAGTGGTTCAATGACCTGATTTGCATCACTGCCGGACAAGATTGGTTTGACTGCCTCCGACATCGGTTTCCAGGTATACCCATCGGGGTCATGCACATCACCGATCAATTGCTTTTCCAGATGGCCCAATGTTTTTGTCTCCAACATTGAGACACCCATGGAAAAACCGGCTAAATCTTTTTCTTTCCAGAGATTCTTAACCATTTCGAAAGTACCTGGATTTGTGTCTGGTAATGCATTGTTTCTCTCAAGGGCTTTGTTCAGTTCCTCAAAACTGATACCGCAGGCTTTGGCCAGAGCTTGCTGTTGTGCTGAATCAGTTCCTTTCAGGAGATCCTTAATTTTCTTTGATGCAGTGCCGGAACTACCGCTCTTCCGGGTGGGCTGGAAGTCAGGTGTGATTTCTGTTGTCTGCACAGGCTCACCGCCCAAATCCACTGGCTCCCAGGTTTGGCCTCTATCCACAGAATACTCAGCAAAGCTGTGGACAAGGTTGCTTATTTGCCGACATGGAATCCCGAAATAACGACAAAAAGCGATAAAAACAGGCACACGATGACGACAGCTACCTTGCCGCTGTGTGACGAGGAATTGAAAGAAATTGTCACTACTCTCGGGTCGGGCCTTACCAGAAAACTGCTGGCAATAGTCAGTGATCGCCTTAATGCGTTGTCTCGTGTCCTCAGTGCTTTTCATTGTCTGTAAAAGCGCCTCTACTTCGGCTGGGTATTGGTCAGTGGTCGTAAACAGCTCATCCAGTACATTTTTCATAGCCTCTGAACACTGGCTGTCGGAATCTATTGACCGTTCAGGCCGGGTTCCTTTAGTGCTCGTTTTTCTGGGTTCTACGACGTAAGAAAATTGAATACTCTGCCAGGCGCTGGCCTCTGGAATAGTCAGTGAGTGAAGCCCGGTATATCGATCCCTGACCAGGGTAAATGGCAAATCGGGTTCGATACGCAAAGCCACGATATAGTCGTCAGGCGTCAGGCTGGGCAAGTCAAATTGACCGTTGCAGGATGATCTCTTTAGGGTCGCCAGCGTCTGATCTTCGGCTAATGTCACTTCCTGATCATGCCCTGGTAACCGGGCAGGTATGAGGGTTTCAATCCCAAGAGTGGGTTTGTCATTAATGACAATCCGTTTGACATCACCTTCAGCAGTCACGTAAATCTCCTTTGCCCACCAGCGATACATATGGAAAGAAGGGGTCTGCGTATTAAAAATTTTATGGACGTTAACGGGTGGCTTCTCCTGATTTTCATAGTTCGTGTCCTGGTCCAATGTCGGAGTCTGTTTCTGTTGGACTTCCGGATCGTATTGTTCAGGAGCCTTATCATCGCCGGTTTCGAACGCTTCGCTCATAGACCTCTCCACCCAATGGTTTGGCAGATCCCTTATCTGATGCCAAAACCCGGGACATAACTGAACTTCGTGGGCGTTCAATGGGACTATCCGCTGATCGGCCTCTCGCAGATAAGGCTGGGATGCCGGTAATTTCAACGTTTGTTTTTCCTCTTCGGTCAGGGGAAATACACTATCAGCGTCTACACCTGTCCGACCAAACTCATGATTAAACCAGCGGTGCTGCCAGTATCGGTACAGTGCTCCGGTGAAAATATCGTCCGACGGATCGGGCTTCAGGGAAAGACCAGATGCCAGCCACTTTGCCTGAGCCATCATCCTGATGATTGCCGTTCTGGCTGCCTTTTCAGTCAGACGAGCCTTGAAACGAATTTCATGGCGTTTTTCATCAATACTGTTGAGATCACTGCGTCGTATTAACCACGGACGGTCAAGGCCCGATACCATTTGGTTGAACCATTGGCAAAGTCTGAAATCAGGCTCACTTTTACCCATGGCAAGAGCCAATGACTCAGGCAGTTTCTCCACTGACAGGTCAGCGGCCATCAGATAAAGTCGGTAGTGCTGATCGAGGCATTGATAAAGTCCTTTTTCGCTAAAGTCGCCCCTTCTGATAACAGCCCTGGCGACATTCTGTAAATCAAGGCTGGTGGGCTGTAACGGCAAGTTATTGCGTTGCAGGTAAGTCCTCAATCGACAATGTTGCTGAGTCAGCCATTCAGCCACCATTTTCCCTTTTGGGGTCTGTGGCAACACTTTCTCAGCGATGGTCTGCAATTCGGCCCGGTTATACTGCCGGATGGGCAAATGTCGAAAACGCCCTTTCAGGGCCGGTGATAAAGGTTTTCGCCCACTGTACTCAGGAGGGTTGATGGTGGCGAACAGGTGGAAACCCGGATGAGCGTCACCGGCCAGAATATCGTTTAACTCACCTTCCAGATGCTGGCTGCCGATCAGATTCATTTCCGAAATAACCACTATGCCGCCATGGACTTTTGCCGTCTGGATCGCTTCACACACCTTGTCCCAGGAACAATCACAGGCATTCAGGGGAAAGACCTCCGGCATGGATTCTCCCCGTCGTTCAGCCTGCTGTCTGAAACTTTCGATCACCAGGTTCAGTGTGACATCTTTACCCCGTCCGACCGGTCCTTCAATCAGTGTCGCCTGTCTTCCGTCGTGTTTTATGTTGAGATGATAAGCCTGCTGACAGCGGCTTAAATCCTGTCCAAGCCGTTGTACCAGTTCAATGACTGCCGATCCGGAGGTATCAAACTCAGGTCGGATCTCTTGGCTGAATGTTTTGAAGGCCTGCTGAATATCTGACAGGGTGTGATTATGAACTTTGTCACTCAGGCTGTTCTCCGGTTCGTAACGGGTAGCAAACCAGATTTCCAGTGCCAGCTGGGCATCCTGATGAGTCCCGGTAATTTCGGGACCCAGTACATCCAGAAAGCCCTGTTGGATCAAACTGTTGATTTGTCCGGAGGTAACGGGGTCATCTGCGGGCAGCGCACGATCCAGATACCAGCCCACCCAACTGCAGATATCCGTTAAATCCCTGGGGGTAAACTCATGCTCAGGCAACAGCTCCTGATAATGTTGCCAGAGCACCATCACAGTTCCGACAGTATTGCGTACAATGTCGTTTATTTGCTGCTCTGGCAGATGCCGTTGCAACTGATTGACCAGAGCCGGTTCCACCACTCTATCCTGAAGGAAAGCCTGATCCAGGCGTGGGTAGTAAGCCCTGGGCAGTTTTTCCCTGAGGGCCGGGTCCAGCTGGCGTCCGGCATAATGATCCGGGTTGCCGGTGAGAATCACCCGGTGTTTTTCGCTGACCCTGACAGGATGACCATTCACATAAATGCAGGGTTGCGCTTCCCACAAGCCGTTCAATGACGCCAGCAATCCGGCCCGGGCCAGGTTAGCCTCATCCAGCACCAGGGTGATATAGCTTCCTTCAACACAGCCTTCGTCTTTGTGAGTTCCGGTATTGGCCCATTCCATCAATGCCCGGTTTTGTTGCGCCATAGAGCGGTCGCCGTCGGCGTGTTGTTGCCACTGCCAGCGTTTCATCAGGGTTTGTTCGCTGTCAGAAGGTCCAAGGGAAATCACCGCAGCCTGTCCTGAAGCCCTCGCCATTTTGGCGGAAAAGTAGCTTTTCCCGGTGCCGGTTTCCCCCTCGAGGAATATAACGGGAGAGTCTTTAAGCCGGTCATGGAGTCGGGATAATCGACGGTTTTCACGATCCTCCTGACTCATCTTGCCGTGATAAAGATCCCGGGCCAGTGCGGACAGGGACACATCGGCAGAACCCCACCATTTCAGTGATTCAGACAGCCGATTTTCTATGCGTTCAACGGGTTCTGCCTCAGAATTCGCTGTTCTGGCCATGTGAACACAATCGCTGGCCAGAGTGTGGATGGCGTCGTATCGGGTCTGCCCCGGTGGCAGAAGTAACTGCCAGCCAGAAGCCAGTGCATCTTGCAAACGTTTAATCTGTCTGGTTGGTCTGGTGGCCAAGGATTGCCAGGGCTTTGTTGCCGCCGGATCGACTGCCAGCTGATAGGCTACAGCATTTCGTTGTTTTTCCGGTGCGTGGGCCAGGATTATGGCACAGAGCCTGTCCATAACTTCTTTTTCACCCTGTACTGGAAATGGACTTTCGTAGGACAGTTGTAATTTGGCATCTTTAAAGACTGCCGGGTCAAAGGCCCGGGCCAGCTGCCACAGGTTCTGCCTGACAAACTTTCTATTCAGTCGCGGGGTGCTACTGATGATGGTCGCTAACAGATCCGCGTCTACCGAGGCGGCTTGATTCTCATCCGGCTTTTTATGGGCATCCGTCGTCTTGTCCGGTAACAAGTGCCAGCAAGCCACTTTCATAAAATCCCGCACTGACGGATTCTGCCGGGCACCATGGGTGATGACGCTGTTGATGGCCTTGCGCCAATGGCGGGTCAGGAGCTGAGGAGACTGGTCAACCTGCTGTGCTCGTCGGGCAGCCAGTATCAGGTTATTCAACAGGCCTTCGGTCATTTCTGGCAGAGGGTTACACAGGTGGGCAGGTACGGTTTCAAACGCTTCGTAAAGTGAGTGCAGTGCCTGTTCCGGCAGTTCAGTGCGGGAGATACCATGCCTGAGGGCATTGATATCCCAGAGATCGACCTCAGGACAGGGGTTAGCCGTGGCGACCATCGAATTAAATATTGAAGAGGGGCTCTGCACAGACTCAGGCCAGAGTAGGGTGACATTAGCCTGCGGGTAGGCCTGTAATTGGCCATTGACCAACAGAGGTTGCCCAACCGCCAGGGGTTCCAGAAGTTGCTGAAGTGTTGGGTTTGTCTCCAGCCCGCGCAATACCACCGGCTTGCCAGCGGTTAATGTCTGCTGCAAGCCACTCTGATGTCGTCCAAAATGTGCCTTTTGTTCCGAGGTGATACGGATATTATCAAAAAGCTGGCTGAAGCTGGTCTGTTCATTCACCTGAATAACCAGTGGGGCTTGCGGGTAATGATTGATCCAGTGACTTACCTGGGCCTGTTGCTGATAAGTGACTGCATTAAAAGCAGACTGATCTCTGATATTGAACAGAGGTTGTTCATGGTTTTCTGCCAATCCCAGGGCTTCTGGTTGCTGTCCCGGATGAGCCACCTGAAGTCGGGGCGTCAGGCCGGTTGTGTCGCGAATAGTCTGCAGTGAACCCAGCAAACGAAACCAGAGAGCCTCAGTGAGGGGAGACGTTATGGTCACTGCAGCACCCGCCTGAATTTGCTCCAACAGACAGGTATTAGGGGCTGCATAGCCTCCCTGGGCAATGGCAATCGGGCTCAGCCATTCTCTGATATTAACCTGGTTAATAATGATCGGGCCTGGTGGTGCGTGCTTTTTATCAGGCCCTTTGTCAGCTTCTTTGTCACCTTCTTTGTCGCGAGAGCGGGACAGGCTTTGGAACAGTGAATGAAGTTCGTCATTCCCTACCGGCATTTGATAAAACTGAACATTGTCGGGTAACTGACAAACCTTGCCATTGCTCTCAAAGCGCTGTTGCGCCAGTATCTGTCGAATCGTTTGTTCAAAGGTCAGATCCTGCCAGTTGGCACCTTTCAGAATCACCGTTTGTCCGGTCCTCAATGATTCAAGCCTGCCAGGAATGTGCCGGATTCGCCCCTGTTGATCCACTCCGGGGCCGCCTAGAAGCAACTGTCGCCAGTTATTGTGCAAGTGGCAGTCAATAAGAACGGTATTATCCAGAGCAATTTCGGCACTGGGGTATTCAGGCAATATCGGGGGAGCCTTGCAGCTGGTCATTGATGGGGTATTGCCGGTCTGAGTATCGAACTGCCAGGTATTTCCCGGTCGATTAATTCGCCGCCAGAAATCGGCCCCCGGTGCGTCGGCCCCCAGTGCATCGGCCCCCGGTGCATCGGCCCCCGGTGCTTCCCCACGTCTGCCAACCGATCTCAACTGTTCAGGAGCCGCCAGCACCAATAGAGAAACATGCTTGCCCAGAGGACGTTTCCTGTGCCTGACTTTGTCGTACAGACAAGGATTATCCGGGTCCAGTAGATCGTTAAATTTCGGCAGTTCAGCGCTGGTGAGTTTTCTGATATCCATCACCAGAGTTAATGGCTGCGAACCTTCGAACAGCTTACCTGAGCGCAGAGTGTGGCGACCATCGCCGGAAATGCTCAACCGGCTCATCAGGTTGGCCTTTGAGAGGTCATCGGGATGAGAAATAAGGGTGACATCCCGATATTTATCGCCGGTTTCGGCAACTAAAAGCTGTCGAACCTCATCATCACTGGCGACAAAACGAAAATCAAAGGAATGAGTAGCTATTGGGAACGGGGAATCGGCTGAGAACAGGCTTCTCGCCCTGTCAGGCAAGATTATCGGAGGTAAGGATCTATTGAGTTGGGGGGTTGCGCAAACCTCTGCAATCTTTGCCGATGAATACTCTGTCGCTCTCTTGGCGGGCGTGACATTATTAGCGGGAAAAGCTTTTCTTTTTTGCCCAACAATACGACCATCCATAGTCAATCTCCCACCTGTTATCTGAAGGACTGTACTGAAAATGTTTAAGCGTAAGACCTTCAGAAAGGATGGAAGTTCCGTAAGGACAGTTGTCATCAGAGGAATAAATATTCTGAGTCAAACATCGAATTCAAATTCACGGTGTTCAAAAACTCATCGGCAATTTTTGTCAGATCGTCGGTTCTGAGCACCAGAGCATTATCGGCGTTGAGTGCCTGTCGTAAGCAGTCATCCTTAATCGATTTATCAAACTTATAATCGCTAACAATTTCATTCATCATGGCATCCAGCTCTTCTGGTGAGGATGGATCATGGGTGCCATAGTTGTAATTGTATTGGGACCTCCTGATGTGAGCATTCACCCAACAATACGTCAAACTGGCGTTTTTTGAGTGTGTCACTTTATAAAAGTAATGACTGAAGGCCTGCTGAATTACTGGGAAGCATCTGCATTTTAATTCCTCAAGCCTTTCGTCTTCATAGGGCACACCAGGGGACTTTGTTTTGATTTGTTCCGATAACTGCCGCAATTCCGGGCTGTTCTCAACGACTCGTTGAAACAGGGCTTCGCTCTTTTCAACAATCATTGTCTCTGCCCAGTGAGGTTCCCCCAGGATAATCACCCTGCGGTGGTCAGTATTGCCCGAGATTAACTGCCCAAACGCAGGATGTTGCAGCAACATTCGTTCTATATCAGGAACTCCCTCAGGTTCGTCTGTCCAGGACATCTGTATAGATGGGCTGGCTATTTTATTTTCAAGGAGTGACGAAACGCCATCATGAGAATGATCAACGATCAAGTCAGTACCTTCTCTCTTTACGAAGCTTTCATAAGTTAACCGCCATAGCTGGCTATTTTTTTCTGCGGACAATAATTCCTTGTACCACTTTTTAAGGCAATGTCCGGCTTTAAACTTAAACTCATCGATACCTTCGAGACTCACCAATAGTTCATGATGTTCGTCAGCATCTATAATTTCGCCGTCAGAGGTTGGCAGTGGGTCCAGCCAACCCGATTTCAGAGCTTCACGGGCGAGGTGAATCACCGAAGGCTTGCTCAGGTCGCTGTTTTTCAGCAGATCCACCATTGAACTCAACCACTGCCGAGGGTTTGCTTTGCCCTGAACAATCATTTTTGAGTGTAATGATTTGAGTGGTTCAATGACCTGATCTTCATTACTCTCGGACAATGCTTGTGCTATCACCTCCGACATCCTTTTACCGGTATGCTCACTGGTGCCATCAAGAACACCGGTCAGCTGCTTCATGAGATAGCCTGATGTTTTTGTATCCATTGACTCTATGATTGAGACACTCAGGGAAAAACTGGTTAAATCTCCTTGCTCCCAGAGCTTCCTTGCCAATTCAGGAAGACTCAGATGGGTTTCTGGCAATGCACTGTTTGTCTCAAGCGCTTCTTTCAGTTCCTCAAAATTTATGTCAAGGGCTTTAGCCAAAGCTTGCAGTTGTGCCAGATTTGCTGTTTTCAGAAGATCCTTAATCTTCTTTGACTCAGTGCTGGAAACACTGATCCTCCTGGTGGTCTGGAAGACAGATTCAATCTCTGTTGTATTTGCGGGCGCCCCGCCCAAATCCACTGAATTCCAGGTTTGCCGTTCATCCAGAGAATACTCGGCAAAGGCGTGGGTCCGGCTATTAATTTGCCGACAGGGAATTCCGAAGTAACGACACAAAGCAACAAAAACAGGCACACGATGACGACAGCTACCTTGCCGCTGTGTTACAAGAAATTCAAAGAAGTTCTTATTGCTCTCTGGTTGCGCATCTCCGGCAAACTGTCGGCAATATTCGCTGATCGCCTCAATGCGCTGCGTCGTGTTTTTAGCGTTTTTTATTTTCCATAAAGGCAGCTGTTCTTCGGTTGGGTCTTGCAGGTCTTCAATAATGGTCTCAAACAATCTGTCCAGTACTGTTTTCATACCTTCTGAACAGTGGATATCAAAATGTGTTGATTGTTCTGGCCGGACTCCTTTAGCAGCTGTTTTGTTGTTCGATTCTCTGGGTTCTACGACATAAGTACACTGAATACTCTGGTTGGCTCTGGGCTCTTTAATAGACAGTATGTGAAGCCCGGTATATCGACCCCTGACCAGGGTAAATGCCAAATTGGGTTCCAGTCTGAGGGCTACGATATAGTCGTTAGCCCTCAGGCTGGGCAATGGATATTCACCATTAGCATTCTCTGATGACAGCTCAAGGGTCGCCAGCGTTTGATCTCTGGCTAATGTCACTGTCTGGTCACGCCCAGGTAACGATGTTGGTATGAGGGTTTCGAACCCCTGAAGATGTTCATCATCAAGATCGATCAGTTTGACATACCCCTTAGCCGTCACATAATTATCAATTGCCTGCCAGCGATACATGTGGCAAGAATGGTCCTGCGTATCAAAAATTTTATAATCGTTAAGCTCTCTCTTCAGATCCTCATAATTCGTCATTTGGTCCAATGTCTTGGCTTTTTTCTCCTCGACTTCCGGATTGTATCTTTCAGAGTCGTCAACCCATTGGTTCGGCAGATCACTGATCTGATGCCAGAACCCGGGCCAAAATTGAACTTCATTGGCGTTCCATGCCGCTATCCGCTGATCAGCCTTGCGGACATAAGACAGGGAAGCCGGTGCTTTCAGCGTTTGTTGCTCTTCTTTCGTCATGGAGAAGACGCAATTAACGTCCACGCCCGTCTGGCCAAATTGAACACCAAACCAGCTCTGTTGCCAGTGTCGGTAGAGTGCCCGGGTGAGTATGTCGTACGACTGTTGAGGCTTCAGGGGAAGACCGGACGCCTGCCATTTTGCCTGAGCCACCCTCTTGATGATTTCCGTTTTGACTTTTTCTGGATGCAGACAAGTGTTAACACGAATTTCATGGTTTTTTTCATCAATACTGTTGCGGTCACTGTGTCGTATCAACCAGGGGCGATCAATGCCCGATACCGTTTCATTGAACCAATGGCAAAGATCAGACTCCAGCGCTCCTTCACCTAAATTCGGGAGCGATGACCCGGGCAGTTCCGCCAGCGATATTTTGGCGGCCATCAGATAAAGCCGGTAGTGCTGATTGAAGCATTGAAGAAGTCTCTTGTCGGTCAAGGCGCCCTCTCTTGCAACCGCCCTGGCGACATTCTGCAGATCAAGACTGGTCGGCTGCAGCGACAAGTTTTGCTGTTGCAGGTAAGCCCTTAATCGACAGTGTTGCTGCGACAGCTCTTTAGCCAGGATTTTCCCCTCCGGGTTCTGTGGCAATACTTTTGCAGCAATGGTCTGCAGTTCTATCGGGTTATACTGCCGGATGGGCAGATGTCTGAAACGCCCCTTCAGTGCCGGTGATAAGGGTTTGCGCCCGCTGTACTGAGGCGGGTTGACGGTGGCAAACAGGTGGAAGCCCGGATGGGCGTCACCGGCCAGAATATCGTTCAATTCACCTTCCAGATGCTGGCTGTCGATCAGATTCATTTCCGAAATCACTACGATGCCGCCATCGACTTTTGCCTTCTGGATCGCTTCACACACTTTTTCCCAGGAACAATCGCAGGCATTCAGGTAAAAGACTTCCGGCATCGACTCTTCCTGTCGCTTAGCCTGCTGTTTGACACTTTCAATCACCAGGTTCAGCGTGGCATCCTTACCCCGCCCGGCCGGGCCTTCAATCAGTGTTGCCTGACGACCGCCGTGTTTTCTGCCGTGATGATAAGCCTGCTGACAGCGGCTTAAATCCTGTCCAAGCTGTTGCACCAGCTCACAGACTGCCGATCCGGAGGTATCAAAGTCTGGTCGGATTTCTCGGGTGACTGTAATGAAGGTCTGCTGAATCTCTGACAGGGTCTTGTTACGAACTCTGTCGCTCAGGGTGTTCTCCGGTTGGTAACGAGCAGCAAACCAGATTTCCAGTGCTGACAGGGCATCCTGATGAGTTTCGGTGATTTCGGGCCCCAGTACATCCCGAAAACTATGTTGGATAAGACTGTTTATTTGCTCACAGGTAACCTTGTCTCCTTTGGATAACGCTCGATCCAGATACCAACCCACCCAACTGCAGATATCCGTTAAATCTCTGGGGGTAAACTCATGCCCGGGCAAGAGTTCCTGATAATATTGCCAGAGTGCCATCACACTTTTGGCAGCACTCTGTGCAATGTCGTTTATTTGCTGCTCCGGCAGATGTCGCTGTAGCTGATTGAGTAGAGCGGGTTCCACCACCCTGTCCCGAAGGAATGCCTGGTCTAACCGTGGGTAGTAAGCTCTGGGCATTTTCTCTCTCAGGGCCGGGCTCATCTGCCGCCCGGCGTAATGATCCGGGTTACCGGTGAGAATCACCCGGTGTTTCGGGCCGACATTGACAGGATGACCATTGACGTATATGCAGGGTTGCGGTTCCCATAAGCCGTTCAATGATGCCAGCAATCCGGCTTTGGCCAGGTTGGCTTCATCCAGAACCAGAGTGACATAGTGTCCATCCTTCCCGGACGGAGTGTTGGCCCATTGCATCAGCGCCCGGTTTTGCAGTGTCATGGAGCGATCACCCTCGGTGTGCTCTTGCCACTGCCAGCGTTTCATCAGGGTTTGTTCGCTGTCAGATGGCCCAAGGGAAATGACCTCAGCCTGTCCTGCAGCTTTCGCCATTTTGGCGGAAAAGTAACTTTTTCCAGTACCGGTTTCTCCCTGCAGGAAGATAACGGGAGAATCCGCGAACCGTTCATGGAGTCGGGATAATCGTCGGCTTTCACGATCCTTCTGGTTCGTCAGGCCGTGATAAAGATCCTCGGCCAGTGCCGATAAGGGCTTATCCACAGACCCCGTCCATGCCAGTGATTCAGACAGTCGATTTTTTATGTGCTCAATGCCTGCTGCGTCAGAATTGGCTGTTCTGGCTATGTAAAAGCAATCGCCAGCCAGAGATTGAATGCCATCGGATCGGGTCTGCCCCGATGACAAAGTTAACTGCCAGCCAGAAGCCAGTGCATCTTGCAAACGTTTAATCTGTCTTGTAGGTCTGATGGTTAACGATTGCCAGGGCTCTGCCGCTGCTGGGTCGACTGCCAGCTGATAGGCCATTGTCTGGCGTTTTTCTTCAGGCGCATGGGCCAGGACCATGGCACAGAATCTGTCCAGAACTTCTTTTTCACCCTCTACTGGAAATGGACTTTCATAGCACACTTGTAATTCACTGCCCTTAAATGCCGCCGGATCAAAGGCTCGGGCCAGTTGCCAGAAGTTCTGCTTCATAAACTTTCTATCCAATCGCAGAGCACCGTTGATGATGGTAGCTAACTGATCCGGGTCTACCGAGGTGGTTTGATCCTTAGCCGGCGTCGTATGAACATCAGGCAGTGAATGCCAACAAGCCACTTTCATAAAATCGCGCACGGACGGATGCTGCCGGGTGCCATGGGTAATGACGCTATTGATAGCCTTGCGCCAGTGACCGGGTAAAAGCAGTGGTGACTGGTCAACCTGCTGTAACCGTCGGGCAGCCAGTATCAGGTTATTCAACAAGTCTTCGGTAATTTCAGGCAAAGGGTTACAAAGATGAGCAGGTACGGTATTAAACGCATTGTAAACTGAGTAAAGTGCTTGTTCTGGCAATTCAGTCCGGGGGATACCATGCCTGTCCGCATTGATATCCCAGATATCGAAGTCAGGACATGGGGCAGCCGTGGCGACCATCGAATCCAATACCGAAGAGAAGCTCATCACGGACTTGGGCCAGAGTATTTCGACAAGGGCTTTTGGGAAGACCTGTAATTGGCCATTCACCAACAGAGGTTGCCCTACAGCCAGGGGTTCCAGAAGTTGCTGAAGCATTGGATTAGTTTCCAGTCCCCGCAATAAAACCGGCGTGCCAGCGATTAATGCCTTCTGCAACCCGCTCTGACGTCGCCCAAAATGAGCCTTTTGTTCCGAAGTGATATGGATATTATCAAAGAGCTGGCTGAAGCTGGTCTGTTCATTGATCTGGATGACCAGAGGTGCTTCCTGCTGATAATTGATCCATTGGCTTGCCTGGGCCTGTTGATGATAAGTGACAATATCAAAGGCAGTTTGCTCTCTGGTTTTCTCCAGCAGGCTGGACAGAGGCTGCCCATCGTTTTCTGGCAATCCAAGGGCTTTCGGCTGTTGTTTTGAGTGCATCACCTGAAGTCGGGGCTCCAGGTCACTCGTTTCGCGAATAGTCTGCAATGAACCCAGCAAACGAAACCATAGTGCATCATTAAGGGCAGAGGTTACAGTGACTACACCACCCGCCCGAATTTGTTCCAACAAACAGTTGTTAGGGGTTGCATAGCCTTGCGGGGAAATAGCAATCGGGTTCAGCCATTCACTAATGTTACTCTGGTTAATGATGATCGGGTTTCCTGAAGCGTCACCCGGGCAGGACAGGGTTTGAAACAGTGAGTGAAGCTCATTATTGTCTACCGACATTTGATAAAACTGAACATCGTCGGGTAACCCACAGATCTTGCCATTGCTCTCAAAGCACTGCTGCGCCAGTATCTGTCGAATCGTCTGTTCAAAAGCCAGGTCCTGCCAGTTGGCCCCTTTCAGAATGACCCGTTGTCCGGCCCTCAAACACTCAAGCCTGCCGGGGACGTGCCGGATTCGCCCCTGTTGATCCACTCCCGGCCCGCCCAGCAGCAACTGTCGCCAGCTGTTGTGCCTATGACAGTCAATTAGAACGGTACTGTCGTCATCCATAGCACTTTCGGCACTGGGGAGTTCAGCCAATAGTGGAGAAACATTGTCTACGTCCATTGATGGGGCATTGTCGGTCTGAGCCTCGAACTGCCAGGTATTTCCCGGCCTGTTAATTCGCCGCCAGAAGTCAGCACCGGGAGCGTCGGCTGCGGGTGCATCTTCACGCAGACCAACCGATGCCAACTGTTCAGGGGCGGCCACGACCAATAGCGAAACATGCTCGCCCAGAGGGCGTTTCTTCTGACTGGCTTTGTCGAACAGACAGGGGTTATCCGGGTCCAGCAAATCATTAAATTTTGGCAGCTCTTCGCTGTTGAGTTTTCGGATATCCATCACCAGTGTGAGTGGCTGTGAACCTTCCAACAGCTTGCCCGAACTCACAGTGTGGCGACCATCGGCGGAAATGCTCAACCGGCTCACCAGGTTAGCCTGTGCAAGATCATCGGGGTGGGAAATAAGGGTGATATCTCTATTCTCATCGCCGGTCCGGGCAACTAAAAGCCGTCGAACCTCATCATCACTGGCGACAAAACGAAAATCAAAAGAATAAGGGGCCTTTGGGAGCGTGCAATCCATAGAGAATACGGAACTCGTTCTGTCAGGCAACATCACCGGATTTGATGATGTCTTGGTTTGGGGAGTGACACCAGAGCAGACCTCTGCAATCCTTGATGATGATTCTCCTCCCTGTCTCTTGGCTGGAGATAAACTATTATCAGCAGAAGGTTTGCATTTTTGCCCAACAATACGACCATCCATAGTGAATCTCCTACCTGTTATTTGAAGGACAGCATTGCCATTGTTTAATGGTATGACCTTCAGACAGGATGGAAGTTCCGTCAGGATAGTTATACCAATCGAACTTTCTAACTCCCTATTGCGCTGAAGATTTGAGCCTTAATCCTGCGTTGGCGATCGTCGCCATAGCTAAGGCTATGACTCCTCACGCCGCCTTGTCTTAAGGCTCAAATCTCCATGCTCATTGCGGGAGTTAGAAAATACGATTGGTATTACCCGTATCCATCACAAATGGGTTGGTCTTTTGGGATATTGAGGTTGTTATCTCTCCAATGCGTCAGAAAGCGAATTCAAATTCACGCTGTTCAAAAACTCTTCGGCGATGGTTGTCAGCTCACCGGATTTCAGCAACAGAGCATCGCTGGCGTTTTGCGCTTGCCGTAAGTAAGCATCTTTAACAGATTCCTGGAACTCGTCAGAGCTTCTAATCCAGGTCATCATGGCATACAGCTCTTCTGGTGAGGATGGATCATGAGCGCCATAGTGGCAGCATTTTCCATCATTAGGCCCTTTGACAGCATGAAGCCCCATAGCAGCATCGGCCCAACAATACTTTAAGTAACCGCCTTTCGAGTTTGCCAATCTATACAGGTAGAAACTGAAGGCTTGCTGAATTGACTGAATGCATTTGTTTACTAAATCACTCTGCGGTTCTTGCGCCTCAATCGACAACTCATGGAGCTTCAGAGCAGAGTTATACCTGTTTTCAATCTCAAGCCTTTTTTTCTCATAGTCATTTTTTTCACTTTGATATCGCTTATCAAAAAAGCCGGAGTGCCTGCATTCTCTATAACTATGTTCTTTCTTCAGTGCTTCCATATCATCGTCAAATTGTTTTTTGATCTGATTATATTGATTGATTTTTGCAAGAAGCGGCTTCAGGTTGTCCGGGTCGCTGGGAATCATTCGTTGCAACAGAGCTTCAACCTTTTTATACATCGTTGTGTCGTTCCAGTATGGTTGCCCCAGGATAATCACCGGACGTTGGTTCGCCCTGACCGAGCTTAACTGCTCAAACGCGGGATCATGTGCCAGCAATCTTTCTATATTTGGAATACCCTCAGGTTGGTGTGTCCAGGATTTTTGCAAAGACGAGCTGGCAATTTTACCTTGAAGGAATGGCGAACCCCCATCATGACTGCGAGAGACGAGTGAGGCATACTTTTTATTCTTTTGGAAGTTGCTATAAAAGAATTGCCAACGGTGGTTGTTTTTTTCCCTTGACAATAATTCCTCATACCATTGTTTCAGGCAATGACTGGCATCAGCCTTCAGTTCATCGACGCTTTTCAGACGGACCAATAGCTTATGATGTTCAATTTTCTCCTGCCCCTGGAATATTATTACCGGCACCAGATCCAGCCAACCCGATTTAAGGGCTTCACCGGCAAATTGAATCACCGAACGTTTGCTTAAGTCACTGACGTTCAGTATTTTCACTATTGATCTCAACCAATACTCAGGGTTTGCTTCGTCCTGAACAATCATTTTTACATAGAGTGATTTGAGTTGATTAGAGACCTGATCTTCATCACTGTCAGACAATATTTGTATTACGGCTTCCGTCATTGGATTATATCTTCGATTATTTTCGCCATAAACATTACCGATCAAATCCAGCGCTGAATTTAGGTTCAATACTTTTGTCTTTAGTAATAAGATCGAGACACCCATGGAAAAGCTGGCCAAATCTTTTTTCTTCCAAAGCTTCAGTACCATTTCGAAAGGTTTCAGATTGGTTTCTAACCATGCAGTGTTTGTCTTATGGGCTTTTTTTAGCGCCTTCTGGCTAATCTCCAAAACATCAGCCAGAGCTTGCTGTTGTGCTGAATCAGCACCTTTCAGAAGATTGTTAATGTTAATCTTGTTTGGCCAGCGGCTGGAACTACCGGCCTTGCTGCTGTACTGGAAGTCAGGTGCGATTTCTGTATACTCGACAGGCGCTCCGCCCAAATTCACTGACTCCCAGGTTTGGCCTCCATCCACGGAATACTCACCAAAGGCGTGCTTGGGGCTCTCAATTTGCCGACTGGGAATCCCGAAATAGCGACAAAAAGCAACAAAAACAGGCGCACGATGACGACAGCTACCTTGCCGATTTGTTACCAGGTATCGAAAGAAATTTTCACTCTCATCTGGTTTAGCGATACCAGAGAACTCTTTGCAATACTCCGTGATTGCGTTAATTCGTTGCCTGATGTTTTTAGCGTCTATTATTTTGCGCAACGGTGCCTGTATTTTGGCGGGTTGTTCGTTGATGTTATCAAACAGTTCCTTCAGTACGGACTTAATGCCTTCTGAACACTGGACGTCAAAAAAGACTTCTTTAGCAGCCGTTTTTCCGCCCGGCTTTCGGGGTTCTACGACATAAGTACACTGAAAACTCTGGTAGGCTTTGGCCAGAGGAATAAACAGTGTATGAAGCCCGGTGTATTGGTCCCGGGTCAGTTTAAATGGCACATTAGGTTCTAAACGCAAGGCCACGATAGTGTCACTGGCCGTCAGGCTGGGTAAGGGACACTGACCATTCCTTGGTGATACCTCAAGGGTCCCCAGCGTTTGATCTCTGGTTAATATCACTTCCTGGTCTTTCCCTGGCAACCGTTTAGGAGTGAGGGTTTCGACCCCCAGAAAGTGTTTGCCATCAAGATCGATCTGTTTGATTTCACCCCCGGCGGTGACACGAATATCTTTTGCCTCCCAGCGATACATACTAGGGTGATGCTGCGTATTAAAAACTTTTTGAAGCTTAGTCCCTGAATTATCCCGATCCTCATAGTTCGTTCTTCGATCCAATGCCCGAGCTTTTTCTTCCTCGACTTCTGGATTGTAGGGTTCAGGAGCCTCATCACCGCTAATGGCTGATGCTTCCTTAATAAAATCGTTTACCAAACGGTTCGGCAGAGCGCTGATCTGATGCCAAAATGCGGGCCAGCATTGAAGGTCACGGGAGTTCCATGCCCGTATCTGCTTATTAGCCTCCTTAAGATAAGGCTTGCAGTCCCACATTTTCAGTGTTTGTGCCTGTTCTTTGGTCAGGGGAAATACGCTATTAGCGTCCACTTCGGTAAGGCTAAAATCATCAGCGAACCACCGTTGCTGCCAGTGTCTGTAAAGTGCCTGTGTGAAAATATCGTCCGACTGATCCGGATTCAGGGAAAGACCGGATGCCTGCCATTTTTTCTGAGCCACCATCCTGATGAGCTCCGTTTTGGTTTCCTCTTCAATCGGACGAGTCTTGATACGAATTTCATGGTTTTTTTCATCAACACCGTTGAGATGACTGTTTCGAATCAACCACGGACGATCAATGTTCGATACCGTCTGATTGAACCATTGGCAAAGTCCGGAATTAAATTCACTTTTCCTCATGGCAACGGCGGATGACCCGGGCAGTTCCTCCAGCGATAGTTTGGCGGCCATCAGATAAAGCCGGTAGTGCTGATCGAGGCATTGATGAACGGCTTTTTCGCTAAAATCGCCACCTCTGGTGATGGCCCTGGCAGCATTCTGTAAATCAAGGCTGGTCGGTTGTAATGGCAGTTTTTTGCCTTGCAGGTGAGCCCTTAAACGACAATGTTTTTCTGTCAGCTTTATAGCGGCTGATGTCCCTTGTGAGGACTCTGGCAACACTTTTTCGGCAATGGTCTGTAATTCTGTCGGGTTGTACTGCCGGATGGGCAAATGTCGAAAACGTCCTTTCAGTGCCGGCGATAAGGGTTTTCGCCCGCTGTACTCAGGCGGGTTGATGGTGGCAAACAGGTGGAAGCCGGGATGGGCGTCACCGGCCAGAATATCGTTTAACTCACCTTCCAGATGCTGGCTGTCGATCAGATTCATTTCCGAAATCACCACGATGCCGCCATCGTCTTTTGCCTTCTGGATCTTTTCGCACAGTTTGTCCCAGGAACAATCACAGGCATTCAGGTAATGGACTTCCGGCATGGATTCTTGCCGTTGTTCAGCCTGCTTTCTGACACTTTCAATCACCAGGTTCAGCGTGGCATCCTTGCCCCGCCCCGCCGGACCTTCAATCAGTGTCGCCTGACGACCGCCGTGTTTTCTGTCGTGATGATAAGCCTGCTGACAGCGGCTTAAATCCTGTCCAAGTCGTTGCGCCAGTTCACGGACTGCCGATCCGGAGGTATCAAAGTCTGGTCGGATTTTTTCGCTGACTGTACTGAAGGTCTGCTGCATTTCCTGCAGGGTCTTGTTATGAACTCTGTCGCTCAGGGTGTTCTCCGGTTCGTAGCGGGCAGCAAACCAGACTTCCAGTGCCGACAGGGCGTCCTGATGTGTTTCGGTGATTTCAGGGCCCAGTACATCCCGAAAACTGTGTTGTATCAAACTGTTTATTTGCCCACAGGTCACACTGCCGCGAGCGGGCTGAGCACGATCCAGATACCAACCCACCCAACTGCAGATGTCTGTTAAATCCCTGGGGGTAAACTCATGGTCGGGCAAGAGTTCCTGATAATATTGCCAGAGCGTCATCACACTGTTGCTGGCACTGTGTGCAATGTCGTTTATTTGCTGCTCCGTCAGATGCTCTCGTAAATGCTTGACCAGAGCCGGTTCCACCACCCGGTCCCGAAGGAATGCCTGATCCAGGCGAGGGTAGTAAGCCCTGGGTAGTTTCTCTTTCAGGGCCGGGTCCATTTGGCGCCCGGCGTAATGATCCGGGTTGCCGGTGAGAATCACCCGGTGTTTCAGGCTGACCTTGACAGGATGACCATTCACATAGATGCAGGGTTGCGGTTCCCATAAGCCGTTCAATGACGCCAGTAATCCGGCTTGGGCCAGGTTGGCTTCATCCAGAACCAGGGTAATGTACTCTCCGTCTTTGTCGGATTTGGTATTGGCCCATTCCATCAACGCCCGGTTTTGCTCCACCATATAGCGATCGCCATCGGCATGTTGTTGCCACTGCCAGCGTTTCATCAGGGTCTGTTCGCTGTCGGAAGGTCCAAGGGAAATGACTGAAGCTTGTCCCGAAGCCCTGGCCATTTTGGCAGAAAAGTAACTTTTCCCGGTGCCGGTTTCTCCCTGCAGGAACAGAACGGGAGAGTCCGTTAGCCGGTCATGGAGTCGGGACAATCGACGGCTTTCACGATCTTTCTGACCTATCTCGCCGTGATAAAGATCCCTGGCCAGTGCTGACAAAGGCATATCAGTGGAGACCGTCCATTTCAATGATTCAGACAGCCGAAGTACTATACGATCAATGCCTTCTGCCTCAGAATTCGCCATTCTGGCCATGTAAAAACAATCGCTGGCCAGCGCCTGAATGGCATCGGACCGGGTCTGCCCCGATGGCAAGTTTAACAGCCAGTCAGAAGCCAGCGCATCCTGCAAACGTTTAATCTGTCTTGATGGCCTGATAGCTAACGATTGATGGGTCTTTGCAGCTGCCGGACGGACTTTCAACTGGCAGGCCATTGCACCTCGTTTTTCTTCAGACGTATGGGCTACGATCAGGGCACAGAGCCTGTCCAGAACTTCTTCCTGATCCCATTCCAGAGATGAGTCTTGACAAGAGAGTTTTGACTGTTTAAAGACTGTCGGGTCAAAGGCTCTGATCAGAGGCCACAGATTCTCCTTCACAAACTCTCTATCTAACGACAGGGCACTTTTGATGATGGTGTTCAAGCGATCCGGGTCTACCGAGGCGGTTTGATTCTCATCTGGCAATAGCTGCCGACAAACCACTTTCATAAAATCACGCACAGACGGATGCTGCCGGGTACCATGGGTGATAACGCTGTTGATGGCCTTGCGCCAGTGGCGGGGTAAAAGCCTTAAGGACTGGTCAACCTGCTGTGCCCGCCGGGCCGCCTGTATCAGGTTATTTAATAACCCTTCGGTTATTTCAGGCAAAGGGTTACACAGGTGGGCGGGTACGGTTTTAAAGGCTTCGTAAAGTTCATTAAGTGCTTGTTCAGGCAGTTCAGTCTGCGGTATTTCATACCTGGAGGCAGTGATATCCCAGAGATCGATCTCGGGACAGGGTTTACCTGTGGCAAGCATCAAGCTCAATAATGAAGAGGGACTTTTTGCAGACTCAGGCCAGAGCACCGTGACGCGAGCTTTTGGGTAGGCCTGTAATTGACCATTCACCAACAGAGGCTGTCCTGCAATCAGGGGTTCCAGCAGTTGCTGAAGCGCTGGACTACGCTCGAGTCCCAGGAATACCAACGGCTTGCCAGCGGTTAACGCCTCCTGCAATTTACTCTGGCGTCGTCCAAAATACGCCTTTTGTTCCGAGGTGATATGGATATTATCAAATAGCTGGCTGAAGCTGGTCTGTTCATTAACCTGAATGACCAGAGGTGTTTGCGGCTGCTGATTGATCCAGTGTCTGACCTGGGCATGTTGCTGATAAGTGAAGGTATCAATGGCAGCCTGATCGCTGACTTTTTTCGGTAACCCGGGCAATGAATGCTCATCGTGCTCTGTCAGTCCCAGAGCTTTTGGTTGTCCTTTTACATGGGCCACCTGAAGCCGGGGCTCCAGGCCGGTCGTTTCGCTAATGGTCTGCAGCGAGCCCAGCAAACGAAACCAGTTTTCCTCATTGAGGGGAGACGTAACGGTGACGGCACCGCCCGCCTGAACCTGTTCCAACAGACAGCTGTTAGGGACTGCATAGCCTTCCGGGGCGATGGCAATCGGGCTCAGCCATTCCCTGATATTACTTTCGTTAATAATGATCGGATTTTGTGGTGGTTGCTCTTGAACAAGTCCTTCGTCTTGTTTGTCATCTTGTTTTTCTATAGAGCAGGACAGGTTTTGGAACAGTGAACAAAGCTCGTCACTCCCTACCGGCATCTGATAAAACTGAACATTGTCGGGTAACCGACAGACCTTGCCATTGCTCTCAAAGCACTGCTGCGCCAGCATTTGCCGAATCGTCTGTTCAAAGGCCAGATCCTGCCAGTTGGCCCCTTTCAGAATCACCCGCTGTCCGGCCTTCAATAACTCGAGCTTGCCGGGGAGGTGCTGGATTCGTCCCTGTTTATCTACGCCAGGGCCGCCCAGCAGCAACTGTCGCCAGTGACTGTGCAGGTGACAGTCAATAACAAGGGTATTGTCATCATCCATGGTGCTTTCAGCGAAGCGTTCCGCCAATACCGGAGGCACCTCGTCGGCGTCCATTGCCGGAGCATTGCCGGTTTGTGCTTCGAACTGCCAGGTATTGCCCGGTCGATTAATTCGCCGCCAGAAATCAGCACCGGGTGCGTCGGCCCCCGGTGCATCGGCCCCCGGTGCGTCGGCCCCCGGTACATCTTCACGCTGGCCAACCGATGCCAGCTGCTCAGGGTCTGCCACCACCAACAGAGCAACATGTTCGCCCAGAGAGCGTTTATTCTGGCTGACTTTGTCGTATAGACAGGGATTATTCGGGTCCAGCAGGTCGTTAAATTTTGGCAGATCCTCGCTAGACAGCTTTCGGATATCCAGCACCAGAGTCATGGGCTGTGAACCTTCAAACAGCTTGCCCGAACCCAGGGTGTGGCGACCGTCGCCGGAAATGCTCAAGCGGGTCACCAGGTTAGCCTGAGAGAGATCATCAGGATGGGCAATAAGGGTGACATCCCGATGTTCATCGCAAGTCTTGGCAACCAGAAGCTTTCGAAGCTCATCATCACTGGTGACAAAACGAAAATCGAAGGCATGAGGGGCCTTATGGTGTGAAGAATCCGTTGGGGCTACGATTCTGGCTTTGTCAGGAAAGTTTACCGAAGGTGATGATTCATTGACTGTGGAAGCGATACCAGAGCAAGCCTTTATAATCTTTGATGGTAAACCCTGCTTTGCTCTCTTGCCTGGTACTGCGCTATCAGGCACGTCACTGACAGGCACGTCACCAAGAGTAACGGGGTTGTTTTTTTCCACACCAATACGACTATCCATAGCTAATCTCCCTACTGCCATCTGAAGGATTAAATTGAAACTGTTTAATTATTTGACCGTAAGATAGGACTAAAGTTCCGCTTGAAAAGTTAGCCGTAACGATTGATGGAAATCTTTCTAAAAATTCATCATGACCAAAGGGTTATCAGCTCTTCAATGCGTCATAAATCGAATTCAAATTCACGCTGTTTACAAACTCTTCGGCGATAATTGTCAGCTCGACGGATTTCAGCACCAGAGCATCGCTGGCGTTGTACGCATGCCGTAAGCAGGCATCTTCAACACTTCCCTGGAACTCGTAAGAGCTATGAATCCAGGACATCATGGCATACAGCTCTCCCGGTGAGGATGGATCGTGAGCGCCATGGTGGTCGCTGCTTTTATAAGGCCCGATGACAGCGTCAGCCCAACAATACTTTAAGTAACCGCCTTTCGAGTTTGCCAGTCCATACAGGTAATAACTGAAGGCCTGCTGAATTGCCTGAGTGCATTTGTTTTTTAAATCACTTTCCAGCCTTCGCTCCTCATCCGACGGCTCCAGGTCGTCCGGGCTGTTGGCAATAATTCGCTGCAACAGGGCTTCGACCTTTTTATTCAACATTGTGTCGTCCCAGGAAGGTTGCCCCATGATAATCACCGGACGGTGGTTCGCCTTGAACGAGCTCAACTGCTCAAACGCCGGGTCATGTACCAACATTCGTTCTATATTCGGAATACCCTCGGGTTCGTCTGTCCAGGATTTTTGCAAAGACAAGCTGGCAATTCTACTTTGCAGGAATGGCGAAACCCCGTCATGACTATGAGTGACGAGCAAGACATACTTTTTCTTTATTTGGAAGTCGCTATATAGGAACTGCCAGATATGGCTATTTTTTTCCCTGGAGAATGACTCCTTATACCAGTGTTTCAGACAACGGCTGGCATCAACCTTCAGTTCATCGACGCTTTCCAGACGCAGCAATAGCTGATGATGTTTAACTGTCTTCTTAATTTGGTATTTTTCTAATGGCAATAGATTCAGCCAACCCGATTTCAGGGCTTCACTGGCAAATTGAATAACCGAACGTTTGGTCAAGTCACTGCCATTGAGTATTTTCACTATTGAATTCAACCAGGCGAGCGGCTCTGCTCCGCCATGAACAATCATTTTTAAATAGAGTGATTTAAGTTGATCAGAGACCTGGTCCTCATCACTGTCGGACAATATTTGCATTACGGCTTCCGACATCGGATTATCTCCTCGCCAATCTATATTACCGATCAATGCCTGCTCGACATAGTCTGATTTGTCTCTCTCCAGCGACTCCAGGATTGAGACACCCATGGAAAAGCCGGCCAAATCTTTTTTCCTCCAAAGCCTCACTACTAATTTGAAAGGTGTCAGATTGGCTTCTAACAATGCAGTGTTTGCCTCAAGGGCTTTTTTCAGCTCCTCCAGGCTCATTCCCAGGGCTTTAGCTATAGCTTCCTGTTGTGCTAAATCAGCTCCTTCCAGGAGATCCCTGATTTTCTTTGAATTGGTGCCGGAACCGCTGATCCGCTTGCTGGGCTGGAAGTCAGGCCAGATTTCTATTGCCTCAACAGGTGCCCCGCCCAAATCCACTGGCTCCCAGGTTTGACCGCTGTCTATGGAACATTCTGCAAAGGCGTGGTTTTTGTTAGCAATTAGCCGACATGGAATCTCAAAATAACGGCAAAGAGCAACAAAAACAGGCGCACGATGACGACAGCTCCCCTGCCGCTGTGTTACCAGGAATTGAAACAAATTTTTATTATCCTCTGGCATATCACCACCGGAAAACCCCAAGCAATAGTCCTTGATCGCCTCAATGCGCTGCCTGCTGTTTTTAGCGTTTTTTATTGTCTGCAAAGGCGCCTGTACTTTGGTTGGCTGCAGGTCAATTCGGGTAAATACTTTTTTCAGTACTGCTTCCATACCTTCTGAACAGCGGACGTCAAACCGTGTTGATTGTGCGGGTCGGACTTTTTCAGCAAGTGTTTTTTCACCCGCTTCTCTGTGTTCTACGACATAAGCAAATTGAATAGTCTGGTTATCTTCGGCCTTCGCAACATAGAGTGTATGGAGCCCGGCATATCGGTCCTTGATCAGGGTAAATGGCAATGCTGGTGTTATGCGCAGGGCCACGATTCGGTCGTCAGGCTTCAGGTCGGGCAAGGCATATCGACAAGTGTTCGATGGCTGCTCAAAGGTCGCCAGCGTCTGATCGCTGGCTAATGTCACTTCCTGGTCAGGTTCCGGTAACCGACCCGGTATGATGACTTCGGCTCCCTGCATGTGACGATCATTAATATCGATCCATTTGATGTCGCCCGCAGCAGATACAAAAATATCTCTTGCCCGCCACCGATAATGAGCGGGAAAAAAGTCCTTAGTGTCAAAAATCATATAACGCTTGATTTTTGGTTTACTCTTGTTCTGGTAGTCCGTCATGCGGTCCAATGTTGGAGCCTCTTTTTCGAGGGCTTCGGGATTGTATTTTTCATAGGCCTTATCACTGTCAATAGCCAATGCCTGGTAAACAGACTGTGGCTCAGGGTTGGTACTTTGATGCAATGTCGGCGCCTGTTTCTCGCTGACTTTTGACATGTCTTGTGGTGTTTCGTTAATAAAATCATCGACCAGATGTTTCGGCAGATCACTGATCTGATGCCAGAACAGAGGCCAACATTGTGCACCATCGACGCTCCATGCACTGATTCGCCGATCAGCCTCAAGAAAATAAGGCTGGTTAGCTGATAAAATCAGCGTCAGTTTCTGTTCTTTCGTCATGGAAAATACGCTATCTGCGTGCACGCCGGTGTGGCCAAAATTATGATTAAACCAGCTTTGCTGCCAGTGTCGGTAAAGTGTCTGGGTGAGTATGTCGTCCGAGTCATAGGGCCTCATTGGAAGGCCTGATGACCGCCACTTTGCCCGAGCCACGCTCTTGATGATTTCCGTTCTGGCTTCCTGTTCATCCAGCTCAGTGTTAACACGGATTTCATGTTTTTTTTCATCAACACTGCTGAGATGACTGCTTCGTATCAACCATGGACGATCAATGTTCGGTACTGTCTGATTGAACCAATGGCAAAGTCCGGAATTAAATTCACATTTCCCCATGGCAAGAGCCGAAGAGCCGGGCAGTTCCTCCAGCGATAGGTTGACGGCCATCAGATAAAGCCGGTAGTGCTGATTGAGGCATTGATGAACGGCTTTTTCGCTAAAATCGCCACCTCTGTTGATAGCCCTGGCAACATTCTGTAAATCAAGGCTGGTGGGTTGCAATGGCAATTTTTTGCTTTGCAGGTAAGCCCTTAAAAGACAATGTTTTTCTGTTAGCTGTTTAGCGACGAATGTGCCTTCTGAGGACTCTGGCAACACTTTTTCGGCAATGGTCTGTAATTCTGCCGGGTTGTACTGCCGAATGGGCAGATGTCGAAAACGTCCTTTCAGTGCCGGTGACAAGGGTTTTCGCCCGCTGTACTCAGGCGGGTTGATGGTGGCAAACAGGTGGAAACCCGGATGGGCGTCACCGGCCAGAATATCGTTTAACTCACCTTCCAGGTGCTGGCTGTCGATCAGATTCATTTCCGAAATCACCACGATGCCACCCTGCACTTTGGCTTTCTGGATCGCTTCACACACTTTATCCCAGGAACAATCACAGGCATTCAGGTAAAAGGCTTCCGGCATCAATTCTTGCCGTTCTTCAGCCTGCTGTTTGACACTTGCAATCACCAGGTTCAGCGTGGCATCTTTACCTCGCCCGGCCGGGCCTTCAATCAGTGTCGCCTGACGGCCGCCGTGTTTTATCTTGCGATGATAAGCCTGCTGACAGCGGCTTAAATCCTGTCCAATTCGTTCTACCAGCTCAAAGACTGCCGCTCCGGAGGTATCAAAGTCTGGTCGTATTTTTTGGGTAACTGTTCTGAAGGTCTGCTGAATATCTGACAGGGTCTTGTTACGAACCCTGTCGCTCAGGGTGTTCTCCGGCTGGTAACGGGCAGCAAACCAGCTTTCCAGTGCTGACAGGGCATCCTGATTTGTTTCGGTGATTTCAGGGCCCAGTAGATCCCGAAAACTTTGTTGGATCAAAGCGTTCATTTGCTTGCCGGTAACCGTCTCACCGGTGGATAACGAACGATCCAGATACCAACCCACCCAACTGCAGATATCGGTTAAATCCCTGGGGGTAAACTCATGGTCTGGCAGCAGTTCCTGATAATATTGCCACAGCACCATCAGACTCCCGGTGGCACTCTGCGCAATCCTGCTGGTTTGAGAATCCGGCAGATGCCGTTGTAACTGATTGAGCAGAGCCGGTTCCACCACTCTGTCCCTAAGGAAAGCCTGGTCCAGACGTGGGTAGTAAGCCCTGGGCAGCTTCTCTTTCAGGGCCGGGTCCATTTGCCGCCCGGCGTAATGATCAGGGTTACCGGTGAGAATCACCCGGTGTTTTGGACTGACCTTGACAGGATGACCATTGACATAGATGCAGGGTTCCGGTTCCCACAGGCCGTTCAATGACGCCAGTAATCCGGCTTTGGCCAAATTAGCCTCATCCAGCAACAGGGTGATGTATTCTCCATCTTTGTCGGATTCGGTATTGGCCCATGCCATTAGCGCCCGGTTTTGCTGCGCCATAGAGCGATCGCCATCGGTATGCTCTTGCCACTGCCAGCGTTTCATCAGGGTCTGTTCGCTGTCGGAAGGTCCAAGGGAAATGACCTCAGCCAGTCCTGAAGCGTTCGCCATTTTGGCGGAAAAGTAACTTTTTCCGGTGCCGGTTTCCCCCTGCAGGAAGATAACGGGAGAGTCCGTAAGCCGGTCATGGAGTCGGGATAATCGACGGCTTTCACGATCTCTCTGGCTTATCTCGCCGTGATAAAGATCCCGGGCCAGTGCTGACAAAGGATTATCAGCGGAACCCGTCCACTCCAGTGATTCAGGCAGACGATTTTCTATCTCTTCAATACCTGCTGTGACCGTATTCGCGGTTCTGGCAATATGAAAACAATCGCTGGCCAGAGCCTGAATAGCATCGGATCGGATCTGACCAGACGCAAGGTTTAACTGCCATCCGCAAGCCAGCGCATCTTGCAAACGTTTAATCTGTCTTGATGGCCTGATGGTTAACGATTGAAAGGTCTCTGTTGCTGCCGGATCGACTTTCAACTGGCAGGCCATTGCGTCTTGTTGTTCTGCAGACGTATGGGCTACGATCAGGGCACAGAGCCCGTCCAGAATTTCTTCTACATCCCATTCCGGACATGAACTTTGATAGTAGAGTTTTGCTTGCTTAAAGATTTTCGGGTCAGAGGCTCTGGCCAGTGGCCAGAGGTTCTGCTTTAGAAACTCTCGGTTTAAGTGCGGGGCACTATTGATGACTTCATTTAACTGGTCCGGATCTACCGAGGCGGTTTGATCCTCATCCGGCTTCCCATGAGCATCTGGCATCTTATCCGGTAACAACTGCCAACAAACCACTTTCATAAAATCACGGACGGACGAATTCTGCCGGGTGCCATGGGTGATGACACTATTGATGGCCTTGCGCCAGTGGCGGGGCAGGAACTCTGGGGACTGGTCAACCTGCTGTGCCCGTCGGGCCGCCAGTATCAGGTTATTCAATAACCCTTCAGTTATTTCAGGCAAAGGGTTACACAGGTGGGCGGGTACGGTTTTAAAGGCTTCGTAAAGTTCATTAAGTGCTTGTTCAGGCAGTTCAGTCCGCGATATCTCATACCTGGAGGCAGTGATATCCCAGAGATCGATCCCGGGACAGGGCTTGCCTGTGGCAAGCATCAAGTTCAATACTGATGAGGGGCTTTTTGCAGACTCAGGCCAGAGCAGTGTGACGCGAGCTTTTGGGTAGGCCTGTAATTGACCATTCACGAGCAGAGGTTGTCCCACAACCAGAGGTTCCAGCAGTTGCTGAAGCGCTGGACTACGCTCGAGTCCCAGGAATACCACCGGCTCGCCAGCGGTTAATGCCTCCTGCAATTTACTCTGGCGTCGTCCAAAATACGCCTTTTGTTCCGAGGTGATATGGATATTATCAAATAGCTGGCTGAAGCCTGTCTGTTCATTGACCTGGATGACCAGAGGTGTTTGCGGCTGCTGATTGATCCAGTGTCTGACCTGGGCATGTTGCTGATAAGTGACGCTGTCAATGGCAGCCTGATCGCTGACTTTTTTCGGTAACTGAACGCTCCCGGGTAAAGGGTGCTTATCGCTTTCTTTCAATCCCAGGGCTTCCGGTTGCCGTCTTGAATGAGCCACCCGGAGCCGGGGCTCCAGGCCAGTGGTTTCGCGAATAGTCTGCAGTGAGCCCAGCAAACGAAACCAGTTTTCCTCATTGAGGGGAGACGTAACAGTGACAGCACCGCCCGCCTGAACCTGTTCCAACAGACAGTTGTTAGGGACTGCATAGCCTTCCGGGGCGATGGCAATCGGGCTCAGCCATTCCCTGATATTACTCTCGTTAATGATGATCGGATTTTGTGGTGGTTGCTCCTGATCAGATCCTTTGTCGTCTTGTTTTTCTAGAGAGCAGGACAGGCTCTGGAATAGTGAACGAAGCTCTTCATTCCCTACCGGCATCTGATAAAAGTGAACATTGTCGGGTAGCTGACAGACCTTGCCATTGCTCTCAAAACATTGCTGCGCCAGCATTTGCCGAATCGTCTGTTCAAAGGCCAGATCCTGCCAGTTGGCCCCTTTCAGAATCACCCGTTGTCCGGCCTTCAATAACTCGAGCCTGCCGGGGAGGTGCTGGATTCGTCCCTGTTTATCTACGCCAGGGCCACCCAGCAGCAACTGTCGCCAGTGACTGTGCAGGTGACAGTTGATAACAAGGGTATTGCCATCATCCATGGCGCCTTCAGCGGAGAGTTCCGCCAATACAGGAGGCACCTGGTCGATGTCCATTGCCGAAGCATTGCCGCTCTGTGCGTCGAACTGCCAGGTATTGAACGGTCGGTTAATTCGCCGCCAGAAATCAGCACCGGGTGCATCTTCACGCTGGCCAACCGATGCCAGCTGGTCAGGGTCTGCCAGCACCAGCAGAGCAACGTGTTCGCCCAGAGGGCATTTCTGCTGGCTGACTTTGTCGTACAGGCAGGGGTTATCGGGGTCCAGCAGATCGTTAAATTTTGGCAGATCCTCGCTGTTGAGATTTCGGATATCCAGCACCAGAGTCATGGGCTGTGAACCTTCAAACAGCTTGCCCGAACCCAGCGTGTGGCGACCGTCGCCGGAAATGCTCAAGCGGGTCACCAGGTTAGCCTGTGACAGGTCATCGGGGTGGGAAATAAGAGTGACATCCCGATGTTCATCGCAGGTCCGGGCAAGCAGAAGCTGTCGAATCTCATCATCACTGGCGACAAAACGAAAATCGAAGTCACGAGGAGCCCCGGGGAGCGAGGAATTCGTTGAGGATACGCTTCTCGCCTTGTGAGGCGACGAAATCAGTGGTGACGATACCTTGAGCCTGGCAGTGACATCAGAGCAGATCTCAACATCATTTGCCGGTAATGCCAGCTTTGGTTTTTTGGCTGGTACGATATTGTCAGACGCGCCATTATCAAGAACCGATTTGTTTATTTCCCTGATCCTAACATCCACTATTAATCTCCTTTCCTGACGTCCCTTGAAGGATTGCATTGAAACTGATTAATCGTTTGACCTTAGGATGAGATTAAAGTTCCATTTTAACTGTTGCCCCTCTGTAGGGTTGTCCAGCCTCCTTCGCGGGAATGACGGGAGTGAAGCACTCAACATGAGCAAACGGTTATCAGGTATCCAAAGCATCACAAAGCGAACTCAAATTCAGGCTGTTTAAAAACTCTTCGACAATTTTTGTCAGTTCATTGGTTTTGAGAATCAGGGCGTTACTGAGGTTATGTGTTTGCCGCAAGTGGTCATCCCTAATAGCTTCCTGCGACCAGTCAGAGCTCTTGATTAAAGACATCATGGCATACAGTTCTCCTGGTGAGGATGGAGCATGAGCACCACAGTGGCCATCATCGTCTTCCGCCAGGATGAAAGCATCGGCCCAACAATAGGTTAAGCCCCCCCCTTTCGAATGTGTCATTTCATACAAGTAATAAATGAAGGCCTGTTGAATCGCTTTCCGGCATTGGTCTTTTAAGTCAGACACCAGAACTTTGTCCCTGAATGGTACCTCAAGGGACTTCAGGATGGGTTGGTACTTGTTGATGATATCAAGCCTTTCTTTCTGACTATCCGTTGCTTTCAGAGCATTAAAGCATCGTCGATCCATTGCTTCATATTGATTGATTTTTTCCAATATCTGTTTCAAGTCCGGGCTTTTCTCAAGTTTCCGTTGAAACAGGGCTTCAGCCTTTTCATTAATCACTTTGCTGTTCAGTGAGATGTTCCCCAGGATAATCACCGGACGGTAGTTGCCTTTGCCCGAGTTTAACTGCACAAAGGCAGGGTTGTGCAACAGCAGTCGTTCTATATTCGGAACGCCCTCGGGTTTGTCCGTCCAGGCAATCTCGACGGATAGACTGGCCATTACATTTTTAAGGAATGGCGAATGCCCGTTATGAGGATCAGTGATGAAGAAGGCATTCTCTTTTCTCTCCTGGAAGGTTTCATAAGTTGATTGCCATTGCTGGTTATTTTTTTCCCCGGACATCACCACCTGATACCACTTTTTCAGGCAATGAGCGGCTTTAGTGTTCAGTTCTTCGACCTCTTCCAGACGCATCAAGAGTTTATGATGTTCAACGGCCGTCATAACATATTTGCTATAGGTCGGCACTGGATCCAGCCAACCCGATTCCAGGGCTTCACGGGCAAAGTGAATAACTGAAGGACGGGTCAAATCACTGTTTGCCAATACGTCCACTATTGAGCACAACCACTGGTCAGGGCTTGTTCCGGCCTGGTCGATCATTTTTGAATGGAGTGACTTGAGTAGTTCAGTGACCTGATCTTCATCACTGTTGGACAATATTGGTTTGAGTGCCTCCGACATTGGTTTATAGGGGGGTCTTCCGCCGCCAATCACTTTACCGACCAATGCTTTATCGTCCTCGCTCAATACTTCTGTCTCCAACGACTGCAAGATTGAGACGCCCATGGCAAAACCGGTTAACTCTTTTTCCTCCCAGAGGTTCTTTACTATTTCGAAAGTACTCAGATTTTTTTTTGGCAAGGCATGGTCTGTCTCAAGGGTTTTGTTCAGTTCCTCGAGGCTTATACCATAGGCTTTGGCCAGAGTTTGTAGTTGTGCTAAATCAGCGTCTTTCAGGACATTCTTCAGGAGATTCGTAGCCTTCCTTAACTCAGTGCCAGAGCTACTGACCCACCTGGTGGGCTGGAATTCAGGTGTGATTTCAGTTACCTCTTCAGGTGCTCCGCCCAAGTCCACTGACTCCCAGGTTTGGCCTCTATCCAGGGAACACTCCGCAAAGGAATGGATACGATTATTCATTTGCCGACACGGAATGCCAAAATAACGACAAAAAGCAATGAAAACAGGTACACGATGACGACAGCTCCCTTGACGCCGTGTTACGAGGAAGTGAAAGAAATTTTTATTGCGCTCTGGTGTGGCAGCACCGGAGAATCCTCGGCAATAATCCTTGATCGCCTCAATGCGTTGCGTCGTGTTTTTAGCACTTTTTATTTTCTGCAAAGGCTCCTGCACTTCTTGTGGTTGTTCTTCAATCTCCGTGAGCACTCCCTCCATTACTGTTTTCATACCTTTCGAACAGCGGACGTCAAAACGTGTTGATTGTGCTGGTCGGACTTCTTCAGTACGTGTTTTTTTGCCCGCTTTTCCGGACTCTACGACATAAGCAAATTTAATGCTCTGGTTGATTCTGGACTTTGGAATAGAAACTGTGTGAAGGCCGGTATAACGATCTCTGAACAGAGTAAATGGCAACTCGGGTTTCATGCGCAGGGCTACGATATAGTCGTTGAATGTGAGGCAGGGCAAGGCATATTGACCATTTCTTGATTTCACCACCAAGGTCGCCAGGGTCTGGTCACTGGCTAATGTCACTTCCTGGTCATGCTCTGATAAACGGGCAGGTATGAGAACGTCGACCCCTTGCATCTGTAGATCATTAATATTGATCTGCTGGATATCGCCCTGGGCAGACACATAAATATCCTTTGCCCACCACCGATAATTCGCGGAAGAATGGCTCTGCATATTAAAAATCATATGATCGTCAACGGGTAGCTTCCCCTGAATTTCATAGTCGGTATTCTGGTCCAATGTCCGAGCCGGATCTGGTTTATGGTTTTTTCTCTGAGCCAATGCTGGTGCCTGTTTCTCGTGGACTTGTGGCAGGGATTGCCCGGAAGCCTTATCACCAACAACAGCTGAGGTTTTGTTAATATAATCGCTAACAAAATGGTTCAGCAGATCCCTGATCTGATGCCAGAACTCAGGCCAACACCGAACGTCATCGGCTTTCCACGCCCTTATCCGCAAATCAGCCTCCTGAAGATAAGGCTGGTTAATTGATATTTTCAGCGTGTGTATCTCTTCTTCGGTCGGGGAAAATACGCTACTGGCTTCCACACCCATCTGGCCAAACACACGATCAAACCAGCATTGTTGCCAGTGTCGGTAAAGTGCCCGGGTGAGAATATCGTCCGACTTATCGGGGTTCAGGGAAAGACCGGATGCCTGCCACCTTGCCTTAGCCACCATCCTGATTATTTCTGTTTTGGCTTCCTCTTCAATCAGATCAGAGTCGATATGAATTTCATGTTTTTTTTCATCAACACTGTTGCGATCACTGCTTCTTATCAACCATGGACGACTAATACCAGGTACCACCTGGTTGAACCATTGGCAAAGCCCGGAATGAATTGCTCCTTTGCTCATGGCAAGAGCCGTTGACTCGGGCAGTTCCTTCAGCGATAGGTTGGCGGCCATCAGATAAAGCCGGTAGTGCTGAGTAAGACATTGATGAACGGCTTTTTCGGTAAAATTGCCCCTTCTGTTGATAGCCCTGGCAACATTCTGTAAATCGAGGCTGGTGGGCTGCAATGGCAGGTTTTTCCGTTGCAGGTAAGCCCTTAAACGACAATGTTTTTCAGTCAACATTTTAGCCACGGTTTTTCCCTGCTCGTTTTCTGGCAAGACTTTCCCGGCAATGGTCTGTAATTCGGTCGGGTTATACTGCCGGATCGGCACATTTCGAGAACGTCCTTTCAGTGCCGGTGATAAGGGTTTTCGCCCGCTGTACTCAGGCGGGTTGATGGTGGCAAACAGGTGAAAGCCGGGATGAGCGTCTCCGGCCAGAATATTGTTTAACTCCCCTTCCAGGTGCTGGCTGTCCATCAGATTCATTTCTGAAATGATTACGATGCCGCCATCGACTTTTGCTTTCTGGATCGCTTCACACACTTTGTCCCAGGAACAATCACAGGCGTTCAGGGGAAAGACCTTTGGCATGGTTTCTCCCCGTTCTTCAGCTTGCTGTTTGACACTTTTGATCAGCAGGTTCAGGGTGGCATCCTTACCACGTCCGGCCGGGCCTTCAATCAGCGTTGCCTGACGACCGCTGTGTTTTATCTTGCGATGATAAGCCTGCTGACAGCGGCTTAAATCCTGTGCCAGCTGTTGCACCAACTCAATGATTGCCGATCCGGAGGTATCAAACTCAGGTCGGATTTCTTTGGTTAATGTTCTGAAGTCCTGCAGAATATCTGGCAGGGTGTGGTTATGAACTCTGTCGCGCAGGGTGTTGTCCGGGTGGCAGCAGGCAGCAAACCATATTTCCAGTGCCGAAAGGGCATCCTGTTGAGTCTCGCTGATTTCGGGACCCAGTAGATCCCGGAAACTTTGCTGGATCAAACTGTTCACTTGCTCACAGCTAACACGGTCGTCTATGGATAACGCGCGATCCAGATACCAGCCCACCCAGCTGCAGATGTCGGTTAAATCCCTGGGGGTAAACTCATGTCCGGGCAACAGCTCCTGATAATATTGCCAGAGTGCCATCACACTCTTGCTGGCCCTGTGTGCAATGTCGTTTATTTGCTGCTCCAGCAAATGCCGTTGTAAATGCCTGACCAGAGCCGGTTCCACCACCCTGTCCCGAAGGAATGCCTGATCCAGGCGTGGGTAGTAAGCTCTGGACAGTTTCTCTTTCAGGGTCGGGTCCATTTGGCGCCCGGCGTAATGATCCGGGTTGCCGGTGAGAATCGCCCGGTGTTTTTCGCTGACCCTGACAGGATGACCATTGACGTAAATGCAGGGTTGCGGTTCCCATAAGCCGTTCAATGATGCCAGCAATCCGGTTTGGGTCAGGTTGGCTTCATCCAGAACCAGGGTGATGTATTCAGCGTCTTTGTCGGATTCGGTACTGGCCCATTCCATCAACGCCCGGTTTTGCTGCACCATAGAGCGGTCGCCGTCGGCGTGTTCCTGCCACTGCCACTGTTTCATCAGGGTCTGTTCACTGTCAGAAGGACCAAGGGAAATGACTGAAGCTTGTCCCGAAGCCCTGGCCATTTTGGCAGAAAAGTAACTTTTCCCGGTGCCGGTTTCTCCCTGCAGGAAGATAACGGGAGAGTCCGTAAGCCGGTCGTGGAGCCGGGATAAGCGACGACTTTCACGATCTTTCTGACTTATCTCGCCGTGATAAAGATCCCGGGCCAGTGCTGACAGGGGCATATCAGCGGAACCCTGCCATTCCAGTGATTCAGAGAGTCGATGTTTTATACGTTCAATGCCTTCAGCCTCCGCATTCGCTGTTCTGGACATGTGAAAACAATCGCTGGCCAGCGCGTGAATGGCATCGGATCGGGTCTGCCCCGATGGCAGAAGTAACAGCCAGCCAGAAGCCAGTGCATCTTGCAAACGTTTAATCTGTCTGGCTGGTCTGATGGCTAGGGATTGCCAGGGTTCCGCTTCCACAAGATCGACTTTCAACTGATACGCTAATGCATCTCGTTTTTGCTCAGGCCCATGGGCCACGATTATGGTACAGAGCCTGTTCAGAATCTCTTTTGCACCCCTTTGTCGAAATGGATTTTCGTAGGTCAGTTGTAATTCTTTAAATCCAGTGTCCTTAAATACTGCCGGATCAAAGACTCGGGCCAGTGGCCACAGGTTCTGCCTGACAAACTTTCTATCCAGTCGTGGGGCGCTATTGATAATGGCAGCTAACTGATCCGGGTCTACCGAGGCGGCTTGATCCTCATCCGTCGTCTTATCCGGTAACAAGTGCCAACAAGCCACTTTCATAAAATCCCGTACTGACGGATGCTGCCGGGTACCATGGGTGATGAGGCTATTGATGGCCTTGCGCCAGTGGCGGGGCAGGAGCTGTAGAGAGTGGTCAACCTGCTGTGCCCGGCGGGCAGCCAGTATCAGGTTATTCAGTAAACCTGCGGTCATTTCAGGCAGAGGGCTACAAAGGTGGACAGGTACGGTTTTAAAGGCTTTGTAAAGCTGTTTAAGCGCTTGTTCTGGCAGTTCAGTCCGGGCGATATCATACTTGCGGGCATTGATATCCCAGAGATCGACCTCAGGACACGGCTCACCCGTGGTGACCGTCGCATGAAATATTGAAGAGGGGCTTTTCACAGACTCAGGCCAGAGTATTGTCACACGAGCTTTTGGATAGTCTTGCAACTGGCCATTCAGCAACAGAGGTTGCCCAACAATCAGGGGTTCCAGAAGCTGCTGAAGCGTTGGATTGTTTTCCAGTCCCAGCAATATAACTGGCTTGCCAGCGGTTAATGCCTCCTGCAACTTAGTCTGACGGTGTCCAAAATGGGCCTTTTGTTCCGAGGTGATATGGATATTATCAAATAGCTGGCTGAAGCTGGTCTGTTCACTGACCTGAATGACCAGAGGTGAATCCAGCTGCTTATTGATCCAATGACTGGCCTGGGCAGATTGCTGATAAGTGAGGGTACTGAAGGCGATCTGATCTTTGTTTTTTTCCTGTGGGCAGGGCAGAGAGACCTCGTCCTTTTCTGTCAACCCCAGGACTTTCGGCTGATGTTTTGAATCAGCCACCTGAAGTCGGGGCTCCAGGCCGGTGGTCTCGAGAATCGCCTGCAGTGAACCCAGCAAGCGAAACCAGAGTGCCTCAGTGAGGAGAGACGTTACGGTGACTGATCCCCCCGCCCGAATCTGCTCCAACAGTTGGGTGTTAGGGACTGCATAGCCTTCCGGGGCAATGGCAATGGGACTCAGCCATTGGGCAATATTACTCTGGTTGATGATGATGGGGTTGCGTGATGCTTGTTCTTTTTCAAGAGAAGGGGACAGACTGAAAAACAGTGAACGAAGCTCGTTATCTCCCACCGGCATCTGATAAAACTGAACATTGTCGGGTAATGAACAGATCTTGCCATTGCTCTCAAAACACTTCTGAGCCAGCATCTGACGAATCGTCTGTTCAAAGGCCAGATCTTCCCAGTTGGCTCCTTTCAGAATCACCCGCTGTCCGGCCCTTAATGATTCAAGCTTGCCGGGGATGTGCTGGATTCGCCCCTGTTTGTCCACCCCGAGTCCACCCAGCAGTAACTGTCGCCAGTGACTGTGGAGGTGGCAGTCAATTAAAACGGTGTTGTCGTCTTCCGTAGTACTTTTGGCACTGGTGAATTCAGGCACTACTGGAGGAACCTCGTCGATGCTCATTGATGAGTCATTGCCGGTCTGAGTGTCGAACTGCCAGGTATTGTCCGGTCGATTAATTCGTCGCCAGAAATCAGCGCCAGGCGCGTCGTCACGCCTGCCAACCGATGTCAGCTGTGCAGGGTCTGCCACGACCAGCAGAGAAACATGTTCACCCAGAGGGCGTTTCTCCCGGTTGACTTTGTCGAACAGACAGGGGTTATCCGGGTCCAGCAGATCGTTAAATTTGGGCAGTTCATTGCCGGTGAGTTTTCGGATATCAATGACCAGGGTCAGTGGCTTTGAACTTTCAAAGAGCTTGCCTGAACGCAGAGTGTGGCGACCCTCTTTGGAAATGCTCAACCGGGTCACCAGATTAGCCTGTGAGAGGTCATCGGGGTGGGAAATAAGGGAGACATCCCGATTTTTATCGCTGGTCCGGGCAACTAAAAGCTGTCGAACTTCATCATCACTGGCGACAAAACGAAAATCGAAGGCACAAGGGGTTTTTGGGAGCGAGAAATCTGTCGCGGAAACGATTCTTGCCTTGTCAGGAAAGGTTGTCGAAGGTAATGATTTATTGAGTTTGGAGGTGATAACAGGGCTGACCTTTGTAATCTTTAACGGTAAATTCTGCTCTGCTCTGCTGGCTGGCTCGCCGCTCTTTTCGCCGCTCTCAGACACGGCAATATCAAGAAAAGAGTTGTTGTTAATTTTCTCACCAATACGACCATCCATAGCCAATCTCCCAACTGCTATCTGAAGAACTGAATTGAAGTTGTTTGGTAGTTTGACCTTTAGGCAATACGAAAGTTCACTTTTGACAGTCAGCTGCGATCATTGAAGGAAATCACCGATCTCGAAAAAGTCATCATGACCAGATTACTATCAGGTTCTCAACGCGTAAGAAAGTGAAATCAAATCCACGCTGTCCAAAAACTCTTCGGCAATGTTTGTCAGCTTAACGGCACTGAGCACCAGTGCGTTACCGGCGTTCAGTGCCTGCCGCAGGTAGTCTTCCTTTGGGTCCTCAAACAATTCAGAGTCCTCAATCACCTCAATTGCAGACATCATGGCATACAGTTCTTCTGGTGAGGATGGGTCATGAGCACCATAGGAGTGTCGCTCGTCGCAATATTGGATGGAAGCATCGGTCCAACAATAGGTTAAGAAGCCGCCTTTTGTGTGTGTCAATTTATACAGATAATGACTGAAGGCCAGCTGAATCGCCTGCGTGCATTTGTTTTTTAAATCCACCACATCTATCTGCTGTTCAGGTTCCAAAATGTCACCATATTTAGCTTGAAACAGGAGTTCGGCCTTTCTGTCAATCCATGTCCACTCCCAATAAGGTGCCTCCAGGATAATCAACGGACGATGGTTACTGCTGCCCGAAATTAACCTCGGGAAAGCGGGCTGCTGCGCCAGCATTCGTTCTATATTGGGAATGCCCTCTGGCTCGTCTGTCCAGGCGTTCTGTAATAATTGACTGGTAATTTCATATTCAAGGGATGATGAAAAACCATCATAACAATGACTGACGAACGAGGTATCACCTTCTCTCTGTTGGAAGCTTTCATAAGCCTCCCGCCATAACTGACTATTTTTTTCCCTGGAGTATAACTGCTTATACCACTTTTTCAGACAATGAGAGGCTTCAACCTTGAGTTCATCGACGTTTTCCAGACGCACCAATAACCTATGATGTTCACCGGCTTCTTTTGTATATTCCTCATCGGTCACTATTGGATCCAGCCAACCCAATTTCAGGACTTCAAGGGCAAAACGAATAACCGTTGGCTTGGTCAGGTTAATATTTTTCAGTATTTCTACCATTGAATAAGACCAATCCTGAGCGCTCAGGTTGTCCTGATTAATTATTTTTAGATGGAGTAACTTGAGTTGTTCAATGACAGCCTCTTCATCACCGCAGTAAAATATTAATTCTTTCACTGCCCACGCTATCGGTTCAAGTTGCTCCTTGTAATCGCCCGTTGCTTCTTTCCCCAGCGACACGATGATTGAGACGGCCAGGGAAAAACTGACTAAATTTCTTTTCTCCCAAAGGTTACAGATTATGTTGGCAATAATTAGCCAGGCTTCTGGCAATGCACTGTTTGTCTCAAGGGCTTTGTTCAGTTCCTCAAGGCTCATATCACAGGCTTCAGCCAGAGTTTGCTGTTGTGACCAATCAGCAGCTTTCATGAGATCTTTCAGGAAAGCCTTATGCTTCTTTAACTCAGTGATGGAATGACTGGCATTTATGGTGGGCTGAAAATAAGATTGGATGTCTGTTGACGAGACAGGCGCCCCGCCCAGATCCACTGACACCCAGGTTTGGCCTTCATCCACAGAATATTCAGCAAAGCTGTGGATTTTGCTATCCACTATCCGGGATGGAATCCCGAAATAACGACAGAAAGCAACAAAAACAGGCGTACGATGAGCGCAGCTCCCCTGACGTCGTGTTACCAGAAATTTAAAGAAATTGTTATGGCTCTTTGGTTTGGCTTTACCGGAAAACTGTCGGCAATAGTCCGTGATTGCCTCAATTCGTTGCTCCGTGCCTTTGGCGTCTTTTATTTTCTGCAAAGGCACCTGTATTTCGGTCGGTTGTTTTTCAATGGTCTTAAACAGCTTTTTCAGTACGGTTTTCATACCTTTTGAACACTGGGCGTCAAGCTGTGTTAATCGTTGTGGCCGGGCTCCTTCAGGAGGTGTTTTTCTGTCCGGTTTTCTGTGTTCTACGACATAAGTATATGTAAAAACCTGATTGTCTTTGGCCTTCGGAATAAAGACTGTGTGAAGCCCGGTATATCGATCCCTGACCAGTATAAATGGCAAAGCGGGTGTTATACGCAGGGCAACGATATAGTCATTAAACGTCAGGCTGGGCAATCGATTTAGACGACCATTAAGCAATGTCATTGAACAGTCTGCCAGCGTTTGGTTGCTGGCTAAGGTCACTTGCTGTTCATGCTCTGGTAACGGGTCCGGTATGAGGATTTCGATCCCCTCAATGCGTTCAGTCTCCAGATTGCTCAGTTCGACGTCACCCCAGGCAGTCACATTAATATCCCGCGTCATACAGCGATACATATAGGAAGGATGGTGATCCGTCTTAAAAATTTTAAAATCATTAACTTGTTGCAGCTTCAGATTTTCATAGTTCGTTCCCCGGTCCAATACCTCGGAATAAAACTGGTTGATAGGAAGATTAGTACTCCCCGGGCCTTTATTGTTGGTTTTCTGGCCCAATGCCTGACGATCAGTCCGGTTGCTGGAAGGCGTTTTGCTGACCGGGTCTTTATGGCTTTTTCTCCATTTCAATGCTTTAGCCAGCTTCGAGCGGACTTCCGGACGGTATTTTTCAGGAGCGTTATCATTACCAACCGCTAAAGCTTCGTTACTATGATCGTTAACCTGATGGCTCGGCAGATTACTTGTCTGATGCCTCGGCAGATTACTTATCTGATCCCAGAACGCAGGCCACAATTGAACTGCATCGGAGTTCCATGCCCCTATCCGCCGATCCGCCTCTCGAAGATAAGGCTGGGAAGCCGGTAATTTCAACGCTTCTTCCTGTGCTTCCGTCAGGGGGAATACGCTATTAGCGTC
The DNA here is from genome assembly GCF_053470045.1 of Endozoicomonas sp. 2B-B. Classification (NCBI taxonomy): domain Bacteria; kingdom Pseudomonadati; phylum Pseudomonadota; class Gammaproteobacteria; order Oceanospirillales; family Endozoicomonadaceae; genus Endozoicomonas; species Endozoicomonas sp. 2B-B. The sequence continues at coordinate 6,344,136 of NZ_JBLZMU010000001.1, forward strand.
CACGCCCGTCTTGCAAAACTTATGTGCAAACCAGCGTTGCTGCCAGTGCCGATACAGTGCCTGGATGAGGATATCGCCGGACTGATCCGGCTTCAGGGAAAGACCGGATGTCTGCCATTTGGCCTGAGCCACCCTCTTGATGATTTCCGCTTTGACTTCCTCTTTATTCAGACGAGCCTTAACACGAATTTCATGGTTTTTTTCATCAATACTGTCGAGGTTACCGGGTCGTATCAACCACGGACGATCAATGTTCGGTAGCGTTTTGTTGAACCATTTGCAAAGTCCGGCATCAAGTGCTCCTTTACCCATGGTAAGAGTCGATGACTCCGGCAGTTCCTCCAGCGACAAGTTGGCGGCCATCAGGTAAAGCCGGTAGTGCTGATTGAGGCATTGATGAAGTGCTTTTTCACTAAAATCGCCTCCTTTTTTGACAGCCATGGCGACATTCTGTAAATCTCGACTGGTGGGCTGTAACGGCAGGTTTTTCCGTTGCAGGCAGGCTCTTAAACGACAATGTTTTTCAGTCAGCTGTTTGGCGACGGATTTCCCTTTTGGGGAGTCTGGCAACACTTTCCCGGCAATGGTCTGCAATTCTGCCGAGTTATACTGGCGGATCGGCAAATGTCGAAAACGTCCTTTCAGCGCCGGTGATAAGGGTTTTCGCCCGCTGTACTCAGGTGGGTTGATGGTGGCAAACAGGTGGAAGCCCGGATGAGCGTCACCGGCCAGAATATCATTTAACTCACCTTCCAGATGCTGGCTGTCGATCAGGTTCATTTCCGAAATAACTACGATGCCGCCCTCTACTTTTGCTTTCTGGATCGCTTCACACACTGTGTCCCAGGAACAATCACAGGCATTCAGGGGAAAAACTTCCGGCACGGTTTCTCCCCGTTGCTTAGCCTGCTTTCTGACACTTTCAATCAACAGGTTCAGCGTGGCATCTTTACCCCGTCCGGCCGGGCCTTCAATCAGCGTTGCCTGTCGTCCGTCGTGTTTTCTGTCGTGATGATAAGCCTGCTGACAGCGGCTTAAATCCTGCCCAAGCTGTTGCGCAAGTTCACGGACTGCCGATCCGGAGGTATCAAACTCAGGTCGGAATTCTTTGGTAAATGCTTCGAAGTCCCGCTGAATACCTGGCAGGATGTGGTTATGAACTTTGTCGCGCAGGCTGTTGTCCAGTTGGTAACGGGCAGCAAACCAGATTTCCAGTGCTGAAAGGGCATCCTGTTGAGTCTCGCTGATTTCGGGACCCAGTAGATCCCGGAAACTTTGCTGGATCAAACTGTTCACTTGCTCACAGCTGGCACTGTCGCCTTCGGACAACGCACGATCCAGATACCAACCCACCCAGCTGCAGATATCGGTTAAATCTCTGGGAGTAAACTCATGGTCGGGCAGCAGCTCCTGGTAATATTGCCAGAGTGCCATCACACTCTTGCTGGCACTGTGTGCAATGTCGTTTATTTGGTGGCGTTGTAACTGATTGCGCAAAGCGGGTTCCACTACTCTGTCCCGAAGAAAAGCCTGATCCAGACGTGGGTAGTAAGCCCTCGGCAGTTTCTCTTTCAGGATCGGGTCCATTTGGCGCCCGGCGTAATGATCGGGATTGCCGGTGAGAATCACCCGGTGTTTTTCGCTGACCTTGACAGGATGACCATTCACATAGATGCAGGGTTGCGGTTCCCATAAGCCGTTCAGTGACGCCAGCAATCCGGCTTTGGCCAGGTTAGCCTCATCCAGCACCAGAGTAATGTATTCTCCGTCTTTGTCGGATTTGGTATTGGCCCATTCCATCAGCGCCCGGTTTTGCTGCGCCATAGAGCGGTCGCCGTCGGCGTGTTGTTGCCACTGCCAGCGTTTCATCAGGCTCTGTTCGCTGTCGGAAGGTCCAAGGGAAATAACTGAAGCTTGTCCCGAAGCCCTGGCTATTTTGGCAGAAAAGTAACTTTTCCCGGTGCCGGTTTCCCCCTGCAGGAATATAACGGGAGAGTCTGTCAGCCGGTCATGGAGCCGGGATAAACGACGGCTTTCACGATCTTCCTGACTCATCTCGCCATGATAAAGATCCCTGGACAGTGCAGACAGGGACTCATCAGCGGAACCCTGCCATTTCAGTGATTCAGACAGCTGATTTTTTATACGTTCAATGCCTTCTGTCTCAGAACTCGCTGTTCTGGCCATACGAAAACAATCGCTGGCCAGGCCGTGGATGGCATCGGATCGGGTTTGCCCTGAGTGCAAAGGTAACTGCCAGCCACAAGCCAGTGCATCTTGTAAGCGTTTAATCTGTCTGGCTGGCTCGATAGATAAGGATTGCCAAGGCTTTGTTGCCGCCGGATCGACTGCCAACTGATAGGCTATAGCATCCCGTTGTTTTTCAGGCGCATGGGCCAGGATCATGGCACAGAGCCTGTCCATAACGTCTTTTTCACCTTGCTCTGGAAATGGACTTTTATAGGACAGTTGTAATTCGATACCTTTAAAGACTGCCGGGTCAAAGGCTCGGGCCAGTGGCCACAGGTTCTGTTCCACAAACACTCTATTCAATGGCAGGGCACTGTTGATGATGGCGTTTAACCGATCCGGGTCTACCGAGGCGACTTGATCCTGGTCCGGCGTCTTATCCGGTAACAGGTGCCAACAGGCTACTTTCATAAAATCCCGCACTGAAGGATGCTGTCGGGTACCATGGGTGATGAGGCTATTGATGGCCTTGCGCCAGTGGCGGGGCAGGAGCTGTAGAGAGTGGTCAACCTGCTGTGCCCGGCGGGCAGCCAGTATCAAGTTATTCAGTAAACCTGCGGTCATTTCAGGCAGAGGGCTACAAAGGTGGACAGGTACGGTTTTAAAGGCTTTGTAAAGCTGTTTAAGCGCTTGTTCTGGCAGTTCAGTCCGGGCGATATCATACTTGCGGGCATTGATATCCCAGAGATCGACATCAGGACACGGCTCACCCGTGGTGACCGTCGCATGAAATATTGAAGAGGGGCTTTTCACAGACTCAGGCCAGAGTATTGTCACACGAGCTTTTGGATAGTCTTGCAACTGGCCATTCAGCAACAGAGGTTGGCCAACAATCAGGGGTTCCAGAAGCTGCTGAAGCGTTGGATTGTTTTCCAGTCCCAGCAATATAACTGGCTTGCCAGCGGTTAATGCCTCCTGCAACTTAGTCTGACGGTGTCCGAAATGGGCCTTTTGTTCCGAGGTGATATGGATATTATCAAATAGCTGGCTGAAGCTGGTCTGTTCACTGACCTGAATGACCAGAGGTGAATCCGGCTGCTTATTGGTCCAATGACTGGCCTGGGCAGATTGCTGATAAGTGAGGCTGCTGAACGCGATCTGATCTTTGTTTTTTTCCTGTGGGCAGGACAGAGAGACCTCATCGTTTTCTGTCAACCCCAGGACTTTCGGCTGATGTTTTGAATCAGCCACCTGAAGTCGGGGCTCCAGACCGGTGGTCTTACGAATCGCCTGCAGTGAACCCAGCAAGCGAAACCAGAGTGCCTCAGTGAGGGGAGACGTTACGATGACTGATCCCCCCGCCCGAATCTGTTCCAACAGACAGGTGTTAGGGGTTGCATAGCCTTCCGGGGTAATGGCAATGGGACCCAGCCATTGGGCAATATTACTCTGGTTGATGATGATGGGGTTGCGTGATGCTTGTTCTTTGTCAAGTGAAGGGTACAGACTTTGGAACAGTGAACGAAGCTCGTTATTCCCTACCGGCATCTGATAAAACTGAACATTGTCGGGTAATGAACAGATCTTGCCATTGCTCTCAAAACACTTCTGCGCCAGCATCTGACGAATCGTCTGTTCAAAGGCCAGATCTTCCCAGTTGGCTCCTTTCAGAATCACCCGCTGTCCGGCCCTTAATGATTCAAGCCTGCCGGGGATGTGCTGGATTCGCCCCTGTTTGTCGACTCCGGGGCCACCCAGCAGTAACTGTCGCCAGTGACTGTGGAGGTGGCAGTCAATTAAAACGGTGTTGTCGTCTTCCGAAGTACTTTTGGCACTGGTGAATTCTGGCACTACTGGAGGAACCTCGTCGATGCTCATTGATGAGTTATTGCCGGTCTGAGTGTCAAACTGCCAGGTATTGTCCGGTCGATTAATTCGTCGCCAGAAATCAGCGCCAGGCGCGTCGTCACGCCTGCCAACCGATGTCAGCTGTGCAGGGTCTGCCACGACCAGCAGAGAAACATGTTCACCCAGAGGGCGTTTCTCCCGGTTGACTTTGTCGAACAGACAGGGGTTATCCGGGTCCAGCAGATCGTTAAATTTGGGCAGTTCATTGCCGGTGAGTTTTCGGATATCAATGACCAGGGTCAGTGGCTTTGAACTTTCAAAGAGCTTGCCTGAACGCAGAGTGTGGCGACCCTCTTTGGAAATGCTCAACCGGGTCACCAGATTAGCCTGTGAGAGGTCATCGGGGTGGGAAATAAGGGAGACATCCCGATTTTTATCGCTGGTCTGGGCAACTAAAAGCTGTCGAATCTCATCATCACTGGCGACAAAACGAAAATCAAAGGCATAAGGGGTCTTTGGGAGCGAGGAATCTGTTGCGGAAACGATTCTTGCTTTGTCTGGAAAGGTTGTCGAAGGTAATGATTTATTGAGTTTGGAGGCGATACCAGGGTAGACCTTTACAACCTTTAACGGTAAATCCTGCTCTGCTTTCCTGGCTGGCTCGACACTCTTTTCGTCGCTCTTTTCGCCACTCTCAGACACGGCAATACCAAGAAAAGAGTTGTTGTTAATTTTCTCACCAATACGACCATCCATAGCCAATCTCCCAACTGCCATCTGAAGAACTGAATTGAAGTTGTTTGGTATTTTGACCTTTAGACAATACGAAAGTTCACTTTTGACAGTCAGCTGTGATCATTGAAGGAAATCACCGATCTCGAAAAACTCATCATGACCAGATTACTATCAGGTTCTCAACGCGTAAGAAAGTGAAACCAAATCCACGCTTTTCAAAAACTCTTCGGCAATCTTTGTCAGCTCACCGGCACTGAGCACCAGTGCATTACCGGCGTTCAGTGCCTGCCGTAGGTAGTCTTCCTTTGGGTCCACAGACAATTCAGAGTCCTTAATTTCAGACATCATGGCATACAGTTCTTCTGGTGAAGATGGGTCATGAGCACCATAGGAGTGAAGCTCGCCGCAACATTGGATGGAAGCATCGCTCCAACAATAGGTTAAACAGCCGCCTTTTGTGTGTGTCAATTGATACAAATAATGACTGAAGGCCAGCTGAATCGCCTGCGTGCATTTGTTTTTTGAATCCTCCACATCTATCTGCTGTTCAGGTTTCAAAATGTCCCCATATTCAGCTTGAAACAGAAATTTGGCCTTTCTGTTAATCGATGTGCTCTCCCAGTGAGGTGCTCCCAGGATAATCAACGGACGGTGGTTGCCACTGCCCGAGATTAACCTCGGAAAAGCAGGCTGCTGCGCCAGCATTCGTTCTATATTGGGAATGCCCTCAGGCTCGTCTGTCCACGCGTTCTGTAATAATTGATTGGTAATTTCAGATTCAAGGGATGATGAAAAACCATCATGACAATGACTGACGAACGAGGTATCACCTTCTCTCTGTTGGAAGCTTTCATAGGCCTCCTGCCATAACTGACTATTTTTTTCCCTGAACAACAACTGCGTATACCACTTTTTCAGGCAATGAGTGGCTTCAACCCTCAGCTCATCAACGCTTTCCAGACACACCAATAGCGTATGATGTTCATCGGCTTCTTCTATATATTCCTCATCGTTCAGTACTGGATCCAGCCAACCCGATTTCAGGACTTCAAGGGCAAAGCGAATAACCGATGGCTTGGTCAGGTCAATGTCTTCCAGTATTTCTAGCATTGAAGAACACCAATGGTGAGCGCTCAGGTCATCCTGATTAATTATTTTTGAATGGAGTAACTTGAGTTGTTCAATGACCTGCCCTTCATCACCGTCGGACAATATTTTTACCACTGCCTCCATTATCGGTTCAAGTTGCTTCTTGTAATCGCCCGATGCTTCTTTCCCCTGCGACACGATGATTGAGACGGCCAGGGAAAAACTGATTAAATCTCCTTTCTCCCAAAGGTTCCCGATTATGTTGGAAATAATTAGCTTGGCTTCTGGCAATGCACTGTCTCTCTCAAGGGCATTTTTCAGTTCCTCAAGGCTCATATCACAGGCTTTAGCCAGAGTCTGCTGTTGTGACCAATCAGAACCTTTCATGAGATCTTTCAGGAAAGCTTTATGCTTCTTTAACTCAGTGCTGGAATGAATGACATTTTTGGTGGACTCGTAGACACATTCGATCTCTGTTTTCTCGACGGGTGCCCCGCCGAGATCCATTGACACCCAGGTTTGACCTTCATCCACGGAATATTCAGCAAAGCTGTGGATTCTGCTATCCACTATCCGGGATGGAATCCCGAAATAACGACAGAAAGCAACAAAAACAGGCGTACGATGACGGCAGCTCCCTTGCCGTTGTTTTATCAGAAATTTAAAGAAATTCTTTTGGCTCGCTGGTGTGGTTTTACCGGAAAACTGTTGGCAATACTCCGTGATCGCCTCAATTCGTTGCTCTGTGCCTTCGGCGTCTTTTATTTTCTGCAAAGGCACCTGTATTTCGGTCGGTTGTTTTTTAATGGTCTTAAACAGTTTGTTCAAGACGGTTTTCATACCTTCTGAACACCGGACGTCAAGGCTTGTTAATCGTTCTGGCCGGGCTTCTTCAGGAAGTGTTTTTCTGCCCGGTTCTCTGTGTTCTACGACATAAGCAAAGTCAAAACGTTGGTTGTCTTTGGCCTCCGGAATCCGTAATGTGTGAATCCCGGTATATCGATCCCTGACCAGCTTAAATGGCAAAGCGGGTGTTATACGCAAGGCAACGATATAGTCGTTAAACGTCAGGCTGGGCAATGTAGCTAGACGACCCTTCCTCAATGATCCCGAAAATCTTGCCAGCGCTTGATTGCTGGCTAAGGTCACTTCCTGGTCGCACTCTGTTAATGGATCCGGACTGAGAGTTTCGACACCCTCAATGTCTTGAGCCTCAAGAAAGGTCAGTTCGACATCACCCCAGGCAGTCACTTTGACATCCCGCACCACCGAGCGATACATATGGGAAGGCTGGTTATGCGGTTTAAAAATTTTATAATCGTTAACTTGTCGCAGCTCCAGATTCTCATAGTTCGTTATCTGGTCCAATACCGCAGGAGAAGACTGATCGGTTGGAAGAGCACTGCTCACCGGGCCTTTATTGTTCGTTCTCTGTTTCAATGCCTGAGGATCAGGCTCTTTGATGGGAGGCGTTCTGTTCTCCAGGCCTTTAATGCTTTTTCTCCGTTTTAATAACCTAGCCAGCTTCGAGCGGGCTTTCAGACGGTATTTTTCAGGAGCCTTATCACTACCAACCGCTAAAGCTTCGTTACTATGATCCTCAACCTGTTGGCTCGACAGATTACTTATCTGATGCCAGAACGCAGGCCACAATTGAACTGCATCGGAGTTCCATGCTTCTATCCGCCGATCCGCCTCTTGAAGATAAGGCTGGGAAGCCGTTAATTTCAGGGTTTGTTGCTGTTCTTCCGTCAGTGGAAATACGTTATTAGCGTCCATGCCCATCTCGCAAAACTTATGCGCAAACCAGCGTTGCTGCCAGTGCCGATACAGTGCCTGGATGAGCAAATCGTCCGACTCATCCGGCTTCAGGGAAAGACCGGATGCCTGCCATCTGGCCTGAGCCATCCTTTTGATGATTTCCGCTTTGACGTCCGCTTTATTCGGACGAGCCTTAACACGAATTTCATGGTTTTTTTCATCAATACTGTCGAGGTTACCGGGTCGTATCAACCAGGGACGATCAATGTTCGGTACCGTTTTGTTGAACCATTTACAAAGTCGGGAATCAAGTGCTCCTTTAGCCATGGCAAGAGTCGATGATTCGGGCAGTTCCTCCAGGGACAGGTTGGCGGCCATCAGGTAAAGCCGGTAGTGCTGATTGAAGCATTGATGAAGGGCTTTTTCGCTAAAATCGCCTCCTGTTTTGACAGCCATGGCGACATTCTGTAAATCGCGACTGGTGGGCTGTAACGGCAGGTTTTTCCGTTGCAGGCAGGCTCTTAAACGACAATGTTTTTCAGTCAGCTGTTTGGCGACGGATTTCCCTTTTGGGGAGTCTGGCAACACTTTCCCGGCAATGGTCTGCAATTCTGCCGAGTTATACTGGCGGATCGGCAAATGTCGAAAACGTCCTTTCAGCGCCGGTGATAAGGGTTTTCGTCCGCTGTACTCAGGTGGGTTAATGGTGGCGAACAGGTGGAAACCCGGATGAGCGTCTCCGGCCAGAATATCATTTAACTCACCTTCCAGATGCTGGCTGTCGATCAGGTTCATTTCCGAAATAACTACGATGCCGCCCTCTACTTTTGCTTTCTGGATCACTTCACACAGTTGCTCCCAGGAACAATCACAGGCATTCAGGGGAAAGACCTCTGGCATGGTTTTTCCCCGTTGCTTAGCCTGCTTTCTGACACTTTCAATCAACAGGTTCAGCGTGGCATCTTTACCCCGTCCGGCCGGGCCTTCAATCAGCGTTGCCTGACGACCGCCGTGTTTTATCTCGTGACGATAAGCCTGCTGACAGCGGCTTAAATCCTGTCCCAGCCGTTGCACCAGTTCAATGACTGCCGATCCGGAGGTATCAAACTCAGGTCGGAATTCTTTGGTGAATGCTTCGAAGTCCCGCTGAATATCCGGCAAGGTGTGGTTATGAACTCTGTCGCGCAGGGTGTTGTCCGGGTGGTAGCGGGCAGCAAACCATATTTCCAGTGCCGCAAGTGCATCCTGTTGAGTCTCGCTGATTTCGGGACCCAACACATCCCGAAAACTTTGCTGGATCAAACTGTTCACTTGCTCACAGCTGGCACTGTCGCCTTCGGACAACGCTCGATCCAGATACCAACCCACCCAGCTGCAGATATCGGTTAAATCCCTGGGGGTAAACTCATGCTCGGGCAACAGCTCCTGATAATATTGCCAGAGTGTCATCACACTCTTGCTGGCACTGTGTGCAATGTCGTTTATTTGATGCCGTTGTAACTGATTGAGCAAAGCGGGTTCCACTACTCTGTCTCGAAGGAAAGCCTGATCCAGACGTGGGTAGTAAGCCCTGGGCAGTTTCTCTTTCAGGGTCGGGTCCATTTGGCGCCCGGCGTAATGATCGGGGTTGCCGGTGAGAATTACCCGGTGTTTTTCGCTGACTTTGACAGGATGACCATTCACGTAGATGCAGGGTTCCGGTTCCCATAAGCCGTTCAGTGACGCCAGCAGTCCGGCTTCGGCCAGGTTGGCTTCATCCAGAACCAGGGTTACGTATTCTCCGTCTTTGTCGGATTTGGTATTGGCCCATTCCATCAGCGCCCGGTTTTGCGGCACCATAGAGCGGTCGCCGTCGGCGTGTTGTTGCCACTGCCAGCGTTTCATCAGGGTCTGTTCGCTGTCGGAAGGTCCAAGGGAAATGACTGAAGCTTGTCCCGAAGCCTTGGCCAATTTGGCAGAAAAGTAACTTTTCCCTGTGCCGGTTTCCCCCTGCAGGAATATAACGGGAGAGTCTGTCAGCCTGTCATGGAGCCGGGATAAACGACGGCTTTCACGATCTTCCTGACTCATCTCGCCATAATAAAGATCCCTGGCCAGTGCAGACAGGGGCTCATCAGCGGAACCCTGCCATTTCAGTAATTCAGAGAGTCGATGTTTTATACGTTCAATGCCTTCTGCCTCCGCATTCGCTGTTCTGGATATGTGAAAACAATCGGTGGCCAGCGCGTGAATGGTATTGGATCGGGTCTGCCCCGATGGCAGAAGTAACTGCCAGCCAGAAGCCAGTGCATCTTGCAAACGTTTAATCTGTCTGGTTGGCTTGATGGCCAGGGATTGCCAGGGCTTTGTTGCCGCCGGATCGACTGCCAGCTGATAGGCTATAGCATCCCGTTGTTTTTCAGGCGCGTGGGCCAGGATCATGGCACAGAGCCTGTCCATAAAGTCTTTTTTTCCCTGCTTTGGAAACGGACTTTCATAGGACAGTTGTAATTCGGCATCTTTAAACACTGCCGGGTCAAAGGCTCGGGCCAGTGGCCACAGGTTCTGCCTGACAAACTTTCTATCCAAACGTTGGGCGCTATTGATGATGGCAGCTAACTGATCCGGGTCTACCGAGGCGGTTTGATCCTCATCCAGCGTCTTATCCCGTAACAAGTGCCAACAAGCCACTTTCATAAAATCCCGCACGGACGGATGCTGTCGGGTGCCATGGGTGATGACGCTATTGATGGCCTTGCGCCAGTGGCGGGGCAGGAGCTGCAGGGAGTGGTCAACCTGCTGTGCCTGCCGGGCAGCCAGTATCAGATTATTCAACAGCCCTTCGGTTATTTCTGGCAGAGGGCTACAAAGGTTGCCAGGTACGGTTTTAAAGGCTTCGTAAAGGGAGTGAAGTACTTGTTCCGGCAGATCAGCCTGTGAGATACGATGCTTGCGGGCATTGATATCCCAGATATCGAACGCAGGACAGGATTTTCCCCTGGCAACCATCGAGCTCCATACAGAAGATGAGCTTTTTGCAGACTCAGGCCAGAGTATTGTCACACGAGCTTTTGGATAGTCTTGCAACTGGCCATTCACCAGCAGAGGTTGCCCAATAATCAGGGGTTCCAGAAGCTGCTGCAGCGTTGGATTACTCTCCAGCCCCCGGAATACGACCGGCTTGCCAGCGGTTAATGCCTCCTGCAACGCAGTCTTGCGATGTCCAAAATGGGCCTTTTGTTCCGAGGTGATATGGATATTATCAAATAGCTGGCTGAATCGGGTCTGTTCATTGACCTGAATGACCAGAGGTGAGTCCGGCTGCTTATTGATCCAATGACTGGCCTGGGCAGATTGCTGATAAGTGAGGGTGCTGAACGCGATCTGATCTTTGTTTTTTTCCTGTGGGCAGGACAGAGAGACCTCGTCCTTTTCTGTCAATCCCAGGACTTTCGGCTGATGTTTTGAATCAGTCACCTGAAGTCGGGGCTCCAGGCCGGTGGTCTCGCGAATCGCCTGCAGTGAACCCAGCAAGCGAAACCAGAGTGCCTCAGTAAGGGGAGAGGTTACGGTAACTGATCCCCCCGCCCGAACCTGTTCCAACAGACAGGTGTTAGGGATTGCATAGCCTTCCGGGGCAATGGCAATGGGACTCAGCCATTGGGCAATATTACTCTGGTTGATGATGATGGGGTTGCGTGATGCTTGTTCTTTTTCAAGAGAAGGGGACAGACTGAAAAACAGTGAACGAAGCTCGTTATCTCCCACCGGCATCTGATAAAACTGAACATTGTCGGGTAATGAACAGATCTTGCCATTGCTCTCAAAACACTTCTGAGCCAGCATCTGACGAATCGTCTGTTCAAAGGCCAGATCTTCCCAGTTGGCTCCTTTCAGAATCACCCGCTGTCCGGCCCTTAATGATTCAAGCCTGCCGGGGATGTGCTGGATTCGCCCCTGTTTGTCCACCCCGAGTCCACCCAGCAGTAACTGTCGCCAGTGACTGTGCAAGTGGCAGTTAATTAAAACGGTATTGTCGTCATCCGTAGCACTTTTGGCACTGGTGAATTCAGGCAATAAGGGAGGAACCTTGTCGATCTCCATCGATGGGCTATTGCCGGTCTGAGTGTCGAACTGCCAGGTATTGCCCGGTCGATTAATTCGTCGCCAGAAATCAGCGCCCGGTGCGTCAGCCCCCGGTGCGTCGGCCACCGATGCGTCATCACGCCTGCCAACCGATGCCAGCTGTGCAGGGTCTGCCAAGACCAGCAGAGAAACATGTTCACCCAGAGGGCGTTTCTCCTGGTTGACTTTGTCGAACAGACAGGGGTTATCCGGGTCCAGCAGATCGTTAAATCTGGGCAGTTCATCACTGGTGAGTTTTCGGATATCCATGACCAGGGTCAGTGGCTTTGAACTTTCAAAGAGCTTACCTGAACGCAGACTGTGGTGACCCTCTTTGGAAATGCTCAACCGGGTCACCAGATTAGCCTGTGAGAGGTCATCGGGATGGGAAATAAGGGTGACATCCCGATTTTTATCGCTGGTCTGGGCAACTAAAAGTTGTCGAACCTCATCATCACTGGCGACAAAACGAAAATCGAAGGCATGAGGGGTCTTTTGGAGCGAGGAATCTGTTGCGGAAACGATTCTTGCTTTGTCTGGAAAGGTTGTCGAAGGTGACGATTTACTGAGTTTGGAGGTGATACCAGAGCTGACCTTTGTAATCTTTAACGGTAAACCCTGCTCTGCTCTAATGGCTGGCATGTCACTCTTTTCAGCACTCTCAGACAGGCCAATATCAAAAACAGGGTTGTTGTCAATTTTCCCACCAATACGACCATCCATAGCCAATCTCCCAACTACCATTTGAAGAACTGAATTGAAGTTGTTTGGTAGTTTGACCTTTAGACAATACGAAAGTTCCTTTTTGACAGTGAGCCGTGATCATTGAAGGCAATTACCGATCTCGAAAAATTCATCATGAACAGACTGCTACCAGAAACCCATCACGCCTCAAAGCGAATCAAAATTAGCGCTGTTCAAAAACTCATTGGCAATGATTGTCAGCTCATCGGATTTGAGCACCAGTGCGTTATCGGCGTTGAGTGCCTGCCGTAAATAGTCACCCTTTAGAGAGTCCACAAACAATCTGGATGGAGAGTCCATACACCATTTAGAGCCGTCAATTTCAGACATCATGACATACAGCTCTTCTGGTGAGGATGGATCATGAGCACCATAGGAGTATCTCTCGTTGCAACATTTGATGTAAGCATCGGCCCAACAATAGGTTAAGCAGCCGCCTTTTGAGTGTGTCAATTGATACAGATAATGACTGAAGGCCTTTTGAATCAAATCCTCGAATTCTTTATTTAAAAGCAGCGGGTCTACTATCCCTTTACGATCCAAAATGACCGCATATTGACTTTGCAAGAGATCTCCGGCCTTTTTGTAAATCGATGTGAACTCCCAGGAAGGTTTCCCCAGGATAATCACCGGACGATGGTTCCCCCTGCCAGAGATTGACCTCGGAAAAGCGGGCTGCTGCGCCAGCATTCGTTCTATATTGGGAATGCCCTCAGGTTCGTCTGTCCAGGTGTTCTTTAAGAGTCGATGGGTAATTTCATATTCAAGGAATGATGAAAACCCATCATAACAATGATCGACGAACGAGGTACCTTTTCTCCGTTGGAAGTCTTCATAAGTCTTCTGCCATAACTGACTATTTTTTTCCCTGAAGAACAACTGCTTATACCACTTTTTCAGGCAATGAGTGGCTTCAACCCTGAGCTCATCGACGCTTTTCAGACGCACCAATAGCCTATGATGTTTATCGGCGTTTTCTATATATGTCTCATCGTTCAGGATTGGATCCAGCCAACCCGATTTCAGGACTTCAAGGGCAAAGCGAATAAACGATGGCTTGGTCAGGTCGCTACCTTCCAGTATTCCTGCCATTGAGGAACACCAATGGTGAGCGCTCAGGTCATCCTGATTAATTATTTTTGAATGGAGTAACTTGAGTTGTTCAATGACACGCTGTTTATCATCGCGGTACAATATTATTCGTTTCACTGCCTTCGATATCGGTTCAAGTTGCTTCTTGTAATCGCCCGATGCTTCTTTCCCCAGCGACACGATGATTGAGACGGCCAGGGAAAAACTGATTAAATCTCTTTGTTCCCAAAGGTTCCTGATTATGTTGGAAATAATTAGCCAGGCTTCTGGCAATGCGCTGTTTTTATCAAGGGCTTTGTTCAGTTCCTCAAGGCTCATATCACAGGCTTTAGCCAGAGTTTGCTTTTGTGACAAATCAGCACCTTTCATGAGATCTTTCAGAAAAGCTTTATGCTTCTTTAACTCATTGCTGGAATGAATGACATTTGTGGTGGTCTGGCGGACAGATTCGATGTCTGTTTTCTTGACGGGTGCCCCGCCGAGATCCACTGACACCCAGGTTTGGCCTTCATCCACGGAATATTCAGCAAAGCTGTGGATATTGCTATTCACTATCCGGGATGGAATCCCGAAATAACGACAGAAAGCAACAAAAACAGGCGTACGATGACGGCAGCTCCCCTGCCGTTGTGTTACCAGAAATTTAAAGAAATTCTTATGGCCCGCTGGTGTGGTTTTACCGGAAAAGTGTTGGCAATACTCCGTGATCGCCTCAATTCGTTGCTCTGTGTCTTTGGCGTTTTTTATTTTCTGCAAAGGCACCTGTATTTCGGTCGGTTGTTTTTTAATGGTCTTAAACAGTTTGTTCAATACGGTTTTCATACCTTCTGAACACCGGGCATCAAGGTTTGTCAATCGTTCTGGCCGGGCTTCTTCAGGAAGTGTTTTTCTGCCCGGTTCTCTGTGTTCTACGACGTAATCAAAGGCAAAACGCTGGTTGGCTTCGGCCTCCGGAATCCATAATAAGTGAAGCCCGGTATATTGATCCCTGAACAGCGTAAATGACAAATCGGGTTCTATACGCAAGGCAACGATATAGTCGTAAAACTTCAGGCTGGGCAATATAAATAGACGTTCCTTCCCCAATGATGCCGAAAATCTTGCCAGCGCTTGATTGCTGGCTAAGGTCACTTCCTGGTCGCACTCTGTTAATGGATCCGGACTGAGAGTTTCGACACCCTCAATGTCTTGAGCCTCAAGAAAGGTCAGTTCGACATCACCCCAGGCAGTCACTTTGACATCCCGCACCGCCGAGCGATACATATGGGAAGGCTGGTTATGCGGTTTAAAAATTTTATAATCGTTAACTTGTCGCAGCTCCAGATTCTCATAGTTCGTTATCTGGTCCAATAACGCAGGAGAATAATGGTCGGTTGGAGGAGTGCTGCTCACTGGGTCTTTATCGTTCGTTCCCTGTTTCAATGCCTGAGGATCAGGCTGTCTGACGGGAGATGTTTTGCTCACCGGGCCTTTATTGTTCTTTCTCTGTTTCAATGCCTGAGGATCAGGCTGTCTGACGGGAGATGTTTTGCTCACCGGGCCTTTATTGTTCTTTCTCTGTTTCAATGCCTGAGGATCAGGCTGTCTGACGGGAGATGTTTTGCTCACCGGGCCTTTATTGTTCTTTCTCTGTTTCAATGCCTGAGGATCAGGCTGTCTGACGGGAGATGTTTTGCTCACCGGGCCTTTATTGTTCTTTCTCTGTTTCAATGCCTGAGGATCAGGCTCTTTGTTGGGAGGCGTTCTGCTCTCCGGACCTTTAATGCTTTTTCTCCGTTTTAATAACCTAGCCAGCTTCGAGCGGGCTTTCAGACGGTATTTTTCAGGAGCCTTATCACTACCAACCGCTAAAGCTTCGTTACTATGATCCTCAACCTGTTGGCTCGACAGATTACTTATCTGATGCCAGAACGCAGGCCACAATTGAACTGCATCGGAGTTCCATGCTTCTATCCGCCGATCCGCCTCTTGAAGATAAGGCTGGGAAGCCGTTAATTTCAGGGTTTGTTGCTGTTCTTCCGTCAGTGGAAATACGTTATTAGCGTCCATGCCCATCTCGCAAAACTTATGCGCAAACCAGCGTTGCTGCCAGTGCCGATACAGTGCCTGGATGAGCAAATCATCCGACTCATCCGGCTTCAGGGAAAGACCGGATGCCTGCCATCTGGCCTGGGCCATCCTTTTGATGATTTCCGCTTTGACGTCCGCTTTATTCGGACGAGCCTTAACACGAATTTCATGGTTTTTTTCATCAATACTGTCGAGGTTACCGGGTCGTATCAACCAGGGACGATCAATGTCCGGTAGCGTTTTGTTGAACCATTTGCAAAGTCCGGAATCAAGTGCCCTTTTACCCATGGCAAGAGTCGATGATTCGGGCAGTTCCTCCAGCGACAGTTTGGCGGCCATCAGGTAAAGCCGGTAGTGCTGATTGAGGCATTGATGAAGGGCTTTTTCGCTAAAATCGCCTCCTGTTTTGACAGCCATGGCGACATTCTGTAAATCGCGACTGGTGGGCTGTAACGGCAGGTTTTTCCGTTGCAGGCAGGCTCTTAAACGACAATGTTTTTCAGTCAGCTGTTTGGCGACGGATTTCCCTTTTGGGGAGTCTGGCAACACTTTCCCGGCAATGGTCTGCAATTCTGCCGAGTTATACTGGCGGATCGGCAAATGTCGAAAACGTCCTTTCAGCGCCGGTGATAAGGGTTTTCGTCCGCTGTACTCAGGTGGGTTAATGGTGGCGAACAGGTGGAAACCCGGATGAGCGTCTCCGGCCAGAATATCATTTAACTCACCTTCCAGATGCTGGCTGTCGATCAGGTTCATTTCCGAAATAACTACGATGCCGCCCTCTACTTTTGCTTTCTGGATCACTTCACACAGTTGCTCCCAGGAACAATCACAGGCATTCAGGGGAAAGACCTCTGGCATGGTTTTTCCCCGTTGCTTAGCCTGCTTTCTGACACTTTCAATCAACAGGTTCAGCGTGGCATCTTTACCCCGTCCGGCCGGGCCTTCAATCAGCGTTGCCTGACGACCGCCGTGTTTTATCTCGTGACGATAAGCCTGCTGACAGCGGCTTAAATCCTGTCCCAGCCGTTGCACCAGTTCAATGACTGCCGATCCGGAGGTATCAAACTCAGGTCGGAATTCTTTGGTGAATGCTTCGAAG
Organism: Endozoicomonas sp. 2B-B; assembly: GCF_053470045.1. Classification (NCBI taxonomy): domain Bacteria; kingdom Pseudomonadati; phylum Pseudomonadota; class Gammaproteobacteria; order Oceanospirillales; family Endozoicomonadaceae; genus Endozoicomonas; species Endozoicomonas sp. 2B-B. The sequence goes on from NZ_JBLZMU010000001.1 coordinate 6,360,871, forward strand.
TCCCGCTGAATATCCGGCAAGGTGTGGTTATGAACTCTGTCGCGCAGGGTGTTGTCCGGGTGGTAGCGGGCAGCAAACCATATTTCCAGTGCCGCAAGTGCATCCTGTTGAGTCTCGCTGATTTCGGGACCCAACACATCCCGAAAACTTTGCTGGATCAAACTGTTCACTTGCTCACAGCTGGCACTGTCGCCTTCGGACAACGCTCGATCCAGATACCAACCCACCCAGCTGCAGATATCGGTTAAATCCCTGGGGGTAAACTCATGCTCGGGCAACAGCTCCTGATAATATTGCCAGAGTGTCATCACACTCTTGCTGGCACTGTGTGCAATGTCGTTTATTTGATGCCGTTGTAACTGATTGAGCAAAGCGGGTTCCACTACTCTGTCTCGAAGGAAAGCCTGATCCAGACGTGGGTAGTAAGCCCTGGGCAGTTTCTCTTTCAGGGTCGGGTCCATTTGGCGCCCGGCGTAATGATCGGGGTTGCCGGTGAGAATTACCCGGTGTTTTTCGCTGACTTTGACAGGATGACCATTCACGTAGATGCAGGGTTCCGGTTCCCATAAGCCGTTCAGTGACGCCAGCAGTCCGGCTTCGGCCAGGTTGGCTTCATCCAGAACCAGGGTTACGTATTCTCCGTCTTTGTCGGATTTGGTATTGGCCCATTCCATCAGCGCCCGGTTTTGCGGCACCATAGAGCGGTCGCCGTCGGCGTGTTGTTGCCACTGCCAGCGTTTCATCAGGGTCTGTTCGCTGTCGGAAGGTCCAAGGGAAATGACTGAAGCTTGTCCCGAAGCCCTGGCCATCTTCGCTGAAAAATAACTTTTCCCGGTGCCGGTTTCTCCCTGCAGGAAGATAACGGGAGAGTCCATAAGCCGGTCGTGGAGCCGGGATAAACGACGGCTTTCACGATCTTCCTGACTCATCTCGCCATAATAAAGATCCCTGGCCAGTGCAGACAGGGGCTCATCAGCGGAACCCTGCCATTTCAGTAATTCAGAGAGTCGATGTTTTATACGTTCAATGCCTTCTGCCTCCGCATTCGCTGTTCTGGATATGTGAAAACAATCGGTGGCCAGCGCGTGAATGGTATTGGATCGGGTCTGCCCCGATGGCAGAAGTAACTGCCAGCCAGAAGCCAGTGCATCTTGCAAACGTTTAATCTGTCTGGTTGGCTTGATGGCCAGGGATTGCCAGGGCTTTGTTGCCGCCGGATCGACTGCCAGCTGATAGGCTATAGCATCCCGTTGTTTTTCAGGCGCGTGGGCCAGGATCATGGCACAGAGCCTGTCCATAAAGTCTTTTTTTCCCTGCTTTGGAAACGGACTTTCATAGGACAGTTGTAATTCGGCATCTTTAAACACTGCCGGGTCAAAGGCTCGGGCCAGTGGCCACAGGTTCTGCCTGACAAACTTTCTATCCAAACGTTGGGCGCTATTGATGATGGCAGCTAACTGATCCGGGTCTACCGAGGCGGTTTGATCCTCATCCAGCGTCTTATCCCGTAACAAGTGCCAACAAGCCACTTTCATAAAATCCCGCACGGACGGATGCTGTCGGGTGCCATGGGTGATGACGCTATTGATGGCCTTGCGCCAGTGGCGGGGCAGGAGCTGCAGGGAGTGGTCAACCTGCTGTGCCTGCCGGGCAGCCAGTATCAGATTATTCAACAGCCCTTCGGTCATTTCTGGCAGAGGGCTACAAAGGTTGCCAGGTATGGTTTTAAAAGCTTGGTAAAGTGAGTGAAGCGCTTGTTCTGGCAGGTCAGTCCGGGCGATACCATGCTTGCGGGCACTGATACCCCAGAGATCGACCTCAGGGCACGGCTCACCCCTGGCGACCATCGAATGAAATATTGAAGATATGCTTTTTGCAGACTCAGGCCAGAGTATTTTGATATGAGCTTTTGGATAGGCCTGCAATTGGCCATTCACCAACAGAGGTTGCCTGATAATCAGGGGTTCCAGAAGCTGCTGAAGCGTTGGATTACTCTCCAGCCCACGGAATACGACCGGCTTGCCAGCGGTTAATGCCTCCTGCAACCCAGTCTGACGATGTCCAAAATGGGCCCTTTGTTCCGAGGTGATATGGATATTATCAAATAGCTGGCTGAAGCTGGTCTGTTCATTGACCTGAATGACCAGAGGTGAGTCCGGCTGCTTCCTGATCCAATGACTGGCCTGGGCAGGTTGCTGATAAGTGACGGAACTCACCGGGGCATGATCTTTGGTTTTTTCCTGTGAGCAGGACAGAGAGACCTCATCCTTTTCTACCAAACCCAGGGCCTTCGGCTGATGTTTTGAATCAGTCACCCGGAGTCGGGGCTCCAAGCTGGTGGTCTCGCGAATCGTCTGCAGTGAACCCAGCAAGCGAAACCAGAGTGCCTCAGTAAGGGGAGACGTTACGATAACTGATCCCCCCGCCCGAATCTGCTCCAACAGTTGGGTGTTAGGGACTGCATAGCCTTCCGGGGCAATGGCAATAGGGCTCAGCCATTGGGCAATATTACTCTGGTTAATGATGATGGGTTTGCGTAATGCGTGCTCTTTGTCACCTTCTTTGTCAAGAGCACGGGATAGACTTTGGAACAGCGAATAAAGCTCGTTATACCCAACCGGCATCTGATAAAACTGAACATCGTCGGGTAACGGACAGACCTTGCCATTGCTCTCAAAACACTTCTGCGCCAGCATTTGTCGAATCGTCTGTTCAAAGGCCAGATCTTCCCAGTTGGCTCCTTTCAGAATGACCCGTTGTCCGGCCTTCAATGATTCAAGCCTGCCTGGGATGTGCTGGATTCGCCCCTGTTTATCTACTCCGGGTCCACCCAGCAGTAACTGTCGCCAGTGACTGTGCAAGTGGCAGTCAATTAAAATGCTATTGTCGTCTTCCATAGTACTTTTGGCACTGGTGAATTCAGGCAATAAGGGAGCAACCTTGTCGATCTTCATTGATGGGTTATTACCGGCCTGTGCGTCAAACTGCCAGGTATTGCCCGGTCGATTAATTCGTCGCCAGAAGTCAGCGCCAGGTGCATCGGCCGCCGGTGCGTCATCACGCCTGCTAACCGATGCCAACTGCTCAGGGTCTGCCAGGACTAATAGAGAAACATGCTCTCCCAGAGGGCGTTTCTTCTGGCTGACTTTGTCATACAGGCAGGGGTTATCCGGGTCCAGCAGATCGTTAAATTTGGGCAGATCCTCGCTGGTGAGTTTTCGGATATCCATCACCAGGGTCAGTGGCTTTGAACCCTCAAAGAGCTTACCTGAACGCAGAGTGTGGCGACCCTCTTCGGAAATGCTCAATCGGCTCACCAGATTAGCCTGTGAGAGGTCATCGGGATGGGAAATAAGCGTAACATCCCGACGTTCACCGCAGGTCTGGGCAACTAAAAGCTGACGAACTTCATCATCACTGCCGACAAAACGGAAATCGAAGGCATGAGGGGCCTTTTGGAGTGATGAATCTATTGGGGATACGCTTCTCGCTCTGTCAGGCAACGTCCTCGAAGGAAAGGGGTTATTGAGTTCGGGAGTTACAACAGAACAGGCTTTTGCTTTCTTTGATGATGAATCCAGCTCTGCTTTCCTGGCTGGCACGCGGCTCTTTTCGCCACTCTTTTCACCACTCTCAGACACGGCAAAACCAGGAACAGGGTTACTGTCTATTTTCTCACCAATACGACCATCCATAGTCAATCTCCCAACTGCTATCTGAAGAACTGAATTGAAGTTGTTTAGTTATTTGACCTTTAGATAGTACGAAAGTTCATTTTTGACGGTCAGCCGTGACGATTGAAAGACGTCAATGATCGCCACCCATCTCGCGCTGCAGAGTGCGCTTTTCAGGGGAGATATGCATTCCCACGCAGAGCGTGGGAACGAGTTGCTGGGCTTTTGCGACAGCCTCCTTCGAGGGTGTCGGGGAGGGTGTCAACATGGTCAAACGGTTATCATGTATCCAATGCGTCACTCATCGAATTCAGGTTCACGCTGTTCAAAAACTCTTCAGCAATTTTTGTCAGTTCATCGGATTTGAGCACCAGAGCGTTGCTGACGTTGAGTGCCTGCCGCAAGTAGTCATCCTTAATGGATTTCTCAAACAAGGGAGCGTGATTCGTTTCAGACATCATGGTATCCAGCTCTTCGGGTGAGGAGGGATCATGAGCGCCATAATTGCCTCTACTAAAATAGATATCCCAGAAGCTGGAATTGGCCCAACAATACGATAAACAACCCCCTTTCGAGTGTGTCAATTCGTACAGAAAATAACTGAAGGCCTGCGTAATTGCTTCCTTGCACTTGTCTTTTAAATTATCCACAAGTTTTTCCTCCTCCTCTGATATTTTATGGGACTCTGCAATGGATTTGTATTCGCTATTAAGCTCAGCCTCTTTTTGCTCAAGTAGATTGGTAATTGCCTCTGGAGTTAACAGGCGACCGGAAAGAAAAAGCGTCTTCATCTGATTTTGCGCATCATTCAGAAATTGCTTACGATGTTGGGTTTCTTCTTTTTTGAGCGCTTCATATTGATTGATTTTTTTCGATAACTGCTTCAAACCCGGGCTATTCTCCATTTTATGTTGGAGCAGGGCTTGGGTCTTTTCAGCAAATGCTGTGTCGTCCCAGAGAGGTTTCCCGATGACAATTACCGGACGGTGGTTCGCATGGCCCGAGATTAGCTGCTTAAATGCAGGGTTGTGCAACAGCATTCGTTCTATATCCGGAATGCCCTCAGGTTCGTCCGTCCAGGCTTCCTGTAAAGATGAATCGGCAATATTACGTTTAAGGAATGACGAACATCCATCATAACCCTGAGTGATGAAAAAGTCATAGTTATCACTTCTTACCCCTTGTAAGGTTTTATAATACAACTGCCATTCCTGACTATTTTTTTCCCTGGACAAGAACGCCTGATACCACTTTTTCTGGCAATGGGCGGCTTTAACCTTCAGTTCATCGACGTCTTCCAGACGCACCAATAGCTGATGAAGCTCACGGGGCAGCGAAAAGTTCTTCTTATCGATCGGCAGTGGGTCCAGCCAACCCGATTCCATGGCCTCACGGGCAAAGTGAATAACCGAAGGTTTGGTTAGGTCACTGTCTTCCAGTATTTTCACTATGGATCTGTGCCACTGGTGTGGGTTTGCTCCGGCCTGATCAATCATCTTTGAGTGGAGCGATCTGAGCGGTTCAGTGACCTGATCTTCATCGCTGTTGGATAATATCTGTTTTGCCGCCTCTGACATCGATTGATAAATATACCAACCGTCGTCAATCACATTAAGGTCCCATGGCTTCTCGAAATAGCTCAGTGCGTCTGTCCCCAGCAGCTCTATCAAGGAGACGCCCATGGAAAAGCCGGTTAAATCATTTCTCTCCCAGAGGTTCCTGATGATGTTGGAGAAACTCAGATTTGCTTCTGGCCAGGCACTGAGGTTATCAAGGTTTTTTTTCAGTTCCCCGAGGCTCATAACACAAGCCTTGGCCAGAGCTTGCTGGTGTGCTGAATCAGCACCTTTCAGGAGAGCTTTCAGATGTCCTTTAATCTTTCTTGAAACAGCGCCGGGATCTTCGACCTGCCTGGTGGGCTGGAAATTATAGGTGATTTTTGTCGTAACCCCGTTTGCCCCGCCCAGAGACACCGATTCCCAGGTTTGGCCTTTATTCAGGGAATACTCGGCAAAGCCGTGAGTGTAGTTTCTAACATACCGACATGGAATCCCGAAATAACGACAAAGAGCTACAAAAACAGCCGTACGATGACTACAGCGACCTTGCCGCTGTGTTACCAGGAATCGAAAGAAATTTTCATTTTCCTCTGGTCTGGCCTTACCGGAAAACTGTTTGCAATACTCCTTGATTGCCTTAATGCGTTGTTTCGTGTCATGGGCGTTCGCTATTTTCCGCAATGGCTCACGTATTTCGGATGGTTGTTGGTCAATGGCCGTAAACACTCCGTGCAGTACTTTTTTCATCCCTTCTGAACAGTGGGTGTCAAACCTTGTTGATGGTTCTCTCAGGGCTTCTTTAACCGATGATTTTTTGTCCGGTTCTCTGGTTTCTACGACATAAGCCACCTCAATTCTCTGGTTGGCTCTGGCCTCCGGAACGTACAGTGTGTGAAGTCCGGTATAGCCACCCCTGACCAGGGTAAATGCCATATCGCCTTCGATACGCAGGGCGACGATATGTTCGTCAGGCTTCAGGCTGGGCAATGCAAATTCGCCATTCTTCGATGACCATTTAAAAGTCGCCAGCGTTTGATTGCTGGCTAATGTCACTTCCTGATTATGTCCCGGCAACCTTTCAGGCATGAGAGTTTCAATCCTCTGCATCTGTTGATCACTGATCTCCAGCATTTCGATGTCACCCTCAGCGGTCACATTAATATCCTCTAACCAAAAGCGATACATATCGGAAGAAGTTTTCTCCGTGTCAAAAACTATATGGTCTTCATGATGTCTTGGCTCGCAGTTTTCATAGTCCGTGTCCCAGTTCAACGGTGAAACGTGTTTCCAGTAGACTGCCGGATCGTACTCTTCAGAATCGTCAACCCTATGGTTACGCTGACCACTCAACTGATTCCAAAACGCAGGCCACAATTGAACGACATCGGATTTCCATTTGCTTAACCACTGATCAGCCTTCTGAAGATAAGGCTGGGAAGCGGGTAATTTCAGCGTTTGTTCCTCTTCTTCCGTCAGAGGAAATACGCTATTGGCGTCAATACCAATCTGGTCAAAGGCATGAACAAACCAGCCTTGCTGCCAGTGTCGGTAAAGTGCCCGGGTGAGAACATCGTCCGACTGATCGGGGTTCAGGGGAAGGCCGGATGCCTTGCACCTGGCCTGGGCCACCCTCTTGATGATTTCCGTTTTCGCTTCCTCTTTATCCAGAAGCCTGTTAATACGAATTTCATGGCGTTTTTCATTAATGGTGTTGCGGTCACTTTGTCGTATCAACCAAGGACGATCAATGCCCGATACCGTTTGGTAAAACCATTCGCTCAGCTCAGGATCAAGCGCTCCTTTAGCCATGACAGGAGCCGATGATTCTGGCAGTTCCTCCAGCGAGATATTGGCGGCCATCAGGTAAAGCCGGTAGTGCTGTTTAAAGCATTGATGAACGGCTTTTTCGCTAAGGTCGCCACCTCGGTTGATAGCTCTGGCAACATTCTGTAAATCAAGGCTGGTGGGCTGCAACGGCAGCTTTTTGCCTTGCAGGTGAGCCCTTAAAAGACAATGTTTTTCTGTCAGCTTTTTAGCGACGAATGTCCCTTGTGAGGACTCTGGCAACACTTTTTCGGCAATGGTCTGTAATTCTGCCGGGTTGTACTGCCGGATCGGCAAATGTCGAAAACGCCCTTTCAGCGCCGGTGATAAGGGTTTTCGCCCGCTGTACTCAGGTGGATTGATGGTGGCGAACAGGTGGAAGCCGGGATGGGCGTCACCGGCCAGAATATCGTTTAACTCTCCTTCCAGATGTTGGCTGTCGATCAGATTCATTTCTGAAATCACCACGATGCCGCCTTTAATTTTTGCCGTCTGTATCTTTTCGCACAGTTTGTCCCAGGAACAATCACAGGCATTCAGGTAATAGACTTCCGGCATGGACTCACACCGTCGTTTAGCCTCCTCTCTGACAGTTTCAATCAACAGGTTCAGCGTCGCATCCTTGCCCCTTCCCGCCGGGCCTTCAATCAGTGTTGCCTGACGGCCGCCGTGTTTTTTGTCGTGATGATTAGCCTGCTGGCAGCGGCTTAAATCCTGCCCAAGCCGTTGCGCCAGTTCACGGACTGCCGATCCGGAGGTATCAAAGTCTGGTCGGATTTTTTCGCTGACTGTTCCGAATGTCTGCTGAATATCTGACAGGGTCTTGTTGCGAACGCTTTCGCTCAGAGTGTTCTTCAGGTCGTAACGGGCAGCAAACCAGATTTCCAGTGCTGACAGGGCATCCTGATGAGTTTCGGCGATTTCGGGACCCAGTACATCCCGAAAACTTTGCTGGATCAAACTGTTTATTTGCGCACAGGTCACACTGCCGCGTGCGGGCTGAGCACGATCCAGATACCAACCCACCCAACTGCAGATATCGGTTAAATCTCTGGGGGTAAACTCATGGTCGGGCAAGAGTTCCTGATAATATTGCCAGAGCGCCATCACACTTTTGCTGGCACTGTGTGCAATGTCGTTTATTTGATGCCGTTGTAAATGCTTGAGCAAAGCCGGCTCCACCACTCTGTCGCGAAGAAAAGCCTGGTCCAGTTTTGGGTAGTAAGCTCTGGGCAGTCTCTCCTTCAGTGCCGGGTCCATGTGGCGCCCGGCGTAATGATCCGGGTTGCCGGTGAGAATCACCCGGTGTTTTGGGCCGACCTTGACAGGATGACCATTCACGTAAATACAGGGCTCCGGTTCCCATAAGCCGTTCAATGATGCCAGTAATCCGGTTTTGGCCAGGTTGGCTTCATCCAGAACCAGGGTGACATAGTGTCCATCCTCGTTGGACGGAGTCTCGGCCCATTCCATCAACGCCCGGTTTTGCTGCACCATAGAGCGGTCGCCATCAGCGTGTTGTCGCCACTGCCAGCGTTTCATCAGGGTCTGTTCGCTGTCGGAAGGTCCAAGGGAAAGCACTGAAGCTTGTCCCGAAGCCTTCGCCAATTTGGCGGAAAAGTAACTTTTCCCGGTGCCGGTTTCTCCCTCAAGGAATATAACGGGAGAGTCTGTCAGCCGGTCATGGAGTCGGGATAAACGACGGCTTTCACGATCTTCCTGACTCATCTCGCCATAATAAAGATCCCTGGCCAGTGCAGACAGGGGCTCATCAGCGGAACCCGTCCATTTCAGTGATTCAGACAGGCGATGTTCTATGCGTTCAATGCCTTCTGCTTTAGAGTTTGCTGTTCTGGCTATGTGAAAACAATCGCTGGCCAGTTCGTGGATGGCATCGGATCGGGTCTGCTCTGAGTCCAAAGGTAACTGCCAGCCGCAAGCCAGTGCATCTTGCAGACGTTTAATCTGTCTTGCTGGCTCGATGGCTAAGGATTGCCAGGGCTTTGTTGCCGCCGGATCAACTGCCAACTGATACGCTATAGCATCTCGTTGTTTTTCAGGCGCGTGAGCCAGGATCATGGCACAGAGCCTGTCAATAGCTTCTTTTTCACCCCATTCTGGAAATGGACTTTTATAGGTCAGTTGTAATTCGCTACCTTTAAAGACTGCCGGATCAAAGGCTCGGGCCAGTGACCACAGATTCTGCTTCACAAACGTTCTATCCAACCGCGGGGCGCTATTGATGATGGCAGCTAACTGATCCGGGTCTACCGAGGCGGCTTGATCCCTGTCAGGTAACAAGTGCCAACAAGCCACTTTCATAAAATCCCGTACTGAAGGATTCTGCCGGGTGCCATGGGTGATGACACTATTGATGGCGTTGCGCCAGTGGCAGGGCAGGAGCTGAGGGGAGTGGTCAACCTGCTGTGCCCGCCGGGCAGCCACTATCAGGTTGTTCATCAACCCTGCCGTCATTTCTGGTAGCGGGTTACAAAGGTCGGCAGGTACGGTTTTAAACGCTTCGTAAAGTTTATGAAGCGCCTGTTCTGGCCGATCAGCCCAGGAGATATTATGCCTGACGGTACTGATACCCCAGAGACCGACTTCAGGACAGGCCTCACCGGTGGCAATCATCGAATGAAATACTGAAGATGGGCTTTTTGCAGACTCAGGCCAGAGTATTTTCATACGGGCTTTCGGGTAGGCCTGTAATTGGCCATTCACCAGCAGAGGTTGCCCGGCAAACAGAGGTTCCAGAAGTTGCTGAAGGGTTGGATTCGTTTCCAGCCCCCGGAATACCACCGGCCTGCCAGAAATCAATGCCTTCTGAAAGTCACTCTGACATCGTCCAAAATGCGCCTTTTGTTCCGAGGCGATATGGATATTATCAAATAGCTGGCTGAAGCGGGTCTGTTCATTGACCTGAATGACCAGACGTGTTTCCCAGTAACGATAAACCCAATAATTTGCCTCGTCAGGTTGCTGATAAATGAGGGTATTAATGTCAGTTTGAGCCCTGATTTTTTCCTCCAGGTGACGTTTACTGGCCAGAGAGTCTTCATCGTTTTCTGCCAATCTCAAGGCTTTCGGCTGTTGTTTTGAATGAGCTACCTGAAGTCGGGGCTCCAGGCCGGTGGTCTCGCGAATCGTCTGCAATGAACCCAGCAAACGAAACCAGAGAGCCTCAGTAAGGGGAGACGTCACGGTGACGGCAGCACCGGCCCGAACCTGTTCCAGCAGGGAGGTATTGGGTACTGCATGGCCTTCCGGGGCGATGGCAATCGGGCTCAGCCATTGGGCAATATTACTTTGGTTAATGATGATCGGGTTGCCGGGTGCCTGTTCTTTATCAGATTTTGTGACACCTTCTTGTTCACGAGGGTGGGACAGGCTTTGAAACAGTGAATGAAGCTCGTCATTCCCTACCGGCATCTGATAAAACTGAACATCGTCCGGTAACTGACAGATCTTGCCATTGCTCTCAAAGCACTGTTGCGCCAACATCTGTCGCATTGTCTGTTCAAAGGCCAGATCTTGCCAGTCGGCCCCTTTCAGAATCACCCGTTGTCCGCTTCTTAATGACTCAAGCCTGCCTGGGATATGCTGTATGCGTCCCTGTTTATTCACACCGGGGCCGCCCAGCAGCAACTGTCGCCAGTTGCTGTGCAAATGACAGTCAATAAGAAGGGTATTGTCGTCGTCCATTGCGCTTTCGGCTGAGGGGAGTTCAGCCAGTAGTGGAGGAACTTCGTCGATTTCCATCGCTGGGTCATTGCCGGTTTTTGCGTCGAACTGCCAGGTATTGTCCGGGCGATTAATTCGCCGCCAGAAGTCAGCCCCCGGTACGCCGGCCGCCGATGCGTCGTCAGGGCTGCCAACCGATCTCAACTGTTCAGGGTCTGCCAGCACCAACAGAGCAACATGCTTGCCCAGAGGCCGCTTCTCCTGGCTGACTTTGTCGTACAGACAGGGATTATCCGGGTCCAGCAGGTCGTTAAATCTGGGCAGATCTTCGCTGGTGAGATTTCGGATATCGATCACCAGGGTCAATGGCTGTGAACCTTCAAACAGTTTGCCCGGATAAAGGGTGTGGCGACCCTCTTCGGAAATGCTCAGTCGGCTCACCAGGTTAGCCTGTGAGAGTTCATCGGGATGGGAAATAAGGGTGACATCCCGACGTTCATCGCAGGTCTGGGCAACTAAAAGCTGACGAACCTCATTATCACGGGTGACAAAACGAAAATCGAAGGCATGAGGGTTTTTGTGGAGTGAGGAATCCGTTGCGGAAACGGTCCTCGCCCGGTCAGGTGACTTAATCCGGGGTGACGATACATTGAGTTTGGCAATGACATCGGAGCAGATCTCGACATCATTTTCTGGTAATTCCAGCCTTGGTTTTTTGGCGGGTACAACAGCGTCAGACGCGCCACTATCAAGAACCGATTTGTTTATTTCCCTGATCCGACCATCCATAGTCAATCTCCTTTCCTGATGTCCCTTGGAGGACTGTATTGAAATTACTTAATTATTTGACCTTGGGATGGGTTTAAAGTTCCATTTGGAGATCCCTATTGCGCTGAAGATTTGAGCCTTAATCCAGCATTGACGATCGTCGCCATAGCTAAGGCTATGATTCCTCACGCAGCCTTGTCTTAAGGTTCAAATCTCCATGCTCATCACGGGAGTTAGAAAGCACGATTGGTATTACCCGTAATCATTGAAGGAAGTCATTGATCTCGAAAAAATTCAACATGATCAAACGGTTATCAGGTATCCAATGCGTCACTCATCGAATTCAAATTCACACTGTTCAAAAACTCTTCGGCAATTTTTGTCAGCTCATCAGATCTGAGCACCAGAGCGTTACTGACGTTGAGTGTCTGCCGCAAGTAGTCATCCTTAATGGATTTCTCAAACAAGGGATCGTTTCTCGTTTGAGACATTATGGTATGCAGTTCTTCTGGTGAGGAGGGATCATGAGCGCCATAATTGCCTCTATGACGAAGATCTCCCCAGAGGCAGGAATTGGCCCAACAATACGATAAACACCCCCCTTTCGAGTGAGTCAATTCGTACAGAAAATAACTGAAGGCCTGCTTAATTTTTTTCTCGCACTGGTGTTTTAAATTATCAACAAGTTTTTTCTCCTCCTCTGATATTTCATGGGACTCTGCATTGGATTTGTAGTCTCTAAAGAGACTATTCTGTTTTTGCTCAACCAGATTCACTATTGCGTCTGGAGTTGATGGGCCACCGGAAAGAAAAAGTGTGTTCATCTGATTTTGCAAATCATTCAAAAATTGCTTAGCACGGAGGTTATTTTCTTTTTTGAGCGCCTCATATTGATTGATTTTTTTCGATAACTGCTTCAAGCCCGGGCTATTCTCCATTTTATGTTGAAGCAGGGCTCGGGTCTTTTCATACATTGCTGTGTCGTTCCAGAGAGGTTTCCCCATGACAATTACCGGACGGTGGTTCGCCTGGCCCGAGATTAGCTGCTTAAATGCAGGATTGTGCAACAGCATTCGTTCTATATTCGGAATGCCGTCAGGCTCTTCCGTCCAGGCTTCCTGTAAAGATGAATCGGCCATTTTACGTTTAAGGAATGACGAACATCCATCATGGCCCTGAGTGATGAAAACGCCATAGTTACCACTTCTTGCCCCTTGTAAGGTTTTATAATACGACTGCCATTCCTGACTATTTTTTTCCCTGGACAAGAACTCCTGATACCACTTTTTCTGGCAATGGGCGGCTCTAACCTTCAGTTCATCGACGTCTTCCAGACGCACCAATAGCTGATGAAGCTCACGGGGCAGTGAAGAGATGTACTCATTGATCGGCATTGGGTCCAGCCAACCCGATTCCATGGCTTCACGGGCGAAGTTAATGACCGAAGGTTTGGTTAAGTCACTGTCTTCCAGTATCTTCACTATTGATCTCAGCCACTGGTGAGGGTTTGCTCCGGCCCGATCAATCATTTTTGAGTGGATCGACCTGAGCGGTTCAGTGACCTGATCTTCATCACTGTTGGACAATATTTGTTTGACCGCCTCCGACATCGATTGATAAATATGCCATTCGTTGTCAGTCACATTATCGCGCCATGGCTTCTCGAAATAGCTCAGTGCGTCTGTCCCCAGCAACTCTATCAACGAGACGCCCATGAGAAAACCGGTTAAATCATTTCTCTCCCAGAGGTTCCTGATGATGTTGGAGAAACTCAGATTCGCTTCTGGCCAGGCAGTGTGCGTATCAAGGTTTTTTTTCAGTTCCCCGGGGCTCATAACACAAGCCTCAGCCAGAGCTTGCTGTTGTGTTGAATCAGCACCTTTCAAGAGGGCTTTCAGGTGTCCTTTAATCTTCCTTGAAACAGTGCCGGGATCATCAAGCTGGATGATGGGCTGGAAATTGTAGGTGATTTCTGTTTTCTTTGATTTTGACCCGCCCAAAGACACCGACTCCCAGGTTCGGCCTTTATCCAGGGAATACTCGGCAAAGCTGTGAATATAGTTTCTAACTTTCCGACATGGAATCCCGAAATATCGACAAAGGGCTACAAAAACAGCCGCACGATGACTACAGTCACCTTGCCGCTGTGTTACCAGGAATTGAAAGAAATTTTCTGTGCGCTTTGGTTTAGATTTACCGGAAAACTGTTTGCAATACTCAGTGATTGCCTCAATGCGTTGTTTCGTGCCATGGGCGTCTGCTATTTTCCGCAATGGCTCACGTATTTCGGATGGTTGTTCGTCAATGGCCGTAAACACTCCGTCCAGTACTTTTTTCATCCCTTCTGAACAGCGGGTGTCAAACCTTACTGATCGTTCTCTTCGGGCTTCTTTAACCGATGATTTTTTGTCCGGTTCTCTGGTTTCTACGACATAAGCCACCTCAATACTCTGGTTGGCTCTGGCCTCCGGAATATAGAGTGTGTGAAGCCCGGTATAGCCACCCCTGACAAGGGTAAATGCCAAATCGGATTCGATACGCAGGGCGACGATATGGTCGTTAGGCGTCAGGCTGGGCAATGCAAATTCGCCATTCTTCGATGGCCATTTAAAAGTCGCTAGTATTTGATTGCTGGCTAATGTGACTTCCTGTCCATACTCCGGCAACTTTGCAGGCATGAGGGTTTCAACCCTCTGTAGCTGTTGATCACTGATCTCTAACAGTTCGATGTCACCCTCAGCAGTCACATTAATATCATCTAACCAAACGCGATACATAGTGGAAGAAAGTTTCTTCGTAGCAAAAACTATATGGTCTTCATGATGTCTTGGCTCGCAGTTCTCATAGTTCGTGTTCCACTTCAATGTAAAAACATCTTTCCAGTGGACTGCCGGCTGGTATTCTTCAGCATAATCAACCCTGCGGTTCGGCTGAACACTTATCTGATTCCAAAACGCTGGCCACAATTGAACGACATCGGATTTCCATTTGCTTATGCGCTGATCAGCCTCCTGAAGATAAGGCTGGGAAGCGGGTGCTTTCAGCGTTTGTTCCTCTTCTTCCGTCAGGGGAAATACGCTATTGGCGTCAATGCCAGTCTGGTCAAACTCATGAACAAACCAGCTTTGCTGCCAGTGTCGGTAAAGTGCCCGGGTGAGAACATCGTCGGACTGATCCGGGTTCAGGGGAAGGCCGGATGCCTTCCATCTGGCCTGGGCCAGCCTCTTGATAACTTCTGTTTTGGCTTCCTCTTTATCCAGAAGGGTATTGACACGAATTTCATGGCGTTTTTCATTAATGCTGTTGTGATCACTTTGACGTATCAACCACGGACGATCAATGCTCGATACCGTTTCGTAGAACCATTGACTCAGCTCAGTTTCAAGCGCTCCTTTACCCATGACAGGAACCGATGATTCTGGCAGTTCCTCCAGCGAGATATTGGCGGCCATCAGGTAAAGCCGGTAGTACTGATTGAGGCATTGATGAAGTGCTTGTTCGCTAAAGTCGCCACCTCGGTTGATAGCCCTGGCAACATTCTGTAAATCGAGGCTGGTGGGCTGCAACGGCAGCTTTTTGCCTTGCAGGTGAGCCCTTAAAAGACAATGTTTTTCTGTCAGCTTTTTAGCGACGAATGTCCCTTGTGAGGACTGTGGCAACACTTTTTCGGCAATGGTCTGTAATTCTGTCAGGTTGTACTGCCGGATCGGCAAATGTCGAAAACGCCCTTTCAGCGCCGGTGATAAGGGTTTTCGCCCGCTGTACTCAGGTGGATTGATGGTGGCGAACAGGTGGAAGCCGGAATGGGCGTCACCGGCCAGAATATCGTTTAACTCTCCTTCCAGATGTTGGCTGTCGATCAGATTCATTTCTGAAATCACCACGATGCCGCCTTTAATTTTTGCCGTCTGTATCTTTTCGCACAGTTTGTCCCAGGAACAATCACAGGCATTCAGGTAATAGACTTCCGGCATGGACTCACACCGTCGTTTAGCCTCCTCTCTGACAGTCTCAATCAACAGGT
The DNA here is from genome assembly GCF_053470045.1 of Endozoicomonas sp. 2B-B. NCBI lineage: Bacteria > Pseudomonadati > Pseudomonadota > Gammaproteobacteria > Oceanospirillales > Endozoicomonadaceae > Endozoicomonas > Endozoicomonas sp. 2B-B. The sequence goes on from NZ_JBLZMU010000001.1 coordinate 6,376,404, forward strand.
TCAGCGTCGCATCCTTGCCCCTTCCAGCCGGTCCTTCAATCAGTGTTGCCTGACGGCCGCCGTGTTTTTTGTCGTGATGATTAGCCTGCTGGCAGCGGCTTAAATCCTGCCCAAGCTGTTGCGCCAGTTCACGGACTGCCGATCCGGAGGTATCAAAGTCTGGTCGGATTTTTTCGCTGACTGTTCCGAATGTCTGCTGAATATCTGACAGGGTCTTGTAACGAACTCTGTCGCTCAGGGTGTTCTCCGGTTGGTAACGGGCAGCAAACCAGATTTCCAGTGCCGACAGGGCATCCTGATGAGTTTCAGTGATTTCCGGCCCCAGTAGGTCCCGAAAACTATGTTGGATCAAACTGTTTATTTGCGCACAGGTCACACTGCCGCGTGCGGGCTGAGCACGATCCAGATACCAACCCACCCAACTGCAGATATCGGTTAAATCTCTGGGGGTAAACTCATGGTCGGGCAAGAGTTCCTGATAATATTGCCAGAGTGCCATCACACTTTTGCTGGCACTGTGTGCAATGTCGTTTATTTGCTGCTCCAGCAGATGCCGTTGTAAATGATTGGCCAGAGCGGGTTCCACTACCCTGTCCCGAAGGAATGCCTGATCCAGGCGGGGGTAGTAAGCTCTGGGCAGTTTCTCTTTCAGGGCCGGGTCCATTCGGCGCCCGGCGTAATGATCCGGGTTACCGGTGAGAATCACCCGGTGTTTTGGGCCGACCTTGACAGGATGACCATTCACGTAAATGCAGGGTTCTGGTTCCCACAAGCCGTTTAATGATGCCAGTAATCCGGTTTTGGCCAGGTTGGCCTCATCCAGAACCAGAGTGACATAGTGTCCATCCTCGTCGGATGGAGTGTTGGCCCATTTCATCAACGCCCGGTTTTGCTGAAACATAGAGCGGTCGCCATCGGCGTGTTGTTGCCACTGCCAGCGTTTCATCAGGGTTTGTTCGCTGTCAGATGGTCCAAGAGAAATGACCGCAGCCTGTCCTGAAGCCTTCGCCATTTTGGCGGAAAAGTAACTTTTCCCAGTGCCGGTTTCTCCCTGGAGGAAGATAACGGGAGAGTCCGCAAACCGGTCATGGAGTCGGGATAAGCGACGACTTTCACGATCGTTCTGACTTATCTCGCCGTGATAAAGATCCCGGGCCAGTGCTGACAAAGGCATATCAGCGGAGCTCTGCCATGCCAGTGATTCAGACAGTCGATGTTTTATGCGTTCAATGCCTTCTGCCTCAGAATTCGCTGGTCTGGCCATGCGAAAACAATCGCTGGCAAGGGCGAGGATGGCATCGGATCGGGTTTGCCCCAATGGCAGAGTTAACTGCCAGTCAGAAGCCAGTGCCGCGTGCAAACGCTTAATCTGTGCCGTTGGGCGGATGGCCAAACAGGGCGTTGCTGCTGCCGGATCGATTTCCAACTGATAGGCTATTGCCTCTCGATGTTCTTCAGGTGCATGGGCCATGATTATGGCACAGAGCTTGTCCAGAGCTTTTTCTTCAACCCATCCTTGAAACGGACTTTTATAGGACAGCTGTAATTCGGTACCTTTAAATACTGCCGGGTCAAAGGCTCTGGCCAGTGACCACAGGTTTTGTTCCACAAACGCTCTATCCAACGGCAAGGCACTATTAATAATGGCATTTAACCGATCGGGGTCTACCGAGGCGACTTGATTCTCATCCGGCGTCTTATCCGGAAACAAGTGCCAACAGGCCACTTTCATAAAATCCCGTACTGAAGGATTCTGCCGGGTGCCATGGGTGATGACACTATTGATGGCGTTGCGCCAGTGGCAGGGCAGGAGCTGAGGGGAGTGGTCAACCTGCTGTGCCCGCCGGGCAGCCACTATCAGGTTGTTCATCAACCCTGCCGTCATTTCTGGTAGCGGGTTACAAAGGTCGGCAGGTACGGTTTTAAACGCTTCGTAAAGTTTATGAAGCGCCTGTTCTGGCCGATCAGCCCAGGAGATATTATGCCTGACGGTACTGATACCCCAGAGACCGACTTCAGGACAGGTCTCACCGGTGGCAATCATCGAATGAAATACTGAAGATGGGCTTTTTGCAGACTCAGGCCAGAGTATTTTCATACGGGCTTTCGGGTAGGCCTGTAATTGGCCATTCACCAGCAGAGGTTGCCCGGCAAACAGAGGTTCCAGAAGTTGCTGAAGGGTTGGATTCGTTTCCAGCCCCCGGAATACCACCGGCCTGCCAGAAATCAATGCCTTCTGAAAGTCACTCTGACATCGTCCAAAATGCGCCTTTTGTTCCGAGGCGATATGGATATTATCAAATAGCTGGCTGAAGCGGGTCTGTTCATTGACCTGAATGACCAGACGTGTGTTCCGGTAACGATAAACCCAATAATTTGCCTCGTCAGGTTGCTGATAAATGAGGGTATTAATGTCAGTTTGAGCCCTGATTTTTTCCTCCAGGTGACATTTACTGGCCAGAGAGTCTTCATCGTTTTCTGCCAATCCCAAGGCTTTCGGCTGCTGTCTTGAATGAGCTACCTGAAGTCGGGGCTCCAGGCCGGTGGTCTCGCGAATCGTCTGCAATGAACCCAGCAAACGAAACCAGAGAGCCTCAGTAAGGGGAGACGTCACGGTGACGGCACCACCGGCCCGAACCTGTTCCAGCAGGGAGGTATTGGGTACTGCATGGCCTTCCGGGGCGATGGCAATCGGGCTCAGCCATTGGGCAATATTACTTTGGTTAATGATGATCGGGTTGCCAGGTGCCTGTTCTTTATCAGATTTTGTGACACCCTCTTGTTCACGAGGGTGGGACAGGCTTTGAAACAGTGAATGAAGCTCGTCATTCCCTACCGGCATCTGATAAAACTGAACAGCGTCCGGTAACTGACAGATCTTGCCATTGCTCTCAAAGCACTGTTGCGCCAACATCTGTCGTATTGTCTGTTCAAAGGCCAGATCTTGCCAGTCGGCCCCTTTCAGAATCACCCGTTGTCCGCTTCTTAATGACTCAAGCCTGCCGGGGATATGCTGTATGCGTCCCTGTTTATTCACGCCGGGGCCGCCCAGCAGCAACTGCCGCCAGTTGTTGTGCAAATGACAGTCAATAAGAAGGGTATTGTCGTCGTCCATTGCGCTTTCGGCATAAGGGAGTTCAGCCAGTAGCGGAGGAACTTCGTCGATTTCCATTGATGGGTCATCGACGGTTTTTGCGTCGAACTGCCAGGTATTGTCCGGGCGATTAATTCGCCGCCAGAAGTCAGCCCCCGGTACGCCGACCGCCGATGCGTCGTCAGGGCTGCCAACCGATCTCAACTGTTCAGGGTCTGCCAGCACCAGCAGAGCAACATGCTTGCCCAGAGGCCGCTTCTCCTGGCTGACTTTGTCGTACAGACAGGGATTATCCGGGTCCAGCAGGTCGTTAAATCTGGGCAGATCCTCGCTGGTGAGATTTCGGATATCGATCACCAGGGTCAATGGCTGTGAACCTTCAAACAGTTTGCCCGGATAAAGGGTGTGGCGACCCCCTTCGGAAATACTCAGCCGGCTCACCAGGTTAGCCTGTGAGAGTTCATCGGGATGGGAAATAAGGGTGACATCCCGACGTTCATCGCAGGTCTGGGCAACTAAAATCTGACGAACCTCATTATCACGGGTGACAAAACGGAAATCGAAGGCATGAGGGTTTTTGTGGAGTGAGGAATCCGTTGCGGAAACGGTCCTCGCCCGGTCAGGTGACTTAATCCGGGGTGACGATACATTGAGTTTGGCAATGACATCGGAGCAGATCTCGACATCATTTTCTGGTAATTCCAGCCTTGGTTTTTTGGCTGGTACGATAGCGTCAGACGCACCACTATCAAGAACCGATTTGTTTATTTCCCTGATCCGACCATCCATAGTCAAACTCCTTTCCTGATGTCCCTTGGAAGACTGTATTGAAATTACTTAATTGTTTGACCTTGGGATGGGTTTAAAGTTCCATTTTAACGGTTACCCCTCTGTAGGGTTGTCCAGCCTTTGCGGGAACGACGAGAGTGAAGCGGGGGATGACGGGAGTGAAGCCGGGAATCATTCAGATATCAAATGCGTCACAGAGCGAATTTAAATTCACGCTGTTTAAAAACTCTTCGGCAATTTTTGTCAGCTCATTGGATTGGAGTATCAGAGCGTTAGTGGCGTTGAATGCCTGCTTCAGGTAGGTAACCTCAATACATTCATGTATGAGGGAATTGGCATCTATTTCTGACATCATGGTGTGGAGCTCTCCCGGTGAAGAGGGATCGTGAGCGCCATGGTTGCCTCTGTCCAGGGTCCCCCATTTGAAAGCATTGATCCAGCAATACGTTAAACTACCGCCTTTCGAGTGCGTTAATTCATACAGATAATGACTGAAGGCCTGCTGAATCGCTTGCCTGCACTTGTTTAAATTATCCACGGGTGTTTTCTTCTCTAGCGGCTGCAAGTCCGGGCGTTTATTAACTTTTTGTTTAAGAAGAGCTTCGACCTTGTAATGGATCACGTTGTTGTACCACTCAGGTTTTCCTATGATAATCACCGGACGATGGTTTGCCTTGCCGGAAATGAACTGCGCAAATGCAGGGTTGTGTACCAGCATTCGTTCTATATTCGGAATGCCCTCAGGTTCATTCGTCCAGTGCGTCTCTAAAGAGGAGTTGGCAATTTTACCTTCAAGGAATGACGAAAACCCTTCATGACCGTGAGTGATGAAAAGGGTAGCGGTATCACTTCTTTTCTCTTGTAAGCTTTTATAAAACAATTGCCATGACTGGCTGTTTTTTTCCCTGGACAAGAACGCCTGATACCACCTTTTCAGGCAATGGGCGGCTTCAACTTTCAGTTCATCGATGCCTTTCAGACGCGCCAATAGCCAGTGAAGTTGATAATCCAGCTGAGGATAATTCTTATCGTTCGGCAGTGGGTCCAGCCAACCCGATACCATGGCTTCACGGGCAAAGCGAATAACCGAAGGTCCGGTTAAGTTGGTATTCAATATATTCATTATTGATCTCAGCCATCGGTGTGGGCTCACTCCGCTCTGAACAATCATTTTTGAGTGTAATGATTTGAGTGATTCTGTGACCTGATCTCCATCATTGTTGGACAATATTTCTTTTACTGCTCCCCACATCGGACTTGTGACAAATAAGTTTTCAGACCCGGAAAGGGCCAATGCCTTCTCGGCAGCAGCTAATTCTTCTGTCTCCACCGACTCCACCATTAAGACGCCCATGGAAAAACCGGCTAAATCTTTTTGCTTAAAAAGTTTACTTACCATTTCGGAAACAGTCAGATTGGCTTGCGGTAAGGCACGATTTGTCTCAAGGGCTTTTTTCAGTTCCTCAAGGTTCATCTCAAGGGCCCTGGCCAGAGCTTGCTGTTGGGCTAAATCAGCACCTTTCAGGAGATCCTTAAGCTTCTCTGATTTAATGCTCCAATCATTGAGCTTCCTGTAGCGAGGTATAATTACTGTTGCCTCCACGGGCGCCCCGCCCAAATCCACTGACTCCCAGGATTGGCCTCCATCCACGGAATACTCGGCAAAGACGTGCGTGAGGCTCTCTATTTGCCGACTGGGAATCCCGAAATAGCGACAAAAAGCAACAAAAACAGGCGCACGATGACGACAGCTACCTTGCCGCTTTGTTACCAGGAATCGAAAGAAATTTTCACTCTCTTCTGGTTTAGCTGCACCGGAGAACTTTTTGCAGTATTCCATGATTGCGCTAATTCGTTGCCTGATGTTTTCAGCGCCTATTATTTTGTGCAACGGTGCCTGTATTTTGGCGGGTTGTTCGTCGATGTTATCAAACAGTTCCTTCAGTACAGACTTCATGCCTTCTGAACACTGGACGTCAAAAAGGGCTTTTTTAGCACCCGTTTTACCGCTCGGCTTTGCGGATTCTACGACATAAGTACATTGAAAACTCTGGCCGACTGCGGCCAGAGGAATAAACAGGGTATGAAGCCCGGTATAGTGGTCCCTGATCAGTTTAAATGGTAAACAGGGTTCTATATGCAGGGCCACGATAGAGTCACTGGCCGTCAGGCTGGGCAATGGACATTGACCGTTCTTTGGTGATATCTCAAGGGTTGCCAGCGTTTGATTTCTGGTTAATGTCACTTTCCTGTCATTCCCTGGTAACCGCCCAGGTGTGAGGGTTTCGACTCCCAGAAGGTACTTATCATCAAGATTGATCTTTTTGATTTCACCCCTGGCAGTGACACGAATATCCCATGCCTCCCAGCGATACATCTTAGGGGGATGGTGCGAATCAAAAATTTTACAAGATTCAACCTTTGTTATCTCCTTATCCTCATAGTTCGTGCTTCGGTCCAATGCCGGGGCTTTTTGTTCCTCGACTTCCGGGTCGTATGGTTCAGGAGCGTCGTCAGCGCTAATAGCGGATGCTTTGTTAATAAAATCGTTTACCCAACGGTTCGGCAGATCACTGATCTGATGCCAAAATGCGGGCCAGCATTGAACGTCATGGGCGTTCCATACCTGTATCTGCTTATCGGCCTCCTGAAAATGAGGCTGGTAAGTCGGCATTTTCAGCGTTTGTGTCTGCTCTTTCGTCAGGGGAAATACGCTATTAACGTCCACGTCCGTAAGGTCAAACTCACAAGCGAACCAGCATTGCTGCCAGTGTCTGTAAAGTGCCTGTATGAAAATATCGTCCGACTCACGCGGCTTCAGGGAAAGACCGGATGCCTGCCACCTGGTCTGAGCCACCCTCTTGATAAGTTCTGTTTTTGCGTCCTCTTTATCCAGAAGGGTATTAACGCGAATTTCATGGCGCTTTTCATTAATGCTGTTGCGGTCACTTTGTCGTATCAACCACGGACGATCAACGCCTGATACCGTTTGGTGGAACCATTCGCTCAGCTCAGGATCAAGCGATCCTTTACTTATGGCAGGAGCCGATGATTTTGGCAGTTCCTCCAGAGAGATGTTGGCGGCCATCAGATAAAGCCGGTAGTGCTGATTGAGGTATTGATGGAGTGTTTTATCGCTAAAATCACCCCCTCTGTTAACCGCTCTGGCGACATTCTGTAGATCAAGACTGCTTGGCTGTAATGGCAGTTTTTCCCGTTGCAGGTAAGCTCTTAAACGACAATGTTTCTCAGTCAACCATTTAGCCGCGATTTTTCCCTGCGGGTCCTGTGGCAACACTTTTTCGGCAATGGTCTGTAATTCTGCCGGGTTATACTGCCGGATCGGCAAATGCCGAAAACGCCCTTTCAGTGCCGGTGATAAGGGTTTTCGCCCGCTGTACTCAGGCGGGTTGATGGTGGCAAACAGGTGAAAACCCGGATGGGCGTCACCGGCCAGAATATCGTTTAACTCACCTTCCAGATACTGGCTGTCTATCAGGTTCATTTCCGAAATCACCACGATGCCGCCTTCAATTTTGGCCTTCTGGATCTTTTCACACACTTTGTCCCAGGAACAATCGCAGGCATTCAGGTAATAGACTTCCGGCATGGACTCTCCCTGTCGTTTAGCCTCCTGTCTGACACTTTCAATCACCAGGTTGAGCGTGGCATCCTTGCCCCGTCCCGCCGGGCCTTCAATCAGTGTCGCCTGACGTCCGTCGTGTTTTCTGTTGAGGTGATAAGCCTGCTGACAGCGGCTTAAATCCTGCCCAAGCCGTTGCGCCAGTTCACGGACTGCTGATCCGGAGGTATCAAACTCAGGTCGGATTTCTCTGCTGACTGTACTGAAGGTTTGCTGCATATCTTGCAGGGTGTGGTCATGAACTTTGTTGCTCAGGGTATTGTTCGGGTGGTAACGGGCAGCAAACCAGATTTCCAGTGCTGACAGGGCATCCTGATGAGTTTCGGTGATTTCCGACCCCAGTACGTCCCGAAAACTGTGTTGGATCAAACTGTTTATTTGCTCACAGGTCACACTGCCGCGAGCGGGCAGGGCACGATCCAGATACCAGCCTACCCAACTGCAGATATCGGTTAAATCCCTGGGGGTAAACTCATGCTCGGGCAAGAGTTCCTGATAATATTGCCAGAGCGCCATCAAGCTGTTGGTGGCTCTGTGTGCAATATCGTTTATTTGATGCTCCAGCAGGTGCCGTTGTAAATGCTTGACGAGAGCTGGTTTCACCACTCTGTCCCGAAGGAATGCCTGGTCCAGGCGAGGGTAGTAAGCTGTCGGCAGTTTCTCTTTCAGTGCCGGGTCCATTTGGCGCCCGGCGTAATGATCGGGGTTACCGGTGAGAATCACCCGGTGTTTTGGGCTGACCTTGACAGGATGACCATTCACATAGATGCAGGGTTGCGGTTCCCATAAGCCGTTCAATGATGCCAGCAATCCGGCTTGGGCCAGGTTGGCTTCATCCAGAACCAAACTAATGTATTCAGCGTCTTTGTCGGATTCGGTATTGGCCCATTCCATCAACGCCCGGTTTTGCTGCACCATAAAGCGGTCGCCATCGGCGTGTTGTTGCCACTGCCAGCGTTTCATCAGGGTTTGTTCGCTGTCGGAAGGTCCCAGGGATAGCAACGAAGCCTGCCCTGAAGCCTTTGCCAGCTTCGCTGAAAAGTAACTTTTCCCGGTGCCGGTTTCCCCCTGCAGGAAGATAACGGGAGAGTCCTTAAGTCGGCCATGGAGTCGGGATAATCGACGGCTTTCACGATCCTCCTGACCCATCTTGCCATGATAAAGATCATGGGCCAGTGCTGACAGAGACTGATCAGCGGAACCCTGAGATTTCATTGATTCAGACAGTCGATTTTCTATGCGTTCAATGCGTTCTGAGTCAGAATTTTCTGTAACATATTCTCTTCTGGCAATGTGAAAACAATCGGTGGCCAGGGCGTGAATGGCATCGGATCGGGCGGTCTGCTCTGGTAGCGAAAATAACTGCCAGCCAGAAGCCAGTGCATCTTGCAAACGTTTAATCTGTCTTGATGGCCTGATGGCTAAGGATTGCCAGGGCTTTGTTGCCGTCGGATCGGCTGCCAACTGATACGCTATAGCCTCCCGTTTTTCTTCATGTGCATGGGCTACGATCATGGCACAGAGCCTGTCGAGAACGTTTTCTTCGCCCCATGCTGGAAATGGATATTCATAGACCAGTTGTAATTCGATGCCTTTAAATACTGCCTGATCAAAGGCTCTGGCCAGTTGCCACAGGTTCTGCCTGACAAACTTTCTATCCAACCGCCGGGAACTGTTGATGATGGCGTTTAAACGATCCGGGTCCACCGAAGCCGTTTGATCCTCATCTGGCGTCTTATCCGGTAACAAGTGCCAACAGGCCACTTTCATAAAATCCCGTACTGATGGGTTCTGCCGGGTGCCATGGGTGATAACGCTATCGATGGCCTTACGCCAGTGGCGGGGTAAAAGCTTTAAGGACTGGTCAACCTGCTGTGCCCGCCGGGCGGCCAGTATCAGGTTTTGCAACAACCCTTCGGTCATTTCTGGTAGCGGGTTACAAAGGTGAGCAGGTACGGTTTCAAACGCCTGGTAAAGTTTATAAAGCGCCTGTTCTGGCAGTTCAGCCCGGGAGATTTTATGTTTGACGGCATTGATCTCCCAGAGATCCACCTCAGGACAGGGCTTACCCTTGGCAACCATCGAACGAAATATTGACGATGGGCTTTTTACAGACTCAGGCCAGAGCATTGTGACATGAGCTTGTGGATAGGCCTGTAACTGCCCATTGACCAGCAGAGGTTGGCCAACAACCAGAGGCTCCAGAAGCTGCTGAAGAATTGGATTAGTTTCCAGCCCCCGCAATACCACCGGCTTGCCAGCGGTCAATGCCTCCTGCAATTTACTCTGACGGCGTCCGAAATATGCCTTTTGTTCCGAGGTGATATGGATATTATCAAATAGCTGGCTGAAACTGGTCTGTTCATTGACCCGGATCACCAGAGGGGTTCCCGGATGATTATTGAGCCAATGGCTGGCCTGGGCAGCTTGCTGATAGGTAAAGGTATTAAAGGCAGAACGAGCCCTCATTTTTTCCTGCAGGTTAGACAGAGGCTGCTTATCATCTTCTGCCAATCCCAGAGCTTTCGGCTGATGTTTTGAATGAGCCACCTGAAGCAGCGGCTCTACGCCGGTTGTTTCGCGAATCGTCTTTAATGAACCCAGCAAATGAAACCAGAGAGCCTCAGTCAGGGGAGAGGTGACGGTGACTGTACCACCGGCCCGAACCTGTTCCAGCAGGCTGGTATTGGGGACTGCAATGCCTTCCGGGTGAATGGCAATGGGGCTCAGCCAGTCCCTGATATTATTCCAATTAATGATGATCGGGTTTTGAGGTACGTGCTTTTTATCAAATTCTTTTTCACAGTTTTTGTCACATTTTTTTTCATGAGAGTGTGACAGGCTTTGGAACAGTGAATAAAGCTCGTCATCCCCAACCGGCATCTGATAAAACTGAACATCGTCGGGTAATGGACAGATCTTCCCATTACTCTCAAAGCACTGGTGCGCCAGCATCTGTCGAATGGTCTGTTCAAAGGCGAGATCTTCCCAGTCAGCTCCTTTCAGAATCACCCGCTGTCCGCTCCTCAATGACTCAAGCCTGCCGGGGATATGCCGGATTCGTCCCTGTTTATCCACACCGGGGCCACCCAGCAGCAACTGTCGCCAGTGACTGTGCAAGTGGCAGTTAATTAGAAGGGTATTGTCGTCCATGGCAGTTTCGGCAGAGGGGAGTTCAGCCAGTAGCTTTGGAACCTCGTCGATCTCCATCGATGGATCATTGCCGGTTTTTGCGTCCAACTGCCAGGTATTGTCCGGTCGATTAATTCGCCGCCAGAAGTCAGCCCCCGGGGCACCGGCCCCCGGTATATCCTCAAGCCTGCCAACCGGTCTCAACTGTTCAGGGTCTGCCAGCACCAGCAGAGCAACATGCTCGCCCAGGGGGCGCTTCTCCTTGCTGACTTTGTCGTACAGACAGGGGTTATCCGGGTCCAGCAGGTCGTTAAATTTGGGCAGATCCTCGCTGGTGAGCTTTCGGATATCGATCACCAGGGTGAGTGGCTGCGAACCTTCAAAGAGTTTGCCCGGATAAAGGGTGTGGCGACCCTCTTCGGAAATGCTCAAACGGCTCACCAGGTTAGCCTGTGAGAGGTCATCGGGATGGGAAATAAGGGTGACATCCCGATGTTCATCGCAGGTCTGGGCCACTAAAAGCTGACGAACGTCATCATCATTGGTGACAAAACGAAAATCGAAGGCATGAGGGGTCTTGCAGAATGAGGAATCCGTTGAGGATACGGTTCTTGCCGTGTCAGGTGACTGAATCTGAGGTGATGATACATTGAGTTTGGCCATGACATCAGAGCAGATCCCGACATCATTTGCTGATAATTCCAGCTTTGGTTTCTTGGATGGTACGCCAGTATCAGAGCCACTATCAAAAACCGATTTGTTTATTTCCCTTATTCCACCATCCATGGTCAATCTCCCTTCCTGATGTCTTTTGAAGAACTGTATTGAAACTGATTGATTGTTTGACCTTAGGATGGGATTAAAGTTTCATTTGGATAGTTACCCGCAAGCATTAAAGGAAGTCATTGATCTCAAAAACTCAACATGACCAAACGGTTATCAGGTATCCAGGGCGTCACAAAGGGAATTCAAATTGACGCTGTTCAAAAACTCTTCGGCAATCTTTGTCAGCTCGTCGGATTTGAGAACCAGAGCATTACTGGCATTGTGTGCCTGTCGTAAGTTGCTATCCCTAATGGTTTTCTCAGACCACCTATCGTTATCCGTTTCAGACATCATGGTGTAAAGCTCTTCTGGTGAGGAGGGATCATGAGCGCCATAATTGCCTCTATAGCCCTCGCCCCAAACGAAAGCATCGATCCAACAGTACGTTAAACTACCGCCTTTCGAGTGTGTCAATCCATACAGATAATGACTGAAGGCCTGTTGAATAGCTCGCACGCATTTGTTTTTTAAATTATCCACAAGGTTTTGCTCCCCCGGTGACATCTCAAGGGACTCCATAGCGGCTTTGTATCTCACGTCGATATCATGTTGTTTTCTCTTTACCTCAAGACGTACTTTGTCTGTCCTCTTTTTGAATTCTTCACTTTCCCAGGGAACAGAGAATTCCCTATACATTTTTTTTTGCTCAATAGTTAATTGCTCTGAATTGAGGCGTCGTTCTTCCTCGATTGCCTTATATCGATTGATTTTTTCCAATAACGGCTGCCAATCCCGGCTGTTCTCGACTTTTTGTTGAAACAGGGCTTCGGCCTTTTTATTAATCACTGTGTCGCACCAGGAAGGTTTCCCCGTGATAATCACCGGACGGTGGTTCGCCTTGCCCGAGCTTAACTGCGCAAATGCAGGAGTGTGTACCAGCATTCGTTCTATATTTGGAATGCCCTCAGGTTCATCCGTCCAGGCGACCTGTAAAGACAAGTCAGCAATTTTATTTGCAAAGAGTGACGAAAACCCATCATGACTGTGAGTGATGAAAAAGTGACAGGTATTCTCTTTTTTCTCTCGTAAGCGTTTATAAAACAACTGCCACGCCAGGCTGTTTTTTTCCCTGGACAAGCATTCCTGATACCAGTTTTTCAGGCAACGGGCGGCTTCAACCTTCAGTTCATCGACCTTTTCCAGATGCACCAATAGCGTACGAAGTGCATAGGGCAGTGAAGAGTGGTTCTTATTGGTTGGCAGTGGATCCAGCCAACCCGACTCCATGGCTTCATGAGCAAAGTGAATAACCGAAGGTTTGGTCAGGTCGCTGCCTTCCAGTATTTCCACTAATAATCTCAACCACTGCTGAGGGTTTGCACCGGCCTGAGCAATCATTTTTGAATGGATTGACTTGAGTGATTCAGTGACCTGATCTTCATCACTGTTGGACAATAGTTGTTTGACTGTCTCTAACATTGATTTATAAATATGCCAATCTTTGGCAATAGGACTATAGTCCCATGGTTTCTCGAAAAAGTTCAGTGCATTCGTCCCCAACGACTCTATCATTGAGACACCCATGGAAAAGCCGGTTAAATCATTTCTCTCCCAGAGATTCCTTATTATATTGGAGAAACTCAGATTCGGGTCTGGCCATGCACTTTGCTTATCAAGGGCTTTTTTCAGTTTCCTGGGGCTCATAACACAAGCTTTAGCCAAAGCTTGCTGTTGTGCTGAATCAGCACCTTTCAGGAAATCTTTCAGGAAAACCTTAATATTCCTTGACACAGTGCCGGGATCATCGACCCTCCTTGTGGGCTGAAATTTACAGGTGATTTCTGTTGACTCTGTTGCTGCCCCGCTCAAATTCACCGATTCCCAGGTTTGGCCTCCATCCGGGGAATACTCGGCAAAGCAGTGGACAAAGTTATTGATTTGCCGACATGGAATCCCGAAATAACGACAAAGAGCAACAAAAACAGGCGTACGATGACGACAGCTACCTTGCCGCTGTGTCACCAGGAATCGAAAGAAATTGGTTCTGCCCTTTTCTGGTTCAGCCTCACCTGAAAACTGTTCGCAATACTCCGTGATTGCCTGAATGCGTTGTGTCATGCCTTGAGCGTTTGCTATTTTCCGCAAAGGCTCCTGTATTTCTGATGCTTGTTGATCAATGGTGGTAAACACTCCGTCCAGTACTTTTTTCATCTCTTCTGAACAGCGGTTGTCAAGCCATATTGATCGTCCTGTTCGGGCTTTTTTAGCCGATGTTTTTTTGTCCGGTACTCTGGGTTCTACGACATAAGCCACCCGAATAGTCTGGTTGGCTTTGGCCTTATGAACAAACAGCGTGTGAAGCCCGGTATATCGACCCCTGACCAGGGTAAATGGCAAATCGGGATGGATACGCAGGGCCACGATATAGTCATCAGGCGTCAGGCTGGGCAATGCAAACTGGCCATTCTTCGATGACGGTTCAAAGGTTGCCAGCGTTTGATTGCTGGCAAGTATCACTTCCTGGCCGCGCCCCGGCAACCGGGCAGGCATTAGGGTTTCTGCCCTCTGCGTGTCTCGATCATTAATCTCGATCAGTTTGATGTCACCCTCAGCAGTCACATCAATATCCACTACCCTGCAGCGATACAAATCGGAAGGAATCTCCTTCGTATCAAAAACTTTGTAGTCTGTCTCTTTTGGTTTCTCCAGGTTCTCGTAGTTCGTTTTGCAGTCCAGTTGCGGAGAATACTTTCCCCGGACTTTTGGGGTGCATTGTTCAGAATCTTCAACCCAGGGGCTCTGCTGACCACTTATCTGAAGCCAGAACGCAGGCCACAATTGAACGGCATCGGAGTTCCATTGGCTTATCTGCTGATCAGCCTTCTGAAGACATGGCCGGGAAGTCGGCATTTTCAGCGTTTGTTCCTCTTCTTCCGTCATGGGAAATACGCTGTTGGCGTCCACGCCCGACTGGCCAAACTCACGATTAAACCAGCTTTGCTGCCAGTGTCTGTAGAGTACCCGGTTGAGAATATCCTGCGACACATTAGGGTTCAGGGAAAGACCGGATGCCTGCCATCTGGCCTGGGCCAGCCTCTTGATAACTTCTGTTTTGGCGTCCTCTTTATCCAGAAGGTCATCAATACGAATTTCATGGCGTTTTTCATTAATGCTGTTGCAATCACTTTGTCGTATTAACCAGGGACGATCAATGCTCGATACCGTTTGGTAGAACCATTCGCTCAGCTCAGGGTCAAGCGCTCCTCTAGCCGTGGCAGGAGCCGATGGTGGCAGTAGCTCCAGTGATATATTGGCAGCCATCAGGTAAAGCCGGTAGTACTGATTGAGGCATTGATGAAGTGCTTTATCACTAAAATCACCCCCTCTGTTAACCGCTCTGGCGACATTCTGCAGATCAAGACTGGTGGGTTGCAATGGCAGCTTTCTTTGCTGCAGGTAAGCCCTTAAACGACAATGTTGCTTAGTCAAGCGTTTAGCCACGATTTTTCCCTGCGGGTCCTTTGGCAACACTTTTTCGGCAATGGTCTGCAATTCTTCCGGGTTATACTGCCGGATCGGCAAATGTCGAAAACGCCCTTTCAGCGCTGGTGATAAGGGTTTTCGCCCGCTGTACTCAGGCGGGTTGATGGTGGCAAACAGATGGAAACCCGGATGGGCGTCACCGGCCAGAATATCGTTCAACTCGCCTTCCAGATGCTGGCTATCGATCAGGTTCATTTCTGAAATCACCAGGATGCCGCCTTTAATTTTTGCCGTCTGGATCTTTTCGCACAGTTTGTCCCATGAACAATCACAGGCATTCAGGTAAAAGACTTCCGGCATCAATTCTTGCCGTTGTTCAGCCTGCTGTTTGACGCTTTCAATCACCAGGTTCAGCGTGGCATCCTTACCCCGCCCGGCCGGACCTTCAATCAGTGTTGCCTGACGGCCGCCGTGTTTTTTGTCGTGATGATTAGCCTGCTGACAGCGGCTTAAATCCTGTTCAAGCCGTTGCGCCAGTTCACGGACTGCCGATCCGGAGGTATCAAAGTCTGGTCGGATTTTTTCGCTGACTGTTGTGAAGGTCTGTTGCATATCCCGCAGGGTGTGTTCATGAACTCTGTTACTCAGGGTGTTCTCCGGTTCGAAGCGGGCAGCAAACCAGATTTCCAGTGCCGACAGGGCGTCCTGATGAGTTTCGCTGATTTCCGGCCCCAATACATCCCGAAAACTATGCTGGATCAGACTGTTTATTTGCCCACAGGTGACACTGCCGCGAGCGGGCAGGGCACGATCCAGATACCAGCCCACCCAACTGCAGATATCCGTTAAATCCCTGGGGTAAACTCATGGACGGGCAAGAGTTCCTGATAATATTGCCAGAGTGTCATCACACTGTTGCTCGCGCTGTGTGCAATGTCGTTTATTTGGTGCTCCAGCAAATACTCTTGTAAATGCTTGACCAGAGCGGGTTCCACCACTCTGTCCCGAAGAAATGCCTGGTCTAACCGGGGGTAGTAAGCCCTGGGCAGTTTCTCTTTCAGGGCCGGGTCCATTTGGCGCCCGGCGTAATGATCCGGGTTACCGGTGAGAATCACCCGGTGTTTTGGGCTGACCTTGACAGGATGACCATTGACATAGATGCAGGGTTGCGGTTCCCATAAGCCGTTCAATGATGCCAGCAATCCGGCTTGGGCCAAATTAGCCTCATCCAGCAACAGGGTGATGTATGCTCCGTCTTTGTCGGATTTGGTATTGGCCCATTCCATCAATGCCCGGTTTTGCTGCGCCATAGAGCGGTCGCCATTGGTGTTTTGTTGCCACTGCCAGCGTTTCATCAGGGTCTGTTCGCTGTCAGAGGGTCCCAGAGAAATGACCGCAGCCTGTCCCGAAGCCTTCGCCATTTTGGCGGAAAAGTAACTTTTCCCGGTGCCGGTTTCTCCCTGCAGGAAGATAACGGGAGAATCCGCAAACCGGTCATGGAGTCGGGATAAGCGTCGACTTTCACGATCCTTCTGGTTCATTGAGCCGTGATAAAGATCCCGGGCCAGTGCTGACAAGGGGTTATCCGCAGAACCCATCCATATCAGTGATTCAGCCAGTCGATGTTCTATGCGTTCAATGCCTTCTGCCTCAGAATTCGCTGTTCTGGCCCTATGAAAGCAATCACTAGCCAGGGCGTGAATGGCATCGGATCGGGTCTGCCTCGATAGCAAAGATAACTGCCAGCCAGAAGTCAGTGCATCTTGCAAGCGTTTAATCTGCCTTGCTGGCCTGATGGCCAACGATTGCCAGGGCTTTGCTGACGCCGGACTTATTTCCAACTGATACGCTATGGCATCTCGTTGATGTTCGGGCATATAGGCCAGGATCATGGCAGAGAGCCTGTCAAAAGCGTCTGCTTCACCCCCCTCTGGAAATGGACTTTTATAGGACAGTTGTAATTCGTTACCTTTAAATACGGCCGGGTCAAAGGCTCTGGCCAGTGACCACAGGTTCTGTTGCACAAACGATCTATCTAAAGGCAGGGCACTGTTGATGATGGTGTTTAACCGATCCGGGTCTACCGAGGCGGTTTGATCCTCATCCGGTTTTTCATCGGCATCCGGCGTTTTATCCGGTAACAAGTGGCAGCAGGCCACTTTCATAAAATCCCGTACTGATGGGTTCTGCCGGGTACCATGGGTGATGACGCTATCAATGGCCTTGCGCCAGTGGCAGGGTAAAAGCTGTAAGGACTGGTCAACCTGCTGCGCTCGCCGGGCAGCCAGTATCAGGTTATTCAACAACCCTGCGGTTATTTCAGGTAAAGGGTTACAAAGATCGCCGGGTACGGTTTCAAATGCTCTGTAAAGTGAGTGAAGCGCCTGTTCTGGCAGCTCAGCCCGTGAGATTTCATGCCTGACGACATTGATCTCCCAGAGATCGATTTCAGGACAGGGCTCACCCGTGGCAACCATCGAATGAAATACTGAAGACGGGCTTTTCGCTGACTCAGGCCAGAGCAATGTTATATGAGCCTTTGGATAGGCCTGTAACTGGCCGTTCACCAGCAGAGGTTGCCTGACTACCAGGGGTTCCAGAAGCTGCTGAAGCGTTGGATTACTTTCCAGCCCTCTAAATACTACCGGCTTGCCAGTGGTCAATGCCTCCTGCAATGCAGTCTTACGGTGTCCAAAATGGGCCTTTTGTTCCGAGGTGATATGGATATTATCAAACAGCTGGCTGAAGCTGGTCTGTTCATTGATCTGGATGACCAGAGGGGCTGGCTGATGATAATTGATCCAGAGACTTGCCTGGGCGTGCTGCTGATAAGTGACGAAATTAAAGGTGGCGTGATCTCCGGCTTTTTCCTTTGGGCTGGACAGAGGATGCTGATCACTTTCTGTCAATCCCAGGGCTTTGGGCTGCTGTTTCCAATGGGCCAGCTGAAGTCGGGGCTTCAGGCCGGTCGTCTCGCGAATCGTCTGCAATGAACCCAGCAAACGAAACCAGAGTGACTCAGTGAGGGGAGACGTCACGGTAACTGCGCCACCGGCCCGAACCTGTTCCAGCAGGCAGGTATTGGCTACTGCGTAGCCTTCCGGGGCGATGGCAATCGGGTTCAGCCATTGAGCAATATTACTTTGGTTAATGATGATCGGGTTTCGTGGTGCCTGCTCTTTGTGATCTTCTTTGTCACTCTCTTTGTCACGAGAGTGAGACAGGCTTCGGAACAGAGAGTGAATCTCGTCATCCGCTACCGGCATCTGATAAAACTGAACATTGTCGGGTAACTGGCAGACCTTGCCATTGCTCTCAAAGCTCTGCTGCGCCAGCATCTGGCGAATGGTCTGTTCAAAGGCCAGATCCTGCCAGTCAGCCCCTCTCAGAATCACCCGTTGTCCGGCCCTCAATAACTCAAGGCTGCCGGGGATGTGCCGTATCCGTCCCTTTTTATCCACACCGGGGCCGCCCAGCAGTAGCTGTCGCCAGTTGTTGTGCAGGTGACAGTCAATAAGAACGGTATTGTCGTCATCCATAGCGCCTTCGGCAGAGGGGAGTTCAGCCAACAGCGGAGGAATTTTGGCTGGGATATTGTCAGTCTTTGGTTCAGACTGCCAGGTATTGCCCGGTCGATTAATTCGCCGCCAGAAATCAGCACCCGGAGCGCCTGCCGCCGGTGCGTCGGCCTCCTGCGATTTGTCGTGCTTGCCAGCTGATGCCAACTGCTCAGGGTCTGCCACTACCAGCAGAGAAACGTGTTTGCCCAGAGAGCGTTTCTCCTGACTGACTTTGTCGTACAGACAGGGGTTATTCGGGTCCAGTAAATCGTTAAATTTGGGCAGTTCCTCGCTGGTAAGTTTTCGGATATCCAGCACCAGGGTGAATGGTTGCGAACCCTCAAACAGCTTGCCTGAACGCAGAGTCTGACGACCATCGTCGGAAATGCTCAACCGGCTCACCAGATTAGCCTGTGAGAGCTCATCGGGGTGGGAAATAAGGGTGACATCCCGATGGTCATCACAGGTCTGGGAAACCAGAATCTGACGAACCTCATCATCACGGGTGACAAAACGAAAATCGAAGGCATGAGGGGCCTTGCAGAGTGAGGAATCCATTGAGGATACGGTTCTCACCTTATCAGGCAACCTCATCGAAGGTGGCGATAGAGTTAGTTTGGACTTTACTTCCGGACAAATCTTTGCAATCTCTGACGATAAATCCAGATTTTCTCTCTTGGCTGGCACGCCACTTTCAATAACAAGTTTTTTTCTTTTTTCGCCAATCTGACCATCCATAGTCAATCTCCCTCCTGACATCTGAAGGACTGCGTTGAATTTCTTAGTGTTTAGACCTGTAAGGTGTGATTAAAGTTCCATTTCAACTGTTACCCCTCTGCAGGGTTGTCCGGCCTGCTGTTCCGCTGCACTGAATCAGGTACTCAGTTAATGTTTCCATTCCTGCGGAGGAGTTCGTCATTCCGGCGAAGGCGGGAATTCAGCGCCAACAGTGGGACTCCGCCTTCTCGGGGATGACAAGGCCAGGGTGCACCGGGCAACAACCATTAAAGGAAGTTTCCGATCTCGAAAAACTCAACATGACCAAACGGTTATCAGGTATCCAATGCGTCACAAAGCGAATTCAAATTCACGGTACTCAAAAACTCTTCGGCAATTTTTGTCATATCACGGGGTTTGAGTACCAGAGCGTTATTGGCGTTGAGTACCTGCTTCAGGTAGGTATCCTCAATACAGTCGTGCATAAGGGAATAGGTGTCTATTTCTGACATCATGCTGTAAAGCTCTCCTGGTGAAGAGGGATCGTGAGTGCCATAGTTGCCTCTATCTTTGGTTCGCCAGTTGTAAGCATCGATCCAGCAATACGTTAAACTACCGCCTTTCGAGTGTGTTAATTCATACAGATAATGACTGTAGGCCTGCTGAATCGCTTGCTTGCACTTGTCTTTTAAATTATCCACAAGTTTTTCTTCCTCTAACGGCTGCAAGTCCGGGCGTTTCTCAACTTTTTGTCGACAAAGGGCTATGACCTTGTCTTTGATCAATGTTGCGTCCCAGTCAGGTTTTCCTGTGATAATCACCGGACGATGGTTTGCCTTGCCGGAAATGAACTGCACAAATGCAGGGTTGTGCACTAGCATTCGTTCTATGTTCGGAATGCCCTCAGGATTGTCCGTCCAGGCGGTCTCTACAGACGAGTTGGCAATTTTACCTTCAAGGAATGACGAAAACCCATCATGACCATGAGTGATGAAAAAGGTGGAGGTATCACTTGTGTTCTCTCGCAAGCGTTCATAAAAAAATTGCCATGACTGGCTATTTTTTTCCCTGGACAAGAACGTCTGATACCACTTTTTCAGGCAACAGGCGGCTTCAACTTTCAGTTCATCGGAGTATTTTTCCATATACATCAATAGATAATGAAAGTCATAGGCCAGCTCGGGATAATTCTTATCGTACGGCAGTGGATCAAGCCAACCCGATGCCACGGCCTCACGGGCAAAGAGAGTAACCGAAGGTCTGGCTAAGTGCAGAATATCCAGCATTGCCTTCAACCACTGGTGAGGGCTTGCTCCACCCTGAACAATGATTTTTGAGTGTAATGACTTGAGTGGTTCAGTGACCTGATCTTCATCACTGTTGGACAATATTGCTTTTACTGCGTCCGACATCGGCCTTCCGTTATAATGGTTTCTGGACCCGGGACAGACCAATGCCTTCTCGTCATCGCCCAAGGCTTCTGTCTCCAGCGACTCCAGCATTAAGACACCCATGGTAAATCCGGCTAAATCTTGTTGATTCCAAAGCCTCTCTACCATTTGGGAAACAGTCATATGGGCTTGCCGTAATGGACGGTTTGTCTCGAGGGCTTTTTTCAGTTCCTCAAGGTTCATGTCAAACACCTTGGCCAGAGCTTGCTGTTGTGCTGAATCAGCACTTTTCAGAAGATCTTTCAGCAGATTCCTGATCTTCTTTGATGCCCTGGCGTAATCACTGAAGTTCCCGGTGGGTTGGAAGTCAGGACTGATTTCTATTGTCTGCGCAGGGGCCCCGCCCAAATCCAACGATTTCCAGGTTTGGCCTCCATCTTCGGAATACTCGGCAAAGCAGTGGACAGAATTGTCCATTTGCCGACAGGGAATCCCAAAGTAACGACACAAAGCAACAAAAACAGGCACACGATGACGACAGCTACCTTGCCGCTCTGTTACCAGGAATTGAAAGAAATTCTGACTTTCCTCTGGTTCAGACTTACCGGAAAACTGTCTGCAATAGTTATTGATCGCACAAATACGTAGTAGCTTGGATTTAGCGTTTTTTATGGCCTGCAAAAGCTCCTGTAATTCGGTTGGGTGTTGGTTGGTGGGTGCAAACAGTTCGTCCAGTACCTTTTTCATGCCTTCTGAACAGTGGGTGTCAGAAGCTGTTAATCGTTTTGACAGGGCCTCTTTATCAGGCGATTTTATGCCCGGTTCTCTCTCTTCTACGATATAAGCGATCAGAATACTCTGGCTGGCTTTGGCCTCTGGAATAGTCAGTGTGTGAAGCCCGGTACATCGATCCCTGACCAGTTTAAAGTCCAAATCGGGTTTGATACGCAGGGCCACGATATAGTCGTCAGGCGTCAGGCTGGGCAATGCATATTGACCATTTTTTGATCGCATACTCAGGGTCGCCAGCGTTTGATATCCGGTTAATGTCACTTCCAGACCATACTCTGGCAATCGTGCAGGCGTGAGGGGTTCGACTCTCTGAATGTCCTGATCACTCATGTCGATCAGTTCGACGTCACCCTCAACAGTGACATTAATATCCCTTGCCCACCAGCGGTACATATGGGAAGGATCTCGGCTATCAAAGACTTTATAATCGATAACGTTTGGCTTCGCCCGGTCCTCATAATTCGTGTTCTGGTCCAATGTCGAAGCCTGTTTCTCGTGAACTTCCGGATTGTATTTTTCAGAAACCTCAACCCAATGGCTTGGCTGACCCATTTGCTGATGCCAAAACCCGGGCCACAATTGAATGGCATTGGAGTTCCATGCACTTATCCGCCGCTCAGCTTCCTGAAGAAAAGGCTGGGAAGCGGGTAATTTCAGCGTTTGTTCCTCTTCTTCCGTCAGAGGAAAGACGCTATTGGCATCCACGCCTGTGCCCTCAAACGCACGGGTAAACCAGTGTTGCTGGCAGTGTCGGTACAGTGCCCGGGTGAGAATATCGTCCGACTGGTTCGGCTTCAGGGAAAGACCGGATTTCAGCCATCTGGCCTGGGCCACCATCCTGATAATTTCTGTTTTGGCTTCCTCTTTATTCAGATGACTGGTAATACGGATTTCGTGGTGTTTTTCATCGATGCTGTTGCGATCACTGAGTCGAATCAACCAAGGACGATCAATGCCCGATACCGTTTGGTAGAACCAATGGCTCAGCTCAGGCTCAGGCGCTCCTTTACCCATGGCAAGAGCCGATAAATTGGGTAGTTTCTTCAGCGATCTGTTGGCGGCCATCAGATAAAGCCGGTAGTGCTGATTGAGGGATTGATGGAGTGCTTTATCGCTAAAATCACCCCCTCTGTTAACCGATCTGGCGACATTCTGCAGATCAAGACTGGTTGGCTGTAATGGCAGTTTTTCCCGTTGCAGGTAAGCTCTTAAACGACAATGTTTCTCAGTCAACCATTTAGCCGCGATTTTTCCCTGCGGGTCTTGTGGCAACACTTTTTCGGCAATGGCCTGCAATTCTGCCGGGTTATACTGCCGGATGGGCAAATGCCGAAAACGCCCTTTCAGCGCCGGTGATAAGGGTTTTCGCCCGCTGTACTCAGGCGGGTTGATGGTGGCAAACAGGTGGAAACCCGGATGGGCGTCACCGGCCAGAATATCGTTTAACTCCCCTTCCAGATGCTGGCTGTCGATCAGATTCATTTCCGAAATCACCACGATGCCGCCTTCAATTTTGGCCTTCTGGATCTTTTCACACACTTTGTCCCAGTAACAGTCGCAGGCATTCAGGTAAAAGACTTCTGGCATGGACTCTCTCTGTCGCCTGGCCTCCTGTCTGACACTTTCAATCACCAGGTTGAGCGTGGCATCCTTGCCCCGTCCCGCCGGGCCTTCAATCAGTGTCGCCTGACGTCCGTCGTGTTTTCTGTTGAGGTGATAAGCCTGCTGACAGCGAATTAAATCCTGTCCGAGCCATTGCACCAGCTCACAGACTGCCGATCCGGAGGTATCAAAGTCTGGTCGGAATTCTCTGGTGACTGTACAGAAGTTCTGCTGAATATCTGACAGGGTCTGGTTACGAACACTGTCGCTTAGGGTATTGTTCGGGTGGTAACGGGCAGCAAACCAGATTTCCAGTGCCGACAGGGCATCCTGATGAGTTTCAGTGATTTCCGGCCCCAGTACGTCCCGAAAACTGTGTTGGATCAAACTGTTTATTTGCGCACAGGTCACACTGCCGCAAGCGGGCAGGGCACGATCCAGATACCAGCCCACCCAGCTGCAGATATCGGTTAAATCCCTGGGGGTAAACTCATGGTCGGGCAAGAGTTCCTGATAATATTGCCAGAGTGCCATCACGCTTTTGGTAGCACTGTGTGCAATGTCGTTTATTTGCTGCTCTGGCAGATGCCGTTGTAAATGCTTGACCAGGGCCGGTTCCACCACACTGTCCCGAAGGAATGCCTGGTCTAACCGTGGGTAGTAAGCCCTGGGCAGCTTCTCTTTCAGGGCCGGGTCCATTTGGCGCCCGGCGTAATGATCCGGGTTGCCGGTGAGAATCACCCGGTGTTTTGGGCTGACTTTGACAGGATGGCCATTCACATAGATGCAAGGTTGCGGTTCCCATAAGCCGTTCAATGATGCCAGTAATCCGGTTTTGGCCAGGTTGGCTTCATCCACAACCAGAGTGACATAGTGTCCATCCTTCTCGGACGGAGTCTTGGCCCATTCCATCAACGCCCGGTTTTGCTGCGCCATAGAGCGGTCGCCATCGGCGTGTTGTTGCCACTGCCAGCGTTTCATCAGGGTCTGTTCGCTGTCGGAAGGTCCAAGAGAAATCACCGCAGCCTGTCCTGAAGCTTTCGCCATTTTGGCAGCAAAGTAACTTTTCCCGGTTCCGGTTTCTCCCTGCAGGAAGATAACGGGAGAGTCCGCAAACCGCTCATGGAGTCGGGATAAGCGACGACTTTCACGATCTTTCTGACTGATCTCGCCGTGATAAAGATCCCGGGCCAGTGCCGACAAAGGCATAGCAGCGGAACCCTGCCATGTCAGTGATACAGACAGTCGATTTTTTATACGTTCAATGCCTTCTGTCTTGGAATTCGCTGTTCTGGCCCCATGAAAACAATCGGCGGCCAAAGCATGAAGGGCATCGGATAGGGTCTGCCCCGATGGCAAAATTAATTGCCAGCCAGAAGCCAGTGCATCCTGCAAACGTTTAATCTGTCTTGATGGTCTGATGGCTAACGGTGGATGTTCTTCTGCTTCCTCCGGATCAATTTCGAACTGATAGGCTAAAGCATCTCGTTGTTTTTCAGGCCTATGGGCCAGGATCATGGCACAGAGCCTGTCGAGAACGTTTTCTTCGCCCCATGCTGGAAATGGATATTCATAGACCAGTTGTAATTCGATGCTTTTAAATACTGCCTGATCAAAGGCTCTGGCCAGTTGCCACAGGTTCTGCCTGACAAACTTTCTATCCAACCGCCGGGAACTGTTGATGATGGCGTTTAAACGATCCGGGTCCACCGAAGCCGTTTGATCCTCATCTGGCGTCTTATCCGGTAACAAGTGCCAACAGGCCACTTTCATAAAATCCCGTACTGATGGGTTCTGCCGGGTGCCATGGGTGATAACGCTATCGATGGCCTTACGCCAGTGGCGGGGTAAAAGCTTTAAGGACTGGTCAACCTGCTGTGCCCGCCGGGCGGCCAGTATCAGGTTTTGCAACAACCCTTCGGTCATTTCTGGTAGCGGGTTACAAAGGTGAGCAGGTACGGTTTCAAACGCCTGGTAAAGTTTATAAAGCGCCTGTTCTGGCAGTTCAGCCCGGGAGATTCTATGTTTGACGGCATTGATCTCCCAGAGATCCACCTCAGGACAGGGCTTACCCTTGGCAACCATCGAACGAAATATTGACGATGGGCTTTTTACAGACTCAGGCCAGAGCATTGTGACATGAGCTTGTGGATAGGCCTGTAACTGCCCATTGACCAGCAGAGGTTGGCCAACAACCAGAGGCTCCAGAAGCTGCTGAAGAATTGGATTAGTTTCCAGCCCCCGCAATACCACCGGCTTGCCAGCGGTCAATGCCTCCTGCAATTTACTCTGACGGCGTCCGAAATATGCCTTTTGTTCCGAGGTGATATGGATATTATCAAATAGCTGGCTGAAACTGGTCTGTTCATTGACCCGGATCACCAGAGGGGTTCCCGGATGATTATTGAGCCAATGGCTGGCCTGGGCAGCTTGCTGATGGGTGAAGGTATTAAAGGCGGAGCGAGCCCTCATTTTTTCCTGCAGGTAAGACAGAGGCTGCTCATTATTTTCTGCCAATCCCAGAGCTTTCGGCTGATGTTTTGAATGAGCCACCTGAAGCAGCGGCTCTACCCCAGTTGTCTCGCGAATCGACTGCAATGAACCCAGCAAACGAAACCAGAGAGTCTCAGTCAGGGGAGAGGTTACGGTAACTGCACCACCGGCCCGAACCTGTTCCAGCAGGCTGGTATTAGGAACTGCAATGCCTTCCGGGTGAATGGCAATGGGGCTCAGCCATTCCCTGATATTATTCTGGTTAATAACGATTGGGTTTTGAGGTGCGTGCTTTTTATCAAGTCCTTTGTCACATTTTTTTTCATGAGAGTGTGACAGGCTTTGGAACAGTGAATAAAGCTCGTCATCCCCAACCGGCATCTGATAAAACTGAACATCGTCGGGTAATGGACAGATCTTCCCATTACTCTCAAAGCACTGGTGCGCCAGCATCTGTCGAATGGTCTGTTCAAAGGCGAGATCTTCCCAGTCAGCTCCTTTCAGAATCACCCGCTGTCCGCTCCTCAATGACTCAAGCCTGCCGGGGATATGCCGGATTCGTCCCTGTTTATCCACACCGGGGCCACCCAGCAGCAACTGTCGCCAGTGACTGTGCAAGTGGCAGTTAATTAGAAGGGTATTGTCGTCCATGACAGTTTCGGCAGAGGGGAGTTCAGCCAGTAGCTTTGGAACCTCGTCGATCTCCATCGATGGATCATTGCCGGTTTTTGCGTCCAACTGCCAGGTATTGTCCGGTCGATTAATTCGCCGCCAGAAGTCAGCCCCCGGGGCACCGGCCCCCGGTATATCCTCAAGCCTGCCAACCGGTCTCAACTGTTCAGGGTCTGCCAGCACCAGCAGAGCAACATGCTCGCCCAGGGGGCGCTTCTCCTTGCTGACTTTGTCGTACAGACAGGGGTTATCCGGGTCCAGCAGGTCGTTAAATTTGGGCAGATCCTCGCTGGTGAGCTTTCGGATATCGATCACCAGGGTGAGTGGCTGCGAACCTTCAAAGAGTTTGCCCGGATAAAGGGTGTGGCGACCCTCTTCGGAAATGCTCAACCGGCTCACCAGATTAGCCTGTGAGAGCTCATCGGGGTGGGAAATAAGGGTGACATCCCGATGTTCATCGCAGGTCTGAGCAACTAAAAGCCGACGAACGTCATCATCATTGGTGACAAAACGAAAATCGAAGGCATGAGGGGTCTTGCAGAATGAGGAATCCGTTGAGGATACGGTTCTTGTCCGGTCGGGTGACTTAATCTGAGGTGACGATACATTGAGTTTGGCCATGACATCAGAGCAGATCCCGACATCATTTGCTGATAATTCCAGCTTTGGTTTCTTGGATGGTACGCCAGTATCAGAGCCACTATCAAAAACCGATTTGTTTATTTCCCTTATTCCACCATCCATGGTCAATCTCCCTTCCTGATGTCTTTTGAAGAACTGTATTGAAACTGATTGATTGTTTGACCTTAGGATGGGATTAAAGTTCGATTTTGACTGTTACCCCTCTATAGGGTTGCCCAGCCTGCTGTTCGGCTGCACTGAATCAGGTGAGGCCGTCGCATCTGCCATGGTTGCGGCTCTCTATTTAAATGGAACTTACGTTTAATCTTAAGGTCAAAATATATAACAACTTCAACTTGGTTCTTCAGATCGCAGTAAGGAGATTGACTATGGATGGTCAGATTGATGAAGGTACAAAAAAACACGCTCTGGATCCTAACCTTCTTGATCATGGCGGGCATGGCGTGGCAGCCAAGATAGCAAAGCTGGATTTATTATCAGAACAAGAGAAGACTGTAAGAAGCTGCTCTGAAGTAAGGTCCAAACTAAAAAGATCGCCATCTTTGGAGACGGTGCCTGACAAAGTCAGAACCGTCTCTTCAACGAATTCCTCGCTGCCAAAGGCGACTCATTCCTTCGATTTTCGTTTTGTCGCCAGTGATGATGAAGTTCGACAGCTTTTGACTGCCAGAACCTGTAATGAAGATGTTACTGTTATTTCCCACCCCGATGACCTCTCACAGGCTAACCTGGTGAGTCGGCTGAGCATTTCCGAAGAGGGTCGTCATACTTTGCGCTCGGGCAAGCTGTTTGAAGGTTCACAGCCATTCACTCTGGTGATGGATATCCGACAGCTCACCAGCGAAGAACTGCCCAAATTTAACGATCTGCTGGACCCGGATAACCCCTGTCTGTATGACAAAATCAGCCAGAAAAAACGCCCCCTTGGCGGGCATGCTTCTCTATTGGTCCTGGCAGACCCTGAACAGTTGAGGTCGGTTGGCGCTCCGGGTGCCGATTTCTGGCGGCGAATTAATCGTCCGGGAAATACCTGGCAGTTCAAGGCACAGACCGCCAATGATTCATCGATGGATATCGATAAAGTTCCTCCGGTATTGACTGAACTCCCCTCTGCCGAAAGTGCTATGGAAGACGGCAATACCGTTTTAATTGACTGCCATTTGCACGGTCACTGGCGACAGTTGCTGCTGGGCGGTCCCGGAGTGGATCAAGAGGGTCGAATCCGGCACATCCCCGGCAGGCTTGAGTGTTTGAAAGCCGGACAACGGGTGATTCTGAAAGGGGCCAACT
The DNA here is from genome assembly GCF_053470045.1 of Endozoicomonas sp. 2B-B. Lineage (NCBI taxonomy): Bacteria > Pseudomonadati > Pseudomonadota > Gammaproteobacteria > Oceanospirillales > Endozoicomonadaceae > Endozoicomonas > Endozoicomonas sp. 2B-B. Next base: position 6,404,469 of record NZ_JBLZMU010000001.1, read on the forward strand.
GCCGTGATCTGGCCTTTGAACAGACGATTCGGCAAATGCTGGCGAAAAAGTGTTTTGAAAGCAATGGCAAGATCTGTCCGTTACCCGACGATGTTCAGTTTTACCAGATGCCGGTAGGGGATGACGAGCTTCATTCACTGTTTCAAAGTCTGTCCCACTCTCTTACCAGAGAAGGTGTCAAAGAAGATGACAACAGAGAGAACGCGTCAGGAAGCCCGATCATTATTAACCAGAGTAATATTGCCCAATGGCTGAACCCCATTGCCATTGCCCCGGAAGGCTATGCAGTCCCTAACACCTGTCTGTTGGAACAGGTTCGAGCGGGTGGTGTCGTCACTGTAACCTCGCCCCTCACTAAGGCACTCTGGTTTCGTTTGCTGGGCTCATTGGCGACTATTCGCGCGACCACCGGCCTGAAGCCCCGACTTCAGGTAGCCCACTGGAAACAGCAGCCGGAAGCCCTGGGATTGACAGAAACAGATGAGCGCCCTTTGTTCGGGAACCATCAGCAACAGAAAAAAATCAAAGATCATGATGCCTTTGAAGCAGTCACTTATCGGCAACATGCCGAGGCAAGCCAATGGATCAATGATCACCGGGGAGCACCTCTGGTCATCCGGGTCAATGAACAGACTTGCTTAAGTCAGCTATTTGATAATCTCTATATCACCTCAGAACAAAAGGCGTATTTTGAACGACGCCAGAGTGACTTGCAGAAGGCATTAATTGCTGGCAAGCCAGTGGCATTCCTGGGGCTCGAACAAAATCCATCCCTGGCGCAGCTGTTGGAACCTCTGATGATGGGTCAGCCTCTGCTGGTCAATGGCCAATTACAGGCCTACCCCCGGGCTCATGTCACCCTGCTCTGGCCTGAGTCTGCGATAAGCCCATCGCCAGTATTTCGTTCGCTGGTTGCTGCGGGTAAGCCGTGTCCCGAGGTCGATCTCTGGGATATCAATGCCCGCAAGCATGGTATCTCCCGGACTGAACTGCCAGAACAAGCGCTTAAGCAACTTTACCAGGCGTTTGAAACCGTCCCTGGCGGCCTTTGTAACCCTTTGCCTGAAATGACCAAAGGGTTGTTGAATAACCTGATACTGGCAGCCCAACGAGCACAGCAGGTTGACCATGCCTCACAGCTTTTACCTCGCCACTGGCGCAAGGCCATCGATAGCGTCGTCACCCATGGCACCCGCCAGCATCAGTCCGTGCGTGATTTTATGAAAGTGGCTTGCTGGCAGTTGTTACCGGATAAGACGCCGGATGCTGATGAGAAACCGGATAAGGATCAAACCGCCTCGGTAGACCCGGATCGGTTAAACGCCATCATCAACAGTGCCCTGCCATTGAATAGAGTGTTTGTGGAACAGAACCTGTGGTCACTGGCCAGAGCCTTTGACCCGGCAGTATTTAAAGGTAACGAATTACGACTGTCCTATAAAAGTCCATTTCCAGAGTGGAGTGAAGCAGACGTTCTCGACAGGCTCTCTGCCATAATTCTGGCCCATGTGCCCGAACATCAACGAGATGCCATAGCGTATCAGTTGGAAATAAGTCCGGCGGCAGCAAAGCCCTGGCAATCGTTGGCCATCAGGCCAGCAAGGCAGATTAAACGTTTGCAAGATGCACTGGCTTGCGGCTGGCACTTACCTTTACTACCGGGGCAGACCCGATCCGATGCCATTCACGCCCTGGCCATCGATTGTTTCCACATTGCCAGAGGAGAATATGTCACAGAGAATCCCGCAGAAAGCATTGAACGCATAGAAAATCGACTGTCCGATTCGCTACAGCCGGGTTCTGCTTATAGGCCATTGTCAGCACTGGCCCGGGATCTTTATCACGGCGAGATGAGTCAGGAGGATCGTGAAATCCGTCGATTATCCCGGCTCCATGACCGGCTTACGGACTCTCCCGTTCTATTCCTTGAGGGAGAAACCGGCACCGGGAAAAGCTACTTTTCCGCCAAAATGGCAAAGGCCTCAGGACAGGCTGCGGTCATTTCCCTTGGACCTTCCGACAGCGAACAGACCCTGATGAAACACTGGTACTGGAAAAAGTACGCCGATGGCGATCGCTCTATGGCACAGCAAAACCGGGCTCTGATGGAATGGGCCAATACCCCGTCCGACAAAGACGGACACTATGTCACCCTGGTACTGGATGAAGCCAACCTGGCCAAAGCAGGGTTGCTGGCATCATTGAATGGCTTATGGGAACCAGAACCCTGTATCTATATAGACGGTCAACCTGTCAAGGTCGGCCCAAAACACCGGGTGATTCTCACCGGTAACCCGAATCATTACGCCGGGCGCCAGCTCGACCCGGCCCTGAAAGAGAAACTGTCCAGGGCTTACTATCCCCGCCTGGACCAGGCTTTCCTTCGGGACAGAGTAGTGGAACCGGCTCTGGTCAGGCAGCTACAGCGGCATCTGCAGGACTACGACCAAATCAACAAGATTGCACATGAAGCCACCGAGAGTGTGATGGCACTTTGGCGGTACTATCAGGAACTGTTGCCCGAGCATGAGTTTACCCCCAGGGATTTAACGGATATCTGCAGTTGGGTGGGCTGGTATCTGGACCGTGGGTTATCTAAAGGAGACAGTGTTAGCTGTAAGCAAGTGAACAGTCTGATCCGGCAAAGTTTTCGGGATGTGCTGGGTCCCGAAATCACCGAGACTCATCAGGATGCACTTTTGGCACTGGAAATCTGGTTTGCTGCCCGTTATCAACTGGACAACACCCTGAACGACAAAGTTCGTACACAGAACCTGAATGATATACAGCAGCCCTTCATGGAATACACCGAAAAAAACCGACCTGAGTTTGATACCTCCGGATCGGCAGTCATTGAACTGGCGCAACAGCTTGGACAGGATTTAAGTCGCTGTCAGCAGGCTTATCATCACGAGATAAAACACGACGGCCGTCAGGCGACCCTGATTGAAGGCCCGGCCGGACGGGGTAAGGATGCCACGCTGAACCTGGTGATTGAAAGCGCCAAACAGCAGGCCAGACTAAGGCAAGAATCCATGCCAGAGGTCCATCTACTGAATGCCTGTGATTGTTCCTGGGAGCAACTGTGTGAAGTAATCCAGAAAGCAAAACTGGAAGGCGGCATCGTGGTGATTTCAGAAATGAACCTGATCGACAGCCAACATCTGGAAGGTGAGTTAAACGATATTCTGGCCGGTGACGCCCATCCGGGCTTCCACCTGTTCGCCACCATCAACCCGCCAGAATACAGCGGGCGAAAACCCTTATCACCGGCGCTGAAAGGGCGTTTTCGACATTTGCCCATCCGGCAATACAACCCGGCAGAATTACAAACCATCGCCGGGAAAGTGTTGCCAGAGTCCTCAGAAGGGACATCCGCCGCTAAAAAGCTAACAGAAAAACATTGTCTTTTAAGGGCTCATCTGCAAGGCAGAAAACTGCCATTGCAGCCGACCAGCCTCGATTTACAAAATGTCGCCAGGGCCGTCTTCGCAGGAGGCGATTTTAGCGAAAAAGCCGTTCATCAATGCCTCAATCAGCACTACCGGCTTTACCTGATGGCTGCCAATATATCACTGGAGAAACTGCACGAGTCACCGGCTCTTGCCATGGAGAAAAGTGAATTTAGTTCCGGACTTTGCCGTTGGTTCAATCAAATGGTATCGGGCATTAGTCGTCCGTGGCTGATACGAAAAAGTGATTGCAACAGTATTGATGACAAAAACCATGAAATTCGTATTAAGACCCAACTGACTCCGGAGGAAGCCAAAACGGAAATCATCAAGGGGATAGCTCAGGCAGAATGGCAGGCATCCGGTCTTTCCCTGAAGCCGGACGAGTCGGACGACATTCTCACCCGGGCACTTTACCGACACTGGCAGCAATGCTGGTTTGATCGTCAGTTTGGCCAGTCGGGCGTGGACGCCAGTAGCCTATTCCCCCTGACGGAAGAAGAGTCACAAACGCTGAAATTGTCTATTAACCAGCCTTATCTTCAGACAGCTGATCAGCGGATAGAAGCATGGGAAGCCGGTGAAGTTCAATGGTGGCCTGCATTCTGGCGTCAAATCAGTGGTCTGCTGAACCATTTTGTAGACGATTTTATTAACGAAACTCCAGCTGTTAGCGCTTATAAAGCGCCTGAACAAAACTTGCCAAAAGTTCGGGAGCAACAGGCTTCGGCACTGGATCAGAGAACGAACCGTGAGCCACAACCCGTTAATGAAGTATCGACTATCAGCTCTGATAAAACGCCTGAACAAAACATGCCAAAAGTTCAGGAGCAACAGGTTCCGGCAGTGGATCAGAGAACGAACCGTGAGCCACAACCTGTTAACAAAACTTTGCCTGCCAGCGCTGATAAAACTCCTGAAAAATACCTTCCAGAGGCCCACCTGGAAAAGGCTCCGAAGTTGGACCGGAAAACGAATTATGAGAACCAGGAAAGGCCAACCGTTAAGGAATATAAAATTTTTGATACGACGCAGTTTCCTTCCGCAATGATGCGCCTGTTGGCAGAGGATGTTTATGTGTCTCCTGAGGGCAATGTCAAACAGATCAGTATTAATGATCAACACGTACAGGGAGCCGAAGTCCTCGTACCTGCAAGGTTGCCAGAGCCTGACCAGGAAGTGATATTGGCCAGAGATCAAACGCTGGCAACTTTTACCTGGCCATCAAAAAATGGTCAGCTTAAATTGCCCAGCCTGACGACTAAAGACTATATCGTGGCCCTGCGTATGAAACCCGGTTTTTCATATACCCTGCTCAGGGATCGATATACCGGGCTTCACACACTGTTTATTCCGGAAGCCAAAGACAACCAGAATATTGAATTGGCTTATATCGTAGAATCCAGAAAAGCGGGCAAAAAAACACCTGTTGAAGAAGTCCGACCCGCACAATCAACACGTTTTGACACCCGCTGTTCAGAAGGGATGAGAAGCGTACTGAAGGAAGTGTTTGATAACATTAAGGGGCAACCAACCGAAGTACAGATACCTTTGCAGAACATAAAAGACGCCAAAAATACAAGGCAACGCATTATGGCGATCAGGGACTATTGTAAACAGTTTTCCGGTAAGGCTGAGCCGAAAAAAACGAAAAATTACTTTCACTTCCTGGTAGCACAACGGCAGGGGCGCTGTCGTCATCGTGTGCCTGTGTTTGTTGCTCTTTGTCGTTATTTTGGGATTCCATGTCGGAAAATCAGAAGCTATACCCATGCCTTTGCAGAGTTTTCTGCAGATAGAGGCCAAACCTGGGAGTCAGCGGATTTGGGCGGGGCGCCTACTCGGGATATAAACATCCTGTCCAAGTTCCAGCCTCGCAAGCAGGTCAGTGGTTCTGGCACTCAGTCGAAGAAAATCAAGGATATCCTGAAAGATGCTGATTTAGCACAAAAGGCAGCTCTGGCTCAAGCCATTGGTTTGAGCCCTGAGGAATTGAGCAAAGCCCTTGAGCAAGACACTACATTGCCGGTATCCCAACTAGACACTCTCGAAGTACTTAAGGAACTTTGGAGGCGAAAAGATTTAGCCAGTTTTTCATTGGGCGTCGCAATGATTGAGTCGCTGGATACAAAAGAATTGAGCGATGTCAAGCATGAATTGCTCAGTAGTGAGACTCACCCCAATCGCAAGAATGGATTTCCCGATAGTAAGCCTTGGTTCGACTACGACGATAAATCTCTCATTAATAGTCTTTGGACTGGTCACGAGGATCTGCCTCCCAGTCATATTATTCGCGGCGATAGGCATAACACTAAACCTGTGTCAGAAGTAGTAAAAGAATTATTGATCTTCAGGCATGAAGATCAGGTCACTGAACCACTCAAGTCACTCCATTCAAAATTGATTGATCAGGCCGGAGTAAGCCCACAAAAGTGGTTGAGTGCAATAGTGGATATACTGAAATTCCCTTGTATAAATAGTTCGACTATTCGCCTTGCCCATGAAGCACTGACATTGGGTTGGCTGGATCCACTGCCGACCGATATGGTGGGGGCTCATGAACATCACGATCTGTTGGTGCGTCTGCAAAAAATCGATGCACTGAAGGTTAAAGCCACCCGTTGCCTGAAAAAGTGGTATCAGGAATTTTTGTCCAGGGAAAAAAATAACCAGGTATGGCAGTTAGCTTATAAAGACTTCCTGGAGAGAGAAGGTGATGTCATGTTCGTCGAACATCGGCATGGCGGGTTTTCGCGACTGCTTGAAGAGAACATTGCCAGTCAATCTGTAAAAAGTGCCTGGACGGAACAACCTGAGGGAGTTCCTGATATAGAACGAATGCTGGCGCAACAACCCGCATTTTCGAAGTTCATCTCAGGGCAGACAAACCACCGTCCGGTAATTATCCTGGGGCAACCTTCCTGGCAAGACAGTGTGAGTAATGAAAAAATCGAAGCCCTGTTTCAACTAAAAATCAAGAACACCCCCGATTTGAAGGCGGTATTGGAAAGAATCAATAAAAATCATGTAAACAGCGATCAATGCGCCCATAACTTGCGAGCATTGGACAAAGCATTCAGGGAAGCTGGGGGCAATACACAATCTCAGGCTCAAAAAGAGGAATATAAGAAAAAACGGAATGAACTCCTGAATAATTACACCCTTAGTTTAAAGACCCTTACTTCGTCATCAAAGGACAAAGAACTTTTGAATCATTTAAAAGACAAATGCAAGAAAGCGATACAACAGGCCTTCTGTCATTACCTGTATGGAGTAACACACTCGAAAGGCAGTAGCTTAATGTATTGTTGGGCCGAAGCTCGCATAGGGTCTGAGACTCAGGAGAGCGACAACTATGGCACTCATGCTCCATCCTCACCAAAAGAGCTATACGCCATGATGTCTGAAATTGATAGCTCTCGCGAATGTGAGCACAGGTTTAAAGATGCCTACTTAAGGCAAGCACTCAACGTCAGTAATGCTCTGGTGCTCAAACCCGGTATGCTGGCAGCCATCGCCAAAGAATTTTTGAGCAGCGTGAATTTGATCTCGCTTTATGAGTCATTAGAGACCTGATAAAGAAAAAAAGAAAAAAAAAGAAAAGAAAAAAAAGAAAAAAAGACACCCACAAAAAAAAAAGACACCCAAGAAAAAAGAAAAAAAGAAGAAAAGAAGAAAAGACACCCATAAATTTGTTTAAGAAAAAAGAAAAAAAAGAAAAAAAGACACCCATAAATTTGCTTTCCCATCCACCTGGTCTACTTTTTCACCCATCACTGATTTTTTACCCAGACAGGTGAGTTCATGGCCCAAGCTCGCAATACTCTGATTGACCCCGGCTCAACGCCTTATTACCACTGTATGGCAAGATGTGTTCGTCAGGCTTACCTCTGCGGAGAGAACCACCTGACTGGCAAGAATTACGAGCATCGCCGCCAATGGGTGGTGGATAAACTTCAGGAACTGGTTTCAGTCTTTGCTATCGAAGTTTGCGCTTACGCTGTCATGTCGAATCATTATCATGTGGTTTTGCACATCAATCAGTCATCTGCCAGAGGCTGGTCACGGAATGAAGTGCTTCATCGTTGGACGACCTTGTTCGCAGGCCCGCTTCTGGTGCAAAGGCATCTGGCCGCTGACAAACTGGGCAGCGCTGAGTTGGCCCGTATCGATGAATATGCTGAGGAATACCGGCGTCGTTTAACGGATATCAGCTGGTTTATGCGCTGCCTGAATGAACATCTTGCTCGTGAGGCCAATAAAGAAGACGAGTGTAAAGGACGCTTCTGGGAAGGACGCTTTAAAAGCCAGGCATTGCTGGACGAAGCAGCGTTACTGACCTGCATGACCTATGTTGACTTGAATCCGATTCGGGCTGGAAAGGTGGAAACACCGGAAGCATCAGACTACACGTCGATTCAGGAACGCGTGGAGCAGGTTACACATTCTGAGACTAAAAAGCAGCCGCTGACCCTGAAACCTTTTTGTTCGCAGGGCCAGAATACGGACGTTGCCCTTCCCTACCTTCTTCACGACTATCTGGAACTGGTTGACTGGAGTGGTCGCATTGTCAGAACAGATAAGAAAGGTTCCATCCCGTCGCATATCCCTCGTATTCTTGAAAGACTGGAAATTGATCCGGATGAGTGGATGAAAACCATGCAATGGAATAATCGTTTTTATCGGGCAGTTGGCCGTCTGGAGGCGATGAAGGCTTATGCACTTGAAGCGGGACAGAAGTGGCTTCGAGGTTTAAATGTCTGTAGTCGTTTGTACCTGACAGGTTAGTGCAGAAGGCAGTTAAGAAATTAAACACTTTCTCTTTATCTCTCCTCGACTTTAAGTCGGAATAGTTTTGTGTTGTCTGAATCATGGCCTGAGCAGCCTCTGTTCGTGGGATGCTTCTGTATGGCTCGCTGATAGGTTATTCGAAGATGGGTTTTTAGATCCTTTTTTGGGAATGCAGTTTTTAAATGTCTTATTTATTTAATGGGTGTCTTTTTTTTCGTGTTTCTTTTTTTCATTTCATTTTTATGGGTGTCTCTTTTTTTTGCTTTGGGTGTCTTTTTTTTTGTTTTGGGTGTCTTTTTTTTCAATTTTTTTGAACTCTCATCCTGTCTGAAGGTCGAATGATATAACAATTTCGATGCAGTCCTTAATTTGACAGGAGGGAGTTTGACTATGGATGGTTATCCTATTGATAGAAAAACTGATGCCAATGCTCTAAAAATTAGCGAAATTAGCGCGCCAGCCAAGAAAACAAAAAAGCTGGTTGATTCATCTTCAAAGATAATAGCCATCTGCTCTGGTCTCAATGAGCAACTCAATATATCGTCAACTCAAATGATGAAGCCAGAGAAAGCGAGAACCGTATCCTTGACGGATTCCTCGCTGCAAAAGGCTTCCCATGCCTTCGATTTTCGTTTTGTCGCCAGTGATGATGAGGTTCGACGACTTTTAGTTACCCAAACCTGCGATGAACATCGGGATGTTACCCTTATTTCCCATCCCGATGACCTTTCACAGGCTAATCTGGTGAGCCGGTTGAGCATTTTCGACGATGGCCGCCAGGTTCTGGGTTCAGGCAAGCTGTTTGAAGGTTCCCAGCCACTCACTCTGGTGATCGATATTCGAAAGCTCACCAGCGAGGAGTTGCCAAAATTTAACGATCTACTGGACCCGGCTAACCCCTGTCTTTACGACAAAGTCAGCCAGAAAAAGCGCCCTCTGGGAGAACATGTTGCTCTGCTGGTCGTGGCAGATCACAGACAGCTGGCATTGGTTGGCCAGCGTGATGACGCCTCGGGGACCAATGCTCCGGGCGCTGATTTCTGGCGGCGAATTAATCGACCCGAAAATACCTGGCAGTTCGACACAAAGACCGGCAATGATCCATCGATGAAAATTGACAAAGTTTCCCCGGTATTGACTGAACTGCCCTGCTCTGAAAGCGCCATGGATGACAAGAATACGGTTCTTATTGACTGCCACTTGCACAGTCACTGGCGACAGTTACTTCTGGGCGGCCCCGGTGTGGATCAACAGGGGCGAATCCGGCACATCGCCGGCAGGCTTGAATCTCTGAGGGCCGGACAGCGGGTGATTCTGAAAGGGGCCAATTGGAAGGACCTGGCTTTTGAACAGACGATTCGACAGATGCTGGCGCAACAGTTCTTTGAGAGCAATGGGAAGATCTGTCAGATACCCGATGATGTTCAGTTTTACCGGATGCCGCTGGGGAATGACGAGCTTTATTCAATGTTCCAAAGTCTGTCTCACTCTTCTGACAAAGAAGGTGAGAAAGAAGGTGAAAAAGGATTTGATAAAGAGCAGGTACCCGAAAACCTGATCATCATTAACTGCGGTAATATCACGGAATGGCTGAGCCCTATTGCCATTGCCCCGGAAGGCTATGCAGTCCCTAACACCTGCCTGTTGGAGCAGGTTCAGGCGGGGGGGACAGTCACCGTAACGTCTCCCCTCACTGAGGCACATTGGTTTCGTTTGCTGGGTTCATTGCAGACTATTCGCGAGAGGACAGGCCTGCCCCCCCAACTGCTGGTGGCTCATTCAAGACGGCAGCCAAAATCCCTGGGATTGGCAGAAGGCCATGAGCAATCTCTGTTCAAGAACCGTCAGCTACAGAAAAATGTCAGAGATCACGCAGCTTTTGATACTGTCACTTATCAGCAACATGTCGAGGCAAGTTATTGGATAAATAATCAGCAGGAAGCACCTTTGGTTATTCGGGTCAGTGAACAGACCGGCTTTAGCCAACTCTTTGATAATATCCATATCACCTCGGAACAAAAGGCACATTTTGGACGCAGTCAAAGTGCGTTGCAGAAGGCATTGACCGCTGGCAAGCCTGTTGTATTCTTGGGACTGGAGAGTAATCCAACGCTTCAGCAGCTTCTGGAGCCCCTGTTTGTTGGCGAACCTTTGTTAGTGAATGGCCAATTACAGGCGTACCCACAAGCTCATGTCACAATACTCTGGCCCAGGTCTGCAAGAAGTCGATCTTCAATAGTTAACTCCATGGTTGACACGAGTAACCCCTGTCCAGAGGTTGGTGTCTGGGAGATCAATGTTCTAAGGCAGGGTATCCCCCGGGCCGAGCTGCCAGAACAAGCGCTCTACTCACTTTATGAAGCATTTGAAACCGTACCTGCCGACCTTTGTAACCCTCTGCCTGAAATGACCGAAGGGTTGTTGAATAACCTGATATTGGCTGCCCGGCAGGCACAACAGGTTGACCAGTCTCCACAACTGCGGCCCTGCCACTGGCGCAAGGCTATCAATAGCGTCATCACCCACAGCACCCGGCAATGTCCGCCAGTGCGGGATTTTATGAAAGTGGCTTGTTGGCTCTTGTTACCGGATAAGACGCCAGATGCCCATAACAAGCCGGACGAGGGTCAAGCCGCCTGGGTAGATCCGGATCGGTTAACTGCCATCATCAACAGTGCCTTGTGGGTGGATAGAAGGTTTGTGATAGAGAACCTCTGGCAACTGGCCAGAGCTTTTGACGTGGGATTATTTAATGAAAAATTAAAGTTGTCCTACGAAAGTCCACTTCCGGAGTCTGGCGCAGAAGAATTTCTGAACAGGCTCTGTGCCATGATCACGGCCCATGCACCTGAAAAACGACGAGATGCCATAGCCTATCAGTTGCAAGTCGATCTGGAATCAACAGTGCCCTACTCACTATTAGCCATCAGGCCATCAAGACAGATTAAGCGTTTGCAAGATGCACTGACTTGTGGCTGGCGATTACTTTTGCCATCCGGGCAGACCCGGTTCGACGCCGTTCACGCTCTGGCCACTCATTGTTTTCATAGGGCCAGAGCAGCGAATTCTCAGGCAGAAGGCATTGAACGCATAGAACATCAATTGGCTGAATCACTGAAATGGCAGGGTTCTGCCAGTTCGCCCCTGTCAGCACTGGCGCGGGATCTTTATCACGGTTTGATGAGTCAGAAGGATCGTGAAAGTCGCCGATTATCCCGACTCCATGATCGACTCGCAGATTCTCCCGTGCTCTTCCTGAAGGGAAAAACCGGCACCGGGAAAAGTTACTTTTCTGCCAGAATGGCGAGGGCTTCAGGACAGGCGTCGGTACTTTCCCTTGGACCTTCTGATAGCGAACAGACCCTGATGAAACGTTGGCAGTGGCAAGAGCACGCCGATGGCGACCGCTCTATGGTCCTGCAAAACCGGGCGTTGATGGAATGGGCCAATACCGAATCCGACAAAGACGGACACTATGTCACTCTGGTTCTGGATGAAGCCAACCTGGCCCAGACCGGATTGCTGGCTTCATTGAATGGCTTATGGGAATCGAAACCCTGTATTTATGTGAATGGTCATCCTGTCAGGGTCGGCCCCAAACACCGGGTAATTCTTACCGGTAACGGGGGTCAATACGCCGGGCGCCAAATGGACCCGGCCCTGAAAGAGAAACTGCCCAGAGTTTACTACCCACGCCTGGACCGGGCATTCCTTCGGGACAGGGTGGTGGAACCGGCTCTGGTCAATCAGTTACAACGGTATCTGCCGGAGCAGCAAATAAACGACATTGCACACAGTGCCACCAACAGTGTGATGGCACTCTGGCAATATTATCAGGAGCTGTTGCCCGGGCATGAGTTTACCCCCAGGGATCTAACCGATATCTGCAGTTGGGTGGGTTGGTATCTGGATCGTGCCCTACCCGCTCGCGGCAGTGTGACCTGTGAGCAAATAAACAGTTTGATCCAACATAGTTTTCGGGATGTACTGGGGCCTGAAATCACCGAGGCTCATCAGGATGGCCTGTCAGCACTGGAAATCTGGTTCGCTGCCCGTTACCAACCGGAGAGCACCCTGAGCGACAGAGTTCATAACAAGACCCTGCTGGATATGCAGCAGACCTTCAGTACAGTCAGCAAAAAAATCCGACCAGACTTTGATACCTCCGGATCGGCAGTTCGTGAACTGGCGCAGTGGCTTGGGCAGGATTTAAGCCGCAGTCAGCAGGCTTATCATCACGACAGAAAACACGGCGGTCGTCAGGCAACGCTCATAGAAAGCTCGGCCGGAAGGGGTAAAGATGCCACGCTGAACCTGGTGATTGAAAGTGTCAGAAAGCAGGCTAAGCGACGGGGAGAGTCCATGCCGGAAGTTTATCTCCTGAATGCCTGTGATTGTTCCTGGGACAAAGTGTGTGAAAAGATCCAGAAAGCAAAAGTCGATGGCGGCATCGTGGTGATTTCGGAAATGAACCTGATCGACAGCCAGCATCTGGAAGGTGAGTTAAACGATATTCTGGCCGGTGACGCCCATCCGGGTTTCCACCTGTTTGCCACTATCAACCCGCCTGAGTATAGCGGGCGAAAACCCTTATCACCGGCGCTGAAAGGGCGTTTCCGGCATTTGCCCATCCGGCAGTACAACGCGACCGAATTACAGACCATTGCCGAAAAAGTGTTGCCAGAGTCCTCACAAGGGACATTCGCCGCCAAGATTCTAACAGAAAAACATTGTCGTTTAAGGGCTTACCTGCAACTCAAAAAACTGCCATTGCAACCGACCAGCCTTGATTTACAGAATGTTGCCAGGGCTATCAACAGTGCTGGCGATTTTAGCGAAAAAGCCGTTCATCAATGCCTCAATCAGCACTATCGGCTTTATCTGATGGCAGCAGACCTGTCGCTGGAGAAACTGCCAGAGCCATCGACTCTGACCATAGGTAAAGGAGAACCTGCTGCTGAACTTTGCAGTTGGTTCAATCAAACAGTAAAGGGAATTAATCGCCCCTGGTTGATACGAAACTGTGATCACAAAAGCATTGATGAAGAGCGCCATGAAATAAGTATTGAGGCCAATCTGAATGAAGCCGAAGCCAAAACAGAAATTATCGGGATGGTGGCTGAGGCAAAATGGCTGGCATCCGGTTTTTCCCTGGAGCCAGACAAGTCGGACGATATTCTCACCCGGGCACTGTACCGACACTGGCAGCAAAGCTGGTTTGATCGTGAGTTTGGCCGGACGGGCGTGAAAGCTAATCTTATATTTCCCCTGACGAAAGAAGAGGAGCAAACTCTGAAAATGCCGGCTTGCCAGCCTTATCTGCGCGAGGCTGATAAGCAGATAGCGGCATGGAAAGCTGATGAAGTTCAATGGTGGCCTGCGTTCTGGCATCAGATAAGTGATCTGCCAAACCATTGGATGGACAATTCTGAAAAATACAATCCAGAAGTCCTCGAGAAAAAGGCTAAGGCACTGGACCAGATAACAAACTATGAATGTCAGGAGAAACCAAAAGTTGACGTTCATGAGGTTTTTAATACGCGCTACCATTCTCCTGCGATGTATCGCTGGCGGCCAGTGGATACCTATGTGACTTCTGAGGGTAATATCAAACAAATCAGTCTTGATGATATTCACATTCTGGGGGTCGAAACCCTCATACCTGCCCGGTTACCGGGGTCTGAGCAGGAAGTGACATTAACCAGCAAGCAAACGCTGGCGACCTTTACCTGGTCATCGAAGAATGGCCAGTTTGCATTGCCCAGCCTGACGCCCGACGATCATATCGTAGCCCTTCGTATAGAACCCGATTTGCCATATACCCTGATCAGAGACCGATATAACGGACTACATACATTGTTTGTTTCCAAGATGTTTGTTTCCAGGATCAATGCTGAACAGAGTATTCAATTTGCTTATATCGTAGAACCCAGAGAACCGGGTAGAAAAGAAGCCCGGCCAGAACAATCAACATGGTTAGACACCCACTGTTCAGAAGGTATGATTACTGTACTGGAGAAACTGTTTAAGAGCATTGAACAACAACCAATCGAAATACAGGAGCCTTTGCGGTCAATAGAAAATGCTGGAGACACCAGGCAACGTATTGAGGCAATCACTGAGTATTGCCGACAGTTTTCCGGTGCGTCTCAACCAGAGAGTGCTAAAAATTTCTTTGCATTCCTCGTAACACAGCGGCAAGGTAGCTGCCGTCATCGTGTGCCTGTTTTTATTGCTTTTTGTCGTTATTTCGGGATTCCATGTCGGCAAATTAATAACCGTATCCACTGCTTTGCCGAGTACTCATTAGATGAACGCCAAACCTGGGAGTCAGTGGATTTAGGCGGAGCACCAATACGGCCAAAAGAAATCACTCCTCAATTCCAGCTCACCAGGAAAGTCCGTAATGCCAGCACTGCATCAAAGAAGATTAAGAATCTGCTGAAAGGAGCTGACTTAGCACAACAGCATACGTTGGCTGCAGCCTCTGGAATGAGTCTTGAGGAAATGAAAAAAACCCTTGAGACAGACAATGCTTTGCCAGAAAGCAATCCAGGTATTCCCGAATTATTAAATAACCTTTTTAAGGAAAAAAGTTTATCCGCTTTTTCCATGGGTGTCTCAGTGATCGAGTCACTGGAGAAAGAAGAGTTTGATCATTTCAATTTGAAATTTAAACCCATATCGGAGGCAATCCATCAAATATTGTCCAGCAGTGATAAAGATCAGGTCAGTGAACGACTCAAGTCACTCCATTCAAAAATTATTCTTCAGGTCGGCACCACCCCTTACAATTGGTTGGCTTCAATGGTCTATCTACTTCATAAAAGTAACCTGAGCAGGCCTTCGGTTCTTCAATTGACCCGTAAAGCCATGGCATGGGGTTGGCTGGATCCTGTGCCGGACTACGATAGCAAGATTATGGGAGCCAATATACATCACGACCTTTTGGTGCGTCTGGAAGGTGTAGATGAATTGCAGGTCGGCGCCACCCATTGCCTGAAAAAGTTGTATAAGCAGTTATTTTCGTTGAAAAAAAATAGCCAGAAGTGGCGGATGGCTTATCAACGCTACCAGGAAAAAAATGGTAATGCCTTCTTGTCCATCACTCATTGTTATGAAGGTTTTTCAGCATTTCTGGAAGATAAAATTGTCAGCTCATCTCTACAGAACGCCTGGACAGACGAACCTGAGGGCATTCCGAATATAGAACGAATGCTGGTGCATCATCCTGCGTTTGTGAAGCTAACCTCAGGCAAGGCGAACCACCGTCCAGTGATTATCATGGGGCAACCTCACTGGGGCGATACGGTGTTTGATGAAAAGGTTGATTCCCTGTATCAACGAATAATCAATAACAGCCCTTACCTGAAACCGTTATTGGAAGAAATCAAACTAAATCCCCATGGGGTGTCGTGGGATGACCAAAAGCTTCTGGATGATATAAAAACCAAATCCAAGCCCATGATTGAGCAGGCTTTCATTCAATACCTGTATTCAGTAACACACTCGAAAGGTGGTTGTTTAACCTATTGTTGGGGAGATGCTCTCTTCGGGGACTGCGAGGATCAACGTTACTATGGCGCTCATGATCCGTCTTCACCAGAAGAGCTGTTAGTCATGATGTGTAGTTTTCATAGCTCTTTAACGTTTCAGAATTCTGTTAAGGATGCCTACCTGCGGCAGGCACTCAACGTCAATAACGCTCTGATACTCAAATCCGCTGAGCTGACAGCCATTGCCGAAGAGTTTTTGAACAGCGTGAATTTGAATTCACTCTCTGAGTCACTGGATACCTGATAACCGTTTGGTCATGATCAGTTTTTCGAGATCGTTAAAATGGAACTTTAATCACACCTTAAGGTCTTACCACTAAACAATTTCAATAACTTCAAATGACAGTTGAGAGGGAGATTGACTATGGATGGCCAGATTGCTGGAAGTACCAAAAAACGCGTTTCTGATCCTGGCCTGCTTGATGATGGCATGGCAGCCAAGATGGCAAAGCTGGATGTATCGTCAAAGGAAAAGCAGGATGTAGAAATCTGCTCTGAAGTAAGGTCCAGACTAAAGAGATCGTCCTCTTCGGAGACTTTGCCTGACAAAGTGAGAACCATCTCTGCGGATTCCTCGCTCCAAAAGGCGACTCATTCCTTCGATTTTCGTTTTGTCGACAGTGATGACGAGGTTCGACAGCTTTTGGTTGCCAGAACCTGCGATGAACATCAGGATGTTACGGTTATTTCTCACCCCGACGACCTCTCACAGGCCAACCTGGTGAGCCGGTTGAGCATTTCCGAAGAGGGCCGCCACACTCTGAGTCCGGGCAAGCTCTTTGAAAGTTCACAGCCATTGACCCTGGTGATCGATATCCGAAAGCTCACCAGTGAGGAACTGCCTAAACTTAACGATCTACTGGACCCGGATAACCCCTGTCTGTTCGATAATGTCAGCCAGAAGAAACGCCCTCTGGGCGAACACGTTGCTCTGCTAGTGTTGGCAGACCCTGAACAGTTGGCATTGGTTGGCCGGCGTGAAGACGCACCCGGTGCTGATTTCTGGCGGCGAATTAATCGACCGGGCAATACCTGGCAGTTCGAAGCACAGACCGACTATGACTCATCGATAGAGATCGACGAGCTTCCTTCGCTATTGGCTGAACTCCCCTCTGCTGAAAGTACCACGGATGACGACAATACCGTTCTTATTGACTGCCACCTGCACAGTCACTGGCGACCGTTGCTGCTCGGCGGCCCTGGCGTGGATAAACAGGGGCGAATCCGGCACATCCCCGGCAGGCTTGAGTCATTGAAGACCGGGCAACGGGTGATTTTGAAGGGGGCTGACTGGAAAGATCTGGCCTTTGAACAGAGCATTCGTCAGATGCTGGCGCAACAGTGCTTTGAGAGCAATGGGAAGATCTGTCCGTTACCCGACGATGTTCAGTTTTATCAGATGCCGGTAGGGGATAACGAGCTTCATTCACTGTTCCAAAGTCTGTCCCACTCTTCTGTCAAAGAGGGTGACGATAGCGAGTGCACATCAGAAAAACCGATCATTATTAACCAGAGTAATATCAGGGACTGGCTGAGCCCGATTGCCATTGCACCGGAAGGCTACGCAGTCCCTAACATCCGTCTGTTGGAACAAATTCAGGCAGGTGGTGCAGTCACCGTAACGTCTGCCCTCACTGAGGCAGACTGGTTCCGTTTGCTGGGCTCACTGCAGACTATTCGCGAAACAACAGGCCTGGAGCCCCGGCTTCAGGTGGCTGATTCAAAACGGCAGCCAGAAGCCCTGGGATTGGCAGAAAACGATAAGCACTCTTCGTCCAGCAGCTGTCAGCTGCAGCAAAAAATCAAAGATCAACGCGCTTTTAGTACCGTGACGTATCAGCATCATGCCCAGACCAGTCACTGGATAAATAGTCAGCAGGAAGTGCCTCTGGTTATTCAAGTCAATGAACAGACCAGCTTCAGCCAGCTATTTGATAACATTCATATTACTTCCGAACAAAAGGCGCATTTTGGACAACGTCAGAGTCAGTTGCAGAAGGCATTAACCTCTGGCAAGCCGGTTGTATTCCTGGGAATGGAGACTAATCCAACACTTGCGCAGCTTCTGGAACCCCTGATTGTAGGGCAACCTCTGTTAGTGAATGGCCAATTACAGGCGTACCCACAAGCACATGTCACCCTGCTTTGGCCTGAGTCTGCGAAGAGTCCGTCTTCAGTAGTCAATTTGATGGTCGCCATGGGTAAACCCTGTCCTGAGATCGATCTCTGGCATATTAATGCTCGCAAGCATCAAATCCCGCAGACTGAGCTGCCAGAACAAGCAATTGCTAAACTTTACGAAGCCTTTAAAACCGTTCCTGCCCACCTTTGTAACCCTCTGCCTGAAATCACCGAAGAGTTGTTGAATAGCCTGATACTGGCTGCCCGCCGGGCACAGCAGGTTGACCACTCCAAACAGCGCCTGTCCTGCCACTGGCGCAGGGCCATCAATAGCGTCATCACCCATGGAACCCGGCAGGATCCGTCCGTGCGTGATTTTATGAAAGTGGCCTGTTGGTACTTGTTACCGGATGAGGATCAAGCCGCCTCGGTAGACCCGGATCAGTTAGCTGCCGTCATAAATAGCGCCCCGCGATTGGATAGAACGTTTGTCAGGCAGAACCTGTGGCCACTGGCCCGAGCCTTTGACCCGGCAGTATTTAAAGGTACCGAATTACGTCTGTCCTATGAAAAACCATTGTCAGGGCAGGCTGAAAAAGAATTTCTGGACAAGCTCTGCGCCACAATTGTGGCCCACGCGCCTGAAAAACAACGGGATGCTATAGCGTATCAGTTGGCAGTCAATCCAGCGGCAACAAAGCCCTGGCAATCCTTAACCATCGAGCCAACAAGACAGATTAAACGTTTGCAAGATGCACTGGCTTGTGGCTGGCAGTTACCTTTGCACTCAGGGCAGACCCGATCCGATGCCATCCACGGCCTAGCCAGCGATTGTTTTCACATCGCCAGAACAGCGAGTTCTGAGGCAAAAGGCATCGAACGCATAGAAAATCGACTGTCTGAATCACTGAAATGGCAGGGTTCCTCTGATGAGCCTCTGTCTGCACTGGCCCGGGATCTTTATCATGGCGAGATGAGTCAGAAGGATCGTGAAAGTCGTCGATTATCCCGACTCCATGACCGTCTTACCGACTCTCCCGTTATATTCCTTGAAGGGGAAACCGGCACTGGGAAAAGCTACTTTTCCGCCAAAATGGCAAAGGCTTCAGGACAGGCCAAGATCATTTCCCTTGGACCTTCTGACAGCGAACAGACCCTGATAAAACGCTGGCAGTGGCAACAACACGCCGACGGCGACCGCTCTATGGTGCAGCAAAACCGGGCATTGATGGAATGGGCCAATACCAAATCCGACAAAGACGGAGAATACGTAACCCTGGTTCTGGATGAAGCCAACCTGGCCGAAGCCGGACTGCTGGCGTCATTGAACGGCTTGTGGGAACCGAAACCCTGCATTTATGTGAATGGTCATCCTGTCAGGGTCAGCGAAAAACACCGGGTGATTCTCACTGGCAACCCCGATCATTACGCCGGGCGCCAAATGGCCCCGACCCTGAAAGAGAAACTGCCCAGGGCTTACTACCCACGTCTGGATCAGGCTTTCCTTCGGGACAGAGTAGTGGAACCGGCTTTGCTCAATCATTTACAACGCCATCAAATAAACGGTATTGCACATAAGGCCAGCAAGAGTGTGATGGCACTGTGGCAATATTATCAGGAGCTATTGCCCGACCATGAGTTTACCCCCAGGGATTTAACCGATATCTGCAGTTGGGTGGGCTGGTATCTGGATCGTGCGTTATCCGAAGGAGACAGTGCCAGCTGTGAGCAAGTAAACAGTTTGATCCAACAAAGTTTCCGGGATGTACTGGGTCCCGAAATCGGCGAGACTCAACAGGATGCCCTTTCGGCACTGGAAATCTGGTTTGCTGCCCGTTACGAACTGGACAACACCCTGCGCGATAAAGTTCATAACCACACCCTGCCAGATATTCAGCGGGACTTCGAAGCATTCACCAAAAAATTCCGGCCTGAGTTTGATACCTCCGGATCGGCAGTTATTGATCTGGTGCAACATCTGGGACAGGATTTAAGTCGCTGTCAGCAGGCTTACCATCACGACAGAAAACACGACGGCCGTCAGGCGACGCTGGTTGAAGGCCCGGCTGGACGGGGTAAGGATGTCACGCTGAACCTGATGATTGAAAGTGTCAGACTGCAAGCTGAGCAACGGGGAGAATCCAGGCCGGACGTCTTTCTCCTGAATGCCTGTGATTGTTCCTGGGATAAAGTGTGTGAAGCGATCCAGAAAGCAAAAGTGGAAGGCGGCATCGTGGTGATTTCAGAAATGAATCTGATCGACAGCCAGCATCTGGAAGGTGAGTTGAACGATATTCTGGCCGGTGATGCCCATCCGGGTTTCCACCTGTTTGCCACCATCAACCCACCTGAGTACAGCGGACGAAAACCCTTATCACCGGCTCTGAAAGGGCGTTTCAGACATTTGCCGATCCGGCAGTACAACCAGACCGAATTGCAGACCATTGCCGGGAAAGTGTTGCCACTGACTCCGGAAGGGAAAACTGCGGCTAAAAAGCTGACTGAGCAACACTGTCGATTAAGGGCCTGCCTGCAACAGAAAAACCTGCCGTTGCAGCCGACCAGCCTTGATTTACAGAATGTCGCCAGAGCGGTTGACAAAGGGGGCGATTTTACCGAAAAAGCATTGCTTCAATGCCTCGATAAGCACTACCGACTTTATCTGATGGCAGCCGAACTGTCGCTGGAGAATCTGCCAGAACCACCCGCTCTCGCCATAGGTAAAAGTAAGTTTGATTCCGGACTTTGCGAATGGTTCATCCAAAGCATACCCAACATTGATCGGCCGTGGTTGATACGAAAAAGTAACCTCGACAGTATTGATGAAAAAAACCACGAAATTCGTATTAAGGCGCGTCCGAATGAAGAGGAAGTCAAAGCGGAAATCATCAGGAGGGTGGCTCAGGCCAAATGGCAGGCATCTGGTCTCTCCCTGAAGCCGTATCAGTCCGGCGATATTCTCACCCGGGCACTTTACCGACACTGGCAGCAACGCTGGTTTAATGATGAGTTTGGCCGCACCGGCGTGAAGGCCGATGACGTATTCTCCATGACGAAAGAAGAGGAACAAACCCTGAAAACACCGGCCTGCCAGCCTTATCTTCGGGAGGCTGATAAGCTGATAGAGACATGGAATGCCCGTGACATTCAATTTTGGCCTGCATTCTGGCATCAGATGAGTGACCTGCCGAACCAGATGTTGAACGATTCTATTAACGAAGAGACGCAGGTTAAGGCATTGGCTGAAGAAACTGACTTTTGCGGCCTGGCTGCGAGTGATGGTAACAAAACGACGGTGAATCGGGCATTGGATCGGGAAACGGACTTTGAGAGACTAACGAAGCCAACAGTAGAAGAGCATAAAATCTTCAATACTGAGAACCCCCCTCCCAGTATGTATCGCTATGAGGTGATGAATATTCGTGTGACTGTTAAGGGTGATATCGAATGTATCGATATTAATGATCAACACATTCAGGGAGTCGAAACCCTCACACCAGACCCGTTACCCGGGCATGACCAGCCAGTGACATTAACCAGTGATCAAACATTGGCAAGCTATAAATCACCCCCACAAAGAGGCCAATATGTATTGCCCAGCCTGACGCCTGATGACTATATTGTGGCACTGCGTATGGAACCCAATTTGCCATATGAACTGATAAGGGATCGGTATACCGGGCTTCACACAGTGATTATTCTCGGCACCGGAGCCAATCAGAGTATTCAGTTCGACTATGTCGTGGAATCCAGAAAACCGGGCAAAAAGACATTGGCTAATGAAGCCCAATCTGAAGGGTCAGATCCATCAGCACGTCTTGATGCCCACTGCTCAGAAGGTATGAAAAGCGTACTGAACGAACTTTTCAAGACCATTGCCGATCACCCGCCGGAAATACAGCAGATTTTGCGGGCAATAGAAAACGCAGAAACCACAAAACAACGAGTTGAGGCGATCTCGGACTATTGCCGACAGTTTTCCGGTAAAGCTAAACCGGAACGCAAAAAAAACCTCTTTCACTTCCTCGTCACCCAGCGGCAAGGCTCCTGTCGTCATCGAGTGCCTGTTTTTATTGCTTTTTGCCGTTATTTCGGGATTCCATGTCGGCAAATAAATAGCCTCAACCACGGCTTTGGCGAGTATTCAGTGGATGGTGGTCGAACCTGGGAGTCTGAGTCTTTTGGCGGGGAACCTGTAGAGGAAAAGGAAATCAAACCTGAATTCCAGCCTAACAGGAAGGCAAATGCTCCCAGCACGCCCGCCAGAAAGGGTAATGCTTCCGGTACAGGCACCAGAGAGAAAAATGCTTCCGGCACGCCCACCAGAATGGAAAGTGCTTCCGGCACTTCCACCAGAATGGCAAATGCTTCCGGCACTTCCACCAGAATGGCAAATGCTTCCGGCACGCCCACCAGCATGGCAAATGCTTCTGGCACGCCCACCAGAATGGCAAATGCTTCTGGCACGCCCACCAGAATGGAAAGTGCTGTCAGCGCTGCGTTAGCGAATTTTATAGGTCTTTTGAAAGATGCTGTTATAGCAAAACATCAAAGAGCCTATGGTGAGAGCCTCGAAGAACTGGACAACGCCGATGAGGCAGACTGTGAATTGCCGGAAACCAATCCAGGCACCGCCGAAATGGTCTTGAAACTTTGGAAACAAAAAGATCTAACCAGTTTTTCCATGGGTGTCTCAATGTTACTGGAGCAAGAAGCATTGGGCGATGCAGAGAAGAAATTGATCGAAGGGGGCTATTTTTTAGCCCGGATTGAGTCCCCGATGACGGCGACAGTCAGAGAAATATTGCTCAATAATGATGGAGATCAGGTCACTGAACAACTCAAGTTATTGCACTCAAAAATGATTGTTCAGGGCGGTGCAGACCCTTACGAATGGTTTAAATCAATAGTGGAGATTCTGAAACGCAGGATCTTGACCGACCCTGCGGTTATTCACTTTGCCCATGAAGCCCTGAAATCAGGTTGGCTGGACCCAGTGCCGACCAATGGGGGCCATACTGAATCGGCCAGTTATTATTATGATCTATTGAGGGAGCTGGCAAAGTTCGATGAACTGAAGGTCGAAGCTACCCATTGCCTGAAAAAGTGGTATAGGAAATTATGGTCCAGAGAAAAAAATAGTCAGGTATGGCGGTTGGCTTATGAGCGCTTCCGGGAGAGGGAAGGTTATGGCTTTTTCATCACTCATTGTCATGACGGGGTTTCACGATACCTGGAAGATAGCATTATCAGCTCATCTATACAGAACGCCTGGACAGACCAACCTGAGGGCATTCCCAATATAGAACGAATGCTGGTGCACCGTCCTGCGTTTTCACAATCAGTCTCAGGCAAGAAGAATCACCGTCCGGTGATTATCATAGGGGGATCTTTCTGGTGCGACACAGTGATTAAAGAAAAGGTCAAGGCTCTGTTCCAACAAAAAGTAGAGAACAATCCGGACTTGAAGGCGAAATTGGAAAGAATCAATCAATATAAGAAAACTGCGGCAGCGCTTGAAGATTACATCAACTCTGGGCGAAATAGGATTGAAGAGCTTGAAACAGCCATGGATCAACAACAAAATCAAGCTCAAAAAGAAGAATATAAGAGAAGTATGCTTGCTATGAAAAAAACGCACCAATCCATTCGCAGAAGTTACGAATCTAGTCTGAAGTCATTAGAGCTGTCGGATGAAGAGAAAAATCTTCCTGACATCTTAGAAGACAAATGCAGGCAAGCGATTCAGCAGGCCTTCAGTCATTACCTGTATGAATTGACACACTCGAAAGGCGGCTGCCTGACGTATTGTTGGGTCGGTGCTGTCATCATGCCCAAGAATGATTACCAATGTGGCTCTCATGCCCCATCTTCACCAGAAGAGCTCTGTGCCATGATGTCCAGGGTTCAAGGCTCTTCCGCAAACTCTTCTATTGAAGACTCCTACTTAAGGCAGGTTCTCAACGCCAATAACGCTCTGGTACTCAGATCTGATAAGATGAGAATAATTGCCGATGAGTTTTTGAAAAGCGTGAATTTGAGCTCAATTTGTGACTCATTGAGCCTGTCATAAAAAATAACGAGGCTTTAACATGAGGCAACAGAGTCAGCTGGCACTGCTGGGTAAAAGACGCTTTCTACCTTTTTTCCTGACCCAGTTTCTGGGTGCTTTTAACGACAACCTCTATAAAAACTGCCTGTTACTGATGGCGGCATTCGCTGCAGCAGAAAACCTGCCACTTAACTCAGATCTATACATCAACCTGGCTGCTGGCCTGTTTATTCTTCCTTTCTTTCTTTTTTCCAGTGCTGCCGGGCAGATCTGTGACAAATATGAAAAGTCGATGATTATCCGCCGGGTCAAACTGCTGGAAATTGTCACCATGGCGGTCGCTTCCGGCTTTATCATTACCCAGAACTACCTGATCCTGTTGGTTCTGCTGTTCCTGATGGGGGTTCAAAGCGCTTTTTTCGGGCCGGTTAAATACGCCATTATTCCCCAGCACCTGAATGAAAATGAACTGATTGGCGGCAATGCTCTGGTAGAAATGGGTACTTTTGTTGCCATACTGGCGGGTACGCTGGGTGCAGGTATTTTGATTGAACAGACTGATGCTACTGTCTGGGTAGCCGTTTCTGTCGTTCTGTTTGCCGTTCTGGGTTATTTGGCGTCTCTATTTATACCCGGGGCTGCAGCGGCTGATCCCAACCTGAAAATCAACTGGAACCTCTTTCAGCAGACCCTGACTATAATCCGGAAAACCCGATCAAACGACAGCGTTCACAAATCCATTATTGCCATTTCCTGGTTCTGGGCTCTGGGGGCTGCTTATCTGACACAGCTTCCCAACCTGGCCAGCGAGACCCTGAAAGGCAGTCCACAAGTCGTCAGTGTCATGCTGGCGATATTCATCATTGGCGTCGCTGCCGGTTCGCTGTTCTGTGGACGACTTTCCAAAGGTCATATTGAGCCGGGTATTGTACCCATTGGTGCCCTGGGTCTGAGCCTGTTCGGAATTGATTTGTATTTTGCTGTCACTCCTGCCACAACGACAAACTTACTGACCATTGATGCCTTTATGGAAAACAGTGAAAATCTGAGAGTTTTGCTGGATCTGGGCATGATTGGTTTTTTCAGCGGCCTGTTTATTGTTCCTCTGTATGCCATGGTTCAGCAGAGAACACCTGCGAACCGTCGTGCACAGACGATTGCTGCCCTGAATGTTCAGAATGCATTCTATATGGTGGTCAGTGCCCTTTCTGGCATGGTATTCCTGGGGTTACTGGAGCTGTCCATTGAACAGTTTTTCCTGACACTTGGTGTACTCAATCTGCTGATCTGTGCCCTTATTTTCAGAAAAGTGCCGGAATTTATAGAACGTTTTGTCGCTCGCTTCGTTAAGAAAGTCGCCAGTGATTGAGTTCATTGTCGGTACTTCCGTATCGTGACATAAAACGACAACTATGTTGTAGCGGGGGACTGCATAATGCTCGCACATTCATTATCGACCCTGTGCATAACCTTTGACAGTCCACTGGAATTTTTTTGTTATGTTTTCTGGAATTTTGCAAATTCTTTTTTACAATGAGGACTGCATTCGAAGTAATGAGATTTATTTATGATAAGAATCATGCTTCTTTCTATATTGATTTTTTTGACATCGTCTTCTTATGCCAGACCAACAATTAATTATTTTGAGTTATTGGGCTCATGGTATGGTAAGAGTGCCAGCCTTGATCATATCAATCTGGAATTTCATGAGCTAAATACCTTCGCTTCTGAAAAACTGTTCATACTCTCCATGCAGGATGAAGATGGTCGTATCGAGATCGGCCAGGTAATGAGAGATGGTAGTTATGGGACCTACACTATGAATGTAACAACAGATGAGGGAATGTTAAGTCATAGCGCCTTATGGATTTCAGCTTCTCCCCCTGAAAATCCCGACTTGAATGGTGTTTTTTTAACAAAAGAAACCAATCTGGAAGAATTAAGAAAAATGCCTGGAAGAATGACCGCTTACATACGGTTAAAAAAAATTGCTACTGGGAAATTAGTCATTTGCTGGGAAGATTTTGATTACTACCTTCACAATCAGAGATTATTTTTTAGAGACTCCAATTTAAAAGAAAACAAAAAAATTTGGCCCTCGACAGATTCAAGCATTTGCTCAAGTGAAAGAGATATAATACTAAGAAAAGATGAGCTATGAAAACTCAATGTCAGGTTTCACTTTGTCGGGCAGAGTCCTTAAGCTGGATACTACGAGCGTAGGCTTTACCGGTGGTGACAGCAGCAGTGATTAGAAGTCTTACTTTTCATCCCCCCCTCAATCCCTGCATAATGCCCGCACATTCATTATTGACCTTTTTGCATGACCTTTATTGCGCCTCACTGTCAGGAACCTTTGACTGAGCTGTACCGTGACTCCGAACTGGTGGTTGTTGTTAAACCTGCGGGATTGTTAAGCGTTCCCGGTCGTCCACCCAACGATAACGACAGCGCTCATGCGCGCCTGCTTGCCATTGAGCCGGAAACCCGGGTGGTCCACAGGCTGGATATGTCCACATCCGGGCTCATGGTGTTCGGCCTGAATGCAGCCAGCCACAGAGAACTGAGCCGACAGTTCCAGGATCGGGAAGTGGAGAAAGGGTACATTGCAGAAGTCTGGGGAACGCCGGAACAAGACTCCGGAGAGATATCCCTGCCATTGATTTGCGACTGGCCTAACCGACCCAGACAAAAGGTGGATCATGAGCAGGGAAAAAAGGCCCTGACCCGGTATTACTCCGTAGCGGGTGATGGCACTCACGGCAGGGTCTGGCTGGAGCCCGTGACAGGACGGTCTCACCAACTCAGGGTTCACCTGGCTGAGCTGGGACACCCTATTCTGGGCTGTGAGTTTTACGCTCATGATGAAGCCAGAGCAGCGTCTGACCGTTTGCGCCTGCACGCCAGCCTTCTGACATTCAAACACCCTGCCACGGCAGAAACCATGAGATTTGAGAGCCAGCCTCCTTTCTGAGGGCTGGCGGAGTTGAGTTTTTACAGGAAAAAAGTAAACAAGGGATTCATGCCCATAGCGGGAGCCAGAACAACAGGGTAACGGGCGAAAACGCCTATTGATGAGTGCGTTCACCCATTAAAGCGGCCACATGATACAGACGTGCAAATGTTAGAAAAGCAGAATTATTGCTTACTGATATATAAAAATACTGATAGATGGATTTTGTTCTAAGTAGAAACCTCTGAAAGAACAACCGATTGTACGAAAGTCCACATTCGATCACTTCGTTTGTTCCCTTTTTATTTTCCTGTCCGATGTCGGCCTGGTAAAAATCCCGATAGCCAGTGTTATCGCTTATCCTGATCACAGACCTATTAAGGAGAAGCCTCCATAGTCCACTTTTTCGAGGGCTGTGATACTGCCTGCAGTTTTCCACAGGGGGTCCTGATGAATGCCTGCCGATTCATTTTATAAAGCCTGCACCAGACTGTTTGACAGGCCTCATCGCTCGACCAGCAAATCATTCACCATCAAAGTCAGACGCAGCTTGCCTGCCGCTCTGATACTTTCAGTGTCTTTCTCAAAGATTGCTTTTGCTCATTCCACTGACAGGCATGAACCCGCTGCTTTTGAACTGTTCAAAACTTTTACCGGCGAAATTCAGGGGAGCCTTTACCGGAGTGCACGAAAAGCGGGTGTTTCAAGCTCATTCATTCATAAGTTTGCGGCCATTTTCCGATATAAGATTGATTTCAGTAAAGATCTGAAGGCTGGTGATCGCTTTAAACTATTGACTGACAATTCCCTGAAAAACAAGAAGGGAGCTGGCGGTGTCATTCTGGCTGCCCGACTCTATCAGAAGGACGAAATCCACACGGCGGTTCGCTACAGCGATGGGAAGTACTATACACCGGAAGGAAAAATACTCGGCAGCTCTTTCTCCCGGTACCCTCTGGGTAAAAAGGGCCGGGTCAGTTCCGGTTTTAATCCAGCCAGGAAGCATCCCATCACCGGCCAGATTCGCCCGCACAATGGAACAGATTGGGCTGTGCCCGTAGGAACTGCCATTTATGCTCCAGCTGACGGCGTCATCGTCAAAGCAAAAACCAATCACCCGGCAGCCGGTCACTTTATCGAAATGCGAAACGGCAGTCGCTATGTCACCCGGTACCTTCATCTGAGCAAACTGCATGTGAAAGAAGGGCAAAAGGTTCGCAAAGGCGATTTGATTGGTAAAACCGGAAATACCGGTTTGTCCACTGGTCCCCACTTGCATTACGAACTGTTTATCGATGGCAAGGCAGTGGATCCTATGACCGCGAGACTGCCAACCGGTGAACCTTTGCAAGGTGATGCATTGAAGCGATTTAAAAAGACCACACAACCGTTGATCGCAGCCATGAATCAGAATCAGCAGGAAACACTCCTTGTCAGTAAGGCAAGCAGTGCTCCTGATAACTGGCTAACTCTGAAAAACAGTGACGCATTTTAAAATCATTGTGAACAACTCCATGGTGCGAGGTATCATTGACATGCCTGCCACTGGGTTCAGTAGCAGGCATTACGCAGAATAAAGACAAGAATAACAAAAACGCTGCTTTAGCAGGTTTCATTAGAATGAGGCCCCCTATGCAAATACGACCCCTGAGTGAATGGCTCCAAGCCTATGGTGAAAGTCACCAGGACCCCACCAACAAACAGATTCACTGGATCTGCGTTCCGGCAATTATGTTCAGTATTATTGGCATTGTCTGGTCTTTCAGCCCTGCTGCGGTCATTGTGGTCATGGCCATGACCCTGATTTTCTACTTTATGCTGTCTCTGCCTTTATCTCTGGCCATAATTGCCTTATACGCAGTTATGAGTTGCATCGCCGCCAGCCTTGGTGAGTATTTACTGACCCTGAGCATTACTGTTTTTGGGGTGTCCTGGATCTTCCAGTTTATCGGCCACAAGATAGAGGGCAAAAAACCCTCTTTCTTTGAAGACATTCAGTTTCTGCTGGTCGGGCCACTCTGGTGTCTGAATTTTCTTTTTAAGAAGTGGAATTTAAGGGTCTGACAGGGTGTTTTTATCGGTGACACCCTCTAAAAACCCAAAACATTCTTTGCAGTCCATTGAGTGGCTATTCCATGGTAAGAAAAAACAACAGGGTCTGGTGCCGGATTTAGCCAATAGTACTCAAATTAACTCTGGAATTGCTTACCTCAGGCAGGTCCTCAGTGCAAACTACTCGGGAGCATGAGATCAGTTGAGCTATTATGATGTACCCTTTATTGTGAACCTTGGAGAACAAAACCGGGTAGCCAATGAAAAAACTCAAAAATGAAAGCGAGCTGGTCAAAGAAGCTCTGAGAGTCGGAGCTATTTATGCCCAAAAACGCAAAGTAGGTCAGTTTGAACCGACAGATTCCGCCAAGCAAAAAGTTGAATATCTATACCGCCTGCTGGTTCATGACAAGTTGATACAACCTCTGGTGAAAGGGGAAGAGTCAGAACCAAGCATGAAACGCAAACTGGCGCTGTGGATATCTCGCCAACTGCCAGAAAATCATCCGCTGTTGAAATAAGCGCCCTGAATTAGGCCATTAGAAGTCATAGCTGATTTAATGTTCGGCGCTGCGGACATTTTTTTCATGGCAAAAAGCAGTAATTACAGTAAACTTCCCGGCTCGAGCAGCTCTGAGCTAAATCCAGTTCCCAGCAAATCGTGGAAGTGGCTTAAAGGCCCGGATGCGCTGCATTTGCATTATCAAAAAAACCTTTACTGGTAATCATGACCCTGACTCTGCGCTGCCCCGTCTGCCACGAATCTCTGACACATTCATTCCACACCTCCGGTACGGGTCTGGGCTGCCTCCGGAATCACCAGTTTGATCGAGCCAGACAAGGGTATTTCAATCTTCTTCCGGGGCATAAAAAACGCAGCAAAAACCCCGGCGATGACAAAACAATGGTTCAGGCCAGAACCCGTTTTCTGGACAAAGGCTACTATCAGCCAGTGGCTGATTCACTTGCCAAAACTCTGGACAGCCTTGAGAAATTTTCAGAAAGTAATCGGTCTATTCTTGATGCCGGCTGCGGTGAAGGGTATTACACAGAAAGGCTGCAACAGGCGTTTCCGGGAGCCGCAGTAGTCGGCATTGACATCTCCAGGCCTGCCATAATGGCCTGCTGCAAAAGAAGCAAAACTGTCCAGTGGCTGGTTGCCAGTGTTAATGACATTCCCGTTAAAGACCAGGAAGTTGACGTCATTGCAAGTGTATTTTCACGATGCGACTGGAACGAATTTGCGCGGCTGTTAAAGCCTGAAGGGCATGTTTTGGTGATGTCTCCCGGAGAGAAGCACTTGCTGGAACTTCGTCAGGTTATCTACGAAGCGGTTAGGCCTTACCCTGTGGATAAACTGCTTGATCAACTTCCTGAAAGTTTTAACCTGACAGAAACAAAAGCGGTTCAAGGCAGTATGCAGCTGAATTCAGCAGAAGATATCATGGACTTACTGGCAATGACCCCACATTACTGGCATGTCAAACCTTCCCAGAAAGAAAAGCTGGCCAGCCTGGGTGCTCTGCAGTGCCGCTTTGATATGAAACTCTATGTGATCCAACGCGCATCACACAAAAGATAGAAATCTGAGCTGATTTCGTCGGGGTCTTGCTCTATTATCCGTCTCTCCCTTCCCCAAGATTGTTATACGATATGGCCAGCCCCCGGAAGAAAACCGATTCATCCAAAACCCGTGAAGAGGCTATGTCTGTAGCCAGGGCCACCCAGCGACCCGGCCAGAGCAAAGAGCAGACCAGGCTGATCGCCCAGGGCATCCAGAAAGGCATTGAGCACTATAAAAAGCAGCAAAAAGCCAAAGCCAGAGAACTCGACAAACACCTGAAAAAAGTTAAAAGGCAGGTAGAGAACCCTGCCGCAGAAACTGAAACCATCACTAAGGAATTGACCCGCTATAGACAGCATTGGCTGCCCTGGCTTTTACTGGCTCTGAGCTGGGCAGCATTTACCGCTTACCTTTTTGCGTCTGAAGTCTAAAACTTCAGATTTTCTGGCTAGAAGACCCTGTCCACCAGCAGAGCGCACAAAACAGTAATAATCACGATACCCGCCAGATTCAGAATCAGGCCACTTCGAATCATCTGACGAATCGATAACAGCCCCGAACCAAACACGATTGCATTGGGGGGAGTGGCAACGGGCAACATAAAGGCACAACTGGCGGCTATGGCTGCCGGAATAGCCAGAACTTCCGGGTCCAGGCCAAGGGAGACAGCCAGCGCACCCAGAGGCGGCAGGAAGGCAGCCGTAGTCGCTGTATTACTGGTAATTTCAGTCAGGAAGATAATCACAGAAACCACCAGGACTATGGCGGCAATGGTAGGCAGTCCATCCAATACCTGGAAGTTGCTGGCAATCCATTCTGCCAGCCCTGTTTTACGGATAATTGCCGCCAGACTCAGACCGCCTCCAAACAGCAGCAAAACATCCCAAGGCAACCTGCGAATATCTTTCCAGTTAAGAAGAAAGTCGAGCTTTTCACCCCAGCGGACGGGAATGATAAACATCAGCAGCCCACCAGTAAGGGCTATGGCAGTGTCAGTCAGCTTTATGTCTGGTAAAAAGCCGGACAGCCAGGGTCGGAAAACCCAGCATAATGCGGTCGTAGTAAAAATTACTGCCACCCATTTTTCAGCCCTGCTTAAGGAACCCATTTCAGCTAATTGCTCTTTTAAAGACAGGCGTACAGATTCATTTTCTCCCGGACGAAGCTCATAGCCCCCGGAACTGAGCCACCAGCCCGTGACCAGCAGCATTAACAGCGTCACAGGCATACCTACCAGCATCCATTGGGCAAAGCCAATTTCAATGCCGTATTGTTCGCTGAGAAAAGCCGCCAACAGGGCATTGGGTGGTGTTCCAATCAAAGTGCCAAAGCCGCCGATGGAGGCGCCATAGGCAATAGCCAGAAGCAGAGTCGCAGGAAAGTGTCCGTGAGAACCCCGTTCTTCTTTCATCATTGCGATCACTGACATACCAATGGGTAACATCATTATGGCCGTTGCAGTATTGGACACCCACATACTGATAAAGGCGGTGGTAAGCATGAACCCTATGACCTGCCGACGTTCACCGGTACCAGAAGCCAGCATGGTCAAAAGCGCAATCCGCCGATGCAGGTTCCAGCGCTCCATAGCCAGACCCAGCATGAAGCCTCCCATAAACAGATAGATGACAGGGTGTGCATAAGCCGAAGCGACTTTATCCAGAGATAACAGGCCAACTAACGGAGCCAGCAGAAGAGGTAACAGTGCGGTCACTGAAATAGGGAGTATTTCCATGGACCAGAAGACCGCCATCATCAGTGCCAGACCAGCACACTGCCAGGCAGCAACAGGCATATTCTCAGGTGCAGGCAGCACCAGGGTCATCACAAACAATGCCCCCCCTGAGATCAGCCCAGTCAGCCAGATGTAAGGGTTAGCCCCCGCTTCCAGCTCTGTTGAGGAGGGTTGTTTGCTCATGGTCTGTTCCTTGGAAGTATTCTGTTTATAAGTCGGTCAATTCCCTGATTTATTCACCCGTCTACCTCCAAAAATCCAGATACCGCCCTCTTCCATAGTGTGCAAACGGTCATTCTGACCAATTTTTACCTGAGCAATATGACAATTTTTATTCTACGCTTTGTCGGATTATCAAAATAAAATTATGAATGACTACGGCAATGGACTCCTTATTTTCTGTCAAACTCTTTTCAGTCAGAATTGCTTTCTTTATGAGCTTTGTACTGATGCTGTGTGTAGCGGCATCAACGTATCAGGCAAAAGCAGCTGACAGGCCCTCCTGTGACATGCCTGTGTGTTCGAAACACAGCATGGCTATGGAACCGGACGGCAGCGGGGGGCACTTCTGTCTTCAGTGCATGTCAGATGAAATCAATAAGTTGGAAGATGATATGGAGTTTCAGCTAACCTATGGCTATGCTGCTGAAACGGTATCGACGGAAGCTGAACAAAGCCCCTATTACAACGTTAGAGATCATACCTCTTCACTGGCGGACCTGATGGAAAGGGCCCGTTTGTTACTCGATCCGGGGCAGGCAACAGGCGGCTATATTTCTTCTTCTGCCATGGTGAGTTCACGTTCCGGTTTATCGCTGCCAGCCACTGCCAAATACAGCTTTGAAGGGACGGCAGAGCACAAGACCAGCTTACCCACTCACGATGACCCCCACGAAAATCTGGCCGTCGAATCATTGCCTGCTGAAATGATAACGACAACCACTCCATCTGTTGCTCACAATATTATTGAACCCGCCGAACAAGGAGGTCATGAAGAGTTTCAAACCGTGCGGACTTCTGTGCAGGATTTAGAAGGTTCATCTATTGCTTACAACCTTATTGAACGACTTGAAAAGAGAGGTTATGGAATATCAGGCACTCATGCTTCAGCCCTTCCACCCGGGGAAGCCATGTTGCTGCTGAGAGACAAGGTGGAACTGCCTGTCCTGCTCCCACTGTTGTCGCATTTTAATATCGAATTTGCAGCTCAATCCCTGTTGAATCTCAAGTCGCTTTTGCTTTCAAGTAAATACCTTATTATCCGGATGACCCAAAAAGATGGGATGATCACGGTTATCCATATTCACCCTGTAGAAAACCAGCAGGCTCTGATTATTACAGAGCTGGGTCTGCAGAGTTCGCCCATTTGTATCGAAAACCTGCCCCTCCTTCTAAGTGCTTTTGTGTACCATGAAGGGGTGACAGAACTGGCTGTTTTTACTCACGAGGCTGTCCCAGACGATCCCGCCCCGTCATCAGAAGGCGCTTCTGCCGGGGCTATACTGACTCAATCTCTAACAGTCGCCATCATCGAACATATCCAACGACTGGGGGTTTCTTCACAAGAATATGCTCCTATCGAACATACTGGCGCTATACGGGAACTTAAAAAGACTCAGGATCAGGCCAAACTTGCGCTATCAATGCCAGATTATGGCTTCCAGCAAAATCCAGCTGAAGGTGATGCTTTGCAGAATGTCGAAGCACTGACCGGAGCACAAACCCCCTTTATCGCTCAATTGATAACCCCGGACCAACAGGTCACTGTGATTAACTTTCAGCCTGAAGCATCGGGCGATGTTATGCTGAGCCTGTCAGGACAGCACTTCCTCATAGACAGGAGAGAGATAGGCGCCTTGTTTGACTGGATCATCAACCAGTTTAAGCCGCTGATACAGATTTTTACTCTGGCACCTATCTATCTCTAAGCCCACGTCCGCGCTTTTTCCTCAGCTCTGTTATAATCCGGGCCCAAACTGCATTGCCGCACAGATTTGAATGATGCAGACTTTTCACGGTAGAGAGTAAACCTTGAGTACACAACCTTTTTCCGACTTGCCGCTGCCCGAAGCGCTGCTGCACAACCTGGAGCAGATTGGCTACCGGGAAATGACCCCTATCCAACAAAAAAGCTTACCTCTGGCCATGGCTGGCAGAGACCTGATTGCCAAAGCCAAAACCGGCAGTGGTAAAACGGCAGCCTTTGCCATTGCTATGCTACTGGGCATTCATCAACGCTTTTTTGGTTGCCAGGGACTGGTGCTGAGCCCGACTCGTGAACTGGCAACCCAGGTCGCCAACGAGATTCGAAAACTGGCTCGCTACCGGCAGAACATCAAGGTCGTTACCCTATGTGGTGGGCAACCTATTGGTCCACAGATCAGCTCACTCTCCCATGGTGCCCATATCGTCGTCGGTACACCGGGAAGAATTCAGGATCATTTGCGTAAGCGAACACTGACTATCGAGCATCTAAAGACGGTGGTATTGGATGAAGCCGACCGTATGCTGGATATGGGATTTATTGATGCCATTGAAAACATTCTGGATCACACCCCACCAGACAGGCAAACACTGCTTTATTCAGCTACCTACCCCAAACAGATCAGGGCTTTGAGCCAAAAGTTCCAGTCTGAACCTGAAGAAGTCACCGTTGCGTCAGTGCATACTCACCAGCACATTCAACAGTTTTTCTATCAAGCTGAGAACGGTGATAAATCAGAAACCCTCTGCAAACTGCTCAACCATTATCAGCCCGGTTCTGCTGTCATCTTTTGTAATACCAAACAGACCTGTAAAGAAGTTGGAACATATCTTTATGATCAGGGTTACAAGCCATTGGTACTCCATGGTGATATGGAACAGCGAGAACGAGACCAGATGCTGGTCCGATTTTCAAACCAGAGTGCCGATGTTCTGATTGCTACCGATGTCGCAGCCCGGGGTCTGGACATTGATGACCTGGCCGCCGTCATCAATTATGACTTGAGTCGAGATCCGGAAGTCCATGTCCACAGAGTCGGGCGAACAGGTCGTGCCGGTAAGGAAGGGCTGGCCCTAAACCTGCACACCTCCCGTGAGCAATACAAGCTGGATGCTATTGCCGATATCCTGCGGACGGAACTGACTTTTGGTGACCACAGAGCACTGAAGCCAGCAACACAGCCACCCCCAAAAGCCCCAATGGTGACACTGGCTATTGACGGAGGAAAAAAGAACAAGGTGCGCCCTGGTGATATTCTGGGTGCTCTTACTGGTGACGCTGGCATTCCGGGAGATCAAGTTGGCAAAATCAATATCTTTGATTTTGTCGCCTATGTGGCCATTAAAAGAGAAAATGCCCGAAAAGCCTTGGCTCGCCTTGAACAGGGCAGAATTAAGGGCCGGAAGTTTAAAGTTCGCAGACTCTGATAACTCCCGTGTTTTAAGTGCTCACGGCCCATAACACATCCAATTTGTGTTATGAGCCGGGATCTTTGGAAACCGCCTCTTAAATCAAGGGGTAATACACTTGATCTTGCTCCAGTCCAGTTTTTTCGCTTCCTGAGTTATCTGTTCATTGCAGACATAACAGTAGTTGCGGTTGTGATCACTATCGTGTTTGACTTTTCTGCCAATAATGCAGTGACCCTTCATATCCATGC
This sequence comes from Endozoicomonas sp. 2B-B, assembly GCF_053470045.1. Classification (NCBI taxonomy): domain Bacteria; kingdom Pseudomonadati; phylum Pseudomonadota; class Gammaproteobacteria; order Oceanospirillales; family Endozoicomonadaceae; genus Endozoicomonas; species Endozoicomonas sp. 2B-B. The sequence continues at coordinate 6,440,389 of NZ_JBLZMU010000001.1, forward strand.
AGAACCTTGGTTCGTAGTTGAAACGGGCACACTCACCCAGATCCCTGGCAGAATGCTTCATTTCCTGACCGTCCCGAATCCAGTAATGGCCGTTATGAGTCCCTATATCAAACTTGCAGACATCAATGTTGCCTTTAACATATTCAGGGAACCTGCATACCTGATTTTCCGATGCCAGGTCTGAGAAAACCTGATTTTCGTAATAACGAGACCCACCCAGCTCACAGCGCTCGCCATCGGCTGATTTAGTACCAAAAGAGAAGTAACGGTGCTCTTCTCCACGAACTTCTTCAGTTCCGCTACCCGTACAGAACCTGAGTCCCTGCGTGGCAGGCTCGTGTTCCTGGGTAGGTTTGTCTCCACCACCGGGGGTTGATTCTCCCTGATACTCTGCATCCTTAGCATCAACCTCGGGCTCACCTGTCGGTAGATCACAAAACTCAAAAAAACGTTTTGATAGAAAAAGTTCAGTACTAATTCCCGCAGGGTCCTTCAAATAGGGATTAGAGGTTTCTGCTTCCTGTAACTGAGTGTAATTGGCCAATAGCCACTGAAACTCATAACCGTAAGAGCTATTTCCGTTGGCATCCTTATACAAGCAGGCCAGAACCTCGGCGCCTTCTACCCCCTCAAGAGACACATGCCCAACCTCAATACCAGAGCGTGTCGGCGAATTCGTCACACAAAGTGGCACATCGTCCATAGACTCAATGATTTCAGAGAGGGCATCGACGTTATACGAGCTGCTGGAATAGGTAGAGAGCCAACACGCTTTATTTGCATTTGCTTCCGCATGTGCCATGGACAGTGAAAGGAAAGCCCCAGTCAGACTGGATAAAGCCATTTGAACTAAACGCATCAGAGTTCACCACTGCTAAAAATTGATAATTCAGAACCGGCTGCCTTAGAGCTTTTGGAGTTATCTTTTTCTAGACACAGTTATATAGACGAAGTTAGGATTTATCGCCACATCCTCTCCCTCAGGGACATGAAATATCACTGAGCATTGGCTATAGGTAAAAGTCAGCATGGGAGCCAGTGCTCACAAACGGTAATTTTGTTATTTTTATCTAAGCAATAACGACAAATGAAAAAATTGATTCTGACGGCTGTCATCCTGGCGGCCAGCTCTACCCTTGCCCAGGCAGATATTATTGGCGCAAAACTGGGTTACAACTATTGGAATACTGCCGATCACGGTGACTTTCACACTGTTTACGGACAGATAGAGCACCCCATCCCACTGCTCCCCAATCTCGCGGCAGGTTATAGCAAACTCAATCATGACAAGCTGAAATTCGACAGTTACGATGCCTCCGGCTACTACGAAATTCTGGATAATGGCAATATTGCCCTGGACCTGGGTCTGGGGGTTCGTCGCTTTGACAGCGGTAAATACCGGGACGCCTCATTCAGCGATACAATCCCCATGTTAACTGCCGATGTGGAGCTGTTTCAGGCCAGCACTATCAGCTTTTACAGCAAGCTGTTCGCAGGTCGCTCTGAAGATACTGACTTTAACGATCTGGAAGTGGGTGCCCGTTTTTACCTGTTTGCCGACCTGAAACTGCAGGCTGGCTACCGCCTCTACGAAATCGATATGGATGGCACCAAGGGCATCTATAACGATGAAAGCATCAAGGGCTTTAATCTGGGTCTGCACTGGGATATCTGACCTATCCCTCACATAGAGCTGGCTCCTGTGAGTCAGCTTCCTGCCTATTCTGACAAATCTGCTAGACTTTTCAGACTGAAAAAAACTAACTAACAAAATGGCAGGTTACGGTGGACGGAACAAGCCGGGGTGAGCCCTCTCCCCAAACAGGGAATATTCCCCCTCCTCAATCTTTAATGGGCTCTGAACAGGAAAGCGAAGTCACAGGTGAACATCATCATCGTGCTATCACTCCCACCAGCGGCGAAAATCTGGTAGCCAGAGCAGCTGTCGCAGCTGGCAAGGACGAGCAGTTGTCGCAACGAAGTGTCAGCAGAAAGAAATACACTCCGGATGAAATGGCCGAAATGGGCTACAAGGTCGAAAAGTCCCGGAAAGCCATTGCAGCGTTTCTAATAGAGAATGGCTTAAATGAAGGGGTACCCGAACTTAAATGTGAACTTTACGATGGCTACAAAGAGTCCACTCAGGTCCTGTTCGTAGAGATGAAACGATTACTGGATGCGCATTTTTCTAATGTGAACCGGATGTACCAAGTGCTCCAGTCGGATTACAGAGCGTATGGAAAACTGGAAAGCACCGCCAGAAGAGCTGCCAGATCGCGACGGGTCAGCGAAGAGGAACAGAATCTCCTGAAAGACCTCGTCATTCTGGGAAATTCTGACAAACGCTACAAGGAGTACTGGCAAGAGAAAAAACGGATACTCCTTTATGCCAGTCTTTGTGGAATACGCTTTAGCACAGCTCTCAAAGTGATTCCTAAACTTGATGCCATACGAGGGAGCGAAACCTTCCGCCAAAGGATAGAAGACTTTTTGCCCCAGTCCATTGAATGCATGAAAATGTACCAGGAAGTCATTCAATGTCAGCTGGGGCTTGAACAATATTCAAAACTTGAAGAAAGCCTTAATGCCCACGATAGAGCGGCCTTCGGGGCAGCCATGCTGGCTGATCTGGCCATGGATGACTACATGCCCACTGACGGTAAGGATAAACTTCGTCAAATGCTGGCGACCCATTCCTGCTGCTTCATCCAGTGGCTGACTGACTTCGACCCGGAGCAGCCACAAGTAGTGAAGCTGTGTAGCTGGAGAGTCAAGCATCTGATCAATGCCGCCATTCTGGCAGACAACCCCAAACAAGCTGAGCGCTTCTTACAGTTCTTCCGGAAACAGATGGAAGCAAATAATCCTGACTTTGCCCCACAGGATGTTTTCTCACTCTGCCATTCCCTAATTACATCGCTAGCCTATCTTTATGACCGCCCTGAACCACTGGCCCATTTTAAAGCACGGCTGGAAGGGACTGTAGCTCCGTTAACTGAGTTAGTAACCCTGATCAGAACCATTAACAAGAAAAAAATGCTAACTGACGACCTATGGGCTGCGCTGGTGTACCTTTTTGAGCGGATCAACAACGACTACCAATTAGTAATAAAGGATCTTCGTGAGCGCGAAGCAGGGGTCGTTCAGATAGCTTCCGACCTGATTAGAGAAGAAGAAGAGGAACAAAAGCAGATCAAAGAAAAACTGGTGGCCAGAGCAAAAAAACGTCGGGAAAAAGAAGAACAGAGACAGGAGGCCGAATGGCAAAAAAAGCAGGCCACACAGGCCGCAGCCGCAGAGAAGAAACCGGAGCCCCCTGAGCCAAAGCCCTATGACCTGGAAAGTACTCTGAGCAAGGCTACCGAGGCGTTTGCCCGAAAAGAGCCTATTGGCGTTCTGAACAATATCTTCAAAAAAGTGATTCAACATCCCCGGGTCAGCGGCTTTGACAAGGCTCAGGCTCACTACAGTTATGCAGACATGGTGACCTCCAGGCTTCGGCGTCAACTGGAGTCTGTTCACAAAATGATTGAGCCCGTTTATGCCTTCAGTGAAGCTCTGGAAAATCAGGGTCCGCCTGAGCTGGAGAAAGACATCAAATTCAGGAAAGCACTGAGGCAGTTCAAGCTTAATATGCAGAAAATCAGTATCAACACCCTGATCATGAACAAGGCCGTCAAAGAAGCGCAGGAGATTTTCTTTAGCCTTAATGAGGATCAGCCAGAGTTTGTTGATGCACTAGTGGACCTTCACAATGACATGGAGTACCTGGTTGCACAGGGAAAAGCCGTTATTCAATGCTGCAAGGACATTCCAGATATTTATGCCCGTCGGGGTCAAATGATTCAGCATTACAAGCTATCTAAAAAAGTTGGCTCACAGCGGCGCAGCGAGTTAAGAAGTGACTCAGAACGACATCGCGAGCTAAGCGATCACATCAAGGATCTGGAAGAACTCGGCAAAAAGCTCGATACCAGTATGGGAATGTTGGAAAAAACCCTTACATGTGAACAGGCGGCTCAAGTCCGACAGACGCTTTCAATCGCGAAAAAAAATACCCCGACGCCGGATGAAAAAACCAGCCCTGGTTCCATTGAAGACAAACAGCAGACCCCGAACCCTGATGATCCGGGCCCTGCGCCTGAAATTAGTAATGATTCTGCACAGGGCTCTCTGCCCGAACCGGCAACCTCATCCATGGCAACCCCTCCGGTAGCTACTGCTGAGTTTTCAAAGGACTCCGACGAAGGGGAGATAGAAACCCCATCAGTTGCTGATATTGAAGAAGCTCATGGGGTTTTGCTACCCCTGAAGCTGCCTATCCCCGAGAACATGATGGTCGCCCTGGGCTTTTCGATCATAGAGCACAAGCTCATTGCACCCATGAAACTCTACGATTCAGAAAGCGTTCAGGAAAAAAATCTGACCGCTGCAAAATCCAGAAAAGGCAAAAAAGGAAAGCGGCAGGGGCAAAGAGAAAAAGCTCCAACAGAACCTCAAGCCACCGCTGTTAAAGAGGAAAATGCCGATCCCGGTGAACTGGGCCTGAAACTCCAGACAAGGCTCTGTGACTATCTTGAAGTGCTCAATGAGACCGGAAAAACACCTGATGGCAAAGCTGTGCCTGAGAAGCTGAATGTAAAAGCAATGCTGGCAAGAGTGAAGCAGGGTACTTTTCTGAAAGACTCCGGGTACTTTGGCGTTGACTTTACCTTTCTGTCAGATGCTCTGAACATTCCTGTTCAGGCTAACCTGCCATTGAGCAACAGGCTCTACTTTCGGCCAGGTCTGGTTAGGCCCCAGCAACTCGACCTCTGGACAAACCCGGAACCCCACCTGCATCTGGAATACCCCACTTATTCCGGAGAAGAACACCAATGGTTTGCTTCTATGGAGCATTACTTTCAATCCGGTTTTGAGGAAGATTACCAGTTGTTTACCAAGGAAGCCAAACCCAAAAAGGCAGACGATAAGTCCAAGAAAGGATCGTGAACCACTCATTAGGCCTTTTTATAACTTTCGTCTTCACAGGCAGGAGTCTCCTGAAAGCAGATGCTATACCTTTAGAAACAGTCATTTGAAATACCAGCAAGGATGCCGTCGATGTCGAAACAGATCTTTCAGGCCCCTCACAGTCAGGAACTGGCCACTATCACCGAATACCTGCTCACTGGAGGAACACTGGCAGAAGCCAACCAGATGAGTGAGAAGGCCCTTGAGTCCATTTATTCCCATGGCTACAACCAGTACCAGAATGGTCATTTTGAAGAGGCTGCCAAAATCTTCCAATATCTCTGCTTTTATGACCACTGGAATGCCCGCAACTTTCTTTGCCTGGGTTCCTGTCAGATGATGCTGAAAACTTACGGTCAGGCCATTAAAACCCTCGAATACGCCGCGCGAATGGATATCAGTAATCCACTGGCCAAAGTCTATATGGCTGATTGCTACCTGGCTCTGAAGGAAAGAGGCATTGCTGAAGTGATTTATAAAAGCGCCTTGAAAGATGCCAGAAAACATCAGTTTAATCATCTGGAGCTGAAAAGAGTTGAGAATCTGCTCCAGACCTTTGAGGACGATAAGGGAGGGCTGTCCTGATGGTCGATTCAGTTAATCGCAATGATGGTATTTTAGTCCCAACGCAGGCAGAAGCTCTAAAAGAGATTGAGAAGACTAACCCTGTCTCACAGGGCTATGAAAACAAGAACTCGGTATCAGTCAGAACCGGGGAAGATCAGGTTGTTCTGCCTCCCGGTGGTTCAGAGGCTCCTTCCATTCCAGAACCCGACTCAATGAATGCGGGCCAACTGGATGACCTTGAAAAGCATTTAACCCAACAAACCACAGCCAAACTGCGAGGCGAGATTGGCGGCATGTTTGGTGAAAGCCCGAACTCAATTACCATTAGCCGACCAGAGTTAGTGACTATGGCGGTAGGTGAGACTGTTCTGGATACCGAAGCCAAACTGTCACGGGTGGTGGAAGCCTCTCCTCGGGTCATGCAGCACATTGGTCATTCCGTAGATCAACTTCAAATGGAGCATATTGAGGGCACACTGACCGCCGACAAGCTCGAAGAAATACTGGCTCAGATCAATGCCAGCCTGGAAGACAGCTCGGTTAAATACGCTGAAAACAAGATTGAGATGGCTTCCCTTGATGCTCAGCAGCGGCATGATAGTAATATCGAGCGTATCCGGGAACACATTGAAGAGGTTAACAGCGCCAGTGCCGAGGCTACAGCCAAGCCTGAAAATATTTTCCTGAAAGCCCTGTCTTTCCTGTTCCCGCCTGTCATGCTGTGGGAATCCGCACTGATGATTGACCGGGAGGTCAACCCCGGCAAAGACAACTCTCATCTAAGTATCTTTTCTAAAAATGAAATCGACTTTATGCTGCAGCAGACCGGGGAGGCCAATGCAAGCTTTATCAAACATGCAAGCCCCTTTATGCCAGCTTCCATGGTGGAAATCGGCACCTCTGAACAAACCGATAATCACCCATCAAAAACCGATGATACCCAAAAACGCAAAGAAGTCTCTGATGAATCCGGCTCTCCAGTGAGCGATGCCACTGAAGGCCTTCAGATTGCCAGCGAAGGTCTTGATCACTTTGAGAGAAGAAAGGCTCTGCTCCAGACTCTCCAGCAACAGGCAGAATCGGAAGAAGCCAAGAAAAAGCTTGAGGCAGCTATCAACGCACTGCAAGGCGGAGACCCTGCTCTGGCAGAAGAGATTCTGGGCTCTCAGGGACTGGATAGCAGTATCGGAGACAGCATGAGTGCGTCAACCGGTGATAAAGAGCTTACAGAGGCAAAGGATATTAAGAGGTTTGTCGATGACATATCCGGTGTTCCTGACGAGGTGCTCTCTTCCATGAAGGATGCAGACGGTGAACTGAGCCTGATCAAGCGCTTCACCTCTGTGTAAGTACCTGACCACCCTGCCTTTGCCATGAATCAATGATGTTCATACCGAGGCAGGGATGGTTTATCACCACATCACTTCGGTTTCATCTCATCCCCTGGCTGCAATTCGTGCTATCAAAGCGACGCATTTTTTGAAAAAATAGTGCCCCTTCAGAAAGAGCAGATAAAACCAGAACATTCATGAGTCACTCCTCCCTGCAGCAACCGTTGCCTGCCAAGGAACTGTTTTCCTACCCAAAGTATTGGGCTGAATGCTATGGCACAGCGCCTTACCTCCCCATGACCCGAGCAGAGATGGATGAGTTAGGCTGGGATTCCTGCGACATTATCATTGTCACAGGCGATGCTTACGTAGATCACCCCAGCTTCGGTATGGCAGTCATTGGCCGTTTCCTGGAATCCCAGGGCTTCAGGGTGGGCATTATTGCCCAGCCAGATTGGAGCAACACAGCAGACTTTATGCGTCTGGGTAAGCCCAACCTGTTTTACGGTGTCACCGGTGGCAACATGGACTCTATGATCAACCGCTACACCGCCGACCTGAAAGTTCGAAATGACGATGCTTATACACCGGATGCAGAGCCGGGCAAACGGCCTGATCGCTCGGTGATTGTTTACAGTCAGCGTTGTAAAGAAGCCTATAACGATGTGCCCGTCGTTATTGGCGGTATTGAAGCCAGCCTTCGCAGGATTGCCCAGTATGATTACTGGAGTAATGAAGTGCGCCGTTCTGTTCTGATGGATTCCACTGCAGATATCCTCCTCTATGGCAACGCTGAGCGAGCCATGGCCGAGGTGGCGGACAAACTGGCTGCGGGCGTTAATATCAAAAATATGGATGATATTCGCGGTACGGTTGTCGTTAAGCCTGGCACACCAGAAGGCTGGACCGAAATAGACTCTACCCGTATCGACTGGCCAAGAGATCCGGGATCTCTGGAAGAAGCCTATGGCACCAACCCATACGAATATGTGCAAGAAGAAGAGTGCGAATCCAAAAAAAGACAGGAGCCGGATATTCAGCCTGTCCGCATTGTTCCACTTCCGCTGCACCGCAAGACTGACTTTGATACCAGCAAAAGCTGTATTCGTCTGCCGTCGTTTGAAAAAGTGCGTAAAGATCCCGCGCTATACGCCCATGCCTCCCGAGTGCTGCACCAGGAATCCAACCCCCATAATGCCCGGGTGCTGGTGCAGAGACATGGCAACCGGGAAATCTGGGTAAACCCGCCTCCCATTCCTCTGGAAACGCCGGAGATTGATGGTGTCTTTGCCCTGCCTTATCAGCGCAGGCCACACCCATCCTATGGTGATGTAAAAATTCCGGCCTACGACATGATCAAAACGTCCGTGAATATCATGCGGGGCTGCTTTGGTGGCTGTACCTTCTGCTCCATCACCGAGCACGAAGGTCGGGTCATCCAGAGTCGTTCCCAGGAATCCGTCCTGCAGGAACTGGAAGAGATCAGGGACAAGGTGCCTGGCTTTACCGGTCAGATTTCTGACCTCGGTGGCCCAACCGCCAACATGTATCACCTGAACTGCAAGAGTGCAGAGATTCAGGCCAGTTGCCGCCGTCTTTCCTGTGTGTTCCCGGGTATCTGCAAAAATCTGGAAACCTCACACAAGCAAACGACAGAGCTGTACAGAAAAGCCCGTGCCATTCCCGGCATCAAGAAAATCGCCATTGCTTCGGGTCTTCGTTATGACCTGGCAGTAGAAGATCCGGAATACGTCCGTGAGCTGGTCACGCACCACGTCGGTGGGTATCTGAAGATTGCGCCGGAGCATACCGAGAAAGGTACTCTGGACCTGATGATGAAACCCGGCATGGGCACCTACGACGCTTTCAAGAAAATGTTCGACAAATTCTCCAAAGAAGCCGGAAAAAAGCAGTATCTTATTCCTTACTTCATTGCCGCCCACCCGGGTTGTGAAGACGAAGATATGATGAACCTGTCGCTTTGGCTGAAACGTCACAAATTCCGTGTCGACCAGGTACAAACCTTTTATCCGTCGCCTATGTCTCTGGCAACGGCTATGTACTATTCCGGTCGTAACCCGCTCAAGAAGCTTAATTACAAGGGTGACAGACTTTATATTCCCAAAGAGCTGGAACAACGTCGTCTGCAAAAAGCCTTCCTGCGTTATCACGACTCCAGAAACTGGGATGTCCTCCGTAACGCCCTGAGAAAGATGAACCGCTCCGAACTGATTGGCGATGGCCCCAATCAACTGGTACCTGCGGAAGAACAGAGCAAAGACAACCGCCGACCACACAACAAAAAGCCTGCGGGAAAATTCCAGAAGGCCCGTGGTGGTCAGTGGGATAACCGAGCACCCCGCAAAAAGCCGGTAGCCCGGAAAAAGCCTTCAGCTAATAAAAAGTCCAGATAACCCCTAAAAAAAAGCCCCGAATTCTTCGGGGCTTTTTTATTGACCCTTGCTCGGTTGATGGGGATGGCAAAAAGTGGCCTTGCCAATATTTGCTAATATATAGCCAATATTTTTTTTAACCGCATCACTGGCGCTCATGCCGCTCAAGGTTCCGGTAGAAATTTTCATGGGAGCCAAAGGAGATCAGCTCCAGTACCAGCTTGCCGTCGTCAAAATAATAAGCCAGCAGGGTCAATTGTTTTGCCATTTTGAATTTATAAACCTGGAGGTGGCTCAGGACGCCTTTCTTCTTATCGCCAATATCGGGATTATTGGCTACGGCTCTGATAGCTGTATCAAGATCCGCTTTCTGGTTGGGCTTGAGTTTTTTCACGGCTCTTGCAAACCGGGCTGTCTGGAGTATCGTTTCTGCCTTAGCCAAAACGGTACTCCGAGACCAGTCCCTGTTTGCGCTCTTCTTCGGCTTCCAGAATATCTTCAATGAAATTAATGGGCAGATCAGGGTTTTCCTTGGCAATCTTGCCGAGGCAGGCCCAATATTCCACCTGTTTTGCCGCCGAGCGTTTTTTGACCTTGCCAACAAGGGTTGCAGCGGTCACCAGCTCTTCATCCAGTCGTAAGGGTGTGCTTGGCACGTTTCAAATCCTACTTTTTGTATCAAATTGCTACAAATATAGTTATATGCATCAAGCCTGTCAAAAGCCCTGACCCTTTTCGTGAAGTCACGAAAAGTGTGCTACCTCTGGTGGTTTAATTCAGGGATTGATTCCAAGCCAATCTTGCAGCTTAGAAATGCTGCAATGGTGCCGGAGCTGGTAGCAATAATCGGGAAGAAAGCCCCGAAGATTCTGGGGCTTTTTTATTGACCCACAATTTCTTACACTGCCTGACAACCTTATAAGGAAGATGTGATGAATACACAGATTGATCAGGAAACTCAGGACAAACTCGACGCAGCTACTTTTCGCCACCTGCTGAAGCACCTCGACGATAATAAAGAGGTGCAGAATATTGACCTGATGATTCTGGCGAACTTTTGTCGGAACTGCTTGGGCAAGTGGTACAAAACGGCTGCTGACGATCTGGGTGTTGAAGTGTCCGACAATGAAGCCAGAGAACGTATCTATGGCATGCCCTATTCCCAATGGAAAGAAAAGCATCAGCAGCCCGCATCGGAGGAACAGCTGGCCGCTTTTGAAGCCAGACAAAAGAAGTAGTGCTCTGAATACTGACTGAATACCCAACAAACAGCCATAGTAATGCCAACACAGCCATGAGTTTTTCCGAACAGCCTTGAGCTGTCCGAATAGTCCTTAAGAAGGGAGCTGAGTATGAATCGTTTCCCGCTTCAGATTCACATTCCTAAAGCCAGCCGACTGATTTATGGTTGTATGGGCCTGGGAGGTGAGTGGAACAATAATCCTATTTCCGATCACGACCACACTCTGGCCCATAATGCCGTGAATACAGCACTGGAGTGTGGCATTAACTTCTTTGACCATGCTGATATCTATACCATGGGCAAAGCAGAACAGGCATTCAGCAACGTTATTAAAGCGGAGCCAAAACTTCGCCAGGACCTGATCATCCAGTCCAAATGTGGCATTCGCTTTGCCGACGACGACAACCCCGGTCGATACGACCTTTCTCCCCAATGGATAGAGTTCAGTGTCAATGGCATTCTCGAAAGGCTGGGTACAGAGTATCTGGATATTCTTTTACTGCATCGCCCTGACCCGCTGATGGAACCCGATTTAATCGCCGAAGCGTTTACTCGCTTATACGACAGCGGAAAAGTACGACACTTTGGTGTTTCCAATATGAACCAGCATCAAATCGCCTACCTTCACTCCTGCATCGAACAACCTTTGATCGTCAACCAGTTGCCCATGAGTCTTGCCCGTTGTGACTTTGTGGAAGACGGGATACTGGTCGCCATGAGTGAGAGTGCCGACACTGGCTTTACGCCGGGAATGATTGATTACTGTCGTAAAAATAACGTTCAGCTTCAGGCTTGGGGCTGTCTGGATCAGGGACTGTTCATCGGAAAAGATACCAGTAAGGAACCAGCGGCCGTTCAGGCCACTGCAAAACAGGTTGCCGAGATGGCTGAAGACTATCAGACTTCCGGAGAAGCCATTGCTCTGGCCTGGCTGATGAGGCACCCGGCCAGCATCCAGCCTGTGATTGGCACAACGGATAAAGATCGTATTCGTGCATGCTCTCAGGCGATGGAAGTTCATCTAAGCAGGGAAGACTGGTACAAGCTTTATATCGCCTCCAGAGGGCAGTCTCTGCCTTGATTTGAAAATGACTCAGTAACTCTGACATCGACGAACAATTATTAGAAAACGGGGATGAAGTTATTATGAACCAGAAAGCAACCAGATATCTGGCTGCCACACTCATAGCTACCACTCAGCTGACGGGCTGTTCAGGTCCCTGGAATAATCCTCATCAGGAAAGTTCTGGTCATCAAAACCAGACTGTCTACTACACCAATTTTCAACTCCCACCCCAGCACTTTGATCCGGCTATTTCGTACAGCACTGATGAAAGTATGCTGATCGACCAGATCTACGAGCCTCCTCTTGGTTATCACTTTCTGAAAAGGCCTTATGAACTGCAACCTCTGGTGGCTGAATCCATGCCAGAGGTTCGTTTTCTTAACGCCAACCACGAGGAGACCACCTTTGATAGCCCTGACATTGCCTTCAGTCGATACACCATCACCCTCAGGGAAGGTATTGTTTATCAGCCTCACCCGGCGTTCGCCAAAAACGGTAAAGGCGATTACGTCTATCTCTTTAACGATGAAAGTGAAACCGTAAACTACAAAGCTCTTTCCGACTTTGGTCAAACAGCAACTCGGGGGCTGGACGCAGACGACTTTCTCTATCAGATCAAAAGGATTGCCGACCCTCACAATAAAGCACCCTTAATTGGCTTCCTTGCTCAGTATATAGACGGCATGAGTGAAGTGACCGAGGAATTAAAAACTGTTGAAAGAGACGGGTGGCTGGATCTTCGTGAATTCAAAATGAGGGGACTGGAAAGAGTTGATGAGCGGACTTTCTCTATTACTATAAAAGGCATCTACCCCCAGTTTTCTTACTGGCTGGCCATGCACTTTTTTGCACCTGTCCCCTGGGAGGCGGATCGCTTCTATAACAACCCCGGGTTCAAAGACAACAACCTGACTCTGGACTGGTATCCAGTCGGCACAGGTGCCTACATGATGACCAGAAATGACCCTAACAGGGAAATCATTCTGGAACGAAATCCTAACTTCAGGGATGATTTTTATCCCACTGAAGGAGCCCCCGGTGATAAAGAGGCAGGGTTGCTTGCTGATGCCGGAGCAAAGGTACCTTTCATAGATAAAGCCATTTTCAGCCTGGACAAAGAAGTTTTGCCTATGTGGACCAAATTCCTGCAGGGATATTACGATCGCTCAGGAGAAAACCACGGCAACGTCACCCAAAACTTTGACCAGGCCTTGACCATCGGCCCCGAGGGTGTAGAGCTTACCGACGAAATGCAAGACAGACAGATCACTCTGTCCCAGGATGTTAAGCCTGCGGTCTACTACATGGGCTTCAATATGCTGGACAATGTGGTGGGTGGTTACTCCCCGAAAAAGCAAAAGCTGCGTCAGGCCATCTCCATTGCCTGGAATTCTGAAGAATATATAGAAATATTCCGAAACGGCTCCGCCATTCCTTTCATGGGGCCCATTCCTCCCGGTATTGAAGGTTCTCTGAAAGCAGAGGCAGGCATCAATCCCTTCACCCACGACTGGAAAAATGGCAAGGCCGTTCGCAAAGACCTTGAATACGCCAAACAGCTTTTGGCTGAAGCGGGCTACCCCAATGGTCGTGATGCTGAAACAGGTGAGCCTTTGAAGCTCTATCTGGATGTCCAGGCCCAAGCCACCAGCAAAAGCCGTGAAGACTGGCAAAAACGCCAGCTCAAAAAACTCGGCATAGAGTTAGAACTCAGAGCGACAGACTGGAATCGCTATAAAGAGAAAATGAGCACAGGGAACCACCAAATGTTCTCCTATGGCTGGTTGGCCGATTACCCTGATCCCGAGAATTTTCTGTTCTTGCTCTATGGCCCTCAAAGCCCTGTCGCCTGTCAATGTGACGGCAACAACAATGCCAACTATAACAATCCTCGCTATAACACGCTTTACAAGCAGATGAAGACCATGCAGCCCGGTCCTGAGCGAAATCGGTTAATCGCCGAAATGTTGGATCAGGTTCGCGCTGATGCTCCCTGGTTTACTGGCGAATACCCGAAAGAGTATTACCTGAATAACCAGTGGGTTTCTAATACCAAACGTCATGGCATCTCCAAGGCTACCCTTAAATACCTGAAGATCGATTCAGAAGTGAGAAAACAAAAACGGGCTGAATGGAACCAACCCAATCTTGTCCCTCTGGTGGCAGGCATGGGTGTTTTTGTCGCTTTGTTTATCCCTGCTATTCGCGCCTATAGACGACGCCAGAAGCTGGTCATAAATACCGACAGCTAATAAAAGGCTGAAGAATAATTTTCAGGTTTAAGGACGTTCTACCATGCTTGCTTATATTATCAGACGACTGATTTACGCCATTCCTATTCTTATTGGTGTCAATCTGATTACTTTTTTACTCTTCTTTGTGGTGAACAGCCCTGACGATATGGCACGAGCTCAGCTGGGGGATAAATACGTCACCGAGGAAGCCATTGAACTCTGGAAAGAGACGAATGGCTACCACCAGCCACTGTTTTTCAATCACGAAGAAGAAGGTCTGAAAGCACTGACAGAAACCATCTTTTTCAACAAATCCATCAGTCTCTTCAGCTTCGACTTTGGACGGTCGGAGAGCGGTCGGGATATTACCAGCGATGTTTCCCAGCGCGTGTGGCCCAGCGTCATGTTTGCCCTGCCAACACTGCTCATCGGACTCTGGGTCAATATCAGCATAGCCCTTTTAGTGGTTATGTTCCGCAATACCGGACTTGAGAAAGTGTTTGTGGTCTCTTTTGTTGGCTTGATGTCTGTCTCTTACCTGTTTTACATCATTGGTGGCCAGTATCTGGTCACCCGTTTGTGGAACCTGGTGCCTGTGTCGGGTTTCCAGCCCGGACTGGGTTCCTTCAGGTTTCTGATTCTTCCGGTTGTTATTGGTGTCATTGCCGGTACCGGAGCCGGAGCACGACTCTACCGGACACTGTTCCTGGAGGAAGCGGATCAGGATTACGCCCGCACGGCCAGGGCAAAAGGGGTAAGCGAAGTCAGCGTCCTGTTCCGGCACATTCTGCCCAACACCATGATCCCGATTCTGACCAATATCGTGATTGTCATTCCAATGCTGTTTATGGGCAGCCTGGTGATGGAATCCTTCTTTGGCATCCCAGGCCTGGGCAGTTACATGATTGATGCCCTGAAATCCCAGGACTTCGCCATTGTCAGAACAATGGTGTTTATTGGCTCAGTACTCTACATCATAGGCCTGATTGCCACTGACATTTCATACACACTGGTCGATCCCCGTGTCAGGCTGAATTAGGAGAACATCCATGAAACCGGTTATTTTATGGAGTGATGCATTGCTGTTTATCCTACTGGCAGCCATGATCGCATTCATTGTCAGTATCATTCGCAACAACGAGAGTCGTGAACGCTGGAGCAGAGTTTTTCGTTCCCGACTGGGCATGTCCTGCTTTCTGATTATTCTTACCTACATTGTCATAGGTGTTCTGGATTCACTGCATTTTCGCAAGGCGATCGAACCTCTTGAAGGTCAGCATAAAAGTGACGTTTATTACTCCAGTCATATAAACAGTGTTCTGGATCTGGTGCTGGGCGAAATGGGGGAGGACAAGGAAAAAACCTATTCAGCCCCCTTCTCACTGAAATCATACTCCAAGGAAAATATGCAAGATGAACAAGGCAATACTTACCGGGATTATGCCAGCTTGAAACATGCAGGTAAGCATCTGGAATCCTCTGATGACAGGCTTGTGGATATTGCCCTGCAATCATTTCAGGCGCTTCTCACTGGCCTGTTGTTCAGCGCTCTTCTGATTGCTGCCCATGCCTATTGGATGAAAGGTAAAAACAGCATCTACCCGTGGAAAACGGCCTATATAACCCTGGCAATTATTATTTGCCTGCTCACCTGGATGATTCACATCGGCTGCCTTTATCACATCCTGGGCACAGATAAAGCAGGTAACGATGTTCTCTACAAATGCCTCAAAGGTATTCGCACCGCCATGTTGATTGGCACTCTGGCTACTCTGATCATGATGCCTATTGCCATTTCCCTTGGAATAGCCGCTGGTTATTTCAAAGGCTGGGTAGACGACATTATTCAGTATTTGTATACCACTCTCAGTTCTATTCCGGGTCTTCTGTTGATTGCAGCCTCCGCTCTGCTGTTCCAGATATGGATTGACCTGAACCCTGATTACTTTAGTACCGGACTCGAAAAAGGTGATGCCAAATTCATCGGCCTATGCTTTATTCTCGGAGTCACCAGCTGGGCCACCCTCTGTCGTCTGCTCAGAGCGGAAACCTTGAAAATCAGTCAACTTGACTATGTCCAGGCTGCCCATGCTTTCGGCGTCAGTCATGCCAGAATCATCAGCAAACACATTCTGCCCAATGTTACCCATATCATTCTGATCATATTTGTTCTCGACTTCAGTGGTCTGGTAATGGCCGAGGCAGTGCTTGCCTACATCGGTGTGGGAGTCGACTCTTCAATGCACAGCTGGGGTAATATGATCAGCACTGGCAGCGCAGAACTCAGTCGGGTACCCGCCGTCTGGTGGAACCTTGCAGGCGCTTTTACCCTGATGTTTGTTCTGGTGCTGGCAGCCAACCTTTTCTCGGACCTCGTCAGTGACGCCTTTAACCCCAAAACCCATTTGGAGGCTGCCTGATATGAGCATTACAGAATCCTCAGGGGAGAACATGGCCAAAACGGCCGAGAGCAAAGAACCGGCACTGCAGGTATCCAATCTTAATGTTGTCCTCAGACATGAACCCGATACCCGGATTCTAAAAGGCGTCAGTTTCCAACTGAACAAGGGTGAAGTCTTTGCATTGGTTGGCGAGTCAGGCAGTGGCAAGTCGGTAACATCGTTGTCAATCATGCGTCTGCTGCCCGATGCTCTGAAAATCACTCAGGGAATAATCCGGCAAGATGATACCAACCTGTTTGCCCTGACCGAGCAGGAAATGGGCTCCGTTCGTGGTAAAAAGATCGCCATGATCTTTCAGGATGCATTGACCTCTTTGAATCCGGTTCAAAAAGTGGGTGACCAGATTGCAGAAACCCTGAAAATACACACCAATCTGACCGGTGACGAGATCAGAAAACGCACTGTCCAACTGTTTGAAGAAGTCGGCCTTCCTGACCCGGATAAACGTGTAGACTGGTATCCCCACCAGATGTCCGGAGGTCAGCAGCAGCGGGTTATGATTGCTATGGCTCTGGCCTGTGAGCCGGATATTCTGCTGGCGGATGAGCCCACCACCGCCCTGGATGTCACCATTCAGAAGCAGATTCTGGAGCTGGTAAAAGCATTAACCATTAGCCGTGACCTGGCGGTATTGTTGATTACCCATGATATGGGCGTAGTTCGTGAAACCGCTGATCGTGTTGGTGTTATGTATCAGGGTGAGATCATTGAGGAAGGCAGCTGTGATGATTTCTTTGAGAATCCTCGTGAAGAATACAGCCGTCGTCTGATTAACAGCCTGCCTGACATGGACGCTTACCGGCCTCAGACCCATCCCACTCCCTTGTTGAAGGTAGATAATCTGGAAGTTCACTTTCCCATTCGTAAGGGAATCCTCCAGAGAGTTCACGATTACACCAAAGCGGTTAATGGCATCAGCTTCTCCATCGCCAAAGGTGAAACGCTGGCCCTGGTAGGCGAATCGGGTTGTGGCAAATCCACCACTGGTCGTGCCATTCTTAACCTGGAAAAAGCGACCGGTGGTGAGATCTGGTACAACCACCGGAAAATTCACGCGCTTTCCCGCAGGGAAATGTTGCCCCTTCGCAAAAAAATCCAGGTCATCTTCCAAAGCCCTTATTCTTCCATGAACCCACGTATGACGGTGGGTGACATTATCGAAGAAGGTATGATTAGCCTGCAGATGGGTCTGAGCAAAGCTGAAAGGGAGCAACGTGTTGAATCGCTTTTAAAGAGGGTCCAGCTGGAGCCTGAGCACCGCTATCGCTATCCCCACGAGTTCTCTGGTGGTCAGCGTCAGCGCATAGCCATCGCCCGGGCGCTTGCGGTTGAACCTGACCTGATCATTTGTGATGAACCTACCAGCGCACTGGATGTATCTATCCGCTCAGAAGTCATGGATTTGTTGCTGGAATTGCAAAGAGAGCTGCAAGTCTCGTACCTGTTTATAACTCACGATCTTTCAATCATTCCTCATCTCGCTCACCGGGTCGCGGTGATGAAGGGAGGCAAAATCGTCGAACAGGGCCATACCGAAGATGTAATGACCAGACCTCAGCATGATTACACTCGTAAGCTGCTCAGCGCTGTTCCGGAAGTGCGTTAAGCGCCATTCCCCGCCCATCACGCTTAGTTATGGGCGAGCAGCCTGTCGGACTTAAGACTGTCCTACTCGGCAACTGCTCCTGTGTTGCTCTAGCTCCTGCATCCATGCAGTCGTGCGGTTGCAATAAATTGGTCTAAAAATCTCTGTTTCTTCGTCAAATAGCTCGCTATTCTCCTCAGAAACAGAGATTTTTATCCTCAATTTCTTGCAATCCTCGCTACGGACGCTCAAGTCCGACAGGCTGCGAGGGTTCTGGCTCGTTATGCATCCGTGAAGATAATCAGGCTCTACACCCTGAAGAAATGAACCCGATAGTGAAAAACTGTCCGGAATGTTTGAGACTCAAAGTTCATTATTCTGAGGCTCGTTTTGAGCTATCGGGGACAGAGTTATAACCACATCACTGCTATCTGAGAAAGGTACTCTCTCAAAGCAAGTGGGAGACCAGTTACTCTCCCTGTTTGTTTTCACTGGACCGTAATCCCTTCCATCCACTGACAGTGTAATCATATACGGCTGCTCATCAGGATAATAAAATATGCCACCTGCAAAAACAGAGAAAGTATAGGTGGGCTTATAAACATCGGGACTATCAAGGGACCAGGCCACAGTCCCCTTGGGATACCTGGCATCAGTGGGATGAAGGTCATTGTTCACATTCTGGAGACTGATACTGGTACTGATGGGAAGATAAACACCAGACTTAATAAAACTGTCCAAAGTGGCCTTCAAGCCACCCACCTTCCTGAAATATCTAAAAGCATTATGTTGAAAACCTGCAGCTATTGCACTAAAGCCATAGCCTAACCCCACCGTTTCATCTCTGAATGTCACTTCTGCTGCCGATGCTGTGGACAGGAAACCGGAAAGGAGTAAACCAACAGGAATAGCCATTAAAACTTTCATAACTAAAAAAGCCTCTTCTGATATTATAACCCGGGAATATCATGAAGCTGCTTTAACCAGACCAAGGTCACATAAAAAATTCCAGTCACCATTTATCCATCTGTAGAAAAACAAACGAACGTCACCAGTCGGATTTTTACCAGCTCACTCGACACTAACGTGTCGTCAATCAGATAGCAGAAGAAAGAGAAGTACTTCGCTTTATCAGATTCCCGAATTAACCCAACGCTCAAGTATAGATACTCATTTCCATCACTGCTTTTTTTACTGTGACTCCCTCTTATTATTTAGGGAGGCGTCCTGGCAACCTGTTTGATGATCAAAGCATCTCAATCCCAGCTGGTCAGACTAAACCGCGCATAAACCCGAAAGTCATTCCCTGAGACACCCACCGGCTCAAGCGTCTGGGCGGCGCTGATTTCCAGAGCGCCCCATTCGGCAGAGACTTTTGTCCCCAGGCCAGCGGAGGTGAGTTTTTCGTGGGAACCGGGCATCCTTGTCTCGCCATGATCAAGAAAGACAAAAGGTTCGATTGCGCTCTGTCGATAGGACAGGCCAGAGTAGTGCAGCTCTGTCTGCTGACGCCAGCCTTTGTCGCCGGTCACAGCACTGTTGTTATAGCCTCGAATGCTGTACAACCCTCCGAGAGCAAAGCCAAGGCTCGAAGGCAGAGTTGCTTCACTGGCCCACTGAGCCTCCCATGAAGACAGCACATAGAGTGGCGAGTCAAAGTTGTAGATCAGTGTCAGGCTCGGGTTCAACAAACTCAGGTACCGCACATCATCATTCAGAATGGACTTGCTGCGCAGTCTGCTGAACAGCAGTCGGCCATTAACCTGCCAGTTGTCGTCCAGCAGATTCAATTCCTGCCCGAACTGCAGCTGATCATTACGGTAGTTCGACAAAGGTTCATCCGCAACAGCGTTTTCCGAACGGGTACTGCTGGCTGAAAAAAGCAGGTTCAGCCAGCCATCAATGTCGGACCAGAACAGGTAACTGGCATCCAGGGTGTAACGTGTCGTGTCACCTGTAACGTCGACATCAACTGTTGTGATTTCGAGCTCGCTGTCGGTGTACTGGAAACTGCCTCCCAGTCTCCAGCCCTCTTCGCCCAAGACCAGGTTGTAGCTGGCGCTGAATGACTTGAGTCCATCAGACGTCAGACCATAGCCCAATAATTTGTCGCCGTGGCTGAACACCGACGTTTTCTGGTAGAGCAGACTCAACTGCTCTTCTCCGGCGTTTTCAGTGCCGTGGTTATCAAAATAGAGCGACGCTCCTTCTTCCGATTCAGGAATCTGAACAACGACATCGGTCAATCCAAACGCCTGACCGGCCTTAAGCTCTGACTGCAATCTCTGGCCGTGAACCCGGTTATAAAACAGGATATCCCGCTCCAGCGCTTCGACATCGATGGAGTCTTTCTGCCAGTCTGTATTGATCCACTTCTGAAAATACTCTCTGTCATCCTCTTCTACTTCGCCAGCAAAAACGAGTTCACCAAAGCGACCTTCTACCAGTCTGATACTGACCAGCCCATTCTCTATTTTCTGTTCCGGAAACACTGCAGCAGCTGTGTAAATGCCTTTGCTCTTGTAGAGTGTATTGACAGCTCCAAGCAGGGTTTGCAGATCCTGATAATTGACCTCTTTGCCCAGCCAGGGCTCCGCCAGCGACTGCAATTCCTCTCGGGACAGGTGTCTGGATTCTGTGAAGCGAATGCCCTGCAAAAGAAGCATTGGACCACCGCTTTCCTGAACCGCTTCCGGCTCCTGATCCTTCTTCACAGTTGGCGTCTTTTTTCTCAGTTCAGGCTCAACCAGGCGCTCTTTCTGCTTCTCAATGTCTCTGCTGAGATTTCCCGAAGGATCTGGCAGCGGTAGTTGTGTGGCCAAAGTGACCGTTGATTGCAGCCAGAGACTGCATAAAGCCAGCCCGGCTGCATTCAACGAGAAATGGAATTTAGAGAAAAGTCGCTTTCTGCAAGCATTATTTTTCTTGTTATACGCGTCCAAGTACATCTACTCCCAGGCCTGCCCATCACTGGACAGGCCAATTACACCCTAGAAAAATCTCCCCCATCCCCAACTGCGGCTTTCAGAGGCAGGCTTGATATACGCATAGTGCTGTGTATCGACTTCCGTACTGGTGCCCTCGTCATCGACCTGAGTCACCCGGATATCAGGTGCGTAAAAGCTGACGCCATGCCTGCCAGTCAGACTGAGTTCTTCAACCTCCACGCCATTTTCAGCACGAATCGAGCCACGTTCCATGGTCATTTTGCCGGCAAACAGGAGATCACCCACCACCAGCCAGGCGTTACCTTCCAGTTCATCAATGGACAGTGAGCCCAGAGTTGTCATGTAGATATTGCCACCGGTCGTCTTAAGCAGACTGGCCTGAAGATCGGCACGGGCCAGAATGTTGATATTGCCACTCTCAGTTTCTGCTGAAAGCCATGGCAGATCAACCACCAGCGGATGCCCGATACCTGTAGCAGCCTGAAGAACAGCCTCTCCGTTGCTGGCTGTCAGGTGACTGGCATCACGCCACTTACTGAATCTGTATTCATTGTTTCCGTAAATGCCGCCTTCTGCAGAGGTGAGAGCAAAGGCCAATCCATCAGCGTGGGATGTCAGACTGCCGAGATACTGGTTACCGCGGGTATGAATGGTTACCGCGCCACTGGATTCAATGGAACTCTCATAGCCCATTGAGAAACGATCAGCTCCGTAATGCTCAGAGGAACCTATTGTCAGTGAGGCCGCCTTAAGGTCTGTCCAGCCCGAAAGACTAATGTCCCTCTCGGAGAACAAGCTTACAGCACCTTCAGCAATGACTGATCCACCCAGGTCAATATCTCCCCATCCTGCCCTGGCGGTGAAGTCGCCTCCTGCAGTCAGCGCACGGTAATTCTGGGAAGACGTGGTGCTGATGAAGAGATCACCGTCGGTTTCTATAACACTGTCATAGCCCGTGCTGAAGCGATAGGCACCGACCGAATCTTCTGAACCAACGGTAAGGGAGCCTGCTTTCAAATCAGTGTGTGAAGCCTGATGGATATCCCTTGCGGAATAAAGATTCATCGCTCCTGCGACGTTTACATCACCATTGAAATTGATCCAGCTATGTGCAATGGCGTCAAAATCACCGCCAGCCGTCACATCACGATAAGACTGGTAGTTTGTGGTGTGTATGAACATGTCGTCAGCAATCTCAATACGGCTGTCGTACCCTGCATAGAAGTTGTATGCCCCGGCCTGCTCCTGACTGCGAATGGTCAGAGAGTTGGCGCTGAGGACACTTCGGCCTGAAAGGTCAATGTCACGTCCTGCCTGCAGTTGCATATCCCCTGCAGCAATCACGGAGTCAGCAAAGTAAATCCGCCCTTGCTCAGCCACAGCATTAACACTGCCACCGACGTTTGTTGCCTGATACTGCTGATCGTGTCTGGTATGAACCAACAGGTCACCATCAAGTTTGATGGTACTGCTGTGACCAACCGAGAAGTTGTAGGCTCCCACCTGACTCTCTGACCCTACGGAAAGAGAGGTCGCTGTGAGGTCATTGTGGGATGACAGGTAAATGTCCCGACCAGCTTCCAGATTAATAAAGCCCGCCGCAGTGACTGACTCATCGAAGTGAATATTTCCATGAGCAGACCGGGCAACAAAGTTTCCACCAATATTCAGAGCTTCATAGTCTTGGGAATAAGTGGTGTTCACAAACAGATCGCCGTCGGTTTCGATAGACGAACCGTATCCAACCGTGAATCGGTAAGCCCCTTCCTGACCTTCAGTGCCGATGGTCAGTGATCCGGCCTTAAGACCTTCCCAGGCTGAAAGGTAGATATCCCTTCCCGAGTGGAGGTTCACAGCACCACCTGCCGTCACAGAGTCCCGGAAATGGATAGAGCCATATTCAGCCCTTGCCGTGAAATCACCGCCAACGATCAGTTCCTGATAGTCCTGGCTGTAGGTGGTGTTCACCAGCAGGTCGCCCTCTGTCTCGATGGTGCTGCCATACCCCACCGAGAAACGATAAGCTCCGGACTGATTGGCCGTTCCCACAGCGAGAGAGCCCGCAGTGATGTCTTTCCATGACGAGAGATAGACACTACGGCCAGACTCAACACTCATGTCTCCACCTGCTGTGACAGACTCCTTGAAGTGAACATCACCGTATGCACTGTCAACAGCGAAATCACCACCGGCGCTGACGTAGTAAAAGTCGAGTCCATCCCGGGTAGACACAGAAATATCATCCCCGGCCGTCAGGCTGCTACGATAGCCGGTGTAATAACGGTCAGTACTGAGACTGATATCTTCTCCAGCGACCAGATTCCTGCGGTATTGCTGATAAATGCGGTAGCTGGTATCAAGCTCGATGCTCTCGCCGGCATTCAGATCCTGATAGAGATACAGTTCATCGGTGCGAATCCGCAGAGAGCCGCCAATATCACCAATGGTACCGGTCAGATAGAGCCTTCCATCGGTCTCAAGCTCAAGATCGCCACCCGCGCTGATCTGCACACTGTCAGGCAGTGACAGCGTATTATTAATAAGCGCCAGGTTGCCACCGGCATCAAGCACAGTGTTTCGTCCCAGATACAGGCCGTCGGACTCAACCCGCAGGTCCTCTCCGGAAATCAGGCTGCGACCCACTTCCAGATAAACATCTTCAGGCGTAGTCAACAGAATATGTCGACCGGCATTGATGTCCTGCTTAAGCTGGATGTCACTGTCAGTGTTGACCTGGAAAGAGCCTCCTGTCTGCTGCACCTGACCATTCAATCTGACCAGACCACTGGTCAGCAATGCCATATCACCGCCCGCTCTCAGGCTGGTCGTGTCAGGCAAGCTCATACCATTATTGCTGAGTGTCAGGTTTGCCCCTGCGTGCAGATTGTTATTGCCCTGCAGATCCAGCCAGTCAGAAGTCACACGGATGCTGCGTCCAGCCAGCAGGTGTTTTTCGGTAGGCAGAACCAGGGTTTCAGGAACAGTCAGAACAATATCCTGACCCGCATTGAGGCTGTGCAGAATATCGAGACCTTCAGCGCCGGTAATTCGAATGGAACCCGCGCTGGAACTTACCGGGCCATTCAGAACGACCTGACTTTGAACCGTCATGTCGATGTCATTGACAGCAGAAATTTCCACATCGTCGCCCATCTCAAAAGTGTTGAGCAACACAGTGACGCCATCCCCGGAATTCAAACGACTGTTGTCACCCAGCACCAGAGTGTCTGTGTCTATTGAGATGCCACCGGCTGAGGTAATGCTTTCTCCCGCTGCCAGATTCACTGCGCCTGGCTCTGAAAACGCAGACAGTCTCAAGACAACCGGGCTGCCTGTTCTGATGTTGGTATGTCCACCAGCAGTAACAGACTTGTTGAACAGAATCGGTCCAGATCCACTGAACAGGGTCAGATTACCTCCTGCCACCAGTTCGGAAAGATCCATCAGACCGTTGGTGGTCAGTTGCATGTTGCCGCCGGAGAGAATTCTGCTACTTGCCATCTCGAGGAAAGCAGCCTTGAGATCAAGGTTGCCACCCGCGCTCATGCTTCTGCCTGAAGCAATCAGGACACCCTCAACCGCTTCTATATTCATATTGCTGGAAGCGCTGATATCCCCCTGAACATTCAGCCCCTTGCCCATCTTCAGCGTCATGGCGCCTGCAGAAGCACTGATAGAACCACCGGCAGTCAGATCACCTGCGGTTTCTATTTTCACGTCCGCTGCAGCCAGAGAGCCGGACAGTGTCAGGTCGCCACTGGACAGTACATCAACGGTTCCCGCAACTGTGGCAGAATCAATGGCAAGCACGGAGCCTGATTCAATATCGACATCGAGATTACCGCCTACTTCCAGAACGCCAAGCAACATGGAGCCCGGTGTGTAGAGTTTCATGTCAGCACCGGATTTCATCAGACTGTTGTCGCCCATATCGATGAAGGCGGCATTGATGTCCATGTAGCCACCAGCGGTAATGCTTCGGCCAGAGGCCATTGTCAGCCCATCTGCAGCAACAATGTCGATATCATTGAAGGCACTGATATAACCCTGAACATTCAGCCCCTTACCTACCTTCAGGGTCATGGAACCAGCTGAAGAACTGAGGGAACCACCGGCAGTGAGTTCGCCTGCGGTTTCAATGGTGACGTCACTGGCTGCCAGAGAGCCGGACAGATCGAGATCACCGCTGGAAAGAATGTCGACGATACCCGCAACCGTCGCACTGCTGATAGCAAGCTCGGCACCCGACTCAATATCGATATCCAGGTTACCACCCACTTCCAGAGTGCCCAGCAGCATGGAGCCCGGTGTATAGAGCTTCATGTCAGCGCCGGATTTTATCAGGCTGTTGTCGCTCATATTGATGAAGGCGGCGTTAATGTCCATGTAACCACCGGCGGTAATACTCTTGCCGGCTGCCATAGTGACACCTTCAACGGCAACAATATTCATGTTGCTGAAAGCACCGATGTCACCCTGAACGTTCAGACCTTTGCCCATCTTCAGGGTCATGGAACCTGTTGAAGAGCTGATGGAACCGCCAGAGGTCAGGCCACCGGTTGTTTCAATACTCACATCGCTCGCAGCCAGAGAACCGGACAGCGTCAGGTCGCCACTGGAGAGAATGTCCACAAGCCCGGCAACAGTAGCAGAGGCAATACTAAGGGTTGAGCCGCCCTCCAGATCAATATCCAGGTTACCGCCAACCTCCAGAGTGCTCAGCTCCTGGTTGCCTTTGGTGGTGATCTGAAGATTCTGGCCAGACTTTATACGACGAGTGGCATACAGTCCCTTCTGTCCATCGAGAATAATGGAGCCCTGGTCACTGGTGATATCCGCATTCAGGAACATATCGCCACCTGAGGTAAGCAGTATATTGCCTGTAGAGGTTGCGACTGTGTCAATCAGAGTCAGGTCAGCCTGGGTTTCGATGTCTACCTCACGGGCATCCAGACGAGTCGCGGTAATTGAACCCAGTTGAGCATCAAAACCGTTGCTGGCAGTCAGGTCAATCACACCATTGCGGGCTGTCAGATTAAACAGGTTCATGCTGTCTGACGCCGTCATGGTGATATTGCCGGAGCTGGTCACAGAGGCCAGAGAATCCATCGCAATCCTGTTGGCGTCAGCCAGAAGATTTCCACCCTGAGTGACAATGTCACCATTCAGAGTCAGCTGACCATTAGCCAGAAGCGTCAACAAACCTTTGGATGCAGTGACATCTCCCAGAGTGAGGCCGCCAGACTGGGCGTAGATATTCGCACTGCCCACTCTGACGTTCATGGCGCCCAGGTCAATGCTGTCGGCATCTATGTCAGCGTCATTCCCAACGGTCATTGTGTAACCACCGCTGGTCAGAGCGCCATCCACATCCAGAGTCAGGTCAGTAGCGTCAATATTCCCCTGCAGAGCCAGGGCGCCCACTGCGCTGAGGGACAAGGTTTTGTCGATATCAACCTGCCCCAGCGTGAACAGGCTGGAGTCCTTCACGTTCAGCCAGGCATTGCCTGCGTCAGCACGGAAAGTACCCGTACCTGTCATAATCAGATTCAACGCCCCGGAACTGCTGCCCAGATCGTGGCTGTTGACGTCCAGATTGAATGACTCAGCAGCAAGGAAGCTGTCGTTGTTGTACGACAGAAGATCATTACCGTTGGCTATGGAGAGCAGGCCACCAGCACTGATTGATCCCAGATAGAGATCACCACCCACACCCTGAAGGTACATATCCGATGCAGCACCCGCCTGTCTGAGCGCTCCTGTGAGATTGAGCTTCACGGCATTGCTTTGTGAGCCAATATCGCCACGGGTATTAGCGATAAACAGGTCACGGGCAGTTATATTGGTCAGCCCTGATTTAGCTTCAATGGCACCATCCACCACCAGACGAATGTCGTTACCGGAAGAAGCCAGACTGCCCAGGGTCAGGCCGGATTTGGACTCGATGTAGATCTCTTTGGTGGCCGATGCGTAGAGTTCCCCGGACATATCGATCTTGATCGGGTCAACCTGCTTGACGTTGAACGTTACATTGTTCTGGGTCACTGTCGTTGAAATATCACCGGCACCGGCAGCCAGCAGAGCCGCTTTCTGGGCGTCGGTAATGGTTCCGGAACCATCACGGCTGACACTGAAGACCAGATCATTCAGGTTTTCACCGACACTGCCGCCATTGGCAATCAGGTGAATGTCGGAAGCCTTGATGTTGGCCTCCCTGTTGGTCAGCTGGCTTGAAGCATCGCCATTCAGCGCTGTTGCAGAGATACTGATATCCAGCTGGCTCTGCTTCCACTTTGCACCATCCACCATGCCGGTGTACCAGCTCGAGTCTTTCGCCAGAGTCAGGCGATAGCTCTGATCGTAACTGCCAGTGAGCAGATTGCCATAGTCATAACCGAAGAGAGTACCTTTCTGCTCAATCCCAATGGCGTCTTCAGCCTTGTCGTAAACATCAGCGGCAGCAACCTGATCTGCGAACCACTGTTCAAGTCCCTGATAGTCGGCCTTCACCAGACTGGTCAGTTCCACTTCGTCAGTGGTGTTGTAACGCACTTTCAGGGCTTCAACAAAGGCGGGATCGATGGTGAAACCGGCATCGCTGTCGTCAGACAGACGTTGCTTGATCATCCAGTAGGTATGGTACTTGTGCGTGAACTGGTTTTCGTAAGACGACACAGTCACAGCACCGGCGTCATCATCCAGCAGGTTCAGGCTGTCCCATACCGCAGCATCATAAGCCAGCTCTTCATCGGTCTTGTCCAGTCGGCCAATACCGTTGGTAATCCGGCCATTACCCAGCTTGATCACCACTTCTTCGTTAGCATTGGCGCTGTACAGCTCAAGGTCGCCATTGGCCTGATTAACAGCAATATCAGTAGCGGCATTCAGTTTCACTGTGCCGGTGGTGGAAATATTGACGAACTGGTAGGTACCGGTATTGCCAATGGTTCCGACCTTACCAATGCCACCGGTGGAGCTGGTCAGATCCAGACGGTCAGATTGAATAATCGTACTGCTGTCTTTGGCCACAATGCCTTTGTCAACAACACCAACAATGTCGTATTTGGCTTTCAGATGTCGAAGTTCGACATCACCATCGGCGCCTGTCACGTTGAAGTAAAGAGAACCATGACTGGAGCTCAGGCCCAACTCGTCGGTAATGATCGCCAGTGCATTATCCTGGCTGCCAATGCTGCCTCTGGCCGCAATGGTGGTCACGTCAGAGGTAATGGCGGTGGACCCCGAAGTGATCAGATTATTGAGCGTGCTGATATTCGTGGTGCCACTGGGGTTATAAACGTTACCGGTCAGCTCTATAGAAGATTTTGAGGTCAGGTCAATAAAGCCATTAGCCGAACCAGTGAACTGGAAGCTGATCGCGTTGTCCGCCTTCACATAGGTGTGAGCATCCATCCACATACGATAGGGAACGTAAACCACGGGATCGACATTGGTCATGTTACTGCCGTAGTACTTGTCGTAGCTGAGGCCCCACTTCACCCCCCAGACGTACTCACCACCACGGTCATAGACCTGGGTCAGGTAATTACTGGCTGTGCCATTGGAACAGGCTTCCGGCTTGTAGGAACAGGTGGTGTAATAGCTGGTTTCAGTGTTCCAGTTGGTTTCGTAATACCAGTCCCCCAGGGTGTTCGGGTACTTCGCGAAGTAGCCATCGATAGACTTGCCATCATAAGGCGCAGAGCTGTCTCCGGGCGGATCGAAGCTACGCACCACTGTCGCCCCTTCACGGATATAAAACAGCTGTCCGGCCATGGGGTTGTAGGTCATGGTCGACGTTGTTCCGGTGCCGCCAAGGCTCTTCACATAATTGGATTCGTCATAACTGACCGCCCAGGCGTCGGTCTCATACTGTCTGATTTTGTTGCCGGGCGAGTGAACGAACCATTCACTGTAATAGCTGCCATTTTTTCTTTTGTTCAGGTCGGTAATGCGGATAACACCAGTGGCATCGTCTCCGGCACTGATAGTACCGAGCACCAGCTGCTTGCTGGAGTCGTTATTGATGTCAATCTGGCCAAGACCGTCCTTAACGGTAATATTACCTTCTTCGCCGGTTGAGGAAATTCTAGCCCTGATAGCCACATAGCCACCGCCGCTGACCGGAATATCATCAGCCCTGAGCTTGCCGGTAGCAACATCATAAGTCAGACCGATGCCGGAGGTGCCATTACTGGACGACACATCAAAGTTATAGTATTTCAGGGTTTTGAGGCCGGGCAGAGACGGATGTCTGACCCAGAGAGCCTTGGTTTCACCGGGCCTGATATTAATCACATCGCCGGCAGAAAGCCCGGCGTCCCTGATGTAATCGGCGACGGTCGCATCAAAGCCTGAACCCACATCCACAGACCAGGAGTTATCGGTACCGACAATGATCTTGCCGTTAATATCCAGACGCTCGGCATTAATAACAACTTTCTCACCAATAATGGAAGTGCCAGTGCCGCCGAGACTGCTTTTCACCTGAGAGTAGGTAGCGCTCTGCTCAAGTTTGGACTGTAAATTCTGAACAGGCTTGAACTTCCACTTGCTACCGCCACGACTGCTGCTGTTGGTGCGCATTTCGAATACTACTGCATCGCTGCCGTTGTATTCTTTACTGTCGCTGAAGCCCCAGTTGAAGTAGATGTTCATCTCGTCGTAGCCGTAGCTACCGCCCTGGTAATAACTCTTCTGGTCGTCGGTATGACGGATTGCACGGCCTGTAAACCAGTTATTGAAGTCATTAATACCAGTAGCATTGATGGCTGTGCTGTATTTGTCGTTGAGATAAAGCTGCACAAAACCTTCAGCGGAGGGTTTCCAGCCAGCAGTGTAGTTGACCAGCGCCTTGGGATCACGACCGTAAGTTTGTGGCTTGTTGGAATTCAGCAGCAGGCTGCCGTTCTCTACGTTCAGGTTAATGGCGTTAGCTTCGATGGTAGCCTGCTGAATCAGATCGCCTTCTGCCACATCAATATTGACACTGGACAGCAGGTTAGAGATATCACCATTAATAATAACGTCAGAGTCAAGGTAGTTGGCGCCGGTTGGCGCATGGCTGATATCAATGCCAGTCTTCGACGTGAAATCACTGCCGGACTGCTCAAAGATATAATTGCTGCCCAGCGAGGCACCGCCAGTGACAAACACGTTACCGCCGGTCTGATTGGTAATGCTCAGGTTTTCCAGCAGCAAATGTTCATCGGTCTTGTTCTCCACTTTGATGTAGGCGTCGCCTTTGGCAGTAAAGTCAGGTTTGTTACTGCCAGCCAGTGTAATGGTGTCTGCCACCAGGTTGATATTCCCTGCTGTAGCCTGAACATCCGCCACCCTGATGGCATCGTTCGGATTCGCAGACAGATCATTGACGATAGCCGACAGCAGTACAATTTCTGACTTCAGCTCATTGATCTCATCCTGGTAAGGGTTTGTGCCACCATCGACGATGCTCTCGGAGCCGGTGCCGGATGAGCTGCCGGTATCTTCGCCATCGCCATCACTCACTGTAATCCCATCGATAAGGATGCTGGAACCGTCCCAGGACTCCAGCAGGTCAACGCGATCCTGAAGATCCTTGATGTAGGCTTCCAGTTCTGCCCGGCTGGAGTACTTCTCATTCATCCGGGCTGCCGTACCATAACGGTAGAGCTGCTTATTAATGGTGCCGTCGGACTCTATTTCCACCCACTGATAGGCGTACTGCCCGGCAACTACCTTACCATTGCCGTTAAAGGTCAGAATATTACTGGTGCTGGAGTCACTGCTGCCAAAGCTGGTTTCAGAACTGAACAGCTCCAGGTAGGGGTTCTTTTCAATGCCACGGTGCGTGGAACTGACCTGTCCTTCATTGGCTTCAATAAACACATGGCTGTCGGAACCAATGTCAAAACCATCAGCAAAGTTCACCTTGTTATTCAGGGTGATGTTGGATTTTGCCTTGTTGCCAGCCGGAATAGGAATAGCCGTCCAGTTATAGACGTTGGCCAGGGCATTACCTGTCAGTTGATTCTCCTGAAAGTAATTACTGCCACGGCCGCTGTAGATTCCGACATTACCATAACCATTGATAATGGCATTTTTACCAATATCAATCTGGTTAAGAACATCCAGATCAACGGTACTGACACCACCGGCAACACCAGCTGCCGCCCAGACGGTTACATTAGCCTGGGACACGGCACTGCCCCGAGAGTAAGTGCCGATACCAATCTCTCCCCTTGGGTTATAAAGTTCAGCCCCTTCACCCAATGAGATTTTGTTGCGGGTTTTGACATCCACATCGGATTCAGCGCCTGCACCCTGCAAGGCACCACCGATTTCCAGCTTGGACTCGTCGTAGACAAAGAAATCCGTGTTGGCGTCCAACATAATGTTGTGGTCGTAAGTGCTGTCCATCCAGGCCAGGTCAGAAATCTTCAGCACAGCGTTTTTACCCACCACCACTTCGGCGGCGAGGTTTTTCAGATCCTGGTAGGAAAGTCCCGCAGTACCGTTGGCGGCACCACCGCCCGCGCCGTGAATAGAAGAGGTAAAGCCATTGAAGTAAGGATTCTGAATCTGGTAAGCGCTGTTGAAAGCGTCAATATCAATATCCAGCGCCGAGAAGCTGACATTCTCGCCCAGCTCCACCCTGGCATTGGTATCCACCTCGACCAGAGAAGTTGCGCCTGAACCACCCACTACAGAAACGGTGGTAGCATCGGTTCCGGCAAAGAACTCCGTCTCACTGCTGGCAGAAATATAAACACCACCGGCATCGACAGGAACAATCCGATAGTTGCCAGACCAGTCATCAATCTTGACCGCAGCGGACTCATTGCCATTGCTGTGATCACCAGCATCCATAACCGATTCTGCAGCACTGCCAGAGTAATAGCCGCCACCGCCTGCGGTGGTAAAGCTCTGGTTCTGGTTGTAACTGGTGGCGTCCAGAGTCAGGTCACCCGGACGTTCCAGGGCAGCTATCGGATTCTTGCCAAACTCAACCCGGCTTGAGCTGAAAGATTGAGCAACACCTGTCTGATAGCCTCCGGCCACCAGACCAACAAAGTAGCCGTCGGCATCAGCAATCTGCACCCCGGTATGACGGGCATTCACAGTGAAGTCGGAATACGGCAGATACACGCCATCACCTACTCTGGCGATAGACTGAGACTTGTTAGTGGCCCTGGCTTCACTGCCTGCAATACCAAGGAGCAAACCACCGGAAGCGGCAAAGGCTGCAGCATAGGCACTTTGATAACCGTCCGCGCCACTGCCGGTCTCGGAGCGAACAATAACTTCACCACTGCCGTTAAATACCGTTCCGTCAGCCACTTCGGCTTCCGCTTTAGTGTCAGCAATGGCATAAGCAAAAGAGCCGCCCATGGAACCACCCGCCGCAACGGTGACACCATAAGCACTGGAGTAAAGCTCCGATGCAGACTGGGCATTGATATTAACGGCACTGGAATCAGAGCCGGTATCAATGGTGCCGTAAACTGTCGCTTTTACATCGGAATCATCGCGGGCGTCAGTCACAACCCCCTGAACTCCTGCCAACAAACCGCCTGCCAGAGCGAAGCCTGTGCTCTTCACCATACCTTCGTTGAGGGCAGAAACGGTGATGTTGTTATAGCCGTCAATCAGCTTGCCTGTTTCACCCACCCAGGCATCAATGTCACTGTCCTTTTCTGCATAGCCAATGCTGACCCCAAGAGCCCCGGCGCCAATATTGATGTTCAGGGAACCATCGGTAACCGATGAGGGCTTACCGCTGCTGACATCCCCAAGACGAATATCAGTGGAATCGGTAGCGGTAACTTCAAGATCTCCGGTGTCGTTACCCTCTGCTGAGTTGATTCCGGCCACAACCCGGTTTTCACTGCGCGCATCGGTGTAGTTAATAACGACGCTGGTACCACCCAGGCCAACAATAAAGCTCTTCATTTCAAGAGCGCCGTCATCGCTGCTGGCATTCTCCAGGCTTGCGCCGATCACCGCATTGTCTGCCTTGACATTGCTGTCTACGGTGGCGATGTTCATTTCATAGGAACGACTGATACCCACCACGCCTGCAATACCCACAGAACTGGCCTGAGCTGCGCCCAGCCCCTGGTAGCTGTGCTGCAGCGTACGACCGTTGACGTTAAGCGTATCGACATCAATCTTGCCGCCACTGATCCGGGCAGCAGTGACACTTTCACCACTGAGCTTGAGAGACTTACCTGATTCTGTAGTGGTTGAGGTAGAAGGCGCCTGGCTGCGAGTGATGGTGACATTGTTGTCGGCTTCCAGCGTAGCAATTTCTTCATCAGACAAATGTCTGTTATAGCTGGCAGTGTCCGAAGCCAGAACCGTGTTGGCTTCGTTTCGGCTTGGATCAAACTCATCTTCAGCGTTGGTGCCATCTTTGGCTGTCGTATCACCCTGACCATAAAGAGCAAGACCGATACTCACCGCCGCCGCAGCGTTAGTAGATGCAGCACCAGCAACACTGATCAGATTGGACTGGCGCTGGGCATTGGCGTCAATATCCAGTGTGCCCGCTTCAATGTCCGAGCCAACCGCTTCACTGTAGACCTGGGAACGTCCCAGCACCACATTCGCCACAGCACCCACACCCAAACTGGCGCCAGCACCGATACCCGCAGCCCACTGATCAGCATCCTGAAGTTCTTGAGCATTAACGGTCACGTTAGTGGCGGCAGAACTGCCGTCACTGCCACGAATGTCTGTGGTGAGGTTGCTATTCTTGAGATAACCATGAATTGCAGCACGTGTTTCGCCACGGAACTCCGTAGTATTGATCATCGCTGCGACACCATAGCCGCCACCCAGTCCAGCACCAAAGACATAACTTTTTGCACTGGAAACCCGATCAGCATCCACTGTAACCGTATCTGAGTTCACTGCGGTAGTCAGGGTATCGCCGTTATCGTCCAGATCATTGCCAATAGTGGCTTTCGAATCACCACCCACAATATTGACGGCCAATCCAATACCAACACCCACTGTCGTACCGATACCGGCTGCACCGGCGGCGACATTGGCTTCCTGACGTCTGTCGGAGACAACCACTACCTCTCTGGCATTGGTTGTGCCACCTCGTAACCAGGCACGCGTGTTACCGGCCTGTTCAGTGATAACCACTGAAGCAGCGCCACCCAGGCCACCGGTTGCGCCTAACCCGGCTGCCACACCCGCTGAAACGGCCTGAGCCAGTTTCGAGGTATTGGCGTCAATGGTTACTTTATCCGCATTAACAGTGCTGTTTTCAATCGTGGCTTCACTGGAACGCTTCTGGTCATTGGTGGCAAAACCACCAACTCCCGCGCCAGCGGCTTCACCGCCACCAGAAACGGCAACACCTGCAGAAACAGCCAGTCCCGCTTCATGAGCATTGGCACGAACATAGACATCTGCACCATCTTCACCGGAAACGCCGGAATTAATGGTGGCATCCTTGATGTAAGCTTTAGTAGCGTTATAGGTGCCGTTAGTAGCAACATTGGCATTGATAGCAACGGCCTTGCCACCAGCACCGCCGACAGTAATCGCTCGCTGCTTGGTTCTGGACGTTGCGTTAACAACAAGACCGTTGACGGATTCTTTGGTGCGCTCCACAGATAACGTGTTGAAGCCGGAAGTCAGGTCACCCATGGAGACAGCATCCGGATTGGAACTGTCACCGGCAGTAGAAAGATCCGGCAGATCACCATAGCCCTTGAGATCACCGGTATCCACCTGCATAGTGCTGCCCTTGCCTCTGGCAATCACTACTGCATCGTCAATGTAGGCTTCAGTCTTGCCGTATTCCATCGCTGTAGAGATGGCAACAGCACCAGCGCCAGCATCGACACCAATGCCAACAGCACCACTGCCCACCAGATTGACGCTCATCGCATCAGCATTGACCAAGACATTGTTCCAGGCATCTATTCGGGCATCGTCGGCAATTCTTGCTGTCACATTGCCGTCTATAACGCCGGTTCCCACGGAGCCGACCAGGGATACCTGCTTGGAAGCCGCAACACCGGCGTCGATGGTTAGCAGCCAGTTACGACGGAAAGCGTCAACAGTAACGTTTTGCGCCTTGAGTGTTGTACTGCCAGGGTTGCCTTTGTTACCCAGCACTTCTGCCGTGACATCTGAATCGACACGGTTGGTAGCAATGGCGACACCACCGGCGGAACCATTGCCGGAGCCAGCACCCATCCAGGCTGTGGCTACGCTATCACTGTAATCCTGACCCTGGACAACGACATCACCGCCACTGGTTGAAGATGCTGCGCTGGAACGATTGGTGGCGGTGTCTTTAATACCGGCTTCGATGGATTGATCGACATTGTTGGTAGAAATTGCGCCGGCAAAGCCAATACCACTCTGCCCAAGATTGGCACCTATAGCGATGGCGTTGCCCACCAGCAGATTATGATCATTGGATGTTCCGCTGAGCGCCCTGACGGTAAGATCCTCATCCACCTTGAGGCTGGTGTTGCTGACCCTGGCTTTTGTTGAATGCTCGTCAGTACCTACAAGATTCAGGGCTACTGCCAGACCTCCGGCAGTAGCGCCACCCTGACCACTGGCCACCGCTACTGAACCAGCGACGTTAATCAGATCCATGTCATTCTGGGCGACCACAGACAAGTCACTGGCGTTGATGGTCCCCTTATCGGAACCGTTCCAGTCACCAATTTCAGCCAAGACCTGGTTATTCAGGCGGTTAACCGCAACAGAGCCGACACCGGAGAAGCCGCCAGTGCCTACACCCACACCAATGGCAACACTGTAGAGCAGGGAGTTGTCACGGGCATTGATATTAACGTCTGCCCCGGCTCCTGACTTATTGATATTGACGTCTTCCATGCGGGCTTTGGTTTCACTTTTCACATCCGCATGGGCGTAGGAAATACCCAGATTCTTCTTACCAGCTTGAACAGCACCGGCCACAGCAATGATGCGCTTGCCTTCTGAGGAGTAGTTGTAAGTCGAGCCGCTACCGTCTTCACTGGTGTGGACGTTGGTATTGTCCATGGCTTCAGCACCGCTGAAGTCGTAATCCTTGTTAGTATTGCTGGAGCCGAGGTCACTGAGAATCTTGTCAAGATCGCCGTCTTTCTCACCACTGGCATTAAGATTAACGACACCCGCCCCGGTGATGTTGGTGCCTTTCATCAGCGCCTTGGTATCCGCACCGATGGAACCTATGGCAAAGCTGCCCTGGAAGCCCAGGGAATCTTCCTGATTATTGTTATAGCCAATACCTGCGGCGCCAATACCGATCCGGTTCAGGCTGCGGGCACTGATGTCGACCCGGTCAAAGTTATTGAGATAAGAGCGGTTGGAACCACTGAAGTCAACGATGGCTTCGGTGGCTGCACCGTCATAAACATCCTCATCATAGGCGGTACTGAGAACATTGTTACCATCCGGGTTGGCGTCTCCGGGAATGGCGGACGGATCATTAATCTCGGCAAAGGTAATGGCCAGACCGGCCCCCTGCTTGCCGCCGCCGTAAAGGGTACCGCCCCCTACGCCCACATAACTGTTGTTATAGGCGGAGACTTCAAGATCATTATTCGCCCCCTGATTTGAGCTGATTGACGAACCTTCAATCCGTGCTGATGTGCCGTCGTATATCTGGGCACCCGAGATGGACAGCGCACCATTACGTGTCTGGCCAGAGGAAGAGTCCGGCCTGGTGACAGATAGCGCCAGGGCGACGGAAGTCAGTTCACCACCGTGCAATGCCTGGACATTTACGTCATCGGCATAAGTGATGACAGAGTCTTTAATCCAGGCCAGGGCATCATTGAAACTGATCTGATAGGAAATAGCCCCGGCAATAGTATCCTGATTGGTAGGCGAATTTGCTCCCAGCATAGACAGCGCTGCTGAACCTGTCGCAGAAGCCGAGATCACTTTTTCCAGAGCCTGAACGTCAACATCGACATCGTTGTAGCTGTTACCGTTCTGGTGACCGCTGATGGCAGCACCATCAATAATGGCCTTGGCGTCCATATTGTTGACGGAGACAGTAAAGCTGCCCGCCCCTGTCAGGCCCAGCTGATCCTTGGAGACTTCCGCAGAACTTTTGCCAGAACCTGAGCCACTGTCGTCGTTCTTGCCGCTTTCTGACGATTTGCCTATCGATGAATCACTGCTGCTTCCGGTAGCGCCGGTGTAATTCGCAGCCAGCTTTGAAGACAAGCCGTTGTACCAATTCTCGAACCTGGCGCCAATGCCGGGCTCATCACTGGGCTCAGTGGTTAATGCTCCGGCAACCGCCAGAGATCCGTTGGTACCTGTTGAGCGGGCACGCACGCTGACCGAGTTAACGACGATGCCTTTTGTTGGATCAGGTGCAGTTGGCGAACTTGGGGAAGGTTTATCGGTCTCGTTATTGTTTTTGTCCTGGAACTTGACCTTATTGTATTCCTTTGAATTGTCACCAATAAACGCCTTGGTATCGCCCTGGGAAACGTTCGCCGCTATAGCGATGCCAACCGCTGACTGGTCTGACCAGCTGAAGGCACCAGCCGCCGCCCAGTTGCCAAATTCATGATCAGCAATGATAACGAGATTATCAGCGCTCAGCTGAGCCTGATTGTGCAGGGATGCGTGAGTCAACACTTCCGAATTGAGAAAACCAAGAACGCCGCTGAAGCCAATACCACTGGACTGCCCGGAGGAAGGCGTCACCAGGAAGTGACGTTCGTCCGTTTCTGCGTACACCCCCACATTGCCACTGGCATTGACCGTGGCTTTGCCAATACCCGCCACGGCTGAGCCGGACTGCTGGATATAGGAAATGGAGCCGCCAACCGACTTACCTTTTTCATTGGTGCCGTTTGCGTTCGGTATCAGCCCCAGACTACCGAGATTACCAGCAACAGTGGCGGTCTCCATCAGGTTGTAGGCCCTGACCGCTACCGAGTCATCAAAAGAGAAGGTATAGGTGACGTCTTTAAAGACCTTGCTGCTACCCAGAATTCCGGGAACTTCACTGTTGGCCTTCAGTTCTCTGCTCGCACTCCAGTTGCCCGTACCGGTTGTCGTTATTTTGGCCTTGTCGCCTACCCAGGCCTTGGTGTCCATATCGTTCCACAGGACATTAAAGCTGCCGCCGTAGGCTTCTTTATCAGCTGCAGCACCGGCATTAGCGAAACCGGTCAGAATATTGTTTTGTAACCCGCCGACACCGTTAAATTTGCCGACGACATCAGAGAAGGTGTCCCACTTGTCGTAGGTGGAGACAATAGGCATATGTTGCAGAGCAATGACACCGAGATTAGCCGCATCGATCTGTACCGACTGGCCGACTTCTGCTACCGCGTCACTGTCGTTAATGGCAAGGTTAAGGGCCAGCGCCAGACTTTTGTCCGATGCCGGAGTCTGGTTGCTGCCACTGGAATTCTCTTTGGGAGCCGATACAGCCGCTTCTGCCGAAGTTCTGTAACCGCCCTGGTCGCCTCCCAGGGCACCATTGTTGTTACCACCCACAACGGCCTGATTATCGCTGCCCAGATCGGTCTGGCTGGCAACCAGAATATTGCCAGTCGCAATAATATGTGGTGCATCCGTCTGCCCTGATACATTGGTGCCGAGGAAACTGTAGGCATCGTGATCCGAAAGATTGAGGGAAAATGCCAGGCCGCCTTTGAAGCTGACCTTGCCCGTTTCATCGGTGGGAGCAGAGTGCCCTATCGGGAGGTATTTGGTGGTGAAGTTGTGGACACCATTCTGCAACGCAGAAACCCCGCTGATGGCTTTGGAGCCGATGGTGCGCATGAACAGGTTACTGCCCACTGTCACACCGGAGTGAACCCTCTGGTTCAGAGTCCGGTCCAGGGCTGTGATGGTAACATTTCCCGTCTTATCCTGATCGGTTCCAAGGCTACTGCCCAGCTCGGCCGTAGCATTGGTATCAAAATCACCCACAGCAACCGCAACACCATAGCGGGTTGCTTTCAGGCCATAGGCAGAAGCAGAGATATGGTAGTAATTCTGGTTCTCTGCGGCTACCACCAGATTGTTGGCGTCCAGGGTAACGCCGCTGTCAATCTTGGCGGTTGCGTCTACATCGGATTCCCCGACGGCGGCAGCAATCACTACCTTATTGGCATCTTCAGCAATAAGGTTGAATGCTGTGGCCGCCACATAGGACTCGTTGTGGGCAGAAACGTCCAGGTTTCCTCCCGCCTGAATCGTAGCTCCTGACTTCACGTGGGTAGTACTGGTGGCGTCACTGGTGGCGTAAACTGCCGCCAGTGCTCCGGGCAGAGCATTGCCCAGGGTAATGGCGGAAGCGTCGGAAACAGCATGGGATTCCGATGCCAGAGAAACATTACCACTGGCGTTTATATTGGCGCCGCTGTTGACGTTGACCGTTGCTTCAGCATCGGCGTCCATCAGGTAAAATGACGCTCCGGCAAGGGCACCACCCACCACCGAGCCCATGGCTACGCCAGGTTCCTCTTTGATGCTGCTGGCAGCTTTTGATTTGGCGCTTGCGGTCAGACTTCCGGCGTACACCTGACCACTGAAATCAATGTTGGTTGTCGCGCTGGCAGAAGCCAGGCTGACATCCTGGCTGGCTGAAGCCGTGAGCGTTACATCACCCCGGGCAGTGTCGCTTGAGTTTCGAGTATCGAGAACACTGCCGCTGTTCAGATCTATATCTTTGGAGTCAATACTGATGCCCGATTCCGCAGCCAAAGTGCCACTGACGCTGGCCTGAGTAGCAGCCGTGACCGTTACACTGCCCTCTGCATCCAGAGAACTGCCGGAATTCATCTGAACCTTGTCACCGGTAACTGTCACTGATCCATCAGAGAGAACACTGCCAATCAGGTTAATGCCGGAATCATTGGTTTCCGGAGAAGCTGTAGAACCACTCTGGAGTAGTACACGATTGCTACCGCCATTAAGAGTCAGTGTCGTAGAAGCGCTACCATCAGCCTGAAACTGAATACTGCCGGACGAAGCCAGACTGGCGCCGTCTCTTGCATCCAGAGTGGAACCCGAGTTGACGGAAATTTTCTCAGCCGTGATGGTAAATCCACCATCGGCATAAAGATCACCGGAAAGGTTAATGGCAGCGTCTGCGCTGCTGGAAGCCTTGAGAACAATAGTGCCGCCATCGACCTTTAATTCGTTTGGAATAGTCAGGTCATCGACGTTAACCGCCGTGTAATCGTTGTTTTGTCCATAGTTGCTGACACCGCTGGCAGCCGCTGCATTGCCGACAATGATGATAGCCTTTTCATCAACATCAATGGTGTTGGCGTAGATGTCTATGCCTGAAGCTGTGTTGATCTTGCCCTGGATTCTCACCAGGCCAGAGGAAGAGACGCTGAAACTGTTACCGAGGAGATCACTGACCTCACTGTCTACCGGCGCGCCATTGGACAGAAGCGCAGCGATTTCACTGCTATCGGGTGTTTTTATAGAAAGCTTGCCGACATTGACGACACCGGTCTCACCTACGATGAAGCCAGCTGAGCTGGCGAATACCACATTACCGCCCAGGGAGCCGTTCTTGTAGCTGTTCAGGATACCGTGTACTTCCGGCGCATCGGAGCCCCTGACGATATTGACCAGATTACTGGCGTCAGCAGGTACTGTCAGGTTAGCGGTATGGGAAGTGCCGACTACAAACTTGTCAAAGACATTGATGGCGGAAGCATTGGAGCGCTTTGTGGAAGTAATGGTATGGACATTACCGGAACTGGACACCGAGGTGATTCCATCTACGGCACGAATGTCGTTATCCACTGCCATTGCCGGCGCAGAAAACAGAGCACCGGTCACTACCGGCCAGGGAACCTTGTTGAATGTTGCCCTGTTAGCCAGGCCAATAGAGGTCGACAACAGCGTGCGATTAAAGCATGTCATAGAATCCCTTTCCTTTTTTTTATTCCTGACGCTGTCCTTCAGGCGCCCCAGACGAAGAAGAGGGGGCAAGCCCCCGTCTGTTTTAACTCTCAATGACTGCAGTTTTACTGTTGTTTTTTCAGCAACCGCTTGAGCGCTCCCAGAGAGTGCAGGTGCGCATAGCTCCAGGCCAGCCAGCCAGCCTTGAACCAGTCATTTATTTTTTCTTCCTGCAACCCGGCCAGCTTTTTCTCATCGATGACATACAGCCCTTCCAGCCTCAGGGGATTATCCTTATCGGCCATGACCTGAAGATTAAAAGGTGAGAACAGCTCCAGCTCACTGCATTCATCACAATAGGCGCGAGTATTTTTGTACTGCTGGTCGTAGTTGTTCAAAAACTGGATGATGTTGTTCAGGGTTTCAGAGTTTTCACCTTCGTCATTAAAGAGTGCCTCACCCTCTTCACCACCAATTTGAGCAGATTCCTTGTCAAAACAAACCGTTCCCTCATCGGTGAGAGCAAAAGGATAGCGTCTGACAAAGGCTGGAACATAACTGTCTTCCCAGCGTCCTTCGCCATCCAGTTGTTTATGGCCGGCATCCATCAGTGAAAGCAGCGCCAGAGGAAAAAAACGTCCTTCATCATCTTTGCTGAAAAGCACAGGCATATCTCGACTGGCTTCAAAAAACTCAATACCCGTCAGAGGTACAGAATTTACACTATCGGTAAATGAATAATCTCCGGAAGATTGGTATCTCAGTGCCTTGTGAAGATCACGATTGAGTGGTGCAGGGTCTTTATAGAAAAGTAATGCTGCCATGCTTGAAGTCCATTCTCGTATAATTCTTGTTTAATCTCATTGGCAAGAGCATTGTCGCACAAATCACGCGCTCTACTCAAACCGTAATACAGGTAGAAGGTCGCAAATACGACTGCAATTCCGTTAAAGACGATGAAAGCCGGACTGGATCAATAATCACAATAAACGAAGAGTCTACAACGGTAGCTCACAAATGGACTCAAAACATTTATTGAAAAACCTCGACATTATCCTCGCTTCTGCATTGGCTCTTGCTTTGATCAATGGCGTTTCAAACAATGCAGTTTATGGTATCTCACTTGAAGAAAGTCTCAGGGAGTCGGAATGGAATCTATGGAAGAAATTTTACGCTCCCCTGGATTACTTGCACACTCTCTTTAACTAACAGCCAGTTTAGATAAAAAGGGCAGAAATGGCGACTATACTGGCAAACACCGCTTTAGAGCTAACTTTGGTTTACCAGTGTTTTAAGGTGCATCAAATGATAACCTGTCATACTCTGTCTCAGTGCTGCCACCAGCAGTTCCAACGCTTCTCGTGGTACCTGCTTTTAGGCCATTTATGTGTTTTGGGATTCCTGGCCAAAGCCCATAGCAACGACCATGAGCAGATAGAAACCTATTATGGCGTGTTGGAGTTTAATCGTGCCCAGTTTCCTCTATTGTCAGAACTGTTGAACAGTCAACCTGTTAAACGACTGAAGAACATTAACCAGTATGGAATTATTCAGCTGGTTGACTCTCAGGGGCATAACAATGAATCTTATACCCGTTATGACCATTCCCTTGGAGTACTTTATCTTCTGAATTATTTCGGGGCTCCTTTTGAGGAGCAGGTCAGCGGGTTGCTCCACGATATATCTCACACAGCATTCAGTCATGTCTCAGATTACCTTTTTACTACAAGCTCTGCAGGAAATCCTGATTACCATGATTCGCTATTTAGAGGTTTTTTAGAAAAGCACGGGCTTGCCTTGATATTAAAAAATCATGATCTAACGCCTGACAACATAGTCCCAGAAAACATTCAATTTACAATGCTCGAAAGAGAGCTGCCGGATATATGCGCAGACCGGCTGGACTACATATTACAAGGCTCAGCCAGAAGGAAGACTTTAACCCGGGAACAGATCGATCAGATCATAAAGTCCCTTCACCATGATCCGTTAACTAACCACTGGTATTTTAGCAGTCAGGATTCAGCCCAGTTACTTGCAGATGCAAGCCTGGAGCTCAACAAGAATATATTTGTCACCGCCTGGGGACGGACACTTTACCAATGGACGACAGAGGCAATCAGACGCATGATATCTATAAATGAACTGACTTTGGAAGATATCAAATACCAGATGGGAGATAGAGAAGTATGGCAGTCCATGCTAAGCAGCGAAGATACAAAGGTTGCCGCTCTTGTCGAAAAAATAAAATCAGCCTGGTACCGGGTTTATGAGACGACTGATGCAAATGAGGCTAGCACAACCTTTGAAAATCTTCGTTGCCGGGTTGTTGATCCCAGGGTAATGGTTTCAGCGAGCTGGAAAAGGCTGTCAGCCCTTAGTCCATCCTTTAAAAGGAAATATCAGGCTGAAATGGAACGTTGTCGGCTCTTTTATGCAGCCATTAAGTCTCCATAAGGCGACAGCACCTCCGGCTGAAATCAGAAAATCCGGAAATCATAATCAAGCCAGACACGCAAATCGTTTTCTTCTTTGTGAATGGCTTTTCGTAATGCCTTATCATTTCGATAAAGACCGTATTTCAGTTTAAATTTCAACCCTTCCAATACAGTCTTCGGAAAGGCATAAACCAGATGAATGTCGTGTTCCTGTTCTGCGACAGCTATTTTTTGGCCGCCGGGGGTGCTAACCTTCATACCGGAGCCATAATGAAATGAATAACCTGCCTTCAGCCCTTTGAGCCAGGATTCTGAAAAATGATAAGTAACACCCATCATCCATGCGGTTTCACCGTCATACAACATATCTTCTGCAGAACCTGAAGTGTTAATGTCCCAGTACCCGTGGGTGTTTGCTCCGAAATCATAATAATAAGCACCGGGTGGAGTGTAAGCATTGCCTGAAGCTTTTACGCTGGATGGTGCCTTAAAATGACTGACTCCTGCACGAAAATGCCATGAACCAGCAGCCAAACCCCCGTGAAGGTTGATAACACTGGCTTTATCGTCAAATAATGGCGAGCCACCCCAGCCTGCACCCTGCCAGAGACGACCACTTTTTTGGGTTTGATAATAACTACCCCCCAAGTTAATTTTGAGATTCTGTCCTGCGTATGTGGTAAACAAGATATCGCCATTGTGTGCCTTTAAAAATTCTTTGGCAAAAGCATTGCGATATTTAAGCCGCAATTCACGCTCTTTGGAAAACTGAAGTGTATAGATCGCTTCAGCACCTATGATGTAATCAATTTTTTCACCGGAAAAGTTCATCAGACTATGAAAACCTGCCTGATTTCTAAGTGACATTTGATCAACCAGAGCAAAACCGATTTCCAGGTTTTCAATCGTGCCTTTGAGATTATACCCATTCCAGTTGCTGGGAACGGTTCTTGAGCTGGAGCCGGAAATCAGTCCGGTACGTAAATTCTGTCGTCCCGCCTTAAAGCTGAGTGATCGGTCTTCGTAAGTTGACGGTAATTTTACTTCGACATAGGCTTGCCCCAGTTTACTGAA
Source organism: Endozoicomonas sp. 2B-B (assembly GCF_053470045.1). NCBI lineage: Bacteria > Pseudomonadati > Pseudomonadota > Gammaproteobacteria > Oceanospirillales > Endozoicomonadaceae > Endozoicomonas > Endozoicomonas sp. 2B-B. The sequence goes on from NZ_JBLZMU010000001.1 coordinate 6,484,609, forward strand.
CCCCTCATTATCACGATTTAAAAGCTGATATGAATAAGCATTCTCTTCGGGCATATACAACTTGACAGCGCTATAGAAACTGGCTCCTAATCCTACTATGTCACCCAGACTGGAACTCAAATCCAGCCATAAGCCTCCCGCCCAAGCTCCAAGTGTCGAGTCTTTTACAGTGTTATCTACATCGTAATATACAGTCCGAAGCTTTCCGCCCAGTGTCGTATTATTAATAAAAGGCGCATTATCTGATAAAGATTCACCCGATAAAACTGCAGTATTCCAAAATCCTGAAGCAAAAAACACTAATGGTTGCAAACCTGATTTTAAGTGCATATTAAAACCTGCTACATAGCTACTGTGGATTGCACAATAGCTACCTTTTGACATTTTAATTACGGTCATACTTGCTTAATGGCAAAACCCGACATCAGGACTGACCGACCAGGATCAATTTCACCTTCGCCAAGATTGGTCAGGTATTAAGGCACTCTGAAAAATGCCTCAGTAATCAGCCGGACCAAGTTTTTTGCCAACAGGTACTTCCGAGCTGTCGGCAGCTTCCTGAGCTTGTGCCCCAGACGACTTTTTCTTTGACCTCGAGAGTTCATTAAATTGGTGCCCTAGTGAGCGGGCTGCGGCAATCCATATAGCAAAAAAGAGCAGAACGATAATAGCTACGTAAGGAGCAATAGCCGCCAGTGAACCCAAATAAATTATTAATATTTGCTGTATGACTGAGCCTGTTGATTTACCGGTCGGATTGCCAATAACATCAACTGCCGCCTTACCTTTCACTTTCTCTTCAGGGTCAAGTGGGATGTAGCTCATTTCCTTGGTGGGATCGAACAAGGAGTACTTGGTCGATTTACTCATGATATTTTGTACACCCCCCAATATGACGGTTAGCATCAATGGAGTGGTGCCCAGCGCCAGAAATAAAATATCGGGTACGATATCCCTGAATAAAACAAAACAAAAAAACAAAGTTCCGGTAATTAATAAAACCACCGGAGTGCAAAGTGCAGCTATTGTCCAGCCAAAGCGACGGATAACATTGTTAGTAAAAAACAGCATCATGGAAATAGTCACAATGCCTGTGCAGGTGGAAAATAATCCCATGAACTGATTGTATTCATGGGGGTTTGGATATTGCATGCGTAGCTGGTTTTTCCAGGTGACTTCAACAATATTGATACAGACACCATATCCAATAACCAAAAGGGCAATACAAAGCAGATATTTTGAATTGATAATATGCATAAAACTTTCTTTCAGGGATAAGGATAATTTTTCCTTATTGGAGCTTGCTATCTCATCAGGTTTATAAAGCCTTGGATCTGTCATCACATACCGGTTGATCCACCAGTAAGTCGCCATAATCAAAATGCCACCAATAGTAAGGACACCCGTCATTAAATTCAGCGAGTAACCCCAGGGGTCAACACCTTCAGCAAGGTTTTCACGAGTCTGTGAAGCAAAGTAGACAAACAGTCCTGCCGTTGGTAATGCCAAATTACCCATCATGCCGAAAAGCGCATAAAATCGTTTGGATTCTGAGACTCGGGTAATATGATTGGCAAAGCCCCAGAACATCAGAGAGAGGCAGACACTTCCCCAAAGCTCAGACATGACGTAGAAAAGAGAAAACGTCCAGTTACGCATAACAGCGATCAATCCCATAAATCCAGGCGGCAAAATACTCTGCAAGTAATCTGCAAACTCTGTTGGATGAAGCATATCCCGAGCGGGATAAAGAACCAGAGAAAAAAAACAGAAAAACAACAGAAAGCTGGATATAACTAAATAAAATAAAGTTCTCCTCTCAAATATATTACTCAGCTTTGCGTATGTAACTGTGAATATTATTGCAAAAGGTACATTCACCCATAATTTTAAAAAAGGTATTATCTCCGCTCCTGAACCAGCACCAGTAACTACCAGAGTGTCTTTCGTGTCTCGCAATATGGTGTAGTTAAAGAGTATCAGGTAGAACATCAGGATCATCGGAAGTAGCTTTTTAAGCTCATAAACGTAGACGGGCCAAAGCCTCGCTCTCCATTTACTGAATTCAGTATTATCTGACATTTTATCGCCTTGTGACTGGTGAATTCTGAGACAAACTCACTTTATCTAGACGAAAAGGTTAAATACGACAACTTTTTTCTAACTATAGTTATTGCAAAAGTGCCGTAAACCCTCGCTCAATTGAGGTTTTCGCAAAAGTTCGAAAACTCATTAATATGATCTCTGTGGGAACGCATTTTTTATTCCTTTCAGTGAAGGTATGGGCTTCCCCGATGGAACCCACAGGGCTTGAGAGCATGGGAACCAGAACTTACGCAACACTTTCGAGAGGGTAGGGGGGCAGTCACGTTACTATGAATATCAACAGCCAATGGTTAAAACTGGTTTTTTCAACCTATCAGGTGACTAATGAACAAAATCACGGTGAACTTGATCATCACGTTCGTGCTGTTTGGTCAATCTGCTTTAGGCACAGAGAAGCAGGATGATGACGATCATCAATTTTACATAACAGATCATTTAAAGACAGGTGTCGCCTGGGGGCTGATCCCCCTTGGTTCAGAGGTAGCGATCACTTCTCTTGATAAGTATCTGGATTCTAAAGGCTATAACTTTCTCTATAAGCTACTAAAGATTCACAGCAATAATGTACAAAGAGCTATGAGCCAACACCTCACTGATAATATCAGTGCCCGCCTCGAAAGTATCAGCTATAAAGCTTTATCGGACAGTCATATAACTAAAAAGACAGACGAACTGCAATCTGATTTGCTCTACCGCTCATTATCAACATTTTCAATATTGAGCCTTCATGCGCAAAAGGCCAGAAAAACCTATTTCCGGCTACTCGACATTATTGATACAGTGTCTTCTTCTGCGAGCCTGGCTATGTCCAGAGGCGATGAAGATCGCGCTGCAGCATTGATGGCATTTAGTGCTCTATCTATGGTTTACCTTCATCCGGAGGCGACAGCCCTTGATGTTTTCGACAGTGTTTACGCCAGCTTCAGCCGGGCCATTGACTGGCGTCAGCATCCTGGCTTCAGATCTCGAGTAACGCACTACCTGAAGGTTATGGATCCACTGATGGAACATTCGGCCACTATGGGTCTCAGGTATTGCGATATGCTGAATCAGTGGAAAGTTGGGAGTATTGATTGCCTTCAATATGAAAACGATGCGATAGATGAGTTAAAAGTGCTTGCCTCTCATTCTAACCTTGAGGAAACAGGGCTTATTAAGTCATTGCTAAAAAGTGTTTCGAAAGATCAAATCAGAACAAGTATTTTTATTTTAGGGGTTTCTGTACCCGGAACTTTCCTTTATTTCGCTGATAAAAAACATATCGCTATTCAGGTGATAACTAAACATTTTTCCAAAATAGTCGGGCTGTCAACCACAAAAGAAAATATGGAACGCTTTGCTTCCCAATCAAGGCGCTCCCTTGAAAACTGGGGTGCTATTAATACTGGGTCATCGGTCAACAGAACATCCGGTATCGCTGAATATACCAACCAGTATTTCAGTACTCTGCAAAAAAAAGCGGGGATGATTCTGGCTGAGCAGCCCAATTTCGCCCGATCAAATAGTCAAAGGGCGATGGAGTTACTGATTATTCACTTTGCGGATGCCTACAGAAACCCCTCTGAAAAAGCCGCTGTTTTAGCCGGTGCCCTGGTCCAGAATTATCGGGAGATCGTTGAAGTAAACGCCCAAGACACACTTATGAGAAGCCTTTTGATAGCTTACCAGCCCATTAAATCGGTATCAGAGGTTAACAAGATCTATAAACAGGTTATAACTCTCGACCCTGCATGTTCTGATTGTGAAGGGTACAAGGAACTCAGCGAAAGCTGGGCAAAGATTTCTTTGGATGGCGCAAAACCTGTTACATCCCATTCAGTGGCAACCAACAACCAGACTGACATTTGCCCTGCAGAAGGGTGTCTACCCGAGGGATTGACTGAACCCGAAGAAGAATCTCCATTTTATTACCAATATTTGCCCAGCAGAGAGACCGTGACTACCGCAACAATACATGGTGCCGCTCTCGGGTACTCAATGATAATGGGGCTAATCAAACCTTTAACCATTGATAAAGTTGATCCAAAGAAAACCGGGCAAAAACATTTCTGGCGACTGGTTAGTTATTATTTCCTGTTCTCAATGATAGAGTTCGGACTTCGTTCAGTGGGTGAACCTGCCATTGTGCATCTGCAAACTGTCGTTAAAAACGGGATAGGCAGCACAACCGGCATTCTTGACCCGGAAGATCAGGAGATTCAGAGCGAGCTTGCTGCCAAGGTGAATGTTGTACACCGGAAACTCAGTATTGAAGCCCAAACCAGTCGCTCCTATAAAATGACGATGGAAGCCATGCTGGTAAAATGCTGGTTACTGGCGAACACACTCTTGACGGATCAGGAGAAAAATTACACTGACTCAGCCAGAGTTGTCGCATACTCTGCTTACGCTCTCAGATATTATCATCCGGAATTTAAAACCAGCAGTAAGGTCATCTCTGCCCTGGCCAACGCACGATTGGGCAATGCTCTGAACATGTTACAACAAAAAAATCTGATGCCCCTTTATGCAAGACAGGTTTTACTCCATCTTGCCGAGCTGGATTCAAACTATGGTGACAAAGCCATTAAGGATAGTTATCTGGATATATTAAATAACTGGGGTATTAAATGTGATCAGGAAGATACAGAATATGCTCAGGATGTCCTGGATTCCTGGGCAGTTTATGGTGAATATATGCTTGGTATAGCAGGCTTTGTAGTGCAGGCGTCCATTAAAGCTTATTTCCACAGCATGGATCTGGTTTCGCGGTCTATAGCTAACTTTTTGGCCAATGTTTTTGAATTCGGAACAACAGATCCTCTCAGAAAAAGAATTTATGCCCATTCCCGCAAGGCCATGTTGAATGTTGCGGCATCCCATAGCGAGGATGAGCAAATGGCAGCAGATTCTGCCAATGAAGAGTTAACGCAGTCTTATCGACGTCAAAAATTCTACTTTGGAAAACCAGAGCTGGATGCCCGCACCCAGCTCGTACAAATTATTACATCTGTCATTCATTGTTTTTCAGAAGCCCGTTTTTTAATGGCTGACAAAGAAACAGACAAAGCGGCTGACCTGATCGCTTCAGCACTGGTTAGAATCGTTTTATACGCTCCGGATTTATCTGGAAATGATATCCATCTGAAAAATGCATTTATAACTCTGACAGCTTCCTATCGTGATGACTTGAATGCTTTGAGCGACAATATTCTCAACAAAGTCAGTGAGCAATTAAAGAGTAAAGCTCCCGTGGAAAGCGATATCTATTCTGACGGAATGATTAAGGTAAAAATGATGCAACAGGCCTGGTCAGAACCTGTGGAAGGTGAAAGTTGACAGCGTAGGTCTTTGGATTATTTTCAAACAGGCAAGGAGCCGTAAAAATCACTCCATGATCGAGATAGGGCGTAGCTTCACAGCTACGCTCACCGGGTAGAAGGAGCTACCAATTGTAGCTCCAACCCCCTCAGATCCCGGCGTGCGGATTTCCCGCACCGGGCTCTTCTGTAGTGGTCAAATAAAAACGGACACCTGATTAAGCTGCTTTTTTCAATTTTTGCTTCTCGAAGTCTACTGGACTCATATAGTCCAGATAGGAATGCAATCTGTTATTGTTGTAGAACAAAATGTAATCAATAACATGTGCCTCTACTTCTGCCCGAGTATCATAAATATAATGATCCGTTCTTTCCCTTTTCAGGCTGCCAAAGAACCGCTCCATCACAGAGTATCCCAGCAATTACCCTTGCGACTCATACTACAGACCATCCCATACTCCCTGAGTTGATTCTGATACTCCAGAGACGCGTACTGGCTGCCACGATCTGAATGGTGCATCACACCATCTCCAGGCTTTCTGCCCCAGTAAGCCATTCTCAAAGCTTCCAGGGGCAGCTCTGTCGTCATACGGTTACTCATCGACCAACCGACGACTTTCCGCGAAAACAGATCAACGACAGCCGCCAGATAAACCCAGCCTTCACGAGTCCAGAGGTAGCTGATATCAGCTACGTATACTCTGTCGGGTGCTGAAACTGAAAACTCACGATTCAAAAGGTTTGCCGCCACTGGCAGTTTGTGTTTGCTGTTGGTTGTCACCTTGAATTTTTTGACCACCCGAACCCGCAGGCCAAGCCGTTGCATCAGGGTTTTGGCCTGATAACGCCCTATGCTGTAACCTTTTGAACGCAGGGCTTTCGCCATTCGACGACTTCCATAAGAGTCACCTGATTGAGCAAAAATCTCTCGGGCATCTGCCTCCAGGCGAAACATCTCCGGGTCAATCTGTTGATTTTTTGCCTGTTGTTTATTCCATTCGTAGAAGCTGCTGCGACTAACTTTTAGTGCTTTGCATAGCGTTACGACAGGATAGGCCTTCCTCTCCCGCCGTATGAAGGCGTATCTTACAGCTGGTCTTTCGCAAAGAAGGCCATGGCTTTTTTTAAGATTTCCTGTTCCATTTTCAGCTGTTTGTTTTCAGCTTCAAGCTCTTTGATTCTCTGCTGTTCAGTCGTCAGGGCCTGATGGCCTTTGCCGGGGAAAGCCAGCTCTTTCTTCTCTTCACTGAGTCGAACCCAACGACGGAGGTTAGTCGCACAAATTCCTAGACTTCTGGCGACTGCTGTAGGCACTGAGCTTGTTCAGTAACCAGTTTTAAAGCTTTGAGTTTGAATTCCTGAGAATAATGTTTTCGCGTTGCCATTATGAACCTCGTTACTGGTTGCACTATTGTGCTTAACGAGGTGTCCGGTGTCATTAGACCACTTCATTGAGGACCAGCCGAAGGGCGAATTCCTTAATGGATGACATGGTTCTCTCCATGGAATAAAACTAAAACAGTTGAGGAGCGACATCAGTGTCGTGAAAAGGTGGTGGGTGTGGATCTGCAGACTGATAGCCGTCTTACGCCTGAAATGTTTCAGAGATATCCTGTCTCCCCATAATCCGAACAATCAGGACATAATCTTCCTGAATTTGGTAATAAATGGAGTGAGAACCGTACACACTCATACGGTATCCCTTGCGGATATGCTCCACTGCCGGGTAGTGAAGTGGAAAATTCGCTAATTCTGTCAAACGGGCCTGCAAGCTATCGTGGTAATGAATTGCCTGATCCAGACCAAAGTTATCAATGCCAAACTCAAGGATACGTCCTATATCCAAAGCAGCTTCATTTGATAGCTTATAACTCGCCATTTTTACGTTTTCGCTCCAGTACCTGGGTCACTATGTCTTCAGGAGTTAATTCGCTGATACCACTGTTTTCTCCTTTGATCAGTGCTTCACGAATCGCTTCAAGTTCACTTTTTCTGGATCGGGCTTGTCTGATCAGGTCATTAATGACATCGCTTTTACTACTGTATTCTTTGCTGTCAACCTGAGCCTTGAGCCACTCATCGTTGGGCTCGGTAAACGTGATGCTCTGTCTGGGCATGAGACTCTCTCCTTGGTTCATATATGCACCATATTAGCACCAAAAAAGAAAAGTGCACCTCGTTTATCACACAGATTTTGTATTGCCCATCAAAAAGGAACACGTGGAAATTTTAGCGACTAGCCCGCCAGATCCAGTTGCATGAAAGAACTCAGCCCATTCCCTGAAATCGACGTATCCGCCAGCACATCGACTTGTAGGGGAATGCTGGCGAAGTCATCCGAGATAAAGCCCAGATTCTGTACCGGAGAGAACTTCACTCGATGTACTCTGATATTGAAGGGCAACCCCTCCTGAGCATCATTCAACCCTTTCATAAACAAGGTAAAGTCTCGCCCGGACTCTACGAGGGCTTGTACCGTATTAGCCTTAAGTGGGGTGTAACTGACCTTGATGCCCTGGTCATCAATACCACCACCTTCAATAACCTGAATGCCAGATTTCATCAGTTGGTGGTCGTCACCTTCTACCAATACGGTATCCGGGCTGTCTTTTACCGTAATGGTCTGATCCAAATCAGGTAAATGCTCAAAAGGAATCAATTCACCCGCCACACCAAAGGTTTCTTGCGCTTCATCAGTCACCGGCGTGATAGAAGCCTCAATAACACTGCCTCGAAGTGCCAGGGAGATATTACCAGCGGTAAAAAAAAAAATAGGACATCCATATAAAAACAAAATGAAAAAAAATAGGACATCCAAAAAAAATAGGACATCCATATAAAAACAAAAAAAATCAAAAAAATAGGACATCCATATAAAAAAATAGGACATCCATATAAAATAAACCGTAATAAACACCGCCCAAAAGCCGCGAGCCCAACAGTCCATCAAGCTCTGACAGCCACTCAAATGAGGATATTAATTGTTTATCAAAACAAACAACAAGCGAATCACTCAAAAAGAGGAAAAGTCAGAAATAGCAGAGCTCCCCAGATGACAGGAGCAACAAATAACAACGGAAAAGTCGGGCAATCAGCTTACGCCATGAAATAAACGACTACAGGTAAACAACCCCTGTACCCATTGCCGCCCCATTTCCCGAGCAAAAGTCTTCATGGCTTCCAGCCTGCCCACTGCGCGATAGAAGCGGTTATTCCATCTCATGGTTTTGAGCCATTCATTTGAATCAATTTCCAGTTGGCTCAGAATGGGTGGGATATCTGAAGGGATTGAACCTTTCTTATCAGATCGGACTGCACGCCCACTCCAGTCAACCAGCTCAAGATAATCGTGAAGTATATAAGGCAACGCCTTAGCCGGATTTTGCCCCTGTGATCGAAAAGGCATAAGGGGGACTGGCTGCTTTCGGGTATCAGAACCTGCCAAATTTTCAATTCGTTCCTGAATCGACGTGTAGTCTGATCCTTCTGGAGTTTCCGACATTTCGGCACGGAGCGGATTCAGGTCAACATAGGCCATGCAGGTTAACAATGCTGCCTCATCCAACAACGCCTGACTTTTAAACCGTCCTTCCCAGAAGCGACCTTTGCAGTCATCTTCCTGGTTAGCCTCACGGGCAAGATATTCGTTCAGGCAACGCATGAACCAGCTGATATTCGTTAAACGATTTCGATATTCTTCAGCAAATTCGTCCACACGAGTCAGTTCCGAATGACTCAGCTGGTCAGCAGCAAGATACCTCTGAACCAGAAGCAGCCCTGTGAAAAGCCTTGTCCATCGACTCAAAATTTCATCTCTTCCCCACTCTCTGGCAGGTTTCTCATTGATATGCAAAACCACATGGTAGTGATTAGACATAACAGCATAGGCACAGACTTCTATAGAAAAGATTGAAACCAGTTCTCTGAGCTTATCTACAATCCACTGCCGACGGTGCCCGTAGTTCTTGCCCGTCAAATAATCCTCTCCACACAAATACGCTCTGCGCACGCATCGAGCTGTACAGTGATAATAAGGCGTGGAACCTGGGTCGATCAAAGAACTTCGTGCACAGGAATAACCTCTCCTGCCGGAACTAAATATCAGCGACAGGGAAAAACTGGGCAAGCTGGCTTATTTGTCAAATATAAGGGTGTTCTTTTTTCTTTATTGCATAACATTAATAGACTAGTATACTGGTCTATATAAACCAAAAAAAAGAGGCTACTCAAATGCTTGAAGAAATTGGCTCTTATGATGCCAAAACCAAACTCCCAGAAATTCTTCGCCGTGTTGAGGCTGGAGAAGCTTTTACTATAACAAACCGTGGCAAACCGATTGCTGACCTCATCCCCAGTCGAGCAAAAAGTCGTTTGAAGGCTCAAGCAGCCATCAATAATCTACTAAAGATGAAGAAGCCAACAATATCTGATGTAGATTTGAAAGCTCTTCGTGAAGAAGGTCGCAGATGAAGACAGACTTCGTGTTAGACAATTCTGTAACAATGCGCTGGCTATTGAAAACAGAAGATACTTCTGATCAGCAGTATGCCGAAGATGTTATGGCAGCACTGGCTTCGGTTGATGCAATTGTCCCAAATCTCTGGCATCTGGAAGTGTGTAATGTAGTGTCTCGGTCAGAGCGCAGAGGTGATATAGACATTGCCCTGTCTGAAGGTTTTCTTGCTCAACTGGAAAATCTGCCTATTTTCGCCGATCCATTAACGTCTAATCAGGCGTTTAGTCGAACACTGGGGCTTGCCAGAAATTACAATCTCAGTAGTTATGATGCAGCCTATTTAGAATTGGCTATTCGTGAAGGACTGCCACTTGCTACTCTGGATGATGCACTAGCGAAAGCTGCAAAAAAAGCAAATGTGAAGCTATATCTCGAAGGTTAAGGCTGATTATGTTCCGCAACAACCCAAAAGCCGCGAGCCCAGCAGTCCATTAAGCCCTGACAGCCTCTCAAATGAGGATATTAATCGTTTACCATAACAAACAACAAGCGAATCACTTAAAAAGGGGAAAAATCAGAAATAGCAGAGTTCCCCAGATGACAGGAGCAACAAACTAACAACGGAAAAGTCGGACAATCAGCTTACGCCATGAAAATAAACGACTACAGGTAAACAACCCCTGTACCCATTGCTGCCCCATTTCCCGAGCAAAAGTTTTCATGACTTCTAGCCAGCCCACTGCCCGATAGAAGCGGTTATTCCATCTCATGGTTTTGAGCCATTCATTTGAATCAATTTCCAGTCGGCTCAGAATGGGTGGGATATCTGATCGGATTGAACTTTTCTTATCGGATCGGACTGCAAGCCCACTCCAGTCAACCAGCTCAAGATAATCGTAAAGTATATGAGGCAACGCCTTAGCCGGATTTTGCCCCTGTGATCGAAAAGACATACAGGATAGACGCAGACTTCTATAGAAAATGAAGCCCTTTCCCCTTGCTCTGGTCTGAGCAGAAGAAGGCTTTGGGGGTATCGGAAGATTGACTCACTCCCTCCCTGCCTCAAGCGACTTTGAGTGTCACTGAAAGACCCAGTTTTTGTAGCATGTCCACCAATGCATCAATGGTGAACTTGCTGGCCTTCCCTGTCATCACATCAGAGACTCTGGGTCTGCTCACATTCAACAACCGTGCAGCTTCTTCCTGCTTCAGCTGGCGATCTCTGATGGCCTTTGTAATTTCTACCATCAGTTGAATCTTGAGATCCGCCTTAATTTTACCCTCAGCTTCCTCTTTCAGTTTCTTTGCTTCTTCAGGGGAAAAGCCCAGGTCGGCAAAAACGTTGCCACCTGTTGGTGTCGTATGTCCGATGTTCTTAATACTCATCCGTCCTTCCTCCTTTTGCTCCGTTCTGCCAGAACCTGCTTGTAACGGCGAGCTGCTACTTGCTTGTCGTGCTTACTGGTTTGTTGGGTTTTCTTTTGAAAACTGTGAAGCACGTATACAGCTTCCTCAAACTTGGCCAAATACATCACTCGAAAAGCACCACCTTCTTCCGAGATGATAATTTCCCTGACACCCGCTCCCACTGTCTTGAAATCCTTCCAGTGTTCAGGGTCAAGATCATGCTGTACCCGGCTTAATTGATAACCCGCTTCTCGCTTGGCCATACCCAGGAATTCAAGCAGGTCTTCCAGGGAGCTACCCATCCAGAAAATCTGCTTTTCGTTATCCAACAGCTTAGCACTCTGTATAAAATATTGTACACTTTAGAACAAATACAGTTCCTCTGTGGAGAAAAAAAGCAGTAAAAAATAATCAAAAAGTTCGCCGACAACACCCCGCCCACACCGCTATAAAAGTGCAAACCCAACACCCGTCCCAGAAACTAAAAAACACCTTCAAATCACTGATTATAAAGAGGAAATCAAGTAACGTACTTCAAAGTAGCCGAAGTACGTTATTTAGAGAGGAGAGAGAAAAAACGGCCCAAATATGGCCAAAAATCGGCTTTTTCAGGAATTTTCCAAGTACGCAGTTATAAGACAGGGGATGATTATCAAACAAACAGAGAGCCAGAAAAAACCACCCCCCAAAACGACAAAAAGCCCTATAAAAATAGGGCTTTCTGAAGATGGCGCGCTCGGTAGGATTCGAACCTACGACCGCCTGGTTCGTAGCCAGGTACTCTATCCAGCTGAGCTACGAGCGCGTAATACTAAATTGTTCACTGGCGGTGGGTGGGGAACCTTCGGCATGTCTTTCTGATAAAACCTGGTTTTGACTCTTCAATAGAAACGACACGTATGCTGGAATAGAGAGGATAGAGGAATTATGCACTTTCTATAAGGTGTCCTTAGAAGCAAAAATGATCGATCAGACCAAAGTAAGAAAGCTGAAGATCAGGGTTAGCCGGTCAACCCGTGATCAGCAAAGCCCCGAGGACATAGAGCTCAATCCTAAGCGACCTTAAGCTAGTAACGAGCCGTATATTAATAAGCAGCTTAAGGTGAATGAGGCAACATTGTTGAGAAAGGCCGCGAAGATCACCGAAACTTATTCGCAAGTTCCCTAATACAAATATGTACTGTTTGCGAGAAACACTAAAATATATGATAAGACTCCCTGTATATTCGTAGAGTTAAAACAAGCAGAATCAAAATCACTTGAGTAGTCTACAACCGAGCAATATATTTCTATGAATTCTGCATTCTTAAAATTTGGTCTAGTGTAGTGCGTCGTTCTTTTTGCAACTTAACCGGCGATTAGCCCGAACGACTTTTTCTAAGATATCATTTGCCTTAGCAGTCCAGATAAACGGCTTTGGATTTTGATTATGCTTTTCAATATATTCATCAATCGCACTGACTAGCTGTGGCACACTGACAAACACACCACGGCGTAAACGCTGACTCGTGAGATCCCGAAAAAATCTCTCAACCATGTTTAACCATGATGCTGACGTTGGCGTAAAGTGCATATGAAAACGAGGATGTTTTTCCAGCCATTCTCGCACCTTCGGGTGTTTGTGAGTCGCATAGTTGTCGCAAATCAGGTGCAGCTCTTTGTCTTTTGCCGTTTCCCTATTTATCTGTTTAAGAAACTTCAACCATTCCACATGGGTATGACGCTGCTGGCACTGACCGATGACAGCACCATCAAGTACATTCAGTGCTGCAAAGAGAGTGGTTGTACCATGTCGTTTATAATCATGAGTCATTGTTGCGGCACGCCCTTTCTTCAACGGTAAGCCAGGCTGTGTTCGATCGAGTGCCTGAACCTGACTTTTTTCATCACAGCACAGCACCAACGCATGTTCAGGAGGAGACAGATAGAGTCCGACAATATCTTCAAGCTTCTCCACAAATTTCGGGTCTCGGGACACCTTGAATGTCTTTTCCAGGTGAGGCTTGAGGCCATATGCATGCCATATCCGGCGAACACTTCTCTCACTGATACCGCTAACAGCAGCCATAGTTCGGGTGCTCCAGTGAGTGGCATTTTCCGGAAGGGTGTTTGTGGTCAGACTCACAATCTCAGCAGCATCAATCTTCTTTTTACGGCCACTGCGAGCTCGATCCTGTTCAATCCCGGAGAAGCCTTCCTGAGCATATCGGTCACGCCAGCGGCTGACCTGATGACGACCGATCTTCAGTATTTGCGCAATCTCAAGATTGCTTTTTCCTTCTGCAGAGAGAAGAACAATCTGGGCACGGCGGGCCAAGCGAAGAGGGCAAGTATTTGATGAAGTAATCTTTCTGAGTCGTATTTCTTCAGAAGCATCAAGTATTATCTCTGTGGCAACTCGCATAGTAAAAACAGGCAGTGGTTGGAATAACATCCATAGTAGACCGTTAGGAGTCTTTATGTACTGTTAATTAGGTCGCACTACACTAGCTATTTCTTTGAGCTTTTATCTTTTGACTGCTCAGTCAATGGAGACTGTTCGAATGATGGGAGAATTCGAAGGCCATTATCTTGCTTTATACGGTAAAATAAAAACTGGCGACCTCAGAAAAATTAAAAGTTACATTAAGAGAGAAGGATATCCAGATGTGATATTCATCAATTCACCTGGTGGCGATGTTAATGAAGCAATAAAAATTAGTAGTTTCTTCAGGGATACTTTCCTTTCCATAGCTCCAGTAAAACAGTGCGACAGTGCTTGCTTCATAGTTTGGGCTGGGGGGTATAATCGAATGTCTAATAGTCTTTTAGGCTTGCATAGGCCACATTTTCAAAAAGAATACTTTAAATCTTTAACTTATGATGAAGCTAAAAAAGAATATAAAAATTCACTAGAAAAAACCAAATCTCACCTAATTGAAATGGATATCCCAGTAAAAATAATTGATAAAATGATGTCAATTGAGTCTAGTGACATTTATTACTTGAGCAATAAAGAAGTCGAAGAAAACATTAGCAGATATCCACAAATACAAAGAGAGTGGCTTATTTCTAAGTGTGGAAACCTTTCAGACTCTGAAGAGCAAGATTTAGAAGATATTCGGAACTACGATATTTGTAGCTCCACTGATCTATTTGAGTGTAGCGCCCAAATCATCAAAAAGACTCAAAATTTTTCAAAAGGATATAAGAAATTTCTTTTTAATAAATCAGCTGATATTTTCAATTGTGAAAGTGATGCAATTGAAAGTGTTAGAACTAACATACAGCTTTAAGCGCTTATAACAAGGGGTTTTAGTTCGATCCGGGCTAAAGCCCATTCTCCCGACGGGCCGAAAGGCAGTTCATGGCTCAGCCCAGAGTTATGTATCAGTACGCCCAATCCAGTGTATACTCAACCTGCTATACACCTTCATCATGCATGTGGCAGTCATGAAAGCTCCCATTATCATATTTGGATTAGTCGTTTCTCTAATTTCACCAGTGAAAGCAGCAAATGTATCTGGCGACGATATTAGTAAAGCACAATCAAACATGTCCAAGAGGCTCTTGGATGAAGCATACTCATTAACAAAGAAGATGGATATAAGTGAAGAATATGTTATTTTCTGTAATTTAGAATTATATCTCCATACATATCAGCACCCTGTAAACGGGCAGTTGCCATTTGGCATAAATTATAAGAGCATAAAAACCTCAGAATCCCTTCAAAAAGTAATATATGTTAGAGAAGTCTACGAGCGCTCATTTATGAAACTTTGTCTATCAAAGGCAAAAAACGAGTTAAAAGGCGCTGATACTAGGCCATAGCTCATAACTAGAGAACTTGCGAATAAGCCTCTCCAATGTGCGGTAATCTCAATCGGAGCAATACCAGCGAACAGCCTGAAGAATGATATCCTTGTGAAAACGGCGACCTGAAAACTTCGTACTTGAACACTCGAGAAGGGCTTGGGATGTAGATCCTGGATGGAGTGGCATAGTTTGCAACAGAACCAAGATAGGCAAAAACTATGCTGACACGGGGTTATTATTTATCAATAAGTCACATAAGGCAGATTGTAGATAATGAAGCATGATTTTGATGATTCCGACTATTGGAAGGGGGTTATTCTTTTTGGGCTGAATGCAGCAACTTACAAGATGGGACTAGCCAGAACCCTCATTGAGTTTGCAGGGCATGGGAAGCAGCATATTACGTGGGATGAGCTGTCAGAAGCCTACTTAAATCAGTACATTGACCGACTCACGAAAGAGAAGATGCCGCAGCAAAGCAACCCTACTCGCCTAACTGTAATGGAAAGAATCGTAAAGGAGCTACAGCTTGGCAATATCACTCATTCCGAGGCTCTAGAGCGTGTGGGTGAACAGGCTTTTGTTGATGTAGTTCCGAGATTCCAAACAATCGGCAGGGATAAGCAGATTGTTAAAGGGCACTTTTATGAGGCTCAACAGGGCAAGTCCCTGATTCTTAAAGATTCACTTTTAAGGTTTGATGCTGAGCAGTTAGCAGAGCTGGACAGGGAAGTAGTTGCTCGTTGGAGCCTATTAGAAGGTGCTTTTTCGATCAATCAGGCACAGTTTGAACTGGCTAATGATATTCGCGAAATCTACCTGAGGGACGGCTATAGCAGACGTGGACTAACTGAAAATATACCTTTCCTCTCAGGCTATCAGGGCAATGTATGCTTTTACTGCTGCGAGCCGATGACTCAGGATGATATCCATGTGGACCATGTTCTACCAAGGCAAGTTATTATGCATGACGATGTATGGAACCTCGTCCTGAGTCATGGAGACTGTAACCTCCTGAAGTCTGATAAACTCGTGGGTCCCCATTTCATAGAGAAGCTAATAGCCAGAAATGAGAACATCATGGGGAGCAACCACCCTTGGAAGCAGAAGATAATTGCAGTATTAGGCACTACGCCAGCTCGAAGAGCCAAGACACTTACCAAACACTATAACAATGTAAAGACGTTACTCGGGAGTAACTATTGGGGGGGAATCAGTAGCTACAATCCTACAACAGACCCCTTTTACAGAAAACTAATTACTGTGCTGAATAATTCCAAATGACTATCGATTTTTACAACATAAATGCAGACAGATTTTATACATCGACGGTCGATGTGGACATGAGCCATCTATACGGCAGGTTTACTGAATATCTACCTTCTAATGCTCTTATCCTTGACGCTGGCTGTGGTTCCGGTAGAGACAGCAGGGCATTCCTTTCCATGGGGTATAGAGTTAAGGCTTTTGATGCTTCCCTAGAAATGGTGAAGCGAGCGAAAGAGCATACAGGGCTTGATGTTCAGTGTTTGAGTTTTGAGCAATTCCAGACAACGGAAAAATATAATGGTATCTGGTCGTGTGCCTCTTTACTGCATATCCCTATAAATGAGTTGCCTGCAATTATGAAAAGGCTTGAGGGTATGCTCGCTGCGGACGGAGTGTGGTATCTTTCCTTCAAGTATGGGGCTGAGCAGAGAGAAAAAGACGGCAGGCACTTTACCGATATCAACGAACGCATTCTGACCGGACTACTTGCACCTCTTCGTAGCTTGGAAGTCGTTTCTACCTGGGTGACTGAAGATGCCAGACCGGACAGAGACGAGAAATGGCTTAATGCCATTACAAAAAAGCTACCTCTGGAGGAATAATGAAACAACTGGTATCACTGATTCTATGTGCATTACTGTTATCCACGGGGGCACGAGCAGAGGTCATCAAGAAAAGTAAGTCCGGTATTTGCCACGATACAGACTCTTCATACTATAGCAGGACAAATAACTTCACCCCTCATGACACCCTTGAAGAATGCCTCAATGCTGGTGGTCGTTTACCGAAAAGTGCAAAAAGCAGAACGAACCAAAGATCCGGTACTTCAGAAGACGTAACCAGCGTTACAAATGCCGCTTCCGGAACGATTCCTGACTATAAGCGTTCATATTTTGGTAATTGGGCAGATGAAGACCGTGACTGCATCAACACACGCCACGAACTTCTGATGAAGCAAAGTACGAGTACTGTAGATACAGGTTCAAACAAATGTACAGTTCAGAGGGGTAGATGGTTAGATCCTTACACAGGCAAGACCTTCTATAACTCAAAAGAAGTCGACATTGACCACTTAGTACCCCTGAAATGGGCATGGGATCATGGTGCACATACCTGGACGCCAGCAAAACGTAAGCAGTTTGCTAATGACGAGGTAAATCTGTTTGCAGTACAAGCCAGTGTTAACCGAAGAAAAGGTGCTCTAGGTGTACTTGATTGGCTTCCACCAGCAGAATCATTCCATTGTCAGTACATATTGAGGTTCACACGTGTCACTAAGAGCTATGGGCTTGTCCTATCTGATTATGAACAGCAGAAGTTCAGCAAACTGAAAAAGCAGAAGTGTAGGTAATAAGGAAATAACATAAGAAGTGAAGAGGATGTAGAAAATTTCCAAAAAGATAAAAGTGTCCCATGTATACCAGCCAGTCATGAGAAAAGCTTTACTTCAACACTGGGGGACACGTCATCAGGCAGATATTGCACAAGCAATGCTCCGTAATGATGTAAGCCAGTTCTATTGCAAAGTTGTACAACAGTGAATAAAAAACCATCTTTTCTTGTGGTATAATATCGTAACCACTTGTTTTTATATGCTTTTTTTAATGAAACATTATAATCAAACACTGTTCGAAAGGTTGCTCAGTACATTTTTTGATCGATATACTTACATAACTTCTAATTCGGAATCATTAGAAGCAAAAACAAGGAGTGGAGAGAATGTAAGCTTCCATTACCGTGAGCTGGTTGATTTTCCTGAAGTTACACGCAGTTTCTTCTGTTTAAAAATCAACATGAAAATGAGAAATAAAAACGAGAGCCTTCGTATTTCTCGCTTTTCACCATTATATCATGACGACAACGGCTCAATATTTGAATACCAGTTTGTCATAGATCATTTTAATAAGCGCATTGAAAGCAAGAAGAACGAGTTTATTATTCTGGCAGTGAAAGAGTATTTACGGGATTCTTCTATCGAGCCTCTGAGTAACAGCGTCTTCTCACTGATCAAAGCTTTCACTCGTGCAAAAGCATCATGGCTTAAATATATCTCAGAGGACAATGCCCAATGGCTACTGAAACACGAGTCATCTTTCCCCCTCGACGATGATGTTGTAGCCAAGCTTAGAGAAAAATTTGAAAAGGATAAATTGCGTGATCGTAAATCGTTCTACGACAGGATCGAGTCAAACCCTCTAACCCCTGAACAAAGGCTTGCAGTTGTCAGAGAGAACGACAGAAACATGGTTCTGGCTGCTGCTGGAACAGGTAAGACTTCTGTGATGGTGGCTAAGGCACTAGATCTCATCGATGGCGGGCAATATAAGGCTAGTGACATATTGGTGCTGGCATACAATAATGCCGCTGCCAAGGAGCTTCGAGAGCGTATAGCAGTCCGTGCTAAAGAGGCTCGCTTGGACTTGGCTGAGGAGCCTCAAATTTCGACGTTTCACTCGCTGGGTAGAAAAATCCTACGGGACTCTGGAGTTCAAACCCACATTTCTTTTTTTGCTGAAGACACAAGGAAGTTTGACAAGTGGGTCTATGACTGGCTTGTCAATTATATTTCTTCAAGCACTGATGCAATGAAAAACTTCATTGCAATTCACTACAGACCATCAAACCCGTTTAAGTTTAAGTCGAAAGAAGAATACGAGCGTTTTGTCCGTGATAATGAGTATCGAGCGTTGAGCACTGACCTCGTTAGAGGGTATCAGGAACTTTTGATTGCAAACTGGCTTTATCTCAATGGGATTAAGTTTGAGTATGAAGCACATTACGTAACCAAAGTTCGAGTCGATATTGGCCATGACTATAGGCCCGACTTCCATATATCTGACACCAATATATACATCGAACACTTTGGTATAGACAGACTTGGAAAGACGAGGCCAGATATTGATGCTTCTGCTTACAGAAAAAGCATGGACAACAAGCGAGAGCTACACAAAAGGTATGGTACAAGGCTTATAGAGACATTCCATTATGATTGGGTTGAAAACTGTTTAGAAGAATCATTAAAGAAGCAGATCTCAGAGCTTGGTGTAAAGATAAATCCAATCAGCGATGAAGAGGTGCTCAAGGCACTGAATGAGTCAGGAATAATCGATAAAGGAGCCAAGGTGCTTCAGAAATCGCTTCAGGCTATTCGTGTGGAACAGCTTGACTCTCAACAGATACTTGAACGTCTCAACTCTAGTAAAGTGCACAATTCTGAGAAGCATGCCGAAATACTAAGCAGCCTACATGATGATTATGTCAAAGAGTTGAAGGATTCCGGGACCATCGATTTTGATGACATGATCATACGTGCCTCAAACTGCATTAGGGAGAAAAAGTTCAAACCCAGTTGGAAATTTATTCTGGTTGATGAGTTTCAGGATATATCAGGTGCTCGGATGAGCTTCCTAAACAACCTCATTGAGAAGGGCGATAATCCGAAGCTGACAGTGGTTGGTGACGATTGGCAGTCAATATACCGCTTTTCAGGTGGCAAGCTGGAACTGACAACCCGGTTTTCTGAACTGGTTGGCAGTAAAACGAAAACAATGCTTCAGAAAACATTTCGTTACAACAACAGCATTGCCGATACCGCAGGAACCTTCATCATGGAGAATGATGAGCAGTATAAGAAGCACATCGAGACTCATACGGTAGTGTCTAACTCTCAGATATATTTGCTTGATAGCAAGGTCAACAAAGATTTAATCAGCATGGCGCTGAAGGCATTGCAGATAGTGAAGAAGATTCGCCAGGAGGATAGAAGTGGTTCCGTTGCAATTCTCAGCCGATACCGATATTTGATTAAAGATGCCAAGGAACAGATTTCCAAGGCAAGGCTATCCGAGAACGTGAAGTTCTGGACGTTTCACGGGAGTAAGGGGCTAGAGGCTGACTACTGTATTCTGATTGGCTTTGCTCAGGGCAAAACAGGCTTCCCGAACGAGAACAAAGATGATGAAGTGGTTGAGGCTCTTTTACCGTCACTGGATGACTATCCCCATTCCGAAGAGCGACGGCTAATGTATGTTGCGCTTACGAGGGCGAAAAAGAAATCCTATATAATTGCAGACCCAACAGCGCCATCAAGCTTTATTAATGAGCTAATATCGCCGAAATACGATTTACATATAGTGTCTGAGACCTTCAAGGAGTCCTACAGGAAGATTTTCAAGTGCCCAAACTGTACTGAGGGGTATTTCAAGAAAATAGATGGCAAGTTTGGAGCCTTCCTGAAATGTAGTTCTGAGCAGGCTTGCCTGATAAAGCCCAGAGTCTGTAAATCGTGTGGTGCACCTTCCATTGACAATGCACATAGTAGTGTTTGTCAAAATCCAAACTGCGGAGAGTCATTCAAAATCTGCCCCCGTTGCGCCAGACCAATGGCTTTACGGGACGGTAAGTTTAGCAAATTCTATGGCTGTACTGGCTATGGCATCAAAGAAGATCAATGCAAGTATACTGAGCGCATATGACGGGTGCTTTCTTACCTTAAGGCGAATCTTTTAACCAGTTTTCCGATTTTAGCAGGCGAATAGGGAGGATAGTCTATACTGCTCCTGCGCGGCTTAATTAGGGCTTTCGGAGGGAGCGATTTATCCTCGCTGAACTGATGATCGATATAAACACAAAACGCTCCAATTAAAGGGATTTTCTACTCAGGCTGCGGGATGGTTATTTCAATGCATTCAGCAGATTGATGAATTTCGTGAGAAATATCATTTTGAATTACTTTTCTATGGGTTCAAATCGTTAATTAAGGATTTGATCTAACATTAATCAGTTAATAATTGTTAATACCATTCTCAAAACCAGGATATCAGCTATTACTGGTAAGACGAATGAAAAATAAACAATCAGGATTTCTAACTAGATGAATTCATTACGGAAAATAGATTTTCGGTTGTTTCTGGTTCTACTTGTTTCCAATTTTACCCCTGTTATCTATTCCACGGTCAGGGTCTATTTTCTTGGAGCCATTCCCGATACATCGGGATATAGTATTGCAGCTCAAGCAGTCTGGTTGAATCTGATCTATGAAGTTGTCTCTGAGGGACTGATGTTTTCCCTGTATTTCATACTGGGTCAAGTAACCTGTAGACCGAGACTGTTTTCGGAACGAGTCAGCATCGCATTACTGATTGTAGTAGGGGCCTATGCTCTGCTATATGTGAATATATTGATCTTCGCAGAATCTATCATCCAATCCATGGGCCAGACTCAAGAGCAGGTTGCTGCTACAGCTGACTATATCCGGCTTGAAAGCTTAGCACTTTTGCTTTCATCAGTTTATTGCGTGATGATGGTCGTGCTTTTATTGCAGAAACGTGACCAGTTGATGTATGTCCTGTTAGTTTTTAAAACCACTCTCATTTTAATACTAGACAGCCTGTTTGTAAGCCAATTGCCATTTTCAATCCAGCTAGGTATCAATGGCATAGCCTGGACCAACATTATCGTGAATGGATTATTGTTATTTGTTTCCTTGTCATGGCTGAGAATTTCTGGTGTCTCGTTACGGCATATCCCAAGGAGCAATATGCGAGTCTGGATAACAGACTGGATGAAAGTCAGTGCAAAATCGGGCCTGGAATCACTTGTCAGGAACCTTGCCTTTATGGTGATGATCCTGAAACTGGTCAATGAGGTTCAGCAGGCTGGTGTCTATTGGGTGGCTAATCAGTTTATCTGGGGTTGGCTACTTCTCCCGGTACTAGCCCTTGGAAACTTGATCAAGCAGGATGCTGCATGCAGTAATGGAGAGCTTGGTTTCCGCTTAAAGGGGTATTTTCAGTTCACTCTACTGATTATATTTGGATGGATGCTTACACTGCCTGGATGGGAGTGGTTTATACGGATTATTATGGGCGTACCTCAGGCTGAGCAAGTTATGAATCTGACTCTTCTAATGCTGGGATTCTACATTGTGTTTGCTTTCAACCATATTTTGGATAGCTACTTCTATGGTGTCGGGCGTACCGACTTGCTGCTCTACCAATCGCTAGTAGTTAGTGGTGTTTTCTACGGTGGGGCATATTTTCTGCATCAACTGGGCTATTTTGTCCCAACTCTGAATTCCATAGCTGTTCTCTTCGGGCTCGGCTTAACTGTAGATGCCACCGTTACTGGTCTCCTTTTCTGGTTCTTTGTGAAAAGCAGAGAGCAAACAAGCCCGTTGTTTGATCAGATAAGGGAGAACCGAACGTGACAATTGATGAACAGATGAAATATCAATATAAGAAAAACGGATACTTGATCATAAAGGAGGTAGTTAGTGTTGAATCAGGCAACTATTCTTCTCGCTTTGAGCAGGCCATAGGACGGATGGCTAGATCTATTGGTGTGACAAAGGAAGAATACTTGAATGTCGTTTGCCGATGGAATTCCAAAAACGACTCTGTGAAAGAATTTGCGAAGGAGCTTAGTTTGGTTGTCGAGCCTTTTTAAGAGAGCCTAATACGTCGGGAGGTAGAAGTCATCGGGTCTTCAGTAATACGGAGGTCTACAGGGGCGGGAAAGGGAACGCATGTGCAGACGCCGGGTACTGCTTGACAAAGGGCTCCGAAGGGTATGATCTTAGCACTTAGATTGCCCTAGAAGATTTGAGCGCCTCTAGTATGGTGCTTTGCGAGTGATTCCTGGTAGTCTCGTTGCTGCTGATGCGATACCTCAATAGGACTTCCCCAGCGAAAAGCCTAAAGGATGATATCTTTGGGAAAATAACTACCAGAAAACATCATTCGCGAACACTCAAAAATGGCTAGGGATGAGGGTTCTTGATGGAGTGGCCTGAGTTTGCAATAGTATCGCAACACCTACGACACATCTTCAGCCCTCGCATATCTCCAAAAGTCGTTCAAGCAAAGCTTCAAACCCTATACCCCTAGTCGAACTTAAAGGTGATAGAGATAAAGCCTGTGCTCCCAAAGCTGGAATCTGTGAATGTTGACCAAAAACATTGAATGGGGCCACATGAAGATCCATAAATTCATCATCAACATCAGGATATAAAATTATCATAGCTTTAACAGCTTGCTTGTTGTCCCAATCGCAAAGTCCATGAACATATTTCATCGTACATTCTGGTAGGTATTGATTGAACGCAAGGCTTCTTGTTGTGTACTTAGCATCCAATACTAATAGTATGCTTGCCTTGCCCTCCTCCCTAACCTGAAGGACAATATCAGGCGACCTTCTAGAATATTCATAGTTTCTAGATTTTCCAAGTCTATCACTTCGGGAACTGAGCTCTGACCTATGCTCTGTATTAACTATCTTACCAGCATTTCTATGACCGACCATCCAATAAATCGGCTCGTAAAATAGAGAAACATCTTTATCATATATAATTCCTCTCCACATACTTCCGATAGGTCTATTATAGTACTCATCACTGCTGTCAATACACCAGCGCTTCACCCTTAAAACGGTATAGTACTCAAATATCTTGGGCATCGAGTTAATCGCCAGAAAAAGGTGATGTGACCTCCAATCAACTGAATTATTCTGATACCAACTTATAATCATTCTAAACAGCAATAAATAATGTCTGTTACCTCTGACTTTTGCTGTTATTTTTGGCATACCTTCTTCAGTAGGTTTTACAGGTAGATATCTTTGATAAATAGACTGTATTCTTGCAAGACGCCTTCGACAGTTTTGAATGGTTGTTATATGATGGCTATTAATTTTATGCATCCACGACTTCATGCAAGAATAAAAACTAACATAATCTTGATGCGAATTTTTTGACTTGGCCGTATCCACCTGGGTGTAGTTATCTAGAACTTCTTGGCTAAAATTCAATAGATTTCCAAGGTAATTATGAAGCACACGGTTTTCATATATATCAGTATGATCCTGCATCACTGCTGTTTGCAATTCAGCAGCGAAGTATGCTCTGTTATCAAATATCAAATGGGCTCTATCTCTATCATTAGTTTCCTCAAGTACAGATAGATTTTCAACTAACCAAGAAATACCTTGCTCATGCAAGACATCTACTTCCTTTCCCCCTTTAATCGCAAGATTAGATACTAGTGATTTCAAAGGACGATGCAGTATGTGCTGTGTTATCTCTTCAAGTATTTCAGTATCTTTCAATAATTGCTCAATTACCTTATGAGGTCTTTCTCCTCCTTCTGCAGCAGCAGCATGTAACTTTGTTGCCCCAAAGTCTTTATGAAGTTGTCCGTTAGTTTCTGTCAAAATGAAATCAATCATTTTTTCAGCTTGCTTAGCCGTAACTTTTCTCGCCAATACCTCTATGGGAGCCACTTCTATAACTTCTGCTTGCTCTTCAGTTTCAATATGCAATCCTAGAAAAGCCATGCCAAAATAGTTAAAAAATAAAGCCTCACGCTTACCATTTTTCCTGTACGCAGGAAGTAACTCATATTCTAGAAAATTGGAGTTTTTACTCTGTGAAAAAGCATAAGTCAACTCACCTACACACAGAGATACGCATTTGCATGGTTTATCTAATCTTAGAAAAAAAGCAAGAGCCTCAGTTTCAAGAATATAGGGTAAAGATTCTTTCACCACCTGGGCCTCACCCACAGGTAGTGTAAATCGAGTCCCCTTTCTCTTTCCATCCAGAACCTCTAAATAAAGTTCCATAATTAAATGAGCTCCCTAGAAGAAGTTATAACTTCCAACATAGTCATCACCTTCTATCAAAATGCCCTCTAAAAGCTCCGATGTTCTGGAGAGGTTGTTTTGCGCTGCATGGTCTCTCAATTTTTCCAAGCGATCCTTAAACTGCTTTCCATAACCATTTATCATAGGCAGAGCATGCTGAGAGATTGCAAAATCAGCTGCATATTTTCTATCGATATATTTGCAAGCAACCTCGTAATAAGCGAACATTGCATTTCTTTTTCGCTTACTAACGGTAATTGGATTACCGAAGTTTTTGTCTTTTTCCTCTAATATGTCATAAAAGCTAGTTAGCATAAGAGGTTCATCCTCTAGCAACTCATTTGGCACACCAAAGAAGGTCTCAAGTTGCACAAATGGAACAGCCCCATTTAAAGAAAAAGAATTACCTTCAGTTTGTGATGAAAGAAGTGGAATATCCATTGAGATCACTGGCACACGGTCACATAATCTAGGTGAAAGAGTTTCTGTAGTATGATCATTATTGATTGTTGCTACAAATCTAAGATTGTTACCGGGAGTTAGATACCGGTCTTCGCCCTGCATTCCTGTATCAATAAGTCGATTGCGCCCTTCACCATCACACATAGCTAAAAAGTCTGACCAATAGTGCTCAATAGGGCTAAGATTAGCTTCGTCAAGAAGAATCATTCTTAGGGAATTTTGGGCTCCTTTTTCTTTACTATGTTGTAAAAATTGGTAAACCCCTGTTTTAGATGGTTGATAAACTCCCTTCAAGCTGTTGTAAAAACCGATAAAGTCCCTACCCGATACCCATCCTCTACCAACAGGAACATTCAAGAAATTAGATGTGTCATTTTCAATCTCTAACAATCCATGAGCTTTCGCCAACCTGATTGCTGTAGATGTTTTACCAGCACCAGGCAAACCTTTAAATACAGTAAGAAAAGATTGTTGTATAGTAATTATAATATTTGCCATTTCTTCATAGGAAAACTCTCGACCTCGCTCATCAAATTTTTCTACAAAAGCCTGTATTAAATCACCTCCTTCACTTGGGAACTCACTTGCCATTTTTACCGTTAAATAATTTACTTTATTATTTTTTCTATTGTATGAATGCCCTTGTAAAAGATCTAGTATAGTTTTTATTTCAGTCATTTCTTTTGGTAAATCAGGACTCTTTAATTTTGCCTCTTGGGCTTTTACCGTATCTCTTAACTCACTTTCTCTTCGCGTCAGAAACTTCACTTCATCTTTAAGCGTGTGAGCTTTATCAAGAAGATCAATATCACCAAGCATTTTATCGTGTTTAGCCGACAAATCTTCTAATTTTTTATGTTTATCTTGGATATCCTTTTCTAGGTTTGCCATACGCTTCTTTCTTTCTCTTTTTAAATCATCATCAGACTTATCCTTGATACGTTTTATCTCCTCTTCAGCCTTTTGTTTGGCTTCAGCAATAAATAGTTCCGCCTCCTGCTCCTTCTTCATTTTTTTTGAAGATAAATCTCTGATTTCCATCTCCAAAGCTTCTTTTTTTGCACTCAACTCTGGAAGATAATTGTTTGCCATACTAGGATTTTTTTTGATATAACTTGTGAGAAATTCCTTTCCCTCAGCCCCCCTTAAGTAGTTGTCGACAATTTCTTCACCGGCTTCACTTGCTCCTAGATACTGATCTAATAGTTTTTTGAGCCTATTGATCCTTTCACTATTTTTAGCCTGCTTTTCTCTCCTTAAAACTTCAGCTATTGTCTTTTTTAATGTTTCTGCTGCTTTTCGGCTAATACTAGGACTACTTTTCCCAAATTTATTCTTTGAAAAAAATGTTATTAATTGCGTATCCGTTATGTAATCTATCTGACTAATCGACTCACTTAGCTTCTGTGATAACATTTTTATTGATAATAGATAACCTGCTGTAATTTGGGGATCTGATGAAAATCCAGGCTTTAAAAAAATACCTTTATTTATTAGCTCATCAAGATTAATTCTGGCAATATGATGCGTATGCAGTTTAAGCGCAACTTGTGAAGAGGGAGCCACAGTTACTTGATCATCAACAACATCAGCAGTGAAAGGCCCATAAACATTATTCTCACTCAATATAAAAAACGCACCTTGTGGAGGGGTACCTAAATAATCCCAAAGCCCTGTACTTCTTTCAGGGAGACTAGAATTGATAACTGGAATCATT
The DNA here is from genome assembly GCF_053470045.1 of Endozoicomonas sp. 2B-B. Classification (NCBI taxonomy): domain Bacteria; kingdom Pseudomonadati; phylum Pseudomonadota; class Gammaproteobacteria; order Oceanospirillales; family Endozoicomonadaceae; genus Endozoicomonas; species Endozoicomonas sp. 2B-B. The sequence continues at coordinate 6,511,760 of NZ_JBLZMU010000001.1, forward strand.
TGATTTGTTTCAAGAGGCTTTGCTTCACGCCCTGTAGACCAATGAGAGTGGTGCCCATGAGATAATCCTTCAAGACTCCTATCTTCGAGCAAACTAAACCCTTCTAATAAGAAAAGTTCACCTTCTTTAAATTTTTGCTCGATATTCTCATACCCTTTACTTATCCATACTCCTCGCCTAGGAAACTCTTCTAAGTCTGGTAGACTGACGACCCCATCATGTCTATTTCTTGTAAATACTATTTTTACAGTCCCTTTATCAGGGGAGCCCAATGCAGTATCTTTAACAACAAGTAATTCTACATCCGCAGCTTCGTACATCCTACTCACCTTTTCTTACGATTTAAAATCTAAGTAACTGAAACCTAATTGAAAACTTCATTATTAATTCTTACTAATATTGTCTACTTGGACAATATTAGTAAGTGTATTTAAATTGAATAAGCCGCATATAGACTCCTTCTTTTCTTCAAAGAAATATTAAAAGTTAATGAATGAAAAGTAGACGAAAAACATGCATTCATCGAAACAGTCATTATTTTTTGAATTCAATGAAAATTTATACACGCTACCGCTCTTTGCACCATTTCTCAAAAACTAAGGTTTGACTCCTCACAATAGCCCGAAGTCGCCTACTATCTAGTTGAGAGTCTGGGTTAATACTAACTCTCCCAGAGCCCACGGTGACAGGTTAGTAGTAGCCACCTCAATGTTCCTTCGGCCTATCCTCTCCACAAGGGCCAATCTCATCTGCTATTAACTTCAGCAACTCCTCCCCATTCTCACCTCGATACACCTCAAACTGTTTTCTTTGCTTGTTGAGCGCTTCCTCGATAACCTGTTCAGTTTTTATTGGACAATACAGCCCTCCAGACTCACTCAGATACTCAACCTTTCTAGAAAAATCATCCGGTGAAAAAGCCAACTCAAGCATTGGCAAATTAATGTTATCCTGATACTTGCGTCGTTCAAGTTCCTGAAAACTTCCATTTCTGTTAGACGACGGCCAGATTCGAGAAGAACAGGAGTCCTTATCTATTGAAGTAACAAAAACACCCGCATCGATCTCCCCTTTTCGAAACAAGTTGTTGAGTTTGTTAAAGGCTCGATAGGCACTGGCTGTATTCCCAGTCTCAAACTCAACACCCACTTTGATCTCTCCCGAAAAAGCAGTCTTATGAAAAAAGTCGTGCAGATTTGTATCAATCGAATCCAAAGAGAAACATTGTCTTTGTACAAACATGCCATAGTACAGCGGGAAAAGCCTCGATAGCTCATATTCAGGAAGCTGGCTGAGCCTAATGTAAGCCTCCAAAAAAGGGACTACGTCGCTTTTCTCCAGGTGATATCCCAGACCTTCCCCTGGCAACACCCCAAACCCATCAATGTCCTGCCCATCAATACACGTTTCACCCTGCCACCCTGCATGCAAGGCCAGATTGCTCTGAAAGGCCTTGGAAATGAAGGAAGCGGAATTCACCACACAGGGTGACACCCCACCTTTGCGCTTGCGATAATACCAGGGAGAATCATTGATGATGAATTGATCTCCCTGCGTCACAATTCCTGTGAGAGCCGATGTGACTATAGTAGATACAGCTCTTTCAGCTTTCGCGTCGGCCAATGGGAGATTATTTCTTTTATGGACTTTCATTTTTCAGATAGTGAAGCGTTCGATCGAGTAGCAGGGAAGGGGTGAGGTCCAGCGCGTCAGCGAGGTGTATGAGAGTGCTCAGGGTGGGTTGGCGCAGGCCACGTTCCAATAGCGATATATAGGTACGGTCTACACTTGCTTTCTCAGCCAGTTTTTCCTGTGATAATCCTGCTGCTTTACGCGACTCCCGCAAAGCATCTGCGAATGCATCTTCAACACCCAAACCGTACAACCCCAACTATTTATAAGCATTGTAATAATGGTGTTGTGACGACTAAAGTACGACGGACTATAGTCTTCAGGACTCTTTATTTTTGTGTTACCCTTGGAAAAATATTTAACGAGCCGGGTCATGGGATACTCTAATCAATTTTTTAACGCTTTAGGGGTGAGCAGCCACTTACAAACAGAGATCAAGGCCCTCGCCAAAAGAGCGCATATCCCTGTCAGCCGCCTCAAGTATTACAATGATCATAATATTCTGCCCTCAGGTAGCGACCTCGATAATATTCTCCACACGACAGGCATAGACAAGCTTGAGCTGATGCTTAAGATGGGGCGTTTGGACAGAGAAACTATTGCAGCTCTGCAAGAGCATGCAAGCGGCATCTGCAGCCTTATTAAGGATAATCACGACAGTAACAGACAGCTGAAAACTCTCCCCTATGAAAAAACGCTCGAAACGAATTTGGGGACGCTTTACCAGGGAGACTGTCTATCAGTTCTAGCAGATTACGAAAGTGACTGCGCCGACCTTGTTTTCGCGGACCCTCCCTTCAACCTGAACAAGCTCTATCCATCAGGCATGGATGACAACGTCAAAACAGAAACGTACCTGGACTGGTGCCAAAAGTGGATCGAAGAATGCATCCGCATACTGAAACCGGGTGGTGCTCTTCTTATTTGGAATCTGCCCCGGTGGAATACAGCCCTTGGTGATTTTCTCGATGGCAGAATGACGTTCAGGCACTGGATAGCCGTTGACATCAAGTACACTCTGCCCATCCAGAAAAGGCTTTATCCTTCACACTACTCCTTGGTCTACTACATAAAAGGTGACAAGCCCAATGCCTTTCATGCTGACAGGCTTCCCATGCAAACCTGTCCCAAGTGTCATGGTGACTTGAAGGACTATGGCGGCTACAAGGACAAAATGAACCCCTTGGGCATCAATATTTCAGACGTCTGGTTGGACATCCCCCCAGTACGCCATACCAAGTACAAACGAAGGGCTGGAGCTAATGAGCTATCCCTCAAGCTACTTGACCGTATTATTGAGATGACCACCGATGAAGGTGATCTCGTTGTGGATCCATTCGCGGGTAGCGGCACCACGCTGATGGCAGCTGAGCTCAAAAAGCGTCGTTGGATGGGTATTGAATTAGGACCATCTGACGATGTCATTAACCGCTTTAATCATATTAAGCGGGAGCGGGAGATTCTTGAAGGGTATCGAGAAAACTTAAACGCCCTTTTCCCTGAGCCCATCAAGCGCCAACGGGAAGCTAAAGGCCTCTGGACATGCGAAAGCGTGAGAAAAGCGAAAGACAAACAGGCCTCTCTTGAGCTCTGATATACTCTCGATACTTCTGTCTGCGTGAGTCTACTTTTCAAAGGATGAGAGATGAAATCAATCGTTTTCTTCAATAATAAAGGGGGTGTGGGAAAAACCACCTTGGCATGCAATCTGGTCTCGTACCTCAATATCTCAAAATCAAAGCGAGTGCTTCTCGTTGATGCTGACCCTCAGTGCAATGCCACTCAGGCCATTCTTGATGATGACATTTCCGAAAGCATCTACCTGGGTAAAAATTCTAATCAGAGCACACTCTACACCTGCTTATCACCACTAGAAGATGGTGAACCAGCAATAAACCTTAACATTAAGCCCTTTCTCGGAACAAAAAACAATTTTAAAACTGATCTTATTCCAGGTCACCCCAAGATGTCGATCATTGAAGACAGACTCAGTGACGCCTGGTCTGAGCTCCGTGCTCGGGAAACACGGGGTTATCGTATTACAAACTGGTGTCATCAGCTGATACAACGCTTCGAAAGAGAATATGACCTTATTGTATTCGATGTTGGTCCTTCCTTAGGGGCATTGAATAGATCCGTCATACTGGCATGTGACTATGTCATCACCCCTTTTGGCTGTGACATTTTCAGCCTGTTAGGTGTGAAAAACATCGCAAGCTGGATTAAAGCCTGGAAGCATGAGTATGATAGCTCGATAAGTGAAACCAAAAGCCACAAACCTAAAATATTCGAAAAGTTTTCAATCATTGATGACACCGATGCCAAATTTCGATTTGCGGGGTACTCAGTTCAACAGTACGTCACCAGAAAGTTTAAGAATGGCCCTCGCCCTGTAAAGTCATATGACAAAATCATGTCCGAAATTCCCGATATTGTTAAAAAAAGCATGGCGTTTATAGCCTCAGATCGAAGCAATAAATCTTACGAACTCGGGCACATACCCTACTTGTACAGCCTTGTCCCTATGGCTCAAGCAGCAAAATCTCCTATTCACTCATTAAAAAGCTCTGATGGTGTGGTTGGCAGCCAATATGCCCAGGTTCAGTCGTATGCAGACCTTATGGAGACCCTTTCCAATAAGCTGCTTAGAAACGTAGGAGAGGACCATTGATCCATTGGCCTAAGAACCTCATACGTGAAATTGCCCATCGAAGGGTCGCCCTTTTTTTGGGAGCAGGGGTTTCATCTTCATCTACAGATAATCAAGACAACAACCCGAAGAGCTGGAGCGCTTTTCTCTCAGAGGCCTCAAGCCTCATAAAGGGTGACAGAGCAAAGAGAGAAGTCTCCGAACTGATAAAAAACAGGAACTACCTGCTCGCCCTTCAAGCTATCTCTGACGAATCAGATCCATCTGATTATCATGCGCTATTGAATGAGAACTTTAATAATCCAGGTTACACACCAAGCAAGCTGCATGAAATCATCATGAAGCTTGATTCCAATATTGTCATCACAACAAACTTTGACAAAATCTATGAAAATTACTGTGAGTCAACCTCACAAGAAGGCTACAAAGTAGTCACATACGACACAGGTAACCTAGGCGACCATCTCAGATCAGACCAGAGAGTTATTATCAAGGCTCACGGTACAATCAATGATTTCCAAAAAATGATTTTCACGAAGTCGCAGTATCATAAAGCCAAAGCTGATTACCCCCATTTTTACGAAATCCTAAAGGCCATACTGCTCACTAAAACCTGCATATTTATAGGTTGTGGCATGGACGACCCTGACATCTTACTGATGCTTGAAGATGTTAAAATCACATCATCCAGTACCTTTCCTCACTATGCCCTTATTAAAGCCAACAGCCACAGTAAATTTGCTATCCGCGATTGGCAAGAAACATACAACATCAGAGCACTAGAGTATGGGCCTGAACATACCAACTTGATAGATGATCTTGATGAACTATTTACCGAAGTTGAGGCAGTGAGATCAATAACACTTGGGACATAAGCTTTAGTTTTTATCGGAGAACTAAATCAAGCTTTGTCAAACAGACGCTTCGTAAAAAGGGAGATCCCCGGCAATGCCAACAATCTCACCGTTTCTGATAATGACTTTTTGACCGGGATTCGAGGGCTCCCCCTTGACTGTTATTATAGTTCCGTCTCTTAAGGCCGCACTGCTGGAACCATTGCCATGGTTCGCAGCGATGGTAGCTATGACTTTGCTTCCTCCCGGGATCAGTAATTTGAACTGCTGCCAGATGTTGGTAGTAGCCATATGCTTCTCCGGTTAAAAGTGGCGTTCGAGTTCGATGCTTTGACTGACTCTTCTCGGACTTGTAGTGATGCTGGAAGACAGGCATAGAGCTCTCCACTTACCAGGGACATCCTGCACCTCAACCAACTGTCCTGGTTCAATCAGCCCGGGAGCGTTATTGCTGTCTGTGAGCGGGATCTCCAACGTGATAATACTTTGATGTCCTCCTTTGGCCAGCTCGTTCCTACCGCGCTCGGTGTTTACCTGAGTTTCTGTCAGCCAGTCTTCCAGAATGTCTGGTGCCGGGTTGTCACCTGCAGTGCCCTGGCGTTTAACGTTGACTGCGACACCAGTGTGGGTGCCCGATACATAGACGGCATTGTATTCCGGCTCTGGCCGCCAGCTGGCGCTGAGGTTAATGACCATGCTGGCCGGTACGATCTTGTCCATGGTGGCAGTGTTCCAGCTCCAGGGGCTGGCCGGATAACGGGGTTTGATGTTCAGCTGGTCAGCATCCCTGGAAGGAATGATCACGGCACCTGCTGTGCTGGCCAGTCTAGCGATGACGGTCATGGCGGTTTCGCTCTGGTAGCTGAAGCTGCCACCGGGGATGATCCAGTCGGGTGTGCTGTAATCATCCAGTTCCGGATAAAGTGCAGAGAAGCCGGTGTTGGCGAGCTCTTCAGTGATCGCCTGTTTGGCATTGAGGTTGCTGCTGTTGGACTTGCTGCGCTGGGGTGCGTAGGGTGCTGCCAGCAGCTGTGTACGACTGGTTCCGTATATCGAGTATTTTTCTTGACCGAACGCTCTTGAGCCGGTGTAGCGCTCCACAATGAAGACCCACTTCCAGCCATTGATGTCGACCTCGATCTGTTTGGGGCCATCCTGATCGGGTTCTACTAATGCCAGGCTGCTGGCCCCCCAAAGCTCACCACTGAGTGCCCAGCTGAAGCTATCAATGTCGAGGCTGATGTCCATGTTGCTCATCTCGATCGGTGTCCTGTCGGGCAGTGTCACCACACTGATGGTGTTCATAAGCAGATAAGTCTCTCTGAGTTCTGGTTTTTCGGGTTTTGGCTTTTCGATGACATCGATCTCGCCGCCATAGTCACTGTCGACTGTGTCATCTTTGGCTTTTCTGCCGGGTCCCCATGGGATGATGACGGGTTCATCCTGAGTGCGGTTACTGCTGAAGGCTGACTGCTGCAGAGAGTCTCTTGGTTGGATGGCTTGATTCGGAGCACTCTCACCCAAATTGAAATACACCGCTGGGGTGGTCACTGGTGAGTAGCGTCGAGACTGAAAGTTGAAGTTCAGCAGTGCGGGTGCTGGTATCTGGTAGCCACTGATCGTGATCTGATGCGCTGGTCCGTACTCGTCACTGCGATCAAAGCGCTCAGTGTTCTGCCGATCTCTCTGCTTACCTTCCTGCCACTGTTCAGAGCTTTGCTGCTCTCTTGCCTGAATACTCTGATCCCTGGACTCATGGATGCTTAGATCGTTGGCAGGCGGTTGTTGCCAGAGAACCTGTTGCTGACTCTGGTGATCACAGACTTGCTGGTGACCAATTCTGACTGCTTCCTCCAATTCAGGCACCTTGCCCCAGAACAGTCCTAACTGTGAGGTTTCCAGAGTGTTGGCCTGATGACTACTTTGCTGAACACTGGCCTGAATCGTCATTGAGTGCTGGAACGGTCCCCGGGCAGATATCTGGCAGGCGTTACCTGTCTGCCACTGGCTCTGACAGACACTGACGACAGTGGGCGGTGGAATAAAGGCATAGGTTGGCTGCGGATAAAACTCAAAAAGGGAGGCGGGTTGATAAGCCTCCCGGGTAAAGCTGAAGTCTTGAGTCTTCTCAGGAAAGTAGGCCACTTAACTCTCCGGTACGATCTCGGGTGTCACCGGGCCATGAGCCAGGGGGCGAGTGTAGGGCTTCGCTTTGAACTGAGCGGTGCCAATGGCCTGAACACTGTCATCAAACCACCAGGTGGGTTCGGTGCTGTCACCTATACCGGACACTGTGCAGAGGTAAACATAACCCTGGAAGTCGGCCGGGCGGATAACGTCGCCTACCTCGTAGACCGCATCGCCTTGCCAAACTTCGCCATAGTTATCCGTGGCCACCACAATCACGGCTCCTTCATAGGGGCTGGTGTCCAGTGAGTAGCTGCCGCTGATGCTGTCGCTGAGCACACTGTTCAAAACGGCATGTTTTGTTTCCTGGCTGCCATCGACTGCCAGTTGTGCCTGAGTGATGGCAAAGACCTGGCGAGCTACTGGCAAATCGTCTTCCATAACGGTGCCCTGGATGCGGGTGGTGTTGCCATTGCCAGGGATGATGATGCCACCGGCTCTGCCTGAAGAAGGTGGAGCGTTTGTGTCGGTCCAAACGACGTTGGTGGCGTCGGTGTTAGTCCAGACTAGTTCGTATTCCTGACTGTTTGACTGGCCCTTAATCTTCAGTGGTGCATTGACATCTTCAAAGTCAGAAGTCCAAACTACCCCCGTACTATTAGGGATTAGTGGTGGTGCGACAGGTGGACTATCCCAGTCATCAGTGATGACCAATTTTGAGATCAGCACTCCCTTTGCATTCCCGGTCGCTGTCGTATCTCCGCCCAGAATGACCTGGGTATATCGGTCAAAAATGCTGTACCTCCCGAATTTGGAAGATACGCTTTGGGCGACACCGTTATAGTAAATATTAACTGCATTACTACCACCACCTGAATCTCCCTGAACCACTATTTCAACCAGTTCGTCCATTGGGATGACGTTATCGCAGTATCCTCTCAGCACTAATGTACTGTCTCGGGTGCCGTACACTTTGATCTGGCTATTCTCACAGTAGATTCGGGTCTTATAGCGGGACGGGCTATTGTTGGAATCAGACAAGGCGGTCAGCAACGGGATGTTCTTGTCAGCATTGCTGCTGTCTATATAAATCAAAGCGTAGAAATAAAGCCTCCTGTTTGAGCCAAAATAAATACCTGCATTCTTGTCTGTAACAGGACCTTCCAGCCGACCCAGAGTGTTCTCTTTAGCGAACCATATCCCTGCCATCAGTCAGCATCCCCCCGAATCTGCAGTGTGAACTGATCACTGGTTTCGGTGCCCTGTCCGGCCAGCACAGTTCGACAAATCCACACCGGAGCCAGACAACCGTCTGTATCAAAACGAATAACATTGCCCACAGCCCATCCGGTACCCCAACCCTCAGCTTTGATGGTGAAGTAGGGTGTACCAGTTTCCGGGTTAATCGGTGCGGCATCAGCGGCAGTAGTGGCCGTATCAATAATCCCGAGCTTCTCTTCCACAATCTGGAAGGCGGAGCCGGACGTGAAAATAATGGCCCACTTTCCGAAGATGGCTCCTTTGTTGGTCACCACCAATGGATAGTTAATGGTGTTGTACTGGGCAGTGGTATTATCGCCGATGCGCTCATCGGTCCAGTTGGGATCGCCACCGTCCCAGACTTTCTGACTGAAGAAGTTGTGAACCCTGGCCTGCAGGTCACCATAAACCACAGCACTGCTGACTTGGGTTTCATTGGCTGGTAAGTTCCAGGGCACCGGAGCGATGATGGTGATCTCGCCATTTATCTGCACGTCGCTGGCCACGCTCATATGCTCGACCCGATCCTTGATGGTAAACGGCGCTGTCAGACTGTTGCTCTCTGCATTCTGAAGCAGCAGTGGGTCGGCAAAGGTCACGGTGCCTGCTTCACGATCCGTCGTGTATTGGGCTGGATCGAGGGTTTGGCCCTGGCTGTCCTCCACAGTGATCTCTGCCTGATGATCACGGTTCAGGGTGACCAGTTGGCCCGCTATGGGTGTGCCTGCATCGGTATTCTGGGTGTGGCTGATGACCACAATATCCCCCGGCCGATAAATCGGTACTTGGCCATCGGGTGGCAGCCTTACCGGGTCCAGACCGATCAGCTCGGCATCCAATGGCAGGCTGGTTTCCACAATGCAGTTGTAGCGCACACTCTGTGGAATGACATAGATAGGATCGGTGCCATCGGTGAAGGTCAGCTCACACCAGCCGGTGGTGGCATCCATGGAGCCCTGAACCTCTGAGGTGACGATGTCGCCGTTAAAGTCGGCGCTGGCGGTAATGATCTCGGCATTATCCACACGCACTGCAGTGAGCTGCAGGCTTCCGGTCCGGATGGGTGCACCTGGTGTCCTGAAAGCCACTGCATCGACTTTAAAGCCACCGGAGATGGTGGCAGCTGCTTGCACTGTTGCTGTGTTGACGGTGCCAGAGGGATAGACGGCCAGTGTCGCCACGCCTCCGGTGTAATCTATGGTTCCCACAGATGATCCTGCATTAGTCTGACTGCTGACGTTTTTGTAGAGCACACCGTCACGATCAAAGTAGAGCTCACCGTTCCATTCCAGAATGACGCTGCCGGGCAGTAGTGGGTCTTCAATCAGAGGCAGCAGGTCAATGGTCAGCTCTGGCGTACTCAGGGTATCGGTATTCGCCTGATGGCTGAGGCTGTTGCTCTGGGCCTTGCTGGTAACTGTGCTGCCTGAGAAAACTTCGGTCTTGGTGGTGTTGGTGTAACTCAGTCGGTATTTGTAGACTTCTTTTCTGAGTGTGTATTCTGGGTAGCTGTAGTTCTCTATCGCCTGAAGAGTGAAGTCACCGGTCTGGTAATCAATCGTACCGGCAATATCACGCCAGTTACTGCTGCCATCGTCTGTGTAACTTTTAAATCGCTGAGACGTGGTCTGATAGGTGGTGTAGTCACTGCTGCGACTGCTGGCATGCTGTGGCACATTGCTTTGTCGATCCACCGAAAACTGAACCTGAACGGAACCCGGCAAGAGCGGTGCACCGGAAATGGTGCCTGTTATTAAACCGGAACCATCCACTGCCACATCCACAATACCGCCAGCCACTTCGCCTTCTTCGTACTGAATCTCGATCTCGGTGCCCTGGTCTGGCAAAGCATTCAACACAAAGCCCAGCTCACCCGAGGCGTAGTAGATACTGCCTGATCCATCGCCCGTCAACAGGCCGTTACCCTGATCGGTCAGGGTCTTGGTTTGCTCACTGGCCAGATAGGTGATGACGACACTGCCCGGCTTGATACCTGGCTTCGCAGTGGTGTGCCGAAACGAAAACTTATCCACTGCCACTGAGCCAGTTCGCAGAGTGATTTCGTCATCCGCCTGGGCGATATAACTGAACACCAGCTTGCTGTCGGGATCGGGCAAACCATCCAGAGTCACGGCCACGCTGCCAGTGCTAAAGTCCATAGTGCCTGAGCCTGAACCAGCCAGCAGACCATTGCCCGGATCGCTCAGGTCTTGCCACTTGCCCAGAGAGATATAGCTCACCATCAGGGTGCCAGGCTTGGGCTTGGCCCCGGCAAAGTTGAAGGTATAGTTAAAGCCACGGTTCTGGGAGGTGATGTCCAGGGTGCCACTGATGGCGGCTCCGGTGATGCCAGTGGCAGGCTGGTATAGGGCAGTAGCCGTACTGGTATAGTAACTGCTGTTTCGCCAGACGTTAAGCTCACCACTGTCATAGTCAATGGTCAGGTTGCTGTAGTTATTGGACCCGCTTTTGTGTACCAGCTGGCCAGTTTTGTCGTCTTCGAAGGTGCCACCTTCTAACGACAGAGTCACGGTTCCTGGCAAGGCTCCCGTCTGCAGAAAGGCCCTGCTCTGGTTGCCGGAAAGATGCACAAAAGAAAGGCTGACATTGCGTTGTGCGGCAGAGGTGGCCACCATCCTTTTGGCGGTGTAGCCCCCGTATTGATCGACCACCGGACTTTCAACCCGGGCGCTGGGCACCAGAGGTGAATAAACACTGTTGACCTTCAGGGTCAGATCGCCCTGGTTAATGGCTGCTTTGGTTGGCTGGATGCCGTAGTAGCGAGAGGTGTCTGCAATCTGTGTTGATTGCACTGAGGTCTTCGCTTCACTGGCTCCTTGTCCATCCACTGGCATGACGGTCCCTGCAGGTGTCACAGTGCCACCGGCAAAGCGATCAATCAGGGCCATACTGATTTCCATATCCAGCCGCCGACGTTCAAAGTCGACATAGCTACCTTCGCTGTAGGCATAGGTGAAGGTTTCGATGCGGTGCTCTACTTTGGTGATGCGGACGTACTGCTCTTTTTTACTGTCACCGTTGTACAGTCGATAAACTTCACCAATTTCCGGCAGGGCTTTTTCTTCTCGCTGAATGCCGACAATGCTGCGCTGGCCTACCAGCTGATCACCCAGCAGTTCAAAGCTGGCTGATGTGCCCGGCACCACATAGGCTTCGATCCGGTCCCGGGCAGCATTGCGCTCATCGGTCTGGCTGTCGGTGTTGAACAGCAGCACACTGACATTGTCGTCATCCGGTGCGTCGGTGAGGATGATATGACTGCCCAGATAAGCATCGTTGTTGTCGGTGCTGATGCCGATGTAGGCTTTACGCAGGGCGACATCGCCGATGGTGCGGTCAATCCGGGAGATGTCCTGAAAGAGGTTATTCACATTTCCGTCGATCACCACAGTGCCAGTGGCCCGGCCACCGCCATCCTCCTCGTCACTGAGACGCTGGCTTTCAAAGAGTTTCACATCATCGTTGTTAATGGGCATAGAAATTCCTTTTCTTTAGACGAAAAAAAACCACCCTAATGAGTGGTTTTTATGCTGGAGAAGGATTAAATAAGAATTCAATTACCAGTACGGAGACCCTTCCAAGTCTACTCCCTGCATTCTTATACGCATGGACGTACTCTGCGTAATAACTTTATTTTCAAGCAAAAATGCCATCACTTCTTCAGAGTTTTTATTGGATAAATATTCCAGAGAAAGCCCTTTACCTTTCATCCGATTAACAATTGAAGTGTACCAAACCTTATCCTTTCGAGCCCTTTCTTCGTCTGCATCCGAATTAGGATTTAACCTTGCCTCTGCTAAAGCAGTGTTGATTTCTTCCAGTTCTCTTTCCAACAACGATTTATCTGAAACAGATGTTGCAGTTGGCTGCAAGTTACTCTTTTTGGACTCTGGAGCTTCTTGTTTGGTTTCTTCTGGTTTTCTTTTGCAGGCTTTTTCAACTTTTCGAGATTCCCAAGAAGCATCATTTTCAGGCGCTTCAGACTTCTCGGGTTCAGAAAATGTAACCGACTTTCCCTCTGTTTTCCTTATATCCATCAGCTGACTTCCTTGTTCTGCTAGTCCTGACAGTATAGTTGTCGAGATAACCATTTCATGTGCCTTGAACTACCAATAATCGAAGAGAGAGTTGATAAAAATGATGGTCATCAGGATATGCAGAAGGTAGAACCTGCCTTGCTTCAATTGGGCTACCGTTAGTTCGGTCAAAAATGACAGTAAATTGACGCCCATCAGGAAGTTTCAGAAGCATGCTTTTATTGGCTAATTCACTGAGAGACTGCAGTTCAACGACTGTTGAACGATCTACCCAACCGGCGTCCAAACCTCCCGATAACTCTATGGGTCTACCCGATTGTTTTGACTGCTCCTGAACCAGCAAGCCTCCGGTCAGGCTGCGGTCCTGACTCTGCGCCACCGGATTCCAGTCGAACTCATTGATCCATAACAAATCGTCGGGCAGTATGATGCTATCCAGTGTCATCAGGCAGACCTCATTCCGGCATTTTTCAGAGCTTCCAGCAGTCGTTTTTCATCACCCGGCTTAACGCCAACATCCACCTGGCCGCCCGGGTATTCCAGACGAATGACTTTCTCTGGTGTTCTACTTTGGTTGAGCTGCCGTGGGCTTTGAATGCGTGATTTTTCCTGTTGAGTCAGCTGCTCCCTTTGCTTTTGTACTTTCTCTTGCTGCTGAAGCTCATACTGGCGCTGCTTCTCGGCCCGGATTGATTGGTTGAGCGAGAGCGCCTTCTGCAGATTACTTACCGCCTGAGCGTCTCCGTCTTGCTTGGCAATGGCCAGCTCCAGTTCGAGATCTTTTTTTCGGGCTTCATAGCGGCGTTGCTCGATATCGCCCTGTCTACCCTGGAGGCGGTCCAGTTCATCCTGAAGGCTATCCAGTGTGCCTTGGGTGCTGTCAGACAGCCGTTGCATACTGTCGTTGGCTTGCTCGATGGATTGATTCAAACGATCCAGGTCTTGCTGGTCGAGTAGGTTCAGACTGTCAGCCAGATTCTGACCATCGCTGGCCATCTGTTGGGCAGAGACAGAGCCGTTTTCATAGCTTTGTACCAGGTCTTCCAGGGCGATCTTCTGCTCATAAAATTCAGCTCTTACTGAAGCGGCGTTGGTGGCTGTATCCTTCATCCAGTGTCCGATGCCGGTGGTATCCAGTCCGACATTGGCAGTGGCCAGAGCCTGGACTTCCTCTTTGGTTTCAGCCAGTGTCGCTTTCAGCTGTCCCAGCTCACCCAGAGTGTCAGTGGTATCGATCTGAGTAGCGCCTTGCATGTTGAGGAAAGTGTCTTCTGCCTGTGCACTCAAACCATAGAGCTCAGAGGTGATGTTGTTGTAAAAACCCACTAAACCATTGAGTGTGCCGGATGCACGTTCTGCCCCTTGTGCTTGTTTATCACCGGCCTTATTCGCGGCATCGCCCAATGACCGGGCTGCATCTGCAGCTGAGTGGGCACCGTCTTCCAGCTCGGCCAGTTTCTCTCTGCTGGCTGCCAGTGCTTCGTTGTATTGCTCCTGGGTCAGGGTACCGTCAGCGAAGGCTTGAGACAGTTTCACGGCCAGATCAGCCAGCTCAGTGCGGGTTTCGGCGGCATTGATTTGCTTCAGGGCATCGGCGGCATCGGTAAAGACTTTCTTGGCGGTCTGGCCGGATTCAACGTAGACCGAGTTAAGCTTGACGACATCTTGTTCGACAGATGCTGTCGTTTTTTGGCTTTCATTACGGATGGCTTGCTGGGTACTTTGGCTGGATTGAACAATCGCTTCACCCAGCGACTGCCAGTTGTTGTTAATGTCCTGCACATCTTCTTTTACTGCTTCCCTGAAACCCGCCGACACTGCTTTCAGTGATTCACCAAAGGATTGGAGTTTTTGGGCCGACTCTGTCGCGCCTAATGCATTCAACAGACTGCCCATCCCTCGGGAAACGGATGAGATAACTTCGCTGAACACCAGTCCAAAAGACTTAACAGCCAGGGTAAAACCATTAAACAACAACTGGACAGCATTACCCGTCAGAGTGAAGGTATTGTTGAGACTGGCCAGTGTGGAAGCAATACGCTGGCTGGCAGACTGAATGCTGGCTACCACTCCTTCAAACGTAAGGCCAGTAAAGTTAGCCTTGATCGCCTCACCCATCTGCACAAACGCATCACTGATAGACTGAGCCAGTCGAGACAGACGACCATCTTCAGACATAATACTGATCTGGTCCGAAAGGCTTTTAAGTTGTTCCTTGGCATAAGACAATGCGCCACTCTGGGCCACTTCATCCAGAAAGTTCTGCCAGCTGTCTTTCAGGTTGCTGACGTAACCGGACAGCAGGGACATATTCTCAGCGGCAGCCCCGGCAGAGCTCTTGCCAATTTCCTCGATCAGCAGGGCAATGGTATCCCGACCCAGTTTGCCCGCTGTGGAAAGCTTCTGCAGTTCCTGAACATTTTTACCGGTGGCTTTTTCCAGCAACTCCCAAACCGGAACACCCCGCTCTACCAGTTGCAGGATCTCTTCGCCCTGCAACTTCTGCTTGGCCCAGGCCTGCCCAACCGCCAGGGAAATCCCATTCAGACGCTCCATGCCACCGCCCAGCTTGGAAGCCTGATCCACCATGGCCTGCATACTACCGTCCATGGGATCAAGACCGAACGCCTTTAGTCGTACAAAAGCCTCCGCCACCTGCTCCAGCTGATAAGGGGTTTCACGGGTAAACTGCTTGATCCACTGAATGGCTCGTTCACCCTCAGCCACCGAGCCCATCACAGCATTGAGTTGCACCCTCAAGCGTTCAAACTGATCACCTGTTCCCAGCAATCCCTGGATAGCCCGTTTGACGGTATACAAGCCGACACTGGCAGCCAGCAGAGCTCCCAATCGTTGAGACAAACGCCCCATACTGCCTGATGCCCGATCTGCATCTCGAGATAATTGCCTTATGCCGGAACGTTTAAAGGTGCGGGAGGATGTCTTAGCTTTGGCACCCACTTTCTGCAAAGCTGATGCGGTTTCTTTGAGTTCCTTTTGCAGACGCTGTTGTTGGGTAGTCAGATTCCGATTCGAAAGACCCGCCTGCACCAAACTGCCGCGCAGCTCAGATAACTTCTGGCGCTGAGCCTGGTAAGCCCGGCTGGCCGACACCACCGATTTACGGGCAGACTCCAGGGAACGCTGAAGGGATCGGGAAGGCTTCTCAGTCTGCTGAAACTCTCTGGCCAGTTTCTCGACTCTGGCTTCTGCTTCCCGGTAGGCTATACCAGCACCACGCACCACCGCCGCCTGCTTTTGGAAAGACGACAGCAGGCGATCCTGTTTCTGCAACTCAGAGAGTTTTTGCTTGAGGGTTTGGGCTTCTTTACGGAAGGACTCGAGAGAAGTGGAAGACCGGAGGACGGTTTTCGATAGGGTGTCTTTGGCTTTTAGTACCAGCCTCAGAGCTGACTGCTTGATGTAAGACATAGTCCCCTCCATGGGCATGATGAAAGAAAATTTATGATGTCGAGGGTATACTGCGTATGTATGAACTATCTGATATTTCTGATTTGACTTCTAACTTCTGCTAGCAGACTTAAATTATGATCAAAGAAAACATAAAGAAAGAAATCCTGAAAAGAATCAGTGACGCGGAAAAAGAACATAATGTAAGAGTACTTTATGCAGTCGAATCCGGTAGCCGGGCTTGGGGCTTTGAGTCCCAAAATAGCGATTATGACGTAAGGTTTATTTATGCACATCCAACAGAATGGTATATCTCAGTTGACTTGGAGTTTAAACGTGATGTTATTGAATACGAGATCGTAGATGAAATTGATATTAATGGCTGGGATATCAGAAAAGCCTTACAACTTTACTGGAAATCTAACCCCGCGCTTGTAGAATGGTTACAGTCACCTATCGTTTATTTTGATGATAAAATTTTTGCGGACGGTGCAAGAAAGCTTCTTGATGACATTTATTCTGTAGAGAGAGGAATTTATCACTATCGGAGCATGGCTAAAACAAACTATAGGGGTTACCTAAAAGAAGAAATAGTTCCACTCAAAAAGTATTTTTATGTTCTCCGCCCATTGCTGTCTATTATGTGGCTGGAAAAATACGAAAAACCAGCTCCAATCGAGTTTAATAAGCTTCGAACACTGATTCCCGAAGGTTCAAGCTTGGATAAAGCTATTTCTAACCTTCTAGAAAGAAAAAAGAGAAGTCTTGAAAAGGAGAACGCACCAGCTGTTCCAGAATTAAATTCTTTCATTGAATCAGAGCTTAATCGTTTAGAAAACTATCAAGGTTCTCCAGATATAGATAAATCACATATGGAATCATTAAATTCACTATTTCGTCTAAGTCTGAGCTAATCCTCACTGCGAGAACAAACTTATTAGCAAACGATGCCCATAGGTATCGGCTATTATCATCCTGCCAAATCCAACTGCATAAAAGAACTCAGCCCATTCCCTGAAATCGCCGTATCCGCCAGCACATCGACTTGTAGGGGAATGCTGGCGAAGTCATCCGAGATAAAACCCAGATTCTGTACCGGAGAGAACTTCACCCGATGCACCCGGATATTGAAGGGCAAGCCCTCCTGAGCATCATTCAATCCTTCCATAAACAAGGTAAACTCCCGCCCGGACTCTACGAGTGCTTGAACCATATTAGCCTTGAGCGGGGTGTAACTAACCTTGATGCCCTGGTCATCAATACCTCCACCTTCAATGACCTGAATGCCAGACTTCATCAGTTGGTAGTCATCACCTTCTACCAGTATGGTATCCAGACTGTCTTTTACCGTGATAGCCTGACTCAAATCAGGTAACCGCTGGAAAGGAATCAATTCACCTGCCACACCATAGGTTTCTTGCGCTTCATCAGTCACCGGGGTGATCGCAGCCTCTGTGACACTGCCTCGTAGTGCCAGGGAGATATTGCTGGCGGTAAAATCATGAGCTACCAGATTGGCAGTAATACCCGACACTCGGCTGATAACATTGCGATTGCCACCACCGCCCAGATAGTTTTTCAGCTCTTTACGATCTTCTTCAAAGCTGAAGTTAAACTCACTGACATTGCCGATGGGCAAGAGTGGTGCGGATTTGTCGTAGGGTTGAATATGGATACTGCCTGCGCCGATAAAGCTGCGGTCGATAGTAGACATAGAATTCTCCTTCCTTGAAGAGGATTTAAAAGACGGTTTCGAGGGTTAGGGTGATATCTGCAAAGGACAATTGTCCCTGACTGGGAGCAATATCAAACTGGGTTTCAGAGAAGGTCAGCTTGCGGCAATGTTCTGACAGGGCTTTATCATTGCTCAGGGCTTGGCGAATCGTTCTGGAGAGCTCCAGCAAGGCATAAGTTGCCCGGTCATTGGTCGGCACCACAGCACTGAGATTAAACAGCCACTGATCTTTACGACGGCTGCCCTGTCGTTGTAACTCACTGATCGACTCCAGCTGCACCAGTACGGCTGGCGGCTTCAGACCCTGTTCAATGCCGGTGGCAGCATAGCCCAACAATACCTGATTACACACTGTCTCCAGAACACCTACCAAAAGGCTAACCAGTTGTTGTTCTGGGTTAAGCATGACCGGCTCCGTTGACGATGAAATTCAGTTCTTGCTGCATCAGGGTGGCAAACCGCTCCAGTAAAATGGGCTGAAGCTTTTCCAGTACCTGAATGGCACTGTTCAGGATCGGCAAAGTCTTCTTTTCCAGAGGCAAGCCCATCCACATCATGCGACCGGATTTTTTGGACCGCTGGTATTTATGCCGCCAGTTGGCTTTTCGCCTGAAGACCATAGGGTGTTTAGCGTTCACTGGTTGCATTAAGAAAGCGCCTTCCCAGAAATGCTTGCCGGTTCTGACGCCTTGTTTCGTCTGTCTGGGTCTGCCCAGATAATGAGCCGGTATACCCCAGGCACCGATCCAGATCACCAGACTGTAGCCTTCACTCCCTCGCTCACCCGGTTGCAGGAGATTGACCTTGACCCGGCCCAGCTCTTTCAGCTTCTTTTGAGTAATGCCTTGCTCTCGAGCTAATGCTCTCAGGGTTCGTCGTTCAGCAAACCGGGATAACTTCCTCAATGATCTTCGAATGGCGAGCTGGAGAGTTTCCGGAGTATTCTTGAAGTAATGGATCAACTCGTCAATGCTGTCATCCAGCTCAAGCTCCAGCTTCATGGAGTGACCACCAGTTCATTTGACCATCGCCTTTCAGTTTCCGGTCAATGGTCCATTGTTGTGCTGCAGAGATCACCTCATCACCTCGACTAACTTTTACATCCATGTCCAATGCCAATGTGGTGACCTCTTGCAACACCTGTTCATAAGGACCCGTAGGCACCAGCTCGCGAGTCAGAATGCCCGTCACTTCCAGCCTGCTGTCATCTGACTTTTTCAGTGTGATCACCTCCCCAAAGGTGGCCAGCACCTGCCGATTCAGATCACTTAGCTCATCTTGCATTTGATTACGGCTCTTGGCTTAAGACAGATGGGCAGCGGGTTGGACTGGGTGTGAACCTGCACACCCTTATCGAAGTCGAGAATCTTCTGCTTTGCATACCGTGGCAGACCAATGGTATTCACAGTTTCGATAAAATCCGCCGGAGCAAACCAGGTGCGGAAGATGCCAGTTCCTTCAGGGATTACATAGGCTTCATCCGGTTTAATGAAAGGAATATCGCCCACCTGTCCACGATACTCTTCCCAATCGATATCACCGAACCGGAATCCGGTCTTGGGATCATTGCGCAGTAAAGCGCTGTCCTGATAGCGATGGTAGGCATCTTTGACGTAGTCGTGTCCGACCAGAGCATCATAAAAATCCGCACCACAGAAGGCCCTTAATCCCGTGTAAGGCTGAGCGCCCAGAGCTGTGTCTACCTTCCTGCGCAGAGCCACACACTCTAACCGGATATCCGTTTCAGCCGCACTGAATTTAAAGGTATGGGTTTGCTGGGTGACACCGAATTCCTGAAACAGGTCGTAAATAACACTGGAGCCATCGGCATCGAGAATCTGTCCCTTGATGGCTCCCAGTCGCAAGTGCTCCAGGGTCACTTCATGATTGGCATTCATGGACGACAGTCGATCATTAACCACCGTTTTCACCCCTTCCAAAGCACTCTCAGAACCAAAGGCCCGGACATTGCGCACCTCATCAGCAATGATGGTGGAGTCATAGGGAATATGAGGGATCACAAAACTGCGTACCTTCCGCTTGCCTCCGCGAGCCTGGGCAGCCGGAGCACCGCGCTCGGAAGTGGGCAGCAGGATCAGCTCACCATTCCTTGACTCCACAATGGCCGTGGTGGTGTTAATGCCACTTTCAGTAAACAACCCCAGTTCACCGATACGCCCCGGCTTATAGGGCATATCGTTCAGAGTTGCAGTCAGGCTGGTAAGACTGAAGGCATCGTTGTTAAAAATATCCAGCAAGTTCATCCCTGCTCTCCTGTCCTGAGAATGATATCCAGTGACGACAGCTCCTCAACCGCCGTCGTTTTTTCTTCGTCAGTGATGCCTTCCGGCCAGACCAGTAACTCCTGATCCACTTCTGCCAGTCGGGCAATGATGACGCCCTCGCCGCCTGTGGCATCGGTAATGACATGATCCCAAAGCACTCCAGCCGCCATTTGCAAACCTGTGACAGCTGCCGGATCAATAGGGCCATAAACATCTGTAGAGGTATTCTTGCCAAGAATGGTTCCGGGCAGTAGCGCCAGATCTGGAGCCAGTTCGACCAGCTCGCGGCTGATGCTGTTGTTTCCTTCGGACACGATAAATTCGCCAGCATGCACCGGCTCTGTCATCACAGGCATGGTTCAGTTCCTTTGAGTGAGAAAGGGAAAATTAAGAAAGGGTGAGTGGTTTCAGGCTGCCGATTGACCGTTACGCTTGCGGTAAACGGCCTGGGTATCCACCAGAGGCTGGATTTTTTTATCCTGCTGATTGGGTGTCAGCTGGTTATTGATGCTGTCGTCATCCTGCAAGAGCAGATCAAACAGCTCAGTGCGTACCTGAGCTTCCGTCTTGCCAGACTGGATAAACTGTCCGGCTCGATCTTCACAGTGCGCTGCTGCACACAGGGATTTGATCGTTTCACATTCCGCCAGGCGAGCTTTGACGTCTTCGACACCCTGTTGCTGGCGGACAAAAGTTTCAGCCATTTCCGGGTAACCGGCCTGATTACACAAGGTCATCACTGCCAGGGCATGAGCGCCTTTATCCCCATTTTCAGATTCAGAGTTTGCGGGCTGAGGTGGATGCATAAAGCTGGAAAGATCAAAATGGGCCGCCATTTTTACCGGCGCTTCCACCTCATCAATCAGGCCATGGCCTTGGGCTTCAGTGGCGGTGAACCAGGTCTCCTCATCCATTAGTTTCAGCATGGCTTTCAGATCCAGTTCACAGCGATTGCAGTAGGTCTGGGCAATGACCTCCGTGGTTTTGTCCAACGTATCCGCCATTTTGCGCAGCTCACCGGCATCACCTCCGACCCAGCCGAAAGGATTGTGAATCATTAGCAAGGCATTTTCAGCCATATGTATGGTGTCGCCTGCCATAGCAATGACACTGGCGATACTGGCCGCCAGCCCTTCAATCCGGACATGGATGTTAGCCTTGTGGTAACGCAGGGCGTTGTAAATGGCGACTCCGTCAAACACTGAGCCACCGGGGCTGTTGATCCGAACGGTAATGTCATCCGTGTCCAGATCTTTCAGGCTGCTGACCAGTTGCCGGGCAGATAAGCCTGCCCAATCGCCAATTACATCGTAAATCAGCAACTCCGCCGGTTGGCCGGACTGATTTTTCAACGTGAACCAGGCCCGGTTCTTATTGAGCGGCTTTTTGTTCATCGTTCTCGGGTTCCTCTTCCATGATGGTGTTGTTTATTCCCTGAGTTCTGGGATCACTGTCGTATTGCAGCTCCAGCTCGTCGGCTCGCTGGTTATCTGCTGCGATCTCATCGTCAATTTGTTCGCTGTCGTAGCCTTGTTCAGACACCACTTCCGAGCGAGATTTAAAACCGCTGCGGACTGCCAGATTCTGGGACTGCACATCCTGAACCGGATGAATATAAGCCCAGCCCTGGGGAATCCATTTCACCTTGCGATAGTGCGTTGGGTTTCGATGAAAGTCCGGGGCTGAAATCGCCCCACTGAGTACGGCCAGTTCCAGCCATCGTTTCCAGACCGGGCGACAAAGTTGGAATACCATCAAATTATGCTGGATCTGTTGAATACGACGGCGGAACTCATTAAGCACCACCCGTAAAGCCCGGTCACTGACGCCTTTCATATCGCCGGACAGGATCTCATAAGGCAGGCCAATACCCGCCGACACCGCCATCAGTTGCTGACGGATAAAGTCTGGGTAATTGCTGGCCGCTCCCGGTGGTGTGTTAAACGTTATTTCTTCACCCGGTGACAGCTCCTGCATGGTGCCCGGTTCCATCGCTACCATAGGAACACCTTGCAGGTCATAGACAATGGGCCGACCAGTCAGCGGATCGACCTTTTCCGTTTCCGGAGCCGGTTTGGTGATAAAGCCGGTGAACAGGTTGGCGATTTCCTGCCGAAGCAGCGTGGCATCATCGAATTTGTCCAGGTGATACATTCGAAGCAGTACCTGGCTCAATAAAGGTTGACCACGCAGCTGGCCTGGCCGCAGCAGTTCATAAAGATGCAACACCTGATCGGCAGGCACCCGTCGCAGGTCGGCAGTATCCAGTGTGGTGTAATCCGAAGGATGCTGCTTGTGCATCCAGTAAGCGACACGCTGCCCGATGGCATTAAACTCAATGCCTGCACGGATCTTATGACCCTTTTTCAGATCATCGTGGTAATCCCAGGGGACAAACTCCGCTTCCAGCAATTGCAGCTGCAGCGGCACACTCAAACCATTGCCGGGTTTGCGAGGACGGAAGCGAACAAAGCACTCTCCGGCCTCCAGTACCGAGCGCATGGCCAGAGCCTGCTGGCCATAAAAATCGAGCTGGCCATCGGCATCGGATTCATCGGTCCAGTCCAGAAACAGGGCCTGTAACTCTTTACGAAACCCATCATCCCGGGCTTCTGACTTGGGCTTGATGCCAGTGCCGACAATATTAGCGACCAGCTTTTCCAGCCCGGAAGCGGCCCAGGGATCATTACGAATCGCAGCCCGAGAGCGGTTGATCAGGGTTCCAAGATTTCCGGTCAGTGAATTATTGGGGCCGGTAGAAGGCGCAATCCAACTCTGACTTCTTCGCCCCTGACCTGCCGAGGTATAAGCCAGGTTTTTCAGTTCGGGCAGTAGCCAGCCTGCAATACGTTGTTTCAAGCCCATTCAATCATTCCCGAAAGCTGTGCTAATGTAAAAATCACTATGAAAAAGAAAACAGACACCGACTGGAAACGCTTGGAAGCAATGTCAGATGAAGACATTGACACCTCTGATATCCCTGAGCTGGGCGATTATTTCTTTGATCACGCTGAACAACATTCCTTCCATGATGAACCGCTGACTTGGAGGCAAAGGTTCTGCCTTTCACTTCGCCTATGGTTTATGTGGCTACCAGCTCTCATTGTATTTTTAGGAACCTGCTACTTTTTGTGGGCCGAATCCACATTATGGTTAACAGACCCCATACTGGCTTTTGCTTGTGCAGCCTTCATAGCTCTTTTTGCCACCGTCATTTGGTTTTGTATCCTTTTCGGCTTGGGAAATTAAATACCCTTTGACGAATAGACCCCATATTGCCGGGGTCGCTTCTGTTGCTTAATCAATTCCCGCTCAATGGCCTGCAGTCGCCTTTCCATTTCTGAGAAGCTGGCATACTCCACCTTGCGACCTTCAAATTCCACTGTGCGGGTTTCTCTTAGTAATACCGCACGCTTCAGGGCTTTATATTCAGCATCCGTAATCATTGGCTACCCATTCAGATAAGAGCTGCGAGAGAATCGTCGGGATCGGGCTTGAGTGAAAGCGTCGGGTTCAGAGTCATCAACCATAACTTCCGGCTCTGGACGTTGAGCGGCCAGTTGCTCCAGATTCAATCCACGGTGTTGCTGCAGAATACGCACCGCAGTCAGGGCATAAACCCGACAGTCCAAAGCTTCATTCCGCTTCTTGCGGGCATCCCATTCAAAGTAAGCGACCCCGTGTTTGTATTTGCGCACCTTTTCTTCTGCCGTAGCCTGTTTGAAGTAGTCTTCATCAAAGCTGTCCTTCACCGGCCAGTGGCAGTAACCTGCACCAGGCTCCAGAATTCGGTAACGCTGATAGATCAGTTCTTTGGCCGTGTCTGTACCCACCAGAGTCAGGTAGACACCTTTCTTGTTGCGAGTTTTCGGGAAGGTAGCGATGGGTTTGCCAGACTGGGAAGCCCCCTTGATTGGAATCAGCCAGTCGGCCCCCTGCTTACGGGAAAAGGCATACACCTCATCGGTAAAGTGACCACCGGAGTCCATACAAATCTGGGCGAGGTTCATCAATACCCCATCCTGCCGCCGATAAGTCGTCCTCAGTTTATCTGCCAGAATCTTCCAGATTTCCGGGCGACTCAGATCGCCATAGAGCCGGATGTAATCAATAGACCAGCTCTCTTCACCGGCACCCCAGCCCACTACTTCATACTCCACTCGGTCATCTTGAACATCGATACCGCAGGTCAGCACTTCTACTGGCCAAGGTACTTCAGCAACATAGTGCTCACGACGCTGGTAAAGTAATTCGTAATCGACGGTTTCTCCGGCTTCCTGCCAGGTCTGGCCCAACACGGTATTGGTCCAGTCTTTCAAGAGAACCGGATCATCTTTGGCTGCCAGAAAATCTGCCACGGCATCTTTCCAGCTGTACCAGCCATTAGGGCTGTACAGTGAATTCAGATGGTAGCCCCGTATTTTGCCATCACTCTCTGGATTCTGAGGCTCCCACTGCCCATTCTCCAGTAATTTGGGTTTGTCATGTTCCTGCATTTGGTTCTGACACTGGATGCATTCAAAACAAGCCGTTTCCGGGTTCTGGTTTTCAAACTTTATTTGCTGCCACTCAATAGGCTGCATGTGCCCACAGTTCAAACAAGGCACGTAGTATTGCCGCTGGTCGCTGGCCTGATAGGCCGATTCAACCTTGCTGGCCCCGGCAATATTGGGTGTCGACACCATCAGGATTTTTCGATTACGGGAAAACGTCGCCGTCCGTTTAATGGCCAGATTAATAGGACTGCCTTCCCCATCCACATCATCTTCATAAGCATCTATTTCATCCAGAAAAAGAAAACGGGCAGGCATGGAGCGCAACCCTGTGGCGGAGTTGGCTCCGGTGATGATCAGTACACCGTTAGGAAACTCCTTCACCATTTGAGTATTGCCAGAATCCCGGGAACGAGGGTCTTTCACCCGCTCCCGCAAGATCGGCATCTCTTCAATCATCGGCGCTATGCGCTGCTTGGAGGTTCTCTTGGCCATATCCAACGTCGGCAGCACATACATCATGGGACCGGGCGTATGATGGATCACATAGCCCAGCCAATTATTGCCACATTCGGTGCCACCGACCTGTGCACCTTTCATAAAAACGACACGTTCCACATCCGAAGAGGGTGACAGGCAATCCATAATTTCTTTGAGGTAAGGTGTCCGAGCGGTTCGCCAGCGACCGGCTTCTTTGGCCGCTTTCATGGGCAGAATGCGGTATTCATCGGCCCACTCTGAAACGGTCAGTCGTGTGTCAGGTTTCAGACCTGCAAAAAAACCATCCAGATAAGGTGAATTCATGGGCCACTCAGCTCAGAAAGGATTGCTTCCAGTTCATTCATCAACAGCTGTCGTACTTTACGAGGATCGGTTTCTGCCGCCAAGACATCCGCTTGTCGATCCGGGATGCCCAACAAAGCATCCCTCAGCATTCGTCCCGCCCGGTATGCATCTTCTCGAACTTTGCTGGCTTCGGTGAGCTTTCCGGCCTTTTCCTCGTACTCCATCTTCGCCATCTTGGCCCTGAAAGCTTCCCGCATGGTTCGAGCCGTAACGAAATCCACCGCCTGTCTTGAATCAGTGGGGACCACTGGCAGGGTATCTCGGGAAGCAGGTTTTCTCAGCACAGTCGAGGGCTCAGCCTGGGCCTGGATGGCCTTCAGGGCCTCATCCGGGTTGACCTTGCCCTTGTGCAGACGAATCTTGCCGGACTTGACCAATTTGGCCACATATTGGCGGCTCCAGCCTTGACGTTTGGCGAATTCTGATTGCGAGATGAGTGTCATAGCGATCTGTATAACCTCCTCTGTCCCGCTTTGGCCGGATGCGCCCTCCTTTTTCCGACAAGCTATTGATTATTAATAGTTTTTTCCTTGATAACCACCGGTTATAGAGCCTTACTGTACATAACGCAAACAAGCATCAAAAAGGAAACAGGCCATGAATAAGAAGACCGAACAAGCCCTGGAAACCATCGCCCAAAAGACCCTGCTAATGGACACCCTCAAAACCCGAAACACCTCGGAAGACTTCGAGGAAGTCGCCGTCTGGCAAGTCAGAAAGGCTTTGGAACAGGCTTATCAATTGGGCCTGAAACAAGGCCAAAAACAATAACCCCAAAAGGAGAAGCACCATGAAAACAACAAAACTCACTGCTACCCAAGAGACTGTTCTGAAGCAAGCCGCTGAGACAGGAACCCTTGACGCTTCCGAGCTCACCCTGAAAGGAGGTGCCCGGAAGAAAGTGCTGGACAGTCTGACCAGCAAAGGCTTTCTGATCCCCATGAAAAAGGCTGACACCTACGACATCAGCCCTCAGGGCAAGACGGCTATCGGCCTCCCGGTAGACGACCAACCCGCCCAGAAAGGCAAGATCCGCACCGGTACCAAACTCCACAGGGTGATTGAGCTGCTGAGCCGACCCGAAGGCGCTGAGATCCACGAAATCATGCGCGAGACCGGATGGCAACAGCACACGGTTCGCGGCACTCTGGCCGGAGCCTTAAAAAAACGACTGGGACTGACCATTGAATCAGAGAAGCCTGAAGGCAAGGATCGCATTTACCGGATCACCGCCGGACTGGAAGCGCTCTTTCAGGGTGAGACTGCATAAGTAACCGCTCTCACATTGCAAGGCGGCTGGCTGACGGCCGCTATTGCTCCATTCTACTGGCCATTGAACTCAAGTTTTAGTGGTACCTCAAATCTGTCAACCAGGTTGACAACCCTGGCCGCAAAGGCTGACAGTTTGGTTGACAAAATCCCTGGCTGGTTGACACCGGAAAGCCTCGCCATTACTGGGCTGAAGCCCAATCTGTCAACCTGAGTGTCAACCCCGATTTTCACTCTGTCGCTGGCGCTATTCCGCGCTGATGCATACCCGCACTAGAAGACGCCTCCCAGGGACCCCGGAAAAGCCGTCAGAAGATGTTTATCAAGCGTTCTCTTCGATCCCGAGACGCTCCCTGTATTTAAAAAGAAGCTCTCAGAGCGGCTTAAATTAAGCCTCAGCCTTTCCATGTTCTTGTCACCTTTCTTCCTTTAGCAAACACAACTACCACTGAACTTATTTGTAGATTTATTGTCAAAAGTTACCGATACAGGCAATGAGGAAACAGGGATGATCTCAAGCATTGATACAATGGTTAAACCACTCCAAAACAAACAGCTATCAACGGAGCTTTTAGAGCGAGCCAAATACAAAGGCTTTCGTGTTGAAGCTATCAAAGGTCTTTCTGATGAATCCTATTCTGTTAACTTTGGAAGGTCTGAAAACTACAAGATTCCACGATCTCATAGGACTTTCATGAAAACTTTTCTTCGTGATACCCAATCACAAAGGATTTCGGATAGATATAAAGATGACGTGATATTTGAATTACACAGCATTAGAAATAGAAAGCTGGCCGGTTTCGTTTCTTTAAAAAAGACAGCAGACTGTAAGCCTTCTGAGCTTTGGCTGAGCAAGCTTGCTGTCACTCCCAGTTTCCAGGGTAAAAAGCTGGGTTCATACCTTTGTGACTGCGCTATGGATTACGCAAAAAATGCAAATATCTCAACACTGAAGCTACTGGCAGCAAGAGATGTTGTTGGCTTCTACCAAAAAAAAGGCATGAAAGTAGTGGCTGGCGGTTGTTCATCCTTGTCAGAGGTACACGCTTATATCAAGCCTGTATCGAAAATAGAAACCTCTGCTTCATCCTATTTGGACTTACACATCCCAACTAACCGAACGACCAGACACGTTCCATTAAAAGAACTCAGTTAGTGTTTAATTGTGCTGACCACCTTTTCCAGTCCCCGGCTGGCTATGTATCCGCCAATACCCATCTGGATAATGCTGAACAGTTTCAGTTCCACTGTCTCAGTTAGATTCGGTGCTGACCAACCCATCCAGCGACACACGACTAATGCCGTAAAGACCAGCATCACCATGGGTCGCCAGTTCCTTTGCAGCCAGCTTTCACCCTGAGCTTCGGCTTTAACAACGCCAGCCTTTTGCTCCAGTTCATTCAGCTCACCGTTGAGCAGCATCTTGCTCAATTCCGCTCTGGCTTCCCTGGCTTTGTTAGCATCAGGAAAAAGCTTGTCGATGACCTTCCCGATCACCGGGATGGCAGCCACCAGACTCACCGTTTGCCTCCCAGCAGTCCTTCCTGTCTGAGCCACTGGTGCACATCAAAGTTGGGACAGGTCTTCACCTTACTAAAGTGATGATGACCATGCACGACAGCGTTTGAATAAATAGATTGATGGCCAGCCACCAGAAGCTTCAGCACTCGCTTCTGTTCCGGAGTGAAGTTATCTTCTGGCTCATTGTGTTCATTCAGGCCACCCACCAAACAGATACCCACACTTTCATGGTTGTGGTATTTCACATGAGCACCCCAGTCTTCAATGGGACGACCCTGCTTTACGGAACCATCCCTCTCAATCACCCAATGGTAACCAATATCGAGAAAGGCCCGCTCCATGGTGTGCCAACGTTTGATGTCGTCAAAAGTAACGTGTTGGTTGGCTCGGGTGTCCGAGC
Organism: Endozoicomonas sp. 2B-B; assembly: GCF_053470045.1. Classification (NCBI taxonomy): domain Bacteria; kingdom Pseudomonadati; phylum Pseudomonadota; class Gammaproteobacteria; order Oceanospirillales; family Endozoicomonadaceae; genus Endozoicomonas; species Endozoicomonas sp. 2B-B. The sequence goes on from NZ_JBLZMU010000001.1 coordinate 6,540,301, forward strand.
AATGAACGACGATGTAATTAGTTTCCTTACGCTTGCCCATGACTCATCCCCTGAGTTTATGTTTTAAGAAAGTAAGCCAACAGGCCAATAGCAGCAGTCAGCACGATCCAACCGAAGCGCTCGATATAGCCCAGCATCACACCCCGGCGACTGGCCTGAAACTCCAGTTTTCGGATGCGTTTCTCCTGCTCGTCCAGGCGTTCATCCTGACGGGTAAGGTTGTTGGTCTGGTGAGTGATTCGTTCCTCGATCATGGACAGACGGGAAACGGCATCGCTCAGTTTGTCGAGCTTGGAATCAATCTGATCCAGTCGCCTTGAAAGTTCTTCCATGTCTTTCTTCTCTGGTTTGTTCAAAGGTCAGATGATTGGATTCAAGATAGGCCTCCTTGCCTGTGTACTCCTCCCATCGACGCACGATGACATCCACGTATTTGGGGTCCAGTTCGGTGAGCCGGGCACTGCGGTGTGACTTTTCGCAGGCAATCAGTGTGGAGCCGGAACCGCCAAACAGATCCAGCACAATGTCGTGGGTTTTGGAAGAGTTGCGAATAGCTCGCTCTACCAGCTCGACGGGTTTCATAGTGGGATGAAGGTCATTCCTGGCAGGCTTGCTGAAGAACCAGACATCACCCTGATCTCTGGCTCCACACCAGAAATGTTCGTTGCCTTCCTTCCAGCCGTAGAGGATTGGCTCATACTGTCGCTGATAATCGGAGCGCCCCAGGGTGAAGGTGTTCTTGGCCCAGATGATAAACGTGGACCACTTGCCACCGGCTTCCCGGAAAGCTTTCTGGAGCGTATCCAGTTCAGACGACGACATGCAGATATAAATCGCCCCCTTGCAGACTCCGAGCAGGTTGGTCATGGCGGCCAGCAGGAAAGCGTGGAACTCAGAGCCGAGATTGTCGTTTTTGATCCGGCGATCTTTTTTGGCTTGGGTGTTTTTCTCGGGATTGGCGTAGTCGACGTTGTAAGGTGGATCGGTGAACACCATATCCGCCAGCTGGCCTGCCATCAGGGTTTCCACATCGGCCTGTTCGGTAGCACTGCCGCACAGCACACGGTGATTTCCCAGAATCCAGACATCACCCAGCTGGCTGACGGGATGCTCTTCCGGTTCAGGAATTTCATCATCATCGGTCTGCCCTTCTGGTTCGTCCACCAGCAACAGACCTTCCAACTCCTCATCGGAAAAGCCCATCAGGTCCAGGTCAAAATCCAGGGCATCCAGTTCTGCCAGTTCCTGCTTGAGCAGTGCTTCGTCCCAGCCTGAGTTGGCCGTGATCTGGTTGTCGGCAATGATCAGCGCCCTGCGCTGGGTTTCACTCAAGTGCCCCAACACAATCACCGGCACGGTTTCCATACCCAGCTGCTTCGCCGCCATCAGACGACCATGACCGGCTACGATGACATCGTCACTGCCCACCAGCACCGGATTGACAAACCCGAACTCCTCGATGGACCGGGCAATCTGGTCCACCTGCTCATCGGAGTGAGTGCGAGCGTTGTTGGCGTAGGGCACCAGGGTGGCGACGGGGCGATGTTCTATGGCTTCGACAAGGATTCTGGCCATGGTTCTTCCGTGATTTCCAGACGTAAAAAAACCTCAGACCGGGGAGGTGTGAGGTTCAGGTGCACTTCGCTTCGAGCTTAGCGTTAATTCTTGTCAAATTTGGCAAAAGTGTCCAATCCTCCATATACGGACTTTAAGCGACAACGACAGACAAACGCCTCTTTAAACACTCTACACGGGTCAAATTACCCTGAATTTTTTTGTAAAATGTGGATAGAAATCCGGTTTATGGCCTTGCACCAGTGCCCATAGGCTGTTTTTCGATTCACCCCGAGGTCGTCAGCAATCACTCGCCAGGGCAATCCCGAAGCACGAAGCCAGATCAGCTTGCGTTCCTCCTCGCTGACCCATCGCAACCAGCGCATACACTTCACCATGCGATCCACTTCGTCTTCCGAGGGCTCAGGCAGTCTCAGGATTTTGTTTTCTCCCTGGTAGACCTCCCAGCGGTTGGGATTGATCTCCGGCCAGAAAGCGGAGTACCGGAGATTAATACCTGACGACACTCGTCGTGCCACCAGCCAGGCTTCCCGATAGCGATGGGCCAGTTCATCCTTGCACTCCATGACTTCAGCTCCTGTGGTTTTGTTATACAGGCAAGGCCGACCTGAAGGAGGCTCGCCTGTATATATTTATATATACGGTGTTGTTGAATTCTGAAAACTAGAAAATATTGCTTAATAAACAATCACTTACAGACTTCGGATTCCAGAATTCGGAAAAGCTGAGTTGAATTCTAAAAAGCCCACATAACCGTTTGAAATCCTTTTAAAAATAAGTTCTCAACCAGATTTCAATTTTTTTGAATTCTGCGAATTCTGAAATCTGGCCGAATTCTGAAAGGCCATTTTCAGTCGGTTTCTGACTTCTACAGGGCGTCCTGGTAAACCCAAACATCCGGATTTTCGACAGGCAGCAATGTGCCAGTATTGGGGCATTTGAAATCCGTTGGCCTGATGCTGCATAATGCCTCGCCATCCACGCCATAGGCCATGCCATCAACACATAAATACCCCAGTTTGCTGCGCTTTGGAGCAGGCAAATTATACTCGTCATAATCCCGGAAAAACTTGATATAGCCTTTGGTAGCCAACACCTGAATTCGATCATAGATGGTCGTTTTGCCACCCAGGCCCAGCTGGTTTTCAAACTGCTCAGAGAACTGGTTAACGGTGAACACCCTGCCTTTCAGTGCTTCCTGGTAGAGCAAGTTAACGATCACTTCCCGCTTCCTGATGCGCTCTGCATCGTGCTTCTTGCCTAACTCTTCACCCGCCAGACGCATACTGTTGGGAGGTGCTTCCCGCCATTGCCCATCTCTTTTGATGATCCTCTGAGCTTTCGGTGAAGGACCATTTCTCAACTCGTAATACAGCATCCGCTCGGGCTCCAGCTCTTCCGGCCTGAACAGCAACATCCCGGAGGTGTAGTAACCTCTTAGGCTGCCAGCCCCGGAAAGCGCCTGAAAAGGATCTTCCTCAAGCTGTCGTTTACTCATCTTTCGGGTGTGGTGAACGAGCACTATGCCTGCGTCCGGGTTGACGATATCCCGCAGTTGCTCCACTCGCTCCTTGAGAAAAAATAGCATAGCGTTGTTATCATTTTCGCTGCTGCCGTCCGGCCCCGGATCGAACACATTCCTGATGGGGTCAATAACAATGACATCAGGTCCTTCAGAAAAAGCCTGCTGAATCGCTCTGGCGATGATGGGCAAGCCCACCGCATTAAGGATCAGTTTTAACCGGGCTGTCATCACCAGGTTCTCTCGAACCCGGTTAAGCTGGAAGTCCTTGAGAGGTAATTGCTTCACCCGCTCACGCAGATAGTGGTATTGCACCTCGGCCTGTAGATAGAACACCTTCAGGGGACGACTGGGGCGCATATCCAGGAAGGTCAAGCCTGCCGACATATGCGCGAGAAGGTTAAGCAGGAAGTCACTCTTGCCTACCTTCGGAGCACCACCCAGCACCAACATGCCACCAGGCGTCAATATCCTCGGAGACAACAAATCCTCTGGCATGGGGGATTCATCATCCAGCAACTCACCAAAACGATAGACGGGCACAGACTCCTTGATCGTCTTTCGTCGTGTGGTAATCATCCATTGACGAATATCGAATGCCTCTGCCACAGCATCTGCTGCGTCCCACTTCTCAGGTTGCTGCTCAGGTGGTTTTAAGATAATGACGGAGGCCGCACCAGCATCAGAAATAGCCTGTGCCGCCTGCTGGGCGTAAAGCAATCCAGCCTCATCATGGTCGGGCCACACCAGCACTCGTTTGTTTTTAAGCGGAGACCAGTCCGTTTTATCCGTTGGAGCCTTGGCACCGTTCATGGCAGTTGTAGCACAATAACCAGTATCAATCAGTGCCTGAGCTGCTTTCTCACCCTCCACCAGCAGTACTTCGTCCGCTACCTTGATGCCCGGCTGGTTATAAAGCGGTCTCGGATTAGGAGCTTTGGTTTTACGGGTCTTGACGTCCCAGGGTCTGAACTCCTTTCCATCTGGTGTGTCATAACGGTAAACACAAGCAATCAAATTGCCTTCGGCATCTTGGTAGTCCCACTTGCCTGTGTGATGACCCAAGTCTTCATATTCTTCCTGGTGACTAACCGTAGCTGGTGGCGTGAATGACGGCATACCCAGCCACTCCGCCATGAGCTCTACAATTTCTGGAAAGTCCCTTTGAGGATCAAGAGACTGATGCGCTGCGGTCAGACTGATAATGTCACCGCCTTCACCGCTTTCAAAGTCGTGCCAAAGTCCACTGCCCAGCTTCACTTCCAGGCTCTTGCCCTTCTTGCCCTGGACGTTGCCCAATACAAACTTCTGACCTCGTTTTTTGCCATTGGGAAAGAGCCAGGCCAGGTACTCTGGCATTCGTTCCTGAATACGACGCTTAACGTCTTCCGCATCCCGTTTCTGCATCGTGCCCTGCTCTTGGGCATCGTTAAAATCAAGCCATTCGTTTTTCATTGTCACAGTCCCTGTAGGGAAAAGCCCACCCGCAGGTGGGCGTGAGGGCCTTAATCCCACTGGTTGTTGTAGCTTTCAGCCGGGTGAGGCGCTGAGTCCGGAGGACTGTAGAGCTGGGATTGCAGTTGAGCCTGAGGGTGGCCACCCAGCTGATTAGCAGGTGGATTCCCCTGAGGAGCAACCTGACCAAACATCAACTGGGCATATTGCTTGTGCTCCGGTGTGATGGCCTGCTTGATGACATTTTTGGGGTCGTCATACTGATCCTTTTCAGTACTGATTTTGGCGACGAACTCAATACCATCCAGCTCTGACAACGATTTCAACTGTCGGGCTTTATAAGCCGGTGGACTGTTATCCTCGGCCTTGATATTGCGGGCGGATTGCAAAACACCCCGGACAAAAGACCGGCCCATGTTTTCCCACTCCGGACCTTTGGGGCTGTGCATCCCGATCAGTGACCAAATCTTGCGCCTGGCGTACTGGCCTTCCAGCACAGTGAACTCAGCATTGAGGTAGATAGCTCCGGTATCGCCGCAAGTAGCATAACCACCGGTCCAGCCCATTTCGGGCTTGTCGTAGCCTCCTGGCTTGAGGGTCATACGTACCTTGACCAGAGTGCCTGAAGGAATGACATCGTAGCTGCCCTGATCGGTAGCATCGTTAAAGTCGTTCCAACGTGTCATAGCTCTTTGTTGGCTCATGGTTATTTCTCCGTTCCTTGAGGTTGAGTTTCAAACTGAACAGGCTGCCTTGACCCACTGCGGATCTTGGTAAACAGCTGTCCGAGATGGGGCGGTTCGTATACATCCAGACGACCGCTGCGATCCTTGGCCGGGTAGCCATAGGGGTTAAGGGTTTGGCAAACAAAAGTACGACGCAGGTTGCCTTCTTCATCGGGCAGACTACCCAGGGTGATCACTTGGTCAACGATGCCGGGAAGCTCCAGACCGGTTTTACTGCCTTCAATCTGCGGCTGGTGGAGCTTGCGGTTAAAGTCGTCCACCCGCTCCTCGAGGATGGCGACAAAGACCACATTCTTTCCCCTTGCGTGTTGCAGGTGGGTCAGGGCTGCAATCATCTCCTGACCGTGGAGGCCATAAGCGCCCCGAGTATCCGGCTTGCCGGTTTTCTCGGAGAACGCCTGGGGCTGGCCTTTGCACCACTGGAAGCAGAGTCGGCCCAGAACTGTGATGGAGTCGATAAAGTAGGTGTCGTATTTCTCCAACGACTCAGGGTCACCATACTTGCGACACACAGCCTCATAATGTGCTTTCGAGTACACCTGGTCGTCCCGAAGCGCTGGGTTAGGACCCGCCAGATAGACGGCAAAGTTTCGGAACTCCGGCCAAGTGGCTGGTCGAAGGGCATCACCGGGCCATTCCTGCACCGCCAGATCACCCGCTTCCAGATCCACAAACAAAGTGGTGTCCGGGTTAAGGCTCAACAGCTGGGTGGTTTTACCCACCCCACTGTTGCCCAGCAGCACGCACTTGATGCCCTTATGCTCCTCGCTGCGCTGGTCTGCATTGAGAATGGGAAGGCTCATTTCACACCTCCCACCAGCCGGTAAGTGCAACGACCTGGCTTCACTTGCAAAGCTGGCTCGAAGGATCGACGAATCTCTTGGGGCCAGAGATCAAACTTCTCCTGAGGCACCGAGTAGTGAACATCCAGGAACTCAGATGGGTCTTCACCCTGTTCCTGAATCCGCTGGGCTATTGTCTTCAGTTTCTGCTGATCCCAGTTGACTTCTCTGGGCAAATCCACCAGCACACGCGTTCCTTCGTCATCAAAACTGATGGTTCCGAAGTCCTGCTGCAACTGAGCTCGAACCTGGGAAGCCTTGTAGACATACTTGTAGGCGATCACTGACTCCAGCCAGTCTTTTTGCAGCTGGAGTTGCGCCAGGGCTTTATCCGTATCCCTGACCAGCGTCGCCAACTCCGCTCCGGAACGAGCTGCCAGTTCTGCGATTCCCATATTCTGGATGTTTTCCAGCTCACTGCTCATGACTCACCCTCCTGTTCCATCACCGGTGAGCCCACTGCGTTATAGAGCCGAGACTGCTCGTACTCCAGAACATCCGACAGGCGATACAGGATTCTGGCTCCGATCCGCATAAAGCGGGGACCGGTGCCGTCCTGTCGCATTCGGGCCAGAGACTTGATGCTGATATTGAGGCGTTTGGACAGCTGGAGTGAGTCCAGATGAACCACCTGATTTTCAGGTGTAGGACAAAGTGTAGGAGCAACGGCTCCCGGTAGTGTGTCTTGCATGATGACCTCCGTGCTTTTCGTGTTCATGCAAGACTGATACTGGGGGAATTACTGTAGGAGAAGTGTAGGAGCTGTAGGAGAAACTGTAGGAGGAGGTTTTTTGCTGAAATTAATGCAAAAAAAACCGGCTCAGGGGCCGGTATTAATGTCATTGTGATTTATTGATCAAGCTTCAGATGTTTGAAACATCTCCAGTTCTTCAAAAGCCTTTAACCAACATCGTCCTGAAGCTCCTGGCTCGTAGCCGATAAAATCTCTCCAGCGAGGTTCCTTGTGGAAGAACTGGCTGAGATTACTGGAACTGGACTCTTCCAGGAGTAACTGGGTCAGAATTCGAGGAGCCCCTCTTTTACCGGCCTGCACCAACTGATTCACCAGCTGGCAACGGGCTGGCCCACCTTTCAGTAGCCAGGGATCAAGGCCCAACACTCTCAGTATCCCGTTATGCTCATCCCAGATAATGCCTTCCCGCTCCAGTCTTGCCTGATCCGGATCAACATACGAAAGAAAGCGATTATAGTCGACAGCGACCGGACCTTTCGGCAATAACTCATCCAGAGGCAGTAACTGAAACCCAGGAGGTAAAATCATATAGCGGGACTTGGGCTTTTGGCTGGAAATCACTACACAGGAGGATAAGGATTGTGCAAACAAACAGTCAGCAATGTCATCAAAATTCGGGTTCAGCTCTCGAACCAGTAATACAGTGACGCCTTTGATCTCTCCCAGCTTCCAGACCCGGTCGTCCAGTATGGGTACTGCCTGATCCAGATTGAGCTTTTCAGCCAGCCACTCAGGGAACCATTCCATTCGGAATTTGTACATCCTCAACTCATCGTCTGTGACCTTTTGGCAGCCGTTGTAATAGTAGACAAACTCATCCTTGACCCTGTGTACCTGACGATAGCCGTCCTGCAAGTCATCAGGATAATCCACCATGATCAGCCGGTCATCGGCAGGGCCTTTCGGGATAAAGGCATTATTGCCAATGATGTCTTGCCAGCACTCAGGGTAATAGAACTTCAGCTCACTGATTCGCTCTTTATCCGTAGCTGCCTCAAAACAACTTTGTAAAAAATCAAACGCTTGTCGCTTCATCATCCTTGTCCTCCAGAAGAACCCCCATCTGCACCAGCAGATCATGATTCAAGTAGCGTTCTCGTTGAGACAGATCCCGTAATGAACAACCGTTGGGGGCTCTCAACTTAACCGTGATCGTTTCTTTCGGCAGGCTGCCCACAGCTTCACAAAGGAATGCCAGAGTCACGCCCCGAATACGGAGCTTGTTCGGATTCAGAAGGTTGATCCCAAGGTCTTCGATGGTTTGATAGGCATCCTTGTCAAAGAATTTTCTTGAAGTGGCTTTTAAGATCGCACCACCCCGCCCGGGCAATGTCTGAATGTCAATATTCTTGACTGTCACTTCCATGACTCCGTGCTTCAGATCAAAGCTATCTTCAAAATCAGGTCGCTGGCGAAAGATCTCCAGGTTGATCTGCCTAAGCTTCAGCTTTTCAGGGCTGTCTTCCTGTTCCAGAACCGACTCACAGAAGGCTTTCTTCAGCAGATTACGAATGGCTACCTGCTCTGCGTAGAGCTCAATAACACCGGTCTCCGGCTCATACGTCACTGCGTATTCACGAGCGGGGTGAATGGTTTTCAGTACTACATCCTTGCCTTCTTCATCGAGCACTTCGAAGCTGACCGGTAAGCCTTCCCGATAAATGATGAACTGCAACACAGTGACCAAACCCTGATGGTCACTATGACGCTGTCGCTTCTGCCGCCTGATCACCAGCTTGTCATTGTTGAACTGATCTCTGAGCTTCTGCACAAAGTCAGTCAGATCAACGTCTTTATCCAGAGGCATCGGAGTGGGAAGGTAATAGCCATCCCACATGCGACCATGATGTCGGTGATACTCCACATAGCGGATCTCTTCGGCTTTCCTGAAGTCGCTTTCATTCGCTGCCAGAAGCCGAAGGGCATTGTCGTATGGATTGCTGATGAAATTATGAGATAAGTCACTCATAACCTGTTGTCCGACCTCACAGGCCAGACCAACAATCCGGATAGCCACATACTCCAAACGAGCCTGGTCTTGCTCATCCAGCGTCAGAATATTTTTGTAGACTTCTTTGGGAGTAATGATGCGGGTCGTACCCGGAGAGACGGCGTTGAGGTCAATCTTGCAGAGTTCAAAAAAGGTATCTGACTCCAGATCAGCGCCTTGCAGTACTTGTTGGACTGCTTTCATACTGGCTCCTTGCCATGGCGTGAGTTAACCCTTAACTTCGTACGGATTAAACACTGTATAAATAATCAGCTATTCGGTCAATAGAGTACATTCAAAGACAGGGATAACAGATAGCAGATCGGAGGGTACAAACGGGGTCAAATTGCCCTTTTACAAAAGCTTCAGAGCTTCCGACAATAATCAATAAATCCGCACCACCCAGGGATGGGAGCCCAACATGAACAAAACCCCATCAAGCCACCAGCCGCACCCCAATACCCTGGCTATCTGCCAGATTCTGGCTGTCGCTATTGAACGTCGCCATATAAAGCAGCAGGAGCCGGAAAACACCGAAAGAGAGAAAGATAACTGGACTAATGCCGGAACCAGAGTCTGTATGTCTCATACGGTTCAACGACAGGAGTCCAACAATGAAGAATGAATTATCTGAACAGTCAAGTCTGGCGGCCAAGGTGGCCGCTATTCAGAAGATGTCCACCAAGGCACTGCTGGAACTCTGGCCAAAGCTCTATGGCACCAAAGCCCCCAGGCTCAATAAACGACTGCTGCGACAAAGATTGGCCTTTCGGGTTCAGGAGCTGGAACTGGGCAGCCTTTCCGAGAAGCACAAGAAGCAATTACAGCGACTGCAAAAGCCATCGACTAAAGACAAAGCTGTGCCCAAGGCCAGGGTCAACAAACCACCCGCAGGCACCCGGATTGTTAAGGAGTATGAAGGTGAGACCCATGAGGTGATTGTCACCAGGGAAGGTTTCGAGTACCGGGGGCAAATCTACCGGAGTCTTTCCGGGATCGCCAAGCTGATTACTGGAAGTCACTGGTCTGGGCCGGTGTTCTTCGGACTGAAAGGAAGCAGCCATGAGCGGGGAAAAAGCCATGGGAAAAAGTAAAAGCAAGATCAAGGACATCAAGCGCTGTGCGGTCTATACCCGCAAGTCTTCGGAAGAAGGTCTGGAGCAGGAATTCAATTCACTCCACGCCCAAAGGGAAGCGGGTGAAGCTTATATCACCTCCCAGAAACAGGAAGGCTGGATTCTGGTGCCGGATGAATACGACGATGGCGGCTTTTCCGGTGGCAATATGGAACGGCCTGCGCTTCAGCGATTAATGAAAGATGTGGAAGCGGGAAAGATTGATGTAGTGGTTGTTTATAAAGTGGACCGCCTCTCAAGGTCGCTGGCTGACTTTGCCCGGCTGGTGGAGGTGTTCGACAAGCATAAAGTATCCTTCGTCGCTGTCACCCAGCAGTTTAATACCACCAGCAGCATGGGACGACTGACGCTTAATATTCTATTGTCCTTTGCCCAGTTTGAAAGAGAAGTCACTGGGGAGCGCATCAGGGACAAGTTTCTGCTCTCCAAGAAGAAGGGTAAATGGATGGGTGGGACGCCACCGCTGGGCTATGACGTGGTGGATCGCAAGCTGATCCCCAATGAAGGAGAGGCGGTGATTATTCGGGAGATCTTCAAGATCTTTATTGAAACCCGCTCACAGGTTGAAACCGCCGAACGGATTAATGAAATGGGCTTCCGAACCAAGCGATTGCCACGCAAAGGTGGCCAAGTGGTCGGAAGCAAGAAGTTCACCCGCACCGCCATCTACAAACTACTTAAGAGCCGCCTCTATAAAGGTGAGATCGGACACAAGGGTGAATGGTACCCGGGTGAGCATAAAGCCCTCATCAAACCGGAGGTCTGGGCGAGGGCGGAGGCCATTCTCCAGAGCAACAGCTCGAACCGGCAGTCAGACAGCCGACACAGGCACAGTCCTTCCTTTCTGCGGGGGTTTCTGTTCGGTCCTGAACAGGAAGCCCTGATACCTACGGCCACCCGCAGCAAGGGCAAATTGCACCGTTACTACGTCAGTAGCGTGGCCCGGAGGCACGGCCACAAACATTCACACCTGCCTACCTTGCCCGCGAAGGAAATCGAGTTTTTGGTGGTGGAAAGTCTACGGGATTTACTGAAGCAGCCAGAGATTATTTTCACCACGTGGCAGATGCTGACGGATCAGGAAACGTTCAATGAAGATCAAGTCAGGGAAGCCCTGAACGACCTATCGGATATCTGGAATCTTCTGTTTCCCCAAGAGCAGCGCCGTTTAATGAAACTGCTGGTCAACCGAATAGACGTCCATCAGCAGGGCATTGAGATTCGGTTCCACCAGGAAGGGATACCCACCATCACCCATGAGTTACAAGGAGAAGTGACATGGCCATAAAAGTAACCGGCAAAGCGACCCGCACCTATCTCGAAGATGAGAACTGTATTCTGGTGCATATCCCCATCAAGTTCATCAACCGCAAGGGCAAGAGCCAGATCATCACACCGGATGGTCGTCCGGCACTGGAAGAGGTCGATCCGGCTTTGAGGAATGCTTTGGTCAGGGCGCATCGGTGGTTGAAGGCATTGGAAACAGGAAAAGAGAAGCACCTGAAAGTGTTGGCCAAAAAGGAAGGAATCAACAGTGAAAGCTATGCCTCGAAAATCCTCCGGCTGACCACTCTGTCGTCAGAGATTCAGGAAGCCATTATTGATGGTCGCAGCCTGGGAGGTTTGGTACTGGCTGATTTTATGAAGCCTTTTCCACTCTTGTGGTCGGAGCAGAAGAAGGCATTGGGTATACCGGAGGATTGATGTACTCCCTCCTTTTTACCCCTCGATTTTTAATCATAAAGTTCGCCGACCGTCCCCCACACATATCGCTAATAAAGTGCAAACCCAACACCCGTCCAAACACCCTGAAACCACTGATATCCAACTGTTTTTAAAGGGAAAATCAAAGTACGCACAAGAATTTTGAAAAGTGCGGATTTAAGAGAAGAGAAAGAGAAAAAGGCCTCAAAATGGCCAAAAATGGGCATTTTTACGGTTTTTGCCAGTGCGAAAATTAGACGACCAAAAAATGATAAAAGGCGAGATAGGCAGGGCAGAAACCACCCCCCAAAACGACAAAAAGCCCTATAAAAATAGGGCTTTCTGAAGATGGCGCGCTCGGTAGGATTCGAACCTACGACCGCCTGGTTCGTAGCCAGGTACTCTATCCAGCTGAGCTACGAGCGCGTAATACTAAATTGTTCACTGGCGGTGAGGGAGGGATTCGAACCCTCGATACGTTTCCGTATACACACTTTCCAGGCGTGCTCCTTCGGCCACTCGGACACCTCACCATTGTCGTCGCCCGCATCTGTTGCTGCGAACGGAGCCGTACTTTATAGCAGGACCGTCTGAAAGGCAAAGCCAAAATGCACTTTTTTTCTACTTTTAGGACAATTACTTAACTGTTAAACGGCTAAGTCCGAACTTGCGTTTGAGAATAGCCTCAAACCATGAAACAGGCAGACATCTTTTTAGCCCGGGCAGCGCCCAACTGCCATTGCCCACTCTTAAAATGCCCTGCTGGTTTGATGACTCCAGCCATGAAGCAATCTCTGATGCTACTTTTTTGGCAGGGGTGGGCCTATCCTGAGAGGCATTCGCTCGAGCTCTGACTCCCTCTTCGATAGGAAAATACAGGGAGTCTTCAGAAAAAACCCGGTCAAGAGCTTCATTGGCATTCTCTGCAAAACGGGATTTGATCGCTCCGGGCAATACGGTCAGAACTCTTATGCCAAACGGCTGAAGCTCCATCCTCATAGCATCGGAAAAGGCGTTGAAGGCAGCTTTTGAAGCGCAGTAAAGCCCTGAGAAGGGCGTGGTAACTTCTCCTGAAACACTGCCAATATTAATGATTGTTCCTTCCTTATTAGTACACATTTTCTTGATAACTTTATTGGCTAACAACACCGGTGCAAATACATTGGTCTCAAATTGCTTCAGAAGTTCTTCTCTGGGTAATTCAGCCACTGCTCCCATTCCGCCATAGCCTGCATTATTGATCAGAACATCCAGCTTACCCTCTTCTTCCTGAATCTCTTTCAGTATCCTGCCAACCTGATTTTCATCGGTAACATCCAGCTCTGCTGTCCTGATACTTCTATCTGACAGATGTTTGATTGATTCCAGCTTTCTTGCTGTAGCCCAGACTTTATACCCCCTCTGATCCAACTCCAGGGCCAACGCCAGACCAATACCGGATGAACAGCCGGTAATCAGTACATTTTTCATTGCTTCACTCCATAAACCGGGACTTCTGGTCTATTAAACGGCTGCAGACCACAGGACACCAATCATCTCAGGCAGGTCATCTATAACAACTCGACAGTCATCATATTAACTTTTCGGCCCAATCTTGACCCGGTAAAAAATAATCAGATCCTTGGGCAGATTATTCTTTACCGGCTAAAAAAATCAGAAGCAGTGAACCCAACGTCAGCTCTTGGTGTAAGCACCGGAAGAGTATATAAGCTCGTAGCTGTGGCTGTAGATTTCCAGAATATTGCCGAACGGGTCTTCCATATAAACCATGCGATAGGGCTTTTCGTCCGGGTAGTAGTATCTTACCGGCATGCGCTGCTTACCACCTGCGGCAACGATTTTATCTGCCAGACCTTCAACATCCGGGTCCTGAACACAGAAGTGAAAGACACCGGGTTTCCAGTATTCAAAGTTATTGTCGCGCTCTTCGTAGTTCTTGAATTCGAAAAGCTCTACACCGATTCTGTCGCCTGTTGACAGGTGAGCGATACGGAATGATCCCCACTCAGGACCAAAAACATCAGTACACATGACTCCAATAGCACTATCATCTTCTACAATCTCAGTGGGCTCCATAATCAGGTACCAGCCCAGCACTTCGGTGTAGAACTTAACGGCTTTCTCCAGATCCGGTACTGAGATACCTATGTGGGAAAAGGTACGAGGGTAAACTGTATTAGACATTGAACAAACTCCATCCGTTTTTCATCAATGGCTGCAGTTTAAAAAGCTCACCAAAAAACGTAAAATTATCATTTATGATATTTTTGATAATATTTTATTATGGTAAATCCCGCCTGGCTGAGAACCTTCATCACTCTGACCGAACAGGGCCACTTTACCCGAACCGCAGACCTTCTGGCTATGACCCAACCCGGAGTCAGCCAGCACATTAAAAAGCTGGAAAGTCACTATCAGACAAGTCTGATCAACCGCCAGGGCAAACACTTTGAGCTGACTCCATCCGGTGAAATGGTGTATCGCTTTGCCCTTAAAATACTTGAAGGTGAAGAAAACCTGAGGGAGACTCTGAACAAGGACGACCCCCATTCCGGCTTATGTCGTCTATCTTCACCCGGGGCTCTGGGTCTGGCTCTTTACCCGAAACTCATCAACGCCCAGAAAAAATACCCTGGCCTGAAAATATTTTTTGAGATTGCCCCGAACCACCGGATTGAATCTGAATTGCTGAACAACCGTCTGGACTGTGGGTATATGAGCCAGAAGCCCGAATCCAGCAGCCTGGAAGCTGAATCTGTCATGACTGAACAAGTCTGTCTGGTCGTGCCTGCAAACTTCCAACTTCAGGAATATGAACAGTTGCAGACACTGGGCATGATTCATCACCCGGACGCAGAACATCATGCCAGCCTGCTGCTTCAGGAAAATTTTCCTGACGCCTTCAGGGGCATCTCTGACTTCCCTGCCCAAGGCTACATCAACCAGATTAACCTGATACTTGAACCGGTAGCAGCGGGACTGGGGTTTACGGTGCTGCCTGAATCAGCCGTCAGATCTTACGCTTTTCCTGAAAGAATCAAGGTTGTCACGCTGCCTCAACCTGCTTATGAAACAATCTACCGGGTTTTTAAAAAGCACCGGCTACTCCCTTCCAGATTCCAGTTTATCCAGGAAACGCTTTTTTCGAATCCAGTGTCGATGCAGAAAACCGATAAACAGTTTTATCAAACTTCATCACCCTGAATAGATTGCTGATCAGACTCAATGACTCTATCGCTTCCCAGGTCAGCTGTTTCCAGCGTCTGTCTGGGCAGCTCTTTTTTAACACGCACTCCCAGGGTTAGGAACTGATCCGCCTGAGATATCAGATTCCCCCGACCATGCTTCAAGTTTCCCATAGCGTCATCATAAGTGCTTCTGGCACTGGTCAGTTGTTGATCCAGCTTTTCCATCTTTTCAACAAAAACACGAAGCTTGTCGTACACCTGACGAGCCTTGTCAGCCAGTTTTCGGGCATTGGCATTCTGTCTTTCTATCGTCCAGAGATTAGACACTGTCCTGAGCGTGGCCAGCAGCGTGGTGGGTGTCACAACCACAATACGCTTCTCAAAAGCCTCATTGAATAGTTGTTGGTCATGCTGGAAGGCCACCATGAAAGCGGGTTCAACAGGCATGAACATAAAGACGAAGTCAGGAGCTTTAACCTCTGGCAGCGAGGGATAATCTTTTTCGTTAAGACTCCGGATGTGATTCCGGATGCTTTGTATATGTCGCTTCAGAGCAGCTTCGCGCTCAGCATCGGTTTCGGCATTGACATAACTCAGATAGTCCACCAGTGAAACTTTGGAGTCAATGATCAGATGCTTTTGTTCCGGTAGATAGACGATAAAGTCAGGCCGCTTGTTCTGGCCTTCTTCATCCCTGAAATTGGCTTCCCGCTCGAACTCCTGCCCTTTAATCAGGCCACTGCTTTCCAGAATCTTTGCAACCTGCAATTCCCCCCAGTTGCCCTGCAACTTTTTATCACCTTTGAGGGCTCTGGCAAGGTTGCCTGCTTCATTGGTGATCTTCTGGTTCAGATTATGCAGGGTTTCCAGCTGTTGTTTGAGTGCAGCGCGACCTTCATTATCCGCTTTTCTGGCTTCTTCGACCTTGTTGCGAAACTCACCCAGTTGTTCTTTAAAAGGTTTTAGCAGATTTTCCAGACCTGCCTGATGCTGCTGTGAAACCGATTGACTCTTGGCTTCCAGAATCTCGTTAGCCAGATTGCCAAATTCTTCCTTGAGCGCCTGTTTATTGTCTTCCAGCTGCCGCAATGACTTTTCATTTTGCAACTGCTGCTCTTCCAACCTGACCTTCAGCTCCCTGACCTGCTTTTCTGCACTGAACCTGGCCTCCTGCTCATCCTGCTGTTTAAGCAGACCTTTCCTGATCAGCTCTTCCTTTTCTTCAACTCTGCGCTTTTCATTACACAACAGAGTTTCCAGTTTTCCTTTTAAAATGTGCAGGTCACGATTGTCGTGTTGCAGCTTTTCTCTGGCAATGGAATGCTGTTCCTGCTCTGCGACAAGTTCAGAAATTCTGTGATCCTGCTGCTGGATTTGTGCAGCCAACTTTGCCAATTCGGCGGCCGCTCTCTGTCTGGCAAACAGCCAGGATAATCCGGAACAGACCAGAACTAAAAGAATGGCCACAGCCATTTCACTTGCAGACATGCACGCTCTCTCATCAGCACAGGTTAGATAATTACTGGTGAACATTACGGTATTTTTACTGAAATCAACAGCGCAGCACTGTTGTCTATCCCTGCCACTTTCGTGCTCAGAAACGTGCTTTCTGCCATACTTCGTAACACATTAACCCGGACTTCACCCCATGAGTAAAGAGATTGAAGCAGTCAGCCAATGGCTTAAAGAGGTAGTGATCGGCCTGGATCTCTGCCCCTTTGCGGCCTGGCCAGAGCAGCACAACCAGATTCGTATCACCCTCTCAAGGGATACCTCGGAAGAAGCCCTGCTGGAGACGTTGCAGTCTGAACTTACGCTGGCTGCCGAAACACCGGCCAGTGAACTGGAAACCACCCTGATTGTCATTCCGGACATGCTTCAGGATTTTGATGACTACAACCAGTTTCTGCATCATGTGGATGCCCTGCTTCGCGGCTTCCACTGGGAAGGTCAGTTCCAGGTAGCCAGTTTTCACCCAAACTACTGCTTCGCCGATACCAACCCGGATGATGATGAAAACCTGACTAACCGCTCCCCCTACCCTCTACTGCATATTATCCGGGAAGACAGTCTGGAAAAGGCTCTGGCCAGTCACCCGGACCCCGATGGCATTCCCGATAGAAATATTAAACAGATGAATAACCTGACTGCCGATGAGAAGTTAAAGTTGTTTCCTTATCTCTTTGTTCGCAAAACTTGCTCTTAGACCTGCTTTTAAAAAGAATACCGAGAGATAAGATAACTGGAAAAGTTTTTGAGTCTCTCGGGTCTCACCTGTTCGTGCCCGATGGAGGCTGCTGATTTAATACTGGATGAAAAACAAGGTGTCGCTGATTAATTCGGGGGTTTTCCAGAACCGTCCTGGCTGAATAAGGCTTTGGCCAGTCAATGACTAACCGATCTACCTTTTCTAATTGTTTTAATCCAAAGTGCTGCTGCCTGGGATTGGTAGAAACGAAGTTATTTTCAAAACGGACTTCACGGAACTGTGTCCCATCCTGGCTATACAGCCTTATTTTAGCCCCAAGCGCTTCCGTATTACCGTGAGGACCGATGAGTCGCACAGAAAGCCAGTGATGATTGTCCGGATTTGAATTGACAAAAAAATCGGGAGAACCTTCCCAGTTACTCACTACGATATCAATATCGCCATCCTGCTGGTAATCAAAACAACTGATTCCCCTGCCATCCATAGCCTTTTCAAGCCCGGCTTCCAGAGCCTGCTCTTTAAAGGTCATCTCACCCAAATTAATAAATAGTCGTGCTCTGGATTGCTGAAACTCACTGTGGTTATTCAGAATTTGCGTGGCCAGTGTCTTATAATCTTGGCTGGGATAGGTCGCTGTTTCCGGAATATTACCGTAGCCAGTGGCATGAAAGATATCCAACAGACCATCATTATTAAAATCCGCCGCACAGCTTCCCCAGCCCCAACCGCCTTCGCGAAGGCCGGAATTTTCCGTGACATTCCGGAATTGATAGTCACCTTCATTCTGATACAAGCGGTTGCCCGTATAACTGCTGCTTTGACTAAGGCTGAAAATACTGCTTTCAAACCAGTCCAGATCGCCATCATTATCAAAATCCGCAATCGCTGCTCCCATACCAAAACTACCATGGATCTCCCTGATATCGGTGACATCCTGCAACTCAGTGCCGGTATTCTTCCAAAGCTGCGTGGTAAAAAAGTCGGCTGTCATCAGAATATCAGAAATACCATCCTGATTAACGTCAGCAAAATTAGGGGTAAAGGTAAAGTCGTCCCCACCGAATACTGGCGCTTCATGTTTCTGATGAATCAGGCCATCATTTAAAGTAACCGGCCCATAACTTTCTCTTAATTCAGGAACTTTAGAATCAGCAGGCTGCATCTGACGATAACCAGAATTGCGCCATATTTGCGGTTGCCTGACCGACTTGTAAGTGCGCCAGAATGCCATCACGGCATCCAGATCACCATCCTGATCCAGATCACCAAAACTGGCATTCAGTGCCGGTCCCGAGACATCAGAAAAGACCAGAGACTCAGGGGCTCGAGTAAAATCATAAACCACCTGTGGATAAAATCGTCCATCATTACCCAGGAAAAGATCCGGCTGGTAATCGCCATCAAGATCCCCTACCAGTGGAGTAATCACACCCTTAAGCTCTACCCCCTTCAAAAGGATGTTTTGCTGCTTGAACTGGCCATCGGACTGCTGGTAATAAACCCAAACTCTATTATCGTTATCAGCGAAGACCAGATCATCCAGACAGTCTCGATTCAAATCTGCGGCGCTCACTCCTCCCCAGTTAATCACATCCATGATCCATCCAGGCTTTATCAGACCGACTTTGCGCCTGTGGTCAATGCCCTTTTCAGCACCTGCTTCTCTAAACCAGAGCCTGTTCTGATTAGTTTTTGCTGCCGGGATAACCGCCGGAGTGGCAACACACTTCTCAAACGACGGAGTACGAATTTCGATTTTATCAACGGTCTGTCTGGGTACAGCTGATAACTTTTCTGCTGAAGACTCTTCTAAAGAAACTGGCCTGGTAAAAGGCGTCACGATCGGCTGATCATCAATAAACACTTGAAAGCAGGACTCATCGAGCAAACAGGGGTCCGTCAGCGTCTCCAGGAAGGCTGATAGTTGATCTACTTGTTGATCGGAGAGCGCTTCGGGTAAAAGCTTCTGAAAGGGAGATTGCACTGCTTTTTCCCGAATCATCGTCAATGAACGCTTCATATAAGCGACATCACTCCTATTACTGTCACCCTTATTGCTATCAGACAGGCTCTTTTCAGGCTTGTTTCTGATATGAGCTTTAATGGCTTCAGAAAGGGTCGCTGCACTGCCGTTGTGAAAATAAGGGGCTGTCCGTGAAATATTCAAAAGGCTCGGCGTCCTGAATGAAAAAGTGTCACTGTCAGGTTCGATATTGCTTCTACCGTAGTCCAATCCCCTGCCATTCACCCCGGGACCTGAAGGTTCTATGCCCAGATTGTAGAATTGTTCATCCGCGAAATGACTCCCTGAATGACAGCCTGAACAACCAGCCCCACCCTTACTGACCGCAGTGAAGAACAGTCGGGCGCCCTTCATTTCAGATTCTGACAGCTTATTTTTATTATTGAGGAATCCAAAGAAGCGGTTTTCAATCAATACCAAGTCTGCCTGAAAAGCCGCCAGAGCCTCTGTCAATGTGTCAATTTGAACCACCGCTTCACAGGAAACATTGGCGTCTTGCGGAGAAAAAACGCTTTTGAATTGTCTGCACCACTCATCACTTGAAGCCAGCCGACTCACAATGAGCTGATGTATCTCCAGGTTATTATGACTGGCATCGGACAGCCCCTTCATTTCAAAAGGTGACACCATCGGCAGCCTGGCCTGAGCCTGGAGCAGGCTATGGGTCTGATAACGACTGGTGGGAAGTTCGGAATAACCACCACCGACTTTTATCTTTCGACTGGAAACGTCAGAATCCACATATTGGACCCTACCGTCCCAGAACAGATTCTTTCGATAAAGAGAGACATTGAAAACCGTGGGAGAATTACGTGGAATCAAATGACGAACGTAGTCGTCCGGACTGAGCTTAATTAATTGATCCAGCCTCGGCTGCCCGGTCAGAAAAGGATCATCAACGGTCACTCCAACGGGCAGAGCCAGACTGTCTGCCCCACCCAGCCTCGGGTGATGACAGGTCGAGCAAGCCACTTTGCCATCAAGGCTAAGATCGGGGCTGAAGAAGAGTTTTTTCCCAAGTTGACTGAGGTCTGAATGAATCCCGGGTCCTTCAATATCCACAGTGGGTCTGTCTGATAGCTGATAAGTTTTAAGCCAGTCTTTGAGTACCTCGCCAGGTTGATGATCTTGAGCACCGAGTACGCTTACTGATCCCAATATCAGCGTCAACATGCATCCCTGTCGCACCATAGCCTTCCCTGAGCTGTTTTAAATCGACTCCTTCAAAGATACTGGAACGGGCGAAGAAATATAACCCGACAGCCATTTAATAGATTAATACTATTAACAGCATTTGAATGATTAATTATACCAATCAACCAGATCAACATATTCTTTCCATGTCGCCACCGAAAACGGCTGACTAAAAAACAAAATGACTATCAGTAAGAAGGAATAAACCATGTCTCTCATTAATACTCAAATCAAGCCGTTCAAAGCCACTGCTTTTCACAATGGCGACTTCGTTGAAGTGACCGAAGAGAGCCTGAAAGGCAAGTGGTCTGTTGTCTTCTTCTACCCGGCAGACTTCACCTTTGTTTGCCCCACTGAACTGGGCGACCTGGCCGACCACTACGAACAGCTTCAAGCCATGGGTGTTGAAGTCTACTCTGTCTCCACAGACACCCACTTCACTCACAAAGCCTGGCACGACAGCTCTGAGACCATCAACAAGATCAAATACCCAATGATCGGCGACCCAACAGGTCAGATCACTCGCAACTTTGAAGTCATGATCGAAGAAGAAGGTCTGGCTCTGCGGGGCACCTTTGTCATGAACCCCGAAGGTGAAATCAAAGTCGTTGAAACCAACGATTCAGGTATTGGCCGTAACGCTGGAGACCTGGTTCGCAAGATTCAGGCGGCTCAGTTCATCGCAGAAAACCCTGGTCAGGTATGCCCGGCTGCGTGGCAACCAGGTGAAGAAACACTGGCACCTTCCCTGGACCTGGTCGGCAAAATCTAAAACGCTCGGGCTCCCTGCCATCATTCAATAACAGGGAGCTTGAACCCAATCGAAACGATCAAGCGAGTCAATCATGTTAGATGCAAACATCAAAAAGCAATTGGAAGCTTACTTTCAGAGCCTGAAAAAACCTGTTGAGATCGTTGTGTCTCTTGATGACTCTGCGAAATCACAGGAAATGGCTTCACTGGCTAAAGACCTTGAATCACTCTCCAGCCAGATCACGTTAAGTAAAAACGACAACGATCTGGTAAGAAAACCTTCCATGGCCATTCAAGGTCAGGACAATCGCCCTGCAATCCGCTTTGCCGGGCTGCCTATGGGGCACGAGTTTAACTCATTGATACTGGCCATTCTCCAGAGTGGCGGTCATCCAGCCAAACTGGAAGCTGGTTTGCTCGATCAGATCAAACAATTGCAAGGCGAGTTCAATTTTGAAACCTATATTTCCCTCTCCTGCCAGAACTGTCCTGAGGTCGTGCAGGCTCTGAACCTGATGGCTGTGCTGAATCCTGGTATCCAGCACACCATGATCGACGGAGCCTTGTTTCAGGATGAGGTGGATGGAAAACAGATCATGGCCGTACCTGCCGTATTTGTTAACGGCAAGCCATTTGGTCATGGTCGTATGAGTACCGCAGAAATCGTTGCCAAACTGGACGTGAACGCTGAAAAACGTGCGGCAGAGGCCATTAACAATAAAGATCCTTATGACCTGCTGATTGTAGGTGCCGGTCCTGCCGGGGCGGCCGCCGCTATCTATGCCGCTCGCAAAGGCATTCGCACCGGTCTGGTGGCCGATCGCTTTGGCGGGCAGGTTATGGATACCATGGCCATAGAAAACTTTATCTCCGTTAAGGAAACAGAAGGTCCGAAACTGGTGGCCAATCTGGAGCAGCACGTTCTTGCCTATGATGTGGATGTTATGAGTAACCAGCGCGCCAGCGCCCTGATTGAAAACAACCGCAGTGCCGGAGAACTGATAGAAATCCAACTGGAAAGTGGCGCCAGCCTGAAAAGTAAAACGGTACTGATGGCAACCGGTGCCCGCTGGAGAGAGATGAATGTGCCGGGCGAGCAGGAATACCGGGGCAAAGGAGTGGCTTACTGCCCTCACTGTGACGGGCCTCTCTTTAAGAGCAAACGTGTTGCGGTGATTGGCGGTGGTAACTCAGGTGTTGAAGCGGCTATTGATCTGGCAGGCATTGTTGCCCAGGTCACTCTGATTGAGTTTGACAGCCAGTTAAGAGCTGACGAAGTACTCCAGCGCAAACTGCGTTCTCTAAAGAATGTCACTATCATTACCAGCGCACTGACGACAGAAGTACTGGGCGACGGCAATAAAGTAAATGGCCTGACTTATAAAGATCGTAATACTGACGACGAAGTCAGTTTAGAACTGGAAGGTATTTTTGTTCAGATTGGTCTGGTACCCAATACCGAATTCCTTAAAGGAGCAATGGAATTAACCCCACGCGGCGAAATTGTTGTTGATAGCCGGGGCGAAACATCGATTCCAGGTGTTTTTGCGGCCGGTGACGTGACAACCGCACCTTACAAGCAAATTATTATTGCTATGGGCAGCGGCGCCAACGCCTCGTTGGGTGCTTTTGATTACCTGATCAGAAACAGTTTTGAAGGCGATGCTGCTGTGGCCGCATGA
Organism: Endozoicomonas sp. 2B-B; assembly: GCF_053470045.1. Taxonomy (NCBI): domain Bacteria; kingdom Pseudomonadati; phylum Pseudomonadota; class Gammaproteobacteria; order Oceanospirillales; family Endozoicomonadaceae; genus Endozoicomonas; species Endozoicomonas sp. 2B-B. The sequence continues at coordinate 6,563,074 of NZ_JBLZMU010000001.1, forward strand.
TTGACTATGGATTAATCCATTCAATCACTTCTTGCCAGATCGGGCTTAAGCCCGACCGCCAACCTCGGGCTTCCTGATCTGGCACCTTAATCTTCTCTAAACCACCTTTGATGATGTAAGGCTTCTGACTGCTCTCAGGAAGCGTTGATGCCTCCTAACAGTACATATTTCATTTCCAGATACTCGTCCAGACCATACTTTGACCCTTCCCGACCAATACCTGACTCCTTGATGCCCCCAAACGGAGCTACCTCTGTGGATAACACACCCTCATTAACAGCCACCATACCATACTCCAGTGCCTCGGCTACCCTGAATACACGACTAATGTCACTGGCATAAAAGTACGCAGCCAAACCATATTGACTATCGTTAGCCATTTTGACCACGTCCTCTTCGTACTGAAACCGAAAGACAGGGGCTATGGGTCCAAACACCTCTTCCTGATAGCACTTCATCTCTATGGAAGCATCCGTGAGAACAGTTGGCTCGTAGAACAGGCCACCAAGATTATGAGAGCGACCACCTGTGAGCAATCGAGCTTTTTTGGCCAATGCATCATCGACAATACTCCTAATCTTCAGCATTGCAGCCTCGTTGATTAATGGCCCCAGATCAAAGTCTCCGTCCGTTGCGGAACCTACTGTAAGTCTGGAGACTGCCTCGGAAAACTTTTCAACGAACTCATCATAGATACCGTCCTGCACAAAGAGACGATTCATACAAACACAGGTCTGGCCTGAATTTCGATACTTGGAGGCTATGGCCCCCTGAACCGCCTGATCAATATTGGCATCATCAAAAACGATGAAAGGCGCGTTACCACCCAGCTCCATTGAGATTTTTTTAACAGAATCGGCGCATTGCTTCATCAATAACTTGCCCACAGCTGTCGAGCCTGTAAACGACAGTTTTCGTATTATAGAACTACCCGTTAACTCAGCACCAATTGCTTTGGCATCTCCTGTGACAATATTAATGACACCTGCTGGAATACCCGCGCGCTCTGCCAGTTCTGTCAGGCCAAAAGCCGAGAGAGGCGTCAGCTCGGAAGGCTTGATAATAATGGTACAGCCTGCAGCCAGGGCCGGAGCTGCTTTTCGGGTGATCATGGCATTGGGAAAATTCCACGGCGTTATTGCAGCGACCACGCCTACCGGTTCCCGTTTGACCATAATTCTCTGGCTGTTTTTGGTAGCAGGAATCAGATCACCATAAGCTCGTTTGGCCTCTTCGGCGTACCATTCTACGTAAGAAGCCCCGTACGCCACTTCGCTCCTGGATTCTGACAGCGGTTTACCCTGTTCTGCGGTCATCAATGTGGCCAGATCTTCCTTATTATCCAGAATCAATTGGTACCACTTGCGAAGTAAACCCGAACGCTCTGCTGCAGTTTTTGCTCGCCATTCAATAAAGGCTTTTTCTGCAGCCTTTATTGCACTTTGAACATCTGAAGCGCTCAGCATCGGAATGTGGGCAATCACCTTGCCTGTAGCCGGGTTATCAACGGGGAGCGTTTCTATGGCGCTGAGCCAATTTCCATTGATGTAAGCCTGCTGTTTAAAAAGACCAGAGTCGTTCAGGTTCATGGCTAACTCCTTGAAAGTGAATCGTGCATCTAAGCACTGACATACAGACACGATCTTGATTGGGCGCTCTGATTATCCTTTCAGAGACCGGGATCTCAGCAACTCAGACATGGATGAACTGTTTGAGCGGAAAGAATAGCCAGACAATCCGTTTTTTTACGGATAGTCTGGCTCAGCTCAACTAAAACAGATACTGAATGGCAACCCAAATTTCTCTTCCGAACCCATTGATTTGCTTTGCACCGGGATAGAATGGATTATGACTGGCAAGGTTCACATGCTAGGAACAGGCTTTATCGAATAAACGAAAGCCCTTTACTTTTAAAAGGTGCCAACAAACAGGTTCTGAACACCGGCTTCCAGATTGTTCCCGACGATTATGTTACATGGGGAAGTCTCGCGCTACCATCGGTAATGCAGCCCGGGCATGTGTCGTTCAACGACCAGTTCTTTTGCAATTTTATAGGGCAAAACAAAAACCCCGGTCAATCTCTCAACCGGGGTTCTGCTTTATTCAATGCCTGGCGATGACCTACTCTCACATGGGGAAGCCCCACACTACCATCGGCGATGTGTCGTTTCACTTCCGAGTTCGGGATGGGATCGGGTGGTTCCAACACTCTATGGTCACCAGGCAAAACTGGTCGAGCCGTTGGCTCTCGAGCTGGAAGCTTTAAGCTGGAGGCTTGAAGCTGTTTCTCGAAAACTAAGGCTCTGGAATCCAAATCTCTTTTAAGCTGTGTCGCCTATTCTTGCTCAACACTCTCGTTCACTGTGTACGGCTTCAAGCTTCCAGCTTTTGCTGGCAGCTTCGCTGCGCAAATCGCTTTGGCGTTATATGGTCAAGCCTCTCGAGTCATTAGTACGGGTTAGCTCAACGCCTCACAACGCTTACACATCCCGCCTATCAACGTCGTAGTCTTCAACGTCTCTTATGGGCCTTGCGGCCAGGGAAGTCTCATCTTGAAGGGGGCTTCCCGCTTAGATGCTTTCAGCGGTTATCCCGTCCGAACTTAGCTACCGGGCAATGCGTCTGGCGACACAACCCGAACACCAGTGGTTCGTCCACTCCGGTCCTCTCGTACTAGGAGCAGCTCTCCTCAAACTTCCAACGTCCACGGCAGATAGGGACCGAACTGTCTCACGACGTTCTAAACCCAGCTCGCGTACCACTTTAAATGGCGAACAGCCATACCCTTGGGACCGGCTTCAGCCCCAGGATGTGATGAGCCGACATCGAGGTGCCAAACACCGCCGTCGATGTGAACTCTTGGGCGGTATCAGCCTGTTATCCCCGGAGTACCTTTTATCCGTTGAGCGATGGCCCTTCCATTCAGAACCACCGGATCACTATGACCTACTTTCGTACCTGCTCGAGATGTTCCTCTCGCAGTCAAGCTGGCTTGTACCATTACACTAACCGCACGATGTCCGACCGTGCTTAGCCAACCTTCGTGCTCCTCCGTTACTCTTTGGGAGGAGACCGCCCCAGTCAAACTACCCACCACACAATGTCCCCGATCCTGCTAAAGGACCTGGGTTAGAACCTCAATATTGCCAGGGTGGTATTTCAAGGTTGGCTCCATGCAGACTGGCGTCCACACTTCAAAGCCTCCCACCTATCCTACACAAGCAACATCAAGATCCACTGTGAAGCTGTAGTAAAGGTTCACGGGGTCTTTCCGTCTAGCCGCGGATACACTGCATCTTAACAGCGATTTCAATTTCACTGAGTCCCGGGTGGAGACAGCGTGGCCATCGTTACGCCATTCGTGCAGGTCGGAACTTACCCGACAAGGAATTTCGCTACCTTAGGACCGTTATAGTTACGGCCGCCGTTTACCGGGGCTTCGATCAACCGCTTCTCTTGCGATAACAGCATCAATTAACCTTCCGGCACCGGGCAGGCGTCACACCGTATACGTCCACTTACGTGTTAGCACAGTGCTGTGTTTTTAATAAACAGTCGCAGCCACCTGGTATCTTCGACCACCGCCAGCTTACGGAGCAAGTCCGGTCACCGGCAGCGGCGCACCTTCTCCCGAAGTTACGGTGCCATTTTGCCTAGTTCCTTCACCCAGGTTCTCTCAAGCGCCTTGGTATTCTCTACCTGACCACCTGTGTCGGTTTCGGGTACGGTCCCTTTTGACCTGGTGCTTAGAAGGTTTTCCTGGAAGCCTGGCATCAACCACTTCCCCACCTTGGTGGGCTCGTCATCAGTTCTCGGCTTTGTGGACCCGGATTTGCCTGAGTCCACAGCCTACGACCTTAAACAGGGACAACCATCGCCCTGCCGGCCTAGCCTTCTCCGTCACTCCATCGCAGTCAAAAGGGGTACAGGAATATTAACCTGTTTCCCATCGATTACGTCTTTCGACCTCACCTTAGGGGCCGACTCACCCTGCGCCGATTAGCGTTGCGCAGGAACCCTTGGTCTTCCGGCGAGGGAGCCTCTCACTCCCTTTATCGTTACTCATGTCAGCATTCGCACTTCTGATACCTCCAGCCCACCTTCCGGTTGACCTTCGACGGCTTACAGAACGCTCCTCTACCGGTTGCAGTGGTCAGTTTTCAGTGGTCGGTTGTCAGTCTACTCATACTGACAACTGACCACTGAAAACTGACCACTGAACCCCGTAGCTTCGGTGAATAGTTTGAGCCCCGTTACATCTTCCGCGCGAGCCGACTCGACCAGTGAGCTATTACGCTTTCTTTAAAGGGTGGCTGCTTCTAAGCCAACCTCCTGGCTGTCTGGGCCTTCTCACATCGTTTCCCACTTAACTATTACTTTGGGACCTTAGCTGACGGTCTGGGTTGTTTCCCTTTCCACGACGGACGTTAGCACCCGCCGTGTGTCTCCCGTGATTGCACTCATCGGTATTCGGAGTTTGCATGGGGTTGGTAAGCCGGGATGGCCCCCTAGCCCAAACAGTGCTCTACCCCCGATGGTGAGACACGAGGCGCTACCTAAATAGCTTTCGAGGAGAACCAGCTATCTCCGGGCTTGATTAGCCTTTCACTCCTATCCACAAGTCATCCCCTGGCTTTTCAACGACAGTGGGTTCGGTCCTCCAATCAGTGTTACCTGATCTTCAACCTGCTCATGGATAGATCGCCCGGTTTCGGGTCTATTCACTGCGACTGGACGCCCTGTTAAGACTCGCTTTCGCTACGGCTTCCCTATACGGTTAACCTTGCCACAGAAAATAAGTCGCTGACCCATTATACAAAAGGTACGCAGTCATCAGTGGCCAGTTGTCAGTTGTCGGTGGTCAGTTTTGTTCAGCGTCAATTTCAACACCTCTGCAAATCTGCCCGTATTTTCCAACTTGACGACCTGGTAATCAGTCATCTGCTGTCGCTTGCCTACTGGCAACTGACAACTGACAACTGACCACTGACTCCCACTGCTTGTACGTACACGGTTTCAGGTTCTGTTTCACTCCCCTCAACGGGGTTCTTTTCGCCTTTCCCTCACGGTACTGGTTCACTATCGGTCAGTCAGGAGTATTTAGCCTTGGAGGATGGTCCCCCCATGTTCAGACAACATTTCACGTGTGCCGTCCTACTCGATTTCACAATCACTGGCTTTTCGCGTACGGGGCTATCACCCACTATGGCCACACTTTCCAGAGTGTTCCGCTAAACCAAAAATTGCTTAAGGGCTACTCCCCGTTCGCTCGCCGCTACTGGGGGAATCTCGGTTGATTTCTTTTCCTCCGGGTACTTAGATGTTTCAGTTCCCCGGGTTCGCCTCCTGAACCCTATGTATTCAGGTTAAGGATACTCACTTGTGTGAGTGGGTTTCCCCATTCGGACATTCCTGGATCAACGCCTGTTTATCGGCTCCCCAAGACTTTTCGCAGATTACCACGTCCTTCATCGCCTCTGACTGCCAAGGCATCCACCGTGTACGCTTAGTCACTTGACCATATAACCCAAAGCGATCTCTTCGAGATCTCAGTTGTCAGTTGTCGGTGACCAGTGGTCAGTCGATTCGTGGCAACTGATGGTTATAGGCAATAACTACCTTAACGATCTTCAGTTCATCACTGGCCACTGTTAACTGACCACTGACAACTGAACGCCCTACACTTGAGAGTGTCTCAGCAAGAATTTCATTAAAAGACTCACGTCTTTTAAATCAACTCAGCTTAATTTAAGTTTGGATTCCACATTGTTAAAGATCGCATTGTCCGCTTTCTGTTAAAGAAGGGGACAATGAAGCAAAATACGCTTAATGAATGAGTCGTTCGGATTAATGGTGGAGCTAAGCGGGATCGAACCGCTGACCTCCTGCGTGCAAAGCAGGCGCTCTCCCAGCTGAGCTATAGCCCCATATTCCGAATCATGATTGGTGGGTCTGGGCAGACTCGAACTGCCGACCTCACCCTTATCAGGGGTGCGCTCTAACCAACTGAGCTACAGACCCAATCCTGCTGGTTCAGCGCAATGCTAAAACAACCGATTCATTAAACACACTTTTTTAAAGAACAAAACAAAACCAGACGACTTTCGTCGTTGGTGTTATCAAACAATTCGTGTGAACGCTTATGGAAGGTCGGTCGTCGTTTAAGGAGGTGATCCAGCCCCAGGTTCCCCTAGGGCTACCTTGTTACGACTTCACCCCAGTCATGAATCACTCCGTGGTAACCGCTCTCCCGAAGGTTAAGCTAGCTACTTCTGGAGCAACCCACTCCCATGGTGTGACGGGCGGTGTGTACAAGGCCCGGGAACGTATTCACCGTGACATTCTGATTCACGATTACTAGCGATTCCGACTTCATGGAGTCGAGTTGCAGACTCCAATCCGGACTACGATGCACTTTCTCAGATTAGCTCCACCTCGCGGCTTGGCAACCGTCTGTATGCACCATTGTAGCACGTGTGTAGCCCTGGCCGTAAGGGCCATGATGACTTGACGTCGTCCCCACCTTCCTCCGGTTTGTCACCGGCAGTCTCCCCAGAGTGCCCACCCGAAGTGCTGGTAACTGAGGATAAGGGTTGCGCTCGTTGCGGGACTTAACCCAACATCTCACGACACGAGCTGACGACAGCCATGCAGCACCTGTCACTGCGTTCCCGAAGGCACCCCTCTATCTCTAAAAGGTTCGCAGGATGTCAAGGCCAGGTAAGGTTCTTCGCGTTGCTTCGAATTAAACCACATGCTCCACCGCTTGTGCGGGCCCCCGTCAATTCATTTGAGTTTTAACCTTGCGGCCGTACTCCCCAGGCGGTCTACTTATCGCGTTAGCTGCGTCACCAGAAATGCAAGATCCCCGACGACTAGTAGACATCGTTTACGGCGTGGACTACCAGGGTATCTAATCCTGTTTGCTCCCCACGCTTTCGTACCTCAGCGTCAGTGTCAGACCAGAGTGTCGCCTTCGCCACTGGTGTTCCTTCCTATATCTACGCATTTCACCGCTACACAGGAAATTCCACACTCCTCTTCCGCACTCTAGCTTGCCAGTTTTGGGTGCCGTTCCCAGGTTGAGCCCGGGGCTTTCACATCCAACTTAACAAGCCGCCTACGCACGCTTTACGCCCAGTAATTCCGATTAACGCTCGCACCCTCCGTATTACCGCGGCTGCTGGCACGGAGTTAGCCGGTGCTTCTTCTGCGAGTAACGTCACAGCTCAAGGGTATTAACCTTGAACCTTTCCTCCTCGCTGAAAGTGCTTTACAACCCTAGGGCCTTCTTCACACACGCGGCATGGCTGCATCAGGCTTGCGCCCATTGTGCAATATTCCCCACTGCTGCCTCCCGTAGGAGTCTGGGCCGTGTCTCAGTCCCAGTGTGGCTGATCATCCTCTCAGACCAGCTACGGATCGTCGCCTTGGTAGGCCTTTACCCCACCAACCAGCTAATCCGACGCAGGCTCATCCGATAGCGCAAGGTCCGCTCTTTAAAAAAGAACGGGGCCCCTGCTTTCCCCCTTAGGGCGTATGCGGTATTAATCCGGATTTCTCCGGGCTATCCCCCACTACCGGGCAGATTCCTACGTGTTACGCACCCGTCCGCCGCTCGTCAGCAACTAGCAAGCTAGTTCTGTTACCGCTCGACTTGCATGTGTTAGGCCTGCCGCCAGCGTTCAATCTGAGCCATGATCAAACTCTTCAGTTTAAATCGTTTTGCTTCCTGTCCGAAAACAGTCCGCTGCTCAATCATTTGCAATTAAACGTACATGAATTACAGGTATGTTCGCTTGCTTGATCAGCATTTAAATCATTTCAGAGCAAAGCTCTGTTGACCGATGCCATTCGCACAAGCGCCCACACGAATTGTCTGATAATTTGTTAAAGAACTGGATTAAAACAAGAAGGTTTTAACCGGCTGAACCAGCGGTCAGCGCTGTTCAGCGAGGCCGCTATCTTACCGCGACCGTTTTTGTTGTCAAGTGCTTGTTTTCTAAGTCACTTTTCAACTTACCAAGACCGCATTCGTTCACTCAGTGAGGGTTGCGTTTCCGTCTCAGCGGCGGTGCATTCTACGCTGTTCGATCCGATTGTCAATCACCGTTTTAAACGTTGTTGCAATGGATCGTTGCGTGCCCGTTAAGAGCCATGCCCCGATCAGTGGAGGCGCATTATACGCAGATGAGGAAGGCTGACAAGCTTCGTAAACTACCTACACGACAAAAATCATATAGAGTAAGTTTGGAAGCTGCCAGAAACTAATTTTCACTCTGGAGATGGGATGACCATATAGGCCGGTGTGTAGTATTCAAAACGCCAGGCCTGCCAGAACCGGCCCGTTGTATCATCTTGCACGACAGGTTGAACGTAGTAACTGATATCGTTACCCTCCTTTAACTCAACCTTAACCTCTCCCAGCTTTATTTCGCTGCAGATTCCTTTGGTAATTCTATATTTAGTCTGATTCACCTGACCTGCCTGGGAAACAGTTAACTCGAAATCGACAGGATCCGAAAACGGATACAACCTTGTGAACTCGTTAACGCCTGTGGATTGCCTGACGTGCAGTAATCCACCTCCAAGTTGTGTTGGAAAAAACAGCCCTTTAGTCTGCTGCTCGGCAAATTGAAACTGATTTTGAATAGTACCTTTATTGAGCCTTACCTGCTCAATACTCCAGCCATCCTTAACTTCTACGATAATAGAACCACAGAGAAAGTCATTCGCCTGATAAGGTTTTGTGATGCTTTCTTCGGTCAGACCATAGTCACCTGGCATAAGATGACTCAAACAAACAGGACTGAATAGAACCATCAGAAGCACAAGAAGAGATTTCTGTTTCATCACACCTGTATCCTTTGTAACCGTAACTCTCAATATAGCGAAAGGACCTGTGCGAAATTTCTTCATTGATAAAAGGTATAAAGCCTGCTACTAGCGGTGGCCCCTGACGGGCAATCTAAACAGCATCAGGCCTGCCATTACAGAACCAAATATTACCGCTTCGGTATAGTCACTTTTTGAAAGCCAGACAAAATGCAGAACCGCCAGACCTGCAGCCAGATAGACCAGCTTATGCAGCTTCACCCACTTTTTCCCTAACCGGCGCATCATGGCCCTGGTGGATGTGACACCCAGTGCTGAGAGAATCAGGATCGCAACAGCACCCACTATTATATAGGGACGCTGATATAGATCTTCCAACAGTGTTTGCCACTGCCAGCCCAGCATAAAGGCAACATAAGCCACCACATGCAACAGTGCATAAAAAAGCGAGAAGAGTCCGAACATTCTCCGAAACCGGATCAGCTTGTTAACACCTGTAATTTTTCTTGCCGGGGTAACCGCCAGACTAATGCAAAGGAAGATTAAAGCCCACTCACCCAAATCACGGGTCACTGTATTTGCCGGGTCGGGTCCCAGTTGATGAGTGATAACAGCATTGATCAGCCAGACCAATGGTGCCAGACAGAGTGGAAAAACAAACCACTTTAACTTTGCAACCCAGTCCATAACATCACCTTTAATAAAGCTTCCTGAGATCCATTCCCTTATAGAGTTGGGCCACTTCTTCGCCATAACCATTGAACTTTTGAGTTTCAATCTGGTTTGGCTCCCAGATGGAGTTAGGCAATCTGCGCTCTTGTTTCTGGCTCCAGCGCGGATGATCGACTTCGGGATTCACATTGGCATAAAAGCCATATTCGCTGGGGCCTGATTTAACCCAGGTGGTTCGTGGCATGGTTTCAGTAAAACAAATTTTAACAATGGACTTGATACTCTTGAAGCCATACTTCCAGGGGACAACCAGTCTTAGAGGGGCTCCATTTTGCGGTGGCAGAGTCTTGCCATAAACACCAATCGCCATAAAAGACAGTGGATTCATAGCTTCATCCATTCTCAGCCCTTCGACATAGGGGTATTCGATGGAACTGAAACGGGAGCGTTGACCCGGCATCTGTTCAGGATCATAGAGTGTTTCGAACTGAACATACTTTGCCCTGGAAGTAGGTTGAAAACGCTTCAGCATGTCGGCCAGTGACACGCCGATCCAGGGAATGACCATAGACCAGGCTTCTACACAACGAAGACGGTAGATTCTCTCTTCAACATCATGGGGTCTGAGCATATCTTCCAGCGTGTATTTCCCGGGTTTCTCAACCTCTCCGTCAACCACTAACGACCAGGGATCAGTTTTCATATTTTTAGCGTGTTTGGCAGGGTCGTCTTTTGAATAGCCAAACTCGTAAAAGTTGTTGTAGCCAGTCACACTGGCATAAGGGGTTAAAGCTTCATCGGTGGTAAAACGACTGGATTGATAGCTGGCTACTTTCTTTTGCAGCCAATCCGGAGCAGAGAGCTGTGGAACCTTATCATCGTTTGCACCCCCTGGTTTCCTGGCTGACCTGGGATCTGCAGCATCAGTACAGCCAGTCAGAGCCAGCCCCATACCGGCAAAGGCAAACTGCCCACCCATTTTCAAAAAACGACGACGCTCCCTGTAAACACTTTCTGAGGTTATTTCACTGCTGCGAATGTCTCCTGACTTTCTGGTCTTGATCAGCATCGATACTCTCCCGGGAAATTCTCTTTTTTACCATTTACGTTGGTTTCAATGGCGCAGATTCACATTTCGAAAATGAAAATATAGACGTCATATCAGCTGCAAATATTACATTCCCATAGCCACTTGATCACTTAGCAGCTTTTTTGTCATTTTCACATAAAATTAAATCGGTGTTTCTACTGTCGTTCCCTGAGAATTACAGAGTCCTTAACTTTGCACCTCTGCATAAACAAGGGAGTTAGCTGTGTTATCACCCTGCTATCAGAATTTTGTTGACGGCCAATACCTGGCCAATGAGACCGGAGAAACATTTCCGGTGATCAATCCCGCAACTCGTCAAACCATTTATACCGTGGAGAAAGCCGATAACAGCATTCGCCAGGCTGCGGTTGTCAGTGCTCAAAAAGGCTTTGAAATCTGGTCAGAAATGACGGGTATGGAGCGCAGTCGAATCCTGAAACGTGCTGTCAGTCTTTTGCGTGAGCGCAACGATGAACTGGCTCGAATTGAAGTTCTCGATACCGGTAAACCCTGGCAAGAAGCCAGCGTAGTTGATGTGGTTACAGGCGCAGACTCCATTGAGTTTTTTGCTGGATTGGCCCCTTCCATTGAAGGCAATCAGCAGTGCCTGGGTGATGACTTTTATTACACTCGCCGCGAAGCACTGGGCATCTGTGCCGGAATAGGTGCCTGGAACTACCCTCTGCAAATTGCCTGCTGGAAAGCTGCACCCGCATTGGCCTGCGGCAACAGTATGATTTTCAAACCCTCTGAAGAGACGCCTCTGGGTGCCTTGAAACTGGCTGAGATATTTGTCGAGGCAGGCATGCCTGCTGGCGTCTTCAATGTCATTCAGGGCGACGGGGAAGTCGGTGCCTGGCTGGCTCATCATCCGGAGATTGCCAAGGTCTCTTTCACAGGAGAGGTCAGCACCGGTAAAAAAGTCATGACCGGTGCGGCCTCTTCATTGAAAGAGGTCACCATGGAGCTGGGCGGAAAGTCCCCTCTGATTATCTTTGAGGATGCTGATCTTGAGAATGCCACCTCCGGAGCCATGCTCGGTAACTTCTATACCCAGGGCGAAGTCTGCACAAACGCTACACGGGTTTATGTTCACAAGAGTATCTATCCCGAATTTATAGAAAAACTACGGCAGCGTACTGAAGGCAATATTGTGCTGGGCGACCCTATGGACCCGTGCACCAACATGGGTGCGCTAATATCAGAAAAACACCATCAACGGGTTCTTAACTACATCCACCAGGGCATTATGGAAGGCGCCACTTTGTTGACCGGAGGCAAAGCAGTCAGTCCTTCGACAGCAGCCGATGGCCTTTTTGTTGAGCCCACCATTTTTACCGATTGCCACGATGATATGACCATTGCCCGCGAGGAGATTTTCGGGCCCGTAATGACGGTATTCACCTTCGAAGATGAAGCAGAGGTCATTGCCCGCGCTAACGACACCGAACTGGGCCTTGCAGCCGGAGTCTTTACTCAGGATATCACCCGTGCCCACCGGGTTATTCGGCAGCTTCAGGCAGGTATCTGCTGGATCAACCATTACGGTACCTCACCGGCTGAAATGCCAGTAGGTGGTTATAAGCAGTCCGGTATAGGTCGTGAAAATGGTGTTGAAACAATGAGGCATTACACCCAGGTCAAAGCAGTGTATGTCGGTATGACACCTCTGGAGAGTCCTTTTTAACTTCGCATTCAAGGTGCACGAGCATGACAAAATATGACTATGTCATAGTCGGAGCCGGTTCTGCCGGATGCGTTCTGGCCAATCGCCTGACAGAAGACGGCAAAAGTCGTGTTCTGCTAATTGAAACCGGTGGCAGTGACAAGAGCATCGTTATTCGAATGCCTGCGGCTCTGTCCATTCCCATGAATACCGAAAAGTATGCCTGGCAGTTTATAACCCGGCCTGAACCCTTTCTCGACAACCGTCGTATGCACTGCCCCCGGGGTAAGGTGCTGGGTGGTTCCTCTTCCATCAATGGCATGGTCTATGTTCGGGGCCATGCTAAAGACTTTGATGAATGGCATCAGCACGGAGCTACCAACTGGGATTACCGCCACTGCCTGCCCTATTTTCGTAAAGCAGAAACCTGGGCTTTCGGTGCCGATGACTATCGGGGAGGCAGTGGTCCATTAGCGGTCAATAATGGTAATGAAATGAAAAACCCTCTCTACTCCACCTTTATAAAGGCCGGGGTAGAAGCAGGCTACCTGGAAACCACTGACTGCAACGGTGCTCGACAGGAAGGTTTTGGAGCCATGCACATGACTGTTAAGAACGGTATACGCTGGTCCACTGCCAACGCCTATCTTCGCCCGGCAATGAAACGAAGTCATTTAACGGTGGTTACCCATGCCCAGGTTCAGCGTGTCCTGCTGGAAGGCAAAAAGGCTACAGGCGTCGAATATAAACATAAAGGTCTCATCAAAAAAGTGCAGGTCACTAAAGAAATCATTCTTTCGGCAGGCTCTATTGGCTCACCTCATATTCTTCAATTATCAGGAATAGGCCCTCGCAAGGTATTAGAAGACGCAGATATAGCAGTTCAACACGAATTGCCTGGTGTAGGTGAAAATTTGCAGGATCATCTGGAATTCTACTTTCAGTTTCGCTGCAAAAAGCCCATTACTCTCAACGGCAAACTCGACCCGCTCAGTAAATTATTCATTGGTGCTCGCTGGTTGTTCATGAGAGACGGGCTGGGTGCGACCAATCATTTTGAATCTTGTGGTTTTATCCGTTCAAAAGCAGGCGTTGAATGGCCTGATATGCAATACCACTTCCTGCCAGCGGCAATGCGCTATGATGGCAGGAGTGCTTTTGACGGGCATGGTTTCCAGGTTCATATCGGCCACAACAAACCCAAAAGCCGTGGCTGGGTGAGAGCGGTGTCAGCCAATCCAGATGTTCACCCCGGTATTCGGTTCAACTATCTGTCCCACGAAGAAGACCGGGAAGGCTTCAGACAATGCGTTCGTCTGACCCGGGAAATCATCAACCAACCGGCGTTCGATGAATACCGTGACTCAGAAATACAGCCGGGAGAAAGCATTCAAACCGATGAACAGATTGATGCCTTTGTTCGGGAATCCGTTGAAAGTGCCTATCATCCATCCTGCTCCTGCAAGATGGGAACGGATAACATGTCTGTGGTCGATCCAAAGACAAGAGTTATAGGACTGGAAGGACTGAGAGTAGTGGACTCCTCCATCTTCCCAACCATTCCCAATGGCAATCTGAATGCCCCTACGATCATGGTGGCAGAGAGGGCGGCAGACCTCATCCGGGAGGCAGATATCTTGCCTCCGTCTTCTGCCCGAGTCGATTTGGATACTCAATGGCAGGAGAGACAGAGAAAAGGAACCACTGTGCGCTGATCAACTTGTAGCCACACTCTGCAGGATGGGAACCAGAGTAAAACCGCGTGGCTCTTGAGTCATTCAGGAGCCGTTTGTTTTCTGGTTTTTCCTACCAGGAACATAATGGGTCCGGAGCAGGCATAACTCAGAAAAATCAGCATCAGCACTCTGGGTGGATCGGTAAAGACGACGGCAAAAGCCAAAACCATGACAATCATAAAAATGAAAGGCACCCGTCCTTTCAGGTCCAGTTTCTTGAAACTGTTGTACTGAAAATTACTGACCATCAGCACACCAGCCAGACCTGTAATCAGAGCGCCCAGCAATGCAATACCCATCATGTTGCCGTCGATACCAAAATCACTCAGCGCCCATACCATACCAATGACCAGTGCTGCTGCAGCGGGGCTGGCCAGACCGGTGAAATAGCGGCTATCTGTTACTTCCAGCTGAGTATTGAAACGGGCCAGACGCAAAGCAGCACAGGCTGCATAAATGAAGGCAACCATCCAGCCCACTTTACCCAGATCATTCAGGGCCCAACTGTAGGCGACCATGGCAGGCGTTACACCAAAGGTCACCATATCTGCCAGACTGTCGTACTCCGCACCGAACTTGCTCTGGGTGTTGGTCATCCGGGCAACACGACCATCGAGGCCATCCAGAATCATAGCAACAAAGACTGAAATACAAGCCTGGGTAAAAAAACCCGCCTGGGCACTGATAATGGCGTAAAAGCCACAGAACAGATTACCTGTTGTAAACAGGTTAGGCAGTATATAAATGCCTCTGTGGCGAACTGTCTCCCCACCTTCGACCACCTCTTCAAAGTGCTCATCGACGGGAAACAGACCGTCCACTGCATCTTGTTCATTTTCGGGTCGTTTCGGTTTATCGCTCATTTCAGCATCTGCTCATCGACATAAAGGTGAAAAAAACACACTCTATCATGAAAGGTATGGATACTGCATAACCGCTAGGAGCCTGACAGGGAATAGACTTCCATCAGTTGCCATCCTGACTCACAACGCTGGCTCAACTCAGTCCATAACCTTTCAGCTCTGGCATGCAGCCGAACTGTGTTTCGGTAAAGCAGAATTTCTATAGAGCCCGTCCAGTCAGCTCTTTCAGAATAGGGAACCAGCTGACCAGACTTCAGCTCATCCTGTACGGAATAATCCGGTAACCAGGCAACCCCTTTGCCTTTAAGAGCCATTTCCTTGAGCAGGTTGGTCAGGGAAGACTCCATTACCGTCTGAAAGAGTACGGGAACGTCCGATGCACTCAACAGACTATTGACCTTGCGCCCCATAAAAGCATTGGGGCTATATCGGAGTAAGGGTACAGTGTCAGGATCACTATCAGAAAACATTGGTTTTCCCTGAGCATCAGGCAGACAAACGGGCAAAAGACGCGTCATCCCCAGTTTCAGATATTCAAAGGGCGGCTGCATTAAAGCGTCAACATTGAACGCCAGGAGAAAATCACAATTACCTTCCTGCAGCGCCTCTACCGCGAGATCAACATCAATGCTTTCTACTCTGGTTTGCAGTAATTGCTCATCTTCACTCACCTGCTGAATCAATTCCGGTAACAAAGTCACCGACAGGGAATGAGCTGCAGCAAAGTCAATGGCCTGCCCGGAGACGACACCCTGTAACTGACCCAGACCCTCTTCCATTTGACGAAGCAGGTTCCTGGCCGTTGTTCTGAACAAACGCCCTTCCGGAGTCAGTTTGATGGGAACCGTTCCCCTGTCTACCAGCTCAAAACCGACCGTCTGTTCCAGAGAACGAACTCTTCGACCAAAAGCAGGTTGTGTGATGTTTCGAAAATCAGCAGCACGGGAAAAATTTCTCAGCTCGGCCAATGCCAGAAAATCTTCCAGCCACTTGGTTTCCAGATTCATTCAAGCACGACTCCCAGACTTCAGTTCAACTTACCCCCGCTCCTCAAGCAGCTTCTTTCTCTTCCTGCTGACTGTACCAGCCAACACAGGCTCCGGCTAACAGCGCTGTTGCATCAATGTACTGTCCGGGATTTGTTTTCATAACGTCGGCAAGACCTACAGGAATTTCTGTGCAGCCCAGAATAACCGCTTCAGCGCCCTGACTAACCAGATCATCAAAAACCATTTTCATACACTGACTGCCCTGCTCCAGACGCCCTGCCTTAATATCGTAGATGGCATCCATCATCAGCGTTTGCATTCCCTGATCAGGTATCAGACATTCACGACCATCGTTCTCTATCTGCCGTTGGTACATTATGGCTGAAACCGTAGCGCTGGTCGCCATAACACCTATTTTGCGCAGATTATTTCGTCGGATATGTTGTTCAACACAACTCAGGATACTGATCATTGGAATCCGAGCCTGTTTTTGCAGCTTATCAAACCAGAAATGTGCAGTATTACAGGGAATCACTGCACACTGGGCACCGCCTCGCTCAAGACTTCTCAAACCTCTCAGCAAGGCCGGAAAAGGGTCCTCGCAACCTTCAAGAATGCAGGCACTGCGATCTGGAATCTGAGGGACATTATGCACCAGCATGGGCAGGTGCTCCTGATCCTTACTGGCTTGTGTCAAAGCAATGATTTTCTGCATAAAGTCTACGGTAGCCAGAGGCCCCATTCCGCCCAGTACTCCTAACACGACATACTCCGTTTAATTGGTGACTGCAAGATTAGCAATATCACTAGAAACTATGGTCATATAATTACGACTCCCAGGGAGCTTGTGAAATGCCTAAAGCGAAGGATTAATGCCGAAATGGCATGGGGAGAAAGGCAGATAAAAATATAAGGTTTTACTTATTGGAATTAACTTCTTATAACAGGAAACTATAGAATTTCATTACCAACCAAATTGATAGCTATGAAAAGAATTACAATGGTTGTGGCCATGAAACAGGAAGCAGCGCCACTCATTGAGAAACTGGGCCTGGCCGAAACAGACGACATAAATCCCCTGCTACCCTGCAAAACCTTTGCGGGTGAGTATAAGAATCTGAACATCAATCTGATTACCAACGGTTCCGACTCAGTTCACGGTGTAGAAAATGTCGGTACCCAGCCAGCAACCCTGGCGGCATACGAAGCACTTCGCCTCTTGTCACCGGACCTGGTCATCAATGCCGGAACCTGTGGAGGTTTTTCCGACAAGGGCTGTAAAGTTGGTGACGTTTATATTGGCGAGCGTATTCGTTTCTTTGACCGTCGTATCCCCATGGGCGAACATTACGAAGCCTACGGCGACGGTAATTTTCAGTGCCAAGTGGCAGTGGATCTGGCCCGAAAACTGGATTTGCCCACCTCTGTTGTCTGCACCGGCAACTCTCTCGATATGAGTCCGACCGATGAAGCCATTCTGCGTCAGGAACCTATGGTCAACAAAGAGATGGAAGCCGCAGCCATTGCCTGGGTAGCTTCCCATTACCAGACGCCAGTGGTTGCGGTAAAATCGGTGACAGACCTGATGGACAGTAAGCATGGCACAGCAGAAGAATTCGCTTCCAACCTGGCCCTGGCCTCCAGAAATCTTCAGGAAGAAGTGCTGAGACTGCTTGATCTTCTTGCTCAGCAATAAACTACTAAGTACCTGGCCAGTTGGTTTCGCATATTCTGGCTGCAACCAAAACACACTCAGGGAGACGTTATGCGTTATTTTCTGGCAATACTTTTGCCACCGATAGCCGTTCTTTTATGTGGCAAGCCGGGTCAGATGATCCTTAATATTATTCTGACCCTGCTGGGTTGGATTCCCGGAATCATTCATGCCCTGTTTGTTGTTAACAGTCACCTGGCAGACAAGCGCAACCAGAAAGTCATTGACGCCATTAAAAATCAGGAAGATTAGCGCTATGTTCTCAGCATTCCGGGCAGGAATACCCGTCCTGCTGCTTATTTTGTCGGTCTTTCTGACAGGCTGCCAGAGTACTTATTACAGCGCCATGGAAAAGGTAGGCGTTTACAAGCGCGAGATTTTGGTGGACCGCATCAAGAGCTCTCAGGCCGCTCAGGAAGAAGCTCAAGAGCAATTCAGCTCAGCGTTGGAACAGTTTCGCAGCGTCGTCAATTTTAATGGTGGTGATCTGGAGGCGCTTTATGATCAGCTTAATGCTGAGTTCGAGGACAGCGAAGCTTCTGCAGATAAGGTTCGTAAGCGCATCCGGGACGTTAAAGATGTCTCGGATGCACTCTTTGAAGAGTGGGAAGCAGAGCTGGAACTCTATTCCAGCGGCAGTCTTCGTCGTGCCAGTCAACTGCAGCTGAATGAAACCCGTCATCAGTACAAAAAAATGCTGGCCAGCATGGAACAATCAGAAAAGCGCATGCAACCGGTTCTGAATGCCTTCCGGGATCAGGTTTTGTATCTGAAACACAACCTCAATGCACGGGCTATTGCGGCACTCAAGGGTGAATTTGGTGCCATTAAGCTGGACATTGATCGCCTGCTAAGAGATATGCAGCGCTCCATTGATGAGTCACGCAAGTTCGTTGCCACCTTGCAACAGTCATGAGTGATCGAAGCAATCTTGCTTCACTTTGGGTGGGGAAAGATTGCTCGGGAGTCTAACCCGGACTGTCTGTTGAAGAATATTATACCAATCGTGCTTTCTAACTCCCGTGATGAGCATGGAGATTTGAGCCTTAAGACAAGGCGGCGTGAGGAGTCATAGCCTTAGCTATGGCGACGATCGCCAACGCAGGATTAAGGCTCAAATCTTCAGCGCAATAGGGAGTTAGAAAGTTCGATTGGTATTACCTACTGCTTATCCACAACCCCATAAAGATCAATCCTGCCCCTATCAGGTGGAACTGATAAAGCGTCTGCCCAAGAATGGGAATAGCGAGCATAGCTGAAAACACGGGTATCAAAAAGTGAAACATGGCTGCAGTGCTTGGTCCCAGCACAGACACGCCGAAGTTCCAGAAAAGAAAGGCGACCAGAGTAGCAAACAAAACCTCGTAAATGATTACATAAAGTGCATCCTGGCTAATGGAGAAGCTGCGCTCAGATGCAGGCTCCCAGAGATAGAAGGGCAAAAGGAACATCGCCCCAATTCCGATTAGTGTGGTTAGCAGCTGAGCCTCGGATAAAGGCAGTTCAAAACGCTTGAGCAAAACGGTATAAAGACCCCAGCAGCACATAGCAAGAAACATGATCATGTCTCCTCTGCCAAAATCAAGACTGACCAGCATTGACCACTCTCCTTTACTTAAAATCGTGAGTAGTCCGGGAATTGCCATTCCCATACCGAAAAGCTGCCTTTTTTTAGGAAAAACATGCAGCAGAGGAACCGCCAGGATCATTGTAATGACGGGCAGAATCATCTCAATCAAGGCCAAAGTCACTGCCTGTGTGGATTCAGCAGCGATGTAAAGCAGTGTGTTAGCGCAGAAAATGCCGAGGAACCCCAGGACCAGCAGTTGATAGCGACCTTGAAAGATTACCTTTCTCTGTTGAATCAGTTTCTTGCCGGTAAACGAAAACAGGATCAGAAAAGCCAGAGTCCACCGCCAGAATGACAATGCGATGGGAGGAATGCCTTCTACACTCATCTGGTTTGCAACAAGATTCTCTCCCGCCCAACAGAGAGTCGCTAACACCACCGCCAGTATTGCCAGAATGTTAGAATGAGCAATCAAATGGACGATTTTTTCTCTCAAGTTACTGCTCCAAAAAAATATGTCTGTGATCTTTTAAACCTCTTGAATCATTGGCAATGGCTTAAGCCCTTATCTATTCACATAGGGAGTCTAACCCGGACTGTCTGTTGAAGAATATTTCCTGTTGGTTATCCACAATCCTGTAAAGATCAACCCTGCCCCTATCAGGTGGTACTGGTAAAGCGTCTCTCCAAGGATGGGAATAGCGAACATGGCTGAAAACACAGGGATCAGGAAGTTGAACATAGCCGCATTATTTGCCCCGAGTAAAGACACGCCGAAATTCCATGACATATAGGCGACCAATGAAGCAAAAAGAACTGAGTAACTGATCAGAAAAAGTGCTTTCGGACTCACGGTAAAGCCACCTTTCATCGATAGCTCCCAGAGGTAAAAAGGCAAGAGGATCACCACCCCAATCCCGACCATTATGGTCAACAGATGAGCCCCGGACAAAGGCAATTCAAAACGCTTGAGCAAAACCGTATATGAGCCCCAGCAACAGGTAGCGAAAAGCATGATTAAATCTCCCCTGCCAAAGTTCAGGCTGGCCATCGATGACCATTCTCCCTTACTGAAAATCGTCAACAGTCCCGGAATAGCCATTCCCATACCAAACAACTGCCTTTTTTTAGGAAAAGTCTTCAACAGAGGAATAGCGAGAATCATAGTAATCACGGGCAGTGCTATTTGTATCAGGCCCAGGTTTACCGCCTGTGTGGATTGAGCTGCGATATAAAGCAATGTGTTAAAGCAGGTAATGCTGAAGAATCCCAGGATCAGTAATTGATAACGACTCTGAAAAATCAGCTTTCTCTGCTGAATCAGTTGCTTTCCGGTAAACGAAAACAGGATCAGAAGAGTCAGAACCCACCGCCAGAATGACAGCGCGACGGGAGGGATATCTCCCACACTAATCCGGCCCGCAACCAGGTTGCCCCCCCAACAGAGTGTCGCTAAGACCAACCCCAGTATTGCCACAATGTTAGGTTGGGTCTTCAAATGGGCAATTTTTTTTCTCAAGGTACCGCTCCAGAAAATTTGCCGACTGTCTCTTAATTCACAACCATCGCAACTATTGTAAAATGCGCTCCGGAAATAAAGAGACTAGAGCTTTAACTGTATCTCTGCCCAAAATAATCATCATCTGTTAGCCATTATTCAAAATTCGATCATGAATCGATTTATGGCTGGCTTCCTATGCCTGGCAGGCATTGTTCGTTTCCCGGGAGCTTCCATAGTCGCAAGGTAAACTAGTTTACGAACAGCGTCATCAATCAGAAAAATCTTGTGCTTTTTAAACTAAAAAAGGCGCACAAGGCGCCTTTTTTGAAAAGTTGTTTTTAACAATCAGTTCTTATCTTTATCAACCAGCTGATTCTCGGTGATCCAGGGCATCATTTCACGCAGCTTGGCACCGGTCTTTTCGATTGGGTGAGCAGCATTGTTACGACGATAAGCAGTCATGGACGGATAGTTCATTGCACCTTCAGTGATGAATTTCTTGGCGTACTCACCGTTCTGGATGTCTTTCAGGGCTTCACGCATAGCCTTACGAGATTCATCGTTGATGACTCTTGGGCCGGTTACATACTCACCATACTCGGCATTGTTGGAGATGGAGTAGTTCATGTTGGCGATCCCGCCTTCGTACATCAGGTCGACAATCAGCTTCAGCTCATGCAGACATTCAAAGTAAGCCATTTCAGGAGCATAACCTGCTTCGGTCAGTGTTTCGAAACCGGCCTTAACCAGCTCTACCGCACCACCACACAACACAGCCTGCTCACCAAACAGATCGGTTTCGGTTTCATCTTTGAAAGTAGTTTCGATGATACCGGTACGACCACCACCTACACCACAGGCGTACGACAGGGCCAGATCTTTAGCCTTTCCGGAAGCATCCTGATAGATAGCAACCAGATCAGGGATACCGCCGCCTTTAACAAACTCGGAACGCACAGTGTGACCCGGTGCTTTAGGGGCAATCATGACAACGTCCAGATCGGCGCGAGGAACAACCTGGTTGTAGTGAATAGCGAAACCGTGAGCAAATGCCAGGGTTGCACCCTGCTTCAGGTTAGGCTCAATTTCGCTCTTATAAAGCTGAGACTGGAATTCATCCGGAGTCAGGATCATGACCAGGTCAGCCTGGGCGACTGCAGCAGCCACGTCCATTACCTTTAGGCCTGCAGATTCGGCTTTGGCAACAGAAGCGGAGCTCTTACGCAGACCAATGGTGACATCTACCCCGGAGTCCTTGAGGTTATTGGCATGGGCATGACCCTGAGAGCCATAGCCAATAATGGATACTTTCTGACCACGGATGAGGGAAAGATCACAGTCTTTATCGTAATAAACTTTCATGATGGACTCCTGAATAAAACGCCCTGGATTATCTTTTCTTGTCCGGGCTGAAAACGTTGATTTGGAGATTAAAGCAGACAGATCATTTCGTAAAATGATATATTTGCAATATAACGTTTCATATTACGAAACAGCCTTGAGCAAAGGTGAAAAACCGCCATAAGTGAGGGTGAAAAACGATCATTATGGATCTGAAACCACTGAGGCATTTCCTGAGTCTCGCTGAAACGCTCCATTTCGGCCGTGCCAGTGCAGCCTGTCATGTCAGCCCATCTACCCTGAGCCGAAGCATTCAGCATCTGGAAAATAATTTGGGAGTATACCTGTTTGAACGGGACAATCGCAGTGTCAGTCTTACCGCAGAAGGCATTAAGTTCGAAAGATATGCCCGGGAAACCCTGATTCAGTGGTCAGCGATTCGCAACGAATTGATAGCCGAATCGAAAGAGTTGAAGGGTGAGATCAGTGTATATTGCTCCGTAACCGCCAGCTACAGCTTTCTTTATGACATTCTCAAGCGCTTTCGACAACGCTATCCGAGCATTGAAATAAAGCTTCATACCGGCGACCCTGACTCAGCCATTGACCTGATCACCTCTGGAAAAGAAGATATAGCCATTTCTGCCCGCCCGGATAATTTATCCTCGGAGATTCAGTTTCACAGCATCGGACTTTCCCCGCTGGTCTTCATAGGCCCTGCTTCGGGAGAAATTTCTACCCCAGGGACGGTTGAAGAGTGGAGCAGAACGCCCATGATCCTGTCAGAAAAAGGTATTGGGCGACAGCGGGTTGATTACTGGTTTTCAGCCAAAGGCATCAAGCCAAAAATATATGCCCAGGTCGCTGGTAATGAAGCCATTGTCAGCATGGTCAGCCTGGGATTTGGAGTCGGCGTAGTACCGCAGATTGTATTGGATAATAGCCCACTGTCTGACAAGGTTAAGATTCTGAATATCACCCCCTGGCTGGCTGCTTATGATGTGGGACTCTGTGTGCTGGACAAGAAACTCAAAAGTCCATTGATTCGGGCCTTCTGGGAGCTGCTTTAGTCGATTTTCTGAGAACAGCCCTATCAGTTCGATGTCCCGCCTGAGTCCAGATCAAAAGCCTCCATCAGGTCCAGTTCAAATCGATTGTTTTTTGCTTTCTTCATGACCACTTTATTTTCGGCAATCCAGGGCTTGCCCAGACACCAGGCTACAAGGGTCTCTCCGTGATGAAATATAAGAATCTTGCTTCCTGTATTATGGTTACTCAGAAGGTAGGGAGTCACTTGTCCTGCACTCCAGGAAAAATTTTTGAAACGACAGCCCCCGGTCACTGAGTCACAAGGTACATGCTCAGTCCAGACAAGCTTCTGATGTTCTGGCAGGAAGATGTCGTATTGCCGCGGCGGCCACCAACTAATCCTCTTCAGTTTATAACCGGGTTGATCCGTTACCACTATTAATTCCTGATCAGAGTCGCCATAAAGAGAACTCAACATGCGAAAGTCATAATTGGCATTAAATAGATAAGCGACACTGCTTTGTAAATGACCACCAATCACTGTACTTGGTGTCGATTCGTCAGAGGTAATTCCTTTTGCTTCTCGCCAGTCGGGCACCAGAACCACCGGGATTGACCTATTGTAGTAAGCGGCAAAATAGGAATGCCAGTCAATAAAGCGGTCCAGCCAGTTCTGACAGACTGCGCGGCTATCAAGATAATCGTCTGCAGATTTATGGAATGCCTTGAAGGTTCTGCTACCAGTATTTATGGCTTCACAGTTGCTGGCGATCAGGGATGAGTAGTGCAGAAAACCAGAAGGCACACCTGCCGGTTTGGCCTGAGTGAGATTCTTCCATCTCTGAAAATCCTTTTCAAGATGACTGAACAGGCTATTCAGTCTCTGCTCAATCACTGCCTTAGGGCCATTCCCCCAGTACTCTACATCAGACAGCTTAACGAACTCTGGTTCTTCTGTATTACCGATCACCTTACTGGTAACAATCCAACGGTTAGTTTGATAATTTACCACGCCTATAAATAAAGGGTGGGCAGGGTGGCCCGTAGCTACCTGTTTTTTACTGACATAAAAAATGAATTCATCTTCCCTGAACACATAATACGATATTCCTATTGTCACTCCTGCCAGAATCGCCAGCCCCACGATAGTGTCTTTGTATAACCTCATCCCGGCCTGAAGATGAGTGTGCCCGGAAAGCGCAAAAAATACGACGAATGCCTTTAAAATATTCTTCCGTCCAACCAGATATCCAGCCATCGATATTTCCAGTGCATGATTTAGAATGCCATCCAGTATAGATAATTACAGAACAACTTCTGTTTAAAGAATACGGTTCAAGAATGCTACTTGAAAAAGAGTCTCTGAAATTGAGCAGACCATCCCGACTGGGGGATGTTATAAACGGCTGAGTTCGTCGTGTCGAGGTCAAACGCTTCGGTCAGGTTCAGCTCAAATGGATTGTTTTTTACTCGCCTGGAAACCACCTTATTTTTGGATGACAAGGGTGTACCCAGATGCCAGGCGACAAGGGTCTCACCATGATGAAATATAAGAATCTGCTTTCCTGTGTCGGGGTGACTCAGCAGGTAAGGAGTCACCTGATCTGCACAGCCGAAAAAATCTTTAAAGCGACAGCCCCGACAGGGTGGGGAGCATTCACAAGAGAAAGTCTCTCCGGTCAGAGCCGGAGAGCTATCAATATGAGAGGAGTTAAAAGAAAGGTTACAAACTCAAAACTTTCTCGCCACGGGCAATGCCCGTAGTACCACTACGAACCACTTCCAGCACCTGAGCCTGGCCGATGGCGGCAATGAAGCCATCCAGTTTCTCTTGGGTACCGGCCAGCTGAATGGTATAAACCGAGCTGGTGACATCGACTATCTGACCTCTGAAGATATCCGCTGTGCGTTTCACTTCAGCTCTCAGCGGACCGCTTGCACGAACCTTGATCAGCATCAGCTCACGTTCAACATGGTGACCTTCGGTCAAATCCACCAGCTTGACCACATCAATGAGCTTGTTCAGCTGCTTGGTAATCTGTTCAATCACCTGTGGATTACCGGAAGTGGTCACTGTCAGACGAGACAGTGTCGCATCTTCCGTAGGTGCAACGGTCAGGGTTTCAATGTTGTAGTTACGCTGGGAAAACAACCCGACAATGCGTGACAGAGCACCCGGTTCGTTTTCTACCAGTACAGAGATAATCCGTCTCATCAGGTTCTCTCCGTCTTGCTGAGCCAGAGGTCACACATGCCACCATCCTTGATTTGCATCGGATAGACATGCTCATCGGGATCTACCTGAATATCCATGAATACCAGACGATCTTTCAGAGAGAAGGCTTTTTCCATCGCAGGCATCAGCTCCTCCGGGCGGGTGACTCTTATACCCACATGGCCGTATGACTCCGCCAGTTTAACGAAGTCAGGCAGAGACTCCATGTAGGAGTGAGAGTAACGGCTGTCATACTGCATATCCTGCCACTGTCGTACCATACCCAGTGCCTGATTATTGATATTGATCACCTTCAGGTGTAAATCGTATTGCAGGCAGGTTGACAGTTCCTGAATATTCATCTGGATACTGCCTTCACCGGTCACACAGGCAACCTGTTCTTCAGGGAAGGACAGTTTGATACCCATGGCCGCTGGCAGGCCGTAGCCCATGGTGCCAAGACCACCGGAGCTGATCCAGCGATTTGGCTTGTTAAACCGATAATGCTGGGCAGCAAACATCTGATGCTGACCTACGTCGGTGGTCACAAAGGCATCACCTTTGGTGACTTGATAAAGGGACTCAATGACCTGCTGGGGCTTGAGAATGCCGTCACTTTTTTCATAAGTGAACAGACCTTTTTCTCTCCAGGAATCAACGCTTGCCCACCATTCGGCAAGAGCAACACTGTCCTGAGAGCCCTGATATTCGTCTATCTGGGCAAGCATGTTTTCCAGAACAGCATCGACCGGACCCACGATGGGGATGTCAGCCACAACGTTTTTGGAAATACTGGCCGGATCAATATCGATATGGATGATCTTGGCATTCGGGCAGAACTTTTCAGTGTTATTGGTTACCCGGTCATCAAAACGGGCACCCACCGCCAGAATCAGGTCGGACTCATGCATGGCTTTGTTGGCACAATAGCTGCCGTGCATTCCCAGCATCCCGACAAACTGACGATCAGACCCCGGAAAACTTCCCAGACCATTCAAAGTATTGGTTACTGGTACGTCCAGCTTTCTGGCCACTTCTGTCAGCAGCTCTGAAGCCTGACCCAGAACCACACCACCACCGGCATAAATAACCGGCCTGCGAGCCTTCATAAGCAGTTCAACCGCTTTGCGAATCTGCCCGTTGTGACCCTTGGCGGGCGGGTTGTAAGAACGGATTTTGACCTTTTCCGGATACTTGTATTCGTATTTTTTGGTCAGGTCGGTGATGTCCTTGGGAATATCAACCACCACAGGACCGGGTCGTCCGGTCTGGGCGAGATGAAACGCCTTGCGGATAACCTCCGGAATATCTTCAGCTTTCTTCACCAGGAAGCTGTGTTTAACGATAGGTCTGGAAATACCTACCATATCCACTTCCTGAAACATGTCAGTCCCGATAAAGGTGGATGGCACCTGACCTGAAATCACCACCATGGGAATAGAGTCCATGTAGGCTGTGGCAATACCGGTAATCGTATTGGTAGCCCCCGGCCCGGATGTCACCAGTGCTACTCCGGGCTTACCTGTAGCCCGCGCATAGCCGTCAGCCATATGGGTAGCCGCCTGTTCGTGGCGCACCAGAATATGGGTGACTGCTTTTTGTCTGAAAATCGCGTCATAGACGTGCAACAGGGCTCCACCAGGATACCCATAGATGTACTCTACCCCTTCATCAGCCAATGAACGGACTACCATGTCCGCGCCGGATAAAAGCTCCACGTTTGCTTACCCTCGGCAGTACTAATTATTAGAAATGAATCGGCTTGACGCCGCTGAGCTAATGCTCATATACAGCCCATGCTGCCTGAGCGGTTAGGGACTCCGGCCTCTCTTTTTTGACAGCGTACAAAGCAGTACACACTGTATTCAAGGCCTCAACATTCCTGTATGGGTAGGGTCAGGAATCTGACAGACGACGCCCGGCAAGGCTCATCTGCCAGCATTCCAAGGAATGCTCTTATCAGGGAATGGATAAGTCCCCCGGATTGTCGCATAAACCCCTGAGTTCACCTGATCAGGTAGTCCCAGGAGGACACATTCTTTACCTTCAATGAAGCAGAGTCAATAGCCCGACAGAGCAGAATTACGGAAATTGCTTACATTTTAGTGGTAAAGATAAGTAGTCAGGATAATCACCACCCTGTCACTCACCCTCTGGCTTTAGCTCAACATCCAGACTCGAACGACTGCGAACGTCCAACCTCAACTTCTTCTTATCTTTTAGTCTGAGAACCTGGCCATGCCCATTTTCATAGTGATCGTCAGCAGAACGACCCGAAGTATATCGCCAGAATTCGTAAGTCAGGTCCCTCCTGTTAAGTCGAGCCGCCAAAGGCGCGGGTGAGCGAAACGAACGAACTGGGAGTATTTGTGATGCGGCATTGCCCCTGTTTGTTCTGATCAATGAACAGACTGATAACCTTGTCGTTTATATCGGTGATAAAAATAGCAGGCTGCTCCGATGACTGACGCCGTTCCAACAAAAACGACACTTCCAATTACAGCAGGAATAATGATTTCATTATTATCAGAGGGAAAATTAATGGATTTGCCCATACACCCTTCCGGAAAGTCGTAAAACTGCGGTCTATTAGGCATATTCCAGCTGGCGACACAATCACTCTCTTCACAGTTAATTATCCCGCAACTTTCAGCACCAGTGTCGCAAACAGAACTTATGCTGACAGTGCATTTTTCTGGTATATCTAGAAAAATATTTGTACATTGTCCAGCACCATCGCCTTTTGTACAAAAGTCCCATAATAACCCTTTGCATTTAAAGTGCGGAATGGCACATGATCCGTCATTAGGTAACAATGGCCGGGAATCGCTTGTTACACAGATTCCAAGAAACCCATTATAGTCCCTACCATAATTACAATAGCCTTCACCCCAAGATGGGCACACAAACGAACCTCTGCTTCCCCAAGATTCAACAATCATTCCACAAACTTCTTTATTCTCTGGGTTAGTAAAAGTGCCAACCGCATAACCCTCATGACAGGACATCCAAGTCAAATTTTCATGTCTGACGTATAAAAAAGATGCAGGGCAATTTTTGTCAATAACGTACGGGACGCATGGATCCGTAGGCAGAAAATCGTCATATGAAAGAAAATCAATTTTACACTTACAATCATCTACACAATCAGACGGGCAATTCGCAGATATTTCAGATCCATCAACACCTATGTCGCATTTTGTCTGTGTGCGTGGAATAATACATGTAGCATAGGTACATGCTCCATACATGGGATACCACGTTAGATTTTTACAATCAAAAAAAACATTATCACTGAACGTCCCAACTTCCCAAGCAAAACTAAATGAAAAGTAAGATGGACATTTTGTAACTCCATCTTTGGTTGTATTAACAGATTGATAAGACTCATCAGCAAGCAATGAGGTAACTGCCTGTGAGCTAATAATTACAATTTGTAATAAAACATAGAGACAAGAAGTTTTCATAATAAATGCCCTGATCAACTACAAACAAGCCATGAAAAATAATCAGGATTGACTTGCCGGGCTCAGTATAGCCGCATAACCCCTTAAATCAGTGGTTGCCGACGGGCAATCCACTGGATTTTATTGTTAGGTGGCGTGTTAGTTGTTGGGGAGGTGTTGACGGATGAGTAATTCTAGTTGATCTATTTTTTCGTCGCTACGTTTAAAGCCTGCATAGGTGGCTTGAGTAAGCGCACCAATGGCAGTTTTAATTTCTGAGAGTTCACGGTCATGCTGTGCAAAGCGCAACCGATTTTCCTGCTGGTACTCTCGCATCTCCCGTCTTGTTGCCAGTATCTCTTGGTGTGTATCACCAGTGATCTCAATGAGACTACGAACTGCACTATCCAGTGAGTCAAAATGTGACTCAAGTTGCTCTATCCTGACTTCTAACGACATCGGGACTACTCTCGTTGTGAATGGAGTAACCAGCGTAGCAGAGACTGGTACAAAGACACCTAACATAGGGTTATGTTGCTACCTAAACAATTCAGAATCTGACTCCAGACGCTCAAAGAATATTTTATCTTCTACCACTGCATAGATTAATAACCAGTCTGGCTCTATGTGACATTCTCGATAGCCGCGATAGTTACCAGTCAGGGAATGGTCTTTGTATCTCGCTGCAAGTGGTCTATCTTCTATGAGCTGATCTGTGACTTTCTTTAATTTTGAGCAATCTTTACCCTGCTTCTTTGCTTTTTTAACGTCCCTTTTGAATTGATTCGTACTGACTGGCTTTAGCATCATTAAATATCCAAGTCATCGTACATTTCCTGAGCGTTTTCGTAGTGCGTTAAACCTACTCCTTTCTCTGTGTCGTCAAAGGCTTTAAGGGTTTCTTCATTAGGTATACGAACATCAAAAGGTAATCCATTGCACAAACCTACTTGCTTATAAAACAAGGTGATTGCATCTGTTGCGTTCAGCCCCAGTTTCCTGAATATCGCTTCTGCATGTTCCTTCACATCAGGCTCTATTCTGGCTCGGATCATTGCGCTTTTGCTCATTTTTAAGTACCCCATGCGTCATATTGTTCTGTACAGTGTCATTGAAGATCATTTGGGGTACAGTGCAAACGCAACATACCAAACGCTTCCAATTCGTGGCTTCGCCACCCGACCGCCCTTCGGTCGGCGTCCGAAGCTGAGGGATATACTGCACACTCGGTATAATATCATTAACAACCGTACCACGAAGCATACTATCATGGCAGGGAAGCAACTCTCGGAGAAATCGCAAAGGCCGACCATAGCATACGCATGGCCAAAGCTTATACGACATTGCTAGCCCACCCTGACAGTGTCATACAGCAGCGAGGCCGTGACCTAAAGCTCTATGAAGAGATCCTGCGTGACGGCCAGGTAAAATCCTGTTTCCAGCAAAGACGTTTGGCTGTCACACATTCTCTGTTCAAGCTCGACAACAAAACGTTTTGTCAGCGCTTGAGCCTGACAGACGACGGACAATACCATTAACAACAGTGGTGCTGCATAGAGTGAGTGTTTAATCATTCTATCCCTGCATTTTGGCATAGAGAGAGGAAGGATAGATCAAGGAAATAACGCAAGTTATGCAGTTAACCGTTCTCTCAACTGCCCCGGAGAAACATTCAGCCCTGCCGCATAAACTGTGGTGCTGAGGTGAAAGTGATCCAACTTCACTTTCTCTATGACCCTGAATTCGTATCATAAGTGCATAACCTCTGTTACCTACCTTGCACCGGCCTCGGTCAGGAGTTTCACGATGTCGGTATGACCATTCTGGGCAGCCATGAACAGCGGGGTGATGCCATTGTTATTCTGGGCGTTGAGATCCGCTCCGGCTTCGATCAAGATTTTCACACAGTCGGTATTGCCTTCCGCAGCAGCAATGAGCAGCGGGGTCGCGCCATTCGACGTGGCAGCGTCAATATCCACCCCGGCGTTAATCAGGACTTTCACACAGTCAGTGTTATTTTCCTGGGCAGCGATGAACAGTGCGGTGCCGCCACTATTACCCCAGGCGTTGAGATCCACTTTGGCCTCGATCAGGAGTTTCACGATGTCGGTATGGCCATTCTGGGCAGCAATGATCAGTGGGGTGGTGCCATTTTTATTCCGGGCGTTGAGATCTTCCCCGGCCTCGATCAGGAGTTTCACGATGTCGGTATAGCCCTTCCCGGCAGCAATGATCAGCGGGGTGGAACCATTCTTATTCCGGGCGTTGAGATCCGCTCCGGCTTCGATCAAGATTTTCACACAGTCGGTATTGCCTTCCGCAGCAGCAATGAGCAGCGGGGTCGCGCCATTCGACGTGGCAGCGTCAATATCCACCCCGGCGTTAATCAGGACTTTCACACAGTCAGTGTTATTTTCCTGGGCAGCGATGTACAGCGCGGAGGTGCCATCTTTGTTTCGGGCGTTGAAATCCGCTTTGGCTTCGATCAGGAGTTTCACGATGTCGGCATGGCCATTCTGGGCAGCCTTGAACAGCGGGGTGGTGCCATTGTTAGTCTGGGCGTTGAGATCCGCTCCAGCTTCGATCAGGATTTTCACACAGTCGGTATTGCCTTTGGCTGAAGCAATGATCAGCGGGGTGGTGCCATTCGTCATGGCAGCGTCGAGATCCGCCCCGGCGTTAATCAGGACTTTCACACAGTCGGTATTGCCTTTGGCTGAAGCAATGATCAGCGGGGTGGTGCCATTCGTCATGGCAGCGTCGAGATCCGCCCCGGCGTTAATCAGGACTTTCACACAGTCGGTGTTATTTTGTTGGACAGCGATGAACAGTGCGGTGCCGCCATTCTTAGCCCGGGCGTTGAGATCCACTTTGGCCTCGATCAGGAGTTTCACGATGTCGGTATGGCCATTCTGGGCAGCAATGATCAGTGCGGTGGTGCCATTCTTATTCCGGGCGTTGAGATCAGCCTCGGCCTCGATCAGGAGTTTCACGATGTCGGTATAGCCCTTCCCGGCAGCATTGATCAGCGGGGTGGAACCATTCTTATTCCGGGCGTTGAGATCAGCCCCGGCCTCAATCAGGAGTTTCACGATGTCGCCATGGCCATACTGGGCAGCGATGGTCAGCGGGGTGGCGCCATTGTCAGGCCGGGCGTTGAGATCCGCCCGGGCTTCGATCAGGATTTTTACGCAGTCAGTGTTATTTTCCTGGGCAGCGATGTACAGCGGGGAGGTGCCATCTTTATTTCGGGCGTTGAAATCCGCTTTGGCTTCGATCAGGAGTTTCACGATGTCGGCATGGCCCCTCTTGGCAGCGATGATCAGCAGGGTGGCGCCATTCATGGTCCGCTCATTGAGATCCGCACCGGCGTTGATCAGGCATTCGACGACGTCCCTGTGCCCCCGGATGGATGCCAACATCAAGGCAGTACGACCATTATTCATAACGGCATTGACATTGACTCCTTCTGCCAGTGACTTCTCCACCTGATCCAAATCCCCCTCAAAACAGCCACGATAAAACGCCGGATCGGGAAAAAATTTATCCGGGTGAGATTCACCGGTGTTCTCATTCACCATAGGCATCGGATTTTGCCGGCACATTGCACACCGGCGAGAGCCGATGGGGCGTTGAACAAAACACCTCGTAATACAGTCCAGATCGAAGCGCTTGCCACAACATTGGCTTTTGACGACCACAAGCGCTACATCACGGTAATGGAAGTGAATCATACAAATAGGACAGGGATCGGACTCCGGCGGTAAGTCAGTGTCCACGGAGACGGCGGGGCGGGGAATGCCATCCATGAGTAGTACATCTGTGTTATTCACATGGCCTGCGCACTCCGGGCAGTGTCCATTGTCCAAATGTGGGCATGAGCTTTGTCCGGGCGTTGCTGCTGTGTGGCCTGTCGAATTTGCTGCGGAATTCATCGGCCATTCAGCAGACTCACTGCTATCGGATGATGGTCGGAATTGACAGACGCCATGACAGGGAGAGACAAAACAATCTAAACCCAAAGTATGCTGATGCTGCTGTGAGCCTCCGCTACCATCGGCAGAGTCAGAATCAGAATAAAGGAAGTTGCTGAAAGAGCCTGTAGGATCGGCGGTGGCTTCCTGAGCCTGCTGCCCAGAAGACTCTGATGGCGGGTGTTGTTGCTGGTTATTGCCAGAGCCGGGCACCGTAATGATGGCTGCCAACGGGTGATCCTGACGCAGCCCTTTTAGTTTCATCGTATTATACGACGGCGAGTACATATCCAAATAACTTTTTAAAAGCGAACCGAAAGCGACAACCATTTCTACAGGTAGCCATGAATGCGAGGTGGAGCTCAGTGGGGTATTTCTGGTGGTCAGGATCAGTTCGTAACTCACCAGCAGATAATTGGCGTAAAGCCATGGCCACGGAATTGATTCAATGACCTTTGTTTTTAGCTCGTAGCCGCTTAGTCTGCCTTGTTTCTCATCAGACGATAAATCTGATCCTGCATAGCCTTTTGTGTGGGCAATGTCTGAGATGATACACGACAATGTATGAAGGCCAGGTGTTACAGAAAAGTTCTGGTTTGGAGAACCTGTTTTCTGTTCAAGCTCGATAACAAAACGTTTTGTCAGCGCTTGAGCCTGACAGACGACGGACAATACCATTAGCAACAGTGGTGCTGCATAGAGTGAGTGTTTAATCATTCTATCCCTGCATTCTGGTCATCCACCGCCTCTACTCCCCACAGTGCCCCGGCATTGATCAGCAGGTTCATGCAGTCAATATAGCCCAGCCTGGTTGCGATGGGCATCAGGGTGTCGCCATTTGACAAGACGGCAGTGACATTCGCCCCGGCGTTGATCAGGAGTTGCGCGCAGTTGGCATCGCCCATCTCGACTGCGATGAACAAAGGGGTGGCGCCACCAGAAGGCAAGGCGGCGTTTTATACCCGCCCGACAGAAACCGTGGAAATCAACAGCCACCGGATGATCAACCACCTGATGGACGACCTTGGGCTGGGGGAAAATAATCATGACCCTCGCTGTTATTGCCGATCACTACGGCCAGATTTGAAAAAGTACCGGCATAAACTACTGCCTGGCCACCAGAAAGCCTTTAAATCCATCCGAAGTTGCCGGACACCTGCTGCCGGAATGACACTGCTGGAATGCACTGCCTGCCAGCGCCGTGATCAACGTCCGATGTCCTGCGGTCACCGTAGCTGCAATCGCTGCCAGAATACCGATACCACTGAGTGGCTGGCAAGGCAGCGGCAAAAACTGCTCCCTGTTGAGTATTTCATGGTGACTTTTACTCTGCCTGCACAATTGCGGCAAATCGCATGGCAACACCAGCGTCAAGTCTATGACCTGTTGTTCAGGAAAGCAGCTGAAACCCTGAAAAGCTTTGGCTGCAATCACAAAAGTCTGGACGGGCAGCTCGGAATGACCGGCGTATTACATACCCACAGTCGTCGACTTGATTACCACCCTCATGTGCACTTTGTAGTTCCAGGTGGTGGTATTAATACCCGCCGTCGTGAATGGCGAAAGCTCAAGGGTAACTACCTGTTCAACAGTAACAACCTGGCCAGAGTCTTCCGGGGACGATTGTTGAAAGCTCTGAATGAAGCGGCTTTACTGACACCAACGCTTAAAAAATCGCTGCCCGAACTCTGGGTGGTGAATTGTCAGCACGTCGGAAAAGGCGAACCTGCTTTGAAATACTTGTCCAGATATCTCTACCGGGGCGTTATTGCTGACCGGCAGATTACAGGTCATGATGACGGACAAGTGACTTTCATCTATCGGAACAGTAAAACCGGTGCAAAAGAGCAGCGAACCATAAAAGGAGAAGGCTTTCTCTGGCTGGTTTTACAGCATGTTCTGCCCAAAGGATTGAGACGAGTCCGTGACTACGGATTCCTGCACTGTCGGGCTAAACGCAGACTTAACCTGATTCAGCTGATCTTGCAAGTCATGCTGAAACCTCTGGAACCTATCATCCGACCAAAACACGCCTGCAGAACCTGTGGCTGCGATATGAAAGTCATAGCATTCCGGTTCACAGGTTTCACCTGACCGATAAAAAAGGGCTTAAATTCACTCAACAGGGGAGAGCCAGCACAATCTGAATACATATTTTTACGACAATGCTCAATTAATAGCTTGGGCAGGGACGCGCTCATAACAAAAGCCAAAACCAACCTGCATCAGCTATAAAGGCTGCCAGAGAAAAAGCTATTTCCCATAAACCATTCCGAGTGGCTGTCAAATCCGGGCTTGTTCAACAACCGGATAAGATTGCGGCTGCGCGCAATCTATCCTTATTCGTTCTATTTTTTTGTCGCTACATTTAAAGCCTGCATAGGTGGCTTCAGTAAGCGCACCAATCGCAGTTTTAATTTCTGAGAGTTCACGGTCATGCTGTGCAAAGCGCAACCGATTTTCCTGCTGGTACTCTCGCATCTCCCGTCTTGTTGCCAGTATCTCTTGGTGTGTATCACCAGTGATCTCAATGAGACTACGAACTGCACTATCCAGTGAGTCAAAATGTGACTCAAGTTGCTCTATCCTGACTTCTAACGACATCGGGACTACTCTCGTTGTGAATGGAGTAACCAGCGTAGCAGAGACTGGTACAAAGACACCTAACATAGGGATATATTGCACACGCAGTATAATATCACTAACAGCCGTACCAAGAAGGATACTATCATGGCAGGGAAAGCAACTCTCGTGGAAATCGCAAAGGCCGACCATGGCATACGCATGGCCAAAGCTTATACGACATTGTTACTGCCCAACCCTGACAGTGTCTTACAACAACGAGGCCGTGACCTAAAGCTCTATGAAGAGATCCTGCGTGACGACCAGGTAAAATCCTGTTTCCAGCAAAGACGTTTGGCTGTCTCACAGTAACTAGAAAGTATTTCAGCTACGAATTTCAGACAAAAGCTCTGGATGATTGTTCAGCAGTCTGAACAGTTTTACCAGTGAAAGTGGTGGTTTGGTTTTGCCATTTTCGTATCGGGAAAATGCGTTACCCCCTCCACCAAAAATCTCTCCGGCCTCTTTCTGGTCAAGAGTCAGCTTTTTACGGACATTCGCAATAAAGCCCGGGTCGACTATGGAAGCGTTTACCTGTTTATTAAAAGCAACCATCGCCGCACTAACCCGCTCTGATTCTCTGGCGTCAAGAACGACCTCTCCACAAGCCGGACAATAACCTCCGGTAACATCCGGGATAGAAGTACTTTCACCTTTGTAACTGTGAGGCAAATCACGAGTGTCACGCACCAGATCGGCCCCAGAACATGCTGGACATTTCATCGTCTATAGCTCCTTAAAGGACACGACGAGTACATCATCAGTAACCGTCAGTTTCAGTTGACATCCTCCCCGCCCAAAACGACGGGCATTCATACAGCTAGACGGTCACGCCCGACCGCAGTGTATACCCTACTCAATATCGGGATGCACCTTATTCGACAACCTGCTCTACCTTTCAGATTGTCTGGGCGACTCACTGATCCCGGAAGGGGCAAAAACCATCGTCACAGTGACAGCAAAAAATGGTAATGGAACCAGCAAAGTGACCCTCAGAGATGGCAGTCAGAACACTGTCCTGGGAGAAGGTGTGGATGTGAGAAGCAAAGCCCTGGTAGAGGCTGGCGCCATTAAAACAGAGGTGCCTGATTGGCCTGTTTATGAGTCCTCTGTTTATTGAGGCTGTCGCAAAACTTCAACAGCTCCTTCTCACGCTCTGAAGTCGTCATTCCCGCGAAGGCGGGAATCCAGCGCCAACAGTGGGTCTCTGCCTTCTCGGGGATGACAAAGCCAGGGGGGCAACGGGCAGTATAGTTCTGGTGGTGAGTCAGTGTGGATTCCCGCCTTCGCGGGAATGACGAGAATGAAGCCGTGAATAACGGGAGTCAACTCGTTCTCACGCTGGAGAGAGTTTCGCGACACCCTCTAATGGCTTGGGGCTATTTTGAGGGTTTTTAGGGTATATCAGAGGGTGTATTCATTGAAATACACTTTTCCTTGATAAAAATAATTAAAATAAATCAACAAGTTAAAGCTTTTTCAATATTCTGCCAGAAATTGCTTACATTTAGAATAATGACTGCAAACAATCATGAGCCAGAAAAACAGCTTTAGCTCACTATCATCAGGCTAAAAGCCGGGCTCGGTGATGTTTCCAATAATAAATCAAGCACTTAAGGATAATCAGCATGAAAGCAATACAAGCTCTGGTTTTACTGCTCCTGATGGCTTGCCTGAGCCTACCCGTTCAGGCAGAAAAAATTTACAAGTGGATTGATGAAAAGGGCACAGCTCACTACTCCTCCAGACCGCCACTGGTTAATGTTGATACCGAGATCATTTCAACGGTGAACGAGCATAAAGAAGAGCCTGGAGACCCGCCCCCTTCCGCTGAATCTGAGTCCACCCCGAAGAATCCTTCTGAAACCCGTCAAAATCCCGAAGTTCTGGCTTACTGTAAGACTCTTTCAGCCAACCTCGAGACACTCGACAGTGATGATCAGGTACGTCTGGACAAAGCCGATGGCAGTTTTGAAATACTGAATGACGAAGACCGGGAAAGGGAGAAGGAGAGAATTCATCAGCAAATGAAACAGTTCTGTTTCTGAGCAGGGCCACAATAACCACCGGGCAGGCTTAACTGCCCGGCTTCGTTCATTTAACTCTGACGTTTTTTACCTGTAATCTTTTTATAGATACGGTAGGAAAAACACGCCAGGGCACCGGTGACGCCGATAAAGACCATATGATCGGGCTCAGTCAGAAAGTGCATCAGCAATGAGAAAACACTTCCCTCTGAATGGTCTCCCGGATGAGCAAAGGCCTGAGAAGAGGCCAACACGGCGGCAGTGGCTATAGAAACAGCTCTCAGTTTTTTCATATCGTACTACTCCTGTCTATTTTTATTACCGCAAACGGTGAATATGCGACATTATACGCTCACGGCAGTGGGTTCGTGATCCTGTTTTTCAGGCATTTTCGCTTCCAGCATGCCTTTGTCAACGATAAAGTCGATCACTTCACGGACACCCTGCTCCGCTTTCAGGTTGGTGAACAGGAAAGGACGATCTCCGCGCATCTTTTTTGCATCCCTGTCCATGACTTCCAGAGAGGCTCCAACGATAGGTGCAAGATCGGTTTTATTGATGATCAACAGATCAGAACGGGTAATACCCGGCCCTCCCTTACGAGGAATCTTGTCTCCTGCGGAAACATCAATGACGTAGATGGTCAGGTCGGACAGCTCAGGGCTGAAGGTTGCACTGAGGTTATCTCCACCAGACTCCACCAAAACCATTTCCAGTCCCGGATGTCTCTGACAAAGCTCATCCACCGCTGCCAGATTCATGGATGCATCTTCACGAATAGCCGTATGAGGGCATCCACCGGTTTCAACGCCAATGATGCGATCTTCTTCCAACGCCTCATGACGAATCAGAAACTGCGCGTCTTCTTTCGTATAAATATCATTAGTCACCACTGCCAGATTATAATGCTGGCGCATGGATGCACAGAGTTTGGTAAGCAGTGCTGTTTTACCGGACCCCACAGGACCACCGACACCAACGCGGAGGGTTTGAGTCTGCTTGCTAGTCATATTTCTTCTTCCTAGGATCTGAACAATCTTGAATACTGGTGCTCATGCCAGCTGCTGGCCATGGCGAAATGCACCAGGTTATTCCCCAATTCGTGATCATGAATCGTCTTGGCGCTCTCGATCACAGGGCCAATTTCACTGGCCAGATGGTGCAAAATTTTCTGGGCATCGGTCTGTCCCAGGGGTACCGCCTTGGTTGCTGCTGTCACCTGGTTTTCGCACCATGACCAAAGCAGTCCGATAGCGGCAATGTCTTTCTCCATACCGTGACATAAACTCGATAAAGCAAACATAGCTGCCTGGGAGGGTATCTCCAGCCAGTCCGCTCTGGATTCTTGCGGGAATAAAGACTTCAGCCAGGTTTTGAATGCCCTGCCCACCTGACAGTCTTCATCATAAAGCTCTCGAGTTTCTCGAAAGGCGAGCAATTGACGGTTCCAGTGCTCAACTGATGGCCTGTCGTCAGACCGGAAAGCGTCGTAAAGTCGAAAGAATACCGGAACATCAAGACGACCCATTCCCTGCCCGAGCAACTGAGAGACCCAATGGCAGGTGGACTCACGATCAAAACACCATTGCCGATCAATAGCGGTTTCCAGACCCTGAGAGTAAGCAAAAGCCCCAACAGGCAGGGCTGGACTGGATAGATGCAAAAGGCCAAGTAATGCCTCAGTATTCATGGTTTTCTACCGGCTCATGGCTGTGCTCACCAGGGTGATGATGATGGTGATGACTATGCCCCCTGGCGTAAGCACCGCTTTCGGGCTCAAAAGGAGCTTCCGTGTGATCTACCGTCAGCCCCAGTAACATCACCATTTCATCCAGAACGTGATCTTTCTGGAATCGAAGCCAGTTATTACCTATCTGTAACGGAACATGGCGATTGCCAAGGTGATAGCAGGCTTTGGCAAACGTCAGGGCATTCTCACAACTGGCGGTTGTGACCTCTTCATCGCTGGCTCGAATCAATACGACTTCACCGCTGTCTGCCTGAAGCAGGGTGCCGTCTCTTAAAACATCGCCGCGCTCGATGAATATTCCCGCTGCTCTTCCTCCTTGGGTGGTCGCTTTTAAACGACCTCTCTTGCGCTCATCAAATGGCAGCAATAGCTCATCATTGTGCTGAACATCAGTTTCCTGCAGGCGCCTGGTTAACTTCAGCATTTCTTATTTTCCTTTGCTTGATTGGCTTTGGGCTATTTATTCTGACACTCCCCGCCCTATCGGGCGAGGGTTCTTAGATCGCTCCAAGAACCTTCCTGCTTCGTCACGCCTTCCCTAGATGGTTGCTTTCGCAGCCATCCCCGTTCCAGTCGCTCCACAGGCTAACTCCGCCAGCCCGGCGGTTTTGATATTCTTTGCTGCGTTAATGTCCCGGTCGTGATGAGTGCGGCACTCTGGACACTCCCATTCACGAATAGACAACGGCAAGCTTTCATGGACAAACCCACAGCCGGAGCAACGCTTGGAGCTTGGAAAGAACCGGTCAATCTGAACAACCTTTCTTTCTGCCCACTCCGCCTTGTATTGCAACTGTCGGACAAATTCTCCCC
This sequence comes from Endozoicomonas sp. 2B-B, assembly GCF_053470045.1. NCBI lineage: Bacteria > Pseudomonadati > Pseudomonadota > Gammaproteobacteria > Oceanospirillales > Endozoicomonadaceae > Endozoicomonas > Endozoicomonas sp. 2B-B. Next base: position 6,602,927 of record NZ_JBLZMU010000001.1, read on the forward strand.
AGTTTGCATCGGCTATGTGCTTGGCCAGCTTTGGATTTTGAATCATACCCTTCACGTTCAGAGACTCTACGCAAACAACTTGGTTCTCGTCTATAAATTCGCGGGATGCCTTGTGAGTAGCATCCATCCGGCAATCGGCAATTTTTGCATGGATACGAGCAACCTTGAGCTTTGCTTTAGCTCTGTTGCTGCTGCCTTTCTGCTTTTTCGACAACTGACGCTGAAGGTAGGCGAGCTTTCGCTCGTAGCGTTTGGTGTGCCTTGGATTACCGGATTTTTCACCGTCTGAAGTGATGAACAGATCATTCAAACCTAAATCAATGCCCACTGTCTTATTTCTAATAGGCATTGCTTTAGCTTCAAATTCGCACAACATAGAAACAAAGTACCGGCCTGCCCGATCTTTGCTGATAGTGACACTGGAAGGCTCAGAAGACAGTTCTCTGCTCCAGCGGATGTTCAGAGGCTCTTTGCTTTTGGCTATAAACAGGTGACCGTTTTTAACGCTGAAAGCAGCCTTTGTCAGCCGCATACTTTGTCTTGAATGTCTTTTTTTGAACTTAGGGTATTTCGCCCTGCCAGCCCAAAAGTTCTTGAAGGCTTCCTGCTGATCCCTGAGTGTTTGTTGTAGGATGACACTGGATACATCTGCCAGAAATGGGAACTCTGTCTTGAGCGACACAAGCCGCTTTTCTGCCTCGGAATGGGAGATAGATTGCCCGTCTTTGTAGTAGGCATCAGTGCGAAAACGGAGGGTGTTGTTATAGACAAAACGGGCGCAACCAAACGACTGGGCAAGAAGTATTTCCTGTTCCGGCGTTGGGTAGAATCGTTCTTTGTAGGCACATTTAGTTTTCATGGCAGGAATATTACAGAAACGATAAGCGCCTGTAAATAATTAAGGATTCCGGTTCTGCAAGCCCTACACGGGCTTGTTGCTTATATCACCGCCCGATTGGGCGATGCTTTACGCAGGTTCAGGTAAAAAATGATTAAAAAAGAAAGTAGCGCTGTGCCAGAGGTACGACTTTGGCCGGTTCACAGACCAGCAGCTCGCCATCGGCACGCACTTCATAGGTCTCTGGATTCACTTCCATATGGGGCTGCCAGGTGTTCAGCAACATATCTTTCTTGCGAATCGTTCGGGTATTTTTTACCGCAGAAACGACTTTATTCAATCCTAATTTACGGCCAATGTCGTTTTCAAAAGCGGCCTGCGAAACAAACGAAAGAGAGGTAGCAGAAACGGTTTTACCCAGAGCCCCAAACATGGGTCGGTAATGAACCGGTTGTGGTGTCGGGATAGACGCATTGGGATCACCCATAGGTGCCATGGCAATCGCTCCACCCTTTAATACCAGAGAAGGTTTAGTGCCAAAGAATGCCGGTTTCCAAAGCACCAGGTCAGCCAGCTTACCCGGCTCGACAGAGCCCACTTCATGAGAAATACCATGGGTTATTGCCGGATTCATGGTGTATTTCGCCACATAACGGCGTGCCCTGAAGTTATCCACACCCGCCGATGAGTCTTCAGGCAATAATCCCCGTTGAACTTTCATTTTATGAGCCGTCTGCCAGGTACGACAAACCACTTCACCGACCCGCCCCATGGCCTGGGAGTCCGAAGCAATCATCGAGAAAGCGCCCAGGTCATGTAGAATATCTTCTGCTGCAATGGTTTCTCGACGAATGCGGGAGTCGGCAAAAGCCACATCTTCAGGAATGTTCGGATCGAGATGGTGACAAACCATCAGCATATCCAGATGCTCATCAACCGTGTTGATGGTGTATGGACGTGTCGGGTTGGTAGACGACGGAAGGACAAAGTCTTCACCACAGGCCTTGATAATATCGGGAGCATGTCCGCCTCCGGCACCCTCGGTATGATAGGTGTGGATAACTCTGCCCTTAAATGCGGCAATAGTATCTTCAACAAAGCCGGATTCATTCAGGGTGTCGGTGTGAATAGCTACCTGAATGTCGTATTTCTCTGCCACTCCAAGGCAACAGTCAATAGAGGCTGGAGTGGTCCCCCAGTCTTCATGAAGCTTGAGCCCCATGGCTCCCGCCAGAACCTGCTCTTCCAGTGCTGCGGGTATGCTGGCGTTGCCTTTGCCAAGAAAACCGATATTCATAGGTAAACTGTCCACAGCCTGCAGCATGGAACTCATATGCCACTCACCGGGTGTACAGGTTGTCGCATTGCTCCCTGTAGCAGGTCCGGTGCCGCCACCGAGCATGGTGGTGACCCCGGAAGCCAGGGCTTCTTCTATCTGTTGGGGGCAGATGAAGTGGATATGGGCATCAATCCCCCCCGCAGTGACAACCTGACCTTCGCCGGCAATCACTTCGGTGCCGGGACCAATAATGATGTCGACTCCGGCCTGCACGTCGGGGTTGCCGGCCTTGCCTATCTTTTCTATCCGGCCGTTTTTAATGCCAATATCCGCTTTTACGATGCCCCAGTGATCCAGAATCAGAGCATTGGTGATGACCGTATCCACAACATCAGCACCTGTTCTCTGACTCTGGCCCATACCGTCACGAATAACCTTGCCGCCTCCAAACTTCACTTCGTCGCCATAAACGGTAAAGTCTTTCTCCGGACTGATGAACAGATCCGTGTCACCAAGACGTACTTTGTCGCCTACAGTCGGACCAAACATGTCCACATAGGTTTGACGTTCCATTCTGGCCATTATTTATCTCCCTGCTCAAGCTCACCCATGACATCACCACGGAAACCATAGATTTTGCCTTCTCCGGCAAAACGCACCAATTCAACCTGTCGATCCTGACCAGGCTCAAAACGGACAGCGGTTCCTGCCGGGATATTCAACCGGAAACCGAGAGTGGATTCCCGATCAAAAGCCAGTGCCGGGTTCACTTCATAGAAATGATAATGAGAACCAACCTGTACTGGCCTGTCGCCAGTATTGGCCACGGAGACAACGCAGGTCTCCCGCCCTTTATTAATCTCGATTGCCTCTTCGCAGGCAATGACCTCTCCTGGAATCATAAAACCTCCTGCTCTACGCAATGGGATTGTGAACCGTCACCAGTTTGGTGCCGTCCGGAAAGGTGGCTTCTACCTGAACTTCATGAATCATCTCGGGAATGCCTTCCATGACATGGTCACGAGTCAGGATTTCACGCCCTTCATTCATCAGCTGAGCAACTGTCTTGCCGTCTCTGGCGCCCTCCATTATGTGCATCGAAATCAGCGCAATGGACTCCGGGTAATTCAGCTTTACTCCCCTGCCAAGGCGACGTTCAGCAACCAGTGCCGCTGTGTATAACAGCAATTTGTCTTTTTCTCTGGGGGTCAGCTCCATGAGAGCCCTCCAATTTATCCTTGTGGTCTTTTAATGCGCTATTGGTAGGTTATAGGCATCAACAATCAGGTATTCCAGATTCTGGGCTTGCAACCTTTCCGGCCATTCAATTGGCCACGAAGCTCATTCCAAAGCCAGGTAAACAGTGTTCTGGCCTGTTCAGGTGAGCTGCCCAGATAGCGAGCAATAAAAACCCCGTTTCGCCAGGTAATGGCTGTACATTTAGAGCCTCCGCAGGCTTCCAGCCTTTCATGCAGATGATCACAACCGGGGTCTTGTTCAAAGGTCATGAGCAGTGTACCGAATACATGCTGGCCATTAAGACCAAGAACGGACTGAGCAAGAGGTGAGCCCGCTGCCAGCTCCAGCCTTTCTCGATAAAGTGGCTGATCGTTACGAGTGAGGTGAAGATTCTGGATCACCCTGCCCTGCTCAAAGGCTTCGCCACTGGCTTTACGACCAAGACAAACGATATCCCAGCCTGCGTAGCAGCCATTGCCGTTCAACTCAATGGATGTATTCAGTTCCGCTTCTGCACCATTGAAAATAATAGTTTCCTGAGGCAACCATTCAAGACAGGCATTGTCTTGAACGACCATGGACGTCAGCTGTTTCTGAAGACGGCCATTACCATTAAAGTAGACTTTCCCTGCAGCAGGAGTAGTCACCAGTCCGGATGCACCAGAGTGGGCTTCAAAACTCTGAATCAGCTCATCACCGGCCACCAACCCTCCTGGCGGGTGAAGAATATAGAGATGCGCCAGGTCTTTACCTTCTGGCCAGAACGGACGTTGAATCCGCAGGGGACCATAATGGCGCGTGCGGCCCATGCGGGTATGGCCGTCCATGTATTTCAGCTCCACAGCAATTCCGGCACGCCAGCCGCTGTCTCCGGACGCAACGTCACCCTGATCGGAATCAGTATCCGGGTTGGATCGCGGGATAGAGTGTCGATTGAATGCCAGCCCCATACTTCTGCCCTTACTGTTAAAGGTCATCTCTGGCCTGCAAAAGATGTTCCATTTTATTTTTATACGACTGCTGACATTCTTGACCATAAAGTCAGCTTAAATAGCACCAAAAAAATACATAGGCACCATATTGGTGATCGAGGATGTTCTGAAATAAGGCATCTACTGTCAAGACGATATTAAGAAATTAACTCTAACTCAACTGTTAGAAGTGAGAGCTTTTCCTAATGAACGACAGTTACATAATATATTGGCATGCACATTGCTGTCACACTGTCGCACATAAGGATAAAAAACAGGATTAATAAAAACTATGAAGAGCTCCCTCAAAAAACTCTCGAAGGGCCTGGTTGTAGCTTCTGCAGCAACCGCCGCCCTCTCTTTTTCGGTCATATCCCAGGCTGCAGAGACCATCAAGGTAGGTGTTTTACATTCTCTGTCAGGCACCATGGCGATCAGTGAAACCACATTAAAAGACACTGTTTTAATGATGGTGGACGAGCAGAATAAGAAAGGTGGACTACTGGGTAAGAAACTCGAAGCGGTTGTTGTTGATCCTGCCTCTGACTGGCCTCTGTTTGCAGAAAAAGCGCGTGAGCTGCTGGCAAAAGAAAAAGTCGATGTCATTTTTGGCGGTTGGACTTCCGTATCCAGAAAATCAGTTCTGCCAGTGGTTGAAGAGTTAAACGGCCTGATGTTCTACCCGGTTCAGTATGAGGGACAAGAGTCATCCAAAAACGTTTTCTACACCGGCGCAGCGCCTAACCAGCAGGCTATTCCTGCGGTTGATTATCTAATGAGTTCAGAGGGCGGCAGCGTCAAACGTTTTGTTCTGGCCGGTACTGATTACGTCTACCCGAGAACCACCAACAAGATTCTGGAATCCTACCTGAAGAGCAAGGGTATCAAAGAGTCGGACATCATGATCAATTACACGCCTTTTGGTCACTCTGACTGGCAGACCATTGTTTCTGATATCAAGAAGTTTGGTAAAGCTGGTAAAAAAACGGCGGTTATTTCCACCATTAATGGCGACGCCAACGTACCTTTCTATAAAGAACTGGCTAATCAGGGCATTGCTGCTGAACAGATTCCGGTGATTGCCTTCTCTGTTGGTGAAGAAGAGCTGTCAGGTATAGATACTGCACCTCTGGTAGGCCACCTGGCAGCCTGGAACTACTTTATGAGTGCCGAGAGTGATATCAACGATGAGTTCATCGAAACCTGGCAGACCTTTACCAAGAATGAAGAGCGTGTTGCCAATGATCCAATGGAAGCCACTTATATTGGCTTCAACATGTGGACAAAAGCCGTTGAAAAAGCAAGAACCACCAGCGTTGATGCCGTCCGTTCGGCCATGTATGGCATCACTGTTCCCAACCTGACGGGTGGTATTGCTGTGATGAACACCAACCATCACCTGACCAAACCGGTATTGATTGGCGAAATTCAGGACGATGGCCAGTTTGAAATTGTCTGGGAAACCAAAGGGGGCGTCATTGGTGATGCCTGGACTCAATATCTGCCCGAAAGCTCGAAAATTGTTGCTGACTGGTCAGCCCCGATCAAGTGTGGCAACTACAACCTGGAATCAGGTGTCTGCTCTGGTCAGAACTACTGATTAGTCGTCTTTTGTTGAAGTCATAGCAATCGTGCTCTCTAACTCCCGTAATGAGCATGGAGATTTGAGCCTTAAGACAAGGCGACGATCGCCAACGCAGGATTAAAGCCCAAATCTTCAGCGCAATAGGGAGTTAGAAAGTTCGATTGGTATCACATGGCATGAGAAGTTAGTTTTTTCATGCCATCACCAAACGCCTGTCCAATACAAGACAGGCCAACACATAGTTATTCACTGGAAATTTTATGACCTGGAGACTCTGGCAAGTATTGCCTTTAGTATGCCTCTGTCTTCTTTTTGTCTTTGTCTCATCCTCACAGGCTCTGGCCAATAGCAACACCACAAGCAATGAAGAGCTGGCCAGACAATTGAGTGAGAAGTCATGGGACAAACTGGAGACCACCGTAACCCATCTCTCTGCCAAAGGTGATGATAAAAGCCAGAAACTGTTAACCCTCTGGTTATCTGGCCAACTGTTTATTGAAAAGAGCACGGGTCGTCTGGTCACGGGCAATAAGTCAGGTCGACTGTATCTCATTGCTGACCCGATTACCGATGAAGCCCTGGGTGAAGTCAAAAAGCGCAGCTTGAAAAAAATCAGAATCAATAACTGGCTGCGAAACTCCATCAGAACCGCTCTGGCTCTCTGGGACCTCAAGTCTGAAGACCCGGAAAAGCGCCTTCAGGCAGTTAAGGAAACATCCAGAAACCTTCAGGCTGACACATTGGCCATTCTCAAAACCATGCTGGAGAAGGAGTCCGATGAGGATGTTCATTCAGCTCTGACAACAGCGGTTGCCTTATATCAGATCCAACAGGGTAGTGATGAACTCAAGCTCCAAAGCCTTGAAATTCTGTCTGAGTCTGATGACCCTTTCGTTCGTTCAGTATTGGAATCAGCGAAAACAGAGACTAAGAACAAAGAAATTCTTCTGGGCATAGACACCGCACTGGCCGACATGGATCGAAGACAGGAATACTACTCCGCAATAGAAAGTGTTTTCTTTGGCTTGAGTCTGGGTTCGGTATTACTTCTGGCTGCCATTGGTCTGGCGATCACTTTTGGTGTTATGGGGGTTATCAACATGGCCCATGGCGAAATGATGATGCTTGGCGCTTATACGACTTTTGTCATTCAATCAGCTTTTCCATCATTCTTGGAACAATCTCTGTTTATTGCCATTCCTGCCGCCTTTGTTGTTGCTGGTACCGTCGGTATTTTGATTGAGCGACTGGTCATACGTCACCTTTATGGTCGCCCACTGGAAACGCTTCTGGCCACTTTTGGTATCAGTCTGATACTGCAACAGGCCGTAAGAACCGTCTTCTCTCCCCTGAACCAGGCAGTCTCAACACCGGAATGGTTAAGCGGCTCCTGGGTGATCAATGAAGCTTTATCTCTGACCTGGAACCGAGTCTACATCATTGGCTTCAGTCTGGCCGTCTTTCTGACTCTGTTGTTTATCCTGCGCTACACCCGATTTGGTTTGAATGTGCGGGCAGTTACCCAGAATCGCGCCATGGCCAACTCTATGGGTATTCCCACCCACCGTATTGACGCACTGACCTTTGGCCTTGGTTCCGGTATTGCCGGCGTTGCTGGTGTTGCCCTGTCCCAGTTAACCAATGTGGGTCCAAATCTCGGCCAGAACTACATCATCGACTCTTTCATGGTGGTGGTCTTTGGTGGTGTTGGAAATCTCTGGGGCACACTGGTGGCAGCCATGAGCCTGGGTGTCGTCAATAAGTTGCTGGAACCCTGGGCAGGTGCAGTCGTTGCCAAAATCCTGGTACTGATTTTCATTATTCTGTTTATTCAGAAAAGACCCAAAGGCCTGTTCGCCCTCAAGGGTCGTGCGGTGGAGGATTGATCCGTGAGTTCTGTAACATTGTCGTCAAAGAGCCATGAGCCAAAAAACAGCCATAGGCAAAAGATGCATGGAAAAGGTCCTCTCAGTCGTTTTCTTCTGGACGACCCAGCAGGCAAATGGCTTTTGATAGCGGTTTTTGTCATTAGCATCATGGTCTCCGGGCTCAACCTTCTGGCACCTGAAGGCTCTGCCCTGCATGTCAGCAGTTATACCGTCACACTGCTTGGAAAATATCTCTGTCTCGGCCTTCTGGCCTTGGCTCTCGATCTGGTCTGGGGTTATTGCGGCATCCTCAGTCTCGGCCATGGTGCCTTTTTTGCCCTCGGTGGCTATGCCATGGGGATGTACCTGATGCGTCAGATTGGTGACCGTGGTGTCTATGGCAATCCTGAGCTGCCGGACTTCATGGTGTTTTTAAGCTGGCAGGAACTGCCCTGGTACTGGCAGGGTTTTGATTCTTTCTTGTTTACTATTGTGATGGTGGCTGTGGTTCCCGGCATTCTCGCTTTCCTGTTTGGCTGGCTGGCATTCCGTTCCAGAGTCACCGGCGTCTATCTGTCCATCATTACTCAGGCACTGACTTATGCCCTGATGCTGATGTTCTTCCAGAATGATTTCGGTTTTGGTGGCAACAATGGCCTGACCGACTTTAAAGATATTCTGGGCTTCAGCCTGCAAAGTGATACAACCCGTGTCGCTCTGTTGATGTTTTCAGCGCTGGCCCTGGGACTGGGCTACCTGATTTGTCGATGGCTGGTGAATTCCCGTTACGGAAGAGTTCTGATGGCTGTCAGAGATGCCGAAAGCAGAACCCGCTTTATGGGTTATCGGGTTGAACATTACAAGCTGGTTGCTTTTGTGGTTTCTGCTGTGTTGGCCGGCATTGCAGGCGCACTTTATGTGCCACAGGTAGGCATTATTAATCCGGGTGAGTTCTCCCCCGTCAACTCTATTGAACTGGTGATCTGGGTGGCCGTTGGTGGCAGAGGAACACTCTATGGTGCAATCATAGGCGCACTGCTCGTTAATTATGCCAAAACCTGGTTTACCGGAGCGATGCCCGATGCCTGGCTGTTTGCACTGGGTGCACTGTTTGTCGTCACAACACTCTGGTTACCCAAGGGCGTTGTTGGTTTATTCAGTCAAGTTCGTGAAAAGTTTTTGAAACCATCAGCCCGGACTCGGGAACAGGAGGTAGCCGATCGTGGTTGATAAGCATATATCGGATAACACTCTTCTCTATCTTGACAATGTGACAGTCAGCTTTGATGGCTTCAAAGCCCTGAACAGCCTGTCTTTTTTAATCAACCAGTGTGAACTCAGGGCCATCATTGGCCCTAATGGTGCCGGTAAAAGCACCATGATGGACGTCATCACTGGTAAAACCCGACCTGATAGCGGAGAGGTGCTCTTTAATAAGAGCCGCTCAAGGCTGCTTAATAAGAGCCGCTCAAGGCTGCTTAACAAGAGCCGCTCAAGGCTTTCAAGAGGTTCTATCAATCTCACACAACACGATGAAGCAGAAGTGGCCAATCTGGGAATTGGCCGAAAGTTTCAGAAACCTTCTGTCATCGAGAGCCTGACGGTCTGGGAAAATCTGGAGCTGGCTCTTAAAGGTCGTCGTTCACCTTTTGAGTCTATGTTCAAAGCACTTTCTGCAGAGGGTCATAGAAAGATTGACAAAACACTCGGCAGAATCCGCCTTCAGGATCGCCGTGACTTTATTGGAGCATCCCTGTCTCACGGTCAGAAGCAGTGGCTTGAAATCGGTATGTTATTGCTTCAGGACCCCGAGCTTCTTCTGATTGATGAGCCTGCAGCCGGTATGACAGATGAAGAAACCTTCAGAACCGCTGACCTGCTTCGAGAATTGTCTGAAGAGCGAAGCGTCGTGGTCGTCGAGCATGACATGGCCTTTATCAAAGCGCTTGACTGTAAGGTTCTGGTACTTCACGAAGGCAGTGTCCTGGCAGAAGGGTCGCTGGATCATGTTCAGCAAGATCAAAAAGTCATCGACGTCTATCTGGGGAGATAGCCTGAGGCCAAAAAGCAGCGCTGTGCTGGAGAATAATATGCTTGAAGTTCAGAACATAGATGTTTTTTACGGTGCCAGTCAGGCACTGAAGTCTGTCTCCCTGACAGCGGATAAAGGTCAGGTCACCAGTATTATGGGTCGCAACGGTGTGGGTAAAACCACATTAATGAATACTGTTGCCGGGCGAGTTTCAGCCTCGTCCGGGCAGATACTCTGGAAGGGTCAGTCCATCAATAATCTGACTTCACACCAGCGGGCCCGTCAGGGAATTGCTTACGTACCCCAGGGTCGACAGATTTTCCCTCTGCTCACGGTTCAGGAAAATCTGGAAACAGGATTTGCCTGTCTGCCGCGTCCTCAGCGGAGAGTTGATCGGGAAATATACGACCTTTTTCCTGCCTTGCTGGAGATGAGACATCGTCGTGGAGGCGACCTCTCGGGTGGCCAACAACAGCAACTGGCTATTGCCCGGGCACTGGTCACCCAACCGGAGTTATTAATTCTTGATGAACCAACCGAAGGCATTCAGCCTTCCATCATCAAAGATATTCAATCCGTCATAGGAATGCTCAGGGACAGGGGAGAAATGGCCATACTGCTGGTAGAACAATACTTTGAATTTGCCCGGGATCTGGCAGATCAATATGCCGTACTGGATCGTGGTGAACTGGTACTGTCAGGGGTAGGCAGTGAGATGAATGAAAAGGAAGTCAGACGACTGATGACGGTTTAAAGTCCTTCAGATGAATACTGTCTCCCGCTTTGTCTGTATTCATCTGACCTGCGATCCAAATCAATTCATCAAACAGTCAAACCGCTCCACCAGCACCAGTAAATGAGTGGCTTCTATTTTCTCCACCATCAGAGCTTCTTCTGCATAAGGCTTGATGTTCGAGCCTTTTGGCAAGTCAGCCCCCTGATCAAGAATGGCATGGACCCGGGGAATAAACAGCCATTGCAGCCACTGAGTAAATCCCATGGTATCCATACAAAAAGGCGTTGTACTGGCCAGCGCCTGAGCTGAAGGTGGCGAAGCCTGCCAGCAGTCCAGTCTTTTTAACTCTGCTTCAAGAGCTATCAATAGTTCTCTTACTTCTGTACTCATCAACTGTCTTTTACCATGAAAACCCAAACCGTATTTTACTATGAAAATTGATTGACATCCTCTCCGCTCCAAAGAGGGTTATGCAACGGTGGATTCAAACGATAAGTGCACGCGACTTCCCTGAATACGTTCGCTTTAATCGAGTGAAGTCAGAAAGCTACTAATCTGTCGTCTAAGACCTGATTCCGGCCCCAGACTCAGAGCTCTGTCTGCCAGCTCTCGGGCCTGACCATAATGTCCCTGTTTTTTCCTGAGTTGCGCCAACAGGAAATACACCGATGGATCGGTTGGACTGATTCTCATGGCTCTGGACAGGGAACTTTCAGCAGTGTTCAGATCATTTTCCGCCATGGCACTCGATGCCTGATCCAGCAGAATACCAACAGCATCCGTTCGACTCCCATGAGGAGAAGTAGTTTCTACATCTGAGGGTGGCATATACGTCACATGACCCATACCAGAACACCCTGTTAAGAGGACTGCAAAGAGCAGAGGTATTAATCGTTTCACTTTTGTCTCGCTACAGGCATTCACTCAAACCATGATTTTATAGAATCAAACAGAGTTTTGGCGGGCTCAATCACAGTTCGACCACAGCCCTGATAATCCTCGGGCTCTGAACCCTTTATATAAGGGACTTTTACCGCTCCCTCACAGCTCTTCCCTGTTCTTACATTTTCTGCCGGTTTTGTCCAGACGTACTCAATCTGTTCACTGTTCAAAGGCTGCACCGACTTGATTGGCACCTGTTGCATAAGACGTGTCCAGACTCTGAGAGCACCACTACTGCCAGTCAGGTTGGTCGGACTGTTGTCGTCATTCCCTAACCAGGCCACTGCCATCAGATTTCCGGTAAAACCCGCAAACCAGCTGTCTCTCAGGTCATTGGTGGTGCCACTCTTTCCTGCTAACTGAATATCCTGACTGATACTCCAGTATGCACGACGCCCGGTACCTTCTCTCATGACCTGACCCATGGCATGTCGCAAAAGCTCCATAGGAGCAGAGTCGAAAGCTCTCTCAACCGAGAGACTGTAGCGCCTCAGGGGTTGTCCACGGGCATCCACTACCGCATCAATGGCCCGCAATGGCATCCTGAAGCCGCCACTGGCGATGGTCTGGTACATGGAGGCGACATCCATAAGGGAAAGGGATGCGGCTCCCAACATGACGGAGGGATAGGGTGGCAGGTTTTTCTCAATCCCCAAACGCTCAATAGTGTTCAGAACATTATTCAGACCCAGAGCCATACCGGTCTGGATTGCCGCCTGATTGTAAGACCTGGCCAGTGCCTCTTGCAAAGGCACTATGCCTCTGGACTTGCCATCGTAATTGGCAGGCTTCCAGAGTCCGCCCTGTCCGTCATCTACCTGGATAGGAGAATCATTGACAGGTGTCGTTAACGTATAGCGCGAAGGCTGCTCCAGCCCCGTCAGATAGATTGCTGGCTTAAGCAATGAGCCTACAGGGCGCCGTGCATCCAGAGCCCGGTTAAAACCGACATAACCCGGATTTTTGTCGCCTACTACCGCCAGAAGATCGCCGGTCTGGGCGGAGGTCACCACCATGGCTCCCTGCAGATCAGGATTATCTTTTTCAAGTTGATCCACAGTATCAGTCATACTTGCCTGCGCAAAACGCTGGATAATGGGGTCCATATTGGTAAAAATTCTGAGGCCTTCCGAGGTAAGATCACGTTCGTCGTAATCTTCCCTGAGCTGTTTTTTCACCATATCAATGTACGCGGGATAAGCACTGGTATTAAGCTGTTCACGGGTCACAACGCCCAAAGGCAGTTTTTTGGATCGTTCAGCTTCAGAGCGAGACACAACGCCTTCATCTGCCATCACATCGAGTACCAGATTTCTGCGCTCCTTTGCTCTTCCGGGAAAACGTCTTGGATCGTAATAGGAGGGACCTTTAACCAGCCCCACCAGCAGAGCAACACGGGCAGTACTTAGCTCCTGAATGGGCTGAGCAAAGTAGAAATGACTGGCCAGACCAAAGCCGTGAATAGCCCGCCGACCGTGCTGCCCCAGGTATACTTCATTCAAATAGGTTTCCAGAATGTCATCTTTAGAATAATGAAAGTCCAGTAGCACCGACATGATCGCTTCATTGATTTTTCGGGTCAGGGTTCGTTCATTGCTCAAATAAAAGTTTTTGACCAGCTGCTGAGTCAGTGTGCTCCCACCCTGTATGACCCCTCCTGCTCTCAGATTGACCAGAAATGCTCTGGCTATCGAGCTCGGTGAAATCCCCCAGTGGTCATAAAAATTCTTGTCTTCTATCGCTAACAAGGCTTTGGTCAGATGCTTTGGTGCCTGGGATTCTCGGATAAGAATGCGATCCTCAAAGGTTGAGGGATAAATGCCTCCTATCAGTTGAGGGTCCAATCTTAGCAATGGAATATTTTCGGCGGCTTTTCCTCTAAGACTGACGACTTCATTACCAGAAAATACGACACTGGCATAACGGGAAGGTTCAGCACCATCCGGGAAATGAAAACCCCTGCTGTAAATAGTGAAACGATTCCCGGAGCGGGCAAAGGTACCGGGTCGCCTGACATCTCTGACGGCCTGATAACCCTGGCGGCGAAGTTGAGCCTGCAGCTCATTCGGGTTGAGGAGCTGTCCCTCATAAAGCTCCAGAGGGCGAGAATACACCTGGGCAGGAATCGCCCATTTCTTGCCTTCAAACTTTTGAGTAACAACAGCGTCCAGATAAACCGAATAGGCAGCAAGCAAAATCAGGCCGACTACTCCCAGCTTTACCAGAACCGGAAACCAGCGCCTGAGCCCCCCTGCATTCTGGGCTTTCTTCTTTCGTCCTGACGACTGCTTGCCTCGGGACGGTGTTTTTTTCTTTGTGACCATGGTGCGAGATTATACGCCATAGCTTTCCGCAATAGCTCTATGGTTTGCCGTGTTTTTATCTCGGATTACTTTCCCACGGCGCAATCAGTAAAAAGTATTGCTTCCAGTTATGATGTTTACCACAACCCCTGCGTTTAATTTTCCTTTATTGAGGCTTTAATCAAGCCCTCTGCCTATACTCAGTGACCATTCCCAATCTATCGAATGTTATAGCGATGCCCCCATTTCTAAAGGAGAACTGGCTGGACGCCCTCAGCTTATCGGGACAATTAACTCTCGAACCTTTGCTGGATATGGCCGTGCAACTGGCTTATTTTCATCAGGAAATTGAAGTCATTACTACCCATCAGCACCCTGGCTCTGAAGAGCACGTCTGGTTTCCGGTAGCTCAAAACTTCGATCAGATAAGACCTTTGCTGGATCAGGAAGAAGATATTGCGCAGCTTGCCAGAGTGGAAAAGTGGTCCTCGGACCGCTATCAAGCATTGCGGCCCCTGATTCGAGAACGGGAGGGCGGCACCGACTCCATGGCTGATCTTGGCTTCCTCTGTGTGAATATGGATGCCAGAGGGCTCTGTGAGTTAACTTTTTTTGTCGTTAATAAATATATGGATATCAGCGGGGACTTTCGGGGCCTGGGTTTATTAAGTTTTTACAGGGTCTACCAAGCACTGGTTCAAGCCAGGATCGTCTTGCTCCGATCGTATGATGATCTTAACGATCAACTGACATCACAAGCGCTTGCTGAATATCGCCTGTATGCCAATTTGGCTGAAAGCTATTGCCAGACTAAAAAACCATTTCTTGCCATTATGCAGGGACTATCGGGTTCCGGAAAAACATCAGCAGGTCGGGAACTGGTGAAACACGCCAACTGCATCATGCTGAGAACAGATATCGAGCGGAAAAGATTATTTGGTCTCAAGCCTGAAGCATCGAGCCATGAAGCCGGGCTGAGTATTTATACACAGGACGCCACCCAAAAAACTTATTTAACCATTCAGGAAGCCGCTCGCTCTCTGTTAAGTCAGGGTATTTCTGTTGTTATTGATGGCGCTTCTCTCAAATTTAAGGAAAGAGCGTTATGTTGCCAGCCTGCCATCGAACTTCAATACCCTTATTTTATTGTCAAATGCATGGCACCCGATGATGTTCTTAAACGCCGAATTATTAAACGTCAATTCAACAACACCGATGCTTCCGAGGCGACCATAGGTCTGATCAAACAGCAACGTCAGTGGGAGGAACCGCTCTCGGATCAGGAAAAAGAGCACACTATAGTACTCAATACAACCTGTAAGCATTGGCGTGAAAAACTGCTCACTGACCTGTCGATTCAATTGAATTGAATTGATCTATTTTTCCTTCTTCGGCTGCCGTTTTCTGAGCAGCTTCAAAGACTCGTCTATCATTAAACTCATTAAAAGAAATTTCCCTCTGACTTTCAGAAAAATATCAAGCACACCCTCCATGGACGCTTGGGACGATTTGGAAAACCGGTATGGCAACTGACCTGATCGAATTAAAAAATCTTGGTAAAACTTCAGTGCAGTGGCTTAACGCTGTGGGTATTCGAACTCTTGAACAGCTTCATGAAGTAGGCGCCGTGGCAGCCTACTGCAAAGTCAGAGACAGAGGCTTTAAAGTATCAAAAGTACTGCTTTATGCAATGGAAGGTGCTTTAATCGGGGCCCACTGGAATGAACTTGACAATGAGCACAAAAAACGTCTGCTCAGTGAAGTGAAAAACTATCAGGGCTGAAACTCTCAGCCCTTCTTCTCTCCCTGGCCACACACCGGACAATCCGGATCGGCAATCAGCTGAAGGCTTTGCCATTCCATACTGGCAGCATCAAACATCAACAGTCTGCCATTCAATGTTTTACCCGCTCCTGTTAGAAGCTTGACCGCCTCCAGTGCCTGCATGGTACCGATCGTTCCCACTACAGGTCCCAGAATGCCTGATTCCGAACAGCTGAGTTCTTCAGCTACCTTTTCTGGGTAAAGGCAACGATAACAAGGTGCATTTTCCTGCCAGCGATCAAATACCGTTAACTGGCCATTAAGGCGAATAGCTGCACCCGTGACCAGTGGCACTCCCAAACGAACGCTGCAACGATTCACCATGAATCGGCTGTCAAAGTTATCAGTAGCATCAAGAACCAGATCGCTGTTCTCCAGCAGACTCAGTAATTCCTGCTCTGTAAGCTTTTTGGGAATGAGGTCTAGTTCAACACCCGGGTTCATGGCGCTGATTCTTGCCGCCGCTGCATGCACTTTAAATTGTCCGATATCATCGGTAGAGAAGGCAATTTGTCTTTGCAGGTTGGTGGCATCCACCACATCCGGGTCAATAAGAGTCAGTCTTCCGATTCCGGCTGCTGCAAGATACATGGCTGCCGGACAGCCCAACCCGCCAATACCAACAATCACTATATGGGCGTTGAGCAGGCGCTCCTGCCCCTCAATATCGATCTGAGGCAAAAGTATTTGTCGGCTGTAGCGCAGCAGCTGATCATCATTCATTTTGAAACGTCAAACCCGGCCCTGTATCAGGCCTCGGACTCTACGAATTCTGAGTAGGCTTCAGCATCCAACAGTTCGCTCAGCTGACCTTCGTCGGTGATCTTGACCTTGAAGAACCAACCTTCATCGTAGGGTGCGCCGTTCACTGTTTCAGGTGCCTCTTCCAGCGCTTCGTTAATGGCAATAACTTCACCAGAGATGGGTGCATAGAGGTCAGAAGCGGCTTTTACGGACTCAACCACACCCGCTTCATCTTCAGCAGCCAGAATAGACCCCACTTCTGGCAGCTCAACGAACACAACATCACCCAGAGCTTCCTGGGCGTGATCGGTAATACCGATGGTGGCAGTACCGTCTTCTTCGATTCGGATCCACTCATGGGAACGTACATAACGCAGTTCGGATGGAATGCTGCTCATCGAAAATTCCTCTGGTCACTTAACAATTTGATTCTTCTCAGCCGCTACCAGTCACAAGGCTGGCCACTGACTGACGGCAACGCACAACTATCTGAAGGTAGTCGAAAAGGCTGTTGTTTTTATCAGGGTAGGCATTCTAACCAGAAACTATGGCTTCGCCAATGTTTCATTCAAGACGAATACATTCTGTTGGCATGACCCATGTTTGGAACCTGTACAAAGAGCTTGTCACTGTGACAGACTGACTGAATCCGCGACAAAAAAATCTGGAATCATCATGACACTAACCGATGCCCGCCAGTTTAATATAAACACGCTCTCCGAGCTGGAGTCAGTGCTCCTCCATCTCTCCGAAGAGCAATATAAAAAGAGCACATCGCTTTCGTCGAGTTCAGTAGGTACCCATGTCAGGCACATTATTGAGTTCTATCATTGCTTTTTCAAAGGGCTCGATTACGGTGCTATTGATTATGACAATCGTCCCCGGAATCAGCTGCTGGAAGAATCAATAGAGCAGGCCATGGACTACCTGAAAAATCTCCGCATCCTGCTCGGTAGCCAGAATATGTCACATTACCCCGAAACCGTATCAGTGGTGGCTGTCACGAACTCGGGAAGTCCCATTGAAACCAGCAGCAGTATCATCAGAGAGCTGCTCTTTCTGCAGAATCATACCACCCATCATCTTGCCCTGATCGCCCTGATACTGACGCAGGAGGGCGTCAGTTTGCCCGTCAATTTTGGTGTAGCTACCTCCACCAGACAGCATCGAGCCCGCACTGAAGAATCCACCCAAACAATGACTGATTCACAGCACCCGTGAGCGAAAGTACAGGCCTTATGCCGCAGGCCGGTTATATTCGAGGAAAGCTTTAGCGCCTGCGGCTCCCATGTATTTATTAAGCGTTCTTTCGTCCACTTTCAGAAGATCGACAATAATCAATCCATCCAGGGCATTGTTAAAGTCGCGATCAACATTGAAAGCTGCCAGCTCACCGCTCAGTTTCAAATAGTGCTTTAACAGGATCGGTATACCTTTCTTGTCTTTCTCAATTTGCTGAACCAGAGAAGAGAGGGTTTCAAAATCCGTCAATCCCATCAAATCGGACTGATTCCAAAAGCGCTCTTTACCCGGCTTCAGAGGGGTTGTCGGTTGAACCAGATCACGAAGCACAGTGTCCGAGTTATTCACAGACAGGCAGCCCGCCATTAACTGACGGGAAACCTCTCTGTAATCACTGCTGATGCTGACGGGTCCAAACAGTACCTTGTAACATGGATTGGCAACTACATAGGCACCAATCCCTTTCCAGAGCATCATCAGGGCACTCAAACTCCTCTGATATTCAGGCACTACAAACGACCGCCCCATCTCCAGACAACTGCCCAGCTTGTGAATAAACTCAGCGTGGTAGCGGAATAAACTGCGGGAATAAATGCCATGGATGCCTCTGGAGCGAAGGACCTGATCAACTTGGCCGATCCGATAAGCTCCCATAATTTTTTCTTCTTTCTGATTCCAGAGAAACAGATGCAGATAGTCCTCATCATACTGATCAAGATCTCTGGGTTTACCGGTACCTTCTCCCACGCCTCTGAAGGTCACCTCTCTGAGACGGCCAATTTCCGGCAAGACTTCAAGCAGCTGCTCCGCACCGGCACAATAAACACTCATTTCACCCTTTTCCAGCAGCAGGCACTCCTCTGGCAACTGTTGAACATTGGCTTTCACCTTTTCAGGGGAAACAGGATCGACAATGGGCTGCATTTTTCGTTCTTTTGGAGGCATGGAAACCCGTTTTGTCTGTGCCGGATCATGTGTGGATAGCAGGTATGTATTCAAACGCAGATAATTGGTCAGTGCCGAGTCAGAACTCATGGATTGATAGTCTGAATAATCCAGTGTTCGACCTATGCGAAAGCTCAGGGTTGAACCTCTTTTGTTTAGAAGCTCCCTGATCAATCTGGCCGTTCTCAAACGGGGATGAATCAATCCCATGGCCTGAAATAACCAACCATTCTGGCCTTCGATGAATACCGGTGTCACTTTGGCCATTGTTTGCCGGATAATTCGGGCAGCGGTATTTCTCCACCTGGGATCGGTGACCTGCCTCAGAGAGAGATCCAGACTGGACACTTCTCCGGCAGGAAAAATCAGCAGCTGATGACCCTCTTCCACCCATTTTCGGGCTTCTTCGATGGCATTTACATTTTTCATTCGGGCATCGGTGCTGATGATGTCCACGCCTATGAACAGCTCTTTCAATTCATGAATTCGACACAGCAATTCATTCGTCAGCACTTTTACATCAGGACGAACCTGCAACAATAAATCAGCAAGGGCTACGCCTTCAATTCCGCCAAAAGGATGATTGGCCACTATAACGGATGAGCCTGTCGCCGGAATTGAATCCCGATGCCCTGAAGCCACCTGATGCTGAATATTAAATATTTTCAGTACCAGCTTGAGAAAATCATCTGAGGGGTATTCTTCATTCACCTCTCTTTTATAAATCTGGTCGATGGTTTTCAGGCCCAGGAGCCACTCGGCAGCAGCCTCAGGCAAGCCAGACCGTGTTTTTTGTGGAAGTCTGAACGGAGAACGTTGAGGAGTCATCCTATTTTCCCTTTCTCGCTTTTTTAGCTACGGGCCTATTTGAGCCATACCTCTTCTGTAGATAGCTACAACGCTTTGCTCCTGCTCATAAGGCTGGCCAGCTTCCTGTTTTTTTAATGAACAAGCTGAACTTTATTAGCAAGACTAGAAAGGGTTAATGACAATTCAGTGAACAGGATATGAAGACACTGTGACGATATGCATTTGAGAAATGAGCGAGATACCAGGACCTCGCTGTTGAATCATGCGCTGCCTGGATTAATGAGCCATCATTGTTGGCCAGTTCGCATCCCCCAGCCTGATGAAGCCCGGTATATCCTTCAGCCACTTTCCCTGAATGTCTGCGTCATAATTCAGATACAACTTATTATCCACAATTTTCCAATAATTCGGATCACCCGGTGCTCTTTGCTTTTTCTCGGCGACAGCCCAGGCACAGTAACCGCCGTATTGAGGCCGATATTTATCGGGCGATTTCTTGAAAATCTTCAGGTGTTTTTCTGAGGAAAAGTACCACTCTACCCCCATGTACTTGTATTTGAACCGGGCATTGCCCTTAACGGCTTTTGCTTCCGTAAAGTAAGCTACCGTATCGTAACCACTGACGGCTTTATTACTGAACCAGCCGGTATAAATGTTCTTGTCAGCAATGGCATTGCAACTGAACAGTAACATCAGGGCTAATACAGCCATGAGCAAAAAATGCCGTTCACACCAGACTATAAAAATAGCTTCAGGATTAGAAACAGTGGCATTTTCATAATAAGCAGTGCGGATCATCCTCGCCTCCCTGCGGACAATGACTCCGTATCCGGATATTGCCTGAAAAGCTTCCGCTCATGCTTCCATTGTTGATACAACACCAGGAAGAAAGTTGAGCGAAATCGCTGGCACCGATTCAGCCATCCCAGTCGAAAGAGTAGATACTGATAAAAAGAACTCGATAGACTTCTCTGAGAGAACTTCTGCAATCCCAGACAAAGGCTGCTTTTCTGCTGGCACCGTTCAGTTAAATTATATAGTAATTTTTGCCATTTATTGGAGAATTTATATCTCTAAATCGAATATCTATGCAGCTACAAAAATAGTCGGCGAACCTTCAGCCACTTTATCAACGGCCTCTCCAAGCTCAGTAGAAATTAATGAAGATAACTACAGACCGGCTGACACTTCTTTTGAAGATACTGTGTCGTGCTGTTTATCTTCAACCATACTGATTTAACCACGCCAATAATAACCAGAGGTAAGGATATCTCGCCATGAAAGCAAGGATTGCTTTAATACTGACTTTTCTCGGATTCACTCCCCTGATGGCCTCGAGCCAGGAAATAGAAAACGCGACAGCTCCCCGTCAGGTTACCGACCGAATCATTGTTAAATATCACCCCAAACCCACCGAAGGCAATGCCATGGCATTCATCAAGCAGGGAGTCAGTTATGGCTCCTTTGGTGTTGCTGCGGGTAAGCAGAAAGACATTCTTGAGATTGGCAGCAGCCTGAACATTAATGAGGTCCAGGCACTGGCAGAGGGTCTGGAAGACGATCCTCAGATTGCCTTCGCTGAACCAGACTACATTATGCAAATCATGCGCGTGCCCAATGATTCACGCTACAACGAGCAATGGCATTATTTTGAATCCACAGCAGGCATTAATCTGCCCGCCGCCTGGAATACGACAACAGGTGCGAATGTTGTTGTGGGCGTTATAGATACTGGCATCGTCTATCACAAGGATCTGGATGGCAATGTAGTGTCAGGCCATGATTTCATATCACAGGCGTGGATGGCCAATGACGGTGGCGGCCGTGACACTAATGCCACTGATTCAGGCGATGCTGTCACTTCAGCCGGAGCCTGTGGCTATGCCAATGGAGAACCGGTGCCATCGTCCCCCACCGAGAGCAGCTGGCATGGAACCCACGTCTCCGGCACCATTGCGGCAGAATCAAACAACAGCACTGGCGTGGCGGGTGTTGCCTGGAATGCCAAAATCATGCCTCTGCGCGCCCTGGGCCGATGCGGCGGTTACACCTCAGATATTATTGATGCCATGCGCTGGGCAGCCGGACTGGATGTTTACGGCATGACTCGTAATAACAACCCGGTAAAAGTCCTTAATATGAGTCTCGGTGGTTATTCCTACGGCTGCCCCCGCAGTTATCAAAATGCCATCAATGAAGTGGTCAATGCCGGGGTGACCGTCGTTGTCGCAGCGGGTAATGAAAACACCAACGCCGCTTATGTCACGCCAGCCAACTGTCAAAATGTGATTACAGTGGGTGCTATTAATCGCAGCGGCAACCGCAGCTGGTATTCAAACTTTGGCAGTCATGTGGATATTTCAGCACCTGGTGGAGAGACTCGCTATTACGGAAACGGTATCCTTTCCACAGCCAATGCGGGTGCCACTTCGGCTACCCGGGATAATTACGAGTATTATCAGGGCACCAGCATGGCCACTCCCCATGTTGCCGGAGTAGCGGCGCTCATATACTCAGTCAACCCCAATATCACACCGGCCAGAGTGGAAGAGATCATTAAACTCAATGCCCGTTCTTTTTCTGGTGGTACCTGTAATACCCGTCGTTGTGGCGCCGGCATTCTCGATGCCGGTGCTGCTGTACTGGATGCCAGAGACGAATAAATGGCCAATCGCAGGCTCTTTCGAGCCTGCACCCTTTATCCCCTGGAAAGCACCTTTATCTGCCCAATGTGCAGAATCCGGCTTTTCCAATTCAAATTTCTACAGGTCAGCTAGGGTTTAAAGAAGACCTTTTTTTGAATCTTCAACTTCAGCAGTGTTGGGATTTAAATCCACGGAGCGGAACCTTGAACACTAAATTTCTACCCACACTGCTGGCCTCATGTATTTTCGCAGGCAGTCAGGCTATCGCCGAATCACAGGAAGACGAGGATCTTTTTGAACTCAGCCTTGAAGAGCTGATTTCCATGGAGATTCCAGATGTCACGTCGGTATCCCGAAAAAAGCAGCGTCTGATGGATTCCGCTGCCGCTATCTATGTCATCACCAATGAAGACCTTCGTCGCAGCGGCGTCACTTCCATTCCAGAAGCCCTGAGAATGGTGCCGGGCATGCAGGTGGCAAAACTCAACGCCAACACCTGGTCAATCAGTACCCGCGGATTTAACTACATCTTCGCTAACAAACTGCTGGTTCTGATTGATGGCAGAACCGTTTACTCCCCGCTGTTTTCTGGTGTGAACTGGGATGTTCAGGACACCGTGATGGAAGACATCGACCGGATTGAGGTTATCCGGGGACCCGGAGCAGCACTCTGGGGAGCCAATGCCGTCAACGGTGTCATTAACGTCATTACCAAGAAAGCAGCAGACACCCAGGGGAACCTGATTTCAGCCGGCGCAGGCACTCAGGAAAAGGCCTTCGGAGCCTATCGTCATGGTGGCGAGTTTGGGGAAACCGGTTTCTACCGTGTTTATGCAAAAGCCTTCGAACGAGATGGTCAGGTTGATGCTGAAGGTAAAGATACCTCTGATGACTGGAATATGCGCAGAGCCGGTTTCAAATCAGAGTGGAAAACAACCTCTGACTCAGAGATGACAGTTCAGGGAGACCTTTACGAGGGAACCACCCGACCTCCCTTGCGCCTGTTAGACCAATCTCAGGCACTCTCCCCTCAACTGACTAACGGATTTATTGTTGAGGGGCTCAGTCGGGATCAACGTGGTGGAAATCTGGGCGCTTATTGGAAAAGAACCCTGAGTGAAACTCATGATTTCTCCTTCAGAGCGATCTACGATAACTACCAGAACTTTGATTACCGGATTGCTGAAAAACGTGACACGGTTGATTTTGAGTTTCAGCACTACTATCAGTTCTGGGGCAAGCACGATCTGGTCTGGGGACTCGGCTACAGAACCACCTGGTACGAGGTAGAAAACACCCCCTATATGTTTCTGCTTGAAGGCAAAGACTCGAAAAAAACGGAGTTATTCAGTGCCTTTATCCAGGATGACATCACGCTCAATGACCAGTGGACCTTCACCCTCAGCTCACGTTTCGAGCACAACAGTTTCACAGGCTATGAGGTTCAGCCTAACGCTCGGTTAACCTGGAAGCCCACTGAAAACAGGACTTTCTGGACGGCTCTGTCTCAGGCGGTAAAAACCCCCTCCATCAGTGAGACCGCATTACAGACTGACGGTATTACGATTGATGATACCAGTCCTGTTAAATACGTGATTCCGATCAAAGGTAATCCAGACCTGAAGTCAGAAAAACTGACCGCTCTGGAAGTAGGTTACCGTGAACAATTTAGTAATAGCTTTCGTCTCGATATTACTGCGTTTTACAATCAGTACGAAGATATCATTGCCTATGTTGATATTAATCAGTGCCCCAACGGTAGCTCTACCTTTCCACTCCTTTCACTACAAAACCTGTGCTCCAACACTGATCCTTCCCTCGGCTTCTTCGAAATCCCGGCCACTCTCATCAATGGACTTGATGTAAGAACCTACGGAATGGAAGTTGTAGCGGACTGGCAGGCAAAAGACTGGTGGAAACTTCAGTTTAATTACAGCTGGCTCCAGGTCGATGCATGGCCAAATAAGGAAAGAACCAGCATCCTGAGAGTCAATGAAGTAATTGTCGAAGATCTGAGCGCCTCCCACACAGCAAACATTCGATCCACAATGAACCTGCCTAATCAGTGGTATTTTGACTTCTGGGTCCGCTACATGGACAACTTGAAAAATGCCAGTATCGGAGCCAACACATCGCTGGATATGCGAGTCGCGAAAAAGCTTGGGGACGGTCTTGAGTTCTCAATTGTGGGACAGAATCTCTTCAGGAATCACCACCGGGAGTTCTACGAACCTCTGAGTGGTATGGCACCAACAGAAACCCGGGAATCATGGTACGCCCAGATTCGCTGGCAATTTTAATCGGATGAAGGAGGATTACTTCATGCCGATGCCAATCAACATGATCAAATCAAACATAAGACTGCTGCTGATAACGGCCAGTTTGTCGGTGATGTTCTTTACCAGTGCAGTCAAAGCTGGCACACCGGAGGACAAGGTCAAAACAGCCATTGTTTATAAAATCACCAAATTCGTGAGCTGGCCAAAGAAAAAGCAAAGCCTCACTCTCTGTATTATTGGAGAAGGTTCAATTAATAGTGAGTTGGTCAAAATTAACCGTAAAAGCAGTATGGGCAGACGCCTTTCTGTCACCCGAAAAGATTTGAATGCGCCTGTGGATAAGCTGTGCGACATTCTGTATATCCACAGCATTGACCAGGCTTCCTCTTCAAAAATGACCCGTAGTCTTAATGGCAAGCCTATTCTAACCATAAGTGACGGTCGTTCATTTGCCGAGCAGGGTGGATTAATTGGTTTGGCTCGGAAGGGGAAGAAGATCAACTTCACCATTAACAAATCCTCTGTGGATAAGTCAGGTCTGAAGATCAGCTCTCAACTAAAAAGTCTGGCCAAAGTCATTGAGTAAAAAAGCCACACGAAAAACATTAGTCACTCGTTTTCATCCCATTCGGGATGAAAACCTTTTTCAGTCAAGCAATCAATCATGGTGACGTTCAGAAATCTGCCTATCAAGCGAAAATTGCGTTATGCCATGCTCATCACGGCGTATGCGGTACTTCTGGTAACTTTGTCCATTCAGAGTATCAGCGATCTTATGAAGTCCAGGGCCTCTCTGGTTGAACATATGGAAACTCTGGCAGAGGTTGTAGGTTCCAATGCTCATGCCGCTCTGCTTTTTGGGGATGAAAACTCTGCCAAAAAACTGTTAACCGGTTTTGGCAGCGCTCCCCATGTTCAATCCGCTTTTCTTTTAAATGCTGACGGTGAAGAGATTGCTGCCTATCATCGTTCCAATCAAAGTCCCTGGGCCTTCTCAATAAAAGACCCTGAACGTCCTGTTACTCTTTTCAGCAGTACCCGTCTCCACTTGTACCGCCCCATTGTTCTCGATCAACAATTGATTGGTGCTATCTACATTCAGGGTGATCTGTCACCTCTGTATATAGAGCTGACTGAAAACCTTTTTTTAGCCTTGTTAGCCGCCCTGATCTCTATCATTCTGACCTCTATTCTTGCCTCAAAACTGCAGAGATTACTGGCTAAACCCATTACTGAGCTAGCCAACACCATCTCCCAGATGACCAAAAACGAACAGTATGATCATCAGGTTCAAAAATTTGATAACGATGAGATTGGTCAGCTGTACGACTGCTTCAACGAAATGCTGATGCAGATAAAAGAACGGGACAAGAGACTGCAACAACATCGCGAAAATCTCGAAGCTTCTGTTGCCGAAAGAACCAGAGAGTTACACAGTGCCAACCGCGAACTTAAAGATAATATTTCTGAACTGCATGAAGCCAAGGAAGCAGCCCTTGAAGCAGCCAAGGCTAAAAGCGCTTTTCTCGCCAATATGAGTCATGAAATCCGCACGCCTATGAATGGCGTTCTGGGTATGCTGGAGTTGTTAAAAGATACACACCTTAATCCAGCACAGCAGGACTTTCTGGAGACTGCCTATAACTCCGCAGATGTGTTGCTGCTGATTATTAACAACATCCTCGATTTTTCCAAAATTGAAGCAGGAAAGATGGATATTGAATCCATTAACATGAACCCTGCAGAGATCGCTGAGGATATCTGTGCCCTTCTGGCAGTCGAAGCCCGAGAAAAAGGTCTGGATTTAAGCTGTTATACCGATGTAGATCTACCTGCTATTTTGCAGGGAGATCCGGTACGACTGAGACAGGTACTCACCAATCTTGTGGGTAATGCTGTCAAGTTTACTGAAGAAGGTGAGGTGATTGTCCGACTGAATATGTTGGAAGCCAGGGAAAACCGGGTCAAAGTGGAATTTTCAGTAAAAGACACCGGTATTGGTATCGCACCCGATGTACTGACCAATCTGTTCTCAGCCTTTACCCAGGCCGACGGTAGCACCACCCGCAAGTTTGGTGGTACCGGCCTGGGGCTCACGATATCCAGACAGTTACTAGAGCTGATGGGCAGTGAGGTCAAGGTATCCAGTGCTTTGAACCTGGGCTCTACGTTCTCATTTGTTCTGGACCTGAATGTATCTGACTCTCAGACACTCAAGCCTGACAATACCAGTCATGCTCCGCAAGACATAACAGGACTGACTGTCGACGAGAATGCCTTTAGTCATCACATTCGAATTCTTCTGGTTGAGGACAACCTGGTTAACCAGAAAGTCGCTGTCAGTATGTTAAAAAAAATCGGATTAAATCAAACTGACATTGCAGCAGATGGCAATGAAGCAGTCAGTATGAGCCATAATCAGACTTATGATCTGATACTCATGGACTGCCAGATGCCGGCAATGAGTGGCTATGAAGCCACCGGCCTGATAAGAAAACGAGAAAGTGCTCATAACCTGCCACGCACTCCCATTATTGCCCTGACTGCCAATGCCATGCAGGGAGACAGGGAGAAATGTCTGGCATCCGGCATGGACGATTATTTGAGCAAGCCCATTAAGACCAATACCCTCAAAGAGAAACTGAGCCAATGGCTGATTAATGATTTTAATGACAATGATTTCGAATCAGATATTAAACCTGTTTCCGAAAAGATAGAAACAGAAGACAGCCTTGAGCTGGAAGAAAGCCTTGAAACAGAAGATCAAGACCCGATTCTGGATATGGCCACTCTGGATACCCTGAAAGACATCATGGAAGACGAATTTGACAGCCTTGTTGAAAGCTATCTTGAAGATGCTCCATCACTGTTGAAAGACATTCAGAACGCCTCAAAAGAAGCAGACTTACAGGTTATGATTCGGGCAGCCCATACATTAAAGTCCAGTAGTAATAACTTTGGTGCAACACTGTTGACGGGTATTGCACTGGAAGTGGAAAAAATGGGCAAAGATAATCAGCTCTCCAATGCCATTCACTTAATTCCTGAGCTCGAAGAGGCTTTGATTAAAACCACTGAGGCACTTAAATCACTCTGAGCCATAATTAATTTTTTCCCAGAAAAGAAAAACCTCGCATTGCGAGGTTAATGAATACCGGGCTGACTCCCTGTGAGCATCCTGCTCATTATTTTGCGTCCCTGCCTCTACATTCCATGTAGATTGATAGCCCAGTACTTTAATCATAGACAATTACCCAAAAATGAAAAAACCTTTCAACACCCGAGTGAAGAAAGGCTTTATTGATTGATTAAATGTGGAAACTATTCGCTATCAAAATTGTTCAGCCGACAATTCATAA
Organism: Endozoicomonas sp. 2B-B; assembly: GCF_053470045.1. Lineage (NCBI taxonomy): Bacteria > Pseudomonadati > Pseudomonadota > Gammaproteobacteria > Oceanospirillales > Endozoicomonadaceae > Endozoicomonas > Endozoicomonas sp. 2B-B. The sequence continues at coordinate 6,630,568 of NZ_JBLZMU010000001.1, forward strand.
AGCGCTTCTGTTCCAGAAGCTGCAGAAACGAGTAAACCTTCCATTCTGGGCAATAAACGCTGGTAAAAGTATCGGGCAGTAATAATCTTGGCCTGATAAAATTCATCTTCCTGAGTGCCTGCTGACAACTTGGCTTGAGCTTCTCTTACCATCATCGCCCACATCCAGGCATAACAAACGTATGAAAACGCATGCAGATAATCATTACAGCTGGAATTAATCACATTCGGATCATTGGCAGCCTGACTCAGCAGATCATCTGTCAGGGTCTCAAGTTTGACCAGAGCTGCTTCCAGAGGAGCAGTGAACTCATCGCCTTGTCCTTCAGCAATAAAACGCCTGACATTAGCGGCAAATTGTTTGAATGAGGTACCACCATTCATAGCGATCTTGCGACCCAGCAGATCCAGTGCCTGAATGCCATTGGTGCCTTCATAAATCTGGGCAATACGAACATCCCTGACCAGTTGCTCCTGTCCCCACTCACGAATGTAACCATGACCACCAAATACCTGCTGACCGGAAACACAGCTTTCAAGGCCCATATCGGTCAGGAACGCTTTCACAACGGGGGTCAACAGGCCCACCTGATCTGAAGCCTGGTTTCTTTCTGTTTCATCCGGGCTGAACTTGGCGGTATCCAGCAGATTCGCGACATAGGTTGAAAAAGCTCGCCCACCCTCGTTCAGAGCTTTCATGTTAAGCAGCATTCTTCGAACATCGCCATGCACAATGATCGGATCGGCAGCCTTTTCAGGCTGTTGCGGACCGGTAGCTGCCCGGCCCTGAACTCTGTCCAGAGCATATTCGAGAGCTGACTGATAAGACATTTCACTGGTGCCCAGTCCCTGAATACCGACAAAGAGTCGCTCATAGTTCATCATGGTGAACATAGCGTTAAGACCCTTGTTAACATCTCCCACCAGGTAACCTTTGGCGCCATCAAAGTTCATGACACAGGTGGCTGAACCCTTGATCCCCATTTTGTGTTCCAGAGAACCACAGTGAACCTGGTTTCTATCTGCCAGAGTCCCATCTTCATTCACATTTACCTTGGGTACCAGGAACATGGAAATACCTTTGGGTCCGGCAGGTGCATCGGGCAATTTGGCCAGAACCAGATAAATGATGTTTTCTGTCAGATCATGCTCACCGGCAGTAATGAAAATCTTGGTGCCGGTAATGTTGTAGGAACCGTCACCATTATCTTCCGCCCGGGTTCTGATTATACCCAGGTCTGTTCCACTGTGTGACTCAGTCAGGCACATAGCTCCCGTCCATTCGCCGGAATAGAGTCTGGGAAGATAAAGGGACTTAAGCTCTTCGCTGGCGTGGGCATCAATCGCCAGCGCAGAACCGGATGTCAGGCTCGGGTAGAGGATAAAGGCCAGGCTGGCACTGCTGAACATTTCATCAAATTGTGCACTCAGTGCTTTTGGCATCCCGATACCACCATACTCGGGATTGCCCGCGATGCCTGTCAAACCAGCTTCTGAAAACAACCGATAGGCTTCTTTATAGCCTTTCGGAGTGGTAACGCCTTCTTCACTCCAGTGGCAACCTTCCTCATCACCTTCCCGGTTGAGAGGAGCCACTGTTCTCGCAGCCAGTTTGGCACCTTCTTCCAGGAAAGCATCAGCCGTTTCACGATCAACCACTTCCTGGGTAGCAGGCCACTGACTCCATCGCTTGTCGGTATTGAACACTTCGTACATTACAAAGCGCATATCACGGAGAGGTGCCTGATAGTCTGCCATGGGGGACACTCCTGAAATTTTAATGTTTTTAATCAGTGTCCGGTCATTTTACCCCAGAGGAACAGGGGCTAAAAGGAATGTTTTAAACTAACGTTTGAATTTTTAACTACAAAAAAACGACATCTCCAATTTGTGGTATTTTTTGATAAGGGTGGCAAACGTTCAGGGCATTAGAAACGGTAATAAAAACCCGCAGAGAAAACCACCGCCGCATAGGATAACTCAACACCAAACCCCTTATAGTCGATGTCGAGTACGGCCTGAACCAGAGGGAAGACACGGCTTAGATATTCCTTATATCCATAGACAATCCCTGCGCGATACCCTGCCTCTATATCAAAGGCTCCATATTTTTGTTGATACAGAGTTCGCTGCACACCTCCAGACCAGACTCTGTCACAGTGAGTATTAATGAGAGTTGCGCCGTAATAACCTTCATAGGAGAAAGCGATCAGCTTATTGTTGCTTTCCTGATCATCACCACCCTCAAGATGAAAGGTCCACATGCCCAGGTAAAGATGATCTCTGGAAGGACGACCCCAAATTTGATCGACCCAATCTGTCTCCTTGTTAAAACTGTCATAAGGCAAAGAAGTGTCTGCAGTGACTGAAACGAGTTCTTCTTTCCCATGCGAGCCCTCATCCCTGATCTGCAAGTTTTTAAGGTCTGTGTCAACAGCCAATAGAATGTCTGTCGGCTCTAACCATTGCAAATGCCCCTGATGAGCCCGAAGCTCGTAGTTCATTTCATTATTTTCAGCCGCTTGCACTTTCAAGCCGCAGGGTATCAAAAGAAGAAATATCTGTAAGAAAGAATTAATGGATTGCTTAAAAAAGCCCGATAAGGGATTTATTAGTGTTTTCTGCTTGCTCATCGCCTCGCCTAATACAGCTCCGGTTAGGTACTTATATCTCCACGGACTTTGAAAAAGGACTAATGCCGTGTTTTTTTATAGACCAGCGTTGGAGGTTAGGCAAAAAACATTAGACTCAAAACAGTGTCTGGAAAAAAATCACCAGACTGCATTTTTATTAAATAACTGCGCATATTTCAAAGGAATGTTTATGCGGTATCTTATAACCCTGATCAGCATGATGCTGAAAATCACATGGCAGCCAGACTGGATGCAGGATCAGCTGCCCGATAAACGTCACTTTTATCGTCGAACCTTGACTGGCTCTTATCGAGCCAAGAAAAAGATTGTCAAAAACATCTGGATCGCAGCCGGACTGTTAATGCTGATTAATCCGGTTATACACATTGTGATGCTAATCGCTCTTCCCGTTACCCTCCTCAGTTTTGTTATTCTCGATGAAACTTCCTAGGAGCCTTATATGGTCCGCCCCGTTTTGCAAGAGCCTGTTTTGTTAATTAGCAAACAAAGATAACTGCAATCATATATACGGCCTATTCATGAGGTCTAACCCTCTGGCCCTGATGGGTATCCGCGCAACCTGGCCTTATCAGTCCGACGGCCTCAAGGGTCAAGGCTCCTATCAGGTTTCAGGTTGCCGGTTTTTACCTGTTTGCCATCAACTGTACATGCTCATCGCAATCTGCGGGGGGGTCCCCTTTGATTAAGCTTATGCTTTACTTTGCCGCTGCCGCCTTTACTTCATTATGCAGCCTTGTAAACTTCATTTCGGGTCATGATGACCCAGACAATCCGAGCCATTTTATTAGCCAGACCAACGGCGGCAACGTTGTGATTGCTGCGCTCATTAAGTTGGCTAACCCATTTTTTACAGCGGTCATCCTTATTTTTGAGGCAGTGGAGTACCGAACGTGCGCCGTGTATCAATAATGTGCGCAGGTATTTATCACCCCGTTTACTGATGCCCAGCAGGACTGACTTACCGCCTGTGGAATGCTGTCTTGGAACTAATCCCATCCATGCGGCAAGGTGTCGACCAGATTTAAAATACGTCGCATCACCAATGGCTGCCTTCAATGCTGTGGCAGTGATGGCTCCGATACCCGGCATAGTCATCATTCGACGACATTCGTCGTCGTTTTTTGCTAGCTCCTGAATTTTCTGGTCATACTGTTGAATACGCTTGTCAAGACTGGCCAACTCTTCTGATAAACCATGTAGCAGCTCACGAGTCAGCGAATGGAGTCCATTTTCAGCATCTTCCAGAATTCGTGGAAGCTGTGCACGAACTTTACCAATACCCTGGGCAACTACAATACCTTCTTCCAATAGTGACCCCCGGATCTGGTTAACCAGGGCAGTTCTCTGATCAACCGCTTGTTGACGATAGCGGTGCAGAAGTTGCCAGGCCTGCTGCTCTGATGTTTTAACAGGTACAAAACGCATGCTGGGCCGTGAAGCTGCTTCTGCAATCGCTTCAGCATCGTTGTAGTCATTTTTGTTGGTCTTGACATAAGGCTTGACAAATTGAGGTGAAATCAGCTTGACAGTATGCTCATAGTTCTTGAATAACCGAGCCAAATAGTGAGCACCACCACAAGCTTCCATAGCGATAATGCATGGCTCCAGATTTGCCACGTACTCTAGAAGGTTCTTCCTGGACGACTTCTTTCTGATGACTTTGCTACCCTGCTCATCAACACCAAACAGGTGAAAGTTGTTCTTGCCAATATCGATACCAAGTACTGAAATAGTCATGGGTGGTTCGCTCCGGTTAATCCTGTTTAAATGGTTAACTCCATTTTGGCTCATTTGAAGCCGTTTAGGAGGGGCGGACCATCCCATTAGACCGAGAATAGGCTTATCTGTTATGATAAGCCTTAAACCAACTCCGATGATGCCAGATGTCACCACCACCAAAATTCAAGGACAGCCCTGTTGAGTTTGACCAGCATCTGCTGTTCCCAACCAACATTTTCGACCTGCTTCCCAAAGACCATGATTGTTTCGTTTATGAAAGCATTTTTCAGAACATCGATACGTCTGAGGTTGAAAAAAAATATCACCACCTTGGTCAGCACGCTTACCCTCCAAAGCTCATTGTCGCTATTCTGATCTACGCCTATAGCCATGGTGTTTTCAGCTCCCGTCAGATTGAGCGACGGTGTCGACAAGATCTGGCGTTCATGTATATCTCACAAATGAACTGCCCAAATTTCAGGGTTCTGGGAGATTTTCGTAAGGAAAATCTGTCGTTTTTTCATGACTGCTTCAAACAGTCCGTCAAACTGGCCATGGAGCTCAAAATGGCATCACTGGGCCATATCAGCCTGGATGGCTCCAAGTTCAAAGCCAACAGCTCAAAGCACAAGGCCATGACCTACGGAAGGCTCAAGGCTAAAGAGGCAGAACTCAGTGCAGAAGTGGATGAGCTGATCAAAAAAGCCAGTCAGTGCGACCAGGAAGAAGACGACGCCTACAAAGCAAGCAACGGCTACAGCATTCCTGAAGACCTCCAGTTTAAAGAGGAGCGTCTGAAAAAAATCAAAGCGGCCAAAGAAGCCCTTGAAGAACGCGAAAAAGCCCTGAACCCTGATGAGCCTATTGACGACAAAAGGCAGATAAGCTTTGCAGACCATGATGCCCGGATCATGAGCAAGAAAAGTTACTGTGAGTACAGCTACAATGCTCAAATCACCGTAGATGCTGATAATCAGATCATCGTCGGCCAGCACATCAGCCAGCAAGCCAATGATGTTCAGGAGGCAGAGCCTGCTTTGGAAGCACTGTCTGAGACAACCGATGGTGCTGTAGTGGATAAGGTGAGCATGGATAATGGTTATTTCTCAGGGCCAAACCTGCATGTGCTGGATAAGCATGAAATAGATGGCTACATAGCCACCGACAGAAAAGAGAAGCCAGCAGATACCCAGCTTAAGGACTCTGAGCGTAAGTTTGTCAAAGCAGATTTTGACTACGATGCAGAAATGGATGTGTTTATCTGTCCGGCTGGGGAGAAGCTGATAACTAACCCAGACAGCAAGGCCAAGAGGCAGAGTTACCGGGCGAACAAGGACGCATGCAGGAAGTGTGTTTACCGTTCACAATGCAGTGGCTCAAAAAAGGATGCTGGCAGGGTCATCCGCACAGACAAGTTTGAGCCCGCGCGGCAACGTATGAACAAGAAAATGGAGACAGCCAGTGCGAAAGCAATCTATGAGCGTCGTAAGGTCATTGCAGAGCCACCGTTTGGTCATATAAAAAACTCAGGGTTCAGGAGTTTTAGCCTTCGTGGTAAAGAGAAGGTAGAAGCAGAGTTCTCACTGGTATGCACGGCACACAATTTCAAAAAATTTGTGAAGGCCGCTTCAACGGGATCAATCCGTCTTGAGAATTTAAAAGGGGTTAAAAAAGCGGCATAAAGGCTGTGAAAAGGCCTAAATTTGCAAAAATGAGCAAAATTACACCAAAAATTGGATGTTTTTTGCTCATCCTGAAATTTTAGAGAGCCTCTGGGGATCTAGTTACGCCATTCTCGGTCAGGCTCCTAGTGTTCAGACATAAAAAAAGGGGCTGCCGAAGCAACCCCCTGTCAGAAAACTCTTATCCGGGATTAGAGTTCACCGAAATCTTCCTCAGCCATATCCAGCAGATTCGCTGTGCCTGACAACATGGCAGATTTGTGAGCCTGTGTTCTTGGCAGGATACGTTCAAAGTAGAAACGTGCAGTCTGAATCTTGGCTTTGTAGAAGCCTTCTTCAGTTGTACCTTCAGCCAGCTTCTCCTTGGCCAGGCGAGCCATATCAGCCCACATATAAGCCAGAGTCGCATAACCGGAATACATCAGGAAGTCGACGGAAGCCGCACCCACTTCATCAGGATTTTCCATCGCCTTCAGGCCCAGCTGCATGGTGAGATCGCCCCACTCCTTGTTCAAGGCAGCCAGTGGCTCAACAAAGGCTTTCAGGTCTTCGTTTTCAGCGTGAGCTTTACAGAACTTGTGAATTTCCTTGGTAAATGGCTTCATGGTTTCACCACCGCTCTGGAAGATTTTTCTTCCCAGCAGGTCCAGAGCCTGGATACCGGTAGTTCCTTCATACAGCATGGAAATACGGCAGTCACGAACGTTCTGCTCCATACCCCATTCACTGATATAGCCGTGGCCACCGTAGCACTGAAGTGCGTGGTTGGCGGACTCAAAACCGGTTTCGGTCAGGAAAGCCTTGACGATAGGTGTCAGGAAGCCCAGTTCCTTATCAGCCTGTTCACGCACTGCTTCATCAGGACTGTGCAGCAGATCTGCTTTCTTGGCTGTGTAGTAAAGAAGGGCACGATTGCCTTCGGTTAAGGATTTGATGGTCAGCAGCATCCGACGTACGTCAGGGTGCACAATAATTGGGTCAGCCGGACCTTCAGTGTTCTTGGCACCGCTCAGGGAGCGCATTTGCAGACGTTCGCGGGCGTAGCGCAGAGCACCCTGGAAGGCGATTTCACCGTGGGACAGGCCCTGAATACCCGTACCCAGGCGGGCAGTATTCATGAAGGTGAACATGCAGTGCAGACCACGGTTTTCCGGACCAATCAGGAAGCCGGTTGCTTCGTCAAAGTTCATGACACAGGTGGCGTTACCGTGAATCCCCATCTTGTGCTCAATGGAACCACAACTTACGCCATTGCTCTCACCGTGCTTGCCAGGCAGATATTTGGGAACGATAAACAGCGAGATCCCTTTGGTACCTTTTGGAGCACCCGGCAGACGCGCCAGAACGATGTGGACAATATTGTCTGCCATGTCGTGTTCACCGGCAGAAATAAAGATCTTGGTACCTGAAATTTTATAAGTACCATCAGCGGCAGGCTCGGCTTTGGTTCGCAGCATACCCAGGTCAGAACCGCAGTGAGGCTCGGTCAGACACATGGTACCTGTCCATTCACCGGATACCAGCTTGGTCAGGTAAGCTTGCTTCTGTTCTTCAGTACCATGGGCTTCCAAAGTATTCATGGCACCATGACTGAGTCCGGGATACATGCCCCAGGCCCAGTTGGCTTCTCCCATCAGTTCGCTGAGAACCAGACCCAGAGAGTAAGGCAGACCCTGGCCACCGTATTCTGGATCACTGGACAGTGAAGGCCAGCCGCCTTCAACGTATTGCAGGTAAGCCTCTTTAAAACCGTCTGGTGTTTTTACACCGTCCTCGGACCAGGTGCAGCCTTGCTCATCACCGACCTGATTCAAAGGGGCCAGAACCTGTTCACAGAACTTGGCACCTTCTTCAAGGATGGCGTCCACCATATCAGGGCTAGCTTCTTCTCCACCGGGGAGACTGGCGTAATGTTCCTGATATCCCAGGAGCTCGTCACGAACGAACCGGATATCGCGCAGGGGGGCCTTATAGTCTGGCATAACGGTACCTCTGGGTTGTCTTATGTTTTAGTGTTTATTTATGAAACAGATTGTAAAATTATAGCAACAGTTTCAAACAGTCGTTTGAAAGTTACGATCGCTTACAGTAAATGTCAACTATTGTTCATTTTCCTTTCCTGTTTGTTCGGTTGATTTTCATGGTCGAGAGTTTTGATGCAGGGCCTGTGGTGAATGAGGTCAGCGGCAAATCTTACCCGGATGATTTTTTCCCGATCGCGTGTTTTTTTAAGCCTGTTTTGCGGGGGAATCAGATCAGGTGGAGCAGTCATCGACAGAGAAAATTAGTGTCGATGCCATTGTGAATAATGGTTTCACTGCTTTGATGCTGGCATGCGAGAACGGAAAAAAAACGTTGTGTTATCCAGTAACCAAGGTCTTCAGGTGTTCCCATCTTCTGCGTTTTTGAAATTGGTGACTATTTAGTCACTACAAACTTTGATTGCCATATACATGAACTATCATAGTTTCTTTGTACCTGACCCGGACCACTTATTGGCCAACACAGATGCTCTACTTATTGAGTGTTGCATTGCTCGCTACCCTCTCCCTTTGGACAGTGAAGGCTGATCAATGTCCTATTTGTCTGGCTCACTTCCATGGCCGAAGTAAAGCGTCCGTGGTCGTCAAAACCCAATGTTGTGGCCAACTTTTCGATCTGGACTGTATTTCGAAGTCTTTTGTTGAACAACCCATCGGCTCGCGACAGTGCGCGATGTGTCGGCAAGACCCGATGCCTCTGGTAAATCAGAACACCAATGAATCTCACCCGGATACATTTTTCCCCGATCAGAGGTTTTATCTTGCCTGTATAATCGGGGATCTGGGTCAGGTGGAGAGGTCAGTGGCAGAAGGCGTCAATGTTAATGCTGTTATGACTAATGGTCTCACTGCCTTGATGTTGGCATCCCGCTGGAGGCACGCTGATGTCGCAGAACGCCTGATCAATGTCGGGGCAAACGTCAACACCGCCTGGCATGGGGATGGCACCACCTCGCTGTTCCTGGCTGCTGTGAATGGCTTTGCCGACTGCGTAAAAATACTGATCAACGCCGAGGCGGATCTCGACATCCCTCGGACTTCGGATGGCGCCACTCCACTGTTCGCCGCTGCTATGAGAGGCAATACCGACTGCGTGAAACTTCTGATCAACGCCGGGGCGAATTTCAACGCCCGGACCAAGAATGGCACCACACCACTCTTCGCGGCTGCACAAGAAAATAACACCAACTGCGTGAAACTCCTGATCAACGCCGGGGTGGATATCAACATCCCTCGGGCTTCGGATGGCTCCACCCCACTGTTGGCCGCTGCTGTGAAAGGCAATAGCGACTGCTTGGAACTCCTGATCAATGCCGAGGCGGATCTCAACGCACGAACTGAGGATGGGCTCACCGCACTGTTCATGGCAGCTCAACAAAATAACATCAATTGCGTGAAACTCCTGATCAACGCCGGGGCGGATCTCAACATCCCTCGGATTTCGGATGGCATCACCTCGCTGTCCATCGCAACCGCGAGGGGCAATATCGAGTGTGCGCTAGCCCTTATCAAGGCTGGAGCAAAGTAGGGAACTGAGGCAAGGAAGGGAGCAAAAAAAAGGCGTTGTTTTATCCGGTAACCGCAGCTCTCAGCTGTTGCCATCTTCTGAGCTTTTGAGATAGGTGATTGTTTAGTCACAGCAAACTTTTATAGCCATAAAAATAAACTACCATAATTTCTTTGTACCCAACCCTCACTACTTCTTGGCCAGTACAGATGTTCTACCTATGGATGACATTGATCGCTGCCCTCTCCTCATGGACACTAAAGGCCGATCAATGTGCTATTTGTCTGGCTAACTTCCATAACCGTAATGAAGTGCCTGTGGTCGTCAAAACCGCATGTTGCGGCCAACTCTTCGATCTGGACTGTGTTTCGAGGTGTTTTGTTGATCAGCCCATCGGCTCACGCCGTTGCGCGATGTGTCGGCAAAACCCGATGCCTGTGGTAAATCAAAACACCAGTGAATCTCTCCCTGATACATTTTTCCCCGATCTGACGTTTTATAGCGCCTGCTCCAATGGGGATCTGGATCAGGTGGAAAGGTCACTGGCAGAAGGCGTCAATGTCAATGCCGTCGTGACTAATGGTTTCACCGCCTTGATGTTCGCATCCTATTATGGGCAAATGAACGTCGTCGAGCGCCTGATCAACGCCGGGGCGGACGTCAACATCGCCCGGAATGAGGATGGCGTCACCCCGCTATTCATAGCTGCCCAGACAGGCAATACCGGCTGCCTGAAAATCCTGATTGAAGCCGAAGCAGATCTCAACGCCCGGACCGAGAATGGCGCCACCCCGCTGTTCACCGCTGCACAAGAAAATAACATCGACTGCGTGAAACGCCTGATCAACGCCGGGGCTGATCTCAACGCCGCCCGGACCGAGGATGGCGCCACCCCGTTGTCCGCCGCAGCACAGATGGGCAATACCTATTGCGTGAAAGCCCTGATCAACGCCGGGGCGGATCTCAACGCCCCGACCAAGACGGGCGCCACCCCGCTGTTCTTCGCAGCGCAGGAAAATAAAACCGACTGCCTGCAAGCCCTGATCGAAGCCAAGGCGGATCTCAACGCACGAACTGAGCGTGGGGTCACCGCACTGTTCATCACCGCCCAAGAAAGTAACACCGACTGCGTACAACTCCTGATCAACGCCGGGGCAGATCTCAACGCCCAGACCAAGACTGGCGCCACCCCGCTGTCCATCGCAACAGAGATGAGCAATACAGAATGTGCGCAAGCCCTTATCAAGGCTGGAGCAAAGTAAAGAACTGAGGCAAGGAAGGCAGCGAAAGAAAGGCGTTGTGTTATCCAGTAACCACGGCTTTCAGAACCGAGTGTGCGCAACTCCTTATCGACTTCGGAGCGGATCTCAAAAGCATCCCTCCACTGCTCATCGAAGTCCTTAAGGGCAATACCGAGAAGGTGCGACTCCTGATTGCTGACAAGGCAGATCCCAACGCCGCCTTGTTGGATGGCACCCCCCCCGCTGTACATGGCAGCTCAAGAGGGCAATACCCAGTGCGTGAATCTCCTGCTCAACGCTGGTGCGAATCCCAACACTGCCTTACCAACTGGTGCCACCCCGTTGTTCATCGCAGCCCTGAAGGGCAATGTCGAGTGCCTGAAAATCCTGCTCAACTTTGGAGCAGATCTCAAAGCCGCCAGATATAGGGATGGCGCGACTGCATTGTCCATCGCAATTGAGAAGGGCAACAACGACTGCACAGAAGCCCTTGTTGAGGCCGAGAAAGCAAATGAAGGGTACTGCGTTATCTTGTAAACACGGCTTTAAGGTGTTCCCATCTTCTGAGCTTTTGAGATGGGTGATTATTTGGTCACAGCAAACGGTGATAGCCATACAAATGAACTACTATACTCCTTTCGAACCTAACCCTTACTACTTACTTGGCTAGCACAGATGTTCTTCTTATGTATGGCGTTGCTCGCTGCCTTCTTCCCGACGACACTGGGGGCCGACATATGTCCTGTTTGTCTGGCTCCCTTCCATGGCCGAAGTGAAGAGCCTGTGGTCGTGACAACCCAATGTTGTGGCCAACGCTTCGATCTGGACTGTATTTCGAAATGTTTTTCTGAACAGCCCATCGGCTCACGCCGTTGCGCGACGTGTCGGCAAAACCCGATGCCTTTGGTGAATCAGAACACCAATGAAACTCTCCCGGATACATTTTTCCCCAATCAGACGTTTTATCTTGCCTGCTTATCTGGGGATCTGGATCAGGTGGAGAGGTCGCTGGCAGAAGGAGTCAATGTCAATGCCGCTATGACTAATGATTTTACGGCATTGATGTTGGCATCCACTATAGGAGACACAGACCTCGTCGAACGCCTGATCATTGCCGGGGCGAACGTCAACACTGTCCTTTCGAGTAGCGCCAATGCAATGCTCATGGCTGTTTTCATGGGTAATAGCGACTGCGTGAAACACCTGATCAACGCCGGGGCAGATCTCAACGTCGCCAGAACGTCGGATGGCGCCACGCCACTTTCCGTCGCAGCCTGGAAAGGCAGTACCGAATGCGTGAAAGCACTGATCGAAGCCAAGGCAGACCTCAACCTCCCCAGGACTGATGGCGCCACCCCGCTTCACGTCGCAGCCCGCAGAGGTAATCACGATTGCTTGGAAATCCTGATCAACGCCGGGGCGGATCTCAACGCCGCCAGAACTTCGGATGGCTCCACCCCGCTGTCCATCGCAACCGAGATGGGCAATAGCGAGTGTGCGCAAGCCCTTATCAAGGCTGGAGCAAAGTAAGGAACTGAGGCAAGGAAGGAAGCAAAAAAAGGCGTTGTTTTATCCGGTAACCGCAGCTCTCAGGTGTTGCCATCTTCTGAGCTTTTGAGATGGGTGATTATTTAGTCACAGCAAACTTTATAGTCATAAAATTGAACTATCGTGCTTTTTTTGTTTCTAAATCTGTATAGCTTCTTAAAAAAACACAGAGGTTTTACTTATGAATATCAATACTCTCTCCCCTTTCCTCATGGGTACTGACGTAAGTTCGAAGGACGATGTCTGTGCTATTTGTTTGGAAAATTTCCATGGCCACGGTGTGGCGCCAGTGGACGCCGACGAAACCGAATGTCTAACCCATTGTGGCCACACATTCCATCTGGTCTGTCTTACGAGTCAGTATTTTACAAAACCTATCGGCTCACGCGAGTGCGCAATGTGTCGGCAAGACCCGATGCCTGTGGTGGGTAAGAAAATCGGTAAATCTTACCCGGATAAATTTTTCCCCGACGAGACGTTTTACGATGCCTGTCTTCAAGGGGATTACGATCAGGTGGATAAGTCAATGGCAGAGGGAGTCAATATCAATGCCGTTATGAAATATGGTCTCACTGCCTTGATGCTGGGATCCTGTAGTGGGAACAGGGCAGTCGTCGAACGCCAGCTCAAAGCTGGGGCAAAGGTCGGCGCTACCAGAACTGAGGATGGTGCCACCGCGCTTATTATTGCAGTCCTGGAGGGCAATACCGAGTGTGCGCAACTCCTGATCGACAAAGGGGCGGATCTCAAAGGCATCCCTCCACTGCTCATCGAAGTCCTCAAGGGCAATACCGAAAAGGTGCGAATCATGATTGCCGATGGGGCAGACCCCAACACCGACTTGTGGGGCACCACCCCAGTGTTTACCGCAGCACTGAAGGGCAATACCAAGTGTTTACAACTTCTGATTGAAAAAGGGGCGGCTTTTGACACTGCCAGAGCTTCGGATGGCTTCACTCCACTGTCCATCGCAGTCTGGAAAGGCAAAACCGATTGCGCGGAAATCCTGATCAAAGCCGGGGCGGATTTAAACGTCCGGACTAACGGTGGCTATAACATGTTGTTTCTCGCTGCCCAAGAAAATAACACCGGGTGCGTGAAACTCCTGATCAAACACGGGGTGGATCTCAACGCCGCCGGGACTTCAGAGGGCACCACCCCGCTCTACATGGCAGCTCAAGAGGGCAATACCCAGTGCGTGAAACTCCTGCTCAACGCCGGTGCGAATCCCAACACTGCCTTGCCAGAGGGTGTCACTCCACTGTTCATCGCAGCCGAGAAGGGCAATGTCGAGTGCCTGAAACTCCTGCTCAACTTTGGAGCAGATCTCAAAGCCGCCAGATTTAGGGATGGCGCAACTGCATTGTCCATTGCAAATGAGAAGGGTCACAACGACTGCGCAGAAGCCCTTATCGAGGCCGAGAGAGCAAAGAGAGCAAATGAAGGGTACTGCGTTATCCTGTAACCACGGCTTTCAGGTGTTCCTGTCTTCTGAGCTTTTGAGATAGGTGATTATTTAGTCACAGCAAACTTTTGTAGCCATAAAAATAAACTACCATAATTTCTTTGTACCCAACCCGCACGACTTCTTGGCCAGTACAGATGTTCTGCCTATGGATGACATTGATCGCTGCCCTCTACTCATGGACGCTAAAAGCCGATCAATGCGCTATCTGTTTGGCTAACTTCCATAACCGTAATGAAGAGCCAGTGGTCGTCAAAACCGGATGTTGCGGCCAACTCTTCGATCTGGACTGTGTTTCGAGGTGTTTTGTTGATCAGCCCATCGGCTCACGCCGTTGCGCGATGTGTCGGCAAAACCCGATGCCTTTGATGAATCAGAACACCAGTGAATCTCACCCGGATACATTTTTCCCCGATCAGACATTTTATATCGCCTGCTCCAACGGGGATCTGGAGCAGGTGGAGAGATCACTGGCAGAAGGCGTCAATGTCAATGCCGTTACCTCTGATGATCTCACGGCCTTGATGATGGCATCCTATGGGGGGCATACAGACGTTGTCGAGAGCCTTATCAACGCTGGGGCAAGCCCCAACGCCGCCCGATCATGTGGTGCTACCGCGCTGTACTTCGCTGTCCAGGAAAATAACCCCGACTGCGTGAAACTCCTGATCAACGCCGGGGCGAATCCCAACGCCGCCAATACCTCGAATGGCGCCACCCCGTTGTCCATCGCAACCAGGCTGGGCCATAGCGATTGCGTCAAAGCCCTTACCGAGGCCAGAGAAAGGAAGGAAACAAAAGAAAGGCATTTTGCTATCCACTAAAAACAGCTTTCAGGTGTTCCCATCTTACGAGTTTTGCAATGCGTGATTATTTAGTCACAGCAAATTTATTCGCCATAAAACTGAATTATCGTACTTTTTTTGTGTCTAAAACTCATTAGATAAAACAACGAGGAGGTTTTACTTGTGGATGCCATTACAGCCCCCCCTCTCCCCATGGGACCTGATGCAACGTCGACGAACGATGCCTGTCCTATTTGTTTGGAAGATTTCCATGGTCGCGATGTGACGGCTGCGGTCGTTAAACCTATATTTCGAACCCAATGTGGCCACCGCTACCATGTAGACTGTATTACGCAGCTATTTCTTGATGTAGCCATAGACCGCCGCCGGTGCGCGTATTGCCGGGGAGACCCGTTCCCTGTGATGAATTTGAACACCGGTGAATCTCACCAGGTTAAATTTCTCCCCAATCTGAGGTTTTATTTAGCCTGTTCAAACGGGAACCGGGAACAGGTGTCCAGGGCGCTGGCAGAAGGAGTCAATGTCAATGCCGTCATGAATAAGGATACTCCCTTGATCTTGGCATCCAATGAGGGGGATGAAGTGATCGTCGACCACCTGCTCAAGGCCGGGGCGGAAGTCAATACCGCCCGGACTGAGGACGGCGCCACCGCGCTGATGGTAGCTGCCCAGCGGGGCAGGACCAACTGCGTGAAACTTCTGCTCAAGGCCAGGGCGAATGTCAACGCCCGAAATGTGACGGGCGCCACTCCACTGTACTTTGCTGCTGAGAAAGGCAGAACCGGGTGCGTGAAACTCCTGCTCAATGCCGGGGCAGATCGCAACATCCCCAAGACTTCGGATGGCGCCACCCCTCTGTCCATCGCTGTTTCGAGAAGCTATGTCGAGTGCGTGGAACTCTTGATCAAAGACGAGACAGATCTCAACACCCGGTTCAGGGATGGCAACACGCTGCTACTCATTGCAGCCTGTAAGGGCACCATGGAACTCCTGATCAAAAATGGGGCGGATCTCAACGCCGCCAGAACTTCGGATGGCGCCACCCCGCTTTTCATCGCAGCTTTGAAAGGCAATACCGATTGCGTCGAAACCCTGATCAACGGCGGGGCGAATGTCAACGCCGCCAGGACTTCGGATGGCGCCACCCCGCTTTTCATCGCAGCTTTGAAAGGCAATACCAATTGCGTGGAAACCCTGATCAACGCCGGGGCGGATCTCAACGCCGCCAGAACTTCGGATGGCGCCACCCCGCTGTCTATCGCAATCGAGATGGACAACGTCGACTGCGCATTGGCCCTTATCAAGGCCAAGACTCCGAAGAGAACAAATGAAGGGTACTGCATTATCCTGTAACACGGCTTTAAGGAGTTCCCATCTGCTGAGTTTTTGAAATTCGTGATTATTTAGTCACAGCAAACTTTGATAGCCATACAAATAAACTATCATGATTGCTTTGGACCTAAACCGCGCTGCTTATTGGCTAGTACAGATGTTCTACCTAAAGGTCACATTGATCGCTGCCCTCTTCTCATGGACACTGAAGGCCGATCTACTTGAAATTTGTCTGGATTGCTACCGCTACCATAGCCGTAGTAGAGAGACTGTGTTCGTCATCACCCGATGTCGCCACTTCTACCATCTGGACTGCATTACGAGGCAATTTGTTATTCAGCCCACAGGCTCTCGCCAGTGCGGGTATTGCCGACAAAACCCGCTCCCTGTTTTGCATTGGCATACCGGTGAATCGTACCCGGATACATTTTTCCCCAATCAGACCTTTTATGATGCCTGTTATGACGGGGATTTGGATCAGGTGGAGAAGTCACTGGCAGAAGGAGTCAATGTCAATGCCGTTATGACCGATGATTTCACATCCTTGATGTTGGCATCCTCCGGAGGGCACACGGACGTCGTTGAACGCCTTATCAACGCCGGAGCAAACGTCAACGCCGCCATGACCTCGAATGGCGCCACCCCGCTTTTCTTCGCAGCTTGGAAAGGCCATACCGATTGCATGAAAATCCTGATCAACGCCGGGGCGGATCTCAACGCCGCCAGGACTTCGGATGGTGCCACCCCGTTGCTCGCCGCTGCTGAGAAAGGCAGTACCGTATGTGTGAAAGCACTGGTCAACGCCGGGGCGGATCTCAACGCCGCCAGGACTTCGGATGGCGCCACCCCACTGTCCATCGCAACCAGGTTGGGCCATACCGACTGCGTGGAAGCCCTTACTGCGACCAAAGAAAGGAAGGAAACAAAAGAAAGGCATTTTGCTATCCAGTAAAAACAGCTTTCAAGTGTTCCCATCTTCCGGTTTTTTGATATTCATGATTATTTGGTCACAGCAAACTGTGATAGCCATGTAAATGAACTATCATGCTTATTTGGATCTAACCCGTGCTTATTGACCAAAACAAATGTTCTTCTCGTGGATGGCATTGCTCGCTGGTCTCTCCCCCTGGAAACCGGAGGTCGATCAATGTCCTATTTGTTTGGCTTGCTTCCAAAGCCGTGATTCAGCGCCTGTGGTTGTCAAAACTCAATGTTGTGGCCGACTCTTCGATCTGGATTGTGTTTCAAAGTGGTTTATTGATCAGCCCATCGGCTCACGCCGTTGTGCGATGTGTCGGCAAAACCCGATGCCTTTGGTGAACCAGAACACCAGTGAATCTCACCCGGATACATTTTTCCCCGATCAGACATTTTTTCGTGCCTGTTTAGACGGGGATTTGGAACAGGTGGAAAGATCACTGGCAGAAGGAGTCAATGTCAATGCCGTTATGACTGATGATTTAACGGCCCTGATGTTGGCGTCCTATGGAGGGCACATGGACGTCGTCGAACGCCTTATCAACGCCGGGGCGAACCCCAACGCCGAACATTCGAGTGGCGCTACCGCGCTGTACTTCGCTACTCAGGAAAATAACTCCGACTGCGTGAAACTCCTGATCAACGCTGGGGCTAACCTCAACGCCGCCATGACTTCGGATGGCGCCTCCCCGCTTTTCATCGCAGCCCAGAACGGCAATGCCGACTGCCTGAAAATCCTTATCAACGCCGGGGCTAACCTCAACGCCGCCACGACTTCGGATGGCGCCACCCCACTTTTCATCGCAGCCTGGAAAGGCTATACCGATTGCCTGGAAATCCTGATCCGCGCCGGGGCGGATCTCAATGCCTTCAGGACTTTGGATGGCGCCTCCCCGCTAGGCGCCGCTGTTGCGAAAGGCAATACCGAATGCGTGAAAGCACTGATCGAAGCCGAGGAGCATCTCAACGCCCTGGACTAAAGGTGGCTCCACCCCGCCGTCCATTGCAACCAAATTGGACAATGCCGTCTATGTGAAAGTCCTTATTGAGTTCGAGGCAAGGAAGGGAACAAAAGAAAGTCGTCGTGTTATCCAGTAACCACGGCTTTCAGGTGTTCCCATCTTCGTGTTTTTTGATATTCATGATTATTTGGTCACAGCAAACTGTGATAGTCATACAAATGAACTACCATACTTTTTTTGTATCTAACCCAAGCTACTTATTGACCAACACAGATGTTTTACTTATGGGTGGCATTGCTCACTACCCTCTCCCCGTCAGCAGTAAAGGCTGATCAATGTCCTATTTGTCTGGCTGACTTCCATGGTCGAAGTGAAGCGCCTGTGGTCGTCAAAACCCAATGTTGTGGCCAACGCTTCGATCTGGACTGTATATCGAGGTGTTTTTTTAATCAGCCCATCGGCTCACGCCGGTGCGCGATGTGTCGGCAAGACCCGGTGCCTGTGGTGAATCAGAACACCAGTGAATCTCACCCCGATACATTTTTCCCCGATCGGACATTTTATGATGCCTGTTGTGATGGAGATTTGGATCAAGTGGAGAGGTCACTGGCAGAAGGCGTCAATGTCAATGCTGCTATGAATGATGGCTTCACTGCCTTCATGTTGGCATCCAGCAAGGGGCACATGGACATCGTTGAACGCCTGATCAACGCCGGGGCGAACGTCAACGTAGCTCGGAATGAAGATGGCACCACCCCGCTGTTCATCGCGGCCCTGACGGGCAACACCGGCTGCCTGAAAATCCTGATCAACGCCGGGGCGGATCTCAACGCTGCCTTGCCAAATGGCGTCACCCCGTTGTTTGCCGCTGCTGCGATAGGCAATACCGAATGCGTGAAAGCACTGATCGAAGCCGAGGCGAATCTCAACGCCGCCAGGACTTTGGATGGCGCCACTCCACTGTTCATCGCTGCCGAGTTGGGCAATACCGAATGCGTGAAGCTCTTGGTCAACGCCGGGGCGAATCTCAACATCTGCCGGACTTCGGATGGCGCCACACCGCTCTGCGCAGCAGCCCTGAAGGGCAATACCGACTGCGTCGAACTCTTGGTCAACGCCGGGGCAGAGTAGGGAACAGAGGCAGTGAAAGAAACAGAAGAAAGGCGTTATATTGTCCAGTAAACACAGCTCTCAGGTGTTCCCATCTCCCGAGTTTTGCAATGTGTAATTATTTTGCCAGAGCAAGCTTTGATAGCCATATAAATGAACTACCATACTTTCTTTGCACCTAACCCGTAATACTTATCGGCTAGCACAGATGTTTTACTTATGGATGGCATTGCTCACTGCCCTCTCCCCGACAACAGTTAAGGCTGATCAATGTCCTGTTTGTCTGGCTGAGTTCCATGGTCGAAGTGAAGCGCCTGTGGTCGTCAAAACCCAATGTTGTGGCCAACGCTTCGATCTGGACTGTATATCGAGGTGTTTTGCTGATCAGCCCATCGGCTCTCGCCGGTGTGCGATGTGCCGACAAAACCCGATGCCTTTGGTGAATCAGAACACCAGTGAAGCTCACCCGGATACATTTTTCCCCGATCAGACGTTTTATCGTGCCTGTTTATTCGGGGATCTGGACCAGGTAGAGAGGTCGCTGGCAGAAGGAGTCAATGTCAATGCCGCTATGAATGGTGATTTCACGGCCTTGATGTTGGCATCCGCTATGGGACATATAGACGTAGTCGAACGCCTGATCATTGCTGGGGCGAACCTCGACACTGTCCTTTCGAGTGGTGCCACTGCACTGTTCCTCGCTGCTAACGCGGGTAATAGCGACTGCGTGAAACGCCTGATCAACGCCGGGGCGGATGTCAACGCCGCCAGAACTTCGGATGGCGCCACATCACTTTCCGTCGCAGCCTGGAAAGGCAATATCGAATGCGTGAAAGCACTGATCGAAGCCAAGGCGGACCTCAACCGCCCCAGGACTGATGGCACCACCCCGCTTCACTCCGCAGCCTATAAAGGTAATAACGATTGCGTGGAAATCCTGATTAACGCCGGTGCGGATCTCGACGCCCGGATGCAGAATGGCTCCACCCCGCTGTTCGTAGCTGCACAAGAAAATAACGCCGACTGCATGAAACTCCTGATCAACGCCGGAGCGTATCTCAACGCCGCCAGAACTTCGGATGGCGCCACCCCTCTGTACATGGCAGCCCAGATGGGCAATATCGACTGCGTAAAACACCTGATTGCCGCTGGGGCGAATCTCAATGCCGCCAAGACTTGGGATGGCGCCACCCCGCTTTTCATCGCAGCCTGGAAAGGCAATATCAATTGCCTTGAAATCCTGATCCACGTCGGGGCGGATCTCAACGCCGCCAGGACTTCGGATGGCTCCACCCCGCTGTTCGCGGCAGCCATCAGGGGCAATACTGAGTGCGTGGAAATCCTGATCAACGCCGGGGCAAACCTCAACAGCCTGACTAAGCTTGGCACTACCCCGCTGTCCATCGCAACCCGGAAAGGCAACACCGACTGCGCGAAAGCCCTGATCAAGGCTGGAGCAAAGTAGGGAACTGAAGCAAGGAAGAGAACAAAACAAAGGCGTTGTGTTACCCGCTAAACACAGCTTTCAGGTATTCCCAGCTTCTGTGTTTTGCAATGCGAGATTATTTAGTCACAGCAAATTTATCAGCCATAAAACTGAATTATCGTACTTTTTTGGTGTCTAAGACTCATGTGGATAACTCATTGAATAAAATAACGAGGAGGTTTTACTTATGGATGCCATTACTCACTCCCCTTTCCCCGTGGGAACTGACGTAACGTCGACGAACGATGCCTGTCCTATTTGTTTGGAAGATTTCCATGGTCGCGATGTGACGGCTGTGAGCGTCAAACCTGTATTTCAAACCCAATGTGGCCACCGCTATCATGTGGACTGTATTACGCAGCTATTTCTTAAAGTAGCCATAGACCACCGCCAGTGCGCGTATTGTCGGGAAGACCCGTTCCCTGTGATGAATTTGAACACCGGTGAATATCACCAGGCTAAATTTTTCCCCAATCTGATGTTTTACCGGGCCTGTGAATACGGGAACCGGAGAGATGTGTATAGGGCGTTGGCAGAAGGCGTCAATGTCAATGCCGTCATGAATAAGAATACTCCCTTGATGTTGGCAACCAGTGAGGGGGATGAGGTGATCGTCGGTCGCCTGATCAAGGCCGGGGCGGACGTCAATACCGCCCGGACTGAGGACGGCGCCACCGCGCTGATGATAGCTGCCCAGCTTGGCAGAACCAACTGCGTGAAACGCCTGCTCAAGGCCAGGGCCGATATCAACGCCCGAACGGTTATGGGCGTCACCCCACTGTACTTTGCTACTGATAGAGCCAATACCGACTGCGTGAAACACCTGCTCAAGGCCGGGGCAGATCGCAACATCCCCAAGACTTCGGATGGCGCCACCCCACTGTTCATCGCTGTTTCAAGAGGCTATGTCAAGTGTGTGGAACTCTTGATCAAAGACGAGGCAGATCTCAACACCCGGTTTAGGGATGGCAACACGCTGCTACTCATCGCGGCCTTTAAGGGCAATAGAGGCTGCATGAAACTCCTGATCAAAAATGGGGCGGATCTCAACGCCGCCTTGCCGGATGGAACCACCCCGCTGTTCCTCGCTGCCCAAGAAAATAAGTACAGCTGCGTGAAACTCCTGATCAAAGCCGGGGCGGATCTCAACGCTGCCAGAACCAGTGATGGCGCCACCCCGCTGTCCATCGCAATCCTAAAGGGCAATAACGAGTGTGCGATAGCCCTGATCAAGGCCGGAGCAAAATAAGGAACAGAGGAAAGGCAAGGGAACAAAAGAAAAGTGCTGTGTTATCCAGTAATACGACTTTCAGGTGTTCCTATCTTCTGGATTTTTGAAATTCGTGATTATTTAGCCGCAGCAAACTTTGATAGCCGTACAAATGAACTAACATACTCCCTTTGAACCTAACCCATAATACTTATTGGCTAGCACAGATGTTCTACTTATGGGTGGCATTGCTCACTACCCTCTCCCCGTCAATAGTAAAGGCTGATCAATGTCCTATTTGTCTGGCTTACTTCCATGGTCGAAGTTTAGCGCCCGTGGTCGTCACAACCCAATGTTGTCGCCAACGCTTCGATCTGGACTGTATTACGAGGTGTTTTCTTGATCAGCCCATCGGCTCACGCCGGTGTGCGATGTGTCGGCAAGACCCGATGCCTGTGGTGAATCAGAACACCAATGAATCTCACCCGGATACATTTTTCCCCGATTGGACATTTTATGATGCCTGTTATGACGGAGATTTGGATCAATTGGAGAGGTCACTGGCAGAAGGAGTCAATGCCAATGCCGTGATGGTTAATGGTCTCACTGCCTTGATGGTGGCATCCATTATGGGGCACACGGACGTCGTCGAACGCCTGATCAACGCCGGGGCGAATCCCAACGCTGCCAGAACTTTGGATGGCACCACCCCGCTTTTCGTCGCAGCTTTGAAGGGCAATACCGATTGCCTGGAAATCCTGATCAACGCCGGGGCGGATCTCAACGCCGCCAGAACTCCGGATGGCGCCACCCCGCTTTTCATCGCAGCCTGGAAAGGCTATACCGATTGCGTGGAAATCCTGATCCACGTCGGGGCGGATCTCAATGCCACCACGACTTTGGATGGCTCAACCCCAGTGTCCATCGCAACCGAAATGGGCAATACCAACTGCGTGAAAGTCCTTACAGAGGCCGAGGCAAAGTAGGGAAATGAGGTAAGGAAAGGAACAAAAGAAAGTCGGAGTGTTATCCAGTAACCACGACTTTCAGGTGTTCCCATCTTCTGGATTTTTGAAATTCGTGATTATTTGGTCACAGCAAACTTTGATAGCCATACCAATGCACTACCATACCTTCTTTGTATCTAACCCGGACCACTTATTGATAATGCAGATGTTCTATTTATGTATGGCATTGCTCGCTGCTTTTTTCCCGTCGACGCTGGAAGCTGATCAATGTCCTATTTGTCTGATTCCCTTCCATGGTCGAAGTTAAGAGCCTGTGGTGAATCAGAACACCAGTGAATCTCTCCCGGATACATTTTTCCCCGCTTGGACATTTTATGGTGCCTGTAACACTACCCATTTCGTGCTCCATAGCCTCCAACAGATTGTCAATGTCAAGCTGGTCAAACTGTCGTTTGGTCAGCAGTTCACGCTGTTGGGTCAGCCATTGGGTGTAATCGGTTTTGTAAAATCAGTCATTGTCAGCCTCCGGCAGCCAGTCTTCAGTCGTGGATGTGGATATTGACGCCATTTAGCGGATACCAGTCTTCTGTCATTAACTGGTCAAACGACCAGGGGCACCCATTGGGAAAACTGCTATTGTTCAGGCGTTGTGCTTCGCTTCTGGCGTAGCTGTTCATTCCCCTGATCGCTCTTTGTTTGGCTTTGGGGTAAGCCTCAGATAGTGTTTCATCCACTTTGGATCGTACACAAGGATTCTCTTCGATCAGGGATTCGATTTCTGATCTTGAATTGTCAATGCTGGTCAACCAACTATGAATGAAATACATATTGCAACCATCCTTCAGTACCGTCGTCTGGTACTCACATTTAAGTAAATGAAGAATCAGATTGGTAAGAAGATTTCTTAACTCACGAATATGATCATTAAGGCCCAACTCTAGCTCTCCCAACAAATTCTCAATGTCAAGCTGGTCAAACTGTCGTTTGGCAAGCAGATCCCGCTGTTGGCTCAACCATCGGTGGTAATCAGTGTCATACAAGTTTTCCATAAATACCTCCATTGCCCTACCACTGTAGGCAAATAACAGAAGGGAATCAAAATGAATTACCAAAGCACAGATGCCTTTGTCGGGGGCTTTGCCCGTGGTTTTGGGCTGGTCAATTCGGCCATTGATGCCAAAGAGAACCGTCAGTATCGCAAAGAAATGATGGGGATGCAGAAAGAATTGTATGATCGCAAGATTCAGAGAGGCAACTACGACTGCGAAGAAGTCCTTATCGAGGCCAGGCAAGGGAAAGGAATGAAAGCATCAAGTTGTGTTATCCAGTAACCACGGCTTTCAGGCGTTCCCATCTTCTGGATTTTTGAGATACATTTTTCCCCGATTGGACATTTTATGGTGCCTGTAATACCACCCATTTCGTGCTCCATAGCCTCCAACAGATTGTCAATGTCAAGCTGGTCAAACTGTCGTTTGGTCAGCAGTTCACGCTGTTGGGTCAGTCATTGGTGGTAATCGGTATTGTATAGGTTACTCATGGTCAGCCTCCGGCAGCCAGTCTTCTGTCGTGGAGATTGACGCCATTAAGGGGATACCAGTCTTCAGTCATGATCTGTTCAAATGACCACGGACACTCAGGCGGGAAACTACTGTCATTCAGTCGTTGCGTTTCGCTACTGCCGTAGATGTTCATTTCTTTAACGGCTCTCTCTTTGGCATCAGGATAAGCTTCACTTAAAACCTCTTCAATTTTTGCTGTAAGACAATGATTTTTTTCTATTAATTTATCAATATCACGTCTTGCATTGCATATGCTAACCACCCACCCCTTAAGGACTCTTTCAGTAGCTGTACTGTCTCTCAACACACTGGTTTGGTAGTCTATTTTGAGAAGATGAAGTATAAGAATTACCAAGTGACTGTCTAGTACACGAAGGTCTTGCTTAATGCTCAACTCTAAATCCTCAATCAGGTTTTCTAAATCCAACTGATTAAAGTTTTGAGTTTTCAACAGGGTTACTTGCTGACTCAGCCATTGATGATAATCAGTGTTATATAAATTATTCATAAAAATACCTCCATTGCCCTACCACTGTAGGCAAATAACAGAAGGGAATCAAAATGAATTACCAAAGCACAGATGCCTTTGTCGGGGGCTTTGCCCGTGGTTTTGGGCTGGTCAATTCGGCCATTGATGCCAAAGAGAACCGTCAGTATCGCAAAGAAATGATGGGGATGCGGAAAGAATTCTATGATCGCAAGATTCAGAGAGAGGACATGAACAATAAAGTTAATGCGCTTCGGGCTTTACTATTTTTGAGCGCAAGCGACGATCCGGCAGAACGGCAACTGGCTCAGGATATTTGACGCAACTACGACTGCGAAAAAGTCCTTATCGAGGCCAGGAAAGGGAAAGGAATGAAAGCATCGAGTTTTGTTATCCGGTAACCACGACTTTAAGGTGTTCCCATCTTCTGGATTTTTGAAATTCGTGATTGTTTAGCCGTAGCAAACTTTGATAGCCATACCAATGGACTAACATACTTTTTTTGTATCTAACCCTTAACACTTTTGACCAATCCAGATGTTCTATTTATGTATGGCATTCCTTGCTGCCTTCTTCCCGTCGACACCGGAGGCCGATCAATGTCCTATTTGCCTGTCTCCCTTCCATGGTCGAAGTGTACCGCCCGTGGTCGTCACAACCCAATGTTGTCGCCAACGCTTCGATCTGGACTGTATTTCGAGATATTTTACTGATCAGCCCATCGGCTCACGCCGGTGCGCGATGTGTCGGCAAGACCCGATGCCTTTGGTGAATCAGAACACCAGTGAATCTCACCCGGATACATTTTTCCCCGATCGAACATTTTTTCGTGCCTGTTTATTCGGGGATCTGGATCAGGTGGAGAGGTCTCTGGCAGAAGGAGTCAATGTCAATGCGGTTATGATTGATGATTACACTGCCCTGATGTTGGCATCCGGCCTGGGGCACATAGACGTCGTCGAACGCCTGATCAACGCTGGGGCGAACCTCGACGCTGCCGGTTCGACTCGTCCCACTGCACTGCTCTTCGCTGTTAACTATGGTAATACCGATTGCGTGAAACGCCTGATCCACGCCGGAGCGGATCTCAACGCTGCCTTGACGGATGGCACCACCTCGCTGTCCATCGCTGCCCAGGAAAATAACATCGACTGTTTGAAACTCCTGATCAACGCCGGGGCGGATCTCAACGCTGCCATGCTGACTGGCGAAACTCCACTGTCCATCGCAACCGAGCTGGGCAATACCGACTGCGTGGAAGCCTTGATCAAGGCTGGAGCAAAATAGGGCTTTCAGGTGTTCCCACCTTCCGAGTTTTGCAATGCGTGGTTATTTAGCCAGAGCAAACTTTGATAGCCATACCAATGAACTATCATAACTCCTTTGTGACTGACCCGGACAACTCATTGATAATACAGATGTTCTATTTATGTATGGCATTGCTCGCTGCCTTCTTCCCGTCGACACCAGAGGCCGATCAATGTCCTATTTGCCTGTCTCCCTTCCATGGTCGAAGTGTACCGCCCGTGGTCGTCACAACCCAATGTTGTCGCCAACGTTTCGATCTGGACTGTATTTCAAGGTCTTTTTATGAACAGCCCATGGGCTCACGCCGGTGCGCGATGTGCCGACAAGACCCGATGCCTTTGGTGAATCAGAACACCAGTGAATCTCACCCGGATACATTTTTCCCCGATCAGGCGTTTTATCTAGCCTGTATAAACGGGGATCTGGATCGGGTGGAGAGGTCACTGGCAGAAGGAGTCAATGTCAATGCCGTTGTGATTGGTGGCTTCACTGCCTTAATGTTGGCATCCAGTGACGGGAACAAGGACGTCGTCGAACGCCTGATCAACGCCGGGGCGAACCTCGACGCCGCCTGTTCGACTGGTGCCACCGCACTGTCCATCGCTGCTCAGGAAAATAGCATCGACTGCGTGAAACTCCTGATCAGCGCCGGGGCGGATGTCAACGCACGGTCTGAGTATGGCGTCACCCCGCTGTTCATCGCTGCCGGAAAAGGCAATACCGACTGCGTAAAAGCACTGATCGAAGCCGAGGCGAATCTCAACGCCCGGGCCCAGAATGGCTACACCCCACTGCACATGGCTGTACAAAAAAATAACACCGACTGTGTGAAAATACTGATCAAAGCCGGGGCAGATCTCGACGCCCAGAACAAGATTGGCTCCAATGCTTTGCTCGTGGCGGTCCGACACAATAACATCGACAGCCTGAAACTCCTGATTGAAGCCAAGGCAAATCTCAACGCCGCCACTCCGAATGGTGTGCCACCACTGTTTGTCGCAGCCCAGGAAAATAACGCCGACTCTATGAAACTCTTGATCAATGCCGGGGCGAATCTCAACACCCGGGCTACGGATGGCACCACCGTGTTGATCTTTGCAGCTCTGAAGGGCCATACCGATTGCGTGGAAATCCTGATCAACACCGGCGCGAACCTCGAAGTGGCCCGTTTGGATGGTTCCACCGCACTGTTCATCGCTGCTGAGTATGGTAACGCCGACATCATGAAACTGCTGATCGACGCGGGGGCAGATGTCAACACCCTCCGGACTTCAGACGGCGCCACCCCGCTGTCCGCAGCAGCCCTGAATGGCAATACCGACTGCGTAGGACTCCTGATCAAGGCCGGGGCAAAGTAGGGAACATTGGATAGCCATACAAATGAACTACCATAGCTTCTTTGTACCTAACCCGAACTACTTATTGGCCAGCACAGATGTTTTACTTATGGATGGCATTGCTCACTACCCTCTCCTGGACACTGAAGGCCGATCAATGTCCTATTTGTCTGGATTACTTCCGTAGCAGTGATGCAGCGCCTGAGGTCGTCAAAACCCAATGCTGCGGCCAACTCTTCGATCTGGACTGTATATCGAGGTGTTTTTTTAATCAGCCCATCGGCTCACGCCATTGCGCGATGTGTCGGCAAAACCCGATGCCTTTGGTGAATCAAAACTCCGGTGAATCTCTCACGGATACATTTTTCCCCGATCAGACGTTTTATGATGCCTGTTATGACGGGGATTTGGATCAGGTGGAGAGATCACTGACAGAAGGCGTCAATGTCAATGCCGTTATGGCTTATGATTTCACGGCCTTGATGTTGGCATCCCACGGGGGGCACACGGACGTCGTCGAACGCCTTATCAACGCCGGGGCGAACCTCAATGCCGCCCGTTCGACCGGTGCTACCGCGCTGTACTACGCTGCCCAGGAAAATAACCCCGACTGCGTGAAACTCCTGATCAACGCTGGGGCGGCTCTCAACGCTGCCCTGGTGAATGGTGCCACCCCACTGTTTATCGCTGCCCAGAAAAATAACACCGAATGCGTGCAACTCCTGAGCAACGCCGGGGCGGATCTCAACGCCCGCACTATGAGTGGCACCACCCCGCTTGTCACCGCAATCTGGAGAGGTTATACCGATTGCATGGAAATCCTGATCCAGGCCGGGGCAGACCTCAACGCCGCCAGGACTATGGATGGCGCCACCCCGCTATTTATCGCAGCCTGGAGGGGCTGCACCGATTGCGTGGAAATCCTGATCCACGTCGGGGCAGATCTCAACGCCGCCACGACTTCGGGTGGCGCCACCCCGCTGTTCGTCGCTGCTGAGAATGGCAATACCGAATGCCTGAAAGCACTGATCGAAGCCGGGGCAGATCTCAGCATTGCCAGGACTTTGGATGGCGCCACCCCACTGTCTATCGCAACCAGGTTGGGCCATAGCGACTGCGTGAAAGCCCTTATCGAGGCCAGGGAAAGGAAGGGAACAAAAGAAGGGCATTTTGCTATCCAGTAAAAACAGCGTTCAGGTGTTCCCAGACTCAGAGTCATACAAAGGAGTGACTATTTATTCGCAGAAAACTTTGATAGCCACATAAATGAACTATCATGCCTTTTTGTATCTAACCCAGCTGCTTATTGAGCAACACAGATGTTCTACTTATACGTGGCATTGCTCGCTACCCTCTCCCCATGGTCACTGAAGGCTGATCACTGTCCTGTTTGTCTGGTTCCCTTCCAGGGCCGGAGTTTAGCGCCTGTGATTGTCAAAGCCCAATGTTGTGGCCATCGCTTCGATCTGGACTGTGTTTCGAAATGTTTTTCCGGTCAGCCCATTGGTTCACGCCAGTGCTCGATGTGTCGGCAAGACCCGATGCCTATGGTGAATCAAAACACCAGTGAATCTCATCCGGATACATTTTTTCCCGATCTGACATTTTTTCGTGCCTGTTTAAGCGGGGATCTGGATCAGGTGGAAAGGTCTCTGGCAGAAGGAGTCAATGTCAATGCGGTTATGATTCATGATTTCACTGCCTTGATGCTGGCAGCCAAAAACGGGAACAAGGCCCTCTTGGAACGCCTGATCAACGCCGGGGCGAACCTCGACGGTGCCGCCCGTTCGACTGCTAATACCCCATTGTTCATCGCTACCCGGGAAAATAACATCGACTGTGTGAAGCTCCTGATTAACGCCGGGGCAGATCTCAACGCCCGCTCTGAGGGTGGCGCCACCCCGCTAGCCATCGCTGCCCAGGAAAATAACATCGACTGTTTGAAACTCCTGATCAAAGCCGGGGCGGATGTCAACGCTGTCTCGTCGGATGGCGACACCCCGCTCTTCATCGCTGCCCAGAGAAATAACACCGACTGCTTGCAACTCCTGATCAACGCCAAGGCGGATGTCAACACCGTCCGGACTTCGGATGGCGTCACCCCGCTTTTCATCGCTGCCGGGATAGGCAATACCGACTGCGTGGAAATCCTGATCAAGGCCGGGGCGGAACTCGACGCCCGGAATGAGGATGGCGCCACCCCGCTATACATCGCAGCTCAGGAGGGCAATACCGACTGCGTGAAACTCCTGATCAACGCCGGGGCGAATCTCAACCCCTCCCTGACTTCGGATGGCAGCACCCCGCTGTTCACCGCTGCACGGGAGGGCAATAGCGACTGCGTGAAACTCCTGATCAACGCCGGGGCAGATCTCAATGCCCGGAGTGAGAATGGCAGCACCCCGCTTTTCATCGCTGCACAGGAGGGCAATACCGACTGCGTGAAACGCCTGATCGACGCCGGGGCGGATCTCAACGCCGCCAGGATTACGGATGGTGCCACCCCGCTTCTCATCGCAGTCTGGAAAGGCCATACCGACTGCGTGAAACTCCTGATCAAAGCCGGCGCGGATCTCAACGCTCCCATGAATGTTGCCACCCCGCTGTTTATCGCTGCCCAACAAAATAACATCGACTGCCTGAAAATCCTGATCGAAGCCGAGGCGAATCTCAACGCCCGGAATGAGAATGGCGCCACTGCGCTGTTCATCGCAGCCCTGATTGGCAATACCGACTGCGTAAAACTCCTGATCAACGCCGGGGTGGATATCAACGTCCGCACTGAGGCTGGCGACACTCCGCTGTCCATCGCAACCGAGAAGGGCAATATCGACTGCGTGGAAGCCCTGATCAAGGCTGGAGCAAAATAGGGAACTGAGGCAAGGAAGGCAACAAAAGAAAGGCGTTGTGCTATCCAACAAACAGGGCTTTCAAGTGTTCCCATCTTCCGAGTTTTGCAAAGCGTGATTATTTAGCCACAGCGAACTTTGTAAGCGATGTAGATGAACTATCAAGCTTTATCGACCATACCTGTGCGAACGATCATATTTTTAAAAATTGAACATTAGCACCATTCAATAAACTCCATGGAAATCTACAAGTGTTTTGATTGGACAGGTAAAAATGTGATGTCTAAGCTTCCCTCTGCTCCGGCAGTCTCTCAAGCAATCGGTTAGGTACGGGGATTACCCTTTTCTTTTGGTATTTATCCTACAGGCGGTCCATAGAATCATGAAAATACTTTCAAGCCTTTTTCTGGCCTTGATACTTCCATTTTGTTCTTCCCTTTGGGCTGTGAATAATGAGATCAGTGCAGATGGCCTTTTGCAATACGATCCCCGGGAGTATGCCGCTCCTGAAGAGGGCGGTGTAGTTTCTCAAAGAGACAGAAGAGAGGCCCGCAGAGGCGGAGGTTCCTCAGGAGGTGGAAGAAGTAGCGGTTCAAAAGGAGGCAGTTACAAGGGTGGCAGTCACAAGGGTGGCGGTTCAAAAAGAAGCGGTCACAAAGTGACAAGCTACATAAAATCATCAGTATCAAGAACCAGAGTTAAAATTGCAAAATTCATGAGAGGCTACTCCCTGTCCACCTCTAAAAAAATATCTGTCTCCATAAACCCGCTGGGGAAGTCCGCTCGAGGGAGTCAGCCAATAAACAAAATCGAATCAAAAGTCCGCTTTCAGACTAAAGAGTCTGGTTTTCTTTACTATACACTCAGGGGGCATGCATCACTGAAAACTTTGTTTCATCTCATTTTAATCGAAAATCCAGAAGACTCCTCAAAGTTATATCTTGGTTACTATGAGGACAATGAAGACAGTGTTATTGATAATACTGTTTTCAGTTCAACGCCAGCACCCATCTTGTTGAAAGACGTTTTATACAAGTCTGACACATCAGCTTCTGCAATCAATGGTACTGCTACCAATAGCACGGCTCTACCACCTCATTCAGATCTGTCTGCAAACGACACTCTTATAAATACTAATTTGACTTCCCGTAATACAACTGGACTACAGGGTTTAATGCCAAAAGGGCGTGAGTTTAAGTCCTTCAAACCCATTCTGAGTTTGGAAAAAGAGCTTGAATATTCAATCGAAGTGGCTTGGAAATCAGAGGATGCAATAACGTCAGTTGCAATGTCTGATAACAATGGTATGGCGTATACAACAATCAGCCCTTCAGCAACAATGTCTTCTTCGGCACCATCCTCATCCATACTGTCCTCAACGAGACGATTCATGCCAGACGCTTCGGAAGCCATTCCCGAAAATGTCGGCACTCAAATTGTTATCAAAAATAAAGAGGGCATGACTCTTGCCATATTAAATCTTGAACTGGAGCCTGGTTATTTTTCACTCAGTGATGGCAATGGCTATTTACTCGAGTACAGAATTGATGGGGCCGGGATTCATCAGCTGACTAAAATTCACACTGAAAATGAATATGCGAACGAAAACTGGAACAATGTATTCTTTCCAGTGCGTCCTGATAACGATTACACCGCCTTGTACGCATTCCTCGGAGGATTTGCCGGTTTTCTTGTAGTCGCTATGCTTTTATCAGCATTTGCAGTCAATCATTGTGGCCATCCTCAGGCGAAGACACTTCATGGAACGCCATTATAAAAATGACCTTGCGTTTCTCTACATACCATTTCTCTGGTTGCAGTGTTGATGACGATTTCTGCTGCAATATCCTTTCAACGATATTTTACAGATAGTTTGGAGCAGGGAAGCACCACCATTCATCATGGAAGCGATGGAATGATTTTAATGCTTTTTTGTATCTAACCCTTACCACTTATTCACCAATCCAGATGTTCTACTTATGTATGGAATTGCTCGCTGCCTTCTCCCCGTCGACACTGGAGGCCGATATATGTCCTATTTGTTTGGCCCCCTTCCATGGCCGAAGTTTAGCGCCTGTGGTTGTCAAGACCCGATGCCTGTGGTGAATCAGAACACCAGTGAATCTCACCCGGATACATTTTTCCCCGATCAGACATTTTATCGTGCCTTTATAAACGGGGATCTGGATCAGGTGGAGAGGTCGCTGGCAGAAGGGGTCAATGCCAATGCCGTTATGACTGCTGATTTCACTGCCTTGATGTTGGCATCCAACAGAGGGCACACGGATGTCGTCGAACGCCTGATCAACGCTGGGGCGAACCTTGACGCTGCCCGTTCGAATGGTGCCACCGCACTGTTCATCGCTGCTGAGTACGGTAATACCGACTCTGTGAAACGCCTGATCAACGCCGGAGCGGATCTCAACGTCCAGACTGAGTATGGCGCCACCCCGCTGTTCATGGCTGCTCAGCAAAATAAGATCGACAGCCTGAAAATCCTGACTGAAGCCAAGGCAGATCTCAACACTGCCACGATTAAGGATCGTGCCACCCCGCTGCACGTTGCTGCTTGGAAGGGCAATACCGAATGCCTTAAAATCCTGATCAAAGCCGGGGCGCATCTCAACGCCCACACTAAGACTGGCGCCACCCCGCTGTTCGTTGCTGCTGCGAAAGGCAATACCGACTGCCAGATACTCCTGCTCAACGCCGGGGCAGAGTAGGAAACATAGGCGGTGAAGAAAACAAAAGAAAGTCGTTGCGTTAGCCGGTAAACACAGCTCTGGGTGTTCCCATCTTCTGAGTTTTTGAAACAAGATGATTGTTTGGCCACAGCGAACTTTGATAGCCGTATAAATGAACTAATATGCTTTTCTGTATCTAACCCACTCTGCTTATTGACCAACACAGATGTTCTACTTATGTGTGGCATTGTTCGCTACCCTCTCCCCTTTGACACTGAAGGCCGATCACTGTCCTATTTGTCTGGCTCCCTTCCATGGCCGAAGTGAAGCGCCTGTGGTCGTCACAACCCAATGTTGTGGTCACCGCTTCGATCTGGACTGTATTTCAAGGTGTTTTGTTGATCAGCCCATAGGCTCACGCCTGTGCGCAATGTGTCGGCAAAACCCGATGCCTGTGGTGAACCTGAACACCAGTGAATCTTACCCGGATAGATTTTTCCCCGATCAGACCTTTTATCTTGCCTGTTTAAACGGGGATCTGGATCAGGTGGAGAGGTCTCTTGCAGAAGGAGTCAATGTCAATGCCATTATGACTGATGATTTCACTCCCTTGATGTTGGCATCCATTGGGGACCACGAGGTCGTCGAACGCCTTATCAAAGCCGGGGCGGACGTCAACGCTCGGACTGAGGATGGCGTCACCTCGCTGTTCATCGCATCACAGGAGGGCAATACCGACTGCGTGAAACGCCTGATCAACGCCGGGGCGGAGGTCAACACTCACACTAATACTGGCGCCACCCCGCTGCACGTTGCTACTTTGAGAGGCAATACCGACTGCGTGAAACTCCTGGTCAAGGCCGGGGCAAATCTCAACGCCGCCTCGTCGGATGGCATTACCGCGCTATTCATCGCTGCCCAAGAAAATAACACCGACTGCGTGAAAATACTGATTAGCTCCGGGGCGGATCTCAACGCCAACCGAACTTCCGATGGCGCAACCCCGCTGTTCGCTGCTGCTGCGAAAGGCAATACCGGCTGCATACAACTCCTGACCAACGCTGGGGCAGTGCCCAACGCCCGAACCAGGAATGGCGCTAGCCCGCTGTTCATCGCTGCCCTGAAAAATAACACCGACGGCGTGAAAATACTGATCAACGCCGAGACGGATATCAATCCCCGAACTTCGGATGGCATCACCCCTCTGTACGCCGCTGCTGAGAGAGGCAATACAGAATGCCTGAAACTCCTGATCGATGCTGGGGCGGACGTCAACGCCGCTCGGACTGCTGATGGCGCCACTCCGCTATTCGCCGCTGCTGCGAGAGGAAATACCGACTGCTTGAAAGCCCTGATCGAAGCTAAGGCGAATATCAATGCCCCAAATAAAAATGGCGCCACCCCGCTATACATCGCAACTCAGGAGGGCAATACCGACTGCGTGAAACTCCTGATCAACGCCGGGGCGGAAACCGACGCCGCCTTGTCGGATGGCTCCACGCCTCTGTTCGTTGCTGCCCGGGAGGGCAATATCGACTGCTTGAAACTACTGATCAATACCGGTGCGGATATCAACAGCCGGATTAAGAGTGGCGCCACCCCCCTCCACGCCGCAGCCTATAAAGGCAATACCGACTGCGTGAAACTCCTGATCAACGCCGGGGCGGAAACCGACGCCGCCTTGTCGGATGGCTCCACGCCTCTGTTCGTTGCTGCCCGGGAGGGCAATATCGACTGCTTGAAACTACTGATCAATACCGGTGCGGATCTCAACAGCCGGATTAAGAGTGGCGCCACCCCCCTCCACGCCGCAGCCTATAAGGGCAATACCAACTGCGTGAAACTCCTGATCAACGCCGGGGCGGATGTCAACGCCCACACTGAGAATGGCGACACTGCGCTGTCCATCGCAACCGAGCTGGGCAATATCGACTGCGTGGAAGCCCTGATCAAGGCTGGGGCAAAGAAGGGGACTGAGGCAGGGAAGAGAACAGAAGAAAGGCCTCATTCTATCCAGTAACCATGGCTCTCAGGTGTTCCCATCTTCTGCGTTTTTGAAACAGGTGATTGTTTGACCACAGCAAACTTTGATAGCCATATAAATGAGCTAGCATTCCTTTTTTGTATCCAACCCACACTACTTATTGACCAACACAGATGTTCTTCTTATCTTTGGCATTACTCGCTACCCTCTCCCCATGGACGCTGGAAGCCGATCCCTGTCCTATTTGTTTAGTTCACTTCCATGACCGTCATGTAGCGCCTGTGGTCGTCAAAACCCAATGTTGTGGTCACCGCTTCGATCTGGACTGTATTTCGAGGTGTTTTGTTGATCAGCCCATCGGCTTACGCCGCTGCGCGATGTGTCGGCAAGACCCGATGCCTGTGGTGAATGAGAACACCAGTGAATCTCACCCGGATACATTTTTCCCCGATCTGACGTTTTATCATGCCTGTTTAAACGGGGATTTGGATCAGGTGGAGAGGTCACTGGCAGTAGGAGTCAATGTCAATGCGGTTATGGCTTATGATTACACTGCTTTGATGTTGGCATCCAATAACGGGAACAATGCCGTCGTTCAACGACTGATAGCAGCCGGGGCGAACGTCAACGCTTCCCGGACTTGGAATAACGCCACCCCGCTGCTCATCGCTGCACAGCAAAATAACAACGACTGCGTAAAAATCCTGATCGAAGCTGAGGCAGATCTCAACGCCGCCATGTCGGGTGGCGCCACACCGCTGTTCATCGCTGCCCAGGAAAATAACATAGTCTGCGTGAAACTCCTGATCAACGCCGGGGCGGATCTCAACGCCGCCTTGTCGGATGGCTCCACCCCGCTGTTCATCGCTGCCCAGGAAAATAACATTGACTGCTTGACAGCCCTGATCGAAGCTGGGGCGGATCTCAACGCCACTCGGACTATAGATGGCTCCACCCCGCTGTTAATAGCTGCGGCAAAAGGCAATACCGACTGCGTGAAAGCCCTGATCGAAGCCAAGGCGAGTCTCAACGCCGCCATGTCGGATGGCGCCACACCGCTGTTCATCGCTGCCCAGGAAAATAACACAGACTGCCTGGAACTCCTGATCAACGCCGGGGCGGATCTCAACGCCGCCTTGTCGGATGGCGCCACAGCGCTATTCATTGCAGCCCAGAAGGGCAACATTGACTGCGTGAAACTCCTTCTCGACGCCGGGGCAGATGTCAGCGCCCGGACGAAGAATGGCGCCACCTCGCTGTTCATCGCAGCCCTGAAGGGCTATACCGACTGCCTGAAAATACTGATCAACGCCGGGGCGGATTTCAACGCCCGGACCGAGGATGGCTCCACCTCGCTGTTTATCGCGGCCTTGAGGGGCAATTCCGACTGCGTGAAACTCCTGATCAACGCCGGGGCGGATCTCAACACTGCCAGGATTACGGATCGTGCCAACCCGCTGTTCATGGCTGCTCAGCAAAATAACATCGACAGCCTGAAAATCCTGATCGAAGCCAAGGCGGATATCAATGCGCATATTGAGGATGGCACCACCCCGCTGTTCATCGCTGCCCAAGAAAATAACATCGAATGCGTGGAACTCCTGATCAACGCCGGGGCTGATCTCAACACCGCCTTGCCGGATGGCACCACTGCGCTGTTCATCGCTACACACGAAAATAACACCAAATGCGTGAAACTCCTGATCAATGCCGGGGCGGATCTCAACGCTCGAAATAAGACTGGCACCATCCCGCTGCACGTTGCTGTTGCGAAAGGCAATACCGACTGCGTGGAACTCCTGAGCAACGCCGGGGCTGATCCCAATATCTGCCGGACTTCGGATGGCGCCACCCCGTTGCAGATTGCTGCTGTGAAGGGCAACACCGAATGCGTGAAACTCCTGATCAACGCCGGGGCTGATCTCAACATCTGTCGGACTTCGGACGGCGCCACGCCACTGTCCATAGCAATCGAGATGGGCAATAGCGACTGTGTGAAGTTCCTTATCAACGCCGGGGCAGAGTGGGGAACAGAGGCGGTGAAGGAAACAAAAAAAGCATCGTGTCAGTGAAGATGGCTCTCAGGTATTCCTATCTTCTGAGTTTTTGAAACAGGTGATTATTTAGCCACAACAAACGTTGAGAGACACACAAATGAACTATCATTACTTTCCTGTACCCAGGCCGCACCATTCATCGACTGGCACAGAATGTTCTACATATATTTGGCATTACTCGCCACTCTCTCCCCATGGACACTGAAGGCCGATCAGTGTCCTATTTGTTTGGCTCCCTTTCATGACCGAAGTGAAGCGCCTGTTGTCGTCAAAACCCAATGTTGTGGTTACCGCTTCGATCTGGACTGTATTTCGAGGTCTTTTGTTAAACAGCCCATCGGCTCACGCCGGTGCGCGATGTGTCGGCAAAACCCGATGCCTGTGGTGAATCAGAACACCAGTGAAGCTTACCCGGATGCATTTTTCCCCGATCAGACGTTTTATCGTGCCTGTATATATGGGGATTTGGATCAGGTGGAGAGGTCACTGGCAGAAGGAGTCAATGTCAATACCGTTATGATTGGTGGCTTCACTGCCTTGATGTTAGCATCCAGCAGGGGTCACGTGGATGTCGTCAAACACCTGATAAACGCTGGGGCGAACCTCGACACTGCCCGTCCGAACGGTGCCAACGCAGTGTTCGTCGCTGCTGAGTTCGGTCATGCAGACTGCGTGAAACTCCTGATCAACGCCGGAGCCAATCTCAACGCCGCCAGAACTTCGGATGGCGCAACTCCGCTTTTCATCGCAGCCTCGAAGGGCAATACCGACTGCGTGAAACTCCTGGCCAACGCCGGAGCGGATCCCAACGCCGGGGCGAATCTCAATACCGGGGGTGTGGTAGCGGGTGCCACCCCACTGTTCATCGCAGCCCTGAATGGCAATACCGACTGCCTGAAACTCCTGATCGAAGCCATGTCGGATATCAATGCCCGAAATTCGGACGACGTCACCCCGCTGTTCGCCGCTGCCACGAGAGGCAATACCGAGTGTGTTAAACTCCTGATCAACGCCGGGGCAGACCTCAGCGCCGGTAATGAGTATAGCGCAACCCCACTGTTCGTTGCTGCTATGAGAGGTAATACCGACTGCGTGAAACTCCTGATTAACGCCGAAGCGGATCTCAACGCCCGGTCTGTGGATGGCAGCACCCCGCTGTTCCAAGCAGCTCAAAAAGGCAATACTGACTGCGTGAAACTCCTGCTCAACGCCGGTGCGAATCCCAACACTGCCTTGCCGAATGGCCGCACCCCGCTGTTCCAAGCAGCTCAGAAAGGCAACACTGACTGCGTGAAACTTCTGCTCAATGCCGGTGCGAATCCCAACGCTGCTTTATCGGATGGTGCCACCCCGCTGTTCATCGCAGCCCTTGAGGACAATGCCGAATGCCTGAAACTCCTGCTCAACTTTGGGGCAGATCTCAAAGCCGCCAGAAATAGTGATGGCGCGACTGCATTGTCCGTCGCAACCGAAGTGGGCAATACCGACTGCGTGGAAATCCTGATCAAAGCGGGAGCGCTTCTCAACGCCCGCTGTTCGTATGGCGCCACCCCGCTATACATCGCAGCTGAGGAGGGCATTACCGACTGCGTGCAACTCCTGATCAACGCCGGGGCGGATCTCGATGTCCCGGATGAGAATGGCGCCACCCCGCTTTTCGTCGCTGCACGGGAGGGCAATACCGACTGTTTGAAACTCCTGATCAACGCCGGGGCAGCTCTCAACGCCCGCACTAAGACTGACGCTACCCCGCTTTACATCGCTGTACAGAAGGGCAATACCGACTGCGTGAAACTCCTGATCAACGCCGGGGCGAATATCAACGCCACCAGGACTTCGGATGGCGCCAACCCGCTGTTCATGGCAGCCCTGAAGGGCAATACCGACTGTCTGAAACTCCTGATCAATGCCGGAGCGGATCTCAACGCCCGGACTGAGGATGGCGCCACACCGCTGTTCATCGCAATCGAGATGGGCAATACCGACTGTGTGAAACGCCTGATCAACGCCGGGGCGGATCTCAACGCCGCCAGGTCGGATGGCACCACACCGCTGTTCTTCGCTATACAAGAAAATAACACCGAGTGCTTGAAACTCCTGATCAACGCCGAGGTGGATCTCAACACCCCCCGGGCTTCGGATGGCGTCACCCCGCTTCTCATCGCAGTCTGGCAAGGCCATACCGATTGCGTGGAAATCCTGATCAGTGGTGGGGCAGATCCCAATGCCGCCAATACTATGGATGGCGGCCTACTTTTCATTGCTGCCTTGAAAGGCCATAACGGCTGCGTGGAGGCTCTGATCAAGGCTGGAGCAAAGTAGGGAACTGAGGCAAGTAAGGCAACAAAAGAAACGCGTTGTGCTATCCAGCAAACAGGGCTTTCAGTTGTTCCCATCTTCCGAGTTTTGCAATGCGTGATTATTTAGCCACAGCAAACTTTGATAGCCATATAAATGGACTAATATGCTTTTTTGTATCTAACCCACACTGCTTATTGACCAACACAGATGTTCTACTTATGTGTGGCATTGTTAACCACCCTCTCCCCATGGACACTGAAGGCCGATCACTGTCCTATTTGTCTGGCTCTCTTCCATGGCCGAAGTGAAACGCCTGTGGTTGTCAAAACTCAATGTTGTGGTCAACGCTTCGATCTGGACTGTATTTCGAGGTGTTTTGTTGATCAGCCCATCGGCTCACGACGGTGCGCCATGTGTCGGCAAGACCCAATGCCTGTGGTGAATCAGAACACCAGTGAATCTCACCCAGATACATTTTTCCCCGACAAGACATTTTTTCGCGCCTGTTTAAACGGGGATCTGGATCAGGTGGAGAGGTCTCTGGCAGAAGGGGTCAATGTTAATGCCGTTATGACTGGTGGCTTCACTGCCTTGATGCTGGCATCCTGCCGGGGTCACATGAATGTCGTCAAACGTCTGATAAACGCTGGGGCGAACCTCGACACTGCCCGTTCGAATGGTGCCACCGCACTGCTCATCGCTGCTGAATACGGTAATACCGACTGCGTAAAACACCTGACCAACGCCGGGGCGGATGTCAACGCCGCCAGGACTTCGGATGGCGCCACCCCGCTATACGTTGCTGCTGCGAAGGGCAATACCGACTGCGTGAAACTCCTGATCAGCGCCGGGGCAGATCTCGACGCCCGAACCAGGAACGGTGCCACCCTGCTTTTCATCGCTGTCCAGGAGGGCAATACCGACTGCGTGAAACTCCTGATCAACGCCGGTGCGAATATCAACGCCGCCAGAACTTCGGATAGCACCACCCCGCTGTTCATCGCAGTCCTGAAGGGCAATACCGACTGTTTGAAACTCCTGATCAACGCCGAGGCGGATCTCAACGCCCGGACTGAGGATGGCACCACCCCACTCTTCATGGCTGCCCAGAAAAATAACACCGAATGCATGAAACTCCTGATCAATGCCGGGGCGGATCTCAACGCCGCCAGGATTACGGATGGTGCCACCCCACTGCTCGCCGCTGCTGCGAAAGGCAATACCGACTGTGTGAAACTCCTGATCAACGCCGGGGCAGATCTCAACGCCCGGACTAAGAATAGCGCCACTGCGCTATACATCGCAGCTCAGGAGGGCAAAAACGACTGCGTGCAACTTCTGATCGACGCCGGGGCGAATCTCAACATCCCCCTGTCTTCGGATGGCAGCAACCCGCTGTTCATCGCTGCTGCGAAAGGCAATACCGACTGCGTGAAAGCCCTGATCAAAGCCAAGGCCAATCTCGACGCCCGAACCAAAAATGGCGCCACCCCTCTATTCTTCGCTGCCCAAGAAAATAACACCGACTGTGTAAAACTCCTGACCAATGCCGGGGCGAGTCTCAACACCCGGCCTGAAAATGGTAACACCCCACTGTTCATCGCTGCCCTGAAAAATAACACCGACAGCCTGAAAC
The DNA here is from genome assembly GCF_053470045.1 of Endozoicomonas sp. 2B-B. Taxonomy (NCBI): domain Bacteria; kingdom Pseudomonadati; phylum Pseudomonadota; class Gammaproteobacteria; order Oceanospirillales; family Endozoicomonadaceae; genus Endozoicomonas; species Endozoicomonas sp. 2B-B. Next base: position 6,671,482 of record NZ_JBLZMU010000001.1, read on the forward strand.
TGCTGATCAACGCCGGGGCGAATCTCAACATCTGCCGAACCTCGGATGGCGCCACCCCGCTGTACATTGCTGCTGCGAAAGGCAATACCGGCTGCGTGGAACTTCTGATCAACGCCGGGGCGGATCTCAACATCTACCGGACTTCGGATGGCGCCACCCCGCTGTACGTTGCTGCTGCAAAAGGTAACAGCGACTGCGTGAAACTCCTGATCAACGCCGGAGCAGATCTCAACACCCGGAATAAGAATGGATGCACCCCGCTGTCCGCAGCAGCCCTGAAGGGCAAAACCTATTGCCTGGAAATCCTGCTCAACGCCATGACAAAGTAGGCAAGGAAGGGAACAAAAGAAAGGCGTTGTGCTATCCAGTAAACACGGCTTTCTGGTGTTCCTATCTTCCGGGTTTTGCAGTCAAATAAAATTGCAACAATCGCAAGATCGAAAGCGGTCACTACGAAAAAGTGAATCAAACCAGTGGTGGTCACTTCCGCATATTCATTAGCCAGTGAAGGAAGATATGCTATGCAAGAGTCAGTTCTGGAAAGCAAAAATCCAGCATTGACACGCAAAAGCGCATCTTACTCCAAAAACATCCTGACGCAGAATTTATCAGCGACATTGCCAGTGCTTTCAACTTTAAGTGAAAAGGACTGCAAACCATTCTGGAATCAGCGGTGTGCGGAAATCCAACCCATATTGTGGTTGATAGCCATATAAATGAACTATCATGCTTTTTTGTCTCTAACCCGAGCTACTTATTGAATAACACAGATGTTCTACTTGTGTGTAGCATTGCTCGCTAGCCTCTCCCCATGGACACTGAAGGCCGATCCCTGTCCTATTTGTTTGGCTCCCTTCCATGACCGAAATGTAGAACCTGTGGTCGTCAGAACCCAATGTTGCGGCCACCGCTTCGATCTGGACTGTATTTCTAGGTGTTTTGTTGATCAGCCCATTGGCTCACGCCGTTGCTTGATGTGCCGACAAAACCCGATGCCTGTGGTGAATCAGAACACCAGTGAATCTCACCCGGATACATTTTTCCCGGATCAGACTTTTTATCTTGCTTGTTTAAACGGGGATCTGGATCAGGTCGAGAGGTCTCTGGCAGAGGGAGTCAATGTCAATGCCGTTATGACTAATGGTCTCACTGCCTTAATGTTGGCATCCGGCTGGGAGCACAAGGACGTCGTCGAACGCCTGATCAATGCCGGGGTGAATCTCAATGCCGCCTTGTCGGATGGCACCACCACGCTTTTCATCGCTGCACAGATGGGCCATACCTACTGCGTGAAACTCCTGATCGAAGCCGGAGCCAATCTCAACGTCCGGGCTTCGGATGGCGCCACCCCGCTGGCCATAGCAATCAAGATGAGCAATACCGACAGCATGAAACTCCTCATCAACGCCGAGGCAAAGCTGGGAACTGAGGCAGTGAAGGAAACAAAGGAAAAGCTTCATGCTGTCCAGTAAACAGGGCCCTCAGGTGTTCCCACCTTCTGAGTTTTTGAAACAGGTGATTGTTTGACCACAGCCAACTTTGATAGCCACAAAAATGAACTAAGATGCTTTTTTGTATCTAACCCACACGGCTTATTGACCAGCACAGATGTTCTACTTATGTGTAGCATTGTTCGCTAGCCTCTCCTCATGGACAGTGAAGGCCGATCACTGTCCAATTTGTTTGACTCCCTTCCATGGCCGCAATGAAGCGCCTGTGGTCGTCAAAACCCACTGTTGTGGACACCGCTTCGATCTGGACTGTATTTCGAGGTGTTTTTTTAATCAGCCTACCGGCTCACGCCGTTGCGCGATGTGTCGGCAAGACCCGATGCCTCTGATGAATCAGAACACCAGTGAATCTCACCCGGATACATTTTTCCCAGATCAGACGTTCTATCTTGCCTGTTTAAACGGGGATCTGGATCAGGTGGAGAGGTCACTGGCAGAAGGAGTCAATGTTAATGCTGTTATGAATAATGGCTTTACTGCCTTGATGTTGGCATCCGGTGGGGGGCACACTGACGTCGTCAAACGCCTGATCAATGCCGGGGCAGATGTCAACGCCGCCCCGCATGAGGATGGCGCCACTGGGCTGTTCATCGCTGCACAAGAAAATAACACCGACTGCGTGAAAATACTGATCAACGCCGGGGCAGTTGTCAACACCCGGACTAAGACTGACGACACCCCGCTGATCGCTGCTGTTACGAGAGGCAATATCGACTGCGTGAAAGCCCTGATCGAAGCCGGGGCAGATCTTAACGCCGCCTTGTCGGATGGCGCCACCCCGCTGTTCATCGCTGCACAAAGGAATGAGATAGACTGTGTGAAACTCCTGATCAACGCCGGGGCAGATCTCAACGCCGCCAGGATCACGGATGCCGCCACTCCGCTTTTCGCCGCTGCTGCAACAGGCAATACCGACTGCATGAAAGTCCTGATCAAAGCCAAGGCGAATATCAACGCCCGAAATAAGGATGGCGACACGCCGCTGTTCAGCGCAGCTATACAGGGCAATACAGAGGGCCTGAGAATCCTGATCGAAGCCATGGCGAATATCAATGCCCGGGCTTCGGATGGCGCCACGCCGCTGCTTGCCGCTGCTGCGAAAGGCAATGTTGACTGCATGAAACTCCTGGTCAACGCCGGGGCAGATCTCAACCCCCCTCATAGTCCCGATGGCGTCACCCCGCTGTTCGCCGCCGCTGCCAATGGCAATACCGATTGCGTGAAAATCCTGATCGACGCCGGGGCAGATCTCAACGTCCGGACTTCGTATGTCGCCACCCCTCTTTGCGCCGCTGCTGCGCTAGGCAAAACCGAATGCTTGAAACTCCTGATCAACGCCGGGGCGGATCTCGACAACTCCCGGACTTCGGATGGCTCCACCCCACTGTTCGAAGCTGCTGCAAGAGGCAACACCGAATGCGTGGAACTCCTGATCAACGCCGGGGCGGCTCTCAACACCCGGAATAAGGATGGCGCCACCGCTCTGTTCATCGCTGCACAAGAAAATAACACCGACTGCTTGAAACTCCTGATCAACGCCGGGGCGGATCCCAACGCCACCGCGTCGGATAGCACTACCCCACTGTTCATGGCAACTCAGGAAGGCAATACTGACTGCGTTAAACTCCTGATCGACGCTGGAGTGCATCTCTCAGCCCGGACTGAGGATGGCGCCACTGCGCTGCTAATCGCTGCTCAGCAAAATAAAATCGACTGCCTGAAAATCCTGATCGAAGCCAAGGCGGATATCAATGCGCAAATTAAGGATGGCAGCACCCCGGTGCTCATTGCTGCTGCGAAAGGCAATACCGACTGCGTAAAACTCCTGATCAACGCCGGGGCAGATCTCAACATCTGCCGGACTTCAGATGGCATCACACCGCTGCACCTTGCTGCTGCGAAAGGCAATACCGACTGCGTGCAACTCCTGACCAACGCCGGAGCAAAGTAGGGAACAAAGGCCGTGAAGGCAACAAAAGAAAGGATTTATGTTGCCCAGTGAACATGGCTCTCAGGTGTTCCCATCTTCTGAGTTTTTGAAACAGGTGATTGTTTAACCACAGCAAAGTTTGGGAGACACATAAATGAACTATCATTCCTTTTCTGTACCCAAGCCGCACGACTTATCGACTGGCACAGAATGTTCTACCTATATGTGGCATTGCTCGCCACTCTCTCCCCATGGACACTGAAGGCCGATCACTGTCCTATTTGTTTGGCTCCCTTCCATGGCCGAGTTGAAGCGCCTGTGGTCGTCAAAACCCAATGTTGTGGTCACCTCTTCGATCTGGACTGTATTTCGAAATGTTTTGCTGATCAGCCCATTGGCTCACGCCAGTGCGCGATGTGTCGGCAAGATCCGATGCCTATGGTGAATCAAAACACCAGTGAATCTCATCCGGATACATTTTTTCCCGATCAGGTGTTTTATGATGCCTGTTATGAAGGGGATTTGGATCAGGTGGAGAGGTCTCTGGCAGAAGGAGTCAATGTCAATGCCGTTATGCTTGATGATTTCACTGGCTTGATGATGGCATCTTACGGGGGGCACAAGGCAATCGTCGAACACCTGATCAACGCCGGGGCGAATCTCAACGCCACCTCAACAACGGGTGCCACTGCCATATTCTTTGCTGTCCAGAAAAATAACATTGATTGCGTGAAGCTCCTGATCAACGCCGGAGCGGATCTCAATGCCAACTTTTCAGATGGTGCCACTGTATTGTTGATCGCTGCAAGGCAGGGCAAAACCGACTGCGTGAAACTCCTGATCAACGGCGGGGCGGATATCAACGCTGCCTTATCGGATGGTGCCACCCCGCTGTTCTTTGCTGCCCAGGAAAATAACACCGACTGCGTGAAAATCCTGGTCAGGGCCGGGGCGAATATCAATGCCCGGACTAAGAAGGGTACAACCCCACTATTCATCGCTGCCCTGAATGGCAATACCAACAGCGTGAAAGCCCTGACCGAAGCCAACGCAGATCTCAACGTGAGAACTAACAATGACGGCACCCCGCTTCACATCGCAGTCTGGGAAGGCCATACCGATTGCGTGGAAACTCTTATCGCTGGGGGGGCTGATCTCAATGCTGTCTGGTCTATGGATGGCGTCACCCCACTTTTCATCGCAGCCCTGAATGGCCATACCGATTGCGCGGAAATCCTGATCCGCGTCGGGGCAGATCTCAACGCTGCCAGGGCTACAGATGGTGCCACCCCGCTGTTCATCGCAGCCCTGAATGGCAATACCGACTGCGTAGAACTCCTGATCAACGCCGGGGCAGATCTCAACGTTGCCAGGACTTCGGATGGCGCCACCCCGCTGTCCATAGCAATCAAGATGGGCAATACCGACAGCATGAAACTCCTCATCAACGCTGAGGCAGAGGTGGGAACAGAGGCTGTGAAGGAAACAAAGGAAAAGCTTCATGCTGTCCAGTAAAAAGGGCTCTCAGTTGTTCCTGTCTTCTGAGTTTTTAACAACTGGTGATTATTTGGCCACAGCAAGCTTTGATAGCCATATAAATGAACTACCTTTCTTTTTTTTGTATCCAACCCATACTACTGACCAACACAGATGTTCTACTTATATGTGGCATTGCTCGCTATCCTCTCCCCATCGACACTGAGGGCCGATCACTGTCCTATTTGTTGGACTCCCTTCCATGGCCGAAGTGAAGCGCCTGTGGTCGTCAAAACCCAATGTTGCGGCCACCGCTTCGATCTGGACTGTATTTCGAGGTGTTTTGTTGATCAGCCCATCGGCTCACGCCGCTGCGCAATGTGTCGGCAAAACCCGATGCCTGTGGTGAATGAGAACACCAGTGAATCTTACCCGGATAATTTTTTCCCCGATGAGACGTTTTATCGTGCCTGTTTAGACGGGGATCTGGATCAGGTGGAGAGGTCTCTGGCAGAAGGCGTCAATGTCAATGCCGTTATGACTGATGGTCTCACTGCCTTGATGTTGGCATCCATCAGCGGGCACACGGATGTCGTCGAACGCCTGGTCAACGCTGGGGCGAACCCTGACACTGCCCGTTCGAATGGCGCCACCGCACTGTTCATCGCTACTGAGTACGGTAATGCCGACTGCCTGAAACGCCTGATCAACGCCGGGGCTGATCCCAAGGCCACACTGTCGGATGACACCACCCCGCTATTAATTGCTGCTGCGAGAGGCAACACCGAATGCGTGCAAATCCTGATCAAAGCAGGAGCGCTTCTCGACGCCCGAACTTCGAATGGCGCCACCCCGCTGTTCATGGCATCACAGGAGGGCAATACCGACTGCGTCAAAATGCTGATCAACGCCGGGGCAGATCTCAACGTCCGGACCCGGGATGGCGCTAGCCCGTTGTTTATCGCTGCCAAAAAAAATAACATCGACAGCCTGAAAATCCTGATTGAAGCCGGGGCGGCTCTCAACACCCGGAATAAGGATGGTGCCACTGCACTGTACATCGCTTGTGAGTTCGGTAATACCGACTGCGTGAAACGCCTGATCAACGCAGGGGCGGATCTCAGCGCCACCCTGTCGGATGGCGCCACCGCTCTGTTCATTGCTGCTGCAAAAGGCAACACCGACTGCGTGGAACTCCTGATCAAAGCGGGAGCGCTTCTCAACGCCCAGACCTCCTATGGTGCCACCTCGCTGTTCATCGCAACACAGGAGGGCAATACCGGCTGCGTGAAAATGCTGATCAACGCCGGTGCAGATCTCAACTTACAGACCGAGGATGGCGCTACCCCGCTGTTTATCGCTGCCCAAAAAAATAATATCGACAGCCTGAAAATCCTGATTGAAGCCGAGGCAGGTCTCAACACCGTTATTAATAGTGGTGCCAGCCCAGTGTTCATCGCAGCCCAGAACGGCAATACCGACTGCCTGATAATCCTGATCGAAGCCGGGGCGAATTTCAACGTCGCCAGGATTAAGGATGGTGCCACCCCTCTGCTCATGGCAGCCCAGAAGGGCAATGCTGACTGCCTTAAAATCCTGATCGAAGCCGGGGCGGGTCTCAATGTCGGCAGGATTAAGGACGCTGTGACCCCGTTGTTCATCGCTGCACAAGAAAATAACATCGAATGCGTAAAACGCCTGATCAACGCCGGGGTGGATCTCAACGCCTGCACTAATACTGGCACCACCCCGCTGTTCGTTGCAGCCCTGAAAGGCAATACCGACTGCGTGAAACTCCTGATCAACGCCGGGGCGGATCTCAACGCCCGCACTATGAGTGGCACCACCCCGCTGCACGCTGCTATAACGAAAGGCAATATCGAATGTCTGGTACTCCTGATCAACGCCGGGGCAAGGTAAGGACGGGAAAACAAGAAAGGCCCTGTGCTATCCAGTAAACAAAGCTTTCAGGTGTTCCCATCTTCTGAGTTTTTAAAACAGGTGATTGTTTGGCCACAGCGAACTTTGATAGCCATATAAATGAACTAATATGCTTTTCTGTATCTAACCCACACGGCTTGTGGACCAACACAGATGTTCTACTTAAGTCTGGCATTGTTCGCAAATCAAAGACGGTCAGGAAGCATGTGATTAAACCAACACAGATGTTCTACTTAAGTCTGGCATTGTTCGTTACCCTCTCCCCATGGACACTGAAGGCCGATCACTGTCCTATTTGTTTGGCTCCCTTCCATGGCCGAAGTGAAGTGCCTGTGGTCGTCAAAACCCAATGTTGTGGTCACCGCTTCGATCTGGACTGTATAGCAAGGTGTTTTGTTGAACAGCCCATCGGCTCACGCCGGTGCGCGATGTGTCGGCAGGACCCGATGCCTGTGGTGAATCAGAACACCAGTGAATCTCACCCGGATACATTTTTCCCCGATCGGACATTTTATAATGCCTGTTTAAACGGGGATCTGGATCAGGTGGAGAGATCTCTGGCAGAAGGGGTCAATGTCAATGCTGTTATGATGGGTGGCTTCACTGCCTTGATGTTGGCATCCGGCAGGGGGTATATGGACATCGTCGAACGCCTGATCAGCGCTGGGGCGAATCTCGACGCCGCCTGTTCGACTGGTGCCACCGCACTGTTCATCGCTGCTGAGTATGGTAATACCGACTGCGTGAAGCACCTGATCAACGCCGGGGTTGATCTCAACGCCGCCAGGTCGGATGGCGCCACTCCTCTGTCCATGGCAGCCCAGAAGGGCAATACCGAATGCCTTACAATCCTGATCGAAGCCGGGGCGAATCTCAACGCCCGGGCTAAGGATGGCGCCACCCCGTTGTTAATCGCTGCCCATGAAAATAACACCGACTGCGTGAAACGCCTGATCAACGCCGGGGCGGATCTCAACGCCACCATGTCGAATGGCGAGACCCCGCTGTTCGTTGCTGCTGGGAAAGGCAGCACCGAATGCATGGAACTCCTGATCAAAGCGGGAGCACTTCTCAACGCCGCCAGGACTTCAGATGGTACCACCCCTCTCTCCATTGCAACCACGATGGGCAATACCGATTGCATGGAAGCCCTGATCAAGGCCGGAGCAAAGTAGGGAACAAAGGCCGTGAAGGCAACAAAAGCAGGGATTTATGTTGTCCAGTGAACGTGGCTCTCAGGTGTTGTCATCTTCTGAGTTTTTGAAACAGGTGATTGTTTGGCCACAACAAACTTTGATAGCCGTATAAATGAACTAATATGCTTTTTTGTATCTAACCCGCACTGATTGTTGGCCAACACAGATGTTCTACTTATGTGTGGCATTGTTCGCTACCCTCTCCCCTTTGACACTGACGACCGATCACTGTCCTGTTTGTCTGGCTCCCTTCCATGGCCGAAATGTGGCGCCTGTGGTCGTCAAAACCCAATGTTGCGGCCACCGCTTCGATCTGGGCTGTATAACGAGGTGTTTTGTCGATCAGCCCATCGGCTCACGCCGTTGCGCAATGTGTCGGCAAAACCCGATGCCTGTGGTAAATCAGAACACCAGTGAATCTTACCCGGATACATTTTTCCCCGATCAGACTTTTTATAATGCCTGTTTAAACGGGGATCTGGATCAGGTGGAGAGATCTCTGGCAGAAGGGGTCAATGTCAATGCTGTTATGATGGGTGGCTTCACTGCCTTGATGTTGGCATCCGGCAGGGGGTACATGGACATCGTCGAACGCCTGATCAGCGCTGGGGCGAATCTCGACGCCACCTGTTCGACTGGTGCCACCGCACTGCTCATCGCTGCTGAGTATGGTAATACCGACTGCGTGAAACGCCTGATCAACGCTGGGGTTGATCTCAACCCCACCCTGTCGGATGGCACCACCCCGCTGTTAGTTGCTGCTGCGAAAGGCAACACCGAATGCGCGGAACTCCTGATCAAAGCGGGAGCGTTTCTCGACGCCCGGACTTCGCATGGCGCCACCCCGCTGTTCTTCGCATCACAGGAGGGCAATGACGACTGCGTGAAAATGCTGATCAACGCCGGGGCAGATTTCAACGCCCGGACTAAGGATGGAGCTACTCCGCTGTTTATCGCTGCCCAAAAAAATAACATCAACAGCCTGAAAATCCTGATTGAAGCCGAGGCAGATCTTAACATCCGGATTAAGAGTGGTGCCAGCCCACCGTTCATCGCAGCCCAGAACGGCAATACCGACTGCCTGAGACTCCTGATCGAAGCCGGGGCGGATCTCAACGCCGCCAGGATTAAGGATGGTGCCACCCCTCTGCTCATGGCAGCCGAGAAGGGCAATAGCGACTGTCTGATAATCCTGATCAAGGCCGGGGCGGATCTCAGCACCGCCAGGACTAAAGATGGCGCCACCCCAGTGTTTGCCGCTGCTGCAAAAGGCAATTCCGACTGCCTGAGACTCCTGATCGACGCTGGGGCGGATCTCAATGCTGCCAGGACTTCGGACGGCGCCACCCCAATGTCCATAGCAATCAAGATGGGCAATGCCGACTGCGTTAAGCTCCTTATCACCGCCGGGGCAAGGTAGGGAACATAGGCGGTGAAGATTGATAACCATAAAAATGAACTAATATGCTTTTTTGTATCTAACCCGCACTGCTTGTTGGCCAACACAGATGTTCTACTTATGTTTGGCATTGTTCGCTACCCTCTCCCCATGGACACTGAAGGCCGATCACTGTCCTATTTGCTTGGCTCCCTCCCATAGCCGCAGTGAAGCGCCTGTGGTTGTCAGAACCCAATGTTGTGGTCACCGCTTCGATCTGGACTGTCTTTCGGTGTGCTTTGTTGATCAGCCCATCGGCTCACGCCAGTGCGCGATGTGTCGGCAAAACCCGATGCCTGTGGTGAATCAGAACACCAGTGAAGCTTACCCGGATACATTTTTCCCCGATCAGACTTTTTATAATGCCTGTCTTCACGGGGATCTCGATCAGGTGCAGAGGTCTCTGGCAGAAGGAGTCAATGTCAATGCCGTTATGACTGCTGATTTCACTGCCTTGATGTTGGCATCCAGCCGGGGGCACACGGATGTCGTCGAACGCCTGATCAACGCTGGGGCGAACCTTGACGCTACCCGTTCGAATGGTGCCACCGCACTGTTCATCGCTGCTCAGTACGGTAATACTGAATGCGTGAAACGCCTGATCAGCGCCGGGGCGGATCTCCACGCTGCCCTGTCAGATGGCACCACCCCACTGTACGTTGCTACTGTGCGAGGTCATACCGAATGCTTGAAACTGCTGATCAAAGCAGGAGCGCTTCTCAACGCCCGGAGTTCCTATGGCGCCACCCCTCTGTTCGCCGCTGCTGCCCGAGGCAATACCGAATGCCTGAAACTCCTGATCAACGCCGAGGCAGATCTCAACGCCCGGAGTTTTCAAGGTTGCACCCCTCTGTTCGCCGCTGCTGCCCGAGGCAATACCGAATGCCTGAAAATCCTGATCAATGCCGAGGCAGATCTCAACGCCCGGACTGAGGATGGCGCCACCCTTCTGTTCGCCGCTGCTGCGCGAGGCAATACCGAATGCGTGCAACTCCTTATCAACGCCGGGGCAGATCTCAATGCTGCCAGGACTTCGGACGGCGCCACCCCAATGTCCATAGCAATCAAGATGGGCAATGCCGACTGCGTGGAACTTCTCATCAACGCTAAGGCAGAGATGGGAGCAGAGGCAGTGAAGGTAACAAAAGAAAAGCGTCATGCTGTCCAGTAAACAGGGCTCTCAGGTGTTCCCGTCTTCTGAGTTTTTGAAACAGGTGATTATTTGGCCACAGCCAACTTTGATAACCATAAAAATGAACTAATATGCTTTTTTCTATCTAACCCGCACTGCTTATTGACCAACACAGATGTTCTACTTATGTGTGGCATTGCTCGCTACCCTCTCCACATCGACAGTGAAGGCCAATCACTGTCCCATTTGTCTGACTCCCTTCCATGGCCGAAGTGAAGCGCCTGTGGTCGTCAAAGCCCAATGTTGTGGCTACCGTTTCGATCTGGACTGTATTTCAAAGTCTTTTGTTGAACAGCCCATCGGCTCACGCCGGTGCGTGATGTGTCGGCAAGACCCTATGCCTTTGGTGAATCAGAACACCAGCGAATCTCACCCGGATACATTTTTCCCCGATCGGACATTTTATCGTGCCTGTTTAAACGGAGATCTGGATCAGGTGCAGAGGTCTCTGGCAGAAGGGGTCAATGTCAATGCTGTTATGATGGGTGGCTTCACTGCCTTGATGTTGGCATCCGGCAGGGGGTATATGGACATCGTCGAACGCCTGATCAGCGCTGGGGCGAATCTCGACGCCGCCTGTTCGACTGGTGCCACCGCACTGTTCATCGCTGCTGAGTATGGTAATACCGACTGCGTGAAACACCTCATCAACGCCGGGGTTGATCTCAACGCCGCCAGGTCGGATGGCGCCACTCCTCTGTCCATGGCAACCCAGAAGGGCAATACCGAATGCCTTAAAATCCTGATCGAAGCCGGGGCGAATCTCAACGCCCGGGCTAAGGATGGCGCCACCCCGTTGTTCATCGCTGCTGAGTACGGTAACAACGACTGCGTGAAACGCCTGATCAACGCCGGGGCGGATCTCAACATCTGCCGGACTTCGGATGGCGCCACCCCGCTGTACGCTGCTGCTGCGCAAGGCAACACCGACTGCGTAGAACTCCTGATCAACGCTGGGGCAGATCTCAACATCTCCCGGACTTCGGATGGCACCACCCCGCTGTACATTGCTGCTGCGAAAGGCAATACCGACTGCGTGAAACGCCTGATCAACGCCGGGGCGGCTCTCAACGCCCGGAATGAGGATGGCGCTACCTCCCTGTTCATCGCTGCTCAGCAAAATAACATCGACAGTCTGAAAATGCTGATCGAAGCCAGGGCGGATATCAATGCGCAAATTTGGGATGGCGCCACCCCGTTGCTCATCGCTGCTCAAGAAAATAACACCGAATGCGTGCAGCTCCTGATCAACGCCGGGGCGGATCTCAACGCCCGGAATGAGGGTGGCGCCACCCCGCTGTTTGTCGCCGCTGCGAAAGGCAATACCGACTGCGTGAAACTTCTCATCAACGCTAAGGCAGAGTTGGGAGCAGAGGCAGTGAAGGTAACAAAAGAAAAGCGTCATGCTGTCCAGTAAGCAGGGCTTTCAGGTGGTCCCACCTTCTGAGTTTTTGAAGCAGGTGATTATTTCGCCACAGCAAACTTTGATAGCCATATAAATGGACTAACATGCTTTTTTGTATCTAACCCAAACGGCTTATTGACCAACACAGATGTTCTACTTATGTGTGGCATTGTTCGCTAGCCTCTGCCCATGGACACTGAAGGCCGATCACTGTCCTATTTGTTTGGCTCCCTTCCATGGCCGAAGTGAAGCGCCTGTGGTTGTCAGAACCCAATGTTGTGGTCACCGCTTCGATCTGGACTGTCTTTCGATGTGCTTTGTTGATCAGCCCATCGGCTCACGCCGGTGCGCGATGTGTCGGCAAAACCCGATGCCTGTGGTGAATCAGAACACCAGTGAATCTCACCCGGATACATTTTTCCCCGATCAGACTTTTTATAATGCCTGTCTTCACGGGGATCTCGATCAGGTGCAGAGGTCTCTGGCAGAAGAGGTCAATGTCAATGCCGTTATGACTGCTGATCTCAATGCCTTGATGTTGGCATCCATCAGCGGGCACACAGATGTCGTCGAACGCCTGATCAACGCTGGGGCGAACCTTGACGCTGCCCGTTCGAATGGCGCCACCGCACTGTTCATCGCTGCTGAGTATGGTAATACCGGCTGCGTGAAACGCCTGATCAACGCCGGGGCAGCTCTTAACGCTTGCACAGAGACTGGCGCCACCCCGCTGTTTGCCGCTGCGGTGAAAGGCAATACCATCTGCGTGCAACTCCTGATCAACGCCGGGGCGGATCTCAACGCGAGAACCAAGAGTGGCGAAACCCCGCTTCTCATCGCAGTCTGGAAAGGCCATACCGATTGCGTGGAAATCCTTATCAGTGGCGGGGCAGATATCAATGCCGCCTCGTCGGATGGCGCCAACCCGCTGCTCTTTGCAACACAGGAGGGCAATAGCGATCTCGTGGAAATCCTTATCAGTGGCGGGGCAGATCTCAACATCCGGACTAAGAGTGGTGCCAACCCAACGTTTATCGCAGCCCAGAACGGTAATACCGACTGCCTGATACTCCTGATCGAAGCCGGGGCGGATTTCAATGCCCCCCACACTTCGGATGGCACCACCCCGCTATTCATCGCTGCCCAACAAAATAACATCGACTGCCTGAAAATCCTGATCGAAGCCGGGGCGGATCTCAATGCCCAGACTGAATATAGCGCCACCCCGCTTTACGTCGCTGCACAAGAAAATAACACCGCATGCGTGAAACTCCTGATCAACGCCGGAGCGGATCTCAACGCCCACACCAAGACTGGCACCACCCCGCTGTTCGTCGCTGCTGCACAAGGCAGCACCGAATGCGTGGAACTCCTGATCAAAGCGGGAGCGCTTCTCGACGCCCGGACTTCGAAAGGCGGCACCGCGCTGTTCATCGCATCACAGGAGGGCAATAGCGACTGCGTGAAAATGCTGATCAACGCCGGGGCAGATCTCAACGCCCGCACTGAGGATGGCGCTTCTCCGCTGTTTATCGCTGCCCAAAAAAATAACATCGACAGCCTGAAAATTCTGATTGAAGCCGGGGCAGATCCCAACATCCGGATTAAGAGTGGTGCCAGCCCACCGTTCATCGCAGCCCAGAACGGCAATACCGACTGCCTGATACTCCTGATCGAAGCCGGGGCGAATCTCAACACCGCCAAGATTAAGGATGGCGCCACCCCTCTGTTCATAGCAATCAAGACGGGCAATACCGACTGCGTGAAACTTCTCATCAACGCCGGGGCGGATCTCAATGCCGCCAGGACTTCGGACGGCGCCACCCCAATGTCCATAGCAATCAAGATGGGCAATACCGAGTGCGTGAAACTTCTCATCGACGCTGAGGCAAAGATGGGAGCAGAGGCAGTGAAGGAAACAAAAGAAAAGCATCATACCGTCCAGTAAACGGGGCTCAGGTGTTCCCATCTTCTGAGTTTTTGAAACAGGAGACTATTTGGCCACAGCCAACTTTGATAGCCATACGAATGAACTATCATTCCCTTTCTTATATCCAACCCGCACAAATTATTTGACCAGTGTAAATGTTCTACTTATATCTGGCATTGTTCGCTAGCCTCTGCCCATGGACACTGAAGGCCGATCACTGTCCTGTTTGTCTGGCTCCCTTCCATGGCCGCAGTGAAGCGCCTGTGGTCGTCAGAACCCAATGTTGCGGCCACCTCTTCGATCTGGACTGTATAACAAGGTGTTTTTTTGATCAGCCCATCGGCTCACGCCAGTGCGCGATGTGTCGGCAAAACCCGATGCCTGTGGTGAATCAGAACACCAGTGAATCTCACCCGGATACTTTTTTCCCCGATCAGATTTTTTATAATGCCTGTCTTCACGGGGATTGGAATCAGGTGGAGAGGTCTCTGGCAGAGGGGGTCAATGTCAATGCTGTTATGACTGACGGCTTCACTGCCTTGATGTGGGCATCTGGTGTGGGGCACACTGACGTCATCGAACGCCTGATCAATGCCGGGGCGGATGTCAACGCCGCTCGGCATGAAGATGGTGCCACTGCGCTGTTACTCGCTGCACAAGAAAACAACACCGACTGCGTAAAACTCCTGATCAACGCCGGAGCAAACCTTGACGCTGCCATTTGGAGTGGTGCCACCGCACTGTACATCGCATCACAGAAAGGCAATACCGACTGTGTGAGACTCCTGATCAACGCCGGGGCGGATCTCAACGCCACCCCGTCGGGTGGCGCCACCCCGCTGTTCGTTGCTGCTGAGAGAGGCAACACCGAATGCGTGGAACTCCTGATCAAAGCGGGAGCGCTTCTCGACGCCCCCCGAACTTTGGACGGCGGCACCCCACTGTTCATCGCCACACAGCAGGGCAATACCGACAGCGTGAATAGGCTGATCAACGCCGGTGCAGATCTCAACGCCCGAACTGAGGATGGCACTACACCGCTGTTAATCGCTGCCAAAAAAAATAACATCGACAGCCTCAAAATCCTGATCAAAGCCGAGGCAGATCTCAACACCGCCGAGTTTAAGCATGGTGCCACTCCTCTGTCCATGGCTGCTGCAAAAGGCAATACCGAATGCCTTAAAATCCTGATCGAAGCCGGGGCAGATCTCAGCGCCCGGGCCAAGGATGGCGCCACCGCACTGTTCATCGCTACTGAGTACGGCAATGCCGACTGCGTTAAACGCCTGGTCAACGCCGGGGCTGATCCCAAAGCCGCACTGTCGGATGGCACCACCCCGCTATTAGTTGCTGCTGCGAAAGGCAACACCGAATGCCTGCAAATTCTGATCAAAGCGGGAGCGCTTCTCGACGCCCGGACTTCGAAGGGCGGCACCCCGCTGTTTATGGCATCACAGGAGGACAATACCGACTGCGTCAAAATGCTGATCAACGCCGGGGCAGATCTAAACGTCCGGACTCAGAATGGCGCTACTCCGCTGTTTATCGCTACCCAAGACAATAACATCGACAGCCTGAAAATCCTGATTGAAGCCGGGGCAGATCTCAACATCGGGACTAAGAGTGGTGCCAGCCCAGCGTTCATCGCAGCCCAGAACGGCAATACCGACTGCCTGATACTCCTGATCGAAGCCGGGGCGAATCTCAACGCCGCCGGGATTGAGGATGGTACCACGCCTCTGTTCATGGCAGCCCAGGACGGCAATACCGACTGCCTGATACTCCTGATCGAAGCCGGGGCGGATCTCAACGCTGCGACCATTAAGCGTGGTGTCACCCCCCTGCTCATGGCAGCCCAGAAGGGCAATACCCACTGCCTTAAAATCCTGATCGAAGCCGGGGCGGCTTTCAACGCCAGGACTCCGGATGGCATCACCCCGCTGTTCATGGCTGCTCAGCAAAATAACATCGACAGCCTGAAAATCCTGATCGAAGCCAAGGCGGATCTCAATGCCCAAATTGATGATGGCAGCACCCCGCTGTTCATTGCTGCTGCGAAAGGCAATAGCGACTGCGTGAGTCTCCTTATCAAAGCCGGGGCGGATCTCAACATCTGCCAGACTTCGGATGGCGCCACCCCGCTGTTCATCGCATCACAGGAGGGCAAGACCGACTGCGTGAAACTCCTGATCAACGCCGGGGCAGATCTCAACGCCCGGACTCAGGATGGCGTTACCCCGCTGTTTATCGCTGCCCAACAAAATAACATCGACAGCCTGAAAATCCTGATCGAAGCCAAGGAGGATATCAATGCGCAAACTGCGGATGGCTCCACCCCGCTGTTCATTGCTGCTGCGAAAGGCAATAGCGATTGCGTCAAACGCCTGATCAACGCCGGGGCGGATCTCAATGCCGCCAGGACTACCGATGGTGCCACCCCGCTCTCCATTGCAACCGCGATGGGCAATACCGACTGCGTGGAAGCCCTGATCAAGGCTGGAGCAAGGGAACAAAGACCGTGAAGGCAACAAAAGAAAGGATTTATGTTGCCCAGTGAACATGGCTCTCAGGCGTTCCCATCTTCTGAGTTTTTGAAACAGGTTATTATTTGGCCACAGCCAACTTTGATAGTCGTATAAATGAACTAATATGCTTTTCCGTATCTAACCTACACGGCTTATTTACCAACAGATGTTCTACTTATGTGTGGCATTGTTCGCTACCCTCTCTCCATGGACACTGAAGGCCGATCACTGTCCTGTTTGTCTGGCTCCCTTCCATGGCCGCAGTGAAGCGCCTGTGGTCGTCAGAACCCAATGTTGCGGCCACCGCTTCGACCTGGACTGTATATCAAGGTGTTTTGCTGATCAGCCCATCGGCTCACGCCGGTGCGCGATGTGCCGACAAAACCCGATGCCTGTGGTGAATCAGAACACCAGTGAATCTCACCCGGATACATTTTTCCCCGATCAGACGTTTTATCGTGCCTGTTTAAATGGGGATCTGGATCAGGTGGAGAGGTCTCTGGCAGAAGGGGTCAATGTCAATGCCGTTATGACTAATGATTTCACTGCCTTGATGTTAGCATCCAACAGAGGGCACACGGATGTCATCGAGCGCCTGATCAATGCTGGGGCAAACCTTGACGCTGCCCGTTCAAATGGTGCCACCGCACTGTTCATCGCTGCTGAGTACGGTGACAGCGACTGCGTGAAACGCCTGATCATCGCCGGGGCGGGTCTCAACGCCCGCACCAAGACTGGCGCTACCCCGCTGCACGTTGCTGCTGCGAAAGGCAATGCCGACTGCGTAAAACTCCTGATCATCGCCGGGGCGGATCCCAACATCTGCCGGACTTTGGATGGCGTCACCCCGCTGTTCATCGCAACACAGGAGGGCAATACCGACTGCGTGAAACTTCTGATCAACGCCGGGGCAGATCTCAACGCCCGAACTGAGGGTGGCGCTACCCCGCTGTTTATCGCTGCCCAAAAAAATAACATCGACAGCCTGAAAATCCTGATTGAAGCCGAGGCAGATCTCAACACCCGGATTAAGAGTGGTGCCAACCCACCGTTCATCGCAGCCCAGAACGGCAATACCGACTGCCTTAAAATCCTGATCGAAGCCGGAGCGGCTCTCAGCGGCAGGACTTCGGATGGTGCCACCCCGCTGTTCATGGCAGCCCAGAACGGCAATACCGACTGCCTTAAAATCCTGATCGGAGCCGGATCGGCTCTCAATGCCGGGACTTCGGATGGTGCCACCCCGCTGTTCATAGCTGCTCAACAAAATAACATCGACAGCCTGAAAATCCTGATCGAAGCCAAGGCGGATATCAATGCGCACATTGAGGATGGCACCACCCCGCTGATCGTTGCTGCTGGGCAAGGCAATACCGACTGCGTGGAACTCCTGATCAACGCCGGGGCGGATCTCAACGCCCGGACTTTGGATGGCGGCACCCCGCTGTTCGTTGCTGCTGCGCAAGGCAACACCGAATGCGTGGAACGCCTGATCAAAGCGGGAGCGCTTCTCGACGCCCGGACTTCGGATGGCGGCACCCCGCTGTTCGTCGCCACACAGGAGGGCAATACCGACAGCGTGAAACTGCTGATCAACGCCGGGGCAGATCTCAACGCCCGAACTGAGGATGGCGCTACACCGCTGTTTATCGCTGCCCAAAAAAATAACATCGACAGCCTTAAAATCCTGATCGAAGCCGGGGCGGATCTCAACATCGCCAGGATTAAGGATGGTGCCACTCCTCTTCACATGGCGGCCCGGAAGGGCAATAGCGAATGCCTTAAAATCCTGATCGAAGCCGGGGCGGATCCCAACGCTGTCAGGCTCAGGGATGCCACCTCTCCGCTTTTCGTCGCTGCTGCAAAAGGCAATACCGACTGCATGAAAGCCTTGATCAAAGCCAAGGCGAATATCAACGTCCGAGATAAGGATGGGGTCACCGCACTGTTCATGGCTGCCCAGGAAAATAACACCGACTGCTTGAAACTCCTGATCAACGCCGGGGCGGATCTCAACATCGCCAGGATTAAGGATGGTGCCACTCCTCTTCACATGGCGGCCCGGAAGGGCAATAGCGACTGTGTGAAACTCCTGATCAACGCCGGGGCAGATCTCAACGCCCGGACTGAGGATGGTGCCACCCCGCTCTCCATTGCAACCGCGATGGGCAATACCGACTGCATGGAAGCCCTGATCAAGGCTGGAGCAAAGGAACAAAGACCGTGAAGGCAACAAAAGCAAGAATTTATGTTGCCCGGTGAACATGGTTCTCAGGTGTCCCCATTTTCTGAGTTTTTGAAACAAGTGATTGTTTGGGCACAGCCAACTTTGATAGCCATAAAAATGAACTAACATGCTTTTTTCTATCTAACCCACACGGATTATTGACCAACACAGATGTTCTACTTATGTCTGGCACTGTTCGCTGCCCTCTCCCCTTTGACACTGAAGGCCGATCACTGTCCTATTTGTCTGGCTCCCTTCCATGGCCGAAGTGAAGCGCCTGTGGTCGTCAAAACCCAATGTTGCGGCCACCTCTTCGATCTGGACTGTCTTTCGATGTGCTTTGTTGATCAGCCCATCGGCTCACGCCAGTGCGCGATGTGTCGGCAAAACCCGATGCCTGTGGTGAGTCAGAACACCAGTGAATCTCACCCGGATACTTTTTTCCCCGATCAGACGTTTTATCTTGCCTGTTTAAACGGGGATCTGTATCAGGTGGAGAGGTCTC
Source organism: Endozoicomonas sp. 2B-B (assembly GCF_053470045.1). Taxonomy (NCBI): domain Bacteria; kingdom Pseudomonadati; phylum Pseudomonadota; class Gammaproteobacteria; order Oceanospirillales; family Endozoicomonadaceae; genus Endozoicomonas; species Endozoicomonas sp. 2B-B. The sequence goes on from NZ_JBLZMU010000001.1 coordinate 6,690,758, forward strand.
TGGCAGAAGGAGTCAATGTCAATGCCGTTATGACTGATGGTCTCACTGCCTTGATGTTGGCATCCGGCAGGGGGCACAGGGACGTCGTCGAACGCCTGATCGAAACCGGGGCAGACGTCAACGCCGCCTTGTCGAATGGCGTCACCCCGCTGCACATCGCTGCACAGCAAAATAACTACGACTGCGTAAAAATCCTGATCGAAGCTGAGGCAGATCTCAACGCCGCCATGTCAGGTGGCACCACACCGCTGCTCATGGCTGTCTATAGAAATAACATCGTCTGCATGAAACTCCTGATCAACGCCGGGGCGGATTTCAACGCTGCCTTGTCCGATGGCAGCACCCCGCTGGTCATCGCTGTTACATTGGGCCATACCGACAGCGCGAAAGCCCTGATTAAAGCCAAGGCGAGTCTCAACGCCGCCATGTCGGATGGCTCCACAGCGCTGTTGTTCGCTGCCCAAGAAAATAACACTGACTGCGTGAAACTCCTTCTCGACGCCGGGGCGGATCTCAATGCCCAGACCGAGGATGGCCACACCCCGCTGTTTAACGCAGCCCTGAAGGGCAATTCCGACTGCGTGAAACGCCTGATCAACGCCGGGGCGGATCTCAACGCCCCCATGTCGGATGGCGCCACTGCTCTGTTCATTGCTGCTGGAATAGGCAACACCGACTGCGTGGAAATCCTGATCAAAGCGGGAGCACTTCTCAACGCCCGGACTTCCGATGGCGCCACCCCTCTGCTCGTTGCTGCTTTGGAAGGCAATACCGACTGCTTGAAACTCCTGATCAACGCCGGGGCGGATCTCAACGCTCACACTAAGACTGGCTCCACCCCGCTGCACTTTGCTGCTTCGAAAGGCAATACCGACTGTGTGGAACTCCTGATCAACGCCGGGGCAGATCTCAACGCCGCCAGGACCACAGATGGTGCCACCCCGCTCTCCATTGCAACAGCGAAGGGCAATACCGACTGCGTGGAAGCCCTTATAAAGGCTGGAGCAAAGCAGGGAACAAAGACCGTGAAGGCAACAAAAGCAAGAATTTATGCTGCCCAGTGAACATGGTTCTCAGGTGTACCCATTTTCTGAGTCTTTAAAACAAGGTGATTGTTTGGCCACAGCAAACTTTGATAGCCATATAAATGAACTAACATGCTTTTTTGTATCTAACCCACAGGCTTATTGGCCAACACAGATGTTTTACTTATGTCTGGCACTGTTCGCTACCCTCTGCCCTTTGACACTGAAGGCCGATCACTGTCCTATTTGTCTGGCTCCCTTCCATGGCCGAAGTGAAGCGCCTGTGGTCGTCAAAACTCAATGCTGTGGTCACCTCTTCGATCTGGACTGTCTTTCGATGTGTTTTGTTGATCAGCCCATTGGCTCCCGCCAGTGCGCAATGTGTCGGCAAAACCCGATGCCTGTGGTGAATCACAACACCAGTGAATCTCACCCTGATACATTTTTCCCCGATCAGACGTTTTATCTTGCCTGTTTAAACGGGGATCTGGATCAGGTGGAGAGGTCTCTGGCAGAAGGAGTCAATGTCAATGCCGTTATGAGTGCTGATTTCACTGCCTTGATGCTGGCATCCAGCTGGGGGCACACGGATGTCGTCGAACGCTTGATCAACGCTGAGGCAAACCTTGACGCTGCCCGTTCGAATAACTCCACCGCACTGTTCATCGCTGCCGAATACGGTAATACCGACTGCGTGAAACACCTGATCAACGCCGGGGCGGATCTCAACGCCCGGAGTGAGGATGGCGCCACTCCGCTGTTCATCGCTGCACAAGAAAATAACATCGAATGCGTGAAGCTCCTGATCAACGCCGGGGCGGATCTCAACGCTCAGATTGAGGAAGGCGCCACCGCGCTGTTCATCGCTGCACAAAAAAATAACATCGAATGCGTGAAACTCCTGATCAACGCCGGGGCGGATCTCAACGCTGCCCTGCTGGATGGCGCCACCCCGTTGTTTATAGCTGCTCTGCAAAATAACATCGACTGCCTGAAAATCCTGATCGAAGCCAAGGCGGATCTCAACGCTCGGAATAAGTTTGGCACCACCCCGCTATTCATCGCTGCCCAGAAAAATAACACCGAATGCGTGCAACTCCTGATCAATGCCGAGGCAAATCTCAACGCCCACAATAAGACTGGCGCCACCCCACTGCACGTTGCTGCTTCGATTGGCAATACCGACTGCGTGGAACGCCTGATCAACGCCGGAGCGGATCTCAACGCTCACACTAAGACTGGCTCCACCCCGCTGCACTTTGCTGCTTCGAAAGGCAATACCGACTGCGTGAAATTCCTGATCAACGCCGGAGCGGATCTCAATGCTGTGAGGACTGCAGATGGTGCCACCCCGCTCTCCATTGCAATCGCGAAGGGCAATACCGACTGCGTGGAAGCCCTGATAAAGGCTGGAGCAAACGCTTTATCAGGGTTGGCCGTTAAATAGTCAGGTGAAGTGCGAAAAACCACCGGCTTGCATCTTTCTTACCAACCATTATACTTTGCCTGAACTAATCCATTGGATTACATTCTAATGCATACGGTCGCTGAGCTGAAAAACTATCAGGACGAAGCTGAGAGCCTTCTATCCAGTGAGGAACGCCGCCATATCATTGATTACCTGGCGGCAAACCCTGAGGCTGGTGAGATCATGAAGGGTACAGGCGGCATCCGTAAGCTCCGGTGGCGAAGAGGTGCATCAGGCAAGAGTGGAGGAGTGCAGATTATTCACTTCTACAAGAACCCATCAATGCCCCTGTTCCTGCTCACGGTTTATGGGAAAAACCAACAGGAAAACCTGTCAAAGGCAGACCGCAACACCATGAAACAGTTAGTCACTCTACTCGAAAGAGGATGGAAAAAATGGAAAGCGTAGCGAACAGCATTATCCAGGGCCTTGAAGAGGCCGTAACCTACACAAAAGGTGAGAATACAGGTGCGATCGTCCATGAGGTGACACCCCTGGACATCAAAGGCATTCGCCAGCAGCTCGATATGACTCAGGAAGAGTTTGCCCAGGCTGTAGGTGTAAAACTCCCCACCCTTCGCCACTGGGAGCGGGGTGACCGCAAACCGAACGGCCCTGCCCGTGTATTGCTGAACCTGCTCGCCAGAGAACCCAAACAGATTGTCGCCATGCTAGGGCTGGCTCATTCCTGAATCATCGGCTGGTAATGTTTTTGCAGCTATTTATGTGGTTGTTTTTTAGTGCGTTTAGTATTCCATTTTCTAATACTTTTCTTAAGCATCTTCATTACTGCTTTGTTCTTATCAATCTTGCCACCTGCTTTTCTAATCCACCGCAGGCGAGCTTCATGGCCTCTGCTTTCTGGCGTTCCCTTCCATTGTTTTCTCATGTGAGCCTCCTTGTGGATTTTCCACTTTAGGTACTACGGCCATCCGTTTTAGGCAGGTATTCAAATGCGGTCTTTTATCCTCATCGCACTGACCCACAATCGCCAACCGTGCCGCCGTAATGTCGGTCTCGGACTGAGTTGGTACATGGCCCGTAAGCACGGCTCTGGTTGTTCCCATCTTCTGAGTTTTTGAAACAAGTGATTATTTAACCACAGCAAACGTTGAGAGACACATAAATGAACTATCATTCCTTTTCTGTACCCAAGCCGCAGCAGTTATCGACTGGCACAGATGTTCTACTTATGTCTGGCACTGTTCGCTGCCCTCTCCCCTTTGACACTGAAGGCCGATCACTGTCCTATTTGTCTGGCTCCCTTCCATGGCCGAAGTAAAGCGCCTGTGGTCGTCAAAACCCAATGTTGCGGCCACCTCTTCGATCTGGACTGTCTTTCGATGTGCTTTGTTGATCAGCCCATCGGCTCACGCCGGTGCGCGATGTGTCGGCAAAACCCGATGCCTGTGGTGAATCAGAACACCAGTGAATCTCACCCGGATACATTTTTCCCCGATCAGACGTTTTATGATGCCTGTTTTGACGGAGATCTGGATCAGGTAGAGAGGTCTCTGGCAGAAGGAGTCAATGTCAATGCGGTTATGACTGATGATTTCACTGCCTTGATGTTGGCATCCAGCTTCGGGCACACGGATGTCGTCGAACGCCTGATCAACGCTGGGGCAAACCTTGACGCTGCCCGTTCGAATGGTGTCACCGCACTATTCATCGCTGCTCAGTACGGTAATACCGACTGCGTGAAACGCCTGATCAACGCCGGGGCGGATCTCAACGCCCACACCAAGACTGGCAACACCCCGCTTATCATCGCAATCTGGAAAGGCCATACCGATTGCGTGGAAAGCCTCATCGGTGGCGGGGCAGACATCAATGCCGCCTCGTCGGATGGCGCCAGCCCGCTGTTCTTCGCAACACAGGAGCTCAATACCGACCTCGTGAAAATGCTGATCAACGCCGGGGCAGATCCCAACGCCCGGACTGACGATGGCGGAACCCCTGTGTATATGGCTGCCCAAGAAAATAACATCGACAGCCTGAAAATCCTGATTGAAGCCGAGGCAGATCTCAACATCCGGATTAATAGTGGTGCCAACCCAACGTTCATCGCAGCCCGGAACGGCAATACCGACTGCCTGATACTCCTGATCGAAGCCGGGGCGGATTTCAACACCCCCCACACTTTGGATGACGCCACCCCGCTATTCATCTCTGCCCAGGAAAATAGCACCGAATGCGTGCAACTCCTGATCAACGCCGGGGCGGATCTCAACGCCCGGACTAAGACTGGCACCACCCCGCTCTCCATTGCAATCGCGATGGGCAATACCGACTGCATGAAACTCCTGATCAACGCCGGGGCAGAGTTGGGAACCGAGGCGGCGGAGGAAACAAAAGAAAAGCGTCATGCCGTCCAGTAAACGGGGCTCTCAGGTGTTCCCATCTTCTGAGTTTTTGAAACAGGTAATTGTTTGGCCACAGCGAACTTTGATAGCCATATAAATGAACTAACATGCTTTTTTGTATCAAACCTACACTGCTTCTTGACCAATACAGATGTTTTACTTATATGTGGCATTGTTCGCTACCCTCTCCCCATGGACACTGAAGGCCGATCACTGTCCTATTTGTCTGGCTCCCTTCCATGGCCGAAGTGAAGCGCCTGTGGTCGTCAAAACCCAATGCTGTGGTCACCTCTTCGATCTGGACTGTATTTCGAAGTGTTTTGTTGATCAGCCCATTGGCTCCCGCCAGTGCGCAATGTGTCGGCAAAACCCGATGCCGGTGGTGAATCAGAACACCAGTGAATCTCACCCGGATACATTTTTCCCCGATCAGGTGTTTTTTGATGCCTGTTATGACGGGGATTTGGATCAGGTAGAGAGGTCATTGGCAAATGGAGTCAATGTCAATGCCGTTATACATGATGATTTCACTGGCTTGATGTTGGCATCTGACGGGGGGCACGAGGCAATCGTTGAACGCCTGATCAGCGCCGGGGCGAATCTCAACGCCACCTCCACAGGTGGAGCCACCGCAATATTCTTTGCTGTCCAGGAGAATGACATCGATTGCGTGAAGCTCCTGATCAACGCCGGGGCGGATGTTAACGCCACCTTTTCAAATGGTGCCACCGCACTGTTGATCGCTGCCAAGGAGGGCAATACCGACTGCATGAAACTCCTGATCAACGCCGGGGCGGATATCAACGCCGCCTTGTTGGATGGCGCCACACCGCTGTTCTTCGCTGCCCAGGAAAATAACATCGAATGCGTGGAACTCCTGATCAACGCCGGGGCGAATCTCAACGCCAGGACTGAGAATGGTACAACCCCGCTATTCGTCGCTGCCCTGAGAGGCAATACCGACTGCGTAAAAGCCCTGACCGAAGCCAACGCAGATCTCAACGCGAGAAATAAGAATGGTGCAACCCCGCTTCTCATCGCAGTCTGGCTAGGCCATACCGATTGCGTGGAAATACTGATCCAGGTCGGGGCGGATCTTAAGGCCACCAGGACTTCGGACGGCGCCACCCCGCTGTTCATCGCAGTTCAGAAAAATAACACCGACTGCGTGAAACTTCTGATCAAGGCCGGGGCGAATCTCAACGCCCGGACTATTGATGGCACCACCGCGCTGTTCACTGCAGCCCTGAATGGCCATACCGATTGCATGGAAACCCTGATCCACGTCGGAGCGGATCTCAATGCTGCCAGGACTTCAGATGGTGCCACCCCGCTGTTCATCGCAGCCCTGAATGGCCATACCGACTGCGTAGAACGCCTGATCAATGCCGGGGCAGATCTCGACGCCGCCAGGACTTCAGATGGCGCCACCCCACTCTACATCGCAACCGCGATGGGCAATACCGACTGCATGGAAGCCCTGATCAAGGCTGGAGCAAAGTAGGGAACAAAGGCCGTGAAGGCAACAAAAGAAAGGCGTTACTTTGTCCAGTAAAAACGACTCTCAGGTGTTCGCATCTTCTGAATTTTTAAAACAGGTGATTATTTAGTCACAGCAAGCTTTGATAGCCATATAAATGAACTACCATTCCTTTTTTTGTATCCAACCCACACTACTAACCAACACAGATGTTCTTCTTATATGTGGCATTGTTCGCTACCCTCTCCCCATGGACACTGGAAGCTGATCCCTGTCCTATTTGTTTAGCTCACTTCCATGACCGTCATGAAGCGCCTGTGGTCGTCAAAACCCAATGTTGCGGTCACCGCTTCGATCTGGACTGTCTTTCGATGTGCTTTGTTGATCAGCCCATCGGCTCACGCCAGTGCGCGATGTGTCGGCAAAACCCGATGCCTGTGGTGAATCAGAACACCAGTGAAGCTTACCCGGATACATTTTTCCCCGATCAGACTTTTTATAATGCCTGTTTAAACGGGGATCTGAATCAGGTAGAGAGGTCGCTGGCAGAAGGAGTCAATGTCAATGCGGTTATGATTGGTGGCTTCACTGCTTTGATGTTGGCATCCCAAAACGGGAACAAGACTGTCGTCCAACGCCTGATAGAAGCCGGGGCGGACGTCGACGCCGCCTTGTCGAATGGCGCTACCCCGCTGCTCATCGCTGCACATCATAATAACGATGACTGCGTAAAAATCCTGATCGAAGCTGAGGCAGATCTCAACGCCGCCATGTCGAGTGGCGCCACATCGCTGTTCATTGCTGCCCAGGAAAATAACATTGTCTGCGTGAAACTCCTGATCAACGCCGGGGCGGATCTCAACGCCGCCTTGTCGGATGGCACCACCCCGCTGGTCATCGCTGCCCAAGAAAATAACATAGACTGCATGACAGCCCTGATCGAAGCCGGGGCGGATCTCAACGCCCAGACCGATGATGGCTCCACCCCGCTGCTCATCGCAGCCTGGATAGGCAATACCGACTGCGTGAAAGCCCTGATCGAAGCCAAGGCGAATCTCAACGCCGCCATGTTGGATGGCGCCACACCGCTGCTCACCGCTGCTCAAGAAAATAACACTGACTGCGTGGAACTCCTGATCAACGCCGGGGCAGATCTTAACGCCGCCATGTCGGATGGCTGCACACCTCTGATCATCGCAGTCCAGAAGGGCAACATCGACTGCGTGAAACTCCTTCTCGATGCCGGGGCAGATGTCAGCGTCCGGACTGAGAATGGCGCCACCTCGCTGTTCCTCGCAGCCCTGAAGGGCAATACCGACTGTCTGAAAATACTGATCAACGCAGGGGCAGATCTCAACGCCCAGGCCGAGGATGGCTCCACCCCGCTGTTTATCGCAGCCCTGGTGGGCAATTCCGACTGCGTGAAACTCCTGATCAATGCCGGGGCGGATCTCAACACTGCCAGAATTACGGATCGTGCCACCCCGCTGTTCGTTGCTGCTGCAAAAGGCAATTCCGACTGCGTGAAACTCCTGATCAACGCCGGGGCAGAGTAGGGAACAGAGGCGATGAAGGAAAGAAAGGCGTTGTGTTAACCGATAAACCCGCCTCTGGGTGTTTCCATCTTCCGAGTTTTTAAAACAGGTGATTATTTAGCCACAGCGGACTTTATAGTCACACAATTGAACTTTTGTACTGCTCTTATGTCTAACCAACACTGCATTATTGACTGACACAGATGTTCTACTTATGGATGGCATGGCTCGCACTCTTCTTCCCATGGAAACTGACGTAACGTCGGAGCCCGATGTATGTCCTATTTGTTTGGCTAATTTCCATGGCCGCGATGTGGCGCCAGTAGACGTCAAAACCCAATGTCTAACCCAGTGTGGCCACCGCTTCCATCTGGACTGTATTTCGAAACAATTCATTTTTGAACCGATCGGCTCACGCCGATGCGCGATGTGTCGGGAATGCCCGATGCCTGTGGTGAATCAGAAGACCAGTGAATCCCACCCGGATACATTTTTCCCCGATCAGGTGTTTTATGATGCCTGTTATGACGGGGATTTGATTCAGGTGGAGAGGTCACTGGCAGCAGGAGTCTATGTCAATGCCGTTATGACTGATGATTTCACTGCCCTGATCGTAGCATCCAGTGAGGGGCACATAGACGTCGTCGAACGTTTGATAAAAGACGGGGCGGACGTCAATGTTGCCCGGGCCACGGATGGCGCCACCTCGCTGTTCTACGCTGCACAAGAAAATAACACCGACATTGGGAAACTCCTGATCGACTCCGGGGCGAATCTCAACACCCCCCGGACTTCGGATGGCGCCACCCCGCTGTTCTTCGCTGCACAAGAGAATAACAGCGACTTTGTGACACTCATGATCGAAGCTGGAGCGGATCTCAACGCCGCCAGGACTTCGGATGGCACTACCCCGCTGTCCATCGCAACCAAGATGGGCAATAGCGACTGCGTGGAACTCCTGACCAACGCCGGGGCAAAGTAAGGACGGGAAAGCAAGAAAGGCCTTGTGCTATTCAGTAAAGCTGGACACCCGCCTTCTGGCCCAGCTCCGCGCCGAGCAGGATCAGGAAGAACGCTGTGTCAGCCGGTTGAATCGATTTCTGATTGCCAGAGCCCGAGAAGTGGCGTTTCGGCTGGCTGGGGATCTGGTGAAACCAAAGCAGGGGGAGACTGCAAGCTGTCACCCTGAATGCCTGACCACATATTCACGCAAAGCTTCATCCATACGGGTCTGCCAGCCTTTGCCAGTGGCGCGGAAAAATTCAACCACCTCGGGTGACAGCCGGATAGAAATCCGCTCCTTGGTCTGTTCGGCCTTGGGTCGCCCCACTGGTCGTAGTTGTTTGAACTCCTCGTCAGTAAGTTCATATGTGTCAGGATCAGCGGCAATGCCTGCATTGATGGCTGCCTCTTCTTCGTCGGTGGGCAGCTCAAGCCAGCGCCCTGATTTAGTCTTGATTTGCATAAATTCGTACCTCTCGTTTATTGGCTTTTCGCAGGGAAATAATGCGGCGCTTCTCGCCCCGGTCGGTATACACCACACAATAAAGGCGCTTACCTCTGGAAGCAAAACCAACCATACGCTGCTCTCCATAGTCATAGCGATGATCTTCCCATGCCTTAAGCGTGTCCCACTCCAAGCGCTCAGCCTCAGACAACGACAAGCCATGCTTAGCCCGGTTGACGGCATCCTTGGCGGCATCGTATTCATACTTCATAGAATTATTGTATGCACGTTAATTAAGGTTTGCCAGCTATCAGGTATAGCACAAGTTAACGCTTTATCCATGTTAGCCCAACACCTGCAACCGCAGACCCAGCGCCTTAAGGAGGTCGTCTCACTTTACAACTACATGTTAAGCAGGATCAGGTCACTTTCAGCTTGGACTGAAGCAAATGGCATACTTAATCTCTTCAGGTTTTGCTTTCACCGTCCGGATTAGCCACAGCAAACTTTGATTGACACATAAATGAACTAACATGCTTTTTTGTATCTAACCCGCATTACATATTGACCAACACAGATGTTCTACTTATATGTGGCGTTGTTCGCTACCCTCTCCCCATATACAGTCAAGGCCGATCAGTGTCCTATTTGTTTGACTTACTTTCATGGCCGAAGTGTCACGCCTGTGGTCGTCAAAACCGGATGTTGTGGCCACCTCTTCGATCTGGACTGTATTTCGAAGTGTTTTGTCGATCAGCCCATAGGCTCGAGACGGTGCGCAATGTGTCGGCAAGACCCGATGCCTGTGTTGAATCTGGACACCGGTGTATCTCACCCGGATACATTCTTCCCCGATCTGACGTTTTTTCGTGCCTGTTTTGAAGGGGATTTGGATGTGGTGCAGAAGTCACTGGCAGAAGGAGTCAATGTCAATGCCCATGACATTACGAATGATGATTACACGCCCTTAATGATGGCATCCATCGGGGGGCATATGGCGGTCGCCGAATGCCTGATCAACGCCGGGGCGAATCTCGACGCCGTCTGTGAGAGCGGAGCTACCGCACTGTTCATCGCTGCAATAGAAAATAACACCGACTGCGTGAAACTCCTGATCAAAGCCGGGGCGGATCCCAACATTGCCTTACCAGATGGCACCACCCCGTCGTACATCGTAGCCGAGATGGGCAATATTGTCTGCTTGAAAGCCCTGATCGACGCCGGGGCGGATCTCAACACCAGCTTGCCGGATGGCGCCACCTCGCTGCTCATCGCTGCCCAGAATGGCAATACTGACTGTGTGAGACTCCTGATTGAAGCCGGGGCGGATCTCGACGCCGCCTTGTCTGATGGCTTCACCCCACTATTCATCGCAGCCGAGATGGGCAATACCGACTGCGTGAAAGCCCTGATCGACGCCGGGGCGGATCTCAATGCCCGGACTAAGGATGGCGCCACCTCGCTGCTCATCGCTGCCCAGAACAACAATATTGACTGCGTGAAAATCCTGATTGAAGCCGGGGCGGATCTTGACGCCGCCTTGTCGGATGGCTCCACTCCTCTGTTCATCGCTGCTGCGAAAGGCAATACCGACTGCGTGAAACGCCTGATCGAAGCCAAGGCAAAACTCAATGCCCTGACTCAAGATGGCGCTACCCCGCTGCTCATCGCTGTACAAGAAAATAACACCGCCTGCGTGAAACTCCTGTGCAACGCCGGGGCGGATCCCAACGCCCCAGCTGACGATGGCACCACCACGCTGTACATCGCTGCTGCAAAAGGCTATACCGATTGCCTGAAAGCCCTGATCGAAGCCAAGGCAGACCCCAACGTCAGGGCAAAGGAAGACAGCACTCCGCTGATCATTGCTGCTGCGAGAGGTCATATCGACTGCCTGAAAGCTCTGATCGAAGCAGGGGCGGATCTCAACGCACAAAATAAGGAGGGCGTCACCCCGCTGTTCATCGCTGCACAGGAAAATCACATCGACTGCATGAAACTCCTGATCAACGACGGAGCGGATCCCAACACTATACTGTCGAATGGCTGCACTCCGCTGATCAGCGCTGCTGCGATGGGCTATAGCGACTGCGTAAAGCTCCTGATCAACGCCGGGGCGGATCTCGAAGCCAGCTTGTCAGATGGTGCCACCCCGCTGTACATCGCAGCCCAGAATGGCAATACCGACTGTGTGGAATCCCTGATCGAAGCCAAGGCTGACCTCAACGCCAGGAATAAGGAAGGCTGCACCCCGCTGCTGATCGCTGCTGCGAATGGCCATACTGACTGCGTGGAACTCCTGATCAATGCCGGGGCAGATCTCAACACCCAGAACGAGGATGGCGGCACCCCGCTGTTTTTGGCTGCACAAGAAAATCACGCCGACTGTGTGAAACACCTGATCGAAGCCGGGGCGGACCTCAACATCCGGACTAAGGTTGGCGCCACCCCGCTGTTAATCGCTGCCAAGGAAAATAACATCGACTCCCTGAAACTCCTGATCGAAGCTGAGGCAGATCTCGACGCTAGGACTGAGGATGGCAGAACCCCCCTATTCATTGCAGCCGAGATGGGCAATAGCGACTCCGTGGAACGCTTGGTCAACGCCGGGGCCGATCTCGACGCCCGAAGGACTGAGGATGGTGCGACTCCGCTTTTAATCGCCGCTGAGGAGGGTAAAACCGAGGTTCTGAAACTCCTGATCAGGGCCGAGGCAGATATCAACGCCGCCTTGTCGAATGGCACCACCCCACTCGCCATCGCAACCGAGATGGGCAATACCAACTGCGTGGAACTCCTGACCAACGCCGGGGCAAGATAAGGAGGGGAAAACAAGAAAGGCCTCGTGCTATCGAGTAAACAAAACTTTCAGGTGTTCCGATCTTCTGAGTTTTTGAAATAGGTGATTATCTGGCCACAGCAAACTTTGATAGCCAGATAAATGAACTAATACCAATCGAACTTTCTAACTCCCTATTGCGCTGAAGATTTGAGCCTTAATCCTGCGTTGGCGATCGTCGCCATAGCTAAGGCTATGACTCCTCACGCCGCCTTGTCTTAAGGCTCAAATCTCCATGCTCATCACGGGATTTAGAAAGTACGATTGGTATAACATGCTTTTTTGCATCCAACCCACAATGCTTATTGACCAACACAGATGTTCTACTTATATGTGGCATTGCTCGCTACCCTCACCCCATGGGCACTGAAGGCCGATCACTGTCCCATTTGTTTGGCTAACTTCCATGACCGAAGTGGAGCGCCTGTGGTCGTTAAAACCCAATGTTGTGGTCACCGCTTCGATCTGGACTGCCTTTCGAAGTGCTTTGTTGATCAGCCTATCGGCGCACGCCGGTGCGCGATGTGTCGGCAAAACCCGATGCCTGTGGTGAATCAGAACACCAGTGAATCTCACCCGGATACATTCTTCCCCGATTGGAGGTTTTGTCTTGCCTGTTTTAACGGGGATCTGGATCAGGTAGAGAGGTCACTGGCAGAAGGAGTCAATGTCAATGCCATTATGACTGCTGGTTTCAGTGCCTTGATGATAGCATCCCTCTGGGGGCATACGGAAGTCGTCGAACACCTGATCAACGCTGGGGCGAACCCCGACACTGCCAATACCCTTTCGAATAATGCCACCGCACTGATCATCGCTGCTGATTGTGGTAATACCCTCTGCGTGAAAAGCCTGATCAACGCAGGGGCGAATCTCAACGCCCGGACTGGCGGCGGAGCCACCCCGCTATTCATGGCTGCTCAACAAAATAACATCGACAGCCTGAAAATCCTGATCGAAGCCGGGGTGGATCTCAACGCCCAGACTGAGGATGGCGCCTCCCCGCTCTTCATCGCAGCCCAAAGGGGCAATAACGTCTGCATGAAACTCCTGATCGACGCCGGGGCGGATCTCAACGCCCTGACTAAGGGTGGCGCTACCCCGCTCTTCATCGCAGCCCAAAGGGGCAATAACGTCTGCATGAAACTCCTGATCGACGCCGGGGCGGATCTCAACGTCCAGACTGAGGATGGCGTTACCCCGGTGTTTATCGCTGCCCAAAAAAATAACATCGACAGCCTGAAAATCCTGATTGCAGCCGAGGCAGATATCAACGCCGTGACCAAGAGTGGTGCCAACCCTGCGTTCATCGCTGCCCAGAACGGCAATACCGACTGCCTGATAATCCTGATCGAAGCCGGGGCAGATCAAAACGCCGCCACGATTACGTATGGTGCCACCCCTCTGTTCACGGCAGCCCAGAACGGCAATACTGACTGCCTGAGAATCCTGATCAACGCCGGGGCGGGTGTCAACGCCGCCAGGATTACGGATGCTGCCACCCCTCTGTTCATGGCAGCCCAGAACGGCAATACCGACTGCGTGAAACTCCTGATCAACGCCGGGGCAGATCTCAACGCCGCCAGGATCAACGATGGCGCAACCCCGCTGTTCATCGCAGCTCAGGAGGGCAATAGCGACTGCGTGAAACTCCTGATCAGCGCCGGGGCGGATCTCAACACCTCCAGGACCAAGGGTGGAGCAACCCCGCTGTTCATCGCAGCTCAGGAGGGCAATAGCGACTGCGTGAAACTCCTGATCAACGCCGGGGCGGATCTCAACACCTCCAGGACCAAGGGTGGAGCAACCCCGCTGATCATCGCTGCCGAGGAAAATAAAGTCGACTGCGTGAAGCTCCTGATCAAGGCCGGGGCGAATCTCAATGCCCGGGTCGAGGATGGTGCCACCTCGCTATACATTGCAGCCGGGTTGGGCAACACCGACTGCGTGAAACTCCTGATCAGGGCCGGGGCGAATCTCAACGCAGCCCTGCCGGATGGCACCACCCCACTTGGCATCGCAACCAAGATGGGCAATACCGATTGCGTGAAGCTCCTGACCAACGCCGGGGCAGAGTTCGGAACAGAGGCAGAGAAGGAAACAAATGAAAGACGTTGTTTTGTTCAGTAAACACAGTCAAATAAAATTGCAACAATCGCAAAATCAATTACGCTAGACACAAGATAAGTCATTAAAAAGTGAATTTATCTTGTGGGTTTCGGCCACAAAGCTCGCCAAGATTGAAGGCTTGACCAGCCAAACTATAAGGCGCAAGATCGAAAGCGGTCACTACGAAAAAGTGAAGCAAACCAGTGGTGGTCACTTCCGCATATTCATTAGCCAGTAAAGGAAGATATGCTATGCAAGAGTCAGTTCTGGAAAGCAAAAATCCAGCATCGACACGCAAAAGCATATCTTACTCCAAAAACACCCTGACACAGAATTTATCAGCGGCATTGCCAGTGCTTTCAACTTTAAGCGAAAAGGACTGCAAACCATTCTGGAATCAGCGGTGTGCGGAAATCCAACCCATATTGTGGTTGCCACAAAAGATCGCTCCGCTGATCAGCGCTGCTGCGATGGGCTATAGTGACTGCGTGAAGCTCCTGATCAACGCCGGGGCGGATCTCGAAGCCAGCTTGTCAGATGGTGCCACCCCGCTGTACATCGCAGCCCAGAATGGCAATACCGACTGTGTGGAATCCCTGATCGAAGCCAAGGCTGACCTCAACGCCAGAAATAAGGAAGGCTGCACCCCGCTGCTGATCGCTGCTGCGAATGGCCATACTGACTGCGTGGAACTCCTGATCAATGCCGGGGCAGATCTCAACACCCAGAACGAGGATGGCGGCACCCCGCTGTTTTTGGCTGCACAAGAAAATCACGCCGACTGTGTGAAACACCTGATCGAAGCCGGGGCGGACCTCAACATCCGGACTAAGGTTGGCGCCACCCCGCTGTTAATCGCTGCCAAGGAAAATAACATCGACTCCCTGAAACTCCTGATCGAAGCTGAGGCAGATCTCGACGCTAGGACTGAGGATGGCAGAACCCCCCTATTCATTGCAGCCGAGATGGGCAATAGCGACTCCGTGGAACGCTTGGTCAACGCCGGGGCCGATCTTGACGCCGCCTCGTCGAATGGCACCACCCCACTTGCCATCGCAACCGAGATGGGCAATACCAACTGCGTGGAACTCCTGACCAACGCCGGGGCAAGATAAGGAGGGGAAAACAAGAAAGGCCTTGTGCTGTCGAGTAAACAAAACTTTCAGGTGTTCCGATCTTCTGAGCTTTTGAAATAGGTGATTATCTGGCCACAGCAAACTTTGATAGCCGAATAAATGAACTAACATGCTTTTTTGCATCCAACCCACACGGCTTGTGGACCAACACAGATGTTCTACTTATGTCTGGCATTGTTCGCTACCCTCTCCCCATGGACACTCAAGGCCGATCACTGTCCTATTTGTTTGGCTAACTTCCATGACCGAAGTGGAGCGCCTGTGATCGTTAAAACCCAATGTTGTGGTCACCGCTTCGATCTGGACTGTCTTTCGATGTGCTTTGTTGATCAGCCCATCGGCACACGCCGGTGCGCGATGTGTCGGCAAAACCCGATGCCTGTGGTGAATCAGAACACCAGTGAATCTCACCCGGATACATTCTTCCCCGATTGGAGGTTTTATCTTGCCTGCTCTAACGGGGATCTGGATCAGGTAGAGAGGTCACTGGCAGAAGGAGTCAATGTCAATGCCTTTAGGACTGATGATTTCTCGTTCCCACGCTCTGCGTGGGAATGCATACCTCCCCTGAAAAGCGGACTCTACAGTTTGAGACTTATTTTTTTCAACATTCCTTAAATCTCTCAAAATTCAGCCTTTAAAAAGATAGGAATCTGAGAGCATAACGAACATGGAGTTCAACAAATAACTTTGTGATTTCAATATATGCCGATTCCCCATATGTACAGCGTCCTTCAAATCTAGTTTCACTGTCAGTCTTTGTTACTGTAAATAACGGCTCACCCCTATAAAAGACGAGAGACCGAATGTCCCTATAATCGCCTTCACAACCGTCTTCACAGTCTGAAAAGTCACGAATCGGGTCTCTCTCTTGAACTATTGAAATATCGGAAGGGTTAAGAGATTTAAGTAAATCGATGGCATTATTGAATTCTACAGGGCTTGACGCTCTAAATTGCGCACCATTTTCAATGAGAATATCTTTTAAATAATCCAGGAAATTTATGAATTGTGAAATATTGCAACAAGCTTCTGCGTTTGATTCATCCATTTTGCTCGCTTCTTCGGCACCCTCACGGGCTTGCGGCTGAGAGGGCTGTGTTTCTGTCATCTCATGATGATTGTGTCCTGTCGAATTTTCTGCGTAACTCAGCGACTCTTCAGCTAACGTAATATTATTGAATTTTTGTCGGAGTTCACAAACACCATGACAGGAACCGGCATAACAATTTAAATCCAACGTATGCAGGTCTTGTTCAGGATGTTCATTACCACCGCCAGAACCAGACGACAGGGGGTTACTGACAGAGCCTCTGACATGGCCGGTTGTCCCTGAGGCTTGTTGGCTGGATGATTCTGATGACGGGTTTTGTTGGTCACTTTGTTGTTTGTTTTGTCCGGGGAGCATCATGGTAATGATTGTAAACGGGTCATCCCGACTTGCCTCCAGTTGATCCCCCGGGTTAAACAGCAATGAATCGGGGTTCCAATAGTTTTTTAAAAGCCAGCCGACAGCGACAAACTGTTCGACAGCAAGATGTCTTGTAAACGAGTCTGCCTGACAGATGGCAGGCAAAGAGAAAAAGAGCAACAGAGGTGCCGCAAAAAGCAATTGTTCCATTATTCGATGAATCTCTTGCTGATTTTGTAGTCAGGAAAGATAGTTGAGGAAAGTGCAAAGTCAATGTGAGTTCGATGTTCGGAATATACCCTGTGATTTCAGACATCACCTTTGTCGAAGTCTTTCTGAACTCTGGTGACTTTTTTCAGATATCGGGTTTCAAGAAGATGCAGATAGGCAGCGCGAAGGAGGCACAGTAAGCAATTTTTGAGTATATCGAAGTGTTTTACAATCGCCAGAGAAAGCACTCAGCCAATGGCTACCTGGCGCCGTTCGAGTACGAATAGAAGTTTGCCTATGCAGTGTAAAAAAGTGTCCGGAAAACTCTTGCCATATCAAAGTGCAATCGACTGAAATTTCAGACATCACCTTTAAAGGAGGGGAAAACAAGAAAGGCCTTGTGCTATCGAGTAAACAAAACTTTCAGGTGTTCCGATCCTCTGAGTTTTTGTAATAGGTGATTATCTGGCCACAGCAAACTTTGATAGCCGAATAAATGAACTAACATGCTTTTTGCATCCAAACCACACTGCTTATTGACCAACACAGATGTTCTACTTATATGTGGTATTGCTCGCTACCCTCACCCCATGGGCACTGAAGGCCGATCACTGTCCCATTTGTTTGGCTAACTTCCATGACCGAAGTGGAGCGCCTGTGATCGTTAAAACCCAATGTTGTGGTCACCGCTTTGATCTGGACTGCCTTTCGATGTGCTTTGTTGATCAGCCCATCGGCGCACGCCGGTGCGCGATGTGTCGGCAAAACCCGATGCCTGTGGTGAACCAGAACACCAGTGAATCTCACCCGGATACATTCTTCCCCGATTGGAGGTTTTATCTTGCCTGCTCTAACGGGGATCTGGATCAGGTAGAGAGGTCACTGGCAGAAGGAGTCAATGTCAATGCCTTTAGGACTGATGATTTCACAGCCTTGATGTTAGCATGCCACAGTGGGCATACGGATGTCGTCGTACGCCTGATCAACACGGGAGCAAACCACGACGCTACCCGTTCTAATGGTGCCACCGCTCTGTTCATCGCTGCTGAGTTCGGTAATACCGAGTGCGTGAAACGCCTGATCAACGCCGGGGCAGATATCAACGCCCGGACCAGGTCTGGCGCCACGCCGCTGCACGTTGCTGCTGCGAAAGGCCATACCGACTGTGTGAAACTCCTGATCAACGCCAGGGCGGATATCAACGCGCAAACTGAGCATGGCGCCACCCCGTTGTTCATTGCTACACAAGAAAATAACACCGACTGCGTTAAAATACTGATCAATGCCAGAGCGGATCTCAACGCTTTCAGGATCAGGGATGGCACCACCCCGCTGTACATCGCCACCCTGAGTAATAGCATCGAGTGCGTGAAACTCTTCATCAACGCCGGGGCAGATATCAACGCCCGGTCCAGGAAAGGCATCACGCCGCTGCACGTTGCTGCTGCGTTAAGCAATTCAGACTGTGTGAAACTCCTGATCAACGCCGGGGCGGACCTCAACGCCCGGAATAAAGATGGCGCCACCTCGCTGTACATGGCAGCGCAGAATGGCAATACCGACTGCCTGAAAATCCTGATCGAAGCCGGAGCGGATCTCAACGCCGCCAGGATTACGACTGGTGCTACCCCTCTGTTCATCGCAGCTCAGAATGACCATACCGAGTGCCTGAAACTCCTGACCAACGCCGGGGCAAAGTAGGAAACAGTGGCGGTCAGAGAAACAAAAGAAAGATCTTGTGCTCTCCAGTAAATACACCTTTCAGGTGTTCCCATCTCCTGAGTTTTTGAAGCAGGTGATTATCTGGCCACAGCAAACTTTGATAGCCAAATAAATGAACTAACATGCTTTTTTACATCCAACCCACGCTGCTTATTGACCAACACAGATGTTCTACTTATATGTGGCATTGCTCGCTACTCTTTCCCCATGGACACTCAAGGCCGATCACTGTCCTATTTGTTTGGCTAACTTCCATGGTCGAAGTGAAGTACCTGTGGTCGTCAAAACCCGATGCCTATGCTGAACCTGAACACCGGGGAGTCTCACCCGGATACGTTTTTCCCTGATCCGACGTTTTTTCGTGCCTGTTTTGAAGGGGATTTGGATCAGGTGGAAAGAACTCTGGCAGGAGGAATCAATGTCAATGTCCATTACATTGCGTATGATGATTTCACTGCCTTGATGATGGCATCCATGAGTGGGCATATGGCGATCGTCGAATGCCTGATCAACGCCGGAGCCAATCTCAACGCCGTCGCTAAGAGCGGTCTTACCGCAGTGATCATAGCTGCACAAAAAAATAACACCGCCTGCCTGAAAAGACTGCTCGAAGCCAAGGCAGATAGCAACGTCCGAACTTCCCATGGCGCCACCGCGCTGTTCATCGCTGCTGAGTTCGGTAATACCGACTGCGTGAAACGCCTGATCAATGCCGCAGCGGACCTCAACGCCCGGAATAAAGATGACACCACCCCACTGTTCATCGCTGCACAAAAAAATAACACCGACTGTGTGAAACTCCTGATCAGCGCCGATGCGGATCTCAACGCCCGGACCAGGAATGGCGCCACCCCGCTTTACGTTGCTGCTGCGAAAGGCAATACCGACTGTGTGAAACTCCTGATCAACGCCGGGGCGGATCTCAACGCCACCTTGTCGGATGGCACCACCCCGCTGTTCATCGCTGCCCAAAAAAATAACATCGACTGCTTGACAGCTCTGATCGAAGCCGGGGCGGATCTCAACGCCCAGACCGATGATGGCTCCACCCCGCTGCTCATCGCAGCCTGGAAAGGCAATACCGACTGCGTGAAAGCCCTGATCGAAGCCAAGGCGAGTCTCAACACCGCCATGTCGGATGGCGCCACACCGCTGTTCATCGCTGCCCAGGAAAATAACACTGACTGTGTAGAACTCCTGATCAACGCCGGAGCGGATCTTAACGCCGCCACGTCGGATGGCGCCACTCCGCTGTTAATTGCCACTATGAGAGGCAACATCGACTGCGTGAAACTCTTTCTCGACGCCGGAGCAGATCTCAACGCCTGCACTGAGACTGGCCTCACCCCGCTCTTCGTTGCTGCTGCGAAAGGCAATACCGACTGCGAGGAACTCCTGACTAACGCTGGGGCAGAGTAGGAAACAGTGGCGGTCAGGAAAACAAAAGAAAGCTCTTGTGCTATCCAGTAAATAGACCTTTCAGGTGTTCCCATCTTCCGGGTTTTTGAAATGGGTGATTATTTGGCTACCGCAAATTTTATAACTATGTAGCTGAACTATTTTACTTTTCTTGTGTCCAACCGGCATTGCTTATTCACTAACACAGATGTGTACTTATGGACGGCATTGCTCGCAACCCTTCCCCCAGTGATACTGAAGTATCAGAGGAGGCACATCCCTGCCCTATTTGTTTGACCCATTTTCATGGTCGTGTTGTAGCGCCCGTGGTGGTCAAAACCCGATGTTGTGGCCACCTCTTTGATCTGGACTGTATTTCGAAGTGTTTTGTCGATCAGCCCATCGGCTCACGGCGGTGCGCAATGTGCCGACAAGACCCGATGCCTGTGTTGAATCTGAACACCGGGGAGTCTCACCCGGATACGTTTTTCCCTGATCCGACGTTTTTTCGTGCCTGTTTTGAAGGGGATTTGGATCAGGTGGAAAGAACTCTGGCAGGAGGAATCAATGTCAATGTCCATTACATTGCGTATGATGATTTCACTGCCTTGATGATGGCATCCATGAGTGGGCATATGGCGATCGTCGAATGCCTGATCAACACCGGAGCCAATCTCAACGCCGTCGCTAAGAGCGGTCTTACCGCAGTGATCATAGCTGCACAAAAAAATAACACCGCCTGCCTGAAAAGACTGCTCGAAGCCAAGGCAGATAGCAACGTCCGAACTTCCCATGGCGCCACCGCGCTGTTCATCGCTGCTTCGAAAGGCAATACCGAGTCCGTGAAAGCTCTGATCGAAGCCAAGGCGAATCTCGACACCCAGTCCAGGCAGGGCGCCACCCCGCTGCTCATCGCTGCTTCGAAAGGCAATACCGAGTGCGTGAAAGCCCTCATCAAAGCCGGGGCGGATCTCAACGCCGGGACTAAGGATGGTGCTACCCCGCTGCTTCTGGCAGCCCAGAACGGCAATACCGAATGCCTGAAACTCCTGATCGAAGCCAAGGCAGACCTCAACGTCCGAACTAAAGATGGTAACACCCCGCTGCTCATGGCAGTCGAGATGGGCAATACCGAGTGCGTGAAACTCCTGATTGAAGCCGGGGCAGATCTTGACGCCGCCCTGCTGGATGGCACCTCTCCGCTGCTCATGGCAGTCGAGATGGGCAATATCGACTGCGTGAAACTCCTGATCGAAGCCGGGGCAGATCTTGACGCTGCCCTGCCGGATGGCACCACCCCGCTGCTCATCGCAGCCGAGATGGGCAATACCGAGTGCATGAAACTCCTGATCGAAGGCGGGGCGGATCTCAATGCCCGGACCAAGGGTGGCGCCACCCCGCTGCTCATGGCTGCACAGGAAAATCACGCCGAATGCGTGAAACTCCTGATCGAAGCCAAGGCGGACCTCAACGCCAGGACTAAGGATGGCAGCACCCCGCTTGTCATCGCTGCTGCGAATGGCCATACCGCTTGCGTGAAAGCCCTGCTCAACGCCGGGGTCGATATCAACACTCGTAATGAAGATGGCACCGGCCCACTGTTCATCGCTGCTGCGAATGGCCATACCGATTGCGTGAAAGCCCTGATCGAAGCCAAGGCAGACCTCAACGCCAGGGCTAAGGATGACTTCACCCCACTGATCGTTGCTACTGCGAAAGGCCATGCCGACTGCGTGGAAGCCCTGATCGAAGCCAAGGCAGATCTCAATGCCAGGACTAAGGATGGTGACATCACTGCGCTTTTCATTGCGGCACAGGAAAATCAAATCGACTGTTTGAAACTCCTGATCAAGGCCGGGGCGAATCTCAATGCCCGCTTCAAGGATGGTGCCAACCCGCTCTATATTGCAGCCGAGATGGGCAATACCGCCTGCGTGAAAGCCCTGATCGAAGCCAAGGCGGATCTCAACGCCAAGACTGAGGATGGCGTCACCCCGCTTTTCATTGCGGTACAAAAAAATCACACCGAGTGCGTGAAACTCCTGCTCGACGCCGGGGCAGAGCCTGACGTCCGGACTGAGGATGGCACCACCCCGCTGTTCATCGCTGCTGCGAAAGGCCATACCACTTGCGTAAAAGCCCTGCTCAAAGCCAAGGCAGACCCCGACGCCCGGAACAAGGATGACAGCACCCCGCTAATCATTGCTGCTGCGAGAGGTCATAGCGACTGTGTGAAAACCCTGATCGAAGCCAAGGCGGATCTCAACGCGCGAAATAAGCATGGCGTCACCCCGCTGTTCATCGCTGCACAAGAAAATCACATCGACAGCTTGAAACTCCTGATCAACGACGGAGCGGATCCCAACGCCATCTTGTCGAGTGGCTGCACTCCGCTGTTCAGCGCTGCTGCAGGAGGCCATAGCGAATGCGTAAAACTCCTGATCGAAGCCGGGGCGGACCTCAACGCCCGCATCAAAGATGGTTCTACTCCGCTATACATCGCAGCCCAGAAAGGCAATACCGACTGCGCGAAACTCCTGATCAACGCCGGGGCGGACCTCAACGCCCAGAATAAGGATGGCGCCACCGCGCTGTTCATCGCTGCCCAGGAAAATCACCCCGACTGCGTGAAACTCCTGGCCGACGCCAAGGCAGGTCTCAACCCCCGAACCAAAGATGACGCCACCCCGTTGTTCATCGCTGCCCTGAACAATAACGTCGACTGCCTGAAAATTCTGATCGAAGCCGGGGCGGATCTCAACGCCCGGATCAAGAATGGCGCCACCCCGCTGCACGCCGCTGTTGCACAAGACAATACCGACTGCGTGGAACTCCTGATCAACGCCGGGGCCGATCTCGACGCCCGAAGGACTGAGGATGGTGCGACCCCGCTGTTCATCGCAGCCCGCAAAGGCAATAGCGAGTGTATGAAACTCCTGATCAGGGCCGAGGTAGATATCAACGCTGCCTTGTCGGATGGCACCACCCCACTGGCCATTGCAACCGTGATGGGCAATACCGACTGCGAGAAACTCCTGATCAACGCCGGGGCAGAGCAGGGAACAAAACAAAAGCGTTAGTTATCCGGTAAACACGGCTCTCAGGTGTTCTCATTTTCCGATTTTTTGATATAGCCATATAGCTGAACCATCGTAATTTTTTATGTCTGGTTTGTATAACTCACTAAATAACACGGAAACTCTACTTATGGATGCTATTGCTCCCTCCCCTCTCTCCATGGGCGTTGAATTGACGTCGGAAGCCGATGTCTGTTCTATTTGTCACGGTGAGTTCCATGGCCGCAATGTGGCGCCTGTGAACCTCAACCCCAAATGTCAAACCCACTGTGGCCACTACTTCCATCTGGACTGCATTACGGGGCAATTTGTTGATGAGCCCATAGGCTCACGCCGCTGCAAGCTTTGCCGACAAAATCCGATCCCGTTGTTGAATATAAACACCGGTAAATCTTACCCGGATAAATTTTTCCCCGATCAGATGTTTCGTAGTGCCTGTTGTTCCGGGGATTTGCAACAGGTGCAGAAGCTGCTGGCAGAAGGAGTCTATATCAATGCCGTTATGAATGCTGGTTTCACCGCCTTGATGATTGCATCCAGTGAGGGGTTCACAGACCTCGCCGAACTCCTGATTAGAAACGGGGCGGACGTCAACGCCGCTCGGGCTGAGGATGGCGTTACCGCGCTGTTCTTCGCTGCAAAAAACAATGACATTGACATTACGAGACTCCTGATCGGTGCCGGGGCGGATCTCAACACCCCCCGGACTTCGGATGGCGCCACCCCGCTGTCCATCGCAGTCCAGGAGGGCTGCACCGAGTGCGCGAGACTCCTGATCTACGCCGGGGCGGATACCAGCGCAGCCTTGTCGAGTGGCATGACCCTGCTGTACATCGCAGCCCTGAGAGGCAATACCGACTGCGTGAAACTCCTGCTCAACGCCGGGCTGGATCCCAACGAAGCCTCGTCGAATGGTATCACCCCGCTTTATATCGCAGCCCTGAGAGGCAATACCGAATGCCTGAAACGCCTGATCAACGCCGGTGCGGATCTCAACGCCCGGACCAGGAATGGCTCCACCCCGCTGTCCATCGCAACCAGAATGGGCAATACCGACTGCGTAAAAGTCCTTATCGCGACCGGGAAAAGCCAGGAAGCAAAAGAAAGGCGCGGTGTTCTCCAGTAAAAACAGCTTTCAGGTGTTTCCATCTCCTGAGTTCTGAAATGCGTGATGATTCAGCCACAGCAAACTTAACAGCCATAAAACTGAACTATCGTACTTTTTTAGTGTCTAAATTTGTATAACTCATTAAATTACACGGGGGTTTTACTTATGAATACAATTAGTCTTTCTGCTCTCACCATGAGCACTGAAGTAACTTCGGAGGCCGATGAATGTAATATTTGTTTCGTTGAGTTCCGTGGTCGAGATGTCACGCCTGTGGAAGACGACCCCGAATGTAAAACCCACTGTGGCCATCTCTTCCATCTGAAATGTCTTACGAGGCTATTTTATGGTATGCCCATAGGCTCACGCAGCTGCGCGTATTGCCGAGGAAAGCCGTTCCCTGTGTTGAATATGAAAACCGGCGAATCTTACCCGGATAAGTTTTTCCCCGATAAGAGGTTTTATGATGTCTGTCTTCACGGGGACTTGAATCAGGTGACGAAGTCACTGGCAGAAGGAGTCTATGTCGATGCCGTTATGAAGGGTGATTTCAATGCCTTGTTGATGGCATCCGGTGAGGGGCATACAACCCTCGCCGAAGTCCTGATTAACCAAGGGGCGGACATCAACGCCGCTATGGCTGAGGATGGCGTTACCCCGCTGTTCTTCGCTGCACAACAAAATCACACCGATATTTTGAAACTCCTGATCAATAAGGGGGCGAAACTCGATTCCCCCCGGACTACGGATGGCCACACCCCGCTGTCCATGGCAGTCCTGCAGGGCTCTAACGACTCCGTGCGACTCTTGCTCATCGCCGGGGCGAATCCCAACGCCGTCTTATCCTGTGGCATGACCCCGCTGCACATCGCAGCACAGAATGGCAATATCGAATGCGTTGAGCTCTTGCTCACCTACGGGGCGGATATCAACGCCCTGAATGAGAATGGCGTCACCCCGCTGTTCTTCGCTGCACAAAAAAATCTCACCGAAATTGCGAAACTCCTGATCAACGCCGGGGCAAATCTCACCCCCCCCCGGACTTCGGATGGCGCCACCCCGCTGTCCATGGCAGCCCAGCAGGGCTCTGGCGGCTGCGTGAAACTCCTGCTCGACAAAGGGGTGAATCCCAACACCGCCTTGTTGAATGGCGTCACTCCGCTGTACGCCGCAGCCCTTAAAGGCAGGATCGACTGCGTGCAACTCCTGCTCGAGAAAGGGCCGGATCTCAACGCCCGGACTAAATACGGCGCCACTGCGCTGTTCGTAGCCGCTGAGGGAGGCCATACCGAATGTTTGAAAAGCCTGATCCTGGCCGGGGCAGATATCAACGCTGCCTTGCCGGATGGCACCACCCCGCTGTCCATCGCAACCAGGATGGGCCATACCGGGTGCGTGGAAGCCCTTAACGAGGCCGAGAGAAGCAGGGGAACAGAAGAAGGGTTCTGCATCATCCTGTAAACACAGCTTTCAGGTGTTTCCATCTCCTGAGTTCTGAAATGCGTGATGATTTAGCCGCAGCAAACTCAACAGCCATAAGACTGAACTATCGTACTTTTTTTGTGTCTAATTTGTATAACTTACATAACATGGAGGTTCTTCTAATGGATGCCATTAATCACCCCTCTCTCCCCATCACCACTGAATTAACGTCGGAGGCACATAAATGTGATATTTGTTTCGGTGAGTTCCATGGCCGCGATGTGACGCCTGCGCAACACAACCCTAAATGTGAAAGCCACTGCGGCCACATCTTCCATCTGGACTGTCTTACGATGCTATCTGTTCTTAAGCCCATAGGCTCACGCAGCTGCGGGTATTGCCGAGGAAAGCCGTTCCCTGTGTTGGATACGGAAACCGGTAAATCTTACCCGGAAGAGTTTTTCCCCGACCAGGTGTTTTTACGTGCCTGCTGGAATGGGGATGTGGATGGAGTGAAGAAGTCACTGGCAGCAGGAGTCTATGTCGACGCCGTTATGAGTCATGGTTTCAATCCCTTGTTGATTGCATCCACTGAGGGGCACACAGAATTAGCCAAGGTCCTGATTAACAACGGGGCGGACGTCAACGCCGCTATGGCTGAAACAGGCGTTACACCGCTGTTCTTCGCTGCTCAAAACAATTACACCGACATTGTGAACCTGCTGATCAGTAAGGAGGCGAAGCTCGACATCCCCGAGACTAATGCTGGCCACACCCCGCTGTCCGTAGCGACCCAGGTGGGCTCTATCGACCCAGTAAGATTCTTGCTCATCGCCGGGGCGAATCCCAACGTCGTCTTGTCGTCTGGCCACACCCTGCTCACTATTGCAGTCCAGAAGGGCTCTACCGACTTCGTGAGACTCTTGCTCCTCGCCAAAGCGGATGTCAACGCCCGGAATGAGGATGGCGCCACCCCGCTGTTCTTCGCTGCAGAAAAAAATCTCACCGAAATTGCGCAACTCCTGATCGACAACGGGGCAAATCTCAACACCCCCCGGACTTCGGATGGCGCCACCCCGCTGGCCATCGCAGCCCAAGAGGGCTCTGGCGGCTGCGTAAAACTCCTGCTCGACAAAGGGGTGAATCCCAACACCGCCTCGTTGAATGGCGTCACTCCGCTGTGCGCCGCAGCCCTTAAAGGCAGGATCGACTGCTTGCAACTCTTGCTAGAGAAAGGGCCGGATCTCGACGCCCGGACTGAATACGGCACCACTGCGCTGTTCGTAGCTGCCAGGGGAGGCCATACCGAATGTTTGAAACGCCTGATCGGAGCTGGGGCAGATATCAACGCCGCCTTGCCGGATGGCACCACCCCGCTGTCCGTCGCAACCAGGATGGGCCATACCGAGTGCGTGGAAGCCCTTAACGAGGCCGAGACAAGTTGGGGAACACTAGAAGGGCTCTGCGTCATCCTGCACACACGGCTTTCAGGTGTTTTCATCCCCTGAGTTTTGCAATGCGTGATGATTTAGCCGCAGCAAACTCAACAGCCATAAAACTGAACTTTCTACTTTTTTTTGTCTAATTCGTATAACTTACTTTAATAACATGAAGGTTCTACTTATGGATGCCATTACTCTTAATCACCCCCCTCTCCCCATCAGCACTGAATTAACGTCGGAGCCCGATAAATGTGATATTTGTTTTGCTGAGTTCCATGGCCGCAATGTGGCGCCTGCGCAACACAACCCTAAATGTAAAAGCCACTGCGGCCACATCTTCCATCTGGACTGTCTTACGATGCTATCTGTTCATAAGCCCATAGGCTCACGCAGCTGCGCGTATTGCCGAGAAAACCCGTTCCCTGCGCTGGATACGGAAACCGGCAAATCTTACCCAGACGAGTTTTTTCCCGACCAGGCGTTTTCTCGTGCCTGCTGGAATGGGGATGTGGATGAGGTGAAGAAGTCACTGGCAGCAGGAGTCTATATCAATGCCGTTATGAGTTATGATTTCAATCCCTTGTTGATTGCATCCGCTTAGGGGCACACAGAATTAGCCGAAGTCCTGATTAACAACGGGGCGAACGTCAACACCGCTATGGCTGAGAGAGGCGTTACATCGCTGTTCTTCGCTGCGCAAAACAATCACACCGACATTGTGGAACTCCTGATCAGTAAGGGGGCGAAACTCGCCCCCCCCCCAGACTAAGGATGGCCACACCCCGCTGTCCACGGCGGCCCGGACGGGCTCTATTGACTCCGTGAGACTCTTGGTCAGCGCCGGGGCAAATCCCAACGCCGTCTTATCCTCTGGCATGACCCCGCTGCACATCGCAGCACAGAAAGGCAATATCGAATGCGTGAAGCTCTTGCTCATCTACGGGGCGGATATCAACGCCCGGAATGGGAATGGCGTCACCCCGCTGTTCTTCGCTGCACAAAAAAATCACACCGAAATTGCGAAACTCCTGATCGACAACCGTGCAAATCTCAACACCCCCCGGACTTCGGATGGCGCCACCCCGCTGTCCATGGCAGCCCAGCAGGGCTCTGGCGGCTGCGTGAAACTCCTGCTCGACAAAGGGGTGAATCCCAATACCGCCTTGTTGAATGGCGTCACTCCGCTGTACGCCGCAGCCCTCAGAGGCAAGATCGACTGCGTGCAACTCCTGCTCGAGAAAGGGCCGGATCTCGACGCCCGGACTGAACACGGCACCACTGCGCTGTTCGCAGCTGTTGAGGGAGGCCATACCGAATGTTTGGAACTCCTGCTCAACGCTGGGGCAGATCCCAACGCCGCCTTGCCAGATGGCAGCACACCGCTGTCCATCGCAACCAGGATGGGCCATACCGAGTGCGTGGAAGCGCTTAACGAGGCCGAGAGAAGCAGGGGAACAGAAGAAGGGCTCTGCATCATCCTGTAAAAACAGCTTTCAGGTGTTTTTATCCCCTGGGTTTTGCAATGCATGATTATTTAGCCACAAAAAACTTTGTAGCCACAAAACTGAACTATCTACTTTTTTTTTGTCTAATTCGTATAACTTACTTTAATAACATGAAGGTTCTACTTATGGATGTCATTACTCTTAATCACCCCCCTCTCCCCATCAGCACTGAATTAACGTCGGAGCCCGATAAATGTGATATTTGTTTTGCTGAGTTCCATGGGCGCAATGTGGCGCCTGCGCAACACAACCCTAAATGTAAAAGCCACTGCGGCCACATCTTCCATCTGGACTGTCTTACGATGCAATCTGTTCATACGCCCATAGGCTCACGCAGCTGCGCGTATTGCGGAGGAAACCCGTTCCCTGCGTTGGATACGGAAACCGGTAAATCTTACCCGGACGAGTTTTTTCCCGACCAGGTGTTTTCCCGTGCCTGCTGGAATGGGGATGTGGATGAGGTGAAGAGGTCACTGGCAGCAGGAGTCTATGTCAATGCCGTTATGAGTTATGATTTCAATCCCTTGTTGATTGCATCCGCTGAGGGGCACACAGAATTAGCCGAAGTCCTGATTAACAACGGGGCGAACGTCAACACCGCTATGGCTGAGAGAGGCGTTACATCACTGTTCTTCGCTGCGCAAAACAATCACATCGACATTGTGGAACTGCTGATCAGTAAGGGGGCGAAACTCGACCTCCCCCAGACTAAGGATGGCCACACCCCGCTGTCCATGGCGGCCCAGACGGGCTCTATTGACTCCGTGAGACTCTTGATCAACGCCGGGGCGAATCCCAACGCCGTCTTATCCTCTGGCATGACCCCGCTGCACATCGCAGCACAGAATGGCAATATCGAATGCATGAAGCTCTTTCTCACCTACGGGGCGGATATCAACGCCCGGAATGAGAATGGCGTCACCCCGCTGTTCTTCGCTGCACAAAAAAATCACACCGAAATTGCGAAACTCCTGATCGACAACGGGGCAAATCTCAACACCCCCCGGACTTCGGATGGCGCCACCCCGCTGTCCGTCGCAACCATGATGGGCCATTTCGACTGCGTGGAAGCCATTAACGAGGCTAAGACAAGAAGAACAGAAGAAGGACTCTGCATCATCCTGTAAACACGGCTTTCAAGTGTTTTCATCCCCTGAGTTTTGCAATGCGTGATGATTTAGCCACAAAAAACTTTGTAGCCATAAAAATGAACTATCGTACTTTTTTTGTGTCTAACTTATATAACTTATTGAATAACAAGGAGGTTCTGGTTATGGACGGCATTAATCCCCACGCTCTTCCCATGAGCGCTGACGTAACGCCGAAGGCCGATATCTGTTCTGCCTGTCCCGGTAAGTTCTACGGACGCCATGTGGCGGCTGTGGACCTCAAACAGGAATGTCAAACCCGCTGTGGCCACCACTTTCATCTGGCCTGCCTTACATGGCTATTTCTTTATAAGCCCATAGGCTCACGCAGCTGCTTGCATTGCGGACAGAACCCGTTCCCTGTGTTGGATTTGAAAACCGGTGAATCTCACCCGGACAAGTTTTTCCCCGACCAGGTGTTTTCAGTTGCCTGCTTGAATGGAAATTTGGATCAGGTGAAAAAGTCACTTGCAGAAGGAGTCAATGTCAATGCCGCTATGAAGGATAATTACACTGCCTTGATAATGGCATCCTTTATGGGGTACACAGACGTCGCCAAACAACTGATTAAACACAGGGCAGATGTTAACGCTGCCCAAGCCTTTAGCAGGTCCACTCCGCTGCACTTCGCTGCCAATGAAAATAAAACCGATATGGTGAAACTCCTGCTCGAGAAAGGGGCGGATATCGACGCCCGGAATGAGAGTAGCTGCACACCGCTGCACCTTGCAGCCCTGAAGAGCAATATCGACTGCGTGAAACGCCTGATCAAAGCCGGGGCGAATGTCAAGACGCCCAATGTGTTTGGCAACACCCCGCTGCACTTGGCTGCCCGAAAAAATAACACCGATATTGTGAAACTCCTGCTCGAGGAAGGGGCGGAGCTCGACGCCCGGAATAAGATTGACTTCACCCCGCTGCACTTGGCTGCCCATGAAAATAACACCGATATTGTGAAACTCCTGCTCGAAAAAGAGGCGGATCTCAACGCCCGGAATAAGGATGGCGACACCCCGCTGCACTTGGCTGCCCGAAAAAATAACACCGATATTGTGAAACTCCTGCTCGAAAACGAGGCGGATCTCAACGCCCGGAATAAGGATGGCGAGACCCCGCTGCACTTGGCTGCCCGAAAAAATAACACCGATATTGTGAAACTCCTGCTCGAGAAAGGGGTGGATATCGACGACTGGAATATGAAGGGCGCCACATCGCTGTTCTTAGCAGCCGAGATGGGCAATAGCGACTGCATGCAACTCCTGCTCGACAATGGGGCGGATATCAACGCTGCCCTGCCCGATGGTACCACCCCACTGGCCATCGCAGTCCGGGAAAATAATATCGACTGCGTGAAACACCTGCTCAATGCCGGGGCAAATGTCAATAAGCCCACTGCGTATGGCAGGAGCCTGCTGTTCTGCGCTGCCCAGGACAATAAAACCGACATTCTGGAACTTTTGCTCAACAATGGGGCGGATCTCGACACTGCCTGGCCCGATGGCACCACCCCACTGGCCATCGCAGTCCTGAAAAATAATATCGACTGCGTGAAACGCCTGATCAAAGCCGGGGCTAATGTCCACACTCCCACTATGTTTGGCACCACACCGCTGCACTTGGCTGCCCAAAAAAATAACGCCGATATGGTTAAACTCCTGCTAGAGAATGGGGCGGATCTCAAGGTCCGGAATGAGGATGGCGACACCCCGCTGTTCAACGCAGTCCATAAGGGCAATGCCAACTTCGTACAATTCCTGCTCGACGAAGGGGCGGATCCCCGCGCCCGGAATAAGTTAGGCGCCACCCCGCTACACTTCGCTGCCAGAGAAAATAACACCGATATTGTGAAACGCCTGATCGGCAGGGGCGCGGATCCCGATGCTACCTTGCCCAATGGTGACACCCCACTGTCCATCGCAACCAGGCTGGGCAATAACGACTGCGAGAAAGTGCTAAGCAACGCCGTGGCGGAAAAAGAGGCGGCGAAGGCCGATGCCAGTCCTGTTTGTCCGGTTGATTTCCATGACCGCGATGTGGCGGCTCTGGCTGCCAGAACCCCATGTCGAACCCAATGTGGCCACGACTTCGATCTGGTCTGTATTTCCAAGCATGTGGTTAAGCAGCCCATCGGCTCACGCCACTGCATGGTGTGCGAGCAAAACCCCATGCCTGTGGTGAATAAGAACACCGGCGAAACTTACCCGGATGAATCTTTCCCCGACGAGGTGTTTTTAAGTGCGTGCTATAGAGGGGACTTGGATCAGGTGAAGAAGTCATTGACAGAAGGAGTCAATGTCAATGCCGTTATGACTGATGATCTCACCGCCTTGATGATAGCATCCTTGACCGGGAGCGAGGAGGTCGTCGAACACCTGATCAGGTCTGGGGCGCAGGTCAACGCCGTCCGGACTGAGGATGGTGCCACACCACTGCTCTTGGCTGCCAGAAAAAATAACCCTGCCGTTGTGGAACTCCTGCTCAACGCCGGGGCGAAAGTCAATGCCGCCGATTCCCTGGGCGCCACACCACTGTCCCTGGCTGCCCAGAACAATCACGTCGACAACCTCAAACTCCTGATCAAAGCTGGAGCGGACCTTAACGCCCGAAACAAGGATGGCTCTACCCCTTTGCTAACCTCTGTCAAGGAAAATAACACCTGCTGCACGGTAAAACTTATTGAAGCTGGAGCGGATGTCGACGCTGCCTTGCCGAATGGCTGCACCCCCTTGCTAATCGCGATCCTGAATAATAACAACAAAATCGTGCAACTCCTGCTCAAAAACGGAGCGAATCCCAACGCCCGAACTACGGATGGCTACACCCCGGCGTACCTCGCAGCTCAGGAGGGCAATGCCTTTTGCCTGGTGTTCCTTGTCCAAGCCGGAGCAGATCCCAAAGCCGCCTTGTCGGATGGCACCACCCCACTGGCTATCGCAACCAGGATGGGCCATACCCTTTGCCAGAATTACCTGACCTCTCTCGAGACAAGGCAGAAAACAGAGGCAATGCAGAAAAATTGACATCTTCCCCGCCGTAAGGAAGGTGTTGCAAAACGCCAACAACTCGTTCCCATGCTGAGACCCAAAGGGCCTGAAAGCATGGGAACCAGAGTTTTGCGTCACCCTCTAAAGCACTGGTATTCCTTCTCCCAGGCGGCAATGCCCTGCCGCAGCAAACTTTATAGCCACACAAATGAGCTAACCTGCTTTTCTTGTGACTAATCCGTACTATTTAGCTGATTTCACAGATGTTCTACTTATTGATGGTATTGCTCGCCCTCCCCTCCATGGGAACTGACGTAGAGCCGGAGGATAAAGTCTGTCCTATTTGTTTGGCTGATTTTCATGGCAAGGATATGGCTCCAGTGGACGTCAAAACCCAAAGTCGAACCCAATGTGGCCACCACTTCCATCTGGACTGTATTTCAAGACAATTTGTTTCTCAGCCCGTTGGCTCAAGACAGTGTGCGATGTGCCGGCAAGACCCGATGCCTGTAGTGAATCTGAGCACCGGTGAATCTCATCCGGATGCATTTTTCCCCAATGAGACGTTTTGTGATGCCTGTTATTACGGAGATTTGGATCAGGTGGAGAAGTCACTGGCAGAAGGCGTCAATGTCAATGCCATTACGCATGATGATCTCACTGCCTTGATGATCGCATCTTACCGGGGGCACAAGGCTATCGTCGAATGCCTGATCAACGCCGGAGCGAATCTCAACACCGCCTCTGAGACTGGTACCACGGCACTGTTCCTCTCTGCCCAGGAAAATCACAGCGACTGCGTGAAACTTCTGATCAATGCCGGGGCAGATATCGACGCCCGGGCTAAGGATGGCGCCAACCCACTGTTCATCGCTACACAAGAAAATCACACTGACAGCGTGAAACTCCTGATCAACGCCGGGGCCAATCTCAACACCGTCTGGCTCGTGAATGGTGCCACCCCATTGTTCATTGCTGCAAAAAAAAATAACATCGACTGCCTGAAACTCCTGATCAACGCCGGGGCGGATATCAACATCCCGAGTGGGGATGGCACCACCCCGCTATTCATCGCAGCCGAGAAGGGCAATACCGACTGCCTGGAACTCCTGATCAACGCCGGGGCGGATATCAACGCCCGGGCTAAGGATGGCGCCAGCCCACTGTTCATCGCTGCACAAGAAAATCACATCGACTGCCTGAAACTCCTGATCAACGCCGGGGCTGACCTCAACGCCCGAAGAACTGAGGATGGCGCAACCCCGCTGTTCAACGCAGCCAGGGAGGGCAATTCCGACTGCGTAGAACTCCTGATCAACGCCGGGGCTGACCTCAACGCCCGTCTAACTGAGGATGGCGCGACCCCGCTGTTCATCGCAGCCAGGGAAGGCAATCTCGAGTGTTTGAAACGCCTGATCAGGGCCGAGGCAGATATCAACGCCATCTTGTCGGATGGCACCACACTTCTCTCCATCGCAACCAGGATGGGCAATGCCGACTGCGCGAGACTCCTGATGAACGCCGGAGCTGAGGGGGAGCAGAGGCGATGAAAGAAACAAAAGAAAGACATTATGCTGTCCGGTGAACAAGGCTTTCAGGTGTTCCCATCTTCAGAGCTTTTGAAATAGGTGATTATTTAGCCGCAGCAAACTTTATAGCCAAATAAATGAACTATCGTACTTTTTTTATGTCTAACTCGAACTATTTATTAGTTATCAAGGATGTTCAACTCTTATGGATAGCATTGCTCACCCCCCTCTCCCCATTGGCGCTGACGTAAAGTCGGAAGCCGAGGTCTGCCCTATTTGTTTGACTGAATTTCATGGCCACGATGTGGCGCCAGTG
Source organism: Endozoicomonas sp. 2B-B (assembly GCF_053470045.1). Classification (NCBI taxonomy): domain Bacteria; kingdom Pseudomonadati; phylum Pseudomonadota; class Gammaproteobacteria; order Oceanospirillales; family Endozoicomonadaceae; genus Endozoicomonas; species Endozoicomonas sp. 2B-B. The sequence goes on from NZ_JBLZMU010000001.1 coordinate 6,725,435, forward strand.
GACGTCAAAACCCAATGTCGAACCCACTGCGGCCACCACTTCCATCTGGACTGTATTTCAGAACAATTTGTTTATCAGCCCATCGGCTCACGACACTGCGCGGTGTGCCGGCAAGACCCGATGCCTGTAGTGAATCTGGACACCAGTGAACCTTACCCGGATACATCTTTCCCCAATCAAGCATTTTATGATGCCTGTTATTACGGGGATTTGGATCAGGTGGAGAGGTCGCTGGCAGAAGGCGTCAATGTCAATGCCGTTATGACGGATGGTTTGACCGCCTTGATGTTGGCATCCATCAATGGGCACACAGATATCGTCGAACGTCTGATCAACGCCGGAGCGGAGGTCAACACCGCTCGGAATGAGGATGGCGGCACCCCACTGCTCTTCGCTGCCCAGGAAAATAACAGCGACTGCGTGAAGCTCCTGATCAATAAAGGGGCAGACCTCAATGCTGAGGCCAAGAATGGTGCCACCCCTGTGTCCATCGCTGCCGCGATGGGCAATACCGACTGCCTGAAAGCCCTTATCGAAGCCAAGGCGAACCTCAACACCAGGGATGAGGATGGCGTCACCGCGCTTTTCATTCCGGTACAAAATAATTACATCGAATGCGTGAAACTCCTGCTCAACGCCGGGGCGGATCCTACGTCCGGACCAAGGCTGGCAGCAACCTGCTGTTCATCGCTGCTGCGAATGGCCATACCGCTTGCGTAAAAGCCCTGCTCAAAGCCAAGGCAGACCCCGACGCCCGGAATAAGGATGACAGCACCCCGCTGATGATCGCTGCTGCGATGGGTCATAGCGACTGTATGGAAGCCCTGATCAAGACCGGGGCGGATCTTAATGCCCGAACTGAAGATGGCATGACCCCGCTATTCATCGCCGTGATGCGTAATAGCATCGACTGCATGAAACGCCTGATCAAAGAGGGGGCGAATATCAATGCCCCGAATAACAATGGTGTCACCCCTGTGTACATCGCTGCGCAAGAAAATCATATCGACTGCCTGAAATTCCTGATCAAAAAGGGGGCGAATATCAACGCCCGGGCTAAAGATGGCGTCAGTCCACTGTTCATCGCTGCACAAAAAAATCACATCGAATGTGTGAAACTTCTGATCAACGAGGGGGCAGATCTCAATGCCGTCTGGATCAGGGAGGGTGCCACCCCATTGTTCATTGCTGTACAAGAAAATAACACCGATATTGTAAAACTCCTGATCGAAGCAGAAGCGGACCTTAACAAGCAGAATAATCATGGCTTCACCCCGCTGCACGTTGCTGCACAAGAAAATAACACGGACTGCCTGAAACTCCTGCTCAACGCCGGGGCAGATCTCAACGCCCGGACTAAATACGGCAGCACTGCACTGCACATCGCAGCCCAGAAGGGCCATACCGATTGCGTGGAACTCCTGCTCAACACCGAGGCCGATCTCAACGCCCGCAGGACTCAGGATGGCGCGACCCCGCTGTTCATCGCAGCCCGGGAGGGCAATATCGAATGTCTGAAACGCCTGATCAGAGCCGAGGCAGACATCAACGCCGCCTTGTCGGACGGCACCACTCCTCTCGCCATCGCAATCGGGATGGGCAATGCCGACTGCGCAAGACTCCTGATAAACGCCGGGGCAAAGAGGGGGACAGAGGCGGTGAAAGAAACAAAATGAACTATCGTAATTTTCTTATGTCTGATCAGTACTATTTATTGGATATCAAGAATGTTCAACTCTTATGGATAGCCTTGCTCACCCCCCTCTCCCCATTGGCGCTGACGTAAAGTCGGAAGCCGAGGTCTGCCCTATTTGTTTGACTGAATTTCATGGCCACGATGTGGCGCCAGTGGACGTCAAAACCCAATGTCGAACCCACTGCGGCCACCACTTCCATCTGGACTGTATTTCAGAACAATTTGTTTATCAGCCCATCGGCTCACGACACTGCGCGGTGTGCCGGCAAGACCCGATGCCTGTAGTGAATCTGGACACCAGTGAACCTTACCCGGATACATCTTTCCCCAATCAAGCATTTTATGATGCCTGTTATTACGGGGATTTGGATCAGGTGGAGAGGTCGCTGGCAGAAGGCGTCAATGTCAATGCCGTTATGACGTATGGTTTGACTGCCTTGATGGTGGCATCCATCAGGGGGCACACGGATGTCGTCGAACGTCTGATCAACGCCGGAGCGGACGTCAATACCGCTCGGAATGAAGATGGCGCCAACCCACTGCTCTACGCTGCCCAGGTAAATAACACCGACTGCGTGAAACTCCTGATCAATAAAGGGGCAGATCTCAATGCTGAGGCCAAGAATGGTGCCACCCCTCTGTTCATCGCTGCCGAGATGGGCAATACCGAATGCCTGAAAGCCCTTATCGAAGCCAAGGCGAATCTCAATACCAATAATGAGAATGGCGTCACCGCGCTTTTCATTGCGGTACAAACTAATCACATCGAATGCGTGAAACTCCTGCTCAACGCCGGGGCGGATCCTAACGTCCGGACCGAGGCTGGCAGCACCCTGCTGATGATCGCTGCTGCGAGAGGTCATAGCGACTGCATGGAAGCCCTGATCAAGGCCAAGGCGAATCTCAATGCCCGAACTGAAAACGGCATGACCCCGCTGTTCATCGCCGTTCTGCGTAATAGGATCGACTGCGTGAAACTCCTGATCAAAGAGGGGGCGGATATCAATGCCCCGAATAACAATGGTGTCACCCCTGCGTACATCGCTGCGCAAGAAAATCATATCGACTGCCTGAAACTCCTGATCAAAGAGGGGGCGGATATCAACGCCCGGACTAAGGACGGCGTCAGTCCATTGTTCATCGCTGCACAAAAAAATCACATCGAATGTGTGAAACTTCTGATCAACAAGGGGGCAGATCTCAATGCCGTCTGGATCAAGGAGGGTGCCACCCCGTTGTTCATTGCTGCACAAGAAAATAAAACCGATATTGTAAAACTCCTGATCGAAGCAGGGGCGGACCTTAGCAAGCAGAATAATGATGGCGGCACCCCGCTGCACATCGCTGCGCAAAAAAATAACACGGACTGCCTGAAACTCCTGCTCAACGCCGGGGCAGATCTCAACGCCCGGACTAAATACGGCACCACGGCACTGCACATCGCATCCGAGATGGGCAGTACCGAGTGTGTGAAACGCCTGATCAGTGCCGGGGCAGACATCAACATCCCGAGTGAGGATGGCACCACCCCGCTATTCATCGCAGCCCGGAAGGGCCATACCGACTGTGTGGAACTCCTGCTCAACACCGAGGCCGATCTCAACGCCCGCAGGACTCAGGATGGCGCGACCCCGCTGTTCATCGCAGCCCGGGAAGGCAATATCGAATGTCTGAAACGCCTGATCAGAGCCGAGGCAGACATCAACGCCGCCTTGTCGGACGGCACCACTCCTCTCGCCATCGCAACAGAGATGGGCAATGCCGACTGCGCGAGACTCCTGACCAACGCCGGGACCAGGCAGGCAACAGAGGCAATGCAGGGAAGGTGAATGAGGCCGGTGTGCGACAGGTCGGCATGACCCGGTGCCGGTATTGCGGCAGATATGCATCAGATATTTTGAAATAGTTGATTATTTAGCCACAGCGGACTTTACAGCTACATAAATGAACTATCCTACCGGCTCTCATGTCATATCTATATTATTTTGCTGCTTTCACAGTTGTTTTACTTATGGATGGTATTGCTCGCCCCCCTCTCACCATTGGAGCTGACGTAAAGTCGGAGGCCGATGTCTGCCCTATTTGTCACGATGAATTCCATGGCCGCGATGTGGCGCCAATGGACGTCAAAACCCAATGTCGAACCCAATGTGGCCACCGCTTCCATCTGGACTGCATTACAAGACACTTTGTTCATCAGCCCGTTGGCTCACGACACTGCGCGATGTGTCGGCAAGACCCCATGCCTGTTGTGAATCTGAAGACCGGTGAATCTCACCAGGATACATTTTTCCCCAATCAGACGTTTTATACTGCCTGTTATGACGGGGATTTCGATCAGGTGGAGAAGTCACTGGCAGAAGGAGTCAATATTAATGCCGTTAGGTATGATGATGTCACTGCCTTGATAATCGCATCTTACCGGGGGCACAAGGCTATCGTCGAACGCCTGATCAGCCACGGAGCGAATCTCAACACTGCCAGTGAGACTGGTGCCACGGCACTGTTTGCTGCTGCCCAGGAAAATAACACCGACTGCATGAAACTCCTGATCAAGGCCGGGGCAGATCTCAATGCTGGCACTGAGGATGGCTCCACCCCACTGTCCATGGCCGCCCAGTTGGGCAACATCGACTGCGTGAAAGCCCTGATCGAAGCGAAGGCGAACCTCAACGTCAAGGATAAGGCTGGCCACACCCCGCTACTCATCGCTGCTGCGAAAGGCAAGACCGACTGCGTGGAAGCCCTGATCGAAGCCAAGGCAGATCCCAATGCCGGGCATAAGAGTGGCATCACCCCGGTGCTCTTGGCTGCCCAGGAAAATAACGCCGACTGCCTGAAACTCCTGATCAAGGCCGGGGCAGATCTTAATGCCCGATCTGAAGATGGCATGAGCCCGATGTTTGTCGCCGTCCTGCGTAATAGCATCGACTGCGTGAAACTCCTGATCAAAGAGGGGGCGAATATCAACGCCCGGACTGAGAGTGGCGCCAGCCCTGTGTACATCGCTGCACTAAGAAATCATATCGACTGCCTGAAACTCCTGATCAAAGAGGGGGCGGATATCAACGCCCGGACTGAGGATGGCGCCAGCCCACTGTTCATGGCTGCACAAGAAAATAACACCGACTGCGTGAAACTCCTGATCAAAGAGGGGGCGGATCTCAACGCCGTCTGGATCGAGGAGGGTGCTACCCCGTTGTTCATTGCTGCACAAGAAAATAACACCGATATTGTACAACTCCTGATCGAAGCAGAGGCGGACCTTAACAAGCAGAATAATGATGGCGGCACCCCGCTGCACGTCGCTGCATACAAAAATAACACCGACTGCCTGAAACTCCTGATCAACGCCGAGTCGAATCTCAACGCCCGGACTAAATACGGCACCACTGCCCTGCACATCGCAGCCGAGATGGGCAATACCGAGTGCGTAAAAATCCTGATCAGTGCCGGGGCGGACATCAACATCCCGGGTGAGGATGGCACCACCCCGCTATTCATCGCAGCCCAGAAGGGCCATACCGACTGCGTGGAACGCCTGCTCAACACCGAGGCCGATCTCAACGCCCGCAGGACTCAGGATGGCGCGACCCCGCTGTTCATCGCAGCCCGGGAAGGCAATATCGAGTGTTTGAAACGCCTGATCAGGGCCGAGGCAGATATCAACGCCGCCTTGTCGGATGGCACCACTCCTCTCGCCATCGCAACCGGGATGGGCCATACCGACTGCGTGGAACTCCTGATCAATGCCAGGGCAAGGCAGGGAACGCAGGCGGTGAAAAGAACAAAAGAAAGGCGTTAGGTTGTCCGGTGAACAAGGCTCTCAGGTGTTCCCATCTTCTGAGTTTTTGAAATAGGTGATGATTTAGCCACAGCGAACTTTATAGCCACATAAATGAACTATCCTAATGTTCTTAAGTCAAATTCATACTATCCAGCTCGTTTCACAGATGTTCTACTTACGGATGGCATTGCTCTTGCTCGCCCTCCCCTCCATGGGAAATGACGTAAAGCCGGAGGATAGTGTCTGTCCTATTTGTTTGGCTGATTTTCGTGGCCACGATGTGCCACCAGTGGTCCTCAAAACGCAATGTCGAACCCACTGTGGCCACCGCTTCCATCTGGACTGTATTTCAGAACAATTTGTTTATCGGCCCGTCGGCTCACGACACTGCGCGATATGTCGGCAAGACCCGATGCCTGTAGTGAATCTGAACACCAGTGAATCTTACCCGGATACATCTTTCCCCAATCAGACATTTTATGATGCCTGTTATTATGGGGGTTTGGATCAGGTGGAGAGGTCGCTGGCAGAAGGCGTCAATGTCAATGCCGTTATGACGAATGGTTTGACTGCCTTGATGTTGGCATCCATCAAGGGGCACACGGATATCGTCGAACGTCTGATCAACGCCGGAGCGGACGTCAACACCGCTCGGAATGAGGATGGCGCCACCCCACTGCTCTATGCTGCCCTGGAAAATAACAGCGACTGCTTGAAGCTCCTGATCAATAAAGGGGCAGATCTCAATGCTGGGGCCAAGAATGGTGCTACCCCTCTGTCCATCGCTGCCGAGATGGGCAGTACCGACTGCCTGAAAGCCCTTATCGAAGCCAGGGCGAACCTCAACACCAAGGATGAGGATGGCAACACCCCGCTAATCATGGCTGCTGCGAGAGACAACACCGACTGCGTGAAACTCCTGATCGAAGCCAAGGCAGATCCCAATGCCGGTCCTGAGAATGGCACCACTCCGCTGCTCTTGGCTGCCCAGGCAAATAACACCGAATGCATGAAACTCCTGATCAAGGCCAAGGCGGATCTTAATGCCCGATTTGAAGATGGCATGACCCCGCTGTTTGTCGCCGTCCTGCGCAATAGCATCGACTGCGTGAAACTCCTGATCAAAAAGGGGGCGGATATCAACACCCCGAATAACGATGGTGCCACCCCTGTGTACATCGCTGCGCAAGAAAATCATATCGAATGCCTGAAACTCCTGATCAAAGAGGGGGCGGATATCGACGCCCGGACTAAGAATGGAGCCAGCCCTGTGTACATCGCTGCACAAAAAAATTATATCGATTGCCTGAAACTCCTGATCAAAGAGGGGGCGGATATCAACGCTCGGACTAAGGACGGCGCCAGCCCACTGTTCATGGCTGCACAAGAAAATAACACCGACTGCGTGAAACTCCTGATCAAAGAGGGGGCGGATCTCAACGCCGTCTGGATCAAGGAGAGTGCCACCCCGTTGTTCATTGCTGCACAAGAAAATAACACCGATATTGTAAAACTCCTGATCAAAGCAGAGGCGGACCTTAACAAGCAGAATAATCATGGCGGCACCCCGCTGCACGTCGCTGCACACAAAAATAACACCGACTGCCTGAAACTCCTGATCAACGCCGAGTCGAATCTCAACGCCCGGACTAAATACGGCACCACTGCCCTGCACATCGCAGCCGAGATGGGCAATACCGAGTGCGTAAAAATCCTGATCAGTGCCGGGGCAGATATCAACATCCCGGGCGAGGATGGCACCACACCGCTATTCATCGCTGCCCAGAAGGGCAATACCGACTGCGTGGAACTCCTGATCAACACCGGGGCCGATCTCAACGCCGCCTTGTCGGATGGCACCACTCCTCTCGCCATCGCAACCGGGATGGGCAATACCGACTGCGCGAGACTCCTGATGAACGCCGGGGCCAGACAGGAAAGATAGGCAAGGAAGGGAACAACAGAAAGGCCTTGTATTATCCAGTGAACACGGCTTTCAGTTGTTGTCGGCTTCTGTATTTTAAAATGCGTGATTATTTAGCCACAGCAAACTTTGATAGGCCTATAAATAAACTACCATAATTTTTCTGCATCAAACCCTGGCCACTTGCCTGACCAACACAGATGTTCTTCTTACGGATCGCATTGCTCTCTATCCTCTCACCGTGGACACTGAAGGCCGATCACTGTCCTATTTGTTTGGCTTACTTTCATGGCAGAACTGAAGCCCCTGTGATCGTCAAAACCCAATGCTGTGGTCACCGCTTCGATCTGGACTGTATTTCAAGGTGTTTTGTTGATCAGCCCATCGGCTCACGCCAGTGCGCTATGTGTCGGCAAGACCCGATGCCTGTAGTGAATCTGAACACCGGTGAATCTCATCCGGACACATTTTTCCCCAATCAGGCGTTTTTTAATGCCTGTTTAGACGGGGATTTGGATCAGGTGGAGAGGTCACTGGCAGAAGGCGTCAATGTCAATGCCATTACGCATGATGATTTCACTGCCTTGATGATCGCATCTTACCGGGGGCACAAGGCTATCGTCGAGTGCCTGATCAACGCCGGAGCGAATCTCAACGCCACCAGTGAGGCTCGTGCCACGGCACTGTTCCTCGCTGCCCAGGAAAATAACACCGACTGCGTGAATCTCCTGATCAAGGCAGGGGCGGATATCAACACCAGAATTGAAGATGGCATCACTCCGCTGTACATCGCTGTCCTGAGAAATAGCATCAACTGTGTGAAACTCTTGATCAACGCCGGGGCGAATCCCAACGCCGCCGATGGGGATGGTGGCACGGTACTGTTCCTCGCTGCCCAGAATAATAACACCGACTGCGTGAATCTCCTGATCAAGGCCGGTGCAGATCTCAATGCGGTGGCTGAGGATGGCTCCACCCCACTGTTCATGGCCGCCCAGTTGGGCAATACCGACTGCGTGAAAGCCCTGATCGAAGCAAAGGCGAACCTCAACGTCAAAACTGAGGATGGCATCACCCCGCTGCTCATCGCTGCTGCGAAGGGCAATACCGACTGCGTGAAAGCCCTGATCGAAGCCAAGGCAGATCTCAATGCCGGGCCTGGGTATGGCGTCACCCCGCTGCTCTTGGCTGCCCAGGAAAATAACGCCGACTGCATGAAAGCCCTGATCAAGGCCGGGGTTGATATCAACACCCGAACTGAAGACGGCATCAGCCCGCTGTTCATGGCAGCCCTGCGTAATAGCATCGACTGCGTGAAACTCCTGATCAGCGCCGGGGCGGATCTCAACCCTCGGAACAAGAGTGGCTCCACCCCATTGCTTATCGCTGCACGAAAAAATCACACCGCCTGCCTGAAACTCCTGATCAGCGCCGGGGCGGATCTCAACCCCCGGAATGAGAGAGGCGCCACCCCAATGTTTATCGCTGCAAAAGAAAATAACACCGACTGTTTGAAACTCTTGATTAAAGCCGGGGCTGATCTCAACGCCCAGAATAATGATGGCGCCAGCCCGCTTTTCATGGCTGCACAAGAAAATAACACCGACTGCCTGAAACTCCTGATCAACGCCGGGGCAGATCTCAACGCCGCCCTGACCCAGGATGGTGCCACCCCGCTGCTCATCGCTGCGCAAGAAAATAACACCGACTGCCTGAAACTCCTGATCAACGCCGGGGCGGATCTCAACGCCCGGGCTAAGGATGGCGTCAGCCCACTGTTAATAGCTGCACAAGAAAATCACATCGACTGCGTTAAACTTCTGATCAAAGAGGGGGCGGATCTCAACGCCGTCTGGACCAAGCTTGGTGCCACACCGTTGTTCGTTGCTGCCTATAGAAATAACACCGACTGCTTGAAACTCCTGATCAACGCCGGGGCAGACATCAACATCCCGGGTAAGGATGGCACCACCCCGCTATTCATTGCAGCCCGGAAGGCCAATACCGAATGCATGGAACTTCTGATCAACGCCGGGGCTGACCTCAACGCCCGAAGGACTGAGGATGGCGCGACCACGCTGTTCATCGCAGCCCGGGATGGCAATATAGAGTGTCTGAAACGCCTGATCAGGGCCGAGGCAGATATCAACGCCGCCTTGTCGGATGGCACTACTCCTCTCGCCATCGCAACCGAGATGGGCAATGCTGGCTGCGCGAGACTCCTGATCAATGCCGGGGCAAGGGAGGGAACAACAGAAAGTCGTTGTATTATCCAGTGAACACGGCTTTCAGTTGTTGTCGGCTTCTGTATTTTAAAATGCGTGATTATTTAGCCACAGCGAACTTTGATAGGCCCATAAATAAACTACCATAATTTTTTTGTATCAAACCCTTGCCACTTGTTTGACCAACACAGATGTTCTTTTTACGGATCGCATTGCTCTCTTTACTCTCCCCATGGACACTGAAGGCCGATCAATGTCCTATTTGTTTGGCTTGCTTTCATGGCCGAAGTCTGCCCCCTGTGGTCGTCAAAACCCAATGTTGTGGTCACCGCTTCGATCTGGACTGTATTTCAAGGTGTTTTGTTGATCAGCCCATCGGCTCACGTCGGTGCGCTATGTGTCGGCAGGACCCGATGCCTGTGGTGAATCTGAACACTGGTGAATCTCACCCGGATACATTTTTCCCCGATCAGGCATTTTATGATGCCTGTTATGATGGGGATTTGGATCAGGTGGAAAAGTCACTGGCAGAAGGGGTCAATGTCAATGCCCCTGCGCATGGTGGTTACACTGCCTTGATGATCGCATCCATCAGGGAGCACACGGACGTCGTCGAACGTCTGATCAACGCCGGAGCGGACGTCGACACCGCTCGGAATGAGGATGATGCCACCCCACTGCACTTCGCTGCCCTGAAAAATAACACCGACTGCGTGAAACTCCTGATCAAGGCTGGAGCTGATCTCAACGCCCGGACTAAGGATGGCACCAGCCCGCTGTTCATCGCTGCACAAGAAAATAACACCGACTGTCTGAAACTCCTGATCAACGCCGGGGCTGATATCAACGCCGTCCGGATCAAAGATGGCACCAGCCCGCTGTTCATGGCTGCACAAGAAAATAACACCGACTGCTTGAAACTCCTGATCAACGCCGGGGCTGATATCAACGCCGTCCCGATCAAAGATGGTGCCACCCCGCTGTTCATGGCTGCACAAGAAAATAACACCGACTGCATTAAAATACTGATCAATGCCAGAGTGGATCTCAACGCTGTCAGGCCCAGGGATGGCGCTACCCCGCTGTACATCGCCACCCTGCGTAATAACATCGACTGCGTGAAACTCCTCATCAACGCCGGGGCAGATATCAACGCCCGGTCCAGGAAAGGCATCACCCCACTACTTACCGCAGTCCTGAAGGGTAATACCGACTGCGTAGAACTCCTGATCAACACCGGGGCCGATCTTGACGCCCGGAGGACTGAGGATGGTGCGACCTCGCTGTTAATCGCAGCCCATCAGGGCAATACCGAGTTTGTGAAACGCCTGATCAACGCCGGGGCGGATCTCAACGCCCGGACTAAGAGTGGCGCAACCCCACTGTTCATCGCTGCACAAGAAAATCACATCGACTGCCTGAAACTCCTGATCAACGCCGGGGCGGATCTTAACGCCCAGACTAAGAATGGCACCACTCCACTGTTCATGGCTGCACAAGAAAATCACATTGACTGCGTGGAACTCCTGATCCACGCTGGGGCAGATCTCAACGCCCAGACCAAGCATGGCGCCGCCGCGCTGTTGATCGCTGCCCTGCGCGGCAATATCGACTGCGTGAAACTCCTGATCCACGCCGGGGCGGATCTCAACCCCCGGACTGAGAGTGGCGCCACCCCACTGTTGATCGCTGCTCAAGAAAATAACACCGACTGCGTAGAACTCCTGATCAGGGCCGGGGCCGATCTCAACGCCGCCTTGTCGGATGGCACCACCCCGCTGTCCATCGCGACCGAGATAAGCAATACCGACTGCGTGAACCTGCTGACCATCGCCGGGGCAATGAAGGGAAAAGGGGCGGTGAAAGAAACAAAAGAAAAATGTGATCTTGCCCAGTAAACAGGGTTCTCAGGTGTACCCATCTTCTTGAGTTTTGCAATGCGTGATTATTTAGCCACAGCAAACTTTGTTAGCCATATAAATGGACTATCCTGCTCTTTTGTATCTAACCGGTGCTAGTTATTGACCAACACAGATGTTCTTCTCGTGGATGACATTGCTCGCTGCCCTCTCGACAGTGAAGGCTGATCACTGTCCTATTTGTCTGGCTTACTTCCATGACCGAAGTGAAGCACCCGTGGTCGTCAAAACCCAATGTTGTGGTCACCGCTTCGATCTGGACTGTATTTCGAGGTGTTTTGTTGATCAGCCCATCGGCTCACGACGCTGTGCAATGTGTCGGCAGGACCCGATGCCTGTGGTGAATCTGAACACCGGTGAATCTCACCCGGATACATTTTTCCCCGATCAGGCGTTTTATGATGCCTGTTATGATGGGGATTTGGATCAGGTGGAAAAGTCACTGGCAGAAGGAATCAATGTCAATGCCGCTACACATGAAGGTTACACTGCCCTGATGATCGCATCCTACCGGGGGCACAAGGCTATCGTCGAACGCCTGATCAACGCCGGAGCGGACGTCGACACCGCTCGGAATGAGGAGGATGCCACCCCACTGCACTTCGCTGCCCTGAAAAATAACACCGACTGCGTGAAACTCCTGATCAAGGCTGGAGCTGATCTCAACGCCCGGACTAAGGATGGCACCAGCCCGCTGTTCATCGCTGCACAAGAAAATAACACCGACTGTCTGAAACTCCTGATCAACGCCGGGGCTGATATCAACGCCGTCCGGATCAAAGATGGCACCAGCCCGCTGTTCATCGCTACACAAGAAAATCACATTGACTGCGTGAAACTCCTGATCAACGCCGGGGCCGATCTCAATGCCGTCTGGATCGAGAATGATGCCTCCCCACTATTCATCGCAGCCCAGAAGGGCAATACCGACTGCGTGGAACTCCTGATCAACGCCGGGGCGGATATCAACGCCCGGGCTGAGGATGGCGCCAGCCCACTGTTCATCGCTACACAAGAAAATCACATCGACTGCGTGAAACTCCTGATCAACGCCGGGGCCGATCTCAATGCCGTCTGGATCGAGGATGGTGCCTCCCCGTTGCTCATGGCTGTACAAGAAGATAACACCGACTGCGTGGAACTCCTTATCAACGCCGGGGCTGACCTCCACGCCGTCTTGTCGGATGGCACCACTCTTCTCGCCATCGCAACCGGGATGGGCAATGCTGACTGCGCGAGACTCCTGATCAACGCCGGGGCAAGGTAGGAAAAAAGTAGTTCACAAAAGATCAGACAGTTAAAGGAGAGAGATCAAGACTGGCTACCGCGTCACCCGGCTGATCTTCAAAACACCAGGGAACAACGCCAAGGCAGGGCGCATGAATTGACTGCTTGAGAGCTTCAACATTTTCCTGAAAGCGGCTCATGTCAGGATCCACCTGATTGGCCACCCAACCCACCAGCTGACAACCACTTTGCAAAATGGATTCGACCGTCAGCAGGGAATGACTGATACATCCGAGCTTCATTCCTACTACCAGAATCACCGGGAGGTTCATCGCCTTGGCAAGATCGGCCAGCATTTCCCGGTCGTTCAGAGGGACTCGCCAGCCGCCCGCGCCTTCAATGAAGGAAAGATCATGGCGGGTCATCAAGGCTCCACGGCAAAAGCCGGTCAGACGATCGACAGTGATTCGCCGACCTTCTTCCTGTGCCGCAATATGAGGGGCAATGGGTGCTTCAAAAAGAACCGGATTAACCTGTGGATAACTCAACTTGACATTCATGGCACTCATCAGGTTCAGAGCATCAGCATTTCTTGGACCGTCTGAAGTCTCATCGGAGCCCGCAGCCACCGGTTTCAGGGCCAGTGTTTTAAATCCTTGCTCATGGGCAGCCTGCAACATTGCACAGGTGACAAAAGTCTTCCCGGCATCCGTATCGGTGCCGGTGACAAAAAACGTTCTAGGCATGGGCTGGTTTTCTTAAAATTCCGTACAACACCTGATAGGAGAGGGGTAAACCGGCGTCCGCCCGAAAAGACTCGTAGGCTTCCTGCAGTTGGGTCAATCGCCTCCGGGTTACCAAACCGGATGGCCGACCATGCACGGTATTGACCCCCAATGCTTTTAATTCTCTCAACATCTGAAACAGCTCGGGGTAGTAAAGCGTCTCAGTCTGCTGCTTAAAAGATTGCTGCCTGAAGCCTGATTCAAGCAACCACAGCCTTTGCTTTTCAAAACTGTCAAAGCCGTTGATATGGACATGACTGTCGACCTGTCGCCAGGCTTCTTGCAACTCCACCATAGTGCCACTGGCCAGGCTGGAGAAAACAAAGACCCCACCCGGTTGGAGTACCCGATAGATTTCCTTCAGCACCGTCTCAAATGAGCACCATTGAATGGCCAGGTTGGAGAACACCAGGTCAAAGCTTTCTGACTTAAACGGCAGTGACTCAATATCACCTGAACACCAGGAAGCTGAGTCGCACTGCAACCGGGCAAACTTGAGCATGCCCATGGCCAGATCCAAACCGGTTACATGGGAATCGGGGAAATGTCCGGAGAGTAACCCAGTCTGGCTGCCCGTACCTGAACCAAGATCCAATACATACTCAGGACAAATATCCGTTGGCAGCCCCATCATGGCTCTGGCTGCTACACGCTTCTGAAGCACTGCAGCGGAGTCATAAGTGGTGGCAGCACGACTGAAATTGGCAGCAACACGTTGTTTGTTGATGCGGGCTTCTGCCCCACAATCAGCCGCTTTCAGCTTCGGTTGCATAGGCGATTAACCTGATCCGCTACCTGTCTGATGGCACCAGAGCCCTGGTCCAGGAAAAAGCAATGACCGCCTTCCATCATCAGAACTTTGTGACCCGGGTAGTCCTGTTCGATTCTCTTGCCGGTATCAATGGGCACCAGCGCATCATCCTTGCCAAAACAATGCAATACCGGACAACGGATATCAGCCAGCTGTGAACGAACGTCACTGGTACCCAGCAATTTCAGCAATTGCAGAAGAATGGTTGCTTCCAGGTCAGCGTCCCGGCGAATCGCGTTTTGCAAATGTCTGGCGACCTCTTTTCGATTGCCATTACCCATGCAGCAGAGCAGGGAAAACTGGTCAACGGTGGCCGCAGAATCTTCTTGCATTCCGGCATAAAAACTTTCAAAGGTCTGTGGCAGCATTGCTTCTGACCAGTCCTTGTTTCTGACAAAGCAGGGATTACAGCCCAGTGTCACCAGACCGGCTACCTTGTCTGGATTCTGACTGGCGTAGATAGAAGCCAAAGTGCCTCCTAAGGACCAGCCAACCAGGATGACGGGAGGGTCCAGCAAATGCATGTCGAGGTAGTCCAGCAGTTGCTTCCAGTCATATTTTCTGCGCTCCCGGACCAGGCCCGGCAGCTGCACCACAGACACTCGACCATCGCCGTCCAAAGCACTCGCCAGAGGCTCCATGACAGCTGCAGGCATCGCCCATCCACTAACCAGAACAATGGGTAAACTCACGCTACTTCCTCCTGTGATGGGCGTACTGTTCTTTCCAGTGCATGCAGTAGCTGTTCTACATGTTGTTGTTTGTGAGCTGCACTGAAGGTAATGCGTAACCTTGAAGTTCCTTCAGGAACCGTAGGGGGTCGAATGGCCGTCACCAGGATACCCTGTGCTGCCAGAGCGTCACTCATGGCTACAGCGGTATCTGCAGACCCGACAATAACAGGCTGAATCGGAGAGTGCGAGTCCATCAGTTTCAGCCCCATCTGCTGGCACTCTTTTCTGAAGTATTGAACCAGCTTGTCCAGGTGCTCTCGTCTCCAGCTTTCTTCCTTCAGAATTCCAAGACTCACTCTCGTTGCCTCTGCAATGGCTGGAGGCATTGACGTGGTGTAGATGTAGGTTCGGGCAAACTGGATCAGAGTTTCTATCAGGGCTTCGCTCCCTGCAACGAAAGCGCCTGCCGTACCAAACGCTTTACCCAAAGTTCCTACCAGGACCGGCAAGTCTCTCTGACCCAGAGAACAATGTTCAGCAACTCCGCCGCCGTTGTTACCCAGAACACCGAAGCCATGGGCATCATCCACCATCAACCAGGCACCCTGTCGATGGGCAAGTTCTGATAAGGCTTTCAGAGGAGCCAGATCACCGTCCATACTGAAAACGCCGTCAGTAACAATCAGCTTGCGCCGCCCATCGGTGCGGTTCAGCCGGGTCTCCAGGTTTGCCAGATCTTTGTGGAGATATCGCTGAAACCTTGCCCCGGATAACAAACCGGCATCCAGCAGAGAAGCATGATTCAGACGATCCTGAAAAACCGCATCCTCTTTACCCAGCAAGGCAGTGATGACCCCCAGATTCGCCATGTAGCCATTGGAAAACAGCAAAACCCGCTCACGACCGGTGAACTCTGCCAGCTCTTCTTCCAGCTGATGATGGGCACGACTATGGCCAATGACCAAATGGGAAGCGCCGCCGCCGGTACCGTACTCAGAAGTGGCTCGAACCATGGCAGCACGGATGCCCGGATGATTAGCCAGACCCAGATAATCGTTATTGCAGAAAGCCAGATAGGGCTTGCCATCGACTACCACTTCTGCCCCCTGAGGGACCTCAAGCGTTTTCCTTGTCCGGTAAAGGCCCCGGGTCCGCCGGGCCTGAAGGTCCTTCTCAAGGTCAAAAGCCATCAGGAAGCCTGCTGACCCATGGCGTCGTAATACTGTTCATTATTCAACTCATTATTAAATAAAGAGTCCTGCCCGCGCAGAGGGCATATGGCCTCCAGCGTCTGCTCTTCCAGTCCGTTGGCGTCACTTCTGTTGATACCCAGTTTGTCGAAGAGTTGTCGGTCCTGGCTCTCTTTGGGATTAGCCGTCGTGAGCAGTTTGTCACCCAGGAAGATTGAGTTGGCGCCTGCCAGAAAAGCCAGAGCCTGCAGCTCATCACTCATGTTTTCACGACCGGCAGACAGGCGCACACAGGAAGCAGGCATCATGATCTTGGCAACTGCGATGGTACGAACAAAATCAATACCGTCGACGGCTTCGACATCCGCCAGAGGCGTACCTTCGACGCGAACCAACATGTTCACGGGCACACTCTCCGGATGTTTGGGCAGGTTGGCCAGCTGGATCAACATACCGGCACGGTCTCTTTCTGTTTCACCCAGACCGACGATACCACCACTGCAGATATTCATTCCCGCATCACGCACATGGGCAAGGGTATTAAGACGATCTGAGTAAGTGCGAGTGGTGATGATGCTGCCGTAAAACTCTGGTGAGGTGTCCAGATTGTGGTTGTAATAATCCAGACCAGCCCGGGCCAGCTGTGCAGCCTGATCGTCATCTAACATACCCAGGGTCATACAGGTCTCCAGACCCATTTCCTTGACTCCTTTCACCATTTCCAGAATGTAGGGCATGTCCTTCTCAGGTGGGTTTTTCCAGGCAGCCCCCATGCAGAAGCGGGTCGCCCCGGAAGCTTTGGCGCGGCGAGCTTCTTCCAGAACCTTGCGCACTGCCATCAACTTTTCCTTGTTCAGTCCGGTGTTGTAGTGACCACTCTGGGGACAATATTTACAGTCTTCCGGGCAGGCACCTGTCTTGATGGACAGTAGTGTACTAACCTGCACCCGGTTGGGATCAAAATGTTCTCTGTGGGCCAGCTGAGCCTGGAAGATCAGATCATTGAACGGCATTTGAAACAGGGCTTCGACTTCGTCATGTGTCCAGTCGTGGCGAAGTGTGCTGGGACCTGAGTCCTTGAGGCTTGCAAGGTTAGTCATGTTTTTCACTGATTCTTCCGGGAAGAAGCTCTCTGTTGTAAGTCAGACCAAATATCAGAAATCAAGATCAAAAACAGGATCGATGATAATTAATTGAAACTATGCGTCAATTGTTAAAACGTAACAATATTTACAAGTGGTTAAATCTTAAACAGTTCATTTCCATGAGCTGTTTGCTGTGCCGGGCCGATACGCCGATGAATCAGCCCGTTTGCGGCCTTTGCATGAAGTCACTGCCTGTTGCAGAAAAACACTGTCAGTCTTGTGGCATTCCTGTTCCACTTAATGCTTTGGAACTCTGCGCCCGTTGTCTCCAGAAGAAACCGGTATTCGACACCTGTTATTCTGCCTTTAATTACGAGTTTCCCGTTGACCATCTTCTCAAACAGATCAAATACCATCAGCAACTGATCTACCTTCCACCTGTAGCCGATCAATTGACTCGAAATCTGATCCACCACTACGATGGCCGGGAGTGGCCTCAGGCAATACTGCCGGTTCCGCTGCACAATAAACGTCTACGGACAAGAGGCTTCGATCAGGCACTGCTGCTGGCAAGGCAACTGGTTAAAAACCTTCAGCCCTATCAGAAAATAAAATTGGAAGCCCATCTAATCAAACGACAGAAGCACACAATTCCCCAACAGGGTCTGAAGGCTTCAAAACGCAGGAGCAATATCAGGAATGCTTTCACCATGACGGACAAGTCAAACTATCAATACCTCGCTATAGTGGACGATGTTGTCACGACCGGAGAAACAGTCACGGAAATCGCCCGACTTCTGAAAAAGCAGGGCGTGGAACGTGTCGATATCTGGTGTCTGGCGAGAACACCTGACTACCGCCAGGATCTTTAACCTCTCTTTTCAAGATCCCATGAGAAAACCCAGAACTTCGCCTGCATCAGGCCGATCCTCCGGATTCCAGGCCAGCATTGACCTTATTAATTTCCCATAGCGTTCATCAATAGCCTCCACCTTTTTCATTTGATCGTCCAGAGACTCGTTATATCTGTCTTTCTCCATCATCACTCCACAGGTCGGTCTACAGATAGAAAGGACACCAGGAAAGGGTCTGTCATTCGTTAACAACCTGAAAAGAATAACCCCCGCTGAAAAAATATCGGTTTTCCAGGAAAGGGTCTTGGGTCCCCGATGAAACATTTCAGGAGGTTTATGGCCTTCTGCGCAGAGTACCTCCTGCCTGGCCGGACCAGCACGCTGAGACACACCGAAATCAATGATGGAGAGTTTGTCATCGTTATCCTCATCCACTACCACATTGGCGGTTTTCAAATCCAAATGCCAGATCCCTGAATGATGCAAGTGTGCAACACCCTGCATTAGTTGCCGGGCATAGTTCTCAAACCTGGGCAGTGGTAGCCCTCGGCTCGAATCCCGATCCAAAATATTGCGAAGTGTTTCGCCAGCGTAGGGCATCAATATGTTTGTGCCCTTCGTTTCAATGAGCGGCACAATATTCGGACCCTGAGCAGCTCTGAGCATCTTCTTTTCATGTTTGAGATAATTTTTAGCCAATTTGCTCTCATGGCTGCACTTCCTCATGAGGATTTTATCACCCTCAGGGAAGCACCAGACCTCACGCCTCACAAAGAAGTATCCGTTATCATACTCATAAGATGTGCGCAGCATTTGCCCATTCAGATTAGTTATTGTTGAGCCCGGCATTTGCTCGTTCACACTAACCCGCCTGAACCTGCCCAACACGTAGTGATAAGCCGATGAAGCGATGTTACAGGGATTCCTGAGACAACTTTGATCAGTCGGTGAACTATTGTCGTTAGAAACAGAACTTTGAACGACTACTGTTGGCGACCCACCTTCAGTAAGAGTAGGGATATGAGCGTCCATTCTTATATTCATTTTTTTGTCCTTTTACTGATTGATACAAGCTTTAGAGTCACCGAAAGTAGAAAAAGTTTTATGAAGGAGTAACGGAAAGGTCAGTAAAGCTAACCCTTTTGAGGCGAGTTTCGGAGTAAACAACAGTAGCTAACAATGATCAGCCTATTGGGTCAGGATTCTATTTTCAGACATTTTACCGACTGGAAGGCTCATTCTTGATGTCACAGTCAGTATCTCAAGAGATCACCCAGCACCTCATCGGCATCAGGCCGGTCCTTTGGATTCCAGACCAGCATTGACCTTATTAATTGCGCATGGTGATTATCAATATCCTCCAATAGTTGCAGTCGTCTATTCAGGTACTCGTAATATGAGTCTTCTTTCGCCACATATCCCTTGTTAAGGAAATTAATAGAGTGAGGAAAGAGTCTGTAATTCGTCAACAACTCAAAAAGAATAACCCCTGCTGCAAAAATATCGGTTTTCGCAGAAAGGGCCTTGTGTCCCCAACAAATCATTTCAGGAGATTTATAACCCATTGTGCCCGGATCCTTATTTTTAGCACGACCAGCACGCTGAGAAAGACCGAAATCAATAATGGTGAGTTTATCTTCGTCGCTCTCATCCACTAAGACATTGGCGAGTTTCAAATCCAAATGCCAGATCCCTGAATGATGTAAGTGAGCTACACCCTGCATGAGTTGTTGGGCATAGCTCTCAAACTTGGGTCGTGGTAGCCCTCGACCCCGATCCCGAGCCAAAATACAGATAAGTGGTTCACCTGCGAAGGGCATCAATAGACTTTTGTCTTTCGTTTTAATAAACGGCACAATATTCGGACCCTGAGCAGCCCTGAGCATCTTCTTTTCATTTATGAGAAGCTTTTTACCTGCTCTGTTGTTAAGACACTTTCTCGCGTAGATTTTTCTACCCTCAGGGAGCTCCCAGGTCTCCTGCTTCAGAACGAAGCACCCACTATAACAGAGTAATTTTGAGTCCAGCATTCGACCATTCACATGTTCATTCACATGAGTCCGCCTGAACCTGCCCAACACGAAGTGATAAGCCGATGAAGCGATGTTACATGGATTTCTGAGACAACCTTGATCAGTCGGTGAACTATTACCGTTAGAAGCAGAACTTTGAACGACTATTGTTGGCGACCCACTTTCAGTAAGAGTAGGGATATGAGCAACCATTCTTATATTCATTTTTTTGTCTTTTTCCTGATTGATGCAAGCTTTAGAGACACCGAAAGTAAAAAAAGTTTTATGAAGGAGTAACGGAAAGGTCAGTAAAACTAACCCTTTTGAGGCGAGTGTCTGGCGAGGACACCTGACCCCCGCTGGGTCTTTAACCTCTCTCGTCAAGAGTTCATGCAATAAGTCAGCACATATTGAGCACAAGGCCGGTGCTCTGGATTCCAGGCCAGCATTGACCTTATTAATTCCGCATAGCCTTTATCAATGGCCTCAACTCCTTTGAGTCGATCGTCCAGGTACTCGTAATAGGAGTCTTTGTTCATCATAAATCTCACGCTTGGTTCAAAGAAAGAATGAACCTGATCAAAAAGTTGCTTATTCATCAACAACTCGAAAAAAACAGCCCCCGCTGAGAAAATATCGGTCTTCTCAGAAATGGTCTTGGGTCCCCGATAAAACATTTCAGGAGGTTTATAGCCCTCTGTGCACAGGTAATCCCGTCTAGCTCGACCAGCATGCTGAGAATGACCGAAATCAATAATGGTGAGTTTGTCATTGTCATCCATTAACAGATTGAGGGGTTTCAAATCCAAATGCCAGATCCCAAAACGGTGTAGATGAGCAACACCCTGGATTAGTTGCTTGACACAGTGCCTAAACTCGTGAATTGGTAGCCCTCGACCTGGATCCCGTTTCAAAATATCGTGAAGTGTTTTGCCTGCGTAGGGCATTAACAGATTTTTGTCCTTCGTTTCAATAAACGACACAATATACGGACACGGACCCTGAGCAGCCCTGAGCATCTTCTTTTCTCTTCTGAGCTTCTTTTCAGCCTCTCTGTTCTTATGACACTTTCTCGCGTAGATTTTTCTGCCCTCAGGGAACTCCCAGGTCTCTTGCCTCACAATGAAGTAGTCTTTGTTGTAGATTGCTTTTGATTCCAGCATTAGCCCATTCACATGCTCATTCACATGAGTCCGCCTGAGCCTTCCCAGCACGGAGTGATAAGCTGATGAAACCATGTTACAGGGATTCCTGAGACAAGCTTGATCAGTCGGTGAACTATTGCCGCTAGAAGAAGCACCTTGGGCAACTATTGTCTGTGAACCATTGCCAGTAATAGCAGGGAGGCGAGCATTCATTGTTTGTTTTGTCCTTATTGATATTGATTCAGGTTTAAGAGTCACCAACAATTAAAAAAGTTTCCTGAAGGACTAACAGAAAGGTCAGTAAAGCTAACTCTTTTGAGGTGAGTTTCGGAGTAAGCTCCAACGGCTTATTGGATCAGGACTGCGTCTTCAGGCGCTTTACCGACTGGAAGGCTCATTATTGATGTTAAGTACCTAACCAGTTGGTTTCGCATATTCTGGACGGCGGCTTTTTCCATCCTTCTGCGTTCCAACTCTGGTTGCGTAGCTATGGCTACGCGCCCGTCGTTGCGCCTTGATGGATGAAAAAATCCACTCGCCAGAATATGCGAAACCAACTGGCCAGGTACTTAGGGTCTGGATCTCATGAAGTAGCCCAGTATCTTCTTTGCATCAGGCCGATGCTGTGGATACCAGGCCAGCATCAACCTGAGTAATACGCCAAGGCTTACGTCAATGGACTCTACCTCTTTTAATTGCTCATTCAGGTACTCATAATAAACGTCTTGCCTCACCATTACGCTCTTATCGAAGTCCTCTGGAAAAAGCTTTTTATTCATCAACATTTTGAAGAGAGAAACTCCTGCTGAAAAAATATCGGTTTTACTGGAAATAACCTCAGGTCCCTTATAAAACATTTCAGGAGGTTTATAGCCTTCTGTACTTACTTCTGACCTTTCAATCGGACCCGCATACTGAGACAGACCAAAATCAATGATGGAGAGATTGTCCTGATCATCGACTACCAGATTTTCTGGTTTCAAATCCAGATGCCAGATCCCTGCATCATGCAGGTGAGCAACACCCTTCATTAACTGTCGGGCAAAGGTCTCAAAGATAGGCAGAGGCATCCTTCTATTATTAAAATGCAAAATCTCCTCAAGTGACATGCCTGCGAAGGGCATCAGTATAGTGTCGTCCTCTGTTTCAATGAGCCTGACAATATTCGGACCCTGAGCCGCTCTGAGAAGCTCCTTTTCAATCCTGAGACGCCGTTCAGCCCCTCTTAGCACAACACACTTTCTCATGTAGATATTTTGACCCACAGGGGACTCCCAGAGCTCTGAGGTCACCGAGAAGTATTCATTCTTATAGACGACTTTGGAGGCCACCATCTCCTCAGGCACGTTAATCAGCCTGAGCTTACCCAGTACGTAATAAACAGCCGATACAATGATGTCACAGGGATTCCGGGAACGACCCTGATCAGTCGCTAACCTGTTGCCGGGAAAATAAGCGCTTTGAACATCCATTTCCGCTTTCCTCAAATGATCATGAATAACTTTTAGACTCACCAAAAATAGAAATAGTTTTCTGAGAAACTGACAAAAAGGTCAGTAAACCTGACACTGCCGAGACGAGTTTCGTAGTAAACTTCAGCAGCAAACGATGATGGGAGCCTTCTATGAGTTCAGATATCCAACACCCTTATGAGCGACTGACGCCTGATCGGGTGATGGACGCAGTGGAAAGCCAGGGATACCTGTGTGACGCCAGAAATCTGGCTCTGAACAGCTACGAAAACCGTGTTTACCAGGTTGGGATTGAAGATGGCTTGCCGATTATTGCCAAGTTTTATCGCCCGGAGCGCTGGAGCCGGGAGCAGATTCTGGAAGAACACGCCTTCTCGCTGGAGCTGCAGGGCATGGAATTTCCGATTGTGGCCCCTCTTCGGAACGAGAATCAGGAAACCTTACATGAATTTGAGGGCTTCCGGTTTGCCCTGTTCAAACGCATGGGAGGCTATCCACCGGAACTGGATAACCTGGATCATCTGCTGGTGCTGGGTCGTTGCATGGGAAGGTTACATAAACTGGGCTCAGCGGCACCTTTCCAGCATCGTCCGGCCATTAATCTGCAAAGATACGGCATCGACAATGTCACCTGGCTGCTGGATCATGATTTTATTCCCACCACCCTCAGAGAAGCTTATGAAACCCTGACCCGGGACATTCTGGATCGTCTTGCGCGAATCGAAGCCCAATACCACCCGAAAATGATTCGGGTGCATGGCGATGCTCATGTCGGCAATATTCTCTGGCGAGATGATAACCCTCACTTTGTCGATTTCGACGACACCTGCATGGCACCCGCTATTCAGGACTTATGGATGTTTCTGAGCGGTGACCGGGCCAGCCAGACCATTCAACTGGCAGAGCTTTTGGAAGGTTATGAGGAATTTCACGAGTTTGACCCCATAGAACTCAATCTGGTGGAATACTTCCGAACCCTGAGGCTGATCAACTATTCCGGCTGGCTGGCCAAACGCTGGACGGACCCGGCCTTTCCCATGGCATTTACCTGGTTCAATACCGAGCGTTACTGGTCAGAACATATTCTGGAGCTGAGGGAACAGATGGCTAATCTGGATGAACCCGTGCTTTCAGTTTACGGGAATAGGTGAGTTGTTGATTATTGTGTCCGGAAAACAAGGTTTCATTTGCATTTGCTCCTGCTCCACTTGAGCTTTAATGGCGGGTCGCATGTTGATGAATTTTCCGCTGGCATCTTTATAGTCATCATTGCGGAAACGCTCAACAGCAAGGTTGTACGACCTCCGATAGAGCATCAGGGCATCGTGATAGGCTTGCTCATTCTCTGGGTAAAACCTGATCTTTTTTGACGCTACTATCTTTGCGTCTTTTAGCAGATCGCTTCCCGTAGTGGCTATTGCAGAATCAGGTAATGAAACCGATAAGCTCTTGGGTGTCGAATGGCTCACAGGCGTTATCCGGGTCATCCAAAACTTCGATTTGTCCTCCCGATAATTCAACAAGCCACTTGATAAGTTCAAATCCTGATCGGGCAAGGCGATTTTTTGTGGCAACCACAATATGGGTTGGATTTCCGCACACCGGTGATTCCAGAATGGTTTGCAGTCCTTTTCGCTTAAAGTTGAAAGCACTGGCAATGTCGCTGATAAATTCTGCATCAGGGTGCTCTTTGAGTAAGATACGCTTTTGCGTGTCAATGCTGGATTTTTGCTTTCCAGAACTCACTCTTGCATAGCATATCTTCCTTTGCTGGTTAATGAATATGCGGAAGTGACCACCACTGGTTTGCTTCACTTTTTCGTAGTGACCGCTTTCGATCTTGCGCCTTATAGTTTCGCTGGTCAGGCCTTCAATCTTGGCGAGCTTTGTAGCTGAAACCCACAAGATAAATTCACCTTTTAATGATTTATCTTGTGTCTAACGTAATTGATTTTGCGATTGTTGCAATTTTATTTGACTGTCAGGGTCCAGTCTTCAAGTAACAATAAATGGCCAATCCTGTAAAACGCCTTATCATTTGTCACCAATACACTTGCTTCTGCCTTGGAATGGGCGGCAATCAGCATATCCATGTTACCCAAGGACTTGCCCTCATTCTCGCAAGCTGTACGAAGTTCAGAATAAGCTTTGGCAGCCTTGGAATCCCAAGGTAAAATCTCAACCCTGAGCAAAAACTCATTTACCGCAACGGCAAGTTGTGTGGCCTCTGGCTTTTTTGCCAGACCCTGTAGCAGCTCAGCTTCAGTAATAGCAGACAGGCATACATTGACCATGGGAACACTCAGCAAGTGCTCGCGTATTTGTGCAGATTTACCTTTGATGATGTAGCTGACCGTATTGGTATCCAGCATATAACGAGTTGCTTCAGGCATTAAAAGAGATCCCGTTCCTGCGGTGCTTCATTATCGCGCTCCTTCATAAAATCATCAGGAACGTTTATATTGTCCAACATTTTAAAAAAGCTCGCCCAGCTTCCAGGCTTTTTGGAAATGACCAGATCACCCGTTTCAGGATCACGCCGAATATATACCTCATCGCAATCGAACCGGTAGATAGCGGGCAACCGAACGGCCTGGCTTCGACCATTCATAAATAATTTGGCGGTGTGTCTCATACCCAGCTCCATGCGATCATTCCAAGTTTTATAAATTTATATTAATAAGTGTGATATATCAAAATATATCACACTTATTTTTACTAACCCCTGCTTATCAAGTGCAATTTGCTGTCATCCAGCATGACGTATTGATCCAGCATTTTAACCAGACCGTCGGCGCCCTGAAGCAACTGGTTAAACTCGTTGACCTCAATGCGCTGGTCGCCCAAAGCCACTTGCCAGTTAAACTGCAAAAGCTGGTCAAGGTTCATATAACTGACGGCATTATCACTGTCACTTTTTGACAATGACAAACTGAGCTGAGGGTACACCAGCTTTTGCAGTCGTTTGGGCAGTACCAGCTGAATACCCAGCATTTGCAGGGCAGGGAGGGTTTCCCTGAATATGGGTGTGAAGGCCTGAAGTGTGTAATGCAGCGGGCGGTGTTTTTTTTGGGTCTGGTAAAGCTGTTCTATAGCAGGCATATAATCTGCCAGTAATGCCAGGTCGGTCAGCACGCTTACTTTGGTTTCAGATAATGAACCCTCCTTAAACAGTTCGGGCAGCGTCAACATGGCCTGCTTCTGTTCAACCCTGATATCTACCGATAGCTGGTCAGCTATCTGGTCATCTGCTTCCGGGCTATCCACTTCTTCCACCAGCAGGTGCAGACGGTGCGCCCGCTCTCCCAGTGATAGCCGGTTCAGCCAGTTGCGAATGACCTTGGGGTAAGCCAGTGTTTCAAACTGGTTGAACAGGCAGGGTGATCCGGCAAAAAACAGACAACAGACTGCTTCTTCCCAGTATTTATCGGGCGCTGCTTCCATGGCCTGTTCCATAAAGAAGCTGATGACGGCGTTGATGGCCAGATGGATCTGGGTTTGACTGTCTGCATAATGCAGCTGAGGCTTTTTGCGGTTTTTCTGCGTTGTTTCTAATACCACGAAATCCGGTGGACACACGTCGTAGAATATCTGTAGCTGGTTTTTCACCGGTTCACTGAGCAGTGCTGGTTGCCACTGTATCAGCGTCAGGTCATCCTGTTGCATAAAGACGGCCGGAATAGAAGCATGTTGCTGTACCAGCTTGACACTCAGGCGATAGAGCCATTGCCAGAGCAGAGCTTTGTGAAAATATCGGCTACGTTCAGGGCTGTGAATATTGCGTAACGATGCCAGCAGACTGATCCATTCGTTCGGTTCCGATACAGCCTGTCCATTATCTTTGCTTCGGGCTGAGTGGAAACAGCCATTCTTGTCGATCACCAGCTGGGTCAGGCTGAAGTCAGCAATATCCAGCGTATTTTCCGTCGCCTGTTGTTTTTCGTATTGGCTGACATAACGGGCGCTGCGTTTGTAAAAGTCAGTCAATACGGTTTTAAATTCTTTGCCATAAAACAAGGGTTTTGGTGTGAGAATGCCCTGAATCCTCTCACCCAATGGCTCAATGGTGGCCAGATCCAGCAACTCAAAGGTTGGGGCTTTTGGCAACTGCCAGTCTTCAGACACTGGCTCGCGTTGCCAGAAAGACATCACCTGTGGCGGTGTGTCGGCCTTCGCCAGGGACATGCCGGTTTGTTTTTCAATAGCTTTGGATAAATCCATACCGTGAAGCTTGAACACCATAAACGGGTCTTTATCAATCTCATTGGCGATCAGGTAGATGACGGCGGCAATATGTTTGCATGGCATTGCCCAGTCAGGACAGGAACAGCTGGCTTTCATATCATCCCAGTGTTTGGGAAACAGGGGGATGTTCTGTTTTTCCATCAACGTCAGCATCTGAGCGGGGAGTTGCCGGTTCAGTAACTTAGCGAGCAGGGCCGGACTCTGGCTGACGGCCATTAAAATGCTTTGTTGCTGGTTAGTGGTAAAACCCGGTAGATGAACCTTGACCCTGTAGGGCCTTGGTTCTCTTCCCCGAACATCTGCATGAGTTGAGGTGCCTTTAAGCTCAATGTTGGATACCGAGCCATTACCGGCATAGCGGCGCCCACGGGGCAGACGGTTGCTGTAATCAATGCCGTTAAAGGCTAACAGCCATTGTTCGCCCCACCAGGTTTGACCGTAGTTTGTTGTCATTAGTTTGTTGCCATTAGTTTGTCATCTCATTATTTGCGTAACTGGGCTACTGTAGCGTTTTTAACAGGGTATTGCTTACTCAGGTAACGGAAAGAACTCAGTTCGTAGATGGGTTGCTCATTCTGATGATAGTTTTCTTTCAATTTGATTGGATACAGTAATGTCCAAAATCTCGTATTTTACCTAAAAATAGCTATAATAGTATCCATGTTCCATGGATGTGACTCACTATGAGCTTATTGTCATTATTAACACCCACTGATGTTCAGCAGCAGCTGGCCACTGCGGTTATGGACAGAAGAAAGGCAAAAAAATGGTCCCGACAGAGTCTGGCAGAGCGGAGTTCTGTGCCAGCATCAACGATCAAAAAATTTGAGTTAACCGGGCAAATATCGTTGCGGCAGTTCATTTTGCTCTGGCAGGCGGTTGATCAGCTGGAAGCCCTGGTTGCATTGACAGAAAAAGCCGAGTCTATGCCTGTTAGTATCAGCGAGGTATTAAAAACATGAGGGTTCGAAAACTCAGTGTACATCGCAGGTTCAGTGACGGGACAAAGCATAAAGTCGGTGAGTTGGCTCAGAATCAACAGGGTATTTTCTTTCAATATGATGAGAGCTATCTCAGTCGTTTTCATAGTTTGTCTCCTTTCACCTTGCCCTTTGAAGCTACCTTGAGTCGCGGGCCCAGACAGCCACACCAAGGGTTACAGGGAGTTTTTGCCGATTCTCTGCCTGATGGCTGGGGCTTGCTGTTGATGGATAGAGCCTTCCGACAACAGGGCATACTTCCACATCAGGTAACCCCGATGGATCGTTTGGCATTCATCGGTGAGAGAGGGATGGGTAGCCTGAGTTATACACCGGCTATGGATCATGCCACTGAGAATGATCACTCCTTATCAGACATTGCGCTGTTGGGACAGGAGGCTCAACAGGTTTTTGAAGGTGAGACTGAAGATATATTACCTGTCCTGGCTCAGGCTGGTGGTTCGGGGGGGGCCAGACCCAAGGTATCGGTATGGCTTGATTCCGATAATGCCCGCTATGTCAGCATTAAGCCACAAAGTCACCTAACCCCCTGGTTGGTAAAATTTACTGCCAAGAGTCTTCCCCTCGGGCATGAAGAAAGCCTGTGTGAAGCACTCTGGTTAACTCTGGCAAAACGAGCTGGATTGACGACACCGCAATGGCACCTTATTCATGATACTGGAAACTCTGGTGCAAAAGCCTGGCTGGCATTGAAGCGATTTGATTGTTCAGACCACCCGTCTCAGCAAGGGCATTTTCATATGCAAACACTGTGTGGTCTTATGGATGCCGATTTTCGGCAACCCTCAATGGATTATGAGGATTTGCTGAAAGTGAGCCAGATATTGTGCCAGAATCCGGCAGTGGCACAGGAGCAATTTGCCAGGGCCATATTCAACTTGTTTGCTATGAATCAGGATGACCATACGAAAAACTGGTCTTTTTTAATGGATGACCATGGTCGTTGGTCACTGGCACCTTTTTATGACGTAACTTTCAGCCCAACACCCTACAACAACCACATGACAGCCTATATGGGATACGGTTCCCAGCCGCCACTAGAGGTCATACAGAAACTGGCCAGCCAGGCAAATTTTGCAAACTGGAATCAAGCCAGACGAGTGATCGAGCAAGTGGTTGAGTCTGTGCACAGCTGGAGCGATCAGGCCGGATTGTTCGACATCAAGGCGGATACCCAAAAGCTGATAGGTAAACAGTTACGTGAAACCTGGCGGGCTAATAAAGGTTTATTCAGTTGAAACCAGCATCCAATCTGATCGGTCAGCCCTTGCCAGCTGATCAATTTAACTTTCTTTTTGTACTTCCTGCCAGTGTTTAAACTGGGATGGTCTTAAACCGTAACGGGCTAATACACCTTCGTGTAAACGACGTAGTTCTTCAATAATCAGCGATGACAAATCTGAGCGTGAGGCTTCTTCAATCTCTTCTGGTAACAGGGCTTTAATCAGATCTACAGGATCGGAATCCGGAGTGAGAACTATTTCTTTAACCGTTTTTTTAACCAAGTCCCGATGTTTAAGTCGCAGGGGATCAGGCTCAGCCAGTTGTTGTTTGATCGCCAGATATTCCTGCGTTGAGCGTTCATAAGCCCATAGATAGAGATCACGTAACAATTCAATCCGGGTCATTTCATAGACGCCCAGAGTCGCACAGCTATAGGCTTGTTCCGGTACATCCAGAAAAGTAAGAGGGCAGAGATTGGCCCGGATTAATGGCAGGTTAGCTGCCAGACGTGATGTCCGTTTGTTCACGTCAGCAAAAGGTTGCAGATAGGGCAGGTGGACCATCATGAAAAAAGACTGCTCAAACGGATCTTCAATCTGACTGGCTTTTTGCAACAGAATATCAAGCAGTTCACTGATAATGACTTCGCCAGCCAGTGGCCTGAAAACACTTTTACCTATTTCTACCTGATGCTGTCGAATCCGGCCTTCATCGGCAGGGTTAGGTAACAGGTTTTCGGACAGTAAACTGTGAAGGTTTAATAGGGTAAAGCGGTTGTATGAAGCGGTTTCTGCATTATCAACCAGCAACTCTATGGCTGTTTTATGATTCAGAATCATCTGTGTCTCGATAGCTGCCTTTCCTTGAGCTGCATGACCGTCTTCTATAAGCCGGACAGTATCAAGACGGCTGTAGGTATTACCCTCCAGATGACTGGATGCCCAGGATAAGTCAATCAGGAAACGGTTCAGAATTGCACGACCGTATGTGCCAGCGGGTTGTGATGTTTGCTTAGTGTCGCCCATGCGCCAGAGCTGATGGCGTATGGGAGCTGATAAGTAGTAGGTGTTGTTGGGCTGGTATATGTCCAGAAATTCTCGCTGGTATCCAATGGGTTGTCGGGCTTCGAAAGGTTGCTCTATATAAGACAGAATATCCTTACTGTCTGGCGACAGTGGAATAAATGCAGGAAATTCGTCAGATTGATCATTATCCTGATTTGCCTGAGATAGACTAAATACCTGATATTGCCTGCCCCGTCCCTCACCAAGAGCAGTAATCTTGCTTTCGGCCAGTAAACTGTTTAACCAGCGCTGGGTTGTTCGGCGGGTAAGATTTGGGTGAGCAGCAAGCAGTTCAGAGATAGAGACTGGCTTGTTGGCTTGCATGATAGCCTGGTATAAATCATCGAGAGTATTCATGAATGTGATGCAACTTTGAAGCTCTTTGGCGCGATTATGGCGTATTGTATCTAATTGCGCCATAATTGCGCCATCGCTTTGGCGCGATTGCAGAGTTTTCTGCGCTTACATGGTTGTGTTCTTTAACCTAACCTCGCTTGTATTTAACACAGAAGAGCTGTCTGTTCTTAACGTTTAGGTTTCCACTTCCACATTTTTCCCATGAAGCTCGTGATACAGAGGATGGCCTTTGATAATTTCATCTATATCATCGAGGTCAGCACTCCCGCAAAACCCAATTTGCAGCACCTTTTCCAACTTGTGATAGCAACATCTCGTGGTTGTCTGAAGCTTACGCTCTGGCGGGACGAAAACGCCTGGTTACGCCGCACCGCTGCGGGCAGCAACGGGCGAAAGCATCTGGTTATTGAGAGTCATGAATCAAAAAAGATGCCATCAATCCTGAGACGGAGGGGTTGGCTCATGTGGCAGATACTCGCTTAGCCCTTCATCGAGCCCGCCGTTGTATAGATCAATACATTGACGTGTCTGTTCAATCAGATCTCCGATTTCACGATATTCTTCACCACTATCATTTCGTTTAGGGCTGCTTGGTTCTGGTCCAAAAGCAGACCTGAGAAAACCTGAATAAAGCAGTAAGGCTTTGTAAGTGATAGTGCCTTTTTTCATGTTGATCATCATTTCAGCATCCCAATATTCAGGAGTTTCAGATAAACCCGCTGTGTCAGGATAGTTGTCCCGCTCACTGATTAACCAATAAAAGCTAGACAGTGGGCGATGGACGTTGAATATGCCTCGTTTTTCAGAGGAACGTAAATCAGCTGTTTTGAAAAAACTGTTACCACCACACAATCGCTCTGTGCCGGATGTTGCCAGAGAGGAAGGTATCAGCGAACAAACCCTGTATAATTGGCGTAAAAAACTACGGGACAAAGGATTACCTGTGCCAGGGAACGAACAAAAATCAGAACAATGGTCTGCTGAAAGCAAGTTTGCCGTGGTCGTCGAAACCGCTGCTTTGTCAGAAACAGAGTTAAGTGAATACTGCCGTAAAAAAGGGCTTTATCCTCAACAAGTCAAGGAGTGGAAGCACGCTTGTATTTCAGGTGCTGTTCAGGCTTCTCAGCGTGCAGACCAGGAAAGCAAGCAATTAAAACAAGAGCGTAAGCGCAATCAGAGCCTTGAAAAAGAGCTTCGCCGTAAAGACAAGGCGTTGGCAGAAGCTGCAGCCCTGCTGGTGCTATCAAAAAAGCTCGATGCCTTCTACGGGATAGACAGCGAGGACAACTGACACCTGTCGATAAGCGCCGCCAACTGCTGACATGGTTTGATGAGGCTATAGCAAACGGCGCTTCTCGCTGGAAGGCTGCTGAACAATTGGAAATATCCCTGAAAACACTGAATCGCTGGCGCGATGACAATGGTGCAGTGTTAACGGACAAACGCCCGGATGCCTTGCGCCCGGTACCCTCTAACAAACTGACTGAGGAAGAGGAGCAACGTATTCTGACTATCAGTAATGAAGATGAGTATGCGAGCCTGCCACCATCGCAGATCGTGCCAGCCCTTGCAGACAAGGGAGTATACGTTGCTTCTGAATCTAGCTTTTACCGTGTGTTGAAAAAGTATGGTCAGTTGCACCACCGCGGTCGTTCAAGAAAGCGATCGAAAAGCAACAAGCCGACAACCTATGTTGCTACTGGCCCTAACCAGGTCTGGTGTTGGGACATCAGTTACATACCTTCCAGGGTACGCGGCCAGTTCTGGTACCTCTACCTGATACTGGACGTTTACAGTCGTAAGATTGTTGGTTGGGAGATTCATAGCCGTGAGTCTGGTGAGTTAGCCAGTGAACTGATTAACCGGACAATGGTGGCTGAAAAATGCACTAAAACACCGCTTGTACTGCACTCAGACAATGGGGCTCCAATGACGTCGAGTACCTTTAAGGCCAAGCTTGAGGAATTGGGCATTATTCCCTCTCATAGTCGCCCAAGGGTGAGTAACGATAACGCATTTGCAGAATCGATCTTTAAAACGGTGAAGTACTGTCCTCAGTGGCCATCTCAAGGTTTTCTGACGTTAGAACACAGTCGACAGTGGATGCTGAAGTTTGAGCGCTTTTATAACAATGAACACCGCCATAGCTCAATCCGCTTTGTGACACCTGCGCAACGGCATGAGAAAAGAGATCAGGAAATCCTGAATCACCGGAAACAGGTGTATACCAAAGCGCGAGAAGCTAATCCAACGCGCTGGTCAGGAGTTATCAGAAACTGGGAGCCTGTAGGTGCGGTTGCACTGAATCCTGAGCGGTTGTCTGAAGCAAGAATTAACGAGAAAAAGGCAGCCTAAAATTCAGTTTTCGGGACAACTATCTTGAAAAACTCCGTAAACTACAGACATCAATATGTGAATGGTCATAACATTTATACTTTTTTTTGCTTGCTCCAGCTTCAGTATCTTCTTCAGAAGCTTTTCCTTCATCATCACTGCTGTCACTAAATCCACCCAAAGCATAGTCACTATCATAATTATGATAATCAGGGCCTTCGACTACTGCTGATCCTTGATTACGACCAAGATTGGCTCGGCCCAGATAATAAACTTTATCAGTGTTGAAGTGCGTCCGAAAATATTCAGTCAACAATTGCAAAACAGACGTAAAGTAAGCCTTACTCCTGGCCCCCATTTCAATGAAATTTGATGGTCGGAGTCTCATATCAGGGGGAGTATTCACTGCAGTAATTTGGAACCTGGCGGTCACTCTCAGCTGACCATCAACAGTCTGCTCGTCAATTCCCAGAAATCCGTCAGATGAATGGTGATCCCTGTTAAATGACCATAATGAAAACTCTTCAAGATTGAAAAGGCTTCTGGAGGAGCTCCCCCCTATAAAGGTTTTGAACATTTGCATGAGCGCTAATTCTGTCAAAGGCAGGTAAGCGTCGTATCTGTCATCTCCGGAATAGCCTGTACAAGGAAGCATCATGGTAACCAGGACTAACACTAACCGAATACCTTGCTTCATGTTATCGGGCCTTTCTCAGCAATGCGCTCATTGAACTTGAGTTCGATTTAAAAAAGACAAGAGCCCCGGCGATTTAACCATCTTTCGGTTGCAGACTATAGATAGCTGACAGGGCTCCTGCGCCTATGATGAGTGTATTCTATGATGTTGATGGTTTCTGTCTGGTTTTAAACAAGAATGACATAAACAACCAACATGCAATACCAAAAGACCTCCTGTTATATCGAAAACCCGCCGTATCTGGCGACAGAAACTTTAACCAGCTTCCAACCATGATCTATGGACTTGTTTCTTTGGTTGCTTTGATGATGGTCATTTTTATTTGGAACCTTCTGGGCTGGGTGTTGTCTAATTTTTTTAAGGTTTCACAAAAAGGGTCTAGAGTCCATGAAAAATAAATTTACGCTAATGATATTGATGGCAACACTGGCAATTAGTGCGGAGGCTGTATCTGAAACTTGCGATATAGTTTTTGCTCATAATAGAGTGAATATAAGCACTCTTGATAAAGCTGAACTACTGGCAGCTCTTTATAATAGAGCTAAACCTCAAGGATTGGGAATGCTCCACTATGATCCTGCTCCAATGACTGTAGATCAAGCCAAAGAGCTATTAAGCAAGCGAGCTTCTCATGAATTATATTTTGATTATCTCGCTGGGCGTGTAATGAAAATTGATATTAGTTCTGATGTTATGAAAACACGTTTATACAACAGGGATAATGGAGAAAATGCAGCAGAAAAGGTAGCTTGCGCATTAAAACCATCCAAAAAAGATGAGTTCTGACATTAGAAATCCTATCAAATCGCCTGTTATTACGCAGCCATTTGAATCCAATATGTTTATTGGGTTCAAATGGTTTTTCATGTTTTAGTAGCATTCGTTATTGATTGCAACATGACGCCAGTTTCAGAGTCTGTGCCACAGGGATGAATTAAATCAGGGAGTTAATATGGATATTTCAGGCTTAGCCTCTAAAAGGATGAAAATTGATGTACAAAGTAAAAGTGAAGATAAGTGTTTTCATGGCTTTGCACAGGGATGTATACCAAAAGCTCATATGTTCGAGTTTAAAGATAAAATTGATGGTGGCGCATGCGGTGATGTGTATCGGTCAAAGTGCGTAACTGAACGTAAATGTGATATAGCCATAAAAGTTATTCCTTTGATAGGTTGGAAAGCGGAGAATGCTATTGATGAGAAAAAGACGATACAAACCTTAATAGCCAATCCCCACCCTAATATTGTTGAATACTTTGGCGTTCTGGAAGAAGATGACAAAATGTACATTGTGATGGAATTAGGGAAAAGCAACCTCTATCAATTTTTAGATGAAAACTTCTCAAAATTATCAGTTTCACAATTTCATGAAATTATTTTCCAAGTTCTTGAGATTTTAAATCATCTTGAGTCGATAAGTGTTACGCAAAGGGATTTCAAACCTGAAAATATGATTTGTCTGAAAAATAAAATAAAATTAATCGATTTTGATAGCGTCCATAAAAAAGGAACACGTTTTTATGAGCCTCCATCATCACGCCTTATCAATGCTGCACTATTTTTATCAAAAATACAGTTGAAAATAAAATGTGGCGCTCTAAACGATAAATATTACGAGTTAACTTATAAGTTTAACGATGCTTGCTTCTCAGATGATTTCAACGAGTCTGATGCAAAAGCTTTATCTGAGGATCCTGATATCTGGCATGATCAGCTTCCTTTAGAAACACGACAATTATTAAGCAGAAGTTTCATTAATGAAGAGTCTAAGCAAAAACAAGTTATAAAAATGCGAGACAAAATTTCACCCAGGAGCGAGCTTGTTTTTTAGAACCTGTAACCTTTGCAGTAAGGGTGGCGAACACAACATGCCAACCCTTTGCCTGTATTTGTTATCCTGGCAGCCCCGCCGTCAGCGACAATGTTGATAGAATTTCGAACGAGAATAGAGCAACTAAAATAGTGCTATCTCCGATCACAGCCAAGGCTAGCGTGGATTTTGGCTCGTGAATCATCCACTGGAAAAATAGAAAAAACTTTCACACTTCTTCCGACTAATGCCAAAGGCAGTCGACTGGATTTTTTTTTAGGCTTTGCTATATACTCTGAACACTTTTGATTTAGTAAATAAAAATGCGTTTACTTACCTTTTGCCTATGTTTTTACTCAAGCACTTTGTTTGCTTATTTCGAAGAAATTCACATAGAGAATATTGTGAGAATTAATTCTGTATTGCTCCCAGTTATAACAACCATTAATTACTTACAGCTTAAGGAGCACTATAATCTGGGATTCGATCAGAATATCAGGCCTTTTCACCTTACGACGTTGTCAGTAATTTCAACAATTCTTACGAAAGACTACCTGATTGATAGAATATTTGCTTCAAGACATCTTGATCGTAATTCCAGATCACTGAAACCAAAAATTATTAAAAGTAATTATGCTTATGGCATCATTTTAGAATTTGAATTACTGAATAAAACATTATTGCAAAGTGAAAATAATTCAGACTGTATTCAGATATTGAACAATTCAATTATTTACCCTGTTTCTATTGACGGAAAATTAAAGTTAAGCATAGATTTAAAAAACATATCATCAGAGCATAACCTCATGCATTTAGATTCAACATATGGCCAAAAAGGGGATTGGTGGTTTGAAACTTCATGCATGTCAAATAAAGATAAAAATTTAGAAAAAGAGGAAAAAGCAGAAAAAGCAGTTAGTGTTCTTAACAGGTTTGTTTTAACAAATGTTTGCATTGAGCTAAAGAATCCCGAGAAATTATTGCAAATTGAAATTTTATCAAAATACAGTCTAAACGTAGTGACGGGAGAAGGGCTCAGTAAGTTTATGACTATCAATATGGGTAACAAACGAGCAAAAACCCAGCTGTTAAATATTTGTAATTTACAGCATGGGTACTTTGAACTTTACCATAGCAATGAGCCTGATATTAAATCAGCGTTGCAAGATTACATCTTGAACTTACATTTTCTGGAAGCTGATAACGAGAGAGAAAAGAGCTGGTTGAATACATTGTACATTTTAGGTCATTCTTTTGGCTATGGAATTGTTACTTACGTGTTTTCATATTTTGTTGACTACGCAAGCTTTTATCTTTTGGCTGAAAGTTGTGCAATTTGTTTAAACCAAGTCCAATACCCGGGAGCATCAGCTTGTGTGTACCACTGGTTTTGCACACTGTGTTTAAGTAAAGCGAGAGCAGAACATCCTCGAAGCTGCCCATTATGTGGTATATAAATGCCTCACGCTTGTAGCAAGGGTGGCATACACAGTGAGCCAACCCCTTATATCCTCACCGACATGCCCAAGAATTTGTCGCAGATTTTCCTTCCTCTTACTTTTTCCTACTTTTTCTTGTAGAAGGTTCACGCTATTGACTCAGCCATTGGGTGTAGTCGGTTTTGTATAAATCAGTCATTGTCAGCCTCCGGCAGCCAACCTTCAGTCGTCGATATTGACGCCATTTAGCGGATACCAGTCTTCAGTCATTATTTGCTCGTAAGACCACGGGCACTGATCCGGGAAACTATTTTCATTTAACTTTTGATTTTTATTAACATAAATATTCATTTCTTTAATCGCATCTTTTTTACCGTCAGGATATGTACTGTTTAGTACATCTTCTATTTGTGGTTTTAGACAAGGATTATCCGCAATAAGTTTGTTAATGTTGTTTCTTGATCTGTTGATAGTAATTAACCATACCCTTGGTACTCTTTCAGTTGCTACAGTGCCTATTAATACACTTGTTTGATAATCACATTTCAGAAGATGAGTTATCAAAGTAGCTAAACGATTTTTTAACTCACGAATATGGTCCTTAATGCCCAACTCCAGCTCCCCCATCAAATTCTCTATGTCAAGCTGGTCAAACTGTCGCTGAGCAAGTAGCTCCCGCTGTAGGGTAAGCCATTGGTGATAATCTTTGTCATACAAGTTTTCCATAAATACCTCCATTGCCCTAACACTGTAGGCAATTAACAGAAGGGAATCAAAATGAATTACCAAAGCACAGATGCCTTTTTCAATATCGACAGACCGGGTCCAGTCTCTGCACGCAAGAGCGTTAATAACTTCCTGCTTATTCATCATCAAAATTGACATAAGCATCGGGGGCAAGATTCTCAAACCGGGTGTACTGGCCAATAAAGGCCAATCTTACTGAACCGATAGGGCCGTTACGCTGCTTACCAATGATGATCTCACCAATACCCTTAAACTCGGTATCCGGGTTATAGACCTCGTCACGGTAGATAAACATGATGACGTCGGCATCCTGCTCAATCGCTCCGGATTCACGGAGGTCGGAGTTGACCGGACGCTTGTTGGGGCGTTGCTCCAGAGACCGGTTAAGCTGAGACAGCGCAATCACCGGTACGTTGAACTCCTTGGCGATGGCTTTCAGGGATCGGGAAATTTCCGAAATTTCGTTGGTACGACCTTCGCTGAAACCGGGAATCTGCATCAGCTGCAGATAGTCGATCATAATCATGGCCATGTCACCATGCTCACGAACCACACGACGGATACGGGAACGCATTTCTGAAGGACTGATGCCTGCGGTGTCATCAATAAAACAGCTGTGAGCCAGAGTCTTAATTTCGTGTTCAGAAAGCTTTTCCCTGCCAAAAACGGGCAGCGTCCTCAAATGAGCGCTTACTGCCCAACAATATGTCGCAGATTTTCCTTCCTCTTACTTTTTCCTACTTTTTCTTGTAGAAGGTTGTCTTGAGGTAGTCTTCCGTTAGTTCAAAGTGCGGCTCGTTCCCGTTATATTGTTTCAGGAGAGGTACGATTTTAGTTCGCACACCCATTCCCCTGGCATCGACATAGCCGTAATCCCTGAGAACCTCAACTACAATAGGATTTCTCGGAGAGCGCTGACCCGCCAACATTTTTTCGATGGTCATAGAATTCTGTAAAGTGCCGGGGCTGATTAATTCCAGACGGTCATTATAGATACCTATTTCAATATCGACAGACCGGGTCCAGTCCCTGTGCGCAAGAGCGTTAATAACCAGTTCCCTTACAGCTGCTTTAGGGTAGTACCAGCGCCTTTCCCTGCGAAAGTGACTGTCTATTTCTCCAGACTCTTCGCTGATATAGGGTTCAATCAGATCAACGAGCCTCTCAATAAGCCCAAAGTGCATCTCTGACAAACGACGCTCACCCGCTTCATCTTCTTTCCAGAGTCCAACCAATGGAAAATCCAATATCTTGTCAATCTTCGATTGATAGGTTTTATCTTCTCCATCAAACGCAACTACCCTGATTCCGGACTGCCTCAAATAACGTCTGGGGGAAGTACCAAACAATACCATACCCGCAACAGTACAAACTGGAGAGCTGATACCCTCAGCCATAAACCCTAATCCAATTAACCGATTAACCCATGAAGACTTATTCTGGGGAATATCAGGGTCTGCGAGAACATTTTTCAGATAATCAGACAGTCGTTCATGATCCAGAGAGTTATAGCTGGAGCCTGCTACAGGCAAAGCTTCGGTATGGAGCATTCCGCCGCTGGCAAACAATCTTGCCTGTTGCTCTCTTGTGGCTCTTCTGGATGTTGAACCAACCCGAATAAAGACATCTTCACGGCCTTTATGCCTTAACACATAGGGTTTTGATACCCCTTCCGTAAAGCTGACCACAGCAACACGGTTATCAGAATCAAGCTGAACTTCTTCGTAGTAAGGCAGTAACATGGGATGAACTTTATCTGCAATAGCGTTCATCACCCATTCTTCTAGTCTGTCTCGTGCTATACCGCTAATGGAGCCGTCATCTTCCACACCCAGTAGCAGCATACCTCCTTTGAGGTTAGCCATCGCTACTACTTCTTCAGCAAGCTGCTCAGGACGAATATCATCTCGCTTGAATTCAACGCCTGAGTTTTCGCCATTGGCAATAATTTCCAGTAGCTCTGATTTGCGCATATTCAATTAAATCCGTACTTTTTACGACGTTGATTAAAGGCAACCTTTCCTCCTTCGAGAATATCAGTCGCAAATTTCTGAACAGGTTCGACACCTATAACTTCCTGCTTATTCATCATCAAAGTTGACATAAGCATCGGGGGCAAGATTCTCAAACCGGGTGTACTGACCAATAAAGGCCAATCTTACTGAACCGATAGGGCCGTTACGCTGCTTACCAATGATGATCTCACCAATACCCTTAAACTCGGTATCCGGGTTATAGACCTCGTCACGGTAGATAAACATGATGACGTCGGCATCCTGCTCAATCGCTCCGGATTCACGGAGGTCGGAGTTGACCGGACGCTTGTTGGGGCGTTGCTCCAAAGACCGGTTAAGCTGAGACAGCGCAATCACCGGTACGTTAAACTCCTTGGCGATGGCTTTCAGGGATCGGGAAATTTCCGAAATTTCGTTGGTACGACCTTCGCTGAAACCGGGAATCTGCATCAGCTGCAGATAGTCAATCATAATCATGGCCATGTCACCATGTTCACGAACTACACGACGGATACGGGAACGCATTTCTGAAGGACTGATGCCTGCGGTGTCATCAATAAACAGTTTTTTGTCCTTGATTTTCTCCACCGCTGACACCAGCTTCGGCCAGTCGTCTTCTTCCAGCTTACCGGAACGCACTTTGCCCTGATTGATTCGGCCCAGAGAGGACAACATACGCATCATCAGCTGCTCAGAGGGCATTTCGAGGCTGAAGACCATGACGACTTTTTCGGTATTTAGCAGGGCGTTTTCGACCAGGTTCATCGCGAACGTCGTTTTTCCCATCGACGGCCTGGCAGCAACAATAATCATATCCGACGGCTGCATACCCGAGGTCATATTGTCCAGATCACTAAAGCCTGTGGTGATACCGGTGATGGCATCACCAGCGTTAAAAAGCTCATCAATTTTCTGAACCGTGTTGTCCAGGATTTCCCGAACACCCACCGGGCCACCGGTTTTGGGGCGCTCTTCAGCGATGTTGAAAACCAGTCGTTCAGCTTCATCCAGTACTGTCTGGCTGTCCCGACCTTCCGGATTGTAGGCGCTTTCAGCCATCTTCTGACTGGCATTGATCACCTTTCTGAAAACAGAACGCTCCTGAATGATGCCGGCGTAAGCCTCAATATTGGCAATACCGGCAACATTGGCCACCAGCTCGGTGATGTACACCATACCACCGGCCTGTTCCAGTTCGTCCTGATTCTCCAGGGTGGCGGCCAGTGTCAGGGGGTCAAAGGGAAGCGTCTCATTCGCCGATTTAGCCATCGACGAGAAAATAATTTTGTGACGGGGATGATAAAAGTCGTCAGCCGTGATCTTGTCGGCCACTTTATCCCAGGCTTCATTATCCAGCAGCAGGCCACCGAGCACAGACTGCTCCGCCTCAATGGAATGAGGAGGGGTCTTCAGGCTTACGGTTGCTTCATCAATGGGCAGTTCGCTTTCTTGGGGCAGTGCTTCCAGCATGATTCATGAATACCAAAATCGGAGCTTACAGAATACAGCAACTTGATGGGTGACTAAACTCTTGATTAAAACCGCAACGAGCGCAACGCTCGCTGTTATGGCTAAGGTTCAAGCTACCTTGTCAAACACTTAAGAAAGACATTTCTGGCACCGTTGATATCACGATCAACGGTGAAGCCCTCACCCTTAATAATTTTGGAAGAACCTAATTTTTCGTCAATGGTACCGTTCCATGATCGAGTCTTGGATGTATAGGCTTCGTTGCAATCAACCACATGCTTTCCATACTTTTTTGCGTACCACTTAAGCCGCTTTTTGAATGGGTAGTGATTGAGGTCAAGCATCTGGCGGCAGGTGTTACGGCGAATGGTGCGAACCTTCTTATCTTTGCGTGTGACCATACCTCTTGTCTCAAAGGTTGGCAAAAATACAACGTCGTACTTCGACACCAACTCGAACGCCAGCCGGTTATGCAGATCAAGAACAATGT
The DNA here is from genome assembly GCF_053470045.1 of Endozoicomonas sp. 2B-B. Taxonomy (NCBI): domain Bacteria; kingdom Pseudomonadati; phylum Pseudomonadota; class Gammaproteobacteria; order Oceanospirillales; family Endozoicomonadaceae; genus Endozoicomonas; species Endozoicomonas sp. 2B-B. The sequence goes on from NZ_JBLZMU010000001.1 coordinate 6,767,134, forward strand.
CATCCTTTTTGCATTTCAGCCGGTCAATTTCCCTGTTGAAATGAATAATCCGATCTCTTGCCCACTGGGGCATATCGGGGAACTCAACGCCCTTCTGCGTGTTCAGGATTTTTTGCTTTTGACTGATCAAGCTGTCCACTTGCTTCATCAGTGGGAACAGCTTTGTTTTTGCAACGTTATTACCCGCTATCAACGCCTCTTTTTCGCTGTAGCAAGTGGCAAAGGTGCGAACTCCGGGGTCAACTCCAACGCATCTAACCTTCCCTTGGATTTCGGGATTTAGTTCAATATGTTGTTGAACCTGAATGAACCAGCGACCTTTGTCGTAGGTTATGACACAAGACTTGCCAATCGCTTCTGCTGGCACATCTTCTGTCAGGTGAATCTTGCCAAGAGCCTGTACGCAGGGATTTAATCCCTTTGGCAAACGGTCAATAGAGAATGAGTGCCTGCTACCTTTGCGGCTTTTGAAACTGATTTCTGCAAAGCCCTCTTTAGCTCCCTTGAGCTTCTTGTTGTGCTTGCAGACCGCTTTGAATGTAGCCGCTGCCGCCAGTGTTCCATTATCAGAAACAAGCGAGTTATAAGCCCTGCCACTTTCTTTTTGCTCTTGCTTCACTTGAGCTTTAATGGCAGGTCGCATGTTGATGAATTTTCCGCTGGCATCTTTATAGTCATCGTTGCGGAAACGCTCAACAGCAAGGTTGTACGACCTGCGATAGAGTATCAGGGCATCGTGATAGGCTTGCTCATTCTCTGGGTAAAACCTGATCTTTTTTGACGCTACTATCTTTGCGTCCTTTGCGTCTTTTAGCAGATCGCTTCCCGTAGTGGCTATTGCAGAATGAGGTAATGAAACCGATAAGCTCTTGGGTGTCGAATGACTCACTGGCGTTATCCGGGTCATCCAAAACCTCGATGTGTCCTCCCGATAATTCAACAAGCCATTTGATGAGTCCAAACCCTGATCGGGCAAGGCGATCTTTTGTGGGGCGATCTTTTGTGGCAACCACAATATGGGTTGGATTTCCGCACACCGGTGATTCCAGAATGGTTTGCAGTCCTTTTCGCTTAAAGTTGAAAGCACTGGCAATGTCGCTGATAAATTCTGCGTCAGGATGTTTTTGGAGTAAGATATGCTTTTGCGTGTCGATGCTGGATTTTTGCTTTCCAGAACTGACTCTTGCATAGCATATCTTCCTTTACTGGCTAATGAATATGCGGAAGTGACCACCACTGGTTTGCTTCACTTTTTCGTAGTGACCGCTTTCGATCTTGCGCCTTATAGTTTGGCTGGTTACGCCTTCAATCTTGGCGAGCTTTGTAGCTGAAACCCACAAGATAAATTCACTTTTTAATGACTTATCTTGTGTCTAGCAGCCTGTCGGACTTAAGACTGTCCTACTGCGGTTGCAATAAATTGGTCTAAAAATCCCTGTTTCTTCGTCAAATAGCTCGCTATTCTCCTCAGAAACAGAGATTTTTATCCTCAATTTCTTGCAATCCTCGCTACGGACGCTTAAGTCCGACAGGCTGCTAGCGTAATTGATTTTGCGATTGTTGCAATTTTATTTGACTGCTGAAGCATTCGATTTGATTGAGGGTGAATCCCAAGTGTCCAGAACAGTCAGGGACTTGTCATAATTTCTCCATAATGAAACGCTATAGTGACCATTTTCAAAGAATCATAAAGGAAGAATCACTATGGGCCTTGGCGGTATCAGTATCTGGCAACTGTTAATCGTACTTTTGATCCTTGTCATGCTGTTTGGCACCAAACGACTTAAGGGTCTTGGCAGTGACCTGGGTGGAGCGATCAAGGGCTTCAAGAAGAGCATCAGCGATGACTCAAGTTCAGCAGAAATCCCTGCGGGCAATAGCCAGGACACCGAAAAGAGCAGGGAACTGAGTCATAACAAAGCCTGAGGACTTCAGCGTGTTTGATATTGGCTTTGCCGAACTGCTGGTTATCTCAGTGCTCGCCCTGGTGATTCTGGGGCCTGAGCGCTTGCCTTACGCGATAAAAACCAGTCTGCAGTGGATCAACTATCTGCGCAGCAGCGCCAGCACTATAAGAGAAACGGTCAATAGAGAGCTAAAGGTCGATGAGATCAAGCAGGATCTTCAGCTGGAGGAGCTGAATCAACAGGTTCGATCTCTAAAACAGGAAGCAACCGTAGCTACTGAAAACCTCTCCAAACCATCCGATTCCAAAATAAAGGCAGCCTGAACACTGCCTCTATTTGATGCCTGCCGAGACATTTATGAAGACTGAAACCCCAACGGTTCAATCGGAACAACCCCTGATTCAGCATCTGCTTGAGTTACGTACTCGTGTGCTGAAAAGTATGGTGATTACCCTGCTGTTCTTTGTCGGGCTGTTTTACTTTTCCAATGACATTTACGAGCTGGTTTCCGAGCCTCTGCGCCTGCTAATGCCCGAAGGCACCAGTATGATAGCCACCGATGTAGCCTCCCCTTTCTTTGCTCCGTTTAAACTCAGTCTTGTGCTCTCCCTGTTTATGGCCATTCCCTTTATTCTCCATCAGGTCTGGGGATTTATTGCTCCCGGCCTGTACAAGAATGAAAAGCATCTGGCCATTCCATTACTCATAACCAGCGTCATACTCTTTTATACCGGTGTCGCTTTTGCCTATTTTGTGGTGTTCCCACTGATCTTTGGTTTCTTTACCACGACCGGGCCTGAAACGGTCACCATGATGACCGACATCAGCAGCTACCTGAACTTTATTCTTAAACTGTTTTTTGCCTTCGGGCTGGCCTTCGAAATCCCTGTCGCAACGCTGTTACTGATCTGGTCTGGCATGAGCACCGTTGAATCCCTCTCCAGGAAACGTCCTTATATCGTGGTGGGCTGTTTTGTGATCGGTATGCTTCTGACACCACCCGACGTTATCTCCCAGAGCCTGCTGGCTGGACCTATGTGGATGTTGTTTGAACTTGGACTTTTGTTTGCCAGGATGACGCCTTTTATGAAAAAGTCTTCTTGAGAACGACCCTGCGCCAAGGTCCGTATTTATCGGGAAAGCCTGGCAAGATTTAAAGCGATAGCAGGCCATTTTCGGCCTGCAAAAAGCCATATACTTAAGCTACCAAAAGACCGATATAACTACTTGTTTTTAATATATAAAAAAGTAGAAAAAGAAATAAACCGACATTTGGCCGGAAGCTAAATAGGCAATTAGACGCTTTATAAACCGTCAAATAGACGCTAGAGTAATAGACAATTAGCCGAAACTTGAAACACCTTCTGATGCCAAATTTCCCACGCTACTTACAACCAAAAATAGAAGAGGCCTTGCAGGATACTCCTGTAGTCTGCCTGCTCGGGGCTCGTCAGGTGGGCAAATCAACTCTTTGTCGGAAGCTTTACTCTGAGCGAGTTTACCTGACCTTTGATGATGCTTCTGTATTGCAAGCCGCCAAAGACGACCCAGCTGGATTTGTACAGAACCTGCCTGAATACGTGACATTGGATGAAGTCCAACGGGTTCCAGAGCTGCTCTTTGCCATCAAGGCTGAAGTTGATCGCAATCGCAAACCTGGCCGCTTTCTGCTGACAGGCTCAGCCAACTTGATGTTATTGCCCAGAGTCAAAGAATCGCTTGCTGGGCGTATTGAAATTTTGCATCTGCATCCACTGACAGAAGCGGAAAAAGAATCAACTCCTCCCGTCTTTTTACAACGACTCTTCACACAAGCCCTGTCTGCCTCTATCAAAGGTGAGCAAAAAGAAATTCATGGTATCGCTGAACGGGTTTGTCGGGGCGGCTTTCCTGAGCCCAACACCCGCACACCCCATCGTGCAGGACAATGGTTTAATCAGTATCTTCAGACCATTATTCAAAATGATATTCGGGATATTGCCAACATCCGTGACGAAGATGAAATGCTGAAGCTGGCTGAGCTGCTATCTCTTCGTACTGGCAATCTGCTCAATACCAGTAGTATCGCCACTGACCTGAAAATACGACGCGAGACCACCGATAAATACATCGGTATTCTGGAACACCTGTTTCTCTTCTACCGTTTGCCAGCATGGCATAATAATGCTGCCAAACGCCTGATAAAAGCACCTAAAATTCATATCGCAGACAGTGGGTTGGCAAGCAGGCTGAATCGACTGAAAGCTGAAGAATGGCAGCACTATTCGACCCCCTTCGGTCCCATTCTGGAGAGTTTTGTAATACAGCAGATAAGAGCTCTGACCGAATGGCTGGATGACCCTGTCCACCTCAGTTATTACCGGGATAAAGATCAGGTGGAGGTAGACCTGGTCATCGAACACAATCGTGATATCTACGGTATAGAAATTAAAAAAGCTATCAGTATTCAGGAAAAAGACGGAGAAGGCTTAAGGCGACTTGCTGACCAGGCCGACAAACACTTTAAAGGTGGCGTATTGATTTATTGTGGTAACAATGCACTGCCACTCAAGACAAAAAACTGCATGGCGGTGCCACTGGATTGGCTCTGGCGCAATGATATATAAGTACCTGATCAGCTGGTTTTGTTCCGCCACCAGCCAATGGAAAACGACATAACAAAATGTTTTTCACAAAAAAAAGCCGATGAGCATTCCAATCATCGGCTTTGTCAAATTGGCAGTCAGGTGACGGCTATTAAACCCCCACTTCACCACCACCGTCTTTCATAACAACCACCGTGGCAGAACGCGCCCTGTTCGCACCACTTTCATCCTTTGCATCGGTTGACCCGGCGGCAGGCCAGTTCGATGGATGCTGAATATTCAGGAAGAAGCTCTGGTGATCCGGTGTAAACGCCAGACCAGTCACCTCACAACCATTTGGCCCGACAAAGAAACGCTTCAGTTGCTGCTGGTTGTCGGCGTTAACGGCTAACAAGTCCTCAGTACTAGTACTGCTTAGCTCAGATGGAATAATGGCCAGCATCTGGTCATTGGTGTTTTCATTGACACCACCGTCTGTCTGAATCCACAACAAACCACGGTCATCAAAGGCCAGACCATCCGGGCTGCCAAATTCATTGGCTTCATTCAATCCAGAGAGATTCACCAGGGCACTTTCAGATGCAAAAGAGCCGAACAGGAAGAACTCCCAGGTAAACTGGCTTGGATCAGCCCCTTCATTCCAGCGAATAATATGGCCATACTCATTTCCTTCACGAGGGTTGGCCACGTTGGTGTCGGTATCAGAATTGCCGTCCTGGTTATCACGATCAGTGTTGTTTGTCAGTGTCACATAAACAGAGCCGGTTTTCGGATCTACCGCAGTCCATTCGGGGCGGTCCATGGGGGTAGCGCCTACCAGATCAGCTGCACCCGGCGTGTTCAGGATAATTTCAGCCTGAGTCGTGAATCCTGAGATATCACCTAACCTTCCACCGTCTTTAGTGGTGGCATCGGGAGTCAGGGGCAACCACACACCCTGACCTTCCTCATCAAAGCGAGCGGCATACAAAGTACCTTCATCCATGTACTTTGCACCGGTGGCGAGACGATCTTCAGAGTCAGCATCTGCCGCGTCCCAGAGCTCTTTGGAAACAAACTTGTAGATGTACTCAAACCGGCTGTCATGGCCAGAATAGAAAACAACGGGCTGACCTTCTTCCAGTTTGCCAAATGAGCAGTCTTCGTGACGGAAGCGACCCAGAGCCGTCCGTTTAATCGCTTTAGCCTGTGGATTATAGGGGTCTATTTCTACAATGTATCCGTGACCATTAGCTTCGTTACGGAAATCCTCAGTCTCATCTCCGGAGCCCGGAGTTACATCAAAACGGGCAAACTCGCCGGTTTCGTTTTCGTCAGAAGATAGAACAGTATCCCAATCATAACGGGTCCCCCTGGAACTGATACCCAGACGTATTTGTTCTTCAGTCCAGTTAGACGGGTCATCGGAACGGGTAAAATAGCCAGGCCAGTTTTCTTCACAGGTCAGATAAGTCCCCCAGGGAGTGTGACCATTACCACAGTTATTGTTGGTGCCCCGGGCAAGGGCTTTATTCCCTTTTTCATCCGTGTATTTGGTAATCAGCAGATCACTGTCTGCCACCGGCCCGGTCAGATCCATTTCAGAGCCTGCAGTGTAACGCTTGTTGTAGTTGCTGTTTTTAACCACATCCCAGACGCCATCAGTCAGTTTGATGTGAACCACTGAAACACCATGAGCGTTAATTTCTTTGCGAACTTCCTCAGCAGGACGTACACCATTATTGTCAGTTGCCCCATTCGGATGCAGTCGCGTCTGATCAATAAACTCATGGTTTATACACAACAGACCTTCAGTACTGCTGCCTTCAAGGGGGAAGAAATGCATCCCATCATGCATCATGCCAGTAGCATTCGCCTGATCGGTGGAACTGTTGGTGCCATCATCTTTCCACTCTGCCGCTAAATCATTCAGTGGCGTTCCCCACGGCGCCAGAACCTGAGCGGAGTAGCCAGCAGGTACAGACACAGCATCGGTCTTGGAGCCGGAAATAGAGTCAAAGCCAAGAGAGAGCTCTGATGAAAAAACATCGTCAGAGTCGTCATCGTTACAGCCCGTTAAACCAAAGCTGGCCAGTGCACTAAATGCTGCCAGCGCACCCCCACGTTTCAGAACACCGCGGCGGGAGAGTTCTTTTTCCAGCACTGCCGAGATCGGCCTGTTATCACTGGAGTTATACACCGTCGGATCAAAAGTATATTTGCTCATGTAATATCTACTCGTTCAAGCCAGCTTTATTTGTTGTGTAATATCCTCTAAAGCAGGCTCATTAAACGACACAAGAATTACAGTGAAATGTATTTAAGATGACAGATTTAATACCAATCGTGCTTTCTAACTCCCGTGATGAGCATGGAGATTTGAGCCTTAAGACAAGGCGGCGTGAGGAGTCATAGCCTTAGCTATGGCGACGATCGCCAACGCAGAATTAAGGCTCAAATCTTCAGCGCAATAGGGAGTTAGAAAGTTCGATTGGTATAAAACAATCTTTTGACTGAAATGACGGCGAATGAAGAGGCAGGACAAAAGGCACATAAAAAAATACCCGTGGACCTAAGCCCACGGGTATTTTTCTATCAGGCGTGGTTACAACCGAACTTATTCAGCTTCAACGAATACCTTGATAGTCGCTGCAACGTCGGTGTGCAGCTGGATGGCGATGTCGTATTCGCCAGTAGCGCGAATGGGACCTTCGCCCATGCGAATTTCGCTCTTGGCTACTTCAACGCCAGCACCAGTGATGGCTTCAGCCAGATCACGTGAGCCGATAGAACCGAACAGCTTGCCTTCGTCGCCCGCTTTGGCGGTCAGGGTCAGTTCGATTTCAGCCATTTCAGCTGCGCGCTTTTGGGCAGCAGCCAGCTTTTCGTTAGCAGCCTTTTCCAGCTCGGCGCGACGAGCTTCAAAAGCTTCAACATTTTCCTTGGTAGCAGGCACAGCCTTGCTGAAAGGAATCAGAAAGTTACGACCGTAACCGGCTTTAACGGTTACCTTGTCGCCCAGGTTGCCAAGGTTGGCAACTCTCTCAAGCAGGATAACGTCCATCGCTAGCCTCTTACCTTATACCTAGTGCCTGTCAGCCCTGAATCTGCTTACTCACGCGGTTGCGAAAATCAAACAGACTGTCAAGACAAGCAGTCAAAACAATAACCGGGTATGCCAGTTGCGTAAGGGTGATCAACAGCATATACAGTCCAATCAACCAGAAGCTGCCCCGTTGACGCAGTTTTACCAGCCCATGGACCAGCGCCAGACCTGCAATAAACAGTGGCAACGATGCGATGGGTACCAGGGCAGTCATCACAGGTGACAGTGCCGACCCCATCAAAGTGATGGTCAGTAGACCTACCCCGACAGCTGCGGGTAACCGCACCTTGCGGAATTCTTCACCGAATCCTCCGGGGTTATAGAGATCGGCCTGCCAGGAGCGCGCCAGCATCAAAGCCAGGACACAAAACAGTATGTGCACCCAGGCCAGAGCACCCGCTACGCCGTACTCCAGGACCTGTCTCAGACGTTCACCCGGTTGCAGAGCCTCTAGACTGCTACTGCCCTGGAGACTCTTTTTCAGAAACTCCATCACAGTGCCAGCCATGACGCTGATCATCTGCGGTGATATCTGGTACATGGCAAAAGCCACGAGGCCTCCCAGCGGCACAACAGCCAACAGGGTTTTCGGCCATGAGACAGTCTGGCGCAGGACGCAAGCCAGCAACGCTGTGGTTGCCAACCCGATCAATACGCTGTACTGACCAAAGGCGGCCCAGGCTATTCCGGGTAACAAAGCCCAAATCAGGACTTTCAGTCCGTGGTCAATGCCGCGACGCAGTATCACCAGAGATACAATAGCCGCACTCAACCAGAAAAGCATGGGAATACAGGCAAATATGACCGCCAGAAACAAGGAATGTTTCGGGCTTTTCATTGCCAGTTCCGCCAGTTTACGCATCAAGCAATACCTTCAGTTCCAGAGTTTGCCGACTGATCAGTGACGATCAGTATATGGCAGCAGTGCGATGTAACGCGCACGCTTGATAGCTGTCGCCAGCTGACGCTGATAACGGGCTTTGGTACCGGTGATACGGCTTGGTACAATCTTGCCAGTTTCAGAAACATAAGCTTTCAGGGTGTTCAGATCTTTGTAATCAATCTCTTTCACGCCCTCAGCGGTGAAACGGCAGAACTTTCTGCGGCGGAAAAAACGTGCCATTGCAACGTCTCCTTGAATTCAACAAATGGTGATGTTCTTAATCCTGCCAGCCTGGGCTGAAACAGCCTTGAGCTAAAGCAGTATCAAGGACGACTTACTCGGCAGCTTCTTCAGCAGCTTCCGGAGCTTCAGCAGCTTCTTCACGACGCTCTTCACGACGATCTTCACGACGATCGTCACGGCGTTCACGTTTCTCTTCAGCCTGCATCATGATGGATGGCTCGGAAACGGCCTCATCACGACGGATCACCATGTTACGGATAACTGCGTCGTTATAACGGAAGTTATCTGTCAGTTCGTCCAGGATCTCATTGCTGCACTCGATATTCATCAGAACGTAGTGAGCCTTGTGGATCTTGTTGATTGGATAAGCCAGCTGACGACGGCCCCAATCTTCAAGACGGTGTACCTGACCGCCGTTTTCGCTGATAGCGCGTGTATAACGCTCTATCATGCCTGGTACTTGCTCGCTCTGGTCAGGATGTACCAGAAAAACAATCTCGTAATGACGCATTATTTGCTCCTTACGGGTTAAACAGCCTCCCACACTGAGTGAAACACAGGTTCCATTCACAGAGCAGTAAGGCAAGGAGATGGATCGGAGATGACAGTCACCTGAAAGATGCCTGCACACCACGCCCAGCTTACAAAGAGCGGAGGATTTTAGAGAAGTGTGACCATGGTTGCAAGAATTATAAACCGATGGCGGCCGACGTTAAAACGCATGAGAATCCGGGAATCTACTGCCTGACGCTGCTTTTTATTGAGATAGATCGACAGACCTTCTACGATATCGGTCAGTCCCGCCACTTTCTCTCAACAACTTTACTCTCAACAAATGGTCGCCAGTGGGTAAACTGAATAAATTTCTATCGATTATCGTACTTTTGCTTTCAGCCCTTCCTTCTGTTTGCCAGGCCCGATCCCATCTGACCTATGAGATTAAGGGTCTGGAAGACGGGCTGAAGCGGAATGCCGAACGCTTTCTGCAAACTTTGCCTGCTATTGAGCCCGGAGAATTGCCTGGCTATCAAAGCAGTATTCTTGAGGCCGTTCAGAAATCTCTGCAAGCCCTGGGCTATTTCAACCCAACCATTTCCATGAAGATGGATGGCAAAGATACTGACCAGCTCAAGATTCATGTTGATCCGGGACAACCCGTACTTATCCGCACCATCAAAATAGAACTGAAAGGAGAGGCCCGAAAAAACCGGTCGTTCAAGAGGATCGTCAAACGCTCCCCCCTTAAAAAAGGTACTGTCTTCAATAGCGGAGAATATGAAGAACTTAAAACGGAGCTTAACACCCAGGCCCAGTCTCTCGGTTTTTTCGACGCTCAGATGCAAACCCACAGAGTCAAAGTTTATCCACAAGAAAATGCGGCGGATGTCGAACTGGTTTTTGACTCTGGCAGGCGTTACCGCTTTGGGAACATTGTTTATAGAGAAATCCCTGAAAATACCCAAGCCCTGATCGAGAAAATGTTGACCTTCAAGCCCGGCTCAAACTATCAATCGGTTCAGCTGGGCAACCTGAACAAAGAGCTGGCCTCAACAGGCTATTTCCAGCAAATCGATATCCTCCCCATGCGGGATAAAACCGAAGACTACCATGTCCCTGTTTATATCGGTGTCATTCCCAAGAGGTATCATGAGATTGAAACCGGTGTCGGTTATTCTACTGACGAAGGCCCCAGGCTTTCTTTGACCTGGGATATCCCCATGATCAATGACAAAGGGCACAGCCTGACCAATGAGGCTCTGCTCTCAGCCCCAAGAGCCGAACTGACTTCCAGCTATAAAATCCCCTACGGCAACCCATTAACTGAATTCTATGACCTTCAGGTGGGTTATCAATATAAGCGACAGGAAGACACCATCAGTAACCTTGGATCGACGTCCATCCATAAATGGAAAAAAAACCCACATGGCTGGGACCGAGACCTGTTTTTAAGAATTCAATACGAAAGCTACAAACAGGGCCTTCAGAGTGGCGAAAGCTTTCTGGTCATCCCGGGCATTTCCATGACCCGACGCCACGCCAGAGGCGGGAAGCTCGACCCCCGGAGCGGCTACCTGATCATGTCCACGGCAGAATTTTCGGATAAGCTCTTTGCCTCTGATCAGAACTTTGTGAAGCTATGGGGCCGTACTAAAGGTTTAACAACACTGGCAGAAAAACACCGTTTCATTGGTAGAATTGAACAAGGTGCTATCTGGATAAACGACGTCAGCAAAATACCCCCTTCTATTCGTTTCTTCACTGGAGGTGACCAGACGGTAAGAGGCTATGACTATGAAAGCATTGCCCCCAAAGACGACAACGATAAATTGACGGGGGCAAAATATATGACTGCGCTCGGTGTGGAATACAATTACCAGTTTCTGGAACACTGGCGAGCCGCTGTTTTTGTTGACTACGGGACTGCCACCAATGACTACAGGGACGACTGGAAAACCGGAGTCGGCTTCGGCATCCGCTGGATAACCCCACTGGGCGCGCTGAGATTGGATCTGGCCTTCGCTGTCAGTGAACCTGGCACCCCTTATAGACTGCACTTTTCTATGGGGCCAGAAATATGAAGACGGCTCTGGGTATCTTAACCTCTCTTGTCACTCTCCTCTGCCTGATGCTGTTTTTGCTGCTGACTCATACCGGCAACCTCTGGCTGTGGAACCTGGCTCGCTCACAATTACCTGAACTTCACGGTGAATTGGTTCAGGGATCAATTTCCAACGGCCTTGTCTTCCAGAATCCAGGCTGGGTGGATCAGGATATGGCGTTCACAGCTAACCGACTCTCTTTGCAGTGGCAACCACAAATGCTGCTCGAAGGAAGACTGGTCATTGATGAACTGGGACTGGAAAATCTTTTAATTAAACTACCAGCGCCTGATAAAGCACAAACACCTGCCAGCGACGGACTGATATTGCCAGAGATAGAGCTACCTCTGCCCATCACTGTCAAAAAGCTGACTCTGGATAAAGGCACTTATGAACAGGGTGAGATTAAGGAAGAAGTCAGTAATATACTTTTGTCGTCTGATGCCCGGCAATCGCAAATCAATATCCAAGAGTTCAAGGTTGAACATGCTTTGGGCAAAGCCAGCCTGCACGGGAAAATAACACTGAGCGGCGATTATCCACTGTCAGCAACCGTTGAAATTCAACCAGCCTCCTTCGATAAAAAGCTCCAACCAGAAAATCTGAAGGCCAGCCTTCAAGGTTCTCTGGCCGACTATCAACTGGATGCCAGCGCCACGGCCAAATCCAATGTCCTGGCCACTTCCGGGACTCATAAAGAAATCCGGGTAAAGGTCTTACTCCAGGCACGGGGAGACCTTGAGCATATTGCGATCCATCGTCTCAATCTCTCAACCCCTGAAGGTGATGCAGATCTTTCAGGCCGACTGAACTGGACAAAGGGGATTGCCTGGAATGGGAAGGTGAATCTCAACAGTCTGAACACAGCCAGCCTCTTACCTCAGTATCCTGCGAGACTGGATGGCGTTATGAAAAGCCGTTTTAATCTGGACGGTAAAATCTGGCACCTGGTGATTTCTGAAATGGATATCACCGGAGAACTCAGGGACAAACCCGTCTCGCTCTCCGGCACACTGGACATCAATCATCTTTTTAACTGGAAGGTAGATCACCTCAATGCCAAAGTCGGTGAAAACCAGTTAAACGCTCATGGTCTTATTGATAAACAATGGGACATAGAAGCAGAACTCAATGCTTCAAAACTGGCAGAACTTTATCCCGGCCTTAAGGGTGAGGTGAAAGGTTTAATCCATGTATCCGGGAGCAAAAAGCAACCCAGATTGAACTTTCAACTGGACAGCTCTTCAGTTCGTTATCTGGACACAGTCGTCAAAGACCTCTCGGCAAAAGGTCAAATTGTAAAGAAAGAACAGATTCTGGGGCAGGCTCGCATCAGCATAGAGGCACTGAAACAGGGCACACACACGCTTAACCAGATCTTGCTTGAAGCCAGAGGCAATGAAAAACAACATCAGGTTCGGCTCTCAACCCAGGGTAAAGAGCTCAAGAGCATCATCACCCTGGCTGGCAGCTACCACAACGAACAATGGCAGGGACAGCTCACCCGCAGTGACCTGAACACAGAATTCGGAGATTGGTCACTGAAAAAGCCTGTTGATATCAAAGCCTCGGCAGCCAGCGCTTCATTCTCTGAATTCTGTCTGGAATCATCCCCTTCCAGTATTTGTGCTCAATCCAGCCACTTGGGCAAAGATTCAGGACTTCTCTCCTTTCACATTGAGCAACTCGCACCTGAAAGATTCAAAGCCTTTTTTCCCACCGATTTTGGCTGGCAGGCGATGCTTAACTCAAAAGGGGAAGCAAGCTGGCAGGATAACCAGCCGAAACTGTCGTTAAAGCTTTCTTCAAGCCCCGGAAAACTTCAGGCTTATGATCTGTCCGGCGATTACAGCCAGCTCAACATGGAAGCCAGAATCGTCAACAATCAGTTGCAAAGCTCCCTAAACTTCCTCTCAGACACGTTGGGACGCAGCCACCTGACCATAGCCGTCAATGATCTGAAAAACCGGAAAACCCTCAGTGGCCAGCTGAATATTGAGCAATTATTGCTGGAAATATTTGCGCCTTTCTTGCCTGAAGTTAGCGATTTGAAAGGTACTTTTTCTGCCCGGGGCCGACTGGAAGGCTCTCTTGCCAAACCTCTTTTTTATGGCCGACTGGCCATTGAAAATGGTTATGCCAATACCACACGAGACATTGTCAGCGTTTCTGAACTTAATACTTACCTCAATGTGAACGGTGACTCAGGCACAGTAGAAGGCAAAATGCAGGTAGGTAAGGGCTCACTGGATCTGGGAGGTCAGCTAAGCTGGAAAGATTTTCGGCAGCCTGCCGGTATCATCACCCTGAAAGGGCAAAACCTGGATGTTAAATACCCTGGCATGGGGGAGATCAAAGTTTCTCCCGACCTTAAGCTGACACTGTCTGAAAAGATAACACTGACGGGTATTATCCGAATTCCCTGGAGTCGCATTACCATCAACAGTCTTCCGGAGAGTGCAGTTTCAGTCTCAGATGATGTAGTAATAGTGCAGGAAGGACAAACTTCTGAGCTCCACGAACAGGCCTTACAGCTGTTTTCGATGAAGGTACGAGTCATACTGGGAGACGATATCCGGCTCAATGCTTTCGGTCTCAAAGCCAGACTGGCAGGGCATCTGGATCTTCTACAGCTTCCTGACAAACCCCTGGAAGGAAGCGGCACCATTAATTTAATTGAAGGTCGTTACCACCAGCTGGGCCAGGATTTACTGATCAAGGAAGGAAAAATCATTTTTCAGGGGCCTATCGATTCCCCCTATCTATTGGTCAATGCCATTCGAAATCCGGAAACCATCGAAGATAATGTTGAGGTCGGCATCAAGGTCAGTGGCTCTGTAAAAAAACCTGAGTGGACCGTTTATTCCAGCCCGGAAATGCCGCAACAGGAGCAGCTCTCCTATCTGCTGCGAGGCCGGGGTCTGGAAGGAGATGACAGTTCCGGTGTCCAGGCGATGCTGGTAGGGCTTGGTGTTTCCCGATTTGGTGGTATCGCCACATCGCTTGGTGAATCCTTTGGTTTCAGCGATGTCTCTCTGGATACTGAAGGCAGTGGCGATGATACCCGAATCACCATTGGTGGCTACATAGCCCCCGGTCTCCGCCTGCAATACGGTGCAGGGGTTTTTGACTCAGTCAGCGAAGTGAAAGTTCGCTATGAACTCATGCCCAGACTCTATCTTCAGGTCGTCAGTGGTCTGGCTCAGGCTGTGGATATTTTCTATCGCTTTACCTATACCCCTGATTCCAAAAAAGGGCCTGAGTGATCACGCAAAAGAAAATTTGAAAGGCTTCAGAGTATTGAGCTTTACTGACTGCTCTGATTGCCAGATGTCGTAGTTGTTCTGCATAACCAGCCAGCTTTCCGTAGTTCTGCCAATAACCATGGAAAGTCTTCTGGCCATCTCAGTGGATATAGCGCTTTTTCCCTGCAAAATCCTGTTCAAAGTTGAGGGTGAGACCTCCAGAGCCTCAGACAGTTGCCTGCAGCTAACTTTGGCTGGTTCCATGTAGGTTTGCTTTATAAACTCTCCCGGGTGGAGTGGATCGTGCATTCTCATCAGTGATAATCCTCGTAGTTCAATATGTATGCATTGCCATCAGTAAATTCGAATGTGATGCGCCAGTTTTTTTTAACTGTTATTGACCATACTCCTTTGCTGTCTCCTACCAGTGGATGAAGGCCGTAGCCCGGAAGGTCAATATCATCAATTACGTTTGCAGTGTCGATGGCTTGTAGCTGAGCCTTGACTCTTCTCGCGTGCATGGTCTGGATACCCGATGGCTTTCCAGTTTCGTAAAGGAAACTGACTCCTACTCCTGAAGAAAACGTATATAGTGCTCTGCCGCAAAATTGACCAGACGTTGTCTCGACTCGAGACTTCCCCAGGCGCAATGGGGAGTGACCATCAAATTTGGCAGAGACGTGCTGAGCAGGATATTTCCGTGTCTGGGGGGCTCCTCTGTCAACACATCAAACCCGGCGCCTCCCAGTCGTCCTGCTTCCAGTGCCGAAACCAGAGCACTCTCGTCTACCAGCCCGCCTCTGGCGGTGTTGATCAGAATAGCCCCGGATTTCATCAGTGACAGTCTTCTCTGATCCATCAGGTTGGCAGTGCTTTCACTCAAAGGACAATGCAAACTGACGACATCT
>NZ_JBLZMU010000002.1:0-336019 GCF_053470045.1 Endozoicomonas sp. 2B-B
ACAGCGGGACCCGTTGGTCTCGAGACCATAAATTTTCACTACACCATCGACACTGGCGGTCAACACATGGCAAGCATCGGCACTAAAGGTGGCTGAGACGACCTCACCCGGATGGACAATGCGGGCTTTTAGTGCCCATGATCCATCGGCCTGCAGGCTGCTGATTTTCGCTATGGCATCACTGGTGGTCACCACATGCTGGCAATCGGCACTGAAGTTGGTTGAGGTGACCTCCTCAGGGTGTTCAATGCAGGCTTTTTCTTCCCAAGATCCAGCACTCTGGCTATGGATTTTCGCCTTACCATCATTACAGGCGGTCACCACATGGCGGCAGTTGGCGCTGAAGTTGGCTGATTTGATCAACATTTCATATTTTATCGTGCCCATTTCTTTCCACGATCCATCAGCTTGCAGGTTATAGATTATTGTCGCGTGATTACGATGAGTGCTGAGGACCAGATGGCAGCTATCGACACTGAAGTTGGCCAGGAAGACAGGGGCCTTTAGTTGGATGGTAGATGTTACTTCCCACAATCCCGCAGCCAACTGGCCATGAATTTCTACAACGTGATCCATTGAATTAAGAATTATCATGTGACGGCCATCGGGGCTGAGCTTGGCCGAAGTGATCCAATTTCTATAAAAAGTCTCCTCTACTTCCCATGACCCATTGCCCCTTCGACCAACGAGTTTCACCGTGTTATAGGAACTGTGGGTCACCACACGGCGGCTATCAGCACTGAAAGTGGCTGAATTGAGGAAATTCTTATGGGAAATGCAGGCCTTTTCTTCCCAGGATCTATGATCATCCAGACCATAGATTTTCGCTGTGCCATCGCGACAGACGGTGACCATGTAACGGCCATCGGGGCTGAAGCTGGCTGACAAGACCACACGATTATGGGTAATGGTGGCTTTCTCTTCCCATGATCCATTGGCCTCCCAGCAGTAGATTTTTGCCGTGTGATCGCTACTGGCGGTTACCAGATGCTGGCCATCGGGGCTGACACTGGCGGAGTTTTTCAAGATAGTTGTCCCGAAAACTGAATTTTAGGCTGCCTTTTTCTCGTTAATTCTTGCTTCAGACAACCGCTCAGGATTCAGTGCAACCGCACCTACAGGCTCCCAGTTTCTGATAACTCCTGACCAGCGCGTTGGATTAGCTTCTCGCGCTTTGGTATACACCTGTTTCCGGTGATTCAGGATTTCCTGATCTCTTTTCTCATGCCGTTGCGCAGGTGTCACAAAGCGGATTGAGCTATGGCGGTGTTCATTGTTATAAAAGCGCTCAAACTTCAGCATCCACTGTCGACTGTGTTCTAACGTCAGAAAACCTTGAGATGGCCACTGAGGACAGTACTTCACCGTTTTAAAGATCGATTCTGCAAATGCGTTATCGTTACTCACCCTTGGGCGACTATGAGAGGGAATAATGCCCAATTCCTCAAGCTTGGCCTTAAAGGTACTCGACGTCATTGGAGCCCCATTGTCTGAGTGCAGTACAAGCGGTGTTTTAGTGCATTTTTCAGCCACCATTGTCCGGTTAATCAGTTCACTGGCTAACTCACCAGACTCACGGCTATGAATCTCCCAACCAACAATCTTACGACTGTAAACGTCCAGTATCAGGTAGAGGTACCAGAACTGGCCGCGTACCCTGGAAGGTATGTAACTGATGTCCCAACACCAGACCTGGTTAGGGCCAGTAGCAACATAGGTTGTCGGCTTGTTGCTTTTCGATCGCTTTCTTGAACGACCGCGGTGGTGCAACTGACCATACTTTTTCAACACACGGTAAAAGCTAGATTCAGAAGCAACGTATACTCCCTTGTCTGCAAGGGCTGGCACGATCTGCGATGGTGGCAGGCTCGCATACTCATCTTCATTACTGATAGTCAGAATACGTTGCTCCTCTTCCTCAGTCAGTTTGTTAGAGGGTACCGGGCGCAAGGCATCCGGGCGTTTGTCCGTTAACACTGCACCATTGTCATCGCGCCAGCGATTCAGTGTTTTCAGGGATATTTCCAATTGTTCAGCAGCCTTCCAGCGAGAAGCGCCGTTTGCTATAGCCTCATCAAACCATGTCAGCAGTTGGCGGCGCTTATCGACAGGTGTCAGTTGTCCTCGCTGTCTATCCCGTAGAAGGCATCGAGCTTTTTTGATAGCACCAGCAGGGCTGCAGCTTCTGCCAACGCCTTGTCTTTACGGCGAAGCTCTTTTTCAAGGCTCTGATTGCGCTTACGCTCTTGTTTTAATTGCTTGCTTTCCTGGTCTGCACGCTGAGAAGCCTGAACAGCACCTGAAATACAAGCGTGCTTCCACTCCTTGACTTGTTGAGGATAAAGCCCTTTTTTACGGCAGTATTCACTTAACTCTGTTTCTGACAAAGCAGCGGTTTCGACGACCACGGCAAACTTGCTTTCAGCAGACCATTGTTCTGATTTTTGTTCGTTCCCTGGCACAGGTAATCCTTTGTCCCGTAGTTTTTTACGCCAATTATACAGGGTTTGTTCGCTGATACCTTCCTCTCTGGCAACATCCGGCACAGAGCGATTGTGTGGTGGTAACAGTTTTTTCAAAACAGCTGATTTACGTTCCTCTGAAAAACGAGGCATATTCAACGTCCATCGCCCACTGTCTAGCTTTTATTGGTTAATCAGTGAGCGGGACAACTATCCTGACACAGCGGGCTGGCTTCATAGACTCGACCACTATGGGTAATTTCGAGCGTTTCCACTAACTTAAATTCTCTGCACAGAGACATTAATTGACTGTTGGTGAAAAGTAACTGGACAGGGAAATGAATATTCTTTCGGTGTTCAATGAGCGACTCGACAGTGCCCTTATTAGCAAACGGCGCCAACCAATCACGGAGCTGTTGCTCATCTTTTGTCTTAATGGCAGCCTTTAGTTGATATAGATGATGTGGTGAAGGAAACCGGCGATTCCATGCTCTTCCCAAAGCGTTATGGTGTTTAACAAGATTGCGAAAATATCGGCATACTTTTGCTAAACGGGTAATCTCTCGCAAACCCAAACAGCGAATAATCTTTAACTGTGTTAATTCCGGCAAATCTAAAAGCGGAGAGTTATTGTCGTAATAAGGAGTAACGTCCCTGCCTTTACAGACAACGGTTGCAGCTTCCTTCAGTCGATTTCGCTTGGGTGTTGGCGGGTGTGGTTCCTGTATCCCGGAATGGCTGTTAATTGGGTTCATCCCTGATTGCTCCATAGTTCCAAAGTCAGTCTTTATCCACAGTTAAAAGGGACATTTAAAATGGATCTGATCCGTTGGACTCGGTTTTACAATGGAAGTTCAAAACATTGCGTAAGCAAAAATACGCTCATTCGATCATCAATCTTTCTTCCGAAGTTCAGTGATTCTCACCTTGTTATCTGCGCTGACAGTCAACACATGTCGGCTATCGGCGCTGAAGGTGGCTGATTCAACAGAAAACTCGTGTCGAATGGTGGCTTTTTCTACCCATGAACCATCGGTCCACAAGCCATAAACTTTCGCCGTGCGATCGCAACTGGCGGTCACTACAAGGCAACCATCGGCACTGAAGGTGGCTGAACAGACGTAACCTTTGTGGACAATAGTGGCTTGTTTTTCCCATGATCCGTCAGTCTTCCGGCCATAGATTCTTGCCTTTTTATTGTCGACGGTGGTCAGCAAACGGAGGCCATCGGCACTGAAGTCGGCTGAGATGATGTCGCTTTTGTGAGAAAGGATGGCTTCTTTTACCCATGATCCGGGGGGCTCCAGGCCGAAGATTTTCATCGTTTTATCATTAGAGATGGTCAGCAGGCGGCGGCCATTGGCGCTGAATGTGGTTGAGAAGACACCCGTATTAAGAATTGTGACTGTTTCTTGCCATGAACCATCGTCCTGCAGGTCACATATTTTAAGCGTCTTAAGGACACCTTTGGTTATCAGATGGCGGCCATCGGCACTGAAACGAGCTGAGTGGACAGGAACATCATGAGTCATGGTGGTATTTATTTCCCATGACCCATTGGCTTCCTGACTATAGATTTCCACAGTATTGTCTTTACCACTGATCATCAGATGACGGCAATTGGGACTGAATCTGGGCAATATGAGCTCACCGTTATGAATCATGGTGGCTTCTGCTTTCCATGAGCCATTGTCCTTCTGACCATAGAGTGTGACAATGCCAGATACACTGAGGATCAATAAATAACGACCATCGTCGTTTAGTTGGGCAAATTTGATCGAATCATTATGGTAATTAGTGTATTTTTCTTGCCATGATGTATCAGTCTCCAGACCATAGATTCTCAGCGTTTTATCGGTGCTGGCGGTCAACATTTGGCGCCCATCAGCAGTGAATCTGGCAAATTTGACCAGACCATTGCCAGAAATGGTGGCTTTTGGTTTCCATGAGCCATTGTCCTCCCGGCCATAAATTTCCCCCTTGTTACGACTGGCGACCACCAGATTGCGGCTATCTGGGCTGAAAGTGACGATGTAGAACCGACGATTATGGGAAATGATGCCTTTTGGTTTCCATGAGCCATTGTCCTCCTTAGCAAAGATTTTCGCTGTATTATCACGACTGGCAGTTACCAGATGCTGGCCATCGGAGCTGAAACTGGCATTGTAGACAATATCACCACGGGTAATTTCGGCTTTTTCCACTGACTCAAATTCTTTACATAGCGACATCAGTTTACTGTTGGTGAAAAGTAACTGAACAGGAAAATAAGTATTCTTACGTTGTTCAATGAGGGGCTCTATAGTGCCCTTATTAGCAAATGGCTCTAACCAGTCACGGAGTTGTTGCTCATCTTTTGTTTTAATGCTGGTCTTTAGTTGATATAGATGGGATGAAGGAAACCGGCGATTCCATGCTCTTCCTAAAGCGTTAACCTGTTTAACAAGATTGCGAAAATATCGGCATACCTTTGCTAAACGGGTAATCTCTCGAAAACCCAGGCAGCGAATAATTTGCAAATGAGTTAATTCGGGCAAATCTAAAAACGGAGAGTTATTGTTGTGATACAGAGTAACGTCCCTGCCCGCACTGACGCCCGTTGATGCTGCCTCCATTTGAGGTTGCACAGGTGTCGGTGAGGCTCTGTTTATGCTGGAATTGCTGTTAATTGGGTTCATCCCTCATTGCTCCGTAACTCCAAAGTCAATATTTATTGTTAACTGGAAAGGACATTTAAAATGGATTCAGTCAGTAGGACTCGGTTTTATGATGAAAGTTCATTGATCATCAATCCTTTTTCCGAAGTTCAGTGATCCTCACTTTGTTATCCATACTGACGGTCACCACATTTCGGCTATCGGCGCTGAAACTGGCTGCGGTGAATTTTGTCTCTTTTTGAATGACGGCTTTTTGCAGCCATGACCCGTCAGCCTCCAGACCATAAATCTTCACTTTACCATCGTCACTGGCGGTCACCACGTGGCAAGCGTCGGCACTGAAGGTGGCTGAGACGACCTGATCATTATGGACAATGCTGGCTTTTAGTGCCCATGATCCATCGGTCTGCAGGCTATTGATTTGCGCCGTGGCATCATAACTATTGGTTACCACATGCTGGCAATCGGCACTGAAGCTTGCCGACCTCACCCCCCCGGAGTGGACAATGCAGGCTTTTTCTTTCCATGATCCAGCACTCTGGCTATAGATCTTTGCCGTATTATCCCTACTGGCGGTCACCAGGTGGAGGCAGTCGGCGCTGAAGTTGGCTGATTGGATCAAATCATCATGTTTGATCATGCCCATTTTTTTCCATGATCCATCAGCCTGCAGGTCATAGATTATTGCCGCAGGAGCAAATGTGCTGATGACCAGATGGCAGCTATCGGCGCTGAATTTGACCCGGTCGCTTCCCTCCTCTAGCTGAATGGTGGATGTTACTGCCCATAATCCAGCGGCCAACTGACTCTGGATTTCTATAACGCGATACCCGGGAGTATGAATGATCAGGTGACGGCCATCGGGGCTGAGCTTGGCCGAAGTGATCCAATTTTTTTGAAGAGTGTCCTCCAATTCCCATGATCCATTGTCCCCCCGACCTGTAATTTTCAGCAAAGCATCATTACCATAACCAACAGTCAACACACGGCGGCCATCAGCACAGAAGGTGGCTGAAGTGATGTATGTCTCGTGGGAAATGGAGGCTTTTTCTTCCCACGATCCATCGTCCTCCAGACCATAGATTTTCACTGTGCCGCGATGAGCGGCGATTACCAGATAGCGGCCATCGGGGCTGAAGGTGGCTGATATCACCCAATATTCATGGGTAATAACGGCTTTTTCTTCCCATGAGCCATTGGGCTCACGGCTGTAGATTTTCGCTGTTGTATCGCGACTGGCGGTTGCCAGATGTTGGCCATCGGGGCTTAAAGTGGCTTGGTAGACACGACCTCCATGGGTAATTTCGAGTTTTTCCACTAACTCAAATTCTTTACATAGCGACATCAGTTTGCTGTTGTTGAAAAGGAGCTGAACAGAAAAATGAATGTTCTTTCCTTGTTCCATGAGCAACCCGATAGTGCCCTTATCAGCAAACGGCTCCAACCAATCACGGAGTTGTTGCTGATCTTTTGTCTCAATGGTGGACCTTAGTTGATATTGCTGTGGTGAAGGAAAACGGCGATACCAGGCTCTTTCCAGAGCTCTACCTTGATTAACAAGATCACGAAAATACCGGCATACCCTTGCGAAACGGGTAATCTCTCGAAAACCCAGACAGCGAATAATCTTTAATTGTGTTAATTCGGGCAAATCGAAAAATGGCGAGTTATTGTTGTGATATGGTGTAACTTCCCTACCTGCACTGAGCCCCGTTGGTGCTTGCTCCAGTTGAGGTTCTTCAGATGTTGACGACAGTAGTTCGTTAATACCCGAGCTGCTTTTTACAGGGTTCACGACCGTTTCCTTTGTATTGCCAAAGTCAGTATTTATCCTCAATTTAAAAGGACATTTAGAATGGATTCGATCCGTTGGACTCGCTTTTACAATGGAAGTTCAAAATATTGCGTAAGCAAAAATACGCTTATTGGATCATTAATTCTTCTTCCATAGTTCAGTGATTCTCAGCGAGTATTCGTGACCGATGGCCGCCACATTTCGGCTATCGGCGCTGAAGCAGGCTGCGTTGAATCGTATACTGTTATGAACGGCGGTTTTTTGCAGCCATGATCCATCGGCCTGCTGGCCAAGGATTCTCACCATACCATCGTCACTGTACGTCACCAGATGACAAGCGTCGGGACTGAAGGCGGCTGAGAGGATCTTATCCTTATGGACAATGTTGGCTTTTGGTTGCCATGAGCCGTCGGTTTGCAGGCTATGGATTTTTGCTGTGGCATCATCACCGATGGTCAAGACATGCTGGCAATCGGCACTGAAGCTTGCCGATTTGACCCCCCCATGGTGGACAATGCAGGCTTTTTGTTCCCATGATCCAGCATTCTGACTATAGATTTTCGCCGTACCATCATCACTGGCGGTCATCAAATGGAGGCTGTCAGGGCTGAAGTTAGCTGATTTGATCGACTGATCATGTTCAATCGAACCCATTTCTTTCCATGATCCATCAGCCTGCAGGTCAAAGATTATCGCTGTGTGAGCGTAAGTTGTGATGACCAGATGGCAGCTATCGGCACTCAAGTTGCCCGTGCGGATATTAAACCTGAAATTAATAGTGGATGTTACTACCCATGATCCGGCGGCTGACTGGCCATAGACTTCTAAAACATCATCCAGAGAACCGAAAACTACCAGGTGACGGCCATCGGAGCTGAGCTTGGCCGAATAGACCCGTTCGTCATGAATAGTGTCCTCTACCTGCCATGATCCATTGTCTTCCCGGTGGATGATTTTCACCGAATCTCTTAAACCGACGGTCACCACACGGCGGCCATCGGCACTGAATTTGGCTGAATTGAGCATATTCTCGTGGGAAATGCAGGCTTTTTCTTTCCATGATCCATCGTCTTCCAGACCGTAGATTTTTGCCTTGCCATCCCAACCGGCTGTGACCAGATAGCGGCCATCGGGGCTAAAAATGACTGAATCAACAGTATGATCATGGCTAATGGTGGCTTTTTTTTGCCATGATCCATTGGTCTGCAGGGAGTAAATTTTCGCTGATTTATCACGACTGGCAGTTGCCAGATGCTGGCCATCGAGACTTAAACTGGCGTGGTAGACAGCATCATCATGTCTAATTACGGCTTTTTCCACTAACTCAAATTCTTTACTTTGAGACATCAGTTTACTGTTGGTGAAAAGTAACTGAACAGGGAAATAAATATTCTTGCGTCGTTCAATGAGCGACTCGACAGTGCCCGTATTAGCCATTGGCTTAAACCAATCACGGAGTTGTTGCTCATCTTTTGTCTTAATAGTGGTTTTTAGCTGATATAGGTAAGGTGAAGGAAACCGGCGATTCCATGCTCTTCCCAAAGCGTTATTTTCATTAACAAAATCGCGAAAATATCGGCATACCTCTGCTAAACGGGTAATATCTCGAAAACCCAAACAGCGAATAATCTTTAATTGTGTTAATTCAGGTAAATCGATGAGTGGAGAGTTATTGTTGTAGTAAGGAGTTACCTCCCTACCTGCATTGACACCCTTTGGTGTCTCCTCCAGTGGAAGTTGCAAAGGCATTGGCGAGAGTGGTTCGTGTATGCTGGAATTGCTGTCGGTAGGGTTCATCCCTGATTGCTCCGTAACTTCAAAGTCAGTGTTTATCTCCGCTTGGGAAGGGCATTTAAAATGGATTCGATCTGTTGGACTCGGCTTTATGATGGAAGTTCAAAAAATATTGAGGTCAGTGGCAATAAGTTGAAGAAGAGCACTGATCCGGAAAAATAACAGTGAGAAACTTTTTCATTGAAAGCTCAGAGTAATAAAAAGCACGACTTGCTTTAAGCGGTCATTTCTGCAAAAAGTGCTTCTGAAAAGTGCTTCTGAAAAGTGCTTCTGATGGTCTCTCGTGGTTAGCGGGTTTTACGCTCAACCATCTTTCTTGCCAAGTTCAGTGATTCTGGTCTTGTTATCTGCGCTGACGGTTAACAGATGTCGACTATCGACGGTGAAGAGGGCTGAGAGGACTCCACTATTGTGATGGATGGCGGCTTTTTCTACCCATGACCCATCGGTCCACAGACCATAAATTTTCGCTGTGTGATCTTTACTGGAGGTCACCACAAGGCAACCATCGGCGCTGAATCTGGCTGATTGGACGAAATCTTTGTGGACAATAGTGGCTTTTATCTTCCATGACCCATCAGCCTCCCGACCGTAGATTTTCGCTGTTTTAACATCACTGTTGGCCACCAAATGTTGGCCATCGTCGCTGAAGCTGGCTGAGAAGACCGCCCCATCATGTTGAATGATTGCCTCTTTTACCCATGATCCAGTGGGCTGCTGGCCGTAGATTTTCGCTGTTTTATCGTCACTCGTAATCAGATGGCGACCATTGGTGCTGAACTTGATTGGTTGGGCAAAATCATCATGAGAAACTGTGGTTATTTCTTTCCATGATCCATTGTCCTGCAGGTCACATATTTTCACCGTGTTATCGTAACTGGAGGTTGCAAGATGGCGGCAATCGGGGCTAAAGGTGGTTGATGCGACAACATCATCATGAGTAATGGTGGCTTTTACTTCCCACGAGTCAATGGTCTTCTGGCCATAGATTTTCACAGTGTTATTTTCACCGTAGATCACCACATGACGGCCATCCGGGCTGAAGTCGAATCTTCTGAGAGAACGCTCATTAGCTATGGTGTCAATGGTGGCTCTTAATTCCAATGACCCATCGTCCTCCTGACCATAGATTGTCAAACAGTTAGAACCATTGTCGACCAACAGATGACGGCTGTCGGCGCTGAAGCTGGCGAACCTGATCGGAGCATTATGGTTAATAATGTATTTTGGCTCCCATGATCCATCGCTCATCTGGCTATAGATTTTCAGCGTTTTATCGAAACTGGCGGTCAACACATGGCGACCATCAGCACTGAATCTGGCTAAGATGACCATACGATGATGGGAAATGGTGGCTTTTGGTTTCCATAATCCATCCTCACCAATACCATGGATTTTTGCCTCAGCACCACTGCTGATCAACAGATCGAGACCATCGGGGCTGAAGTTGGCTGAGAGGAGCGTATCCTGAAGAGAAATGCTGGCCTTTTCTCTCCATGATCCATCGGTCTCCTGGTCACAGATCTTCAATGTATCATCCAAACTGGCGGTCAATAAGCGGCGGCTATCGGCACTTAAAGTGGCCATGCAGATATCGTCATGATGGGTGACTTCGGCTTTTGCCTTTAAGTTAAATATTTCACATTGAGACATCAGTTTACTGATGGTGAAAAGGAGCTGAACAGGAAAATAAGTCCTTCCTCGTTGTTTTAAAAGTGACTCGACAGTGTCCTTATTCGCAAAAGACTCCAACCAATCACGGAGTTGTTGCTCATCTTTTGTCTTAACGATGCTCTTTAGTTGATCTTGGTGACGCGGAGAGAGCCGACGAAACCAGGCTTTTTCCAAGGCTAAATCATTTTTTACAAGCGCGTGAAGACGTTTGCATACCCTTGCTAAACGGGTAATCTCTCGAAAACTCAAACAGTCAATAATTTTGGAATGTACTAAATCGGGCAGATCGATGAATGGAGAGTTAAGGTTGTAGTACGGAGTGACCTCCCTGCCTGCACTGACACCCTTTGGTGCCTCCTCCAGCGGAATTTGCAAAGGTGTTGGCGAGAGTGGTTCGTGTAGGTTGGAATTGCTGTCGATAGGGTTCATTCCTGATTGTCCCGTAACTTCAAAGTTAGTATTTATCCCGGCTTGGGAAGGGCATTTAAAATGGATCAGATCTGTTGGACCCGGCTTTATGGTGGAAGTTCAAAAAATATTGAGGTCAGAATAATGAAAGGCACGACTTATAAACGACTGTCCATACTGCCCGATCTGCCCCAACCCCTGTCGCACTGTCTCGGTAATCTGCCGCATTCAGGTTTTCAGCGGCAGTTGATCCTCGGCACTGGCCGCAGGGGCAATCAGGCCAGGCGGTTTGTTGTTAAAGTCATCCATGGTCCAGGCTTGTGCCTCTTCCATCGGTTAAAAGGAGCTGAATGTGTCGGAAACGCTGTTCAACGTACTGAAAAACATCGGCATCAGTGAGGAGCTGGCGGCAAAAGTCAGTGCCTCCCTGGACCCGGACTACAACGCCAGCAAGAAAGACGTGCTCATCATGCAAGAAGCCATCTTGCAGCACCAGGCACACTTCAATCAAAAAATGGCCGACATGAGAGCCGAGTCTGACGCTCGCTTCAAAGAACAGAAAGCCGAGTCAAACGCCCGCAAAGCCGAATCAGACGCTCGCTACTACGGAGTGAAAATGGACAACATCTTTTGGCAGGCCGGTATTACCTTGAGCTGATTAGGAATGTGCTGAGGGTTTGATTACCTGGCTCATTCGGCAACGGGGTGCCTTATATAGGGTACAGAACAATTTCTTTACCTGGACCTGCGTAAAGCATCGCCCAATCGGGCGGTGATATAAGCAACAAGCCCGTGTAGGGCTTGCAGAACCGGAAGCTTTAATTATTTACAGGTGCTTATCGTTTCTGTAATATCCCTGCCATGAAAACTAAACGTGCCTACAAAGAACGATTCTACCCAACGCCGGAACAGGAAATGCTTCTTGCCCAGTCGTTTGGTTGCGCCCGTTTTGTCTATAACAACACCCTCCGTTTTCGCACTGATGCCTACTACAAAGACGGGCAATCTATCTCCCATTCCGAGGCAGAAAAACGGCTTGTGTCGCTCAAGACAGAGTTCCCATTTCTGGCAGATGTATCCAGTGTCATCCTGCAACAAACACTCAGGGATCAGCAGGAAGCCTTCAAGAACTTTTGGGCTGGCAGGGCGAAATACCCCAAGTTCAAAAAAAGACATTCAAGACAAAGTATGCGGCTGACAAAGGCTGCTTTCAGCGTTAAAAACGGCCACCTGTTTATAGCCAAAAGCAAAGAGCCTCTGAACATCCGCTGGAGCAGAGAACTGTCTTCTGAGCCTTCCAGTTTAACTATCAGCAAAGATCGGGCAGGCCGGTACTTTGTTTCTATGTTGTGCGAATTTGAAGCTAAAGCAATGCCTATTAGAAATAAGACAGTGGGCATTGATTTAGGCTTAAATGATCTGTTCATCACTTCAGACGGTGAAAAATCCGGTAATCCAAGGCACACCAAACGCTACGAGCGAAAGCTCGCCTACCTTCAGCGTCAGTTGTCGAAAAAGCAGAAAGGCAGCAGCAACAGAGCTAAAGCAAAGCTCAAGGTTGCTCGCATTCATGCAAAAATTGCCGATTGCCGGATGGATGCTACTCACAAGGCATCCCGCGAATTTATAGACGAGAACCAAGTTGTTTGCGTAGAGTCTCTGAACGTGAAGGGTATGATTCAAAATCCAAAGCTGGCCAAGCACATAGCCGATGCAAACTGGGGAGAATTTGTCCGACAGTTGCAATACAAGGCGGAGTGGGCAGAAAGAAAGGTTGTTCAGATTGACCGGTTCTTTCCAAGCACCAAGCGTTGCTCCGGCTGCGGGTTTGTCCATGAAAGCTTGTCGTTGTCTATTCGTGAATGGGAGTGTCCAGAGTGCCGCACTCATCACGACCGGGACATTAATGCAGCAAAGAATATCAAAACCGCCGGGCTGGCGGGGTTAGCCTGTGGAGCGACTGGAACGGGGATGGCTGCGAAAGCAACCATCTAGGGAAGGCGTGACGAAGCAGGAAGGTTCTTGGAGCGATCTAAGAACCCTCGCCCGATAGGGCGGGGAGTGTCAGCCATTTCCAGCTTCTTTCTTGGGGAGATTTGGATTTACCCGCTTAAAGCGTTTGAGTTGTTCTTCGGACAAAGGTTGTGCATCAGGGTCTTCCAATGCAGCCTCATGAAGTTCTTCTTCGGTCATTTCATCGAGAGCTTTTTTATCTTTGTACACATCAAGTTTTTGCCCTTTTACGTAGTCTACAGAGACTGTTTTTCCCATTGCGATCACCATGATTTATCGAATGAGCGTAAAACCCCTTACTTTTAGAGGGTGTCAACAGTTTTAAAATCTGCCCATTTGTGCAACGCATTACCGGAATGCTGGAAGCCAAAAGTATTCCTTATGAAATCGAATACATCAGCCTGAGCGAAAAGCCCCGATGGTTTCTGGCTATTTCACCAAATGGCCAGGTACCTGTCATGGTCACTGAGAATGGCACAGCTTTGTTTGAATCCGATGCCATCGCCGAATACCTCGAAGAAGCTTATCCCCCATTGCTGCCTGGCTTGAGCGCAGAGCAGAAAGCACTGAATCGTGCCTGGAGCTACCTGGGCAGTAAACAGCCATTCTTCAACAGTGATTCTCTGGGCATGGTCGATCTGGCCTGGCTGCCCGTGTTGCATCGTGCCCATATCATTCAGGTGAACACAGGCTATGACTTCCTGGCTTTTTATCCTAAAACCAAAGCCTGGCAAAAAAGTCTGCTGGCGACCGGGCTGGCTGAAAAGAGTGTCTCCGATGACTTTATTGAAAAGTTCACAGGCTTTTATCTGTCTGAGGAAACCTTTCTTGGCCGCTGTGAACAGGGAGGGCAGTGCAATGCCTTTAATCTGGAAGAGTGCTGTATAGAAGCTGACTGCTGCAAGACAGAAGTTACGGCTTGTAAGGATTTCGTCAGTGGCTTCGGATGTTAAGCATGGGGGGCTGGTGGATCTCCTGTTTGAGTGGCATTCATTGGTGTTTGTTCGAATAGTGGCAATCGTTGTTCCTGATACACTTCTGGCCACAGAGAATAAGCGACAGAGAGTATCAGGATGAGCGAAATGTACGAAAAGTTCGCCAGGGAGTACGAAAAAGCCATTATCGATAATATCTACAATGGCCATCTGGAGCGTCCATCATTAATCGCCATGCTGCCCGAACTGGGCGTAAAAAGTGTTCTGGATCTGGGGTGTGGACCGGGCGTCTATGCAGAGTATTTGATCAACCAGGGGGCAAAGGTGACTGCGATTGATGCCTCGCTGGAAATGGTTGAGATCGTCAAAGAGAAGTTGGGTGATAACGTTAGAACTTATGCACAGGATATTTCTCTTGGGCTGCCAGAAGAAAAAGAAGCCAGTTATGATGTTATTATCTGTCCTCTGACCGTGCATTACATTGAAGACCTTAGTGTACTGTTCGGTGATGTTAAGCGCCTGCTGAAAAATGGCGGCGTATTTATCTTTTCTACCCATCACCCGATAGTGGATTTTGAAGTGTCACCTTCAGGCAATTACTTTCAAAGAGAACTGATCACGGAAGAGTGGGATACTGTAGGTCATCCTGTCGGAGTAAGCTTCTATCGTCGTTCACTGACAGAGTGGTTTGAGAGTCTGGCTGCAGCAGATCTGTGTGTCACTCACCTGTCAGAAGGAAAGCCGTCGGAGCGCATGAAGTCTCTCTGCGCCGAGAGCTATAAGAAGTTATCCACAACGCCTAACTTTATCTTTTTTAAGTGTGAGGTCAGGTAGGCACCTTTTTAAACTGCTCAATTCCAAAAGTCATTGCACATTTGAGCCAAGACTGAAACCATGGTCCGACCTTATAAAAATTAATTGAAAGGAAGTCTTGCTATGTCTGGGGGAATGTTCAGACGGTATGTTATCACCGCCAGTCTTTTGGCTGCTTGCTTTAAGGTGCAGGCAGAGGCCGTGAGTCTGAGTGATGATCTGGCGCCTGAAGCAGCGACGGGATTTGAACAAAAGAGTCTGGTAAAAGCCAGCAAACATATGGTGGTAGCAGCCAACCCGCTGGCTGTGCAGGCAGGTGACGAAGTCCTTAGAAAACGTGGTTCGGCAGCGGATGCTGCGATTGCTGTTCAGTTGGTTCTGAATCTGGTTGAGCCCCAGTCGTCCGGAATTGGCGGAGGAGCCTTCACCCTTTACTTCGATGCCAAAAAGAACCGCCTGATCACTCTTGATGGCCGGGAAACAGCCCCTGTAGAGGCGACACCGACCTTGTTTCTGGACAGCGATGGCAAGCCGTTGCAATTCTATGATGCTGTGGTGGGGGGGCGCTCAGTCGGTACGCCAGGTACCGTCAAGCTGCTGGAAGAGATGCATCAGCGTTATGGTAAACGTCCATGGTCTGAGCTTTTCCAACCGGCCATTAAACTGGCTGAGGAAGGCTTTATCGTTTCTCCCAGGCTGGCCAGCCTGATTGCCAGGGATCAAAAAAGACTCAGCCGTTATTCGGGTACCCGTGAATACTTCTTCGATGAAAAAGGACAGCCGCTTCAGGCAGGCGCTGTTCTGAAAAATCCTGAGTTTGCCAGGACACTGAGGCTGATTGCCAAAGAAGGCTCAAAAGCCTTCTATGAAGGGAAGTTGGCGGACAGGATTGTCAAAACCATCAGAGAGGCCGAGGGGAACCCCGGAGTGCTTTCAAAGAAGGATCTGAAAAACTATCAGGTAAAAGAGCGAACGCCGGTGTGTTCGGCCTATCGTCAATACTCTGTCTGTGGCATGGGACCTCCCAGCTCTGGCGCAACTACGGTGGGACAGATCCTGGGGATTCTGCAATCTTATGATCTGGCCAACCTGGGGGCGGATAATCCGGAATCCTGGCGCCTGTTTGCCGGTGCATCAAGGCTGGCTTTTGCCGACAGGGCCCGTTATCTGGCCGACAGTGACTATGTGCCCGTACCTGTTCAGGGGCTTCTGGACAGCCAATATCTGGCAGAGAGAGCCAGACAACTTCAGTCTGATCAGGCTCTAAAGACGGTTAAAGCAGGCAAACCCGTCTGGCAGCATGCTTCGCTTCAGGCCGATGATCAGTCCATTGAACTGCCTTCTACCAGCCATATTTCCATTGTCGATGCCGAGGGTAATGCGTTATCCATGACGACGACTATTGAGAATGGTTTTGGCTCCCGTTTAATGGTGGGCGGTTTCCTGCTGAACAATGAGATGACGGACTTCTCTTTTTCCAGCCATGACGATGGTACGCCCATTGCCAATCGCGTTGAACCTGGTAAAAGACCAAGGTCTTCTATGGCGCCCACCATGGTTATGGATAAAAAGGGACAGCCTTATATGGTGCTTGGTTCACCCGGCGGAAGTCGTATAATCAGCTATGTTGCCAAAACCCTGGTCGCACATATTGACTGGGGAATGGACATTCAGGAAGCCATTGCTCTGCCCCATAAGCTGAACCCTTTTGGCGTTTATGAGCTGGAGCAGGATACCGAAGCAGAGCGTCTGAAGTCGACACTGGAAAAGCTCGGCTACTCCGTCAAGGTGCGGGAACTGAACAGTGGCCTGCACGGCATTGTGATAACGGACAAAGGCCTTGAAGGTGGCGCTGACCCCCGTCGTGAGGGAGTAGCGATGGGGATTTGAACGAAATCAAGGGCGTAATCCAGCTTCTTTAGAGGCGGGGAGTGTCAGAGACTCCAGCAAATTACATTCCTGATGAAACAGTGATACCCGTCTGACATTTTCTGATGTTTTGTAATAGTCATTCCAGTAACTCTGTCTATACTGCCTTCTCAAGCAACGGGTGCAGAACAGGTTTTATTTTGCTGTGCATCTTTTCTCACTGAGCGAAAAATCACTTTGTTTGATGCTATCTTCAATCCGTGAAAAACAACAATGCGGGCTGCTTCCAAGGGAGTGCCAATGAGCCTTCATACAAATCTTGCCGGAAGGTTACGTAATACTAATCTGCCGAAAACTCATGGTCTACTGCCGGTTTTTGAAGCCGTAGTCAACTCGATTCAGGCCCTTGAAGAAGCAGATGGGCTGGCCGAAGGTCAGATTACTCTTGAGATTATTCGTAACCCTCAACAACAAATGCACCCCGGAAAAGGGGCTGAAAAAGAAATCATCAAAGGCTTTACCATTACCGATAATGGAGTTGGATTTAACGCAGCCAACATGGAGTCCTTTGAAACCCTGGACTCAGATCACAAGATCGGAAAGGGTTGCCGGGGCATCGGGCGTTTGATGTGGTTGAAAGCCTTCGACATCGCCGAAGTAGAAAGCGTTTTCTGTCAAGAAGGAAAGCTTTATCAGCGAAACTTTTCTTTTTCATCCCGGCAGGGTGTTCAGACAGAGTCGCCGGTGGCGGTCCATGACCAGAAAGTACGGACGGTGCTAAAACTGGACGGGTTTGACAAAGAGTATTACGCGAGTTGCCGTAAAACCCCGTTGAGTATTGCCGAGGCTCTGCTGGAACATTGCCTGTGGTATTACGTCAGAAGCCCGGCAACGCCAAACATTGTTGTAAAGGATGGTACCGAAAGCATTTCTCTCAGCGACATTTACGATCGCTGCATGCACTCTGCTGCAACGGCAGAACAAGTCAGTCTGAAGGGCTATGTTTTTGAACTGAATCACATTAAGTTTCGGGCTGGGGTGAACAAAAACCACCCCATGTTCCTCTGTGCGGCTAACCGTGTTGTTAAAGAAGAGTCTATTGGCAAAAGGGTACCCGGGCTCTTTGGCACTCTATCCGATGATACGGGTGAGTTTACCTACGCCTGCTATGTCACTTCAGACTATCTTGATGAGCATGTCCGTTCTGAAAGAACGGCATTTAATATCGCTGAAACGATTGAGGATCTTATCAGTGATCAGGAGATTTCCCTCAGCGAAATCCGGGAAGCGGTCGTAGAGAAAACCAGAGAATACCTTTCCGATTACCTCCACGACAACATGAAAGCAGGCAAGGAGCGGGTGAATACCTTTGTTGCTCAGAAAGCGCCACGGTACCGTTCAATTATGAGCCATATGGATGAGCGTGAACTTGTGGTTGACCCCAGAATATCGGACAAGGAGCTTGAGTCCCTTCTCCACAGGCACTACTACGAGGCCGAAAAAAGCCTGATGGAAGAAGGGCATGAAATTATGAATCCGGCGGTAGAAAGCAATCTGGAAGATTATCAAAACCGACTGAGTGACTACCTGAGAAAAGCACAGGACTTCAAACAGTCAGACCTGGCCAACTACGTCACTCACCGCCGGACAATCATCGATTTGCTGGAAAAGTATATTGAGCGGTTGGATGACGACAAGTACGCTCGTGAGGATTTAATCCATCAGTTGATTATGCCAATGCGTAAGGATTCCACGCAGACACCGTTTGATGTCTGTAATCTCTGGCTGATTGATGAACGACTCGCGTTTCATGACTATCTGGCCTCAGACAAGCCTTTGGGTTCCATGCCTGTTACCGGTGACATTTCTGGAAAAGAGCCAGACCTGTGTGCGTTAAATGTCTGTGATAATCCTATTCTGGTGTCCGATAAAAAAGCCTTGCCGCTGGCATCCGTTACTGTGGTCGAGATCAAACGGCCCATGCGAAACGATGCCCGAGAGGGAGAAAATAAAGATCCTATCGAGCAGGCTTTGAGCTATTTGGATCGTATTCGTGAAGGCCAGGCGAAAACGGCGAGTGGCAGGCTGATACCCAATTCACGGGATATACCTGGCTTTTGCTACGTCATCTGTGATTTAACGCCATCAGTTGTGCAGCGTTGCCGAATCTTCGACCTCACGCCAACCCATGACCACATGGGGTATTTTGGATACAGTAAAAGTTACGGTGCCTTTATCGAAGTTATTTCTTATAACCGGCTGGTACAGTCGGCGAAGGAAAGGAACAAAGCATTCTTCGACAAATTGGGCCTGCCATCCACTTAGCCTTGACACAGAGTGTGCTCTGCAGGAGTGAAACTATGGCAATGATGACGCTTGGAAATATCCCGGATGAGCTCTACAGTGCTCTGAAGGCCAGGGCTAAGCAAAATAACCGGAGCCTGGTTGCCGAGGTTCGGAATATTCTCAATGAGGTTCTTCAACCTGAGGATCGACTGTTGATGGGTGATGCCCTGGTCAATGCCGGGCGAGACATCGGCCTGACGGACGAGGAAGTTGATGCGCTGGAGTCTGACCGGGATAAGACACCAGCGGAACCGCTGAAGTTACAACTCGTTCCCACGCTGGATAGAGTTTTGCGACACGCTCTCAAAGCACGGGGTTTTACACTCATTCGATAAAACTACCAATCAAGCTCAGAAAACGCTTATTTTCTTGATCCATCACTTTCTCAATCTACCCTTACTCTCTACAAGTCAGAGCAGACGGATAGAATGATGAACAACTCAATCTTTGCTGCATTGTTTTTACTGTCGGTGTTGCTATCTGTCGTCTGTCAGGCTGAGTCGTCGACAAGACATTTTGTTGCCGACTTTCAGCAGGATGATGCAGGTTCTCCGATCCAGAGCTTTTCTATAAAACGTGACTTCAATACTCTGTCGTATACCTCGTCAGACATGGTCGACACAAACGGCTATGCGGGGTTAGGTATTGAGCCCCTTGCATGGCTACCTGCAGGAGCGTTTGTTGCTCTTGGCTGGCTTTTGAAAAACTATTGGAACTCCGATCCATCACTGCTTATCCCAATGGATCAACTGGAAGCCAGTCAGGATGACCGGCCTGCAATCATCACCATGATGCTTCCCGGGAATAGCCAACAAAAAAATGACCAACAAAACCCGCCATCAACATCATCCGGTCAGCAAGCCACAGGTGGGTCAGCCAGCGCCCAGATTAAAGGCTATGCCAGCGGCTCCCAGCTTTCTGGCTCTGACGGCGATGACAGAAACCCTGAACCACAAAAGCATACTTTCGGTTACAATTGTCACTTTGGTTCCTGTCACGGTATTTGCAAACTCCGATCACCAAACCACCTCACAACGGTAACATTCGAACCAAGGTCTTATACTCTCTCAGAATTTGCATACGAGGAACTCCTCCGGCAAGAACAACTGAGACCTGACATCCTGGCGAGGTCAGGGGCAGCCAGTACATCTACCAGTGGAGATCCTGATCCCGCCGGGCGATTTGTCTGTGATGTGCTGATGAAAACGAGCAGTGGTGAGCGGGCGCCCTGCGGGAAGCGCTGCAGCGATAGAGAGGGGCTGTCAGAACACAAAATGCGATACCACACTGCGCCACTATTCTGTGATGTGATAGTGGTCGGGGGAGATGGTGAGCAGCGAGTATGCGGAGAAGTTCTTCATGTACTAGAGCAGGAGGATCACAACGACAGTAGATACCATGACGACGAATTGGATATTAGATGGTCGGATCCCAACAGAAGCCATCAGGTTCCCGGGTCAGTATTTTGTGACGTGATCCTATACGTGAATTTTAACGAGGGTCGCGTACGTCGAATGACGCAGCAACTATGCGGGAGGATCTTCGAGAGTGAAGAAGGGCTGCTTCGTCACATAAGCAGACGCCACCAGGGATGCCATCAAAGATGGAAAGACATAAGACCACCGGCAGACCTCCGGTGGCGTTTTTAACCCCATACCAGCGCCGCATTTTTGCGACAGTCTCAAGAGTGAGGGGCAGTCTATTCCCGATCAGCCTCCATGCTTTGTTGTGGCGCCATTATTGTTGTTCGGATTATCGGGCCTGTGTCTTTGATGTATTCTTTTATGCCACATCAGGCCCCGAGCAGTCCTGAAGCCAAGTCCGCATGGCCACCGTCGACCATTGCAAATGGCGACTGTTACGTAACAGGTGTGTTGCCTGTGTTTTCTTCTTTTGTGATCCTTCAGGGCTGTATTACTCTGGCAGACTTGCCCGCATGCTCGCTGCCGACCACCCTCCCCGAACACTGTCACTTTACAGGTGTGTTGCACGAGAGGGCTCTGTCGATTGAAGTCTTCATTGGGCCTTGAGCTTTGTTTCGGTCTTGCACCTGATTGTCGGAATTTACAAACGCCATTACAGTTATCTGCGAAACAATTTAAACCCAAAGTATGTTGGTGTTGTTCAGGGACTTCGTCACCGCCGTCAGAGTCGGAATGCTGGTGGCTGGTGATAGTGCCTCTGAACCCTGAGGTTGTTCCTGAGGCTTGCCGGGTGGATGATTCCGATAGTTGGCCTTGTTGTTGGTTCTCTCCGGAGCTGAGCGCCATAGTGTTGATCACAAAGGGATAATCCTGGCTCGACTCTTGTTGTCCAATCGGGTTGAACATCGGTGAATCGGAGTTCCAATAGTTGCTTAAAAACAAACCGACAGTGATAAACGATTCTAAAGGTAGCCGTGAATAAGTTTTGGAGCTTTGTGTGTCATGGCTGGTCAGGATCAGTTCGTAAGCAACCAGCCACTGGGAGGCGTAAAGCAAATGCCACGAAACCGACTCAATAATGATCGTTATTAGCCCGAAAATACCGGGTCCGAAGGGTGTGTCATTTGCCGGGGAATCCTGGTCTGAATGACCGTTGTTGCTGGCAATGATTGAAGGAGTGTTCGGCAAAGTATGCGGGTCATGCTGTTTGATAGAAAAGCTTTTGTCTGGAGAACCTGCATCCTGTTCAAGCTCGACAACAAAGTGTCTTATTGACGCCTGGCAGGCGATAGACAGCAACAGCAGTGCTGCAAAGAGTGGGCGTTTCACTTTATTGTTACATCCTGGTTTACCGTTGAGAGAGTGTAGACCATGGAAATAAGCGCGCTTTCTGGCAAAGAGATTCTGTTAAAAACGCATAGAAGTACTTATCGTTTTTTGTGCCCCAAGAGTGTGATCACGAGCCATTCGAGGGTTAGATAGATGACTTTGGTCATTTATTTAGACGACTATTATCTTTTGTTAGCTCCGGATCGCCCAGCAAAAAATATCACCCTCGATTGGGCGAGGGTTTACGGCGTTTTTGCTAACCACAATACCTGATAGGGCTTGAGTTGCAGGTCCTGTATGGTCCCACTGCCCAGTAAATCGGACCAGCCGACATAGTCTGGCTGGTTCAACGTTTGATGGGCCGATGTCAGGTTGTGTATAGCCACCAGTTTCCGGCGGCCACAGGGAGATGTTCGCAAGAATGCAAAAATCCCCGGCGCCATATCCAGAATGGTTTGGGAGGCATTGGGATGAAAGCAAGGCTCCTGTTTGCGAACTTTGATGTGATTCAACAACGAATGGAAAACCAGTGACCGAATCGAAACCGGGTTTTCCAGCTCAGGCAATAATTCTTCCAGTAACCACTTGCGGCGATTGATCGAGCGGGTTCTGCCACTACTCTCGACGCCTGCCAAATCATTGTGTGTGGCAAACAGGCTGTGTATGTAAAAAGCAGGTATTCCGCGCATCCCCAGCATGATGAGCTGGGAGCAGAGAAATCGCTGCACTTGCCATTGGTCCTCACCCCTTCTCGTCCCTTTCATGGCATCAAACAGGGCAATATTGATCTCATAAGGTGATTCAGTGTTGTCCGAAAGGGTGCGCATGCTGACGAACCCCCCAAAACGGTGCATGCTGTCGATCAGCTCTGAAACTTCATTTTCCGGGATCACCCCCGTCAGCGGACGCAGGCCTATGCCATCATGAGAGGCAGTAAAGTTCAGAACGGTACAACTCTCGGGGTAATCGGGCAGGTTACGGGCCCATTGCACAAGGTGTTTTTCTGTGCCCCGATTGAGTGCATGCAATATCAGGGGCGGCAGGGCAAATTGATAAACCATGTGTGCCTCATCCTGTTCCCCGAAATAACTGATGTTCTCCTCGTGGGGGACATTGGTTTCGGTCAGCAGCGTACTGCCAGGACAGGCTCTCTCCATAATCAGTCGGAACAGTTTCACGATGGCATGGGTCTCGGGCAGGTTTATGCAGTGAGTGCCCGGTTTCTTCCAGAGAAAAGCGACGGCATCCAACCTGACTACCATGGTGCCGCGGGCCAGATAAAAGAGCAGGACATCTACCATCTGTATCAGCACATCGGGGTTTTTAAAGTTCAGATCCATCTGATCTTCACTGAAGGTGGCCCAGACGTGTTTCAGCCCTCGCCTTGTATGAATAGGCACCAGCAGGGGGGAGTTTCTTGGGCGGGTCACTTCACTGAGATCAGTCTCCGGGTCTTCTTCAATAAAGTAATCCCGGCCGGGCTGATGACCACTGACAAAGTCGGCAAACCAGAGACTTTCCCGGGAGACATGGTTAATCACCAGATCCGACATAAGCTGATAGTCACTGGCGATGGCTTCGATATCCTGCCAGCTTCCCAGCTGCTCGTTGACCGACAGGTAATCAATCACAGAAAAGCCATCATCCGAGCTGTAGGGAAGGTAGGGAAGAATGTGAAGGGTATTAATAACCTCGTTCAGATAGCCATCAAGAAATCCCTTCAAGACCTGAAGAGGTGGCTGTTCACTGTTGTCATAGAGGGTGTCGCCATAGGTAATCAGAAAGATATCTTTTTCTGACCAGCCAGTGACTGTTTTGGGAGGGTTTTCATGAAGGTGATACTGAACTCTACGGACAATTCTGGCGGCTATCTCGCCCGCTTCCTGTCCATAAGGGAGTGTCAGAAGCTGAGTCATGGCCTGATGAAACTCATGGAAGGCTTTAGGGTAACTTTGCACGATACATCTTCCCCTTTGGCAATGTTTTTTTAGTACTTTTTCTTCTTTGCAGCAGGAGTCATGCCACTCCCGTATTTATAAAACCTTCAATCATTGTAAATGATGTTGAGCCCGGCGGGTGGTTTTCTGAATTGGCACGACTTCTGCTTATAGCCTGATGAGATGCAAAACTTCTCAATAAGACGAGCAATAATATGATTAAAAAATGTCTGTTTCCTGTTGCGGGGTATGGAACCCGCTTTTTACCCGCCACCAAGTCCATGCCCAAGGAGATGCTGCCTATTGTTGATAAACCCCTGATTCAATATGGCGTAGAAGAAGCCATGCTGGCAGGTCTGACTGACCTGGGGTTTGTCAATGGCAGAAACAAACGGGCGATTCCGGATCATTTTGATATTAACTATGAACTGGAAGCGGAAATCGCTGGCAGTGGCAAAGAAGAAAAACTGTCGACCATTCGAGAAGTGATGGCGGCCTGTACTTTTTCCTATACTCGACAGAACCAGATGCAGGGGCTGGGGCATGCCATTCTCTGCGGACGAACTCTTATGGGCGATCAGCCTTTTGGTGTGGTGCTGGCCGATGATCTCTGTGTTAACGACAGTGGTCCGTTGGTTATGTCGCAGTTGGTCAATCTCTACAAACAGTTTCGCTGCACCATTGTGGCTGTTCAGGAAGTGCCCGAATCCGAAGTCGATAAATACGGTGTGATTGCCGGTGAAGCTCTGAGCGATAACCTGATCCGTGTGACCGATATGGTGGAAAAACCAGCCCCCTCAGAAGCGCCCAGTAATCTGGCAGTGATTGGACGTTATGTCCTGACACCGGATATTTTCGACATTATTGAGAACACTGAACCCGGAATAAACGGAGAAGTGCAGCTGACTGACGCCATTCTGACTCAGGCCAGACAGGGCTGTGTTATTGCCTGCAAGTTTGAAGGTGAGCGCTTTGACTGTGGCAGTGTCAGTGGTTTTGTCGAGGCCACCAATACCATCTACCAAAAACGTCTGGACAGAGTTTGAGTCGATGTTCAACAGCAAAAAGGCGATGACGAAGCTGGTCATATTTTCCGACCTCGATGGTACCTTGCTGGATCATGATAGCTACAGCTGGGCGGCGGCAAAACCCGCTTTGGACCAGTTGAGAGAGCAAAATATTCCGGTTGTTTTCAATACCAGCAAAACCCTCAGTGAGGTACTGCCTCTGCAACTGGAGATGGCTCTGGATCATCCATTTATTACCGAAAACGGAATGATTACCACCATCCCGGCTCACTACTTTCAGTCGTCTGATACTGACAAGAATACCCATTACTTCCATGGTCAACCCTACAAGGCGATACGCAGGGTACTGAAACAGTTTCGCGAGCAGTACGGCTTCCGGTTCAGGGGCTTTGGCGATTGCTCTCATAGTGAAATAGCCGATCTCTCCGGGCTAAGCCTGGAGGAGGCTAAACTGGCAGCAGACCGAAAAGCCAGTGAACCTTTGGTCTGGGAAGACAGTGATAAGGCATTGGAGCAGTTTGAAAGGCAGCTTGCTGAAGAAGGATTACAACTGACCCGGGGTGGGCGTTTCTATCACGTATCCGGCAAGGGGGATAAGGGTTCGGCGGCGAAGAAACTGTTCAAACACTACCTGAAAAACTTTCCGGAGTGGACGTGGATATCCATGGGTCTGGGCGACAGCTTCAACGATCTGCCCATGCTGGAAGTAGTCGATATTCCTGTTCTTGTAAGTTCTGAAAAAAGTAAACAGCCCATTACAGAACATCTGTCTAATATTAAGTACACAAAATCAGTCGGGCCTGAAGGTTGGAATGAAGCGGTATCGGAGGTTCTTGATTCACTTCAGGAAGGTCATGAGCCAGTCTGTCCTCCAAAAGACGGCTCTATAAAAGACTGCTCTTTACAAGACGGGTGAGCTGGACTGCAGAGTGTGATCAGAGCATAAAGCGCTAACGAAAAGAAGGGAAAGCATTTATGGGCGATTTTTACCAGAATGGCACTATCACCAATTTCCATAATTTGAGAGTACGTTCGGTTGAAGATATGGAGCAGGAGCTGCAGGCCTTTTCCCGCCAGCGCCCTATGTCTCTGGTCTTGCCTTCGCTGTTCTCCGAGCTGCAGGGACCAGCCTTGAATAATATTGTTCAGGAGCTTAGCCAGGTGGGTTATCTTTCCGAGATTGTTATAGGCCTGGATAGAGCCAACGAAAAAGAATTTTCCTATTCAAGAGACTTTTTTGCCCAGCTGAATCAGCATCACCGGATTCTATGGCAGGATGGCCCCGGACTTCGTGAAATTGACCGTCTGCTTGAAAGTAAGGGGTTGGCGCCTAAAGAGGCTGGTAAAGGAAGAAACGTCTGGTACTGCTACGGTTATGTGCTGGCTTCAGCCAAGTCAGAAGCAGTGGCTCTGCACGACTGTGATATCGTGACCTACCAGAGAGATCTGCTGGCCAGGCTACTCTATCCGGTAGCTAATCCTGCGTTTAGCTATGATTTTTGCAAGGGCTATTATGCAAGAGTCGCTGATAACAAACTTAATGGCAGGGTCAGCCGTCTTCTGGTGACGCCACTGTTGCGAGCCCTGAAAAAAATTCTCGGCCCTATGGACTATCTGGAATACCTCGACAGTTTTCGTTATCCCCTGGCCGGTGAGTTTTCCATGCGAACCAGTGTTTTCAATGACATCCGGATTCCCAGCGACTGGGGTCTGGAAATAGGGGTACTGTCAGAAGTTAAGAGAAACTATTCCAATAAACGGCTGTGTCAGGTTGATATTGCCGATGTTTATGATCACAAACATCAGCCTCTATCGGAAGAAGATCGCAATGCCGGTCTGTCGAAAATGAGCCACGATATTATCAAGGCCGTGTTCAGGAAGCTGGCGACCAACGGGGTTCAGTTCAATACTGAAACCTTCCGCACGATCAAAGCGACTTATTACCGGGTGGCACTGGATTTCATCGAGTCTTATTACGATGATGCGATGATGAATGGCCTGCATGTCGATCGTGATACGGAAGAGCGAGCCGTTGAACTCTTTGCCAGAAACATTATGGCAGCAGGGCAACACTTTTTGGAAAACCCCATGGAAAGGCCTTTTATTCCCAGCTGGAACCGGGTGATGTCCGCTGTCCCTGATATTTTGGAGCGTCTCTATGATGCAGTAGAAGAAGACAATGCCTGATTAAAGCGCACAGAATAGTCTTGAATCATCACTCATTCAGCTTTTCAAGGGTTGACCTTCCAGTTACTGGATGGTTCAAGTTGGAAAGCTGAACCATAATCTCCTGAATTCTATGTCCATCCTTCACCTGAACCTGAAACACAGGCAGAACATTGGCACAGCAATGATTGCCCTGCTGATGTTTTTGCTGTTGCAGGTTTGCCTGATGGAGTCGTCACAGGCTATGGTTGCTGACCAGTCAGACATGCCCACGACGATGTCATCCAATGCTTCCGGCATGGCTGACGGTTTGTCCGCAGATCATTACTGTTGTGCTCCTTCCCCGGCAGAGCAACTGCAGAAAGCGAATCAGGCCTGTCCAGGCTGCGATTCTGAGGATCGCTATATCCCGTTTTCTCACCCGGACAGTAAGCCGACTTTTACCCTGCTTTATATTGTTGCAGAGTTGATTTTGCTGGACGCTGAACCGTCGCAGGACTGGATTTCTGCACCCCCATCTTCAGTACAGAGCTCCCAGCCTGATATCTATCTGGCCAATGTCTCCTTTCTGGAATAGCATTTCATAAATATCGTCGTTTAAAAAACAGAGTGAAACGTTGATTTTTCAGTGTCCCCTGCATGGGATTGGCACGGCTGTGGAGACAAACATGCAACTGAAACGGATTATGGTATCCGCTGCATGGCTGATATTGGTATCGGCAGGAGTCAGTGCAGGCCGCCTGACTCTATCTCAAGCCGAGCAAAAAGCTCTGGCTGCTGATCCAATGATTCAAGCCTATGAAAAACAGTCCAGGCAAGGCAAAAAAAGTCAGCAGGATCTGATCAGTGCCGAGCTTACATCCCCTGCCGCAGGCCCATTATGATGACCGTTTGCACCATTCTCTTCGGTCTTATACCGGTCATGCTCAATAATGGCACTGGCTCCGAAGTCGTGCAGCGCATAGCTAGCCTGATGATCGGTGGCATTGTCAGCTCACTGGTGGTGACTCTCGTGCTGGTGCCTGCCGTCTATTTTCTATGGCACACCCGGGAAAAGGTTCTGACCGCTCAGATCAATCAATGAATTATGAAACACTTGAAAAAGGAGAGTGAAACCATGAAAAAGCTGAAAGCCCTGTTCCTGGGAACTGCTGTTCTAATGTCGTTTATGCTGGCCAAGGCCGAGGAGTCATTACCGACAGTCATGCTCTACAAAACCCCTGCCTGTGGTTGTTGCAAACAGTGGGCGAAACACATGGAAGAGAATGGCTTTAAGGTCATGTCCCATGATGTGCCGAACACAGCCACGTATCGAGCCAGGGCCGGTATTCCGAAAGGAATGGAGTCTTGCCATACAGCCTTTATCGGTGATTATGCCATTGAAGGTCATGTCCCGGCTGCAGACATCAAGCGTTTGCTAAGTGAAAAGCCTGCTGGTGTGAATGGTCTGACTGTTCCGGGTATGCCTCTGGGATCGCCAGGTATGGAGTACGGTGATCGCAAAGATCCTTATCAGGTGATCGGTTTCACCAAGGATGGCAACACGAGTGTATTTGCCAATCATTAATCATGTCGCGATCCAAAGAAGCTCTTTTATGAGCTTCTTTGGGTGGCAGGGTTGAAATGAGTTATCCCCAATTCACGTAACGGGTGTCTAAAACTTGATAGTTGACTGCTCGATTGTGAGTTTCACAAAAACGCACTCAGAAGGTGAAAATCAGAATCAGAGAATTAT
The DNA here is from genome assembly GCF_053470045.1 of Endozoicomonas sp. 2B-B. Classification (NCBI taxonomy): domain Bacteria; kingdom Pseudomonadati; phylum Pseudomonadota; class Gammaproteobacteria; order Oceanospirillales; family Endozoicomonadaceae; genus Endozoicomonas; species Endozoicomonas sp. 2B-B. Next base: position 28,386 of record NZ_JBLZMU010000002.1, read on the forward strand.
ACACGAAAAGCCATGGATTGGGGGCTTCTCAGGCTGATTTATGTGATGTGAACTCGGGGATTCAGGTATGATTAAGGCAAATTCATTGCCAAGGTTAATGGTGTTATTAAAATACATAACATAGTTGAAGCAGAAGCAGAAGCAGAAGCAGAAATGGAATTCCATCTTTGTGCATTTAGAGAAATTCCTTTTATTGGGTAATATATATCATGGCTTTTTTCTAATCGCACATACTTCTCTATAAAATTACGATTAAAAGTTAATGACAGCTTAAACTGGATTGCCAAATTGTCTTGATAGAATTTTCCAACATGTATTCCCAAGATAAATGAATTGTTTTGTCTGTAAAATAAGGGAGAACCTGAATCCCCAGGCTGGGAATCTCCGGGATATGAAACGAAATGTACTTCATCATTGCAGGAGCCTACCCAACTTACAGATGCAAGCTGCAATAACTGCTGATTGCCATAACCCGCAACCATAAGGTCAGTAATATTATAAAGGTCAGGACATTTGGTATAGTCGATGTCAGCAGGAGGAATTGACACAGGCTGGTTTAACTCGAGTATTGCTATATCGTATTTAGGCCAATCAGAGGTAGAAAAAAAATTATTATTTAATATATACTTTATAACTTTTCTTTTAATCTTGTTTTTAGCATTAAGAAAAGTTATGTCTAATTTTTTACCAATGCAGTGAGCTGAAGTCAGCAAATGCTTATCAGATATGAGCACAGTAGTACAACCATTATTAATACCAGCTATCCATGGAAGCGTACCTGAATTTATTTTTCTAACCGGCTCAGTGTATCGAGGAATTCTACTGTTTGATTCACACAATATTTCTTCTGAAGTAAATATTAATATAAATGAAAAGAGCACAATAATTTTTTTCATTAAATGTTGCCTGTCTGTGCTAGCCAAGTGTATCAAAGTAGCATATTTCAAACTTGTTGCCGTATAACCACTAAAAGAAAAGAAAAAAGACACCCATAAAAGAAAAAAGACACCCATAAATTTGCTTTACCATCCACCTAGTCTACTTTTTCACCCATCACTGATTTTTTACCCAGACAGGTGAGTCCATGGCACAGGCCCGTAATACTCTAGTGTAGTGCGTCGTTCTTTTTGCAACTTAACCGGCGATTAGCCCGAACGACTTTTTCTAAGATATCATTTGCCTTAGCAGTCCAGATAAACGGCTTTGGATTTTGATTATGCTTTTCAATATATTCATCAATCGCACTGACTAGCTGTGGCACACTGACAAACACACCACGGCGTAAACGCTGACTCGTGAGATCCCGAAAAAATCTCTCAACCATGTTTAACCATGACGTTGGCGTAAAGTGCATATGAAAACGAGGATGTTTTTCCAGCCATTCTCGCACCTTCGGGTGTTTGTGAGTCGCATAGTTGTCGCAAATCAGGTGCAGCTCTTTGTCTTTTGCCGTTTCCCTATTTATCTGTTTAAGAAACTTCAACCATTCCACATGGGTATGACGCTGCTGGCACTGACCGATGACAGCACCATCAAGTACATTCAGTGCTGCAAAGAGAGTGGTTGTACCATGTCGTTTATAATCATGAGTCATTGTTGCGGCACGCCCTTTCTTCAACGGTAAGCCAGGCTGTGTTCGATCGAGTGCCTGAACCTGACTTTTTTCATCACAGCACAGCACCAACGCATGTTCAGGAGGAGACAGATAGAGTCCGACAATATCTTCAAGCTTCTCGACAAATTTCGGGTCTCGGGACACCTTGAATGTCTTTTCCAGGTGAGGCTTGAGGCCATATGCATGCCATATCCGGCGAACACTTCTCTCACTGATACCGCTAACAGCAGCCATAGTTCGGGTGCTCCAGTGAGTGGCATTTTCCGGAAGGGTGTTTGTGGTCAGACTCACAATCTCAGCAGCATCAATCTTCTTTTTACGGCCACTGCGAGCTCGATCCTGTTCAATCCCGGAGAAGCCTTCCTGAGCATATCGGTCACGCCAGCGGCTGACCTGATGACGACCGATCTTCAGTATTTGCGCAATCTCAAGATTGCTTTTTCCTTCTGCAGAGAGAAGAACAATCTGGGCACGGCGGGCCAAGCGAAGAGGGCAAGTATTTGATGAAGTAATCTTTCTGAGTCGTATTTCTTCAGAAGCATCAAGTATTATCTCTGTGGCAACTCGCATAGTAAAAACAGGCAGTGGTTGGAATAACATCCATAGTAGACCGTTAGGAGTCTTTATGTACTGTTAATTAGGTCGCACTACACTAGTTGATCCCAGCTCAACGGAGTTTTTCAAGATAGTTGTCCCGAAAACTGAATTTTAGGCTGCCTTTTTCTCGTTAATTCTTGCTTCAGACAACCGCTCAGGATTCAGTGCAACCGCACCTACAGGCTCCCAGTTTCTGATAACTCCTGACCAGCGCGTTGGATTAGCTTCTCGCGCTTTGGTATACACCTGTTTCCGGTGATTCAGGATTTCCTGATCTCTTTTCTCATGCCGTTGCGCAGGTGTCACAAAGCGGATTGAGCTATGGCGGTGTTCATTGTTATAAAAGCGCTCAAACTTCAGCATCCACTGTCGACTGTGTTCTAACGTCAGAAAACCTTGAGATGGCCACTGAGGACAGTACTTCACCGTTTTAAAGATCGATTCTGCAAATGCGTTATCGTTACTCACCCTTGGGCGACTATGAGAGGGAATAATGCCCAATTCCTCAAGCTTGGCCTTAAAGGTACTCGACGTCATTGGAGCCCCATTGTCTGAGTGCAGTACAAGCGGTGTTTTAGTGCATTTTTCAGCCACCATTGTCCGGTTAATCAGTTCACTGGCTAACTCACCAGACTCACGGCTATGAATCTCCCAACCAACAATCTTACGACTGTAAACGTCCAGTATCAGGTAGAGGTACCAGAACTGGCCGCGTACCCTGGAAGGTATGTAACTGATGTCCCAACACCAGACCTGGTTAGGGCCAGTAGCAACATAGGTTGTCGGCTTGTTGCTTTTCGATCGCTTTCTTGAACGACCGCGGTGGTGCAACTGACCATACTTTTTCAACACACGGTAAAAGCTAGATTCAGAAGCAACGTATACTCCCTTGTCTGCAAGGGCTGGCACGATCTGCGATGGTGGCAGGCTCGCATACTCATCTTCATTACTGATAGTCAGAATACGTTGCTCCTCTTCCTCAGTCAGTTTGTTAGAGGGTACCGGGCGCAAGGCATCCGGGCGTTTGTCCGTTAACACTGCACCATTGTCATCGCGCCAGCGATTCAGTGTTTTCAGGGATATTTCCAATTGTTCAGCAGCCTTCCAGCGAGAAGCGCCGTTTGCTATAGCCTCATCAAACCATGTCAGCAGTTGGCGGCGCTTATCGACAGGTGTCAGTTGTCCTCGCTGTCTATCCCGTAGAAGGCATCGAGCTTTTTTGATAGCACCAGCAGGGCTGCAGCTTCTGCCAACGCCTTGTCTTTACGGCGAAGCTCTTTTTCAAGGCTCTGATTGCGCTTACGCTCTTGTTTTAATTGCTTGCTTTCCTGGTCTGCACGCTGAGAAGCCTGAACAGCACCTGAAATACAAGCGTGCTTCCACTCCTTGACTTGTTGAGGATAAAGCCCTTTTTTACGGCAGTATTCACTTAACTCTGTTTCTGACAAAGCAGCGGTTTCGACGACCACGGCAAACTTGCTTTCAGCAGACCATTGTTCTGATTTTTGTTCGTTCCCTGGCACAGGTAATCCTTTGTCCCGTAGTTTTTTACGCCAATTATACAGGGTTTGTTCGCTGATACCTTCCTCTCTGGCAACATCCGGCACAGAGCGATTGTGTGGTGGTAACAGTTTTTTCAAAACAGCTGATTTACGTTCCTCTGAAAAACGAGGCATATTCAACGTCCATCGCCCACTGTCTAGCTTTTATTGGTTAATCAGTGAGCGGGACAACTATCCTGACACAGCGGGTCAACGCCTTATTACCACTGCACGGCAGGATGTGTTCGTCAGGCTTACCTCTGTGGAGAGAACCACCTGACTGGCAAGAACTATGAGCATCGCCGCCAATGGGTGGTGGATAAACTCCGGGAACTGGTTTCAGTCTTTGCTATCGAAGTCTGCGCTTACGCTGTCATGTCAAATCATTATCACGTGGTTTTGCACATCAATCAGTCATCTGCCAGAGGCTGGTCACGGGACGAAGTGCTTCACCGTTGGACGACCTTGTTTACAGGCCCACTTCTGGTGCAAAGGCATTTGGCTGCTGACAAACTGGGCAGCGCTGAATTGGCCCGTATTGATGAATATGCTGAGGAATACCGGCGTCGTTTAACGGATATCAGCTGGTTTATGCGTTGTCTGAATGAATACCTTGCTCGTGAGGCCAATAAAGAAGACGAGTGTAAAGGACGCTTTTGGGAAGGTCGCTTTAAAAGCCAGGCACTGCTGGACGAAGCAGCGTTACTGACCTGCATGACCTACGTTGACTTGAATCCGATTCGGGCTGGAAAGGTAGAAACACCGGAAGAATCAGACTACACGTCGATTCAGGAACGCGTAGAGCAGGTTACAGATTCTGAGACTAAAAATCAGCCGCTGACCCTGAAACCTTTTTGTTTGCAGGGCCAGAATACGGACGTTGCCCTTCCCTACCTTCTTCATGACTATCTGGAACTGGTTGACTGGAGCGGTCGCATTGTCAGAACAGACAAGAAAGGTTCCATCCCGTCATGCACCCCTCCTATTCTTGAAAGATTGGAAATTGATCCGGATGAGTGGCTGAAAACCATGCAATGGAATAATCGTTTTTATCGGGCAGTTGGCCGTCTGAAGGCGATGAAGGCTTATGCACTTGAAGCCGGACAGAAGTGGCTTCGAGGTTTAAACGCCTGCAGTCGTTTGTATCTGACAAGTTAGCTTAGAAGTCAGTTAAGAAATTAAACACTTTCTCTTTATCCCTCCTCGACTTTAAGTCGGAATAAGTTTGTGTCGTCTGAATCATGGACTGAGCAGCCTCTGTTCGTCGAACGCTCATGTGTGGCTCGCTGATAGGCTATTCGAAGATAGGTTTTCAGATCCTTTTTTGGGAATGCAGTTTTTAAATGTCTTATTTATTTAATGGGTGCCCTATTTTTTTTTCATGGGTGTCTTATTTTTTTTTATTTTTTTATCTTATTTTTTATCAGGATCCGATTCCATTCCCCTAGCCAGCCGTTCAATGATAGGGCAGTCCGGCATATTGTCTCCATGACAGCATTGGGCGAGCTGTTGCAGGCTGTCACGAATCACCTGCAGTTGACTGATCTTAGCCTCGACATCGACTAATTTTTTCAGGGCCAGTGATTTTACATCAGCACTTTTACGATGTTTGTCGTTATACAGATCCAGAAGGTCCGAGCACTCTTTCAGAGTAAAGCCCAGCTCTCTGGCGCGGCTAATAAAAGACAGTTCTCGTATGTGTGATTCATTATAATCACGGTAACCGTTATTGAGACGATGGGCAGGTGAAATCAGGTTCAGACTTTCATAGTAACGAATGGTTTTGGCGGTCAGTCCAGTGGCCTGCGCTGCTTTGGAAATATTCATGATTCAGGCTCCCTAGCAGTTGGCTTGAAGCGTCTCAGACGATTGGCGTTGCTGACCACTGTGACCGATGACAGAGCCATGGCTGCTCCTGCAACAACAGGATTAAGCAGCATTCCTGTGAAAGGGTATAGCACCCCGGCAGCAATCGGGATACCGAGAGAATTGTAAACAAAGGCGCCAAACAGATTCTGTTTAATGTTTCCCAGAGTTGCCCTGGACAGCTCGACGGCGTCGGCCAGTCCATGGAGTGAAGAGCGAATCAGGGTGATATCTGCCGATTCAATGGCAACATCAGTCCCTGTGCCTATGGCAAAGCCAACATCAGCACGGGCAAGGGCCGGGGCGTCGTTTATACCGTCACCTGTCATACCGACCTTGTGCCCTTTTTCCTGCAACTGCCTGACATAGCGCTCCTTGTCTTCAGGCAGAGTTTCGGCTCTAAAGTCATCAATGCCCACCTGTTGAGCAACAGCGGCGGCAGTCAGCTTGTTATCACCGGTCACCATCAAGACCCTGATGCCCAGTTTATGGAGTCTTTCGATAGCTGCTTTGGAGTCTTTTCTTATCGGGTCGGCGACCGCTATCAGTCCCGCCAGTTGATGATCCACAGCCAGATACATGGGGGTTTTACCCTGATTGGCCAGTGACTCTGATGTGGATGCCAGAAGCGTGACATCAATGCCATTGGCAGCCATAAGCTTTTCATTACCCAGCAGCACAGACTTTTCTTGAACACACCCGCTCACTCCTTGCCCTGTGACTGCATGAAAATCGGATACGGGTGAAAGTGACAACGATTGCTGTCTGACAGAATTGACAATAGCGTCAGCCAGGGGATGCTCCGATGCACTCTCAATGCTGGCGGCAATCTGCAGAATTCTGTTTTTTTCTTCCTCAGTGTCTGCCGTGATGCTGATTCGTTCGGTCACTCTGGGATCGCCTTCGGTGATAGTGCCTGTTTTATCCAGCACTATGGTGGTCAATTGACTGGCCTGCTGCAAAGAGTCTCCCTTGCGAATCAGCATTCCCAGCTCAGCGGCCTTGCCAACACCGGCCATGACAGACATAGGAGTAGCCAGACCCAAAGCGCAGGGGCAGGCAATAATCAGAACCGTGGTGACTACCACCAGTGCGTGCGCTAATACCGGCGCAGGCCCGAAAAAGAACCAGACAGTGGCTGCCAGAACAGCAATGACTATCACAACGGGTACAAATACAGATGAGATCTGATCTGCCATCCGGGCAATGGGGATTTTTGAACTCTGGGCTTTTTTCACCAGGGCAATGATATGGGCCAGAGCGGTTTCACTGCCCACCTTTTCTGCCCTGAACAGCAAGCTGCCATTTTTATTCAGGGTGCCTGCTGAAACTGCGTCGTCTGGTGTTTTTTTCACAGCCAGTGGTTCGCCTGTGAGCATAGACTCGTCCACGAGACTGCTGCCTTCAACGACAATGCCGTCTACCGCAATATTCTCGCCGGGTCTGACTCTGACGATGTCGCCTTTTAAAACCTGGTCTGTGGGGATATCTATTTCCTGTCCATTGCGTACGACTCTGGCCGTTTTGGCCTGAAGCCCCAGCAGACGCTTAATCGCCTGACTGGTTTTGCCTTTGGCTCTTAACTCCAGAGCATGGCCCAGATTGATAAGACCAATGATCATGGCACTGGCTTCAAAGTAAACATGGCGAGCGGCAGACGGTAGAAGGTGAGGAAACAATACGACGACCATAGAGTAAAGCCAGGCTATGCTTGTGCCTATGGCAATCAGGGTATCCATATTGGTGTTGCCATGCTTCAGAGCTTTCCACATGCCGGTAAAGTAGTGTTTACCTGAGAACACCAGAACAAAAAGAGTGGCAAGGCCAACAATCCCCCAGGCGAGTTGCTGAAAGGGCGTGTTTATGCTCATTTCGCCGGTGACGACACCCCAGATCATCAGGGGAATGCCCAGACTCAGAGCAATGGCGGTATGTTTTAGCAGGTGGCGATACTGTTTTTTGTCTTCCTCTTCCTGTTTCAGCTGAAGATCACTGTCAGGTGTCAGCACGGTGCCGGGATAACCGGCATGTTCCAATGCCTGCAGAATGACGCCAATTTCAGATTGCCCCTGAACAGAGCAGGTTTTATCGGCCAGATTGACCGATGCACTCTCAACACCCGGAATCTTTAGAAGAGCCGACTCGATTTTGCTGACGCAGGAGGCACAGTGAATAGTCGGTATAGAAAATTGTCGTTCAGAGTCGCAGGGTATCACTCGCGCTTCAAATCCGGCTTTTTTCAGGGCTGAAATCAGAGAGGACGCTTCAGCACTGCCTTTGACCATAGCCGTTTTGTCTGCAAAGTTAACACTGGCTTCATTCACGCCAGTCACTCCTTTCAGGGCCTTTTCAATTTTGCCGACACAACCGGCACAGTTGACTCCGGAGAGGGCCAGCTGAATCTGTAGAGATTTCATGGTGTTTCTCCACGAGATTGATTTAGAGGGAAACTGTGTACAGGATAACCCTTACCCTGACTGGAAGGTAAAGAGGTGGTAGAGAAGATATGCCATAATCCGCAGCTAACATCTACACAACCGCTTACCGCTACGCCGAGCTCAAAGAGCTGACTGCCCGGGAACTGGATTCATCCTAAATTCTGGTGCTTCTCGAAGTTTTGCAATGATGCTCGCTGGCTCTGCTATGCTGATCAGCGCAACGACAACATGGGGTAAGATTATGTCGGTTGAGTCGAGACTGGAAAAACTGGAAGAGCAACACAGACGGTCAGCAAAACGCCCGACAACTGCCGGGCATTTAATTTCAAAAATGATAAGCAAGCGAAAACTGGACAACATTCAAATCCATATTGGGCCGTTTGATATAAGCATTGGAGTAGTGAAGCAACTTGGCGCCCAGGTCAAAACTTTTTTCGGAACCCAGAAGAACCCCGGCACCCAGCATGGTTTCAAACTGTAAATGAGTGCTTTTTTCTAAAGGCTGGTCGCCTTTGTAACGGATCTGGGTGTCGCTGATCCAGCCAACGCCCAGACCTGCATCGAAGTAATACCGTCCTCTGGGACTCTTGAATTGCCATACCGGAGTCACGAAAATGCCATGGATATCATCGTCACCTTTCGAGCTGTGGGAGGGTCTGGCATCGAGTTTATTGTCCCAATAAGAAACCGAGGTATCGAGAAGAAAGCAATCATTCCATTCTGAATGTTCGAGAAGTCCTTCGTCACTTAAATGCCATCTGAGTGCCAGACGAGTGTCCTTAACCTCTATTTTACTGGAAAGATCCGGCCCGTAGCTGAAATGAATACTTTCGGGTTGTGCGACTACCGACGTTGAAAAAACAGATAGCACCAAAGGTACTGCCGACAGAAAGGCTGTGTTATTGAATTTCATGATCCTTATGCTCTTGTTTTATTTATTGAGCCCGCTACCAGAGTTTGCTGCGCAATATTCTTGACGCCAAGTGGGAGGGGGCTTCCTACTAACTTACACTAAGGAGTCAGCCAATAAGACCAGATTTTTGCAACCTTGTTCTTTTTCAGCAAAGCCAGGTTGATATGCAGGCTGTTATCTCACACAGTTCTGGGCTTTTTATGACTCAAAAAATGAAGGGACCGATGAAGTATCAGATGATGAAGCTGAGTTTGGTTATTACCATTCGAACTAAAAGAGGCGATCTGTTGGCTTCACGAGAGTGTAACAGTGAACCATTACCATCAAATCGGTCGATTTGATCTGGATCAAGATCAGGGCCGTTTTGCTGTAGCCTCTATGCACTGAAGGATGAAGAATAATTCGTTGTTTTTATAAGTATTTACACGTATGGTGAATTTTTTGTACCTATGTACCACTATATGTACCACTATTAGTGGCAATTGGGAAAACAAGAATTTTAATGCCGACTTAATCTGCATTGGACTGATAAACGAATTAGATGAATAAGTTGTACCATGTCACCAAGCCTGCTCAACAGACTGAAAGCCTTTGGCCCTCTGTCCTCGCCTGACTTGAACATTGCCAGTGTGTTATCACAGACTGGGGTGCGGCGACTGATTATTGGCTGTGAAGTGCTGCTGGTGATTCTTCTGACTCAACAGCTGGCTCGTCTTACCTGGCAACTCATGGAGGGTTCTGGCAGCGCCAGGATTCAGTCGTGGCAACCTCAATCGACAGTGGTAAATCGTCGCCAATCGGAACAGGATGCCTACCCCGCACTGAATGATTTCCATCTGTTTGGTCAGGAGCCTGTCAAGCTGACACAAACGGATAACCCTGGTATTGACCCCAACGCTGTTCCCAAATCCCGCCTCTCTGCAAAAGTCACCGGTATTGTTGCCAGTTCAGTTCCTGCTGATTCCGTTGCGGTGATTCGTTCCAGTGGCCGTGATCGCACTTATCGAATCGGTGAAAAGCTTCAGGGCTCCAATGCGGAAGTGAAAGATATTTATGAGGATCGGGTGATTGTATCGAACCGGGGCAAGCTCGAAGCCCTTTTGCTTTACCCCGATGAAGCGGATCGAAAAGTAGAAAAAAGAGACAGTGGTCGTCTGATAGAAATTCGTCAGCAACTGATCTCTGATCCGGACTCTTTTACGGATTTTTTTCAGATCACCGAGGCTCAGAAGGATGGTCAGCTGGTCGGGTATCAGATAACCCCTGGCAAGTTTCCTGACGTTTTTCGTGAGTCAGGCCTGAAGCCTGATGATATAGCCCTGTCCATTAACGGATATGACCTGAGTGACAGCAACGATACCATGAAGCTGCTGCAGGAAATCAAGCAGCTCACCCAGCTATCGATGACCATTGAACGGGGTGGTCGTCTCTATGAAATAGAAGTCAAACTATGAGTGTTAGAGGAAAGACAGGGTTATTAGTATTACTCCCTGAATTGCTTAGCGGGGCCATTGCCCGGAAATGTGTGAACCAGAATGCCGTGAGACGGCTGCGCAGACAGATCTGCTCAATGATGGCAGGACTCATACTGGTTTCAGCGTCTGCTTTTGCCAGTCAGGCTTCAGCTGACTATCAGCGTTATTCTGCCAGTTTTGAAAAGGCCGATATTGCTGAATTTGCCAGTACGGTCAGTGCCACTCTGAACAAAACCATTATTCTGGACCCCGCTGTTCGTGGCTCTGTAACGGTGCGTTCCTATGACAAGCTCAATGCTGAACAGTACTATCAGCTCTTTTTGAACGTTCTGGAAGTTCATGGTTTTGCCGTTATTGAACAAGAGAATAATGTTCTGAAAATTGTTCAGGACAAGAACGCAAAAATGTCGTCTATTGCGCTGGCCGACCGGCAAAACACGGGTCAGGGTGATGAGTTCGTTACCTGGGTGCTTCCGGTTCAGAATGTGCCGGTGAGAGAACTGTCTCCGTTATTGCGCCAGCTCAATGATACTGCAGGCAATGTGGTTCATTACGATCCCTCCAATATTCTTCTGCTGACTGGCCGTGCAGCTAATGTGAAGCGTCTGGTTGAAATTGTCAGACGAGTAGATATGGCCGGCAACCGAAACTTCTCTGTTATCCAGCTCGAGTACGCTTCTGCTTCAGAAATGCAGCGAATTCTCACTTCCCTGCTGCAGGAAAAAGGTGGTAAGGGCGGCGCGTCCCAGGTGACCGTGGTTGCTGATGATCGTAGCAACCGCCTGATTGTTGCCGGTCAGGCAAGACAACTGCAAAAAGTGAATCGTATTGTCTACCAGCTGGATGCCGAACAGGAATCCTCCGGTAATACCCGTGTCTTCTATTTGAGGTATGCCAAGGCGGAAGAACTGAAAGAAGTCATGGAAGGTGTCGGGCAAACGGTTCAGGCAGAAAAAGACAGCGGTAAAACAGTTGTTCGTAATAACCAGAAATTCAGCATCAACGTTCATGAGCAAACCAACGCTCTGGTGGTCACCGCTCAGCCAGACATTATGAAAAGTCTGGAAAGTGTCATCAAGCAGCTTGATATCCGTCGTGCCCAGGTTCTGGTCGAAGCCATTATCGTTGAGGTAGCCGATGGTGATGGCATTAACCTCTCCTTCCAGCTGGCCAATGCTAACAACGGCAGCATGATGCAGTTTAATGATGGCCGAACGGTACCGATTGGCGAGATCATGGCCGGTTTGAAAGAGGCAGAGGACGTGCCGGGCTCAACGGTCATCGGTGAAAATGGCACCACTATTAACCCTGATCAGCCGGGCGATTACACCAGATTATATGATGCTTTGGCCGGTGTTTCCGGTGCTGCATTCAGTATCACATCCGGCGACTGGACAGCCCTTTTGCAGGCTGTTACCAGCTCAACAAAATCCAATGTTCTGGCGACTCCCAGCCTGATGACGCTGGATAACGAAGAATCTTCTTTCATAGTGGGTGACGAAGTTCCTGTTATCACCGGTTCCGCCTCCAGTTCAAACAACGATAATCCTTTCCAGACTGTAGAGCGTAAGGAAGTAGGTGTGAAGATGACCGTCAAGCCCCAGATCAATGAAGGGGATTCGGTGATGCTGGATATTACTCAGGAAGTGTCTGGTGTTAATGGTACGACTTCCGTCGATGTCACTTTCTCCAAGCGTGAAGTGAAAACATCCATCATGGCCCGCAGTGGTGACACCATTGTTATTGGCGGACTGCTGGACGAAGACGTGCAGGAAAGTGTTTCCAAAGTGCCACTGCTGGGTGACATTCCCTACCTGGGGGCGCTCTTCCGCTCCACCTCCAGCGAGGTGAAAAAGCGTAACCTGATGGTCTTCCTGAGACCTACCATCATTCGTGACGATAACATCCTGACCAGTATCAGCGGTAAGAAATACAGCTATATGCGTGCCCGCCAGCTAGATCGTCGTGATCAGGGCGTTGAGTTGATGCCTGATGCGAGAACTCCGGTCCTGCCTGAATACCCTTCTAACTCCGATCTGATGAACAGAGCGCGCCAGAAACTGGATGAAGCCGATCGGAAAGAAAAAGAGAAAGAAAAAAACGACAGGGAAGACGATGACAAGGTAGCCAGTAAACAGTCGGAGAAGAACGATGCTGAGTCCGGCGATAACAGTTGATCAGGAAACCGAAGTCCTTGCTCAAGGTACTCCTGCGGGTGTTCTTGAACTGCCCTTTGCCTTTGCCCGTAACTTCGGTGTTCTGCTGGAACAAGAGCCGCAGGGCAGCCCCTGCCTGTACGTCAATGGCCAACCATCCAGAGCAGCCATTGCCGAAGTTCGTCGATTTGTTGCGGGTCCGATAGATATTAAATCACTGTCCGAGGGTGAGTTTGAAGCACGACTGTCGGCTTATTATCAAAAAGACTCATCGGCTGCCCGACAGCTGATGAACGATATCGGCAATGATGAAGGTCTTCACTCTCTGGCAGAGGAATTACCCGACAGCGAAGATCTTTTAGATGCCGATGATGGTGCCCCGATCATTCGCATGATCAACGCCATGTTAGGTGAGGCGATCAAGGAAGGGGCTTCCGATATTCATATCGAAACCTTCGAAAACTGCCTGGTCATTCGCTTCCGCGTCGATGGTGTATTGAGAGAAATCCTTCGACCCCAGCGTAAGCTGGCGGCATTGCTGGTATCCCGTATCAAGGTTATGGCCAAACTGGATATTGCTGAGAAGCGGGTGCCTCAGGACGGTCGTATTTCTCTGCGACTGGGTGGCCGTGCCGTTGATGTCCGGGTATCGACACTGCCTTCCCGTCATGGCGAGCGAATCGTATTGCGTTTGCTGGATCGCAACAGTGTCCGTATGGATATGTCCAGCTTAGGCATGACGCCTGATATTCATCAGCACATCCGTGAGGCTTTGCATAAACCTCACGGCATTCTTCTGGTCACAGGTCCGACCGGTTCTGGTAAGAGTACGACACTGTACGCTGGTCTCACAGAAATCAATGACACAGAGCGCAATATTCTCACCGTTGAAGATCCTGTGGAATACGATCTCGAAGGTGTGGGTCAGACACAGGTCAACCCCAAGGTCGATATGACCTTTGCCCGGGGTCTGCGTGCCATCCTGCGTCAGGACCCTGATGTGGTGATGGTGGGTGAGATTCGTGATCTCGAAACCGCAGAAATTTCTATTCAGGCCTCCCTTACCGGTCACCTGGTATTGAGTACCCTGCACACCAATACGGCTATCGGTGCTGTCACACGCCTGAGAGATATGGGCATTGAGCCTTTCCTGCTGTCATCCAGTTTGCTGGGCGTTCTGGCCCAGCGTCTGGTTCGTACCCTCTGTCCTTCCTGCAAAGTAGCCAGAGAGCCAACGCCTCATGAGCGAAAGCTGATAGGAATGGACGACTCTGACAGCAGACCCGTTCACGAAGCCAGCCCTGAAGGTTGTTCCGAGTGTCATGGCGGTGGCTATAAAGGTCGAACCGGCATTCATGAGCTGTTTCTGGTCAGCGATGAAGTTCGTAGAATGATTCATGAGGGTGCCGGTGAACAGGCTCTGGAAGACGTGATTCGCAGGACCAGCCCCAGTATCCAGAAAGATGGCTTCCGTAAAGTTCTTGCGGGTATGACTTCCATTGAAGAAGTACTGCGGGTGACCAGGGAGGAATAATGGGCGTATTTGCTTACGAAGCCCTGGATAAAAAGGGTAAAAAACGCAAAGGGGTACTTGAGGCTGATTCTGCCCGCCAGCTCCGTCAGCAGTTGCGCTCCGAAGGTCTGGCTCCGGTGACCATTAATGAATCTGAGCAAAAGAGCAGTGGTGAACGTGCGTCGTTTACTCTGTTCGAGAAAAAAGCCAGCCCGGCTGAAGTCGCCATGCTGACTCGTCAGCTGGCCACTCTGGTTGCGGCTGCCATTCCTCTGGAAGAGTGTCTTCAGGCCTTGTCTCGTCAGGTTCAGAAATCCCATCTGAAAGCTATGATCACCACCGTCAGAGCCAAGGTACTGGAAGGCCGGACGCTGGCTGAAAGTCTGGCGATTTACCCGAAAACCTTCGACACACTGTATTGCTCAATGGTGGCGGCCGGTGAAAAGTCCGGTCATCTGGATACGGTTCTGGAGCGGCTGGCAGATTATACCGAACAGCGTCAGCTGATCCGGGGTAAGCTGATTCAGGCCATGATCTATCCCGCTATTCTCACCATAGTAGCGGTCTCGGTCATCGCCATTTTGCTGGCAACCGTGGTACCCACCGTGGTGGAACAGTTTGCGGATCTCGGGCAGGACCTGCCAGCCATGACTCGTGCCTTGATTGCCATGAGTGACTTTGTTCGGGATTACGGCTTCGGTGTACTGGCTGGCCTTGTCGTTCTGTTATTCATGCGGCAACGTCTGCTGGTTAATCCCGAGCGGAGACTGACCCACGACCGATGGCTGTTGAAAATGCCCGTTATGGGTGAAGTGGGTGCCGGTGTTGATACTTCCCGTTTTGCCCGGACATTGAGTATTCTCAGCAGCAGTTCAGTGCCCCTTCTGGAGGGTATGAGAATCTCGGCAGAAGTCATGTCCAACTCTTTTATCCGGAAATCACTTGAACAGGCTTCGGAGCGGGTGAGGGAAGGTTCCAGCCTCTGGATGGCGCTGGATCAGACACAACTGTTTCCACCCATGATGCTTCATATCATTGCCAGTGGTGAAAAATCGGGTGCGCTGGAACAGATGCTGGTTCGAGCAGCGGACAGTCAGGATCGACAGTTTGAAAACCAGGTGAATATTGCCTTGGGTGTTTTTGGCCCTTTGCTGATTGTCTCCATGGCGGGCATGGTTCTGTTTATTGTGATGGCGATTCTGACCCCGATGCTGGATCTTAACTCACTGGTATCAGGTGGTTAACAGTCAGTATGGGGTTTTCAGTAAAGAGCTTTTCAGAAGAGAATATGAGCCTGACACAGATCGGGCCATGTGACATTAGGAGTGAATGACCAATGACTACGAAAAAGGCACATCGACAACAACAGCGGGGTTTTACCCTGATCGAGATCATGGTGGTGATCGTGATTCTCGGTGTCCTGGCCAGCATGGTGGCCCCGAATGTTCTGGGTAACAAAGAAAAGGCAGACCAGCAGAAAGCTGTCAGTGACTTAGTGACGCTGGAAAACGCACTGGATATGTACAAGCTGGACAATAATCACTTCCCATCGACTCAGCAGGGTTTGAATGCTCTGGTAGAACAGCCTTCCGGCAGCCCTCAACCCAGGAATTACCGTGACAACGGCTACATCCGTCGTCTACCCCAAGACCCATGGGGTAATGACTATCTGATGCAGTCTCCCGGTGAATTTGGTGATATCGATATCTTCTCTGCCGGTCCTGATGGCCAGGCGGGCTCTGAGGATGACATCGGCAACTGGAACATGAATTCCTGATGAAAAGTGCCGGTTTCACCTTGCTTGAAATCATGCTGGTTCTGGTACTGCTGGGCATTGCTACCGCTGTCGTATTGCCCACTCTGGAACCGGCTGACAGTTCCGCACGTTTAAAAACGGCTGCGGATCGATTTGCTGCTCTGGTGAAAACTGGCCACGAAAAGTCATTGCTCAAAGGTAAAGACCTTGGGGTCAGGTTTACCGACAACGGCTATCAGTTTATGGAGTGGCACGGAGACAAATGGCAGTTAATGCAAAATGACCGATTGCTCACAGAGAAAGAGCTTTCAGAAGCCATCAATCTGGATTTTATGCCGGGTGAGCTGATCTGGCAGGCTGCTCTGGATGCTGAAGAGCAGCAGGATAGTGACTCGTTTTTTACTGACTCAGGGCTGTTTGAAAACGAAGCCAGCAAGAAAAAGCCTGAACTCTATATCTGGTCCAGCGGTGACCTGACCCCGGCGGAAGTGCGGTTCCAGTCAGCCAGCGACATTCGTCGTTTTTTTAGTGTCATAATCACGGAAACCGGAGAAGTAACCGTGGTCAGTGCAGATGAGTACGACAAGACAGGTGGCCGGGGCTGATAAATGAAACGTTATTCAGGTTGTTCCCGATGTTCCCGACAGGTCAGGGGCTTCACTTTGTTAGAAGTGTTGATGGCCATGACTATTCTGGCCATCGCCGGTATCACGGTGCTCAGAACCAGCAGTGAAAGCCTGGATAACAGCCAGTACCTGAAGAACAAAACCATGGCTCGCTGGGTAGCCGACAATGAACTGGTCGATCTCTACCTGAAGGATCAATGGCCATCCCAGACCTGGAAAAAAGAAACCCGTGAGCTGGCTGATCAAACCTGGCATGTTCGATACCGAAGTGTGCGTACGGCGGATGACAATTTTCGGGCCATCCAGGTCGAAGTCCGACTCGACCGTGATGAGAAGAAAGCCGCTCTGGCCAGTCTGCAAACTTACACGGTGAAGCGGTCTTGAAGTCATTGAATGTCATGCAACACTCGACCCAACGCGGTTTTACATTGCTCGAAATGTTGGTGGCCCTGACCATTTTT
Source organism: Endozoicomonas sp. 2B-B (assembly GCF_053470045.1). Classification (NCBI taxonomy): domain Bacteria; kingdom Pseudomonadati; phylum Pseudomonadota; class Gammaproteobacteria; order Oceanospirillales; family Endozoicomonadaceae; genus Endozoicomonas; species Endozoicomonas sp. 2B-B. Next base: position 45,343 of record NZ_JBLZMU010000002.1, read on the forward strand.
GCACTGGTCAGTATGAGTGCCTGGCAGATTCTGCAGGGGATTATGGGTGCTCGGGATGTTGCCAGCGATCACCAGAGTCGTATTCGGGAAATTGACTACGCCATGATGGTCATGGAGCAGGACTTTCGGCAAATGATTGATCGGGGTGTGCGGGTCGATGGTGAACTGACGGATCAGAGTCTGTTTGCCGGTAGAGACATGCTGGAATCCGATGACGAGGCGGCGGCCTTTATTCGTCTGGGCTGGCGCAATCCGCAACAGAAACTCCCCCGCTCCGAGTTGCAGAAAGTCAGCTATCGGCTCAAAGCCGGAGTGCTCGAACGTCAGCACTTTTATGTGCTGGACCCGGAGGAGAATGCAGAACCTGTGGTCAGGGATCTGTTAACCGATGTCCGCTCACTTAAATTTCAGTACTTTATTAATGGCCAATGGCTAGAAATGCTCGGCAATACCCTGCCCCAAGGTATGAAGATTACGTTTGAGCTGAATGATCTGGGGGTCATCGAGCGGCGCTACGTGCTTTCCGGGAACTGGGAAGTTCAGGAGCAAGATTCATGACGAGCCTGATTTCAGATAAAAAGAATACAACGTCTTTTCAGCGTCGTCAGTCGGGTGTCGCATTGCTAATTGTTATGTTCGTATTGACGTTGATGGTGCTGATAGCGGCAGAGATGACTTTTGGATTTTCCCTGCAAATGCGCCGGACAGCCTCCCTGCAACAAATGGAACAGGCACGCTGGTATGCATTGTCTGGCGAAGAACTGGCAGTCAAAGTACTTCAGGACGGGTTTGATGAAAGCGAAGAAACCGTGAATCTTGGTCAAACCTGGGCCACGGGGGAAGTGACTTTTCCGATGGATGGCGGAACAATCAGGGGCGAAATTTTCGACGCTCAGGCCTGTTTAAACCTGAATGCTTTGCAGGCTCCGGATAAAGAAGGGCAGACCTCGGTTGAAGTCAAAGTGTTTCAATCCCTGATGGAAGCTTTGGGAATTGAGTCCTATCAGGCCGAGATCATTGCACAATCAACCAGAGACTGGGTAGATAATGACAACACCCAGGGGTCAGGCATGGGCGCGGAAGACAGTTATTACCAGTCTCTGCCAGTGCCCTATCTGGCCAGTAATACCAGTATGAGATCGGTTTCGGAGTTGAGAGCGGTAAAAGGCGTCAATGCCAGAATAATGAGAAGGGTCAAACCTTTTGTCTGTGCATTGCCGGCCACTGAAATGAAGATCAATATCAATACCCTGTCGCCGGACCATGCGCCGGTGCTCAGCGCCCTGTATTGGGGTGAGCTTCCCTTAGAGCAGGCAAAAGAGGTATTGGAACAGAGGCCGGAGAATGGCTGGAGGAGTGTCGATGAATTTATTCAACAACCCTCTCTCTCCAACTTCAGTGCCGAAAACACCCATGAATTGATGTCGGTGGACAGTCAGTATTTTGCAATGACTGCAACCGCTTCTTATGCGGACACCAAAGTCCGAATAAAGAGCCTGTTGCGGCGGGAAGAAGAGAATAAGTTCAGCGTCATTCGCCGAGAGTTTGGAGGGCTTGAGTGAGCCAGTATCTTATCATCAGGCTGCCCGGAGATCCCGGCCAGCCCGTTCACTGGCAATGCTATCCAGTAGAGCAGGAGCCAGTGATTCAGGTAACCGAAGGGGAAAACGCTACCTCTGGTATTCTGCCGTCTGTTGAAGACCTGGGAACACTGATGGAGTCATTCCCGGATACCAAAACCATTGCCCTGGTTCCCACGGAGCTGGTCAGTGTTCACTGCCTTCAGGTTGAAGGCAGACTAAGCAAGGCGGTATTAAAGTCACTGCCTTTTCGTCTGGAAGATGATCTGGCTGAGGATGTGGATGATCTTCATATTTCGGTTATTGCCAGAGAAGGAGCTCAGGTTTATCTGTCAGTGGTCGCTCATTCGAAAATGGCTTTCTGGTACGAAGCACTGAATCAGTCCGGCCTTAAAGTCAAAACCCTGATTCCTGAAGCCCTGGCTCTGCCCTGGACCGAGGGAGAGTGCTCGGCGCTGGCCATGGATGGACGCTGGATACTCCGGGATGGCCGCTGGCATTGGGCTGCCTGTGATCCATCCTGGCTGAGCTTCTGTCTGGCAGAGGACGACTCAGAAGAAACGCCCCTGAAAGTGAACTGTTTCAGCGAACTACCAGAGGACAGGCCGGGTGAATGGCGTCAGGAAGCTTCGGGCTCTGCTCTGGAAGTATTGGCAGCGGGTGCGGTGAGCGCCACCTCACAGAAAAACAGTGCCAACCTCTTGCAGGGCGTCTGGCAGGTAGAGTCATCCGTCATCAAAAGCCTGAAACCCTGGGGGCTGGCTGCCGGACTTCTGGCTTTTACCGTCATTCTGTTTATGGCTCAGGCGGTAGTGAAGTCGGTACAGTTGGAACAACAGGCTGAACAGCTTAATGCACAGGCGCATAAGATCTACAGTGACATGTTCCCCGGTGAGCGGATTGTGCGTCTGCAGTCGCAGATGCGGCAGAAGCTTATGGCCTTGAAAAGTAGCAACAGCGATGACTCGGGTCTGCTGAAACTGCTCGATCAGACTGCCCCGCTGTTTAAACAGTATCCGCAACTCAAGCCGGTTACATTGTCGTACAACCAGTCTCAGCAATCACTTCGGGTGGAAGCCACTGCGAAGGATTTTGATACTTTTACGGCATTTCGGGAAGAGTCGGGTGAGCAACTGGTGATCACGGTTGAAACACTGGAGAAGCGTGGTGATATTGCCAATGGTACGCTGATCATCAAGGGGAGTGATTCATGAATAACATTGTGGAAAGCTTCAATGAGGGCTGGCAACAGGCTCAAAGCTACTGGCGTGGTCTGAGTCGACGCGAGCAGCAACTCTGTACGGTAGCAGGAGCGTTTATTATTGTCTGGAGCATTTGGCAGGGTATTTTAAACCCTTTGTCAGAACGTCAGTTAGCTGCCGAGCGAAAGCTGGTGGCCAGTCAGAAGTTACTGGCTTCTGTTGAGAAACAGGCCAACGAGATCGTCATTCTGCGTCAGGGTCGGCCTGACAAGAGCCGCTATCTGGTCTTACCTCTGGACCAGTTGGTGAACAGAACTGCAAAAGATTTTGATCTGCGCATCACCGGGGTTCGAACCGTTCGAGATTCATTGCAGGTCGATCTTGATACAGTGGGCTTTGATCGTTTATTGGCATGGTTGGTCAATCTTCAACAGCAGGGTGGGGTTGAGATCAGGGAGCTGGAGGTAGAAGCCGCCGAAAAGCCCGGTCATGTGATCGTTAAGGCTCTGAGAATGGAAAGAGCCTTCAGCGCAGAGACAGCCTTCAGCGAGAGTTAAGACATATGAAGAAAATCATTTCTTTGGCTGCACTGGCCGTTGTTTCTTACTCAGTTTTTTTGCTGGCAGGGTTGCCAGCCGCTTTTGTCTGGCGTCATGCACCCAACATGTCGGGGATTGAGCTGGAAGGTCTGTCAGGTTCAGTCTGGTCGGGTTCAGCGCAGGAATTAACCATCAATGGTATCGAGCTTCAGGAAGTCAGTTGGGATTTCCAGCCTTCTGCACTGCTCACCGGAAAGGTCAGCGTGGACCTCGAGGTCGGTGATAACTTGTCTGCTGTTGTGGGTCAGGCGACAGTGACCCACAGTCCTCAGGGTGTAATGGTTGAAGACCTTGAAGCAGACGCCTCGGCAGGCTGGCTACAGCAGCTTGCAGCCATGCCAGTTCCGGCAACAGCCAAAGGTAATATCAATCTGGTGGTAGACTCCCTGGTTTATGAAGAAGGTCGGTGTGTCGAGCTGGATGGTCGTATGGAATGGGAAAGAGGGCGAATCAGCAGTCCTCTGGGTAACGTGAAACTGGGTAAAGCAGATGCTGATCTCACCTGTAAGGGAAATACTCTGGAAGGTAAAATTAGCCAGTCATCCGAGTTTCTGACAACAGATGCCGTTTTCAGCTTTAATCTCAACGGCAGTTATTCATTGAACGGGAAAGTGTCTGAAGGTGAAGCTCTGCCAGAAACCATGAAAGATGGAATGAAGTTTCTGGGAAGGCCGGATTCTCAGGGGCGCTTCCCTTTAACATTCAGAGGGGGCATCCAGGGGGTATTCTTATCCAACCGACCGAACAGATCAAAACATCAGTAACTTGCTAGTATGCCCCACCGTTGATCAGGAGATTCACACAGTCGGTATTGCCCATCTCGATTGCTATGGACAGTGGGGTGGCGCCGTCCGAAGTCCTGGCGGCATTGAGATCCGTCTCGGCGTTGATCAGGAGTCTCACGGAGTCAGTATTGCCTTTCGCAGTGGCGACAAACAGCGGGGTGGCGCCATCCGAAGTCCGGGGGAGGTTCAGATCCGCCCCGGCGTTGATGAGGATTTCCACGCAGTCGGTATTGCCTTTCGCGGCAGCAACATACAGCGGGGTGGCGCCAGTCTCAGTCCGGGCGTTAAGATCAGCACCGGCGTTGATCAGGAGTTGCACGCATTCGGTGTTATTTTCCCGGGCAGCGACGAATAGCGGGGTGGCGCCATTCAGCAGGGCAGCGTTGAGATCTGCCCCGGCGTTGATCAGGAGTTTTACGCAGTCGGTATTGCCTTTCGCAGCAGCAATTAACAGCGGGGTGGTGCAATCCTCAATTTGCGCATTGATATCTGCCTTGGCTTCGATCAGGATTTTCAGGCTGTCGTTGTTGTTTTGCTGAGCAGCCATGAACAGCGGGGTGGCGCCAGTCTCAGCCCGGGCGTTAAGATCAGCACCGGCGTTGATCAGGAGTTTCATGCAGTCGTTATTGCCTTTCGCGGCAGCAACATACAATGGGGTGGCGCCATTCAGCAGGGCAGCGTTGAGATCTGCCCCGGCGTTGATCAGGAGTTGCACGCATTCGGTGTTATTTTCCTGGGCAGCGACTAATAGCGGGGTGGCGCCATTCAGCAGGGCAGCGTTGAGATCCGCCCCGGCGTTGATCAGGAGTTTTACGCAGTCGGTATTGCCTTTCGCAGCAGCAACGAACAGCGGGGTGGTGCAATCCTCAGTTTGCGCATTGATATCTGCCTTGGCTTCGATCAGGATTTTCAGGCTGTCGTTGTTGTTTTGCTGAGCAGCCATGAACAGCGGGGTGGCGCCATCCGAATTCCTTGCGTTGAGAGCCGCCCCTGCGTTGATCAGGAGTTTCACGGAGTCGGTATTGCCTTTCGCAGCAGCCATGAACAGTGCGGTGGCACCATCCGAACGGGCAGCGTCAAGCTTCGCCCCAGCGTTGATCAGGCGTTCCACGACATCAGTGCGCACGCTGATGGATGCCAACATCAAGGCGGTGAAATCAGCAGTCATAACGGCATTGACATTGACTCCTTCTGCCAGTGTCCTCTCCACCTGATCCAGATGCCCGTTTAAACAGGCATCAAAAAACGTTTGATCGGGGAAAAATGTATCCGGGTGAGATTCACTGGTGTTCTGATTCACCACAGGCATCGGGTTTTGCCGACACATCGCGCACTGGCGTGAGCCGATGGGCTGATCAGCAAAACACTTTGAAACACAGTCCAGATCGAAGCGGTGACCACAACATTGGGTTTTGACGACCACAGGCGCTTCACTGCGGCCTTGGAAGGGAGCCAAACAAATAGGACAGTGATCGGCCTTCAGTGTCCATGGGGAGAGGCTGGCGAACAGTGCCAAACATAAGTAGAGCATCTGTGTTGGTCAATAAGCCGTGTGGGTTAGATACAGAAAAGCATATTAGTTCATTTAAACGGCTATCAAAGTTCGCTGTGGCCAAACGATCACCTGTTTCAAAAACTCAGAAGATGGGAACAGCCGAGAGCCCTGTTTACTGGACAGCATGAAACTTTTCTTTTGTTTCCTTCACTGCCATTGTTCCCATCTCTGCCTCAGCGTTGATGAGGAGTTTCACGCAGTCGGTATTGCCCTTCTTGGTTGCGATGGACAGCGGAGTGGCGCCAGTCTTGGTGCGGGCGTTGATATCCGCCTCGGCGTTGATCAGGAGTTTCACGCAGTCGGTATTGCCCTTCAGGGCTGCGGTGAACAGCGGAGTGGCGCCATTCGGCAGGGCAGCGTTGAGATCTGCCCCGGCTTCGATCAGGATTATCAGGCAGTCGGTATTGCCTTTCTGGGCTGCGATGAACGTTGGGCTGGCACCACCCTTAATCCGGGTGTTGAGATCTGCCCCGGCGTTGATCAGAAGTTGCACGCATTCGATGTTATTTTCCTGGGCAGCGACGAATAGCGGGGTGGCACCATTCAGCAGGGCAGCGTTGAGATCCGCCCCGGCGTTGATCAGGAGTTTCACGCAGTTAGTATTGCCTTTCGCAGCAGCAACGAACAGCGGGGTGGCGCCATCCTCAATTTGCGCATTGATATCTGCCTTGGCTTCGATCAGGATTTTCAGGCTGTCGATGTTATCTTGCTGAGCAGCCATGAATAGCGGGGTGGCGCCATCCGAATTCCCTGCGTTGAGAGCCGCCCCGGCGTTGATCAGGAGTTCCACGCAGTCGGTATTGCCTTTCGCAGCAGCAACGAACAGCGGGGTGGTGCCACTCTTAGCCCTGGCGGGGCTGAGTTCCGCCCCGGCCTTGATCAGGAGTTTCACGCAGCCAGTATTGCCTCTCGCAGCAGCAACATACAGCGGGGTGGCGCTAGTCTTAGTCCGGGCGTTGAGATCCGCCCCGGCATTGATCAGGAGTTCCACGCAGTCGGTATTGCCCTTCTCAGCAGCAACGTACAGCGGAGTGACGCCATCCAAAGTCCGGGCGTTGAGATCCGCCCCGGCGTTGATCAGGAGTTTCACGCAGTCGGTATAGCCCTTCAGGGCAGCGATGAACAACGGAGTGGCGCCATCCGAAGTCCGGCAGATGTTGAGATCCGCCCCGGCTTCGATCAGGATTATCAGGCAGTCGGCATTACCGTACACAGCAGCCATGAACAGTGCGGTGGCACCATTTGAGCGGGCAGCGTCAAGGTTCGCCCCAGCGTTGATCAGGCGTTCGACGACATCCGTGTGCCCTCTGCTGGATGCCAACATCAAGGCTGTGGAATCAGCAGTCATAACGGCATTGACATTGACTCCTTCTGCCAGTGTCCTCTCCACCTGATCCAGATCCCCGTTTAAACAGGCAAAATAAAACGTATGATCGGGGAAAAATGTATCTGGGTGAGATTCAGTGGTGTTCTGATTCACCATAGGCATCGGGTCTTGTCGACACATCGCGCACCGGCGTGAGCCCATGGGCTGTTTAACAAAAGACTGCGAAATACATTCCAGATCGAAGCGGTAGCCACAACATTGGGCTTTGACGACCACAGGCACTTCACTTCGGCCATGGAAGGGAGCCAAACAAATAGGACAGTGATCTGCCTTTAGTGTCAAAGGTGAGAGGGTAGCGAACAATGCCGCAAATAAGTGGAACATCTGTGTTGGTCAATAAGCCGTGTGGGTTAGATACAGAAAAGCATATTAGTTTATTTAAACGGCTATCAAAGTTCACTGTGGCGAAACAATCACCTGTTTCAAAAACTCTGAAGATGGGAAGTCTGAAAGCCATGTTCACTGAACAACACAACACTTTTTTTGTTCCCTTCTTTAACCTCTGTTCACTACCTCGCCCCAACGTTGATCAGGCGTTTGACGACGTCTATGTGAGCCTCGATGGATGCCAACATCATACTTCATGCATCAAATGTGTGATCAAGAGCCGTATGACGGGAGACTGTCAGGTATGGTTCCGTAAGAAGCCTGGAGATGAAATTTCCCCTTGCTTACTCGACTCAACCAGCGGCTTGAGCGGCTTCTGTTTTGATTGTTTGACGTTTTAACCCACGATCAAGTCATTCAACGGTAAGCAGACAAAGTCGTTGTTTGAAGGTGGATCGTATTCGCAATAACAAAGAATGGCGCGTCTGCTTTAAATGGCATCTAACCAACTGCGCCCTATACACCCTGGTGAAATCCTCAGGGAAGATTACCTTAATCCTCTGGGTATGAGTGCCAACGCACTCGCTATAGCGCTGAGAATACCAGCCTCGAGGATTAATGATATTGTTTTGGAAAGACGCGCAATAACGCCTGATACTGCCCTGAGGCTGGCAAGATACTTTGGTGGCGACGCACAGAGCTGGCTTAACCTGCAAACGGCCCATGACCTCAAAGTCACCGCAGCTGAACCGGGCAATAGTCTTGAAGCTATTGAGCCGAGAGTTGCCTGACATGACGTAGGAAGGAATACCTCTAAACCTGCCCTAATCTTCTGGTAGCCAGTCTTCCTCGATAATCTGATCGTATGTCCAGGGACACTCTGCCGGAAAGCTGCCATCATCAAGCTGCTGATGCTTCTGGACGTAGCGGTTCATTTGTTTTATGGCCAGACGTTTGGCGTGGGGGTAGACACTGGACAGTGCTTCATCGGTCAAACGTTGCAGGGATGGATTTTTACGAATAAGTATCCATATATCACTTCTGGCCCGATCAATGCTGCCGAACCATTCCCGACAGTTGTAGGGCTTCGGCAATACGGGATTAATTACCTGAGTTTGGTAACGGTATTTCAGCAAGTGCAGAAGCAGGGTTTTCAGGTGTGATTCAAGGGTACTGGATATATCGCCCATTTGCAGAGTCATTGCCTCCAGTAGATTAGGGATGTCCAGATCGTCAAATTGCCTGTTTTTAAGCAGTTCCCGTTGCTGGCTGATCCAACTGTGGTAATCAGTTGTATATTGGTTTTCCATCGTCAACTCTGCACCAGTCAATCCATAATCATCCAATGTAGACCAGAAACCGGAGGTAATGCAAAGCCACTCCGTCAGATGCCATTGACAGAGGCAGGAAGTTGGTTTTTTGATCGTAGGAAAGGTTACCTGAACCTGCGTAAAGCATCGCCCAATCGGGCGGTGATATAAGCAACAAGCCCGTGTAGGGCTTGCAGAACCGGAAGCTTTAATTATTTACAGGCGCTTATCGTTTCTGTAATATTCCTGCCATGAAAACTAAACGCGCCTACAAAGAACGATTCTACCCAACGCCGGAACAGGAAATACTTCTTGCCCAGTCGTTTGGTTGCGCCCGTTTTGTCTATAACAACACCCTCCGTTTTCGCACTGATGCCTACTACAAAGACGGGCAATCTATCTCCCATTCCGAGGCAGAAAAGCGGCTTGTGTCGCTCAAGACAGAGTTCCCATTTCTGGCAGATGTATCCAGTGTCATCCTGCAACAAACACTCAGGGATCAGCAGGAAGCCTTCAAGAACTTTTGGGCTGGCAGGGCGAAATACCCTAAGTTCAAAAAAAGACATTCAAGACAAAGTATGCGGCTGACAAAGGCTGCTTTCAGCGTTAAAAACGGTCACCTGTTTATAGCCAAAAGCAAAGAGCCTCTGAACATCCGCTGGAGCAGAGAACTGTCTTCTGAGCCTTCCAGTGTCACTATCAGCAAAGATCGGGCAGGCCGGTACTTTGTTTCTATGTTGTGCGAATTTGAAGCTAAAGCAATGCCTATTAGAAATAAGACAGTGGGCATTGATTTAGGTTTGAATGATCTGTTCATCACTTCAGACGGTGAAAAATCCGGTAATCCAAGGCACACCAAACGCTACGAGCGAAAGCTCGCCTACCTTCAGCGTCAGTTGTCGAAAAAGCAGAAAGGCAGCAGCAACAGAGCTAAAGCAAAGCTCAAGGTTGCTCGTATCCATGCAAAAATTGCCGATTGCCGGATGGATGCTACTCACAAGGCATCCCGCGAATTTATAGACGAGAACCAAGTTGTTTGCGTAGAGTCTCTGAACGTGAAGGGTATGATTCAAAATCCAAAGCTGGCCAAGCACATAGCCGATGCAAACTGGGGAGAATTTGTCCGACAGTTGCAATACAAGGCGGAGTGGGCAGAAAGAAAGGTTGTTCAGATTGACCGGTTCTTTCCAAGCTCCAAGCGTTGCTCCGGCTGTGGGTTTGTCCATGAAAGCTTGCCGTTGTCTATTCGTGAATGGGAGTGTCCAGAGTGCCGCACTCATCACGACCGGGACATTAACGCAGCAAAGAATATCAAAACCGCCGGGCTGGCGGAGTTAGCCTGTGGAGCGACTGGAACGGGGATGGCTGCGAAAGCAACCATCTAGGGAAGGCGTGACGAAGCAGGAAGGTTCTTGGAGCGATCTAAGAACCCTCGCCCGATAGGGCGGGGAGTGTCAGCATTGTATTCATCGCGCATTGTGTGATGAATATAGCCGAGCATAATTGCGCTCAGTTCAGAGCAACGGTTCTGAGTATGTTCTGTCGTATCAGCCATTCAAACTGACTGTTTTTTTTCTTCCCGTTAATGGAAGCTCCGTGAATAAAATCTTCATAAAAATTCTATTGTTTGTTCTGGTTCTGGCCGGAGCCACTGTCCTGTACCTGAAGTTTAAACCGGTTGAAAAACCGGTCACTCCGGCACCGGAGCTGACTCAACTGTTGGAAAGAGCTCAGCTTCAGGCGGAAGAACTGACCATGCCAAAGGCAGAACCCATTAATCTGGCAGACTGGCAGCTGCTGATGCAGCAGGTGGCTGACCAGAGCGGTTTACAGATTGGTGTCAGAGAGGGCAATGCCCAGCAGGCTGAAATCTATATCAGGGAGGGATCGGTAGCGTCCTTTGTGAACGGGTTTGCGGATATGTATGCCAGAGGGCTCAGAGTTCAGAGCATACGATTGCTGGAAACCGGTGAGCCAGCGCAGGTTAAGGCTGAAACAGTGAAGCTGTTGGTGAGCCCTTAGGAATAATGGCAATACCTCCCACGACTTTTCTCAGGCTAATGTTCTGACTCTTGGCCGAAGGCTAATGCCGTCTATCCGACCACGGCATAATGTTTGTCCAGAGTACTGTATCCCAGCCCTGTCTCTTTCCTCACTTCAATACGTGTGGGAATCCTTTCTTTCAACGATTCAATATGCGAGATGACCCCTACCATCTTTCCTGAAGCGTTCAGGTTATCCAGGGCATCCAGCGCTATTTCCAGTGTCTCCTGGTCCAGTGTGCCGAAGCCCTCGTCCAGAAACAGGGAATCAATGCTGGTTTTGTGACTGACCAGATCGGACAAGGCCAGTGCCAGTGCCAGACTGACCAGAAAGCTCTCTCCTCCCGAAAGAGTTTTGATGTCCCGGGCGGTATCCCCCTGCCAGGTATCAATGACTTCGATGCTGAGGGCTTCGACCGCTTTTCTATGCAGCTGGTAACGACCATGCAGCCTTTGTAACTGCTGGTTGGCCAGATAAATCAGATGATCGAGTGTCAGTCCCTGGGCAAATTTACGAAACTTGTCGCCTTTTGCCGAGCCGATCAGACTATTGAGATGTTCCCATACCGCAAACTGCTCTCTCTGTTTGCTGATTTCATCTACCCAGTCAGACAACTGCTGACGCTTTTTCTGGTCTTCGGTGAGCGCCTGTCGAATTTCACCCAGTCGTTGATTGTTGAGGCTCAGTTCTGCTGTCTGTTGTTTCAGGCAGGTCAGGATTTCTTCAGCGGCTTGTTTAGTCAGGGCCTCTTTCAATAGTTTTTCCAGAGAGGTTTCTGCCAGTTTGAAACGTTCGGTACTGCTGGCAATGGCTCTGTCCAGAGTGCTTTTCAATGCTTCCAGTTCGCTACGTTGTTCAGGAGCAAGCAGAGCCTGCTGAAACTGTTCGCTGGAATCAAAGGGGCTGTCTTCCAGAGTGGTCTGCCAGTGTGCTTCTTTTTGCTCCAGTTCGGACTGGTGAGTTTTCTGGTCATTGAGATGTTGCCCGATAGAGCCGGACAGCTCGCTCTCAGCGCGCATTGTCGTTTGCAACTGCGTTTCTGCGTTTTTAAGGTTTTGTTCGGCGGTGACTATGGCCTGCTCGATCCTGCTGCGTTCCTCTGTCACCTTCAGTTCTCCAAACAACGTGAACCGCACGTCTTTGCGATCAGCCTGCTCTCTGTCGATCTGATCCAGTTGCCGGTTTAATTGATCGGCCTGCTGTCGGGACTGAAGCAGATTCTGCTCAAGCATTTGCATCTCATGATTGAGCGTTTGCAATGCCTGCTGTTGTTCAAGACTCTGCTGATGGCATGTTTGCCAGCGATCTTTCAACGCTTTCTGGCTCATAAGCCAAGTGTCCTGCGTTTCCAGTGCCGGAAGCGCCGTTGCCATTGACTGATTGAGGGCTGCTTCCAGCTGGCCCAGTTCCTGTTCGTGTCGGGATAGCTGCTGCCTTAGTGTTTCGATCTGTTCTGACGCTTGACTCAGCTGTTGATGCAAAAGAGCCAGTTGCGACTGTTTCTGATCAAGCTGCTGCTGTTCCCGGGTAGCCACCTTCTCGGCACTTTGCAGTTGCTGGTTGATTGCGTCCAACTGCTTGACCTGTTCATTAATGGCTATCAGCTGCTCTCTGGTGCTGTCCAGCCAGCTATGAACCGATTCAGAGTCAGAGATATTGAGTTGAATCTGCAGTGACTGACAAAGCTGCTGCCATTCTGTCTGCGTCGATGCCTGTCGGTCCTGTAATTCGAGAATGCGTTTTTCTGAAGTGTTGCACAGCGTTTTCAGTTCTGTTTCCAGCTGCTTTTTCCGGGTTCCCTGTTGTTCCAGTTCTGTCACAAGCCGCTTCTTTTCTTCCTGCCGATGTTGAGTGGAGTCGACGTCTACCTGTTGATAACGCTGCACAGCAGGGTGTGCTGTTGAGCCACAGAGTGGGCAGGGGTCGCCTTCTTTCAGGTGATGACGATGTTCACTGAGACTGGCAATTTTTTGCTCTTGAAGTAGCAGGGTTTCCAGATCTTTCAGATGCTGAGCTTCTTTTCTGTAAAGGTCCCTTTGTTGAGTCAATTCTGTCTGAACAGTGGTGAGTTGCCGTTTGTTTTCGTCCAATGTCGTTTTTTCTGCACGCAGGCTGACCTGGCTTTCCAGATGTTGCTTAAGCAGAGTTTTCAACTGCTGGCATAAGGGTACTTTCTCCATCAGGGCGTGTTGTTGTTGCCTGAGTAAAGGCTCTTCCTGACCCTGAAGCCAGTGTTGACGCTGAGCCTGCTTTTGCTCAAGCAGGTCACGGGACTGGGCTAATTGTTCCTGACTGACTTTTTGCTGTTCCAGCAACTGCTCGTGCCGGGTGCTGTCCTGCTTATTCCGGGTATGGTGTTCTTGCAGCCTGTGTTTAAGCTGATTAATCTGCTCTATCAGAGACTTTCTCTGATCAAACTGCGAATGCCAGAGAGGCAGCTTCTCTGCCAGTTTCTCATGATGAGTATGTTGAGCCAGATATTCAGAAGCCTGTTTCAGAGAATGCTGAAGCTCTTGTCGACTCTGTTGCAGTGTTGAGTGCTTTTCTTGCTGGCTCTGAAGCGCTTTACCGAGTTCTTTCTGTGCTTCATACAGCTCGGCCTGACTGCGTTGGGCCTCGGCTATTTTAAGATCCAGAGGAATGATCTGATCTGCGATCAGTTGCTCGGTTTCCACTTTTTGTTGTTTGACCTGTCTGAGGTTTTCCTGCGCACTTTTGCTGGCCTGTTCTTTTTCTGTCAGGGTTTGCTTGAGTGTTTGCTCTTTCTCCAGCAATTCATCCACCTGTTTCTGACGCTGAGCTGCCGCTGCCTTCAGAGTCGATAACTGATCATAGACAGGCTTTATTTCCAGGGCAGGAATCGATTCGTCCAGCTTTTTCAGCGTTTCACGGTTGGCTTCCTGCTGTTCCAGATTTTGCTGGAGTAACTGCCGGGATGTTTGCTTTTCTTGCTCAAGCTCTGCTTTCTTTTCCAGCCAGATATGTTGTTTGTTCAGTTCATCCGTCTGGCTCTGTATCCTGCGGTTGGATTCCGTCAGGTCGGTCTGTTCTTCAGTGAGCTTTTCCAGAACACTGACGTCCAGTAGTTCAACGCCTTCGGTTCTGGCCTGAAGCAGGTTGAGTGTTTCCTGTTCTGCCCGTGCCCGCTCAAACACCCGGCGGGAAATTTCTCCGTAGATATCCGTGCCTGTCAGCTCTTCCAGAAGCTCGGCCCGGTCATTGGCGCTGGCCTGAAGAAAAGCAGCAAATCCCCCCTGGGCCAGCATCATGGACTTGGTGAAACGACCAAAATCAAGGCCGGTAATGTTACTGACGATCTTTAGTTTGTCCTGGATGCGGCTGGTAATGATGGTGCCATCCAGTTTCGCCAACTCTACCTGTGGGCTTTGTAATTTACCGTCTGCCTTGCCTCTGGCCCGCCGCTGGGACCAGAAAGAACGATAACCCTGTCCCTGAACTTCAAACTCCACTTCCGCCAGTGATTCTGACGTATGACGTGTCATCAATTCGTTATCGCTGGCAGAAACTGTGCTAAGTCGGGGAGTCTGGTGATAAAGAGCCAGGCAGATGGCATCCAGTAGCGTGGTTTTTCCCGCACCTGTAGGACCGGTGATGGCAAAAAGACCGTTGTTGCGGAAGTTGTCTTCCGTGAAATCAATTTTCCACTCACCTTTGAGCGAGTTGATGTTTTTCAAACGTAAACTGAGGATTTTCAAGCTATCAATTCCTTCTCGTCCTCAAATTCAGAGGTTTTGCTGTCATCATCCGTTTCATCCAGAGTGGCAAGGATTTCATTAAACGCCCGGTTGAGACTGGCTGTGCGTTGTTCATCAAGATCTTCGTCGTTCAGTCGCCGGGCAAACACTTCAGCGACATCAAGTTCGTCGAGTGTTTCTTTGCATTCGCTATGTAAAGCCGTGCTGTTGATTTCACGCTTTCGACGGACTCTTAAGACTTCCAGATTTCTGCCCTCCAGCATGATCTGAATAGGCTTTTGCAGATCGGTGAGGTAGTCGTCAGTGCTGACTTCCAATTCCAGCCAGGTGGTGAGTGGAGAGTCGTCATTGATCTTCTCCAGCGACTGTTGAATGGTCTTCAGGCTGCCTTTCAGGCTTTTCAGGGAACGAAAGGTGGGCACTGCCAGTTCATTGATTTCTGGCGCAGTGCCAGGCTCAAGGTCAACCAGCACCACCTGTTTAGGGCAGGACGTTTCATCAAAGCTGAGCGGAATAGGGGAGCCTGAGTAACGGATATGTGCCTGATCCGAAACCTTCTGGGCGCGGTGCAGGTGCCCCAGGGCTATGTAGTCTGCCGGAGGGAAGGCACTGGCCGGAAAAGCCGACAGGGTGCCAATATAAATATCCCGCACCGACTCAGACATTTGTCCACCGACCGTGGTCAGGTGTCCTGTAGCCACGGTTGGCAGGTTTTTGTCAGAGGCCAATTCAAATACTTTTTGGTAGTGCCTGGCAATTGCGTTCTGCAGAGCCTGTTGTTTATCGGTGTCACTGTCACCAGCCTGACTTTCCAGAACATCTCTGGGTCGGATAAACGGTATAGCGCATACCACTGCCCCGGGTTCTCCCTGGTGGTTCTTCAAAACTACTATCTGGTCATCCGGGTTATCTGTAACGCCACCCACCACGTAGGTATTCAGGCAGGCCAACAAATCTCTGGACTCATTCAGGGTTGAGACCGAGTCATGGTTGCCACCGACAATAATCAGCTGCTGAC
Source organism: Endozoicomonas sp. 2B-B (assembly GCF_053470045.1). NCBI lineage: Bacteria > Pseudomonadati > Pseudomonadota > Gammaproteobacteria > Oceanospirillales > Endozoicomonadaceae > Endozoicomonas > Endozoicomonas sp. 2B-B. The sequence goes on from NZ_JBLZMU010000002.1 coordinate 60,865, forward strand.
AGCAAGTTTTCTGCAGGTCGACAATGAAACGGTTGTAGAGTGTTCTGGCATAGCTGGGCGGCGTTCCGGTATCAAAAATATCACCGGCAATGATGATGGCATCCACAGAATTCTCTTCAACGGTTGTCAGCAGCCAGCAAATAAATGCCTGATGTTCAGGCTCACGGCTCTTGCCTGTAAAGTGCTGGCCAAGGTGCCAGTCAGACGTGTGGAGAATGCGCATGTATTGAAGACTAACCAGAAAGAGAGGTGGACTGTAAAGAATATACTTTTTGAGTCAGGACTGTCAGTTTTATTAAAGAGGCCGCTGGTGGGTTCGGAAAGTAAAGTATCCAGCTGCTCGAACTGTTTCAGAGAAATTCGTATCTTTTGCACGAAACATTGATCTGTGAGATAGGCCGTTATCTGTAGAAATGATAGTGTAACCGCTTACATCATGCCGAAAACAGGGTGACAAATGTCCATCGTCCGGCTAAACAGAATTCAGAAGGTCCACAACCGGAAGATTAAACCATGCGCTTAATTCCTCTATCCGCAAAATCCGACGTGGGCAAATGGGCCGCCAGGCACATTGTCAGACGGATCAACAAGTTCAAGCCAACGGCAGACAGACCCTTTGTTCTGGGGCTGCCCACAGGCAGTACGCCTCTGGCTACCTACAAGAACCTGATTGAGATGAACCATGCCGACGAGGTGAGCTTTGAGCATGTAGTGACTTTCAATATGGACGAATACGTGGGCATTCCCGCCGATCATCCGGAATCCTACCGTACCTTCATGTTTAAGAATTTCTTTGAACATATTGATATCCGACACGAAAACATCAATCTGCTCAATGGAAATCCGAAAGACCTGGAAGCCGAATGCCAGCGTTATGAAGACAAGATCAAATCCTGTGGCGGCATTGATCTGTTTATGGGTGGAGTTGGTCACGATGGCCATATTGCCTTTAACGAGCCAGGCTCTTCCCTGTCTTCACGTACCCGTATCAAGACCCTGACTGACAAGACCCGTCAGGCCAATTCCCGTTTCTTCGAAAACGATATCAATCAGGTACCCAATCTGGCTCTGACCATTGGTGTAGGCACACTGATGGATGCCCGTGAAGTCATGATTCTGGTCACTGGTGCGGATAAGGCTTATGCCCTCCATGCTGCGGTAGAAGGCTCTGTGAACCATTTGTGGACCATTTCTGCCATGCAGATGCACCCGAAAGCCATGATCGTCTGTGATGAAGATGCCACCATGGAACTGCGAGTCAAGACCCTGAAATACTTTGCCGAGCTGGAAGCTGAAAATATTCGCGGCCTCTGATTTTCGGGCGGGTTCTGTGCCAGTGCAGCGGATTAACAGACTCACTGGATCAGGGCAGAAATGCCGGTATTTGGAAAGTCATTCAGGACGGCCATTTCCAGAATTGATTCTCTTGATCTGTAATGGTGGGGTGGCTTAACAAAATATTTTTTACGGTAAAAAAAGCAGTTATAGAAATGAGTATCTATAATTGAGCGGTGGTCTAATCCGGAAATATCATAAAGTGTCTAGCTTCTCATTCTACCGCTTTGCAAGTGATACATTTTGTTGTTAGACGAAAGTGGGCTGGCAAGAAGTAGGCATGTGACGTTCGTTTATTTTTGTACAGTTCAATAAACGATGGCGCCAGTATCATTGATGCGAAATTGATTCTGGTGAAAGCGACTTAATGATATTTCAGGGTTATCACATCAGAAGAGGCTTTTTTTAATCATGAAAGTTTTACTGGTTGTACCCGTTAGTATACTTCTTTCCGGTTTTGCGTCTGCGGCAGATGTGGTTTTCAGAGATGAAACGGTGGGGCTCGGTTACGGTTTCAGTGCCAAAGCTGATGGCTTTGCGTACAGTGGACTGACACACTTCAGGAAGGTGAATGGCTTGTCGGTCAAACTGGATTTTGTCGAAAAGTCTGGTGTTTACATTCCCGTCAATACCAATATCGGTTTCCAGAATGTAAATGATGATGCTCATCCCACTGATGCCAGGTATCCTCAGGGTAGTGTCGGTTGGTCCTTAGACAGTTCCGATGTGTATAAACCTACTTACACTTTTAGTGTGTTTGCAGGAGGTAGATTTTATTATCCTGATGAACAGCCATACCAGGTTACACTGTCTGTAGATGGTAAAGAATACGGTCCTGTGAAAACAGACAGTCAAAGTAACTGGTCACCCACTTATTTTCATAACGTGCCCTTCGCGGAGAGTAGCAGACTGACTATAGTTCTGTCCCCGCTGCCTTTAATCCAGCTATCTGAAGGTGCAGTACCTGAAGGTGCAGTACCTGAAGGTGCAGTACCTGAAGGTGCAGTACCCGAAGGTTCAGTAGCTGAAGGTGCAGTACCTGAAGGTGCAGTACCCGAAGGCGCAGTACCCGAAGGTGCAGTACCCGAAGGTGCAGTACCCGGAGCTTCAGTACCCGAAGGCTCAGTAGCTGAAGGTTCATTACCTGAAGGTTCAGTACCCGAAGCCTCAATACCCGAAGCCTCAATACCCGAAGCCTCAATACCCGAAGCTTCACCTGAAGCCGTGGTTTCTGAAGCCTCAGCCTCTGAAGCCCCGGTGCCTGAAGCATCAACGCCTGATATCTCATTATCTGAAGCTCCAGTGCAAGGGAGGCAATATGATGAGCATTAAGTGTTGCGGGTCATAATTTCAGGCAGGGTCCCTGTTCTGTCGACATCTGTTTGTTTCTACCCGGATAGAAGAATAGCTTTCTATCCGGGGGGGCAGATCAGAACTGCTTAAGAATACCTTCGACGGTACTGTGGGCATCTCCGAAAAGCATACGAGAATTGTCTTTAAAGAACAGGGGATTCTGGACACCTGCATAGCCTGTAGCCATAGAGCGTTTGAATACCACGACTCTTTCTGCTTCCCAGACACGAAGTACAGGCATGCCTGCAATCGGGCTGCCCGGATCTTCAGACGCCGCCGGGTTTACAGTGTCGTTGGCACCAATCACCAGGACAACATCCGTTTCGGTAAAGTCGTCGTTAATCTCATCCATCTCTTCAACGATATCGTAAGGCACTTTTGCCTCGGCCAGCAAAACGTTCATATGACCTGGCAGACGACCAGCCACCGGATGAATACCAAAGCGTACCTTAATATTCTGGGCCAGCAACTTATTGACCAGTTCTCTCAGGGGGTGCTGAGCCTGGGCGACAGCCATTCCGTATCCGGGAGTGATGATCACGCTGGAAGCGCTTTTGAGCATTTCAGCGACTTCTTCTACATTGACCTCGGTGTATTCACCCTGTTCCTCACCTTCCGCTACAGTACCAGCTTCGGTGCCAAAACCACCGAGAATTACCGATATAAAGGATCTGTTCATGGCTGAACACATCAGGTAGGAGAGAATTGCGCCTGAAGAGCCCACCATGGCACCTGTTATAATCAGCAGGTTGTTGCCCAGCATAAAACCAGTAGCAGCAGCGGCCAGGCCGGAGTATGCATTGAGCATGGAAACCACAACCGGCATGTCAGCACCACCGATGCCCATAACCAGAGTGATACCAAAAATAAAGGCCAGACCTGTCATGATGATCAAAGCCAGAATGCTGTCCTGCTGTACGTAGATAATCCCCATCACAATGGCCAGAACAATCAAAGCCAGGTTGGTCCAGTGGCCACCAGGCAGTGATACGGGACGGCTGTTGATGTTTCCATTCAGTTTCAGGCAGGCAACAACCGAACCACTGAAAGTGATTGCACCGATGATGATGCCAATGAATATTTCAATGCTGTGAATCAGTTGATCAGTAGACGACACCAGCTCGGAAGCCGCCTTGACCAGTGATTCTGAAGATTCAATCGCACTTGAAAAGCCGATCAACACCGCTGCCAGCCCGCCAAAACCATTCAGGATGGCGACCAGCTGGGGCATTTCGGTCATTTCCACTTTCCTGGCCAGGAAGAGGCCTGTGGCTGTTCCGACAATCATCATAATGGTGACAAAGGTAAAGCCTTCGAGGTGTGCATAACCCAGTGTGGCCAGAACGGCGATGACCATACCGACCATGCCATAGAGACTGCCGCTCTTGGCAGACTCCTGACGGCTCAGGCCTGCCAGACTCATGACAAACAGCAGCGCTGCTATCAGGTAGGCGGACGATAATAATCCTTGTGACATTCCTGTTTACTCCCGCTGCGATTAATTATCTCTGATGAACATCTTGAGCATCCGCTGGGTCACAGCGAAACCACCGACAATATTAATCATGGCCACTAACAGGGCGATGCCCGACATAGCCAGAATAATATTGTTGTCACTCCCCATTTGCATCAGGGCACCGATCACAATAATGCCGCTGATGGCGTTGGTCACACTCATCAGAGGTGTGTGCAGGGCAGAAGTAACATTCCAGATGACGTAGTAGCCGATAATGGACGACAGAACGAATACAGTGAAGTGTTCCAGAAAGCTTGCCGGAGCTGAATGGGCAACCCATCCGAAGATGGCGGCACCTGCGGCGATCAGGGCAGGTTTCAGCCAGGGACTTGAAGGCTTCTCTTTCTTGACTTCATCAACCTTTGGCGTCGGTTTAGCTACCGGAGCTGCACTGACTTTAACAGGCGGTGGAGGCCAGGTAATGTTGCCCTCTTTCACGACAGTGAGACCACGGACTACTTCGTCCTCAAAGTCGATGACCAGGTTGCCGTCTTTCTCAGGTGTCATCAGTTTCAGCATATTCACCAGGTTGGTGCCGTATAACTGCGATGACTGGGTTGGCAGTCGGCTGGGCAGGTCGGTGTAGCCGATGACGGTAACACCATGCTTGACCACAACCTTGTCTTTTTCTGTGCATTCACAGTTGCCACCGGTCTGGGCAGCCAGATCGACGATAACACTGCCTGGTTTCATGGCTTTAACCATGTCTTCCAGAATCAGCTTGGGTGCCGGTCGACCGGGAATCAGGGCGGTGGTGATAATGATGTCGACCTCTTTGGCCTGTTCCATGAACAGGGCCATCTCGGCATCAATAAAGGCCTGGCTCATTTCCTTGGCATAGCCGTCGGAAGAGTCTTGCTCTTCCTCGTAATCCAGCTCAAGGAATTCAGCGCCCATGCTTTCTACCTGTTCCTTAACTTCAGGACGAGTGTCGAAAGCCCGAACAATAGCACCCATGCTGCCAGCCGCACCCAGGGCAGCGAGACCTGCAACACCGGCACCAATGACCATGACCTTGGCAGGTGGTATTTTGCCAGCAGCGGTAATCTGACCATTAAAAAAGCGGCCAAAGTGATGGGAAGCCTCAACAACAGCCCGGTAACCGCCAATATTAGCCATGGAGCTCAGTGCATCCAGTGACTGGGAGCGGGACAGACGGGGTACACTGTCCAAAGCCAGCACGTTGATGTTGCGCTGGCTGAGTTTGTTCATAAGCTCTTCATTCTGGCCGGGCCAGATAAAGCTGGCGAGGGTAGCGCCGTCTTTTAATAGAGCTATTTCGTCGTCTGTTGGTGCGTTCACTTTCAGAACGATATCGGAACCCCAGACTTCTGAGCGTTCTGCGATTTGAGCGCCAGCTTCTCTAAAAGCCGCATCATCAAAGCTGGCTTTGATACCAGCTCCACTCTCAACGATGACGTCATAACCGAGCTTTTGCAGCTTGCCTATTGTATCAGGCGTAGCGGCTACCCGGTTTTCGTTTTCCTGAATCTCTCCAGGGATCCCTATCCGCATATCGGTCACCTAGTGTAGCTATAAAAATGTTCTGGCAGACGTGGGCTGCCGATCAGTAGTTGTGCCTTCACCGTCGTTTTTCATCGTACCCGTACTGAGCACGACAATGGATCAAAGCTGTCTGTCTATACGGGAGTCGACGCTTGTCAGAACACTGTGTTTCTTCTGACCCTTCTTTCATAACCTGGGCCTCTGTGATCCGGCTCAATCCGGACTTCATCCATGAGAGGTACTCGGGCATGAGTACTGATCACGTATAGTATGTGATTTTAAGTTAAAAGGGTAATTAACTATATAGGTGGTATGTTTTGTGTGTGGAAATCTTTCGGGTTTTCGGTTTTTACGTGCAGTCATGTTCGAGTCTCTGTGGGTGTGTGGAGGTTGTTATGGATAATTTTGAAATGAGAATTTTTGATAATTTATTCGTAAATAGTGAATAAATTTTCTTGTTAAAAGGGGTGTCGTACGTAATAGTTTGGTAGGTTGTGTTAAGGTTTGATCCCAGTGTCCGGCGTCTACGGACACCGTCCGGGGTGAGCTGATCCTAAGTCTACTCAATGAATCAGGGCTTTGCTCAGTCAAAATAAATCAGGGCAGCGAGAAGCTGCCCTGAATGGTTGCGTGATATTTCACGCGGGGGAGGCGAACTATTTAGCCTGACTGTTCAGCTTAGCCGAACTGGTTCATGGTATTGTCTTCACCGGCCGCTTTCAGTGCAGCATCACCAGAGAAGTATTCTTTGTGATCATCACCCATGTCTGAGCCAGCCATATTTTGGTGTTTAACACAGGCAATACCCTGACGGATTTCTTTGCGCTGAACGTTTGCAACATATCCCAGCATGCCCTGATCACCAAAGTACTCTTTAGCCAGGTTGTCGGTGGACAGCGCGGCAGTGTGGTAAGTTGGCAGAGTGATCAGGTGGTGGAAGATGCCTGCTTCACGGGCAGCGTCTGCCTGGAAGGTACGGATCTTCTCATCAGCCGCCTGGGCCAGTTCTGTTGCGTCGTACTCTGCACTCATCAGTTGAGCACGGTCGTAAGCAGAAACGTCTTTACCTTCTTCGCTCCAGGCATCGAATACCTGCTGGCGGAAATTCAGAGTCCAGTTGAAGGACGGTGAATTGTTGTAAACCAGCTTAGCGTTCGGGCAGGTTTCACGAATCTTGTTAACCATCTCGGCGATCTGGCCAACGTGAGGTTTTTCGGTCTCAATCCACAGCAGGTCAGCGCCGTTCTGCAGAGAAGTGATGCAGTCCAGAACGACACGGTCAACACCGGTACCCTGACGGAATTGGAACAGGTTGCTGGGCAGACGCTTGGGACGAACCAGCTTGCCGTTACGGTTAATGATCACATCACCGTTTTTCATGTTTTCTGGAGTGACTTCTTCAACATCCAGGAAGCTGTTGTACTGGTCACCCAGATCACCAGGCTGGTTAGTTACTGCCAGCTGCTTGGTCAGGCCAGCACCCAGGGAGTCGGTTCGGGCAACGATCACCCCGTCGTCTACACCCAGTTCCAGGAACGCGTAGCGAACAGCGCGAATCTTGGCCAGGAAATCTTCGTGAGGAACGGTTACCTTGCCGTCCTGGTGACCACACTGCTTCTCGTCGGAAACCTGGTTTTCGATCTGGATACAGCAGGCGCCGGCTTCAATCATTTTCTTAGCCAGCAGGTAAGTGGCTTCTTCGTTACCGAAACCAGCGTCGATGTCGGCAATGATGGGCACAACGTGTGTCTGGTGATTATCGATCTGGCTCTGGAGATCTGCTTCTTTAGCGGTATCGCCAGCCTTGCGAGCAGAGTCGAGTTCGCGGAACAGACCGCCCAGTTCACGGGCATCAGCCTGGCGCAGGAAGGTGTAGAGTTCTTCAATCAGGCCAGCTACTGACGTTTTCTCGTGCATGGACTGGTCTGGCAGAGGACCAAACTCGGAGCGCAGTGCAGCAACCATCCAGCCAGACAGGTAAAGGTAGCGACGGTCAGTGTTGTTGAAATGTTTCTTGATAGAAATCATCTTCTGCTGACCAATGAATCCATGCCAGCAGCCCAGGGACTGGGTGTACTTTGCAGTGTCTGCGTCGTAAGCCGCCATGTCTTCGCGCATGATTTTGGCGGTATAGCGGGCAATATCCAGACCGGTTTTGAAACGGTTCTGCGCTTTCATGCGAGCAGCGTATTCGGGATTGATCGCTTCCCAGGAAGAGCCCTGAGTAGCTTTCAGTGAAGCAATTGCGTCAATATCATTCAGGTAGTTTGACATAATCAGTCCTTCCGTTTTCACGACGTTATCAGCGTGTTTTGATGATCGGCGTTTTTAGTCAGAGACATGCCGATCCGGTGACTGCATTCTGTGATTTGTGAACATTTGTGACAATCCTGTTGTTTTTATCTTTGCTATTTATTTTGTGAATAGTGGTGTTTTTTTATACGGCATCAGAGAAGTGTTGACACTGAATAGCATTATTTTTCTGTTTAATTATTACAATAAAAACAGGTGCTTATGTTTTTTTCTTTGGAAAGATGGCGGAATATGCGACCATGGAATTGTATACATTGTGTGTTTGATTATCTTGCAAGGGTTTCTTGATAAAATTCCTTTTTCTGGTTTCGTTTGTGATTTTTTGATAATTGATATTTCAGGCGGGGGGATACTCCTTGAGCAGATATCACAAAGTCACTCAATACCTGCTCTATAAAGCGACGCGGCAAAAGTCTTCTATGGCTGGTGCTTTTATGCACTAATCACAGCCTCGCGAAAGGCTGCGCGAGGAATCGGGGAGTCAAAGCTGCAAGCCGATGGCAGAAATCCCATAAAAGGCTGAGTCCCGAGGGCAATCCTGTCACCTTCCTGCATGGTTTAGCTCGGATGTCTGGAACTTCTCCGGCAAGAGGATCATTCCAGCTATCCATCTGCCCAATCCTGGGGCAAATACCTTGTTAAAGAGGTTTCGCAGGGGCGCGAACAAGACGGCTTAGCCGTCAGAAATATGCCTCATCCTTCTGCCATTAGCGAACATCCTTTGGAATGGTCTTCTGTGCAAGCCTGCCCAGCTTCCACACCTGACTTACCACAAGGCAATCTTGATCATGAATTAAAAGAGTTTCTGAAAAGGTTTGCCGAGTGTATGAGCAATGGGCAACCATTGCCGGTCAGTGACTATAAACCATTCATCAAGTACTTCGGGAAGTTGCCGCCTAATGCTGACCCTGATCAGCTTGATTCTGAAGATTACCTCCTGAAAATTAAAGAAGATCCTTGTTATATAGAGCAGGTACCCCAGGAAAAGTTAACACCAGATTTGTGTGTGCAGGCATGCACGAGACTTAATTATGGGAATTTGCAGTATGTTCCTGAAAGGATTAAGACCGATGAATTCTATCGGGCTCTGGCACTTGAAGAATGTAATGCGCTTAACTGGAGAACCTGAAAAAAGATTGGGTGCCATTGTGGGTCAAGCCGACTGAAGACAAAGCTCCTGGGAATGCAGACATTGTTAACCAGGGAGCTCACTGGTGTAACAACAATATTGATGAGGTGGTTGTAGCAGATCTGTTTATTAAACAGCAATCACAGCCGTCACCGGCACTGACTCTCGACTTGTGGGGAACTAAAGAGCCTTCAGCTTCAAAAGATAAGAGACCAGAGACATATTCTTCTGTCTCTGCCGTAAGCAGTGGAGTCAGGGAAAATCAGGCGAGTCTTCTCGAACAGGAGATAATGCAGGAAGGTATTCAGAAAATCCTTGAAAGTAGTGTCGAAGTTTCACCAAACTCTCAGGATGAAGTCGTTGCAGAGATAGTTCGGACAGAACTTAAAGAGCAACATTTGGAGTCTCTTTATGATTATTTCCTGAAGCACCTGTACCCTTTGTACAGCAACCCCATCGCATCTGATGAAATATCCCAATATCTTGGGTTGCACAAGAGCCAGGTTAAAGAATGGCTGATTCGTGCAGTAGAGGGCGGCGTTTTAGTCAGGAAAACACGACCTGTTCGTTATCAATGGAATAAACCGGTGTAGCTTGTTCCGATGATTCTGAGTTGCGGTACAAATGACCTGTAAACGTCAGTTCTTTATTACCACAGCTTAGTTATCATTCTGCAAATTCGCTGTCATGAGAAGTTGCTTTTGAGCTGAATGTTTGTTGATTTATGAAACCTGTATAGGACCCTGACTCGCTTTCTGCAAGCTACTTTTCGTAAATCAACTTGAGATCAGCAGTTATTGAGACACACCGTACCCTCACAGTAGGAAATTTACACGACTGTGAGGGTATGGATCAGGATAGGCAAAGTTGCCAAATTATTACGATTTGTCGAAATTATTATAAGTTGTCAAAACTTTTGTGGTTCTCCAAGAAAAAGGATCACCTCATAGTGACGAATTCTTCCGCAGAGGTCGGATGGATAGCCACTGTATTATCAAAGTCTGCTTTGGTTGCACCCATTTTCAGTGCCACTGCAAAACCCTGCAGCATTTCGTCGGAGCCATGACCGATGGTGTGAATGCCAACAATTTTCTCTTCTTTACCCAGGGTAACCAGCTTCATGCGGCTTGGCTGACGGTGACTGGTCAGCGCACTATACATGGCGGTAAAGCCGCTGGTGTAAACCTTAACGTTTTCCTCACCATGACGTTCAATGGCTTCGCTTTCGCTCAGACCCACGGTGCCAATCGTAGGGTGACTGAAGACGACAGTCGCAATATTGTCGTAGTTCAGGTGTTCTTCGGGTTTGTTGTTGAAGAGTCTTTCTGACAGACGACGTCCGGCTGCCACTGCAACCGGTGTCAGTTCGATCTTGCCAATGTTGTCACCTACCGCATAAATACCAGGCACATTGGTGTTCTGGAACTTGTCGACAGGAATGTAGCCACGCTCATCGGTTTCGACACCCGCTGCTTCCAGATTGATGGAGTGGGTGTGTGGCTTACGACCTGCAGCCCAGATAACCGTATCAACTGTCAGGCTGTTGCCATTTTCAAGATGGATGGTCAGGCTGCCATCACTTTCTTTGGTGATCTCCTTGGGTACAGAATGTGTGTGCAGGGTCGGGCCTTCCGCTTCCATGATCTCAACCAGAGTATCGGACAGCATGTCGTCGAAGTTGCGCAAGGGTTTGTGCTTGCGAACCAGAAGGTGGGTTTCACTGCCCAGGGCATGGAGGACCCCCGCCAGTTCGACGGCAATGTACCCAGCCCCCAGCACTGCAACACGCTCAGGACGTTCTGTCAGTTCAAAGAAGCCGTCAGAGTCAATGCCGTATTCAGCGCCTGGAATGGATGGGACAGCAGGCTCACCACCGGTGGCGATGGTAATGTGATCAGCCGTGTATTGAACACCGTTCACTTCAACGGTTTTGGCATCCACAAAACGACCGTAACCTTTTATGACGGTTACTTTGTTGTTACCCAGTACCCGGTCATAGGACTGATGAATACGACTGATGTAGGCCTCACGGCTTTCAACCAGCTTGCTCCAGCTAAAGTTTTTCAGGATTTCTTCACGGTTCAGATCAAAACCGTAATCCGGACCATAGTGGATGGCATCGGAAATCTGTCCTGCAAACCACATGGCTTTTTTGGGAACACAGCCAACGTTTACACAGGTGCCGCCGAGGTATTTGGCTTCAATAAGACCAACTTTTTTGCCGTACATGGCAGCCCGATTAGCAGTACCTATGCCGCCGCTACCACCACCAATGACCAGGTAGTCAAAATGAGTATCTGTAGTCATGATTATTTCCGATAAATTCCAAGTGCGATTATAAAGACACTATATGGGCAATCTCTCGAATTTAAATCTCTCAGGGTCAAAATCCCCGTTGCCCGGGGTATTCTCAGTTTATGAAATTCTGTAAGCGTTACGTCAATATCTCACTGTTACGGGACTACTTCCCACAGGTAACACATTCAGGCTGGATAAAAATACCTATTGGGGTAGGGTCTCGCGTCGGATTGTACGTATGCCAAGGGGTGTGGCCAGTTTCCAAAAAATTGGCACGTCGATTGTATACATAGGGTCGAAAGCAAGAAAAACTGCCGAAAATAAAAACAATAATGAGGCAGATGAATCGACTGACAAAAACAATAATAAAAGTCGATGACCGTACAAGCGGATTGGTTTATAGGGTGTTTTTTTGTGGTGTAGCAACCAACAGGGAAACCGGAGCTGAGAAGAATTGCAGAAGCAACGCGAGCATCCGGACATACATGGAAGGATAATAAAGCCATTATCCACACAGCCTGTAAACCAATCCGCTTATTTTTATGTTCAATTACCTTCCGTTAAAACTCTCTATTCCTTCATCTCCTTGTTTCTGACTGACGACTGTCAACGCTCGTTTAACGTTCTGAATTTATGTTGCCGAACAGTGGTTCTGATGAGTCAGGCTTACAGGAGGCTGAATTGCTGAACTGTGCAGCAGGGATGGGTGAGTTTGAGGAGGTGGGAGGAGCGTAGCCTTGGGGCTACGCTCTGTTGTGGTCAGTGATCAATCAGGCAGTCCGGACCTGCTGCTCACCGATGTGGTGGAAGTCGATGTTCTCATCGCTTTCACCGGCTTCAAGATCGTTATAAACCTTCAGATCCATCTCGCCTTCGCTCTTGGCAACGATACAGGTTACAACACTGTCGCCTGTTATATTGACAGCGGTACGTACCATATCCAGCAGGCGATCTACACCCATGATCAGGGCAATACCTTCCAGAGGCAGGCCTACCTGCTGTAGAACCATCGCCAACATAACCAGACCCACTCCGGGTACACCCGCAGTACCGACAGAAGCCAGAGTGGCTGTAACAATCACCATCAGATAGTCACCCATGCTCAGATCTACACCAAAGGCCTGGGCGATAAAGACCGTCGCAGCACCCTGCATGATGGCGGTACCGTCCATGTTGATGGTACTGCCCAGGGGGATGGTGAAAGAGGCCACCTTATTGCTAACACCCATACGACGAGTTACGCCTTCCATAGTGACCGGGATAGTGGCGTTACTGGAGGCTGTGGTAAAGGCAAACATGAAGGCATCCTGCATTTTCTTCAGGAAGATGCGCGGACTCAGACCTGTAGTGATTTTTAACAGACCGCAGTATGTGATGAACAGCTGCAGAGCCAGAGCCCCCAGAACGACCAGGAAATACTGAATCAGGTTACCGATAGCACCCAGGTCAATTGAGTAGAACAGCTTGGCCAGCAGCCCCATCACACCGTAAGGTGCCAGGTTCATGATCAAAGTAGTCAGCTTCATCATGACTTCGTTCAGAGCCACAAAAATCTTGACGATAGGCTCAGCAGGTTTACCCGCAGCAGCAATGGCAATACCGAACAGCAAGGCAAATACGATGATTTGCAGTGTGTTACCGGAGGCCATGGCTTCGATAGGGTTAGCCGGGAACATGCCGATGATGACTTCAGACAGCGAAGGTGCGGTGGAGGCGGCATAAGAAGAAGCGCTTTCCAGGTTGGCACCTTCACCCGGGCTGACAAGCAGAGCCAGACCCATAGCCAGACTGATGGCAATACAGGTCGTAAGCAGGTAAAAAGCGACTGTTTTTCCGCCCAGACGACCCAATACTGTTACGTCTTTGAGGGAGCAGGTGCCGCATACGATGGAGGTGAATACCAGAGGTACTACTATCATTTTCAGAGCGGTCAGAAATATTTGACCTATGACGTTGAATACGCCATTTACCAGGTAATGCTCAATAAAAGTATTACCTGTAAACTGACGCATTATCAGGCCAATAGTCAGGCCTGCCACCATGCCGATCAGCACTTTGGTTGTGAGTGAAAGTCGAATCCACTGCTTCATATTTATTTCCTATGTTACCAAACACGTATCTCTCATTGTTCGCTTGTCTTTGTGTTGCGAGAGAGAATTATGCCGGAGGCATGTCAGATCAGACTTTCTTGGAGGTCTTATTGCTGAGTAACCCAAGCGATTTCTTTGAACGCTTATGGAATTAAACTGACCCGCCGGTTTTTTCGGCAGGGTTGTACCGATCAAAAAATTGAACCGGAGTCCCCGATTTCTCTTACAGCTTAAGTTTGTTTGGTACGAAGCAGGTTTGATATAGATCAATAAAGGGATAAATAGTGATAATAACCCGCTATTTATGACACTATTTCTCGATTTATATTGAATATCTGGTGGATATAACTACTTCTTGGCGGCTTTTTTTAAAATGTTATTCAGTCTGGTCTGATTGGGCCTTGAAATGAGCGCCCAAGCTTTCAGGGGTTCATGATAGCGATAAAAAAGGCAGAGTAATGGGATAAAGAGAGACCAATTACACGTCTTGCGACGTGCAATTGGAGAGTGATGCTGTTATCAGAAGGGCAATCTGGCAGAAGTGCAAGCTAGCAGAAGGACATGCGAATGCGACGATACTCGGGGCTCCAGCGTTTTGTTCTGATCTTTTGTTCCAGATCAGTCAACTCAGTGATCGGGGCCAGACCGTCCTTCTGGGCCTGAAGAGCAACAGCGAGAGCAATATCGTTGGTGACATGCTGAATGCGATTCAACAAAGGCAGAAGAGGTGCTTCTCTGCTCACCAGAGCAGGAGAAGCGAGTGCCAGTGTTTCTACAGCAACGTCGAGCATCTTGTCAGTAATGCGACAGGCGCCGGAAGCCAGCACACCCAGACCCAGACCGGGGAAAATATAGATATTGTTGCACTGGGCAATCGGGTAAGCGCGGTCATCGAGCTGAACCGGCTCAAACGGGCTGCCAGTAGCAATCAGAGCCTTGCCGTTAGTCCATTTGATAATGTTTTCGGGCAGAGCTTCTACCTGACTGATCGGGTTCGAGAGTGGGAAGATAATGGGCTGCTCATGGTTGATCGACATGTTCTCAATAATGTCCTGAGTGAACAGGCCGGTTTGACCGGAAACACCAATGATGGCGTCTGGCTTGGCAATGCGAACGACATCCGCCAGAGACACTGCGCCCTCGGCTGACCAGCCTTCAATATCGGCAAAACGCTGAGTCAGCTTCTGCTGGAATGGACGGAGGCCTTTCATCTGGTCGTGCACCAGGCCGTCACGATCAACCATGTAGATGCGCTTGCGAGCTTCCTCGTCAGACAGTCCGCGGCCCACCATCAGACGGATAATTTGTTCAGCGATCCCACAGCCTGCAGAGCCTCCACCCAGGAAAGCAACGCTCAGATCTTCAATGGATTTGCCAGCAGCCTTGGCTGCAGCCATCAGGGTAGCAGCAGTAACAGCGGCCGTGCCCTGAATATCATCGTTAAAGGTGCAGAGCTGATCACGGTACTTTTCTAGCAGAGGCGTAGCGTGGTTGATCGCGAAGTCTTCAAATTGCAGCAGGGCGTTTGGCCAGCGACGTTTAAGTGTCTGGATAAACATATCGACAAATTCGAAATAATCGTCCTCACCGATGCGCTCATGTCGCCATCCCAGGTAATTGGGGTCTTTCAGCAGCTTTTTGTTGTTAGTGCCACAATCCAGAGTAATGGGCATTGTCAGGTTGGGCGTAATGCCACCCACGGCAGAGTAAAGAGATAGTTTACCGATGCAGATACCCATACCACCAATACCCTGGTCGCCCAGACCCAGGATACGCTCACCATCAGTCACTACGATGACTTCAATGTTGCGCTTGAAGTTTGCCAGCATGGCATCAATCTGAGCGCGCTCAGGGAAAGAGATGTAGAGGCCGCGAGGACGACGATAAAGATCGCTGTATCGCTGACAGGCCTGACCTACCACAGGGGTGTAGATGATAGGCAACATTTCCTGAAGATGACGCTGAACCAGAGCGTAGAAAAGCGTTTCGTTGGTATCTTGCAGTGAGCGCAGGTAAATATGTTTGAGAATAGGAGTGGGCTTGATTGCAAAAGATTTATAGGCGCGGCGACACTGCTCTTCCAGTGTTTCTACACGGGGTGGCAACAGACCATGGAGGTCCAGTTCGCTGCGTTCTTCAAAAGTAAAGGCAGTGCCCTTGTTCAGCAAAGGATTTTCAAGAAGCATACGACCTGAAAGGCCAGTATGAATGCTGTTGGAATCTAGGTCGGTCATTATTCAGTTCCAGTGGTGGTTCTGGAGAGTGCATCAGATGTTAAACCCACAATGAAATTAGCTGCACTTCGTGCAATGTGTGGGCTATGACGGACAAACCCCTGGATTCTGGACTTTATACCAGCTTGCAAGGGTGTCTATCACTGTCAATAACGGCCGCTTAGGATAAATCCTGATCTAAATCTTAAATAGACAGGAAAAGCCGAAGCACCCATGCGTGTTTGTTACAGGATTCGCCTCTGTCGATGGCACTAATTGTATTAATCCGGCATGAGCTGATATTTTTAGCCCATGGCGGCTTGAACTCAATCTACTTTTTACAATGTAACTCTTATATGACTGAACTCCATCAGCCCTGTTGTACTGAATTACCAGAAATGTCTTCAGAGCAGTTGGCCAGGCTGGCCTCACTTTTCAGGCTGCTGGGGGATGAAGGGCGCCTCAAACTGGTTATGGCCTGTATTGATGAACCACAACCGGTCTGCTGCCTGTCAGAAATATCAGGTATGTCTCAACCACTGACCAGCCATCACCTCAAAGGGCTCAGAGAAGCCAGAATTCTCAAATCTTCCCGCCGTGGTAAACAGGTATTCTATGAGCTTGATGACCATCATATACGGCATGTTGTGTTGGATCTTGCCAATCATGTTATGGAGCCCTCCGACTGAGAGTCTAGAGTTTTACTGCACTTGGCGAACAGTATCTTTGGATGGCCGCATTCTAAACTTTACCGTTCATCGGACGACTCTAATAAACAGCCGCAAGCTAAGACAATCATCCCCGCATTCATGGCGATGATGTCCAAATTTGATCGCAAAAAGTATCAGCCAGGGAGGCGCAGTGGTGTCCGATTCAGGGAAAAATAAAGATACCCGTCAGAATGCACGACAAGGATTGGGCAGGTTTGATGTACTGGAAACAGAGGAAATCAGAACCTCAGGTCTTGATGGAAAAAGTACCATTCTGCTGAAAGGCTTGGGTGAATACAGTATTGCTATCGACCCGGCCAGAGAAGCTCGAGTCGTGACCAATACTCCGGCATCTGATGATTTTGCGAGTGAACTTCTCGATCTTTTACATCCCGGTATGAACTTTCCTCCCAGACAGGTACTCAAAGGTGCAGTGCTGGAGGGCAGAGATCTTGAAAGGGTCTGTTTTAATCAAACGGACTTGAAGGGCAGTAACTTCAGAAAGGCACAGTTGCGGGGAGCCCGATTTAAAGGCTGTAATTTGTCCGGGGCTGATTTCAGAGGTGCCGATCTGAGGGGTGCCATCTTCGAAGATTCTTCCCTGGAAGGTGCTGATCTGAGGCATTGCCGGCTGGATGAGGCGCGTTTGGTGGATTGCAATCTGTTTGCTGTTAATTTTGACCAAAGTTGTCTGGATAATGCTGTCATTGATAGCTGCAATATGGGGGCTCAAAGTTTTCATAACAGCTCATGCATGGGTTTAAAGATGCACAACAGCCAGATTATTCACGGATTTCTGGATGATGCGAACTTTACCGGCTCCCAGCTCAGGAATATAGAGTTCAGGGATTGCACACTGACAAGTACTCACTTCAATAACGTTTTAATGGAAGACTGTCAGTTCAGAGGCTGTGACAGTTTTCAGGAAGGGCCGGTGTTTTCGGGTGGCAATTTGAACAAGGTGATTATGACCGACTGCGAATTCAATGTTCCCAAGCTGGTCAGGACCCGGATTTCGAACAGTTATTTTACCCGGGTCGATATGGATTCAGCTTTAATGGAAGGCACCCAGTTTAACGAAGTGATTTTTGAGCAGGGTCAGTTCAGGGAGTGTTACAGTTTGGAAGAAAGCCCATCATTTGTCCACTGTCGTTTGGATCATGTTACTATTGATCAGGCAGAGTTCAATCATGCAAGGTTTGATCGCAGCTCTTTTATTGGTGCCATGATTCGGGATTCTGATTTTGGAGCCTGGACCATGAACCACACAGGTCTGGATGGAGAAACTTTAATCGAATGACTGTCGAATCAATCGATTTGAAGGTTGCCGTCACTAATCAGGTTGTTAAGGATTTGTGCGTCGGTACTGCCTCCCCCGTAGCCTGAGAGATCAACACCTTCCAGCTTAATCTTCTGGGTAATATCACCGTCAGCGTCTGGCATCACCTCGATGGTGGTGTCGCCGTTATCAAAGTTCAGGCTCAGGTACTGGTCCAGGGGCGTTGAATTATCCACCAGGACATCACTTAGATCTATAATGTCCCCGCCGGAGCCTGTGTTAAAGTCCTTGATGACATCCTCGGCAGGAGCAGCGGCTGACCCCAGGTCAGAAGAGAGCCAGACGAAGGTGTCGCTGTCATCGCCCCCCGTGAGAATGTCATCGCCTGCTCCGCCTGTGATGATGTCCTCACCCGCACCACCAAAGATCAGGTCGTCCCCGGCACCACCGAGCAGAGTGTCTGCGCCTCCCTCACCTTTGAGAGTGTCAGACTGCGCTGTACCATCAATAATTTCTCCGGAATCAGTACCCACCAGATCAACATCGCCAATCTTTAACACCACTTCAGAGTCATCAATACTCGCCCCGTGATGACCACTCAGGTTTTCCTGGTCTTTAGCGCCGTGTTCAAAATAAACATAGCGGACACCGGCACCATAATTACTGAAGGTATTAGCAGCCTTCTGCCAGTTGTCAGTTGCGGTTAATGTTCCAGTGTCGTAGGAGGTAATGACGTTATTGCTAGCGTCCCGCAGTTCAACTTTCAGGTAATAATCATCGTTGGCACCGTTATCTTTAAACCAGTCGCTGACACTGATGTCAGGAGCAGAATCCAGATATTGTTCGGTAAAGCCTTTGGCCAGAAGGTCAACTGTTTGTGACTTCTTAGCCCAGGCATTGGATGTAACCCAGCTCTGACCGTCGCCGTCATGACTGCTGTTGTTTGAACCCCAGCCATCTCCACCGTTGGCAATAATATTCCAGCCAGAGGTGCCATTCTCGGCACTGCCATTAGTCAGAAGGTTTTGAGAGTAAGTGCCTCTCACATTAAGGCTGAATGTCTGTGGATCACTGGAAAGGCTGCCGTCACTCAACGTAAAACCAAAGCTGGTGCCAAGATCCGGATCAGTGGCTGGCGCGGTATAGGTCAGATTGCCAAGGTCTGCTGCGGTAATAACCTGATTGGCTGTCACGGCAGCACCATTCAATGTTAGAGCGCCGGAAGCCGGCAGAGAGGTGATGGTAATGGATTGCAGGGTGTCACCGGCATCACCATCGGTGAAGCTGAAATCTTCGGTACTGAATGTGTAACTGTCCGTCTGTTTTAATAAAAGGCTGTTGTCTGATGATACCGGCTTGTCGTCTACCGAGTTGACCCTGATGGACAGGGTTTCACTGACAGACGAACTCTCACCGTTACTTTCTGTCGTGGTGGCAGTGATCGTCAGGTTCATGGTGTCCGTGCTGTTTGGCGGCGGTGTTATCTGCAGATTAGCGAAGTCCCAGCCGGAAATATCGACAGCGGTTCCATCTGCTGTTATCGAGTGGCTGCCATCAGTGAGCACTGCTCCGGCAGGTACGCCATCGGCAGAAACGGTTAGCGTTTCAGAACCATCGGTGTCGACCAGGGTAATGCCGAGATCGGGCAGATTGAAAGCGGTATCCTCATCCGTAGCATGCACTTTGGTGATCCTGACATCGTCCAGACGGAAGAAGCTCATGTCCTGGTCGAATCGGAGTTCTGTGCTGGAATTACCCGTAGCGTGTAACAGGATGGTTTTGGTTGATGTCTGGGTGTGTAAACCAGGGCCTTCTACGTAGTGTCCAACATTATGTCCATTCCATTTTACCCAGATATTTGTGTTTCTAGAGTTGTCTACATGATGATGCAGAGTAAAGGTTAATTCGTAGAACTGAATTGAACTGTCACTGGTATCAATGATTCTGTAGGCATCAGTATTATGCCAGTTGTACAGTTGATTGTTCTGAACCAGTGCGCTGTTGATACCCCAAGGGTTGTAGCGTTGCCAACCATCGGCGTTGTTGCCATCAAAGTTACTATTCAATACTTCAGCGCTGAGATCATTCATGGTGACGCTGTCCGCCACCGCTGCCACATCAAATGTCCGGGTATACTCGCCAGAATAGCTATTACCATCGTGTACTTTAAATCCAATAGATGTGTAGTTATCACCGGCTTCGTTACTGTCTGGCTCAAATACCAGATGACCTGCTTCAATATCCGCTTTGCTGATGACCTGATCTTGCGTCACAGCAACACCATTCAGCTTCAGGGTTCCCTCATCAGGTAAGGTTGATACCTTGATCTGGGTAATGGCAGCCGCTTCCTGATCGCTGTAACTCAGATCGGTCAGAGTGAGGGTATAGCTGGTATCCTCATTGGTAGACAGCGTGCTGCTGTTGACATAAACCGTATAGTCGCGAGTACTGCTGAGCTGGCCATCGCTTACCTGCACCCTGATGGTATGAGATGCGTTGCTGTCATGATTCAACAGTGTGCTGTCAGCCACTGAAATTTCACCGGTTGAACTGTTAATGGTGAAACGGCCACCGGCATCGTTGGTCAATGAGTAAGTCAGCTGATTACTGGCACTATCAACATCCGTTGCCGCTACTGAGCCCAAGACAGTGCTGTTGGGAGTTTGTTCGATGACGTAAAAGGCATCAGTAACGAGATTTTCTACGGAATCAGCTTGATAGACGGCTTTGACCTGGTGAGCGCTCAGGTCAGAATTGAAAATAGCAAGATCGCCTATTGAACCGTCCAGATCGCCATCATTCCAGTGACTTTTACCGATATAGTTGCCTGATCTGACAATCTCCGGAGGCGCAGCCCCGTTGAGATTCTCCCCGGCCAGCTCACCGTTTTTATAGACCCGCATTACCCCGTTATCATCAACAGTAGCGGTCACGTGAACCCACTCACCTGCGGTAAAGAAGTTGTTGATATGGAGCTGACCGTCTGCGGGGTAGCCTGCCCCGTCATAGATTTCAAACGCCAGTGTATTACTGGTGCCGACATGGGCAAGGAGAATATTGTTGTTGGCAGAACCATCAGCGAAGTCCACTATCCTCGACCAGTTCTGGCTCAGGCTGTCGTATTTTACCCAGGCAGAAATGGTCATGGCGCCACCCACTTCAAGCCCGGAGATTTCGCCACTGCCGGAAGTACCATCCATTTCAAAGGCCTGACTGCCGTTACGTCCACTGCTCAATGTGGCACTGCCACTGAGGGTCAGGTCGTTACCGTTACCTGATTGGTCCTTGTTATCTGAGAAACTGTAGGCTGCTTCAATTCCGTCGATGAGAGGACTACCCGATAATTCAGGGGCATCGTTGACAGCTGTAACATCGATTGACCAGAAAACATCCGTTGTATCGGAACCATCCGAAACGGAGATTTTGACAGACAGGCTGCCAACATCAGGATCGTCAGGTGTTCCGCTGAAGGTTCGGGTTGCGGCATCGAAAGTCAGCCAGGCAGGCAGAGGATTGCCATTGGCCAGGCTGGCACTGTAAGTCAGTATGTCGCCATCATCATCGGAAAAGGCATTGGCCGGTATGGTGTAACTGAAAGCAGATGCTTCCGCCACAGTCTGATTATTAAGGCTTCCAACCAGTTCCGGAGCATCATTTGTATCGCTGAGCTGTATGGCGTAGTTCTGTTGTGATGTTAGTTGACCGTCACTGACCTGAACGGTAATGGCGTGGCTGCTGGATGTTTCATAATCCAGCAGACTGCCGTCGGCAACAGTAATCTGTCCGGTAGCGCTATTGATAGCAAATCGGCCACCTGCATCATCAGTCAGACTGTAAACCAGGTTGTCACCTTCTACGTCGGTTGCTGTGACAGAGCCTACTACGGTTCCATTTGAGCTGTTTTCAACGGAAGAGAAAGGATCAAGGTTTTTACCCGTAACAGTATCCAGGAATCCGGAGACAGCACTACCACTGTTCACGGCTATATCACTGATGCCATAGCCAGTATCGCTGTTGGACGTCGCTACGGATGTCGCTGTACCGGCTGTTTCAAAGTAGGTGGCTTGCTGTGCGCTACTGAGGCTGTTCCAGGTGGCCAGATCGGTGTATTTGGCTTCAATGGTTTTGAAGTTGAGAGTACCATCCTGATTCTCTGAGATCTGGACTTTGACCCCTTTGCCGTGACTTCCGTCTGTTTTGGTCAACCAGACAGAGTCACCCAGCTCGAAGCCATTCGGCAAATTAAGAGAATCAGCAGACTTGTTGGTAATGGACGCTCCACCCCAGACAAAATCTATTTTTTCGACTTCGGCTACAGGTGCAATGGGTGCATCATTAACCGCCGCAACATTAATCTTGAATTGGTCTGAAACACTGAGGACCCCGTCACTGGCAGTCACTTTAACGATGATTTGTCCAAGATCCGGATCATCGGGTGTTCCGGAAAAAGTGCCACTGGCTGGATCGAATGACAGCCAAACGGGTAACGGACTGCCATCACTCAGTGTGGCGGAATAAGTCAGGTTGTCACCGTCTATGTCGGCAAAAGCGTTTGAAGGGACCTGGTAGCTGAATGCCTGTTCTTCGGTTGCAGACTGATCGGCCATACTCGCATCAATAGCCGGACCGTCATTGGTGCCGTTAATGGTAATAACGATATTGTGGGTGGTGCCGTCCAGAGACCGAACCGTCACAGTCTCGGTCAGGGTGTCACCATCGCCCAGGGCCTGAATGTCGGCATGGCTGTTACTGGCCGAATAGCTCCAGCTACCACTGGCATTAATGTTCAGTGAACCGTAGGTGCCGGTGATGGTCTCTGCAGTGAAACTGGCTTCACCACTGTCCCCATCGGTGACACTCAGGCTGCCTGAGGTGGTCAGGGTGTTGCCGTCGTCCTCAGTGACGCTGCCGCTGTCATCGCCAGTGATTACTGCCGCATCGTTGGTGCCAGTGATGGTGATTGTCACCTGTTGATCGACCGTGCCGCCCTCGCCATCGTCGACGGTGACGGTGTAGGTCTGAGTCAGGGTTTCACCCGCCTTCAGGTAATCAGTGTCGGCATCGGCAACACTGAAGGTCCAGTCGATGCGGCCACTGCCGTCGCCCTGGGTATCATCCGCTACGGTAGCTGTCAGGCTGCCCAGATAACCATTAGCCCCGGCGCTGACGCTGACAGTTTGCTGGTCTGAAAGATCGACATCGGCAATGGTGAAGGAGCCAGTGTCGGTCAGGCTATTGCTGTTCTCACCGGCGCCGCCATCGACGATCTCAGTGACTGCCCCGGCAACATCGGTGGCACTGCTGATAGTCGGTGCGTCGTTGGTACCAGTAATGGTGATCGTTACCTGCTGATCGACCGTGCCGCCCTCGCCATCGTCGACGGTGACGGTGTAGGTCTGGGTCAGGGTTTCTCCCGCCTTCAGGTAATCAATGTCGGCATCGGCAACACTGAAGGTCCAGTCGATGCGACCACTGCCGTCGCCCTGGGTATCATCCGCTACGGTAGCCGTCAGACTGCCCAGATAACCATTAGCTCCGGCACTGACACTGACGTTCTGCTGGTCTGAAAGATCCACATCAGCGATGGTGAAAGAACCTGTATCGGTCAGAGTGTTGCTGTTCTCGCCTGCCCCGCCGTCGACAATCTCGGTGGCGGCACCGGCAACATCGGTGGCACTGCTGATGGTGGGGGCATCGTTTGTGCCGGCGACAGTAATAGCTACATTGTGGTTGTCACCGCCTGCTGTAGTGACTGTGAAGGTTTCACTTAAGGTATCGCCGTCACCCAGTCCCTGGATTGCCAGAAGTGTGTTATTAGCCGTATAAGTCCATTGTCCGCTGGCATTAATGACAAGATCACCATAAATTCCGGTTAGGGTTTCAGCTTGAAACAGGGCTTCACCCTGGTCAGCATCAGTGATGGTGAGAAAGCCTGAGGTTGTCAGGGTGCTGGCATGATTGTCTTCAGTGACGGTTGCCGTATCAAGACCTGTTATCTGTGCGTTGTCGTTTGTACCGGTGATGACCAAAGTGGCTGTTTGGGAAACTGAGCCACCATTGCCGTCCTCGATGTCATAGCTGAAGACAATGGTTTCAGTCACTCCGTCGGGAAGATAGTCGTAGGCGCCGGGGTCAACGGTAAGGGTGTTGCCATTGATGGTGATGCCAGAGTCATCACCGGATGACAGGGTGATCTGGGTCACGGAGAGATTATCACCAGTGTCAACATCTGCAGCAGTCTCAAGCAGGTCTATGTTGAATGAAGCCGAGTCTTCAACAAAATTTTTCGCAATGGCAGAGCTGACTGTTGGGTCATCATTGATCGGTGTAATGCTGAAGTCGAAAGTCGCTGAAGATGAGAAGAGGTGACCATCACTGACTTGAAATTCGAATGAGGCGTACAGGTTGCCATGTGCGTTTTGAGCTGGCTCAAATTTCAATCGGCCTGCTAAAAGTTCGTTCCTTGTCACTTCTTTGGCTGCACTGACAGCCGATCCGTTAAAGAGCAGCTCACCTGCCAGGGGCAGCTGTGTGATTTTGATACTTTGCAGTGTCATTCCGGCATCCGGGTCAGAGAAGGCGAAGTCGGATGTGCTGAAGATATAAGGTGTATCTTCGTCGGAAGTCACCAGTGTACCTGCCGTAACAGGAGCATCATTGACGGCAGTTATCGTGATGGTACTGGTGGCTACATGGCTGCTGTCATGGCCGTCATTAACGCTGAAGTTGATGGTGCGATCAGCAGTAATGGGTGAGTCAGAACTGTTTGAGTAGGTCACCGTTCTCAGTGCTGCCTGATACTGCGCGACCGTTTTGGTTCCAGAGAGCGTCATGGTACCGGTTGATGAGTCCCAGCTTCCGGAAATCCCGTTGTGATCGATGAAAGCCAGACTGTCTTCAGCTGAACTGAAATTGCTGCTGATCGTGATTGTGGCGCTCTCTATTGTGGCAGAGTCAATATCTGTCAGAGTGATATGACTGTCTATTACTTGATCGCCGTCGTTTTCAGTGTAAGCAAGAGTGCCACCTGCAGTGACAACTGGCGCATCGTTAGTACCATGAATAGTGGCAGTGACAATATGCTGTGTACCATCTGCAGTCTGTACCGTGAAACTGTCTGTTATTGAGTTTCCGTCGTCCAATGTCTGAATGGCGCTCTGACTGTTATCAGCACTGTAAGTCCAGCTGCCATCAGCGTTAATGGCTAATTGTCCATGGCTTCCTGAAAGTATTTCAGCCTGAAAAACAGCTTCGTTGGCATCAACATCCGTAACGGTTAGGTTGCCGCTGGTGGTTAAAGTGGCGTTATCGTCTTCCGTGACGGTGCCGGTATCAACTCCGGCAACCACTGCTGCGTCATTGACAGAAATGACGTCAAGAGTCGCTGATGCTGTGGCTTCATCGCCTGAGGTTCCATCAAAAACAGTGAAGTTAAAAGTAACATCGTCAGCGAAGTAATGGGCAGTGGGTGTGTAGCTCCAGGTGCCGTCATGATTGTTCGCCAGACTGCCTGTGGCATGGTCTGCCAGGGTGACGGATTGAATACTAAGGCTATCCCCATCAATATCACTGGCTGAAGCCAGAAGATCAGCAGCAGTGATGACAAAAGAGGTATCTTCCGGAGTTGATCCCAGATCAAGATTCCCCGCAACGGGAGCATCGTCTACCGGATTGACAGTGATCGTGAAAGTCTGGATATCAGAAGACAGGGCACCGTCGTTCACTCGGAAATTAAAGTGGGTGTAGTTGTCTGCACTTTGATTGGCTACAGGAAGGAACGTCAGTAAGCCCGCCGAAATGTCAGCCTGACTGATGGCGTCGCCAACAGATACCAGACTGCCGTTGAGTTCCAGTGAGCCACTGGCTGGAATAGTCTCAATGACGATCGCTTTCAGCGTGTCACCGTCGTCCTGGTCAGTGTAGGGAAAGTCATTCAGGGTGAAACGATAGAGGCTGTCTTCATCGATAGTGGTCGAACTGTCTGTGGCCACAGGTGCTTCGTTGATGTCATTGACTTCAAGGGTAAAATTCTCTGAATAGGCGGCACCATCAACATCGGTGGTTGTTACCTTAACATCAACGGAGTCATCGGTTTCGTGGTCAAGGGCTATGCCTTCTTTCAGCTTGAGATCGCCGTCTACCACTTCAAAGCGATGGTCATCGACGGTGTAGGTGTGAGTATCAGAAAGGTCTTTGTCTGTGGTAGACAAAGTACCCACAACCGCACCATCCTGATTTTCATCAATGCGGGTACCGGAGAGTTCAATATCTTCCGGATTATCATTGATGCCCTCAATGGTAATGGACGCACTCTGACCGACAACACCACCCTGCCCATCCTCTATTTCATAGCTGTACTTGATGGTTTCAGATTCGCCTCCAGCGAGATGCTCATAAGAAGACGCATCCACATCAAGACTATTACCATCGTCGGCGATAGTAATACCTGAAGGATCCCCCGCTGTTATCCTGAGAGAGACGGCATTGAGGTTGTCTGATGAATCCAGATCGAACGCACCTGCCAAGAGGTCAACGTTAAAGTCATCGCTGTTCTTATCGAAAGTCTGAATGACGGCTTCCCTGATCTGTGGCTGATCATTGTCGCCAGAGAGTGTAATAGTGACAGACTCTAAAACGGACTCGCCCTGGGAATTCGTGACCAGGTATTCGTAGGTCAGGGTTTCTGTTTCGCCAGCAGCCAAATATTTATAGGCTTCGGGGTCAATACTGAGACTGTTACCATCCAGGCCAATACTGACACCGGCCTCGTTGCCCTCAGTCAGGCGTAATTGAGTCACCGAGAGGGTGTCTGAAGGGTCCTTGTCAAAAGCCTGAGAGAGCAGATCGATGGTCGTTTCTTCATCACTCTGGACAATCTCGGCCAATACCGGCTTTGCAGTTTCCGAGGTATCCTTGATACTTTCGTTGTTGTCACCTGTGATGGTGATATCGACAGAAGCCTTTGAACTGGCACCGCTGCTGTCTATGGCTTCAAAGATAAAAGTAACAACCGTTTGCTCACCTGCTGCAAGGTAATCGAAGTCACTCCCGGGCAGGAATCGAAAGCTGCCATCGTCATTGAGTATCAACTGTCCAGAGTCAGGAGTTGTGACCAGACCGAACTTTAGAGCTTCTCCGGTGTTGGCGTCGTAGGCCTGAAGCTTGCCTTCAAGCTCTGTCGCGCTCTCACTGCTTCCCATAATCATGTTTTGAGCGGTGGGCGCGTAATTGACAGGAGAGGAGCTGGCTAATTCTTCATTGTTCTTTTCGGCTGCAAGCAGTGGTTGAATGGATTCAGACGGTTGTCTAATTTCTTCTGATGATTCCGATAGCGGCTCAATCTCTCTTTGTTCTTCTAATTCTGTGGCATCTCTCTCCAGAACAACGACTTCACCGGATAAGCCATAGCTTGCTGTCGGGCCGGGGTCTTGAGAGGACCTGTCAGGTTCTTCTGATGAAGAGGGTTTAGACACTTCAACAGGGGCAATTGCGGCAGAATCTGCCCTTTCTGCAATAGCATCCAGTATCTCTTCCGCTTCTGATGAGTCATCAGGATCAGATGATGCAGGCAGAAGCATACTCTGCTGCATAATCAGCTGAGACTGCCCCTCCAGCTCAATGACTTCGCTATTAACAAGAAGAATAGAGACAGGGCTGCCGGACTCAGAGACTACCTTGTCATTGAGATAGAGGGGATCCCCTTCCTGAAGAATACGTTTGCTGCCATCAGGGGCGATGGCGAATACATCACCATCGGTTTTCTGAACGTGGCCGATGACAGGCATGGAACCATCAGAGTTGGGAGGCATATTCCTTTCCTGAAGCGTCTATCGCTCAGTCAGAGCATTCTGTCTGGCCCTGAGAATTGGTTTCATCAAATATTCCATCAGGGTTTTCTCTCCGGTGATAATATCGATGTTAGCCTTCATACCCGGGATGATTTCCAGTGGCTTTTCAGGGTTGCCAAGCTGATTTTCATGGGTTCTGACGCGAACGATGTAGAAACTTTCTCCTTTATCATCCTTTATCGTGTCAGCGCTTATATGCTCTACCAAGCCTTCAAGTCCACCATAGACGGCAAAGTCGTAGGCGGTCAGCTTAACGACAGACTTCATGCCTTCCCTGAGAAAACCTATATCTTTTGGAGCGATCTGGGCTTCAACCAGCAGGGATTCCTCTACCGGGACAATTTCCATGACATCCATTCCGGGCTGTATAACTCCGCCTACGGTTTTAACATTGATCCTTTTAACAATGCCTTCGACCGGCGAGCGAAGCAGTGTCCTGACTACCTGATCTTCCAGACTGGTTTGTGTTTCAGACATCTGGTCCAGTTTGACTTCAACGTCTTTCAGCTCCTGAACCACTTCTTCCCGGAATTTGACAGTCAGTTCTCGCTTACGTGCCAGGGCCTCCTGATAGGCTGCATTCAGCTTGGGAATGGAGAGTTCTGTCATCTTCTTCTCAGAGGCCAGATCGTTGACTCTCTGCCTGAGCTGAATCATTTCTACGTGAGAAATAACGCCTTGATCAGCCAGAGGTTCGGTCAATTCCAGCTCCTCTTCTCCCAGCTCCAGACTGGTGGTTAAAAACTCCAGTTGTGACTCGGAAGCGGTCAGTTCGTGCTTGGCCTGAGAAGCTTGTTTGTTGACAATATCAAGCTCGGCTTTAAGACCGGCATCTCGTCTCTGGTAAATCTGTCTCTCTCGATCCACATAATCCTGGTAATGACTTAATTCGGGAGGAAATTTCAGTGGCTTGCCGGACAGTTCAGCACTGAGTCTGGCGGCTTTGGCCAGCTCACTGTAATACTCAACGGCACCTTCCCTGAAGGTGGACTTGAAGCGGGTGTCGTCCAGTTGCAGCAGCGGCTGCCCTTCCTTGACCAGCTCACCCTCCTGGACAAAAAGCTCTTCCAGTATGCCGCCTTCAAAGTTTTGAATGACCTGCAGATGAGAAGAGGGAACGACCTCTCCCATGCCCCGGGTGATTTCATCCAGTGGTGCCAGACTGGCCCAGGTGATGGCAGAGCCAATAGCCAGCAGCATGGTGTAAATAAGCAGCCTGCCGCCTCTTGGGGCTTTCATTAACATGGCAGCGCTGGTATCAGACATGTACTCCAGATCTTCTGCACTGACATTGTCTTCCAGTGAAGAAGTATTCTTCAGGTTTTCATCTTCTTCACTCTGCCTGTTCCGTTCTTCCAGCTCTTCGAGCACGGCTTCTTCGGTCAGAACTTCATGATCATCAGAACTCACTTCATACTCTGCCTCCCGGGACGGAGTTGTTGATTGAGTATTCGAAGTCTCATGAGGCTGATCTTCTGGTATTTCAGAAGTGTTTTTATCGTCCTTGTACTCGCTCATTGCACGATCCTGTTCAATCCATTCAAGGTCATTGGCAGCTCATTGCTGGCTGCAGGGTTACTCGATTTTGAGTTTGCCTTGCTTAAGGGCTGCGTGAACCTGATCCTTGGGTCCGTCCGCAACAATCTTTCCGTTATCCACCAGGATCAGGCGATCAACCAGCTCCAGCATGGAAGCCTTATGAGTGACCAGAACAATGGTTTTATCCTTGCATTGCTTTTTTAGTTGTTCTTTGACTCGCAATTCGGTGGTGTTATCCATGGAGCTGGACGGTTCATCAAGAACCAGGATTGGTGGGTCCATCAACAGAGCTCTGGCTAATGCGATACTCTGTCGCTGCCCGCCTGAGAGATTTTGTCCTCTTTCGCCCACGATCATATCCATGCCGTTTGGATGTTTGTTGGCGAATTCGGTAACACCGGATATTTCAGCCGCTTTCAGCAGAGCAGCGTCGTCAACGAAGCTGGCGCCGAGGGTGATGTTTTCCTTGATACTGCCATAGAACAGGGTGATGTCCTGAGAGACACAACCAATGCTGCTACGAAGGTCTGAAGGGTTGATCTGCCTCAGGTCAATACCATCGACCCGGATGGCGCCTTCATTGGGCTCATAAAGGCCAAGAATCAGCTTCTCTATCGTGGTTTTGCCAGAACCGATGCGACCGATAATAGCTACTTTTTCACCGGGCTTGATGTGCAGATTGATGTTTCTGAGGGCCTGGATCTCCTGACCCGGGTATGTGAAATCAACACCATCAAATTCAATGCTTCCGGCCAGCTCAGGACGATTGACATAGTCACGGTCTGCCGGACGTTCTACCGGCATGTCCATGATATCGTTAAGTCCATCCAGGGCTGATTTAGCCTGATTGTAACGAGTGGCAAGGCCTGCTACCTGAGCCATGGGGGCGAGGCATCGGCCTGACAACATAACGGTTGCAATCAGGCCACCCATACTGAGGTCACCCTCAGAAATCAGGAAAACACCGTAGCACACCAGCGCAATGTTACACATCTGTTGAACATAAGCGCTGACAGTGGATGCGGAAGAGCTCAATAACTTGGTTTTGATACTCCAAGTGGCTATGTGGCCGACCGCTTTTTCCCACTTGTACTGAATCTCGCTCTCTGCCTGGGCAATTTTCAGGGCTTCCATGCCTGAAAGGCTTTCAATCAAGGTAGCGTTTTTCTGGGAGTTGGAGCGCAGGGTTTTCTCAACGGAACGCTTGAGAGGAGCTTGAATAGCAAAACTGTAAATGGCAATCAGGGCCATACAGAGCAGGGGAATGTAAGCCAGTGGTCCACCCAGAATTAAAATCACCATCAATATGATCAGGGTGAAAGGGAGATCCACCAGGGCAATCACTGTTGATGAGGTGATAAACTCCCGAATGCTCTCAAATTCCTGAAGGCTCTTGGCAAAGGAGCCGACCGAAACCGGTTTGGCCGACATGCTCAAACCCAATACTCTCTCCATAACCCGGGATGAGAGCAATATGTCCGATTTTTTCCCGGCCAGGTCAATAAAATAACTTCGAATCATTTTCAGTACGAAGTCGAAGCTGAAGATAATAATGGCACCCACTGCCAGCACCCAGAGAGTATCAAAAGCCTGGTTAGGTACCACTCTGTCGTAAACATTCATGACAAACAGCGGGCTGGCCACCACAAAAATATTGATCAGTAGGGAAGCCAGCAGGACATCACGATAAATTCTCCAGGAGCCAAGAATCGTCCCCCAAAACCAATGTCGGGAGCGAATATTCAGCGTGGTGGGAGTACGCTTGTCATATCGGTGCTTTTCGCGAACATAGATGGTGTAGCCGGTATAGTACTCTTCCAGATCCGGGAGGTCGATGTTCCTG
This sequence comes from Endozoicomonas sp. 2B-B, assembly GCF_053470045.1. Classification (NCBI taxonomy): domain Bacteria; kingdom Pseudomonadati; phylum Pseudomonadota; class Gammaproteobacteria; order Oceanospirillales; family Endozoicomonadaceae; genus Endozoicomonas; species Endozoicomonas sp. 2B-B. The sequence goes on from NZ_JBLZMU010000002.1 coordinate 91,837, forward strand.
ACACCTTCTCCGGCTTCAGGAATAATCACTCGGGCATTACCTTCTTCATGATCAATATCAATCAGAATGCAGGCTTTACGTTCCTTCAGAAAAAGAACAGCAGGCGTGACCAAAGGAGAGATATCTTTCAATGCTCTTTTGTGAGTTTTCGACGCAAGGCCCGCTCTTTGGGCTGCTCGGGAAAACAGCTCTGCGGTCAGTTTGCCATTTTCCAGAGGTAGTCCGGCACGAAGAGAGTCGTGAGAAAAGGGCTTTCCATAATGCTTGGTTAGAATACTGAGGCATTCCAGTAAAGGATCAAACTCCTTTTGGCCGCTCTCGGGTATGCCCCACTCTTCGTTTGCATCTTCTGCAGCTGCACTGTAATTCATAGTTCATTGCCAATGAAATAAAAAATAAATAACAGAGGTACTGCTTATATCTGTTAAAAGGTTTCTGAATTAATACTAGCGTAGTTTATTGGTCTTAAATGATTAATAAGAAAGTAATTAAAGAGTGTCTTATATCTGACGTTTAATTGTTGTTAATGACATAAAATACTAAATATGATGCTTTTTCGGCATGGAGGCGAGTTGTGAGTCTTGAAGAAATTAAATCTTTTGCTGCAAGTCATTTAAGCCTTTCCGGTTTTAAAAATGATTGTAAAAAATTATATGGGAAAATTTTTGGAAAACTGGTTCACGTTCTTGAAGCGTTAACGACGGCTTTGGATAAAGTCAGAAAATCCTCAAGGACCGGATTGTCATTTAATAAGTCTATTTATAAACGCAAAACCAATCCCCGGAGTTTGGGGGGCAAGCCTCAATACCTCAGCCTTGAAGGAAATGAGCAGAAAGCAAGATGGTTGATGGTTGACTTTCTGGAAAAACTGGTTGAAACAGGTGCTGGGATCGAAGACCTTTCCTCCGATAAGGCTAAAGCATTGACAAGTGAGTTATTGGAGATCCTTCTTGAGCTGGACGCTACTGTTTTTAAAGCAATTTCCATTGCTAAAGGTCGTAAAGTCGGATCAGATGCTATGGGCCGGGCAATGGGCGCTCTTTTTAACGAGGTTGAAGGTTCAATAGTTGGTAACGAAAAATTAAAAGCGCAATTAGGTGAAAAAGGCTTTTTATATCAATTTGTTCGTGCCTGTGCACAGCTGAATGTTATTGAGGTGGATGTGAAATCAGACGATGATGAACTATTCAAGGCTCCTGCAATCAATTGTATGAGCATAAAAGCTTGCAACTTTCTGCATAATACTTTGCTGCTTTACTACGAGATGACGGGCATCGATCTTCATGATGAAAAAGAATCATTACAAAAACAAGTTGATAAAGTGTCTGTCGACGATAAAGATCTTTGGGGCATGAGTGAGGTCATTTTTAACAGACTTCGTTTGGAAGATTGAGTCGGTTTCGATGGGTGCGGTGTTACCTTAAAAAAACCGAGTTCGTAACGCCTCAGTTTTTTTTCAATGGGATTCAGAGATTTTAGCGATGAATTCTTATCGAACACCTCTTCCTGAATTCTTTTAATACCAATGTGTCGTACATCTCTGCCTTTCACGAGATAGATAACGTATTCCGCCAGGTTGCGGGCATGATCGCCAATCCGTTCCAGTGATCTTAATACCCACATAATATTCAGAACCCAGGTACTGTTAGAGCTTAAAAAATTGTCATATAAACTGATTGAGCTACTCTTAACTGCCATTCTTTAATATTTGATGAATGTTAAATAGGGAATTGACAATGGAAAAAAACGTCAGATTGATTATTTTATGCCTTCTCTGCTTGCTATCATCTTATTCAAATTCAAAAGATTTACGCTTTACTTGGAAGCTGGAACATAACGGTAATTCACTACTAAGTGGTACAACTGTAACCTCCACCAGAACCATTCATAGCGATTCGCACACAGCAGGCGATCATTCACCGGTGTTAGATGATTACAACCAATCCTGTAATGTTTGTACAGTGGATGAATATGTCATTTATGACATCATCTCTTCCACTCTGATGGTTATTGATCAGAACAACCTTGGTCATATTATGCCGCCACCTTTTGATACTTTATTGGGGAATGTGCAAACTGGCAGTTATTCTATTCAACATAGCTTTCATACTCAATACACACTGAGAAGTCAAACGGCATCAGCAGCACATGTGGCTGCTAAAGCATTCTGTTGCGCGTTCTGTTTTCCTATATATTTGAAGATCTGGACAAAAAATGCGCCTACTAGATCATACGATGAGTTGGACAGAATCAGAGTAATGAGAGCAGTAATACCAAAAGATTTGCCGGAAGATGTCTCTATCCAAAAATGCTCTTTATCTCATAAGGCTGTTAGCAGTGATAACCAAATATTTTCATCGCCAAACACACTGGTTACAGACAGCAAGACTAAAATATTTGACCTTTTCCTGGATACTCCAGAAACACAAAAATGGATAATAGAGCATCTAAACCCATCGACCAACAAGAGGTTAGAATTGATAATACCTCAGATATCCCGTACAGCTGTACCGGCTGTAATTCTTGTACGAGAGCAAAACACCGCAAATAACAGACGAAACAGACGAAGCCGGAAACCATCACATTTTATAACAGTAAATTTAACGAATGGAATCAAAATAGAATACCACTTTAATCGAGTATCCGACAATGGCATTCCGGTATTGGCGATTGTGATTAGCGCTCATGGTTATACGCTGACACTTGCGGTTGATAATTACGATGTTATCGCTAACCAACCCCCTCCACATTATGAAGAAATAGATGTTGTAGCTAACCAACCCCCTCCACAATATTCAGAGTTAGCAGAATCCTGTCATTGTAACGGCGCATGTAATTGTGCTGGTTCAAGGGAAAATGATACCGAAGATTCAGATGATCAGATTCATATTAGTATTCTGAATCAAGATCTTTTTTTCTCAAACAGCCAATAATGAGCCTGTAAATAAGTATCTGCCGACGATAAAGATCTTCGGTTCATTACTGACCTCATTTACGAGAGATTTCGTTTGCAAGATTGTGTAATACCTTAAAAAACCCGAGTTCGTAAAGCCTCGGGTTTTTATTCAATGGTATTCACAGAGTTCAATGATCAACTCTTATCAAACACCTCTTCCTGAATTCTTTTAATACCAATGTGTCGTACATCTCTGCCTTTCACGAGATAGATAACGTATTCCGCCAGGTTGCGGGCATGATCGCCAATCCGTTCCAGTGATCTTAATACCCACATAATATTCAGCACCCGGGTAATGGATCTTGGGTCTTCCATCATGTAGGTGACCAGTTCCCGTGTGGCACTCTTGTATTCCCGGTCGACGGTTTTATCTTCCTTGGCAACCGCCAGAGCAAGATCGGCATCGAAACGGGCAAAAGCATTCAGTGCATCCTGTACCATCTGTCGTACATGGTTACCAATATGGCGGGTCTCGATATAACCTTTGGGCGCTTCGCCCTGTTCAGTGAGACTGATGGCAAAGCGGGCAATTTTTGCCGCCTCGTCACCAATTCTTTCCAGATCGGTCGCGGCCTTGGAGCAGGCAATCACCAGACGGAGGTCACTGGCTGCTGGCTGGCGTCTGGCCAGAATGCGGGAACATTCTTCATCAATGGCCAGTTCCATGAAGTTAATGTCGGTGTCTTTCTCGCAGACCTCAACAGCCCCTTCGCTGTCAGCATTGATCAGGGCATTGATCGCGTCGGATACTTGCTTTTCAACCTGCCCGCCCATGGACAGGAGGTTGTTTCGTAACTCCTCCAGTTCATGATTGAATTGCTGGGAAATATGATGGCTAAGAAGTTCGCTTTTGGTATCCATGAGTTTTCCAGGTGCTTTCTTGGCAATAGCTATGGCATTTAGCCGTAACGACCGGTTATATAGTCTTCAGTTTGTTTCTTTTGTGGGTTTGTGAACAGCGTGTCCGTATCATCGAATTCAATGAGCTTACCCATATACATAAATGCTGTGTAATCAGAGACGCGAGCAGCCTGTTGCATATTGTGGGTAACGATGGCAATGGTGAATTTGGACTTGAGCTTGTTAATCAGCTCTTCAATTTTTAATGTTGAAATGGGGTCCAGGGCTGAAGCCGGTTCGTCCAGCAGCAGAACCTCAGGCTCCACAGCAATGGTTCGGGCGATCACCAGACGCTGTTGCTGACCACCGGACATGCCCAGGGCGCTTTCATGGAGGCGATCCTTAACTTCATCCCAAAGTGCTGCACTGCGCAGGGCCCACTCTACGACTTCATCCAGAACACGCTTTTTGTTGATGCCCTGAATGCGAAGACCGTAGGCGACATTTTCATAAATACTCTTCGGGAAGGGGTTTGGCTTCTGGAATACCATGCCAACACGACGGCGGAGGTCCGCGACATTGACGCCCTTCTGATAGATATTCTGGTTATCCAGCTGAATTTCACCTTTGACGCGGCAGCCTTCCACCAGATCATTCATTCTGTTCATACTGCGCAACAGCGTGGATTTACCACAGCCTGATGGACCAATAAACGCGGTTACCCTGCGTTTCGGAATGGTCAGGGAAATATCGTGCAGTGCCTGCTTCTCACCGTAAAACAGGTTCAAATTTCTGATATCCAGACATTTTTCTTCCTGCTGCAGGCTGAGCTTGCGACGGCTACGTCCCAGGCTGTCGAGATTAAACGCCGGAGTTGAGCTGGTCTCCTCGGGAGTGGCTCTACTCTTTTGGTTCTCTGTCCGGGTGGGTGTATTCAAGTCCAGTGCCTCATCCAGCATGATGTTACCTTTAATTAAACCTTCCTGGCTCAGTCAGGGAAACTTTTTTGTAGCAAATTAATCTCACGCTTCCAGACTCTTGTATTTTTCACGCAAATGGTTGCGAATAGCTACTGCTGAAAGGTTAAGAACCGCGATGACAATAACCAGCAGCAGAGCGGTGGCGTAAACCAGTGGTCTGGCCGCTTCTACGTTAGGACTCTGGAAGCCGACATCGTAAATATGGAAGCCCAGGTGCATGAATTTCTGATCCAGATGCAGGAAAGGATAATTAGTATCCAGAGGCAAGCTGGGAGCCAGTTTCACCACGCCAACCAGCATCAGAGGTGCAACTTCCCCAGCGGCACGGGCAACAGCCAGGATCAATCCTGTCATCATGGCAGGGCTGGCCATGGGCAGAACGACTCGCCAGAGTGTTTCTGCTTTGGTCGCCCCCAGCGCCAGACTGCCCTCACGGACAGAGCTTGGAATGCGTGATAGCCCCTCCTCGGTGGCAACAATAACAACAGGTAATGTTAATAAGGCCAGAGTAATCGATGCCCAGAGTAATCCCGGTGTACCAAAGGTCGGTGCTGGCAGTGCTTCCTGGAAAAATAACTGGTCAATCTGGCTTCCGGCAAAATAGATGAAGAAACCAAGACCAAATACACCGTACACAATGGAAGGGACGCCCGCCAGATTGTTTACGGCCACGCGAATAGTTCGGGTCAGCCAACCCTGATTGGCGTATTCACGGAGGTAGACCGCCGCTATTACACCAAAAGGGGTCACGATGATCGACATCAGAATCACCATCATGACCGTACCGAAAATGGCCGGGAAAACCCCTCCTTCCGTGTTTGCTTCTCTGGGGTCGTCAGTGATAAATTCGCCGACTTTGTCGAGATAGAAAAGTATCTTCCCGGTCAGGGTCATGGCATTGGGTTTATAGGCCCGGACGATTTTGCCAAAAGATTGCTCAATCTCTGTACCATCAATGGTTGTAACCACCAGACTATCACGATTGAAAGCCACATAAAGATCACCCAGCCTGGCTTCCATCACCTTATATTCAGCCTGAAATACCCTGCGTTGTGCTTCGATATCGGCGAGGGCCTGAGGGGTATCTGTACCATTAAGTTCGAGGGCTCGCTGTTCCAAACGGAGACGCTCCAGCTTGCTGTTGACTGAACCTATTTCGTGCTTTTCGATGGCGTAGATTTCGTCGTAGATAGACAGGGCTCTGTTCAGTCTCTTCTGGAACTCTGGCCAGGCTGCTTCACCTTCTACAACAACTTTGCCATCCTGTTTGATGTTGTTCAGATAACCGTAGAAGTTACCCCACTCCCTGCGTTCCAGAGCAATGATATTTTCAGGGTAACGGCGATTCTCAAGCCAAAGATCAATGACCCAGGCAAAGTCTGAGCCTGAAACATCTCTGTTACCGACTTTCAGCAGATCACGGGTCAGTGTTTCCATTCCCTTTGGTACCGGCAGACCTGCCGCCTCAAGGCGGGTTGCAGAAACAGTTTCAGTGTCTGCTATTTCTCCAGCAATCAAGCGGGCTTTCTGGCCGGGAGGGGCATAGTCTGCCACCAGAATTTGTGCTGGCCAGAAGTGACCCAGACCCCGGATCGCTATCAAACCCAGAAGGCCGACAACAAGAATCACACTGATGGCCACCGCTCCGGCATTAAGCCAAACCCAGGGGGAGCCAGTCTGGTACCACTTGGTTATTTTATTACTCATGTTCCGGCTCCTTCCTTAAAGCGAACTGTACTTCTTGCGCAGTCGATGACGAACCATCTCGGCAGCGGTATTAACGACAAAGGTGAACAGGAAAAGCACCAGTGCAGCAAGGAATAGAATTCGATAGTGGCTGCTGCCGACTTCGGATTCAGGCATTTCAACAGCAATGTTGGCAGCCAGGGTTCTCATGCCTTCGAAGATATTGGCGTCCATGATGGGCGTGTTGCCGGTAGCCATCAGTACGATCATCGTTTCACCCACGGCGCGGCCCATACCAATCATCACGGCAGAGAATATGCCCGGGCTGGCGGTCAGCAATACCACCCGCATCAAGGTCTGCCAAGGCGTCGCACCCAGTGCCAGGGAGCCATAACTCAGATGTTTGGGAACACTGAAAATGGCATCCTCTGCGATAGAAAAAATGGTGGGGATCACTGCAAAGCCCATTGCCAGTCCCACTACCAGAGCATTGCGCTGATCGTAAGGAATGCCCAGATCAGAGGTCAGCCAGGTTCTCAGGTCACCATCAAAGAAGGTTGCTTCAATGGTACCGTTCAGGTTCATGGCAATAGCACCACTGATCAGTACCACAGGGATGAGCAGGGCTGCTTGCCAACCGTCCGGGATGGCGTGGCGGATTTTACCGGGCATGGAGTCCCAGGCAAAAGCAAAGAGCAATATGCCGATTGGAACAATCAACAAGAGTGCAAATATTCCTGCCAGACTGTTTTCGATCAGGGGGGCCAGCCAGAGACCGGCCAGAAAACCCAGAATGACCGTAGGCAGTGCTTCCATCAACTCAATGACAGGCTTTACTTTACGACGCATGGCTGGCGCCATGAAGTAAGCCGTATAGATGGCTCCGGCTATTGCCAGAGGTGTAGCCAGTAACATGGCGTAAAAGGCGGCCTTGAGAGTGCCGAAGGCCAGAGGGGTCAGGCTCAGCTTTGGCTCAAAGTCATTATTCGATGCAGACGACTGCCAGATATATTCAGGTTTCTCATAACCCTCATACCAGACTCTACCCCAGAGAGCCGACAAGGATACTTCCGGATGTTCATTTTCAACACGCCAGAATTCGGTAGAGCCATTGCTACTCACCAGCATATAGTTGCTACGGGGGGCAATAACCAGTTGCTCAACAGGACCGTCGGTCAGCTTCTCAGTCAGCAGGGTTCTGTTGGCTGTGGTGTAGAAGATGCCAACATTACCCTTGTCATCGGCTGCCAGAAAGCCCTTGCGGCGATGCTCAGGCACTATCTGCATAATAGGTTCACCGGCCAGCTCGAACTCGCGAATTCTTTGCAGGTGCCACTGGTTTTGTTCATCTCTGACCATGAACCACTGGCTGACCATGCCGGTGTCATCGCCTATCAGCAGAGAAACTCCACCCAACAGGAATGTCATGGTTGTTACTCTGGCCGAGTCGTTAGTCAGGTCAGTCTCTGACACGACGTGAGGCTGATTGATGTTGCTGATATCGATCAGTGTCAGGCCATCAGCACCGGATTGAACAAAAAGCCAGTGCTGATCCGGAGCAATCAGTACATCGTGAACAGGTCCATCCACTTCGGGCAGAGTGACACTCATTTCTTCAAGCGTGACTTCTTCCGTCAGGAAGTTTTCTTCCTTGCTAAAAGCGGTCATATAGAGGCGCTTGTCACCATAACCGGTGAGTAGCAGCTGATCTTCACTATCACTGATACTCAGGTGTGAAACAGCCTCATTATCCGTTATCAGATCAATCGCTTCCTCACCATATGGGTAGGTGACCCTTGGCGTGATCAGCCTCTTGTCATCAGGCCAGGTAATTTGATAGCCGTGCTTGAAAATGATGACCTGACCATTACTCAGACCCGCAGCCAGGAGGTTGCTATCGGATGGATCATTGTTAATTGTGGTGACTGAGGTCCCGGCAGGAAGGGGCAGGGAATAGCGATATTTCTGCCCTCCGGTTCGGGTGGATGAAAAAGTCAGGGCACCGTCGGCAGTGATGGAAAAAGCCAGTTCAGCCTGTTCTTCCATACTCTGATAGAGAGGGCGCTGCTCCCCTGTGATCGTCTGTGTCCAGGTACTGCTTTGTTCAATTTCTGCACTTTTGAATAAAGGCCCAACTTCGTACAGAAGATAGATGAAGATCAGCAGAATGGCGGCAATAACACCGAGGCCACCGACGGCTACACCCCACCGGGTCAGGTGATCTTTGAGAAAGCGAAGTGACTGATGACGTTTATGAGCCGGGGTGTTGTAATCGACACCAGGGCTGTCTTCTATTATTGGTTGGTACATGGCACTGGTCGCAGAGATTATTGAGCGTACCTTAAAAGGTCTGTGTTACAGAAATATGACAGAATTGAAAAAAATGGGAGTTGAGTACTCAAGCCGCCACTCTGAGTATCTTGGAACAGTATACCTGGTATTGAGCGATAGATAGCCGTGACCGGACACGCTGTCTGAAAAATACCGCAGCCAAACCGCACTCTATTCAGTATCAGCTACACTGAGGCTCCAGCTGAAGAAAAGCGAAAATTTGTGTGCAACTTAAAACCGTTTTCTTTCATATTTACATTCTTGATCTCTCTGGCAGCCAGTGGATTTGCTGCTGACAACTCTCAAGGACTTCTTATTGGTATTCCCGCAACGCAAGAAGGAAAGGCAAAGCAATGGTTTGATGCGCCCTCACAAGCAAGGTCAACTGATGACGTTAAAGTTTCCCTCCTGTCATCTCTGTGGCAGTGGCTAATGTCTTCGGAGAATGTTAGTGAGAAAAGAGAGAAAAATAGCACAGGTTTTACACTGCCGGAATGGCCCACATCAACACCTGAATCCGCCTTGCGATTATCAGGAGGCAGATTTCCACCCGACCCACCACCTCCACCATTTATGCCGGGTATTCCTGGCAAGGGATTGTTTAATAGGCCTGACTGGCAGTTTGACTACCTGTCAGCTCTGTTCAAGATCGGGCAGTGGTTGAAACAATGGTTTTATGATGGATATCGCAGCACTCCCGGTCAATCCGGACAATTCGTCAGTGACAAAGATTTATCTGCGGCTTTGGCAGGGATTACACAGAAGAGGGCGTTCAACAGGTCGTTATTCAGTCAGGTGCCGTTAGATATCTCGGAACTGCTTGCTCAACTATCGGGGAAAGGTTTGTCTGGTCACAGGCAGATGCACCAGCCAGAAACAGTTATGTTATATCCCGTATTTATGCTGCCTCAATCTGATTTGGATGACTTTGAAGAAGCGCAGGGGGTTGAATATGTTGGAGAAACTTGCAAAGTATGCCGGAATAACTTTGAAGAATCTGACGACCTGGTGAAAACGTCGTGTTTGCATTTGTTCCATATGGACTGCCTGAAACGGTGGCTAGCAAAAGAAATTAACCTGAAAGGCAACCATTTATGTCCATATTGTCGGCAGGATCAGAGTGCTCTGGGTGACTTTCTGATCCAGAAAGAAATGCAAGAGGTGGCTCATATTGTGACGGAAATGCTTTTAGAAAGAGGGACCTGGCCTGAAAATGACAGGTATATCTATGAAAGGCTGATCCGTGCGGGAGCCAGCAATGATCCGGCCATCGCTGAGCAGATACAGGCACTTTGGCCATTAGTTAATTTTTACTCAGTGCAACATATGGTGTCCCAAATGCAGTCAGGGAGTGCGACCTGGCCTGACAATGATGGGCATATCTTTTTAGAGTTGAGAATGGCAAAGAGTATCGATGATCCGGAAATTGCTGAGCAGGTGCGGTCACTTTGGCCTTCAGTTTGTTTGTACTCCCTGCAAAATCTGATCTCACAAATAGAAGCAGGGAGAAGGACCTGGCCTGACGATGAGCGTGATATCGCTCTGAGGTTGAAGATGGCACAAGATAGCAAAGATCCGGCCATTGTTGAGCAGGCACGGGCACTTAAGCCGGCAGCTTATTTGTACTCCGTGCAGCATCTGGTGTCACAGGTGCAGGCAGGGACAAGAACCTGGCCAGACGATGACGGTGGTATCTTCAGAATCCTGCATGTGGCGTTATTTGGTACTGATGCAACCAGTATTGAGGCATGGAGGGTATTAAATCCCGATAGTATACCCACTGCCGCGCCAGCAAAGGCACTTTATCCATTTGTGAATTTTTACTCTGCACAGCGTCTGTTGTCACAAGTACAGGCAGGGAGAAGGAGCTGGACTAAAGAAGATTACATCCATGCGGGGGCGTTGAAAAGACTGATAGAAGATAGCCCTGATCCAGCCATTGCTGAGCAGGCACGGGCCTTGTATCCATTAGCCAATTTGTACGCTCTACGGTATCAGGTGTCAGAAATGCAGGCAGGGAGAGATACCTGGCCTGTTTATGACAGGTATTTCCATACCATGTTAAGTATTGCAAGAGATAGCAATGATCCGGCCATTGCTGAGCAGGCACGGGCACTTGAGCCAGCCGTTAATTTTTACTCCGTGCAGAACCTGGTGTCACAAGTGCAGGTGGGGCGAGAGATCTGGCCACTTGAGGACAGTTATATCTATACAAGGTTGAGAAGTGCACAAGGAAGCGATGATCCGGCCATTGCTGAGCAGGCGCGGGCACTTGAGCCTGCCGTTAATTTTTGCTCCGTGCAGGACCTGGTGTCACTAATGCAGAAAGGATTAAGGACCAGCTGGCCTGAAGATGATAATGATGTCTATTTAAGGCTGAGTAGTGCAGGAAAATGCACTGATCCGGCCATTGCTCAGCAAGCGCGGGCACTTAAACCATTAGTTGATCATTATAAGAGTAAGTCGTCAGGGAATTGATTCCAGGCTGCTTTTTCAGCGAGACCTCTCTGCTTCAATCTGGTTATCAGTGGGTAACGATTCTCTACGAGTGTACACAGATTGTACCCATGAGGAAAAGTCGTTGTAACCGAAAGCTTTGAACCTCAGCCTTCTGGCAAGTTCAGTCTGTCTGCTCAGGTCTTAGAGTTTTGTGACGACCAATGTCGTACTACTCTTCATAGGGATCGACATCCATATCGGAATCAACATCCCACCCTGCTCCATAGGTGTCGCTGGAACATTCCAGGGTGCCCGCAGGCTCCGTTGAATGATTATTTATTGGCGAAGATTGCGAAATTGGGAATAACCCGGCTAATAGGGCGTCAAAAAACGAATGTCCACCAGCTTGTGGCTGAAAGGTTTGTGATTCTGTCATCCCGTGATGAGTTTGGTTCGCCGAACTTACTTCGGATTTCAGCGACTCTTCAGTTGATCCACCACCGTCGTATTGTCCGAGTCTGCAAAAGCCATTGCAGGAATCGAAGGAACAATTAAAACTCATAGTATGGTTCCCAAGCTCCCTAAGATAACCATCAATGTCGCTTACCATAACGCCGTATGGCCGAAATCGCTCAAGGGGGAACTTTGTGGCAAGTGAACGTGTCCAGACAATTTTCACCATAGGTTCAGGCCAAGTCGCGGGGTCAGGACCAGCCAAAAGATGGCTGATTGATGCTGAGTTTTCTGGTTCGCGAAATGCAATTCTTGGAATGTGAATACCCAAAGAACGACCGGTTCCCAGCTTATCTCTTTGCGTTTCTGTCGTGTCATGATGAGTGTGGCCCGTCGAACTTCTTTCAAAACCCTGTGACAGGAATCGACAAACACCATGACAGGAATCGACGAAACAATTTAAACCCAAAGTATGTTGGGATTGTTTGGGGTCCTGGTGACCGCCCCCAGAGTCGGAAGACATGAGGCTGGAGAAAGCAGCTGTATGATGGGGAGTTATTCCTGAGGCTTGCGATTGAGATGGCTGGCTTTGTGGCTGACTTTGTGGTTGGTTTTGTTGCCCGTAGTGTCCTCGGCCATACATAAGCAAGCCGAAAGCAGCCATTGCCTCTACTACGGGTATCCATGAATAAGGTTTGGCGCCCAGAGGGGTGTTGCCGAACTCGACAATAAAATGTCTTTCTGATGATTCGGCGTGACAGGTAACAGTCAGCCACGCCAGCAATAACAGCAATGACGAAGAGAGTGTTTTTTTCAAAACTTAATCCTTACGTCTGTTTTGTGTTTTTCCTGAAGGGGGAATTTAGAACAAGAGATTGATAGATCAAGAAAAAAAGCATTTTTCAATATCTCAGGCAGGTGTGCCCGCACTATGAGCTACACTCAGGCTCCGACTGAAGAAAAGCGAAAGTTTGTGTGCGACTTAAAACCATTTTCTTTTGTAAGTTCTTGATCTCTCTGGCAGTCATTGGATTTGCTGCTGACAACTCTCAAGGACTTCTGCTCGTCGTCGTAAATGGGACGTCTGATCAAGAGGCTTATCTGATATCCGATTTTGTCTACTTTGTGCCTGAAGGCGCTCTGCTCTTGCCCTCACCAGTAAGGTCAACTGATGACGTTAAAGGCTCATTTCTCCAGCAGCCCGTTTTACTCTTGTCATCTCTGTGGCAGTGGCTAATGTCTTCGGAGAATGTTAGTGAGAAAAGAGAGAAAAATAGCACAGGTTTTACACTGCCGGAATGGCCCACATCAACACCTGAATCCGCCTTGCGATTATCAGGAGGCAGATTTCCACCCGACCCACCACCTCCACCATTTATGCCGGGTATTCCTGGCAAGGGATTGTTTAATAGGCCTGACTGGCAGTTTGACTACCTGTCAGCTCTGTTCAGGATCGGGCAGTGGTTGAAACAATGGTTTTATGATGGATATCGCAGCACTCCCGGACAATTCGTCACTGACACAGATTTATCTGCGGCTTTGGCAGAGATTTCACAGAAGAGGGTGTTCAGCAGTTCGTTATTCCGTCAGGCGCCGTTAGATGCTTCGGAACTGCTTGCTCAACTATCGGGGAAAGATTTGTCTGGTCACAGGCAGTTGCATCAGCCAGAAACAGTTTTGTTGTATCCCGTTTTTATGCTGCCTCAATCTGATTTGGATGACTTTGAAGAAGCGCAGGGGGTTGAATATGTTGGGGAAACTTGCAGAGCATGCCGGAATAACCTTGAAGAATCTGATGACGCGGTGAAGACGTCATGCTTGCATTTGTTCCATATGGACTGCCTGAAACGGTGTCTAACAGAAGAAATTAACATGAAAGGCTACCGTTTCTGTCCATATTGTCGGCAGGATCAGAGTGCTCTGGGTGACTTTCTGATCCAGAAAGAAATGCAAGAGGTGGCTCATATTGTGAAGGAAATGCTATTAGAGAGAGGAACCTGGCCTGAGAATGACAGGTATATCTATGAAAGGCTGATTCGTGCAGGAGCTAGCAGTGACCCGGCCATCACTGAGCAGATACAGGCACTTTGGCCATTAGTTAACTTTTACTCTGTGCAGCACCTGGTGTCACAAGTGCAGTCAGGAAGAGCGACCTGGCCTGACAATGATGGGCATATCTTTTTAGAATTGAGAATGGCAAAAGGTATCGATGATCCGGAAATTGCTGAGCAGGTGCGGGTACTTTGGCCTTCAGTTTGTTTGTACTCCCTGCAAAATCTGATCTCACAAATAGAAGCAGGGAGAAAGACCTGGCCTGACGATGAGCGTGATATCGCTCTGAGGTTGAGAATGGCACTGGGCAGTAATGTTCCGGCCATTGTTAAGCAGGCACGGGCACTTAAGCCGACCATTTTTCTTTACTCTGTGCAGCAACTGGTTTCACAAATGCAGGCAGGAAAAGGGGTCTGGCCAGACGATGACCGTGGTGTCTTCCAAATGCTGAATGTTGCCTTTTTTGGTACTGATGACCATTTCTTAGCACGCCTGAGTGTTGGGTTAAATCTTGGGTCATATGGTACTGATGGAACCATTAGTAAGGCATGGAGGGAATATGGCGATAATGTTGCCACTTCTGAGCAGGCAAGTGCACTTTATCCATTAGTGAATTTGTACTCTGCGCAGCATCTGATATCACAAATACAGGCTGGGAAAAGAAGCTGGGCTGGAGATGAGAGTCATCTCATGGGGTCGTTGTGGAGATTAGTAAATAACCCTGATCCAGCCATTGCTGAGCAGGCATGGGCTATTTATCCATTAGCTAATTTGTACGCTTTACAATATCAGGTGTCACAAATGCGGGCAGGGAGAGAGACCTGGCCCGATAATGACTGGCATATCCATGAAGAGTTGAGGATTGCAAAAGCTAGCAATGATCTGGCTGTTGCTGAGCAGGCAGAAGCACTTGAGCCATTGGTTAATTTTTACTCTGTCAGGAATCTGTTGTCGCTGAGGCAGGTTTGGGGTGATATCTGGCCTGATGACGACAGTGATATCTATACAAGGTTGAGAAGTGCACAAGGAAGCGATGATCCGGCCATTGCTGAGCAGGCACGGGCACTTGAGCCAGCCGTTAATTTTTACTCCGTGCAGAACCTGGTGTCACGAATGCAGAGAGGATTAAGGATTAGCTGGCCTGAAGATGATAATAGTGTCTATTTAAAGTTGAGTAGTGCAGGAAAATGCACTGATCCGGCCATTGCTCAGCAGGCGAGGGCACTTAAACCATTAGTTGATCAATATAAGAGTAAGTCGTCAGGGAATTGATTCCAGGCTGCTTTTTCAGCGGGACCTCTCTGCTTCAATATCTCAGGCAGGTGTGCCCGCACTATGAGCTACACTCAGGCTCCGACTGAAGAAAAGCGAAAGTTTGTGTGCGACTTAAAACCATTTTCTTTTGTAAGTTCTTGATCTCTCTGGCAGTCATTGGATTTGCTGCTGACAACTCTCAAGGACTTCTGCTCGTCGTCGTAAATGGGACGTCTGATCAAGAGGCTTATCTGATATCCGATTTTGTCTACTTTGTGCCTGAAGGCGCTCTGCTCTTGCCCTCACCAGTAAGGTCAACTGATGACGTTAAAGGCTCATTTCTCCAGCAGCCCGTTTTACTCTTGTCATCTCTGTGGCAGTGGCTAATGTCTTCGGAGATTGTTCCTGAGATAAGAGAGAAAAATAGCACAGGCTTTGCACTGCCAGAATGGCCCACATCAACCCTTGAACCCACCTTGCGATTATCAGGAGGTGGATTTCCACCCGACCCACCACCTCCACCATTTATGCCGGGCCTTCCTGGCAAGGGATTGTTTAATAGGCCTGACTGGCAGCTTGACTACCTGTCAGCTGTGTTGATGATCGGGCAGTGGTTGAAACAATGGTTTTATGATGGATATCGCAGCACTACCGGTCAATCCGGACAATTCGTCAGTGACAAAGATTTATCTGCGGCTTTGGCAGGGATTACACAGAAGAGGGCGTTCAACAGGTCGTTATTCAGTCAGGTGCCGTTAGATGTCTCGGAACTGCTTGCTCAACAATCGGGGAAAGGTTTGTCTGGTCACAGGCAGGTGCATCAGCCAGAAACAGTTATGTTGTATCCCGTTTTTATGCTGCCTCAATCTGATTCGAATGACTTTGAAGAAGCGCAGGGGGTTGAATATGTTGGGGAAACTTGCGGAGCATGCCGGAATAACTTTGAAGAATCTGACGACCTGGTGAAAACGTCATGTTTGCATTTGTTCCATATGGACTGCCTGAAACGGTCGCTAACAAAAGAAATTAACATGAAAGGCTACCATTTCTGTCCATATTGTCTCCAGGATCAGAGTGCTCTGGGTGACTTTCTGATCCAAAAAGGAATGCAAGAGGTGGCTCATATTGTGACGGAAATGCTTTTAGAAAGAGGGGCCTGGCCTGAAAATGACAGGTATATCTATGAAAGGCTGATCCGTGCAGGAGCCAGCAATGATCCGGCCATCGCTGAGCAGATAAGGGCACTTTGGCCATTAGTTAATTTTTACTCTGTGCGGCATCTGGTGTCACAGGTGCAGGCAGAGAGAGCGACCTGGCCTGAAAATGATGGGCATATCTTTTTAGAGATGAGAATTGCAGAAGGTATCGATGATCCAGACATTGCTGAGCAGGCGCGGGTACTTTGGCCGTTAGTTTGTTTGTTCTCCCTGCAACATCTGACGACACAAATACAAGCGGGGAGAAGGGCCTGGCCTGACGATGACCGTCCTATCTATCTACGGTTGAGAATGGCACTGGACAGCAATGATCCGGCCATTGTTGAGCGGGCCCGGGCACTTAAGCCAACAATTTTTTTGTACACCGTGCAGCATCTGGTGTCACAAATGCAGGCAGGAACAGGGGTCTGGCCAGACGAAGAGGATGAGCATGCTGTCTTCGAAATGCTGAATGTTGCCTTATTTGGTACTGATGACCATTTCTTGGCAGGCCTGAGTGTTGGGTTAAATCTTGGGTTATATGGTACTGATGGAACCATCGCTGAAGCATGGAGGGATGGTGATAACCTGGCCACTTTTGAGCAGGCAAGTGCACTTTATCCATTGGTGAATTTGTACTCTGCGCAGCATCTGATGTCACAAGTGCAGGCTGGGAAAAGGAGTTGGCCTGGAGACCGGAGTGAGTTCATGGGGTCGTTGAGTAGATTAGTAAATAGCCCTGATCCGGCCATTGCTGAGCAGGCACGGGCTATTTATTCATTAGCTAATTTGTACGCTTTACAATATCAGGTGTCACAAATGCGGGCAGGGAGAGAGACCTGGCCCGATAATGACTGGCGTATCCATGAAAATTTGAGGATTGCAAAAGCTAGCAATGATCTGGCTGTTGCTGAGCAGGCAGAAGCACTTGAGCCATTGGTTAATTTTTACTCTGTCAGGAATCTGTTGTCACTGAATCAGGCATGGGGAGATATCTGGCCTAATGACGACATTGATATCTATACAAAGTTGAGAAGTGCACAAGGAAGCGATGATCCGGCCATTGCTGAGCAGGCACGGGCACTTGAGCCAGCCGTTAATTTTTACTCCGTGCAGAACCTGGTGTCACGAATGCAGAAAGGATTGAGGGTTAGTTGGCCTGAAGATGATAATAATGTCTATTTAAGGTTGAGTAGCGCAGAAAAATGCACTGATCCGAACATCGCTCAGCAGGCACGGGCACTTAAACCATTAGTTGATCAATATAAGAGTAAGTCGTCAGGGAATTGATTCCAGGCTGCTTTTTCAGCGGGACCTCTCTGCTTCAATATTCAGGCAGGTGTGTCCGCACAATGAGCTACAATCAGGCTTCCACTGAACAAATGCGGAAGTTTGTGTGTGACTTAAAGCCGTTTTCATTCATATGTACACTCTTGATCTTTCTGGCGACCATTGCAGTCGCTTTTGGGGTGCCGATAGCTGAGGCTTCGTTTAACTGTTATTTTCTGAATCGCGATATTTATATTCCCGCAACGGAACAGGGAAGCTTTGTATGTATCAGCCCTGAATGGCAAGTAGACAGAACCGCCAGTAAGGAGAGTGACCGGGCAACAGATAGCAACCAAGTAAAGCAGGCAGAAGGGCAATGGTTTGATCAGCCCTCACCGGTCTGGTCAATTGATGACGGTAAAGGTTCATTTCTCCAGCAGCCTGGTTCTCTCCTGTCAGCTCTGTGGCAGTGGCTGATGTCTTTAGAGAATGTTTTTGAGAAGAGAGAGAAAAATAGCACGGGTTTTGCTCTGCCTGAATGGCCCACATCAACACCTGAATCCGCCTTGCGATTATCAGGAGGCGGATTTCCACCTGACCCACCACCCCCTCCTCTATTTATACCGGGCATTTCCGGCAGGGGATTGTTTAAAATGCCCGACTGGCAGTTTGACTACCTGTCAGTGCTGCTCGGGATCGGCCAGCGGCTGAAACAATGGCTTTATAATGGATATCCGACCACTTCCGGTCAATCCAGACCATTCGTCAGTGACAAAGATTTATCTGCGGCTTTGGCAGGTATTACACAGAAGATGGCATTCAACAGGTCGTTATTCAGACGGGTGCCGTTAGATGCCTCGGAACTGCTTGCTGAACTATCGGGGAAAGATTTGTCTGGTCATGGGCAGATGCATCAGCCAGAAACAGTTATGTTGTATCCGGTATTTATGCTGCCTCAATCTGATTCGAATGATTTTGAAGAAGCGCAGGGGGTTGAATATGTTGGGGAAACTTGCAGCGTATGCCTTCTTAATTTAGAACAATCTGACGACGTGATGAAAACGTCATGTTTGCATTTGTTCCATCTGGAATGCCTGAAACGGTGGCTGACAGGAGAAGTTAACATGGAAGGGAATCGTTTCTGCCCATATTGTCGGCATGATCAGAGCGCTTTGGGTAATTTTCTGATACTGAAAGAGATACAGAAAGAACTGCAAGAGGTGATTCATATTGTGATGGGTATGCTACTAGGGAGAGGGACCTGGCCTAAAAATGACCATAGTATCTTCGTAACGTTGAATGCTGCGCTACTTTGTAATGATTCAGCCATTGTAGAGCAGGCGCGGGCAATTTTTCCATTAGCAAAATTGTACTCTGCGCAGCATCTGGTTTTGCAAGTGCGGGCAGGGAAAAGAACCTGGCCCGCAGATGAGGGTTTTATCCATCTAGGGTCGTTGAGAATGCTGGTAAATATCCCTGATCCGGCCATTGCAAAGCAGGCGCGGGCAATTTATCCATTAGCTAATTTGTACGCTGTACAGCATCAGGTATCTCAAGTGCAGGCAGGGGATGATACCTGGCCTGATAATGACAGTTATATCCGTACACGGTTGGGTATTGCGAGGGATTGTAATGATCTGGTCATTGCTGAGCAGGCAGAAGCACTTGAGCCATTGGTTAATTTTTACTCTGTGCGGCATCTGTTGGCACAAGTGCAGGCGGGGAGAGAGACCTGGCCTGATAATGACAGATATATCTATACAAGGTTGAGTAGTGCACAGCGAAGCAATGATCGGGACCTTGCTGAGCGGGCACGAGCCATTGAGCCAACCGTTCATTTGTTCTCTGTGCAGCATCTGGTATTACAAATGCAGACAGGAAGAAGAACCTGCTGGCCTGAAGATGACAATAATGTCTATGTAAGGTTGAGCAATGCAGAAGATAGCGGTGATCCGACCATTGCTCAGCAGGCACGGGCACTCAGGCCATTAGTTGATCAATATAAGAGCAACTCGCCAGAGAATTGATTCCAGCCTGCGTTTTCAGGGATATTTCTTCACTTTATAGTTATTTGGCCTGCTAATTCTCTATTTGCGCGAAAAATAAACCAATTAACTACAATCTGGTAATGCCGCTATTGTCCATGCTTCACTATAGATAGCCGCTGGCCGTTATAACGATAAAATACAATTTGGAATTAATATGAACGCAGTGATTCTGGCGGTTGCTTTCATGCTCGCGTTGAGCTTGTTGCGCGTTAATGTGGTTCTGGCACTGTTTGTGGGGGCTCTGGCCGGGGGAGTGATCGGTGGTCTGGATATCTTCCAGACTCTGGAGGCATTCTCCAGAGGTTTGGGCGGTGGCGTAGGCATTGCTATCAGTTACGCCATGCTGGGTGCTTTTGCTGTGGCCATCGCCCGCTCCGGCATACCTGAGTGGATGGCTGGAAAGATCATCCGCAAAGTAAAGAACAGCAACAACTCGCACAATAATGTGAAGCTAAAGTACAGCCTGTTTCTGGCGCTTGTGTTGATGGCTTTTTCTTCCCAGAACCTGATACCTATCCACATAGCCTTTATTCCCATACTGATTCCTCCCTTGTTATCGGTATTCAGTGCTATGGCGATTGATCGTCGTCAGGTGGTCTGTCTTCTTACCTTTGGCCTTACCGCGACCTATATGATTTTTCCTGTAGGCTTTGGCAATGTCTATCTGAATCAGATTCTTGGTGGCAATCTTCAGGAGAATGGGCTGGATATTGAACTGAGCCAGATGCCGCTGGCGATGGCGATTCCCGTTTTGGGTATGTTCCTGGGGTTGTTGCTGGCTGTTTTTTTCAGTTACCGAAAGTCCAGAACCTATCGTGTAGAAGAGACCATTTTGATTCATGAACAAGATATTCAGTTAAGCAAGCCTGCCATTATTACCTCTGTCATAGCCATTGTTCTGGTGCTGGTGAGTCAATTGACAACCGGGTCCATGGTTCTCGCTGCTGCACTGGGCTTTATTACCATGGTCATTGGGCGAGTCGTCTGCTGGCGGGAAGCAGATGAGGTATTCAATGAGGGTCTGCGCATGATGGCAGCTTTTGGCTTCATCATGATCTCGGCCGCAGGTTTTGCGGAAGTGCTCCGCTCAACAGGTGATATTCCAGAGCTGGTGAGTCAGGTACAGATGTTTGTGGGAGGCAGTCAGGCTCTTGCGGCCATTCTTATGCTTCTGGTCGGGTTACTGATCACTATGGGTATTGGCTCTTCGTTCTCTACGGTTCCGATTATTGCCACCCTTTATGTGCCACTGGGCATGGAACTTGGATTTACGCCACTGGCGATAGCCTGTCTTGTGGGAGTCGCAGGAGCATTAGGTGATGCAGGCTCCCCGGTTTCAGAATCTACCATTGGTCCCACTGCCGGCTTGAACGTGGATGGTCAGCACGACCACATCCGGGATTCGGTGATTCCCACCTTTTTACACTTCAATATTCCGATGATTATTTTTGGCTGGATTGCCGCCATGATTCTTTGAGTACCCGCCATAAAAACGGGGCCAGATGGCCCCGTGTGGATCACTCATGAATCTGTGATTACAGATCGAGTTCAGACAGATACTTTTCAACCACCTTGGCAGGCAGAGGGATGTAACCGTCTTTAACGACGACTTCCTGACCCTGCTGAGACAGTACCATCTTCAGGAATTCGCCTTCCAGAGGGGACAACTTCTTGTTGGGCTGCTTGTTAACGTACACGTACAGGAAACGAGACAGTGGATAAGAGTTGTTGACAGCGTTAGCGGGCGTTGCCTCAACGAATGGCTGACCGGCTTTCTTGGCCAGAGGTACAGTACGTACGCTGGAAGTCTGGTAACCGATGCCGGAGTAGCCGATGCCGTTTACAGAAGCACTGACAGACTGAACCACAGAAGCAGAACCAGGCTGTTCATTTACGTTGTTACGGAAATCACCTTTGCAGAGGGCTTTCTTCTTGAAGTAACCGTAGGTGCCGGATACAGAGTTACGGCCGTACAGCTGGATTGAGCGGTTTTTCCAGGCTCCGTCCAGACCGGCAGCACCCCAGGTACTGATGTCTTTGTCGTCACCACACTTGCGGGTGGAGGAGAAAATAGCGTCCACTTGAGCCATGGTCAGACCCTTGATTGGGTTGTCCTTGTTGACGAAAACAGCCAGAGCGTCAATGGCAACCGGAACAGCAGTGGGCTTGTAGCCATGCTTCTTCTCAAAAGCTTCCAGTTCCTTGTCTTTCATCTTGCGGCTCATGGGGCCGATGTTGGACGTTCCTTCCGTCAGAGCGGGTGGTGCAGTAGAAGAACCGGCAGCCTGAATCTGTACGTTCACATTAGGATATTCACGCTTGAAATCTTCTGCCCACAGAGTCATCAGGTTAGCCAGAGTGTCAGAGCCGACACTGGACAGATTGCCTGATACACCACTGGCTTTCTTATAAGTGGGGATCTCAGCGTCAATCTGACTGGCAGAGGCAGCCTGGATTCCGGTCGCAAGGGCAATTGTTGTTATTAGAGCTTTAAGCTTCATTCGTATCTCTCCTAAAGGGATTTTTTAGCCTCTCTTATACAGCTACAGGCATTTGTTTACTGGCAAGAACTATAAGATGAAAATGTGACAGTTATATGAACGACAGTGAAGCTTTATATTCGCAATAGTCATAATGTAAAATCACTGACTTTAATTCCAACTTGATTGTAGATTACTGATGAAATGCCAAGACAGGTACGAGCCCGGCTTGCAAAGCATGCCTCCTGTGCCAGTTTCTATTCGCTGAGTGTTTTAGCTACAACGCTAACTGAGAAGAGAAGTAAAATACCTTTAGCTGGAAAAGCTTCACGATCAGGAAGATCCCGGGCGCAAGAAACAACTGACATTATATATAAGGATTTTCAGAGTCGGTTGCGCCAAAAAAATAAAAACATCAAGTGCTAGAGAACAATATGGAACTGAACAATGATCTTGCTCCCGGACCTCAGGGAGAACTGACGCTGAAAGTGCTGGCAGACTACCAATCTGTTAATACGACAGGCGATGTCTTTGGTGGCTGGGTGGCCATGCAGATTGATCAGGCTGGCGCAATCATGGCCAGAAAGATTGCCACAGGACGTGTTGTCACCGTTAGTATCGGCAGTATGAGTTTTATGCGCTCAGTTAAAATGGGTGATATTCTTGCGCTGTTCACCCGGGTGACAGAGGTCGGCAAAACGTCAATTCGGGTGGTCGTTGAAGCCTGGGTGGAAGATAAACGCGGTCGCGCCAAGCTGACTGAAGCCAATATGGTTTTTGTAGCCATTGATACACAGGGCAGAACGTCTCGAATCCAGAGCGCCAAAAGCCCTTAGGATTTGAGGCAGTTTCAGTCTTGGTTCCAAAGAACCAGCTTTTCTGATAAAGATGCAAGTGAAACAGGTTTGTCCAGAAAATCGTCCATACCGGCAGACTTACAGGCAATCTTATCCGATTCCGAGGTGTTGGCTGTGAAAGCGATAACCGGTATTCCGGCATAGTGTTGCCCGGAGGCTCTGATTTTTTCAGTGGCTTCCAGACCACCCATGATGGGCATCATGCAATCCATGAGAATCAGGTTGAAGGCCTCTGAAGTCTCAAGAATGTCCAGTGCTTCCTGACCATTCTGGGCCACTTTGCAGCTGCAGCCCAATTTTTCAAGCAGCTTTTTGACCACCATCTGGTTTACCTGGCTATCTTCCACCACCAGAATATGGAGGCTGTAGGTTTCCCTGACTGACACTGGCTTTCCTTTGCCTGTGGCCTGATTTCTCTACAGTCAATATCTGAAGAAGTGCCGGGTTCTTTAGGATCAGATGCAGGATGTTGCCAGACTAAAGCGGTCAGTAATAGCTAATTCAAGCCGATCTCCCTGCTTCAGAGGACCAACGCCGGCCGGAGTGCCAGTGAGGACAATATCGCCGGGTTCCAGTGTGAAGTGACGGCTTATGTAGCTGATCAGCCCCGGAATTGAGGTCAGCATATGGGCTGAAGTGTCTTCCTGACGTGTCTGCCCATTAATTTTAAGGCTGAAGTGAATGTTATTGAGATCGGGCAGGTGCTCTTTGGCAATAAACCCTGAAACGGGGCAGCTGCCATCAAAGGCTTTGGCCACTTCCCATGGCAGTCCTTTTTCTTTTAGCCGGGACTGAACATCCCGGAGTGTCAGATCCAATGCCAGCCCTATTGCCTTGATGGCATCAATGCTCTCATTCTCGCTGGCATTCTGGAGTCGGGTGTCCATCAGAATTGCTATTTCTGTTTCGTGGTGAACTTCACCGCGATCGACGGGAATGGCAAAGGGTATTTCCAGAGCTGTCAGTGATGTTGAAGGTTTGATAAACAACACGGGATCCTCGGGCAGCGGATTGTTCAACTCCCGAATGTGCTCGGCATAATTTCGGCCGACACACACCACTTTGCCGGCCGGCAGATCAATGCGGTCGCCACTTAGCCAGTGATGCCTGTACTTCATAGGGCGTCCTTCTTGCTTGTTTGTTCTTGTGTTTTTATTTTGCTCATGGCCTGGCACATCGCTAGTATTTATCAGCCGGGTACGACTGCTGAAGCTATCATTCACAGTACAAATATTGTGTTTTCCAGATTAACCTGATCACAGGAGCACGTCATGTCTGAAGAACTCCACCTGAATATCCAGAATCTGCATGACCTGCTTGAAGGACAGCCTGTGGACGAATGTACTGCAGGGGCTCTCAAGCAAATTACCGATGAACTGCAGCTGGCTCTGGCTCAGGCAGAGGGCGATATTCCTCTGCAGGACTACAACGAACAGCTCGAGCAGGAAGCGATCAAGTTTTCCGAACAACATCCTGCATTGTCTCAGGCTATCAGACAGATTCTGACTACGCTATCAAGCATAGGTGTCTGAAACAGAAAACACATAATAACTGCTCTGCACGCGAGGTTTAAGTCCTGTAGTGGTGATTGGACAAGGAACATCTGATTCATACACTCAAGGTAAGGGCTTTTCTCTTTTTTATGCTATTATCCACACCCCGGTCGGTTCTGAAACCAGATGACTCGGGTTGTATTCAGCCATTGACAGTATTTCCCACTCGATTTGGCTGAAGTACTTTTCAAGGTAGATTAAAAGACATCCGAGCTATTGTTATGCCCTCTATTTCCCTGGACAAGAGTAAGATTCGATTCCTTCTTCTGGAGGGGGTTCATCAGTCTGCTGTGGAAGTGCTTGAAGCTTCCGGCTACACCAATATTGATTATGTTTCCAAGTCCTTACCAGACGATGAGCTGAAGCAGCGGATTTCCGAAGCGCACTTTGTAGGCATTCGATCCCGAACCCAGCTGAGTGAAGACGTCTTTGCTGCAGCCCAGAAGCTGATCGCTGTTGGTTGTTTCTGCATCGGTACCAACCAGGTAGAGCTGGATGCTGCTACGTCACGGGGAATCCCGGTCTTTAATGCACCTTATTCCAACACTCGCTCTGTTGCTGAGCTGGTTCTGGCTGAGGCCATTCTTCTGTTGCGGGGTGTGCCTGAAAAGAATGCCGTTGCTCACCGGGGTGGCTGGCAGAAGAGTGCCGCCAATTCCTATGAAATTCGCGGTAAAAAGCTGGGTATTATTGGCTACGGCAGTATCGGAAGCCAACTAAGTGTTTTGGCTGAATCTATGGGCATGGACGTTTATTACTACGATGTGGTGACCAAGCTCTCCATCGGTAATGCCAGTCAGGTCGGCAGTCTCAATGATCTGCTGTCCATGTCTGATGTTGTCAGCCTGCACGTTCCTGAAACACCCGCCACTCAATGGATGTTTGGCGAAGAGCAGTTTGCGGCTATGAAGGAAGGCAGTATTCTGATCAATGCTTCTCGCGGAACTGTTGTCGACATTCAGTCCCTGGCTTCGGCGATTGAAACGGGCAAGTTGCTGGGGGCTGCAATCGATGTTTTCCCGGAAGAACCACGTTCTAACAGTGATGAGTTTGTCAGCCCTCTGCGTGGACTGGATAACGTCATTTTGACACCTCACGTGGGTGGCAGTACTCAGGAAGCGCAGGAAAATATTGGTCGTGAAGTCTCCGAGAAGTTTGTTATGTACAGTGATAATGGTACAACATTGTCGTCTGTTAACTTCCCTGAAGTCTCATTGCCTGGGCATCCGGACAAGCATCGTATCCTGCATATTCACAAGAATATCCCCGGAGTTCTGGTAGCCATCAACAAGGTTTTCTCCCTGAACAATATCAATATCAGCGGTCAGTTCCTGCAAACCAATGAATCCGTGGGTTATGTGGTCATTGACGTAGATGCCGATCACAGTGACATTGCGCTGGAGAAGCTGAAAGAAATCGACGGCACCATTCGTTGCCGGGTTCTTTACTGAGTTTGATTTAGCCGGGCCGCAGGCCCGGTTTCAAGGGTTAGTCATCGTCAACTCTCAGGCAATCCAGATCGCCTTCCCAGTTAAGCTTTCCACGATATTGTCTGATCAATTCTTGCCTGCTCAGCTTGATCAAAAGCCTGAGTCCTTTTTCAATAGCCTCACGCTTCGTTTTTAACCCGGTTATTTCAAGGGCATCACGCATGAGCGTTTCATCAATGACTGTATGGATTCTCATAAAAGCGTCTCGTATAGAGCATATGTTGAGTTGATTCTCTGGATATGTTTTAGACTGTAAATCAGAAGTCGGGAGAGAATTTCTTAATTGCTTTGAAGTCTTCTGAAAATGTCGATAAACAGCTCCTATGGAAACAATTGATCCCGTCAGTTTCTTGTAATGTGTCTTACACTCAACAGGGACATGCAGTATCTTTAGCTGTCGGACTCCAAGTTGAGTCTCCAACCTACTCAGAACAATATACAGGCTTTTGGAGAAGCGCTGTTTTGACGAAACTCTCTCATCTCTGGACTGATTTCAGAACGGATCCTCTTGGGGCTATCCGTGACTGGCAGAATGCCAGAACCACCTGGCTGATCATGCTGCTGACGGCTGTTTTTCTGGAGTCTGTAGCCCTTTATTTTCAGTACGTCATGTATTTGGACCCTTGTGAACTTTGTGTTTATCAGCGTCTGGCTGTATTGCTCATTGGCCTTGCAGCCCTGATCCTGCTGGTGGCGCCACGAAACAAACTGGCAAGAGGTCTCGGATACATCATCTGGATTGCCGGTGCTGCCTATGGGTTGGATGCTTCGATCAAAATGCTGGGCTACTACACGTCTGCAGACTTGTTCATGACCTGCAAGGCTCTGCCTAGCTTCCCATTCGATCTGCCGCTTTATGATTGGTGGCCTCAAATGTTCCTGCCGTCCGGTTTCTGCGGGCAGGATGGCTGGCTATTCCTGGGAATGAATATGGCTCACTGGATGACGTTTATCTTTGGCGTTTATATTGCAGCTTATATGCTTTGTCTGATCAGTCTGTTCAGGAAATCAAAGTAATCGAGTAAGCACACCTTCGGGCGCCCCGGAGTATATGTTCCAGGCGCTCAACCCTTGCCATCCCCTCAAAAAGTTCTGCAAACACTTTTAATTCTGACTGGCAGAACCCCTGACAGGCCTTGGCTGCTGAGCAGATCGGGCAATGGTTTTCATAGAAGATAAACCCCACATCGGTGGCTTCGTAATCTGCCATGTATCCTTCCCTGGAGCGGACCTTGGCCAGCGCTTTTATTTTGCCTTCCAGATCTTTATGGCTATCGAGTGCCTCATGATATTGTCGGCCTGTTTCTTTCGAGCGATGTTCTATCAGTTCATCCAAGCCCTGTTCACCAAATACATTCTTGATGGAAATCAGCATGTCTACCGTAAGCTGATCATGACGATCAGGAAAGTGTGACTGCGACTTTTCCGTCAGCCGCCAGAGCTTCTTGGGGCGACCGACCCCTTTACTGACTTCCTCACTGGATACCAGGCCTTCTTTCTCCATTCTTTCGAGATGTTGTCTGGCACCCATGCTGGTGATGTCGAGTGTCTTGCCCAGTTCAACGGCAGTTTTTGCGCCTTCCTTCTTCAGGAGCTGGAGGATTTTGTTTTGGGCTTTTTCACTTTTCATGGCCTCAGTATATGAGGGGGGACTTAGTTAGTAAATAAAAAACTTTACAAATTAAAACCGTTGCCATAGCCTGAATATGTAAATAAAAAACTTTACATATCTGGAGAGGGTTATGAACGCCTATCTTGAACATGCCAATATCACCGTCCCCTCAATTGATGAAGCCACTCGTATTTTGGGTGCGGCTTTTCCTGATTTTCGGATAAGAGGTGGAGGAGAGTTCCGCGGCCGCCGCTGGGTACATTTTGGCAATGACACAACTTATATGGCTCTGAATGAATACCCTGAAGGTGAAGCGAGTAAACCAGATTACAGTCACTTTGGCGTTAATCATATTGGCTTTGTGGTTAAACAGCTTGATGAACTGGATCAAAGACTCAAGGAAGAAGGTTATAAGTTGATTCCGGACTTTCAGGAAGAAGGCGATTTCCGTAGACGTCATTACTACTGCGACGGTAATGGTATGGAGTGGGAGTTTATTGAGTATGCAACCAAAGACGTTTCAAAAAGAAATCATTACTGAATTAAAACTAAAATAATAAAACCTTTGTCGTTTATTAGTCTGCTTCACTGAGGATTACCTTTGTTTATTTTGGTTGCCCGTGCTTCTAACTTAAACGGGTAAGCCTCCGTATTGAAGAAAGCAGTTTCAGATCCTGTCTATCTTCAGCTAACTGGCCGTTTTGAGCTTCGTTTGTCTTTTATTGCCCACTTTGCTCAAGCCAGTTCTCAACCCGTAGCCCTTCTACGCGCTCAAACTCTCTTACATTATTGGTTACAGCAATCAACCCTTCACTACGTGCATGAGCGGCTATATGCATATCATTAACACCTATCACCAATCCCTCTCTTTCAAGGTTTGCACGTATATCGCCGTAGTGAGCAGATGCCTTCGGGGTATATTCCAGGACCTCCAGTCTGCTGACAAAGCTCTCGACGTTATCCCTGTTTCTTTTCGGATTGGCGCTTTTTTCTACACCGTGAAGTAGCTCTGACAATGTGATGGAGCTTATAGCAATCTGTCCATCATAAGCATTGAAAACAGATTGCAGTTCCGCTGGCCTGCGTTTTATCACGTAAATCGAGATATCAGTATCAAGTAAGAACTTCAACATCAGAATTCCTCTCGACCTCTCTGGTCCTGGGAGGCTCGTTCTGCCATAAAATCATCGGTTACGCCATCCGCAGGGTCTGCATTAAAGAATGAATCCCAGGTCTTTCCCAGAGGAGAGAGAATACGATCATTGCCACGAACCCTGACTCTGACTTTTTTGATGTCATCAGGAAATCGGGTTTCTGCGGGGAGTCGGACAGCTTGTGTCCGGTTGTTTACAAAGACGGTGCCGTGCGCCATTGTTGCCACCTTTAGATTAATGCTATATACCAAGTGTATATATCAATCGCTATATGGCAAGCTTATATGGCACTTGTTTGGAGGTTAATTGCACCTCTTTGGACTGACAGCAAAACTGACCTCAGGCTGACTGAGCATTAAGCTTGCTGGTCAACCAGCTGAGGTAATCATCAATGGTTTCGTCCAGTTCATTGGGCAAGTGGTGTCGGGCATCTTCAAGATAATAGACACTGGGCTGGGTATAGAGCTTCTCAAGTACAGGGATATTGTGTTTGGCATCGACCGTACGGTCGAATGTACCCTGCAGAATAAGTGGGCTGACCGATGATTTTATCTTGCTGGACTCAATGCGCCTGATCCAGCGATCCATCGCCAGTACCCATTGTATGGGCAGAATGGTGGCGGACAGAGGATCGTTGTGGGACAGCTCCAGAAACGATTTTTTTCTGGAATTCCGGGTGTAAGTTCGGGGCAACTGGGTAATAAACAGTTTCGCCAGTTGCAGCTGTAATCGTCCCAGTGTCCACTTCCAGGGCCTGACCAGGGGAGCGGATAAAATGACCTGTTGGAAGGGACTGGCCTTATTATCGGCCTCCCGGTTGATCAGGCAGTCTGTCAGGATCGCGCACCCTGTACTCTGGCCAAAAGCGTGCCAGGGTTTGGGCAGGTTGCCTTCACAATACATCAGTATGTCTTCAAGAATCAGAGTGTAAACAGAAAAATCCGGGATAGTGGCGGGCTTGCCGCTGGAGAGCCCATGACCGGGCAGGTCATAGGCCAGAACATTGAAGCCCTGCTCCAGCAGGAAGCGGATGATTCGGGCGAAGAGTCCAACATGGTCGTAGTAACCATGAAGAAGAAAAAAAGTGCCTTTGGCATCGGACTTCTCAAACAGATGGCAGGCCACCTTGTAGTTGCAGCTGTCGATCGAGCCCATCGAGTGGCGAATATCCGCTGATCCGGTTTCAAAATTGATACCATAGAAATCAAGGTATGCTTTGATGTCCGGATTCTGGCCAGCGATTGAATCCCGGGCTCCCGGAGGAAAAACCAGAGGTTTGATCTGTTCCTTAAGGTTTTCAGGATTCAGCATAGGGTGCTTTGTTCCTATGTTGGGCTCAGGGCTATCGTTAATCCTGAACGGGTTGCACCTTTCATCAGGCTTTTTCCAGATCCTCGAGCCTGACTTCTATTTGCTTCTCGGAAACGACTTCACAGACGGTATCGCCTTGTGTATTTCGCTGCATTTTGATGTATTGCACCAGAATCATACCCCGAGCAGAACCGACGTTATTTATAAACGTCATCTCCAGTTTTTGATAGAGAGGATGATTCATAATGACTTTGTCACCTTTTTTAAAGCTGACCCCTCTGCCTGAGCCCGTGCCTTCACTTTCTGCCTGACTATTAAGCGTTTCGACAATTAACCGGATATCCTTGATCACTTCATGGCCATTAGGGATAGGTTTTGGCAGCAGGACTTGCACATCCTGCTCCTGACTTTTGCTCAGGCGACCATCTTTATGGAGCTGGCGGGTAATCCGGTTAAAAGAGACGATCTCGCTGACGCCACGGGTGGAGCGTATCTTATGGAAACGATCCAGATCCTTGAGGTCCAGGTAAAGAAATACATAGCCGGGAAAGAGAATCTCTTCCTTCAAAAGGCCCCTGACTCGAACCTTTACTATCGGGCCGTATGCATCAAATCCCTGGGTTTCGAGGTTTTCCTGAGCTCTCTGCTCCTGGCGAGGTCTGGTTTTAAGCAGGTACCATCCCTCTTGCAAGCACTCTTGATTCTGCATACATATTCCCTGAATGCTTTCTGCTATATAAAACGAAAGTGCAAATAACCTGATGCGGAACCATCTGACAGTGACTTTTAACGGTCACGCGCTAACTGTCACATCAGTAACGGCTATTGAACTGATTGCACTTCGATCTGAGCAGCCACATCTCGATGTCTATTAAAAGTGCCTCATTATAATTCCCATGGTCGAACTATGCACCGCTTAACATCCACATTGCTGTATTTAACCAGACGATAACCAGCGCGGCCTTGGGGTAGCGTGAATGGCGTTTGTGGAGAGACACTGCGGGACTGAGTGCACGGCTTGAACCTTCTATTTCGACAGGTGCTCTCTGATAACCATTGGCGGCAATAAACTCTTGAATTTCATCGGACAGCAGGAAATCCACCAGAGTTCTGGCGGCAGCTTCATGCTCTGTGGCCTTGAGAATGACCAGTTCCTGAAGCAATGGCGTATATAGTTTTTGCGGGACCATTGTTATACCTACAGGTAAGTCAATTTTATTGCCATTGCTGTCGGTTTTTGTTACCAGGGAAGCAGCCACGAAACCTGCACGGGTAGTATCTTTTATAAGCTTCCATATCGTTTTGACAAAGCGGCGGATAACCAATTTATTCTGGTCTCTGAGCGTTTGATAAAGACCATATTTCTCAAGGACTGATTTAGCTGCATGCCCGTACGGGGCATAAACCGGCTCTGCAATGTAGATGGCTGGTGGGTCGGTTTCTCTGATGTAGGTTTTTATATCGTCAGGTTCTACCACGACATTCTGGCCGTGCCAGAATGCCAACAACCCCTGTGCATAAATCTTTCTGGAATTTTGTAAAACCTTACCCTGTTGCTCCAGTTCTGCCGTATTTATGTTGTCAGCAGATAGAAACAGATCAATCTTCTCAGAGTCATCACTGACCAGCGTCTTCAGGCCCCCTGAAGATCCATAAAAAGTCAGCTCCAGGGTATGCCCGAACCGTGACTGGAACTGATCTTTCAAGATCTCCAAAACATGATAAAAATTCGATGCGACAGCCACCCTGATGGTATCAGCGTTTGATGGGGGGCTGATGGAAAGCAGGCACCCAACAATGAAAGCGTGAATAGGTAAGCCAGAAATAGCTTTGTATTCAAAGGAAGTTTTAAGGTATTTAACAAAGCAGATATAAAACAAGATTTTTCTCCAGAACTCAGTGAGCGAGCTATGGAGCCTAGTTCAGATTGAGGGAAAGGACAGTCAGAAGATATCTGACTGTTCAAAGACTGTTATTGACAGACTCACTCTGCAAGGTTTTGCGGTACCCTGAATCGGGCGGGTATATGTGAGGTCTCCAAAAAATATTGATATTTCAGTACTAACAGAGGGCGTCCCCATGGCTTTCTGAGCCTCGAGCTCAGTTTAGATAAAGAGATGGGGCTTGCCGAAAAGATACGCCACTGCCAATCTCAAATGGACCAACGACGGTGGTAACGATCTGGCCTTCGCCCCGTGGTATGAGCTGGGCTTGGAGTACGGCGAAAAAGAAGGTGACCGGATAAACGATCATCATGTAAGCTTGGCGGATAAGCGGAACGCGAGGGAGAGTGCGGGTGAGTATGATAGATACGCTGACCATCCGGGGTTTCCAATCTATCCGTCAGCTGGACGATCTCCGACTGACCCGCCTGAATGTGCTTATCGGTGCCAATGGTGTGGGCAAGAGTAACTTTGTCAGTTACTTTCGGATGCTGCATGAACTGGTGGAAGAGCGGTTGCAGGTTTGGGTGAGTAAGCAAGGTGGGGCTGATCGGGTGTTGAGTTATGGGGTGAAGGAGACGGCTCGCCTTCAGACAGCAATTCACTTCAGTCTGAATCGCTATACAGCCGAATTGGAACCCACATCAGACGATGGCCTTACCTTTTGCCGGGAAGAACTCTATTTTAACGGACCACTGTATGGAGTGGCTCGTCCAAATTTAGGTTCTGGTCACAAAGAGTCCAACTTAAAAAAAGAGACTCAAGCGAAATCAACCGTTGCTTCATTTTGTTATGCGGCGATATCCGGCTGGAAAGTTTTTCATTTTCACGACACCAGCGAAACTGCAGCGATTAAACGCCTGGGTGCCGTGCATGACAATGACTATCTGCGTCCAGATGCAGCCAACCTGGCGGCTTATCTATTTAGACTCAAAACGGAAATCCCAGACGTCTACAACCAAATTTGTAAAACAGTCCGCTTGGCTGTGCCGTTCTTTGACGACTTTGTGCTGAAACCAACCCAGTTATCTTCTGGCGAAGAGCAGATTCGCCTGCTTTGGCGGCAAACCGGTAGCGATTACCCGCTGTGGCCTAGCCAACTTTCTGATGGTTCTATTCGCTTTATTTGTCTGGTGACAGCATTACTGCAACCCAATCCGCCCTCCACCATTATTATTGATGAGCCGGAGTTGGGTCTGCACCCTTACGCCATTAATCTGCTGGGCGCCTTATTGCGCTCTGCTTCGAAACGGATGCAGGTGATTATTTCTACCCAATCCGTACCCTTGCTTAATGAGTTTAAGCTGGATGAACTGATTGTGGTGGAACGGGAAAATGGTGCCTCTATCTTTAAGCGTCTGGATGCGGATAAGTTTGAGAGTTGGCTGGAAGATTACTCCGTAGGTGAACTGTGGGAGAAAAACATTCTCGGTGGTAGACCATCAAAATGAGTTCTCAATCTCCAATCAATGTTCATATCATTTGCGAAGGGCAAACCGAAGAAGCGTTTGTTAACGATCTTCTGGTGGAGCCTTTTGCATGCAAGGGTATCTATCTCAGACCCGCTCTGATTGGTAGGCCCGGGCATAAAGGCGGAAATTTCAAGTTTGACCGCCTTTATCCTGATGTACAAAAACGGCTCTCTAGTGACAGGGCCTGCTATTGCACCACGTTCTTCGATTTTTACGGTTTGCCGGAGTTTTTTCCCGGTAAAAACAGCCTTAACGCGCAATCATCGATAGAAGGTAAAGCCCAAAGTTTGCAAACGGAACTCATGGAAAGGCTCACCGAAAAACTGGGAGCTGATGCTATGCGCCGGTTTATTCCTTATGTGCAGATGTATGAGTTTGAGGCACTGCTGTTCAGTGATCCGACAAAAATGGCAGAAGGGATGGATAAACCTGATCTGGCAAACTCTTTCGCTGAAATTGCCCGAGACTTTGCGACACCCTAAGCCATCAATAACAGCCCACAAACCGCCCCCAGTAAGCACATCGAACGCCTTGTACCCGGTTATGAAAAACCATTAATGGGGGTACTGGCTGCATTGGAGATCGGTTTGGGCATAATGCGGGAGCGATGCCAGCTGTTTAATGGCTGGCTCTGCCAAATCGAAGCATTAGCAAAATCGCCGTAAACCCTCGCCCAATCGAGGGTGGGGATATAAGGCGATTTTGCTAAAATCCTATCCTGTTGTTCCAGTTCTGCCGTCTTTACATTATCAGCAGATAGAAACAGATCAAACTTCAGAGCGTCATCACTGACCAGTTGCATCACTTCAGATTCTGGAAAAGCAGTCAGAAGGTGTCTGACTGCCTAAAATTCAGAGAGCATTATTTTACTGACAGGCTTCTTCCAGCATCGCCACTGCCGGGAGCTTCTTGCCTTCTACAAACTCCAGGAAGGCACCGCCGCCCGTAGATATGTAGGATACCCGGTCTTTAATTCCATACTTGTCGATTGCGGCCAGAGTATCACCTCCACCGGCGATAGAGAAAGCGTCAGACTCGGCTATGGCCAGAGACATGGAGCGAGTGCCTTCACCAAACTGGTCAAATTCAAAGACACCCACAGGGCCATTCCAAAGAATGGTTTTAGAGGACTTCAGAACTTCATTGAACAGTTTCTGGGTTTGGGGGCCTACGTCAAAGATCATGTCGTCGTCTTCTACTTCTGATACCTGTTTAACGACAGCGGTTTCATTTTCATCAAATTTCTTACCGCAAATTACATCTACAGGCATAGGTACGTTAACCTTTTCCATCAGTGCCCTGGCATTAGGGATCAGATCTTCTTCGTAAAGGGATTTACCGACATTGTGACCGGCAGCAGCGAGAAAGGTGTTGGCGATACCGCCGCCCACGATCAGCTGGTCGCAGACGTCAGACAGGGATTCCAGTACCGTCAGTTTGGTGGAAACTTTGGAGCCACCCACGATGGCACACATTGGACGCTCAGGGTTTCCCAAGGCTTTACCCAGGGCATCCAGTTCACCCGCCAGCAGGGGGCCTGCACAAGCAATTTCAGCAAATTTACCCACGCCGTGAGTGGATGCCTGAGCACGGTGTGCGGTACCGAATGCATCCATTACATAGACATCGCACAGGGCTGCCATTTTTTTAGACAGTGCTTCATCATCGTTCTTTTCACCCCTGTTGAAACGCACGTTCTCAAGAATGACCAGTTCACCCTCGGCAACGTCAAAACCACCGTCGACCCAGTCTTTGATCAGGCGAACCTCTTTGCCTAGCAGGTTGCCAATGTAGTCTGCAACAGGCTTCAGGGAGAACTGTTTGTCGTACTCACCTTCTGTCGGACGACCCAGATGAGAGGTTGCCATGACTTTGGCACCGGATTCCAGAGCGCGCTTAATGGTGGGCAGAGAAGCAAGGATTCGTGCATCGCTGGTGACTTTGCCATCTTTGACCGGAACGTTGAGGTCTTCACGGATCAGGACTCGTTTGCCAGCCAGATCCAGGTCGGTCATTTTCAATAGGTTCATCAGGGTCTCTCCCTATGCACGGGGTCAATGAAGATTGACTGCTGTCTGGATGAGACAACAGTACTGAAGGGTAGAATTGGCATGGACAATAGCACAAAAATATGGCGCCCGGTACGTACCTTTAGCCTGATATGAACCAAATCAACAGGCTTTCAGGAGTTAACGCGGGACAACAAAAATTCCATTGTAAAATCGTCGGTCAACAGACTCGGAAGGAAGGTTTAACAGAATTGGACAGAATGTGTGATCAGTTGCTGAACCGGCATTTATACAAAAGCTGAAAGGGCTGCACAAAGCAGCCCTTTTATTAAATGTATCGATTACAGACCTGCTGCAGTTCTCAATGCGTCAGCCTTGTCGGTGCGCTCCCAGGAAAATTCTTCCTCTTCACGACCAAAGTGACCGTATGCCGCAGTAGCCTGATAAATTGGACGCTTCAGGTCCAGCATATCGATCAGACCTTTAGGACGCAGATCGAAATGCTCACGAACCAGCTCTTCAATTTTGGTATCAACAATCTTGCCAGTACCGAAAGTATCAATAGAGATAGACGTGGGCTCGGCAACGCCAATCGCATAAGATACCTGGATCTCGCACTTGTCAGCCAGGCCAGCAGCCACAACGTTCTTGGCCACGTAACGACCTGCGTAAGCAGCAGAACGGTCAACCTTTGACGGGTCCTTGCCAGAGAAGGCACCGCCACCGTGACGAGCCATACCACCGTAGGTGTCTACAATGATTTTGCGCCCTGTCAGACCACAATCACCTACCGGGCCTCCAATCACGAAAATACCGGTTGGATTAATGTGGTAACGGGTCTCTTCATGGAGCCATTGCGCAGGCAGAACCGGCTTGATGACTTTTTCCAGAATTTCTTTCTGCAGTTCTTCCTGGGAGATGTCAGGGTGGTGCTGTGTCGACAGCACCACGGCGTCCACACTTTGTATTTTGCCTTCGCTGTCGTAACGCATGGTGACCTGGCTTTTGGCATCCGGGCGCAACCAGGGCAGGGTACCGTTTTTACGCAGCTCGGCCTGACGCTTAACCAACGCGTGAGAATAGTAGATAGGGGCAGGCATCAGTACCGGTGTTTCATTGGTCGCGTAACCAAACATCAGACCCTGGTCACCCGCGCCCTGTTCATGCCCATCTGTTTCATCAACACCGACAGCGATGTCCGGAGACTGTTTGCCAATAGCATTCAGAACGGCCACACAATCACCGTCAAAGCCGAGGTCACCATGGTTGTAACCAATGTCAGTGACCACTTTACGAACCAGTTCTTCGATATCAACGTAAGTGTCGGTACGCACTTCACCCGCTACAATCACCATGCCGGTTTTTACCATGGTTTCAACCGCGACACGGGCTTCCGGATCATCCTTGAGGATGGCGTCCAGAATAGCGTCGGAAATCTGGTCGGCAATCTTGTCCGGATGACCTTCGGAAACCGACTCGGAAGTGAATAGCGTGTAATCTGCCATAGTCGTCTTTCGCCTCTTGAAACTATTCAGCCCAGGGTTTAAAAAACCGCCTGACCTGAATCTGAAAACCATTACGCAGCCCCAGATACTGGGACTCACCTATTGCCAGACCTGCATCCAGTGCCCAACCGTCAAGGTCTTCAACACTGAATCCAAGCCACAAATCGCCACAGGATTCCCGCACCCAATCCTGATTGTGACTGCTGAGTTCACTGACCAGCATACTGCCACCGGGCTTCAACAGTTCTGAAACGCGGGTGAAAATACCAGAAGGGCTGGCTACATGGTGTAACACCATGTTAGCCACTATGCAGTCAAACTGACCTTCCAGCGCATTCAGGGTATCTATTTCCCCATGAATGCACTCAACGTTTTTCAGACCCCGCTCTTTTACCCTCTGTTGACTGATGGCCAGCATTTCTGCGGAATTGTCCACAGCATAGACCCGCTGAAAATTCTCACTCAGCGTTGCCAGGAAATCGCCCTCACCCGGTCCCAGCTCCAACACCCGCTGATGGTCAGGCAGTTCAGTTTTTTCCAGAACGTCGGCCACACATCGGGCGTAGAGATCATGATCAGCAATGAGTTCCTGATGCTGACGAAACTGATCCACATTACGGGCAAAGAACGCCATGGATTGCTCCGCCCTTTGGCCTCTGACTTTTAATAGACGACCGGTCAGGGAAGGCGACAACGACAAAGTGTCGACCGCTGAAAAAAGGGAACGCATGACATCACTACTGATTCCTTCCGGAGGGGGCAGCGCCCGGCGGTAAAAAATGGTATTACCTTCCTTGCGGGTACTCACAAGTCCGGCCTGAGAGAGAACCTTGAGATGGTGGCTCATGGCAGGCTGACGCATATCGAAGAGGCTGCTGAGTTCAAGCACCCCGAAAGAGTCTGTGCTCAGAACTCTCAGGATTTCAAGCCTCAGTACGTCGCCATAGGCTTTTCCCAGAGCGGCAAGCTGTTCGACTGATCCTGATTCCGACACGCAAGGCTCCTCACCGCTGCACCGTTGACTTCTCGCAGACGGCCAGAAGATCCTATTCCGTCTATCCAGGGCGGAAGTCTAGCAAGCAGTACATGGTATATCAAAACTTTTTGATATAGATATTCATACGGGACGGGGTGATTTAACCTATGTCGACCTGCCGAGTGGGTTTATCACCGCGACAATGCAAATTGA
Source organism: Endozoicomonas sp. 2B-B (assembly GCF_053470045.1). Lineage (NCBI taxonomy): Bacteria > Pseudomonadati > Pseudomonadota > Gammaproteobacteria > Oceanospirillales > Endozoicomonadaceae > Endozoicomonas > Endozoicomonas sp. 2B-B. The sequence goes on from NZ_JBLZMU010000002.1 coordinate 129,916, forward strand.
GTGTGCAAATTGGATGCAAGCAATAACCTTAGTTGACCCGGATGAATTTGCTTTGATTTTCCGTTGACTCGTCTATTAGTGTAGGGCTGAGAATTGACCGCGAATTCACCGGAGAGGCCAGATGCTTACGGTTACCCAATTGGCCAGAATGTTCGATATATCACGTACTACCATTCTCTACTATGAGCGTGAAGGTCTGTTAATGCCTCACACTCGATCCGGGAATGGCTACCGATGGTATGGGCAATATGAAATCAAGCGCCTTGAAGCGATTATGGCTTATCGTGCTTTCGGAATACCGATCAGCAATATTGTACGGCTTCTCGACGGTGAAGACGAAATGGAGCAGGAACGCATTTTGCGTGGCCAGCTGATGGCTCTTGAGCACGAGATCCAGAAGTTGCGTCAACAGCAAAAGGCTATCGTGTTGCTTCTTAAACAACCTTCATTACTGGAGCAAAATATGGTCAACAAAGATCGTTGGGTAGAGATTATGAAAGCGGCCGGGTTCAGCGAGGAGGATATGAAAAGCTGGCATCAGCAGTTTGAAAAAATGGAGCCGCAGGCACATCAGGAATTCCTGGAGTCCCTGAGCATTGATAAAGAGGAAATCGATAAAATCCGCGTCTGGTCCAGACAGCCTTGAAGACACCCGATATTTTCAGAGTCGAGGGTATCAGTAAAATGTTCAGGTGATTCAGGATAGTCATATATAGCGATTTCAGTTTCCGACTGAAGGCATTAGAATAGCGCCAATTTTAAAACAGACTGGATCTTCGGAGCCCTGATTCCTATGTCCTCACGTCGTGAGCTAGCCAATGCCATCCGCGCCCTGAGTATGGACGCTGTACAGAAAGCCAAGTCCGGACACCCCGGTGCCCCAATGGGTATGGCTGATATTGCTGAAGTATTATGGCGTGATTATCTGAATCACAACCCGGCTAACCCCCAATGGGCTGACCGTGACCGTTTTGTTCTGTCCAACGGTCATGGTTCCATGCTGCTTTACTCTCTGCTGCACCTGAGCGGTTACGATGTGTCTGTTGAAGACCTCAAGAGCTTCCGCCAGTTGCACTCCAAAACCGCAGGCCACCCTGAGTATGGTTACGCTCCGGGCATCGAGACCACTACCGGTCCTCTGGGGCAGGGTATTGCCAATGCTGTGGGTATGGCTGTTGCTGAAAAGACCCTGGCTGCACAGTTCAACCGTGAAGGTCACGAAATTGTTGACCACAACACCTATGTCTTCATGGGCGACGGCTGCATGATGGAAGGTATCTCCCACGAGGTGTGCTCGCTGGCAGGGACTCTGGAACTGGGCAAACTGATCGTTTTCTACGACGACAACGGCATCTCTATTGATGGCGAAGTAGAAGGCTGGTTCACCGACAACACCGTTCAGCGTTTCGAATCCTACAACTGGCACGTTGTTCCAAATGTTGACGGTCACGATCCGGAAGCGATTCGTGCTGCTATTGAGGCCGGTCGTGCTGAAAAAACCAAACCTACCCTGATCTGCTGCAAGACTGTCATCGGTTTTGGTTCTCCCAACAAGGAAGGCAAGGAAGATTGCCATGGTGCACCTCTGGGTGACGAAGAGATCAAACTGACCCGCGAGCGTCTGGGTTGGGAACACCCTGCTTTTGAAATCCCGTCCGACATCTACAGCCAATGGGATGCCAAAGAAGCCGGTGCTGCCAAAGAAAGCGCATGGAACGAAAAGTTTGCTACCTACCAGGCTGCTCACCCGGAACTGGCTGCTGAATACCTTCGTCGTCAAAAAGGCGAACTGCCTGCTGACTTCTCTGCAAAGGCCGATGATTTCATCAAATCCTGTCAGGTAGAAGGTGAGAAAGTGGCCAGTCGTAAAGCTTCCCAGAATACTCTGAATGCTTTTGGTCCTTTGTTGCCTGAACTGCTGGGTGGTTCTGCTGACCTGGCGGGCTCAAACCTGACCTTGTGGAGCGGTTCCAAAGGCGTTAAACCTGCTGACGCCAGCGGCAACTATGTCTTCTACGGTGTGCGTGAATTCGGCATGACCGCGATGATGAATGGTATTGCCCTGCACGGCGGTTTTATCCCTTACGGTGCCACCTTCCTGGTCTTTATGGAATACGCCTGCAATGCTGTGCGTATGGCCGCTCTGATGAAGCAGCGCGCTATTCTGGTTTACACTCACGACTCGATTGGTCTGGGTGAAGACGGCCCTACTCACCAGCCGGTAGAACAGATTGCCAGCCTGCGCATGACACCAGACGTGAATGCCTGGCGACCCTGTGACACCGTTGAGTCGGCGGTGGCCTGGAAACATGCGATCGAGCGTGAAGATGGCCCTACTGCACTGATCTTCTCCCGTCAGGGGCTGCCCTGTATGCACCGTGAAGCTGATCAGGTGGCCGACATTGCCCGTGGTGGTTATGTACTGAAGGATTGCGAAGGCACTCCCGAACTGATCCTGATCGCTACCGGTTCTGAAGTGGAACTGGCCATGAACGCTGAAGCTGCCCTGACTGCCGAGGGTCGCAAGGTTCGCGTGGTATCCATGCCATCTACTGACGTCTTCGATGCTCAGGATGCGCAATACAAGCAGAGTGTTCTGCCTCTGGAAGTCCCTGCCCGTATCGCGATTGAAGCCGCAGCAGCTGATTTCTGGTACAAGTACGTTGGTCTGGACGGACGGATAATCGGCATGACCACTTATGGTGAGTCTGCGCCGGCCGGTGACCTTTTCCCATACTTCGGGTTTACTGTAGAAAATATTGTTGCTGCGGCTGAAGAAATTCTGGACTGATAAGTACTTGGAAATCATTGCTCTGAATGGCTTTTAAAAGTCTTTGAAAAAACGGCAGATGATTGATATCAACTGCCGTTTTTTTTGTTCTGCTATAAGAAGAAGTTTCTCGATTTTAATTGTGAAACGGTAACCCAGGTTTGTTTTCCATTAAAAATTGTATTCGTTAAATGCTTTTTCAATTCTTCAATACTTTTAGGCGTTAATTTATCTATAAAAGTTTTTTTTCGTGGTCCGGTTTTCCCCGAAAATAGATGTGAAGCCAGATCATTTAAAATTGAAGATTTATCAGAAAAAATGATTTTGAGAAGGATCTTCTGAGAGAGAGCTAATTCTGTATCAATGTCAGCAAGAGTTGCGGGTGCATCATTTGCTCTGTGAATCTCATGTAGTGTTTCTATGATCTCATCAATTTCATCAGCAAGTTCTTCTGGCAGTATAATCTCTTTGTTCATCGTTCTTGCTGATCTTTTTTCCCCAGCGTGTAAATCTTTTAGATTCAGCTTTTTAACCCTGTCGATTATCTTGTTTCTTTGTTCTTCGGTTGTTTTTTCCACATCTGACTTGCTGAAGTCTATTTCAGAGTCTTCCTTATTTTTATCGTAATCGAATAAAAGTTCTTCTCCTGGTTTAATATCTTTTGTAGTGACAACTCTCAGTTGAAGACTGTCCTGATCCCCCCATTTTACAGTCATACTGCCTGAATAGCGTATAACGATATTGGGATCCTTGGAGTGATTAAGGAATCGGATATCCTTATTACCGTCACGACCAATTTCAATGGCCGGTCTGCCAGATTTTGCAATAGACGCGCCCGACCATACGACAAAGGAGTCATTTTCCGGGAATTCGACCTTACTGTTCACAGTGTTCATCGTAAAGACATGATATTTGCGGGTACAAGAATTACGGATTCTGTACACCAATGGTCCTTCGTAGTCACATACTTCCTCATCCTTTTTGAAGCTCCGGGTAGCAATGACACCGGTACCGTGAACCACGCCTGCTGTTGAGGTTTTGATACCGGGAGTGGATTCAGTGCCTGGAGATGATGGTGTTGTTGCTCTTTCTGAATCCGGAGATTCAGGGGAATACATCGCTTCTTGTCCATTAGTAAAAGGGTTCCCATTATTCTGAGTAAAACGGAGAAGTTCAGAAGATATCAAGTCGCTGAAAGATGACAGGCTTTTTATGATGTTTGAATAATTTTCTCCGGGCACTACCCTGGTCTTTCTGGCTTTTAAAAGAACCATTGTATGGTTAAATATCGTCTCCGTATCATCAAAACAACCACTATTGCAACTGGATGGCAGAGATTTCCCGGCTGCTGCGTTTCCTTCAACTTGCCGCAAGCATGATTTCTTTGCCGGTGGAGCAGCCGTGTCTTTTTCGTCAAATCGACGTAAGGTTGGCATTTGGCGAAGATCTGATCCAGATCCAGTGGGTTGCATTGATATATCCTCAATGGTTTTCTTGATATTTCACTGTTATTGACCGTAATAATCGTTTTAAGTTCAAAAGCGTCTCAGGTGCTACCTCAAAAATAGTGATCTACCCAATTCATAATTATTTGTATCGCTGTTTCTTTACAAAAGTGGTCAGCCACGTATTCAGCCATCAACCCGTGGTTATGTGCTGCGTCTACCCATGTTCGGATGAGCACAACGGTAGATTGGTCTGAAAAAAACAGCCATCCCAAAAGTGCTTCTAACGCTGGAAACTCTGTTCCCATACAACTATTTCCCATCTGTTGGAAGGGGTATAAGTACTCATCCGTACGGAATCGAATATTTCTGGCTTATTGGGCAGATGCTCTGCAAGGCACAACGACGGGAACATAGGAAGCTATGTGACCAGAGTCGCAACGCAGCAGGACTGCATGGATGCAGGAGTTAGAGCAATCCAGGATCAGTTGCCGCGAGTGCCTGAACAATGAGTCAGTAAATATGATTTCGTATGGTTGAGTACCTAACCGCAGAGCTGACTGGCAGCATAGCTGTCCCCGTCAGGTGATTCGTTAGGTGGCGTGTTACTTTTTGGCCAGGTGGTTTACGATTGTTATGAGCAGTTCTTCAGACTTGTCGAAGCGCTTGTTGACATCTTGTTTGAAGATATATAAATCTCTTTTGTAACCCATCTGTTCTTCAAGTATTAGCGACATTGTGCCTTCCATACCAAGCAAAAGCTTGTCGTATTGCCCAATGCGGTCTTGGAGGGAATGAACTTCATCTTTTAACTCGGCTATCTCTGCCTTTTCTACGGTCATCGGTCAAACCTCATTATTATTGACTGCAGAGCAATCATAGCAGAGATTAACGAGAAGACACCTAAAAAACTAAAACCTGACTGTAATTTGAGGCTCTCTTGATTTGGCAGATCAATGGATTTGACTTAAGGTGTTAATCATTTCATAGCAAGAGCTGTTAGATTCAAGCATTTAAGAAGTTAACTGGAGTAGATGCAAGAAAAGTCATGGGTTATACACCCATGATTATCTCTCTAACATAGCTCTGATAATAAACTGGGCATGAGAAGGAGGTATATTATTATTTATCTCAATATTTGTTACTCCAGAGTCAGGAAGGAAGGCAATTGCAACATCGGGTTCTCTAAAAGGTGGTAAATTCCTTTCATTACGATAGTCTGTGAGTAATTTTTTGATTGCAGAGAATGAAGCGCCATTATCTTTGTGACTAAACGCACTATTAAGAAAGTCAACACAATGGCCCGCTCCATCAACAATTTCAGTGTTGGCTTCCCACCTTAATAATTGCTCCACAACATTTGCATGTCTGCCGTAAGCGTTCAAGCAGGGTATAGACTCCCCCTACTTATCGAGATCGGATTTTAACGAATTGGCCCCGAATTTCTCTTTCCAGATTCGCGGGATTAGCTCCCGGATATCTCGAGCCGGATGGTAACTGATGCGCTGAAGCACATCGACGAAGTACTTGTATGGATCAATGCCTGCAAGAAGACAACTGACGATTAACGTCTGGAACACGGCTACATTGACTGCCCCTTCTTCTGTCCAGCAAAAAAGCCAGTTCTTTCTCCCCATCGGGATACACCTGAGACTTCGCTCCAGGTGATTCGTATCAATGGCGACATCCGGATTATCCAGATAAAGCCGTAGCTCTTTTTCCCGTTTGTTCACGTAGCCAAGAGCCTTGCTCAATGGGTTGCTTTTCACCAGATTCAGGCGACGAAGTTGTTCTTTATGCCAGTTAAAGAACTGATCAACCAGTGGCTTGGCATTCTGTTGGCGGTATTCCTGCTTTGCTTCGCCTTGCAGCCCAGCTTTGCGGATTTCGTCTTCGACTTGATAGATCGCACCTATGCAGTCCAGCGCCTCTTTTGCGGCTTCTGGCTCGACCTCTTGTGACTTGACGAAGTACCTCCTGCTATGTGTCCAGCACTGGGCATGGATGATTTTGGGATATTTCATGCACAGGCGGTCGTATTCCGAATAACCATCGGTCAGCAAGACCCCCTTATACTCTTTCAGATAAGGCTCTACGACCCTGCCAGAACGAGTGGTGGAGAAGGTAAAAGCTATCTCATTCTGGTCTCCGTAAAAACACCAGAAGTAGCCTCTTTGCATCTTGCCCTTGCTTTTACGGCCCGCTTTTCCGGGCGTTTCATCCAGAGTGAGGACATGACTTTCCAGACAGCTGTTGAGCACTTCGTCAGCGATGGGTTTGAGTAACTGCCCGGCACGCTGCTCAAGATGTGTCAGGGTTCCACGGCTGATGGTAATACCACTGGACTCAAGTTTCTGATGCTGGCGGTAAAGCGGTGCGTGAAAGCGGTACTTCTCTACCAGCAGACCTGCGATAAAGCTGACATCGGCAAAGCTGCGATCAAATAATCCTGATGGTGCGGCTACCGTTGTTAGCGTCTGGCTGGGCTTATGGCGAACGACTTCGCGCTGATATTTCAGGATGACATAGCTGGCAGGGCGCTGCGCCAGCCGATAGGTGTACTTGTAGTCAATGATTTCGTACTGGTCTGCGTCTTCACCCTTCATTTCTGCAGCAGGCATCGGGATGAGTTCAATCGGTACATCTTCAGTAAAGCGCAGTCCCTGATCGGTCACACAGTCTTCAGGGCGATTCTTTTTCCGCCGTTCGTAAGTGATGGTTTCTGTGGGAGTTTCCTGCTCTTCAGGCTTGTCCTGAAGGATTTCTCCCAGCGCCAGCTGGTCCGGATTCTCAATCAGGCGCTTTTCGGATTTTTCACCAAATAGCTGTTGTTTAAACCAGGCCAGCTGATGTTTAAGAGAAGCTATTTCCTGATCACGCTCCGACAGCAAGACCAGGATCTGCTGGAGCAGGTCCTGGTCAGTGGTGCCGGGGGTCGAAACAGGTAATTTCATGGCGGTTAAAGATAGACCTTTGACTCTCCTTTTGTGTAACGGGACGGTTGATGTTTGTAGCGTTTATATTGCTGAACGCAGCGGGTATCAATGCCTTCAAGGATGAGCTTCAGATCTGTCCACGCCATTGTTTGCTTGATGGATTTGCCTGCATGAGTATGAAACTGACCCTGTTCCAGTCGTTTGCTCCAGATACAGTATCCACTGCGATCAAAATACAGCACCTTGCACTGGGTTTGTTTGCGGTTGATGAAGACAAACAGCTGGCCGCTGAGTGGGTCTTCTTCAAGTTTGTTTCTCACCAGGGCAGACAGGCCGTCGTAGGATTTACGCATGTCGGTGGGCCGGTTGTAGAGCCAGATCCGAACCTGAGATTCTGGAAAAAACATGATCAGCGACGCATACGAAGAATAACACCACCGGGCAGCTCAAGTTCCAACTGCCAGTTTAAGCTGGCTGGAGGCTCAGTCAGCCCGTTTGGGACTTCAACCCATTCCGGGGCAGAAGCCTGAGCGATATCAAAGGAGTCAGTGTTGTTGTAATTCCTGAGTTTGCGTTTCCAGTTTGTGAATGTTGCCAGGCTTATGTTTTGAGTTTGGCAAAAAGCTTTCTGGCTCAAGCCACTGGCTATTTGCTGATCAATGATCTGTTGCCACTGCTCAGGGTTGAGACGGGTAAAGGGTTTTGTCAGTTGCTTCACGTTAGGTATCTCCTGCGTTGTTTGCAGGGGAAAGGCTGGCAGTCAGGTTGTGATTTTTGAAGACGTCCTCAAATGAGCGGTTACTGTCTGCCAATCACTGCAAGCATGAGTGCTGTTCGCCCACTAGTTCCATTGACTACATCAAACGTCTGATCTAATTGTTCCTGATTCACATACAGAGCCTTCACTAAATCCAGTTTTCCGAATCTGCAGGCAAGAGCAAAAGGAGTAATGGCAAAGTAGTAAAGATTATTAACAACAGGAAATGATCTTGTGCACTTGGAAATTTCATCGGCCCCATACTCGGATATCAACCTTTTAGCTTCTGCAATATCAGCGTCGGTACTATCAGCGTTTGTAATGACCGATACGAGTCTATCTACAAACTCTTCGAGCTTGTCACGGCCTGTAGAGGTAGCCATGGCACCACTTTTCATCGTTTTGCACGGTTGAGATTCGGTATCCGGGTCATCAGGGGATGTACTTTTCTGTGCATTGAAATTATTCCCACAGTCGCTTCGATCAGCGTCATATGCCTGAGAAGACAGATCAATGTTTCGATCCGCTAAGGGAGTAGCAGATGCCTGATTATATCCTTGTGAAATCATTTGTGACTGTGGTTCAGTGATTTTGACACCGACACCTAAAAAAATCGCACCATTCTCATCCAGTGTAATTGAAACCTTCACATCAATATGTAGTGGTTGCTGAATGCTAGTCATTGGGATATCCATATCTAAACAACTCCGTAAGTAATTGTGTTTGAAAACGACTGTGAGTTTTGATATCACAATAAGTTAGACAATACTAATTAACTGAAGTTCCTTCTTATATTTCGAAAACGCAAATTTCTCAAAAAGGACGAGTCATTCAGGATAACACACCATGTCTTGGTGCTAAGATATTCCTCGCAGCGTTAATGTTAAAATTCTCCGTATGATCACAAACAAGGCATTTAAAACCTGCCTGTAATTTGAGGCTCTCCTGATTTGGCAGATCAATGGATTTGACTTAAGGTGTTAATCATTTCATAGCAAGGACTGTTATATCCAAGCACCTAAGAAATTGACCGGAACAGATGCAAGGTAAGTCATGGGTTACACACCCATGACTATTCCTTGGATAAAGATTCATCTGTCTTCCGTCGTCTGTCTTCTGTCATCTGAAACTTACACCCCCCACGACTATTCACTGGATAAAGATTCGAGAAGGTTCGGGTTTTCAGAAAAGAGGTGTTCCAGTAGCTCCGGGGCTTCACGACGGAGACGACTGACAAAACCCGGATTTTCAGAAAAGAATTTTTCAAGTGCTTTCGGCTGTGTAGTAAGGAGATATATCAGAAACTCCGGGCTTTCACGACCGATCTGCATGAGACAACCCGGGTTTTCAGAAAGGTATTGTTCAAAAATTTCCGGATGTTCAGAAAGGGCTGCTGGAAAGTTAATAGTAATACCCATTTCCCCAGTATCTTCAATGTAATAACCATCCGCAGCGGGTTCTTTATAAGGTGGTAGATTCTTTTCTTTGCGATAGTCTACTAATAATTCTCTGATTTTAATGTATGTATCTTGCCTGCTTCTGTTAAAAACTGAATTAAGCTCATCAGCACAACGGTTATTTTCATCAAGAATTTGAGGATCAGCCCCCAAGTCTAATAATTGCTTCACTACATCTGCATGGCCATGATTAACTGCAAGCATGAGTGCCGTCCTTCCATTAACCCCATTTTCCATATCAAATGCCTGGTTTAATTGTTGCTGATTCACGTACAGAGCCTTCACTAAATCCAGCTTACCGAATCTGCATGCAAGAGCAAAAAGAGTAATAGCAGGGTAATGTCTAGTGATATTTGTATGATAAGAAAACGGGACTGTTAACTTGGCAAGTTCATCGGCACCGTACTCGGATATCAACCTTGCGGCTTCCGAAGTATCAGCGTCAGTGCTTTCAGGGTCTGTAATCACTTTAACAAGGCTCTCTGCAAAAGGCTCCAGATTGTCGCGCCCGGTAGAGATAGCCATAGCCTCACCTTTCATTGATTTGCAAAGTTGAGATATGGTGCCCGAGTCATCAGTGAATGGCCTTTTTTGTGCTTTGAAACTATCACTACAATCACTTTGAGCCGCTTCATTTGAAGTTGAAGCTTGTGCATACGCTTCAATATCACGATCCACGATGGATCTAGCAGAGTTTTGGGTATCACTTTTTGGTAAATTTACTTGTGTTGGTAGCTCCAAAGTTGAGAAAACGTAAATCGAAGAAACCTTATCATTCTTATCCCGTGTAACTTTAGTAGTCACTTCTTTAGTAGTCGCACCATCATAATTTAATGGACCAATGCCAGCTTTTGATGATATATCCATATTCAAACATCTCCGTAAGTAATTTTATGTAAATAAGTACCTGGCCAGTTGGTTTCGCGTATTCTGGCGAGTGGATTTTTTCATCCTTCAAGGCGCAACGACGGGCGCGTAGCCATAGCTACGCAACCAGAGTTGGAACGCAGAAGGATGGAAAAAGCCGCCGTCCAGAATATGCGAAACCAACTGGTTAGGTACTTAATCTTGGGAATTTCATCCCGTTGTCACGTATAGACAGCGATAATCAACCAAGGTTCCCTCTTAGTTTTGAAAAAAACGCAAATTGCTCAAAAAAGACCGGGAGGCTGAGAACTTAATGTGAGTTTGTAGACCACTTCAATCAGCTCGTTGACGCCCTTCTCTCTCAGGTTGGTTGATGCCGGTGCGCTGTGTGTGTCCAGCTTAATTACTTCAAACTGCGGTGAATAAAGTGCTCTGACTTCATGCTCCTCTACTGAGAAAGGCGGGCCGGGCACCAGGTCCTGATCGTACTCAACAGTGATTAATAGGCCTTCTTGTAAATGGGGCGCAGCGTTTGCCAGATGGTTGACGTACTGCTGTCTCATCTCCCGGGGTAATGCAACCAGAGCAGCACGGTCGTAAAAAACGGTGCTTTGGATGGAACCTTCCGGCAAAGCAAAAAAATCACCTTCGAGGATATGGATATCATCGGCTTGCCAATGTCGGTAACCCTGAGCCTCTTTCACTGCCGGTTGCAGTGCCTGTTCCTGATAGAAGGACTCAACCGCTGTTTTTACCAACTCGGTGCCGATCACTTCCAGCCCCTGCTGCCTGAGCCAGACCATATCCAGGCTTTTGCCACACAATGGCACCAGCACTGACCGGGCTTCTGACAGGTTCAGTTGTGGCCAGTATTTCAATAATGTCGAGTTGAACTCAGATCTGTGGAAACCAATCCGTCCTTCTTTCCAGCGATTAACCCAGTCAGGATTGCTCATTGTGTCCTCTCATGCATTTAAGTCGTGTTTGGTTTGATTTTGGCGATCAGCACCGACGAAACACTGACAACGGCGAAGCTCAAGAGCCTATACCAGAGTGCAACCCTGATATTATAAATTTACCTATCAAATATATTTTTTTATGTCGATAAGATTTAAGATAGCGGTGTAAAATCGCCATCTCTTCTGTATACGACAGCGAACTTATTTTTATTCCTCAATCCTGCGACGGCAGTGTCGCAACCTTTCACTTGTGCAGCTCAAACAGAAGGAATACAGCACAAACATTTAATGATTTCAGCGCCTCATCCGCTTGATCGAAGGAAGTACATGACCATCAATATCGAAAGCAGTCCTGAGCCAAAAGCAACCAGGCAAGAAGATAAAAAGCAGGGCATTTCAATGAGCCATAGCCGTGACAGGCTACTTTTCATATTGACCCTGGGCGCTTTAACCGCACTTGGCCCTATGGCAGTGGATCTCTATCTCCCGGCAATCCCCGCGATAGCAGAAGATATGGGAGAACCCCTGAGCATTATCCAGTATACACTCAGTGCCTACACCGTAGGCTTTGCCCTGGGACAGCTGTTGTACGGACCTCTCTCAGACCGCTTTGGTCGCAGAAAAATCATGTTTCCGGGTCTGGTTGCTTTTCTTGTTACCAGTGTCTTGGCTTCGCTCTGTGAAAACGGCTTGCAACTGATTATTGTCCGGGTTCTGCAAGCTATGGCCGCCTCTGCGGTTATGGTCACTATTCCTGCCATGGTTCGGGATCTGTTCTCAAGGCAGCAAAGCGCAAAGATTATGTCGTCTATTTTAATGGTCATGACAATAGCTCCTCTGATTGCCCCCCTGCTGGGAGGTCAGATGCTTAAATTCATGGGTTGGGAAAGTCTGTTTATTTTTCTGGCTGTCATGTCCGCACTTGCCATGGTGCTGGCCGCTTCAAAAGTTCCGGAAACCCTCCCGGAGGAGAAAAGACTGGTGATTCCTGCCAGTCAGCTGTTCCTGATCTATTTGTCCGTCCTGAAAAACCGGGAAGCTATGGGCTGTATCCTCTGCCATGGGTTTTTCTTTGGCGGTATGTTTGCCTTTATTGCCGGCTCACCCTACGTGTATATCGAGCTGTATGGGGTCAAGCCAGAGCATTACGGCCTGCTGTTTGCTGTCAATATTATGGCCATGATGGTCATGAATATGATCAATATCCGTCTGATAGATCGCCTGCCACTGTTCACTATCCTGAAAACAGGGAGCATTCTAGCCAGCATCAGCGCAGTAGTGATGTTGGTTAATGCAAAGTTTGAGATCGGCGGGCTGGTTGGGTTGATGATTCCTGTCGTGATTTACGTCAGCTGTATTGGTCTGACAGGCCCTAACTCCAACGCTCTGGCCCTGTCTCACTTTCCAAGGTCTGCGGGCACAGCCAATGCTATGTCCGGTGCACTTCGCTTTACCATTGGCGGTGTTTCTTCTGCGGTGGTTGGTCTTTTGCATAATGGAACTGATGTACCTATGACAGCGGTAGTAGCCGTTTGTGGTTTGCTCTCTTTCGTATCCTTGCTAATAGTCAGGAATAAGGGTGTGCCATTGGATGAAGTGATGCCGGAAGACACATCCGATTCTGAAGTCCGGACTTCCGCCTGATCGTCAGGAACAAGCGCCCTGCCCTGGCAACAAGGTAGGGCAAATATTTTTTATCCCTTCACAAGTTGCGCTTATAATACCGCCTCAATTCAGCAGTAATGAGCCTGACAGCAAGACTATGTTTCGAATAGCCATCAACGGGTACGGCCGTGTCGGCCAGTGTGTTCTTCGTGCTCTTTACGAGAATGGTTATCGCAAAGACTTGCAGGTTGTCGCCATTAACGAGTTGTCCGATGAGGACACCCTGACCTATCTGACTCGCTATGACACCACTCACGGTCGCTTTCCAGCCAAGGTAGAATCGGAGGAAAATCAGCTCATAGTGGCAGGCGACCGGATTCAGCTTATTCACGAAGCCCGGCCTGAAAATATTGACTGGAAAAGTCTTGATATTGATCTGTTGCTGGAGTGTTCAGGGTCTTTCAATGACAGGGCAATGGCAGAGCAACACATAGAGAGTGGAGCCAGAAAGCTGCTTTTTTCACAGCCCGCTCAACCGGATGTAGACGCCACTATTGTTTATGGTATCAATGAGCAGGATCTCAGTCGTGATCAGCGCATTGTCTCCAGCGCTTCGTGCACCACCAATTGCATTGTTCCTGTTATCAAGACACTGAATGACGCCCTTGGTATTGAGTACGGTAGTATCACAACTATTCATTCAGCGATGAATGATCAACCGGTGATTGATGCTTATCATCACAGTGATCTCAGGCTGACCCGCAGTGCGTTGCAGTCCATCATCCCTGTAGATACCGGCCTGGCAAAGGGCATCGACAGATTGCTTCCTGACCTTGGGGGGTGCTTCGAAGCCAATTCAATCAGGGTGCCCACCATTAATGTTTCCTGCATGGATCTCTGCGTTCATGTCAATCAGGAGACAACCGGAGAGGAAGTTAACCGGATTCTGGAACAGGCTACCCATGGACATCTGGAGGGGATTCTGGGTTTCTCTAATGAACCCCACGCATCCGTAGACTTCAACCATGATGCCCGCTCATGCGTGGTCGATGGTACCCAGACCAAGGTGACTTCAGGCAAGCTGATCAAGCTGCTTTGCTGGTTTGATAACGAGTGGGGGTTCTCCAACCGTATGCTGGATGTGGCCAACCACTGGCTGAGGCAATAGGAAAAAGCTGGCCGGTTGATTGAATTCCCGACCTGTTGCTTATTTGAAATCTATATCAAAAAAAATTGATATAGGTTGGTGCGACTGTTAGACTTCAACCTGTTTTCGGTAATTACGCATAACAGGATCATACCCATGAGCGCTACTCCTGCAGTTGTTCAGAGCTTTACTGACTATCGAGTTGCCGACATTTCCCTGGCCGAGTGGGGTCGCCGCGAAATTCAGATCGCAGAAGGTGAAATGCCTGCACTGATGACTATCCGCCAGAAGTACCATGATCAGCAGCCTCTGAAAGGCGCGAAGATCATGGGCTGCATTCACATGACCATTCAGACCGCTGTACTGATTGAAACCCTCGTCGATCTGGGGGCTGAGGTCCGCTGGTCTTCCTGCAACATTTTTTCCACCCAGGATCACGCTGCTGCAGCAATAGCTGCTGTGGGTATTCCTGTATTCGCCTGGAAGGGGGAGACGGAAGAAGAATTCTGGTGGTGTATCGAGCAGACCATTCTGACAGAAGAAGGCCAGCCCTGGGATGCCAATATGATTCTGGACGACGGTGGCGACCTGACTCTGATGCTGCACGACAAGTACCCTGAAATTCTGGATAACATCCACGGTATCTCCGAAGAGACCACCACCGGGGTTCATCGTCTGCTGGAAATGCTGGAAAAAGGCACTCTGAAAGTACCAGCGATTAACGTTAACGACGCGGTTACCAAGAGCAAGAACGACAATAAATACGGCTGTCGTCACTCACTGAATGATGCTATCAAGCGGGGTACAGATCACCTGCTGGCGGGCAAAAAAGCCCTGGTTATCGGTTACGGTGATGTTGGTAAAGGTTCTGCGGCTTCCCTGCGCCAGGAAGGCATGATCGTTAAGGTCACCGAGATTGATCCTATCTGTGCCATGCAGGCTTGCATGGACGGCTTTGAAGTGGTTTCTCCTTACATCAACGGTGTCAACGATGGCACTGCTGCCAGCATTAACAAAGACTTGCTGGGTACTACCGACATGCTGGTAACCACCACCGGTAACTTGCATGTTTGTGATCGTGAAATGCTGAAAGCGCTGAAGAGTAGCTGTGTCGTCTGCAACATTGGTCACTTTGATACCGAAATTGATACGGCTTTCATGAGAGAAACATGGGAGTGGGAAGAAGTTAAGCCCCAGGTCCACAAGATTTGGCGTGACAAGGGCAGCAATGATCATCTGATTCTGCTCTCGGAAGGTCGCCTGGTCAATCTGGGTAACGCCACAGGTCATCCATCGCGTATCATGGACGGTTCATTTGCCAACCAGGTCCTGGCCCAGATTCATCTGTATGAAGAAGGCTTTGCCAATCTGCCCGCTGCCGAGAAGGCTGATAACCTGTATGTGAAGGTTCTGCCCAAGAAACTGGACGAAGAGGTGGCAAGCTACATGGTTCAGGGCTTTGGCGGGGTAATTACCCAGCTGACCCAACAGCAGGCAGACTACATTAATGTCGCTGTTGAAGGTCCATTCAAAGCGGATGAGTACAAGTACTGATCTGCACTGAGCCTGCGTCTCTGCGCAGGCTCCTGACGCTTATAGAGAACCGTAAGCGACAGAACAGTGATAAAGGTTTTAATTAACGATGACAACTAACGATAAAAAGCTGACAATCAGCTTTGAATTTTTTCCGACCAAAACGGAAGAGGGTGCTAAAAAGCTCGATCAGACAGCGATTGAGCTCTCCAAATGTCAGCCAGAATTCTTCTCTGTGACCTATGGTGCTGGCGGTTCCACCCGAGACAGAACCCTTGATACCGTCATAAGCGTTCGCAACTGCACTGATATTCCTGCTGCGCCTCACCTCTCTTGTGTGGGCGATAGCAAAGCGCAATTGAAAAGTTTGCTTGAGCAATACCAGAGTCTGGGAATTAATCGTATTGTTGCTTTACGCGGCGATCTGCCATCGGGTATGGGGCGCTCAAACGGTGAGCTGCAGTATGCCAATGAACTGGTGGAATTTATCCGGGCCGAAACCGGTGATCATTTTCATCTGGAGGTTGCTGCTTATCCGGAAGCCCACCCCCAGGCGCAAAACTTTGAAGTGGATCTGATGCACTTCAAACGCAAGGTTGATGCCGGTGCCAGTTCAGCTATTACCCAGTACTTCTTTAACGCTGACAGCTATTTTAACTTTGTTGATCGTGCCACAGGTCTGGGGATTGATCTGCCGATTATCCCGGGTATTATGCCTATCACCAACTACACCCGTCTGGCTCGTTTCTCCGATGCCTGCGGTGCAGAAATTCCACGCTGGATTCGCAAGCAGCTGGAAGCCTACGGTGATGATATCGGCAGCATCAAGCAGTTTGGTGAAGAGGTAGTTACCCGGATGTGTGAAAGGCTCATTGAGCAAGGGGTTCCGGGGTTGCATTTCTACGCCCTGAATCAGGCTGCACCCTCCAGAGTCATCTGTCAGAACCTCAGGCTGGTTTGATCCTGCGGCCAACGCTTCTGGCCGCACGCAGTCCATAGCCTTTCTGTACTCCTGAGAATTACGGCCTCGCCATGAGAACGTCATGAGAAACCCTCGAATCTATACCGATCAGCCTCTGGCAAAAGATCAGGTCGTTGAGCTGAGTGACAGTGCTGCCAATCATGTCGGTAAAGTCCTGCGCATGAGGCCTGAAGAGTCTCTTATCCTGTTTAATGGGCAGGGCGCTTCATGGCAGGGTAGAATCAAGTCTGTGGCAAAAAAAAACGTTGCAGTTGTCCTGGAAGCAGAAATAAGCCTGGTCACGGAATCCCCCTTGAAAGTCCACGTCGGGCAGAGTCTTAGCAGGGGTGAACGAATGGATTACGCTATCCAGAAGGCTACCGAGATGGGCGTGACCGAAATAACGCCGCTCTTTTCCGAGCGCTGTGAAGTCAGGTTGAATGCCGAGCGCCAGGAAAAGCGAGCCAGACACTGGCAACAAATAGCCATCAGTGCCTGTGAGCAGTGTGGCTTGAACAGAGTTCCGGTGATTCACTCGCCAGAGCCTGTTGCGGATTGGATGGCAAAGCAAAACGCTGACCTGAAATTTGTGCTTCACCATCGAACCGATAAAAAACTGGAGGGATTCGTTCCTCCAGAAACGGTTTCTCTTTTGATCGGTCCCGAAGGTGGCTTGACTCAGGAAGAAATTACCAGCGCCGAGTCGTCAGGCTTTCATGCCCTTGCACTGGGCCCGAGAGTCCTGAGAACGGAAACCGCCCCGGTCACTGCAATCAGTGTGATGCAGTATCTCTGGGGCGATCTGTAAACATTGCCGAGAGCTGTTGTTCCACTTTTTCAAGATCAGGAATGGCAGCAGGAATTTCCTTGATAATGACCCTGAATGTTTCTGCTGAACCTGTATCTGCCTCGATAGCGGGTTGAACGTCACCCGCTGTCAGATCTAATGTCCTGGGGATACCCTGTATCACCATGCCATAAAAAGGCAGCTGCTCATTTCCGGTACTGCTGTGCATTACTGCAATCCGTGCCGTTGCAGAGAACTCTGCAAAACGACCACCGTTGATTCGTTCAAAGGAAATCAGGGGTAGTGTTTGTCCCCGCCAGTCAATTTCACCGAGAAACCATGAGTTTTTCTCTCTGTTACCCGATGGACGACTGTAGTCTACAACATCGGCAATACAGGAGGCAGGCAGCAGAAGTGGCTTCTGCTGCATCGGGATCAAACGGGACTTCAGGCTTCTGCTTTCCATAGGTTCAGGACTGCCCGTCATGACGCTACTCCTTTATTCATTGTTGTGAGCTTTGGCACTGATCAATTGCTCGATGGAGGCCAGCATTTCATGTTCCTGGAAAGGTTTACCCAGATATTCATTAACCCCCAGGCTGAAGGCTCTGGCTTTATGTTTCTCACCAGTTCTTGAGGTGATCATGATGATCGGCAAAGACTTCAGGCTGTCATCATTACGCACGGCACTGGCCACCTCATAGCCGTCCATCTTCGGCATTTCGATATCCAGAAGCATGATGTCGTAGCGGTTTTCAGCCAGTTTGGCCAGGGCTTCGATACCATCCCTCGCACTTTCAACCAAATAGCCATTACGTTCTAACAGACGGGTGGTCACTTTACGTACAGTAACCGAGTCGTCTACTACCAGAACACTTTGGATGGTTTCTGCTTCTTCATCCATCTGGCTGGCCAGTTCTACAGAGTGCTGTTCAATCCGATGTCTGCGAAGCAGTGTGACAGGGTCGATAATGATGGCAACACGACCATCACCAAGAATGGTGGCACCGTTGACACCGACCAGACCTGCGAACTGCGGGCCCAGACTTTTGGCAAAGATTTCAGTACCGCCAATGATTTCATCCACATGCAGGGCCAGATTCTTGCCGCCCCGCTCGATGATCACAACCGGGCACTGCCCGGACTGAATTCTGGGGGTTGCATCGCCCAGAATTTCACCCAGGAACATGAGCTGGTGTTCGATACCCCCATAATGCAGAGGGGTGTTGTTCTGGTAGCAGTCGATCAGGACACTGGGGTCCACTACCGTAATACCATCAATGGACTGCATGGGCAGGGCGTAAAGGTTGTCTGCAACCTGGACCATCAGAGCACGGTTTACCGACAGCGTGAAGGGTAGACGGAGCTTGAAAGAGGTTCCCTTGCCAGGCTCGCTGTCAATCTGAATACTACCACCCATCTGACGTATTTCTGTATTGACCACATCCAGACCTACACCCCGACCGGAAATCTGGGTGACAGATTCCGCAGTACTGAAGCCTGGTTCCAGGATCAGCTGAGCAATTTCCTGGTCGGTCAGCTCATCTTCCGGAGTGATCAGATGTTTTTCCAGTGCCTTGGCGTGAACAGCCCGAAGATTGATGCCCCGGCCATCATCGGCCAGTTCAATAACAATATCGGCACCATCCCGGGCAATGGCAAGCGTTAGATTGCCGGTTTCCGGTTTGCCCAGTGTCAGGCGGTCCTTAACGGAGGCTTCAATACCATGATCAATGGCATTTCGCAGCAGGTGTTCCAGTGGTGCGAGGGTCCGCTCCAGCATGGTACGGTCCATCTCACCTTCAGCATTGCTGACATTCAGGTGAATCGGCTTGTCGAGCTCAGTCGACAACTGACGGGTAATTTTTCGCAGGCGTGGCAGTAGACGACTGAATGAAACCATTCGGGCCTGCATCAACTTTTCCTGAAGCTCTATCAGCGTTCTGGACTGTTGAAGCAGCAGGGTTTCTGCATCACGATTTTTTTCCTGGATGTCTTCCTTCAGGTCCTGGAGGTCAGTCGCGGACTCAACCAGAGAGCGGGACAGCTGGGTCAGTTCTGAATACTGGTCCATTTCCAGGGGATCAAACTCAGGATTACTGCCGTACTCTTCTTCAAAGGTGGAAATAATCTGGGCCTGGGTTTCGGTATCCAGACGACGAAGCTGTTCTTTTACCCGGTCGATGGTACTGTTCATCTCCTCAAGAATGTTCCCCATGTCCTGAATCTGCTGCTCGATTCGGCCACGATGAATACTCGACTCACCGGAAAGGTTGATCAGCGATTCCACAAGCTGCGCAGGGACACGAATCATCTCAACACCTTTGAAGGTATTGGCTGCGCTGCTGGTAACCGGTGTGTTTATTCGTGTTGATGCAGGGGCAGTCTCTTGTGCGATCATTTCAGGCGCACTGGTACTACTCTCTATGGATTCAGACACTCTGGTGACGCCTGTGTTCCGATTTTCTTCATCAATAACCAGAGCATCGTCTATTACTATTTCTTCGGGCTGCTCGCAGGTCGTGTCAGACTCTTTTTTGACCTGACCCAGGTAGTCAGGGAGAGCTTCTACGTGCGCTTCAGCCGTTGCAAGAGAGGGTAGTTCTGCTTCATAGTCATGATTGAGAGTCCATTGCTCCAGCTGTTCTACCATCGGGATGACAGTATCGGGTGACTGCTGATTTTTCAGGGCAAGCAACATCTGGTCAACCTGATCATGAGCAGCCTGTAGCAGGTGTATCGGTGCTTTATCTGCAGAACTTCTGCCCGTGGCAATAGCACTGTAGATAGCTTCGATGGCATGACTGAGGTCACCCAGTTCCGGCTGGTCTGCCATTCGGGCACTGCCCTTGAGGGTATGCAGAGAGCGCTGCAGATCGGTCAGAGATGTCAGGTTTTGACGATTATTCAGCCAGTCTTCCAGAGCATGATGGCAATCTTCTGCCAGATCAGAGGCTTCTTCCAGGAACAGTTCCAGCAGTTCAAGGTCATGCTCTTCCACTTCTTCTTCTGTTTCAATGGTGAGAGCAGGTGACATCCCTGAAACTGAGGGCTTCAGAAGCAATTCTTCAACATCTTTGGCATCTTCAGCATCTTCAGCATCTTCAACAACGACAGCAACTTCAGCCTCTGGCTTAACAGCAGGTTGCTCTTCAATGGCAGGTTTTTCTGTCAGCGACTCCAGGATGATTTCTTCAACTTCAGGGTTCTCAACCACTGGCTCTGGAGACGGTGCCTCCTGAACAATCTTGTCAATTTCAATATTTTCAGGGACGGCTCCTGCCTGAATCGGTTCAGCGATGAGCAGAGCTTCCAGAGACTCCCTGAGTTCTGTGAATACTGATTGCGGTGGAACCGGGGTTTGCTGGGCCGCAATCATATTCATCATATCGACCATGGCTTCGAAGCCGTTGGACAGAGGTGCCGCAAGAACCCCGGGTAGATTGTCTTCGTACTTATCCAGATAGTTCATAACATCCAGAAGCACGTCACATAGCTCAGTCAGAGCGGTGAGTCGTGCTTCGGTTGCCCGTTCGGCCAGTGCTGTCAGTTCTTTCTGGAACATTACCAGCTCATCTCTGGGCAGAGCGATGCGCCAGGTAGAGAGGTACTCATCGGCATCCAGCAGTAAACCCAGGTCGCTGTGAGCAAACAGCCGGGTGTCCTGACCGCCAGTGTATTTTCTGTTGGTAGACTGTGCTTTATGCTGTTCGGTGATGAGCTGGGCATGAAGCGCTTCCAGCCAGGACAGGTAATTTTCAGAATCCAGTACCGGTTGTCTGGGTGACAGGGCCAGCTGTTCGAGGCCATCCTGAATGAGCTCAAGACCCTTTTCCAGCATACTGATCACCCGGTCATTGGCCGGAATCAGGTGGGCTCTGAAATCCTTGATGTTCTTTTCAAGGGCAACAATGATGCTGGCCAGCGGCGCTATTTCTGCCATCAGGGCTATGCCCTTCATGGTGTGGAGAGAGCGTTGTACCTGATCACTGATCTGGCGCTTTCCACCCTGGACTTTCACCTGCTCAACAAAGGATTGAACGACTTCCAGATGAGCTCTGGACTCGCCGAGGAATACGTTGAGCAGCTGGATGTCGTAAGCTTCCTGTCCGACAGATTGCGAAACGTCTTTCTCAACATCTACATTTATTTCTGGCTCAGATGATGGCTTGGATAGCGCATCAATAATGGCCCGCTCTGCTGCCTGTGGGACAGGTTCTTCCGCTCGTTCAAAATCGATATCCGGGTCATTGGCGATGGCGTCATCAATGGACTCTTCCTCGTCCTCAATGGTGTATGCTTCACCTCGGGACAAAGCGTCAGCCTGTTCCATGCAAACCAGAACTTCATGGGTCAGAACCTGGCTCTGCTCAGCAAAGTCGGAAATCAATCCTGGCAGCATATGGGTAACGCGGCTAACCAGATTGCTCAATTCAGGGCTGTTGTGAACGGTTCTCTCGATCAGGCGGTTTAACATGTTCTCGATGGACCAGGCCAGTTCACCCACAACGCTCGCACCCACCATACGACCACTGCCTTTCAGAGTATGAAAAGCCCTGCGGATATCTTTCAGGGTGTTCAGATCATCCTGATGATTGATCCAGGTAGTTACGTCTTCGGTCAGCTGCTTCTGAACTTCGCCAGCCTCTTCAATGAAGATGATCAGCAATTCATCGTCGATGATGTTCTCTTGTTGGTCCTCTTTGACTTCGACTTGCGGAGTGAGGGCTTGCGCCTGCTGCGGTCCAGCCAACCGTGAAGCTTCACCCGGAGCCTCTGCCTCAACGCTGCTGTTGCTAGTGAACTTGAACTGAACTACATCGTATGGACTGACTTCGACGGGTCTGTTTCTGTTGGTCAGGGTCAAAGAAGTCTTAACTTTCAGATCAGTGGTTTTTGCAGAACTTTGTTTTTCTTCCGTTGAGGGCTCTTGTACTTTATTTTCGTCCAGAGTGATGGGCATCGAGCCGTCGAGAAAGCTCTGCTCATCAATCAGCAGTTCAAGATCTGTCTCACGCAGGGCAGACAGGCTTTTGTCTGCAACATCCAGAATGGCGTCATGTTCTTTCTGATCTCTGTCACCCAACCTTTCAAGGTAGTATTCAATACTGGTCAATGCATCAGCCAGGTGTTCCAGTTCCATCTTTTCAGGTGTTTTACCGTTTTCTATCCACTCTTTCCTGATGTGATCTGAACAGGCTCCGACCAGAGCAGCGGCCCGGGTCAGAGGTGTCATGGACAAACCGCCTTGCACTTTACGGAGCAGTTCGGGTATCGGGCTCAGGAGATCCGGGTGATGATGACTGTCCACAAAATCGACGATGGCATCTTTGCCCTGCTCAAGATAGTGGCGAGCCTCTTTGACAACCGCCTGATAGACCTCTTCCAGCAGGGGTGCGCCTTCGCCTGCCTCCAGACTTTCACCTGCAGCATACCTGGATAGCGCAGTTTCAAGGTCAAGAATGGTGCCAGCAACGTCCATCAGATGCTCTTCAGCGTTCTGACCGGTATTGATCACACTCTGGATCAGTGCTTTTTTCTGCTTCAGGCGATTTTTCAGATCTTCCATGCCCAGGATGGTCAGGGTATCTGCCACCTGCTGCATGACCGGCAGCTGGTTTTCCAGAACCAGTGGATCAGGATCGGTTGAGAGAAGGTAAAGGTCCAGTGCTTCCTTGATACCTGTCAGCTCGTAGTTCAAAGCTTCAACAACAGGTTTTGTAGCATTCACGCCCGTCAGAACATCGGAAATACCTGCCTGAGCTCGTTTCAGCTCATCTTTCAGGTTATAGCGTGATTTCAGTACTCCAGTGAAACCCCCACGGCCTTCGGAAGTGGCAATGTTGTACAGCAACCCCCGGAACAGTGCATCATTTGGATGACTATTGACAAAGGGAGCGCCCTGTCTGATGAACAGACGGATCTGGCCATCCAGTTCCCTGAGCAGGTTAGCAACATGGATGTTCTGTTCGATCGACTCATTATCCAGCCCTTCAGTCAGCGCAATACTGGCTTCCCAGAGAGGAGAAAGAGGGGTGCCCCAGGAAAGGTCCTGAAGTTTGGCAAACAATTTGGCCAGAATTTTAATCTGCTGAGGTCTGTTCTGATCTCGAAGATAGCCTGCCAGTGTTAGCTGATACTTCTGTCTTATTTTTCTCAGTAACGGTGTCAGTCCGCTCCGTTCAAGGCTTTCCAGTTGTGGTGACGCAATAGGATCGATCAGCGAGCGGGTATCCGGAAAGAAAAAAGTAGCTTCCGGGAGAGGATCTTCACCTCGCAGACGTCTTAGTTCATTGATCAGTGGCAGAAGTGTCAAGGGACGATCAACGCCACTGTTCAGAGTTTGTTGAATGTAACCTGTCAGCTGCAGAGTGGCCTGCATCAGGACTTCCAGAGCCATTCTGACATCAGGCACTCGCTCACTGATCAGGGCCTCGGACAGTTTGCTCATTTCCAGACTCAAGTGGGTTGCGCCTACATGCTGTAACATTTTGAGTGTGCCATGAACCTGACTGAATGCGCTCTGCCCGGCATTGATGTGGGCTGGGTTACCTGGCTCTTGCTGGTAATTTTCCAATGCCTGGCCAGCTTCAATGAGCGTCTGCTCAATCTCTTCCTTAACCCAGTCCAGGCCTGCATAATCCTGTTGTTCAGCCATTGCCGGCCCCCGCTATTCCGTGCCAGCAACCTGGGCTGCTGGAATAAAAATACTCATCAAACGGTGATTTCGTCTTCTTGCGCTCTAGTCACTGCTTCATTTTCTGCTACCGAAGGCAGGCGGAAGCCGGATACAGACTGACGCATTTCCAGAGCCATTTCTGCCAGGTTGCCTACTGAACCGGCTGTTGCTGTGGTACTGGAAGCTGTATGGGTGGTGATGTCCCGGATGGTGGTCATACGCAGGGCTATCTGTTCTGCTGAGCCTGTCTGCTTCTTCGCTGTGTCGGAAATGTTCCGGATCAGGTCGGCGAGGTTACTGGATACTCTCTCAATTTCTTCCAGGGCAACACCCGCATCCTGTGCCAGTCTGGCACCGTTTACCACCTCGGAAGTGGTTTGTTCCATGGAAATAACGGCTTCGTTGGTATCGGTCTGGATGGCCGATACCAGTGCTTCAATCTGCCTGGTCGCGCCGGATACTCGTTCCGCAAGACGCTGTACTTCATCCGCTACCACCGCGAAGCCCCGACCGGCTTCTCCCGCCATGGAGGCCTGGATGGCGGCGTTCAGGGACAGAATGTTGGTCTGGTCTGCGATATCGTTGATCAGGGCAATGATGTCACCGATTTCCTGGGAAGACTCACCCAGCCGCTTGATACGCTTGGAGGTGTCCTGAATCTGTTCGCGGATAGTATCCATGCCCTCGATGGTATTACGAACCACCTGACCACCGCTGGTGGCAATTTCTACTGATTTTTCCGCTACATTGGCTGACTCGGAAGCGTTCTCGGATACCATGGTCATTGATTTGGTCATGTCATTGACCGCCTGACTGGCATAGTTTATTTCCTCTGCCTGATGCCCTGCTGCTTCAGCCAGTTGTTTCGCGGTACTCTGTGTTTCCTGAGCTGAGGTATCTACTTCCACCGCCGTTTCGTTGATGGTTTTAACCAATGCCCGTAGCTGTTCAATAGAGAGGTTAATGGAGTCAGCGATGATACCGGTAAAGTCTTCGGTTACTGTCGCCTGTACTGTCAGGTCACCGTCCGCAAGGCCATCCATTTCATCGAGCAGTCGCTGGATTGCAGCCTGGTTGGCTTCGTTCCGGGCTGCAGTTTCAGCCAGACGCCTGCGGGTATCTCTTACGATGGCCACGGCGATTATCAGCACAGAGAGCAGGGCAACGACACCGGCAATACTGATGACCGTGTTGTTGATCAGGCGCTGGTCAGTCAGACTCTCGAAAGTGTCCACGAGAATAGAAGTCTGTTGCAGCAGTTGCTGGGAGTCTGTGAAAATCTGGTCAGAAGCGGCACGCACCTGGAACAGTTCCGGGGAGGTCTCCAGAATCTCGTCAACACTGCCTTCTACAAATCCGAACAGGTCGGAGATTTCGGCCAGACGATCAGTGGCTTCTTCATCGGTGACCTGACTGATACGCATGGCCAGGTTACCTTCCAGCATACCGTTCAGTACCCGACCAAACAGCTTGGCGTCACGACCAAAGCTGTCTGCAGCCATGATGGAGTCTTCACCCCCTTCCAGTACTTTTGAGACACTTCGAATAATACGTTCTGCGAGCCATGGCTGACGCTGTGCCAGTGCGATCTGCTCATTGGGAGCATTGCTCTCGAGGAGAATCTCTACCACCTCATCATACTCAACCTGCAGCTGGGGAATAGTTTCACCCAGTGTTTTTGCCACTTCGTGCAAAGCTAACACGGTTTCTTCTGCAGCCAGAATGTTATCTGCCTCTATTTTCAGTTCAGACCAGGCAGCGTCCAGTGTTTCGATCCGTGCTTTAGCGATACTGTCACCGGGGCTGAGAAATGGAGCAACAGAAAGCCTGGTGTCTTTCAGGGAGCTAAAACGTGCATCGAACTCATTGCGTGCTTCACGCAACAGGACGAAAGCTTCTTCTTTACCGGCCGATGCCTCGGTGGCACTGGTCGCAATACGCTGAGAGAGTACCCGGAGCTCACCGGCGTCAGTCAGGTGCTGTTGATCAAGTTCACTTTGCTGGCTGAGATAAATAAATGAGCCGGTGATTACGGAAAGAGAGACTATTAACAGGATAATCGAGGCCAGAATGGCTCGGCTTGCCCCTGCTCCCTGGGCTTTGGTTGCGGTATTGCCTTTCATTATTGTGGTCCCCGGTGACTTCTTCGGAATGCTCGCTTTTTGGATTGTTTTTATTCGAATACTTTTTATCGTTTGACCCCTTTCGTCACCTGTGGTGAAGAAAGACGGTTCCTGTCACTTATCCAGCATGAAGCTGATTACGCTATGGCTGCTTTCAGAAAGCGGGGATCATTCACCAACCGCTGTGTGTTGAATACCATGTAATCTTTTTCTTGCTGGTAATGACCAACGGTAAACGGTTTAACTTCGTCAAACAGATAGTCAGGTACTGCATCAGTGAACTGGCTGGTGGAAAAATGCACCATACCCTGCACCTCATCAACGATGAGACCAACTGATACTTCCCCCTGCTCGACAATCATAATCCGGTTGGCCGATTTACCGCTGTCTCTGGCCTGACCCAGAAACTCTCCCAGATCTATGATCGGAATTAAACGTCCACGTACGTTTGAAATGCCCTTTGCCCAAGGTTGAACTCCCGGCAGGGGTGTAGTGGATGGAACGGGCAGAATGGCCGTTACCTCACCAACCTGCAGTGCAAATTGCTGGTTATTCAGTGTGAAGCCAAGACCACTCCAGGACTCAACCTGTGTTTGCTTTTCAGGAAGCTCAAAAGCATATTTGCTGATCCTGGCATCCAGCTCTACCAGTGCCTCAAAGGGGCTTGTTTGGGAGGTATTCATGCAAGTTTGGTTTCCAGAACATTACCCAGTGTTTTGAGCAGTGTTGCTTCACGGATAGGCTTGGTCAGATAATCCTTTGCGCCTTGCCTGATTCCCCAGACCCTGTCGGTTTCCTGATCTTTGGTGGTGACAATCACGACCGGAATATGGGAAGTATTGTTATCTTTAGACAGTTGACGTGTAGCCTGAAAACCATTCAGACCAGGCATGACAATATCCATTAACACAGCATCGGGATGTTCGGCCCGGCACAGTGCTACACCGTCGGCACCGTTTTCTGCAGTCAGCACACTGTGTCCGTGTTTTTCGAGCATGGCTTTCAATTGGAACAACTCAGTGGGTGAGTCATCAACAATGAGAATATTTGCCATTATTTTCCCCTGTTACTGTTTTTGCCCAAATCCTCAGGGCCAAGCTTTTTTCATTGTTATTAGCCGTTCTTTTTTACCATGGAAATACCGAATGTTCTTCGTTGCAATCTGGGTATTTCCCTGTGCTGGCTGCAGACTGTTTCTGTTTCGAAATAATCAGGTTCCTGCCAGAACCAGTGGTTAGAAGGCACAGTACATGTTTATAACAGATTTTTTTAACATTTTTTACTACGAAAATGCAGCTCACGAGGACTTTGTTGCCTTATTAATTCTCTGCACGGAGCCGCATCAAGGCTCAGGGCTGTTTTTATCAATCATTGACTGGACAGAAATGTCTGATAGTACCCAGTAGTTCATCTTTGCTGAAAGGTTTGGTCAGGTAATGATCGGACCCGGCCACACGGCCTTTCGCCCGGTCAAATAGTCCGTCCTTACTCGATAGCATGATGACAGGGGTTTCCCGGTATGAATGATTGTTCTTGATCAGTGTGCAAGTCTGGTAGCCATCCAGGCGTGGCATCATGATATCAACGAAAATAATGTTGGGCTGGTTTTCAGCAATTTTTGCCAGGGCATCAAAACCATCAGTGGCTGTTACCACTTTACAGCCTTCTTTTGTCAACAACGTTTCTGCGGTTCTGCGAATGGTTTTACTGTCGTCTATCACCATGACTTTCAGTTGCTCAAGACTGACATCCCGCTTCTTATGACTTGCCGGTGATGCAGCGTTTGACTCATAGCTGTTCATGCTTCTGTCCATATACACTCTGATCACCCGAACCCTGATCCTTTGGCTTCAGATGCTTTTATTTTTATTTACCATGAAAATGCTGATCGGATGTCAGTCTTTCCGCTCATGGCAGTTTTTTTGCACCCTTCTCAATCCTGATTGAGAAGAAGAGTATTGATGACTCAAAATTTTTGAACTTTTTTATGTCCATTCTGAAAGGAATTTATTTCATTCAGACTTTCCCATCTTTTAACACAATTTGCCGGTGAATAGCCAGACGGCGAGTGGCTTAATAGCCTGACAAACGGGGGGGAATTCACTAAAGCCAACTCCTTACAAGCCGATGTATTGGGACATCGTTCAACTGAACTGTCTGGCGGAGGGGGATGCTTATGAAATTCAGTCCGATATCGTCTTTGAGGCAGGTGCACCTGCTTCGCCTACCCCGTTTATGCCTGTTGGGCATGTCTCTGGCCGGTAGTGTTTTATTCAGCAGTCTTTCAATGGCAGAGACCCTGAGTGAGGTGATCAATAAGGCTCTGGTCAGCCACCCTCAGGCTCAGGCTGGCTTGAGTCGGTACCGGGCCGCTATTGAAAATATTGATGTAGCCTGGGGAGGTTGGTGGCCTTCTGTCGATGTCACCACAGGGATTGGTAAGCAGAAAAAAGATTATCCAAAAGAAATCACTAGCGACCAGGATGGTGTTACCTTCAACAGGCGAGAGGCCTCTTTTTCTATTAGCCAGAATCTGTTTTCCGGATTTAATACCAGCCGCAGTGTTGACCGGGCTCGACATAGTGCTGCTGCAGAATACCTGCGTCTGAGGAATACTCTGCAGGATCTGACTCTGGACATCACCGATGTCTACCTGAAGGTTCTGGAAAGAAGGGATATGGTGCAGCTGGCCGAAGAGAATCTGGAACTCCACAATTCCATTCTCAAGCAGATCGCCCAGCGCAGCCGTCAGGGTGTTGCCAGAAGTTCAGACCTGAATCAGGTTGAGGGAAGGGTAGCAAGAGCGACAGTGAATGTGATAAACGCCCGCAATAATCTCATGGATGCCGAGAGCGAATATTACAGTCTGGTAGGCGCCATGCCAGGCGATCTGAAGCAGCCAGACACCTACGAGCTGGCTGTTTATGAAAGTTTTGATGAGGCTCTTCAGGCCAGCGTCAACAGGCATCCGGGCATCCTGGCGACGGAGAAGGACATCAAGGCTTCCGAGTCAGAGGAATCTGCGACTGACAGCAGCTTTTTCCCATCATTGGATATCAATATTGATAAGAGCTGGAAACATAATGCAGATGGTCAGCTGGGCACTCACGCAGATACAACGGCTGTACTGAAGCTCAGTTATAACCTTTTTCGTGGCGGTTCTGACAGGGCCCGTTCCAAAGAAAGCGCCTACAGGACCCAAGAGAGCAGGGCCCAACGGGACAGGATGCTGAGGAATGCCGAAGAAACCTTGAGGTTGGCCTGGTCTGCCCGTGAGTTTATTGGCGAGCAGATGGAGCACCTTCGTCTCCATGAAGCATCCAGCAAAAAAACCGTTAAGGCTTACCAGGAGCAGTTCAATATCGGTAAACGAACTCTTTTAGATTTATTGGACAGCGAAAATGAACTTTTCCAGTCCAGCCGCAGTTTGACCAGCGCAGTCTATCAGGAGCTTTTCGCACGATTCCGGATTGTTGCTGCTACCGGTGAGCTTCTCGATAATCTGGAGATTATCCTCCCCGCAGACTGGCAAGAGCAGGATTAACCCTTTCAGTTTGCTGCACCGGAGCGAGCCATTGCTCTGGTGCTGATTTGATCTAATCTCTCCAAGTCGTGATTATACTAATCAAACTTTCCCACTCGTGAAATCTTCTACTAGCCTTACTGGGGAAAATAAACAGGTCTGCTCAACTGGTAAAAGCGGTTCCAGAGGATCATTCAATGAAAATACTTGCTGTAACGGCCTGCCCAACCGGTATTGCTCATACCTATATGGCTGCCGAAAAACTCACCGAAGCTGCACTCAATCAGGGACATGAGATCAAGGTAGAAACCCAGGGGGCTATGGGCATTGAGAACGAAATCACGCCTCAGGATGTAGAAGAGGCTGACGTCGCACTTCTGGCAGTGGATATTACGGTGGATGGTGAGGATCGTTTCAGGGATCTCAGGATCATCAAGGTGCCTGTATCAGAAGCGATCAGGAACCCGGAAGCGGTGATGGCACAATTGGGTCAGGGGTAAAGCGCGGTCAGTACTCGTCCTCGAGGTCGTCCTCAAGGTCATCCTGATTGTCCCAATCATAGAAGTTCTTCAGATGCTCATAATTGAGCATCCACTCCCTCTGTCGCGAGTACTCACCGGCAGCAGTGGGAACGGCGGGGGGGATGACTTTACCAATAAATTCCAGAGGTTCTCCCTCTTGATAGACCTGAAAATCAGTGACTTCCCCTTGGTCTTTGAGGCCTTGTAACCAGTAATGACAGAGGTCAGCCAGGTCGATTGAGATATCAGTTGCCTGATCCAGCCGATTTTTTTCGAATATCAACTGTTTGAGCATCTGATAAATCTCAAGATCCTCTACTGCTATCTGTTTATTAAACCGGCTCATTTCAAGCCTCTCAATATCCCGGACTATTGAGGCTGGAAGACTGTTGGTGAGCCCTGCTTCGGACTGTTCGAAGCCGATATGAAGACGGGGCTGATGGCTGCCAGTGACGTCCATGGCAACTACTTCGGCAACTTTCGGGTGCACATCTTCAAAATCAGTCAGCAGCTTTTGACAACGTTCTCTCTCTGTATCACTGCCGTTGCCTTTGAGGAGCTTAGTGGTATTTGGCGAGGTAGCAGCGAGTCCCACCTGATAGGCATAGATGGCTTCTGTGGGAAACTCCTGGGCTGCAGGATGCTCATACTTTCGCATCAAATTCATGAGTATGGGGAACAACATCGCTTTTCTTGCTGAATGTGCCAAGCTCTGGCGGTTGTCGTTTTGTCCCGGTAATAAAGCCGGAGTCCCGACAGAAGCTTCTTCCATGAGCGGGTCGTCCACCCTTAACAGAACGGCCATATCTCCCTTTGCGTCAAAATCTCTGGCGGGAGTGCCCTCTTGATAAAGTTCTTCTTGATAGTACTTAAGCGTTGCGATCACCGGGTCATTGATCGGAGTCGCCAGATCCGGCTGTGGGTCTTCTTTCAAAGACGCAAGTTTCAGTTTAGAGGTCAACGGGTCAAACAGAAGTTTCTCACTATGGTCATCTGTCTCCGAAAGATGTTGTGGCACTGCATACATACCAGGCCTGTGGCTATCAGGTCTGGAAAACTCTGGTGATTTCTCCAGCAAGGTTGGTTCAATGCGAATACCTCTTCCTTTCAAATTTGGTTGAGGTAAGGGAAGCCCCATGTCCAGCAAAGTTTGCCCGCTGCTTTCCAGTTCCCTTTTTGCTTCGGCGAGGTCCTTTTGCAGAGCGGCTTTTTTTTCTGAGGTGTAATACTGGCTGACTTCCGTAAACGTCTTTGCCAGTGATTCCCTGATTACTCTTGCAGTCTGAGGATCTCCCATGTTCTCGTCGGCAGGGATAATATTGGTCATCTTGCCATTACTGCCAACGTGAATGATCAGAAGAGGAGTCTCGCTACCGTCAGGGATGCCTGAAGCAATCTGTTGGCTCAAGCTGGCTGCAGATCTGGCCAGCGTTGCGCGGGTTTCAAGAGCTTCTACCCTGAAACTTTGCTGAATGAAATGCTTTTCGGCTTCTTCCGGGGTTGTCGGAGAAGGAGTGGCAGGCCCGGGCCTGGTGTTGGGAACAGGTGCGGTTTTTGCTGTTTTTCGCTGTCCCAGAGACGTTTGCGGCAGATGACTCTCTCCCCTGGGAAGCACAGGCCTGGTTTCATCACCTGGTTGACTGCCCGGCCCATTGGGTGGCTCTGAGCCATGAACGGGAGGCTTATGGGGATGGGAAGGAGGTATGCTCATAGTATGTTTCCGTTGAAAACCGGTCAGAGGCCATATTCGTATTGGACTTCCCTGATCGTATTGCGATCAGGACTGATTACATCAAAGTAATCTCTAATACCCTCTCGAATGGCATCTGCTACTTCCTCCTCACTGGCTTCAGGGTGACGATAAATATCGTCAACAAATACGCCGGTGCGAAGAACAGGTAGGGTGGGGTGACCTTCCCGGGCTGCCCAGTGGTTGTATTTGTCCTGTGTAGTAACAAGATTTTTAGCGGTTAGCCGGACACTTTGGAGAAAGTGATCTTTGTTATCAAAATGGACACTAGAACCGTTCGGAGGCACCACATAAATCATGGCGCGGTTCTTCCTGATACCGACCGGACAGTGCTCATCCTTGAAAACGTTGACAAGGACAGTCCCCTGATTTTCCCGTTCGTCGGTGACGAAACCATACATGGCTGCCAGAGGCGTACCATCAGTGAACTCTTTGTTAGAAAAGACAATTTCCGAGAGTCTTTCGCCGTCTTCAATTTCTGAGCGTCCTTCGCCCTCTTCAATTTCTGGGTGTCCTTTATTCACTTCTCCTTTATTCACTTCACCCTCCGGTTTTGCCAAAAAGCCCTGCTGAGCCTTTCTTATGGCTTTTTGCTGGGCAGAGGTGAAAAATTCTCGAAACCGGGCATTTATTCCGTCGGCTTCTTCTCCAAATAGTGAGTCGATAGAACCTGCGTTCACAGAGGCGATATTCCCTGTTTGCCCGTGATCAGCCTCAGTCTCCCTCGTCAGGTAGATATCTGAAAAGTCACCTCCCAGGTTCACGGGTAGCTGGCGCTCTAAGGGCCTGACAAAAATGCTAAGCGGTTCGTTAGGTCCAGTTGGCCTGATGCGGGTGTCTTCATCAGGAATGTCAAAAGGCATAAACGGTCTGGTTGTGGAAGGGGGCATGCGTTTGGAATCATCTTTTGGAATCAAAAGAAACTGACCTTCAGCCGATTGTTTGCCGTCGGGTTCGCCGGGGTTAATTGGTCTTGCCGGAGCCCGAGCGGTGAACTGGTTTTCGTCAATGACCAGTGTGATTTTTGGGATTGGGGGAGTAGGTACAGTGCCACCGTTTTCTTCGATGTCTCTGCTGATATGAATCAGTTTTTCTTTGGTGTTTTCTATCTGTTTTCTGAGTGCAAGTTTCTCTTCGGGACCATTCTTCTGGTCAATCACTGTGAGTTTTTTCTGCAGTGACTCCCTGAGTTTGATGGCTTTTTCCGAGTCGGTTGGCAGCTCAGGGTCTGGCGGTAAAACGGAGGTCATTTTGCCATCTTTTACGTAAACAATTTCAAAAGGCAGGTTATCCTGAAACCATGATGGATCATGAAGGTGATTTTTCAGGTCAGAGATGTAGTCCAGAAAATCGCGCTGGGCCTGAAAGCAAAGAATCTGATTGAACTGTTCATGGTATTCACTCTCCAGCCCGTTTAACAGGCTGAGCCGGGGCGTGGTGAATGTCGGTAGCATTTTGCGGCTGCTGATCGGGGTATCAGGTGCTTCACTGTGACCACCGGGGAGTGCATTGGGTTTTGTGTGCGGTGTGATCTCTCCTGTGCTTGACGAGGAGGGAGTTTGAGACTCGGGCACAAACGGGATGCGAGATCCCGGAGGCTGCGAAGGAGGTATATTTCCGCTACCAGTTGACATAGCTTATTCCCGAATTAGTTGACCTTAAAATGCTTTTCTGTACTCACGAGTGTTTAACTTATTGCTTTGTTATCGGTCGGTAGAAGCAACAAATGAGATAGGGAGATGAAATCGCTATAATGTCGGGCTAAATGAACCCGGCAATGCTCGCAGTCTCCTATATCAGAGGCTGGCAGCACAGGCTGGAAAGGCGGTCAGTTATTCCCGATCGGGCACCGGAGCTGACCAGTCAGGAGCGAAAGCAACCGATAGAGCCGTTGATGAGTAAACAAGATACAGCCTTGAACCAGAAAGAAGCCGTGAGCCAAAAAGACTGTGCTCAGCGATTTATATTTGAGAATGCCGACCTTCGCGGAGAGATTGTCTCTCTTGACAGCAGTCTGACAGAGTCTCTGGCAGCCCATGACTACCCGGTAAATGTCAAGGCGTTGCTGGGAGAGCTGGTGGCTGCTGCCGTCCTGCTCAGCTCGACCCTCAAGTTTGAAGGTATTCTGAGCCTGCAGGCCAAGGGTGATGGTCCCCTGTCGTTGTTGATGGTTGAGTGTACCGATCAGAAAACTTTCCGTGCTCTGGCGCGCTGGGACGAAGAGAATACCGACAAGCTGACCGCAAAAGGCCTGTCAGGTCTTCTGGGGAATGGTCAGCTGGTAATGACCATTGATCCTCACAAAGGTAATCGTTATCAGGGCATTGTGCCTCTGCATCATGAAACCCTTGCAGAAGGTCTGAATGCCTATTTCAAACAATCCGAACAACTGCCAACCCGTTTCTGGTTGGCCAGTAATGGTGATCAGGAAGCAGGTATTCTGTTGCAGGCTTTGCCAGCCAGTATTGAGCAGGAAGAAGATGAGCGTCAGGAATCCTGGCGTCGTATGGTCATGCTGGTGGATACGGCAACCGAAGCAGAGATGCTCGAGCTGGAACACGAGACTCTTTTGCTCAGACTGTTTCATGAAGAAGAAGTACGGGTTTTCGATCGTCAAGCGGTGACCTTCAGCTGCAACTGTTCACGTCCTCGCAGTGCAAAAATACTGGCCAGTCTGGGTCAGGAAGAAGCTGAGTCCATGGTAGCGGATCTCGGAAAGATCGAGATGGGTTGCCAGTTCTGTAGTCAGACTTATACTTTTACGGTACAGGATGTGGCTGAGATCTTCCGGGGTAATGAACCCAAGACGCACTGAATGGCCTCGCAGCTTTTGCGAATCCTCGCTTTGGCCGGAGAACTTCCGGCCAAATCCTCACTCCATTGAACTCAGACAATCAAACTTTAACAGAGAAACAGGCTATTTAAGCGTTTATCTGAACCAATATATCCCCTATCATAGGTGCCCCTTCATCGGTTATCATAGAATCACAAATGCAAACATAACAACTTTTTTTGAAGCTTGGGAGAGCTCTTAATGGCAGAAGTTAGCGCAAATGTTGAGCTGAACAAAGAAGCTCTGGCCAGTCTTGGTATCAGAGACGTGGCGGACATTGTTTACAACCCGTCCTACGAGCTTCTATTTGAAGAGGAGACACGTCCTGAGCTGGAAGGTTATGAGAAAGGCGTGGTAACCGAATTGGGGGCTGTTTCTGTGGACACGGGCATTTTTACCGGCCGTTCCCCTAAAGATAAGTACATAGTAAAAGATGATACGACCCGCGATACTCTGTGGTGGTCTGACCAGGGTAAAAATGACAACAAGGCGATCACCCAGAGCGTCTGGACTGATCTGAAAGGCCTTGTGACCCAGCAGTTATCCGGCAAGCGTCTGTTCGTGATCGACGGTTTCTGTGGTGCCAACGAAGAAACCCGCCTGAGTGTCCGTTTCATCACTGAAGTAGCCTGGCAGGCACACTTCGTTAAGAACATGTTTATTCGTCCTTCGCAAGGAGAGCTGGAAGGTTTCGAACCTGACTTCGTGGTCATGAATGGTGCCAGGTGCACCAATCCAAACTGGCAGGAGCAGGGCCTGAACTCTGAGAACTTCGTAGCCTTTAACCTGACTGAGCGGGTTCAGATTATCGGTGGTACCTGGTACGGTGGCGAGATGAAAAAAGGTATGTTCTCCATTATGAACTACCTGCTGCCACTTAAAGGTATGGCTTCCATGCACTGCTCAGCAAATGTTGGTAAAGACGGCGATGTTGCAATATTCTTCGGCCTGTCCGGCACCGGTAAAACCACCCTGTCTGCTGATCCAAAGCGAGCGTTGGTAGGTGATGATGAGCATGGCTGGGATGACGATGGAGTCTTCAATTTTGAAGGTGGTTGCTACGCCAAGACCATCAATCTGAGTAAGGAAAACGAGCCGGACATCTTCAACGCTATTCGTCGTGATGCGCTGCTTGAGAATGTGACGGTCCTTGAAGACGGTACGATTGATTTTGCCGATGGCTCCAAGACGGAAAACACCCGTGTCTCCTATCCGATTGAACACATTGAAAACATTGTTAAACCTGTCTCAAAAGCAGGTCATGCGAGCAAAGTGATCTTCCTGACGGCTGATGCGTTCGGTGTGCTGCCTCCGGTATCCAGACTGACACCAGAGCAGACCAAGTATCATTTCCTGTCTGGTTTTACAGCCAAGCTGGCCGGTACTGAGCGTGGCATTACTGAGCCAACGCCAACCTTTTCTGCGTGCTTTGGGGCAGCTTTTCTAACCCTGCATCCGACCCGATACGCTCAAGAGCTGGTTAAAAAGATGGAAGCTAATGGTGCCAAGGCTTATCTGGTTAACACCGGTTGGAATGGCACTGGCAAACGTATCTCCATCAAGGCTACCCGTGCCATCATCGATGCCATCATTGATGGCAGCATTGATGAAGCAGAAACAGTGACAGTTCCTTACTTTGGTCTGCAAGTTCCAACTCAGGTTGAAGGGGTGGAAGATGGCATCCTGAATCCTCAGGATACCTATGAAAACAAGGCGGATTGGGATAATAAGGCCCGTGATCTTGCTGATCGCTTTATCACCAACTTCAACAAGTTTACTGATACCGACGAGGGCAAGGCTCTGATCGCCGCTGGCCCGTCACTGGACTGATGCAAATAAAAACTGTCGTTCAATAGGTGTTGTAAATGCTATTGTCCGGCAGTTTTTTTATGCGCGCAGTTTTTCCATAAAAAGGAAAACAGCCCGATGCTATCCGTTATTTTACCTTTCGGAATCATCAATTGGCTGACTATTGGTGAAAGACAGTGATAGGGTAGTTAACCTTTCTCAGGCTAATGAGTCTGGCGATAAAGCCATAATAAAAAAACAAGATTCACCCCGATCTTGTAATAATTCCATCCATTTACTGGAAATTTGATGATTTAGTGCCATCCTGTTGATCTGCTTTTAGTGCAATCTGAGAGAAGCGATTTTTTAACATCACTGGTATGAATACATGCTCTTGA
Organism: Endozoicomonas sp. 2B-B; assembly: GCF_053470045.1. NCBI lineage: Bacteria > Pseudomonadati > Pseudomonadota > Gammaproteobacteria > Oceanospirillales > Endozoicomonadaceae > Endozoicomonas > Endozoicomonas sp. 2B-B. Next base: position 166,755 of record NZ_JBLZMU010000002.1, read on the forward strand.
TGTAGTTTCTCGATGTCTATTGCATGTTGTTTACACAAGTCAGGCTGCAAGTAATATTTGCATTGCTTAGCGAGTTTTACTGAGCTTGTAAAAATTTAATATGGTCATTAACTGATAGAGTTTTGTTTTATGTTAAAAAAAAGAACTTTGTCTAACGTAGTCCATTTTCTTATATTGCTTCTTGTTTTTTTAATATCGGCAGCAGGCCACTGTGATGAGACTTATCACATGTTTTCCCAGCCTTATGCCCCCCCGTTGATCAATGAGCTGAGGCCACTCCCACCCAATGTTTTGAGCATGATGCTTAATTTTCATGGAATACAGGGCAAGAGTGTAGTGTCGGTGGATTTATCTGGCCATGAGCCTTCAATAAGCTATGAAAAGTTCATGCGCTGGGTAGATACATTTTTCTTATCCGGCCGCTTCAAGGATTATTCCTGGATAGTCAGGCCAGTGACTGATGGGGCTGGCACATCAAAAGAGTCATCAGAGACTGTGCCCAGCAATAGTAATGAGGTGGAAAATGGTGGCCATTCAGAAACACAGCAGTCAGCAGCAGATCCAGACACTCAGCAGTCAGCAGCAGATCCAGACACTCAGCAGTCAGCAGCGGATCCAGACACTCAGCAGTCAGCAGCGGATTCGGGCACTCAGCAGATAGCAGCAGATTCAGACACTCAACAGCCAACGACGGAAAATGAGTCTGTTGTAGACGAAGCTCCTGTTGCTAAGAGAAAAAACGTCAGCAAGCGACGTAACAAAAAAGCGGTTAAAAATTCAGCTAACACTCCCGAGGTTGAGTTGAGGCTACAGGCACTCAAAGTTGAGGCAGCTTTTCAGGGAATAACATGGGAAGAGGTTACCACAGATCATATACCTGAAAATTGTCCTTTGATCGTATGGATGATAATGCATGAAGTTGATGATGCACTAAGGTCTATCCCGAGCTCTGACGAAGCCAATGAGGACTTCTCCGAAATGCTGGCAAAGTTCGACCCGGCATTAGAGCTGGTATTGAGAGCAATGTTGGAGGTAACTGAAGGCAGCAGAATAGCAAAACTCGCCAAGCTCTGGATCAAACATGGGCTCATAAAAAACAACAATCATTTGGATGTTGAAAGTTGGCTGCTCAAGGAAAAGGATTTGTCTTATTTTAACTTTGAAATTGAGGATGTATCTCTGTTTTACGAAAATCGTTTAAGATCATGGGGAAAGGACTACATGATTCACAACGGGGTAACATCTAAACAATTGTATGCTAATAAGTTGAACAAAAAAGATTTCCGTTCGCAGGTATTATGGAACCTTCTTTTTCACTTTAGCGAAATAGAAGGATACATAGAGAATAAATCCCTAGCTGAATTTAAAGTGTTCGAGAACACTATCCTGTCTGTTTTAGATGATTTGTTCCGAGAGACCAACAATATGAAGCACACTGAATTGGCTCTGATGGTATTATGGCTCGACATGGAAATTGACAGATGCAATATCGATTTTAATTGGAGGGATAAACTCTGTGAACTCAGGATAGACAGAAGTAGTGCTGCAGGCTTGAAGCGTCGGCAAAAAAAATCACTATCCAGCCATGCTGCCAAAAAGCGTAAATCAGAGGATGATGATAAAGATAAAGGAGAGGTAAAACGCAAGCGTTCTAAAGACACGGATGAAAACCCTGTTTCAACCAAGTCAGGGCGTAAAGTCGTTGTTCCAGTGCGATTCAAGGAATAGATTTGCACAGAAGTTAAGGCTGCCTCTTTCACAAACAGACAAAGAAGGATTAAGATAACGCTGGTCGTTTTATCACTAACTTCAGCAAGTCTACTGATACCAAAGAAGGCAAGGTCCTGTACGCTGAAGACCTGCCGCTGGACTGATGTAAAAAACTGTCGTTCAATAGGTGCTTTGGTGAGCAGTTGTCCGGCAGTTTTTTGCCGGGAGCTTTTGTACAGCAAGGAAGGTCCACAGAAAGGAAGACAACTCGCTGCCATCCGTTATAATTCGCCTTTTCGATAAATTCAAAGCTAACAATTGAGTGGGTTTTATGGAGATCATCTTTCAGCGTATTGCTGAAGAGCTGAACGTTCGTCCTGCGCAGGTCACCAGTGCTGTTGCGCTGCTGGATGATGGCGCTACAGTCCCTTTTATTGCCCGTTACCGTAAAGAGGCTACTGGTGCTCTTGATGATACCCAACTGCGTACGCTGGAAGAGCGTCTGAGGTATCTTCGTGAGCTGGAGGAGCGTCGTGAAACGGTTCTGAACAGTATTCGGGATCAGGAAAAACTGACGCCTGAACTGGAAAAGGATATTCGTGCTGCGGACACTAAAACCCGCCTTGAAGATCTTTATCTTCCTTACAAGCCGAAGCGCCGTACTAAAGGTCAGATCGCCATTGAAGCCGGTCTGGAGCCACTGGCTGATCGATTGTTCAACGAGCCGGATACTGATCCGGAAGCAGCCGCCGCTGATTTCGTAGATGCTGATAAAGGCGTTGCTGACAGCAAGGCGGCACTGGAAGGCGCACGCTACATTCTAATGGAAAGGTTCAGTGAAGACGCCGAGCTGCTGGGTAAACTCAGGGATATGCTATGGAGCCAGGGTGTTCTTTCCAGCCGTGGTGTTGAGGGTAAGGAAGAAGAGGGAGCGAAATTCCGGGATTACTTTGAGCACGATGAGCCGATCAAACAGGTTCCTTCTCATCGCGCCCTAGCTATTTTTCGTGGCCGCAATGAAGGTGTGCTCCAGTCTGGCATTCGTCTCGAGAATGAACCTGAGTCGCGCCTGGAAACACATCCCTGCGAAAAAGTCATTGCTGATCACTGGGATATTTCAGATCAGGGCAGAGCGGCTGACAAGTGGCTTAAAGATGTCGTGCGCTGGACCTGGAGAGTTAAGCTCCTTACTCAGCTTGAAACCGATTTGATGACCCGTGTCCGTGAAAGTGCAGAGGAAGAAGCGATCAAGGTGTTTGCCAAGAACCTTAAAGATCTGCTTTTGGCAGCCCCTGCAGGTCTGCGCCCAACCCTGGGTCTTGATCCGGGTTTGCGTACGGGTGTCAAAGTGGCTGTCGTCGACGCTACGGGCAAACTGGTAGAACACACCACCATCTTCCCTCATGCTCCTCAGCGCCAATGGAAAGAAGCTCTGGGAACTCTGGCCACTCTCTGTCTGACACACGGTGTTGAGCTGGTCAGTATTGGCAACGGCACAGCATCCCGTGAAACGGATCGTCTCGTTGCTGAGCTGATGAGAGCTTATCCAAAACTGGGGTTGACGAAAATTGTCGTCAGTGAAGCCGGGGCGTCGGTTTATTCTGCTTCTGAACTGGCAGCTCGTGAATTTCCTGACCTGGATGTTTCTATCCGTGGTGCAGTATCTATTGCCCGTCGTCTGCAAGACCCACTGGCTGAGCTGGTTAAGATTGAACCTAAAGCGATTGGTGTGGGCCAGTATCAGCACGATGTCAGTCAGACTCAGCTGTCACGCTCTCTGGAAGCAGTCGTTGAAGACTGTGTAAACGCTGTCGGCGTTGATGTAAATACAGCTTCCAGTGCCTTGCTGACTCGTGTGTCCGGTTTGAACAGAACACTGGCAGATAACATCGTTGCTTTCCGTGACCAGAACGGTGTGTTTTCTGATCGTGAAGCGCTCAAGAAAGTGGGTCGTTTTGGTCCCAAAGCCTTTGAACAGGCAGCAGGTTTCCTGCGCGTCATGAAGGGGGAAAACCCACTGGATGCTTCAGCGGTTCACCCTGAGTCTTATCCTGTTGTGGAGAAGATTGCCCGTCAGTCTGAGCGTGCAGTGCATGGCCTGATTGGCGATTCCCTGTTCCTGAGGTCTCTGGATCCCAAAACATTTACGGATGAAAGCTTTGGTCTGCCCACCGTGACCGACATTATTTCTGAACTGGATAAGCCGGGACGTGACCCCCGTCCGGAATTCAAGGCGCCAGAATTCCAGGAAGGCGTTGAAAAAATCAGTGACCTGAAGCTGAACATGGAGCTGGAAGGCGTTGTCACCAATGTAACCAACTTTGGTGCTTTTGTTGATGTCGGTGTTCATCAGGACGGTCTGGTTCATATTTCTGCGCTGTCCAATAAGTTTGTAAAAGATCCCGCTGAAGTGGTTAAGGCCGGTGATATCGTCAAGGTGAAAGTCATGGAAGTAGACGTCCAGCGCAAGCGCATTGGACTCTCTATGCGCATGAATGACAAAGCGGAAGAAGTGACTCAGGCCAGTCGGCAACCTCGTGGTGAACGTTCCGGTGGCACAAAGCCTCAGAGTCGTGGTAGCAAAAGAAACAACCATCAGGCTAAAAAAGAGCAGTCCGCCGGGTCTTTTGCTGACCTTTTTGCCAATGCTAAAAAGCTGAGAAAGTAAATAGGCAACAGGAGCAGCCCCCAGGAGGCTGCTCAAGGTCTCGAAGGTTTCGCGGTCATTCGATGGGTGCAAGGCCGATTCTAACGTTATATAGTCCGCCCTAAGAAATGATTACCGCCTTCTGCAATGCTCGCAGGCTCCTAGGCGACCCCTTAGCGAGGACGGCAGAGTGTTGATCTCGAAAAAACGCATCTGGATTGGAATTGTATTTTGACTAGCCAGTATGAGTGTCGTCTGCAACTACTACAGCAGTCGTCCAACCAAAACCTGCTCAGTGGTATACAACACGGAATCGAACGTGAAGGCTTGCGGGTATCGGCTGATGCACGTTTGTCGCAGTTTTCTCATCCGGAAGTGCTGGGTAAGACCCTGACGCACCCCTATATTACGACTGACTACTCTGAAGCTTTGCTGGAGTTCATCACTCCGGTCTACTGCAAGGTGGAAGATGTTATGAAATTTCTGGAAGAGCTGCATAGCTACACCTGCAAAAACCTTGATGGTGAATTGCTCTGGGCGGGCAGTATGCCAGCTCTGCTGGAAGGTGAGCAGAGCATTCCTATTGCCCGTTATGGTGACTCCAATTCAGGCAAAATGAAGACGATCTACCGTGAAGGGCTGGCGCATCGATATGGCAAGGCGATGCAGACTATTGCCGGCATTCACTATAACTTTTCCTTGCCAGAATCATTCTGGCAGTTGTTGTCTGATGCTGAATCTTCAGATCGTTCTCTGGAAGATTTCCAGTCAGAATCCTATTTGGCAATGATCAGAAACTTTCGTCGTTATTCCTGGCTGCTGATGTATCTTTTCGGCGCTTCGCCCGCTGTCAGCAAGAGTTTTTTTACTCAGGAAAAAGCCTTCGAGTCGTTGGCACAGCTGGATGAAGACACCTTGTATTTACCCTGGGCAACTTCTTTGAGAATGAGTGATCTTGGCTATACCAATAATGCCCAGTCATCCTTGAGTATTTGTTACAACACTCTGGGAGAGTATGTTTCCAGTCTTGCTAAAGCCATTAAAACGCCCTATCAGCCTTATGAAGAAATCGGACTCAAAAATGGCGATCGTTATCTACAGCTGAATACTAACCTGCTCCAGATTGAGAACGAATATTACAGCAACATTCGACCCAAGCGAATTGCCAAACGGGGTGAGAAGCCTCTGACCGCATTGTCGAACTATGGTGTTGAATACATTGAAGTGCGCTGCATGGACATCAATCCCATGGAGCCACTGGGTTTGTCTTCGGCTGATGCTGCTTTTCTGGACGTGTTCCTGGTGTTTGTCGCATTGATAGACAGTCCTGAAATTGATCATGCAGAGTGTCAGAGAGTGACTGAGAACTTTGCCCTGACGGTTTCAGAAGGAAGACGTCCCGGACTGAAGTTAAATGATGAGCAGGGTCCGGTCCCTCTGACTGACTGGGGATTGTGTTTAATCGACATGATGGTGCCCGTTGCCCAGATGCTGGATAAGGCAAATGAGTCTCATCTCTTCTCGGAATCTCTGGCTCAACAGAGAGCGAAGCTGCTGAATGCTGAGAATACACCTTCAGCCAGAATCCTGCAGGCACTGAAAAACAGCGGAGACAGTTATATTGATTGGATGCTCAAGCAGTCTGAAGCACACGCCCGCTATTTCAGTCAGCAAAATATTCAGCCTGAAAGGTTGGAGTATTTTGGGCGCATAGCCGCCGAATCAAGGGAGCATCAGGAGCGATTGAAAGCTTCTGATACGACGCATTTTGATGAGTTTCTGAAACGTTATTTTGAATCTGAATGATTCGTAATTTTTTGAAAAACCGGATCTGGTGAGTAAGCAAATGACCATCAGATCCCATCATATTCTCTCACGAACGGGGCTTTTTTCTGACCAGAAAAAGCTTTCTTACCTAGGTAAAAGTTGTTTTTTACTGGTTACTTCTATTTTGTTTTACCGTGAAAAAATTTTCACCCGTGAGGGAGACAAAAAACTGTTTCAGCTGCTCATGGCTGATTTACGCGATCGATCAAGCTCTGTTTTTTGAATCGCTCTGGAACTCACCGAACGGGAGTCAGAATCCCATTTTTTTGACTGCTTTATTAAATAATTTTTTTGAATCAAGGCAGGCCCTTTTATCTTTTATAGAATTAAAAAACCCTAAAAACCCTGAAAAAAACGACTTTTGGTGCGATCGTACAAATATAATCAAGATCGAAATTGACTGTAAATTGAAATTACCTCTTGCCGCAAAAAATCCACTGTCATAACCTAGCAACTGAGTCGCCGTTTCCAAGGGGCGAGAAAGTGATCCCGTTTCAAGTAGATGAGATCCAAACGAAGAGGAATAGTCATGCTGGAGGGGTGCAAAACGGCCAGAGAACGTTGGGGTGGCGTATCGGAAATCATTGACCGCTGGCTAAACGAGCGGCAAGCGCTGATCGTTCTCTACTGCTCAATCAATGGAGTGAATCAATTTCACGATGATAAAAGACCTGTTGCAAACAAACTGAAAGAAATGTGCCAGATTCTGGTTGATTATGTTTCAGCGGGTCATTTCGAAGTTTACGAACAACTGATTCAGGAAGGTATTGATTTTGACGATGGGGGAGTAGAAATGGCACAGTCCATTTTGCCGAAACTGGAAAAAAATACGCAGGCTTGTCTGGATTTTAATGACGGTTGTGAGTCCCTCAGCAGTGTCATTATGCTGCAGACCCACCTGTCCGAACTGGGTGAAGCTTTAGAAGAACGGTTTTCTCTGGAAGACCAGATGATTGAAGTGCTTCACGAATCCCACAGAGAATTGCTTGCCTCGCAATAATACCGCTGGCAGATAGTCCGAATATCTGCCAGCAGTATTAAGGAAACTGCTCAACCTGCGGTGGTCTGATTACTTCTTTTTCCCTTCTTTTCCCTGCGAGTCTTTTTTCACACTCAGCAACTCAACTTTAAAAATCAGCACCTCATTAGGCCCAATCCTTCCGGGAATACCTCCGGGACCATAAGCAAGCTCTGATGGAATATAAAGCTCCCAAACGGAACCTTCCTGCATCTGTTTCAGACCTTCAGTCCAGCCTTTGATGACCTGATTCAGTTTGAACGTTGCCGGTTGGTTTCTGCTGTAAGAACTATCAAAGACTTTGCCATCCAGAAGGTGTCCTTCGTAATGGACAGTCACTTCACTGTTCTCTGTTGGTTTGATGCCTCGACCGCTCTTAATCACTTTGTACTGAAGGCCACTTGCCAGTGTTTTGATACCCGACTTTTTGGCGTTATCTTTCAGGAAAGCCTGACCCTTTTCAAGGTTCTTTTTTGCCTCCTCTGCCAGTTGAGCCTGATGCTTTTTCTCCTGATCCTTACGAGCCTTTTCGATCAGCCTGAACATTTCCTGCTTGTCAAAAGCCAGTGGTTTGTTCTCCAGAGTATCCTCAACTCCCCGGGACAATGCGTCCGCGTTAATACCCTCAAACTGCTTAAGTTGCTCGGCTAAAATTGCACCCAGACTGTAGCTTAGTTTGTCTGCTTCTGTTTCCAGAGCAGCAATTGACTGCAGGGAAAAGGACATCAGAACGATGCCAGTAAGCACTTTTAGTGTCATGAAGTTTCTCTTTTTATTTTGAAAGTGCAGCTCTTTCTGACGTTGCAGTTATTGGTGTCATGTTCCGACCAAGCTGCACTTCCGGCTCATGGCTATTTGTGTTAGCTCGACTCACGAAGGGTCAGATTTTTTTTTGGTACAAGTGTTTCTCTATCTTTCTGCAAACACAGAGAGATAGCAAGTGTTATGGAACATTACTTTTACAAAAAGGCCTTAAATTAAAGGGTTAAATGACTTTCGCCGATGATAAAACGAAAGACGACAAGTTTTTTTTGAAGGAAAAAAAATAATTTTATATAAAAAAATGCATAAAAAAATTTGCAGTCGTGTGATAAGCACTCTATTTTCTAATTAAAACTGGATATAAATTATTCAGCTTTTATATAGAAGTACTTCTAAAGGCAATGACGAGGGATGACCAAATGCCTGTAGCTAAAAGGAAACCAGCCGCTAAGAAGGCTGTAAAAAAACCAGCCGCTAAAAAAACTGTGGCAAAAAAGCCAGCAGCTAAAAAACCAGTCGTTAAAAAAACTGCAGCGAAAAAAACCACTCGCAAGGTAGATCCGGTTAAGAAACTGGAAAAAGAAATTGAAGCACTCAAGAAGAAATTGGATAAGGCTAAGGAGTCTTTGAAGAAAGCAAAGACAAAAGCCAAAGCTGACGCCAAGAAAAAAGCTCCGGCTAAAAAGGCTGCTGCTAAAAAGAAAACGGTAGCGAAAAAAACCACTGCCAAGAAAAAGGCCCCAGCTCGTAAAGCAGCTGCCAAAAAAACGGTTGCTAAGAAAAAGGCACCGGCTCGTAAAGCAGCAGCCAAGAAGGCTGTAGTTAAGAAAAAAGCCCCAGCTCGCAAGACCGCTGTTAAGGCTCCAGCCAAGAAAAAAGCCAAGAGCTAATCGCTACAGCGGTATATGCAGGAGAGGGAGCCTCTCCTGCAATAATTCTAAATATCTCTCTCCCTCTCGCCATCTGTCTGCGAGTACTTTTTTGTGGCAATGATTCCGTTGCCACTTTTTTGGAAATAACCTGACCCGAATTTTGACCTCGAATTGCCTGATCACTCTGCATGATATTAACGTCTCGTTGTATAGAAATCCCTGTATCCGCAGTGGTTTGATATTCCCGTAGGAATGCCAGTGAAACAGTGTTTATAATGCGCGCCATGATTAATTTGAACTCAGTCAGTTTATTGCGCTCTGGCAAGGTTTTGCTGGAAGAAACCAGTGCAATAATTCATCACGGCCAGCATGTTGGGCTGGTAGGAGCCAATGGGTGTGGCAAGTCGAGTCTGCTGGCCCTGATTATGGGAAACCTGCAAGCGGACAAGGGCGATGTCAGTATCGACACCGGTCGCGGGATTGCTCACATGGCTCAGGAGGTTCTGGCTCTGGACCAGAGAGCCGTCGATTATGTGTTGGATGGAGATGAGACACTTCGGAAAATAGAAAAAGCCATTGAGCGTGCCGAACGAGACGAAGAGCACGGCAATCTTGCTGAACTTCACGAAAAGCTGCTTCAGGCAGATGGCTATACGGCGCGTTCTCGCGCTGAACAATTGCTCCATGGTCTTGGATTTTCCCATGAACAAATTGAGCGTAGCGTAAAAGATTTCTCTGGTGGTTGGAGAATGAGATTGAATCTGGCTCGTACCCTCATGTGTCCTTCAGACTTACTGTTCCTTGATGAGCCAACCAACCACCTTGACCTGGATGCCATTGTCTGGCTGGAAAGTTTCCTTAAACGTTATCAGGGCACACTGATTATTATCTCTCACGACCGTGATTTTCTGGATGCAGTGATTGATATCACCCTTCATATCGAGCATCAGAAACTGAATACCTATCGTGGCAATTATTCTGCTTTTGAACGCATGCGTTCTGAACGTCTTCAGCAACAGCAGGCTGCTTTTGAAAAGCAACAAAAGCAGCGTGCTCACATGGAGAAGTTTGTTGAACGGTTTCGTGCTAAAGCGACCAAGGCCAAACAGGCACAGAGTCGCTTGAAAGCGCTGGCCAGGCTGGAAGAAATAGCACCGGCTCATGTCGATTCGCCTTTCAGCTTCAGCTTTCCTGATCCTGAAAAAATATCTTCACCGCTGTTGACCCTGGAAAAAGCCGAACTGGGTTATGAAGGCAGCACACTTATCAAACTGAAAATGAATATCCTGCCTGGCAGTCGCATCGGTTTGTTGGGGGCTAATGGCGCGGGTAAGTCAACCCTGATCAGGACACTGGCAGGAGAGTTACCCCTGGTAGCTGGCCAGAGGCATGATGGAGAGCACCTGAGAGTGGGATACTTCGCCCAGCATCAATTGGAAAAGCTGGATGCCGATGCCAGCCCATTGCTTCATTTACAACGAATGTCGCCTGAGGCGCGGGAACAAGAGTTGAGAAACTTTCTGGGTGGCTTTGGTTTTCATGGTGACAAGGCCCTGGAAACGATTGCAGGCTTTTCTGGCGGTGAACAGGCGAGGCTGGCATTGGCAATAGTAGCCTGGCAAAAGCCTAACCTGTTATTGCTTGATGAACCGACCAACCATCTTGATCTTGAGATGCGTCATGCCCTGACTATGGCTCTACAGACGTTCGAAGGAGCCGTGATACTGGTGTCGCACGATCGTAGTCTCCTGCGCAGTACTACAGATGATCTTTTTCTGGTTCATGATGGCCGGGTTGAAGCTTTTCAAGGTGATCTGGAAGATTACAGCCTCTGGTTGACTCAGCAGCGCCAAGAAGATAAATCAGAAACCCTTTCTGAAACGGTTCAATTGGCGCACTCTGCACAAGCCCGCAAAGAGCAGAAGCGTCTTGAGGCAGAGCGTCGCAAACAACTCAGGCCGATGAAAAAGAAAGTGGAGTTTCTGGAGCAAAAACTGGAGAAGCAACAATCTTTGCTGGCGGATTTGGAGTCTGAGCTGGCCAGTCCGGAACTCTATGAAAGTTCAGAAAAAGAGCGTTTGAAATCTTTGTTGGATCAGCAGGCTCAATACAAAAAAACGATTGCACAAATCGAAGAAGATTGGATGGAAATGCTGGAGCAACTGGAAGCAATGGAAAGTGAGTAGGCATCTTTTGCCGCCTGATAATCATCAGGCGGCATAATCAGGGAATGTCATACAGAGGAGCAGGAGTTTTCAGAGATCGATCGTAGTCTTTCTCGCAACCCTTTTTGCCTGGCGCAAAATGGGCAGGGACTCCATTCCGGAAAAGCGGGTCATGAATCTGAAGTATGACCTTATTATGCTTGCTCGTATGCCACTTCTTCAGCTTCGTCGGATACACTGTCCAGTTTGCCCAGCAAACTACCCACCCTTTCGCTCCAGGAGCTCAGTTCCTGTTTGAGATGAGTGTTTTCATCTTCCAGACGGGTATTGGTTGAACGCAATTCCTCTAGCTCCATTCGAGTGAGTTCAAGTTTGTCGATCAGGTTCTGAAGTTTGTTTTCAAGTTGGCCTAAGGATTCAATGGACATAATTGTTACTTTTTCACCAGGAATAGTTCGGACGAAATCAGCTTGTCTGTAACCAACAGCCGCCAGCCTGTTTTGTAAGCAGCAGTCCGGCAGGCACCTGTGCAAGTTAAGGGTGGTTTTTGCACTGGCTCTACGATAGCACATACTTCTGGCTAAGTTCAGATAAGTTACTTATATGCAGGCTATACTTGCGAAGTAATTACAAAAGATTGCGAGTGATAGGGGAATGTTTATGACTCTGTTCTGAATTGAATCTATCGCTACTGAAATGCTTTAAAAACGACGATCATTTTATAATGCCCGGGCAGTCTGCTACCGACATACCGATCGTCTCTTCAAATTCTTTTCCAAAGAGGCTTTTGCGACAGCCTCCAAAGTCGGGACAGCAGGGACGTGTTCGCGGTAATTGAGACCTTGGCGTGGTCTAGCGGAGTTTTAATGACGCCAGTTAGAAATTTTGATGCTTTTCAGAGTTGCACAGGACAGCCAAGTGGGTCCTGTGCGATGAGGTGAGATGCCTCAAGGAGTTTTGCATGAGCGAAACTGCACTACCTGACGCAACCATTGTCTCTGTTCTCAATGTCGAAGACGAGGCCATGAGGGCCTTTTACATCTCCCTGACCTGTAATCAGAGTGTTGACGAATACATTCATGATCAGCATCTTTACTTTTCTTCACGTCAGGTAGAAGGTGTTTTTCTGAGTCATCTGCTGGCTTTGACGGAATTGGCCCTGGATCGCTGCTTTCTGCCCACTCGATGACGGCAATGAGTATTTTCAGGTTGAACTGACTCTTGTGATACCGGGCTTGCGTACTGACAACTACCCACCAAATAGATACACTTCCCAGCTGCGAATGTAAATGCAGATCGTGCTTTCGGGCTGACTGAGGTCAGTCTGATGTTCGTGCGTACCTGAGGACAATTTGCAAAAAGCACCATGAGCAAAAGAACCGTTTTTCATCACTTGATGTGCTGGAAAGTGTTTCACGGTAACAAGTGATAGATAAGTAACTATGCCAGAAACTATTCCCCCTGACTCGGTGGGCCTGGTCGAACCCGAAACGGTTCATTTTGATCAGCCCCTTCAGTTAAGTTGTGGCCAGACCCTGAACGAATATGACCTGGTAATTGAAACCTACGGTGAGCTGAATACCGAAAAGAGTAATGGTATTTTGATCTGCCATGCGCTCAGTGGCCATCATCATGCAGCCGGTTACCACAGCATGGAAGATCGCAAGCCTGGCTGGTGGGATAACTTTGTTGGACCGGGTAAGCCTCTGGATACCCGGCATTTCTTTGTTGTCAGTCTGAACAATCTCGGGGGCTGTCATGGCAGTACAGGCCCAACCAGTATCAACCCGCAAACCGGCAAACTTTACGGCTCTGATTTTCCCATAGTAACCGTAGAAGACTGGGTCGAGAGTCAGGCCAGACTGGCAGATCATCTGGGTATTCGACAATGGGCTGCCGTTGTGGGTGGCAGCCTTGGCGGTATGCAAACGCTTTACTGGTCTACGGCTTATCCTGAACGACTGCGTCATGCTGTTGTTATTGCTTCTGCACCGAAACTGTCGGCACAGAATATTGCTTTTAATGAAGTGGCTCGTCAGGCCATTCGCTCCGATGAAAACTTTCGGGATGGCCAATATCTTGAAGAAGGAACCCTGCCCAAGAACGGACTGGGACTGGCCAGGATGGTAGGCCACATTACCTACCTGTCGGATGACGCCATGGGACAAAAGTTTGGGCGTGAACTCAAGAATGAAGAGTACAGTTTCGACTATGGTGTTCAGTTCCAGGTAGAGAGTTATCTTCGCTATCAGGGAGAAAATTTCTCTGGCAGCTTTGATGCCAACACCTATCTGTTGATGACCCGGGCTCTGGATTATTTTGATCCGGCCCGGAAGTTTAATGATGATCTTGCACAGGCTTTGTCTCCGGCTAAAGCACGCTTTTTGCTGGTTTCATTCACTACCGACTGGCGATTCTCCCCGGAGCGTTCCAGAGAGATCACCGATGCGCTTCTCAAGGCGGGCAAGCAGGTTTCTTACCTGGAAGTGGATGCCCCCCAGGGCCATGATGCTTTCCTGATGAACATTCCCCGATACGTGAATGCCGTTTCAGGCTATATGAAACGAGTCGCTGACGAATGCAAGGAGACTGCCGTATGAGTACCCGTGTTGATTTTGCCATCATCAGTGACTGGATTGGCCAGGGCAGTCGGATTCTTGATCTGGCCTGTGGTGAGGGGGCTCTGCTGGCGGATCTGGGGAGAAACAAGCAGGTCAGGGGTTATGGACTGGAGATTAATCCACAGAATATCCAGAATTGTATTCAAAACGGCGTCAATGTTCTTGAGCAAAACATTGACCAGGGTTTGGGCAATTTTGGCGATCAAAGCTTTGATACCGTGGTGATGACTCAAGCTTTGCAGGCTCTGCAGTTTCCTCATCTGGCACTGGATGAAATGCTTAGAGTGGGTCGGGAATGCATTGTCACCTTCCCGAACTTTGGTCACTGGCGTTGCCGCTGGCATCTGGCTACCAAGGGCAGAATGCCGGTATCCAAATTTATGCCTTATACCTGGTATGACACGCCTAATATACACTTTTGCACGTTTAAGGATTTTGAAGATCTTTGTCGTCAGAAAAAGCTGAAGATCATCAATCGTATGGTAACCGATAGCGCCAACAGGGGAGGCTGGAGAACCCGCCTGCTGCCCAATCTGATGGGGGAAGTGGCTATCTATCATTTGACTCGAGGAGAGTGAAGTCATGGCTTGTGTAAGGCTGCTTAGTTTACTGTTGGCGCTTGCCGTTTTTTCAGGAGCCCATGCTGCCGGGGTGCCTGAAGCCCGTGTCATGAATGACAAACCGGCTCGGTTTGGCGATTATGAAGTCTATTACAGTGCCTTCCCCAGCACCTTTATTCAGCCGGGCATAGCCAAAACGTATGATCTGGAGCGCGGCCCAAAAAATGGTCTGGTCAATATGGTTATCAGAAACGTCAGGGACAGCGACGAAGGCAAGGCGGTAAAAGCCTCTTTTGATGGTAATGCCGTCAACCTTCTGGGTCAGCAGTCGGCTCTGAATTTCAAGGAAATAAAAGAAGGTGATGCCATCTATTACCTGGCAGGTTTCCGGTTCAGTAATGAAGAAATGCTAAAATTCACCATCAAAGTACACCCTGAAGGCTCCAGTCAGAGTCATACCATTCAGTTCAGCCAGAAATTTTACGAGGGCGGCCAGTGAGTTCGTTGGTAAAAAAAGAGCCAAAAAAAGTGGTATTGGCCAGTGGTAATCAGGGCAAGCTGAGGGAGCTTCAGCAGATGCTCTCGGGGCTCGACTTTGAAGTCTTGGCTCAAAGTGAATTCAGCGTAGATTCTGTTGAGGAAACGGGGCTGACCTTTGTGGAGAATGCTTTGATCAAGGCCAGAAATGCAGCAAAAATTTCTGGCCTTGCAGCCATTGCTGATGACTCCGGGATTGAAGTGGATGCCCTGAATGGCCAGCCAGGCATTTACTCGGCACGATTTGCCGGTGAAGATGCCACTGATAAAGCCAACAACCAGAAGCTCTTGCAGAGCCTGGACGGATTACCCAAAGAGCAGAGAACCGCTCGTTTTCACAGTGTGCTGGTTTACCTGCGTCATGCAGAAGACCCAACCCCTCTGATTTGTCACGGCAGCTGGGAAGGCTACATTCTGGGGGCGCCTGCAGGTAATCAGGGCTTTGGTTATGATCCGCTTTTTTATGTACCTGACCACAAGTGTGCAGCGGCTGAACTCAGTCGGGAACAGAAAAACAGTATCAGCCATCGGGCAAAAGCCATGGCGCAGCTTCTGGCGCAGTTAAAAGAACGCTGCTGACTGACGACTTTTTTCTTTATGCGGCCGGTGATGTCATCTGGCTGCTTTAATCATCTGACCTGATTTTCAATATGCTCGAACTCCCTCCATTGAGCCTTTATGTACACATTCCCTGGTGTGTCAAAAAATGCCCCTATTGTGACTTCAACTCCCATGCACTCAGTGATGGTATTCCTGAAGAAGCTTATGTCAACGCCCTGTTGGAAGACTTTGACAGCGAAGTGAGTTCTCTCCAGGGGAGAGCCCTGCATACGATTTTCTTTGGTGGCGGTACTCCCAGTTTGATGTCTGCCAAAGGCTTTGATCGTTTTCTCTCTGAGCTGGAAAAGCGAATCCGTTTCTCGCCGGGTATTGAAATCACCATGGAAGCCAACCCCGGCACCTATGAGCATGATCGGTTCAAAGATTATCGAAAAGCCGGTATCAACCGATTGTCATTAGGGGTTCAGAGTTTTCAGGATGAAAAGCTCAAGGCGCTGGGCCGTATTCACAGTTCGGAAGAAGCACGCAAAGCGATTGAGTCCCTCAGGGGGATGGGCTTTGATAACTTCAATATTGATCTGATGCACGGACTGCCCGGGCAAAGCATTCAGGATGGCCTGTCAGATCTGGAAAAAGCGGTTGCACTGGAGCCGACTCATATTTCCTGGTACCAGCTCACCATTGAACCCAATACGGTTTTCTATTCAAAAACGCCCATCCTGCCAGAGGATGATACCCTCTGGTCGATCCAGGAAGAAGGGTGGGATCTACTGGCAGAGGCGGGCTATCAGCAGTATGAAATTTCGGCCTACAGCCGACCCGGCAAGCAGGCAAAACATAATCTGAACTATTGGCAGTTTGGTGACTATATCGGTATTGGTGCAGGGGCCCATGGTAAGATCACCCAGCGGGAGACGGGCAGGATTTATCGAAACTGGAAAACCAGAATGCCCTCCGATTATCTGGCAATGGATAAGCCCTTTGAAGCGGGCAGCAGGATATTGGGTAGGGATGATCTGCCGATTGAGTTTATGATGAATGTTCTGCGCCTTAACCAGGGGGTTGATCACTCATTGTTTGTGCAGAGAACCGGAATGGCACTTTCTGACATAGACGTTCAATGTCAGCTGGCGATTGAAAAAGGTTTGCTGGAGCAGGATCGACTACAGCCAACAAAGCAGGGGCGACTCTTTCTGAATGATCTGTTGGCTTTGTTTACGGATGGGTGATTTTCCCGCTCGAATAACGCTGGGCGCGATTTTTTGGAATCTGTTGCGAATTGTTTACGCACTCAAAACGGAGGGTGAACTATGGAATGGATAACAGACGGCATTATTTTTCTGTCAAAGTTGGCTCGTGAACATCTTGGTGTCATCGCTATGGCCCTGACAGCGGTAGCCGTGGCATTTGTGGGGCGTTTTATTGCCTCATGGAGCAGTGGCTGGATGAATCGGCTGCATGCTGCAGTGAGAATCCCTGCAAGAGCTGTTTTGAATCTTGCCCTGTTTGGCGCCATCTTCTATTTTGTGCCTCAGTGGCTCGGCAATTTACTGGGCTACTTCAATCATTACACTCTCGCTCCGGTATTGCTGGTAATCGCAGTCTGTGTCGGGATATTGTCGGAGAAGCTGGGGCATTGAGAAGAGGAGCAGCGATTGAAACTCTGCCCCTTCTGCATGGGGTAAAGTTTATTCTGATCTCTCGAACAACAGATCCCAGACTCCGTGACCCAGCCTGTGACCGCGCTTTTCAAACTTGGTCAGCGGTCTGAAATCTGGCCTTGGTGCGTATTGACCTTCACTTTCCTGATTTTTAAACCCTTCAGCGGCCGTCATGACGTCCATCATTTGTTCGGCGTAGTTTTCCCAGTCTGTGGCCAGATGAATAACGCCACCCAACGCCAGTTTCGGTCTGATGGCTGCAATAAATTTGGGTTGAATCAGGCGACGCTTGTGATGACGCTTTTTGTGCCAGGGATCAGGGAAATAAATCTGAACTCTGGACAGGCTGCCGTCGGCAATGCAGTCGCGAAGCACTTCAACGGCATCATCGCAATAGCTGCGAACATTGGTGACGCCTGCCAGCTGGGATTCATTCAACAGACTGCCAACTCCCGGGCGGTGAACCTCAATACCGATAAAGTTTTTGTCGCTTTCGGCTTTTGCCATAGCCACCAGTGACAGTCCCATGCCGTAACCGATTTCCAATACGACAGGTGCCTCCCGGCCAAAGGCTTCACTGATGTTTAATGGCCCGTCTTCTTTCTGAAGACCCCACTTGTCCCAGCATTCATCCCAGCCACGACGCTGCCCTGTGGTCATACGACCTGCGCGCAGGACAAAACTTTTGATTTCCCGACGTTTAGTCGGATCAGGAGTGTGATCAGGATCAACTGAGCTGGTCATGAGAGGTACATAATCTGCAAATGAAAAAGTCGGCGTAAGATACCTAAACTGTGTTGACTTGGAAACCTTTGGCTACCGGATTCAGGTTTGCTCTTTATTGTCATCTGAATGGTCAGGCAGTAAGCCGTAATGGTGTTCAAGGTTCTCTGTGCCTTTGTTCGAAATATATAGCACAGTTTTTCCAACTTCTTCATAGGCAGTTTTGATTTCTTCAAGATCAGATTTGGCTTTATTTGACAGTCCTGATCCTCCCATGAGTACATGACCATTACAGTCAGGATTTCGCTTTATATCCCCAGCAAACTTCACTATGGTGTCAGGGGACAGTTTTCTATCCGTTGTTTTTACATCAATTCTTGTTTTTTCTCTTGGGGCTCTGGACAAGTCTGGCGATTGCAAATTTTCATCCCCGGCTGCAACTCTATGCAGATATGAGAGTAAGCCTTCAGGGTGCTCCAGGACTAAATCCGCACCACCATCGGCGGTATTCGTATTTGTGTGTCGGGTGACATCGCAGTCTTCTTCAGTTTTAACAATATTGGCGAGCGTTATAAGGACTCTCATTTCACCGTCCTTACCTTTATTTTTACTCATGAACCTTTATCCAACCTTGAGTACAGCGGAGTCATCCTTTCTGAACTGGTCGTGCTTTAACTTGAACACGTTTATCAAGTTGGTGAGTGTTCTAAAACGGCTAATTGAGTCTTCAATATCCTCTGAGCTAATGGGGTCAGAGTACTTGGAAGGGAGGTTTTCAGGAGCATCAGGCTCCATCTTGCCATGTAACTTTTTTCCATCTGATTTTAAAATGGATAAAAAAATTTCTTCCAGCTTTCTGATAGCGGCTTCAACATCTGAGTCATTAAAGCAGTCTATTGAATAGTGATCTTCAGAGCCCAAAGCTTCAAAGATATTCTTTTCTGTGAAGGAAAATTGATTCTTTAATTCCTCGAGTAAGGATGAAGTGACAAAAGCTGTTTCAATGAGGTCAGCATTGGTTTCGTAGAGCTTTCCATCATTGGCTGCCTCGTATTTAACGAGATTAATACTCAGTGACATGGTTGACCTCCTGTGGAGTCTGGATCAATCAAAAAGCAATGCTCACGTCTCCCTTCAACAACCGGATCAAGGCAGCCAGTCGTCTCCCATTATTTGCTCAAAAGTCCAGGGGCAATCATCCGGGAAGCTGCTGGCATTGAGTTTTCTGCTTTTTTGCTTGATGTACCTGTTCATTTGTTTGATGGCATCGATTCTGGCTTCTGCGTAAGCATCATGCATCAACTGGCTGGTTTTGGTCTGAAGAGACGGACTTTGTTTGAGTAATTTTCGGATTTCACGCCTGGGATTATCCATGCCGGGGTACCAGGTATGGACGACCATTTCAGCTATCCATCTATCCTCCAGTTGATAGGTTTGGTATTGATATTTCAATAAGTGAAGGAGAAGGGTAGTCAAGTGAGACTCTATCGATCTTGGCTCACTCTTACCCATATCCCCTACTTCCTCAATGAGGTTTTCCAAATCAAGCTGGTCAAACTGGCGGTTAATCAAGAGCTGTTTTTGCTTCTGAACCCATTGGTAAAAGTCTGTCTCGTAAAGATTATCCATAAATCACCTCCATGAACTTCCTAATGTAGGCAAAAAGTACGAGAGCATCAAAAACATTAATCATAAAGTTCGGTGACAGCAAAGATGGCCAGAAAAAGCCAACCCAGCATCAACGAGATGCCACCCAGTGGGGTGATCGCACCCAGCCAGCCAATTCCGGTGATGGCAAGAATATACAGGCTACCGGAAAAGAGGATGATACCCGCGAGAAACAGCCTGGCGCTCCATCTCAGCTTTCTGGAGTCTTTGAAGTGGAGGGCAAGAACGGCAACAAGAACCAGAGCCAGACTGTGGTAGAACTGGTAATCCGTCGCTGTTGCCCAAACGTCTATGTAGCGTTCGGACAGCTGATCTTTCAGAGCATGGGCCCCGAACGCGCCCAGAGCTACAGACAAAAAACCACAAAGGGCACCGGGTAACAGGTAGAGTCGGGTCATTTTTTATCCGTAACTTTTGTCGGCAACAGATCAACAACACTCCCCGCTGCAAGTCTCAATCCTTCCTGAAAGTACAGAGAGCTTTTTTCATGATCTTCCATATGAGCCATAAGGCGGCCCAACTCGTTATAGGTATCAATCCGTTTGCTGAGTCTCAGGCTGGCTTCAAAGTATTCCCTGGCTTTACCCCAGAGTTCATTACGGAGAGACAGACGACCCAGGGTCAGTAGCAGGTCGGCGTCGTTAGGTCTTTCATTGAGCATGGCTTCGGCAAAATGCAGCTGCTTCTTCACATCCCTGCCCTTAATCTTGCCGTAGAGCAGAGCCATGTCGCTGCAGTAGTGTTTCTTCAGGTTTTCTCTGAGCAGAGCTTCTGCTTTCTCTTCTGCTCCCAGATCTGTCAGGCACTTCGCATATCGATAGATCATGGCAGAGTTGTGTTTTTGACTGGACGACAAACTGTTCCAGATTTGAGTTGCAGGTTTTATTTTCTGCTCCAGAGAGGTAAAACTGCGGCCATTGTTAAAGGCTTGATTGAAAAGGGCCTCAAAGCACTGAAGCTCAGTGGTGCGATACTCTTTATCGGAAACGATTTTTTGCTTTTTCAGCTTGGGTAACAGGGCTGCAAGTGATTGCCAGTCATTCAGACGGGTATAAACCTGCTTCAGCATCTTCAGGACGTAGGCATGTCGTGGAACCTGCTTGTGCAGCTTGGTCAGAGTGGCCAGTGCCTGCTCCAGTTGACCCGATGACAGTTGCAGCTGAGCCTGGGTAATACCAATAGCCAACTCTGCACCGGGCTCCTTGTGATCGGCTCGGCGAAGGTATTCGGCAGAGGCTTCAGGGTCATCATTTTCATGAGCCGCTCGGGCGGCAGCAAGATAATTCAGTAAGGGTGACGAGCCGTAGTCCGCTGCCTGCGAAAGCAGTCGCTCAGCTTTTTTCCAGTGTCCCTGAGTGAACTCGACAAAGCCGCGGGTTGTTAATTTACGGGCTCGCCTTTCTTTGGCGCCCGAAGTCATTGGATAGATAAAACCAGTGACGTCGAAAATCAGTTTCAGGATAATCCAGACAAGCCATAACGCACCTATGGCAAGACCTATCAGTAGAAACAGTCCCCACAGTGTGCTTTCGAACGTAGTCGTGTTGTAAGAGATAAGCACATAGCCGCTGTCACTGATCATGGTATTTGCCAGACCAAAAGTAATGCCCAGAATCGCCAGGAAGATGATAAAACTCTTCATTTCCGGGGCTCCTCTGAAGAATTAGCAGGTGCTTCTGAGGGCTGAGAATGTTCTGTCCGGTTTTCTGTGGTTGTCTGGTCAGTCACTTCAGGTGCTTTTTCGGCTGGACTGATCTGGACAGTCTGAGCACTCTTTGCAGATTCAGTTTGTCCTGTCGTATTTTTTTTATTCTCCGGGGTATCGTTCAACTGGCTGGATTTCAGCAAGCTCAAAGCACGGCTGATATTGATGGTTACAGGTTTTACGGTGATTTTGTCTAAAACCTTCAGCTCGTCCAGCATTGCGGTCGCCTGAGACCCTGAAAGGGGAAAGTATTTTTCTATCCAGTTTGAAGCCTGATGCAGGCTACTGTTGTAGATAGCCTGGTCTCTGGAGAGGACTGACAACTTGGCCT
Organism: Endozoicomonas sp. 2B-B; assembly: GCF_053470045.1. Classification (NCBI taxonomy): domain Bacteria; kingdom Pseudomonadati; phylum Pseudomonadota; class Gammaproteobacteria; order Oceanospirillales; family Endozoicomonadaceae; genus Endozoicomonas; species Endozoicomonas sp. 2B-B. Next base: position 188,123 of record NZ_JBLZMU010000002.1, read on the forward strand.
GTTCCAGCATCAACTGAAGGTTTTGGCGAATAATAATATTCTCTTGGGGTGTCAGTAGTGAGGTGATTTTCTGATCGCGATCCGGAGTGAACCTGAACAGGCTGACAAAGCTCTCCCAGGTATTATTCAGCATTGAGAGGGCGACAGTCTGCCACTTGGCAGTTTCTGTAGATGGAGTGCCTGCGGATGGCATGTCAGAAGATTTTGATACGGTTGCTAAAGGTTGTTGCAGGGTCTTTTTTTCCATCAGGGGCAATTGGTCAATCTGCCGGGTGAGCGCTTCGAGCTTCAGGTAGAGCCCTTCCTGATCGAGATCCGGGAGACTGTTGAGAGAAGCTATATCTTCTGCCAGTGCTTCCCGAACGGGATACAAATTATAGTTGTCCAACTCAAGCAGCATCTTGTCAGCACTGTTAAGGAGAGCTTTGGCTGATTGGATATCAGATGACATGAGCAGACGCTGGTTAGCGAGACTGAGCAGGTATTCTACTTCTGCCAGCTTCCAGCCATCCAGACTGCTACCGGTGAGTTCCTGAAGGTTTTTGGTCAGGCTGTCGGTGCGACTGAGCAAACGTTCACTTCGACTTTCCTGTTCGCTCAGTTCGGTTTTGATAGGCGTGAGATCACTGTTTATTTCAGCGAGCCTGGCCTGAAGTCGCGCAATCTGGGTTTGCTGCTGTTCCTGCCCCTCAATAAGGGAGGGTTGTTTCTGCTCCCAATGAATGAGCCGCCAACCTAAACCGCCGCTCAATCCCAGTGCAATGATTGCAAGCAACACGGCCAGGACAGACAGCTTTCGTCCTGGCTTTGATGCTGATTTTTGAGGCTGTTTTCTGGAGCCTGCTGAAGTTGGCTTGCTTTCCTGTTTTTTGGAAGGCCCTGCTGACCTGGCCAGTTCTTTCGGTTCGGTCTGCTCGAGTTTACTGGCGTTCTGATCTTTCTTGCTCACGTTAACCCTTCGCTGTTAATCAGGTTCAGTACCGAGATCATGGCGTGATTGTCGGCGCCGCGAGCGGTATAAACCCGTTTGAATGCTTGAGCCTCTGGCATTCTGGCAATTCTATCGCTGGGAACCACCAGACAGCACTCTTGGCTTAAAGCCGGAGAAAGGTAGTCTGCGGTATTGGCCAGAATCTCACCACTACTGGTCAGTATGACATTAATAGCATGATCTTTGATCAGCCTGTTCAGATAATCTTCCGGGTAATCGGGCTTCTGGCGTTCATAAAGTTCCAGGCAATCCACCTGGGCTCCCCGATTTCTGAGGGTGTTCTCCAGCAGTTCTCTACCACCTTTTCCTTTCAGAATCAGTATTTTTTCTCCGCTGACCTGCTGAAGGCTCTCCAGTCGCAACAGTGCTTCACTGTCACCGGGCTTTTGTCTTATCTCCGGGTAAGTCGCATCAATGCCATTACTCTTAAGCCATCGTCGTGTTTTTGGGCCGACGGCATACCAGTGGATCTTCAAAGGCATTTGTGGCCAGTAGTTCTCTATATGTTCCAGACCCAGCCTGGCGGCATTCTGACTGATCACAACGACTTTACTGTACTGATCGAGCTGTAAAATCCGGTCTCGCAGTGTCTGGCTCTCTGCCAGCGGTTGGATTTGGATCATTGGTAAAGACCATGCCATGGCCCCCTGGTTCTGAATCATGGCAACCAGTGGCTCTGCCTGCTCCCTGGGGCGGGTAACCAAAGCCCTTATCTCACGGCTGTTTATCATGACACGGCTCACATTAATGCAGCAACTCTGCGAGAATTCGGTCTGCACCCTGTGCCAGCAAGGATTCTGCCAGCCGGACCCCGCCTTTCTCACCATCGGAAGGTGCACAATAGACTTCTGCGCTCAGTATGACTTTGCCATCCGGTTGACCCACAAGGCCCCGGATGTAGAGCTGGTCGTCGATGAGTTCAGAGTAGCAACCAATGGGTACCTGACAGCCGCCATTTAATTTTCGATTCATGGCTCTTTCTGCAAGGACTCGTGTTGCAGTTTCTTCATGATGCAATGGAGCCAGAAACTGTTTGATCGATTCATCGTCAGAACGAATCTCAATACCCACTGCACCCTGACCCGCCGCTGGCAGACTGAGTTCAGGGGGCAGGGCCGATTTGATCCGACTTTTCATCCCCAGCCTGATCAATCCTGCCGCTGCAAGAATGATGGCGTCGTATTGGCCATCGTCCAGCTTGGCCAGACGTGTGTTGACGTTGCCCCGCAGGAATTCAATCTTTAGATCCGGTCTTTTTGCAAGGATCTGACATTGGCGGCGCAGGCTGGATGTACCCACGATGGCGCCCTCAGGCAGATCGCTCAGCTGGTTGTAGGTGTTGGAAACAAATGCATCCAGTGGGTTTTCGCGAGGGCAGATAACACCCAGCTCGAGCCCTTTTGGAAACTCCATAGGTACGTCTTTCATGGAGTGAACGGCGATATCAGCCCTGCTCTCCAGCATAGCCGTTTCCAATTCTTTTACAAACAGGCCTTTGCCACCGATTTTGGCCAGAGGTGAATCCAGAATCCGATCACCCTTGCTGGTCATCTTTACCAGCTCCACCCGGATACCCGGATGAAAGTACTCCAGACGCTCTTTTACGTATTCAGCCTGCCAGAGGGCCAGGGCACTTTTTCTTGTCGCGATGCGGATGGTTTTCATGGGGAGGTTTTCAATCAATAAACTTTCAATCTACAAAAAAGGGCAACGATGGCTGAGTGGTCCTATGAAGACTGGGATAATACGATAGTCTGTAGTTGTGACCAACCGTTACTTTTCCTGAAGGCAGTTGCGGGAGGTTAAAATAGCACTAGCTTGTTATTCCAGTGGAGGCGCTTATGACAGACCTTTATAAAACCGATTACATGCTCTGGATTGAAGAACAGAAAAAGCTGCTGACTGCCAGGCGTTTTGATGAGCTTGATCTTGAAAATTTGCTGGAAGAGTTAGCTGATATGGGAAAGAGTGAGCCAAGAGCTTTCAAGAGACACCTTATTCAGCTACTTAGCCATTTGTTAAAATGGGACTTTCAGCAGAATCAGGTCAACGACCTCAGGGATATGGATCATTGGTTTCGCAGCTGGGTAGATACAATTCAAATTCAGAGGTATGCCGCAGCAGCGGTCCTGGCAGATAATCCCAACCTGCAGTCAAAGCAAGAGGCTATCTACCTTGAGGCTTACCAGCAGGCCCGAATATTGGCTGCCAAGGGGTTAAACAGTTATGTGGATTCAAGACATTTTACCGCAAAAGACTTCCCCGAAGACTGCCCATGGACACTTGAGCAGGTTATGGGCGAAGACTTTTTACCACAAGCCAGGCTCAGTTAAGCCTGGCACCCGTAGGCCTCACAGTGATTGCATAAACTTCTTCATCAGTGGCACATGCCGACGGCTTACTGAAAGAAGCTTTTCGACACCACTGAGCTGGATAGAGTAGTGACCCTGCTCGTCACGAATCATCCTCTCTATGGCTTTTCTGGCCACCAGAGCGTTCCTGTGGATTCGAACAAATCTGGAACTAAACTCGGACTCCAAGTCTTTCAGTGGGTCATCAATGAGTACTTCACCGTTCTTGTGATAAACCGTGATGTATTTGCTGTCTGCCATAAAGTAGTAGATATCATCCAGAGGAACCAGCTCTATCCCTCTGAGCGTCTTGGCTGCGATATGGCTGCGGGCGTTATCATTCAGATCATCTTTGAGGCTGGCCAGCTGCAATCGATTAACTTTAGCGGCTCCGGTCAGCGCTTGTTGCAGATCTTCAAGCTTGACAGGCTTCAGCAGATAGCCAACCGCCTGAACCTGAAAAGCTTCAATGGCGTGAGTGTCATAAGCGGTACAGAAAATGATAGCAGGTGGACGCTCCAGCTTGCTGATATGAGCGGCCGCCTCCAGGCCTCCCATAACAGGCATACGAATATCCATCAAGACAATGTCTGGCTGGTATTTACGACACAGCTCAAGGGCTTCAATGCCATTACCTGCATCGTACTCCAGAGCCTGAAAGCCCTCTAAACGTCCCAACAAATGTCGCAGACGGTCTCTTGCCAGCGGTTCATCATCGGTGATCAGTATGTTCATGGTTATCGCCACCGTAAGGGTAAGTGATCAATGTTTCAAACTCCTGGGTATTTCCACTCTCACCCTCAAACAGCTGAGCTTCTACACTGGCTTTGTTACCAAAAAGCATATTCAGTCTGGAGCGGATATTTGCCAGAGCCAACTGATTACCCTGAGCCCCTTTGGCAAAACTGGAAGGGCTACTCTGGACCGGGTTTCGGACTCTGATAGTGATGTTATCGTTGCTCCTGCGAATATCTACACTCACAGTGCCACCTTTTTCCAGTGGCTGGATGCCATGATAAACCGCATTTTCAACAATGGGCTGCAGAGTAAGGGGCGGAATGTCAACCTCTTCAGGGGTTAACTCAATATTCCACCGGGTTTGCAGGCGGTCTCCCAGCCGGTGCTGCTCAATTCTTAAATAGCGCTGACAGAGCTCGATTTCCCGACTCAGGGTAATATTCTTGCCATGATCCTGAAGGCTGGAGCGAAAGAGGTCCGATAAATCTTCAACGGCCTGCTCGGCCTTGTCCTGGTCAATATGAATCAGACTGGCAATGATATTCATCGAATTAAAAAGAAAGTGAGGGCGGATTCGAGCCTGCAAAGCCTCAAAGCGAGCGGTGTGGCTGGCTTTCTGCTCTTTTCTGGCTTCCTGTTGAACATAGAAATAGCGCAGCAGCATGGCTGTGATGATGAGGGCAACAGTGACATGTCTGATCAGCTGGGTCCATTCCGGGTAGGTGTCAATAAAAGCATCCCGCCACAGAAACCATTGGGCTGCGAGCGTGAATATCAGCGTGGTGGTAGCCACGACGCCAAGACAGCTGCTGATGATAACTGTAAGCTTCTGACGCTTCAGAATGGGCCTGAGTCGGCAAAGAACAGCACCTGAGACCAGAGAGATCCACTGGACAAACATGGAAGTCATGGCCAGACGGTTCCAGTCAAGATCACCCGGGCCGGGTAAAGTGAGTACCTGAATAAGGACAAAAAGCTCGGAGACCAGAACCAACAAAAAGACGGCACCGGGAGAGCATAAATCCGGCAGGAAAAAGTCGTCTTCATCCTGGTTCCTGGTGGTTTTAAATGGCAAGAGGGAGCATCCTGTCTCTGGTATTTGAAAATTTATAAAAATTCACAAAAATAGAATAATTATTCTTATTTGGTTGGGTGCGCTATGTAAAATCACCCGGTTACCCTTATAATGCCGCAGCCAGCTTCAGTCATCCACAGGCTGGCTATAAAAATCAGAACAATGATGCTGCTGGCATCAAGAAATCAGCCTGCAGAACGCAAAACAGCCATGAGCTAACCAACAGCCATGAGCCAACAAAGAAAGAGGTAGAACATGTCTGATAGCAGCAATCAGCAGTGGGGCGGAAGGTTCAGCGAGGGTGTGGATGCATTTGTTGCTCGATTCACCGCCTCCATTGATTTTGATCGTCGCCTTTATCGTCACGATATAGAAGGCTCGATGGCTCATGCTCGAATGCTGCAAAAATCAGGCATTCTGAGCCAGGATGAGTTGTCAGCCATTCTGGATGGGCTCGAAAGCATTCTGAAAGATATAGAAAACAACAACATCGACTGGTCTATCGAGCTGGAAGATATTCATATGAATATTGAAGCCAGACTGACAGACAGAATTGGTGATGCGGGTAAGAAACTGCACACCGGCCGTTCCAGAAACGATCAGGTGGCGACCGATATTCGTCTGTGGCTCAGGGAAGAAATTGACCATATAGGTGATGAGTTAAAACGTTTGCAGACAGGTCTGGTCAATCTGGCAGAGCAGGAAGCGGACACCATAATGCCGGGCTTCACTCATCTGCAAACCGCACAACCCGTGACATTTGGACATCACCTGATGGCCTGGTATGAAATGCTGGTAAGAGACAGTGAGCGTTTACAGGACTGTAGAAAGCGGGTCAACGTATCGCCTCTGGGAGCAGCTGCACTGGCAGGCACAACCTATCCGATTGATCGTGAATTCACTGCCAAGGCTTTAGGTTTTGATCGCCCATCCAGAAACTCACTGGACTCTGTCAGCGACAGGGACTTCGCCATAGAATTTTGTTCGGTGGGTGCACTGCTGATGACGCACCTGTCGCGTATGTCCGAAGAGCTGGTACTTTGGACATCAGCCCAGTTTAATTTTATTGATCTGCCCGATCGTTTCTGTACCGGTTCATCCATCATGCCCCAAAAGAAAAACCCGGATGTCCCCGAACTGGTAAGAGGTAAGACAGGAAGGGTGAATGGCCACCTGATCAGCCTGCTGACGCTGATGAAATCTCAGCCACTGGCCTACAACAAAGACAATCAGGAAGATAAGGAACCACTGTTTGATACCGTAGATACCCTAAAAGACTGCCTGCGAGCCTTTGCCGATATGGTTCCACATATCCAGTCCAGGAAAGAAAACATGAAAGAGGCGGCTCGCCGCGGATTCAGCACCGCGACCGATCTGGCAGACTACCTGGTCAGACAGGGCATGCCATTTCGCAACGCCCACGAAGTGGTTGGCAAAGCAGTGGCCTTCGGCATTGAGAAGAACAAGGACTTGTCGGAGATGACTCTGGAAGAACTCACGGTCTTCTCAGACTCTATTAAGGAAGATGTGTTTGATGTGTTGACGCTGGAAGGGTCTGTTGCTGCGAGGGATCATATAGGCGGGACTGCGCCGCAGCAGGTGAGGTTGGCTGTGAAGCAGGCTTTAAGTCAGTAATTTCCTTCATTTGCCTGAGCGCTGAACATGTATAAGAAGTCCTGTTTTTCTATACAGATCCAACAAATATGTATAGAGAATTTCGGTTTTCTATACATGTTCTGATAACCTGCATAGAAAATGGCACTTTCCTATACATATTGGGAGTAACTGTGGCCCCCCCTTACCAACCGACAGATCTGCCCCTGCCCCGGGAAAATGAACTGGAAACACGGCAGGTATTAAAAAAACTGGCTTTGGCCCACCGGCATCTGGCAGAACTGAAAGGTGTAGTACGCTCCATCCCCAATGAAACCATTTTGGTCAGCACCCTGACGCTTCAGGAAGCCAAAGACAGCTCAGAGGTGGAGAATATTGTCACAACTCATGATGAACTGTTTAAAAACGACCTGACAGCGTCACCCTACAACCCTGCAACCAAAGAAGTTAAAAATTACGCCAGAGCATTGAGTCGTGGCTTCGACACCGTCAGGAAAACAGGGATGCTTCGCTTTCAGGATATTCTCGATATCCAGCAAACACTGGAAGAAAACCGGGCAGGCTTACGCAAATTGCCTGGAACCGAATTAAAAAACACCTCTACGGGTGAAGTTGTCTACACCCCTCCTCAAAACCCGGAAAGGGTTGAGTCACTGATGACAAACCTGGTGGCTTATCTAAACGACCATGGGCTTTCGGACAATGATCCACTGGTAAAAATGGCGGTTATTCACTTCCAGTTTGAGAGTATTCATCCATTTTACGACGGGAATGGCCGAACAGGTCGAATTATCAATATCCTTTACCTGATCACTCAACAGTTACTGGACCTGCCAGTGCTCTACTTAAGCCGTTATATTATTCGCAACAAGGCTGAGTACTACTCACGATTACAGGCAGTGAGAGATCATGAGGAGTGGGAAGGCTGGTTACTGTTCATGCTTGAAGCCGTATCAGAAACATCGAAAGAAACCACAACTCTGATTGATGAAATAAAAAACCGGATGCAGGCTGTAAAGCATAGAATGCGTGAAGAACTCCCCAAAATTTACAGCCAGGATCTGCTCAACCATCTGTTCAGCCACCCTTACACAAAAATAGAGTTTATTGAGAAAGAACTGAATGTCAGCCGACTGACTGCCACCAAATACCTGAATCAGCTGTGTGACAAGGGGTTTTTGAACAAGCAAAAAATGGGGCGAAGCAATTATTATATTAACGAACCTCTGGTTACACTGTTTTTGAATATTGGTCAGTGATTGGAGGGCAATTCTCTGGCGAGGGGGTGTTAGGATGTCTGATTGGTTAGTGAAGGTATTTCGGATTCCTGCATGTAAGAAGTGTGGTATCAGGCTGTAAAGTCTGAGGTTACCCACATACAACAAGGACAATCAGGTAGATAAGGAACCACTGTTTTATTAAGCAGATACTTTCAAAGACTGCCTGCGAGCCTTTGCTGATATAACTCCACATATCCATTCCAAGAAAGAAAACATGCAAGAAGCTGCTCGTATTGGATTCAGCACCCTGATTGATCTGGCAGATTAGCTGGCTAGACAAGGCACGCCACTGCGCAATGCCTTCGAAGTAGTTGGCAGAGCAGTGGTCTATGGTATTGAGCAGAGCCAGGGCTTGTCAGAGATGAGTCTGGGAGAGTTGACCGTCTCGGCCTGTTTCACCCAAAATTCAAAACGAGTGCCTCTGACTTTGGACTTAAGTTTTTCCAAGTTGCTCTTGTTTATAAACTCTTTGAAATAGCGAGCAGGGCAATCATTATTGCGCACCATTTTGGCCTGTGTGGAACAGGTGATCCACTCCCAGTTTTCAGGGAAGATGTTGTTTTCAAGTTGGTAAACAACGTTTTCAAAGTTAGGCTGCATGGATTGGCTTCTTGAGGACTTTAAAAGAGTTTTACCCCGAAGCTTCTGCTGGTATGGATCAGATCGCAGGCACCTCCCATTCGCAAAAACCAGTTCTGATCGTCATGTAATCGCCGTCTCACTGTTTATGGCTTTAAAAAATACCCGGGAATGACATTTTTCGGTTGGCGCAGGCAGTTCCGAGGAAAAAACGGTACGAAAGCCATTAAGTGGCAAGAGTAATTGTCGATGGCGGATATAAGCAGCAGACAAACCAGAGGAAACTGTATGCCTGCAGTTCAGCCATCTAAAGCACAGACCCATTATCTACCCAAAGATAATGACTATGTTTATTCTCACAACCGCTTTGGTCGTGGTTGCCATTATATTGGCCGGTTTCTGTCCCGACCGGTTTCGCTGGTCGCCGATTCGGCAACAAAGCTGTTTGCCCATGAACGGCCGGGCAAAAGCAACACGACTTCCGAGAGTGAAAAACAGAAGCAAAATGTACCACTGTGGGCCAGGAAAGTAGCCCGGGCGACTGCTGTCACGCTATTTCTGGTGCCCTCGCTGGCATTGGGAATGATGGGGTTCTCCCTGCGCATGATCGGCAATCTGTTCAGGAACGAAATTTCCCTGATTCAGTCTGCAGTTCCACCCGCCGTTTATGATCCTGAGCGGGGCCTGCATTTGATGACCTATAACATTGGCCTCATGCCCTCGTTTATCCGTAATCTGAACGACCTGCGCTCATCGCAGCAGCGCAGTCAGGAGATTGCCGAAGCATTAACCCGCAATCCTGACGTTACTCCTGATGTTGTCTGCTTCCAGGAGGCATTTGACCAGCAGGCGACGAAGCAGCTCTGTAAGGATCTCAGTGGCCACTACCATCATATTGTTCACAGTGTTGCCCCCCGTGAAACCGGATTGAGTAGTGGTCTGGCCATTGCCAGCAAATATCCCGTAAAGGAGGCAACATTCCGGCCATTCTCTGATCTGGCTGCAGAAGACCAGCTGGCCAATAAAGGATTGCTGCGGATCGTGCTGGATCTCGGTAACGACAAAACGGCCGTGGTTTATAATACGCACCTTCAGGCCAAAGACGGAAAAACCTATGAGACGATTCGCTATGAGGAGTTGCTTCAGGTAAGAGACTGGGTTGAGGAGGATAGCAATAACGACAGGCGTAATGACGTACATCATCATGGCACCTTCCTGATGGGAGACCTGAACAGTGCACGGTCAGACGAGCAGGGGGTGATGAGTAAAAAGTCGGAGTATGAAAACGCCATGCAGGCGCTGGGGGAAAAGTTTTCCAACAGTTATTACGATACCCATGATAAAGAAAATGATACCCGGTTGGCTGAGCGCAGCGAGTCATTTTTTGTCAATAGCGACCAGGATACCATCAAGCCGGAAGATCGTCAGGAGCCGAATGGCTCATGGTATCTTGGAGCCGGAAACAGAATAGATAAACCTTGGGGCAGCAGGCGCTGGAAAGAACATCCCAAGGTGGCAGGGCAGTGTATTTATGACTACCAGATGGTGTATGGGGACTCCGAAGAAAAATGGGCAACCCATGCAGAAATACGGCAAATGGGACTTGATATTGATAACAACCTGGAAAGCGGGTTATCTGACCATTTGCCAGTTTCGGTTATCTACCGGGAAACGAAAGGATTTTCTGCTGCCATTGCCGGTTTGAAGCCGGAGGATTTTAACGCCCCGGAGGTCAGGGAACTGGTTAATAAACTGAAGCATGCCTATGGTCATCAGCCCAGTGATCAGATTAGTGAGAATATACGTGATCCAGAGTTCGCAGGCGTCAATCCCTTGCGTAAAATTGCTAGACTCAGGGATCAGTACAAAAGGGAATCTTTGATTGTGAACGAGCTTAACCAGCTCGAAAAAATAGTCAGGCAAAGTATGAATCCTGTTTCCGGAACGCCTGGGTCGAACACCGGGTAAACCTCAATTTCTGAAATGCGGTTTTTTACAAGTCGTGCTTTCCAAAATCCATGTTTGTTACAATAGTTGGTCTGCAAAGGTATAACGGATTCATGCATGAGCCAGCTGTTACATCAATTACTGTTTGATCAGGCCGAAAAAACACCTCTGTCTCGGGCTTTGGGGGTGAAATCTCAGTGGTATGATTATGCTTCGGCTGCCCTGCATGTAAAAAGTGTGGCTTCAGGCTTGCAGAGTCTGGGCTTATCGAGGCACGAAAGAGTCGCTGTTTATCTGCCAAAAACCGCTGAAGCAGTATTCAGTTATTTTGGAACAACGGCGGCCGGTGGCGTCATGGTTCCTGTCAATCCGGTGTTAAAAGCACCTCAGGTGTTGCATATTCTGACGGATTGCAAGGCCAGTGTTCTGATTACTAATAAGGCTCGCTTCAAGCAGATTGAGGCCAGCCTGACCGATTGCCACGATTTGAGTCATATTGTTTTGGTGGATGGGCACTCTGAAGAGGAAAGTCGTGTTCAGGTTATTGCCTGGTCAGATTTCCTGAAGGAAGAGAATACCTGGTTTCAACCCCTCTCTATTGATATGGATATGGCCGCGATTCTCTACACCTCAGGGAGTACCGGCAAGCCCAAGGGGGTCGTGCTTTCTCATCGTAATATGGTGACCGGAGCTTATAGTGTCTCAGAATACCTCGAAAATACTCATCATGACCGACTTTTGTGTGTACTGCCGTTTAGCTTTGACTATGGTTTCAGTCAATTAACCACCGCCTTTGCCTCCGGTGCCAGCTGTTATCTGCTGGAATATCTGCTGCCCGGAGATATCATCAAACAAGTGGCTCAGCAGAACATTACCGGCCTGGCTCTGGTGCCACCCCTTTGGGTTCAGCTTTCTGAAATGAGCTGGCCTGAAGAAGCAGCAGAGAGTCTGAGGTATTTCACGAATTCTGGTGGAGCCATGCCATCGTCAACCCTGGATGCGCTTAGAAATAAATTGCCACAGGCTTCACCTTATTTAATGTATGGCCTGACAGAAGCCTTTCGATCGAGTTATCTGCCACCCGAAGACGTAGACCGTCGCCCAGGCTCCATGGGCAGAGCCATTCCCAATGCTGAATTACTGGTTATCAATGAGCGTGGACAACCCTGTAAACCCCATGAGCCGGGAGAACTGGTGCATCGGGGTAGTCTGGTGGCACTGGGCTATTGGAATGATCCTGAGCGAACCAAAGAGCGTTTCAAACCCGTGCCTTTGTCGATTCAGGAAATTCCAACCCCTGAGCTGGCTGTCTGGTCGGGTGATACTGTTACTCAGGATGAAGACGGTTATTTGTATTTCGTCGGTCGCAAAGATGACATGATCAAGACATCAGGCTATCGGGTGAGTCCCGGTGAGCTTGAAGAGCTAATGTACGCATCTGAAATGGTATTGGAAGTGGCTGCTATTGGTGTTTCCCATGACCAGCTGGGTCAGGCCATCGTACTTATCGTGGTATCTGCGACAGGTGAGCCTGTTGAAGAGAAAGCAGTTATCAAGTATTTCCAAAAACACATGCCAACCTATATGGTGCCTTTGCGGGTTATTACTCAAAGTGCCTTAGACAGAAATCCTAACGGCAAAATAGATCGAAAAGCCTTGGCTGCAGAGTATGAAAATCTGTTTGTATCCGGAGAAAATAAATGAGCAAGCAGCATGATCGTCTGCAGAGAATTTCAGTCAGGAATAATCATCTTCAGGTCGCTGGCCGTCCTGCTCAGCAGCTGGTGGCCATGGCCGACGGAACACCTTGTTACATATACGACAGAAAGTCTCTCACTGAGCGGGTACAGTCCCTGCGTTCGGTGATGCCATCTGACTTAAAGTTGCACTATGCGATCAAAGCCAATCCAATGCCCGCTGTTGTTTATCATCTGGCAGGTCTTGTGGATGGCCTGGATGTGGCTTCCCAGAGGGAAATGATGGTCGCTATAAGTTCGGGTATCGATCCTGAATCCATTAGCTTTGCCGGGCCAGCGAAGAGAGTAGAAGAACTCAGGGCTGCTGTGGCCGCCAATATCGTGATTAATGTTGAATCCAGTTTGGAACTGGAGAGGCTTTACCAGCTTTCCTCTGAGTTGCAGATAAAGCCCAAGATCGCTTTTCGCGTCAATCCTGATTTTGAACTCAAGTCTTCTGGCATGAAAATGGCCGGAGGCCCGAAGCAGTTTGGTATAGATGCAGAATTAATGCCTGACGTGTTATCCGGGTTGGATACCGAAAAAGTAGACTTTTATGGTTTTCATATTTATTCCGGGTCACAGAATCTGAATCCGGATGCGTTGATTGATGCTCACGGGAAAACATTTGAGCTGGCTGCACGACTTTGTGAGTTGGCTCCAGTCCCGGTTCCGCATGTCAACATAGGTGGCGGCTTGGGGATTCCCTATTTTCCGGGTGAGCAGGCGCTGGATGTTGTCCCTGTTGCTGATCATCTGAAAAAGCTGATGGAGGCTCGCTCGGGCCGATTAAAAAACGCCGAGATAGTCATGGAGTTAGGCCGATATCTGGTCGGTGAAGCGGGCTACTACTTCTGCCAGATTACGGATAAAAAAAAATCCAGGGGGCAAACCTACCTGATGACCGATGGCGGACTGCATCATCACCTGTCGAACTCTGGCAATTTTGGTCAGGTTATCCGTAAAAACTACCCCGTGCTGATTGCAAATCGCATCGAATCGGAAGGGAAAGAAATCGTTGAGATCGTTGGACCTTTATGCACGCCTCTGGATATTGTTGGGGCTAAGCTGGAGCTGCCTATAGCTGAAGTGGGTGATCTGGTTGTTGTACTTCAGTCGGGCGCCTATGGAGCCACGGCCAGTCCGCAGAAGTTCTTGAGTCATCCCGAAGCGAAAGAGATTCTGATTTGAGACAGTTCAGTCAATAGCAACAGGTTTGTGAATAAAACAGGCGGTGTTTGTCAGCAAAGTTGTCGCCCCACCTTAAGCCGCTTTTTTAGTAAATGACTCGTTACTGGCTTCAGATCATTCAGGATTGAGCCGTACCACTTTGGGTAGTGGTGTAAATCGAAAACCCGTTATAGAAATCTGATCAAGCCAGGCGTTGATCATATCAAAGCCGCCTCGATTGGGTATTCCGGAGACCTCCGGCTAAACGATTTATGTTGTATTTGCACTGTATCCCAAATGATCTACATTACGCCGTGCGAAGCAATCTGATACGTAGAGGTACCTACAATGAGCAAGAGCCCAATGATCCGTGCCAGAATAGAACCTGATGTAAAAGAACACGCTGAGGCGATATTCAGGAAACTTGGACTGAACGCAACTGACGCAATCACTTTGTTTTATAAACAGGTGGGCTTGTGCCCGCTGTGTCAGGATAGTTGTCCCGCTCACTGATTAACCAATAAAAGCTAGACAGTGGGCGATGGACGTTGAATATGCCTCGTTTTTCAGAGGAACGTAAATCAGCTGTTTTGAAAAAACTGTTACCACCACACAATCGCTCTGTGCCGGATGTTGCCAGAGAGGAAGGTATCAGCGAACAAACCCTGTATAATTGGCGTAAAAAACTACGGGACAAAGGATTACCTGTGCCAGGGAACGAACAAAAATCAGAACAATGGTCTGCTGAAAGCAAGTTTGCCGTGGTCGTCGAAACCGCTGCTTTGTCAGAAACAGAGTTAAGTGAATACTGCCGTAAAAAAGGGCTTTATCCTCAACAAGTCAAGGAGTGGAAGCACGCTTGTATTTCAGGTGCTGTTCAGGCTTCTCAGCGTGCAGACCAGGAAAGCAAGCAATTAAAACAAGAGCGTAAGCGCAATCAGAGCCTTGAAAAAGAGCTTCGCCGTAAAGACAAGGCGTTGGCAGAAGCTGCAGCCCTGCTGGTGCTATCAAAAAAGCTCGATGCCTTCTACGGGATAGACAGCGAGGACAACTGACACCTGTCGATAAGCGCCGCCAACTGCTGACATGGTTTGATGAGGCTATAGCAAACGGCGCTTCTCGCTGGAAGGCTGCTGAACAATTGGAAATATCCCTGAAAACACTGAATCGCTGGCGCGATGACAATGGTGCAGTGTTAACGGACAAACGCCCGGATGCCTTGCGCCCGGTACCCTCTAACAAACTGACTGAGGAAGAGGAGCAACGTATTCTGACTATCAGTAATGAAGATGAGTATGCGAGCCTGCCACCATCGCAGATCGTGCCAGCCCTTGCAGACAAGGGAGTATACGTTGCTTCTGAATCTAGCTTTTACCGTGTGTTGAAAAAGTATGGTCAGTTGCACCACCGCGGTCGTTCAAGAAAGCGATCGAAAAGCAACAAGCCGACAACCTATGTTGCTACTGGCCCTAACCAGGTCTGGTGTTGGGACATCAGTTACATACCTTCCAGGGTACGCGGCCAGTTCTGGTACCTCTACCTGATACTGGACGTTTACAGTCGTAAGATTGTTGGTTGGGAGATTCATAGCCGTGAGTCTGGTGAGTTAGCCAGTGAACTGATTAACCGGACAATGGTGGCTGAAAAATGCACTAAAACACCGCTTGTACTGCACTCAGACAATGGGGCTCCAATGACGTCGAGTACCTTTAAGGCCAAGCTTGAGGAATTGGGCATTATTCCCTCTCATAGTCGCCCAAGGGTGAGTAACGATAACGCATTTGCAGAATCGATCTTTAAAACGGTGAAGTACTGTCCTCAGTGGCCATCTCAAGGTTTTCTGACGTTAGAACACAGTCGACAGTGGATGCTGAAGTTTGAGCGCTTTTATAACAATGAACACCGCCATAGCTCAATCCGCTTTGTGACACCTGCGCAACGGCATGAGAAAAGAGATCAGGAAATCCTGAATCACCGGAAACAGGTGTATACCAAAGCGCGAGAAGCTAATCCAACGCGCTGGTCAGGAGTTATCAGAAACTGGGAGCCTGTAGGTGCGGTTGCACTGAATCCTGAGCGGTTGTCTGAAGCAAGAATTAACGAGAAAAAGGCAGCCTAAAATTCAGTTTTCGGGACAACTATCTTGAAAAACTCCGTGTGTAACGGGTTGCCTTTTGATGTTCGTATACCTAATGAAGAAACCCTGAAAACTTTCGAAGATACAGACAAGGGTGTAGGTTTGACTCGATATGATTCTATGGCAGAAATGTTTGATGATCTGGACAAAGAATGATGCTTACTCCAGTAAGGTCAAAGAAATTTAAAAAGGATTATAAGAAAGTCATCGCCAGGGTAGGGATATACAGAAACTTAAAAAGATTGTTCAATGACTGATAAGGCATATCTCATTTGTTGGCCTCTTGTTTAATGCCGTCCAGCAAGCTTTCCGGCAGCCGTAAGGATATGGTCTTGGTTGAAGGCTTCAGGTTCGGCAAGGTAAAAGCTTCAGTCTTGCTCCAGTCCACATAATCACTTGAGTCGTGGTGTTCCCAGAAGGCTCGCTCTTCTTCCTCGGTTTTGAAATCAGGTCGTTTTCGTGTATCGCTCATAAGTCATCCTCTCTTTTCGGTGCATGTCCCTGGCCAGAGAGGCGTTTATCATTGATGCTTACGAGACTGGTGACGCTTCTTATATTGCCAGAGGGCTCCAGGGGTTGTTGCCTGGGCTGAGGGCATGGGCAACGTTGCCAGGCAAGCCGACCTTTCCCGGGAGCAACTGTATACCTCATTCATCGAAGACGGAAACCCAACACTGAAAACCATCCTGAGCGTTATGCAGGCTCTGGGTTTCAGTATTACTCCAAAATCTCAAAAAGCCTGTCACAGCGGGGCTGTTTCGGATCAAAAAAGGACTCAGGAAGCCTGATTAATATAGCCCAACAAACTACCAACCGTTTCGAAGATTGTCGCATCGATATCATCATCGGCAACGTTGATGCCAAAAGACTCTTCCATGGCAGTGATCACACCCACTACCGCCATGGAGTCAAACTCAGGCAGTGCACCGAGTAGCTGAGTCTTTTCATTAAAGGTTTCGGTGTTTATCTCCAGCACATCCATCAGGATTGCTTTGATTTCTTCAATTTTTACCATCTAACTTACTCGATGCTGCCAGCACTGCTGACTATGGTGCAATAGAATGATGGGCAACTTTAAAGAGTTTTGGGTTTGGCTGCAAGTTGGCCAGAGTCGCTCTCGGGCCGAACATCAGGTTTCTCAACAGAAGTAGTGGATGATTCGTACCGGCTATGGGAAGCTGAGGTTGTGGTGGGTCTGGACAATGATTAGACTAATGTTCTATTCATAGTAGGATTTTATCCTGGAGAAATTTTACCTTGGTCAATGCCTTACCAAATCAACTGAAGTCATTGGGGCTGTTTCTAAACTTTCTGGAAAATAGGGTTTTACCTGTTGGCTTTTTTGCTTTTTTGACAGGATTACTCTGGTTGCCTTCCCGTGGTGACTATAACCGTGCTGTGTACTTGCTTTTCTTGATCCCTGGGCTGATCTTGCTTCTCTCCAAAGGTAAGAAGCTGTTACGGGATGCGCGATCCATGCACCCTGCTGGTTGGTTTACCTTGCTTTTCTTAGTCTGGTACGCGACCAGTGCTGGCTGGTCAGATGGTGACACTAGCATTGCCAGAATGTTCAAATACGTTCTCTATATAGGCGTGTTATTGTTTGCAATTGCATTTTATGCCAGAAGGCATCCTAAAACACTTATGAATGTAATGGATATCGCAGCACTACTTGCTGCAGTTTTTGCTGCATATGGTGTCGGGCATTACTACTTTATTAACGACACGTTACTAGCTTTTAGGGCCAACAGATTGTTTGATGTTGGTTTAGGAGATTTTGCTAATTTCAGAAACCCCATACTATCAGGCATCTATTATGGTATGTTCTCTGTTTGGCTCTTTATAAGAGTAGGTATCTGTGAAAGATCGTGGAAAATGCCAGTAATGGTATTAGCTATTATTCTGCTACAGACTTATGTCTTTCTCACGTATTCAAGAACTGCCTGGGTAGGATGTATCGTGGCATATAGTTTTTTTTCGCTAGTACTCAGGAATAAACGTACTTTTTCACTATTGGCTATGACCATTACCCTTTTTTCTTTCTTATTGGTATTTGTTAGTGTAAATCAGGAATTGAGTAGTAATTTAGAGCATAAAAATCAGCCAATGGCATTTTTGATGGCATCAGCTATTGCAGCCGAGCAAACAGATGAATCTAAGCTGGAAAATAATATTAGGCAAGTTTCAGCTGTTTTGGAAAATAGTAAGTTTACTGGTTTGTCTTGGAGGGATGAAATATGGCTTGGTACATTGAAAAAGATAATGCAGAAACCATTTTTTGGTTATGGGGCAGATGCTAAGTTTGCAGTTTCATTTAATAATAACTCGCATTTTGCCCCTCACAGCCATAATGTCTATTTACAGTTTTTATATGAAGCAGGAATTATTGGTTTCTTACTATTAATCGGGGTAATAGTATCTTGTTTTCATGTTTTTTTTAGCTATGCAAAAAATGAATTTATCTTATGCTTCACAGGGCTCCTCTTATTCTCGTTGACTGTATTTGGAGCAGATGTTGAGAATATGGTAATTGGGCCTAGACAATACTGGATTCTATTTTGGACTCCATTGGGTGTTCTTATTGGGTGTTATCATAGACTTTCACTAGATGAATAATGGTGAGGTGAGCCTACATTGAATGATCAGTAGTGATTTTGTAGATTAGTTTTTCATATTGATGTAGAAGTCTGCTTATATTAAATTTTTCTTTGGCATTTGACGTAAGTGATTTTCCAAGTTCTTTTTGCAAATTTGGCGATAGATTGTGAAATTCTACTATCTTTTTGCTCAAAGAACTTGGGCTATCGACAGAAAAGTGGCAAATCTTGTTTGGGATTACATGCTTGAATGATTCGATATCACTGCATATAAATGGGTTTTGTGAAGTAAGCATTTCAAGCATAGCTATACTAAGCCCTTCTGAAGCAGAAGGCATAATATTTATATTAAAAGCTTTTACATAATGGCTTGCATTAGGTATTTCACCAAGAAGCAAAATATATTCTTTCAGTTCGGCATTATTAATTTGAGTCTGGAGGATTTCACGTAATGGTCCATCCCCAATAATTACAAATAACATATCAGGTGTTAAATTATTTTGCTTTCTTAGTCGCTCTACTGCTGAAATAATTATTCTATGTCGTTTAATATCAACAAGACGACCAATAGATCCAAAGATAAAAGAATTTTCAGGTAGTCCAAGTTTTCTTCGAGAAACCTTGGTAGAAAATTCTTGGTTTTGTAATTCATCAAAATCGATAGCATTATCAATTGTTAGGGTGTTTTCTTCTGTTGCACCAAAGTTTTGCTGGATCAAGTGTTGTGTGACAACATCGGTGACACCTACTATCTTCCAGCCAGTATGCAACATTTTTTTTAAATGTAAATGATGTTTTTGATGAACGTCTATGATCCCATGGATAACCCCAATACAGGGTGGTAGCGAATGTTTTTTCTGTAATTGGGTGAGCAAGAAGGTTGGGCTAAACCCATCACATATGATGCAGTCAAAGTGGTTGTTTTCTATAAACTTGATTAGTTTGTTTTTTAAAAAAATTTTGGACAGGAGTTTGGTCTTCTTTCCTTTAACAGTTGAACGTTTAACCTCCCAAAAAGAATCGTGCTCATTAGTTTTTTTTCCGGAAAGAAAAAGGTTTGTTACCTGATAGCCCTGACTTTTCATATGCTTACTGATTGCCATGTGTAGGTAAATAACAGCTGCATGGTCAGGATTGGAAGAAAACATAAGGTTAAGGATTTTGGCCATATTATTGAGTCAGAATAGCTTGATTTACAGATGGAATTTTTTTATACCAAAAAACGATGAGTACTTTTTTTCTCTTAATGGAGGGGTTAGGGCATCAGCAACTTTTATCCCTATTTCCTTAAATGAGAATCTATTTTCTGCCAACTCTTGACCAGCTTTAGCAATATTGTCTGCCTTTTCAGGGTTTTCAGTAAGGTATTCAAGCTTTTTTTCGAGCTCCTCCTTACTTTTGTACAGGACAATATTCTTCATGTCTTCAAGGCCATTAGCTTTATTTTCTTCTTCGCCTTGATCCCATGCACAGAGCACACAACCACAAGCCATCGCTTCGAAGTTTTTCTGCATATATTCACCAAAGCCAATGTCTGCACTGATAAAAAAACGGATTCTATTTAGAAGGTTATTATATTCATCAAAGGTTTTTGTTTTTGTTGTCACAAGATTATTGGTCTTTGAAAACTCTTCAATAAATTCTTTCCTTTTCCTATAAATTTTGTGTCCGATACTTCCGACAAAGCCCATTTGTATGTCACGGTGACCGTTTTTATTTTTCAGTACGCTGCTATCATATCCTTTTGGTACAAATACTGCGTCAAAGCCTTCATCTTTTAATTTTTGTGTCAGCGTATAGCCTGAGGTAATGATCCTTGCCCAAGGTAGCTTTCTGTAATGCCGTGAGAATTTTCCCTCGTACTTACCCTTGATATAATTTTGACAGGCGTCATACTCAAGAATGACAAGGTTTGGTACAGATTGAATGAATTTGACTTGTTTAATCTCTTTCTTAAATCTCAAAAAGAAGATAATTCTGTCGTATTTCTCAGTGTCAATATCTTTAAAATAGTTTTTAAGGTTGGCTTGTTGCTCACTGGTAAGCCAATGCAAATCAAATTGTTCAACAGCGTTACTCATCGCCTGATAGAGACGATCGAATGTAGTAGTGCCGTGATCACCTTGGGCAAGGAAAAGAACTTTCATATCATGATTTTCATAGTTAAGGAATTGTTACTTATGCCTTATGCTGTTTGACTTGCTAGTAATATATGTAGAGTTAGAAGGTATGTCTTTATTTACAAAGCTCATTGCACCAATTGTTACATTGTCACCAATTTTTATTCCAGTACCTATGATACAACTGTTCGCCCCAATGGATACATTGTTTCCAATTACTATTGGGGAATCACCCTTATAGTCCACGCCAATAGTTGTATTTTGCCTAATGTTAAAGTTTTCGCCAATAGTTACATTTTCACTAATAACAATACTACTGGCGTGAACAATCAAAAGACCTTTACCAATTTCGGCACCAAGCATAATCTCGACATTATATTTTCTACATATTTTTCTGTGCTTACTTCTTGCAAAAGACTTAAGTATCTTACTATTTTTTCTGTAGAGGTATTGGCAGACTCTGAACCAGAATATGTAGCTGTATCTATTGCTGCGTTTGCATCGATTGTATACTTTTATCCAAGAGAAATTTTTATTTGGGTTTCTGATTATCTCTTCACGCAAATATGACTTTAGAGAGGTTAGGTTCGTTAAACTTTGCATCATACAGCTCGCTATATAATAAATTTCAAAATCTCAGGTAAAGCCTTGACTGCTAATTAACCATTCTTCTTTTTCTGGAGGGGGCAAAAGCTCTTGGCTTTTAGGCCAAACATCATTCTTCCAATAAAGGAAGTGTAAGTATGGAAACTCTCTGTCACCATCAAGGTTGTTATTCAATTTTCCATTTTTATACAACCAAGTATCAGGGTAGTTTCTAGTTCCATCATGCCATAGAGGTCTTGTATTTGGTGTACTATAAGCTTCTTCAAAGGAAACCTTTCTTGTTAGATTGTAAAGTTTGTTTGTGATACGGCGAAGACTGGGAGGAAAGTTTTTATGTTTCACAAACAGATCGCTAAAGGACTTTTCATCGAAAGCTGTGTGATTTTGATTCTCAAACTCCTCTTTCCAAGTTTTTGCTTTAAGGAATAATTCTCTGATTTCCAGGGTGTTCCTTAAGAGGCAAAAGTGACCTGATAGCCTTCTGTAATGTGATGAAATAATGTCATACTTATTGCGTTTTTCTCTTGTAAAAAAAACGTTCAGGTTTCCACAGATTATATCTATATCACTGTACCCAAAGAATTCATAGCCTTTGATATCGCTTTCGTGAATAAATCCCAAGGCTGGCTTTATATCACAGAGCTTGTATGGGCTGCTGGGATCGAAGTTGATATTTAATTTTTTTGAAAGCAGCTTTTTATAATCATCAAAGCTGATGTTAAAAAAGCTTGTGTTCTCAGGTGGGTTTTCGGGTGATTCGCAATCAGTATAAAAAAACCAGCGATAATCTTTGTTCGGCTCACAAGACTTAAGGAAATAATTAAACCAGAAAGGCCATTTTCCAAAATAGGGGACGAGAATTGCTATTTTTGGCAAGTTGATGAACCCACTAGCGATTAATTTATATTCCAATCATCAAGAGACCTGATAAGATCTTTATTGGTACTCTCGAGACTAAACCTTTGTAACGTTAACTCGCTGATGTCAGAATCTTTTTTTTGATAAAACCCCAGAAGCGTGTCTGCAATTTTTTCAATATCTCCTAAAGGAAATAAGTCATCTCTGAGAATTTCACCAGGCCCTCCACAGTTTGATGAAGCCACAGGTATACCTGCTGCCATAGCCTCAAGAACTACCATGCCAAAGGGTTCATGATCTGAAGTAAGGATAAAACTATTGAATGCTTTGAAATATTTATAAGCATCTGGGACAACTCCAGTAAAAATAACCTTTTTCTGAATGTTTTCTTTTTTAGCTAACTTTTTCAGATCACTCTCCAGTTTTCCTTTACCAATAATAACCAGATATGCATCTGGCATTGATTTCACGGCTCTGGAAAAAGCCTTGATTAAAGAGGCCTGATCCTTATCAGGGTGCAATCGACCAACATTACCAAAAATGTAGCCGTCTGCTGGCAACCCAAGTAGTTTTCTGGATTCTTCTCTTGACAACTGTTTGTCTTGGATTGCTTTTATATCAATATGATTATATTGATACCTGATTTGTCCCGAAGGAAAAAATGGCAGGGCTTGCTTGATATTATTGCAAACAGCGTTTGATACCCCAAGAAGAAAGAGTCGTTTCCTGTTGAGATAAGCGAAGGCGCGTCGCCTCCAGCGATTGAATACACCAAAGGCATGACAAATGCCAATAACAGGTATTTCGGGAAGATGGCAGGCAATGTAAATAGCTTTATAACGTTGAGCTACAACAAATTCTGGAGTGGTCTCATTATATATTTCCTTTACCTGAGCGATCTGTTTTCTTTTAGCGCCTCTTAAGTCTTCTGAACTATTTTCCAGAAAAATCACTTTATCTGAGTCTGTATAGCGGGCTATTTTGCTGTCTTTTTTACCGGTAAGAAAGACAGTTAGTACTTTGTAGTTGAGTTTGTTCAGGAGTCGGGTGTACTGTCTGGCAATATCATGGAAGGGCATGTCATATCCATGACAGAGCTGAAGCACCCATCGTTCTTTCGTTTTACTGGTCATTAATGAAAAAACTCATGCATCTGTAATAAATAATTGTTTTGCGACAGGATAATCCACCCAATTACGGGCAAACCTTTCAATATCTTTTTTATGCAGGCGTTGGAAGCATTTTTCTGTTTTGCAAATAATGGCTTGATCAAGATCTATTGTCATCATTCGTTCTGGCGTCAACATAAAGTTGGTAGCTTTCATATCACCATGAAAAACTCTGCCACTCTTTAGTGCTTCAATAATATCCAGAAGCTTCTGGGCCTGCTTCTGGACAAAAGGCGTAGCTTCTTCCTGTTGCGTAAAAAATGAAAGTGCATCCCGGGCTTCGACGTATTCTGTTATCAGGTAGCTGCAGGTAATAAACCGACCTATTCTGTACTCGAGCAATGCAATAGGCTTGGGTGTGTCAACTCCCAGAAGGCGCAGCAGGTAGTGAGCAATGTACCAGGCATTGCGCGCACGAGACTGTCTGAATCCACGTACGTATTTATGAATGAGACCTTTCTTGCTTTTGTAGCGTTTAACAAAAACCTTTCTGCCGTTGTCCAGCAATACAACGGCAACGGTATTAGTTCGACCTCGCTTGAGTACCTGGCCTGAGTTGATAAAAGCATCAGGGCTGTTAAGAAAAGTATTGAGAGCGTCGCTGTACTCGGTTCGATCAATTACCTGGAACCGTCTGAAGCTGGATTTGGCTATGAAGTCTGTACAAGTCCTGAATACTTTTTCAAGATAACGCTCTCGCCATCTTCTCTTCTCGCGTATTGCGGTTTCAAAATCATAACGATCAACTTTAATCGGATTGATGGCCAGATAATCAGGCAGGCACTGCAGCGACAGCCTGTCATACTTTGGAAAAAGTACGGAGAGAAAAAGCGCCAGGTTATCCAGAGCTTTTCGAGGGTGTGCTGTCATTGACAGATGCTGTGTACCACCACCATCAATCAGGTAGAGTTGATGGCCTGCCACCAGAAAGTTATCAAGATGAGGGTCATTATGGATTATTTTCTGACGGTGCAGCCTGGCAATCGCTGTTACCACTTGTTTCAGATAGCTGAAGCGCTGAGCTTCAGATAAATTGCTTCGCCAGAGTTCATCCAGTGACTGACTCTTATCCAGAAACTTAGTCGTAATAAAGGCAAAACCATCTGCCTGACACTGATTCAGTATGCTCGGCGTGGACACTCCTGCTTGCTGAAAACCTTCAATACCTGAAAGCTCTCTACGAAAGTGTCGTTTTGCTGAGGAACCAATAAAACATTTCAACAATACTGTCTGGTCATTCAATAAAGCCTTGGCTACTAGCCGTTTACCGGGTAACCAGCGAAGGCTGGTAAGTATATTGATTGGTCCATGGCCAGGCAGCTCAAGTGAGAAGGGTATTGAAGGAGGGGCCGCCCTGCTGACAAGTTCATTAAAATGAATTGGGCTCATTCCCTGCCCTCAAAGAAGCCCAGTATCTTTGTAATGAGCTTTTTGTCACTCTTATTCAGTCGGTTGACTCCAGCATATTGTTTATAAAAAGAGAGACGCTGGCTTTGACTGAGTACTTCTTTTGCTACTTTATCAAGGCAAGCCAAGTCTTTTACGATATTTCTCTTCTGCAACCAGCCGGACATCTGTGCACCGGCAGGGCAATCGATCAGAGCTATTACAGGGTTTTCTGTTTTCGTAACAAGAATATTTCGCCACTTTAAGTCAGTGTGAATAAAGTTATTCTCGTGCAGTTTTCTGGTGGCAGCGGCAACTTGACTGATAACAATGCCCATCCATTGACGGCTATAAAGTTGTGGTAGATCCTGATCTACCAGCATTTTCAAATTCCAGGTGTTTTCAACTTCCCGGGTAATCAAAGCACCTCTGGTCATTACTCCATGCTTCTTTTCTTCTCCATAAGCGACTACAGGAGCTGCCGGTACACCAATTTCATGAAAAAACAGCATATTTTCCCACTCTGCCTTAATACGGCTGCGCCCGATGTAGCGTCTGAGTCCTTTGCCAGCCCTGGTATAGCGTTTCACATAATAGCCGGTGTTATCTACCTCAACTCTTCGGACATTGCTGAGGGTGTCCTTTGTGATGGGCTGCCCAGACAGGGCGAAGACTTTGTCGAGACTTGAAAAGGCCGAAGCAGCCGGAGAGTTTTGATAGTCCTGACTTATTGTCCAATGGGATTTTGTCAGCATCTATGACTCATTTCTTTTTGGCGCATTCGTTTGTACAGTTTTGTCGTTTTCATTTCTGCTGTTTTTCACCGGTTCAGATATTGTTCCAGAGCTTCTCTCAAAGGCATGCTGTTTCACGCCTCTGGTATATCGTTTCAGGTAGTAGCCTTTATCACCAATCTCAATACGGCACATTGAGCTGATAATATCCCGGGTGGTTTCGCACCAATCACGGTATGAGTGCTCTCGAGCGAAGCGACTGCATTGCCAACCGGTGTGTTATTACAGGATTTCGTCAGTGTTCAACTGGATGACTTTGGCTCCTGTTGCCAAGGGGCAGTTATTTGCCTTTGACAGAGAGAGTTATGGCTCTTATATGTTAGGGGTTTTGCCACTTGAAGCGAACTCTGTGGAAATTAGAAGTGTGAGGTAGCTTTTTGTTGTATTGAAGGCGTCCAGAGATAATACCGGGAAAAATGCCTATTGCTTGAGAGAATTGGCTGATAGCAGCTTTAGTGAAAACCCCTTCTTTCAAGAAAGCAGAGTATTCACTTTCAGGAATTAATATTGTCTGTGCAAATTTATCTGCTTCAGACTCTTGTCTGATATATTGTTGATCTTTAGAATCATTTTCCAAGAATGTAATTCTTTTATCATGTAGCAAAATGTGTCCAATTTCATGCAATAAACTAAACCAAAATATATCAGACCAACTACCTCTCATAGACATCATTATTACCGCCTTGCTTTTGCCTATCCAGTAAGTTGCACCTGTAGTATAAGTTTTTGAGAAATGCGGGATGACAACTAATGCTATGCCACAATCGGCAAGTAAATTACTCAGCTTTTCTAACAGAGTATTCGGCTCTGTTTCAAAAGTAAGCTCTCTCAAAACTGGGAGAGATTGCTGAAGTTTTACTTTATCAAACTGCCTGACTTCTGTTTTGGATGCAAGAACATGGCCAGCTCTAAGCCAAGCTGCCAGAGCTTCATGAGAAGTACTTTCTTTCTTATTCTGCCTGAATGCAGGAGCGTATTCCTTCACAGAAGTAATATGGAAGAGCGAGGAAACACCAAAAAATTTTCGGAGTTCTTTGACTTTCTCCAAAGGTTTTCTTGTTTTTTCAACAAGGCCTAATTTTGCTATCTCTGTATATGGGTAGGCAGAAGCTAATTGTAGCTCGTCTTCTGCCTTCTTTTCATCTGCATCCCTTGCCATTACCAAGCGATATTCGGACTCAAGATTGCTCCAGAAATACGCAGGCACACCGACAACTTGCTCAAGCTGAAGAGCGGTTTCTGGTGTGATAGCCTTTTCTCCTTTGAGAATCTCATTGATGGCTTGAGGAGGTCGACCCATTCTACGAGCTAGCTCTGCTTGGGTAATATCCATCTCTTCAAGCACTTCCTCCAAATACTCACCTGGGGGAATGGCCAAATCGGACACGTAAGTCTGTTCAGTCATCATAGTGCTTGCTCACTTCTTCAATCATTGCGATATTCAGCGTGTCACCTTCGACGGTGAATATCAGTCTATAAAAACCCGTCAGATTAATAGCATACTGCCCTTTTCTGTCCCCCTTGAGAGGGTGACATTTTAAGACTGACAATCTCATTAGATCATCAAGACTACCTGCTGCTTTGATCGTGTTGATACGAAGAATGTACTTCCGCGCAACCTGATCACCAAACTCTCTAACTGCCTGATTACTCTTCAAAAAGCACTTTTTAAGCTTGTTGCTTCGGAACTTGACTACCAAACCGAGACACCGTAAGTATAGACACAACTTAACCAATATAGTTCACCTTTAGGGTGAAGACTATACATCGCAGTATTGGGGGCCTCGGGAAAATACTCAGGGCCATGAGTTTGGAGAGAAGCCTAACGCCTGGGAGCCCTTCAGTCACCAGAGCACCGCACGTCATGACCCCCCTTTAGCTCGCCTGCCCATAAGCGATCACTTTGGCTGCAGGAAATGAAGGCTTAGGGCAAAGTTTTAAGCGTCATTTTTTCCCGCTTTTCGTTCCATGCGCTGATACAGTTTTACGGCTTTCTTCTCAATGCGATTGAGCAAAGCGCTGTATTTTTTTAATGTGTCTCTGAGAGACAGCCCTGTATAGGCTTTCAAAAAACGAAAAACATCATTTCGGGTGATGCCATAATCCATCGCAGAGAAGTAGAGTCCAGATAAGTCTTTCAGTCGCCAGCGCTCGGGAATTTTATCCCGAATCTGGGCCCGGTGAAGGTCAATCAGATAAAACTTCAAGTGTTTCGGATCGGGGGTCTGGGTTTCAGGCATCATGAAATGGCAAAGATAGTAATCACGATGATTGACGCCATTATCATGGAGTTTTTTGCTGATTTCTGCCAGCTTCAACGTTATAGCTTGCTTCAATCGAAAGGAAGGAGGAGCGGTTTTCCAATGCTCGCAAAAATCCTCCAGAGTGACCATATTCGCCAGCTCTTCTGTCACCAGAAAAGAGCGACGTGTGGCAGGGTTATTCCCGGTTTCTCCATAGGCGACAGGTGTCATAGTATCAATGCTAATCTCATGGAGTTTGTTCAGAGCTTCCCACTCGTTTCTGGCGCCAAGAACGGGTTTACGCAAATGCACAAAGTTTTCAAGAATTTCAAACCAGCCCACACCCCCATGTACTTTGGCAAAATAGCCTTTGCCATTCAGTTCAAATCGAAAGGTACGGCGAGCTTCAAGTGCTCTGTAGACCTCTCCATCCATTGTTTCCAACAGGGATTGGGGGTCCTTGCCTTGCCAGGCTTTTTTAAAATCGTCTCTAAGATATAGCATTAAGAAATCGAGAAGTGGCCAGACTTTCGATCAGCCTGTTCAATAATGATATCAGCGGCCCGCTCAGGCAGGCTATACAGGTCCTCAGAGCGACTGAATGCAATGGCATTGTTTTGCCATTCCAGCCAATGCTCTGAATCAAGCATTGTGCTGACAGCCTCATTCAGAGAAACCTGATTAAACGGACTTGGTAATACAGTGCCTGCTTTGGCGTCTTCGATATAGTGCGCATAGCCACAGACATCGGTGGTCAGCACAGGCAGCCCGGCAACCAATGCTTCTAGCAGAACGGTGCCGGTATTCTCGTTGTAAGCTGGATGGATCAGCAGGTCGGCACTCAGCAGAAATCGGGGGACATCATCTCGGCCAGCAAAAAAGCGAAGCTGTTGCTCAATGCCCAATTGTTTGGCCAGTGACTCAAAGGGTTTTTGTTTGTCTTGACCTATCACAAAGAAACGAGTGCTCTGTTTTTGACAAGCGGGCAATGAAGCAATAGCCCTGATGGCTCGATCCAAACCTTTGGTTTTGAAGCCTGAACCCACCATCAGAACGAGCTTGTCCCCATCAGTGAGTGAAAACTCTTTTCTGAATTCTGCCCTTACGGCCTCGGCATTTTCAGGTCGACATCGATCCTTTGAAATACCCGGAGGCAGCAAATGAATGCGCTCTTCAGGGGTATGGTAATACCGCTGAAAGACAGGCTTTTGCAGTGCAGATATCAGCAGGGAAACGGTTTTGCTTTCCTGAGAGAAAACCGCTTCCTCAAAGGCTTGGTAATATCGAAAGCGTGATGTGAGTCGATACCACCAGCCTTTTGATTGGGCTTTGTCCAGATAACAGGTGTCGGCGGCATAATAGATATCCAGCCCCGGCATTTTATTAAACCCTACCAAAATGACTTCTGGCTGGTCGGCTAATGTTTTGCCGATCTGTTGTTGGAAGCTCTTCATCCTGACATGGTTTGAATGACCGTTGACTTTAAGAACCCGGATATCAAAACCGTCAGGCTTTTCGCCCTGCCAGCAGGTGGTAAAAACAAGAACTCTATGGCCTCTTTTCTGGCATTCAAGCGCAATCCTCAGAAAATCTCTCTGTAATCCCCCAAAAGGAAAATACTTATAAAGCGCAAAAGCCAATATCATGAAGACGCCTCTTGCAGAAGCTTCTCCAGGTAGGGCCAGACATAATCCGGGGTCATAGGGGTGAAAATGTCCGGGTCGGCTTTTGGAAGCTGGCATTCAGGGCACTGGTCAACGGTCAGATGAATCTGTGAGCTTCCGTAGGCCCCCACCCGGTCAGGACGGGTCGGGCCGTATAGAGATACAGCGGGTTTTTCCAGAGCTGCCGTCAAATGGCCTAGTCCTGTATCGACAGCAACCGCCGCTTTAGCATTTGCTATGACCCCGGCAATACCACTCAGGCTGAGGCGTGGCAGCACCTCAATATTATCGGAACATTTTGCGATGCAGTTGGCTCGTTCTTGCTCTTTTTTGTTGCCCCAGGGAATGACGATATGCATTCCCGCTGCCTGAACTTTATGGGCCAGTTGGCACCAGTAAGTTTCTGGCCAGTGTTTGGTGGGCCATGTGGTGCCATGAATAAAAACGACATAGGGTTTATTTTGAATCAGGTCGCCATCGAATCGGGATTGGTCGAGCAAAAACTGTCCGGGTTCTGTTGGCAATTCGTAGTCCAGTGATTTGGCAAACAGCTGTCGTACACGCTCGACGGCGTGTTGCCCCCAGTTAACCGTTTTTGGGAAGTCATAAAACTTGGCTGAAACAGGCTCCCGTGCTGAGTTTTTATCCAGTCCGAACTTGGGTCCCCTTGCCATTCGCGTAATAAGAGCGCTTTTCAATAATCCCTGGGCATCGATAACTGCATCGTATTCTCTGAATTTAAGATCTTTGCGAAAACGACGCCACTCGCCTGAGTGGACTGTGTTCAGGATCGATTTTCGCCATCTTCTCACCGCGACAGGTATGACTTTATCGACAGCAGGGTGCCAGCGCGGGATTTCCGCAAACCCTTCTTCTACGACCCAGTCAAACCGGATGCCCGGAATCGCTTTGGCAGCATCGGTGAGGGCTGGAAGGGTGTGAATCACATCACCCATGGAGGTGGTTTTTACTATAAGAACTTTCAACCCTGAATCTCCAGAGTCTGTTCACCAGACAGTCGTTCCAGGGCGTCCAGAACCATTTCGGGTCCCAGCTTTTTCATGCAGTCCATGTGTTCCAGAGGACATTCACGTTTAAAGCAGGGGCTGCATTCCAGTCCCAACCAGAGTGTTTCACTGTTGTCGTTCATTGGCGGGGTATGAGCAGCAGTGGTCGAGCCATAAACAGCCACCAGAGGCCGAGAAAGTGCAGCGGCAATGTGCATAAGGCCAGAGTCATTGGAAACCACAGCATGGGCCAGAGACATCAGGTCAACGGCATCCGCCAAAGTGGTTTGTCCTGCCAGGTTAAAACAACGTTTATGCAGATTTCTGGGCAGGTAGCCCATGATTTCCTGGGTGACGGCATGGTCTTTTTCAGAGCCGAACAACCATATTTGCCAGCCTTTCTGAGCCATCGTCAAGGCCACTTCGCCATAGTAACCGGCAGGCCATTGTTTCGAGGGGCCAAACTCAGCGCCAGGACAAAGCGCCAGAATGGGCAAGTCATCAGACAGTTGATAGCGATGCAACGCTTTGGCAACACTCTGGCTGTCAACACTCAAGGCAGGTTTGGGTAGAGGGGAGGGCAGTGGCGACTTATCCGGATAGGCCAGAGCAACAAAGCGTTCAACCATAAGAGGGTATTGCTCTTTGTCCAGAACTCTCAGGTCGTTAAGCAGGCCATACCTCATTTCTCCCCGCCAGCCAATTCTGACAGGAATGCCGGCAAGGA
Organism: Endozoicomonas sp. 2B-B; assembly: GCF_053470045.1. Taxonomy (NCBI): domain Bacteria; kingdom Pseudomonadati; phylum Pseudomonadota; class Gammaproteobacteria; order Oceanospirillales; family Endozoicomonadaceae; genus Endozoicomonas; species Endozoicomonas sp. 2B-B. The sequence continues at coordinate 218,912 of NZ_JBLZMU010000002.1, forward strand.
ATGGAATCAGGGCAGACTTTAGTGAATTGGGCAGAAGAATGGTCCGGTCATACCCTTGTGCTTTCAAGTCTCTGGCTATTCTTCTAAGCGCGGCCAGATTCAGGCTGCCATGGCCTAAGGGCATATCAATCCCGTTCCGGACTTCAGGCATGCGCTCAATGATGGGGCGGCTCCAGCCTGGTGCCAGTACGTCGATGACAGCCTCTGGATGTTGTCGTTTCAGGGCAATGAACAAAGTTTGAGCCATTACCATATCCCCCACCCAGGAGGGACCGACAATCAAGTACTTCACGTTGCTGCAGTTCCTGTTTCTGGGAGGCTCCCGTAGCCTCCTGGGGATCGATCCGGAATCGATCTCTTGTAATTGGGCACGCTACCGCCCTCAGTGAGAGCACGCTGTCACCGATGGCAGAATAAGCACACTGGACAGTGTCCAGTTTCAAATATGCAGGGGTACCCCGTCTGAAGATAGGCCGGGGATACATTATACCAATCGAACTTTCTAACTCCCTATTGCGCTGAAGATTTGAGCCTTAATCCTGCGTTGGCGATCGTCGCCATAGCTAAGGCTATGACTCCTCACGCCGCCTTGTCTTAAGGCTCAAATCTCCATGCTCATCACGGGAGTTAGAAAGCACGATTGGTATTACATCCATGTAAATAAAAAGCGGCGTAGATTATACGCCACTTTTTCTGATCAATAACTCAGTAATTCTTACAGCTTATGGAATGAAAGCCAGTGATTCAGATCACATGAGCCAGCCACTCAGCGTATGCTTCCCGCTGGCCCTGAACCTGATCAAAGTACATAGTTTGCAGCTGTTCGGTGATGGGGCCACGTTGACCACTGCCGATGATGCGGCCATCGTGCTCGCGAATAGGCAGTACTTCAGCGGCTGTTCCGGTGAAGAAAGCCTCTTTGGCAATATAAACTTCGTCACGGGTAATGCGCTTTTCCCTGACTTCCAGACCCAGTTCCCCGGCAAACCGGATAATGGTGTCACGGGTAATTCCTTCCAGACAGGAAGTCAGCTCAGGTGTGTAGAGAATACCATCTTCTTTGACAATGAAGATGTTTTCACCACTGCCTTCCGCCACGTAACCTTCGTTGTCCAGCAGCAGAGCTTCTTCGCAGCCGCTGTCCAGTGCTTCACGCAGTGCCAGCATGGAGTTCATGTAGTTACCATTGGCCTTGGCCTTGCACATGGTGATGTTAACGTGGTGACGGGTGTAGGAAGAAGTACGGATTTTGATACCTTTCTCTTTAGCGTCAGGGTCCATGTAAGAAGGCCAGTTCCATGCAGCAACGATGCAGTGAACAGTTAGCCCTTCTGCACGAAGGCCCATACCTTCAGAGCCCAGGAAGCACATGGGGCGGAGATAGGCACTGTCAAGACCGTTCTCACGAACCACCAGCTTTTGAGCTTCGATCAGCTCTTCACGGGAGTAAGGGATCTTCATACCCAGGATATGAGCACTTCTGAACAGTCGATCCGTATGTTCTTCCAGACGGAAAATAGCAGGACCCTTGTCGGTGTTGTAGGCTCGAACACCCTCAAAGACGCCCATGCCATAGTGCAGGGTATGGGTCAGAACGTGGGTTTGTGCTTCTCGCCATGGAACCAGCTTGCCATCAAACCAAATAACGCCATCTCTATCGGCGAAGGACATGCGAAAACTCCCGATGCAATCCAGTAATTTTAACCATGAGAATGTAGCTAAGTTCATCGCCAAATGGGCAGCTTTGTTTTCTCACGGTGGTATTGTGATTTTATTGAAGACCCTTAGTGAAAGTCTTGTCATCACTTTGGGTGACAAAAGTCTTTCTGTGCTCATGGTTGTTTCGTGTTCATGGCTACTCAGCCCGGTGGGTCTCAAGCCAGGCTTGCAGGCCGCTGTGGGTAAGGCGGCCATGATTCTGTCTGTGCTTCGGTTATCTGCAGGCAGACGAGTATTGGATCATACTTTGCTACTGATTCCAAACCGCCGGGACATTCATTCCAGCCATAGCTGCCAAAGCGCTTCAACCTGACGGGTGAAGGGCTCCACCAAGGGGATTTCCACAAAGGATGGCTCGTTTTGCAAAGCTTTCAAGTGAGCCGCTTTTCTCAAGACTTTATAAGCTTCTCTAAGCCCTTTGCCTTCACTGGCTGTCAGGTAGCCGACTTTTTCCAGTGACTCCGAGATTCGAATGTTATCCGGAAATTGCGCAATTTCCGGGTGGGCGTGAGCATGGGCTAATACGGCGTATTGCATAAGAAACTCAATATCGACAATGCCGCCGCGATCGTGCTTTAGATTAAAGAGGGGTTGCCCCTGTTCATCCCGTCGGGACTTTGTCAGATGCTCTTGCATTTTATGGCGCATCCTGATGACCTCTGCCTTCAAGGTGGCAGGGTCCCTGCCAATGGCCAGAATACTTTTGCGAAGTGATTCAAACTTTGCTGTCAGCTGTTTATCGCCAGCTACTGCCCTGGCCCGGACCAGAGCCTGATGCTCCCAGGTCCAGGCGTCATTGCGCTGGTACTTTTCGAAAGATGTGAGTGAACTGACCAGCATTCCTGAAGCGCCTGAAGGGCGCAGACGCATGTCGACTTCATAGAGTCTTCCGGAAGGGGTTTGAGCGGTGAGAATGTGTATGATTCTCTGTCCCAGTCGTGTATAGAAGCTAGAACTTTCTATGGAGCGCGAGCCGTCTGTTTCTTTATTGAGAGCGCCGTTATGCACGAACACCAAATCCAGGTCCGATCCCGGACTGAGTTCAATGCCACCCAGTTTGCCGTAGCCAATGATGATAAAGCCAGGATCGCAGATGGAACCGTCTTCACCCACAGGGTGCCCATGTCGCTCAACCATGGTTTTCCATGCGAGGCCGACCACTTGATCCAGCAAGGCTTCGGCAATCCAGGTCAGGTAATCGCTTTCCTTCATTAAGGGTAATGTACCAGCAACCTGTGCTGCCGCTACTTTCAAAAGATGTGACATCTTGAAGTAGCGCAGCGCTTCCATCTGGGCTTCCAGATCATCTTCCGGAATATGAGTCAGTTGTTGTCTGAGATCGTGCTCAAGTTCCGCTTTTTTGGGTGGGTTATAGAGATCACCAATATCCAGGAACTCATCCAGCAAGGCCGGATGTCGGGCAATCTGGTCTGCTATCCAGGGGCTGGCGGTACAGAGGCTGATCAGGTGCTCCAGAGCTTTGGGGTTTTCCATCAGCAAAACCAGGTAAGCCGTTCGGCGTAAAACACTTTCAATAAGCGGAAGAATTCGGGTCAGTGCCAGATCAGGCTGTTCGCTACGACCGATATGTTCCAGCAGCGAAGGCATGAAGTGGTCAAGTCGCTCACGGCTTTGGCGGCGGATTCTGGTGATGGCTCTGCCATCCCTGAGCGCTGACAGGCGTTGCCTCGATGCTTGTGGCTCTGAAAAGTGGTTCTCCTGAAATTGTTTTAATTCCTCGTCTTCGTTGAGATTGCCCTGCCAGAGTAGCTTCCAGTGCTCCTGAACCGTCTGTTCCTGATCGTTGGATGTATCCGGTAAGGACACAACCTCATCAAAGTGTCCCAGGACCTGCTCTCTGTGATGATCCAGCTTACTCATCAGGGAAGACCAGTCCTGGTGCCCTGCAATAAAAGCAATTCTTTCCTGTTGCAGGGTATCGACCGGCAGTTCCTGAGTCTGTCTGTCTTGCAGCGCCTGAATAGCATGCTCTAAATTTCGAAGGTATATGTAGGCTTCAGTTAACGCCTGTGTAACGAACTCTGGCAGGTAATGCGGCGAGAGTCGGTTGAGAATGTTGAGCAGTCCCTTTTCCTGAAGGCTTCGATCCCGGCCACCGTGGATCAGCTGAAATGATTGGGCAATAAATTCAATTTCTCTGATGCCGCCGGGACCTAATTTGATGTTGCCCTGCATGCCTTTGCGCTTTACTTCTCTTTGAATCAGGGCCTTCATATCCCTGAGGGCAGAAATAGCACTGAAATCAATGTACTTTCTAAAAGTGAATGGCTTCAGAATGTTGAGCAGATTCTGACCTTCCGGGATATCTCCGGCAATGGCCCTGGCCTTGATCATGGCATAGCGTTCCCAGTCTCTGCCCTGATCCTGATAATACTGCTCCATAGCGGAAAAACTCATGGCCAGCGCACCGCTGGTACCATAAGGCCTCAGTCGCATATCAACCCGGAATACAAAGCCGTCCACCGTTTGATTGTCCAGGACTTTGATCAGACGTTGCCCAAGCCGGATAAAGAACTCCTGATTATCCAGAGAGCGAGCTCCACCCAACGTTTCACCCTTATGAGGATAGGTGAACATCAGGTCGATGTCGGAAGAAAGATTCAGTTCCTGCCCACCCAGCTTGCCCATGCCGAGTACGATCATCTTTTGTGGTTGAGGTGTTTCTCCATAGGGAGCCCCCATCGGGGTACCCCAGGTTTTGCAGGCTTCTTCATACAGCCAGTCCATTGACTGATCGACGCAGGCATCCGCCATAGCAGAAAGATCCAGTGTGGTTTCCTGCATGGAGCACAGGCGGTTGAGGTCACGCCAGATGATTTTGACCATCTCACGGTTTCTGTAGACCCGGAGTTGCTGCATCAGGTCATTTTCGTTGAGGACTTCCTGAGTCAGCAGGCGGAGGGCATCCTGATGCCTCTCGGGTTTGGGGTTTTTTAATAAATCCGGATTCTGATGGAGTTGGAAAACAAGATCCGGATGCTTCAGGCATTGTTCAAAAGCAAAGTCGCTGCCCGCCCAGGTTTTATAAAGTTGGGAGAGAAAATCGGGAGATAATGAGTCAGATCTGTCAGCCAGATCTTTTGCTCGACAGGTTTCCAGAAACTCGTCCCATTGCTTGTTCAGGATGCTTTTTACCGATGCAGGGCAGTTCATTCGCTCAAGGCTTTTGATTGACTCAAGGCTGTAATCTGGCGACGCCATTAGTGGAAGCCCTCTTTAGCAAGGTGGGTGAGCAGTGCTCGAACTTTGGGGGTTGAGCCACGGTGACTGGGATACAACGCATATAAGTCCACAGGCTCGAACTGCCAATCGGGCAGAATATTGATGAGCGTACCTGCTGCCAGGGCATGCTTTGCCATGTACTCTGGCAGTTCGGTGATACCCAGCCCCCTGATGGACATTCTCATCAGCATGGAAAAGTCATCGCAGCGTAGACTCGGCTCAAACTTCAGGGTTCTATTTTCTTGTCCGCAAAAGAGATGCCAATCGGGGTTGCGCTCCTTTGCACTCATCAACATTAGCGGATGCTCTAATAAGTCGCCCGGCGTTTTGATTTTATGTTTTGCAAAACCCGGAGCCGCATAAAGACGCAGATGGATGGAGCAGAGTTTCCTGGCAATCAGTCCAGAGTCTGGCAAGTCTCCAATTCTAAACGCCAGATCGTACCCCTCTTCAATCAAATCAACACGTCGATTAGTCAAACTAAGATCAAGTTCAACCTCAGGATAGAGTTGGCAGTATTCGGCAAGGTGGTCACCAAGCAGTGACTGTCCAACCCCGAGAGAGGTACACACTCGCAAACGGCCCTGAGGTTTTTCCAGCATGGATTCCACTGCACTGCCTGCGGCTTCATATTCCTCTTTGATTCTTTTGCAGTACTGATAGTAGCGCAGACCGATTTCAGTCAGATGCAAGGTTCTGGTTGAACGTTCCAACAGCCGCACACCCAACCGGGACTCCAGCCGGGTGATCTTGCGGCTGATGTTGGATTTCGGTGTATTCAGTGCTTCTGCTGCCTGAGTAAAGCTGCCTCTCTCGACTACCGTTGCAAATACCATCAGATCATTAAGGTCAGTCATTTGTTATCAAATATTGAACAGTGTTTTGTATGAATGAATATATATCAACTTTGGATAACAAACTAATCTGGTTTCATCACTGACTGGAAAACAGGGATTGAGCGATGGAAATTTTGACCTTAGAGCAACTACCACAGGGCGGTTTTGCCGGACTGGAAGAAAAACAGGTCGTCACAGATCAGCGAGTATTTGGTGCTCGAAAGCGACCTGAGACGGCCAACGGCATAGGTAACTTCGTTTATCTTGCTGATGCCAGCTTCTTGCCCCACGGCGAGACAGGTATGCACCCCCACCAAGAGATCGACGTCATCAGTGTGATGGCAAAAGGCCGGATAAGCCACGCTGGATCTTTGCAACACGGCAAAGGTTTAGTGGCCCCGGAGGCGCAGGTACAACGAGCGGGAGGTGAAGGGTTTGCACATAACGAAGTGAATCCGGATGAAACCCCCAATCAATTGATTCAACTGTGGGTTCTGCCAGAAACAAAGGGCGAGCCAGCGGGTTACAAGGCTTATACCCCGGAAACCAATGTCAGAACACGCATCTATGGAGGTAGTAAAAAACAGACGAAAACGTTTGATAGCCACACCGTGGTAGAAATGGTTCAGGCCACCGAAGGATACCAGACAGAGCATAGCGGTGAGGTTTTGGCTTATCTCAGCACTGGCAAGGCAAGCATTAATGGCGAAACCATTCAGGCTGGCACTTTGGTAAGAGCGACGGAATTGAACTTTGTCGCCCAACAAGAGAGCCAGCTGATCCTGATTTTTACCGAATCTTTTCAATGAAACAGAGACACTGATAAGGACGTGATCATGACAACAAAATACTCTGAGTTTTTAACGCCGGACAACGCTGTATTAACAATGATCGACCACCAGACGGGTTTGATGGTCGGGCTGGGTGATGAACACCCGACGGTGCTGAAAAACAACATTGTTGGCCTGACCAGAACGGCAAAAGCCATTGGCTTGCCATCGGTGGTGACTGCCAGCTTGCCTGAGGGGCCAAATGGTCCGGTGATGCCTGAAATTACCGACGTACTGGGCGGGGAAGTGATTGAGCGTGAAGGGCAGATCAATGCCTGGGATAGCCTGGCGTTCAGGCAAGCCATTGAGAAAACAGGCCGCAAAAAAATCATCATGGCCGGTGTTGTAACGGACGTATGTTTATTATTTCCGGCATTGTCCGCCATTGAAGAAGGCTACGATGTGTATGCCGTGATCGATGCCTCGGGTACCTGGAATAAAACGGCTCAGGAAGTCACGATACAGCGTTTGGCTCAGGCGGGTGTGAAAGTGACGACCTGGGCTTCGGTTCTGGCAGAGCTGATGAACGACTGGCGCAGTGAATATGGTGAAGCGTTGGGGCAGGTATTGGCTGAGCATACGACCAAATACGGTTATGTGATGAACAGTTATTTCGCAAGAGGATAGTCATGGGTGGCGAGCTCATCAGCTCGCCAGTTAACCGTCATTGGGTAGCATTATTTTCACGACTTGTTGAGGCAGTGTCCTTATCTGGAATTAAAGAGTTCTTAAGCTGGTTAACCAGTCTTTGTAAATGCGTAATATCTTTTATATTTCTTACTGAATAATAAACATATTTATAAGTGTCTGTGGGTTCAGTTGTGAACAATCTGGAGTATTCAGGGGAGGGGTTGTCCTGAGTTATCCTGTTGCCATCTGCATCTTTAAAACAAGCCTCCCAGAAAAGATCAATGGCTTGATCTCGTTTGTTGGCGGAAAGGGCAAAGAAAATTAATGCAAAATTACCAACCGCCTCATACTTGTCTTCCAAGGATGAGCCTTGTTGAAGAATCATGTTTACACGCTCTGTCTCTCGACGGGCAATCTTCTCTACCAGAGCCTGTCGATCTGTATTCAAGCCTTTGATGACATTTTCTTTGAACTGATGCAAGTTAAAGCTTTTACGTGCATGAAATTTTCTTGACATTCTGGCTATACGGGTGAGGGAGTGGCAGAAGCCAAAGCGGAAGGTGTGGGTACAACTGGCACAATAATCAACAATATATTCATAGTCTTCCCCCAGGGCGTTGCACATTGCAGCAGCAAGATGTACATATACGTCGCCGATTGCCTGTTTTTCCGTGAGCCTTTTGCAATTCAGCACAAACATAATTGGATTGACGAAAGACTTTTCTAAAACTTTGAAAGGTATTTCTTCATCATCCTCTGAAAGTTCAAGATTGGGTTGATGAGTATTCGGGGACGGGTCATAACCTATATGACCAAACGACGGATGATGTATCGGATGTTCGGTCTCTCTTTGAGCACGGGAAGGAGAGTTTCGCTGGCCCCCTCCAGCCAACCCGCTACCACCGGATGGCGGTTGGACTTGACAAACGCCATGACAGGAACCGACGTAACAATTGAAACCGTACGTGTGCCGGTGTTGTTCAGGGCCCTGGTTACCGCTGCCAGAGCCGGAAAACGTAAACCTGAAAAAAGAGCCTCTTGGTTGGGTGGTTGATCCAGAGGCCTGCTGACTGGATGATGCTGATGGCGGGTTTTGTTGGCCACTATTTTGTTGGCCACTTTGTTGTTGACCCTGCCCGGGTAGCATCATAGTGTTGATTTCAAATGGGTGCTCCTGATCTGCTGACTCCGGTTGATCCATCGGGTTGAACTGCGACGAATCCTTGTTCCAATATCTTTCCAATAGCCAGCCAACGGTGACAAACACTTCTAATGGTATTCTTGAATTGGGTTTCACGTTCAGAGCGGCGTCACTGTTGGTCATCATCAGTTCATTAGCAACCAGAAAATGAGCGGCGTGAATCAATGGCCAGGAGATCGACTCAAAAAAGGCAGTTACTACCCCATAACCACCTGGTCCGAGTGGTTTGTCATCAGGCAGAAAAGTTGACTCTGCGCAGCCGTCAGTGTCGGCAAGGTGTAACGGGGTACCCGGCAATTTATGTTGGTCTGGCTTTATAGACAAGCTCTCTTTTGAAAAGGCTCCATCCTGTTGAAACCCGAGAACAAAACGTCTTGTCAATGGTTCGGCCTGACAGACGACAGACAACCATGTAGACAGTAACAGCAGTGCCATAGACAACGAGTTTTTCATTAATCCCACTTTGATAGTCTGTTGCTTGTAGTAGTGCTTAGGCATTCATTTTCTACAGGGCAAAGTTAGACCAAGAAAGTGATAGATCAAAAAATAAGCGTGTTTTTTTCAAAAACAGACAGTGTCATCCCTGACCTATGCTGGAATAAATCTATCATTCACCATCGGTTTTCTGGTTGGGCTTATTTTCACAACTTGCTGAAGCAGTGCCCTTATCCGGAATTAAATAGTCTGCAAGCTGATTAACCAGTCTTTGTAATTGAGTAATATCTTTCATATTTCTTACTGAATAATAAACATATTTATAAGTGTCTGTGGGTTCAGTTGTGAACAATCTGGAGTATTCAGGAGGGGGATTGTCCTGTGTTATCTTGTTGCCATCTGCATCTCTATAACAAAGCTTCCAGAAAAAATCACCCGCTTCTTTTAGATGATTGGCGGAAAGAGCAAAGAAAATTAATACAAAATTACCAACCGGCTCATATTTATCTTCCATCGATGAGCCTTGTTGAAGAATAATGTTTACACGCTCTATCTCTCGACGGGCAATCTTCTCTACAAGAGTCTGGCGATCTGTATTCAAGCCTTCGATGACATCTTGTCTGAACTGGTGCAAGTTCAAGCTTTTATTTGTATAAAAGTCTTTTACCACATTGGCCATACAGCTAAGGGAGTGGCTGAATCCAAAGTTGAAGTTATGGGTAATATTGGCACAACAATGAACAATGTATTGATATTCTTCGCCCAGGGCATTGCACATTGCAGCAGCAAGATGTACGTATTCGTCGTCAGTGTCGTGTTTATTCACAAGGACTCTGTAATTCAGAAAATTTAAAATTGGACTAACGAAAAATTCAGATACAAGTCTGGATATTTTTTTGTCAATTCCTGAAGGATCAAGTTGTTCAGAATCTGATAAAGCCCGGGTTTCTCGAAGAGCCATTCTGGCAGTACACTCTTCAAGGCTGGGTAAATGAGGATTTCGGGACGGATCACTACCTATGTTACCAAACAACAGACGAGCGATCGAAGGTTCAATCTCTCGTCGCGCAGGGGAAGAAGAGTCTTGCTGGCCCTCTTCATCCGAATCACTGCTATCGGGTTCTGAATCCCTGCTATCGGGAGATGATCGTAGTTTACAAATGCCATGACAGGATTCGACATGACAATTTAAACCGTATGTATGTTGGGGTTGTTCAGGGCTTTCGCCACCATCGCCAGAGTCGGAAGGCGTAAGCTTGAGAGAAGAGCCTCCAGCTTGGGTGGTTGATCCAGAGGCCTGCTGACCGGATGATGCTGATGTTGGGTTTTGTTGGCTACTTTGTTGTTGACCCTGACCCGGGAGCATCATAGTGGTGATTGCAAATGGGTGATCCTGACCTGACTTCGGTTCACCTATTGGGTTAAGCTGTGGCGAATTGTTGTTCCAATATCTTTCCAATAGCCAGCCAACGGTGGCAAACACTTCTAATGGTATCCTCGAATAGGGTTTGGCGTTCAGAGCGGCGTCACTGGTGGTCATAATCAGTTCATTAGCAACCAGAAAATGAGTGGCGTAAATCAATCGCCAGGAGATCGACTCAAAAAAGGCGGTTTTTACCCCGTAACCGCCAAGTCTGAGTGGTCTGTCATCAGGCGGAAAAATTGACTCTGCATAGCCGTTTGTGTTGGCAAGGTAGGTCGGGTTGCCCGGCAATGTCTGACGGTCTGGCTTAATAGAAAAACTCCCATCTGGCAAGCTTCCATCCTGTTGAAACCTGACAACATAACGTTCTGTCAATGGTTTGGCCTGGCAGACGACAGATAACCACGAAAGCAGTAACATTAGGGCGACATAGAACGAATTTTTCATTAGATCCCACTTTGATCGACTGCTGTTTGTATTGCATAGGTATTCATTTCCCAGAGAGAAAAGTTAGACCAAGAAAGTGATAGACAAAAAAAGAAGCGTGTTTTTTTTAGTCTGCCCTGCGCGGCAACTGCTCCAGCGTTGCTCTAGCTCCTGTATCCGTGCAGTCGTTTGGCGGCAGCAAATTGGTCTGAAAATCTGCTTTTGTCCCTCAAATAGCTCACTATTCTCCTCACAAAACCGAATTTTTGTCCTCAGTTTTATGCCATCCTCAATAGGGTTACGGTGTTGTCTGGAAGGTCGCTATTCTCGGTCAGACCAAGTTAAGTGCCAAGCTTGGCACACATGCCTGCTTCAGCTAAGCCACCGAAGGTGCCGTTGGTAGGGTCAAAGCCCCTACACGAACTGGAAGCATTTGCTATACGAAACTTACATCCGATATTAAGACCTGTGAGGAGTTACTGATTATTCTCAATCCTGAATAATTTGTCGCTTTGAGAGAGCTTAATAATAAAATAATCTTCATTATTGAGTTCTGGCGGTAATTTATCCTTCAAAATTGAAGCAACAAATTGTATACCATTTTTATTTACAACCTCTGCGATTTTAACGAGCTGGTTATCATGCATGAGTTCCTTTTTATCGTTTAGCAAGAAGTGCATACAAGGTATGTTTTCATTATCAGCAAAAAGTGTATAGGCTATATCAAAGCAAGAGATTTCGCCCTGTTTTTTACCTGAACTAAAGTTAGTATTAAAGGCACTAAATTTGTAAAGCTTTTGCCCCTTTTTGTTAACTACTTTATCGTATTTAAGTGCGTATTTTTCTCCGTATAGAAACTCTGAAGTCGTGGAGAAATATTCGTTAAACCTGTTGATTTTTTGCTTGACAATCGATTCAAAATCATCAGAAAACAGCAATTTGTCTATGTTATTTAGTTTTAGTTCATATTTACTGATGTTATCTTCGACTTCATTAAGCTGGCTTATGATACTTTCATATTCGCCCTTATCTCTGAACTTATTATTAAGTTCAGCAATAATTTTTTCCATTTCCTCAAATGAATCAGTTTTTGAAATAATGTCAGTAAGCTCTATTTCTTGTTGTAAAAGCTTTCGTAAATCTGAGTCTTTATTGATTATTTTTTTTTCAAGTTCAGGGAGTTCTTTTGAAATGTACAATGCTCGCTCATTAACCATTTGGTTATGATATAAAACCAAATCTTCAAATGTCTTTTGAATCGGTGCGATGTTACTAGAAGCTTGTCTGTATATATGCTCAAGCTGTGACAAATCTATATTTGAAACAGTTGACTCAAGTTCACTCTTAGTTTCTTCTATAAGATTCTTTCTTATATTAAGATTCCCAATCTCACTACTAATCTGATTTATCTTATATCTAAGTTCATTTAAATTTTTAAGGTCATTTTCAAAATTTTCATTTATGTTAAGTGAAGATTTCTCTTTCTCTAAAGATTTTATTTCTAGTTCAATAAGTGCAAGTGCAGTTTCGTATGCAGATTTTGTCTGTACTTTTTCAAGACGGTTTTTGAAAGTGCTTTCCTGTTGTATTTTGTAAAGAATCTCCTGTTTACTGTTCCCTTCTGAGAAATTACAACCTAAAAGGAATAAATAAAGAGATTCGTATTCAGCATCACTAGTATATTTATTAAGTGTTTTTAGAGTATTTGAAACACTCAGGTCACTATAACGAATGTTATGTGAAATAATCTGGCGGAATGTGGGTTTTTTATTGACTTGCTCTGGAAAAAAAAGCTCCGTAAGTTTGTCTTCAAAATCTTTCTCTGTGTATGGTATTCCGTCAATTTTCCTAACAGTTTTCTTTCTTGAATGGAAGTTTCGTTCAATAACTACTGATCTGGCTTTTTCATCATCAAGATTTTCGGTTAAATGCAGAGATGCAGATATATTGTTCTCTACTAGATAGTCCCTGACAAGGGCCGGAGTTTTTCAAGATAGTTGTCCCGAAAACTGAATTTTAGGCTGCCTTTTTCTCGTTAATTCTTGCTTCAGACAACCGCTCAGGATTCAGTGCAACCGCACCTACAGGCTCCCAGTTTCTGATAACTCCTGACCAGCGCGTTGGATTAGCTTCTCGCGCTTTGGTATACACCTGTTTCCGGTGATTCAGGATTTCCTGATCTCTTTTCTCATGCCGTTGCGCAGGTGTCACAAAGCGGATTGAGCTATGGCGGTGTTCATTGTTATAAAAGCGCTCAAACTTCAGCATCCACTGTCGACTGTGTTCTAACGTCAGAAAACCTTGAGATGGCCACTGAGGACAGTACTTCACCGTTTTAAAGATCGATTCTGCAAATGCGTTATCGTTACTCACCCTTGGGCGACTATGAGAGGGAATAATGCCCAATTCCTCAAGCTTGGCCTTAAAGGTACTCGACGTCATTGGAGCCCCATTGTCTGAGTGCAGTACAAGCGGTGTTTTAGTGCATTTTTCAGCCACCATTGTCCGGTTAATCAGTTCACTGGCTAACTCACCAGACTCACGGCTATGAATCTCCCAACCAACAATCTTACGACTGTAAACGTCCAGTATCAGGTAGAGGTACCAGAACTGGCCGCGTACCCTGGAAGGTATGTAACTGATGTCCCAACACCAGACCTGGTTAGGGCCAGTAGCAACATAGGTTGTCGGCTTGTTGCTTTTCGATCGCTTTCTTGAACGACCGCGGTGGTGCAACTGACCATACTTTTTCAACACACGGTAAAAGCTAGATTCAGAAGCAACGTATACTCCCTTGTCTGCAAGGGCTGGCACGATCTGCGATGGTGGCAGGCTCGCATACTCATCTTCATTACTGATAGTCAGAATACGTTGCTCCTCTTCCTCAGTCAGTTTGTTAGAGGGTACCGGGCGCAAGGCATCCGGGCGTTTGTCCGTTAACACTGCACCATTGTCATCGCGCCAGCGATTCAGTGTTTTCAGGGATATTTCCAATTGTTCAGCAGCCTTCCAGCGAGAAGCGCCGTTTGCTATAGCCTCATCAAACCATGTCAGCAGTTGGCGGCGCTTATCGACAGGTGTCAGTTGTCCTCGCTGTCTATCCCGTAGAAGGCATCGAGCTTTTTTGATAGCACCAGCAGGGCTGCAGCTTCTGCCAACGCCTTGTCTTTACGGCGAAGCTCTTTTTCAAGGCTCTGATTGCGCTTACGCTCTTGTTTTAATTGCTTGCTTTCCTGGTCTGCACGCTGAGAAGCCTGAACAGCACCTGAAATACAAGCGTGCTTCCACTCCTTGACTTGTTGAGGATAAAGCCCTTTTTTACGGCAGTATTCACTTAACTCTGTTTCTGACAAAGCAGCGGTTTCGACGACCACGGCAAACTTGCTTTCAGCAGACCATTGTTCTGATTTTTGTTCGTTCCCTGGCACAGGTAATCCTTTGTCCCGTAGTTTTTTACGCCAATTATACAGGGTTTGTTCGCTGATACCTTCCTCTCTGGCAACATCCGGCACAGAGCGATTGTGTGGTGGTAACAGTTTTTTCAAAACAGCTGATTTACGTTCCTCTGAAAAACGAGGCATATTCAACGTCCATCGCCCACTGTCTAGCTTTTATTGGTTAATCAGTGAGCGGGACAACTATCCTGACACAGCGGGGGGCGTAAATTTGCTTGGTGTTTTCAGGGTCTTCGTAAATGGTCTTGGACTTTGCTCCCAAGCAAAAATCTATCAGTTTTAAAACAGTAGTTTTTCCGACGCTATTTCCGGTTATTTGGCCATTGCTCTCATCAACTATGAGATTTATACCTTTATGGAAAGGTATTTCACGGATAACCTCTAAAGGACTGGAGATCACGATCTTTTTTATGAACATAGCTCAACTTCACCATAGTTCAGTACAGCAGCGTCAATTAGATATAACCAATCTAAGCACAAGATAAACAACGGAAACGACATCTCGCTAAAGTTCTTTGCTTTTTCATATAACTCAAGCAAATCCATTTTTCCGCTCTCCTGGAGAGTTTTGAGCACGACCGCACCATTATAGTAAATGCTATTTTCTGGGTGAATATCATTGGGTAGTAGCATACTTATAGCCTTCTGGATTTTCCATTATTTTACACCGAATGAATGCATCGACCACTAATATATCGATACATAATTCAAGTTCATCTATAGGAATTTCTGAATAATTTGAACTTTCAAGCACTATATTTTTCAGTACGTCAACGACATTAAAGAATATAGTGTCAGGTGCTCCTGCTCCTTTAGCCTGTATATATTCACGTTTAATTTTTGCTAAAACCGAAGTGCTTTTATTACTTCCAAATTTATCGAATTCCGAATATTTTGAATCAACTTTCCCGTGATAGAGACTGTATTCTTCAATCAAGTATTTAGCCTTGACTAATTGGTTGTGTTTAATCTTTCGATCTATTTCAAACTTGTGTGTCGGAGTGCTTTGGTTTTCATCACTCCATCTTTCTTTTGCCAGTATATTGATAATCAAAGCTAAGTTTGAATCAAGCTTCACTATATCTAGATCATTACCAAGTTCAGTTTTGATGAAAGCATAAATTTTTTTTTGTTCCGTTACACCTTTTTGTAGAACCTCATTTAATATAGATTTTACATCTAGGATTCCCGAGGCCTGATCAAATAAGATTCCGTTTGGATTTTTAATAGATGCTTTCCTTAACATGGAAGCATCCTTTGAAATTGAAAGAAATAAGAATGTATATGACGAAAATTTTTTAACGATATCTTTGTCTAAGGCAGACTCTAACTTTCGGTTTGTACAACTTGCTGATACTTGAACAACTATCTTGTTCTTGTGGTCGATAAGATCGATTGCTTCAACATTTTGTGATGATTTGTTAAGGTTTTCTAGAGCATAACCATAAACTAGATTTAACAGATGTGAGTAAAAGCTCTCGGAATGCATATGAAGATACAGCATGTTCAACTTGCCGTTAGTATCGATTCTAAGTGCAAGTGTATGAAGTTTTTCATCAATATAATCGTAATACGCGGTCCTATTCATTACCAACTCTATTCAATTAAAATCATAAAAAAACTTAATTAGAAGGAGCAAATCTTACATCACTCTCTTCCAGTAATGATACTGTTATTTATAACATATTAGAGCTTAATAATGTATTGATAATTTCCACCACCTTAATTTATTTGTTAATAAATCTATATTTAAATCATCACGTCTAATCTAAGAATCGCTTCTATTGTAGTGCTAAACACACCACGGCGTAACTGCTCACTCTTGAGATCCCGAAAAAATCTCTCAACCATGTTTAGCCATGATACTGAAGTTGGCGAAAAATGCATATGAAACGAGGATGTTTTTCCAGCCGCTCTAGCACCTTTGGGTGTTTGTGTGTCACATAGTTGTCGTAAATCAGGTGCAGCTCTTTGTCTTTTGCCGTTTCCTTGTCAATCTGCTTAAGAAACTTCAGCCATTCCACAGTGTTGTGATCCTACTGGCTAAGTATCTGAAGAATTAATCTTTCTGAGTCGTGTTTCTTTAGAAGCGTTAAGTGTTATCTCTTTGGCAACTTGCATAGTAAAAACAGGTAGTGGTTGGAATGACATTCATAATGGCTACTACAAACATTTATGTAACGTTAATTCAGTCACATTACATTAGTTAGGCTTATTTTCACGACTTGCTGAAGCAGTGCCCTTACTCGGAATTAAATAATCTGCAAGCTGGTTAACCAGTCTTTGTAAATGAGTAATATCTTTTATATTTCTTACTGAAGAATAAA
Organism: Endozoicomonas sp. 2B-B; assembly: GCF_053470045.1. NCBI lineage: Bacteria > Pseudomonadati > Pseudomonadota > Gammaproteobacteria > Oceanospirillales > Endozoicomonadaceae > Endozoicomonas > Endozoicomonas sp. 2B-B. Next base: position 235,437 of record NZ_JBLZMU010000002.1, read on the forward strand.
CATATTTATAAGTGTCTGTGGGTTCAGTTGTGAACTCTTCGGAGTATTCAGGGGAGGGACTATCCCGAGTTATCTTGTTGCCATTTGCATCTGTAAAACAAACCTTCCGGAAAAAATCACCCGCTTCTTTTAGATTGTTGGCGGAAAGGGCAAAGAAAATTAATACAAAATTACCAACCGGCTGATACTTATCTTCCATCGATGAGCCTTGTTGAAGAATAATGTTTACACGCTCTACCTCTTGACGGGTAATCTTCTCTACAAGAGTCTGGCGATCTGTATTCAAGCCTTCGATGATATCTTCTCTGAACTTATCCAGGTTCAAGCTTCTATTTGCATAAAAGTCTTTTACCACATCAGCCATACGACTAAGGGTGTGACAGAAGCCAAAGTTGACGGTGTGGGTAAAACTGGCGCAACAGTCAACAATATATGCATATTCTTCACCCAGTGCATTGCACATTGCAGCAGCAAGATGTACATATTCGTCGTCAGTGTTGTGTTTATTCACGAGGACTCTGTAATTCAGAAAATTTACAATTGGACGAACGAAAAATTCAGTTAAAAGTTCGGATACTTTTTCGTCAACCCTTGAAGAAAGATCAAGTTCTTCAGAATCTGATGAAGCCCCGGTTTCTCGATGAGATACTCTAACAAGACTCTCTCCAAAGCTGGGTAAATGAGGATTTTTGGACGGGTCACTACCTATGTTACCAAACAACAGACGAGCTATCGAAGGTTCAATCTCTCTTCGGGCAGGGGAAGAAGAGTATTGCTGGCCCCTTTCAGCTGACTCACTACTTCTTGATGGCGGTTGGACTTGACAAACGCCATGACAGGAACCGACATAACAATTGAAACCGTACGTGTGCCGTTGTTGTCCAGGGCCCTGGTTACCGCCGCCAGAGCCGGTAAGCTTGAGCCCGAAAAAAGCTCTGCGAGAGGCCTGCTGACCGGAAGATGCTGATGTTGGGTTTTGTTGGCCACTATTTTGTTGGCCACTTTGTTGTTGACCACTTTGTTGTTGACCCTGCCCGGGAAGCATCATAGTGGTGATCTCAAATGGGTGATCCTGAACTGACCCTGGTTGATCTATTGGGTTGAGCTGCGGCGAATTGTTGTTCCAATATCTTTCCAATAGCCAGCCAACGGTGGCAAACACTTCTAATGGCATCCTCGAATAGGGTTTGGGGTTCAGGACGTCACTGGTGGTCATCATCAGTTTATTAGTAACCAGAAAATGAGCGGCGTAAATCAATGGCCAGGAGATCGACTTAAAAAAGGCGGTTTTTACCCCGTAACCGCCAAGTCTGAGTGGTCTGTCATCAGGCGGAAAAATTGACTCTGCATAGCCGTTTGTGTCGGCAAGGTAGGTCGGGTTGCCCGGCAATGTCTGACGGTCTGGCTTAATAGAAAAACTCCCATCTGGCAAGCTTCCATCCTGTTGAAACCTGACAATATAATCTCTTGTCAACGATTCGGCCTGACAAACGGCAGACAACCACGAAAGCAGCAACAGCAGTGTCGCAGAGAACGAATTTTTCATTAGAACCCACTTTTAAAGCCCGTTGTTCGCAGTGCTTGGTTATTCATTTATCGGTAGAGGAAAGTTAGACCAGAAAAGTGACAGATCAAAAAAATAAGCGTGTTTTTTCAACGACACCATAGGTACAGCAGGGGCCAGATTCTGTTCCCGGTACAGGTTTCGCAGACCTTCTTTTTCGGCATCGATGATGAGCTGGCCAGCAAGGTCAGTGCTTCCCTTGATCCTGAATACAATGCCAGTAAAAAAGATACGCCTCTCTGGCAAGCTATAGCTGCCACTGCAATGAATCATGGTCGATTTAATGATGTTCTGGACATGGAAGAAAGAGAACAGGTTGCCAGTGAGATTGATCCTGCTCAGCAGCTGAGCATCAGCTTTAAAACAAGCTCCAGCTGGAAGCAGAAAATTGCTTTTCCATTAGCTGGCATCAAAGCGGATCAAAGTCGGCTCCGGGGTATCAGCTCATGGCAGGAAGATACGCCAATATAGTGAGAGGTTTACACTAATTCGATGAATCGTCAGCATTTTTCTTTTTCCAGTAGGGAATTTCGACTTTTCTCTGCGTAAATTCAGAGTAAAGTCCAGCGCGGAAATTGCTATTGGGGTATGCGCTGATAGAGTTTTTTCTTGTTTGATAATAATTATGTCATGGGAATTTCATGGATAAATGTAATGATGTAGCGGCTTTTGATATATTTCTGTAACTTTACTGTGCCTAAGTACTGGTACTCATTGCGGATTTTGCTTATCTTGTAGTTCAATTACAAAATTGATCGAAATCAATTTTCTGAAGTTTTAAGCTCTGTCTTCTTTGCACCCGGTTAAATCTCCATCCAGGGCCAATCGTCGGGCTGGAAGCCTGATGGCACGGTGGTCGAACCTTACGCTCAAGCAGACAGGACAGATTTTTCATAGATAACAGTTTGGCGCTGGGAGCCGCGACAGGGGTAGCCCTCGAGCAATCTTTTCTTGTTCGGACTCTTCGGGCTTACGCCTTTTGATGATTCGTTTTCACTGGTGGTATGGGCTGAAAAAAACGGCCCCTTAGAGCCTCGACTATCCTGACAGACAGAATTTCACTGGCTCATTGATGAATAACCGCCTTATGAAAATGTGGTTGTCCATCTCAGATTGAGGCGATTTATTTGCTCAAGGCTGAGTTGCTAAAGTGTACTCCTGTCCGGGTAATCGTAATGGAAAGATGCATCAGTGGCTGATGATCCCTTCACAGATGCTTTTTTTTAGAACTGGTTACAGCGCTCAATTCTCGGAGCAAACTATATGCACGACATTGATCCCATCGAAACCCGGGAGTGGCTGGAAGCCCTGGATTCCGTTCTGGAAAAAGAAGGGGAAGACCGGGCTCATTACCTGATGACCCGACTTTCCCAGCATGCCAGAGCGAAAGGCACCCAGCTGCCCTACGCGATTACTACCCCTTATCGCAACACCATTCCGCCTGAGAAAGAGGCGAGAATGCCGGGCGACTTGTTTATGGAACGCAGAATCCGTTCCCTGGTTCGTTGGAATGCGTTGGCAATGGTCATGCGTGCTAACCAGAAAGACAGTTCACTGGGTGGCCACATCTCTTCCTTCGCTTCCAGTGCAACCCTGTACGATATCGGCTACAACTACTTCTTCCACGGTTACAACAATAACCGTGAAGGCGATTTGGTTTACTATCAGGGGCACACGGCTCCGGGTATTTATTCCCGTGCTTACCTCGAAGGTCGTCTGAGTGAAGATCAGCTGGACGGTTTCCGTCAGGAAGTAGAAGGCAAGGGTCTTTCATCCTATCCTCACCCGCACCTGATGCCTGACTTCTGGCAGTTCCCTACCGTATCCATGGGTCTGGGCCCATTGCAGGCCATCTATCAGGCACGCTTTATGAAGTACCTGATCAACCGTGGTATGGCCCCGGAGCAGAACCGTAAAGTCTGGGCTTTCCTGGGTGACGGTGAAATGGATGAGCCGGAATCCACAGGTGCAATCTCTCTGGCGGGCCGTGAAAAGCTCGACAACCTGATCTTCGTGGTGAACTGTAACCTGCAGCGTCTGGACGGGCCGGTTCGTGGTAATGGCAAGATCATGCAGGAGCTTGAAGGCGTATTCCGTGGCGCTGGCTGGAACGTGATCAAGGTGACCTGGGGTCGTCACTGGGATCAGCTGTTTGCCCAGGACAAAGACGGTGTGCTGCAGAAGCTGATGGACGAAGCCGTCGATGGTGACTATCAGAACTGTAAGGCCAAGGGCGGTGCCTGGACACGCGAACATTTCTTCGGTCGTTACCCTGAAACCAAAAAGATGGTGGAACACCTTTCTGACGATGATATCTGGCGTCTGAACCGGGGCGGTCACGATCCATACAAGGTTTACGCAGCCTACCATGCTGCGGTAAACACCACCGACAGGCCAACGGTTATTCTGGCCAAGACTGTAAAGGGTTACGGTACCGGTACCACGGGTGAAGCCTCCAACGTCAGCCACAACGTCAAGAAACTGCCTATCGATGACCTGAAACAGTTCCGTGACCGTTTCGACCTGCCGATCAAAGATGAAGATCTGGCCAGCCTGCCTTACTTCAAGCCCGCAGAAGACAGCCCTGAGATGGTTTACATGCGCAAGCATCGTGAAAAACTGGGTGGTTTCATTCCTCAGCGTCGCGAGCAGTCGGATGTGCAGTTGGAAATTCCTGACCTGAGTGCCTTCGACGCTGTTCTCAAAGGCAGTGGTGAACGAGAAATCTCAACCACCATGGCCTACGTACGTGTTCTGGCGGCTCTGGCGAAAGACAAGAATGTCGGTAAGCACATCGTACCGATTATTCCTGATGAAGCCCGGACTTTCGGTATGGAAGGCATGTTCCGTCAGCTGGGCATCTACTCTGCTGAAGGTCAGATGTATGAGCCGGTCGACTCTGATCAGGTGATGTTCTACAAGGAGTCCAAACAGGGTCAGATTCTGGAAGAAGGTATTAACGAAGCCGGTGCCCACGCTGCCTGGATCGCGGCGGCGACTTCGTACAGTAACAACAATGTACCCATGATTCCTTTCTATGCCTTCTACTCCATGTTCGGTTTCCAGCGAACCGGCGACCTGGCCTGGGCTTCAGGCGACATGCAGGCTCGTGGTTTCCTGATCGGCGCGACTTCCGGTCGAACCTCTCTGAACGGCGAAGGTCTGCAACACCAGGATGGTCACAGCCACATTCTCGCTTCCACTGTTCCTAACTGCATCAGCTACGACCCAACTTACGGCTACGAGCTGGCAGTGATTGTTCAGGACGGTCTGCGTCGTATGTATAGCGACAACGAAAACGTGTGGTATTACATTACCACTATGAACGACAGCTATAGGATGCCAGCCATGCCAGAAGGCGATGGCATTATCGAAGGTATTGTGAAAGGTCTGTACTGCTTCGAGGAAAACGCCGGAAACGACGGCCTGAAAGTACAGCTGATGGGCTGTGGCACTATTCTTGAGGAAGTGCGTGCTGCTGCTGACATCCTGCGTAACGACTTCGGTATCGAGTCTGATATCTGGAGTGCCACAAGCTTCAACGAACTGCGTCGAGATGGTATGGCGGCAGCTCGTCACAACATGTTGAACCCTGATTCCGGGAAGCGTGCAGGCTGGGTCGAACAGCAGCTGACTGGTCGCAAGGGTCCGGTTATTGCCGCCTCTGACTACATGAAGATCTACGCCGACCAGATTCGTGAATTCGTACCAGGTACTTTCATTGCCCTGGGCACCGATGGCTTTGGTCGTTCCGATACCCGTGAGAAATTGCGTGAGTTCTTCGAAGTGGATCGTTACTTCGTTGTTATTGCTGCCCTGTACGGTCTGGTAAAAGACGGTGAATTGGAAGTGTCTGTTATGAAAGACGCTATGAAAAAGTTCAACATCGACGGCGACAAAGCTAACCCACTGTACTGCTGATTTCATAAGGTTATCCCGAATGAGCGATGAAATAATCAAGATCCCCGACATCGGCAGTGGCAGTGCAGAAGTTATTGAAATCTGCGTTGCACCCGGTGATTCAGTTTCTGCCGATGACTCCCTGATTGTTCTGGAGTCAGACAAGGCATCCATGGAAGTGCCTGCACCCCGTGACGGCAAAATCTCCGAGATCATGGTCAAGGTAGGTGACAGTGTGTCTGAAGGTGATGACATGCTGAAAATGACGACAATTGTCGTAGATAAGGAAGGTTCCGTAACTACCAGCGAAGCAGCTCCAGCTCCGGCTGCACAGCCAGAGCCTGCTCCAGCTGCTCCACCAGTCGGCAGCAGCATTCAGGACGTTCTGATTCCAGACATCGGGGCAGAAAACGTCCCTGTTATCGAAATCTGTGTTGCTATAGGTGACGAGATTTCTGAAGAAGATTCTCTGGTCGTTCTGGAGTCTGACAAGGCGACCATGGAAGTTCCTTCACCTTTCTCTGGCATAGTAAAAGAGATCTGCGTGAAAGAAGGCGACGAGATGAGTCAGGGCGATCTGGTGGTGAAAGTGGAAACCACAGGTGCTGCTCCTGTTCCGGCTCCTCAGACGGAAGCCCCTCAGCCTGCCGCACCAGCTCCAGTCGCAGCGCCTGTTGCGGGTGGCGTTCAGGAAGTGACGGTGCCCGATATTGGTGCCGAAGACGTCCCTGTTATCGAAATCTGCGTAGCCGTGGGTGATGAAATCGCTGAAGAAGATTCCCTGATTGTGCTGGAATCTGACAAAGCGAGTATGGACGTACCTTCTCCTTTTGCCGGTGTTGTCAAAGAGATCTGCATTAAAGAAGGTGACAAGCTCAGCCAGGGCAACCTGATTGCCAGGATTGAGACCCAGGGCAGTGTTGCTGCTGCGCCTCCGGCTGCTCCCGCGCCACAGGCTTCTGCTCCGGCAGCATTGGCTCCTGCGGCTGCCAAAGCACCAGCACCTGCTGCTCCGGCTTCTGCTCAGAAACTGGTTGAACTGGAAAAAGCCAATCGCAATGTCCATGCCGGTCCAGCGGTTCGCAGGCTTGCCCGTGAGTTTGGCGTTGCCCTGGAACGAGTAAAAGGCACAGGCCCACGCAGCCGTATCCTGAAAGAAGATGTTCAGGCTTACGTTAAGGCCATGCTGTCTGAAGCTGACAAGCCTCAGACAGCTGCCGTCACAGGGGGGATGGGTATTCCTCCGGTGCCTGCCCAGGATTACGCCAAGTGGGGTGAAATCGAAGAAGTGGCCCTGAATCGTCTGCGTAAAGTAGCAGCTCAGAACTTCCAGCGCTCCTGGCTGAATGTGCCCCACGTCACACAGTTTGATGAAGCGGATATTACCGAACTGGAAGCTTTTCGTAAGGCCAACAAGGCAATGGCAGAAGCCCGGGGCACCAAGCTGACTCCGTTACCTTTCTTCCTGAAGGCTGTGGCTTACGTACTGAAAGAGATGCCGGTATTCTGCTCTTCCCTCAGTGAAGACAGTGAGTCGGTTATCTACAAGAAGTACATCAACATTGGTGTTGCTGTAGATACTCCTGACGGCCTGCTGGTACCGGTCATCAAAAATGTTGACCAGAAAGGTATCTGGGATCTGTCCAGAGAGTGTATCGAACTGGCTGGCAAGGCCCGTGACAAGAAGTTGAAACCGGCTGAAATGCAAGGTGGCTGCTTCACCATCTCCAGCCTGGGTTCAGTCGGTGGTACCGCCTTTACCCCCATCGTGAATTCGCCTGAAGTCGCTATTCTGGGTATCTCCAAGGCATCCATGAAGCCTGTCTGGAACGGCAAGGACTTTGATGCACGCCTGATGTGCCCGCTGTCACTGTCGTACGATCACCGTGTGGTTAATGGTGCTGATGCCGCCCGCTTCACCACCCTGCTAAGTAATCTGTTGTCAGACATTCGTCGTTTGCTGCTGTAATCCCGGGATTCCGGTGAGTAAAAGAGCCCCAACTGTTTTGCAGTGCGGGCTTTTTTTACCCGGTACAATTTTTTTGGGAGAAAAGCACGCTTGCTTTCCTGATGTAACACTTTTTTGGTCTAAACCAGGCTTAAAGCCCGCATCCAGAGGGAATAGTCATCTGACCCATTGAATAAAAAGTCCGCAGCTGTTTTCATTAGTGGGCTCTTTCTTGTCTGATGCAACCTTTGGTTTTTTGAGAGAAAATGAGGCTTGTTTTCTTGATCTATCACTTTCTTGATCTACCTTTCATGCCAACAAATTCGAGTGCATTGTTACGACAATGAAGCAACTGTCTGTTGCAGCACTGCTGCTGATGCTCTTGTCGTTGTCTGTTATCTGCCAGGCCGAACTGTTGGCAACTCGTTTTATTGTCGAGCATACACAGACATCTCGGAGCTTTTCTCTTAAGCACGTCCTGAATTCGTTGTCGGGCACCCCATCGGACGTTGCTGACACAAACGGCTTCGCAGAGTCAATTTTTCTGCCTGATGACAAACCACCGAGATTTGTCGGTTACGGAGCAAAAACGACCTTTATTGAATCGATTTCATGGCAATTGTTTTACGCCACAAATCTGTTGGTTGCTTACGAACTGATTCTGACCACCAATGACGCCACTCCGGGCGGCAAACCTTATTCATGGATACCAGTAGAGGCGTTTTTAGCTGTCGGCTGGCTTTTGAAAAGCTATTGGAACTTCGATTCATTGCTGTTTAACCCGATGAAACAACAGGTGGCAAGTCAGAACGACCCGTTTGCGATCACCATTATGATGCTCCCCGGGCGGGGTCAACAACAAAATGGTCAACAACAAAGCCGGTCATCATCCTCATCCGGTCAGCAGGTATCAGGGTCAACCACACATGCTACGGGCTTTTTCAACCCATCGTCTTCTGATTCTGGCGGCGGTAGTGGAGGCTCTGAACAACAACGGCATACCTTGGGTTTAAATTGTTACGTCGATTCCTGTCATGGCGTTTGTAAACTCTCACAATCATCTGATAACTCAGCAGAAGGGCCGCTGATTTCTGTAGTGAATTCTTTAGAGAATTCGACCGCCCATATGGAAGCCACACCCGGACAGGTCTCATCCCCGGATATCACTAGTCGATCCTTCACATCGCCACTGGTTTATTTCGATAGAAACACATTTATTCCAGTTACTGATGCCCCCCCAGATGAGCTCTATAATCAATTCTTTGTTGATTTCTCTGACATTCACCGCATTGATATCAACCTGACAAATGGTTGTATGAGTCCGAGGTCGCTATTATGGGTATCTCCAAGGCATCCATGAAGTCTGTCCGCAATGGCAAGGGCTTTGATGCAGGTCTGATCTTCTGTCATTGTCCCCGGATTTTAGTTTCGTGCCTTCCGTCCTCTCGTCTATCCTCACTGCTCCTATCCCCGGAAAATAAAGGATAGAACCATTAACAGCTTACTCTCGCACGTATTGGTCTTTTTGTCTTTCGTCTGCCCGGCTGAGCCGCAGACTCATCGTTTTATCGTTGAGGTTGATCAAAATGAGGCTTCGACAAGCCAGAGTTTTTCTATAAAAACTGAGCCGGACCTATTAACTGCAATGCCAATGACTGATTGGAGGCTGATGCAAAACGAAGTATCACACACGATCAGCACAAATGAATATTCAGGGTCAGGCATGCTGTCCGATGACCAACCCTCCAGGCGAAACAAACTTCAGATCATCACTTTGATGTACGGAACGGGCGGCGGTAACTATTCCCGGACAACAGGGTCAGAGGATCATGGTCAGTCATTCAATAGACATTCAGAAAAATCACATTATTTATACGACAATGACCATAATGATGAAAATTCGGGCCAGCCCACCCACTCTCGACATAGCCTTGACAAAAATTGCCATGAACAGCCCTGTTGTAATCAACAGGGAGTCTGTATCTTCGCTCCTTCCGCAAGTACCCGGTGTCGTTCAATCTCAGATGACTCTTTCGCTTGCACAACAGATGTCTATTGGCAAGCAGGCGATCAGGAATCTGGCTCGGTAAGCCATCCTGCTGAAGCACCGACAGTTGTCTCAGAAGCTGACAGCACAACCGGTGGGTCATTAAAATTAAATCCACCTCCTGCGGAAAAACAGAAAAAGGCAGTCACCAAAAAATACCAATGTCATCACCCCGGCTGTAAAAAATTATTTAGCTCTCAAGCCTCATTGCACACTCACAAAAGTCAGTATCATTGCGGAGAGCGGACCTGCCTTGAGTGCCAGAAGTCCTTGCCAAACGCTCAAGCCCTGGCGGTTCACAAAAGAAAAGATCACACCGGAGAGCAAACCTGCTCTGAGTGCAAGACGACCCTGCCAAACGCTCAAGCCCTGTTGCTTCACAAAAGAAGAGACCACACCGGAGAGCAAACCTGTCCTGATTGCCAGAAGCTCATGCCAAACGCTCAAGTCCTGTCGACTCACAAAAGTCTATATCACACCGGAGAGCGAATCTGCCCTGAGTGCCTGAAGACCCTTCCAAACACTCAAGCCCTGTCGGTTCACAAAAGAAAAGATCACACCGAAAAGCAAACCTGCCCTGAGTGCCAGAGGACCCTGGCAAACGCTCATGCCCTGTCGGCTCACAAAAGTCAATATCACACAGGAAAGCGAACCTGCCCTGAGTGCCAGAAGACCTTGGCAAACGCTCATTCCCTGTCGGCTCACAAAAGTCAATATCACACAGGAAAGCGAACCTGCCCTGAGTGCCAGACTACGCTGCCAAACGTGAAAGCCCTGTCGGCTCACAAAAGTCAATATCACACAGGAAAGCGAACCTGCCCTGAGTGCCAGACTACGCTGCCAAACGTGAAAGCCCTGGCGGCTCATAGAAGAAAGGATCACACCGGAGAGCAAACCTGCTCTGAGTGCCATAAGTCCCTGCCAAACAGTCAAGCCCTGTCGAATCACAGAAGGCAACACCGGAAACGAAAACTTGATGATGCAAAGTCAAGTGATTGATTTCTGATTGTCATTTCGCGCTGCAAGCTTTTTTTTGACCGAAAAGATGCCTGTTTTCTTGATCAATCACTCTCTCGGTCAGGCTGCAACATTGAAAAGAAGTTTTGTTGTCGAATTTGAACAGGGTGGAGATTCTCCAATCCGGAGATTTGCCATAAAGCCTGAGCAGCTTATATTGTCAGGCAATCCGTCATACATCTCAGACACATACGCCTGTCGGGGACCGGCTTTGCCGCCTGATGACAAACCAAAAAGAATTGGCGGTTACCGAACCTGCCCCGGTTCTGGTGATGAGGATGATTTTAAGGCTAATTAAAATCGGTCGGGACATAACGACCAAAAGTAGACAGGGCAGCAGCAACATCGAAAAATACGCTTATTTCCTTGAACTACCGATTTCTTGATCTATCTTTCCTCTTAAAAAATAAGAACTGAATATTATAAGCTACAGACTGGAATGTAATGAAAAACTCTCTGTCTGCGGCACTGCTGTTGCTGCTTTATTCGTTATCTGTCATCTGTCAGGCCAAACCGTTGACAAAGAGTTTTGTTGTAGTGTTTGAACGGAATTCAGGTTCTCCAGACGGGAACTTTCCTACAAAGCTTGGCCAGCATGGACTAGCGGGCAACCCGTCATACACTGCCCAGACAAATAGCCATTCTGGTTCAAATAGGCTACTTGATGACGAACCACACAGACTTGGCGGTGATGGGTCAAAAACGACCCTTAGTGAGTCGATTTCATGGCAGCTGTTTTACGCCACTCATCTGCTGGTTGCTTACGAACTGATCCTGACCAATAACATTCCTTCAGGCGCCAAACCTTGTTTAAGGATACCAGTAGATGCATTTGTCGCTGTCGGCTGGCTCCTGAAAGGCTGTTGGAACGCCAATTCAGCGCTGTTCAACACAATGGATCAACTGGGTGCGGCTTCTATGATATTACAGGAGGATGACCCATATGCGACCATCACAATGACGTACCTCGAACATGGTCAACAAAAAAACCAGAAACGAAATCAGCCAACAGTATTATCAACTGATCAGCAGGCCCCCGGGGCAAACAGCCAAATTAAAGGTTCTTTCAACAGCCCTCAGCATTCCGGCTCCGGTGGCGGTAACGAAGGCTCTGAACAAAGCCGACATACGTTGAGTTTAAATTGTTTCGTCGATTCTTGTATTGGTGTTTGTAAACTTCGATCACCACTCCGAAACAGAGAGTCAGCTGAACGCTCGCTGAATTTCCCAGATAGTTCGGTATGCGACACTCTTCATGCTGATCCAGCCGATTTTCACTGTGAACAGCCCCCCAATCGAGAGAACTCTACATCGACTGATCCTGCCACATTGAATGAACCCCCCGTTTATATCATTTCTGAGTTTGGTACATTACTTGACCCTCCTGTATATATTATTTCTGATTTTGGCACATCGATTGATCGCTCTGTTTACCTCCCTGATGATGTCGACAGAGAGATGGATCCTTCTATTTATCTCCCTGATGATGCCGACACTTTGATGGATACTTCCAATTATCTTCCCGATGATTTTGAGATACTGGTTGACCTCTCTGTCGATCCTCCTGATGATTTTCCTGTCACTCAAAGCATTTATCTCAACTCAACAAATAGCCAGTCACTTATAAACTCAATGAATGCAGTTGCAGCCTCTATAAAGAATAATGAAAGGGAAGATATCTCTGACAAATAATGTTCATCGAGAATGGCCAGCAGCAGAAATGCCGTGATAACTTCAACTGATGCTGACGGGGCACGTCTTGCCAGGCACTTAACCCCTGCCGAGACAGTGGCTGACGCGGATGCTCAGAGGTTGCCACGCGGGGTAACCGAAAACGCCACCCTATTGACCAAGAGCAGAATGATTTTTTATATACGATGTACCTTTCATCCGGTGTAATTTTTGGTTTTTGACAGACAACATACTTATTTTCTTGATCTATCACTTTCCCGATCTATCTTTCTCTTCTACAAAATAGAATGCACGAATGGAATGATGAAAAACTCACTCTTTACGGCATTCCTGTCCGTGCTGTTGCTGTCGTCCATGGTCTGTCAGGCTAAAACACTGACAAGACGCTGTGTTGTCGAGCTTCAACAGGATGCAGGTTCTCTAATTGGTAACTTTTCCATAAAACGTGACCTTAATACGCTGTCGTTTACTCCGTCAGACATTGTTGGCACAAACGGCTATTCAGGATCAATTTTTCGGCCTGATAACAAACCACACAGACTTGGCAGTTACGGACTAAAAACGTCTTTTATTGAGTCGATTTCGTGGCAATTGATTTACGGCACGAATTTGCTGGTAGCATACGAACTGGTTCTGAGTACCCGTGCCGCTGCCATGAGCACAAAACCTTATTCATGGACACCTGTAGAAGCGTTGGTCGTTGTTGGTTGGCTTTTGAAAAGCTGTTGGAACTCCGATTCACCGCTGTCTGACCCGATAGAACAGCTAAAGGCAAGTCAGGATGACCCGTTTGCGATTAGCGCTATGATGCTACCCGGACAAAACCCACACCCTCGCTCGGAAATCCAAAATAACGCACATATCCAAAATAATTTTCGCGGCCAAATTAACCAGCAAGAACACGGACCAGCTAGTCCCACTTTATACCAGACAGATTCAAGGGCACCCGATATAACTCGTAGCAGGAGAATCGAATGTGACGTGATAATGGTCGCAGAGGATGGTCAACGGCAGAGATGCGGGAAGGTCTTCAGGACTGTTCAGGGGCGGTCGCTTCATGTAAGAAGATCCCACTGCGTGCCAAAATTCTGTTACGCGCTAATCATCCTCAATGATGGCAGGCGGCGGCCATGCGAGATGTCCTTCAGGAATCAAGAAATGCTGTCGCGTCACAGAACACAATGCCACATTGAGCCAGCATTTTGTGACCTGATAGTGGTCGGGGAGGATAGCGAGCAGAGAGTATGCGGGAAGGTCTACAGGAATATCGCGGAGCAGCAGGGTCACAGCTTGTTGAACCACGAAGGTGAATGGGATATTAGATGGTCGCATCCCGGTAGAAGGGACCACATTATTGGGTCACACTTCTGTGACATGGCAGGGCTCGTCGACGATGGCGAGGGGAGGCAGGTGTGGCAACTATGTGGAAGGATCTTCAGTACTCTTGAAGAGCTGTATTGTCACAGAAGTGGATATCACCAGAATTGATGTCGTGCTGGGTAGAATTATTAAACACGCTTCAATTTCACCTATCTTTCTATTTTTAACCGAACAACAGTAGACGTCATTTACACTCTGGTCAGGAATAGCTTGTATTCTGGCATCTTATTCCCGGCAAACTTTCACCTGCTGCAACCTTTGGTTTTTGACAGAAAAACAGGTTTATTTTCTTGATTTGACACTTTCTCTATCTATCTTTCTCTTCTATAAGTCAGATGCGGGAATGGAATGATGAAAAAGTCACTCTGCGTGGCACAGCTGTTGCTGATTGCTTCGTTATCTGCAATCTGTCAGGGTGCATCGTTGAAAAGTCGATTTGTTGTGGGCTTTCAAAAGGATAATGCAGGTTCTTCAGTCCAGAATATTTCTATAAAGAATGGCTCTTATACACTGTCGTGCAATCAGTCTGCCAACAATGGCGACTATGCAGGCTCAGCTGCTCTGCCTGATGACAAACAACGCGGACTTGGCGGTTATTGGTTAACGACCCTTATTGAGTCCGTTCCGTGGCAAGTGATATACGTTGGCAATATGCTGGTTTTTTGTGAACTGTTCGTTACCAACAATTTTGCTCCTCACCAGAGAGATAATCTACGCCGGGAAGCGTTTATCGCCGTCATCTTGTTTGTTAAGTACTATAGCAATCCTGATTCACCGCAGATGGGTCAACCGGAGGCGGGTCAGGATGAACCATTTGCAAACACCAGCATGATGCTCCGCAGAAATGGCCAACAGCAAGGCCAACAACAAAGCGACCAATCAGAATCATCCAGTCAGCAGGCCTCAGGGGCAAACACCTCCCCTCTGTCACCGGCTCCCTGACTTCTGACTCTGGTGATGGTAGCGGGGATCCTGAACAACACGAGCAGTAAACTTTGCTTTTAAATTGTTTCGTCGATTCCTGCCAGTGCAGGTTTGGGGAAGAGGTTTGGGGACATCCAATCAGCGACATGAATTATGTTGTTTTATCGAATGAGCGTAAAACCCCGTACTTCTAGAGGCTGTCAATGGAGTTAAGTATGAGCTTATTTTTCATCTCAAGCACTGGTGACTTTGGCAGATATTTGAAGGTATTGGGAAAATATGAACTGTGTCACTAGCGGAATCGACAGAATGAAACTGGTTCTAAGCTCTGAGGATTGTTGGGGAAGTACAAAGCTTGTAGTCATTGGTTTGCTCTGTTTGACACTATCCACCTTGACGGTTGCCGATACAATGTCGAATGGAATCTTTCAGTTAATCAACCAACGGTTGAATTATATGCAGGATGTCGCCTTATCCAAGGCCAAAAGCCACAGTGCGATTGAAGACTTGGCCAGAGAAAAGCAGGTGCTTGAGAAAGCATTGGTCGATGCGCAGCAGGCAGGTTTACAACCGGACTCTATTGTTGGTTTCTTTCAGGCACAGATGGATGCTGCCAAGGCGATTCAATATCGCTATAGGGCTGACTGGTTATCTACCCATCCTGAAAATAGTGAATATCGGGATTTAGCTTCTGAGGTCAGGCCAAAGCTTTTGGAGCTTGGTGATGAAATTGTGGTTAGAATCAGCGAATACCTGAAAGATGGAGGGTCTTTTGATAATAATCTGCAGAAAGACTTTGACAGAACGGTGAATACAAAGCATTTATCTGAAAACGATAAAAAGAAGATGTTTGAAAGTCTTCAGAGGATACGTTTGATCAAGAGCTAGTGCAGTGCGTTGAAACCTGTAGTGCATAGCATTTTCAAACCAGTCATGAGTCCGCTTGGCTCGTTGCTCAAAAAGCGTACTCCCGGCTGCACAAGGCGAAATAGTCTCAAGTTTCTTTCGGTTTTTGACTGAGCAACCCAGGAGCAGTTGCCGCGTAGGGCAGTCTATTCTCGGTCAGCTTCCTGGTGCAACCTTTCGTTTTTGACAAAAAACACGTTTATTTTCTTGATCTGACACTTACTCCTTCTATCTTTCATGTCTATAAATCGTATGCACAAATAGAATGATGAGAAACTCACTCTATATGGCACTTCTGTTACTACTTGTTTCATTATCTGTCATCTGTCACGGCGAATCGTTGAAAAGACGGTTTGTTGTCGAGTTTCAGCGGGGTGGTGCAAGTTCTCCAATCCAGTATTTTAGTATAAAGAGCGACTCTAACACACTGTCGTGCAACCAGTCAGACATTGCCGACAAACCACAGGGAATTGGCGGTTGTGGGCTAAAAACGACCCTTATTGAATCTCTTTCGTGGCAATGGGTTTACGCTATCAGTCCGCTGGTTGCTGACGAGTTCCTGATCACTAATACAGCTCCTCAATTCAGAGCTAATCTATGGTTAAGCGTTGGAAGCTTTATCGCTGTCGGCTGGATTATTAAAAGCTATTGGAGCCCCGATTCATCGTTGTTTAAATCGATGGGGCAACTGGAGGCAAGTCAGGTTGACTCATTAGCGAACACTGCCATGATGCTCTCCGGAAATGGTCAACAGCAAGGCCAACAACAAAGCCAGCAACAAAGCGAGCAATCAGAATCTTCCAGTGGGCAGGCCTCAGCGTACAGCCCCCAAATTCAAGGCTCTGTCACCGGCTCCCTGTCTTCTGACTCTGGTGGCGGCAACGAAGACCCTGAACAACACCAGCAGCATACTTTGGGTTTAAATTGCTTCGTCGATTCCTGTCATGGCGCTTGTATATTCAGACCGTCACCCGAGAACAGTGAGTCAGCTGAATTGCCACTGAATGTTGAGGAAAGTTCGACAGGACAAACAGGAACAACACCAGAGCAAAGCCCATATCCTTGCCCGGAATTCCCAAATAACGTTGAGTCCCAAAATAATTCTCACGAGCCAATGAGCCAACAAGACCCCATTCCGGTTAACCCAACTGTAAGCCCGGCAAATGCAGGAGCTGCCAATACAGCCCGTGACAGGGGATACGAATGTGACGTGATACTGGTCGGGCAGGATGGCGAACAGCGACCATGCGGGAAGATCTTCTGGAGTGCCAAAAGGCTGTCGTGTCACAAAATCAGATTCCACACCGGACTAGGTGCAGGGACAGCCAATGCAAATCGTCTCAAAACAGTTGTCTGTGACAGACCAGTGATTTTGAGGAATGGCAGGCGAATGCCATGCGGTAAGCACTTAAGGAATAAAAAATTGCTGTCGAGTCACAAAATGAGATACCACGTTGAGCCAGCATTCTGTGACCTGATAGTGTGCGGGGAGGATGGTGATCAGCGATTATGCGGGACGGTCTTCAGAGATAGTGTACAGCAGCAGAGTCACAGCCAGTTATATCACGAAGGTGAATGGGATATCAGATGGTCGCATCCCGTAAGAAGTGACCACATTATCGGTTCACATTTTTGTGATCTGGCTGTGTTAATGGATGATGGCGTGGGGGGGTTGCTGCGGCGACTATGCGGAGTGATCTTCAATACTACTGAAGAGCTGCTTCTTCACAGGAGAACATTCCACCAGAAGCAATACCCGTCTGAATGAAATAATCGAAGGGTTTGAAAACGTTCCAATCTCACATATCTTTTGATTTTTAACCGAACGACGGTAGACGTCATTTATAATCAGGTCACGGATGAATTGTATTCCGGCATTTTCTTCCCGGCAAATTTTACCTGATGCAAGCTTTGATTTTTGACAAAAAACCGTTTTTTTTGATTTGTCACTTTTTCGATCTATTTTTTTCTTTACAAATTAGAATGTAGAGATGGAACAATGAAAAACTCGCTCTTTGCAACACTGCTGGCGATAATACCTGTCTTCTGCCAAGCCGAACTGTTGACAAGGGGTTTTGTTGTCGAATTTCAACCGGTTGCAGGCTCTTCAACCCAGAGTTTTTCTATAAAGAGTGACCCCAATACACAGCCGCACATCCCGTCAGACATCGCTGACACAAATGGCGATCCAGATTCAGATTTTCTACCTGTTAATAAGCGACATGGGCTTAGCGGTTATGGGTTAAACACAGCCTTTATCAGGTCCATTCCATGGCAATGGCTTTACGCCACAAATCTGCTGGTTGCTTACGAAATGGTCCATAACGATGCTCTGGGCGCCAAGCCAATATCATGGCTACCTTCAGAAGCTTTTGTCCTTGTTGGTTGGCTTTTGAAAAGTTATTGGAACCCCGACTCACTAGTGTTTAATCCACTGGAAAAACCGGGGGTGGCCTCTATGATGTCGCAGGGGGATGAGCCTTTTACTATCACCAGGATGATGCTTCCCGGAAATAACCAACAACAAAACGGCCAACGAAACCAGCAGCCATCATCATCCGGTCAACAAGCCTCAGGGACCACCTCCAACCAACCTGGCAGTTATTCTACCAGTCCTCTGTCTTCTGGCTCTGGTGGTGGTAACGAAGGCTCTGAACAACACCAGCATACTTTGGGTTTAGATTGTTACGTGGATTCCTGTCATGGCGTTTGTAAACTCCGATCATCAACCGATAGCAAAGCGTCCGCCGAAGGGCCGCTGAATACTGGTGTTTTTCCAGCTCAATTCTTCACTCAACGCACTGATATCAATCAGACAATCGACCTTGCTAGCGTGACTATTTCATCCATAAATCCAGAAATGGTGTGCATCCTGCTCAATCAAGGGGTTAATGCAAATGCCTTGGGCCACGACGATCCACTACTGCATTATGCATTGCGGGCTGGTCAGAGTAATACTGTCAAAATTCTGTTGGCTCGTGGTGCTGACCCCGATGCCCCGGACCACAAAGGCCACTGTCCGCTATGGTTTGCGATAAGGGATGGACATGCTGAAATCGTTGAATTACTGCTTCATAGCGGTGCCAGTCTGTACCATTCCGGTTACTTTGACCGTGCGCTGCTGTTGTGCTGGGCGATACGCAGTGGTCCGCAAATGACAGCCACCCTTCTGGCCAACGGCGTGGAACCAAATGATCCCAATGGCTTTCTCTTTCCATTGTCTCTTGCGGTAAGCTCACGTGATCTGAAGGTGATCAAGCTCCTGCTGGCCAATGGTGCCAATCCAAATGTTCGTGATTCTGAGGGCGTTAAAGTTATCCATCAAGATCTGCAAGATAGGCTAGTTTATGGGCATGGGGATGGGTATGGGTATGGGTATGAGTATGAGTATTATTCAGAAGGAGTAGAAATCGTCACCATTTTGCTGGCCGGGCACTTTGTTCCATTTGACCAGCTATGGGTTCCCCCGAATGTCAGTAATAAGCACAATAAGCCCGATTTGAGCTTACTCCATCTGGCTGAGAAGAACGGGCATATCAAAGTTGCTAACATCCTGAAGAATTATACACCTGTACCTTATCAACCGGCATCGCTACAGTGTTGGGCCCGTGCCTCTATCCGCAAGCGGCTGGTGCAGAACCGGGCTAATTTTTGGCAGACCCTGTGCGCCGATTCCAATTGCCTGCAGCTGCCCAAGCACCTGAGAGCTTTTGTTTACCGACCGCTGTCCTTCTAGCAAAAACATCATAAACCCTTGCCCAAACGAGGGTGGGGATATAAGAGCGGACAATACAGGTCGCGGTAAAAGGCTTTGTGATTTCCCAGTGTGGACTGAAACTCAAAACACGCATCCAATCTCACATATCTTTCGATTTTTAACCGAACGACAGTGGACGATAATTAGACTCGGGTCGGGGATGGTTTGTGTTCTGGCATCTTCTTCCTGAAAAATTTTTACCTCATGCAACCTTTGGTTTTTGACAAAAAACGCTTTTTTGATTTGTCACTTTCTCTAACTATCTTTCTTGTCTGTATACCATATGCAAGAGTGCAATGATGAAAAACTCACTCTATGTGGCCATGCTTTTACTGCTTGCCTCATTATCTGTTATCTGTCAGCCCTACCCGTTGACAGAAAGTTTTGTTGTCGAGTTTCAAAAGGATGATGCAGGTTCTTCAATCCAGACTTTTTTTATAAAGCATGACCTCGCTACTCTGTCACGCAACTCGTCAGATATTGCCGACACAAAGGGCTATGCAGAGCCCGATTTATCGCCTCATGATGAACCACATGGACTTAACGTTTACAGGTTAAAAGCCATCCTTATTGAGTCCATTTCATGGCAATTGATTTACGCCACTCATCTGCTGGTGGCTTACGAATGGGTTCTGACCAGCAATGCCCCCCCTTTGAGTGGCAAACCTTATCCATGGCTATTTGTAGAAACGTTTTTAGCTGTCGGCTGGCTTTTGAAAAACTATTGGAAGCCCGATTCATCGCTGTCTGATCTGATAGATCAGCTGAAGGCAAGTCAGGATGACCCGCTTGCAACCATTAATATGATGGTACTTCCTGTCCATGAAAACGGCCAACAAAGTCGGCCATCAGAGTCACCCGGTCAGGAAGCCTCAGGGGCAAGCAGTAATGGACTCTCAGGCTCTCTCACCCGGCTCCTGTCTTCTGACTCTGGCGGCGGTAACGAAAATCCTGAACAACACCAGCAGCATACCCTGGCTTTAAATTGTTACGCTGATTCCTGCAATGGCGTCTGTATATTCCGACTATCATCTGATAGCAGAGAGTCAGCTGAAGGACCGCTGAATTCCGAAAAAAGTACGACAGGAGATACAGGCTCAACACCCGGACAAAGTTCCTGTCCCCGCCCGGAAATCTCTTGCAATCTTCAGATCCAAAATGATTTCGACGGGCAAATTAACCAGCAAGAGCCCATTCCAGCTAACCCAAATTTGCGTCCAATAATTGCAGGGGTAGCCAACAGAACTCGTAAAAGGAGAAACGAATGTCACGCGATAGTGATCGGACAGAATGGAGAGCAGCGGCCATGCGGGATGATCCTCAGGAGTGTCAGAATGTTGTGGCTTCACAGAGGCAAACACCACGTCAGGCCACATTTCTGTGACGTGAGAGTGCCTGAAGAGAATGGCGGACGGCGGCTTTGTGGGAAGATCTTCGGGAATACTGCAGAGCTGCTCCGTCATAAATTAAGGCATGCAATAATGCAGAATAGAAGACTTCATGGAAGGCGTTGAGAGTACAAGCCCGGAACGCGCCATGATCTCACATAACTTTCGTTTTTTTAACAGGACAGAGGAGTTTTTGTCTACCCTGAACAGGGGGATATCCTGCCCTCTTCTTGTCGGCGAATTCTTATCCGGTGAGACCTTTGGCCTTTGAAATAATGCTTTTTTTCTTGCTCTATCAATTTTCTGATCTAACTTTTCCGTTTAGAAAAAACACAAAACAGATGTAAGGATTGAATTTTGAAAAAAACACTCTCTTCCTCATTGCTGTTATTGCTGATGTCAGTGGCTGTTGTCTGTCACGCTGAACCGTTGAAAAGACATTTTATTGTCGAGTTTGAACAGGGTGAAAGTGTCCCAAAAGGGAGCTTCTCTATAAAGTGTGATATTAATTCATTGTCGTGCAATCCGTCACACTTTGCCGACATAAATGATGACGCAGAATCAATTTTACCGCCTGGCGACAAATCAGGCAGTGTTGGCGGCTTCGGCGCAACAAAGTCCCTTGTTGAATCGATCTCGTGGGAGTTGATTTTTGCCACTCATCTGCTGGTTGCTTACAAACTGGTTCTTACCACCAGCGACAACCCTGTGAGTACCAAGGCTGATTCATGGATACCTGTAGAAGCATTTGCTGCTGTCGGCCTGCTTTTGAAAAGCTATTGGAACCCCGATTCACTGCTGTTTAACCCGATGGATCATCGGGAGGCGACCTCTGTGATGACACAGGGGGATGACCCATTTGTGATCAGCACTATGATGCTCTCCGGAAATGGCCAGCAAAAAAGCCAACCACAAAATGAGCAAACCAGTTCATCCGGTCAGCAAGCCTCAGGGACAACAACCAGCACCGGGGTTTCAGGCTCTATCACCGGCTTACTGACGTCGGGCTCGGGCGATGGTGGCGAAAGCCCTGAACAACCCCAACATACTTATGGTTTAAGTTGTTACGCCGGTTCCTGTCATGGCGTTTGTCAACTCCGATCATCACCCCGTAGAACGGCGAATAATGAACAAAGTTTGTTTAGCCAGGTTGTAGAGGGGCTTCTCACTCCCGTCCTGTATTTGGCTGGCATCTATTTTACCCCCTGCGCAGCGCGGACTGGCCAAACGAAACGTTCAGAGGGCCATAGACAACCCCAACATACTTACGGTTTCAATTGTCACATCGATTCCTGTCATGGTGAGTGTAAATTCCGAGCACCATCCGATGGCTGAGACCCGGCGGATACACTTCGTACCGGGCCAATGTTCTACAAAATCTGTGATGTGTGCGGGGCACCCTGCTTGGATGCTCACGCCCATAGAATTAAACTTCATCGCGAGTGCTGATAATGATGCAGTTACTCAAGCGACATTTTCTTACCCGGTGTGACCTTTGGTTTCCAGAATCGTTCCTATGTTGGGACCCACAGAGCCTAAGAGCGTGAAGACCAGAGTTTTACGACACTGTTTGAGCATTGGAACAAGTGGTTGTTTTTGAAAAAATACTTGTTTTCTTGATTTATTAATCTCTTGGTCTAACTTTCCTGTTCAGAAAAAGCACAAAACGCATCTAAGGATTAAGTTTGAAAAAAACACTCTCTTCGTCATTGCTCTTATTGCTGGCGTGGCTGGCTGTTACCTGTCACGCCGAATCGTTGAAAACACATTTTATTGTCGAGTTTGAACACGACGGAGTCGTTTCGGAAGGAAGCTTTTTTGTACAGCGTGATCTTGATGCGTTATCGTATAATCCATCATCCGTCGCAGGCATAAGTGATGACGCAGGACTAATTTTGCCGCCTGATGACAATTCACACAGAGTTGGCGGTTATGGTGCAACAAAGTCCCTTATTGAATCGATCTCGTGGGAATTAATTTACGTTAGTCATCTGCTGGTTGCTTACAAATTGATTCTGACCACCGGCGACACCCCTCTGAGCGCCAAATCTTATTCATGGATGCCCGCAGAGGCGTTTGCCACTCTTGGCTTGCTTTTGAAAAGCTATTGGAACCCCGATTCGCCGCTGTTTAACCCTATGGATCAACTGGACCCGGTACCTATGCTGGCACAGGGGGATCACCCGGTTTTGATCACCACCAAAACAAAACCCGAAAATGGCGAAGGACAAAACGGGCAACAAAACCAACCACAAAGCCAGCCATCTCAATCGCAAGCCTCAGGAACAACTCCCCATCTTACAATTGCTTTGTCCAGCCTCATTTCTTCTGGCTCTGGGGGCGGTAATCAGGGCCCTGAGCAATCCCGGCATACTCTGAGTTTCAATTGTTATGTCGATTCCTGCAATGGCTTTTGCAGACTCCGACAATTCGGTAGCAGTGAATCAGTTGCAGGGGCGCGGAGTTCCGAAAGAAGTTCGACGGGGCACACTAATCGTGACATGACAGGAACGCCAACCTATCAGCTGGGAGTCGGTAGTTCTATACTTATTGTCATTCCATCAATCGCATTTCGCGACCGACAAAACTCAGTAGCAATCGGCCATCTTGCGGCTGGTTTCGACCCCTCGACTACCAGTGAACCTTGGGTTCGTACCGTCATGTCACGCTCAGAAGTCGGCAGGTTCCCATTTGATCGATTTCGGCCATATGGCGTTATGGTAAGCGACGTTCATGGTCATCTTAGGGAGCTTGGGAACCACACTATGGGTTCTAATTGTTCCTTCGATTCCTGCAATGGTTTTTGCAGACTCCGACAATCCGGCGATAGTGGATCAGCTGAAGGGTCGCTGAGATCCGAAGGAAGTTCGGCGGGCCACACTAATCGTGGCATGACGGGAATGCGAAACAATCAACTAGGAGTCGGTGGTTCTTTGCTTATTGTCATTCCATCAATTGCATTTCGCGAACGACAAAACTCAGCAGCAATCGGCCATCTTGTGGCTGGTTTCGACCCCTCGACTACCAGTGAACCTTGGGTTCGTATCTGCATAGGACGTTCAGAAGCTGCCAGGTTCCCACTTGATCGATTTCGGCCATATGGCGTTATGGTAAGCGACACTCATGGTCATCTTAGGGAGCTTGGGAACCATACTATGAGTTCTAATTGTTTCTTCGATTCCTGCAATGGCTTTTGCAGACTCGGAGAATCCGGTGGATCAACTGAAGTGTCGCTGAGATCCGAAGGAAGTTCGGCGGGCCGAACACAAACCTTTCAGCCACAAGCTGGTGGATCTTCGGTTAGTGTCATGCCATCAAGTTCAAGTGGTGAAGGACAAAACTGGCGACAAAGCCAGCCATCTCAATCGCAAGCCTCAGGAGCAAGCTTACATTTTCTGCCTGGTTTCAACCTCACGTCTTGCGGCTTTGGCCGTGGATCTTCGTTTCTTAACGCCCTATCAGCCGTGTCATTATCAATTTCGCGACTTCCGCCAATAAGCGACGCTCATAATCATTCAACGGAGCTTGCGGGCATTGCGGAAGATTCCAGCGATACCCATGGAGCAGGGTGGGATGTTGATTACGATATGGATGTCGATCCCTATGAAGAGTAGTCCACAGTGTTCAATAAACCTGTGAATTGTTCCCGGGCTCCAGAGGTTGTCACAAAGCTCTGGTTCCCACGCTGGGACCCACAGGGCCCGGGCGTAGGAATGCGTTGCGAGAGTTATGCGATACCGGCAAAAGCCAGAGGTTTGGGGGTCTCAAACTTTATTACAATGCAGCAATGAAGTTTTTCAGGGTAATAATAATCAAAACCAGTACCATCAGGGAAAAGTCCAATCCTCCCAAAGGCGGAATTACCCGTCTGATCCTGCTGCTCAGAGGCTCGGTCAGTTGATGCAGCAGCATCAGGCCCGGGTTGTAACTGCCGGGTGCTACCCAGCTGGCAATAGCGATGACGATCAGGCTGAACATATAAATGTTCAAAACTTCACCTGCCAGCTCCTTAAGGCTGACAATCAGCACCTGGGGAAAAGGAATCGCATTAGCGGCAATACCCTGAACCATAAAGAGTACGTAAACCAGCAGTATCTGCAAGATCAGGGCAAGGACCAGAGCAGCCAGATCCAGACCACCCATTCCCGGAATTACTTTCCTGAGAGGATTCAGTAGCGGCGAAGTGACTTTGACAATGGCCTGGGAGATGGGGTTATAAAAGTCTGCTTTAACCAATTGCAGCAGAAAGCGCAGCAGTACAGCCATGATATACAGACCTCCCAGGGTCTGTATCAGAAAGACGAGGCTGGAGGAGAGTGCTGACATAAAAATCCTTCGTGTTTAAACAGCCATGGTTAAATAAAAGTGAGCAAGCCGGGGAAGCAAGGTGGCTTATGTGGCTGAGCCCAGTGTCCTGACCAGTTTACTATGAAACTTCCGGGTGCGGGAAATAGAGGCTCCTAGTCAGCCAGTTGTTCTGCCAGTTCCGCACCCCTTTCTTTTGCGGCCTTAACCGCCTTGTAAACCACCGCTTCAAAGCCTTCCTGTCGGAAGGTTTTCAAAGCCCGTTCAGTGGTTCCGCCGGGAGAGGTGACTCTTCTGCGAAGCTCGGCAGCATCAACACCACTCTGAACGGCCATGTTTGCAGCTCCCAGAGCGGTTTGCAATGAAAAACGTTCAGCGGTTTCATGATCCAGCCCCAGCCTGACCCCAGCTTCTGCCATGGCTTCCATCATCAGGAAAAAGTAAGCCGGACCCGAACCTGATAAGGCGGTGATGGTATCGACCTGTTCTTCTTTGTCCAGCCAGTGAAGAATGCCAATGGGTGAAAAAATCTCATTGGCAATGGCTTTCAGTTCATCCGTTACCCGGGGATTGGCGAACAGGCCTGTCGCACCACAATGCAGAAGTGATGGCGTATTGGGCATACTGCGGACAATGGGCAGGCCGCCGCCAGTCCAGACATCCAGACTATCCAGGCGGATACCGGCAGCTACAGAAATAATGAAGGGCTTATGCGCCTGAAGCACGGAGGCCAGTTCAATCAGAACCGCTCTCATCATCTGAGGTTTAACAGCAAGCACCACAATTTCAGCCTTTTCTGCTGCTTCCAGATTGCTGGTAGAGGTATGAATACCGAGTTGGTCAGAACATTTTCTGGCACTTTCCTGCGTTTGGCAGGAAGCGAATATTCTCTCTTTCGGCCAGCCGTGTTCAATCAATCCACCCATGATGCTGCTGGCCATATTGCCAGCACCGATGAATGCGATGGTCTTATTGGTCATTCCTGACTCCTTGATGGTTCTGACTTCTGGCCCCGAAAAGAGCCGTACCAATGCGAACCATGGTTGCCCCTTCAGCAATGGCTGCCTCCAGGTCACTGGTCATTCCCATGGACAATGTGTCCATAGTTAGATGGTGCTCACGGTTAAGAGATTCAAGGGCATTTGCCAGCTTTTTAAAGGGAGCCCGCTGTTTAACTTCATCTTCTTCCGGTGCGGGTATTGCCATCAGTCCGCGCAGCTGAAGCCTGGGGAGTTGGGATATGGCTGCTGCCAGTTCAGGAAGTTCTGTCAGAGTGACCCCGGATTTACTTTCTTCTTCGCTGATATTGACCTGAAGACAGATATTCAGGGGCGGAAGTTGTTCCGGGCGCTGATCATTGAGTCGTTGGGCAATTTTAAAACGATCGACACTGTGTACCCATTGGAAGTGACTGGCAATATCGCGGGTTTTGTTCGATTGGATCGGTCCGATAAAATGCCAGACCAACCCTTCCAGATCGCTGAGTTGGGTTATTTTATCCACAGCCTCCTGCAAATAGTTTTCGCCAAAATCCCTCTGACCCAGCTGCCAGGCCTCGGCAATCATCCCGGCAGGTTTGGTTTTACTGACTGCCAGAAGTTTTACCTGACTTTCCCGGCCGCTGGCTTGCTCAGCTTTGTGAATTCTTTCAAAAACCTGGTCGAATTGACTTTTTAATAAGGTCATCAGCCTGTACAGTAGTTGGTTAATAGGTAGAAACCGATATTTCGGTTGAACATAAGAAGGAGTCCCGGTCTATTTTACCTGCGTCCGGGTTTCAGGGGGAAATTCATGGACATAACCGAACTGCTGGCCTTCAGTCACAAGCAAGGCGCTTCGGATCTTCACATCTCAGCCGGCCTGCCACCCATGATTCGTATAGACGGGGATATTCGCCGGATTAACCTGCCTCCCATGGATCACAAGCACGTTCACAGCCTGATCTATGACGTCATGAACGACAAGCAGCGAAAAGACTACGAAGAGAAGCTGGAAACTGACTTTTCGTTTGAAGTCCCCGGCGTCGCCCGCTTTCGTGTCAACGCCTTTAACCAGAGCCGCGGAGCCGGTGCTGTATTTCGTACTATCCCCAGTAAAGTGCTTTCGATGGATGAACTGGGCATGGGTCAGGTGTTCAAGGATATTGCTCTGAAGCCCCGGGGGCTGGTACTGGTGACGGGCCCTACAGGTTCCGGTAAGAGTACCAGTCTGGCGGCCATGATGGATTACATCAATGACAACAAGTATGAGCATATACTAACCATCGAAGACCCCATTGAATTTGTTCACACCTCCAAAAAATGTCTGGTCAACCAGCGGGAAGTTCACAGGGATACCCACAGTTTCAGCGACGCACTGCGCTCGGCACTTCGTGAAGACCCCGATATTATCCTGGTGGGTGAGATGCGCGATCTTGAAACCATTCGTCTTGCGCTGACGGCTGCAGAAACCGGTCACCTGGTTTTTGGAACTCTGCATACCACCTCCGCAGCCAAGACGATAGACCGTGTGGTGGACGTATTCCCGGGAGCTGAAAAAGCCATGGTGCGCTCCATGCTTTCAGAATCCCTGCAGGCAGTTATCTCCCAGACCCTGCTCAAGAAAAACGGCGGCGGACGTGTGGCAGCCCACGAGATTATGATCGGTACTCCTGCTATTCGTAACCTGATTCGCGAAGACAAGATTGCCCAGATGTACTCTTCCATCCAGACCGGAGGTGCCCTGGGTATGCAGACACTTGACCAGTGTCTCCACGAGCTGGTGAGAAAAGGCTTGATTGCCAAAGATGTGGCTCAGGAAAAAGCCCGGGACCCGGAAAACTTTTAACCATGGATATCAATCGTTTACTAAAAGTGATGGCCGAAAAGAAGGCCTCTGACTTATTTATCACGGCTGGCTTTCCACCCAGTTTTAAACTCAATGGCAGGATTGTTCCTGTCACCAGGGAACCTCTGGCACCTGCCATGACCCGGGACATGGTCTACGGTGTGATGGATGAGGATCAAAAAGCCGAATTTAATCGCGAGCATGAATGCAACTTTGCAATATCAGCCTCTGGAATAGGCCGCTTTCGTGTCAGTGCTTTCTACCAGCGAAATTTGGCTGGCATGGTATTGAGAAGGATTGAGACCCAGATCCCGACACTGGATCAGCTGAAGTTGCCGAAGGTGATTAAAGACCTTTCTATGACCAGAAGAGGCCTTGTGCTTTTTGTTGGGGCGACCGGTGTTGGTAAATCGACTTCCCTTGCGGCGATGCTCGGGCATCGGAATGAACATGCCTGCGGGCACATCATCAGTATTGAAGACCCGATCGAATTTATCCATCAGCATCGCAAATCCATTGTCACCCAGCGTGAAGTAGGCATTGATACAGAGTCGTATGCCGTGGCTCTGAAAAACACCCTGCGACAGGCACCGGATGTCATCATGATTGGTGAAATAAGGACCCGTGAAACTATGGAATATGCCCTGGCATTCGCAGAGACAGGGCATCTCTGTCTGGCGACACTGCACGCAAATAATGCTAATCAGGCACTGGAAAGGATCATCCATTTCTTCCCGGCGGATCGTCATAGTCAGATATGGATGGATTTATCCCTGAACCTGAAAGGCCTGGTTGCCCAGCAGCTGGTGAGAACCCGGGATGGCAAAGATCGCCGGGCAGCCGTTGAAGTCCTTCTCAATACACCCTTGATTCAGGATACTATCCTTCACGGCAATGTTCATGAACTCAAGACCATTATGAAGAAGTCCCGCGAGCTGGGTATGCAAACCTTTGATCAGGCGTTGTTTGAGCTTTATAACAATCGAGAAATCACCTACGAAGAAGCTCTGGCGCATGCGGATTCACCCAACGATCTGCGTCTCATGATCAAGCTGGGGCCAGAGGCTGATGGGGAGCATCTGACCAAAATGGCAGACAAGCTTAGTTTGCAGCATGAGGAGATCTATTAGAGCCCGATTGAAGCCCGGTATCAGAGCCCCTTGAGGGAGGGAGTATCGTAGTCCGGGCACTCTTTAATGTAATTCTGTTGAAGGGTTACAAAATCCTCTTTGGTGAAAATATCGGTATGGATGTCTGCTTTGGTGAGACGGTTCAGGCAGCGTTCCTGCTTTGTCGCCGTTTCACGCAATTCTCTTGGCAGCAGAATGACGTTCACCAGCTCTCTGTTGCCTTTCATATCCACCTGCTCCACTAAACTGCCTATGCAACATAGCGCACAATCTGGCAGGCCTTTCGTCATTCGCTGTGCGTAGTCTGCCTTCATCCCGTAACCAACGAGCGCACTGGGTGTTACTTTGCGCCGGATCTCAAATTTCTGAGGCGAAATAATAGACAGGTGTTCAATACTTCCGAAGCAGCGATCACCGCCTTCAACGAGCAAAGTCTGGGTCAGTGTCGTGTTATTGGGGACCTGCTTTTGCAGTGAGATACCCTCAACCAGAAAAGCATGGCTAAATGTGCCGCTGCCTCCGTAACTGACAGAATAACTCATCAACACCTGCTGGTTTTCCATCTGCCCAATCAATGTATAGCTGGAATAAGTGGGTAAACCGGTTTCACTGTTGTATTCGGGTTGATCATTTTTTTCAAAAACAGCCTGCCATGGGGTAGGCTGCTTGAAAGGGTAACTGAGGTATTTGTTCATGCAGTCATTCAGGTCGATGGTCTTCTTGCCTGACGACTGGCTGCCTGCTTCCAGATTGGCGAAAGGTTCAAAGCAGAGAGGGTGAATAATGTCCCTCTCACCGGCCTGGGATTTCAGGCACAGGGTAGCCAGAAACAGAATAAACAGAGTTGAAAGAGCGTAGCTAGAGTACCGGGTTGTTCTCATCGTTCATCCAGCCTTCCAGTATGATTTGTGCTGCCATACCATCGACGGGACTAGAGCCATAGTGCCCACTGTGGCCCAGTTTGTTTGCCCAGTCTTTGGCTTCAAAAGAGCTTAGACGCTCATCCGCTTCGAAGAAAGGCAGGTTGTAACGACCATGGAGACGTTTGCCGAACTTTCTGGCTCGCATCGACATCGGGGACTCGGTGCCGTCCATATTCAGAGGGATACCCACCACGACGGCATCCGGCTGCCATTCTTCAATCAGCGCAGCAACATCGGTCCAGTTTGGAATACCATCTTTTGCTTTGATAGAAGGTAATGCTGTCGCCGTTCGAGTCACAGCCTGACCGACAGCCACACCAATATTACGTGTACCAAAGTCAAAGCCCATCAGGGTATTCAGTTTTTTTTCAGTCATGTTTTCTTTAACGTTGCCAGAGTGAGCCTTTTGCTGAGGGGGGCTATGAGTGGCCAACCTGATCAGAGAGCAGCCGAAGATCGACGCCCAATGAGTTGGCGGCAGCATCCAGACGTCGCTGGAAAGGCGTTTCGAAAATAATCTGTTGATTGGCCTTGCAGGTGAGCCAGGCATTATCAGACAACTCTTTTTCAAGTTGACCGCCACCCCAGCCGGCATAGCCCAGGGCCACCAGTGAAGCATCAGGGCCTTCATCCCGGGCCATGGCGAACAGAATGTCCCTGGAAGTGGTTAGCGCAAGCCCATGACTGATTTCAAGACTGGAATCCCATCGATCGCTGCCAGAGTGGAGAACAAAGCCCCTTTCAATCGCCACCGGGCCGCCGGCATAAATGGTGTCGGGACTGAGAAAGCATTCGTCCGCATCGCTGATGCCTACCTGACTGAACACTTCACCCAGCGTCAGATCGGTCGGGCGATTAACGATGATTCCCAATGCGCCGCCGGGATTGTGTTCACAAACCAGAGTCAGAGTACCCGCAAAAGAAGTATCTGCCATGCGAGGCATAGCAATCAGGAAGTGGTTTTTGAGGCTTTGAAAGGTTTCACTACTCATGGTGGGAGTATCAGGGCAAACGGTCCCGATGGCAAATAAAGTGCTCAATGAATATTCGCTCAGAAACCTTACTGGCTAAATAGTCTGTCACCTTTTTCAAAGCGCCAGGTACGAATGATCTCGACAATGTCGTAATCCCGTAAATCGTCAGTGAAGGGTGCGTAGGGAGAAGCTAACCTGACAATTCGGAGAGCCGCATCATCTAAAACGCTGTAACCCGAAGATTTTAAGATTTCGACACTGGACAGAGTGCCATCACGGTTAATTGCCACCATCATACGGAGCTCGCCGTACAGTTGTTGTTGGCGGGCTTTGGCAGGGTAGTTCAGGTTACCGATACGTTCGACCTTCTGTTTCCAGGCATTTTTGTAAGCGGCACCGGGCTCAAGCATGGTTGAGGCTGAGGTCAGTCGTTTCACATTAGGGCGCCTGGCATAGGCCTGGCGCTGGTCACTGAGTTGAGCTTCGAGGCTGGCAATCTCCTGACGCAGATCGATCTGTTTGCTGAACTCAGCCTTTTTGGGCTGTTCATCTGTGGGCTGGTCAATAACGTCAGTGTCCTGAACTTTTTTTTCACTCTCAGCCCGGGTAACGACCTGAGATGTTTTCTTTGCTTGCGTTTCAGGCGCAGCAGCTTCCTGTGGCTGAAGCTCAACCTCGTTGATTTTGTTGTCCTGTATGTCGGCTTTTCGGTCGGTAGTGGGTGTGGCTTTTTTTTCAAGTGTGCCACTGCCCTGCTGATTCAGCTGGGCCAGGAAGTCGGCATCTTCCGGCTTTTTCTGGCTCTTGTAGGTCGCAAGGGTGACTTCAAGCGTTTTCGGAGGTGGAGCTTTGTCTTCAAGTCCAAAAGACAGACCGAGCACAATCACGGCATGAATAGCGGCTGCCATAAAAACGGTAAAGCCTAGGCGGTCGGCAGAAGAAACGGTCGTCATTGACGGAGTGGGCCTCTTGGGTAGTGCATCCTGAATCTTATAGTTGATCTCCCTGGGGCCTGGAAGGTTATCACAATACCTCACCAGCTACATAAGCATTGTCATCAATGAGCATAGGGTACGCAAGTACTGCTTGCGGGGTTTGGGGACATATTTCCAATGGGTATAGGTGTCAGGCCTACTCATTTGCCGTATGGTAACGAAAATTGTGTATTATTGAGGTCTGAGAAAGTTCGGTACACCCATCATTATGAAATTTACATTTAAAAATCTGGGGTATGTGGATCAGGGATCAATAGAGTTGGGAGATATGACTCTGATCTGTGGTCCAAATAATGTCGGCAAAACCTGGCTCAACTACGCTATGTATGGCTTGTTGAAAGATTACCCTTTTATAGCCTCGTTTAATCTTGAACCTGAGATTTTTAAGAATTTGAAGGAGCATGGAACTGCAAAGCTCT
The DNA here is from genome assembly GCF_053470045.1 of Endozoicomonas sp. 2B-B. NCBI lineage: Bacteria > Pseudomonadati > Pseudomonadota > Gammaproteobacteria > Oceanospirillales > Endozoicomonadaceae > Endozoicomonas > Endozoicomonas sp. 2B-B. Next base: position 267,532 of record NZ_JBLZMU010000002.1, read on the forward strand.
CGTTGACAGACTATGCGGGAAAGCTCGATCAGATTCTCAAGAACATGTCTGATCGTTTTAGCCACAATCTTGGGAAGTACTTCAACACGGATTCCGACCTGATGTCGAAAGCCAGGGTGGGTCTGAAGCTTGAAAACTATACGCTGGATTTGAGTGAAAATATCCATCGAGTAGTGAGATTGGGTAGAAAGGATGTGCTACTTGTCTCTAAAGAGGCAGGGGATAATACTCTTATTGTCACGCTTCAGGATACTGATTCAGATCTACCTGAGCCTGCCATTATTGATATTGTAGAGCGGGAGCTGGCCAGGACGCTTCTTGGTGCTTGCATATTGACACCTTTTGTACTGACTTCTGAAAGGACTGGTATTTCTCTTTTCTATAAAGAGCTGGATCTTAGTAAGAATATTCTGGTTGAGCATTTGTCCGATAGCAGCAAAAAGGGGATTAACCCATTCAAGTTGTTGAATAGTATGCGTTCCAGATACGCAGAACCTATTAAGGATAATATCGATATTATTCGTGATACTGATAATATTGCAAAGAAAAAAAGTTTTCTTAAAGAAGATAAAGCAGGTGAATACAAGCCTGTTTTTGATGCGTTAAGAGAGATTATTGGTGGCGGTTTTAAAACTGTAAATGACCAGGTCCTTTATCAACCTGTTAAAGAGCGAAACAGGGATAAAACTGCTCTACCCATCTATCTGGCTTCTTCTTCGATTAAGTCACTGTTTTTGTTGGATCTGTATATCAATTCTATAGCTGAAAAAAACAGTGTTCTGATTATTGATGAGCCAGAGTTAAATCTTCACCCAGATAAGCAAAGGCAAATGGCCAAGTTACTGACCAGGTTAGTTAATGCTGGTATTAAAGTTGTTATGACTACTCACAGCGATTTTCTGGTGCGTGAAATAAATAACAGAATCATGCTTAATGTTGATTTCAAAGGGCGATCCCACCTCATGAAAGAACATAAGATGGTCAAAGAAGATATATTACGGCCAGAACAGGTTAAGGCGTACACAGTACACTCTGATCATAAAGTTCATCAGTTGGAGGTCACTGAAGAGGGTATTGATACCGATGTTTTTGATCAAAAAATAGAGGATGCCAATACATTGCAAGATGACATTTATTATCAGATGTATTGAATTCAGGGGCTTGGTTTTATGAGATCTGAATTTCTTGCTTTGCTTGCACCAGAGGTTATATTGCCCATAGTGGAAAGGTCAGGCATGCTTACAGTTACTGTTAAAGAAACTGGAGCAGATGCAAAACTCAGGAGTCTGGAAATAACAGGCCTTACTAATGGAGATATTGCTTTTACTCTGGATTATCGGTCATCTGGTCGTTTGAAAGCATGTTTTAAACAGCTTTCATGCTATCTAAATGTTCAGCATGACAAAGTTAATAAAAGCTGTGATTTTGTTATTTTGACAAGAAACAAAGGGAGTTTAATTGCTGTTGTTGGCGATATGAAATCAAATAAACCAAGAGAAAGTGAGTTAAGGCTACAGCTTCAGAACTCTGAGCTTTTTGTTGAGTATCTATTTTCTCTTGCTAAAACATGGCACTCGGTTAAAGAAGAATTATCCTTCAAGAGGGTTTGTGTTCATACCGGAAAGTCAATGATTAAGAAAAGATTAACAAGGGTAAAAAGATCATCCAATAAAGAGGATGGTAAAGTACACTTCCATTCAGTTCGAGGCAGGATAGCAAGAATACGGCTGAACGAATTAATAGAATGAATTGATACAAGCCGTGCTTATGTCTCCATCCTCACAGTACGGGGTTTTATACTCATTAGATAGTTTTACTTGAGTAAAACCCTGTCGTGGTTGTACTTGAGTAAAACATCAGGAGAAAAGTACCATGACATCTATAGCTGTCAGAAAGTCCGGTGGAGCAAGTATCGTCAGTATACCCAAAGCTGTACTGAAAACCTTGGGGATAAGAGTAGAGAAATCGCCGGAATCAATAATCGATCAATCAGACAAGATAGCGAAGTTAATTATCTCCTGAGAATTTATTAATCACTATCGATTGTTAGTCTTGCCAACAGAGTTGTCATTATAGTCAGGATGACTTTTCTATATCTTTTTAAAACATATTTAAGTACCTGGCCAGTTGGTTTCGCATATTCTGGCGAGTGGATTTTTTCATCCTTCAAGGCGCAACGACGGGCGCGTAGCCTTAGCTACGCAACCAGAGTTGGAACGCAGAAGGGTGGAAAAAGCCGCCGTCCAGAATATGCGAAACCAACTGGTTAGGTACTTACTGCTTATCCAAAGTGATAGGTATCTTGATTAACTTCCACGGAGGTAATTGATATGAATACTCAAGGATATTCAGCTGCCACTTATATTCATAGATTGGATAATATGATGATCGACCGAACACTCATTGATGGAATTAGTGGGTTCGAAGGTGGTGAGAAAAAAGCAATATTTTACTCGGAGCAAGCAAATAGAAATTACCATGTTTCTGTCCGCCCCAGTAATCATACATATAGATTTGTTGATGTCGATGTCACCGCTGAAACAGGCAGGAAAAATATTTTTAGCCGTATTATTGGTGCAGTTTTTGACGCATTTAAAAGGTTTGATGAAAATAAGATGAAAGTTTTTGGAACTCGTGCGCACCAGATGAAGAATAAACTTGAAAATGATATTCTGAATAAGGCTATAGATACTGCTATTGATCGAGCTAAAGATATTTGCAATAAACCTGACGACGATAAAAAGATTATCGAAGATGGATTTAAAGCCGCAACTCAGTTTAATAAAAAATTTGGTATTATAGAGGTTGAAAATGAAACTCGTTTTACCCTGGCAAAATCTCTTTTTAAAAAATATGGTGATGATTCTTTGCTTCTTGAATTGTATCTGGAAATTAAAAGCCATGTCTTGTGGTTTGAAGAAAACCTTATGCGCCTTTTAGGCAACGAAGCCTGGTTGTATTACAACAAAATGGAATCCAGGCTTCTTAAAATCGAAGAAATATTGAATCGAGAAATTTATGTCAGGATCAAATGAATTGGACTGGTTTAGATTGAAATGATTTTCGATGAACAGGGGGGGGTAAAAAAATCCCCCTCCTTTTTTTAACTCGTTTCCACGCTGGAGCATGAGAACGAGAAACCTTCTTCCCGGTGAATTTACCCGTTGCAACCTTTGGTTTTTGACAGAAATATGCACTTGTCCTGTTACTGGTCTACTTTGCACGTACAGAAATAAAAAGTGTATAGACGTAGTGATGAGAAAAAGACTTCCTGCGGCGATTCTTTTGCTGCTGCTTCCGATGTCTGTTATTTGCCTGGCTGAAAAGTTGACAAGAGGTTTTGTTGTCGAGCTTGCACAGGATCAGGATGCAGACCGGTTTTTTTCTATAAAGCCTAACCTGAATTCATTGTCGGGCAGCTCGTCAGGCATTGATGACACAAACGGCCATACAGACTCGGGTTTACTGGCTGATTTTACACCCGGTGGGCTTAACGGTTACGGGTTAGCAGACACCTTTACCGAGTCAATTTCATGGCAATTGTTTTACGCCACTCAACTGCTGGTCGCCTGCGGACTGGCTCTGACCAACCATGAAGCTCCCCTGGGCTCCAAACCTGATTCGTGGCTACCTGAAGAAGCACTTATCACCGTCGGCTTGCTTTTGAAAAGCTTTTGGGACCCTGATTCATCGTTGTTCAACCCGTCGGGTCAACCGGAGGCAATTTCTATTTCGACACAGAGAGATCATCCGTTTGAGATCACCACCATGGTGCTGCCCGGGCAGTGTGAACAAAAAAATGACCCGGCAAACCAGCCATCAGCATCATCCGGTCAGCAGGTCTCAGGAACAACTAACCAACCTGGAGCTTCTTTCATCAGCCCTCTGGATTTCGGCTCTGGCGACGGTAACGGAGACCCTGAACATCAACACCAACATACTTACGGTTTAGATTGTTACGCTGGTTCCTGTCATGGTGTTTGTCAGTTACGACCGCCATCCGATGGCAGTGAGCTGGCTGAATCAGGCGATGATGAGTGCCCTATATGCCTCCAAAAGTTCACTGATTTGTATGTTGTTTCCTGTTGTTCGAAGAAAATTGACAAACACTGTTTGCGAAGGATATTTCAGACCACTCGGCGATCATTAATAAAAGCCTGCCCATTTTGCAGAGCAGACATGAGTTCTACAGCACAATTACCGGATTTTGCAGTAAGCGGAGAGGCGCAGCAGGACTTACCAGGTTCTTATAACGAGCCCCAGCCCCCTTTTACCATTTCCACACAGGCGGCTTATTTCGCTGCCACATCAATAGCAGGGGGGCACCTGACCTGTGGCTTGGCCACAATCAACGAAGATGGCATGGTGCGGCCATGCAGGGCGGTCTTCACGAATGCCTCAGCCCTGTTGGCTCACGCAAGACTAGTGTAGTGCGACCTAATTAACAGTACATAAAGACTCCTAACGGTCTACTATGGATGTTATTCCAACCACTGCCTGTTTTTACTATGCGAGTTGCCACAGAGATAATACTTGATGCTTCTGAAGAAATACGACTCAGAAAGATTACTTCATCAAATACTTGCCCTCTTCGCTTGGCCCGCCGTGCCCAGATTGTTCTTCTCTCTGCAGAAGGAAAAAGCAATCTTGAGATTGCGCAAATACTGAAGATCGGTCGTCATCAGGTCAGCCGCTGGCGTGACCGATATGCTCAGGAAGGCTTCTCCGGGATTGAACAGGATCGAGCTCGCAGTGGCCGTAAAAAGAAGATTGATGCTGCTGAGATTGTGAGTCTGACCACAAACACCCTTCCGGAAAATGCCACTCACTGGAGCACCCGAACTATGGCTGCTGTTAGCGGTATCAGTGAGAGAAGTGTTCGCCGGATATGGCATGCATATGGCCTCAAGCCTCACCTGGAAAAGACATTCAAGGTGTCCCGAGACCCGAAATTTGTGGAGAAGCTTGAAGATATTGTCGGACTCTATCTGTCTCCTCCTGAACATGCGTTGGTGCTGTGCTGTGATGAAAAAAGTCAGGTTCAGGCACTCGATCGAACACAGCCTGGCTTACCGTTGAAGAAAGGGCGTGCCGCAACAATGACTCATGATTATAAACGACATGGTACAACCACTCTCTTTGCAGCACTGAATGTACTTGATGGTGCTGTCATCGGTCAGTGCCAGCAGCGTCATACCCATGTGGAATGGTTGAAGTTTCTTAAACAGATAAATAGGGAAACGGCAAAAGACAAAGAGCTGCACCTGATTTGCGACAACTATGCGACTCACAAACACCCGAAGGTGCGAGAATGGCTGGAAAAACATCCTCGTTTTCATATGCACTTTACGCCAACGTCAGCATCATGGTTAAACATGGTTGAGAGATTTTTTCGGGATCTCACGAGTCAGCGTTTACGCCGTGGTGTGTTTGTCAGTGTGCCACAGCTAGTCAGTGCGATTGATGAATATATTGAAAAGCATAATCAAAATCCAAAGCCGTTTATCTGGACTGCTAAGGCAAATGATATCTTAGAAAAAGTCGTTCGGGCTAATCGCCGGTTAAGTTGCAAAAAGAACGACGCACTACACTAGATCACACCCAAGTGCAAACCTGCCCCGAGTGCCATATTACCCTGCCAAGTGCTCAAGCCCTGAGGGACCACAGGAGAAGAGATCACACCGTTGAGCAAACCTGCCCTGAGTGCCAGATGACCCTGCCAAGCGCTCAAGCCCTGAGGGACCACAGGAGAAGGGATCACACCGGTGAGCAAACCTGCCCTGAGTGCCAGAAGATCCTGCTAAACGCTCAAGCCCTGAGGGACCACAGGAGAAGAGATCACACCGGAGAGCTAATCTGCTGCCCTGATTGCCGGAAGATCCTACCAAACGCTCAAGCCCTGTCGCTCCACAAAAGAAGAAATCACAGGAGGTAACCAATGGTCGGAGAGGGTGGCCGGACGCGGTCATGCGAATATTTAACCGTTGCAACCTTTGCTTTTTGACAGAAATATGCACTTATTCTGTCGCTGGTCTACTTTGCGCGTACAGAAATAAAAAGTGTAGGGACGTAATGGTGAAAAAAACACTTCCTACGGTGCTTCTTTTGCTGCTCCCGTTGTCCGTCGTTTGCGGGGCCGAGGAGTTGGTAAGACCTTTTGTTGTCGAGCTTGCACAGGATCAGGTTACAGACCAGGTCTTTTCTATGAAGCCCAACCTGAATACGTTATTGGACAGCTCGTTAGACATTGACGACGCAAACAGCTACACAGACCCGAGTTTACTGGCTGATGCCACATCAGGTGAACTTAACGGTTACGGGTTAGCAACAACCTGTATTGAGACGATTTCCTGGCAGTTACTATACGCCACTCAACTGCTGGTTGCCTACGGACTGGCTCTGATCACCCATGAAGCCCCACCGGGCTCCAAACCTGACTCGCGGCTACCTGAAGAAGCACTCATCACCGTCGGCATGCTTTTAAAAAGCTATTGGAACCCTGAATCATCACTGTTCAACCCGGCAGATGAACCGGAGGCGGCATCTATTTCGACACAAGAGGATTATCCGTTTGCAATCACGACAATGGTACTTCCCGGAAAGAGTCAAAAAGAAAATGGCCAACAAAGCCAGGCGTCAGCATCCTCCGGTCAGAAGGCCTCAGGAAAAATCACCCGCCTTAGACGCTTTTTCGCCAAGCGCCTGTCTCGACGTCGCGACGGTAAAGAAGACCCTGAACAACCCCAACATACTTATGGTTTAGATTGTTACGTCGATTCCTGTAATGGCGTTTGTCGATTCCGGCCACCACCCTCTGGCGGAGAGATGGCGCAAGCCGTTGAGAATTGTCCCGTATGCCTGGACAAGCTTACTGATGTGATTGCAACTCCCTGTTGTTCGCAGAAAATTGACAAACACTGTTTACAAAAGGTAATTCTGAGCACTTCACAATGTTCCTGCCCACTTTGCAGAGGGAACCTGTCTTCATTAGCGCAATTACCGGATTTCAGATCATGCTCAGAGGTACAAGGGGACTACAACGAGCTCACGACTGTCAGCTCCTCACAAACGGACTCTTCCGTTAACACTACCCAGCATAATAGGCACAATTTGGGGCCTGCCTGTTTCGTCGATTCCTGTAATGGCGGCATTTGTCGACGCCTGCCACCATACCATCGTAGAAGGGTGGCTGAAGCAGAAGCTCGTCCCATTGCCCCAGCGTTCTTTTTCGTTGGCACTACGCAGCATAATTTGCATACTTTGGGTTCTAACTGTCCCGTCTATCCCTGTTATGGCATTTGTCGACTCCTGCCACCATACCGTTTTGAAACAGAAGGTCGGGCCAGTTCCTCACAGAGGGCCTCTTTCGCTGCCATAACAAGAACTTCCGGGCGACTAATCTGTCGTGTGACCAGAATCGACGAAGATGGCCAGCGGCAGGTATGCGGGCGGCTCTTCAGGAATGTCGTGGTCCTGGTGGCTCATAGAGAAGATCACGCTGGAGAGCGAACCTGCTCTGAGTGCGAGAAGCTAAGCAGGAGAGCTCTTTGGGATCACTTAAGAAAAGATCACAGCAGGTAACGAGTGGTGGGAGAGGGTGGCCAGCCGTGGGAACGGATTTTCAGACCAATTTGCTGCCGCCGCAGTAGGGCAGACTATTCTCGGTCAGCCTCCTGGACAGCTTTTCCTCAATCTTGTCCATCAACCTGTCACCAATGCTAATACCAAACTGGTCATCCAACTGTCGTATACAGGTGGGTGAAGTGACATTGATTTCGGTCAGATATTCTCCGATAACATCCAACCCCACGAACAGCAGACCCTTCTCTTTCAATACTGGCGCCACCTGCTCTGCGATCCAGTAATCTTTTTCGGTCAGCTTCTGGCCCACACCACTGCCGCCCGCGGCAAGGTTGCCACGCAGTTCACCTTCAGCCGGGATACGTGCCAGAGCGTAAGGTACCGGTTCACCGTCGATCAATAGAATGCGTTTGTCGCCTGCCTTGATCTCGGGAATGTATTTTTGGATCATGGCCTGTTGTTGCCCGTGTTGGGTCAGGGTTTCAACAATCACACTGAAGTTCTGATCATTCGGGTGAGTTCTGAAAATAGACGACCCTCCCATACCATCCAGCGGTTTGAGAACCACATCGCCGTGTTTTTCGGCAAAAGCTTTCAGGTGTCGTGCACTGCGGGCCACCATGACCGGGGGTGTACACTGGGGGAACAGAGTGGCAAACATTTTTTCGTTGCAGTCACGAATACTCTGGGGTTTGTTGACCACCAGTGTGCCAGCGGCCTCAGCCTGTTCAAGCAGATAGGTGCTGTAAATAAACTCCATGTCAAAAGGAGGATCTTTACGCATCAGAATCACGTTCAGAGTGCTCAGCGGCTGCTCTTCCCGATCTCCCAGAGAATAAAAGTCATGCGGATTGTAGCGGGCCTGCAAGGGACGCATACTGCCATAGGCGACACCCTCTGACTGATACAGGTCTTCCTGCTGCATATAGAACAGCTCCCAGCCTTTTTTTCGGGCTGCGACCAGCATCGCCAGAGTACTGTCCTTTTTGTATTCGATGGACTCAATAGGGTCCATCACGACGCCGAGTTTAATTGTCATTGCAAGTCCGGGGCGATCAAAAACCGCAGTGTATCCTTAATTGAGTCCTTCATCTATTTTGCAGATGCAGCCAGGGCCTCTCCCATCCTGATCTTCGATCCGGCTTCGAAGGATTCAAGCCAGTCAACCTGATCTTTGCCAAAGAGCACAATGGCAGTAGAGCCCATCTTGAATCGGCCCATTTCATCACCCCGTTTCAGGGAGACCTGTTCTGCCGAGTCTTCGCCGTACTCAAAGGTACGAACTTTTTTTCTGATGGGGGTCACCAGTCCGGCCCAGACGGTTTCAATACTGGCAACAATCATGGCACCGACCATGATAACAGCCATCGGTCCGCGCTCAGTATCAAAAATAGCCACGACACGTTCATTTCGGGCAAACAGGTTTGGAATGTTTTCAACAGTGCCCTGATTCACCGAAAACAAACGACCCGGAACGTGGATCATTTTTCGCAGAGTGCCACCGAAAGGTGAATGAACACGGTGGTAATCACGGGGAGAAAGGTAGATCGTGGCGAACTTTCCACCCATGAATTCCTGGCCCAGATCACTGTCTCCGCCCAGCAGTTCAATCAGGCTGTAGTCGTGCCCTTTGGCCTGGAAAATCCTGCCATTCTCGATGTCGCCGAGCTGGCTGACTTCGCCGTCAGCAGGGCTGACGATCAGGCTTTCGTCTTCAGGCAGGGGTCGCACCCCTGATTTCAGGGAACGGGTGAAGAAATCGTTAAAGTGAAGATACTCTTCGGGGGTTTCGCGATCAGCCTCGCTCATATCAACATCATATTGTTTGATGATGCGGCGGATCAGCGCATTCTTGAACCTGGGGCAGGTGCTCTCAACAAAGCAATATACCGCCCGTGAAATAAGGTGGTGCGGCAGAAAATATTGGATAAAGGCAAAAAATTGTTCTTTCACAGTCAGGACTCATCCTGTTTTTAAGAGTATTGGATTGTAATGGTGAGAGCAGGGGCTCACAAGTAGACGCTGAGTAGACAGAAACGGCACTGCTTAAGATTAAACAGTGCCATTATTCCTCAGGTTTCGACGGGGGTATCGGGCAGATTGCCCCACTCTGACCAGGAGCCGTCGTAAGCTTTGATAGAGAGACCCAGAGACTTGCCCACCAGATAGGTAAAGCCCGAGCGATGATGGCTCTGACAATGGGTAATGACGTTTTTGTCCCGGGTAATGCCCAGCTGTTCAAGAATATCGGCGATGTCGTTGCGAATTCTGAGGTTACGGTCATGATCCATGGCCAGTGTCCATTCAAGGTTTACGGCACCCGGAATGTGCCCCCCTTTTTGTGAGAAGCGTTTTTCACCGCGATATTCATCAACTGATCGGGCATCCCAGATCACAGTGTTTGAGTCTTCCAGTGAATTCATGATGAGCTCTTTGTTGGCAATCACAGAGTCATCAATCTTCAGATCAACTTGTGTCGGTTCAGGGCGGTTAATGGTGCTTTCGGTGGGATGACCTTCTTTCAGCCAGACGTGTGCACCACCGTTCAGGTAGCTGTATTTCTTGTGTCCGATCACATCCAGCGTCCAGATGAAACGGCCTGCCCAACCACCGCCTTCGTCATCATAAACAACAATGTGTTTGTTTTTGCTGTAGCCAATGTTGGAGAGCATCTGGTTCAGCTGTTCAACGGCAGGAAGTTTGCCCGCTGCCGGTTTTACACCGGAAACCATGTTCTGTGGAGAAATGCTCAGGGCACCGGGAATGTGGGAGTGGCTGTATAGTTGCGGGTTGCAAAGGTCTACTATCAGCAGGTCTTCGTGCCCCAGCAGAGGTTCCAGCTGATCAGCTTCAAGGATCAGTGGCAGATCGTCTATTGAGTTCATTGTACTTCTTCATTCATGGCTGATGAGAAAAAGGCGATAGCCTATGCTAACACGGACCCGTCAGAGGTCCAGAGAGTCGACAATCTGTTTATAGCTGAACATTCGTTCTTCCAGAATTTCGCCATCTTCCAGAGCCTGCTTCAAGGCACAACCCGGTTCCTTCTCATGTTGACAGTCTCGGAATCGGCAATGACCAAGGTAGGGTCTGAATTCCCTGAAACCTTCAAGAACCGACTGGGCATCAATATGCCAGAGGCCAAATTCCCGAATGCCGGGTGAGTCAATCAACATGCCACCTGCGGGGAAATGGAAGAGCTTTGCGGCAGTGGTGGTATGCATGCCTTTGCCGGTGGCTTCGGAAAGGTCACCGACACGGATATCAACACCGGGTAAGAGTGCATTAACCAGGGAGGACTTTCCCACACCACTCTGTCCAACAAAGACACTGACATGCTCATCCAGCAGAGCCTTGAGAGGCACCAGTCCATCTTCTGAGCGGGTAGAAGCCCGCAGGACCTGATAACCAATGTCTTCATAAACCGCCAGCATATCGTCCATCAGTTCCATGCCTTCTTCATCCAGCAGGTCGATTTTGTTCAGCAAAAGAACCGGTTCAATGCCAACCGTCTCGGCAGCAACCAGATAGCGGTCAATCAGATTGGTATGAGGAATGGGCACAGGCGCTATGACCAGCACGATATAGTCAATATTGGCGGCAACGGGTTTGATTCGACCATGGTTGTCAGGCCGGGTGAGCAGGCTGGTGCGACCTTCGAGGGCGACCACCACCCCGGTTTCGTCTTTCAGGGACGGACGCCACACCACCTGGTCTCCGGTGACCAGGGGTGGGAGGTTGGTCCGCAGGTGGCATCGACGAACAGCACCGGTTTGGCCCCATGGCTCGATATCCAGGGTTGCACCATAGTGGGCGATGATCAGACCTTGTTGTTCAGGTCCCAGGTTATCATCCTGTATTTTTTGCTCAATAAGCTCTTCCCGCTTCCTGGCGCGGGCAATGCGTTCCTGCTGGACTTTCTCTATGCGCCATTTCTGTTTGCGCGTTAGTTTGCGCTTACTCATGGTTTACTCAAGGTTTTACCTGGTCTGCTGGATAGATTCTGGCTTTTCATGGCAATGGCCAGAAATAGCCTTTGTCTCGCTGATGCCCACATCTTTAAGTGGATAGACAGAAGGTGCCAATCGATACTGAGCTACGGAGCGGTCAGAAGGAAGCGAGTGTAGGTTTCACGGAGAGATTATGATCGGTTAGACTAAATAAGTCAGCCATGGCTTTCTTCATTTGCCGATATTTTTTGTGAAAATGTTACAGAATCGGTTTCAGGGCTATTTCAAACCTTTGAATTCAAGCCGTATTCATTGTTGGGCTGGCACATCTTTCTAAAGGAAATCGGGTGCTTGATGGCTAAAGCAGATAATCTTGTCTGGATCGACCTGGAAATGACGGGACTTGATCCCGAACACGACCAAATTCTGGAAATTGCGACCATTGTTACAGATGATCAGCTGAATTTTATTGCTGAAGGCCCCGTGATAGCGGTGCATCAAAGTGATGCAGTCCTTGCGAATATGAATGAGTGGTGTATCAAAACCCACGGTGAAACGGGGTTGACCCAAAGAGTCCGTGAAAGCCAGATCAGTCTGACTGAGGCCGAGCAAATGACTCTGGCCTTTCTCAGACAGTACTCCAAGGTCGGTGCATCACCCATGTGCGGGAACAGCATTGGTCAGGATCGCCGCTTTCTGAACTGCTACATGAAAGAGCTTCATGAGTTTTTCCATTACCGTAATATTGATGTCAGTACGTTAAAAGAGCTGGCAAGAAGGTGGCAGCCTGAGCTGCTTGATCAATTTAGCAAAAAAGGCACTCATCTGGCGCTGGAAGATATTCGTGAATCCATAGAAGAACTCCGTTTCTACCGCCAACACTTTATTCAATCCTGATCAGTTAATCAGAACAGTGGCTCTTAACAGTGGCTCTCAAAAAGAGCGGCTGTTCTTTTTCGTTATTGCAGCAAAGACCTGATAGCTTCAGTCAGACATATTGGTTAAACTGCCCACCTCGCCAAGTCTTCAGCCCGGTTCTGCTGAATGACGCCAACCGGGAATGTTTCATGAGTTTTGACTCGCTGGGGTTATCAGCTCCCATCCTCCAAGCTGTCACAGAGCAAGGTTATGATGCCCCTTCGCCTATTCAGTCTCAGGCTATCCCTGCCGTACTTGAAGGCCATGACGTCATGGCAGCGGCCCAGACAGGTACCGGTAAAACGGCAGGCTTTACGTTGCCCATACTGGAGAAGCTGGCAAAAGGACCTCGTGTCCAGGCCAATCAGGTGCGGGCGTTAATTCTGACGCCGACCCGTGAGCTGGCCGCTCAGGTAGCTGAAAGTGTGGAAACCTATAGTCGCCACCTTCCTCTTCGCTCAACCGTGGTATTTGGGGGCGTCAAGATCAATCCCCAGATGATGAAATTGAGAAGAGGCGTGGATGTGTTGGTGGCAACGCCAGGCAGGCTACTGGACCTGTTCAACCAGAATGCTGTGAAGTTCAAACAGCTGGAGGTGCTGGTGTTGGACGAAGCCGACCGTATGCTGGACATGGGCTTTATTCGTGATATTCGCAAGATTCTGGCAATCCTTCCCAAAAGCAGGCAGAGCTTACTGTTTTCAGCGACTTTCTCCGATGAGATTCGAAATCTGGCAAAAGGTCTGGTGCGTTCGCCGGTAGAGATTTCGGTCACACCGGGAAATGCCGCCGCTAAAACCGTAGACCAGTGTGTTTACCCTGTGGACAAAAACAAGAAAGCCGCACTGCTGACTCAGTTGATCACAGAGAATGACTGGCGTCAGGTGCTGGTATTTACCCGAACAAAACACGGTGCCAACCGGCTGACACGGCATCTTGAGGGCAAGGGGGTCCAGGCCGCAGCTATTCACGGCAACAAAAGCCAGAATGTCCGGACAAAAGCACTGGCTGAGTTCAAAAGCGGTGAAATTCGGGTTCTGGTAGCCACTGATATTGCTGCACGTGGGCTGGATATTGATCAGTTGCCGCAGGTTGTTAACTTTGATCTTCCCAACGTTGCCGAAGACTATGTTCATCGGATCGGCAGAACAGGCAGGGCCGGTGCGACCGGACAGGCAGTTTCTCTGGTGTGTGCTGACGAATTCAAACAACTGGTGGCAATTGAGAGGTTAACCCGTCAGCTGATTGATCGACAGGAAATTCCGGGGTTCAAGCCTGTGAATGCACTGCCAGAATCCAGACTGGATACCCGCCCTCCCAGGCGCAAGAAACCCAAAAAGCCAAAGAAACCCAGAGTAGAGCATCAGGATGGGCAGCGCTCAGGGGAGGTTTCCAGGGGCCATAAACCCAATACATCTGTCAGACGTAAGCAAAGGGACACCAAAGAGGCACCCGGAAAGCCAAGGTGAAGAACACCAGGTTCCAGGGCCGTTTAAATCTTTGGTGAATCCCTTCAAACAGGTGACTGGGAAATATGCTGGTGACGTATCAGCCACTGTCCGGAATGATTTTCCAGAAAAATAGTGACCCTGATATGAGCACCTTCGGAACCTTTCACGGGTAGCATCATGCAGAGACAGGCTGCTTCGCCATAGTGATAGACAACCGGTTCTGCTTTAAATTCTGCTGAGAAGGATTCTCCGGCATTAAAGTAGTCTGTCAACCGTTGTCTCAATGCTTCCCGTTCATTCAAATTGACATGCAGTCCGAAGCTGTGGGGCTCGTCGTCTGTGACAAACAGCGACATGATGCCACGGACGTCTTTAGTCTGAATGTAATGGTCGTATTGTTTGACAATATGAAGAAAGGGCGTGAGTGAATCACCCGATAACTTGACAGACATGATCAATAACCTCTGGAATCTGCGTCTCAGTAGCTCCTAAGGGTAGTCCATGCACAGATTTAATCTTGAGCATTTGGGTTGTGTTGTTTAAGTGCCCATTGCACATGTTCTTTTACCAGTTCCGAGGGGTAGTTCTGGCGCTGATGAAGTGCTGACATGACTTTATCCGTTGTGGGGGCGTTGCCTAAACCTACTGCCAGATTCCGTAACCAGCATTCAAAGCCCGCACGTCGGATCGGTGAGCCTGCGGTGCGCTCCAGAAATTCTTCTTCTGTCCACAGAAAAAGATCCGCCAGATCACTGTTATCCAGATGGTGACGAGGCTGAAAGTCAGTTTCCTGTGTGTGTCTGGCAAATCGATTCCAGGGGCAGGTAAGCTGACAGTCATCACAGCCAAAAATTCGGTTACCCATTTTGCTGCGAAGCTCTTCGGGTATGGGGCCACTGTTTTCAATAGTCAGATAGGAAATGCACTTTCTGGCATCCACTTTGTAGGGCTCGACAATCGCCTGGGTAGGGCAAACATTCATGCAGGCGGTGCAGCGGCCGCAATGGTTCTTCTCATAAGGTTCGTCCGTGGGCAGAGGTAAATTAGTAAAGAGTTCTCCCAGGAAAAAGAAAGAACCTGCCTTACGGTTGATAATCAGTGAGTGTTTGCCCATCCAGCCCAGACCCGCCTGCTGGGCGAGAGGTCTTTCCATCACGGGAGCACTGTCAACAAATGCCCTATAACCGTGGTTCGGGGCCACTGCTTCTATTTTCTTTCCGAGTTGGGTTAAGCGTTTGCGAATCAGCTTGTGGTAATCACGTCCCAGGGCATAACGGGAAACATAGGCTTTTTCCGGTTCATTAAGAATCTTGATGGTTTCGGTTTCTGCGGGCAGATAATCCATTCTGGCGGAGATAACCCGGATGACACCTTCATGAAGCTTTTCAGGATGGCACCTGAGCTCCTTGTGTCGCTCCATGTACGCCAGATCACCGTGGAGTCCCTGATCCAGCCACTGCTGAAACTGTTTTTTGTCCCGCTCCGGGATTCGGGCTTCTGTAATACCCACATGCTGGAAGCCTAAATGTCTGGCCCAAAGACGAATATCGTCAGCCAGCTTTTGATAATCAGGGCTTTCAGAAGAGTCGTTGGAGATAGACACGTTGATCAGTTGCTGCCGGGAAAAAATCTGAGATTATAGACGAGCATTCTAACACACCCCTTGTCGAGAATAATGGTAAACCCGCAAAAGCGTAATCCTGAGCTACTTCTTAGACGGAATCGAAGCTGTTTAGCTGTCGATATTAAGGTAATCTATCAAGGTAGGAGTGAGTGCTTATGTACGATAGCGATCGAGTTGGCATCTTTGACCGGCTTTATACTGCAGAACAAGTTCGCCGGCTTGATGATGTAGCAATCAATGATTTTCAGATCAATGGCTTTGAGCTGATGAACCGGGCTGCCCGTGCGGCTTTTCGCTCTCTGATGAACCATTGGCCAGACCTTCTTCTTGGCAATCGGCTTCAGGTCTTCTGCGGTGGCGGGAATAATGGTGGAGATGGTTATCTGGTGGCCATGCTGGCGGCTAAGCGGGGGATTTCGGTTTCAGTGAATTTCCTCTCTTCTCCGGAAAAACTGTCAGGAGATGCCCTGTCAGCCTATAAAGCCTGTATCGCAGAGGGTGTTGATGTTGATCCTTATACACCGGAGACGCCGCTGTCCGGTGACGTATTCGTCGATGCCCTGCTGGGAACGGGGCTGGGAAGAGACGTTGAGGGTCGCTATCGAGACGTTGTCATTCGCATCAATGAATCGGGTCGACCTGTTCTTGCTGTTGATATTCCATCCGGTCTTTGTGCTGACAAAGGCATCGCTATGGGCGTTGCCATAAGGGCAGATGTGACGGTGACATTCATAGGTATGAAGCTGGGGTTGCTTTCAGGCAGGGGAAAAGAGCTGTCCGGGCAGGTTGAGTTTGCTGATCTGGATGTGCCGGGGGAGGTGTATGAAGCCGTGCCGAATGAAGCTCTGAGATTGTCAGAAAACAGACTGAGTCGCTGGCTTCAGCCCAGAGCCAGAGATTTACATAAAGGCGACAATGGCCATGTTATGGTGGTGGCCGGGAATCATGGTATGCCCGGTGCTGCCATTATGTCGGCAGAAGCTGCATTATATTGTGGTGCCGGTCGGGTCACAGTGGCTACCCGTCAGGAACATCTTTTGGCTCTGGCATCCCGGCGTCCCGAGTTGATGGCCTCGGCCGTTTCGGGTGCAGAAGATCTTCGCGTGCTCCTGGAAGGGAAAAATCTGCTGGTTGTGGGACCCGGTCTGGGAAAAGATTCATGGGCCCGCGAACTCCTTGCTGAAGTGCTGAAAGTTGAGTGCCCTGTGGTAATTGATGCCGATGGTCTCAATATCATTTCGGAAGATCCGGCGTTGCTTAAACGTCGAAAGTACCCGATGATTCTCACACCCCATTCCGGCGAAGCGGCGAGACTGCTGGAAACTCAAACTTCAACCATTAATGGCGACCGGGTTAAAGCTGCAAAAGAACTCTTTAACCGTTTCGGTGCAGTGGTCGTGTTAAAGGGGGCCGGCACGCTTATATACGACGGAAAAATCCTGAATCTGTGCCCGGATGGTAATCCGGGTATGGCTGTGGCGGGTATGGGGGATGTACTCAGCGGTGTGATTGCCGCACTGGCAGCTCAGGGCTTAGAGACCCATAATGCAGCAGCTTTGGGGGTCTGGCTGCATGCGACAGCTGCAGACCATCTGGCGGGGCTGCAAGGCGAACGAGGGATGCTGGCACTGGAAACTCTCCCTCACATAAGAAGTCAGCTGAATAAAATTGCAAAACAGCCTTGAGCTATTGAGACAGCCTTGAGCTATGGACACAACAAATAATGAACGGGTGCCCATACCCGTTCCCGTAAAGATAATAGTGAGTGTATGGAAGGCAGGATTGAGCTGCTGATTGATAATGAGCAGGAAATGGTTCAGCTTGGCAACAAGCTGGCTGAAGTAAGCAGTGGTCATGCCGTCATTTATCTGGTTGGAAACCTGGGAGCCGGAAAAACCACTTTATGCCGGGGTATTCTGCATAGCCTTGGTCATCAGGGGGCGGTGAAAAGCCCGACTTATACCCTGGTGGAGCCCTACTCAGTTGACGGTCAGCAGGTCTATCATTTTGACCTTTATCGACTGGCTGATCCTGAAGAGCTTGAGTTCATCGGGGGGCGGGATTATTTTGAAGAAGACTGTCTGTGTCTGATCGAGTGGCCCTGCAAAGGTGAGGGAGCTCTGCCGGATGCCGATCTGGAAGTACAACTGGATTACAACCTGCCCGGACGCAAGGCTCTCATCAAAGCGGGAACCGAACGTGGGCTGGGTATGTTGAGAAAACTGCAGGGACGGCAGGAGGGAGAATGTCGTCGAGGATAAGGAAGTTCTTTTTTGCTGCTCTGTTGCTATTGCCTCTGCCATTGTTTGCAGCCCAGGTTGACGATGTCCGTGTCTGGCGATCGCCTGATAAGACCCGTCTGGTATTTGATGTCTCCAGTGAAGTCGCTCACTCGCAATTTTTTCTGGACAACCCCCGAAGACTGGTGGTGGATATTCGTGGCACCCGGAAGCCCAAAAGTTCAGTCAATCCCCGTCTCGGCTCGACTCCTATCAGCAAGATTCGTTATGGGGTTCGAAACAAGAAAGATTTGCGGATTGTTCTGGATCTGAGAAATAAGGTCACCAGTAAAAGCTTCCTGCTTAAACCCAATGCCACATACGGCTATCGTCTGGTGGTAGATCTCTTTGATGATCGGACAAAAGCAGCAGATCCGGTAAAAGAGCCCATTAAAACATCTTCCAAAAGAGATATTGTTGTGGCGATTGATGCCGGCCACGGTGGCGAAGATCCGGGGGCACTGGCCTATGGAGGGGGGCATGAAAAGGTCGTCACGCTGAACATTTCCAAAGACCTCGCCGCTCTGTTGAACAAAGAGCCCGGCTTCAAACCTGTTCTGGTAAGAACCGGAGACTACTATATCCCCCTGCGTGAACGTGCCGCTATTGCTCGTAAAGCAGGAGCCGATCTGTTTATTTCCATCCATGCTGACGCTTTTACAGATCCTCGTGCGAATGGTGCCTCGGTGTATGCCCTGTCCAGGGGGGGAGCAACATCAGAGACTGCCCGCTGGCTGGCTCACAGAGCAAACTCGTCAGATCTGATTGGTGGTGAAGGGGGCATATCCCTGAGTGACAAAGACGATATTCTGGCGGGTGTTTTGTTGGATTTGTCCATGACCTCAACACTGTCTTCGAGTCTGGAAGTCGGTGACAAGGTGCTGAAGAATATCGGTACGATCAACAGGCTGCATAAAGAACAGGTGGAGCAAGCTGCTTTTGCTGTTCTGAAGTCTCCCGACATTCCCTCTATTCTGGTGGAAACAGGCTTTATCTCCAATCCCAAAGAAGGGCGTAAACTGAAAACCCGAAGCCATCAACGTGCTATGGCCCGACAGATATTCAAAGGCGTGAAAGGCTACTTTGTGAAGAAGCCTCCGCCCGGTACGCTGATCTCCGGGCTCAAGGCTGAGGGTAAAATAGATACTCGTCCAGACCAGTATGTGATCCAGGCCGGTGATACCCTGTCAGAGATAGCCAATCGCTTTGATATCAGTCTGAGCTCATTGAAAACAGCCAATAATATCAGTCGATCAGATCGGATCAGAACCGGGCAGATGTTGGTGATTCCCAACTGAAAGACGCCTGAAGATACCGTCAGTAATGCTGACAGGCTGGTCAGTCTCTTCCCGGATTTTTTCCTGTAAAGTGCCATTGTATGGAAAATTCAGGGAGGATTCGGCTATGCATCTGAGGGCTTCAGTTAACTTATTACCCACCCATCTGAATCAGGCATCAACCGATGAGCTGTCGGCTTATGGTTCTCAGGACAACCTTCTCAATGAGAATAACCGGGTCAACCGGTCCGGGCATCGGATTTTCAGCGATACCTTCACCAGGCTCGATAGTCGGTCCATTGCACAGTTTGAGAGTCTGACACTTTCTTCCCCTGATCCTGAAAAGCCTGATGCCGATCTGTCAGATTTACTGGAATCCTATGAGGTGATTTCAGAGTACCCTGAGGTAGATTCAGCCCTCAGGATCATGTCTGGACTGGCTGCCACTTCTACACCCCGGCCTGTTTCTGTCAGGTCTGAACAGCTCTTGGCTTTAAGGCCGCGCTTATTGGTGCCTGAGCAGATCTGGAAGCAGAAAGAAATACAAAAGCAACCTGAAGCTCAGAAACAAGAGGGCACTTTGGCAGAAGAGACTGAAACCCCGGCAGAACAGACGATAGAACAAAAAGAGCCGAAAGAAACTCCGGTGATTGATGCGCTGACCGGCCTGCCCGCAGAAGAGCTTGAAAATAAAGTCTGGGAGTTTCTGGTCAAAGTTGTCGGTATTGCCTCCCCCGCAGGCAAAACCATTAAGGGGGCCGCAACCCTTGTCGTCTCAAAGGAGAAAATAGAGAAGTTTCAGACAGGGCTTAAGAATATCCTGAAAGGTCAGGTTCATTATGAAGTCAGTGAAAACATAGGACGTCGTATGCTTCAGCTGTCAAAGGTTTGTGGTTCTACCAGTCCATCACTGCCAGTACTGACTCTGTTGGGGTACACCATTCCGGGCTATCGGATTGTACCGGCCATGTTGACACTCTGGCGACTCAAGGATTTCAGGGATGAGATGGCTGCGCTCTACTACGACCAGAATGCCATGCCTGCGTTGACGGACTTTACCTTGAGCTGGATGCCAGCTTTATTATCCAGTCTCTTCTAACGACTTGGCAAAAGTCGATAGAGGCTGATAGTCTTTCTGGCAATAAAACCGGACTGACTGACCTGCCTTTTATGAAACCTATTCGTTTACTCGATACCCGACTCGCTAACCAGATTGCTGCCGGTGAGGTGGTTGAACGTCCCGCATCGGTTGTTAAAGAACTGTTGGAAAACAGTCTTGATGCCGGTGCCAAACGAGTGAATGTCGAGGTAGAAAATGGTGGTGTCAAATTGATCCGTATTCGTGATGACGGACATGGCATTGCCAAAGATGATCTGGCACTGGCTCTGTCGCGACACGCCACCAGCAAGATTTCTGAACTGGAAGATCTGGAAGGTGTCGGGACTCTGGGCTTTCGTGGTGAAGCCCTTGCTTCGGTCAGCTCGGTTTCACGCTTAACATTAACGTCACATGTTGATGGTCAGGAGTCTGGCTGGCAGGTTCGTACCGAAGGGCGTGACATGGAGGCTATTGTTAATCCGGCACCCCACCCCGTGGGTACAACGATTGAAGTCAAGGATCTGTTTTTTAATACCCCTGCAAGGCGTAAATTCCTGCGGACGGAAAAAACCGAGTTTTCCCATCTTGAAGAAGTCGTGAAGCGTCTGGCACTGTCCCGGTTTGATGTTGGGTTTGGTCTCAGACATAACCAGCGCAGTATTCATCAGCTAAGACCCTGTAACACTCAGGCTGAGAAAGATCGCCGGGTGGCTTCCCTTTGTGGTCCGAAGTTTATTGAAAACTCGGTGATTGTTGATGTTAATGTTTCCGGGCTCAAGCTTTGGGGCTGGGTAGGATTGCCAACGTTTTCCCGTTCCAGTGCTGATCTTCAATACTTCTTCGTCAATGGCCGCGTGATCAGGGATAAACTGGTCGCACACGCTGTTCGTCAGGCCTATCGCGATGTTCTCTATGGCGGCAGGCATCCAACCTTTGTCTTGTATCTTGAGCTTGATCCGGCGCTGGTGGATGTCAACGTTCACCCCACCAAGCATGAGGTTCGATTCAGGGATGGTCGAACCGTCCATAATTTTCTGTTCAGTACCCTGCATCGTGCTCTGGGAGAGGTGTCTCCAGAAGATCAGTTGCCACCAGCCGCTCTCTCTTCACAACCCCAGGCCCGGGCTTCAGGTGTTGAAGGTGGCGAGTTCAAAAGTCAGGAAAGTATGCCGCTGTCGCCAGCTCCAGCAACCGCTTCCCATTCTTATGGTGCGTCTTCCGGGCAGCCATCAGCATCGGCAGGTGCAAGACAGGCAAGAGAAACACCTCAGCCAGATCAGATTCAGAAGCAGATTCAGGTCTACAGTGAACTCTATGCTTCTGGTGCCACTGAGCGAAGCTCTGTCCAGGAAAGTCAGCCACTGGCCGTCAATGATGCGCCAGCTGCTCAGCCTGCATCTGTTAATCTGCCAGAGCAGACAGCAGATATACCCCCCTTGGGTTTTGCCATAGCGCAGTTGAAAGGTATTTATATTCTCTCTGAGAACGAGCAGGGGATGATTCTGGTGGACATGCACGCTGCTCACGAGCGCATTACTTACGAGCGGATGAAAGTTTCCTGGCATGCCGATGGTATTAAAGCCCAGCCCCTGCTGGTGCCAAAATCAATAGCTGTCAGCGATCGTGAGGCGACCTGTGCAGAAGAGAATTATGAGTACTTCAAAAAGCTTGGATTAACACTTGAGCGAATGGGGCCGGAAACGCTACTGGTTCGACAAGTGCCGGTCATGCTTCACAATGCTGATGTTGAAAAGCTGGTTCGTGATGTTTTGTCAGATCTGATGCAGCACGGTGACAGTGATCGTGTGGAAAGTCAGATGAATGAAGTGCTGGCCACCATGGCCTGCCATGGTTCGGTAAGAGCTAACCGTCGTCTTTCCATCGAAGAAATGAACGCTCTGCTCAGGGATATGGAGCAGACGGAACGCAGTGGACAGTGTAATCACGGAAGACCTACCTGGACGTTATTGACACTGGATCAGTTGGACAAACTGTTTTTACGAGGGCGTTAGGAGCCGATACTCACACAGCCGTCATTCCCGAATAAGAGCGTGTCGCAAAACGCTAACAATTCGTTCCCACGCTGGGACCCACAGGGCCTGAAAGCATGGGAACCAGAGGTCTTGCGACAGCCTCAGAAGCGGGAATCCAACATTCGTTGTACTCCTGCTTTCGTGGGGGTGGCGGAATGTGAGTAAGTTAACGATATAAGGCTCAGACGCACTAGATCGACCAGGAAATACCCAGTTGCAAGGCCTGATAATCGGTCTGATGGTCATCAGCCTTGCTGAACTGGTAGCTGCCGTAAACTTCCACGTCGTTTGTCAGGCTGTGCCCTACTCTTAACTTCATTCGCCAGGCATCTTTGCTACTGATATCAGCGGGTAAATAGGCCATCCGGGGAGTTAATTTCTGTCGCAGTTGAATGGTTCTCAAGTCGTCATCATTGAGATCCTTGTTGTAGTCAATCTGAATACCAAGACGTGTTTTGTCGTTTATCGCATCCAGAAAAACACCTGCTGCGGCATTTTTGAAATCCAGCTCCTGATCACCGAATACCATAGAGGACAAGTTATTTTCGGACTCGGTAAAACCGTCGACCGATGATTTATGATAGCTGGCGGAAACAATAGGGCCTGCCTTTAGCTGTCCATTGTCGTAGAGTGCATAGCCTGCGTCCATGCTTAAACCATAGAGTTTGCCCGAGCTGGAGCTGCTTTCTTTGCGTGTCAAGGCACCCAGATGGAAACCACGCTTGTTGTCGTAATCGAGGTCAAGATAGTTCAATGCCGCATTGGAAAAAAACCTTTCCCCCTGATAACTGGTAAAAAGGCTGCCACCAATACTGTTGGTTTTATAGTCGGACTGCTCAGGTTTGTAGTGTGTTTCAGCGCCCTGTAAGGCGACACCCAGCTTGAATTCTTCTGTCAGTTGATAGTGTAGGCCTGCATGGATTACGAAACCCTTATTGTCATTGGCTTTCCTGGCAACAGCGTCATAAATCTGGCTTTCTGCGCCGGCTCCGCCACCAAAGAATGACAGGGTACCCGGCTCTGCGTCTTTCCAGCGATGCAGTGCCAGCTCATTAAAAATACTGCTGTCCAATGTGGTTGAATGAGAGTCTGCGATTCTTGGCAGGCTGCCGACTTCGGTAGCCGCCCTGATGGCTGACAAAATGTAATCGCTCCCTATTTTGTGCATAGCGCTGCTGGGGTGCAGGCCATCCCAGAATATGGACTTCTGTGCAACCCCGGTGATGATGCGATCTCTATCGTCTCCGCCCATAACTGTAGCGGGATCGGGCTTTTCGCAGGGTACGCCTGTGGGAACGCCCGCAACCATACAGGTGATGTCTGCGTTTTCAGGGGAAAGATCAACAAAACCAAAGGCTGCCGGGTTATCGGATACCTCTTTCACCAGACCATACAAATTCAGATAGAAGATATTGGCAGTGGACTTCTGGAGTTCTGTGAGGACGGCATCATCAATCGCTTTGCTGACCATTCTGAGTTGATCACGCGTACCAGCCAGCAAATGTTCTCCTCCCGGCGTTTCTCCAAGGTTGGGAACATTAAGCATAATGATATAACGAGCGCCATAGCTATGGAGTGCATTGGCAGTGCCTACCAGGTCCTGAGCGGCTTTCAGGGGAGTTCGTAAGTTGTTTGTCACGAATTCAACATCATTGCTACCGCCCAGAATCATGTACATGGCTTTTTTATCTGCCTGTCCATGGCTTCTCATGAAGAAACTGTCTTGCGTCTGATTCTTGAAAAAATCCAGATTTAAAGGCACATAAGGGGTATCTGACGTGACGGATAAAAGGATTTCCTCACTGGAGTTGCCACTCACGGAAAAATTATTGCCGCCATCCATAGAGGGGCGAAAATCAAACCCCATTGTGCCGGCAATATTCTGGTTGTATAAAGTTTTGTCTGAGAACTTTAATGGAACCAACCGTCCGGCATAAGGGACTTTCAGATTGCCGGTATCTGAGATACTGTCTCCAAAACTATAAAACTGACTATAAAGTTCATTAGCTTTTACAGGGGATAGCATTAAGGAAAAGGCTGCTACTGAGAGTACTTTTCGGTAAGAGGGTGATAAAAAGGGGACTGCTTTCATGATAAACCCGTGTTTTTGATCAGTTTGTGTCAGTCATTCCATTGTTTGTGTGTTCCAAAAAAATTGAGAAGCCTGTCCGAGAATAGACTGCCCTGGTGTGGCAGCAACAAATTGGTAAAAAAATTTTTAACATCTTCGCTTAGACTTGCGGAACTCTTTGGTAAGTTTTCAGTCCAAAGCTTTTGATCATGGGAAGGCTTCGGGTACACTCAGCTCCCCGTTTTTTCTGATAACGCATTATTTTTCTGTTTATGGCATCCGAACCGCTTTCTTTTGAAGAAAAACAGCCACAGACTCTTTCTTCTGAAGAAATACAGCCACCGGCTATTTTTCTGATGGGGCCCACTGCATCGGGCAAAACGGATCTGGCTATCCAGCTGGCGGAGAGACTGCCCTGTGAGTTGATCAGTGTTGATTCGGCACTGGTCTACAGAGGCATGGATATAGGAACGGCCAAGCCCTCTGCACAGGAACTGGCAAGGGCTCCTCATCGGTTGATTGATATCCGCGACCCTTCCGAGCCATATTCTGCAGCTGACTTCCGTGAGGATGCTCTCAGGGAAATGACGGAAATTACTAATAAGGGAAACATACCTCTCCTTGTGGGAGGTACCATGCTCTATTTCAAGGCGCTTCGAGACGGTCTGGCAACTTTGCCAGCGGCAGATGCCGGGATCAGGGAAGCGTTGATGAGAAGGGCTGAGTCTGAGGGCTGGCAGGCGCTCCATGACGAGCTTCAGACAGTTGATCCTGTAGCCGCTCTTCGTATTAGACCGACGGATACTCAGCGTCTGCAAAGAGCTCTGGAGGTCTATTATGCCACAGGCAAGGTGATTTCCCGTTGGCATCAGGAGCAGGCAACCAGTCGACTGCCTTATAATCTGGTGAATCTGGCCATTGCTCCCGGGGATCGATCAGTGCTCCATCAGCGCATTGAAACCCGCTTCAAACTTATGCTGGAGCACCATTTTGTGGATGAAGTCAGGGCTTTATACGAGCGGGGAGACCTGGATATTTCCCTGCCTTCTATCAGGGCGGTTGGTTATCGTCAGGTTTGGGGGTATCTTCAAGGAGAGATGGACTATTCCACCATGCTGGAAAAAGGGATAATCGCTACCCGACAACTGGCCAAGCGACAGTTGACCTGGCTCAGAAGCTGGCCTGATATTCATTGGCTGGACAGTTTGTCGAAAAACCGGTTGGAAGATGCCTTGAAATGGCTGAAGCCCGTCCTTAAATAAGGAATAATAAGAAAGTGATTTCTGTACAAGTCTCCTGACCTCAGCTTTGTATTGGTTAAAGCATTAACAAAGTGCATTGGAAAAGGCTGGTACGTGAGCACCTGCAATAGTTTCTGCAGGTCCGGTATGAGTAGCTAGTATTACCTATTGATGGCAGTGTGGGGCATCGCTTACTGTTGCCCAGCTAAATTTCTGGGCTGTACACAGATTGAACAATCAGGTACTGGCACTGCCGGTCGAGCGAATAGCCCAACTAGAAGTGAACAATGGCTATTCAAAACCCGAGAATTAATAAGGAGTACAGAAATGTCAAAAGGGCATTCTCTACAAGACCCTTACCTTAATGTGCTGCGTAAAGAGCGCGTGCCGGTTTCTATTTATTTGGTAAACGGCATTAAACTCCAGGGACAGATCGAGTCTTTCGATCAGTTTGTAATCCTTCTGAAAAACACCGTTAGCCAGATGGTTTACAAGCACGCAGTATCAACTGTAGTGCCAAGCCGCCCGGTTCGACTGCCAATGCAGGGTCAGGAAGGTATGGGCGAGCACGACGAGCAAGAATAAGTTTTGCTGATTGATTAAAAGGCGCTTTATAGCGCCTTTTGACGTTTATGAGTTTCATAAACAGGTCGTGTACGATTGAAACATTTTAAGCATGAAAATTGTTTTATGGAAAAAACAGCTGTGTAGAAAAATAACCGGGCAGTATAC
This sequence comes from Endozoicomonas sp. 2B-B, assembly GCF_053470045.1. Lineage (NCBI taxonomy): Bacteria > Pseudomonadati > Pseudomonadota > Gammaproteobacteria > Oceanospirillales > Endozoicomonadaceae > Endozoicomonas > Endozoicomonas sp. 2B-B. The sequence goes on from NZ_JBLZMU010000002.1 coordinate 293,788, forward strand.
TATTGGGGCTGGCAGTCTGTTTTAATGGTCAATTCAGACCGTCTCAATATTTCCTGTTCTGTTAATGAATGGTTAATAACCCCTATCGAAAGAAAATAATTTCAGGAGTTTTGTTTGTTTTTTGAGCGCCATGAAGGTGGTGAAAGTGCAATCCTTGTTCATCCGGATATGAGTGAAGACAAGGAACGGGAAGATCCGCAGGAATTCATGGAGCTGGTTCGTTCTGCAGGTGTTGAAACCCTTGCTTTTATCACGGTGAATGTCCGGTCTCCTTCTCCCCGCTATTTTGTCGGTCCCGGTAAAGTTGAAGAAATCCGTCAATCTGTGCTTCAGCACAAAGCCGAAGTCGTTCTGTTTAACCATGCCCTGTCACCCAGTCAGGCCAGAAACCTTGAAAAAGAACTGGAATGCCGTGTCATTGACCGCACCGGACTGATACTGGATATTTTTGCCCAGCGTGCCAGAACCTTTGAGGGTAAGCTGCAGGTTGAATTGGCTCAGCTTGAATATATGAGTACCCGCTTAATCCGCGGCTGGACTCACCTTGAAAGACAGAAAGGGGGGATTGGTCTGCGGGGGCCGGGTGAGACCCAGCTGGAGACCGACCGCAGATTGCTCAGGGCAAGAATCAAAAGCATCACCCGTCGTTTGGAAAAAGTTCGTAAACAGCGTGACCAGGGACGGCGTTCCCGAAAGAGGGCAGAAGTGCCGCAGGTCTCTCTGGTAGGTTATACCAATGCGGGCAAGTCGACATTATTTAATAGCATGACTCAGTCAGACGTTTATGCACAGGATCAGTTGTTCGCAACACTGGAGCCAACGTTGAGAAGGCTGGATCTTGCTGATCTGGGGCCGGTGATCCTGGCAGATACGGTTGGATTTATTCGACACCTGCCTCATAAACTGGTGGAAGCCTTTCGGGCGACACTGGAGGAAACCCGTCAGGCAGATTTGCTGTTGCACGTGATCGATGCCCATGATCCGGAGCGTCTGGAAAATATCAGGGAAGTGCATGAAGTTCTGAAAGAAATTGATGCCAATGAACTACCCATTCTTCAGATTTATAACAAGATTGATCTGCTGGCTGAGGTGGCGCCAAAAATCCAGCGTGATGATAATGGACAACCTGAAAGAGTCTGGGTCTGTGCAAAAGACGGTGCAGGTCTGGAGTTAATCGGTCAGGCCATCACCGAATTGCTGGGCAATGATATGATTCAGGGGCGTCTGATGCTTCAGGCCAATCAGGGAAAAGTGAGGGCACGCTTGTACCAAATGGGTGCTATCCAGACAGAAGAGTATTCTGACAAAGGTGAACTGTTGCTGGATATCCGCATGCCAAGAAGTGACTTCGAACGGGTGGCAAAACAGGAAGGTTTACAGACAGGTTGTCTGATTGAAGGGTAGGATTATTGTTAATGAATAGTCAGCAAGGTGTCAGGAAGTTGCGGCGATTACTAATATGAGCTTGCACTTCCTGCTCTCCAAACTCTACAATCTGGCCTAGGAGCCTGATGGACTTAAGACTGTCCTACTGGGGTTGCTTAAGTCGGACAGGCTCCTGGAGGACTTTGTGACTCAGGGCGGTTTCGTACTCAAAAGTTTTGGTCCGATGGGCTCCCGGAGCGACACAATCAGCCTTGGTCTGTCGCCGAAAGTTGTGGTATCCGGATTTGCTGAATGTACACTGTTTCAGTCAAGCCTTTGGTTCACACGACCGGAAAGACGCCATGCCTGTCCGGGCAAGGTCAGGTTCACATATCTGTCAGGCCGATCGCCTTATGGATTTTACGCACTGCTGTAAAGAGAGTTACCCTGTCGTTGCGACAAAGGTCAGCTTTACAGCGAAATAGTTTGCTCACAGAGCCAGTTTGGACGATGCAAGTCCTGACGCACCAGCTGGGCAAAGAATTCGTTACTGACTCTACGGAGACATATATGGCCTGGAACGAGCCGGGTGGAAACAGCCAGGATCCATGGGGTAGTGGAAATAATAAGGGTGGTGGCAAAAATCAGGGACCACCTGATCTGGATGAAGCATTCCGCAAACTGCAGGACAAACTGAACTCAATGTTTGGTGGTGGCAAGAGTGGGGGTGGTTCAGGTAAAGGGAGCAGTAATTCCGGTTCCTCCTCAGGAATGTTTATCGGAATCATTGTTCTGGCAATTGTTGCCTACCTCTGGAACGCAATTTACACCGTCGATGAAAAAGAGCGCGCCGTTATTCTGCGCTTTGGGGTATATACCGAGACCGTTGGTCCGGGTCTTCACATATACTTCCCGCCCTTTGAAAGCAAGTTTCTGGAAAAGGTGACCGAACTCCGTACCTATAACCTGAGACAGCAGATGCTGACTGAAGACGAAAACATTGTTGAAGTCTCCATGTCTGTCCAATACAACATTGAAGACGTTAAAAATTATGTTCTGAATGTTGCCAAGCCTCTGATGAGTCTTGAGCAGGCCACCCAGAGTGCGCTGCGTCATGTGGTCGGCAGCTCCGAGATGTACCAGGTACTGACCCAGGGACGTGAAGTTCTGGGGCAGGAAGTTCGTGCCCGTTTGCAGGAATACCAGGAAAACTATGGGACGGGTCTGCGCATCGGTAAGGTCAACATTGAAAGTGCCCAGCCTCCAAAAGAAGTTCAGGCTGCTTTTGATGACGTAATTCGTGCACGGGAAGACGAGCAACGTGCCAAGAACAAGGCGGAAGCTTACGCGAACAAGATTATCCCTGAAGCGCGTGGTAAGGCTCAGCGGACCATTGAGGAAGCTAATGCTTACCGTGATGAAGTCATTGCCAGGGCTGAAGGTGAATCAGATCGTTTCTCCAAGCTCTTGACAGAGTACAAGCGTGCACCTGAAGTGACACGTGAGCGTCTCTACATCGAAACCGTTGAAGAAGTCCTGAAGGGCACCAGCAAGGTACTGGTGGACGTCAAGGGTGGCAACAATATGATCTACCTGCCACTGGATAAATTGACCCAGGGCAAGTCATCCATGCCAGCCCAGCCAGCTGAGCTGAGCAGTCAGGATTTGACTGACATCAGTAATCGCGTTGCAGAGGAGTTGAGCAAGCGAGTGAACAGTGCACGAAGCAGTGGGAGGGTTGGTCGATGAGTCAGAAAGGTTTTACAGCTCTGATCGCTGGTCTGGTCATCCTGGTTCTGGCCTGGAGTTGTCTCTTTGTCATCAGCGAGCGTGAGCGTGCAGTGCAACTGCGTTTTGGTCAGCTGGTGAACCCTAACCTGAAACCGGGTCTGCATTTGAAATTCCCGTTTGTAGACAACGTGCGTATTTTCGATGCCCGTCTGCAACATCTCGAAGTGCCATCAGAACGTTTTCTGACACTGGAACAGAAAGCGGTTATTGTGGACTCTTACATCAAGTGGCGAATAGCAGATGTCGCCAAGTTCTACAAGGCGACAGCCGGCGACATTTATCGTGCCAACACGCTGCTTTCCCAGCGTGCTGAATCCAGAATGCGTAACAAGTTTGGTGGTTTGACACTGAATGAAGTGGTATCCGGTCAGCGTGACAAGCTGATGAATGATATCACCAGCAACCTGGATAAAGTGGCCAGAGAAGAGCTGGGTGTGACTGTTGTGGATGTCCGGGTTAAAAAAGTAGACCTGCCACCTCAGGTCAGTGACTCGGTCTTCGAACGTATGTCTTCCGAGCGTGAGAAAGAGGCTCAGGAATACCGCTCCAAAGGTCAGGAAATGGCTGAAGGTATCCGTGCTAATGCGGACCGGGAACAGCGCGTTATTCAGGCAGACGCCTACAAGGACGCAGAGATTGTTCGAGGTGATGGCGATGCCAAGGCGGCAGAAGTTTATGCCGGGGCTTACCGTCAGGACCCTGAATTTTACGCATTCTATCGTAGCCTTCAGGCTTATAAAGAGTCCTTTGACAGTAAAGGCGACATCCTGTTGCTGGAACCGGATAATGATTTCTTCAACTATCTGAACAGTCACTCAGGTAGCAAAAAGTAAGCGGACAGTTTGCCGGGCAGGGCATTGCGGAAGTTCGGATGAACTGAAGCAGTGCCTCTGCCCTTGATGGCTGACCAGAGACCTGTGAGTATGTTGCAACCTCGGCCATAGCCTGCCTATTGCCTTCGGCTTCTTCACGGGGTGAGGGCTCCCCTCTTATCCTGCACAGCGAAACAGGCTACGAATAGAAGCTCTGTAGGGGGCAGTTTCGTAAGGAATCCTGATATAAAAGGGTGAGTGGCTACTCTCCAGCAGATATAGCTGCAAGCTTATTAACTCAAGCTGAATGATTCCCGGCTTCACTCCCGTCATTCCCGCGAAGGGGGCTGTCGCAAAACTCTAACAACTCGTTCCCAAGCTCTGAGGCTGTCGCAAAAGCCCAACAAGCTCTGCGTGGGAACGCATACCTCCCCTGAAAAGCTGACTCTGCAGTGCGAGATGGGTATCGCTTCCCACGCTGCAGCATGCGAACCAGAGTTTTGCAACAGCCTCCCTCGCGGGAATGACGACTTCCTTCGCGAGAATGTCGAACTCCTACTTAGCGACCATCATGATGTTGATTTTGAACTGACCAAAGTCTCAGTTGGTGTGATCCAGACAGACAACCCAGTTTCCTTTGGTCACCATCTTTGCCAGTCAATGGGTGCGTTGCACGAAAGCTGACTGCTTGAGGTAATAGGCTTGCAGAATACTTGCTATCGGTCACCTATTCACCCTTTCATACCAAGCTTTGTCTCGAAATCGTCGCTACAGAGGAATAGGAAGTTAGCAGAATTGTGGTAGATATTTTGGCGCTCGCATACTGGCCAGAAAACTGTCTGTGAGGAAAGTTCCTGAAAGAACATTAGGTGGTTAGACGAGAGCACAACAACCATCTCTTGTCATACGATAATGAGATGGTTGTTTTAGCTGAATATGAGTTAAATAGCGGAGCTATTTTAAAAACTCTATATTTGAGGAAGATTATATCTTTGCTCTATTGAGCTTCTAATATCATTTCGGTCTATTTTTTTAAGGGTACTTAGGAAGTCTCTGAAGGTAATAGGTCGACGAGAGCCTCGCTTCCATTGGTACAGCATTGCCATCACCTTATCGAAGAGTTGTCTGTTATCATGATCTATAGCATCTAATTGGGGTTCTCTAAAACCTCCTTCCGTACGTCTGGCAAACATTTTCCATTTAGTACCTATCTCGTAACCATAATCTATGAATATTTTTTCTGGTAAAGGTGAGTCCAGAGTGTATCCTGTTGTTTGCTCACGCTGGGGTTCTGCCGCTGTTCGCATAGCAGCCAGTCCGCTGACAGGTGTGGATGGCTGTTCCTGAGCCAGTTCATCAGCCAATTCTCTGGGAATCTCGCCAAAGACGAAAAACATACTGTTTAAGAACGCATTTTTTTGCTCTGAACTGGTTGAGTTCAGTAAATTAATAAGTTCTTTTCTGGCAGTCTTGGCAAAATAAAGGAAAAGCTGACGTTGATCCTGAGAAAGTTTGTGCATAAACTCGCCACATTCCACGAGTGTTGTGCTTAAAATAGCCAAGCCGGTGAATATAGCCATAACTTGTTCAGGTGTGGATGGATTATTGTCAGAAATATAAAATCCAACGCCATAAAGTGTTTGAGATTGCAAATTCCTTTCTAATTTATGTACGTTAGATTCAGTAATAAAGGTATGTTGTCCAAAGCCCCAGGGGATAATATCCAGCTGACCATCTCTATAATTCGGAAAGCCAAAACGATAATCTCTAAACAGTTCTCTGGATAACTCGCTTAAATATCTGAATGTGTCATATGTCGAAGGAACCGTTTTCTCTGCCAGTAAATCACTGGTTTGTTTGAATATTTGATAAATAAAATCCATTAATTCTTTTTTCTTTTGGTTATCTACTTGTGAATATACGAGATTATATAACTCGTTATGTGTCGCAAGATTATTGCTTATCAGCTCACTGGCTAATTTGTTTTCTGTGAATTGATTCAAAAAGGCCTGGGTCTCAAATATGTCCCGGTGACGGGCCAGTGTCTTAACAATTCTTGCTATTTCAACATGCTTGTCGATTCCATGATTCTTAGCCAGCACACCGACCTGTAGAATCAAGTTACCAGCAGATATTGAACCTCTGGAAAATTTAACCCAGTACTTGTGAAATTTTTCCAGAGTCTCTTTATGCTGTAAAATATTTTCAGTTAGAAGGTTATAAAGTTCATACTTTTTGTAGAAATGGCTGGAGTGAAAAATATCCGACTCTCGTCTTTCATAGACCAGTTCACCGAGCCATCGTGTTAGTCTGATCGCTGAGGTATCAACCCACTCTGCCACGGCTACCGGTATTTCCTTACTTGTTACAATAGGAGGCGGTTCGCTGAGATCCCGCTCAAATGCAACCATGCCAGCATTAGCGCAGTCGAAGCACATATTGTTAAAGACTACAGGTTTTTGTCTCTGACAATGTTGGCAATACACGTTGTTGGGTGCCCCGCCGGAACCATCGTCTTCCCCATTTCCGCTTTCACCGAAGAGGCGTCGATTATGATGACTGTAGGCCTCCTGAGATTGCCTGTAGGAGGGAGGTTTCAGATCAACTCTGGCATCTTTTGCAGTGGTTTCAGTACCTTTCGGGCAACTTATCCCCGTTGGACAGCTGCCCGGAAATACTGAAACACTAATTAATTGCTTAGGGCTTAAAATGAACTCTTGTTCTGTATAAACACGATAGTCTTCTGTCTGTTCCGGGTTGTTGCTCTGGTAATGATCAAATGCTGCTTCCGGATTATCCGGATTCCTGAGCAATGCCATAAAAAGTCGCGGATTCCGCTCAAGGTTTGCACCCTTTATCTTATTCCACAGATGTTGTGAAATAAGGATGGTCTGCTCATTCCAGCCACGCTTGATTTTGAGAACAATCCGGGTATCCCAAACTCGTTTCTTAACAGCCTGACCGTTAGTGTCGGGGAGACGCACCAGGACTATTCTACTGACCAGTTCACTCATCAGTTCAAAAGAGTAAAGGGGAGCCATACCACCTCCCGGCCTTTTTTTAAATAAATCGTCTGAATCATCGCCGCCACCAAAACCGCCACCGCCGGAGTTTGTGTATAGCTCGCTGTTATCTGCGGTCTCAGGGGTTTGAGGTACTACAGAAGGCCCATTGAAACGGCTGGTATCGTCAGGATTATTGAACCCGTTTTCCGGAACCTGAGGGTTACGGAAAAAAATATCGACAAATGATAGCTTTTTATTGTCGGAAGTATTGTTACCAGAAGTGTTGCCACCGGATGGTGACGGTAGACCGGTGCTTTGTGAAAAAATACCACTACACTCTGGTTGTATACGCCATGCATTATTGTCTTGAACCGACAGGACCAACGACGCTTTACCAGCCGGTAAACGCCATCTGGCTAAATATTCATGTTGCCAGCCACCACTGTCTGGTGTCAGTTCGACCACTCTCATTCCTCCGGCCTGAATATCAGGCATACCCTGCCCTGTTAAAGCCTCTGTAATTACTGGTGGGGAGGGAAAATTTCCTGCGGATAACGAGGGAGGGGTTCTGAAACAAAAATGAAAGATATCGCCTGCTTTGCTATTCAGACGGATATAAAGCTGATTTTTTTCCAGTTCAATTGTCTTGCCTTTATCATCAGCAGTTTTAAGATCGTAAACAAGGTGAAGAGACGGATTGTTCTCTATAAACGACATTTTATTAATAAATTCTGTTGTCTTCGGGGATTTGAAGGAGTCCCCCCATCCCGCCCAGCTCAATAGATCGGAAACAGCAGAACTATGACCGGAGACCGGCAAAATGACCGACAGAGCGAATAACAGAAACAGGCGAGCCATAGTGAGAAATCTTTTTACTTTCATAATTGAATTTGCCCATAGATTTTTATTGTTGAGGCATAACAATAGACCCTAAATCTGAAGCTGTATTATTTATCTCCCATCTGTTCATGTTCAACGTGCCAGCTCAGAAGAATTGCACGGGAAGACATAAACGGTAATTTCACGTTTTTTGTGTTTTTCAAAATCGAAGCTATCCTGTTTCATGGCTTAAGAATTTTGGGAATGAAGAAAAGATACAGAGGCGATCTATTCTGATCGCAGGCGACTGATTATGCTTCTCTTGCGCAGGTACAGTTGTAGTTGCGAGTCCTGTCTGCTGATAGAGCCTGTCGTTCAAAGCTGTCGTTTATCAATTATTGGCAATTTTGTTAACATATTTGTCGGCGTCGGGGATACAAAAATGGCAATGCGCCATCCAGAATCAGCGGTAGAGTGAGGGCCTTGATTGAGTTTCATTATATCCGGATGATCGCTTCCCAACGGACAGGCTCACAAAAAGCGGGTTGCGATCTCTGACGATGAAGAAATGAAACAGTGCTTTTGCTCTTGCCGGTTGATCAGAGACTGATAAATTATCGACTACTGGTCGTGAAGTCTGCTTCAGCCAGTGGTATGATACCGCAAACCGGGTTCTGCCCGGTTTTTTTGTGGACCTGTCCGGACTAAAAGCTTTGGGGAGTCATCCTGTGGATATGTTGCAACATCTGGGCATAGCCTTGAGTCTGATGCTGGTTCTGGAAGGCGTCTTGCCTTTTTTGTATCCCCAGCGCTGGCGCAATATGGTCACAAAGTTGTCAGAGATTGATAACCGGCAGCTGCGCATGGCAGGTTTTGGCAGCATGTTGGTAGGACTCATAATTCTGAGTATGCTCACGTAAAAGCGGAATAGTTTATCGCTCCAGGAGCCTGTCAGACTTGAGTTGTCCGCCTCAGGACAGCCTTTAGTCCAACAGACTTCTGGCACAGTGGTAAAAGCGAAAAAAAGAGGGCTGTTATGACCGTCGCAGATCGCTGGTTATTGCCAGATGGCATTGAGGAAATTCTTGCTCCACGAGCACGTCAGGCAGAAATGCTTCGTCGTGAGATGCTGGATTTATTCGATTGCTGGGGCTACGAGCTGGTGATTCCTCCTCATCTGGAGTTCATGGAGTCACTGACAGCTGGTCTGGGCCGCGATCTGGAGTTGCAGACGTTTAAAGTAACAGATCAACTCACGGGTAGAACGATGGGGTTAAGGGCGGATACCACGCCAGCTGTTGCCAGAATTGACGCCCACACCCTGAAAGCAAAAGGGCCGGTTCGACTTTGCTACGCGAGCAGCGTGTTTCACACTCGTTCAGCGTCGTTGGGAGCCACAAGGTCGCCCATTCAGCTGGGTGCAGAACTTTATGGTCATGGCGGCGTCGAGAGTGATATTGAAGTCATTTCCCTGATGCTGGAAACACTGGCAGCGATCGGTATTGAGTCTGTGAACCTCGATCTGGGTCATGTGCGGATCTATCGTTCACTGGTGGAGTATGCCGGACTGAGTGAACAGCAGGAGCAGAAACTGTTTGATGCTCTGCAAAGAAAAGCGGTGTGTGAAGTATCTGAACTGCTGGCCAGCTGGCAAATCTGTTCGGGCACCGCAAAGATGTTTAAAGCGCTGACATCCCTGACAGGTCATGCCAGTGTCATCAATGATGCCCGTGCGGTACTGAAGGACGCGCCTGAGGCTGTTTTCAAAGCGCTCGACCAGCTGGAAGTGATTGCCGGCAAGGTCGCTGAGCTTTACCCGTCAGCTAACCTCTACCTCGATATGGGTGAGTTGCGCGGTTATAACTATCATACAGGCGTCGTGTTTGCTGCGTATGTTCCCGGAAAGGGACAGGCGATCGCCAAAGGCGGCCGATATGACGGCATTGGGCGGATCTTTGGCAGAGCCCGCCCTGCTACCGGTTTCAGTACAGACCTGAAGACGTTAATTGAGCTGAAGAGCCTTCCGGATCTGAAAACGGATGCCAGTGACGAACGAATGACGATATTTGCCCCTGTTGCTGCAGATCCTGCTGTTGTAAAGAAACTGCGTCGCCAGGGACAACGGGTAGTTTACCAACTGCCTGAACAAGAGACAGACGCTGCAGGCACGGGTTGCGACCGGCAGCTGGTCTGCCGTGACGGAGAGTGGGTTGTAGAATAACCCGGAAGTCTGATCGAAATTGATTTCAGTTAAACTTCTCCGGCCTGTCACAGATGCATGAGAGTCGGTTCAGAAAATGTTTTGAACTGAACTTTGTCATGTCTGTTTATTTTAGAAAGTAAGAGACCGTTTACCATGGGTAAGACTGTTGTCGTACTCGGCACTCAATGGGGTGACGAAGGTAAGGGCAAAATCGTTGACCTGCTGACTGAGCAGGCAAAAGCGGTTGTGCGTTTCCAGGGCGGCCATAATGCCGGCCATACATTGGTGATCGACGGTGAAAAAACCGTTCTGCACCTGATTCCTTCCGGTATTCTGCGCGAAGGCGTTGTATGCTACATCGGTAATGGCGTAGTTCTGTCTCCTGAAGCTCTGCTGAAAGAGATTCACAAGCTGGAAGAAGGTGGCGTTCCTGTTCGTGAACGTCTGCGAATCAGCCCGTCCTGCCCGCTGATTCTTCCTTATCACATTGCCCTGGACCAGGCCCGTGAATTGGCACGAGGCAAGGACAAAATCGGTACCACCGGTCGTGGTATTGGCCCTGCCTACGAAGACAAAGTAGCTCGCCGTGGACTGCGTGTTGCCGATCTTCTGCATCCTGAGCGTTTTGCCCAGAAACTGAAAGAAGTCATGGAGTACCATAACTTTGCTCTGGAGCACTACTACAAGGCTGATACAGTAGATTTTCAGAAGACTCTGGATGAAGCACTGGCCATGGGTGAACAGATCAAACCTATGATTGAGCGTGTGACCGACAAGGTTCATGAGCACCATGGCAAGGGTGACAACATTCTGTTTGAGGGGGCTCAGGGCTCTCTGTTGGATATTGATCACGGTACCTACCCATTCGTCACTTCGTCCAACACCACAGCCGGTGGTGTTTCTACCGGCAGTGGTTTTGGCCCTCTCTATCTGGACTACGTTCTGGGTATTACCAAGGCTTACACGACTCGTGTCGGTTCTGGTCCTTTCCCGACCGAGCTGTTTGACGATGTGGGTATGCACCTGGCCAGGAAAGGCAATGAGTTTGGTGCGACCACTGGCCGTCCCCGTCGTTGTGGCTGGTTTGACGCTGTGGCTCTGCGTCAGTCTGTTCAGATCAACTCCGTATCCGGTCTCTGTCTGACCAAGCTGGATGTTCTGGATGGCCTGCAAACTATCAAGATCTGCACCGGTTACAAGAATGCCCGGGGTGAGTCCATTACGACCCCTGTGGATGCAGAAGAGTACGAAGCAATTCAACCGGTTTATGAAGAAGTGCCCGGCTGGTGTGAGTCTACATTTGGTGCCAGGAGCCTGAATGATCTGCCGGAAAATGCCCGCGCCTACATCCGCCGTCTGGAAGAAGTGGTGGGAACACCTATCCATATCGTTTCTACCGGCCCGGATCGTGTAGAAACCATTATTCTGGAACAGCCTTTCGGCTGATCCGGTCCCCCGCCGGATTTACTGGCGGCGGGGGCTTCTTCGCCATCAGAACCTGTAAGAAACACCGGCCATGTAAACCAGTGGGTCCAGTTCTGCGTCCAGCTTGTAGCGGTGTCCAGAGTCGTCCCTGAACTTCGCTGTGGTATTGATGTCCATATACCATACAGCAGCATTCACGGCCCAATGCTCGTTCAGTTGATAGTCAAAGCCCAGTTGTCCACTCAGGCCCAATGAACTGTCCAGTTCCAGATCGCTGAAGGTATCACTGGCGGAGCCTTTGAAATCTTCACTGAAGAAAACGGTGTAGTTCAAACCAAGTCCCAGGTAAGGCTGGAACCTGGCGTTTTTGTCCATCGGGTAGTATTGCAGGCTCAAAGTCGGTGGTAAGTGTTTAACTTCGGCAAAATCTCCCAATCCTGCCAGATCACCTTTTCCTTTCAGAGTGTGTTTGAACGGTGTCGCTGCCAGCAGCTCAACACCAAACTTATCCGACAGCATGTAGGTAAAGGAGAGTCCCAGCTGAGTGTCATTATTGACGTCAACTGTTTTGTTTTTTTCCTCAAACCCGTTGGTTTTTAATCCCCCACTGTCAACATTGGTCTGAACGCTGGCTACTCCGCCCCGGAAAATAAAATCTCCGGCCTCATAAGCCTGAGCAGAGGTAGCAGAAACAGCAATTGCTGCAGCAATAGTGAGTGAGAGAACGTTTCTGTTCATGGTGGTCCCTTGTAGGTGTGTGTAGAAAGTTTCTTTGTTAACTATTAACATTTTAATTAGTTGTTCGTGGTGCAATATTGATCTGAATCAATGCATCGTCGTGTCTGCCAACGCATATGCGGTAGGAATTAAGTTGAAAGTGTGGGCATACTAAGCAAAGATGCGCGCTAGTTACCCGGAGTAGGGTTACACTGCATACAGACATTATGTGATCACAGAGAGGTTAATAAACCCTATGCCCAAAAAAGGGTGGAAAGAACTGGACTCCCAGGCTGCTGATGAAGCAGCTCGCTACGACAACCCGATTCCCAGTCGTCTTTTTATTATGGAGACTCTGGAAAAGAGAGGGGCTCCGGCAAGCCATAAGTTACTGTGCCGTGAGTTGGGTGTAACTCTGCCTGAGCAGCAGGAAGCTTTGTTATTCCGCCTTAAAGCTATGATTCGTGATGGTCAGCTACTGGAAACCCGCAAGGGAACCTACGGTCTGTTGAGTAAAATGGATCTGATCAAAGGGCGTATTCAGGGTAATAAGGACGGCTATGGATTCCTGATTCCTGATGAGGGCGGCGAAGATTACTACCTCTCATGGCGTGAAATGCGCAAGGCTTTTGATGGTGATCGTGCGGTCATTCGTGAAACCGGAGTGGACCGCAGAGGACGACTTGAAGGTCAGATTGTTGAAGTCATAGAGCGTAATACCACCCAGTTGGTGGGTCGCTTTTACATAGAAAACGACAATGTTTTTGTCGTACCGGAAAACTCCAGAATTGATCGCGAAATTCTCATCAAGCCGGGCCCTTTGATGCCCAGCCATGGGCAATATGTTCTGGTTGAAATCCTTGAGCAGCCTGGCCGACGTGTTCAGCCGATGGGCCTGATCAAAGAAGTGTTGGGTGAACGACAAGATGCCGGAATGGAAGTGGACGTTGCATTACGCACCCATGACATTCCTCATGAGTGGCCTCCTGAAGTGGAAGAGCAGGTGGCCCGGTTCAAGCCGGAAGTGGCTGAGCGGGACAAAAAGCACCGTGTTGATCTGAGAGAGACGCCTTTCGTTACCATTGATGGCGAAGATGCCCGTGACTTTGATGATGCAGTCTACTGTGAACCCAAAAAAAGCGGCGGCTGGCGTTTATTTGTAGCCATTGCTGATGTTTCCCATTACGTGAAGCCCGGAACAGCACTGGACAAAGAAGCCTATAACAGGGGCACTTCTGTCTACTTCCCGGGACATGTTATTCCCATGTTGCCGGAAGTATTGTCAAACGGGCTCTGCTCTCTGAATCCTGAAGTGGATCGTCTGGCCATGCTGTGCGAAATGACCATCAGTGGCAATGGAAAAATTTCCGGTTACAAGTTCTACGAGGGTCTGATCCGCTCCCATGCCCGTCTGACTTATACCCAGGTTTGGGAAATGCTATCAAAGCCACTCAGTGATGAGGGCAAGGCTTTACGTCGCGAACGAAAAGCGGTTCTTCCCCATGTAGAAGAACTCTATAACCTGTTCAAGGTTCTGAAAAGTATTCGTTCTGACCGTGGCACTATTGATTTTGAAACGGTAGAAACACAGATCGTTTTCGGTCGTAACCGAAAAATCGAAAAGATTGTCCCTGCTGTCCGCAATGACGCGCACAAACTGATTGAAGAATGCATGCTTTGCGCCAATGTCTGTGCGGCCAAATTCCTTCAGAAACACAAGATTCCCGGGCTCTATCGCGTGCATGAAGGGCCTTCTATGGAGAAGCGGCTCAATCTGAACAGCTTTATTGCCAGTCTTGGCTTATCGCTGCCTGCTGGCAAGCTGAAGCCCGCTCACTTTCAGGCTTTGTTGGCATCGGTTAAAGATCGCCCCGATTACAATGTGATCCAGACAGTGGTCCTGCGTTCTATGAGTCAGGCCGTGTACACTTCGGATAATCAGGGGCACTTCGGACTGGCTTTTGACGAATATGCGCACTTCACTTCGCCGATTCGTCGTTATCCTGATCTGCTGGTGCACAGGGCTATCCGTCATATTATTCGTTCTTCTGTTGAAACCCGGCATGTTGTTCGCGTGGGTGCCAGAGAGATGAATAAAAAGACCATTTATCCCTATGATGGCAGTGAAGTGCTGGCCATGGGAGAGCACTGTTCTGCGACAGAACGCCGGGCAGACGAAGCTACACGGGATGCTATGGATTGGCTGAAGTGCGAGTACATGCAGCAGCATATCGGACAGACGTATTCCGGTGTCATTTCGTCCGTTACAGGCTTTGGCCTGTTTGTCGCCCTGGATGATATTTATGTAGAAGGTCTGGTACACGTCACTAGCCTTCCGGATGATTATTATCATTACGACGCTGTTCATCATCGTATGGTGGGTGAAAGAACCGGCAGAAGCTATCGATTAGGTGATGATATCGAAGTCATGGTGGCCAGCGTCAATCTGGATGACCAGAAAATTGATTTCGAATTATCCACAGGTACTGCGCAGAGACCTTCACGTTCCCGCAAATCGCGAAAAAGCCCCTCAAAAGGTGGCAAGCCATTAACCAGTGTGGCCAAGAGTCGGGCCGCAAAAAGAGCTTTACTGGATGCAGCAAAGTCTGAAGAATCGGGCAAGAAAACTACAGGTAAAAAGAAAAAAACCACTCGCAAGCAAAAAGCCAAGGCTAAAAGTACCGGCAAGAAGTCCGGTAAATCCTCAGCCGGTAAAAAGCCAGAAACGAATAAAAAGTCGTCTGCAAAACCGGCCGACAGACAGCCGAGAAAGAGAAAGGCTAAGTGATTTGAAAGCGGTCAGGCGGCAATTTCCAATTTGACGCCTAATGATTTCAGCAATCGGTGAACAGCAAGTTGATCTTTCTTTGTAATCTGCTCTGACATTAACCAGAATCTTGAGTATTATCCGGGCTCAATAGCCTATTCCGAGTGTTAAGATGTCAGTCAACACCGACACAGGAAACAACCTCATGGCCAGATATAGCCTGGCTGAAGAGATTGCAAACAGTATCACCCACGGTCTGGGCGCTCTGCTCAGTGTGGCCGGTTTGACCCTTTTGGTAACCTATGCTGCCGAACAGCATGATGTCTGGCGCATTGTCAGCTTCAGTATCTATGGGGCAACGCTAATACTGCTCTTTCTATCTTCCACGCTCTATCACAGTATCCAGCATGAGAACACCAAGAGGGTCTTCAAGCTGCTGGATCATTGTTCCATCTACCTTCTGATCGCCGGAACCTATACCCCGTTCTTACTGGTCAGCATGAGGGGAACATTGGGCTGGATCATGTTTGCCATTATCTGGCTGTTGGCTATTGCGGGCATTGTTTTTAAAGTCTGGTTTGGTCCACGCTTTAAAAAACTTTCGGTAGCCACTTATATTTTGATGGGCTGGCTGGTTCTTTTTGCGTCAAAAGAGTTGGCCAGCAAGGTATCGCTGGAGGGTATCTGCTGGCTGTTAGCGGGTGGCCTCTCTTATACTCTTGGGGCGGTTTTTTACCTGTGGAAAAAGCTGCCCTTTAACCATGCTATCTGGCATGTTTTTGTTCTGGGCGGTAGTGTCTGTCATTTCTTTGCTGTTTTTTTTCACGTACTGCCTGCCGGTTAGTTCCAGATCAGGCTATGGGGCAGAACTGTTGTCAGTGCTCGTGTTAGTGTGAGGTGGCAGGCAGCCATTCATCGCTTTTTGTAGTCATGGGGTGTTACCAGTTTCGCCGTAAAGCCTCGCCCAATGCGGGCGGGGATATAAGGCGGGAACGCGTAGAGCGTTCCGGTTGAGTGTTTGTAGGTAAACTGCTACCTTTTGTCCTGTCTCTTGTAGACCTACCGTCGGGCAGACGGGATGTTAAGTCTGTGGAGTTTGTGTGAGACTTGGGGAGCATGGGGCTAGGCGCCCCCGTTGATTCGCCATCGTAAAAGCTCCCACTGCGGAACTTTTATGCGATAACCAAGCCTGTTCCCTGAGCAACGAACTATGAAACAGAAACGTTCTTGAGCGATCAAGAACCCTCGCCCGATTGAGGCTGTCGCAAAACTCTGGTTCCCATGCTCCAGCGTGGGAATCCATACTTATCTCGAGCTGCAGAGTCCGCTTTTCAGGGGAGGTATGCATTCCCACGCAGAGCGTGGGAACGAGTTGTTGGGCTTTTGCGACAGCCTCGATAGGGCGGGGAGTGTCAGGACCTTGACCTGTACCAGATGACCCTCAATGGTGTAGATCACAGGGTATTGTTTATTCAAGCGTGAAGAACGGTATCCATTCCACTGAAGCCTTCGGCTCTGCTAATATGCATTCCAATCCTGATTCCAACCCTGCATGCGAATTCCCGTAATGAGTGATGATGTTGTTTTTGGCCTGCACGCTGTGCAGAGCCTGTTTGAGCATTCTCCTGAAAAAGTTTTGGAACTTTTGATCCAGAAAGGTCGCACTGATAAGCGCATTAATGCGCTGGTGGAGGAAGCCCGCAACCAGGGCGTGACGGTGCGTTTTGTCGAGCGCGCCCGATTGGACTCGAAAGTTGAAGGGGTGCACCAGGGTATATTGGCCCGTGTTGCGCAGGCGAAAGTTTACCGGGAGGGCGATCTGGAAGATCTTCTGAACACGCTGGATGAGCCGCCTTTCCTCTTGATACTGGATGGCGTGACCGATCCTCATAACCTGGGTGCCTGTCTAAGAACCGCTGATGCCGCCGGTGTTCACGCCATGATTACGCCCAAAGACAAATCTGCCACCCTGAATGCGACGGCTCGAAAAGTGGCCTGTGGCGCAGCAGAGAATGTCCCGCTGGTACAGGTGACCAATCTTTCCAGAACCATGGATTGGCTGAAAGATCGTGGCATCTGGATGATTGGCACCGCCGGTGAAAGCGCTTGTGATCTTTACAAGACAGACCTCAAGGGGCCCCTGACCCTGGTGATGGGTGCTGAGGGTAAGGGAATGAGAAGACTGACCCGTGACAAGTGTGATTCTTTAATCTTTATCCCCATGACAGGGTCAGTCAGCAGTTTGAATGTTTCTGTAGCGACAGGTGTCTGCCTGTTTGAGGCGGTTCGCCAAAGACAGTCATAGAACTCCGAAATTCTCAGGATGGTTTTTCTCTCAACAGAGCGTCCAGATGTTCAATGACTACAACCCAGTCAGCGTCTTCATTGTATGCCTGTTGAATAAAAGCCTGCTGGCTGTCTGAAAAGAAGTCGGCATGCTCAATTTTTACCCGATGGGGCATTTTTTTATGCTCTTCGATGAAGGCATTGATTTCTTGGTCGCTGCTGGGCAATCCAAGCTGATCAAACAAATCGTTCATGGTGTGATGAGCAGGTTCCATTGAGACCTCCTGATGGAATCTGTTTTCGTAACGTCATGATAGCAGGCCACTGTCTTTTGAAAAGATAAAACCGAATTCCAAAGGTAAAAAATGTGAGTACAAAAAAGAATGTCGTTTTATTGGATCGGGTTACTCTGGGTGACGGCGTATCACTGGAAGCGTTTCAACAGCTTTCATTACCGCTGGAAATATACGATCAGAGTCAACCAGAAGATATAGTTGAACGTTGTCGTGATGCGGTAGCGATTTTCACCAATAAAGTGGTGATTGATGAGTCGACACTCTCTTCACTCCCCAACCTTCGATATATCGGAGTAATGGCAACGGGAACAAATAATATTGATCTTGCTGCGTGTGATCTGCGAGGAATTAAAGTCCAGAACGTAGAAAGTTACAGCACCGCATCTGTTGCCCAACATACCATGGCTTTGATTCTGTCTCTGGCGGGCTCTGTTCCTGCTTACACCCAAGATGCTACCAACGGCAGCTGGGAAAAAAGCGACAGATTCTGTCTACTGAATCATCCGATCATGGAACTGGAGGGTAAAACACTGCTCATTGTCGGTTATGGTGACTTGGGTAAGGCCACTGCCAGGCTGGCAGAAGCTTTCGGTATGAATGTGTTGAAGGCTAAAGTGCCAGGTTCGCCGACAACCTCTGAAGACAGGTTGGAGTTAGACGAAGGATTGAAACAGTCAGATGTCGTCAGTTTGCATTGTCCTTTGAGTGAAAGCACTGCCAACCTGATGGATCAGAGAAGACTGTCACTGATGAAATCCGGGGCTATTCTGATCAACACCGCCAGAGGCGGGCTGGTAGACGAGAGTGCTCTGGTTTCGGCACTGGAAGCAGGACGACTGGGAGGCGCCGGGTTTGATGTGTTGACAGAGGAGCCCCCCAGACACGGAAATATCCTGCTCAGCACGTCTCTGCCAAATTTGATGGTCACTCCCCATTGCGCCTGGGGAAGTCTCGAGTCGAGACAACGTCTGGTCAATTTTGCGGCAGAGCACTATATACGTTTTCTTCAGGAGTAGGAGTCAGTTTCCTTTACGAAACTGGAAAGCCATCGGGTATCCAGACCATGCACGCGAGAAGAGTCAAGGCTCAGCTACAAGCCATCGACACTGCAAACGTAATTGATGATATTGACCTTCCGGGCTACGGCCTTCATCCACTGGTAGGAGACAGCAAAGGAGTATGGTCAATAACAGTTAAAAAAAACTGGCGCATCACATTCGAATTTACTGATGGCAATGCATACATATTGAACTACGAGGATTATCACTGATGAGAATGCACGATCCACTCCACCCGGGAGAGTTTATAAAGCAAACCTACATGGAACCAGCCAAAGTTAGCTGCAGGCAACTGTCTGAGGCTCTGGAGGTCTCACCCTCAACTTTGAACAGGATTTTGCAGGGAAAAAGCGCTATATCCACTGAGATGGCCAGAAGACTTTCCATGGTTATTGGCAGAACTACGGAAAGCTGGCTGGTTATGCAGAACAACTACGACATCTGGCAATCAGAGCAGTCAGTAAAGCTCAATACTCTGAAGCCTTTCAAATTTTCTTTTGCGTGATCACTCAGGCCCTTTTTTGGAATCAGGGGTATAGGTAAAGCGATAGAAAATATCCACAGCCTGAGCCAGACCACTGACGACCTGAAGATAGAGTCTGGGCATGAGTTCATAGCGAACTTTCACTTCGCTGACTGAGTCAAAAACCCCTGCACCGTATTGCAGGCGGAGACCGGGGGCTATGTAGCCACCAATGGTGATTCGGGTATCATCGCCACTGCCTTCAGTATCCAGAGAGACATCGCTGAAACCAAAGGATTCACCAAGCGATGTGGCGATACCACCAAATCGGGAAACACCAAGCCCTACCAGCATCGCCTGGACACCGGAACTGTCATCTCCTTCCAGACCCCGGCCTCGCAGCAGATAGGAGAGCTGCTCCTGTTGCGGCATTTCCGGGCTGGAATAAACGGTCCACTCAGGTTTTTTTACAGAGCCACTGACCTTGATGCCGACCTCAACATTATCTTCGATGGTTTCCGGATTTCGAATGGCATTGACCAATAGATAGGGGGAATCGATAGGCCCCTGAAAAATGATTTTTCCTTCCTTGATCAGTAAATCCTGGCCCAGCTGGTGGTAACGACCTTCAATTAAATTAATGGTGCCGCTTCCTTCCAGGGGTTTGTCAGGAAGCTGTAGAAGATCCAGATGCCCTGCCAGTCTGGCTTTGAGACCGAAAGCATTGAGCCGGATATCGTCTCCCAGTATGACTCGTACCTTCATCGAAAACAGCTGTAAGGCCTGTTCGTGGAGCTCAGAAGTTTGTCCTTCCTGCACTATTACTACATCATCTGAGACTGAAACTGCACTCTCCGGAAGACTGTTGATGGTAATGCGACTCCAGGGAATTCGGATAATACCCGTCAGTGTTATCTTTTCAGACAGTGTCAGCTTAAGGTCGGGAGAAACTTTGATCTCCCCCATGCCAGGGTATTTAACATCCAGGTTTTGCCCTTTCAGGGTGATGATACCGGCAGGCTGCCGAAAATCTTTCCAGCTTAGCTGACCTCCCAGATCCAGTGAGCCCTTACCTACCTGCATTTTGCCTTCTACTGTGCCTGAGTCACCGTTCACATTGAGGTAAGTATTAAGTTCAGAAACGCTGACAATGTCTCGTGTGGTATTGGCATAACCATTTTCAATGGCCAGTCGGCCATAAAAAAGAGGTTTGGCAAGAGAGCCTTCCAGTCGGCCCCGGGCAGAAAAAGTACCTTTCAAATCGCTAACTTCAGGCAAGAAAGGCGCAAATATTTCCAGCAATAATTGCTCAATATTCAGCTGGCCACTGAGGGTTTTCCGGTTTTTCAGATCATTGACGGCTATGGTCAGGTGGCTGCGTCCCAACGTGTCTGAGAGGAAGTTTAGGGAGCTTTGCAACTGATTGTTGACGATTCTGGCTTCCATGTTGAGCTGGCTGTAATCGCCGGACAGATCATAAGCCTGAAGTTTTCCGGGGCTTGAAGAAAGCTTTAACGACAGTTTCGGCTGGTTATCCTGCCAGCTTGCTTCCCCTTTTGAGTTAAGCATCGCCTGCCAGCCAAAATCGGTGGGAAAAAAGGCTTTGAATCTTTCAGGTGCGAGTTGCTCAATGTGAAAGGAGAGAAGTCCTGAATCTTTGCCCAAGTGGCTGGATTGAGCACAAATACTGGAAGGGGATGATTCCAGACAGAATTCAGAGAATGAAGCGCTGGCTGCCGAGGCTTTGATATCAACAGGCTTTTTCAGTGACCAATCTCCGAATTCTGTGTTCAGGTCACTGCGGGTGAGCTGTCCCTGCCATTGTTCGTTGTGGTAGCTGCCAGCCAGGGTGATGATGCTCTTGAGCTCTTTACCCTGGGTTGAGAGCCGAACCTGATGTTGTTTTTCATTGCCTCTGGCTTCAAGCAAGATCTGGTTAAGCGTGTGTGTGCCCTGTTTCAGTGCCTCTATGCTGATGCGAGCCTGCCCCAGAATCTGTTCTTTCTTTACAATTTGACCTTTTGCCGAGAGGTCTTTGACGACTGTGTCCAGATAACGAACTGAAGAGCTGTCCAGTTGAAAGTTCAATCTGGGTTGCTTTTTGCTCCCGGATACATGGATTAAACCTTTCACCTCACCCTTAAGGCCGGGATAAAGTTCTGCCAGTTTTGAAGCATTGAGTTCTGCTTCTATGTCCCATTGTTTATCAATAAGACCATGAGCGTTTAACTGGTTTTCACCGACTTTGGCATTGAGGTGATCTACCTTCCAGTTAAAAAGATGATTGATGTCCAGTGTGCCGGAGAGCGAGACGGGTTTGTCCCTGAGTTCTCCGGTGATATCCATTTCAGAAATCACCAGGTGCCAGATTTTACCGTCCAGATTAAAACGGCTTTTCATAACGCCATCCAGTCTCGCAGGATACTGAGGTAAGAGGCTGGCTGTGTTCAGACTGTTGAGATTCACCTTCCCATTCCAGGCAATCCCCTTTGTCCAGTTCAGTCGGCCTGAAAGATCTGCATCACCTTCAGGGGTTGAGAGATTGAGACGATGGATCGCAATATGCTCAAGGTCTCCCCGTGCCTGGAGTAAGACCTTTACCCGGATTTCTTTATGAGTCCCGGAAGTGGCCAGGACATTGGATTTGGCCGTGGCGCTGGCATCCAGTTGATAGTCGGCCAGAGAACCTTGAAGGCTGGCCTTCAGATTTTCTGGTTGGAGCTTTTTATCGAAGGAGGCTGGTTGAATTTCAACGGTTGCTGACAGTGGATAATCGCCGCTCAGTGTTATTTTCCCGTGCAGGCTGGCTTTGCCCAAAGCATGTTCAACCTTGAACTCTTGGATATTGATTTGCGATTGCCGGGCATCAGACGACAAAAGTATATTACTGACTTCTTCCTTAATCTCACCCTGTTCATAAGTGCCTTTATCCAGAGTCAGCTTTTTGACAGTGATGGGCAGAGGTAGCTCTATCTCTGGCAATATCAGTCCGTCGCTGGCAGGTGTTTGTGCTTTATCAGGCGCTGGTAGTTTAATTAAAAGATTTTCCAGTCCCAGTTCATCAATGACCAGTCTTCCTTCGAGCAGCATTTGTGGTTGCCACTGCAAAGAGAGTCGGTTAGCTGTGAACGCCATATCCTGATCCACCCAGCCTGGATTCTGGAAGACAAGGCCGTTGGAAATTGATCCCTGAACCAATTCACCGTGAAGTTCAGGTAATTGTGAGCGAGCCAGGTTCCACAGCCAGAGGTTGCCGGTATGAGTCAGCAGCAAAAACAGCATCAGGCAGAGGAGAGTGACAAGAGAGGTTAAGATACCCAGAGCCGTCTTCATATTTCTGGCCCCATAGAAAAGTGCAGTCTATAAGGGGTGCCAGGTTCACTGACAGCGAAGGCCAGATCCAATCTCAGCGCGCCCAGTGGGGTTATCCAGCGGATGCCGAAGCCGACTCCGGTTTTCCAGTCGTCCCTGTAGTCATTGGTGGCAGTCCCGTAGTCAACAAAAACAGCGGCTCGCCAGTGTTCCAGAAACTGGTAATTGTATTCCACACCGAGCGCAGTCATATATTTTGCCCCCGTCAATTTATCGTTGTCGTCTTTGGGGGCAATGCTTTCATAGTCATAGCCTCTTACCGTCTGGTCACCTCCAGTGAAGAAACGAATAGAAGGGGGTATTTTGCTGACGTCGTTTATCCAGATAGCACCTTGTTCAATTCTACCAATGAAACGGTGTTTTTCTGCCAGTGTTGTTAAACCTTTAGTACGGCCCCATAGCTTCACAAAGTTCTGATCAGAGGCAAAGAGCTTATCCGAAAATTCTGCCGTGGACATGATCAGGTAGCCGCTCCGGGGGTCGAGCTTCCCGCCTCTGGCGTGGCGTCGGGTCATGGAAATGCCCGGGATGACCAGAAAGCTTTCGCCACTCTGAAGGCCCTGTTTGTAGCTTTCGTATTGAATTCTTAAAAACAGGTCTCGGTCCCAGCCATGTGGGTTTTTTTTCCATTTATGGATGGACGTCGATCCAAGGTTACTGATGGTGTCTTCCTGTCGCTTATATTGATAACCCACCTGAAGGTCATAGAATTCAGTTAATGGGTTGCCGTAGGGGATTTTATAGCTGGAAGTCAGTTCGGCTCTTGGGGCTGAGAGCAGAGCCTCATTGGTCAGGCTGTGCCCTTTGTCATTGATCATGGGGATATCCCAGGTCAAAGAAAGCCTGGGGCCTTCGTCAGTAGAATAACCGACACCGGTTTCAATCTCATGATACCTCTTGGGAATGACACCGATATAAACAGGGACATGGTAGTCTTCGGTTTTATCCCGCATGGGGAGGATATCGATTTGCTGGAAATAGCCTGTTGAGGCCAGCTCTTTGTTCAGGTTGCCCAGCTGAACCGATTGATAGTTTGAGCCGGGCTTGAAGGTCAACATTTTCTCGATCAGGGCTTGGGTATTTTCAGGGATTTCTCTATAAACAATGTTCCCAAAGCGGTAACGCCTGCCAGAGTCAAAAACCAGTTCGACATCCGCCGCATTTTCTTGTGGATAAACTTTGACTCTGTGGGTTTGCATCTGAGCGTCGAAAAAACCGAGAGACTGGGCCTGGGTGTTAAGCTCCGTTTTAAGTTCTTCATATTCTCCGCTATTGAAGACAGTACCTTTTTTAAGGGGGGAGCGTTTGACGATCCTCTTGAACGACCGGTTTTTTCGGGCCTCTCCTTTCAGTTCTATTTTGATGGTGCGGATAAGTACGGGTTGTCCCGGATCAACATGAATCTTGAGCTGGTCAGTATCTTTGCCATCCATCTTCATGGAAATGGTTGGGTTGAAATAGCCCAGGGCTTGCAGAGATTTCTGAACGGCCTCAAGAATACTGCTTTGATAGCCAGGCAATTCTCCGGGCTCAATAGCAGGCAAAGTTTGCAGAAAGCGTTCGGCATTCCGCTTCAGCCCGTCTTCCAGACCCTTAATCTCATAGGTCAGATGGGATCGGGCCTGGCAAACAGAAGGAAGGGCTGAAAGCAAAAGTACGATAATCGATAGAAATTTATTCAGTTTACCCACTGGCGACCATTTGTTGAGAGTAAAGTTGTTGAGAGAAAGTGGCGGGACTGACCGATATCGTAGAAGGTCTGTCGATCTATCTCAATAAAAAGCAGCGTCAGGCAGTAGATTCCCGGATTCTCATGCGTTTTAACGTCGGCCGCCATCGGTTTATAATTCTTGCAACCATGGTCACACTTCTCTAAAATCCTCCGCTCTTTGTAAGCTGGGCGTGGTGTGCAGGCATCTTTCAGGTGACTGTCATCTCCGATCCATCTCCTTGCCTTACTGCTCTGTGAATGGAACCTGTGTTTCACTCAGTGTGGGAGGCTGTTTAACCCGTAAGGAGCAAATAATGCGTCATTACGAGATTGTTTTTCTGGTACATCCTGACCAGAGCGAGCAAGTACCAGGCATGATAGAGCGTTATACACGCGCTATCAGCGAAAACGGCGGTCAGGTACACCGTCTTGAAGATTGGGGCCGTCGTCAGCTGGCTTATCCAATCAACAAGATCCACAAGGCTCACTACGTTCTGATGAATATCGAGTGCAGCAATGAGATCCTGGACGAACTGACAGATAACTTCCGTTATAACGACGCAGTTATCCGTAACATGGTGATCCGTCGTGATGAGGCCGTTTCCGAGCCATCCATCATGATGCAGGCTGAAGAGAAACGTGAACGCCGTGACGATCGTCGTGAAGATCGTCGTGAAGAGCGTCGTGAAGAAGCTGCTGAAGCTCCGGAAGCTGCTGAAGAAGCTGCCGAGTAAGTCGTCCTTGATACTGCTTTAGCTCAAGGCTGTTTCAGCCCAGGCTGGCAGGATTAAGAACATCACCATTTGTTGAATTCAAGGAGACGTTGCAATGGCACGTTTTTTCCGCCGCAGAAAGTTCTGCCGTTTCACCGCTGAGGGCGTGAAAGAGATTGATTACAAAGATCTGAACACCCTGAAAGCTTATGTTTCTGAAACTGGCAAGATTGTACCAAGCCGTATCACCGGTACCAAAGCCCGTTATCAGCGTCAGCTGGCGACAGCTATCAAGCGTGCGCGTTACATCGCACTGCTGCCATATACTGATCGTCACTGATCAGTCGGCAAACTCTGGAACTGAAGGTATTGCTTGATGCGTAAACTGGCGGAACTGGCAATGAAAAGCCCGAAACATTCCTTGTTTCTGGCGGTCATATTTGCCTGTATTCCCATGCTTTTCTGGTTGAGTGCGGCTATTGTATCTCTGGTGATACTGCGTCGCGGCATTGACCACGGACTGAAAGTCCTGATTTGGGCTTTGTTACCCGGAATAGCCTGGGCCGCCTTTGGTCAGTACAGCGTATTGATCGGGTTGGCAACCACAGCGTTGCTGGCTTGCGTCCTGCGCCAGACTGTCTCATGGCCGAAAACCCTGTTGGCTGTTGTGCCGCTGGGAGGCCTCGTGGCTTTTGCCATGTACCAGATATCACCGCAGATGATCAGCGTCATGGCTGGCACTGTGATGGAGTTTCTGAAAAAGAGTCTCCAGGGCAGTAGCAGTCTAGAGGCTCTGCAACCGGGTGAACGTCTGAGACAGGTCCTGGAGTACGGCGTAGCGGGTGCTCTGGCCTGGGTGCACATACTGTTTTGTGTCCTGGCTTTGATGCTGGCGCGCTCCTGGCAGGCCGATCTCTATAACCCCGGAGGATTCGGTGAAGAATTCCGCAAGGTGCGGTTACCCGCAGCTGTCGGGGTAGGTCTACTGACCATCACTTTGATGGGGTCGGCACTGTCACCTGTGATGACTGCCCTGGTACCCATCGCATCGTTGCCACTGTTTATTGCAGGTCTGGCGCTGGTCCATGGGCTGGTAAAACTGCGTCAACGGGGCAGCTTCTGGTTGATTGGACTGTATATGCTGTTGATCACCCTTACGCAACTGGCATACCCGGTTATTGTTTTGACTGCTTGTCTTGACAGTCTGTTTGATTTTCGCAACCGCGTGAGTAAGCAGATTCAGGGCTGACAGGCACTAGGTATAAGGTAAGAGGCTAGCGATGGACGTTATCCTGCTTGAGAGAGTTGCCAACCTTGGCAACCTGGGCGACAAGGTAACCGTTAAAGCCGGTTACGGTCGTAACTTTCTGATTCCTTTCAGCAAGGCTGTGCCTGCTACCAAGGAAAATGTTGAAGCTTTTGAAGCTCGTCGCGCCGAGCTGGAAAAGGCTGCTAACGAAAAGCTGGCTGCTGCCCAAAAGCGCGCAGCTGAAATGGCTGAAATCGAACTGACCCTGACCGCCAAAGCGGGCGACGAAGGCAAGCTGTTCGGTTCTATCGGCTCACGTGATCTGGCTGAAGCCATCACTGGTGCTGGCGTTGAAGTAGCCAAGAGCGAAATTCGCATGGGCGAAGGTCCCATTCGCGCTACTGGCGAATACGACATCGCCATCCAGCTGCACACCGACGTTGCAGCGACTATCAAGGTATTCGTTGAAGCTGAATAAGTTCGGTTGTAACCACGCCTGATAGAAAAATACCCGTGGGCTTAGGTCCACGGGTATTTTTTTATGTGCCTTTTGTCCTGCCTCTTCATTCGCCGTCATTTCAGTCAAAAGATTGTTTTATACCAATCGAACTTTCTAACTCCCTATTGCGCTGAAGATTTGAGCCTTAATTCTGCGTTGGCGATCGTCGCCATAGCTAAGGCTATGACTCCTCACGCCGCCTTGTCTTAAGGCTCAAATCTCCATGCTCATCACGGGAGTTAGAAAGCACGATTGGTATTAAATCTGTCATCTTAAATACATTTCACTGTAATTCTTGTGTCGTTTAATGAGCCTGCTTTAGAGGATATTACACAACAAATAAAGCTGGCTTGAACGAGTAGATATTACATGAGCAAATATACTTTTGATCCGACGGTGTATAACTCCAGTGATAACAGGCCGATCTCGGCAGTGCTGGAAAAAGAACTCTCCCGCCGCGGTGTTCTGAAACGTGGGGGTGCGCTGGCAGCATTTAGTGCACTGGCCAGCTTTGGTTTAACGGGCTGTAACGATGACGACTCTGACGATGTTTTTTCATCAGAGCTCTCTCTTGGCTTTGACTCTATTTCCGGCTCCAAGACCGATGCTGTGTCTGTACCTGCTGGCTACTCCGCTCAGGTTCTGGCGCCGTGGGGAACGCCACTGAATGATTTAGCGGCAGAGTGGAAAGATGATGGCACCAACAGTTCCACCGATCAGGCGAATGCTACTGGCATGATGCATGATGGGATGCATTTCTTCCCCCTTGAAGGCAGCAGTACTGAAGGTCTGTTGTGTATAAACCATGAGTTTATTGATCAGACGCGACTGCATCCGAATGGGGCAACTGACAATAATGGTGTACGTCCTGCTGAGGAAGTTCGCAAAGAAATTAACGCTCATGGTGTTTCAGTGGTTCACATCAAACTGACTGATGGCGTCTGGGATGTGGTTAAAAACAGCAACTACAACAAGCGTTACACTGCAGGCTCTGAAATGGATCTGACCGGGCCGGTGGCAGACAGTGATCTGCTGATTACCAAATACACGGATGAAAAAGGGAATAAAGCCCTTGCCCGGGGCACCAACAATAACTGTGGTAATGGTCACACTCCCTGGGGGACTTATCTGACCTGTGAAGAAAACTGGCCTGGCTATTTTACCCGTTCCGATGACCCGTCTAACTGGACTGAAGAACAAATACGTCTGGGTATCAGTTCCAGGGGGACCCGTTATGATTGGGATACTGTTCTATCTTCTGACGAAAACGAAACCGGCGAGTTTGCCCGTTTTGATGTAACTCCGGGCTCCGGAGATGAGACTGAGGATTTCCGTAACGAAGCTAATGGTCACGGATACATTGTAGAAATAGACCCCTATAATCCACAGGCTAAAGCGATTAAACGGACGGCTCTGGGTCGCTTCCGTCACGAAGACTGCTCATTTGGCAAACTGGAAGAAGGTCAGCCCGTTGTTTTCTATTCTGGCCATGACAGCCGGTTTGAGTACATCTACAAGTTTGTTTCCAAAGAGCTCTGGGACGCGGCAGATGCTGACTCTGAAGATCGTCTCGCCACCGGTGCAAAGTACATGGATGAAGGTACTTTGTATGCCGCTCGCTTTGATGAGGAAGGTCAGGGTGTGTGGTTGCCCCTGACTCCCGATGCCACCACTAAAGACGGTGGAAGGTTAGGTGATATCTCAGGATTCACGACTCAGGCTGAAATTATCCTGAACACGCCGGGTGCAGCTGATCTGGTAGGCGCTACCCCCATGGACCGCCCCGAATGGACTGCGGTAGATCCGAAAACCGGCTCTGTTTATGTGACACTGACAAACAACACTGATCGTGATAACCAGGACGGCAATTCTGATACCGACACCAACGTGGCCAACCCTCGTGAAGGAAATGAGTATGGCCATATTATTCGCTGGAATGAAGGGGCTGATCCAAGCCAGTTTACCTGGGAGTTCTTCCTGTTCGGCTCTTTTGCATCTGAAAGTGCCCTGGTGAATCTCTCTGGATTGAATGAAGCCAATGAATTTGGCAGCCCGGATGGTCTGGCCTTTGATGACCGTGGTTTGTTGTGGATTCAGACAGACGGTGGTGTCAATGAAAACACCAATGACCAGATGCTGGCCATTATTCCATCTGAGCTAAGCAGTACTAGTACTGAGGACTTGTTAGCCGTTAACGCCGACAACCAGCAGCAACTGAAGCGTTTCTTTGTCGGGCCAAATGGTTGTGAGGTGACTGGTCTGGCGTTTACACCGGATCACCAGAGCTTCTTCCTGAATATTCAGCATCCATCGAACTGGCCTGCCGCCGGGTCAACCGATGCAAAGGATGAAAGTGGTGCGAACAGGGCGCGTTCTGCCACGGTGGTTGTTATGAAAGACGGTGGTGGTGAAGTGGGGGTTTAATAGCCGTCACCTGACTGCCAATTTGACAAAGCCGATGATTGGAATGCTCATCGGCTTTTTTTTGTGAAAAACATTTTGTTATGTCGTTTTCCATTGGCTGGTGGCGGAACAAAACCAGCTGATCAGGTACTTATATATCATTGCGCCAGAGCCAATCCAGTGGCACCGCCATGCAGTTTTTTGTCTTGAGTGGCAGTGCATTGTTACCACAATAAATCAATACGCCACCTTTAAAGTGTTTGTCGGCCTGGTCAGCAAGTCGCCTTAAGCCTTCTCCGTCTTTTTCCTGAATACTGATAGCTTTTTTAATTTCTATACCGTAGATATCACGATTGTGTTCGATGACCAGGTCTACCTCCACCTGATCTTTATCCCGGTAATAACTGAGGTGGACAGGGTCATCCAGCCATTCGGTCAGAGCTCTTATCTGCTGTATTACAAAACTCTCCAGAATGGGACCGAAGGGGGTCGAATAGTGCTGCCATTCTTCAGCTTTCAGTCGATTCAGCCTGCTTGCCAACCCACTGTCTGCGATATGAATTTTAGGTGCTTTTATCAGGCGTTTGGCAGCATTATTATGCCATGCTGGCAAACGGTAGAAGAGAAACAGGTGTTCCAGAATACCGATGTATTTATCGGTGGTCTCGCGTCGTATTTTCAGGTCAGTGGCGATACTACTGGTATTGAGCAGATTGCCAGTACGAAGAGATAGCAGCTCAGCCAGCTTCAGCATTTCATCTTCGTCACGGATGTTGGCAATATCCCGAATATCATTTTGAATAATGGTCTGAAGATACTGATTAAACCATTGTCCTGCACGATGGGGTGTGCGGGTGTTGGGCTCAGGAAAGCCGCCCCGACAAACCCGTTCAGCGATACCATGAATTTCTTTTTGCTCACCTTTGATAGAGGCAGACAGGGCTTGTGTGAAGAGTCGTTGTAAAAAGACGGGAGGAGTTGATTCTTTTTCCGCTTCTGTCAGTGGATGCAGATGCAAAATTTCAATACGCCCAGCAAGCGATTCTTTGACTCTGGGCAATAACATCAAGTTGGCTGAGCCTGTCAGCAGAAAGCGGCCAGGTTTGCGATTGCGATCAACTTCAGCCTTGATGGCAAAGAGCAGCTCTGGAACCCGTTGGACTTCATCCAATGTCACGTATTCAGGCAGGTTCTGTACAAATCCAGCTGGGTCGTCTTTGGCGGCTTGCAATACAGAAGCATCATCAAAGGTCAGGTAAACTCGCTCAGAGTAAAGCTTCCGACAAAGAGTTGATTTGCCCACCTGACGAGCCCCGAGCAGGCAGACTACAGGAGTATCCTGCAAGGCCTCTTCTATTTTTGGTTGTAAGTAGCGTGGGAAATTTGGCATCAGAAGGTGTTTCAAGTTTCGG
This sequence comes from Endozoicomonas sp. 2B-B, assembly GCF_053470045.1. Lineage (NCBI taxonomy): Bacteria > Pseudomonadati > Pseudomonadota > Gammaproteobacteria > Oceanospirillales > Endozoicomonadaceae > Endozoicomonas > Endozoicomonas sp. 2B-B. The sequence goes on from NZ_JBLZMU010000002.1 coordinate 324,154, forward strand.
CTAATTGTCTATTACTCTAGCGTCTATTTGACGGTTTATAAAGCGTCTAATTGCCTATTTAGCTTCCGGCCAAATGTCGGTTTATTTCTTTTTCTACTTTTTTATATATTAAAAACAAGTAGTTATATCGGTCTTTTGGTAGCTTAAGTATATGGCTTTTTGCAGGCCGAAAATGGCCTGCTATCGCTTTAAATCTTGCCAGGCTTTCCCGATAAATACGGACCTTGGCGCAGGGTCGTTCTCAAGAAGACTTTTTCATAAAAGGCGTCATCCTGGCAAACAAAAGTCCAAGTTCAAACAACATCCACATAGGTCCAGCCAGCAGGCTCTGGGAGATAACGTCGGGTGGTGTCAGAAGCATACCGATCACAAAACAGCCCACCACGATATAAGGACGTTTCCTGGAGAGGGATTCAACGGTGCTCATGCCAGACCAGATCAGTAACAGCGTTGCGACAGGGATTTCGAAGGCCAGCCCGAAGGCAAAAAACAGTTTAAGAATAAAGTTCAGGTAGCTGCTGATGTCGGTCATCATGGTGACCGTTTCAGGCCCGGTCGTGGTAAAGAAACCAAAGATCAGTGGGAACACCACAAAATAGGCAAAAGCGACACCGGTATAAAAGAGTATGACGCTGGTTATGAGTAATGGAATGGCCAGATGCTTTTCATTCTTGTACAGGCCGGGAGCAATAAATCCCCAGACCTGATGGAGAATAAAGGGAATGGCCATAAACAGGGAGAGCACAAGACTGAGTTTAAACGGAGCAAAGAAAGGGGAGGCTACATCGGTGGCTATCATACTGGTGCCTTCGGGCATTAGCAGGCGCAGAGGCTCGGAAACCAGCTCGTAAATGTCATTGGAAAAGTAAAACAGCCCGACAAAGAACAGCAGGGTAATCACCATACTTTTCAGCACACGAGTACGTAACTCAAGCAGATGCTGAATCAGGGGTTGTTCCGATTGAACCGTTGGGGTTTCAGTCTTCATAAATGTCTCGGCAGGCATCAAATAGAGGCAGTGTTCAGGCTGCCTTTATTTTGGAATCGGATGGTTTGGAGAGGTTTTCAGTAGCTACGGTTGCTTCCTGTTTTAGAGATCGAACCTGTTGATTCAGCTCCTCCAGCTGAAGATCCTGCTTGATCTCATCGACCTTTAGCTCTCTATTGACCGTTTCTCTTATAGTGCTGGCGCTGCTGCGCAGATAGTTGATCCACTGCAGACTGGTTTTTATCGCGTAAGGCAAGCGCTCAGGCCCCAGAATCACCAGGGCGAGCACTGAGATAACCAGCAGTTCGGCAAAGCCAATATCAAACACGCTGAAGTCCTCAGGCTTTGTTATGACTCAGTTCCCTGCTCTTTTCGGTGTCCTGGCTATTGCCCGCAGGGATTTCTGCTGAACTTGAGTCATCGCTGATGCTCTTCTTGAAGCCCTTGATCGCTCCACCCAGGTCACTGCCAAGACCCTTAAGTCGTTTGGTGCCAAACAGCATGACAAGGATCAAAAGTACGATTAACAGTTGCCAGATACTGATACCGCCAAGGCCCATAGTGATTCTTCCTTTATGATTCTTTGAAAATGGTCACTATAGCGTTTCATTATGGAGAAATTATGACAAGTCCCTGACTGTTCTGGACACTTGGGATTCACCCTCAATCAAATCGAATGCTTCAGCAGTCAAATAAAATTGCAACAATCGCAAAATCAATTACGCTAGCAGCCTGTCGGACTTAAGCGTCCGTAGCGAGGATTGCAAGAAATTGAGGATAAAAATCTCTGTTTCTGAGGAGAATAGCGAGCTATTTGACGAAGAAACAGGGATTTTTAGACCAATTTATTGCAACCGCAGTAGGACAGTCTTAAGTCCGACAGGCTGCTAGACACAAGATAAGTCATTAAAAAGTGAATTTATCTTGTGGGTTTCAGCTACAAAGCTCGCCAAGATTGAAGGCGTAACCAGCCAAACTATAAGGCGCAAGATCGAAAGCGGTCACTACGAAAAAGTGAAGCAAACCAGTGGTGGTCACTTCCGCATATTCATTAGCCAGTAAAGGAAGATATGCTATGCAAGAGTCAGTTCTGGAAAGCAAAAATCCAGCATCGACACGCAAAAGCATATCTTACTCCAAAAACATCCTGACGCAGAATTTATCAGCGACATTGCCAGTGCTTTCAACTTTAAGCGAAAAGGACTGCAAACCATTCTGGAATCACCGGTGTGCGGAAATCCAACCCATATTGTGGTTGCCACAAAAGATCGCCCCACAAAAGATCGCCTTGCCCGATCAGGGTTTGGACTCATCAAATGGCTTGTTGAATTATCGGGAGGACACATCGAGGTTTTGGATGACCCGGATAACGCCAGTGAGTCATTCGACACCCAAGAGCTTATCGGTTTCATTACCTCATTCTGCAATAGCCACTACGGGAAGCGATCTGCTAAAAGACGCAAAGGACGCAAAGATAGTAGCGTCAAAAAAGATCAGGTTTTACCCAGAGAATGAGCAAGCCTATCACGATGCCCTGATACTCTATCGCAGGTCGTACAACCTTGCTGTTGAGCGTTTCCGCAACGATGACTATAAAGATGCCAGCGGAAAATTCATCAACATGCGACCTGCCATTAAAGCTCAAGTGAAGCAAGAGCAAAAAGAAAGTGGCAGGGCTTATAACTCGCTTGTTTCTGATAATGGAACACTGGCGGCAGCGGCTACATTCAAAGCGGTCTGCAAGCACAACAAGAAGCTCAAGGGAGCTAAAGAGGGCTTTGCAGAAATCAGTTTCAAAAGCCGCAAAGGTAGCAGGCACTCATTCTCTATTGACCGTTTGCCAAAGGGATTAAATCCCTGCGTACAGGCTCTTGGCAAGATTCACCTGACAGAAGATGTGCCAGCAGAAGCGATTGGCAAGTCTTGTGTCATAACCTACGACAAAGGTCGCTGGTTCATTCAGGTTCAACAACATATTGAACTAAATCCCGAAATCCAAGGGAAGGTTAGATGCGTTGGAGTTGACCCCGGAGTTCGCACCTTTGCCACTTGCTACAGCGAAAAAGAGGCGTTGATAGCGGGTAATAACGTTGCAAAAACAAAGCTGTTCCCACTGATGAAGCAAGTGGACAGCTTGATCAGTCAAAAGCAAAAAATCCTGAACACGCAGAAGGGCGTTGAGTTCCCCGATATGCCCCAGTGGGCAAGAGATCGGATTATTCATTTCAACAGGGAAATTGACCGGCTGAAATGCAAAAAGGATGACATTGTTCTTGATCTGCATAACCGGCTGGCGTTCGAGTTGGTGTCGAAGTACGACGTTGTATTTTTGCCAACCTTTGAGACAAGAGGTATGGTCACACGCAAAGATAAGAAGGTTCGCACCATTCGCCGTAACACCTGCCGCCAGATGCTTGACCTCAATCACTACCCATTCAAAAAGCGGCTTAAGTGGTACGCAAAAAAGTATGGAAAGCATGTGGTTGATTGCAACGAAGCCTATACATCCAAGACTCGATCATGGAACGGTACCATTGACGAAAAATTAGGTTCTTCCAAAATTATTAAGGGTGAGGGCTTCACCGTTGATCGTGATATCAACGGTGCCAGAAATGTCTTTCTTAAGTGTTTGACAAGGTAGCTTGAACCTTAGCCATAACAGCGAGCGTTGCGCTCGTTGCGGTTTTAATCAAGAGTTTAGTCACCCATCAAGTTGCTGTATTCTGTAAGCTCCGATTTTGGTATTCATGAATCATGCTGGAAGCACTGCCCCAAGAAAGCGAACTGCCCATTGATGAAGCAACCGTAAGCCTGAAGACCCCTCCTCATTCCATTGAGGCGGAGCAGTCTGTGCTCGGTGGCCTGCTGCTGGATAATGAAGCCTGGGATAAAGTGGCCGACAAGATCACGGCTGACGACTTTTATCATCCCCGTCACAAAATTATTTTCTCGTCGATGGCTAAATCGGCGAATGAGACGCTTCCCTTTGACCCCCTGACACTGGCCGCCACCCTGGAGAATCAGGACGAACTGGAACAGGCCGGTGGTATGGTGTACATCACCGAGCTGGTGGCCAATGTTGCCGGTATTGCCAATATTGAGGCTTACGCCGGCATCATTCAGGAGCGTTCTGTTTTCAGAAAGGTGATCAATGCCAGTCAGAAGATGGCTGAAAGCGCCTACAATCCGGAAGGTCGGGACAGCCAGACAGTACTGGATGAAGCTGAACGACTGGTTTTCAACATCGCTGAAGAGCGCCCCAAAACCGGTGGCCCGGTGGGTGTTCGGGAAATCCTGGACAACACGGTTCAGAAAATTGATGAGCTTTTTAACGCTGGTGATGCCATCACCGGTATCACCACAGGCTTTAGTGATCTGGACAATATGACCTCGGGTATGCAGCCGTCGGATATGATTATTGTTGCTGCCAGGCCGTCGATGGGAAAAACGACGTTCGCGATGAACCTGGTCGAAAACGCCCTGCTAAATACCGAAAAAGTCGTCATGGTCTTCAGCCTCGAAATGCCCTCTGAGCAGCTGATGATGCGTATGTTGTCCTCTCTGGGCCGAATCAATCAGGGCAAAGTGCGTTCCGGTAAGCTGGAAGAAGACGACTGGCCGAAGCTGGTGTCAGCGGTGGAGAAAATCAAGGACAAAAAACTGTTTATTGATGACACCGCAGGCATCAGTCCTTCAGAAATGCGTTCCCGTATCCGTCGTGTAGTTCGTGAACATGGTGACATGGCCATGATTATGATTGACTATCTGCAGCTGATGCAGATTCCCGGTTTCAGCGAAGGTCGTACCAACGAAATTTCGGAAATTTCCCGATCCCTGAAAGCCATCGCCAAGGAGTTTAACGTACCGGTGATTGCGCTGTCTCAGCTTAACCGGTCTTTGGAGCAACGCCCCAACAAGCGTCCGGTCAACTCCGACCTCCGTGAATCCGGAGCGATTGAGCAGGATGCCGACGTCATCATGTTTATCTACCGTGACGAGGTCTATAACCCGGATACCGAGTTTAAGGGTATTGGTGAGATCATCATTGGTAAGCAGCGTAACGGCCCTATCGGTTCAGTAAGATTGGCCTTTATTGGTCAGTACACCCGGTTTGAGAATCTTGCCCCCGATGCTTATGTCAACTTTGATGATGAATAAGCAGGAAGTTATAGGTGTCGAACCTGTTCAGAAATTTGCGACTGATATTCTCGAAGGAGGAAAGGTTGCCTTTAATCAACGTCGTAAAAAGTACGGATTTAATTGAATATGCGCAAATCAGAGCTACTGGAAATTATTGCCAATGGCGAAAACTCAGGCGTTGAATTCAAGCGAGATGATATTCGTCCTGAGCAGCTTGCTGAAGAAGTAGTAGCGATGGCTAACCTCAAAGGAGGTATGCTGCTACTGGGTGTGGAAGATGACGGCTCCATTAGCGGTATAGCACGAGACAGACTAGAAGAATGGGTGATGAACGCTATTGCAGATAAAGTTCATCCCATGTTACTGCCTTACTACGAAGAAGTTCAGCTTGATTCTGATAACCGTGTTGCTGTGGTCAGCTTTACGGAAGGGGTATCAAAACCCTATGTGTTAAGGCATAAAGGCCGTGAAGATGTCTTTATTCGGGTTGGTTCAACATCCAGAAGAGCCACAAGAGAGCAACAGGCAAGATTGTTTGCCAGCGGCGGAATGCTCCATACCGAAGCTTTGCCTGTAGCAGGCTCCAGCTATAACTCTCTGGATCATGAACGACTGTCTGATTATCTGAAAAATGTTCTCGCAGACCCTGATATTCCCCAGAATAAGTCTTCATGGGTTAATCGGTTAATTGGATTAGGGTTTATGGCTGAGGGTATCAGCTCTCCAGTTTGTACTGTTGCGGGTATGGTATTGTTTGGTACTTCCCCCAGACGTTATTTGAGGCAGTCCGGAATCAGGGTAGTTGCGTTTGATGGAGAAGATAAAACCTATCAATCGAAGATTGACAAGATATTGGATTTTCCATTGGTTGGACTCTGGAAAGAAGATGAAGCGGGTGAGCGTCGTTTGTCAGAGATGCACTTTGGGCTTATTGAGAGGCTCGTTGATCTGATTGAACCCTATATCAGCGAAGAGTCTGGAGAAATAGACAGTCACTTTCGCAGGGAAAGGCGCTGGTACTACCCTAAAGCAGCTGTAAGGGAACTGGTTATTAACGCTCTTGCGCACAGGGACTGGACCCGGTCTGTCGATATTGAAATAGGTATCTATAATGACCGTCTGGAATTAATCAGCCCCGGCACTTTACAGAATTCTATGACCATCGAAAAAATGTTGGCGGGTCAGCGCTCTCCGAGAAATCCTATTGTAGTTGAGGTTCTCAGGGATTACGGCTATGTCGATGCCAGGGGAATGGGTGTGCGAACTAAAATCGTACCTCTCCTGAAACAATATAACGGGAACGAGCCGCACTTTGAACTAACGGAAGACTACCTCAAGACAACCTTCTACAAGAAAAAGTAGGAAAAAGTAAGAGGAAGGAAAATCTGCGACATATTGTTGGGCAGTAAGCGCTCATTTGAGGACGCTGCCCGTTTTTGGCAGGGAAAAGCTTTCTGAACACGAAATTAAGACTCTGGCTCACAGCTGTTTTATTGATGACACCGCAGGCATCAGTCCTTCAGAAATGCGTTCCCGTATCCGTCGTGTGGTTCGTGAGCATGGTGACATGGCCATGATTATGATCGACTATCTGCAGCTGATGCAGATTCCCGGTTTCAGCGAAGGTCGTACCAACGAAATTTCGGAAATTTCCCGATCCCTGAAAGCCATCGCCAAGGAGTTCAACGTACCGGTGATTGCGCTGTCTCAGCTTAACCGGTCTCTGGAGCAACGCCCCAACAAGCGTCCGGTCAACTCCGACCTCCGTGAATCCGGAGCGATTGAGCAGGATGCCGACGTCATCATGTTTATCTACCGTGACGAGGTCTATAACCCGGATACCGAGTTTAAGGGTATTGGTGAGATCATCATTGGTAAGCAGCGTAACGGCCCTATCGGTTCAGTAAGATTGGCCTTTATTGGCCAGTACACCCGGTTTGAGAATCTTGCCCCCGATGCTTATGTCAATTTTGATGATGAATAAGCAGGAAGTTATTAACGCTCTTGCGTGCAGAGACTGGACCCGGTCTGTCGATATTGAAAAAGGCATCTGTGCTTTGGTAATTCATTTTGATTCCCTTCTGTTAATTGCCTACAGTGTTAGGGCAATGGAGGTATTTATGGAAAACTTGTATGACAAAGATTATCACCAATGGCTTACCCTACAGCGGGAGCTACTTGCTCAGCGACAGTTTGACCAGCTTGACATAGAGAATTTGATGGGGGAGCTGGAGTTGGGCATTAAGGACCATATTCGTGAGTTAAAAAATCGTTTAGCTACTTTGATAACTCATCTTCTGAAATGTGATTATCAAACAAGTGTATTAATAGGCACTGTAGCAACTGAAAGAGTACCAAGGGTATGGTTAATTACTATCAACAGATCAAGAAACAACATTAACAAACTTATTGCGGATAATCCTTGTCTAAAACCACAAATAGAAGATGTACTAAACAGTACATATCCTGACGGTAAAAAAGATGCGATTAAAGAAATGAATATTTATGTTAATAAAAATCAAAAGTTAAATGAAAATAGTTTCCCGGATCAGTGCCCGTGGTCTTACGAGCAAATAATGACTGAAGACTGGTATCCGCTAAATGGCGTCAATATCGACGACTGAAGGTTGGCTGCCGGAGGCTGACAATGACTGATTTATACAAAACCGACTACACCCAATGGCTGAGTCAATAGCGTGAACCTTCTACAAGAAAAAGTAGGAAAAAGTAAGAGGAAGGAAAATCTGCGACAAATTCTTGGGCATGTCGGTGAGGATATAAGGGGTTGGCTCACTGTGTATGCCACCCTTGCTACAAGCGTGAGGCATTTATATACCACATAATGGGCAGCTTCGAGGATGTTCTGCTCTCGCTTTACTTAAACACAGTGTGCAAAACCAGTGGTACACACAAGCTGATGCTCCCGGGTATTGGACTTGGTTTAAACAAATTGCACAACTTTCAGCCAAAAGATAAAAGCTTGCGTAGTCAACAAAATATGAAAACACGTAAGTAACAATTCCATAGCCAAAAGAATGACCTAAAATGTACAATGTATTCAACCAGCTCTTTTCTCTCTCGTTATCAGCTTCCAGAAAATGTAAGTTCAAGATGTAATCTTGCAACGCTGATTTAATATCAGGCTCATTGCTATGGTAAAGTTCAAAGTACCCATGCTGTAAATTACAAATATTTAACAGCTGGGTTTTTGCTCGTTTGTTACCCATATTGATAGTCATAAACTTACTGAGCCCTTCTCCCGTCACTACGTTTAGACTGTATTTTGATAAAATTTCAATTTGCAATAATTTCTCGGGATTCTTTAGCTCAATGCAAACATTTGTTAAAACAAACCTGTTAAGAACACTAACTGCTTTTTCTGCTTTTTCCTCTTTTTCTAAATTTTTATCTTTATTTGACATGCATGAAGTTTCAAACCACCAATCCCCTTTTTGGCCATATGTTGAATCTAAATGCATGAGGTTATGCTCTGATGATATGTTTTTTAAATCTATGCTTAACTTTAATTTTCCGTCAATAGAAACAGGGTAAATAATTGAATTGTTCAATATCTGAATACAGTCTGAATTATTTTCACTTTGCAATAATGTTTTATTCAGTAATTCAAATTCTAAAATGATGCCATAAGCATAATTACTTTTAATAATTTTTGGTTTCAGTGATCTGGAATTACGATCAAGATGTCTTGAAGCAAATATTCTATCAATCAGGTAGTCTTTCGTAAGAATTGTTGAAATTACTGACAACGTCGTAAGGTGAAAAGGCCTGATATTCTGATCGAATCCCAGATTATAGTGCTCCTTAAGCTGTAAGTAATTAATGGTTGTTATAACTGGGAGCAATACAGAATTAATTCTCACAATATTCTCTATGTGAATTTCTTCGAAATAAGCAAACAAAGTGCTTGAGTAAAAACATAGGCAAAAGGTAAGTAAACGCATTTTTATTTACTAAATCAAAAGTGTTCAGAGTATATAGCAAAGCCTAAAAAAAAATCCAGTCGACTGCCTTTGGCATTAGTCGGAAGAAGTGTGAAAGTTTTTTCTATTTTTCCAGTGGATGATTCACGAGCCAAAATCCACGCTAGCCTTGGCTGTGATCGGAGATAGCACTATTTTAGTTGCTCTATTCTCGTTCGAAATTCTATCAACATTGTCGCTGACGGCGGGGCTGCCAGGATAACAAATACAGGCAAAGGGTTGGCATGTTGTGTTCGCCACCCTTACTGCAAAGGTTACAGGTTCTAAAAAACAAGCTCGCTCCTGGGTGAAATTTTGTCTCGCATTTTTATAACTTGTTTTTGCTTAGACTCTTCATTAATGAAACTTCTGCTTAATAATTGTCGTGTTTCTAAAGGAAGCTGATCATGCCAGATATCAGGATCCTCAGATAAAGCTTTTGCATCAGACTCGTTGAAATCATCTGAGAAGCAAGCATCGTTAAACTTATAAGTTAACTCGTAATATTTATCGTTTAGAGCGCCACATTTTATTTTCAACTGTATTTTTGATAAAAATAGTGCAGCATTGATAAGGCGTGATGATGGAGGCTCATAAAAACGTGTTCCTTTTTTATGGACGCTATCAAAATCGATTAATTTTATTTTATTTTTCAGACAAATCATATTTTCAGGTTTGAAATCCCTTTGCGTAACACTTATCGACTCAAGATGATTTAAAATCTCAAGAACTTGGAAAATAATTTCATGAAATTGTGAAACTGATAATTTTGAGAAGTTTTCATCTAAAAATTGATAGAGGTTGCTTTTCCCTAATTCCATCACAATGTACATTTTGTCATCTTCTTCCAGAACGCCAAAGTATTCAACAATATTAGGGTGGGGATTGGCTATTAAGGTTTGTATCGTCTTTTTCTCATCAATAGCATTCTCCGCTTTCCAACCTATCAAAGGAATAACTTTTATGGCTATATCACATTTACGTTCAGTTACGCACTTTGACCGATACACATCACCGCATGCGCCACCATCAATTTTATCTTTAAACTCGAACATATGAGCTTTTGGTATACATCCCTGTGCAAAGCCATGAAAACACTTATCTTCACTTTTACTTTGTACATCAATTTTCATCCTTTTAGAGGCTAAGCCTGAAATATCCATATTAACTCCCTGATTTAATTCATCCCTGTGGCACAGACTCTGAAACTGGCGTCATGTTGCAATCAATAACGAATGCTACTAAAACATGAAAAACCATTTGAACCCAATAAACATATTGGATTCAAATGGCTGCGTAATAACAGGCGATTTGATAGGATTTCTAATGTCAGAACTCATCTTTTTTGGATGGTTTTAATGCGCAAGCTACCTTTTCTGCTGCATTTTCTCCATTATCCCTGTTGTATAAACGTGTTTTCATAACATCAGAACTAATATCAATTTTCATTACACGCCCAGCGAGATAATCAAAATATAATTCATGAGAAGCTCGCTTGCTTAATAGCTCTTTGGCTTGATCTACAGTCATTGGAGCAGGATCATAGTGGAGCATTCCCAATCCTTGAGGTTTAGCTCTATTATAAAGAGCTGCCAGTAGTTCAGCTTTATCAAGAGTGCTTATATTCACTCTATTATGAGCAAAAACTATATCGCAAGTTTCAGATACAGCCTCCGCACTAATTGCCAGTGTTGCCATCAATATCATTAGCGTAAATTTATTTTTCATGGACTCTAGACCCTTTTTGTGAAACCTTAAAAAAATTAGACAACACCCAGCCCAGAAGGTTCCAAATAAAAATGACCATCATCAAAGCAACCAAAGAAACAAGTCCATAGATCATGGTTGGAAGCTGGTTAAAGTTTCTGTCGCCAGATACGGCGGGTTTTCGATATAACAGGAGGTCTTTTGGTATTGCATGTTGGTTGTTTATGTCATTCTTGTTTAAAACCAGACAGAAACCATCAACATCATAGAATACACTCATCATAGGCGCAGGAGCCCTGTCAGCTATCTATAGTCTGCAACCGAAAGATGGTTAAATCGCCGGGGCTCTTGTCTTTTTTAAATCGAACTCAAGTTCAATGAGCGCATTGCTGAGAAAGGCCCGATAACATGAAGCAAGGTATTCGGTTAGTGTTAGTCCTGGTTACCATGATGCTTCCTTGTACAGGCTATTCCGGAGATGACAGATACGACGCTTACCTGCCTTTGACAGAATTAGCGCTCATGCAAATGTTCAAAACCTTTATAGGGGGGAGCTCCTCCAGAAGCCTTTTCAATCTTGAAGAGTTTTCATTATGGTCATTTAACAGGGATCACCATTCATCTGACGGATTTCTGGGAATTGACGAGCAGACTGTTGATGGTCAGCTGAGAGTGACCGCCAGGTTCCAAATTACTGCAGTGAATACTCCCCCTGATATGAGACTCCGACCATCAAATTTCATTGAAATGGGGGCCAGGAGTAAGGCTTACTTTACGTCTGTTTTGCAATTGTTGACTGAATATTTTCGGACGCACTTCAACACTGATAAAGTTTATTATCTGGGCCGAGCCAATCTTGGTCGTAATCAAGGATCAGCAGTAGTCGAAGGCCCTGATTATCATAATTATGATAGTGACTATGCTTTGGGTGGATTTAGTGACAGCAGTGATGATGAAGGAAAAGCTTCTGAAGAAGATACTGAAGCTGGAGCAAGCAAAAAAAAGTATAAATGTTATGACCATTCACATATTGATGTCTGTAGTTTACGGA